>CAWCJS010000037.1:0-11648 GCA_963795795.1 uncultured Actinomycetes bacterium | reverse complement strand
CGGCCACGTCACCCTGCCGCAGGTCCCATGAGCGCCGTTACCCCTGCCGCAGGTCCCATGAGCGCCGTTACCCCTGCCGCAGGTCCCACGAGCGCCGTTACCCCTACCGCAGGTCCCATGAACGCCGTTACCCCTGCCGCAGGTCCCGTGAGCGGCCACACCGTGGCGCGGATCTCGTGAGCACGGCCGACTCCGCGAGCGTCACCCGGGCTCGCCACGTGGCCCCGCCGGCGGCCGGATCGGCCTGGCTGGCCGCTGCGCATCTGGCCTGGCTGCACTGGCGCAGCCGCCAGGTCCCGGCCGCCCTCGCGGCGCTGGCCGGCTGCGCCGTCGTCCTGTGGTCGGGGCTGACGTACCACTGGTGGTACGGGGGCGGTCAGGGCGCGACGGAGCTTCCCATGATCATCGAGGGCTGCGCCGCCGCCATCATCGCGGTGACCGCGCACAACCCGTTCGGCGAGCCGGAGCGGGCGACCGGCCGCTGGCTGCCGTTCCTGCGCCTCGGGACGGCACTCGCTCTATGCGGTGCCGCCATCGGGCTGCTGGCGCTCGCCGCAGCGGCCGCGTACCACCCCCAAACCAGCGTCTACCTGGCCACCGGCGTCCTCGGGATCGCGGAGAACGTCATGGGCTTCGCCGGTATCGGGCTGATCACCTCGCTCGTTACCGGCGGGCTCGTGGCGTGGACCGGGCCGCTCGCCTACATGGCCATCTGCCAGTTCGCACTGATCGCCAACTACTCCGAGCCACTGACCTGGGCGGCCCGCCCGGCCACCGACCGGGGCGGCTGGATCACTGCCATGGTCGTCTTCGCGGTCGGCCTGGCCGCGTTTACCATCCGGGGCCCGCGCGTCCGCCCGTCGGGCGAGTGACTGGCTCGAATCGTCCCGTCCCTGGGCAAGGGCATCGAACTCCCTCACGTGGGCCTGGCGTGGGACACGTAGGTCATTCGGCCTGGCGTGGTACACGTAGGGCATGAGGATGACGCTGGCGGTACTGGCGGCCCTGGCCTCGGTGGTCGGCTCCGCGGCCTCGGCGACCGCGGCCACGGCCCCCGCCGACCATGCGGCGGGTAGCGTCACCAAGGCCACGCTGTACGACGTCGGGTGCCTGTCCGCGTCGCATTGTTTCGCGGTCGGTGCCGCCGGGACCCTGCTGGCCACCACGGACGGCGGCGGCACCTGGCACCGTGAGGCCAGCCCGGCGGGGGCGGTGCCGCTGTACCGGATCGCCTGCGCCGCCCCGGCCTCCTGCTACGTGATCGCCCGGCCAGGCACGATCCTGGTGACGCACGACGCTGGAATGGAATGGACCGCCCATACGCTCCCGGTGCAGGTCCCCGGGCTAGCGCTCGCCAAATGCGAGGTCGGCGATGCGACGAACCCGCAACCAGACGCGTCGTGTCGGCTGGGGCTGCTAGATATCGCCTGCCCGAGGGCGCAGACCTGTTACGTGGTGGCTACCGGGTCCGGTGGCTGGAACGTCAATCCGATGACCCGCAGGTCTGGGCCGGGCAGCTCGCTGTGGCTGACCCGGAACGGCGGGGTGACCTGGACCCGCCAGCCGATCCCGTCCGGCGTGGCCTGCAACGGGGACTGCAGCCCAAGCAATCGGTACCGCTACCCGCTGGAATGGGTGTCGTGCGCGCCGTCAGGGAAATGCTGGGCCGGCGGCAACCAGCTCATCGGGAGCCACGAGGGGTTCGCCGCTGCCTATCTGATGACGCAAACCCTCGGGGGGTCCTGGCGGCTAGAGCCGGGCTGCTCCGCCGGCACCTGCTCCGAACCGGTCACCGACCTAGGCGCCTGCCCGAACGGCAACGGTTGCTACGCGGTCAACAACTCCAGCCCCTTTGGGGACGGCAGCAGCGTGAGCAACTACACCGCCACCGGGCAGAACGGCCCCAGCGTCACGGCGCCGAACGGACTATTCATAGGCGACATCGCCTGCCCGGGCGCGCGCACCTGCTACGCCGTCGGCGCCCACGGCGTCATCCTCAGCACCACGAACGGCACGAAGTTCACGCGGGTCAAAACCTCCGCCCGGGCGAACCTGAACGGCATCACCTGCGTCAGCACCTCGGTCTGCTTCGCCGTCGGCGGCGCCGGCCTGATCGAGACCATCCACGAGGGGTAAGAGCCAGCTGGATGCCGGTCAGGCGCCGCTCTCTGCCCAGACTCCAGCCACCCGTCCGCCTAGACTCCAACCACCCGTCGCGACGGTGAGAAAATCGACTGGTGCAGATCGGGATGCTCGGACCCTTCGAGGTTCGCGCGGACGACGGCGCCCTGGCCGACGTTCCGGGCGCCCGGTTGCGTGCCCTGCTGACCGCCCTCGCCCTCGAACCGGGGCGCGTCGTCTCGAAGGCGACGCTCATCGACTGGATCTGGGGCGAGCAGCCGCCCGCTGACACGGCGAACGCTCTGCAGCGCCTGGTTTCCCGGCTGCGCAAGGCGCTGCCGGAGGGGTCGATCGAGGGCCACCCGGGCGGCGGCTACCGGTTCGCGGTGGAACCCGACGCCATCGATGCCGTCCGGTTCGAACGCCTCGTCGCCCAGGCTCGCGACGCGGAGGGTTCACGGCGGATCCAGCTGCTGGGCGACGCCCTCGCCCTGTGGCGTGGTGCGGCCATGGCCGACGTCGGCTTGGAAGACAGCGAAGCGCTGGAGGCCGCGGCCGCCCGGCTCGAACGGCTGCGCCTGGCCGCGCTGGAGGATCGGTTCGCGGCCGAGGTAGGTCTCGGTCGCGGCGCCGAGCTGATCGCGGACCTGACCGATCTGGTGGCCGCCCACCCGGAGCGGGAGCGTCTGGTCGCCTCCCTGATGCGCGCCCTCGCCGCGGCCGGGCGCGACACCGAGGCCCTGCTCGCCTACGAACGCACCAGAGAAACCCTGGCCGACCTGCTGGGCGTCGACCCCTCGCCGGAGCTGTCCGCCCTGCACGTCGCGCTGCTGCGGGGCGAACTGGGACGGCGGGAGGAGACCCGGAAGACCAACGTCCGCGCGGAGCTGACGAGCTTCGTCGGCCGGGAGGCCGACGTGGCCGCGGTCCGCGACCTTATCGCGGAGCACCGGCTGACCACGCTGATCGGGCCGGGCGGGTCGGGGAAGACCAGGCTGGCCACGGAAACCGCGCGCACGCTGCTCGGCGACCTGCCGGACGGGGTCTGGCTGGTGGGGCTCGCCGCCATCGGCGCCGGCAGTACCGACAGTGACGTGGCCCAAGCGACGCTCGCCGGGCTCGGGCTCCGGGAGGGGTTGCTCGGCACGACACCGAACGCCGATCCGGTGGACGGGCTCATCGCCGCCATCCGCGAGCGGGAGGCGCTGCTGATCCTGGACAACTGCGAGCACGTGATCGAGTCGGCGGCGGCGTTCGCCGACCGGGTGCTTGGGGAGGGCCGGCGGCTGCGGATCCTGGCCACCAGCCGGGAACCGCTCGGCATCACCGGCGAGGCGCTCTGGCTGGTGGAACCGCTGGCCGTGCCCGTGGACGCCAGCCCCGGCGAGGTTGAAATCGAATCCTCGCCGGCCATCCGGCTGCTGCGCGACCGCGCCGGCGCGGTGCGCCAGGATCTCGGCGGCGACGCCCGCACCTTCTCGGAGATGGTGCGCATCTGCCGGGCGATGGACGGGATGCCGCTCGCGATCGAGTTGGCCGCGGCCCGGTTGCGCACCATGACCATCGAGCAGCTCGCCGACCGGCTCGATGACCGGTTCCGGCTGCTGACCAGCGGCAGCCGTACCGCATTGCCACGGCACAGGACGTTGCGCGCGGTGGTCGACTGGAGCTGGGACCTGCTCACCGAGGCCGAGCGGATGGTGCTGCGCAGGCTGTCGGTGTTCTCGGGCGGGGCGAGCCTGGAGGCGGCCGAGCGGGTCTGCGCCGGTGATGCGGTCAAGCCGGACGCGGTGCTGGATTTGCTCACCTCACTGGCCGAGAAGTCGCTGCTGCGCACCGAGGGCGACGGCGCACTGCGCTACCGGATGCTCGGCACGATCAGGGAGTACGCTGCGGACCGGCTCACCGAAGCGGGGGAATCGGACCTGGCCCGGCAGGCGCATCTCGGCTACTTCACCGAACTCGCCGAGTCCGCGGAGCCGCACCTGCGCCGCGCGGAGCAGTTGGAGTGGCTCGCGCGGCTTGAGGCGGATCACGACAACATCGGCGCCGCGATGCGTGGCGCGATCGCGGCCGGCGAGGCACAGGCGGCCATGCGGCTCGCCGCGGCCCTCGGCTGGTACTGGTGGCTTGGCGGGCGCCGGTCCGAAGGCTTCGAGTTGGTCATGGCGGCCACCAAGATTCCCGGCGAGGTGACCGATGAGGACCGGGCCATGGTGTACGCGCTGGTGGTGAACTTCATGACCTCCGGGCGGGGCGATGGCCGCGAGGCCGCCGAGTGGATCCACCAGGCGTATCGGTTCAGCCGGCGCAGTCAGCGAGGCAGTCCGCTGCTGGCGCTGGTGGCCCCGCTGGAACGCATGCTGCAGTCACCGGGCGGCTTCTTGTCCGCGTGGGAGCCGGTGCTGGACAACGAAGACCCCTGGGTACGCGCCCTGGCCCGGCTGCAGCTCGGCAAGATGCAGATCATGCTCGGCCAGGCCGGCGGGATGGGGAGGTCAACCTGGAGCTGGCGCTCGTCGAGTTCCGGGCGCTCGGCGAACGGTTCGGGATTTCGTTCGCGCTGTCGGAGCTAGCGGAGCAGATCGCCAAGCGCGGCGAATTCGCCGGAGCGTGCGAACTCTACGAGGAGGCGGCCGCGGTCGTCACCGAGGTCGGTGCCACCGAAGATGTCATCCGGATCCGCACCCGCCAGGCCCTGCTGTACCGGCTGAACGACGATCAGGACGCTAGCGCGGCCGCCATCGCCGAGGCCGAGCGGATCGCCGACGGCGTCACCTGGCCGCACGCGCTGGTCGAGCTGGCGCTCGCCAAGGCCGAGCTCGCTCGCTGGGGCGGCCACGCGCAGGAGGCTCGCCGTCAACTCGGTGTCGCGACCACCCTCCTGGGCGACGGCGCGGAGCAGGGGAGTATCCGCGCGGATCTGCACGACGCGCTCGGGTATCTTTCCGACGATCTCGACCAGGCCCGGACCCACCGCGTCGCGGCCTGGCAGGCGGCGTCCGAGGCGGGGCTCGTACCCCTGCTCGCCCAGGTCATTGTCGGGGTGGCGGACCTGGCCGTTCGCCGCGGCCAGTACGAACAGGCGGCGCGGCTCCTGGCGGCGAGCGTCGCCCTACGCGGACAGCCGGATCGCTCCCACCCGGACGCGGCCAGGATCGAGCGGGAGGCGCAGCGTCACCTCGGCGAGGCGCGGTTCGCCGAGGTGACGCGGGAGGGTATGCAGGCGAGCTGGTCGGAGCTGGTCGAGGTCACGCTCGCTTCGTGAAGGTGGCGAGCGACCACAGGTAGCCGACCAGGGCGATCCCGATGCACCAGGCGACGGCGATGATGGCCTTGCTCCCGGACGGCGCCCCGGTCAGCAGCCCGCGCAGGGTCTCGATGATCGGGGTGAAGGGCTGGTATTCCGCGAACTGCCGCACCCCGGGCCCCATCTTGTCGGCAGGCACGATCGCACTGCTCAGGAACGGCAGCAGGACCAGCGGCACGGAGGCCATGCCCGCCGATTCCGGGGTCTTGGCCGCCAGTCCGAGGGCGACGGTGAGCCAGCCGGCCGCGAAGGAGACCAGGACGATGAGTCCAATGACCCCGAGCCAGTCGGGGAAACTCGCATGCGGGCGGAATCCCAGCGCGAACCCCACGCCGATGATGGCCGCGACGGCGACCACCGTGCGGAGCACGGTGGCGACGACCTGAGCGTTCAAGACGGCACTGCGGGAGATATCCATCACCTTGAACCGGTTGATGATCCCCTTGGTCATGTCGGAGTTCACGGCCAGCGCGGTCGCGCTCAACCCGTAGCAGATGGTCAGGACGATCATGCCCGGCGTCGCGTAATCGACGTACTTGACCCCGACGTTGAAGGCGCCGCCGATCTCACCGACGAACATCAGCATGATCACGATCGGGAGCAGGATCGCGTTGAACACCGCGATCGGGTTCCGGACGGTGTGCTTGAAGTTCCGTCGCAGCATGACCGTGGAATCGGTGCTCATCGTGCGTTCTCCTTCGTGCTCGCGTGGCCGGTCAGGGCCAGGAAGACGTCATCGAGGTCCGGGGTGTGGACCGAGAACTCCTCGACTTCGATCGAATGGGCGTCGAGCTGGTCGAGCAGGGCCCGCACGGATTTCGCCCCGCCGTCGCTGGGGACCCGCACGGTCAGGTCGTCCTCGTCGTCGCGGGTGGAACCGGGCAGGAGCCGCAGCGCGGCGTCGAGTTCGAGGTCGCCGGCGAACCGGAGCCGGACGTGGCTGCCGGGGATCTGGCGCTTGAGTTCGGCGGGAGTGCCCTGGGCGACCAGATGGCCCTGGTCGAGCACGGCGATCCGGTCCGCGAGCCGGTCGGCCTCCTCGAGGTACTGGGTGGTCAGGAAGATGGTCACGCCGTCGGCCACCAGCTCGCGGATGATGTCCCACATCGTGCGGCGGCTGCGCGGATCCAGTCCCGTCGTCGGCTCGTCCAGGAAGATGATCTCGGGCCGGTCGACCAGGGTCATGGCCAGATCCAGCTTCCGGCGCATGCCGCCGGAATAGGTGGAGGCCAGCTTGTCGGCCGATTCGGTCAGGTCGAATCGCTCCAGCAAGCCCGTGACGACTGCCTTGGCTTCGCCGGAGCCCAGCCGCTTGAGATCCGCCATCAGCTGGAGGTTCTCCCGGCCGGTCAGCAGTTCGTCCACCGCGGCGAACTGGCCGGTGACCCCGATGGCCGCGCGCACGGCCTTAGTCTCGGTCGCCACGTCGTGCCCGGCGACGCGCGCCGTTCCGCCGTCGGCCCTGATCAACGTGGTCAGCACGTTGACCGTCGTCGTCTTGCCCGCCCCGTTCGGGCCGAGCAGGGAAAAGATCGTGCCCGTTTCGACATCGAGGTCGATGCCGTCGAGGACGAGCTTGTCCTTATACGCCTTCCGCAGCCCGGAAGCCGCGATCGCTGAATTCCTCATGAGCCCAGATTCAGGGCCCGCACCGCCACCCGCCTGACACGCCGCTGACACGGCGTCCCACCCCGCTGGCAGGCGCTCATCAAGGGTGTCGGTAGTGGGCGTCGTGACCGTAGTTGCGGGTGGTGCAGCCCCGCCGCGCGACACGCCGGGCATCGGTCGGATCACCGCCGAAATGTCGGTGGCGTCTGCTGGGATTGCCTGTGATGGAACAGTCCCGCGCACCCGCCTACCGCCTCGTCCGCCGGCCGTTGCCGGCGGCTACGGCGGCGCGCCTGGACGAGGCGCAGCAGCAGGTGGTCGACCACGCCGGCGGCCCGCTGCTGGTCCTGGCGGGCCCGGGCACCGGCAAGACGACCACGATCGTGGCCGCGGTGGCGGACAGGATCGAGCGGCGGGGCATCGACCCCGAGCGCGTGCTCGTCCTGACCTTCAGCCGCAAGGCCGCGGCCGAGCTCCGCGAGCGCATCACCGCGCGGCTGCGCCGCACCACCCGCGAGCCGCTGGCCATGACCTTCCACAGCTACGCCTACGCGCTGGCCCGCCGGGAGTTCGTGCTCGCGGGCGACGAGCCGCCGCGGCTGCTGTCCGCGCCCGAGCAGCTGCTCGAGGTGCGCCGGATGCTGCGGGGCGAGGCCCAGGACGGCGGGGTCCGCTGGCCGGTTCGGCTCCGCCCGGCCCTGGCTACCAGGGGCTTCGCCGAGGAGGTGCGCGACCTGCTGCTCCGCGCCGCGGAGCGCGGCCTGGACGGCCGGGGGCTGCGCCAGCTGGGCCTGCAGCGCGGCCGCGACGACTGGGTGGCGGCCAGCGCGTTCTTCGACAGGTACGCGGCCCGTTTCGACCTCGCGCCGGTCCCCGCCTACGACTACGCCGAGATCGTCAGGATCGCCGCCGCCCTGCTCAGCCGGGAGGAGACCAGGCAGCGCGAGCGCGGCGCCTACGACGTGGTGTTCGTCGACGAATACCAGGACAGCGACCCGGCGCAGGAATCGCTGCTGCTCGCGCTGGCCGGCGACGGCCGCGAGCTGATCGCGGTCGGCGACCCTGACCAGTCCATCTACGCGTTCCGCGGTGCCGACGTGCGCGCCCTGACCGAGTTCCCCGAGCGGTTCCGCACCGCGGCCGGGAAAACCGCCCCCGTGGTGGCGTTGCGCACCTGCCGCCGCAGCGGCCCGGTCCTGCTCGCCGCTTCCCGCCGGGTCGCCCGCAGGCTGCCGCGCGCGCCCGCCGGGTCGGCCTCGTCGGCCGGGCATCGTGACCTGATCCCCGGACCGGGAGTGCCGGCTGGCGAGGTCCGCATCCTCATCGCGGACAGCTCAACCCAGGAGGCCGCGCTGGTCGCCGACACGCTGCGGCGCGCCCACCTGGCCGACGGCGTGCCCTGGTCGTCGATGGCGGTCCTGGTCCGCTCGGCGGCCCGGCAGGTGCCGCTGCTGCGGCGGGCGCTGACCGCGGCCGGAGTCCCGGTCTCCGTGGCGGGCGATGACCTGCCGCTCGCGGACGAGCCCGGCACGCGGCCGCTGCTTATGCTGCTCCGGTGCGCGCTGCGCCCGTCCGCGCTGGACGACCAGAGCGCCGCCGAGCTGCTCTGCGGCCCGCTCGGCGGCACCGACGCCCTCGGCCTGCGCCGCCTGCGCCGGTCGCTCGGGTTGCTGGCGGACGCCGCGGGCGACAAGGACCGGACCGGTGACCTCATCGCAGGCGCCCTGCTGGAGCCGCGGGACCTGATCGGGGTCCCGGACGGCGTGGCGGGACCGGCCAGGCGGGTGGCGGGGCTGCTCGCCGTGGCCAGGGACGCCATCACCGACGGCGGCAACGCCGAGGACGTACTGTGGGCGATCTGGGCTGCTTCCGGGCTCGCCGAGGTGTGGCAGCGGGCCTCCGCGGCGGGCGGCCCGGCGGGCGCGGCCGCCGACCGCGACCTGGACGCCGTTCTCGCGCTGTTCGACAAGGCCGCGCACTTCACCGAGACGATGCCGCCGGGCTCGCCCGGACTGTTCGCGGACAGCCTGGCCGGGCAGGAGATCGTCGGCGACACCCTGGCCGAGCGCGCGGCTCGCGACGACTGCGTCCGCGTCCTGACCGCCCACCGGTCCAAGGGCCTGGAGTGGGACGTCGTGGTGGTCGCGGGCGTCCAGGAGGAGACCTGGCCCGACCTGCGGCTGCGCGGGTCCCTGCTCGGGGCCGACGAGCTCGCGGAGGCCGCCAGGCCCGGGGAGTGGGGCGACGGCCAGGGCGCGGACGTGGACGCGGCCATCCTGGCGGCGAAGCTCCTCGCCGAGGAACGCCGGCTGTTCTACGTCGCGGCGACCCGGGCGCGCCGGCGGCTCGTCGTCACCGCCGCGGGCGGCGAGGACACCGACCAGCGGCCGTCCCGGTTCCTGACCGAGCTGGCGGGCGACGACATCCCGATCGAGCGCGTCACTGGTGGCGGGTCGCACCGCTGGCTGTCCCTGCCCGCGCTGGTCGCGGACCTGCGCCGCGCCGCCGCCGACACCGCCAGGTCGCCGGCCGTGCGCCAGGCGGCGGCGGCGCAGCTGGCCCGGCTGGCCGCCGTCGGGGTTCGCGCGGCACACCCGCGGGAGTGGTACGCGCTGACCGAGCTGTCCGAGGCCGGCCCGATCGTGGCGGGCGGGGAGGCCGTCCGGCTGTCCCCGTCCCAGGTCGAGTCGTTCACCCGGTGCGGCCTGCGCTGGCTACTCGAGGCGGCGGTCGGCGCGGGCCGGTCGGACGTGCTGCGTCACCTGGGCACGGTCATCCACGCCGCCGCCGTACTGGCCGCGTCCGGCGCCACCGAGCAGGCCGTGGCCGACCGGATCGACGAGATCTGGCACCACCTGGACTTCGGCAGCGCCTGGTACAGCGCCAAGCAGCGGGCGCTGGCCGAGCGGATGGTCCGCAGGTTCCTCGACTGGCACGCCGCCAACCCGCGCGAGCTCGTCGCGGTCGAACAGGGGTTCAAGGTCCGGATCGGCCAGGTGGAGATCACGGGCAAGGTGGACAGGCTGGAGTCCGATCAGGACGGCCGGGCGGTCGTGGTCGACCTGAAGACCGGCGGCAGCGCTCCCCGCGAGGACGAGCTCGCCCGCCATCCGCAGCTGGGCGTGTACCAGCTCGCCATCCTGCTCGGCGCGTTCGAGCAGCTCGGCCTCGCCGAGCCGGGCGGGGCGGAGCTGGTCCAGGTCGGCAAAGCGGCGGGCGTGACCATGCGGGCCAAGGTGCAGCGGCAGGAGGCCCTGGCCGACGACACGGATCCCGCCTGGGCCAAGGACCTGGTGGAGACCGTCGCGGCCGGGATGGCCGGCCCCGTGTTCCGGGCGCGGGTGAATCCCGGCTGCCGCACGTGCCCCGTCGCGTCCTGCTGCCCGGTGCACCCGGACGGCGAGCAGGTCACCCCCTGAGTCGGCCGCCCTAACCCGTCTCCGGCCTAACCGTCGGCGGGATGACTCATCGCCAGTCATCGATGACGTAGGAATCGCTCGTGTGGTAACCGGCCTCGTCCGGCCGGTGCATCGCCACGCCCTGCATTACCGGGCGGAATCCGTGCGCGGTCATGGCCGTCCAGGCTCGGTCGCAGCCGGCGTTAACCCCGGCCAGCAGGACCGAAGCGCCGCGGTCGGCCGCCAGCTTGCCGCACGCGTCCAGCAGCCGCTCGAACCCCCGGGCCGCCTGGAGGCCCGGTCGCACCGCCCCGAACTTGACGTAGCACACGCCGCTGCCTGCTTCGCTTCCGGCGCCGACGTGGCAGACCGCCACCGCCTGCAGCCCCGCGGCGTCGTCGATCAGCACGGTGTCGCCGAGCTTCTGGGTCAGCACCGCGTCCACCTCCCGGCTGACGTCGAGCCCGGGGTAGACCGCGTCGGTGAGCTCGCCGATGGCCCGCAGGACGCCGGGCAGGTCCCGATCGGGAACGTCCGACAGGCTGGTCGTTCCGGGCTGCGCGGGATCGGGCTGGACGGGTGCGGACATGATCGCGGTGAGGAACCGCGGCCAGAACCCGTACTTCTGGTACAGGCCGACATGCTTGGTGCTGTGGGCGAACGTGAACAGGCCGGTGTGACGGGTGTTCCACTTCGCGAAGATCTCCATCGTGGCGTCGAGTAGACGCTGGCCGATGGCCCGGTCCCAGTAGTCGGGCGCGACGGTCAGCGGGCCGAAGAACCCGACGCTGCCCCAGTTGGTGGCGAAGTTCGACCCGACCAGGCGGCCGTCCAGTTCGGCGGCCAGCACGGCCGTCGGATCGGCTGTCCAGCGCGTGCGCACGAAGTCGGCGTCCCCGGTGAATCGCTCCGGTTCCTGGGCCCCCAGGAAGGTCCCGAAGGCCACCCGGAAGATCCGGTCAGCTTCATCAAGGTCGTCCTCGGTCAGCGGACGCACCAGTACACCCTCAGTTTTCATGGGGGCCCCTCTTGCGGCGTGGGCGATAACGGCATCATGCGGCTCGCGTGCACGCGGCCACATCGGGGAGAATACGTAACTTGCCCGCCCCGCTGCGTGTCTCTCCTCTGGAAGCCGGACGCCCGGGTGACCTCGTGTTCCCTTGTGGCCCGGTCAGTCCCCGGGCTGAGCCGGTGACGGACTTACCGCCTCT
>CAWCJS010000036.1:0-16067 GCA_963795795.1 uncultured Actinomycetes bacterium | reverse complement strand
GCCGAGACGGCCGCCCGGTACGGCACCACGGCGGGCGCGGTCCTCGGACGCCCTGCACGCCGGCGATTACCTGCAGCTGGGTCCCGACGGGCAGATCCGGGCCGCGTACCCGTTCTCGGGGATGCCGACCCCGCACCTGGTGGACATCGACGGCGGGCCGCGGGTCTACGCGATGTGCGCGATCGACGCGTTGGGGATCGCGGCGATGCTCGGGACCGGGGTAACGATCACCTCTGCGGACCCGCGCACCGGCGAGGCGGTCACCGTGACCGTCCGGGCCGATGGGAAGACCGCTGCGTGGCAGCCGGCGAGCGCGGTCGTCTTCAACGGGCGGCAGATCTCGGCGCAGGCCTGCGGCCCGGTCCCGGGGCGCGCCGGGCGCGCCGGTCGTGCAGAGCGCGCCGGGCCCCCCGGGCGCGCCGACTGTCCCGGCGGCCGCCGACGTGTGCTGCGGGTACATGAACTTCTTCGGTACCCGCGCGAGCGCGGCGGCCTGGGCCTCGGCGCACCCGGGGATCGCCGGGGAGATCCTGGGGGCAGGGCGCAACGCTGCGGCTGGGCGTGGACATCTTCTCCAGATTGCTGAGCGAGGTGAGCGATGGACCTGATCGTTGAGGATGCGGTCGTTGTCACGATGGCGGCCCCCGCCGGAACGGCGGAGGCCCTGCTGGTCAGGGACGGGCGGATCGCCGCGGTCGGGATGACCGGGGCGGTCCTGGTCGTCGGCCGCGCCGGGCGCGGCCGTGGTGCGGCTGGACGGGCCCACCGTCGTCCCCGGGCTGATCGACGCGCACTGCCACGTCGCCGACGTCGGCTACCTGGCGACGGCGGCGGACTGCAGCCAGCCGTCCGCGCCGGACATCCCGGCGATCCAGGCGCGGCTGCGCGAGGTCGCCGGCCGGACCCCGGAGGGCTCTTGGGTGACCGGGGCCGGGGTACGTGGAGTACAAGCTGCGGGGAGGGTCGGGACCTCGACCCGGGCGGATCTGGACGAGGCGGTGCCCGGCCTGGCGGTGTGGTCTACCACACCTCCCTGCACGCGGCCTGCTGGTGCTGAACACGGCCGCGCTGAGCGAGACCGGGTTCGCTGACGGGCAGCCCGATCCGCCGGACGGCGCCTTCGGCCGGGACGCCGAGGGGCGGCTCGACGGCGTGGTGTTCGAGCGGCCGATGTTCGCGCTGTTCGAGCGGAACCTGCGGGAGGACATCGCCCGGATGGGCGCCGCCGCGGGCCGGCCTGATCTCGGCCGCCGGCCAGCGGCTCGCCGCGTTCGGGGTAACCGGGGCGTGCGACGCGGACATGCGCAGCGACACGTTCGCCGCGTACGCCGAGGCCGACGAGGCCGCCTGCTCGCCTGCGGATCCGCGGGCTGGTCGTGCACGACCACGCGGACCGGGTCCCGGTCGGGCGGCATTCGGACCGGCTGGCGACCGGGGCCGTAAGATCTGGGCCGACGGCGGGATGAGCAGTCGCACCGCGGCGATCTTCGGCACCTACCCCGTCGCGCCGTACGGCTCGGGGATCCTGTACTTCTCCCCCGGCGAGCTGACCGAGATGGTCCGTGACTTCGACACCCGCGGCCTGCAGGTCTGCATCCACGCCCAGGGCGACCGGGCCATCGAGATCGTCCTGGACGCCTACGCCGCGGTCCTGGCGGCGGCGCCGGCAACCCGCTCAGGCACCGCATCGAGCACGGCGGCGCGATGTACGCGCCGCTGGCCGCCCGGGCCGCGGACCTGGGCATCATCATCGTCAGCCAGCCCGGGTTCATGTCGACGCTGGGAGACGGGTTCGCCGAGGCGTTCGGCGACCGGAGCGACGAGCTCTACGCGTTCGCCTCTTGGCAGCGGGCGGGCCTGACCGTCGCGGGCTCCTCCGACGCCCCGGTCATCACCGCCGACCCGCGGCTCGGCCTGCGCGACGCCATGCTGCGCCGCACCGGCAGCGGCCGGGTGCTGGGTCCCGGCGAGCGCCTGCCGGCCAGGGACGCGCTGGCCCTGTACACCACGCAGGCCGCCTTCGCCGCGCACCGCGAGCAAGAGACCGGCTCGCTCGAACCGGGTAAGCACGCGGACTTCGTGGTCCTCGAGGAGAACCCGCTCGAGGCGGAACCCGAGCGGATCGCGGACATCGGGGTCCTGGCCACCGTCGTGGGCGGGATACCCGAGTACCAATCCGCAAGCATATTCCCCAGTTGACCGTTTCCTGTCCTTTCCTGTCTTTTCTGTCACTTCCTGCCAGTTTTTTATCATTCGGACAACCTTCTGACCTATTGACCCGTCTCACTAGTGAACGCAGGGCTAGCCGCTGAGGTACGTGACCGCAGGGGTCACACGTAACCAGTACGGCAACGGCGGCTTTTACCAGAGGGGAACTCTATGCGATTCGTTACCAAAGCGGCGATCATGACCGCCTTCGCCGGACCGGCGATCGCGGCCTTGATCATGACGGGAGCAGGGCCGGCTAACGCAGCCGTGACCACCGCCAACACACCGCACTCCACCTCAGACCCGATCTTCGGGTTCTGCAACCCGTTCTTCCAGCACCAGAACCAGTTCTTCTTCCAGCGGCAGCAGTGGAACCTCAGCGGCGACAACACCGTCGTGGCCACCCTCAACGGCAGTTCCATGACCTTCAGCTACCCGGTGGACTTCACCCAGCGGGGCGGCTGCCTCGGCGGGACGCTGACCGATCCCTTCTTCCCGACCTCGGGACCGATCCACGGGACCGTGTTCGGCAACCACGTCACCTTCTCGTTCAGGTACCCCTCGGCTCTACTCAGGGCAAGAGGACGTTCACCGGGACCATTGACCGGCACGGCGACGTGTTCGGGACGTGGTCCGAGACGGGCTCGGAGAACGCCACCGGCACCTGGCATCTGACGAGGGATGCCCACCGGGCCTGCCACAGGTTCTTCTGGTGGGACCCGAACCGAGCCTGCTTCCTCTTCTAAGCACGACCACCTGAGCAACAGCCAACGCCGTTGGCGCTGGCCTGTTGCTTGCGCGCGGCGCGAGGGGCGCCGTCCGCGCGAGCACCTTCGCGGTTGGCTGTTTCCTGTCTATTCCCGTCCTTCCTGTCCGTTTCTGCCAATTTCGCGACATACAGGCAACCTTCAGGTGGAGCACACCGTCTGCTAAGTAGAAACACGGCTGCCGCTGATGTGCGTGACGGCAGGGGTCACGAAGCACTGGTACCGCAGCGGTGGCTTTACCAGAGGGGAACTCTATGAGATTCCGAACCAGAGCAGCGATCATGGCCGCTTTCGCCGGACCGGCGATCGCGGCCATGATGCTCGTTGGGGCAGGGCCGGCTAACGCAGCCGTCACCACCGCCAACACACCACACACCAGCTCGGACCCGATCTTCCAGTTCTGCAGCCCGTTCAACCTCGAGCGATTTGACTTGAGGGGGGGCAACACCGTCGACGTGACGTTCAACAACACGCCGTACACGTACGCGGTCGACTTCTTCCAGCGCGGCAGTTGCCTGTACGGCTCGCTGACCGACACGAACATCCCGAACGGCCCCCAGACCGGGCCGATCCGCGGATTCGTGTTCAAGAACTACGTGAGGTTCTCGTTCCGATACACCTACGTCGGCGAGACCCAGGGCACCCGGACCTACGTCGGACACATCAGCCACTGGGGCTGGGTCTCCGGGACCTGGTCCGACAGCGGGTCGGACGGCTCCAGCGGTACCTGGCACCTAGCCCAACCGGTGCACCGAGCGTGCCCGGACTTCTTCCCGTGGTTCGGATTCTTCGAATTCGGGAACGGGTGCCCGGTGCCGTTCCCCTTCCAGTTCTTCCAGTTCTAAACCGGCCTTAGGGCCCCGATGGCCCCGCGCGGGATGGCGACCCCGCGCGGGGCTTTTCGTTGGCTAGGTGGCTGGCGCGCGCCACATGGCCGCCATGAGCGGCGCGCCTTCGGGCATGCCGAGGTTACCGATGCTCCGGAAGCCGAAGTGCTCGTACATGGAAACGCCGTCCGGCTGGCACGCCTCCAGATAGGCAGGCTGCCCGTCCCGGTCGCAGCGGTTCAGCCGCGATCGCAGCAGCAGGCTGGCTAGCCCGAGGCCCTGCCAGGCGGGATCGATGCCGATCGCCTTCAGGTACCAGTGCGGTTCTTTCGGGTGGGCGACCTCCAGGGCGCGCCCGTACCGGGCGGCCCGGCCCAATCCCCCGGCCAGGGCCCGGACATGATGCGGCACCGCCTGGACCTGCTCGCGGAAGCCTGCCCGCCGGTGGCCCGGCGGCAGCCAGATCGCACCGCCGAGGATCTTCCCACCGCCACAGGCCACGTCCACGCCGCCGTACCGCAGCGACTCGATCCCGATGACGGTCTCGAACATGCGGGTGATGCGACCAAGCCGCGTCGCCGGATCAGGCAGCAGCCAGACCAGCGGCGGGTCGTCATAGAAGGCCCGCGCCAAGACGGCGGCCAGCACCCGCACGTCGGCGGGCGTCGCTGGCCGGATGAGCGCCGGGCTTTCCGCCACAGGGGCCAGGAGGACCGGCCGGGCGGTGCCGGGCCGGGCCGGGGGCGTCAGTTCGGCTAGCTGGTTGACTGTCATGTGGGTAAGAGTGCTGGATCAGGCTGCGGACGGTCAGTCACCGGCCCGACAGGGTTCCTGTCGACTTGCCGACAGCGGCGGCGGCGCGTTGCTTCCGGGGCTTTTTCGCGCCCGGGGGTGGTACCACCGCTCGTTCGGGCAAAAGAAATAAGGGGTTATGGGGGGCGGCCGGGGTGGCGTCCGGCTGGGCTGGCAGGGGCGTGGCGGTGCTGCCGCGGAGGAGGTACGCGGACCTGAGCAGGTCCGGGTTCGCGCGCAGCTCGCTGGCCGGGCCGGAGAATCGGATCCGGCCGCCTTCCATGATGTGCGCGTGGTTGGCCAGGCCCAGCGCCACGGTTGCGAACTGCTCGATCAGCAGGACCCCGGTGCCCGACTCGGCGACCGCCGCGATCACCGGGATCAGGCGGCTGACCACGACCGGCGCCAGGCCCAGGGACAGCTCGTCGATGAGCAGGTAGGCCGGCTGCGAGATCAGCGCCTGGGCCAGGACGACCATCTGCTGCTCGCCGCCGGACAGGGTCCGGGCCAGCGCGGACAGGCGCTGGTTGAGCTGGGGGAACAGCTCGAGGACCCGGGCGCGGCCCGTCTGCGCCTGCTCACGGGACAGGGCGTAGCTGGCCACGCGCAGGTTGTCCTCGACGGTCAGGTCGGGGAGCAGCCGACGGCCCTCGGGGACGATCGCGACGCCCGCCTGCCTGATCCGCTCGGGGCGGCGGCCGGTGAGGTCGTCGATCTCGTCGAGGAGCACGGAGCCCTTCTTGGGACGCAGGACACCGCCGACGGCGAGGACCAGGGTGGACTTGCCTGCGCCGTTCGGGCCGAGCAGGGCGGTCACCTGCCCGGCCGGTATCTCGAGGGAAACGTCCCTGACCACGGGGCGCCCGCCGCGCTCGACGGTGAGGTCGCGCAGGAGCAGGGCGCTCATGCCACCCCCAGGTAGGCGCGGATCACGTCGTCGTCGCGGAGCACCGCGGCGGTCGGGCCCGAGGCGATCAGCTTGCCGAAGTCCAGCACGGCGGTGGTCTGGCAGCAGGCCGAGACCAGGCTCATGTCGTGGTCGACCAGGATCGCCAGCGCCCCGGTGTGCTCCGGGATGCGCTGGATCACATCGCCCAGATGACGGGTCTCCTCGTCGGGCAGCCCGGCGGCGGGCTCGTCGAGCAGCACCAGCCGGGGCCGGCCGACGACCGCGCGCGCGACCTCGACCAGGCGGCGCTGGCCCATGCCGAGGGTGCGCACCTTCGTGTCAGGCCCGGCGTCGAGGCCGGTGAACGAGATCGCGTCGAGCACGTCGCGGCGGCGCGCGCCGGCGCCCGCCCTGGAGTGCTCGTGCACCATCGCGACGTTGTCGAACACCGACAGTTCCTCGATCGCCTGCTCGGTCTGGAACGTCCGGCGCACCCCCCAGCGGGCGCGGCGGAAGTGCGCCATCGACAGCAGGTCTACCCCGAAAGCGCGGACGGTTCCCCCGGCGGGCCGGACGAAGCCGCTCAGCACGTTGAAGAACGTGGTCTTGCCCGCGCCGTTCGGCCCGATCAGCCCGCAGGTGCCTTGCTCGAAGGTCAGGCTGAGGTCGTCGAGCGAGGTGACGCCGCCGTAGCGGACGGTCAGCCCGGTTACCTCGATCATCCCGCGCCACCCCCGGACGGCCGCAGTCGCATGAGGAGGCGGCCGAGGCGGGCCAGGTCCCTAGGCACCTGATCGGCCAGCCCGGCCGGCGCGGTGGTGAGCACCTGCACGACGCCGAGCCCGAACAAGATGATCAGCCAGTCGGCGGAGACGCCCCAGTTGTTGAGCAGGGCCGGGAGAAACTGGTAGAGGAGCGCCGCCACCACCGCGCCCCACAGGCTGTAGGCGCCGCCCATCAGCACCACGGCCAGCAGCGTGATCGAGTCCTGGGTCGGGAAGCCGATCGAGTACAGGTAGTGGACCGCGCCGGCGAGGACGCCGCCGGCCACGCCGGTGATGAACGAGGCCAGCGCGAACGCCCACAGCTTGTACAGCCAGGTGTTGATCCCGGCGGCCAGCGCCGCGGGCTCGCTCTGCCTGATCGCCGCCCAGGCCCGCCCGGGCCGGGTCCGGATGTGCGCCAGCACCAGCAGGAACATCAGCACCGCGACGATCACCGAGTAGCGGAAGTAGGCGGGGTCGCCCGCCGCGACGCTGGGCCGGCGGATCGGCGGGATGTGGATCAGGCCGCCGTTATAGCCGAGGAAGCCGTGGCCGCCGTTGGGGAAGTTCACCGTCGCGAGCACCACCGTGATCGCGCCCGCCAGCATCAGCGTGATCAGCGCCAGGTACAGGCCGCGCAGCCGGAGCGCGGGCAGCCCGATCAGCGTGCCCGCCACCATCGTGATCAGGCCCGCCTCGAGCAGGACCAGCGGGTACGGCTGCGTGGTGGCGAACAGCAGCCGGGCGGCCACCCAGGCGCCGATGGCGAGCACGGCCACCTGGCCGAGGGAGACCAGGCCGACCCGGCCGACCAGGATCCCCAGCGCGAGCGCGACCATCGAGTAGATGGCGACCTGGGTCATCGCGTCGACGTAGTACAGGCTCAGGAACGCGGGGAACCCGAACAGCACGAACAGGACCAGGGCCGCGACGACGCACCAGCGGATCAGCTGCGTCCTGCTCGCGCGCACCCTAGGCCTCCTCGCGGGACTGCGCCAGGACCTGATGCCGCGACAGCACCAGCAGGCCGACGGCGGCGATCACGAACGGGGTCATGTCGCGGTAGTTGGTCAGCGAGGTAATCGGGGTCAGCAGGTCGTGCAGGAGGCCGACGACGATCGCCGCCCCGAATGCGAGCGCGATCGAGCGCAGCCGGGCGATCAGCACCGCGGCCAGCGACGAGATGACCAGGAAGGTGAGGGTCGTCGCGTCGAGCGCCACAAGGTCGGCCAGGAGCAGCCCGGCCACGCCGGCCAGCACCCCGCACCCCAGCCAGGCGGCCGCCTCCACCCGGCGGACCGGGACGCCGAGCGTCGCGGTGATCTCGCGGTCGTTGGCCATCGCCCGCATCGCCGTGCCGAGCTTGCTATACCGCAGGAACGCCCCCGTCGCCGCCGTGATCACCACGCCGGCCGCTAGCGCGATCACCTGCGTCCAGTTCACCTGGATCTGCCCGATGGAGAAACCGCCGTTGTCGGTCGGCAGGGTGATCGAGCGGGCCTCCCCGCCGCTGGTCGTCCAGAGCAGGTCCATCGCGCCGTACAGGATCAGGGTCAGCCCGATGGTGGCCACCGCCTTGATCAGCGGCCCCCGCGCGGCCAGCGCCGGGCCGAACACGACCCCGTACCCGAGGGTGACGGCCGCGGCGAAGGCCACGCAGACCAGCCAGCTGAGCCAGCCCGGCGCCCCGGCCTGCATCAGGGACCACGCGATCAGTGCGCCCATCGCACCGACCGCGCCGAACGCCAGGTAGAGCACGCCCGTGGCGCGGTACAGCACGACCAGCCCGACCCCGGACAGGGCATACACCCCGCCCAGGGCCAGGCCGCTGACGATAAACGGCTCGAAGTCCGACCAGGACGGCACGAACCGACCCTACGACGCCGGTTCCAGCGCCGCCGTGCCGGCCGCGCTGCGGTACGCCGCGATCTGCGGGTCGACCGCCGAGATCAGCGTGCAGCCCTGAGCCGTCACCATCTTGCCGTTGTCCGGCGTGACCGTGGAGTCCTCGTTGTTCGGGATGTGCGTCGGGGAGCTACCGTAGCTCCACAGCTGGCACAGCATCCCGGTGCTGAAGTTGGACACCGCCTTGAACGCGGCGTTCACGCTCGCCACCGTGTAGGCGCCGGTGACCGACTCCAGCGCGTGCACCGCGATCTCGGCCTCGGTGAAGCCCATCTGGCTGAAGCTCCCGATGCCGCCGGAAACCGCCGAGCCGTACTGCTTGAGGATCGCCTGGTACAGGTTCATCGTCGGCGTGTTCGTGACGTCGGGCGGGAGCAGCTCCGCGTTGACGAAGAGCTTGTTGTTCCACTTGGGTCCCAGCGAGGTGGCCAGGAAGTCCGTGTTGCACGGCGTCGAGCAGCCCCACAGCTTGACGTGGTCCTCCAGGCCGAGCTTCTGCGCCGCCTGCAGGATGATCAGCGCCTCGGGCGGGGTGAAGTTGAGCACCACCGCGCCGTTCGGCCCGGCGTCGTCGACTTCCTTGATCGCCACCGAGTCGGCGTCGGAGATCGGCACGTTCTCGGTCAGCTGGACGATCGGCACGCCCGCGGCGGCGGCCAGCGCCGACGGGCCTGCGGCGATGTACCCGGTGCCCGGCACGTTCGACTGGTCGAAGACGATCTTGGAGACGTGCTGTGCGAGCGCGTACTGCACGGCTCCGTCGGAGCTGTACCGCGGCCCCATGTTGACCGCGGCGCTGTTCGGCGTCCCGTAGCACTCGGGCGCGATCCCGGAGTCGATGATGTAGAACCCGAGCTTCTGCCAGTAGCTGCTGTCCACCGAGCACTCGATGATGGAGGTGTTGCCGACGATGCCGACCACGTGATCGGTGTCTACCAGCTGCTTGGCGTCGGCCGCGATCTGGGCCGGGTTGGTCTGCTCGGTCTCGATGTAGAGCTTGACCGGGTGGCCGTTGATGCCGCCGTTGGCGTTCACGCAGGCGAAGTACGCGGCCGCCATGTTCGGGATGTCGGTGAACGAGGTGCCCGGCTGGTTGGTGGCGATGGCGCCCAGCGCGATCGGCGTGCCCGTCGCCGCGACACCGGGGTTGGTGCCGCACGACGACGTGCTCACCGCCGTAGCCGGCGCGCTCGAGGCGCTCGGCGGGGGCGTCGAGGCGCTCGGGCCGCTGGAACTGCTCGAACTGCTGCTGCTACTGCTGCTGCTACATCCGGCGGCGCCGACGGCTAGGGCGGCCGCGGCGAGGACGATCATCGTGCGCGCCGACGGCGCGATTATTCCTCTGCTCATCTCTCCCCCTCAGGGCAGTGATTTCCGGTGCATTAATTGACGGTCACTACGATCTTGATCGCGTCCTGTGGCCGCCTCATCGCGAATTCGAATGCCTCCGCTGCGCGCTCGAGCGGGAAATGATGCGAGAAGAGCGCGGTGAGCGATGCGCTATGGGCCGATACCAGCCGCACCGCATTGCGGAAATCCTCGGCGGTCGCGCAGCTGGAGCCGATAACGTCAATTTCCTTCTCCGGGAAGGCGCCGGGCCGGACCGCCGCGGTGCCCGAGGACATGCCGATGACCACCACCCGGCCCGCCGCACCGACCATCTCGATGGCCTGCGGCAGGACGCCGGGCTCGCCGCTGGTCTCGACCACCAGGACCGGGCCCTCGCCGGCGGTCCAGTCCCGGGCGGCCGCCAGGAGTTCGCCGGGCGTGGCCCAGGCCACGCGCTCGGCGCCGAGCCGCTTGGCCAGGTCCCTGCGGCCGGCCACGGGATCGACCGACAGCACCCGCGCGCCCGCGTCCGCCGCGGCGAGCACCGTGGCCAGGCCGATCGGCCCGGCGCCGAACACCACGACCTGCTCCCCCGCCTGCACCCGCCCGCGCGCCAGGGCGTGCACGACCACCGAGGCCGGCTCGACGAACGTCGTGCCGTCGGGGTCCAGGTCGCCCGTGGGGAAGACCGCCGACGCGGGCACCTCGAGCCGTTCGGCCAGGCCCCCGTCGAGGTGCACCCCGACCAGCCGGAATGACACGCACACGTTGGGGCGCCCGATCCGGCAGGGGTAGCAGGCCCCGCACGGGAGCAGCGGCCAGATCGCGACCCGCTCGCCTTTTGTGACGGTGTGGCTGTCACCGGGATCTTCGACCACCGCGGACACCTCGTGGCCCTGGATCCGCGGATAGAAGTCGCGCAGGCCGGAAAGCGCGCCCACGTCACCGGAAAACAGGTGGAAGTCCGAGCCGCAGATACCGACCGCCTCCGGCCGCACGATAACGTTCCCGGCACGGGCAGGTCCCGAATCGGGAACATCCTCGATCACCATGTCGCCAGGTGATCTGGTCACTGCGGCCAGCACTCGGGCCCCTTACTTAGGCAGCCAAAATTCCCGCTCATTTCGCGCTTAGGCGGAGATTTCCATGAAAGGCGCAGCGGAACAATGACGCGATCCCCAAATCAGCCCGGCCGCTTCCTGAGCCGGACCACAAGCGGCTAGCGCGGGTCGGCGCCGGGCTAGCCGAGCCCGGCCGCGTCGCGGAGAATGGCGGCCCGGTCCGTGTACTCCCAGGTAAATCCGGGCTCGTCGCGCCCGAAGTGCCCGTAGGCGGCGGTCCTTCGGTACACGGGGCGGCGTAGGTCCAGGTTCTGGACCAGGGCGGCGGGGCGCAGGTCGAAATGGTCGCGCACCAGGCCAACAAGGGCACTGCGTCCCATCTTTTCCGTGCCGAACGTCTCGACGAGCAGCGACAGCGGCCTGGCCACCCCGATCGCGTAGGCCACCTGGACCTCGACCCGGTCGGCCAGCCCGGCCGCCACGATGTTCTTGGCCACGTGCCGGGCCGCGTAGGAGGCCGACCGGTCCACCTTGGTCGGGTCCTTGCCGGAGAAGGCGCCGCCGCCGTGCCTGGCGAACCCGCCGTAGGTGTCGACGATGATCTTGCGCCCGGTCAGCCCGGTGTCGCCCACCGGCCCGCCGATCACGAACCGCCCGGTCGGGTTGACGTAGAACTCCGCGCGCAGCGCGGCGGGGTCGTACAGGTCCGGTGGCAGCGCCTGCGTCACCACCTGTTCCCACAGGGCGTCGGAGAGCTTGGCCTCCACCCCGTCCTCGTGCTGGGTGGAGATGAGCACCTTCTCCACCCGCACCGGTCGGCCAGCCGCGTCGTAGCGCACCGTGACCTGCGTCTTGCCGTCCGGCCGCAGGTACGGGAGCAGCCCGTCCCGGCGGACCTGCGCGAGCCGGCGCGCGAGCTTGTGCGCCAGCACGATCGGCATCGGCATCAGCTCAGGCGTTTCGTTGCTCGCGTAGCCGAACATCATGCCCTGGTCGCCCGCGCCGACCGAATCGAACGGATCGGTGCTCCCCAGGCGGCGCGCGTCGTGCGACTCCGCCACCCCGCGCGCGATGTCGGGCGACTGCTTGTCCAGCGCCGTGATCACGCCGACCGCGTTGCCGTCGAACCCGAAGTCGCCGGTGTCGTACCCGATCTCGCAGATCACCTGGCGGGCGATCGCCGCGAAGTCGAGGACGGCGGCCGTGGTGATCTCGCCGGCCAGCACGACCAGGCCCGTGGTCAGGAGGGTCTCCACCGCCACCCGCGAGGAAGGGTCCTGGGCCAGCGCGGCGTCCACGATCGCGTCGGAGATCTGGTCGGCCACCTTATCCGGGTGGCCTTCCGTCACCGATTCCGAGGTGAACAGGAACCCCTCCTCGGCGCCGCTCATGCCTTGTCGCCTCCCTCCAGTTCGGCCCGGACCGCGGCGGTCCCGGCCACCATGGCGCGCAGCTTCTGCCTGGCCACGTCGGGCGCCAGGTGCCGCAGCCCGCAATCCGGGTTGATCATGAGCCGGTCCGCCGGCACGTACTCCAGCGCGCGCCTGATCCGGGACGCGACCAGCTCGGCCGACTCGACCTGCGAGGTCTTGACGTCGATCACCCCGAAGCCGAGCCACCTCTCCCACTCGTACTTCCGGATCAGCCGCAGGTCGTCCAGGCCCTTGCGGGCGAATTCCAGGACGATCTGGTCCACCCGCGCCGCCTTGACGGCGGGGAACAGGAAGTCGTAGTGCCCCTCCCAGGAGGGGCGCGCGTACCTGTTCCCGTAGCACACGTGCAGTGCCCAGGTCGCGGGCACGCCGTCGGTGACGATGTTGACCGCCTCCACCGCGAGCTCCACGTGCTCCGGGTACCCGGCCAGGAACGGCTCGTCGATCTGCAGCAGGTCAGCGCCGGCCGCGGCGAGCTCGCGGGCCTCGGCGTTCAGCCTGCGGGCCAGCGCGCGCACCAGGCCGCCGGGGTCGGGGTACGCGTCGTCGCGGATCCGGCGGGACAGCGAGAACGGGCCGGTGAAGGAGAACTTGACCGGCCGGCCAGTGAGCTGGCGGGTGAACAGGAAGTCGTCGGCCAGGCCGAGGCCCTCAGGCACCTCGGGCAGCGGCCTGGTGACCTCGGCGTCGTAGTAGTCGAAGTAGTCGGTCTTGCCCCGCTGCGGGATATGCACGCCAGGAATGCGGGCGAGGAAGTAGTCCACGTCGTTGTCCCGGCGCAGCTCACCGTCCGAGACGATGTCGATGCCGGCCAGTTCCTGGTCCTTGACCGCCGCCTTGATGGCCACCTCGTGGATCTCGGCGAGGTGCTGCGCGCTGATCCGGCGCTGGTAGTACTCGGTCTTCAGCCGCTCCAGCCATTCCGGCACCGAGTACGAGCCCACCACGGTGGTCGGCAGCAGGACCATGATCAGTCCCTGGCCTGCGCGGTGAGCGTGGTGATGTTCGAGCCGGGCCGCTGGCGGAACGGCGCGAACTCGACGCCGAACCCCCGGCGGCTCGCGACCAGCTGCAGCAGCGGCCCGTTCACCCAGTTGACCACCGACCCGTCGTACTTGCCCGGGCCGTAGAACCCGGTGCGGTACTGCGGCCGGCTGGTCAGGAACAGGTCGTGGCACTGCACGCGGCCGTACGGGTGCAGCAACGGCAGTGTCCCGGTGAAGCTGGCCAGCGCGCCGTTGCTGACGTGCATGCGGACGTCGCCTTCGGACTCGAGCAGCGGCCGCAGGATCTCGCCGGTCAGCGCGGGGGTGACCTGGTAGCGGTCCAGGCCCTCCAGCGGGGTGTACCGTTCCCGCAGCCGGAGCGCGTCCCACACCGCCTGCCAGAACGAGACCGCCTGGCCGGGGTCGGCGAACTGCGCGGGGGCGGATTCGCTCAGCAGCTCGGGCCCGATCCGCAGCAGCCGGTCGATGAGCGGGACCAGCCCGTCCGGACTGGTCCCGAACCGGTCCGCGATCACGCTGGCGTCGTCGTCACCCAGGAAGGCCTGCGTCTCGACCTGGTAGGTGCGCCCGTGGATGGAGGCCACCTCGTCGGTGGGCAGGTTGTCGTACACGTTGGAGATGTAGACCAGGAAGGTCTTGCCGGTCAGGAAACCGAGCGTGACCGCCGGGCGGGTCGCCTCGACGACTAGCGCGCTGACCTTCTCGCCGTGGTGGGCGACGGCCTGGTGCGCCCGCTCGAGCACGTGGGCCGAGTAGCCCCCCATCTGGTAACGCGGCCTGGGTAATCATCGCGCCCGTGCCTCTGGTCGAGCCGGACGAACTCGTCCAGCCAGGTACGGGCCTGGTTCCCGTTCCCGACGCCGAGCTCGAGCACGTACAGCTCGTCGGGCAGCGCGCGGCGGGCAGCAAGGTCGTCCCAGAGCCGGAAGAGCTCCAGGTCGAGCTCGCTGGCCGCCTCGGTGTTCCGCGCGTCGCTCTCTCCGCCGGGCAGGGACTGCTCGTACTCGCGGCCGGTGGCCTGCTCCCAGACCGACAGCGCCTGCCAGTACAGCGCGTTGAACCGCCAGATGCAGCTGTCCCGCCCGGGCACCCAGGGCTCCAGGGCCAGTCCCGACTGATCGGATAGCGCGCGCTTGACCTGGCCGGCCAGGTCGTCGGGAGTCTTCGGGTCGATGTCGCCGCAGCGGCGCAGGTCGACCGCGAGCTCGACGTCCGTGCCCCCGATCGGCCTGCTGACCACGGCGTCGCGGAAGTTGCTCCGGTACTGGATCCAGTCGCAGACCACCCGCAGGCGGGACAGGTCGGCGGCGGGCGCACACCGCCTGGATGATCGGGCCGATCGCCGCCCGCGCCGCGGCGGACTCGCGCAGCTTCCTGACCGGCCGGAGGTCAACGTCCATCGTGGCCCACCCCAAGGCCGGCCCCATCCAGGATCCCGGGGACCGCCTGCTCTTCCCTGCAACCAGCAGGTGCGCCCCCGCCACGCCCGGGATCTCGCCGCACCTGCTGACGATCTCGGCGACTCCAGGACTCCTTCCGCCGCCGTTCGGTCTGAAGGGATTGCCCGCAGCCTGCGGTCAACCTCGTCCGGCACGTGCACCCCCGGCACCTTGTCGCGCATGTAGTCCAGGGCTCGCAGGGACCTGACCGCGCCAACGCCGGCCAGGATGGCGCACCGCTCGGTCAGCCCGAGGTCGCGGACCTGCGCCATCCACCGCCCGAACGCCGGGACGTCGAACACGAACTGCCTCTGCACGAACTACGCGCCGGCCGCGATCTTCTTGCCGAGCCGTTCGGCGCGGAAATCGACGGGCGGGGCGAACGGGTTCTCGACCGCGCCGAGGAAGCACTCGGGCGCCGGGTCCGCGTGCGCCCGGACAGCAGGACGGCCTGGTCGCGCATCGTCCGCAGGGTCCACAGGAGCTGGATGCTGTCCAGGTCGAACACCGGCTTGGCGCCGGGGTGATCACCGGCCGTCGGGTGGTCCCCCGTCATGACCAGGATCGTGCGGATGCCGAGCGCGGCGGCTCCGAGCAGGTCGGACTGGAGCGCGATGCGGTTGCGGTCCCGGCAGGTCATCTGCGTGACCGGCTCGAGCCCGGCGGCCAGCGCGGCCAGGCTCCCGGCCCAGCTGGCCAGCCACACGTTCGAGCCCTGGTTGTCGGTGGTGGTTTGACGGCGTCGACCCAGCCCCGCAGCAGGGCGGCCGCCCTGGTGATCGAGTCATGCTGGCTCCGACCGCACGAGGCTGATCTCGACGATGACTAAGGCAAACCCTCCCAGACGCCAAGCGCTCGCGCAGGCTGGCCCCGTCCGCTGCCCGGGTAGCCGCCGGGCTCGCTGGCCTGGCTGGTCCACAGCCCCTCGTCGCGGCCCTGCCATCGTCGACCACGTGCTGCTGGCCCCAGCGGCGGTGGTCGGCGGGGCGGTGCAGCAGGCGCAGGTCGGCGGCCCGGCCCTGGCTGGCGGCGCGCTCGTAGGCGTCGACCCGGACACACACATCAGCGCCGGGTACACCTCGCAGGAACCGTCCGGGCCCACTTGCCCCCCGCACGGCCCGTTGCGCAGTTCCTTCGGGCAGCCCATCGGGCACACGTAGCCGGTGACGGGCAGGGCGCACTGGCCGCACATCCGGCAGCCGAACAGGTCCTCCTTGACCACCCGCTCCGCGGCGGTGAACCCCCGGGCGCGCGCCGGGCCCGACGCCTCGATCCTGGCGCTGAGCCACCGCCAGCCCGCGTTGGGCCGCAGCGCCCGTTGCAGCCGGTACGCCGTGCGGACGCCGCGCGTGCGGGTGCGCCGGGGACGGGCGGCCCGGCGGTCACCAGGCAGAGCCGGGATCGGCGGAATGAAACAGCCGCGGCTACGGTTTGCGAATGCGCGGGAGTTCACAAGGCGAGGGAAAAGAATTGGCCGCGGGCTGTCCTTGACCATACGGGACCCCATGCTGGCTATCCTGGGCGTTCAGGGCCGGGAAAGCAACGACGAGCGCCACAAGCTTTCCGGGGGTCGGTTGTCGCGGCGCACAAGGCCGACCCGGGATAAACCGGATTAACGCAATGGTTAATAGTCGTGCGACACAAAG
>CAWCJS010000035.1:0-22872 GCA_963795795.1 uncultured Actinomycetes bacterium | reverse complement strand
CGATAGGACGCGTCCTTTTTTAAGGTGAGTTTGCGGTGTGCCGGGGGTTGTTAGCGTGGCGTGCTGGGGGCGTGCGGGGCCGGGTCGGGCAGGGTGATGCCGGCGGCGGCGGCGTAGTCGCGCAGGTCCTGGTAGGTGGCCAGGGTGACGGGGCCGGGCGGGATGGTGGTGGCGGTGGCGGCCAGGAGCTGGCCGATGCGGGGCAGCTCGTGGCCGATGGTGGTGCGGTCGCAGCCGAACAGGGCGGCGATGGCGCGGGCGGGCAGGGCGAACCGCTGGTGGAGGATGGCGGCCAGGACGTAGCCGGGGAAGGTCATCTTGTGCCGGGGGTCGTTGCGGGGGGTGTCGGCGCGCTGGCGGGGGCGGCCGCGGCGGTTGGTGTGCAGCCGGGCGGCGCGGCGGGCGGCGTGCGGGATGGCCAGGGCGGCGGCCAGGGCGGCGGCGCCGCCGGGTGGCAGGCCGGTGAGGGCGGGCTGGTCCAGGACGGCCAGGTCCGGGGCCGGGCGGGACGGCTGCGGCGCGGGGGCGGGCGCGGCCAGGGTCCGGGGCCGGGCGGGGGGCCGGGAGGATGGCGTAGTTCCAGTCACCGTGGAAGCCGTGGCGGGCGATGCCCGGTTTCGAGGTCTTTCATCTGCGCGTCGGTCACCTCGGACCCGGTGGGGTAGCGGCCGGCATCCAGGACGGCGGTGACGGTCAGCCCGGTGCTGGTGGCCGTCGCGGCGATCGTATTCACCACCACCTCGTAGCTGGTCAGCGGGCGGCCCCGCCAGGTGCGGGTGATGTGGCAGAACAGCCGGTGCTCTATCTTGTTCCACTTGGAGGTGCCGGGCGGGAAGTGGCAGCAGGTGATCTCCAGCCCGGTTCCGGCCGCGAGCCGCGCCAGCTCCGCCTTCCACCCCCGGGCGCGGTACCCGTTGGAGCTGCCGCGTCGCAGGTGACCAGCAGCCGCGCCGCATGCGGGTAACGGCCCTGGCCGATGGCATGCCACCAGCGGCGGACCGATTCCGCGGCGAACCGCGCGGTGTCGTGATCGGTGCCGACGTTCACGAACCCGGAATCATCCCCGATGTCGTAGACCCCGTACGGGATCGCCTTGCCGTCCGGGCCGGGGAAGTCATGGTCGCGGACCCGCCGCGGGTCCCCTTTCGGGCGCCATTCGGCGCCCTTTTGGGCATACAGCCCGACCAGCTCTTTCTTCTTGGTGTCGATGCTGATCACCGGCTCCCCGGCCGTCAGGTACCGCTTCGCCAGGTCATCGATGTACCGGAACTGGGCGTCCCGGTCCGGGTGCCGCCTGCCCTCGATGGCCCGGGAGTTCCCCTGGGTGCTGAACCCTCGGCGTGCAGCATCCGCAGCACCGCGTTCTTGGCGCACGGGTGCCCGGCGGCGGTCAGCTCCGCCGCGATGCCCCGCACCGATAGCGTCGTCCACGTGATCAGCGACATCGGATCCCCCCGGGTCGATGCCCCCAGCAGCTCCCGCAGCGCCGGGATTAACCGCGGATCACGCTCCTCCAGCTTCTTGCGGCCGCCGCCCGGACGCCGGACCCGGCCGGGCCCGGCGTCATCGCCGGACGCCAGCTCCTCCGCGCCGTCCGCCACCGTCTGCCACGACGCCCCGGCCGCCCTCGCGACCGCGGTGATCCCGCCGTCCCCGGCCGCACGCGCCACCGCCCCCAGCACCAGCCGCCGCGACCGCTCATCCAGCCTCGGCAGCAGCAGCTCAAGCTCCGGCCCCATACGCCCGATAAAATCCGTGTCCGCGCCCATCAGCACATCCTGTCACGCAACACGCCGAAAACTCAGGTTAAAAAAGGACGTGTCCATAGGCGGGGCCTGGGGCACACACGCCCCGGTGGGGGCATCACCAGGATTGGGGCACGTGGCACCCCGGCCCCAATAGGCGGGGCCTGTGGCACACGCGCCCCGGTAAACGGATGGGAGCCGAGGCGGCGATCGGCGCTCCTGGGTCAGTCGCCCCAGATGTCGCGGGCGGTGTCCACGATCAGGCGGAGCTTGGCTAGCTGCTCCTGCGCACTGAGGGTGTTGCCTTCTACCGTGGAGGAGAAGCCGCACTGGCCGGACAGGCAGAGCTGGTCCAGGGGGACGTACTTGGCGGCCTCGTCGATGCGGCGCTTGAGGTCATCGGGAGATCGAGTTCGGGGCGCTTGGTGGTGACTAGGCCGAGGACGACCTGCTTGCCCTTGGGGACGAAGCGGAGGGGTTCGAAGCCGCCGGAGCGCTCGTCGTCGTACTCCAGGAAGAAGCCGTCCACGTTGAGTTCGGAGAACAAGGCTTCCGCGACGAAGTCGTAGCCGCCGGAGGCCACCCAGGAGGAGCGGAAGTTGCCGCGGCACATGTGGGTGGTGACGGCCATGCCCGCGGGCCGGTCCTTGACGGCGGCGTTGATCTGGCTGATGTAGCGATGGTGCAGGTGCTCGGCGTCCTCGCCGCGGGCGGCGATCTCGGCGCGCTGGGCCGGGTCGTTGAGGTAGGCCAGGGAGGTGTCGTCGAACTGGAGGTAGGTGCAGCCGAGGGCGGCCAGGCGCTGAACTTCGTCGGCGTAGGCGGCGGCTAGGTCGGCCCAGAACTCCTCGATGTCGGGGTAGACCGCCGGGTCCAGCATGGCCGGGCCGCCGCGGTAGTGGACCATGTTCGGCGAGGGGATGGTGAGCTTGGGCACGGCCGTGGTGACGTGGTCCCGTAGGAACGTGAAGGCGTCGGCGAAGATCGTGTCGTCGATCCGGAGCCTCCCGTCGACCATGATCGAGGCGGGGGTGAACTCGATGTCGCCCGCCGCGTTATGGAACTTCACGGCCAGGTGGCCGGGGGCCTTGGAGACGCCGCCGAGAGCGTAGATGAAGTCCATATGCCAGGAGGCGCGGCGGAACTCGCCGTCGGTGGCCGACTGGAGACCCACCTCTTCCTGCATCCGGATCGCGCCCGAGATCTCGTCGTCCTCGACGGCGCGCAGGTCGCCTGCGGTGATCCGCCCGGCGGCGAAATCGTCCCTGGCCTGCAGCAGGCGGGGCGGGCGCAGCAGGCTGCCGACGTGGTCGGCGCGGAACGGGGGGCTGGTGCGGCCGGACATGCGTGCCTCACTTTCTGGGGTGACAGTGGCAGGTTATAGGTCCCGGGGGTAGGTCAGGTCGATCGCGTCGGCGGGAACGCTCAGCGTCTGGGCCAGGATGGCGCGCATCAGGTCCTTGGGGACCAGGCAGTCGGCGCACGCCCGATCGGTGGCGACGATCGCGACCCGGACGCGGTCGCCTGCCTCGGACACCTCAAGTTCGTAACCGTCAGCGGCCAGCGTGGAGCGCAGTACCACCGCTCGTTCGGCATCAATCATGGGGTAACACCGACCGGGGTCGCCGTGCCTGACCATTCGCCGAAGATCCGGACCACCATGGAGATCGCCGCGTTGCGCGCGCCCGCGACGACGAGCGGGACGTGCGTGAGGGAAGGCAGGATGTGCGTGAACGTGCCGTCGGCGGACTCGTCAGGGTCGGCGAAGCGGGCCGGGCCGCGCAGGCCGTTCTTCCCGGCACGGCGCAGGTCGGCGCCGGTGCGCCCGCAGTGCTCCATCAGCCAGGCCTGGACGTCCGGCTTGGCGTAGCCGGCGGCCGCGAGCATCTGCGCGTGCTCGGGGCAGAACACCACGCCGGCCGAGGTGTCGCGGAAGATCAGCGAGCCGGTGCGGGAGATCGTGTCGGCGATGTCCCACAGGACCTGCTCGGGATCCTGCGTGTGGCGGTTGTCCACGAACTCGCAGGTGCGCAGAAGCGTCGCGGATACCGCGCTGACCCCCTCGGGCTGCCCGCCGTCGGCGGCGAACGGCGGCCACGGGGACTCCTCCTCGTTCTCCGCGAGGCAGATCGACCACCGGCCGGGCAGGCCCTGGGTGGCCTGCTCGAGCACGTGCGGGCGGATGCCGAACGCATTCCGCACGATCAGGCCGATAGCGCGGGCCACCGTGGCGTTCGGGCGGAAGCCGGGGCCGAACGCGCCGCCCACGGTATTGAAGCCGAGCTCGTGCCGAACCGGGCCGTTGACCACGATCATCGGGGCGGGCCCGCTGGTGGACTGCCACCCGCCGCCGCGCGCGGCGCGCTCGCGCATCAGGGCGTCGAACGCGGCCAGCACCACGGGGAAGTACTCGGGCAGGCAGCCCGCCATCGCCGCGTTGACCGCGGCCAGGTACACCGTGCAGTTCCGGCCCACCTGCTCGAGTTCGCCGATGACCTCGTCGGGGGCGCGGGTCGTGGTGGCCAGGAATGCCTCGACCAGCGGCTGCGAGGCGGGCACCAGCGGCAGGCCGTCGGACCAGCCCTGGGCGTAGCAGTACTCGATGGCGGCCTGGGCGGCCTCGGGGTCCGGGGCTTCCGTCATGCGGTCAGCAGGGCGACCACGTCGTCGAGCACCCGGGCGGCGCGCTCGCGGACCTGGTCCGGGGTGAGGACCGCGACGGGGTGCGGGGTGGTCGCGTACCGGTAACCAGGCGCGCCGTGGAGTTCGGCCATCGCGTCAGCGGTGACGCGGAACGCGTCGCTGCAGATCGCGGCGGCGGGCAGCCCCGCGGACTCGAACGCGATGCCGTCGGCGACGGCCGAGGCGCTGCACGAGCCGCAGTCGCCGATGCCGGTGATGATGACGTCGCACTCGGCGGTCATCTCCTTGACCAGGTCCTCCGGGGCCGGGGCGGCGAAGTTGACCTTGGTGCGGGCCAGGACCCCGGTAGCGCCGTAGCGCTCCTGGAGGAGCCTGCCTACCTCGTCGAGGAACGGGGCGGCGTTCTGCTTGGTGTTCACTAGCAGGCCCACGGTGGCGCCGCGCAGGTCGGCGCGGCGCACGGCCCGGGGCGCGGCCGGCCTGCTGTGGGCGGCGCTGCCGCGGGCGGCCTGGGCGGTCCCGGTGGGGTCGAGGATCGGGTACGGCATGGGGAGCGGGTCCTTCTAGTGCTCGTGGATGATGACACCACGGATGTTCTTGCCATCCATCATGTCCTGATAGCCCTCGTTGACCTGGTCCAGGGTGTAGCGCTTGGTGACCAGCTCGGTCAGCTTGATGTCACCTGCCTGCCATAGGCCCAGGATCATCGGAATGTCGTACAGCGGGTTGGCCCCGCCGAACAGGGCGCCCTGCATCCGCCGGTGGTAGCCGATCAGGATGCCGCCGGGCAGGACCATGTCGTAGTAGCCGACGCCGGTGATGACGACGGTCCCGGCCTTCCCGGTCATATTGACGGCAGCCTTGACCACGTCGTTGTTCATCTCGCCGACGGTGCAGATCACCTTGTCCGCGAGCTGGCCGCGCGTCAGCTGAACCACGCGCTCGTGAGCCTGCTCGGGGTCGCCGAAGGCGTGCGTGGCGCCGAACTCCATGGCCTGCTCGCGCTTGAACTCAACGGGGTCGACGGCGATGACGTTCTTGGCCCCGGCGTACCGGGCGCCCTGGACGGCGTTGATGCCCACCCCGCCGGTGCCGAAGACCACCACGGTCTCACCCGGGCGCACGTCGGCGGCGTAGATCGACGAGCAGAACCCCGTGGTCACCCCGCAGCTGACCAGGGCGGCCAGCTCGAACGGGATGTCGTCCTCGATCTTCACGCACGACCATTCGGACAGGACGGCGTACTGGGAGAACGTGCCGAGGACGCACATGCCGCCCAGGTCCTGATCACCGTCGTGGAAGCGGAAGGTTCCGTCGACCAGGCAGCCGACGGCCGCGTTCTTGCCCGCGTCGCAGAGGTTCTGGTGGCCGGTGGAGCAGTACCGGCAGGTGCCGCAGACGGGGATGTACGAGCACGCCACCCGGTCGCCCTCCCTGACACGGGTGACGGCCGGGCCGGTCTTGACGATCACGCCAGCGCCCTCGTGCCCGCCGACCAGCGGGAGGCGCGCCGTCCCGGTGGTGCGGATGTGCTCGTCGGAATGGCACAGGCCCGCCGCCTCGAACCGGATGACGACCTCGCCGGCCTTGGGCTCGTCCAAGTCCAGCTCGGTGAGCTCCCATGGCTCGCCGCCCTTGCGAAGCACCGCCGCCCGGGTCTTCATCATGGGTCCCGTTCCCTCCGGCTTGTGGTCGGCCTTGGGTTTGGCTAGCTAACAGTTTTCATATCACGCGCTTCTCGTCGTCAAAAGTGTCATATATCGTGTGCCCTGACCATGGAGGAACGCTTATGGCCGCCACCGCATCGGGTGCATGCGACGCTGTGGCCAGCCCCAAGGGTTGAGGACTTCGCCGTGGACATATCGCTGGACGGGAAGGTGGCGCTGGTCACCGGGGCCGGACCGAACATCGGGAGCGGGATCGCCCTGGCGCTGTCGCGGTACGGGGCGCGCGTGGCGTGCAACGACCTGAACCTCGAGGCGGCCAAGGCGGCGGTGCGGCGGATCGAGCGCAACGGCGGGACCGGGCTCGCGCTGTCCGGCGACGTCAGCTCCGAGGACGACGTGCTCGCGAACCTCGGCACGGTGCTCGACGCCTGGGGCCGGATCGACATCGTCATCAACAACGCGGCCGACCTGCACGCGCGCGGGATCCTGGAGGAGGACCTCGCCTCGTTCAACCGCGCGGTGACCGTGGCTGCGGCCGGGAACTTCCTGTTCACCAAGCACGCCGCGATCGCGATGATCGAGCGCGGGATCAAGGGGTCGATCGTCTCGATCCTGTCGTCGAACGCCTGGCAGGGGGCGGCCGGGTTCATCGCCTACGCCTTCCACAAGGGCGGGCTGGCCAACTTCGTCCGGGCCGCCGCGATGGACCTCGCGCCGTACGGGATCCGGGTGAACAGCTTCTCCCCCACCGCGCCGCGGCCGGACAACCCGGAACTGCTGGCCGCCTGGCGGGCCGAGGGGCGCACCTCGCCGCCGCGGCCGGTGCGGGCTGCCGGTGAACGGCCGCCGTGGTGGCGGGGGCCCGGGACGTACGACGTTCGGAAGAATATCCCGATGGGCGAGGCGGCCACCCCCACCGACATCGGCCACTGCGTGGCCTGGATGTGCTCGGACTACGCGCGGCTGATCACCGGCTGCGATTTCGTCATCGACGGCGGCGCCCGGGCCAAGTACTGGGCGTACACGCCGCCTGCGGACAACGCGGGGCCGGCGCCGCTGATCCCGCTGGACATCACCGAATTCGATGGGCCGGAGCTGGACTATGGCTGATTTTGTGCGGGCGGCGGTGCAGACCGGGCCGCGGGAGATCGAGATCAGGGAGTTTCCCCGCCCGGTCATCGGGCCGGACGACGGCGGGCTGCTGCGGGTCGAGGCGTGCGGGATCTGCGGCAGCGACGTCGAGCAGTACAAGGGCCACCTTAGCCAGCAGTGGCTGCCGATGGTGCCCGGGCACGAGCCGCTCGGGATCATCGAGGAGGTCAGCGACTCCGCGGCGGCCCGGTGGGGCGTGCAGCCCGGCGACCGGGTGGCGGTGGAGATCCTCATCCCGTGCCGGTCCTGCGACCGGTGCCTGGCCGGGCGGTACATGTCATGCCGGAACCGGATCGGCAGCCACGGCGGTTCCAACCCGCCCGAGCGCGGCCTCGGCCTGTGGGGCGGCTTCGCCGAGTACATCCACCTGCACCCGAACGCGATCCTGCACAAGGTCCGGCCCGACCTCCCGGCCGAGGTCGCGGTCATGTTCAACCCGCTGGGCGCCGGGGTGCGCTGGGCCGCTCACCTGGGCGGGGTGGGGCTCGGCGACACCGTGCTGATCCTCGGCACCGGGCAGCGCGGCCTCGCGGCGGTGCTGGCGTCCCGGGCCGCCGGCGCGGGGACGATCATCGTGACCGGGCTGACCCGGGACGCCGGGAAGCTGGCGCTGGCCCGCGAGTTCGGCGCCGACTACACGATCGACGTCGAGACCGAGGACACCGTCGCGCGGGTCACGGAGATCACCGGGGGCGAGCTGGCCGACGTGGCGCTCGAGCTGACGCCCATGGCCGACCAGCCCATCCGCGATGCGCTGAACGCCGTCCGCTGGGGCGGCCGGGTGGTGCTGGCCGGGCTCAAGGGCGGCCGTGCGGTGGAGCTGTCTACCGACTTGATCATCAACAAGTCGCTGTCGGTGCTCGGCGCGTTCAGCGTGGACTCCCGCGCCTACGCGGAGGCGATCCGGCTGATCGAGACCGGCCGGTTCCCGCTGGCGCGGATGCATACGCACACGTTCGGCCTGGACGACATCGCCCTGGCCATCGAGACGCTGGCGGGCGAGGTCCCGGGGCAGGACGCGGTGCACGTCGCGATCGTGCCGGGAACCTGATCGTGCTGGCCGACGCGCACGCCCATGTGATCCCGGGCTCGTTTCCCGAGGCGGCGCCGCCGGGCTGCGACCCGGCTGACTGGCCGCGGATGTCGGCCGGGGACGATGCCGGTACGCGGCTGCTGACCTCGGGCGCGATGCGGTTCAGCGCGCGGGACGCCTGGTTCGACGCGGAGCGCCGCCTGGCCGCGAGCGCGGCCAGCGGGGTGGACGCGGAGGTCGTCTCGCCGTTCCCGCCGCTGCTGAACTACCGGCTGGCGCCTGTTCCCGGGCGGGACCTCGCGCGCTGGGTCAACGAGTACATCGCGGGCCTGGCCGCGGCGGCACCCGGGCGGATCTACGGGCTCGGCACGGTGCCGCTGCAGGATCCCGACCTCGCCGCGGGTGAGCTTGCTCTGATCGCGAAGGCCGGCCTGGCCGGGGTGGAGATCGCCAGCAACGTCGGCGGTACGTCGCTGGCGAACGACCGGTTCCTGGGGTTCTTCGCCGAGGCCGAACGGCTGTCGGTGCCTGTCTTCGTACATGCGATGCCCGTCGCGTCGGACCGGCTGCCTGGTCCGGCGACCGCGACGTTCGGCGTCAGCGTGGACGGCAGCCTGGCCGCCGCGGCCATCGTCACGGGCGGGGTCGCGGATCGCTACCCGGGGCTGCGCCTGGCGTTCAGCCACGGTGCGGGCGGGTTCCCGCTCATGCTGACCAGGGCTCAGTGGTTCTGGGGGCGGACCTGGAACGAGGAACCGCCCGGTGAGCGCGGACCGGAGGCCGCGCCCTGGGCCGCCGCGACCGGGCCGGCCGAGCTGGCCCGGCGGTTCTACTACGACACCCTGGTGTTCGACCGGCGGGCCATCAGGTACCTCATCGACATGCTCGGCGCGGACCGGCTCCTGGTGGGGTCCGACTTCCCGGCGATGCCCAGGGAGGAGCCGGCTGGCCGGACGTTGCGGTCGATGGGCCTGCCGACCGGCGTGCTCGACGACATCACGTGGCACAACTGCTTCCGCTTCCTGGGCATTGACCCGCCGAAGTTATTCTCATCTCGTGAGGAGCCTTGCCGACCTGGACGCTGACCAGGCCGGACCGTGGACTTCGCCGGGCGCCGCCGCGGAGCGGCCGCCGCGGCTACTGCTCACCCTGCTCGGCGACTACTGGTGGCAGCGGACCGAACCGCTGCCCTCGGCGGCGATCGTGGCGCTGCTCGGGGAGTTCGGCGTCAGCGACTCGGCGGCGCGGGCCGCGCTGAGCCGGCTGACGCGTAACGGGCTGCTGGTCACCTCCAAGGCCGGCCGGCGTACGTTCTCCCGGCTGAGCCCCCGGGCGGCGGCGATCCTCGACGACGGCGCCCGGCGGATCTTCTCCTTCGGCGCGGCCAACCAGCCGTGGGACGGGATGTGGTCGCTGGTCGCGTTCTCCATCCCCGAGGACAACCGGGCGGCGCGGGACGCGCTGCGCAAGCAGCTCCGCTGGCTCGGGTTCGCGCCGCTGTACGACGGCCTGTGGGTCTCCCCCCGCGACCACGCCGCCGAGGTGATCGGGTACCTGAAGGACCTCGGGATCACCACCGCGACGGCGTTCCGCGCTACCTCGGTCCCGACCGAGTGCGATATCCCCGCCAGCGCCTGGGATCTGGGCGGGCTGCGGGCCCGGTACGAGCACTTCATCGCGTTCGCCAGCCGGCTGCGGGACACCACGGCGGCCGGGCAGGTGCCGCCGACGGACGCGCTGATCGCCAGGACCCGGGTCATGGACGAGTGGCGCGCCTTCCCCGGGCTCGACCCCGACCTGCCCGCCGAGCTGCTCCCCGCCGCCTGGCCGCGGTCGGCCGCCCGCGAGCTGTTCATCGGCTGCTACGACCTGCTCGGCCCGCTGGCCGCCCAGCGGGTCCGCCAGATCATCACCAGGTACAGCCCCGACCTGGCCGGCCGCGCCGCCTACCACAGCTCCGAGCTCAAGCTGAGCGCCGCGCCCGACCCGATCGCCGCGGCGTCTAGCGCGATCGGCACGGAAGTGCTGGTCTGGGGGCCAACGGGCGGGCGGGACTCTTGGGGCTGGGCACATGGACCGCGCGGGCGCGATCGGCGGATGATGTGGCAGGCGGATGACGCGGGAGGTGGCATGAAGACCAGGGCAGCGGTGCTCAGGGACGTGGGCAAGGACTGGGAGATCATCGAGCTGGAGCTTGACCCGCCCAAGGAGGGCGAGGTGCTGGTCAGGTTCGTGGCGGCCGGGCTCTGCCACTCCGATGACCACCTGCGCACCGGCGACATCCCGGTCCGCTACCCGATCGTCGGCGGGCACGAGGGAGCGGGGATCGTCGAGGAGGTCGGCGCCGGGGTCGTCCGGCTCAAGCCCGGCGACCACGTGGTCTGCTCGTTCCTGCCGACCTGCGGGCACTGCCGGTTCTGCGCCAGCGGCATGACCAACCTGTGCGACATGGGCGCGCTGTTCGTGGATAACTGCCTGCCCGACGGCACGTTCCGGTTCCACGCCGACGGCGACGACTTCGGCCAGATGTGCCTGCTCGGCACGTTCTCCCAGCGTTCGGTGGTGTCCGAGCACTCCTGCATCAAGATCGACGACGATCTGCCGTTGCAGATGGTGGCGCTGGTCGGCTGCGGGGTGCCGACCGGGTGGGGCACCGCGGTCAACGCGGGCGGCGTGCGGCCCGGCGACACGACCGTGATCTACGGGATCGGCGGCGTCGGGATCAACGCCGTTCAGGGCGCGGCGTTCGCCGGCGCGCGCAACGTCATCGCGGTCGACCCGCTGGAGTTCAAGCGGGAGAACGCCATGGAGTTCGGCGCCACCCACATCGCCGCCGACGCCGCAGCCGCCCAGGAGATCATCACCGAGGTGACCCGGGGGGTCGGCGCGGATCAGGCCCTGATCACCGTGGGCGTGGTCACCGAGGAGGTCATCGCGTCCGCGTTCGCGGCGGTGCGCAAGCGCGGGACGGTGGTGATCACCGGGCTGGCCGGCCCGGGCAAGAAGACCATCCAGCTGCCCAGCTTCGAGCTGACGCTGTTCGAGAAGCGGATCCAGGGCGCGTTGTTCGGCAGCGGGAACCCGTTCGAGACGATCCCGCGGCTCCTCGAGCTGTACCGGGCGGGGCAGCTCAAGATCGACGAGCTGGTCACGAACCGCTACCAGCTCGACGAGGTCAACCAGGGCTATCGGGACATGCTGGACGGCCGCAACATCCGCGGTCTGCTAATCCACGAGAACTAGCCGCCGCGGTCCGACCTGGCCACTGAGTCGGCTGCCTCGGCGTCCATAGGTCATGCGAACGCGGTGGTTGGCTCTGGTCTGCGGTGCCCTCGTGCTGGGCGGGTGCGGCAGCGCCGCCCGTCCCCAGAGGGGCGGGCTCTGCCACGCCCCGGACGGTGCCCCGGTCACGGCGAGCGGCGGCTGCCCGACCGCACTGACCCGCTCGGTGCATTTCATCGCCGAAGATCGAATTCGCCAAGGCCGCGAGCGGCAATGTCGGCGACTTCGGCCTGTAGGCCCCGGAGATCGCGGGGGTGGTCCTGGCGGCCAGCGACGACGGGGCGCAGCTGGCGGCGCCTGCCGACCCTGCCGACGCCCAGACCGTCTGCTTCAGCGACCCGCAGGACGGCTGGCTGGCGGCCGACGGGCGGCTGTACCGCACGACCGACTGCGGCCGGAGCTGGGCGCAGGCCGCCGCTGGGGTCGAGGCTATCTCGGCCAGTTACCCGGCCACGATGATCGCGCAGTGTGCCGGGCCGGGCTCAGCCTGGGCGGTGCGGCACGACCGGGATTAAAGGCCGAGCTGCAAGCGGATGCTTAGCCGACTGCGTTCGCTGAACGCATTTCCGCCGTTGGCAGGGTTCGGCGCGGGCGGCTGGCGGTCAGCGTGCGTGAGATGGACGTGGCTGAGCCGTTCAACAGGTGTCTTGTCCATGACCTCGTTGAGCGTGGCCAGCACCCGCGGCAGCAGTTGCTCGATGAGAACCCCCGGGTCAGCCAGCCAGCGGTAGGGTCCCGTGGAGGCGCCCCAGGAGCCTCGCCCGCCGAGCGCATCCATCGCTGACAGGATCGCTGCCTCGTCACTGACGGGAAGCATTACCGCGGTCTCGAGCGTGCGGCCCGGCTGCTGCAAGGCGATCGACCGGATCATCTGGCCGTGAACCGTATTGCGCATGAGCCGCAGCACGGTCAGCACGTGAGAGTGCACGGTGCCGGGGCTGAAGAGCGCGGCGAGCGTTGGTTCCGCTGCCGCCACCTTGGGAAGCCATTGCTGGTCGCGTTGCCAGCCGGCCTCTCGCGGATGTCCGGCGATCCCGAGCACCAGGTGCGCCACCCGGGCCGAGACGTCAGCTGCTCCCATGAGCGACACGAGGATCGAGTCAAGCTCGGACAAGACATCGTGGGCCGTGTTGTTGTCCTGGGGCAGGTTGAAGGCACGGTGGAAACGGTCACGTGCTTCCAGGGCCCGTTGCACCCGGCGCAGCAGCGATTCGCCGAGTTCCAGAAGTGTCCGGTCGCTCGTGGCACGCGACTGCTGCGCGCAGGCGGAGAACCAGCGCCAGGCCGCCGGCAGCAGCTCCCGGGTACCCACCCAGAAGTAGAGTCCTTCGTTCATGCTGAGGGTGCCGGACCCGTCAGCGCCCTTCCAGATGATGAACGCCTGCTGCGATCGGAGATACAAGCCGACTGCCGCCAGGGCCTCAGGCAGCGCGCAGACGGTCACTCCCCGTACGGGCAGTCTGGTGGCGAACAGATAGGGCCGCTCGGTGATGAACAGGTCGGCGTGCACGGCCTCGGCAGCTCCGAGGGCCAGCGCGTCACGCTCGCGCCGGTCCGCTGCCTCGTCTGCCGCACGGTCACGGTAGGCAGGCGAGGAGGTATCCCTCCGCGCAGCCTGTATCCGGTCACCCCAGATGCCGGTGTAAGCCACGCCGGATGACCCGGCGTAGACCAGGCTTCGCACATCACCGCCGTCTGGGACCTGCAGTTCGGCCCAGCCGTCGGCCGCTGATTGCCGGGCGGCCGACGGTCCGTACTCTCGTCGCGGTGTGCATGGCGGAGGGGCCCTTATCGCTGAAACGAAGGAGCTCGATGTACGGGTGGGTGAGCAGCCCGGTCAGCAGGGCTTTCTGGGTCAGGGCTGCATCGGCTGGCAGGGCGAGCAGGTCAGCATCGGCCAGCACCACAAGCCTGCGCGGTGACGGGCGCGCTTCGAACAGTGCGCCTGTCAGCCGCTGCCCGGGCTGCGGCCATTCCGGCCACTCAGGTTTTCCCGGCACGACGGGATTGGACCGGTTAAATCCCGGAATCAAGACGTCTGCTCCTTCGTAGCGGCTTGCTGGCCGACCCGGTGAATCCGCGCCGGCCCGGGCCGTGCGGGTGAGCGGCCCCGCCGTGCTTACCGCAGTAAAGCCGGGTATTTGCTGCGGGCGGCTCCGGGGATCGGACCCGGCGGGCTGCCCGGGTGCTTCCGGCTTCCCCGGGGGCCGCTGTCCTCGGGGGCAGACCCGCCCCGCGCCTACTTCCGCGCCCGGCTGGCGGCACGCCGGCCACCGGGGCCCGGGTCGCCCGCGTGCGCCGCGGGCGGAACTGGAAATGTCTCGGCACCGGCTGCCGCCAGCTGGCCGCGGGCAGCAGGCCCGGTGGTGAACGCAGGCAGCGGGACCGGCGGCCGGCACCTGGCCAGCGGCGCGGTATCGGCGGTCATGGTGAAGGTGCCCCCTCAGCGGAAGCCGGGCCGGCCGCGGCCGCCATGGCCCGGACGACATCGGGGTGGGTGTCGACGCTAAGAACAGTCAGGACGTCCAGGTCGAGCTCGCCGGCCCGGGCTGCCAGCCTCATCCGCACGTCCGGGGACGGGTCCACGGCGAGGACGCGCTGCATGAGCTGGTTAAGGACGGCGACGGACGCGGCGATGCCGCGCACCTCGGCGCTGGGGTGCACGATGAGCGCGGTGCCGTAACGGTTGAGGCCGGGCTCGGACCTGGACGCGACCGCGGCCGCGATGGCGGCGTGTTTCACGGTCCACCGGTCCGGGCCGTACAGCAGCCGTACCGCGTGGCTGATCACGCGCTGCGCGATCTCGACGGGCAGGGTCCCGCTGCCGGCCTCGGCGGCCCGGCCGACCGCGGTGGCGGCGCACAGCAGAGCCAGCACCGGCATGCCCCTGGCACCCGCGTCTAGGTGCCCCCGGCTAAGCCTGTCCTGGGAGGCCAGCTCGGCCAGGTCGTGCTCGGTGTAGACGGGGTTCTCGGTGATCGCCAGGAACCGGCCTGCGAACTGGCCGTTCATGTCCGGCGGCAGCTCGCTGGCTAGGGAATGCAGTGCCCATAGTGCCTCGGACCGCACGAACGCAGGCGCGTGCGGGCTTTCAGCGACGGCCATCAGGTGGCCGGCGACAGCCGCGGCGAGGGCACCGGGCGGGCCGGCCGCGATCACCGCCTGCGGGTCGGGTTGGCGGCCTGGCCCGGCCGCCGCGCCGGTGTCGTGGCCGGCGGCCCCTGGCTGCGGCGGCCCGCCCGGCGTGGCCTGGCGGTGGCCCGCTGGTTCCGGGGACGGATCAGCCGCCGCTGCGGTTAGGGTGAGCCAGGTTCCCGTGGGCACGGCGGGGCCTGCGCCGGGGAGCAGGTCCCGGGGGTCCACGGCGGTGAGCGTGCCGACCCTGGCCAGCGCAAGCAGGAGCATGACCGTGTTGTCGAACTGGGAGGTCGGTGACCAGGTTGTGCGCGGCCCGACCGACTGTTCGCGGAGCAGGTGCGCGCAGGCCCGGCGGGCGGCGGCCTGGACCGCCGCGGTCGGCCGGCCCACCTGGCCAGGGTGAGAAGGGCGCGGTGATCGCCCGCGTCGGCCAGGGCCGACACTGCGGCCTCGACGGGTCCGCGGACCTGCGCGGGCAGCGCGGTGACCGCCTCCCACAAGTTGCCCGGGCAGCCGGGCAGCGCGAGCTGCTGCCCGATGACGCCGCCCAGTTCGCCGCGGCGGCCGGGCACAGCCCGGTATGCGGTGACCAGCAGGCCGGCGGCCGCGGAGGTGAGCGCGTCTCCGCTGGCCAGCCGCGGCTCGAGCAGGGCCAGAACCGGGTCGACCGCGCTGGCCGGCAGGCTGCTGCCGAACCGGGTCAGGGCGTGGACGGCGGCCAGCTCCGGGGCCGGCTCCAGGGCCCTCGCAGTCCACAGCCCGTCGGCTAGGCCGAGCAGCACCCGCACGGCGTCGGCGGCGTCAGTGTCGCCGTACAGGCGCGCCTGGGCACCGATCACCTGGGCGGCTGCGGCCTGGCGGGCCCGCGCGGGAGACCGTGCCCACCGGCCTGCGCCGGTCGGCACGGGCAGCTCCCCGGCCAGGGCTGCGGCCTTGGCGCCGACGCCGGCCATCATCCACGCGGTGACCGCGGCCAGGGGCCGCCCGGCGGCGAGCAGCACGTCGCCGAACAACTCGACCGCGTTGCGTTCGTCACAGAGGTGCCCCGACAGCCGCGACTCCCACTGGTACCGACGGGTCACGCCGAACGCTGCCGGGAGCCGACTGGCGTGCGCGGCGCGCAGCGCGTCCAGTTCCGGCGGCCAGGCCGCCTCAAGCAGCCGGGTGTCGTTCGGCAACGAGCGGCCGGGATCAGCTCGGCGGCCGGGATGACTGGCTGCTCCAGGACCGCGGCGGTCAGCGCTGCCCGGCACGCCAGGACATCGCCGTACAGCCGGGCTTCGCTGGACAGCAAGATCGCCTGGCGCCACAGGTCGATCGCGCGGGCGGTATCGCCGTGCATCGCGAAGGCATGCGCGGCCCGGGCGACGACCAGGCCGCCGGCGTGGCGGAACCGGCCCGCGCCGGCCCGCTGCAGAAGGGCCTTGAACGCGGTGTCCACGTCGCCCGGGGACGAGTCCTCGGTCAGGGCCGCGTCGGCCAGCGCGCAGGCCAGCCGCGCCCGGATCACTACGTCAGAGCACTCCAGACCATCAGCGCACCGGCGCAGGCGGTTCAACAGGTCCGCGGTGTTCCCGTCGACGTGGACCAGCGAGTACGGCGGGTCGGAATCGAACCAGCCGTCGACCACGGCCTGCTCGAGGGTGACGCAGGCCAGAAGCGCCGCGTCGGCGTCCGCCTCGGCCCGGACCACCTCCAGGGCGGGCACAGCCGCGGTGAGCTGGCTACCGTGCTCGTACCAGCCCTGAGCGGCGGTCAAGACGCCGGCCTTGGCGGCCTGCACCGCGGTCAGCCGCGGCCGGAGGATCTCCAGGTCGTGGTAGATATCGCCGGCCCGGCGTGGCTGGCCGCGCCGACGGTGAAGTGGCCTAGCGCTAGGCCCCACAGCACGGTGAACGCTGCGGAGGTGTCGCCGCCGGCCGCCAGGACGCTGGCCTGCTTGCGCCGCTGCACGGCGGCGTGCACGGGGAAGCTGGCCTCCTCCAGGGCATCGGCCAGCACCCCGTACAGGCGGGCCGAGCCGATCGGGTCGCTGGCCTCGCGTGCCCTAGCGTCACCCTCGAGCGCGTCTAGGTTCAGCGCCACGACCGGGTTCTCGACCAGCCCGAACGGGTCCGGGTCGGCTGGTCCGGGCGGCGCGGGCGCGAACCCGCAGATCGCTCTGGCCCACTCGGGCCCGAACACGCTGTTCACCAGTGCCCCGCAGTCACGTAGCTCAGCAGTGAGCCGTTCCTGGCCCCACACCTCAAGGACCAGTTCCCGCGGTAGACCTGCTGCAGCTCGTCCAGCCGGTCCTGTAGTGCGGTGTCGTTGTCGAACGGCGCCGAGGTGACCAGCACGTACCTGCGGGCCGCAAACCGGCGGGCCGACTTATCCCCGCCTTCTCCCCCGGGCCGGCGTTCTCGGTCACGGCCGAGCTGATCAAGTCCGGGGTTAGCACCTGGTAGCGGCGGACCTGATAAACGCTATTCTCGTCCGGGTTCTCCCGCTCCAGGATGTCCAGCCCGTACTGCTTCTGGCCACGTCGACCGTAGAAATGGGCACCCCGGTTCGGCCGCCGCCGAATCAGCTCGGCGGCCAGGCGTTCCAGCACCTCGGGATCCACGTCGCCGAGTGGCAGGCAGGACGCGCCGACCAGCGGCGGCAGCAGCGAGGTCTGCCGCGCCAACATGGCCAGGTCGGGATACCGCAGCTCGATCAGCTCACCGGGGTCCGCGCCGGGACCAGGCTGCGGGTTCCCGCCCGCCGCCTCACCGCCGGGCAGGCCGGCCTGTACCTGTCCGGCCGAGACGGTGTCCTCGTGTGACATTCATGTCCAATCCGCTTCAAGCCGCCGCCGGGGCGGCGGATACCAGATCCGGCGGCCGCGATGCCAGATACGCCGGCGACGCAGGACCATTCCGGCTTTCGGCGACGACACCACCGGGCCGGGCCGACGCGCAGAGCCGACGAGGCCGCGAGGCGGGACTCCAGCCGGGCGCGCTAGCCCGCCGGGGTCAGCTCCAGGACCTGGATGACTATCAGCCTATGCGCGGCGACAACCTGGACGGTCGCGCTGATCGGGCCGTCGGAGAAATCGGGCCCGTACCGGAAGCCAGCAAACCGGCCGGCCTGACTGCCAGCCGGACCTCCTGGATCCCGGCTTGGCGCATCACACCCTGGCAGGGCTATTCCGCAACTTGTAATACCGGCGGTTACCAGCAAGCCCGTCAGGCAGCTGACCGCCAGGCGGAGCCGCACGCGGGCCGTCGTATCCCATTCCCGTGAGTAAGTTAGTCAACTCACTTGCCATGTATAGGTTGATCGCGAGATAGTGAGTTAGTCAGTTAACTAGCTCCTGCGGAGGAGGCGGGCATGGAGTCACCCCGTGGTCAGGTGGCGGCGGAAGGACAGGTTGTGCGGGAGCGGCAGGTTGTGGCCCAAGGACAGGCCGGGCAGGTCGCCGGGTCGCGGCTCGTTCTGCGCTCGCCGCTGGGGGCGCTCACGCTGCTCCTGCTGTGTGCCGTCCAGTTCCTCGACATCGTCGATACGTCGATCGTGAACGTCGCGCTGCCGTCGATCCAGCGCAGCCTGCACTTCTCCCAGCCGGACCTGCAGTGGGTGGCCAGCGGCTACATCCTCACCTACGGAGGGTTCCTGCTGCTCGGGGGGCGCCTCGGGGACCTGCTCGGCCGCCTGCGGATGCTGCTAACCGGGCTGGCGGTGTTCACCCTGGCGTCGCTGACCGCGGGGCTGGCCACCGCGTCCGGCCTGCTCGTCGCCGCCCGGCTCGTCCAGGGCGTGGGTGCGGCGCTGATGGCGCCCGCGGCCCTGTCCGAGCTGACCACGAGTTTCGCCGACGGCAAGGACCGCAACACCGCGCTCGGGGCCTGGGGAGCGGTCAGCGGTGTGGCCGCCGCGGCCGGCGTCTTCTTCGGCGGCGTGCTCTCGCAGGGCCCGGGGTGGCGGTGGGTGTTCTTCGTCAATCCCCCGGTCTGCGTCCTGGTGGTGGCTGGCGCGCTGCTCCTGCTGACCGGCGACCGGGGTGCCAGGAACCGGGCCACGACGTTCGACACGCAGGGGGCGGCGCTGATCACGGGGGGGACCCTGCTCCTGGTGTACTCGCTGGTCCGGGCGCCGGCCGTGGGCTGGGGTTCGGACCAGACCATCGCGACCCTGGCCGGATCGGCCGTCCTGGTCGCGGCGTTCGGGGTCAACGAGATGCGGAGCCGCGACCCCCTGGTCCCGTTCGCCATCCTGCGGGTGAAGGGGCTCGCGGCCGCGGACCTGACCCAGCTGATCGCCTTCGCCGGGTTCCTCTCGATGTTCTTCTTCGTCACCCTCTACATGCAGGAGGTCCTGCACTACTCACCGCTGCGGGCCGGTGCCGCCTACCTGCCGATTACGGCCGGCTTTGCCGCCGCGGGAGGCATCGCCTCCCAGCTGATCACGCGCATCGGCACCCGCCCTGTCGTCGTCGCGGGCTCCCTGCTCGCGGCGGCCGGGGTCTACTACCTGGCGCGCGTGCCGTTGCACGGCTCGTACGTCACCGACCTGCTTCCGGGGTTCCTGGTGATGTCGCTGGGGGCCGGCTCGGTGTTCGTTTCGATCGCCGCCGCCGCCAACGCCGGCGTGCCCGGCGACCAGGCCGGCCTGGCCGCGGGGCTGCTGAACGCGTCCCAGCAGGTCGGCAGCGCCCTCGGCCTGGCCGTCCTGTCCGTGCTGGCGATCACGCGCACCAACGACGTGCTCGCGGCCGGAACGTCCCGCGTCGCCGGGCTGGACGCCGGCTACCACCGGGCCCTCCTGGTCGGCAGCATCCTGATGGCTGCGGCGGCCCTCATCGCGCTGCGCATCGGCAACACCCGCGCCGCGGCCCCTCTGGTCCTGGTGAACACCGAGACGGCCCGTCAGCCGGTATCCTCGTAGTGAGATGACTAACTCACCGGAGCAAGCTGGGCGGGTGCCGGGGAAGCGGCAGCGCCTGATCGGCGCGGCCACCCAGCTGCTGCACCGCCACGGCGTCGAGAAAACGACGCTGGCCGACATTGCCCAGGCCGCGGACGTGCCGGTCGGCAACGTCTACTACTACTTCAAGACCAAGGACGACATCATCGCGGCCGTCATCGAGGCCCACGTCCAGCAGTCCAGGGCGGCGCTCGCCGCGATCAGCAGCAGTCACCGCTCACCGAAGAGCCGGCTGAAGGCCCTGGTCGGCGAGTTCGCCGGGCAGCGGGACGTCATCGCCCTGTACGGGTGCCCGCAGGGCAGCCTCTGCTCGGAGCTGGACAAGCGCCCCGGCCGCCCCGATTTCGCGCTCCCCGAGCTGATGCGCGTCCCCATCGAGTGGGCGGAGGAGCAGTTCCGGACCCTGGGCCGGGACGATGCCCATGACCTCGCCGTCAGCCTCATCGCCAGCTATGAGGGCAGCGCACTGCTCACCAACACGTTCCGCGATCCGGACATCCTCGCCCGCGAGGCACGTCGCCTCAGCCGCTGGATCGACAGCCTGTAACCCCTGATCCAGGCATCACGGCCGAACGCTGAGGTCGTCGGAGCGTCCGGCTTGCAGTCGCGGCCACTGGGCGATCGGGCGCCCGCCCGGCCACGCTGGCACCGGCGGCCAGGAGGGCGAGCCGCCGTCGGTCCGCGTGTATGAGCACCGCTGCGGCCAGCCGGGCGGCGAGTTCTCCCACGGTTCCTGGCGCCCGTACACGGTCAGGTCCATGAGCGCGTAGCCGTAGTCCATGGCCTCCGCGCCGCGGCGCTTGGTCCAGTAGGTCTCGAAGACGCGGTCGCCGTCCCGCAGGTAGCACACCAGGTGGAACAGGCCGATCTGACGCCCGGTCAGGAGTGCGTCCAGGGAGTCCTGCGCGGAGTACCAGGGAATATCCCAGCCCATGAAGTCCCGGTAGCGGGCGCTCTCGTCATAGGGTCCCTGGCAGAAGACCGCGTACGTGATGTCGCGCGAATGCAGGTAGGACAGCTCGGTGGCCTGAGTGGTAACCCACGTGCAACCTTCGCACTGCTCGGCCGCAGGGTGTCCGGGCCACCACATGAAGTAGTAAGCGATGAGCTGCCGCCGCCCCTCGAACGCTTCGAGCAGGGTAACTGGCCCGCGGGGCCCGATCAGCTCGAGGCCGGCGTCGATCTCGACCATGGGCAGGCGCCGCCGGGCCGCGGCGATCGCGTCGCCTTCCCGGGTGTGCGCCTTCTCGCCGACCCGCAGCGTGTCCAGTTCGGCCTCGAAGGCGGCCCGGTCGACGACCGAGGGCAGGGCGGGGCTGGCTGATTCATCCGTCATGATGATCCCTCTCTTGTTCTCCGCGTGCGCCGCTTCGGCGAGCCGTTTGATGGCGCCGAGCCGGCGGTCCCATTGGGCGGCGAGCTCGGCCATGGCCCGGGTGGCCTGGTCGAGGCGTTCGCCTACTACCTGGTAGAGAACCTCCCGGCCCTGCTTGCGCCGGCTGATCAGCCCGGCCCGTTCGAGCACGACCAGGTGCTTGGAGACGGCCTGGCGGGTGAACGGGACCCGTCCGGCCAACCAGCTGGCGCTGACCTCGCCGTGGCTGACCACGAGGTCGAGGACCTGGCGACGAGACGGGTCGCCGATGGCCGACCACAGCTCGTCATCGGCCTGCGCAGTCATGGAGCTCCACCCGGTTGGCGAACCACTGGCTCATCTGATCGGGCTCGCTGATGGTGCTCCACACCACCTCCACCGGCGCCTCGATCAGCACCTCCCGGTCGATCATAGGCCTGACATCACCATCGGCTCCCTGGTCGCATCTGTTATCTGCAACCGATGGTAGCACATCGTCGGCCAGACCTGCAACTATCGGTTGCACTTCTGGATAGAGCTGCTGTGCGGACAGCTAGTTGCACGAAGACAACGAACTTCTCACTTAGGTGAGAAGTTCGAAAACGCTGACTCTACCTGCGTGTCATCAACGAATATAGACGGCGAGATGAAATATGCTGTAGCCGTGCAGCTCCGGTACAATTACCGCCTTTACCCCACCCCTGGCCAGCGCATGGCGCTCGCCCGCGCGTTCGGGTGCGCGCGGGTGGTCTTCAACGACGGGCTTGCGGCCCGGCAGGATGCGCGCCATGCCGGGCTGCCGTACCTTTCGGACCGGGAACTGTCGGCCCGGCTGACGGCGGCCAAGGCTACCCCGGAGCGGGCCTGGCTAGGCGAGGTCTCGGCCGTGGTCCTCCAGCAGGCCCTCGCGGACCTGAACGCCGCCTACCGGACCTTCTTCGCCTCACGCACCGGCGAGCGGAAGGGGAGGAGGGCCGGGCCGCCCCGGTTCCGGTCCCGCAAGGACACCCGCCAGGCGATCCGGTTCACCGCTAACGCCCGGTTCAAGGTTCTCCCGAACGGGAAGCTGCGGCTGCCGAAGATCGGGGCCGTGACGGTCCGGTGGTCGCGGCCGCTGCCGTCTGAGCCGTCCAGCGTCACCGTGATCAGGGACTCAGCAGGTCGGTACTTCGCCTCGTTCGTCGTGCAGGCGGACCCCGGCACCGTGCCCCAGGCAGAGCACGTCATCGGCATCGACCTCGGGCTGACACACTTCGCGGTCCTGTCGGACGGGCGCAAGATCACCTCCCCGCGGTTCTTGCGCCGCGCGGAGAAGCGGCTGCGGCGGGCGCAGCGGTCGCTGTGCCGCAAGCAGGAGGGAAGCAGGAACAGGGACAAGGCCAGGGTCACGGTCGCCAAGGCGCATGCCCGGGTGGCCGACGCCCGGCGGGACTTCCACCACAAGCTCTCCACGGCCATCATCCGCGATAATCAAGCGGTGTACGTGGAGGACCTTGCGGTGGCAGGACTCGCCCGCACCAGGCTCGCCAAGTCGGTTCATGATGCCGGCTGGTCGGCGTTCGTCTCCATGTTGGAGTACAAGGCCCGGCTGTACGGCCGGGAGTTCCGCCGGATCGGCCGGTTCGAGCCCACCTCCCAGGTGTGCTCATCCTGCGGCGTGACGGACGGGCCGAAACCGCTGCACGTCCGCCAGTGGACCTGCGGCGCGTGCGGAGTGACCCACGACCGGGACATCAACGCCGCGAAGAACATAGCCGCCCTGGGACGCAGGGAGGCTCTAAACGCCCGCGGAGGCCAGGTAAGACCAGCGGCAACGCTGGCACCAGCCGGTGAAGCGGGAAGCCTCAGGGGTGCCGCATGAAACGGCACGGACTGAATCCCCGGCCCTCAGGCCGGAGAGCGCGTCAATGG
>CAWCJS010000034.1:0-702065 GCA_963795795.1 uncultured Actinomycetes bacterium | reverse complement strand
GTGAAATGTTCAGCCGTCAGTACAACGCCGGTGTCGATCCAGACCGGATGCACGCCAGATTTGTAGGTAACCAAGGTCATCTTCGGGAGTTCGCAGGTCGCGCGCCCGCGTTCGTCTGGTTGCACTGACCGCATCAGACGTGTCTGACCACCACCGCCACTTGCGCACCGTCATCCGCGTCCACCCCAGCTCCGCGGCCACCCGCGCCACGCCCGACCCCAGTTCCGCGCACGCCTGCACGATCCGCGCCCGCTCCACAAGCCACGGCAGCCCGCCCTGCGACCAGCGGACAAGCTATACGATCCTCATCAGTCAGCACCCGGCGACGCGGCAACTCCGATTCAGTCCTGCCGCAACCGGGTTGGCATCCCGCTCGCCTCTGGCCGCGACCTTCGACAGATCAACTCCGCACCGTACCGAAGTCGCGCGTGGGATCCCTGCGAGCTTGAGCGCTATCCGGGGCGATGTCCTAGTCATGCCGCGCCGAGCGACTCAGCGGGTAAATCAAGGCAGTACCAGTGGTTTGTCTGCCTCGTGCTGCCGGTCACTTCGCGGATCCTTGGGCGCCGCTGTCCTCATGTTTTCCGGCTGCGGCGAGCAGCGGCCGTATGGTCCCGTCCGGGGCGAACCGGAAATTCAACGCCCAGCTGCTCAGGCCAGCAGTCACCGTATCCGGGTGGTGGCACAGCAACTCTAGCAATTCCTGAGACATATCCTTTCTTCCGCCTTCCCTGGGTTGGGCGGTAACAGTCAGCAGGTAGGCGGCAGCTCTGCGGGCCCGATGGAGAATGCTCGCCCTGGGTTCTTCCGCGCGTGCCAGGTCGTAAGGACTGGACGCAGGCCCTCCCGCACAGTTCTCACAAGATCTTCGGGGACTCCTTCAGCGCCAAAGCAATCACCGACCGCGAACAGCGCGGCGTGCATTTCGGTGATCCGGGTTCGTGGCGGCTCCTCGCTCAGGTCCGAGCCTAGGTGCAGGTTCTGGTACGCCTGCGTACAAGCGTTTATAAGGTCAGCTTCGACCAAGTCGGGTCTTTGCAGGAAGCTCAGAGCGAACAGGACTCGGATGCGAAGCCACGATTCTTCTGACTCGTTCCTAAGCAGGTACTTGAGGGCCGTGGCGACTTGCTGGTCCAGCCGCTGGTGACTACCGTCTCGATTGCCTCGCGGCGGTAAACCCCCGCGTTTTGCAGAATCATATGCTTGAACAGGTTCTTCGCGCCGGGACGCAGATGTTCGGGCAGATCAGAGCGGTCGAGCTGATCCGCCGCAGCCTGAACGTTCCGGAGCCAAATCTCGCCGACATCCGGCCAGTCGTTACATACGGAGACCTGCTGTTCGATGGCGCGCTCTAGAGTCGCGGCGACCCACCGGAGCCCGGCTGCCGCGTCTGGCCGGGCGTCAGGTTCCCGGAACTGGATGATCAGGTCGTGTAGCTCGCTCGTGGTCCTCCTCAGGGCCCGGTTTTCGCTGATCGCCCTCTGCCATAGTCCCATGACAGCCGTGCCGCGTTCCCGGATGGTGGCCTCGGGGTTCATGGCTCTCCTGAACAGGGCCTCCCCAACCCAGTCATCACGAAGTGGCGACCACGCGGCCGGGACGGTGATCGCGAGCTCCAGGTCAAGACTCCTGCCCGGATAGAGACTGGACTTCCGGAGGCCTTCAGAGTCACTAATTAGCCCGCTGACCCAGAATTTCAGCCCGTCAGTGTGCGTGCCTTTCGCGTTCAGCATGACGAGCTTAGTGATCGCCCGCCACACCCGAAACCCCAGCGGTGAGTTCCGAAGCTCGCTGTCGAGGCGCCCCTTCACCTGTTTGTCGAGCGCGTAGCTGGCTAGCATGCCGAGTAGCATCTGCGCGTCGTAGTTCCTGGACGTCGGTGGGCCGACCGCGATCAGGATCAGTCGGCGGACCAGCCAATCTATCTCGTCGTGATAGCGCTGACCGATGCTAGCGACGCTCCTGCCATCGGCGTGTACCTTGTCCGCGGCTCCGAAGGCAGTCACAAGCGCTGACGCTTGGAGCAGGACCCCAACCTCACCTCCAAGAGGATCCTTGAGCATTTTTCCCGTCCAACTCGACGGGACATGCGGGATCAAGCTGCCGCCCTTGACCCCCCCGCGGCGTTCCACGGACAGCCGCAGAGCCAATGAGCACAGGCCTCCTGTCCCGTCCAAATCCGGGACTAGGGCACCGATAATCTCATCCAGCTTTTGCAATTGCCCATAGGTCAGGTGGGTTTTAAGAGCTCCCGATAGGTTCGCCGACGCGTTCGCGCGGGTGCCGCCCAAGCGCGCCCCCTGGGCGACCTGTCCCTGCTTAACGTCCGGCCGCTGGCTGAGCAACAGTTCCAGCTGGCCAGCTGTGGCGTACCTGATCAACTGGTCGGCGTCGCTGACGTCAGTAACCTCTTGGATAATCGGCATTTCGGTCTCCCCCCGTCCTGTCGGACGTTGTACCGCTTGCGGGACCTATTGGGGAAATGTAGCAGAACGTTGTGTTAACCTACTAGAGTGTTGTAACGCTGTCGCTGTTTATAGCGAATTAGTAAGACGACCTGCAAAAATGTCCGTTAAATCTCATGTAGCGCCTGGCGGAAGCGGCTGTGCTAGGGGATCCTAGTAGAGGAGCAAGAACACTGCGACCCTCTCGGGGAAGCGGGACTACGAGGTCAGCGCGGTCGCGACTGATCTCCGGCATAGCAGACCGGCTTAAGGAGGTACGATGCCTGGCCATATTTCGATGAAGGGCACAAGGCATGGGCCCTCAATACGAGAGCTACCACGAGGCGAAACCCACCGGTTCCTACTCAAGTAAAGGGACCGATGCATAATCGGCTTTTCGTCACTCTCCGTGGTTCATCTTGCCCTTTACTCACTACTTTCCGTGATCATAAGGGAAGGCGTTCATGAAGGACAGCGTTACCCACAAGGTCGTATCCGACCGGGATGAAGCGCCAACGTTGCACGCGGAACTGAGGATCATTCTCCAGCCCGATACCTACTGGAGGAAGAAGCTCAGGCGCGTCTTCGTGTACTGGTCGCGGCCGTCGCAGAAACGGTCATCATGATAGGTGATCCGGTTCCTCCGTACCGGGCTAGCATCGGAGGCAGCATTGAGCATGGCCCCAGATGTCAGCGTGTAGATTGAATGCTCCCACTTGGCGGTGAGTAAGGCCGCGCTAAGACGGCGCCCAATCGCCAGCCGCCAGGCACGGCGACACCCGCGGTCATCCGGCACAGGAATGGAGCGCCAACCCTCGCGCACCGATGTGGCTTTCCTGCGCCAGGCCCGCGCCACCGACGTACTCCTTGGCAATCTATACCGTCGCCAGACCGCCCGAGCCGACGGCCGTCCTGCGGCGACACCGACGACGGCCGCCACCGCGCGATGTAGCCGACGGCGAGCCCGCCGCCGTCATCTGCGGGGGACACGGCAGGACCCGGTGTCACACTGTAGATATACAGTAAGACATGACCAGGCCAGGGGAACGATGCCACCCTGAGACCGTGCGTGTCGCCCCCGCCCACCAGGCCGAAGCCGCCGAGATCGCCGCCACCGGCATGATCCTGCCCGGCTCGATCACCCAGCGGCGCACCCGCTTCGGCCGGCCCAACTGCGGCTGCCACGCCGACCCGCCCCGCCTGCACGGCCCCTACTGGCAGTGGACCCGCAAAATCGCCGCCAAGACCATCTGCCGCTGCCTCAGCGCCGACCAGCACGACGACTACCAGCCCTGGATCGACAACGACCGCCGCCTGCGCGAACTGCTCGCCCGGCTCGAGACCCTCGGCGCCGCCGCCCTCGAAGCCGACCCCCGCTGGCAGCAACACGGCCGCCACCCCGGCCAGGCCGACTGACCCGAGCCGATCTGGGCGCCACTCGCTTAACCTGTGGGCAGCCCCCAGCCAAACCCGTCCGCCCAGGTCAGCCCCAAACGTGAAGACCTCTCCACAGGAATAACCTGCGAGGCCAGGTCAGAAGCTCACTGGACAGTTCCGATCCTACGCGGCGGATGGGAGCTGTTCCCGCATTGGGAGGAATCTGGGAGATCGTGTCCTCCCGGGTCGGCAGGGCTGACGCTGTCGGCTCGCGCGAGGGGCGAAGCGGAGATGACGCGGCGGCGTTAATCGCGGCGGTTCAGACCTACGTTGTGCCACCGGGCTTGCATACTCCAGAGGCAAGCCGGACCCAGCTGTATTCGCGCTGTCTGCTGGCGGATTTAGGCAGCGGACGCAGACGACGCAATCATCGGTACCCGGCGCAGCCAGGTGCCTACCGTAATCAGAATGGCGAACATGAATTACTTGAACGGCACTGCACCGCGTTCGTCTAATGCAAAATATTCGGCAGTAATTGAACCTTTTCCATCCTGGTTATGCCTCGCGGACCTGCAATACGTGAATGGCCTTGGCGAGTTGTCCGGCGCGCCATGGGCAGCTGCGGAGCTTGCGGAGGATGTGCCAGGTTTTGAGCCAATGCCACTTAGCTTAAGTTGATCTTGGTTGTGCGTGGATATCGGCCTGCCGGGGGGCTCGCGGGTGCATGATCGTGGGCCGTGGCTGAGACTGTGGTGGTGGCTGGCGGGCGGCTGACTGACTGGATCTCCCTGGGCGTGCTGGCGTCCTGGGTTCCGGCGGACGCCGTTGACGACGCGATCGAGGCGACGGGCAAGCAGGCGCAGCGCAGGGGCGGGAAGCTTCCGCCGCGGGTGGTGACGTACCTGGTCATGGCGCTGGCGCTGTTCGCCGACGAGGACTACGAGGAGGTCGCGGCCCGGCTGGCGGGGACGTTCGCGGACTGGGACGGCTGGGAGGAGTCCTGGGGCCGGGCGCCGACGTCCGGCGGGATCACCCAAGCCCGGCAGCGCCTCGGCCCGGAGCCGATGGCCGAGCTGTTCGCGCAGGTCGCCAGGCCGGTAGCGACGATGGAGACGGCCGGGGCGTTCCTCGGGCGGTGGCGGCTGATGAGCATCGACGGGATGGCCTGGGACATCCCGGACACCCCGGCGAACGCGGCCGGATTCGGGTACCCCAGGGCGGGGAAGGACGGGTCGCCGGGGGCGTTCCCCAAGGCCCAGGTGGTCACGGTCAGCGAGTGCGCGTCGCACGCGGCGGTGCTGGCCGCGATCGGCCCGTTCGCGCTCAAGGCCGGCGGCGAGCGGGCGCTGGCCCGCCGGCTCTACCCGCGGCTGGAGGAGGACTGGCTGCTCATCGCCGACCGCGGCTTCTACGACTGGCCGGACTGGTGCACGGCGGCGGACACCGGGGCGGCGCTGCTGTGGCGGTTCAAGTCCGACATCCGGCTTCCGGTGCTGGAGATCCTCCCCGACGGCTCCTACCGGTCGGTCCTGGTCACCCCGAAGGCCAAGGCCGCGGCCCGGCAGGTACTCGTCGAGGCCGCCCGCGCCGGGCAGGACCTGGACCCCGCAAGGGCCCGGCACGTCCGCGTCATCGAGTACGAGATCCCCGACCGCGACGGCGATGATGAGCTGATCGCCCTGGTCACCACCATTACCGATCTCCGCGACGCCCCTGCCGCCGCGCTGGCCTCGGCCTACCACCAAAGATGGGAGCACGAGACCGCCAACGCCCAGCTCAAGACCTTCCTCCGAGGCCCGGGCCGGATCCTGCGCTCGCAGTCCCCGGACATGATCGAGCAGGAGATCTGGGGCTACCTCCTGACCCACTACGCGATCAGCGCCCTGATCTGCACCGCCGCGACCAGCGCGGGCATCGACCCCGACAGGGTGAAGTTCAAAAGGACGATCCGCGCCGTCCGCCGCCGGGTCGCCGACCCGGCTTTTCCCCCCTGACCAGCACCAGCACGTCCTAGACCAGGTCAAGGCCGACATCACCGGCCGCCAGAACCTGAACCAGCGGCGCGAGCGCACCTATCCCCGCGTCGTCAAGCGACCCCGCCACAACTCCTACCACGTCAAGAAACCCGGCGACCGCGGCCAGCGGCACGGTGCCCCGCCAACAATCAGCCTCGTCAATCTTCCAAAACCCCAGGCAGCAGCATGATCAACTTAAGCTAAGTGGCATTGGGTTTTGAGCTGGGCGTTCGCGCGCTCGCCGGGTGAGCGGAGTTTCGCGTGGGCGCGGTTGGCCTGCTTCTGGGATTCCGGCTTGTTCCTCCCGCGGTACGGGAGTTTCGCGTACGCGGAGCCCTGGTAGCCCTTGTCGGCCAGGGTGACCAGCCCGGCGGCCTCCAGCTCGGCAGCACGCGCCGCCGGTGCTTGCCGGAGTAGAACGGCCGGTCGGCGGCCACCCGGTCGATGGGGATCAGCGTCCCGTCCAGCACCACGAAGGCGTACCCGGCCCTGTTCGCATCCCGGACCGCCTGGCGGAGCTTCGGCGCCCGCGCGGCGAGCAGGGCGACGGTCTCGGTCACGTACCGCCACGCCGTGGCAACGCCGACGCCGAACCCGGCCGCGAGCCCCGCGAATGTCTCGCCCTTCCGCAGGTGGGCCAGGACCAGCAGGGCCTGCTGCCCGGGGTTCAGCTTCCGCCACAGCGACCCGATGGCGGCCCGGTGGCGGCGGATGATCCCGGCCACGAAGTCGAGGGTCTTGCGCGACAACGGCAGCGCGGCGCGGTAGAACAGCATGGAAGCCCCTGGTGCAGTGATGAAGCGAGTTTCGGTCGACTAGCTCATCTACCGGGGGGCTTCTCTTTCCCCGGCGCGACACGCCGCCAGTGATCAGACCGTAACGAACCCCTCACAACCAGGATGGAATGGGCTCATTGGTAGCGGCCGCGGATGGTCAGGTTGCGTGATGGCCTGCCGGGTCGGCTGGATGGCTGTGGCTTGCCGTCCGCGATGGTGGGTTTCGGTCAGGTAAGCAGGGGTCGGCGGCTGTCAGGGTGGCGCTGAGGATCGGCCGGAGACGCCCGGACCCTGGTAAGTCCAGGCTATAAGCGGCGTCGGGGCCGGGACGGTAAATCACCTGGCCCTTGCGGGACGGCGAAGCCATTCCCCGTCACCGGGGCGGGCCGTGATCTCGTCATCGGCGAGCACGACCTGGCCGCGGCGGACGACGAACCTCGGCCAGCCCTGCACCTGCCAGCCGTCGTATACCGAATAACCGGCGAGTGATTGCATGTGCGCGCCGTCGATCGTGCGGCGGTGCCCAGGGTCCCATAGTGCGATGTCCGCGTCGGAGCCGACAGCGATCGCGCCCTTGCGCGGGTACAGGCCGAAGATGCGGGCGGCGTTCGCCGAGGTCAGGGCCACGAACTGGTCGAGGGAGATGCGGCCGGCGGCCACGCCTTCGCAGTACAGCATGGGCATCAGCGTCTCCAGGTCGGCGACTCCCTGCCTGGCGGTCATCACGTTGAGCGCGGGGTCGAGCTTGGCCTCCAGCGTCCACGGCGCGTGGTCACTGCACACCGTGTCGACATCGCCAGCGGCCAGTCCCGCCCACAGCGCCTCCCGGTCCGAGGCTTCGCGCAGCGGCGGAGCCCCGACGTATTTCGCCGCGTCCGGCTCGGCGAAGCGTTCCCTGGTCAGGTGCAGGTACAGGGGCCGGGTCTCGACGTAGACCGGCAGGCCGGTGGCCCTGGCCCTGCGGCAGCGGTCAAGCGCAGCGGCCGAGGATAGGTGCACGATGTACACGCGCGCGCCAGTGCGGCGGGCGATGTCGATGGCCTGGTCGACCGCAGCCACCTCGGCGGCGACCGGGCGAGCGTCCGGGAAGTTCGCGACCGCGCCGCGGCCCTCCGCGATCAGCGTCTTGCCGGCCTGCCGGAGCATCGTGCCGTCCTCGCAGTGCAGCAGCGTCACCGAGCCGGCCGCCTGCGCGGCGCTGGCCGCGGCGAGCAGAGCTGGCTCATCGGCCGCCAGATCCGGGTCGGACAAGAACATCTTGATGCTCGCGTGCCCTCGTTCCGCGAGAGCGGCGATCTCACCGCCGGGCAGCGCGGCAGGGTGCAAGAGGATCGGGTGCAGGAACCAGTCGACCGCGGCCTCAGCAGCCGCGCCGGCCATCTCCCGGGCGATCGCGGCGCCCGGCGTCTCCTCCGCTCCTGTCTCATCGGGCACCGGGTAGGTCATGTTGCCGATCGTGGTGATGCCGCCAGCGATCGCGGCCCTCGAGCCGGACCAGAAGTCATCCACCCAGACCGGGGAGCCGAGCCTGTTGCCAAGCCCTTGTTGCACCAGGTGGGTGTGCGCGTCGACCCCACCGGGAACCGCGAGCAGGCCGCCCGCAGCGAGCTCCTGCGCTCCCGTCATCGTGCCGCCGAGCTGGACGATCCGGCCGCCGGCGATGCCGATATCAGCGGTCTCCTGATGACCAGGCACGACCACGGTCGCCCCGCGTATAACGAGGTCAAAGCCCACCACCGCATTCTGGCACGCGGCTATCAGACGGGCGCGCTAACTGGATCGGGCAATCCCGGTGCCTCGGCTTCTCGTGATGTCCCGATACCTTATAGAGCGGACCGGGGCACGCAGTGATCTATCTTCCTGCGAGGCCCTTGGCGCTGTCCGAACCATCTGAAGCTGGCAACCGGTCAGCGGCTGCACTCAGGCACCCCGCCAGTCACTGAACACGCTCTGCCGCATGCCAGGAACGATGGTCCTTGGTCAGGACGATGGAGCCAGCATGGGCCACTGGCGGGCGTGATCCTGGGGCACAGTCTCGCCTGGGGAATCCTGACGGTCAGGGACCTGGGGGTCGCCATGTCGGGAAGATGCCTGTAGCGCATCGGTCAGCATCGCGACCAGCGTGTCGAGCTGCACGTCGGCCGGCGAGGAGACCTCCTCGTCTGACCCGTCTAGCGCCCGGGCGGCAAGCCCGGCCTTGCTGCCGATCAGCTCGGCGATCCGGGCGTCGATGGTCTGCGCGGCGATGATGCGCCACGCGGTGACCGGTTCGGACTGCCCGATGCGGTGGCTGCGGTCGATGGCCTGGGTCTGCTCTGCGTCGGTCCAGGACAGCTCGGCCAGGACGATGTTCGAGGCGACCTGTAGATTGATGCCCACCCCAGCCGTGGTCAGCGAGCACACCGCGACCGCGACGTCCGGGTCGTTCACGAAGGCGTCGATGTTCGCCTGCCGCGCCGTGCGCGTTTGGTCGCCGCGGATGGATGAGAAGCGCACCCCGTTCCGGGCGAAGGCCTGTTCGGCGGCGTCCATCACGTCGATGTGCTTGGCGAAGAAGACGACCTTGCCGGCGCTGCGGGCCAGCTGCGCCGCGTAGTCCGCGGCCAGTTCGGCCTTCGCCTGGCCGATGCGCCGCATCATGGTGAACACGTTCTCGCCGGACTGCGCGGCCGCCGCCTCCTTCAGCTCGGACCGGGCCACCCGGCGGATGAGGTCGTGGTCGATGCTCCCGGCGTCTGCGTCGGAGCGGTTCGCGAGCGCGGTCTGGTACCGCGCCACCATCCGGTTGGCGAGGTCCCGCTCTGCCGCCCGGATCGACCGGCCGGTCGGCCCGTCCAGCTCGACGGGGAGGTCGGCGATGCGGCGGGCGGGTATGTCGGCGGCCACGTCGACCTTGCGGCGGCGGACAATGCCCAGGTCGATCACGCACTGGCGCGCCGCTGCGTAGAAGCCCCGGTCGGCGGGCGTCAGGCCCGTGTCCTCGAGCGCGTTCGCCAGCTCGCCCAGGGGCGTGCTGTCGTCGATCCAGCCGAGGAACTGCCAGATCGCCCGGAAGTCCTCGATGTCATTGATCAGCGGGGTGCCGGTCAGCGCCATCAGCAGGGGCCGCGCCGTACGGGACCGGATGCGGTCGGAGAGCGCGAGGACGTGCTGCGAACGCTGCGAGGTCTTGTTCTTGATGAAGTGAGCCTCGTCTACGACCATGCCGCGGAAGCCGAAGTCACCAAGCCAGCCCACGTGGCGGTCGAGCACCTCGTAGTTGAGCACGATGATGTCGGCGAAGCCGTCGACGGTCCCGCCGTCGCCCTGCACCACGGTGGCCGTGCGACGGGGCGTCCAGCGGGCCGCCTCACGGGCCCAGTTGGTCTTGACGACGTTCGGCACAACGACCAGCAGCGGGTAGGCGTTCGCCGCTTCCGCGGCGAGCAGCGCCTCGGCCGTTTTGCCCAGGCCTGGCTCATCGGCGAGCAGGAACGTCCGGTGACCAGCGGCGGCCGCGGCCACTAGCTGCCCCTGGTGCGGCATCAGCTCCTGGCCTGCCGGGGTGAACCGCGCGGTCGGCGCCGGGAGCGCCATGCACGCCGGGGCTCCCCCATCCGCGCGCTCGAAGGAACTCAGCAGCGGGCCGAGCAGCTCCCAGCTGGCCAGGCGGCGCGGACGGGAGGTGCGCTGCGGAACGGCGGAGTAGTCGGGGGACAGGAAGGGGTTCGCCAGTTGCCGGGAGATCACCGACTGCGGCGCGACCCGCAGCTCCGCGCCGGCGGGAGCGGTCGCGGTCTGCGCGGGCGCGATCTGTTCGGGCGCCGGCTCGATGCCGAGGTCCCGGGCCATCTCCAGCTTGAGCGACCGGGCCGCGTCGGAGACGACGGCGTCCTCGGCGAGCAGCGCTAGTAGCCCGGCGTCCTGGACGGCGGTCGTCGCGAGGATAGCCGCGATGCCGTCTAGCCGCTTGAGCTGTTCAGCCCGGCGGCGCTCGGCTCCGTCCGCCGCCCGGACGCGGGCGCGCTCGTCTCGCAGCAGCAGGGCGACGGCCTGGAACTTCGTGCGCACGGCAGGCGTCACGCGGCCGCGCTGGGCAGCCGCCTCGACCTCGCGGGCGATTCGGGACAGCACCGAGACGACGTCGCCGCTGGTGGCGGACGCGCTGCTGCTTCCGCGGTGCGCTATGGCGAGCGCCCGTCTGGCGCTGGCCTGGTCGAGCCACAAACTCCTCCTCTGCGCTGCCGGGCACGGCGGCCACGGCAGCATGCCGCACAGGTCCCGCGGACGGGACAGGGAACGTCCCGGGCACAAGGGCCCGGTGCTCCCGACGCCGAGCCTGCCTGCGGATCACCAAGGATCAACGCAGTGGGCACCGGCAAACGTCTCCCCGCGGACCCGGAACCGTCGGCAGGTGGGCTGGTGACTACGACATTGGGAAAGTCGTCGCCGCACGAGCGGTCGGGTTCCCGGTTACCGCTTATCTTAACGCGTGCCAGAGCGCATAATTCCCGGCGGCCCCCATCGGCCACCCAGCAGGGGCTCGATCCCGGGTGGCAATTTCGTTCCGGCTGATGTTCTCGCCGTTGATGTGGGAGATTCACCCTGCACCGTCGTGGGTACCGCTCATCGCGTCTGCTGCGGTCTTGAGCGGGTCGGCAGGCGGGCCCCTTGATGAGTGCGGCGGGTGGTTTGGGTTAGACGTCGGCAGGTGCTGGCTGAGGCTTCTGGGATGTGCGGGCAACCGCCGTGGCTAGCTCGTTGCGGCGGACCAGGAGGTAGGTCACTGGGATCGCGGCCAGGCCGATGGCCCCGCAGGCCCAGAAGGCCCATTGGAAGCCGCTGGTGAGTGCCGCGGCTGGTGCGGCGCCCTGCTACCGCATGCTGGGTTCGGTCCACGACGCCGAAGACCAGGTGCAGGAGACCATGATCCGTGCTTGGCGGTCCTACGGCGACTTCGAGGGGCGCTCGTCGTTGCGGACCTGGCTGTACCGGATCGCGACCAACGCCTGCCTGCGTGCGCTGGAGAATGCGACAGCCGGCCATTGCCGTCCGGCCTCGGCGGCCCGGGGGAGTATCCGGACGCTCCGCTGGCCGCCGCGCGGCCGGAGGTTCCGTGGCTGCAGCCCATTCCCGACGCGCTCGTGAGCGGCGGGTCCGCCGATCCAGCCGAAATTGCCGCGTCGCGGCAGGGCACGCGGCTGGCCCTGATCGCCGCCTTGCAGTATCTGCCCGCCCGGCAGCGCGCCGTGCTGATCCTGCGAGACGTGCTGCGCTGGCGGGCCGCAGAGGTCGCTGAGTTGCTCGGCACGACGACCACTGCGGTGAACGGCATGCTGCAGCGCGCCCGGGCGCGGCTCGAGCAGGCGGCCCCCGACCAGGACCAGATTCACGAGCCTGCCGACCCGGAGGACCGCGCCCTGCTGGACAGGTTCGCCACCGCGTTCGAGAACGCCGATGTCACGGCGGTCGTGCGACTGCTGCGCGAGGACGCCGTGTTCGAGATGCCGCCAGAGGTGACCTGGTTCACCGGCCGTGAGCTGATCGGCCGCTTCCTGCGGTCCCAGGTCCTCACCGAACCCGGCCGCTTCCAGATGATCCCGGTGGCCGCCAACGGCCAGCCCGCACTGGCCGCCTACATACGCGGCTACGACGGCGGGTACCGCGCACACTCGATATGCGTGCTCACCATCGCCGCATCGCGCGTCACACGGGTCACCTCGTTCAACGACCCTGGCCTGTTCGCGGCGTTCGGCCTGCCGCAGACCGCCCCTGCTGCCGCGATCCCGGTACCGAGCCGATGACCTCCGCGGCCCGGGCGGCCTGGCCGACCGATGGTGCTCGGCTGCTTGAACCGTCGGTCAGTTACGCGCTCGGCGTGGTCGTGGCCGTCACGCCGGAGATCCTGCCGCGCCCGACGCCATGCCGGGAATGGGACCTGCGGATGCTGCTCCGGCACGCCTGCGAATCCCTGGCCGCGTTCGGTGAGGGCATCGATGCCGGACGCGTGGGGCTGTCTCCGTCCGTGGAGGACGGGGACCTCGCAACTGACCCGGCCCAGGCGTTCCGCGATCGCGCCGGACAACTGCTGGACGCATGGACTAGCCCTGGCCTCCAACGCCAGGTCGTCGACATCGCCGGCTGCCCGCTGGCGGCCGGCGTCATGGCTGCCACGGCAGCCCTCGAGGTCGCCGTCCACGGGTGGGACATATCCCGGGCGTGCGGGGAGTGCCAGCCGATCCCGCGCGCCCTGGCCAGCGGCCTGCTGGCGATAGCCCCGGTGCTGGTCCCCCGCACCGGCCGCCACCCGCTGTTCGCGGCGCCGGTCGCCGTGGCGGCAACGGCCGGCCCCAGCGACCGGCTCACCGCCTTCCTCGGGCGCTTCCTGGGCATACCATCCATGCCAGGCCACTCGTAGTGGCGCTCGCGACGTGCGTCGAAGGGTTCTGGTGACGGCGATGACACCGGCCCAGTCCGGTCGACAGGTGACTGAGGTCGTATTTGATCCGTCGACCTACGTCGGGGGAGTGCCCTTCGAGGCGCTCACCCAGCTGCGAAAACAGACCCCTGTCGTGTGGGTGGCTGAGACTCCGGTCCTGGGCTGGCCGGCGGGTCCGGGGTTCTGGCTGGTCTTGCGGCACGGGGATGTCGAATCGGTGCTGACTAGGCCGCAGCTGTTCTCTTCCTCGCTCGGGGCGACGCAGATCCGCGACCCGGCGACGCCGCAGGCGCTTGGCTACGTGCGCCAGATGATGCTCAACATGGACCCGCCGGATCACTCCCGGCTGCGGCGGCTGTTGAGCCGGTCGTTCACGCCACGGGCAGTCTCCCGGCTTGAGGAGCGTATCCGCGGTCACGCACGGGCCATCTGCGACCGGGCATTCGTCGGCCCAAAAGGTGAATGTGACTTCGCCAAGGACGTGGCCGCGGATCTGCCGTTGCTCGCCCTGGCCGACGTGCTGGGCGTGCCGGAGCAGGACCGCTGGTTGCTCTTTGACTGGTCCAACCGGGTCATCGGCTACCAGGACCCCGACTACGCCTCCTCGGCCGAGTTCGACCAGGCCGCAGGCACGCCCATGGCCAGGGAGGCGCTCGCGCTCCGGCCGAACCCGGACCAGGACGGCCGGATGCCCGACCCGCGAACCCGCGAGGGAATGCCGGACCTTTACGCCTATGCCCACCTGCTGGCCGAGGAGAAGCGGCGCCGCCCTGGGGATGACGTGATGTCGATCCTGCTTGCTCAGGTGGACGACGACGGAGGCCAGGTGTCGGTGGCCGAGTTCGAGAACATGTTCTGGCTGTTCGCGGTGGCCGGGAACGAGACCTTGCGAAACGGCCTGCCGGGCGGATGCATCGCGCTGCTGGAGAACACGGAGTCGCAGGACGATCTGCGCAAAGATCCGGCCCTTATGCCTACCGCGGTGGACGAGATGTTGCGCTGGTGGACGCCGGTCATGACGTTCCGTCGGACCGCAGCCAACGACTGCGAACTCGGCGGACAGCGCATCGGCGAAGGGGACAAGGTTGTCGTCTCATTCACCTCGGCCAACCGCGATGAGGCCGTCTTCGCCGATCCCGACCGGTTCGATCTTCGCCGCCACCCCAACCCGCACCTGGCGTTCGGTCACGGCCCGCATTTCTGCCTGGGCGCCCATCTGGCCCGCACCCAGATGCGCGCGCTATTCAGTGAGGTCCTGGCCCGCACGTCCGCCCTCAGGTACGCGGGCCAGCCGTCTTACCTGCGATCGAACTTCCAGCGAGGCGTCAAGCAACTACCGGTCGCCTGGACCGCATGACTGGGGCAGACTGCGGGCATGGAAGCGGGCCTTCGTGTTCACGGCGGCGGCAGCGGGGAGCCCGTGCTGTTGCTCTTGCATGGCCTCGGCGCCACGGGCGACGTGTGGGAGGGATGGCGACCGTTGCTCGCCCAAAGGTGGCCGGGGCGCTGGCTGGCGCCTGATCTGCCCGGCCATGGCGGCTCGCGCCCGCTGTCCAGATACACCTTCGACACCCTCGCCGCCGCGGTCGCCGGGCTCGTCGGCGCCGGTACCCGCACCGTCGTACTGGGACATTCGCTGGGTGGCGTCGTCGGCCTGGCTTTGGCCAGCAGCGACTTCCCCCTACCGGTCCAAGCAGTCATCGGCCTGGGGATCAAGGTCGTCTGGACGAGGGAGGAACTGGACCGTGCGCAGGCCCTCGCGCATCGGACACCGGCATGGTTCGACTCGCGCGACGAGGCTGCCGCCCGCTACCTGCGCGTCTCGGGCCTGGCCGGCCTGCTCTCCGCCGAAGACCCGGCCGTGGACGCCGGGCTGCGGGAGCAGAACGGGCGATGGCAGCTGGCCCTGGATCCCGGCGCATTCGCCGTCGGGGCGCCAGACATGCCGGAGTTGCTGGCCCGATCTCAGGCCCAGGTGACGCTGGCCCGTGGCGAGCACGACCCAATGAACACCGACGAGCAGCTTTCCCGGCTGGGCGTCAGCACGGTCACGCTCCCCGGCCTAGGCCACAACGCACACATCCAGAGCCCGCAACTCTCGATCACCCTCCTGGACCCGTATCAATGACGCCGGTCGGCCAAACCGATTGGCCTGTCAGACCAGCCAGCTACCATCCGGTCCATGACATCACCGGATCCAGGCCTTCCCGGAAACATCGGGGCGCCCGCCACCCGCGCGCTGACCGCAGCCGGGTACACGCGGCTCAGCCAGCTCGCGAATGTGCCCGCCGCGGAGCTGGCCAAGCTCCACGGCGTGGGGCCGAAGGCGTTGCGCCTCCTTAAGGAAGCACTCCAAGAGCACGGCATGTCACTGGGCTAGAGTCGGCGGGCCTTCCAGACTTCTTCGCATGGCCATTGCCGCGCCCAGTCGAGGGCAACGTACGGGTACCGCGTGGTGGCGTCCGGCCCGGGCCTGAGCTCGAGCAGATCTTCCACCTCCAGGCCGCAGTTCCGGAGCAGCCGGATCATGTCGCCATGGCCAAGGTGGAATTCCACCGGCTCATCGTCGGCCCATTCAAACCGGTGCATTCCGAAGTAGGGCCGCAACAGCCGTTCGGTGGCCGGTTGATCGTTGGCGTCGGGCACGGTGAGCATGAGCAGCACCGAATTCACCAGGAAGATCAGCTGACCACCCGGGCGCAGTAGCCGCGCCGCCTCGGGAATCCAGCGGTAAGGATCGCACCAGATGCTGGCGCCGTACTCGGAGATCGCCAGATCGAAGCAGGCGTCGGCGAGGGGGGCTTGTTCGGCGCTGGCGTGAATCAGCGGGAACCGCAGCCCGAAGCGGTCCTGCAACCCGCGGGCGGTGGCCAGCTGCGCCGCGGAGTTGTCCAGGCCGACCGGCCGCGCACCACGACGAGCCAGCCAGGCTGAGACGTAGCCGGTGCCGCAGCCCAGCTCGACGCTGTCCCGGCCCTCCAGGTCAGCGGGCAGCACCCCCACCTGCGCCTCGGCGATATTCCAGATACCCCACGCGGGCTCGGCCGCTGCCCACAGGCGGGCGCCGGGTCCCGCGTATTCGGCCGCCAGCCGGTCCCACGCCGCACGATTGCGCTGCACATGATCAGCAGTACCGGTCACAGCCGACAGCATCACCCTCGCCCGCCAGGCCGTCAACCCGGCGCTCCGGCTGCATCACCCCGCTGCGCAGCGTGCCGGACGGAGCTTGTAACCTCAGGTGTGTAAATGTTTTTGAATTGTTAGATTTACCTGGTCCTATCGTAGCCGGCCTGGGTAGGCGTCGTCGAGCTCGCTGAGGGCCTCGCGCCAGCCCATGACCCGCTGGCCCTCGACGAGGCGGGCGGGCTGGTCCGAGCGCTTGCCGGTGTCCTGGCGGCGGGCGGCGCGCTCGCGGGCGCGCTTGTCCTCGATGTTGATGATGGCCAGCCACAGCAGCTTGACCACCGCGTCGTCGGTCGGGTAGTGGCCGCGGGCCTTGGTGACCTTGCGCAGCTGGTAGTTCAGCGACTCGATGCTGTTGGTGGTGTAGAGCAGCTTGCGGACGGCGGGGCTGAAGGCCAGGAACGGGGTGAACGCATCCCAGGCGTCCTCGAACACCCTCGCGGCCTGCGGGTACTTGCGGCCCCACGGGGAGGCCGCGAACGCGGCCAGGGCGTCGAACGCGGCCTCGGCCGTCGGCGCGGTGTAGATCGTGCGCAGCTCTTTGGCGACCTCGCCGGCGTCGCGGCGGGCGACGGGCCGCAGGGCGTTCCTGATGAGATGGACGACGCAGCGCTGCACGACGGTGCCGGGGAACGCGCCGGTGATGGCGTCCTCGAACCCGGTCAGCCCGTCGCAGCAGGCGATCAGGATGTCCCGCACGCCCCGGTTGCGCAGGTCCGTCATGACCGACGCTCCAGAACCGGGCGCCCTCCCCGGCGGTGGCCGCCTCCGGGGCGGTCTTGGCCAGCCAGATGCCCAGCACGTGCTTCTCCCCGTCCGCGTCGATGCCGATCGCGGTGTAGGCGGGCTTGTTCTGCACCACCTGGTTGTCCCGGACCTTGACCACGATCGCGTCCAGGAACACCACCGCGTATACCTGCTCCAGCGGCCGGGCCTGCCAGGCCGCGGACCTCCTCCAGCACCTCATCGGTGATCCGGGAGACCGTCTCATGGCACAGCTGGGTGCCGTAGACCTGCTCCAGGTGGTGCAGGATGTCCCGCACGGACATGCCGTGCGCATACAGCGAGATGATCATGTCGTCCAGGCCGCCGGCGACCCGCCCGGCCCGCTTGGGGATCAGCAGCGGCTCGAACGTCCCGGCCCGGTCCCGCGGCACCGCCAGCGCGCACCGGCCCGACCCCGGTCTGCACCGTCTTGGCGATGGTGCCGTTGCGGGAGTTCCCCGAGTGATGCCCGGCCGGGTCGTGCTTGCCGTAGCCCAGGTGCGCGGTCAGCTCGGCCTCCAGCGCCCGCTCCAGCACCGCCTTGACCAGCTCGCCGAGCATCGAGCCCTCGCCGGTCAGCCGCAGCCCGCCGGCCGCGTCCTTCGACCGTTCCAGCAGCGCGTCCAGCAGCCGGTCATCCATCAGCTCCCGCAGCGGCACCCGCCCGGGACTTCCGGCCGCCCGGCCCGGCCGGGCTTGCCCCGTCACGATACGGATCATCCCCGGCCATCCCCGCCATCGCGCCGTTATCCCGCACCGGGGCATCATGCCCCGCGTTTCCCCTGTTCACGGACTTCACCGTTGTTCTCCCCCCGAGTCAGCGGGTGTCCCCGCCCAGCATATGATTACCCTGTGTTACTCCTTTACACACCTAGAGTGATACCCCCGGTCTTGTTCTTGGGGTTCGCTTGTTGCGGGAACGTCCTCCTGTTGCGATAGTGCGGGCTTGGTGTCCCAGGCGCAGACAGGAGGACGTCCTTTGAGCAAGGGTAGCGGGGTCACGCGGGGTGACCGGCGGCGGAACGCGAAGAAGGCCAGGTTGCGGGCGCTGGTGCCGCATGAGAACGCGGTGGCGGGGCTGGATCTGGGGGAGAAGAGGCAGGCGCTGGCGGTGACCGGCGGTGACGGGCAGGTGCTGGCGCGGCGGTCGCCGCAGGTGAGCGTGCATGACCTTGGCCAGCATCTGGACTGGGCGGCGGGGCAGGCGCGGGCGGCCGGGTATGCGGGGCTGAGCGTGGCGTGCGAGCCGACGGGGTCGGGGTGGATGGCGGTGCAGGACCTGTGCGCGGCGCGGGGGCTGCCGTTCGTGTGCGTGCAGCCGCTGGTCACTCATGTGGCGCGGGAGCAGGAGGACCTGACCGGGGATAAAACCGATGAAGGCGACACGGTGCTGATCGCGCGGCTGGCGCGGGAGCTGCACTGCTATGAGCCGGAGTATCTGGCCGGGGCGTGGGCCGAGCTGCGGGAGGAGGGACGGCGGCGGGCGCAGCTGATCACGAACGCGACCGCGGCGAAGCAGCTGCTGCGGGACAAGCTGGGCCTGGTCGCGCCGGCGCTGCTGGAGGCCGCGTGCGAGCCGTTTGACTCTGCGACCTGGCTGGCGTCGCTGGAGGTAGTGCTGGAACGCTGCGGCGCCGACCCGGCCCAGGTGACCGCGATGGGCTTTACGGCGTTCGCTGCCGCGGTCCGGGCTGCCCTGCCTGGCTGGGGCGGCCAGCGGGCCGGCGGAACCTGCCGGCAGCTGTTCGTGGCGCTGGCCGATGGCCGCGGGGTGGCGCGGATGCGGCGGGCGGCGCTACGCCGGGCCCGCGGCGCGCTGGCGGACCTGAAGTATGCCCGGTCCCGCCGTGAGCAGGCCGAGGCGGACATGATCGCGCTGCTTGGCGAGCTCGGCATTGACGCTGACCGGATCTGCCGGATCCCCGGCCTGTCAGCCGCGACCCTGGCTGCCATCCTCGCCGAGACCGGCGACTTGCGCCGGTACGAGTCCTCATCGTCGGTGGTCAAGCATGCCGGGATGTCCCCGGCTCGCAACGAGTCCGGCAGCTTCCGCGGCCAGGCCAAGATCTCCCGCCGCGGCCGGCCCGCGCTGCGGCTGGCCGCCTGGCGGGCCACCTGGGCCGTGCTGCGGCACTGCGACGTCCTGGCCGCCAAGCACGCCGCGCTGACCGGCCGCGACGATGACAGCAAGCTCATGCCAGAGCAGGCCCGCGTCGCCTGCGCCGCCTCCTTGCTGCGCTGGATATACGCGCTGACCGTGCACGGCACCTGCTGGGATGCCCGGATCGCGGCCGGCGAACTCGGCCACCACCACGCCATGGCCGCATAACGCACCGCGCCGGCCTCCGGCTCACCGCATGCCAGCAGCGGCCGCGCGAACTCCCCCAGGCCATTCCCCACGAGGGGAGCGAGCCCGCAGAGACGTCGAGGACCACCTCGCCGGAGACCCAGGGCAGCTCCCCGACCCGCCCGGGGCCCCTCACCAGCCCGGTTGAACGCTGCAGGGACCCCAAGCCCGCTTGAGCTACGTCGAGCGCAGGAGCCCCGGGCCGGATACGCGCGCGCACTGCTGAACCCCCGCGCCCGGCCACGCCAGGCCAGAGCGCGCGCCAGCATGCCCGCAAACCAGCTAACCCCGCACCAGCCCCGCCACCTGCGCAAACGCCGACAGGACGCAGCAAGAGCCCCCAGCTCAACCGCTGAAATCACGTCCCGGAACCCCTTGACAAACTTCCTCTTACGCTGTCTCCGCGGAAACGCTTCGCGCAATTGCGTAGGACATCTCTCCCGAACGCCGTAGTGCACGCGTGCCCCTGTGGTCGGCGTTCCGTGCCGGTGAATGTCACATTGTGGCGGGGTGCCACGTCCTCAGGGTGAAGGTACATACGGGGAAGGAAAGATCATGCAAGTTTCTGTCACGGGGGCGCAGGGCAGCGCCACCCCCGACCCCCGAAGGTGGCTCATCCTGGGCACCGTCGGCCTGGCCCAGCTCATGGTGGTGCTGGACGCCACGATCGTGAACATCGCCCTGCCGTCCGCGCAGCGGGCCCTGGGCTTCACCACCGTGGACCGGCAGTGGGTGGTGACCGCCTACGCGCTCGCGTTCGGCAGCCTGCTGCTGCTCGGCGGGCGGCTCGGCGACCTGGTCGGGCGCAAGATCACGTTCCTGTTCGGCGCGCTCGGCTTCGCTGCCGCATCGGCCGTCGGCGGAGCGGCGACCAATTTCGGCATGCTGGTCACGGCGCGCGCCGCTCAGGGCGCGTTCGGGGCACTCCTCGCGCCCGCGGCCCTGTCGATCCTGTCCACGACGTTCAGCGATCCGAAGGAGCGCGGCAAGGCGTTCGGCGTCTACGGCGCGATCGTGGGCACCGGCGGCGCGATCGGCCTGGTGCTCGGGGGAGTCCTGACCGAGTACCTGTCCTGGCGCTGGTGCCTGTACGTGAACCTGATCTTCGCGGGGCTCGCGGTAACCGGAGCGGTGCTGCTGCTCAAGCAGCAGCGCGCCCGGACCAGGACCCGGCTGGACCTGCCCGGCGTCGCGCTCGTCTCTGCCTCGATGTTCTGCCTGGTCTACGGGTTCTCCAACGCGGCCACCCACAACTGGCACACACCGTCCACGTACGGCTTCCTGGCCGCGGGCGTCGCCTTGCTGGCCGCCTTCGCGATCTGGCAGTCCCGCGCGGCTAGCCCGCTGCTGCCGCCCCGAGTGGTGCTCGACCGCAACCGGGGCGCCGCCTACCTGGCGGTGCTGTTGGTCGGCGCCGGCATGTTCGGCATCTTCCTGTTCCTTACCTACTACCTGCAGCAGAGCCTGCACTACTCGCCCGTGGTCACCGGTGTCGCTTTCCTGCCGATGATCGCGATGGTGGTGGTGAGCGCCAACCTGTCCAACGTGGTGCTGATGCCCAGATTCGGCCCCAAGCCGCTGGTCATCGCCGGCATGCTGCTGGCCGCGGGCAGCCTGGTGTGGCTGACCAGGATCGGCGTGCACTCGGGCTACGCCTCGGCGGTGCTCGGCCCGCTGATGGTGACCGGCCTGGGGTTCGGCTTCACGATCGCGCCGTCGATGAATACCGGCACGTTCGGGGTGGCGCCGCAGGACGCGGGCGTGGCCTCCGCCACGCTCAACACGGGCCAGCAGATCGGCGGCTCGATCGGCACCTCGCTACTCAACACCATCTTCGCCAGCGCGGTGGCGCACTACCTGACCAGCCACGTAAGCGCGGCCACCCTGATCCACGGCCACCCCGCGCCGTCCCTGATTGGGATGTCGCTGATCCACGGCTACACCACCGGGTTCTGGGTCGCGGCGGCCATCTTCGGCGCCGGCGCGGTGATCTGCGGCACGCTGTTCCGCCCCGGCCCGCTCCGCCTGTCCGCGCCGCCAGCGGCCGACCCAGCCGGCATAGCCGTACAGGAGGCCAGCAAGGCACCGGTCATGCACATCTGAACCCCGGAGCCTGCGGACCGGGACGCTAAGCCCTGGACCAGCGGCGGAGCCAGAGCAAGCCGAACACCGGAAGGACCAGCGGGACGAAGCCGTAGCCGCTGCCGTAGCTAGACCACACGGTGGCGTCGGGGAAGGTGGCCGGGTCGGCGAGGCTCCAGGTGCCGACCGCCAGCACGCCGGCGAGTTCGACCGAGCAGGAGACGATGGCGATCCGGCGTGCGGTCGGGCTGCCGACGCCGAGGGTGACCGTGGCGAGGATGTAGACCACGGCGGCGAAGGCCGACAGCGCATAGGCGACCGGGGCGTGGTGGAATTTCGTCGCGATCTGCACCCCGGCCCGCGCCGAAGCGGAGAGCGCGAACAGCGCGTAGACGGCGACCAGCAACCGGCCCGGGCCTGTCCTGGTCGAGCCCGGCCGCGATGACGTCGGCTCAGACGATGTGCCGAGCGCTCCGACGATGCCGTGGGCTCAGGCGATGCCGTGGGCTCAGGCGACGCCGTGGGCTCAGGCGGTGCCGTAGGCCCAGACGGTGCCATGGGTTCAGACATGGATGACCGGCCAGATCTGATGCAGCCGGACCATCAGCACGGGCGCGACCAGGCCGGCCACGGCGATGACCGCCGAGCCCCACCGCGATCGCTCGAGCAAGCCCCAGAACGCCGCTGCCACCGGGACGATCGGCATCGCGATCAGGTACCCGATGAGCGTGGCCAGCCCAGATGGGTGCGGGCCGCTGGCGAGTCTGGCCACGACCAGGCCATCCTCGACGAGCAGCAGGATCTCAAGGACGCCGAGCGCAACGAGCAGGCCAACGCCCATTCGCCGGTTCCTGATGGTCATCAGCAGCGCGTACCCGGCCAGCGCGAGACCGGCGACGATGATCGTCGTGGGGACAGCGCCGTTCACGCCTCATACGTTACTACGTTTCGTAGTAACCGGCTCCGGCCTGACAGCCTCGGGCCCGCGCGGCCTGTGGTAGGACTTCATCGTGACCCTGACCGCCCGAGAGCGCCTAGACGACCTGGCCGTGCTGGAATCCGCAGATCCGGGGGGCGTGCTCCGCCAAGTAGATTCGTCGGCCGCCCAGCTCCGCGCGGCGGCCCGGACCGCCGCCGAGACCGACCTGGGTCCGGTGCTGTCCGGGAGTCATCCGCGCCGGATCGTGGTCACCGGGATGGGCGGTTCCGGAGTGGCGGGTGAGGTGCTCTCCGCGGTCTGCGGGCCCGATTCGGCCACGCAGGTGGTCGCACTGCACGATTACCGGCTGCCCGGCTGGGTCGGCCGGGAGGACCTCGTCATCGCGGTGTCCTGCTCGGGGTCCACGGAGGAGACCCTGAGCACCGCCGGGGAGGCCGCCAGGCGGGGCTGCCCGCTGGTCGGGGTGGGCGGCGCGGGGTCACCGCTGGCGCTGCTGGCCGCGCAAGCCGGGGGCCCGTTCATCCCGGTTCAGCCAGCCGGAATGCCGCGCTCCACGTTCTGGGGCCTGTCCGTGCCGCTGATGGTCATCGCGGATCGTCTCGGGGTGACGGAGGTTCCGGGGTCCGCGCTCGAGGCCGCCGCCGCCGCACTCGAGCGGATCTCCGGTCTGTGCCGCCCGGACAGCGCGTCCTCCGCCAACCCGGCCAAGACGCTGGCCCTCGAGCTAGTCGGGAAGCTGCCGATGATCTGGGGCAGTTCGCCGCTGGCCGGGGTGGCGGCCACCAGGTTCGCCACCCAGCTCAACGAGAACGCCAAGTACCCGGCGGTACCGGGGGTCCTGCCGGAGGCCAACCACAACCAGGTCGTGGCGTTCGACGGACCGTTCGCACCGCGGCCAGCCGGCGGTGCGGTCGTGCTGGACCGAGAGGGCCTGGGCTTCACGGTGCCGCTGCATCTGGTCATCCTCCGCGACACCCAGGAACATCCCCAGGTGACCCGTAGGCGCGAGGTGTCCGCAGAGCTGGCGGAACAGCGCGGGATCGGCGTGACCCAGCTCGCCGCGGACGGTGCGACCGCTCCGGAACGGCTGGCCAGCCTGATCCAGCTGATCGACTACGCCACCGTGTACCTGGGTATCGCGATCGGTGTCGACCCCGGCCCCATCGCCGTGATCGGTGAGCTAAAGCAGCGGATCGCCTAGTTATAGGGCCGGGCCCGCCAGCTGTTTCAGCCTCGCCACGTCAGCGATAACGATGTGGCGCTGATGCTGGCTATGGCGGATGAGGCCGCGTCGGCGCCAGTCCCCGAGCGCGCGGGTGACCGTCGAGCGTTTGGTCCCGGCCAGGCTGGCCAGCTCTTCCTGGGACAATGGCAGCGCGATCTCGATCGCGCCGTCTACCCCAGTACCAAACCGCCCGGCGAGTTCGACCAGGAGCCGCGCGAACCGTTGCGTGCCGTCGGTCACCGCCCGCAGGCGCAGCAGCAGATCGGTCTCGGTCAAGCGCCGGGTCAAGATGTGTCGGTAGGCCCGATTGGCCGCGCGGTCGCCGTCGAGGAATGCGGTGAATTTGTCATAGCTGACGAGCAGCGCGTCCACCTTGGTGATGGCCTTGATCGTGGCGTTGCGGCGCCCGGTGGTCTCCCCCGAGGCTTCCCCGACGGTATCGCCGTCGCCGCGCAGCGCGAGGACGGTCTCGTGACCTTCATCGGTCACGGAAAGGACCTTCACCCAGCCGTCCACCAGCACGAACACGTGAGTAGCAGGATCTCCCTGGACGCAGACGGTCGCACGCGGCTGGTACTTCTTGGGCAAACCGAGAGCCGACAGCTCGCGGCGACTCTCGGGGGTAAGCAGACGCCAGAATCCCTGGTCGGATCCGATCTCCTGCATAGTCGCGTCACCGTAGGAAGGCCTGACTGGCCGGCCAGCGGTTGCTAGCCCGCCCAGGATCAACGATGAGCCATCCCGGGGCACGCTGACAACCAGCACCTCCTCCTCGGCCCCCCTCACAGGCCGAGGAGGAGGAATGCGGTCCAGACCAGGAAGCCGCCGACAGTGACGTAGGTCCAGGTGTCCGCGCGCTGGAGGCGGTACCGCGACAGCCGTGCCGCACCGACCAGGAGGTGCGCCCGGATCCAGGTCCATTCCTCGGGATTGGTCCCCACCGGGGGCAGCGTCAGCCAGGTGGCCCGGGGATCAATCGGAGCTCCGGTTCTCCAGCGGAGCTCGCTCAGCGCGTTGAGCACCGGCCTGCCTGCCGTGGCGAGCAGGAGCACCGCCCGCAGCCAGCACACGAGCAAGCCAAACAGCAGGGCGGCGTTGACGATGCCGATCGCGCCTGGCCGCAGCGCCCGAGCCGAGAACGCCGCCTCCAGTGCCAGGGCGATCGTGACCGCACCCAGCGTCCCTGCGCTGATGGACAGGTTGACGCGCGCGTCGCGCAGCAGGGCCGCCAGCTCGGTGATGACCCCCAGGGCCTCTCGTTGCTCGGCCAGAGCCTGATCCTGGACGGCATAGTCGTCCCGGTAATACCCCTCACCCGGTCCCAACGGCCAGGACGGACCCGGGGTCCTCGCGGCGGCCATCTCGCGCCTCCGTGCTCGTGCTTAACCTTCGGGTTAAGTCAAGCAACGGCCACATCAATGTGCTGCCTGGCGCGAGACAGCTCAACTGTCTCATTTGACGCACCAGGCGCGGCGGCTACCCGGCGCGGGCGTCGAGGGCCTCGCCCGGGTCCGCGCACCCCTGGGCGATCTGTTCCAGCGACAGGCCCAGGGCCGCGGCCAGGGCGGCGACGGTGAAGAAGGCGGGCGTGGCGATCCGGCCGGTCTCGATCTTGCGGAGCGTTTCCGCGGGAACGCCGGACCGGGCGGCGATCTCGGCCATGCTGTGCGGCCCGCGGGCTTCCCGGAGCAGCAGGCCGAGCCTGGCACCGCGGGCATGCTCGTCGTGACTCAGCGGCGGTCGGACCATACCGTGATAGTAATACCGGTATAGTTATACCGCAAAGGGAGGTGCGAGCCACGTGGTCGAGCTCAAGACGCCAGCCGAGATCCAGGCCATGCGCGCCGCGGGGCAGGTCGTCGCGCGAATCCTGGCCACCGTCCGCGCCGAGGCGAAGGCCGGGACCCGCCTGACCGAACTCGACGAGGCGGCCCGGACCGTGCTCTCGGAGGCGGCCGCCACCTCCCCGTTCCTCGGCTATCAGCCGTCGTTCGCCTCCGTCCCGTTCCCCGCCGTCATCTGCACGTCCGTCAACGACGCTGCGCTGCACGGGATCCCCAGCCGGTACCGGCTGGCCGACGGTGACCTGCTCAGCGTGGACTGCGGCGCGGTGCTGGATGGGTGGGCGGCCGACGCCGCGATCTCCTTCACGATCGGGCCGCCGCAGCCGGCCGACGCGCGCCTGATCAGGACCACCGAACTCGCTCTGCGGGCCGGCATCGCGGTGGCGGTGGCCGGCGGGCGCGTCGGGGACATCTCGGCCGTGATCGGCGCGGCCGGGCGCGCGGCAGGCTACGGGATCTGCACCGACTTCGGCGGCCACGGCGTCGGCCGGGCCATGCACGAGGATCCGCACGTGGCCAACGAGGGGCCGGCCGGCCGCGGTCGCAGGCTCGTCCCCGGGCTGGTCATCGCGATCGAGCCGTGGTTCCTGGCGGGTGGCCAGGACCGGTACCGGATCGACGACGACGGATGGACCATCCGCAGCGCCGACGGCAGCCGCGCCGCCCACGCCGAGCACACGGTCGCCGTCACCGCCGACGGCCCCGAGATCCTGACCGTCCCCTGACCCCCACCCGCCTCCCCGGCTGGCCACCCTCTTCTTTATCCCGAACGAGCGGTGGCATCCCACACGTCAGCCGGCGGGCTCCGAGTTAGCGGCTTAACTCGCCCAGGGCCCCGAGGACCAGCGGGGCGATGTCGACCTGGCGGGTGACCGGCGCCGGGTCGCCCGGGCGGATGCCCGGCCCCGCGCCCGCCGCCCACGCGGTGACCACCTCGGGTTCGCGACCGCCGTGCCCGCCCCGGTCGAGGTGGCCGTGGTCGGTGACCGCGACGATCGTCCAGTCCTCCTGGCCGAAACCCGGCCGGGACCGCACCGCCGCGAGCAGCCGACCCACCCGCTCGTCCGCGGCCAGCGCCTGGGCCCGATACCGCCGGCCGGAACCGGTCACGTGCCCGTAGATGTCCACGGCGCCCAGGTAGACGAACGACAGCCGCGGAGCGTCGCCGGCCAGGATCCCCGCGGTCAGCTCGGTGGCGGCGTCGTCGGCGGCGTCCCAGGCCTCCAGGCTGAGCTCCGTGACGGCCACGAACTCCCGCCGGGTCGCCTCGGCGAACAGCGGCCCGCCGTCCTCGGCCAGCGCCAGCGGCGGCCATCCGCTCACGACCAGGAGCGTGGACAGCCCGGCCCGGGTGGCGACGGTCACGAAGTCCGGGTGCTCGGCTAGCCGGTGGCCGGTCAGGTCGTTCGCGGTGATCCCGTGTCCGTCCACCCCCGTCCCGGTGGCGATCGTGGCCCAGCAAGGGCCGGACCAGCTCGGCGTGGTCTCGTCGATGATGACCGGGACCAGGAAGCCGGCCTGTCCGAGACTCCACAGAAATGGCGTCGTCTCCTCACCGAGCAGGTCGAACCGGACCCCGTCGACCCCGATGACCAGGACGTGGCTGGCCAATGCGACCCCCTTCCGCATCCCCGCCCGCCCACGGCATAGGGTCGGCCCAGAAGGGAGCACCGATGACATCCTCGCCACCCTCGCCGCACCTTGACAACCACCACCGGAACACGCTGCGGCAAATCTTCCAGCACCCGGTGAGCCACAACATCGAGTGGCACGCGGTGACCTCGCTGCTGGAGGCCATCGGCACGGTCGACGTCCACCACGACGGCAAGGTGACCGTCCAGGTCGGGTCCGAACGTGAAATCCTCGAACCCCCCGTCAGCAAGGACATCGACGAGCAGATGGTGGTCGACCTGCGCCGCATGCTGAACCGGGCGGGTTACGACCCGGCCTAGTCAGGTGGGCCGCCGGATCTCGAGGCGGGCTCACGCGCTGCTCTTGGACAGGTCAGCGAGCTGGGTGCTCGCCGACCGCCGGGACCGGGCGACGTAGGTCGAGGCGAAACCGATCACGAGCACGGCCAGGGCGAACCATGGCGCGAGGATCGTGGGGCTGGTGACCTTGTAGAACGAGCCGAAGATGGCGCCCCCGGTGATCGCGATGGCGAGCACGGCCGAGATCACGATCCGCACCCGGCCCGCGGCGTGCGCGAAGCTGCGCAGCGAGCCGACCGCCATCAGCAGGTACACCACCACGAGCGCGAATCCGCCGAACGTGGACCCCCAGGCGAACAGCGCGAAGTAGTGCGGGGTGGCCGGCAGCGCGAACAGGCCCTTCCACCACACGTCCACCGCCAGCGTCAGCAGCGAGGCGCCGACCAGGAAGACCGTGGCGCCGAGCGGGGAGTCGTACCGCTTGGAGGTGGTGGCGAGGCTGGCCGGGATCCGGCGGTCGCGGGCCATCGCGAAGATCCCGCGCGAGGCCGACACGGCGCAGCCGATCGCGACGGCCAGCATGTCGAAGAACACGACGAGCTCGAGCAGCCGGTCGATCCAGGTGCCGCCGTAGCCGCCGGCCGACTTGCCCGCGCCCAGCGCGAACAGCGGTGCCGACGCCGCGGCGGTCAGCGTCTTGAGGCTGTAGTGGAACCCGGCCACCTCGACGTAGGCGGCCAGGAGGAAGAACACGGTGGCGATCCCGGCGGAGACCATCACCGCGAACGGGACGTGCTTGTGCGGCTTGGGCGTCTCCTCGGCCAGGTTGGCGGCGGTCTCGAACCCGACGAAGAGCAGGACGCCGTACAGCACGCCGAAGAAGATGCCGGCCCAGCCGTCGGCCGACGACGAGGGCTTGAACGGCTTGAAGCTGTTCGCCGAGCCGAGCTTGGCGATGACGACGATGAAAAAGATCGTGACCACGATGATCGAGACCAGCGCGAGGACGAGCTGGCTGCGGACGGAGATCCGGACCCCGAAGTACAGCACGACGGTGATCAGCGCGATGACGATCAGCGTCCAGGCCCAGGGGGGCAGCGGGTTCACGCTGAACTCCGAGGCGATCGTGGACTGCAGGTACCCGCCGATGAGCAGGAGCAGCCCGGTCATCAGCACGGTGACGCCTAGGTAATACAGCCAGCCCGCCGCGGTCCCGATCCGGTCGCCGAGCCCGCGGGTGACGTAGTCGTAGAGCGACCCCGCGGCGTGGATCTCCTTGGCGTAGCTCGACACGATCCAGCCGATCGCGAACACGCCGACCGCGGCGATCAGCACCGAGAGCGGTGCGGCGACCCCGCCGCCCTTGCCCGACGCGCTGATTACCCCGACCACCAGCGGGATCACGAACGCGGAGGAGAAGACCGGGCCGATGAACCCGACGGACTGCGCGATGACGTCGGGGAGGGACAGGACCTTCGCGCCGAGGCGCTCGTATTCGGACTTCGCCATCGCGGCCTCCCTGGTTTTGCCGGGATCGTACGGAAGCAAACGATTGACTGTCAAGACCTGCCGAACGCCGCGACCCGCTCCACCAGATCACGACAGAATGCGCCGATCCGCGCCGTGGAGTCGATGAACTGCGACGGCTTGACGCAGATGGTGGTGAAGCCGCGGGCCAGCTGATCCGGGATGCTGGCCAGCGCCCGGTCCAGGTCGGCGGTCCCGTCCGGCCCGGCGAACACGCCGCGCGTCCCGCCCACGTACTCCAGGTCGCCGGGATCGCGGCCCGCGGCGGCCAGCGCGCCCGCGAGGCGCGCCAGGCCCTCGTCATCGGGCCTGCCGAGCGGGTTGAACCCGCTCCCGTACCGCACGAGTCGCGCGATGAGCCGCGGGTGCAGCGTCGACCCGCCGAACCAGAGCGCCGGCCCGCCCGGCCGCACCGGTTGCGGTTCCACCCATATTGGCCCGAACGAGAAGTGGTTCCCCTCATGGGAAACTGGCGAGCCCCGCCACGCCTTCGCCCAGACCTCGAGCTGCTCGTCCAGGATCTCCCCCCGCCGCCCGAACGGCACGCCGAGGGCGGCGTACTCGTCCCGGTGCCAGCTCACCGTGGGCTGGACGACCAGCCGCCCGCCGCTCAGCCGGTCCAGGGTGGCCAGGTCCTTGGCGGTGGCCAGCGGGTGCCGCAGCGGGCTGATCAGCGCCCCGGCGACCAGCCGGATCCGGGAGGTGGCCGCGGCGACCGCGCTGAGCAGGACCAGCGGGCTGGGCCACGGGGTAGCCGGGTCCTGGTTGCCCGGCAGCGCGTAGTCCCGCGGGTTGACCGGGAGCCCGGCCTCGCCCGCCGAGGGGCCGAGCACGATGTGCTCGCTGACCATCACGCCGTCGATCCCGGCCTGCTCGGCCTCCACGGCGAACCGGACCAGGTTGGCCACATCCGGCGCGGGCCGCATCGTCCAGTTCTCGGTCAGGATCAGCAGGAGCCGTGTTCTCACGACGACACCCGGACCGGCAGCGCCTTGAGCCCGTTGGTGAAGTTCGACCGGATCCGCCGCGGCTCGCCCGCCAGCTCGAACCGGCTGAACCGCCGGGCCAGCGCGGCCAGAACCAGCTTGACCTCGAGCCGGGCCACGTGCACGCCGAGGCACAGGTGCGGGCCGCCGCGCCCGAAGCTCAGGTGCCGGTTCGGGCTCCGCCCGACGTCGAACACGTCGGGGTCGGCGAACTCGGCCTCGTCCCGGTTCCCCGACACGTACCACAACACCACCTTGTCGCCGGTCCTGATGGCGGCGCCACCCAGCGTGGTGTCCGCGGCGGCCGTGCGCCGCATGAAGTGCGTGGGGCAACTCCACCTGATCACCTCGTCGGTGGCCGTCTCGAGCAGCGCCGGGTCGGCGCGCAGCCGGTCCCACTGATCCGGATACTGGCAGAAGGCCAGCACGCCGTGGGCGATGGAGATGCGGGTGGTCTCGTTGCCCGCGACGACCATGATCGAGAAGAAGTTGTCCAGGTCGACCTCGCTGAGCCGGTCCCCGTCGACCTCGGCGCGCAGCAGCCGCGAGAGTAGGTCATCGCCGGGTTCGGCGAGCCGGTCCCTGACCACCTGCCGGCCCAGGTCCCACAGCTGCTTGCCGTACGGGCTGCGGAACGGGTACCTGCGGTAGGCGTCGGTGTCGTCCCGGCCCCAGACCACGTCGGTGATGTCCGGGTCGGTGTTGGCGATCAGCCGGTCGCCGAGGTCGATGAACAGGTCCAGGTCCGCGGCGGGCAGGCCCATGATCCGCGCGAGCACCCGGATCGGGACCTCCTTGGCCACCGCGTCCACGAAGTCGTAGGTCCCGCTGGCCGGGCAGGCGTCCAGGACCTGCTCGGTCAGCTCGGTGATGAAGTGCTCGTAGACCGCGACCGCCCGCTGCGAGAACGCCCCGGAGACGATCTTGCGGAGCTTGGTGTGCTCGGGCGGGTCGGTGTCGATGATCGTCCGGCGGGCCGCCATGTCCTCGTCGGTCGGCTCCTCGAACGAGACCCCGCGGCCCGAGGAGAACGTCGCCACGTCCCGGCTGGCCGCGACGATGTCCGAATAACCGTGCACGGACCAGAAGCCGGAGCCCTCGTCGGGGAACCACGCGACCGGCGCCTCGCGCCGCAGCCGGGCGAACTCCTCGTATGGCACCCCCCGGGCCCACATGTCAAGATCAGTTAGATCGACAGCACCGATCATGACAGATAGTTTGGCACCAAACGAGCTAGGCGGCAACGGCCGGAAGCCGCGCGTGAGGAGGGTGGGCAGGATGCGGGTCCTCGTCATCAGGCACCACGACATCGACTCGGCTGGATTTATCGCCGACGCGTTCGAGGCGCGCGGGGCCGAGCTCGAGGTCCACTTGTTCCCCGACGACGGGCCGCTGCCGGAGTTCGGCGGAGCGGACCACATCCTGGTGCTCGGCGCGATCAGTTCGGTCAACGATCCCGACCCGTGGATCGCCGAGGAACTGGCCTGGCTGCGCGCGGCCGACCAGGCGGGCGTGCCCGTGCTCGGGATCTGCTTCGGCGCCCAGGCGCTGTGCGCCGCGTTCGGCGGCCGGGTCGAGGCCATGGGGCGCACGGAGATCGGCTGGACCGTCGTTGACTCGGCCGATCACGACGTGGTCCCGTCCGGCCCCTGGCTGGAGTTCCACAACGACCGCTGCCTGCTGCCGCCGGCCGCGGACGTGCTGGCCCGCAACGACGTGGCCGTGCAGGCGTTCCGCATCGGCCGGCATCTCGCGGTCCAGTTCCACCCCGAGGTCGACGGCCCCCAGCTCAAGCGCTGGCTCGACGCGCACACGGACCCCGACGACGAGACCCTGGGGATCGACCCCGATCAGTTCCTGGCCGACACCATCCGCGAGGAGCCGGCCGCGCACGACCGAGCCGACGTGCTGGTCGCCGCGGCGCTGCGCCTGTCCGCGCGCCTCAGCCGCTGATCCCCGGCCGGTCGTAGAGCGCGGTCATCGTGGCCTGCATGGCGGCGAACGGCCGGTCCGCGTGGTCCGCGAACGCCTCGCCGCGGCATACGACCAGGGTCCGGCCCGCCCGGACCACCGACCCGATCAGCGCGAACCGCAGGCCCGCCGCGGGCGCGAGCAGGTTGATCGTGTAGGTCACGGTCAGCACCGACGCCTCCGGCGGCATGACGCTGTACGCCGCGTACCCGCAGGCGCTGTCCAGGACCGCGGCCACCGCGCCCGCGTGCATGAACCCGTGCTGCTGGGTGAACCGCTCGTCGTGGCGCAGCGCGAGCTCGACCCGGCCGCGCTCGACGGCGACCAGCTCCACCCCCAGCGTGGCCATCATGCCCTGGCGGTCGAGGCTCTCGCGCACGCGCGCCACCATCGCCTCGGTCGTCTCCGGGGCCTCCGGGGTGGTCATGGCTTGCGCGCCACGCCGCCCCACAGCGAGGTCGGTCCCTCGGCCTCGACGCTCGAGGCCGGGCGCCACTGCGTGACCTTCACCACGCCGGGGTCCACCAGCTCGAGGCCGTCGAAGAACCGCGCCACCACCTCCCGGGGGCGCCCGACGTGGTTGCCCTCGGCCAGGTGCTCGTTCAGCCGCCTTTGCATCTCGGCCATCTCCTCGGGGGAGATGTCGCTGGCCGCGTGCGAGATCGTCAGATGGCTGCCGGACGGCACGGCGCTCATCAGCCGGGCCACGGTCTGCTGCGCCTCGTCCAGGTCCGGGATGTAGTGCAGGATGGCCAGCAGCATGATCGCGACCGGCTGGGTGAAGTCCAGGGTGTCCGCCGCCTGCTCCAGGATGCGGTCGGTGTCCCGCAGGTCGGCGTCCAGGTACGCGGTGACGCCCGCCGGGCTGCTGGTCAGCAGCGCGCGGGCGTGCGATAGGACCAGCGGGTCGTTGTCGACGTAGACGATCCGGCTTTCCGGCGCGACGGACTGGGCCACCTCGTGCGTGTTGCTGGCCGTGGGCAGCCCGGTGCCGATGTCGAGGAACTGGCGGATGCCGTGCTCGGCGACCAGGTAGCGCACGCTGCGGGCCAGGAAGGCCCGGTTGGCCCGCGCGGAGGCGCGGATCGGGGGGTAGGCGGCGATGGTCGCCTCGCCGGCGATCCGGTCGGCCTCGAAGTTGTCCTTGCCGCCTAGCCAGTAGTCGTAGACCCGGGCCGGGTGCGCCACCGTAGGATCAAAGCCGCGATTGCCGCGCGATCCCGCCATTGCCACACCTCCTGGTCGTAACAGCGTAGCCATAGCGAAGGAGCACCGATGATCTTCATCACGGCCAAGTTCCAGATCCGCCCGGAAGACGCCGACCGGTGGCCGCAGATCGCCGCCGAGTTCACCGAGGCGACCCGGAGCGAGCCGGGCTGCCTGTGGTTCGACTGGTCCCGCAGCGTCGCTGACCCGGAGGAGTACGTCCTGGTCGAGGCCTTCCGCGACGGCGACGCCGGGGCGGCGCACGTGCAGTCCGACCACTTCAGGAAGGCGCAGCAGACCCTGCCGCCGCACCTGGTGCGGACGCCGCGGATCGTCAACTTCACGATCCCGCAGGACGACTGGTCCCTGCTCGGCGAAATGGCCGTCCCGGACTCCGACTGAAGCGGCGCTCTCGGACCTCCGGAGTCCCCCTCTCCCCATCCGCACCATCAATTGCCGCGGCAGCCCGAACGCCACTCGATGAAAGTGGCACCGTAACGATTCTTCTCGGTACGGTGCAGCACCCGTCGGGTCCGAGGGGACGACCACGAGTGCCCGGCGTGGGCGGGCCTAGTCCTCGCCCTCGACGGTCCGGATGATCGTGCGGAGCAGGGTCGCCAGGTGGTACTTCTCCCGTTCGGTCAGGCTGGCGCTGACCAGGGCCTCGCCCTCGTTGAACGCCGGGAACAGCCGCTCGATGACCTCGCGCCCCCTGGCCTCCAGGGAGACGAGCACCAGCCGGCCGTCGACGTCGTGTCCGCGCCGGCGGGCCAGGCCGCGCTTTTCCAGCGTCTTGAGCACCCCGGTCAGCGTGCCCTTGGTCACGCCGGCCTCGGCCGCCAGGTGCCTGGTCTGCTGATCGCCCCAGATCCACAGCACGAACAGCACGGTGAACGCGGCCCAGGACAGGTCCTCGTCCGCGAGCACCTTCTGCTCCATGTGGTGGCGGATCGCGTTGGCCGCCCGGTAGATGTTGGACACCGCGGCCATCGCGGCGAAGTCGAGGTGCTGCCCGCCGATCCGTTCGCGGATATCGCGCTCGGCCTGGACCAGGTCCTGGGCGTTTCCGACGGCGAGGCGGCGTGGCATGGGACGATGGTACGAGCCCTTGATGGTGAATAGGCAGAGCCGGTGGCCTCAGGTCCTGGCCGGCGGGCGGATCCCGCGGAACTCCCAGTCCCCGCCGAGCGCGGTGGAGATGACCTCCTCGCTGGCGGACGGCTGGGCCCCGAAGTCCGCGGGGACCGGCACCGGGCCCGCGACCACGTGGTTGGCCAGCCCGCCGAGCCCGTCCACCTCGACCTCGACCACGTTGCCGGGCTGGACCGGCCGGGAGTTGGCCGGGGTGCCCGACAGCACGACGTCACCGGGCAGCAGCGTGATCGTGCGGGCGAGGTCGGCCACCAGGTAGGGCATGTCCCACGTCATCTCGTCGGTGGACCCGTCCTGGACGCAGGCGCCGTTGACGTAGGTGCGCAGCCGCTTGCCGCGGAAGTCCCAGCCGGTGACCAGCCCGGGGCCGAGCGGCGCCATCGTGTCGGAGCCCTTGACGCGCAGCATCGACCCGGCGTCGGTGTCGCGGAAGTCGTGCAGCCCGAAGTCGTTGGCGATCGTGTACCCGGCGATGTACTCCTGCGCCGTCTCCGGCGAGACGTTCCGGCAGGGCCGCCCGATCACGATGGCGACCTCGCCCTCGTAGTTCAGGTACCGGCAGTTGGGCGGCCTGACCACCGCGCCGCCGTGGCCGACCAGCGCGGAGACCGGCTTGTGGAAGTACGTCGGCGCGGCGGGCAGCCTGGCGCCGAACTCGGTGACCCGGCTGCGGTGGTTGAGGTGCACCGCGATGATCTTGGTCGGCACCACGGGCGGCAGGTGCACCGCGGCCGCGGCCGGCACCCGCCGGCCGTCCGGGGCGAGAAGGTCGTCCCCGTCGCGGATGACCTGGACGCAGGCGCCGTCGAGCAGGATCCGCCGGTACTCGGTCATGGCGTACTCGGTCATCGCGGTCCCGCCCCGTCCGTCCAGCCGGCCGCGGGCCGGTCGAACCACAGGTGGACCTGCCCGGTGCCGACGGAGTTCTCGTAGTCGCTGTACGCCCGGCCGGGAGCGGTCACCGCGGCCTCGCCGAGCGCCGCGATCATCATCAGGTACGGGCCGAACCTGGCCTCCGGCCGGTAGGCGAGGAAGTCCGGCATGGTCTCGATCACCCGGCGGTGATCGCCCGCCTCCAGCCACCCGATCCGCTCGGTGTCCGCCGCGCGCGCCGCGGCCGTCCTGATGTGCGCCGGGTCGCTGGCCTCGTGCGCGCGCAACTCCCGCAGCGACCAGAAGGTGTGCGACATGGCGCCGGAGGCGATGAGCAGCACGTTGGCCTCCGCCGCGCCGATCGCGGCGCGCAGGGCGCGCCCGGCCCGCAGGAAGTCCTCGGTGTCGCCGGTCTGCGCGGTGCTGACCGAGACCCACCGCCGGTCCAGGCCGCGGCCCAGGTAGGTCCACAGGTTGACGGTCGCGTAGTGCACCGGCAGGTACGGGTCGTCGATGGCGGTGATCCACGTCCCGGACTCCGCCGCGCGCGCGGCCATCGCGTGGGCCAGCGCCGGGTCACCGCGCCAGTCGTACGGGATCCGGCACATCCCCCGGGGCAGCTCGTCAGAGGTGAACAGCCCGGCCCGCACGTCGTGGGCGGCGACGACGAACTCCACGGTGGTGTGCCAGTGCGAGTCGAGCACCACCACCGTGTCGTAGTCGGCGGTCTCGAACACCTCGCGGCGCAGCCGCTCCAGCCCGGGCACCAGGCTGATCTCCCGGCCCTCGTTGAGCTCGAGGCGCTCGGCGTAGGGGAGCATGATGGTCGGAACGTGAGCGAGCAGTCCGGCTCCGGCAACCTCACCCATCGGCCCGCCACCCTTCCGGTGCGTAGACGGTATTTTTCACGTCGCCGTAGAAGTCGAAGCTCCAGGTGCCGCCCTCGCGGCCGATCCCGGACTGCCGGGCGCCGCCGAACGGCGCCCGCAGGTCGCGGACGAAGAAGCAGTTGACCCAGACCGTCCCCGCGACCAGCCGGGCCGACACCCGGTCGGCCCGGGCCCGGTCGCCGGTGAACACCGTGGCCGCCAGCCCGTAGCGGGTGCCGTTGGCCAGCGCGACCGCCTCGGCCTCGCCGGCGAAGGTCTGCACGGTGAGCACGGGCCCGAATACCTCCTCGGTGAGGATCTCCGACCCCGGCGCGGCGCCGGCCAGCAGCGTGGGCTGGTAATAGAGGCCACCAAGGTCCGGATTCACCGCCCCGCCGAGCACCGGGCGGGCTCCGGCCGCGACGGCGCGGCGGACGAAGCCGTCGATCCGGGCCAGGTGCTGGCGGGTGATGTTCGGCCCGACGTCGGTGGCCTCGTCCCGCGGGTCGCCCTGCTTCAGGGCCGCGGCCCGGGAGGTGAAGCGGGCCAGGAATTCCTCCGCCACCGTTTCCTCGACGAGCAGCCGGGTGCCGGCCAGGCACACCTGCCCGGCGTTGTCGTACTGGCCGACCGCGTGCCTGACCGCCAGGTCGAGGTCGGCGTCCCCGAAGACGAGCAGCGGAGACTTCCCGCCCAGCTCCAGCGACGCCGGGGTGAGCTGCGCCCCGGCGGCTGCGGCAACCTTTCGGCCGGTGGCGACCGACCCGGTGAAGCAGACCCGGGCCAGGTCCGGGTGCGCGGCCAGCGGCGCCCCGGCCTCGTCGCCCAGGCCCTGCACCACGTTGAACACGCCGTCGGGCAGACCGGCCTCGCGGGTGATGTCGGCGAGCAGGCTGGCGGTGAGCGGCGCCCACTCCGGCGGCTTGGCCACCACCGTGTTGCCGGCCGCGAGCGCGGGCGCGATCCGCCAGGTCGCGAGCATGAGCGGGGCGTTCCACGGGGTGATGACCGCGGTGACCCCGGAGGGTGCCCACGACACCTGCTCGCGGTGCCCGCCGATGTCCAGGTCCCCGGCGTCGAGCCGGCCGAGCCAGTCGGCGAAGAAGCGGAAGTTCTGCGCCGCCCGCGGCATCACGCTGCGCAGGTGCGAGCGGAGCAGCGCGCCGTTGTCCGCCGTCTCGACCCGGGCGAGATCGGCGGCGCGTTCGGTGATCCCGTCGGCGATCGCGTGCAGCACCCGCGCCCGGTCCGCGGGCGGCGTCGCCGCCCAGCCCGCGAACGCCTCCCCGGCGGCCCGCACCGCCGCGTCCACCTCGGCCTGGCCGCCGCGGGCGACCTCCGCCAGCACCTGTTCGTCGATGGGGGACAGGTCGGTGAACGTCGCGCCGGAGGCCACCCGCCGCCCGGCGATCCAGTGCCGGGTGTCGACCGCCACCCCGGCCACGGTCGCGGTGCTCATGCGGAGACCAGCACCTTCCCGCCGTCCCAGGTGACCCCCACCTGCTGGTAGTAGCCGCCGATGATCTCGCCGATCGCCAGTCGCGAGAGTTCCTCGGTGGGAGAGTCGAACAGCTCGAGCACGGCGTCGCCGCGCCAGGCGGGTCCCGCCTCGACGCTGGCGCTGCGCGAGGCGATGAGCTCGTCCAGCGCGTCGGGCGCGCCCTTCTCGATCGAGGGCATCCACCGGTGGTGGGCCATCGGATGGGCGTTGACGAACCCGGCCGCGCTGACCGGCTCGCGCAGCGTCACCACCGCCTGCGCCAGTCGGCGGTCGGCGGCGGCCAGGGTGCCCGCGAACCGCCCGCCCGGCGCGATCCGCGGCGCGGCGCGGCCGAACGGGTGCGGCCGCGTCTGGTGGATGGAGCCCAGCTTCTTCGGGTAGCCCTGGTGCAGGCCGCGGACGAGCGCGAAGTCGGTGTCGACCCAGATGTACACGCACCGCGAGTAAACCTGGCCGGCGAGGCTGCACCGCACGACCGCGAAGCACTCCCGGTACTGCGCGCGCACCGGGTCGAGCAGCTCGTCCCCGGTCTCGCCGCACGACTGCCAGTCGGCCCAGATCAGCGCCACCGCGCCGGGGTCGTCCGGGGCGGGGCGCAGGGGCTCGGGGAGCAGTTCCGCGACCCGCGCGGGATCGGTCCGGTACTCGACCGTGAGCAGGTCCCCCGAGTAGTGCCACGGCGGCGGCGGCAGCAGCGAGGACCGGCCGGTCGCGGTTCTGGGGTAGAAGAACCCGGCTACGTCAGGCACCGATGCTCCCGCTAATCGTTTGTATCCATACGACTTGCGCTGATGCTAACATGTCGCCGTGCCGCACACGCCCGAGGTGCCCGGGGTCAGCGAGGCGTGCGAGCGCCTGCGGTCTCAGCGGCGTCGATGTGGTCCGGGTGTCGTTCTCCGACCTGATCGGCGTGGACCGGGGCCGCGACGTCCTCCTCGACGTGCTGCCGGCCGCGATGGAGCACGGGCTGGCGTTCTGCCGCGCGGTCTACCACACCTCCCCGATGGGGGACGTGGTCCCCGTCCAGGGCGGGCTCGAGGCGGGGCTGCCCGACATCACCGTCCACCCCGACCTGGCCACGCTGACCCCGCTGCCGTGGGAACCGAACGCGGCGTGGTGCATCGGCGAGGCCCGGACCACCGACGGAGACCCGGCCCCCGAGGCGCCGCGCACGGTTACCCGGCGGGTGGCGGAGCGCCTGGCCGGCCTGGGCTACTCGCTGGTCTGCGGCCCCGAGCTCGAGTTCTACCTGTGCCAGCAGGGACCGGACGGCACCTGGCGGCGCTACGCGGACAACCCGGGGAACGTCTACGTGGTCGGGCGCAAGGGCGACCCGGAGGGGCTGCTGCTGCACATGCTCAGGCAGCTTCGCGACGCGGGGCTGCGGGTGACGGCGGCCAACCACGAGTTCTCGCCCGGCCAGTTCGAGATCAACCTCGGTCATTCCGGCCTGCTCGACGCGGCCGACCGCTCGTTCCGGCTCAAGTCCGCCGTGCAGGAGATCGCCCGCCACCGCGGGCTGATGGCCACGTTCATGGCCAAGCCGTTCAACGACGAGGGCGGGTCGGGCTTCCACGTGCACGTCTCGGTGAACGACGAGGCCGGGCGGAACGTGTTCGGCGACCCGGAGGGCCCGGACGGGCTCTCGGCCGTGGGGCGGCACGCGATCGGCGGTGTGCTCGCGCACGCGCCGGCGCTGAGCGCCCTGCTCAACCCCACGATCAACTCGTTCAAGCGGTTCGGCCCCGACACGCTCGCGCCGTGGCTGATCGACTGGGGCCTGGATAACCGCAGCGCCATGGTCCGGATCCCGCCCGAGCGCGGCCCCGGGGCGCGGATGGAGATCCGGCTCGGCGACGCCACGGCCAACCCGTACCTGGCCATGGCCGCCGTCGGGGCGGCCGTCTACCTGGGGATCCAGGACAAGGTGGAGCCGCCGGCCAAGCTGGAGGGGTACGGCTACGACCCGGCGCGGGCGGCGCTGCTCCCGACGTCCCTGGCCGCCGCGCTGGACGCGCTGGAGGCCGACCACGAGCTGGCCGATGTCCTCGGCGCGTACTTCGCGGGCTCGTTCGTCGCCTACAAGCGCAACGAGATCGAGCGCTTCGAGCGCTACGTCACCGACTGGGAATACCGCGAGTACGCGTATCACCTGTGACCGGCCCGGGTTGCAGGTGCGTGGCGAGGGTGCGCAGGCCGCGGTAGGCGGCGGTGCGGACGGCTCCGGGTCGTTTGCCCAGGACGCGGGCGGCGGTCGCGGCGTCCAGGCCGAGGACGGCGCGGAGCAGGACGGCTTCGGCCTGGTCGGCGGGCAGGGTGGCGATCAGGGCGAGGGCGGCGCTGGTGGACAGGGCTTCGAGGGCGCTGTCGGCGGTGTCGTCGGCGCCGGGGCGGCCGGACGGGTACGCGGCCAGGTCTTCGGCGGGGACGGGCTGGGCCGGGGGGCGGCGGGCGTGGTAGCGCAGGTGGTCCAGGGCGCGGTGGCGGGCGATGGTGGCGACCCAGCCGCGGAAGCCGTCGTAGTCGCCGGAAAAGCCGGCGAGGTCGCGGGTGACCTGGAGCCAGGTTTCCGAGGCGATGTCTTCGGCGTCGTCGCCGACCAGGGTGTGCAGGTAGCGCAGCAGCCGGGGCTGGGTGTCGCGGTACAGGGCGCGGAAGGCCTCCGGGTCGCCGTCCTGCGCCCGGCCGACCGCCCCGCCCAGGCCCGCCCCGGCCAGGTCCTCCTCGGCCAGGCCCTCCCCGGCCAGGCCCGCCCCGGCCAGGCCCGCACCCTCCGCCCGCACCGACACGTCAGCCGTCGCGTCTACCGATCCGCCCACCCGCCTACCGCCCCGAGGCCCGGCTTGTCGTCATGTCTTGCTCAGCGCCGCAGTGGCCCCCTTTGTCACACATGGGGGCTGTCACACAAAGGCCGACGGCGGGACGATGCCCCTGCGTCATCGTCCCGCCGCCGGTGGTCGGCCCGGCAGGCCCTAGAGGGTCAGGTTCAGGTTCAGCTGCCCCAGTAGCGAGGTCGGCAGGGCGGACAGGATCCCGGACAGGACGGAACTGGGCAGCTGCTTCAGGAGCTGGGAGACCAGCGAAGACGGCAGTTCGCTCAGGAGCTGGGAGACCGTCGACTTGGGCAGCTCGGTGAGGACCTGGGACAGGGCCGAGGGGGACAGCTCAGACAGGACGTTGCCCAGGGTTGAGCTCGGCAGCTCGCTCAGCACCGTGCCCGCCGTGCTGGCCGATACCTGGGTCAGGACCTGGTTGGTGGCCGAACTCGACGCGTTGGTCAGGACCGAGGACAGGCCGGAAGTCGGCAGCTCGGTCAGGACCGAGGACAGGTTCGACGTCGGCAGCTCGGTCAGCACCGAGGACAGGGTCGAGCTCGGCAGCGTGGGGAGCACCTGGGACAGCGCCGAGGTGGGGACGGCCGACAGGACCGACGCCGGCAGCTTGGACAGATCGCCCGGCTGCGGGAGTTGCGGCAGGTTGAGCAGGAGCGCGCAGTAGTCGGGGACGGTCGCGCTGGACTGGGTGGTGGTGGTCAGCGACGCGAACTCCGAGCCGTTCAGGACCTGCAGCACCAGGCCGCTGGACAGCGCCTGCTCCTCGGCGGCCACGGTGAGCGCCGGGCTCGCACTGGCCGACGCGCTGGCCGAGGCGCTGCCGGTGGCCTGGACGCTGGCGCCGTTGGCGGCCGACATGACCGCGGACACCAGGGCCTGGCACAGCCCCGTCGCGGTCTGCGGCAGGTTCGCGGCGGCCGAGGCGGAGTCGGAGGCGGAGGCCGAACCGGAGGCGGAGGCGGACGCGGAGGCTGAACCGGTCCCTGACGCGGAAACGGCTGGCGCCGCTGCGGTCGGGGTGTCGGCGAACGGGTCGCCCGTGTCGGTGACCGCCGGGGCGGTGGCACTCACCGACACGCCCCCCTGGACCGATCCCGAGCCAGAGAAGGTACCGGTGCTCGCGGCGAGCGCGACCCCCCCGGTGGCGAAAACGGCCACGGACGCGGCAAGGATCTTGCCGGTAAGGATTCGTGAGAGCGGGGACTTAAGCATGTGTCCTCTTTGGGAAGTGGCGACAGGAACGAGATGACTCGCTTCGAATGCGGCCACCGCCATGTCCTCACCCGACAGCTCGGTCTCGCGCCCCGGCGCCGCCGCGGCGGCGAGAACGCGGGCGAGCATGTCCTGGTCCCGGGGGTCCTGGCGACTCTCGGGGCCTAGCCCGGCCGCCTGGTCGAGCAGCTGCTCGGCGGCCTTCCGGCTGATCGGTGTGGTGTGGCGTGTGTTCATCTCATGTCCTTCAGCGTCAACTCCCTCATGGATGTCACAGTCCCCGGCGGGGCGGGCCCGGGTTGCAGGTGCGTGGCGAGGGTGCGCAGGCCGCGGTAGGCGGCGGTGCGGACGGCTCCGGGTCGTTTGCCCAGGACGCGGGCGGCGGTCGCGGCGTCCAGGCCGAGGACGGCGCGGAGCAGGACGGCTTCGGCCTGGTCGGCGGGCAGGGTGGCGATCAGGGCGAGGGCGGCGCTGGTGGACAGGGCTTCGAGGGCGCTGTCGGCGGTGTCGTCGGCGCCGGGGCGGCCGGACGGGTACGCGGCCAGGTCTTCGGCGGGGACGGGCTGGGCCGGGGGGCGGCGGGCGTGGTAGCGCAGGTGGTCCAGGGCGCGGTGGCGGGCGATGGTGGCGACCCAGCCGCGGAAGCCGTCGTAGTCGCCGGAAAAGCCGGCGAGGTCGCGGGTGACCTGGAGCCAGGTTTCCGAGGCGATGTCTTCGGCGTCGTCGCCGACCAGGGTGTGCAGGTAGCGCAGCAGCCGGGGCTGGGTGTCGCGGTACAGGGCGCGGAAGGCCTCCGGGTCGCCGTCCTGCGCCCGGCCGACCGCCCCGCCCAGGTCCACACCGCCCGGCCGGACCGAGACACCCGCCCGTTTCACTCACCACATGATGAGACATCCCGGCGGCCGGGCGTCGGCTAAGCGCGAATTATTGGCGAAAGTCCGATCCAGGCTATTAGGGGCGTAAGTCCGTTTGCGAAAGTCCGATCTAGTGCCGTTCCGTAGAAACCGCCCGCAGTTCCTGCCACACCCGCTGCGGGGTGGCGGGCATGTCGAGGTGGCGGACCCCGAGGTGCGCGACGGCGTTGATGATCGCGTTCTGGACGGCCGGGGTCGAGCCGATGGTGGCGGCCTCGCCGATGCCTTTGGCCCCGAGCGGGTTGTAGGTCGTGGGCGTGGCCATGTCGGCCAGCTCAAAGGTGGGCATCTCGGCGGCCGAGACGATCGCGTAGTCGGCGAAGGTCGAGGTCATCGGGTTGCCGTCTTCGTCGTAGATGACCTCCTCGAGGAACGCCTGCGCCGCGCCCTGGGCGATGCCGCCGTGCCGCTGGCCCTCGGCCAGCAGCGGGTTGACCACGGTGCCCGCGTCGTCGACGGTCACCACGCGCCGCAGCACCGCCTTGCCGGTCTCGGTGTCCACCTCGACCACGGCCACGTGCGCGCCGAACGGGAACGTGGCGCCCGCAGCCCGGAATACCGCACGCACGAAGAGCCGCTCGGTGGCGGCGAGGCTGGCCAGCGGCACCGCGGCGTCCGGGTCGCCCACGACGGCGAAGGCGCTGCGCCCGGTGTCGAATACGAGGTCGGCGGGGTTGGCTTCCAGTTCGCCCGCGGCCCGTTCCCTGGCCACGTCGAGGAGTTCCCTGGAGGCCTGCTGCACCGCCGCGCCGCCCTGCTGCAGGCTGCGCGAGCCGCCCGTGCCGCCACCCTGCGGGACCAGGTCCGTGTCGCCCCACTTCACCGTGATCTTGCCGATCGGGATGCCGAGCTCCTCGCTGGCCAGCATCGCCCAGACGGTCTCGTGCCCCTGGCCGTGCGGTGAGGTCCCGGTGAGGATCGTGGCGCTGCCATCCGGATGGACTTCGACCGTGGCGTTCTCGCTCGGGCCGCCCGCCTCGCCCCCGGCCCCCGTGATCTCCACGTAGCAGGACAGGCCGATGCCCAGCTGGATGGCGTCGCCGTCGGCGCGGCGTTTGGCCTGCTCGTCTCTCAGGTCCGCGTACCCCGCCGTGACCAGCGCCAGCTCCAGCGCGGCGGTGTAGTCGCCGCTGTCGTAGACGGCGCCGAAGGCCGTCGTATGCGGCTCGGTGAACGCGGGCAGCAGGTTTTTCCTGCGGACCTGCGCCGGGTCGACGCCGATCTCGGCGGCGAACAGGTCGATGGCCCGCTCCACCGCGGCCGTGGCCTCGGGCCGGCCCGCGCCGCGGTATGCCCCGACGGGCGTGGTGTTCGTCACCACGGACGTGGCCGCCGCCTCGGCGCGACCCAACACGTAGGGCCCGGGCGCCATCAGGATGGTCAGGAACGGCAGGAACGCGCCGAACTTCGGGTACGCCCCCGAATCCTGCAGGATCTCCAGGCGGTAGGCCAGCACCGTGCCGTCCCGGCGGCCGCCGATCGTGACGGTCTGGCGCTGGGCCCGGCCGTGCGTCATCCCGACCAGGTTCTCGTTGCGCGTCTCGGTCCAGCGGGCGGGCCGGCCCAGGGCGCGGGCGACCCAGCAGACCATCGCGTGCTCGGAGTCGGCGCCGAACTTGGCCCCGAACCCGCCGCCCACGTCTGGCGTGATGACCCGGATGTCGGCCTGGTCGATCCCCAGCAGGTCCGCCAGGCTGCCGCGGGTGCCCTGCGCGCCCTGGTTCGGGATCCAGGCCGTCAGCCGGCCGTCGGCCCAGCTCGCGGCCGCGGCTCGCGTCTCCATCGGCGCGGGCGCCACCCGCTGGTTCACGATCGTCCGGGAGACGACGACCTCGCAGCCGTCGAACAGGTCGGCCGCGAACGAGGTGGGGTCGCCGAACGACGCGGCGACGTTGGTGCCGGCCTCGGGGAACAGCACGGCGGCGTCGCTGTCCGTGGCGGCGGCCATGTCCACCACCGCGGGCAGCGGGTCGTATTCGACGTCCACCAGGTCGGCCGCGTCCTCGCCCTGGTACCGGTTCTCGGTCACGACCACGGCCACCGGCTCGCCCACGTAGCGGACCGTGCCCCTGGCCAGCAAGGGCTGGACCATGTGCGCGCTGATCATGGGCATCAGCGGCCCCGGCAGGGGCAGGTCGGCCAGGTCGGCACCGGTGAAGGCGGCGATGACGCCCGGCTGGGCCAGCGCCGCGCTGACGTCGACGGACAGGATCCGGGCGTGCGCGACGGGGGATCTCACGAAGTGGACGTGGCACGCGCCGGCCAGCCGCTCGTCGGTCACGTCCGCGGTGTAGACGCCGCCGGTGGTCAGAAAGCGGGGATCTTCGGTCCGCAGGACCCGGGTGCCCAGGATGCTCACGTCCTTGATCTTGCCGGGCCGGGCGGAGGCGGTCAAAGCCGGGTCCCGGTGGGTGGGCGCTTCGCGGTGAGCCCGCGGTCGCCGGATCGGGTACCCTATCCCGGATGGCGGAGTAGCTCAGACAGGCAGAGCAAGCGGCTCATAATCGCTGTGTCGCCGGTTCAAGTCCGGCCTCCGCTACACTTGTACACTCACGAGTCCCCGTGCAGATCAGGAAGGCACTGTCGTGGCTGCCACCGATGTCCGGCCGAAGATCACGCTGGCTTGCCAGGAGTGCAAGCGCCGGAACTACATCACCAGGAAGAACCGGCGCAACGACCCGGACCGGCTCGAGCTGAAGAAGTACTGCCCGTTTTGCCGCTGCCACCGGGCGCACCGCGAGACCCGCTAGTTAGCGGCCTGCCTTGGCGATCAACACCGAGTACATCGGGCGGACCTTCGCGCCGTCCGACCCGTATGAGGTCAGCTGGGTCAAGATCGCCGAGTTCGCCGACGCGATCGGTGAGCCGAGCCCGCTGTGCCGTGACCGCGCCGCCGCGCAGGCCGCAGGCTACCCGGACGTGATCGCGCCGCCCACGTTCGCCATCGTGGTCAGCGCGGCGGGCAGCGCGAAAGTGACCTTCGACCCCGGCCTCGGGGTCAACTACGCCATGGTCGTCCACGGCGAGCAGAGCTTCACCCACATCCGCCCGCTGCACGCGGGTGACGTCGTCGTGTCGCAGTCCACGATCGAGGACATCAAGCGGATCGGCGCCATGACCACGCTCGCGACGGTCACCGAGATCAGGACCCTGGACGGCGAGCACGTCTGCACCGCCCGGTCGGTCCTCGTCGAGCGCGGGGCGTAGGGGAGAAGCGATGTCCACCCCCAGCTACGACGAGACGCAGGCCGGGACCGAGATCCCGCCCCGGCAGTACCAGGTGACACGGCTCGACCTGGTCCGGTACGCGGGGGCCTCCGGCGACTTCAACGTGATCCACTGGAACGAGCGCATCGCCAAGGCCGTCGGCCTGCCCGACGTGATCGCCCACGGCATGCTGACCATGGCGCTGGCGGGCCGGTTCCTGGCCGAGTGGGCCGGAGACCCGGGCGCCGTGGCCGAATTCGGCGTCAGGTTCTCCGCCCCGGTCGTCGTGCCCGACGACGATAAGGGCGCCACCGTCGAGATCGCAGGCACCGTCACCGGCAAGCTCGAGGGAAACCGGGTGGCCGTCGACGTCACGGCCAGGTCGGACGGCACGAAGGTCCTCACTCGCGCCCGCGCCGTCGTCCGTCTCCCGTGAGGCTGGCCGACCACACCACGATCCGCTTCGGCGGCCCGGCCCGCGACTTCGTGTCGGCCGGGACCGAGCACGACCTCATCGAGGCCGTCGGCGCCGCCGACGCGCGCGGCGAGCCCCTGCTGATCCTCGGCGGCGGCAGCAACCTGGTCGTGGCCGACGAGGGGTTCGACGGGACCGTCGTCCAGGTGGCGACCCAGGGTATGCGCTACGGTCCCGAACCGGGGACGGTCACCGTAGCGGCGGGTGAGGACTGGGACGGCGTGGTCGCCCGGACGATCGCGGCGGGCCTGGTCGGCCTGGAGTGCCTGTCAGGCATCCCCGGCCTGGCCGGCGCCACCCCGATCCAGAACGTCGGTGCCTACGGCCAGGAAGTATGCGAGACGATCACGCAGGTGCGGGCCTACGACCGGGAGGCCCGGCGGGTCCGGACCCTCGGCCGCGCCGAGTGCGGATTCGGCTACCGGACCAGCCGGTTCAAGCGGGACGAGGCGCGCAGGCTCGTGGTGCTCAGCGTGACGTTCCGGCTATCCGCCCAGGCGCTGTCTGCGCCGGTCCGCTACGCCGAGCTAGCCGCGGCCCTGGGAGTCGAGATCGGTGACCGGGTCCCCGCGGAACAGGCTCGCGCGGCCGTTCTTGCCGTGCGCAAGCGCAAGGGAATGGTGATCGATCCGGCCGACCCCGATACCCGCAGCGTCGGCTCGTTCTTCGTCAACCCGGTGCTGGATGCCGCCGGGCTGCGGACCGTCGAGACGGCAGCGCGGGCCAGGTGCGGGGCGGGGACCACGGTGCCCAGGTTCGACGCGGGCGGCGGGCTGGTGAAGGTGCCCGCGGCCTGGTTGATCGAGCGGGCGGGGTTCGCCAAGGGATACCGCCCGGGCGACGGGGCGCGGATCTCGTCCAAGCACACGCTGGCCCTGGTCAACTCCGGATCGGCGACCACGGCCGGGCTGATGGCCCTGGCCCGGGAGATCAGGGACGGGGTGAGCGACGCGTTCGGCGTGTCGCTCACCCCGGAACCGGTACTGGTAGGGGTGGTCTGGTTAGGCGTGGAGCAGGTCTAGCTGGTTGGTGGCGTCGTCGACGAAGTAGACGGCGTCGTGGCCGGGCACCACCGCCAGGCCGAACAGGGCGCCCGCACCCTTCGGGGAACCGCTGCTGTCGAGCCTGCTGACCGCGATCTGCGTCCCGGACGGCGTGATCTCGACCAGGTTCCCGTTCCCCCCGTTGACGGTCAGGATGTCGCCGTTGGGCGCGATGACCAGGCCGAGCTCACCGTTCAGGTGACCGCCCTGGGAGACCGTGTAGCCGGCGGCGGGATCATCTGCGCGGTCGAGCGCGTCGGGGATGGCGGTGATCTGGTTGTCCAGGGTGTCGGCGACGTACAGGGTCCCGTCGGCGCCCAGGCCGAGGCCGGTGGGCCCGAGGACCAGGGCCGAGGAGTTCAGCCTCTCGGGAAGCCCGGATCCGATCTGGTTCGCGAACCAGATGTAGGGCAGCCCGGAGGACGGGATCGTGACGCTGAGCCGGAGCACCGAGCCCTGGTAGACGGTGTGGCCGTGGGCGGCGACCGTGCCGTTCAGGACGTTGGTGATGAACAGCACGGCCTGGTTGCCCAGGTCGTCGGTGGCCATGTCCCACGGGCCGTTAATGCCGTGGCCGGTGAACGTCTCGCGCACGTGGCCCCACCGGTCCAGGACGATCAGGCAGCCGGCGCCCGAGATGCTGCCGCCCCTGGTCGGCAGCGAGCCGACGATCACCCAGCCGCTTTGCAGCGCGGTCAGGGCCGTGGTCAGGCCCACGCCGCCGGGGCAACTGGGGAGGTTCCTGTTGATCGTGGCGAACACCCGCGTCTTGCCGGACGGGGTGACCTCGGTGATCGTGGTCCCGGTGCCCTGGACGTTCCCCTTGTCGTTGAAGTTGCTGACCAGGATGTTGCCCTGGGACAGGTCGCCGGTGCTGCTCGGGATGACCGCCACCCCGTAGGGGTTGACGTCGCCGTTGCCGGGCACCGTCGAGGCGATCTTCGAGATGTGGTGCAGGGGGCCGACGAAGGCACTGGTGCCCTGCGCGTTGGCATTACCGGCCACCAGCCCCGTCCCGGTCAGCAAGCCGGCCGTGGCAGTGACGATCGCGGCCAGGCCCGCAGCGTACCGTCGTGTTGCCTTCCTTTCCATACCGCTCCCTTCAGAAAGACTCTGTGTCCCCATGTGCACGTGAAGGTGAGCATAACGGAAGGGGCGGGCGGGACTGGCCGGGGCCACGCTGTAGTCCCGCATAGCCGGGAGCGGGACTACAGCGTGACGATCCTGGGGTCAGGCGTGGAGCAGGTCCAGCTGGTTGGTGGCGTCGTCGACGTAGTAGACGGCGTCGCGGAAGGGCACGACCGCCAGGCCGAACAGCGCGCCCGCACCCGCCGGGGAACCGCTGGTGTCGAGCGTGCGGACGGCGATCTGCGCCCCGAACGGGGTGACCTCGACTAGGTTCCCGTTCCCGCTGTTGACCGTCAGGAGGTCACCGTTGGGCGCGGTGACCAGGCCGAGCTCGCCGTTCAGGTGACGCCCCTGCGAGACCGTGAAGCCGGTGCCCGCGTCGGTGATACGCCATAGCGCGTTGCGGATGCCGGCGATCCTGTTCGCTACCGTGTCGGCGACGTACAGCGTGCCGTTCTGGCTGAGGCTCACCCCGGTCGGGCCGATGACCAGCGCCGCCGGGTCCAGGTGCTCGGCGAAGCCGGACCCGATGACGTCCGACCTCTGGACGTAGGGCAGCCCGTAGGACGGGATGACCACGAAGAGCCTGACTACCGTGCCCTCGTCGACCGTCTTGCCGCCGGCTGCGACGGTGCCGTTCAGCACGTTGGTGACGAACAGTTCCGCGGTGCTGCCGAAGTCAGCGGCGGTCATGTCCCACGGACCGTTGATGTTGTTGCCGGTGAACGTCTCCCGGACGTGGCCGGATGGGTCCACCACGATCAGGCAGCCCGCCCCCGAGACGTTGCCGCCCCGGGTGGGCAGCGAGCCGACGATGACCCAGCCGCTGCGCAGCGCCACGAGGGCGGTGGTCAGGCCCACCCCGCCGGGGCATCCGGCCAGATGGCGGCTGATCTTGGCGAATACCCACGTCTTGCCGGACGGGGTGACCTCGGTGATCGTGGTCCCGGTGCCCTGAACGTTGCCCGAGTTGTTGAAGTTGCTGATCAGGATGTTGCCCCGGAACTCATCGCCCGCGGTGCGCGGGACGACCGCCACACCGTAGGGGTTGACGTCGCCGTTTCCCGGCACCGTCGAGGCGATCGTCGAGTGGTGATGCAGCGGGCCGACGAAGGCGCCGAAGCCCTGGGCGCCGGCGTTGCCGGCCGCCAGACCCGACAAGGCCAGCAGGCCTGCCGTGGTGGTAACGATCGCGGCCGCGGCCGCATACCGTCTTGATGCTTTCCTTTCCATACCGTTCCCTTCCGTGGGCACATGTCTCGCCCATGTACACGTGAAGGTGAGCGGAACGGTTCGGCGCAATACCAAATCCCGGCGGGACATTTGGCGGCGCGCCCATAGATGTGTCGTCGGCGCCGGCGATGTCTGCTGGTTCCTGCCGGGTTCTATCGGTTCACGCGTTTTGCTGTGGTGCCTCCCGCGATCGTCCGGGGACCAGGACCGCGGCTGCCTGCTCGAAAGGACACGGCTCACCGGGTCGGTGATCATCGATGGTCGCGCTCACCAGATCCGGTGATCTTTCGTGGCAGCCGCGGACACTGGCCTCCACTTGCATCTACGTTCGGCCCGCCCGGCCGGCTCAACGTCCGGCGCGCGCGTAATCGGCCGGTAACAACTCGCGGCCCGGGGTTAATCCGCGGTCACGCGGCGGCCGTCTCCTTGGTGACGATGACCGTGACCAGGCCGTCGCCGACGGACTGCGGGTCGCCGCTGACCTCATCGGCGGGCCGCACGTCCAGGCTCACGGCGAGGGTTTCCGCGGTGACCATTCCGGCGTGCGCCCGGATCGCGTCGGCTGTGGCGCCGTCGGCGCCGACCGTGAGCCGGATCCGGTCCGACACGTCCAGGCCGGCGTCCCGGCGGGCCTGCTGCACGATCCGGACCACGTCCCGCGCGGTTCCCTCGGCGGCGAGTTCGGGCGTCACCCGCGTGTCGAGCGCGACCAGGCCCAGGTTGCCGGGCAGGGCCGAGGTCGAGTCCGGGTCGGTGGCGGCCAGCCTTAGTTCGTACTCGCCGGGTCCGAGGTCGACCCCGGCGGCGGTGATCCGGTCACCGGATCGGGTCCAGGCGCCCGCCTTGACCGCGCGGATGACCTCCTGCACCCTCCCGCCGAGCCGCGGCCCGAGCAGCCGGGGGTTGACGGCCAGCTCGAACGTGCCGAGCCTGGACACTTCGGCGGACAGCTCGACGGACTTGACGTTGACCTCCTCGGCGATCAGCTCCGTGAACGGCTCGAGCGACTTGGCGTCGGGGTGCGCGATAACCAGCGCCGCCAGCGGCAGCCGGACCCGCAGGCCGCGCGCCTTCCTGAGGCCGAGCGCGGTGCTGCACGCGGCGCGCACCAGGTCCATGGCCCCGGTCAGCTCCGCGTCCTGCGGCCAGGCGCTCACGTCGGGCCAGGAGGCCAGGTGGACGCTCGGCTCACCGGTCAGCCCGCGCCAGATGGCCTCGGTCGTGTACGGCAGCAGCGGCGCCGCGGCCCGGCAGACGGCCTCGAGGACCGTCCAGAGCGTGTCCATCGCCGCCCGCTCCCCGGCCCAGAACCGGTGCCGTGACCGGCGGATGTACCAGTTCGTGAGCACTTCCAGGTGCTCGAGCAGCACCTGGCAGGCGCCGCCGACGTTGTAGACGTCGAGCAGCTGCTCCAGTTGGGTCACCGCGGCGCGCGTCTTGGCCAGGATGTACCTGTCGAGCACGTGCGGGCTCGCGGTGCTGGCTCCGGGGGGGACGACCCCCCCGCGCCCCCCCGAGGCTTCGCCGGGCATGGACGCGCGGGCCTGGTAGGCCTCGGCGTTCGCGTAGAGGGCGAAGAAGTAGTAGCTGTTCCACAGGGGCAGGATCGCCTGGCGGACCGCGTCCCTGATGCCCTGCTCGGTGACGATCAGGTTCCCGCCGCGCAGGATCGGGCTGGCCATCAGGAACCAGCGCATCGCGTCCGAGCCGTAGCGGTCGAAGACCTCGTTCACGTCCGGGTAGTTGCGCAGGCTCTTGGACATCTTCTGCCCGTCGTTGCCGAGCACGATGCCGTGGCTGACGCAGCTACGGAACGCGGGCCGGTCGAACAGCGCGGTGGCCAGCACGTGCAGGGTGTAGAACCAGCCGCGGGTCTGGCCGATGTACTCGACGATGAAGTCACCCGGATAGTGGCCGTCGAACCAGTCCCGGTTCTCGAACGGGTAGTGCACCTGGGCAAACGGCATCGACCCCGACTCAAACCAGCAGTCGAGCACCTCGGGTACCCGGCGCATCACCGACTGGCCCGTCGGGTCGTCCGGGTTCGGCCTCGTCAGCTCGTCGATCGCCGGGCGGTGCAGGTCGGCGGGCCGCACGCCGAAGTCGCGCGCGAGCTCGTCCAGCGAGCCGTACACGTCGGTGCGCGGGTAGGCCGGGTCGTCGCTCTGCCAGACCGGGATCGGCGAGCCCCAGAACCGGTTCCGGCTGATCGACCAGTCCCGCGCGCCGCTCAGCCACTTGCCGAACTGGCCGTCCTTGACGTGGCCGGGGACCCAGGTGATCTGCTCGTTCAGCTCGACCATCCGGTCCCTGAAGGTCGTGACCGCGACGAACCAGCTGGACACCGCCTTGTAGATCAGCGGGTTACGGCAGCGCCAGCAGTGCGGGTAGGAGTGCGTGTGGGTGGCGGCGCGGACCAGGCTGCCCTGCTCGCGCAGCTTCGCGGTGATCCCGGCGTTCGCCTCGAACACGTGCTGGCCCGCGAAGTCGGGGACCACGCCGGTGAACCGGGCCTGCTCGTCCACGGTGAGCACGGTGGGGATGCCGGCCGCGTTGCAGGCCAGGGCGTCGGCCTCGCCGTACGCGGGGGCCATGTGCACCACCCCGGTGCCGTCCTCGGTGGTGACGTCGTCGGAGAGGATGACGCGGAACGCGTCCTCGGTGCCGAACCTGTCGGTGTCGGTCAGGTAGGGCAGCAGGGGGTCGTACCGGCGCCCGGCCAGCTCGGCCCCGGTCAGCGTGCCGACCACGGCCGCCTCTTCCAGTTCCTGCTCGTAGGCGGCCTGCCGGTCGGCGGCCAGGATGTACCGCTCGCCGTCCTTGGCCACCACCACGTAGCTGATGTCCGGGCCGACCGCGCAGGCCAGGTTCGACGGCAGCGTCCACGGCGTGGTGGTCCAGGCCAGCAGCCACTCCCCGGTCTCCAGCTTGAACCGGACCGTGACCGACGGGTCCTGCCGCTCGGCGTAGGTGTCGTCGTCCATCCGCAGCTCGTGGTTGGACAGCGGGGTCTCGCACCGCCAGCAGTAGGGCAGCACCTTGAACCCCTGGTAGACCAGGCCCTTGTCCCAGAGCTGCTTGAACGCCCACATGACGCTCTCCATGTAGGACACGTCGAGCGTCTTGTAGTCGTGGTCGAAGTCGACCCAGCGCGCCTGGCGGGTGACGTAGTCCTGCCACTCGCGGGTGTAGCGCAGCACCGACTCCCGGCAGGCCTGGTTGAACTTCTCGATCCCCATGGCCAGGATGTCGGCCTTGCCGGAGATTCCGAGCTGCCGTTCCGCCTCGACCTCGGCGGGCAGGCCGTGGCAGTCCCAGCCGAACCGGCGCTCGACCTTGCGGCCCTGCATCGTGCGGAAGCGCGGGACCAGGTCCTTGACGTACCCGGTGAGCAGGTGCCCGTAGTGCGGCAGCCCGTTGGCGAACGGCGGCCCGTCGTAGAACACGAACTCGCGGTCCGCGTCGCGCTGCCGGACGGACTCGCGGAACGTGTCCTGGGCCAGCCAGTACTCGAGCACGTCGCGCTCGAGCGCGGGGAAGCTCGGCTGAGCGGGTACTCCGGTGCCCCCGGAGAGCGGATAACCGGGAGGTCGGTCGGGGTTGGTTGGTTGGGTATGCGCAGACATTGGCGGGTCCTCGCGGTGCGGCGTTCGGGTAAATGCCACGAGGACGACGCGCCCGCTCCCGCGCGGGCGTACCGCGGTACCACCTCGCTTGCCGCCTCGCCCGTAGGGGCCCGGCGACCGCTCGTCAGCCGGCTGTGACGGGCCGGACCCGCCCGGTTCTACTCGGGCCGTACGGCCCTTTCTTCCGGGGGCTCACCGGTGATAGCCGGATCATCGCCATGTGCTCCCGAGTCTATCCGGTGCGGGCCGGTCCCGGCGAAAGACTTAATCCGCGAGCCAGGCGTCGATCCCGGCCAGCAGCGGTGCGCGCAGCGCGGGCGGCGCGGCCGAGCCGAGCACCGACGCCCGGGCCAGGTCGGCCAGCTCGGCGTCGGTGAACCCGTGCGCGTCCCTGGCGATCTCGTACTGCGCGGCCAGCCGCGGGCCGAACAGCAGCGGGTCGTCGGCCCCGAGCGCGACCGGGACGCCGGCCTCGAACAGCGGCCGCAGCGGGACCTGCGCCGGCCCGGCGAAAATGCCGAGCGCGACGTTGGACGACGGGCAGACCTCGCAGGTGACGCCCTCGGCGGCCAGCCGCTTGACCAGCGCGGGATCCTCCGCGGCGCGGATCCCGTGGCCGATGCGGTCGGCGTGCAGGTCGTCCAGGCAGGCCGCCACGCTGGCCGGGCCGGCCAGCTCGCCGCCGTGCGGCACGAGGAGCAGCCCGCCGCGCTCGGCGATGCGGAACGCCGGGACGAAGTCGCGCGCGGGACCGCGCCGCTCGTCGTTGGACAGGCCGAATCCGGTCACCCCGCGCCCCGCGTACTGGGCGGCCAGCCGGGCCAGGGTCCTGGCCTCCAGCGGGTGCTTGGTCCGGTTGGCCGCGACGACGATGCCGATCCCGACCCCGGTGGCCCGCCCCGCGGCCGCGGCCGCGTCGAGCACGAGCTCGAGCACGGCCGTGATCCCGCCGAACCGCGCCGCGTACCCGTCCGGGTCGACCTGGATCTCCAGCCAGCGCGAGCCCTCGGCCCGCTCGTCCTCGGCGGTCTCGGTGATGAGCCGGCGCACGTCGGCCGGGGTGCGCAGGACCGAACGCGCCATGTCGTACAGCCGCTGGAACCGGAACCAGCCGCGCTCGTCGGTGCCGCTCAGGTGCGGCGGCCATTCGTCGGTGAGCGCGGAAGGCAGCCTGATCCGGTGCCGGCCGGCCAGCTCGACCAGGGTCGCGTGCCGCATGGCCCCGGTGAAGTGCAGGTGCAGGTGCGCCTTCGGGAGTGCGGTCAGCGACCTGGCCATAAGCGAGCCGAAGGGCCGCGGCGCCGACTGGACTGAGGAGCGAAGCGACGAGGGAAGGAGGTGCAGTGAAGGGGGAATGGGGAGGTGGGTGTGGGCCCGGAGGCGAGCGGCGAGCACTGCATCCGCTCAGTGTGCCGTGCCTAATGGGCGCCCGCGAGCAGCTTGGCCATCCGGGCGACGCCTTCTTCGAGATCGGCGTCGCCGAGCGCGCAGGACAGCCGGAAATACCCGGGGGTGCCGAACGCCTCGCCGGGCACCACGGCCACCTCTGCCTCGTCCAGGATGAGGTCCGCCAGTTCCGCCGAGGTGTGGGCCCGGCGCCCGGCGATCTCCCGGCCGAGCAGGCCCTTGACGCTGGGGTAGCAGTAGAAGGCCCCTTGCGGCTCCGGGCAGAGCACGCCGTCGATCTCGTTCAGCATCCTGGTCATGGTCTGCCTGCGCCGGTCGAACGCCTCGCGCATGACCGCCACGGCGGCCAGGTCGCCCGAGACGGCGGCGAGCGCCGCCGCCTGCGCCACGTTGCAGACGTTGGAGGTGGCGTGGCTCTGCAGGTTGGCCGCGGCGTCGATCACGTCGCGGGGGCCGATCATCCAGCCGACCCGCCAGCCGGTCATCGCGTAGGTCTTGGCTACCCCGTTCACCACCACGCAGGTGTCGGCGACCTCCGGGGCCTGCACCGGGATGGAGGAGAACACCGCGCCGCCGTAGACCAGGTGCTCGTAGATCTCGTCGGTGACCACCCACAGGCCGTGCTCCGCTGCCCACTGCCCGATGGCCTTGACCATGGCCGGCGGGTAGACCGCCCCGGTGGGGTTGGACGGGGACACGAAGAGCAGCACCTTGGTGCGGCTGGTCCGGGCCGCCTCGAGGTCGTCGATCGTGACCTGGTAGCCGGAGTGCTCGTCGGTCGGCACCGGGCGCATGACGCCGCCCGCCAGCGCGATGGCCTCCGGGTACGTGGTCCAGTACGGCGCCGGGACGAGGACCTCGTCGCCCGGGTCGAGCAGCGTGGCGAAGGTCTGGTACACCGCCTGCTTGCCGCCGTTGGTGATCAGCACCTGGCCGGGTTCCACCAGGTAACCGGAGTCCCTGGCCGTCTTGGCCGCGACCGCCTGCCTCAGCTCGGGCAGGCCGGCGGCCGGGGTGTACTTCTGGAAGCGCGGCTGCTCGCAGGCGCGCTGCGCGGCCTCGACGATGTAGGAGGGCGTGGGGAAGTCGGGCTCGCCCACGCCGAAGCCGATGACCGGCCGCCCCGCTGCCTTCAGCGCCTTGGCTTTGGCGTCCACAGCCAGCGTGGCGGATTCGGTGATGGCGGAGATGCGCGCGGAGACTCTGGTCGGCATGGACTTCATTGTCCCACCCGCCGGCCGTGCCCGGCGCGCGGTTTTCCCTGGGCCGATTTGGGCCACCTGGTTCGACGGAGCGGCCGATGGGACGTACACTGCAGGGACCGACAGCGGTGCTGTCTTGCGGCAGCATGCCCGCGTGCACGAGGCAGGTGGGCGCTGAACAGCAGTGATGTACGAAGCAGTGATGTACGAAGCTGAGGGCAGTAGCTCAATTGGCCAGAGTCCCGGTCTCCAAAACCGGTGGTTGGGGGTTCGAGTCCCTCCTGCCCTGCGGGTGTGGTCCGGCGAGACGGCGCAGCCAGCGGACGTATAGGTGAGGTTATGGCTACTCAGACACGCGATGAGGCCCCGGAGAAGCGGAGCGGACCCGGGCGCGCCGCCAAGCGCGCCCCCAAGACGACTCCGGCGCTGTTCTTCCGGCAGATGGTCGCCGAGCTGCGCAAGGTCATCTGGCCGACCCGCAAGGAGCTGGTCACCTACACGATCGTGTGCATGGTCTTCGTGCTGTTCATGGTGATCTTCGTGACCACGCTGGACTACGGGTTCACCAAGCTGGTGATCTGGGCGTTCGGCTAGGCGCTCCCGGCGCCGCCGCACAGTGGCCGCGCCCGCCCGGCGCGGCGCCGTGATCGCAGCAGATGATCACGGCCAGAGGAAAGAGAGAGCAATCGTGTCCGAGACCCGGCTGGGTTCCGTGGCGACGGGCCAGTCACATCCCGATGCGGAAGCGGGGGAGGCCGACGAGGTGAGCGACCACAGCGACGAGATCGACGCGCTGGACGACGCCGGCGACTCCGACGCGGACCCAGAGGCCGCCCAGGCTGCCGACGGCGACCAGGGCGAGCCCGTCGACGATGTGCTGGAGGAGTTCAAGCGCGAGCTGCGCATGCTGCCGGGGGACTGGTACGTCGTGCACTCCTACGCGGGCTACGAGAACCGGGTGAAGACCAACCTGGAGAGCCGCATCCAGTCGCTCAACATGGAGGATTACATCTTCCAGATCGAGGTCCCGGTCCATCAGGTGACCGAGATCAAGGGCGGCAAGCGGCAGCAGGTCTCGGAGAAGGTCCTGCCCGGCTACATTCTGGTCCGGATGGAGCTGACCGACGAATCGTGGGCAGTGGTGCGGAACACGCCGGGCGTGACCGGCTTCGTGGGCCTGTCGAGTCGGCCCTCGCCGCTGCAGCTCGGCGAGGTCGCGGGCCTGCTGGCGCCGGAGCCCGAGGCCGGCACGAAGCAGGCCGAGGCCGCGCGGACGGCCGCGCCGGACTTCGAGATCGGCGAGTCGGTTACCGTGATGGACGGGCCGTTCGCCACGCTCCCCGCGACCGTGAACGAGATCAACCCGGACACCCAGAAGCTCAAGGTGCTGGTGTCGATCTTCGGTCGCGAGACGCCCGTGGAGCTGTCGTTCGACCAGGTAACCAAGATCTAGGATTCCAGGGAAATAGGTAAGGACGTATTCACATGCCGCCAAGAAGGAAAAGGCTCGCCGCAGTGGTCAAGGTGCAGCTGCCGGCCGGCCAGGCCACGCCCGCGCCGCCCGTCGGGACCGCGCTGGGCCCGCACGGCGTCAACATCATGGAGTTCGTCCGGCAGTACAACGCCGCGACGGAGAGCCAGCGGGGCAACATCATCCCGGTCGAGATCTCGATCTTCGAGGACCGGTCGTTCACCTTCATCACCAAGACGCCGCCCGCGCCCGAGCTGATCAAGAAGGCCGCCGGCGTGGACAAGGGCAGCGCCGAGCCGCACAAGACCAAGGTCGGCAGCATTACGAAGGCGCAGGTCCGCGAGATCGCGCAGACCAAGATGCCCGACCTGAACGCGACCACGATCGAGGCGGCCGAGAAGATCATCGCCGGCACGGCCCGCTCGATGGGCATCAAGGTCGAGGGCTGAGGAGGGAACAACACCCCGCCGGTCCGCAGTTATATGTGAACAGGATTTCACCCCAGTGGCAGGACCCGCGCGGCCCGCTGACCACGACCTCCCGGAACCTAGGAGACAGCAATGAAGCGCAGTAAGGCCTACCGTCAGGCCAGCGAGCAGATCGACCGGACGCGGCTGTACGGCCCCGCCGAGGCGGTCACCCTCGCTCAGAAGGCCACGGTGACCAAGTTCGACCCCACCGTCGAGGTAGCGCTGCGGCTCGGCGTCGACCCGCGCAAGCAGGACCAGATGGTCCGCGGCACGGTCAACCTGCCGAACGGCACGGGCAAGACCGTCCGGGTGCTGGTCTTCGCGACCGGCGACCGGGCCGAGGAGGCCCGCGCGGCCGGTGCGGACTTCGTCGGCTCCGACGACCTGATCGAGCGGATCCAGGGCGGCTTCCTCGACTTCGACGCGGCGGTGGCCACGCCGGACCAGATGGGCAAGGTCGGCCGGATCGCCCGGGTCCTCGGCCCGCGCGGCCTGATGCCGAACCCGAAGACCGGCACCGTGACCGCGGACGTCGGCCGGGCCGTCACCGACATCAAGGGCGGCAAGATCGCGTTCCGGGTCGACAAGAACGCCAACCTGCACTTCGTCATCGGCAAGGCCTCGTTCACCCCGACGGCGCTGCTCGAGAACTACGCCGCGGCCCTCGACGAGGTGATCAGGCTCAAGCCCGCCGCAGCCAAGGGCCGGTACCTGAAGAAGATCACCTTCACCACCACGATGGCCCCCGGCATCCCGGTTGATCCCAACAAGACCCGGGGCTTCGCCGACGAACTGGCCGAACTGACCGCTGGCGCCTGACGGCCGCGCTCGCCGGAATTGTGCGGGAGGATCGGGGTTCTCGGGAGCATTTGGTGCACTCCAGTCCCCCCGATCCTCCCGCAAGCCCGGATCCTCCCGGATAACCTGTCGCGATTCCGATTTTGCCGGGTGAGCTGGGGCCCGTAGACTCATTGACGCCGAAGACCGCTGGATGACGTCGCGAATGCGACGCCCGAAGGCTCCGGCTGGATCACCAGATCCGGCCGGACGTCCCGCGCAGGTGAACTGAGCTGTATCGCCCGCCCTCCGGGGCTGGTCGTGCCGCCCCGTGCGCCTCGCGCCCGGGGCGTTTTCGTGCCTTCGGCTGCTACGTAACCGAGAAAGAAGTTCTCGGCACTAGAGAGGAGGCACATGCCGAACGCCGAGAAGGTAGCCGAGGTCGCTGAGCTCACCGAGCGGTTCAGGGGCTCATCCGGCGCCGTGCTGACCGAGTACCGCGGCCTCACCGTGGCCCAGCTCGCCGAGCTGCGCAAGTCGCTCGGGGGCAACGCCACGTTCGCTGTGGTCAAGAACACCCTGACCAAGATCGCGGTCACCGAGGCGGGGCTGACCGACCAGCTGTCATCGCTGCTGGTCGGACCGTCGGCGGTCGCGTTCGTCGACGGCGACGTGGTCGAGGCCGCCAAGGGCCTGCGCGACTTCGCCAAGGCGAACCCGCTGCTAGTGATCAAGGGCGGCGTGCTCGACGGCAAGGCGATCACCTCCGCGGAGATCATCAAGCTGGCCGACCTGGAACCGCGCGAAGTCCTGCTGGCCAAGCTGGCCGGCGCGATGAAGGCGTCCCTGGCCGGCGCGGCCGCGACGTTCAACGCGCTGCCGGTGCAGATGGCCCAGCTGGTCGAGGCGCTGCGCGCCCAGCGCGCGACCGCCGAAGGCGGGACTGTCACTGCGGAGGCTCCCGCGGACGCACCGGCCCCGGCCGACCCAGCCGACGAAGGCTGACCAGACCACAGGTTCAGGAACTAAGGAACAGAGGAATTACCACCATGGCGAAGATGAGTAGCGCCGACCTGCTTGAGGCCTTCAAGGAGATGACCCTCCTGGAGCTGTCCGAGTTCGTCAAGCAGTTCGAGGAGACGTTCGACGTGAAGGCGGCCGCCCCGGTGGCGGTGGCCGCTCCCGCGGCGGGCGGCGCCGGCGGCGGCGAGGCCGAGCAGGCCGAGGAGCAGGATGAGTTCGACGTCATCCTGGAGGCCGCCGGCGAGAAGAAGATCCAGGTCATCAAGGAGGTGCGCAGCCTGACCAGCCTCGGCCTCAAGGAGGCCAAGGACCTGGTGGACGGCGCGCCCAAGCTCGTGCTCGAGAAGGTCAACAAGGAGAGCGCGGAAAAGGCGCGGGCGGCCCTCGAGGGCGCTGGCGCCAGCGTGACCGTCAAGTAGGACCGCGCCAAGTAGGACGCGCCGGGCGGACCCGATACCGGGCCGCCGCGGGCCGCGAGACGGCAGGACCCGGGCTTCAGGCCAGTTCCACGGCCTGGACCCGGGTCTCGTCGCGAGTGGGGGCGATCGAGCGGGCCGGACCCGGCCCGCCGTCACCAGGCACGGAAATAAAGTCCTACCCCCGCGTGTTGTGCCTTACACATCAACCAGATGTGGTATCTGTCACTCAGCAAATGTTGCCCAGAGTGCCCGGTTTGGACTTGACGTTTGGCCGCTGAAGAGCGATGCTGCGGAGCAACCGTGAATCTCATAGTGGCGTACAGTTGACCAGCGGTGTGGCCGTCTGCTACACTGCTAGTTTGCGCTGCACTCTAACGTCCTCGGTATCTCCCTCGCGTCGACGGGGCTTTGCCGTGGGGCGTTTGGCGTGCGTGCGGTGATAGTTCCGCGAAATAGTTCGGAAGGACCCCTGTTGGCAGCATCGCGCAGCGCCTCCGTACGTACCACCCCCCCAGCACTTTCCGGTCCTCCCCGCGTGTCCTTCGCGCGGATCCAGGAGCCGCTCAAGGTGCCCGACCTCCTCGCCCTGCAGACCGAGTCGTTCGACTGGCTGCTCGGCAACGACAGGTGGCAAGCCCGGATCAACGAGGCCAAGGAAGCCGGGCGCAAGGACGTCCCCGAGCAGTCGGGCCTCGAGGAGATCTTCGAGGAGATCAGCCCGATCGAGGACTTCTCGGGAACCATGTCGCTGTCGTTCCGCGACCACCGGTTTGAGCCGCCTAAGTACTCCGCCGAGGAGTGCAAGGACAAGGACATGACGTACTCCGCCCCGATGTTCGTGACGGCGGAGTTCATCAACAACACCACGGGCGAGATCAAGAGCCAGACGGTGTTCATGGGTGACTTCCCGCTCATGTCCGCCAAGGGCACGTTCATCATCAACGGCACCGAGCGGGTCGTGGTCAGCCAGCTGGTCCGCTCGCCCGGCGTGTACTTCGACCGCCAGGTCGACAAGACCTCGGACAAGGACATCTACTCCTGCAAGGTAATCCCGAGCCGGGGCGCCTGGCTGGAGTTCGAGATCGACAAGCGGGACAGCGTGGGCGTCCGCATCGACCGCAAGCGCAAGCAGAGCGTCACCGTCCTGCTGAAGGCGCTGGGCTGGGACGACGCGAGGATCCTGGACAGGTTCGGCGGGTTCGAGGCCATGCGCGCCACCCTGGAGAAGGACCACACGGCCGGCCAGGACGAGGCGCTGCTCGACATCTACCGCAAGCTCCGGCCCGGTGAGCCGCCGACGCGCGAGTCGGCCCAGGCGCTGCTGGACAACCTGTACTTCAACCCGAAGCGGTACGACCTGGCCAAGGTGGGCCGTTACAAGGTCAACCGCAAGCTCGGCCTGGACCTGCCGATCCGGCAGGGCGTCCTGTGCGAGGACGACATCGTCGCGACCATCGAGTACCTCGTCCGGCTGCACGCCGGCGAGGAGGAGATGATCGCCGGCGACCAGGTCCTGCCGCTGGAGACCGACGACATCGACCACTTCGGCAACCGCCGGCTGCGCACCGTGGGCGAGCTGATCCAGAACCAGGTCCGGCTGGGCCTGGCCCGGATGGAGCGCGTGGTCAGGGAGCGGATGACCACCCAGGACGTCGAGGCGATCACGCCGCAGACCCTGATCAACATCCGCCCCGTGGTGGCCTCGATCAAGGAGTTCTTCGGCACCAGCCAGCTCTCCCAGTTCATGGACCAGACCAACCCGCTGGCCGGCCTGACCCACAAGCGCCGCCTGTCGGCGCTGGGCCCCGGCGGCCTGTCCCGCGAGCGCGCCGGCTTCGAGGTCCGCGACGTGCACCCCAGCCACTACGGCCGGATGTGCCCGATCGAGACCCCGGAAGGGCCGAACATCGGCCTTATCGGAAGCTTGTCCAGTTATGCCAGGGTGAATGCGTTCGGCTTCGTCGAGACGCCGTACCGCAAGGTCACCGACGGCATCGTGACCGACCAGATCGACTACCTGACCGCCGACGAGGAGGACAGGCACGTCATCGCGCAGGCGAACACGCCGCTGCAGGCCGACGGCACCATGGCGGAGAACCGCGTCCTGGTCCGCCGCAAGGGCGGCGAGGTGGACTACATCCCGCCGGACGAGGTCGACTACATGGACGTGTCCGCGCGCCAGATGGTGTCCGTGGCCACCGCCATGATCCCGTTCCTCGAGCATGACGACGCCAACCGCGCGCTGATGGGCTCCAACATGCAGCGTCAGTCGGTGCCGCTGCTGCGCAGCGACGCGCCGCTGGTCGGCACCGGCATGGAGTACCGCGCCGCGACCGACGCGGGCGACGTGATCCTGGCCGACAAGGCCGGCGTGGTGGAGGAGTCCTGCGCGGACTACGTCACCGTGATGAACGACGACGGCACCCGCACCACGTACCTGGTGTCCAAGTTCCGCCGGTCCAACCAGGGCACCTGCTTCAACCAGAAGCCGATCGTCGAAGAAGGCGACCGGGTCGAGCGGAACCAGGTCCTGGCCGACGGCCCCTGCACCGACCAAGGCGAGATGGCGCTGGGCAAGAACCTGCTCGCCGCGTTCATGCCGTGGGAGGGCCATAACTACGAGGACGCGATCATCCTGTCCCAGCGGCTGGTCCAGGACGACGTGCTCTCGAGCATCCACATCGAAGAGCACGAGGTCGACGCCCGGGACACCAAGCTCGGCCCGGAGGAGATCACCAGGGACATCCCGAACGTCTCCGACGAGGTGCTCGCCGACCTGGACGAGCGCGGGATCATCAGGATCGGCGCCGAGGTCGTCAACGGCGACATCCTGGTCGGCAAGGTCACCCCGAAGGGCGAGACCGAGCTGACCCCCGAGGAGCGCCTGCTCCGCGCGATCTTCGGCGAGAAGGCCCGCGAGGTGCGGGACACCAGCCTGAAGGTCCCGCACGGCGAGGAGGGCAAGGTCATCGGCGTCCGGGTGTTCACCCGCGAGGACGGCGATGAGCTGCCGCCGGGCGTGAACGAGCTGGTCCGGGTGTACGTGGCCCAGAAGCGCAAGATCACCGACGGCGACAAGCTGGCCGGCCTGCACGGGAACAAGGGCGTGATCGCGAAGATCCTCCCGGTGGAGGACATGCCGTTCCTCGAGGACGGCACCGCGGTGGACATCGTGCTCAACCCGCTCGGCGTCCCCGGCCGGATGAACGTCGGCCAGGTCCTGGAGACCCACCTGGGCTGGGTGGCCAACGCCGGCTGGGCGATCGATGGCAAGGACGCCGAGTGGAAGCAGCGGCTCCGCGCCAGCGGCGCTGACTCGGCCCCGGCCGGGACCCACGTCGCCACCCCCGTCTTCGACGGGGCGAAGGAGGAAGAGATCACCGGGCTGCTCGGCAGCACGCTGCCGAACCGGGATGGCCAGCGGCTGGTCGGCCCCAGCGGCAAGGCGAGGCTGTTCGACGGGCGGACCGGCGAGCCGTTCAAGGACCCGATCGCCGTCGGCTACATCTACATCCTCAAGCTGCTGCACCTGGTCGACGACAAGATCCACGCCAGGTCGACCGGTCCGTACTCGATGATCACCCAGCAGCCGCTGGGCGGGAAGGCGCAGTTCGGCGGGCAGCGGTTCGGCGAGATGGAGGTCTGGGCCCTGGAGGCCTACGGCGCCGCCTACGCCCTGCAGGAACTGCTGACCATCAAGTCCGACGACGTACTCGGCCGGGTCAAGGTGTACGAGGCGATCGTCAAGGGCGAGAACGTGCCGGAACCCGGGATCCCTGAGTCCTTCAAGGTCCTGATCAAGGAAATGCAGTCGCTCTGCCTCAATGTCGAGGTGCTGTCGAGTGACGGAGCGGCCATCGAGATGCGCGATACCGATGAGGACGTCTTCCGCGCGGCCGAGGAACTCGGCATTGACCTGTCCCGGCGTGAGCCGAGCAGCGTCGAAGAGGTCTAACCCGAAGGGGGATACAAACGGTGCTAGACGTCAACTTCTTTGACGATCTGCGTATTGGCCTAGCCACTGCCGAGGACATCAGGCAGTGGTCGCATGGTGAGGTGAAGAAGCCGGAGACCATCAACTACCGCACGCTCAAGCCGGAGAAGGACGGGCTCTTCTGCGAGAAGATCTTCGGCCCCACCCGGGACTGGGAGTGCTACTGCGGCAAGTACAAGCGGGTCAGGTTCAAGGGCATCATCTGCGAGCGCTGCGGCGTCGAGGTCACTCGCGCCAAGGTGCGGCGCGAGCGGATGGGCCACATCGAGCTGGCCGCGCCGGTCACGCACATCTGGTACTTCAAGGGCGTGCCGAGCCGGCTGGGTTACCTGCTCGACCTGGCGCCGAAGGACCTGGAGAAGGTCATCTACTTCGCCGCCTACATGATCACGCACGTCGACGACGAGGCGCGGTCGCGCGACCTTCCCTCCCTCGAGGCGAGGATAAGCGTGGAGCGCGGCCAGCTCGAGCAGCGGCGTGACGCTGACGTCGAGGCGCGGCAGACCAAGCTGGAGGCCGACCTGGCCGAGCTCGAGGCGGCCGGGGCCAAGAGCGACGCCAAGCGCAAGCTGCGCGAGTCGGCCGACCGCGAGTGCAAGCAGATCAGGGACCGGGCGGGCAAGGAGATCGACCGCCTGGACGAGGTCTGGAGCAGGTTCAAGGGCCTCAAGGTCCAGGACCTGGAGGGCGACGAGCTGCTCTACCGCGAGATGCGTGACAGGTACGGCCGGTACTTCCGCGGTGGCATGGGCGCCCAGGCCATCCAGGACCGGCTGGCCAGCTTCGACCTGGAGGCGGAGGCGCAGAACCTGCGCGACACCATCAGGACCGGCAAGGGCCAGAAGAAGGCCCGCGCCCTGAAGCGCCTCAAGGTCGTCAGCGCGTTCCTGAACACCAGGAACAGCCCTATGGGCATGGTGCTCGACTGCATCCCGGTGATCCCGCCGGACCTGCGCCCGATGGTGCAGCTGGACGGCGGCCGGTTCGCCACGTCGGACCTGAACGACCTGTACCGCCGGGTCATCAACCGGAACAACCGGCTCAAGCGGCTCCTCGACCTCGGCGCGCCCGAGATCATCGTGAACAACGAGAAGCGGATGCTGCAGGAGGCCGTCGACAGCCTGTTCGACAACGGCCGTCGCGGCCGCCCGGTCACCGGGCCCGGTAACCGCCCGCTGAAGTCGCTGTCCGACATGCTCAAGGGCAAGCAGGGCCGGTTCCGCCAGAACCTGCTCGGCAAGCGCGTCGACTACAGCGGCCGCTCGGTCATCGTGGTCGGTCCGCAGCTCAAGCTGCACCAGTGCGGGCTGCCCAAGCAGATGGCGCTGGAGCTGTTCAAGCCGTTCGTGATGAAGCGCCTGGTTGACCTCAACCACGCGCAGAACATCAAGTCCGCCAAGCGGATGGTGGAGCGCGCCAGGCCGGTGGTGTGGGACGTGCTCGAGGAGGTCATCACCGAGCACCCGGTCCTGCTCAACCGGGCCCCGACCCTGCACCGCCTGGGCATCCAGGCGTTCGAGCCGCAGCTCGTGGAGGGCAAGGCCATCCAGATCCACCCGCTGGTCTGCACCGCGTTCAACGCGGACTTCGACGGCGACCAGATGGCGGTGCACCTGCCGCTGTCCGCCGAGGCGCAGGCCGAGGCGCGGATCCTGATGCTGTCCACCAACAACATCCTCAAGCCCGCCGACGGCAAGCCGGTCACCATGCCCACCCAGGACATGATCATCGGCCTGTACTGCCTGACCCGGGAGGCCGAGGACGCCCTAGGGGCCGGGCGGGTGTTCTCGTCGCTGGCCGAGGCGCTGATGGCCTACGACGCGGGCGAGCTCGACCTGCAGGCGCGGATCGACATCCGGCTGCGCGGGATCATCCCGCCGCCGGGCGCCGAGCCGGCCGAGGGCGAGCAGGACGACGCCGCGAGGGACCCGAGCCGGCCGATCCGCATCACCACCACGCTCGGCCGCTGCATCTTCAACGAGACGCTGCCCGACGACTTCCCGTTCGTGAACTTCGAGGTCGGCAAGCGGCAGCTCACCGTGATCGTCAACTCGCTCGCGGAGACCTACCCGAAGGTGAAGGTGGCGGCGGCCCTTGACGCGCTCAAGGACGCCGGCTTCCACTGGGCGACCCGGGCGGGCGTGACGATCGCCATCGAGGACGTGATCGCGCCGCCGAACAAGGCGGCGATCCTGGAGAACTACGAGCGCCGCGCCGACAAGGTGCAGCGCGAGTACGAGCGCGGCCTGATCACCGACGACGAGCGCCGCCAGGAGCTCATCGAGATCTGGACGCACGCGACCGCCGACGTCGCGCAGGACATGGAGGCGGCCTTCCCCGCGACCAACTCGGTCTGGATGATGGTCAACTCCGGCGCCCGCGGCAACCCGATGCAGGTCCGGCAGATCGCCGGCATGCGCGGCCTGGTCTCCAACCCCAAGGGCGAGACCATCCCGCGCCCGATCACGTCCAGCTTCCGCGAGGGGCTGACGGTGCTGGAGTACTTCATCTCCACTCACGGGGCCCGCAAGGGCCTGGCCGACACCGCGCTGCGTACGGCGGACTCCGGGTACCTCACCCGGCGCCTGGTCGACGTGGCGCAGGACGTGATCGTGCGCGAGGAGGACTGCGGCACCGACCGCTCGCTCCCCATGCGGATCGCGGAGAAGGACGCCGAGGGCCACCTGCGCAAGCTGGCGAACATCGAGAACACCGGGACCGGCCGGAGCATCGCCGAGGACATCGAGATCGACGGCGTGATGCTGGCCAAGACCGGCGACGACACCACCGAGCTGATGCTCGAGCGGCTGACCGAGGCCGGGGTGGAGACCATCCGCACGCACAGCGTGATGGTCTGCGAGGCCAAGATCGGCGTCTGCGCCAAGTGCTACGGCCGCTCGCTGGCCACCGGCAAGCGGGTGGACGTGGGCGAGGCCGTCGGCATCGTCGCCGCCCAGTCGATCGGCGAGCCCGGCACCCAGCTGACCATGCGGACGTTCCACACCGGCGGTGTGGCGGGTCAGGACATCACCCACGGCCTGCCGCGTATCCAGGAGCTGTTCGAGGCGCGCATTCCCAAGGGCATGGCGCCGATCAGCGAGTACGAGGGCCGGGTCAAGGTCGAGGAGACCGAGAAGACCCGCAAGATCATCGTGGTGCCTGACGACGGCTCTGAAGAGGTCGCCTACCAGGTCCCGATGCGGTCCAGGCTGCTGGTCAGCGACGGCGGTCACGTCGCCGTGGGGCAGCAGCTGATCGCGGGCGCGGTGAACCCGCACGAGGTGCTGCGCATCCTCGGCGGGCGGGCGGTGCAGCTGCACCTCGTGCACGAGGTGCAGGAGGTGTACCGGTCGCAGGGTGTCTCGATCCACGACAAGCACATCGAGATCATCATCAGGCAGATGCTGAAGCGGGTGAACGTCCTCGAGTCGGGCGACACCGACCTGCTGCCCGGTGAGCTGGTCGAGCGGCCGCGGTTCGAGGAGGTCAACCGCGCGGTGGTGAACGACGGCGGCACCTCGGCCTCCGGCCGGGCCGTCCTGATGGGCATCACCAAGGCGTCGCTGGCCACCGAGTCGTGGCTGTCGGCGGCCTCCTTCCAGGAGACCACCCGGGTGCTCACCGACGCGGCCATCCACGCCAAGTCGGACTCGCTGCTCGGCCTGAAGGAGAACGTCATCATCGGCAAGCTCATCCCGGCCGGCACCGGCATGCCGGTCTACCGGAACATCCGGGTCGAGCCCACCGACGACGCCCGCTCCTCCGCGTTCCCGCCCGGCTCCTACGCCGAGCCGGACAACTACGCCTTCGGCCAGGGCACCGGCGAAGCCGTCCCCCTGGAGGAGTACGACTTCGGCTCCTACAACAGGTAATAAGGCCAGTCACGGGCTGGCGGCCACTCCCACAGTGGCCGCCAGCCCGTTTCTCATTTTGGCCGAACGGTCGGTGGTACCACCTCAGCTAGTGCCGGTGCACGGCAGGCTGGCGTACACCACCTGCGGCAGGAGCAGAGCCTTGCCGTCGGGGCTGACGCCGAGCTGCACGCCGGCGTGGCCGGGAAGGGCCGAGGGGTCGATCACCACGATGGATTAGCTCGGTCGCATCGGCGGGGGGCCCTGGGCTGGCCTGCGCAGGGGGCGGAGCCAGCGAGAGATTCTGGTAGGGCACGGGGAACACCTCGCTTCAGCAGGGGCGTGACCCCCTGCCGGGGTGTTCCGTCCGGGATAGGGCTGGCACGCCGGATTCTGCTGGTTGATGAGCGTAACGCTGGCCGGGACGCCGTCCGCGCGCAGCGTGCTTTGCAGCCCGGCCGGATCTTTCAGCTCGCGGATGGAGACGGTGACGTTGCCGTCGGCCTCCCTGACGACCGTCCAGGCCGCCAGCTGGACGGTGGGCTGACGGCCGGCCGGGACCAGCGCGGTCACGGCCAGAACCACGGCCGCCACGAGCCAGCCACCGACAGGCCACCGACAGAACCGCCGCATGATGGAGCGCCGGCGCACTGCGCTGGCCCTGCCGGATGACGTCGTCCGCCGCGAGCGGCCGGGCCGCTCCGGCGGCATCGTCCGCCATGCGCTGTAGTTCGTCGGTTAGATCAAGCACTGAGGCCTCCTCTGGCTCGTTACTCAATGGCCGGCGCGGCCGTCTCCCGCAGGTAAGGCGCGATGGCGGCCCGGCCGCGAGCCAGCCGCGCCTTGACCGTCCCAGGCCGCACACCGGTCTCGGCGGCGATCTGATCGATCGTCAGGTCGCATAGGTGGTACAGGACCAGCGCGCGGCGCTGCTCGGCGGTCACCCGGCGCAGGGCGTCGACGAAGGCCACCCGGTCAGGGTCGGGTCCCGCGGTCGCCTCGGGCCGGACCGTCAGCAGGATCAGCCGCATCCCCTCGCGGGCCCGGTGCCACCGGGAGGCAGCAATCCGCCACGCCGTAACGCGGACCCACGCCTCCGGCGATCCGGCCCGGTCGATCCGCCCGCGACGGGCCCAGGCTCGCGCGAAGGCCTCCTGCACGGCGTCCTGAGCTTCGCCCCGATCTCCGGTCATGACGTAGAGCTGACCCACCAGCCGGTGGAAGCTGGCGGCGTAGAAGCTGGTGAACTCCTCGCGATCCAATGCGCCTCCGCCCTTTGGCCGGTGAGGGCCCGTCGGCATCCTCACCATCAATACCGGTGGCCCGGGCCGTTGGTTGCACGCAAACGCCGAGGGATTAAACCCGGCCGATGGCGTGTTAACCCAGTACGAGCAATGCGGTGCGAGTACCCACGCCGCCCCCGAGAGGGACCGGGTCGGTGGGCGCTCGATTTTGCTTGATAGATGGGTCATGGTAAGTTCTTCATTCGTGTCCGTGTGCGCATGGGCACGTACGCATGCCAGCTGACGGCCAGGCCAGGGCCTGACGATCTGCGGATCGGTTCCGGACAGCTAACCGGCTGGCAGCTTGGGTTTCTCACTCCCAGTAGTCGGCTCATAGCGAGCCGCTGACTCCGAGTCAGGGCGACACACCCGACCTCGGGGGTCGGCGGAGGGTAGAAAAGCCCAGGTTAGGCGGGCGTCCAAGGTCGATTTTTGGCCCTAGATGACCGCTGAGTGATCTCGAAGGCTAGCAACGAACATGACGGGGCTCGCGTGTGAGCGCGGGCCGGAACGACTGGACAGACGGAGACGCGGTTGCCCACGATCCAGCAGCTGGTCCGCAAGGGCCGCCAGGACAAGGTAGCGAAGAACAAGACGCCGGCGCTCAAGGAGAGCCCGCAGCGCCGCGGCGTGTGCACGCGTGTCTACACGACCACGCCCAAGAAGCCGAACTCGGCGCTGCGCAAGGTCGCCAGGGTCCGGCTGACCAGCCAGATCGAGGTCACCGCGTACATCCCGGGCGTCGGGCACAACCTGCAGGAGCACTCGATCGTGCTCGTCCGCGGCGGCCGGGTCCGTGACCTGCCGGGGGTCCGCTACAAGATCATCCGCGGCTCGCTGGACACCCAGGGTGTCCGCAACCGCAAGCAGGCTCGCAGTCGGTACGGGGCGAAGAAGGAGAAGAGCTGAGATGCCGCGCAAGGGTCCCGCGACTAAGCGGCAGCTGGTCACCGATCCGGTGTACGGCTCGCCGCTGGTCACCGCGCTCGCCAACAAGGTGCTCAAGGACGGCAAGCGCTCGCTGGCCGAGCACATCGTGTACGGGGCGCTGGAGGGCTGCCGGGAGAAGACCGGCAACGACCCGGTGATCACCCTGAAGCGCGCCCTGGACAACGTCAAGCCCACCCTGGAGGTCAAGAGCCGCCGGGTCGGCGGCGCGACCTACCAGGTGCCTGTCGAGGTGCGCGCGTCGCGCAGCACCACGCTGGCGCTGCGCTGGATCGTCGCCTACTCACGGAACCGCCGGGAGAAGACGATGACCGAGCGGCTCATGAACGAACTGCTCGACGCCAGCAACGGCCTCGGCGCCAGCGTGAAGCGGCGCGAGGACACCCACAAGATGGCGGAGTCCAACAAGGCCTTCGCTCACTACCGCTGGTAGACGCGAAGACTTACCCAGACTTACGAGTAACCAGACTTACGAGATAGAGGAATCGTGGCCACCCAGACCGCCGTAGACCTCGCCAAGGTCCGCAACATCGGGATCATGGCGCATATCGACGCGGGCAAAACGACAACGACAGAGCGGATCCTGTTCTACACCGGCATCAACTACAAGATCGGTGAGGTCCATGAGGGCGCGGCCACCATGGACTGGATGGAGCAGGAGCAGGAGCGCGGCATCACGATCACGTCCGCCGCGACCACCACGAGCTGGCTCGGCCACACGATCAACATCATCGACACCCCCGGGCACGTGGACTTCACCGTCGAAGTCGAGCGCTCGCTGCGGGTACTGGACGGCGCGGTCGCGGTCTTCGACGCGGTGGCGGGGGTTGAGCCGCAGTCGGAGACGGTGTGGCGGCAGGCGAACCGGTACGGCGTGCCGAGGATCTGCTTCGTCAACAAGATGGACCGGGTCGGAGCCGAGTTCCACCGGTGCGTGGAAATGATCACGGACCGGCTCGGCGCGACCCCGCTCGTCATCCAGCTCCCGTGGGGCGTCGAGTCCGACTTCCGCGGCGTCATCGACCTGGTGCGCATGCGCGCGCTGCTGTGGCAGACCGAGGGCAAGGGCGACAAGTACGACGTCGTCGGGATCCCCGATGACCACGCCGAGGCCGCCGGCGAGTGGCGCGACCGGCTGCTCGAGACGATCGCCGAGCACGACGACGAGATGATGGAGCTCTACCTGGAGGGCATCGAGCCTTCCGAGGAGCAACTCGTCGCCGCCATCCGCCGGGCGACCGTCGCCGGAGCGCTGACCCCGGTGCTGTGCGGGACCGCGTTCAAGAACAAGGGCGTCCAGCCGATGCTCGACGCCATCGTGGAGTACCTGCCGAGCCCGGTCGACATCCCGTCGGTCAAGGGTCACGCGGTGGGCGACGAGGGCACCGTGGTCGAGCGGCAGGCCGATGCCGAGGCTCCGTTCGCCGCGCTCGCGTTCAAGATCATGTCGGACCAGCACCTCGGCAAGCTCACCTACATCCGCGTCTACTCCGGCACCCTGGAGTCGGGCAGCACCGTGCTGAACTCGATCAAGGGCCGCCGCGAGCGGATCGGCAAGATCTACCAGATGCACGCGAACAAGCGCGAGGAGCGCCCGTCCGCGGTGGCGGGGCAGATCGTCGCCGTGATGGGGCTGAAGGACACCACCACGGGCGACACGCTGTGCGCGATGAACGCACCGGTCGTCCTGGAGTCCATGACGTTCCCGGCGCCGGTGATCAACGTGGCCATCGAGCCGCGGACCAAGAGTGACCAGGAGAAGCTGGGCACCGCGATCCAGCGGCTGGCCGAGGAGGACCCGACCTTCCAGGTCAGGACCGACGAGGAAACCGGCCAGACGATCATCGCGGGCATGGGCGAACTGCACCTGGAGGTGCTGGTCGACCGGATGCGCCGCGAGTTCAAGGTCGAGGCGAACATCGGCCGCCCCCAGGTCGCCTACCGCGAGACGATCCGCCGCAAGGTCGAGAAGGTCGAGTACACGCACAAGAAGCAGACCGGCGGGTCCGGTCAGTACGGGCGCGTGCTCATCAATCTCGAGCCGACCGGCGGCGACGGCGGCGGGTACGAGTTCGAGAACAAGGTGACCGGGGGCCGGATCCCCAGGGAGTACATCCCGTCGGTGGACGCCGGCTGCCAGGAGGCCGCCGAGTTCGGCGTCCTGGCCGGTTACCCGATGGTCGACGTGAAGGTGACGCTGATCGACGGCGCGTACCACGAGGTCGACTCGTCGGAGCTGGCCTTCAAGATCGCGGGCTCGATGGCGTTCAAGAAGGCGGCCGGCCAGGCGGATCCCGTGCTGCTCGAGCCGGTCATGGCCGTCGAGGTCAGGACCCCCGAGGATTACATGGGCGACGTCATCGGCGACCTGAACAGCCGCCGTGGCCAGATCCAGGCCATGGAGGAACGAACCGGAGTGAGGGCAGTCAAGGCGCTTGTCCCGCTGTCGGAGATGTTCGGTTACGTGGGCGACCTGCGCAGCCGGACGCAGGGCAGGGCGGACTACAGCATGCAGTTCGATTCGTATGCCGAGGTCCCGCCCAGCATCGCCAAGGAGATCATTGCCAAGGCGCGAGGCGAGTAGGCATCAGACAGTTCGGCCCCAAACCGGCCCACCGCAGCTCACCACGGCGGGTGGATCGCAACCAACGAGGAGAAGCAAGTGGCGAAGGCCAAGTTCCAGCGGACTAAGCCGCACGTCAATATCGGCACCATCGGGCACATCGACCACGGCAAGACCACTCTGACCGCGGCGATCACTAAGGTGCTGCACGACAAGATGCCGGCCGTCAACCCGTTCACCCCCTTCGATCAGATCGACAACGCGAAGGAGGAGAAGGAGCGCGGCATCACCATCTCGATCTCCCACGTCGAGTACCAGACCGACAAGCGGCACTACGCGCACGTGGACTGCCCGGGTCACGCGGACTACATCAAGAACATGATCACGGGCGCCGCGCAGATGGACGGGGCCATCCTGGTGGTCGCCGCCACCGACGGCCCGATGCCGCAGACCCGCGAGCACGTGCTGCTCGCCCGCCAGGTCGGCGTGCCCTACATCGTGGTCGCGCTGAACAAGGCGGACATGGTGGATGACGAGGAGATCCTCGAGCTCGTCGAGCTTGAGGTCAGGGAACTGCTCACCGAGTACGAGTTCCCCGGCGACGACGTGCCCGTCATCCGGGTGTCGGCGCTGAAGGCCCTCGAGGGCGACAAGGAGTGGGGCGATACCGTCATGGCGCTCCTGGACGCCTGCGACGAGGCCATCCCCCAGCCGGTCCGCGAGGTCGACAAGCCGTTCCTGATGCCGGTCGAGGACGTGTTCTCGATCACCGGCCGCGGCACGGTGGTGACCGGCCGGATCGAGCGCGGCACGATCCACACCGGCGAGACCGTGGCGATCATCGGCATCAAGGAGAAGGCGCAGAGCACCACCGTCACCGGCGTGGAGATGTTCCGCAAGATCCTCGACGACGGCCAGGCGGGCGACAACGTGGGCCTGCTGCTGCGCGGCATCAAGCGCGAGGACGTGGAGCGCGGCCAGGTCGTCATCAAGCCGGGCACCAACACCCCGCACACCGAGTTCGAGGGCCAGGTCTACATCCTGTCCAAGGACGAGGGCGGTCGGCACACGCCGTTCTTCAACAACTACCGTCCGCAGTTCTACTTCCGTACCACCGACGTGACCGGCGTGGTGAACCTGCCCGAGGGCACCGAGATGGTCATGCCGGGGGACCGGACCGACATGAGGATCGACCTGATCCAGCCGATCGCCATGGAGGAAGGCCTGCGGTTCGCGATCCGGGAGGGCGGCCGCACCGTCGGCGCCGGCCGGGTCACCAAGATCCTTAAGTAACACGACCCGCGGGGGGGCTTCGGCCCCCCCGCACACGTACAGCGGACTGACCAACAAGCGAAGGACACCGAGGCCACCATGGCGGGACAGAAGATCCGCATCCGGCTCAAGGCATATGACCACGAGGTCATCGACAGCTCGGCGCGGAAGATCGTCGACACCGTGACGCGGACCGGCGCGCGGGTGGCCGGCCCGGTGCCGCTGCCTACCGAGAAGAACGTGTACTGCGTCATCCGCTCTCCGCACAAGTACAAGGACTCGCGCGAGCACTTCGAGATGCGGACGCACAAGCGGCTGATCGACATCATCGACCCGACGCCAAAGACGGTGGACTCGCTGATGCGCCTCGACCTTCCCGCCGGCGTCGACATCGAGATCAAGCTCTGAGGAACGCACCGACATGAGCAAGCAAATGAAGGGGATCCTGGGCACCAAGCTCGGCATGACCCAGGTCTTCAACGAGGCCGGGCAGATCGTGCCGGTCACGGTCGTCCAGGCCGGGCCGTGCGTGGTGACCGGCGTGCGCACTCCGGACCGCGACGGGTACTCCGCCGTGCAGCTCGGCTTCGGGGAGATCGATCCGCGGAAGGTGACCAAGCCGGTCGCTGGCCTCTTTTCCAAGGCCGGCCTGACGCCGCGCAGGTACCTGGCCGAGCTGCGCACCGACGACGCGTCGGAGTACACGCTCGGGCAGGAGGTCACCGCCGAGGTGTTCGCCAGCGGGCAGCGCGTGGACGTGAGCGGTAAGAGCAAGGGCAAGGGCACCGCCGGCGTCATGAAGAGGCACGGGTTCAAGGGCCTGGGCTCCTCGCACGGCACCCAGCGCAAGCACCGCTCGCCCGGCTCCATCGGCGCGTGCGCCACCCCGGGCCACGTGTTCAAGGGCGTGCGGATGGCCGGCCGGATGGGCGGCGTGCGGACTACGGTCCAGTCGCTGACCGTGCACGCGGTCGACGCCGAGCGCGGGCTGCTCCTGATCAAGGGCGCGGTGCCCGGCCCGAGCGGCCGCGTCGTGCTCGTCCGCAGTGCGGCCAGGTCCGAAACGCGTGGGAGTGAAGCCCGATGACCGCCATCCCCGTCATCACGCCGTCAGGCCAGGGTGACAGTGACAGGACTGTCGAGCTGCCCGAGGAGATCTTCTCCGCCAAGGTGAACGTGCCGCTGATCCACCAGGTCGTGGTGGCGCAGCAGGCGGCGGCCAGGCAGGGCACGCACGCCGCCAAGACCCGCGGCCAGGTCCGCGGCGGCGGCAAGAAGCCCTACCGGCAGAAGGGCACGGGACGCGCCCGCCAGGGCTCCCTGCGGGCCCCCCATTACACAGGCGGCGGTGTCTCGCACGGTCCGGTACCGCGCTCTTACGCGCAGCGCACGCCGAAGAAGATGAAGGCGGCCGCGCTGCGCGGCGCGCTGTCCGACCGGCTCAGCCACGGCCGGGTCCTGGTGGTCAGCGGCTTCGTCGACGGCGACGCGCCCAGGACCAGGGACGCGGTGGCCGTGCTGACCGGGGCAGTTAATCCCGGTGGGTCGCTGGGCCGCCCGCTACGAGTCCTGGTGGTCGCGCATCGCGACGACGAGCTCACCTGGAAGTCGTTGCGGAACGTGCCGGGCGTCCACGTCCTGGCCGAGGACCAGCTCAACACCTATGACGTGCTGGCCAGCGACCACGTGGTCTTCACTGAGCAGGCCCTGGCGGCGTTCGTGACCAGGTCAGTGAAGGGGACAGACCAGTGAGCCGGGACAACAACCCCAGGGACATCCTGCTGCGGCCGGTGGTCTCCGAGAAGAGCTACGGGCTGCTCGACGAGGGCAAGTACACGTTCATCGTCGCCCCCGGAGCCAACAAGACCCAGATCAGGCTCGCGGTCGAGGCCGTGTTCGGGGTCAAGGTGACCGGGGTCAACACCGTGAACCGCCCGGGCAAGCGCAGGCGCACCCGCTACGGCTGGGGCCAGCGGCCGGACACCAAGCGGGCGATCGTGACCCTCGCCGCGGGGGACAGGATCGACATATTCGGCGGCTCGGTCGGTTAAGGGAGACGCGACGAGACATGGCTATCCGTAAGTACAAGCCGACCACCCCTGGCCGGCGCGGGGCGAGCGGTTCCGACTTCGCCGAGGTCACCAGGACCGAGCCGGAGAAGTCGCTGGTGCGCCCGCTGCACTCGCAAGGCGGCAGGAACGTGCACGGCCGCGTCACCGCCAGGCATCAGGGCGGCGGCCACAAGCGGTCCTACCGGCTCATCGACTTCCGGCGCGCGGACAAGGACGGCGTGCCCGCCAAGGTCGCCTACATCGAGTACGACCCGAACCGGACCGCCCGGATCGCGCTGCTGCACTACGCGGACGGCGAGAAGCGCTACATCATCTGCCCGCAGGGCCTGTCCGCCGGCGACCGCGTAGAGAGCGGCCCGGGCGCGGACATCAAGCCGGGCAACTCCCTGCCGCTGCGCAGCATCCCGACGGGCACCGTGGTGCACGCTATCGAGCTACGACCCGGCGGCGGGGCGAAGATCGCGCGGTCGGCGGGCGCCGGCGTGCAACTGCTGGCCAAGGAGGGCGGCTACGCCCAGCTCCGGATGCCGTCCGGCGAGATCCGGCGGGTCGACGCGACCTGCCGGGCCACGGTCGGCGAGGTCGGCAACGCCGAGCAGGGCAACGTCAAGCTCGGCAAGGCCGGCCGCAGCAGGTGGAAGGGGCGTCGGCCCTCGGTGCGCGGCGTCGCCATGAACCCCGTTGACCATCCGCTGGGCGGCGGCGAGGGCAAGAGCTCCGGCGGGCGCCATCCGGTCAGCCCGTGGGGCCAGCCGGAGGGCCGGACCCGGCGGGCACACAAGCCCAGTGACCGGCTGATCAGCCGTCGCCGTGGCCGGAACAAGCGGTAGGAGCAGCAGGTAATGCCTCGTAGCCTTAAGAAGGGCCCCTTCGTGGACGACCACCTGATCAAGAAGGTGGACGTGCAGAACGAGAGGGGCACCAAGACCGTCATCAGGACGTGGTCCAGGCGCTCCATGATCGTGCCGGCGATGCTGGGGCACACGATCGCCGTTCACGACGGCAGGAAGCACATCCCGGTGTTCATCACCGAGTCGATGGTGGGCCACAAACTCGGCGAGTTCGCACCCACGCGGACTTTCCGCAGTCACGTCAAAGACGACCGGCGCAGCCGCCGCTAGGCGGACTCAGGAGGAATGATGGAAGCCAGGGCCATGGCGCGGTACGTCCGCGTCACGCCGCGGAAGGCCCGCCGGGTGGTGGACCTGATCCGCGGGCTGCCCGCCGACGAGGCCACGGCCGTGCTGGCCTTCGCGCCTCAGTCGGCCAGCGACCCGGTCGGCAAGGTGCTCGCCAGCGCGATCGCCAACGCGGACGCCCGCGGCGGGCGCGCGGACCGGGACATGCTGTGGGTCCGCCGCGCCTGGGTCGACGAGGGGCCGACGCTCAAGCGCTTCAGGCCGCGCGCGCAAGGCCGCGGCTACCGGATCTACAAGCGCACCAGCCACATCACGGTCATCGTCTCCGACGACGCCGAGGGAGGGACCCGCTAGTGGGCCAGAAGGTGAACCCGCACGGGTTCCGGCTCGGCATCACCACCGACTTCAAGAGCCGCTGGTACGCCGACAAGCTGTACAAGGAGTACGTGGCCGAGGACGTGGCGATCCGTAAGATGCTGCAGCGCGGCATGGAGCGGGCCGGCATCTCCAAGGTCGAGATCGAGCGGACCAGGGACCGGGTCCGGGTGGACATCCACACCGCCCGCCCGGGGATCGTCATCGGGCGCCGCGGCGCCGAGGCCGACCGCATCCGCGGCGACCTGGAGAAGCTGACGAACAAGCAGATCCAGCTGAACATCCTCGAGGTGAAGAACCCGGAGACCGACGCGCAGCTGGTTGCGCAGGGTGTCGCCGAGCAGCTGTCCAGCCGGGTCTCGTTCCGGCGGGCCATGCGCAAGGCGATCCAGAGCGCGATGAAGGGCGGCGCCAAGGGGATCCGGGTCCAGTGCTCGGGCCGCCTCGGCGGCGCCGAGATGTCGCGGTCCGAGTTCTACCGCGAGGGCCGGGTGCCGCTGCACACGCTGCGCGCGGACATCGACTACGGCTTCTACGAGGCCCGGACGACCTTCGGCCGGATCGGCGTAAAGGTCTGGATCTACCGGGGCGAGGCGCCGACCAGCCGGGCCGGCCGCGAGGCGCAGCAGGCTGCGCTGCGGGCCGCCGCGGCGCAGCGGACCCAGCGCCCGCGCGAGCCGCAGGGCGCGGGCCGCCGCGGCCGCCGTCCGGCCGAGACCGCGGGTGAGGAGGGCTAGGACATGCTCATTCCGCGCAGGGTCAAGCACCGCAAGCAGCACCGTCCGCACCGGACCGGCAACGCCACCGGGGGGACGGAGGTCTCGTTCGGTGAGTACGGGATCCAGGCCCTCGAGCACGCGTACGTGACCAACCGGCAGATTGAGGCCGCGCGTATCGCCATGACCAGGCACATCCGCCGTGGCGGCAAGGTGTGGATCAACATCTACCCGGACCGGCCGCTGACCAAGAAGCCCGCCGAGACGCGCATGGGTTCAGGCAAGGGCTCACCGGAGTGGTGGATCGCCAACGTCAAGCCGGGCCGGGTCATGTTCGAGATGTCCGGGGTGTCTGAGCAGGTAGCCAGGGAGGCGCTGCGGCGCGCGGTACACAAGCTCCCCATGAAGTGCCGGATAGTCAAGCGAGAGTTTGGTGAGGGCTGATGTCAAAGATGCAAGCTCCCCATGCTCTGCCAGCTGACATGGCCGAGATAGTCAAGCGAGAGTTTGGTGAGGGCTGATGTCAAAGATGCAAGCTCCCCATGCTCTGCCAGCTGACATGGCCGAGATAGTCAAGCGAGAGTTTGGTGAGGGCTGATGGCTAGCGGCCTGACCGCGCAGCTGCGCGTGTCCACCGAGGAGGAACTGCAGTCCAAGCTGGCCGAGGCGAAGGCCGAGCTGTTCAACCTGCGCTTCCAGGGCGCCACCGGGCAGCTGGAGAGCCACGGCAGGCTACGCGCCGTCCGCAAGGAAATCGCCCGTATCTACACGGTGATGCGCGAGCGCGAGCTCGGGATCATCACCTTGATCGAGGAGTCGGACGAACCCGAGGCGGGGGCGCCAGCCGTCCGCGCGGCTGAGGTCGGCACCGAGGATGACGAGGCTGAGGAGGCGGACGAGTGAGCGAGGACGCCGCGGGCGGTGCCGTGACGGCACGGGGTTACCGCAAGGGCAGGGAAGGCATCGTGGTCAGCGACAAGATGGATAAGACCGTCGTCGTCGTGGTCGAGGATCACGTCAAGCACCCCAAGTACGGCAAGGTCTTGCGCCGTACCAAGAAGTACAAGGCGCACGACGCCACCAACGCCTGCGGCGTGGGTGACCGGGTGCTGCTGATGGAGACGCGGCCGCTGTCGGCGACTAAGCGCTGGCGGGTAGCCGAGATCCTCGAGAGGGCCAAGTAATCGTTCCGCCGGGCTCCGATGCCGGCGTAGATAGCAGGAGTTGACGTGATCCAGCAGGAGTCGCGACTCAAGGTCGCCGACAACACGGGTGCCAAGGAGATCTTGTGCATCCGTGTGCTCGGCGGCAGCGGTCGGCGATACGCAGGCATCGGTGACGTCATCGTGGCCACGGTGAAGGATGCCCTTCCCGGTGCCGGAGTGAAGAAGGGCGATGTCGTCAAGGCGGTCGTGGTGCGCACCCGCAAGGAACGCCGCCGCGGCGACGGCTCCTACATCCGGTTCGATGAGAACGCCGCGGTGCTGATCAGGGACGGCGGTGACCCGCGCGGGACCCGCATCTTCGGCCCCGTCGGCCGCGAGCTGCGCGAGAAGCGCTTCATGCGGATCATCTCGCTGGCGCCGGAGGTGCTCTAGATGAAGATCAAGAAGAACGATCACGTGATCGTGGTAGCCGGCCGTGACAAGGGCCGTACTGGCCTGGTCATCGCGGCCTACCCGGAGCGGGGCAAGGTCCTCGTCCAGGGGGTCAACGTGGTCAAGAAGAACAAGAAGGTCACCTATCAGGGCCGGCGCGGCTCCAAGGAGGGTGGCATCACGCATGAGGAAGCGCCCATCGACGTGAGCAACGTCCAGCTGGCCGACCCCGAGACCAAGCGGGCGGCCCGGGTCGGCTACCGGATCGACGAAGACGGCAACAAGATCCGCGTCGCCCGGCCGAGCGGGAGGGACATCTGATGACCACCGAGACGGTGCAGGCGCCCCCGGTGCCGCGCCTCAAGGCGCGCTACCGGGAGGAGATCGCCCCCGCGCTCAGGGAAGAGTTCGGGTACCGCAACGTGATGCAGATTCCCGGGCTGGTCAAGATCGTGGTCAACATGGGCGTCGGCGAGGCGGCCAGGGACGCCAAGCTCATCGAGGGGGCGGTGCGCGACCTGGCCACGATCACCGGCCAGAAGCCGGCGGTGGCCAAGGCGAAGCGGTCGGTGGCGCAGTTCAAGCTGCGCGAGGGCATGCCCATCGGCGCGCACACCACGCTGCGCGGCGACCGCATGTGGGAGTTCCTCGACCGTCTGCTCTCGATCGCGCTGCCCCGGATCCGCGACTTCCGCGGCCTGTCCGACAAGCAGTTCGACGGTCACGGGAACTACACGTTCGGCCTGACCGAGCAGGTCATGTTCCACGAGATCGACCCGGACAAGGTGGACAGGCAGCGCGGGATGGACATCACGCTCGTGACCACCGCAACCAACGACGCCGAAGGTCGCGCCCTGCTGCGGCGGCTCGGCTTCCCCTTCAGGGAGGGGTGACAAATGGCGAAGAAGGCGTTGGTGGTCAAGCAGAAGCGGACCCCCAAGTTCCAGGTGCGGGGGTACACGCGGTGCGCCCGCTGCGGGCGGCCGCGTGCGGTCTACCGCAGGTTCGGCCTGTGCCGGATCTGCTTCCGCACGATGGCGCACCGCGGCGAACTGCCCGGCATCACCAAGTCGAGCTGGTAACGACCAGACCCGTGAAGAACTCAAAGCAAGCGAACACCGCAGGTCCCGCAGGGGAAACCGCGGTGAGGAAGGCCAGCTGGCCATGTCAATGACCGATCCGATCGCAGACATGCTCACGCGTCTGCGGAACGCGAACTCGGCGTACCACGACTCCGTGGGCATGCCGTATTCGAAGATCAAGTCCCACATCGCGGAGATCCTCCAGCAGGAGGGTTACATCGCCGCCTGGCGCGTCGAAGACGCCGAGGTCGGCAGGAGCCTCGTGATCACCCTGAAGTACGGGAACTCGCGCGAGCGCTCCATCGCGGGCATCAAGCGGGTCTCCAAGCCGGGGCTGCGCGTCTACGCGAAGAAGGACAACCTGCCCAGGGTGCTCGGCGGCCTCGGCGTGGCGATCATCTCCACGTCGGGCGGGCTGTTGACCGACAAGCAAGCCAAGAAGCGGGGCGTGGGCGGGGAAGTCCTCGCCTACGTCTGGTAAGGGAGGAGCTGCTATGTCGAGAATCGGGCGGCTCCCCGTGACCATCCCCAGCGGGGTGCAGGTCACCGTCGAGGGGCGCGACGTCACCGTGCAGGGCCCGAAGGGCACGCTGCGGCACACCGTCGCCGACCCCATCGACGTCGTGCGCGAGGACGGCGTCATCCGGGTGACCAGGCCGAACGACGACGGGCCTGTCCGTGCGCTGCACGGCCTGTCCCGGACGCTGATCGCGAACATGGTCACCGGCGTTACCGACGGCTACAGCAAGACGCTCGAGATCGTGGGCGTCGGCTACCGGGTTCAGGCCAAGGGCAGCGACCTGGAGTTCGCGCTCGGCTTCAGCCACCCGGTGACCATCCATCCCCCGGAGGGAATCACCTTCCGGGTCGAGGCGCCCACCAGGTTCGTGGTGGAGGGGATCGACAAGCAGGCGGTCGGCGAGATCGCTGCGCAGATCCGCAAGCTCCGCAAGCCGGACCCCTATAAGGGCAAGGGCGTGCGGTATCAAGGCGAGAAGATCCGCCGCAAGGTCGGGAAGGCTGGGAAGTAGGCCATGGCTGGGACCAAGACCAGGTCGCACGCACGCGCCACCGGGCGGGTGCGTCCGCACACGCAGCTGTCCGCGGCCGCGCGCGCGCGCCGTCACCTGAGGGTACGCAAGAAGGTCGCGGGCACCCCGAGCCGGCCGCGGCTGGTGGTCAACCGGTCGGCCCGGCATATGTTCGCGCAGATCGTCGACGACACCGTGGGCCGCACGCTGGCCGCCGCGTCCACCATGGAACCGGCGATCCGGGCGGCCGAGGGCGACAAGACCGCCAAGGCCCGCCAGGTCGGCGAGCTGCTCGCGCAGCGCGCGGCGGAGGCTGGCGTCGAGGCCGTGGTGTTCGACCGCGGCGGCCACCACTACCACGGGCGCGTCGCCGCGCTCGCGGACGGCGCCAGGGAAGGCGGCCTGAAACTGTGAGCAAGCTAACGATGAGCACGGCAGCGACTGTGCTGCCTGCTGAACGTTATTCAGTAATAGAGATGAGGAAGGGCTAATGCCAGGAGCACCGCGGCGCGGTGGCGGCGGTGGCGAGCGGCGCGAGCGCCGTGAGGACCGGCGCGGCAGCGCGGCCGACAAGCAGGCCGCCTACCTTGAGCACGTGGTCAAGATCAATCGCGTGGCCAAGGTGGTCAAGGGTGGCCGGCGCTTCAGCTTCACCGCCCTGGTGGTGGTGGGTGACGGCAACGGAATGGTCGGCGTCGGGTACGGCAAGGCCAAGGAGGTGCCCGCGGCCATCGCCAAGGGCGTCGAAGAGGCGAAGAAGCACTTCTTCCGCGTGCCCAGGATCGCCAGCACGATCCCGCATACGGTCCAGGGCGAGGCCGCCGCGGGCGTCGTGCTGCTCAAGCCGGCCAGCCCGGGGACCGGCGTCATCGCCGGCGGCCCGGTGCGGGCCGTGCTCGAGTGCGCCGGCATCCACGACGTGCTGTCGCGCTCGCTGGGCTCGTCCAACCCGATCAACGTGGTGCACGCGACGGTGGCCGCACTGAAGAGCCTGAGCCGGCCCGAGGAGATCGCGGCCAAGCGCGGCCTGCCGATCGAGGACGTGGCCCCCGCCGCGATGCTGCGGGCCCGCGCCGCCGCGACCGGGTCCTAGGGGAGCAGACAGATGGCACAGCTTAAGGTGACACAGGTCAAGTCGGACATCGGCGGGACGAGCGACCAGCGCAATTCGCTGCGGTCGCTGGGGCTGCGCCGGATCGGCCAGGTCGTGGTCAAGCCGGATCGCCCGGAGTTCCGCGGCATGATCAAGACGGTGCGCCACCTGGTGACAGTGGAGGAAGTGGACTAACGATGGCGGACGAACAGGCCGCGTCCGGGCGCGGGCTCAAGCTGCATCACCTGCGGCCGGCCCCCGGGTCGCACAAGGCCAAGACCAGGCTCGGCCGTGGTGAGGCCTCTAAGGGCAAGACCGCGGGCCGCGGCACCAAGGGCACCAAGGCGCGCAACAAGGTACGCCTCGGCTTCGAGGGCGGCCAGATGCCGCTGCAGCGCAGGGTGCCGAAGCTCAAGGGCTTCTCCAACGCGGGGTTCGGCACCTCATACCAGGTGGTGAACACCGGCAGGCTGGCGGAGCTGTACCCGGAGGGCGGCGACGTGACGCCCGAGAACCTGGTCGCCAGGGGCGCGGCGCGCAAGGGCGAGCTGATCAAGGTGCTCGGCACCGGCGACCTATCCGTGGCGCTGCGGGTGACCGCGCACGCGTTCTCGGCCAAGGCGGCCGAGAAGATCGAGCGGGCCGGCGGCACGGTTACCGAGCTCTCCTAACCGAAGAAGACATCCCATGGCGGGCCGGGTAGGATACGTGGACTGCCCAATCGAGCGAACCGAGGACTGCGCATGCTGACGGCCTTCGTGCGGGCGTTCCAGACGCCGGATCTTCGCAAGAAGATTCTGATCACGCTGGGTCTCATCGCCCTGTTCCGGTTCGGTGCGTCACTGCCGACCCCCGGCATCGACGAGAAGAACGTGGCCTACTGCTCCAACCTGGCCACCCAGTCAGGCAGCGCCACGGCCGGCGTCCTGGCCATCGTTAACCTGCTCAGCGGCCAGGCGTTGCTGCGCCTGTCGGTGTTCGCCCTGGGCATCATGCCCTACATCACCTCCAGCATCATCCTGCAGCTGCTCACGGTCGTGATCCCGCGGCTTGAGACGCTCAAGCAGGAGGGGCAGGCGGGCCAGGCGAAGATCACCCAGTACACCAGGTACCTGACCGTGGGCCTGGCTGTCCTGCAGTCCACCGGCTACATCGAGCTGGCCAGGTCGGGCACCTTGTTCAACGGGTGCGGCACGGCCGCGAACAACCCGCTAATCCCCAACGCCTCGGTGTTCAGCATCGCCACGATGGTGATCACCATGGTGTCGGGCACGACGGTCATCATGTGGCTGGGCGAGCTCATCACCGACCGCGGGGTCGGCAACGGCATGTCGGTGCTGATCTTCACCACCGTCATCTCGGTCATCCCGGGCGAGATCCTGGCCATCGAGCGGGACAAGAGCCTGTTCTACGCGGCCGCCGCCGTCGTGGTCGTGATCGCCATCGTCGCGTTCATCGTCTTCATGGAGCAGGCGCAGCGCCGCATCCGCGTCCAGTACGCCAAGCGGATGGTGGGCCGGCGGATGTACGGCGGCACGTCGACCTACATCCCGATGAAGGTGAACCAGGCCGGCGTGATCCCGGTCATCTTCGCTTCCTCGCTGCTGTACATCCCGACGCTCGCCGCGCAGCTGTTCGGCCATAACAGCACGTCCGGCTGGGTGTCCTGGGTCACCCGCTACATCGAGCAGAGCAGCTCAGCCATCTACATGGCCGCGTTCTTCGTGCTCATCATCGGGTTCACGTACTTCTACGTGTCGATCACCTTCAACCCCACTGAGGTGGCCGACAACATGAAGAAGTACGGCGGGTTCATCCCCGGCATCCGGCCGGGGCGCCCCACGGCCGAGTACCTCAGCTACGTCCTGTCCAGGCTCACCGCGCCGGGCTCGGTGTACCTGGGCGCGGTCGCCCTGTTCCCGCTCGTCGCGCTGGCCTCCATCGGGGTCGCCAACGAGTTCCCGTTCAGCGGCGTCAGCCTGCTGATCATGGTCGGCGTGGGGCTTGACACGGTGAAGCAGATCGAGAGCCAGTTGCAGCAACGCAACTATGAGGGTTTCTTGCGGTAGTGCGCATCGTCCTCGTCGGGCCCCCCGGTGCGGGCAAGGGGACACAGGCCCAGTTCATAGCTTCGCACCTGGCGATCCCGAGGATCTCGACAGGTGATATCTTCCGGCACAACGTGACCAGCAACACCGAGCTCGGCCGCAGGGCCAGGGAGTTCATGGAGCGCGGGGACTTGGTCCCCGACGAGGTCACGGTCGCGATGGTCAGGGACCGGCTGGCCGAGGACGACACGCAGGAGGGGTTCCTGCTCGACGGGTTCCCCAGGAACGTCCCCCAGGCGGAGACGCTGAAGAAGATGCTCGCCGAGTGGGACGCGCGGCTGAGCGTGGTCCTCGAGCTCGTCGTGGACGAGGACGAGGTGGTGCGGCGGCTGTCGGGGCGCAGGACCTGCCGGCGGTGCGAGCGCGTCTGGCACGTCCTGTACGACCCTCCGGCCGGCAACGGCATCTGCGACGACTGCGGTGGAGAGCTCTTCCAGCGGGACGACGACTCCGAGGACACCATCAGGCACCGGCTCGAGGTGTACGCGGAGCAGACATCCCCGCTCATCGCGTTCTACGCCGACGAGAACGTCCTGATCGGCATCGACGCCACCGGCCCGGTCGAGGAGATCACCAGCCGGGCCCTGGCCGCGCTCCGCCCGTTCCTGCGCTGAGGGCGGGCCGTCATGTGGCCGGGGCGCGGGCCTGACGTCGAGATCAAGACGCCTGAGCAGCTCGCGATGATGCGCGAGGCGGGGCTCGTGGTCGCGCGAACGCTGCGGACCGTGGCCGGGGCGGTCAGGGCAGGCGTCAGCACGGCCCAGCTTGACCTGCTGGCCGAGCGCGAGATCCGCGCGGCGGGCGCCACCCCCTCGTTCCTGGGCTACCACGGGTATCCCGCCACCTTGTGCACGTCGGTGAACGACGAGATCGTGCACGCCATCCCGGATCCGGCCCGGCGGCTGCGCGAGGGAGACGTCATCTCCATCGACTGCGGCGCCATCGTCGACGGATGGCACGGGGACGCGGCGGTGACGGTGGGCGTGGGTGCCATCTCCGCCGAGCACGCCGCGCTGCTGCAGGCGTGCGAGGCCGCGCTGTGGCGCGGGATCGCGCAGGCCCGTCCCGGCGGCTGGCTCGGTGACATCTCGCACGCCGTGGAGTCCAGCGTCAGGCAGGCCGGGCCCTACCACGTGGTCGAGGAGTACGGCGGGCACGGCATCGGCACCGCGATGCACATGGACCCGCCCGTGCCCAACTACGGGCGGCCCGGGCGCGGCCTGCGCCTGCGGACCGGGATGGTGCTGGCCATCGAGCCGATGGTGACGCTCGGCGACGCCGAGACGGTTCTGCACGACGACGGGTGGACGGTCACCACCGCCGACGGAAGCTGGGCCGCGCATTTCGAGCACACGGTCGCGATCACCGCGGCGGGGCCGTGGGTCCTGACCGCCGAGGAAGGCGATCAGGCACCCCACTGAGCGATACTAGGAGTAGGACCCTGCCAGCGTTCCGCCGATCCAGGCCGGGAGGTAGGCGGGGGATGTTTGGTCGGGAAAGCCCGGGAGGTAGGCCGGGGTTGGTTGGCCGGGAAGGACCGGGAGGTAGGTCGGGGTTGGTTGGTCGGGAAAGTGGAGTGCCGGGTGCCTGGTGACCCGCGGATCCGCGCCTCTGACGCGGATCGCGACCGCGCCGCGGCGCTGCTGCGCGAGCATCACGCCGCGGGCCGGCTCACCGCCGAGGAATTCAATGAGCGGATGGACAAGGCCCTCGAGGCCAAGACGCTCGGCGAGATCGACGAGCTGCTGACCGACCTGCCGGCCATCGACCTGTACCGGCTGCCGCACGAGTCGGTGCGGCGCACGCCACCGGGCACGCGCCGGTCGCTGATGCCGAACGACCCGACCGGCCTGACCAGGTTCACGCCCGGGACGGTGGCCATGGGGGCCTGGGCCGTAGCTACCGCCGCCCTGGTCGCCATCTGGGCGGTCGCGGCCGTGGTGGACGGCGGTACGTGGTTCCCGTGGTGGACGGTGATCGTCCTGCCGTGGATCTGGGTCCTGATCCGCGGGGCCCAGCACCGCGGGGAATAACGCCGGGCGCGACGGTGTCCCATATACCGCGAGCTCGACGGTTTTCTCTATGCCGTCGGTTCGCGTTGGTGCTGTGGGTCGAGTACACTCAACTCCGGTCCATTCCGCTGGGTTTCCCGTGGCTGGCGCCCGGGGGCTCGCGTATGCGAGCGCGATGCCGGCCCTTCGGAACCCCTCCCGGTTATCTCGTCCCGCTGGCTAGCCAGCGCGGGCGTGAGCCAGGCGGGGGCGGGCTTGCCGGCCCCGGCGAGCCCGGCCACAGGCCAACCGCGCCCCGGCGCGGACCACCACCAGACAGAACGAAGCGCGGAGGACATGCCCAAGAAAGACGGCGCCATCGAGATCGAAGGCACGGTTGTCGAGTCGCTCCCGAATGCCTTCTTCCGCGTGGAGCTGGAGAACGGGCACAAGGTTCTCGCCCATATCAGCGGGAAGATGAGGATGCACTACATCCGCATCCTGCCCGACGACCGCGTGGTCGTGGAGCTCAGCCCCTACGACCTGACCCGCGGCCGGATCGTATACCGGTACAAGTAACGCAAGCACAGCAGTTGGAGACAGCACCGTGAAGGTCAAGCCGAGCGTCAAGAAGATCTGCAGTAAGTGCCGGATCATCCGTCGGCATGGCCGAGTCATGGTGATCTGCTCCGACCCGCGGCACAAGCAGCGGCAAGGCTGACGACACACGCGCACCGCACGCGGCCGGTACGGCCGTGACCCCCGGACGGAGGCCGGGGCCTGGTCCGGGCAGGACCCGGGGGCGGCGCGCAGGACCTCCGCGAGACGAAGGAGAACTGCCCGCACATGGCCAGACTTTCTGGCGTGGACCTGCCCCGCGACAAGCGGGTCGAGGTCGCGCTCACCTACATCTACGGCATCGGCCGGACCAGGGCCCTGCAGACGCTGCAGGCCACCGGGGTTAACGGGGACACCAGGGTCAGCCGCCTGAGCGACGAGGAGCTGATGAGGCTCCGCGACTGGATCGACGCCACCTACCAGGTCGAAGGCGACCTGCGCCGCGAGGTCCAGGCCGACATCAGGCGGAAGATCGAGATCGGCTGCTACCAGGGCATCCGCCACCGCCGCGGGCTCCCCGTGCACGGGCAGCGGACGCAGACCAACGCCCGCACGCGCAAGGGCAAGAAGAAGACGGTGGCCGGCAAGAAGAAGGCCGGCAAGAAGTAGTCCAGTAGTCCGTACGGACCGATCACCTCGAAGGAAGGCACATGCCGCCTAGGACCCGCCAGCAGGCCGCCGCCAAGAAGGTGCGCCGCAAGGAGCGGAAGAACGTCGCCCACGGGCACGCTCACATCAGGAGCACGTTCAACAACACCATCGTCTCGATCACCGACCCGACTGGCAACGTCATCTCGTGGGCGTCCGCGGGTCAGGTCGGGTTCAAGGGATCCCGCAAGTCGACCCCGTACGCCGCCCAGATGGCGGCGGAGGCCGCCGCGCGGCGCGCCATGGAGCACGGCATGCGCAAGGTCGACGTCTTCGTCAAGGGCCCGGGCTCAGGGCGGGAGACCGCCATCCGGTCGCTGCAGGCGACCGGCCTGGAGGTCGGCTCGATCCAGGACATGACCCCCGTCCCGCACAATGGCTGCCGGCCGCCCAAGCGGCGCCGGGTCTGACGGTCCCTGACAGGAGATAGCGACAGATGGCTCGATACACAGGCGCGGACTGCAAGCTCTGCCGCCGGGAGAAGACCAAGCTCTTCCTGAAGGGCGCCAAGTGCGACTCGCCTAAGTGCCCGATCGAGATCCGGCCTTACCCGCCGGGCGAGCACGGCAGGAACCGGCCGAAGGAAGGCGACTACCTGCAGCAGATCCGGGAAAAGCAGAAGGCGAAGCGGATCTACGGCGTCCTCGAGCGCCAGTTCCACGGCTACTACGAGGAAGCGGCCCGCAAGCACGGCCGGACCGGCGAGACGATGCTCCAGCTGCTCGAGCGCCGCCTGGACAACGTCGTGTTCCGCGCCGGGTTCGCCAAGAGCCGGGACATGGCCCGCCAGCTCGTCGGCCACGGGCACTTCACGGTGAACGGCAAGAAGGTCGACATCCCGTCCTACCGGGTGAGCGAGAACGACATCGTCGAGGTCGTGCCCAAGTCGCTGGAGATGACGCCGTTCATCATCGCGCGCGCCGAGGTCGGCGAGCGCATCGTGCCGGCGTGGCTCGAGGTCGTGCCCGACAAGATGCGCGTCCTGGTCCACGCGCTGCCTGTCCGGGCCCAGATCGACACCCTGGTCCAGGAACAGCTCATCGTCGAGTACTACTCGAAGTAATCCCCTGCGCCGCCGTCGGCGGCGCAGGCGTTTTACGGGCCGGGTCACCGGCCCGCTGATCGCGTCGTCATATAGCGGGCGGCGCGGAAAGGAACCATCATGCTCATTGCCCAGCGCCCCTCGCTTACCGAGGAGCAGGTCGACGAATTCCGGTCGAGGTTCGTCATCGAGCCGCTCGAGCCGGGTTTCGGCTACACCATCGGCAACTCGCTCCGGCGCACGCTGCTGTCGTCCATCCCGGGCGCGGCCGTGACCAGCATCAGGATCGAGGGCGTCCTGCACGAGTTCTCGACCGTGCCCGGCGTCAAGGAAGACGTGACCGACATCATCCTGAACCTCAAGGAACTGGTCGTCTCCTCTGAGCACGACGAGCCGGTGGTCATGTACCTGCGCAAGCAGGGTCCCGGCGACGTGACCGCGGCGGACATCGCGCCCCCGGCCGGCGTCGAGGTGCACAACCCCGAGCTGCACATCGCCACCCTGAACGCCAAGGGCAAGCTCGAGATGGAGCTGACCGTCGAGCGGGGCCGCGGTTACGTCTCGGCGACGCAGAACAAGCAGCCGGGCCAGGAAATCGGCCGGGTCCCCATCGACTCCATCTACTCGCCCGTCCTGCGGGTGACCTACAAGGTGGAGGCCACCCGAGTCGAGCAGCGCACCGACTTCGATCGGCTCATCCTCGACGTGGAGACCAAGCCGTGCATGCGCCCGCGGGACGCCGTGGCGAGCGCGGGCAAGACGCTGGTCGAGCTGTTCGGGCTGGCCCGTGAGCTCAACGTCGACGCCGAGGGCATCGACATCGGCCCCTCGCCGACGGACGCCGCGCTGGCGGCCGATCTGGCCCTGCCGATCGAGGACCTCAACCTCACCGTGCGCTCCTACAACTGCCTGAAGCGCGAGGGCATTCACACGGTCGGCGAGCTCGTCGGCCGCAGCGAGCAGGACCTGCTCGACATCAGGAACTTCGGCGCCAAGTCGATCGAGGAAGTCAAGCAGAAGCTCGTAGACATGGGGCTGTCGCTCAAGGACTCGCCGCCCGGGTTCGACCCGAGCAGCGCGGTAGGCGTCTACGGCGACGACGACGAGAGCTACGTGGAGACCGAGCAGTACTGACGTGGCATCGAGCCGCCACGCAGCTGAATAGAGAGCACTGAGCACCGAGGAGAGGTCCGCATGCCCACGCCCACCAAGGGCCACCGCCTGGGCGGCAGCTCGGCCCACGAGCGGCACATCCTGGCGAATCTGGCCACCGCGCTGTTCCAGCACGGCCGGATCACGACGACCGAGGCCAAGGCCAAGAGGCTGCGGCCGGTCGCCGAGCGCCTGATCACCTTCGCCAAGCGCGGCGACCTGCACGCGCGCAGGCACGTGTATACCGTGGTCACGGACCGGAGCGTGGTGCACCATCTGTTCACCGAGATCGCGCCCGAGTATTCCGAGCGCGCCGGCGGGTACACGCGCATCACCAAGATCGGTCCGCGTAAGGGCGACAACGCCGCGATGGCGGTCATCGAACTGGTCCACGGGGAAGCCGTGGCCGCCAAGCCCCGCCGCCGCGCCCGGCGCGCCGCCACCACCGCCGCCCCGGCGGCCGCCGCCACCGCCGTGGCCGTCGCCGACGAGGAACCGGAGGCGCCGGTGGACGACGAGGTCACGGACATCGCCGACGAGGACGTGGGCGACACGTCCGGCGAATACGACGACGACCAGGGCGACGAAGCAGCCGACGAGGACGCCGAGGACGAGGACGCCTAGCCCCGGCCGGTGAGGCGGCATGGAGCCCGGACCACCGCTCGTTCGGCTTCGGCTTGACCTTTCGTACGACGGGTCAGCGTTTTCCGGGTGGGCCGCCCAGCCCGGCAGGCGGACCGTGGCAGGCGTCGTGGCGGCGGCCCTCGGCGAGGTGCTGCGGCTGCCGGAGCCGCCCGCGCTGACCGTGGCCGGGCGGACGGACGCGGGCGTGCACGCGCGCGGGCAGGTCGTGCACGCGGACGTGCCCGCGTCCGCCTGGGCGGCCACGGCCGACCGGGGCGCGGACCGCGCGGCGGCCCGGCTGGCCCGGCTCCTGCCCGCCGACGTACGCGCGCGCGCCATCGGCCCTGCTCCCGACGGGTTCGACGCGCGGTTCTCCGCGCTGTGGCGGCGTTACTCGTACCGCGTCTGCGACGAGGAGGCCGCCGCGGACCCGGTGCGCAGGCACGAGACGCTCTGGTATTTCCGGCACCTGGACGTGCCCGCGATGAACGAGGCGGCCGCGACCTGCCTGGGCGAGCACGACTTCGCCGCCTTCTGCCGGCGCAGGCCGGGGGCGACCACCGTGCGGGCGCTGCGCCGCCTGGACTGGCGCCGGGACGAGGCCGGCATCCTGGTCGCGACCGTGGTCGCGGACGCGTTCTGCCACAGCATGGTGCGCTCGCTGGTCGGCGCGATGATCGCGGTCGGCGAGGGCCGCCGGCCGCCCGGCTGGCCCGCAGAGCTGCTGGCCGCCGCCGTCCGCGATCCCGCGGTCCGGGTCATGGCCCCGCACGCGCTGTGCCTCGAGGAAGTGGGCTACCCGCCGGACGCCGCGCTCGCCGCGCGGGCCGAACAGGCCCGCCGGGTACGGACCCGGACCAACGAACCCGCGGTCAGCCCTTGCCGGTCAGCATCCGGGTGCTGAGGTTGATGTTCGCGCTGCCGAGGACGAGGTTCGTGGCGAACTGCTCGAGCTCCTGCTTCTGCGCCGAGGTCGACGGTGACTTCAGGTCGGTGAACTCGGCCCACATCAAGATCAGGTAGTGCCCCTTGACCTCTGCCTGCACGACCCCGGTGCCCGTGCCCAGCTTGCTCGTGACGCCCTTGCTCGCGGCGAGCGGCGCGATGATCTCCTTCGGCCCGGTTACCTTGCCGGCCTTGCCCGCCTCGGTGGCGGAGACCAGGTTGATCACGCCGATGGTGCCCATCATCGGGCCCGACACGTAGCTTGCCCGCAGCACCTCGCTGCAGCCCCCGCCCTGCAGCGCCGCCTGCAGGCTGGCGCCGTAGACCGCCAGCGAGCAGGTCGTGGTCGTGTTGGCCGCAGTCCTGACGAAGGAACTGCCGTTCAGCTCGAACTGCGGCGGGAACAGCTGGTCGATGGTCGGCGCCTTGGGGTCCTCGGACCTGGTTCCGATGTGCTGCCACTTGCCGAGCGCCTTGATGTAGTCCGGGTTGGTGGGAACGGTCGTCGGCAACCTCAGCGCCGGGGAGATCGGCGCGTTGACCCGGTGCTCGTACAGGTACTTGAACCCGGCGATCCCGGCGCCGATCACGACGACGCCGGCCATGGCCAGATAGGCGCCCCGGGGGAAGCGGCGCCGGACCTTGGCGTTCCGCCTGCGCCCGCCCTCGGTCACGGCGGCCGCCGCGGGGACCGGCCCGTCGTACAGGTCGTGGGTGTCGCCGTCTTCGGCGGCCGAGTACTCGAAGGAGGCGGTGTACTCGGTGGCGGTGTACTCGGCGGCGGTGTACTCGGTGGCCTGTTCCGCGGGCCCCGGCCAGGCGTCATGCGAGAGGCCGAACGCCTCGTCAAGCTGCCCGCGCACCGGAGGGAAACCGCGCACGGGAGTCCGGCCCCGCTCATCCATACCACGAGGGTAGCGTCATGATCGGCGCTGGCGGCGTCGCTTTGGCATCACCGGGTGAGTGGGAGTATGCTGCATTGGCGTCGTGCGCGACATTGGCGCGCTGTACGTTGCGTGCCACCTGCGCGCGTCCCGCGCTGCTCGGCACGTCGGCGGGGACCCCCGCAGGCCGGCAAGACCACGAAACATACGCGAAGGCTCAGGACTGTGCGCACTTTCAGCCCGAAGGACAGTGACATAACGCGGCGGTGGCATGTCGTCGACGCGTCCGACGTCGTGCTCGGCCGCCTGGCCAGCCACGTGGCGGTGCTGCTGCGAGGCAAGCACAAGCCGATCTTCGCGCCGCACGTGGACACCGGCGACTTCGTCATCGTGGTCAACGCGGCCAAGGTCGCGCTCACCGGGACCAAGCTGCAGGACAAGTACGCGTACCGGCATTCCGGGTACCCGGGCGGCCTGCGGTCGGTCTCGTACGCGAGCCTGATGGCCGCCAGCCCCGAGCGCGCGGTGGAGAAGGCCGTCCGGGGGATGCTGCCCAAGAACTCCCTGGGCCGCAAGACGCTCCGCAAGCTGAAGGTGTACGCGGGACCCGATCACCCGCACCAGGCGCAGCAGCCTCAGCCGTACGAGATCACGCAGATCGCGCAGTAGCGCCGATCGAGCCGCAGCCCAGACAGGAAGCACGAGGAACAGACCGTGGCTGAGCCCACTGGCGGAAGCGCCGCAGGCGTCGACGACGCCGATTACCCCGAGTACGCCGATGACGAACTCGGCACGGACGCGCCGTCGGAGTACACGACGGAAACCGCCCAGGACTCTCCGGCGCGCGCTGTCGTCCGGCGCCCGGTGGTGACCGGTAACGCGGGGGGCACCGGCAGGCGCAAGGAGGCGATCGCGCGCGTCCGGATCCTCCCCGGTACCGGGCAGTGGCTGATCAACGGCCGGTCGCTCGACGTGTACTTCCCGAACAAGGTGCACCAGCAGCTGGTCAACGAGCCGTTCGTGACCCTCGGCGCGGAGGGCAAGTTCGACGTGGTCTCCCGCATTACCGGCGGCGGCGTCACCGGGCAGGCGGGTGCGCTGCGGTTGGGCGTGACCCGCGCGCTGACGCTGGTCGACCCGGAGAACCGCCCGGCGCTGAAGAAGGCCGGGTTCCTCACCAGGGACGCCCGGGTCAAGGAGCGCAAGAAGTACGGCCTGAAGAAGGCTCGCAAGGCGCCGCAGTACTCCAAGCGGTAGGGCCTGCCTGGCGCCTGCCGGGCCACGCCAGCGCACACGAGCCGAGCAACGGGCGGGAGCAATAGTGGGCGAAGCGGGTCAGCGCGGCCGTCTGTTCGGCACGGACGGTGTCCGGGGGGTCGCGGGGCACGATCTGACCGTCGGCCTGGCCCTGGATCTCGGCGTGGCCGCCGCCGCCGTGCTCGGCCGGGCGGACGTCACCGACGGGCCGCGCGCGGTCGCCGTCATCGGCCGGGACCCGCGCGCGTCCGGCCCGTTCCTCGAGGCGGCCGTGGTAGCCGGCCTGGCCAGCGCCGGCGTCGACGTCCTGCGCCTCGGGGTCATCCCGACGCCCGGGGTGGCGTACCTGACCAAGGCGCTGGGCGCGGACTTCGGCGTGGTCATCTCCGCGAGCCACAACCCGGCCCGGGACAACGGGATCAAGTTCTTCGGCCGCGGCGGGGTCAAGCTGCCCGACGCCACCGAGGACGAGATCGAGGCGGAACTCAAGGCGGCCCCGCAGCTCAGGACCTTCTTCGGCCGGGTCACCGAGACCAGCGTCGAGCAGGAACGGTACGTCGACCACCTGCTGGCCACGCTGCCCACCGAACCGCGGCTGCCGCTGGCCGGGCTGCGCGTGGTGGTCGACTGCGCGCACGGCGCGGCGTACCTCGTCGCGCCGATCGCGCTGCGCCGCGCCGGGGCGGAGGTCATCACCATCGGCGCCGAGCCCGACGGCGTGAACATCAACGAAGGCTGCGGATCGACGTGCCTGGAGGCCCTGGGCGAGGCCGTGGTCAGGTTCGGCGCGGACGCCGGCATCGCCTACGACGGTGACGCCGACCGGTGCCTGGCCGTGGACGCGGACGGGCAGCCGCTGGACGGGGACCAGATCCTGACCGTGCTCGCCGCCGAGCTGAAGGAATCGGGCCGGCTGGCGCACGACGCGGTGGTGGTCACCGTCATGTCGAACCAGGGCTTCCATGTGGCGATGCGCGAGGCCGGGGTCGAGGTGATCGAGACCCCGGTCGGCGACAAGCACGTCTCCGCGGTCATGCGGGACGGCGGCTACGTCCTCGGCGGCGAGCAGTCCGGGCACGTCATCCTGCTCGAGCACGCCAGCACCGGCGACGGCGTGCTGACCAGCCTGCAATTCCTGGCCGCGGTGAACCGCCGCGGGGTCAGCGTGGCCGCGGCGGCCGCCATGATGCGCCGGTACCCGCAGGTGCTCCTCAACGTGCCCGGCGAGGCGTCGCAGCTCGGCCCCCGGGTCGACGCGGCGGTCTCGGCGGCCGAATCCCGGCTGGCCGGCAAGGGACGGGTCCTGGTCCGGCCGAGCGGTACCGAGCCCGCGATCCGGCTGATGGTCCAGGCGGAGGACGCCCACCTGGCCGAACTGGTCATCGGCCAGCTGGCGGACGAGGTCCGGCTGGCCCTCGCCGGCCAGTAGGGGCCGCCGCATGCGACACGCCTACCAGGTCGCCGCGGTCCGGGCGGCCGAGCGCGCGCTGATGGACCTGCTGCCCGACGGGACGCTGATGCGCCGGGCCGCCGCCGGGCTCGCGTCGGCCTGCACGGCCCTGCTGGGCCGGTCTCCGGGGTACGTGTACGGGGCCCGGGTCCTGGTGCTGACCGGGACCGGAGACAACGGGGGCGACGCGCTGTACGCGGGCGCCCTGCTGGCGCGGCGCGGCGCGGTAGTCACCGCGATCATGGCCGGGCCGAAGGCCCACGAGGGCGGCACCGCCGAGCTCATCGGCGCGGGCGGCCAGATCGTGGACGGCGACGCCGCCCAGGGTGAGGAGTTCGCCCGGGCCGACCTGATCATCGACGGCCTGCTCGGCATCGGCGGGCGGTCGGGCCTGCGCGAACCGTTCGCCGGCCTGGCCCGCCAGGCCGGCGAGGCCGATGCGACCGTGGTGGCCGTCGACCTGCCGAGCGGGATCGACGCCGACACCGGGGCCGTCGAGGGCCTGGCGGTGCGGGCCGACGTCACCGTGACGTTCGGCGCGATCAAGCCCGGCCTGCTGATCGACCCGGGGGCCCGGTACGCGGGCGCCCTGGATCTCGTCGACATCGGCCTGGGCCCGTACCTGCCGGACCCGCCGAGCGCCCTGGCCCCGCAGCGGGACGACATCGCCGGCCTGCTGCCCCGCCCCGGGCCGGAATCGGACAAGTACCGCCGGGGCGTGGTCGGCTTGCTCGTCGGCAGCGACCGCTTCGCCGGGGCGGCCGTGCTGGCCACCGGGGGGGCGGTGCGCGGCGGGGCGGGCATGGTCCGGGTCGTGACCGGCGAGGTCGCGGCCGCAGCGGTCCGGCAGGTGTGGCCCGAGGCCGTGCTCACGGTTCACCCCGACGCGCCCGGCTGGGACCTGATCGGATCCGTCGGCCGGGTCCAGGCGTGGGTCGCGGGCCCCGGCATGGGCACCGGGCCCGACGCCGCCGCCCGGCTGGCGGCGGTGCTCGGCACCGACCTGCCGGTCCTGGTGGACGCGGACGGCCTGACCATCCTCAGCCATGAGCCGGGCCTGCTCCCGCGCGCGGCGCCGACGCTGATCACGCCGCACGCCGGGGAGCTGGCCAGGCTGCTGCGCACCGACGCGGACAGCGTCGAGGCCCGCCGGGCCGAGCACGCCCGCCGGGCGGCGGCCAGGCTCGGCGTCACCGTGCTGCTGAAGGGCTCGACCACGGTCATCGCTCCGCCGTCCGACGGGCCCCTATTGGTGAGTCCGACCGGCACGCCCTGGCTGGCCACCGCGGGCACCGGCGACGTGCTGTCCGGGCTTTCCGGCGCGCTGCTCGCGCAGGGCCTCGAGCCCGCGCAGGCGGGCCTGGCCGGCGCCTACCTGCACGGGCTGGCCGCGCGGCTGGCCGTGGCCCCGCACGGCCTGGACGGTGCCCGGGCGCCCGGCGAGGCGCCGATCGGGGCCTCCGACGTGGTCCGGGCGCTACCTGCGGCGTTCAGGAGCCTGTGAGCGTCATGGACCGGCAGGCGTTCGTCGATCTCGGCGCGATCACCGCCAACGTCGCCGCGCTGCGAGAGCACGTCTCCGGCAGCGCGGTGATGGCGGTGGTCAAGGCGGACGGGTACGGGCACGGCATGATCCCCGCGGCCCGGGCCGCGCTGATCGGCGGGGCCGGCTGGCTCGGCGTCGCCGACACGACCGAGGCGGTGACGCTGCGGAGGGCGGGAATCGCCGTCCCGCTGCTGTGCCTGATGGCGTTCGGCGACCCGCTGGAGGCGATCAGGCAGCGCGTCGACCTCACGGCCGGCTCGGCCGCGTACGCCGCGCAGATCGCCGAGGCGGCCGACCGTGCGGAGGTCCGGGCCCGGCTGCAGCTGAAGGCCGACACCGGGCTGAGCCGCGGCGGGGCCACCCGCGCCGGCTGGCCCGCGCTCGTCGACGCCGCCGCGAGCGCCCAGGCCCGTGGGCTGGCCCGGGTGACCGGCCTGTGGTCGCACTTCGCGTGCGCGGACCTCCCGGGCCACCCGTCCATCGCCGCCCAGCTGGAGGCGTTCCTCGACGCCTGCGCGTACGCCGAGAAGGCGGGCCTCACGCCCCACGTCAGGCACATCGCCAACACCGCGGCCGCGCTGACCGTCCCGGAAACCCGGCTCGACCTGGTGCGGTTCGGCGGCGCCCTCTACGGCCTGTCGACCCTGCCGGGCGGCGCGCCGGCCTGGCTGCGCCCGGCGATGACCCTGCGCGCCAAGCTGGCCCTGGTCAAGCGGGTGCCCGCCGGCTCCGGGGTCTCGTACGGGCACCGCTACGTCACCGAGCGCGAGACCACCCTCGGCCTCGTGCCGCTCGGCTACGCGGACGGCGTGCCGCGCGCCGCGTCCGGCTCTCGCCTGGTGACCGCCCGCGGCCGGCGCTGGCCGATTACGGGCACGGTCTGCATGGATCAGTTCGTGGTGGACTTCGGCGACGAGCCGGTCGAGGCCGGCGACGAGGTGACCCTATTCGGGCCGGGGGACGACGGCGAGGCCACCGCGCAGGAATGGGGTGAGGCGATCGGCGGGATCTCGTACGAGATCGCCACGGGCATCGGGGCCCGGGTGCCGAGGACCTACCCGGGTGATTCCCCATGATTATCCCGAACGAGCGGTGGTGCCCGCCCCGCGACCTGCGCGTCCCGACCGCCGACGCGATGCGGGACCTGGGCCGCGATCTCGCCGGACGCCTCCGCGCCGGTGACCTCGTCATCCTGGCGGGCCCGCTGGGCGCGGGCAAGACCACCCTGGTCCAGGGGATCGGGGCCGGACTGGGGGTCCGCGGGCCGGTCACGTCACCCACCTTCGTCATCGCCCGGGTCCACCCGGCCTTGTCCGGACCGGGCCCGGCGCTGGTGCACGCGGACGCCTACCGCCTGCACAGCATCGCCGAGGTCGACGACCTGGATCTCGACGCCGATCTCGCCCGCGCCGTCACGGTCGTGGAGTGGGGTGAGGGGCTGGCCGAGGGGCTGGCCGACGACCGCCTCGAGATCTCGATCGAGCCCGCCCCGGACGGTGATACGCGGATGGTCCGGATCATTGGTCACGGCGCGCGCTGGAATGGCGCAGACGAATCTGAATTACCCGAACTTTCACCCTGACCACCGTTTATAGTTCCGCTGTACTCGCTCCCCGGTCTGCGGATCGTGCCGCCCGAGGACCGTGCCGTTCTCCCGGAGGCGTGCCGTGCCCGAGCAGGACTTCCTGCCGCCCCCCCAGGGCGAGGATCCGCCGTGGGCCGGCCTGCCGCCGATCCGCCCGGCTCGCCCCTCCGGGTCCTCCAGCCCGGGCCGGCTGAGCCCCGAGTATCCCCTGGGTTCCTGGCAGACCGCGGCCCCGCCCGGAGCCGCCTACCCCACCCGGCCCGCCGATCCCCAGCGCCTGGCCGATCCGCTGGCCGAACGGCAGCCGGATGGCCAGGACCCGGGATGGGCCGGGCCCGACGCCGACCCTGACGCGGAAGAGCCGCCGCCGAGCCCGCCGCGGGTCCAGGGCGGGCGCGCCCGGCGGGCCGCCGCGCGCAAGCGCCGGCAGTGGTACCTCCTGGCGGGCGGGCTGGCCGGGCTGATCGCGGGGGCGACCGTGGTGGGCCTGGTGCTGGGCGGCGGGCCCGGTCCGGCCTCGGTCGTGCCCAACGCGCTCATCACCAGCTTCCAGCCCGGCGAGCTTCAGCAGGTGCCGGACGCGTGCGAGACGGTGCCCGCCGGCACCGTGCAGCAGTTCCTGCCCGGGAAGGTCAAGGTCGCGTCCCCGCTGCCGGTCGGCGGGTCGGCCGAGTCGGCCTGCAACTGGAGCATCGACCGGGCCCCGGTTTACCGCTTGCTCGAGCTCAACCTGCTCGCCTACGCGCCGAACGGTCTGGCCAGCGGGAACGGCAGCGCCACCGCGGCCGCGATCGACGCCTACGCCTCGTCCCTGCAGAGCACCGAGCACCCGCCCAAGAACTCCCCAAACCCCCGGGCCACGGTGACGCTGCTGAGCGGGCTCGGCAACCAGGCGTTCAGTTCCCTGCAGGTGTTCCGGGTGGGCGGAGCCGTCACGGACGTGGCGACCGTCATCGTGCGGTACCACAACGTCATCGTGACCGTGACCGTCAACGGGCTGCAGCACTCCAACCGCGGCACCTACGGGCCCGTCTCCAAGGCCCAGCTATCGGCCGCGGCGCTCGCCTTCGCCCAGGCGGCCGCGGCCAGGCTGCTCTAGCCGCGGCGATCGAGGTCGCCGCGGCCACTAGGCTGGGCGGCGTGCTTGTGGTGGGTTTCGATACGGCGACTCCCGCGGTCAGCGTGGCTCTGCACGACGGGGAGCGCGTGGTCAGCGAGGCGTTCGCCCTCGACGCCAGGCGGCACTCCGAGCTGCTCACGCCCATGATCGCGAAGGTCATGGCGGACGCGGGCGCCGCGCGGGGCGACCTCACCGGGGTCGCCGTGGGGGTGGGTCCCGGACCCTACACCGGGTTGCGGGTCGGGGTCGTGACCGCCCGGGTGCTCGGCGCCGTGCTGGGCCTGCCCGTGTACGGCGTGTGCTCGCTGGACGTGATCGCCGTGGCCGCGGCCGCGCAGGCCGGGACCGAGTTCCTCGTGGCCACCGACGCCCGGCGCCGTGAGGTCTACTGGGCGCGCTACGACGCGTCCGGCCGCCGCCTGGAGGGTCCCGCGGTCGGCCGGGCCGACGCGATCCCGGGCGCGGTCCTGCTTCCGGTGGCGGGGGCCGGCGGCCCGCTGTACGCCGACGCGTTCGGTCCGGTGATCGCGCCGATGTACCCGGAGGCCCGCACGCTGTGCGAGATCGCCGCGGGACGGCCGCCCGGCCTGGCCCGGCCGCCGCTGCTGCCGGCCGAGCCGCTGTACCTGCGGCGCCCGGACGCCAGGGAACCCGGGCCGCCGAAGCGGGTCACCCCGCCGTGAAGGCTTTCCCCCGGGAGAACGCGGTCAGGCTCAGGCCGATGCGGCGGGGCGACCGGTCGGCGATCCTGGCGCTGGAGCGCGAGCTGTTTCCCGACGACGCGTGGACACCGGAGATGTTCGCGGCGGAGTTCGCCCAGCCGGCCTCGCGCCGGCTCTACCTGGTGGCCGGGGAGGGGCACACGGTGATCGGGTACGCGGGGATGATGTTCACCGGCGGGCCGCAGGCCGACGTGCTGACCCTGGCGGTACATCCGGCGCACTGGGGGCAGGGCACCGGCACGGCGCTGCTCGGCAAGCTGATCGACGAGGCGGCCCGGCGCGGCCACACGGAGGTCATGCTCGAGGTCCGCCAGGACAACCCGCGGGCCCGCAGCCTGTACCTGCGGCACGGCTTCGAGGAGATCGGGATCAGGCGGGGGTACTACCAGCCGTCCGGCGTCGACGCCGTGGTCATGCGGAAGGTGCTCACCTGATGGCCGCCCCCCTGATCCTGGGCATCGAGACCTCGTGCGACGAGACCGGCGTCGGGGTGGTCCGCGGGCGCGAGCTGCTCGCGGACGCGGTGGCCTCCAGCGTGGACGAGCACGCGCGGTTCGGCGGCGTGGTGCCCGAGGTGGCCAGCCGGGCGCACCTGGAGGCGATGACCCCGACCTTCGACCGCGCCCTGGCCACGGCAGGCGTCCGCGCCAGCCAGATCGACGCCGTGGCCGTCACCGCCGGGCCCGGCCTGGCGGGCGCGCTGCTGGTCGGGGTGGCCGCGGCCAAGGCCTACGCGTTCGCGCTCGGCAAGCCGCTGTACGGGGTCAATCACCTGGCCGCGCACATCGCCGTCGACCAGCTGGAGCACGGTCCCTTGCCCGTGCCCGCGGTGGCCCTGCTCGTCTCCGGCGGGCATTCCTCGCTGCTCCTCGTGCAGGACGTGGCCCGGCAGGTGATCCCGCTCGGCGCGACCATTGACGACGCGGCCGGCGAGGCGTACGACAAGGTGGCCCGGGTGCTGGGCATGCCGTTCCCCGGCGGGCCGCCGATCGACCGGGCGGCCCGCGAGGGCGACCCCGCCGCGATCAGCTTCCCGCGCGGCAAGTACGGCGACGGCACGCTGGACTTCTCGTTCGCGGGGCTGAAGACGGCCGTGGCCCGCTGGGTGGAGGCGCGGCAGGCGGCCGGGGAGCCGGTGCCGGCCGCCGATGTGGCGGCGTCCTTCCAGGAGGCGGTCGCCGACGTGCTCACCCGCAAGGCCGTGCAGGCCTGCCAGCGCCACGGCGTCGCCGACCTGATCATCGGCGGCGGCGTCGCCGCTAACTCCCGGCTGCGCTCGCTTGCCGCGGAACGGTGTGCTGCCGCCGGCCTCCGGCTGCGGGTGCCGCGGCCCGGGCTGTGCACCGACAACGGCGCGATGGTGGCCGCGCTGGGCGCGGAGCTGGTGGCCCAGGGCATCCCGCCGTCCCCGCTCGACCTGCCCGCCGACTCCTCGCTGCCGGTCACCGAGGTCGTCGTCCGCTAGGGCAGCGTCCGTTAGGGCAGCGTCCGCTAGGTGCGGGCGAACCGGTTCAGCGCGGTCAGCATGTGCTCGCTCATCTCCTGGCCGCCCTGGTGACCGGTCCGGACCAGGTGCAGCTCGGAGCCCGGCCAGGCCCGGTGGAGCAGCCAGGGTACGTCGGGCGGTCCCTGGATATCGAACCGGCCGTGGATCATCACGCCGGGGATCCCGGCCAGGCGGGGCGCGTCGCGGAGCAGCTGCCCGTCCGCCAGCCACGCCGCGTGTGAGAAGTAGTGCGCGCACAGCCGCGCGAAGGTCATCCGGAAGCGGGGGTCCGCATATCGCTCGTTCGGAGTCCAGCCCTCCTCTAGCGAGGTCACCGCGTCTTCCCAGGCACACCAGTCCTGGGCCGCGCGGATCCGGACCGCGGGATCGGGATCGGCGTTCAGCAGCTGGTTGTAGGCGACCACCAGGTTCTCGGCGTGCCCGCCGCCCGCGGCGTACCTGTGCCACTCCTCCGGGAAGAACCGGCCCGCCTCGTGGTAGAGCCAGTGCACGTCGGAGGGCCTGGTCATGGTGCAGGACACCAGCACCATCTCGGTGACCCGCTGCGGGTAGCGCTGCGCGTAGGCGAGCCCCAGCGTCACGCCCCACGAGCCGCCCCAGACCAGCCAGTTGTCGATGCCTAGGTGCTCGCGCAGCCGCTCGATGTCACCGATCAGGTGCTCGGTGGTATTGGCGTCCAGGCTGGTGCTCAGCTCCGCGACGGCGGGCGTGCTGCGCCCGCAGCCGCGCTGGTCGAACTGGACGAAGCGGTAGGCCGCCGGGTCGAAGTCCCGCCGCCGTCCCGGTGACAGGCCGCTGCCCGGCCCGCCGTGCAGCGCGACGGCCGCCTTGCCGTCCGGGTTGCCGCTGACCTCCCAGTAGACGCGCTGACCATCACCGACGTCGAGCATCCCCGCGTCGTACGGCTCAATGGCTGGAAACCGCTCAGGCATGACGACCACCGTAGCCCAGGCCGGGACCCGGCCCGGGTCACGCCTCGCAGGCCTGGCCGGGGTCGGCGGGTTGGACCAGCAGCCCCGCGCCGCCGGGCAGGACCGAGGGCGGCCCCGGCACGTAGGCCGGCATCGCGACGCGCCAGGCCGGACCGCCGCCTGCGACCCGGTACGCCGCCAGGTACGAGGGCTGGCCGGACCTTCCTGGGTTCGTCAGGGTCACCGCGAGCCCTGGCTCGGTGAGCACCGGGCCGATCGCCTCGACCAGGCCGAGCCTGTGCTGCCAGCGGACCCGGCCGTCAGACGCGTCCCGGTCGGTGAGCCGCAACTGGCTGGTGCCCTCGATCACGATCACATCGGCTCCCGTCACGACCGGGGGCTGCCCCAGGCCTGCGGCAGCGTTCACGTGCCAGCGGGGGCGACCGGTCGCCGCGTCCAGCAGGTACAGGCCCGGACGGGCGGCGTAGGTCGCCACGGCGAGCCCAGCCGGGCCCGCGGCCAGCACGGTGACCGGGGAGCCGGGATCGAACCGCCACGCCACCCGGCCGGCCGAGGGCGCGATGGCCGTCAGCGCGGTCGGGAGGCCCGGGCCCTGGGCCGCGCTGGTCACCAGCACTAGGCCGCCGGCGGCCTGCAGGGCGGGCTGGCCGGGCACGCCGCGGACGACCCAGCGCGGCGCACCGGTCCGCGCGTCGAAGGCGGCCACTGTCCCGTTCACGCCAGCCATCACCAGGCCGTCGGCCACGGCAGGCACCGGCGTGGTCCCGGTACGCCGGGCCCAGCGGACGGCCCCGTCGGTCAGGTTCACCACCTGCAGCGTCCAGTCTTCGCGGGTCATCGCCAGCCCGCCGTCCGCGGTGGCCGCCTGGCCGCCGTACAGCCCCTGTCCCGGGAGCCGCAGCGACCACCGCACCGCCCCGGTCGCCGTCGCCAGCGCGGTCAGCCTGGCGTGGTCACTGACCTGGTCGGTGAGTACGACGACCAGGCCGCTCGAACGCCACATGTCGTAGACCAGCTGTCCACCCGGCCACGCCCACAGCCGGCGCCCGTCCGCCAGCCGGACGCCGTAGACCGTCCCGTCCTGCGCGAGCACCGCGACGGGCCCGGCGATGACCGGCGCGATCGCGGATCCGACGGTGTTCCCGCGGACCGGCAGCGGCGTCTGCCATCTGACCTTCCCGGTACCCGACACCGACACCGCCCAGGCGTGCCGCGCCGTCGGCGGCGGGCAGCTCGGCGCCGCGCCGGGGCGAGCGGCCGCGGCACCCGCGGGCGTGGCGATCCCGCTCGCGAGCGGGACGGCAGCACTCAAGGCGGCGGCGGAGAGAATAAGGGCAATGCGCTGTCTCATGGACATTCGACGCCATGCGGGCCTGATTGGTTTCTTGTCCGGCGGCCGGGCATGCGGTGCTGGTCATTAGCGCACGTAGATCGCCTGGTGGTTTCGCCTGCCCATCAAGAACGGCTGTGCCACACCGATGGGCTGGTCCCAAAGCTGCTACCAGCGGCCGTAATGGATGACATCCGGCGCGGGGCGGCGGCGGGCTCGCAGATCGCGCGGGGCGGCCTCCGCGTTGTGACCGATGGCGATGGCGCCGATCGGCTCGAGGTCGTCCGGCACGCCGAACGCCTCGCGGAACCGCGCCACGTCCTCGGGCACGATCCCGAAGTAAAGCGCGGCCAGGCCCTCGTCCACCACGGTCATCAGGATCAGCAGCGCCGCCATGCCGGTGTCGATGTGCCAGAACGGCACCGGCCAGCGGGTCTCGTCCCGGTCGGTCCAGCCCTTGTCGGGCAGCGCGTACCGGTCCAGGTAGACCTGCTTGGCCGACATGGGCACGATGACCAGCGGTGCCGCCGTCACCGAGGGGCTGGCCGCCGCGCCGGCCACCGGCCAGAAGCGCTTGAGGTCCTCGCCGGTCAGGACCAGGAACGCCTGTCCCTGCGAGAACCCGGCGGACGGGCCGCGGACCGCGTTGGCCAGGATCCGGTCCAGGCTCTCCGGCGAGACTGGCTCGTCGCTGAACCGGCGCACCATGTGCCGGCGCCGGACTACCTCCTGGAACTCCACCGCCGGCTAGGCCTCGCCCGCACCCTTGGCGCGGCCCCGGCGCAACAGGCGCCTGCCCAGGAGGGCGAGGGCCGCGGCGATGGCGGCGACGGGGACGACGCGCTTGAGGATGGCGGGCCCGACCAGCCGGACCAGGTTGATGGAGTCCTGCTTGTCCGCGGGAGCCGGGGAAGCCGGCGCAGCGGCGGTGACCGTGCCCCCCGCGGCCGGGTCCGCTCCGTCCTGGTGCGCGGCTGCGGCGGTGCCGGACCCGTTGGCGCTCTGCGCGTCGTCCGCGGTGGTCCCGGCCGCGGCGTCAGTCGCCACGCCGCCGTCGGCCGCGACCGTGCTGTCCGGGCCGTCCTCCCCGAGCAGGGTAGCTAGGTTCGCGGCGAACTGGTCCACCAACTTGCCGCCTACCTCCACCATCACGCCCCGGCCGAACTGCGCCGGGCGCCCGGTCACGTTCATGGTCGTGTGCATGGTGACCAGGGTGCTGTTCCCCGAGGCATCGGGCTCGAGTGAGGCCCGGACGGTGGCGGAGGCGGTGCCCGCGCCGCGGGTCTCCTTGCCCGAGGCTTCCAGCACCACCACGCGCGCGTCGGCGTCGCGCTCGGTGAAGGTCGCGGTTCCGCGGTAGGTCAGCGAGACCGGTCCGACCTTGACCTTGATGTGCCCGTTGATCACGTCGCCTTCGACCTCGTCCACGGTCGCGCCGGGCATGCACGGCGCGATCCGCTTTACGTCAAGCAGGACGTCCCAGGCCTGCTCGGGCGGGACGGGCACGGTAAAGGAGTTGTCGAGCTCCATTGCCATCGGAACGTCACCCTCTCTGCCTTACTGCCTGACGGGGTCAGTGGATTATGCCCGGTATCGGCCCGCGTCGGCAAAAGGCCTACCGCGCGGCCGGGCGGGGCAAGCCCGTCCCGGCCGCGTATCACCCTATGCGGCTTACCCGATCCCGGCGGCTACCGCGAGTGCGCGACCGGTGAGAACCCGGGCCAGGTGCCTGCGGTAGTCGGCCGCGGCGCGCAGGTCGGACGGCGGGGCGGAGCCCTCGTCCGCGTGCTGGGCCGCCGCGGCGAGCGCCTCGCGCGTCGCGGCCGCCCCGGCGGCCGCGGCCTCCGCGGCGAGCGCCCGCACCGGGACGGTGCCCATGTTGGTGAGCCCGATCCTGGCCTGCGCCACGTGACCGTTGTCCCGGCGCACCAGCGCCGCGACGCCGACGATCGCCCAGGCCTGCGCGGTCGGCTGGAACTTCTCGTAGCGGTAGCCCCAGCCGGGGCCGAGCTTGGGCACCCGGATGGCGGTCAGGACCTCGCCCGGGGTCAGCGCGGTGGTGAGGTAGTCCACGAAGAAGTCGGCCGCGGCGATCGCCCGCTCGCCACCGGGTCCGGTGGCGAGCATCGTCGCGTCGAGCGCGGCCATCACGGCGGGCAGGTCGCCGGCCGGATCGCCGTGGGAGAGCGAGCCGCCGATGGTGCCGCGGTGCCGGACGGCGGGGTCGGCCACCGTGCTGGCCGCCGCGGCGATCAGCCCGCAGTGGTCGCGGATGAGCGGATCGCTGATCAGCGAGTAGTGCGTGGTCATCGCCCCGATCACCAGCGCGTCGCCGTCGTCCCTGACGCCCCGCAGCTCACCGAGGTCACCGAGGTCGACCAGCAGGCTGGGGTAGGCGAGCCGCAGCCGCAGCAGCGGCAGCAGGCTCTGCCCGCCCGCGATGACCTTGGCGTCCTCGCCGCCGCCGGCCAGCGCCCGGACCGCTTCGCCCAGGGATCCGGGCCGCTCGTAGTCGAACTGCGCGGGGATCATCGCGCGCCTCCCTTGGCCTCGTTGATGGCCCGCCAGACCCGCTGCGCGGTGCACGGCATCTCGACATCCGTGACGCCGAGCGGCCGCAGCGCGTCGATGACCGCGTCGACCACGGCGGGCGTCGACGCGATCGTGCCGGCCTCGCCGACGCCCTTGACCCCGAGCGGGTTGGTCGTCGCCGGGGTCTGCGTCCGGTCCAGGACGAACGTCGGCAGGTCGGCGGCCGAGGGCAGCAGGTAGTCCGCCAGGGTGGTGGTCAGCAGGTTGCCGTCGGCGTCGTACGCGGCCTCCTCGTACAGCGCCTGCGCGATGCCCTGGGCGATGCCGCCGTGCAGCTGGCCGTCCACGATGAGCGGGTTCACGACCACGCCCACGTCGTCGACCGCGACGTACGAGCGGATCTGCACCTGCCCGGTCTCGGTGTCCACCTCCACGGCGCACAGGTGCGTCCCGTGCGGGTAGGAGAAGTTGTTCGGGTCGTAGGTGGCGTCGGAGTCCAGCGAGGGCTCGACGCCGTCCGGCAGGTTGTGCGCCGCGAACGTGGCCAGCGCGATCTCCCCGATCCCGAGGCCCTTGTCCGGGTCGCCGCGCACCGACCACCGGCCCGGGGTCCACTCCAGGTCGTCGGCCGAGACCTCGAGCAGGCCCGCCGCGATCACCTTGGCCTTGGCGACGACCTTCTCGCACGCGCCGACCACGGCGATGCCGCCGACCGCCAGCGAGCGCGACCCGTAGGTGTCCATGCCCTTAGGCGCGATCGCCGTGTCGCCGTGGAACACCTTGATGTCCTCGAACGGGACGCCGAGCTGGTCCGCGACGATCTGGCTCCACGCGGTCTCGTGCCCCTGGCCGTGCGCGCTCGACCCGGTGACCACCTCGACCTTGCCGGTGGGCAGCATCCGGACCGACGCGTGCTCCCAGCCGCCCGCGCCGTAGGAGAGCGAGCCGAGGACGCGCGACGGCGCCAGCCCGCACATCTCGGTGTAGGTCGAGATGCCGATCCCGAGCTGGACCGGATCGCCCGACGCGCGCCGTTCCGCCTGCTCCCGGCGCAGTTCGTCGTAGCCGAACAGCTCGACGGCCCGGTCGGTGGCTGCCTCGTAGTTGCCGCTGTCGTAGGTCAGCCCGGCGATCGTGGTGAAGGGGAACTCCTCGTGGGTGATCCAGTTCCGCTTCCGCAACTCCAGCGGGTCCATCCCGAGCTCGGCCGCCAGGTCGTCCATCGCGTGCTCGATCCCGAACGTCGCCTCGGGCCGCCCCGCGCCCCGGTAGGCGTCGGTGGGAACCTTCGTGGTGAACACGCCGGTGCACTTGAAGGAGTAGGCGTCCATCTTGTAGATGGCGTTGAACATGAACGCGCCGAGCAGCGGCACGCCGGGCGTGACCAGCATCAGGTAGGCGCCCATGTCGGCGAGCAGGTCCACGGACAGGCCGCGGAGCCTGCCGTCGCGGTCCGCCGCGACCTTGATCCGCTGGATCTGGTCGCGGCCGTGGTGCACGGCCAGGTTGCCCTCGCTGCGCGACTCGGTCCACTTCACCGGCCGTCCCAGCTTGCGGGCGATCAGCACGGTCAGGAATTCCTCGGCCGTGGTCTGGAGCTTCGACCCGAACCCGCCGCCGACGTCCGGCGCCACCACCCGCAGCTTCTGCTCGGGGATGCCGAGCACCGCGGCCAGCAGGAACCGCAGCACGTGCGGGATCTGGGTCGAGGTCCAGAGCGTGAACTCATCGCCCACCGGCTCGCACACCGTCGCCCGCGGTTCCATCGCGCAGGGGATCAGGCGCTGCTGCCGGTAGGTCCGCTCGATCACGACCGGCGCGTCACGGAACGCGGCGTCGATGTCCCCCTGGCCGAAGGGCCACACGAACGACTTGTTGCCGGCCTCGTGCACCTTCGGCGAGCCCTCAGCCAGCGCCGCCTCCATGTCCAGGACGGCAGGCAGCGGCTCGTAGTCGACGTCGATCAGCTCCAGGGCGTCCGCCGCCGCGTACCGGTTGCGGGCGACCACGCAGGCCACGATCTCGCCGACGTAGCGGATCTCGTCGACCGCCATCGGCGGGTGCGCGGGGATGATGATGTCCGGGGTAACCGGCCAGGCGCACGGCAGGCTGCCCTGCTCGGCGGCGAAGTCTGCGCCGGAGAACGCCGCGATGACGCCGGGCGCGCCCTTGGCTGCGGAGACGTCCACCGACCTGATCCGCGCGTGCGCCATGGGGCTGCGCAGGAACGCGATGTGCAGCAACCCGGCCAGCTGGATGTTGTCGGTCCAGTTGGTCTGCCCCGTCACCAGGCGGGCGTCTTCCTTGCGGGTCCGCGCCTTGCCGATCTCGGTGGTGACCGTCATGACGCCACCCCTTCCGAAGCGGCGCGCAGCACGGCGCGGACGATGTTCTGGTAGCCGGTGCACCGGCACAGGTTGCCCTCGAGACCCTCGCGGACCTCATGCTCGGTCGGATGCGGGTTGTCCCGCAGCAGGTCGGCCGCGGCCATGATCATGCCGGGCGTGCAATACCCGCACTGCAGCGCGTGCTCCTCGTGGAAGGCTCGCTGCAGCGGGTGCCATTCGCCGTCCGCGAGCCCCTGGATGGTGGTGATCTCCGCGCCGTCGGCCTGGACCGTGAGCACCGAGCAGCTCTTCGCGGACAGCCCGTTCAGCAGCACCGTGCAGGCGCCGCAGTTGGAGGTGTCGCAGCCGACGGGCGTGCCCGTCCGCCCGGCCACCTCGCGTATGTAGTGCACGAGCAGCATGCGGGGCTCGACGTCATCGTCGTACCGCACGCCGTCGATGGTCATGCTGACCTTGGTCATCCGGCCTCCCTGGCTTCACCTGGAGCCAAACCTAGGACGCCGCTTGAGCGAGCACCAGTCCCCAGCTGGCCCGCGCGTCTCGTCGAACTGCTGGTGTACCGCACGATCCGAACGCACGCTGGCGCTGCCTCACCGACCGTCATCAGCGTTGGAACAGTGTGACTAGATCGGTAGGGGAGACCGCAACCAGGCGGCCGCGGGACAGAAATCAGCGAAAAATTTTGACTTCAGCGGCCAGGCCGCGGAGACCGGGCTAGGCGGCCCCGGCCGCGGGTGCGTTCCTCGCACGCCCACGGCGAGCCGTACTCGGTGAGCAGGTCGAGGAAAGGCCGGGCGGGCAGGGCCTCGGGACCGAGCACGCCCGAGCCCGCCCACGCCCCGGACTCGATCAGCTCCAGCGCCACCACCGGGTTGACCGCCGTCTGCCAGACCACCGCCTGCGAGCCGTACTCGGCCATCGACCAGGCGTTGTCGACCACGTGGTACAGGTACACCTCGCGCGGCGCGCCGTCGCGGCCGGTTCCCGTCACCCAGGTGCCCGCGCAGGTCAGTCCGCTCATCTTGTCCCCCAGCGTGGCCGGATCCGGCAGGCACGCGGCCACGACGTCGCGCGGCGACACGCTCACCGCGCCGACCCGCACCGGGTCGGTCGCGTCCAGGCCGAGCTTGTGCAGGGTCCGCAGCACGCCGATGAATTCCGCGCCGAGGCCGTACTTGAAGGTAACCCGCTGCGCCTGCACCCACCGCGGCATCAGGAGCACCTCCTCGTGCTCTACGTTCACGCACTCGACCGGGCCGATGCCGGCCGGGAACGTGAAGACCTCGGGCTCGCTGAACGGCTCGGTGGTGAACCAGCCCCGGCCGCGTTCCCAGATCACCGGCGGGTTCAGGCACTCCTCGATCGTGGTCCAGATGGAGAACGTGGGGGCGAAGTCGTAGCCCGCGACCTCCAGGTTCGCGCCGTCCCGCACGCCGAGCTCGCTGATCTCGCTGAACAGCTCGTCGGCGGCGTACCTGGCGAACACGTCGGACAGCCCGGGCTCCACTCCCATCCCGACCAGCGCGAGCTTTCCCGACTGCTCCCAGTCGGCCGCCATCGCGAACTGGTCGTCGCCGAGCTTGACCCCGGTCCTGCGGTAGGGGGCCTCCGCGTCGGGGTGCGACAGGGACATCGCCATGTCCAGGTAGTGGGTCCCGGCCCGCAGCGCGGCGCGGAACAGCGGCATCACGAAGCGCGGGTCGGTGGCGTTCATGAGCACGTCGCAGTCGTGCTGCGCGAGCAGTTCCGCGACGGCCTGCTCGTCGCGGGCGTCCAGCTGCACCGCCTCGTACCCGTCGCGGGCCGCGGCGGCGCGCTGCGCCCGGCCCAGATCGTAGTCGGCGATGACCAGCTCGGCGAACGGGCGGCGGGCGGCGATCCTGGCGAATGCCGTGCCAACCCCGCCCGCGCCCACGAGGAGTATGCGCATGGGCTGATCTTAACCCTTGCCCGCCGTCTGGCCGACGAGACCAGTCGTACTTACCTTGACTATTACGACGGATATCGTTGCTAGAATAGCGAAATTTATGCTAGAACCGTAGCATCCGGATGCTGGATCAGCCGCCCTGTCCCAATGCCAGAATCATCGCATCCGGTACCGGCGCAGCCGGGTTCACGTGCCCATACCGGCCACGACGGGCTGGTCCGCGCAGGGAGAGGTGAGGCATGGCCACCGCCGAGCAAGCCGTAGAGCCCCAGGAACAACCGCTCGACAAGGGCCTGAAGTCCGGTGCCCTCGGGCTAATCTCGAGCACTGTCATCGCGACGGCATCGGTCGCGCCCGCGTACAGCATCGCGGCCACCCTGGTGTTCGTGGTGGGCGCGGTGGCCTTGCAGGCGCCGGCCGTCGCCGTGCTCGCCTTCGTGCCGATGCTGTTCTGACCTCGATCGGCTACAGCGAGCTGAACAAGGCCGACCCGGACTGCGGCACCACGTTCACGTGGGCGACGCGCGCGTTCGGGCCGCGGGCCGGCTGGGCGGGCGGCTGGGGCATCCTCGCGGCCGACATCCTGGTCATGGCGAGCCTGGCGCAGGTCGCGGGGCAGTACGTGTTCCTTGAGTTCAACGCCAAGGGCATCGGGAGCAACGCGACCAGCGGCTGGGTGCTGCTGGCCGGCATCATCTGGATCATCGCTGATGACCGGCATCTGCTACCGTCGGCATCGAGGTGTCGGCGAACTTCCAGAAGATCCTGCTCGGCATCGAGCTCACCATGCTGGTGGTGCTGTCCATCGTCGCGCTGGTCAAGGTCGGCGCTGGCACCGCGCCGGCCGCGGCACCTCACGCCGAGCATTAACTGGCTCAACCCGTTCAAGATCTCGGCAGCTTCAGCGCGTTCGCCAGCGGGATCATCCTGATGGTCTTCATCTACTGGGGCTGGGACACCGCCGTCTCGGTAAACGAGGAGACCAAGGACAAGAACCGGACACCCGGCCTGGCCGCGATCTTCTCCACCATCATCCTGCTGGTCACCTACGCCCTGGTGATCTTCTCCATGGAGGCGTTCGCCGGAGTCAAGACGACGGGCAACGGCCTGGGTAACACCGCCAACGCGGGCGACGTGCTGTCGGTCCAGGGCAGCGCGATCTTCGGCACGCACGGCTTCGGCCCGACGTTCTACCACCTGCTGCTGCTCATGGTGCTGTCCTCGGCGGCCGCGTCCACCCAGACCACGATCCTGCCCACCGCCCGGACCACGCTGTCGATGGCCGCCTACAAGGCGCTGCCGTCATCGTTCGCGAAGATCCACCCCCGGTTCATGACCCCCACGGTGTCCACCATCTTTATGGGGGCGATCTCGATCGCGGTCTACCTGGGGATGAACTACTCCTCGAACGGCATCGGGGTCATCGGCGACGCGGTGATCGCCATCGGCCTGTACATCGCGTTCTACTACGGCCTGACCGGTTTCGCCTGCGGCTGGTACTACCGCAAGAACCTGACCAGCAGCGCGCGCAACCTGTGGATGCAGGGCATCCTGCCGGTGTCAGGCGCCATGATGCTGTGGTTCCTCGGGGGCTGGAGCGTGTGGCTGGACTACGATGTGGCGACGGCGAACGACTACACCATGTGGACCGTTCCCGGCCTCCACTGGCAGGTCGGCGGCGCCTTCGTGATCGCGGTGGTGGCCGGCCTGGTCGGGGTCGTCTTCTACCTCTACTGCCGGCACATCCGGCCCGGCGCGCCCTTCTTCAAGAAGCAGACCCTCACCCGGTCCACCCCCACGCTGGTCCCCGACGAGTAGCCCGCCTTAGCCGTGCCCGGGACCGGCGCCCTCCTGGCGGGCGCCGGTCCCGGGTCACCTGCCGTTAGGATGGCGGACGTGCCCGACGACGCCGAGATCGCCCGGATCCTGGTCATCAACGCCCACCCCGATGACGTCGACTTCGGTGCCGCGGGGACGGTCGCGCGGTGGACGGACGCCGGGCTCGAGGTGACCTACTGCCTGGTGACCGACGGCGACGCGGGCGGGCTGGACGATGACTTCCCCCGCGCCGAGGTGCCCGCCCTGCGCCGCGCCGAGCAGGTCGCCGCGGCCAAGTGCGTCGGCGTGCACGACGTGCGGTTCCTCGGCTACCCGGACGGCCAGGTCGAGGCCACGCTGGCGCTGCGCCGGGACCTGGCCAGGGTGATCAGGCAGGTCCGCCCCGACCGCGTGGTCTGCCCCAGCCCGGAGCGGAATTACGCGCGGACCGGCGCCAGCCACCCCGACCACCGGGCCGTTGGCTCCGCCGCCCTCGACGCGGTGTACCCGGACGCCCGGAACCCCTTCGCGTTCCCCGAGCTGCGCGAGGACGAGGGCCTGGCCCCGTGGACGGTCCGCGAGGTCTGGATCTCGGGATCCCCGTCGCCCAACCAGTTCGTGGACGTGACCGACACCTTCGGCAGGAAGATCGCCGCCCTGCGCGCGCACGTCAGCCAGACCGGGCACATGGACGACCTCGAGGAGCGGATCAGGATGTGGCTCACCCGCGCCGCGCAAAGCGCGGGGCTTCCGGAAGGCCGCCTAGCCGAGTCCTTCCAGGTCCTGTCGACCGCCTGAGGTCAGAGCTCGGAGAGGATCTTGTCCAGCGTCTTGACCGTGGTCGCCGCGCCGTCGGCCTGCAGGCAGAGCTGCTCCATGACCTCGAGGTAGCTGTCCACCTCGGTCGGCTTGTCCAGGTAGAGCGCGCTGGTCAGCTGCTCGATGTACACGACGTCGGCCAAGTCGGGCTCGGCGAACCGCAGGATGGTGAACGGACCGCCCATGGCGGCGTGCGGGCCCGCGTGGAACGGCAGGATCTGCAGCGTGATCGCGGGGCGCTCGGCCATTTCCATCAGGTGCTTGATCTGCTCGCGGACGACCTCGGTGCCCCCGACCGGACGGCGCAGCGCGCCCTCGTCGACCACGGCCCACAGCTGCGGCGGGGTCGGGCCGGAGAGGATCTCCTGGCGGCTGGTCCGCAGCTCGGCCCGCCGGGCGATCTCCTCCTCGCTGACCGCCGAGCCGAGGCGGATCAATGCCCGCGCGTACCGCTCGGTCTGCAGCAGCCCGGGCACGAACTGGACCTCGTAAGTACGGATGATCGAGGCCGCGGCCTCCAGCCCCACGTACGCCTCCAGCCAGGCCGGGAGGACGTCCGAGTAGGCGTGCCACCAGCCGGGCGTGTTCGCTTCCCGGGCCAGGTTCAGCAGCGCCGCGCGCTCTTCGGGGTCGGTCACCCCGTACAGGGTGAGCAGGTCGCTCACGTCGCGGTCCTTGAAGCCGACCCGGCCGTGTTCCATCCGGCTTATCTTGGAGTGTGATCCCCGGATGGCCTCGGCCGCCTGCTCCGCACTGATCCCGCGAGATTCACGGAGCCGCCGCAGCTGGCCCCCGAGGACCAGACGCTGGACGGTCGGCCCGCTCGCGCGCGTGCCAAAGAAGCTGGGCGGTACATCCCAGGCCGAGTCTTCCGATGAGACCATCGGCGCTCCTCGCATCCTCACACCCTGATCCTGGCGGGGTGTGGACCAGTCTCCCACGTGATCTCACGCTTGCGAAAGAGGGATCCGTGACAATTCAACCGAAGTCCTGATCTCTCCGTGTTCTCGCAGGTCGCGAGGGTCTCGTTTGCCAGTCTGTTATTGCCGTGTCACCACGGGCTTACCGGTAGCGGTGCTACTGGCGGGTAAGCTGGGCCGCTTCGGCGACGATGTGATCAAATTCGCCGTCTTTGGCGCCGGCGAGGAACGCGGTGATCTCTGCCTGAGTGTAAAGCAGGACGGCCCCGACCGGGAAACGCGAGTTCCGCATGGCGATCTCGCCGCTCGGTAGCGCGGCTAGTTCCACGCACGCGCCGTTGGGATTGCTGTGCTGGCTCTTCCGCCAGCGGACGTCCCCGAGTTCGCCCGCGGGCATGCCATTGTACGTAATGACCATTTTCGTCCCCTTTCGGCCGGTTAAACCAAGGCGAGGCCCGCTTTTATTCACTCGCTGTAGTTTCAGTTAGCAACTGGTAAGCAAGTGCCTCATGCGATCCGCCTGTCTACTGGCCCCCGTGCACCTGTCTGGAGAACTGTGCACAGTGCGAATGAACGTGCATCTGGTCTTGCATTTGCACAATATATCAGGCAGCATGTCTCTGGGCACGCGTTTATACATGGTTACGGGCAGCAGGTTCGCCCGATGACGTGCAGGAAGCTGTGGCGTTGGCGCATCTCAGTGTCGCTACCGGTAGCGGGGATGACGACGAAGACGTAGGCGTCCCCTGGCCTCTTGTTCGTGACGGCATGCCTCGATTGCTCCCGGTACCTTCGGCCTGGTGGGAGACCCCGGCCGTGACCACCAGAGCCCTGAGCGCCAGGCCGGAGGAGGCCAGGACGGCCCGCCGGTTCGTCAGGGAGCTGCTGACCTGCTGGGGCCTTGAGGCGCTGGCGGACGACGCGGAGATGATCGTCGACGAGCTTGTGGTCAATGCCGTCCTGCACGGCACGCGGGCCGGGCTGGGCCGCGGAAGTCCTGGCGCCTCGATGACGGTGCTCCGCCTGTGCATGCTCAGGCGGGCGGGCGAGGTCATGCTCGCGGTCGTCGATCCCGGCAACGAGACGCCGGTGCCCAGGCGGCCCGACTGGTCAGGGGAGAGCGGCCGCGGGCTGCAGATCGTCGCGGCGCTGAGCCACGTATGGGGCTGGAGCCCCATCGCCGGTCATGGCAAGGCCGTCTGGGCTGTGCTACGAGATCCCTGAGACCTTCTCGTCGGACGCCGTCAGCATGACGTGCTGCACCAGGGTGATCAGAACGTCCTTGGCCGATTCCCGGCTCCGCGCGTCGCACAGGATGACCGGCTGATCGGGCTCGAGGTCCAGGGCGGACCTGACGTCCTCCGTCTCGTACCGGCGGGCGCCGTCGAAGCAGTTCAGGGCGACGATGAACGGGATCTCCCGGCGCTCGAAGTAGTCGATCGCGGGAAAGCTGTCCGCGAGCCTGCGGGTGTCGGCCAGGACCACCGCGCCCAGCGCCCCGATGGCCAGTTCATCCCACATGAACCAGAACCGCGACTGGCCCGGGGTGCCGAACAGGTAGAGCACCAGGTCGCTGTGCAGGCTGATCCGGCCGAAGTCCATCGCGACCGTCGTCGTGGTCTTGCCCTCGATGCCCTTCGTGCTGTCCGTGCCCAGGCTGCCCTCGGTGAGCAGCGCCTCGGTCCGCAGCGGCCGGATCTCGCTCACGGCCGCGACCAGCGTGGTCTTGCCCACCCCGAAGCCGCCCGCCAGCAGGATCTTGATGGCGCGGTACTGACGTGAGCTTCCCGGAGGGGCCACGCCCGGATCAGAGATCGCGTAGTCCATTGAGGACCTCCGTGAGCGTGTGCTGGTCGATCCGCTCCGCCATGACGGTCGGGGTCCTGATGGCCACGAGGCCTAGTTCCCTGAGGTCGGCGAGGATGATGCGGACGACACCGAGCGGGAGGTCGACGTCGGACGCGATATCGGCGACGGTGGTCGGGGCGCGGGCGAGCCGCAGCACACTGATGTGCTCGGGGGCGAGGGAGCCATCCTCGGCGATCGCGCGCGTCGCCAGCACGGTCGCGACCAGGTCGAACGACTCGCCGGCGTGCCGGGTGCGGCCCTGGGTCAGCGCGTAGGGCCGGACCACCGGACCCGCGTCGGCGTCCAGCCAGCGTTCATCGTTGGATGGCATGATGCTCTTCGTCCCGGCCGGACCCGGCCGACCCGCGCGTCCTGACGCGGATCTGCTCACCCGGCCGTCTGATCATGATAGCCACCTCGGCGGCGGCCGGGCCCGGGCCGGCGTCCGGCCCCGCCGGGTCCGGTTCAGGTCCCACCGGACTCCCCGCCTGCTCCCGGCTCCTGATCCGCTCCGGTCCCGGGAGCCGCCCCCTGGCCCGCGGTCTGCTGTGACCGGCCCTCGTCCCAGTCGCGCCGGAGCGCCGACATGGTCTGGCGGATTTCCGCGGGGGTAGGCCCGCCGGTCAGGCCGGCGGTCGCGGTGGGCGCGAGGCGGCGCGGCGGTTCGGCGCGGAGCTCGGGGGCCAGGTTCGCCTGCCTGACCCGGCGCGGCAGGCCGCTGCCGCCCTGATCGGGTCCGGGCGAGGCCGGATCGGGCCCGGCGGGCAGCACCGGGAGCGGCCCGGTCTGACGGGACAGCTCCCACGGCGGACCTGGTGCCTTCGCCGTCCTGGGCCCCGCCACCGGGACCATCGGGGTGGTCGGCGGCCCGGCGTGGCTAGTGCCGGCGCCGGGCACGGCGGGACCGGCGGGACCGGGGAAGCCGCCCGCCGCGTTCTGGCCGGTCCAGGCGGGGAACGGCGCGGGCTGGTTCGGCAACGGCACGCCGCCGGTCCCCGGCAACGGCACACCGCCGGTCCCCGGCAACGGCACACCGCCGGTCCCCGGCAACGGCACACCGCCGGTCCCCGGCAACGGCGCGGCCCTGGCGTAACCCGCGTACGCCGGATCGCCCGCGGGGACGGGCGCCTCGCCGGCGCCCGGTGGGCGGTGCAGCGGCGCGAACACGTCGAAGGCGGACGGCCCGGGCCCGTCGGGCACCGCGGACCTGGTGCCTTCCGTCGCGTACGCCGGCGGCCGGCCCAGCGGCCCGGAGATGCGGACCCCAGGGGCCTGCGGATGCCCGTTGGCCGGCGGCAGGGTGGCGACGGCGGCGGGCCCGCCGGGCAGTCCGGCCCGGAACGCCTCTTCCGTCACCACCAAGTGCTCAGGGATGAGCACGATGGCCGCGGTCCCGCCGTAGGCGGAGGCCTGGAGCGTGACCTGGATGCCGTGCCGCTTGGCCAGCTGGCTGACCACGAACAGGCCGAGCTGCTCGCTGTCGGACGGGTTGAACTCCGGCGGCCTGGCCAGCCGCTCGTTCAGCTCGGCGAGCCGCTGCGGGCTTATCCCGAGCCCGCGGTCCTCGACCTCGATCGCGAAGCCGCTCGCCACCGTGTCGCCCGACACGCGCACCGAGGTGTAGGGCGGAGACAGCGTGGTGGCGTTCTCGATGAGCTCGGCCAGCAGGTGGATCACGTCGGCGACGGCGGAGCCGGCCAGCGCGGCCTGGCTCCGGGTCGTGACGGCGACCCGCGCGTAGTCCTCGACCTCGGCGATGGCTCCGCGCATCACGTCGACCATCCGGACCGGGCTGCTCCAGCTGCGGCCCGGTGGCGCGCCGGACAGGATGACCAGGCCCTCCGCGTGTCGGCGCATGCGCGTGGTCAGGTGGTCCAGGCGGAACAGGTCGTCCAGCGCCTCGGGGTCGGTGGCCCGGCGTTCCATCTGGTCGAGCAGGGCCAGCTGGCGGTGCAGCAGCGACTGGCTGCGCCGGGCCAGGCTGCGGAACACGTCGTTGAGCCCACGGCGGAGCCTGGCCTCGTCCACGGCGGCCCCGATCGCGGTCTGCCTGACCAGGTGGAAGGCCTGCCCGACCCGGCCGATCTCGTCCCGGCCGACGCGCAGCGGCGGCGCCTCGGCGAAGGGGTCCACGTCCTCGCCCCGCCGCAACCGGGTGATCACGTCCGGCAGCTGGTTCTCGGCCAGCGCCAGGGCCGACCGCTCGAGCCCGCGCAGCCGGCGGATGATGCCGCGCCCGGCCAGCGTGGTGACCAGGATCGTGACGAGCAGCCCGAGCAGGCCGGCCCCGCTGACCACGGCGACCTTGACCCACGCCGTGTGGGTGATCTGGTGATCGGTCACCAGGAGTGCGTCGGCGGCCCGGACGCCTCCGGTGAAGTACTCGTCCAGGAGCGTGCCGGTCAGCGCCTGCCAGGCGGCCGGGGTGAGGCCGAGCCTGGCTATCGGCGTGCCCTGCCTCAGGGCCTGCTCAATCGAGCTGAGGCGCTGCTGGTCGGCCGGGGACAGGTCCAGCTGTGCGTTGAAGGCGGCCAGGTTGGACCCGGTCAGGATCGACTCCGCGGACCCCAGGTAGACCTGGCGTTGCGCCGCCGCGCCGTTGAAGGCGCCGCGCGCGGCCAGCGACATCCGGTGCGCCGCCAGCGCCCCGGCGAGCAGCGCGTCCTCCTCCGAGAGCCCCTCCCTGGCCTGGGCGCTGGCGATGATCCCCAGCGACTGGCCTGCGGCGAGAACGTTCGTGGTCACGCTGTCGGCCTCAGATAGGAAGAGCCTGGGCTCGTCCGAGATGGGGTCACCATACGCGGTGAACGCGGCCAGCGGGGTCACCTGCCGGAGCTGGACGGCAGAGCGGATGCTCCCGAGCTGGTTGAGGTCACTCGTGATGTCGCTGATCTCCTGGGCCTCGGTGCCGCCCTCGCTCCCCAGCGTGGCCGAGGAGGACATCGCCTGCCCGAAGGCCTGCTCGCCGCGGTCCGTGGCCGCGATCGCCGCGCCGTAGGCCTGGCCGTTCGCGGCGGTCGGCGCGTCCAGGTACACCACGGCGGCCCGGCGCTCGTCCTGCAGCAGGCCGATGAAGGTCGCGGCCGGCACGGCGGTCCCGGAGATCAGGCTGGGGGCCCGGTCCATGCTGACGGCGTCGTTGACGGTCGTCACCACGAGATAGGCCAGCATCCCGATCATGGCGACGAGGGGTATCGCCACGAGGAAGTAAATCCGGAGCCGGATGGACCGGCCACGCGATCCCATGGCACTCCCGCGGTTTGGAGAAGGCGTCGGTTACGTGACCCCCGTCGCATCCAACTACCGCCAAGACGGCCAGAATAACCCATTACGGGTATCGGCCGGAATGGAAGGTCGATATATCCGCTGATCCGACGGCGTTTCGCCACGCAGTACGTAACATAGCGTTCCCGCTGGCGCCTCGTCCTGCGATGACTCCAGGTGCCGGCATCACCGTGCGTGGTGCGCCCTGCTTTTGTCGCAAGCACCACCTACGCTGTTACAGTGACCGCCCTCGCCATAGACGCCCTCCTCGACGGACTCAATCCTGAGCAGCGCGCGGCGGTCGTGCACCAGGGCGGCCCGCTGCTCATCGTGGCCGGCGCCGGGTCGGGGAAGACGCGGGTGCTGACGCACCGGATCGCGTATCTGCTCGCCGCCCGTGACGTGGCGCCGCACGAGATCCTGGCCATCACCTTTACCAACAAGGCCGCGGGCGAGATGGCGTCCCGGGTCGCCGCCCTGGTGGGCCCCCGGTCCCGGGCCATGTGGGTCATGACCTTTCACTCAGCCTGCGTCCGGATCCTGCGCAAGGAGGCGAAGCGGTTCGGCTATCCGTCGTCGTTCTCCGTGTACGACCAGGCCGACTCCCAGCGCCTGATGGCGCTCACGTGCCGGGAGCTCGAGCTCGATGCCAAGCAGTACCCGCCCAAGGCGCTGGCGGCGCAGGTGTCGAACCTGAAGAACGAGCTGATCGACCACGAGACGTTCTCGGCCCGTGCGCAGACCGCGCGGGACAAGGCCCTCGCCGAGGCCTACGCCGAGTACCAGCGCCGGCTCCACGCGGCCGGCGCGATGGACTTCGATGACCTGATCATGGTCACCGTCAACATCTTCCAGGCGCTGCCCGAGGTGGCCGCCGAATACCGCCGCCGGTTCCGGCACGTGCTCGTGGATGAGTACCAGGACACCAACCACGCGCAGTACGTCCTGGTCAGGGAACTGGTATCCGGCAGTGCTCCCCTCTTTTCCAGCCGAACGAGCGGTGGTGACTCCCCCGAGGACCCTCTTCCTCCCCCGGAGCTGTGCGTCGTCGGCGACGCGGACCAGTCGATCTACGCCTTCCGAGGCGCCACGATCCGCAACATCGTCGAGTTCGAGCAGGACTACCCGGACGCGAAGGTCATCCTGCTCGAGCAGAACTACCGCTCCACGCAGAACATCCTGGCCGCCGCCAACGCCGTGGTCGCGCAGAACCGGAGCAGGAAGCCCAAGAACCTGTGGTCGGATGCGGGCGCGGGCCCGCCGATCGTCGGCTACGTGGCCGACAACGAGCATGACGAGGCCGCGTTCGTGGCCGAGGAGGTGGACCGCCTAGCCGACGCGGGTGAGGCGACGCCCGGCCAGGTGGCGGTCTTCTACCGGACGAACGCCCAGTCCCGGGTCTTCGAGGAGGTGTTCATCCGGGTCGGGCTGCCCTACCGGGTGGTCGGCGGGGTTCGGTTCTACGAACGCCGCGAGGTCCGCGATCTGCTCGCCTACCTGCGGCTGACCGCCAACCCGGCGGACGAGGTGTCGCTGCGGCGGGTGCTGAACGTGCCCAAGCGCGGCATCGGCGACCGCGCCGAGGAGTACGTGGCCGCCTACGCCCTGCGCGAGCGGATCACGTTCGCGCAGGCACTGGCCCGCCCGGCCAGCGTGCCCGGCCTCGCGGCCAGGTCGGCCGCGGCGATCGAGGGGTTCAACACGCTCATGGGGGAATTCAGGGAACTGGCCGAGACCGGCCCGGTGGCCGAGCTGGCCGAGGCCGTGCTCGAACGCACCGGGTACACCGAGTCGCTGGAGTCCTCATCCGACCTGCAGGACGCCAGCCGGGTGGAGAACCTGAAGGAAATGGTGTCGGTGGCCCGCGAGTTCGACGGCTCGCGCGACGCCGGGACGCTGACGGAATTCCTCGAGCAGGTGTCCCTGGTCGCCGATGCCGACGAGATCCCCGAAGGTGAGGACCACGGCGGCCTCGTGACGATGATGACCCTGCATACCGCTAAGGGCCTGGAGTTCCCGGTGGTGTTCCTGACCGGGCTCGAAGAAGAGGTGTTCCCGCACCAGCGCTCGCTGAACAACACCAAGGAACTGGAAGAAGAACGCAGGCTCGCCTACGTGGGCATCACTCGCGCCGAGCAGCGCCTGTACCTGACCCGCGCCCTGGCCAGGAACTGGTACGGCCGCCCGTCGTTCCACCGGCAGTCCAGGTTCCTCGGCGAGATCCCCCCCGGCCTCATCGAATGGCGTCGCGACGAGGTCGCGGCGACCAGGGCGGCCACGCCCGCGCAGGAGCGGATGGCGAGCAGGCCCGGCGCCAGGTCCCCGGGGAACCGCCCGGTCCCCGCGCTGTCACCGGGGGACATGGTCACGCACGACAAGTTCGGGCTCGGCACGGTGGTCTCCACCGACGGTTACGGTGACCAGGCCGAAGCCAAGATCGACTTCGGCGGCGGTTACGGCGTCAAGCACCTGGTGCTGCGCTACGCCCCGCTAGAGAAGTTGTAAGGACCCGATCCGGGCGGCCGAGGCTGGCGCGGGTCGGTGCGGGGCGGCCACGGCTGCCCCGGTCGCTGGCCCCCGGGCCGCGGTTCCTGGCGTCTCTGCGCCCCCGGTGCCGCGGGCCCTGCTGGCCCTGGCCCCGGCTCACCGCGGCTTGGACCCCCGGGGCCGTAGGGGTTCGGGTAGTCCGCCTGGCCCCAGTAGTCGGCTACGACCGGCTGCGTCCGGTAGTCCTCCACCACGGGCTGCGTCCGGTAGTCCTCCACGCCGGGCTGCGTCCGGTACTCGTCCATGACCGGCTGCGTCTGGTACGGGTTCGCGGGCGGCCCGGCCGGCCAGGGCGCCGCGACCGCCGGCCTGCTGCGGCGCCAGAAGATCCAGCGAACGGTGACCAGCACGACAGCCAGGATGGTAGCGAGCAGCATGGCGACGAACCCGTTGGCGATCCACTGGGCCGCGTTGACGGCCAGCGCCGCCTTGGACACGTCGGCGGAGTGGTCGTAGATCACACCGGTCACCATCGCCGCCACGAGGTAGGAAAGCGCCGGGACCGGCAAGATGATCCGGCCGGCCTGGGGCCGGACGGCCACCGCCGCGGCCAGCGTCCCGATGATGACGAAGACGCCGAGGATCGATCCGGGCTCCTTACCCGTGAGCATGGTGGCGCTGGCCCCGAGCGCGGTGCTGGCGGCCACGATGGCCACCGCGAGGCCGCCGGACAGCGAGCCTCCCAGGCGCAAGCCCCCCGGCGCGCCTGCGGTGAACCGCTGGGGTCCCCGCGGCTCGCGCTGCGGCCCCCGGGCGCCACCAGGCGGCCGCCCGGTGCGGCGGAGCCCGCCCTCGCGTGGCATGCGGCCCGGCTGCGTCGCGTCGGGCGCCACGGGCACGCGGCGCGTCGGCGCGTCGGCCCAGTTATCGTCGGCGCGCGTGGGAGGATGTGAAGGAATCCGCGCATCACGGCCGCGCGGCCTGGCTACAGGCTCGCCGCCGTACGGGCTGTTCGGGCGTGCTTCCCGCCATTGTGGGTTGCTCATCTGTTCTTCGGATGTTAGCCGTTGCGCACGAGTCACGGGGACATGAAGGTAGGCTTCGACGGACGGTCTCGATCACGGCCTGGGACTCCCGAGGAAAAGACGATGGTTAGACCAGGTTCGCCGGCTCCGCTGTGGGGGGCCGCCGGCAAAGCTGGGTACGCCCTGAGCTGCGTCGCCGCCGCGCTCGTGCTAGCCATCAGCGGCTTTTCCTACTTTGTCGTGAAGGCCGTCGGAAGCATCGGCGGGTCGCACGCCATCGTCAGCGGTCCGTCCATCGGCGCGCAGAACATCCTGCTCATGGGCCTGGAGAGCCGCACCGACTGGCAGGGCAACATCCTGCCGGATGACGTGCTCAAGGCCCTGCACGCGTGCAACAGGGCTGAGATCGAGGCCGGCTGCGGCGGCAACGCCACCAATACGCTGATCCTGATCCACATACCGGCGGGCGGCAAGAAGGCGGTCGGCTTCTCGATCCCGCGCGACGACTGGGTCACCTTCGCCAACACGCTCGGGAACCAGCAGGTCGGCAAGATCGACCAGGCGTACGGCGTATCGATGGCCGCCGAGGAGAACACGCTGGCCGCGCAGCAGCCGGGCATCGGCCAGCAGCAGCTCGCCTTCAAGGGCAACGAGGCAGGCCGCGCGGCGGCGGTGGCCACGGTGGAGCAGCTCACCGGGGTCCACATCGACCACTTCGCCGAGATCAACCTGGACGGCTTCTACGAGCTCGCGAAGGTCCTGGGCGGCGTGGAAGTGTGCCTCAACCACCCGGTACCCTACGACCCGAACTCGGGCTTCTCCGCCGCCCGCGCCGGCTACCAGCACCTGAACGCCAAGAAGGCGCTGGCGTTCGTCCGGCAGCGGGACGGCCTGACCAACGGCGACCTGGATCGCACCCACCGCCAGCAGGCGTTCCTCGATTCGGTGATCCACCAGCTGCGCACCGAGGGCGTGCTGGGCGACCTGGGCAAGATCGAGGCGCTGCTTTCCGTGGCCAAGCAGTACGTGATCACCGACTCGGGCTGGAACCTGCTCGACTTCATCACCCAGATGCGCAGCCTGACCGCCGGCAACCTGACGTTCTACACGCTGCCCATCGTGGGCTACGAGACCATCGCCGGCCAGAAGGCCAACGAGGTCAACCCCAGCTACATCCAGCAGCTCGTGCAGGAGACGTTCTACCCGCCGCACCGCTCGTCGCATCGCTCGTCGCACCCGCAGCCCACCGTCTCGGTGAACCCCAGCCTGACCACCGTGGACGTCCTTAACGGCGGCAACACCGCGGGCCTGGCCGGGCAGGTGTCGTCGGCCCTGGTCAGCGTCGGATACACGGCGGGCAAGGTCGGTAACACCACCCCGCTCGCCACCACGCAGGTGCTGTACGGTTCGGGCTCCGCGGCGGCCGCAGGCAAGATCGCGGCGCTGTTCAACGTGACCGCCACGGCGAGCTCGACGATCGCGGCCGGTCACGTGGAGGTCATGCTCGGCGCAGACGCCACCACCGTGCCGAACGTCAGCGCCACGCCCACGTCGTCGCCGTCGAGTTCGCCCTCGCCCCTGCCCACCACCGGGCCGCAGGGCGGCGCGGTCACCGCGACGAACGGTATTCCCTGCGTCAACTAGGCTGACGCTATGGGCAAGATCCGCGTGATCGTCGCCAAGGTCGGGCTCGACGGCCATGACCGCGGGGCAAAGGTCGTGGCCCGGGCGCTGCGCGACGCCGGGGTGGAGGTCATCTACACCGGACTGCACCAGACGCCGGAGCAGATCGTAGCCGCCGCCATCCAGGAGGACGTGGACGCCGTCGGGCTTTCCATCTTGTCCGGGGCGCACATGACCCTGTTCGCCCGCGTCATCGAGCTGCTGCGGGAGCGGGGCGCCGCGGACATCGTGGTGTTCGGCGGGGGCATCATCCCGGACGCGGACATCGCGGAGCTGTCCCGGATGGGCGTGGCCAAGATCTTCACCCCGGGCGCGCCCACCACCGATATCGTCGCCTGGGTCCGGGCCGAACTCGGCCGCCAGGTCGCGGAGGAGCCGGGAGCAGCCGCCCTAGGCGGGGTCAGCCGGGACGGCTGATCGTTCCCGGGCCGGCTGCAGCACGGACGAGCCCAGCCAGCGGCTGGCCCGCAATGCGAGTTCCACGTCAGGCCGGTTCTCGCCCACCGGCCGGCCGAGGCTCTCCTCGGCCTTGCGGATCCGGTACTGGACCGTGTTCTTGTGCAGCACCAGCCGTTCGGCCGTCGCCTTGTAGCTCCCCCCGGTCTGCAGGAAGGTCAGCAGCGTGTCCCGCAGGCGCGCGTGGTGCTCGTCGTCGGTGGCCAGTCCGGCCAGCGTGCTGAGCACCCACGCCCGCAGCAGCCCGGGTGATCCGAGCATCATCGCCACGGGTGCGACCTCGCTGAACGCCACCGCTCGAGGGACCTCGGGTCCCGCGGCGAGCGCGACGGCCTGGGCGGCCACGGCCTGGGTGTGCGTGAGGCGGAACCCGGCGGCACCCTTGGCCGCGGCGCCGAAGGCGAAATGAATGTCGCCGTCCACGCCGGCCGTGCTGGCCTGTTCGGCGTCGAAGGTGTCTCGGATCCCCAGCGGCAGCCAGGCCCACGCGCTGGATTCGTCACGGGGCAGGAAGACAGGATCACCGGGGCAGCCCGCCTTCCCCGCGACGTGGCCGATCGCGTGCTCGAGCCGCGTGATGTTGTCGACGGCGGCCGTGGCGTCTCCCGCCCAGCACACCAGGCCCAGGTGGTACTGGCGCAGCCGGTAGCCCAGGGTGGCCTCCGTCGCGCTTACGTTGATCCGCTGGCCCGACAGCAGGTCGCGGATCCGGGCGGCCCGTGCGGCGCTGCGGTTCCGCAGCCAGGTCTCCCGTTCGCGGGTGTAGGCCGCGACGATTTCCTCGGAGGTCTGGTCGACGTAGCCGGCCACGACCTCAGACATGCCCAGGGTGACGGCGGTCAGCATCGGGGCGTCGTTCGTCTGCCTGGCCAGCTCCTTGAGGAGCCAGTCAGCGAAGCAGGTGTGCCCCAGCCGGTAGGCGCGCAGCAGCGCGGTCAGCGGCGTGCCGTGCTGCGCGCGCCTGCGCGCGTACTCCAGGGCCGCGGCCGGCGCCTGCACGGCGCTCAGGTCGATCTGATGCTGCATGACCTGCAGGCAGGTGCTGATGTTGCTGTGGACGCTCGAGGCGAGCAGGGCCAGCACCGGCTGGTCGCCGCGCAGTTCCGGGATCTCCCGCAGGATCACCTCGTAGACGTCCTCGGATACCGCGCCGGCCCGGCGGCTCACCGTCGCCGCGACGCTCGCCATCAGCTCGCTCACCGCGGGATCATCCATGCCCACCTGCGGAGTCTTACACCGCGGTCCAACCGGCGTCCAGCACCCGTTCGCCTATTCGTCGAGCGCGGTAAGGGCGGTAGGTGGGGGATGTTCCAGGTCCGCCTGCATCCAGTCAGCGTGCGGGGTCGCCCTCGGCCGTGACGTACGCGGCGCTGATGCCACCGTCGACGCGCAGTTCATGACCGCTGATGTAGGAAGCCGCATCACTCGCGAGGAACGCGGCTGCCTCGGCGATCTCGACCGGCCGCGCGAAGCGCCCGTAAGGGACGTGGACGAGGCGACGAGCCTTCTGACCCGGATCGAACAGCGTCGCCAGCAGGGGTGTCTCGACCGGACCTGGGCTGATGGCGTTGACCCTCACGTTCTTCTTCGCGAACTCGATCGCGATCTCGCGGGTCAGCGAGAGTACGGCGCCCTTCGATGCCGTGTAGGCGATCTGGGAGACGGCCGAACCCATGGTCGCCACCAGGGAGGCGGTGTTCACCACGGAGCCGCCGCCATTCTCGACGAGGTAGGGCAGGCCGTACTTGCAGCACAGGAACACGCTGAGGACGTTGGCCTCCATGACCCGGTTGAACGTGGCCACGTCGGTGTCCAGCACGGAGCCATCCTCGGCGAGGGCGATGCCGGCGTTGTTGAAGAGAATGTCGATACGGCCGTAGGTTCGCGCAATCTGGGCGTACAGGTCCCTGACCTGGGTGGCCTGAGTGAGATCCGCCTGGATGAACAGGTCCGCGTCCGACTCGCCCCGGATGTCCACCCCGACGACGGTTGCGCCGCTCGTGCGGAACACGCTGACCGTCTCACGCCCGATCGCGCCAGCAGCCCCGGTGATCACCGCGATCTTGTTGCCGAGATTCGCCATGGTGTTCCGATCTAGACGGGACGCGGGACGTCCGGCGAGCCCGGATGCCCGTTGGGTCAGTTCACCGCGTCAGGCGGGCTGGGCGATGCCCATGTCCAGGTCCTCCTGGTGCGCGTCGGCCGCCGCTTCCTCGGCATGCTGCCTGGTCTGCTCCGGACCCAGGCGGCTGTTGACGGCATAGTAGAAGACGGCGAGGCTGAAGATCGCGATTGAGCCGAGGTCCCACCAGAACGGCAGGTGGTGGCCGATTTTGAGGCCGAACACCTCGGTATAGCCCTGGACGTAGCTGCCGCCGAAAATCGAGAAGATGGTCAGGCCGACGACCCACGGGATGGCGAACGACCCGGCCCGGACGTCGAGCCGCTCCTGGTTCGGGTCGAGGCGGCGGGCGATCACGTACAAGATCAGGAAGAAGACGACGGCGATGTCGAGCTTGACGAGGTTAGTGGTCCCGCTCCAGTAGATGATCTCGCCAGTAACGATGAAGCTGAACGGCGCGATGACGTTCAGCAGCGGCGCCCGATAGGGCCGGACCCGGTCCGGGTCGCTCTTGCGCAACGACATCACCGCGACGGGGGCGAAGCTGTACATGTACGCGGAGGCCGCGGTGATGGCCGAGACCAGCGACGCCCAGCCGCCGAACGGCAGGAACAGGAAGCAGCCGAAGACGCCGCCGAAGGCGATGCTGAACCACGGCACGCCGCGTCGGTCGATGGCGCCGAACACCGGCGGGACGAAGCGGGTCTTGGCCAGCGAGTACGACAGCCGCGAGGTCGCGCTCAGGTAGACCAGGCCGGTTCCGGCCGGTGAGACGATCGCGTCGATGATCAGCACGGTGCCGAGCCACCCCAGGCCGATCGAGCTGGCCAGGGTGTAGTACGGGCCGAACGTGCCGGCGTTGCCGAACGGGTTGGTCCAGCCGTGGGCGATGTTGGCCGGGTTCAGCGCGCCGGTGAAGCACACCTGCAGCAGCAGGTAGATGGCCGCGCCGAGGAGCATGGAGCCGACCACCGCGATCGGCACGTCCCGCTTGGGGTTACGCGCCTCGCCGGCCAGCTGGGCGGCCTGCTCGAAGCCCTCCAGGGCGAACACGACGCCGAGCGGGATCGCGACGAACACGCCCTTGAAGCCGTAGGGCAAGAACCCGCCGCCGGCGCTGAAGTTCGAGCCGTGGAAGACCTTGGTCATGATGAAGATGATGGTCAGAACGGGGATCAGGATCTTCCAGTACATGGCGACCGTATTCGTCCTGGCCATCCATTTGATGCCGAACAGGTTCAGCGCCGTGAACACGAACATGCCGGCGATGCCGACAGCGATGCCGGTTCCGGTGAGCAGCCCGGCCGGGGTCTCCAGCCCGCTCCACAGCTTGGCGTTGACGTAGCCGAGCGTGGCCTCGAGCTCGATCGGTGCGATGGCCACCGCGGCCAGGTAGGAGAAGGTCCCGCAGAAGAAGCCGCCCAGGGTTCCGGCGTGAATCCAGGTGAACCGGGCCGTGCTGCCCGAGACCGGGTAGGTCGAGCCGAGCTCGGCGTAGATCAGCGCGATGCCGATCAGCAGCACCGCGCCGATGCCCCACGAGACGATGGCGGCGGGCCCGGCCGCTACGGATGCGTGCAGCGCGCCGAGCAGCCAGCCGGACCCGATGACGGATCCGGCCGAGACCATGAACAGCGGCAGCAGCCCTACGTCGCGGCGAAGTCTCGGCGGGACATCAGAGAGGTCTTGTGTGCTCATTTCCGTGTCCTCCTGCTCGGGGCGCGACTCCCTTTTGGACTCATGGACTAGAATTTAGACCTTAGATCCAACAATGGACCCCGTCAAGATGGTTGGATAACGTGGATCTAAGGACTACAGAGACGACCAAGGTGATGGCCATGGAACAGCCGTCCTCGCGGCTGGTGCCGCTGACGATCCCGGCCGCGTATGAGCATGTCGTGCAGCGCATCCGCCGGATGATCACGCTGGGTGAGGTTCTTCCCGGAGAACACCTGCCGACCGAGCGGGCCCTGGCGGAGTCCCTCCACGTCTCGCGCGTAACCGTCCGGGAAGCGCTACGTCTCCTGCAGGGCGAAGGGCTCATCGAGCCCCGGCGCGGGCCCGGTGGCGCGAAGGTGCTCGGTCCCGCTCATACTCTCGCCGAGTCCAGGCACCGGCTGCGCGCCGCGTACGACCAGATGCGGGAGAACCACGAGTTCCGGCTGGCCGTAGAGCCGATGACGGCGTTTCTCGCCGCCGAGCGACGAGATGCTGATGACATCAGCCGGATGCGGGACGCCAACCAACGGATCCGGCTCAGCCGCAGTGTCGGCGAGTTCCGGCAGGCCGACTCGGCGTTTCACCTGGGTGTGGCCGCCGCCGCCAGGAACGCCCGCCTGGCCCAGGCCGTTGAGGACGCGCGCAGCGCGCTGTTCATGGTGCACGATGCGCAAGAGCACTCGGTGCTGCAGGAGACCTCAGGCGACGGGCACGATGCCGTCATCGAGGCCATCATCGCGCGCCATGCCGAGCAGGCCATGCGCGCGATGAGCGAGCACCTACGCATTGCCTGGCAGGAGATTCTCGCTGCGATCGGCGCGGAGCCCCCGAGCTAGGTCAGCCGGCCACACCGGCCAGCTGGCGCAGGGCCCGGTCATCCAGCGCCACGTGCTCGGCGGCGAGGTTTTCCAGCAGGTGACCGGTGGAGCCGGTGCCGGGGATCAGCAGTACGTTGGGGGCCAGCTGGAGCAGCCACTGCAGTGCGACCTGCGCCGGGGTGACGCCGAGGCGAGTAGCGGTCTGGCTGACCACCGGGCTGCCGAGCACCGGGTTACCCGCGCCGCGCGGCAGGCCGAGCGGGCAGAACGGCACGAAGGCGATGCCGCGGCGGAGGCACTCCTGCAGAACCGGGGTCGAGCCGCGGTCGGCCAGGTGGAACAGGTTCTGCACGCAGACGATCTCGGTTCGGTCCGCGGCGTGCCTGAGCTGTTCGAGGCTGACGTTGCTCAGGCCGACACCGGCGATCAGACCCTCGTCGCGGGCCCGGACCATGGCGGCCAGGTGATCATCGAAGCGCGCATCGGCGCGGCCGGGGCTGGGCACGCGGAGGTTGACCGCGGCTAGCTGGCCGACCCGCAGGCTGCGGAGGTTGTCTTCGATGCCCTCGCGCAACTGGCGCGCGTCGCCGCCGGGGACCCCGGCGTCCCGGAAGACCCCGACCTTGCTGACGATCGCCAGCTCAGGCGGATAGGGGTAGAGCGCCTCGCGGATCAGCTCGTTGACCACATCCGGGCCGTAGTACTGGGCCGTGTCGATGTGATCGATCCCGGCTCCGACCGCGGCCCGGAGCACGGCGATCGCCGAGGCCCGGTCGGCCGGCGCGTTGACGGCCCACGGACCGGCCAGTTGCATCGCGCCGTATCCGGACCGCCTGACCTGTCTGGGGCCGAGCGGGAACGTCGACATGGCGCGGGGCGGCAGGCTGGGGCCGGCGCGTTTCACTGAATCGGACGCTGACATGGATCCAGGTTCGCCGCCGGGCAGGTGAGAAGCCATCACCAGATCCCGGTGATCTGCCTGGCGTCGGGTATCACGCTGAGTCACTTGAATCGTCCAGTGCTTGGTATCCTGATCCGGTGATAGAAGGAGCCAGCCACGGTGCCGAGGAGCCGGCGGTGAAGTGGCTGACCGCCGCGCAACTCGACTCCTGGCTCGCCGTGGTGCGGTTGATTTCCTGGCTTCCCTGGTCGATCGACCAGCAACTGCGTCGCGACTCGAACCTGCTGATGGTGGAGTACCAGGTCCTGGCCATACTGTCCGAGACGCCGGAGCGGACCATGCGGATGAGCTCGCTGGCCGCGCTGACCAACGCGTCGCTGTCCCGGCTGTCGCACCTGTTCAATCGCCTCGAAGGGCGGGGCTTGGTACGCCGCGAGCCTGACCTGACGGACGGGCGGTTCACCAACGCCATCCTGACCGAGCAGGGCTTCCAGATCCTCGCCGAGGCGGCCCCCGGACACGTGGCGCACGTGCGATCGCTCGTTATCGATGTCCTGTCGGCCGAACAGCTGCGACGCCTTGGACAGGCCGCAGACCGCATCCTGTCGCGCATCGACACCTCTGGAATCAACCAGCCCTGACCCGGCGCGTCCCGGCCGGGCGTCGGCGGGGCGGTGCTACGCAAGGAGCCGAACCGGATGCAGGATCAACCAGGCCGGCCTGGTCAGGCGGCGGGCCCGGCCCGGGCATCAGGTCCGCCGCCGCCCGGTACCGGCGCGCCTGCTCGCCGGGAGCGCTGGGCTCGGCTGCGCCGCTCCTTGTGGCAGCCGCCGCGTCCGCACGGCGAGCAGCCGCGCGAGCGTGCGGTCGGTCCGCTCGAGCTGTTCTACGACCTGGCGGTGGTCGTCCTGGTCGCCCAGGCCGCCCACCGCCTGGCCGGGCACCTGACCTGGCCCGGGCTCGGCCAATTCGCCGTGGTGTTCACGCTGGTGTGGATCGCCTGGGCCAACGGCAGCCTCCACCATGAGCTCCACGGCCACGAGGACGCCCGCGCCCGCAGCACGTTCCTGCTGCAGATCCTGCTGCTGGCCGCGATGGGCGCGTCCATCCCGCAGGCAGGCGGGGCGCGCGGGGCCGCGTTCGCCGTCGCCTCGGCGGTACTGTTCGCGGTGCTGGCCGTGCTGTGGCTGCTGGCCGCGCGCGGCGACCGCCCCGAGTTCCGCCGGCCGAGCCGGCTGTTCGTCGCCGGGACGGCGGCCTGCGCCGTCCTGCTGGCCGCCACGGCCCTGCTGCCGGCCGGCGCCCGGGTGCCGGCCTGGGGCGTGATCGACGTCGCTTACCTGGCCGGGTTCTCGGCCATTCTCGTCACGACCGACCGGCCGGAAACACCCGGGTTCGTCATCACCGAGGCGCTCACCGAACGGTTCGGGGCGTTCATCATCATCGTGCTCGGCGAGACCCTTACCGGTGTCGTCACCGGGCTGTCCGGCCGGCCGATCAGCGGGCTCACCCTGGCCGTCGGGCTGGTCGCCGTCGTGGTCGGCTTCGGCGCCTGGTGGACGTACTTCGACTTCGCCGGGCAGCGGCTGCCCAGGACGGACCGGACGGCCAGCGTGCAGTGGATACTCGGCCACCTGCCGCTCACCGCCGCGGTGGCCGCGATGGGCGCCGCGATGGTCAGCCTCGTTGACCACGCCCACGCCGGTCGCACCCCGGCCGCCACGGCGTGGGTGCTGTGCGCCGGCGCCGCGGTCGTGCTCGGCGCGACGATTCTGCTCGCCGTGACCCTGCAGGCCTGGCACGGCGGCCGCGGCCCGTACCGGCCGGTCGCCCGGGTCGGCGCCGCCGTGGCCGTGGCCTGCCTGGTTCTCGGCGCCGCCCGGCCGGCGCCGCTTGTCCTCGGTCTCGCGCTCATCGTCCTGCTCAGCATCCCCTGGGGACTCGCCGTCGCGCGCAAGCTGGCCGACGCCGCCGATTTACCTGCCCGCTGACCCGGGCGCGATGCGGACGGTGCCAGATCCGGCCTGGGTCAGATGGCCTTCAGTGCCTCAGTCCGGTTCACGACCCGGCCCAGGGCGCCGTATTCGTGCAGGTCGCCGTACATCTCGATGCGGATGGACTGGTCGAGGCCGCCGACCGGAACCGGGTCGAAGCCGGCGGCGCGGATCAGCCCGGCGACCAGGTCTCCGGCCACGTCGTCGTCCGTGGCGTAGAACAGCACCGCCCGCTCGGGCTCCCGCCGCGCAGAGGCGGCCAGCGTCGGGGCCGACAGCGTGCCGAACGCCTTGACCAGCCGGGCCCCGGCCGGCAGGAGCCCGGCCAGGATCTGCCCGGAGGACTCCTGCTCGCCGATGACCTTGCGGTAGCCGCCAGCGCCGTCCGGCCCGACCGGGTTGGTCGGGTCCACGATCACCTTGCCGGCCAGCTGCCCGCCGTACTGGGCGATGAGCTGCCTGAAGTCGTCCAGCCAGACGGCCACCACGAGCACGTCGGCCCGCTGGACCGCCTCATCCACGCTCACCGCCTGGGCGTACCCGTCCAGGTCGGCCGCGATCTTCCTGGCGGCCTCGGCGTCCCGGCCGGCCAGCAGGAAGCCCTGGCCGCCGGCCGCGAACTCCGCCGCCAGCGTGCCCCCGATGTTGCCGGTGCCGATAATCGCCACCGTGCTCTCCGAAGTACTCACCGTGATCTGCCTTTCGTTATGCGGTTTCGCGCGCCAAGCCCCGCGGGACTCGCGGCGAGCCGCGTTTGTCGCCCTCAAGGACTTGACCGTTCAAGTGCAACCTATCGAAAACGACTTGAACGGTCAAGAGAATTTTGGAGTCTGTAGGCCTAGCGATGCAGCCTCACGGAACTGAGCAGCCGAAATCTGCTGCCTGTAACAAGATAACTTGACTTCTCAAGTCGGATTTGCAGCTGCGGACTAGGCGGACTTGCCCAGCTGGCGAACGTGGAAACCCATCGTGATCTGCGAGAACCCGTAGATCATGCTGTACAGGCCGAACAGCAGCGCGAGGGTGACCGCGCCAACGCCGGGGCGAGCGAAGAGCACGATGCCGAACGCGACGGACACCAGCCCGGCGACGAAGAAAATCGTGCGCGTGCCCGCGGTCTCGCCGATCTGGAAGGCGGCGAAGATCTCCGCGAAGCCGCCGACCAGTGCCCAGGCCGCCACGACGATGACCAGCACCAGCGCGGTAGGCACCGGCCAGGCCAAGGCGATCACGCCAGCCACCAGGTCGATCACCCCGAGCAGCAGGTGACCCAGGACCGGCCCGGCGGCCCGGCTCCTGAAGCCCCTCGCGGCCTGCAGGCCGGCGGCCATGAACGCGTAGATCGCGAAGAGGATGACCAGCGCGAGAATCGTGACGCCTGGCCAGGCGACGGCGGTGACCCCGACGATGACGGCGAGAATGCCGAGCAGGATCAGCGCGGTCGACGTCGACTTGAACATGACAGGCATCCCTTCCGTTGGCCTGAGCATAGATCCGGGCGCCCATTTGTCCATTGGCCGCTCGTCACGAACCCGTCGCCCGGCTTGGTTCCGCAGACCTAGCGAAAGGCCGCTACGTCATCCGCCTGCGGGCCGGCCAGCCTGCCGGGCGGCTATCTGGGCACTATGAGTCACGTGAATCAGTACTCTGATCCAATGGCCGAAGGAGCCCGTCACCGGGCCGAAGAGCCGCCGGTGAGGTGGCTGACCGATGCGGAAGTGAGCTCCTGGCTCTCCCTGGTCCGGTTGACCAGCTGGCTTCCCTGGTCAATCGATCAGCAGCTACGGCGCGATTCCAACCTGGGGATGGTCGAGTACCAGGTCATGGCCAGGCTCTCGCAGAGCCCGGAGCGAACCCTGCGGATGAGCTCGCTCGCGGACCTCGCCAACGCGTCGCTGTCCCGGCTGTCGCACCTGGTCACGCGACTCGAGCAGCGAGGCCTCGTGCGCCGCGAGCCTGACCCCGCCGACGGGCGGTTCACCCGGGCCATCCTGACCGACAAGGGCTTCCGGACTCTGGCCGAAGCCGCGCCCGGGCACGTGGCCCACGTGCGATCGCTGGTCATCGACGTCCTGTCGCCCGAGCAGCTGCGACGCCTCGGCCAAGCCGCAGACCGCATCGTGTCGCACATCGACACCTCCGAAATCAACTAGCTGCCCCGCCCTGTGCCCGCGGGACCACACCTGGTCCCGGCTTCGTGACACGCGACCAATGGAAGAACGCGGCAAGCGGCCTACGCTCGGCTGATAATGAGCGCCGACAACGACACCACCAGCCCAGCCCCAGCCGATGCCCTGTCGGCGCCCCTGGACCTGCTGCTCGCCGACGCGGCCACGGGCATGCTGCGCCGGATTAACCCGGGCGGCTCGGGCCTGCGCCTGGCCGCTGCGCTGGCCGGCCGCCCCCGCCTGGTGACCGGGCGGGGCCGTCAGCTGCTCGGCGAGCTGGCCCGCATTACCGTGGGGCGCTCGCAGGTTGAGCCGTCCCGGCGGGACCGCCGGTTCGCCGACCCAGGATGGGCGGGCAACCCGCTGCTGCGCCGCACGATGCAGGCGTACCTGGCCGCGGCGCAGACCGCGGAGGGTCTGGTGACCGAGGCCGGCCTGGACGAGGCCGACTCCGAACGCGTCGGTTTCGTGCTGACCAACCTGGTCGACGCGCTGGCCCCGAGCAATAACCCGCTGCTGAACCCGGCGGCCGTAAAGGCCGCCGTCGACACCGGCGGCGGCAGCGTTCTGGCGGGCCTGCGGCATTTCCTCGCCGACATGGCCGTGCCGCCCCGGGTGCCGTCCATGGTCGAGCCGGACGCGTTCGAGGTGGGTGTGGACCTGGCCGTAACGCCAGGAGCGGTGATCCTTCGGACGCCGGTGTTCGAGCTGATCCAGTACCGCCCGGTCACGCCTGCGGTCCGCCAGGTCCCGCTGCTGATCGTCCCGCCGGTGATCAACAAGTTCTACGTGATGGACCTGGCGCCCGGCCGGAGCATGGTCGAATACCTGGTCGGCCGCGGCCTGCAGGTGTTCATGATCTCCTGGCGCAACCCGGACGCACGGCATGCCACCTGGGATCTCGACACCTACGGGCAAGCCATCCTGGACGCCATGGACGCGACCGCGCGGATCACCGGGAGCGAGCAGACCGTGCTCACCGGGGCCTGCTCCGGCGGCATCATCGCCGCGATGGTCGCGGCGCACCTGGCGCACGCCGGCCAGCAGGACCGGATCGCGGCGGCCACCCTGATGGTCACCGTGCTGGACCAGGCGCACGCCGGCCTGGCCAGCGCGGTCATCGACGAGCGGACCGCCCAGCTGGCCGAGGCCGCGTCCCGCGCCCGCGGTTACCTCGACGGCCGGTCGCTGGCCGAAGTTTTCGCCTGGCTGCGCCCGAACGACCTGATCTGGAACTACTGGGTCAACAACTACCTGCTCGGCCGGAAGCCGCCGCCGTTCGACATCCTGTTCTGGAACGCGGACACCACCCGGATGACCGCGGGCCTGCACCGGGATTTCCTCCGGCTGGGCGCCGCCAACGCACTGGTCACGCCCGGCGGCGCGACCATGCTCGGCTCACCGGTGGACCTGGCCGCGGTCGACCGTGACACCTACCTGGTGGCCGGGATCACCGACCACATCTGCCCCTGGCAGAGCTGCTACCGGTCCACGCAGCTGCTGTCCGGCCGCCAGCGGTTCGTACTGTCGACCAGCGGGCACGTCGCCGCGATGGTCAACCCGCCCGACAACGCCAAGGCCAGCTACCAGGTCGCCAAGGAATGCCCGGAGGATCCGCAGGAGTGGCTGCGCCGGGCGGAGACCTGCCACGGGTCCTGGTGGCCGGACTACGCGGACTGGCTGGCCGAGCGCTGCGGTGAGGAGAAGGCCGCGCCCGTGGAACTGGGCGGCGGCGGGCTGACGCCGATCTCCGACGCGCCGGGAACGTATGTTTACGACCATTGACCCGTCCGATCCCGGCCCGGCCCGGCCCGACCGCGCGGGATCTGGCCTGGGCCGGGTACTGAGTCGGCTGCGTCGGGCCGGGCGGCCCGAGCGGATGAGGATTCTGACCATCGGCGGCCGGGCCTTGCGCGTGTCGGTGCGGGAGGGGACCGCGGGCTGGCCGCCGCTGCTGCTCTGTAACGGCATCGGGGCCAGCCTGGAGTTGTTCCAGCCGTTCGTCGACGCGCTCGACCCGCGGCGGCCGGTCATCCGGTTCGACATGCCGGGCGTCGGCAGCTCGCCGGCCCCGGTCGTCCCGTATCACCTGGCCTCCCTGCCTTCGCTGCTAGCCGGCCTGCTCGACGAGCTTGGCTACGAGCAGGCCGACGTCCTGGGCATCTCCTGGGGAGGCGGGCTCGCGCAGCAGTTCGCCCTCAGCCGCCCGGACCGCGTGCGCCGCCTGGTGCTGGTGGCGACCGGGCCCGGGGCGCTGATGGTCCCTGGGCACCCGCGGGTTCTGCTGCGCATGCTCACGCCGCGACGCCACCGGGATCCGGGATACGCGGCCCGTATCGCCGGCGAACTGTATGGGGGCAGCGCCCGGAACGATCCGGCCCTGGCCCGGGACCTGCTGCACGCCACCACCCGCCTGGGCCCGGCCCGGGGCTACTTTTACCAGCTGATCGCCACGATCGGCTGGACCAGCCTGCCGTGGCTGCCGAAGCTGCGGCCGCCCACCCTGATCCTGGCCGGCGACGACGACCCGATCATCCCGCTGGTCAACGCGCGGATTATGCACCGGCTGATACCGCGCAGCAAGCTGCACGTCTACCACGGCGGCCACCTCGAGCTGGCCGCGGATCCGGCCCGCCTGGCCGCCGCCGTCGAGGCGTTCCTGGTGGTCGACCCCACCGCGGAGGGGAGCCAGTAATGACGCAGGTGACGAGCGCGCACCTCGGGGAGTCCCTCGGGACGGACTTCTTCTCCGTCCGCGAGCAGTTCACCGACGAGCAATGGTCGCACTTCATCACCGTCCGGCGGTTCGTCGACGAGGAGGTCGTGCCGGTCGTCGGCGCGTACTGGGAACGGGCCGAGATCTGCTGGCCGCTGGTCAGGCGGCTGCCCGAGCTCGGCATCGTGGGCGAGGACATCAAGGGGTACGGGTGCGCCGGGATGAGCCCGATGGCCTGCGGGCTGGTCACGATGGAACTTCACCGCGGCGACGGCAGCCTCGGCGTATTCCTCGGCGTGCACGCGGGCCTGGCCATGCTGTCGATTGCGATGTGCGGCTCGGAGGAGCAGAAGGCGCGCTGGCTGCCGGATATGGCCCGGATGGACAAGCTGGGCGCCTTCGCGCTGACCGAACCGAACCACGGCTCGGACTCGGTCGCACTGGAAACCTCGGCCCGCCGGGACGGCGAAGGCTGGGTGCTGAACGGCCGCAAGCGATGGATCGGCCTGGGCACCGCCGCCGACCTGATCGTCGTCTGGGCCAGGAACACCGAGGACGGGCAGGTCAACGGGTTCGTCGTGGAACAGGGAACACCGGGGTACCAGGCGAAGGTCATCGAGGGGAAGGTATCGCTGCGCTCGGTCTGGCAGGCCGACATCACCCTGGACGAGGTGCGCGTGCCGGCCGAGAACCGGCTGACCAACGCACGCTCGTTCAAGGACACCACCCGGGTCCTGGCCACCACCCGGAGCACCTGCGCCTGGGCGGCGCTGGGCCACGCCACCGCCGCCTACGACGCAGCCCTGCGGTACGCGCTGGAACGCAGGCAGTTCGGCGAGTCGCTGGCCAGCTTCCAGATCATCCAGCAGCGCCTGGTGTCGATGCTGGCGGACCTGACCGCGATGCAGCTGTACTGCCTGCAGATCGGCCGGCTGGCCGAGGCCGGCCGGCTGACCCCGACCGTGGCCGGGCTGGCCAAGATGCACAACACCCGCAAGGCCCGCGCGATCACCGCCGAGGCGCGCGACATGCTGGGCGGCAACGGCATCCTGCTCGACTACCAGGTCATGCGGCACATGGTGGACATGGAGGCCATCCATACCTTCGAGGGCACCGAGACCATGCAGACGCTCATCGTCGGCCGCGCCATCACCGGCATCGGGGCCTTCACCTAGGAAGGTACGCACCTACATGACCGAGCATCCCACCGTCCGGACCGTGGCCTACGATCTGCTGCGATCCCTCGGGCTCACGACCGTCTTCGGTAATCCCGGTTCGACCGAGCAGACCTTCCTGCAGGAGTTCCCCGGCGACTTCACCTACGTGCTGGCGCTCCAGGAGGCCTCGGCGATCGCGATGGCCGACGCCTTCGCTCAGGTCACCCGGCGCCCGGCGCTGGTCAACCTGCACTCCTCGGCGGGCGTCGGCAACGCGCTGGGGAACCTGGTCGCGGCCTACCACGGGAACACGCCGCTGATCGTCACGTCAGGGCAGCAGCACAGGGAACTGGTCATCGGGGAGCCGTACCTGGGCAACCGGGAGGCGACCACATTTCCGAAGCCGTGGGTGAAGTGGTCGTACGAGCCGGCTCGGGCGCAGGACGTGCCCGAGGCGTTCATGCGGGCCTACGCCATGGCGCGGCAGCCGCCGTCTGGGCCGGTCTACCTGTCGATACCGCTGGATGACTGGAAGCAGCCGCTGGCGGGCCCGGCCCGCGTGCGGACGGTGAGCCACCGGATGGCGCCCGACACGGAGCGGCTCCGGCGGTTCGCCGAACGCATCTCCGCGAGCCGCCGTCCCGCGCTCGTGTTCGGGCCGGAGGTGGACCGCGCCGGCGGGTGGGACGCGGCCATCGCCCTGGCGGAGAAGCTACGTGCCTCGGTCTACGGAGCCCCGCTGCTGGATCGGGCCTCCTTCCCGGAGGACCACCCCTACTTCCGCGGACCGCTGGGGATGTCGGTGAAGACGATCAGCGACCGGCTGACCGGGCACGACCTGGCCGTCGTGATCGGCGCGGAGGCATTCCGGTACTACCCGTACGTTCCCGGCGACTACCTGCCTGCGGGCACGGAGTTGCTGCAGATCACCGCCAACCCCGAGGTCGCCGCGGCCGCACGGGTGGGTGACAGCCTGCTGGGCGACCCCAGGATCGCGATCGAGGGGCTCCTGGGCCTGGTCGCGGAGGGATCCGCGCGGACCGCACCCGAGCCGATGGCGCGGCCGCGGTTGCTCCCGCAGGTGCCAAGCAGCCCGCTGACCCCGCCGGAGGTCTACGCGGTGCTGAGCCGGGTCAGGCCGCCCGATGCGGTCATCGTCAACGAATCGACCTCCACCATGGCCCAGCAGATCGAGTGGCTCCCGACGGTGCGGTCCGGGTCGTTCTTCGCCACGGCCAGCGGCGGCATCGGCTGGGGCATACCGGCCGCGGTCGGGGTCGCGTTGGGAGACCGGGACCGGGGCGTCGTCCGGCCGGTCATCGGGCTGATCGGCGACGGCTCGGCCCAGTACTCCGTGCAGGCCCTCTGGACGGCGGCTCAGCACAAGCTGCCGGTCGTGTACGTGGTCATGCGTAACGAGGAGTACTCGATCCTCAAGTCGTTCGCGGTGCTGGAGGAAACACCGGGCGTCCCGGGCCTGGACCTGCCCGGGCTCGGCATCGCCGACCTGGCCCGCGGATTCGGCTGCCGCGCGGTCGACGCCGCGACCACGCAGGAACTGGAGCAGGAGTTCAAGACCGCGCTGAGCGCAGACACCACCACCGTCATCGTGGTCCGCACACAGCCCCAGAACGCGATGCTGTTAACAATTTGCCGGGAGAATAAGGGTTTCCGGGAGTATTTGGTGCACTCCAGTACCCCCGATCCTCCCGGAAGCCCGGATCCTCCCGCGTAATCCGGTCCCGGGAACGCCGCGAGGCGCTGGGGTACCATCAGCCGCACGCGGCTCAGGCGTGGTCGACGAACAGGTCGGCCTGCGGCTGCGCGCCGGGTGAGTAGGCGTACCGGTCGAAGTCGGTGACGCCCTCGGCGGCCAGCACGTCCTCGCACAGGAACGCGTTCCCGGTGCAGTCCCGGCTGGGCCTGGTGATGACCGCGTACGCCGCGTCGGCGTACAGCTCGGGCCTGCGGGCCCGGGCCATCGCCTCGTCCCCGCCGAGCAGGTTCTGCACCGCGGCGGTGGCGATCAGCGTCCGCGGCCATAGCGCGTTGGAGGCGATGCCGTCACCGGCGAACTCGGCGGCGAACCCCAGGGCGGCGAGGGTCATCCCGTACTTGGCGATGGTGTACCCGACGTGCGGGCCGAGCCAGCGCGGCTCCAGGCTGACCGGCGGGGACAGGGTCAGGATGTGCGGGTTCGCCGACCGCTTCAGGTGCGGGATGCAGGCCCGGCTGACCACGAACGTGCCGCGGGTGTTGATCGACTGCATCAGGTCGTACCGCTTGATCTCCAGGGCCTCGGTGCCGGACAGGTTGATCGCCGAGGCGTTGTTGACGCACACGTCGATCCCGCCGAACCGCTCGACGGCCTGCGCGACGGCCGCCTCCACCTGGGCCTCGTCGCGGATATCGCCGACCACCGGCAGCGCGCGGCCACCGGCCGCCTCGATCTGCGCGGCGGCGGTATACACCGTCCCCTCCAGCCGCGGGTGGGGCTCGGCGGTCTTGGCGATCAGCGCGACGTTGGCGCCGTCGCGCGCCGCCCGCAGCGCGATGGCCAGGCCGATGCCGCGGCTCCCGCCGGAGATGAACAAGGTCTTGCCCGCCAGCGTCATCGTTGCCTTCCCCGAGCCAGATTCGGATAGTCGCACCAAGGTCCGTTCGGATTAACTGAAATTCATTTTTGCCGAACGAGCGGTGGTACCACCCCCGCGTCAGCCCGGCTCCCGCTCCTGGGTCTCCCGCAGGCGGCGCCGGGAGGCTTCGACCTCGGCTTCGGCGGCGGCGCGATCGGCCCACGACGCGCCCTCGACGCTCTTGCCCGGTTCCAGTTCCTTGTAGATCAGGAAGAAGTGCTCGATCTCCATCCGGTCGAACTGGGGCAGGTGGTGCAGGTCGCGCAGGTGTTCCTGGCGCGGGTCGCTCGCTGGCACGCACAGGATCTTGTCGTCAGGGCCCTTCTCGTCGGTCATCCGGAACATGCCGATCGGGCGGCTGCGGATCAGGCAGCCGGGGAAGGTGGGTTCCAGCACGAGCACGAGCGCGTCGAGCGGGTCGCCGTCCTCGCCCAGGGTGTCCTCGACGAAACCGTAGTCGGCCGGGTACTGCGTCGCGGTGAACAGCGTGCGGTCCAGGCGGATCCGGCCGCTGTCGTGGTCGACCTCGTACTTGTTCCGGCTGCCGCGCGGGATCTCGATCAGGACGTCGAATTCCATGGCCATCAGTCCGGCGGGGTGCCGAGCAGCAGCGGGTAGGCCCGGCGGTCCAGCCGGCCGGACAGGTCGAGGTGGACGAACTTCTCCTCGGTGTACTCATCCAGGGCGTGGGGCCCGAGCTCGCGGCCCAGGCCGCTCTGCTTGTACCCGCCGAACGGGTAGGCGGCGCTGACCATGTGCCAGTCGTTGATCCACACCGTGCCGGCCTCGAGCTGGCCGGCCACGTCCAGGGCGCGCTGGTTGTCGGTGCTCCAGACCCCGGCGGACAGCCCGTACTCGGTGTCGTTGGCGATCCGGATCGCCGCCTCGGTGCTCTCGGCGCGGATCACGGACAGGACCGGGCCGAAGATCTCCTCGCGGGCGATCGTCATGTCGTTGCGGACGTCGGTGAAGATCGTCGGCTCGACCCAGAAGCCGCGCTCGAACCGCGGGCCGGTCGGCACGCCGCCGCCGTAGGCCAGCGTGGCTCCTTCCTCCTGGCCGGCGTCGATGTAGCGCAGGATCCGGTCGCGCGCCTCGGCGGAGATGACCGGGCCGAGATCGGTGGCCGGGTCCAGCGGGTCCCCGATCGAGATCGTCCTGGTCCGCTCGATCAGCCGCTCGACGAACTTGTCGTGCACGGCGTCGGCCACGATGATCCTGGTGCCCGACTCGCACGCCTGCCCCTGGTTCATCAGGCAGCCGAACAGCGTGCCGTCCGCGGCGAGGTCCAGGTCGGCGTCGTCCAGGACGAGGTTCGGGCCCTTGCCGCCGAGTTCCAGGGTGAGCCGTTTGACGTTGCCCGCGGCCATCCGCATGATCTCCCGCCCGACGGCCGTCGAGCCGGTGAAGGCGATCTTCCGGACGTCCGGGTGGCTGGCCAGCCTGGCCCCGACCACCGCGCCCTCGCCGGGGACGACGTTCAGGACCCCGGGCGGCAGCCCGCACTCCTGCGCGATCCTGGCGAACTCCAGCAGCGTCAGCGGGGTGTGCTCGTCGGGCTTGATCACGAGGGTGTTGCCCGCGGCCAGCGCGGGTCCGATCTTCCACATGGCCAGCAGCAGCGGGAAGTTCCACGGGACGATGGCCGCGCACACGCCGATCGGCTCGCGCCGGATCAGGCCGGTGGCCAGGGTCGGGACCTTCAGCAGCGGGCCGGTCCGCTCGAACGCGTAGGTGCGGGCCTGGTCGGCGAAGTAGCGCAGGTGGGCGATGGAAAAGCCGATCTGGAAGGCCCCGGCCTGGCGGACCGGCGCGCCGTTCTCCAGCGACTCCAGGACGGCCAGGTCGTTGATCTGCTCGGTGAGCCGCCCGGCGATCGCGTCGAGCAGGGCGCCCCGCTCCTGCGGCGGCGTCCGCCGCCAGTGGCCGTCGGCGTGCGCGGCCTTGGCCGCCGCGACCGCGCGGTCGGCGTGCTCGGCGCCGCCCTTGGCCACGAGGGCCACCAGTTCCTCGGTGGCCGGGCTGCGGATCTCGAACCCCTCGTCGGTGTCGACCCACGCCCCGCCGATGAGCATCGGGTAGCGCCGGACGGTATCCATTCCCGGCCTCCTTTCGCGGTGTGATCCACGACGCTAAGCCGCGATGGAGCCGGCGTTAACGTGCTGGCGGCCTAAGGATGGGGCGGTTCCTCGGGCCGCGCGCCCAATGGTTGTGCCGGCGTACCAACGCCGGGAGGCAGGCTCGATACCGGGGACCGACGACCGCCCGGGCCCGCGGCCGGACAATGATCAGCGTGACGAACCTGGCCAAGAACCTGACGGACACGACCCGGGCCCACGGCGGCCGGGTGGCCGTGCGGGTGGACAACGCGGCGATGACGTACCGGGCCCTGGACGAGGCGAGCGCCCGGGTGGCCGGGCTGCTGCACGAGCGCGGCCTGAAGCCCGGCGACCGGGTCGGGATCATGATGCCCAACGTCGCCGAGGTCCCCGTGGTGTACTACGGCGTGCTCCGGGCCGGTGGCGTGGTCGTCCCGATGAACCCGCTGCTCAAGGCCCGGGAGGTCGCCTACTACCTCGGCGACTCCGGGGCTGGCCTGGTCTTCGCCTGGCATTCGTTCGCGGACCAGGCGCGCGGCGGTGCCGAGCAGGCCGAGGCCGAACCCATCGTGGTGGACGAGGTCAGCTTCCCCGACCTGCTGGCCTCGGTGGACCCGGATTGGGAGGTCGCGGACTCCGGCGACGAGGACACCGCGGTCATCTTGTACACGTCGGGTACGACCGGACACCCGAAGGGCGCCGAGCTCACCCACGGCAACCTGCGCAGCAACACCGAGGTGACGCGCGCCGACATCGTCGGCGCGCGCCCCGACGACGTCATCTTCGGCGGGCTGCCGCTGTTCCACGTGTTCGGGCAGACCGTCGCGCTCAACGTCGCGGTGGCGTCGGGGGCGTGCCTGACCCTGCTGCCGCGGTTCGACGCTGCGCATGCCCTGCGGATCATCGCCGCTCACCATGTCACCGTCTTCGAGGGCGTGCCGACCATGTACGTCGCGCTGCTGCACGCCCCGGACCGCGCGGAGGCCGACACCTCCTCGCTGCGGATGTGCATCTCCGGCGGCGCGGCCCTGCCGGTGGAGGTGCTGCGGGGGTTCGAGGAGGCGTTCGGCGTCCCGGTGCTCGAGGGATACGGCCTGTCCGAGACCTCGCCGGTCGCCTCGTTCAACCTCCCGGAACGCGAGCGCAAGCCCGGCTCGATCGGCACGCCCATCCGGGACGTGCTGATGCGGGTGGTGGACGACTCCGATAGCGAGGTCCCGCAGGGAGAGGTGGGCGAGATCGTCATCCGCGGGCCGAACGTGATGAAGGGCTACTGGCACAAGCCCGAAGCGACCGCCGAGGCGGTCCGTGACGGCTGGTTCCACACCGGTGACCTGGCCCGCGTCGACTCCGACGGCTACTTCTACATCGTGGACAGAAAGAAGGACCTCATCATCCGCGGCGGCTACAACGTCTACCCGCGCGAGATCGAGGAGGTGCTCTACGAGCACCCCGCGGTCGCCGAGGCCGCCGTGATCGGCCTGCCGCATCCGGCCCTGGGCGAGGAGGTTGCCGCCGCGGTAGCCCTCAAGCCGGGGGCCGCCGTCACCGCCGAGGAACTGCGGGACTACGTCAAGGGCCAGGTCGCGGCCTACAAGTACCCGCGCCACGTCTGGCTCGTCGACGCGCTGCCCAAGGGCGGCACGGGCAAGATCCAGAAGCGGGATATCGTCATCCCGGCCGACCTGCAGGCACCGTGAGGCTGCTGCTGCTCGCTCCGCCGGGCGCCGGCAAGGGTACGCAGGGCGAGCGGCTGGCCGCCTGGTCCGGGGTCCGGCACATCGCCGCCGGTGACCTGCTGCGGGGTGTTGTGCGCGCCGGGGGGCCGCTGGGCACCCAGATCGCGGCCTGCCAGGCGCGCGGTGACCTGGTCCCCGACCAGATCGTGCTGGACGTGCTGACCCCGGCCGTCGTCGACGCGGCCGCCCGCGGCGGGTACATCCTGGACGGGTTCCCGCGGACCCTTCCGCAGGCCGTCGCCGCGGCCGAACTCGCGTTGCGGCTCGGCGTGCGGCTGGACGCGGCGATCTATCTGTACGCGCCAGAGGAGGTGCTGACGCGGCGCCTGCTGGGCCGCGCGGGCCAGGGCGGACGCGCCGACGACGTGGCCGACGTAATCCAGCACCGGCTCCGGGTGTTCGCCGAGACGACGGGTCCGCTCGTCCCCTACTACACCGAACGCGGCATCCTGGTCGCGGTCGACGCCGACCAGCCACCGGACTCCGTCACCGCCGGCATCCAGGCCGGGCTGCGCGAACGACTCCACCTGTCGCGCTCAGGCGGCGTGGAATAGGCGGCCGATGAGGAACCCGGCCGCGGCGGCGCCGAGCCCGATCGCGACCATCTTCAGCCCGTTCTTGCGCCAGTCCCCGACCAGGGTCACGGACGAGTAGACGCCGACCCCGAACAGCACACAGGCGCCGAGGACGAAGGCCGTGACCAGCGCCGCGGCCCGGGGCAGCCAGATGAACGGCAGCAGCGGGATCAGGTGGCCGATGAGGGTCGCGATCGTGATCACGACCGAGCTGCGGAGGATGTCGTGGGTCTGCACCGGCTGCAGGTGCAGTTCCTCGTCCATCATCGTGGCGAGCCAGTTCTCGCGGTCGGCGGTGATCGTGTCGACGACGCGGTCGAGTAGCTCGCCGGAAAAGCCCTTCGCGGTGTAGATGTCGCGGATCTCCTGCCGCTCGGCGTCGGGGGTGGCGTCGATCTCGGCCCGCTCCCGGGCCCGTTCGGCCTGGTAGTAGTCACGCTCGGAGACCGCGGAGGTGTACCCGACCGCGCCCATCGAGATCGACTCGGTAATGGCGGCCGCGAATCCGGCCGCCAGCAGCACCGCCTGCGAACCGCCGCCGGCGATGACGCCCAGGACGATGCCCAGGATGTTGACCAGGCCGTCCTGGCCGCCCAGGATCACGTCCCGCAGCCAGTTGACCTGGTGGTGCTGTTCGCGGTGGCGAGCCGGCGCGGTGCCGGCGCCGTCCGCGCCGTCTGTGGCGGGGGCCGGGCGCGTCAGCGTCGCCTGGTCCTGAGTGCTCTGGTTCACTGGGAACTCTCCTCACGTGGGTGTTCATGGTCTGCTTGGGGCGACAGGCGGCGGACCTCGAGCAGTTCGAGTCCGAGCGCCTCGATCTGGGCCAGCACCCCGTGCAGCGCGGCCTGGTCCGCGATGGGACCGCGCAGCAGCGTGTCCCGGTCGTGTGTCTCGGCCCGCAGGCCGGGGAACGCGCGAAGCATGGTGGCCCCCAGGTGGCCGCGGACAAGGATCTGGTAGCTCAGTGGTCTCGTTTCTCCCCGCCCGCCGGTCATCGGCTGGCCGCCGGGTCGGGCGCGAGAGCCGTGGCGATCCTGGCCAGGGAGAACAGGCACAGGACGGCGAGGAGCGCCGAGAAGGCGAGCACGGCGGCGAAGACGAACGCCAGCAGCCAGAATGCGATCCGGCGGCGGATGCCCCGCCGACTGAGCTGGGCGGCCAAGGCCTCGCCGGATGGGGCGTCCCAGTCGGAGTCGTGGCGGGGACCGGTGATGGTGGTAGTCATGTGCCTCAGCCTCACGGCCGAAGGGGTGAGCCGGCGTCACACGGCCGGGTGATCCGGACGCGGAGAAGTAAGGTAAGGGGCGGAGCCTGTCGAGGAGGGCGCGGAGCCTGTCGAGGAGGGCGCCGTGGGGCCTGCGAACCAGTCCGGGGCCGTCGGCCCTCCGGCTGCGCTGGCCACCCGGGACGGCGTCGTCTCCCGGTCCGCGCTGTTCGACCTGCTCGGCGGGGCGGGGCGAGTGACCGAGGTGTCCGCGCCCGCCGGAAGCGGCAAGACGCTCCTGCTGCGCTCCTGGATCGGCGAGCGCGACCTGGCCGATCGTTCCGCGTGGGTGGCGGTCGACGGCGAGGAGCGCGACCCGCAGCGGTTCTGGCTGTCGGTGTTCGGCGCGCTGCGGGGCACGGCCGCCGGGTCACGGCTGGTGCGGCCCCTGACGGCGGCTCCCGACCTGGACGGCTGGGCGGTCGTCGAGCGGCTGCTGACCGACCTCGGCGAGCTCGGGGACCGGGTCTGGCTGGTCATCGACGACGTACACGAGCTGCGCTCGCCCGAGGCGGTGCGCCAGCTGGAACTGCTGCTCATGCGCGCGCCCGCGGGGCTCCGGTTCGTGCTCGCCACCCGCCACGATCTGCGGCTGGGGCTGCACCGGCTGCGGCTGGAGGGGGAGCTCACCGAGATCCGCGCGGGCGATCTGCGCTTCACCCTCGATGAGGCGCGGGCGCTGTTCGAGGCGGCCGGGACACCTCTGTCCGGTTCGGCGCTCGGGTTGCTGTACGAGCGGACCGAGGGCTGGGCGGCGGGGCTGCGGCTGGCCGCGCTGTCACTGGCCGGGCACCCGGATCCTGACCGGTTCGCGGCCGAGTTCTCCGGGAGCGAGCGGACGGTGGCGGAATACCTGCTGGCCGAGGTGCTCGACCGCCAGCCCGAGCCGGTCCGCCGCCTGCTGCTGCGAACCTCGGTGCTGGACCGGGTGAACGGTGAGCTGGCCGACCTGCTGACCGGGGGCTCGGGCGGGGAGCGGGTCCTGCAGGAGCTCGCGCAGGCTGGCGCGTTCGTGTTCGCGCTGGACGCCGGGCGGTCCTGGTTCCGCTACCACCAGCTGTTCGCCGACCTCCTGCAGCTGGAACTGCGGGGCAGCGCGCCGGCCGACCTGCCTGCGCTGCACACCGCGGCCGCCGGGTGGTACGCGCGGCACGGGTACCCGGTCGAGGCGGTCCGCCACGCGCAGGCGGCGGAGGACTGGGCCCTGGCTGCCCGCGTGCTGGCGGATCACTGGGTCGGCCTCGGGCTCAACGGCCTGGGCGCCACCGCGCACGAGCTCCTGGCCCGGTTCCCCGGCCGGCGTGATCGCCGGGGATACGGAGCTGGCCGCGCGGATGGCCGGGCACGAGCTGGCCCGGGGATCGGTCGCGGAAGCCGAACGGTACCTGACCCTGGCCATCCGGGGACTGGAATCGGTGCCGGCGGACCGGCGCGCGCGCTCGCAGGTGGCCCTATCCGTCGTGCGCTTGCAGTTCTCCCGTCACCGCGGCGACCTTCCGGCCGTCGCCGAACAGGCGCAGCAGCTGCTGGCCCCGGTCGGGGAGGCCGACCCGGCCCGGTTCGGGGTGGGCGACGACCTGCGGGCGCTGGCGCTGATCAACCTCGGCATCGCCGAGCTGTGGACGGCCGGCTTCGACGAGGCCGACCGCCACCTAGAGCAGGGCGTCGCCCTCGCGCGCCGGATCGGGCGGCCCTACCTGGAGGTCACCGGCCTGGTCCACTGGGCGCAGCTGCTGAGCTGGCGGTCCTTCCCGCTGGGGGCGCAGCGGAGCAGGGAGGCGATCGAGCTGGCCGGACGGCACGGCTGGGCGCAGGAGCCGGTCGCCGGGGTCGCTCACATAGCGCTCGGCATGGCGATGATCGCCATGGGACGGCTCGAGGAGGGGGAGCAGTCGCTCGAGCAGGCCGAGCGCACCGTGGCCGACGAGGCTGAGCCGGCGGCCGCGATGCGGCTGCGGTACGCTCGCGGGCTGCTGGCGGCGGTGACCGGCCGTCCCGAGGCCGCGCTGGCCGCGTTCCGGGCGGCCGAGCGCCTGGCCGGGCTGCTGGTTACCGAGCACGCGCTGGCCAGGCGGCTGCGATCGCACGAGCTGCAAACGCTCGTGCGGCTGGGCCAGACCCTGCGCGTCGAGCAGGTGATCGCCGAGATGAGCGAGCCGGAGCGCGACAGCGGTCAGATGCGCAACGCCGTGGCGGTGCTCCGGATCGCCCAGGACGATCCGGAGGCCGCGACGATCGCGCTCGCCCCGGTAATCGACGGCTCCGTGCCCCTGCCGAACGCCCATCTCTGGGACGTTCAGGCGTGGCTGCTGGAGGCGACCGCCCGCGACGCGCTCGGTGATACGGGCGCCGCGCGGCGCGCCCTGGAGCGCGCGCTTCAGCTCGCCAAGCCGGAAGGTCTGCTCTTCCCGTTCCTCCTCGACCCCGCGCCTGGGCTGCTCGACCGCCACCGCCGGACGGGCACCGCGCACGGCACCCTGATCTCCGCCGTCCTGAACCTGCTGGCCGGCCGGGAGCCCGCCGCACCGTCCGGACCGGAGGCGGGCCGGGGGCAGGGCCTGCGCGAACCGCTCAGCCAGGGGGAGATACGCGTGCTGCGGTACCTGCCCACCAAGCTCTCCGCACCCGAGATTGCCGACCAGCTCTACCTGTCGGTGAACACCGTCAAGACCCACATGCGGCACCTGTACGACAAGCTCGGCGCGCACCGCCGACACGAGGCCGTCGAGCAGGCCCGCGCCCTCGGCCTGCTCGCCCCTCCGCCGCGCAGGCCCTGATCAGGTCCGAGCTCCCGCTGAAGATTCACCCGGCCGTGTGACGCCCGCTCACCCTGGCCAGGGCGAGGCTGTGTGGCGTGTGAAGCCAAGTGGCTGCCGACGTTCCGGTCGGCGGCCCCACCCCGAAAGGAATGGCGTGACCATGACCGACATCGCCGCACAGCAGATCACCCCACCCCGCCCCGACCAGGGCCAACCGGCCGCCACACCGGTCATCGCGTTCCTGGGCACCGGGCGGATGGGCGGCCCGATGGCCGCCAACCTGGCCCGCGCCGGCTTCCGGGTGCGGGCGTGGGACCGCACCCCCGCTCACGCCGCCGCCCTCGTCAAGGACGGCGCGACCGTGGCGGCCAGCCCGGCGGAAGCCGTCAAGGGGGCCGGGATCCTCATCACGATGCTGGCCGACGGGCCCGCCACCGAGCAGGTGTGGACGGGACCGGACGGGCTGCTGGCCGCGGGCCCCGGCCTGATCTGGGTGCAGATGGCCACCGTCGGGCTGGACTGGACCGAACGCTTCGCCAACACCGCCGCCCGGCACGGGGTGAGTTTCTTCGACGCCCCCGTCTCCGGGAGCCAAGGCCCGGCCCGGGCCGGTGAGTTGACCATCCTGGCCAGCGGCCCGTCGTGGCTGCGGGAGACCGTGGCCCCTGTGTTCGCCGCGCTCGGCCGGGCCACCGCCTGGCTGGGCCCGGCCGGTAACGGGACGCGGGCCAAGCTGGTGCTCAACAACTGGCTCGCCGACCTGGCCGAAACCACCGCGGAAACCCTGGCCTTCGCCCGCCAGCTCGGCCTGGACCCCGCCGGGATCGTCGACCTGCTGGAGGAGACCCCGCTCGGATCGCCGTACGCGGTGCAGAAGGCCCGTGCCATGCTGGCCGGCGACTTCGCCCCGGCGTTCGCGCTCAAGCACGCGCTCAAGGACGCCGACCTCGCGGCCCAGGCGGCCCAGGCCAGCGGCGCCGAGCTCACCCTTACCTCCGCCCTGCTGCCCCGCTGGCGGTACGCCGCCGCCAGCGGGCACGCCGACGAGGACCTGGCCGCCATCTACGCCACCACCTGAACCGCCGCGCTGGTTGGCTCGCGAATCACCAGAAGCAGGTGACGGCCGCTCACCCTGGTCGTGGGTAGCTTTGATCCAGCCGGTTAGCCGGCGATTCCTGAGGTCCACCAGGAGCCGACCCATGACCCTGAACGCGACGCAAGACGAGCGCCAGCCGGCGTTGGCGCCCCTAGATGAGGCGATCGATCACGTCCGCGGCTCGCGGGCCGGCCGCCTGATCATCGAATACGGCGACTACGAGTGCCCCTACTCGCGGCAGGCGTTCCGCGCCATCCAGCAGGTCGAACAGCAGCTCGGCCGGAACGTGCGGTTCGCGTTCCGGCACTTCCCGCTGACCCAGATCCACCCCCACGCCATGGCCGCGGCCGCCGCGGCAGAGGCCGCCGCCCGGCAGGGCAGGTTCTGGGACATGCACGAGCTGCTGTTTCGGCGGCAGAAGGAGCTCGCCGACAGCGACCTGGTGCGGTACGCCGCCCAGATGGGTCTTGTCGTGGAGCGGTTCGACACCGACCGGGCCAGCACGGCCGTGCTGGAGCGGATCCGTCGCGACGTCGCCAGTGGCCTGGCCTCCGGTCAGGTGCTGGGCACTCCCACGCTGTTCATCGACGGGGTCGTGTACCGCGGCGGCTACGACCCGCCCACCCTGCTGGCCGCGCTGACCCCATGACCGCCGCCTAGCGCCGCGGCGAGCGCAGTCATGATCCCGGACGGGCTCTCGGGTCGGGTGCTCCCCGGGATCGTCAGCGGTCGTGGAACGGCACCGGCGCATGCGCAGGCGTCCGCCGGCTGAAATTGCAGGTGTCGTTTACCGCCATCTCCCCCAAGCCGTACGGGGTGGTCCACTTCCCGGCGTAGTCGGTCAGGGAATAGTCCGGCTTATCGAAGTCTTCGGAGACCTGAATGGGAACACTGATCCCGCTGTCTTGAACGGCCATGTGGTCATGCTGGTCCACCTTTCGTGATGTGGTTCAAGCGCTCCGGTGCCCGAGGCGCGGGCGCGGCGGCCACGGGAGCGCTACTCCTCCTTCAAGAGGCGGTCGGTGAGGGCGATCTCGATGACCGCTGCGACCGTGTCCTGGCGGGCCCAGTCGCGCTGCAGTTCGACGGCGAGCGAGATCCAGCTGATCGGCTGCCCGCCGGCCTGGATCACGCGGTCAAGGCCCGCGCGGTGCGCTTCGGGCGAGGTGCCGCCGATGGCGTCGACGACGGGATAGACCTCGTATCCTTCGCGCAGCGCATCCAGGGCGGCAAAGGCCATGCAGATTTCGGTCCATAGCGCGCAGATGATGAGCTTGCGGCGGCCGGTGGCGTGGACGGCCTGAACGAATTCGATGTCCTCCCAGGCGTTGGTCGAGGTCCGGTCGAGCGGCTTGTCGTCTTCCAGCAGGCTGGCGAGTTCGGGGAGGGTCGGCTTTCCCCGGCCGGTGGCGACGTTGATAGTCGAGTGCACGACCGGGACGGCGAAGGTCTTGATCGTCCTGACGGTCGAGACGGCGTTCTTGACCAGGAGCGCGCGATCCATCGAGTGGATCCCGGCCAGCTGGGAGGGCTGGTAGTCGATGATGAGGAACGCCGCGTTCTCGGGCGTGAGGAGATGGTCGGCGAGCGGGTCGCGTACCGGGGCACTGGTCATTGGGAGCCGCACCTTCTCGTAGCAGGGACCGGGTGTCCCGAAGCTAGCGGCCATTACGGTGAGCGGCGGTCACCAGATTCTGGTGATTCGCGGTCCGGCCTGACCTGGTTGACCTCGAGCAGATCCAGGCCGAGCGCCTCGATCTCGGCCAGCACGCCGTAGAGCGCCGACCGATCCAGCAGGCCGGTGAGCACCGTACAAGCGCCGTGCTCGCGCGACGCCAGCGCCGGGAACGCCGACAGCAGCGTCGCGCCCAGGTGGCCCCTGATCCGGATCGTGTACAGGGCAGGTGCCGGGTCCATTACGCCATGGTCGAAGGCGGGCAGGTGATCCCGCATCACCAGGATCAGGTGACCGCCGTGGTGACGCTAACGCGTGAAGGCCGGCCGAGAGCAGCCGTAGCTCTCGGGCGCGCTGCACGGCCGAGGACCGATCCCGGACCTGGAGCTTGGCGTAGATACTGCGCACGTGAGTGTTGACCGTGTTCACCGAGACCGACAGTTCGCCGGCGATCTCCGGCCGGGACAGGTTCGTCGGGAGGAACCGCAGCACCCGCAGCTCGCCCGGGCTGAGCTCCTCCGCCGGCGGCGATGAGGACCCGTCCTTGACCGGCCGGGATGAGCCGCGCAGCACGTCAAGGAGGTCGGCGAGCAGCGCGGCGTGCGCTGTCTCGTGCCGGGGCAGGGTCTCAAGCAGCTCCCGTGAGCCCGTTATCGCGAACGGCAGGACCAGCCGGTCCTGCTCGGCGAGGCCGAGGGCGGCTTCGACGGCCTGGCTCGCTGCGCGCTGGTCACCGAGCTCGCGGTGGGCCAGCCCGGCTAGCAGGTGAGCCTCAACGAGGGTGACGTAACCGATGACCGGTGCGGTACCGTCCAGGACCTCTCGGACCGCGCCGAGGGCTCCGGCCGGTTCGCCTTCGGCGAGGCAGATCACCGCGCGGGCATTGCGGATTTCCCCTGAGCTGGCCCTCTCGTCACCAAGCGCCGCCAGAGCGGCGAGGGCCTCGCCGGGCATCCCGGCGCGGGCTTGGCTGGCCAGCAGCCAGCCGGTCACCTGATTCGCTATCGCGTGCGAGCCTTCCAGCTGCGATCGGAGGCGGTCGGCCGCGCTGAACTCCTCGAGCGCCTCATCGTGGCGGCCGCGGCAGGCGTGCAGGATCCCGGTCGTGTGGTGCATCAGTAGCCGGATCTCGGGCCCGGTGTCTGTTTGCAGGGCCTGCGCGGTGCGCTGCAGCCACCGCTCGGCCTCGTCAAATTCACCCGTCCAGACCATCGTGCCGGCCAGCGTGACCAGCGCGGGCGCGATCACGGGCTCAGCGCCCCAACCGTACCGCTCAGCGAGGGCGATCGCCTCGCGGCAGCGCCGCTGGGTGGTGGCGAACGGGTCGATCTTCGACGCGAACCCGAGCTGGGCCAGGCAGCCGACCTCCAGGTAGGGCCGGCCGATTTCCCGGGCCAGGTCAGCGCCCTCCTGCAAGTGACGTTCGGCGTCGCGGAGCCCCAGCGACCACGCCTCGGCCGCCCCCAGGTTCATCAGCGCGACGGCCCGCAGGTCGCTGCCCAGGGCGATGTCCTCATCGGACTGCCCGGTGACCGGGGAGTCGAGGAACCTGACCTGGTCCAGAACGCCGGCCAGGTGACCGCGCCTCCTGGCCAGCGACAGCTTCAGCGCCGCGACGGCCACCCGCAGGCGGCGCTGGCGATCCGGCGGCGCCGCCTCGACGTGCGCCTCGGCCACGGCCAGGTAGGCTGCCGCCTCGTCGAGGCGTCCCTGGACCAGGTCACCCGCGGCGCGCACCAGGGCCAGCTCGGGGTGATCCGCGCCGGGTGGGAACGCCCGCACCAGCGCCTGCATGGTCTGCGCCTGCCCGTCGAGGGTCAGGCTGAACGTATGGTCGGCGAGCAGCCGGGCCGCGCCTGGCCAGTCGCCCGCCGCCTGGGTGTGGCGTATCGCGTCAACGACCTGGCCGTGCTGGGTGAACCACCCGGCGGCCCGCCGGTGCAGCGCCGGCATTTCCTCAGGCATCCGGCGGCGCAGCTCCAGCCGCAGCAGATCAGCGAACAGGTGGTGGTAGCGGAACCAGGTCCGCTCGGGGTCCAGGGATACGACGAACGCGTTCGCGTCCTCGAGTTCCAGCAGGATCCGTTCCGAGCCGGGGCGGCCGGTCAGCAGGTCCGCCAGTTCCCCGTTCACCCGGTCGAGCAGGCAGGTGCGCAGCAGCAGGTCCTGGATGTCGGCCGGCTGGCGGTCCAGCATCTCATCGACCAGGTACTCCGCGACCGTCCGGTCACTTCCGGAAAACTCCGCGACGAACCGCTCGGGGTCCGGGTGGCCCGCCAGCGAGATCGCCGCCAGCCGCAGGCCCGCGGCCCACCCCTCGGTCCGCTGGTGCAGCAGCGCCACCCCGGCCCCGGACAACGGCACCCCCGAGGCCTCCAGCAGCTCGCACGTCTCGCGTTCGGAGAAGCGCAGGTCCGCCGCGCGGATCTCGGTTAGTTCGCCGGCCAGGCGCAGGTGATGCAGCCGCAGGCGGGGGACATCGCGACGCGAAGTCAGCACCGCGTGAGCATGCGGCGGAAGGTTGGTCAGCAACCGCGTGAGCTGACCGAGCGCGTCCGGCGAGGTCAGCTCATGGAGATCATCAATGACCAAGGTGATGTCACCGGGAGCCTCGGCGAGCTCCGAGAGCACCTTGTCGGCCATCGCGTGAGCGTTGAACTCGGGCGTCGCCGGCTGCGGTTCCGCGCCGCTGAAGGCCCCGGTGGCCCGGCGAACCGCTCCGAGCAGGGCCAGGCAGAACTGCTGGGCGTCTTGCTGATCGCGTTGCACCTGCACGACGGCGAGCCGATGTTGCTCCCCCTGACGGTCGGCCCAGGCGCGCAGCAGCGACGTCTTCCCGCTGCCGGCCGGAGCCGAGATGATCGTCACCTTCCCCGCCGCCGCGCGATCCAGGGCGGCGAGAAGATCACCCCTGTTGATCAGCCCGGGGGTTGTCTGAGCCACCGTCACAGGCCTGCCTTGGTATCTACTCCTGACCGACGCCCTACCGCCGAGCACATAGTCCTCTCGCTACCAGGCCAGCCCGCGCACTGTCAACGGCGCGCGAATCACCAGGATCCGGTGAAGACCTGTCACCTGACGCGCGGCCAGCGTGGGGCCATGAGCTCTCAAATAGCGATCGTGGTCGGCGCGGGCGGTCCGCTGGGTCGGGCGACGGCGGTGGCCCTCGCCGCTAGGGGCCTCACCGTGGTGGGGGTCGACCGGAACGAGCCTGGGCTGGCTGAACTGCCCGACGACATTCACCGCGAGGTGGCCGACGCCACCGACCCGGCCGTGGCGGCGCCCCTGGTCGACCGGATCGCCGACCAGATCGGACCCCCGGGCGTGCTGGTGAACACCATCGGCGCGTTCGGTCTGGGAGACGCGCTCACCACGACTCCCGAGACGCTGCGGCTCATGTTCGACGTCAACCTGGGACCCGCGCTGTGGCTGAGCCAGGCGGCCGCGCGGCACATGCAGCGGCAGGGCTCGGGTGCCATCGTGCACGTAACCTCCCGCCCGGGGCTCGAGCCGACCGGCGGAATGACGGCGTACGGCTTGAGCAAGGCCGCTCTCGTCCACCTGACCCGCATCCTCGACCTCGAGCTCCGCCCGCAAGGGATCCGGGTGAACGCGGTCGCGCCGCAGCTGCTCGACACCCCGACCAACCGGGCCATCTTCCCGGCGGAGACGATGGCGCACGCGACCGCACCGGAGGCGATCGCCGCCGTGATCGCGTTCCTCGTCAGCGATGCCGCAGCACCGGTCAGCGGAGCGATCCTGCCGGCCTACGGCGCATAAGCAAGCTACGCGTGAATCACCAGGATCCAGTGAGGTCGTCTCACCTGCCTGACGGCCAGCCTGGATCCGTGGCCAAGGCTCGCACGGCCGCTCTGGCCCGTGCCCGAGATCTAAGGGAGTTACCGTGACATCACCAGACCAGCCCGAATACGCGCCGATCCCGCCCTCAGCGCTCGGCCCGGCCGTCAATGACCAGGGGTATTACGTCGGGCGCGTGGAGCGGAACCTCTACTACGTCACCGACAGCGTCTACCAGGCTGCGTTCCTGGCCACACCGGACGGCGTCGTGATGTTCGACGCGCCCCCGAGCATCGGCCACAACCTGCAGCGAGCGGTGGACGAGGTCGCGGCCGCCGAGGGCGTGAGCAACAAGGTGACGCACCTGGTCTACTCCCACCACCACGACGACCATAGCGGTGCGTCCTCGATATTCGGCGGGGACGTGGTCCGCATCGGGCACGAGGAGACCAAGCGCCTGCTGCTGCGTGACGGCAACCCGGCCCGGCCCGCGCCCGACATCACCTTCGCCGACCACTACACCCTCGAGGTCGGGGGCGAGCGCGTCGAGCTGGCCTGGCACGGCCCGAACCACTCGCCGGACAACATCTACATCCATTTCCCCGGCCACGACACGCTGATGTTCATCGACGTGGTCAACGCCGGCTGGGTGCCGATCTACAACACCAACCTGTCCGAGGACGTGCCCGGGTACATGGCCGCCCCGGCCATCGCGCTGGACTACCCGTGGACCCACTTCATCTGCGGGCACCTCGGCCGGCTCGCCACCCGCGATGACGTCGCGGTGCACCAGCAGTACATCGCCGACATCGAAGCGAGCGCGCGAGAGGCGTTGGCCTCGGTCGACCCGGTGCCCTTCTACACCGCAGCCTGGCCGAACTTCTGGGCCGGGGTCAAGGGCCACCTCGACGCCGTCACCGAGCGCACGGCCGCGCCCGTCGTCGCGAAGTACACCGGCGTGCTGGCCGCGGCGGACATCGAGATCTTCACCTACACCACGTCGTTCGCCATCATGCAGTCGCTGCGCCTGGACAGCGGGCCTAGCGGACCGGTGCACCCCTGACCGCAGCCGCCGGCGGATGGCCGTAGGTTGCCTGGTATGGCTGCTGGTGATATTGCCGTGCCGGAAACCCTGCCTACGGTCATCGCCGTCCGCGGGGCCCGGCACAACAACCTGCGCGACGTCGACGTCGACGTGCCGCTCTGGCGGACGGTCGCCGTGGTCGGCGTATCCGGATCGGGCAAGACGTCGCTGGCCATGGGCACCCTGTACGCCGAGGGCCTGCACCGGTTCCTGGAGAGCCTGAGCACCTACAGCCGCCGGCGCCTGACCCAGGCCCAGCGGCCGGACGTGGACCGGATCGACCACCTGCCGCCCGCGCTGGCGCTGCGGCAGCGCCCGCCGGTACCGGGGCCGCGCAGCACGGTCGGCACCATGTCCGAGGTGCTCAACGTGCTGCGCCTGATGATGTCCCGGCTGGGCTCGCACCTGTGCCCGAACGGCCACCGCGTCGAGCCGTCGATCGCCACTCTCACCGAGGAGATCGTCTGCCCGGTGTGCGGGGCGCATTTCGTGCACCCCAGCGCCGAATCCTTCGCCTTCAACTCCTACGGCGCGTGCCCGGCCTGCCAGGGCCTGGGCGTCCGGTCCGAGGTCGACGTCAGCACCCTGGTGCCCGATCCGGACCAGACGATCGCCGAGGGCGCGGTGCTGCCGTGGAACTCCGGCGGGCGACGGCTGTCGATGTACGCCGCGGGTGAGCTCGGGGTCCGGCTCGACGTCCCTTACCGGGAGCTGACCGATCATGAGCGCGACATCGTGCTGCACGGTGAGCCAGTCCGCCAGCAGGTCACGCTGCACTCGGGCCGGAACGGGCGGAGCGTGCAGCTGTCCGTCAACTACGACAACGCCGTCGCCGCCGTCGAACGGTCGCTCCGCAGTAACAACGAGCGCACCCGCCACCTGGTGCAGCGCTTCCTCGTCACCCGCGTGTGCTCGGTGTGCCACGGCACCCGGCTGCGACCCGAGGCGCTGACCTCGCAGCTCGGCGGCCGCAACCTCGCCGAGATCAGCGCGATCAGCCTCGGCGAGCTGCCCGGCTTCGCGGCCGGCCTGCCCGCCGGGCTGCCCGGCGAGCTCAGCCGGCTGACCACCGGCCTGCTGGCCGAGCTGAGCGGCAGGCTCACGCCGGTCCTTGATGTCGGGCTCAGCTACCTGACCCTCGACCGGGCCGGCGCCTCGCTGTCGACGGGCGAGCGGCAGCGGATCGAGCTCACCTCGACGGTGCGCGCCAGCACCACGGGCATGCTGTACGTATTGGACGAGCCCTCGGTCGGGCTGCACCCGAGCAACGTCGCCGGGCTGCGCAAGACGATCACCGCCCTGGCCGGGAACGGCAATTCCGTGGTCGTGGTGGAGCATGAACGGGAGATCATCCGCAGCGCCGATTGGGTCATCGAGCTCGGCCCCGCGGCCGGGGCCAAGGGCGGCACGGTAATCGCCCAGGGCACCCCCGCCCAGCTGGAGACCGACCCGCGCTCGATCATCGGCCCGTTCCTGGCCGGCGCCACCGCCGTGCCGCGTGACCGCCCCTCGCGCTCGGATCCTGACGGGCAGATCACTATCGAGATCGGCGACCTGTACAACCTGCGCGACCTCACCGCCGCCTTCCCGGTGGGCCGGCTGACCGCGCTGGCCGGGCCGTCCGGGGCCGGGAAGACCGCCCTCGTCCTCGACAGCCTCATCCCGGGTGCGCGGGCGCTGCTGAGCGGGTCGCCGCTGCCCGGGCACGTCCGTCGGCTGGACCTGGGCGGCATCCGCCAGGTCGTCCAGGTTGACGCCTCGCCGATCGGCCAGAACGCGCGGTCGACTCCCGCGACCTACTCCGGCGCGTTCGACCAGATCCGCCGGGTGTTCGCCGAGTCCGCGTACGCCCGGCGCAAGCGCTGGAAGCCCGGGCACTTCTCGTTCAACACCCGCGAGGGCCAGTGCCCGACCTGCCTCGGCCTCGGCCACATCGACCTCGACGTCCAGTACCTGCCCGACATCACTGTGGACTGCCCGACCTGCCACGGCGCGCGCTTCAACGACGCCACCCTGGCCGTCCGGGTCGACGGCCTGACCATCGCCGACGTGCTCGGCCTGAGCGTGGACGACGCCCTGGAGCACTTCGCCGACCGGAGCCCGGTCACCGCGGCGCTGCGGCCCGTCAGCGAGGTCGGCCTGGGCTACCTGCGGCTCGGCGAACCCACGCCGTCCTTGTCCGGCGGTGAGTCGCAGCGGCTGCGGATCGCCTCCCGGCTGCGCAGCAGCCAGCGCGGCGTGCTGTACGTCTTCGACGAGCCGTCCACCGGGCTGCACCCGCTCGACGTGGCCACCCTGGCCGGCGTGTTCGACCGGCTGCTGGCGGCCGGGGCCACGATCATCGTCATCGACCACGACCTGGACCTGCTCGCCGCCGCCGACCACCTCATCGACATGGGCCCGGGCGGCGGCCCGGACGGCGGGCATATCGTGGCCGAGGGGACGCCGGAACAGGTCGCGCGTGACCCGGGCAGCGTGACCGGTCCATGGCTGGCCGAGCACCTTGGCCCGCCGTAGCGCCCCGAGGACGAGGACCTCGTGGGACACTCGTACCAGCATGATTGACGCGCGCAACGCCGTCGGGGAAACCGTGCGGGAGACCGAGTTCCGGCTGAGCGTGAACGGCACCGAGTGCAGCGTGACCTGCCAGCCGGACACGCCGTTGCTCGACGTGCTCCGGCATGACCTGGGCCTGGCCGGGCCGAAGTTCGGCTGCGGGATGGGGCTGTGCGGAGCGTGCTCGGTGCTCATCGAGGGCCGGGCCCGCTCGTCCTGCGACCTGCCGGTGTCGGCCGTGGCCGGACCGGTCACCACCGTGGAGGGGCTGCCGGGTGACGACGGCCGGCTTCACCCGGTCCAGCAAGCGTTCATCGACGAGCAGGCCGCCCAGTGCGGCTACTGCACCTCTGGGATGGTGATAGCCGCGGCCGGCCTGCTATGCCACCGTCCCGCCCCGACCGAGCAGGAGATCCGGGAGGCTCTCGACGGCAACCTGTGCCGCTGCGGGGCGCACGGCCGCATCATCCGCGCGGTGCTGAAGGCGGCCGGGCAACTCCCTGCCAGCCGGGCCACGCCGGAGGCACCCGTTAGCGGTACCCCGGCCGAGGGGAGCCCGGTGCCCGCGGCGGCGTCCGGTTCACCCGCACCCGTTGCGGCCCCGCGTGCGGTGCAGCCGGGTGTTCCGCCGCTCCCGAAAGACCTGGCGGCCAATCCGCTGCTGGCCCGGTGGCTTGATTTCAGCCGGGACGGGGAGGTCACGATCCGGACCGGGAAGGTGGAGTACGGCCAGGGCATCTGGACCGCGCTGGCGCAGGTGGCCGCGGAGGAACTCCAGGTCGCCCTGGCCCGGGTGCGGGTGGCCCCGGTGTCCACCAGCACCAGCCCGGACGAGGGCGTGACGTCGGGCAGCTTGTCGGTCCAGGATTCCGGTTCGGCGCTGCGGCAGGCCTGCGCGCAGGCCCGTGACCTGCTCCTTGACGCCGCCGCGGCCAAGCTCGGGGTCAGCCAGTCGGCGCTGGCCGTGGCCGACGGGCAGATCCGGACCCCGGACGGCCCGACCGCCCTGAGCTACTGGACGCTGGCGCAGCCGGGAACGCTGGACCGGCCCGCCGACGTGCCGGTGCCGTCCCGGCCGCCGGTTGATTGGTCCGTGGCCGGACGCAGCGCCCCGCGGCTGGATATCCCGGACAAGGTGACCGGGCGCCCGCGGTTCCTGCACGATCTGGTCCTGCCGGGCATGGCCTACGGCCGGGTGGTGCGGCCGCCCGCTCGGGCCGCCGACCTGACCGGGCTCGCTGACCTGGATCTGGGCCGCGACGTGGTGCTAGTACGGGACGGCTCGTTCCTCGGGGTAGTGGCTCCGGCCGACCGGGCGGCGCTGCGGGCCGCCCGGCGGGTCGCCCGCGCGGCGCGCTGGCGGACGTCTCCGTCGCTGCCCGATCCGCGCGACGTACGGGGGTTCCTGCTGGCGGCGCCGTCGGAAGAGGAGACGGTGGTGGACCAGCCAGACGGGGAGGCCGCTGGCCTGGCTATCCGCACTCTGGCCGCCGAGTTCACCCGGCCGTTCCTGGCCCACGCGTCGATGGCGCCGAGCTGCGCGATCGCCCGCTGGGACGGCGAGTCGGTCACCGTGTGGAGTCACAGCCAGGGTATCTTCGCGCTGCGCGCGGCGATCGCCGCCGGATTGGGGCTGGACGCCGGGCAGGTGACGGTGCATTACGCGGAGGGTGCGGGGGTCTACGGCCAGAACGGCGCGGACGACGTGGCCCTGGACGCGGTGCTCCTGGCGCGGGCTGTCCCGGGCCGGGCGGTCCGGGTGCTGTGGACCCGCGAGGACGAGATGTGCTGGGCGCCGCTGGGGTCGGCCATGCTCGCGCGGCTCTCCGCCGGTCTCGACGCCAGGGGCCGGATCGTGACCTGGCGGCAGGACGTGTGGAGTAACGGCTTCATCGGCCGTCCCGGCAGCGGCGGCCAGCCGCGCCTGCTGGCCCTGACCCACCTGGCCGGGGGCGTCCCGATGCCGCCGGCGCCCGACGGCCCGCCGGCCGGCTGGATGGGCTCTACGCGCAACGCGGTGCCCGGCTACGACATCCCCGCCGTGCAGGTCACCCGGCACCGGCTGCTGGACATGCCTATCCGGACCTCCTCGCTGCGGTCGCTCGGCGCGCACCTGAACGTGTTCGCGATCGAGTCCTTCATGGACGAGCTGGCCGCCGCGGCCGGTGCCGACCCAGTGGCCTTCCGGTTGGCCCATCTCACCGACCCGCGGGCCCGGCGGGTCCTGACCGAGGCCGCGCAGATGGCCGGATGGGACACCCGGGCTCGCCGCGAGGGCACCGGCTACGGGGCGGCGGTGGCCCGTTACAAGGGAAACGCGGGGTATTGCGCCGCCGTCGCCGAGGTGGAGGCCGACACGGATATCCGGCTGCGTCGGCTGTGGCTCGCGGTGGACGTGGGCCGGGTCATCAACCCGGACGGGGTGATCAACCAGGCCGAAGGCGGCGCCGTGCAGAGCGCGAGCTGGACGCTGCGCGAGCAGGTCCGGTTCGACCGGGACCAGATCACGTCGGCGAGCTGGGACAGCTACCCGATCCTCCGGTTCACCGAGGTTCCCGAGGTCATGGTCCGGATCATCGACGCGCCCGGCGAGGCCGAGACCGGCGCGGGCGAATTGGCGCAGGGGCCGGTCGCCGGCGCGATCGGCAACGCGATCGCCGACGCGGTTGGGGTCCGCGTCCGCGACCTGCCCCTGACCCGCGAGCGCGTCGCCCGCGCGATCGAGGAGAGCTGACCGCAGCGTCTCGGCTGCGGGACTCACGTGATCGCCGGTCAGATCGCCGGAATCTGGTGATGCCCGGTCACCTGCCGCATGGCGAATCTGAACATGCCCCGAACGACTTTGCTAAAGGTGGTGAGACCGATGCCCAGGCAACGACCGGCTCTCGGCTTCTGGGCCGTGGCGTTCGCGTTCCTGGTCGTCATGATGTTCGCAACGCTGCCCAGCCCGCTGTACGGCTTGTACCGGACACGAGATCACCTGTCGGCGTTCACGATCACGGTGGTCTTCGCGATCTTCGCGGCCGGCACGATTATCACGCTCCTGGCGGAGCGCTCGATCGCCGAGCGCTTCGGGCGCCGGGGCGCGATGCTCGGCGGCGTGGCGACGATGATGGTGGCGGCCGGGCTGCTCGCGGTGTGGAAGGATCTGCCCGGGCTGCTGATCGGGCGCCTGCTCACCGGGGTGGCGATCGGACTGGCCGCTGGCGTCGCGATCCCGTACCTGATCGAGCTGCGGCTGCGCGCGGATCCCGGCGCGTCTCCGGTCGGCGCCCGGAACATCGGCACCGCGGTGAACGTAGGCGCACTCGGCATCGGCCCGCTGGTCGCCGGCTGCCTCGCGCAGTGGGCGACCCAGCCGCTGACCCTGCCCTATCTCGTCATGGTCGTGCTCGGGGTGGCGGCTCTCATCGGTGTGGCGGCCGCACCCGAGACGGGTACGCCCGCTCCGCGCGCAGCAGCGCAGAACAGGCCAGCTGGTCCGGCCCGCCGGGTCAGGCTCCCGGTTCCGGCAGCAGGCGCGACTATCGCCTCCTTCGCCGCGTCGGGCCTGTTCGCGGGGCTGTCCGGACTCATCCTGGCCACCACGCTGCACCAGACCTCACATGCACTGTCCGGGGCGGCATTGTTCCTGGTGTTCACGGCGGGCGTGGCGGCCCAGCTGACAACGAACAGGCTTCCGGCGTCGCGCGTGCTTGCCCTCGGCACGGTATCCATGATCGCGGGTCTGGTGCTGATCGTCGTCGCTGTTCGTCTGTCCACGCCGAGCCTGGCGCTGTTCCTGATCGGGGGTGCGCTGATCGGCGCGGGCGCGGGTGCGATTTACAAAGGCACCACCGGGGTCGTGCTCGAAGCGACCGCGCCAGAAAACCGCGTCGCCATGACGTCGGCTCTCGTTATCGCCGTCTTCGTAGGACTCTCAGTCCCCGTGATCGGAGCGGGGATTGCGCTTGACCAGGGTGCCAGCGCACCCAACACGGTGCTTGGATTTGCCATCCTCGTCGCGCTGGGCGTCTCCGTTTCCGGCTGGGCGCTACTGGGGCGCCGGCCAGGCCCGCAGCAAGCCGCCGAGCCCGCCACGCCCGCGCCGGAGCAGCTAGCGCCGTAAGTGCCCGCCCAGAGATGATGGCGCCGTGGACTGGGATTTTGAAACCAGGCAACTGCCTGATGTTCCCGATGCCGTCGCGCCGGACCGCTCGGATGTGCGAATCCTGCTGCACCTCGCTGGCGGCGGGATGGCGCACTTCGAGCTGGGCGCTGGCCGGGTGTCCCAGGCCGTGGCTCACCGGTCCGTCGATGAGATCTGGTACGTCCTGCGCGGGCAGGGTCAGATGTGGCGATGTCAGTCCGGGCGGGCGGAGACGGTTCCACTGGGGCCGGGTACCTGTGTTTCTATTCCGGTGGGTACGCATTTCCAGTTCCGGTGCACGAGCAACGATCCGCTCGCCGCGGTAGCCGTGACGATGCCACCCTGGCCCGGCCCGGACGAGGCGTACCAAGTCCGTGGCGCTTGGCCAGCAGATCCTCTTCCCCCGGTCTGAGCAGGAGGGTCAGGTGTCCGCTGCGGGGCGCAGGAGGCCGCGGTCGAGTACGAGCGGTACGAGCATCTCGCGGTAGCCGTGCTCATCGAACAGCACGGTGACGTGGTCGCCGTCGTAGCGCTGCACCGTTCCTGCGCCCCAGCGTTCGCTCACCACGTGGGTGCCGACCGCGAACGGGACACCGGCCGGCGGTGCCTCCGGGTGGTCGAGGTCGTTGTCGCAGTTCCCGCAGGGGCCCGAGTAATCCTGCCCGAAGTAAGTAAGGAGGAACGACCGTCGGCATCCGGGGTGCTCGGCGTAGCGGCGCATCATCGCCAGCCGGGTGCGCTCCACCTCGTCCTCGCGCTGCGTCTGGGTGTCCGACGCAGCCAGCGCCTGCACAACGCTCATCGTCCCGGTCCAGCGGACCTCGCCGTCGGCTGGCCAGTAGACCGCGCCGAGATCCGCCAGCCGGACCAGCGCGGCTGTCTGCTGCCGCGCACCGGGCTCGATCGGCTGGCCCGCCGCGAGCGCCGCCGCAGCGGGCGCGACCACCTCACTGGAGACGCCGCGGATGCTCAGGTGACGTGCCATCTCGAAGTCCTCATAGCGGTAGAGCAGCCGCGCGCGGGAGGCCTGGCCGTCCCGGCCGGCGCGCCCGAACTCCTGGTAGTACGCGTCCAGCGACGGCGGCGGATCGAAATGCACGACCCAGCGCACATCCGGCTTGTCGATCCCCATGCCGAAGGCGATCGTGGCCGCGATGATGCGGACCGAACCGCCCAGGAACGCCTCCATCGCATCCCGCCGGACGCGAGCGGACAGCCCGGCGTGGTAGAGCGTCACCCGCTCGCCCGTGCCGGACAGCGTGTCGTAGGCTGCCTGGGCGCTGGCGTGCGTGGCCGCGTAGACGATCCCCGGTCCGGCCAACTCGCTCGCCGCCTGGGCCAGTTCCTGCTGTTTGTCTGACTCGGTGAGCGACCGGTGCACCGACAGCTGGATGGACGGCCGGTCGAAGTCGCCGATGACCACGACCGGATCGGCCAGGCCGAGCCGCCGGATGATCTCTTGCCGCACCGGGGGCGCGGCGGTCGCGGTCAGCGCCAGGCGGACCGGCGCGCCGGCCGCCTCGGCCTGCGCGCCCAGCCGCATGTAGTCCGGGCGGAAGTCGTGGCCCCACTGGCTGATCAGGTGCGCTTCGTCCACGACGAACAGGCCCGGCCGGGCGCGTCGTAGCGCCTCGCGGGTCTTGGAGTTGGCCAGCTGCTCGGGCGCGAGGAACACGAACGTGCCCGAGTCGCACGAGGCGAGCAGCGCGTCGGTATGCGCCCCGGCTGACTGCTGGGAGTTCAGCACGACGGCCTGCAGGTCCGCCGCGCGCAGGTGGGCCAGCTGATCGTCCTGCAGCGCGATCAGCGGCGACACGATGACCGTCGGCCCGTCCCGCAGCATCCCGGCCAGTTCGTAGATCGCCGATTTCCCGCCGCCGGTCGGCAGTACCGCCAGCACGTCGCGGCCGCCGGCCAGCGCCTGGACCGCCTCTGCCTGCCCGGGGCGGAGCCGCTCGAAGCCCAGGCGCTCCCGCGCGAGTTCCCCGATCCCGGCCCCGCCCCGCCGGACGTCAGCCATCCTCGCCTCCCACCACACGGCCGGCGCATCCCGTCCGGTATTGCGCCGTCACCAGGCCAGCCGGGCGCTCATGACCGGTCTTCCCCGCTGGCCGGGATCTCCCGGACCACCTCGCGAGGATCCTTGTCGTCCCGCAGCCCCTGGAACCGTGGGTGGCGCAGCTCCCCGGCGTCGGTCCATTCGGTGAACGCGACCTGGCCGACGAGCCGCGGCTCGACCCAGTGCACCCGTGAGCGGGGCAGTTTGCCGGCGGCGAAGGCGGGGGTGGGCCGCTGGATGGCGGCCAGGCGGTCATGCAGGCTGCGCAGCGTCTGGTTGTCGAAGCCAGTGCCCACCTTGCCCGCGTACACGAGTCGGCCGCTGGTGTCGTAGTAGCCAAGCAGCAGCGCGCCGAACCCGATGCGCGAGCGCTGCGGGTCGGTGAAGCCGCCGATGACGAACTCCTGGCCCGTGATGCACTTGAACTTCAGCCAGTCCTTGGTCCGTCCGGCGCGGTACGGCGAGTCGGCCCGTTTGGCGATGAGACCTTCCCAGCCCAGGCGGCACGCCTCGTGGTAGTACGCTTCCCCATCGGTGTCCCGGTGCTCGGTGTAGCGCAGCGGGTGGCCGAAGGACAGCAGCCCGCGCAGGATCCGCTTGCGTTCCAGCAGCGGCAGTGGCCGGGTGTCCCGGTTACCGGCGTACAGCACGTCGAACAGGTAGAAGTAGGCAGGGACCGCGGCGAGCAGGGCCTCGCTGGGCCGGGCCTGACCGAGCCGCTGCTGCAGCTGCTCGAAACGGGTCTGGCTCCCGTCGAACGCGACGATCTCCCCGTCGACGACGCAAGGCTCACGGCCCTCGGCGGCCAGCGCGTCGGCGATCTCCGGGAAGGTGGTAGTGATCTCATGCTGGTTGCGGGTCATCAGCCGCACCCCGCCGCCCGTCGGCGAACGCCAGGCAGCGTTCACCGTCGAGCTTGCGCTCGAAGATCCAGGCCGCGTCGGAGAACCTGTCCTCGGTGAGCGTGGCCAGCTCTGGTTCCAGCCACGCGGGCAGGCCGCTCCCGCCCTGGCTCACCGGCGGCTCAGCCATGCCCCCAGTCTGCCAGCTGCGCCCTGTTCGTCGCAGTGGGCTCGCGGTGATCAGAAGCCGAGGCGCTCGTTGACGATGATCGCGGTGACCCGGCCGGGCGTCATCACCTTGTTGATGATGAGGATGTTGTTCACCCCGCTGGGCACTCCGTAGGCTCGCCGGGCCCGGGCGTCCTCGAGCGGGTAGCAGTACTCGTAGATACGCCGCATCCCGGTGGCGACGTCGCGGACGATCTTCTGGGCCCCGATGACCAGGATCACCTGCCCCGTGCCCGATGCGAGCGGGCCCAGCTGGCTGCCGCTGGCCGACGCGATGAGCAGCGATCCGCCTTCGGTCAGCGCGTGCACGCTGCCGACGACGTAGTCCGGCGACGCGGCCAGGGTGCGCATCTCGCGGTGCTGCATTTCCCGGTCCATCCGGTACAGCCGCAGCCGGAGCGGCTGGTAGCGGCCGGACCGTTCGATGTCGTCGGCTATGCCGGTGGTTTCGAGCGTCTGGGAGGTGTTGTTATAGACCTCGGCGTCGGCCGTGAGGAGGGTGCCGACCAGGATCCTCGCGTCAGCACCGGTGGCGGCCAGCAGCGGCAGGATGCCGTTGCGCTCCAGTGCCGCTGCGGCCGTGGCGATCTGCTCACCGGTGGCGAGCTCGGCGAACTCCGAGGCCGCCGTGGCACCCGGGTCTGCTAGCGCGTGCTGCTCACTCACCGCCCACCTCCGCCAGCCAGCGGTGGACGAGCGCCACGGCCATTGATCCCTCGCCGATGGCAGCTGAGCAGCGTTTGACCGACCCGCAGCGCACGTCCCCCGCGGCGAATACTCCGGGTCGGCTGGTCTCCAGCGGCAGCGGCTCCCGGCGCAGAGGCCAGCTCGTGCCCGGGTCACTGGCGGCATCGCTGCCGGTCACCAGGTACCCGGCCGCGTTGGTGAGCAGCCCGATCCCCGCGGCGCCGTCGGTGCGGGGCACGCCGCCGATGCAAATAAACAAGGCATCGGCTGGCACCCGCGCGGGATCGGCGCTGTCCCCGGAGCGCACGATAACGGCCCGCAGGCGGTCCTCGGCCTCCAGGCCCACTACTTGCGTGCGCACCCGCACCTGGACGTTCGGGATCGCCGTCACCTGGTCGATGAGGTACTGCGACATCGACGCGCCGAGGTCGCGGCCGCGGACCAGCAACGTGACCTGCTTGGCGTACCGGGAGAACCGGACGACCGCCTGGCCCGCCGAGTTGCCGCCGCCGACCACGACGACCTGGGAATCCGTGCAGGCCAGCGCCTCGCTCGGCCCGGCGCCGTAGTACACCCCGGCGCCGAGCAGGTCATCGACCCCGGGCACGTCCAGGCGGCGCCACTCGACGCCGCTGGCCAGGAGCACCGCCCGCCCGCGGATCAGCGTGCCGTCCGACAGGCCGGCGATATAGCCAGGCCCGTCGGCCGAGACGCCGACCAAAGGCCTGGCCAGCAGCAATTCGGCACCGAACCGGCGCGCCTGCACCGTCGCCCGGGTCGCCAGTTCACTGCCGCTGATCCCGGCGGGGAAACCGAGGTAGTTCTCGATCATCGACGTGGTCCCGGCCTGGCCGCCCGGCGCCACCATCTCGATGACGACGGTGCGCAGACCCTCAGACGCCGCGTTGACCGCGGCGGCCAGCCCGGCCGGTCCCGCCCCTACGATCGCCAGGTCGTATTCCGGCCGCGCCGGGGCCGCTACCATGCCCAGACCGGCGGCGACCTGTTCCACGGTCGCAGCTACCAGCCGCGACCCGTCCGGGAGGATGCACAGCGGCAGCGCCGACGGCTCCACTTCGGCGACCCCCAGGACCGCCCGCACCGCTTCGGGCTGGCCGACGTCGATCCACTCGAACGGGTAGCCGTTGCGGCTGAGGAAATCACGGATGGCGTACCCGCCGCGTGAGGTCGTCGTGCCCACGAGGACGACGCCCGGCGTGACCGGCCGGGCGTCGTAGTCAAACATCGACATCGATGCGGCCCCATCGGTCAGGAGTGCGACGGTGCCGGCGGGCACCCTCGAGTTCGAATACAAGCCGGTCGAGGTAACACTAATACCAGTCCTCGCGCGGCAAGTACGACCGATAACTGGATGCCCGTCCACGTTGGGCTGTTTACGTCAGACCGCCGCCAGTGCCTCTGATTTGGTCACGGCCCGTCCCAGGGCACCGTATTCGTGCAGGTCGCCGAACATCTCGATGCGGATGGACTGGTCCAGGCCGCCCACGTGGACCGGCTCATAGCCGCTCACGCGGATCAGGTCCGCGACCAGGTCGCCTGCTCCGTCGTCGTCCGCGGCGTAGAACAGCGCGGCGCGCTCCGGGAGCCTGCCGTGCGACCGCAGCCAGGGTGGGCGCTGACAGCGTGCCGAACGCCTTGACCAGCCGCGCCCCGGTCGGCAGCAGGCCGGCCAGGATCTGGCCCGAGGACTCCTGCTCGGGAATGACCTTGCGGTAGTTGCCGTCGGCGTCCGGTCCGACCGGGTTGGTGGGGTCGACGATTATCTTGCCGGCGAGCCGCCCACCGTACTGGGCGACGAGCTGCTCGAAGGCGTCGAGCCAGACAGCCAGCACCAGGACATCGGCCCGGTCGACCGCCTCGTCCACGCTCACCGCTTCGGCGTGGGCGCCGAGGCCGGACGCGATCTTGCGGAGCGGCCTCCTGGTCGCGGCTAGCCAGCAGGAAGTCCTGACCTCCTGCCGCGAAGTTCGTCGCGAGGATGCTGCCGATGTTGCCGGTGCCGATGATGGCAACCGTGCTGTCCGAAATAGTCATCGTGGTCCGCCTTTCGTGACGTGGTTTCCGCAAGAAGTGGGTCTGAGCCGATCCCGGGGCTGGTGGATCGGGCTGGATGCGCTCAGCCGCTGGCTACCTCATGATGAGACCGCCGTCGGCGCACAGCACCTGGCCGGTCATCGCGGCCGCCGCATCGGAGGCCAGGTGGTATGAGCACAAGCGCTGGGTCCATGGCGTCATGGTCATGGGTTTGCAGGTGAACCCACATCACCCGGATGAGGTGAGACGGCTATGACCTACCGCCGTTGACACTGCCTCCGCTCGACTGGTATCGAGAGGGCAGGTGCCGCGAGTGTGGCGCCGACGCTAGGGTGTCGGGCGTAGATACCAGGGCGGGCCTGTGACGGTGCCTCCAGCAAGCCTCCGGATGATCGACCGGGGTGACCTTCTTACCGCGCTGGATCGCGCAGCAGCCCGGAAGGTGACCCTCATCTCGGCTCCGGCCGGCAGCGGGAAGACATCGCTCATCCGGGCCTGGGCGGGCCGTCCGGGTCACCCGCACCGGCTCGCCGTGGTGCCAGTGCAACGCGGCCAGCAAGACGCCCAGCTCTTCTGGTTGGCGCTGCTTGACGCGGTCCGTCAGGCCACTGGAGCGGCCAGCAGCGCCGAACCGTCCGCCGCGACGCCTGACTTTAACGCGCGGGCGATGGTCGACAGGGTGATATCGGAGCTCGCCGATGCGCGCGGCGACCTCACGCTGGTCATTGACGATCTCCACGAGCTCACCTCGCTGGCGGCGCTGGCCCAGCTCACGCGCCTGCTGACGAACCTCCCCCCGGGCGTGCACGCGATCTTGTCCACGCGGCACGATCTGCGGCTGCGCTTGCAGCAGCTACGCCTGCAGGGTGAGCTGGCCGAGATCCGCGCGCCGGATCTGCGTTTTTCCGAACGCGAAACCCGAGAGCTACTGAACGCTTCGGGGATCGCGCTGTCCGAGGCCGGCACGGCGCGCCTGCACCAGCGGACGGAAGGATGGGCCGCGGGCCTGCGGCTCGCGGCGATCTCCCTGGCTAATCACCCAGACCCCGAGCGGTTCGTCGCGGAGTTCTCCGGCAGCGACCGCACGGTCGCCGAGTACCTGCTCGCCGAGATGCTGGACCGCCAGCGCGGCGACGTGCAGCGTCTGCTGCTGCGCACCTGCCTGCTCGATCGCGTCAACGGTGAGCTGGCCGATCTGCTGACCAGCCGCCCTGGGTCGGAACGGATCCTGCTGGAACTGGAGGACGCGAACGCGTTCGTCGTATCGCTCGACCCCGAGCGTATGTGGTTCCGCTATCACCACCTGTTCGCGGACCTGCTCCGGCTGGAGCTGCGCCGCAGGATGCCCCAGGACGTGCCGGAACTGCACCGGCGGGCCGCCAGCTGGTTCATCCAGCGTGGACAGGTAGTTGACGCCATCCGGCACACCCAGGCGGCGGGCGACTGGCCCGACGCGGCCCGGCTCCTGGCCGACCATTCGTTCAGCCTCACGCTAGACGGGCAGACGCAGACCATTCAGGCGCTGGTGCGGGCGTTCCCGCCGGGAGCGGATCACCCCGAGCTGGCCCTGGTACGAGCCATGGGTGACCTGAGCCAAGGGCACCTGAACGAGGCGGCCGCCCACCTGGCGGCCGCCGAGACATACGCCGAGACGGCGGTCCCGGATCGCCAGCGCCGCCTCCGGGTGGCGATCGCGTCGCTGAAGCTGTCACTGGCCAGGCGGCGCGGTCACCTGGCCAGCGTCGTCGAACAAGTGAAATTCCTGGACTCCCCGCTGACCACGCAGTCCGATGAGGACATCGCGCTCGGCAGCGACCTGCGAGCGGTGGCGCTGCTGAACCTGGGAACCGTCGAGGCATGGTCGCTGGCGCTTCCGGACGCCGAGCGGCACCTCCGGGACGGTGCCGTCCTGGCCCGGGAGATCGGCCGCCCCTACCTCGAGGTCAGCTGCCTGGCGCAGCTCGGCTTCGCGTCAAAGGTCCGCCCGTTCGCCACGGTACGACGGCGCTGCCTAGAGGCAATCGCGCTCGCCGACCGGCATGGCTGGGGCGCGGAGCCGGTGATCGCGCCCGCGCTGATAGCGCTGGCCGGAGCGCTGGTATGGACGGGTGAGTTTGACGAAGCCGAGCGGTGGCTGCACCGAACCGAACAGGCCCTGCAGACAGACACGGGGCCGGACATCAGGCTGCTCATGCACCTTGGGAGCGGCATACTGCACGCTGGCCGCGGGCGTAACCAGCAGGCGCTAGAGGAGCTCAGCGCGGCCGAGTACCTGCGATCGCAGCTCGAGGGGTCGCACGCGCTGGCCAGCGAGGTGACCGGCTGGTTGCTGGCCACGCAAGCCCGCCTCGGGATGACCGACGAGGCGCGCGTCTTGCTCGCGGCGCTGGATGACGACCGGGCCGGCTCGGGTGAGATCCGTAATGCGTGCGCCGTGATCTGCCTCGCCGAAGGTGATCCGGCCGGGGCTCTTCGGGCCGCGCAGGAGGTGCTGGACGGGACGGTGCCGGTCATCGGTTTCGTCACGCTGGTGGAGGCCCAGCTGCTCGCCGGCCTCGCCCACCGTGCACTCGGTGATCAGCGTGCAGCCAGCCAGGCCGCCGAACGCGCCCTGGCCCTGTCCGAGCCGGACCGGCTGGTCCTGCCGTTCGCGATGACGGGCTCGCGGGAGCTGCTGGAGGGCCTGCCCGGGCATGAGACTGCACACGCCGCGCTGCTCACCGACATTCTCGACATCGTGCGTGGCCCGTCTCTAGCGGCCAGAGACCGGTCGCCATCACCGCCGGCGGAGGAGCTCAGCCCGGGCGAGCTCAGGGTGCTGCGGTATCTCCCGACCAACCTGTCCAGGGTCGAGATCGCCAGCGAACTGTGCGTTTCGCGGAATACCGTCAGCACGCACATTCGCAGCATCTACGCCAAGCTCGGTGTCCGTGACCGCTCCTCGGCCGTCCGGCGCGCACGCGGCCTGCGACTACTGTCAGCGGGCCGCACGCAGTAGCCCGCCGGTCACCTCATCAAGGTGAAGCCGACTCACCTACTAGACCTCAACCATGGCGGCATGGACCCGGGACCAGCCCTGTACACGATCCGGATCGACGGACACCTCGGCGCGACGATGCTGTTGGCCTTCCCGGCCCTGGTGCCGCAGCGGCACGGCGCGGACACCCTGCTCACCGGGCTCCTGGACCGGTCGGCACTGTACGGCGTGCTGTCCGAGATCGAGGCGCTCGGCCTGAACCTCCTCGAGGTCCGCCGGCACACCCAGCAACGCGATTCACCACAGGCAGGTACTGCATAGGAGCTACCCGGCGCACCGAGGACGTCGCTACCGTCGCCGAGGACTACATCCAGAATTCGGGCTGGACGCCTGATGGCCGCGCCGCGTTCGCGAGCGCCTTGGCGATCAGCCGCAGGGCGATGCCTGACGGGCGCGCCCTGCAGACGCACATGGTCGCCGAAAACAACCGCCTCGCCTCCAGAAGCGTGTGGGACGGCACCATCACCCAGAGCGGTCGGCAAGCGGACTTCACGTCTCTCGACTTCTTCCGCATCGAGGACGGACTCATCGCCGAGCACTGGGAGACGGTTGACTGGATCAGGGTCTATCAGTCCTTCGGGTTGCTCTCCGACGAGGTTAAAGATGTCTGAGTCCCCAGCTCGGATCCCAGGTCCGCGTTCGGGTCGTCGAAGAGATGCCGCTGCAGGAACCGCCTGGGATTCAGGTCCTCGATCTCGAAGTCGGCGAACTCCGGGCCCAGTCCTTCCCGCAGGTCCTTCTTCGCGCCCTCCGCGATCTTGCGCAGGTCGCGCAGGGCGCGGCCGGCCTGGGAGGCGATCGTGGGCAGCTCGTTAGGCCCGAAGATGACCAGCGCGATCACCGCGAGAACCAGCAGCTTGGGGAGGGACAGGTCAAACACGGCTCAGCCCCCTTCCCCGGTCGGCGGACGGCAGCGGGGACGGCTCGTCGTCGGCCAGGCCCGTGTCCGGGTCCGGGTGCAGCCGGGCCCGGCGCCGGTCGTGGGACCACACGAGGAATCCGGCCGCCTCGACCAGCACCGCGCAGGCCCCGCCGAGGATCAGCATCGTGAGCGGGTCCGGGCTCGGGTTGGCCATGCCCGCGACCAGGAACACCCCGAAGATCAGCACTCGCCGCCACCTCCGGAACCGGTCGTGGGTCAGGATCCCAGCCAGGTTCAGCATGACGATGAGCAGCGGCACCTCGAATGCCAGCCCGAAGGCCAGCATCATCGCCATCACAAAGCTCAGGTACTGGTCGACCTGGATCAGGTTCTGCACGCCGCTTGGCGTCAGGCCGAGCAGGTAGTGCATGGACCGGCCGAGTGACAGATAGCAGAGCGTGATGCCGATGCCGAACAGCGGGATGGCCGTACCGAGGAAGCTACAGCTCCACCGCTTTTCCCTGGCGTACAGGCCGGGCGCGGCGAACGCCCAGATCTGGTACAGCCAGATCGGCGAGGACACGATCACCCCGACGATTAGCGCGACCTTCACCCGCAGGTAGAACGCGTCGAGCGGGCCGTTCAGAACGAGCTGGTTGACACCGAGCGTGCGGCAGCCGGAGTGCCCGCGGATCGTTGCCGAGCACAGCGGGCGCTCGATGAGGTGCCAGGCCCGGTTGAAGCAGACGAACCCGGCGGTCATCCCCGTAACCAGGGCGAGCGCCAATTGTGACGACACGGTGGCGCAGCTCGCGAATGTGATCCAGGAGCGGCATGCGGCCCTCGGAGTTCTGCCGCCGCCGGGAAATCACGATGCGCTCGCCGGCGATGCGGGCGCCCGCGATGGCACCGGGAAGCTTGGCCATGACCAGTTCCAGGCGCGGCTAGATGGGCTGCCGGGCCTGCTGGTAGCCCGAGCCGTCGGCGGCGATCTCGGCAGGTGCCTGGGCCGCTGCCTGAGCCCCCGGTGGGTGCGATTCCGGCTCGTCCTCGTGCAGGCCCTGCACTTCCTTCTTCAGGATGCGCATCGACTGGCCGAGGGAGCGCGCCGCCGACGGGAGCTTCTTCGAACCGAACAAAACGATGATCACCAGGGCGATGATCAGGATCTTCCATGGGCTGTCGAACAGGTCACCTATCATGGCCGTTCTCCTTAGCGGATAGTAGTTTCTCCGTGCGATCGGGGCTAGGCATGCCGGACGGCTTCCGCATAGTCCAGCCTGGGCAGGCGTTCGTGCCAGGGGCTCTGGCCGGAGTAGCCGACGTTGACGATGAGGAATGACCGCCAGTCCCCGGGTGGGAAGAACTCGGCATCGAGGCTTGCGGTGTCGAACCCTCCCATAGGTCCGGCAGCCAGGCCGGCCGCGCGGACTGCGATGATGAAGTAGGCGGCCTGCATCCACGCGCCCCCAGTGCCGATCTTGTCCCGCAGCCCCGGGTTTGTTTCGAGAGCGTCCCGCATCCCGGCGCGGAAGGGAAACAGGCGGGGAATCTGGTGATGGAAGGCGCTGTCAACGGCCAAGATGGCGTTCACGGGCGCCTGGGTGGCCTTGCCGACGTTCCCGGGCTGCAGGTGCGGAAGCAGCCGGACCTTCCCGTCCGGAGTAGTGACGTAAACGATCCGCAGGGGCAGGGTGTTTGACCATGTCGGCCCCCATTTCATGAGCTCATAGATCTCTCGGAGCTGTTCGGCGGTCACCGGACGGTCGCTGAAGGTGTTTGCCGTGCGGGCTTCGGTGAAAAGGAGGGCGCGGCCGTCGTCGTCGAGCCTGGTAAGGCTGGTCTGCAGGCTTGTCTGTGCGGGAGTAACTGCCATTTGTCCTCTCCAAGGTGGTCCAGAGGATCGATTCACCGCGCGATCCGGCTGGGCAGTTAGCTGCCCGGTGCTGGGGCGGCTGGAGTCCGGGGTAGCTAGGGATGGATCCCGAACGGGCCGAGGTGGCCGTAGTCGATCCGCAGCGACTCAACGAGTGCGTAGGCGTTGGCCGGGGTGTAGACGTCGGCTCCGCCGAGCCGGTCGATCCAGCGGGGGACTACCGCGCTGGCGGCCTGGGCGGCGACGCCGTCCAGGTAGCCGCGGAAGACGGCCCACGGGTTAGTCGGATCAACGGATTTGTAGACGTCGGCGACGTTGAAGCTATCGATCGCGGTGGCGGCCTGCGCCTTGAGATCGGCCACGTACTCCTGCTGGATGACCACATCGTCGCGGGTACCCAGCCGGGTGAGATGGCCCCCGATGTATGTGTGGAACGGGTAGCCGAGCGCCTGCGCCGGCGCTTCGAGCCACCCAGGGATGTTCTGCGACTCGGCGAGGTAGGCGAAGGGCACCCAGCCGGGGAAGACGACATCGACGAGCATGAGGACCCGCTGGGCCGGCAGGTAGGTGAAGATGTTGCCGGGGGAGTGGTTGGGGCCCCGGTAGGCCAACTCGACGCGGTCCTCGCCGACCTGGACAGTCAGTTGGTCGTCGAATGTGACGTCTGGGAGCGGGCGGTTCGGGTCTGCCGTCTGCCCCAGCAGGCCGGCGACCTCGGTCTGTGCGTAGAAGCGGGCTCCCTGGTAAAGGATCATCGCGCCGGTATGGTCGGCATGGTGGTGGCTGTAGATGGCGTGAGTGACGTTTGACTTGGTCACGGTCGTGATGGCCCGCAGGATGTTCTGCCCGATCGTGGGCGGGGCGTCGACTGCGACGACTCCCTCCGCGGTTGTCATGAAGATCATCTGGTAGAGGCCGTCAGTCAGCCAGAAGACGCGGTCGCCGATCTCCTGGACCAGGTACCCGGACTTGGGGATGGCCGGGCCCCTGGCCGGCGGCGGGACCGGTGCTGTGGTTCCCGGTGGGCAGGCGGCGGCGACTGCGGCCTCGGCGGTGCCCCGTCCGAGCAGCGGCGCAGCGGAAACGGCTGCCGCTACCAGCCCTGTTGACCGATCAGGTTCCGGCGGGTCAGGAGCTGGCGGCTCGCGGGGGCGCCCGGCTCCGGTGTAGATGAAGTCATTGGTGTCGCCTTTCTGGCTGATGAAGGGGTGCTCGCTCCCCGAATGGGCCGGACTCCACGAGCTTAACATATTTGCACGCGCAAGCAAGTAAATCTGCAGACCGAGAACGCTTTACGTACGACTGTCCGCTGGGGCGGTTGCCGACTTGTAAACGATGACAGCGACGCGATTTGCCATTTAGTCGCTAGTAGACTGGTTAATACATATACTTGTTTGAATACGTCCCGCCCGGACCTCCCGCCCGCTATACTTGCTTGCGCGCGTAATATGTTGTAAGTTGGAGCGACTCTGCGGGTCAGCTTCGCCGTGGTTCCGGTGTCGGCATGCCGCAGCTTGCCCGCTCAAGTAGTCCCGCCCGATATGGCTGAACTTCGCCGAGGTGAGTGCACGTAGTGACATCAAAAGGACGCAACGAACTAGTCCGGCGGTCTACGCGAGCCGACCTCGCGCGCTCGGCGGAGGTAGCGGGCGAGCTTGAAGAGGCGCTAGCGAAGTTGAATCACCAAACCCCCCTCTGGCAGTCCTTTCTTGCTGCGCACCGGCAGATCGTCGACCAGCTTGGCGATGAGATGCTGCGCGAGCACCAGTTGCCGCTGGAGTGGTTCGACGTCCTGGTGCACCTCGCCGACCTGCCGGGCATGCGGGCGCATCAGAAAGAGCTGCGCGATCGCGTGCTGCTCAGCGAAAGCGGTGTAAGTCGGCTGCTCGTCCGGATGGAGAAGGCGGGCCTGATCACGCGCAGCACAGCCGATGACGACCGGCGAAGTGTTGAGATCGCGGTCACCGACGATGGGCGGGCCGCCCTGCTGGCTGCCATTGAATCGCACCTGCAGCTGGTAGCGTCGCTGTTCAGCGATCGCCTGACGGTGACCGACCAAGCCGCACTGAGCTGGGTACTGTCTAAGCTCCTCGCCGGGACGAAGCCGGACTATGACGCCTCCCGGGAGGAGTGAACTCCACTGCGGGCGGAGTCGGCAGGCGCCATAGGTCGGGGGGACGAAGCCGACCGCCCAGAAAGCCGCGGACGGGCGCGCTTCGATCAGTGCCGGGCGCTCAGCACTGTGAGAGGGCGTTGCGATTGCTGGTCCAGAGCGCCGTCAGCCCCGGCCGGTCGGCCGGGGCTGACGCCGCGGGTTAGGGCTGGGGCTGCTGCAGGATCGTGGTCTGGTTGTTCGTGCTGCCGACGGCGAACAGCGGGCCGCCCGCCAGGCCGGACAGGGTGCCGCCGCTGTTGGAACCGCCGGCGGTCCTGAAGCCGGCAGGCAGCGCGCTGGCCGGGGGCACGGCCGTCCACTGGGTACCGTTCCACTGTTCGGTCACGGTGCCGAGTAGGTTGATGGTCCAGACGTCGTTGGCGCTGAGCGCGTCCACCGCTTCCAGGCTCGTACCCTGGCCGGCTGGGTTGGCGACCTGGCTCCACTGGGTGCCGTTCCAGTTCAGGATGACCCCGAAGTTGCCGACCGCCCACACGTCATCGGCCGACACCGCGCTGAGGCTGTGCAGGGTCCCGCTGACCGGCAGTGAGACGGTGCTCCACTGGCTGCCGTTCCAGTGCTCGATGACGGCGAGGTTCCCCTTGCCCACCCCGGCCAGCGCCCAGGCATCGGCCGGGGAGATCGCGGCGACGGAGAGAATCCGGCCGCCGCTGATCGCGCCGGCGGAAACACTCCATTGCGTGCCGTTCCAGTGCTCGATCAGCGGCGTCTGCTCGCTGGCGATCATGCCCGATGAGCCGCCCGCCCAGGCGTCGGTCGGGCTGTCGGCACTGACCGCGAGCAGCTGGGCATCCGGCGGCTCGCCGGCCGGGGAGGCGACGTGGCTCCAGGACTGGCCGTTCCAGTGCTCGATGAAGCTGGTACCGGAGTTCTGCCCTACCGCCCAGATGTCACTGGGGCCCGATCCCGAGACGCCGTTGAGCGAGGATGCAGAGACGCTGGCCGGGGCGCCAGGAACGACACTCCAGGTCGAGCCGTTCCACTCCTCGATCAACGTTTCGAAGCCGTCGCCGCTGGCCGCAACCCGCGTCTGGCCGACCGCCCAGGCCTGGGTATGGGAGGCGGCGAAGGTGGCATTCAACTGGGCAAAAGTGCTTCCGGCCGGGTTGGGGCTGCTGTCGACCTGCCAGGTTCCCGCGGCCAGCGCGGGCGATGCAGCGATCAGCGCCGCGGCTGCGCCGCCTGCAACAGCCAGTAGCGCTCGTCGTATTTTCACAATTTCTCCTCTGCCTGCGCTCGCCGCGCTGTGTGCGTGCGAGCCCGATGCAAGAGGACACGAGCCACATGTAGTTGAGTGTTCAAATATCTGATTGTGACCGGAATCATAACAGCCTCCGGGGCCGGCGGCCGGGTGCTGCGACTGCTGTCCGCCGCTGCGGGGCTGGCGCTGATCGAGCTGAGATGCCATGCCGCTGGGGATACCGCTGGGCTTGACTGCAGGTCCTGACGGCACGCCGACCGCAGTGGTGGCTGTGCTGCGCACCGCCGGCGCCAGCCTCGTCTCGTTCAGGAACCCCGTGGCCGAGTGATCGTGGGCTTCGCCTGATCGCGGGTGAACAAGCAGGCAGCTCTTTAAGACATCCCCGGCTGCCGCGATCGCGGCGGGACCGGGATCAGGTGAGCGGGGACTCGTACCACTGCCCGTTCGGCTTTCCCGGGGATCTTCATGGTTACGGCCCGCAGTCGGCTGAGGCCGTTCTTATCCCGACCTCTGAGGACCTCGTTTCTCCTATGCGTATTAGTAGTTCGTGGCGCCTTCACCAGTGCGCCGTGGCGGTCCCGCTCCGCGGGCTCTCCTACAACAGTGAGGACACCGATGTTTGCTCACCCCGGCCTGGCACCCCCAGCGCAGAGCACGGACCTGATCGCGCGGGCCATGGGCGGCTGAATCCTGGCCACCCTGGGCGGTCATGGCGCCGGGTGCGCCGGTACGTCGTGCCGCCGGGCTCGTGCTGCCTGCTCGCCACCGGCGCCGGCCGCGGTGATGTCCCAGGGTGTGCGGTCGACCATCAGCACGCGATCGCGTCGTGCTCTTCGAGGTGCTGGCGCAACGCCTCCAGCGCGTAATGCAGCCGTGATCTGGCTGTGCCGTGCGGTATGCCGAGCTCGCGGGCGACCGTGGCCATGGTTCCGCCCCGGTAGAAGGTTTCCACGAGCACGCTCTGGTGTGCAGGCGACAGGTGCTGGAGCGCGGCGGAAACGAGCTGCCGGTCCAGGATCTCGTCGAATCCGGAATCGATCCCGATCTCGTCGGCCGCCTGCTCCGGTGCGCTCATCGGCCGGGCCCGGGCGGCCCGGTTAGCGTCGATCAGCAAGTTGCGCGCCACCCGGTACAGCCAGGGTCGGACGGGTCGGTCGTCGGCGCTCAGCTGAGGCAGGTAACGCCAGGCCCGGATGAAGGTTTCCTGGACGATGTCATCCGCGCTCGCCTGGTCCGGGCAGAACTTCTCGACGTAGCCGTGCAGGGCCTTGGCGTAGTGCGAGTACAGCTGGCGGATCGCGGCATCGGGGTCGCCGGGCAGCTCGCCGCCGGGAGCTTGCGTGTTAGCAGCCATATCTACTAACACGGATAGTAAGAAGGTGAGGTTCACCGCAGCCGGCGCGGTTTGGGCGGGAGGCGCGGCGCGCGGGCTTTCCCTGGAGCCGTTCCCGGGCGGGCGGCGCCCTCGTTGAGCAGCCGAACCTCCGGAACGCCTTCGGCGAGTTCCCCGGTCGGCTGGCCGCGTCGAGGCGGCCGGAAGAAAAGGGACGATGCCCGAACCGTAGGCTTGCCCTATGCGTGATAGTAGGTAGCGGCCTACGCCGTGGGCATGGCCATGCGCGGGAGTAAGAAATGCGACGTTTCGGTGAGCTGGAAGCGGTGATCATGGACCGGCTGTGGGAGTGGGGTCGCCCGGTGCTGGTCCGCGAGGTGGTCGACGATCTGCGGGCCGAGCGGGGGCTGGCTTACACCACCGTGATGACGGTGATGGAGAACCTGTATCGCAAGGGGTGGCTGCGGCGGGAGCGGGACGGCCGGGCCTGGCGTTATGAGCCCACCGGGTCCCGGTCCGGTTACACCGCGGCGCTGATGAGCGACGCGCTGGCCACCAGCGCGGATCACCGTACGGCGCTGGCGCATTTCGCGCTCCAGATGAGCCCGCACGACGCGGCGCTGCTGCGCGAAGCGCTCGACCAGGCGCTCGGCGAGGCTCCGGCTGGTGAATCCCGGTGACCGTAGCTGCCGTGCTGGTCGCCGGGGTGCTGGTAGCCTACGCGGCCTGCCTGGGCCTGGCGGGGTCAAGGATGCTCGGCCGGGCCAGGTGGACCGGCCGGGCGCCGCTGCTGGCCATCGTGGTCTACCTGGCCGCCGGGTGGTCGGTCATTGCCGCGGTCGGACTAGCCGGGCTGACGCTGGCCGTTCACGCCACTGCTCTGGGCGGGGGGCTGAGTCACCTGGTCGGGGCCTGCGTGCTGCGGCTTCGCGCCACCTACGGCACACCGGGCGGCGCCACCGTCGCCGGGCTGGGCCTGACCCTGGCGGGCGCCGTCGCGGCTCGCACGGCGTTCACCGCGACGACGTACCTTCGCGTGACCGCGCGGCAGGCGGTGCTGCACGCGCAGACCGCGCGGCTGGTCGGTCAGCCCGCCCCGGCCCTGGGGGCGGTGCTGGTGGAGCATGCCCAGCCGGCCGCTTACTGCGTCGCCGGCCGGCACCCCACCGTAATCCTGACCACCGGCGCGGTGCAGGCGCTGGATCCCGGCCAGCTGGATGCGGTCCTGGCGCACGAGCGGGCCCACCTGGCCGGCCGTCACCACCGGCTGCTGGCCGTGGCGCGGATCGGCCGCCAGGTGCTGCCGTTCCTGCCGCTGATGCGGGACGCCGAACAGCAGGTAGCCCGGCTGGTTGAGCTGCACGCCGACGATGCGGCTACCCGCGGCTGTGATCCGCGGTCGCTCGCCACCGCCCTGGTCTTGCTGGCCACGGCCGCCAGTCCGGTATCGGCCCTGGCCGCGGGTGCCACCGACTCCGTGCAGCGGATACACCGGCTGCTAGGCCCCGCCGAGCCGCTGGGCCGCGCGCCCCGGCAGCTGCTTCGCGCCACCGTCGCGGCGCTCGCCTTGACCCCGGTACTACTGGCCCTGACCCCGGCGCTGGTGGCGCTCGCGCTTGGCCGGTTCCCGGCCGCCTAACAACCCGGCGCAATCAGGGCTTCTCACCGCGAGCCTAGACTCGCCCGAGCTAGAGGCGTGGGCCATTCAGCGGATGGATGCTACCTGAGATTGCCACCGCCGGTGCGGACTGGGCCTGATGCGGGACGCCGAACAGCAGGTAGCCCGCCGTCGGTGATGAACAACCTCCCCGGCGGGCCTCGTGTTATCGGATATGAGGATCCATCGCCAGAACGGCCCGTCCGGCGCGCCCGCCGGGCGGCAGGACGATATGACGGACGCCCCGGCCGGGCGGCGCCGCTGGCGGCCGCGCCGCCGCCGGGACCGGAACGCCTGGCGCGCGCCCGGATCAGGTACCGCCGGTGACCAGACTGCGCCCGGTGACCAGGCTGCGGCCGTGCGGCCCGCGCCCGGCGAGACCGTGGCCGCCGCCATGCAGCTGGCGATCGCGCTTCTCACCGCGGACCTGGACTCACCCGAGCTGGGAGCGTGGGCGGCGGACGTGCTCACTCCGCTCGACGCGGACGGTCTGGGTGACTTCATGGCCGGCTTGCACGTGGTCTCCGTACTGCTGCTGAGCGAGCTTCATGAGGCGACGGGAGAGCCGTCGGCCGCCATCTTGCAACGGCTGGCGATCTGGGCGGAGCACCGGCGGGGGACACCCTCTGCCGGCTAGGGCAGCGCCGCTGCCTTACCATCCCCTGTCCACCCGCAGGGTGATCACCAGCGAACTATCTGGCGTGGCCTGCTTTGCCGAGCTAGCCAGCTCGCCGCAACACGAACACGACCTGGCCGCCGAGACTATCTACCGCTTCGTCTTCCGCAGCCCGTACCACGTGCGCGCCCTCAACGGCGACCCGCACCCGGGCAACTACCTGTTCCACCGCCGGGGCCGGTGCTGGACCGGCTTCCCGGACATCGAGGCCTTCGCGGAGATCAGCTTCCGGTCTGAGCTCCTGGCCTGGGTCCCGGCCGCATGGCGGGCCGTCAGCTGCCGCATCGTGATGACGTGCTCATGCTCCCTGGAACTGGACATGTGAGCCGCGAGCGCCGGTGTGATGCACATCGCACCGGCTAGCTCGGGTCTTGGTTGAGCCGTGCGTATCTCCTAAGCGTTTTAGTAGTTGAAAGCGCAACTACTACCGCCGCTCCGCTGGGGCATCAGGCCCGCGGGGGACGGCCGGAAACGCGAGGACATCCATGTTTGACGTGAGGGCACCAATGTTTGATCGTATTGCCCGGTGGCAGCCGGATCGGGGGGCGGCTGTGGCTGCGCGCACGGTGGGCGCGCTGGCGCTGATCGCGCTGGCGGTGATCCACGTGGTCGACCTGCCAGGCACGCTGGGCCCGACCCCGCTGGTCGGCTTCGGGTATCTCGGGATCATCGCCGCGGCGGTCCTGGTCGGCGGGGTGCTGCTCGCCCGGCCGCACTGGCTGGCCTGGGCGGCCGCCGCCGCTGTGGCCGTGTCGGCGATGGGCGGGTACATCCTGACCCGTGCCCTGCCGGGGGGTTTCCTCGGCGATCACGGCGATGTCGGCAACTGGCGCTGCCCGCTGGGCATCGCCGCGCTCAGCGTGGAGTCGGTGATCGTCCTGCTCGTGCTGCTCGTCGTCCTCGGCGGCTGGCAGGCGCGGATCCACGCCGCGAGCGTGGCCGCGGCACGCCGGCCTGCCCCGCGGCGCGTGCCCGAGTACAGCCAGTCCCGATGATCATGCCCGGGCCGCTCGGCTCCGTTGGGTCCCTGCTCTACGTGTCGCCGGGTACCAAGAAGGAGCACTAAGGTGCGCACGCGCTCGCCCGTCCCGCCCGGCCGGGCAGACGCGGCCCCGTGGCGGCGATGGCTGCTCCCGGGGATTATCGCGGCGTTCTTCGTGGCGCTGTATGCCCTGCCGCGCGGCGCAGCCGCTGGCACGCCGCTGACCTATACCCAGTTCGTAGCCGATGTCGGCGCCGGGACGGTCCGTGCGGTGACCATCGGCCCGGCGGGGCAGGTCACCGGCAGCCTCACCAGCGGGCAGCCGTTCACCAGCACGATCCCGGTCGCGCTCGGCGGCAATGGCCTGGCCGGTGACCTGGCCGCCCACCACGTCCAGGTCACCGCCGCCGCCGCCACGTCCCCCCCGCTGCTGTCAGCGCTGGTCGGGCTGCTGCCGTTGCTGCTGATCGGCGGCCTGATCTATTTCGTTGTCCGCGGCGCCCGCCGGCAGGCGGGCGGCCTGAACGGCGTGACCAAGGCCAAGGCGCGGGTCATAGACGGCGAGCGGCCAGCCGCCCGGTTCACCGACGTGGCCGGCTATTCCGCGGTGAAGACGGAGATCAGCGAGGTCGTCGACTACTTGCGCGACCCCGGCCGATATCACCGGGCCGGGGCCCGCGGCCCGCGCGGCGTGCTGATGGCCGGGCCGCCCGGCACCGGGAAGACTCAGGCCCGCGACCTGCTCACCTGCCACCGGGACGCCCTCGACCGGCTCACCGCCGCCCTGATGGAACAGGAAACCGTCAGCGGCGACCAGGTACGCGCCCTCGTCCAGGCACCCCACCCCGACCCCAGCCCCCGGCCGCCCCACCGCCGGAATAACCCGCGTGCCAAGTGAACCCCGTATCTCTACTAACCGTGTTAGTAGATAGAGCGCAGTCTATACAACAAGGAGCTAACCGTGCGACACCCGAGAATCATCATCGCCAGCATCAGCCTGGCCGCCGCGGCCACCATCGGCGGTATCACCGCCGCCGCGGCAGCGACCTCGCATCCCAGCAGCCAGCCCGCCACCGCCCAGCACGCCGCGGCGGCCGTCCGCACCGAGCAGGCGACCGTCGGAGGCAAGACCGAGACCATCCTGGTCACCAGCCAGGGCCTGCCGCTGTACTACTACCAGTCCGACACAGCGGCGAAGTCGCTCGTCACCGGGGGGCTGGCGGCCTTGTGGCCGCCGTTGACGTCCGTATCACCGGCCGCCACCGGGCTGACCGGCAGCCTCACCGCGGTCATGGACATCCACGGCGACCAGGTCGCCTTCAACGGGCACCTGCTGTACACCTTCGCTGACGACCAGCCAGGCCAGGTGACCGGCCAGGGAGTGCAGGGCTTCTTCGTGGCCACTCCAAGCCTCACGGCGATCACCGGGTCCCCGGCCGCGGCGGCCCCGGCCGCCTCGACCGGCAACCCGTACGGCTACTAACACGGCCAGGCGCCCGGTCCGCTGACCTCGTTCCTAGGGGCGGAGCCAGCGGACCGATGGCCCGGGACAGGCAGACATGATCATCACCAGACACGCGTCGGGCGCGCGCCGGACCTGGTTCCGGCCGGGGCCCCAGTGCCTCCCGGGTACCACGGCCGGCCCTGACGCCGCTCCCGCGCAACGGCCGGGGAGTAAGCAGGTGGCCCGCATTACGGCCGCCCTCGTCGCGATTGCGGCTCTGGCCGCCGCCGGGGTTGCCGCGGTCGCCGGGCGGGCCACGTTGGCCGCGTCGTTCGCGCTGCTTGGTCATCTGCACTGGCGGTGGATTCCGGCCGCCGTGCTGCTCGAGTCGGCGTCTATGGCCGCCTTCGCGATCATGCTGCGCAGGCTGCTCGCGGCAGGCGGCGCCAGCGTGGGAATCCGGCCGATGCTGGCCACCGTCTACGCGGCCAACGCGGTGTCGGTCTCGATTCCGCTGGCCGGACCCGCCCTGGCCACCGCGTTTACGTTCCGCCGCTTCACCCGGCAGGGCGCGGACGCCCCGCTGGCAGGCTGGTCGCTGCTGGCCGGCGGGGTGATCTCCTCGGCTGCGGCGGCACTGGTCGTGGTCGGCGGCGCGCTGGCGTCCGGGAACATCCTGGTCGCGGCGGTCGCCGTTCCCGGCGGCGTGCTCACTGCAACCGCTCTCGTGGTGGCGGCCGCGGCTGCGCGGCGGCCGCGGCTGCGCGGCATACTCGAGCGGCCAGCCGCATGGGCCCTCCAGCAGGGATCCCGGATGCTGCGCAGGCCCGGCACCGAACCCCGCCAGATCATCTGGGCCTGGGCGGAGCGGCTGGGTTCGCTGCGGCTTCTCCCGTCGGGCTGGGTAGTGGTGGTCGGCCTGGCCCTGGCCAACTGGCTCGCCGACGCGGCGGTCCTGGCCGTGAGCATCCGCGCCACCGGCGCCACCGTCCCCTGGCACGATCTTCTGCTGGTCTACGGCACGGGCATCGCGGCGCAGAGCCTCAACATCACACCCGGCGGCCTCGGAGTCACCGAGGGAACGCTCAGCCTGGCCCTGGTCGCCACCGGGCTGGGTGCCAGCCGGGCCCTGGCGGCGGTGCTGCTCTACCGTCTGGCAAGTTTCTGGCTGGTCGCACTGGCCGGATGGCTCGTGCTGCTGTGGCTACGACGTCCCCGCGTCCGGCACGGCACCGAACCGCGCCGCGACCGGCCATGCAGCCCGGCCGATCCTGCGACCCGCCGGCACCAAGACACGCGCGACCCGCAGACAAACCTGCCCAGTGCACCGCCCAGGAACAGGACACCCGCCATGACCGCCGAAACGAGAACCACTGACAGGACAGCCAGGCTGGCCGCTCACGAACTCGTCCTGCTGCACGGGCAGCCCGGCTCGCCCGCCGACTGGCAGCTAGTCACCGCACGGCTGCCGGCCCAGCTCCACGCCATCGCTGCCGACCGACCGGGATACGGCTCCAGCCGGCTCCCGGCCGGCGGGTTCACCGCGAACGCGCGCGCCGTGCTCGACGACCTGGACGCGCGCGGCATCACCCGCGCGGTGCTGGTCGGGCACTCCTACGGCGGCGGGGTGGCTCTGGCGGCGGCGGCCCTAGCGCCCCGCCGGGTCGAGGCGGTAATCCTGCTCGCCAGCGTTGGCCCCGGATGCGTGAATGGCTGGGACAAGCTGCTCGCCGCACCCGGCACCGGGCAGTTGTGTGCGCTGGTGGCATGGCGGATGACGCCATGGATCGCCCGGGCCCGGCTCGCCAGGACCGCTCGGCGGCGCGGCCGCCCGCTACGCCCGGACGAGCTCGCCAACTGGCAAGTCTGGGGCCACCCGGGCCGCGGATACCGTCCGCTTTGGCGCACCTTCCTGGTCGAGCAACGTGCCCTGCTCCGCGAGCTCGGCGAGCTCGAGCACGCCATCTCCTCGGTCCAGGCGCCGGTCCTGCTGCTCGCCGACCCCAGGGACACCCTGGTACCCCTCGATACCGCCCGCCGGCTCGCCCGCGCCCTTCCACATGCCCGCCTCCAGCTCGTCCAGGGCGCGGGTCATCACCTGCCCAGGCGAGCCCCTGATGCCGTCGCCGACGCAATGGCCGCGTTCCTGGCCGCGACCGACGAAGCAGATAACCGGGTCGAGAGGCGTAGCCTCACCTTCGGAGGACGGGCGTCGCGTTAAGGCAGCCATCGTTCGCGCCGGTCCGCCGGCCCTCGCACCACCTGGCCGCCGTCGATCCGCGATTGGCCGTGGTGCACCTGCTCGATCGATGCCGCGGCCGGGATGTCGTCGAAGGCGCGATGGTGTCCAGATTCAGGTTGCGATTTTCGGCGGTCGGTCGCGCCGAGCCCCGCCGGGGCGGTCCGCGCTCAGGGGCCTGGTGGGGGTGAGGTCGGATGTGGAACCGGAGGCAGCGGAAACGTGCCGTCGGCCGCTAGCAGCGGCCCCGGGCCACACCGGGGCAGGGCCCGGCTTCGAATAATCCTTGAAAACTCAATCAAACCTTGAACCGCTGTCCCTCGCCGGTCGTAGTACTAAGAGGAATAGTAGTCGCGGCGGGATCGCCCGCCGCACAGCGCAACCCTCCGCGAAAGGGAGACACCATGTCCATACGTACCACCATCGCCGCCCTCGCCCTCGCAGGGTTCGGCCTGGCTGGGGGCGCCACCGCGGCCACATCGCCGCGCTGGCCGCAGCCGCCCCGCCGCCCGCGGCGGTCCTCACGTCCACGGTGGCGCCCCCGGCGGTCCTCACGTCCACGGTGGCGCCCCCGGCCGCAGCCACTTTCGGCAACCCGCACCAGCCGAACGCGGTCACGCTCGCGGACGTCACCGGCGGCGGCTCACAATCACAGGGCATTCCGATCCCGTACTGAGCTGCCGTTATCCAGGTGCCGACTCGACGACCGGGGCATCGGATCGCTCGTACAGGCGAACTTGGGTGCCGCAGTCGTCGGGTCGTAGGGCCAGATGGAGTCAGGGGATCCAGGGTGCCTTGTAGGTGCCCGTGTCGTTGAGGATCGCGGTCCAGTCGTCGCCGGCCCAGATGTTGCTGATCTTGCCGTGGCTAAGTCGGTAGACGTCGACGCCGTCCCACTGAACGTGGCGCCCGCTGGCGGGAATGCCGAGGATAGCGCCCTGCTGCGTGCCGCTCACGACCACGCGCACCACTACCTGGTCGCCCTGGCCGAAGATGTCGTCGATGGTGATCTGCGCGTCGGGGAACGCGGCGACTACGCTCGCGAACAGCCCGGCGACGTTGGCACTGCCCGTGACCGTGCCCACGGTGCCGCCGGACCACTGCATGTCGGGGTTCAGGTAGTTGGCGGCGTGGTCGCCGTGGTGCTCGTTGATGACGTCCTGGAGGAATGCTTCGACGACCCGCTCGTTCGCCCTGACGCTGGCGCCGTCGGCCCGCGCCGCCGTCGCCGCCTGGGTGAGGTGCCCGGGGGCTGCCGTCGCCGCGTTCGCGGCGGCGCCGGCGACTCCGAGACCGGCGGCGGCGAGGGCCGCGGCCACGGCAACGCGCTGCAACTTCCGCATGACAAGCTCCTTCGTGCTTGATCTTTGGACCTTGACTTGATTGTTCAAGTAGATGCTAATCCGTTATGACTTGACAGGTCAAGTGATTTCATCCCATCAACGGAGGGCCAACCCGACGCAAGGCGGCAAGGTAGCGTGTTTAAGCAGGCTGTGCCATGCAGGTGGACCATCAACCGCCAGGAAGTGACTTGACGATTCAACTCAACGTGACTCGGAGTAAGACGTCCTGTAGGGGCGGAAGAACGCGCGCAGTTCCTGGGCGTAGAGTTCGGGCTCCTCGAACGGCGCGAAGTGCCCGCCGCGCTCGGGCTCGGTGACGCGCACGACGTTCGCCACGCGCTCGAGCCACGCCCGGGGCGGGCGGCTGATGTCGCCCGGGAATAGCGCGAAGCCGGATGGCACCTCGACCCGGCGGGCGAGCTGGGCGGGCGGGATCGCGGCGTTCGCGTGGTACATGCGCATCGACGAGCCGATCGTGCCGGTGAGCCAGTAGATCGTGACGTTCGTCAGGATCTCGTCCTTGGTGAAGGATCGCTCGACGTCTCCGTCGCAATCGCTCCACGCCCGGAGCTTCTCGGTGATCCACGCCGCGAGTCCCGCAGGGGAGTCGGTGAGCCCGACGGCGGCGGTCTGGGGCTTCGTACGGTGCATGGCGCCGTAGGCGCCCTCGGCCGCGCCCCAGGCCGCGGCGCGCTCGATCCAGGCGCGCTCCTCCGGTGCGAGGTCCGCCGGGTCGCCGGTGAAGACGGGCAGGCCCGCGTCCATGCGGTGGACGGCCGCGACCCGGCCGGGGTAGTCGAGCCCGAGGTAGCGGCTCACGTGGCTGCCGATGTCCCCGCCCGCCGCGCCGAACCGCGGGTAGCCCAGGACGTCCATGAGCCCGGCCCAGAGGCCGGCCACGGCGATGGAGTCCAGGGGCGGGCCGGCCGGGCGGTCGGAGTACCCGTAACCCGGCATGTCCGGCACGACCACGTCGAACGCGTCGGCCGGGTCGGCGCCGTGCGCGCCGGGGTCGGTCAGGAGCGGGATGACCTTCGCGTAGCGCCAGAACGAGTCCGGCCAGCCGTGACACAGGACCAGCGGCAGCACGGGTCCGGCCGGCGCGGCGGCCCGGGCGTGCACGAAGTGGATCCCGAGACCGCCGAGCCGGACCCGGAAGCGAGGGAGCCGGGCGAGCGCCGCCTCCTGCGCGGGCCAGTCAAACCCGTCCGCCCAGTAGGCGACGAGCTCGCGGAGGTAGGAGACGTCGGCCCCGAGCGACCAGCCGGCGTCCTGCGGGGCGTCCGGCCAGCGGGTACCGCGCAGCCGCGCGCGGAGGTCATCGAGCATCCCGGGGGTGGCCTGCGGAGCGAACGGCTCGGGGCGGAACGGCACATCCGGTGTCCCGGCGGCCGGGCCTGGTGCCATGGCTAACCCCCAACTACGCGTGAGCAGAACGCCGATGGTGCTCCTTACCTTAATTTTTGCGGCGCTGGCCCGCTGGGCAAGCGCCGGTCTGGGGCGGGACAATGCGCTTCATGACCGAGCGGACCACCGAGAATCCGATCGTGATCGTCGGCGGCGGTATGGCCGGCGGCAACGCCGCAGTGACCCTCCGGGAGGAGGGCTTTGCCGGACCGGTCGTGCTCATCAGCCGGGAGCCGACCGTCCCCTTCGGTCGTCCGCCGCTGTCCAAGACCTACCTGCGCTCGGAGGAGGATCTTGATGGCTGGTACGTCAGGCCGGCCGGCTGGTACGCCGACCACGATGTCGAGCGTCGCAGCGGTACCGTGGCGGCCGTCGATCCCGCCGCGCACACCGTCTCCCTGGACTCAGGCGAAGAACTGGGTTACCACAAGGTCCTGATTGCCACCGGAGGCCGCAACCGCCGGCTGGGGATCCCCGGGTCCGGCCTGCCCGGGATTCACTACCTGCGCACGGTGGCCGAGTGCGATGCGATCAAGCGGGAGGCGGCGCCGGGTCGGCGCGCGGTCGTGATCGGCATGGGCTTTATCGGCTGCGAGGTCGCTGCCTCGCTGACCCAGCTCGGCGTCCGGATAACCGCGGTCTTCCCGGGTCAGAACCCGCTGGACCGGGTCCTGGGCGCCCAGGTCGGCGCGCTGATCGGCGCCATGCACCGCGCGAAGGGCGTCGAACTGCGGCCCGGAGACCAGGTCGCCGCTTTCGAAGGCACCGAACGCCTGGAAGCGGTCGTGACCGGTACCGGTCACCGCATCGCGTGCGATTTCGCCGTGGCGGGAATCGGCATCCAGCCCGAGCTCCCGGCCGTGCCGGTCACGCAGGAGAACGGGATCCTGACCGACGAGCGGTGCCGGGCCAGCGCGCCCGATGTCTACGCGGCCGGTGACATCGCGAACCATCTCCACCCGCTGTTCGGGCGGATCCGGGTCGAGCATTACAACAACGCAGAGAAACAGGGCACCGCCGCGGCCCGGTCCATGCTCGGCTCGGCAGCTCCCTACGACTACCTGCACAGCTTCTGGTCCGATCAGTACGAGCACAAGATCGAGTACGTCGGCCACGCCGACAAGTGGGACGAGTTCGTTATCCGCGGCAGTGTGGCCGAGGCCAAGCTGATCGGCATCTACCTGGTGGACGGGGTTGTCCGGGCCGCCGTCGGTCTCGACCGCGGCGGTGATCCCGAACTGGACCTCGACGGCGAGATGGCCGCCTGCGCCCGGCTGGTGGCCGCGCGAGCCCGGCCGGCTCCGGCCGCGCTAGCCGACGATCACACCGACCTCTGGTCGCTGACCCGCGGCTGAGACGCCGGAGCTACGCGTTCGAGAACAGCGGGATGTTCGCCCCGCTGACCGGAGCCAGCGGGCTGTCCAGCAGCGCGACGATCAGCTCCGCGACGTCGTCCGGGGTCAGGCCCGGGCGTAGCGCCGGGTTAGCCCGGCGCAGCATCTCAGTGTCGACGGCGCCCGGGCTCAGGCAGATGGCGCTGATGCCGTGCTCCTTGCCCTCGACCGCGATCGCCTCGGTGAGGCCGATGACCCCGTACTTGGACACGTTGTACGCGGCTAGCCCCGGGAATTTCTCGGTGGCGTAGATGCCGGACAGCGACGCGATGTTGACGATCCGGCCTTCTCCGGCGAGTGCCATCGCCACGACCGCGGCCCGGCAGCACAGGAACGTACCCGTCAGGTTGACCCCGAGAGTTTCGTGCCAGATCGCCGACGTCGTTTCGGCGAACCGCGCGGGCGTCAGCACCCCGGCCGCGCAGACCAGCGCGCCCAGCGGGCCGATCAGCTCGACCTCCGCGAACAGATGATCGACGTCGGCTTCGATGCTCACATCGGTGGGTACCGGCGTCGCCTGGCCGCCAGCGCCCCGGATGCGGCTGGCCAGTCCTTCCAGCGCCGCACCGTTACGGGCTGCCAGCACCACGTGAGCGCCTGCCGCCGCCACGGCCGCAGCGGTAGCCGCCCCGATCCCGCGGCTAGCTCCGGTGACCACCGCCACCCGTCCGGCCAGCCACAACTTACTCACGGCTCACCCGCCGGTACAAACGCTCGTGGGCGTCGAGGCTCAGTTCCAGGTCAAGCCGGCTCTCGGCGTGCTCACGACAGGCGGCCCGGGATATCTCAGGCACCCGGGCCACCGCTTCGACGGCGCCCCGGGTGTCGTCGGGCGGCACCAGGAAGCCCGTTACGTGGTCCGCGATCACCTCAGCAAGGCCGCCTCGCCGGAACGCGACCACGGGAGTCCCGCACGCCTGTGCCTCGGCGGCGGCTAGCCCGAAGGGCTCGTCCCAGCGGGAGGGACACAACACCACGGCCGCCTGGGCCATGGCCTGCCACAGTGAGGTCCGGGGTACTCCCTGGTGAACGGTCACCCCGGGCCAGCCTCGCCGCGGGTCGATCTGCTCACGGCTGTATTCGGCGTCGTAGACGTCGCCGTAGACGTCGATCGGCACTCCGGCCGCGCGGGCGATGTCGATGGCCTCCGCAGCGCCCTTCTCCGGGCTCAGCCGGCCCGCGAACAACGCACCGTGGCCGGGCGTCGCCGACCAGGCCATGTCGCGGGTGGCCGGGTACGGCGGCAGGATCGCGTCCACCGGGACGACCTGGCGCCAGGCGCAGGCCTGGAAGCTCGATACGACGGCCACCGCCGGCGGCCTGCTGCTCCCCGCTGCCTCGCGAAGCGCCGCCGACACGGCGCGGTCGGGTGGCAGATGGAGCGTGTGTACCACCGGTGCCCGCAGCGCCGTCGCGAGTCGCACGGCGGGAGCGTCGAAGGCGTGATTGTGGATCACGTCATACGGGGTCGCCTGCACGGCCGTGTAGACGGTAGCAAAGGCCGCCTCGGCCGCCCCAGCCGCATCAGGGGCTGGTCCCGCGGTTGACCCACCCACCCGGTAGAGCGTGCCCGCCAGAGACCGGGGATCGATTCCGGTGTCGATCACCTCGACTCCGGGGATGCCCGATCCGGTGGCGGCGTACACGTGCACGTCGTGTCCCCGGCCGGCTAGCCCGCGGGCGAGATCGGCCACGAAGGCCTGCGAACCGCCGCGCTGTGGCTCGCGGATGGCCGTCACGAGCGGCGCCATGATCGCGACCTTCATAAGGCCGGCACCTTGAACGCCAGGTCTCGCGGCGGGTTGATGCCCAGCACCTCGAACGGGACCGTCCGCCTGCCGAGCCGCCGCACCTCGGCGGCCGCCCGGGGGAAGAAGATCTCGGCCAGCTCCACCGCGTCGGCGTAGCTGCCGAATTCGGCCGACATCGGCCCAGGGAAGCTAAGGTACCGGTAGCCGCGCGCGGTCAGCCAGCGGAGGTGGTTCGGCCAGAGGATGGCCACGCAGCCGCCCGGCCGGCACACCCGCTCCATCTCGGCCAGCCCGGTCTCGCCACCATGTCCCGTGCCGGGAGTGAAGGCTGAGCAGGCGACGACCAGGTCGGCGGAATCGTCGGGCAGCGGCAGCTGGTCGAAGAACCCGTGGACCACGCGCGCCCGGTGGCCGTGGTCGGCCGCCGCGAGCTTGCGCTTGAGGATCAGGCGCATCGGCCGGGCGGGCTCCACCGCCACCACGCGGCGCCCGCGCCCGATGAGCTCCATCGTCAGCCGCCCCGTCCCCGCGCCCACCTCCGCGATCCGGTCCACGCCGCACGGCAGCCAGCCCACGATTCCGGGATGGAGCCGCTCGGCGCTGGCCAGCCGGTCATAGAGTTCGGGTTCGAGCCGGTACAGCAGTTCCCAGGCCAGGATCACGTCGTTCTGCGGATCGCCGTGACCCTGCGGGAGGAACCGGCTCGCCTCCTCGGCAGTGAACACGCCCAAGTCCGCGGCCGTGTACCGCCTCCGCAAGTCCAGGGCCGGGCCGTGGGCGGCCGGAGCCTCAGGACTGGCCAACGACCTCGGCCCAGTTCTTGTCCGTCTCCCAGACGCGGACCGACCGCAGCAACCCGTCGGGGAGTTCCGGCCGTAGCCGCTCCCAGAACGCGTCGGCCAGGTTTTCCGCGGTAGGTAGGCGCCCCTTGAGCCACGGGACATCGGTGTTCAGGTTGCGGTGATCCACGTCGCGCAGGATCTGCGTGGTGATGACTTCAGACAGCAGTTTCAGGTCCAGGACGTAGCCGCTGGCCTGATCGATCTCGCCGGCCACGACGACCTCCAGGACGTAGTTGTGGCCGTGCAGGTTCGCGCACTTACCGAACAGGCGCAGGTTCTCGTCATCCGACAGGTCCGGGTCATATAGCTGGTGAGCGGCGTTGAATGATTCGCGGCGGCCGACCAGAGCGGTCATCAGCCTCACCCTTTGTAGCTCGTGGCGGCTCCCAGTGCTGTGAGTCCTTAATCCGAGCATAAGACGCCGCTGACGGGACTTCGGTGCTAGCCGGGGCAAGATGGCTGGTACCGCAGGAGTCCGTTTCGCTGGCCGGTGAGTGTGGAAAGGTTCGAATCGATGACAGGATCCAGGTGAGCGGGGCGGCCGCCGGTCCCGTAGCGGACTTGACCGCCGAGTACACGGCACGGACCATCCGGTCTGGTGACCACCACCGGCAGGCCTGCCGCCACATGCCGGGCGGCGAGACCCGGTCGGTCACGATGTATCAGCCATATCCGGTCGTGCTGACCGAGGGCCACGGCGCGCTGGTCCGTGATCTCGACGGCAATGAGTACGTCGACGTCCTCAACAACTACACCTCCCTGGTCCACGGGCACGGGTTCGGCCCGGTCGTGGAGGCGGTGACGGCTTGCCTCCCTTCCGGCACGGCGTTTCCCGCCCCGCACCCGACCCAGCTCCGGCTGGCCGGGATGCTCACCGGCCGCTTTCCGGCCGTGCAGCAGGTACGGTTCACCAACTCGGGCACCGAAGCGTCCCTGCTCGCGCTGCGCGTGGCCCGGTCCGCGACTGGCCGTCGGCGGATTGTCACGTTCACGGGGAGCTACCACGGCGGCGTGCCCGAGATCATCGACGGCGGGCCTGACACCGTGCCTGTCCGGTACAACGACGCCGACCAGGCCGTGGCGGCGATCGACTCCTCGGTCGCGGCCGTCTTCGCCGAGCCGTTCCTGGGCAGCGCCGGGGTGATCCCGGCGGCTCCCGGGTTCTTGAGCCAGATCGCCGACCGCGCCCGGCAGGTCGGCGCGGTGTTCGTCCTAGACGAGGTCCAGTCACTGCGCAACGCTCCGAACGGAACCCATGCCGCGCTCGGCCTAGAGCCTGACCTCCTGCTGATGGGCAAGATCATCGGCGGCGGCTTCCCGGTCGGCGCGGTCGGCGGCCGAGCGGCGCTAATGGACTTGACCAGCGCCGCCCGGCCGGGTGCGCTGTCGTGCTCGGGGACTTTCAACGGGAACGTGATCACCATGACGGCCGGGGCCGCCGCGCTGGCCGCACTCGACGGGCCGGCCATCGGGGTACTCAACGGGCGTGCGTCCGAACTCGGCCGCCGGATCGAGGCCGCAGCGGCCCGGGCGGGGATCCCGGTCTCCGTGACCAGGGCCGGCTCGATCCTGGAGGTGCATCTGACCGAACGCACCCCCACGTGCGCCGAGGAGGCCGCGGCGGTTCCCGCCCCCTGGGCGTCGGCACTGCACCTGGCCCTGCTGCTGGAGGGCGTCTACGCGGCGCCACGGGGCAGCCTTAACCTGTCCACCGCGATCGGCGATGACCTTCTGGCCCGCGTCGCGGACGGCTACGCGCGAGCGTTCGGCCGGATCCGGGACGTGATCGCCACCAGGGACCCGGTGACGTCGGGAACGAACTGAGCCGATGCGGACGTACGGCGACATCATCTCCCGGCCCGCCCGGACCAGGCGTGCCACTTCTGAGCAGGTATTACGAGGCTTGATGCGGTTGTGTATGGCTGGATGACGGTGGTCGTTGGCTGCCACTTAGGCTGCCAGTTCGGCTACCTCGGCCCCCGTACCCGTCGCCCATCACATATTGAGGGCGACGGCGGACCAAAGGTACGATCGCGCCAGCGCCGGTTATCCCCGCGCGGCAGATAGCGACCGCGGAGAAAGGACGACCGTGACCGCCTCATCCATGTCTGAGTCGCCTGCGCTGCCCAGCTTCCCCTTTCCCGGTGCCTCCGGCGGTGAATTCCCGGCCGAGCTGTATCGGCTGCTTGCCGAACCCGAGTTGACCAGGGTCATGCTGCCCAGCGGCCATCCGGCGTGGCTGGCGGCGCACCTCGACCACGTCCGGGCGGTGGGTGCAGATCCCCGGTTCAGCCGCGCCCTGGCGGTCCAGCCAGGCGCGCCAGCTATCGGCCCGATATCGCAGCAGCTGCCTGGCAGCCTGCCGATTATCTTCAATCTCGACCCGCCCGAGCACACCCGGCTCAGGAAACTGGTCGCCGGGGCGTTCACCCAGCGGAAGATGGAGGGATACCGGCCGACAATCGAAAGGATTGTGGCTAAACAAATCCAGGAGCTCGCGGAAACTGGTCCCCCGGCCGATCTGGTCCGTCATTTCTCGGCGGTGATACCGGGAGCCGTCATCTGCGAACTGCTCGGCCTGCCGGCCGCCGCCGGCGAACGCTTCCGGCGCGTCGCGGAGGCCATGCTCACCGTGTCCGGCCGGTCGTCGGAAGAGGTCAGCGCCATCCGCGACGAGATGCTCGGCTACATGATCAAGCTGATCGCCGACAGGCGAGCGCAGCCCGGTCCGGACCTGCTGAGCGCGCTCATCTCGGCCCGCGACGACGATGACAAGCTCAGCGAGCTTGAACTGATCGTGCTATGCGGCTCGTTGTTCATCGCCGGCAACCAGACCACTGCCAACCAGATCTCCAACCTCGTCCTGACGCTGCTGGAGCACCCCGCCGAGCTAGCCTGGCTGCGCGACCACCCCGAGCTGCTTCCGGTGGCGGTAGAGGAGTTGCTCCGGTTCTTCCCGAAACGCGATGGCGGACTCCAGATCCGGATCGCCACTGACGACGTCGAGATCGGCGGGGTTACCGTGCGAGCGGGCGATGCGGTCCTGATCTCCCACACGGCCGCCAACCGGGATCCGGCCGCCTTCGACGAGCCCGACCGGCTTGATCTCGGTCGGCCGGACAATCATCACGTCACCTTCGGCGTCGGCGCCCATTTCTGCCTGGGGGCGCAGCTGGCCAGGCTCGAACTCCAGATCGCGATCGGAGCGCTGCTGCGCCAGTTCCCTGGCCTGCGCCTGGCCGTACCAGCGGCAGGGCTCGCGTGGAACGACACCCTTACTACCTGGGCGCTCGCCGAGCTGATGATCGCGTGGTGAACTCGACGCCGACCGCTCATTAGTCCAGGTCGACCGGCTGACCCGTGTCGGCATCGACCAGGCTGATCGCCTCTGACGGGCAGGAGGCGGCAGCGTCCCGCGCCACCTCGTCCGGATCGATCTCCGCCTCAACTGGACCGGACCGCTGCCGCTCGTCCAGAACGAACCGGCCAGGAGCGAGGGCTACGCACATGGCCGACCCGATGCACGCGTTCTTATCGACGGAAACCTTCCAGCGGCTCATGGCTTACCCCCACGGGACCGGTAGCTCGCGCAGCGTCCACAAGGACAGGAGCGTGTTCGGCACGGATTAGTCACGACCAGAACTGGTCATACCCGCTCTGATCGTTGGCGAGGGACCACACCTCCATCACCTTGCCATTGGCATCAAGCTTCATCGCGATCACCGGGGTCACGTCGTAGAGCGTCCCTTCGTGCTCACCGGTGGCGTGATGGAAGATCATCAGGTGATCGTCACTGACCAGGATGCTCTCCACATCAGAGTGCGGGCTCCATCGCTGGATGGCTCTGGCCAGCGCGTCTATTACCGCGTCTCGTCCTCGGTAAGTGCCGCTCATGGCGTTATTCCCGGCAAAGTGCAGGACGGCATCTTCAGAGAGGGACTCCCTGAGGACGTCCATCCGGCCGCTGTTCCACGCTTCAAAGCCCCGCTGCACATCGGCGGCATTCAGACGTTCAGTCATTGCTGGCCTCCAGGACCGGTGTCCACGTCTCCACGTCCATTCCGTACGGCGCTGGCCCCGCTAGGACCAGAACGCGTTGACCGCGTCCTGATCATCGGCCAGGGCCCAGTACTCGGTGAACTTCCCGTCCGGATTGATCCGGTAGGCCTGCGCGAGCACGACGTCCAGGTGCCGGTCACCCCGGTCCGCTGTCACCTGGGTAAAGACCCCGCCGTGCGAATCGTCGGCGAGGATATCGTGCGGCTCGCTCCGCAAGCCCCCGCCGGTGAGGCCCCGGACCGTCTCGAAGTACTCGAAGATTGCGTCCCGCCCGCGGTAGTCGCCGCTCAGGGGATGGTTCCCCCCGACGTGCCAGACGACGTCTTCGGTGAAGTACTCCCGGTACGCGTCGAAATCTCCCCGGTTGAAGATCGAGATCGCCTCCCGGAGCAGAGCGGCATTCGGATGCTCAGCCACGACGTCCCCTCCTAGGTGCCCGCCTTCGGCGGTGTCGAGCGCCCTTGATGTCTAGTTTTAGCCTAGCCCGCCACCCCGCCACAGTGTCGGCAACGCGACACCCCTGCTGTCGGCCTGATGACTGCCCCTGCGCCGTGCTCCCGGCACGCTAGCCGTAGCCGGTCAATCCCGGCTTGTCGCAGGACAGCGAGGAGTGCGGTTATGTCGGTTAGCCAGTTGTTGGAGGCCCCCCCGACCAGTGATGGCGCGCTGTGCAGGGGCCAGCGCGCGGCCAGGACCGACTCCACCAGTGACGCACTCGCGCGGCTCGCCAGCGTCGAAGGGCGCAGCGGGGTCCGGTGGCAGAACTGGGCCCGGAGCCAGGAATGCAGCCCGGAGCGCGTGTTCTACCCGCGCACCCTGGAGGGCGTGCAGGCCATCGTGCGCGCCGCGGCGGCATCCGGCCGCCGGGTCGCCATCGCCGGGCGGGGCCACACGATGGGTCCGCTCAGCCTGACTGAGGACTTCCTCATCGATTCGGTGCACCTGACCCGGATCGGCCCGGTGGACGTGGAACGGCGGCTGGTCACGGTCGAATCCGGGGTGAGCGTCGCCGAGCTCGACCGCGTGCTCCGCCGGCACGGCCTCGCGATGCCCACCAACGTGGTGCTGACGAGCGTGCGCTATGGCGGGATCGTGGCGACCGGCTGCCACGGTGCGGGGTGGGAGTCCCAGACGATCTCCGACCTGGTGGAGGCGATGACCATCATCACGCACACCGGAGAGGTGGTCCGGTTCAGCGAGGCCACCCACGGGCCCGACGTGATGAACGCGGTCCGGTGCAACCTCGGCACCCTGGGCGTCATCTACGACCTCACGCTCCGCGTGGTGCCGGACTTCCACCTGGTCGCGGTCGACGAGCACCTGCCGCTCTCGCTGACCGATGACCTGGGGCAGCTGCGGTCTTTCCTGTCCGGGAATGACTACGTGGAGGTGTTCTGGCTGCCGCAGGCCTCTGGCCTGTGGGCCAAGAGCTGGAACCGGACCGACGCCCCGGCCCGGCGGCGCTCGTGGGCCAGCACGCCGGCGGACTTCGCGAAGACCACGATCGGGAACGCGCTGTGGCGGGCCGCCAAGAATGTCCCGACGGCCACCCGGGCGTTCAACGAGACCTTGTACCGGGGCCTGGTGCCGAGGCACCACAGCGTCGTGCGCGACGCAGCCGACTCCCTGCACTACCAGAAGTTCATCGAGAACGTGCGGTGCGAGATCATGTCCTTCGCCATTGTCATCGACCCCGAATTCCGTAACGTGGCCAAGGCCTGGCAGATCGTGGTGGACAAGGTCCGGGAACGGGCCGCCGCGGGCGAAAGCCCGCTCAACCTGGTCCTGGAGATGCGCGTCATCCGCGACAGCAACGTCTGGCTGTCCCCGGCGTTCAGCACCAACGGCGAGCACCACTGCTATTTCGAGCTCATCAGCGTGGCCGGGACCCCGAAATGCCACGAATTCTTCGACGACGTCGCCGCCGCGTGGATGAGCTCACCGGAGCTGGAGGCCCGGCCCCACTGGGCCAAGTATTTCGCGGATATCCCGGGCATCGTCCCCTATATTCACCAGGCCTGGGGCGGTAACCTGGCGAAGTTCGCCCGGCTCCGGGATCAGATCGACCCGGAGCGCATGTTCCTGAATCCCGCCATGCAGCGGATCCTGTACCCGGCTGCCGACGCGCACTAGGACCGTATGAACAGAAGCCAGCTGCCGACGATCCTGGTGGCGGCCTCGGCCACGGGCCACCTGATCGGCAACGTCATCCCGACGCTGGAGCACGTCCGTGACCCGGACTGGCCCGCGCACGCCAGGTTCCACGCGCTGCAGGCCATCGGCCTGCTCACGGGGATGGACCTGATCGCGATCGCCGTCGCGCTCGGCCCGCTGCGCCGGCGTGACCGCTGGGCCTTCTGGACCGAGCTCACCTACGCCCTGTTCGCCCAAGGCGGGTACTTTGCCTCGATCGCCGTCCTGCCCGAGGGCCGCCCGCGCGGCGCGGTCTTCCACGTCCTGTACGCCTGCGCGACGGCCATCTTCCTGGCCGGCCTGCTCCTAGGCCAGCGCAGCCGCGATCCCGGCCACCTCGGGTCGCCGTGCTGATCGGGCCAGCCGTGAAGTACAGATCAAGGTCCATCCGGCCCCTCACGCCAGGCTGGGGCACGCTGGCTTAGCGCCTGTCAACCAGGAGCGTTAGGCTGGCCCGGATGATCCTGATCCAGGCCATCCGCAACGCGATGGTCAATGACCTCGTGGTGCGGAACGTGGCGGATCTGGCTGCCGTGCCCACAGGAAAACCGGGGCGGCCGTCTAGGTCACTCAACCTGGAGCAGGCTCTGGCCGTGCTGGACGCAGCCAAGGGAGACGCGCCTGTGGCCGTACGTCGCCGTGAGCATGCTCGGCGGCTTCCGCACCGGGGAGGCTCGCGCCCTGCGCTGGTCCGAGGTGGATCTTGAGGCTGGCACTGTGGCCGTCTACCGATAAAAGCTTATGAACAGCAGAAATGGTGAGGGTTGAGCGTGGACCTGTTCGAGTATCAGGCGAAGGAACTGTTCGCCGAATACGGCGTCCCCGTGCAGGCGGGCCAGGTGGCCCGCACGGCCGACGAAGCGCGCCAGATCGCGGCGGACTTCGCCGCCCAAGGGCACCCCCTGGTCGTGGTGAAGGCGCAGGTGAAGACCGGCGGGCGCGGGAAGGCCGGGGGAGTCAAGTTGGCGGAGGGCCCGGACGAGGCGTACGCCAAGGCCAGCCAGATCCTCGGCATGGACATCAAGGGCCACACCGTCCACTCGGTGCTGATCGCCCAGGCGAGCGACATCGCGGCCGAGTACTACCTGTCCTTCCTGCTGGACCGGGCCAACCGGACCTTCCTGTGCATCTGCACCGTGCAGGGCGGCATGGAGATCGAGGAGGTCGCGCACAGCAGCCCGGAGGCGGTGGCCAGGATCCCGATATCGCCGCTGACCGGCGTGGACAGCGCCAAGGCGGCGGAGATCATCGCGGCGGGCCGCATCCCGGCCGAGGCTGCCGCGGGAGCCGCCCTCGTGGCCGAACGCCTGTGGGCCATGTTCGCGGACGAAGACGCCACGCTGGCCGAGGTCAACCCGATGGCGCTCACCACCGACGGCGAGGTGCTCGCGGTCGACGGCAAGGTGACGCTGGACGACAACGCCGCGTTCCGGCAGGAGCACGCCAGGTTCGACGACGTCAGCAACACCGACCCGATCGAGGCCCGGGCCCGGGAGAAGCACCTCAACTACGTCAAGCTCGAAGGCGAGGTCGGCATCATCGGCAACGGCGCGGGCCTGGTCATGTCGACCCTCGACGTGGTGGCCTACGCGGGCCAGCAGTTCGGCGGGATCCGCCCGGCGAACTTCCTCGACATCGGCGGCGGGGCCTCCGCCGAGGTGATGGCGAACGGCCTGGAGATCGTCCTGTCCGACCCGAGCGTGCGCAGCGTCCTGGTCAACGTGTTCGGCGGCATCACCTCCTGCGACGCGGTGGCCAACGGGATCGTCTCGGCGATCGGCATGCTGGAAGCGCGCGGTGACCACGTGGACCGCCCGATCGTGGTCAGGCTCGACGGCAACAACGCCGCCGAGGGCAGGCGCATCCTGTCCGAGGCGGCCATCGGCGCGGTCGAACAGGTGGCCACGATGGACGGCGCGGCCCACCGGGCCGCGGAACTCGCCGCGAAGGGGGCATGAGCGATGGCGATCTTCCTGACCGGCCAGAGCCGCGTCATGATCCAGGGTGTCACCGGCTCCGAGGGCCGCAGGCACGGCGCCCGGATGCTGGCCGCCGGGACCAACGTGGTCGGCGGTACCAACCCGCGGAAGGCGGGCCAGACCGTCGAGCTGAACGGGGTGGACGTCCCGGTCTTCGGCACGGTCGCCGAGACCATGGCGGCCACCGGAGCCGATGTGTCCGTGGTCTTCGTGCCCGCGGCCGGGACCAAGGCCGCAGTGATCGAGGCGATCGACGCGCGGATTCCGCTGTGCATCGTGATCACCGAGGGCATCCCGGTGCACGACACCGCGGAGTTCTGGGCGTACGCCGGCGAGGCCGGCCACCAGACGCGGATCATCGGGCCGAACTGTCCGGGCGTCGCCTCGCCGGGCAAGTCCAACGCCGGCATCATCCCGGCCGACATCACCACCGAGGGCCGCATCGGCCTGGTTTCCAAGTCGGGCACCCTGACCTACCAGATGATGTACGAACTGCGCGACATCGGGTTCTCCACCGCGGTCGGGATCGGCGGCGACCCGGTGATCGGGACCACGCACATCGACTGCCTGCAGGCGTTCGAGCAGGACCCGGAGACCGACGCCATCGTGATGATCGGCGAGATCGGCGGCGACGCCGAGGAACGGGCCGGAGCCTTCATCGAGCAGCACGTGACCAAGCCGGTCGTGGGGTACGTGGCCGGGTTCACCGCGCCGGAAGGCAAGACGATGGGGCACGCCGGAGCGATCATCTCGGGCTCCTCCGGTACCGCCCAGGCCAAGAAGGAAGCGCTGGAGAAGGCCGGCGTCCGCGTCGGCAAGACCCCCAGCGAGACCGCCGCTCTGGTCCGCGACATCATGCGGCGCTAGCCCGCTCCCGGCGCGCCTGCTTGGGCCGGCGGGCGGGCGTTGTCAGGATCGGGTATATGGCTGTTTCCGAGCAGGCCCGGCCGACCGCTCCCCCCGGGGCCGAGGGCAGGGCCGGGGGGCGACCGGCGCGGCCGCTGGTCATCACGGGGGCCATCGCGGCCTGCGCCGCGGCCGCCAGCGGGCTCGCCGTCCTGGTCACCCTGACCCTGATCGGGTGGATCACGGCCCCGCGCGTGGGCATCGGCGGCGGGCTCGCTGGGGTGCTGCGGACCGCGGCCATGCTGTGGCTGGTCGCGCACCACGTCGGGTTCACGGTCCGCGGGGCGGGGCGGATCGGCATGCTCCCGCTCGGGCTCGTGCTGTTGCCCGGCGCGCTGCTCTTCCTGGCCGGGCGGTGGGTCGTGCACGCCGGGGCGGTCACCCGGCTGCGCCACATCGGCTACGTCGCCGTCGCCCTCGCGCTGCCCTACACGCTGCTGGCCGCGGGGGTGGCCGTGGCGAGCAGGACGGCCCAGCTGGCGCCCACGCTCTGGCAGGCCGTGATTGCGTCGTTCCTGCTCGCCCTGGTCGCGGGCGGGCTGGGCGCCGCCCGCGGGCTGGCTCCGTGGTCCCGGCTGACCGGGCTGATGCCCGCCCGGCCGCGCTCGATCGTGATGGGTGTGGTCGCGGCGGGCGCGATCCTGGTCGCGTCCGGTGCGGTGCTGGCGGGCGGCTCCCTGGCGGTGCACCTGGGGGAGATGAGGGCGGCCACCGACGCGCTGACCCCGGGCCCCATGGGAGCGGCCCTGCTGCTCCTCGCCCAGCTCGCCTACGTCCCGAACGCCATCGTCTGGGCCGTCGCCTACACCCTCGGCCCCGGCTTCGCGTTCGGCACGGGCACCATCATCGCCCCGACCGGCTCGGCGCTCGGGGCGGTCCCCCTCTTCCCGATGCTCGCGGCCCTGCCCGCCGGCGGGCGACCGGCCGGTCCTGGCCTGGTCTCGGTCCTCGTGCTCGCCGTCCCGTACGTGGCGGGCGCGTTGGGCGGGCTCGTCACGGCCCGGATCGCCCCCACGCCGGTGCTCGAGGCCGCCCCGCTGTGGGGGTTCATCGCCGGCGCGGGGGCGGGCGCCCTGCTCGGCCTGACCGCGGCGTTCTCGGGCGGCCCGCTCGGCGACGGCCGCCTGGCCGTGGTCGGCCCGTCCGGCTGGCAGGTCACCCTGGTGGCCGTCCTGGAGATCGGCGTGACCGCGGCGCTGACCGCCGCCGCGGCGAACTGGATGATCCTCCGCCGCGCCGGCCGCCGCCGGTCAGCGGTTCTGCCTGTCCCGGACGACGACGCGGACACTGGCCCCATCCCGATCCCGGTCATCCCCGGGGTGGTGGACGAGACCGACGACGCTGAAGGCCACCGGATCTACCTGAACCCCTGGGCCGCCTGGGATCAGGGCGAGCCGGAGGACGAATGACGGCCGCTACCGGCCGCTGTCCAGGACACTGATCTCCCCGCCGACCGACTTGGTGAACTGCGCGTGGCAGGCCTGCTGCGTGGCCACCGTGTTCGCGCCGTTCATGCAGGAGTAATACGCGCTCACCTGAGGCCAGAACACCGCCAGGACCAGCAGCCATAGCACGCTGAACGCCAGGCCGAACCCGCCCAGCACGATCCCGCTGATCGCCCCGCGCGGGCGGGCCGTGCCGCCACGCCGCGCCTTCCGGTTCGCCGCCACGCCCAGCCAGATCGCCGTGACGGCGAACAGCAGGGCCAAGACGGCCACGTAGATGCCGCGGCTCAGGTTCCCGAGCCCGAGCGCCAGGCCGAGCAGGCTGAGCACGCCCATGGCGAGCGCCGCCAGGGCGCGCTGGCGAAGCACGGGGTCCGCAGGCGGTAGCTGCCTGGCGGGCAGCATCCCCCGGGGTGGCGCCCCGCGCCGGCCGGGTGGTGAGGATCTGGCCATCGGCTTCTATTTTGCCTCTGCCAGCCGCCTGACCTTCACCTGCCTTTACAGTGGCGGCATGGTCGCGCGGCTGGTGGTCCTCGTCTCCGGCGAGGGGACCAACCTCCAGGCGCTGATCGACGCCTGCCGAGACCCGGGCTACGGGGCCCTGGTGGCCGCGGTGGGCGCGGACCGCGGCGCAATCGGCGCGCTGGCCCGGGCCGAACGGGCCGGGCTGCCCACGTTCACCGTCCGCCGGGCGGACCACCCCACGCGGGCGGACTGGGATCTGGCCCTGACCCGCGCGTGCGCGCGCCACGCCCCCGACCTGGTCGTCCTGGCCGGGTTCATGAAGCTCGTCGGCGGTGAGTTCCTCGGCTCCTTCGGCGGGCGCTGCGTGAATACGCACCCGGCGCTGCTACCGTCGTTTCCCGGGGCGAACGGCGTCCGGGATGCGCTGGCCCACGGGGTGAAGGTCACCGGGTGCACCCTGTTCCTCGTCGACGAGGGCGTGGACACCGGGCCGATCCTGGCGCAGGCGTGCGTGCCCGTGGCGGACGATGATGACGAGGCGACGCTGCACGAGCGGATCAAATTGGCCGAACGAGCATTGCTCACGGGCACCGTGGGCCGGATGGCCCGCGAGGGCTGGTCCGTCCGGGGCAGGACGGCAACGATCGGGGAGGCACCGTGACCAGGGTCGCCATCAGGCGGGCGCTGATCAGCGTCTACGACAAGACCGGCCTGGAGGATCTGGCGGCCGGGCTGCACGCGGCCGGCGTTGAGATCGTCTCCACCGGCAGCACCGCGGCCAGGATCGGCGCGGCCGGAGTGCCGGTCACGCCCGTGGAAGAGCTCACGGGCTTCCCCGAGTGCCTCGGCGGGCGGGTGAAGACGCTGCACCCCCGCGTGCACGCGGGCCTGCTTGCCGATGCCGCGGACGCCGGGCACCAGGCCCAGCTGGCCGAGCTCGGCGTCGAGCCATTCCAGCTGCTCGTGTCCAACCTGTACCCGTTCGCCGCCACGGTCGAGTCCGGTGCCGAGCCGGCCGATTGCGTCGAGCAGATCGACATCGGCGGCCCGGCGATGGTCCGCGCCGCGGCCAAGAATCACGGCTCGGTGACCGTCGTCACCTCACCGGCCAGGTACGCCGACGTGCTGGCCGCGCTGGCCGCGGGCGGTTTCACCCTGGACCAGCGCAGGGTGCTGGCCGCCGAGGCGTTCGCTCGCACCGCCGCCTACGACGTCGCGGTCGCGTCCTGGTTCGCCTCCGTGTACGCCCCGGACGAGCTCGCGCGCGAAACCGGCTGGCCGCAGGTCGCGGGCGGCCTCTGGCGGCGCGCCGAGGTGCTGCGCTACGGCGAGAACCCGCACCAGCGCGCGGCGCTTTACGCGGCCGACCCCACCGGCGGCCTCGCCGCCGCGGAGCTCCTGCACGGCAAGGCCATGTCGTACAACAACTACGTCGACGCGGACGCGGCCCGCCGGGCGGCCTATGACTTCGGCCAGCCGTGCGTGGCCATCATCAAGCACTCCAACCCGTGCGGCATCGCCATCGGCGCCGACCTGGCCGATGCGCACGCCAAGGCGCACGCGTGCGATCCCACCTCGGCGTTCGGCGGGGTGATCGCGGCCAACGGCCGCGTGACCGCCGAGCTGGCCCGGCAGATCGCCGGCGTGTTCACCGAGGTGGTGATCGCCCCCGACTTCGACGCCGAGGCGCTCGACATCTTGTCCGCGAGCAAGAACATCCGGCTGCTGCGCTGCGCGGCACCGGCGGCGGGCCCGGCCGTGGAGCTGCGCCCGGTGACCGGGGGGATCCTGCTCCAGTCCGCCGACCTGGTCCGCGAGCCCGGCGACGACCCCGCAGCCTGGGAGCTTAAGGCGGGTCCGGCGGCCAGCCCCGCGGAGCTCGCCGACCTGGCGTTCGCCTGGAGGGCATGTCGTTCGGTCAAATCCAACGCCATCTTGCTGGCCCGCGACGGCGCATCGGTGGGCATCGGTATGGGCCAGGTCAACCGGGTCGATGCAGCCAGGCTAGCCGTGCAGCGCGCGGGGGACCGGGCGGCGGGCTCGGTCGCGGCCAGCGACGCGTACTTCCCGTTTGCCGACGGCTTCGAGATCCTGGCCGCGGCCGGCGTAGCCGCGGTGGCCGAGCCAGGCGGCTCGATCCGGGATCACCTGACCATCGCCGCCGCGCAGGCCGCGGGCATCCCGCTTTACTTCACCGGCGTCCGGCACTTCTACCACTGAGCGGCCGCGCGGCGGCAGGCCCGACGCGCGCGCTCCGGTCAGCATTGGGCGGCCGCGCGGCGGTAGGCCCGACGCGCGCGCTCCGGTCCGCATTGGGCGGCCGCGCGGCGGCTAGCCCGACGCGCTCGCTCCGGCCAGCGCCGGGCTCGGTCGGCCCAGGACGTGCATCGACCAGTCGGCGTCGCTCCATAGCCCGGCGTCCAGGGTGCCGCGCGCGTCGATGATTACCCGGCGGGCGACCACGCCGGCGAGTGCCGCGGGGTCGATGGCCTGGTAGTCCGACCACTCCGTCAGGTGCAGCACAAGCTCGGCGCCCTCGGCGGCGCAGAACACCGATGGCGCGTACGTCAGGTCCGGCCGCTTCCTGGCCGCGTTGGGCATGGCCACGGGATCGTGGACGGACACGACCGCCCCCTCCGCCGTGAGGCGGTCGCAGACGGACAGGCTCGGCGAATCCCGCACGTCGTCGCTGTTCGGCTTGAACGCCACGCCGAGGACCGCCACGCGCGTGCCCGCCAGCGTGCCCCCGGCCACCGTCCTGGCCAGCGCGATGACCCGGTCCCGCCGGCCCTGGTTGATCGCGTCCACCGCGGTGAGCAGGCTGACCACCGAGTCGACGCCCAGGTCGGCGGCCGTCGCCCGGAACGCCCGGATGTCCTTGGGCAGGCACCCGCCGCCGAACCCCAGGCCCGGCGACAGGAACCGCCGGCCGATCCTGGCGTCGTACCCGAGCGCCTCCGCGAGCGGCATCACGTCGGCGCCCGCCGCCTCGCAGACCTCGGCCATGGCGTTGATGAACGAGATCTTGGTCGCCAGGAACGCGTTCGCCGCCACCTTGACCAGTTCGGCCGTCTCCAGGTCCATGACGAGCAGCGGGACCCCGGCCGCCAGCGGCGCGGCGTAGACCTCCCGGAGCAGGGCCTCGGCGCGCGAACTACTCACCCCGGCCACGATGCGGTCGGGCGCGAGGCTGTCCTGGACGGCGAACCCCTCGCGCAGGAACTCGGGATTCCAGGCTAGGTCGACACGCCGGCCGCCGGGTGCGGACGCGCGCACCCGGCTCATCACCCGCCGCGCCGTCCCGACCGGGACGGTCGACTTCCCCACGATCAGGCACTCCGCCGTCAGGTACGGGGCCAGCGCGTCGGCGGCCGCATCGACGAAGCTGAGGTCGGCCTGGCCGGATTCGCCCTCCGGCGTGCCAACGCACAGGAAGTGGACCTCCCCGAACTCCGCCACCTCGGCGAACGAGGAGGTGAAGCGGAGCCGCCCGGCGTCCAGGTTCTTCCTGAGCAGCGGTTCCAGGCCGGGTTCGAAGAACGGTGCCTCGCCCTTGGCGGCCCTGGTGATCTTGTCGTGGTCTACGTCGACGGCCAGCACGTCGTGGCCGAGGTCCGCCATGCAGACGGCGTGGGTCAGGCCGAGGTATCCGGTTCCGATGACGGTGACCCGAGGCAACTGGGCGCTCCTCTCGGTCGAACTTCCCTCACCATACTTTTCGGGTGGCTGACAGACGCCGACGCGAAAGTAGCGGTCGGCTGGCCGTTGATGAAACAACCGATTACCTACCAGCCAGTAACATTGAGGTCGTGACCCGGTGCCCGGCCGCGCGGGGCGGTTTGGCAGGCTGTAGGCCAGCAACGAAGGAGGTCGGTGTCGTCCATGAACATCGTCGTCTGCGTCAAGCAGGTGCCTGACACCGCGGCCGACCGCAAGCTCAGGGCCTCGGACTCCACGCTGGACCGCGCGGCGGTGGACGGGCTCATCAACGAGCTTGACGAGTACGCCATCGAGGAGGGCCTGCGGATCGCCGAGGCGCAGCGCGAGGCGGGCGCCGAGGCCGAGGTCACCGTGTTGTCGATGGGCCCGGAGAAGGCCGCGGAATCGATCCGCAAGGCACTGTCGATGGGCGCCGACAAGGCCGTGCACCTGCTCGACGACGGCCTGGCCGGCTCGGACGCCCTGTCGACCTCGTACGCGCTTGCACAGGTCCTCGGGCAGACCGGCTTCGACCTGGTGATCTGCGGATCGGAATCGACCGACGCCAGGATGGGCGTGCTGGCCGCGATGCTGGCCGAGCGCCTGGGCGTCCCGCAGGTCTCCCTGGCCAGCAAGGTGGACATCGACGGCGGGGTGATCCGCATCCGCCGGGTCTCCGACGAGGGCTACCACGAGGTCGAGGCCTCGTTGCCCGCGGTCATCAGCGTGGTCGAGAAGATCAACGAGCCCCGCTACCCGTCGTTCAAGGGCATCATGGCGGCGAAGAAGAAGCCCGTCCAGACGCTGACCCTAGCCGACGCGGGGATCGACCCGGCCGCCGTCGGGCTCGCCGGAGCGGGCACCGAGGTGGTCGACTTCGCCCGGCGGCCGCCGCGGCAGGCGGGCGTGATCGTGAAGGACGAAGGCGACGGCGGCGTCAAGGCCGCGGACTTCCTCGCCGCGCAGAAGTTCATCTAAAGGACCGAAGGGAACAGGCATGGCTGAGGTCCTGGTGCTCGCGGAGCACGCGGACGGCGAGGTCAAGAAGGTCACCTGCGAGCTCATCACGCTGGCGCGCCGGTTCGGCGAGCCCGCCGTGGTCTGGGCCGGACCGGGCGCGGAGGCGGGCCAGGCGCGCTGCGCGGAGTTCGGGGCGGTCAAGATCTACGCCGACGCGGACCCGGGCTTCGACCAGCACGTCGTCGCGCCAACGGCGGCGCTGCTCGCTCAGGTGGTCAGGGCCGCCGACCCGGCGCTCGTCCTGATCGCCGGCACGGCCGAGGGCAAGGAGATTGCCGCCCGCCTCGCGGTCAAGATCGACTCGGGACTGATCACCGACGCCGTGGACCTCGTCGCGGACGCCGAGGGAAACCCGGTGGCCGAGCAGTCGATCTTCGGCGGTTCGACCGTGGTCCACTCCCGGGTCAAGCGGGGCACGCCCATCGTCGCGGTGCGCCCCCACTCGGTCACGCCGGAGCCCGCCCCCGCCGCGGCCGAGCTAGCCCCGGTGTCGCTGGCCGGCGAGGCCGACGGCGCCACGATCACCGGGCGCGTGGTGGCCGAGCGCGGCGAGCGGCCCGACCTGACGGAGGCCTCGATCGTCGTGTCCGGCGGGCGCGGCACCGGCAGCCCCGAGGGGTTCGGCATCATCGAGCAGCTCGCAGACGCGCTTGGCGCGGCCGTCGGCGCGTCCCGCGCGGTGACGGACGCCGGCTGGTACCCGCACCAGTTCCAGGTCGGGCAGACCGGCAAGACCGTCTCCCCTCAGCTGTACATGGCGATCGGGATCTCCGGCGCGATCCAGCACCGCGCGGGCATGCAGACCTCCAAGACGATCGTGGCCGTCAACAAGGACGCCGAAGCCCCCATCTTCGAGCTGGCGGACTTCGGCGTGGTCGGCGACCTGTTCAAGGTGGTCCCGCAGCTCCTCGACGAGATTGCGCGGCGCAAGCAGCTCTGACTTCGCCCGTTACGTCCGCAGCGTGGCCGCGGCTAGGCTTAACGCAGCCATGACTTCGACGTTCCCCAGGTCCGCGTACCTGGACCACGCGGCGACTACGCCGATGCGGCCTGAAGCTATCGCCGCGATGACCGAGGAGCTCGCCCGGTTCGGGAACCCGTCATCGCTGCACTCCGAGGGCAGGCGGGCCCGCCGCGTGGTCGAGGAGTCCAGGGAACAGCTGGCCGAGGTGTTCGGCGCCCGGCCGAGCGAGGTGGTCTTCACCAGCGGCGGGACGGAGGCGGACAACCTCGCCGTGAAGGGCCTGTACTGGGCCAGGCAGGACGGCGTACGCCGGCGGGTGCTGACCACCGCGATCGAGCACCACGCGGTCCTCGACTCGGTGCGCTGGCTGGAGCGGAGCCAGGGGGCCGAGACGGTCTGGCTGGACGTCGGCGTCGACGGAACGCTCACCCCCGAGCTGCTCCGGGCCGCCATCGCGCCGGACCCCGGCCGCGTGGCCATGATCAGCGTGATGTGGGCGAACAACGAGGTCGGCACGGTGCAGCCGGTCTGCGAGCTCGCCGCGGTGGCCCGCGAGTACGGCATCCCGTACCACACCGACGCGGTGCAGGCCGCCGCGCAGCTGCCCGTGGACTTCGCCGCGAGCGGGGCGGATGCGCTCACCGTCTCCGGCCACAAGCTCGGCGGCCCGGTCGGCGTCGGCGCGCTGATCCTGGCCCGCGGCGCGGATCCCGTTCCCGTGCTGCACGGCGGCGGGCAGGAGCGCGATATCCGGTCCGGCACCCTGGATACCCCGGCGATCAGGGCGTTCGCGGTCGCCGCCGCCGTATGCGCGAAGCACCGGGCGGACGAGGCCGTCCGGCTGGCCGCGCTGCGCGATGACCTGGTCCGCCAGGTCCGGTCCGCCGTGCCCGACGCCGTGCTCAACGGGGCACCGGCCGGGGAGGGCCGGTTGCCGGGGAACGCGCACTTCTCCTTTCCCGGCTGCGAGGGTGACGCCCTGCTCATGCTGCTCGACGCGCAGGCCATCGCCTGCTCTACCGGCTCGGCGTGCACGGCGGGCGTGGCGGAGCCCAGTCACGTGCTGCTCGCCCTGGGCGCCGACGACCTGCGGGCCCGCGGTTCGCTCCGCTTCTCACTCGGTCACACCTCGGCCCAGTGCGATGTGGACGCCCTGGGCGCCGTCATCGGCGAGGCCGTCGACCGGGCCCGCCGCGCCGCCGCCCGCTGACCTCGGCCGCGGCCCGGTGCGGTGGGACCGGTGTCGGCGGGAGCGGTAGGGCCAGCCGCGTAGCCTAGGAAGGCGATGAGCGGTCTTCGGGTGCTGGCGGCGATGTCGGGCGGGGTGGACTCCGCGACCGCCGCGGCGCGGGCGGTCGACGCGGGTCACGAGGTGACCGGCGTCCACCTGGCGCTGTCCTCGAACCCCTCGTCATACCGGACCGGTGCCCGCGGGTGCTGCACGCTCGAGGACGCGCGGGACGCGCGGCGGGCCGCCGACGTGATCGGGATCCCGTTCTACGTGTGGGACATGGCCGAGCGCTTCCGGCGCGACGTGGTGGAGGACTTCGTCGCGGAGTACGCCGCGGGCCGGACCCCGAACCCGTGCCTGCGCTGCAACGAGAAGATCAAGTTCGCGGCGGTGCTGGACCGCGCGGTGGCGCTCGGCTTCGACGCGGTGTGCACCGGGCACTACGCCCGGATCCGGGACGGGGTCCTGTACCGGGCCGCGGACCGGGCCAAGGACCAGTCGTACGTGCTGGCCGTGCTGACCCCGGCCCAGCTCGGGGGCGCGATGTTCCCGCTCGGTGACACGCCAAAGGACCGGGTGCGCGCCGAGGCCGCGGGGCGCGGGCTGGCGGTGGCGGACAAGCCGGACAGCCACGACGTCTGCTTCATCGCCGACGGCGACACCAGGGGCTTCCTGGCCCGGCACCTCGGCCAGGCTCCAGGCCGGATCGTCGACCAGTCCGGCACCGTCCTCGGCGAGCACGACGGCGCGTACGCGTTCACCGTCGGCCAGCGCCGCGGCCTGCGGGTAGGCAGGCCCGCCGATGACGGCAGGCCCCGTTACGTGCTGGACATCGAGCCGGTGACCAGGACGGTCACCGTGGGCCCCGCGGAGGGGCTCGACGTCACCGAGATCACCGCGACCCGGCCGGTCTGGACAGGCTGCGCCCCGCCACCGGAACCAATTGATTGCCTCGTCCAGCTGCGCGCTCACGGCGACGCACAAGCCTGCACAGCCTGGCTGGACGGCGACATGCTGCGCATCGCGCTGCACCGCCCGGCCCGCGGAGTGGCCCCGGGCCAGGCCGCGGTCCTCTACGACGATGACATGGTCCTGGGCAGCGGGACCATCACCGGTACGTCGGCCCTCTGCGCCGACCGGCCCCGGGCAGCGCAGACGGCCTGATATCGGCGTTCAGAACCAGTCCGCCGCCGTGCGGGGGTCATAGTGTTCGTACCGGTACTGCGCGGAAGGCCGGCAGTGACGCTTGGCCATGGGCACCTCCTCTTACACCACGGCCGGGGCCGCCAGGGCGCCCGGCACCTGTCCGAAGTTGATGACGAGCTGGTTGCGGTCGGCGGGCAGCACGGTGAACGTCACCCGGAACGGGACCGGTCCCTTGTCGCCCGCCTGGTAGCCGGTGCGCATGAGGGAGACGACGGAGATGCGCCCGTCATCCGGCAGGCCGAAGAACCTGGACTCGTCCTCGTGCGGTGGGCGGACCAGGATCCTGTCGCGGTACCCCACCTGGACCAGGCCGAGCATCTCCTTGAGGTAGGCGACCGTCCCGCCGCGGATGTCCTCGGGCGTCAGCAGCGCCACCGCCCCCTTGGTGACCAGCTCCAGCGGATAGTAGGTGGTCTGCAGGGACCAGGGCGTGTCGTCGATGAAACGCTCCTGGCGCCTGCTGACCACCTGGGTGCCCTCGGGGACCCGCAGCCGGGCCCGCACGTTGCCCGACGCGCTGTGAATCTCCACCTTCGGTTGCGACGCCACAGCCTTCCTGCCCCGCGCCTCGACTTCGGAGAACGCCGCCTTCCCTTCGCCGCCGCCGAGTCCCGTCTCCTGGTCGACGGACAACGTGGTGACGACCGGGGTGAGCCTTCTCGCGACGAAGGTGCCCTGGCCCGGCTTGGTCTCCACCAGCACCCGGCTGGTCAGCCACTTGATCGCATCCCTGATCGTGTTGCGCGAGGCCTCGTACTTCTCGCTCAGCTGCTGTTCGGTAGGCAGTTTCTCGCCCGGGGGCAGCGCGCCCGACTCGATCTGCTGCCGCAGATCCCGTGCGATCTGCCGGTACATCGGTTCAGCCACGCGCGCCCTCCTCCGGTTCGATCCGCCGGGTCAGTGTTACCCAACAATACCACACATACCAACCACACCATCAGTATGGATCATTCGGTCAACACTACATAAGAGGACCATCCCAGCCATCGGAATATTGGGGATATATCCAGTTTCGGCGCGGGGGTCATCGTGGTAGGAAACAGGTATGAGGTTGGGATGATATGGATGACAAGATTCATGGGATTCATCCTAGCCATCGGGCTTGTGGAGACACCGCAAGCCGGGCACCACGGGAGGTTGTCATGGGCGGCAGCAACGCAGGACTAGCGATCGTCGTGCTCGCCGTCTTCCTCGGCGGGGTCATGCTCGGGGTCGTCGGTATGGTGTCGGTCGCGGTCCGCAGGGAGGAGCGCCGGCTGTCCCTCTTCGGCGCGGCACCCGGCGCCGCAGCGCGCGGCGCGAGGCGGCTGACCGGCCTCGGCGGCCGCGGCATCACCGTGGCCCAGCGAGCCCGGGCGCAGTAGGCATGAGCGCTCCGGTGATGACCGTCATTGGCCTCTTCTTCATCATCGGAGTCGCGGCCGGAGTGGTCACGGTAGTCGCGCTCTCCGCGCTCCGGGCGGACCGGCGGCGTGGCGGCGGCTCGCCAGAACAGGGGCCTGGCGGGCCCTCCCGCCGGGAGCCGGATGACGGCCCGGAGGATTCCGCGGCCGGCGGCAGTTCCCGGCGGTCCGGCGGGTACTGGGTTGACCGCCCGTGAGAGCGGGCCGCCGGGCTGAGGAGGCGCCGGTCCCGTGGTCCGGCCCGGGTTAGGCCTAAGCTCGGCAGGGTGAGTGCGCGGGAGTTTCCGTGGGTGCCTGGCACGGCTACGGGGATCGGGTCGATGCCGGGGACGGATCCGGCCGAGGCGATGCGGATCATCGCGGGGGAACTTCCCGACTTCCCGCACCTGCCCGAGCTGCCGGACCGGGGGCCGGGGGCCGACCTGACCGGGCGTACGGCGGGGCTGCTGACCGGCATCCCGGTCGAGGTCACTCCGCGCGGCTGGCGCCTGGCCGACCGGCCGGGGCGCGACCTGGTCCGGGCCAGGTCGATGCTCTCCTTCGACCTGGACGTGCTGGAGGAGGTGCTCCAGGGTTACCGGGGGCCGGTCAAGATCCAGCTGTGCGGGCCGTGGACGCTGGCCGCCACACTGGAGCTGCCCAGGACGATGAACGTGGCGCTCGCCGACCCGGGCGCGGTGGCGGACCTGATCGCGTCGCTGGCCGAGAGCGCCGCCGCGCACGCCGCCGAGGTGGCCAAGCGCCTGCCGGGGGCGCGGCTGGTCGTCCAGTTCGACGAGCCGGCGCTCCCCGCCGTCACGGCGGGCCTGGTACCGACGGCCAGCGGCATGTCGCGGCTTGCCGCGGTCGAGGATGACACGGTGGCGGAGGGGCTGGGCCGGGTGCTGGCGAGTACCGGCTGCTACACGGTGGTGCACTGCTGTGCCGCCGCCGTCCCGTTCGGCATCATCAGGGCCGCGGGGGCGGATGCGGTCGCGTTCGACCTCAGCCAGCTGCGGCGGGGCGAAGAGGACGAGGTGGCCGAGGCCGCCGAGGCGGGGCTGGGGTTGCTGACCGGGGCGGTCCCGGCCGCGGCCGGCGAGGCCGCCGGGGCCGATCAGGCGGCCGGGGCTGGGCGCGTGGTCGCCCGGGGCGGGCGGCCGGGTGAGACCAGCGGGGCGCGGCAGACCGCGGAGCGGGTCCTGCGGCTGTGGCGGCGGCTGGGGCTGCCGCTGGAAACGGGCCCGGAGCAGGCGGTGGTAACGCCGGCCTGCGGCCTGGCCGGGGCCACCCTGCCGCAGGCGCGCGCGGCGCTGGCCCGGTGCCGGGAGGCGGGCGGCTGGCTGACCGAGCTGATCGAGACGGGGGGCGAATTCGGGTGAGCGAAGCAGACGCAGGCGCGCTTGGCGGGGACGGTACGGGCAGGGCGCCGGAGGCCGCGCCGGCCGAGGCCAGGCGGCGGCACGCGGACCTGAGCCTGGAGATCACCGAGGCCGACCACCGGTACTACGTCCTGGACTCGCCGACCATCTCCGACATCGAGTACGACACGACCATGCGCGAGCTGCGCGCGCTCGAGGAGCAGTACCCGGACCTGCGCACGCCGGATTCGCCGACCCAGACCGTGCACGGGACGGTCTCTACGTTGTTCACCCCGGTCGAGCACCTGGAGCAGCTGCTCAGCCTGGACAACGTGTTCACCGATGAGGACCTGGGCGGCTGGGCGGACCGGGCCGTGCGGCTCGGCGGCGGGGGCCCGTTCCTGTGCGAGCTGAAGATCGACGGGCTGGCGATCGACCTGGTCTACCGGGACGGCGCGCTGATCCGGGCTGCGACCAGAGGCGACGGCCGGACCGGGGAGGACGTCACCCCGAACATCAGGACGATCCCCTCCATCCCCGCCCGGCTGGCCGGGCTCGGGTTACCCGGCGGTGCTCGAGGTCCGGGGTGAGGTGTTCATGCCGGTCGCGGCGTTCGGGAAGCTGAACGAGTCGCTGCTCGACGCGGGCAAGGCGGCGTTCGCCAACCCGCGCAACTCGGCCGCCGGCTCGCTGCGGCAGAAGGACCCCCGGGTCACCGCGTCCCGGTCGCTCGACGCCATCGTGCACGGCATCGGACGCGTCGAAGGGTACGACGGCCAGGCTGGGATCACGGGCGCGGCCGCAGGTCCCGGTGAGGCGGGGCACCTCGAAGGCGCACCCGACACCCAGTCCGGCTGGTACGAACGGCTAAGCAGCTGGGGCCTGCCAGTCAGCCGCCTTTACCAGGTGGTCCCCGACATGGCCGGAGTCCGCGAGTACATCGCCTACTACGCCGAGCACCGCCACGATCCGCCGTACGAGATCGACGGGGTAGTGGTGAAGCTTGACCAGATCGCGCTGCAGCGCCAACTCGGCTCGACGAGCCGGGCGCCGCGGTGGGCCATTGCGTTCAAGTACCCGCCGGAGGAGGTCACCACCCGGCTGCTCGATATCCAGGTGAACGTCGGGCGCACCGGCCGGGTCACGCCGTTCGCGGTGATGGAGCCGGTCAAGGTCAGCGGATCAACAGTGGACCGAGCCACCCTGCACAACGCCGACGAGGTCAAGCGCAAGGGCGTCCTGATCGGCGACATGGTAATCCTGCGCAAGGCCGGCGACGTGATCCCCGAGGTGCTCGGGCCGGTCGCCGACCTGCGCACCGGCGACGAGCGCGAGTTCAAGTTCCCGGAGGTCTGCCCGTCGTGCGGCACCCCCCTGGCCCGGGACGAGGGCGAGGTCGACTGGCGCTGCCCGAACGCGAGGTCCTGCCCGGCCCAGCTCCGGGAGCGGTTGTTCCACCTGGCCGGGCGCGGCGCCTTCGACATCGAGGTGCTCGGCTACGAGGCGGTCAGCGCGCTACTGGAGGCCGGCCTGGTCACCGACGAGGGCGACCTGTTCACGCTGACCGAGGACAAGCTCCTGACCTGCCCGTTCTTCGTGGTCAAGCAGGGCACGCTGAGCGCCAACGCCGCCCGGCTGCTGGGCCACCTGGCCGAGGCGCGGACCCGGCCGCTGTGGCGGGTCCTGGTCGCGCTGTCCATCCGGCACGTCGGACCGACCGCGGCCCGGGCGCTGGCGGCGGAGTTCGGCTCGCTGGACGCGATCGAGGCGGCCAGCCCCGACGCGCTGGCCGCCGTCGAGGGGGTCGGCCCGACGATCGCGACGTCGCTGCGCGAGTGGTTCACCGAGGACTGGCACCGGGCCATCGTGGCCAAGTGGCGGGACGCCGGGGTACGGCTGGCGGATCCGGACTTCGACCCGAACCGGGCCGCGGCCCGGCTGCTGGCCGGCGTGACCGTGGTGATCACCGGCACGCTGGCCGGGCTCAGCCGGGACGAGGCGGCGGACGCGGTTCGCGCCGCGGGTGGCAAGGTGACGTCCTCGGTGTCGAAGAAGACCGACTTCGTGATCGCGGGCGAGAACGCGGGCTCCAAGTACGACAAGGCCGTCGAACTGAACGTCCCGATCCTGGACGAGGCCGCCTTCCGCGTCCTCCTCGACCAAGGCCCCGACGCCCCGGCAGCAATAACCGCAGACTGGATGCCGGTCGAGGACAACCGCAGTCGCCCGTGAAGCGTCCCTCAGGTGTGGTTAGCCTTACCTTGGCCGGTTGCAGGGTGTGCCCGAACGTTCCCCGCCGACGGCCGACCGTGGTGGCAATCCTGCTGGCCGGCGTGCTGTGCGGGTGTTCGGGAGGCTCGGCGAGCACGACGGCGCCCGGGCCTGCTGTGGTGCAGGCGGGCGTGATCAACGTATCGGCCAGGGCGTGCGGGACGGACTGGAAGCATCCGACCGCCGGGGTGCAGATTCTCCAGATCCAGAACGTTGGGGACGCGGTGGTCGAGGTGCAGCTCGTCAGGCTCGCCAACTTCGCCCTCTACGGGGAGGTGGAGGGGATCGGGCCGGGCACGACCCGGTCCATGCCGGTCGACGTCGGGTCCGGCCAGTATTCGTTCATCTGCACGGGCCTGGACTGGTTCCAGACGGGCCCCGTGATCCGGATCCCCGGGCGGGTCCCCGGCGGCACCGGGGTCATCCCGCTGACCGTGGACCAGGTGAACGCGATCACCGGGCAGTCCCGCGCCTACGTGGCGCGCGGCCTGGCCGCGCTCGTCCCGCAGACCGCGGCGCTGGCGGCCGACATACAGGGCGGTGACCTGGCCGCGGCCAAGGCTGCGTGGCTGACCGCGCACCTGACCTGGGAGCGGCTGGGCAGCGGCTACGGGATGTTCGGCGCCTATGACGACACCATGGACGGGCCGCCTTTCGGCCTGCCCGGCGGCGTGAACGATCCCGGGTTCACCGGGTTCTACCGGCTGGAGTACGGGCTGTGGCACGGCCAGACCGCGGCCGAGCTGGCCGGACCGGCGAGCCAGCTCGCCCAGATGGCGCGGGAGCTGCAGACCGCCTGGCCCGGTATCGAGCTGCCGACCACCCAGGCCGTGGGCGACCTGGCCCTGCGCACGCACGAGGTCCTGGAGAACGCCATGCAGAACCAGCTCAGCGGGCTGGATGATTTCGGCAGCGGTACCACGCTGGCCACCTTCTCCGCCGGCATCGACGCGACCCGGGCCCAGCTGGCCATCTTGCGCCCGTACCTGGCGGCCCGCGACCCGCAGACGGCCGCCCTGTACGCCTCGCTGGATCAGCTCCAGCGGCTCATCGATGCGGAACGGACCGGCAGCGGCTGGACGCCCGCCCGTGACCTGACCACCGTGCAGCGGGAACGGCTGGATTCGGCGGCCGGGCAGACGGTAGAGCTGCTGGCCGCGCTCCCGGTCATCTTCGAGCAGGAAAGGCCCGTTATCCCATGACCGAACCAGGGCCGGCTCCCGGCGGCTGCCCCGCCCGGCCAGCGGCCCCGGGGTCCCGGGCCGGCGGACGTTCCTGCGCGGCCTGCTGGGAGCCGGCGCGGCGGGTACGGTCGCCGGGGTGGCCGGGGATATGCGGGCGGCCCACGCGTCCGCCGCGTCAGCTTCGGCCGCGGCCCAGCCGCCCACCGCCGGGCCCGCCGATCCGCAGGGCCGGCTGCCCGCGGTGCCGTTCTACGGTCCGTACCAGGCGGGCATCCTGCCACCGCCGCCGCGGCAGACCATGGCGCTGGCCTTCGACGTGACCGCCGGAACCAGGTCCGAGCTCACCGACCTGCTCCAGACGCTGACGGCGCGCTGCGCGTTCCTGGCGACCGGGGGGATCCCCGTCCCGGCGGGGATGACCGGGCCGCCCTCTGATTCGGGGATCCTCGGGTCGACCGTGGTCCCGGACGGGCTGACTGTCACCGTCGGCGCGGGCGCGTCCTTGTTCGATGACCGGTTCGGCCTGGCCGCGCGCAAGCCCGCGCACCTGACCGCGATGGTGCCGTTCCCCAACGACAACCTGGATACGGCCCAATGCGGTGGCGACCTGAGCGTCCACCTATCTTCGGGCAACGCCGACACGCTGGTGCACGCGATGCGGGACATCACCAGGCACACCCGGGGCGGCATGCAGATCCGCTGGCGGATCGACGGGTTCGCCAGCCCGCCCCGCCCCGATGGCACGCCGCGGAACCTGATGGGCTTCAAGGACGGCATCGCTAATCCCGACACCACCAGCACGGCTCAGATGAACCAGCTCGTCTGGGTGCAGCCGGGGACCGCCCGCGAGCCCGCCTGGACCGCGAGCGGCAGCTACCTGGTCATCCGGCTGATCCGGATGTTCGTCGAGTTCTGGGACCGCGTCTCCATCACCGAGCAGGAGAACATGATGGGCCGGGCCCGGGACACCGGTGCCCCGCTCGATGCCGACAGCGAGTTCGCCATGCCGGATTACGCCGCCGACCCCGACGGGGCGATCATCCCGCTGGACGCCCACATCCGGCTGGCCAACCCGCGCACCCCGCAGACCGCCGGCAGCCGGATCCTGCGCCGGGCCTTCAACTACGACCGCGGTGTCGACCTGATCGGCAACCTCGACCAGGGCCTGATCTTCACCTGCTACCAGCAGGACATCACCCGGCAGTTCGAGGTCGTGCAGACGCGGCTCATCGGCGAGCCCCTCGTCGACTACATCAGCCCCTTCGGCGGCGGGTACTTCTTCGCCTTCCCCGGAGTCCGCGACCAGGCCGACTACTACGGCCGTGCCCTGCTGACCTGACCTTCGCCTCGGGCCGGCCCCAGGTAGGGGGCGGATCACGGTAACGGCTTTATTGCTTACGGCCCGCCGTCGCGGGGCCCCTAGGATGGCGTGCATGTCTATCACCCGTGATGAGGTCGCGCACTTGGCGCGGCTGGCCAGGATCTCGCTCAGCGACGCGGAACTCGACCATCTGGCGCCCCAGCTTGACCAGATCATCACGGCGGTCGCGCAGGTCCAGGAGGTCGCCGCCGAGGGCATTCCGCCGACCTCGCACGCGACCGGCCTGACCAACGTGTACCGCGACGACGTGCCTGTCCCGTGCCTCGGGGCGGCCGCCGCGCTCGACCAGGCGCCCGAGGTAGAGCAGGAGCGGTTCAAGGTGCCGCGGATCCTCGGGGAGGACTGATGGAGCTCACGCACATGACGGCGGCCGACCTGTCGGCCGCGCTGGCCGCCGGAGAGGTGTCCGCCACCGAGGTCACGCAGGCGCACCTGGACCGGATCGCCGCCGTCGACGACCGCGTGCACGCGTTCCTGCACGTCGCGGCCGATAGCGCGCTGGCCAGGGCGCGGGAGATCGACGCCATGCGCCGCGCGGGCGAGCCGCTCGGCCCGCTGGCCGGCGTCCCGGTCGCGGTCAAGGACGTGTTCACCACGATCGGCATGCCGACGACCTGCGGCTCACGCATCCTGGCGGGCTGGCATCCGCCGTACGACGCGACGATCACGCGGCGGCTGAAGCAGGCCGGGGCGATCATCGTCGGCAAGACCAACATGGACGAGTTCGCCATGGGCTCGTCCACGGAGAACTCCGCGTACGGCCCCAGCCACAACCCGTGGGACCTGGACCGGATCCCCGGCGGCTCGTCCGGCGGCTCCGCCGCCGCCGTAGCCGCGTACGAGGCGCCGCTGGCGATCGGCACCGACACGGGCGGTTCGATCCGCCAGCCCGCCGCGGTCTGCGGGATCGTCGGGACCAAGCCGACCTACGGCGGCTCGTCCCGGTACGGGGTCGTGGCGTTCGCTTCCTCCCTGGACACGCCGGGGCCGTTCGGCCGCACGGTGCTCGACACGGCGCTGCTGCACGAGGCGATCTCCGGGCACGACCCGTGCGATTCCACCTCGATCGACGCCCCGGTGCCCCCCGTGGTCGCGGCGGCCAGGCAGGCCGACGTGAGCGGGATGCGGATCGGCGTGGTCACCGACCTGAGCGGCGAGGGGTACCAGCCGGGCGTGCTGTCCAGGTTCGCCGAGGCCGTCGAGCTCCTCGAGTCGCTCGGCGCCAAGGTCACCGAGGTGTCGTGCCCGCACTTCAGGTACGCACTGCCCGCCTACTACCTGATCGCGCCCAGCGAGTGCTCCTCCAACCTGGCCCGGTTCGACGCGATGCGGTACGGCCTGCGGGTCGGCGACGACGGGGCCAGGGACGCCGAGGAGGTCATGGCGCTGACCCGCGAGCAGGGGTTCGGCGCGGAGGTGAAGCGGCGCATCATCCTCGGCACGTACGCGCTGTCCAGCGGGTACTACGACGCCTACTACGGCAAGGCGCAGCAGGTGCGCACGCTGATCATCAGGGACTTCGACGCGGCCTTCGGCCAGGTCGACGTGCTGGTCTCCCCGGCCACGCCGACGACGGCGTTCGCGATCGGCGAGCGGGCCGACGACCCGATGGCGATGTACCTGGCCGACCTGTGCACCATCCCGTCGGACCTGGCCGGCAACGCGGCGATCTCGGTGCCGTGCGGGCTGGCGCCCGAGGACGGCCTGCCGGTCGGGCTGCACGTGATGGCGCCCGCGCTGGCCGACGACCGGCTCTACCGGGTGGCCGCGGCGGCCGAGGCTGCCCTGGTCGGCCACTGGGGCCAGCCGCTGCTCACCCAGGCGAGGGGGCTCGACTCATGACCACGGGCACGGACACGCTGGTCCCGTTCGCGGCGGCGCTGGAGCGCTACGAGCCGGTGATCGGCCTGGAGACGCACGTCGAGCTGGGCACCAGGACCAAGATGTTCTGCGGCTGCACGACCGTCTTCGGCGCGGCGCCGAACAGCCAGGTATGCCCGGTCTGCCTGGGCCTGCCCGGCTCGCTGCCGGTGGTGAACCGGATGGCGATCGAGTACACGATCAGGATCGGCCTGGCCCTGAACTGCGCCATCGCGGAGCTGGTGCCGGTTCGCGCGGAAGAACTACTTCTACCCGGACATGCCGAAGAACTTCCAGATCTCCCAGTACGACGAGCCGCTGTGCACGGACGGCTGGCTGGACGTGCCCGTCGCGACGCGACCGTCCGGGTCGGCATCGAGCGCGTGCACCTGGAGGAGGACACCGGCAAGTCGCTGCACGTGGGCGGGGCCACCGGCCGGATCCACGGCGCCGACTACTCGCTCGTCGACTACAACCGGGCGGGCATCCCGCTGGTCGAGATCGTGACCAAGCCGGTCGAGGGGACCGACGCGGCCGCGCCCGAGGTGGCCCGGGCCTACGTCACCGAGCTGCGCGACCTGGTCCGCGCGCTGGGCGTCTCCGACGTGCGGATGGAGGAAGGCTCGCTGCGCTGCGACGTGAACACCTCGCTGGCGCCGCGCGGGTCCGGCCGCTGGGGAACCAGGACCGAGACCAAGAACGTCAACTCGCTGCGCTCGGTGGAGCGGTCGGTCCGGTTCGAGATCGAGCGCCAGGCCGCCGTGCTCGACTCCGGCGGGCGGGTCATCCAGGAGACCAGGCACTTCCACGAGGACTCCGGGACGACCACGTCCGGGCGGTCCAAGGAAGAGGCCCAGGACTACCGGTACTTCCCCGAGCCCGACCTGGTGCCGGTCGCCCCCTCGGCCGAGTGGGTGGAGCAGATCCGGGCCGCGCTGCCCGAGGCGCCGTCCGCGCGGCGGGAGCGGCTGCAGCGCGACTGGGGCCTGCCCGAGGCGGAGCTCACCGCGCTGTACAACGTGGGCGCGCTCGACCTGGTGGCGCGAGACGGTCGCGGCGGGCGCGTCGCCGGACGGCGCGCGCAAGTGGTGGCTCGGCGAACTGGCCCGCCAGGCCAACGACGCGGGTGTCGAGCTCGCCGACCTGGCCATCACGCCCGCCCAGGTCGCCCGGATCGCGGAACTGGTCGCGGCCGGCACGCTCAACGACCGCCTGGCCCGGGACGTGATCGAGGCGGTGCTGGCCGGACAAGGCGATCCCGACGACGTGGTGGCCGCCCGCGGGCTGGCCGTGGTCAGCGACGAGGGCGCGCTCACCGCCGCCGTCGACGCGGCGATCGCGGCCCACCCCGACGTGGCCGCCAAGGTCCGCGAAGGCAAGGTGGCCGCGGCCGGGCCGCTGGTCGGCGCGGTCATGCGGGCCACGGGCGGGCAGGCCGACGCAGCCCGCGTCCGCGAGCTGATCCTGGAACGCCTTACGGGGCCCTGACGCCCGCCTCGACGTAGGCGATCAGGCGGGCGCTGGCCTGCTCGATGTGCCTGGTCACGCTGGCGGCCGCGCCAGCGACGTCCGCTCGCTCGATGCACTCCAGGATCGCGGCGTGCTCACTGGCGATCCTGCTGGCCGAGAGCAGGTGGTTGGCCTGCAGCTGCGCCATGCTGAGCCGGACCTCGCCGGCGAGGAAGCGATACAGCCGGTTCAGGCGAGGGCTATGGATCGCGCCGACGAGTTCGCTATGGAACGCCATGTCGAGGTTGACCACCTCGGTGACCGAGGGGCCCGAGGGACCCGAGGCGTCGCGGAGCTGGTCAAGCGACTTGCGCGCCTGCTCGGGGACGAGCCCCTGCGCGGCGAGTTCCATGACGACCTCGCGCTCGAGCAACCCCCGGGTGTGGTAGAGGTCGCGCAGGTCGTCGGCGTCCAGCACGGGCACCCTCGCGGTCTTGTGGGATCCCCGGTGGAGCAGCCCTTCCAGGATCAGGCGCTCCATCGACGCCTTGGCGGTCGGCCGCGCCACCGAGTACTGCGTGGCGAGGTCCATCTCGGTCACCGGAGTGCCGGCCGGGACCTCCCCGGTGAGGATCCGCTCGCGGATCTCCGCGTACAGGGCGTCGACGAGCGACGGGACCTGCAAGGCCGTTCGACGGGCGGAGGGCGCGATGCGATCTTCGGGGAAATTGCCCACGTGCATACGCGGTAGTCTAAATCGCCCAGCACACTTGCATGTCAATCTGGCACGCTCGCGTCAGCGAAGTAGTCACTGATCGTGATCGGCAAGAGCATAATTGTCACGTGATCACGCGGGTCTGCGCTCCGGCCCTCCGCCGATGACGGACGGGATCCGGTGGATGTCCCTCGGCCCCGGCTGCGGCTACGGGAACGCCGGCGAGGCCTACCGCAGCGGCCTGCAAGCCGCCGGGATCGGTGTCAGCTGGACCCCGCTGGGCTGGCCGTCCACGCCGTGGCGCGCGGCCTTCGGTCCGGCGCACGACCGCGTGGCCGAGCATGACACCGTGGTGGTCCAGTCGACCCCGTGGTGGCACGAGCGGCTGGCCGCGGAGTCCTCGGGCAGGCTCCTCGCCGCGTACACCACCTGGGAGGCGGACCGGCTGCCCCTGGAGTCGGTGGCGGTGCTCAACCGCTACGACCGGGTCCTGGTCCCGTCTCGCTTTAACGCCGGGGTCTTCACGTCCTCCGGGGTGACCGTCCCGATCGAGGTGGTGCCCCACATCGCTCCCGACGTCCGGACCGGGGCGCCCGCGCCAGCGCCCGGCGGAGCACGGTTCATGTTCTACCTCATCGCCTCGTGGACGACGCGGAAGGCGATTCCCGACGCCGTGGCCGCGTTCCTCATGGCCTTCGGCGCCCAGGACGACGTGGTGCTGGTCATCCACACGACTCCCGACGACCTGGTGGCCCGCGCCCGCGGCGGGGCCGGCCGCGACGTGGCCACCTCGCTCAGCCTGGCCCGGGCGCTGGCGGGGCGCCGCGACGTCCCCGAGATCGTGCTGAGCAACCGCAGCCTCCCGCCGGCCGAGGTCGACCGCCTCCACCTGCGGGGCGACTGCTTCGTCTGCCTCAGTCGCGGTGAGGGCTGGGGCCTGGGCGCCTTCGAGGCCGCCGCGTTCGGCAACCCGGCGATCGTGACGGGCTGGAGCGGGACGCGAGAGTTCTGGCCGCAGGATTATCCCTACTTCGTCGACTACGACCTGATCCCGACGACCGACGACCAGCCCGACGCCTGGTGGCAGCCCCGGCCGGGGGAGCGGTGGGCCAGGGCGCGCGTGGCGCACGCCGCCGCGCTGCTCCGTCACGTCTACCAGAACCGGGAGGAAGCCCGCTCGTGGGGCCGGGCGGCTCAGGCGCACGTCCGGGAGAACTTCGGCAGCAGCAGGATCACCGGCCGTCTGCTGGAGGCGCTGGGGCCCTCAGCCGGGTAGCGCCGAGCGGCGCCAGGCCCCGGGGCCCGGGCGGAGCGGGCGGCGCAGCTGGCGCGAACGGTCGGCCCAGGCCGAACGCGGCGGGGCGGGGGGCACCTCGTCGTCGCCGGGACGGGACAGCAGGACGGCGACCAGGGCGGCGATCTCTTCCGGCGTCGCGTCCCCGCGGATCACGCGAAGGGCTGGCTCGCGGGCGGGGGGGTCGCCGTTCACGGGAGAGTCACCATAGCTCGTTCGGGATAAATGAGAGGATCGCTACGCGCGGGATTTGCCGACGCCGATGCCGAACTCACGGTGGACACGCTCCCAGAACGCGTCCCGCAGCCATTCCCTGGCCTCCTGGTAGGGGCGCAGGGACAGGCCGAGTTCCTTCTCCGCGTCGACGAGGAGTTCCTTGTCGATCACGGGCGGGAGGATCGGGCCGGGAAGCAGGTCGCGGATGTTGTCGCGGCCGCGGGTCAGGATCCACTTCTGCGCGACGTGCTCGCCGGCCTCCTCGACGCGCAGCCGGTCGGGGCCGAGGCGGGGCATCGGGCCGGTGCTGGACTGCCAGCCGGGGGGCGGCATGGCCGCGTGCGCGCCGGTCCTGGACATCGGCTGGGTGGGCGGGATCGGTTGGCTCCGCGTCTGCCGCTCGCCGAACAGCTGGGCCGGGGAGGGCACCGTCGCCGGGCCGATGGCCGGGAAGGAGCCGGTGTCCGCCCGGGCCTGGTCGGGCACCAGGTTCTTGGTGAAGTAGGGGCGCAGGAACGAGGCGTCCAGGATGTCGACCGTGTCGGACTCCCATACGAGGCGTTCGGCCTGGTTGGTGCCGTACGGCGGCTCGATGCCCCACAGGTGCACGCGCACCCCGAAGGCCTGCGCCGCCTCGACCGCGGGGACCATGTCCTCGTCGCCGGCGATGAGGACCGCATCGGTGATGGCCCGGTGCCGGGCGAGCGCCTCCATATCCGCCCTGATCTGCGCGTCCACGCCCTTCTGCTGGCCGCGGGCGTTCAGGTTACCCAGGCGGAGCTTGACCCAGGGCATCTGGGCGATGACCCGCTGGTCGATGGTCGGCACCCGGTCCCGCGCCGCGTCGTACCAGTAGACCCGGAGCAATTCGCCGCGGATCACGTCGTCGGCGTGCTTCGTGATGACCTGGATCAGCGGGACCGCATCGACGCGGAAGTCGCGGCGCGAACTCGACGCGAACAACAGTTCGCCGGCCGCGGCAAAGATATAGCCAACATCCACCATGACCGCGTAACGGGCCAGGATGGGCAGCGGGGCGGCGAATTCGGTCATCACATCTGAGCGTAGGCCAGCCAGGCGGGTGCGCGGGCCAGATGCGCGCCACAGTTGTTAACTGATTGAATCGTGATAATTGCTCTGTGTAAGCAAAATCGCTAAAGCGGGATATTCCCGTGTTTCTTGGGAGGCAGGTTCTGCCGCTTGGTCCGCAAGGTGCGCAGCGCGCGGGTAACCGCCGGCCGGGTCTCCGCGGGGCGGATGACGGCGTCGACGTAGCCGCGCTCGGCCGCGATGTAGGGGTTGGCCAGGGTGTCCTCGTACTCGGCGATACGCTCCGCGCGCAGCGCGTCCGGATCCGCCGCCGCGGCCAGCTCGCGGCGGTAGAGGATGTTGACCGCTCCCTGCGCGCCCATGACGGCGATCTGCGCGGTCGGCCAGGCCAGGTTGACGTCGCCGCCCAGGTGCTTGGAGCCCATCACGTCGTACGCGCCGCCGTAGGCCTTCCTCGTGATCACCGTCACCTTCGGCACCGTGGCCTCGGCGTACGCGTAGATCAGCTTGGCGCCGCGCCGGATGATTCCCTGCCATTCCTGGCTGACGCCGGGCAGGAACCCCGGCACGTCGACGAAGGTCAGGATCGGGATGCTGAACGCGTCGCAGGTCCGGACGAAGCGCGCCGCCTTCTCCGAGGCGTCGATGTCGAGGCAGCCGGCCAAGTGCATGGGCTGGTTGGCCACCACCCCGACGGAGCACCCCTCGACGCGGCCGAAGCCGACGACGATGTTCGGCGCGAACCCGGCGTGGATCTCGAGGAACTCGCCGTCGTCGAGGACGCGGGTGATCACCTCGTGCATGTCGTAGGGCTGGTTGGGTGAGTCGGGGATGAGCGTGTCGAGTTCGGCGTCGATCTCGTTGATCTCGGTCGCCGTCTCGTCCGAGGCCGGGGCCGGGGCCGGGCGCGTCGGGGGGTCCTCGAGGTTGTTGGAGGGCAGGTAGGACAGCAGGTCCCGGGCGAAGTCGATGCAGTCCTGCTCGTCGCTGGCCTGGTAGTGGGCGACGCCGGACTTGACGCCGTGCGCGTGCGCGCCGCCCAGGTCCTCGAAGGTCACGTCCTCGCCGGTCACGGTCTTGATCACGTCGGGACCCGTGATGAACATGTGGCTGGTGCCCTCGACCATGAGGGTGAAGTCGGTGATCGCGGGGGAGTAGACCGCGCCGCCCGCGCAGGGGCCCATGATCAGCGAGACCTGGGGGACCACGCCAGAGGCCATGACGTTGCGGTAGAAGATCTCGGCGAACAGGCCGAGCGCGACCACTCCCTCCTGGATGCGGGCCCCGCCCCCGTCGTTGATCCCGATGATCGGGCACCCGGTCTTCAGCGCGTGGTCCATGATCTTGACGATCTTCTCGCCGTACACCTCGCCCAGCGACCCGCCGAACACCGTGAAGTCCTGGCTGAACACGCAGACCGGACGGCCGTCGATCGTGCCGTACCCGGTGACGACGCCGTCCCCGTACGGGCGGGTGGCCGCGATGCCGAAATCCGTCCCGCGGTGCCTGGCCAGCTCGTCGAACTCGGTGAAGCTGCCCGGGTCGAGCAGGAGGTCGATCCGCTCCCGCGCGGTCTGCTTGCCCCGCTCGTGCTGCTTGGCCACCGCCTGCCGCGAGCCCGCGTGCACGGCCTCCTGCCGTCGCCGCTCCAGGTCGGCGAGCTTGCCCGCGGTGGTGTGCGGGTCAAGGTCGGGTCCGGTATCCGGGTCGGCGGCTTGGTTCGTCATGAGGATCAGGCTAGTGCGCGCCACGGGGCGCCAACCGCGGGCCGGGTCGCTACGTCTTGGAGGAATGGCAGCGAGGGGTGCCGATGGGCTGGATGCGTTTCAGGCTGGTGCCGGGGGTGGTGGCCGCGGTCGTGCTGGGCGCTTCGGCGTGCGGGGGGTCCGGGACGGCGCCGCGCGCGCCGGTTACGGTAGCGACCAGCCTGTCGGCCCGCCCGGTCACGTCGCACGCGCCGTGGCCGGAACGCGGGATAGTGCTGGCGAAGGGCAATGACCCGGTGCTCGGCTTTGCCTACCAGGTTCTCGACCCGGCCGCGGGGGTGCTCTACGCGCTGGTCCCGACGACGCTGGCGTCCCCGTCGGCACCGTACGTCCTGGCGGCCATCGATCTGCGTACGGGCCGGATGCGGCGCGGGGAGTCCTACCGGCAGGTCGCTGGACTGGCGCTGGCGTCGGGATCGCTGTGGGTGTCCGCGGCCGGTCCCAGCGGGCATCTCGCGCTGGATGAGGTCAGTCGGGGCACGCTGGCCACGATCCGTTCGGTGCCCCTGCCGGGGCCGTCCACCCTGGCCTGGGTGGTGGCGGCCGGGCCGCCTGGGTCGGTCTGGGCTGGCGCGGGCCGGACCCTGCTGCGGGTGTCCGTGAGCACCGGTGCCGTCCTGGCCCGGGCCGTCCTGCCGGCCGGCCTGGTCCTGACCGCCCTGGTGGCTGGCCCGGGAGGTGAGAACCTGTACGCCGCCGCCGCGCGGCTGATCAAGCCGGGCGGGGCCGTCGTGCTGGAGTACCCGGCCGGTACCGGCGGGCTCGTGGCCCAGGCCGACGGTGCCGCGCTGAAATGGTCGGCGGGCGGTGCCTGGCTGACCGCCGTCCCTGGCGGTGTCTGGGTCTCGTTCCGCACCGGAATGCTGGGGCAGAGCGGGCTGCTGAGCGCGCGATCGCTGTCGGTGGTCGGCGGGTTCCTGGCTGACTCCGGTCCGCCTGCCTCCAATCCGGCGGACTCCCCGGTGACCGGGATCGGGACCGTGTACAGCTGGGACATGGGCAGCGATTCCGCCTACGGCGGGGGCGCGCTGTGGGTGACGACCACCGGTGGCCTGCTGGCCTGCGTGAATCCGGCCACGGGCCGGGTCCGGACGCAGGAGACGGTGACCCCAGGGCAGGCCCTGACCGTCTACGCGATAGCCGCCGATGCTGCGGCACGCCAGGTGGTCGCGGTCGCCAGCACGAGCAACAACGACACGGGGGTGACGACCATTGTGGTGCTAACCGTCACCCCGCCGCGGGGCTGCTGGCGATAACGGCTCGGCCCGGCCCGGTCCGGAGGGATTATGCTCTAGGCGTGAACGAGGACCGGGAGAACCGGGATCGGGCTCGGGACCGGGCCGCCCTGCCCGAGCCGATGCGGCGCGACGTGCGGCTGCTCGGCGACATCCTCGGGGAGGTCGTCCGCGATTCGGCCGGGCCCGGCCTGCTGGACGACGTGGAGCGGCTGCGGCACGCCGTCATCGACGCCCGCCGGGGCGGGCGGAGGTGCCCGGGGGACGACCCGGACAGCGACGACCCGGACGGCGGCGACCCGACCGGGAACGCGATCGCCGGGATGGTCGCCTCGTGGACCCTGGAGCGGGCCGAGCAGGTGGCCCGCGCGTTCACCGTCTACTTCCACCTGGCCAACCTGGCCGAGGAGCACCAGCGCATCCGGATCCTCCGGGAGCGCGATACCGGGCACGAGCCGGTGCGCGAGTCGCTCGCGGCCGCGGTGGCCGAGGTCGGCCGCGAGGCCGGACCCGGGCACCTGGCCGAGCTCCTGGAGTCCCTGCGGGTCCACCTGGTGCTGACCGCCCACCCGACCGAGGCGCGCCGGCGGGCGGTGGTGGCCGCGCTGCGGCGGATCAGCGAACTACTCGGCGTCCTGGATGACCCGCGGGCCTCGGCCGCGGACCTGGCGGAGGCGCAGCGCGGGCTGCGGGAGCACGTCGACCTGCTCTGGCGGACCTCCCAGCTGCGGGTCAAGGCGATGGACCCGATCGACGAGGTCCGGACGGTCATGGCCGCGTTCGACGAAACCCTGTTCCGCGTGGTGCCCGCCGTCTACCGGGAACTGGACCGCGCCGTGGCCGACGCGCAGGGCGGGCCCGGTCCCGTGCCCGCGTTCCTGCGCTTCGGCAGCTGGGTCGGGGCGGACCGGGACGGCAACCCGTTCGTGACCGCGCAGGTCACCCGGGAGACCGCGGTCATCCAGGCCGATCACATCCTGCGCGCGCTCGAGACCGCCACCACCAGGATCGGCCGGGCGCTGACGCTGCACGAGGCGACCACGCCGCCGGCCGCCCCGCTGCGGCGGGCCCTGGCCGCCGCCTCCGCCGCGCACCCGGAGCTCCTGGACGAGATCGCCGCCCGGTCGCCGCAGGAACCGTACCGGACCTACCTGCTGTACGCGGCGCAGCGGCTGGCCGCGACCCGGGCGCGGCACGCCGACCTCGCCTACCCGGGGCCGGCCGAGTACCTGGCCGACCTGCGCCTGGTCCAGCAGTCGCTGGCGGAGGCGGGGGCCGGGCAGCAGGCGTTCGGCGAGTTGCAGAACCTCATCTGGCAGGCCGAGACGTTCGGCTTCCACCTGGCGGGCCTGGAGGTCCGGCAGCACAGCGGTGTCCACGCCCGCGTGCTGCGCGAGCTGCGGGCCGCCGGGGCGCCGGAGACGCTCGAGGCCGCCCTGGCCCCGGGCGGGCGCTGGTCGGCGGAGACCGAGGAAGTGCTGGCCACGTTCCGCGCGGTGGCCTGGGTCCAGGACCGGTTCGGCGCGGAGGCCTGCCACCGGTACGTGGTGAGCTTCACCCGGTCCGCCGACGACATCGCCGCGGTCTACGAGCTGGCCCGGTACGCGGCGGCGGGCGGGCCCGGGCCGGTGCTCGACGTGGTGCCGCTGTTCGAGAGCGCGGCGGACCTGGCCCACGCGCCGGACGTCCTGACCGGCATGCTGGCGCTGCCGCCGGTCGCCGAACGCCTCGCCGCCACCGGCCGGCACCTGGAGGCGATGCTCGGGTACTCCGACTCGGCCAAGGAACTCGGCCCGGCCAGCGCCACCCTCCGGCTGTTCGACACCCAGGCCAGGCTCACGCGCTGGGCGGCGGACCACGACGTCCGGCTGACGTTGTTCCACGGCCGGGGCGGCGCGCTCGGCCGGGGCGGCGGGCCGGCCTGCCGCGCGGTGCTCGCGCAGGCGCCCGGCTCGGTCGGCGGGTCGTTCAAGGTCACCGAGCAGGGGGAGGTGATCTTCGCCAGGTACGGCCAGATGGCGATCGCGAAGCGGCACCTGGAGCAAGTCGGCTCGGCGGTCCTGCTCGCCTCGTCCAAACGGATCGCGGAGCGGACCGCGGCCGCGGCGGCCAGCTACCGGGGCATCGCCGACCAGATCGACCAGGCCGCGTGCGCGGCGTTCCGGGCCCTGGTCGAGGCGGACGGTTTCGCCGAGTGGTTCGCCCGCATCAGCCCGCTGCAGGAGATCGGCGGCCTGCGCATCGGCTCCCGCCCCGCCAAGCGCGGGCTCTCTGCGGGCGCCCCGGTCACCATCGACCTAGCCGACCTGCGCGCGATCCCGTGGGTCTTCGCCTGGTCGCAGACCCGGATGAACCTGCCGGGCTGGTTCGGCCTGGGCAGCGGGCTCGCCGCCATCGCGGCCATGGGGGCCTTCGGGACCGACGCCGACGGTGCGGCCACGCTGCGGCGCGCGTACCGGGAGTGGCCGCTGTTCGGCGTCCTGCTGGACAACGCGGCCATGAGCCTGGCCAAGACGGACCGGATGATCGCGGCGCGCTACCTCGCCCTCGGCGGCCGGGACGACCTGACCGCGCTCGTGCTCGCCGAGTACGACCTGACCAGGCGCCTGGTCCTGGCCGTCACCGGCCACGACCGCCTGCTCGCCGACCGGCCGGTGCTGTCCCGCGCCGTCGCGCTGCGCGACCCGTACGTGGACGCGCTCTCGTACCTGCAGCTGCGGGCCCTGACCGCCCTCCGCGACCCGGCCACCCCCACCGGCGAGCGCGACCGCCTCGAGCGCCTGCTCCTGCTCACGGTCAACGGCGTCGCGGCCGGCCTGCAGAACACGGGGTGACGCTGATCGGCGGGAAGATCGTCATCCCGAACGAGCGTTGGTGCCTGCCCCGGAATCGCACCCGGGCCCCTGGACTGGAAGCGGTAGGCTGCCGGGGTGAGCGACGACACGCAATGGCGCACGCACCGGCTCGAGCTGGACGACCAGACGCTGCGGGAATGGGATGCCGCGGTGCTCGCCGCCGACGCCGAGGGGATCGTCCTGGACCGCTCGGCCTTCTATCCCGGTGGCGGCGGCCAGCCGCCCGACCACGGCGTCCTGCTCTGGGGCGGCGTCCAGACCCGGATCGTGGGGGCCCGCAAGGGCGATGACCTGTACCTGATCCCCGCCGAGGGCGACCCGCTCCCGGCGCCGGGAACCGCGGTCCGCGGCGCCCTCGAGGACGAGCGCCGGACCGCGCTCATGCGCACGCACTCCGGCCTGCACATCCTGTGCGGCGTGGTGTTCCGCGACTTCGGGGCGCTGGTCACCGGCGGCAACATGGAGCCGATGACCGCGCGGATGGACTTCGACCTGCCCGAGCTGCCCGAGGGCTTCCGTGACGCGGTGGAGGCGGCCTGCAACGCGGAGATCGGCGCCGACCGGCCCATCGACATCCGCGTGCTGCCGCGCGACGAGGCGTTCGCCCTGCCCGACATCATCCGCACGGCCACCAACCTGGTCCCGCCGGAGGTCAAGGAGGTCCGGGTGGTCGACATCGTCGGCCTCGACCAGCAGGCGGACGGCGGCACGCACGTCGCGTCCACCAGGGCGGTCGGACGGATCCAGGTCGTCAAGATCGAGAGCAAGGGCAAGGGCTTCCGCCGCCTGCGCATCCAGCTCAGCGACTAGCCCGCCGCTGGGGCCTCCACTTCGGGCGTCGACGGCGCCGGCGGCCGTCGGACCAGGGACAGGCCGAGGGCCAGGCAGGCGAACGGCACCGCCGAGATCGCGTACCGGTAGTCCATCTCGTGCGCCGCGACCGGGACGACCAGGTTGACCAGGGCGACGCCCCAGGCCAGCGCCGCGTAGACCCCGAGGCCTCGCCACCGCCTGATCAGCCCGGCCAGCCCGGCCGCCACGACCAGGAAGAACACGATCCCGGGGAACCAGACCGGCTCCTGGTACAGCAGCATCAGGTACGCCCACGGCTGGACGGTGCGCGTGTTGGACCCCGTGTGCGCGTATCGTTCCTCGTCCTGGGCCTGGAACCGGTCGAGCGCCGGGACGTACGGGGCCGCGGTGAAGTGCATGGTCAGGTAGCTGTCCGACCGGTCGGTCGCGACGAAGGTCAGCAGCACGCCCTCGCCCACCGTCCGGGCGTAGTCCAGCGGCTGGGCCGTGATGGCCCGCTCGGCGAACTGCATGGCCAGGCTGTTCGTGTACGCGTTGATCCCCGGGTGGGCCGCGACCGAATACCAGGCGTGCGGGTCCCACAGGTATTGCTCGGGGGTCCGCTCGTTCAGCAACGCGCCGATGGACCAGGCCGGGGCGGGGCCCGCCGTGTGGTCCGGCTGGTTCTGCGGGCACAGCGGGAGCAGGTCGGCCGGGGGCTTGATGACCGCGCAGTTGGCGAACGACATCGTCCGTGACCACAGGAACAGGCCCGTGCTGTTGGTGATGTCGAACTGGCCGTACTCAGAAGAGAACAGGAGCATGTACCCGAGCAGCGGGACCGCGAACGCCGTGACGCACGCGGTGATCACGCGCCAGCCGACCCGCCGGATCAGCAGGAAGGCCAGGATCACCACGAACACCGGCGCGCCGTTCCCGCGAATGACCGAGGCCCAGGAGAGGAGCACGCCGACCACCGCGGCCTGCCAGATGGCCGGCTTGGGCGCGACGATCAAGATCGCGACCGCGACCACGAGCACGAACGTGAACAGGGTATCGGGCAGGATGGAGGATTCCTGCCAGATCTCCCGCGAGTCGAACAGCGTCGGCGCGGCCGCCAGGGTGGCCCCCCAGGCCGGGAGCCCGCGGGTGCGCAGCACCCCGTAGACGACCGCCGCCAGGCCGAGCCCCATCAGGTGCTGGAGCGTGGTCACGAGGAGCAGGCTGTGGAACGGCTTGAGCGCCCACAGGAACAGGGGATAACCGGCCGGCCGGATCTGGTTCAGCGGGGTGAGATGGTTGGCGGCCGCCATGTAGGAGAACGAGTCCTGGATCAGCGGGGCCGGTGAGAAGCCCAGGGCGGCAACGACCCGCGGCAGGACCGACACCAGGGCCGCGACGGTGAACAGCCGGTGGTTCCGCCACAGCGCGGCTGGAGATAGGCGCGCCCCGGCCGCCCCGGCGCGCGCCGCCAGGGCGGTCAGCGGGCCGGGCCCGGTCCAGGAGATCTCCGGGGGCCAGAGCCGGACGGTCCGCCGCGATCCCGCGGCGCCGCTATCATCGGCGGCGCGGCGCTTGCTCGTGCCGAGACCGGTCAACGGCTTTCCTCCTCCCGGCACCTGAACACGGCTTTCCCTCCTCCCGGCACCTGAACAATAGTGGGTGAGCATGCGAACCGAGAACCAAACGCCAGGCCAGGCGGCCGGTCCGGGCCGCAGGCTCCTTGACGCGGATGCGCTGCGGGCCGCCGTGGTCCAGCCGGGCGGCCTGTGGCGGGAGCTCGCGGTGACCGGTGTCACCGGGTCGACGAACGCCGACCTGCTGGCCCGGGCGGCGGCCGGCGCGCCGGAAGGGGTCGTACTGGCCGCCGAGGAGCAGCGCGCCGGCCGTGGCCGGATGGGCCGCGCCTGGGTGTCCCCGCCGCGCTCCGCCCTGACGTTCTCGTTCCTTCTGCGACCCGAAACCGTGCCGCCCGCGCTCCTCGGCTGGCTCCCGCTGCTGACCGGGCTGGCCGTGACCTCCGCGGTCCGCGCGGTCACCGCGGTCGACGCCCAGCTCAAATGGCCGAACGACGTGCTCGTGCGCGACGCGAAGCTCGCCGGCATCCTCGCGGAGGCCTCCGCTGGCGCGGTGGTGGTCGGCATCGGCCTGAACGTGTCCACGGAACCGGACGAGCTGCCACCCGCGAGCCCCGGCCCCGACTGCGCAGGCCCGCTCCCCGCGACCTCGCTGCGCGCCGAGGGCTGGGCGAGCCCGGACCGGGACCTCCTGCTCACCGCCGTGCTGGGCGAGCTCGAGCACTGGTACCTGGCCTGGCGCCACGCCGGGGGAGACCCCCAGCGCTGCGGGCTGGCCGAGGAGTACACCCGGCGGTGCGCTACGCTCGGCCGCCAGGTCCGCGTGGAGCTGCCCGGCGGTCACCTCGTCCGGGGGCTAGCGGCCGGGATCGACCCGGTAGGCCGACTGCTCGTCCGCGTCCCGGACGGCGAGCTGCCGGTGGCGGCCGGCGATGTCGTGCACGTGCGCTGAATGGCGGCGGGCCCTGCCACAATGTGCGGTATGGCCTATCAGCATTCGCTGACCGCGGACGAGCAGCCCGTCCTGCTCCTGCGCCCGCACTGGAAGACGCTGATCCGCCCGTTCCTGCTCGCGGTCATCGTGGTGGCGGCGGCGCTGGTGGCGGAGGTATTCCCGTCAGGTAAGGACGCGACCGCGGTCCGGCTCGTCATCGCCGTGGTCGCGATCCTCGTCTTGATGCTGTGGCTGGCGGTCCCGGTGTTGCGCTGGCGGACCACGACCTACGAGCTGACCACCAGGCGGCTGCGGGTGCGCGAGGGAATCGTGACCAGGCGCGGCCGGGATATCCCCCTGGTGCGGATCAACGACGTGTCGTTCGAGAAGGGGCTGCTCGACCGGCTGCTCGGCGCCGGCCGCCTGGTGGTGGAGTCGGCGGGCGAGCACGGCCAGATCCTGCTGAACGACATCCCGCACGTCGAACAGGTGCAGGGCACGCTGTTCCGCCTGGTGGAGGAGGAACAGCGCCGGCTCGAGCGCGAGGACAGGAACCAGCCGTAACGCCTAGCCGGTCGCGACCCGGACCGTGGCCGACCGGCCGAGCACGTGGCCGCCGGCGTCAAGCGCGGTCACCGCGAAGTAGGGACCGGCGGTGCTCACCGTGATGGCCGTCTCGAAGCCGCTGCGCGGCTGGGAGCCGACCTCGGCCAGTGCGTCCGCCGCCTTCCCGGCCAGCACCGTCCAGGTGTTCACCTTGGTCGCCCCGTTCCAGCTGGCGTACACGACCGAACCTCCGGCCGGGTTTACCCGCGCCGCCGCGGCGGGCTTGTCCTTCGGGTGCCCGGTCCAGGCGGCGGTGAACGCCCGGTAGGACTGGTCCCCGACCGGGAACTGGCCGTCCAGGATCAGCTCGCCTTTCGCGGTGAACTGCGAGAAGTACGGCAGGTTTCCCCACCCAACCAGCACCCCGCCATCGGCCAGCACCTGCATGCTGCCCTGGTTGGCGGCCGCCAGGCCCGCCGGATGCGCGTAGCTGTGCAGCAGCGTGGCCCGCGTGGCCATGACATCCAGGCTCAGCAGGATGCCCCTGGATCGCGGCTCCTTCGCCGGCGGGGCGCCGCCATCGTCGAAGATGCTCAGCGTGTCCCCGCCCTGCGGGAGGACGTGGTGCTGGAACCAGAACGTCGCCCCCGGACCCATCGTGAAATTGGACCGCTTTCCGCCGAGCCGCCAGGCGACCTGTCCGGTGGGTCGGGACACCAGGTAGACCGCGCTGGTGTTCCGGCCCGAGAGCAGTAGGTCGCCGTTTGGCGCGATCGAGATCGAGTTGATGTGGAAGTAGTCGAACGGGGCCGCCGCGGTCCCGCCGTAGAACGGGACATAGGTGTCGGTCACCGGCACGGAGCCGAGGCTGCTCCACTCGAACAGCACCCGCCCGCTCGGGATGTCGATCTCCTGGACCACGCCGGACAGGGCTATCCCCCGAGCCGGGCCGCCCACCTGGGACAGGTCGGTCACCACCGGCCGGTTGGCGGTGACGAGCGCGGTGTCCTGCGGGCTGATGACGAAATCGTGCAGGTCGGCCCGGAGCCCGTTACCCGCGCTGACCGTCGCGATGGTGCGGTACGAGGTGTCGGCGATGATCGCCTTCCCCTGTCCGGTGCCCCGGGTGATCTGCCCTTCCCACCAGGTGAGCACCGGCTTGCCCTGGTAGCTCTGGACCTTGAGGTTGACCCGCGCCATGCCCTTGCTGGCCGGGAACGCGGTGTTCGGCGAGTACCAGACGATGCCGCCGTGCCGGTCCAGGATCATCAGCCCGGGCGTGCCGGGCCCGGTGCGGGGATACCCGGACGGCGTGAGGATGAAGTACGGGGGGTCCGAGGCCCCGGTCGCGCCGTAGTCGGCGACGGTCAGCGCGGGCGGGGTGAGGTCGGGCCGGCTGACGAAGTGCAGGACCTTGCGCGCGTCGTCCGTCGCCGCGCCGGCCGCGGCCGGGATGCTCGTGGTGTCCGCCGCCAGGGCCCGCTGCGGCAGAGAACCGTCGACGACCGCGGCCAGCCCGCCCACGCTGGCCACCGCCGCTCCGCCCCGTCCGAGCAGTTGCCGACGGGTCAAACCGTGTGCATCCACACCGCGCCTCCAGCTAGTCCTCGGTACAAAGCGCGCGACCTGGGAGAAGTTATAGGAGAGCATTCCAGGTTTAGCCGGGCTGTGACAGAACCGACACGCACGGACAGGCCGGCTCGCCTGGCTCCCGTGGCCCATTAGCCTGGAGGTCATGAGCTGGGAACTGCCGGAGCGGATCTCGGTGCGCGAGGTCGGGCCGAGGGACGGGCTGCAGAACGAGGAGCCGGTGCCGACCGACGCGAAGGTGGCGCTCCTGGACGCGCTGTCCACGACCGGGGTGCGCCGGATCGAGGCGGTCTCGTTCGTCCGCCCGTCGGCGATCCCGCAGATGGCCGACGCGGACGAGGTGTGGAAGCGCGCGGCGAAGGCGCCGTCGGTCAGGTACTCGGCGCTCGTGCCGAACCTGCGCGGCGCCCTGCGCGCGCTGGACGCGGGGTTCACCGAGCTCGAGGCGGTCGTCTCGGCGTCCGAGACGCACAACCGCAAGAACGTCAACCGGTCCACCGGGGAGTCGCTCGACGAGATCGCCGAGATCGTCGCCGAGGCGCACTCGCGCGGCGCGACGCTCCAGGTCATCGTGTCCACCGCGTGGGGCTGCCCGTACGAGGGCGACGTGCCGGTGGCCCGGACGGTAGCCGTGGCCGGGCGGGCCCTCGCCGACGGGGCGGACTCCGCCTCGTTCGGCGACACGACGGGCATGGCGACCCCGACCCGGGTCCGTGCGCTGGTGGGCGCGTTCCGTGACGCCCACCCGCAGACCAGCCTGAACCTGCACTTCCACAACACCCGCGGCACTGGGCTGGCTAACGTCCTGGCCGCCCTCGAGCTGGGCGTGGCCGACTTCGACGCGTCGGTGGGCGGCCTCGGCGGGTGCCCGTACGCGCCCGGCGCGACCGGCAACATCGCCACCGAGGAGCTCGTGCACATGGTCGAGGACATGGGCGTGGCCACCGGGATCGACCTGGAGGCGATGATCGAGGCGGCCGCCGAGGCCGAACGCATCGTCGGCCGGACCCTGCCCTCCCAGGTGCTCCGCGCAGGCCCCCGGACGAGGACAATCTCCCCATGACCGATTTCCCCAAGCTCCGCGAGACCATCGAGCAGGGCGGGGCGCCGCGCTACCACGAGGCCGCGGCCGCGCGCGGCAAGCTGTTCGCGCGGGAGCGGATCGCGCGCCTGGTCGACGAGGGCAGCTTCACCGAGGACGGCCGGTACGCCAACGCCCTGGCCGACGGCCTGCCCGCCGACGGGGTCATTACCGGCATCGGGACCCTCGGCGGCCGGACGGTGGCGCTGATGGCGAACGATTCCACGGTTAAGGCCGGGTCGTGGGGCGCCCGCACCGTGGAGAAGATCATCCGGATCATCGAGAAGGCCTACGACGCCGCGATCCCGATGATCTACCTCGTCGACTCCGCGGGCGCCCGGATCACCGATCAGGTGGACATGTTCCCCGGGCGGCGGGGTGCGGGCCGGATCTTCCGGACCCAGATCCGCGCCTCGGGCTCGATCCCGCAGGTCTGCGCCCTGTTCGGGCCCTCGGCGGCGGGGGGCGCGTACATACCGTCGTTCTGCGACTTCACCGCCATGGTCGACGGCAACGCCTCGATGTACCTGGGCAGCCCGCGAATGGTCGAGATGGTGGTCAGCGAGAAGACCACGCTGGAGGAGATGGGCGGCGCCCGGCTGCACTGCACGGTCTCGGGCAGCGGCCACTTCCTGGCCGCCAGCGAGCAGGAGGCCCTGGACGCGGTGCGGGGGTACCTGTCGTACCTGCCGCAGAACTGGGCGGAGGCGCCGCCGGTGGCGCAGGCCCGGCCGCCGAAGCCTACCGACCTGCGCGCGCTGGTGCCCGAGAGCGAGCGCGTGGCGTTCGACATGCGGCGTTACGTCCGCGGCCTGGTCGACGAGGACTCGTTCTTCGAGGTCCACGCGCTGTGGGCCCGGGAGGTCGTCACCGGGTTCGGCCGGCTGGCCGGGCACGTGATCGGCGTGATCGCCAACAACCCGCTGCACAAGGGCGGGGTCCTGTTCGTCGACTCGGCGGACAAGGCGGCCCGGTTCATCCAGACCTGCGACGCGTTCGGCATCCCGCTGCTGTTCCTCGCGGACGTCCCGGGCTTCATGGTCGGCACCGCGGTCGAGCGGCAGGGGATCATCAAGCACGGGGCGCGGATGATCGCGGCGATGTCCGACGCGACCGTGCCGAAGATCTGCGTGGTGGTGCGGAAGGCCTACGGGGCGGGCCTGTACGCGATGGCGGGCCCCGGGTTCGACCCGGACGCCACGCTGGCCTTGCCGACCGCGAAGATCGCGGTGATGGGGGCCGAGGCCGCCGTGAACGCGGTCTACGCGGGCAAGCTCGAGCAGATCGCCGACGAGCAGGAGCGTGCGGCGGAGACCGAGCGGCTGCGCCGCGACTACGAGCAGGACATCGACATCCTCCGGCTGGCCTCCGAGCTCGTGGTCGACGACGTCGTCGAGCCGGAAGACCTGCGGGAGGAACTGGAGCGCCGGTTCGCCGCGGCGCGCGGCAAGGACCGCACCCCGCCCCGCCGCCGGCACGGCATCAGCCCCGCCTGAAACCCCGGGAGCCCGTCATGCGCCGACTGATCCGGCGGCTCGTGCGTATCCAGACCGTCGCCATACTCGTGATCGCCTGGCTGGCCGGCGCGCTCGGCCTCGGGCTGGCCACCGGCGCGGGCGCGGTCCCGACCGTGGCGCTGATGGCGTTGGGGCTCCTGCTGGGCGGCCTGCTCCTGCTGCTGCGGCACAACCTGGAGCTGGCCAGCCGGATCGGCAACCTGGACAGCAAATCCGAGCTCACGCTCGCGACCGTGCGGCGCCTCGGCGCGCGGGTCGAGAGAGAGGTCAAGGCAGAGATCAATCAGACGTTCCGCCAGCTAGAAGCGCTGCAGAACCTGAACGCCGTGCTGCCGCCCGGCGACCTGGTGCCCGCCACCCGGGTCTGGGCCGCGTCGCCGGACCTGCTCGTGGTCCTGGTCGACCTGGTCATCACCGAACGGCCCTCGCTCGTCCTGGAGTGCGGCAGCGGCGCGTCCACGCTGTGGCTCGCGCTGGCGATGCGGCGGTTCGGGATCGACGGCCGGATCGTCGCGCTCGATCACGACCCGGTGTTCGGCACCAAGACCCGCGACCTGCTGGCCAGGCACGGCGTGGCCGACCTCGCCGAGGTGCGCGACGCCCCGCTAGAGAACTTCAGCCTTGGTGACCAGGCCTACTCGTGGTACGCGAGGAAGGCCTGGGAGGACCTGACCGGGATCGACCTCCTGTTCGTGGACGGGCCGCCCGCCACCACCGGTCACCAGGCCCGCTACCCGGCGCTGCCGCTACTGGCCGGGTCGCTGAGCCCGGTAGCCACCGCCGTCCTCGACGACCTCGTCGTCCCGGACATGCAGGAAGTACTGCAACTCTGGCTCGACGCGTACCCGGAGTTCAACTCCGAGATCCTCCCCCTGGAGAAACGGGCCGCGATCTTGCGGCGGATTTAGCGCCGCGCCGGAAATCGTGCCGGCCGAGCGCCATTTTTACCGTTCCTTTACTATTTAGCCATGACGCGCGTGCTGCTCGCCGAGGATGACACCTCTATCTCCGAGCCCCTGTCGCGGGCCCTTCGCCGGGAGGGCTACGACGTGGACGTCACGTCGGACGGGCTGGCCACCCTCAGCCGGGCCCTCGGCGACGGCATCGACCTAATCCTGCTCGACATCGGGCTGCCGGAACTGGACGGCCTCGAGGTCTGCCGGCGCGTCCGGGCCGGCGGGCACTCCGTGCCGGTCCTGATCCTCACCGCGCGCGCCGACGAGGTGGATACGGTGGTCGGACTGGACGCCGGCGCCGACGACTACGTGACCAAGCCGTTCCGCCTGGCCGAACTCCTGGCCAGGGTCCGGGCCCTGCTGCGGCGCGGGACGGCCGAGGGCTCCGCGGTACTGGGCGTGCGGATCGATTCCGACGCCCGCCGGGCGTGGCTCGGTGACACCGAGCTCGACCTGACCACCAAGGAGTTCGACCTGCTCTGGATCCTGCTCAGGGAAGCGGGCAAGGTGGTGACGCGCGAGCAGATCATGCGCGAGGTGTGGGACGCGAAGTGGTGGACCTCCACCAAAACGCTCGACATGCACATCTCCTGGCTGCGCCGCAAGCTCAGCGATGACGCGCACAGCCCCCGGTACATCACCACGGTCCGCGGCGTCGGGTTCCGTTTTGAACGCGGCGACTGAGCCAGCCGGGCCCGCGGGCGCACCGGGCTAGCCGGCCGATGCGCACCAGGCTGTGGTTCTCCATCTTCGCCGTGGCGCTGGTCGCGGTCCTGGTCCCCGGCGTCCCCGCGCTCGTGGCCTCGGCCCGGCACGGCGTCCTCCCGCTCGCCGCCACCGTCACGCTGATCGCCGTGACCGCGGCCCTGGCCGCCTGGCTGGCGGCCGTCCTCGCGACCCGGCTGGCGCGCCCGGTCGAGGAACTCGCCGACGCGGCCCGACGGCTCGGCGCCGGGGACCCGCGTCCGCTCAGCCGCCGGTACGGGCTGGCCGACCTGGATCAGGTGGCGGACGGCCTGGACAGCTCGGCCCGGCGCCTGTCCACCCTGCTCGCGGCGGACCGCGAGCTGGCCGTGGACGCCTCGCACCAGCTGCGCACGCCGCTGACCGCCATTTCGATGCGCCTGGAGGAGATGATCGCGGCCGCGGACGACCCCGAGGTCGTCAGGGAAGAAGGCCGGGCCGCCCTGGCCCAGGCCGAACGCCTGGCCGACGTGGTGACCCAGCTGCTCAGCCCGGCCCGGGCGACGGCGGCGCACGCCGCGCTGACCGGCATCGACGAGGTCCTCCGGCAGCAGGTCAGCGAGTGGGATCCCGCGTTCAGGCGGGCGCGGCGCAAGCTCGAGGTGATCGGCGTCCGCGGCCTGCAGGCGCACGTCACCCCCGGGGGGCTGGCCCAGGTGCTCGCCACCCTGATCGACAACGCGCTCATGCACGGCGGGGGCACGGTGACGATCCAGACCTCGCAGAGCGCGCGATCGGTGGTCATCGAGGTCCGGGACGAGGGTAAGGGCGTCCCGCCTGACCTGGTGTCCCGCATCTTCGAGCGCAGCGTGAGCGGGCGCCCGGAGGGCACCGGGCTGGGCCTGGCGCTGGCCCGGACCATGGCGGCCGCCGACGGCGGCCGGGTCGTGCTGGTCAAGGCGCAGCCCGCGACGTTCGGCGTCTTCCTGCCCAGGGATCCGCTGCGGCCGGGCACCCAGCCCGTAGCCGGCCCCGCGTAAGGCAGGGCCAGTAAAGAAAGGACCAGAGCTAGCGGCGCGGTGCGTCGTAGTCGGCCTCGGTCAGGATCTCCCAGGGCGGCCCGTAGCTCTGCGGCCCGGCCACCGGAACGGCGGGAGCCGCACTAGCCGAGGCAGCCCTGGCCGCGGCAGGCGCGGCCAGGAAGACCCACTTCTTGTACGCGAAGTACCGGAAGATCGTCCCGAGCCCGGTGCCGAGGACGCTGGCCGCGTTGTACGCCAGCGCCGACTTGTAGCCGAGCCCGTAGGTGGTGAGCCCGATGACCATCTCGGCGATCAGCAGGCCGACCACGTTCAGCAGGACGAACAGGGTCCCCTCGCGCAGCAGGGCCTGGTTGACCCGGTGCCGGAAGGTCCAGAACCGGCTGCCCAGGTAGGTGACCAGGGTAGCCACGGTGATGGACAGCGCCTTGGCGCTCAGCGGCCCGATACCCAGGGCCCCGTGCAGGTACGCCGCGCCGCCCAGGTCGATGATCGCCCCGGTCGCCCCGACCACGCCGAACCTGGCCAACTCCGGGATCAGTTCGGTAAAACGCTGGCGCAGGTCGGCGAGCCTGGGCATACGAGACGGTCCTTCCGGCACGACGTCAGGTGCACCTGCGCGTTATCCCCCGAGCAGGCGTCAAGCAAAGACCTGCATATGGTACCGGTTGCGCTCTGGTGCCGCCTCCACCTTCCCTTAGGGCACGCTGTGAAACACCTCCGAGTTCACGCGGTCAGGTGCGTCTCCCGCCCGGTCCTGGCCAGCAGGTGCCACCCCAGGTAGACCGCGGCAGTGATCAGGAAGCCGGCCTCGGCCGTCAGGTCTCCGACCGACGGCACGTGCGTCGGCACGACGCCCAGGTACTCGGTCTGGTTGGAGAACAGCCAGATCGAGATACCCATCCCGACGAGCATGGCGACCGGCCCGGCCCAGTTCGTCCGCTTGGTCGAGAACAGCAGGGCCTCGTCCGGGTTGCGCCGCAGCAGCATGTCGCAGAACACGACGGCCAGCCACGGTGCGATCCAGTACGCGATGATCAGCAGGAAGTTCGTGTACTTAGCGCCCGCGTTGTGCAGCCCGCTCCAGGCCAGGAAGAACCCGATCGCGCCGAACCCCAGCGCCACGATCGCCCGCCGCAGCGACAGCGGCAGCTTGATCCCGATCGCGGTGAACGACAGCGCGCCCGAGTAGATGTTGAGCACGTTCGCCGAGACTGCGCCGAGCGCGATGGCCAGCAGCGTCAGGTCGGCCAGCGGGGTGGCCAGCAGCGAGGTCATGCCGCCGGGTCCGGCGAGGGCGCTGCCCGCGCTGACCGCGGTGCCGACGGCCGCGCCGACGATCTCGAGCAGCGCGCAGGACAGGAACAGCCCGAGCCCGGACCACCACGCGATGGCGGCCCGGTTCGAGTCCGGCTTGAAGTACCGGGTGTAGTCGGCCGCGTAAGGGTTCCAGCCCGCCGCGTACCCGAACGACGCGCCCAACGTCAGCAGGAACGCGCCAGGAATCGTGTGGTGGGAGGCGCCCGGGTGGGCCTTGCTCAGGATGACGACCGTCGCGATGAGGAAGATCACGGTCAGGATGGGGAACGCGTACCGCTCGAACAGGTGCACCAGGTTGTAGCCGAAGAAGGCGACGAGGACCTGCACCGCCACGATGATGAGCAGGCACAGCACCTGCGGAATATGAGTCAGCACGTTCAGCGCCAGCGCCCCGCTGACGCTGTTCACCGCGAACCAGCCGATCCCAGCGGTGACCGAGTTCAGCCCGGCCGGCAGCGCGTTGCCCCAGTAGCCGAATCCCAGTCGGCTCAGTACCATCTGCGGCACCCCGTACTTCGGGCCGCGCGGCGACAGGGCGCCCTGGACGACTGCGCCGACCGCGCTGCCGAGGATGAGGGCCAGCGCCGCGGACCAGAAGCCCATGCCGAACCCTGCCACCGCGAGCACCCCGACGAAGATCGTCGCGAACTCCATGTTCGGCGAGGTCCAGGTCCAGAAGAGCTGCAGGGGCCTGCCGTGCCGCTCGTTCAGCGGGATGAACTCCGCCCCGCCCGGCTCGACGGCGATGACCGAGGTGCCGTAGCTGCCCTCGCGGACGAGGACACCGGCTGTCGCATCGTGGGTAACATCCTGGTCGCGTGTGGTCATCTGCGTCCGCCCTTCAGGAGGCCATGATCATAACCCTTCCTACCCAGGTAAATGGCACTAAAAAAGCCCATTACCCCGAACGGCGGTGGCCGGAGCCCCGGTCCGCCTGCGCCGGTCCGCGGGTCGCCGTAGGGTACGGTCCGTGACCGATTCCGCGGAGGCGTCCGGCGCGGCGCACCCTGCCGTCCCCGTGGTGGGCATGGTCGGCGCGGGCCAGCTGGCCCGGATGACCAGCCAGGCCGCCACCGGCCTCGGCGTCGGCTTCCGCGTCCTGGCCGGGTCGGCCGCCGACAGCGCGGCCCAGGTCGCTGCCGGGACCGTCGTCGGGGACCACCGCTCGCTGGATGACCTGCGCGCCTTCGCCGCCCGGTGCGACGTGCTGACCTTCGACCACGAGCACGTGCCGGGCGGGCACCTGGCCGCGCTCGAGCGGGACGGCGTCCCGGTCAGGCCCGGGTCCGCGGCCCTGTACTTCACCCAGGACAAGCTGGCCATGCGCCAGCGGCTGGCCGGCCTCGGGGTCAACTGCCCCCGGTTCGCGGCGGTGGGCGACCTGGCCGAGGTCAAGGACTTCGCGGCGGGCGCCTGGCCGGTCGTGCTGAAGGCGGTCAGCGGCGGGTACGACGGCCGCGGCGTGTGGGTCTGCGCGACGCCGGCCGAGGCGGAGGAGGTCCTCGAGCACGGGATCGAGGTGATCGCGGAGGAGTACGTCGCGTTCGACCGCGAGCTGGCGGTGCTCGCCGCCCGCTCACCGCACGGGCAGGGCGCGGTCTACCCGGTCGTGCAGACGGTCCAGCGCGACGGTATCTGCCGCGAGGTGCTGGCGCCCGCGCCCGGCCTCGTCCCCGCGCTGGCCGCGCGGGCGCAGGAACTCGCGCTCGGGATCGCCGCCGAGCTCGGCGTGACCGGGCTCCTCGCGGTGGAGATGTTCGAGACCTCCGGCGCCCTGCTGGTCAACGAGCTCGCCATGCGCCCGCACAACTGCGGGCACTGGACGATCGAGGGCGCCCGCACCTCCCAGTTCGAGCAGCACCTGCGGGCCGTCCTGGACCTGCCGCTCGGCTCCCCGGCGCTAGCCGCCCCGGCCGCGGTGATGGTCAACGTGCTCGGCGGCGACGACGGCGACGTCTACGACCGGTACATCCACGTGATGGCCGCCGACCCGGGCGTCAAGGTGCACATGTACGGCAAGCCGGTGCGCCCGGGCCGCAAGATCGGCCACGTCACCGTCACCGGTGATCGCGCGCACGCCGATCACGCCAGTCTCGCGGACCGGGCCCGGCGCGCGGCCAGCTATCTCCGCTGGGGCAGGGAGGACGGCGAGTGACCGGCACCGACCCAGGCCCTCCTCCCCCTCTCCCCCCTGTCGTGGGGATAGTGATGGGCAGCGATTCGGACTGGCCGGTGATGCGGGCCGCGGCCGAGGCGCTCGAGGAGTTCGAGGTGCCCTACGAGGCGGACGTGGTCTCCGCCCACCGGATGCCGCGGGACATGATCGAGTACGGGTCCTCCGCGGAGGCCCGTGGGCTGCGGGTGATCATCGCGGGGGCCGGCGGCGCCGCGCACCTGCCCGGCATGCTCGCCGCGGTCACGCCGCTGCCGGTGATCGGCGTCCCGGTTCCGCTGGCCCACCTGGGCGGACTCGATTCCCTGCTCTCGATCGTCCAGATGCCGGCCGGTATCCCGGTCGCGACCGTGGCGGTCGGCGGGGCCCGCAACGCGGGCCTGCTCGCCGTGCGCATCCTCGGTTCCGCGCCCGGGCCCGATGGCGCGGCGTTGCGGGCCAGGCTGGTCTCGTTCGCGGAACACCTAGCGGAGGCGGCCCGCGCCAAGGGCGCCACGCTGCGCGACCGCGACCTGGGCCGTTAGCCGTCCGTTTTGGCAAAGCCGCTGGACGCGGGCCGGTTCCTCGGCGACTCTTGGACGGAAGGAATCCGATCCGGTTTACGGGGGGTGAGGAGGCGGGCGGGTGAGCATCGGCGCCACGCTGGCCGCGGCCCGGCGCCGGTCCGGGCTGACCCTCAGCGAGGTCAGCGACCGTGCCGGTGTCACGGAGCCCATCATCCGGGGTATAGAACAGGACGACTACGCTGCGTGTGGCGGTGACTCCATAGCGCGGGCTCATATCCGCGCCATCGCCGGGGCTGTGGGGGAGGATCCTGTGCCGCTGATGGACGAGTACGACGACAGGTGGCAATCCGCGGAGAACGGCGCCGCGGACGACGCAGCCGCCTCCCCCGTGATGGTCACGACGCTGGCGAAGGCCTTCCCGCCCGCCCGGCCGGCCAGGACCCGAGAGCGGCGCCGGGTGCGGTGGTCGGGGGCCCTGGCCGTCCTGGTCCTGGCCGTCCTCGGCTTCGCCAGCTACGAGTTCGTGGCCGGCGTCGGGCGCGCGCACCACACGGCCGCCGCGACCACCCCGCGCCCGAGCCACGTCGCCAGCCAGCCCGCCGCGCTGCCGTCGGTCACCCCGTCCGCTCAGCTCACCACGGCCCAGCCCTCCCTGTCGCCGACTCCCTCACCCGCCTCGGTGGCCGTGCGGACCCTGACCGCGGCCAGCGTGGCCGCGTTCGGCCCGGGCGGGACGGCCGACGGTGACAACCCGCAGATCGCCGCCCGGGCGCTCAGCGGCGACCCGGCCACGCCCTGGTACAGCCAGTGGTACGCCACCGCGGACCTCAACAACAAGGGAGGGACCGGCCTGCTGCTCGATATGGGGCGTCAGGTCACGATCACCTCCGTCCGCCTGTCCCTGGCCGGCCGCCCGGGCGCCGACCTCCAGGTCCGCGCCGGCGGTCGCCCGGTCCTGTCGGACCTGCGCTCGGTGGCGCGCTCGTCCGGCGCCGGCGGCACCATCCGCCTGTCGCTCACCACGCCGGTCCGGGCCCGCTACCTGCTGATCTGGTTCACCCTGCTCCCGCCCGACGCCTCCGGCCACTACCAGGCCAGCGTCTACGGCATCACCGTCCGGGGCCAGCCCTGACCGCCGTTACCGCTCGGTAGCATCGTGGGATGAGCACTGACTTTCCCCCGTTCGCCCTGTCGGAGGAGCACGAGGCGCTCCGGGAGGCAGTCCGTGCCCTGGCCGACGACAAGATCGCCCCCCGGGCCGCCGAGATCGACCGGACCGGCGAGTTCCCCTGGGACGTCTACGAGGCCCTGGTCAAGGCCGACCTGCACGCCGTGCACATCCCCGAGGCCTACGGCGGCGGGGGCGCCGATGCGATCGCCGCCGCGATCGTCATCGAGGAGGTGGCCCGGGCCTGCGCGTCCTCGTCGCTGATCCCCTCGGTGAACAAGCTGGGCACGATGCCGCTCATCCTCGCCGCGTCCGAGGAGGTCAAGACCGCCTACCTGACGCCGGTCGCGCGCGGGGAGGCGATGTTCTCCTACGCGCTGTCCGAGCCCGAGGCCGGGTCCGACGCGGCGGCCATGAAGACCAGGGCGGTGCGGTCGCAGGCCGGCTACGTGCTGAACGGCGTAAAGCGGTGGATCACCAACGCGGGCATCTCGAAGTACTACACGGTGATGGCCGTCACCGACCCGTCCCAGGGGCCCAACGGGATCTCGGCGTTCGTCGTGGAGGACGGGGACCCGGGCTTCTCGTTCGGTGCGCCCGAGCACAAGCTCGGCATCAAGGGCTCGCCGACCAGGGAGCTGTACTTCGACGACTGCCCGATCCCGGAATCCCGGCTTATCGGCGCCGAGGGCGACGGGTTCAAGATCGCGCTGCGCACGCTGGACCACACCCGGATCACGATCGCGGCCCAGGCCCTGGGGATCGCCCAGGGCGCGCTGGACTACGCCCTGGGCTACGTCCGGGAACGCAAGCAGTTCGGGCACGCGATCGCGGAGTTCCAGGGCCTGCAGTTCATGCTCGCGGACATGGCCATGAAGCTGGAGGCGGCCCGCCAGCTCACCTACGCCGCCGCAGCCAGGTCGGACCGCGCCATGGCCGGAGAGAAGGTCGAGGACCTGACCTTCTTCTCCTCGGCGTGCAAGTGCCTGGCCTCCGACGTGGCGATGTCGGTGACCATCGACGCGGTCCAGCTGCTCGGCGGCTACGGCTACGTCAGCGACTTCCCGGTCGAGCGCATGATGCGCGACGCGAAGATCACCCAGATCTACGAGGGCACGAACCAGATCCAGCGCATGGTCATGGCGAGGCAACTCTTGAAGGGCTGATCTGGCCGGGGCTCACGCGCTCAGCTTCGGCGCCTCGGCGAGCGCTGGTGCCGTTGGGCTGTCGTCCAGGAAGCCACCGGACTGGTGTTGCCACAACCTGGCATAGGTTCCGCCGAGATGGAGCAGTTCGGAGTGCGTGCCCTTCTCGATGATCTGGCCGTGGTCGAGCACGACGAGCCGGTCCATGCTCGCGACTGTGCTCAACCGGTGCGCGACCACGAGTGCGGTCCGGCCCTCCATGAGGTCCCACAACGCCTGCTGGACGAGGAGTTCGCTCTCTGAGTCCAGCGCGCTTGTCGCCTCGTCGAGCAGGAGGACCGGTGCGTCGCGCAGGATCGCCCGGGCCAGCGCGACGCGCTGCCGCTGCCCGCCGGACAGCTTTACGCCACGCTCTCCGACCATCGTGTCGAATCCGTCCGGCAGTGCGTCCGCGAACTCCATCACGTGCGCGGCCTGCGCAGCCCGGCGGATCTGTTCGTCGGTCGCGTCTAGTCGCGCGAACGCGATGTTGTCGCGGAGGGTCCGATGGAACATCGCGGGTTCTTGCGGCACGTAGGCGATCAGGCTGCGCAGGTCCGCCTGGCGCAGCTTGCTGATGTCCTGTCCGCCGATCAGGATCCGGCCCTCGTCGATGTCCGTCATCCGCAGCAGCAGCCGGGTCAGTGTGGTCTTGCCGCCGCCTGACCGGCCGACCAGCCCGAGCCTGGTCCCGGTCGGCACGACGAGGTCGAGGCCGCTGAACAGCGGCTGTCCGCCCGCGTGCGCGAAGGTCACGTTCTCGAATCGGACGTCGCTCCCGGTCGGCCGCAGCGGCTCGGGCACGACCGGGTCGAGCACGGTCGGCGGCGTCAGCAGCAACTCGGTGAACTGCGCGGCCTCGGTCAGCGAGCTCTCCATCTGGCGGTAGATCTGGTTGAACTCGAACATGATCTGTGTCGCGTTGGAGTAGTACGTGAACGTCACGATGATCGCCTCGATCCCGTGACCGCCCGCGCCGAGCGCGACCGCCAGCAGCAGGCCGAACACATTGGTCAGCACGGACATCGGTGCGACCAGCGTGTCGATGCGCAGGTTCCCGTAATCCCAGGAAAGAAGCGATTTCCGCCGCTGCTCGGCGACCCGCGACCGGTGCTCGGCGGCTTCCCGGTCCTCCGCCGCGAACGCGCGGATCGTGTCGATGTTCGCCAGGCTGTCGGCGACGTGCCCGGAAACCCGCGCGATGGCCTCCTCGCGCTGGTCGACCAGCTTCTGGCGACGGCGGATCAGCGGGGCGACGCCGGCGCCGGTGATCACGATCAGGCCGATGAGCCCGGCGACCAGCAACGGATCGAAACGCCAAAGCACCACCGACGCGAACACCAGCGGCACAAGGCTGCTGACGATGTTGAACGTCAGATTGTCGGCGAAGTCCTCGAACCGTGAAGCGAAGCTCAGCACCCGCTTGGTCAGCGAGCCGGCGAAGTTGTCGTGGAAGAACGCCGCGTCCTTCGCCATCAGCTCGTCCATGCCGATGATGTAGAGGTTCTCGATGCCGCGGCCGTCGAGGCGGTTCAGGCAGTGGATACCGACTCGCCACAAGACCTCGGCGAACAGCAGCGCCCCCGCGAACCCGAGCACATAGGGCATCGTCGCGCCGATCCCGGTCGGCGCGTGGCTGGCAAAGCGACCGACCAGCAAGGCGATGATCAGCGGGGCGACATAGGAGATGCTCGTGTTTCCCAGCGCGGGCAGCAGCATCGCCGGCACCGTGAAGCGCCACAACCGCGCCAGCTGGCCGCCATAGCAGCGCAGCGCAAGCAGCACCGCCCGTTTCCGGGCCGGTGAACTGCGGCCAGGTTCCGGCGTGGTCATGCGTTCCCCCATCCGAGCGGCCATTCTTGGCCATGGTGCCTGACGGAGGCCCTCACGGCGATCGATTTTCTGGCTCGCCGCCCCCACCCGATGTGGGCCCGTTAACTGTTGACGTAACAACCCGGATTCCGTTTCCGCGGCGTTGCGCCGGTTACTCCCGCTTCGTTCCCGTCGTTTCCTGACCGGCGTGCTGACCCTACGGCGCGGCCATGCGTCTAGACCGCTATCGGGCCAGGCCAAGACCGTATGGTGGCCGGCATGGGGATATTCGCGCGCCGGGCCCAGCCCAAGGGGCAGCTGCCCGAAGACCTGCGCAGCCAGCTGGCGGCTGAGGGGATCCTCGTCATCGAGGAAGGCGTGCCGGCCACCACTATTTACCGTCATTACCGCGCCCCCGGGCGGAGCGGCAACTGGCGGGGGGACTACCTGCTGGCGTTCGCCATGACCGAGCGCCGACTGCTGGTCTACGGCGCCACGCCAGACCGGCGGCCCCCCAGCCCGTTCGTCAACGTCAGCTGGGAACAGGCCAAAGCCGGCGGGCTGAGGGCACTGCTAGATGACGGCCGTCTGCGGCTGTGCTTTGAATTCTCCGCGTTCTATCCTGACCGCGCCGGCCAGGCGGAGGTATCGCTGCGGACCGGGCAGGCCCCGGCCGCCCTCGCTGCTGCCGAGGCGAAGCTCAGCTGACGGGCCCCCAGGCTGGCGTGCATCTCGCTGGTCACCATGCGCGCGCCGCCATGCCCGATGAGCCAGGGGTCCCCGAAGGGCACGCGCTCCGCCGGCCGGTCATGGCTTGCCATGCGCGCCGCACCGCGGGCAAGCGAATGCCCCGGGCTGACGAGGTCGTCCTCCAGTCCGGAGCGGACGTAACGCCTGAGTAACGATCTAGAAATATGATATCTCAACTCTTGTAACTCATTAGCCCCCACTGCGAGGATTCGTCGCACGGCCCCTTACCGGGAAGGAGGTCAGCCGTTTTGGCGTATGCCCAGCAAGAACTGGCCTCCCGGGCACTGCCAGCGTGATGCGGGCACGTGAGTCAGGGCGGAGTCTGTCGGCCAACCGGGCGCAATTGGCGGCAACGCATCCGACCCGGATGGTGTACGAGATATGGAGACGTTCATGGGAGTAGCTAGACGGAAGTACGCGGCCGTGGGGGCGGCGTTCGGGCTGGCGCTCGCGCTGGCGGCGTGTAGCTCATCATCCTCATCCGGCAGCAGTACGAGCTCGGGGAACTCGTCCAAACCGTACGCAGGCACGACGATCACGTACGAGACATACACCGCAACACCAGAGTTCGATTACTACAAGTCCCTGATGCCGCAGTTCACCGCCTCAGACCGGCATCAACGTGCACTTTGTCGAGCTGCCGGTCTCCTCCATCGACCAGACGATCCAGTTGCAGCTGAAGTCCAAGGACACCGGGGTGGACGTCTTCTCCTACGGCACCGAGGACCTGCCGAACTTCGTGGCCGCCGGAGACGTGGCCCCGCTCGATTCCTACATCAACAACAGCGCCGACACGGCGTCCACCTACGATTTCTCTGGTGTCGCGCCTGCGATCGAGGCATCCTGCCAGTCGGGCGGGAAGACGTACTGCGTCGCCAGTCACGCGGGCGGCGCGCTGCTGTACTACAACACCGCGATGTTCAAGGCGGCCGGCATAACGTCCCCGCCGCAGGATCCCGCGCAGCTCCTGGCTGACGCGAAGATGCTGACCACGCCCGCCCACGCCGGTTTCTGCGTCCGCGGCGACAAGTCGCAGGCCCTCTACGACGCATTCCAGATCTGGAACTGGTTCGTCCCCTACAACAACCCGCTGACCGGGACGTACTTCGACATGAACTGGAACTTCCTGATCGGCCAGCAGCCCTACGCCTCCGCGTTCGGGTCCTTCTACCGCAACATCCTGCAGAACGCCGCGCCCAAGGGCATCGCCACCTACCTCGTCGACAACTGCCTGCAGGACTTCCAGCAGGGCCGAGTGGCGATGTGGCAGGACGACTCGGGCAGCATTCCGCTGGTCCTCGACCCGAGCCAGTCCAAGGTCTCCAGCAGCGTGGCGTTCTGGGAGATGCCGTGCCAGTCGGTCAACCCCGATCACTGCGCCCTGGTCCAGCCGTTCGGCGTGTGGATGAACGCCGCATCTCTCCACAAGGGCGCCGCGTGGCAGCTCATCCAGTTCCTGACCTCACCCGCGACGCAGAAGGGCGCCGCGCTCGCCAAGGACCTCCTGACACCTTCCCGAACAACGGTCCTCACCGATCCGCAGGTCGTGTCGGCGTTGCCGCCGACCTTCGACCAGGCGCTCACGTACATCCTGGCCCACCCGGACGCCGCGCTCCTGCCCGGTATCGCCCAGGGCGTCGAGATCATCCCGCCGATCGCGAACGGGCTATCGACCCTGGTCACTACCCAGCAGCCGGTGGCATCGGTGATGGCCACGATGACGAGCGGGGTCAATGCCATCATGAAACAGTCCGGCTACCCCAAGCCGTTCCCGTCGACGTGATGATTCGGGAGAAATAGCCGAGTATGGCGAGAGACGCTGTACCGGACGTGCGCGCCCGCAGTGCGGGCGCGCACGTCCGTGCGTACGTAGACCGGCATTACCTGGCTTTCGCCTCCTGGCCGGCGCTCATCGTGATGGTGGGCGTGACGGCCGTCCCGTTCGTGGTCACGATCGGGATGGGCTTCACCAACTACAACCTGGTCCAGCCGGGCTGGCGTTTCATCGGGTTCGCGAACTTCGTCGAGCTGTGGCACGACCCGCAGACGCCGCAGGTCATCTTCAACACCTTCTACATCGTGATCGGGCTGACCGTCTTGTCGACGGCGCTCGGCATGCTGCTCGCGGTCCTGATGAGAACCGCGTTCCCGGGTATTCGCCTCGTCCGCGGCCTGTACACGCTGCCGATCATGACCGCGGGAATCGTGGTGGCCATCACGTGGCGCGCGATGTTCAACAACGAGGCGGGCTGGGTCAACTACTTCCTGACCTTGTTCCACCTGCCCCAGCCGCTCTGGCTCGGCAACCAGAACCTGGCCATTCCGGTGGTCATCATCGCGAGCTTGTGGACGGCCGTGCCGTTCCAGGCCATCCTCCTGTTCGCCGGGATGCTCACGGTCCCTCGCGAATTGCAGCAGGCCGCCGAGGTGGACGGCGCCAGCCCCTGGAGGGTGTTCTGGCACGTGACGCTCGTCCACATCAGGCCGGTGCTGTTCATCGTCGTCCTGCTCCGGCTCATCGACGGGTTCAGGCTGTTCGAGCAGATCCAGGTGCTGACCACCGGCGGTCCCGGGATCGCGAGCACCCCGTTCAGCCTGCAGATCTACGACACCGGCCTGCTCTACCAACGGCTCGGTTACGCCGCGGCGATGGGCGTGGTTCTGGTGCTGCTCGTGGCGCTGACCGTAGGCCTGACGTTCCTGGTCCTGCCCCGGCGTAGTTAGGCATGAGGATGAGACGTCGACGCAAAAAAGGGATACTGGCGCTCCGGATTGCGCTCCTGCTCCTCGGGCTGGTGCTGATCGGGATCCCGTTCTTGTGGATCGTGCTGACCGCGTTTAAGTTGCCGGTGGACGCGGACGCCTCCCCGCCGATGTTCTTCAGCCCATTGACGCTGAGCAACTTCCGCGCGCTGTTCCAGGACAACTACGCGCAGTCGCTGCTGAACTCCGTCATCATCACCGCGCTCGCGACCGGGTCCACCATGTTCTTCGGGATTCCGGCCGGCTACGCGTTCGCGCGCGGGAAGTTCCGCGGCCGGGGCTTCTTCGGCGCATTCCTGCTCTTCAGCAGGATGGTGCCGCCCGTGATCTACATCATCCCGCTCTTCCTGTTCTTCCACCTGCTGAACCTCATCGGCTCCTTCACGGGGCTGACGCTGGCCTACCTCACCGGCCTGTTGCCGTTCACGGTCTGGATGTCGGCCTCTTACTTCCAGGGCGTGCCGGTCGAACTCGAGGAGGCCGCGCGGGTCGACGGAGCGAGCAGGCTGCGCGTCTTCTTCAAGGTCGCGCTGCCCCTGGCGCTTCCGGGCGTGGTCTCGGTGACATTGCTGATCGGCATCGCAGCCTGGGGCGAGTACTTCATTCCGCTGATCCTCGGCGGCTTCGGCACCGAGCCGGCGACCGTCGGGATCGTGGACTTCATCGGCGTGGACGGGTCAAGCTGGGGACCCATGGCCGCGGGTGCGCTGTGCCTGATCGTGCCGGTCTTCGTGGCCACGCTCATCGCGCAGCGGTCGCTGCTGGACGGCCTTACTTCTGGCGCTCTCAAGGGTTAGCCGGGGCGCCCCGGATGGTGACCCGGCCGGCTCACGACCGGATGCGGGCCACCTGCTACCGGCGCGCTCGGGCCAGCAGCTGGTCCCGGTTCACCACGGAGGCGGGCTCCCGTCCCAGCAGCGCGTCGACCACGCTCTGGGCGACCCCGCGGCGCAGCTCGACCCCGGCCTCGATCGACCAGCTCGCGATGTGCGGCGTCACGATGACGTTGTCCAGCTGCAGCAAGGCGTCCGCCGGGTCCGGCGGCTCCGTGCTGAGCACGTCGAGAGCCGCCCCCTGGATGACCCCCGTCCGGAGGGCTTCGGTCAGCGCCGCCTGGTCCACGACCGGACCACGGGACAAGTTGAGCAGATAGGCGGAGGCCTTCATCTGGGCGAGCTCCGCGGTGCCGATCAGCCCCCTGGTCGCCTCCGTGAGCGGGCAGTGCAGGGTCACGTAGTCCGACTGCGCGAGCAGCTGCGCGAGCGGCACGAAGCTGATTCCCGGATGCCGGTCGGGCACCGCGAACGGATCGTGGGCGATGACCTCGAGCCCGAGGGCCTGCGCCTTGCGCGCGACCTCGGACCCGATGGCGCCGAAGCCCACCACCCCGAGCAGCTGACCCCGCAGCCGCGACGGCGGCGTGACCGGCGGGGCCGTCCCCCACCGGCCGGAACGGACGTGACCGGCGAGGGGCAGCGTGCGCCGGTTGAGGTCGAGCAGGAAACCGATGGTCTGCAGGCTCACCTCATCGATGCAGTAGTGCGGTACGTTCGCCACCGGGATGCCCTGGTCCGTGGCGGCATCGATATCGACCATGTCCACGCCCACCCCGTAGCGCGCGATGACCCGGCACGAAGTGAGCGTTTCGATGAGGGCCCGGTCGATCGTGGCAAACTGCACCATGAGCGCGTGGGCGCCCGCGGTCGCCGCGAGCAACGCCGCGCGGTCGGCTTCCTCCACCGTGACCAGGTCGATGGCCAGCCCGGAGCTGGCGAAGACCTCCGATTCGACGTCGTGGCCTGACTCCGTGAAGTCCGTCACGACTACCCGATGTCTGTGCACGTCATGTCCCTCGCGGCGGCCGGCGCCCGGCGTTGACAGCGATCCGATTAGCCATGAGGATGATACATCATATATTGACTGAGACTGGAGTGTTCATGCATACCGATCCGTCGGGGCTGTTTGACCTAACCGGACGAAAGGCGGTCGTGACCGGCGGGGCAGGTGCGCTGGGCAGCCAGGCCGCCATGGCGCTCGCGAGCGCAGGCGCCCAGGTCGCGGTCGTAGATCTCGATGACGGCCGGGTCGGCCAGGCCGTTCGGGAGATCCGGGACGAGGGCGGTACGGCGGTCGGGCTGGTCGCCGACCTTGCTGACGAGGCCGAGGTGGAACGGGCCTTCGAGGCGGTGACGGACTCCCTCGGCGGCGTCGACATCCTGGTCAACGCCATCGCGGCCCCGGTTCCGCGTGCGTCGCCCGAGGTGTTCCCTCTCGATGACTGGCATTCCACCCTGGCCAGCGACCTGACCAGTTTCTTCTTGTGCTCGCGCGCGGCGGCGAGGAGGATGATAGCGGCGCGGCGCGGCGGCAGCATCGTGAACTTCAGCTCGATCGCGGGCGTGACCGCTCTGGGCCGCGGGAACATGGCCTACGCGGTAGCCAAGAGCGGAATCTGCCAGCTCACGCGAGAGATGGCCTTTGCCTGGGCGCCCGAGAACATAAGGGTCAACGCGATCTTGCCCTGCCAGTTCACCAACGCCTGGTGGGCCGGGATCGTGGCCGATGGTGCGCATGAGCCGCTCGTGGAACGCGTTCTGTCCGGCATTCCCCTCGGCCGCCTTGGAGCACCCAGCGAGATCCGAGGCCCGGTGGTCTTCCTCGCGTCGGACGCCGCATCGATGGTGACCGGTGTCCTGCTTCCCGTTGACGGCGGAAACCTGGCGGCCAATGCCGGAGCCAGCCTCACCATGTAACTGACTGGCCGGAGGCCGCGCTTGCGCCCGCGGCTTCAGGCCGGAGACATCAGGAGCAGGACTTCATCGACGACGAGGTTTCCGGCTGGCATCATCGCCTCGATGAGCGGAGGACTTTGCGGAACGGGGGAGCGGGCGGCGTGGACCCGGCCGACAGGCGCGTCCAGGTAGTTGAATGCCGATCGCTGGATTGAGGCCGCGAGCTCGGCGCTGACCCCTCCGTACCCCGCGCTCTTGTCGACGATGACCGCCCGCCCCGTCTTGCGGACCGAGGCACAGACCGTCTCCAGGTCAAGCGGGTACAGCGTCCGCAGGTCGATGACCTCCGCCGAGACACCGCGTTCGCGGAGCATGTCGGCGGCCTGGTGGCACAACCGGACACTTGCGCCGTAGCTGACCAGCGTCACGTCCTGACCGGCCCGCACCACATCGGCCCGGCCCAGCGGGATCAGATCCTCCGGACCGCCGACCTCGCCGCGGACACCGGTCAAGCTCTTGTCCATGAGAAACAGGACGGGGTCGTCCAGTCGCAGCGAGGACTTGATGAGCCCCTTCACGTCACCAGGCGTGGAGGGTACCGCCACGTGCCAGCCCGGCATCTCGGCAAACCACGAATCGATGACGTTGTTGTGCTGGGCGCCACCGTAGGCGACGCCGTTCGTGGCTCGCACGACCAGCGGAACCGGGATGTCGAACATGTAGTGGATCTTCGCTGCCTGGTTGCACAGCTCGTCCATGCAGCCAAAGGAGAAGTCCAGGAAGTTGAGGTCCACGACCGGACGCAGACCCTGCAGCGCCGCGCCGACGCCCGCCGCGACCATGGCGGCTTCGGAAATCGGGGTGTCCCTGATCCGCTCGGCGCCGAACTGCTCACCCAGACCCAGCACCTGGGCGAAGTGCCCGCCACGCAGGAAGATGTCGGTCCCCATCACGAAGATGGCGGCGTTCGCCGTCATCTCTTCGGTCAGGCCAGCACGGTAGGCCTGGGAGTAGGTCAGCTTCTCGGTCACGCCCGCACCGCGCTCACCGGTAGCGGCGGCCAGCTCCGCATGGCGTCTGCGGTGTCGGGCCAGGGGGAGGCCTCGGCGAACGCTATCGCCTCGGCCACCGCCTCCCGAGCGCGGCGGTCGGCGGCATCGTACTCGCCGGGGACGAGGACTCCGGCACCATCCAGGCGCCGCCGGAACTTGCTGATCGGGTCCCGGTTCGCACGCCAATCCGCCACCTCGGCCGCCTCGCGGTAGTTCTGCACGTCGCCCACGTTGTGGCCCTCGTACCGGTAGGTGCGCATCTCGAGGAAGGTGGGGGCGCCGTCCGCAACGGCGCGCTCGCGGGCCCGGCGGACCGCGTCGTAGACCGCGACAATGTCCTGACCGTCGACCGACTCGGCCAGCAGACCAAAACCCGCGGCGCGGTCGGCGATGGACTTACCGGCCATCGAGTCGGAAATATGCGTCTCGACGGCGTAGAGGTTGTTCTCGCACACCGCGATGAGCGGCAGCCCCCAGAGCGCGGCCAGGTTAACGGTTTCCCAGACACGCCCGGTGTTGACCCCGCCGTCCCCGAAGAAACCGACGGCGACCAGGTGCTGGGATTGCAGCTTCATGCCCATCGCGGCGCCCATGGCCAGCCCCAGGCCCGCGCCCACGATGCCGTTCGAGCCGAGAAACCGGCGGTCGGCGTCGACCAGGTGCATGCTGCCGCCGCGGCCGCCGCTCACGCCGGTCGCCTTGCCGAACAACTCAGCCATGACCGATCGAGGGCTGAGGCCCTTGGCCAGGGCATGGTGGTGGCTGCGGTGCGTTCCCGAGACGACGTCCTGGCCTTCCAGCGCCGCCATCGTGCCTACCGCGACGGCCTCCTGGCCTTCGGACGAGTGGATCCCGCCCGGGATCTTGCCGGCCAGCGACAACCGGACGGACTCGCCTTCGAAGTACCTGATCAAGAGCATGTCGTCGAGCCACCGCAGGAGATGCTCGCGGGTGACCTCTTCGGGCAGGGACGGGGATGGTGCTACCTCTCCGGACATGTCCGGCTCACGCATCAAGCTTCTCCCTCGTTGCTGCCCAGGTGATGGACTGATCCAGCGCGACCTGGAGGGCAGCCAGGATCCTGGCCGCGTGGTCTCCGTCGAAGTGGCGGTGGTCGACGTTGAGCGTGGCGGCGAAAGAAGGCCGTACCATCACCTGGCCGTCGACGGCTACCGGACGATCGGCGATCGTTCCCGTGGTAAGCAGTAGCTTCTGCCCGGCCGGGATGATCCCGGTGAACGAATCCACCTGGTAGCCGCCGAGATTGGACAGCGAGGCAACCGGCCCGGCGGCCAGGTCCCGAGCCGACAGCCGGCCCTCGCGCGCCCTGGTTACCGCAGCCGCCCGGGCTGCGGCCAGGGCCTCCGGCCCGAGGCTCGGAACGTCGGCGATGACGGGAATGACGACCCCGTCGGGCGTCGCGACGGCCAGGCCGAGATCGCCAGCGCCCTCGCCCTCGGCCGTCACCGCCAGCGCGAGGCCACGGAGCAGGAGATCGGTGGCCGTGGCTGGCAGTCCGGTCCCGCGCATCGCGGCGAGGGCCTGGTTAACGCTCCGCGCGTCGATCTCCCGGACCACGGCGAAGTGCGGGATCGTCCGCCACGACTCCGAGACGTGCTCAGCGATCGCGGCGCGAAAGCGCGAACCCCGCCGTCCGGACGCCGCCTGAGCCTCCGCCTCGGCCTGCTCACGCAGTTCCCGCCGCTTACGCGGGGAAAGCGTATGCGGGACCCGGTCTTCTGGTCCGGTTCGCGCTGCTCGCACGCCATCCGCGCTGTCCCCGGCGTCCCTGGTGCCCCGGCCACGCCTGCAGAACCGTCCGCTCCTGTTACCCCTACTGCCCTGTCCCCTGCTACCCCGCTGCCTCGATTACCTCTGCACCGGCGCCGGCGATTGGCCCAGCCGCCGCGGGCAGCCCGGCGTTGTCGTACGGTTCGGCCTCTCCGGGCTCGAGTACGCGCACGATGACCTGGCCCACGGGCACGTTCGCGCCGGCCGGCACCAGATGCCGGCCGAGTACCCCGTCGCTGGGGCTTTCAAGATCGAGTGACGATTTGTCGGTTTCTATCTCGGCTATCGCCTCGCCGCTGACGACGCTGTCGCCCGGGTTCTTCAACCACGCGTTGAGCACGGCCTCGGTCATTGCCATGCCGACGGATGGGATCGTCACCTCGCGCACGATATGTCACCGTTTTCGGCATCAGCGTGAATGTTGAGGCGATGATATACAAGATACTATCTTGCCGCAACCAACTCGGGCAGGCCAACGGCGCACCAGGCAGGATGGCTTGTCGCGGAGCCTATAAACGTGCCGGCCCAGCCAGATGATCATCACAATCTGTGTACGATATTCTAAACATTACCATGGTGATCGGCTCGCGCACCCCGCTGCCGGCCGAGCGCAGTGGGTGCCTTGGGTCTTGACCGCGACCCGGGAATAGGAGGGCGATCACGATGACGCGTGCCGGCGGGCGCCAGCCATGAGCGGGGACTACACGGGCCGGGTAGCCCTCGTCACCGGCGGGGCGTCGGGCATCGGAGCCGCGACCGCGGCGCGCCTTCGCGCCGCGGGTGCGACCGTCCATACCTTGGACGTGACGGCATCGCCAGGCGGCGATGGCAGCCATCACGCCGTCGTCGACGTGACCGATGAGCAGCGGGTGCGGGACGCGATCGCGGCGGTCGGCAGCGAGCACGACCGCATCGACCTCCTGGTCAACAACGCGGGCATCGGCGCTATCGGCACCGTCGAGGACGGCGACCTCGACGAGTGGCGCCACGTCCTGGACGTGAACGTGTTCGGCGTCGTCCACGCGACCAGGGCCGCCCTCCCGTTTCTGCGGCAGTCGCAGGGCCGGGCCATTGTCAACGTGTGCTCGCTGGCCGCGCTGGTGGGCCTGGCGAAGCGAGCCGTCTACAGCGCGAGCAAGGGAGCCGTTTATGCCCTTACCTTGTCGATGGCCGCGGACCTGCTGGACGACCGGATTCGGGTGAACGCGGTCGCACCGGGCACGATCGGCACGCCCTGGGTGGACCGGCTGCTCGATGCGGCCGACGACCGCGAAGCCGAGCGCGCCCGGCTAGCGGCCCGGCAGCCCATCGGGCGCCTGGGGACAGCGGACGAGATCGCCGCGGTCATCGCCTTCCTGGGCTCCGCCGACGCCAGCTTCGTCAACGGTTCGGTCTGGACCGCCGACGGCGGCATGGCCTCGTTGCGCACGCCGCCCAGACTGAGCGCGCCGACGTGACCGGGCCAGGTGATACTCAATGTCTCAGGTGACGGCTGCGCAATGGCAGCGTCAAACGCCGGTAAGCTACCATTACCTGCAGTTCCATCACCTTGAGCGCCGGCTGACCGGGCCGCTCGCGTGGCCGACATGGCCGGCCTAAAAGGAGGCGGTCATAGTTCTCCACCAGCCCGCGCCTCTGCCGGTAGCCACCTACAAGCTAGCGGCCTACACCTCTATCCGCGAGATGATCGTCGAGCTGGTGATCCCGCCGGGCACCCGTCTGGTCGAGAACGACCTCGCGGCGATGCTGCAGGTGTCAAAGACGCCCGTGCGAGAGGCGCTCGCCCTGCTCGAGGCCGACGGCCTGGTCGATGTCGCGCCCTACCGGGGCGCGACCGTACGCTGGGTGTCCCGGGTCGACATGGAGGAGCAGGGTTTCCTGGTCAATGCCATCGAGCTCCCCGCGTTCCCGATCTTGGTCGAGAAGATCACCGCTGAGGAGATCGGCGAGCTGGGCCAGCTCGTGCGGGGGATGAAGAAGGCTCGTACCGTCCAGGACGGGCGCACGTTCCGCCGGCTGACGGCGGAGAGCCACGAGCTCATGTTCCGGTGCGTTGGCTACCCTCGGCTGAATCGCCTGATCGTCATGCTGATGGGCCCGGTCGGGTTGCGCATGGACCGGGTGTTCGTCGACAGCTTCCCGGATACCTGGGATCTCATGCTGGACCTGTCCGTCACCCGCTACGACGCCATCAAGGCCCGCGACGCGGACGCCGCGGTCGCGACCATCCGTGAGCACCGCGAGATGATCGGCAAGCTGAACTTCTCCCGCATCGATCACGAGCTGGTTGCCCCGTATTTCGAGCCGCAATAGCGCTCGCTTCGTCCTGGCCGGCCGAGAACGCCGCGACCGCAGCCTGCCCGCCCCTCGCGGACCGTGATCCGCCTGGTCACCGTCCTGACCGGGCCTTCTGGTGTACGATATTCGGAATTCCGCAGCGGTTGCTGGTTTGGTGCTGCATGTCATGAGGGACGGCCGATGGGGTCTTTGCACTACCTTGCCGAGATTCCGGACCCGGCGCTGGCGCACTCAATCCCGCTCGACAACCCGCTGCACGGGCCGCCCCCAGCCCGGTTCAAGGACGGCGAGGTCCTGGTCATCCAGTACCAGACCTCGCCGGACGCGATCGCTGCCCTCGTCCCGAGCCCGCTGCAGCCGGCCGGAGACGTGGTGATGGTCCAGATTGCCCGCTGGGGCGACGTCGCCGGGCTGGGGCGGGATACCCACGAGGTCAACGTCATGGTCGCGGCCCGTTTCCGCGGGCCGTCGGGCGAGGTGGCCGGCTCCTACTCGCCGTACTTCTTCGTCGACAGCGATCGCGCGATGGCGGGCGGACGTGAGTTCCACGGCCAGCCCAAACGGATCGGCGAGGTCTCGCTCGAGGTGCGGGGCGACCTGATCGTCGGGAGGCTGCGACGCAACGGCATCGACGTCTTCACCGGAACCCTCCCGTACAAGACACGGGAGGCCGGCCTGGACGACGTCCGGGCCAGGGTGGATTTCGTCACCAACCTGAACCTGAAGATCATCCCGCAGATCGACGGCACGCCCGGGCTTCGCCAGATCACGGCCCGTGACCTGACCGACATCAGTGTGTCCGGGTGCTGGTCAGGTCCGGGGACGGCGCGGATCGAGGAAAACGCCCAGGCGCCGCTATACCGGCTTCCGGTGCTCAGGCACCTCGAGGGGTTCTACTGGCGCGGCGAATTCTCGCTCGTCGGCGGCGTCGTGCTCCACGAGTATTAGGGCTCAGCAGCCCGACAGCTATTAGGGCTAAGCAGCCCGACAGCCAGCGTCGGGGGTTGTCCACGATGATGCCCGAGATTACCTCGGCGGGGATGCCGAGCTTTTCGAGCCCGGGGATGACCACCTTCGAGATGAAGGTGAGCCCGTCCGGGTTCGACCGCCGGTGCCGCTCCTGGTCCTCATCCGTGAGCAGCCCGGCCCAGATGGGCTCGTCGTGTGAGAGCAGCACCTGGCCCGCGAAGCCCGACTCGATCAGCTTCGCGATCATCTCGATCCGGTCCTGGACCGTCTGGCCGCCGTATTCGGGCAGGCGGCCATGCGGGAGCCGGTCCATGGAGATCCAGTAACCGCGCGATGCCAGTCCGGTCAGGTACCCGAGGTCGTCACTGTCGTCGCTATGGCCGATGGCGACCCGGTGCGGATCGACGCCGAAAGACTCCAGGAGGCACGCCTGTGCCTCACCGCCGCGGTGCCGCGCCGCCGTGTGGGTGATGATCGGCGCCGAGGTCTGGACGGACGCGATTCCCGCCGCCTGGATGATCTTCGCCTGGTCTGGTCCGATGGCCTCCTCGGTCGCGATCTTGATCGCGCCCGCTCGCACGCGGGTGCCATCCACTCCCTCGAGAAGGTCATGGAGGAACCAGTCAGCCAGTTGCCCGGCGGTACGCGCGCGAACGGTCACGGGCGGGTCCAGCCACAGGCCTGAGCACGCGATGATCGCGACTCCCGAAGCCTGGGACACCTCGGCGAGCAGCTGCCCGTCGCGGCCCAGGTCGAAGGTGGTGCAGTCGACGATCGTGCGCACGCCGAGGGCCGCGACGTCGGCCAGCGCGGCCGCGGCGGTCCTCACCAGGGTTTCCCGTCCGCCGCTGAGCGCGGGCCAGCTGCGGAGGATCCCGGCCGAGCTGGCCGCAACGTGCTCGTGGACCAGCGTGAAGCCCAGGTCGGTGTCCTGCACCCATCCCGTGACGCTGTGAACGCCGCTCACCGCACGCCCCCAATCTAGAATATGAAACACGACATATGATAGGACCGTCGAGGACGGCAGGAGATCGATGAACGATTCACCGCGGGTCATCTCCATCGACAACCTCACCGAATTCTGCACCGACGCCCTCCGCAACTGCGGCGTGGGCGAGGCTGATTCGCGGGTCACCGCGCAGATCCTGGCCACGACCGATGCGTGGGGCGTGTTCACGCACGGAACCAAGGCGCTGCGCGGATACCTCCGGCGGCTCAAGGGCGGCGGCCTGGCCCCCCGGGGCGTGCCGTCGGTCGTGACGGAAGGGCCGAGCTGGGCCGTGGTTGACGGCGATTCCAGCCTCGGCATGGTGACCTCGACCTACGCCATGGACGTCGCGCTGGGCAAGGCCAGGCAGACGGGCCTGGGGTACGCCGGCGTCCGCAACAGCTGTCATTTCGGCGCGGCCGGCGCCTACGCGGCCCAGGCGGCGCAGTCGGGGTTCATCGGGCTGGCCATGGCGAATGACATCCCGTCGGTCGCCGCACCCGGTTCGCGCGGTGCCGTGACCGGCAGCAACCCGCTGGCTTACGCGGTTCCGGCTGGCCGGCACCGCCCGCTCATGCTGGACATGTCGATCGCGACGGTCGCCGGCGGGAAGGTGTACGCGGCGCGGGAACGCGGCGAGCCGATTCCGGCCACGTGGCTGATCGATGAGCAGGGGTGGCCGACCGACGACCCGCGGGCGTACCCGGAGCACAGCACGCTCACCCCAGCCGCGGGCCACAAGGGATTCGGCCTCGCGCTGCTGATCGAGACCCTGGCCGGAGCCCTGACCGGTGCGGCCATGACCACACGGGTCGGCAGCTGGCTGGCGGGCGACCCGGCGGCGCCGACCAACCACGGTGCCGCATTCCTAGCCATGGATGTCGCTGCGATCGGCCCGGATCTGCCCGGACGCATCGAGAGCCTTATCGACGAGATCCACGCCGCCCCGCGCGCGGATCCGGCCGAGCGGCTCTACGTTCCCGGTGAGAAGGAGTGGGAGAACCTCGACCGGTCGCTCCGGGACGGGATCGCGCTGCCGCCCGACGTCGTGGCCAGCCTGTGCGAGGCCGCCGTCACCGGCGACGTGGACCTTGACCGGTACCTGAGGCAGCCATGAAGGTCACCGGACTGGAGACGGTACGCCTGGCCGGGCACCCGCAGATGCTATGGGTGCAGGTGCACACCGACGAGGGCATCGTGGGGCTGGGGGAGACCTGCATCGGGCCCGCGACGGTGGAGGCGCACATCCACGAGACGATCGCGCCCTACCTGGTGGGGAAGGATCCGCTCCTGGTCAGCGAGCACTGGCACGAGCTCTCCGGGGCCTTTCTCGGCTATCAGGGGACGGGCGCCGAGACTCGCGGCCTGTCGGCGGTAGACCTGGCCCTGTGGGATATCCGTGGCCAGGCTCAGGACCGCCCCATCACCGACCTGCTCGGTGGCCGCACCCGAGAATCGGCACGCATCTACAACACCTGCGCCGGACCCACCTACGGGCGGGCGACGCGCGGCGCCCTCCGCGCCGCTGATCGCGGCACCGCGGCTCAGGACGGCCTGCTATCGGCCGCCATAGCCACGGAGCCCTACGAAGACCTGCAGCTGGCCATCGACAAGCCGGCCGACCTGGCCCGGCAGCTACTGGACCAGGGCATCAGCGCGATGAAGATCTGGCCGTTCGATCGCTACGCGGCGGCGTCCAAGGGGTACGACATCCGGCCCGCGGACCTCAGCGCCGGAGTCGCAGTGATCGCGCAGATCCGCGAGGCCGTCGGCGACGCGATGGACGTCATGCTCGAGATGCACGCGGTCTGGCACCTCGGCGCGGCGCTGAAGATCGCCAGGGCGGTCGAGCCACTGGGCGTGTACTGGTTCGAGGACCCGGTCAAGGCGGACAACCTGGCCGCCGCCGCCACCTTCGCCGCCAGCACCCACGTCCCGGTGGCCATGGGCGAGACCCTGGCCGGCTTGGCTTCGTTCCGAACGTTGCTCGAGACCGGCGCGGCCCGGGTCATCATGTTCGACCTCGGCTGGGTCGGCGGCCTGACCGAGGCCTGCCGGGTGACATCGCTCGCGCAGGCGTACGACCTGGTCATCGCGCCCCACGACTGCACCGGGCCGGTGGTGCTGACGGCGTCCGCGCACCTGGTCAGCAACGCGCCGAACGCGCTGATGCAGGAGACCGTGCGCGCTTACTACCGCGGCTGGTACCGGGACATCGTCACCGAGATGCCGACGATCAGCGGCGGTCAGATCTCCCCGCCGCCCGGGCCCGGGCTCGGTACCAGGCTGCGCCCCGGCCTCACCACCGGCGACGATGCCCGCACCGTATTCACCGGCATCGACGATCTCTAGTGCCCCTCGCCCGGCCGCGACCGTGGTCGTGCCTCGTTCGCTCAGGCCCGGCGCGCATCCTCCAAGGCGCTGATCGCGGCTGTGCAACCACTCGCGTCCAGGGCCTGCTGTGCGTAATCCCGTACCTTCGACGGCTCATCGAAATCGGTCGCCGGGGGCCAGAGCGCCCGGCCGACGCACACGCCCCACGCGCCGGCCGCGAAGTAGGCCGGTGCCTCGGGCAGCGTAACCTCGCCGGATACGACGATCCGCGCATCGGGCAGCGGTTCCAGCAAGGTTCTGACCGTGGCGTGCCCGCCGATGGCCGAGACCGGAAAGAGCTTGACCGCGGCGGCGCCCAGATCCATCGCGCGGACGATCTCGCTGGGCGTCATGACCCCCGGGCACGCGGGCACGCCTAGCTGAACGCAGCGTTCCACCAGGGCCGGGTCGAGGTGCGGCGACACGATGAAGGAGGCCCCGGCTTCGGCGCAGGCGGCCACCTCGGCGAGCGTCCGAACCGTTCCGGCGCCCACTCGCGGCACGCCCTCGGCGACCAGCGTGGCGATGACCTGGACGGCGTCCGGAACCGTCATGGTGATCTCGATCCCCGCCAGAGACGTGCGGGCAAAGCCACGGCCGAGGGCCAGCGCCACCTGCGGGCTGTCCGTCCGCAGCACGGCGATCACGCCGCGTCCGGTCGGTGGACGCTGGCCGGGCCGGATATCCGGTGGACGTTGGCCTGGCCCAATATCAGTGCCGCGCGATGGCCGCCGACCTCCGGCATGGTGCTGGCTTTCGGGCCCCGTCGAAGGCATGATGAGATATCGTACATGACATCTTGTCGGCAAGACCGAATAATGGTGTGTGACCAGGCAAGCTGCGGGCGGAGTAGGGACCGGGAGGCGGGTCGTGCCAGCTGAGGCCCTTTCTCCGTGGCTGAGCAGTAACCAGCCGGAGCGGTTCCTGGTCACTGGCGCGCTCGGCGCGCTCGGCGCGTGGACGATCAGGCATCTGCTCGACCAGGGGGCCAGCGTGGTCGCCCACGACATCGCCGCGAACCCGGACCGGCTGCGGCTGTTCATCGACGATGGCGAACTGGCCCGCGTCGTCTTCGTCCGCGGCGACGTGGCCGACGTGGGGGCACTCGAGCGAGTGGTCGCTGACCAGCACGTGACGCGGATCGTGCACCTGGCGGCGCTCCAGGTTCCCTTCGTGCGAGCCGACCCGGTGCTGGGTGCGACCGTCAACGTCGTCGGGACGACCGCGGTGCTCGAGGCGGCCCGACGCAACGGCGATCAGGTGCGCGGGATCGCCTACGCCAGCTCCGGGAGCGTCTACGGCACCGAGGACGCCAATCCTTCGGCTCCCCTCACCCTCGACACGCCAATCCGCCCGCCCACGCTGTACGGAGTATTCAAGCAGGCCAACGAAGGCACCGCGCGGGTCTACTGGGAGGATAACGGGCTGCCCAGCATCGGCCTGCGGCCCTGCGGGATCGTCTACGGTCCGGGGCGTGACCAGGGCAACAGCTCGCCGCCCAGCAAGGCCATGCTGGCGGCGGCCGTCCTCACCGACTATTTCATCCCGTGGCGTGGCCAGGTTGTCTTTGCGCACGCTTCGGACGTGGCCGCCGCCTTCGTCCAGGCTGCTCAGGCCCCCCCGGCCGGAGCGCAGGTATTCAACCTGGGCGGATCGGCCAGTAGCGTGCACGATCTGGTAGCCGCCATCGAGGACGCCGAGCCCGCCATGCGAGGTCGCATCGGCATCGGCGACGCGGCGATGATCGGCCCGGTGGAAGTGGATGAGACCGCGCTGGGCCGGGCGGTCGCGCCGGTGCACTGGCGGCCGGTCAGTGACGGCGCCCGCGACACCATCCGCACGCTCAGGACCGCCATGGAGCGGGGCACGCTCGATGCCGCAGCGGTTCGGCTGCGGCTGCGCGAGGAGAGCGAGGCCGCCAGGGCCGGGGCCCGATGATCGACCACCGCCGTACCACGATTACCAGGAGAACCGGATGCAGCTGATTAGCTTCACCCGCAACGGACAGGTCCGGTCCGGCGGGATCGAGGGCATAGCCGACGCGTCGATGACCAGGGTGATCGACCTGAACGCCGCCGACCCGCGGCTTCCCGCGGACATGCTGCAGCTGCTTCGCGGCGGGGACGAACTCCTGGACCTGGCCCGGGCCGTTATCCAGAGCGCGCCGCCCGACGTGTGGCTGGAGATCGCCGGCTCGCAGCTGCTTGCGCCGGTCCCCAATCCCGGCAAGCTCATCTGCATCGGGCTCAACTACCGTGACCATGCCGCCGAAGCGGGACTGGCCACGCCGGCGGAGCCCGTGGTCTTCGCCAAGCTCGCCAACACCGTCAACGGCCCTTACCGTCCCATCAGGCTGCCCCGCGCCTCCGAGCAGATCGATTACGAGGGCGAGCTCGGCGTCGTCCTGGGCAAGACCTGCAAGGGCGTCAAGGAGGCGGACGCGCTCGACTACGTGGCGGGTTACCTGGCGGTTAACGATGTCAGCGCTCGTGATGTGCAGCACCGCAACGGGCAATGGATACTCGGCAAGAGCCCGGACGGATTCGCCCCTATGGGGCCGGCCCTGGTCACCGCGGACGAGGTCGGCGACCCGCAGCAGCTCGACTTGCGAACGCGGATCGGCGACGAGGTGGTGCAGTCATCAAACACACGGGAGATGATCTTCCCGGTCGCCCAGCTGATCAGCTTCATCAGCGAGTTCGTGACGCTAGAACCTGGAGACGTGATCGCGACCGGTACCCCCGCGGGGGTGGGTGGCGCGCAGGAGCCGCCTCGTTGGTTGCGGGCGGGCGAGACGGTGCGTGTGGAGTTCCCTCGGCTCGGCGCGTTGGCCAACCTGATGCTGGCCCCCGACGATAACCAAGGTCGCTCGGCTGAGCGTTCCTGAGCGTCATCCCGCCACGGTTTCGGCACGGAAACGGGCCGCCAGGCCCGCGAGTCCGGCGGCCCGTTCTCAGGCCCTACCCGGCCGTCGGCGTGCGCGGTGAATACCCACCAGCGTCGATGTCCTCGATGAGAGTCGGGCCTACGGGTACCCAGCCGAGAAGTTCCTGCGTCACCGTGCTCGTTGCCGCGAGATCCATGCCGAAGAAGGTGCCGATCCACCCGAAGTGACCTGGCACGTCATCCGGGTCTATCGAGGTGACGGGCAGGCCGAAGGCCCGGCCGATGGCCGTCGCGATGTCGCGGGTGGATATGCCCTCTTCCGCGACGGCGTGCAGCCGGGTGCCTGCCGGAGCCTTCGCGAGTCCCAGCACCACCAGGCGCGCGGCATCGGACCGGTGCACGGCGGCCCACCGGTTGGTCCCGCCCCCGGGGTAGCCGGAGACGCCCTTCTCAAGGGCGACCGCGGCGATCGCCGCGATGAACCCGTGGTCGCCGGCTCCGTGTACGGTCGGCGCGAAGCGCAGGCTAACCGCGTGCACGCCGCGATCCACGTACTCGAGCGCGAGATTCTCGCTGCCGCCGCGGGGCGAGTCCGGGCCGTGGAACGGGGACGGATCGGACTCCGTGGCGGGCCGGCCCTGGTCGAGGCCGGCCACGCCCGAGGCGAACAGGAAGGGGCGGCCGGTGTCGGCGAGCGCGTCGCCGATGGTCTGGACCGCGGCACGCTCGGCCGCGCTCGAGGCGGCCGGGTTGGACCAGTCGTGCTTGTTCGCGAGATGGATGACGGCCTCGGCGGCCTCGGCGCCCGTACGGATGCTGGCGAGATCGTCGAGGTCACCGCGAAGGATGCGAGCCCCCTTCGCCTGCAGTGCTGCGGCGGAGGCGTCAGACCTGGCCAGCCCGGTGACCTCATACCCGGCGGCGAGAAGCTCATCGACGGTAGCCGAACCGATCCATCCGGACGCTCCGGTAACGAAAACGCGCATGACCCCTGTCTCCCTTCGGCTCCGTCACCGGCGGAGCGGCTAACAAGTGATGTCAGTGACTGATGTCAGCTACGGACATCACCATACACCTATACGACAGTCACTGTCATCACTAAACTCGGACCATGGTCCGTTGGGAGCCAGGTACGAAGGAGCGCCTGCAGGCGGCGGCACTTGAGCTGTTCGCCGCGCGCGGGTTCGAGCAGACGACCGCCGCGGAGATCGCGCAATCCGTCGGTTTGACCGAACGCACCTTCTTCCGGCACTTCAGCGACAAGCGGGAGGTGCTGTTCTACGGGCAGCGGCAGTTCCTCCAGGCGTTTGCCGACGGGGCGGACGCTGCACCGCCTGACGCATCCCCGCTTGAGGTCATCGCCTCCACGCTGCACGCGGCGGCATCGCTTTTCCCCGACGAGCGCCGCCCCTACTCCCGCATGCGACAGTCCGTGATCGACCAGAACCCCGCCCTGCAGGAACGCGAGCAGCATAAGGCCGCGGGCCTCGCTGCGACGGTCGCCGCCGCCCTGCGCGCGCGAGGCATCGGCGAGCCGGCGGCCACCCTGGCGGCGCAGTCCGGCGCCACGGTGTTCGGGATCTCCTTTGCGCAGTGGATCCGCGAAGGAGAAACCCGGTCACTCGACGAGATCGCATCCGACGTATTCCGCGAGCTACTGCACCTAACCGGAGCGGCAACCGGGTCAGGAAGTTCCGACCGGATCTCGAATCCGCCCGGGTAAGCCGGAGGCCTTCGGGCGGCGCGGACGGGGCCCCGTCATAGCTGGTTGTACTGGTAGAGCGGCAGGCCGTACTCGTCCGCGACGGTCATCCACAGCGCGGCGAAGGCCTTCTTGTCCTTCGTAGCCTGGTCATCCGGCACTCGTGCGGCCCGGTAGTTGGCATCGGACTGGTAGTTCGTGCTGCATCCATGCGTGATCTCGTCTTGGGTCCACCTGGCGAAGTCCTGGTCAGCCTCGCCGGACGCCTGCCAGGCCATGGTGAGGGCCTGCAGCATCGAGGCGGGCAGCGCCGAGCGGTCAGGCAGGGCGGCGAGCTCGCCCAGCAGAGCCTGATGCGACGATGCGGCGTTGGTGAAGATCGTCTCGTCCTGGCTCAGGCCGGGCGAGCAGCCTGCTACGGCGCTGACGGCCTGGGTCACCGCAGTCCGGTCCGCACCGCTGCGGGCCAGCAGTGCGGCTAGGGCCTGCGCCGCCTGCTGACGCTGCGCTAGGGCCGGCGAGGGCGCGGCGGAGGTCGCCGGGGAGGAGACGGCGGCGGGCACGGGGCCGAGCGCCTCGACCCGCGCGATCAGCTTGGCCATCAGGCCCGCGCCGCCAGGGATGGTCACTACGGGGATCTGGGCTGACGCAGATGCGATGGCGAAGACATCGGTGCCGTGCAGGACGAGCAAAGGCTCGGTGACGGTAAAGCCTCCATTAGAGCCGCTGGACCTGAGGATGGTAGTGACTGCTTCATCACCGTTCACGGGCGTCGTATTTACGCCGGTCGACCAGGTGTTGTTGTCGATCAGGCAGGTGCGTGCCGAAGCGAAGAACGCTCCGGCCTGTGCCGGGTCGGCGAACTGGTAAATAGCCTGGTTAATATAGAGGTCTTCTCCTTGACGAGCACCAACGGAGTCGTTGGTGGAACCGTTGGTGGCATACGCGGTGCCGAATCCGTTAAACGCTCCGATCTGATCGAATAGGTCCCCGCCGTTCCCGAGCGTGCAGTTCGCCGTGGAGACCACATCAGGCAGGATGGTAGTCAGCGACCGGCCGCTGTCGCTTTCGGTGTTGGGGGCCTGGTATCCGGCCGGGAAGTCTGAGATGGGCAGGAGCGCGGCCGCCAGCTGGGTCCCGGTCAATTGTGCTGGTACCGCTGCCGGAGCAGGTGCCGGCGCTGTTGCTCGTGCCGGTGTGGTGGGCGGTGCTTGTGTGGTGTGCCCGGCGGGCCTGGTCAGGATGACCGCCCCGGCTACGGCGATGCCCACGACCACAGTGCCGGTTATGGCCGTGGCCTTGGCCGCGGCGCTATGCCCGTGCACGAGACGGCGGCGCAGCGAGATCCGGTGCACGACGCGGCCCTGTGCGGCGGCGGGTGCGGCCGAGGGCCACAGCGCGGCCACCAGCAACGCGGCGGCGGCGGCGAGCCCGGCTCGGCCGCGGTCCTCCCAACCCGGTCCGTACGCGCCCCCAGCGATCCCCCGCAGCTCGGCCACCAGCGCGGCCCCGTCGGCCGGGCGGCCGCCAGGATCCTTGGCCAGCCCGGCGGCCACCAGCGGCCGCAGCGGCTCAGGGACCGGCTCCAGCGGTACCGGCTCGGCCAGATGCTGGTACAGCAGCCTCTCGGCGCTGTCCCCGCTGAACGGCGGTCGGCCCGTCAGGCACTCATAGAACGTGGCCGTAGCCGCGTAGACATCACCCGCTGGGGTGGCCGGACCCCCGCCGAACTGCTCGGGCGGCGCGTACGCCAGCGTGCCGGCCGGGATCGCGCTGTCCCCGGCCCGGGCCGCGATGCCGAAGTCGGTCAGTTTGCTGGCCCCGGCCCTGTCGATCAGCACGTTCTCCGGCTTGTAGTCCCGGTGCACCACGCCGCGCCGGTGCGCCGCGGCCAGCCCCAGCAGCGAGCCCTGCAGCACCACCAGGGCCGCCTCCGCCGTCGTCTTGCCGTGCCGAGACAGGATGTCGCGGAGCGAGACCCCATCGATGAGCTCCATCACGATCGCCGCCCCGGACCGCGACTCGATGTACTCGTACAAGCGGACCACGTTCGGATCGTCCAGCGAGGCCAGCACCGCGGCCTCAGCCCGGAACAACTCCGCGAACTGCGGATCGGCCACCAGCTCACCACGCAGGTACTTGATCGCTACCTGGGTGCCTGAGACATCATGCCGGGCCAGTACCACCTCGCCGAACCCGCCCGAACCCAGCACCTTCACCGCGGTATAACCCGGGACACTCCATGCTCGCGCCATCGGGTCCCCACCCATCGCCTGCCCCAACCCTGGCATCCGGCCGGAGGCGATCCCTCCAGGGCTTCTGCCCGGCCCGCATCCTGGCCCGGCCACCACCCCCACCTGATGACGGCTCAGCATGGAGCGGGCGCGGTTGCCCTGTCAATCCCCGACCTTCGGGCGGGCACGGACGTGCATGCGCTCGCCTTGCGGGCCGAACAGCACGAGCACCTCGGTCGCCTCGGGACCGGCGCTGCCGAACCAGTGCGGGATGCGGGTGTCGAACTCGGCGGCCTCGCCGGCTTTCATGACGAAGTCGTGCTCGGCGAGCCGCAGCCGCAGCCGGCCGGACAGGACGTACATCCACTCGTAGCCCTCGTGGGCCTTCAGTTCGGTGTCGTCGTCGCCGTCGGCCGTGGCGGGCGGGACGACCATCTTGTACGCCCGCGGCCCGCCCGGCCGTTGCGTCAGCGGGATGAGCGTGCGGCCGTGGCGGCGGAACGGCTGCATGCGCACGCGCGGGTCGCCCGCCGGCGGCGCGCCAACGAGATCATCGAGCGGCACCTGATACGCGCGGGCCAGGGCCAGCAGCAGCTCTAGGGTCGGCTTGCGGCCGCCGGACTCCAGGCGCGACAGCGTGCTCGTGGAGATGCCGGTCGTCGCGGACAGCGCGGCAAGCGACAGCTGGCGCTGCTGCCGCAGCGAGCGCAGCCGTGGGCCGACCGCCTCCAGCACCGGATCGTGGTCCATTCCTAATTGCTAATCCAGCAACGAAATTTGTCAAATCGTGCGGTCTCGCCGATGGTGAGCCCATGAATGAGAGCTATGACGTACTCGTAATCGGCGGTGGCGCGGCGGGGCTGAGCGGCGCGGTGGCGCTGGCCCGTTCGCGCCGCTCGGTTCTGGTGGTCGACGCGGGCGAGCCGCGCAACCGCCCGGCGGACCACGTGCACAACTTCCTCACCCGCGACGGCACGCCGCCGGCGGAGCTGTATGCGGCGGGCCGCGCCGAGGTCGCCCGCTACGGCGGGCACTTCGAGGCCGGCCGGGTCACCTCGCTGAGCCGGGACGGCGCGCGGTTCCGGGCCGAAGTGAATGACCGGGCGGTTACCGCGCGGCGGCTGCTGGTCGCGACCGGGCTGCACGACGAGCTTCCCGACGTGCCCGGCCTGGCCGAGCGGTGGGGCATCGACGTCCTGCACTGCCCCTACTGCCACGGGTGGGAAGTCCGTGACCAGCGCGTCGGGATCCTCGCGACCGGGCCGGGCGCGGTCCACCAAGCGCTGCTGTTCGGGCAGCTCACCTCGCACGTGACCGTGCTGCGGCACACCGCCGCGCGGTTCGCCGCCGAGCAGGCCGGGCAACTGAGCGCGCTCGGCATCCCGGTCCTCGACGGCCTCGTCGCGCAGGTCGAGGCCTCCGCCGCGCGCCTGACCGGAGTCAGGCTTGACGACGGTACCCGCGTGGCGCTCGACGCGCTGATCGTCGCGCCAAGGTTCGTAGCCAACGCGGACCTGCTCGCGCCGTTCGGCCTCGCTCCGGAGGAGGTAAGCGCCGGCGGGCAGGTGATCGCCACCCGGATCGCGGCAGAGCCAACCGGCGCGACCAGCGTGCCGGGGATCTACGTCGCCGGTAACGTCGCCGACCCGCAAGCCCAGGTCATCACCTCCGCGGCGGCCGGGCTGATGGCCGGTGCGGCGATCAACATGGACCTCGTCGCCGAGGACGCCCAGCACGCGGCTACGTCAGCGACTTCCTGGTCGAGCGCATGATGCGCGACGCGAAGATCACCCAGATCCACGAGGGCATCAACCAGATCCAGCGCATGGTCGTCGCCCGCACGTCCTGACCAGAACGCCGTGGAGGGCGTATGGTCTGGCGATGTCGAGGCGCGGTGCCGTCCGCCGGGTGTCTCTGGCAGTTTTAGAGTTTGGTCAGCTTGGCGCACGGCGTTGTGAGCCGCACACGGCACGAACCGAAATTCACCACCAGGGCGGTGTCATCCTCGACGCCGATGACCCGGCCGAGGCCGTACGTATCGTGGGTAACCTGATCCTGCACGACGAACTGCTCAGTAGGCGGAGCGGCGGACGGGGGGCCGAAGGGACTGGTGGGGAAGTAGCGCCGGGACGCGGCGCGGGCTGCATTCATCTCTCTTCCAGTATGCGGCCCCGCGCCACCGATTGCGCCGGGCTTACCAGACTCCGGGCGGACGGCTCGCCGGGCCGGTACACCCCGTTACCCACCTCCGACCGCATCTGCGCGGCCAGATAAGCCTGGACGGCGGAGACAATGAGGGTCGCCCGGCCCGCAAGGGATGACCCTCGCGCACACCTTTAGTGCCCGGGCCGGGAGAGCCCACCGCCCTGACCAGCACCGGGCCCCTCTACGAGGCGGCGCCGATCGCGTTCGTGATCTCGCCCGTGGTAAAGTCGGATTACTGCTCCGGACCTCGGTGGCTGTTGGCGCTTGCCGACTGCAACGCCGCCGAGATGTTCGGAGCTTTCGATGCTGGGATCGGGCACGACCGGCGCGGTTCGTGCCATCGTGATGGGTAGCCCGGCCCGCAGCCGGGACGCCGACCTTTACCGCCGTTACGCCGCCGGGCTGTACCGGCAGGCGCTGCTGAGTCGCGGCGACCCGGCGTTGGCCGATCACGTCGCCTGCGAGGTCATCGTCAATGAGTGCGCGCTGGCCCGAATCCCGGAGCGTGGCGAAGACCATGCACGTTATCGCCTGACAGAGTCGCTCCTCCGGCGCCGTCAGCAGCTCGCCGGCGGAGCGGTGGCTATCTATCGGCGTGACATGGCGGCTCTCTTGCGCGCGGTAATGCGCAGGCTGACATCCTCGTCGGCCGCCGTTGTCGAGGGTGGCAGCCAGGTCAGAAGGCCTGCTGCAGGCAGGCAGTAGCCCGCTGGCGGCTGAGGGGGCCGCCAGCGCAGCGCGCTGCCGCTCGGGGATGCTGGACATCAATGTCGCGGGCCGCTCGCGGACTCGCTGAAGACAGGAGGTAAGTGATGCGGACACTCGGATACATCACGGCGATCACCATGGCAGCCGGCGCAGCGGCGCTTGGGCTGGTGGCGGTCAGATCGCTGCCGGATGTACGGCGCTACGTAGCGATGAGGAAGATGTAGTGATGTAAGGAATGTTGCTCCAGACCCCGGCAGCTGCACCCGCGAGACATTCGTGGCTGCACGGCAGGGCCCGGAGTTTTTTTCGTTTCACGCAGCAGCGCAAGCTAGAAGGCCGCAGACCGGAGGAACGATGAACCCGCGGGAGAATTATCCTCCCTCCGTGATCTGCCCAGTCATGACTGACTGCCACACGCGTCATTTCGCTGGTGACCAAGAGAGTCGGCGAGATCGTCACCCGCTGCCGGGCGAGAAATAGCGATCGTGAGCTCACCCGTGATAAATTCAGGCTGCTGCCCTGGACCTCGGCGGATGATCGTGTTCGCTTCTGCGGATGCCGCCAAGATGCCTGGGAGCATTTGATGCAGGGTTTTAGCAGCTGGCCCGGACTCCCGCCCGGATGCGGGATCGTGGGTGAACCCCATGTTTGACGTGGATCTCAGCATTTGTGACTTCGACGGTCAGGCCGTCGTCGCCCTGCGCGGGGAGCTTAACCTGGCCGACACTCCCTGTATCGCGTCCCATCTGATCGCGGCCGTGGCGGCCTGCGGGCCATCGGTCATCATGGACCTGGCGGGTTTGGAGGGCATCGGCTACTGCGGCCTGTCGGTGCTGTTGCGGGTGCGGAGGTGGACCCGCAACAGCGGCGGTGACCTGCGCCTGGCGGCCCCGCAGCCACCGGTACTCCGGATTCTGGAAGCCACTGGCCTGATCGATGTCTTCGCGGTGTATCGCAGCGTGAAAGAGGCCGCGAACAGCGCAAGACAGGCCCAGCCGCGGTCGAGGGCGGTACCGCAGCCGCTCCGTGCCGCCACGGTTACGCGGTCCTGCGGCCGGCTGCCGGTATGCCGTATTGCCCGTCATTCGCTGGTCCGGCCGCTGCCCGGGCGCGGAACATGTCGGCTGCGGCACATGGCGCGTTACCCCTGCGTCAAATGGTGCTCGTCGGGACGGACAACCGCATGTTCAGCGTGAATATGAGTGCCGGGCGTTCCCGGCGGACGATAATGCGCGTGGCCGGGCGTTCCGCCCGCGCTTCTGTGACATGATCCCGGCCGGGTCTTCGGTATGACTGGCCGCTGACCGGCGTTGCGCGGCGGCTGCGTCCTGACCCGGGCCCACGCCAGGACGACTAGGTGTGAGAGCGCGCAATGCTGATGCCCGCTGGCCGATCTGGCTGCCTGTTCCTGAGAGGGTGAACGGTGATGGACGGAGAGCTGCTGTCGGAGACGTTTGTCGAGCTGACCGACACGCTGGTGGCAGGCTTCGACGTGATCGACTTCCTGCACGTGCTGACCGACCGCAGCGTGCAGCTGCTGGACGTCTCCGCCGCCGGGCTACTGCTGGCTGACCCGCGCGGTGAGCTGCGCGTGGTGGCCGCCTCCAGCGAGGCCGCCAGGCTGCTTGAGCTTTTCCAGCTGCAGAACGATCAGGGTCCCTGCCTGGACTGCTTCCGGACCGGCCGGCCCGTCGCCGCCGCGGACCTGGCTGCCGCGGAGCAGCGCTGGCCGCGGTTCGCGCCGGCCGCCCGCTACGCCGGGTTCGCCGCCGTGCAGGCCCTGCCGATGCGGCTGCGTGACCAAGTCATCGGCGCGCTGAACCTGTTCCGCGCCGATGCGGGCGCCCTGGCCCCCGCGGAGATCCGCGTCGGCCAGGCGCTGGCTGACGTGGCCACCATCAGCTTGCTGCACGAGCGAAGCATGCGGCACAGCCACATCCTGAATGAGCAGCTGCAGACCGCGCTGAACAGCCGGGTGATCATCGAGCAGGCCAAGGGCAAACTCGCCGAGCGCCTCGGCCTCGACATGGATCAGGCGTTCGGCCTCCTGCGTGACCGCGCCAGGACCAGCAACCGCCGCCTGTCTGACCTGGCCCAGGGGTTCGTCGACGGCACGGAAGCCCTCACGGGTCCGGCCGCGAGCGGGCCCCAGGAGCCCCGGCCCGGCTCGCGGCCCAGGTCGTAGACCCCGACTGCTTCTCGCCTCAAGCCGACATCGGCGGCGGCGTACTGATATGCGCGATCGGCGCCGATGCCGTCCGCCATATCCGCCAGCGCCGCGAGTTCATCGCGCTGGCGTGGATCCCCGTGCTGCTAGGAGCCCACCAGTTGATCGAGGCGCTCGTATGGCCGCGGCTGCAGGGCCGCGCGGGATCGGCTACGTCGCGCTGTGGGCTACCTGCTGATCGCCTTCGTCGTGCTGGTCGGAGGCCGTCTCCAGCGCCGCGATCACGCTGCACTGCCGCATGACGAAACCCCATCCTCATCGCGTCGGGTCCGGGCTCGGGCGGCTCATGTCCCTCGGCTGACCGGTACCAGCTCGGCGTGACTGAGCGCCGGCGTATGCCGTCAGTTGAGGCAAGCGATCGCGCCGAGGGGATGGGAGGCGGGTAGGTGACGGCCCAGCACAGCCGCACGGCGATGTGGTCAGGATTCGGGGCTGGCTCCGGGGGAGCGCCGAGCTGTCTGCAGGCCGCAGAGGAGAGTGTCGAGGCCGGAGGTGAAGCGCTGGTCGCGGTCGTCGGCCCAGGCGTGGGTGCCGTGAGCGGCCAGCGTGGGGAAGCTGCTGGCGGGCAGGGAGCGGAGGAATGCGTGCAGTTGCTGTCTGGCCGCGCTGTCGCGCAGCCGCTGCTCGGCGGGTGAGGCGGGGTCGGCGAGGGCGAAGCCGAGGGTGTAGTCGTAGATCAGGCGGAAGGCCAGGGCGGCCTGGCGGCCGGGCAGACCGGCCGCATGCAGCAGCGCGAGGAATGCCTCGGCCAGGGCCAGGGATGCGGGGCTGACGGGATCACGGGTCTTGAGCAGGGCGGCGATGCCGGGATGGTTCTCTAGGACCGCCCGCAGCCGGTGCGCGAGCATGGCGACCTGCGCGATCCAGGGCAGAGCAGGGTCGGTCCGGCAGTCGACCTCGGCGAGTACGGCGTCGAGTATGAGATCGTAGAGCTGTTCCTTGCTGCGGACGTGGCGGTACAGCGCGCCGGGAACCACGCCGAGGCGGAGGGCGAGGGCGCGCATGCTGAGGGCCTGCGCGCCGTCCGTGCTGATGACCGCGAGGGCCTCGGCGACGACACGCCCGCGTGTGAGCGTGCGGCGGCGACTCTCCCCGTTGTCCGGCCCGTTGAACCAGAGCGAGCGCGTGTCCGCGTCCTCGGTTTGCCGCCCTGCCATGCCTGCCTCCGGGCCTGGCTGTGGATCGTAAACGATGTTCACTGCAATGTGTCCATCGTAGCCCGGAACTGAATGGCGTTCACTTGAGCGACGTTCTGACGGGTCGCCGGGCCCGTCGGCCGGGCCAGATGCAAAGGCATAACCGCTGACCGTCATGACAGGCTGGCACTGTTCAAGGACCTGCGTGCCGCGCAGGCTATCGCGGGGTCGATGAGCTTCGAGGGCGAGGTCATCGGCCGGGTCGCCATACACCGCCGTCAGCACGCCATCTCGCCGGTAACCAGCTTGACTGTGAACACTGTTCACTGTAATGTGAACGGCGTAGCTCGGAACTGAATAGTGTTCACCTGAGCGGTGTTCTTCCGGGTCGCCGGGTCGCTGGCCCGGCCAGATGCAAGGGAGAACGACATGACAGTTATGACAGGCTGGGACCTGTTCGAGGACCTGCGCGCGGCGCAGGATGAGCTGATGCGGACGACGCGGGGACGCGGCTCGCGGGTCGGCGGGCAGTCCTACAGCGATGCCGGCACTGCGGTCTGGGCGCCGGCGGTCGACATATCCGAACGCAAGGACGCCTATCTGGTGACGGCCGAGCTTCCCGGCGTCAAGGCCAGCGAGGTAGAGATCACCTTCGAAGATGGCCTGCTGACCATCCAGGGCGAGCGGCACTTCGCGCACGACTCCGCGGAGGAGAAGATGCACCGCACCGAGAGGTTCTACGGCGCCTTCCGCCGTTCGATCACCCTGCCTAGCCACGTGGAGGCCGACAAGATCGAGGCCTCGGCGCATGACGGCGTGCTGCAGATCATGGTGCCGAAGGCACCCGAGGTACAGGCCAAGCGCATCCAGGTGCGCGTCGGCCAGGCGCACACCGCCCTGAAGCCAGGCGCAGCGGCCAAGAAGAACGGCAGCTGACCTAGGCCCCGGCCGCACGAGCTAGAGCCGTCACCCGGGGAGCATGACCTTCCTGCCGTCACCGCTCAACATGGCGGTAACGGCAGGAAGCGCGCGCCCGTACCGTACGGCAGGCCGGCCAGATGCTAAGAAACGGCAGTTGCGGGGGAGGACGGTTCGCCCCTGCGAATCGCGTATCGGCCTCGTACGTGTAGACGGTCCGAGCTGCGGGAGGACAGACACGAGGGCAATCGTATCGGTCAGCCCCGGACCGCTGACTGAACCTCTGACGCAGGGCTACGGCGTCTCCGGAGACGACGGCCACGGCACCGTGAGCTTTATTCAGGCGGTTGCGTAGAAATGCAAGCCGACCACGGCTGAGATGGTGTCGTGGAATGTTGCCAGTCGTCGGCGGTAGCCGGTGGGCATGATCCGCCAGATCTTGAAGTGCGCAGTGCCCTGTTCGATGACGCAGCGGATCTTGTTGATCTGCCTATTGAACCTCCTCTGCCAATTCTGCGGCTTGTTTCTTCTGGACTACGTGTGGTAACCCAGTCCTTTCGAGAAGCAGGTCGCCTTGCAGGTAGGCCGCCGCTATTCAACACATGTTCGCGGTATCGCTGGCGTTGCTGGCGGACTCCTTTCCGCGGTAAGGGACCGCGGCATCGCGTTCGGGGTCTGGGGAGCGGTCACCGGCCTGGCCGTGGCCATCGGACCGCTGCTCGGGGGCGTGCTGACCTCCGGCATCTCCTGGCGGTGGATCTTCTTCGTGAATGCAGCGATCGGGATCGCAGCCGTCATAATCGCGGTGTCAAAGGTGGCGGAGTCGCGCGCGGCGCAGGCCAGCCGGTCCGACTGGCCGGGCTTCGTGCTCTTCACGCTGGCGCTGTCGAGCCTGGTCTACGGGCTGGTCGAGTCGAACCAGCGGTCCTTCACCGACGGCCTTGTACTTGGCTGCCTCGCGGTGGCGGCCGTGCTGCTCGCTTTCTTCGTCATCGTAGAGCTACGCAGTGCACACGCGATGTTCGACATGGAGCTGTTTAAGCTGCCGACCTTCAGCGGCGCCTCGGTCGCGGCGTTCGGTCTCAGCGCCTCGATGCTCCTCTATCTCTATCTCGGGCTGTACGTACAGGACATTCTCGACTACTCACCGCTGGCCACCGGCATGCGGCTGACGGTGATCTCCGGCGGCATCCTGGTCACCTCCACGGTGGCAGGCAGGCTTACCTCGCGGGTGCCGGTCCGGCTGCTCATCGGCCGGGCCTGATCATCATCGGCGTGGGGCTGCCCGAGCAGGCCAGGCCGGCCGTGGGAATGATCACCCGGGCCGCCTTCACCACGGGCCTGAACCGTATTCTGCTGGTCGCGGCGGTCATCGCGCTGGAATCGGGAGTGGTATCCCCTGGCCGCTATCCGCGGCAGGGATTTCGCCCAGCAGAGAGACCCAGCTCGCCGGGCTGATCACCTAAATATCAAATAATCATACGCCGAACGAGCCGTGTAACACCCTTCCGCAGCTGAATCTTGGCCGCGGACCATCCGCAGCAGACGGCGAGAATCCGCGCGAATGGCTTGTGATCTGTCTGGGTGATGACGTTTGAGGTTTCCGGCTCTTTCCCCGTTGGAATTCCCCGGCTTAACTGGAAAGTGACAAGTCAGACGGCAAGGTATCGCGAAGCCACGGCGGGGCCAGTCCCCCCGGCCGCGATCCGGCACCAAACCGGCCATTAGCTCATCGCAGCACAAGGAGTCGGTTATGGGCATCATCGCGTGGATCGTTCTCGGGCTGGGCGCGGGCCTGCTCGGCAATATGCTGATCCCCGGCAGGAGGTCGCAGGGCCTCGTCATCACCTGCTTGATCGGCATCGCCGGCGCACTACTGGGCGGCTGGCTGGCCACGAAGCTGTTCCACGTGGTCACCCTGCACGGGTTCTTCAACCTGTCCACCTGGCTCACCGCCATCGCGGGCGCGGCTGTCCTGCTGCTGGCCTACCACCTGGTGACGAGCCGCGGCAGTGGCCGCAGCCGCAGCAGCGGCCGCAGCAGCGGCCGCAGCCGGTCACGCCGGTGGGCGCACCGGTGAACGAACAGGTCACGCCTGCGGCCGGACGGGTGATGGGCACCGGTACCTGCGTCGCGCTGATCGCGATCGGTGCCATCTTGCGCTTCGCACTCTCGGCGGGCTCCCCCCACGGCCTGAACGTGCACGTGGTCGGCGTCATCGTGATCGGAGCAGGCGTGCTCGGCCTGCTGCTATCGCTGCTGGTATGGGGCCCGCTGAACCCGGCCAGGCGCCGCCGGGCCGCCTCGGCGGCTACGACGCGGCCGCCGGTCGCCGCCGAGCAGCGCCCCGTCTACCAGGACGAGCGACCGCTCTGAGATCACCGGAGAGCCCGGGCCGCCGCCGGGCCGCAGAAGGTCACTAACCAGAAGGCAGGCCCCTTTCATGTCAACAGGGATCATCGTGGTCATCGTCGTGGCCGTCATCGTGATCGGGGCCGTGGCGTTCGGTGTGATGGCAGTCATGCGCCGCCGCCGGCTCCAGCAGCGCTTCGGCCCGGAATACGACCGGCTGGTCGGTGAGCGCGACAGCAAGCGCAAGGCGGAAGCCGAACTGACCGAGCGCGAGCGCCGGGTACAGGATCTTGACATCCAGCCGCTCACCGATTCGGCGCGGGCACGCTACGCGCTGCAGTGGGCGAGCATCCAGGAGCAGTTCGTGGACGCGCCGGCGGACGCTGTATCCGGGGCGCAATTGCTGGTCACCGCCGTGATGACCGAACGCGGTTACCCGGCCGAACATGATGATCAGGTTCTTGCCGACCTGTCCGTCGAGTACTCAGGCACCCTTGACCGCTACCGGGCGGCCGAGGAGATCAGCCACAGAGCCGCTGCAGGCACGGTCTCCACCGAGGATTTGCGGCTAGCCATGGTCCACTACCGTGCCCTCTTCAGCGACCTCCTCGGCGAGCCCGCGGGTACGGGATCCGGATCAGCGGCGGCCATACCTGCACAGGCAGGCGTGGCGGATGACACGACCATCAAGCACGTTACCGAAGCTCAGCGCGCCACGGCTGCCAGCGATCGCGTCGCCACCGTGGACACGAGCGAGCAGTTCACTAAAGATGACTCGAAGGAGATGGCGAAATGACCTCGCCCAGCGAGACGGCAACAGGGCATCAGATGGCACTACCGCGCGTTCGCCAACCGTCTCGCAGATTTCTCCCGTGAAACCTGACTCCGCCCGGCTGCCGGATCGCGAAGAAGCTCATGCTGGACGCGGATCGCTTCTTAGCGCGGCCTGCATGAGTAGCAGGCTGCCGGGCGACCTGCCCGGATGTCGAGGGTGAACAGACGCTGGAGCGCGGGTCATGTCGGTGAAGAGCGCGAATCGCAGTGTCAGAGCCTCGGGGCGCCAGGCGGCGTCCAGCCGATGGCTGCTGTGGCTGGCCCGCGGCGGGTTCGTGGCGCGGGGTATTACCTACGTGCTGATTGGCGTGCTGGCCGTGCAGATCGGGCTCGGCTCCGGGGGTAAGGAGGCCGACCGCAGTGGCGCGCTGCACGCCATCGCCGCGCAGCCCGGCGGGGCGGCCGTGTTGTGGCTGCTCGCGGTTGGTTTCGCGGGTATGGCGTTGTGGCTGCTCGCCGAGGCGGCCTACGGGCAGGCAGGCCCAGGGGGGCGGGCCGCTGGCAAACGGTTGGCGGCGCTGGCCCGCGGGATCGTCTATGCGTTCGTTTGCGCAGGCGTCGTCAGTTTCGTGTCTGGCCGCGGTGACCCGGCTTCGAGCAACAGCCAGTCCAGGGACATGACGGCGCGGCTCATGAGCCATGCCGGCGGCCGGTGGCTTGTCCTGCTGATCGGTCTCGGCGTGGCCGGCGCGGGCCTGTCCATGGTGGTGGGCGGCGTGCGCAGGACGTTCCGTAAGCATCTGCGCCTGGCGCAGATGAGCTCGCGTACCCGTAAGGTCGTCGAGGCCCTGGGCGTGGTGGGGACCACCGCACGCGGGGTCGTGTTCGGCGTCATCGGAGTGTTCCTCGTCGTCGCCGCGGTGACCTTCGACCCGGCCAAGGCCCAGGGTCTGGACGGGGCGCTGCGCAAGCTCGCCACTACACCGCTGGGTCCGTTGCTGCTGGTCGCCGTCGCCCTCGGGCTGGTGACCTTCGGGGTCTACTCCTGGTGCGAGGCACGCTGGCGCAAGCTACGGCCAGGCTAGGAACACGGGGACGCCGTCGCGATCACATCGTCATTACCCGCTCACCTTTCGCCGGCCAGTTGGGTGAACGGCGGGCGTTCACGTTATCCGGTTGCGTATGGTGCCCAGACCGCCGGGGGTGACGGGCAGCACGGTCAGCAGCCGGAGGAACGCGAAGGCCGCCAGGGTGGTCTGCCAGGGCACCTGGGCCTGGGCTGCCCGGCGGACGGCCGCTGACAGGAAATGCCGCCGCTCCGTCATAATCAGCCGCCGTAAGCCCAGCAGGCGCCGTGATCGTTCCGCTCGACCTCATAGCGGCAGCCGGCCCCGGTAGACGCAGCGCTCGGACTGGCGAGCAGGCCTGCGCCAAGCCCGGGAACGATCCACGCGACGATCCTCATAACCGGGCTGATTGCCGAGATGAGCAGACGGCCGGTTTTAGGCCGGGGCTTGCCCTGTCGCGATATCTTGCCGTCTGGCTGTCAATTCCCAGCTAACCCCCGCCGCCCCGTCGCGGAAACAGCCGGAAACCGTAAACATCATCACCCAGGCCGATCGCCGCTCGGCTGCGTCCAGGAAATAGCGGCTGCACCGGGCGCCTGCCCTGGTGTAATCGGCTATGGTGATGAGTCTTGCCCGGATTGCTCATATCCGTCTGCTCGCGGAAGGCCTTTACTGGTAACGGATATATATGTCGGCTGAATGGATCAGTCGGCATATCCAGCGCTGCTGCTTGCATTCACGGGATTGTGGCCATCTCTGCTGTCCGCAGCGCGCTACCCAGCGAACATGCCGTCGGAGGCAGTCATGCGTATCGGATCGATGCTAATCCTCATCTGGCTGGTCATCGGCGCCATCGCCGGCGGTCAGCGTCACTACTACAGCAACTCTGACCCCAACTGCGGCCGGGCGGGCACGATAATCGTGACGGTTCTTGCGGGCCCGCTCAACTACACCGGCGTGAACCCGAAGGTCGCCTGCAAAACACCGCAGCCGAGCTAGTGCCGTGACCGGTAGCGTTTGCCCCGCTTCGTCAGTGCCGATGCTGCGGGGAGCCGTCTCGGCACTGGTTCCAGCACGATCTGGCGAGATACCTCACCACCTTGCCGTACCACACTGGGCTTGTGGCTGACCGGGGCCTGCAGGGCTGGTCTGATGATCCCTTCCGGCTGCACGAGGTACGCTATTTCTCCGGGGGGCGCCCGACGAACCTGGTCCGGGACGGTGGCGAGGAGAGCTACGACGAGCCCCCATTCGGCACCTCTGGGAACCTACTGGCGGGCTTGACCGCGACCCAGAACCAGGAGCCACCAGGCTGGCCTGGCCAGCAGCCACCGCTTCGGCCGCCCGATGGAGATTACTGGCCAGGCCTGGGCGCGCTTCAGGACCGCCAAGCCCCTCCGCCGAGCCGCCACGGAACGCGCGACACCCTGTTTGCCTCGATGGCCGGCCTCGTCGGCCTCGCTTTGCTGTTCGTTGGCGTAGCGATCGGGGCTTCGGTATCGACTGGCTCCAAACCCGCCCCGGCAGCCGCCGTGACCGTCACCGCAGCCGCGGCTCCCGCAGCCGCCGTGACCGTCACCGCAGCCGCTGCTCCCGCAGCCGCCGTGGCCGCGGCGGCGGATCCCGCAGGCACCGTGACCGTCACTGTGACCGCCCAGCCCACTGCGGCTGGCGCTGGCCAGCCGTCTGCGTCTTCGGGTGTGCTGATTAACTTCTCCGGCAGCGAGATCCGGAACTCGGTACCTTTCATCGTCAACAGCTCGGCGGTGACCGCGAGCTACAGCTACGACTGCTCTGGGTTCGGGGGGACGGGGACCTTCATCACGGACATGGTTAGCGGCAGCCCATCGAGCTTGTCCTACGATGACCAGTCGATCGCTAATGAGCTCGGCTCCGGTGGCAGCCAGACCACCACGCTCTACCCGCAGATCCAGGGAAGTTCCTATCACCTGGAAGTCAACTCGGATTGTTCCTGGAGCATCACCCTGACAGCGGGCTGAGGCCTGGACTGCCCCTGGAAACGGGCGGGGCCGGGCAATCTCAGACGGAACGCTGGTGGACGTAGCACCATCTCCAGCGTGATCCCGGCTCTAGGCCGACGGCGAGCGGGTGGTCGGTCTCCTCGTAGTGCGCCCTGGCGTGCTGGTTCGGTGAGTCATCCGCACACGCCACCCAGCCGCAGCTCAGGCAGACCACGAGGGATGCCTGGCGGTCCGTGCGGTCCTGGCAGTCCCGGCAGTGATCCGACCGGGGTGTGACCGGCTGGAGCCCGTCGAGGTGCTCACAGCGGGGCGCTGAGCCGTTCGGGCTGATGGCGGGCGCGCCTAGGGCGGCGTTCTGGGCGGGGATCATGGCAGGCCCCCTTATCGTGGTGGAGACGCCGGGTCCGGCCGATTGGTCATTGGCCAGTCAACCCTGATCGCGGCGCCGCGGAAAGGCGCAACCTGAGCAGGGCCCATCACCAGAACCGATCAGCAGCCGGTCACCGGCGAGACGGCCGATTACGCGTTCCAAGAGCCCGGGCGCGGAAATAGGCTAGGCGCAGGGATTTCCTGTCCCGGTTTGGGTAGGCGTTCAGTCGGATTCATCGCTGCCGATTGCGGTGATGTCACGTCCCGCGATCCAGCGGGCAGCTGCGAGGAGCACAGCGATGGACCGGATACGGATTTGGCGGCGGGTGTGGAGCTGCGTCAGCTCCGCTATTTCGTGACGCTGGCCGAGGAGCTGCACTTCGGCCGGGCAGCGGAGCGGGAGCACATCGTCCAGTCGGCGCTGAGCCAGCAGGTGCAGCGGCTCGAACGTGAGCTGGGCGTCCGCCTCGTCGACCGCAGCACGCATCACGTCTTGCTGACTGCTGCCGGGGCGGTGTTCCTGGTCGAGGCGCGGCAGATCCTGGCGCACGCGGACCGCGCCGCGGCGGCGGCACGGCGCGCGGTAGGCGCCTCCGCGCCGCTGCGCGTCGGGATCATCGACTCCAGCTATGACTCGATGCCGCAGATCCTGCACGAGGTCCAGGCCCGCTACCCCCAGCTGGTCATCCATCAGGTCGAGGTCGGCGTGCCCGAGCAGTACCAGCAGCTGGTCGACGGCCGCCTGGACGTCGGAATCGGCCGGGCGGAGCTCGCCCCGCCCCAGGTCTCGTCGCTGCTGTTCCGCCAGGACCCGCTCGGGGTCCTGGTGCCCTCCGGTCACCGGTTCGCCGCGCTGGAAGGCGTGCCGGTCGCAGACCTGGCCACGGAGCCGCTGCTGCTCGCCGAAGAAGCGCAGGCCCCGGAGTTCAACCAGTTCACCGTCGAGATGTGCCGGGCCGCCGGCTTTACCCCTGCTGTTTACGCGGGGACCGTGGAGAGCATCCGCGCGGCCGCTGACCTGGTCGCCCAGGGACGCTGCCTGTACTGCGTGCCCTCCTCCTGCATCGCCGCGCTGCCCGGAACCATCTGGCGGCCGCTCACCGAACCGGCTTCCTACTACCCCTGGTCGGTGCTATGGCGTGCCACCGAGGTCTCCGGACACGTGCACGCCGTCGTCAGCTGCGCGCAGGCGATGTCAAAACGGCTCGGCTGGCTCAACGTCGCCAACCAGGCAGCACAATGAGCAATCGGGCTCAAACCGGGACTCCGCCGAGGGTACGGCGCCATCCTCCGCGATGCAGGGAGCGTGAAACCACAGTTCGTTCGGTGTAGACCGTGCCCCGTCTGGGTGATGCAGGTTACAGCGGTGCCAGTTCGCCCGCGGCTGGCCGCGCAGCCCAGTACCCGGTGATCGGCTGCGGTGATGAGGCCTTCCCGGATCGGTTGTTTCCGCACGGCACGGGCAGCGGTTGACTCGGAGATGAACAAGCACGAAGCCCGGTGCCCGCGCCCCTGCGGCAGGCGGGCCCGCTGCTCTTGAGGTGGAGTGCGTCATGATCGTTATTCTCGGGCTCATCATCCTGGTCGGCGCGGTGATCGTCGGCGTGGCCGGAGTTCTCAGCAACGAAGGCAGCGGGCATGCACTGACCCACGGGTTCGCGGTGTTCGGCTACCACGTGACCGGCTCGACCGGCACGCTGTTCCTGGCCGGGATCGCGGTCGGGGCGGTCGCCCTGGCCGGGCTGAGCCTGCTGCTGGTCGGCGCGCGGCGCACCGCCCGGCGCGGCCGCGCCGCACGTCGCGGGCTCCGGCAGTCTCGTCAGGAGACGGCCGCCGTCAGGCAGGACCGCGACGACCTGATCGGCCAGCGCGACACCGCCCGCGCCTACACGGCGAGCGACCTGGGGAGTGGCACGGTCCGCACCGACCCCCGTCCCGGCCCAGCCGGCGGCGGCCACGGCGGGGGCTGGCGGCGCCTGTTCGGGTACCAGCCCGCTGGCCGGCATGGCGTCGTCGAACCGCCAGAACCGGTGCAGGGCCAGGCCGCCCCGGATGTCCCCGCTGATGCGCCCGACCCCGCAGCGCAACTCACCCTCGACAGCCACCCGTGAGTGCCGCCGGGAAAACCGCCGCGCGCCGCATCGGTAACCGGCGGCTGCGGGTCAGCGGCCGCCACGGCCGGGCCAACGGCGACATCAAGCAGCACGGCGCAAGATCAAGGGTGTCGTCGAGCGCTGTAGCCCCAGTGTCAGGTGCGAGCCCTCCGCCGTGACTTCGGGGAGCAAGGAGGTGGAGCCGGAGCCAACCGCAGGACAGCCGACGGCGGAACAGCCGGGCGCCGAGCAGCCGCCCTCCGGGACCAAGCTGAAGTCGGCCGCCAGGATCGCCGCCTTCGATGTCGTGGGCCCTCTCATCGCTTACGCCCTCCTGCGGAAGGCCGGGCTGTCGGCGGTAACGGCGCTGATTCTGAGCGGCGTGCTGCCGGCCATCGGCGTCACTGCGAACGCGATCCAGCGACGCCGGCTGGACATCATCGGTGCCGTCGTCTTGGCGGGCATCGTCGTCGGAGCGGTGCTCGGGCTGGTGAGCCATAACGCCCGGCTCGTCCTGCTCGAGGGATCGGTGCCCACCGCGGTGTTCGGGCTGGCCTGCCTTAGCTCGCTCCGGGCACCGAAGCCCCTGCTGTTCGGCTTCGCGCACGAGTTCGTCGGCCCGGACAGCGCGAGGGGACGCGAGATGACCAGGCTGTGGCAGTTCGCCGGCTACCGGCGCGCGTACCGAGTCGTCACCGCAGTGTGGGGCGTCGGCTACCTCGTCGAGGCAGGCGTGCGCGTGGCCATCGTGGAGAACACCTCGACGGGCACGGCGCTGGTCGCCTCCAAGTTCCTCCCATATGTCAGCGCCGCCATCTTGGCCGGATGGACGACCGCATACGCGCGCTATCAGTGGCGCAAGGCGTGAGGGCCTAGCACCCGGCCGGCAGCCTCATTCGGGGTGAAGTTCTCCAGGGCCAAGCCGAACTCGACGGTTATGCAGGCCTCCGCATCGTACGCGAGCATGGAGATCTTCTTCGGGATCGTCACCTCGCCGTGCGATCCGCCGCGGCACCTTCGCCTCGGTTAGAGTTTACGCGATACTGGAACCAGCCTCACCGCGATCTCCCCGCCGCTATTTCGCCTGCGCGTATTCGGGCGGGAAACGCGGCACTAATAAGCACAACAACGGGCTGACAGGAATGCTTCCCGAAACGAAAAGAAAACCCCCGGCGGCCCTGGAAAATATCCACCGGGACGGCAGCCGATTCGCTTTATGACCGGCCCCCTGGTACAGTCGAATTCATAGGGCCAAATAAAATGCGCACGGAGCTAATACATCAGGAAGCCGTGATCCCGCCGGCCTGAATTGCTCCGACCATCGCAGACCGGCCCGGCCGCCCAGGCCGACGCGCAGAGTGACTCCAATATCCCAGCCCGGCACTGCCCTGGCCCGCAGAGCGCCCACCACACTGCCCGGCAATACCAGCGGGCGGGCATTGCCACTGCTGGCCTGGCGGGAAATGCAGCCCGACTGTATTCCCCGCCAGGCTCACAGGAGCCTGATCCCTCACAAGGGGCACAGTCCTGATCCCCCACAAGGGGCACAGTAAGGAGGCGGGCATGAAAACCCGCACAATCGTAAGGAACGCGGTATTCGCCGCGGCTGCCGCCGGGGCCACCGTGGCCACCGTCGGCCTGGCCGCCGGCACCGCCAGCGCCAGCACCGTCAGCGGCAGCACCCATCACGGCCATCAGTGGCTGACCCCGATGACCGGCCCCCGCAGCCACGAGGCGGAGATCGCCACGATCACCCGCTGGTGGCACGCCGCGCCCTACGCGCTGACCGACTCCGGCCGCACGCCGATGCTGATGCAGCTCCCCGCGGGCTCACCGCAGCCCGGCCAGTGGTACGCGCGCAACCAGCAGTTCACCGAGCTGCACAACAGCGCCGTCACCGAGCTGGCCTTCGCCCAGCGCAGCCGCGGCGGCTACCAGGTGCTGACCGAGCAGGGCGGCAGGCTCGCCTTCGAGCCGCTGAACTGGCGCGGTGCCGCAGCCGACCAGCTGTGGACCTGGGCGCCCGGTACCTCCCCCGACTCGTGGTCGTTCAAGAACGTCGGCACGGGCCAGTACCTGACCGTCGTCCGCCACGGCGGGCCCGGCATCAACGGCGGGGTCGGCGTCAGCAGCCACCCGTTCATCTGGCAGCAGGTCGAACTGCCTGCCGCGTAATCACTCTCAAGAGGCCGGGTGAGCAGAAGGTATGCTCAGCCGGTTCTTTTGTGTCTTAGGCGGATCTTGGTGGTTAATTCGGGTTCATGGCGAGGCCGAGTCCGAGGCGGGCCACGCGGCTGGTTCCCTGCCGGTCTAGCGGGGTGCCGGTCCAGAATGCTTCCAGCCGGAGCAGGTTGAGCGCGCAGGCCATGTACACGTGGTCAAGGCGGGTCACGGGCAGGCCGCGGCGCCTGCCCGGGCGCGGATGCCCGTGCGGGTGGTCCGTGATCGGTCTGGGTGATGAGGCTTGCGGGTTCTGGCTGTTTCCGTGCTGGCGCGGCGGGGGTTAGCTGAGAACTGAGCATGAGTATCGCGAGTCTCGCCACCGTCCAGGACGGCGGCCACGACCGGGTCTCCGTGCACGTCCCTCATGCGTCTGGGCGTGGACGGGCCGAGGGCGGGTATCGGGCATGTCACCACAGCGCGATGCGGAAGGAGCGACGGGATCGTGGGCTGGTTCAAGCGATCGGGACGGGCAAAGCGAGCAAGCTATAAACCGACCTGGCGAGAGCGCCAAGCTGCCGCGCGGACCTCGAAGGCCGAGGCCACTCTGCAGCAGACCGAGCGGAAGATCCACGAGATCGCCGACCAGATCCGCAGCGATCTCAAGGGGCATCCATAGACTCCGTGGCAGCCGCTACCGTGCGCCCCTGGTCTGGTCCTGCGTCCAGCGATCATGGGCGCCGCTCGCTCAGGTCAGTGATCTACTTGACAGGTCGGCGCCAGGTCGGCCACCGGACCGCGCGCCGGTGAACAGACCCGGCCTCGTCCAGCTCGCGGACTACCGGCAGGTGATGAGCACTGGCGTCGGCATCACTCTGGTCGCGGCTGGGGCGATCTTGCGGTTTGCTGTCCCCGCAACGTTCATCCACGGCCTGAATGTGCACGTCATCAGCGTCATCGTGATGCTGGTCGGCGTCTTCGGCCTGCTGCTGTCGCTGCTGGTCTGGGGTCCGCTGAGCCGTCGCCGTAACCGCTCCGATGGTTACGGCCGAGGGCGCCGCCGCTCGCCCGGCAGCGGAGCGTCTATCAGGACCACCCGCCAGCACGAGGCTGGTCGCCGCCGTGACCGAGAGTACGCACCGTGATAAGCGAGCGCACCGGGCGGGTCCCGGCGGGCTGGACGCGTCAGGAGCTCGCCGAACTAAGTGATCGAGAACTGCTGGGCATCATGAGGTCGCTGCCGCGCTTCAGCCAGCGCCGGATAGCGGCGTGCGAGCTGCTGGTCAGCCGCTACCGTGCCCTGGTCTGGTCCTGCGCCCAGCGATACAGGCACGGCCCTGAGCCGACTGAAGACCTGATGCAGGTGGGTTACGTCGGCCTGGTCGCTGCGATCAACAACTTCGATCCGGCCGTCGGCTGTTCCCTTGCCGCCTATGCTCACCCGCACATTACCGGCGAGATGAAGCGGTATTTCCGGGACGAGCGCTGGCAGGTTCACGTTGCCCGGCCCGTCAAGGACCTGGCCATCCGAGCCCGGGCGGTGACCTGGCAGCTGGCCCAGGAGCTCGGGCGCATGCCAGCCGAGTCCGACCTGGCCGCTTCCCTAGAGGTCAGCGGTCATGATCTGCGGAATGCCCAGCTGGCCGAGATGGCATTCCAGCCGTCCTCACTGGACGCGCCCATGTCCGGCCAGCCCGGGGCGCCCCTGCTGGCTGACGTTCTGGGTGGGGAGGACCCACGGATGGAGCAGGTGCTCGATATGCAGGCCGTCGCCACGCACTGGCCCGAACTGCCGCCACTCGAGCAGAGGATCCTGCTCATGCGCTTTTACGGCAGTATGACCCAAGATCAGATCAGCGGGCATCTCGGCATCTCCCGGCTGCAGGTCTCCCGGCTGCTCAGCCGCGCTCTCGGCTACCTCCGCCCGCGCCTAATTGGATAAACATCAGGAGACCGAACGGGCGCTGGTGCAGGGCCCGGGCATCGCTCTCGCCCAGAATGGCGTGCGGTACGCTGGAAAACACACTATGGCGTCGCCATGAGGGCGCGCCGGTCGTCTGTCGCTCGGTGAGCGAACTGGTTTCCACGGATGTGGCGCCTTCGACAACGCGGCCACTCAAGTCCTGGAGACCAGTCTTTTGACTGCCTTGCCTGCAGAAAAATCCGCACCTAGGCCTATCGGCCAGCCGCGAACGGCCCGGCGGCGGCGCGAACAACGCCCCACGCTGATTCCGGCTCCTGTCGCTACCTTCGCTAATCTGGGCGTCCCGGCACCCCTGGTGGCCGCCCTTGGCGAAGACGGCATCACCGTGCCGTTCCCCGTCCAGGCCGCTACGCTGCCCGACGCCCTGGCCGGCTTCGACATTCTCGGGCGGGCCCAGACCGGCTCCGGGAAGACGCTCGCGTTCGGCATCCCGCTCGCGGCCAGGCTGGCCGGGGGGTACACGATGGCGTGCCGCCCGCGTGGCCTGGTGCTGGTGCCAACCCGCGAGCTGGCCACCCAGGTCCAGGCGGTCCTCTCGCCGCTGGCGCACGCCATGGGGCTCAGCGTCACCGCCATCTTCGGTGGCACCCCGCAGAGTCCGCAGGTGGCTGCCCTACGCAACCGTGCCGACATAGTCGTTGCCTGCCCGGGGCGTCTGGCCGATCTCATCCAGCAGGACCACTGCCACCTCGGTGATGTCGAGGTGACCGTGCTCGACGAAGCGGACCATATGGCCGACCTAGGGTTCCTGCCGGTCGTGCGACGGCTGCTTGAGGCAACTCCGCCCGAAGGCCAGCGGCTGCTGTTCTCGGCGACCCTCGATGGTGCCGTGGACGTCCTCGCCCGGCGCTTCCTGACCCGGCCGGCGCGGCACTCCGTCGACGATGCCTCCCCGCCGGCCCAGATCATCCATCATCTGCTGACCGTCACGCCGGCCGACCGGGTGGAGGTTGTCGCGACCCTGGCCAGCGGTGACAACCGCGTCCTGATCTTCACCAGGACCAAGCACGGAGCGCAGAAGCTAGCGCGCCAGCTGAACATGGCGGGGGTGCCCGCGGCCGAACTCCACGGGAACCTGGCCCAGGGTGCTCGGAGCCGTAACCTGGCGGCGTTCGGATCCGGCGAGATGCGCGTCATGGTGGCGACCGACATCGCTGCCCGCGGTATCCACGTGGACGGTATCGACCTGGTGATTCACGCCGATCCTCCGACCGAGTACAAGGCCTACGTGCACCGATCTGGCCGGACGGCCCGCAACGGTGCCGACGGGGCGGTGGTCACCGTACAGACCGCGGCGCAGGCGGCCGAGGTCGGCATCCTGATGCGCAAGGCGGGCGTGACGCCGCAGACCGCGACCACCGGTCCAGGTTCGCCAGTGCTGCGCTCGATCGCAGGTCCTCCGGTCAGGCGCATCGCTCGAGTGACCAAGCTCGCCAGGGTCCCGGCCGCGGACAGCGCCCGGGCCACCGGACGCGGCGCCGCCGCCGCGTCCGGAAGCTTCCGGGGCCGTGGCGGGCGGGGACGGCGCAGCTGAGAGCCAGCACGCCCGGGCTCTTGGCCATCGCGAAATACGGGTCAGATCCAAGATCGCTAGGTGTGGACCCGAGAGCATCTATAACTAGCGTCGGTGCCACCTCCCGTCGTACCGGCAGTCGCCCAGAGGCAGGTGCGCCGGCCGCCGCATTGTCGTCCGGCTGCGCGGCGCCCTCGATGTCGTCGCCGCCCCGGCGCTGCGGGAACGCCTCATCGGCTTGCTTCATCCCGGCATGAGGCTGCTGGTTCTAGACCTGTCACGCGTGCCGTCTTGTGACCCGGCGGGGCTAGCCGTGCTGATCGGCATGCAGCGTCGCGCCAGACCGCTCGGCATCGTCGTGCTCCTGGCCGCTCCCAGCCTCCCGGTCGCGAGGCTGCTGCACCTTACGGGCCTGGACCGCAGTTTCACTATCTGTCCCGATCTCCGCGGTGCGCTCGCCGGAGAACGGCACGAGCCCGCGGAGGAAACTGCATCCCCGCAAGCCCTGGCCGGCTAGGCCAGGGCTGCGCTGCGCTGCATATACGACTGCAGTCGGCCCCGAGACATCCGTGACTAGCGTCGGTGCCACCTCCCGTCGTACCGGCAGTCGCCCAGAGGCAGGTGCGCCGCCGCCCGCATTGTCATCCGGCTACGTGGCGCCCTCGATGTCGCCGCCGCCCCGGCGCTGCGGGAACGCCTGATCGGCTTGCTTCATCCCGGCATGAGGCTGCTGGTTCTAGACCTGTCACGCGTGCCGTCTTGTGACCCGGCGGGGCTAGCCGTGCTGATCGGTACGCAACGTCGCGCCAGACCGCTCGGCATCGTCGTGCTCCTGGCCGCTCCCAGCCTCCCGGTCGCGAGGCTGCTGCACCTTACGGGCCTGGACCGCAGTTTCACTATCTGTCCCGATCTCCGCGGTGCGCTCGCCGGGGAACGGCACGAGCCCGCGGAGGAAACTGCATCCCCGCAAGCCCTGGCCGGCTAGGCCAGGGCTGCGCTGCGCTGCATATACGGGGGTATAGATCTAATCTTGCCGGATCGGCAGCCACGCCGGCCGGGTCGCGGTCGGTGCCGATGCCGGCCAGCAGGTCCAGGATCTCGCCGATGGTGCGTTCCCGCCCGTTCGGTTCTGGCAGCAGGAGGTGGGCCTGCAGGTGGTAGCGGTTGCGGCGGCCGGCCTTTTCCTTCACCACGTAGCCGGCCTCGGTCAGGTCCGTGATGAGGCCGAAGGCGCTGCGTTCGGTGATGTTCAGGCTGGCCGCGATGTCGCGCAGGCGCACCCCGGGGTCATGGGCGACGAGCAGCAGAACCCGGGCGTGAGGGGTCAGAAAGGTCAAGCTCGCCATGCACACAGGCTACCAGATTCCGGAAAAAATTTGCTAGTTTGCCGTTGCCGGTATAGGTTCTGAACCAGGCACCGGATGTCAGCCGTGAATAGCGGCTAGCTTTCCGGGGCTACCGGAGGAGCTCATGCGCACCGATGCGGTCATCGCGATCGTTGGTGCCCACGACGCTCACAATCCCGCGTCCCGGCTGACGATGCCGGTGTCTGATGAAACCGTCGGGCCAGGATCCTGGCCCGGCAGCAGCTGGCCAGAGCGCCAGCACGAGACCGGCCGTCCTCGACCGCGGCTGCCGGCAGCAAACACCGGCACTGCTGGGGCGTCGCCTAGCGTCCGCCCGCCCGCCCTATTTCTCCGTCGCAGTGTCCCAGCGGGCCGCCAGCCAGCGGTCGCCGAGGACGCTGCGGCGGGCCACTCCATGCCAAGGGAAGACGTCATGACCGAACCAGCCGTACGCTATCCGCTTCCGGGCCCGGCCATTATCAGGCCGCACCCGTCCTCCGACGGCACCGCACCGCCCATGCCATGGGAGGTCACGAACGAGCGCAGACAGCGGCACTCAGGCGGAAGATTGCGCCTGATGATGCGCAGAATCACCCGCCGCCCGTAACCTCTGCGCGCACGTGCTCTGCCGCCGTGACGGCGATACCTGGCGGTCCTTCTTCACCTTCCGCGGAAGGCGTACGCTGCATGGATGGGTGAGAAGAGCGCGGAGAACCCGGCCGAGGGCACCGTCCGGCTGATCACCGTCTCGGCGTCCTACGGGGCCGGCGGCAGCGTCGTCGCCCCGGCCCTGGCCAAGCGGCTCGGCCTGCCCTTCCTGCAGCGCGTCACCACCTCGGAGGGGTATCCAGCAGAGCCGGGACCCTGCGACGAGCAGCTGACGGATGAGGAGCTCAGGGCCACCCCGATGCACCGGCTGCTCGCCTCGTTCACGCAGGCGATGCCGGTCGGGCCGACCCAGTCGCCGCCGTCCGCCTACCACCAGGACCAGCACCTGCGCGGCCACGGCGAAGCCGGGATCCAGCGGCTGCTAGCCGGCGGCGGCGGGGTGATCCTCGGCCGGGCGGCGGCGGTCGTGCTCGGCAAGGACCGCGGCTTCCACGTCCGGCTGGACGGCCCGGCCGAACGCCGCGTGGCCCGGGGCGCCGCGATCGAGGGCGTCAGCGAGGCGGAGGCCCACAGGCGCCTGCGCGCGGCCGACAAGGCCCGCGTCGCCTACGTACGCCGCCTGTACCGCACCGACCCGGCCGACCCGTCCCTGTACCACCTGGTGATCGACTCCACCGCGGTACCCCTGGACACTGTCATCGAGCTCATCCTGGTCGCCGCCCGGGCCCGCGAGGCCGTGCCGGAGGGCGCCACGGCCCGATCGTTACGCCGGTCGCCGCCAACCCGAAGGCGGCCGTCTTCGCGTTCTCGTTCTTCCCGCAGTTCCTGCCCCGGCACGGCCCGGTGTTCGGCACGACGATGGCGCTGGGCCTGATCCAGGTCGTCATCGACGGCACGTACTGCGCGGTCGTGGTGCTGCTTGCCTCCCGTGCCCGCCGCTGGCTGTCCCGCGTCGCGGTGCGACGCCGACTCGAACGCATCCTCGGTGCCACCCTGATCGGCCTCGGCGTGGACCTGGCTGCCGCGACCCGCTGAGCCGCGCCGAGCAGCCCAGGTTCGGTCAGCCCATGGTTTCCGGTGCGTGAGCGGGTGCCGCTACCCTGTGACCATCCATGAGAGGGGAAAGGAATACTGTGGCCGACGCTCAGCAGTTGCGGGAGCGCACGCTTGTCGTGCTGAAGCCGGATGCCGTCACCCGCGGCCTGGCCGGACGTATCATCCAGCGGTTCGAGGAAGCGTCGATGAAGATCATCGGCATGAAGATGCGCGAGATGGACGCGGACTTCACCCGCAAGCACTACTTCGACCTGGAGGAGCGGCTGGGCCCGGTCGTTTATAACGCGACCGCGGCGTTCATGCAGCGCGGCCCGGTCATCGCGTTCGTGGTCGAGGGCGAGAACGCGGTGGCCACGGTGCGCAAGATCGTGGGCTCGACCTACCCGAACGAGGCCGTGCCGGGCTCGATCCGGGGCGACTTCGCCCACCAGTCCAAGGCCGTCGCGACCGCCACGGGCAAGGCCGTGGCGAACCTGGTGCACGCCTCGGGCAACCCGGAAGAAGCCAAGTACGAAGTGGATCTGTGGTTCGACGCGAACGAGCTGTTCGAGTACCGCGGCCTGGCCGACGCGTTCGACTGGTAGCGGAGAGCCTGCGGGGGACCTGGACCCGCAGTCGCCCGCACTCGCCCGCACTCGTCCGCAGGCACCTACTGGCGGGCCAGGTTAGGCGCCCCCTTCCGCAGCACGAACTTCTGGATTTTGCCGGTCGCGGTCTTGGGCAGCTCGCCGACGAAGGTGACGCCGCGCGGGGCCTTGAAGTGCGCCAGGTGCGCCCGCGCGAACGCGATGATCTCATCGTCGGTCGCGCTGGCGCCCTCGCGGAGCACGACGAACGCGTGGGGCGTCTCGCCCCACTTCTCGTCGGGCAGGCCCACGATCGCGGCTTCCTGCACGGCCGGGTGGCGCAGTAGCACCCCCTCGACCTCGATCGAGGAGATGTTCTCCCCGCCGCTGATGATCACGTCCTTGAGCCGGTCGCGGATCTCCACGTAGCCGTCGGGGTGGACGACCGCCGCGTCTCCCGTGTGGAACCAGCCGTCACCCATCGCCCGCTGCGTCGCCTCGGGGTCCTGGTAGTAGCCCTCCATGACGACGTTGCCGCGGACGACGATCTCGCCCACGGTCTGGCTGTCGGCCGGCACCTCGTGGCCATCGGGGTCCACCACGCGCAGCTCGCCGGAGGTCAGCAGCTCGACACCGGTCCGCGCCTTGATGACCGCGCGGTCCGCCAGCGGCAGGCCCTCGTGCTCCGGCAGGGGGGCGCAGACCGTGATGAACGGCGCCGTTTCCGTCAGGCCGTAGACCTGGGTGACCTCCCAGCCGAACTCCCCTTCCAGCCGCTCGATGGTGGCCGCGGCCGGCGGGGCCCCGGCCGTCACCACGTGGACCCCGGCGGGGACCTCGCCGCGCACCGACGGGGGCGCGCTGGCCATCGTGATCAGTACTGTGGGCGCCGCGCACAGCCAGCTCACGTGCTCGTCCCTGATCAGCCCGAAGATCGTCGCCGGGTCGACCTTGCGCAGGCAGACGTGAGTAGCCGCGGCCGCCGTTACGGTCCAGGTGTAGGTCCAGCCGTTGGCGTGGAACATCGGCAGCGTCCACAGGTACTTCTCGCCGACCCCGATCGGCAGGTGCAGCAGGGTCCCGATGGTGTTCATCGCGGCGTTCCGGTGCGTGATCATCACGCCCTTCGGGCGCGCCGTGGTGCCGCTGGTGTAGTTGATGGACAACAGGTCCCGCTCGCCAATCTCAGGGCGCGCGAAGTCGGGGTCCGCGGCGGCGATCGCCGCCTCGTAGTCGATCCACCCGTCGGCCCCGTCTGAGGCAGCACGGCCCTCGAAGGCCACGAAGTGCCGTACCCCGGGCATCCGGTCGCGTACGGCGTCCACCGCGGCCAGGTACTCGCTGGCCACGCACACCACGGTGGCGCCGGAGTGGTTCACGATGTAGACGAAGTCTTCGGCGGTCAGCCGGTAGTTGATCGGGACCAGGACCGCCCCGATCTGCGGCACCGCGTAGAACGACTCCAGCTGGGCGTGCGTGTTCGGCGCGATCGTGGCCACCCGGTCCGACTGCGCCACGCCCAGCGCCTGCAGGGCGCAGGACCAGCGGTCGCAGCGATCGAAGAACTGCCGGTAGGACAGCCGGAGGTCGCCGTCCACGACCGCCTCGCGGTCGGCGTGCAGACGACGGGTCCGGCGGGCGAAATCCAGGGGTGACAACGGTGTTTCCATGGTTTCGATTGTGACAGGCGACCCGGTTTCGTGCCGAGCCCCGCGGCCCCGCGCCGCCCGGTCCTCGGGCCGCCGGGGGGACCGACCGGCTACGCCACGACAGGCCCGTGATGACTGCCCGATATAACGCGATTACAAACAGTGTTATTGTCTTGTGATTGTCGTCACGGATCGTCCGGTAAACGAGCAGCGGATTTTCTGGGCGAAGTCCCGGGCCTTGCGGTGAGCTTTCTGGCATTGTGGAGCGCCAGCGGCACCTGCGCGAGGCGGGCCTGACGGCATGCCCGGTCACCCGGCCGGCCGGTGCCAGCAGGGCCTGGCCGAAGGAAAGGATTGCCTTGTCGCGTCACCGGACCGGGACTCGCCGCGATAGGCGGAAGCGGGGCCTGATCCGGCGTTTCGGTATTGTCTTTCCGGTCGCCGTTTTCGCCGCGATAGCGGTCATCGGCGTCGCGGTAGGCGCCGAAATATTCGCTCCGGTATCGGCGGCCCTCAAGATCGTCCAGTCGGTCGGGGTGGTCGAGGGCAGCCACACCATGCAGTTGCTGGAAGACGAGCGCGCGCAGCTCATCGCGATGACGGACGCCGCGCGCACGCTGACCGTGGCCGCCGGGCCGCAGCTCGCATCCCCGGCCGAGGTCGCCGCGGCCAACCCGGGCACCGGCGGGACGAGCGGGGCGATCATCTACGTGACCTCGACGCCGCCGGACCCGAACACCGCGCAGTCAATTGCCTACAACATGCTGGCCAGCTTCGGTTTCGACCCGAAGGTCTATTTCGGCTGCCTGCAGGACCTGTGGAACCACGAAAGCGGCTGGCGGTACGACGCGGAAAACCCGAGCGGCGCGTACGGCATCCCGCAGGCGCTGCCGGGCAGCAAAATGGCCAGCGCCGGGGCCGATTGGGAGACGAACCCGGCCACCCAGATCAGATGGGGACTTGGCTACATCAAAGCGCTATACGGGAACCCGTGTAATGCCTGGGCCTTCGAGGTAAGGAACAATTACTACTGATCGCCGGCCGTGGCGGCGGTGCCCGTTATCGGACCTGGTGAGAATTTTCGTCTCCAGTGTGAGTTTCATCATAACGACCTTGCTGGGCGTTCGCGCAGCGCTGAACGCTTAGGTGAACAAGGGCTTTCGGGTCACTGACGCGCACACCTCAAAATGTGGTGATCTACGTCACATCGACATTCGGTCACCGATCGCATTGACGTCCGGCAAGGTAGGTACCCGACAGCACCTCGCCTGCGGGATGGCAACCTCGAGTGAGCCCGGCGCCCTGACCCGCGCCAAGTCCCACGCGCAGATGCCTGCCACGTCGGTGTGGCAGTTGCTATCGGGGGTGAAACACATCGCGGTGATACGCGAACCACGGAAAGGTTCCCTTGCCCCGGCATCGGACTATCCCATCCAGTCGATCCAAGGCCATCGTTCTCATCGCGGCCGGCGCGTTCACCGTCGCCGGTGTCGCGTCTGCGGCCGCGGGCACCTGGACCCGTGAGCCCGGCCGGGCTCCGGCGGGCGCCGCGCAGGCCGCGGCCGTCATCGCGCGCCCGGCCATCATTTCTCACGTAGCCCGGCCGCAGGCCTCCCCGCAGGCCGTCAGCCTGGCGGTCCGCGCGTTCCAGATCAAGGCCACGCAGGACACGCATGCGGCCGCTGGCTGGCAGCACGCGCGACACCAGGCCGAGCGGCGGGTCGAGGCGGCCCGCGCCGCGGCTACAGCGGCCCAGTCTCAGGCGGCGGCCCAGCAACAGGCCGAGCAGCCGCAGCCGGCGGCCACTCCGGCGGCCCCGTCCGTCGCGTCCGGGTCGCCAGAGCAGATCGCCCAGGCGATGCTGCGCTCGTTTGGCTGGTCGTCCAGCCAGTTTTCCTGCCTCTACCCGCTCTGGGAGCATGAGAGCGGGTGGAGCGTGACCGCCGCCAACCCGGACGGCGCCTACGGTATCCCGCAGGCCCTGCCGGGCGCCAAGATGGCCAGCGCCGGACCTAACTGGCAGACCAACGCGGTCACGCAGATCAGGTGGGGCCTGGAGTACATCAAGGCGATGTACGGCTCCCCGTGCGGAGCCTGGGGCCACGAGCAGGCCACCGGCTGGTATTAGAACCCACGGGGTCGTGACTGCCTCCGGGCGGTCACGACCCCGTGGTGAACGTCTCCGCCATCTCGTCGAAGATGGGCCGCAGCTGGGTCCATTGGGCTTCCGGCGCGGTCATGTACAGCGCGTACGACTGCGAGCCCGCGGGGGTTTGCAGGACGAAGAGCAGGTCGATGACCTCCTGCTGGACGCCCTGGTCGTCCCAGGTGAACTTCCAGAAGGCCCCCGACGTGCCGCGGATGTTGGTCGCCTGCAGCCCGAGCTGGGTGTAGCCGGGGAAGCGGTTCAGCGAGTTCTTCTTGATGTACTGCGCCTCTTGCACCATGTCGTTCGGGTACGTGTGCGGCGTTTCGTCGATGAGGATGTTCGCGTTGGCCGCGGGATCCCGCAGGTACGTCTGGTAGCCGCTGGCGGACGCCACCCAGTTGGACGGCCTGGCCAGGCTGAACCCGGCGTTCTCGTTCGACGCGGCCGGCTGGGAGTAGGTCACGAACCCGGCCGGGAGCGGGCCGGTGCTGATCATGTTGATCGCGTCGACGATCTGCGTGTTGGCGGACGGGAGTGTCCCGCCCCCGGTCGCCGGCGTGGACGCGGACCCCGGCGAGGTGGCGGGCGTGCTCGCGGGGGACGACGAATGGCCCGGCGGCGTGCTGCTGGTCGTGCTGTTGTGGTTGAGCAGGACGACCGTCGTGGCGCCCGCGATCGCCCCCACCACGGCGAGCACCACCAGACCGATCTTCCACCAACCGCCGGATCGCCGCCTGGGCGGCGGCGCGGTCGGCTGGTACTGCGGCCAGCCGCCCTGCGAGGCGGCCGGGCCGGGCCTGGCCGCCCCGCCCGGCGGCGCGCCAGCGGCGGGGCCAGCCTCGTAGGCGGCCCCCGACCAGGGCGGGCGGGCGGCACCGGACCGGGGCGCGGGGTCGTACCAGGAGGAGAAATCGGGCGGCGGCCCGGTCGGCGGCGCGTCGCCGTAGACCAGCTCGCTCTGGGTCGGCGTCGTGTCGGCGACGGATCCCGGCCCGTGGGTGGCCGCGCTCGCCTGGGCCGCCCCCGCCGGCTCGCGCGTGATGGTCTGCTCCGGGACGCCGGGACGATCCGGCGCGCCCGGGCCGACCGCCGAAGCCAGGCCGGCGGCCGGCGGCGCCTGGGAAGGCGGCGACTGGGACAGCGAGGTGGCCTCGTACCCGGCCGGCGCGGCCCCGATCCTGGTGGGCAGCTGGGGCAGCACCTCGCTGATCATCCGGGTGGCCGTGGCGGCGTCCGGCCGGTCCGCTGGCTCGCGGCGCAGCAGCGCGGCGATGACCGGAGCGAGCGCGCCCGCGGTCGGCGCCACGGGCGCCTCCTCGTTGATGATGGCGGACATCGTGGTGATCGCCCCGCCGCGCCGTTCGAACGGGCCGTGCCCTTCGACGGACGCGTACAGGGTGGCGCCGAGCGACCACAGGTCCGAGGCCGGCGTCGCGTCCTCGCCGCGGATGCGCTCGGGCGCGGTGAACCCCGGCGATCCCATCACCATGCCGGTCTGGGTGAGCCTGGTATCACCGGCGAAGGTGGCGATACCGAAGTCCGTCAGGACCGCGTGGTCGTCCCGGCCGAGCAGAACGTTGCTCGGCTTGACGTCGCGGTGCAGGACCCCGGCGGCGTGCGCGGAGCTCAGCGCGGCGAGCAGCTGGCGCCCCATCTCGGCGGTTCGCCGGGGTGACAGCGGGCCCGATGTGGAGAGCACCTGGTCCAGCGACTGGGCGCTGACGAGCTGCATGATGATCCACGGGCGGCCCTCGTCCTCGGCCACGTCGTACACGGTCACCACGCCCGGGTGGTTGAGCCGGGCGGCGGTCTTGGCCTCGCGCAGCGTCCGCTGGTAGGCGTTGTGCCGCTCCTGCGGGCTGAGCATCGCCGAGATCAGGACTTCCTTGATCGCGACGTCCCGGTCCAGGAGCTGGTCCCGGGCCCGCCACACCACCCCCATGGCACCGCGGCCGATGGGGGCCAGCAGGCGGTAGCGCCCGGCGATAACCCGCCCGGTGTCCGCCGAAGGGTGCATACGCGGAGGCTACACGGTGTTTGCTGAAAGGTCTCTAGCAGGCGGCTGAGCATCGGTTAAGTGTCATCAGATTGTGCGCTACCGGTCATTGAGAGCACGTCAAGAGCCATGTCGAGCTGCGACTCCGTGATCTCGCCCCGTGAGACGAAGCCGCGCGCGAGCACCACCGAGCGGATCGTCTGCCCGGTCTCCAGCGCCTCGTGCGCCACTTGCGCCGCCGCCTCGTACCCGATGTAGCGGTTCAGCGCCGTGACGATGACCGGCGAGGACTCGGCCAGCCGGCGCATATGGCCGGCGTGCGCGGTAATGCCCGCCACGCACCGGTCGGCCAGCAGCGGCACCACCGCCGCGAGGAGCCGGGCCGAACCAAGCAGGTTCCTCGCCATCACGGGCATCATCACGTTCAGCTCGAAGTTCCCCGCCGCGCCGCCGAACGCTACCGCCGCGTCGTTCCCGATCACCTGGGTGCACACCTGGCACACCGCCTCGCAGATGACCGGGTTCACCTTGCCCGGCATGATCGAGGAGCCCGGCTGGAGGTCGGGAATGGCGATCTCGCCCAGCCCCGCCATCGGCCCCGAACCCATCCAGCGCAGGTCATTGCAGATCTTGTAGAGGCTGACCGCGGTCACCCGCAGCACCCCGCTGGCGTCGACCAACGCGTCCCGCCCGCCCGCGGCCTCGAAGTGGTTCCACGCCTCGGTCAGCGGGAGCCCCATCGAGAACGCCAGCCGCGAGATCACCATCCCGGCGAATCCGGACGGCGCGTTGAGGCCGGTCCCCACGGCCGTCCCGCCCAGCGGCAGCTCAGCGATCCTCGGGAGGAGTGCCACCGTTCGTTCGGTGCAATTACGAATGGCCGCCGCGTACCCCCCGAACTCCTGGCCCAGGGTCACCGGCACCGCGTCCATCAGGTGGGTCCGCCCCACCTTCACGACCGAGGCGAACTCCGCCGCCTTCGTCTCCAGCACGGAAGCCAGGTGGTCAAGCGCCGGGATCAGCTCCAATGCGAGCAGCCGGGTGGCGGCCAGGCCGATCGCAGTGGGGAACACGTCGTTGGACGACTGGGACGCGTTCACGTCGTCGTTCGGGTGCACGGGCCGGCCGAGGCGCTGCGACGCCAGCCGAGCGATGACCTCGTTGGCGTTCATGTTGCTGGAGGTCCCCGAGCCGGTCTGGAACACGTCGATGGGGAACGCGTCGTCGTGCTCCCCTCGCGCCACCTCCGCGGCCGCGTCGTGGATCGCGTCCGCCAGGTCGGCGTCGAGCACGCCCAGTTCGCCGTTGACGACGGCGGCGGCGCCCTTGATGGACCCGAGCGCGCCGATCATGTCCCGCCCGATCCGCTCGCCGGACACCGGGAAGTTCTCCACCGCCCGCTGCGTCTGCGCGCCCCATAGCGCGTCGGCGGGGACGAGCACCTCGCCCATCGAGTCGTGCTCGACCCGCGTGGGCCCGCTGCTCACGGGCGCGCCCCGATCGGAAGCACCGGCCCGGAAGGATCGGCGAAAAAGTCGTTGCCTTTGTCGTCGACCACGATGAACGCGGGGAAGTCGCGGACCTCGATCCGCCAGACGGCCTCCATGCCGAGCTCGGGGTACTCGAGCACCTCGACCCGGGTGATGCAGTCCTGGGCCAGCCGCGCCGCTGCGCCGCCGATGGAGCCCAGGTAGAACCCGCCGTACCGCTGGCAGGCGGTCGTCACGGCCGGCGACCGGTTCCCCTTGGCCAGCATGACCAGCGACCCGCCGGCCGCCTGGAACCGGTCCACGTAGGAATCCATCCGCCCGGCGGTCGTCGGCCCGAACGACCCGGACGCGTACCCTTCCGGCGTCTTGGCCGGCCCGGCGTAGTAGACGGGGTGATCGCGCAGGTAGGCGGGCATGGGCTCGCCCGCGTCGAGGCGTTCGGCGATCTTGGCGTGCGCGATGTCCCGCGCCACGACCAGCGGCCCGGTCAGGGCCACCCGGGTGCGCACCGGGTACCTGGTCAGCTCGGCCCGGATTTCGGCCATCGGACGGCGAAGGTCGACCGCGACCACCTCCCCGTCATCCCCGGCCGCCTCAACATCAGGCAGGTACTGCGCCGGGTCCGTCTCGAGCTGCTCAAGGAACACCCCGTCGGCGGTGATCTTCCCCAGCGCCTGCCGGTCCGCCGAGCAGGACACCGCGATGGCCACCGGGCACGACGCCCCGTGCCTGGGCAGCCGGACGACCCGAACGTCGTGGCAGAAGTACTTGCCGCCGAACTGCGCGCCGATCCCGATCCGCCGCGTGATCCCGAGCACCTGCTCCTCGAGCTCGACGTCGCGGAACCCGTGCCCGGCGGGCGAGCCGGACACCGGCAGCGTGTCCAGGTACTTGGCCGACGCGTACTTGGCCGTCTTCAGGGCGAACTCGGCGCTCGTCCCGCCGACCACGATGGCCAGGTGGTACGGCGGGCAGGCGGCGGTGCCCAGGGACCGGATCTTCTCCTCGAGGAACGAGGCCATCCGCGCCGGGTTCAGCACGGCCTTGGTCTCCTGGTACAGGAACGACTTGTTCGCCGACCCGCCGCCCTTGGCCATGAACAGGAACTTGTACTCCTCCCCGCCGGTGGCGTAGATCTCGACCTGGGCGGGCAGGTTGCTGCCGGTGTTCCGTTCCTCCCACATGGTCAGGGGCGCGAGCTGGGAGTACCGCAGGTTCAGCGTGGTGTAGGCGTCGTAGACGCCGCGCGCGATGTGCTCCTCGTCGCGCCCGTCGGTGAGCACATGCTGGCCGCGCTTGCCCATCACGATCGCCGTCCCGGTGTCCTGGCACATCGGCAGCACCCCGCCCGCCGCGATGCACGCGTTCTTCAGCAGGTCGCGCGCCACGTACCGGTCGTTCGCGGAGGCCTCCGGGTCGTCCAGGATGGACCGTAGCTGGCGGAGGTGCGCGGGCCGCAGCAGGTGGGCGATGTCCCGCATCGCCGCGGCGGTCAGCGCCGTGAGGAGCTGCGGTTCGATCTCGAGGAAATTTCTGCCGAACGAGCGGTGGTGGCTCACCCCGTCACCCGTCAGCCTCCGGTAGCTGACCTCATCCGCGCCCAGCGGCAGCAGGTCGGTGTAGCTGAACTCCGGCACGCGCGTGGCCTCCTGTCGTCCTCGGACCCAGGTTCAGCTTAGGCCGCGCGCAGCCCTGAGCTTGGCAGGAACCCCGGGCCCGACTGGTCATGACTTGTACATGTATAGGCAAGCTCGTATCCTGACGCTATGCGGCGGCGCCGCGCCGCGCGGTGCCCCCGTCCGCGCGATGCACGTCCAAGCACGCGGTGCCCCCGTCCGCGTCCGGCTTGGCTGCGGCGCCGCCGCTGTATCTGCCCGGGGGGACGACCCCCCGGAACCCCCCGCGCCTGGGGGGAAGCCTTTCCCCCCAGACCCCCTCGGCCCCCCCGGGGGTCACCGCGCCAGCCGGGGGAGCAGCAACGACGACGCGGCGATCCCGGCCACGGTCGCGGCGGCCAGCACGCCGAAGTCCAGCCAGATGTCGGTGCTGGTGCCGATCAGTAGCGCCCGCACGGCCCTCCACCTCGTACGACAGCGGGTTGATCCGGCTGATGACCTGCAGCCAGCCGGGCATGATCCGGGTCGGGTACAGCGCGCTGGAGCTGAAGAACAGCGGCATGGTGATGGCCTGCCCGATGCCCATGAGCCGGTCCCGCTCGTAGCGCGATCCCCGCGATGCTCATCGACAGGCAGGCCGCCAGGTTTTTTCTCCCGTTCCTGAGGTAGTCGGGTAGCCGCGGGTCTAACCGCTCGTGAACGGCGCACAAAGGAGAGCGCGATGGTAGCAACGCCCGAAACGGCCAGCAGGCCGGGGATCCGGAGCCTGATCCCAGCCCGGATCGACCGGCTTCCGTGGTCCCGGTTCCACACCCGGCTGGTGATGGCGCTGGGGGTGGCGTGGATCCTGGACGGGCTGGAGATCACGATCGCCAGCAACGTCGGGCCGGACCTGACGCTCAAGAGCACGCTGAACATGTCCGCGGGCGCGGTCGCCGACATCGCCACCTGGTACCTGATCGGCGAGGTCATCGGCGCGCTGTTCTTCGGCCACCTGTCCGACAAGCTCGGGCGGCGGAACCTGTTCATGATCACGCTCGGGGTGTACCTGGTAGGCAGCGGCCTGACCGCGGCGACCCCGGCGGGCGGCCACTGGTTCATCTTCCTGTACGCCACCCGGGTGGTGGCCGGCATGGGCATCGGCGGTGAGTACTCCGCGATCAACTCGGCCGTGGACGAGATGATCCCGGCCCGTTACCGCGGCCGGGTCGACCTGGCGGTCAACGGGACGTACTGGGCCGGGGCGTTCATCGGCGCCATCGTCACGCTGACCGCGCTGAACCACCTGTCCGCCGCTACGGGCTGGCGGGTCGCCTACGTGGTGGGCCCGGTGCTCGCGCTGGTCATCATCTACGTGCGGCGGAACCTGCCGGAGAGCCCGCGCTGGCAGATCATGCACGGCCGGGAGGAGGCCGCCGAGGCGTCCATCGCCGAGATCGAAGGCGACGTGGCCAAGACCAAGGGCGAACTCCCGCCGGCGGACCCCAGCAAGGAACTCGAGATCAGGCCGACCGAGCAGATCGGCTACCTGGCCCTGCTCAAGACGCTGTTCCGGCACTACCCGTCCCGGTCGGTGCTCGGCGCCGCGCTGATGATCACCCAGTCGTTTCTGTACAACGCGATCTTCTTCACCTACGGGCTGGTCCTGGAGTTCTTCTTCAAGGTCAAGGCGACCGACACCGGCTACTACTTCATGGCCTTCGCCGTCGGCAACCTGCTCGGCCCGCTGACCATCGGGCACCTGTTCGACACCATCGGCCGGCGCAAGATGATCTCCGGTACCTACCTGATCTCCGGCGTCCTGCTGATCATCACCGCCCAGCTGTTCAAGGCCGGCACCCTCAACGCCACGACCCAGACGATCGCCTGGTCCGTGATCTTCTTCTTCGCCTCGGCCGGCGCCAGTGCGGGCTACCTGACCGTCAGCGAGATCTTCCCGCTGGAGGTGCGGGCCAAGGCCATCGCCGTGTTCTTCGCCATCGCGCAGTGCTTCGGCTTCCTCGGATCGCACCTGTACGGCCACCTGATCGGGGCCGGCCACGACCCGAACAGCCTGTACTTCGGGTACCTGCTCGGCGCCGGCGCCATGATCCTCGGCGGCCTGGTCGCGGTGTTCCTGGGCGTCGACGCCGAGGGGAAGTCCCTAGAGGACATCGCCAAGCCGCTCTCGGTCATCGCCAAGCCCGCGCAGGCGATCTTCCGCACCGGCGCCCACGAGGACCTCGACCCGCCGCCGACGGGCACCTAGCTAGGACGCACCCGACCCCCGGCGCTGGCCTTTATCAACGCCTGGCGCGCTTGTTACGGTGTACCGATGAGCCGTAGCGTCGCGTCGGTGATCGCGGGGAGCGAGGCGCACATGGACGTCGCCGAGCTGAATCCGGACACCTCGTTCCGCCTCACCGACTGACGCGGGCCGGGAACGCCAGGTGCCAGAGCTCACGCCGGAAGAAGAACTCGACCTGCGGTTCCTGTCTGCCGTCCGCGCCCTGCCGGGGGACGGAAAGCCCAGTCCGGCCGACGGCGCCGCGCCCGTCGCGCCCGGGAGTGCCCTGACCGGCGAGCAGGCCATCGCCCTGTTCGACGCCCAGGCCGGCAGCCGGCACCTGGACCTGGCCGCGCGGTACCTGCGCGCCGAGGGCCACGGCTTCTACACGATCGGCTCCGCCGGGCACGAGGCCAACGCGGCCGTCGGGGCGGTCCTGCGCCCCACCGATCCCGCGCTGCTCCACTACCGCTCGGGCGCCTTCTACCTCGCCCGCGCGGCGCAGGTACCCGGCTCCGAGCCGCTCCGGGACGTCCTGCTCGGGCTGGTCGCCGCCCGCGAGGAGCCGATCGCGGGCGGCCGTCACAAGGTGTTCGGGAACCACGCCCTGGCCGTGATCCCGCAGACCTCCACTATCGCGTCGCACCTGCCGCGGGCGGTGGGCGTCGCGTTCTCGATCGGGCGAGCCGGCAAGCTGGGCGTCCCGTCCCCGTGGCCCCCGGACGCCATCACGGTGGCGAGTTTCGGGGACGCCTCGACGAGCCACTCCACGGCGACGGGTGCGATCAACGCGGCCTGCCGCACGGCCTACCAGGGCCTGCCGATGCCGCTGCTGCTGGTCTGCGAGGACAACGGCCTGGGAATCAGCGTCCGCACTCCGGACGGCTGGGTCGCCGCGGCGCACTCCGGGCGCCCCGCGCTCCGGTACTTCAGCGCGGACGGCTGCGACCCGGTGGCCTGCTTCGACGCCGCCACGCACGCCGCCGCCTACGTACGCGCCAGCCGATCGCCCGCGTTTGTGCACCTGAAGCTGGTGCGCTTCCTCGGCCACGCCGGCAGCGACGCCGAGATCAGCTACCGGAGCCAGGCCGAGATGGCGGCCGACTACGACCGTGACCCGCTGCTGGGGACCGCGCGCCTGCTCGTGGCCGCCGGCCTGCTGAGCCCAGGGCAGGTCATCGACCGGTACGAGGCGCTGCGCGCCCGGGTCCGGATGATTGCGGAGGCGGCCGTGACCCGCCGCCCGCTAGCCAGCCGCGCCGAGGTCACCGGCCCGCTGGCGCCGCGCCACCCCGGACAGGTGGCGAGCCGGGCCGCCCAGGCCGGCCGCCCTCCGGCCCGCGAGTCCGCCTTTGGCCGCCGGCTGCCGGAGGACGCCGGGCCGCTGACGCTGGCGGACACGATCAACCGCAGCCTCGCCGATGCGCTCGCCGCTTACCCCGAGCTGCTGGTGTTCGGCGAGGACGTCGGGCGCAAGGGCGGCGTCTACGGGGTGACCCGGGGACTGGCCAGGCGATTCGGCGTCGGCCGGGTCTTCGACACCCTGCTGGATGAGCAGGCGATCCTCGGGCTCGGCCTCGGCGCGGGCCTGTCCGGCCTGCTCCCGGTCCCGGAGATCCAGTACCTCGCGTACCTGCACAACGCCGAGGACCAGCTCCGCGGCGAGGCGGCCAGCATGCAGTTCTTCTCCGCCGGCCAGTACCGCAACCCGATGGTGGTGCGCGTCGCGGGCCTGGGCTACCAGAAGGGCTTCGGCGGCCATTTCCACAACGACAACGCCGTCGGCGTACTGCGCGACATCCCCGGGCTGGTGGTGGCGGTGCCGGCGCGCGCGCAGGATGCCGCGCCCATGCTGCGCACCTGCCTCGCCGCCGCTCGCGTCGACGGCTCCGTCTGCGTCTTCCTGGAGCCGATCGCGCTCTACCACACCCGCGACCTGTACGAGCCCGGCGACGGCGCCTGGCTGTCGCCCTACGCCGGTCCCGACCGCTGGGCGGGGGAGCACGTGCCGATCGGGACAGGCCGCGGCTACGGCAGCGGAGCCGACCTCACCCTGGTCACGTTCGGGAACGGGCTGCCCATGTCGCTGCGGGCGGCGCGGCGGCTTGCCGCCGGCGGGATCGGCGCGCGCGTGTTCGACCTGCGGTGGCTCGCTCCGCTGCCCGCCGAGCAACTCCGCGCGGAGGCCGAACGCACCGGGCGCGTCCTGGTGGTCGACGAGACCCGCCGATCCGGCGGCGTTTCCGAGGGCGTGCTGGCCGAGCTCGCCGACGCCGGGTACCGCGGAGCGATGGCCAGGATCACCTCGGCGGACAGCTTCATCCCGCTCGGCGACGCCGCCGCGCACGTCCTGGTGTCGGAAGCGGACATCGAGCTGGCGGCCAGGCGGCTCCTGGCCTGACCTGCCGGTTTCTAGGTAACCGTTGGGCTAGATCTTCGTGAAGTGCTGGTAGCACTCGTAGTAGGGGTCCGTGGAGTGGGCGAAGTGCGCGGCTTCTGAGCGCTTGACGGCCAGGTAGGCGGTGCTGCGCAGCGGGCCGAGAACGTCCATCAGCATCTCGTCCGCCTCCAGCGCGTCCAGCGACGCGCTGAGCGAGGCCGGCAGGCGGTGGATGCCGCTCATGGCCCGCTCGGCCTCGGACAGGGTAGCCGGATCGACGTTGACCGGCTCGCCCGGGTCGAGCTTGCCGCGGATCCCGTCCAGGCCCGCGTGGATGACCGCGCCGAGCGCCAGGTACGGGTTGGCGCTGGAATCGGACGGCTTCAGCTCCAGGTTGACCGAACTGCCCGGGTCGCCGCGCAGCGGCGAGCAGATGCGGATCGCGGCCTCCCGGTTGTCCATCCCGTAGCAGCTGTAGGCGCTGGCCCACATCCCCGGCGCCAGCCGGCGGTAGCTGTTCACGCTGGCGCAGGTCAGCGCCACGAGGGCGGGCAGGTGGGCGAGGAGCCCGCCGATGAAGTGGTACCCGGTCTGGGACAGGCCGTTCCGGTCGCCCGGGTCGGCGAACACGTTGCGCCCGCCGGGCGCGCCGTCGGGCAGTAGGTCGGTCAGGGAGACGTGCAGGTGCGTGCCGTTGCCCGCCTGGTCGGGGATGGGCTTGGGCGCGAGGCTAGCCCACAGGCCGCGCCGGAACGCCACGCCGCGGACGGTTTCCCGGTACAGGACGTGGTTGTCGGCGGCGCGCAGGGCGTCCGCGTGCCTGACGGAGATCTCCTGCTGGCCGTGGCCCAGCTCGGGGTAGTAGTGCTCGACCTCAAGCCCCTGGGCCTCGAGCGCCGCGACGAGTTCCATGGTGATGTCGTGCGCGAGGTGGAATCCGGTCGAGGAGTAGCACAGGCTGTCGTCGATCGGGATCAGCCGGTCCGGGATCGAGGGCCCGGCGGGGGAGGACTCGCGGTGGCCGAGCGTGAACTCGGGCTCGAACGCGGCCTGCGGCGCATAGCCCTCGCCGGCGAGCTCGCGGATGGCGTCTTTGAGGAACGTCCTAGGGCATGCCTCCCACGGTGACCCGTCCGGCCGGACCAGGTCCGCGAGCATGGCCGCGGCGCCCGGCGCGTAGGGGAGCGGAACGTACGTCGCCGGGTCGGGCACGATCCGGACCTCGCCGACCGGGCCCATCCCGGCCACCGGCTGGAGCTGGTCGAGCATGGACATGGCCATCATCGCCACGGTGTGCCCGATGCCGCTGGCCATGCGCTCCCGCAGGTGGGCCGTGCCGGCCGCCTTGCCGCGGATGATCCCGCCGTGGTCGGCGTACAGGAAGCGCACCAGGCGGATCTGGTCCTGGCTGGCCTGCCCGATCACCGTCTCAATCGCTCCGTCGGTCATGCACACATGGGTAGCACGACTTGCCCCGTCGCGTACAGCCGACGCCGGACATGGCCGACCTGGCCAAGCGCGGTAGTTTCGGCTCATGAGCCCACGCCCGGCGCCCCGCGACTTGCGGGCGTCCGACGCTGACCGGGACCGGGTCCTGGAGCTGCTCGCCGAGGCGGCGGGCGACGGGCGGCTCACCGCGGAGGAGCACGCCGAGCGCGTTCAGCAGGCCTGCACCGCGCGGACGCTCGGCGACCTCGCGGAGCTGACGGCCGATCTGGCCGCGCCGTCCGCGCAGCCTGTGCGCCTGGACGGCGGCCGGATCATCTCCGGCGTCTTCGGCCCGGCGCGCCGGGACGGCCGCTGGGTGGTCCCGGAGAGCCTCACCGTGACCGCTATAGGCGGCGAGGTGGAGGTCGACTTCACCCAGGCGATCCTGCAGGCCAGCCGGGTGCGCCTGTACGCGACGGTGGTCGGCGGGCGGCTGCGCATCGTCGTGCCGGACGGGGTGTCCGTGGTCGTGACCGGGCACGCGGTGCTGGCCAGGAGGCGCGGCATCCCAGAAGACCCCGCCTCGATCCGATCCCGCCGCCGCGGTGATCGAGGTCAGGGGCCTGATCCTAGGCGGTGAGGTGATCGTGCGGACGCCGCCGCGGCCGCGCCGCCGGTTCCGGCCGTTTAGCCGAAATTGACCGCGGCGTAGGCCCGGAGCTTCCAGAGCTGGTGCTCGCTGGTGATGCTCCGGATGGTTCCCGACCGGGACCGCATGACCAGCGAGTGCGTGGTCGTGGAGCCGCCGGCCCGGTACCTCACCCCCGCCATCAGCTCGCCGTCGGTGATCCCCGTGGCCGCGAAGAATACGTCGTCGGAGCCCACCAGGTCGTCGGTGGTGAGCACCTGGTCGAGGTCGAGCCCGGCGTCCAGGGCTCGGCGCCGTTCCGCGTCGTCGCGGGGGGCGAGCTGGCCCTGGATGACCCCGCCGAGGCACTTGAGCGCGCACGCGGCGATGATCCCCTCGGGGGTGCCGCCGATGCCGAGGAGCAGGTCGACGCCGGTGCCCTCGCGCGCCGCCATGATGGCTCCGGCCACGTCGCCGTCGGTGATCAGGTGGATCCTGGCCCCCGTCTCACGGACCTGCGCGATCAGGTCGGCGTGCCTTGGCCGGTCCAGGATCACCACGGTGACGTCGTGCGGCGTCTCGCCCTTGGCCTTGGCCACCGCGGAGACGTTGAAGGCCGGGGGCGCGGTGATGTCCACCACGTCAGCCGCGGCGGGCCCGGTGGCCAGCTTGGACATGTAGAACACCGCCGACGGGTCGTACATCGAGCCCCGCTCCGCCACCGCCAAGACCGAGATCGCGTTGGACATCCCGTTGGCGCACAGCCGCGTGCCGTCGATCGGGTCCACCGCGACGTCACAGGCCGGGCCGCTACCGTCGCCGACCTCCTCGCCGTTGAACAGCATCGGCGCCTGGTCCTTCTCGCCCTCGCCGATGACCACGACACCGCGCATTTCCACCGAGTTGATCAGCAGCCGCATCGCGTTCACGGCCGCGTCGTCCGCACCGTTCTTGTCGCCCCGGCCCACCCATCGCGCGGCGGCCATCGCCGCGGCCTCGGTCACCCTGGCCAGCTCGAGCGCCAGGTTGCGGTCCGGGGCGTGGCTGGCCGCCTCGGGCGTCTGCTGGTCTGCGGTCATCGCTGGTGTCCTTCCCCTTGGCCTGTAGGAATCCTACGCAGCCGCCGCGGGCGGCCCCTGGCCTAAGCCAGCGCGGCAACCAGCGGACGCTGCGCCTACAGCCGGACCGCAGGCGGCGCAATCTGGTCGGGGGTCTGCGGCGTCCGGGCGGGCGCGTCAGTCTCACGGTCGGTGAACGTCACCTCGATGTGCTGTTCGGGGCGCCGCTGGTTCTGCAGCGCCTGCAGCGCCATGCTGGCCCGGTCGGCCTCGGTGAGCGGCGGCTGGACCATGGACCGGGGCCACAGCCGTCGGGCCAGGACCACGTTGATCTCGGCGGAGTACACGGTGACTTCGGTCGCCAGGTAGATCCAGGCGATCAGGCCCAGCACGGTCGCGAACACGCCGTAAACCGAATCGCTGTGCAGGTAATGGTGGACCAGGTAGGTGCCGAGAACCTGCAGCACCGTGTACAGGATGCCGCCGGTGATCGCGCCGGGGACCAGCTTGCCGGTCGGCACGCCCTTCGGCGTCAGCACGCGGAAGGTCCCGACGTACATGCCGACGTTGAAGGCCGCGGCCAAGACCTCGGCGAGAACGACGAAGACGAACGCCTTGTGCCAGTACGTGTTGAGGCTGGCTAGCAGGGTGGTCACGATCACCCCGCCGCCGAGCAGGCAGAGGAAAAGCCCCGCTCGCCCGAGCCGCTGCACGTAGCCGGGCCTGGCGGGTCCCGGCAGGTTCCACACCTGCTCCATGGTGAACAGGCCGGACTGGGCCAACCCGGCCGAGCCCCAGATCAGGCCGACCAGGCCGACGATCAGCCCGATCACGCTGGCCCGCTTGAGCTGATGCACGTTGCCGGTCAGCTGGCTGCCGATCAGCGGGACCTGCCCGGCCACCGCGCTGAGGGCGTGGGCCCGGAACGAGGGATTGACCGAGGCGATAAGGCCCAGGATCGTCACCAGCACCAAGAGCAGCGGAAAGATAGAGACGAAGGCGGAATACGCGAGGCTGGAGACCAGCACGCTGCCGTTGTCGTCGCCGAACTTCTTCACCACCCCGAACACGAACGCCGTGGGCGTAGAGCGCCGCTGCCAGGCGTCCACTGTCCTGATCGACTTCTCGACTGGATTCATCGCGCTCACCCCGCTGCCGCTCTTCCGCTGCGGCTGCCCAGTAAAGGGCCTCGCAAACTCGCCGGCGTCACGGGAGAAATCAGAAGGGGGCGTCGTCCTCGGCCCCGGCCGGGGTGGAGTCGTCCCGTTTGGCCATCGCGGCGGCCAGCCTGGCGCGGGCACCGTCCAGCCACTGTTCGCACACCGCGGCCAGCCGCTCGCCGCGTTCCCACAGCTCAAGCGACTGCTCCAGGGTCAGGCCGCCCGCTTCCAGGCGCTTGACCACCGCAGCCAGCTTGTCCCGGGCCTGCTCATACGACAGCGCCTCCGCGGGCGCGGCCTGCTCGCCGCCGTCCGTCACGGCCTCAACCCTATCCGTCATCGGACCCGCCGGACACGCGCACCGTGAGCTGGTCGGCGGCGAACCGGACGGTCAGCGTCTCGCCCGGGTGGGCCTCGGCCGCGCTGCGGACCACGCCGTTGTCCTGGTGCTGCACGATCGCGTAGCCGCGGCGCAGGGTCGAGGCCGGCGACAGGGCGAGCAGCCGGGCCCGCGTGTGGGTGAGATCATCGCTGCCCCGGGCCAGGCTCACCTGCAGCGACATCCTGGCCCGCTCCAGCAGGGCGTCCACGCGCTCGGCCTGGCGCTCGACCTCCCGGACGGGATCGGCCAGCGCCGGCCGGGACGTGATCGCCCGCAGCCAGGCCGTCTCCCGGTCGAGCCAGCCGGCCACGCACCGCCTGGCCCGGTCCCGGAGCTGGGTGACCAGCGCGAGCTGCTCGGCCACGTCGGGGACCACCCGCTTGGCCGCGTCGGTCGGCGTCGAGGCGCGAAGGTCGGCCACGTAGTCGAGCAGCGGCGTGTCCTGCTCGTGGCCGATCGCGCTCACGACCGGGGTCCGGCACGCGGCCACGGCCCTGATCAGCGCCTCGTCGGAGAACGGGAGCAGGTCCTCGAGCGAGCCGCCGCCGCGGGCGATCACGATCACGTCCACGTCCGGGTCGGCATCCAGCCGCGCGAGCGCGTCGATCACCTCGGCGACCGCGTACGGCCCCTGCACCGCCGTCTGCTCGACGCGGAATTTGACGGCGGGCCAGCGCCGCGTGGCGTTGCCGACCACGTCGCGCTCCGCCGCCGAATCACGCCCGCAGATCAGGCCGATGACACGGGGCAGGAAAGGTAGCACACGTTTTCGTTCGGCTGAAAAAAGACCTTCCGCGGCGAGCTGGCGGCGCAGGCGGTCCAGCCGCGCGAGGAGCTCGCCCACGCCGACGGCCCGGATCTCCAGCGCGGTCAGGGCGAACGAGCCGCGGTTCGCGTTGAAGTCGGGGCGGGCCCAGATCACCACCCGCGCGCCGTCGGCCGGGACCGGCAGCGGCGGCTCGGCCGCGTCGAACACCTGCCGCGTGCAGATGACCCGCACGGACACGGCCGCGACCGGGTCGCGCAGGGTCAGGAAGACCGTGGTGCCGCGCGGGGTGCACTCCGCGATCTGGCCTTCGACCCAGATCCGGCCGAGCCGGCCGATCCACTCGCCGACCTTCTGCAGGACGGTCCGGACCGGAACGGGGGAGTCAGGCGAGGTGTCGAGGGCCACTAATCGCCGGCCTCCAGCTTGGCGATCCTGCGCTCGAGCATGGTGAGGACGTCCGCGCGGCCCGCGTGCCCCTTCTCGTACTCGACCAGGCCCCTGACCTGCGTGACGTCCAGGTTCCTCAGCCGCGCGCGCAAGGACGCGATGGACAGCTGGTCGTAGTTCGGCAGCGGCGGCGCGGGCTCCGCGGGTCCCGCGTCAGGCTCGGCGGCACTCGCTGGTGCGTGCTCCACGGCCGCCGCCTCGGCGGGCTCCGGCTCGGAGACGGCCGCTGGCCCCGGCTCCTCCGCGGTCGCGGGTGCGTCGTCGGCACGGGCCTCGTCGGCGGTGATCAGGCGGACGTTACCGGTCTTGTCGAAGTCCCTGATCTCGGTGGCTGGCGCGGAGGTCTTGGGGGCTGGCGGGGTCTTCGGGGTCCTCGGTGTCTGTGTTGCGGCCGGTTCCGTGACCACGTCCGGCTCGGCAGGAGCGCTGGTGGTGGCGCGGTCCTGGACGGGTTCCTCCGGCTCGGTGCGCGGGGCGGCCGCCGGCGGTGCCGCGGGGACGTGCGGGTAGGGCGCCTTGTTCCTCAGCTTGTCGGTATAGAGCAGCAGCTGGCCGATCCCGGCGAAAACGCCGCGCAGGGCCTGGGCCGGGGCTTCCTTGATGCGTTCGCTGACCTGCGGCGCGCGCATGTCACCATCTCCCTTGGACAGGTATCTCGCAGCGCCCGGGGGCGGGCTTCCCCGGTGGCTCCGGGCGCGGGTCGCTGTGAGTCAGCGCGTGTTTCCTGCCCGGTAATCTTCGCGCCTAACACGGCCGTACCGCAACAGAGGCGGCGTAGGGGGCAGCAGGGCGGCGGCCTCCCGCCGCGACCGCTAGCGGCGGGCCTCGACGCTGGCGATCAGCTTGACGATCAGAGCGGTCGGCGCCTGGGGTGATCCCAGGGACACGCGAGCGATGCTCAGGACATCTGCACCGTCGACCGCGACGATTAGGTCGCTGGTCTTGGTAACCCCATGCCCCGTGGGGAGGTAGGCCGTTTCTGATACGACGATGGCGACCGCCTGATGGCCTCCGGCCAGCACATTCGAGACAGCGTGAATGGTCTCGCTGACCGGGGTGTGGTTGACGGTAGCCCGGTGGGTGAACGAAACGCACCCGGCGTACCTGGCCGCCAACTGGGCGTAGACCGCGGTGGCTGCGCTGGGGCGAGCGAACTGGATGACAAACTGGCGGTAGGTCACCAGGAAGTCCGGGCCCGAGGTGACGGTGACGGTGTCCCCCGCGTAGGCTGTCTGGCCGAACGCCGAGTTGGCGCTGGTCGCGCCCAGCAGGGTTTCGCAGCTCATCGTCGCGATGTGGTCGACCGCCGGGGGAAACCAGCGCACGCAATGCATGCGAACCCTCTTACGCCGCCAACGGCCCCCCGCGTATTCGCTCATGATCTGGCCCTGGTGGCACCGTGTCTAGGGCGCGCCTGCTCGTGACCTAACCTGGAGTCGTGACAGACCAGCCAAAGCAGACTGTCTCAAACCGCACATCACGACGGGTCCTGCTCGCCAAGCCGCGCGGCTACTGCGCGGGGGTGGACCGGGCCGTGCAGGCCGTCGAGATGGCCCTGGACAAGTTCGGGCCGCCCGTGTACGTGCGCAGGCAGATCGTGCACAACACCCACGTGGTCAGCTCGCTCGAGCGGCGAGGTGCTGTCTTTGTGATGGAGGTCGACGAGGTACCCCCCGGCTCGGTCGTGGTGTTCTCCGCGCACGGCATCGCCCCCCAGGTCCGCATCGACGCGGAACGCCGCGGCCTGCGCGCCATCGACGCGACGTGCCCGCTGGTCACCAAGGTGCACAACGAGGCGCGCCGGTTCGCCGCCAAGGACTACGACATCCTGCTGGTCGGCCACGAGGGGCACGAAGAGGTCGTTGGCACCACGGGGGAGGCCCCGGCCAGTGTCCGGCTGGTCGACGGCGCGGACGGCGTAGCGCAAGTCCAGGTCAGGGACCCGGCCAAGGTCGTCTGGCTCTCGCAGACGACCCTGTCGGTGGACGAGACCGTCGAGACCGTCGGCCTGCTGCGCGAGCGCTTTCCCGACCTCCTCGATCCGCCGAGCGACGACATCTGCTACGCGACCCAGAACCGCCAGGCCGCGATCAAGGTCATCGCGGGCCAGGCCGACCTGGTCATCGTCGTCGGCTCGCCGAACTCCTCCAACTCGGTCCGGCTCGTCGAGGTGGCCAAGGATCACGGCGCGCCCGCCGCCTACCTGGTCGACGACGCCGGCGAGGTCGACGAGTCCTGGCTGAACGGGGTGAGCACGGTCGGCGTGACCAGCGGAGCTTCGGTGCCGGAGGAGCTGGTGGCGGCGGTGCTCGGCAAGCTGGCCGACTGCGGGTTCGGCGCGGTGGAGGAAGTCGAGGCGGTCGAGGAGCACATGACGTTCGCGCTGCCGCGCGAGCTGCGCGCCTCCGGGGCCGCGCCGCGCTAGAAAATTCCCGGAAGTTCGGTGCCTGGCGGAAATTTGGGCGCCGAATATGACGCCTTTTCTTCCGTCTGGCACGGATCTTCCGTTGTATCCCCGGGCAGCCGACCCATGGGGACCTCGGGGTCAGATTCTTACCGGGCGCGCTTGGTCAGCAGGGGGATCGCGGGCCGGAACCCGCGGCCGAGGGCGATCGCGATGGTCAGGCCCGTGCCGGTGAACAGCCACGGCGCCGAAGTGCCGAGCGTGACCAGGATCCCCTCGGCCATGGTGAACATGCCGGAGGCGGTCAGCGCCTTGGCGAAGACGCACCCAGCCAGGAAGACCAGCGGCGGGCACACCACGACGGTGCGCAGTCCGGCGAACTTCGTGTAGTAGGTAACCAGGCCCGCGCCGAAGACAAACGCGGCGTCGGCGAGCACGCTCAAGCCGGTCAGCTGGGTCAGGAAGCACAGCAGGAACAGCGCCACGATCGCGCCGCGGCCGGTGAGCCTGAACACCCCCCGGGGTTCGAGGCGCCGCGACGGCGGGCCGGCCGCGCCCGGCCCTGGTGTCCGCGACCGCGCGGTCGTAGCCCCGGGCCTGGGACGCGGCGGGATCGGGTTCCGCGCCGGGTTGCGGGTCTGCGTCGGGGTCATCGAGCCGCGCGCACCAGGTCGATGTCCGCCGGGTCGAAGCCCGCCTGCCAGCCCTCCGCCGACTCGATTTCCGTGGGCCCGATTTCCGTGCGCCCGATTTCCGCTGGCCCGCCGGCCACGAGTTCAGGCGCGGACAGCGCCCGGGCCGTCTCTTCCAGCGGAGCGAGCGGGGAAATGTCCCCGTCGGTGACGCCGAGGTCGTTGAGCCGCCTGGCGCTGACCAGCACCCGGGTCTCCAGCGACCCGACGGTCTGGTTGTAGGCGGACACGGCCTTCGTCAGCGCGTGCCCGAGGCGGTCGACGTGCTTGCCGAGCCCGGCGAGGCGGTCGTACAGCTCGCGGCCGAGGTCGAACACCGCGCGCGCGTTATCGGAGAGCGCGTCCTGCTGCCAGGCGTACTGCGCGGTGCGCAGCATCGTGACCAGCGTGGTGGGAGTGGCGATGTGGACCCGGCGGGCGAGCGCGTACTCCAGCAGCCCGGGGTCGCGTTCCAGCGCCGGGGCCAGGAACGCCTCGCCCGGGATGAACAGGATCACGAACTCGGGCGACGGGCTCACCGCCGCCCAGTAGGCCTTGCCGGCCAGCCGGTCCACGTGGTCGCGCAGGTGCCTGGCGTGTGCGTCCATCCGGGCCGAACGGCCGGCCTCGTCCTCGCTCTCCGCCGCCTCCAGGTACGCGGCGAGGGACACCTTGGAGTCCACCACGATGTTCTTGCCCCCGGCCAGGCGCACCACCATGTCCGGGCGCTGCAGGCCGTCGGCCGAAGCCACCGCCACCTGCTCGTCGAAGTCGCAGCGCGCGCTCATCCCGGCCAGCTCGACCACCCGGCGCAGCTGAAGCTCGCCCCAGCGGCCCCTGGCCTCCGGCCGGCGCAGCGCGGTGACCAGCGCCTGGGTCTGCGTCCGCAGCTGCTCGGAGGTCTGCCGCGCGATGGTGACCTGCTCGGTGAGCGCGGCGTGGGAAAGGGTCCGGGCCTCGTCCGAAGCCCGGAGCTGCGCCTCCACCCGGGCCAGGGTCTCCTTCAGCGGGCCGACCAGGTGCTCGACCGCCGCGCGGCGGGTCTCGAGCTCGGTGGTCGCGTTCGCGTTCGCGGCCTGCAGGCGACCCTCCGCGACCTGGAGGAACCGCGACGTGCTGGCGTCGAGCGCCTGCGCGGACAGGGCCTGGAACCGCTCGGCCAGCTGGGTGTCCATGAGCGCTGCTCGTTCCTCGGCGGCGCGGGCGCGCCCGGTCAGGTCCGCTAGCCGCCCGCGGGCGAACAGGTATCCGATCACGGCCCCGATGACGATCCCGAGTAGCAGGCCCGTAAGCAACGACATGATCCCAGTATTGGCAGCGCGCGGCCGGATCCCCGGTCCCGACACGCAGGGGACGGCGGATTTCGGCGTTCGGCGTGGCAGCAGAACGACGGCGGATCAGCAGTGCTGCCGCGGCGCCAGGCCGTCGCGGGCGGGCTCGGTATCGCAGTACGCCCGCTCGGCGAAGTCGAGGAAGCGCTCCACGTCGCCGATGGTCGAAACCAGCCCGAGCGACGCCCGGATGGCGCCGCCGCTGGGCATGCCCGCCAGCGCCAGGAAGTCATCCATGGTCCGCCCCCCGGACCGGTCCGGCCCGATCTCGCGGAGGCGTCGCTGGGTCAGCCCGAACGCCCACTCACCCGCGCCCGGGTTGCAGAAGCACCCGGTCCGCACGGATATGCCCGCCGCGCTCGCATCCCGCGCGACCACGCGCTCGTCCACCACCGCGCCGCGGGCGTCCAGGAAGTTGAACGCCACCGTCCCGCCGCGCGCCGCACCATTCGGCGGGCCATACAGGCGCACCATCGGCGCCCCGTCGCCGTGCTTCAGGCCCGCGAGGCGGCTGAGCAGCCACCCGGTCAGGTAGCTGACCCGGCGGTGAATCAGGTCGATCCCGATGTCGCTGATCCAGGCCAGGCCGGTCGTGAGGTCGGGGATGGCGAGGAAGTTGAGGGTGCCGTCCTCGAAGGCGGACTCGTCCTCGGTGAGGCGGTGCCAGCCGCCCTGCGCGCTCGCGCTGATCACGGTGCCGCCGGAGAACCACGGGCGGCGCAGCCGCGCCAGGGCGTCCCGCCGGGCCAGCAGGCACCCGATCCCGGTCGGGTAGCCGAACATCTTGTAGAAGCTCACCGCCGCGAACTCCGGTTTGACCGTGCCCAGGTCGAGCCGGTTGCTCGGGACGAAGGCCGCCGCGTCGAGCAGCACGTCGTAGCCGGCCGCCTGGGCCAGGTCCACCCAGGCCAGCGGGTGCTGGACCCCGCTGAAGTTGCTCTGCGCCGGGTAGGCGAACAGGCCGCGCCGGCGCGTGTGGCCGGGACCCTGGCCGCGCCCGAGCGCGGCGCTCACGTCCTCGGCAGAGCTCCGCAGGTCGGCCGTGGACAGCCTGATGTACCGGACCGGGGCGTGGTGCCCGCTGGCGAACTCGCGCAGCCCGTGCACGGAGTTGTGGTTGTCCGTGGTGAGCACCAGCCGCGACCAGGGCCGGAACTGGTACGCCTCGCCGACCAGGCGGCAGGCGCCCGTGGCGTTCGGCGTGAAGATGGCCACGTATTCATCCGGCGAGGCGTTGAAGTAGCGGAGCACCGCCTCCCGGGCCTGCTCGATCAGCACGGTGGAGGCGACGGAGGCGGGGTTCTCCGAGTGCGGGTTGCCGAAGCACCCGCTGCGCAGCCGCTCCACGTGCGCGCGAAGCTGCGCGTCCGCGGTCAGGCCGGCGCCGGTGTAGTCGAGGTAGACGTGGCCGCCCGCGTCGAGGTAGGCGTACTCGGTGGCGCGGAGTTCATCCAGCCGGGCGGTCGTGGCGTAGTCCGGGTAGGCGGCGAGAAACTCGTCCATGGCGGCCCCCTCAGGGATGCGATAGCCGCCAGCGTGCCGGACCGCGAGACGGCTGTCAGTCCGCGGACGGACACGGTTCCTGTCGGCTGGCCGACACCTGGCGACCCGTCTCCTTCGTTAATGACTCTAATCACCGCGCTGAGCTTGGAAAAGAGCTCTATTTATCCCGAACGGCGGTGGTATTCCTCCCTATCATGCGTGGGAAACTGGGTCGATGGCGCCAGGGACGACCGCGGCACGGCTGGCCGGCTGACGTTCGCGCGGCCGGCGTTCGGCACATCTTCGGGTACCCGGGCGAGTCGGTCATCGACTTCATCGAGGCCTCGCGCCAGCACGGCATCGAGGTGGTGGCGGCGGTCAGGGAAGCGAGCGCCGCGTTCATGGCCGAGGGCGCGGCCATGGCGACGGGCCTGCCCGGGGTGTGCCTGTCCACCCTCGGCCCCGGCTCCACCGCCGTCCTGAACGGCGTGGCGTCGGCGACCCTGGACCGGGTGCCGCTGCTCGCCGTCTCCGGCCAGATCGAGAGTTCCCGCGAGCAGTTCTTCACCCATCAGGTCGTCGACCACGGCCGGATGTTCGCGCCGGTCACCAAGGCGGTGCTGCGCCTGGATCCGGCCTCGGCGGACCCGGTGATCCGCAAGGCGCTGCGCACCGCGACCGCCGAACGCCCAGGTGCCGTCCACGTGACGGTGACCGCCGACACCTGGGACCTCCCCGCCGGGAGCGCAGAGGTGGTCGTCCCGCCGCTAGGCCCGGCCACGGGGACGGTCGACGTGTACGGGGAGGGCGACCCGCTGCGCGGCCTGCGCGCCGCGCGGCATCCGGTCATCCTGGCGGGCATCGCCGCGGTCCGCTGCGGCGCGGGACCCGAGCTGGTCAGGCTGGCCGAGCTCGCCGGGATCCCGGTGGTGGTCTCGCCCATGGCCAAGGGCGTGTTCCCCGAGGATCACCCCTACTTCGCCGGCGTGCTGGACATGGCGGGCCACCGCGTGGTCTGGGACCTGCTGGCCGGCGCCGACCTGATCCTGGCGGCGGGCTTCGACCCGGTGGAGCTGATCAGCCCGTGGTCGGTCACCACCCCGGTGCTGCACCTGGACACGGTGCCGAACACCGACCAGATCTACGCCAGCGCACACGAGGTGGTCGGCAACGTCGCGGCGGCCCTCGGCTGGATCGCGGGCGGCTGGTCCGGGGAGCCGCGCTGGACCGTACGCGAGGTAGCGGCGTTCCGTACCAGGTTGCACGCCGCGTGGCGCGCCGGGTGGGCCGAAGACCGCCTCAACCCGTCCGACGTGGTCGTGATCGCGCGCGAGGCCGCCCCGCCCGACACGATCGTGACCACCGACGTCGGCTCGCACAAGCTCATGGCCGGCCAGGTGTGGCAGGCCGGTGCGCCCCGCTCGGTGCTGATGACCAACGGGCTGTCGGCGATGGGGTTCGGCGTCCCTGCCGCCATCGCGGCGCGGCTCTCCTACCCTGGCCGGCCGGTGATCGCCCTGGTCGGCGACGGCGGGTTCGCGATGACCGCGACCGAGATGCGGATCGCCGCGGAGCTGCGCCTGCCCGTGGTCGTCGTGGTCTTCGCCGACGGCAGCCTGAACCGGATCGAGCTGCGCCAGCAGCTGCGGGGCTACCCGCCGACGGCGACCCGGACGGGCGGGACCGACCTGCCCGCGCTGGCCGAGGCGATGGGCTGCGACGGCGTTCGGGTCGAGACCGCGGCCGCCCTGGAGAAGGCCCTGGCCGGCCTGGCCGCCAGGTCCGCGGGCTCACGCCCCCTGGTCGTCGAGGCCCGCATCGACCCGTCCCAGTACGAGGCCCAGTTCTGAGGTTCAGCGGCGCCCGAGGGACGGAATCTGGCTGCGAGGGGCGGCCGTGGCCTGGCTCGCGAGGATCTCCCGCAGCTCGTGCGTGATGTCGCCGGGGTACTGGTCGAGCGTGGCTTCGAGGTCGCGGCGTTCGGCCGGGGTCGAGTAGGCGGCCAGGTCGCGTTCCAGTTTCGCGCGCGCCCGGGAGTGGCCGGGCAGCATCGGGGCGGACAGCAGCAGCATGAGCCCGGGGAGGAGGAAGGGGCTGCCGGGGCCGCCGCCCAGGACCGCGCCGGCCACGGTGAGCACCGCCCCGGCCAGTATGAGCCGCCAGCGAGCCAGCACGAAGCGGCCCAGGGCCATCAGGCCGATCAGGATAAGCAGCCCGCCCCGGCGGATCCACGTGCGGGTCCGCCTGCCCCGGGCCACCGGCTCGGTACGGTACCGCCTGGGTGCGCCCTTGATCTGGCTCCACAGCACCAGGTTCCGCCGCGGTCGCAGCGTCATGGCAGCCTCCTGGGTCAGGCTCGCCCTGCGTGTTCTCCATGCTACGCTTCCGCGCCCGGCAGGTCCCCGGCCGCGCGGCGCTAAACTCGCGCGGGTGAGCCTGTCTATCGGCATCGTCGGCCTGCCCAACGTCGGCAAGTCCACCGTGTTCAACGCGCTGACCCGGGCGGGCGCGCTCGCGTCCAGCTACGCGTTCGCCACCATCGCGCCGAACGTCGGCGTGGTCGGCGTCCCCGACCCGCGCCTGGCCGAGCTGGCCAAGCTGTACGACTCCGCGAAGATCATCCCGGCCAGCGTGCGGTTCATCGACATCGCCGGCCTGGTCCGCGGCGCCTCGCAGGGTCAGGGGCTCGGCAACCAGTTCCTCGCCCACATCCGCGAGACCGACGCCATCTGCCAGGTGGTGCGCCTGTTCGCCGACCCCGACGTCAGTCACGTCGACGGCGACGTGTCACCCGAACGCGACATCGAGACGGTCGTCACCGAGCTGATCCTCGCCGACCTGCAGACGCTGGAGAAGGCCCTGCCCCGGCTGGTCAAGGAGGCGAAGTCCGCCAGGGACGCCGCCCGGACGCAGGTCGTCGAGGCCGCCACCGCGGCCCAGGACCTGCTCTTCCAGGAGATCCCGCTCTCCACCGGCGCCGCGTCCCACGGCATTGACCTCGCCGCGCTGCGCGAGCTCCAGCTGCTGACGGCCAAGCCCTTCCTGTACGTGTTCAACTGCGACGTGGGGGAACTCGGCGACGACGAGCTGCGCAAGCGCCTGTCGGCCCACGTCGCCCCGGCCGAGGCGGTCTTCCTGGACGCCAAGACCGAGGCGGACCTGACCGAGCTTCCCGAGGAGGAAGCCGCCGAACTGCTCGCCGAGGCCGGCCTCGGCGAGCCCGGCCTGGCCCAGCTGGCCCAGGCCGGCTTTCGCGCCCTCGGCCTGCAGACCTTCCTCACCGCGGGCCCCAAGGAAACCCGGGCCTGGGAGATCAGGGCCGGAGCGACCGCCCCGGAAGCCGCCGGCGTCATCCACAGCGACTTCCAGCGGGGCTTCATCAAGGCCGAAGTAGTCTCCTACGACGACCTGATCGCCGTCGGCTCCATCGCCGCCGCCCGCGCCGCGGGCAAGGCCCGCATCGAAGGCAAGGACTACATCATGCGCGACGGCGACGTGGTGGAGTTCAGGTTCACTGTATGACTGCCCGCTCCCGGTCCCGGGGAGGCCTGCCGCTCATCCTGGGGTCGGCTCTTGATGAACATCCGATTCCGGCAACTGACGTTCTAAGGCTTCCCGGGCCTCCGTGGAGCGCCTGAGAACCGGGCCGAGGCACAGCCCTACGGCCAGCGAAACGAGGAACCAGGCGGCCAAGCCGATCGGTACCCACCACAACGAGTTCACGGTTGTTTCCCCCCACCCATGGAACATCTCACTTCAAAAAGTAATCTATCCGTTCCTCTCCGTGCATGGTTACTGTTCGGCGCATCAGCCAGGCGCCCGATCGAGCCGACCTTGCTACGCTGTTGTGTTCGAGTACTGATCAGCTACTTGTCATAATCGTCTATGTGTTTGATACTTGAGCCATGTACTTGTCTTATACCAAATCAAAATGTGACGGCCGTGCCGTGGCCGGCATCGCTCGGCACTCCGGTCGGGGGTGGGCGCGGTGAGGGCTCACGCGGAACCGGAGGCCGACGAGCTGACCGTGGCGCGCCTGACGGGTGCGGCTGGGCGGCACGCGCCCCTGAGGGAACCGACCGTGGCCGAGACCGCCACCGCGGTGGAGGAGCTACGGGAGATCGCGGGTGATCGCGGCGACCTGCTGGCTGAGGTGGCGGGCCTGCTGATCGGTTTCTACCGGGAGACTAAGCAGGAACGGAAGGCGCGGGCCGCCGCGCGGTACTGCATCGCGGCTGGTGCCGACCCGGATCTGATCCCTCGGTGGATCGAGGAAGGCCAGAGCCGGGCCGCCGTCGCCGGGCAGCCTGCGTACGCCGGATCGGACAGATCGGCCGACTCTGCCTGAATACGATCCGAAGTCATGTGAACCGTATCCGTGTTCGCGCTCGTGTTAAGGGTGCCGGTTCGTGCCCGTGCATATCTCCCGGTGACTGGCTCTGACGATCCCGTCGCCGGATCGCGGAAGCTGGGCCATGGGGCACGAGACCGGCGCGAAGGGACGAGCCGCTCCTTCCCGATAGGAGCAGGTACGCGCGGAGGTGTTGATGTTTCGCGGGCCTAATTCCGGTAACGGAACGCATCCGCATGATTACGTGCCGCCCAGGCTGGCGCTCGCCCGGGTGCCAGCGGGCGCCGGAGCGTTCGACGGCGAGACTGATCCGCTCGATCTGGCGGCACCGCCTGGGCGGGCCTGGACCGGTGGCGGCGGCCGGTGGCGGCTGTGGCCGCTGCGGGCGGCGCTCTGGGCGGCCCTGCTGGTCATCGCCTACCGGGGCGTGACGGCCATCGTCGTCAACCCGGGCGGCGCGCTGCGCGCTGGCGGGACTTCCTCGGCCGGCGCTACCGCGGGGCAGTTTCCTGTCGCTCTCGCGGAGGCGTACGCGAGTGAGTTCGGGCAGGTCTACCTCAACTTCAGCCCGGCGACCCAGGCTCAGCGCGAGCAGGAGCTCGCGGCGTTCGTGCCGGCCAGCGTCGCGGCCGCCAACCCGGACCTCGGCTGGGACGGCGCCGGGCAGATGAGCCTGCAGTCCGAGCAGGTGGCCGGGATCGCGGTCCAGGACCGCCAGCACGCCGTGGTCACCCTGCTGGCCACGGTCAACGGCCAGCTCATGGAGCTCGGGGTCCCGGTCATCGCCTCGGCGAGCGGCGTCGTGGTCGCCGGGGAGCCAGCCTGGCTGCCCGCACCGGCGCAGGTCTCACCGCTACCGCAGTCCAGCGGCGGTTCCGACCCGGTCGCGCAGGGCGAGCTCCTGCAAGAACTGCCCGCCTTCTTCCAGGCCTACGCCAACGGCGATAGCGCGGCACTGAGCAGGTTCGCGGTCCGCGGTGTGTCGCTGAGCGGGCTGGGCGGCGCGGTCGCGTTCGATTCGATAGCCAGTTTGCATGTGCCGCCCGGCGGCGCCGTGCGGCAGATAACCGTAACCGTCATTTGGCAGGTACCGAGCCAGGGTTCACCTGGCATCGCAAAAATCGCGATGACTTACACCGTGTCGGTGCTCGCTATACAAAGCGGCAAATGGTACGTAAATGAAATCAGCGCGTCGACTGAGGCGGTGGGAGCCAAATGAGCTGGACAGTGACGGCTCATGTCGTCATGTCCGCATGCGCCCATACCGCTCCCGCCTGGCCCGATGTCGCCGCCGCCCAGCCCGTTCCCCGCGGGCCCCGGACCGGTCGGCTCGCTCCCAGTCGACCGCCCGGCTCCTGGTTCACGGTCCCCGTCGAATGGCCTCCTGATCCCGGAAGGGTCGCCTTATGCACACTCACCTCACCGCTGCGCTGGGTCCCGTAGCGCTGAGCACGCAAGGCCTCGTTCACTACCTGCAGGGTTTGTTCGGGCCGCTGTTCCTCGGCGTCGTCGGGATCGTGGCGATCTTCTTCCTGTTCACCCGCGAGATCACCCGGTTCGTCCAGTTCCTGGTGCTGGCCGTGGCGATCGGGGTCGTCTTCTACACACCCAGCATCGTGCAGGTCCTAGCCACCGGCATCGCCAACGCCCTCGGAGTCCACTGACCCCGTCCGGCCCGAAGGAGAGCCCCCGCAGTGGATCTTCCCACTTATACGAATATCTGGCGGATCGAAAAGAGGCTGTACAAGCTCTACGATTTCCGGTTGCCGGCGCCGTTGCCGATCACCTGGATCGCGGTATTCGCCGGGATTACGGTCCCGTATGTGGTTTTCCTGGTTGCGATTGGATTGCCGTTTAACCACGACTTGGTATGGCTATATGTGCTGCCTCCTGGAGTGCTCACCTGGCTGACGACGCGGCCCGTCATTGAGAACAAGCGACTGCCCGAGCTAGTCAGCTCCCAGCTTCGGTACCTCGCCGAGGCGAAGACCTTCTGCCGGATGGCGCCCTTCGCGGAGAAGGACCACATCGCGCTGTCGGCCCGGGTGTGGCGCCGGGACCCGGCGAAGGCCCGGGCCAAGAAGGCGGCCAAGTCCCGTGGCCCAGCCAGGCTCCCCGAGACCGCGCGGCCCGCCGTCGGCCGGCCCGCCCGAGTCTCGGCCCAGGTGGCAGCCACGGCGGCCGCCACCGCTCAGGCCGCCGCTCAGGTCACCGCGGCGCCGCTGCCCACCCGGCGACCGCTCCGTCGGCCGGCGTCGGCGCGGGTGGCCGCGGAGTCGCCGGCCGCCAGGCCCGCCCCGCCCATGACCGCCATGACGCCCATGACCACGGTGGCGCCCGCGCCGCCCGTGCCGTCCCCCGCCCCCCGGCGCCGGAACGGACGGCCCCGTGGGTGCCGGAGCGGATGGCCCCGCAGGTGCAGGTGCCGCAGCGCGCGACGGCTTCGCCGGCGGTCAGGGGAACGCCATCGGGTCGGCCGTGGCCGGCCAAGACGGATCCGGATACCCCCGCAGGCGACCCCCGCCCGGCCGGGCCCAGGCGGTCCGAGTGGCCGAGTCTCCCGGCCGAGCGTAGGCAGGAATCCAGGGCCCTCGAGGTTTCGCACGATCTCGAGCCAGACCCCCGCGACCTCGCCGAGCCCCGTCCCGCCTCGGACGCGCCGCCCTCCTGGCCGCCGCCCACCGGGACCTTCCCCATCCCGGGCGCGCTCCCCGAGCCCATCACCTTCCCAGAGGCAGGCCCGTTCCCCGAGGTCGGGCCCTTCCCGGAGGCAGAGGCCAGCCCCGTTCCCGAAGGAACCGCCTACCAGGAAGCAACCGCCTACCCGAACAACCGCCGCCTTCCCCGGACTCGAACTCGAGCCCGGGTTCGAGTCAGATCTCGCGCCCGAGCCCGAGCCTGCCGTCCCGCCCGAGCCCGCTCCCGCGCCGCTCGCGGCCGCCTTCCCGGCCCCCGCCCACTTCCCGGCCCCCGCCCACGTGACGCCCGCGCCCCTGGTGCCGGCTCCCGCGGCACCCTCAGCCGAGCGACGAGCCGCCGAGCGGCCGACCGTCGAGCGTCCGGCCGCCGCACGGCCGGGCCGGTCTATGGCGGCCCGGATGGCGGCCCTGTTCGTGGACCTCGAGCCAGACCGGCCGCTGCCCTCCGTGGAGCGCGCGCTCAGCGGGCCGGGCAGCGGCACCGACCCCAGCTGGAACCGGCGGGTCAAGGTGGTCACCGGCGGTCAGGGGCCGGGCCAGCGGGACCTCCAGACGCTGGATCGCGACCGGGCCAGGCTGCCGCTAGGCGGTCCCCGCCTGATCGTCGTGCTCGGCTGCGTCCGCGGCGCTGGGCAGTCCACGATCGCGGCGATGACCGGTCTCATGCTGGCCTCCCTCCGGGATGTGCCCGTGGCCGCCCTCGACCTGAACCCGGGCGGTGCCTCGCTCGCCGCGCAGATCGCGCCCGCCGCCTCGGTGACCGCGCTGCTCGCCGGCGAGGTAGTCGAACCGCAGGATCACGCCGCCGCAGACCCTCGTCCGCTCCGTGGTGACTGGCGGGTGCGGCCCGGCCGCAGGCCGTCCGCGGCGCGGCTCGACGTGATCGCCGAACCTGGCAGCGACGGGCACGCGCTCGACGCCCTTGATTACCCGCGGCTGGCCAGGGCCCTGGCCGAGCGGTACCCGCTGACCATGATCGACCCGGCGCCGTCGCGCCTGACGCGAGCGCTGTCGGTGGCGGACCAGCTCGTGCTGGTCTTGCCCACCAGCCCGGAGGCGGCGTCCGCGCTGGCCAACACCCAGCAGTGGCTCGGCACGCACGGCTACGGCGAGATCGCGGCGCGCGCCGTCACGGTGATCAACGGGGTCGGCAGGCGGGCTGGCGAGGACGTGCTCCGGGCCGAATCCGTGGCCAAGGGCCGTGGCCGGGCCATCGTGCGGGTCCCGTGGGATGACCAGCTGCCGGGGACTCCCGAGGCGCTATCCGCGCTGGACCCGCAGACCAGGCACGCCTATACGGCCCTGGCCGGCGTGCTCGTCGCGGGCATGGACTCCAGGTCTGTGAGTCGCGAAGGCAGCGTGCACCGCGAAAGCCCCGTCCCGGGAAGGAGCCCCGGTGGCCACTCGGACTAGCGGGTCCAGTTCGTCCCGGACCTCCAGGGGCCGGGCCCGGCTGGCCATCAGGTACTTCGACGACCGCATCCTGCTTACCGACACCCACGCCTGGGCGTACTACCGGATTCCCTCGGTCTCTTATGAGTTCACGACGCCGGAGGAGCGGGAGGCGCTGGCGACGAACATCACCGTCGCCCTGGCCGCGATCAGGATGGCCGACGCCGAGGTTCACCTGCGCATCGCGCACCGGTCCTACCCGGCGCACGCGTGGGCCACCGGGCTGGACGCGACTTCCGACGGAGGCCCGGGCTGGCGGGAGTACCTGGAGCAGTCCTACCAGCACGTCTGGGCCAAGGACTTCTGGACCAAGGAGATCTACCTCGGCGTCCGGCTGGGTCAGCGGGGGATGCGGGCGCAGCTGTCCGGCGGGATGCTGTCCCAGTTCATCGGCGCGTACCAGCACGGCGAGCGCGGGCTGGGGCTCGGGGACGACGCGGTCGGCTCCGCCGAGATCGCCAAGTGGACCGATTCGGCGGAGCGGCTGGGCCGGGCGCTGAACGCCAGCGCGCTGGCGGCCCGCCACGCGAGCTCCGGCGAGATCGCCTGGCTGATCAGGCACACGCTGATGGCAACGACGGGCGAGCCCGCGCCGTCGGCGACCAAGCGCCGGCGGTGGGGCGCGGGCGAGATCGACGCGCTGTTCGAGGGGCAGGTGCACAACGGGCGGACCGTGCTGTGCCTGGAGCAGACGGCCGGGAAGTCCTACGCCGCGTTCTTGTCGTTCGCCCGGTTCCCGGACGTGATGTCGTTCCCCGACGGGGAACCGTGGCTGCACCACGCCGATTCGCTCCCGTTCCCGGTCGAGATCAACTCCCGGATGAAGCTCATCCCGCCGGCCAAGGCGAGCAAGGACGTCAGCCGGCGCCTCGCTCACGCCCGCGACATGGACCTGCACATCCGGGAGGCCGGCGCGGAGGCGCCCATCGCCCTGGCCGAGCAGATCGCCGCCGCCCGGATGCTCGAGCACGGCATTACGAAGGAGCGCCTGCCGTTCGTCTACGGCTGGCACCGCCTGATGGTGACCGCGCCGACCAGGGAGCTGTGCGTACGCCGGGTGGAGGCGGTCGTCGAGCACTACCGCGACATCGGGATCGACGTGGTCAACTCGACGGGCGACCAGTTCTCGCTGCTGTGCGAGTCGCTGCCCGGCGAGCGGATCCGGCTGAGTTCCTACGTGCAGCGCCAGCCGCTGTACACGATCGCGGGCGGGATGCCGACCGCGACGGTGGAACTGGGCGACCGCATCGACGCAGGCTCGGGCTGGATCGGGCCGTACATCGGCGAGACCCTGGGCCGGTCGCGGTCCATCGTGCACTTCGACCCGCTGCTGGCCGCCGCCCGTAACCGCCCGACCGCGATCGCGATCACCGGCGAGCCCGGCGGCGGCAAGACGACGCTGGCCATGCTGCTCATCTACCAGCTCGCTCTGCGCGGCGCGACCGTCGCGGTGATCGATCCCAAGGGTGACGCCGAATCGCTGGTGGAATACCTGAGCCGGCAGGGCAGGAGGGCCCGGGTGCTCCCGCTCGGCGCGGCCGCGCCGGGCCTGCTCGATCCGTTCTCCTTCGGTGTCGACCTGTCTGAGAAGCGGACCATGGCCACCGAGACGCTGCGCCTGCTGCTGCCGAGGATGAGCGAGGAACGCGAGAGCGCCATGATCCAGGCGGTCGGCGCGGTGGCCGGGAGCGAGCGGCCGAGCCTCGGCAAGGTGGTCAGGTTCCTGGAGCAGGCCGAGGATCCGGCCTGGAAGAACACCGGCGCGGTCATGCGGTCGATCTCCGAGATGCGCCTGGCCAAGCTGTGCTTCGCTCCCTCGGTCGGCGAGCAGATCGACGCGGAGGGCTGGACCACGGTCTTCACGCTGGCCGGGCTCACCCTGCCCGACACCACGATCAGCCGCGACGACTACTCCTACGAGCAGCGGCTCTCGGTGGCCCTGCTCTACCTGGTGTCCCAGTTCGCCCGCAAGCTGCTGCTCGGCCTGGACCGGACGGTGCCCAAGGCCATCTTCCTCGACGAGGCCTGGGCGATCACGTCCACGCCCGAGGGCGCCAAGCTGGTCCCCGAGGTGTCCAGGATGGGCCGGTCGCGGAACACCGCGCTCATCTTGGTCTCGCAGAACGCCGGCGACCTGCTGAATGAGCAGGTCACCAACTGCCTGTCCGGCGTCTTCGCGTTCCGGTCCACCGAGCGCGGCGAGGTCGCGAACGTCATGTCGCTGCTCGGGGTCGCGCCGTCCGACGACCACAAGGCCGTCCTGCGCGCGCTCGGGAACGGCGAGTGCATCTACAGGGACCTGGACGACCGGGCCGGGCGGATCGGGATCGACCTCGTCTCCGACGAGCTGAAGAACTGGATCGACACCAACCCGACGCGGGCCAAGCGCACCCAGCCCGACCCAAGGACCGCCAGGCTGCCCGGTGGGGACTCCTCGCCCCGGCCGCGCAGCCGTCCTGCCGCCAACACTCCGGCGGCCGGGGCGTCCTCATAAGCAGCAGAACCCAGGAGTCCCCCGATGCCTGTCCCGCCCGCCCCGTTCCAGCGCCACGCGCAGGACCGCGCCGACTCCCGGCCACCCGGCCGCGTCGGGCGCTGGGCGCTGCAGTTGCTGCTGATGACGGTGGCCCTACTCGGCACCGCGAGTCCCGCCCTGGCGGCGGTGCACTCGGTCGGCCAGCCCACCCCGGCCCGGACCGCGCACGCCACGCACGCCACGCACCCCGCGCACGCGGCCCCCGCGCACGCGACCCCCGCCACCGGGCCGGTCGTCCTGACCGCGGACCTCACCCCCGCGATACCGGGCGGTATCTGCCAGGTGCCGGGGATCGGCGACATCGGCGGGCTGATCGGGCTGTGCTCGCAAGGTTCGAGCGGGATCGTCGGCGACCTGAACAACATCTGCGAGCCCTCGCTGCCGCAGCCCGAACCGGCGACCGGCGGGATCGACGCCATGATCGAGCCGCCCGCCGCGTCGGCTGGCGGCCAGACGCTGTACGCCAACTACGGGATCGCCGGCCAGTTCTGGGCGGCGCACGGCCTGCAGTGCTCCGACATGACCTCGCTGATCGGCAACAACGTCGCCGGGATGGTCTTCGACGCGGCCAAGTCCCTGGACCGCGTGACGATCACCGTTTACCAGTCGGCCGCTGGCAACAGCATCCTGACCTGGCTGCAGAACGCCGTCGACAAGCTCATCAGCGCCCTCGGCAAGGCCATCTACTTTCCCTACCTGGCCCCCGTCGTGATCCTCGGCGCGATGTGGCTGGCCTGGCAGGGCCTGATCCGCAAGCGCGCGACCCGGACCATCGAGGGCACGCTCTGGATGGTGGTCGCCGCCACCGCCGCCATCGCGCTGATCGGCAAGCCCGCCGACTTCACCGGGGTCGGCACCACGGTCGCCAACAGCACGACCTCGGTGCTGAACGCGGCCTTCTCCAAGCTCCCCGCCCCGACCGGCGGCAACTGCCTGCCGGTGCAGGCGGGCGACCCGCAGAGCGTCACGAGCAGCTACGCCTTCACCTCGGGCAACGGCCTGGTCGACCAGAACGCCAACGAGCTGTGGTCGGTCCTGGTGTGCAAGCCGTGGCTGTGGGGCGAACTCGGCACGACCAACTACGCGGCCACCGGCAACGGCACGCAGACCGTGGTCAATACCTACGGCAGGCAACTGCTGTGGGCGCAGGCGATCGCGGCCAACGAGACCCCGAGCACCGCGCTGATCTCGGCCAAGCAGGCCACGTACAGCGGCATCGCCTCGTCCATCCAGCAGAACAACCCGGCGATCTACCCCCTGTTCCAGGGCAACCAGTGGACCACGCGGCTGGAGATCGCCTTCGCCGCCATGTTCGCCGCGCTCGTGGCCGGGATGCTCATCCTGCTCATCTCGCTGACGCTGATCGTGCTCAAGCTCGGCTTCCTGCTCTTGCTGGTGGCCGGGCCGTTCTTCCTGATCATCGGGACGCATCCGGGATTCGGCCGCATCATCGCGGTCCGCTGGTTCGAGATGCTGGTGGGCGTCCTGATGAAGCAGGTGGCGATCTCGATCGTGCTCAGCGTGCTGCTGTACAGCTACTCGCTGATCATGGGGACGTCCGACGCGGCGCTCCCGTGGGCGCTCAAGATCCTGATGATCGCGCTGGTCACCATGGCCGTGTTCATCTACCGCAAGCCGTTCACCCACCTGTTCTCCGCGGTCGGCTACGGCACCATCGGCGCGACCGAGCGGGCCGAGTACAGCATGCGCGACGCGAGCACCACCTTCCGCAGGTCGACGCTCGACGCCGCCACCGTGGCCATCCCCGGGGTGGCGGGCTACCGGGCCGCCCGCTGGGCGCGGCGCAATCCCGGCCAGGCGGCGGCGCTGGCCACGGGCGCCGCTAGCGTCGCCGGAGCCGGAGTCGGGGCCGCCGCCGGGGCCGTCGCGTCTGGTGACGCGACGGGGACCGCTCAGGGCACGAGCGGCGCGCACGCGGCGCGGTTGCGCCAGGACGCCCCGCCCGCGGCCGACGGGGACGGCGGGCCGGGTTCCCGCGGGCTGGCCGCTGCCGCCACGTCGGCCAGGGCCCGGGGCGGGGCCGACGGCCAGGGCAGCACCGCCCGCACGGCCCCGCCGCTGGACCTGCCGCCCAGGTCGGGTTCCGGTGGCAACTCCTCGCCGGGCGCGGCTACCGGCTGGTCGCGCGGAGCCGGGCGGCCCGGAGCCGGACTGGCGGGATCCACGGGTCCGCGGTCCCGCGCCGTCTCCGCCGGCTCATCACGATCCGCCGCTGCCCCGTCGAGCGGCGGGACGGCGGGGTCCACGAGGTCCGGCCAGCCCAGCTCGGCCTGGCCGTCGGCCGGCTGGTCCGGCCCCTCGACCCGGCAGCGGGCTCAGGTCCGGGGGACCACCGGGTCGGCGGGTTCCGCCGGATCCAGGCCGAGGCCGTCCGCGCCGCCCGCCGAGCCGTCAGCGTCCGGCCAGGGGACAGGCGAGCGCGGCACCGAACAATCCTCACCCATGCCGTTCTGGCTGCGTCCGGTCCGGCGGGATAAATAGCAGGCGGTCACCATGGATCTCAGTCCCGGGCTGCAGAAGGCAGCGTTCTTCCTGATCGTCGTGGTCCTGGCCGCGCTCGGCTACTACCTCGTCGTCCCGGCCCTGACTCACAACCACAACCACAACCACGCCGCGGGCACGTCCACCCCGGGGACCGGCGCCTCCGCGCAGCCCGCCACCGCGTCCGCCCCGCCGCCGGTGGTGACCACCTCGCCCGCGGCGGCCGAGGGCGTGGACATCTACGCCTGGCTGCCCTTCACGCAGCAGGACCTGGCCGACGCCGCCTCGGTGACGACCCAGTTCGGCGTCGACTACGACACGTACACCTACACGGAAAGCCCGTCGGCCTACGTCACCACGATGGGCGGCCTGGTCACCGGCGAGCTGGCCGCCACCCTCAGGAGCGCCTACGCGACCCCCGGGGTGGCCGCGCTCAGGACGAGCGAGAAGCAGGTCTCGACCGGGACCGCGGTGATCGACTCGCTGCGCGCGTTCGGTCCTTCCAGCATGACGTTCATCATCACGGCAGGCCAGCGGCTGGTCAGCGCGAAGGGCACCACCAGCGGGAGCACGCAGTACGCGGTCACCGTGACCGGCTCCGGCACCAGCTGGCAGGTGAGTGACATCGAATTGGAGTCAGCAGGCAATACATGACGACCAGGCTCTTGTTCCGGGAGACGCAGGGGAACGCAGGGCAGCGCAGGGGTCAGGGATCCCACCGGATCCTCGTCATTCTCATCATCGGGGTCGCGGGCGTCGTCCTGCTCGGCCTGCTGGCCGTGCCGGCCCTGATCGGCACCAACATGTTCTTCGCGGCGGGCGCCGGGTGCTCGGGCGAGCAGTCGGGCACGGCCGGGCAGCCGCCCGCCGGCGGGCAGGCTAAGTCGATCCCGGCCAACTACCTCTACTGGTACAAGCGCGTCGGGCAGCAGTACGGCGTGCCCTGGACCATCCTGGCCGGGATCGGGACGGTGGAGAGCGACAACGGCCAGACTCTCCTGCCCGGGGTGCACAGCGGGTCGAACGCCTTCGGCGCGGCCGGGCCGATGCAGATCGGCATCGGCGGGGCGGCCGGCAACGTCTGGGGCGGACTGCCGGTCCACCCGGCCAGCCAGGTGGTCAACGGCGTAGCCACCGATGAGGACGGCGGCCCCAACGCGAGCGTGTACGACCCCGCCGACGCCATCGCGGGCGCGGCTAAGTACCTGCTCGAGTTCCAGGTCACGGCCAACCCGTCGGCGGCCATCTTCGCGTACAACCACCTGCAGTCGTACGTGCAGAGCGTGCTGTACTACGCGGGCGCCTACGCGGGAGGGAAGTACTCGGTGGTGTCGGCCAACATGCCGTCGGGCAGTTCGGCGGCGGGCTGCGCCACGACGGCGGGGGGAGTGCCTCAGGTCATGGCGCCAAACCAGGCCGTGGCCACGGCCATCGCCTACGCCGAGCAGCAGCTCGGCAAGCCCTACCAGTGGGGCGCCACCGGGCCTGACGCCTTCGACTGCTCCGGCCTGGTCATGATGGCCTACCGGGCGGCCGGGATCGATATCGCCCGGACCTCGCAGGTGCAGTGGACGACCGAACACCAGATCCCCGCCTCCCAGGCGCAGCCCGGGGACCTAGTGTTCTTCGCCGGCGCGGACGGCACGCCCACCTCGCCCGGCCACGTCGGCCTGGTCATCGGGAACGGCCAGATGATCGAGGCGTACGCGACCGGCTTCCCCATCCGCATCGCCAGCTACACCAACCGGGATCCGATCGGCTTCACCCAGCCGTGGACCCAAGTGAGGTTCCGGAACATGTGCTGCCTCTAGTGCGCCGTCCGGGAAATGCCAGACTGGAACGGCCAAGCATGGCTAAAGACGGGGACGCACCTCCTCTGTTAACTCATGGGAGAGGAGTTAAGGATGGAAGAAACGAGCCCGTTCTGGGCGAACGTCAGCGCCGTGGCCGTCTCCCCGGTCGCGATAACCGCTGGAGTCGTCCGGGGTTCCTACGACGCGGCCAGTGGCAACCGGCGCTTCGATGAAGGATTCTATGCCGCTGCCGAACCGATCATGGCCGCGGCCAAGGGCTTCGGGTCCAAGCACGGCGAGGCCATCACGAAGGGGATCGTGGGCGGGGCGGCCACGGCGCTCGGGGCGCGCATCCTCAACGAGGTCCTCAGGGGCCTGAGAAGGTAGCAGGGTCACGGGCAGCGTCATTGCTCGCGCGGCCCGACACCGGTTGACTGACGGAGCGGCCCGGTCGAGGTTAGCCCGGCGGGTTCCACGTGGAGCCGGGGCAGGAGCCGGTCCAGCCACGCGGGTAGCCACCAGTTGGCCCGCCCCAGCATCTGCATCGCGGCCGGGACGAAGACCGTGCGGATGATGTAGGCGTCGACGAAGAAACGGGCCTGGTGCGCCCGAACTGGCTACCCTGACTAGGTAGTAAAGGGAGCGTGACCGATGGATTTCCTCGGCGACCTCGTGGGCGAGGTGCTAGGCGATGTCGTCGCGGACAAGGCTCGCAAGGGGCTGCGCCGCGTGCGGGGCCGCGGTGATCCCGCCGATGGCGGTGCCGGCTGCGCGCTCAAGATCGTCAGCGGCAGTCAGGACGGCTTGTCGCAGCACTGGCGGCTGGGCTCGGCGCAGTCCGCTCCCGGCGAGCTGCGTTTCACCCAGCACCGCATCGCCCGTCCGGCTATCACCGTGCTTGGCGCGCACGAAACGACCGACCGGGTGAGCCTCCCCCAGCTGGGGACCTGCTTCGTCGCGCAGCTCCGGACGCCCACCGCGACGCTGGCCCTGGCGATGCCCGCTGAACCGCTCGCCCTGGCCCTCCACGAGCTAACGCGCAGCGCAGAGGGAACCTAGAAGTAGTCGCCGTGGTCCGCGGCAGGTGCTGGACAATCATCACAGCCACACGTCGTGGGCGTCGCGCCAGCGAGGCGTCATCGGACGACCAAGGGAACGTTTTGCACGGCGTTGGCCCCGTAGCCGAGGCGGTTCCAGTGCGGCCGCTCGGGTTGCATGCGGCCGGCAAGATCGGTTGCGCGGGCCCGTAGCGTTGTCTGGCCCCGGCTATCGATCCGTGTCAGCAGTTCCCACCACTGCCAGCTGTGACGGTGCCGTTGGCCGATCAGCCTGGCGTTCTGCCACGGGCCGCCGCCGATGCTGACCTCTACTTTGTCGATGGGCGCCGCGCCCGACCATGCCACTCCGCGGACGACCAGGTCGCCGGCGGTGACCTCCTGACCGCCGGACGGCTGGGTGATGACCGACCGGACTTGCTGGAGGCGCACCGGTTCGCGCGCCACGGTACCGCCGCGCTCGGTTTCGTAGACGTAACGCTTGGCCTGGAAGAATCCCGTGAACGGCGAGCCTATGACCTCGATCTCGGTCAGCCATTTGACCGAGGCGACTGCGTACCACCCGGGAACGATGAGGCGCAGCGGATAGCCGTGCTCGAGCGGCAGTGGCTCACCGTTCATCGCGTAAGCCAGCAGTGACCCGGAATGACCGGCGTCAGTGACCGGCAAGCTCCGCTCGAAACGGATGGGATCGGCTGCTTCCCCCACGTTGCCCTGGTCCGCGCCGCGGAACACGATCTCGAGTGCCTCCGGCGCAAGGCCAGCGCGGTCGAGGATCTCGGCGAGAGGCACCCCGGTCCATTCCGCGGTGCTGACCGCGCCTAGCTGCCACTGTTCTCCATCGGCGGGCGGGTCGAACGCGGAGCGGCCGTTGCCGGCGCATTCGAGGGTTGCCACCACTGTCTCCGAGCGCATGTTGTGAAGGTCACGCAGGCTGAGCCGGAGCGGCCGCTCAACCAGACCGCTCACCTCCAGTTGCCAGGACGCCGGGTCCAGCCGCGGGGTCTCGAAGTGGTTCCGCACATAGAACCGGGCATTGGGCATGACCACGCCGCCGATCAGCGCCGGGATCGACGTCTCGCAGTTGAGAGGGTTGGCACGGTGCATCACCAGGCCGGTGATGTCCGGCCCGGGTGTGACGACCGGCAGGCCGGCCACCGCCCACGCGGTCATTCCCCCGGACAGGTTGACCGCGTCGAATCCCCACGCGTGTAGCGCCTCGGCGACCGCGGCGGAGCGGCCGCCGGAGCGGCAGGCCACGACAATGCGGCGATCCTGAGGCAGGTCGCTGCGATGGCGGGCCACCTGGCCCATCGGTAGCAGCCAGGCCTGCGCCACGTGGCCGGCCTGCCACTCATCGGGCTCGCGCACGTCGATCATCAGCGCGCCCGCATCGACCAGCGCAGCGGCCGTGCGCGCACCCACCTCGGGCGCGGCGGCGGCATCTGGCGTTGCCTCCCGCACCACCCGCAGCCCCGCACCTTCCCAGGCACGGTAGCCGCCGAACAGGTCAGCTACCTCCCCGAACCCGGCCGCCTGCAGGAAGCTCGCCGCGACCAGGGAGCGGTAGCCCCGAGCGGAGTACACCAGGACCGGGGCGCAGCGGTCCAGGGCATCCGGCAGCTTGGTGAGGATGGCCAGCGGGATTTCCCGCGCCCCAGGGAGTATGCCCCGGGCGGTCTCCGCGGGGGTGCGGACATCGACAAGTTGCAGGGCTGGTTCGAGCCGCTGAAGCTCGGCGAGTTGCTCGATGCTCAGCCTGGAGCTTGCCTCGATCAGCTCGGGTCCGGCGGTGAGCACCGATCCGAGGTCGTCAAGCTGGCCAAGCACCCTGTCATACCCGGCATGGCCCAGCCGGGCCGTTACTTCCGCCGCGATCTCAACGTCGCCGACCAGCACTGCGTCACGGTCGGGCGGCAATACCGCGCCAGCGCATTCTTCGAAACGTCCCTGCAGGCCTATGCTGACTGCCCCGCGCACATGGCCGGCCGTGAACTCGGCGGGCTCCCGGCCGTCGAGCAGCACCGTTCCGGCAGTCTGGTGTGACAGGACCTCGGCGATCGGGAGCAGGGCAGGATTCCGCCCGGACGTACCGTCAAGCGGGCCCGGCGGAGAACCAGCACTCGCGGCCGGGCTCATGCGTGCAGCCTAACCCTCGGCCGGAGCCTAGACCAGAGGCAGTATGACCGGTCTCCCCAGCTAGATGACCAGGACGCTGGGATGAATGGGAAAACGCTCATGCCTGCGGTCAGCCCAGTGGCGCATACTCGCACCCGACCAGCCTTGGCCTCCAGGCGCTTACTGGCACCCTTCAACAAGCGAGAAGGATGAGTACCTACGCGAAGTAGTCGCCCTGCAGGCCCGCGTAGCAACGCTCGGCACGGGCGAACCCGCGCTGAGCTGATGTACCGTGTGCACGTAATGTCTCACCTGAAGTAGTCACCGGAAGGCGGAGGGGGTCGCCCCATGCGCGACGGCGTGAGGCGCCTGCACACGGCCGGCCCGGCCTGCCTCCTCGCCCTCGCGCTGGCCCTCGGGCTGCCCGCGGCCGCCCAGGCCGGCCCCACTAAGACCGGGTCGCTCACCGGGCCGTTCGTCGCGCTGGGCGACTCGTTCGCGGCCGGGGACCTGATCCCGGTGAGCCCGTCCGGGGCTCCGGCCGGATGCCTGCGGTCCAGCCACGACTACGGCGCCGACGCCGCCGCGGCGCTGGGCCTGACCTACGTGGACGCGACCTGCACCGGTGCGTCGACCAAGGACATGACGACGCCGCAGCACGTCACGCTCGGCACGCACGCGCCGCAGTTCAGCTACCTCGCGACCAACGACTCGGTGGTCACGCTGACCATCGGCGGCGACGACATCGGGTTCAACGGCATCCTGCGGACCTGCGCCAAGCTGAGCCTGCCGGACCTGATCGGTGACCCGTGTCGGCGGCACTACACAACGGGCGGCACCGACCTGCTGCTGGCCAAGGTCAACGCCGTGGTGCCCCTGGTGGCCGCCGTCCTGCAGGGTATCCACGCGCGCGCCCCGGCCGCCCGGGTCCTCCTGGTCGGCTACCCCGACATCCTGCCGAACACCGGTTACGGCTGCTTCCCGATGGTCCCCCTCGCGGTCGGCGACGTGGCCTACCTGCGCGGCTTGGAGGTCCGCCTCAACCAGGTGCTGGCCGGCGTGGCGGCCGCGAACGGCGCGACGTTCGTCGACACCTACCAGGCGACGATCGGCCACGACGCCTGCCGGAGCCCCGGCGTCAAGGACGTCGAGGGGCTGATCCCGACCTCGCCGGCCTACCCGTTCCACCCGAACCGGCGCGGCGAGCAGGTCATGGCCGCCCAGGTCCTCGCCGCCCTCGGCGCGTGAGGGGTTAGCGTACCGACAGGTAGATGGTGCTTCCCAGCCCCACGATCAGGCAGTAGATCGCGAACGGCGTCAGCGTCTTGGTCGCGTCGGACAGGTACCTGACCAGGAACCGCAGCGCGAGGTACGCGCCGATGAAGGACAGGGCGCTGGCGAGCAGCACCTGCCCGTGGATCCCGGCGCCGAGCGGCCCGGTCAGGTCCTTGATCTTCAGCGCGCCCGCCGCGAGGATGACCGGCGCCGACAGCAGGAAGGAGAACCGCGCCGCGTCCTGCCGGGACAGCCCGCGGAACATGCCGCCGACCATGACGACGCCGTCCCGGCTGATCCCCGGGAGCAGGGCCAGGATCTGCATCGCGCCGAGGAGGAACGCGTTCAGCCACCCCAGCTTGACCAGCCTCTGGTCAGCCTCGAGCCCGAGCGAGGCCTGCTGCTGCTTCAGTGCCCGCTGACCGGAGGAGTGCCGGCCGCCGCCCGCCGGTCCGCGGCTCCCGGCCCCGACCGCCGCCTTCTGCCGCTCCGCGGCCATCTGCTGGTCGGCCGCCTCCTGCTGCGCCGCCTCGTCGGCCCCGCGCCTGCGCAGCCGCTCGCCGCCCAGCAGGATCAGCCCGTTCACGGTCAGGAACACCGCGGTGGGGATCGGCTTGCTGAACGCCACCCGGAACAGGTGCTCCAGCGCGAGGCCCGCGATCCCGACCGGAATCGTGGCCAGGATGATCATCCAGGCGAGCATCTGGTCTGTGTTCTGCGGCTGCAGCCGGCTGGTCCCTGGTTCCGGGGCGGCGATGTGCTTGAGTGAGGCGAAGAAGGCCACGATGATCCGCACCCAGTCCCGCCAGTAGAAGACGATCATGGCGAGGGCCGTCGCCACGTGCAGCCCGACGATGATGGCCAGGTAGGGCGATTCCGGGGCGGACACGTTCAGGTCCTTGGCCCACGAACCGCCGATCAGCGCCGGGATAAGCACGTTGTGGCCCAGGCTGGACAGCGGGAACAGCTCGGTGATGCCCTGGATCAGCCCGACGAGCCCGGCCTCCGGGTACGTGATATGCGACATGCCCAGCCCCTCGCTCCCCGCCGCACGCGCGTGAGAATCATTTATTCCGAACGGGCGGTGGTATCACAATCGGTCACCAATGAGTCCCCAGGCGGAGCGCTGCGGGCGGAACCCGGCCCAGGCACGAGTCATCGTAGCCGGAGGCTCACCCGCCATCGGCCGGTTTCATCCCACCTTCATGCCTTTCCCGGCACCTTCGGAGTGTCGGCGTGAGTGCGGCGGGTGATCTTGTCGCCGAGCCAGACCAGCGGGTCGTACTTGCGGCCGACCACGCGCTCCTTCATCGGGATCAGCGCGTTGTCGGTGATCTTGATGTGCTCCGGGCACACTTCGGTGCAGCACTTGGTGATGTTGCAGTACCCGAGGCCGAAGTCGTCCTGGGCGATCTCGCGCCGGTCGGCCGTGTCGGCCGGGTGCATCTCCAGCTCGGCGACCCGCATGAGGAATCGGGGTCCCGCGAACGCGTGCTCGTTCTCGGTGTGGTCCCGGATCACGTGGCAGGTGTTCTGGCACAGGAAGCACTCGATGCACTTCCGGAACTCCTGCGACCGGTTCACGTCCACCTGCATCATCCGGAACTCGCCCGGCTTGACCGACGGATCGGGGGTGAACGACGGGATCTCCCGCGCCTTGGCGTAGTTGAACGACACGTCCGTGACCAGGTCCCTGATCACCGGGAAGGTCCTCATCGGGGTGATGGTCAGCGTCTCGTCCGGCTCGAAGATCGACATCCTGGTCATGCAGGCCAGCCGTGGCCGGCCGTTGATCTCCATCGAGCACGACCCGCACTTGCCGGCCTTGCAGTTCCACCGGATGGCCAGGTCGCCAGCCTGGGTCGCCTGCAGCCGGTGCAGGACGTCCAGCACGACCTCGCCCTCGTTGACCTCGACCTGGTAGTCGGCCAGGGCCCCGGCGCCCGCGTCCCCGCGCCACACCCGAAGCGCAGCCTTGTAGGCCATCGCTCTATTCTCCCGTCTTCCTCGCGGTGCGTCGCGCCGGAGGCGCGCCAGAAGACACTTCGCTTGACGGCGCCTCCTGGCCCGCTTCCGGCAGGACGCCAGGAGGCGCGCCAGCGGGCGGAGCGGAAGGTTTCTCCTGAGCCTCGGCACCGGGCAGGCCGGCCAGCTCCTCGTCGGTCATGTACTTCTTCAGCTCGGACACGTCGAACAGCTCGAGCAGGTCCTGCCGCATCGGCTCCATCGGTTGACGCTTCAGCGTCACGTGGTTGCCGTCGAGTGTGCAGATCAGGTTGACCTTCCGCCATTCCGGCGACATCTCCGGGTAGTCGTCCCTGGTGTGACCGCCGCGGCTCTCCTGCCGCTCCAGCGCGGCCTGCGCCACGCATTCGGCGATCAGCAGGATGTTCCGCAGGTCGAGCGCCAGGTGCCAGCCCGGGTTGTAGGCGCGGCCGCCGGGCGAGCTGATCTTCTCGGCCCGCTCGCGCAGCTTCTCGAGCTCGGCGAGCGCAGTCTTGATCTCGTTTTCCCGGCGGATGATGCCGACCAGGTCGCTCATGGTCTGCTGGATCTCGTGGTGGACCGTGTACGGGTTCTCGCCCCCCGCGCGCTCGAGCGGAAGGAGCACCTCGCTGCGGGCGGCCTCGAGCTCGCCGGCGGGCGCCGTCGGCCGCGCGGTGATCCCGTCCACGTACTCCGCGGCGCCGAGTCCCGCGCGCCGGCCGAAGACCAGCAGGTCCGACAGCGAGTTGCCGCCGAGTCGGTTCGAGCCGTGCATGCCGCCCGACACCTCGCCGGCCGCGAAGAGGCCGGGCACCCCGGGCACCGCAGCGGTGTCCGCGTCCACCTCCACCCCGCCCATCACGTAGTGCTGGGCCGGGCCGACCTCCATCGGCTCCTTGGTGATGTCCACGTCCGCCAGCTCTTTGAACTGGTGGTACATGGACGGCAGCTTGCGCAGGATCTCCTCGGCCGGCAGCCGGGAGGACGACGTCGAGGAAGACCCCGCCATGCGGCGACCCGCGGCCCGCCTTGACCTCGGCCCTGATCGACCGGGCCACCTCGTCCCTGGGCAGCAGCTCCGGCGGGCGCCGGTTGTGGTCCGGGTCGGTGTACCAGCGGTCCGCCTCTTCCTCGGTGTCCGCGTACTGGGCCCGGAACACGTCCGGCACGTAGTCGAACATGAACCGCTTGCCTTCGGAGTTGCGCAGCACGCCGCCGTCACCGCGCACCGACTCGGTGACGAGCAGGCCGGCGCACCGACAGCGGCCAGACCATGTGCGTGGGGTGGAACTGCACGAACTCCATGTTCAGCAGCGGAGCCCCGGCCAGCAGGGCCAGCGCGTGCCCGTCGCCGGTGTACTCCCAGGAGTTGGAAGAGACCTTGAACGTCTTGCCGATGCCGCCGGTGGCCAGCACCACCGCGGGCGCCTCGAACAGCACGAACCGCCCGGTGTCCCTGAAGTACCCGAACGCGCCGGCGATCCGATCGCCGTCCTTGACCAGCTCGGTGATCGTGGTCTCGGCGAAGACCTTGATCATCGCCTCCGGGTCGCCGAACTCGATCGCGTCCTGCTGCTGCAGCGCGACCACCTTCTGCTGCAGGGCCCGGATCATCTCCAGGCCGGTCCGGTCGCCGACGTGCGCCAGCCGCGGGTAGGTGTGCCCGCCGAAGTTCCGCTGGCTGATCTTGCCGTCCTTGGTCCGGTCGAATACGGCGCCCCACGCCTCGAGCTCCCAGACCCGGTCCGGGGCCTCCTTGGCGTGCAGTTCGGCCATCCGCCAGTTGTTGAGGAACTTGCCGCCGCGCATCGTGTCGCGGAAGTGGACCTGCCAGTTGTCGCGGGAGTTCACGTTGCCCATGGCGGCCGCGCACCCGCCCTCGGCCATCACCGTGTGCGCCTTGCCGAACAGGGACTTGGAGATGATCGCGGTCTTCTTCCCGTGCAGCCGGGCCTCGATCGCCGCGCGCAGCCCGGAGCCGCCCGCGCCGATCACCACCACGTCGTAGGGGAAACGATCGATGTCGCTGGTAGATACAGCGTCGCTCATAGCCACAGCCCGTTCGGTCAATTAAAGATTCGTGGATCAGAGAACACGCCCGCCGCCACCAGCCAGATGTACAGGTCGGTCAGCATCAGCGTGCCCAGGGTGATCCAGGCGAACAGCAGGTGCCGGGCGTTCAGCCACGACACGCGCGTCCAGATCCAATAGCGGACCGGGTGCCTGGAGAAATTCTTCAGCCGGCCGCCGGTGATGTGCCGGCAGGAGTGGCAGCCCAGCGCGTAGCACCACAGCAGGGTCACGTTGGCCAGCATGATCAGCGAGCCGATGCCGAACCCGAAGTTCCCGTCCGGTCCGCGGAAGGCCTGCGCCACGTCGTAGGTGAGCAGGATGCCGACGAGCACGGCCGCGTAGAAGAAGTAGCGGTGCAGGTTCTGCCCGATCAGCGGGAACCTGGTCTCGCCGGTGTCCTTCGCGTGCGGCTCGCGCACCGCGCATGCGGCCGGCGCCCGCCAGAACGCCCGGTAGTACGCGCCCCGGTAGTAGTAGCACGTGAACCGGAAGCCGAGCACGAACACCAGCGATACGAACGCGTAAGGGATGATCGGCGGGACCGCCGGGATCCATTGGCCCAGGGCGCTGGAGCCCGGGACGCACTCGCCACTCACGCACGGCGAGTAGAACGGGGTCAGGTAGTGATCCGCCGGAACGTAGTACCACTTGCCGATGAAAACGTGGACGGTCGCGTACGTCACCCAGATGGAAAGGCCGGCCGCAACGATGCCGGGCTGCTTCCACCACGGGTCAGTGCGGAGCGTACGTTCGGAGATCTGCGCCCGCGTCCTGGCCGGCGCTTCCGGTGCCTGTGTCATGCCTCAGCGTCCCTGCTGCTTTTCGAGGGTAAGGGTAACGCCAACAATGCCCACGAACCTATTCCAGTCCGCGGGCTAATGCAGTAACCGAGATCTCATCGTGGCTGTGACCCTGGCCACCCTCCCGGCCTGGCGCGGCAGGCAGCCCGGACCCGGCGTCCAGGTCCGCGCCGAGGCCAGTCCGGGGCGGCGGCTACACGCTGTAGAGCGCCGCGTCTGCTTCCCTGACGTCCTTGTGGAAGCGGCGGTGGACGTAGAGCTTTCGGCCGAGCGTGGTGCAGGGCCACCACAGGCCGGACGGATCCCCGATCCTGGTCGACCGGGGTACCTCGGTCTCGATGCCCTTGACCGGGGTGATCGTGAACCGCCCCGAGTGGCACACCATGATCCGCCGGTCCGTCACGACGACCACGCGGTAGGCGTTGGAGAAGATGATGATCCAGTACGAGATCAGGGACAAGTACTGGCTGACCGTCTGGGCGCAGAACACCGCCTGGATCGTCTCGCCGGGCTGAAGGAGGTGCGCGGCATTGGCGCGCAGCTTGTCGCGAAGAGCCATGCTGGGAAGCTAGAAGCACCGTCCCCGTCGCGTGCACAAACACACAAGTCGTTGCGGAAACGTGTCAGGCGCCCGCGCCGGGACCTGGGCCGGCGCCGATGCTGCGGCGGAGGAAGTCGAGCTGCAGCAGCAGGATGTTCTCCCGGATGGTCTCCTGGGCGGCCATGTGCGTGGCGCCGGTGAGCGGGAGCACCGAGTGCGGGTACCCGGCGGCCAGCAGCGCTCCGGACAGGCGCAGGGTGTGCGCGACGACCACGTTGTCGTCGGCGAGGCCGTGGATAAGCATCAGGGGGCGCCGCACCACCGCTCGTTCGGGCAAAGAAATGAGCGAGGATTGCTCGTAGGCGTCATCGCCGTGCTCCGGCTGCCCGAGGTAGCGCTCGGTGTAGTGCGTGTCGTACAGGTGCCAGTCCGTGACCGGGGCGCCCGAGATGGCCGCGTGGAACAGGTCGGGCCTGCGCAGCACGGCCAGCGCCGCCAGGTAGCCGCCGAACGACCAGCCGCGGATCGCCACCCGCCCGCGGTCCAGGTCCGGGTGCGCCGCGCAGGCGGCGTCCAGCGCCTCGACCTGGCCGTCGAGGGCCGGCCCGGCCAGGTCGCCGGCCATCGCGCGGTCCCACGCCGGGCCTCGGCCGGGCGTGCCGCGGCCGTCCGCGATGACCACGGCGTAGCCCTGCTCGGCAAACCACTGGGAGGCCAGGTACTGGCGGCGGGACCTGAGCACTTGCTGCGCGCCCGGGCCGCCGTAGGGGTCGAGCAGTACCGGCAGCCGGCCCGACCCGGGCCGGTACCAGGAGGGGAACAGCACCGCGGTGCGGATCTGGGCCGGGCCCGCGTGCAGGAACGCGGGGCGGGGTTCGGGCAGCGCCGGGGCCTCCGCGAAGGAGTCGATGCTCGCCGCGGCCGCGCCGTCGCGGTACACCCGGACGGTCAGGCCGGCCTGGTCGAGGGAGCGGCGCCACACGACGGTGGTCCCCCCGGCCGTGGTGCCGCCGTCGATGCCGCCGCCCTCGCCGACCTGGGTCAGCCCCTGTGGCCCGTGGCTCCACAGCCCCACCTCGGTCGGCTCGGCGGAGGCCTGGAACAGGATCGTGTCGCCGTCAACGTCCAGCACGCCGCGTACCTGCAGGCCGGGTGGGGTGACGGGGACGGCCTCCCCGCCGGGCGCGCCGAGCAGCAGCCGGCGGGTGTCGTCGGCGTCGCCGGTCCAGACGATCCGGCCGTCCTGCATCCAGGCCGGGACGCCGGGCACGATGTCCACCCAGTTCGGGTCGCCGTCCTCGCGCAGCACCTCGGTCGTCCCGTGCTCCGGGTCGACCGACAGGATTTGCATCCGGCGCTGGTCCCGGCTCTGCACCACCACCAGCGGGTCGTGCCCGCGCTCCCAGCAGACCGTCACCAGGTACGGGAACGCGGCGCGGTCGGTCTCGACCTGGGTGACGGTGCCGTCCAGCCGGGCCAGCAGGAGGGAGACGTCGGCGTTGGCGGTGCCGGCCGCGGGGTAGGCGACCCGGGCGGGTTCGGATCCCGGGTTGGCGGGGTCGGCGATGTACCAGGTGGTGACGGGGGTTTCGTCCACCCGGGCGACGAGCAGGGCCGAACCGTCCGGGGACCACCAGTACCCGCGGTGGCGGCCCATCTCCTCCGCCGCCACGAACTCGGGCAGCCCGAACGACACGCCGGGGGAGGCGTGGGGATCCCCGAGCACCTGACGTTCGGCGTCGCCGGTCAGGCTGGCGACCCGGAGCGCGCCCTCGCAGGCGTACGCCACCTGGTGTCCGGACGGGTCGAGGCCGGGGTCGAGGGCCGGCGTGCGCGTGGCCACCTCCCGCGGCGGCGCGCCGCCCTCGGTCAGGCCGCCCTCGGTCGGGCCGCCCTCGTCGGCCGTCTGTGGTCAAACCGACCGTGTAGACCCGGCCCGACAGGGCGAACGCGGCCACCGTGAGCTCGGTGTCGGTCGTGTAGGCCACGATGCCGCCGGCCTGCTCCCTGACCCGTTCCCGGCGGGCCCGTTCGGCCGGCGTCAGGTCCTCGGCGTCGGCGTGCATCGCCCTCGGGTCCGCGACCAGGCGCTCCCGCCCGCTGCCGACGTCCAGCACCCACAGGCACGTCACCGGGTCGTCGCCGCCCGCCGAGCGCAGGTAGGCCACCCGGGAGCCGTCGGGCGAGACGCGGAAGGCCCGCGGCTCGCCGAGCGTGAATCGCCTGGTCCTGGCCTCTTGCCGGGGGAAACTCTCGGTCATGGCTGAATTGTGTCAGTCCCGGCCCGCCGGCGGTCCGCCGGTAGGCTCACCGCCATGAGCCCCGCTGCCCCCGGCCGGCGCCTGCTGCTCGTGCACGCGCATCCGGACGACGAGTCGATCGGCACCGGGGCGACGATGGCGAAGTACGTGGCGGAGGGCGCCCGCGTCACCCTGGTCACCTGCACGCTCGGCGAGGAGGGGGAGATCATCCCGCCGTCGCTGGCGCACCTGGCCGCGGGGCAGGAGGACCGGCTCGGGGAGTACCGGATCGGCGAGCTGGCCGCCGCCTGCGCCGTGCTCGGCGTGACCGATCACCGCTTCCTCGGCGGACCGGGCCGGTGGCGCGACTCGGGCATGATGGGCACCCCGGAAAACGACGATCCGCGCTGCTTCTGGCGGGCCGACCTGGACGAGGCCGCCCGCGCCCTGCTGGAGGTCATCCGCGAGATAAGGCCGCAGGCCCTGGTCACCTACGACGCCAACGGCTTCTACGGGCACCCGGATCACATCCAGGCGCACCGGGTCGCCTGGCGCGCGTTCGAGCTGGCGGGGCCGGAGGGCCTTCTTGGCTCGGCGAAGTTCTACGCGACGGCCGCCCCCGACTCCGATCAGGTCACCAGCGAGATCGACGGCGAGGCCTACTTCGGCCAGAAGCTGGCCGCGATGGCGGCGCACGCGACGCAGATCACCGTGTCGCCCCCGTATTTCGCCCTCTCCGACGGCGTGCCGCGGCTGGCGCGCGGCGTGGAGTACTACACCCTGCTCGCCGGGCCGCGCGGGCCGGGGGACCGCGAAGCAGACTTGTTCGGCCAGTAGCCTGCTGCCATGGGCTCGGCCGACACGAAGGGCAGGCGGTGGCTGGCCGCCGGCGCCGTCTACGGCGCGCTGGTCGTGCTCGGCGCGGTCGAGGGCCTCATCGGCAGCTTCCAGTACAGCCACACGGCTGGACCGGTGCCGCTCGCGGCGATCGTCGCCTGCCTGGTGATCCTGGCCACCTGCCTGGTGGCCAGCTGGGCGGTCCGCTCGGTGACGGGGGCGCTGATGCCGGCGTTCGGCTGGATCCTCGCCTCCTTCGTCCTGTCCATGCCGGCCTCGAACGGCAGCGTGATCATCACCAACACGGCCGCCGGGAAGTGGTATCTCTACGGCGGGACGCTGAGCACGGTGGTCGGGGTGGCCCTGTCGTTCGCCGGCCTGGCCCGGGCGCGGCCCCGGTGAGCGATATTGACCCGGGGCGTCCCGGGTGAGCGGCATTGACCCGGGCGCGGGCCCGGCGAGCGGGGTCGACCCGGCCTCCTACCGGCGGGCGGCCGGTCAGTTCGCGAGCGGGATCGTCGTGGTCACCACGGACTCCGGTCACGCCATGACGGTCAGCGCGTTCGCGTCGGTCTCCCTGGACCCGCCGCTCGTGCTGTTCTGCGCGGAGAAGATCGCCCGCTTCCACGACGCCGTCCTCGCAGCGGGGTCCTGGGCGGTGTCCATCCTGGCCGACGACGCGGAGAAGACCGCGCGCTGGCTGGCCACCCGGGGCCGCCCCCTGGAGGGCCAGCTGGAGGGCCTGGCCCATCACCCCGGCCCCGTCACCGGCGCCCCGGTCCTCGACGACACCCTCGCCGTCCTCGAGTGCGTCACCACCGCGGTCCACGATGGCGGCGATCACAGCATCGTCGTGGGCCAGGTGGTCGCCGTCGCCGTCTCGGGCCCGGACGACCGCGCGCCCAGCGGCCCGCTCGTGCACTACTCGGGCGCCTACCGCCGCTTGGACCCCGTAGACCCCACGGACTCCGCGAACCCGTAACTCCGCGGACCCAGGCCTTGGAGACGATCGGCGCTCCCGCCGGGACTAGCGCAGCACCGCTTCGATCTGGTCCAGGCCCCAGTCGAGGTCGGCCTCGCCGATCACCAGGGGAGGCGCCAACCGGACCGTGTTCGCGTGGGTCTCCTTGGCCAGGACGCCGCGGGCGGCCAGCCGCTCGCAGACCTCCCGCCCGGGCAGCGACGCGAACTCGACCCCGGCCCATAGCCCCCGGCCGCGCACCGCGCGGACCGCGTCGCTCGGCAGCGCGGCCAGCCGCGCGTGCATGTGCTCGCCGAGCACGGCCGCACGCGCCTGGTATTCACCGGTGCTCAGCATGGCGACCACCTCGCGACCGACCGCGCAGGCCAGCGGATTCCCGCCGAACGTCGATCCGTGCTGCCCCGGCTCCAGCACCCCGAGCACCGGCCAGGTAGACACCATCGCAGAAAGCGGCACGATGCCGCCGCCGAGCGCCTTGCCCAGCAGGTACGCGTCGGGGACGACGCCCTCGTGCGAGCAGGCGAAGGTGGCGCCGGTCCGGCCTAGCCCGGACTGGATCTCGTCCGCGATCATCAAGATCCCGCGCGCGGTGCACAGCTCCCGCATCCCGGTCAGGAACCCCGGCGGCGGGACGATCACCCCGGCCTCGCCCTGGATCGGCTCGAACAGCACCGCCACCACGCGGTCACCGAGCTCGGCGACGGCCGTGGTCAGCGCGTCCAGGTCGCCGTACGGCACGACGCGGAAGCCCGGCGTGTAGGGCCCGAAGTCGGCGCGCGCGTCAGGGTCGGTGGAGAAACTGATGATCGTGGTGGTCCGCCCGTGGAAGTTCCCGCTGAAGGCGATGATCACGGCCTGGTCCGCGGGGACGCCCTTGACCAGGTAGCCCCACTTGCGCGCGACCTTGATCGCGGTCTCGACGGCCTCGGCGCCGGTGTTCATCGGGAGCACCACATCCAGGCCGGCGAGATCGGCCAGCTCGGCACAGAACGGCCCGAACTGGTCGTGGTCGAACGCCCGGCTCACCAGCGTGAGCCGCTCGAGCTGCGCCAGCGCCGCGGCAAACAGCCGCGGGTGCCGGTGGCCGAAGTTCAGGGCCGAGTACGCGGCGAGCATGTCCAGGTAGCGGCGGCCCTCCACGTCGGTGACCCAGGCGCCCTCGGCCTCCGCGATCACGACCGGCAGCGGATGGTAGTTGTGCGCGGCGTAGTCGTGGCTCAGCCTCATCAGGTCGGTCGTGCCGACCGTCATCGTCTCGGTCATCTGATGTCCCACATCCCCCTCAAGCCAGGTGAGAAAAGCAAATTTCAGGTGCGCAGCTCCAGCGTGCAGCACTTGGGGCCGCCGCCGCCCTTGAGCAGCTCGGACAGGTCGACCCCGATGGGCGAGAACCCGCGTTCGCGGAGCTGGGCGGCCAGCTTGCGGGCCTGGACGGGCAGGACGACGTGCCGGCCGTCGCTGACCGCGTTCAGCCCGAGCACCTCGGCGTCCTCGTCTTTCGCCTCGATCAGCTCGGCGAACTGACCCGCGATCGCGGCCCGCCCGTCGTCGTCGAAGGCGGCCGGGTAGTACATGGCGGTGTCGGCGTCGAGCACGCACAGCGCCGTGTCCAGGTGGTAGAAGCGCGGGTCGACCAGGCGCAGGCTCACCACCGGCAGGCCGAACGCCGCGGCCAGCTCACCCGCCGCCGCCCGGTCGCTACGGAACCCGTACCCGGCCAGCAGGACCCGCCCGGTGAACAGGATGTCGCCCTCGCCCTCGTTGATCACTCCGGCCTCGTGCACGTCGGCGTAGCCGTGCGTACGGAACCACTCCAGGTAGGCATCGGCCTCCCCGGCGCGCTCCGGGTGGGCGAAACGCACGCCGAGCACGGTCCCGCCGACCACCGTGGCGCCGTTGGCCGCGTACACCATGTCCGGCAGCCCGGCGACCGGCTCGATCGTCCGCACGTCGTGCCCGAGGTCGAGGTAGACCTCCCGCAGCCGCGCCCACTGCCGCATCGCGAGGGCGGTGTCGGTCGGCTGGTCCGGCCGCATCCAGGGGTTGATCGCGTACGTGACCGCGAAATGCTCCGGCGGGCACATCAGGTAGCTGCGGGCCGTCGCCTGGCGTCGGCGTTGTTCGCCGGTGGCCAGGTCGGCCGGGATCGTGTGGATCATGAGCTCAGGTTATGGGTTGGCGAGACGGGAAAACATCCGCCGACCATGCGTGTTGGCGGAGATTCATTGCGTAATACTTGATCCGAACGGCGATTTGTTGCGTGCCGCTCGGCAGGGCGTCAGCGCTTCCTCGCCACGCCGCAGTAGGCGGCGGCCTGGCCGGCTGGGGGGAGTTCGCGTCCCGCACGTCGGGCTTCCACAGCGGGCAGGGCACCACGCCCGGCTCGACCAGGTCGAGCCCGTCGAAGAAGCTGGCTAGCTGGTCGGGCCTGCGCAGGTGGTAGGCCGTCACGGCGTGCTCGTTGTACCGCTGCTGGACGTTGGACAAGAATTCGCTGGTGGCCACGCCGTCGGCGATCGCCAGGTAGCTTCCTGGGGGCAGCGCGTCCATCAGCTGGCTGATGATCGACCGGGCCGCCCCGTGGTCGTCGACGTAGCCGAGGACCCCGAGCAGCATGAGCGCGACCGGCCTGGTGTGGTCCAGGGTGCGCGCGGAGCCGGTCAGGACCGCGGCCACGTCGCGCAGGTCGGCGTCGATATAGCGGACGACCCCCTCGGGCGAGCCGGCCAGCAGCGGGTTCGCCAGCAGGGCCCGGCCGTGCGCGATGACCGCCGGATCGTTGTCCGCGTACACGATCCCGGTGTCCGGCGCGATCCGCTGCGCGATCTCGTGGGTGTTCCCCCCGGCGGGCAGGCCGGCGCCGATATCGAGGAACTGCCTGATCCGCGCCGGGCCGGCCAGGAAGCGCACCGCGCGGACGAGGAACGCCCGCTCGGCCCGCGCGATCTCGGCGAGGTGCGGGAAATCCTGGCCCAGCTGGTCCCCGGCGGACCGGTCGGCGGCGAAGTAGTCCCGCCCGCCGAGCCAGTAGTTCCACATCCGGGCCGGATGCGGCGTGCTCGCGTCCACCCCGGGCGGCGGCTCAGCCACCGGAGGTGCCGGGCTCCCCGCCGCCCTCGCCGGTGCCGGTGACCCTGCGGGTGCCAGGCTCCGGTCCGGTCCCTCGGACGCCGCTGGTTCCCTGGCCGCGGGCACCGCGGCCACCGACTCGGGTCCGCGAGCCCGTCTGCGCAACATTCCTCGTATTGTGCCGGACGCAAGTGCGTGCGCGGCGGCGTTACGCCACGAGTCCCCGGCCTGCTTCAGCGCCCGCGCCGGACCGGTGCTAGAGGTTATTGACTGTTAACGCTATATGAGTAGAGTTAGCGCTCATGCAGCGTAACCGTCCCCCGTCCGCGCAGGCGATCAGCGTCCTGCAGACGCTGGCCGCCGATCCGGCGCGCTGGCGCTACGGCTATGACCTGGTCACCGAGGTGCACCTGAAGTCCGGCTCGCTATACCCGATCCTGGTCCGGCTCGCCGACCGGGGTCTGCTGGAGACGTCCTGGGAGCCGGGCCCGGGAAGCCGGCCGCCCCGCCATCTGTACCGGCTGTCCCCGGCCGGCCGGGAGTACGCGGCGGCGCTGGCCGCAGCCGGTGCCGGCCGGTCCGTTCCGCTCCCGCGCACCCGTCTGAGTGAGGCGTAATGGTCAAGATGCTGGTCTTGATGATGTGCCCGGTGGGCATCGCGGTGGCACTGCTCTCGCGCTACGCCCGAGCGGTCCCCGCCGACCCGGGGGTGCGCGATGACGTGCCCGTGCGGCTGCTCCGGTGGGCGGTGGGCCTGCTGTCCTCCAGCCGGGGCGAGTGGGGCCAGGCGATGCTCGGCGAGCTGGATCACATCGAGGGCCGGGGCCGGCGGTGGCGCTTTAGCGTCGGCTGCGCGGGCGCCGCGCTGCTGCTACCGCCCTGGGGGCGGGCCGTCCTGGCGGTGTGGGCGATGGCCGCGGTCGCGGCCGGCGCCGCCGACCTAGACGCCTCCCTCGTCGTCCGCTACCGGCTGGGCACCGGTGACTGGGTGTTCGGGCTGATCATGCTGATCTTCCTGGCTAGCTTCACCCTCGCCGCGGCCACCCTGATGCGCCGCCCCGGTGTCGTCGTTCCCGGCCTGGCGGGCGGCCTGCTCGTCGCCTTGGCCTGGCTGGCGATGCGGGGGTTCACCTTCTACGGGGCCATCGCCCCGATGACCGCGCCGTTTACGCCGCTGGTGCCCATGGTCGCGGTGCCGCTGCTGGTAGGGGCGGCCGGCACGCTGCGGGCCGGCAGCGCCGCCGCTGGCCGGCGCATCGCCCGGCTGGCCGCCGTCAGCGCCGGCCTGGGCCTGTACCTGTACGGGGTCATCGCGGTCGTGGTGCTCGGCCCCGCCGGGCCGCCGGCCGACCCGGGCTCGACCGCCGGCTACATCATCAGCGACCGGCTCAGCAGCAACATGATCGCGAACCTGGTGGCGATCCCGCTGGTGACCGCCACGATCGGCTGGGCCGCTGCCGCGGCCACCGCCCGCATTCGCCCCCGCCTGGCGGTCAGCGTGGTTTCCGTGCCGTTCACGGCGGCCGGCCCGGCCGGCGAGGCGAGCCGCGATCCGGTGACAGCCAGGTACGAGGCGGGACCAGGTCCCCGAAGCCGGGGCCGGACCGCATGGCTCCTGCTGCTCTGCGCCGCAGTGGCAGCAACCGTGTTCCTGGCCGCCGCCAGCGGGCTCAGGGGCTAGCCCCCGCGCACCTCACGGGCGCAGCGCGGCGAGCCGCGTAACCGCGGCGGCGACCCGCTCGTCGGTGGCGGTCAGCGCCACCCGCACGTGCCGCATACCCGCGGGCCCGTAGAGCTCGCCGGGGGCGACGAGGATCCCGCCCTGGGCGGCCAAAACCTCGGCCGCCGACCAGCAGTCATGCCCAGGGTGGGTCACCCACAGGTACAGCCCGGCCTCCGAGTGGTCGACCGTCCAGCCCGCGTCCGCGAACGCCTCGCGCAGTACCGAACGCCGTGCCGCGTACCGCCCCCGTTGCGCCTCCGCGTGCGCGTCATCCTCGAGCGCCGCCGTCATCGCGGCCTGGACCGGACCAGGCACCATCATCCCGGCCTGCTTCCTGACCTCGAGCAGCCCCGCCACCAGGCCCGGATCCCCGGTAACGAACCCAGCCCGGTACCCGGCCAGATTGGACCGCTTGGACAGCGAGTGCACGGCCAGCAGGCCGTCAAACGACCCGCCGCACACGGACGGGTGCAGCACCGAGACCGGCGCGGCCTCCCACCCGAGCGTGAGGTAGCACTCGTCGGAGGCCACCACCGCCCCGCGCTCGCGTGCCCACGACACCACCTTGCGCAGGTGCTCGACGGGCAGCACCCGCCCGGTCGGGTTCGACGGCGAGTTCACCCAGACCAGCCCGACCCGCGAAGGCCCGACAGACAGCAAGCTGTCCGACGCCACGGCGGTCGCCCCGGCCAGCCGGGCGCCGATGTCGTAGGTGGGGTAGGCCAGTTCCGGGTGCACCATCACGTCGCCGGCCCCGAGTCCGAGCATGACCGGGAGCCAGGCGATGAACTCCTTGGTCCCCATGACCGGGAGCACGTCGTTCGGGGAAATAAAAACGCCATGCGCGCGCGCCAGCCAGCCCGCCGCCGCGGCCCGCAGCTGCGAGGTTCCCCAGGTCGCCGGGTACCCGGGCGAGTTCGACCCTTCGGCCAGCGCGTCGCGGATCACGTCGGGCACCGGATCGACGGGCGTCCCGATGGACAGGTCTACCGCGCCGTCCGGATGCGCGGAGGCCTTCTCGCGCAGCGGCGCGATCCGGTCCCAGGTATACGCGGGGAGCCGGCTAGCGAGCGTCATTCCTCATGGGCCTGCGGCGGCAGGGCCGCGACGATCGGGTGGTCCTTGCCGGTCTTGCCGATCTTCGAGGCACCGCCAGGGGATCCGAGGTCCGCGAAGAAGTCGACGTTGACCTTGTAGTATTCCTTCCACTGCTCGGGCACGTCGTCCTCGTAGTAGATCGCCTCGACCGGGCAGACGGGCTCGCACGCGCCGCAGTCCACGCACTCGTCGGGGTGGATGTACAGCATGCGCTCGCCCTCGTATATGCAGTCGACGGGGCATTCCTCGATGCACGCTCTGTCAAGCACATCAACGCAGGGCTGCGCGATGATGTAAGTCACGGGTGAGCTCCTTCGTTCCAGGTCCTGCTAACACAGTATGGCCACTGCCCGAGTGTTGGTCCGCCTCAGCCAGCGACAATACTGGCGCGCGCCGGGCCCTGCGGTCGGCTGGCGCGCTGCCAGCCCATACTGCCATCTGCGGCGGTCCACTCATAACCGGCGTACCGTACTTCGCTGATCCCGTACTCCTGAGCGTTCGCGACCAGCCAGCTCGCGACCGTCCAGGCCGCGTCCCGCTGTACGCGCACGACCGCGACGCTTCTCTCATGCCCCTTTTTGCCCGAACGAGCGTTGGTAACCGTCACCAGAACCGCCTGCGGGCCCTGAGGCCCGAACGTCTCCGTGAGCTGGCGCTCCGCCGCGGCCAGGTCCGCCCGTCCGGTAGGGGTGAACCAGCAGGACACGCCGTGCGGCTGCGCGCCGGTGAAGTACCCGGCCAGCAGCGCGGCGACCTCGGCGTACTGCTCGTAGGCCGAGCCGTCCGCGCTGTGCTGGACGTCCTGCGCCGCCCGGTCGACCGGCAGCTTGGTGTACCGCGGTACGCGGACCAGGGCGGCGAAGAACTTGGTCACCGCGTACTCGGGGTTCTCCAGCTCGGCCGTCGTGCCCCAGCCCTGGGAGGGGCGCTGCTGGAAGACCCCGACGGAATCCCGGTCGCCGTAGTCCAGGTCCTGCATCCCCGATTCCTGCAGGGCCGCGGCGTAGGCGACGACGACCGCCTCGCGGGGCAGCCGGTCCCGGGCCGCGACCCCCGCGATGGTGGCGGCGATGGCCGCCTGGTCCGTGCCCATCGGGATGGCCTGCACCCCGGTGCCGGCCTGGCAGCCGGGCGCGGGCGGGACGTACGGGGCGGCCACGTGCCGCGAGCCGCCGAACAGCGCGTAACCCGCCGCGATCAGCAGCACCAGGGCGGACCCGACCAGGGCCAGGGTCCACAGTCGGCGATGACGGGGCGGCACACCATCAGAAGGTACCGCTAAGCTCGCCCACCATGAGCACTGTGCCAGCCCGGGGGGACTACCCCCCGGAGCCCCCCGTGCAACGTCAGTCCCCTCTCCCCGAGGTGGTCGACGAGCTGTGGGAGCGCCGCACCGAGCTGTCCCCGGCGGACGAGCAGGCGCGCGCGGCGGTGATCGGCGCGGTCGACGCGATCGACGCCGGCCAGGCCCGGGTCGCGTTCGTCGACCCGGCTACCGATGAGGTCGTGGTGGACGAGCGGGCCAAGCGGGCCATCCTGCTGGCCTTCCGGCTGATGCCGATGGTCAGGTCCGAGGTCGGCGACTTCCGGTACGACGACCGGGTCCCGCTGACCACCCGGCTGGACGGGGTGCGCGTGCTGCCCGGCGCCATCGTGCGGTGGGGCGCCTACGTCGCGCCCGGCACGGTGCTGATGCCGTCGTTCGTCAACATCGGCGCCTACGTGGACAGCGGGACGATGGTCGACACCTGGGCCACGGTCGGCTCCGGCGCCCAGATCGGCAGGAACGTGCACCTGTCCGGTGGGGTCGGGATCGGCGGCGTCCTTGAGCCGCCGAGCGCGGTGCCCGTGGTGGTGGAGGACGAGGCGATGATCGGGTCCCGCTGCATGGTGGTCGGCGGAGCTCGGGTCCGTCAGGGCGCCTTCCTCGGGGCGGGGGCCATCCTCACCAAGACCACGCACGTCATCGACGTGGAGACCGGGGCCGAGCTGCCGATGGGCGAGGCGCCGCCCTGGTCGGTCTGCGTGAGCGGGACCCGCCCGCGGGACTTCCCCGGCGGTACCTTCGGCATGCCGTGCCTGCTCGTTCTCAAGCGGCAGCCCGAAGGCGTCCGCCATGACAAGTCCACCCTGAACGCCATCCTCCGCGACCACGGCGTGGACGCCTGAGCGTGGCTGCGCGGACCAGCCGGCCAGGGCGAATACCGTTGATATCTGATGAGCGTTAATTCCGAGCCGCACCGGCGGGTCCGTCGCCAGGGACCCGTCACGCTGCGCGGCAAGCAGATACCGGCGACCACGACCGATCAGCGGCTGCTGGACCGGCGCGGTGCCGCCGACTGGGTGCACACCGACCCGTGGCGGGTGATGCGGATCCAGGCCGAGTTCGTGGAGGGGTTCGGCCTGCTGGCCGAGCTCGGGCCCGCGGTCTCGGTCTTCGGCTCGGCGCGTACCTCCCGCGGCAGCCTGGAGTACCTGGCCGCCGAGCAGATCGCCTTCGGCCTGGTCAAGGCCGGCTACGCGGTCATCACCGGCGGCGGCCCCGGGATCATGGAGGCGGCCAACAAGGGCGCGGTCGAGGGCGGCGGGGTCTCCGTCGGCCTGGGCATCGAGCTGCCGACCGAGATGGGCCTGAACGACTACGTCGAGGTCGGGCTCGAGTTCCGGTACTTCTTCGTCAGGAAGACGGTCTTCGTCAAGTACTCGCAGGCGTTCGTGGTCCTGCCCGGCGGCTTCGGGACGATGGACGAGCTGTTCGAGGCGCTGACCCTGGTCGCGACCGGCAAGATCACCAAGTTCCCGATCGTCCTGGTCGGCCGGGCCTACTGGTCCGGGCTGCTGGCCTGGCTCCAGGACACCGTGCAGGCCAGGGCCAACATCGGGGCCGCCGAGTTCGGCCTGATCAGCGTGGTGGACGAGCCCGACGAGGTGGTCGAGATCATCCGCAAGGCGCACACCGGCATGTCCATGGACCGCTAGGACCGGTACCCAGGCGCAGTACCAGCTCGGCGACATCACCCGGCGGGACGTGGCACGATGGCCTTGTGCCCGTCGTCATGGTGCTCGCCATCGTCGCCGTTCTCGTCGCCGTCTTCTTCGTGGCCACCGGACGGGGCGGTGAGCTGTCCCAAGAGCACGTCGATTACGCCCCGCTCGAGCTCGGCTCGGTCTCGGCCGCCGACATCGCGATGGTGCGGCCGCCCACCGCCATGTGGGGCTACAACGTCGACGTGACCGACGAGGCCCTGGACCGTATCGCCCGCGTCGTGCGGGATCGCGACCTGGAGATCGCGTACCTGCAGCAGCAGCTAGCCGGGCAGGAGATGACCTCCGCTTCGAGCGCCCCGGGCCACATGGCCCCTGCGACCTGGCCCGAACCCGGGGCCCTGCACGAACCCGCGGCCCTGTCCGAACCTCAGGTCCTGCCCGAACTCCACGCCCGGCCCGAACCGCCGACCCTGGCCGAACCGCAGGCCCTGCTCGAACCTGAGGTCCCGCCCGAATGGCCGACCGTGGCCGAACGGCAGGCCCGGTCCGAACCCCAGGCCCGGCCCGAATGGCCGACCCTGGCCGAACGGCAGGACCTGGCCCGAACCCCAGGCCCGGCCCGAACCGCAGGCCCGGCCCGAATGGCCGACCGTGGCCGAACGCAGGCCCGGCCCGAACGCCCAGGACCCTGCCCGAACCGCAGGCCAGGCCCGGCCCAGCGGACGAACGCCCCGACGAGGAGCAGGGCTGGTGAGTGACCAGCCCCCGCCCGGCGATTCCCGTGCCGGGCTCCGGGAGCTGGGCGCGGTCCCCGGCCCGGACGGGAAGCTGCGCTGCCCCTGGGGCGTGAGCGCCCCGGAGTACCTCGCCTACCACGACGAGGAGTGGGGTCGCCCGCTCCGCGGCGACATCCCGGTCTTCGAGCGGCTGTGCCTGGAGGGCTTCCAGTCCGGGCTGTCCTGGCTGACAATCCTGCGCAAGCGGGAGAATTTCCGCGCCGCCTTCGCGGGATTCGACCTGGCCACGGTGGCCGCCTACGGTGACGCCGAGGTGGCGCGGCTGATGGCGGACGCCGGCATCGTCCGGAACCGGGCGAAGATCAACGCCACGATCGGCAACGCGCGGGCCGCGCTGGACCTGCCCGGCGGGCTCAGCGCGCTGGTCTGGAAGTACGCGGGCGAGCCGGCCGGGGCGCCGCCGCAGACGCTGGCCGACCTGCCGGCCGCCACCCCCGCTTCGAAGGCCCTCAGCAAGGAACTGCGGGGGCACGGCTTCACCTTCACCGGACCGGTGACCGCCTACGCGACCATGCAGGCCTGCGGCATCGTGAACGATCACCTGGTCGGCTGCTTCTGCCGGTGAGCTAGAGCCCGACACGGAACCGGGAAGTTCCGTTTCCCACACCACGCGCCGTCACCTTCCGTAATATTTGTGCTTCGTAAAGTGACGATCCGATGCGGAGTCCTGGGAGGGCCGGGCTGACCATGAGAGCGCTGCTGCTGACTGTGGGCTCGCAGGGCGATGTCCAGCCGTTCGCTGCGCTCGCGGTCAGGCTCGCCGCCGACGGCCACGACGCCGTCCTCGCCGCGCCCGCCCTGTTCGGCGGCCTCGCGGCGGCGCACGGGGTGCCGTTCGTGCCGCTTGACCTGGACCTGGGCCAGGTCGGCGACGCGGTGGCCGGGAAGCGGGGACTCCGGCACCTGGCGACGTTCTGCCGGGCCATGGGGCGCGGGGCGCCGGGTGTGCTGCCCGGGGTGACCCAGGCCGCCCGGCTGGGCGCCGATGTCGTCGTGCACCACCCGGTGCTGCCCCTCGGCCAGCACTGCGCCGATCTGCTGGGCGTGCCCGCGGTGGTCGCTCAGCCGCTGCCCGCGCTGCTACCGACCAGGCAGTTTGCCTCGGCGGCCTGGCCGTGCCCGGTACCGGGCCCGCTGAACCGGCCGTCCTACCGCGCGATGAGGGTGCTGGCCGGCGCGTGGTGCCGCAGGGACATCGATCGCTGGCGGCGGGACGTACTGGCGCTGCCGGCCCGCCCCGGCCGGCACGATCCGCTCCGGTCCGGCGGCGGCGCGCCCGTCACGGTCCTGCACGCGTACAGCTCGCACGTAGCCCCGCGGCCCCTTGACTGGCCGGCCACTGCTCACGTCACCGGGTACTGGACGCTGCCGCCGGCTCCCGATTGGGTCCCGCCGCGCCGGCTGGCCGAGTTCCTCGACGCCCCGGAGCCCGTGGTCTACCTGGGGTTCGGCAGCATGCCCAGCCCCGATCCCCGGCGCCTGGCGGACGCGATCACGGCTGCGGCGGGCCAGATCGGTGCCCGCGTCCTGGTCTCCTCGGCCAGCCCCGACCTGCGCCGCCTGCTCCCGGTGGGCCGGTTCCTGGTCATCAGGCACGCACCGCACGACTGGCTGTTCCCCCGCGTGCACGCCGTCGTCCACCACGGCGGCGCGGGCACGACCGGAGCCGCCGTGGCGGCCGGGCGGCCGCAGGTCATCTGGCCGTTCGGTGTGGACCAGCCCTTCTGGGCCCGGCGGATGGCCGACCTGGGGGTCGCGCCCCCCGCCCACCCGGTCCGCGCACTGACCGGCCGGACCCTCACGGCGGCGCTCGGCCGCGTCCTTGGCGACGAGCAGATGCAGGCCCGGGCCGCCGAGCTCGGGCGCCGCGTGCGCGTGGAGGACGGCTGCGGCCGGGCCGTCGACCTCCTGGCGGGGATCACCGCGGATACCCCGCTGGCGGTCCCCGCATGATCGAACTTCCGCTGCCCGCCCGAGTGGAGCGGCGGGTGATCCAGACCGCCCGGCGACCGGTGCCCGTGCTGTGCGGCGACCCCGACCCCGACGCCGACACCGGGATCGACGTGGTGATGGTGAGCGGGTTCTTCGGGACCAAGGAGGACTTCCGCGAGCTGATCTCGCTGCTGGCCGAGGCCGGCCTGCGCGGCTGGTCGTACGACTACTCGGGCCAGCTCGATCCCGAGCACGAAGACGACGAGTTCACGATCGCCCGGATGGCCGGCGAGCTGCGGGACGTGATGCAGGCGGCCACCGGCGGCGGCCGGCGCACGTCATCGGGCACTGCCTCGGCGGGTTCGTGGCCAGGTCGGCCGTCCTGGCCGACCCGGCCCGCGTGCGGAGCCTGACCCTGCTCGGGTGCGGCCCCAGCATGCGCGAGCGCAAGCACAAGGCGATGCTCGACGGGCTGGCCCAGCTCCACGCGAACGGCGGCGCGATCGCCCTCTGGCCGCTGGTGAAGGTGCTGATCGCCGCCGACGACACGATCATGCGCGAGTTCTGGCACGACAAGCTGGCCACGATGAACCCGCGCTGGGTGACCGGCGCCGCCGAGTCGATGGCCGCCGAGCCGGACCGCAGCGCCGAGCTCATCGCGGCCCGCATCCCGTCGCTCGTCGTGCACGGCAAGCGCGACCGGCGCGTGTGGTCGCCCGACGAGTACGCCGGGATGGCCTCCCGGCTCGGCGCCGACCGGGTGATCATCGAGCGCGCGTCGCACAGCCCGAACATGGAGCAGCCCGGGCGCACCGCGGCCGTCCTGCTGGACTTCTGGGGGGCGGGCCGGAGCGACGGCGGGCCCGTGCGGGCCGCGGGATGAGCCGGCCGGACGCCGAGGCGCTGCGGATCTTCCTCCGGCTGGTCAGGCCTCAGCCGCTGGCCGACCCGTACCCGCTGTATACCCGGCTGCGCGACCTGGCGCCGTTCCTGCCGATCCGCTTCCCCGGGGTACCGACCGGGTACCTGGTCACCACGTTCGCCAGCTGCTCCGCCCTGCTGCGTGACCCCGCGTTCGGCCCGCCGTCCGAGGCCCAGCTCGACGTCCTGAACCCCGGCTGGCGCGACAACGCGTTCACGCGCTGCCTGTACCGCTCCATGGTGTTCCGGTCCGGATCGGGCCACCGGGAGAGCAGGCAGGTCGCGGCCCGGCACTTCGCGCCCCGGCAGCTGGCGCCGTACGCCGGCGAGCTGGGCGAGATCGCCGGGGTGCTCGTCGACCGGCTGGCCGGGCACGGCCCCGGGCCCGTGGACCTGGTGGAGCACCTGGCCCTGCCGTTCGCGGCGCTGTCCCTCGGCCGGCTGCTGGCGATACCGGACGACGAGGCGATCGCGCTTGGCCGGCTGGCCCGCCGGGCCGGCGGCGCCTTCGAGCAGTTCCTCACGGTGGAGCAGCACCGGCTGGTCGCCGGCGCCGGGGAAGAACTGGCCGGTCGCCTGGCCGTCCTCGTGGCCCCGGGTTCCGGCCGGCACGACGGGACCGGAGACCGCCTGCTCGGCCGGCTGGCCACGGGCCGGGGCGGCGGGGACGAGCAGGACCGGCTCGGCGCGGCGATCCTGCTGTTCGGCGCCGGCTTCGACTCGCCGGCGAGCATGGTCGGCCTGGGCACCAGGCTGCTGCTCGAGCACCCTGAGCAGGCTGCCCTGGTGGCCGGCCAGGCCCGCGCCGCGCCGCGGGCAGTAGCCGAGATCCTGCGCTACGAGCCGCCGGTCCAGCTGGTGGCCAGGACCGCGCTGCGGACGACCGAGCTGGGTGGCCAGGAGATCGCCGCGGGCAGCGTGGTCTTCGGCCTGATCGCCGCGGCGAACCGCGATCCGGCTCAGGTCAAGGAGCCCGAGGCGTTCGACGTGACCCGCGAGCAGGTCCCCACGCTCAGCTTCGGCGCAGGCCCGCACTACTGCCTGGGCGCCTACCTGGCCGGCCTGCAAGGCGAGGTCCTTTTCCCGCAATTGCTCCGCCGGTACCCCGGGCTGCGGCTGGCCGGCGAGCCGGTCTACCGCTCACCAGGCTCCACCCTGCGCGGCCTGGACCACCTACCGCTCTGCCTAGGCCCCTAGCCACGAGTGGGCCCCCGTCCGCCGGGCTCGACCCCGCGGCCCGGACTACCCACCGCTCTACCTGGGCTCTGAACCGGCGACGGCGGCCGCCATCCGGTGCACGATGTCGGCCAGCAGCGCGCTGCTCGTGCCGATCGTCACCCGGACGTGTCCTGCGCCCGGCGCCCCGAAGCGGAGCCCGTCGCCGAGAGCTACCCTCCCGCGTTCCAGGAAGACCTGCGCGGGCTCCGGGCCGAGATCCAGCCGGGAGACGTCCACCCAGGCCAGGTAGCTCGCCTCGGGCGGGCGGTACTCCGCCCCGGGCAGCCGCTGGGCCAGCAGGGCGCCAAACTCCGCGCGGGCGTGGTCGAGCTGGGCGATCAGCGCGTCGAGCCAGGTGTCACCCGAGTCCCAGGCCGCCAGCGAGGCGAGCACCCCGAACAGCCCGGCACCGAACTGGCTGGCTGCGGGCAGCCGGCCGAGCAGGGCAGCCATGGCCGGGGAGCCCGCCACCGCGACGGCCGCCTTGAGCCCGGCAACGTTGAACGCCTTGGACGCAGAGGCGAGCGTCACGCCGTGCTCGGCCGCCTGCCCGCCGGCCGCGACATACGGCGTGTGCCGCGCGCCGGGCAGCGTGAGCGGGGCGTGGATCTCGTCGGCCAGCACGATGACGCCGTACCGGTCGGCCAGCGTCGCGATCTGGCGCAGGTCCGCCTCGCTGAACACCCGCCCGCTGGGGTTATGCGGGTTGCAGAGTAGGTAGCCGCGTGCGCCCGCCGCGAAGGCCGCCTCGAGCGCGTCGAAGTCGAGGTCCCACCGCCCGTCCCGCCGAACCAGCGGCACCTCGACGACCCGCCGGCGTGCGTTGGAGATGTGCGCGAAGAACGGCGGGTACACGGGCGTGTTAATGACCACGCCGTCGCCGGGCTCGGTGGCGAGGGCGAGGATGAGGTCGACGCCGGCCATAACGTCGGGGACCAGGTGGACCAGGCCGGGGTCCACCGTCCAGCCGTGCCTGGCCGCGGCGAACCTGGCGAAGCTCTCGCCGACGCCCGCCGGGTTGGCGTAGCCGCAATCATCGAGGTCGAGGGCCGAGCGCAGCGCCGCCTTCACCGGGTCCGCGAGGTCGTAGTCCATCTCCGCCACGAAGGCGGGCAGGACGTCGGGCGGGAAGGCCCGCCACTTCTCGCTGCGCCGGCGCCGCAGCCGCTCCAGGTCCAGGTCCTCGAATCCGTGGCGCATGGGGAAAGCCTAGGGCGTGGCTTATCCTGCACCGCATGACCGCGGATGAACCCCGCTCCGAGCCCAACCTGGCCAGCTTGTTCGCCCCGGTGGCGATCGAGCAAACCGTGGACGGGGTGCTGGCCGAGGCGGCCCACGTCCTGCGCGAGGTGGTTGACCCGGTGGACGCGGAACTATGGGGATCGGACCTGATCGGGGCCCTGGCCTCCTCGGCGGCCGGACCGGCCTCGCTCGCCGATTCGCTCACCGGCTCGCTGGTGCCTGCCGCCGAGGCGGCGTCGACCCCCGAATCCCTCGCCCTGCTGCACGTTGTCGCCGCGGTCGGCTCGCCCGCCGTGCGCGCCGCGGCGGAGCAGGCCGCGGCGCGCCTGTCCGCGCACGGCGTCGAGGACCCCCCGTGGGCGGCCACGCTCGGCTCCCCGCGGGTCGGCGACTGCTGGCACTACGCCGACGTCGGCGGCCGCCAAGAGTCGCTGACCATGACCTTCGCCTACGGCCACCGGCAGCACGCCCTGTGCGTGCTGATCGACCACGGGCGTGGCGGCAAGATCAGGGACGCCTGGGTGGTGAAGGCGGCGGAGTTGCGCGCCGAGACGGCCAGGGCGGTCGGCGGCGACCCGCTCGTGCTATTCGAGATGATCGACCCCGCCGACGCGTTCCGCCGCCTCCAGCGGGCCGTCACCGCGGGCGAGTGCCCCGAGCAGCCCGATCAGGTCGATGACGTGGTGGCCCACCGCGCCCTGCTGCGCGCCCGCCTTGAGCTGGCCACCGGTCCCGCGGACCGCTAGCGTCAGCGCCGGCCGGGCCGGGGCCCCGGCCCGCCGGAGTACTCGGCGGAGGCGAGCCCACTGTCAACGGGGTAGGGCCGGGGCCGGCCCGGGGTGATCGGCGGGGGAGGCGAGCCCCCAGTCGGCGCCGTCGAGGCGGATCGAGCGCCCGCCGGCGGAGGGGATCTGGCGGGCCAGCCGGGCGCTGACGAACTCGCCCGCCCCCGGCCGGGGCAGGCCCAGGGCGGCGGCGAGCAGCTGGTCGCCCGCGTAGTCCCCGAAGATCACGATGCCCTCGGCGCGCAGCTGGTCGCGCGCGCCGCCGCCGTCCCTGACCCGCTTCATGTAGTCGTCTTGCGTCGCGACCGTGGCCACCACGGTCCGGCTCACCCGCATCCGCTGCGCGCGGCGGAACAGCTCGTTGACCCGCTGCTGCCCGGACCCGGCCGCGAAGATCGCCGCGACCTCCTGGGCCGGCAGCCTGATCAGCGCGTTCTCCTGCAGCGGCGCGCGGGCGTGCAGCCAGCACACCGCGGCGCGGCCGCGCTCGTTGAGGGTCCGCTTACCGTCCCGGTTGCCCGCCGGGCGGAGGTACTCCTCGGCGGCGCGGACCAGGCCGGCCGACCAGGCGCCGTCCTCGTCGCTGGCTTGGACCAGGAGGAGCAGCTGGCCGTCGGCCTCGGGCGGGATCATCCAGCCGCCCATCCGGTGCGAGAACTTGCAGTCCACGTCGGCGCCCGCGATCGTGTAGTCGAGCCCCTGCCCGTCGGCCAAGTGCAGCGTCCGAGCCAGGGCGATCTCGACCAGCGTTCCCGCGTGGGTCTTCTCCGTCTTGTGGAGCTGGTCCCAGCGGTACCGACCGGTGTGCTGGCCGTCGAGCAGCATGTCCAGCGCGTCGCGGATCGCTCCGGCCATCCGCGAACCGTCCGGGTCCAGCGCGCTCAGTTCGGTGGCCACGGCCGCCAGCTCGGGGTCGCCGGGCACGGCCGGGTCGGCGAGGATCCCGAAACCCTCAAGGCCCGGCAACGCCGGCTGCCCGGCCTCGGGTTCCGGATACGCCGGCATGCCCGGCAGCGTGAGCTGGCCGGGCATGGGCTCTGGCGGATGCCCGCCTGACTCGGCGGGCAGCGGGCGGGCCTGGTTCAATCCGGCGACCCCGGCGGCTCGGCGGCCGCGCGGAGCACGTCGATGAGCGCGGTCACCGCAGGCGGGTCCGGTGGGTTGCCGTACCTGACCGCGAGGACGTGCCTGCGGGTACCGACCAGCGGCACCGTCGCGACCCCCGGGTGCCGGGCGGTGCGCAGGCACAGCGCGGGCAGGATCGAGACCCCCAGGTCCGCGGCGACCAGAGCCTGGACGGCGACGTAATCGTCGGTGGTGAACGCGATCTTCGGGGCGAAGCCGGCCACGGCGCAGTGCCTGAGCAGGGGGGCGCGGCAGCGGTCGCACCCCGCGATCCAGCGGTGGCGGGCGTACCTGGATAGGTCGGGCGCCGGCGGCTCGGCCCCGTGGGCGGAGACGACCAAGTGCACGGGTTCATCGAGCAGAAGCTGCTCGCGCAGGCCCTCGGCGACATCGATCCCGTCGTCCTCGTCCTCGGCGGCGAGCGGGTCGGCCAGATCCGCGGTGACCTGGCCCGGCACGGCGGGACCCAGGCCGTCGGGGAAGTACCGGAAGATCACCGCCACGTCGACGTGCCCGGCGCGGAGCATGCGCAGCGCCTCGGGCGGTTCCGCCTCGGCCACCCGCAGGTCGACGCTGGGCTGGTGGCCGCGGAGCATCGCAGCGGCGGCAGGCACAATCGTGCCGAGCGCGGAGCCGAACGCCGCGAGCCGCAGCCGGCCGGCCCGCAGCCCGGTGTACGCGGCCAGCTCGTTTTCCGCGGCGTCCAGCCGACCGATCACCTCGGCGGCACGCTCGGCCAGGAGCCGGCCGGCGTCGGTGAGAGCGATGCCGCGCCCGGCGCGCTGGATGAGCTTGATTCCGGTCTCCGCCTCCAGCCGGGCCAGGTGGTGGCTCACCGACGGCTGGGCGTAGTTCAGGGCCCGGGCCGCGGCCGTGACCGAGCCGTAGCGTTCGACCGCCACGAGTACGCGCAGCCTCGTCACGTCCAGCATGGACCGACTATAGATCCTGCCGATCTTTTAGCCCAGAGTGCCAAGCGGGACCTATTCCGGAACCTTCCGGCCAGGTCAGCCGCGCCGCGGGTTATCGGCCTTCGAGCAGCGGCGCGTCCGGGCGCCGCGGGTTCTCCCCGGCTAGTTGTTTGCGCCGCCACGCGATCCCGGACAGCGCCTCGAGCACCACGCGGTTGGCCAGGAACGCGGTCACCTCGGCATGGTCGTACGGGGGCGAGACCTCCACCACGTCGATCCCGGCCAGCGGGACCGACATGGCGATCCGCCGTACCGCGTCGAGCAGCTGCCTGCCCGTAAGCCCGCCCGGCTCCGGCGTCCCCGTGCCGGGCGCCATGCCGGGGTCGACCACGTCGACGTCGACGGACAGGAACACGCCGTCACACTCGTCGACGGCGATGGCGAACGCCTCGGTCAGGCAGTCGTCCAGCCCGCGGGTGACGATCTCGCTCATCTCGAACGAGCGCATCCGCTGCTCGGCCATCCAGGCCAGCGTCGGCGGCTCCGGCCAGTAGCCGCGCAGCCCGATCTGCAGGAACCGGTCACCGCGCACCGCGCCGGACTCGATCAGCCTGCGCATAGGCGTGCCGTGCCCGACGAGCGACCCGAACTGACTGTCCCCGGTGTCGGCGTGGGCGTCGAAGTGGATGAGCGACACCCGCCCCCAGCCGACGTGCCGGGCCACCCCGGTGGCGTCTGGCAGCGTGATCGTGTGGTCGCCGCCCAGGATCACCGGGATGGCCCCGGCCGAGGCCACGGCGAGGACGGCCATCTCCAGCCTGCGCAGCCCCTCGTTCGTGTCGACCGGCGGCATCACGACGTCCCCGGCGTCGGCGCAGCGCAACTCCACCAGCGGGTCCACGCCGAGCGCGAGGTGCGGCCTGGACGCGTCGTGCGGCAGGTAGTCGGTCATCCGGATCGCCTGGGGGCCGAACCTGGCGCCCGGCCGGTGCGAGGTGCCGCTGTCGAAGGGCGCGCCGAGGAACACCACGTCGAGCCCGGACAGCGAGCCGAGTTCGGCCCGCGGCACCCCGAGGAACGTGACGTCAGGCCCGAACATCCCGCGCACCATCTCTTCAGAATCGTCAGGCTCGCCCGCCATGTCGCTCCTCCCGCCTCGATGGCCTGCCCCGCACGATACACGTGCGGGGCAGGCCCGTTCCCTCAGCGGGCCGCGACCGGATCTCCAGACGGCTGGCCGGCCGGGGGCTCGTCCCCGCCGAGAGCTTCGCTCCTGACCGCGGGCAGCAGCCGGTCCAGCCAGGAAGGCAGCCACCAGTTGGCCCGCCCGAGCAGTTCCATCACGGCCGGGACCAGGACCAGCCGCACCACGGTCGCGTCGACCAGGACGGCGGCCGCGAGCCCGAGCCCGATCTGCTTGACCGAGACGTCCGGGGTCAGGTCGAAGGACAAGAATACGACCACCATGATCGCCGCGGCGGCCGAGATGACCCGCGCGGTGGCGGCCAGCCCGCGCCCGACGGCCAGCCCGTTGTCGCCGAGCCGGTCGTATTCCTCGCGGATCTTCGACAGCAGGAAGACCTCGTAGTCCATGGACAGGCCGAACAGGATCACGAACAGGAAGATCGGGACCCAAGTCGTGACGGGCATCTTCTCGGGGAAGCCGAACACGTGCCCGAGCCAGCCCCACTGCGTCACCGCGGTCAGCACCCCGTAGGCCGCGCAGACCGACAGCAGGTTCATCAGGGCCGCCTTGACCGCGATGACCACCGAGCGGAACACCACCAGGAGCAGCAGCATGGACAGCCCGACGACCACGGCGATCAGCCACGGCAGCCGTTCGCCCATCAGGTTGGTGAAGCTCACGTTGGACGCGTTCGGTCCGGTCAGATACGCCGTCAGCCCGGACCGCGGGAGCACGGTGTCCTTGATCCTGTTCACCAGCGCGTTAGTGGCCGGGTCCTGCTCGCCCGTGGTCGGGAAGGCGATGAGCATGGCCGCCTGCCCGTCCCGGCTGATGACCGGCGCCGTCACACCCGCGATCCCCGGCGTGGCCGCGATCGCGCCGCGCAGCGAGGCGAGTTCGGGCCCGTCGGCGGGCGTGACCTTCGCCGCGACGATCAGCGGCGCGTCGAACCCGGGCCCGAACCCCTGCGCCATGGCCGCGTAGCTGGCGTATCCCATCGTCCCCCGGGCCTGCGCGGACTCATCGGGGAAGGACAGCTTCATGGCCAGCGCGGGCGCGGCCAGCAGCAGGATGAACGCTGCGGACAACGCGACGGCCAGCACCGGGCGCCGCTGCACCACAGCGGCCCACCGCTCCGCGGGGTGCGCGGCCGGCCGCGCCGTCCCGGCGCTCCCGGCCACCCCGGTCGCCTTGTCGCTCCCGGCCACCGCGGTCGCCTTGTCGCTCCCGGCCACCCCGGTCGCCCGCGCCCGAAAGCCCTGGTCCCCGCCCCCGCCCCCGCCCCCGCCCGAACACCCGGTCCCCGAGGAAGGTGTTCAGCCGCGAGGCGCGGGCCAGCCGGGTGCCGGTGAAGGAGAGCAGCGCGGGCAGCAGCGTGAGCGCGGCCAGGACGGTCATCGCGACCGTGGCGGCCGCCGCGATGGACACCCCGTTCAGCAGCGGCTGCCGCAGCACGAGCAGCCCGAGCATGCCGATCACCACGGTCGTGCCCGCGGTGAGCACGGCCCGCCCCGCGGTGCGCATCGCCTTGACCACGGCGTCCTGCGGCTGCGCCCCGGCTTGCAGTTCGCTCCGGAACCTCGTCACGATGAACAGCGCGTAGTCCACGCCCACGCCCAGGCCGATCAGGGCGGCCACGATCGCGGAGAACGAGGGGGCCGGGAAGACGTGCCCCAGCAGGGCGATCAGGGCCAGCCCGGAGCCGATGCCCATCAGCGCGGTGGCGAGCGGCAACCCCATCGCCAGCAGCGAGCCGAACGCGATAAGCAAGACGATCGCGGCCGCCCCCACCCCGACGCCGTTGGAGGGCCCGCCGTACGGCGTCTCGGCCTGGTCCACCACGTCCCCGCCCAGGCTGAACGTGACGCCGCCCCCGCTGGCCGCGGTGGCGTCGTGCATCAGCGCCAGGGCCTCAGTGTTGGAGATGCTCGAGCCCGGCACGTCGAACTGCACGGTGGCGTACGCGATGTGCCCGTCCGCCGACACGTGCCCCGGCACCGTGTACGGATCGGTCACCCCGGTGACCCCCGCCGCCTGCCGGAACGGCACCAGGGCCGAGGCGACCCGGGCCCGCACCGCCGCCGACGTGATCCCCGCATCCGACCGGATAGCCAGCGTGAGCGTGTCCCCCGACTGCGGGGCGAAGTGCTCATTGAGAAGCGTCTGTCCGGGGTCGTTCCCCGTGAAGTCGTTCTGCGCCGCCGCCCCGAACCGCGTCCACAGCCCGATCAGACAGGCCACCCCAGCAACCCACACGAGCACCGTCACCCACCGATGCCGGTAACAAGCGTTCCCGAGCTGCCCCCAGCACCCCCGTTTTCGTTCCCATCCCAGCCTCCACGAGCCAGAGGAGTAATGACACCCCCAAGGCTCGTCCCCAGGCCCCCGTAACGCGTCCTCCGAGCGAAGACACTTGCCCATCCCGGCTACTCCCGCCGCATACTCCCCCCGGAGTACGCGCTCCCCGTCGCGTCCAGCGTGATCGCGAAGAGTTTTTAGCTCTGCCGGGACTAACAATCGTTCGTGATCATGGGAATGTCGCCGTGCGACGCACAATGCCGGGCATGAATTACGACATTCCCGCACGCCGTGGCCGAGACCGCCCACTGGCAAGCGGGCACGCTTTCCCGGCGGCAACTTCTTGACGCCGGTTTAACCTCCCAGTTGATCGCTACGCGCCTGGAGCGTCGGCGTTGGCAGCATGCTCTACCGAGGCGTATACGCGCTGTTCAGCGGGCCGCCGCCCCGTGCCGCCTGGCTGTGGGCGGCGGTGCTGCGGGCGGGCGACGGCGCGGTGCTCAGCCATCAGACCGCGGCCGAGCTTCATGGACTCATCGAGTCCCCGGCCGAGACCATCTACGTGACCGTTCCGTCGACGAGACGGGTCAGGACCCCGGGTATGGCGATCCGCATTTCCGGGCGCGTCGGCGAGGCCAGGCAGCCGAATCGCGAGCCGCCCCGGACGACGGTCGAGGAGACGGTCCTCGACCTGATTCAGCTCTCCCGGACGTTCGACGACGCCTGCGGGTGGCTGACCCGCGCCTGCGGCAGGCGTCTGACCACGGAGGCCAAGCTCCGCGACGCCCTGAGCCAGCGAAAGAAGATGCGCTGGCGGGCCGAGCTCGATGATGTGCTCGAGGCCGCCGGCCACGGGATCCATTCCGCGCTGGAATACCGCTACGTGCGCGACGTCGAGCGGGCCCACGGCCTGCCGCGCTCTAGGCATCAGGTGCGCGTGGTCATCGACGGTCAGGTGGTGTACCGGGACGTCTACTACGAGGAATACCGGCTCGCCGTCGAGCTCGACGGTCGGCTGGCGCACCCGGACGAGGAGCGCTGGCGCGACAGCCGGCGCGACAACAAGAGCGGCACGCGGGGTATCTACACGGCCCGCTACAGCTGGCGCGACGTCTATGGCCACCCCTGCGAGACCGCCTTGCTGCAGGCGCAGCTCCTCAGGGAGCGCGGCTGGCCGGGGACACCCGTGCCGTGCTCGGCAGGCTGCCCGGTGGGGCGCGGGTGGCAGGCACCGGGCGCCGCGTAGGGGGAGCGGACGCGGGTGGGCGCGACGCGGAAACGGGTGAGCCGCGAGTCTGGCGGTAGCTGGTTGGGGGCGACGCGGACACGGTGCGCGGGTGGCTCGCACCGGGCGCCGCGTGATCGGGGCGTCGGGAGCGCGGGGCCGGGAGCTTAGGACGCGGTGAGGCCGTGTTCGTAGGCCAGGACGACCAGTTGCGCCCGGTCGCGGGCGTTCAGTTTGGTCATGGCCCGGCTGACGTGCGTCTTGGCGGTGAGCGGGCTGACCACGAGCTGGCGGGCGATCTCGTCGTTGGACAGGCCGGTCGCGACCAGCGCTACGACTTCACGCTCGCGGTCGGTGAGCGCGGCCAGGCCCGGCGGAGGGGCAGCGGCGTCGGCGGCGCGCGGGGCCCGGGGGCTTGGCGGCCTCCCGCCGTCGGTGAACGCGGCGATGACGGCCCGGGTCACGCCGGGGGACAGGAGCGCGTCGCCGCGGGCCACGACGCGGACCGCCTGGAGGAGCTCCTCCGGTTCGACGTCCTTGACCAGGAACCCGCTCGCGCCGGCTCGCAGCGCCGCGAACACGGTCTGGTCGTCGTCGAAGGTGGTCAGCACGACGACCCTGGTGCCCGCCAGCCGGGGGTCGCCCGCGATCAGGCGGGTCGCCGTCACCCCGTCGACCTCCGGCATGTGCACGTCCATCAGCACCACGTCCGGGGCGTGCTCGCGGGCCAGCGCCACCGCGACCCCGCCGTTCGCCGCCTCCCCGACCACCGCGATGTCACCCGCCGACTCGAGCAGGAGCCGGAACCCCGCGCGGACCAGCACCTGATCGTCGGCGAGCAGGACCCTGATCACGAGGCTTCCCCCCGGGTGGCGGGGACGGGCACGGACGCCGACGTGGGCAGACTGGCCCGGACCTGGAAGCCACCGTCAGGCAGCGGCCCGGCGGTGAGCGAACCGCCTGCGGCGACCGCCCGCTCGCGCATCCCGGCGATCCCGTGGCCGCTGCTACCGTCCGGGGGGACGACCCCCCTGGACCCCCCGATCACGGGAGGGCTCTCCGCCCCCCCGTAACCCCCCCGACCATCGTCCGTCACGGTGATGACCAGGACCCCCGGCTGGTAGCGCAGGCACACGTCGGCGGCGGCGCCGGGGCCCGCGTGCCGCAGCACGTTGGTCAGCGACTCCTGCAGGATCCGGTACGCCGAGTGGTCGGTCTGCGCGGGCAGCGGCGCCTGCTTACCCTCGATGATCACGGAAACCTTGGCCCCGGCCGCCGTCACCGCGTCGCGCAGCTCACCCAGCCGGTCCAGGCCCGTCCGGGCGGCGGCGGGCCCGGTCTCGGGATCCTCCGGGTCGGACTGCCTGAGCTGGCCTAGCACCGAACGCATGTCGATCAGGGCCCCCTTGCTGGTGTCCCTGATCGCGGTCAGCGCCGCGCGCAGCATGTCCGCGTCGGCCACCGGTCCAGCCGGGGGGACGCGGGGGCCGGGGGTGGCGGCGTTCGGCCTAATGGGGTTAATGGGGTGGCCGGCCAGGAGGTGCAGGGCCGAGCCGGCCTGCACGGTGATGGTGGCCATGCTGTGGGCCACCGTGTCGTGCACTTCGCGCGCGATGCGCAGGCGTTCCTCGGCGACCAGGCGGCCCGCCTCGGCGGCGCGCTCCTCCTCGGCCAGCCGGAGCCGGGTCGCGGTCTCCGCGGCCAGCGCGCGGCGGCTGCGCACCGTCTCGCCCAGGGCCAGGCCCAGGGCGAGGACCGCGATCTGGGGTATGAAGTCCGAGGCCAGCTGGGCCAGGCCCTCCCTGGTGCTGAGCTCCACCACGAACAGGCCGGTCACCATGAAGCCCACGCCGATCGCGGCGCCCCAGACCAGGTACCCGGCCACCGCCGCGTCGTAGAACGGCACGGCGAACAGCGGGGCGGGGGAGATGTTTCGGCGGGCGAAGATGTAGTAGAAGAAGATCAGGACCGCGGTGGCCAGCATGACCTGGAACGGGTACCGGTGCCGGAACAGGATCGGCACCGCCAGCGCCGCGCCGAGCAGGTGGGCGCCGAGGGTGAGCGGGACGGCGCCGGGGCCGGTGCCGACGGTGACGTTGACCTCGATGGCCAGGATGACGAGGTGGGTGATGACCAGATCGACGAGGCGGATGCCGAACGGGCCCTCGGCTACGGCCCAGGACGGCAGCCTGCGCGGCGCCCTGGCCGGCGGCACGCTCCTCACGGCGTCACGGTATGTCATTCCCGTCCGGAGCGGAATGCCGCGGCCCGGCCCGGCCCGCGAAGGATCCGGGCCGGCAGAAAAGCCGGAACGAATCGCGACGTTTAGCGTGAACGCGTCAACCTAAGCGGCCATCTTCGCGTCTCACCTATTGAGGCTCGGCGAAAGCGGGACGCCGAGCCTCGTTCTATGCCCGGATCCGGGCCACCCGATAGGGTGCCCGTGTGGTCGGGGACCGTGGATGACATCGACGCGCGCATCGTCGCCGCGCTGATCAGGGACGCCAGGGCCAGCTACGCGCTCATCGGTGACGAGGTCGGCCTGTCGGCCCCGGCGGTGAAACGGCGGGTCGACCGGCTCCGCGCCGCGGGGGCGATCACAGGTTTCTCGGCCCGGGTGGACCCGGCGGCCATGGGCTGGACGACCGAGGCGTACGTGGAGTTGTTCTGCGCCGTGCGGACTTTCCCTGAGGAGATCGGCGCCGCGGTGCGGCGCTACCCCGAGGTCGTCGACGCGTGCACGGTGACCGGCGAGGCGGACGCCCTCGTGCACATCAGGGCCGCCGACGTCCGGCACTTCGAGGACGTGATGGAGCGCATCAGGGCCGAGCCGTTCGTGGTCAGGACCCGGAGCGTGATCGTGCTCTCGCGGCTGGTGGACCGGGACCCGGGAGCCGGGCGGCGGGTGTCGCAGCGGTGATCCGATCATGCTGAATCCGGACATCGGGGCATGCTGACCAGCTAAAGTCGTGGCCATGTCGGAGTTTGACCGTGATCCGAGTTCGAACACCGCGGGCTTCCGGGCCTTCGTCGAGCGCGGCGAGGAAGAGTCAGCCGCCGTGCGGCGCTTCCCCGTCTCTCCCGTCGTGCTGGTCGTCGGGGCCGTGGTGATCGTCGCGATCATCCTGATCGTGACCATGGCCTGACGTAACCCTGACGGAATCCCTGACGGAACATCGTCGGGCGGGCGGTCGTTGATCCTGCCATGACCGTCACCTCCACCTCTCGCGTCGCCACGGACCGTGGCGAGCGCTACCGCAAGCAGCTGGCCAGCCATTTCGGGAACAAGATCGAGGTGGACGAGTCGTCGGCCGGCACGGTGCTGACGTGGGGGTTCGGCGGGACGACCACCCTGTCCGTGGAGGACGGCGCCCTGGTCATGCTCGCGGCCGCGGACGACGGCGAGACGCTCGACCGGGTGAAGGACGTCACCGGCCGGCACCTGGAGCGCTTCGGCGAGAAAGACGGCCTAATCGTCACCTGGCAGTAACTCCTCGTGCGAACGCGCGTCCCGCCCCTGGCCGGGTGCGGATGACATCCTGAACGAATGACCGACACCGCCGTGGACGAGGAAGAACGGCATAGGCTGACCGCCGTCCAGGGGCTGGCCGCGCTGTCCCTCGACGCGCTGTCTTCGGTCGCGTACGGCCCCGAGGCCATCCTGGTCGTGCTGGTCGCGGCCGGGGCGTCCGGGCTGCGCTACTCGCTCCCGGTGACCGGCGCGATCATCGTCCTGCTCGCCGCGCTGGTGGTGTCCTACCGCCAGGTCATCGCGGCGTTCCCCAGCGGCGGCGGCGCGTACGCGGTGTCCAAGGCGCACCTGGGCACCCAGGCCAGCCTGGTGGCCGCCGCGTCGCTGATCGTCGACTACGTGCTCAACGCCGCCGTCGGCGTCTCGGCCGGCATCGCCGCCCTCACCTCGGCGTTTCCCTTCGCTTGTTCGGCGCCACGGTCTGGCTGTGCCTGGGCGCGCTGGCCCTGATCACCGGGCTCAACCTGTGGGGCGTCTCGGAGTCCGCCAAGGTCTTCACCGTCCCGACGCTGGCGTTCATCGTGGCCATGGCCGCGGTGATTGCCGGCGGCCTGTTCCGCGCGCACCCCGCGGTCGTGCTCGACCACCACGTCGGCGCGTCCACCGAGGCCGTCGGGATCTTGCTGGTCCTGAAGTCGTTCGCGTCCGGCTGCTCGGCGCTGACCGGGGTGGAGGCGATCGCGAACGCCGTGCCGGAGTTCCGCACGCCGCGGGCGCGCCGCGCGCAGCACACCGAGGTCTGGCTCGGCGTCCTGCTCGGCGCGATGCTGATCGGCCTGGGGGTCCTGATCCACCGGTTCTCCGTGGTGCCGCACACCGGCATCACGGTGCTCGCCCAGCTCACCGAGGCGTCGCTCGGCCACAACGTCGTCTTCTACGCGATCCAGCTGATCACCATGGTGCTGCTCGCGCTGGCCGCCAACACCTCGTTCGGCGGGCTGCCGGTCCTCGCCAGCCTGCTGGCCAGGGACAACTTCCTGCCGCACATGTTCGGGCTGCGCGCGGACCGGCAGGTCTATCGCTACGGGATAATCGTGCTGGCCGTTCTGGCCGCCGCCCTGCTGGTCGCGGCCAACGGCAACACGCAGGCGCTGGTCCCCCTGTTCGCCGTCGGGGTGTTCATCGGGTTCACGCTGTCCCAGGTCGGCATGGTCAAGCACTGGCGGACAGAGCGGTCCCGCGGCTGGGTGATGCGGGCCGTCATCAACGGCGTCGGTGCCGTCCTGACCACAGCGACCACGATCATCGAGCTGGTCAGCAAGTTCACCGAGGGCGCGTGGCTGATCGTGCTGGTCATCCCGGGCCTGGTCCTGATGTTCGGGCGGATCCACCGCACCTACGGCCGGATCGGCGCGCTGCTGGGGCTCGGCCAGACTCCCAAGCCTCCGTCGAAGCAGAAGTCGCTGGTCGTGGTGCCGGTCTCTGGGGTGTCGCGGCTCACTGCGGCGGGCCTGTCCACCGCGCTCTCCCTGGGCGATGAGGTGGTCGCGGTGACCGTCTGCTTCACCGATCCGGAGGCGGAGGCGGCCGACGTGTCGTTCCGCGACCGGTGGGAGGAATGGCACCCGAACGTCCCGCTGATCACGCTGCGCAGCTCGCACCGGTCCATCGCGCCGCCGATCGTGAAGTACCTGAGCAAGATCGAGGCCGAGGACAGCTACCACCGGCTGGTGGTGCTGATCCCCGAGGTGCAGCCCAGGAGCTTCTGGTACGCCCTGCTGTTCAACCAGCGCGGCGTGATCCTGGACCGGGCGATCAGGCGGGGCACGGCCAACGTGGTGCTCTGTCGGCTCAGGTACCGGCTGGATCAGCTCGCCCCCGGCGACGCCCCAGCCGCAGCGGCCTCGGTGGCCGCCCCGCCGCCCGCCACCATGCCATGACCGTTACATGGCGAATTGCGTGAACCAGGGGCAGGACGGTGTCCGGCTGGTGGCAAGATGACTGCCATGAGAAACGTCGCGGCGGGTCGGCGCCGGTGATGCCCGTGTCCGCCGACCTTCCGGTGGCGGTGGTGACTGGCGGTAACCGCGGGGTAGGCCGCGAGGTGTGCCGCCAGCTGGCCCTGCTCGGGTTCGCCGTCGTCCTCGGCTCCCGCGATCTGCGGAAGGGGGAGCTGGCGGCCAAGGAGCTCGACCCGGAGAGCGCCCGGATCCTCGCATGCCAGCTCGAGGTGGACAACTCGATCAGCGTGGCCGCGATGGCCGAGTGGGTCAAGGAGCGGTTCGGCCGGACCGACGTCCTGGTCAACAACGCGTCGACCATGTACGACCGGTGGGTGACGGCGAGCAACGCCGACCTCGGCACGGTGGCCGAGGCTCTCGACGTCAACCTGTTCGGCCCGTGGCGGGTGATTCACGCGCTGCTGCCGATGCTGCGCTCCAGCTCGCGCCCGCGGATCGTCAACGTGAGCAGCGAGGCAGGCTCGATCGCCGGGATGACCGGCGGATCGCCCGCCTACGCGGTGTCCAAGGCCAGCCTCAACGCGCATGACCCGCCTGCTCGCCGGCGAACTGGCCAGGGACGGCATCCTGGTCAACGCGGTCTGCCCCGGCTGGCCTGCCAGCGATGCCCGCCCGGGCGGGCGTTCGATCACCCAGGCGGCGGCCAGCGTGATCTGGGCGGTAACTATCCCGAACGGCGGTCCCACCGGGACCTTGACCCGTGACGGGCAGCCGTTTCCCTGGTAGCCGACGTCAGCCTGGCCCTGGAGGTTCGCCGGGTGCGGCGGGCGATGCGGGGCCGTCCGGGTCCTCGTCGTGGCTCGGCTGGTAGCGGTAGCCCATACCGGGCTCGGTGATCAGCCAGCGGGGCCGGGCGGGGTCGGGTTCCAGCTTGCGGCGCAGCTGGGCCATGTACAGCCGCAGGTTGCCCGTGGCGTCGGCGTAGCCGGGTCCCCAGACCTCGGTCAGCAGCTGGTTACGGCTGAGCAGCTTGCCCGGGTTGCGCAGCAGGAACTCCAGCAGGTGCCATTCGGTCGGGGTGAGCCTGATGTCATCCGGATGGGCCGTGAGCCCTTCGGCGCCCGTCCCGGTCTGGCCCGTCCCGGTCGGGCCCGGCCCGGTCGGCACCGCGGCCTGCCGGGTGACCCGCTTGGCGGCCAGGTCCACGACCAGCGGGCCGAGCTTGATCTTGGGCAGGTCCTCCGCCGAACCGGTCCGCCTGACGGCGGCGCGCATGCGGGCGAGCAGCTCCTCCACCCCGAACGGCTTGGTGATGTAGTCGTCGGCCCCCGCGTCCAGCGCCTCCACCTTGTCCGTGCTGTCGGCTCGCCCCGACAGCACGATGATCGGCGCCTTGGTCCACCCGCGCAGACCCTGGATGACCTCGACGCCGTCCAGGTCCGGCAGGCCGAGGTCGAGGATCACCAGGTCGGGCGGGTACCTGCTGGCCATCTGGAGCGCCTCGGCGCCGGTCGCCGCGACGTGCACCTCGTACTCCCGCACGCGCAGGTTGATCCGCAGCGCCCGCAGGATCTGCGGCTCATCGTCGACGACCAGGACCCTCGTCACGACCCGGTGCCGCCCGCGGCCTCGCGCTCCCGGTGCCCGGGCTCGTACCCGACGTCCTGCTGTGGCACCGCCGGGACCGACACGGTCATAGTCAGCCCGCCGCCGGGGGTGTCCTCGGCGGTGAGGGTCCCGCCCATCGCCTCGGTCAGGCCCCGCGACAGGGCCAGGCCGAGCCCGACGCCGGTCGTGTTGTCCGTGTCGCCGAGCCGCTGGAACGGCACGAACATCCGGTCCCTGTCCTTTTCGGGGATGCCCGGGCCGCGGTCGACCACGCGCAGCTCGACCCGGTCCCCGAGCGCGCTAGCGGTCAGCAGCGGCGGGTGGCCCGGCGGCGAGTACCGCAGCGCGTTCTCGGTCAGGTTCACGATCACGCGCTCGAGTATCGCCGGGTCGACGTTGATCTCGGGCAGGGACTCCGGTATGTCGACCGTGATGCCCTGCGCGGCCGGGTCCAGGTTGTCCAGCGCGCGGGACACGATCTCGTCGAGGCCGGCCGGGCGAGGGAACAGGGACAGCGCGCCGGCCTGCAGCCTGCTCATGTCCAGCAGGTTGTCCACCAGGTGGGTGAGCCGGTCGAGCGACTCGTCCGCCGTGGCCAGCAGCTCGTCGTGGTCTTCGGCCGCCCAGTCCACGTCCCTGGACCGCAGGCTGGTCACGGCGGCCTTGGCGGACGCCAGCGGCGTGCGCAGATCGTGGCTGACGGCCGCCAGGAGCGCGGTCCGCATCCGGTCGGCGGCCGCGATCGGCCTGGCCGCCTGGGCCTCGGCGGCCAGCCGCGACTGCTCGAGGGCCACGGCCGCGTAGGCCGCGAACGCGCCGAGCACGCGGCGGTCCGATGCGGGCAGCGGCCTGCCGCGCAAGGCGAGCAGCAGGCGGTCGGTTACCGGCACCTCGACGTCGGCTTCGTCCGGCCGGGTGACGGGGCTCGTGCCGGTGCTGGCGACCACATGCCAGCTGCCCGGCATGCCCCGCAGGCGCTCGGCCGAGGCGCCCGCGGACTGGCTGCCGTCGGGGGCCGCGCACTCGAGCAGCGTCACGGAGTCCATGCCGAACGCTTCGCTGATCCGGTCAAGCAGCGCGCTGAGCCCCTGCTGGCCGCGCAGGACGTTGCCGGCCGTGGTGGCCAGCAGCTCCGATTCCGCGTTGGCCCGCGCGGCCTGCGTGGTGCGCCGGGCCGCGATGTCGACCACCCAGGCGACGAGTAGTGCTACGGCGACGAACACGCCGAGCGCGAGGGCGTTGTTCGCCTGCGCGATCGTCCATAGGTGGATGGGCGGGGTGAAGTAGTAGTTGAGCAGCAGCGAGCCGACCATGGCGGCCAGTACCCCGGGGATGAACCCGCCGACCAGGGCGACCACGATCACCGCGACCAGGAACATCAGCACGTCGCTGGTCAGGTTGATACCGGTGCGGAAAGTGCGCCAGCGTCGCGGTCAGCGCCGGGGCCAGCGCCGCGGCCAGCACGTATCCGGCGATCTGCCGGCGCAGCGTGATCGCGCCGCGGGCGCGCGGCAGGCCGCGGCCCCGGCCCATCTCCCCGTGGGTCACGATGTGCACGTCGATGTCGCCGGAGCCGCGGATGGTCCTGGACCCGATGCCGGGCCCGGTGAGCATGGCGGTCAGCCACGACCGCCGGCTCGCGCCGAGGACGAGCTGGGTCGCGTTCTCCGCGCGGGCGAAGGTGAGCAGGGCCTCGGGGATGTCGTCGCCGACCACCTGGTGATACGTGCCGCCCACCGATTCGACCAGCCGCCGCTGGGCGGCCAGCGCGGCCGGATCGGCGCCGGTCAGGCCGTCGGACTTGGTGACGTGCACCGCTAGCAGGTCACCGCCGGCCGAGCGGGCGGCGATCCTCGCCGCCCGCCTGATCAGCGTCTTGCCTTCCGGGCCGCCGGTCAGCGCGACCACCACGCGTTCCCTGGCCTCCCACGCGCCGGTGATCTTGTGCTCGGTGCGGTACCGCTGCAGCCCCTCGTCGACCTTGTCCGCCAGCCAGAGCAGGGCCAGCTCGCGCAGGGCGGAGAGGTTCCCGCTGCGGAAGTAGTTGGTCAGCGCGGCGTCGATCTTCTCCGGCGGGTAGATGTTCCCGTGCGCCATCCGCCGGCGCAGCGCCTCGGGCGTCATGTCCACCATCTCCACCTGGTCGGCCGCCCGCACGATGGCGTCGGGGACGGTCTCCCGCTGCGGAACGCCGGTGATCTTCTCGACCACGTCGTTGAGCGATTCCAGGTGCTGGACGTTGACCGTGGAGATCACGTCGATGCCGGCGTCGAGCAGCTCCTCGACGTCCTGCCACCGCTTCTCGTTGCGGGAACCCGGCACGTTGGTGTGCGCGAACTCGTCGACCAGCGCGATCTGCGGGTGGCGGGCGAGCACCGCGTCCAAGTCCATTTCCTCGAAGCTCGCTCCGCGGTACTCCAGCCGGGCGCGGGGGATGAGCTCCAGGCCGTCGAGCAGCGCCTTGGTATGGGGTCGCCCGTGCGTCTCGGCGAACGCCACCACGACGTCGGCGCCGCGTTCGGCGCGGCGGTGCCCCTCGCCGAGCATGGCGTAGGTCTTGCCCACGCCGGCCGCGGAGCCGAGGTAGATCCGCAGGTGCCCGCGTCCCGGCTGGCCCGGCGAACCCCCGGCCCGGTCCGCTCCGGTCTCTAGCCGGTCGCCGCGTTCAGCCATGTCCGGCCCGTTCCCTCTTTCGTATACCTGGCGCCCTTCACATCTATTGTCATCGCCGCGGCGCTTACCGGCGCAGTGCCCTGGCCCTGAAGAACTCGCCGGACGGGTGCTGCCAGAGGAATACCGTCGCGCCGCAGGCGATGAGCCAGCCGATGGTGGTCAGCACCTTGGTCAGGCCGAGGCCCGCGTGCGCGTTGGTGATCACGCCGAGGAAGCCCAGGGTGTGCAGGCCGAACAGGACCGTCCCGGTGATCCGGGCCCAGTTCTTGCCGTTCCGGCAGGCCTGCGCGATCCCGAGCCAGAGGCCGATCTCGATCAGGCTGAAGAAGATGGTGATCGCCACCACGCCCCCGAGCGTGGTCGTATGGCCCGACGTGGCGATCGTGGCGGGGTGCTTCTTGATCAGCGCGGCGGCGACCACGATGACGCCGAACGCCTCGAGCGCCGTGAAGGCGGCCCCCGTGTACATCAGCCGGACCGCGTTCATCAGGCTGGGCGGCGCGGGCGCCGGGGGCGGGGTCAGCGGCACGGGCGGCGCGGCCTGGTACGGCTGGGGGTAGCCCGTCAGGCCCGCCCGAGTCCGTAACCGCGCGGGGCCTGCGGCCCCTGGGCTCCGCCGTACCCTGGTGGCCCTTGGGCGCCGCCGCCGTACCCCTGCGGTGCGGGGTAACCAGGTCCCTGCGCGTACCCCTGGGGCTGCGGGTAGCCCGGGCTGCCCGCGGGGCCGGTGTAAACCGGCGAGCCCGGCGGGTAGGGCTGCGTCCCGCCCGAGTACGCGGGCGATCCCGCCGGGTACAGCGGCGGCTGCGACGGCCAGCCGGACACCGGACCCGCGGCACCGGCCGGCCGCCTGGGCGGCGGCCGGGGCAGGTCCCGGGTGAGGCAGCGTGGTCGGCGGGTGCACGACCGTTCCGTCGCCGGGCCGGCCGGCCGTCTCCTGCTCGAGCCTGGCCTGGTAGGCGCCGATCAGGCTGCCGACCGACCGGGGCCAGAAGGCGACCGCGGACGGTCCCGTCCCAGGGTCGCGTCCGGCGAGCAGGGCGGACAGCGCGCGCGGCGTCGGCCGGGCCGCCGGGTCCTTGGCCAGGCAACCGGAGACGATCTCGGACAGCCGCGGCGGCATCCCGTTCAGGGCGGCCTCAGCGTGTACGACGCGGTACAGGACCGCGGCCGCGGTGCCGGTGCCGAACGGTCCGGCGCCGCCCGCCGCGTAGGCCATCACGCACCCGAGCGCGAACATGTCGCTCGCGGGCCCGGCCGGCGTGCCCTCGGCCTGTTCGGGCGACATGTAACCAGGCGTGCCGAACACCACCCCGGCGGCCGTCAGCGCGGTCCCGTCGGCGGCGCGGGAGATCCCGAAGTCGATCACTCGCGGCCCGTCGGCGGCGAGCAGCACGTTGGCGGGCTTGAGGTCGCGGTGTACCACCCCGCAGGCGTGGATCGCCTGGAGCGCCTCGACCAGCCCGGCCAGCAGCGGCCACAGCGCCGGCTCGGGCAGCGGACCGTGCTCGGTGACCACCTGGTCCAGCGAGGGGCCCGGCACGAACGCGGTGGCCAGCCAGGGCGGGATCTCGTCGAGCCCGCTGGCCACGACCGGCGCGGTGTAGATCCCGCTGACCGCCCGGGCCGCGGCGACCTCCTGCTGGAAGCGGCGCAGGAACTCGGCGTCCCGGGCCAGGTCGGGGTGGACGACCTTGATGGCCACCGCCCGGCCCGCGGGGGAGAGCCCGAGGTAGACCCGGCCCATGCCGCCCTGGCCCAGCATGGATTGCAGCCGGTACTCGCCTATCACTCGCGGGTCATCCGCGGCCAGTGCCTTCATCTCAGCTCCCCGGGATAGTCCTGCGCTTCACATTTTGCGGCATATCCGGCGGGGCTCGTACCGCCGATAAGCCGGAAGCAGCGCGTCCGCTGACCAAAGGGGCCGGGACCTGGGCTCAGGGACGGCCGGGGGCGGTGGCCGCGAAGAACGCGCTGGACGAGCGCCGCCACAGGAACACCACCGCACCGGAGGCGATGAGCCACCCGATGACGGCCACCACCTTGGTCGGGCCTAGGCCCGCGCGCGAGTTGGCGACCACGCCGAACGTGCCCAGAGTGTGCAGGCCGAACAGCACGGTGCCGGTGACCCGGGCCCAGTTCCTCTTGTTCTTGCAGGCCCGGGCGATCCAAAGCCAGACCGCGGCCTCGATGATAGCCAGCACGATCGCCGCCACGACCAAACCAGCCTGGTTGACCTGTCCGTCGCCCGCGAGACGCTGATTAATAACGGTAGTGAAGCCGAGGACGACGGCCAAGACGTAAACCACCGAGTAGGCCGCCCCGGCGTACATCAGGCTGACCGCGGTGGTCATGCTGGGAGGCAGCCGGTACACCGCCCCTGTCGATCCCAGCTGGTACGGCTGCGGGTAGCTCGCCGGCCCGGCGGGCCCGCCGCTGGCCGCAAGATACCCCGCCGGCGGGGCGCCCGGCGCTTGCGGGACCTGGGCGCTGCCGTAGCCCTGAGGCTGGGGATAATCCTGGGTGCCTAGGTAGCCCTGTGGTGCAGCGTATCCCTGTCCGCCCGGACCGGGATCGACCCGTACTCCGACGTCGCCCCTGCCCGGGTCGGACGGCATGGCGGGCGGGTAGACGGGCGCGGACCGGGAAGGCTCCGGGGACAGCCCGGACCGGCCAGCCGTTAGCGTCTGCTGCCCCAGCCCGGTTGGGGGGGCCGTTCGTGTCCGCTGCTCAAGATCGGCCTGGTAGGCGCCGATCAGGGCGGCGACCGACGGGGGCCAGAACGCGACCGCCGATGGCCCGGCCGTGTCCGCGCCGTCGGCGATCGCGGCCGAAAGCGCCCGCAGCCCCGGACGTGCGGCGGGGTCCTTGGCCAGGCACGCGGAGATCACGTCCCGCAGCCGGGGGGGTACTCCGTCCAGGATCGCCTCGGCATGCACGACCCGGTACAGGACGGCTGCTGCGGTGCCCGTCCCGAAGGGCCCGGCACCCGTGGCCGCGTACGCGATCACGCATCCCAGCGCGAACACGTCGCTCGCGGGCCCGGCCGGCGTGCCCTCGGCCTGCTCGGGTGACATGTAGCCGACGGTGCCGAACACCATTCCGGCCGCCGTCAGCGCGGTCCTGCCCGCGGCCCGGGAGATCCCGAAGTCGATTACCCGTGGCCCGTCCGTGGCGAGCAGCACGTTGGCGGGCTTAAGGTCGCGGTGGACCACCCCGCAGGCATGGATCGCCTGCAGCGCCTCGACCAGCCCGGCCAGCAGCGGCCACACGGCGGCCTCCGGCAGCGGCCCGTGCTCGGCGACGACCTGGTCCAGCGAGGGCCCCGGCACGAACGCCGTAGCCAGCCACGGCGGCCGCTCGTCCAGCCCGCTGGCCACGACCGGCGCGGTGTAGATCCCGCTGACCGCGCGGGCCGCCGCCACCTCTTGCTGGAACCGGTGGAGAAACTCGGGGTCGGAGGCCAGGTCGGGGTTGACGACCTTGATGGCGACCGCCCGGCCGCCCGGTGACAGCCCGAGGTAAACCCGGCCCATGCCACCCGCACCGAGCAGCGCCCGCAACCGGTACTCACCGATCACCTGCGGGTCGTCCGCAGCCAGTGCCTTCATCCGGTCCCCCCGGGGCTAGTCCTGCGCTTCACATTGTGCGGCATTTCCCTCGGGCTGCGTAGCGTGGTGCGCGAGGTCGGCGGAGCGCCGGGCGGCGGGACCCGCACTCAGGGCTGGTACCTGTACCCCATGCCGGGTTCGGTGAGCAGGTGGCGGGGCCGGGCCGGGTTGTCCTCCAGCTTGCGGCGCAGCCGGGCCATGTGAAAGCGGAGGTAGTTGGTGCGCTGCTGGAACCCCGGGCCCCAGACCGCGGTCAGGAGCTGCGCCGACCCGACGAGCTGTCCCGGACGGAGCAGCAGGATTTCCAGGATCCGCCATTCGGTCGGCGTCAGCCGGAGCGTCCCGTCCGTCGCCTCGCCCTCACCGCCCGGACCGGGGGCGCCCGCCGCCCCGACCCGCCCTGACCGGAGGCGCGGGTCACCTGGTGCGCCGCCAGGTCGACCAGCCACGCGCCGATCCTGGCCGGGTGCGGCTGCTCGCGCCCGAGGTCGCCTTCGTCGCGCCGCAGGGCGGCGCGCAGCCTGGCCAGGAGCTCGGCCATGGCGAACGGCTTGGTCACGTAGTCGTCGGCGCCGACGTCCAGGGCGCCGATCTTGTCGCCGGGACTGGTCCGGCCGGACAGCACGATGATCGGGGCCTTGCACCACCGGCGCAGCTCGACGATCACCTCGGTGCCGTCGATGTCGGGCAGCCCTAGGTCGAGGATGATCGCGTCAGGCGGATGGCTCGCGGCCAGCGCCAGCGCCTCCCGCCCGGTCCGCGCCGTGATCACCTCGTACTGCCTGGCGCGCAGGTTGATGCGCAACGCCCGGACCAGCTCGGGCTGGTCCTCGACGAGCAGGATCGCCGCCGGGTTGTTGGGCAGGCCCCGGCCGGAACCCGGGACCGCGGGCGTCCCATCGGGTTCCGGCCGGGAATCTCCCAGCTCCGCCATCAGCCAAGCTCAGCCGGACTTGGCCGACAGCTCGTCGAGCAGGATGTTCAGGGTGAGCACGTTGACCGACGGCTCGCCGAGGAAGCCGAGCGTCCGGCCCGTGATGTTGGCGGTCACCAGGTTGCGGACCTCGGCCACTGGCAGGTGCCTGGCCGCGGCCACCCGGGCGACCTGCATGTACGCGTTCGCGGGCGAGATGTCCGGGTCAAGGCCCGAGGCCGACGCGGTCAGCGCGTCCGACGGTATCTGCGAGATCGGCACGTGGTCGAACGCGGAGATCTGCTTCGCCCGCTGCTGGATCAGCTGGATCTGGGTCGGGTTGGTCGGCCCGTAGTTGCTCGCCGAGGAGTACAGCGGGTCGCAGCCGTAGTCGTTCTTCGCCCCGCTGACGATCGCGAACGAAGGCCGCGGCTGGAAGTACTTCGGCAGCGGGTTGCCCTTGGCGTCCACGAACTCCTGGCACAGCAGGCCCGACCCCACCACGCGGCCGTTGTAGCTCACCAGCGAGCCGTTGGCCTGCCTGTGGAAGGCCACCTGGGAGATGCCCAGCATGACCAGGGGATAGACGAACCCGCAGATCACGGTGAACACCAGCAGGATGCGGAACCCCGCGAGGTGCTGCCTGACGATGACGGGAAGGCGGTTCATGCCGACTCACTTACCAAATCCGGGGATGAGCTGGACGATCAGGTCGATGGCCCAGATGCCGATGAACGGGATGATCAGCCCGCCGACGCCGTAGATCCACAGGTTCCTGCGCAGCATCGACGACGCCGAGGCCGGCTTGTAGCGCACGCCGCGCAGCGCCAGCGGGATCAGCGCCACGATGATCAGGGCGTTGAAGATGATCGCCGAGGTGATCGCCGACTTCGGGCTGTACAGGTGCAGGATGTTGAGCTTGCCCAGGTCCGGGATCACGGAGGAGAACATGGCCGGGATGATCGCGAAGTACTTGGCCACGTCGTTGGTGATCGAGAAGGTGGTCAGCGCGCCCCGGGTGATGAGCAGCTGCTTGCCGATCTCCACGATCTCGATGAGCTTGGTCGGGTTGGAGTCCAGGTCCACCATGTTCCCGGCCTCCTTGGCGGCCGAGGTGCCGGTGTTCATGGCCACGCCGACGTCGGCCTGCGCGAGCGCGGGGGCGTCGTTGGTGCCGTCCCCGGTCATCGCGACCAGCTTGCCGCCCTCCTGCTCCTTGCGGATCAGCGCCATCTTGTCTTCCGGCGTCGCCTCGGCCAGGAAATCGTCCACCCCGGACTCGTCCGCGATGGCCCTGGCCGTCAGCGGGTTGTCGCCGGTGATCATGACGGTGCGGATGCCCATCTTGCGCATCTCGGCGAACCGCTCGGCGATGCCCTCCTTGACGATGTCCTTGAGGTGGATCACGCCCAGCGCCCGGGCCGGCCCGCTGGCAGGCTTCTCGGCCACCACCAGCGGGGTGCCGCCGGCCGCCGAGATCCCGTCCACCAGCGAACCGAGGTCAGCGGGCACGGTTCCGCCGCCATCGCGGATCCACTGCGCCACCGACGCGGCGGCGCCCTTGCGGATCTCCCGCCCCCGGCCGGCGCGTCCGTCCGCCAGGTTGACGCCGCTCATCCTGGTCTGCGCGCTGAACTCGACGAACTCGGCACCCGCCAGCTCGCCTTCGGGCCGCTCGCGCAGCCCGTACTCGTTCTTGGCCAGCACCGCGATGGACCGGCCCTCCGGGGTGTAGTCCGCCATCGAGGACAGCTGGGCCGCGTCGGCCAGCTCGGCCGCGGTGGCCCCGCCCACCGGGAGGAACTCGGTGGCCTGCCGGTTCCCGATGGTGATCGTGCCGGTCTTGTCCAGCAGCAGCGTGTTCACGTCGCCGGCCGCCTCGACCGCGCGGCCGGACATGGCCAGCACGTTGCGCTGCACCAGCCGGTCCATGCCGGCGATGCCGATCGCGGACAGCAGCGCCCCGATCGTGGTCGGTATCAGCGCCACCAGCAGCGCGACCAGGATCACCAGCGACTGCGGCGCCTTGGCGTAGAACGCCATCGGCTGCAGCGAGATCACCGCGAGCATGAAGATGATGGTCAGCGCGGCGAGCAGGATGTTCAGCGCGATCTCGTTCGGCGTCTTCTGCCGCTTGGCCCCCTCGACCAGGGCGATCATCCGGTCGATGAACGTCTCGCCCGGCTTGGAGGTGATCTTGACCACGATCCGGTCGGACAGCACGGTGGTGCCGCCGGTCACCGCGGACCTGTCGCCGCCGGACTCGCGGATGACCGGCGCGGACTCGCCGGTGATGGCCGACTCGTCTACCGACGCGACGCCCTCGACCACGTCCCCGTCACCGGGGATGACCTGGCCGGCCTCGACCACCACGTAGTCGCCGAGGGTCAGGCCCGTTCCGGGCACGGACTCCTCGCGCAGCGAGGAAGGGTCGGCCCCGGGCTTCCAGCCGACCAGGCGCCGCGCCATCGTCTCGCGCTTGGCGCGCCGCAACGTCTCCGCCTGAGCCTTGCCGCGCCCCTCGGCCACCGCTTCGGCCAGGTTGGCGAACACCACGGTCAGCCACAGCCAGACCACGATGGTCCAGTTGAACGCCGACGGCGAGCGGATCGCCGTGTACATGCAGAGCAGGGCGCCGACCTCGACCACGAACATGACCGGGTTCTTGACCTGGACCCGGGGGTCCAGCTTCTTGAACGCGTCCGGGGTCGACCTCCACAGCATCTTCGGGTCGAGCAGGCCGCCGCCGACCTTGCGCTCAACCCGGGCCTCCTGGCGGGCGGCCGGCGCGGGAGTACCCGGGCTCTCAGTTGTCACAGACATCTCAGTGCAGTCCTTCTGCGAACGGGCCCAGCGCGAGCGCGGGGAAGTAGGTCAGGCCGACGAGGATGAGGATGACGCCGACGAGCATGCCGACGAACAGCGGTGTCCTGGTATCCAGCGTCCCGGCGCTGGCCGGCGTGGGCGCCTGTCTGGCCAGTGACCCGGCCAGGCCCAGGGCGAAGATCTCCGGCGCGAACCGGCCGAGCAGCATCGTGATGCCGCCGGTGATCTGGTAGAACGTAGCCCCGGTGCCCAGGCCGGCGAAGGCCGACCCGTTGTTGTTGGCCTGGGAGGCGTACGCGTACACGATCTCGGTCAGCCCGTGCGGCCCGGGGTTGAAGATCCCGCTCTGCCCCCAGTGCGTGCCGATCGCGATCGCCGCCATGGTCAGGATCACTACCGGCAGGGTCAGGAAGTACAGCGCCGCGTACTTCATCTCGGTGGGCCGGATCTTCTTGCCGATGTACTCCGGCGTCCGGCCGACCATCAGCCCGGCCACGAACACCGTCACCATGGCCAGGACCAGGATGCCGTACATGCCGGCCCCGATCCCGCCCGGCGCGATCTCGCCGAGCGCGATATCCATCAGCACGATGCCGCCGCCGAACGGTGTCAGCGAGTCGTGGAAGCAGTCCACCGAGCCGGTAGAGGTCGTCGTGGTGGACACGGCGAACAGCGAGCAGGCGTGCGGGCCGAACCTGGTCTCCACGCCCTCGTACGCGCCGTGCGCGAGCTGGGGCGCGACTCCGGCGGTGCCCAGGTGGGACTCGAAGAAGGTAACCCCGCCGACCGCGCACGCCCAGATGATGACCATGACCGCGACCAGCGCGTAGCCCTGCCGGTTGTCGCCGACCATCTTGCCGAACGCGCGCGGCGTACTGAACGGGATCAGCAGCAGCATGAAGATGATGAAGACGTTCGTGAACGGGTTGGGGTTCTCGAACGGGTGGGCCGCGTTGGTGTTGAACCAGCCGCCCCCGTTGTTGCCCAGGTCCTTGATGGATTCCTGCGACGCCACCGTGCCGCCCACGATGGTCTGGTGGGCGCCGGACAGCGTGGTGATCGTGTGGTAGTTGGCCAGGTTCTCGATTGCCCCGCCGGCCACCAGGACCAGGCAGCCGATGACCGCCAGTGGTATCAGCAGGCGGATCGTGCCGCGGGTCAGGTCCACCCAGAAGTTGCCGAGCCGGTCGGTCCGGGACCGGGTGAAGCCGCGGATCATCGCGATCGCGACCGCCAGGCCGACGGCGGCCGACATGAACTGCTGCACCATGAGCGCGGACTGCTGGGTGAGGTAGCCCATGGTGGCTTCGCCGGCGTAGTTCTGCCAGTTGGTGTTCGTGGTGAACGAGACCGCGGTGTTCCACGCCGTGTCCGGCGTGACGTTGGTCATCCCGACGGCCCAGAACAGCCAGTGCTGGGTCCGCTCGATCAGGTATACGAACAGCACGCTGACCAGCGAGAACGCCAGGATGGAGCGCACGTAGACACTCCAGCGCATGTCCGCGTCCGGGTCGATCCCGGTCAGCTTGTAGATGCCGCGCTCGACCCGCCAGTGTTTCTTGTCGGTGAAGATGCGCGCGATGTAGTTGCCGAGCGGTACGTAGCACGCCGCGAGGGCGACGACGAGCAGCAGGAACTGTAGCCAGCCCGCGACCGTGTCATTCATCAGAACCTCTCGGGGAGGACCAGGGCCACGAACAGGTAGATCGTCAGCAGGACGCCACCGATCAGGCCGATCCAGTTCTCAGCGCTCAAAGCTCTCGACCCCCTTCACGATGAGGAGCAGCACGGCGAAGACGACGATCGTCAGGCCGACGTAGAACAGGTCCCACACGGTAACTCCTAGTGACGAGCCGCTGGTCATAGCGATGCCGGGCACGTCTCAGCCCGGAAGCACATCGTTAGTTAACGGTCTGGGAGCGACCATTAGAAGCGCCCTTGCAGGACCCATGCGCCCGCAGCCGGGTTCCTAACGGAACCCATGCGGGGCGCGGGACGCTAGATCTCCGGGGTGTCCGGGATGAGCGCGTGCCGGCGCAACTGCCAGGAGCGCAACCCGCGGCTCATCTCGTCCATCAGCGCCGAGGGCGGGACGGCGAGCACCGGGCACTTCGCGTTCGCCAGGCAGTACCGCGTCACCGAACTCCGGAATAGCCGGGCGAGGAAGCGCCGGCGGCCGGTCCCGATGATGAGCAGGTCTTCCGGCTGGTTGGCCACGTCGACCAGCACGGCACCGGTCTGGCCGCGTTCCACGTGCGGCTCGACGTGCAGGTCGGCGGGCATCCCGCCGAGGCCGTCGTCAAACGCCGTAGTGAGCCGCTCCCAGGCGGCCTCCCGCCAGAGCTTGCGCAGGTACGGCGAGGAGTGCCGGCGCTCCGCGAGGTCACCGCCCGGCGGGACCCAGGCGATGACCGGCAGCAGTGGCACGTCGCGCTGCCTGGCCTCGGCCGCCGCGTAGCGCAGCGCCTGCAGGCTCCCTAGCGACCCATGCACGCCAACGATGACCCGACGCACGGTGGGCACTGCGATTCGCCTCCACGACTAACCCAGGGCGCCCCCAATCCGGGCGCCCCGACCGCTTACCCATCTATTTAATCTCCACTCGCGAGCGAAGGTGCCGCTGCTAGCAAGACCCATGCGACCTGCAGGCGAAAACCTTGTGAACACGCCACAATGAGAGTTCGTCACAGTGTGTAGGGGGATTTGTGGGGTCTGCGGGACCCGTGTGGCGTACTCGCGAACGTCAGTGCGGCCCGGTCCTGACGCCGAGCTCGTCGAGGCGCGCGAGCATCTCGGCCGGGTCCGCGTAGACCCGGTACGCCCCGGCGCGCTCGAGTTCCTCCCGCCCGTACCCGCCCGACAGCAGCCCCACCCCGAGCGCCCCGGCGCGCCGCGCCGCGAGCAGGTCCCAGACGCTGTCGCCGACCACCATCGCGGACCTCGGGTCCACGCCGAGCAGGGCGGCCGCGGCCAGGAACAGGTCGGGGTCGGGCTTGGCGTGCCGCACCATGTCGCGCGTCACCATCGGGGTGTCGTCGGGCAGCCCGAGCAGCGCGAGCGCGGGCCGCGCGGTCGCCGCGTACCCGCTGGTCGCGATGGCCCACGGCACGCCCGCCTCGGTGAGGGTGCCGAGCAGATCGCGCGCCCCGGGCAGCGGGGTGACGGCGCCGGCCTGCGCCCGGTACTGCGCCGCGTGCGCCTGCTGGAGCAGGTCGATGTCGGCCCGGGACAGCGACCGCCCCGTCTCCCGCAGCAGCGCGGACACGAACAGCCCGCCGCTCATCCCGATCCGCCGGTGGATCCGCCAGACCGACAGGTCGATCCCGATCTCGGACAGCGCCGCGCGCCAGGCGATGACGTGCTGGTACACGCTGTCGATGAGCGTCCCGTCCAGGTCGAACAGGAACGCGGGCGGCGGGGGCTCGGCGAAGTCCATAACGACAATCAAACCCGTTATCCCGAACGACCGGTGGTACCACTCCCGCATCCAGTCAGGTCGGCCAGCACCTCGTCCAGCCGGTCCAGCGAGGCGGCGATCCAGGGCAGGGAGCACGCGTCGGCCGCGTCCAGCGCGGCGCTGCGCTGGGCCTCGGTCTCGCCGTAGAGGAGCGAGGTCGCCGCCCGCAGGCGCAGCCGCCAGGCCTGTTCGCCGAACGCGCTGCCGGGCAGGACGCAGAGCCCGTACCGCGCCAGGAGCAACGCGGCGAGGCCGTCGTCGCCGGTGATCCCGTGCCGCTGGCGGAGCACGTCCGCCAGCGGCGAGAAGTCCGGGTACACGTAGAACGCCGCCTGCGGCGCGGGCACGGACGCGCCAGCCCGGGCGAACCGCAGCGCGACCTGCTGGGCGACGCGGGCGTGCAGCCGGCGGCTGGCCGCGACCCGCTCGGCCAGCGCGGGCGGTTCGCAGAACGCGACCGCGGCCGCCTGCTGAACGGGCCCGGCCGGCGCGGACCAGATCTCGCTGCCCACGGCGAGCAGCCGCCCGCCGAGCTCTGGCCCGAGCCAGCCGTCCGGCAGCCTGGCCACCCCCAGGCGCCAGCCGCCCAGGGCCAGGTTCTTGCTCAGCCCGGTGGTCACCACCGTCCGCTCGGGGGCCAGCGCCGCGGGGCTGGCGAACCCGGCCTCGCCGTCGTGGACCAGGTCCCGGTAGATCTCGTCGGAGATGATGATCAGGTCGTGGCGGTCCGCGACCGAGCACAGGTCCCGCACGGCGGCGGCCGGCGCCACCCTCCCGGTCGGGTTGTCGGGCAGCGTGACGATGACCGAGCGGATCGGCCGCCCCGCCGCGCGCGCCGCCGACACCGCGCGGGCGAGCTCGCCGGCGTCTGGCACGCCGGCGTCGCCGGGCATGAAGTGCGGGGCGTGCCCGGCCAGGCTGGCCTGCGCGGCGTAGCTGACCCAGCTGGGCCGGGTCACGGCGACGTCGCCGCCGATGGCGCTGACCAGCCCGAACAGCAGCGCCTTGCTGCCCGGGCCCGCCACGACCAGGTCCGCGTCGGTAGGCAGCCCGCGCCTGGCCCAGTACGAGGCGGCCGCCTCGCGCAGCCTGCCGTGGCCGGCCACCGGGCCGTAGGAGTTGTACCCGGCGGCGTCGGCCAGCGCCTCGCGCAGCAGCGGATGGACCGGGAGGCCCGCCTCGCCGAACCCCATCGGCAGCACCGGTTCGCCGCGACGGCGCCTGGCGTCCATCGTCTCGTTGGCGGCGAGGGTCGCCGATACGGCCACTCGCGAGGAACCCAGGCAGGAACGGCCGGGGCGGCTGGTACCGGACTCGGTAACCGGGGATTGCTCGATTTGCCCAGGCGCAATCGTGAGAGCCACGGAAGCGGCACTCCTAGCTGCGGGATCAGCGGATGAGTGATGAATCAGGTCACCGGCGCGCTGAGGAAGTTGAGGAGCTACCTCACGGCGACCGTGACCATCCTGAACACTTGCTTAAAGTTTCACGGACCACGGACCATAAGCGCAAGCGCTGATATCTATAGCAGAGGCTAAGGTTTTCTTATGCTCGACCTGCACAGGCTCCGGCTGCTCAAGGAGTTCGCCGCCCGGGGCACGATCGCCAGGACGGCCGCCGTCCTCGGCTACACGCCGTCCGCCGTATCGCAGCAGCTCGCCGCTCTCGAGCGCGAGGCGGGCACCGCGCTGCTGGACCGGTCCGCCCGCCGGGCCGAGCTCACCGACGCGGGCCGGCGCCTAGCCGAGCACGCCGAGCGAATCCTGGCCATGGTCGAGGAGGCCGAGACCGACCTGTCCGCCCGGGCCGGCGAGCTGGCCGGGCGGGTCGTCGCGACGGCGTTCCCGTCCGCGGCGGTCGCGTTCGCGCCCGCGCTCGCGCGCAGCCTGCGCGAGCACCCGGGGCTGACGCTCGTGCTGCGCCAGACCCCGGCTCGTGAGGGCCTGAGTCAGGTCAGGTCCGGCGAGGTGGACGTCGCGATCGTGGACGACTGGACCGGCCGCCTGGCCGACGACATCGAGGCGGGCGGCTCCATCTTGACCTGCTTCCACCTGGTCCGCGACCAGCTGGTCCTGGTCGTCCCGCGCGCCCACCGGGCCGCCGATCACGGCCAGCCCGTCGACCTGCGGGCGCTGCGGCACGAGCCGTGGCTGGCCGCGCCCGCCAGCGAGCCGTCCCGGCAGGCCGTGGACCGGCTGCTGGCCGCGGTGGGAGTGGTGCCCCCGGTGCTCTCGGAGTTCGAGGGCATGTCCACCATCGTGAGCCTGGTGGCGCGCGGGATCGGCATCGCCATCCTGCCGAGGCTGGGCATCGCCGCGGGGGAGCGCCGGGTGGCGGTCCGTGACCTGCCGCACGGCCTGGACCTGGCCCGGGACATCTACGCCGTGACCCGTACGGCCAGCGTGCGCAGGCCCTCGGTCGCGGTGATCGTGACCGCGCTACGCGCCGCGGCCCGGGCGCTGCCCGCCCGGGTACCCCCCGGCCCTGCCCGCCCGGGCACCCCAGCTCCTGCCCGCCCGGCCACCCCAGCTCCTGCCCGCCCGGCCACCCCAGCTCCTGCCCGCCCCGGCACCCCAGGTCCTGCCCCCGCCACATCCCTATCCTGACTGGGTGGACTCTGACCTAGACCTTGATCTTGACCTGGACCTGGAGGGCGCGGCGCTGACCGCGCAGATCGTCGACATCCCCTCGGTCAGCGGCGAGGAGGGGCCGCTCGCGGACGCCGTCGAGCGTGCGCTGCGCCCGCTGCCGCATCTGGCCGTCTACCGGGACGGCAACACGATCGTGGCGCGTACGACGCTGGGGCGGCCGGAACGGGTGATCCTGGCCGGTCACCTCGATACCGTCCCGCTCGCGGGCAACCTTCCCTCCCGCGTCGAAGGCTCCCGCCTGTACGGCTGCGGGACGACCGACATGAAATCCGGGGTGGCGGTCCAGCTCCGGCTCGCCGCCTCGCTGACCGCGCCCGGCCGGGACGTCACCTACGTGTTCTACGACTGCGAGGAGGTCGCGGCCGAGCGCAACGGGCTGGGACGGCTGAGCCGCACGCGCCCCGACCTGATGGCTGGCGATTTCGCGGTCCTGATGGAACCGAGCGCGGGCGAGATCGAGGGGGGATGCCAGGGCACGTTGCGCGCGGAGATCACCGCCTCGGGCCGGCGGGCGCACACGGCGCGCTCCTGGATGGGGCGCAACGCGATCCACGAGGCCGGCGACATCCTCGCCGTGCTGCGCGGCTACGTGGCCAGGGAGCCCGAGGTCGAAGGGCTGCGCTACCACGAGGGCCTGAACGCCGTCGGAATCCGGGGCGGCGTGGCGGGGAACGTGGTCCCCGACGAGTGCGTGGTGACCGTCAACTACCGGTTCGCGCCAGACCGGGACGCGGCGCAGGCGGAGGAGTTCGTGCGCTCGCTGTTCCCGGCGTGGCCGGTGACGGTGCTCGACGTCGCCGAGGGCGCTCGCCCGGGCCTGGCCGAGCCCGCCGCGGCGGACTTCGTGGCGGCGGTCGGCGGCACCCCGCGCGCCAAGCTCGGCTGGACCGACGTGGCCAGGTTCGCCGCGCTCGGCGTACCGGCGGTGAACTACGGCCCGGGCATCTCCGAGATCGCGCACACGCCGGATGAGTACGTGGAGATCGACGCGATCGCCGCCTGCGAGGCGCGGCTGCGGTCCTGGCTCGGCGCCTGACCGGACGCAGGGCCCGGACGCAGGGCCGGGCCCCTGGCCGGGCGGGACCCTGCCTCGCGGGACCCTAGCTCGCGAGACCCTACCTGGCTGGACCCTAGCTCGCGGGACCCTACCTGGCTGGACCCCAGCTCGCGGGACCCCAGGTCGCGGGACCCTACCTGGCTGGACCGCTGCCGAGCGTGACCGACGTCGTGTGCCTGATGCCGTTGACCCCAGCCCAGGTGACCGAGACGACCGTCCCCGGGTGGTACCTGGCCGTGATGTCGGTGAGCGAGCCCGGCGTGGTGACGGCCTGGCCGTTGACCGAGATGATCACGTCGCCCGGCACCAGGCCGTCGCTGGCCACGGCCGACCCGCACAGGGTGCCGACGATGAGCGCTCCGGTGCCGACCGGCGCGATGCTGGCCGGCACCCCGGCGGGGGGCTGACCAGCGGCCAGGCAGCCCGCGCCGATACGGCCCGGGTGGCCGTGGCCGCCCCGTCCGCCCCGCGCCGCCTGCTGCTGGTCGAAGGCCTGCTGGCGCGGGTCTGGGCTGTTGCTCTGCGCGACCACGACGCCCAGGAAGCCGGGTGTGCCGATATACACCGTGGCGCTGGCGTGGCCCGCGGCGATCTGCCTGGCGATGGCCAGCGCGGTGTCGATCGGGATGGCGAAGCCGGCCGTGCCTGCGGAAGGCCCCGTGCCGGTGTTCGCGGCGGTGATCATGCCGATGACCTGGCCCGCGTTGTTCACCAAGGCGCCGCCAGAATCGCCCTGCTGGATCCCGGCGTTGGTCTGGAGCATGTGGGTCAGGTCCTCGGTGGTGCCCGATCCCTCGTCGCTGGCCTGGATAGAGCGGTTCAGCCCGTCGATGACGCCCCGGGCGGGCGTCACGCCGCCCCGTCCCTCGGCGTTCCCGAGCGCCAGCACCGGGGTGCCCAGGCTGACCTGCGCGGAGTTGCCGAAGCTGACCGAGGTCTGCGGCGGGGCGCCGGTGATCTGGAGCAGCGCGATGTCATCGGCGTTGTCGTAGCCGACCACCCGGGCCTGGTACTTCGCGCCCGACCGGGCCAGGGTCACGACCACGGAGGTGGCGCCGTCGATCACGTGATTGTTGGTCAGGACCAGGCCCGTCGGCGACAGGATCATCCCGGTCCCCTCGGCCGATTCATTTTGGTACCTGAGCGTGGCGTCGATATCGACCAGGCCCGGCCTGACCTTGGCCTCGACCGCCGCCAGGTTCAGCGGCGAGGACGACGACCCGCTGCCGGCCGCGTTGTCGTGCGGCCCTGGGACATCGCTGGCGGCGACGCCGGGGGAGGAGCCCGCGCCCGCGTCCTGGGTGTCGAAGGCGGCGGTCACCCCTGCCCCGAGGCCCGCGGCGAGCACGGCGGCGGTGACGTAGCGGAGCATGCGCCCGCGCCGCCTCGGGGGGAGCGGCGGCGGGGGTATGGGCGCGTACGGCCCCCACCCGGCACGGTCGGACCCGCCGGAGCTGCCCGCGCCAGCGATGCTTGGCCCGCCGTAGCCGGCCGTGGGGGATCCGCCGTAGCTGGCGGTGGGGGATCCGCGGTAGCCGGCCGTAGGGGATCCGCCGTAGCTGGCGGTGCCGGATCCGCCGTAGCCAGCCGTGCCGTACCGGCCGTACCCGGTCGGCCCGTACCCGTCCTCACCGAAGCCGCCCCGGTCAACGTCGTTCGGGTAACCCCCGTACCCGAGGGCGATCGTCTCCTGATCAGGGTGGTCCGGCGGATCCGGCTGTTCCCAGCCGCCCTCGCCGGGGCTCTCGTTCTCCTGCATCGTCCTCGCCCTCGACCAGACCAGGGTACGTCTAGACCGCTGCTGCCCCCAGGCAAGCACCGTAGTCATACAGAACCCCGATCGGCCGGTACTTCGGTCCTGTGCGGACGCGAGGAGTCCGCTGAGAACCGCGCCACCCCGCGCGCGCCGCGGGTGGCGCACGCGCGAACCCGTGGTACGCTGCCTGCAAGACGCGATATGACGTGATAATCGCGTGAGGGCTCGAAGGGCAGGGATTCAGATGTCCGCGGCGACTCAGAACGATCAAGACCTCTCCAAGCGTGAGGAGATGTCGATTTCCGGCGCGGCCCTTACGGGCGCGCCGTGGGGGGCCGCGGTCCTGACCGGGGGCGTCGTCGCCGCCGGCGACCTAGGCCTGCACGTCATCCGGGGCGGCCTGGGCCTGAGCGCGGTGAGCGGCTCCCTGGCCATGGGCGCCGTGGCGTTCTTCGTGGTGGCCGCGGCCGGGGCGCTGTGGCGGGCCCGGCCCAGCCGGGCGATCCGCTGGGCCAGAAGCAACCCGTGGCGCTTCGCCATCCTGCCCGCGGTCGCGTGCGCCGCGATCGCGCTCGTGCTGACCGTGGTCACGGGCGGCGGCGCCCTGCACGGGGTGGTCAGCGGCCTGTGGCACGGCGGCCTCGCCTTCGGCCTGACCGGCGTCGCCGGGATGGCCAGCAAGTCCAGGCAGAAGGACGCCTAGGCCCTGTAGCCAGATGGGGGCTAGCCAGGTTGGGCTAGCCCGGCCCGGCTAGCCGGGCAGGTTCGGCAGCGCCGCCTGGTCGGAGACGGCGCGCTCGGCGGACCGCAGGATCGAGTAGATCGTCGCGCGCTCGGAGTCGAGTCGGCCAAGCGCCTTGCCGAGAGCGGCGTTGGCCGCCGCCCGGGCGGGCGCGCCCTGGGCCGTCAGCACGCTGACCATGTCGTCTTGCGCCTGCATGGCGTAGGGAAAGGCCCAGGTCACGAAGTCGTTGGTGCATTGCTGCAGGTTGAAGCTGGCCAGTGACTCCGTCACCTGGTACTGAGTGAGGTCGTCCAGCGGCTGGCTGTTGGCCGGCGAGCAGTTTGCCGCGTTGAAGTTCACCAGCTTGATGGCCGTCTTGAGGTCGGCCGTCGCGCCGGCCTCTACTGCGCTCAGCGCCTGCTGCGATTCGGTGACCCCGCCCGCGCACGACTCGATCCCGGCGTTCATGTCTTTCATGTAGGCGTTCAGGTCGTTGGCCTGCTGGGTGTGCGAGGGCTTGTGCGACAGGGAGGTCAGCGCAATCCCGCCGACCAGCAGGACCACCACGGCCAGCAGCCAGAGCGGGGTGCGGCGGACCGGCCAGCCGCTGTGCCGGATCGGCACGTACGGGGGGTCAGTGGTGGCCGGGGCGTTCAACTGGCCGCCTCCCCCGTCGCGAGCGCGATGCCCTTGTTCAACTCGGCGAGCGTGACCGCCCCAAAGACGCGATCGACGATGCGGTGCCTGGCGTCGAGGAAGAAGGTCTGCGGCAGCCCGCCGACCCCGTAGGCGGATGCGGCCGTGAACTCGGGGTCCCAGCCCACCGGGTAGGTGACGCCCTTAGCGCGGGTGAAGGACAGTGCGTGGCTGAGGACGTCGTTCTCATCCAGGCCGACCAGCGCGACATGGCCGTGCTCGGTGCGGTAGAACCGCGCCAGCAGCGGGGTTTCCCGCTGGCACGGCTCGCACCAAGACGCGAAGAAGTTCACGATAAGCGGCCGGCCCGCGTAGCTGGCGAGCGAGATCCGCTGCGCCGAATGGCCGAGGACGGAAAAGCTGAACGAGGGCGCGGGCGGATCGGCGGCCGGTCCGGCCGACCTCCCCGGACCCGAGCTGACCAGGGCGAGGCCGACCAGCGAGCCCGCTACGCACAGCGCCCCGAAGGCGGCGGCGAGCTTGTGCCTGACCGCCGACCGCCACACCTCGCCGATCGCGCCCGCCCAGGTCTGCTGGCTCATGCCCGGATTCACCCCGCCCCTCACCGCCCTCGCGTCATGGCTTGCGTGCCAGTGTGTCATTTGCGGCCTGCCCGCCCGCGGGCGCGGCCGGCGACAGCGCGAGCGGCGGGGAAGGCGCGGGCAGCAACAGCTCGAACTCGCTGCCCTGGTTGGGGCGGCTGCGGACCAGGACGTCGCCGCCGTGGGCCCGGGCCACGGCGCGGACCAGAGGCAGCCCCAGGCCGGTCCCGCGGGGGTGCCCGCTGTCGCCGCTGCGGAACCTATCGAAGATGTGCGCGAGGAACTCGGCCGGGATGCCCTGGCCGGCGTCCGCCACGATCATGCGGGCCGGCCCGCCGGCCCGGCCCGCCGTGACCGACAGCTTGATCACGTCGCCGTCGCCGGTGTGCCGCACCGCATTCTCGAGCAGCGCGTCGACGGCCAGGCCGAGCCGCTCCCGGTCCGCCTGGACGGTGGCCTTGTCCAGCCGGCCGACCTGCCAGCCGCGGTTCGCGGTCGGCCGCCACCGGCGCAGGATCTCCATGGTGAAACTGTCCAGCGCGACGGGCTCGAGGTGCAGGAACTCCGGGCCCTCGGCGGCAGCGATGACCAGGAGCCGCTCGGCGATCCGCCGCAGCCGGTTCAGCTCGCCGAGCACCACCTGGATGTCGTGCCCTTCCTGACGTCCGGTCAGACCGCCGGCGAGCAGTTCGGCGTGACCGAGCGCGATCGTGATCGGCGTGCGGAGCTGGTGCGAGGCGTCCTGGAGGAACCGGCGCTGGGTGGCGAGCAGGCGCGCGTTCTCCTCGCCGACCAGCCGTGACTCCTGCTCGGCGGCCTGCTTCCGCTGGGCGTGCCAGACCATCGCGCCGAACATCGCGGCCATGAGCGGAACCTCGGTCAGCTCGGCGATGGGCTCCGACCCGCGCATCACGTCCAGCCCGATGCCGGCCGCGGTGGTGGCCATGACCGCCCCGAGCACCCACAGCGTCGGCACGGTGGCCCAGGTGCGGAACCCGTACAGCAACGTGAAGCTGATCCAGATGAAGTGGAACGGGATCGTCTCCCAGCCGGGGAACGCGAGGATCGCCGCCAGGTTGATCGCGGAGAAGACCGCCCACCCGGCGTCGAGCAACCCGGGGCTGAAGGGCCAGCTGAGCCTGACCGCGAACCTGCCGAACCCGGAAAGCGGGCTGGAGCGGCCCGCGTCAGTGCCTGGCGAGCTGATAACCCTCACCGCGTACCGTCTTGATCAGGGCGAAGCCGAGCTTGGACCGCAGGCGCCGCACGCATACGTCGACGACGTTCGAGCCGGGGTCGAAGTCGTACCCCCAGACTGTCGCCAGCAGCTGCCCCTTCGTGACGGACTGGCCAGGATGTTCCGCCAGCTCGCGGAGCAGCAGGAACTCGAGCCTGGTCAGCGGGACCGGGCCGGTGCCGATGTCGGCCACCAGGCGCCCGACGTCCAGGGTGAGGTCCCCGGCCCTGATGACCTCCCCGCCGCGATCGTGGGCCAAGTCCGCGGCGCCGTCGCGCAACCGGACCCTGACCCGGGCCAGCAGCTCGGCCAGCGAGAACGGCTTGGTGAGGTAGTCCTGGGCCCCGCGCTCCAGGCAGTCCACCTTGGCGGCGACGTCCGCCAGGCAGGACAGCACCAGGACCGCCTGGTCCGGGCGCGCGGCCAGCAGTCGTTCGAGGATCACCTGGCCTGCCATGTCGGGCATCACCAGGTCCAGGATGACCAGGTCGTAGTGGCTGGTGCGCGCCCGCTGCAGGGCTTCCGCCCCGGTGGCGGCGAAATCGGTGGCGTAGCCGGCGGCGCCCAGCGCCCGGCCGATGAAGGACCGGATGCCCGGCTCGTCGTCGGCGACGAGGATCCGCGCGGCAACCGCGTCCCCTGACTGGGAAACTGTGGCCCGAACCGCTTCCTGCGAAGTCATCGCCTCTTCGCCGCTTATGGTCGTCTGCCGCTCCGCGGTGGTGCGGCTCCACGCCCGCTGCCAGGCCAGGCCGTCGTGGAACCGGGTCCCCCCCAGTCCTCACTAACCGTTGGTGCCCTGGCCCCCGATGTTTCTACGCGAGTCAGCTGCGGGTCAAGTACTGGTAACGGTCAGAGGGTATCTGTTACTGGTCTGTGTCACAATCGATTGCAAACTATGTCCGAGTGGCCCGGAATCCGCTCTTGGCCGATCGGCGGGCGGCGGCGGGGCCCCTACAGCCGCCACATGAGCCACAGCCTCCGGGGCGAGAGGGACGCTACGCAGGCGTCGCGGGGTTGTTCCGCGCCCGCTGACGCCGGGGCGCATGACAATTTTGTCATTCACGCGTCGCAATATTGCGTCCCCGAACCTTCCGCCGTCACGATCAGGTGCGTAAGTCGGCATCGTGCCTGCGGATTTCTGCCTGCTGGAAGCTGCCCACCGGTTCCCAGCAGCCTGGTACGGGCGCAAGCGATGGCCTCTGCAACCGTGTGCATCGGATGTCGCACAGAAACGAGGTGGTAGCCGGTGTCACTTGCGGCTCGCGTGACGACTCTGGCGGTGGCGTTCGTGGCGGTGGTCGCGGGCATTGCGTTCGTCGTCATCCACATCATCCTCGCCGCCCCGCCGGTCGAGAATTACACGCCGTACGCCAGCAACGGTCAGGTCAACGTGGTGCTGCAGACCGACGCGCAGAACACGGTGACCAACAAGCCGGACTGGGTCTCGTACTTCATCCAGGACCCGAAGACGAAGCAGTGGGTGCACACCACGTACTTCGCGGTACCCGCCAACACCAAGGTGAACATCACCATCCTCGGCTATGACGGCTGCACCCCGCTGCGCAACCCGGTCTGGGGCCAGGTCACCGGCACGATTGGCGGCGTGGAGTACGTGAACGGCACCCCAGTGTCGGAGCTGAACTCGTGGTCCGGGTGCAACGTCCAGCACACGTTCACGATGCCGGCCCTGGGCATCAACGTCCCGATCGCCTCGCCGACCACCTTGAACCAGAACAACAACCTGTGCGGCACGTCGCCCTGCACGAGCGGCCCGCACGAGGTGGTCACGTTCAGCTTCATGACCCCAAAGGTGGGCGGGACGTTCCGCTGGCAGTGCATCATCCCGTGTGGTCTGGGCTACCTGGACGGAAACGGCGGCCCGATGGGGACGCCGGGTTACATGAGCGGGCAAATGGAGGTGGATGCCTGATGGCCGGGGAATCGGCGAGCCCGTCCGGGCCACCCGCCGAGCGGCGGGACGGCGTACGGCTGGCGATCATCTGGGGCGTGGCGAGCCTCGTCGGCTGCCTGCTGGTCTACTTCGTCTGGGGTCCGCACCTGCCGCCGGGAGCCATGTCGAGCTCGGCCTCCGGCCAGCAGTTCGACCTGACCGTCCTGGCCACCATCGCGACCCCGGTCGTCCTCGGCGTGCTGATCTACTTCGGGTACGCGCTGACCTTCTGGCGGGCGAAAGAAGGCGACGACACCGACGGCCCGGCGATTCACGGCAACACGAGGGTCCAGCTCAGCTGGATCGTCCTGACGAGCACGATCGTGCTCGCGCTCGCGGTGTTCGGCACCTACGAGCTGATCGCCCCGGCGGGCGCGGGCGGCGGCGAGGGCCCGCAGCCGATCTGGAAGCCGAACACCTCCAACATCCTCCAGGTGCAGGTCATCGCCCAGCAGTGGGCCTTCACCTACCGGTACCCGCAGTACGGCGGCATGGAGACCACCCAGCTGGTGCTGCCGGTGAATCAGGCCGTGCAGTTCAACGTCACCTCACTCGACGTCATCCACGACTTCTGGGCCTACCAGCTCGGCGTGAAAGCCGACGCGAACCCCGGCGTGAACAACGTCGCCTACACCACGCCCCAGCACACCGGCAGCTTCATCGTGCGCTGTGACGAACTGTGCGGGCTGTGGCACGGCGCCATGTACAACTCCGGCCAGGTCATGTCGGTGTCCGCCTTCCAGGCCTGGGCGCAGCAGAGCGAAACCCAGCTGGCCAAGATCACCGCGATCCTGCCGCCCTACGCCCTGACCTACGACCCGACCGTGGTTCCCGTGCTCGGCAAGGTCCTCGTCCAGCTCGGGCTTACCGGCGCGGGCGGCGGCTACTACAACCCGAACGATCCTGAGCAGCCATGATGCGGCGGAAGGTAGTGAGGTAGCAGATGGCCATCGAAATCCAGCCGGAAAGCGCTCAGGCCCCCGGCGGAGGCGAACCTGGCGCCCGGCCTGCGACGCGGCCCTGGTGGCTCCGCCCGGCCTGGCATACCGCGATCATCGGCGCGGTCATCGGGTACGTGTTCGGGCACTTCCTCGGCAACTTCCTGGGCAGCGGCTACCAGCAGGTCGGCACCTCCGACGACCTCGACATGGCGATCGTCCTCGGCTACCTGTTCGCCATCCTCGGCTGGCTGATCGGGCTCGGCGTCTTCAACGACCTGATCAAGCAGATGATGGGTCGCCCCATCTCGCACGAAGACGAGGACGCGGGCGACGGCCTGGCCAGGTACTTCAGGTACACCCTCGACCACAAGGTGGTCGGCATCCAGTACCTGGTCGGGATGATCACCTACTTCCTGACCGGCGGGCTGTTCGCGATGGCGATCAGGACCGAGCTGCTGTCGCCCTCCTACCACGTGCTCTCGCCCAGCGCCTACCTGATGGTGGTGGGCGAGCACGGCACGATGATGATGATGATGATGACCTCGGTCATCGTCGGGCCGCTCGGGAACTACCTGGTCCCGCTCATGATTGGCTCGAAGCGGGTCGCCTTCCCGCGGATCGAGGCGCTGTCCTTCTGGCTGACCCCCTGCGCCTACGTCATCCTGCTCTCCAGCACGCTGTTCGGCGGGTTCCCGACCGGCTGGACCGGGTACGCCCCGCTGTCCATCCAGGCCGGCGAGGGCATGGACGGCTATGCCATCGCGTTCGGCCTGATGGGCATCTCGGTCACCCTGGCCGGCTTCAACCTCATCTGCACGATCATCTGCTACCGCGCGCCCGGGATGCGCTGGAGCCGGCTGCCGATGTTCGTGTGGTCGATGCTCACCGTGTCGTTCCTGTTCGTGCTGGCCGCGCCCGTGCTGGTCGGCGGGATGTACATGATGATCACCGACCGGACGGTGCAGACAGCGTTCTTCACCGACCAGCTCGGCGGGAGCAGCTACCTGTACCAGGACCTGTTCTGGTTCTTCGGCCATCCCGAGGTGTACATCCTGGCGCTGCCGGGGTTTGGCGTGGTCTCAGAGATCCTCCCGGTGTTCTGCCGCAAACCGCTGTTCGGGTACAAGATCTCGGCGGCCGGCATGTTCGGCGTGTGCATCCTGTCCTTCTTCGTCTGGCAGCACCACCTGTTCGACTCGGGCATCGACCCGGACATGCGGCCGCTGTTCATGCTCACGACCGAGATGATCTCGATCCCGACCGGGTTCATCTACCTGGTTGGGATGGGCACGCTCTGGAAGGCCAAGATCCGGCTGACGGTGCCCATGCTGTTCGCGCTGGGTATGTACATCAACTTCCTGTTCGGCGGGATCTCCGGCGTGGTCCTGTCCGACGTGCCGGCCGACGTCACCTCGCACGGCTCGTTTTTCGTGATGGCGCACTTCCACTACACGATCATGGGCGGGCTGATCTTCGCGGCGTTCGGCGGCTTCTACTACTGGCTCCCCAAGATGACGGGGATCAGGCTGAACGAGCGGCTCGGGAAGTGGAACTTCTGGGTCATGTTCATCGCGTTCAACTCGACGTTCATGCCCCTGTTCGCGGTCGGCGAGCTGGGCCAGCCGCGGCGGGTGTTCGAGTACGCCACCAACCTGCAGACGATCAACGACTGGGTGTCGATCTCCGCGTTCGTCCTCGGCGTCGGGGTCCTGCTCTTCCTGATCAACTTCGTGATGTCGACGGTGGTCTGGCGGGAGCCCGCGACCGGGAACCCGTGGCGGTCCCGCGGCCTGGAATGGCAGGTCTCCTCGCCGCCGCGACCGGACAACTTCGAGCACATCCCGGTGGTCCTATCAGGTCCCTACGAGTACGGCGACCCCAACGCCCTGCCCGTGGCCGACCTGAACCCGCCCGCCGGCGTGATCAGCGGCGCCCTGGCCGGCGCGGGATCGGAGGGCTGAGCAGTGGCCGAGATGACCACGCCCGGCGGCAGCGAGGCCGCGACCCGGGCCATCGAGGAAAACGCGTTCTACCACGAGGCGGCGCTGAACGCGTCGTGGACCGGCTCCCGGCTCGCCATCGCCGGCCTGTCGTTCCTGTTCGGCTGCTTCGCGTTCGCGTACTTCTACCTGCAGGCCGCGAACTCGCACAAGATGTGGCTGCCGAGCTCGACCACGCCCCCGAAGGCGTGGTACGGGATCACGATCATGGCGCTCATCGTGGTCAGCGCGCTCGTCCAGACCGCCGGGCTCCAGCAGCTCAAGGCCGGGCGGAAGGCGCCCTGGATGCAGACGGCCCCGGTGGCGCTGCTGCTCGGCCTGGCGGCGGTCGCGCTGCAGATCATCGAACTGCTCAACCTGCCGTTCCAGCCCGGCGCATCCGGTTACGCCAGCGTGTTCACCGGGTTCTACCCGGTGGCGCTGACCATCTGGCTCTGTGCCATGATCTGGCTGGAGATATTGTTCATGCGGGCGCGCGGGATCCCGGCCATCTTCTTTGTCGAGCAGCCGCCCACCTACAAGGAGGCGTTCGACGTCCAGCGGTTCCAGTCCTCGCTCAGTTCGTTCACCTGGGTCTGGAACTACCTGGCGATCATCACGATCATCTTCTGGCTGTTCTTCTACATTCGTTAAGCACGACGTCCTGCGCGGTGTGGAGGTTCCGTGACTGAACTGATCGCGTCTGGCCCCTTGCGGTACCTGGGCGGGTCGATCGAGACGTTCGCGCTGCCCATGGGCACGTTTATCGTGATCGCCTGGGTGCTCTTCTACATCTACCGGCGCCCGCACGACGTGCCCCGGCTGAAGTACCTGCGCCCCGCGCACCAGGTCTCGCTGGGCACCAGGGAGCCGGGCACCGAGGGTCTGGTTTATATAGCTTCCGCCACCGCCGCGTCGGCGGCCGCCGCTCCGGAGGCCGAAGGCGAGGCCCACCAGGCCGAGGCCGAAGCCGCTACCGAGACGCAAGCCGAAGCCCCCGCCGAGGCTGAGGCCGCCACCGAAGCTGAGGCCGAAGCCCCCGCCGAGGCCGAAGCCCCAGCCGAGACCGAAGCAGCGGCCGAGGCGCACGTTTCCAGCGCCGCGCCGGAAGCCGAGTCGGCAGAAGCCGCGGACGCCGGGCACGATGGCGCTACCGCCGAGGGCGAGACCCTTTGACGCGTGTACCGAACGCCTTCCCCGTCGCCGCGACGGCCGCAGCGGGCCAATCCTCGCCAGGAGGATTCCCCCCGCGCCGGTCGCCGCGCGTCGTCGGCGGCGCGCTCGTCGCGCTGACCAAGCCCCGCATCATCGAACTGCTGCTCGTCACCACGGTCCCGGCCATGCTGCTCGCCCGGCACGGCCTGCCGCCGCTCCGGCTGGTCCTGGTCACGCTGGTCGGCGGCACGCTAGCCGCGGGTAGCGCCAACACGATCAACTGCTACCTCGACCGCGACATCGACGCGGTGATGAAGCGGACCTCGCGCCGGCCCCTGGTGGTCGACGGGCACGGCACGATCAAGCCGTGGGAGGCGCTGGCCTGGGGGATCCTCCTGGGCGCCGGGGCCACGCTGCTGCTGGGCCTGATGGCGAACTGGCTGGCGGCGTCGCTGGCCGATGCGGCGATCCTGTTCTACATCTTCGTGTACACGCTGCTGCTCAAGCGGCGCAGCCCGGCCAACATCGTGATCGGCGGCGCGGCGGGCTGCTTCCCCGTGCTCGTCGGGTGGGCCGCGGTGACCGGCACGGTGGCCCTGCCCGCCGTCGTGTTGTTCGCCGTCATCTTCCTGTGGACGCCGCCGCATTTCTGGGCCCTGGCCATGAAGTTCCGCAAGGACTACGCGGCGGCGAACGTGCCCATGCTCCCGGTCGTGGCCACGCCCGCGGTGGTCGCCAGGAAGATCCTGTGGTACTCGTACGCGATGGTGGTGGCCACGCTGGCCCTGGTCCCGTGGGCCGGCTGGATCTACGGCGTCGTGGCCGCGGCCCTGGGCGCCTGGTTCCTGGTGGAGGCGCACCGGCTGGACGCGCGGGTGGCCGCGGACAGCGCCTCCCCGGCTCCGATGCGGCTGTTCCACCTGTCCATCGCGTACCTGACCCTGCTGTTCGCCGCGGTGGCGGTCACCGCCCTGATCCCGTGGGGTCGCTGGTAGTCTGCGGCCCTGGCTACGTCACGATTCCTTCATGCTGGCCGGGTAGAACTGGCCCGTCTGGGGCTTCGCAAGGCGGCATAGGGAGGTAGGGCGGTGCTTCCACCGGCGATGCGTCGCAATGGCCAGCACCATGCGCCGCGGCGCGGAAGAGGTCGTGATCCCGAGGCGCCGGACGACATGACCTATGCCGGCCCCCGGTCGCAGGAAGACAACATGACCTACGGCGGCCCCCGATCGCAGGAAGACAACACGAACTGGTTCGGCCCCAGGTCGCCGGACGACACCTTGACCTGGGCCGACCCCCGGTCACCGGATGCCGGGGCGGCCGACGCCGGACCCAAGACGCGGAGCCGCCGGAGATCCCGTGGCCGGGTGCGCGGGCTGTTCCGGCGTCCCGTGGTGCGGGTGATCGCGGCGGTCATCGTCGTGTTCTTCTGCTGGGTCGCCTTCTCGGTCGGCCAGGCGCTTACCGCCTCGGGCGGCGGATCGACCTCCTCCAAGCTGGCCGAGTGGGCCAGGGACCACTACCTCGGCCCGGTGGTGACGTTCGCCGAGTGGATGACCTACAACCCGCCCAAGGTGGGCGGCAAGCCGGCGTTCTCGCTGGCCGTACCGTCCGGCGAGGCGGTCAAGCACAAGTACGCGAAGGCCCACGGGTTCAAGCCGATCATCCCGGCGCAACTGAGCACGCTGGCCGGTACCCCTCTGCCCGGCGAGGGCGTCTGGCGCGTGATCGAGACGGTTCGCGGCGAGCCCGCCCTGTTCTCGACCTTCCTGCGGCCGTCCTCCACCTACAGCTCCTACGTGGCCGGCATCGTGTCCATCGACCAGCGACTCGTGACCTTCCAGCTGCACCCGGGTTCGGAGGATCCGGGCCCGGGCAACTGGGGCTCGCAGCCGTGGATCCCGCCCGGCTCGCGACGCGGCCTGCTGGCCACGTTCAACGGCGGTTTCAAGCTAGACACGGCAGGGGGCGGCTTTTACCTGAACGGCGTCACCCGGGGCACCATCACCAAGGGCGCAGCGTCGGTGGTCTACTACCGCAACGGCACCATCGCGATCGGGACCTGGGGTAGCGAGCTGCGGATGACCCCGAACGTCGTGGGGGTGCGGCAGAACCTCAAGCTCATCGTGGACCACGGGCAGGTACCGAACTCGGTGAACTACAACGTGATCACGAGCTGGGGCGCGACCCTGGGCGGCGGGTACTACGTCTGGCGCTCCGGGATCGGCATCACCGCCGACGGCCGGGTCATCTACGTGTACGGCCCTGCCATGAACGTGCGCGAGCTCGCGGACATCCTGCAGCAGGCGGGCGCCGTGGAGGCGCTCCAGCTGGACATCAACCCGTTCTGGATGTCCTTCATGTACTACAAGACCGACGGTCACCCCACGGATCCGACCCCGGTCAACCTGCTGACCGCCCAGCAGCAGACCGCGTACCGGTACTACTCGATCTACAGCCGAGACTTCACGTCGGTCTACGCGCGCAAGACGAGCCTGTCACGAGGGTAGATTCGGATTCCGTGAGAGTGCTGGTCGCCGAAGACGACGAGAGTCTGGCCGAGGTGCTGGCTCGCGGGCTCCGGGAGCAGGGCTACGTGGTGGACCTGGTGCCCGACGGTGAGACCGCGGCCGCCTACCTCCGGTTCTACCAGTACGAGGTAGCCGTGCTCGACTGGCGCATGCCCCGGCTGTCCGGCCTGGACCTGGTCCGCAAGCTGCGCCGCGGCGGCACCCAGACGCCGGTGCTCATGCTGACGGCCCGGGACACCCCCGCGGACCGGATCGCGGGCCTGGACGCGGGGGCCGACGATTACCTGGTCAAGCCGTTCGACTTCGGCGAGCTGCTGGCCCGGCTCCGGGCCCTGCAGCGCAGGCCGCCGGTCAGCCAGCCGCCCCGGATGGTGATCGGGGAACTCGAGTTCGACCCGGCGGCGCGGGAGGTGACCGTCTGCGGGCGGCACCCCGCCCTCACCGGTACCGAGCTCGGCATCCTCGAGATCCTCATGCGCCGCTCCCCGGGCGTCGCGGACCGCCGCTCGATCGCCCAGCACGTCTGGGACAACGAGGCCGACGCCTTCGGGTCGAACACCATCGACGTCCACCTGGCCAGGCTCCGATCCAAGCTGGCCGGCGCTGGAGTGCGGATCGAGACCGTGCGCGGGCGTCGGCTACCGGATCACCCCGGCGTGAGGTTCAGCCCCGCGGCCAAGGTCGCGGCCGGCGCGACGGCGGTCATCGCCGTCATCTACATCCTGGGCGTGATCGTGCTCAACCTGGTGGTATCCACCCGCCTGGCCGAGCAGAACGACGACCACCTGATCGGGCGCCTCGCCGCGGCCGCGCGGCAACCCGGCGTTGCTCAGCCAGCGCGTGGCTCAGTCCGACGAGCCTGCCTCCCGGCGCCGACCTCGACAATGACGACGACGGGGCGCCGGTCTTCCTGTGGGCGCTGACCGCCCAGGGATCCGTCTCGGCGCACAGCCCCGGCGCGCCGGCGCTGCCCGCCGGCCTGCCCCGCATCTTCGCGTCACCCGGCGGGCACGCGATCACCGTGACGGTCGGCCCGGCCGGGCGGTTCCGGCTGGACGCGGCGCGTTACGGCAGCGGCTGGCTGGTCGCGGGCCAGAGCCTGGCCGGCGACGCGCACACCGAGCGCCTGCTGCTGTACGGCGAGCTAGCGGCCGGGCCCTTCCTGCTCCTGGCCATGTTCGGCGGTTCGCTGGTCGTGGGGCTGCGTTCGCTGGCGCCGGTGGAGCAGTCGCGGCGACGGCAACTCGAGTTCACCGCCGATGCCTCGCACGAGCTGCGCACCCCGCTCAGCGTGATCAGGGCGGAGGCCGACGTGGCTCTGTCCAGCCCGCGTGAGGCGGCCGAGTACCGCGACGCGCTGACCCGGATCAAGGGCGAGAGCCAGCGGCTGCGCCAGTTGGTCGAGGACATGCTGTGGCTGGCCAGGTTCGACTCCGCGCCGCCGCCGCCGGGGGACGAGCCGGTGGACCTGGTGACGCTCGCGCAGGTGTGCGCGGACCGGTTCCGCTCCGTAGGCCCGTCCATCACCACCGACACCGGGACCGGGCCCGCCCTGATCAGCGCGCCCCCGGAGTGGATCGACCGGCTGGCGGGCGTCCTGGTGGACAACGCCTGCCGCTATGCGGGCGCCGACGGGCAGGTCAGGATCCAGGTCCAGGTCCAGGGCAGCCGGGTCAGCCTCACGGTGGAAGACAGCGGGCCCGGCATCCCCGAGGCGGACCGCGCGCGGCTCTTCGACCGGTTCCATCGGGCCAACGAGCGCGGCCCCGGCGCGGGTCTCGGGCTCGCCATCGGCGATTCGATCGTGCGCTCGACCGGCGGGCGGTGGCACATCGGTGACTCGCCGCTGGGCGGGGCGCTGATGACCGTGTCCTGGCGCCGCTCCCAGCCGCACCGTCAGGCCGCAGCGCGCGCCACACCGGTAACTACCGGTACCTAGTAGCTGAGGCGCCACGACGGTAAAGAAGTCCCTGGTCCACCCGACCAGGTACTGGTCGGCCGGGCGGTGCTGCCCGGGCACCGCGGCGGTGAGCGGACCGCCTGGCCTGGTGGCCACGTCCAGCTGGACCCATTCGGGGTTGATGTCCATTCCATGGCGATCCGCGCCCCGGTAGCGGACCAGCGCGTCGGCCAGGTCGGCGGGGTTGGTGGACATGCTCGCGGCGAACATCAGCTCACCGGAGGAGTCCTCGCCCAGGGAGGTGCGCGCGACGTACTCGCCGCCGCCGAGCGTCGGGCCCCACAGGCGCCACTCGGCCGCGGTCGGGACCGGCCGCCCGCGGTAGACCAGCGCCGGAGATTCTGCAGGACGCTGTAGACCGCTTCGCCGGGCGCGGGCACGCCGTGACCCCAGATCCCGAGCCTGGCCTGGCCCGAGCGGTCGATCACCAAGCTGGCCACGCCGCGCTGCAGCGGGCTGATCACGTGGCCTTCCTGCTCGTAGCCGCCGACGTGGTTGTTCAGCATAAACCCGCCGGTAAAGGCGGCCAGCAGGTGCCTGCGCTCGGAGCCGCCCACGCCGCGGGCCGGCCCGACCAGCCCTGCCGCGGGGCCCCGGGGTCCACGCTGCCGTTGTGCAGTACGTAATGCACGGGGCCGCGGAAGATCGCGACGGTCACGACCGAGCCGTCCGCGGTCCGCACCTGGGTACGGCGACCTGCGCCACGGGCACCAGTGAGGCGCTCGTGCCCGCCGCCGCCGCGGTGGCCGTGCGGGCCGGCACACGGTAGCCGTGCGGGCCTCGCCCGAAGCGGGCCGGGTCGGGGACGGTGCCGCGGCGGACGTCGTGGGCGACGCCGCGCTGCACGCCGTCATGACGCACAGGCCGATCAGCGCGCCGGCCGCCCGCATCCATCCCCGCCTGCGCCCGGTGCATACCGCCATCCTGCACGGCCTGCATGAAGCAAACCTTAAGCGCGAGGCAGGTCTTCACTCGGTACCTAAGCGGTCCTGGCCGGTCGCAAGGCCGTTTGTCATTCGCCGCGCCGGACTGGTCGCTGCTAGCAGGCCTGCCCGGAACCGGCCCCGTCATTCCGCTGCTTCATATGCGGATAGCCGCCGCAGGCATGGGCCCTACTGCCACCGACGCCCGCCTCGGCGGGACGTGTTACGCGCCTGGTCGGGAGGCTGCCGTCATGGCGGGACCACGGCGTCGGCGGATGCACGCCGGCGCCAGGCCCGGTCCGGTCGTCGCGAGGCGGTGAGCGGCGTCCCCCAGCCATCCAGGTCGGCGCCGCCCGCCGCCTGCCGCGCCTGCCCCGGCGCCGCGCTACGGGCGAAGGCGTGCCGCGGCGGCCGGGCTGGCGTTGCTGGTCCTGTGGCGTGGCCTGGTTCGCCACCCGGTCACGGCAGCCAGGCCGCCGGTGCCGGGAAGGCGCCGGCGCCGGTACGGCGGTAGCCGCGCCGGTAAGCCTGCCCGCCGCGGAGTCCGGGTTGCTGCCGTGGCAGTTGCCGGGTCCGCTCAGCCGCGAGGTGGTGGTGGCCGGGTCCGCTGGCCGGCTGATCGTGCTGGGCGGGCTGCTGCCGGGCGGGGCTTCGTCGGACGCGGTGTATGCGCTGCGTACCGCCACGGGGCGGCCCGCCGGGTCGGCACGCTCAGCGCGCCGGTACACGACGCGGCGGCGGCGGTAGCGGGCGGGCGGGCGCTGATCTTCGGGGGAGGGTCCCCGGCCACGGTTCCCGCGGTGCAGGCGGTGGCCCTCCCGGGCCGGGCGGCGGTGGGCTGGCGACCGGCACGGACGCGGGGTCGTTGCCCGCGCCGCGGTCCGACGCCGCGGCGGTGAGTATCGGGGGCACCACGTACGTGGTGGGCGGGTACGACGGAACCCGGCCCGACGCGTCGGTGCTAGCCACCCGGGACGGCCGGACGTTCACGGTGGTGGCCGCGCTACGGGTCCCGGTTCGGTACCCGGCCGTGGCCGCGCTCGACGGGCAGATCTTCGTCTTCGGCGGCCAGGCCATCACGGGTCCGCAGGCCGGCGCGCCGGTGCGCATCATCCAGGAGGTCGACCCGGCCCGGCACACGGCGAGCGGTCATCGGCGAGCTTCCCGAACCGCTGGCCGGTGCCGCCGCGGTGACCGTGGACGGCGAGGTGTTCGTGGCCGGCGGGGAGAGCACCGCGGCCCAGCATCCGGTCCCCGGCCTGGGCACGACCCAGCTGACGGCTGCGGGCTCGGGCAGTCGGGGCCGGGGGGTCCGGTCCCCGGCTACCGCCACCGTGTCGACCATCTGGGCCTTCGACCCGGCCGCGGCGGCTGCTCCCGGCCGGCCGCCTACAGGTGCCGGTGTCCCACGCCGCGGCGGTGGTGGCCGGCTCCACGGCGTGGATCGTCGGCGGGGAGTCGAACGGGGCGCTGGTCGACTCGGTGCAGATGCTGCGCCCGTCGCGGGCGTTCGGGATCGCCGGGGCGGCCGGGGCGGGCTCGCCGTATTTCGGGGACAAGCTGCTCATCGCCGACCGCGGCAACAACCGGCTGCTGCTCCTGGACGCGCAGATGCACGGGTGTGGAAATACCCGTCGGCGTCCGCGCCGCGGGATCCGGCTGCGGTTCTACTTCCCCGATGACGCGTTCTTCGTCGATCACGGCACCGCCATCATCTCCAACCAGGAGCAGAACGAGACCATCGTCATCATCGCCTACCCGTCAGGACGGATCATCTGGTCCTACGGCCATCCCGGGCGCTCCGGCACCGCCCCGGGCTACCTGTCCGAGCCCGACGACGCGTACCTGCTCAAGGACGGGCAGGTCACGGTGGCCGACGCGCAGAACTGCCGGGTCCTGGTGATCAACCACAACCACACCGTCGCGCACCAGATCGGTACCGACGGCCGGTGCGTGCACCACCCGCCGGCCTCGATGGGCTCCCCGAACGGGGACACCCCCCTGTCCGACGGGAACCTGCTGGTCTCGGAGATCAACGGGTCCTGGGTCAGCGAGTACACCCCGGTCGGCCAGCTGTCCTGGACGGTTCAGCTGCCGATCAGCTACCCCTCGGACCCCCAGCAGCTCGGACCTGACCGGTACCTCATCGCCGACTACGCCTCGCCCGGGCAGATCCTGGAATTCAACCGCGCCGGGCAGATCCTGTACCGCTACGACGACCCGTCCGGACCGGGCAAGCTCAATCACCCCTCACTCGCCGAACTGCTGCCCAGCGGCGTCTTCATGCTCAACGACGACTACAACCACCGCATGGTGGCCATCGACCCGGCCACCGGGGCGCTGGTCTGGCAATACGGCATCACCGGCACGCCCGGTACCGCACCAGGAGAACTCAACACCCCCGACGGCTTCGACCTGCTGCTGCCGGACGGATCAACGCCCACTCACGCCATGACCGGGTGAAAGCCATGGGGGTCTTTCGGCAGCACGACCGGAGTGCGGCGGATCGTCACATGCCTGGCCTGATGCCGCGGACGATGCCGGCTTCGGCGACGATCGGCTGGAAGATGACGTCGCTGAATTCCGCGTCACGCAGGGCTTGCTGCCAGAATTCCGGCGTGGCCGGGTGCTCCTGGCCCACGCCCAGGCCGAATCGGGTCAGGTTCTTCGCGATCCGCCACCAGCCGCCGGGTCCCTTGGCCGCGAGGGCGGTCACCTTCTGGCGCAGGATGTTCAGGTCTCGCTGGCTCCGCGCCGCGGCCGAACATCATGTCGGCGATGACGAGCCGGCCGCCCGGCCGAAGCCACCGCGCCGCCCGGGCCACCAGGGCCTGCTTGTCGGCGTCGGCCAGGTGATGCAGCGCGTAGCTGGATACGACAAGATCGACGCTGGCCGACGGAAGCTGGAACTCCCTGAGGTCGCTGACCTCGATCGATACATTGTGCAACCCGGCGCGTGCGGCCCGTTCGGCCAGCGACGCGGCCATGCCGGCCGATAGGTCGACGGCCAGGACCGATGACACCAGCGGGGCCAGGGCCGTGGTCACGAAGCCGGTTCCCGCGCCCAGGTCTACGCAGGTATCCGTCGGCTCCGGCGACGACAGCTCGGATCAGGCGGTCGAGCACCTGCGCAAACGCCTGCCCCGAAGTGACATGGGAATGCCATTCTTCGACGCGGCGATCCCACGTATGCTCCAGTGTCAGCATCAAATCCTCCGCCGAAAGTAGCTCACCAATATTCATTTCACTCAAGTAAGACGGTACTGTCCGCTTATGAAGGTAACATGAAGTGCGCCGTTCCGGCTGGGAATATGAAGTTTTATTCATGAAGGAAATGTGAAGTTATCGCCAGGCAGCAGAGCGTTGCTCTAAGAAATGGATAATGGGCGTGGATTCGTGCTTTAATGCCCCGCATGCAGCGGTCACTTTGATGTGCAGCTTGTCGAGCGCCGACTGCAGGGACTGGGCGTAGGACTCGCTGGTGTAGGTGGCGCCGGAGATTCCGTCGATGGTGGCGCTCTGCGCCGAGAGCACTTCAGACCTGAGCATCGGGAAGACCTGGTCGCAGATCTGCTGGGACGTAGGGTCGATGACCTGCAGGGCCGGGACCGAGACATCGGTGATGCGGGTTCCGCTGACCGTGACCTTCACGTCCAGCACGCCGTACCCGAACTGCACCTGCCGCGCCCACGGCGCTGCGGACGGTACCGCCGCCCGCTGTCAGCGGGCCAGGCGTGGCGTCCGGCGTGGCCGCCGGGGTGCGGCCGGAGTTCCGGGCGCCCGCCTGGGTCCCGGGCGTAGCCAGGCCTGCCGCGCCGGGTGTGAAAGCCGAGGACGCCGGCGAACCCGGCCACGGTCCCCGCGACGACCAGCAGCAGCGGCGACGTGCTTCATGGCCATGCTCTCGGCTCCTATCGGGTCAGAGGGCGTATGCCTCATGGTGGATGGCCTCGTCGGGGACGCCGAGCCGCCGCGCCACTTCGACGATCTCGGTCACGAACCCTTCAGGCCCGCACACGTACACGTCCCGTTGCGGAGGTCGGGGACGGCACGGCGCAGCCAGTGCGGGTCGATCGAGGCCTGCTCGCGGTCACCGGTCAGCTCGTGCACCTGGCCGTGCTGCCGCCCGGACCAGTTCGGCGATCTCCGCGCCGAGCACCAGGTCCTCACGCCGGGTGGCCCGCAGCACGACCACCGGCCGGGCGCCGCGCGGCAGGTCCTCGAGCAGCGCCCGCACCGAGGTGACGCCGATCCCGGCGGCGATCAGCAGGACCCGCGGGCGACCGCTGGGAATGCCGGGTGAAGACGCCGTAAGGCCCTTCGATGGCGACCCGGGTACCCGGTTGCAGCCGGGCCAGCGCCTCGGAGTGGTCGCCGACGCCCTTGACGGTCAGCCGCAGGTGCGACGGCGTCCGGCAGCGCGGACAGCGTATAGGGGTGGGCCTGCCACCACAGGCCGCGGGTCAGGAACCGCCAGAACAGGAACTGCCCGCCAGACACCGGCAGGCGGTCGAGGTGCCGGCCCTGGCAGATGACCGACACCACCCCGGGTCCTTCCGGCCGCACCTCCGCCACGCGCAGGCGGTGCCGGAAGCTGCGGATCAGGGCAGGCCGATGCGGTAGGTCAGCACCAGCCCGGCCGTCGCCGCCCACACCGCGGACCACACCACCCGGGTGAGGGGATGGCCGACGAAGGACGGGCCGAGCGCGATGACGTGGGCGAAGGAGATCGCCAGGGCCAGGTACATCCACAGGTGGATGGTCCACCAGACCTCCCGCCGCACCCGCCGCCTGATGGCCCGCACCGAGATCGCGCCGGCCAGGCACATCAGGGCCAGCCCGACGGTGGCGGTGAGCATATCCGGGTAGGACCGGATGAGCGTGCCCACCTCGTGCCACGGCCCGGTCCTGGCGGCTTGCGCGTACCCGGCGGTGATCAGCACCGCGTGGGCGACCAGCAGGCTGATCGGCCAGGGCGCCAGCCGCCGGTGCCAGCGCAGCAGGCCGTCCTGGCCGAGGACGCCGCTCGATGGCGGGGATGCGGCTCACCAGCAGCACCATCATCAGGGCCAGGTAGGTCCCCACCATGCCGGTCACGTTGCCGGCGAACGTCGCCAGCCCGCCGGGAGCGGATAGCTGGCTGGCGGTCTCCGCCGTCACGGTCAGCGCGGCCGTCGCCCCCAGCCCCACGCCGGCGGCGAGCAGGGCCGCTCCCGCGACCGCCGGGCGCGGCGCGGGCGAACCGCGATGCGGCGGCGGGCGCTTGCGGTCGCGCGCGGCGGGCAGCGGCTGGGCGGAGGAGAAGGGCAGTGCGCTCACGCCAACAGAATGGGGTACCGACAGTGACAGGATCATGAAGCACCCGCAGGTAGCCGCCGACCATGAGCTTCCGGTCACCGGGCGGGGCGGGCTGACATCGTGATGAAGTCGCGGTCCCACGAGGCTTCGAAGACCGTCGATGGACCCTGGAAGGTCGAGGCGAGCAGCTTGCTGCCGTTGGACGGCGCGGCCGGCGCGCCCGCCGGGGGATCGTAGGTCACGAAGAAGGGCCAGTAGGGGTTGATGTCGAACTCCATGCCCCGCACCACCCCGGCGCGCACCAGCAACCTGGGCCAGCTGCAGCGGGTCCAGGGCCGGGCCGGACACGTAGACCAGGGCCCCGTCGGCCGTGATGCCCAACCCGGTACGCCACTGGTGCTCGACGCCGGGGAGCCCGTGCCCGCAGGAGGTCGCGGAGCACGTATCGCCCCACTCCTGCAGCCAGTGCTTGGTCGCGGCGAGCCGGGTCGGGCGGCCGCCGGCCACGAGCGGCGTGAGGTTCTGCCGGACGCTCACGACCTGCGGGGTCATCGTCACGTCGCGGCCCCAGGCCCCGATATCCACGGTTCCGTCCGCGTAGATCACCAGGGAGGCCGCCCCGGTCCGCAGCGGGTAGATCATCCGGCGTTCGGTGTAGTAGCCGCCGCGCGCGGTGTTCATCTGGAACCCGCCGTTGAACGCGGCCACGAGCGTCCTGGCCTGGGCGAGCGCCACGGGCGCGGTGTACCGGTAGGGTCCGCCTCCGGGGGTGCTGAGCGAGCCGGAGTACAGCCGGGCGGACAGCAGGCCCAGTGTCCATCCACGCGATCCCGGCCGGCTGCGTGCCGCCCGGCGGGACGAGCGTGGTCTCGTAGACGGTCGGCACGCCGCCGACCGCGCCGCCCGGCCGGGCGCCACGCCCCCTGCCCGGCGGACGCGGGCTGCCCGAACGGGATCAGCGCGACGGGACTGGGGAGCGGCGCCCCGGGAACCGGGTGGCCGCTGACGGGCGGCACCGTGTGCCGCGCCGCGGCCGTATGCCGTGGGGTCGGCGTCGTCTTCGCTGTGGCGGAGCCGCTGGCCTGGGCCGCAGTCGGCGCGGCCGGCGAGCCGGCGCTGCACGACGCCAGCGTCAGGCCCACGATGACCACCAGCGCCAGGCGCGCCGGGCGCATCCTCATCCGCCCAGCATGCTGCGCGACGATGACAGGATCATGAACGGCCCGAGGCCGTGGCTGCTGGCCGGTTCCAGCCGCAGCGCGCGCCGGTGAGGCAGATCGGCGCTGGCGCGGCCCGTTCGGCGGTAACCGCCCAGGGGCGGCCGCGGCGACCGGAAACCGCGTCGTCCGCCGCCTGCTGCCGTCGGCGTTGATGATGAGCGCCTCGTAGCCGTCGAGCTCCTCGATCAGCGCCAGGCCGGGCTCTCCGGCCACCGCCACGGCGGTGGCCAGCGCGTCGGCGAGGCCGAGGTCGGGCCCGGTCACGCTGGCCGAGGCGGCGCGTGCGGTCGGCCGCCCCGAATGAGGATCGATGAGGTGGTCGCCCCGCTCGTAGGTTCCGGAGGTAGCGATGGCCCCGGCCAGCTCCACGATCTCGGCCAGGCGGCGCGGCGAGCGGGGGTCGGCGATCCCGATCCGGAAGGGCCTGACCGTCTCCCGGGCCGCCGGTACTGGCGATGTCGCCGGCGGCGTTGACCAGTACGCCGGCGATGCCGTCGCCGCGGAACGCGGCGAGCGCGTTCTGCGCCGCCCAGCCCTTGACGAATCCCGGACGGGTCAAACCCGCCGGGCATGGCCCACGGGTCGAACCAGCCCCCGGACAGGTCGCGGGCGGCCGCGCAGCGCTCGAGGACCTCGGCGACCTCGGCGGGGACCTGCGCGCTGGTGATCTCCCCCCGGCGCAGCCGGCTGACCGGGCTATCGGGCCGCCAGGTGCTGAAGGTCGCGTCGGCGCGGTGCAAGATGGCGACCGCTTCGGCAAGCTGCCTGCCGAGCTCCCCGCCCGGCCGTCCCGCAGCATCGTCTGCGCGCACCTGGACCTGCGACGGCATAGACGTCGATGACCACGATCGTCCCCATCACGTCCTCCAGATGGTGGACGACGCAGGCGGCCGGCGCGGCCACGGGACCCGGACGTGGCGTCACCGGATGCCCAGCTGCTGCAGGGCAGCCTGGAGCGACTGGGTAAACCCGGCGCTGGTGTAGCTCGCCCCCGACACGCCCTGGATGTTCGCACTTTGCGCCTGGAGGGCCTCCTGTTCCAGGATCGGGATGGACTGCTGGTCGATGAACTGCGAGCGCGGGTTCCCGCCGTCGTCGAGCGTGGCGATCCCGACCTTGGTGATCTTCGTGCCGGAAACCGTTACGGTGACCGATAGCACGCCCCAGTTGTAGTTGACCTGGGGCCCGGTGGCCGTCCGGGTCCCGCCCGGCTGGCTGGGGGCGGCCGACCGGGTGCTGCCCCGGGACGGGGCCGTCGCGCCCGGGCTGGCGGCGGCCGGGCTGGCGGCGGCCGTCGATCCCGCCGCGGGTATCGTCCCGAGGCTGACCGGGGCGGGCCGGGTATGGAACTCCAGCACGCCGATGAGGCCCGCCGCGGTCGCCGTGATCACGATCGGCGTCCGCCTCATGGCGCCTGCCCTTCGCAGTTGCGCATCTCTCGCCCGCCCCTTCCAGGCCTAGAATCCGAACGTTTCGGTGTGGATCTGCTCCGGCTCGGCCCCGAGCTGCCAGGCGGCGTCGGCGATCTCCGCGGTGAACCCGTCGGGGCCGCAGATGTAGACGTCGCGGTACGCGATGTCGGGCACGACTCGCGCCAGGGTCCGCGCGTTGAGCTTGACCTTGTGCCGCGAGCCGATGATCTCGTGGAGCCGGCCGCCGCGCCGCCGGACCAGCGCGGCCACCTCGTCCCGGTGGACCAGGTCCGCGGCGGCCGAAGCCCGGACCACGACCACCACGTCCGGCCCGGCCGGGAGATCCTCCAGGAGCGCGCGCACCGGGGTGATCCCGACCCCGGCGGCGAACAGGGCGACCCCGTCACGGATGCGCGCGTGGCGCGTGAACGCACCGTAGGGTCCCTCGATGGCCACCCGGGTGCCCGGCCGCAGGCCGGCGGCCGCGCGGCTCTGGTCGCCGAGACCCTTGATGGTGACCCGGATGTAGGGCGGCCGGGGCAGGGCGGACAGCGAGTACGGGTGCCCCTGCCACCACAGGTCCCTGGTCAGGAAATGCCAAACGAAGAACTGGCCCCCGGATACCGCCAGCCGGTCGAGACGACGTCCCCGGCAGACGACCGAGACCACCCCGGGTGCCTCCGGGCGGACCTCGACCACCCGGAGTTGATGCCGCAGGCTCCGCCAGATCGGCTGCGCGATCCTGAACACGATGACCGTCCCCGCGGTGGCCGCCCAGAGACCGATCCACAGCGCCCTGACCAGCGGGTGGCCGATGAACGGGACGCCGGTGAAGATCTGGTGGGCGAACGCGAGGGCGAGCCCGAGGTACAGGTACAAGTGGATGACCCACCACGTCTCGTACCTGATCCTGCGGCGGATGTGCCGGTAGGAACTTACCGCGGCCATGATCAGCAGGCCGAAGCCGACCGCCGCCGCCAGCATGTCCCGGTAGGACGTCAGCAGCACCCACACCTCGTGCCACGCTCCGGTGCTGGCCGCCCGCGCGTAGCCGAGCACGATCAGGACCACATGGGCCGTGATGAGGCCGATCGCCCAGGGGGCCGCCCGCCGGTGCCAGCGGACGAGCCGATCCTGGCCCGCCGCGCGTTCCAGCCACGGCAGCCGCGCCACGAGCACGACCATGATCAGCAGGAGGTACGTCCCGGTAAAGCCGGCGAGTCGGCCCGCCGCGGACAACAGCCCGCCGGGCGCGGCGAGCGAGCCGCGGGACTCGCCGAGGATGACCGCGGCGAGGACGGCGCCGAAGCCCAGCCCGGTCAGCGCGGCGCACGTGTCCACGATCCCGGAACGAGGCACGGTAGCCGGGCGCACAAGGCCGTCCGGCGTCCAGGTCCCCCGCGGGGACCGCAACCGACCAGGCTCGGAGACTTCCCTACCGGGCGTCATGGCTGGATCGTCACCGGCCAAGCTGAACGGATCCTCAACGCAGCTGAAGCGTCACCTCTCAGCGCGGATCGCACGTACCGCAGTGGCCGGCGAAGGCCGCCGCAGGCCTGAGACGCGATCATCGGCCGGGCCGGGCGGACATCGTGATGAAGTCGCGGTCCCACGAGGCTTCGAAGGGGCGACGACCCGGGAACCGGGCGGCCGCTGGCGAGCGGCACCGTGTGCTGCGCCGCGGCCGTGTGCCGTGGGGTCGGCGTCGTCTTCGCTGTGGCGGATCCGCTGCCCCGGTCGCAGCAGGCGCGCTCGGCGGCCGAGCCGCACGACGCCAGCGCCAGGCCCACGAGGACCGCAGGCGCGGGGCGTGACACCTCATCCTCATGGGCAAGGATGTCGCGCCACGATGACAGGATCATGAACGGCCCGAATGACCGCGGCTGGCCGCGGGTCCGCCCTGGTCCGCGAGCGCACCGGTATACCAGCTAAAGTCTTCCTCCCAGAACTCGGTGACGCCGCGGATGGACTCACGGCCCGAGGTCTCCAGGCCGCGCAGTTCGACCCGGCGGATCTTGCCCGAGATGGTCTTGGGCAGGTCGGCGAACTCGACCCGGCGGATCCGCTTGTAGGGCGCGACCCGTTCCCGGCAGAACGCCATGATCGACCTGGCCAGTTCGGGCGACGGCTCGCTGGCGGCGGTGAGCAGGATGTACGCCTTGGGCACGGCGAGCCGGACCGGGTCGGGCGACGGCACCACCGCGGCCTCGGCGACTGCCTCGTGCTCGATCAGGACGCTCTCGAGCTCGAACGGCGAGATGCGGTAGTCGGACGCCTTGAAGACGTCGTCGGTTCGGCCGACGTAGGTGATGTACCCGTCGTCGTCGCGGGTCGCGACGTCGCCGGTGTGGTAGTACCCGCCCCGCATGGCCGCCTCGTCCAGCGCGGGGTCGTCCAGGTACCCGGTCATCAGGCCGAGCGGGCGCCGGCTCAGGTCCAGGCAGATCTCGCCGTCCCTGGCGGACTCCCCGCTGACCGGGTCGACTAGCACCACGTCGTAGCCGGGCAGCGGCCTGCCCATCGATCCGGGCCGCACCTGCTGCCCGGGCGTGTTGCCGACCTGCGCGGTGGTCTCGGTCTGCCCGAACCCGTCGCGGACGGTGATCCCCCAGGCCTTGCGGACCTGCTCGATGACCTCCGGGTTCAGCGGCTCGCCCGCCGCCACGCACTCGCGCAGCGCGGCGACCTCCGCCGTGCCCAGCTCGGCCTGGATGAGCATCCGCCACACCGTCGGCGGGGCGCAGAACGTGCTGACCCGGCCGTCCCCCAGGGCGCTGAGCAGGCCCTGGGCCGAGAACCTCGGGTAGTTCAGGACCAGGATGGTCGCCCCCGCGTTCCACGGCGCGTACACGTTGCTCCAGGCGTGCTTGGCCCATCCGGGGGAGGACAGGTTCAGGTGCACGTCGCCCGGCTGGATGCCGATCCAGTACATGGTGGACAGGTGCCCCACGGGATAGCTGGCCTGGGTGTGCGCGACCAGCTTCGGCTGCGCCGTGGTGCCCGAGGTGAAGTAGAGCAGCAGCGGATCGCCGGCCAGGGTGACGCCCTCGGGCGTGAACGAGGCCGGCGCGGAATACGAGTCCTCGTACGCGTGCCAGCCCGCCTCGGGCGGCCCGCCCGGGCCGACCGCGACCCGCGTCCAGTCCCCGGGCACGTCGGCGAACTTCCCGGTCAGGGCCGCCTCGGTGATCACGTGCCGGACGTGGCCCCGTGGGATCCGGTCGGCCAGGTCGGCCGGCTGCAGCAGCGTCGACGACGGGATCAGCACCGCCCCGAGCTTCATGACGGCCAGGACGATCTCCCACAGCGGCGCCACGTTGCCGAGCATCAGCAGCACCCGGTCGCCCCGCCGCACGCCCAGGCCGCGCAGCCAGTTGGCCACCTGCGCCGACCTGGCGGCCAGCTCCGCGTAGGTGAGCGCGGTGTCCTCGTCCTCGGCCACGATCCGCAAGGCCGTCCGGTCCGGGTGCTCGGCCGCGATGACGTCGAACCAGTCAAGCGCCCAGTTGAACTCGCCGAGCTCGGGCCAGGTGAACTCGCGCCGCGCCGCGTCGTAGTCCTCCCGGTACCGCAGGAGCAGGTCGCGCGAGGCCCGGAACGCGGTCGTCCCCGGGGCAGATTCGGTCATGCGCCTAATGGTGGCAGTTCCGCACCGTTGACGGGAGATCCGCCCTGGCCGCGAGGCTCGGCGCCCGGGCTCACCAGCCCGGTCTCGTAGGCCAGCACGACGGCCTGGACCCGGTCCCGCAGGTTCAGCTTGGTCAGGATCCTGGCCACGTGGGTCTTCACCGTCGCCTCGCTCAGCGTCAGCGCAGCGGCGAGCTCGGCGTTGCTCAGCCCCCGCGCGATGAGGCCGAGCACCTCCAGCTCGCGAGGCGTCAGCACGGACAGATTCCCGCTGGCCGGCGTGAGCGCGCGCTCGTGGCCGGCGAACCGCTCGACCAGGCGGCGGGTGATGGACGGGGCGAGCAGCGCGTCGCCGGAGCGCACCAGTTGCACGGCGGCGATCAGGTGCTCGGGGGAGACGTCCTTGAGCAGGAAGCCGCTGGCCCCGGCGGCCAGCGCGGCGTACACGTACTGGTCGAGGTCGAACGTGGTCAGGATGATGATCCGCACCTGCTCGCCGGGCCGGGAGGCGAGGATCCGCCTGGTCGCCTCCAGCCCGTCCATCCCGGGCATGCGGATGTCCATCAGCACCACGTCCGGGCGGTGCTTGAGGACCGCGGCCACCGCCTCCTGGCCGTCCGCCGCCTCGGCCACCACCGGGATGCCTGCCGAGCTCAGGATCAGCCGGAACCCGCCGCGCACCAGCATCTGGTCGTCGGCGATGACCACGCGGCGGGGCCTGCGCGGGATCCGCCGAGGCGCTCACGAGGACGCCGCCTGATACTCCGGCGGGACGGGCAGGTCCTGTCCCGGACGGTCATCCCCGGCGACCAGCGGGTCCAGCGGAATCCAGGCGGCCAGGCGCCAGCCGCCGCCGGGACGCGGGCCGGCGTCGAGTTCGCCGCCGTAGACGGCGATCCGCTCCCGCAGCCCGATCAGCCCGCGGCCGCCTGGGCCCGGCGGCTGGCCGGGCGCGTGCGCCGCGGGACCGGCATCGGTCGGTCGGCCGTCGTCGCAGACCGTGATGAGCAGTTCCCGCGGGCGGTACTCGATGCGGACGGCGGTCCTGGCCTGCCCGGCGTGCTTCATCACGTTGGTGAGGGCCTCCTGAACGACCCGGTAGGCGGCCAGGTCCGGGCCCGGCGGCAGGATGCGGAGCGCCCGGGCCAGGGCGTCGACGCGACAGCTCTACGGGCAGACCGGCCGCGCGGACCCGCTCGAGCAGGGCCGGGATCTGCACCATGCCGGGCTGCGGGCTGAGTTCCGCGTCGCCCGGGCGCCCTCGTACGCCCCGGTCTCCCCTGATCGGGGCCAGCAGGCCCAGCAGCCTGCCGGAGCTCGGTCATGGCGGTCCGCCCGCTCGCCTCGACGGCCAGCAGCGCCTCGCGCGCGTCGCCGGGCGAGGTGTCGAGCACCCGCCGGGCCGCGCCCGCCTGCACCACCATGACGCTGACGTTGTGCGTCACCACGTCGTGCATCTCGCTGGCGATGCGCGCCCGCTCCAGCGCGACGGCGCGGAGCGTCTGCGCCTGGTGCTCCTCCTGCGCCCGCCGCAGGCGCTCGGCGGACTCGCCGGCCCGCCGACGCCAGACCCGGATCGCGTTCCCGACCGCCACAGTGATGCCTAGGACCAGCAGCGCGGTATAGCGCGCGGGCAGCGGTGGGGTGGTGTTCGGGTAGATGGCTGTCACCATGACCGCCGCAGCCAGGACGATGAGCGCCGCCAGCCGGGGGAACACGCTGTAGGCCACCGCGCTGTACGCGGCGAAGATCACGGCCGCGAACATGATCGAGGTCGTGTGCCCGGAGGTAGCGAGGATTGCGCCCAGGACCACGCAAAACGAGGCGGTCGGGTAGATCCGCCGGAACGCGAGCGGTGCGGTCGTCAGGACCGCGCCTAGCAGGAGCCCCGCCGACGGCCACAGCGCGCCCCGCGGGCCGACCACCAGCAGCGCGAACCCCGGCCTGGCGATGAACGTGCCGAACCCGCCACCGTAGTCCCGGGCCTGCACGATCACGGCCACCACTCCGGCGATCGTCGCCACGACGGCTATCGCCGTATCCGCGGCCCGCCCGCCCGCCGACGGGACCGGCCGCTCCTCGGCCTGCAGGAAATAGTCAGCCGCGCGGCGCACCATACCCGCCGACTCCCTGGCCCTTCCCCTCGCCACCCGCCCATTGTCATCCCGCCCGGCGCGAATGCCATCATCCCTCGGGGTTATCCGGCGTACATAGTCCGGATGAGAACGCTGCGCCCTCACCCGAACGCGGTACCTAAGATGCGCCCCGCGAGCGACGCCGAGGCGGCGGGCCCGGCCGTACGGTCCCGGCATGGATGCTCTTGTGCAGCTCAGCAACGTGAGCAAACGGTACGACCACGACGGCACGCCCGCCGTGGCCCACGTCGACCTGGAGGTCTCCCGCGGCGAGTCCGTCGCGGTCATGGGGCCGTCCGGCAGCGGGAAATCGACGCTGCTCAACCTGGTCGCCGGGCTCGACCGGCCGACCAGCGGCGAGATCGTGGTCGGCGGCGAGCGCGTCGACACGCTCAGCGAGACCGGGCTGGCCAGGTTCCGGCGCCGGCAGGTCGGGATGATCTTCCAGTTCTTCAACCTGCTTGACGATATGACCGTGCTGGACAACGTGCTGCTGCCTGCTCAGTTGGCCGGCGTGCCCGCGGCCCGGGCTCGGGCCCGGGCCGACGAACTGCTGGCCGCGCTGCGGATCGGCGAGCACCGGGACGCATACCCGGCCCGGCTGTCCGGCGGGGAGCGGCAGCGGGTGGCGATCGCCCGGGCCCTGGTCAACCGGCCGCCGCTGCTGCTGGCCGACGAGCCCACGGGAGCCCTGGACACGGCGACCGGCGAGGAGATCGGCGCGCTGCTTCTGGACCTCAACTCCTCCGGGCAGACACTGATCCTGGTGACCCACAACCCGGACCTGGCCGCGCGCTACGCGCGCCGGGTCATCACAATCGTCGACGGTCGGGTGGCCAGTGACGCCGCTACCGGGGCGCGGCGATGAGGGGCCTGCCTGCCTGGCCGCCTGCGGCGGCGGGCCCGGCCGTCCGGGCCGCCCGCAGCGGGCTGTCCGGCCGGCGCGTGCAGACCGTCGTGATCGCCCTGGTGCTGCTGATCACCACCGCTGCCTCGACGCTGGCGCTGGGCCTGCTGGTCGACTCGAACGCGCCGTTCGATCACGGGTTCGCCGCCCAGCACGGCTCGGAGGTGACCGCGACCGTCGCGGGCTCGCTCGCCCAGCTGGCCGCCACCACCCGGCTGTCCGGAGTGACCGCGACGGCCGGGCCGTTTCCCGAAACCACGGTCACGGCGACCATCCCCGTGGGCGCGCCACCCGGCCAATCCGGCCCGTCCGGCGTGTTTCAGACGCAGCTGACCGTGGTCGGCCGCGCGTCCCCGGGTGGCTCGGTGGACGACCTCACGCTGGAGTCCGGCCACTGGCCGACGAGCCCGGGGCAGGTGGTGCTGAGCGCCGACCGGGGCCCGGGGGTAAGCATCGGGACGCAGGTCACCATGACCGGCGCGCCGGGGTCGCCGCGCCTGGAGGTGGTCGGCTTCGCCACGTCGATCACCCAGACCGCGCAGGCCTGGGTGCTGCCCGCGGAGGCCGTCGTGCTGCGCGCGTCGGGGACCCCGGCCACGAGCCAGATGCTGTACCGCTTCTCAAGCGCCGCCACCATCACCGAGGTCAACGCGGACATTGCGTCACTCCGCTCCGCCCTGCCCCGCGGCTCGCTGCTCGGCGCCGAGTCGTACCTGACCGTCAAGTTGACGGACACCCGCTCGATCGCGCCCTGGGTGCCCTTCATCGTCGCGTTCGGGCTGCTCGGGCTGTTGATGTCGGCGCTGATCGTGGCCAACGTGGTCAGCGGGGCCGTGGTGGCGGGCACGCGGCGGATCGGCGTGCTGAAGTCCATCGGGTTCTCACCCGCGCAGGTGGTGGCCTCGTACGTGCTCCAGGTCGAGGTCCCGGCCCTGGTCGGCTGCGTGGCCGGTGTGGTGGCGGGCAACCTGCTGTCCGTCCCGCTGCTCAGCCAGACCGCGCAGGTGTACGGCGTGGGAGCGCTGGCCGTGCCGGTGTGGGTCGACGTGGCCGTGCCGCTGACCATGCTGGGCCTGGCGGGCGCCGCCGCGCTGCTGCTCGCGTTGCGCGCGGGCCGGATGAGCGCGGTCCAGGCCATCGCGACCGGGCGGGCCCCGAGGCCATCGCACGGGTACGCCGCGCATAGGCTGCTCGGCCGGGCCTGGCTGGCCCGGCTGCTGCCGCGCCCGGTGACCATCGGCCTGGCCGGGCCGTTCGCCCGGCCCGCGAGGACCGCGGTCACCCTGGCGGCGATCTTGTTCGGCGCGGCCGCGGTGACCTTCGGGGTCGGACTGGCCACGTCGCTCGACCGGATCTACAACGACCTGGCGCAGACCCCCGAGCAGATCCAGGTCAACCTGCCCGGCGGCTTCGGTTCCGTCCGGCCGCAGGGCCCGGGTCCCGGCCCGGCCCTGCCGAGCCAGGCCGCGCAGGAACGCGCGGTCCAGGCCGCGCTGCGCGCCCAGCCGGGCACGCTGCACTACGTGGCCCAAGCCGATGACGAGATCAGCGTGGTGGGCCTGTCGGACCAGGTAGACCTGACCGGCTTCGCCGGCGACGCGTCCTGGACCGGCTACGCGATGATCAGCGGGCACTGGTACTCCGGGGTCGGCGAGGCGGACGTCAACACCGCGTTCTTGACCGACACCGGCGCCGCGGTGGGAGACACCTATACGCTGACCTCCGGGACCAGGCACATCACCATCAAGATCGCCGGGCAGGTATTCGACCCGCGCGGCGGCCGCCCCGAGGTCACCGCCAGCGTGTTCACCCTGTCCGCTCTCGACCCGGGCCTGGCCCCCGACCAGTACGACGTCGCGCTGAAGCCTGGCACCGATGCCCAGGCCTACGCCGGGGCCCTCGGCCCCGCGCTCGGTCAGCAGTACGACGTTTCCGTCAACGGCGGCAGCTCCTCGCAGTTCTTCGTCATCATCGGCCTGATCGCGACGCTCACGCTGCTGCTGACGGCCGTGGCCGGGCTCGGCGTGCTCAACACCGTCGTCCTGCAGACCAGGGAACGCGTGCACGACCTCGGCGTGTTCAAGGCGATCGGCATGGCGCCGCGGCAGACGATCACCATGGTGGTGTCCTCGGTGGCCGCAATCGGCCTGGTCGCCGGCTTGCTCGGCGTCCCGGCCGGGATCGCCCTGCAGCACTACGTGCTGCCGATCATGGGTCACGCGGCGCAGACCGACGTGCCGCCCTCGGTGCTCAACGCGTACCACCCGGCGGAGCTCATCGTGCTCGCCCTGGCCGGGCTGGTCATCGCGGTGGCCGGGGCGCTCGGCCCGGCGGGCTGGGCGGCCAGGACCCGCAGCGCGTTCGCGCTGCGCGCCGAGTAGCCGAGCGCGGGCCTGCCGGGTACCGGGCGGCGCCGCCTCAGCGGCGTGCGGCACCGCACTCTCAGCGCCGTGGGGCACCGCACTCTCAGCGGCGCGCCGCGCGGCACTCTCAGCGGCGCGCCGCGCAGCGGACGCAGGTTATCGCGGCCGGGCGGGCCGCCAGCCGGTCATCCCCGATTGGCTGCCCGCACCGGTCGCACACGCCGTAGCGCCCGGCCGCCAGCCGGTCCAGCGCCGCGTCGATCGCGGCGACCCGCTCCCGCGCCGCCTGGAGCAGCGCGGCCGCGTGCTGCCGCTCGAACGCGAGTGTGGCGCCCTCGGGGTCGTGCTCGTCGTCGGTCCCGGCCGAGCCGGCGGCTTCGGCGATCCCGGCGAACTCCCGCTCCAGCGCGCCGACCTGCCGCAACGCCTCGCCCGCTCCGCCAGCAGCAGCTCACGCGGGTCCGTCATGCACCCGACCCTAACCTCCGCGGGCTCTTCAGCCGTCCTTCATGTTGCGTGCATAGCCTGCGCGAAGGGCGAGGGAAACGAGGCGCCCGCCTCATAGGGAACGCAGAAGCTTCGTCCAGGGAGCGCCGAAACCCCGAACGCAGAATGGGACCATGAGCAGAGAACACCGAGACGTCCTCCGCCGGGCCGTGGCCGCCAGGGAACAGGGGCGGGCCAAGGTCCGCTCCACGACCACCGCGGTCACCTTGGCCAGCGTGGCCGTGACCGGCGCCGTGGCCCTGACCCTGCCGGGATCCACGCACAAGACCGCCACGTCGTCCTCGGGTACGTCCTCGTCCACCTCCGGCTCGTCCACCTCGGGTTCCACTCGCTTCGGGCTCCTCCACCTCCTCGGGCTCCTCGAGTTCCTCGGGTTCCACCTCGTCAGGCTCGTCCTCGTCGAACTCGACCGGCTCCAGCGGCTTCAGCTCGGGTTCCAGCCCGACCTCGAGCTCCGGCAGCAGCCAGGCCACCTCCGGCGGCTCATGATGCACCCCGCCCAACCCGGCGCGGATTCCCCCCGCGCCGATACCGCCCGCCTGGAGGCAGCCGCCGACTGGCGCGCCCTCGGCACGCACGTCCGCGTGGTGGTGACCGACAGTAGGTACCTCGCCGAGGCCAGGCGCATGCTCGAAGCCGACTGCGCCGACGTCGACCTGGCCTGCAGCCGGTTCCGCGCGGACTCCGAGATCTGCGCGCTGCGCGGTGGCCGGCCCCAGCAGGTCAGCCCGCTGCTCGCCGAGGCGATCGCGGTCGCGCTGCGCGCGGCCGACCTGACCGACGGCGACGTGGACCCCACGGTCGGCGCGGCCATGTCCGCGATCGGATACGATCGTGATTTCGATGATATTGAGCGTACCGGCCCGGCCATCCCGATCACCGTCAAGCAAGTGCCCGGCTGGCGCGAGGTCCGCCTGGAGGGCCGGATGCTGACCATGCCCGAGGGCGTGTCCCTCGACCTCGGCGCGACCGCGAAGGCCTGGGCGGCCGACCGGTCCGCGGCGCGGATCGCCGGGCGCCTCGGCTGCGGGGTGCTGGTCAGCCTGGGCGGCGACATCGCGGTCGCGGGCCCGCCCCCGGAGGCGGGCTGGCGGATCCGCGTGCAGGACGTGACCGGCTCGCCCGACGACCCGCCTGAGGGTCCCTACGCGCTGATCGCGATCCGCGACGGCGGGCTGGCCACCAGCAGTACCAGCGCGCGCCGCTGGCAGCGGGGCGGCGACGTGCTGCACCACATCCTCGACCCGCGCACCGGCCTGCCCGCCGAACCCGTCTGGCGGACCGTCTCGGTCGCCGCGGGGACCTGCGCGGACGCCAACGCCGCGAGCACGGCCGCGGTCATCCGCGGCCGGCGGGCGCTGGGCTGGCTGGCCGCGCTCGGCCTGCCCGCCCGCCTGGTCGACGCGACCGGCGTGGTCCTCACCGTCGCGGGCTGGCCGGCCGACACCCACGACGAGCACGCACTACCGAACGGGAATGAACTGACATGAGCGGGACCACCGCCTTCTGGTACGCCAGCCGCGCCACCGGGATCGTCGCGCTGCTGCTGCTGACCGCCGTCCTCGTCCTCGGCATCCTGGTCAACCGGCAGGGCCGGCTGCCCGGCCTGCCCAGGTTCGCGGTCACGAGCCTGCACCGGAACCTCTCGCTGCTGACCGTGGCCTTCGTCGCCGTGCACGTCGTGACCGCGGTGCTCGACAGCTACGTCAGCATCCCCGTCAGCGCCGGCGTGATCCCGTTCGCCTCCTCCTACGAGCGGCTCTGGCTCGGGCTCGGCGCCATCTCGTTCGACCTGATGCTCGCGATGATCATCACCAGCCTGCTCCGCGGCCGGCTCAACCGGACGCTATGGCGCGCCGTCCACCTGCTCGCCTACGCGAGCTGGCCGGTCGCGCTCGCGCACAGCATCGGCTCCAGCCGGGACCTGCAGCACGGCTGGATGCTCGACCTCGGCATCGCCTGCGCGCTGATCGTCGGCATCGCGATCATCTGGCGCCTGGCCCACGCGGCGCGGCAGGTTCCGCGGGCCGCGCGAGTCGCCACCGCCATGGCCCGCCACCTGCCCTCGGCCGGAGCACACCACCCACGCGAGAGGATCTCCCGGTGACGACCCTGACCGAGCCTTCCGGGCGCGCCATGACCGCCACCGCCGTGCGCGCCCCGGCCGGGCTGCCCCGCCTGCTGCCGCAGGTCCCGGGAGTTCCCGAAGACCTCCGCGCGCACCTGACCCGGCACGGCCGCCCGCCGTACCGCGGCGGTCGCGGCCTGCTGATCGGCAGCGTAGAGGCGGCCGGCCTGACCGGCCGCGGCGGCGCGGCGTTCCCCACGCACCGCAAGCTGGCCATCGTCGCGGCGGCCCGCGGCCGCGCGGTGATCGTCGCCAACGCCGCGGAGAGCGAGCCCGCCAGCCGCAAGGACGCCCTGCTCCTGCGGGTTGCGCCGCACCTGGTGCTGGACGGCATCCAGCTGACCGCGGAAGCGATCGGCGCCACCGAGGCCCATCTGTACCTGCATCCCGGGGACCGGCCACGCGATCATGCGAGCCCTGGCCGAGCGGCACGCGGCGGGCGCCGACCGGCTCGCCGTCACGGTCACCGAGGCTCCGCCGCGGTTCCTGGCCGGCCAGGAGTCAGCGCTGGTGAACCGGCTCGGCGGCGGCCCCGCCGTGCCCACGTTCGTCCCGCCCCGGGTCACCGAGCGCGGCCTGGGCGGCGCGCCCACCCTGGTGCAGAACGTGGAGACCCTGGCCCATATCGCCCTGATCGCGCGCTACGGGCCGCGCTGGTTCCGCGAGCTCGGCACCGCCGGGGAACCAGGCACCATGCTCACGACGGTCCATCAGCCCGACGGCCAGACCCAGGTCATCGAGGCGGAGATCGGCACGCCGCTGCGCACCCTCGTGGCCGGCGCCGCCGGGACCGGCGCCCAGGCGGTCCTCGTCGGCGGCTTCCACGGCACCTGGCTCCCCGCCGGCGCAGCGGCCACCCTCACCCTGGACAACCAGGCGCTCAAGCGGCACGGGGCCACCCTCGGCGCCGGGGTCATCGCGGCCCTGCCCGCCGACCGGTGCGGCCTGGCCGAGGCCGCGCGAGTCACCCGCTACCTGGCCGCGGAGTCGGCGGGCCAGTGCGGCCCCTGCCTCAACGGGCTCCCGGCCATCGCCGGAGCGCTCGCCGAACTGGCGGCCCCGGGCCCGCGCCGCGCCACCCGCCAGAACGCCGAACGCTGGGCTGGCCTGGTCACCGGCCGCGGTGCCTGCGGCCACCCGGACGGCACCGTCAGGTTCGTCCGCAGCGCCCTGACCGTGTTCGCGGAGGAAATCAGCAGGCACGAACGCGGCCAGTGCGCCGCGACCAACCGCAGGCCGTTCCTGCCGCTCCCCGACGGCATGCCGACCACCGAAGACGACTGGACCTGACCATGGCCGAGACCCTGCGGGTGAACCCGATCAACTGTTCCGGGCACGGCGTATGCGCCGAACTCCTCCCCGAGCTCATCAGCCTCGACGAATGGGGCTACCCGATCATCGATCAGCGCCCGGTCCCGCCGGGGTTGGACCCGGAGGTCCGCCGGACGGTGGCGGCCTGCCCGACCCTGGCCCTACGCCTGCTGAGGTCGTGACGCCGGCCCCGGGCCGTATTCGAGCCGGAGCGCGAGCATCGGGCAGGCGCGGACGGTCTCGCGGGCGTCGGCCAGCCGCCGGGGCGGAACCGCCTCGCCGGTCACGATCGGGAAGCCCCAGTCGTCGAGCGTGATCAGCTCGGGCAGGGCCTCGGCGCACAGGCCGCGGCCGTCGCACGCGATGAAGTCGACCCTCAGCCGGGCGGCGCCCCGGCCGGTCCGTCGGCTCATCCGGGCCGCCCGGACGGGACGGGCAGGATGCGGGCCGTCCCGCAGCACCAGCCGGCGGCGTGCTGGCTCAGTTCGGCGCCGAAGGTCCGCAGCGCGCTGCGGACCAGGCGGACCGCGCCGCTGGGATGAGCGCAGGCCCCGCGGCCGTCGACCTGGCCGAGCCACCTATCCAGCAGGCCAGCGTCGGTGACCCGGCCCGCGGCGATCCGCTCGAGTTCGCCGGCCACCGCGGCCAGGCCGAACCGGCAGGGACCGCACTGCCCCGCCGACTCCCCGGCCAGGTAGCGGGCGACCCTCGCGGTCTCCCCGAGCCCGCAGGCGTCGGCCGGCAGCGCCGCGATCAGCCCGGCCCCGGTCCCGGCGCCGAGGTCAGTAAGCCCGGCCAGCGAGAACGGCCGGTCCATCGCCTTGGCCGCCGGTACCCAATCGCCGAAGTACCCGCCGAGCAGCAGCGCCTGCAACGGTGCGGACGGGCCGCCCGCCAGCTCGAGCACCCGCCCGACCGGGGTGCCGATCGCGACCTCGAGCACGCCCGGCTCACGTACCGCGCCGAGCACGGTGACCAGCATCGAGCCGGGTTCTTCCGCGGTCCCGACCGACCGGAACCACGACGCGCCGTACCGCGCGATAAGCGCGAGGTGCGCGAGAGTCTCCACGTTCTGCACCAGCGTGGGCCTGCCGCCCAGGCCCCGCTCGGACAGCCGCGGCGGCGTCGCGGCGGGCGCGGGGACGCCCCGCTCGACCCAGCGCACGACGGCGCTGGCTTCGCCGCCGACGAACCGGTCCGCCGCGGTGCGCACCCGGATCCGCGCCCGGTCGAAACGGGCCTGGCGGCGCTCGGCCACCGCCTCGTCGAGGATGTCACGGACCCACCGGTGCACGACGATCACCGCCTCCCGGGCGCCGGTCAGCTCTGCCGCGATGACCGCGCCGTCCAGGACGAGGTGCGGTGACCTGGCCATCAGCACCTTGTCCTTGGCGCTGGCGGGCTCGCCCTCGGTACCGTTCGCGATCACCACCGCGGCCGGCCCGGCGGCCACCGCGGCGAGCTTGCGCGCGGTCGGGAACCCGGCACCGCCCCGGCCGGTAAGCCCGGCCCGGGCCACCTCCGCGATCAGCGCCTCCCGGTCCCGCCGTCCGAAACCCGACGGCGGCGGGCCGTACCTGGCCAGGTGCGAAGCCAGGCTGGCCGAGTCGCCGGTATAGCCGGAGGGCAGCAGCCGCGGCAGCGTGCCCGGGTGCCGGACGCCGCCCGCTACGGTGGCGCGCTCGGAGCCGCTGGCGCTCTGCGTCAAAGGAAGGCTCGCTCCCGCGACACGCGATCCCGATCCGGCAGCGGGCCGTCAGGCCCGCGCCGCCAGAACATGAGGCGGGCGAGACACGCCGTCGCGACCGCGGCCGCGCAGCCCCACTCGACCAGCGCGACCCACCAGATCCGCAGGTCGGTGCCCGCGGTCACCGAGTGCCAGAACGCGACCGGCCAGGCCAGGTAGGCCAGCCAGTGCACCGCGCGCCAGGCGCGGTAGCCCAGCCGCCGCCGCGCCATGCTGGTGATCAGCACCGCGCCGGCGAGGTCGACGGCCAGGGCGCCCAGGCCGATGGCCTGCGTCCGGTACGGTGACGCGAACGGCAGCACCGTCGCGGCCCAGCCGATCGTGACGTACGGGTCGAGGATCGCGGTTAGCACGTGCAGCCCGAGGAACGCCACGCAGAATAGCGCGAGAGTGCGGTGCAGTTCACCGACGGCCAGCCGCGACCACCGGCCCGGCGCCGGGCCCGTCCGCGCCGCAGCGCCGAGCACCACCACCGCGCTGAACGCCGCCAGCAGCGCCAGCCCGCTGCCCCGGGAGACGAACCACAACGCCTGTGATCCGCTGAACGCGGCACTCACGGCGGTACTCACCGCATACCTCCCGGCGAGCGCAGCCCCGTGTACACGTGGCTGCCCGCGGTTACCGGTACGGGCCGCCCGGCTTCGGCCGGCCACCCGCCGAGGTACCGGACCTCGCCATCATGGCTGACCAGCCGGGCGGGAAGGCCCGCCGCGGTGAGCCAGTCCTCCGCCCGCACGCCCGCCACGATCGCCGCCGTGGCCGCCGCGTTCGCGTCGGCGCAGGTCACCGCCGCTACGCTGACCGTCCGCCACGGCCCGGCCGCGGGCCAGCCGGTCCCCGGGTCCACGATGTGGTGCATCTCCATGCCCCCGCGCCGCCACCGCCGGCACGTCACCGACGAGGTAGCAACCCCGCCACCGGCCAGCCGGACGAGCTGACCGTCCGACAACGCCGCCGCCGATCCGGCCTGCTCCGGACTCTCGGCCACCGTGACGGGCCAGCCGCCGCGGGGCGGCGTCCCGCCGACGGCGATGTCGCCGCCGAGGCTGACCAGGACACCGCCCGCACGCCCGGTCGCCGACATGACGGCTCGTACCGCCCGGTCTGAGCCCACCCCCTTGGCCGTGGCGCCGAGATCCAGCCGGATGCCTGCCGGCAGCCGGAGCACCGGCCCGTCCAGCCGCACCCGCTCCCACCCGGGCGCGGGGCCCGGCGCGGCGGGAGGGTCGCCGCGCCGGGGATCGATGGCCGCGAAGTCGCGGTCGTAACCGAGCGAGATGAGCGCGTCGCCTACCGTCGGATCCACGCGCCCGCGGGTCCACCGGGCCGCGGCCAGCGCCACCCCGACCGCTTCGGCCAGGCCGTCACTGAGGACGAACAGCCCGCCTCCGGCCCGGTGCAGCCAGCTGAGTTCCGAATCCGGGCGGAACCTGCTGGCCTGCCGGTCCAGCGCGCCGACCACGTCCGCCACGGCGGCACACGCCGCGCCGAGGTTCTCCGGTGGCCACACCACGACGCGGGCGCTCGTGCCCAGCGCCTCGCGCTCGGCCACCGCGACCGCATCGTCGCCGGTCATCACCCGTCGCCACAGTGCCGCGCAGGCCAGGCCAGGTACCGGAGCCATCAGTTGTCACCGCGGGGATGGCCGGTCCGCACCTGAGTGACGACGGTCTTGCCGTTGACCGTGTGAGTCGTCGTGATCGTGGTCACGCCGGACGCGCTGGTGGTCGCCACGGAGTGGGTTACCTGCGGTCCGCCCGCCGCCGGCGCGCCCGCCGCCAGCGCACCCGCCGGTGCCCCGGCACCAGCGAGAGCGCCCGCCGCGGCCGGTGCCGCCGCCGGGAAGGCCTGGTGAGCGAGGGCCACTGCGGCCGTGCCCGAGCCGACGATCAGCGCGGCCGCGGTCCAGTTCGACACCCGGCGGGCCTGCCGGAGGCCGTCCCGGCCAGCCCTGGCCCGTTCGGCTGGCCGTGGTTCGCCCGACTTCGGGAGCGGCACCCATCCGCCGGGGTCGCCGCGGTTTGCGTCCATGATCTCCTCCATCTCCGGTAGCGCATCCGATTCGAGACTGCGCTAGCGGCGATGAACTGGCCGTGAGAGACCGATGAGAGCCCTCACATGTCGGCCGGGACCGCCGGGATCGCCTGGATGGGCGCCGCCCCCGGCAGGCACAGCCTGATCACCGCGCCCCCACCCGGCTTGTTACCGGCGGTCGCCACACCGCCGTGCGCGGTGACGATGGCGCGGACGATGGCCAGGCCCAGGCCTGCTCCTCCGTCGCTGCGCGACCGGCCGGTGTCAGGACGGCGGAAGCGCTCGAAGGCATGCGGCAAGAATCCAGCCGGGAAGCCGGGCCCGTCATCGCTGACCTCGATAACCAGATCGGGGCCCGAGGCCCGGGCGGCGAGCACGATGACCGACCCGGCCGGAGCGAATCGCAGCGCGTTGTCGACCAGGTTGTCGACGGCCTGGCGGATCCGGTCCGCGTCCAGGTCGGCGTAGGTCCCGGGCCGGACATCGACGCGGCAGGTAACGCCGTCGGCGCGGGAGCCGGCGACCTTGGCGCTGCGGGTAAGCAACGGCCCGACCTCGGTCCGCTCGAGCCGCAGGCTGAGCCGGTCCTCGTCGCTCCTGGCCAGCAGCAGGAGGTCGTTGGTGAGCCGAGCCAGGCGTTCGGCTTCGGCTTTCGCGTTACGCACCGCGGCGGCCAGTTCATGGCGGCTGCGGCCCGGCCGGGCCGCGAGCTCGAGTTCCCCGATCAGGACCGCGAGGGGAGTGCGCAGCTCGTGACTGGCGTCGGCGACGAAGGCGCGCTGCCTGGCCAGGGCGCGCTGCTGCCGGCCGAGCAGCTCGTTCATCGTGCCGGCCAGGGCGGCGATCTCGTCCCCGGTGGGTGGCACCTCCACGGTCGACGCCTCCCCGCGCCCGGATATCGCGGCTACCTGCCGCCTTAGCCGCTCGACGGGGGAGAGGGCGGCGCGGGCCAGCCAGTAGGCGCCCAGTCCCGCCACGGCGACGAAGACGGTGCCGCCGATGGCCAGCTCGCGCACCACCTGAGTACGGGTGACCTCGTCCGCCGATGACAGGCCGCTGGCGAACAGCCATCCGCCGAAGGCGAAAGCCGCGGCCGCGATCAGCGTGAACGCGACGGCTAGGCGCAGCCGGATGGGCACGGCCGCTACCCGGATTCGGCGTGGCGCAGCCGGTAGCCCATGCCCCGGACCGTCTCGATATCGTGCCGCCCGAACGGCGCGTCGATCTTGCGCCGCAGGTAGTTCACGTACTGGTCGACGACGTTGGACCCGCCGTCGTAGGCGAAATCCCAGACCGTCTCGATGATCTGCGAGCGGGTCAGCACGCGGCCCGGGTGCCGCAGGAAGAGCTCGAGCAGGCCGAACTCCTTCGGCGACAGGTGCAGCTCGGCCCGGCCGCGCCACACCCGTTTCGTCGCCGGGTCCAGCCTGAGGTCTCCCTCGGCCAGGATCACGGGCCGGGACCTGTCGTCCCGCCGCGTCAGCGCCCGCAGCCGGGCCGCCAGCTCGAGCAGGCTGAACGGCTTGACCAGATAGTCATCTGCTCCCGCGTCGAGCCCGCGGACCCGGTCATCGACGGCGTCCCTGGCCGTCAGCATCAGCACCGGGACCCAGGTCCCCGCCTCGCGCAGCCGCCTGCAGAGCTGGAATCCGTCGAAACCCGGCAGCATGACGTCCAGGACGACCGCCCCGTAGGTGTTCTCGGTCGCCAGCCACAGGCCCTCCGGCCCGTCTGCCGCGACGTCCACCGCGTGGCCTTCCTCGCGCAGCGCCTGCTTGAGCAGCCGGGCCATCCGGACCTCGTCCTCGACCACCAGCACCCGCACGCAGCCTAGCTAAGCGCCACCACCTGCGGGAAAGCTGACCGTTCCCGCAGCGGAGGCGCTGAAAGCGCTAGAGGACGTCGTGACCAGGGCGCGGTTCCACCGGTACCGCGGGAATCGACCCCAGCCGCCCGGCCTGGTAGTCCTCGAACGCCTGGACCAGCTCCTCGCGGGTGTTCATGACGAACGGCCCGTAGGCGGCCACCGGCTCCCTGATCGGCTCCCCGCCGAGCAGCAGGACCTCCATGTCGTGCTTCGGGCCGGCCGCGAACGTGATCGCGTCCCCGTCCCCGAACGCCGCTAGCTGCCCCATCCGGATCGGACGCTTCTCCACGCCGGCGGTGCCGCTCCCGGCCAGCACGTACGCGAGCGCGTTGAAGTCCGCCCGCCACGGCAGCCGGACCTGCGCGCCCGCCGAGACGGTGGCGTGCACCAGCGTGATCGGCGTGTGCGTGACCCCGGGGCCGTCGTGCCCGCCGAACGACCCGGCGATCACCCGCAGCAGCGCCCCGCCGTCCGCGGACGAGAGCAGCGAAACCTGGCGCGCCCTGATGTCCTGGTAGCGCGGCGGCGTCATCTTGAGCCGCGAGGGCAGGTTGACCCAGAGCTGGATCCCGTGGAACAGGCCGCCGGTCATCACGAGCTCCTCCGGCGGCGCCTCGATGTGCAGGATCCCGCCGCCCGCGGTCATCCACTGCGTGTCGCCGTCGGTGATCAGGCCGCCGCCGCCGTTGGAGTCCTGGTGGCGGAACGTGCCGTCGATGATGTAGGTGACGGTCTCGAACCCGCGGTGCGGGTGCCACGGCGTGCCCTTGGGCTCACCCGGCCCGTAGTCGACCTCGCCCATCTGGTCCATGTGGACGAACGGGTCGAGCCGCGCCAGGTCCACCCCGGCGAACGCGCGCCGGACCGGGAACCCCTCGCCCTCGAAGCCGGACGGGGCGGTGGTGACCGAGGCGACCTTACGCTCGGTGGTGGCCAGCCCGGGTTCGGCGACCCGCGGCAGGATCAGGATGTCATCAACGGTGACGGCTGGCATGATCTCCTCCTCAGCTTGTGGCCAGTCTAACTGTATTTGAAAGATCAATTATTCCGAACGAGCGTTGGTGCCCGCCCCGCACCGCCTCACCCTCCGGATCCCCCCGCCTTCCCGCTCCGCTGGCTACGATGGGCAATCCGGGAGGAGCAGCATGAATCAGGACCCGACGCCACCCACCTACCGTGCCGCGGGCGTGGACGAGCAGCGCGAGCAGGACGTCTTCGCCCGCGCGATGCGCCCCTGGCTGGCCGGACCGGGCCAGGTCCCCGCTGGTGGCCAGCATCTCGGGCCTGGAGAGCGGCTACTTCGCCACGCTGCTGCGCATCCCGCCCGGCCCGCTGCTGGCGATGTCCACCGACGGCGTGGGGACCAAGATCCTGCTGGCCCGGGAGGCGAACCGGTGGGAGCCTATCGGCGTCGACTGCGTGGCCAACAACGTCAACGACCTGATCTGCGTGGGCGCGGTCCCGCTCGCGCTGCTCGACTACGTGGCCACCGACCGGATCGACGAGGGCGTCCTGGAGGAGATCGCCCGCGGCCTCTACCTGGGCGCCGACCTGGCCGGGATCGCCATCCCCGGCGGGGAGATCGCCCAGATCGGCGCGATGCTCGCCGACGCGGCCGGCGGCCGGCCGATGCTCGACCTGGTCGGGACCGCGATCGGCGCGCTGCCCCCGGGCCGCGAGCCCGTGGACGGCTCGCAGGTCCGCCCGGGCGACGTCGTCCTCGGCCTGCCGAGCTCGGGCCTGCACAGCAACGGCTACTCGCTCGCCCGGCACGTCCTGTTCGACCTGGCCGGGATGACCCTGGCCGATCGCGTGCCGGGGACGGCCCGCCACCTGGACGACGCGCTGCTGCAGCCGACCCGCGTCTACGTCCGGGCGGTCGAGGCGCTGTGGGAGGCGGGCGTGACCCCGCGGGGCCTGGTGAATGTCTCCGGCGGCGGGCTGCTCAACCTGGGGCGCCTGGCCGCCGACGTGTCCTACGAACTCGACGCCCTGCCGCCCCCGCCGCCGATCTTCACGCTCATCGCCGAGGCCGGCCAGGTCCCTGCGGCCACCATGTACGCGACGTTCAACATGGGCACCGGGTTCTGCATCGTCGTCCCGCCGTCCAAGCAGCAGGCGGCCATCGCCGCGCTCAAGGCCGCCGGCGAGGAACCGGCCCGGGTGGGCTGGGTCACCAGCCGTCCGGGGCGGACCGTCTCGATTCCGTCCGTCGGCCTGCGCGGCCGAGGGGACAGTTTCAGTGCTTACCCCCGGGGGGACGACCCCCCCGGTGACCCCCCCGCGCATGGGGGCTCCCCGCCCCCATGACCCCCGGCCCCCCTTGGGGGGGCCCTGCCCGGCCCCCCGTGCCTCCCGGGGATACCGTCTAGGCATGGATGTCCGCGAGTATGTCGAGTCCCACGCGCGCGAGTTCCTTGACGACCTGAAGCAGTGGCTGGCGATCCCGTCGATCTCCGCCGATCCCGGCCGGCACGGTGACGTACGGCTGTCCGCCGAGTGGCTCGTCGTGCACCTGCGGAACGCGGGATTCCCGGTCGCGGAGGTCTGGGAGACCGGCGGCCTGCCCGCCGTCTTCGCGGAATGGCCCGCCGCCGACCCGGGCGCCCCGGTGGTCCTGGTCTACGGGCATCACGACGTCCAGCCGGTCGAGCCACTGGAGGAGTGGGACAGCCCGCCGTTCGAGCCCGCCGAGCGCGGCGGCCTGCTCCTCGCGCGGGGCGCCTCCGACGACAAGGGCCAGGTGCTGTTCCACTCGCTCGGGATCCGGGCCGGCCTGGCCGCGAGCGGAGCCGGCGCGCCCCCGGTCACGATCAAGCTGATCGTGGAGGGCGAGGAGGAGTCCGGCTCGGAGCACTTCGCTCGGCCTGCTCGAGCGTAAACGCGAACGCCTGGCCTGCGATGTGATCGTGATCAGCGACACCACGATGTGGTCCGCCGACGTGCCGTCCATGTGCACCGGGATGCGCGGCCTCGCCGAGGCCGAGGTCACGCTGAGCGGGCCGAGCCGGGACCTGCACTCCGGGTCGTTCGGCGGCGGGGTCCCGAACCCGCTGCACGCCATGGCCAGCCTGCTGGCCGGGCTGCACGACGCGTCGGGCCGGGTCACGCTGCCCCGCTTCTACGACCGGGTCCTCCCGCTGTCTGAGGAGGAGCGGGACCTGGTCGCCCGGCTGCCGTTCGACGAGAAGCAGTGGCTCGCCGACGCCGGCGACAGCGGCGCCGCGTCCGGCGAGGCCGGCTTCAGCACGCTGGAGCGGATCTGGGCCCGCCCGACCGCCGAGATCAACGGGATGTGGGGCGGCCATACCGGCGCCGGGTTCAAGACCATCATCCCGAGGTCCGCGCACGCCAAGGTCTCGTTCCGCCTGGTCGCGGACCAGGACCCGGCCGACGTGCTCGCGGCGTTCACCGAGTACGTGCAGGCCAGCACGCCATCGGGCCTGCAGGCCTCGGTGACGGGAGCACCCGCGGTGCGCCCGAGCCGCTCGCCGATCACCGCACCGGCCGTGCAGGCCGGGCGGCGGGCCATGCAACGGGCGTTCGGCCGCGAGATCCTGTTCACTAAGGAAGGGGGCAGCGGGCCCGAGGCGGACCTGGCGGACATCCTGGGCCGGCCGCTGGTCTTTATTGGCGTGGGACTGGCCTCCGACCGCATGCACGCCCCGAACGAGCGGGTGGACATGTCTTTGCTGTTGCGCGGCGCCGAGGCCTGCGCGTACCTCTGGGAGGAACTGGCCGCCATCGGGCCGGACCTCAGGTGACCTCCGCCGGGCCCCTGGGGGAGCTCGCGCTGGCCCGGGGGACCGTGGACCGGATCACGGCGCGGCGTTCGGACAAAGACTGGATCGACGCGGCCTGGAAGGACCCGCGCAGCCGCCTGCTGGTGGTCAACGAGGGGCAGGCGGTGGTGCGCGAGGACGGCGCCCGGGTGGAGCTGATCTTCGTCTCGCCGGAGGCGGCGCCGCCCGGGACCGGTTCCTGCTCGGCCAGGACGAGGACGGGGTGGTCTACTTCGGGGTCAACGGGCCGCTGCCGGGTGCGCAGGACGACGAGCAGGCCACGTACGACCGGCACGCCGGGTACGGGATCCGAAGGCCCCGCTCCGCGAGGTGGGGGCGCTGCTGTCCGATCGCGACGCCGGGCTGATGACGCACGCGGTGGCGCTGGCCAACTGGCACGACCGGCACACGCACTGCCCCGTCGACGGGTCCGCCACGGTGCCCGATCCCGGCGGGCACTCGACGCGCTGCCCCGTCGACGGCAGCGAGCACTTCCCCCGGACCGATCCCGCGGTGATCATGCTGGTGACCGACCCCGAGGACCGGTGCCTGCTGGCCAGGAACGCGGCCTGGCCCGTCCGGCGCGTCTCGATCCTGGCCGGCTTCGTGGACCCGGGTGAGTCGGCGGAGCAGGCCGTGATCCGCGAGGTCGCCGAGGAGACCGGGATCACGGTGACCAGCGTCACGTACCTGGCCAGCCAGCCCTGGCCGATGCCGCAGAGCCTGATGCTCGGCTTCCGGGCCGAGGCCGCGGCGGGCCAGGAGATCTCCGTCGACCAGGAGGAGCTCGCCGAGGCGCACTGGTACAGCCGCGCGGGCCTGCTGGCCAGCGTCCAGGCCGGCGAGATCATCCTCCCGCCGCCGGTGTCCATCGCCCGCCACATCATCGAGGCCTGGTACGGCGGCCCGCTCCCCTCGACCTGGACGGCCCCGCTACGGTAACCGCCGGGTACATGGTGTTGGCCGCCTGACCCGGGGTCGACCCAGGCCAGGCGGCCACGTTTGGTGGAGCGTGATCAGCCCTACGGGAGGGCGAGGAACCCGTCGGTGTTGCCGTTGGCGTCGGTGTAGAAGCCGACCAGGTCGCCGCGGTCGTTGACGCCGTTGATGGTGGTGGCGCCGACGCCGTGGGGGTCATCGACGGTGGTGAACCCGCCCTGCGGGGTCCAGGTGAAGCCGTGCATCGTGGCCGAGTTGCCCGAGCCGTCGGTGTAGGTGCCGACGACCTCGTCGCTGCCGTTCACGCCGAGGGCGCTGGTGGCCGACGCGCCGGGGACGGCGAGCGTGATGAACGGGCAGTGGCGGCCGTGAGCGTAGCGGAGCGTCAGGAACCCGTCGGTCGTGCCGTCAGCGGCGGTGTAGAACCCGGCCACGTCGCCGGAGTCGTTGATGCCGGCCGCGGTCAGGCTGGCGCCCGGGTCCTTCGGGTCGGTCACGGTGCTGTAGGTGCCGGTGTTGATGTTGTACTCGTAGCCGTGGTTGGTGCCCTGGGCGTCGGTGTAGAAGCCGACCGCGATGCCCCGGTCGTTCACGCCGAGGAGCTGGTCAACCGACGGGCTGGCGGGGCTGCCGGTCGGGAAGTCGACCTGGCGGAAGCTGCCGTGCACGTTGACGAAGCCGAAGTTGTCGCCCTTGGCGTCGACCCAGAACCCGACGGTGACGCCGCGGTTGTTCAGCCCGGTGACCTGGGTCTGCGCGGAGCCGGGGAAGTTCTCGTTGATGTAGCTGCCCTGGCCGTAAGGCGGGAGCAGGACGTATCCCTTGTTCGGGTGCCCGGGCATGCCAGAACCGAAGTACCCGGCAATCGTGCCCTCGTCGTTAATCCCGAGCAGCTGGTTGAACGTCGGGTCGTGCGCGTTGTCCAGGGTGGTGAAGCTGTAGCCGGCGGTGAGGGTGCTCGCGCTGGCCGAGGTGGCCAGGGCGAGTGCTCCCGTGGCGAGAAGCCCGGACGCAACGGTGGTCGCAGCAACCCGCAGGACGTTCCTCTTGACAGACATGGTTTCAATCCCTTCTTAGTAGCCGGGGCAGATCGGCTGTCCCGTTCACCCCTTCAGGAAATGCGCCGATTCGGGGCGAATCTCAGGGGGACTGGGGGAAATGCGGGAACCCCCTGGTGAGCGGGCCCACGGCGATCGAGAAAGGCGCGAACCCCCCGGCCGAGCACCGGGGGGTTCGCGGGGTTAGGGATGGTTCAGATGTCGGCGCAGAGCACCGGCCGGAAGTTCACCGTCGGCCCGTCACGGTCGGATATGCCATTTAATTCCCTGGCCGCTGCGCACCCGGTGCACCGCCTCGCCGAACTCCTCGAGCGGCAGCGGCTCGCTGAGCAGGAGCCGCGGGTCCACCGCCCCGCTCGCGAGCAGGTCGACGGCCTGGCCGAAGCTGCGCAGGATGGCCATCGACCCGGTGATCGTGAGCTCGTCGTTGTAGACCCGGAACGGCGAGACGCGGATCGCCGCCTCCGCCGTTGACACCCCGAAGACGAGCAGCCGCCCGCCCCGGTCGAGCAGCCCGACCGCGCTCTCGATCGCCTCGGGGACCCCGGTCGCATCGACCGCGACCTCGAAGCGCTCCCCCTCGAGCGCCTCCGCGCTGGTCACGGCTCTGTCAGCGCCTAGCTTGCGGGCCACCTCCAGCCGTTCGCTGACCCGGTCCACGACGGCCACCGGGCCCGCTCCCGAGGTCAGCAGGACCTGGAGCAGCAGCAGGCCCATCGTGCCGGCGCCGATCACCACCACCGGGTCGCCGAACACCGGGCCCAGGCGCCGCAGTCCGTGCACCGCGCACGCCAGCGGTTCGGCCATCGCGCCGAACTGGGAGTCCACGTGGTCGGGCAGCCGGTAGGCGTTGACCGCGGGCACCGCGACGAACTCGGCGAACGCGCCGTCCACGGTGTCGCCGATCGCCGCCCAGTTCTCGCACAGGTTGTCCCGCCCGGCCCGGCACCGCCGGCAGTACCCGCAGTACAGCGAGGGGTCCACCGCGACCCGGGCGCCGATCGGCAGGTCCGGCTTGACGTCGGGGCCGCGGGCCACCACCGTGCCCGCGAACTCGTGCCCCGGCGTGATGGGGTAGGGCGTCGGCGGGAACTCCCCGGCCAGGATGTGCAGGTCGGTCCCGCAGATCCCGCAGTATTCCACCCGGACGACGACCTCGGTGGCCCCCGGCGTGGGGTCCGGCACCTCGGCCACCCGGAAGCTGCCTGGGCGGTCAATCACAATGGCCCTCATGGGTCCTCCTGAGCCGAGCATCAGCCCGCGAGGCGGGCGCCCGTCACCGGGTGGAAGGCGAAGATGTCATCGGGCTGGACGTGGAAGGTGACGTCTTGCCCCGGTGCTGGCGGCTTGCGCCCCTCGGTACGGGCCACGACCTGGTTCCCGCTCGCGGCCAGCCGCACATGCAGCAGGGCGTCAGCCCCCAGTTCCTCGACCAGCAGCACCTCGCCCTTGATCTCCCCAGTCCCGTCGGCCAGGTGCAGGTGCTCGGGCCGGATGCCGATGACCAGCTCGCGCAGACCCGCCTCGCTGGCGGCGGTCCGCACCGCGGTGGGCAGCGGGATGACCGTCCCGGCCAGTTGGGCGCCGCCCTCAGTGAGGGGGGCGGTCTGGAGGTTCATGGCGGGCGAGCCGATGAACCCGGCCACGAACTGGTTCACCGGGTTGTCGTACAGGTGGCGCGGGGTGTCGCACTGCTGGAGCTTGCCGCCGCTCAGCACCGCCACGCGGTGTCCCATGGTCATCGCCTCCACCTGGTCGTGGGTGACGTAGACCGTGGTAACGCCCAGGCGGCGCTGCAGTTCGGCGATCTGGCTGCGGGTCTGCACCCGTAGCTTGGCGTCCAAGTTGGACAGCGGCTCGTCCATCAAGAACACCCGGGGCTCGCGGACGATGGCGCGGCCCATGGCCACGCGCTGCCGCTGCCCGCCGGACAGGGCCTTGGGCTTACGGTCCAGCAGCTTCTCGTCCAGGTCCAGCAGCTTGGCCGCCTCTAGGACCCGGCGGGCCCGCTCGTCCTTCGGGACGTGCTGCATCTTCAGCGCGAAGCCCATGTTCTCCGCGACCGTCTTGCTCGGGTAAAGGGCGTAGTTCTGGAACACCATCGCGATGTCGCGGTCCTTGGGCTGCACCCAGGTGACGTCCTTATCGCCGATCTCGATGCGGCCGCCGTCCAGCGGCTCCAGCCCGGCCAGCATCCGCAGAGCGGTGGTCTTCCCGGACCCGGACGGGCCGACCAGGACCATGAACTCCCCGTCCTTGATGTCCAGGTCCAGCGCGTCGACCGCGGGCGGCGCGTCCTTGGCGTAGACCCGGGTCGCCTGCACGTACCTCACCTCAGCCATCGGGCACCTCCGCTCGCGAATGACATGACCGGTTTCGTCGGCTTCACTTGATGGCTCCCATCGACAGGCCGCGGACGAGGGACCGCTGGGCGATCCAGCCCACGATGATCACGGGCACCGAGGCCACCGTCGCCGCCGCGGACAGGTGCGCGATGTACAGCCCTTCCTGAGGGACGGAGCTGATCAGGTACATCGGCATGGTCGCCGCGTTGGTGATGGTCAGGTTGAGGGCCAGGAACAGTTCGTTCCAGGCGAAGATCACGCAGATCAGCGCGGTCGACACCAGCCCGGGGGAGACGACCGGCATGATCACCTCGGTGATCTCCCTGATCCGCCCGGCGCCGTCCAGCCGCGCCGCTTCGAGCATCTCGCCAGGCACCTCGAGCATGAACGAGCGGATCATCCAGATGGCCAGCGGCAGGTTCATCGCGGTGTACAGGATGATCAGCAGCCAGATGCTGTCCAGCAGGTGCGCCTTGAGCGCGATGACGTACAGCGGGCCGATGGCCGCGACGATCGGCAGCATCTTGGTGGAGATGAAGAAGAACAGCCCGTCCCGCCACCGCGTGACCGGGTGCACGGACAGGGCATAGGCGGCCGGGACGCCCAGCAGCAGCACCAGGATGGTGGAGCCGATGGTGGCGATCGCCGAGTGGGTTACGTACGGACCCCAGCCCGAGAAGACCAGGCGGAACTCGGCCAGCGTGGGGCTGAAGGTGAACCGGGGGGGCCAGGTCTCGGCGGCGGACTCCGGCTTGAACGCGGTGATGACCATCCACAGCACCGGCAGGAAGAACGCGATCCCCACCACCCAGGCGACGACGCCCCAGCCCATCGTGCTCGACATCTCGCGGAATCTCTGCGGACCAGGCATCCGGGTCCGCGCCGGCACGGCACTCGCGCTCATGACGATCCCCCCTCGAACTGGAAGACCCTGGCGAACATGCGCAGCGCGAAGGTGGCCACGATGATGGTCAGGATGACCGTGACCACGCCGGCCGCGGCTGCTCCGCCGATGTCGAAGGCGTTGTTAACCTGCTGGTAGAGGTAGAAGGGCAGGTTGGTGGTGGAGGTCCCCGGGCCGCCGTTGGTCATCAGCCGGACCGCGTCGAAGACGTTGACCAGGTAGATCGAGCCGAGCAGGATGCCCAGCTCGATGTAGGGCCGCAGGTGGGGCAGGGTCAGTTCCCTGAACGTGGCCATCGCCCCGGCCCCGTCGACCTTGGCCGCCTCCAGCGCGTCGGCGGGCTGGCTCTGCAGGCCGGCCAGCAGGATCAAGGTCATGAACGGCGTCCACTGCCAGATCATGACCACGATCACCGAGCCGAGCGCGTGCGTGGACAGCCAGGCCACGTGGTGCACGCCGAACGGCTGCAGCAGGTAATTCAGCAGCCCGAAGTTCGGGTCCAGCATCGGGCCCGCCCACACCAGCGCCGCCGCCGCGGGCATGACCAGGAACGGCGTGATAATCAGGGTCCGGACCACGCTGCGTCCGATGAACTTGCGGTCCAGCAGCATCGCGAAGGCCAAACCGAGGAGCATGGCCAGGATCACCGCGCTGACCGTCATGAGCACGGAGCGCCACAGCGCGCTGCGGAACGCCGCGTTGGTGAAGACCGTCTTGTAGTTGCTCAGCCCGTTGAAGTGCGCTGGCGCCGGGATGTCGAAGAAGTAGTTCTGGAAGCTGTACCACAGCGTCACCAGGAACGGGACCTGGGTCACCACGATCGTGTAGATCAGCGCCGGCAACAGGGGCAGCCGCCGCTGCCAGGCCTCCCGGCGGCTGGCCCGGCCTGGCTGGACCCTGGCTTCCGGAACGAGCACCGTGCTTGTGTCGACGGCCACTGGCAAGTTCTCCTAACGACGTGCCGCCATAACTCCGAACCCCGGTAAGCCGGGCCGCCCCGGGGGGCCCGGCTCACCAGGGAGTGCCTAGCCGGCCGACAGTTCGGCCGGGGTGTACTGCGAGGCGTCGGATTGCGAGGTGGACAGCGCCTGGCTCACCGACTCCGTGCCCGCGATCGCCCCCGCAATCTGCTGGCCGACGGCGACGCCGAGGCTCTCGAACTGAGGGATGTCGACGTACTGGACGCCCACGTAAGGCACCGGGTTCACGGTCGGGTGATTCGGGTCGGTTCCGTCGATGGACTGGATGGTGATCGGGGCGAACGCGTGGGCGGCCGCCAGGTAGGAGGCGTTGCTGTACAGCGAGGTCCGGGTGCCCGGCGGCACCGCGGCCCAGCCGTACTTCGAGGCGACGAGCGAGTCGTAGGCCTTGGACGTGGCCCAGGACACGAACTTCCACGCCGCGCCGGAGTTGGCGGTGCCCTGCGGGATGCCCAGCGCCCAGGTCCACAGCCACCCGGAGGAGGTCGTCTGGTCCACCGGCGCGAAGGCGTACCCGGTGTTGGCGGCCATGGACGGGTAGGTGGTGGCGATCGAGGTCGCGGCGACCGTCGCGTCGTACCACATCGCGCACTTGCCCTGCCCGTAGAGCGTCAGCAGCTGGTTGAAGCTGTCCGCCGACGCACCCGGCTCGCCGTCCTTGCGGATCAGGTTGACGTAGAAGTTGGTCGCGGCCTCGAACGCGGGCGAGGTCAGCTGCGGCTGCCAGTTCATGTTGAACCACTCACCGCCGAAGGTGTTGACCACCGTGTCCAGGGAGGCCATGTTGTCGCCCCACCCGGCCAGGCCGCGCAGGCAGACCCCGGACACCTTGCCCGGCTGGTTGAGCTTGGCCGCGAACGCGGCCACCTGGGCCCAGGTCGGATGCTGGGGCATAGTGAGCCCGGCGGCCTTGAACAGGTCGGTGCGGTAGTACAGCATCGAGGACTCGCCGTAGAACGGCACCGCGTACAGGCCGCCCTTGTAGGACAAGGCCGACGATATGGACGGCAGGATGTCCGACGCGTCGTAGCTCGGGTCGGACGCGATGAACTGGCTGGACAGGTTGGTCAGCCAGCCGTCATGGGCGAACAGTGGCGTCTCGTACGGGCCGATCATGATCACGTTGAACGCGTTGGAATGCGTGGCGACGTCCTTCTGGATCGCGGCCCGCAGGTCACCTTCGGTGTAGGTGGCGAACTTGACCGTGATGCCCGGGTACTGCTTCTCGAACACGGACTGGGTCAGCGGGATCATCTGCCCGGTGATCAGCGGGTTGGACACCACCGCCACGGTAATCGTGCCTGAATTGCTGTTGGTACTGGTACTGCCGCTGCTCGAGGAGCTGCTCGAGCAGGCGGCCAGCGCTACCAGCGCGGCTACGCAGCTCACGGCCCCGAGCGCGCGGAACTTGAACGAGGGATAGCTCATCAACGAACCTCCGCAGGTGATGAGGGTGTCTGGCTGGGTCTCACGGGTGGGACCGGTGAGGATCCGCGTTGGACAGGCCGATGGAGTCTGGTTACGCTCATCTGAGCGGATCACGCTCATCTGAACCTTGACCTCACAGTGAACTCGTTCCTAGGCAAAGTCAAGAAAAGCTGCCAATATGAGATCTGTCCGCTCAAATGAGCAACAGATCGGGCTGGACTGGAGGGGGTACATGGCCGGCTTGTCGGCAGACCGCCCGTCCGAAGTGGTCCTGGCCGCCCGGGTGGCGCGCCAGTTCTACCTCGAGGGCGTCTCCAAGGTCGACATCGCGGACCGGCTGGGTATCAGCCGGTTCCGGGTGGCCAGGCTGCTCGAGGGCGCGCGTGACTCGGGGATGGTGCGTATCGAGATCGGCCTGCCGGGCGGCAGCCTCGACGCGGGCCTGTCGGCGGAGCTGTGCTCCGCCTTCGGGCTCAAGCACGCGTTCGTGTTCGGCTTCCCCGACGACGAGCCGGCCTTGCTCCGCCACCGCCTGGGCGAGGCGACAGGGCAGGCGCTGACGGACCTCATCGCCCCCGGTGACGTCCTCGGGATGTCCTGGTCACGCACGCTGAGCGGGCTCGCGACCGCGCTGACCCAGCTGCCGCCGTGCCCGATCGTCCAGCTCACCGGGGCGGTGCCGCCGGCCGACGGCCGGGACCTGCTCGACCTGGTCCGCAGCGTGGCGCGGGTCGGCGGCGGCCCGGCCCACGTCTTCTACGCGCCGATCATCCTGGACGACCCGCAGACGGCCGCGGCGCTGCGCCGGCAGGGCGACATCGCCGGGGCCTTCGCCCTGCTGCCCTCGGTGACCATCGCCGTCGTCGCCATCGGCGCCTGGGCGCCCGGGCAGTCCACGATCTACGACGCCGTCACGTCGGCCGAGCGCGACACCCTGGACGCGCTGGGGGTGTGCGCCGAAGTGGCCGGGGTGTTCATCGGGGAGGACGGCAGGCCGGTCGCGACGCCGCTGGACAGCCGCATGATCGTGACGCCCGGCCATGCCTTCGAGCAGATCCCGTTTGTCCTCGCCGTCGCCTGGGGCGTCTCGAAGAGCTCTGCGGTGTGCGCCGCGATCCGAGGAGGGCTGGTCCATGGCCTCGTCACGCACTCAAGTCTCGCCCGGGCCTTGCTCAGTGCCGCTCCCGGCGGACGATTCGCATAGCCCGCACTTCCTGCCGGGTGCCACCGCCAACCGCGGGCTGGTCGTCCGGGTCGGTGACACCGTGCGCAGGCCGACCGCGCCGTGCTGGCGGGCCACCCACGCGCTGCTTGCCCACCTGTCCACGGCCGATTTCGACGGCGCCCCGCGCGTCCTCGCCGTTACCCCGCTCACCGAGACGCTGACCTACATCGAGGGCCAGGCCGCGGTCCCGCCCCTGCCCGAGGAGACCCTCACCGACGCCGCCCTGGTCAGCGTGGCCGACCTGCTGCGCCGCTATCATCGGGCCGTCGCCTCCTTCGACCCGTCCCGGTACTCCTGGCCCCGGCCGATCCCGGCCCGGTTCCGGACTGGCCTGGTCAGCCATAACGACGTGCACCCGGCCAACTTGGTGTTCCGCGGCGGCCGGGCGGTCGCGCTGATCGACTTCGACTGGGCCGGCCCCGGCAGCGCCGCGTGGGACTTCGCCACGGCCGCGCGCAACTGGGCGCCGCTCGCCGATGACCGTGATATCGCCGACAGCCGTCACGGCCGCGCCCTGGAACGGTTCCGCATCTTCCTGGACGCCACGGGCCTGCCCCGGGCCGGCCGCCGCGAGGTAGCCGAAGCCCTGCTGGCCAACCACGACTGGACCTACGCCATCGTCACCGAAGCCGTCGCCGCCGGCCACCAGGGCTTCGCCGACCACTGGCACGACATCGCCGGACCCACCGCCCGCGCTCGCCGCTGGACCCAGCGTCACCACCGCGACCTGCTCGCCGCCGCGCGTTGAACAGCAAGGGCCTGGCCCGCCGTCGTGAATGGCGGCGTTGGCGCGTACGTGACGCGATCAGTTCTCGTTGAGGAGGTTCCGCACCGTGGCGTTCGGCGCACCGGACCTGCACCGCCCGTCCTCGCTCAGCCAGCTCCAGGCCCTGGTGGCGCACGCCCGGCCGCGGGACCAGATCCGCGTGCTGGGCGCCGGCCATTCGTTTAACGACGTGGCCTCCTCGACCGGCGTCCAGGTCAGCCTGGCGGGCCTGCCGCCGGAGGTCTCGGTCGACTCGGCCGTCGGGCTCGCCCGGGTCGCGGCGGGCCTGAGCTACGCCGAGCTGTCCGGCCGCCTGGACGAGGCCGGTTTCGCGCTGCGCAACCTGGCCTCCCTGCCGCACATCACGGTGGCCGGCGCCGCCGCCACCGCCACCCACGGGTCGGGCGCGGCGAACCAGAATCTCGCCGCGGCGGTGGCCGGCCTGAGGATAGTCACCGCGGACGGCGACGTCGTGGACCTGGGCCGAGGGGACGACGGGTTCGAGGGCGCCGTGGTCCACCTGGGCGCCCTCGGCGTCGTGGTCAGCGTGCTCCTGGAGCTCGTGCCGTCCTTCGACATCAGCCAGCGGGTCTACGAGAACCTGCCCCTGGCGGCGCTGGACGATCACTTCGCCGACCTCATGACCAGCGGCTACAGCGTGAGCCTGTTCACCGACTGGCGAGCGCCCCGCCTCACCCAGGTCTGGATCAAGCAGCCCCAGGGCCCGCCGATCACGCACAAGTCATGGTTCACGGCCACGCCCGCGCCAGCCCAACGGCACCCCGTGCCCGGCGGGTCGCCGGAGGCGTGTACCGAGCAGCTCGGCGTGCCGGGCCGGTGGTACGACCGGCTGCCGCACTTCCGGGCCGAGTTCAGGCCCAGCATCGGCGACGAGCTCCAGTCGGAGTACCTCCTCCCCGTGGCGCACGCCGTGCCGGCTCTGCACGCCCTCGGCCAGATCCGGGATCACCTGGCCCCGGTACTGCGGATCTGCGAGATCCGCGTCGTCGCCGCGGATCAGCTCTGGCTCAGCCCGTGCTACCGGCAGGACAGCGTGGCGTTCCACTTCACCTGGTTCCGCGACTTCGCCCGAGTCCTTCCCGTGGTCGCACTCATTGAGCGCCAGCTGGCCCCGTTCGGCGCGAGACCGCACTGGGGCAAGGTCTTCACCACCCCGCCGGAGGCGCTCCGCGATCATTACGAGCGGCTCCCGGACTTCCTGTACCTGATGGACCGCTACGACCCCGCAGGCAAATTCCGCAACGCCTTTACCGCCCGTTATCTCGAACGTTAGTGCGCCCGGGACAGAGTGCACTGCACTGGCTCCTGCGCCACCCGTTCCAGTTGCATTTCACCAGCTGCTTCAACCTGCATGAGCGGCTTTGCTGTGTCCCTCGCGGCTGGCCTGGCGCTGTGAGAAGCCCGCTCAGGGCGCCTGCCGCGCCGAAGAGGGGCACGCCCGGCTCAGCCGCGGTCGTGGAGGGTCACGTGGTAGCCGTCGGGGTCGGCGAAGGTGAAGGTGCGGCCGAACGGCCCGTCGGCGGGCGCTGAGACGATCGTGGTGCCGGCGGCGGCGAGGGCGTCGTGGATGTCCTGCGCGTCGGGGGCGTGCAGCCACAGCGCCATTCCCTGGCCCGGCTGCGCGATCGCGTCCAGGTCGGTACCGGCGGCGACGTCGCGGACGGCGAACGCGATCGGCTTGGTGCCGAACACGACGGCGTGCGGTGGTCCCGCGTCGGAGCGCTTGAGCCCCAGGTACCGCTCGTAGAAAGCGGCGGAATGCTCCAGGTCGCGTACCTGCAGTGATATGAAGTCGGGTCCGGTGACGGCCACGATACACGCCTCCTCATGGTATGTCAGTCTTCTGACACACCGCACTGTATGTCAGAATGCTGACATGAGTCAAGGCGGGCCCGGAGTCGAGCTGGACACATCGCTGGGGTACATGCTGAAGGCGGCCGCGAGCGCCCTGCACTCCGCCCTGGAGGCCGTGCTGAAGCCGCTCGGCATGACGATCACCCACTACGCCTGCCTGGAGCTGCTCGCCCAGCGGCCGGGCCTGTCGAACTCCGAGCTGGCCCGCGGCGCCTTCGTCACCCGGCAGTCGATGAACGTGCTCCTGCAGGCCCTCGAACGCCAGGGACTCGTCGTCCGCCCGGCACAGGCACCCGCCGGCCGGGCCCTGCCGGCCGAGCTGACCGCCCGCGGGCGCCGCCAGCTCACAGTGGCCAGCGCCGCGGTCCGCCGCGTCGAGCAAGCCATGCTCGCCAATCTAGATGCCAGCGAACAAGACCAGATGCGGCGCCTGCTCACCGCGTGCATCGCCGCACTGACCGAACCGCCCGCACCGGCTACGGCCAGACCGACGACATCCCGGTCCTCCCGACTTGTGACACATTAGTGCGCACTTGAACGTCCGCGGATGCAGTCGAAGATGCCGGGGAGTGCGCCGGGCAGGGGATCGGTGTCCCCCTTAGCCATCTGCCGATGCAGGATCGTGGCGACACCAGGTCACTCTACGACCCCGATTAGTGTGCAAGTCCGGGGCTGCGGCTGCTGCAGGAGTTGTGCCGCTCGCGGGTCGACCCGCGCCGCCGGCTCCGGCCATGTAGTGACAAGACCGTGCCGAGGCTGGCCTCCGAGAGTCGGTCTTGCCGCTTGATCTGCGTTTCCTCAGAACTGGGCCTTCAGCTCGTCGATCTTGGCGGCGTGCTCGCGAAGCTGGGTGTAGGCGGGGCGCTCGCGGATGCGGGCCAGCGCCCATCGGACGCCCTCGGCGCGGTTGGCGACGATGCCAGCGGTGATCAGGGCGTCGAGTGTCTCCAGGTCCTTCGGGTCGAGCCGGGCCATCACCGGGGTGAGGCTGCGACCGATGGCCGTGTGATCCGGCGGGCCGATGGGCATCGTGATGACGGGGCGCTTGCCCTCCTGCAACGGGACGGTGAACTGCAGGCGCCCGATGAAGGGCATCTTCTGGGCGATCCGCGCGCGCAGTTCCGTGATGGTGTCCTGATGTGCCTTCTCGAACGCCTGAATCGTCTCGTCCGGGTCCTCGCCGGTCGGGTTGAGGATCACCCGGACCGTCACCTGGCCGGGCTCGATCACGGGCTCGTCGCCGTACTGCAGCACCTCGACCTTCTGCACGACTCCCTCGCCGAACCGCCTGTTCATCAGGTCTTCGGCCGCGCGCTCGAGGTGCTCCTTGTCTTCCTGATCCACGATCAGCTCCTCTGATTGCTGTAGAAATCAGTGTAACTCTGGCTACTCACACGCGCAACAGGGCGGGAAAACGGCGCCGTCGTTGCGCCCGGATCCGGACGTCACCCTGCGTATCGCCGTATCCGAAATAGCCGGTAGCGCTGTGGCTGGAGTTTGTGACCGACGGAGCGGCGTCAGCTGCCGTCGCGTAGGTTCTCTGGGGCGCCGGGGCGGAAGGTGATCTGGTCGAAGGTGGCCGCGCAGCCTGGGCCGGTGGGGGACTGGGCCATAAAGCCGATCCGGACCAGCCCGGCCGGGTCCAGCGCGAAATAGCGGAGCAGCCGCCACCAGGTGCCGTCTGCGGAGGCGTGGAACGCCCACGCGGCCCCGGACCGCGTGATCCGGAGCCACACGGTGTTCTCTTCCACCTCGTAGGAGTTGCAGTCGTCGGAGGTCCCCCTGGTCACGACCGTGACCAGGGTCGGGCGCTGCTGCGGGGAGTACTCGAAGCACAGCTTGGCCCACTGGCGCTCGGCGGCGTGCACCAGCAAGACCCCCGCGTCGTACACGCTGGCGAAGTCGACGCTGACCCGCGCCGCCGAGCGTGAAGTCGCCCGCGGGAGGCAGGCCGACCAGGCGGCCCGCGTCGGGGAGCGGTCCGGCGGCACCCGGGCCCGCCGGGTCGACGAACAGGTCGGTCCCGGCCGCCGCGGTCAGGATCAGGGCGCCGTGCAGGATCCGGCACCCGGGGGGCGGGCCGCCCGCGGGCTCCAGCGGGAACGGCAGGCCGGGTAGCTTGAGCGTGGCCACCCGGGTAGTGTGCCATGCCGCCGGCAATGTCGGACCTGGCTGCTAGTCTCCCCGCATGCTTGATCACATCGGCCTGCAGGTACAGGACGTCGAGGCGTCGCTTGAGTTCTACCTCCGAGCGTTCGCCCCGATCGGGATGCGCGAGGCGATGCGGTTCCCGTACCGGGACACGATCGCCGTCGGCCTCGCCGGCCCGGACGGGGTGCCCGACTTCTGGCTGGGGCCGCCCACCGGCAGCGAGACCAGGGAATTGCACGTGGCGTTCAGCGCGCCGGACCGGGCGGCGGTCGACGCGGTACACGAGGCTGCGGTAGCCGCCGGGGTCGAGGTGCTGCACGCCCCGAAGGAATGGCCCGAGTACCACCCCGGCTACTACGCGGTGTTCCTGCGCGACCTCGACGGGCACAACGTGGAGGCGGTACACCACGGCTAGCCAGATCATGCACTACGCCATCGACGTGCCGAACTTCGGCGACTTCGCCGACCCCCGCGTCGTCGCCGACCTGGCGCGGCGCGCCGAGGACGCGGGCTGGGACGGCCTGTTCGTCTGGGATCACGTCACCCACACCAAATCGCGGCTCAGGGAGATCGCCGATCCGTGGGTGCTGCTGACCGCCGCCGCGCTCGCGACGCGGACGATCCGGCTGGGCACGATGGTCACGCCGGTCGCGCGGCGGCGGGTGTCCAAGCTGGCCCGGGAGGTGACCACCCTGGACCGGCTCACCGGCGGCCGGATGGTCCTGGGGGTGGGCCTGGGCGCTCCGCTGGAGGACGAGTTCGGCACCTTCGGCGAGAGCGCCGATCCGAAACAGGTCGCCGCGCACCTGGATGAAGGCCTGGAAGCCCTCACCCTGCTCTGGTCCGGCGAGCCGGTGACCTTCCGGGGCGAGCACGTGGTCATCGACGACGTCACCTTCCTGCCGACCCCGGTGCAGCGCCCGCGGGTGCCGGTGTGGGTCGGCGGCTTGTGGCCGGCCAGGCGTCCGATGCGCCGCGCGGCGCGCTGGGACGGCGCGATCCCGCTGATGCCGTACAGCGACAACGGGTGGCCGCGGCAGCCGGACGCCGCGACCGTCGGCGAGATCCACCGGTTCCTGACAGAGGCGCGGGCCGAGGCCGGACGGGATACCGGACCGTTCGACCTCGTGATATCCGGGGCGAGCCCAGCCGACCCGGCCGCCGCGGCGGACCTGATGGAGCCGCTCGCCGACGCCGGAGCGACCTGGTGGGCCGAGTCTCTCTGGGATGACCTGGAGAGCGCCGCGTCCATGGTGCGCCGGGCCGAGCAGGGACCGCCGCCCCCGCGCGGCTTACGTTCGCTGCCCCGGCGCGACCCACGCCCTCCGCTCGGGTGCGGCTTACGCCCTCCGCCTGGCCCGGACCCGCGGGCCCGTCGGGCGGTGGTGATCCGGGTGCCGGCGCAGGGCCCGCAACGGGGACCTCGGCCTGGCCTGGGCCTGCTCCGGCAGGTGGCTGGGCTCGAGTTCGGTGCGGAGCCGGTCGACGTGGGCGAGGATCTCGCCGCGCAGCGGCCAGCCCTCCGGGTGCTCGGCGGGGTCGGTCTGCAGCAGGTCCGCCAGCTTGTCCTGCCGGCGGTGGGCCTCCTCCAGGTGGTCCTCGAGCGCGGCGATCGCGGGCGTCTCGGCGGGCTGGCCGGATGGGCCGGGGAGCTCCGGGCCGTCCTCGATGACCTGCCCGTAGGCGCCGACCGCGGCGGACAGCTCGGCGATCACGGCGGCGAGCCTGGCCCGGGTCTGCGATTCCCCGACCGGGCTGTACTCGCTGTCCAGCCAGGTGCTGTCGGCCACCGCGCGGGCCAGGACCCGCATGTCCGTGGCGGCCCGCTCCAGCGTGTTGAGGCCGTCGCGCAGGCCGGCGGCGGGGTTACCGGACGTGAGCCGCTTGGGGTTCAGCCTGACGCTTTCCTCGGCCTGGGCGAGCGCGTCGTCCACGTGCTGGATCTCCAGGCGCAGGTCGCGGGTCTTCTCCAGCCACTCGCCCGCGCGCCGCGGGTCGGGCGGGTCGGGCAGGGCCAGGCCGTCGGCCATCTGGCCGAGGAGGTCGGCCATCTGCTTGGTGAGCTCCCCGACGGCGTCCTTGGCCGGCTGGACCCGCAGCGGGGCGAAGAGCAGGCCCGCGGCCAGGCCCGCCGCCGCGCCGACGATCGACTCGGTGATCCGGGTGGTGGCGTATACGTGCGTGCCCACGGAGAAGATCAGCATGGCGCTGATCGGCACCTCCAGGGTGTCCTCGCGCAGGCGCAGGAGCAGGCCGAGCGCCAGCGTGCCCGCGATCAGCAGGCCGAGCACCCACCAGGTGAACGGGACGTACGCGGAGACCGCGACGGCGGCGACCACGCCCGCGGTGACCCCGACGACGCGCTGGATGGCGCTGCGGATCGTGTGGTACAGGGTGGCCTGCGCCACGAGCAGGGCGCTCAGCGGCGCGAGCACCGAGCGCGGCGACCCGCCGGGGAGCTGCTGGGCGACCAGGTACGCGAAAACCGCCGTGAGGGTCAGCCGGGTGACGTACACCGCGGTCGGCTGCGCGCGCCGGCGGACCAGCGTGAGCTGCTCGGCCTGCCGCTTGGCGGCCGCCGCGACCGTAGCGGCCGCCTCGTTGACGCTCTCGGCGTTGACCTGACGGACTGGGAAACCTTTCATGACCTGCATACCGGGCTCGGGGTGGGCGGGAACCGGAACTGCTCTCGCCAAGAGCAAATGTCCTCTCATCACAACGCGCGCCCGCGCCGCCTATTCCCGCCGTCGCCGCCGCCTGACCAGGGAGCCGGCCAGGATCACGACGGGGACGACGGTCAGGACGGCCAGCGCCCGGGACAGGCCGTACCACTGCGCCGCCAGCCCCACGGCCAGCGGTCCGAGGCCGCCGGCCATCCCGGCGGCGCTGGTCAGCGTCACCGCGACCGAACTGCGGCCGGGCAGGCTGCCGTACAGCCGCGCCTGCAGCAGCGGGTACCACGGCGCCGTGGCCGCGCTCAGCGCGGCCAGGATGGCCAGCTTGGCGGGCACCCCCGGCGCGAGCAGGAAGGCCGGGTAGAGCAGCGCGGCCGCCACCGCGGTCACGCGCAGCACGGTCAGGTCGGCCACCCGGTCCAGGACGAAGACCAGCGCGGCGTCCCCGGCCAGCCCGGCGCCGAGCCGGATGGCGATGGCCAGCGCGGCGACCGCCGGCCGCAGGTGCGCCACGTCGACCAGGTACAGCGCGACGAACCCGGTGAGCACGTCGACGAGCAGGTCGGCGACTTGCAGCAGCACCAGCCAGCGCACCACCGAGGCGTTCCGCAGCGCGGACGCGAGCTCGCGGGCCCAGTGGCCGGCCGGGCTCTCCTCGTCCGCCGGGGCGGGAGCGCCGGGCGGGTCGCGCAGGCAGGTGCCGACCCAGGTGAGCGCGGCCAGCCCGGCCAGGACCAGGTACGCGTCCCGCCAGCCGCCCCCGGCGGCCAGGACGGCCGACAGCAGCAGCGGCCCGGCCACCGCCCCCGCTGACCCGGCCAGGTCCCAGCGGGCCATGACCTGGGCCTGCCGGTCCGGCCAGGCGTCCATGAGCGTGGCCTGGGTCAGCGAGACGAAGGCGCCCGAGGCGGGGTAGAAGGCGGTGAACGCGCACAGCAGCACGACGAACGACCGCGCACCGGCGACGGCCGCCAGGGACAGGATGAAGACGAGGCCACCGCCGAGCACGGCGAGTCGGCGGCGCCGGCCCTCGCCGGCCAGGAGGCCGAGCGGCAGCTCGAGCGCGCCGCCGACCAGCAGCGGCACCGAGGCGAGCAGCCCGATCTGCGCGTAGCTCAGCCCGAGGTCATGCCGGATGAGCGGCAGCGCGGCGCCCTTGGTACCGTCGACGAGCTCGTCGGCCAGCTCGACCGCGAGCGCGACGGCCAGGGCGGGAACCGCACGCTTTCAGAGTCAATAAAAACCCATGCGGTCCATGCTACGGCCAACCCGGGCGCGTGTCTGCGGGGTAAATGGCCGGGAGGTATCACCACCGCCGTTCGGGATCAAGAACACCGTGATGACCGTCAGGGCGGCGCGGCCGGTCGCTGTCGGCGGTTTTCCGCTCGCCACACCAGGCGCAGGCCGGACCAGTCGTCGTCGATGGCGGCCACCTTGACGTCGACGAGCCCGAGCGGGAGCGCGAGTTCGCGGACGACGTTGTCGGTGATGTCGCTGCGATGGCCGCCGGCCCGGCGCGGCCAGGCGACCCACAGCGCCCCCGCCGGGAAGATGCGCTGTGCGAGCGCGTCGAGTTCCGCGGCCATGTCGCCCGAGGCGGCGAAGAACGCGACGATCAGGTCGGCGGGACCGTCGGCGCCCGCATCGGCCAGGTCGGGCGGGGGGTCGGCCAGGGTCCAGCCCGCCGGCGGATGGTGCAGGTGGAATCGCTGCCCGGGCCTGATCCCGAGCTTGGCGGCCTGCGACCGGGGCGGTGGGTTTAGGGTCACGGGTAGGTCCATCCCTTGAGCGCGCGCTTGAGCCCATGAAACCGCAAGGAGCAGGTCATGTTCGAGGACACTACGGCGTTCAGCGGGTTTGCCGTCGACCACCTGGAGGCGGCCAGGAAGTTCTACGGCGAGACGCTCGGCCTCGCGACCACGGTCGAGCACGGGCTGCTGTGGCTGCACCTGTCCGGCGGGCGGGACACGCTGGTCTACGCCAAGCCCGATCACGTCCCGGCCACCTACACGATCCTCAACTTCCAGGTGGACGACATCGACGCGGCCGTGGACGAGCTGGTCGGGCGGGGCGTGGTGCTGGAGCGGTACGAGGGCCTGGGCCAGGACGACAGGGGCATCAACCGGGCCGGGGGACCGTTCATCGCCTGGTTCAAGGACCCAGCGGGCAACATCCTGGCGGTCCTGCAGGAGCGTTAGCGGCCTGCTACCACGCAGAGGCTCCGCCGCGCAAGGGGGGTGTCTGGCCAAAGCAGCGGGGGCTATCCGGTGGGGCCAAGTCGGGTGCTAACCGGCCTGCGGTAGCCCGGCTGGTCCGGCAGCATACTCGGTATGCTACTGAGTAAGAAGACCAGGTGAGCGTCCGGCACGCCCTGCTCGCGCTGCTCAGCGAGGGCCCTAAGTACGGCCTTCAGCTGCGCGAGGAGTTCGAGGCGGGGACCGGAGAAGTCTGGCCGCTGAACATCGGCCAGGTCTACACCACGCTGCAGCGCCTGGAGCGGGACGGGCTGGCCGAATCCGACGGATCGGATACCGAGGGCCCGCAGCGGCGCTTCCGCATCACGCAGGCCGGCCGGGAGGAACTGGCCGGCTGGCTGCGCACGCCCCCGGACATGACCTCACCGCCTCGCGACGAGCTGGTGATGAAGATCCTGGTGGCGCTGCGCCTGCCGGGAACCGACGTGCCCGGGGTGATCCAGGCGCACCGCCGGTACCTGGTCCAGCTCATGCAGCAGTGGACGCGGATCAAGGAAACAGCCGCGGAGTCCGATATCGCCCTGGCCCTGGCCGTGGACGCGGAGCTGTTCCGGCTCGATTCGGTGATCCGCTGGCTCGACTCGGCGGACGGCCGCATCAGGCGCTCCGCCGCGGACGCGGCGGCCGCCGGCGAGGCGTCGGCCCGCCAGGAAACAGAAACGGGGCCCATTGTGAAACTACGAAACAGGACGGGGGTTACGCGATGAGCGTGCTCGAAATGCAAGATGTGTCGCGGGTCTACGGTCAGGGTGCCACGGAGGTTCTCGCGCTGGCCGGAATCGACCTGCGGGTCGAGGCCGGCGCGATGGTGGCGGTCATGGGGCCGAGCGGCTCCGGCAAGTCCACCCTGCTGACCATCGCCGGCAGCCTGGAGGATCCGAGCGGCGGCGAGGTCCGGGTCTGCGGGCAGGAGCTGACCAAGCTGTCACGCAACGCCAAGGCGCGGCTGCGGCGGCGTTCCATCGGCTTCGTATTCCAGGATTTCAACCTGCTGCCCGGGCTGACGGCGGCGGAGAACGTCGCGCTGCCGCTCGAGCTCGACGGCACGCCGGCGCGCAAGGCGCGCGTGGCGAGCCTGCGGGCGCTGGAAGGGCTGGGCCTGGCCGAACGGGCCGCCAACTTCCCCGACCAGCTCTCCGGCGGCGAGCGGCAGCGCGTCGCCATCGCCCGCGCCGTGGTCGGTGACCACCAGCTCCTGCTGGCCGACGAGCCCTCGGGGGCGCTCGACTCGGCCAACGGCGAGGCGGTCATGCGGCTCATCCACGCCGCGTGCAAGCGGGGCATGGCCGCGGTCGTGGTGACCCACGACGCGCAGCTGGCCTCGTGGGCGGACCGCGTGGTGTTCCTGCGGGACGGGCGGGTCACCGACCAGACCGCCCCGCAGGCCGGACCCGAATCACTGCTAGGTCAGATGGGACAGAACCGATGAGCACGGCAACGGCCACGGCCACCAGGAGACCGGCCCAGGCGGGACCCGATAACGGGGGCGTTCCCGCCCGGCGGGCCGTGATGCGCTGGGCGTGGCGGCTGTTCCGCCGCGAGTGGCGCCAGCAGCTGCTGATCCTGGCGCTGATCACCGTGTCGGTGGGCGCGGTGGTGATCGGCGCGGCGGTCGCCACCACCACGCCGCCCGCGGCCAACGCGGGGTTCGGCACCGCGCAGGACCTCGCCACGTTCCAGGCGCCCGACCCGCAGCTGGCCGGCCAGATCGCCTCGCTGCAGAACCGCTTCGGGCGCGCCGACGTGATCGAGAACGAGGCGATGGCCATCCCGGGCTCGGTCAACAGCTTCGACCTGCGCGGCCAGAACCCGGCCGGCCCGTTCGGGCAGCCGATGCTCTCCCTGGTCAGCGGGCATTACCCGACCACGGCGAACCAGGTGGCCCTGACCCAGGACGTGGCGTCCGCGTTCGGCGTTACGGTCGGGGGCACCTGGCATCAGCCGGGCGGCCCGGCCCGCCAGGTCACCGGCATCGTCCAGAACCCGCAGAGCCTGCTTGACGAGTTTGCCCTGGTCATTCCCGGCCAGGTCACCACGCCGACGCAGGTGACGGTGCTGTTTGACGCGCCCGGTCGGTCAGCCGACTCGATCGGGCCGAACGTCGAGACCCCGCAGTCGGCGGCGCAAAGCAACCCGCTCAACCCGGTGACCATCGTGCTCGCACTGACCGTGATCGGCATGCTCCTGATCGCCTTGGTCGCCGTCGGCGGCTTCACGGTGCTGGCGCAGCGACGGCTCCGCTCGCTCGGGATGCTCGCCGCCCTGGGCGCCACGGACCGGCGCGTCCGGCTCGTCGTGCGGACCAACGGGGTGGTGGTCGGGGTCGTCGGCGCGGTGCTCGGGCTCGTGCTGGGCGTGGCCGGCTGGCTGATCTACCGGCCCAGCGTGGAGTCCAGTGCCCACCACCTGATCGGCCCGTTCCAGCTGCCGTGGATCGTCATCGGCCCGGCGATGGCCCTGGCCGTGGTGGCCACGTACTTCGCCTCCGCGCGGCCGGCCCGCGCCATCACCCGGCTGTCCATCGTGGCCGCCCTGGCCGGGCGCCCCGCGCCCCCCAAGCGCGTCCACCGCTCGGCCATACCGGGCATCATCCTCCTGGTCCTCGCGGGGTTCGGGCTGTCGTACGCCGGCAGCAAGACCGGCGGTGGCGGCGGGAGCACGCTTGGGCTCCTGGGCGGCCTGATCGCCCTGGTCATCGGGGTGATCCTGCTGGCCCCCACGTTCGTGAGCGTACTGGCCAGACTCGGCGCGCACACGCCGGTCGCGGCGCGCCTGGCCCTGCGGGACCTGGGCCGCTACCGGGCCCGATCGGGCTCCGCCCTGGCCGCGATCAGCCTCGGCGTGCTGATCGCCATGCTGGTCTGCATCCTGACCGCGGGCCGGTACGGGAACGTGCTCGACTACGCCGGGCCCAACCTGAGCAGCGATCAGCTGATCGTCTACACGCCCGGCAACTCGCCGGTCCCCGGGCCGAGCGGCGACCAGCCCGGCCAGGGGTCAGGCAACCCGAAGTCCTGGCCGACGACGGCGCAGGCCATCGCGTCCGGGCTGGGGTCAAACGATGTCGTCGAACTGGAGTCGACCAGCGCCTCGCTGATGCACGCCGCGCCCGGCCGGTCGTGGTCGGGCCCGATCTTCGTCGCCACGCCGCAGCTCCTGGCCGCCTTCGGGATCAAGGCGTCCCAGGTCAACCCGAACGCCGACATCCTGACCATGCGCCCCGGCCTGTCCGGCCTGTCGAAGATGCAGCTCGTCTACGGAAACTACTTCGAGGCCAACGGGGGCCCGGGCAACCCCAACGGCGGCGCGCAGCAGAACCCGTACCCCTGCGCGAAGAGCGAGTGCGTGGCCAACCCGGTGATCCAGGAAGTCGGGGCGCTGCCGTCCGGCACGTCGGCCCCGAACACGGTGATCACCGAGCACGCGATCCAGGAGCTCCATCTTGGCCGCTCCGTCGGCGTCATCGGGTACCTGATCCAGGCCCCGCACGGCCTGACCGCCGCGCAGATCAGCAGCGCCAGGCTCACCGCGGCCGCGAAGGGCCTGTCCATCGAGACCAGGTCCAGCGCGCCGTCGTCCGCGGAGATCCTGAACTGGGCCACCGTGTTCGGCACCGTGCTGGCGCTGGGCATCCTGGCCATGACGATCGGCCTTATCCGCAGCGAAACCGCCAGTGACCTGCGGACCCTGACCGCGACCGGGGCGGGGAGCGCCACGCGCCGCACGATCACCGCGGTCACCGCCGGGGGCCTGGCCTTGACCGGCGCGGTGCTCGGCACGGCCGGGGCCTACATCGGGGCGATCGCCTACTCCTGGGACAACAAGCTCGACGGTATCGGGTCGCTGCTGAACATCCCGGTCAGCAACCTGCTCACCATCTTGGTCGGCATGCCGCTCGTCGCGACGGTCGTGGCCTGGCTACTGGCCGGGCGCGAGCCGGCCACGATCGCGAGGCAGCCCGTCGATTAAACCAAGCGCGGGAGATTACTGGCGCAGGCCAGGCACGGCGAACATGCCCTGATCCTGGCCCTTGCGCTCCAGGATCTCGGCGGCGCCGCGGACCACGCACCGCAGCGGGTCCTCGACGACGACCGCGCCGATCCCGCCGGCAATCTCGATCCGGTTGGCCAGCCCCGGCAGCAACGCGCCGCCGCCGGCCAGCCGGATCTTGCCGCGCACGACGTCCTCGGCCAGGCCGGCCGGGATGTCGGAGAGCATCTCGTGGACCGCCGAGGCGATCGTGGTCACGATCGGCTCGAGCGCCGCCGCCACCAGGCTGCCCGGGATGTACTCGGTCCGCGGCGACCGGTGCGCGACGTCCAGGCCGACGACTTCCTCCCAGCTCTCCGCGCCGCCGCTGACCCCGAGCGTGGTCTTGAGCTGCCGGGCGGCCCGCTGGCTGATGATCAGGCTCAGTTCGTTCCTGACCGCCTGCGTGATCGCCTCGTCCATGGTGTTGCCCGCCTTGCGCAGCGACTGCGCCCGGACCACCCGCCAGCCGGCCACCGCCGCGATCTCGGTGGTCCCGCCGCCGATGTCGACCACGAAACCGCCGACCCCGCCGGTCAGGTCGAACCCCGCGCCGGCCGCCGCGGCCACCGGCTCGTCGATGAGCCGCACGTTGTACCGGGGGCGCCGGACGGACAGCGCCGCGACGATCGACCGCCGCTCCACCGGCGTGGCGCCGCTGGGCACGGCGACCAGGGCGTTGCCCCGCAGCGGGCCGGCCGTGCGGCGGGCCTTGCGCAGGAACCTGTGCAGCATCTCCGCGGCGGCGTCCAGGTCGGCGATGACCCCGTCGCGCAGCGGGTGGATGACCTCGATGTCCTGCGGTTCCTTGTCCGCGAGCGCGTCGGCGGCGTGCCCGACCGCGGCCACCTTGCCGATGGCCGTGTCGATCGCGATGGCGGTAGGCTCCTCAAGCACGATGCCGCGCCCCGCCACCCAGACGAGCGTGTTGACCGTGCCGAGGTCGATCGCCACGCTACCGCGGAGGCGCATGTTGCTCCCCTCTGCCCGACGTGACGCTCGTCAATCCCAGTACGATGCTGAAGGCCCGTCCCGTCACGTGCCGGGGGACAAGCGTACAGCGGGTGTTCAGAGCAGGCGAATGGGCAGAACCTGATGATGGAATGAGATCCATTGATCCGATCGTGAGTATTTCTGGTCGTCGGGGCGGGTGGAGGGAGTGCTCGATGCGGGTGGCGAGGCTGATGGCTGTGGTGGTCGGCAGTTCCGGGCTCGCCGCGGCGGCCCTGGCCGCCCCTGCGAGTCAGTCCGGATCTACCTCCTCTGCTGCTTCCCCCCTGGCTAGTGTCGTCGTCCGGCCAGGGGTTATTCACATCGGCCGCGCCCGGGCGCTACCGCCGACCACGGCCAATTGCGAGCAAGCCTACAAGGTTGCCTGCTACGAACCTGGCCAAATCCGGCAGGCCTACGATCTCCCCGCACTCTACGCACAAGGCATCGACGGCAAGGGCATCACGATCGTCATCGTCGACTCGTTCGGCTCCCCGACGATCAAGAACGACCTGAGCGTGTTCGACAAGGCGTTCGGCTTGCCCGCACCACCGTCGTTCAGGGTCATCCAGCCCGCGGGGAAGGTGCCCTCCTACGACGCCAGCAATAGCGACATGGTCGGGTGGGCGGGCGAGACCACCCTGGACGTGGAGTACGCGCACGTGATCGCCCCGGACGCCAGCATCGTGCTGGTGGAGACGCCGGTCTCGGAGACCGAAGGGGTGCACGGCTTCCCGCAGATCGTCTCGGCCGAGCAGTACGTGCTGAAGCACCACATGGGCGACGTGATCAGCCAGAGTTTCAGCGCCACCGAGGAGACGTTCCCCAGCGCCAAGGCGGTGAACGCGCTCCGGAGCGCCTACACCGAGGCGGCCAAGGACAAGGTCACCGTGCTCGCCGCCTCGGGCGACTCGGGCGCCGCCGACGTCAAGCTGGACCAGACGACGTACTACCTGTCCCGGGTGACCTCCTGGCCGGACAGCGACCCGCTGGTCACCGCGGTTGGCGGGACGCAGCTGCACTTCACCGCCCAGGGCGCCCCTGCGGCGCCCACCGTGTGGAACGACACGTATAACAAGGCCGCGAACGAGTTCGCCGACGGCAACGCCGGCCCGAACCCGCTGGCCAGCGGCGGCGGCCTGTCGATCTACTTCGGCCGTCCCTCCTACCAGAACGGCGTGCGGAGCGTGGTCGGCAACCGGCGCGGGGTGCCTGACGTCTCGATGAGCGCTGCCTGCGACGGGTCCGTGGATACCTACGGCACGTTCGGCGGCCAGGCGGCGGGCTGGACCCCGACCTGCGGGACCAGCGAGGCCACCCCGCTGTTCGCGGGGATCGTCGCGCTCGCCGACCAGATGGCGGGGCATGCCCTCGGGCCGATCAACCAGGCGCTGTACACGCTGGCGGCGGAGGGCGCAGCCGGGATCGTCCCGGTCACCTCGGGCAACAACACGGTGTCGTTCACGCAGGGCGGCAGCAAGCACACGGTGCACGGCTTCACCGCGCAGAAGGGCTACAACCTGGCGACGGGGATCGGCACCGTGAACGCCGCGTTCTTCGTGCCAGAGCTGGCCGTCCTCGCCGGCCGCTGACAAACACGTTTAATCCGAACGAACATTGGTACCCGTCTCCGGTGACGGCGAGGTATACTTGTTACGGATCGTCACTTGATGTTTCACAGGAAGCGGTCGAGATGTGGGGGAGACGCCGCAAACGGGGCACGAAGCTGTCACGGCAGCTCGCGCTCGGGATGCTCGAGGATGCCATGGGCCGGGTGCAGGATCCCCGCGACCAAACGCCGCAGAACGCCACGGTGCCCGCGCCCCGGCGCGGCGGGCTGATCCCGGCCGCGCTGGCCAGGCTCGGCCGGCGGCGGTCCGCGTAGCCTGGTGTAGGCGGAGCCTCCAGGTAGCGTGGTCTCGTCGGCAAATTCTCGGTGAGAATCGGTAATCTGCAGCGGGCCTTCAGCTACTCGTCAGGTTCATGGTGCTCACTGGAGGGACAACCGGACGCCCACAGTAAAGAGGCCTGATACAGATGCAGGATTACAGCGGGTACGGGCAGCCGCCCTACGGCGGCTACGGGGCTACCTCGCCGCTGCCCCCCATGCCGCCCAGGCCCCCCCGGAGCCGGATCGGCCTGCTCAGCTACGTGGCCGTGGCGCTGGTGGCCGGGGCCCTCGGCGCGGGCTCGGTCGTCGCCCTCTACCACCCGGCGTCCAGCAGCACCGCGGCGCCGCTGCCGTCCAGCAGTGGGGTGGCCCCGCAGCCCCTGCCCACTGGCGCGATACCGCAGCCGAGCAATATAGCCCCCGGTTCCAACGCCAGCGTTCCCGGGGTCGTCAGCAAGGTCGAGCCCGGCTTGGTGATCATCAACACCGCCCTGCAGTACGCCAGCGAGCAGGCCGCGGGCACCGGTATGGTCATCAATTCCGACGGCCTGGTGCTGACCAATAACCACGTCATCGAGGGCTCCACCAGGATCACGGCGACGGTCGTGTCCACCGGCCGGACCTACCAGGCCCACGTGGTCGGCTACGACGTGACCGGCGACATCGCGGTGATCCAGATGGAGAACGCGTCCGGCCTGCGCACCGTCCCGACCGGGAACTCGGCCACGCTCAAGACGGGCCAGACGGTGGTCGCCATGGGCAACGCCGAGGGCCAGAGCATGATCATCCCGGCCACCGGGACGATCACCGGGCTGAACCAGACCATCACCGCGAGAAACCAGGGTGGCACCGTCACCTCCGAGACCCTGCACGGGATGATCGAGACCAACGCGGATATCGTCTCCGGCGACTCCGGCGGTCCGCTCTCGAACACCTCGGGCCAGGTCATCGGGATGGACACCGCGGGCAACAGCGTGCGCTTCCAGTCGCAGTCGGTGGCCGGATTCGCGATCCCGATCAACACCGCGCTCGCCATCGCGCAGCAGATCCAGGCGGGCCAGGCCAGCTCGACCCTCACGATCGGCTACCCGCCGTTCATGGGGATCTACATCGCGCCGGGTTCGGACAGCAGCCCCCAGGGGCAGGCGAATGAGCAGGCGCAAGGCAACGGGTACGGCGGATTCGGCGGCGGCGGGTTTGGCGGCGGCGGGTTCGGCGGCTCCGGCGGCTCCGGCGGTGGCAACGGCAGCGGCAGCACGGGCTGCTACACCAGCGACGCCGGCGGCATCCCTGCGCCCACGACCATCGCCCCGGTTAGCTCGGGCACCCTCATCCTCGGGGTCATCTGCGGCGGCCCGGCCACCGGCGCGGGCATCACCGCGGGATCGGTCATCACCGCGGTCAACGGGCAGGCCATCGGCTCGCCCGACGACCTGACCAGCGTCGTGTCGAAGTACCGCCCCGGCACCACGATCTCGGTCACCTGGATCAGCCCCTCCGGCCAGCGCAGCACGAGCAGCATCAAGCTCACCTCGGGCCCGCCGCTGTAATCGCCGGTTAGCTCACCAGTAAGACCCGCTCGCCCTTCGCCGTGATCCACCCGGCGAAGGGCGGGCACCGGTCCAGGGCGCCGTAGTCGATCGCCTGCTGGCTGACGACCTGGCGAAACCGGTCGAGCGGGGCGTCCGTCCTGCGGGCCGGGACCGGATCGGGAGCGTCGTAGCCGACCCCGCGGAAGAACTTGTACACCGTGTCGCGCATCCCGCCCTCATCGTCGGGCAGGTCGCACAGGATCACCGCGGTCGAGCCTGCCCGGTCGGCGTCCAGGATGGCCTCGAGCTCAGCTGTCACCCCCGGGGTGAGCTGTGTCACGTGCACGCAGATGTACCCGGCGAGCGTGACGAGCCGGCGGATCACCGCACGCCAGTCTTCGTCTTCCGGGACGAAGAGCCTGGCGATATCGGTTCGCTGCTCGGGATAATCGTCCGAGGGATTATGAACGGCGACGACCGGGAACCACCGGCTCAGCCGCTCGGCCAGCTTCTCCTCGGCGCGCGTGTCGGGCGCGAACAGACGCAGCACCTCCACGGCGCCCGGGGAACCATGGGGAATGGCGTCACTGCCCTTCCGCCGCTCGAATACCTCGTCGAAGCTCCTCAGCATCAGGACGAATGGCTCCTGCTCGCGCCGTGACAGTATGCGCACCGCCTGCTCGTGGCGGGCCCGGACGCTCTGCACGTGCTCCTCGGCCTGCAGCACCGCCAGGCCGATCAGGGCGTTATCCTCCATGATCTGCTGACCGAACACATGGCTCCAGCCCACGGCGACGAGCGCCCCGGCGCCGATGAACGGGAGGATCGTCGCGCGGCGGGCCGCAGGCCAGACGACAGCGAGGTTGGCCAGCGCTAGCCCGGTGCCGACGCATGCCAGCCAGGGCGGGAACGTCTCCCGGCGGTGCCTCATCCCGTCGAGCAGGTTGCCGCGGGCGTGGCCGCTCAGCATGGGGTCGAGCAGGAGCCCGCGCGGTATGCGCCGGAAATCGCGGCCGAACATGGCGACCAGCGGCCATTCCCACAGCGCCCGCCGCCGGTAGCCCATTCCGCGCCGCGCCTACCCGACCCGCTGCACGGCGCCGGGCGGGGTCTTCGGTACCGCGCGGGGGTGGAAGACCGCGGCCAGCGCCTCGACGCCGGTGACCAGCCGGGGACCGGGGCGGACCACGATCCCGTCGGCGTCGATCGCCCACACCGGCACGCCGGGCAGCGCGTCCACGACCACGCGGGCCTGCTCGATGGCGCCCGGCAGGTGGTACCCGCACGGCGCGACGACGACCAGGTCCGGGTCCTGGTCGCGGATCGCCGCCCAGCTGGTCTGGACCGACGGAGCGCCACCGTTGGCCGCCACGGGCAGGCCGCCCGCCGCGCTGACCAGGTCGGGCACCCAGTGGCCCGCGGTGAACGGCGGGTCCACCCACTCGACCACGGCCACCCGCGGCCGGCCCCGCCCGGCCACGCTTACCGCGACCTGGTCCAGCCGGGTCCGCAGCTCCCCGACCAGCACCGCGGCGCGCTCGGGGACCCCGGCGCGCCGCGCGACGAGCAGGATCGTGTCGAGCACCTCGGCCAGGGAATGCGGGTCCAGGGTCAGCACGTCCGCGTGGCACCCGAGATAGTCCAGCGCGTCGCTGACGTGCCCGGACGGGAGCGCGCAGACCCGGCACAGGTCCTGGGTCAGGATCAGGTCGGGGTCCAGCCCGGCCAGCGCCCGCGCGTGCAGGGTGTACAGGTCCCGGCCCGCGGCCAGCTGCGACCGCACGTACCGGTCGATGTCCCCCGGGGTCATCCCGCTGGTGTCCCGGCCGCCGACCACGACCACCTTCTCCGCGCGGGCGGCGGGGGGCTCGTCACACTCGAAGGTGACCCCGGCCAGGTCATCGCCCAGGCCGAGCGCGTAGACGATCTCGGTGGCCGAGGGCAGCAGCGAGACCAGGCGCACCCTCCCAGGATAGGTGCCGGTAGCCAAGGCGCCCGATGATCGTCAGACTGGATCACGTGTACGACTACGACGTGCTGGTGATCGGCTCGGGACCCGGCGGCCAGAAGGCGGCGATCGCCGCGGCCAAGCTCGAGCGCAAGGTGGCGATCATCGAGCGCAAGGACATGATCGGCGGCGTCTGCCTGAACACCGGGACGATCCCGTCGAAGACCCTGCGCGAGGCCATCTTGTACCTGACCGGCCTGGACCAGCGCGAGATGTACGGGCAGAGCTACCGGGTCAAGGACGAGATCACGATCGCGGACCTGGCCGCCCGCACGTCTCACGTGGTCGGCCGCGAGATGGAGGTCGTGCGCAGCCAGCTATCCCGCAACCGGATCACGATCCTGACCGGCACTGCGGGTTTTGTCGACCCGCATACGGTGGAGGTCGACGACGGCGACGGCCGGACGCGGCGGGCCAGCGCCGACAACATTGTCATCGCCACCGGCACCAAGCCCGCCCGGCCCGCCAGCGTCGAGTTCGACGAGCGCACCGTGATGGATTCGGACGGGATCGTCCGCCTGGAGAAGGTCCCGCGCTCGATGGTCGTCGCGGGCGCCGGGGTCATCGGGATCGAGTACGCGTCCATGTTCGCGGCGCTGGGCACCAAGGTCACCGTGGTCGAGCAGCGTGAGCGGATGCTGGAGTTCTGCGACGTGGAGGTAGTCGAGGCGCTCAAGTATCACCTGCGCGACCTGGCGGTCACCTTCCGGTTCGGCGAAACGGTGTCCTCGGTCGAGGCCCGGCCCGAGGGTGCCATCGCCACGCTGCAGAGCGGGAAGAAGCTCCCCGCGGACACCGTCATGTACTCGGCCGGCCGTCAGGGGCAGACCGAGGAGCTAAACCTCGCTTCCGCCGGCCTAACGGCCGATAAGCGCGGCCGGATCGTGGTCGACGAGTTCTTCCGCACCTCGGTGCCGCACATCTACGCGGTCGGTGACGTGATCGGTTTCCCGGCCCTGGCCGCCACCTCCATGGAGCAGGGCCGAATCGCGGCGCATCACGCCTGTGGTGAGCCGCTGCACGGCCTGGACAAAACCCAGCCGATCGGCATCTACACCATCCCCGAAATCAGCTTCGTGGGCCGGACCGAGGAAGAGCTCACCCACGAGAACGTCCCCTTCGAGGCGGGGATCTCCCGTTACCGCGAGCTGGCCCGCGGGCAGATCATCGGCGATTCCTACGGCGTGCTGAAGCTCCTGGTCTGCCTGGAAGATCACCGGCTGCTCGGCGTGCACGTGTTCGGCACCGGCGCCACCGAGCTCGTCCACATCGGCCAGGCCGTCATGGGGTGTGGCGGGACCGTCGACTACCTCGTCGACGCGGTCTTCAACTACCCGACCCTGGCCGAGGCCTACAAGGTCGCCGCCCTGGACGCGATGAACAAGATGCGCGCCATCGCCCGGTTCAGTTAAGACCCGCGAAGCAAACGGAAACACGGCCGGTCCCGGAGCGGGCGCCCGATATCCGCGAGCGGGCCGTAACCGTCGAAGTCACCCGCCTGGCCTGAGCTAGCGCCGGGGGGCGGGGGGGGGGGGGGGGCGAGGCAGCGGCCAGGGTCTGGAGGTCCACGACGCCCCACCAGCCGACCGCGTGAAATGCCGGCGAATCGTGAACGCCCACCGTCGCCGGGTTTCAAGTACGTAATGGTGCCGGTTCGCGGCCCACCCCGCCGGGGCCACCGCCAAGCCAGCGGCGGCTCCAGGCAAACGCCGTGTATCACAGATCCACTTCCAGGACGAACTTCATGCGCCGATCCTTTCGCGCAGCCGCTGGAATCTGTTTACTCCCAGCCAGAGTAAAAGATCTTGAAAAAATGTTCGTTTAATAATCAAGTCCAGAGCTCTGAGCTGATATAATGTTCACATTAGCGTTCCCCTTTCCTCTCTAAACGAAAAGGCGATTCATGTCCACAGATCCTTTTCCGGATAGCGGGCTAGGCGACCCCGGGCCCGACGGCCCAGGGGAGCGGCCCGCCGGATGGAATGGGCCGGAGGACGACTGGGACGCCGACGCGCACCTCGAGGCCGTGATCGCCGCCGCAGACGCTGGCGAGTACCCGATGCCGGAATGGTCCGTCGAGGACCTGCCGGCCGAGTTCATCCCCGGCGGGACTGCGGACCTGATGGGCCCCGGGCCGGTGCTGGCCACCCTGGTTCACGCCGCCGTCGGCTCCGACGGCGCCGCGCTGGCCAGCCTCCCCGACGACGAACTGCTCAGGGTCATTAGCGCCGCCCGCCGGATGGAATCCCGCGCCGTATGGACGCACCTGGCGGCCGTCCGCGAATTCGCCGCCCGCCGCACGGCCGCTCCGGGGTCGGCGTCTCGCTGCGGGTTCAGGGAATTCGCGGCCGAGGAACTGGCCTGGGACCTCAACCTGACCGCGCAGGCCGCGGAGGACCAGATGGCGTATGCCTGCTCCGTGGCCGATCGTCTGCCGCGGACCTTCGCAGCCCTGGCCGCCGGGCAGATCCACCCGGTCCACGTCCTCATCATCGACAGCCAGACCGCGGTCCTGTCGCCCGAGGACGCCGCCCAGGCCGATGGGGTACTCGCCGAGGCCGCGCAGTCCAAGACGTTCGGCCAGCTCAGGAGCGCCGCGCACCGGCTTGTACTAAAGCTCGACCCCGATTCCGCCCGCCGTCACAAGGAAGAAGCCACAAAGGACGCGCACGTCCGCCGGTTCTGCGAGGACTCGGGCAACGCCGGGATGGTCGCACGGGAGATGCCCCCCGACGAGATCCTCGCCTCCTGGCAGCACGTCGAGCAGCGGGCCCTGGACCTGCGCGCCGCTGGGATCTCGGGCACACTCCAAGAACTGCGAGTCCAGGCCTACCTTGACCTGCTCCAGGAGCGAGACAGCCGCGATACCCAAGCCGACCCGCCCGGCCCCCTGGAAGGCGGCGAAGGCCCCGGTGGCGGCGGCGACGGCGGTGGCGGACCAGGCGGGACCGATGGCGGGCCAGAGCGGCGGGAGATCCCGGCCCCCGAGGTCACGGACCGACCGGGCCCCGTCCGAACGGTCACGCCCGCCCCGTCGCCCAGGACACCGGCCCGAGCATCGCGGCTCAGGTGACCATCACCGTGCCCATAGGGACCTCACTCGGCCAGTCCGAAGTGCCGGGAGAGGTCGTCGGGTTCGGGCTGGTCGACGCCGAGACGTCCAGGGACCTGCTAGCCGCCGCGGCCCGGCACCCGGATACCCGCTGGTGCCTGACCGCCCTGAACCCGGATGGCACCGCCGCCGCCCACGGCTGCGCCGCCGGACGCCACCGCTGGCCTCCAGGCTCCGGCCCACCGGACGCACAGGCCACCGAGCTTCTACGACGCCTCAACATCACTCTCAACCCCGTCATCCGCGGCCCCTGTGACCACTCTCAGGCCGAGGACGGGTATCGGCCGAGCCGCAAGCTCCAGCACCTGGTCAACGCCCGCAACCTCCGTTGCGGGGCCCCCGGTTGCGGCCGTCCCGCCGCCCGCTGCGATCTGGATCATTCGATCGCCTGGGATAAGGGCGGACTGACCTGCTCCTGCAACCTGGCCCCCCTCTGTCGTCACCACCATCGACTCAAACAGGCCGAAGGCTGGCGGCTTGAGCAGCCGGAACCGGGTGTCCTGGTCTGGCGGACACCGGCAGGCTTGACCTACACGATCACCCCAGCCGCCTACCCGATGTGATCAGGGCTCGGCAGCAGGCTCGGTGCCGATGACGGTACCGACTCGGGCCGGTCGGGCGGGACGCACACCATTCCCTCGCTGAACCCCGCCGAGCCGATCCCGAACGCCGCGTTGAAGCGATCGACGTTCACCAGGGCCAGCAGGGCGGTGATCGCCACCAACTGGCGCTCGTCGAAGTACGACCGCATCCGGGTAAACAGGTCGTCGGTGACCTCGACCGGTGTGCGCATCACCGCGACCGTGTAGTCCAGCGCCGCCTTCTCGCGATCGGTGAACAGGCCGCTGGACTGGTAGCGCGGCAGGGCGAGGAGTTCTTCGTCGGAGAAGCCGGAGTTGCGGCATATCTGCGAGCCGAGGTCGACGCAGAACTCACACCCGATCATCTGCGCGCCCTTCAGCTCGATCAGGTTCTTGATCCGCTCATCCACGTCCTTGCCCTGGCGGACCGCCTGGTTGAACCGGCCCATGCCCATCAGCATCTTCGGCTGGTAGGCCCAGATATAGAACGGCTCGATCCCGGTGCCGGTCTGCGGATCGCGACCGGTCAGCTTCCTCACCATCCTGGGCCCGAACCTGTATACGATCCTGACGACCAGGCCGGCTGAGACTTCGATACGCCCTCAATGCGTGCCATCGGGCACCCTCCTGTCATGTCGGCTGAGTAGCAGCCTCAACCACCTGACGCGGTGCGGTCGGCAAATGTGACAAGGACGCGATCAGCCGAGCTACCGGACCGCAGTACTAAACGGGCTCATCCCCGTAGAGGTCGCGCCACAACCGGCGCAGGAACTGCTCGTCGCTTTCCTCGCGATACTCGACCGCATCCTCTAGCTCGCCCTCAGGCAGCTGGCCCGGATCGGCCAGTGCCTGCCGAAGCTCAGCCTTGAACACGGCCATCTTCGGGTCATCCTCGCTGCTCGCCAGCCGCTTCAGGCGTTCGTAGTCCGTTGCATCGGCGTCGGGGCTACAGTACGTCGCGGCCACGCCGATGAGCGTGGCGAACGGCCCATCGGGATTCCGCTCCCAGTAGAAGCCTGTCATGGTCGCTCCCTAGCGCCCACGCTCCGGTGGCCGCGGATACATGGTGACCACTTCATATCTGCCAAATGCGCTGCCATGCCCGAAGGTGAAGACCACTGTCCCGCCCTCAAATGTTTGCACAGGCCGTGCCGCTGGCTCTCTGAGATCCGATTCTCGGTACGCGGCTGCCGCGGCTATCCAAGCCTGCCGGGCTCTTCGCGCCGCATTCATGCTGCCGTCCACCGGCTCCAGCTGCCAGCCGGTGCAATATCGGTGACCGTCCTGGCCCAGCAATTCCGCTATCGGTATCTGAACGGGACTGGGCTTGGCGTCGGAATGGAACGGCATTTCCAGCGCAGCACGGACCTTGGGATGCTCAACGCCGCGAGCGAATGCCACGGCGAAGGCGTCCGGGTCGGTTATCCGGCCGGCCGTCTGGCGACACCGGTGCAACTGCTCCCCGGGCCTAAGGCCGTCAATTCCGGCGACTCGTTTAGCGGGATCTAGCTGGGCCGGGTCCTCGAGGAACGCTACTCGCCGCTGGTTCATCTCCTCGGTGACCCAGCCTTCATGCCGGATATGACCATGGCTGCCGCCCTGATCGAGCGCCGCGAAGACCCGCTGTACCTCCGGTGAGCAATCGCGAACCGGCGCGAGCCACGGCCGCTCCTTCTCTCGCCCGCTGAGATAAGCCACTCCATCACGAGCACTGATGTCCGGCAGTCCCGCCCTATCCAGATCAAGTCGCCGGACCGCTTCAAGCAGCGGCTCTGGCCTTGCTCCGCGATCGAGCATGTCGTCTGCCGCCCTGAACTCCCGCGGCTCCCAGCCTGAAACGGCCTGCTGCTCCAGGTCTGCGGCATACTCTGCACGGCCACGCGGCTCAACGCGCGCCCGGACAGCCATCTCGTCGCGGTCCCCTGCGGTGTATGAGTAAGGCCGATCACCGTGTTCCGGCTCGTCCGCACTGCTCTGAAGCTCGCCCACGCCGCAAGTATCACCGCCCACCCGAGCAGGATCAGATGAGACCGGCCAGGCGGTACAGCACGAGTGATCCGGCCACCGCCACGTTCAGGCTGGCGGCGGAGCCGATCATCGGGATCTCAACCGCGACGTCGAGCAGGTCAACGGCCTCGGGCGGGATGCCGGTCTGCTCGTGCCCGAGCACGGCGATCGTGCGCTGGCGGGCGGCGGGCAGGTCGGCCAGCCTGATCGCCTCGTCGGCTAGCTCGACACCCACGATGCGCGAGCCCGCCGACCGCTGGTCCTCGAGCCAGCGGCACACCTCACGGCCGGTCCAATGCACGCAGGCCGGACGGCGCAGGGTATTGCCGCGGTCCAGAGCCTCCGGCACCCACGGCAAGCGGGGCACGGCCAGGCAGGCGCCGACCGCGTCGCAGGTGCGCAGGAGCGTGCCCAGATTGGCTCCGTGCATCGGCCACAGCGGCGCGGCGATGAGGTGATCCCAGCATGGATGGCTGCGGCGACGCCGCTGCCGGGCCAGGTCTTTCGGGGTCCGGATCCGGATCTGCGGGCCGCTCACCGGCCGGGAAGCAGCTCCAGGTCAGGAACGGATGATGGCGCGGAATGTGTCATCGGTACGGTGCTTCGCGGCGCACCGGGGCCATCGTCGACACCAACTCAGCCCCCAGTCTAGGGTCACCCAGCGTCGGCGGCACCGTGGGCGCTGCCGGAATTGCTGGCCACCATCGACGCGCGCTGGGCGAGTTGGGCGGCGCAGATGAGGTCCCGGACGCTAGCCGGATCGTCGATGCCGATCAGGGACGGCGCGGTGTTGGTGGCCGCTGGCCAGGTCAGCCTCCGCCAGTAGTGGACGGAGGGCGGTCGCGTGGGGACCGTCTCGATCAGCAGGCTCTGTCCCCAGATCGTGGGTGGACGCAGCGTGACGAGCGAGGCCTGGGCCACGCTCTTGCCGCGACCGGTCGTCCTTGGCAAGTGTCTATCGTCTAGTTACAGTAGACAGATGGACGACAAGCTACTGGGCGAGGCGCGGCAGGCCAGGGAGCGGCTGATCGACGCCGAGCGCGACCTGGAGGTGGCCCGAGCGGACTTCCACCGGGCGGTGCGCCGGCTGCACCTGCACGGCTCTTCGCTGCGCGAACTCGCCGCCAGCCTCGGGCTCAGCCACCAGCGGGTGCACCAGATCGTCGAGGAGGCCGGCGGGTCCCGCCGCTGGATCCGCGTCAAGGGCGGCGGCGCCAGGCGCGACGACGTCCTGCTGGTGTGCTCGTTCTGCGGGAAAACGCAGCACGAGGCGGCCAAGCTGATCGCCGGTCCCGGCGTGTACATCTGCGACGGGTGCGTCACGCTAGCCCAGACCGTACTCGGCTCGGGTGAGGGCGCCCGCACCGAGTACGGCCAGGTCACGACCGTCTCCGAGGCGAACCCGCGGATGCCGTGCAGCTTCTGCGGGAAGACCCGCGATCAGGTGCCGGGCCTCGCCATCGCCCCGCCGGTACCGCACAGGAAAACCCCGGCGACCATCTGCCCGGAGTGCCTGGCCCTGTGCGACGAGATCATCGCCGAGGAACGAGCGATCCGGGAACAGGGCGACTAAAGGTCAGGTGAGCTCGCCCAGGTACTGCGGCAGCATCTGGCGCCAGGTGTGCCACTGGTGCGGCCAGTCGGGACCCCAGTTGTCGACCCGGTTGGGGACTCCCTTGGCGCCCAGGGCGTCGGCCATCCGCCACGACTCGCCGATGTTCTCGTAGTCGCCTTCCCCGGACGCCAGGATGACCCGCCGCTGCCTGAGCCGGTCCAGGTGCGAGCCGTCCATCCCGGGCAGGAACTGCAGCGGAGCGGAGAAGTACAGGTCCTGGTTCCAGGCCTCGTCGTAGAAGCGCTCGATCCGGTACGTCCCGCTCATGCCGATCGCCGCGCCGAACACGTCGGGGTACCGGCACAGCATGGCCACCGCGTTGAACGCGCCGATCGAGGCGCCGGTGGTGATCACGTCCATGGCCTGCCCGCCGAGGTCGGCGTGGATCGCCGGGACCACCTCCCAGCGGACGCACTCCTGGAACTGGTTGAGCAGCCGCAGGCGGTACTCCACCGGGCCGGTCTTCTGCACCATCGCCTGGCCGGCCACGCTGTCGACCGAGTACAGCTTGACCCGGCCCTCCGCGAGCAGCGGGCCGCACGCGTCGACCAGGCCGTGCCGCTCGATCTCCCCGGCGTCGCCGCCCGCCGAGGGGAAGACCAGCACGGGCGTACCGAACGAACCCCACCGCATGACGGTGATGTCCTGCTGGAGGCGGTCGGAGAACCACCGCTCTGTCACGTCACCCATGGTCATCCCTCATCGAAGACAGGCCCGTCCTTACCAGTCACTCATAGCAGATGATCATTCGTAGAAGAACTTCTGCGGACCAGGGAAGAGCCACGACAGCCCGTCCCGCAGCCGGTCGCGCCAGTTCTCCCAGCTGTGCCCGTCGCGCGCCTCGACGTACCTGACCGTCATCCCGGCGGACTCGAAGACCGGGATCATGGACCGGTTCGGGATAATCAGCGGCTCGTAGACGCCGCAGCTGACGAACATCTTGTCGGCGACCCGCCGCGGGGCGGCCCGGTACCGGTTCATGAACCGCACCACCGGCTCGAACGGCGGGCCGCCGCCGTGGTTGGTCCCGATGTCGGTGAAGACGAACGAGCCGGACTGCACCAGCAGCGACCCGTAGACGTCCGGGTAGCGGTAGGCGGTCGCCAGCGAGGCGACGGCCCCGAAGCTGCAGCCCATCAGGCTCCGCCCGGACGCCCGGCCGACCAGCGGGAATTCCGCCTCCAGCCGCGGCAGCAGCTCGGCGGTCAGGTAGCGGGCGTGCGCCGCCGAGTTGGCGTACTCGGCCAGCCGGTCGCCCGGGTACACGAACGCCGCGACGATCTCGGCCACGTCCAGGCGGTGGATCAGGTTGTCGAGGACCGTCTTGGCCGCCGCGTACTGCAGGTAGTCCCCGCCGTCGTGCACGATCAGCAGCGGGTAGCTCGCGGTGCGGCGGAACCGCGCCGGCAGGTAAACCGTGACCGGGCAGTCCCGGCGCAGCGCGCGGCTCGGCACCACCATGTCCACCAGGGATCCGGGCCGGGCCTCCGGGTCGGGCGTCGTCCAGTCCGGGACCTGGTAGCCGAACGCGTGGCAGACCGAGGAACTGCCTACCGGGCTATGCGCCACATACGGGTTCAGCGGGTCGTTCATCCGCTCGCGGTGCCCGCCGCGCACCACCTCGATCTGGTACTCGACCCGCGAGCCCTCGGGGAGCTCCAGCACCAGGTACCACAGGTCGGTGCCGTGCAACCGTCGGAGCGCAGGGTGGTCGGGCAGCCCGAAGATCCTGTACACCAGGAACACCTCGTCGGCCTCACCCCGGTACAGGAACGTGCAGCGGGTGCCCTCGATGATGGGCACCTGCTGACGAGCGAGGAACCGGTCGACGGCGGCCGCGTCGAGCGGCCGGCGATCACGGAGCCTGTTGATGGCCAGCCTGCCGCCGATCCGCGGAAGCGGGCCGGTGGTGGTCAGGCTGCCTCCAGCGTGGTGACGTGGCCGTCCTCGGCGAGAACCCTGGTGCCAGGCGGCCAGGCACCGTCGCTGCCGACGTCCAGGCGGGCGCCGGTCTCAAGGAGGATACAGCGGGCGGGCGCGAACCTCCGGGCGAAGACGGCCATCCGCGGCGCATCGTCGAGCAGCAGCCTGGCCCGGGCGTGCGGGAGCAGGACGACCTCGCGGAGCAGGCTCAGCCCGGCGCCGTACACCTCCGGGTGCCCGGGCCCCTGCGGCGAGCGGTCGTGGAACAGCACGATCCGGTCGGCCAGCGCCATCGCGCCCGCCGACCAGGCGATCACCTGCGACAGCGGGGCCGCGGCGATGTTGAACAGGTGCAGGACCTCGGCCAGGACCCCCACGTGCCCGCCCGCCATGACCAGCGCCGAGGCCCCGCCGAGCACGCCCGCCACGGCCGCGCGGTGCTCGGCGATCACCGGCCGGTCGTGGGGCCGCAACTCCTCGAAGAACTCGCCGCGCGCGGAGTTGACCTGGTGCAGGTACCCCTCGTCGAGCTCGCGGACCGCGGCGATCGCCTCAGCCACCGCCTCGTCGGAAACCGAATCCTCCTGCCCAGTCCCGGCGCGATGCTGCAGCGCGTAGACCGCCTGCAGCGCGTAGTCCAGGCGCAGCAGGTAGGTGTCCTCCAGCTCGCCGAGCACCGCAGCGAGCCGGCGCGAGCCCGCGGCGTACTCGGGGTCCCGGTCCACAACGTCGAGCCACCGCCCGTACAACCCCAGGTTGACGTCGTGCCCCCCGAGCAGCGTGCTCAGCAGACCGATCGTCGGGCTCGCGCTCCTGCCACCCGGCGGTGACCGTGGCGACCGGGCCGTCCGCCTCCAGCAGCCTGACGGCCGCGTCCACCGTGGGGCGTCGCTGCGGGCCCAGGACGATAACCCTCACGAGGCGTGTACGTGCAGCGTGCGGCCCACCTCGTCGAGCATGCCGTGGACCGTGTCGAAGTCGGGGTGCCGCATCCGGACGTACGCGTTGGCGAAGTACCCGGCCTCCACCCCCTGGGTCGGGGTACCGGGGGACGGCAGGTGGGCGTCGATGACCCACTCGCCGAACTTCTGCTGGAGCTCCTCGACGCCGCTGTACCCGCTGATGACGCCGTCGCGGTCGGGGCGCAGCGCCACGATCCCGCTGGCGAACCGCCGCGAGGGCACCTGGCCGGTCCCGCCGTGGACGATCGCGTCGGCCCACGCCCGGTAGACGTCCATGTCGTTGCCGGCCGAGTACAGGTCCCACGCTCCGACGCCCGGGGGCCGGCAGCCGATCTCGGAGAACTTCAGCCCCTTGGGCCCGAAGAACCACTCCATGTGCGTCGCCGACGTCCCGATCCCGAGCGCGGCGATGACCCGCCGGCCCATCTCGCGCAGCTCGCCGTACTCCGGCGCGGTGTCGAGGCGGTTCGTCGAGATGAACTCCGGCGAGATCCACCGGGTCCGCATCGCCTCGAGCACGTTCGGGTAGTAATGCGAGGCGAAGTCCACCATCACCTGGCCGTCCACCGCGATCGTGTCGTAGAAGCCCTCGTGCCCCTCGATGAACTCCTCCACGGCGATGGAGTCCACGCCCTGCCCGCCGAACACGCCGAGCGCTTGATCCAACGCACCAGAGTCGTCCGCCCGGACCGTGCCCGACGCGCCCGCGCCGCTGCGCGGCTTGAGGATCAGCGGGAACCCGACCTCCGCGGCGAACGCGTGCGCCTCGGCCGCGCTGCCGACGCCGGCCGACGCCGCGGTCGGCACGCCCGCGGCGCGCAGCGCCTCCTTCATGGACGGCTTGTCCCGGCACAGCCAGGCCGTGTGGACCGAGGTCCCCGGGATCGTGCAGGCCTCGCGGACCTGCGCGGTGGACATGATGTGAGCCTCGATCGTGGCCTCGATCCGGTCCACCCACAGCTTGTCCTGCACCCAGCGGACCGCGGCCGTCATGGCCTCGACGTCGGTGACCGACCGCACCTGCTCGTAGTGGTCCAGCCAGCCCTTCAAGGCGTCATCGAACCCGTCGGAGGAGTACTCGCCGATCCCGATCACGGTGGCGCCCGCCTCGGCGAGCGCCCGGGCGAACTCGCGCTGGTTCCTGGGGAAGAACGGCTCGACGAAGATCACGTTCATGCCTCGAATCGTAGACCCGGTCCTACCGGACCCTGCGGGGCAACGAGTACGTTCTTCCCATGACCGTCGCCGGGTTCGTCGCGCCTTACCTGCTCGACACGACGACGCGGTTCGTCGAGGCGGCGGCGAGCCTGCCCGACGTCCGGCTCGCCCTGATCACCAGCGAGCCCGAGGACCGCCTCCCGCCCGGGCTCAGGCACCGCCTGGCCGGGCACTGGCAGGTCGACGACCCGCTCGACGCCGGGCAGATCGCGTGGGCGGTCGAGGGACTGCGCGGGCAACTCGGGCACATGGAGCGGCTGATCGCCGTCCTCGAGCAGCTCCAGGTGCCGGTCGCGCAGGTCCGCGAGCACCTGGGCATCCCCGGCATGGACCCGGTCTCGGCCCGGAACTTCCGCGACAAGGCCCAGATGAAGACGGTCCTGCGCGAAGCGGGCGTCCCGTGCGCCAGGCACCGCCTGGCCGAGAACGCGGCGTCGGCCAAAGACTTCGCCCAAGAGGTCGGCTTCCCCCTGGTCGTCAAGCCCCCCGCGGGCGCCGGGGCCAAGAGCACCTTCCGCCTCGACGACGCGAGCGACCTGAACACCTGGCTCGAGACGGCACCGCCCACTCCGGACCGCCCCGCCATGATCGAGGAGTTCCTGACCGGGCAGGAAGGCTCCTACGACAGCGTGATGGTCGACGGCCAGCTGGTCTGGGACTCGATCTCGGCCTACCTGCCCACGCCGCTCGAGGTGCTGCGCAACCCGTGGATGCAGTGGGTCGTCCTGCTGCCCCGCGACATCGATGGCCCGGAGTACGCCGAGATAAAGAAAATCGCTCCGCACGCGCTCAGAGCACTCGGCCTGGAAACCGGGCTCAGCCACATGGAGTGGTTCCGCCGCCCGGACGGCTCCGTCGCCGTGTCCGAGGTCGGCGCCCGGCCGCCGGGCGCCCAGATCACGAGCATGCTGTGCTACGCGCACGACTTCGACCTCTACACCGCCTGGTCGCGGCTCATGGTCGACGGCACCTTCGATCCGCCCGAACGCCGTTGGTCAGCGGGCACCGTCTACCTGCGCGGCCAGGGGGCCGGCCAGGTCCGCGCGGTGCACGGCCTGGACCGCCTGACCCCCGAGGTGAGCGCCCTCGTCGTCGACTCACGAATGCCGCGCCCGGGCCAGCCGTCCTCGGGCAGCTACGAGGGCGACGGGTTCATCACCGTCAGGCACCCCGACACCGCCGTGGTCACCGCCGCGCTCAAGGAACTGGTCACGACCGTCCGCGTCGAGCTGGGCTGAACGCCGATGACCAGGGTGCTCATGATCTCGCCCGGCTACCCCGCCGAGATGGCGCTGTTCACCCGCGGCCTGGCCCAGGCCGGGGCCGACGTCATCGGCCTGGGCGACCAGGCGCAGTCCAACCTCCCGGAGATAGCCAAGCCCGCGCTGGCCCACTACGTCCAGGTCGGCTCGCTGGCCGCGGGCGACCAGGTGGCCGCGACCGTCCGCGACCTGGCCCGCCAGGTGCGGATCGACCAGGTGGAATGCCTGTGGGAGCCGTACATGGTCCTGGCCGCGCGCCTGCGCGAGGAGCTCGGGCTGCCCGGCCTGACCGTGGCCCAGACCCTCCCGTTCCGCGACAAGGAGCAGATGAAACTCGTGGTCGACGCCGCGGGCCTGCGCACGCCGTGGCACGTGGACGCGCAGACCGTCGCCGACGTGTGGGCCGCGGCGGAGCGCATCGGCTATCCGCTCATCGTCAAGCCGGTCGACGGGGCGGGTTCGGCGGACACCTACCGCGCGGACTCGAACGCCGAGCTCGACGCGATCCTGCCCATGATCAGGCACGTGCCGCGGGTCAGCGTCGAGGAGTTCATCGAGGCCGAGGAGTTCACCTACGACACGATCTGCGCGAACGGGCAGGTCCTGGTCGAGAACATCTGCCAGTACCACCCGCGCCCGCTGGTCACCAAGACCCACGAGTGGGTCAGCCCGATCACGGTGGCGCTGCGCGACCTGGACGACCCGAACCTGAGCAGCGGACGCCAGCTGGGACAAGCCGTACTCAAGGCGCTCGGCTTCCGTGACGGGTTCACCCACATGGAGTGGTACCGCAAGACCGACGGCGAGGTGGTGTTCGGCGAGATCGGCGCCCGCCCGCCCGGGGCGCGCACGGTCGACGTGATGAACTACGCCACCGACTCCGACCTGTTCACCGGCTGGGCCGAGGCCGTCACGCGCGGCCGGATCTCGCAGCCGGTCCACCGGCGGTACAACGCGGCGAGCATCTTCAAGCGCGCCCGCGGCGCCGGGCGGATCACCCACTACGAGGGCCTGGACCGGCTGCTGGCCGAGTACGGCGAGTACGTGGCCGCGATCGAGCTCCTCCCCGTCGGCGCGCCGCGCCGCGACTGGCGCGCCACCCTGATCGCCGACGGCATGGTCATCGTCCGCCACCCCGACCTGCCGCAAACCCTGGACATGGCCCGCCGCTTCGCCTCCGACCTCCACCTCTACGCGAGCTGAGGCCCATGACCGCACCCACGCAGATGCTGGCCGAAGCCGTCGGGCAGGTCCTGCCGTCCGTCCGCGCCGACCTCGAGCGCCTGGTCCGGATCCCGTCCGTCTCGGCGGATCCGGCCGCCGCGTCGCACGTGCACGAGAGCGCGCTCATCGTCGCCGCCCTGCTCGGCACCGCGGGCCTGGCCGACGTCGACGTGCTGACCGTCCCGGGCGGCCAGCCGGCCGTGGTGGCCCACCGCCCCGCCCCGCCCGGCGCCCCCACGGTCCTGCTCTACGCGCACCATGACGTCCAGCCGCCCGGCGACCCCGCGGACTGGGACAGCGACCCGTTCCAGCCCGCCGAACGCCACGGCCGGCTGTTCGGCCGGGGCGCCGCCGACGACAAGGCGGGCATTGCGGTGCACCTGGCCGCGCTGCGCGCCCACGGCGACAAGCTCCCCGTCGGGGTCACCGTGCTCGTCGAGGGCGAGGAGGAGATCGGCTCGCCCACGCTGGCCGAGTTCCTCGCCGCCTACGCCGACCGGCTCCGCGCCGACGCGGTGGTCTTCGCCGACGCCGACGAACTGGACCACCGACGTCCCGGCGCTGACCACCACGCTGCGCGGCGGCACCGCGTGATCGTCGAGGTCCGGACCCTGCACCATGGCGTGCACAGCGGACTGTACGGCGGGCCGGTCCCCGACGCGCTGACCGCGCTCGCCCGGCTCCTGGCCACCCTGCACGACGAGCGCGGCGACGTGGCCGTCCCCGGCCTGGTCCGCGGGACCGCGGACCCGCTCGACCTGACCGAGGCCCAGCTGCGCGCCGACGCCGGAGTCCTGGACGGCGTCGAGCTCACCGGCACCGGCGGTCTCACCGACCGGCTGTGGGCCGGCCCCGCGCTCGCCGTCATCGGCATCGACGCGCCGAGCGTCGCGGCTGCCTCCAACACGCTGGTCCCGGTCGCCCGCGCCAAGATCAGCATGCGGGTCGCCCCCGGCGACGACCCGGTCCTGGCGCGCGACGCGCTGGCCGCGTACCTGCGCGCGCACGCGCCCTGGGGCGCGCAGGTGACCGTGGAGCTGGGCATGATGGCCGCCCCGTACGCGGTCCCGACCGGCGGCGCCGCCTACCTGGCCATGCGCGAGGCCCTGGCTCAGGCCTGGGGGAGGGCGCCCGTCGATATCGGCGCCGGCGGGTCCATCCCGTTCGTCACCGCCTACGCCGAGCGGTTCCCCGGCGCGGAAATCCTGGTCACCGGCGTGGAGGACCCGGACACCCGCGCGCACGGCGCCAACGAGAGCCTCCACCTGGCCACGTTCGACCGCGCCTGCCTGGCCGAAACCCTGCTGCTCTCCCATCTGGGGGGAAGGTAAAACCACCGCTCGTTCGGCAAAATCAAAATCCTTTTATCCCGAACGGCGGTGGCGCCTCCCCCGCGCCGCTACTCCTGCTCCCGCGGCGACGCGTAGCGCGCCACGGTGAACGCGATGATGAGCGGCACGTCGAGCGCGAAGATCACCAGCATCCCCAGCACCAGGGCCAGCGGGGCGCCGCGGGTGTGGTCGCGGATGAACGCGAACGCGATCATGCCGGCCGAGATGACGTAGGCCAGCAGCCCCCACCGGAACGCCAGGAAGAACCGGTCCCAGGCGAACCTGTGCAGCCGGGACAGGAGGAAGACGCTGGTCAGGACCAGCGCCGCGCTGACCGCGGCGATGGCGCCCGGCACGCCGAGGGGCGGCCGGCGCGGGACGTAGGACGCCATCAGGACGCCGCCGACGACCACCAGGGCCAGGGACACGGTGGCCAGCTCGGCGACCGGGGGAAAGCGCCGGTCGATCGGACGGGCCGGCACCGCGGCAACTTGGTTCGGGTCGGCGATCACTGGGTCGCCACCCTGGTCATGATGATGAGGGTCGCTACCTGCATGACGCCGGTGATCCCGGCGGTCACCAGGAACCGGCGCATCAGCCGGGCGATGACCTCACCGTCCGGCGCCGGCTTGCGCATCTCGACCAGCACGGCGATGTTCGCCGGCTCGAGCACGCCGAGGGCGATCACCGCCATGACCCCGACGACGCAGTACGACACGATCAGCCAGGCGTGGTTGGGGCTGGTGGGCGCGAGGTTGCCCTCCTTGAGCGCCAGCTGGAACCCGGCGGCGAGCGTCATCAGCACCAGGGTGGGCATGAGCAGGACCATCTTCGGCATGAACCGGGCCGAGAACTCCGCTCGCGCCGGGATGGACAGCCGACCCAGGATCGGCCCGACGATCAGCCCGACGAACAGGTCGATCGCCGTCCACAGGGCGCCGCCCACGACGTGGCAGAAGGTCAGCGCCCACAGCCAGTTACCCGCGATGGACGCGATGACGAACGCCACGACCGCGGCCACGATCGGCAGCCCCCGGAGCGGGACCACCTGGATCTGCGGCCGCGGCGGGCCCTGCGCCGCGTCAAGTGTCCCGGCTGGTACGCGCCCGACATCTGTCATGAAGATCACCCCCTCACCAAGGCTAACGCCGGGGCAGTGATCACTCCAGTGCCCAGTCCGGCCCCGGTCGGCCAGAATGAACGGGTGAGCACCGCCGAGTCGACCCGCCGCCTGCGCCCGCGCCGCTCGTGCCTGGCCGTGCCGGGCAGCAACCCGCGATTCCTGGAGAAGGCGCAGACGCTGCCCGCCGACCAGGTGTTCCTGGACCTGGAGGACGCCGTGGCGCCGCTGGTCAAGGAGGAGGCCAGGCACGCCGTCGTGGACGCGCTCAACCAGGGCGACTGGGGCGGCAAGACCCGCGCGGTCCGGGTCAACGACTGGACGACGCAGTGGACCTACCGGGACGTGATCACCGTGGTCGAGGGCGCGGGCGATCGGCTGGACTGCGTCATGCTGCCCAAGGTGGCCGACGCCGGGCAGGTCACGGCGCTGGACCTGCTCCTGACCCAGATCGAGCAGGCGGTCGGCCTGGAGGTCGGCCGGATCGGGATCGAGGCCCAGATCGAGAGCGCCGCCGGCCTGATGAACGTCGAGGCGATCGCCGCGGCCTCGCCGCGCCTGGAGACGATCGTCTTCGGCCCGGCGGACTTCATGGCCTCGATCAACATGAGGTCCCTCGTGGTCGGCGAGCAGCCGCCCGGGTACCCGGCGGACGCCTACCACTACCCCCTCATGCGCATCCTGATCGCGGCGCGAGCCCACGGCCTGCAGGCCATCGACGGGCCGTACCTGCAGGTCCGCAACGTCGAGGGGTTCCGCGCGGTGGCCAGGCGCGCCGCGGCCCTCGGGTTCGACGGCAAGTGGGTGCTGCACCCGGACCAGATCGCCGCGGCCAACGAGATCTTCTCCCCGGCCCAGGAGGACTACGACCACGCGGAGCTGATCCTGGATGCGTACGACTGGTCGGTGTCCGCTTCGGGCGGGGCCAGGGGCGCGGCCATGCTCGGCGACGAGATGATCGACGAGGCCTCCCGCAAGATGGCCCTGGTCATCGCCGCCAAGGGCCGGGCCGCGGGCCTGGTGCGCACGTCCGTCTTCGAGCCCCCGCAGGAGTGAGCGCCATGGGACGCCTGGCCCAGACCGAAGGCCTGACCGAGGCCGAGCGGGACATCCTCGCCACCGTGCGCGAGTTCGTGGACCGGGAGATCATCCCGGTGGCGAGCGAGCTGGAGCACGCAGATGAGTACCCGGCCGAGATTGTCGCGGGGATGAAGCGGCTCGGGCTGTTCGGGCTGCGAGTCCCGGAGGCGTACGAGGGCCTCGGGGTCTCGCTCCTGCTGTACGCGCTGGTCGTGGAGGAGATCACCCGCGGCTGGATGTCGGTGTCCGGGATCCTCAACACGCACTTCATCGTGGCGCACCTGATCGCGAGGTACGGCACCGCCGAACAGCGCGACTACTTCCTGCCCCAGATGGCGGCCGGCGAGATCCGCGGCGCCTTCTCCATGTCCGAGCCCGACCTGGGTTCGGACGTGGCGGCGATCAAGACCAGGGCCGCGCGGGACGGTGAGGAGTTCGTGCTCAACGGGCAGAAGATGTGGGTGACCAGCGGCGGCACCGCCAACCTGGTCGCGGTGCTGTGCCGGACCGACGACGGTCACGACCGGCCGCACCAGAACCTGACCGCGTTCCTGATCGAGAAGGAGCCGGGGTTCGGGCCCAACCCGTCGGTGCCCGGCCTGACCGTCCCGGGCCGGATCCACAAGATGGGATACCGCGGCGTCGACACTACCGAGCTCATCCTCACCGACGTTCGGGTCCCGGCCAGCCGGGTGCTGGGCGGGCAGACGGGGCAGGGCTTCTACCAGATGATGGACGGCATCGAGGTCGGCCGGGTCAACGTGGCCGCCCGCGGCTGCGGGGTCGCGCTTCGCGCCTTCGAGCTCGCCATCGACTACGCGCAGCGCCGGCGGACGTTCGGGCAGCCGATCGCACAGCATCAGGCGATCATGTTCAAGCTGGCCGAGATGGGCACCAAGGTCGAGGCGGCCCACCAGACGATGGTGATGGCGGCGCGGCGGAAGGACTCCGGCCAGCGCAACGACCTCGAGGCGAGCATGGCCAAGTACCTGGCCGCCGAGTACGCCAAGGAGGTCGTCGAAGACTCCCTCCGCATCCACGGCGGGTACGGCTTCACCGAGGAGTTCGAGATCGAGCGCCTCTACCGGGACGTGCCGCTCCTGCTGATCGGGGAGGGCACCGCGGAGATCCAGAAGATGATCATCGGGCGCCGCCTGCTCGAGGACTACCGGATCTCCGGCTGATGGCCGGAGATCCGGATGATCCCGCTAGTGCCCGATGGTCAGCCGACGCATCCTGGTGCGGCGCAGCGCCAGGCCGCCGCTGAGGGTGACCATCGCCCCGGCGCCGATGACCACGAGCCACGATAGTGGTGACCCCGGGCCATGCGGTGCGGTGCCGCCGAATCCGGTGCCGACGCCGCCCGCGGGCGGCTGGCCGGATCCCGCGGCATCGAGCAGGTCCTCGATGGCGATGCCGCCGCCGGCCTTTTCGACGACGGCCTCGGTGTGGACCGTGTCCGCAGTGAGCGTGATGGGCAGGCTCGCCTTGGCCGTAGGCCCGGTCGCCGACATGGTCCAGGTACCAACCGGGATCGTCGCGTAGCTGCTCACCGAGCCGGACGCCGCGCCGGTCGTGATGTTACCCGGGGCTCCCGGAGCGCAGCTGCAGTGGAACGTCACTTGCGTCTGATCGGTCGCCTGGATCACCCGCACCAGGGACTTCCCCTTTGGCGTGGTCAGGCTGTCGTCGAGCACCTTGAGCTGCCCGGCCTGGGACCCCGCCGCGAGAGCCACCACCGAGTACGCATCACCGGCCTGCACCGTGAGGCTGGCCGACGACACGGGCGAACTGGACGCGGGAGCCCCGGCGGGCCGCATCTGGACGCGGTAGCCGCCGGCGCCGACGAGCTGATAGCCCGACACCGTTCCGTAGGCTACGTCGTGCACAATGATCTGCGCGGCGGAATTACCCGAGGAAAACACGTACAGGTCCACCGGAGCGGTAGCCGGGGACAGGTTACCCAGCCTGATCCACCCGCCATTCGTGGCCGCGGAAGACGCCGTGGCGGTGGCGGGAATTCCAATCAGTACGGCAGAAAAGGCGAACAGCATGAGCGCTCGCCGGGGTGTCATGCGAGATTTCACTGCAGATCCTTCCCGGGCTCCGGAATGACTATCCACCTCCCCGCTCCATGTGGGCTCGGAGCGGCTATCGTCTCGTGCCACCGAGCGGCCGTTCGGGAGCGGGAGGTGCGGCCATTGCTACGGGGGGGAAGGTGTTGTGCTGACGTTACAGTAGGGGCGAATAGTGCGCAACGTTAGCAACCCCGAACCCGGCCGTACTGCGACTCGGGAAACGCGCGTGCGCGTCACCCGGCCATGACAAGGCCGGAGACAATAGACGGTCCCGGGCCACCGCGCGCAGCTCCCGTGAGTTATCGGCCGATGCTCAACCGCCCGGTCGGAAATCACGATGGAAAGAATTACCCGATCGATGGCACGGTCCCGCCCATCGGGAGCGGTCCGGAGGGAAGCCGTTGCTCAGGTGCCGGTCAGCCGGAAGACCTCGCGAGGCCGGACCTCGCGCTCGTCGACGTGGAAATCGATGCCCGCCGCGCGCGCGGCTGCGAACCCCCCGAGAAGGGCCTCCATCGATTCCCACTGACCCGTGCTGACGACGGCCTGGCCGTCCTCGGTGAGCCAGCAGTCCGTGCCCAGGCAGCCGGGCATGGCCGCGATGAACGCGGCCGCACGGCGCACCCGGCCGAGCATTTCCTCGGAGTAGTCACGACTGGGGTAGTGGAACGCGACGAGGCCTGCCTTCATCGTCCGCACCTTCCTGTTCATCGCCGCCCGTTCATATATACGGTAGCGTATATATGAACGCTAACACCTCGTGCACGGCGGTTAGAAGCGGGGCTGGTGTATGCATAGGGCCATGGCCGCCATCACCCGGACGCCCCGGCAGCGGTGGATCGAGGAGGGCCTGCGGGCCCTGGCCGCCGGCGGCCCGGACGCGGTCCGGGTCGAGACGCTGGCGCAGGCGCTCGGCGTGACCAAGGGCGGTTTCTACGGGCATTTCGCCGACCGGAACGCGCTCCTGGCGGAGATGCTCGACGCGTGGGAGCGGATGAGCATCGATGACGTGCTCGAGCGGGTCGAGCGCCGGGGCGGCGACGCGCGGGCCAAGGTGCGGCGCGCGGGCGCGCTTACGTTCTCCCCGGAACTGCTGCCCGTCGACCTGGCCGTCCGCGACTGGGCTCGCCGCGACCCCGCGGTCGCCGCCCGCCTGCGCCGGGTGGACAACCGGCGCATGGACTACCTGCGCGAGCTGTTCGGCGCCATCAGCCAGGACGAGGCCGAGGTCGAGGCCCGCAGCACGCTCGCGTTCTCCCTCATGATCGGCCACCACTTCATGGCCGCCGACCACGGCACGCGAAGCCACGCCGAGGCGCTGGACCTCGCCGGCCGGTGGCTGCTGGAGTAGCGCACGGATGGCCCCGGGTTTGCGATAGATTGCGGTGCCGTGACGGACGGATCGGCCGCAGCGCGCGGCCATCACGAGATCATCGAGCGGTTCATCGCCAGCCTAGAGGCCAGGGACTGGGATACCTGGGCCGGGCTGCTGGATCCCGCGGTGATCTACGAGATCCCGCAGTCCCGGGAGCGGATCCAGGGGCGGGAAGGCTACCTGCGGTTCAACCAGGAGTATCCCGGTGACTGGCACCTGCGGCCGAAGCTCGTCATCGCGGACGAGCAGCACGGCGTGCTGTGGTTCGAGTGGCGCGTGGACGACCACCGCGACGACGCGATGGCGTTCTTCGAGTTCGCCGGTGGCCTGATCACCCGCGTCACGGACTTCTGGCCCGAACCCTACGAGCCGCCGGCCGGCCGCGAGCACCTGGTCGAGCGCTTCTAGGGATCGCCCTGCGCCGTCGGCCGTCTTGGTAGCTCGGGGCCGGGGAGCCACACCGACACGTGGGCGGGCTGGAACGCCTCGTGCACGACGCCGACCAGATCGCCCCGGATCGCGTCCAGATCGACGGTCCGGCGCAGCCGCGCGGAGAACGCGACCACGACGGCTTCCGCGTCGTAGCGAGCCCGGTCGAACCGGCGGTCGACGGCGCGCTGCACCCGCCTGCGCAGCGGGTTGAACAGCGCGGCGATGACCAGCGTAGCGACCGCCACGGCCACCGAGCTCTTGAACGGCAGCACGTGGGTGGCCAGGAGCACCAGGCCGGCGAACACCCCGGCGAGCAGGGTCGTGATCAGCGAGTAGGAGACCACCCGGCTGATGACGCGGTTGAGCTCGTACAGCCGGTACTTCAGTACCGCCACCCCCAGGCAGGCGGGCAGGGCGGCCGTGCCGAGGATCGGCAGCACGTTGATCACCGACTCGTTAGCCCAGCCGGGGATGGCCTTCACGGCGAGCGTGGCGATAAACACGCCGAAGTACGCGAACACGAAGATGGCCGCGCCGCTGTAGAGCCACTTGAGCTGCTGGCGGTGCACGCCGCTGGCGCGCCGGTAGGTCGGTATCTGGATGGCCAGCCAGGCGACCCAGCTGATCAGGGTCACGGCGATCACCACCACGTCGAGGACGCGGAACGCTCCGGGCGACGGGTTGGCCAGGCTCCCGTCGGCCTGGATGCGGACGTCGTGTCCGGCGGCGACCAGCACGCCGCGGCTCGAGGTGGCCAGGCCGACCAGCAGCCAGCCGACCGAAGCAACGGCGGCGGCCCGGTGCCACCGGCCGGTCGGCAGCGTCCCGTCCGGGAACAGCCACAGCAGCAGCGAGACCGAGACCAGGAACATCGGCCAGCATTCCTCGAGCACGACCGCCAGCCAGCCCAAGGCCAGCGACCCGTGGTGCATCCGGTAGTCCAGGATGAGGTACTGGCTGGCGGGGCTGATCTCCACGATGACGATGGCCAGTAGCAGCCATCCGATCGGGTTGCGCGGCCTGCGAGCGGCGAGGAGCGCTCCCACCGCGGTCGCGGGCACCACGCCGACCGCCCCGATGAGCGCGTCGGCGGCCGGTCCGCCGGTCCCCGGCTGGTGGGTGAGGTGATCCAGCACGACGGTGGCCGCGCCGAGCCCGAGCGCGACCACGGCGAGCACGGCGGCCGCCACCGGTGCCGCCCGCGTCCGCCAGCTCGTGCTCATGGGGGATGCCCGCGCCCTTCCTCGGATCGCCCGCTTGAGCCAACCCTAGGCACGCCGCGTCCTGAGATCGTTACGGCCATAAAAGCGGGGGGCGCAGGCTTGGCGCCTGCGCCCCCCGGGGTGCGTTGTGCTTGGCTACCGGCTTACCACCAGAAGCCGTACGGACGGATCTTCACGTAGGCGACGGAGTAGCTGCTGCCTTGCCCGAAGAAGAAGAAGTTGTCGTGGTCCGACGAGGCGGAGCCGACGACCTTGACGTAGAACGAGTGGCCCGGGCTGTAACCCCACAGGTTGAAGCCGCTCCGCGCCGTGAAGGTGACGGTGAAGCTCTTGGTCTGTCCGGGATACAGGTTGCCCAGGTTCTCGGTCGCGGTGTTGCCGTAGATGTGGCAGCCGAACGAGAAGTAGCCGTAACCGCAGAAGTCCGCCCTCAGCTGGTACGGCAGGGAGATCTGCGCGGTCACGTCCCGCGCGTAGTTCTGCCCGAAGTTGTTGTACTGGCCGTACTGGCCCCACGGGTAGTTGTTGTCCGAGTTGGTGACCCACAGCGTGCAGGTACCGCGGTGGCCGGTGTTCACCGGAGACGTGCAGTACAGCTGCGTGTGGAGGTTCACGAACGCGTCGTTGTGGTAGTTGTGGAAGTAGTTCTGGTGGTGGCAGAGCACGTTGAACGGGCCGGCCATGATGAACCCGAAGTTGTTCCACGCCTTCACCGAGAACGTGAACGAGCTGGTCCCGTCCGGGATATTCCCGGACACCATCCCGTTGGAGCCCATGCTCAGCCAGCTCGGGGCGCCGATCAGCTCGTAACTGGGCGAGTTGGTGGCCTGGAACTGGTAGCTGTAAGACTGGCCGTTCACCGAGGTGGACGGCGAGTCCGAGCTCCACGCCGGAGCGTTCCCGCCCGGCGGCGGGCTCGGGTTGCCGACCGTCACCGTGTCCGGGCTGCTGGACGCGCCGGCATAGGAAGCCGTCAGCGTGTACGTCCCGGCTCCCACCGCGATGTTGCAGTGACCGTTTCCGTTACCGGTTGCGGACATCCCGCCGAACAAGTTGCCGGTGCAACCGCTGCCTGCTCCGGAGACGCTGAACGTCCCGAGCGGGTCGGTTCCGTTGGTCACCGCCACCTGGACGTTGATCCCGCCGCCGAAGCCCGGCGTCGCGCTGGTGATCGCGATCGTGGCCGTCGCGGCGTATGCCGTGCCTGGGGCCAGCAAGACTCCCCCGACCAGGCCCCCGGTCAGGACCACCCCCGCCGCTAGGCCCGCACTTCGGCGACCCGCGGCCTCAATGAGTTTGTGCATCTACAAACCTCTCCGCCCGTTGACTCGAGTTATAACTTCCCCTATAGGTACATAGCTTGAGAAACTTAAAAAGTTGCGTGATATCGGTAACACTTTGGCAAAGTTGTGCAGAGTCGTCGGATCTGCCCCTACCCGGCCGAACCGAGACGCCGCGGGACGAACCGTCAGGCTTGGAGATCGTCAGTCATCGTAGGCAGGTCAGCGCGTTGCTGAGGCCCGAAGCTGATAGCCCTCAGCAGATTCACACCTGGGCTCCAGGCTCCGGAGCCCAGATGTCCGATCTGTCCGGTTTTGTGAGCGCCTTGGTCATGCAGTAGCCGACGTACGCTCCGGAGACCAGATCCTGAACCTGGGCCAGCACGACCGGACTCGGTTCGTCAAGTTCCACGAACAACTGAGGCACGCCACCGAACGAATCCCGATGCCAGGTCATCCCCCTCACGGGTCCCGCGGCCAGCGCCTCCACCTCGGCGTCGAAGCGACCCGGGTCATAGACCCACTGCAGGAGCAGCATCGTCTGGTACCCGTGCCGGATATAAAACCCGGCCTCGGCGTCGGCGCCCAGGGAGATGCGCGTCGCCCCCAACCGGAGGGCACTGCCCTCGAAAGCCCGCAGGAGGGCCCGTCCGATGCCCCGCCTGCGCCGTTCAGCCACCACGGCCAGGATCCTCAGCGTCACCTCCGACCCTTCCGACAAGAAGCCCATGGCGGCACCCACCACCAAGCCGCCCTCCTCAGCCGCCAGCAGCAATTCGCGCTCACCGGAGTAGGCGGCTTCGAGCTCAGCGAAACGCCGTTGGTCGGTGTGATCGATACCCGGCTCGAACTGCGCCCCCGCGACGTCGAAGGCTGTGACGAGCTCCGCCGTCGAATCGACGGGACGGATGATGACGGCCACGGCGGCCTCCTCCGGTAGCGAGCTATCAAACCCGAGCGCGAACGCCAGCGCGTCCAGGGCCCGCCGGCGGGCTCCGGTTTCGGCCGCGAGATCCGCCACCCATCGCTCGATGGTGTCGGCGTTCGGCGCTGCCAGGAACCGCGCGATGTCAGCCAGCCCGATCCCAGCCCGACGCAGCAGCGCAATCCGACCCGCGGTGACGATCTGGTCCTCGGCGTAACGGCGGTACCCGGTAGCCCGATCGACCCGAGCAGGCACGAGCAGCCCGCGTTCGTCATACAGCCGGAGTGCCTTGACCGAGAGCCCAGTAACCGCAGAGAACTCGCCCGCTCCCAGTTCCTTCATGACGCGATCATCAAGCGCGCCCCTGGGGCCAGGTCAAGACAATTCGCCGAGCCGGCGCAGCGCTGCCGCCGGGCGGTCACCACGCCGCAGAGACGGGCAGGGTGCGAGGTGTGGTGGCTGGCAGCGCGGTGAAGACGCCGTTGTCGATCCGGCCGAATGCGAAGGCCTGGACCAGGACGTGGTCACCGCCATCGGCCACCGCGAACTCATCCAGCAGGGACACTGCGAGCATCCTGCCGTCCGGGGACAGCGCCGCGCCGGTCAGTGGCTCATCGCTGCTGTGGAAGGTCACCTGGCCTAGCCTTCCGGGCTGGCCGTCGGGGGAGACGGTCAGGTGGAACAAGGTGATGTCGGCCACGCCGGGCGGGCCGCCGGCCTGGGACATGACGATCACGAAGTGCCGGCCGTCCCCGCTGCCGAAGGCCTCACCGAGAACCCAGGTCCGCCCCGCGCTGGCCGGAGGCACGGGTATCGCGGCCGTGCCCGTCACGTGCCCGTCGGCCGAGGCCCGCACGACAACCTGCAGCCCGTCAACGACGAGGTAGAAGCCAGGCATGCCGCCCGGACGCGGCGGCGATGTATCTGCGGGGACGCTGACAGGGGAGTGCTGGCTCGCCGTGCAGGCCGACAGGGTCGCGACACAGACGACAGCCACTGCAGCCGCGGCTTTCAGTGCCCGCATACCGATCAGACGCACCACCGCCCGCACCGGTTGCGCGGCGTCATGGCTGTCCGTAGTTGATAATCAGCCATCGCCCGTCAGCCTGCCGGTGCAGCTCGACGGTCCAGAAGCTGTCCGGGTTGCCAACCGAGGGCGCCTGCGATTCGGTGAAGGTGCAGTGGACCCAGGCGGCCGCGCCGCGCCGGCTGACCTGCAGGCAGTGCAGGGCCGAAAACGTCGGCCACGTCGAGGTGTCTCCGTTGCCCCAGCTCATCTGGTACGCCGCTGCAGGCGCGAAATGAGCGATGGCCGCGGCCTTGTCCCTGAGGTTGATGGCAAAGAACCACGACAGCGTGGCTTTCACGGGGGACTGATACATCGCCGCCGCAGGGACGGCCGGCCGCACGGCTCGGGGAGAGGCCGGCGAGGAGACCGTCGAGCCCGATGATGAGCCGCACCCGGCGACGGCACCAGCGCAGATGATGAGGGCCGCTCCAGTCCTTACGCCCCGCGTCGCCGTCATGCGGTCAGTAGAGCACGCCATCGCGAAAGGTCATCTTCTCGTTTCGTTTAACGGTCAAGGCCGGTGAGCCACGTCACGGCCTGGCGCGGAGAAGTGAACCGGAATCGCTGAGTGTGGGCCAGCTCTGGCCGCACAAGGAGCGCAGCGATCTCCGCGTGCCGCGCGGCGTGCGTCCGCACAGACCAGCGCACCGGGTGGGTAGGCGCCCACCACTTCCAGGGCGGGGAGGCGGAGGTGTGCGCCCCGTCGCCCCGGCGGGTAAGCCAGAGCCGCAGAGAACGAGCCACCACGCGGCGCCATACCACCCGGCGCGGATAGTCCAAGGCGACCAAGACGTCGGCGTGCGGATAAACCAGCGCCTCAGCGTTGTAGGGTGCTCCGTCGAACACCCATCGCCGCCCGGTGGTCTCGACGGCGGCCGCGACCAGCACAGCGAAGCCGGGAGCCTCGTCATCGCCGAGCGCGTCGCGTTCGATATGCCGCGCGTCCAGTCGCGCCGCGAGCGAGTGCGCCAACGTCGTCTTACCGCTGCCAGCGCAGCCGACCACCACGACCCGCTCCGGGATTGGCCAGGTCGGGACCGGACGCGCCGTCATGCCCATGACGGTACGTCTCGAGGGACAGGCTCCCCGAAACCGACCCAGACATGCACTGATCCGCCAGTTCGCTCAGCTCGCCAGTCTGCGGATCCGCAGCCGGTTACCGTCCGGGTCGCGAAGTTCGAACTCGCACCCGTACGGAGGCTCGCCGTCAGGCCGCCCGAACTCGGCCTCCACCGCGTCGACGTCACTCACGTACAGGCCGACCAGGGTGTCGGGCCGGGCATCATCTCGGTGCTCGGACAAGAACAGCCGAGTCCCGCCACACGCGATCGACACGAACGCAGGGCAATCGGGATCGAAGCGATATTCCCACTGCTTAGTTGAAGCCCAAGCGCGCTCATACCATCTGACCGCCGCGTCGGCGTCAGCCACGCAAAGGATCGGGACGGCTTCCGCCTCCATACGGGCATGCTCTCACGCTCTGCTATTGAAGGCTCCGAGCTGACCGAGGTGGCCCTCGTCTGGCAGCCCGTTGGCCAGGTGCCAGATGACGAGGAAGAGACGGCGGGCGGCCAGCAGCGCGGCCTGGTGCTCTTCATAGCCGGGGGGCAGCGGGCGCACCGTCTGGTAGCCGTCGAGCAGGACCTGGTGCAGGTCCTCGGGGATGTCGACGGCCGCAATCGCCAGGTCGAGGGCGTAGTGGCCCCACGAGGCGTCATCGAAGTCGATCGGCCGGGATTGCCCGTGATGGTCCAGGACATTGTCCAGGCACAGATCGGCGTGGATCAGCCCGTACCCTGCCGGGTCCTGCCCCAGGAGGGCGAGTACGGCTTCGACTCGCCCGGCTGTCTCTGCGAGGAGGCGCCGCACTGCCGGTTCAACGGGCCGCCGGGCCAGCTGGTCGGCGTGCCAGCTTCCGGCCCAGGTCAGGTAGCCGATATCCAGGACCGGCCGGGTGAACCCGGGCGGCGGGCGGAATCCCTGAGCGTGCTGGTGGAGTGTGGCGATCACCCGGCCGAGGTCCGCGGCCAGCCGCCGGGACGGCCGAGAGCCGCAGGGCCGGCCCTGGACCCAGGTGAACGCGATGCAGCGTCCTCCGTCCGGCAGCCCGGGTGTGGCCGTCCGGGTGCTGAACCGGATCAGCGGGACGGTCACGCTGGTGTCGCGGGCCAGCGCGGCCAGCCAGGCCAACTCGGCGTCGAGCTCGTCGTCGCTCCGGCCGCCGGGCAGGCAGACCCGGACGACCAGCCGCTCGCCGTCGGCGGTGTCGCAGCAGAACAAGTGATTGCTGTGCTGTCCCATCCAGCGCAGCCGCTTGACCGCTATGCCTTGCTGGTCCAGCGCGGCCAGGGCCAGGTCCCGGAGCTGGCCGGTGAGCGGGCGGGCGCAGCGGTCCATGTCTTGAGTATCTGGCCTGGATCAGCGGGTCGCCTGCGTGCCGGCCTGGCCGGGCGGCCCGAGCACCTCAGGCGCGTCTACGTCGGCCGGGCCGAAGGGCTCGAAGGCGTGTGGATCACCCGCATGGACCAGACCCTGCCCCAGGACAAGCCATGACACCCGGGGGCGCCGGGGGGCGGGAACCCTCTGACAGTGGCGGACGGTGGCGCGCCGTGACCAGGCGTGACAACGGACATTTCCGCGAAACCGCAGGTCAAAGCCTGGAAAGGCCCGCTGACGATGGGCGCCCCCAGCAGGATTCGAACCTGCGCACACGGCTCCGGAGAGTGCGCAAATTTAACTCTCTCACCATTACCGATACCCCTGATCCCGAAATCCTGGAGCGCTGTGGGAGCGTAGACCCTAGCTCGCGGAGGTCGGCAGCTGGCGCGGCGGCGGGGCTTTGTTGCCTGAACCTGACGGGCGAGGGGACTGCACCGTCGTCAGCCGCGGTGGCTGATCCACACCGATATGTGGGCGGGTTCCAGGGCCTGGTTCACGACCCCGGCCAGGTCATCCCGGACCGAGTCCAGGTCAACGGCATCCTTCAGGCGGCCGGCGAACGCGGCCACCGTCCGGTCGGCGTCGTAGCGGGCCCGGTTGAACCGCCGGTCCACCACCCGCTGCACCCGCACGCGCAGCGGGTTGAACAGCGCCGCCGCGGCCAGCGTGGCCGCCGCCACCGCCACCGTGCTGTGGACCGACAAGACCTTGGTGGCCAGCAGCACCAGGGCCGCGTACACCCCGACCAGCAGCCCGGTCACCAGCGCGTACGCAAGCGTGCGGCTGATTATCCGGTCGATGTCATACAGCCGGTACCGCAAGATGGCCACGCCGATCGAGACCGGCAGCGCCACGATACCGAACGACACGACGTTGGCGAACGCCAATGCGGCGCCGGAGGCGCTCCCCGGCGACGCCAGGCCGAAAACAAGGGCTACCACGGCCACCAGGACGCCGCTGGCCAGCCACTTGAGCTGCTGGCGCCGCTCACCGGAAGAGCGCCGCCAGGCCACGACCTGGCGGGCCACCCCCAACGCCAGGAACGGCACGCCGACCGCGCCGAACACCGCCTGGGCCCGCGCGAACCAGCCGGTCGCACGGTCGATGACCACCAGCCCGTCGAAAGAGTCGAGCTGCACGTGATGCCCGGCGACCGCTCCGGATACCGCCACCCCCAGCGCCACGGTGAACCCCACCAGCACGGCCAGGAACAGGCACATGATCACCCGGCTCGCCCGCGAGGGCAAGGCGCCGTCCGGGAAAAGCAACACGACCAGCGCGAACAGAGACAGGGCCGGACCCCACAGCTGGTACAAGAACAGCGCCGCCGGGGCCAGCGGGAGATGGTGGTCCAGCGGATAGCTGATCACCGCGTAGAACCCGCTGTCGATGCCCAGCAGCAGGCAGATGGCGATTGCCAGGAAGATCCAACCGATCGGGTTGCGTGGCGCACGCCGGGCCAGGACGAAGCCCACCACGCCGAACGGGACCGCGCCGAGCGCCTCGCCGCCGTTGACCTGCGGGCTTTGCCTAGCCAGCAGGGACAGCGGCACCAGGGCCAGCGCGACGAGCGCGAACACGGCACCCAGCACCAGCGCGGTGGTCGGCGAGGCCAGACGGAAACGGTGCCCTGCCGCCCGATCAGGCCTGGTCATGCATGTACGCTACGCCCGGATCGTTCCGGGAACGTTACCGCTCAGCGCGAAATCCTCAGCAAGCCCACGGGCACCAACTGGAGCCGAGGCGACAATCCGCCACGCCACGCCACCACGCCGGGCTTCACAACAAAGTGCGGCCGTCGCGCCAGGCGTGGGTCCGAGCGCGCGAGCCAAACCGTTTGTACCGATGCATCACACGATGACCGTGGCCGCCCCAGCGCGCACCGTAACCACAAGGCGGCCCGCCGTGGCCGTTAAATCCGACGTGAAAACCGGCCACGACATCGCCTACGTCACCCGCGGCCACGCGGCCGGATGCGCCGGTGCCATGGCCTACTACACCCGGACAGGCGATCCCCCGGGAACGTGGGAGGGCCGCGGCTGCGCGGCCCTGGACGTCTCGGGGACGGTGCAGGCCGAGGTCGCCGAGCGGCTCTACCAGGAAGGCGTGGGCCCTGGCGGGGAGCGGATCATCCAGCACGCCGCCCCGAAGAACGACGAGGACCAGGCCGCGGCCGAGGCCGCCGCCATAGCGCGGTACAAGGACGAGCACCCGTTCGCGTCCGCGAGCGAGATCAACGCCGAACGGACCCGCATCCGGGCCATGAGCCCGGGAATCTCCCGGCCCTACTACGACGTGACCAGCAGCGCATCCAAGTCGGTATCGGTGCTGCACGCCAGCCTGCGCGTGGCCGCAGCCCAGGCCCGCGAGGCAGGCGACCACGTCACGGCGGCGGCCCTGGACGGGGAAGCGCAGGACATCGAGGAGGCCCTGCTCGAGTCGGTACGGGAGGGCCTGGAGCTGCTCGAGGCCATGGGCTGCTACGTCCGGACCGGCCACCACTCCGAGGACACGGGGGAGTGGCGGGACGGGAAAGGCCTCGTCGCGACCTCGTGGCTGCACACGATCAGCCGGGACGGGGATCCCCAGCTGCACGTCCACCTGGCGGTCCTGAACGCCGTCCAGCGCGCCGACGGGGCCGACGACACGTGGCGCGCCGCTGACGGGCAGCACTTCTACCAGCTCCGCCACCTGTACGGGGTCACCGTTGACCGGGCGTTCGAGCAGCGGCTGCTGGACATGGGCTACGCCATGACCGGGCGCGCCGACGGGAACGGCGCGGAAATCGGCGGTGTCTCCCAGCAGGTCATGGACCAGTTCTCCTCCCGGGCCCGGGCCATCGACGGCAGGCTCCGCACCTGGGTTGACCAGTACACGGCCAGGCACGGCAAGCCGCCCAGCAGGCGCACGATCTACCTGATGGGCCAGGAGATCGCCAAGGACACCCGCCGCCCCAAGGCCGAAGCCAAGCAGATGGCCGGAGGAAGATCACCGGCCACGAGGTGACCGACGAGGAACGGCTCAGGGCCTGGGAAGAGCAGACCACCGCCGACGAGCTCCAGGTCCTCAGCGCCGTCTACGCCGAGGCGAAGGCCTACGCCGCACGCTCAACGCGCGCCTGCTGGCCTGACCGCCGCGGACAAGGCCCGGGCCGCGCGGATCGCCGTGGCCGAGGCGCAGCGGCAGCGCAGCGTGTGGGGGATCTCCGACCTGTGCCTGGAGATCCACCGGGCCCTGCCCGTCGGCGCCACCCCGGCCGACATCACCGAGGTAGCGATGCTGGCCATCTCCGGCACCGTCGGCGCGGAAGTCGTCCAGGTGGGCCCGGCACCGGACCTGATGGACGTCAGCTCGCTCGGGATCCGCGCCTCCGACGGGCAGTCCATCTTCCGCAAGCCGAACACGATGCGCTGGTCCGCCCTTGACCACCTCAACCTGGAAGACCAGGTGATGGGCCAGGCCAGGCGCCCGATCAGGCCGCTGGTCACCGCCGGCAAGTCCGGGACGAGCTGGACCGGCACCACCAGGACCTGGACGGCGAGCAGCGGCAAGCGGTCATCAGCCTGCTCACCGCGGACCGGGCCATGGCCCTGCTGACCGCGCCCGCCGGAGCGGGCAAGACCAGGACCATCGCCGCGGCCGCCACCGTGTGGCACACGCTCACCGGCGGCCGGCTGATCGGCCTGACCCTGAGCGAGAACGCGGCCCGGGTCATGACGGCCGAAGGCCTGCCCGAGGCCTACAACATCGCCCGGTTCCTGGGCAAGTGCCGCCGACTCCGACCAGCTCCGCCACCCCGTGCACGTCGGCCCGGCCGACAAGCTCGTCATCGACGAGGCCGGCCAGGTCGGCACCCGGGACCTCGCCCTGATCCAGCAGGCGGCAGGCCCGGCCGGAGTCCTGGCCGTCGGCGACCCCGCCCAGCTCGGACCCGTAGAGGCCGGAGGCTGGTTCACCTGGTTCGCCACCGAGCTCGGCGCCGCCGAACTGTCCGAGGTACGCCGGTTCGCCAGCCCATGGGAAGCGCCGCCTCGCTCCAGCTCCGCCGCGGCGACACCAGCGCCCTGGCCGCCTACGACGCCCACGGCCGGATCCGTGCCGGAGACCGCGAGGCCATGCACGACAAAGCCGCGCTGGCGTTCCTGGCCGACTACCTCGCAGGCAAGGACTCCATCCTGCTGGCCGGCTCCAACGCCGAAGCCGCCGACCTTGCACGGCGGGTCCAGGACAAGCTCATCGGTGCAGGACGCGTGCAACGGCCACAGTTCGAGCTCGCCGACGGCAACCGGGCAGGCACCGGCGACCTCGTGCGGGCCCGGGAGAACGCCAAGACAATCGACGCCGGCGGGCAGCCCCTAGCCAACCGCGACGTCCTCCGCATCGAAGGACGCGCCCACGGCCAGGTACAAGTACGCCGCCAGATCGAGGGCGGCTGGTCCGAGCCCGTTCCTCCTACCTGAGCGGTACCTGGCCGACCACGGCGAACTCGGCTACGCGGGCAATACGCACGTGGCCCAGGGACGGACCACCGACACCGCGCACCTGCTCGTCACCGGCTCGCTGAACCGCCCCTCGCTGTACGTCGGGACGACCAGGGGACGGCAAGCCAACACCGCCTACGTCGCCACCGGCGAGCCCGCCCCCGGCCGGGAACCGGAACTCGTCAACCCAGAGGTCGTCCTCGCCGAGATCCTCGGCAACGACGGAACCGAGCTGACCGCCACCGAGGCCATCAGGCAAGCCCAGGAATGGCCGTCCAGCACCGGCCACCTGGTCAATATCTGGGCCGCCTCGATGCGGGATACGGCAAGGGCACCATCGACAGCAAGCTGAAGGAATGCCTGGCCGCCAGCGAGTATGAGCGCTATCTCCGGGAACCGCAACAGGCGCCACTGCAGCACGCGCTCACCGGACGGGAGCTCAACGGAGAAGACGTCACTTCCCTCATCGAGCGGATTACCTCCGCCGACCTCAACGGCGCCAGAAGCATCTCCGCGGTGCTCCACGGGCGGCTGGCACGCATCGGCAAGCCCGAACGCATGCCCGCCACCTGGGTGCAGCGGACCCCGGAAAACGCCCCTCAGCTCGCCCGCGAGGCCGCCCAGGCGATAGACGCCCGGATCGCCGCACTCGGCATCCGGCACGCCGAAAAACCCGAACCATGGCTCACCCGCCACCTGGGCGCGTTCCCCGTCCACGGGTCGGCGCTTGAGCAGCAGGACTACCTGCACCGGGCCGGATCCGCGGCCGCCTACCGGGAAGCCGCGGGCATCGCCGACCCGGACCAGGCGGTATCTCCGACCCCGCACAATGAAGACCCGGTGCGTGACCGGATGCGCAAAGACGCGATCACATACCTGGAGATCCGCGACGAGGAACAGCTGTACCGGGCCATGTCCAAAGGCGAACTCGAGGCCAGGGAACACCAGGCCCAGCGGGCCTACGCCACGGGCCCGAAGGACGTCTCCGCCCAGCTGAAACACACCGCCCTGGCCGAAGCCGACCAGCGGCAGGCAGCCGCCGAAGCCCAGGCCCAGGGCGACGAGGCGACCGCCACGGTCCTGCACTCCCTCGCTGAGCTCCTCGGAACGCAGAAGGCGGCCCTCGAAGCCGAACACGCCAAGCACGAGAACTGGTCCGCCACGACCGCCCCGCTCCGCGAAGAGGGAGGCAAAGCCCGCGCCGAGCTTGCCCGCCGCGGCCAGGCATCCGAACCCAGGCCCGGCGAGACCACACTTGAATGGTGGCGGCGCTTCGAGCGCGACTGCCAGGCCTTCGAGAAGCACCTCGCCAACCTTGAGGCACAAGCCGAAACTGAAGGCAGGCCATGGCCCCCGCAGCCGACAGGAGAGCACGAAGTCCCGGCCGAGGTTGAGCGGAGCGGCGAGCCGACCTGAATACAGGCTGGAGGGCCGAGATCCCTGACCAGCCCAGCTACGAGCTGGAAGCCGATGCGCCCGAGGCAACCGCCGAGATCTAGACGGCCGGGTCCATGCCGAGCACCCGCCGGCCTCACGGGCGCTGACTTGACGGGAGACCCGGTCAGCCACGATAACCGCGTTCGCCCTCGTGGCCGCCGCCTCCACCAGCAACCACCGACATTGAGTGAGCGTCGACGCGGGCTGCCGAGTAGCGAGCAAGGTCATCGGTCATGTGGTTACAACTTTCTCTACAAACTTCAAGGGCGCACCTTCGGCGCGCCACGCCTACGGCCGGAACCGGCTACGCGAGTTGGCGCGAGCGACCGGGGGGAGAGCAGGGCGGCCGGGGGACCGGTGATAAGCGGCAAGGGTCGCCGGGGTCTCGCCGTTGCTGGGCGGCAGCTTTCGCCGCGCCCTTCGGGCAGTAGCCCTACGGCGCGGCGAGCTGCCGTGCACTGCTGTCCCGGCACCGGCCGCAGCCGGTCCCCGCCGTCACGTCCCGATGCCGTGCCACACGAGCAGGGCCAGGCCGTCATGCTCGCGCCGAGTGTGCCGATCGCCGTGCGAAAGGTGACAGCCGCCGGGACGGAACGCCGCGCATTGTCCAGGTCGGCCCCTCCAGCGTCAAGGGCACCCGAAGATCCTTTCTAATCGCTTCGCAGAAAGGATCTTCGGGACCCACCCTTGAGCGCCGGAGCCTCTGCCGACCTAGCGGGCCTGACGGCGAGGGCCAGGCCAGAGGCCAGGCCCGATAGGCGCGCGGCGAACCTCACTGCCGAGTATGTGGACCACTACCTGCGGTACCCGCAGTTCGCCCAAGTGACCCGCTAGGCCCCAGACGAGACGAGCGCACCTTGTCATTGCGATCTTGTGTCGATCGGCGTGCCGCGTGGCACCGGCCGGGCGCGGTCTGCCAATGTGATTGGATGGCAGGCGACGCGTCAGCAGCCAGGCGGCTGACGCGCCCCATGTGCAGGGACAACGCCGGAATGTCAGACCCCCGTGGTGAACTCGGCCTGTGGTCCTCGCTGCGGCGCATGCCGAACGCCTGGCGTGCCAACTGCGGGGATTCCGGCCGCGACGCTGCCAGCCGCGCGGTGCTGTGCACGCTCTGGGAGGGCGAGAGTGGGTGACCAGGACTTGCAGCGCCTTTCTGGATCGCCCGACCGCCGACCGGTCGCCATCGAGCTATTCTCCGGGGCCGGCGGAATGTCGCTCGGGTTCGAAGCGGCAGGATTCGACACGCTAGTTGCGATCGACAACAATCCGGTCCACGTGGCAACCCACGAATGGAACTTCCCGCTGACGAGATCGCTGTGCACCGATATCGAGACCCTCTCGGCAGAGGACATACTCATTTCAGCGAAAGAGCACTGGTCGGAGCGGTATCCGGATGAGTCGTGGCCAGGGGATATTGACTGCATCTTCGGCGGGCCGAGCTGTCAGGGATTCTCCGAAATCGGGCGCCGCAACCCGCAGGACGAACGGAACAGCCTGCTGAGCGCGTTCGCTCGTCATGTGGCGGCCATCAAGCCGAAGTACTTCGTTATGGAGAACGTCCCAGGCTTGCTCGCCCCGGTTAACGATTCAATCCGGACCGAAGCATTGGAGATATTCGCCGCAGACTATTCGCTTACCACAGAGCGGCCGTTCATCCTGAGCGCGGGCGACTTCGGTGTTCCCCAGGCCCGGCGCCGGGTAATCGTGGTAGGAAACCGAAAAGACGTGCCTCCGGTCAGCGCGCCTGTCGCGACATGCGCAAAGGTAACCGTGGCGGAAGCGCTCGACGACCTGCGGTGCCTCGAACGGTATAGATCGCTCGCAACTAAAGATTCGGTCCAGTTGTCGGCGACGGCCTTGGCGAAGATGGAAGCGGACGCAAGCACCTATGTGCATTCACTGCGGACCGGGCCGGACTCGGCGCACGGGTCCTACGGGCTTGGATACAGCAGGCCATGGGACCGGACTATTGTAACGTCAGTGGGGCGCACAGCTCATCGCAAAGAGGTACGAGAACGATTCGAAGTCACGCGGCAAGGCGCCGAAGAGCTGGTCAGCAGGCTTCAGAGACTCAAGGCGGATGGGCTAGCTCCGACTCTGCGGGCCGGTACGGGGCGCGACCACGGCAGCTTCACCTCCGCCCGCCCGATCCATTACCGCTATCACCGAGTCATTACGGTCAGGGAAGCGGCACGCCTTCATTCCTTCCCGGACTGGTTCCGATTCCACGTCACAAAATGGTATAGCTTCCAGCAAATAGGGAACTCTGTCCCGCCTCTCCTCGCGCAAGCGATCGCCCGCGAGGTAATCCACGCTCTGGGCAGTTCGCCTCTGAAGAACGAGGCCATGTCGGAACCACGCGACGAAAACCTGCTGACCCTCTCCCTAGTCGAGGCGGCTACGCACTACGGCATCGACCCTGCGACTCTGCCAAAGGAAAGCCGCGTGCGTAAGCGCAAGGCAGCTCCGCCAGATTAGGCGTTACCGCAATCCTGATTGAAAGAGGCCAATCGCTCTCGCACTATTTTGGCAATGATATCTGCCGCTTCCTCCGAGTCCTCGTGAGCCCAGATACGCAATGGCAGCCATCCGTGAGCCAAGAATTTCGCATCTGTATCGGCGTCCCGCGTGCGATTTCCAGCGATCTTCTCGGCCCAGTACTCCTGATTGGAAAGCGACGGCACGTAGTGCTCTGGGCAGCCGTGCCAGAAGCATCCGTCGACAAATACCGCCACCCGCGCGGAAGCGAATACAAGGTCGGCTGAGCGGCGCACACTAGGGATCGGACGGGCCGCGACCCGGTAGCGAAGTCCGCGGCGATGCACTGCCGAGCGAACAGCCAGCTCCGGGCGCGTATCGCGGAACCGGTTTCCCCGCATGACATTGCGCGCGCGGGCCGACGACGCCCAAGACTGCGTGCTCCGGCCCATACGAGCACTCTAGCCCGCTGGCCGCAAGCTAACTGCCTAGATGGCCCGAAGGCAAGGTATGTATACGGGTGGCGGATCGGTTGACACTCCGCTTAGGTTGGATGAAGGAAACTGCCATCCGGAGCCGACAGAGAGCGGGGTGACGATGACAGAGCCCGACAACCCAGACGATGACCTTAGGAAGGTCAATGCTAGCCCGGCGAAGCGCTTCTTCATCGGGATGCTAGTCCGGGATATCGAATTGCTGCCCGCCGTCCTGGACTTGGTGGACAACAGCGTCGATGGCGCACGGCGCATACGCGGAGATGATCGTTATGACGGCCTCCGCGTTGAGTTGGGGGTCGGAGCCGAGCGGTTCCACATAGTTGACAACTGCGGCGGCATCGATTTGGATCACGCACGTAACTACGCGTTCCGGTTCGGGCGACCTGAGGACTTCGATCCCACGCCCGGATCTGTGGGCCAGTTCGGCGTCGGCATGAAGCGCGCACTATTCAAGCTGGGCAAGGAATTCCTGATCGATTCCCGCACGCAGAGTACACGCTTCGTGCTCCATGTCGATGTGGACGAATGGGCGCAAGAACAGGGCTCCGATTGGTCTTTCTTCCTGACGGAAGCCGACCGCGGCTATCATCCGGACAACGCCGACGCTATAGGCACAGAGATCGTTGTCGACCCGCTACTGCCGAGCGTAGCGCAGGACTTCGGATCATCGCAGACCCTAGGTGCGCTACGCGACCAACTCCGACTCCGCCACACAGATGCTATGCAGCGGGGTATGCAGATCTCGCTCAACGGTGAAGCAGTGAAGCCGTTCATTCCGATGCTACCCGCCAGCGAAAATCTGGTTCCCTTGCACAGGACTTTCACTTTGGAAGAAGATGATGGTGTCGTTAATGTCCGCATATACGCTGGCGCAGCGGCACCTGACCGAGATGCCCCCGCCGACGACGACAGGGGTGAAGACTTCCAAAACGAGCCTGATGCAGGGTGGTATATCTTTTGCAACAACCGCCTTTTGGTCGCTGCAGACCGCAGTTTGCTCACGGGCTGGGGAAATGGTCTCCCTGTCTACCATCCTCAGTTCCGGCATTCCGCGGCTTTGTCTACATCGACTCGCTGAAGAGTGACCTGCTGCCATGGAACACCACGAAAACCGGCATCGACCAAGACTCGCGAGTGTGGCGAAAAATCTCTTCAGAGATGCTACAAGCCGGAAACGACGTCATACGTCTGCTCAACCGTGTGAAAAACGAGCGCAGAGTTACGGAAGATACCGTCGGCCAACCTATTAGCCAAGCGATTTCGGCTGCACCGCAGGTTCCGCTCGCTCGGCTCCCTACCTCGGAAAAACTTACGTACCCAGAGCCGGCAGCGCCTCCCGTGCGCGAGAACCAAAGAATCGCGTACACGGTCGACCGAGAGCGCTTTAATAACGCAGCCGAAGTGCTAGGAACCACCACAATCGCCGATGTGGGCAGGCGGACCTTCGACTATTTCTACGACAACCAGGTCGACGAGGGTCTATGATGGCGAAAATTGATTATCGCCTGCGGCCCTCTAAGGCAATTCAACGACACATGATTGTCGATATCTGCAGGCGTCTATCTTCATTTGCGCCGCTGACCGAGTATCAGTACGTCGGGTTCGGGGGCCTCGATTTCATAGACTTCGCTCTTGTCCACCGTTCTCTTAGTATTACCGACATGACCTCGATCGAATTTAACGCTGCCCAAATAGATCGATATCGCTTCAATCAGCCGTACCAGTCAATAAGAATAATTCCTGGCCGCGCAAGTGAGCATCTCGGGGAGCTTGACTGGCGAAAGCTCAGTATTGTTTGGCTAGACTACGAACAGATGCTCAACCACGAAGTCGTATCCGATGTCAAACTCCTCTGCGGTCGCTTGCAGCCGGGCAGCGCCCTGTTCATTACCGTAAATGCTCAGCCAGAGATCAAAATGGAAGAGCGCCGCCAGGAACTCGTACGGCGAATAGGTGAATCGCGCATACCGCCCAACGTGACTGATGAGTCTCTGGCCAAATGGGGGCTTGCGGATGTCCAAGGGCAGGTCCTAAGCGATGTCATCATAGCGGCATTGCGAGATCGCGCCATCTCGTCATCCTGGTGCCAAGTATTCGATGTTCGTTACGCGGACGACTCCAGAATGCAGACGCTGGGTGGGATCGTATTCGCCCCAGGAACAAAAATGCGCTTGACGCATGTCGATTCTCGGATCTTGAATTTGTGCGATTCATGGGGGACGAGCCGATATACATTCGAGTTCCCATACTGACAGCAAAGGAGCGCCGTGCCCTGGACGAGCAACTTCCCCTAGCCCCTGGCGCTACCTTGGCAGCTCCTTGGCTGGACGCAGCAGACGCAGCTGACTACCTACTGGTCTACCGCTACTACACGCCGGGCCAGCTCATCGCCCAATAAGGGACGCCTCGCTGAATCACCCGACTCGCGGGACAAGTTGTCCGGCATGATAGTGCCGCCGGTGAGTAACCAACTGAGTAACAACGGCCATGGACACCAGCGGCCAGCGCAGCACGTCCACGGACGGTGTTGAGCAGGTCAGAGACCGTAAGAGTGGTGGCAGATAAGATCGCGCGTTGGCTTCGGGACGAAGAGGCCAACGCCATGGCGCCACGTCAGTACGCTCACCGCGCTGCGTTGCCGAATAGAGCCGTATTTGAAGATCAAGGCGGCACCTGCGGCACTGCGTCGGGCGCTCCCCTCGCCGGGCTCAGGCTTGGGGAGCCCCGCCCGGCGCGCCTGCGCCGTGCCTGGCGAAGCGGCTGCCGCTGATCGCAGCTGGCACTCGGCGAATAGCTCCGTGAAGGCGCACAATCGTCCTCGGCTTCGATTGTCCATTTCGCGTCCGCCGCGTCAACGGCGCCCTAGCGAGCGTCGCCCTGACAATCGGCTGCCACCGACCATTGACACGGCGGCCACCCATCTGGGTTGTTGCGCCAGCGAGGACGATGGATCGAAGCAGGGGATGCGGAAACCAGGCAGAAAAGGGCCAGACCGTCAGCGTATAGATTGAATCTACTGCGCTTCGTCGGACTCGTTAGGATCTCTCAGCTCAGATGCGAAAGGCGATCTCTGGTCCTGATCGCCGTCCTTCACGGCTGTTTGGCTGAGATTGCCGATCCGGCGCTCTACTCGTCCCAGATCAAGCAGCATTGACGCCAAGCTCGACTTTTCCTGGGGAAGGCGACGCATGTATTCCACCGCTTGCTCATAAGCGACGCGAGCCTGCTCCAACTCGCCTTGGGCTTGGTATACGTCTCCAATATCGTCTAGGAGTGTGGCGATGAGCCTGGGTCGGCATTAGGGTCGATTAGGTCGAGGGCGTCTTTGTAGGCGGTTAGAGCTTCAGCGTAGGCGTCCTTTTGGCGCTACCTGCTAGGCGCTCGAAGATGTTGCCCAGATTGTGCAGGCGAATGGCTTGTGCAGGTTCCTTTACCTGGGGGAGCAGTTCCTTAAGCTGATCGAGGACGGTTCGTGCCTCCGCCAACTCGCCGCAGTCCAGGAGGAGATCGCTGTAAGCTTCCATGGTTACCGCCAGATCGCCTGGATCGTACGGAACTCGCCTGCGTTTATATACGGCTGACTCTTGATAGGCTGCTCCAGCCTGCTGCAGGTTGCCTGCGGCCTTATACACGACCGCTAGATCGTGCAAGATGACACCGTAGAATCCCGGCTCTTTATCGGGATCGACCAGGCCGAGAGCCTCCTGGAGGTGGGCTAGAGCCTGTTCCAGTGCACTCTTAGCATCACTACGATCTATCATTGTGTTAATCCCTCCCGTAGTTGCAGGCTGGCGCATTGGGGGAGAAATTACCCGCCGCCCACGCTCTAGCAGCACAGCAGCGAGGTTTCCGCGGGTGCCCAAGGTGTTGGTGTGGTCGGGGCCCTGTATGCGCTGGCGCGCGGCGTACACCTCGCGGTATTCCCGTTCGGCGTCCTCCAGCTGGCCGCGGTCCCGGAGCACGCCAGCGAGTCTTTCGCGGGTGTCCACGGTCATGGTGTGCTCGGGGCCCTGTATGCGCTGGCGCGCGGCGTACACCTCGCGGTATTCCCGTTCCGCGTCCTCCAGCTGGCCGCGGTCCCGGAGCACGCCAGCGAGTCTTTCGCGGGTGCCCAGGGTGTCGGTGTGGTCGGGGCCCTGTATGCGCTGGCGCGCGGCGTACACCTCGCGGTATTCCCGTTCCGCGTCCTCCAGCTGGCCGCGGTCCCGGAGCACGCCAGCGAGTCTTTCGCGGGTGTCCACGGTCATGGTGTGCTCGGGGCCCTGTATGCGCTGGCGCGCGGTATACACCTCGCGGTATTCCCGTTCCGCGTCCTCCAGCTGGCCGCTGGGCCGAGCACGCCAGCGAGGTTTTCGCGGGTGCCCAGGGTGTCGGTGTGGTCGGGGCCCTGTATGCGCTGGCGCGCGGCGTACACCTCGCGGTATTCCCGTTCCGCGTCCTCCAGCTGGCCACGCTCAGCCATCACAAGAGCGAGGCTTCCTTGGGAGTCCAAGGTCGCGGTGTGGTCGGGGCCCTGTATGCGCTGGCGCGCGGCGTACACCTCGCGGTACTCCCGTTCCGCGTCCTCCAGCCGACCGCGGTCCCGGAGCACGCCAGCGAGTCTTTCGCGGGTGTCCACGGTCATGGTGTGCTCGGGGCCCTGCATGCGCTGGCGCGCGGCGTACACCTCGCGGTACTCCGCTTCCGCGTCTTCCAGCTGGCCGCGGTCCCGGAGCACGCCAGCGAGGTTTTCGCGGGTGCCCAGGGTGTCGCTGTGGTCGGGGCCCTGCATGCGCTGGCGCGCGGCGTACACCTCGCGGTATTCCCGTTCCGCGTCCTCCAGCTGGCCGCGGTCCCAGAGCACGCCAGCGAGTCTTTCGCGGGTGTCCAGGGTGTCGGTGTGGTCGGGGCCCTGTATGCGCTGGCGCGCGGCGTACACCTCGCGGTATTCCCGTTCCGCGTCTTCCAGCTGGCCGCGGTCCCGGAGCACGCCAGCGAGGTTTTCGCGGGTGCCCAGGGTGTCGGTGTGGTCGGGGCCCTGTATGCGCTGGCGCGCGGCGCACACCTCGCGGTATTCCCGTTCCGCGTCCTCCAGCTGGCCGCGGGCCCGAGCACGCCAGCGAGTCTTCCGCGGGTGTCCAGCGTCCCGGTGTGCTCGGGGCCCTGTATGCGCTGGCGCGCGGCGCACACCTCGCGGTATTCCCGTTCCGCGTCCTCGAGCCGACCGCGGGCCCCGAGCACGCCAGCGAGTCTTTCGCGGGTGTCCACGGTCTTGGTGTGCTCGGGGCCCTGTATGCGCTGGCGCGCGGCGTACACCTCGCGGTACTCCCGTTCCGCGTCCTCCAGCTGGCCGCGGTCCCGGAGCACGCCAGCGAGGTTTTCGCGGGTGCCCAGGGTGTCGCTGTGGTCGGGGGCCTGCATGCGCTGGCGCGCGGCGTACACCTCGCGGTATTCCCGTTCCGCGTCCTCCAGCTGGCCGCAGTCCTGGAGCACGCCAGCGAGGTTTTCGCGGGTGTCCAGGGTGTCGCTGTGGTCGGGGCCCTGTACGCGCTGGCGCGCGGCGTACACCTCGCGGTATTCCCGTTCCGCGTCCTCCAGATGGCCGCGTCTTTGGAGGGTAGCCGCCAGCCATGCATGGTCTTGAATGGTATCTGGATGATCTGGGCCGCGCTCCGGTATCGCTTCTCCGGCTTCGAACACGGCTCGGAACTCGCGCTCGGCCTCTACCAATCGGTCCTCATAGTACAACCTAGCCGCAAGGCCGGTCCGCGTAGCGAGAGTGCTGGGATGGTTGTCACCAAGGAGGCGCTTCTGCGCCTCATAAACTGTTTGATATATAGCCTTTGCCTCAGGGGAATTTCCGTCTTGATATGCCAGGGCGATAGCCAACGCCTGGTAACTCTCGAGCATCTCGAGCACGGGCCGGGTGGCATCGGCCTCCCAATCACGCTCCAACAAGGCGAGACCTTCTGGGCTGCGCCAGCTGACTCTGGCCAGCTGGCGCAACGTGTCAGCCGCGTCCGCATGCTCGTCAGTGAGCATGAGCTCACGTTCGGCGCAAATCGCCCGAAGCTCCCGCTCGGCTTCTTGAAGCTGGCTAACATCCGCGAAACTGCGATCTCGCAGAACGCACGCGAGCCACTCACGGGTCTCGAGGATTGCCGCTGTGTTGTCACCTGGCAACCCGCGAAGGACGTCGAGGACTGTCTGAAAGACAGTTTCCGCTTGCTCAGCCAGCCGGGAGGTGAAAAGAAGCAGGCGGCTTGTTGAGCAGCCAAGGCAATCTGACGCATGGCGTCGGGATATTGGTCCAGATCAGCGTGCGCGGTAAAGGTACGCAGAAGGTAGGCGCAGTGCGGTGCCAGTGCACGCCACCGCGACCACGACCTCCGGTCCTCCGGATCACCACAGCGCTGTGCGGCCTGGTGTAGGAGAGCGGCGGCCGCCGTCAGGTAGGCAGGTGCAGGGCCCTGGTCGAATTGGCGAGTGGCGTAGCGGATTAGAGGATGAATGATTGTGAGTGCTGGTTTTTCGGGAACTCTCGTTTCCGGATCACTCCCCACCGATTCTGGTTGAGTAAGATCTATCAGCCCTAGGCTGACGAGCGATTCCACTGTCAACTGAGGCCGGTGCCGTCCAGACCGTCGAAAAACCCAGAGGCAGCCAGAGAGAACGAGTTAAGATGAACTGATTCGTATAGGGGCATCGGGGAAACAACAAGCATCCGCAGGAGGGGCTGTGCATGGGGCATGCTGCGGCGTTCCAGAAGGTCAAGAGACAGTTGCCAGATGTGGGGATGTCTTGCTCATCATGGGGAAGGTGGTAGAGCTGGTCTCGCCGAGGGCCTGTCTATAGTCTCGGAAAGTGGCTGGTCCTGATCTGGGTAGCGCCTCTTCGAAGTGACCAGGCAGGACCTGGGCGAGCTTCAAGGCCAGGGCATGCCGCCACGTCGTTCAGCGAGGGCCTCAGCATCTGCTTCAGTGCCCGCCCACTCAGCAGCGTAGTCCCGCAAAACCAGAGCACCATCCCCAGGCTCCAGCCCGCTGACCGGCCACCGGTCCCACCAGTGTCCCCATTGGTTGGGGGCTCTCTGGCGGCTTGTCACCAAGACCAACCCTGGGCCATGGGACAGCGGCCGGATCCAGCCAGTGCCAGAAGCCAGAGGTTGCCCACCTACCGAAAGCATAGAAGGATCATCGGCACCGTCTATTACCAGGAGCCACGAACTCCTACGGCTCCCCAGAGCCCGCCAGAGAACATCGGCAGCCGAAGAAGGTCCGCCCGAATCTTGTCCCGACACACCTACCAGGGAGGCCACGGCATTCATGCTGGCCTCAACAGTGGCCTGGTCGATCGCGTCCACCCACCACACCTCGATCCCGCCATCGCCAACCTCGTAGGCAACCTGCTCAGCGATTGATGTTTTGCCGCAGCCGCCTGGCCCGTATAGCAGCAGTACGCGTCGCGAGTTATGGGAATACCAGGCACGATCAACGCCGAGTGTCTCAGATGGTTCGTCTGGTGGATCATGAAGAAGGGCGACTAGTTGTTGCACCAGCGGGCCCCGTCCCCGCAATGGCCGGTCCGTCTCACGTAGATCCAGAGGCAACCGCGGAGTAATAGAAACTTGAGGGGCAGCACGTCCTCTGCCTGCAGCGCCAATTACTTGGATGTTGTGATCGCCAACCACCACATTCTCGCTGTCAGACAAGGTAACGAACCGTGGCCGGGAGGGCGGGTCTGGACTAGGAGTCATGGCCATTCTGACGATCTATGCGTCAGGGGTGGATTATCTGGATGTTGTGGTCGCCGACCACGACATTCTTGGCATCGCGCACGACGACATACTTGCCCTGCCGCGCGCCGTCTGGGTCCACCAACTCCATCAACTCCTGGGCAGCAGTCACCAACTGGGCATCCGTGCCCGCACCGACCTCCCACAGAGCCGTCTTTAGCAAATCCAGTCTGTCCGGAGCTCCAGTCCGGCTCGTATCGAGCGCAGTGCGGGCATTCGGGTGGCCAACAGTCCGGCGGCGCACCATCCCCCATAGCCGGGTGTAGATTTCTCGAACCGCGCTAGCAGTTGTATCCGTCGTCCCTGAAGCGGCCCCAGCGATGAGCGCTGTTGCAATCAGCGTCACAGGATCCATCCCCACCCCCATTACTCCTTCTCAGCACCTAAATGCACTATTCTAGTCGGGGTGAGGCGTCCTGTCACTGAGCCCTTCTGCGGGACGACAGGTACGTGGCCAGCGACGGACACGTGGGGAAGTGCAGCAACCGCCCAGCGCGGCATCGATGCTATGTGACCCGTGCAGGCCCCTGAACTGCATAAAACCCGCCATCGACCGCTATGAGCCTCGATGGGTAGGAGAAGGTCCACGGATCCGACTCCGTAACCAGTTTGGTGCCGATCCTATGAGAAGGAGATGATCAGGCAGGAAGGGTCCGTGCGCGCATGGAAAGCGTGAACCCGCAGGTTAAGGCACCGATCGGCTAACGGATTTGCTAACGAGACGCTGCGGGACAAGGGAGATCGCCCAGGAGGTGGGGGAACGGTCGTTGCCCTGATTCCCTGGTCAGCGAAACCCACCGGAACACCGGAGACGTGGTAGACGCACGTCGTACGGCTCATAACCCAGCGACAACCGATTCTCCGGCCATGGGCAGTCAGTGGCTTCCTCGGCTGTTCACCATAGGTGTTGCCGCATTACGGCTCGGGGGTCTGACAAGCGGGCGAAGCCGACCGCCTGGACGATGGCGACCACCAGGCCCAAGCTTGGGCTCAATGAGTCGGCGCGTCACCCAGATTGGGTTACTGTGGTGGCCTGCCCTCGAGGAGCGAACCCTGAGCTGGGAGGGCATGTGTTGAGATGACCGCAGCATTTGCCTTGGTCGCCGCTGCTGCTTCCGAGACGGGTCTCGTCCGGCAGAACAACGAGGACGCGGCTTACTCGGGCCGTTGGCTGTTCGCGGTCGCTGACGGCATGGGCGGCCACGCTGCGGGTGAGGTTGCCAGCGCCGCGGTGATCGAGTCGCTGCGCGCCCACGACGCGGACGTCGGCGCCTGGCGCCCTGCTTGAGGTCCTCGGCCACGCGGTGACGGAGGCGAACGCGGAGGTAGCGCGGCGGGCCGCCGAAGACTCCGGCGCGGTTCGGCATGGGGACCACGCTCACGGCGATGCTCTGGTCAGGCGACACGGCCGCCCTAGTGCACATCGGCGATTCCCGCGCGTTCCGGTTGCGGGACGGCCAGCTGCGCCAGATCACCGAGGACCACGTACTTGGCAATCTCGTCTCGAACGCTGGCCCCTTGGCGCCGGTGCTCTCGCGATATCTCGACGGCCGCCCGGATCGGTCCCCGGATCTCGGCCTCCGCGACCTGCGGACCGGAGACCGCTACCTGATCTGTTCCGATGGCCTCAGCCCGGTCGTGAGCACCGAGGAGATCGGCGCCGTCCTGGCGGCCGCGGCCGATCCCGCCGACGCCGTACGCCAGCTCGTCGCCCTGGCCGAAGAGGCCGGAGGACCGGACAACATCAGCGTCATCGTCATCGACGTCCAGGATCCGGGCGTCGGCGCCGACCCTGCCGAGCCCGTGACGCTCGGCGCGGCCGCGGCGGCGGTTACCCGCTAGCGCCCGGCTCCGTATCGGCAGGCTCAGGCCAGGGCTCGGCCGCGCCCTCAGCGCGTTCGAGCACCACGACCTGTTCGACACGATCGCTCGGGATCACGTAGACGGTGACCTCGAGCGGCCGCTCATCCTTCCCCGACGTGCCGACGCGCACGATCTCGAGCACGGGCATCGTGACCGGGATCTGCAGTTCGTCTGCCTCTTCCTTGGTCGGCATCCGGGCCCGGTGCGTTTCTCGCCACGAGATAGGCCAGTGGCCCGCCGCCTCAAGCCGGTACAGCCAGTCGCCAGGCGCCGCGGCCGCCGCGGCGACCTCGGGAGCGTCCGCGACGCCGCGCGGGTGAATGTAGGAGTCATTCGTCTGGAACGGAGGCTCGCCTGCCGGGCCCGTGACCCGGTGCCGACGCATCACCTCGGTTCCCTCCGGCACGCCGAGCATCCTGGCCAGCCGCGGGTCCGTCAGCTTCTCCAGCTTCGCCGTGCGCGGCACATGGTGCACCCAGACTTCCTGAGCGCTGGCGCTCGGGAAGCTGTACCCGGGTTCGTCCGTCCCCGCGTTGCGCTTGACGAAGTTCCCGCGCGGCCGCCGCGGCCTGGACATGCCGTGCCGTACGACCGTGCCCCTGCGCGGAACGGCCCAAAGCAGTCCCTCGGCCTCAAGGATGGCGATCGCCCGGGCCAGCGTGTCCCGGTTTACCCCGTACCGTCGCGCCAGGTCCGTCATGCGAGGCAGGTTCGCTCCGGGCTCCCACTCGCCGCTGAGGATGCGGGTCCGCAGATCAGCGGCGATGTCCAGGTATCGCGAAGTTCCTGCCGGCAACCTTGGCTCCAAGTCTCTTCGAGGTTATTTGCCCAAGCATATTGACAGTGACGGCGTCTAGAATCACGATGAGATATGCCCAAGCAAATAAGGGCATAGTAAGGCCCCCTGGACTCTCCGCCAAGATCACCCAGGGGGCAAGGCCCCTGCGACAGGACCCTTCCATGCAAGCTAGCACGCTATATGCCCAGCCAGATAGGGCTGCTCTGACTCGCGCCGCAGCGGCGCCCTCAGGTAGTCGAGACGGCGGCTCGGGCTGTGGCGACGGCGCTTACGCCGCCGTCTCACGCGCTGTAAACGAACGCGGACGTCTGGCATGCGCCGGAGCGTCGTCTACACGCTGCACTTCTGGCCGCCGTACAAGCACGCGGCGCACTACACGGATCCTCGGACAAGCTTCCGGAACGACTCACCGACCACGCACTCGGCAGGGGCGCGCGCCTGACCGAAGTCCAGATCAAAGCTGGCGGCTCCTGGGTCCTAGGCCGGGTCGAGCCCGGGGGCCGCGACCGGGAGCGCTATCTCAAGAGCCACGAGGCCGCGCGGCATTGCGACGTGTGCAAGGCCCTGGGGGACTACGAGAACGGGCGCCTGAGTAAGGAACAGGCCCTGTCGAAGGCCGGATGGAACGCGGCCAGCGAATACGAGCAAGGCCTGCTGCTGGAGATCTTCGGGATTAGCGATCCCCCGGCGACAGGCGCGGTCCCGCCTGCGCCTGAAGTGCGCCCAATGGTTCCCGCTCCCTCGTGCGAGCCGGTCAATTACGGTCCGGAGATTGACGCGCTGGTCGATGCGCTCATCGAGAGCTGGACGTCCCCGAAAGCCGAGCCCGCCGCTGGAGAGCGAGCTGGAGGCGGGCGCGTGACCCCGCAGGAAGCGATCGAGGCGGCGGAGCTGGCCCAGGCCGAGACCGCCTACCGCCACCAGCTGGCCCGGGAGATGTACCAGGCCGGACAGCGAGCTGGCTTCGAGGCCGGCTACCGGCAGGCCGATGCCGACCAGGCAGCGCGGTGGGCCGAGATCGCCCGCCCTGTCGCGCACGGCATCAGTCACGCCGAGCTCGAGGAGCGCCGCTGGGGACCTGGCGGCCGCGCTCATTTCGCAGACCGGCGGCCCGGCGACTTCCCCGGCCGGGCCGCCAAGCACCAACCAGAACAACAAGCAGAACGAGGAATGGAGGCCGGATGACCTGCCGTCGCATGACCCCGGAAGAAATCAAGCAGGCCGACGCTGCCTACCGGCAATGGTGGCTGTCGGTGCTGACTCTGGGGCTCTTCCCCAAACCTGAACCCGAGCTGGAGGCAGAAGCATGACCGGCATGCAGGCGGCCACGGCGGGCGACCCGGCGATGTTCGAGCCGCTGACCGCCGACGAGAACAACATCCTCTGGGCTCACCTGGTCTCGGGATGGTACAAGCAGGCCACCGTGTATCCGGGGCTGTCCGAGCCGTGGCAGGAAACCGGCGGGCTGCTCGACGACCTGCTCCAGGCGCGGCGGGCGTCCTGGCAGGCCGGGCGGGAACCGGAGGCCGGACAGTGACCGGGCCAGCCGACAGGTCGCAGCAAGCCGAACCGGGCGAAACGACGGTCACCGAACGGCACTTTCTGTACGCATTTTCCGGGCAGGCCGAAGCGGCCGAGCACGTGGACGGCAGATGCCGCTTATCCTGCGGATTCGCCCGTCCCGTACACCCTCACCGACCAGGCCGAAACCCTGCTGGACGAGGCTGGCTCCCCGACGCCCCCCTTGCCGAACGCGCACGCTCGTGGTATGGCACCACGTCCTCCGCAAGCCCGGCCCGGCCTGTCCGGCCAGGCGCGCACCTACGTCACTGAGATCTCCGTGCCGCCGTCTGACAGCGGGATCCAGCGGCTTCACGCGCGCATGAAGGAACCCGAGCCAGGAGCTGAGGCCGGACTATGAGCGGCGAACTGCACGGGCGAGACGTGACCGACGACGCGTTCTACGAGTGGCTGCTGTCCGACCACCCCGACGCCAAGACCGAACGGGACTGGCGGCGCGCCGCCACCTACCAGGCCGAGACAGACCGGGCGGCAGAAGTCCGCGCCTGGGCCGACAAGATCAACGCCCAGCCCGGCGCACCGCAAACCCTGCGCGACCTGGCCGCCTCCATGGGACCGCTGGCCGACCAGACCGCGGCCCGCGCCGAAGCCAGCTACGCCGAACCAGACGACGCCTACGTCACCCGGATCCGCGCCCAGCACGAGACCTACGTGCAAGTCTCCGGCCCGCCCGGCTCCTGGAACTACCGGTACCCCGCCCACCTAACCGGGCCCGGCGCCGCCGCCTACCCGCCACCACCCGAACCGGACGCCGCTACACCCGAACTCGAGGCGGGCACATGATCCCGCCGGTGAACGACACCAGCATCCCCCGGGGCCCCGGCCTGTTCGCCATCGAGCGCAGCGACGGGGAGCAGGCCCGCACGCTCATCACCAACGTCCGCAGGCTCGCAGGCCGCGAACGGCCCCCCGGCAGCGTGCTCATCGCCTCTGCCACCTGGCTGCTCGGCATCCTCGACGCGGGCCTGCTGTACGTGAGCTTCGACGCCCAGTACCAGTACATCTTCGCCGTCAAGAACGCGCGGATCCCGAGCATGATCGAGGCCGCGATGCTCGACGCAGGCATGATCATCCTGTCCGCGCTGGGCATCGGGCTCGCCATGCGCGGCAAGGCCTCCAAGGCCGAACGGTTCCTGATCATGATCTGCTCGGCCGCCTCAGCCGGGATGAACTTCGCCGCCGCCAACCCCGGCAACTGGCGGTCCGTGACCGCCTACACCGCCGCCCCGGTGTTCCTGGCCATCATCACCGACCGGGTCATCTCCGTCATCCGGCGGCACGTCCTGCCCGGCGACACCGAATCCGCCTGGGCCTGGCTCGGACACGCCACGATCCACGCGGCCAGGTTCGCCGCCCTCGTTGCTCTCTACCTGCTGCGGACCGTCCTCGCGCCGAAGGAAACCGCCACAGGGCTACGGCGGATGGTGCTCGACGCCGCCCCGGTCCCCGGGACCACCTCGGCCAGCGCCCCCAGCGCCACAACAGGACGGGCGAGCCCGAAGACCACGACGACCAGGCCGACGACGAGACCGGCGACCACGGCGACGACAGCCCGCCACCGAGTTCGCCACCAAGAAGCAGGCGTTCCTGTCCCGGTACCGGGGCCACCCGCAGTACGGGATCCGCGAGGCCGCCGCCCCGGTCGCAGCCGAGCTCGCACCCCTGGCCGGCCTCCAGGCAGGCACCGGCCGGACCTACATCGCCGAAGAACTCAAGCGCATCGAAGCGGCCCTGGCCGAGCACCTCGCCCGCGGGAACCTCGCGATCGCCGCACCCGGGGGAGACCAGTGATGAGCAGCCTCAACGGGTTCCTCGCCCTCGCCGCCCTCCTCGCCTGCCTGGTCCTGTTCATCCGGGCCACCGTGTTCTCCGCGCAGCAGGTCCGGCGGATGAAGTGGCGGACCAGGCTGCGGATGCGCCCCGGGGCCGGATTCGCCTCGCACTGGGAGATCACGTTCCGGTTCTCCCGGCTGGCCGCGCTGTACCACGGCCGCCGCTGCCGCCCGGACATGCGGTTCACCGACCGGCTGACCTGCCCCGCCAGAACCTACGCGGTCCGGCTGGGCCGGGCCCAGCTCGGCCGCACGATCTACGCCCGCGGCGAGGACCAGGTCGGCATCATCGCGCCGCAGCGGACCAACAAGACCGGGATCCTCGCCGACCGGGTCTACGGGCACCCCGGCGCCTGCGTCGCCGCGACCACCCGCGCCGACCTGTACGCGCTCACCTCAGGCAAGCGGGCCCAGCTCGGCCCGATCGACGTCTTCAACCCCGAAGGCATCGGCGGCATCAGGTCCACGTTCCGGGTCGACATCGTCGCCGACTGCCTGGACCCCGAGGTGGCGATCCGGACCGCGGCCGCGCTGGCCGGGCCCACCGACGGGTCCGGTGAGATGCAGTTCTGGCTGGAAAAGGCCGTCTTCGCGATCGCCGCGCTCATGCACGCCGCGGCGCTGCTCGGCGAGGACATGAGCGCGGTGTGGCGCTGGTCCCAGCTGCTCGGCGACCCGCTCAAAGACGCGCTCGCCTGCCCCGGCGCCTCCCCGGAACTGCTGACCGCCGCCGCGGAGATCCAGCGGGACGGCAAGGCCGCCGACTCCATCCGGATGACCATGGCCCGGTCCCTGGCCTGGGTCGGTGTCCCGGCCCTGCGCCGCACCGTCTCCGGACGCGGGATCCGCCCGTTCGACGCCGCCGAGTGGGTCCGCGGCAACGGGACCCTGTACGTCATCAACTCCGGCGAACTGGGCGCCGCCGCGCCCCTGTTCCGGGCCGTGATCGAGAAGGTCCACCGGGACTGCGTGTTCGCGGGCTCCCTGACCCCGTACGGGCGCATCCCGAACCCGGTCCTGTTCGCCCTCGATGAGGTGACCCAGACCGCCGCCGTGCCGCTGGCCGACTGGCTGGCCACCTCGGCCGGATCCGGCATCCAGGTGTGCTTCATCGTGCACACCCCCGCGCAGCTCCGGGTCCGGTACGGCGCCGACGCCGCCAAGGCCATCTGGGCCCTGGCCGGGACCAAGATCGTGCTCGGCGGCAACACCGACGCCGAGATGGCCGAGGAGATCTCCACCCTGGCCGGGATGTACGGGGGAGAGATGGCCCTGCCCGTCGTCCCCGTCGCCTACATCCGGCAGCTCCCCGAATCCCGCGCCCTGGTCCTGGCCATGAACCGCTCCCCGATCGCGGTCAAGGTCCGCCCCGTCTGGCGCCGCGTCTCCTTCCGGCTGGGAACCAGCCCGCCCGCGTACCTGCCGCTGCCCGAACCCGTGCCACTGCCCCCGGTCATGCCCGGGGCCGAAGATGAGGCCGCGTGACCGAAACCCCCGACACCGCCGTCGCGGCGCTGGCCGTCCAGCTCGCCGCGCTGAAAGGCAACCTCGGCCAGGCCCGCGAGGACCTCGAGACCGCCCAACGCGACCTGGCCGCCAGGATCGACCAGATAGCCAGCGACCTGGCCGCCCTGACCGCACGCGACCCGAAAGGACCACCCGCCACCTGCTGGCCCGCCCTGGACGCCGACGCCAGGACCGCCGCCATGGCCGACCTGGCCGAATGGGTCAGCCTCATGCGCCAATGGCACCCCTCCTACTTCGCGGCGGTGCCCGGCTGCTGGGCATCCCACCCCGAAGCCGTCATCGAGCTCCACAACGTCATGACCGAATTCACCCGGGTCTACGGGACGCGACACCCCCCGCTCGCTGACGTCCTGCTCCTGTACGACCGGTGGCTCCCCGGCATGCTCCGCCGCTGCGGCGAGGTCATGAAATCCTGCGGGCCCGCCGGATGCGCCCGCGACAGGCACCTCCTCTACAAGGCCCTGTACGAATGAGCACCCCGATGCCCCGGCGATTCCCGCGAACACAGCCGCGCTCCCCGGATCGCCTGCACCCACCTCCGGCGCTCCCGCACCGGCACGCGCACAGCCGTGCAACCCCCGTGCAGAAACGCGCCCAGCCGATCACCGCCAGACGCGCAACCGGCTGCGCCCTCATCCGGCCCGCACGGGCCGACGTTTACGGCCGGACGGACCCAGGCCAGGCAGCGAGCCGCTCCCTTCCTGCCTGTCCGCCCAGAACGCCGCCTACACCTAACGGCGGGCCACCATGGCCGCCGCCGCCAGCGGATGACCGAACCGGAAGGAGCACGATCGCAGCAATGACCGAAGGCCCCCGCAGCGAGCCTGTCACCGGGCTCGTGGACAGCCTGCGCCGAGGCGCTGCTCCGATGGCTGTTCCCGGCCAAGGCCGAGCGACGAACGCGAGCGCGAACTCAGCGAACCGGAGGCCGGGTTATGAACGACATCCGGCACGACCCACGGCACGGCTTGCATCGCCTGCGCACCGCGGCTGCACCAGACCGCCACCCGGCGGTGCAACACGGACCCGGACAGCACTGGGGGAGGTGAACATGAGGACCAGAACACCCCAGCCATCCCGTAACCCGGCCAGCGAGCGGGACGAGTGGCTGACCATCGACGAGGTCTGCGCCGAGCTGAAGATCTCCCGGCGCAGCTTCGACCGGTGGCGCGCCCTCGGCACCGGCCCCAAAGTCAAGCACCTCGCCGGAAACGGGTCCATCCGCATCCGGCGCAGCTGGCTCAACGAATGGCTCGACGTCCCCGACCAGGACATCGCTTGACCAGCTTCGACGTCCAGTTCTGGCAGATCGAGACCCGCAAGGCACGCAAGCCGCGGGTCCGCTGGGTCGTGGCCGGGCACAAGTTCGGCGAGGCATTCACGACCAAGGGCCTGGCCGAGGCGTTCCGCGCCAAGCTGATCACCGCGGCCCGCAATGGCGAGGCGTTCAGCACCGACACCGGCCTGCCCCAGTCCATGGAACGCAAGCTGCGCGACATCACCCTCTACGAGCACGCCCTGGAGTTCACCGCGTGGGCCTGGCCGACGGCGGCGGCCAAGACCCGCGCGTCCATCGTCGAGAGCCTGGCCAGGGTAATACCCGTCGTCACCCGGAACCAGTCCGCTACCCCCGACCCTGACGTGCTCCGCTCGGCCCTGCGCAAGAAGCTGAACCAGGGCGCCTACGCGGGCACGCTCGACCAGGACGAGACGAAGGCCATCGCCTGGATCGGGCGGGCATCACGTCCGGTCAGCGCCCTGGAGGACCCCTCCGTCGTCTGCGACGTCCTCGACGCCCTGGCCCTCAGGCTCGACGGCAAGCCCGCCAGCCCCGAGTACTTCTCCCGCCGCCGCCGGGTCCTGCACAGGTGCCTCGGCTACGCGGTCCGCAAGAAACGGCTCACGACCAACCCGCTCAGCAAAGCCAACCTGCCCGAAGGATGGACGGCCCCCGCCAAACCCGACGACACCCTGGACCCCCGGGCCGTCGGCAGCCCCGAACTGGTCGCGTCCATGCTCACCGCCTGCCGCACGATCAGCAAACGCCAGGGGCCCAGGTTCGTCGCCTTCTACGGGTGCATGTTCTACGCGCTGATGCGGCCCTCCGAAGTCGCCGCGCTCACCAAAGCGGGCTGCCACCTGCCCGAGCAAGGATGGGGCCACCTGACCTTCGCCGACTCCAGCCCCGCCGCCGGGAAGGCCTACACCGACGACGGCGCCGTCCACGAGCACCGCGGCCTGAAGGGCCGCACCAAAGGCAGGCCCAACCCCAAAGCCCGCAGGCCAGCCCGCAAGGTCCCGATCCCCCCGCAGCTCGTCGCGCTGCTGCGCGACCACATCCAGACCTACGGCACCGCCCGCGACGGCCGCCTGTTCCGCTCCGAGCGCGGCAACCCCGTTCAGCCGTCCACCTGGTGGCGGGCATGGCAGGCAGTACGAGCCGCGTCCCTCACCCCCGAGCAGCTCGCCTCGCCGCTGATGAAGCGGCCCTACGACCTGCGGCACTCAGGAATCACCTGGCGGCTCGACTCCGGCGTCCCGGACGCCCAGGTGGCCGCCTGGGCCGGGCACAGCGTCGAGATGCTCAGGCGCGTCTACGCGGGCCGCGCCGAAGGGCTCGAAGGCGTATGGATCGCCCGCATGGACCAGACCCTGCCCCAGGAGAAGCCATGACCTCGGGGGGGCGCCGGGGGGGCGCCGGGGGGGCGCCGGGGGGGCGGAAACCCTCCCGCAGTGGCGGACGGTGGCGCGCCGTGACCAGGCGTGACAACGGACATTTCCGCGATACCGCAGGCCAGAGCCCAGTTAGCCCGCTAACGATGGCGCCCCCAGCAGGATTCGAACCTGCGCACACGGCTCCGGAGGCCGATGCTCTATCCCCTGAGCTATGGGGGCTGCGCGACGTGGGAAAGGCTACCAGCCAGCAACCGTTACCGGGACACGCAGCGGGTACACTGCGCAATCACAAGGCAAGACGCTACCCTCACGCGAGTGGAGCAGGGATTGAGACGGGTGCTCGTCGTTGACGACGACGAGGTGATCAGGCAGCTGATCGCGGTCAACCTCCAGCTCGAGGGGTTCGACGTGTCGATGGCGGTGGACGGGCAGGACTGCCTCGACAAGGTGGGGGACATCGATCCGGACGTCATCACGCTGGACGTGATGATGCCGCGCATGGACGGTTGGGAGACGGCGGTCCAGCTGCGCAGCTCGCCGGACACCGCGCACATCAAGGTGCTGCTGATCTCCGCGCGCGCGCAGGAGGACGATAAGGCCAGAGGCAGCCGGGTGGGGGCGGACGCCTACCTGACCAAGCCCTTTGACCCGAACGAGATGATCCGCGTCGTCCGCGAGCTCGCCGGCGCCAGTTAGGTGATCACCGCCTGGCTGCGGCGGGTCATCCTCGCCGCGGCCGGTACCGACGAGGAGGATCCGCTGCTCCGCCCGGGCGGGGGACCGGGTAGCTACGCCTCCAGCCTGCCGTTCCGCCTGGCCGGGCCCGGCCAGGACCCGCGCGACATCGCCAGAACAATGGCCACCACCCTCGGCCGCGAGCCCGACATCGCCACCGCCGCAGCCACAGGCCCCGGCTACCTCACGGTCACCGTCACCCACGACGCCCTGGCCGGCCTCGCGGTGCGCGTGGCCGAGGCGGGCGAGGCGTGCGCGGCCAGTGACGCCCTGCGCGGCTGCACCGTGCCCGCGCCGCCCGCCGCCGACCTGGCCGCCGCACCGGACTGGCCGCAGGCGCGGGCGGCCCTCGCCGTCGAGCTGACCGCCCGCCTCGCCGCCGCCGCTGGCGCCACACCTTTCTTTTCTCCCGAACGAGCGTTGGTTCCTCCCCCGGTCCCCCTTCCTCTGCCCGCACCCGGAGCCAAACCGGTCGCCGCCGCGATCAGCTACGCGGGCTACGACGCCGTCCGCTTCGCGCTCGCGCGCACACCCCCGGACGGGGTGACCCCGGAGGCGTCGGACCTCGCCCGGCATATCCTGACCAATCCCGCCTATGCTGTTCGGTACGCGCATGCCGCCGCTGCCGCCGTGCTGCGCTGGGCTGCCACGCTGGGCACACGGCCAGCGGAGTTCCAGCCGCGCCTGCTCTCCCAACCAGAGGAGCTGGCGCTGCTCGACGCGCTGTCCTGGCTCCCGGAACGGGTCGCCATGGCCGCGCGCCGCGGCCGCCCCGACGAGTTTGCCGGGTACCTGGAGGAACTGGCCGCGCGGACGCTTGACACGATGAGCACCTCGGGCTTTACGAACGTATCCGCCATCAGCAGCGAAAGGCTGTGGCTGGCCGCCGCGGCGCGGACCGGCCTGGCCGCCAGCCTGGGGCTGCTCGGGATCGGCGCGCCCGAGCGCCTGTAGGAACCGGAGGGGAACCGCATGAGCCGTGGAGCGCACCCGGCCGGGCCACGCCACGGTGACGTGCTGCCCGCCGACCACCCGCCCGCCGCTCCCGCAGACCTGAACGCGCTGCACCCCGGCATCTGGCCGCGCGGGGCCCGGCGGTCCGACGGCGTCCTCACCATCGGCGGGATGGACGTGCGGGACCTGGCGACCGAGTTCGGAACGCCGCTGTACGTGTGCGACGAGGCGGACGTGCGGTCGCGGTGCCGGGACTACCTGGAGGCGTTCGGGCCGAACGCGCGCGTCTTCTACGCGGCCAAGGCCTTCTGCTCCCGCGCGATGCTCCGCTGGGTGACGTCCGAGGGGCTGGGCATCGACGTCTGCACCGGCGGTGAGCTCGAGATCGCGCTGGCGGCGGGCGTGCCGCCCGAGCAGATCACGCTGCACGGCAACAACAAGACGCTCGACGAGCTCGAGCGGGCCGTCACGGCCGGGGTGGGTCACCTCGTGACGGACTCGTTCGCGGAGATCGCGCGCCTGGCCTTCCTGACCGATCCGGCCCCGGGGGAACCGCCCCCCGAGAACCGCCCGAAGGTCCTGGTCCGGGTCACCACCGGGGTCGAGGCGCACACGCATGAGTTCATGGCCACGGCGCACGACGACCAGAAGTTCGGCTTCTCGCTGGCCTCGGGCGCCGCCGACGAGGCGGTGCGGCGGGTGCTGGCCTGCCCGGGCCTGGAGTTCGCCGGGCTGCACTCGCACATCGGCTCGCAGATCTTCGACACGGCCGGGTTCGAGGTGGCGGCGCACCGCGTGCTCGACCTGGCGGTCCGGATCCGCGACGAGCACGGCATCGAGATCGCCGAGCTCGACCTGGGCGGCGGGTTCGGCATCGCCTACACCGAGGAGGACGACGCGCCCGAGGTCGTGAAGCTGGCCCACAGCCTGCGGCAGATCGTGGACTGGCAGTGCCAGGCGGCCGGGCTGCCCGTGCCGCGGCTTACCGTCGAGCCCGGGCGCGGCATCGTGGGGCCCTCGATGGTCACGCTGTACTCGGTGGGCACCCTCAAGGACGTCGACGGCCTGCGCACCTACGTCAGCGTGGACGGCGGGATGAGCGACAACATCAGGACCGCGCTGTACGACGCCGAGTACGTGTGCGCGCTGGCCTCGCGCGCGTCGTCGGCCCCGCCGATGCTGTCCCGGGTGGTGGGCAGGCACTGCGAGAGCGGCGACATCGTGGTGCGGCACGCGTACCTGCCGTCCGACCTGGCCCCGGGCGACCTGCTGGCCGTCCCGGCCACCGGCGCCTACTGCCGGTCCCTGGCCAGCAACTACAATCACGTCCCGCGGCCTGCCGTGGTCGCGGTCAGCGACGGCGAGGCGCGCGTCATCGTCCGCCGCGAGACGATGGACGACCTGCTCAGCCTGGACGTGGGATGACCGGAAACCGCCCGACCCTGAAGGTGGCCCTGCTCGGGTGCGGGGTCGTCGGGACGCAGGTGGCGCGGCTGCTCACCGAGCGGGCCGATGACCTGGCCCTGCGGACCGGCGCCCGGCTGGAGCTGGCCGGGATCGCGGTGCGCCGGGTCGGGCACCGCCGGGCCGAGGGGATCGACCGGGACCTGCTCACCTCGGACGCCTACGCGCTGGTGACCCGGCCGGACGTCGACATCGTGGTCGAGGTGATCGGCGGGATCGAGCCGGCCAGGTCGCTCATGCTGGCCGCGCTCAAGAGCGGGCGGCCGGTGGTCACCGCCAACAAGGCCCTGCTCGCCGAGAACGGCGCGGAGATCTACGGCGCGGCCCGCGAGTACGGCGCCGACCTGTACTACGAGGCCTCCGTGGCCGGTGCCATCCCGCTGCTGCGCCCGTTGCGGGAGTCGCTGGCCGGGGACACCGTGCACCGCGTGCTCGGCATCGTGAACGGCACGACCAACTTCATCCTGGACCGGATGGACTCCTCGGGCGCGGGGTTCACCGAGTCGCTGGAGGAGGCCCAGGCGCTCGGCTACGCCGAGGCCGACCCGACCGCGGACGTGGAGGGGTTCGACGCGGCGGCGAAGGCGGCGATCCTGGCCAGCCTGGCCTTCCACACGCCGGTAACCGCGGCCGACGTCCACCGCGAGGGCATCACGGAGGTCACCGCCGCCGATATCGGCAGCGCCCGGGCGCTCGGCCGGGTCGTCAAGCTACTGGCCATCTGCGAGCGGAGCGGCGGCGGCGTCTCGGTCCGGGTGCACCCCGCGATGATCCCCCGCTCGCACCCGCTCGCCGCCGTCGGCGAGGCGTACAACGCGGTGTTCGTCGAGGCCGAGTCGGCGGGGCAGCTGATGTTCTACGGCGCGGGCGCGGGCGGGACCCCGACCGCGAGCGCCGTACTGGGCGACATCGTCGCCGTGGCCAGGAACCGGCTGGCCGGGACCCGCGGCCCGGACGCGTCGACCTACGCTGGGCTGCGGGTCATGCCGATGGGGGAGACGATCACCCGGTATCACGTCGCGCTCGACGTCGACGACCGGCCCGGCGTCCTGGCCCCGGTCGCCGCGGTGTACGCGCGCCACGACGTCTCGATCGAGACGGTGCGCCAGACGAGCAGGGGAGAGGAGGCGCAGCTCGTGATCGTGACCCATAGGGCCACGGACGCGGCGCTCGCCGCGACCGTCCGCGAACTGGAGGCCCTCCCGGTCGTCCGCGCGGTCGCCAGCGTCATGCGCGTGGAGGGGGAAGAGGAGTGACTATGGCCAGCAGGGCGCGGGGGAGCGGGCAGTCCCCCCCGTCAGGGGGGCCGAGGGCGGTCTGGGGGAAAAGGTTTCCCCCCAGGATCGGGGGGTTCCGGGGGGTCGCCCCCCCGGGCCAGCACAGTCTGGCACGGCGTGATCGAGGAATACCGGAGCTGGCTGCCGGTCACCGACGCCACGCCGGTGATCAGCCTGCGCGAGGGCGGAACTCCGCTGCTCCCCGCCCCGGTGCTGTCCGCGCGCACCGGGTGCGAGGTGTACCTGAAGGTCGAGGGCGGGAACCCGACCGGGTCGTTCAAGGACCGGGGCATGACGGTGGCGATCAGCATGGCGGCGGGCGCGGGGGCCAAGGCCGTCATCTGCGCGTCGACCGGCAACACCAGCGCCAGCGCCGCCGCCTACGCGGCGCGGGCCGGTCTCACCTGCGCGGTGCTGGTGCCGCGGGGCAAGATCGCCATCGGCAAGCTCGCCCAGGCCTTGGTCCACGGGGCCCGGCTGCTCCAGGTGGACGGCTCGTTCGACGACTGCCTGGAGCTGGCCAGGAAGCTGGCCGCCCAGTACCCGGTCGCCCTGGTCAACTCGGTGAACCCGGACCGCTTGCAGGGCCAGAAGAGCGCCGCCTACGAGATCGTCGACGACCTGGGCGACGCGCCGGACGTGCACTGCCTGCCGGTCGGCAACGCCGGGAACATCGCCGCCTACTGGATGGGGTACACCGAGTACCTCCGGGCGGGCCTGGCCACCAGGACGCCACGGATGTTCGGGTTCCAGGCCAGCGGGGCGGCCCCCATCGTGGCCGGCGAGCCCGTGCTGCACCCGCAGACGATCGCGACCGCGATCAGGATCGGCAACCCCGCGTCCTGGCACCTGGCCGAGGCGGCCCGGGATGAATCGGGCGGGCTGATCGATTCGGTGACCGACCGGGAGATCCTGGCCGCCTACCGGCTGCTGGCGACCCGGGAAGCGGTGTTCGGCGAGCTGGCTTCGTCCGCGAGCGTGGCCGGCCTGCTGCGCGCCAGCGCGAACGGCCAGGTCAGCCCGGGCTCGCGGGTGGTCTGCACGATCACGGGAAACGGCCTGAAGGACCCTGACTGGGCGCTGTCCGGCGCCCCGGCCCCGGCCATCATCGCGGCCGACGCGGGCGCCGCCGCGACGGCCCTCGGACTTGCCTAGGGCGGCGGGCGCGGTGCGGGTACGAGCCCCCGCGACCAGCGCCAACCTCGGCCCGGGCTTTGACGCGCTCGGCCTGGCCCTGACCCTGTACGACGAGGTGGACGCCTGGGTCACCCCGTCCGGGCTCGCCATCGAGGTCTCCGGCGAGGGTGCTCACCTGGCGGAGGCCGGCGAGGACCACCTGATCGTCCGCGCCATGCGGGCGGCGTTCGCCGCCACCGGCGGGCAGCCACCCGGGCTCGGCCTCCGCTGCGTGAACGCGATCCCGCACGGCCGGGGCCTCGGCTCCTCGGCGGCCGCGATCGTGACCGGCATCCTCGCCGCCCGCGCGCTGGCTGACCACGGGACCGCGCTGCTTCCGGACGAGGCCGTCTTCGAGCTCGCCACGGACCTCGAGGGACATCCGGACAACGTGGCCGCGTGCCTGGTCGGCGGGCTGACGATCGCGTGGATGGTCGAGGGCCACCCCCGCGCGTCGCGGCTGGAACCGCTCGCGTCGATCACGCCGGTGGTGTGCGTTGCGCCGGGCCCGGTGCGCACCGACGTGGCCAGGGGCGTCCTGCCCGACCGGGTGCCGCACCGGGACGCCGCCGCCAACGCGGGGCGAAGTGCCCTGCTCGTCGCCGCCCTGACCGGGCAATCCCGCCCCGCCCTGACCGGGGCCGGGCACGCGGACGGGATCGGCGTGCTCATCGACGCCACGCGGGACCGGCTGCACCAGGACTACCGGGCCGTCGCCATGCCGCACACGCACGCGCTCGTCGAGCGCTTGCGGGCCGCGGGCATCCCCGCCGTGGTGTCCGGGGCAGGGCCCTCGGTGCTCGCGCTGCTGGGCGCCGACGGCGGCTCCGATAATCGTCACCACCTGGACAGCCTGGGTTCAATCGTGAGAGAAACGGGTAATGCATGGCATGTAAGCTCGCTAGACGTCGAGCGGCACGGTGCGCGTGTCCTGCGCCTCAAGCCCCCGCCAGGGCGCTGACGCGGGATCCAGCGGCCAATTCCAGATGCGCGACCAGGCTGGCGAGCCCCATGGGACATTGCCTCCTCTCCGCGTGACACGGACGGCTGCGAAGGAATGCCGTGAGTCCTGATGGTGTTAGGCTTGTTGACGCACCGGGTGCCCCGCTTCGGGTCGGGTGCTCGTCGGCAAACCGGAAGCTAACCGGCAAACTCCCACGGCACGGTATTGTTGCCGTACCCAGGGTCTTTGCCACCAGGCGCTCCGCTCTCTCCCCGCATGAGAAGCAGGGGCGCTCTGGCACCAGGACGCGATCTGGGGACGCGGGCGAGCCACGCAGCCGCCCCGGCGCTTTTCGGATCATCTCCCTAGCTTGCGGCCACACGGTGGCGTACGGAGGAACGCAAGGCGTTGCGGCAATCGCGGATATCTGGCTAACGAGAGCGGCTTTCAAGACCAGCGCGGATCAATTCTGGCCCCAAGGGGGCCGCTTACCGGGTCGACGGGCCGAGCGGGTTCGCCCCAGGCGGCCGAGAATCATGGAAGGACCATTAGTGAGCGACACAACCGAAATCCTCGGCGGCGCATCCACCGCGCCTGAGGATGCCCCAGCCGGAAGCCCGGCGCACCCCGCCGCCGGCGGATCGCCTGCGGAGAACGCGGCTGACCTGGGGTCACAAGGAGCGACGGCATCGACGTCCAAGTCGCCCGGTCGCGGTGGTGCTGGCCTTTCCTCGAAGCTCATGCCCGAACTGCAGCAGATCGCGCAGGGCCTGGGCATACCCGGTGCTGGCCGGATGCGCAAGGGTCAGCTCGTCGAGGCGATCGAGGCCCGGCAGGGCGGCGGTCCCCGGCAGGACGGCGGGCCCGCCCGCCGAGTTTCGGACCAGCGCGCCGCGTCCGCGGGAGCTGACGCGACTCGCCCGCTGAAGCAGGACGCCATGGAACCAGCAGCAGGCCCGCACGCGGGCCTCGGAGACAGCGCGGCACCGGGTCTCGGCGACGGAGCCCGAGGTGGCCTCGGTGCGGACGGGGCCGCCGAGCAGCTCAGCTTCTACGAGGAGACCGGGAGCAACACGGCCGAGCGGCAGGCCCGGCGCGACGGCGCGGTCCAGTCCGGCGGGCAGCCGGGCGAATCCACCCTGGGCGACGCGCAGCGCGGCGACCGGCGGCGCCGTAACGGGCAGCCGTCGCGTGGCCGTGACCAGGCCCCACGCGAGCAGTCAGGCCGCGACAACGGCGCCCGCGACCAGGGCGGTCGCGATCAGGGTAGTCGTGACCCCGGTGGCCGGGACCAAGGCGGGCGGGACCAGGGCAGCCGCGACAACGGCGCCCGCGATCAGGGCGGCCGCGACAGCGGCGTCCGCGATCAGGGTGACCGCCGGGAGCCCGCGGCGGCGGGCCGCGGACCTTCGGGGGCCGCGTTCCGCGACGACGACGACGGAGGCCCCCGGGGCCGCAGCCGGGACCGGTTCCGGAACAGGAACCGCCGGCGTGAGCGCCAGGCCGACCCGGAGCCCGTGATCGCCGAGGATGACGTGCTCATCCCGATCGCCGGCATCCTCGACGTGCTCGACGTCCAGGGCTACGCCTTCGTCCGCACCACCGGGTACCTGCCCGGGCCGAACGACGTGTACGTCTCCCTGTCCCAGGTGCGTAAGCACGGGCTGCGCAAGGGCGACGTCATCGAGGGCGCGGTCCGCCAGCCGCGCGACGGCGAGCGGCGGGAGAAGTTCAACGCGCTGGTCCGGCTGGACAAGGTCAACGGGCTCGACCCCGAGAAGTCCCTGGCCCGGCCCGAGTTCTCCAAGCTGGTCCCGTTGTACCCGCAGGAGCGGCTTCGCCTGGAGACCGACCCCGGCAACATGACCACCCGGATCATCGACCTGATCTGCCCTATCGGCAAGGGCCAGCGCGGCCTGATCGTCTCGCCGCCGAAGGCGGGCAAGACGATGATCCTGCAGTCCATCGCCAACGCGATCACCAAGAACAACCCGGAGTGCCACCTCATGGTCGTCCTCGTGGACGAGCGGCCAGAAGAGGTCACCGACATGCAGCGCACGGTCAAGGGCGAGGTCATCCACTCCACCTTCGACCACCCGGCCGACGATCACACCACCGTGGCCGAGCTCGCCATCGAGCGCGCCAAGCGGCTCGTCGAGATGGGCCACGACGTGGTCATCCTGCTCGACAACATGACCCGGCTGGGACGCGCCTACAACAACTCGGCGCCGGCCAGCGGCAAGATCCTGTCCGGTGGCGTGGACTCCGCGGCCCTGTACCCGCCGAAGCGGTTCTTCGGCGCGGCGCGGAACATCGAGCACGGGGGGTCGCTGACGATCCTCGCCGCGGCGCTGGTCGAGACCGGCTCCCGGATGGACGAGGTCATCTTCGAGGAGTTCAAGGGCACCGGCAACATGGAGCTGCGGCTGCGCCGCGAGCTCGCCGAGAAGCGCCTGTTCCCGGCCGTCGACGTGGACGCCTCGAGCACCCGCAAGGAAGAGATCCTGCTGTCGCCGGAGGAGCTCAAGATCATCTGGCAGCTCCGTCGCGTCCTGCACGCGCTGGAGCCCCAGCAGGCCCTGGAGCTGCTCATGGACCAGATGCGCAAGACCAAGAGCAACGCCGAGTTCCTGCTCCAGGTCCAGAAGACCACCCTCGGCTCCTGACGCCGAGGACGGGAATGCCAGGCCGGGGAATCCGGTTCCACGGTCTGGCACACTAGAAAGCCGCACCCATGCGGTACCGGTTCACGCCTGAGGCGACCCGGCGACCGCTCGAGGCAGGAGTTGTCATGAAGGCTGATATCCACCCCCAGTACAACGTCACCACGGTGACCTGCGGCTGCGGGAACACGTTCGTCACCAAGAGCACCGCGCGCGGCGGCGACATTCGCGTCGAGGTGTGCTCCAACTGCCACCCGTTCTACACGGGCAAGCAAAAGATCCTGGACACCGGTGGCCGGGTCGCTCGGTTTGAGAAGCGGTTCGGTAAGACGGCGCCGGGGGCGAAGAAGGAGTAGCCCGGGTCGGCGGGTGGAATGATCCGCCCGGCGGATCGGCCGCCTCAAAGACCGAGACGGCCGAACGCCGTTCGGATCACCCCCGACCCGCGCCACCCGACGGGTGACGCCCGGGGCACTCGGACCGGGCGAGCCGCAGCCCCCAAGGGGCCCCGCACGAGCCTGCACGAGGGCGCAGCCCCACGGCGCACCCTCAAGGCCCGCCCCACGGAGCGCACGCCATAGTTCGTTTGGTTAATTAAGGATTTTAGGTGTTTGAGCGCGTCGCGGATTTGGTCAGTGAGCATGCGGAGTTGGAGCAGGCGCTGGCTGATCCTGGCGTGCACTCGGATCCGGAGAAGGCGCGGACGCTGGGGCGGCGGTACGCCGAGCTGACGCCGATTGTGCACGCTTATACGGAATGGCAGCAGGTCTCGGGCGATGAGCAGGTGGCGCGCGAGATGGGTCGGGAGGACTCCTCCATGGCCGCCGAGGCCGAGGAGCTGGGCGCGCGGCGCGAGGAGCTTGAGGAGAGGCTGCGCAAGCTGCTCGTGCCGCGGGATCCGAACGACAACCGCGACATCATCCTGGAGGTCAAGGCGGGGGAGGGCGGCGAGGAGTCCGCGCTGTTCGCCGGGGACCTGCTGCGCATGTACCAGCGATATGCCGAACGCCGCGGCTGGAAGACCGAGATATTGGACTCCACCGTCACCGGGCTGGGCGGGATTAAGGACGCGACCGTGGTGGTGAAGGGCAAGGGCGCCGAGGGCGCCTGGTCCCGGCTGAAGTACGAGGGCGGGGTGCACCGCGTGCAGCGGGTGCCCGTCACCGAGTCGCAGGGACGGATCCACACCTCGGCGGCCGGCGTGCTCGTCGCGCCCGAGGCCGAGCCGGTCGAGGTCCAGATCAACGACAACGACATCAAGGTGGACGTGTTCCGGTCCTCCGGGCCCGGCGGCCAGAGCGTGAACACGACCGACTCGGCGGTGCGGATCACGCACCTGCCGACCGGGATCGTCGTGTCCTGCCAGAACGAGAAGAGCCAGCTGCAGAACAAGGAGCAGGCCCTGCGCGTGCTGCGCGCGCGGCTCCTGGCGCAGGCCGAGGCCGACGCCGACGCGAAGGCCAGCGCGGAGCGGCGTAGCCAGGTCCGCACCGTGGACCGGTCGGAGCGCGTGCGCACCTACAACTTCCCGGAGAACCGGATCTCCGATCACCGGGTCGGATTCAAGGCCTACAACCTCGACCAGGTCATCGACGGTGACCTCGACGCGGTAATCGACGCGCTGGCCGCGGCGGACCTGGCCGCGAAGCTGGCCTCCGGGGGTGCGCGGGCTTCCGGCGACGATGAGCCTGCTGCTTGATGAGGTGGCGCTGGCCGCGGCTCGGCTGGCCGAGGCCGGGGTGGAATCGCCGCGGACGGACGCCGAGCTGATCGCCGCGAGCGTGCACCACGTCAGGCGCGGCGAGCTGCACACCGTCCCCGACTCCGACTTCGACGCGCAGTTCTGGTCCGACATCGCGCGCCGCGCCGCGCGCGAGCCGCTCCAGCACATCACCGGGCACGCGCACTTCCGCTACCTGGAGCTCGACGTCGGACCCGGCGTGTTCGTCCCGCGCCCGGAGACCGAGGTCATGACCGGCTGGGCGATCGCCCGGCTGCGCGAGATGGACGTGGCGCGGCCCGTGGTGGCCGACCTCGGCACCGGGTCGGGCGCGATCGCGCTGGCGATCGGGCAGGAGGTCCCGCGGGCCCGCGTGCACGCGGTCGAAGCCGACCCGCTGGCCCGCGCCTGGGCCGAGCGCAACGTGGCCCGGTACGCCGAGAGCGCCCCGTACACCGCGGGCCGGGTCATGCTCCACGCGGGCGACTTCGGTGACGCGCTCGGTGAACTCGACGGTACGGTTGACCTCGTGATCAGTAACCCGCCGTACATACCGGTGGGGATGTACGTTCCGCCCGAGGTCGGCGAGTACGACCCGCCGGCCGCGCTGTGGGGCGGGACGGACGGGCTGAACGCCATCCGGGCGCTGGAGCGCACGGCCAGGCGGCTGCTCCGCCCCGGCGGGCTGGTCGCCGTCGAGCACGGCGCGCAGCAGGGCTCGGCGGTGTACTGGGTGTTCCCCGAGGAATCCGGCTGGCGGGACACGCGCAACAACAAGGACCTGGCCGGCCGCGACCGCTTCGTCACCGCGGTCTGGCCGGGCGACGGTGCCTGAGAGGGCGGCGAGATGAGCACACGGTACGACTGCCGGGATCCGCAGGCGCGCGCCGAGGGGATCGAGGCGGCGGTGACCGCCGCGCGCGCCGGCGAGCTGATCGTGCTGCCGACCGACACGGTCTACGGCATCGGCGCGGACGCGTTCATCCCCGCGTCCGTCACCACCATGCTCGCGGCCAAGGGCCGGGGCCGGAACATGCCGCCCCCCGTGCTGATCGGCACGTCGAGGGCCGCGGCGGCGCTGGTGGATGACCTCGGGGTGTTCGGGCAGGCCCTGATCGACGAGTTCTGGCCGGGCGCACTCACGCTGGTGTTCCGCGCCAGCCCGACGCTGGCCTGGGACCTGGGCGACACCAAGGGCACCGTGGCCCTGCGGATGCCGCTGCACCCGGTCGCGCTCGACGTGCTGAGGCAGACCGGGCCGATGGCCGTGTCCAGCGCCAACCGGACCGGCCAGCCGGCGGCCACCACGGCCGCCGAGGCCGAGAGCCAACTGGGCGAGGCGGTGTCGGTATACCTCGACGGCGGGCCGTGCATCGACAACGTCCCGTCGACCATCCTGGACCTGACCGGCACCGTCCCGACGCTGCTGCGCACCGGGGCGGTCCCCGTGGAGCGGCTGCGCAGGATCGTTTCGGTCATCGACGACAACGACTTCCTCCGGGTCGCGGCCGGCTCCGCCGCGGACTTCAAGCAGGCCGAGCCGCACCCGCTCGAGCGAAGGACCGACGCGCCGAATGAAGAGCCGCCCTCGGCCGGCTAGCCGGTGCCTTAAAGTTGGCGGTAATGAATCCCGACGCGATCCGGATCCACTGAGGCGTTATGCGCGAGTACGCCCTGGTGCTGCTCGTCACGGCGGCAGTGACCTACCTGCTCACCCCGCTGGTGCGGCGGGTAGCGGTCACGACCGGTGCCATGCACGAGCCCCGAGCCCGGGACATGCACAAGCAGGCCACGCCGCTGCTCGGCGGGCTGGCCATGTACGGCGGGCTGGTCGCGGGGCTGGTCGTGGCCGGTCGGCTGCCCTCCCTTGACGATCCCTTCCAGACCGCTGGGTCGAAGACCGCGGCCGGGCTGCTGCTGGCCGGCGGGCTCGTGGTCGTGGTCGGCTTCATCGACGACAAGTGGGGCCTCAGCGCGATCAGCAAGCTGGCCGGGCAGGTGGCGGCGGCCGGCATCCTGGTGTGGAGCGGCCAGGCGCTGCCCTGGCTGCCGATGCCGAGCGGCGGCGAGTACGTCCTGGAGCCGGACCTGAGCGTGACGCTCACCGTCCTGCTCGTCGTCGTGACCATCAACGCGATCAACTTCATCGACGGCCTGGACGGGCTCGCGGCGGGCATCGTGGCCGTCGCCGCGCTGTCGTTCCTCGTCTACTCGTACACGCTGCTCAACACGATCGGCACCTCGTCGCAGTCGCTGCCCGCGGTGTCGTCGGCGCTGCTGGCCGGGATGTGCCTGGGGTTCTTGCCGCACAACTTCTTCCCGGCCCGGATCTTCATGGGCGACATCGGCGCGATGCTGCTCGGCCTGATGCTCGCCTACGGGCCGATCTCGAGCACCGCCTCGCTGGACCCGGCCCTGCTGACCAACTACGTGGGCAACCACGTGATCAACCGGTTCCCCACGTTCCTCCCGCTGCTGGTGCCAGCCGCGATCTTCATCATCCCCTACACGGACCTGATGTTCGCGATCGTCCGGCGGATCCGGGCCGGCCGGCCGGTGATGGCCCCCGACCGGCTGCACCTGCACCACCGGCTGCTCAGCATCGGGCACTCCTACCGGCAGAGCGTCCTGATCATGTACCTCTGGGCCGCGCTGTTCTCGGTCACCGTCGTTTCGCTTTCCGTGGTGCGCACCCGCCTGGTCGTCCTGGAGGCCGCGACGATCATCGCGGTGCTCGCTCTGCTGCCGGTGACCATGCCCCGGCTGCGCCCCTGGCACTCGGCCCCCGCGCGCAGGCCCGTGTCCGCCCCGGCGCACGCCCGGGCGGAGGCCGCCCGGGCCGGTCGTTCCCCCCGCGACGCGCCCCCGCTGCCACCCAGGGCCCGGACCCAGGGTCCCGCACTGGCCAGTCCGGTGCTGTCGTCCGGGACCGGCCCTCATGGTCCCGCGCTGAACGGTCCGCCGCCGTCCGTGGTGGCCCCGCCGCCGGGCCCGGTCTTCCACGCGGCGCCGACGGCCGCCGCCCGCCGGTCACCCCGGCCCCGCTCACTCCGGGCTTCCCGGGAGAGGCGCCCTGGTTCACCAGCGGCGGCTACCCCGTGCACGCACCGCCGGTCCCCGGCGAGCCGCTCCCGCGGGCGGGCCGCCTGCCGAGCGCCGAGCCGCCGCCCTACCCCGCCGATCCGCAGGATCCCTTCGGCAGTTCCGGCTGGCGCCCCAGCCCGGGCTACCTCCCCGCGGACGGGTCGTTCTCCGGTCCCGGACCCCTCGCGGGCCCGCTGGCCGACGGGGGCGAGCCTGACGTCCTCGACCCGCTCCCGCAGGCTCAGCAGCGGGACCTCCGGCCCTGGTTGGGCCGCGACCTGGACTTCTCGTTACCTCTCTTTACCCTGCCTTTACCTTCACCGGCCCGTGATCCAGTGCGGCAGGCGCCTGGCCTGCACGGGCGTGATCCGGTCGCGCGATGGTCATAAATTTCTCGCGAAAAGGTAAAGACAAAGCCAAGAACTTTGTGATAGCGTTCACAAGCAGAGGCCCTTAAGGCTAGCAAGGGGCTCGTGATACGTTTCGTACCCAACCGGGTCGCCGGACCGAGCGATCGGCATGGTGACCCTCACGCGGGGCACGTACCCGCGCTAGGACTTGCTTGCGGAAACCCCAGGAGCCAATTACATGCTGGCGAGTTACGCCACCGTAGTCCGGCGCGCGGCCGGCCCGACAGCGGCCGTCGCGGCGGTGATCGTCGCCGTGAGCGCCGCCCTGGTCGGCGTCAAGGGCCTGATCGGCGCGCTGCTCGGGGTCGCCCTGGTCACCGTGTTCTTCGGGATCAGCATCGTCGTGGTCGGCCGGGCCGCGCGGATCAGCCAGCCGGCCATGATGGTGGCCGCCCTGGTCACCTTCCTGGTCAAGATCGTGGCCCTGGCCGTCGTCGTATCGGCGCTGGCCGGGACGACTGCGTTCAGCACCAGGACCCTCGGGTTCACCGCGATAGGCTGCATCCTCGCCTGGAGCGCCGCGCAGATCATCGCGGCGATGAAGGTCAAGCTGCTGTACGTCGACCCAGGGACGGAAAGCGGCGTGACGAGGCAGGTGAGATGAGCAGCTACCGCAGCCGCGCCGCCGCAGCGTCGTCGGCCGAAGGCGGCGCCCGGGGGATCGGCGTCGGGTGGACGGTGTTCAGCTACCTGATCGGCGGGATGGTCGCCTACGGCGGCATCGGCTGGCTGGTCGGCCGCGCCATCCACGCCGCGTGGCCGTTTCCGGTCGGCATGCTGACCGGCCTCGGCATCTCGCTCGGCTACATCATCTTCAGGTACGGCAGGCAGGGCGCGGCCGAGGAAGGGCGTGGTAACCGGTGACCGGCGACGTTCAGGTGCTGGCCGTTCCCGCTGGTAGCTGCCACATCAACATCAAGGGGTGCGGCTATCCGGCGCCAGGGCTGCAGGACTTCGACTTCCAGACCATCTTCAAGATCGGCGGCTTTCACGTCACCAAGCCGATCCTGATCGCGATCTTGTGCGCGATCTCCGTGATCGTGTTCTTCGGGGTGGCCTTCTGGCGGCCGAAGGTGGTCCCGCGCGGCGTGCAGAACCTGGGCGAGATGGCCATCCTGGCCGTGCGCGACCAGATCCTGCGGCCCTCGCTCGGCCGGCGGGGCGACTCCTACCTGCCGTTCCTGGTGAGCCTGTTCTTCTACATCTGGCTCATGAACCTCATGGAACTGATCCCGTTCTTCCAGTTCCCCTCGATGTCGAGGATCGGCTTCGTGTGGCCGCTCGTGCTCATGGTCTACGTGCTCTACTGGTACCTGGGCTTCAAGAACCAGGGCGTCTGGGGCTACTTCCGGACCATGATCCCGCCCGGCGTGCCGTGGTTCATCCTGCCGATCCTGCTCCCGGTCGAGTTGGCACGGTTCTTCATCGTCCAGCCGTTCACCCTCGGCGTCCGGCTGTTCGCGAACATGTTCGCCGGGCACCTGCTGCTGACCATCTTCTACCTCGCGACCTGGTACATGCTGAGCCTGTCCATCGGCCTGCTGTTCTTCGTGGGCTCGGCTTTCATGGTGGTCTTCGTCTTCCTGCTCGAGTTGCTGGTCGACCTGCTGCAGGCCTTCATCTTCACGACGCTGACCGCCACGTACATCGCCGACTCGCTGGAGCGAGCGCACTGACCGCCATCCGACCCCAAGCCACCGGTGGGGAACCCCGCCGGACTGACGAATAAGGACTGAACACATGTCTCTTGCGGCCCTTCTCGCCACCACCACGACGACTCCGACCTCGGTGCTCAAGATCGACATCGGCGCGGTCGGTTATGGCCTCGCGGCTATCGGCCCGGGCATCGGTATCGGGCTCGTATTCGGCCACGCGATCGAGGCGATGGCCCGCCAGCCCGAGGCCGCCGGGCGCATCACCCTGTACATGTGGATCGGGTTCGCGCTGACCGAAGCGCTCGCCCTGATCGGCCTCGTGGCCCCCTTCATCTTCAAGTACTGAGTTTTCGGGAGTGAGCCGACTATGAGGTTCCTAGCCGACGCCGCAGCGCAGGACCCGCTGGTCCCGACCTTGACCGAGCTGATCGTCGGGACGATCTGCTTCGTGCTCGTGTTCGGCGTCCTCGGCAAGATGCTGATGCCCAGGATCCAGAAGACGCTCGCGGAGCGTACCCAGCTGATCGAGGGCGGCCTGGCCCAGGCGAAAGAGGAGCAGGCCGAGGCCGCTGAGGTCCTCGAGCAGTACAAGCAGCAGCTGGCCGAGGCACGGCACGACGCGGCCCGGCTGCGCGAGGAGGCCAGGGCGCAGGGCGCGCAGATCATCGCCGAGATGCGCGAGCAGGCCCAGGCCGAGGCCCGCCGGATCACGGAGTCCGCCCAGGCCCAGATCCAGGCCGAACGCCAGCAGGCGCTGACCTCGCTGCGTGCCGAGGTCGGGGCGATGGCCACCGAGCTGGCCAGCCGGATCGTGGGCGAGTCCCTCGAAGACGCCGCCCGGCAGGGCCGGATGGTGGACCGGTTCCTCGAAGAACTCGAGCAGGTGTCGAGCCCGTGAGGGATGCCCGGAAGGCGAGTACAGCATGCGCGGTGTGAGTAGAGCCTCGTACGCCGAGCTGTCCGAGCGGCTGTCGGCGGAGCACATCGAGAGCGCCACCGTGGCCACCAGGCTGGCCAGCGAGCTGTTCGCGGTCGTCGGGCTGCTTGACACCGAGCACGGGCTGCGCCGCGCGCTCTCCGACCCGGGCAAGCCCGGGCCCGAGAAGGGGGCCGTCGTCGCGGCGCTGCTGCACGGGAAGATCACCCAGCGCGCCGAGGGACTGGTCGCGGCGGCCGCTGAGGCTCGCTGGGCGGGCAGCGGTGACCTCTCGGACGCGATCGAGGAACTCGCGGTCGAGGCCACGGTCCTGGCCGCCGAGGCGGACAACGGCCTCGATGACCTGGAGGACGGGCTGTTCCGGTTCGGCCGGGTCGTGTCCGCCCACCCGGACCTGCGGTCCGCGCTGGCCGATCCGGCCCTGCCCGAGCAGGGCAAGCGGGAGCTGCTGCGGAACCTGCTGGACGGCAAGGTGACCCCGGTGACGCTCGGCCTGATCGAGCAGATGGTGGCGCACCCGCGCGGGCGGACGTTGTCCGTCGCCCTGGACATGTGCGCCGACGTCGCGGCGCGCCGGCGGGAGCAGCTCATCGCGGTGGTGCGCACGACGGTCGAGCTGTCCGCGGCCCGGCGCAGGCGCCTCGTGCAGGCCCTGTCGGCCGCCTACGGGCACGACGTTCACCTCGATGTCGTCATCGATCCCTCGGTCGTTGGTGGTATATCCGTCCAGATCGGGGATGAGCTTATAGACGGGACCGCGGCCAGCCGCCTGGCCGCCGTCCGACGCAAGCTGGCGGGCTGACGTGCCAGCGCCACGAATCCGACAAGACAGGCAGGGCAATGGCTGAGCTGACGATCCGGCCGGAGGAGATCCGGGACGCGCTAGCGCGCTTCGTCCAGGAGTATGAGCCGGCGGGTGCCGCGCGGGAAGAGATAGGCACCGTCATCGAGTGCGGCGATGGCATCGCGCGGGTCGAGGGACTGCCGTCGGCCATGGCCAACGAGCTGCTCGAATTCGAGAACGGCGTCAGGGGCCTGGCGCTCAACCTGGACGTGCGCGAGATCGGCGTCGTCATCCTCGGCGAGTTCAACCAGATCGAGGAGGGCCAGCAGGTCAAGCGGACCGGCCAGATCCTGTCCGTGCCGGTCGGCGACGCTTACCTCGGCCGCGTGGTCGGGCCGCTAGGCGAGCCGCTGGACGGCAAGGGTCCCGTCGAGACCACCGAGGTGCGGCCGCTGGAGACCCAGGCGCCGTCGGTGGTGCAGCGCCAGCCGGTGAAGGAGCCGCTGCAGACCGGGATCAAGGCCATCGACGCGATGACCGCCATCGGCCGTGGCCAGCGGCAGCTGATCATCGGCGACCGGCAGACCGGCAAGACCGCGATCGCCATCGACGCGATCATCAACCAGCGCGCGAACTGGGCCTCCGGTGACGTGAAGCAGCAGGTGCGCTGCATCTACGTGGCGATCGGCCAGAAGGGCTCGACGATCGCCCAAGTCAGGCAGTCGCTGGAAGACGCGGGCGCCATGGAGTACACCACGATCGTCGCCGCGCCGGCTTCCGACCCCGCCGGGTATAAGTACATCGCGCCGTACACCGGCTCGGCGATCGGGCAGCACTGGATGTACCAGGGCAAGCACGCGCTGATCATCTTCGACGACCTGTCCAAGCAGGCCGAGGCGTACCGCGCGGTCTCGCTGCTGCTGCGCCGGCCGCCGGGCCGCGAGGCCTACCCGGGCGACGTGTTCTACCTGCACTCCCGGCTGCTCGAGCGGTGCGCCAAGCTGTCCGACGAGCTGGGCGGAGGCTCGATGACGGGCCTGCCGATCGTCGAGACCAAGGCCAACGACATCTCGGCCTACATCCCGACCAACGTCATCTCGATCACCGACGGGCAGATCTACCTCGAGGCCGACCTGTTCAACGCCGGCGTGCGGCCCGCCATCAACGTGGGCCGTTCGGTGTCCCGGGTCGGCGGCAACGCGCAGGTCAAGGCGATGAAGTCGGTGGCGGGCAACCTGCGGCTCTCGCTGTCGCAGTTCCGCGACCTCGAGGCGTTCGCCGCCTTCGCCTCCGACCTGGACGCGGCCTCCCGGGCCCAGCTGGACCGCGGTTCGCGGCTGGTCGAGCTGCTCAAGCAGCCGCAGTACGACCCGTTCCCGGTCGAGGAGCAGGTGGTCTCGATCTGGGCGGGCAGCAACGGCTACCTGGACGACGTGCCGCTCGAGGACGTCAGCCGGTTCGAGAAGGACTTCCTGGAGTTCCTGCGGCGCTCGCACGACGGCATCCTGGCCACGATCCGGGAGACGAAGGCCTTGTCCGAGGACACGGTCACCGCGCTCAAGGACGCGGTCGAGGAGTTCCGCAGCTCGTTCGAGACCAGCTCCGGTGAGCTGCTGTCCGCCGCGGACGAACAGGCGGAGGCCCTCGAGGACGAGGGCCAGGAGACCATCGCCCGGCGCCGCCAGCCCCAGCCGGCCGAGAAGCAGTAGGTCATGGGAGCGCAGCTTCGCCTGGTCAGGCGGCGGATCGGCACCGTCAGGTCCATCTCCAAGATCACCCGTGCCCAGGAGCTGATCGCGTCGTCGCGGATCGTCAGGGCGCAGCAGCAGCAGCGCGCCGCCGAGCCGTACGCGCGGGAGCTCACGCGGGCGGTGGAGGCGGTGGTCAGCCGCTCGTCCAACATCACCCACCCGTTCACGACCGAACCGCTGCGCCCGACCCGGGCCGCGGTGCTCATCTTGACCAGCGACCAGGGTTTCGCCGGCGCCTACAACTCCAACGTCCTGCGCGAGGCGGCCAAGCTGCGGCAGCTGCTGCGGGAGCGGGGCGTGGAGCCGGTCCTGTACGTAGCCGGCCGCAAGGGCATCGGCTGGCACCGGTTCCGCGAGCTGGAGCTGGCCGGGTCGTGGAGCGGCTTCTCCGCCACCCCGCGGTACCGGGACGCCAAGGCGATCGCGGACGCCCTGCTCGCGGCGTTCAGTGCCGAAGATGCCAGCAAGGTGGACGAGATCCACCTGGTGGGCACCGAGTTCGTGTCGATGCTGACCCAGCGGCCCGCGGTGCGCAGGCTCCTGCCCCTTGAGATCGAGGAGACCGACGAGCCGAGCCCGACCGGACCGCTGCCGCAGTACGAGTTCGAGCCGGGCCCGCCCGAGGTGCTCGACGCCCTGATGCCGCAGTACGTGGCGAGCCGGATCTTCTACGCGCTGCTCGAGGCGGCCGCGGCCGAGCTGGCCTCGCGCCGGCGCGCGATGAAGGCCGCCACCGACAACGCGAACGACCTGCTCGAGACGCTGACCCGCGAGGCGAACAACGCACGGCAGGCCGAGATCACCCAGGAAATCAGCGAGATCGTCGGCGGCGCCAACGCGCTGGCCGACGCGAGCGCGACGAGTTAGTGAGGAACGCCTAGACATGACTGCGACCGTAGAAAGCTCACCCGCCAGCGGCGAGGCCGCCGCGGGGACCGGCCGTGTCGCCAGGGTCATCGGCCCCGTCGTGGACGTGGAGTTCCCGGCGGAGCACATGCCGGAGATCTACTACGCGCTGCACGTGAACGTGGTGCTGGGGGACGAGACCCGGATGCTGACGCTCGAGGTCGAGCAGCACATCGGCGACAACATCGTGCGCGCGATCTCGATGCAGCCCACCGACGGCCTGGTGCGGGGCGCCGAGGTGACCAACACCGGCGCGCCGATCGAGGTGCCGGTCGGGGACGTGACCAAGGGGCACGTGTTCAACGCCCTGGGCGAGTCGCTCGACGTGCCGACCTCCTCCCTGGACATCACCGAGCGGTGGCCGATCCACCGCGACCCGCCGCCGCTGGACCAGCTCGAGCCGCGGACCGAGATGTTCGTCACCGGCATCAAGGTCATCGACCTGCTCACCCCGTACGTCCGAGGCGGGAAGATCGGGCTGTTCGGCGGGGCCGGCGTCGGCAAGACCGTGCTCATCCAGGAGATGATCCGCCGGGTGGCGCAGAACTTCGGCGGCGTCTCGGTCTTCGCCGGGGTGGGGGAGCGGACCCGCGAGGGCAACGACCTGTTCCTGGAGATGAGCGAGTCCGGGGTCATCGCGGACACCGCCCTGGTGTTCGGCCAGATGGACGAGCCGCCGGGCACCCGGCTCCGCGTCGGCCTGTCCGCGCTGACCATGGCCGAGTACTTCCGCGACGTGCAGGGCCAGGACGTGCTGCTGTTCATCGACAACATCTTCCGCTTCACCCAGGCCGGCTCGGAGGTATCCACGCTGCTGGGCCGGATGCCGTCGGCGGTGGGGTACCAGCCGACGCTGGCCGACGAGATGGGCCAGCTGCAGGAGCGGATCACCTCCACCCGCGGTCACTCGATCACGTCCATGCAGGCCATCTACGTGCCCGCCGACGACATCACGGACCCCGCGCCCCACAACGTGTTCGCCCACCTCGACGCGACGACCACGCTGTCCCGGGCCATCACCGAGAAGGGGATCTACCCGGCGGTCGACCCGCTAGACTCCACGTCACGGATCCTTGACGCCAGGTACATCGGCCAGGACCACTACAACGTGGCCCGCGAGGTGCAGCGGATCCTGCAGCGGTACAAGGAGCTGCAGGACATCATCGCCATCCTCGGTGTCGACGAGCTCGGCGAGGAGGACAAGATCACCGTCCAGCGGGCCAGGCGGATCGAGCGGTTCCTGTCCCAGCCCATGTACGTGGCCGAGCAGTTCACCGGCCAGCCGGGCGTCTTCACCCCGCTGGAGGAGACGATCTCCTCGTTCAAGGCGATCAGCGAGGGCAAGTACGACAACCTGCCCGAGCAGGCGTTCTACATGGTCGGCGGGATCGAGGACGTGGAGAAGAAGGCCAGGGAGCTGGAGCGGTGACACTGCGGGTATCGCTCGTAGTACCCGACCGCGAGCTGTGGTCGGGCGTGGCGCGGACGGTGATCGCGAAGACCACCGAGGGCGACATCGGCGTCCTTTCCGGGCACTCGCCGGTGTTCGGCATCCTGGCCGAGGGCAGTGTGGTCGAGATCCTGACCGATGACGGCGGAATCCAGGCCGCGGTCAGCGGCGGGTTCCTCTCCGTGGCCAACGACCAGGTGTCGATCCTGGCGGCCCAGGCTCAGCTCAGCGACGAGATCGACCTCGAGGAGACGCGGCGCGAGCTGACCAGCGCGGAGGCCGAGGCCTCCGGTGGCGAGGATTCCGCCGACGCCAAGTACGCGAAGGCGCGGCTGCGCGCCGCGGGCGGCTAGGCCGCAGGAGTGGGCGAAGCGCTGGCGCTCGATGCCGCCTGGCTCTTCGCCGCCTTCCTGATGATCCTGGTCCTGGCCGCCGTCGGGATCGCCGCCCGCCGGTACCTGCTGGAGCGCGGCGGCGGCACGGTCGAGTGCGGCCTGCGCGAGCCGGGCGGCTCCTGGCGCCTCGGCGTGGCGTCCTACCAGCGCGAGGAACTCAACTGGTTCGGCGTGTTCGGGGTCTCGATGCGCCCCGAAGCGGTCTTCCCCCGCCGTGACCTTTCCGTCGTGTCCCGCCGGATGCCCACCGACGCCGAGGCGTCCATCCTGGGCCCCGGCATGATCGTGGTGGAGTTCAGCTTCGGCGACGCCGGCTCGGTCGAGCTAGCCCTCGGCGAGTCGGCCCTCACCGGCCTGCTGTCCTGGCTGGAGGCGGCACCGCCCGGCTCCCACCTGGGCGTCCCCTTCTAGCGGTCGCCGCCCGGCTTCCAGAGCACGTCACCGTGTCCCGCGTTGGCCGACCGGGCCAGGATGAACAGCAGGTCGGAGAGCCGGTTCAGGTAGCGGGCGGGCAGCGGGCTGACCGAGTCGCCGTACTCGGCCGCCGCGGCCCACGCGCTGCGCTCGGCCCGGCGGGTCACCGTCCGCGCCACGTGCAGCAGCGTCGATCCCGGGCTCCCGCCCGGCAGCAGGAAACTGCGGAGCGTCGGCAGGTCCTCGTTGTACGCGTCGCACTCCTGCTCCAGCCGGGTGATGTAGGCCTCCTCGATCCGCAGCGGCGGGTACGGCGGGTCGTCGGTGACCGGGTTGGCCAGGTCGGCGCCGAGGTCGAAGAGTTCGTTCTGCACCCGCGACAGGAGCCCGGAGATGTCCGCGGGCAGCTCGCCGAAGGTGATCGCCACGCCGATCGCGCAGTTCGCCTCGTCCACGTCGGCGTAGGCGGCCAGCCGCGAGTCGGTCTTGGCCGTCCGGCTGCCGTCGGCCAGCGCGGTCGTCCCGTCGTCGCCCGTACGCGTGTAGATACGGGACAGCACGACGGGGTTCTCGCGGCGCTCACGGGACATGAACCCACCCTAGTTGAGGGTCCGGCCGATGCGGTGCCGGTCGGGGGCGGTGGGCCCCCGACGGTTACCATCACCGTGGACAGGAGGAGACATGCCGGCCAGCGGTCACTGTCGTCACTGCTATGGCGACTGCCCTGGGAGCTGCCTGATCCCGGGCCTCCAGGGCCGGTGCATTCATGGGGCGTATCCCAAGCTGCCCGTCGGCCTGCGGCTGGCGCGCGTGCGGACCCGGGGATTCTGGCGCCGGGTCCTGCGCGGCGTCAACGCTAAATAGGGCAGCCTGGAGATCCTTTGGCCGACCCGGCCGCGGCACGTTATTGTTCCCTTTGTGTCTGAGCCAGACCGCCGCGAGTATGACTACATCATCGTCGGGGCCGGAAGCGCGGGGTGCGTCCTCGCGTCGCGGCTGTCCGCCGATCCCGGCATGAGCGTCCTGCTGCTGGAGGCCGGCCCGGCCGACGACGCCGACGAGATCCACGCCCCGGCGGCGGTGACCCGGCTGTTCCAGAGCGCCTACGACTGGAACTACACGACCGTCCCGCAGCACCGCGCGGGCGGGCGCTCGATCTACTGGCCGCGGGGCAAGGTCCTGGGCGGCTCGTCCTCGATCAACGCCATGATCTACATGCGCGGCAACCGCTACGACTACCAGACCTGGCGGGACGAGTACGGCTGCACGGGCTGGGGGTACGAGGACCTCCTGCCCTACTTCCGCAGGGCCGAGGACAACTCGCGCGGCGCGTCGGCGTACCACGGCGTCGGCGGCCCGCTCCGAGTCAGCGACCCGCGGTACAAGTCCGCGGCGTGCGAGGCCTTCATCGCGGCGGCGCAGGAGCAGGGCGCGGCGGCCAACTCCGACTTCAACGGCCCGCGCCAGGACGGCGTCGGCTGGTACCAGCTCACCCAGCGCGACGGGCGGCGCTGCAGCGCCGCCACGGCGTACCTGCACCCGGCCATGTCCAGGCCGAACCTCACCGTCCACACCGAAGCCCTCGTCACCAGGGTCCTGCTGAACGGCAGCCGGGCCACCGGCGTGACCTACCTGCGCCAGGGCGAGACCGAGACCGCGCGCGCCAACGCGGAGGTCATCCTGTGCGGCGGCGCGGTCAACAGCCCGCAGCTGCTCATGCTGTCCGGCATCGGCCCGGGCGACCACCTGATCGAATCGGGCATCAGCGTGGAGGTAGACAGCCCGGGCGTCGGCGCGAACCTGTCCGACCATCCCGTGCTGCCGGTCATCTGGTCGACGCCGAGGCTGCGCGGCCTGTGGGAGAAGGGCGGCAACGCGGCCGCGCTGCAGTGGCAGCTGACCCACCGCGGCCCGCTGGCCAGCAACGTGGCGGAGGCAGGCGGCTTCGCGCACTCCGAGCCGCGGCTGCCCGCGCCGGACTTGCAGCTCCACGTGCTGCCCGCGCCGTACCGCGACCAGGGCCTGTCCGACCCGGCCCAGCGCGCGATGACGGTGCTGGTCGGCCTGGTGGACGTGCGGAGCCGCGGCCTGATCAGGCTGCGCAGCGCCGACCCCAGGCACCGGCCGTCGATCGACCCCGGCTACCTCTCCGACGGCGGCGCGGACGCCCGGGCGCTCCTGGCGGGCCTCAAGATGACCAGGGAGTTCGTGACGGCCCGGCCGATGGCGGCCATCTGCAAGAGCGAGCTCGCCCCCGGTGCGCACCTGCGGTCCGACACGGAGCTCATGGACTACGTGCGGGCCAGCGTGGTGACCCTCTACCACCCGGTCGGCACCTGCGCGATGGGCCGCGAGTCGAAGTGGAGCGTGGTCGACACCGAGCTGCGGGTCCGCGGCGTCACCGGGCTGCGCGTGGTCGACGCGTCGGTGATGCCCGCCGTGCCCAGGGGGAACACCAACGCGCCCACGATCGCGATCGCCGAGCGCGCCGCCGACCTGATCGCCGGGCGCGCCCCGCTGGCCCCGGTCGACCCGGCCGATCCCGTCGACGCCATCGCGATCGCCGCCTCCGAGGCCACCGGCAGGTCCAGGTCCAGGGCCCGCGGCGGCACCGCAGCCTAGGCCCGTTTCAAATCGATGGGTGCGGCACCGTACCCAATCTTCCCGGTACGGTGCCACACCCATCGACTGGCAATTCAGAACCGGCGGGGTCAATGTGAAGTTATGGGGCTGGAGGGACGGGGATTCGGTTGCCCGGGGGTCCTGGCAAGTCAACCGGAGGCGTGCCCGATCTACGGGCCACCACATCGACCGCACCGCCGAAAACGAGCCCGCTGTGGCCTCGCGACCCGGCCCACCGCGGCCTAGCCACCTCGCTGCGAGCCTACCGAGCCCAGTGAGCCCGAAAGCGGCCTACCGGGCCCGAAGCGGCCTACCGGGCCCGAAGCGGCCTACCGGGCCCGGCGTGACCCCCGCGGCCGGTACAGCCGGCCGTGCAGGAGCGTGACCAGCGTGATGATCCGCCGCATGTCCTTGTCGGTCCGCCCGAACGAGGTCAGGTTGATCAGCGGCCGCATCCGCTGCCGGGTGATGGCCTTGGGCCGGGCGAACTCCCGCAGCCCGTCGGCGCCGTGGATCCGGCCGAACCCGGATTCCCCCACCCCCCCGAACGGCAGCGCGGGGACGATCGCGAACCCGATCACCGAGTTGATGGAGGTCATCCCGCTGCGCAGGGAGCGCGCGGCGCTGACATCGCCGCGGACTTATCCTTCGCGAACACCGCCGAGCCGAGCCCGTAGCTTGCTGGCGTTGGCGTACGAGACCGCCTCGGCCATGTTGACCACCGACGTGACGGTGACCGTCGGCCCGAACGTCTCCTCCGTCACCGCCCGGCTGTGCTCGGGCACGTCCGTCAAAATGACCGGCCGCACAAACGGCGGCGCCACCGCGTCCACGCCCCCCACGACCGCGCGCCCGCCGCGGGCCAGGGCGTCGGTCAGGTGCTTGGCCACGATGTCCGACTGCGCGGGCATCGTCATCGGCCCGTAGGACGCCCCGGCGTCGGACCCGGGGCGCAGCCCGGACACCCGCTGCGTCAGCCGCTCGAGGAACGAGTGGTACACGGCGTCGGCGACGTAGACGCGCTCGATCCCGACGCAGGTCTGCCCGGCGTTGGACATCGCCCCCCAGGCGGCGGCGTCGGCGGCCGCGTCGAGGTCGGCGTCCGCGCTGACCAGGAGGGCGTCCTTGCCGCCGCACTCGGCCAGGACCGGCGTCAGGTTGTCGGCCGCGGCGGCCATGACCTTCCGCGCGGTAGCCGCCGACCCGGTGAAGGCGATCTTGCTGACCCCGCTGCGCGCCAGCGCCTCGCCGGTCGACCCGGACCCGGTGACGACCTGCAGCACGGGCATCGGCTCGCCGAACACCGCCAGCGCCTCGGAGAACGCCCGGACCAGCCAGCTCCCGGTCGCCGGGGTCAGCTCCGACGGCTTGAACACCACCGCGTTCCCGGCCGCCAGCGCGTAGGCGATCGAGCCCACCGGCGTGAACACCGGGTAGTTCCACGGCCCGATGACCCCGACCACGCCCACCGGCGGGTATTCCACCGTGGAGGCCTGGTTGATCGCCGCCAGCCCGCTGCGCACCCGGCGCGGGCGGAGCACCCGCCGGGCGTGCCTGGCCGCCCAGTCGATGTGCAGGATGGCCAGGATGATCTCGAGCTTCGCGTCGTCCAGCGGCTTGCCGGTTTCCTCGTGCATCAGCTGGGCGAGCCGTCCCATGTACCGGACGAGGTAGGACTTCCACGCGAGCAGCCGGATCCGCCGCCCGTTCCAGCCGAGCGCGACCCACCATCCGGCCGCCTCGCGGGCCGCGGCCACCGCCGCGTCGACCTCACGGCGACCGTGCTCGGGGAAGGTGGCGAGCACTTCACCGGTCGCTGGGTTGACTGTCTCAAGCACGGTGACAGTAAATCACCGCCCGCCGGGCCGGGGCTACGCTTGGGCCGTGCCGCCCCGCCCGTACGTGCTCCTGTCCTGCGCCACCTCGGCGGACGGGTACCTCGACGACGCCAGCCCGCGCCGGCTAATCCTGTCGGGACCCGGCGACCTCGACCGGGTCGACGGGGTGCGGGCGGGCTTCGACGCGATCCTGGTCGGGGCGGGCACCATCCGCGCCGACGACCCCCGGCTGCTGATCCGCGACCCGCGCCGCCGCGCCCGCCGCGCCGCCCGCGGCCTGCCCGAGGACCCCGCGCGGGTGACCCTGACGGCCACCGGCGACCTGGACCCCCGGGCCCGGTTCTTCACCCCGGGCGCGCCCCGGCTGGTCTACTGCGCCACCCCGGCCCTCGCGGCCGCCCGGGCCCGCCTGCAAGACGCCGCCGTGCTCATCGACGCCGGTGATCCCCTGTCCCTCGATTTCCTGCTCTCAGATTTGTCCGAACGAGCGATGCTGCGCCTCCTCGTCGAGGGCGGAGCCCGCGTTCTCGGCGAATTCCTGGCGCGTGACCTGGCCGACGAGCTCCACCTGGCCGTGGCCCCGTTCTTCGTCGCCGACCCGGCGGCTCCCCGGCTCAATGTCCCCCCGAACCCCAGCGACCCCGATAACCCCATGACCCTGGCCGAAGTCCGCCGCCTCGACGACATGGTCGTATCCACGTACCTGCTCGGCCCCGGCGGCCCCGATCAGCGCTTCCTGCGCTGGGCGGTCGAGCTGTCCCGGCTCTGCCCGCCCTCGCCGTCGGCCTTCTCGGTCGGGGCGGTGATCGTGGCCGAAGACGGCCAGGTGCTGGCCACCGGGTTCTCCCGCGAGCAGGAGGAACACGACCACGCCGAGGAGGTGGCGCTGCGCAAGCTCGGCCCGGACTGGCGCCTGAAGCGCGCCACGCTGTACAGCTCGCTGGTCCCCTGCGGGGCCCGCTCGTCGCGCCCGGTGACCTGCGTCCAGCACATCGTGGCGGCCGGGATCCCGCGGGTCGTCTTCGCCTGGCGGGAACCCGCCCTGTTCACCGCGGGCGTGGGCGCCGAACAGCTCAGCGCGGCGGGCGTGAAGGTCATCGAGGTCCCCGAACTAGCCCCGCGCGCCCAGGCGGTCAACGCTCACCTGGTGGGCCAGCACGGAACCAGCTGGGCCCCGCCCGGCGTCTAACCGCCAGCGGACGCCCGGAGGCAGGCTAGGCGGGCAGTGACCGGAACCGCAGGGCCCCGCCCGGCGTCTAACCGCCAGCGGACGCCCGGAGGCAGGCTGCGCGGGCAGTGACCGGAACCGCAGGGGCCCGCCCGGCGTCTAACCGCCAGCGGACGACGGGAGGCAGGCCATGCGAGTAATGACCGGGGCGATCCTGGTTCTGGCGGCGGCAAGTCTGACGGCGGCGAGCCTGACGGGGTGCGGGACCGTCAGCGCACGTCCCGCCAGCGACCCGAGCCCGATCCCCGGCGAGCTCGGGTCGGCGGCGCCGGGGATCGCCGCCCCGCCCGCGGGCAACCGGGCGCAAGCGGACGCGCTGGCCAGGCTGCTCCTGTCCCGGCTGCGCCTGCCGGCGGGCACGCGCCGGCTGCCGGACACGCCCGCGCCGCCGTTCCTGAGCCAGCCCGCGTACGAGGCCGCCGGCGCCCGGGTCGATGAGCACCGGTTCTTCGCCGTGGCGGAGCCGCCTGCGCGCACTGTCCAGTTACCTGGTGGCGCACGTGCCGGACGGCATGACCTCGTTCGGCACGGGCCAGTTGTCCGGCCCGGGCGAGCCGACGACACTGGACGTCAGCTACCTCGCCCAGCCGGTCCCGGCGGGCATCTACTCGGCGCAGGTCGTCCTCGCCATGGTGCCGGACGGATCCGGCGGGTCGCGGCTGCGGGCCGACGCGCAGGTCATCTGGTACCCGTCGCGCAGCGCCGCCGAGTACGTCGACCCGGCGCGCTATCACGTCCTGACCATGACCGTCTCCGTCGGCGGCCGCACGACGCGCACGATCCACAAGGTCGTGACCTCGCAGGCGGACATCGCCCGGCTCGCCGCGGCGCTCGACCGGTCGCCGGCCGAACCGCCCGTGGCGATCAGCTGCCCGGCCATCTTCGTGACCTACCACCTGGCCCTGTCGGTATCGCGGCACGCGCGTCCCGCCGTCGTGATCTTTGCGAACTCGATCAGCTGCGGCGGCACGGCGATCACGGTGAACGGCCGGCCGCAGCCAGCCCTGGCGGACCGCGGCGCGGTGGCCGCCGCAGCCGCCCACGCGCTCGGCTACACCCCGAAGCCGGCCCTCTGATTCTCACACCGATACTGTTCAAAGCACCGTTACGCGTGCTAGAAACGACATGTGGAGGTTGCGGAACGCCGGGCGGCGGTGGTCCGCCTGCTGCGCGAACAAGGGCAGGTCTCGGTCGCCGAGCTGAGCAGGGAGCTGGCGGTCTCGGAGATGACCGCGCGGCGTGACCTGGAGTTCCTCGAGCACGAGGGCCTGGCCCGGCGGTACCACGGCGGCGCGGTGACGACCGTCTCGCGCAGCTTCGAGGTCCCTTACGCGGCCCGGGCGTACGAACGCCAGCCGGCCAAGCGGGCGATCGGGGTACGCACCGCCGAGCTGATCCTGCCCGGCGAGACGGTGATCGTCGACGCGGGCACGACGGCGTTCGAGGTCGCCCGGGCCCTGCGCGACCGCGCCAACCTGCTCGTCTGCCCCCTGGGCCTGCAGGCCGCCGGGGTGCTGGCCGACCGGCCGGGAATCCGGCTGCTGGTGCCCGGCGGCGAGGTACGGCCGGGCGAGCAGATGCTCGTGGGGGATGTGACCCAGGGGGTCATCGCCGGGCTGCGGTTCGACACGTACGTGATGGCCGTCGGCGGCCTGTCCTGTGACGACGGCTTCACCGACTTCAGCCTGGACGACGTGGCGGTCAAGCGGGCGGCCCTGCGCAGCGCCCGGCGGACCGTGGTGGCGTGCGACTCGTCCAAGATCGGCCAGGTGGGTTTCGCCAGGATCGGCGGGCTGGGCGTCGCGAGCATCCTGGTCACCGACGCCGAACTGGCGGACGCTGACCGCGCCTGGCTGACCGAGGCGGGCCTGGACGTGGTGATCGCGTGACGCCCGGCGAGCTACGGCGAGTCAGGACCGCCGTATTCGGCTACTTCTTCGTGCTCGGCGCCGCCACGGCGACCTGGAGCGCCAGGCTGCCGGCCATCAAGGAAGCGCTGCACCTGAGCGACGGCGGCCTCGGACTGGCGCTGTTCGCGGTGCCCGCCGGCGCCGTGCTCACGCTGAGGCTGAGCGGGCGCACCGTCGACCGGTTCGGCCCGGCGCGCGTGCTGCGGACCGGGGGCCTGCTCGTGGCCGCAGCGCTCGTCCTGATCGGCGTCGGTCCGCAGATCCGTAACCTCCCGGTCCTGGTGGTGGCCCTGGCCTGGTTCGGGATGGTGGCCGGGCTGCTCGACGTGGCGATGAACACCTGCGCGGCCCGCCTGGAGGTGGCCTACGGCCGGCCCATCATGTCCTCCCTGCACGCCGGCTACAGCATCGCCGGCCTAGCCGGGGCCGGGGTCGGCGGGATCTTCGCGGCGCTGGCGCTGGGGCCGCTGCCGACGTTCGCCGCCGTGGCCCTGCCGCTGGCCGTCTTCGTCCTGCTCGCCGGGCGGTGGGTGGTCCTGCCGCCCGTCCCGGCCGAGGCCGTCCGGCCCGGCGATCAGCCGCGGCATTCAGCGGGCCAGATCGCCGCGATCATCTGGGTGCTGGGCCTGCTCGCCCTGGCCGGGCAGCTCGGCGAGGGCTCGGCGGGCGACTGGAGCGCGGTCTACCTCCACGCCAACCTCGGCACGTCCGCTGGCGTCGCGGCCGTGGGGCTCGCCGCGTTCTCGGTCATGATGGCCGCCGGGCGGCTGGCGGGCGACCGGCTGGCGGCCAGGTTCGGCTCGGTGGCGCTGGTCCGCGCCAGCGGGCTGGTGGCCGGGCTCGGCCTCGCCGCGGGCCTGCTCATCGGCACCCCGGCCGCGGGGATCGCCGGGTTCGCGCTGCTGGGCATCGGCCTGGCCGGGATCTTCCCGCAGGTCGTCACCTCGGCGGCCCGGCTGGACCCGGCCCACGCCGGGCGGAACATCGGGCGGATCGCCGCGGTGGCGTACTCCGGCCTGCTGACCGGCCCGGTCGCCATCGGCGCGGCCGCCTCGGGCGTAGGCCTGCGCGACGCGCTGCTGATCCCGGCCGCCCTCGCGGTCGGCGTCGCCGCGGCCGCCGGCGTGCTGAGCCCGCACGGTGCTGGTCACTGGGCTCGGTGGCGGGCGTGGTCCGGAAGACGGGCCAGCCGACCTCGGTCACGTGACGAGACTGATCGTCAGTGTCGAACGCCGTAACCAGGTAGTGCTCGCGGATCGGCTCGCGCGAGATACCGAAGCGGGCGCCGAGAGCGGCCATGCCCCGACCCTTTAGTCTCCCGTGACCGGAGAGTCAAGACCGGCCGGTCAGAACAGCGTGTTGTCCGGTTCCACGCCGCGCATGGTGTCGTAGTCCAGGGTGACGCAGCGGATGCCGCGGTCGGTGGCCAGGACGCGGGCCTGCGGCTTGATCTCCTGGGCGGCGAACACGCCGTGCACCGGGGCCAGCAGCGGGTCCCGGTTCAGCAGGTCCAGGTATCTGGTGAGCTGCTCCACGCCGTCGATCTCGCCCCGGCGCTTGATCTCGATGGCCACGCTGCGCCCCGCGCTGTCCCGGCACATGATGTCGACCGGGCCGATCGGCGTCGGGTACTCGCGGCGGACCAGGCGCCAGCCGTCGCCCAGCAGGTCGAGCTGCGCGGCGAGCAGTTCCTGCAGGTGCGCCTCCACGCCGTCCTTGACCAGGCCGGGCTCGGTGCCCAGCTCGGCCGACGTGTCGCTGAGCACCTCGCTGATCATGATCGTCAGCGTCTCGCCGCCCTTACCGGTGACCGACCACCGGCCGGGTTCCTCGGTCACCTTGCACGGCGGCGACATCCAGTTCAGCGGCTTGTAGGAGCCGCCGTCGGAGTGGATCTGGACGGACCCGTCGGCCTTGACGAGGATCAGGCGCCGGGCCTCCGGGAGGTGGGCGGTGAGCCTGCCGACGTAGTCGACGCTGCACCGCGCGATGACGAGCCGCACGTCGGGTAACTCTACTGGGCGCTCGAGCATAGGGTGGGCAGGCGTGAGCCCGCGCCGGTTCCGCCGTGAGCGCTCAGGCCCCCCGGAGCCCGTGCCCGGGCCTGAGCGCGTGGAAACCTGGCCCGACGGGGACTGGGTGGTCCGGCCGGTGCCCGGCGCGGGGACGGCCAAGGCGTACCGGTGCCCGGGGTGCGACCAGGAGATCACGCCGGGCACGCCGCACGTCGTGGCCTGGCCCGCCGACGGGATCAACGTCGGCCTCGAGGAGCGCAGGCACTGGCACCGCGCGTGCTGGACCAACCGGCTCCGTCGCAGGCCGCGGGGATAGGAGGGCAGAGCGTGAGCCCTACAACTGCCGACCTAGGGATGGTGCACCAGTGAGCGAGATCAGGCCGGCCACGGTGCTCCCGGCGCGGCGCACCCCGGTCACCCTGCACACGCAGGATGGACTGGCGCTGGTCGGCGAGCTGGCGCTGCCCGCCGACGCCGATCCGGTCGCGACGCTGGTCTGCCTGCACCCGCTGCCCACGGCCGGCGGCATGATGGACAGCCACCTGCTCAAGAAGGCGGCGTTCCGGCTCCCGGCCCTGGCCGGGCTGGCCGTGCTGCGCTTCAACACCCGCGGCACCACCTCGGAGCAGGGGACGAGCGAGGGCACGTTCGGCTTCGGGGAGGACGAACGGTACGACGTGGCCGCCGCGATTCGGTATGCGGCCGACGCCGGGCTGCCCCGCCGGTGGCTGCTCGGCTGGTCGTTCGGCACCGAGCTGGCCCTGAGGTGGGGCCTGGAGGATCCCGGCGCCGTAGCGGGCGCCATCTTGCTGTCGCCGCCGCTGCGCCGGGCTGGTGACGCCGACCTGGACCGCTGGGCGGCCTCCGGGCTGCCGCTGACGGTCCTGGTCCCCGAGCTGGACGATTACCTGCGCCCCGACGAGGCACGCCGGCGGTTCGCGCGGGTACCCCAGGCCGAGGTGATCGGAGTGGCCGGCGCCAGGCACCTGTGGGTCGGTGAGCCCTACGTGCGCATCGTGCTGAACGAGATCGTCAGGCGCGTGAACCCCGCCGCGCTGACCGGCCCCTCGGCGACGCTGCCGACGGACTGGGACCCGCCCGGTGGGACGATGAGCCCATGACCGACGCTGAGCCCATGACCGACGCTGAGCCCATGACCGACGCTGAGCCCATGACCGACGCTGAGCCCACAACCGTGGAGCGCCTGGAAGTCCAGCGGCTGATCGAAGCCGACGCAGCGGCGATCTTCCGCGTGCTGTGCGATCCGCAGGGCCACGTGGCGATCGACAGCTCGGGGATGCTGATGGATGCCACGGGGGAGCCGGTCACCGCCGCCGGCGACACCTTCGTGGTGCACATGGACCGCGAGGCGCTGAACGACTACCCGCTGGGCCGTTACGACGTGACCGTGACGATCACCACGCTGGTGCCCGACCGGGAGATCGCCTGGACGATCCTCGGCCGGATCCGCCCGCAGATCGGCCACGTCTACGGGTACACGCTCGAGCCCGCCGACGGGGGCACGCTGGTCACCTCGTATTACGACTGGTCCGCCATCCACCAGACGTGGCGCGACGCGGGGATCTTCCCCGTGGTCCCCGAGTCGGCGCTGCGGGCCACGCTCGGCATCCTGGCGAGGACCGTGGCCCGGGGGTACGTCCGCTCGCCCGGCTGAGGCCCGGCGGGCCTACAATGCCTCGATAGCACCGGCGCCGACGCCAAGCTGACGGACTGGAGGGTGCCCGTGGACCTGTTCGATCTCACCGGCAAGGTCGCCGTTGTCTCTGGCGGGACCCGCGGGATCGGCCTGATGATCGCGCGCGGCCTGCTGCAGGCGGGCGCGTCGGTCTACGTCAGCTCACGCAATCCCGAAACGGGTCTCGCCGCCGTTGAGGAGCTCTCCAAGTATGGCGTCGTGATTTCGGTGCCCGCCGACGTGGCCAGCGAGGAGGAATGCCAGCGGCTGGCCGCCGAGGTCGCCCGGTCGGAGGAGGGCGTGCACATCCTGGTCAACAACGCGGGGACCAACTGGGCCGCGCCGCTCGCGGACTTCCCCGCCGTGGGCTGGAACAAGGTCGTGGACCTCAACCTCAAGGCGCCGTTCTACCTCACCCGGGCGTTCCTGCCGCTGCTGGAGGCGGCGGGGACCGCCGACGACCCGGCTAGGGTGATCAACGTGGGCAGCATCGACGGGCTTCGGGTCCCGGATTTCCCGACCTACTCCTACGCGGCCAGCAAGGCTGGCCTGCACCAGCTCACCCGCGTCCTGGCCCGCGAGCTCGGCCCGCGGCACATCACCGTCAACGCGGTCGCCCCAGGCCCGTTCGAGTCCAAGATGATGGCCGCGACGCTGGAGGCGCTGGGCGACGAGATCGCCGCCACCTCCCCGCTCGGCCGCATCGGCCGCCCGGACGACATGGCCGGCGTGGCGGTCTTCCTGTCCGGCCGCGGCTCGGCCTACGTCACCGGCGCCATCATCCCGGTCGACGGCGGAATCTGGGCGGCGCGCTGAACTGGACCACGCGCACGTAATCGAGCTGCGGCGGGCATCGGCCCGCGGTGGCCGGATAGGCGAAAGCCTGGCGATAGGAGCTGATGATGCCCGACGAGACCCCCCACGAGTCCGCCGACCTCGAGGACTACGAGGTCGCGGACTCCACGGACACGCTCACCGGCGCTCCGGGCGACGACCCGCTGGACCGCGGGGTCGTCCCGCCGGAGCGGTGGACCGGCGCGATCAGGCGCGGCGATGGGGACGACCGCGAGTCCCTGGACGAACTCCTGGCCGAGGAGGAGCCCGACCAGGCGTTCGACGTCGACGACGAGGACCTGGAGGACATCGAGGGCGACGAGGACGCCGGGGACGAGGACGTGGACGGCCTCCTGCTCGACGACGGCCCCGACCCGCGGGCCGGGCGCCTGGTGGCCCCGGACGAGGGTTCCCACCCGGTCAGGGTGACCGACCTGCTGGCCCGCGACGAGGGCATCGACGGCGGCGGGGCCACCGCCGAGGAAGCCGCCATGCACGTCGTCGAGGAAGACGACGACGACATCCGCTCCGACGGCTGAGGCGCCTGACCCGGCCGCCGCGGCCGGGGTGAGCACCCGTGCTACGGCTTGCGGGCTACGCCGCACAGGAAGGTCGACGTGCGCGGCTCCGCGCCCAGGGCCGGGTCGTCGCCGTACCAGCCCAGCACCGAGACCACGCCTGGCGGCACGAGCTCGAGGTTGCCGAAGAAGCTCAGGACCTCGGCCGGCGAGTGGATGTAGACCCGGGCGGCGGTGTACGCCGAGGTGAAGTTCTCCCCCTCGGACGGGTTGCCGGAACCGACGGAGATGATCAGGTAGCTGCCGGGGACGATCGCCCGGGCAAAGGCGGCGGCCACGTCGCGGGCGGTCCCGGCGTCGGCGAAGTGCAGCACGGCGGACATGATCACGCAGGCGGGCTCGGCCAGGTCGATCAGTTCCGTCAGCCCGGCGTCAGCCAGGATGGCTCCGGGGTGGCGCATGTCGCCGGGCACCGCGATCACCCCCGCGCTCCTGGCCAGCAGGTTGCGGGCGTGCGAGATCACGATCGGGTCGTTGTCGACGTACGCCACCCGGGCTTGCGGGTCGGCCTGCCGGGCGATGTCGTGCGTGTTCACCGCGGTCGGCAGGCCGGCGCCCACATCGATAAACTGCCGGATCCCGCGCGCCGCCACGTAGCTGACGGCCCGCCGGAGGAACTGCCGGTTCTCCCGGGCCATCTGCGCCGAGACCGGGTGCACCGCCAGCATCTTCTCCGCGAGCTCGCGGTCGGCCGCGAAGTTATCCTTCCCGCCTAGCCAGTAGTCCCAGACGCGGGCGATGTTCGGCTTGGTCGGGTCGAACGGCTCCATGGTTTCCTCCCGCTACGGCCCCCGCCCTCCATGATGCTCCGGGCGGGTACCGGATTAGCGCAGGGCCCGGTTCGGCGGGCCGGTCCTCAGAACTGGTCGGGCGAGCTGATCGCCTCGGCGAAGATGACCTCCGGGGGACCGGGATCCGCGCCGACCGACCCGATGAAGGCCTGCAGGTTCGGGTCGGAGAAGAACTGCTCGAAGTGATCTGCGCTCTCCCACTCGTCGATGACCACGATGAAGCCGTCGCCCACGCCGAACCGGTGATGGATCGCGCCCTGCGGACCTGGACCGATCGGCGATCTCCACGAATTCGCTGGCCCGATCGACCAGAGCCTGCCCGAACTTGGCGGTATCGCCCGTGAATTTCGCGATGATGAGCACGCTCATATCAAAACCCCTCCCAGAGTCTGGCGCCCGACGCCCGGGCCGCCACGCTCGGACGTTAGCGCCTATCGCGGGCCGCCCGCAACGCGCATCGTCAATCCGGTGCCGCGCCTGGCTCGGGGGCGAGCGGCTCGGGGGCGAGTGACTCGGGGGCGCCTGGCTCGGGGGCGAGTGGCTCGGGGGCGAGCGGCTCGGGGGTGAGCGGCTCGGGGGTGACCGGCTCGGGGGTGACCGGCTCGGGGGCGAGCGACTCGGGGGTGACCGGCTCGGGGGTGACCGGCTCGGGGGTGACTGGCTCGGGGGTGACCGGCTCGGGGGTGACCGGCTCGGGGGTGAGCGACTCGGGGGTGACAGGCTCGGGGGTGACAGGCTCGGGGGTGAGCAGGCTCGGGGGTGACAGGCTCGGGGGTGAGCAACTCTGGAGTGACCGGCTCGGGGGTGAGCCAGATGACGCCGAGGGGTGGCAGGGTGACGGTGGCCGAGGCCGGGCGGCCGTGCCAGGGTTCGGCGACGGCCTCGACGGCGCCCAGGTTGCCGGTGTCGGTGCCGCCGTAGTAGGACGCGTCGGTGTTGAGGACCTCGCGCCAGCGGCCCGCCTGGGGCAGGCCGATGCGGTAGCGCTGGTACGGCAGCGCGGAGAAGTTGGCCAGGCAGGCCAGGACACCCGGCGGCTCGTCGCCCCCGGCGCCCGACCGGGCCGAGTAGCGCAGGAACGACAGCACGTTGCCCTGGGCGTCGTTGGCGTCGATCCAGCTGAACCCCTCCGGTGCGGTATCGAGCTCCCAGAGCGCGGGGGTCGAGCGGTAGACCGCGTTCAGGTCGCGGGACAGCCGCTGCACGCCGGCGTGCGGACCGTACTCGAGCACCCACCAGTCGAGCCCGTTGTCGGCGGACCACTCGCTGACCTGGCCGAACTCCGATCCCATGAACAGCAGCTGCTTGCCCGGGTGGGCCCACATGTAGGCCAGCAGCGCGCGCAGCCCGGCGAACTTACGCCATTCGTCGCCGGGCATCTTGCCGACCAGCGAGCCCTTCCCGTGCACCACCTCGTCGTGCGACAGCGGCAGGATGAAGTTCTCCGAGTACGCGTAGATCATCGAGAACGTCATCAGGTTGTGGTGGAACTGGCGGTAGATGGGGTCGTGGGCCAGGTAGTCGAGCGTGTCGTGCATCCAGCCCATGTTCCACTTGAAGCCGAACCCCAGCCCGCCCAGGTGCACCGGCCGGGTGACCCCCGGCCAGGAGGTCGACTCCTCGGCGATCATCGCGATGCCGGGGACGCGCTTGTAGCAGGTGGCGTTGACCTCCTGCAGGAACGAGATCGCCTCGAGGTTCTCCCGGCCGCCGTACTTGTTCGGCGCCCACTCGCCGTCCTTGCGCGAGTAGTCCAGGTAGAGCATGGACGCCACCGCGTCGACCCGCAGCCCGTCGATGTGGAACTCCTCGAGCCAGAAGACCGCGTTGGCGACCAGGAAGTTCCGCACCTCGGGGCGCCCGTAGTCGAAGATGAGCGTGCCCCAGTCGGGGTGCATGCCGCGCCGCGGGTCGGGGTGCTCGTACAACGCCGTGCCGTCGAACCGGGCGAGCGCCCACGCGTCGCGCGGGAAGTGCGCGGGCACCCAGTCGAGCAGCACGCCGACGCCGGCCTGGTGCAGCGCGTCGACCAGGTAGCGGAAGTCGTCGGGGGAGCCGAACCGCGACGTGGGTGCGTAGTAGGAGGTGACCTGGTAGCCCCACGAGCCGCCGAACGGGTGCTCGGCCACGGGCAGGAACTCCACGTGCGTGAAGCCCAGGTCGGTGACGTAGGCGACCAGCTGGGCGGCCAGCTCGCGGTAGGACAGGCCCGGCCGCCAGGAGCCCAGGTGCACCTCGTAGGCGCTCATCGCCTCGCGCACTGGCTCGCGCTTCTCGCGCGCCGCCATCCAGTCGCCGTCGAGCCAGGCGTGCCGGGAGGTGAACACGACCGACGCGGTGGCGGGCGGGTGCTCGGTCGCGCTGGCCATCGGGTCCGCCTTCTCCCGCCACACCGCGTCCCGCCCGTACACCTCGTACTTGTACCGGGTGCCGTCGGTCACGCCGGGGACGAACAGCTCCCACACCCCGGACCCGCCGAGCGAGCGCATCGGGTGCCCGCGGCCGTCCCAGTAGTTGAAGTCGCCCGCGACGCGGACGCCACGCGCGTTCGGCGCCCAGACCGCGAAGGACGTACCGGAGGTCTCGCCCATCTCGCGGACGTGGGCCCCGAGCACGCGCCAGAGCTCTTCGTGCCGTCCTTCCGCGATCAGGTGCAGATCGAACTCGCCGACGGTGGGCATGAACCGGTACGGGTCGTCGGACAGGTGCTCGTCCGCCCCGCCCGGCGTGTACGAGGTGGCGATCCGGTACTCCGGCACCTTCTCGTCGCCGATGGTGACGGCGAACACGCCCTGGTGCACGTGCGCCATGGGGAACCGGCGGCCGTCGTCGAGCACGAGCGTCACCGACGCCGCGAGCGGGCGCAGGGCCCGGACCTCGACGCCGTCCGGCACGGGGTGCGCGCCCAGGACCGAGTGCGGGTCGTGGTGGTACCCGGCGGCGATCTGGTCGATCTCGCCCAGGCTGATGTCGGGATTTGTCATGTCGGCGGCCCGATCTGTAGTCACTACATCCCGGCCAGTGATTCTAGGGGGATGCTGAGCCAGTGCGGGCGGTTCCGCGCCTCGTAGCGGACCTCGTAGACCGCCTTGTCCAGGAGCAGCGCGCGGAGGAGCGCCTCGTGCGCGGCCGGGTCGGGCCCGCCGGCGGCGGCGTAGCCGGCGCAGAACGCCTCGGAGTTGCGCCGGACCCAGTCGCTGGCCACCGGGGCCAGCCACGCCCGGTCCGGGTGCGTGAGCAGCTGGTGCCTGGCCGCGTAGTCGAACGAGCGGAGCATCCCGGCCACGTCGCGCAGCGGCGAGGACCTGGCCCGCCGCTGGGCCAGCGGGCTGGCGGGCTCGCCCTCGAAGTCGAGCACCACCCAGCCGGTCTGCGTCCGCATGACCTGGCCCAGGTGGTAGTCGCCGTGCACGCGCTGCGCCTGGACCGGCTCGGTCAGCTTGGCCAGCTTGGAGAAGGCCGCGCCGGCCAGGTCGGCGTACCGCGCGAGCTCGGGAACCTCGGCGGTGGTCAGGTCCAGCCGGCGGAACATCTGCTCGGCCAGGTCGCGGATGGCCTCGGGGTCCAGCTCCGAGGTGCCGAACGCGGCGGCCAGGTCCGCGTGGACCTGCGCGGTCGCGACGCCGAGCCGCTCGGCCTCCCCGGCGAAGTCGCCGCCCGCGTCGGCCGGACGGGTGCCCGCGGCGGCGTACAGGTCGCGCACGCTGGTCGCGGCCAGCGACCAGCCGTCCGAGGCCCCGCGGAGATACCGGGACACGATGGCCAGGATGGTCGCGGCGCCGTCCATCCTCGTCTCGATCCACCCGAAGGGTTCGGCCACGTGGGTGGAGCCGAGCTCGGCGAGGGCCGTCGCGACCTCCAGGTCCGGGTTCGGCCCGGGGGCGACCCGGCGGAACGCCTTGAAGATGGCCGAATCGCCGAACACCAGGCTGGTGTTGCTCTGCTCCCCGGTCAGCACCAGGCTGTCCAGCCCGGCCCCGGCGGCCCAGGAGAAGTCGGCCCCGCTGATCCGGCGGAACCGCAGCGCGCCGATCGCCTCGTCGGCCACGATCGCCTCGAGCAGCGGCCGGGTCAGGTCCGGATCGTGCAGCGCGTCGTAGACCTGCCAGCCTCCGTCCGACCCGATGCTGGCGTGCCGCAGCCGGGCCGGGAGCCGCGCGCGCTGCCCGATGAACAGCTGGTAGCAATCGGAGGTGGCGCCGTGCGAGACGGTGACCAGCAGGTGCCGCAGGCCGGGGTCGCCGCCGGTGATCTCGGTGTCGGCCACGACCGCCAGGTCGTGGACGGTCCGCCCCTTGCCGGCGAACCAGCGCTGCTTTACGAGCCAGGTGGTCAGCACGTCCTCAAACGTCATGAGGCTGCCTTACCCCCCGTTCGGTCATTTATTGGCGGCAGGTAGCTGAAACCAGTAAAAACCGTGCCCCGGCAGCGTCAGCAGGTAGCTGAGCTCGCCGATCTTGGGGAAGGTCACGCCGCCCATGCACTCCACCGGAGTGACGCCCATGAACCGGCGCAGGTCGAGCTCGACCGGCTGCGGGAACCTGGACAGGTTGTTGACGCACAAGATGCGGTCCGAGCCGTCGTCGCTGGCGTCGGGCGAGGTGGCCGGGAGCCGGACGAAGGCCAGCACGCTGGGGTTGGAGGAGGTCAGCTCCTCGTACGTGCCGAGCCCGAAGACCGGGTGCCGCTTGCGGATCTCGATCATCCGCCTGGTCCACTGCAGCAGCGAGGCGGGGTTGCGCTGCTGGGCCTCGACGTTGAGCGCCTGGTAGCCGTAGAGCGCGTCCATGACGGGCGGCAGGTACAGCCGCTGCGGGTCGGTCGCCGAGAACCCGCCGTTGCGGTCGGGCGTCCACTGCATCGGGGTCCGGACGCCGTCCCGGTCCCCGAGCCAGATGTTGTCCCCCATGCCGATCTCGTCGCCGTAGTAGAGCACGGGCGAACCGGGCAGCGACAGCAGCAGGGCGGTGAACAGCTCGAGCTGGTTCCTGTCCCCGTCCAGCAGCGGGGCCAGCCGGCGCCTGATCCCGATGTTCGCCTTCATCCGGGGGTCCTTGGCGTACTCGGCGTACATGTAGTCGCGCTCGTCGTCGGTGACCATCTCGAGCGTCAGCTCGTCGTGGTTGCGCAGGAAGATGCCCCACTGGCAGCCGGAAGGGATGGGCGGAGTCTGGGCCAGGATCTCCGAGATCGGGTAGCGCTGCTCCCGGCGCACGGCCATGAAGATGCGCGGCATGAGCGGGAAGTGGAACGCCATGTGGCACTCGTCCCCGCCGACCGAGGGGTCGCCGAAGTACTCGATCACGTCGGCGGGCCACTGGTTCGCCTCGGCGAGCAGGACCCGGTCCGGGTAGAGCTTGTCGATCTCGGACCTGACCCGCTTGAGGTACTCGTGCGTCTCCTTGAGGTTCTCGCAGTTGGTGCCCTCCCGCTCGTACAGGTAGGGCACCGCGTCCAGCCGGAAGCCGTCGATCCCGAGGTCGAGCCAGAACCGCAGCACTTCGATCATGGCGTCCTGGACCCGGGGGTTCTCGAAGTTGAGGTCGGGCTGGTGCGAGAAGAACCTGTGCCAGTAGTACTGCCCGCGGACCGGGTCGAAGGTCCAGTTGGACTGCTCGGTGTCGACGAAGATGATCCGGGCCCCGGTGTACTTGTCGTCGGTGTCGGACCAGACGTAGAAGTCGCCGTACGGCCCGTCGGGGTCACTGCGGGACGCCTGGAACCACGGGTGCTGGTCGCTGGTGTGGTTCATGACCAGGTCGGCGATGACCCGGATGCCGCGCTTGTGCGCCTCGTCGACCAGGGCCACGAAGTCGCCGATGTTCCCGTACTCGGGCAGGACGGCCATGAAGTCGGCGATGTCGTACCCGCCGTCGCGCAGCGGCGAGGGGTAGATCGGCAGCAGCCAGATGCAGTCGATGCCGAGCCATTCCAGGTAATCCAGCCGGGAGATCAGCCCGCGCAGGTCGCCGGTGCCGTCCCCGGTGGAGTCCTGGAACCCGCGGATGAGTACTTCGTAGAACACCGCGCGCCGGTACCACTCGGGGTCCCGTGGCTGGTCGAACGAGAACGAGTCGGTTATCGCCTCGTGATGCTCTGACACTGCGTGATCTCCCGGGTCGTTCCTGTCGGGGCGCTGTTACACGCCTGATGTGACGGTGAAGATGTGAGCGGGCCGGGTCGCCGGGTCCAGGCGGACGTAGTTGGCCCGCCCCCACCAGTACGACTCTCCGGACAGCTCATCGGTCACGACGAACGGGCCGTCCACCCCGAGGGCGGGCAGATCCAGCCAGACCGTCGCCTCCCTGGCCCGGTACGGGTTCAGGTTGACGACCACGATCACGATGTCGTCCACCCGTTCCCCGTAGCTGTGCGGGCCTGCCTGGATCCTACTGGAGGCTCGCTTCGAGTAGCACATAAGTTCTGGCTGGTCAACGGCGTGGAAGCGCAGATTTCGTAGCCTGTGCAGCGCTAGGTGGGATCTCCTGATCCGGTTCAATTCGGTGATGTAGTCCGAGATGCCGATGCCCTCCCGGGCGGCCCGGTCCCAGTCGCGGGGCTTGTACTGGTACTTCTCCGAGTCCATGTACTCCTCGCTGCCGGGGCGCACCGGGACGTTCTCGCACAGCTCGTACCCGGAGTAGATGCCCCACGTGGGGGAGAGCGTGGCCGCGAGCACGGCCCGGATCTTGAACGCGGGGACCCCGCCGTGCTGCAGGTACTCGTGCAGGATGTCCGGGGTGTTGGCGAAGAAGTTGGGCCGCATGTAGGAGGCGGCCGGCCCCGTCAGCTCCCGCATGTACTCGGTCAGGTCCTCGACGGTGTTCCGCCAGGTGAAGTACGTGTAGGACTGGTGGAACCCGATCTTCGCCAGGGTCCGCATCATGGCCGGGCGGGTGAACGCCTCGGCCAGGAACAGCACGTCGGGGTCGCTGACGGCGATCTCGGCGAGCAGCCGCTCCCAGAACCGCAGCGGCTTGGTGTGCGGGTTGTCCACGCGGAAGATCCGGACCCCGTGCTCCATCCACAGCCGGACGATCCGCAGCACCTCGGCGTAGATCCCCTCCGGGTCGTTGTCGAAGTTCAGCGGGTAGATGTCCTGGTACTTCTTCGGCGGGTTCTCCGCGTACGCGATCGAGCCGTCCGCCCGGGTGGTGAACCACTCCGGGTGCTTGATGACCCAGGGGTGGTCCGGCGAGGCCTGGAGCGCCAGGTCGAGCGCGACCTCCATGCCCAGCTCGCGGGTGCGCTCGACGAACGCGTCGAAGTCCGCCATCGTGCCCAGGTCCGGGTGGATGGTGTCGTGCCCGCCCTCCGGGGACCCGATCGCCCACGGCGAGCCCGGGTCACCCGGCTGCGGGTTCAGCGTGTTGTTGCGGCCCTTACGGAACGTGAAGCCGATCGGGTGCACTGGCGGCAGGTAGACCACATCGAAGCCCATCGCCGCGATCGCGTCGAGCCGCTTGGCCGCGGTGCGCAGCGTGCCGGAGACCGGCGGCCGCCGGCCCGCCGGGTCGAACTTGACCCCCTCGGACCGCGGGAAGAACTCGTACCACGACCCGTACAGCGCGCGCTCCCGGTCTACCTGCACGGTCAGCGAGGGTGACCTGGTGAGCAGGTCGCGGAGCGGCCAGGCGGCCAGGACGGCGGTGACGGCCGGGTGCTCGGCCGCCGCGAGCCGTTCCGCGGGGGACAGCCCGGGGTCGCGCATCATCGCGATCAGCGCCCGCATCGCGGCCCGGGCCGCCGCGTTGCGGCTCGCGCCCAGCGGCTGCGGTATCCGCCGCACGGCCCGCTCGAACAGCAGCGCGCCCTCGGTGAGCACCAGTTCCACGTCCTGGCCGGCCGGGATCTTGATCGCGGCGTCGTGGTGCCAGCTGGCGATCGGGTCGGCCCACGCCTCGACGTGGAAGCGCCACAGCCCCTCGCTGGTCACGGTCACGTCCGCGCCGTACCGGTCGGTGCCCGGCGCGAGCTCCCGCATCGGCGTGACGGGGCCCAGGGTGCGCCCGGGGTCGCGGAGCACCACCCCGGTGCCGATGACGCCGTGCCCCTCGCGGAACACGGTGGCGCTGACCTGAAAGGTCTCCCCGGCCACCGCCTTCGCCGGGCGGCGGCCCTCCTCGATTACCGGCTCGATGTCAAGGATCGGGATTCGTCCCATCACGCCAATTACGCTACCGAGGACGGTGCGGATGATGCCAGCGCGGGGCAGGTAAAGCGCAGCGGGCCGGTTTCGGTCACGAGTGGGTGACGCGGGGGAGTCACCAAGGGTCGTTCGGGCAAAATTGATTTTCTTTTCTCGCTGGTACTGCCCAGATTAACGGTCCGGTTAGCCGGGATCGTTCGTTCCAGCGGCGCGGACCCGTTAGGGTCGGCCCGTGAGAGCGATTCGCCGGTTTACCGTCCGGATTACCCTTCCCGAGCCGCTGGCCCCGCTGCAGGGCCTGATGCTGAACCTGCGCTGGTCCTGGCACGCGCCGACCGCCGACCTGTTCGCGTCGATCGACCCGGCCGCCTGGGCGGCGTCGGGCGGCGACCCGACCGCGATGCTCAGCGCGCTGCCGCCCGCCCGGATCTCGGCCCTCGCGGTCGATGCGGGGTTCCTCGGCGCGCTGCACGAGGCGGAGCAGGACCTGAACCGGTACATGTCGGATCCGCGCTGGTACTCCGGCGCCGGACTGACCGAGATCGGCCCCGCGGCGGTGGCGTACTTCTCCCCGGAGTACGGGATCACCGCCGCGCTGCCGCAGTACTCGGGCGGCCTGGGCATCCTGGCCGGCGATCACCTGAAGTCGGCCAGCGACCTCGGCGTCCCGCTGATCGGAGTCGGGCTGCTGTACCGGCACGGGTACTTCACCCAGTCGCTGTCCGCCGACGGCTGGCAGGCCGAGCGCTACCCGGGCGACGACCCGAACGGGCTGCCGCTCGAGTTGCTGCGCGACGAGGAGGGGTGCGCGGTCCGCGTCGCGGTCGGCCTGCCCGCAGGCCGCCAGCTGGACGCCCAGGTCTGGGTCGCGCGGGTCGGGCGAATCCCGCTGCTGCTGCTCGATTCGTACGTGGAGGAGAACGAGCCGGGCATGCACGAGGTCACCGACCGGCTCTACGGCGGCGGCAGCGAGCACCGGCTGCGCCAGGAACTGCTCCTCGGCGTGGGCGGGGTCCGCGCGGTCCGGGCGTTCTGCGCGCTGCGCGGGCACCCGGCGCCCGAGGTGTTCCACACCAACGAGGGGCACGCCGGGTTCCTTGGCCTGGAGCGGATCCGCGAGTACTCCGGGCAGGGCCTGAGCTTCGCCGAGGCCCTGGAGGTCAGCCGGGCCGGGACGGTGTTCACCACGCACACCCCGGTCGCCGCGGGCATCGACAGGTTCGAGCGCGACCTGGTCCGGGCGCACTTCGACGACGACCCGCTGCTGCCGATCGAGGCGGTGCTCGCGCTCGGCGCGGAGACCTACCCGGGCGGCGACCCCGACATGTTCAACATGGCCGTCATGGGCATGCGCCTGGCCCAGCGGGTCAACGGCGTCTCGCTCCTGCACGGCGAGGTGAGCAGGAAGATGTTCGCGGGGCTCTGGCCGGGGTTCGACACCAGCGAGGTGCCGATCGGCTCGGTCACCAACGGCGTGCACACCCCGACCTGGGTGGCCCCGGAGGTCTTGTTCCTGACCGGGACCTCGCCGGGCGACGCCAGCGGCTGGGACTGGGAGCGGGCCGCGGCCGCCCCGGCCACGGAGCTCTGGGAGGCCAGGCACGTGCTGCGGGCCAGGCTGGTGGCGCAGACCCGGCGGCGGCTGCTCGCCTCCTGGCGCCAGCGCGGCGCGTCCGGGGCCGAGCTGACCTGGATCGACGACGTGCTGGACGACCACGTGCTGACCATCGGGTTCGCGCGCCGGGTGCCGTCGTACAAGCGGCTCACGCTCATGCTGAACAACCCCGCCGAGCTCGCGGCGCTGCTGAACGACCCCGCGCAGCCGGTGCAGATCATCGTCGCGGGCAAGGCGCACCCCGCCGACGACGGGGGCAAGGCGCTGATCCAGCAGATGGTCCAGTTCACCGATACCCCGGACGTCCGGCGCCGGATCGTGTTCCTGCCCGACTACGACATGGCGATGGCGCACACGCTCGTCCAGGGGTGCGACGTCTGGCTGAACAACCCGCTGCGCCCGCTGGAGGCCTGCGGCACGTCGGGCATGAAGGCGGCGCTGAACGGCGCGCTCAACCTGTCCGTCCGTGACGGCTGGTGGGACGAGTGGTACGACGGCGGGAACGGGTGGGAGATCCCGTCGGCCGACGGCGTGACTGACGCCGGGCGGCGGGACGAGCTCGAGGCCCAGGCCCTGTACGAACTGCTGGCCAAGTCGGTGGCGCCGCTGTTCTACGACCGGGATGCGGACGGGGTTCCGCTGGGGTGGGTGGAGCGGATCAGGCACACGCTCCGCTCGCTCGGGCCCAAGGTCCAGGCCGAGCGGATGGTCCGGGAGTACACCACGGAGCTCTACGTGCCGGCCGCGGCCTCCTCACGGGCGCTAGCGGGCGAGGGGTTCGAGCCCGCGCGGGAGCTCGCGGCCTGGAAGCAGCGCGTGCAGGCGGCGTGGCCCCAGGTCCGGATCGAGCACGTGGAATCCGAGGCCGCGGGGCAGTTCCTCGGTTCGGTCCTCGCGGTGCGGGTGTCGGTGGCGCTGGGTTCGCTTAGCCCGGATGACGTCTCCGTTGAGGTGGTGTACGGGCGACCCGACGAGGACGGCGACATCGCCGCGCCCGCCTACGCCCCGCTGTCGGCCGAGGGCGCCTCCGAGGCCACCGGCCTCGAGCGATACTCCGGTGAGGTCCCGCTCGACCGGCCCGGGCCGTTCGGCTACACGGTGCGGGTTCTGCCGCGGCACCGGCTGCTCGACAGCCGGGCCGAGATGGGCCTGGTCACCTTCCCGCAGGCGCCGGCCGGGCTGGTCAACGGCGACCTGCGCTAAGCCTGTCTGAGCCTTTGCTGAGTGACGGAGGGGATGGCCATGGGTGAGTTCGTGCGGCTCGAGGTGGCGGACGGCATCGGCACGATCCGGCTGGATCGGCCGCCGGTCAACGCGATGAACGACCAGCTGACCAGCGAGCTCGCGGACGCCGCTCGCGCGGCCGCGGATTCGGACGAGATCCGCGCGGTGATCCTGTACGGCGGGGAGAAAGCGTTCGCCGCCGGGGCCGACATCGGGGCCATGGCCGATGCGGGCTACGCCGAGATGGCGCTGCGCTCGGCGCGGCTGCAGGCCGCGATGGGGCTGATCGCCGGCCTGGGCCAGCCGGTGATCGCCGCGATCACCGGGTACGCCCTGGGCGGCGGGCTGGAGCTGGCCCTGGCCGCGGACTTCCGTGTCGCGGGCGAGAGCGCCAGGCTCGGCCAGCCGGAGATCCTGCTCGGCGTCATCCCAGGGGCGGGCGGCACGCAGCGGCTGCCCCGCCTGATCGGCCCGGCGCGCGCCAAGGACCTCATCTTCACCGGCCGGACGGTCCGGGCGGCCGAGGCGCACGCCATCGGCCTGGTGGACCTGGTCGCGCCGGACGATGCGGTGTACGAGGCGGCGCTTTCGATGGCGCGGCGGTACGCGGCCGGCCCCGCCCTCGCGCTGCGCGCGGCCAAGCAGGCCATCGACTTCGGCCTGGGCACGGACCTGGCCACCGGCCTGGAGCTCGAGCGGGTCCAGTTCGCCGCCCTGTTCGCTACCGAGGACCAGCGCGTCGGCATGCGCAGCTTCCTCGAGAAGGGCCCGGGAAAGGCCACGTTCACCGGCCGCTAGGCGTCTCCGGCCGCTGGCGGCACCGCGGTGTTGTCCCGCACGTCACGGCGACCTCACCAGCTCCGTATTCGCTCACCAGTAGCTTGAGTCTCGATTATCCGGGAGGATTCGGGCTTCCGGGAGGATCCGGGGGACTGGAGTGCACCAAATCCTCCCGGAAACCCGGATCTTCCAAGATCTTTTGGGGCGCCGACCTGGCCTTCGCCGACCTCCGCCAGCCGTCCGCGGGGCACCGCGTCTCCGCGGAGACGTTCCACGCAATTGCGCGAGGCGATTCTGCGGAGCCGCCGCCGGTCGGCCGCTGGAATCACCCGGGCGACCGGGTGGTTGTGGCAAGCATGGCATCAGGGCACACCATCACGATCACTCCGGCCGAGCGCCACATCGAGGTCAGCGTCGGCGGCCAGCAGCTGGCCTCCTCGGACCGCGCGCTGCGCCTCGACGAGACCGGCCTCCCGGCCCGCTACTACATTCCCCGCGAGGACGTGCGCACCGACCTGCTGCAGCCCACGGCGCAGCAGACCACCTGCCCGTACAAGGGCCAGGCGTCGTACTGGTCGGCCCAGGTCGGCGGCGAAACCTACCAGAACCTGGTCTGGAGCTACGAGACGCCGATCCCGGCCGCCGAGCAGATCGCCGGCCTGATGTGCTTCTACAACGATCGCGTCGAGCTGACCGTCAGCGAGCAGCACCAGCCGGAGGCGAGGGCGGCCTCCCGCTCGTAACCGTGCGAGTATCGGGGGATGATCGCGAGAATCTGGCGCGGAGTGGTCCGGGCGCAGGACGCGGACGCCTACGCGGCGTACGTCCAGCGGACCGGTATCGAGGGCTATCAGCGCACGCCCGGTAACCGCGGAGCCTGGCTGCTCCGGAGCGTGGAAGGCGAGCGCGCCGAGTTCGTCACCCTGAGCTTCTGGGAGTCCCGGGCCGCGATTGAGGGCTTCGCCGGCCACGACATCGAACAGGCCGTCTTCTACCCGGACGACGATCAGTTCCTGATCGAGCGCGACCTGACCGTCCGCCACTACGAGGTGGCGGACCCGGATCAGGCGGATACGTCCCGCTGAGCCCGGCCCGGCGTAAGCACGGCCGGATCACATCTGCTCGCCGGCCGTGACCGGGGCGCTGATGGTGTTCCCCGCCGGGGCCAGCGGGCACTGCCACGCGTGGTTGTACCGGCACGACGGGTGGTAGAGGAAGTTCAGGTCCACGACGACCGAGTCGGCGTCGCCGCCCAGGTCGGCGCCCTTGGCCGTGTCGAGCGCGTACCTGCCGCCGCCGTAGCTGGACGTGCCCGCGGTCCCGTCGCGCAGCGGCAGGAACAGCCCGCCGCCGTACTGGTGCAGCCACCACACGTCGATCACCACGTCCAGCGGCGCGGGCAGCCGCACGCTGCCGGCGAGAACCAGGGGGATCGTGCCGTCGCTGCTCGGGACGGCCCGGGACTCCTCCCGCTCCGCGGGGAGCAGCGGCAGCTCCCAGCGCAGCGTGGGGTCGTAGGGCCAGTACGGCAGCCCCGTGGCCCGCAGCGGGTCGCCGGGCGGCAGCGGGCTCTGCGGATGGGTCCGGAACAGCTCGTCGCGGCCGCCCCGCCACAGCTTGTGCGCGAGCTGCGGATCGTCCTCGGCACGCACCGCGGCGTACAGCTCACTGACCATCCGCCGCCAGCTGACCAGCTCAAGCTCAGTACTCATCCCGCCCCCGGTCTCGGTCCCCGCGAGCAGCTAGCTGCCCGCGACGAGCTTGCGCAGCGCCTGGGCGGCCTGCGCGTTCTGCTCCGCGTAGGTGACCAGCGCGCTGGCCAGCGCGGCGGCCCACTCGTGGATGGGCACCGTGTCCCTGGACAGCACCACGCCGCGCACCGCACGGCAGATCTCCGCGACCGCCCGGCCGTTCTTGACCGACAGCGTCATCTGCTGGTCGCCGAACTTCACCGCGATCCTGGAGATCTCCCCGGGACGCCCCTTCATCCGGTCGGACACGGACCGCTCCCGGTCCACCGTGACGAACTCGCTCGGCAGCGCCTCGCCCAGCGATTGGGTCAGGACGCGGGCGTAGATGGCCACGTCCGTGCTGTCGGCGCGCAGCGCGGCGGTGACCATGTCCAGCGAGAGCGCATCATCATGTTCAGTCATCGGTTAGCCCCACAGGTAGCGATGCCGTGATTCTATTGGGGCCGAAGCCGTGTCCCCAAGGTTGCATCGGTTTCGTACCCTGGATTCCGCGATGCCTGCGACGGAACGACTCCCGGCGAGTCTCGGCCCGTATCGCCTTCAGGACCGCCTAGGGGAAGGCGGCATGGGGGTCGTGCACCTTGCCCTGGATCCGGAGGGCCAGCAGGTCGCCATCAAGGTCCTGGCCGCCGACAAGGTGCTGGGCGCCGATGACACCAACGCCCGCCGCCGCCTGGCCCGCGAGGTCGACACCATGCGCCGGGTCCGCAGCCCGTTCGTGGCCGAGGTGCTCGACGCCGACTTGACCGGGGAGTTCCCCTATATCGTCACGCGGTACGTGGCCGGGCCGACGCTGGACCAGATGGTGCGCGAGCGCGGGCGGCTGTCCAGCCAGGGCCTGCGCAGGCTGGCCTACGGGACGGCGGAGGCGCTGGCGGCGATCCACGCGGCGGGCGTGGTCCACCGCGACCTCAAGCCGGGCAACGTGATGCTGGCCGAGGACCGGCCCGTGGTGATCGACTTCGGCATCGCCCAGGCCGGTGACGCCACCCGGCTGACCCAGACCGGCCTGGTCATGGGGACCCCGGGGTACCTGGCCCCCGAGGTCATCGAGGGACGGCCGAGCAGCCCCGCCTCGGACGTGCACTCCTGGGGCGCGACGATGGCGTTCGCGGCCACCGGGCGCACGCCGTACCCGGGCGAATCCTACGAGCAGATCTTCTTCCGCATCGTCTCCGGGCAGCCGGACCTCGATGGCGTCCCCGCGGCCCTGCTCCCGCTGGTGTCCGCGGCGCTGGACAAGGACCCGGCCCGCCGGCCCGCGGCCACCTGGCTGAGCGCACAGTCGGGCAACCTGGACTTCACCAGGGCGCCCGCCGCCGCCTTCCCCCCGACGCACACCATGCTCCCGCCCGGCCCGGTCATCGCCGCCCCGGCGGCCCCGCCTGCCGCCATCGCCCACGGGCCCGCACCGGTGCCCGTGCGCCCGTACCCGGCACCCAGGCAGGCGGCCAGGGACGTCGCCGACCTGCTGCCCCCGGTCGCGTACGCCCCGGCGAGGCCCGCGCCCCGTCCGTCGACCCAAGCCCCGGCCCAGGCCCCGGCCCCGGCCAGCGGCGCCAACGGCTCCGCCGTCCCGCCCGGGTGGGCTCCGTCCGCCCGGATCCCAGCCCCGCCGTCCGCCCGCCAAGCCCAAGCCCAAGCCCAAGGCCTGGGCCGCGGGCCCCGCAGGCGCCCAGCCCGGCCCGTTCCCCGGCGACCCGCTGCGCGCCACCGGCCGTGGCAGCCCCATGCTGGCGGGCCTGGCCGTCCTGATCGCCGGGGTGGCGCTGGCGGTCCTGCTGCCCGTGGCCGGCTTGATCGTCGCGCTGGCCGGGATCACCCTGCTCCGGGCGGCCGACCGGGCCCAGAGCGCGCTGGCGGTGCGCCGGTCGGTCCGCGGTCCCCGGGCCATCGACCCGCTGGTCGTGATAGCCACCGCCCCGTGGACCGTGGCCAGAGCCCTGCTGACCGAACTCCTTATGGCGCCCCTCGCCTTCGCCGCGGGCGTGGCCGTCTACGCCGCCGCGATCCTCCTCACGCACCACCACCTGACCCTGCCGCGCGCGGGCGCGTACGCGGCGGGGGCGATGGTCGCCTGGTACGCCGTCGGCCCCGGCTCCGGCCGGCCGCGCAGGCAGCTCAACCGGATGGCGGCGGCCGTTTCCCGCGGAACGCTGTCCTCGGTCGTCATCGCCGTGGCGGCCTGGGGCCTGGCCGTCGCGATCGCGCTGCTGGCGGCGTCGCAGGCCCCGGACTACTGGCCGCTGGCCACCCCGCACCTGCCGGCGCTACACGGGCTGTTCTCGTCCGCGACGCACTGGCTGCTCAAGCACGGTCACGGCTAACGGGTCGCCGGAGTCGCCCGGGGCCGAAGCCGAACCCGGCCCCGACCCCGAGCCCGACGCCGGGGGCATCGGGCGGACCAGCCCGAGCGCGACGACCTCGTTGGCCAGCCTGGTCCGCCGGTTGGGGCCCTCGGGAATCCGGAACTTCTGGTAGAGCCGCAGCAGGTGCTGCTTGACCGCCGCCTCGGTCACCACCAGGTCCACGGCAATCTGGTGGGCGGTGGCGGGCAGGGCGAACGCCTCGTCCGACAGGGCAGGCTGACACAGCGAGTTGAGCACGTCGAGCTCGCGGCGGGTGAGCTCGGGGGCGGCCGGGCGGCGCAGCTCGGCCTCGGCGCCAAGGTCCTCCCGCGCCAGCCCCCCGACCCGGCACCGGGCGGCGCCGAAGCTCAGGACGTCGCCGTCGTCCAGGACCCTACGGGCGACGGGCCGCCCGTTCACGCGGGTCCCGTTGCGTGATAAACCCAGGTCGACCACGTACACGTAGGGGCCGCGGCGGACGAGCTCGGCGTGCAGCCGCGAGACGCTCGGATCCTCGAGGCGGATGTCGACGCCCCGGCCGCGGCCGACGGTCGTCACTTCTCCGCGCAGCGAGACCACCTCGCCGCTGTCCTCGATGCGGAGGAACGGTGTATCCACAAGGAGCCTCCTGGCTATCGGAACCGATACGGATATCTCACCATCCGGTCACCTTGCGTGTCATCTTTTGTCAACCTTCTGACCCTTAATTGGGCCCGTAATTGAGGTAGCGCCGTCCGTGCCCTCCGTCGCTCCGGGCAGCGCCCGGCCCCGGTAAACTTCCGAGCGGACAGCCGGGAGGCACGTGCATGGCGAATAGGCCGGCGAATGCTGGCTCTGAAGGCGGACTGGCGGGCGCGCCGCCACCCGTCCACCACCAGGGCTTCCCCCGGCGCCCCGGTACGCCGCCCGGCCACCGCGCCCGTGTCAGGAACCCCAGGAACCCCAGGAACCCCAGGGCCGCCAAGAACACCAGGGACTCCGCCGGCGATCCGGAAACCCCCGCGAAGGGGCCCGCGAGCTGGCTGCCCTACCTGATCGTGCTCGCCGGGGTCGCCGTCGGGCTGTTCGTCACCTGGCAGGGATCGAAGTACGCGGGACTGGGCACGAGCGTGGTGGGAGGCGCCCTGCTCGCGGCCGCGGTGGCCCGGCTGCTGCTCCCGTCGCGCTACGCCGACCTGCTGTCCTCGCGGTGGAAGGCCTCCGACGTGGTGGCGTTCACGGTGCTCGGCGCCGGGGTGCTCGCCCTCGGGCTGGCCCTGCCGTGAAGCCGACATGAAGCCAAAACAAGGCCAGCCAAAAACAAGGCCGGCCACGATCGCCACGCGTCCCGCCCCGAGCGGGTGCCGATGAAGGGAACTACGGAGCCATGGCCAAGATCAAGGTAGCGAACCCCGTCGTGGACCTCGACGGGGACGAGATGACGCGGATCATCTGGCAGGACATCAAGGACCAGCTGATCCTGCCCTACCTGGACATCGAGCTGGACTATTACGACCTGTCCGTCCAGCACCGCGACGCCACCGATGACCAGGTGACGGTCGACGCGGCGCACGCCATCCAGCGCCACGGCGTCGGGGTGAAGTGCGCGACGATCACGCCGGACGAGGCCCGGGTGGCCGAGTTCGGCCTCAAGAAGATGTGGCGCTCGCCGAACGGCACGATCCGCAACATCCTGGGCGGGGTCATCTTCCGCGAGCCGATCGTGATCTCCAGCATCCCCCGCCTGGTGCCGAGCTGGACCAAGCCGATCATCATCGGCAGGCACGCGCACGGCGATCAGTACAAGGCCACCGACTTCGTGGTGCCGGGCCCGGGTACGGTGACGATCTCCTACGTGCCGGACCACGAGGGCCAGCCCATCGAGTTCGAGGTCGCCCGATTCCACGGTGGCGGCGTGGCGATGGCCATGTACAACTACGACGACTCGATCCGCGACTTCGCCCGGGCCACGATGCGCTACGCGCTCAACCGGCGGTACCCGCTCTACCTGTCGACCAAGAACACGATCCTGAAGGCCTACGACGGCCGGTTCAAGGACCTGTTCGCCGAGGTCTTCGAGGCGGAGTTCAAGGCCGAGTTCGAGGCGGCGGGGATCACCTACGAGCACCGGCTGATCGACGACATGGTCGCCCAGATGCTCAAGTGGGAGGGCGGCTTCGTCTGGGCCACCAAGAACTACGACGGCGACGTGGAGTCCGATATGGTGGCGCAGGGCTACGGCTCGCTCGGCCTGATGACTAGCGTGCTGATGACCCCGGACGGCCGCACGATCGAGGCGGAGGCCGCACACGGCACCGTGACCCGGCACTACCGCCAGTACCAGCAGGGGCTGCCGACCTCGACCAACCCGGTCGCGTCGATCTTCGCCTGGACCCGCGGCCTCGAGCACCGCGGCAAGCTCGACGGGACCCCCGACGTGAGCGCGTTCGCCCGCACCCTGGAGGACGTCTGCGTCCGCACGATCGAGGGCGGCGCGATGACCAAGGACCTGGCCCTGCTCGTGGGGCGGGACACCCCGTTCCTGACGACCAACGAGTTCCTCAGCGCGCTCGACGTTAACCTGCGCAGGGCGATGAACTCGTAAAATTCAAAACCCATTATCCCGAACGCCGCTCGCCTCACCCCCGCGCCGCCTTCGAGGATGAGTGGACAGTGGACCCACGGACAAGGAGTTCCGCGCAATGGCACGTGAGGGCAAGGTAACCGTCGTCGGCGCCGGGTTCTACGGCTCGACGACCGCGCAGCGGCTCGCCGAGTACGACATCTTCGACGAGGTGGTGCTCACCGACATCATCGAGGGCAGGCCCGAGGGGCTGGCCCTGGACCTGAACCAGTCGCGCCCGGTCGAGGGGTTCGAGACCAAGGTGACCGGCCAGAGCACGGGCGCCGACGGCGAGGGCTACGAGGCGATCGCCGGCTCGGGCATCGTCATCGTCACCGCGGGGCTGCCGCGTAAGCCCGGGATGAGCCGGATGGACCTGATCGAGGTCAACGCCAAGATCGTCAGGAACGTGGTGGAGAACGTCGCCAAGTACGCGCCCGACGCGGTGCTGATCGTGGTGTCGAACCCGCTGGACGAGATGACCGCGCTGTCCGCCAAGGTCTCCGGGTTCCCCAGGCACCGGGTCATGGGGCAGGCGGGCATGCTCGACACGGCCAGGTTCAGCTACTTCGTGGCCGAGAAGCTCGGCGTCCCGGTCGGCTCGGTCCGGACGCTGACGCTGGGCTCGCACGGCGACACGATGGTCCCGGTGCCCTCGGCCTGCACGGTGGACGGCCAGCCGCTGTCCGGGCTGCTGCCCGCCGACGAGATCGAGGCGCTCGTCACCCGGACCAGGAACGGCGGCGGCGAGATCGTCGCGCTGCTCAAGACCGGCTCGGCGTACTACGCGCCGTCGGCGGCGGCGGCCTGGATGGCGCGCGCGGTCGCGCTGGACACGGGCGAGGTCCTGCCGGTCTGCGCGTGGGTGGACGGGCAGTACGGCATCTCCGGCGTGTACCTGGGCGTGGAGGCCGAGATCGGCGCGGTCGGCGTCCGCCGCGTGGTCGAGCGCGACCTGACCGAAGCCGAGCTGGCCGACCTGCGCACCGCCGCCGAGGCCGTCCGCGCCAAGCAAGCCGACGTAGCCAGCCTGTAGCGGGTGCGCCCGACCCGGAACCGGGCCGGGCGCCGAGCACCTCGATCGCGCCTGTGGTAGGCGCCAGCATCCCCATCGTGTGATTTCTTGACAGACTATCTAGCCATGTACGTATAGTGCTAGGTACCTAGATAAATAGAGGTCTGCAAGGAGTCGCGGTGATCGAGTTCCATCTGGATGGCCGGTCCGGCGTCGCGCCGTACATGCAGCTGATCCACCAGGTCCGGCAGGCGCTGCGGCTGGGCCTGCTACACCGGGGCGACCAGCTGCCCAAGGTCAAGGACGTGGTGGCGGGCCTGGCGATCAACCCGAACACGGTGCTCAAGGCCTACCGGGAACTGGAATACGAGGGGCTGGTGGCGGCCCGGCCCGGGATCGGGACATTCGTGACCGGGACGCTGGGAGGCGGCTCGCTGGCCGCGCACGGGCCGCTGCGCCGCGAGTTGCAGCGGTGGCTGGCCGAAGCGCGCCGCGCCGGGCTGGACGACGAGTCCATCGAGGCCCTGTTCGCCAGCACGTTCCGGTCCGCGAGTGAGGAGAACATAGCGTGACCGCCGTCATCGAAACCGAGGGGCTCGGCAAGCGGTACCGGCAGAAGTGGGCGCTGGCCGGCTGCACGCTGTCCATCCCGGCCGGGCACGTCGTCGGCCTGGTTGGTCCGAACGGGGCCGGGAAGACGACGCTGATCGACCTGGCCACCGGGATGCTGGCGCCGACCGCGGGCACCATCGAGGTGCTCGGCGAGCGGCCCGCGGCCGGCCCGGCCCAGCTGGCCCGGGTCGGGTACCTGGCTCAGGACCCGCCGGTCTATGCCGGGCTTTCCGTCGCCGACCACCTGCGGCTGGGCGCGCACCTCAACCCGGCGTGGGACGCGGAACTGGCTCGCGACCGGGTCGGGCGGCTGGGCCTGGACCTCAAGCAGAAGGCCGGGACGCTATCTGGCGGGCAGCGCGCCCAGCTCGCGCTCACCCTGGCCGTCGCGAAACGGCCGGAGCTGCTGATCCTGGACGAGCCGGTGGCCAGCCTCGACCCCCTGGCGCGGCGGGAGTTCCTCCAGGACCTGATGGAAGCCGTCGCTGAGCAGCAGGTGAGCGTCGTGCTGTCCTCGCACCTGATCAGCGACCTGGAGCGGGCGTGCGACTACGTGATCGTGCTGGTGGACTCGCGGGTGCGGATCGCCGGGCCGGTCGACGAGCTGCTGGCCAGCCATCACCTGCTGTCCGGCCCGCGCCGCGACCCAGCCTGTTTGCCTGACCAGCTGCAGGTCATCTCCGCCAGCCACACCGACGTGCAGACCACGCTGCTGGTCCGCACCAGCGGGCCGGTCCTCGACCCGGCCTGGACGGTCTCCGAGGTGGGCCTGGAAGACCTGGTGCTCGCCTACATGAAGCAGGCTGCCGGAGCCGCTCCCCGCAGCAACCACCGCCACCTGGAGGTGCGGAAATGATCTGGCTGACCTGGCGCCAGTTCCGAGCCCAGGCCATCACCGCGGCCGCGGCGCTGGCCGTGTTCGCGATCCTGCTGGCCGCCACCGAATCGGACCTGTCCGGCATGTACAACAGCAGCGGGCTCCTCACCTGCCACGGCGCTGCCTGCGCCGGGCTGGCCAGCCAGTTCCTTGATCAGCTGGCCTCCGGGGGAGGGGGCTTCCTCATCCCCGGCAGTGCCTACGCGATTGTGTATTTCGTCGGCGTCCTGATCATCCTCATCGCACCCGCGATCACCGGCGTCTTCTGGGGCGCCCCGCTGATCGCCCGCGAGCTGGAGGCCGGGACCTTCCGGCTGACCTGGAACCAGAGCATCACCCGGACCCGGTGGCTGACGGTCAAGCTCGCGCTGACCGGGGCGGCCGCCATGGCCGTGACCGAGGCGTTCAGCCTTATCCAGGCCTGGTGGGCGGCCCCCATCGGCAAGGCCGTCGGGCTCGGCGGCGGCTCTTCGATATTCAGCGAGGGCCGGTTCGGCTGGTTCGTCTTCCCCACCCACGGCATCACCCCGCTCGGCTACGCCGCGTTCGCCTTCGCGCTCGGCGTCACCACCGGCCTGCTGGCCCGGCGCCCGATCCCCGCCATGGCCATCACGTTGGCCATCTTCGCCGCCGTCCAGTTCATCACCCCGCTGTGGATCCGCCCGAACCTCTTCCCGACCAGCCAGACGACCACCACGATCGCGGCCGCAGGAGCGAACGTCAGCCTCAAAGCCACCCCCAGGCTGACGGTCACCGCCCACGTCGTCCCCGGCCAGCCCGGCGCCTGGATCATCTCCAGCGAAGGCGTCAACGCTGCCGGACAGCGGGTCAGCACCATACCCGCGGCCTGCGAGCAGGTGGTATCGAACACCTTGGGCTCGCACCGAGGTAACACGTCGGGTCCAGACACAGCCGCGGTGAACAACTGCGTGGCCAGCCACGGGATCCGGGTCGCCGAAAGCTACCAGCCCGCCAGCCACTACTGGCCCCTGCAGTGGTCCGAGACCGGGATGTTCCTGGCCCTCGCCCTGGCCCTGGCCTGCTACTGCTTCTGGCGGCTCAACCGCCGCCGCTCCTAGGTGGCTTGGCCCTGGGCGAGGCGGCGCAGCGCCAGTTCGGCGTAGAGCGCGGTGCCGTCGGCGAGCGCCGCGTCGTCGAACACCGCGACCGCGGAGTGGTTGCTCGGCGCGGTCTCCGGGTCCTGCCCGGGCGGGCAGGCACCGAGCATGACGAACGCGCCGGGGACCTCATCGAGCACGAAGGAGAAGTCCTCGGCCCCGGTGAGCGGGAACTGGGCCGCCTCGCCGCGCTCGGTGCCGAACACGTCGGCGATAAGCTGCCCGGCGAACGCCGCCTCGCCCGCGTCGTTGATGGTCACGGGGTACTCGCGGGCGTAGTCGGCCTCGGCGGTCAGTCCGTGCGCGCGGGCGATGTCCCCGATCAGCCGCGGGACCAGTTCGGCCAGCGCGCTCCTGGACTCGCGGCTGAACGACCGCGCGGTGGCCAGGAACCTGGCCTCGTCGGGTATCACGTTGTCCGCGGTGCCGGCGTGGAAGCTGCCGACGGTAATCACGACCGGATCGAACACGTCGAAGTGCCTGGTCACCAGCGTCTGCAGCGCGATCACCATCTCGCAGGCGGCGGGGATCGGGTCCGCGGCCCGGTGCGGGGTGGACGCGTGCCCGCCGCGCCCGCGCACGGTGACCGTGATCTGGTCGGCGGCGGCTAGCATCGGGCCGCCCCTGGTCGAGAACACCCCGCACGGCAGCCGGTTCGAGGCCACGTGCAGCGCGTAGGCCGCGACCGGGCGTTCGCCCGCGGCGTCGAGCACGCCCTCGTCGATCATGTGCCGGGCGCCGGCGTAGCCCTCCTCGCCCGGCTGGAACATGAAGATCACGGTGCCGGGCAGTTCGGCCTGGCGGTCCGACAGCAGCCGCGCGGCCCCCGCCAGCATGGCGGTGTGCAGGTCATGACCGCAGGCGTGCATCGCGCCCGGGATGACCGACGCGTACGGCAGGTGAGTCTCCTCGGTGACCGGGAGCGCGTCCATGTCGCCGCGCAGCAGGACGACGGGACCGGGCCGGCCGCCGCGCAGGACCGCCGTCACCGACGTCAGGCCCTGGCCGGTGCTGATCTCCAGCGGCAGCCCGTCCAGCGCCCCGAGCACCTTGTCCTGCGTCTTCGGCAGGTCCAGGCCGATCTCGGGCTCGCGGTGGATCGCGTGCCGCAGGTCGGCGATCTCGCCCGCGATCCGCGCCGCCTCCTCGCGCAGGGGCAGTACCGGCATCGGTTCCTCCTTTAGGCCTGTGGCCGTGCCTTGATGAACGCCCACGCGTCGGCGGCCATGGCGCGCAGGTCCCGGTCCGGCTGCCAGCCGAGCTCGGCCCGGATCCGCTCGGACGAGGCGACCAGGGTGGCCGGGTCACCGGGCCGGCGTGGGGCCACGTCGGTGCCGATCGCGGCGCCGGTGACGTCGGCGCACACGTCGATCACCTGGCGGACCGAGAACCCTTCCCCGCTGCCCAGGTTGTACACGCGGTGCCGCCCCGGCTGGCAGGCCGCCAGCGCGCGCAGGTGCGCGTCCGCCAGGTCCGTGACGTGGATGTAGTCCCGGACGCAGGTCCCGTCCGGGGTGTCGTAGTCGTCGCCGAAGATCGGCACGCGGCGCCCGGCGGCCACGCCGGCCAGCACGGCCGGGATCAGGTGGGTTTCCGGCTGGTGCCGCTCGCCGAGCCAGGTCCCGTCGCCGGCCTGCGCCGCGCCGGCCACGTTGAAGTAGCGCAGGCTGACCGCGCCGAACCCGTAGAGCCGGGCGAACTCGGTGAGCGTGGTGTCCACGGCGAGCTTCGATGCGCCGTACGGGCTGGTCGGGCGGGTGGGGTCGGTCTCGGTCACGGGGGTGTGCTCCGGCTCGCCGTAGACCGCGGCGGTGGAGGAGAAGACGATCGTGCGCACCCCGATCTCGCGCATCGCGTCGAGCAGCGCGAGCGAGCCGCCCAGGTTGGCCGACCAGTACTTGGCCGGCTCCGCCACCGACTCGCCGACCAGCGACTTCGCGGCAAAGTGGAACACCGCGTCGGTGCCGTCGGCCAGGACCTCGGCCGCGCAGTTCCGCAGGGCGCCCTTGACGAACCCCGCGCCGGCGGGCACCGCGTCGGCGTACCCCGTGGACAGGTCGTCGAGCACGGTGACCTCGTGCCCGGCCGCGATGAGCTGCGCCGCGACGACGCTGCCGATGTATCCGGCGCCGCCGGTGACCAGCACCCTCATTCATTCTCCTCAGTGTGTGTCCGCGGGACTCACACGCTATCCGGTCTAGACTGGCCAGACACATCGGCGCTGATCGGAGGAAGCCGGCGATCGCGGCGTGAGCAAGGTCGTCTTGGACGTCATTGTCGTCCTGGTCATCGTGTCCATCGGGGGATTCTTCTCGGCCTCGGAGATGGCGCTCGTTTCGCTGCGCGAGGGCCAGGTCAGGGCCCTGGCCAGGCGGGGCAGGCGCGGGCAGAGGGCGGCGCGGCTCGCCCAGGACCCGAACCGGTTCTTCTCCGCGGTGCAGATCGGCGTGACGCTGGCCACCCTGGTCTCCGGCGCCTACGGGGCCGCGACCCTCGCGGGCCTGCTCAAGTCGTGGCTGGTCAGGCAGCACATGACGGCCGGCTGGGCGGCGACGGTCTCGTTCATCGTGGTGACCGTCTGCATCACCTTCGTGAGCCTGGTCCTCGGCGAGCTCGCGCCCAAGCGGATCGCGCTGCAGCGGGCGCCCAGGCTGGCGCTGCTCGCCGCGCCGCTCCTGGACCGGATCGCGACGCTGGCCCGGCCGGTCGTCTGGCTGCTGACCGCCTGTACGAACGTCCTGGTCGCCGTCCTCGGCGGCGATCCCCGCATCGGCCGGCAGGCCATGACCGAGCAGGAGCTGCGCGACCTGGTGACCGGCGCGCAGGCGCTGAGCGCGGACGAGCGGCAGATCGCCGGGGAGGTCTTCGACGCGGGCAAGCGCCAGATCCGCGAGGTCCTCGTGCCCCGGACCGAGGTGGTGTTCCTCGACGCGGAGATGCCAGTCGCTGAGGCTGCGGCCACCGCGGCCAGCCTGCCCCATTCCCGGCTTCCCGTGTACCAGGACACCTACGACAACGTGATCGGCTTCGTGCACGTGCGGGACCTGCTCGGCCCCGGCGCGGCCAGCCTCTCGGTCCCGGTCGGGCGGATCAGCCGGACCGTGAAGTTCCTCCCGATCAGCAAGACCGTGCTCTCCGCGCTGTCCGAGATGCGGCGCGAGCGGGCGCACCTGGCCATCGTGGTCGACGACTACGGCGGCACGGCCGGGATCGTCACCCTGGAAGACCTGGTCGAGGAGCTGATCGGCGACATCAGGGACGAGTACGACGCCGAGCACAGCGAGGCGACCAGGCTGCACGACGGCGAAGTGGAGGTCGACGGCCTGCTCAACCTGGACGAGTTCACCGAGCAGACCGGGATCGAGCTGCCCGAGGGCCCGTACGAGACCGCCGCCGGGTACGTGCTCGCCGCGCTCGGGGACCTGCCGTCCGTGGGCGACAGCGTCCAGGCGGCCGGCCGCACGATCACCGTGACCGAACTCGACGGCCGGCGCATCGCCAGGCTCCGCGTCGCGGCCGCCCCGCCCCGGCCCGTCGCGCCGGGCAGTGGGACGGTGCCCGCGGGCCAGGTCCGGCTCGACGTCAATACCTCTGAGGAAGGCGGCTAGCGTGCCAGGCGGCTTCGACACCGTTCTCGTGGTCGACTTCGGCGCGCAGTACGCGCAGCTGATCGCTCGGCGGGTGCGGGAGTGCCACGTCTATTCCGAGATCGTCCCGTCCACCATGCCGGTCGAGCAGATGCTGGCCCGGCGGCCCAAGGCGGTCATCTTGTCCGGCGGCCCGGCCTCGGTCTACGCCGAGGGAGCCCCGCCCGCCCCGGCCGGCCTGTTCACCGCGGGCGTCCCGGTCCTCGGGATCTGCTATGGCTTCCAGCTGATGGTGGCCGACCTCGGCGGGACGGTAGAACGGACCGGTAGCGCCGAGTACGGGTCGACGGTGCTGACCCGGGGGGGCGACCCCCCGGAACCCCCCGATCCTGGGGGGAAGCCTTTTCCCCCAGACCCCCTCGGCCCCTCCGGGGGGGCTCTTTTGGCCGGGCTGCCGGCCAGGCAGCGCGTCTGGATGTCGCACGGGGACACCTGCACGGCGCCGCCGCCCGGTTTCGCGGTGACCGCGCGGACGCCGGCGACGCCGGTGGCGGCGATCGAGCACGGTCCGGATCGCCTGTTCGGGGTCCAGTTCCACCCGGAGGTCATGCACACCGAGCACGGCACCGCGATCCTGTCGCGCTTCCTCGAGCTGGCCGGCTGCCGCCCGTCCTGGACGATGCTGAACATCGTCGAGGAACAGGTGCAGCTGATCCGCGAGCAGGTCGGCACCGGCCGCGCGATCTGCGGGCTCTCGGGCGGCGTGGACTCCGCGGTCGCCGCCGCTCTCGTCCAGCGCGCCATCGGCGACCGGCTCACCTGCGTGTTCGTCGATCACGGCCTGCTGCGCAAGGGGGAGGCGGAGCAGGTCGAGGAGGACTTCGTGGCCGCCACGGGCGTCCGGCTGACCGTGGCCACGGAGGCGGACGCGTTCCTGTCCGCGCTGGCCGGGGTGACCGACCCCGAGCAGAAGCGCAAGGTCATCGGCCGGGAGTTCATCCGGGCGTTCGAGCGGGCGGCCAGGCAGATCACCGACGAGGCGGGCCGCCACGGCGAGGCGTGCGAATTCCTGGTCCAGGGCACGCTGTACCCGGACGTCGTGGAATCGGGCGGCGGCACCGGCACCGCGACCATCAAGTCGCACCACAACGTGGGCGGGCTCCCCGATGACCTGAAGTTCCGCCTGGTGGAGCCCCTGCGCTGGCTGTTCAAGGACGAGGTGCGGCAGGTCGGCACCGAGCTCGGCCTGCCCCAGGCCATCGTGCGCCGCCAGCCGTTCCCCGGCCCGGGGCTGGCGATCAGGATCGTCGGCGAGGTGACCGCGGCGCGGCTCGCGGTGCTGCGCGAGGCCGACGCCATCGTCCGCGAGGAGATGTCGGCCGCGGGGCTCGACGCCCTGGTCTGGCAGTGCCCGGTGGTCCTGCTGGCCGACGTGCGCTCGGTCGGCGTGCAGGGCGACGGCCGCAGCTACGGACACCCCGTGGTCCTCCGCCCGGTGACCAGCGAGGACGCCATGACCGCGGACTGGGCCCGGCTCCCGGACGAGGTGCTCGCCCGGATCTCCACCCGGGTGACCAACGAGGTCCCCGAGATCAACCGCGTCGTGCTGGACGTGACCAGCAAGCCCCCCGCCACCATCGAGTGGGAGTAGCCGGGACGTCGCCGCCTTACGGCCCGGCCTCGACGGCGGTGATCGTCAGGCTGCCGCCGTACGGGCCGCCCACGGTCGTCGGCGGGATGTCCAGGACCACGGAGGCGGACAGCACGTACGTGCCGAAGCCGCTGCCTTCCTCCGCCGAGGCGAGGATCGCCGCGGTGGTGCCCAGCCCGGGGTCCGCCGGGGCGACCGGGGGACCGGCTGTTACCCCCCGGCGGAACGCCACGAGGTCCGGGGTCCAGCCCAGCTGGCTGCCCGACACGATGACCGGGGTCCAGCCCAGCTGGTTACCCGAGATGGTGCCGCCCGCCGCGGCTCCCGAGCCGGTGAAGTCGGCTTCCTGGCCCGACACCGACCAGCCCGGCCGCATGCTGCGCCGGTCGGTCACGGTGATGTTCAGCAGCCTCCCCTTCGCGGACACGCGGTTCGGCGCGCTCAGGGTCACCGTGCCGGGGGTGATCGTGACGATGAAGGCACCGCGCGGCGGCACGGTCAGCGTGACGGGAACGCCGCCGTTCCCCCCCGTCTGCGTCCCCGAGGGATTCACGGTCTCGGTGCAGCGGCCGATGGAGCCGCCGTAGGACCCGATCAGCCCGAAGAACCACGCGACCAGCGACACCGCGCGAGGGTTCGTCCCCGACGCCGCGAACGTCGTGTTCGCGGTGGCCACGCCGCTGGCGTTGACCGGAGCGACGGAGATCAGGGTGAATCCGGCCAGGAACGCCACCTCCCCGCGCGGGATGGTGCCGTCCGCCGCCTTCACGGTCGCGGTGAGCGTCACGGTGGCGCCGGCGGCGGCCGGGTCCGGCGACGCGGTCAGGGTCGTGTTGGTGGCTACAGGCCGGGGGATGCGGGTCCAGAAATTCTCGCCGTCCGCCGAGAGGGTCACGTCGATCGACTTGAGGTCATCGGCGCTGCCCGTCCCGTTAGGCCCGGTGAAGCAGGCCACCACCCACTCATCCGTCCCGCCGTCCCCCACGTCGGTGCCGCCGGTGATGAGCTGTCCCACCGGATCGAGCAGTGTCCCGCCGAACGGCGCGCTGACGTTGGTGACGACGGGAGAGATCCGCCGGCCGATGCTCCCGTCGGAGTTGAGCGCGTACAGCGCGGCCGAGCCCCGGAAGGCGCTCGGGCATTCGTCCTGCGTGCTCCACCGGGGCTGCAGCCTGGTCGCGCCGCTAGCCGTGGTCAGGCTCAGGGTGTCGGCCTGCGGGCGGTTGGCCGGCCGCGCGGGCGCCGCCGCCAGGGCGGGCACCGCCGTCAGCGCGGCGCCCCCGACGGTCAGGCCGATCAGCCCGCCGAGCAGCGCCGTCCGAACAAACCCCATTCGCGTCCGACAGCTGAGCCTCGTACCACGCAGGCAGCCCAGAAGTCGCACAGTCCCCCCCACGTACCGGTATGGGTGGCACCATATGCCGTGAAACCTAACGTAACGCGTACAGCGCGTGAGAAATAGAAGAACGAGCCGGGCCTCGGCCGCCCGTCGCCACGGGCGCGCTAGCCCAGGCTGCGCATGGCCCACAGATCGGGGAACGTCGGGTTCCCGACCGTGGTCCGCAGGTACGTCGCGCCGGCCGAGCCGCCGGTGCCGGGCCTGCCCCCGATGGTCCGCTCCACCATCTTGACGTGGTGGTAACGCCACTCCTGCATGCCCTCGTCCAGGTCCACGAGGAGCTCGCATACCGCGGTCGCGTCGGTGTCGTCGTCGTAGACCTGCTTCAGCACCTGCTGTACCGCGGGCGAGCCCTCCATGGGCTGGCTGACGTCGCGGTCCAGCGCCTCGGCCGGGACGTCGTAGCCCTGGCCCGCCAGGTAGCGCAGGAATGAGTCGAACAGCGACGGCCGGGCCATCGCCGCCGCGATCCGCTCGCGCTCCGTGCTGCCCGGCCCGTACTGCGCGACCATCATCGGGTCCCGGCGCCCCAGCACCGCCTCGAGCTGGCGGAACTGCGCGGAATCGAACCCGCTGGAGGTGCCCAGCTCGGCGCGGAACCGGGTGAACTGGGTGGGCGTCATGGTCTCCAGGACGTCGAGCTGCCCGACCACGATCTTCAGGATGGCCAGCGTCCGGCGCAGCGTGCGCATGGCGTGCGTCGTGCTGCCCGACTCCAGCTCGGACTGCAGCTTGGCGAGCTCGTGCAGCAGCTGCTTGAACCACAGCTCGTAGATCTGGTGGATGACGATGAACAGCATCTCGTCGTGCTCGCCGGACTTGGGCTCCTGCGCCGACAGCAGCTGATCCAGCCGCAGGTATCCGGAGTAGGTGACAGGTTCGGCCATGGCCGGGCTAGCCTTCCCGCTCGAGGAGGTCGCGGGCGGCCTCGGTGGCGTCCCATACGTCGGTGAAGCTCGTCGTCAGCGGGGACAGGCCGAAGCGGAACCGCTCGGGGGTCCGGAAGTCGGTGATCACCCCGCGGGCCGTCAGCTCCTCGACGATCCGCTCGGCCCGCGGATGGGCGAAGGACACGTGCCCGCCGCGACGGCTGGCGTCCCGCGGCGTGGCGATCGCGCAGCCGAGCGGGACCAGCCACGCGTCGGCGAGCTCGATGAGGTAGGAGGTGAGCAGGACGCTCTTGGCCCGCAGCGGCCCGATGCCCGCCTCGAGCAGCAGCCGGACGCCCTCTTCCACCGCGGCCGTGCCGAGGATGGACGGCGTGCCCGTCATGAACTTGGTGATCCCGGCCGCGGGGTCGTACCTGGGTCCCATGGCGAACTGGTCGGCTTGGGAGAACCAGCCCCAGATGGGCTGGCGCAGCACCTCGCGCAGCTCGGCGCAGACGTAGAGGAACGCCGGGGCACCCGGCCCGGCGTTGACGTACTTGTAGGTGCAGCCGACCGCGAGGTCCGCGCGGCAGCCGTCCAGGTCGATGGGCACCGCGCCGACGGAGTGGCACAGGTCCCAGAGCATCAGCGCCCCGGCCTGGTGCACGATCGCCGTGATGCCCGCCATGTCGGCTAGGGCGCCGCTGCGGTAGGCCACGTGCGACAGGCTCACCAGGGCGGTGTCCTCGTCCACTGCGGCGCGCACCAGCCCGGGATCGATGCCCTCGTTGATGTCGGTGGGCAGCATCCGCAGCTCGAGGCCGCGCTGGGCCGCGATGCCCTCGACGACGTACCGGTCGCTGGGGAAGTTGTCGGCGTCGGTCACGATCACGCGCCGCCCGGGCCGCGCGTCCAGCGCCGCGCAGACCAGCTTGTACAGGTTCACCGTGGTGTTGTCGGTGACCAGGACCTGCCCGGGGGCGGCGCCGGTGAGCTCGCCGACCAGGTCGCCCGCCCGGGCCGGCAGGTCCACCCAGTGGTCCCAGGACCGGGCCAGGGCCGTGCCCCACTCCTCCTGGAGCATGCGGTCCATCCGCCGCAGGGTGGCCAGGGGCAGCGCCCCGAGCGAGTTGCCGTTCAGGTAGATCAGCCCGGGTTCGCCGACCAGGAAACGCTCGCGGTACCCGCCGAGCGGGTCCGCCGCGTCAAGCTCCCCGGCCTGCGCCCGGTCCAGCACCACCTGCCCCATACCGCACACCCTAACGCTTCGGGATCTTGGGCTCGTGTTGACGAGTCCGCCCGCTACGGCTACTGTTCGGGATTAGCACTCACTAGTGTAGAGTGCTAACGCGAGAGGCAGTCTGATCCCCGCGACGGCAGGCCGCCATGCTCGTTCTCCCTAGTAACTCACCATTAGCCTTTCCGGAGGGGGAGGTCAGATCGTGACGACCGCCACCAAGGTAGTAATCAAGCCGCTCGAAGACCGGATCGTGGTCAAGCCGCTCGAGGCTGAGCAGACCACGGCATCCGGGCTAGTGATCCCGGACACCGCGAAGGAGAAGCCCCAGGAGGGCGAAGTCGTCGCGGTCGGCCCGGGTCGCTTTGACGACGCGGGAACCAAGCGCGTGCCGATCGACGTCAAGGTCGGCGACGTGGTGCTGTACAGCAAGTATGGCGGTACCGAGGTGAAGTACTCGGGCGAGGAGTACCTGGTGCTCTCCGCCCGCGACGTCCTCGCCGTCATCGAAAAGTAGGAAATGTGCGGCTGGCCGGGGCAGGACTGCGGTCCTGCCCCGCAGGCCGTTGAGAATGCGATCTCCTGAATGAGGAATAGTCAATGCCCAAGATTCTGGAGTTCGACGAGGACGCCCGCCGCTTGCTTGAGCGCGGCGTCAACAAGCTCGCCGACACCGTCAAGGTGACCCTGGGCCCTCGCGGCCGCAATGTGGTCATCGATAAGAAATGGGGCGCCCCCACCATCACCAACGACGGCGTGACCGTCGCCAAGGAGGTGGAGCTGGAGAACCCGTACGAGAACCTGGGCGCCCAGCTCGCCAAGGAGGTCGCCACCAAGACCAATGACATCGCCGGGGACGGCACCACGACGGCGACCGTCCTGGCCCAGGCGATGGTGCACCACGGGCTGCGTTCGGTCGCGGCCGGCGCGAACCCGATGGACCTCAAGCGCGGGATCGACGCCGCCGCCGCCGCGGTCTCCGAGCGGCTGCTCGAGGCCGCGCGCGACGTGGAAGAGCAGACCGAGATCGCGCACGTCGCCACCATCTCCGCGCAGGACGAGAAGATCGGCGAGCTGATCGCCGAGGCGTTCAGCAAGGTCGGCAAGGACGGGGTCATCACCGTCGAGGAGTCGCCGACGATGGGCCTCGAGCTTCAGTTCACCGAGGGCCTCCAGTTCGACAAGGGCTACATCTCGCCGTATTTCATGACCGACCCCGAGCGCCTCGAGGCGGTCCTGGAGGACGCGTACGTCCTCATCCACCAGGCGAAGATCTCCTCCATGCAGGACTTCCTGCCGCTGCTCGAGAAGATCGCCCAGGTGAAGAAGCCGCTGCTGGTCGTGGCCGAGGACGTAGACGGCGAGGCGCTCGCCACGCTGGTGGTCAACAAGATCCGCGGCCTGCTGGCCGTGGCGGCGGTTAAGGCGCCCGGCTTCGGTGACCGCCGCAAGGCCATGCTCGCCGACATGGCGACGCTGACCGGCGGCACCCTGGTCAGCGACGAGCTCGGCATCAAGCTGGAGTCGGTCGGGCTCGAGACGCTCGGCCGCGCCCGTCGGGTCGTCGTGACCAAGGACGACACCACGATCATCGACGGGGCCGGCGACAAGACCGAGATCGAGGACCGGATCAAGCAGATCCGCACCGAGATCGAGAACACCGATTCCGACTGGGACCGGGAGAAGCTGCAGGAGCGGCTGGCCAAGCTGTCCGGCGGCGTCTCCGTGCTGAAGGTCGGGGCCGCGACCGAGGTGGAGCTGAAGGAAAAGAAGCACCGCCTGGAGGACGCCATCTCCGCCACCCGCGCCGCCATCGAGGAGGGCATCATCGCCGGCGGCGGCAGTGCCCTGGTGCGCGTGGCCGCCGACCTCGGCGACCTCGGGCGCAAGGGCGACGAGGCGACCGGCGTGCAGGTGGTCGTGAAGGCCCTGGTCGAGCCGGCCCGCTGGATCGCCCTCAACGCGGGCGCGGAGGGCTCGGTCGTGGTCGAGAAGATCCGCGCCCTGCCCGCCGGGCACGGCTTCAACGCGGCGACCGGCGAATACGGTGACCTGATCGCCCAGGGCATCATCGACCCGGTCAAGGTGACCAGGTCCGCGGTGCAGAACGCCGCCTCCATCGCCGGCATGCTGCTGACGACGGAGGCCCTGGTGGTCGAGAAGCCCGAGGAGAAGGAGCCCGCTGGCGACGGCCACGGGCACGGGCACGGCCACTCGCACTGAGCAGGGTGAGCCTAGCTGGGACGCGGGGGCCGCGGAAGTGGCCCCCGCGTTCGGCGTCTGTTTAGGATGTCCGCATTCCCGCTGTCGCCTCCGCGGAAGGTGCCATGACTGATCACGCAGGTCCGGCCCCCCAGGACAAGTTCGGGCCCGTCGGGCTGACCTTCGATGACGTGCTCCTGCTGCCCGCCCATTCGGGAGTGCTGCCCAGCGAGGCGGACACCTCGACCCGGATCACGCGCCGGTACCGCCTGCGGATCCCGCTCGTCTCGGCGTCCATGGACACCGTCACCGAGGCGAGGATGGCGGTCGCCATGGCCCGCCAAGGCGGGGTCGGCGTGCTGCACCGCAACCTGTCGGTCGAGGAGCAGGCCCAGCAGGTGGACATGGTCAAGCGGTCCGAGGCCGGCATGATCACCGACCCGGTGACGTGCGGGCCGGACGCCACGATCGCGGACGTCGACGCGCTGTGCGCCCAGTACCGGATCTCGGGCGTCCCGGTGACCAGCGCCGACGGCGTTCTGCTTGGCATCGTTACGAACCGGGACATCAGGTTCGAGACCGACCACGGCCGCGCCGTGGCCGAGGTGATGACGCCGATGCCCTTGATTACCGCCCCGGTCGGGGTCGCCTCCGCCGACGCGCTGGCGCTGCTGCGCCAGCACAAGGTGGAGAAGCTGCCGCTGGTCGACGCGGCGGGTCGGCTGCGCGGCCTGATCACCGTGAAGGACTTCACCAAGAGCGAGAAGTTCCCGCACGCCACCAAGGATGCGGCGGGCCGCCTGGTGGTGGGCGCCGCCGTGGGGGTCGGCGAGGACGCCAAGTGGCGCGCGCAGGCGCTGACCGAGGCCGGCGTCGACTTCCTGGTCGTGGACACCGCGCACGGGCACGCGCAGGCCGTGCTGGACATGATCGCGCAGATCAAGGCCAACTCGGACACCGACGTGATCGGCGGCAACGTCGCCACCAGGGCCGGCGCGCAGGCGCTGGTGGACGCGGGAGCGGACGGCATCAAGGTGGGCGTCGGACCCGGGTCGATCTGCACCACCCGGGTGGTCGCGGGCGTGGGCGTCCCCCAGGTGACCGCGATCTACGAGGCGGCGCGGGCGGCACGCCCGGCCGGGGTGCCCGTGATCGGCGACGGCGGGCTCCAGTACTCGGGCGACATCGCCAAGGCCATCGCCGCGGGCGCCGACGCCGTGATGCTCGGCAGCCTCCTGGCCGGATGCGAGGAGAGCCCGGGCGAGGTCGTCTTCATCAACGGCAAGCAGTACAAGCTCTATCGGGGCATGGGGTCGCTGGGCGCCATGCGGAACCGGGAGCGGGGCCGCTCCTACTCCAAGGACCGCTACTTCCAGGACGACGTGCTGCGGGAGGACAAGCTCGTACCCGAGGGCGTCGAGGGCCAGGTGCCGTACCGCGGCCCGCTGGCCGCGGTGGCCGGCCAGCTGGTCGGCGGGCTGCGCGCCGCGATGGGGTACTGCGGCGCCCGCACCATCGCCGAGCTCCAGGAGGCGCGGTTCATCCAGATCACCGCGGCCGGCCTGACCGAGAGCCACCCGCACGACGTCACGATGACGGTCGAGGCCCCGAACTACAGCGCCCGCCCGGGCCGGGCCGGGACGCAGCCGTGACCGACGTGGAGATCGGCCGCGGGAAGTCCGGCCGCCGGGCGTACTCGCTCGGCGAGATCGGCATCGTGCCCGCCCGCCGGACGCGGGACCCGGAGGAGGTGTCCATCTCCTGGCAGATCGACGCCTATCGCTTCGGGATGCCGCTGATGGCCTGCCCCATGGACAGCGTGGTGTCGCCGGCCACGGCCATCGCGATCGGCCGCCTGGGCGGGCTCGCGGTGCTCGACCTGGAGGGGCTCTGGACCAGGTACGAGGACCCCGAGCCGCTGCTGGCCGAGGTGACCGAGCTCGACGAGCAGGCCGCCACCCGCCGGTTGCAGGCCATGTACGGCGAGCCGATCTCCGAGGACCTGATCGGCCGGCGGATCGCCGAGATCGCCGCCGCCGGGGTCACCACCGCGGCCAGCCTGTCCCCGCAGCGCACCGCGCGGTACGCCAAGGCGGTCGTCGACGCCGGCGTGGACATCTTCGTGATCCGCGGGACCACGGTGTCGGCCGAGCACGTCTCGGGGCGCGCCGAGCCGCTCAACCTCAAGCAGTTCATCTACGAGCTCGACGTCCCGGTGGTGGTCGGCGGCTGCGCGACCTACACCGCGGCGCTGCACCTGATGCGCACCGGGGCCGCCGGGGTCCTGGTCGGGTTCGGCGGCGGGTCGGGCCACACCACCGTGACCGTGCTCGGCGTGGCGGTCCCGATGGCCACCGCGATCGCCGACGTGGCCGCGGCGCGGCGCGACTACCTGGACGAGTCGGGCGGCCGCTACGTGCACGTGATCGCCGACGGGTCCATGACCAGCAGCGGCGACATCGCCAAGGCGCTGGCCATCGGCGCGGACGCGGTGATGGTGGGCTCCCCGCTGGCCCGGGCCGCCGAGGCCCCCGGCCGGGGCTACCACTGGGGGCACGAGGCCAACCACACCGAGCTGCCCCGGGGCGTCCGGGTCCGGGTCGGCACGATCGGCACGCTGGAGCAGATCCTGCACGGCCCCTCCACCGTCCCGGACGGGTCGATGAACCTGATGGGCGCGCTGCGCCGGACCATGGCCACGGCCGGGTACTCCGACCTCAAGGAGTTCCAGCGGGTGGAGGTCGTAGTCGCCGATTCCGGCCTGCCCCGCCCCCAGCGTTAGACTCTCGCGCATGTCCCGGCTCCGCGTGCTTTCCGGCATCCAGCCCACCGCCGACTCCTTCCACCTGGGCAACTACCTGGGCGCGCTGCGGCAGTGGGTGGCGCTGCAGGACACCTACGACGCCTTCTACTGCGTCGTGGACCTGCACGCGATCACGGTCCCGCAGGACCCGGCCCTGCTGACCGCGCGGACCAGGGTGGCCGCGGCCCAGCTGCTCGCCGCCGGGCTCGACCCGGACCGGTGCACGCTGTTCGTGCAGTCACAGGTGGCCGAGCACGCCGAGCTGGCTTGGATCCTCGGCTGCCTGACCGGGTTCGGCGAGGCGAGTCGGATGATCCAGTTCAAGGACAAGGCGTCGGCCCAGGGCCAGGACCAGGCCTCCGTCGGCCTGTTCACCTACCCGATCCTGCAGGCCGCGGACATCCTGCTGTACCAGGCCGACCAGGTGCCCGTGGGCGAGGACCAGCGGCAGCACCTGGAGCTGAGCCGGACGCTCGCCCAGCGGTTCAACCACCGCTACGGCCCGACCTTCGTGCCGCCTCAGGCCTACATCCTGGCCGAGGTGGCCAAGATCTACGACCTGCAGGACCCGACGGCCAAGATGAGCAAGTCGTCCTCGTCCCCGCAGGGGATCATCGACGTCCTCGACGACGAGGACGTCATCCGCAGGAAGATCGCCCGCGCGGTCACCGACCCGGGCTCCGAGGTGCGCGCCGACCCCGAGGGCAAGCCCGGCGTGACCAACCTGCTGCGGATCTACTCGGCGCTGTCCGACCAGCCGGTGGCCGCGGTCGAGGCCACCTACGAAGGGGCGGGCTACGGCGCCTTCAAGAAGGACCTGGCCGAGCTGGTCGTGGCCACCTTCGCCCCGATCAGGGAGAAGACCCAGCGCATCCTGGCCGACGAGCCCGGCCTCGACCGACTCCTCGCCCACGGTGCCGCCCGCGCCCGCCGCGTCGCCGCCCAGACCATGACCGTGGTCCGCGAGCGCATCGGCCTGCTCCCCCCGTCCGCCTAGCGCCGCAGCAGGCCATCAGGAGCGGGACGATGCAGAACACGATCGGCGGCGGCGAGTGGCCGCTCGTGGGGCGGGCCGAGGAGCTCGACCATCTCGTAAAACTCAGGTCCCGTGGCCTGAGCGCAGTCATCAGCGGGCCGGCGGGGGTGGGGAAGTCCAGGCTGGCGGGCGCAGCCCTCGCCGATGCTGCTCGCCACGGCTGGGCCACGCTGTCCATCCGGGGCAGCGTCGGGTTTATCGGCGTTCCGTTCGGACCGTTGCGGACCGTGCTCCGCATTCCTGGCTCATCAGACGTGACCGAGGTGGCCGGCGCGGTAGCCCATGAGCTGACCGTCATGCGGTCCGGCCAGGGGCTGATCGTGCTGGCTAACGGCGGCCAGGACCTCGACGAGTACTCGGCGGGCCTGATCCATCAGCTGGTGGCCGCGCGTTCGATCATGGCGATCATTACGACGAGGACCGGGACGCGCGCTCCTGCCGCTCTGACCGACACGTGGAAGGACGGGCTGGCCGAGCGGATCGAACTGCAGAACCTGTCGCGGCGCGAGACGGCCGAACTGCTGACGGCAGGCCTCGGTGGGAGCGTGCAGGACAGCAGCGCCAACCGCATGTGGCACGTGACGGGCGGCAACCCCCTCTATCTGCGTGAGGTCGTCCTGTCCAGCGCGGAAACCGGCGCTCTGCGGCAGGTCGAAGGCGAGTGGCGGTGGCAGGGACAGTGGGCGACGGGCGCCCGCCTCCAGGAGATCGTCGCGGCGCGGTTGGGCCGGCTCGACCCTGACGAGCTGACCCCGATGGAGATGCTGGCCGTCGCTGGATCCCTGCCGCTCGATCTCGTCACGAGCGTCACGACGGCGCAGGCCCTGGAGGGCCTTGAAGGGCGAGGCCTGGTGTCGACGGAGGCGAGCGGCCGGAGACTCGAGATATCCATCGCGCACCCGCTCCACGCGGAGGTGCTGCGCAGCAGGATGCCGGCGTTGCAGCAGCGTGCGATCAGGCGCAACCTGGTGGAGGCGCTGCGGAGTACCGGAGCCCATCGGGCCGCCGACCGGGTCCGCCTGGCGTGCTGGTCGTTCGAGTCCGGACTCGACGTCGATCCCGCGACGCTGTCGCTCGGCAGCGACGCCGCCCTGTTCGGGATCGGTCCCGCCATCGCCGGGAGGCTGCAGGAGATCCTGCCCGGCACCGCCGCCAGACCTCCGGCCGATGCCCCAGCCGTCCGCCAGGACCTCGAGCTCGCGATCCGCCTGGCCCGGGTCGCCTACGAGCGCACCGGCCGGGTACCCGAGGGCGCCGCGTTGGCCTACGCCCTGGCGTGGACCGGCCAGATAGGCAAGGCGGAGGCGGTCCTGGCCGAGCTGGCCGGAAAGGCTGAGGCCATCGACGACCGGTTGCGCCTGGCCCTGGGGCTGAGCTGGCTCCGCTTCTGGGGCCGATATGACGCCGACGAGGCCAGGGCGGGCCTGACCGGATTGGTGGAAGCCGCTCCGCAGGGCGCCAGTCCGGCGCTGATCGCCGAGGCTTACGAGCAGCTCGCCGGCATCGCGTTGAACACGGCCCGGCCGGCGGCGGCGCTGGCGTATGCCGAACAGGCTGCCGCGGCGGAGGGTGCCGAGTTGAGCCGCAGCATCGGGGCTCGCCCGGCCGTCGCCGCCCTCTCCTACCTGGGCCGCTGCGGCGAAGCGATCGCCCTCGTCGACCAGGCGGTGCTGGCCGCGAGCGAAGCTGGTCACCCGCTGGCGGTGCCGATGCTCCTGTTCTCCCGCGCGGGGGCGCTGGCGCGCATGGGCGAGCTCGAACAGGCCAGGGAGATGCTGGAACGGATGCGGGAGGTGGCCCTGTCCGGCGGCTTGCTCGACGCCACCGCTGCCTTCGGGGTGCTCCTGGGCGAGGTGCTGCTCCGGCAGGGTCTTCCGGCTAGCGCCGCGCGGATCTTTCGTGACTCGTCCGGGCTTCTCGCCGAACGCGACATCTTCGGGTATCGCCCCTGGGCGCTGGCCGGCCTGGCCCGCGCCCGAGCGCAGGTCGGCGAGCACGAGTCCGCGGCGTCGGCTCTCGAGGAGGCCCGCCGAACACAGCCGATCGCCCGCCACTACGACGCGTCCCGCTACCTCGCCGAGATCGACTGCCATCGCGCGGAGGGGAATATAGGTGCGGCCGAGGCGGCCGCCCGGGCCGGGGTAGCGTGGGCCCGAGCCACTGACATGATCGTTGATGAGGCGAACATCCTGGACGCCTGGCTGCGTATTGCACCCTCGAACGCCCTGGCGGAACGGTTGGTTACCTTGGCGGCCAGCACCGATAGCCAGCTGGTCTCGGTTCTGGCGGACCACGCCCAGGCCATGGTCGCTGCCGATGCCGAGGCCCTGCTGGCCGCGAGCGAACGGTTCGCGCGGATGACGGCCTGGCGGATGGCGGCCGAGGCCGCGGACGAGGCCGCCCGCGTGCTTGACCGGCGAAGCCAGGCCCGGGCCGCAGCGGCGGCCAATCAGATAGCGGCGCGCTGGTTCGACCGCTGCGAGGGCGCGCGGCGGCCCGTGGCGGCGGAGGGCTCGGGCGGGCCCATCCCGCTGACCAAGCGGGAGCGTGAGATCGCTACGCTCGCCGCCGCCGGCCGCTCCAGCAAGGAGATCGCCGACAGGATGTACCTCTCTCCCCGGACCGTAGAAAACCACCTCCAACGCGCCTACATCAAGCTCGGCATAACAGACCGGGCCGCGCTGGCCAAGGCGCTCACGCCAACCGAGCCAACCTGAGTGACGGCCCGGAAATCTGAGTACCCGGTACTCACGCTCCGCCGTCGGCTGACCCCTACCTTCGACGGTATGGATCGATCCTCTGCTATCTGGCAGCTACCGGACCTGCACGCGGTGGCGATCCGGCTCCGAGACGACGGCTTCGACGATCACGTCATCGCCGTTGCTCTCGGCATCGACGACCACCAGGTAGACACGCTGCTGCACATCGCCAACAGCAAGCTCACGAACCTGATGGCTCTCGACGGGATCTGAACCGCTGGCGGCGGGTGTAGACGATGCCCAGCATCGCGAGGGTCACGGCGACGCAGCTGAATGCGGCCGCGGCCGCCGCGGAGGGACCGGCCACCGTGTGGTGGACCGCGGCCCGGACGGTCGGCGAGGGCCGCGGGGCGGCGGCCGCGGGGGCCGAGGCGGCGGCCGCCTGCAGCGGGCCGACCAGCGTCCCCACCGGTGAGACCTTGCCGTCCGCGGCGAAGCCCCAGTTGAGCAGGGTCTCGGCGGTGGTGATCTCGGTCAGTGAGGGGCAGTGCAGCAGGGTCACGATGAGCGTGACGCCGTGCCGCCTGGCCATCCCGACGTACGTGGCGCCCGCGGCGCTCGTCCAGCCGATCTTGCCGCCGATGGCCCCGGGGTAGCTGGTCAGCAGGGTGTTCTGGTTGTACAGCCCGACGACCTTGTGCCGCTTGATCTGGAACAGCCCGCCGGTCGTCTCGTCGTACTTCAGGAACGCGGGCATCCCCAGCGCCTGCCGGGCGAACAGGGCCAGGTCGTAGGCGGAGGTGTGCTGGCCGGGGGCGTCCAGGCCGTTCGGGTCGACGGCGACGGTGTCGTCCGCCTGCAGGTGCCGCGCCTCGGCGTTGATCAGCGTCATGCCCTGGCCGTAGGACCCGACGGCCTGGGTCAGCGCGATCGCCGCGTCGTTGGCGGAGATGGTCAGCAGCGCGGTGAACAGCGCGGAGACCTTGTACGGGTGCCCGGGCAGCAGGCCGACGACGTTCGGCGTGGTCGAGGTGGCCATGGTGCTGGCGACGACCAGAGCGTCCGGGCTGAGCAGCGGGATCAGCGTGATCGCGGTGAGCACCTTGAGCGTGCTGGCCGGCAGGTACCAACCGTGCGGGTCCTTGGCCGCGAGCACCTGCCCGGTGCCGGCGTCCGCGATGACGAACGCCGAGGCGTGCACGCGGGGCAGCGACGGGACGGACCGCGCCGCGTTCACGATGACCCCGCGCCCGGACAGCAGCGACCCGCCGATGGCCTGCGGCAGTGCACCCGAGGACGGCGCGCGTGAGGACGGGGCGCCTGAGGACGGGCGACCCGAGGACGGGGCGCGTGCGGACGGGCCGCCCGGGGACGGGGTGCCTGACGCGCCCGCGGCCGCGGCGGCCGGGGCCGCGACCGCGGCCAGCGCCAGCAGGGCGCCCGCCACCGCGAGCGCCGCCCGCCGCGCGATCCGGTCCGGCATGAGCCTGCGAGCTCCCGTCCTGGGTGGTCTACCCAACCACGAGTTAACCTGGGTTAATGGAACGAACGTCGGAATCCGGGCTCCCCATCGCCCCCGTCTACGACGACAGCCAGCTTACGGACTTCCGGCCCGCGGAGGAGCTAGGAAAGCCGGGAGAGTACCCGTTCACTCGCGGAGTGTATCCGCGGATGTACGTCGACCGGCCCTGGACGATGCGGCAGTACGCGGGGTTCGCCAGCGCGCGGGAGTCCAACCGCCGCTACCACGAGCTGATCGAGGCGGGCACCACGGGGTTGTCCGTGGCCTTCGACCTGCCGACGCAGATGGGCTACGACTCCGACGCGCCGGTGGCCCACGGCGAGGTGGGCAAGGTCGGGGTGGCCATCGACAGCACCGAGGACATGCGCGCGCTGTTCGACGGGATCCCGCTCGGCGAGGTGTCCACGTCGATGACCATCAACGCGCCCGCCGCGGTCCTGCTGCTGATGTACCAGACGGTCGGCGAGCAGCAGGGGGTGCCCGCGGCCCAGCTGACGGGGACGATCCAGAACGACGTCCTCAAGGAGTACATCGCGCGGGGCACCTACATCTACCCGCCCCGCCCGTCCCTGCGCCTGGTGGCCGACACGTTCGCCTACTGCCGGAACGAGCTGCCCCGGTGGAACACGATCTCCATCTCCGGCTACCACATGGCCGAGGCGGGCGCGACCCCGGTCCAGGAGATCGCGTTCACGCTGGCCAACGCCAGGGAGTACGTCCGGGCGGCGCTCGCCTCGGGCCTGGGCGTCGACGAGTTCGGGCCGCGGCTTTCGTTCTTCTTCGTCGCGCGGACCACGCTGCTCGAGGAGGTCGCGAAGTTCCGCGCGGCGCGACGCCTGTGGGCCGGGATCATGCGGGACGAGTTCAACGCCCAGGACCCCCGGTCGCAGATGCTGCGGTTCCACACCCAGACCGCGGGCGTGCAGCTCACCGCGCAGCAGCCGGAGGTCAACCTGATCCGGGTGAGCCTGCAGGCCCTGGGCGCGGTGCTCGGCGGCACCCAGTCGCTGCACACCAACTCCTACGACGAGGCGCTCGCCCTGCCCAGCGCCAAGGCGGCCCGGCTGGCGCTGCGCACGCAGCAGGTCATCGCCTACGAATCCGACCTGACTGCGACGGTGGATCCGTTCGCGGGCTCGTACGCCATCGAGTCGATGACCGACGACATCGCCGACGCGGCCCGCGAGCTGATGGACCGCGTCGAGGACATGGGCGGGGCCGTGGCGGCGATCGAGCGCGGCTTCCAGAAGGCCGAGATCGAAGCGGCCGCCTACCGCGTCGCCCGCGAGATCGACGAGGGCGAGCGAGTCGTGGTCGGCGTGAACAAGTTCACCACCGACGGCGAGGAGCCGTATCAGCCGCTCCGCGTCGACCCGAACATCGAGGCCGAACAAGCGGGCCGGCTGGCCCGGCTCCGCGAACAGCGTGACCCTGGCGCATTCACCCGCGCAATTGCGTCACTCAAATCGACCGCCGCCGGGACCGAAAACGTGCTTTACCCGCTCCGTGACGCGCTCCGTGCGGGCGCGTCCCTGGGCGAGGTCTGCGATGCATTGCGGGAAATATGGGGTGAGTACCAGCCCGGAGAAATCTGACCGCCTGACTATTCCGGGCCCGGAGGCCGCCATGGTTATCGAGTGGAATCCCTCTCGCGGTGCGACGCTCGGCGTCGAATGGGAGGTGCAGCTAATCGACGCCGAGACCAAGATGCTCCGCCAGGAGGCGGGCAAGCTGCTGGCCGAACTGCCCGTGCCGGGCGACACGGGCGAGCACCCGCAGATCCGCCACGAGCTGATGCAGTCGACCCTGGAGGTGGTCACCGGCATTTGCAGCACGGTGTCGGAAGCCAAAGCCGACCTGGCCAGGACGATTCGCGATCTCCAGCGCATGGCGGCCGAGCACGGTATCCTATTGGCGTGCGCCGGGACCCATCCGGTGAGCGACTGGCGTGACGCGACGATGGCGCCTATCCAGCGCTATGCGGAGCTAGTTGAGCAATTGCAGTGGCTTGCCCGCCGGATCCAGACCTTCGGCGTACACGTACACGTAGGTATTCGGGACGGAAACAAGGCGATTCCGATCGTCAATGCCCTCTCCGCTTACCTGCCTCATTTTCTCGCGATAACCGCGTCGAGCCCGTTCTGGTGCGGGTACGACACGGGGCTCGCCTCCAGCCGGGCGGTGACCTTCGGCGCACTGCCGACCGCAGGGCCGCCGCACCGGCTGACGAACTGGAAGCAGTTCGAGGAGTACATGGACACCCTTCTGCGGGCGGGGACGATCCGCAGCATCAAGGAGGTCTGGTGGGACATCCGGCCGCACCCGGACTTCGGCACCGTGGAGATCCGCATGTTCGACGGCGCTCCGACGCTCCGCGAGGTCGGCATGGTGGCGGCGCTCTCCCAGTGCCTGGTCCAGCTCTTCGACACCCAGCTGGACCGGGGCTATACCCTGCCGGCCCCGTCGTCCTGGATCGTCATGGACAACAAGTGGCGCGCGTCGCGGTACGGGCTGGATGCGACCGTGATCACTGACGAGGCGGGCGCCACGGCGCCCCTGCGCGACGAGCTATACGAGCTCGTGCGGGAACTCGAGCCGGTAGCCTTGAGGCTGGGCTGTCTCGAGGAATTGTCCGTGGCGTTCGAGGTACTGGAGTACGGTGCCTCTTACGAGCGGCAGCGGGCCGTCTACGCGCGCACGGGGGACCTGTCGCGCGTGGTGGACGCCCTGGTTACCGAGTTCGCGGACGACCGATTCTGCACGTACGGGGATGGTGGGCATGGCCGGCAATGATCTAGCCACGGATCTGGACGCGTTCCTCGCCGAGCACAGCGACGAGCTCATCGAGTTCCGCCGCGACCTGCACATGCACCCCGAGCTCGCGCACGACGAGTACCGGACCACCCGCCGGGTCGCGCTGCGCCTGGCCGCGGCGGGCCTGCGCCCGGTGATCTTCCCCAAGGGGACCGGCCTGTACGTCGACGTCGGCACAGACCAGAATTCTTTTACCGAACGACCGGTGGTGGCTCTTCGCGCGGACCTCGATGCGCTCCCGATGGCCGACGAGAAGGACGTCCCCTACGGGTCCACGGTGCTGAACGTGTGCCACGCGTGCGGCCACGACGTGCACATCACGGTGCTGGTCGGCGCGGGCCTGTTCCTGGCCGCCCAGGCTGCCGAGGGCCTGCTGCCCGGGCGGGTCAGGCTCGTCTTCCAGCCCGCGGAGGAGACCGCGACCGGCGCGCTCGACGTGATCGAGGCCGGCGCCCTGGCCCAGGTCGGCCGGATGTTCGCCCTGCACTGCGACCCGCGGCTGGACGCCGGGCAGCTCGGCGTGCGCTCCGGCGCGATCACGGCCGCCTGCGACAAGGTCGAGGTCCGGGTGTCCGGGCCGGGCGGGCACACCGCGCGGCCGCACCTGACCGCGGACCTGGTGTACGCGCTGGCCAAGATCGTTACCGAGGTCCCGGCGGCGCTGTCGCGGCGGGTCGACCCGCGGTCCAGCCTCAGCCTGGTGTGGGGCCGGATCAGCGCGGGGACCGCGCCCAACGCGATCCCCGACAGCGGGGTCGCCGAGGGGACCATCCGCTGCCTGGACGACGAGGCCTGGCATAGCGCACCGGACCTGCTCAAGGGGCTCATCGACTCGATCGCCTCCGCGTACGGCGTGAACGCCGAGCTCAGCTACCGGCGCTCCGTGCCGCCCACGGTCAACGACCAGGCCAGCGCGGCCATGATCGCCGCCGCCGCGCTGGACGTGCTCGGCGCGGGCTCGGTCGTGCAGAGCCCGCAAAGCCTGGGCGGCGAGGACTTCGCCTGGTACCTGGAGACCGTGCCCGGCGCGCTGGCCCGGCTGGGTACCAGGGTCCCGGGTTCGGCCGTCTCGTATGACCTGCACCAGCCGACCTTCGACGTGGACGAGCGGGCCATCGGCGTCGGCGTCCGCGTGCTGGCGGCCACGGCGATCAACGCCCTGTGGGACGACGGCCCGATGGTCGCCCAGCCTTTGCCCGGTGTCACCGGCGCCTAAGGCGGTTAGGCTAGACAGATCCGCTTCTACCGGGCGGATCCATCGTGGGAAAGTGCGACACCATGGCAGCTGACTCCTCCTCAAGCGGCGCACCGCGGAGCAGGACGGCCCGGCGCTCCCGGGACCAGGCTGGTCAGGTGCAGACCTACCGCTCGGCGACCGGCGTGGTCGTCTGGGTGGTGTGGCTGCTGTTTGCCGTCGGCAACTGGATCGACCTGGCCGTCCAGGGCCGCGATCACACGTCGGCGATCGCCGCGGCCATCCTGCTGCTGGTCACCGGGATCGCCTACGACACCGCCCAGCGCCCCAGGATCATCTCCGATGAGGGCGGGGTGACGGTCAGGAACCCGCTGCGCGATCACCGGGTCGCCTGGACGTCCGTGACCAACGTGGACCTGACCGACCTGCTGCGGGTGCACTGCGCCACGGCGGGGGAGCGGCCCAAGGTCATCAACTCGTGGGCCATCCACTACTCGCGCCGGCGCCAGTTCGCCGCCGACGCCAGGGCCCGCCGCGCCTCCCGGGGCCGCCGGTCGACCTTCGGCCTGCCCTACGGCGCGCAGCCCAGCGCCGCGGGTGCCTCGGAGGAGGCGGAGGCGGAGAAGATCGTCCGCTCGCTCAGCGAGCGCGCGACCGCCGCCCAGGCCGAGGAGGTCTGGGCGGGCGGCACCGTCCCGATCGCCGGGCCGACCCTGGCGGGGCAGACCGGGACGGTCGGCCGCCTCGACGCCGCGCAGGCGCTCGCCGGAAACCTCGGTGGGGGCGGCTGGCTGCAGCCGGTGCGCAGCGCGTGGAGCTGGCCCGCCATCGCCGCGATCGTCATCCCCGCGCTGATCCTGCTGTTTGTGGTGCTCGCCTGAGCCCGCACCCAGAGGGCTACTCGGTGCCGAGGAGGTGCCGCGAGACCCGGGCCAGGTGAGCGCGCATCGCCGCCGTGGCCCGGTCGGAGTCGCGGGTCTTGAGGGCGGCCACGATCTCCTCGTGGTCCCGCCGGTATTCATCCCGCCGGGCGGCCGATGCGCTGCGGCGCTTGAGGTCGCCCCACATCCGCCCGTGCCGGGCCCGCTCCACCTCGGCGTACAACCGGATGAGCAGCGGGCTGCGCGTGGCCGCGATGATCGACCGGTGCAGCGCGGCGTCCCAGACCTCGAACTCGTCGTGATCCGCCGCGCGCTCCCCGCCCAGCAGGCAGCGCTCCATCTCGGCGAAGTCGCGGGCGGTCGCCCAGGCCACGACCAGGGACATGGCGGTCGGCTCGAACAGGCGCCTGACCATGATCACGTCAGCGGGGGAGTAGTCGTCAGAGCCGGACGAGACCTCTGGCCCCGGGAACCCGCCCCCAGGCCCAGGCAGCCCGCTCGCCGGCCCGTGAAACCCGCCTCCCGGCCCTGGGAGCCCGCTCGCCTGCCCGTGAAACCCGCCTCCCGGCCCCGGGAGCCCGCTCGGCGGCCCGTGAAACCCGCCTCCCGGCCCGGCCTGCTCATCGCCTGCGGTCTTAACCCCGCCCGCGGGTGTCGCCGCACCCGTATACGTCGCCTCGCTCGTGGACGTCGCCCCGCCCGCGCCTGGGTCCCGGCCCGGTGGCTCCGTGGCCCGGCGCAGGAACGTCCCGCGGCCGACCTCGCGGGACACGTGCCCCTCGGCCTGCAGCATGGCCATGGCGTGCCGGATGGCCGACCGGGAGACGCCGAGATCGGTGGCCAGCTGGCGTTCGGTCGGCAGGCGCGCGCCGTGGTCGGCGCCACCCCGCTGCGATTCCGACAGGATCAGCGCCGCGAGGGCCCTGCGCCGCAGCGCCGAGTTGTCGCCGGCCATCTCGTTCAACCAATCCAACCAATCGATCTGCTAGAAGATTGTCGCACCAATTTCTGGCTATGTCACTTATTGACCCGTCCCGGTCTGCAAGCCTATGATCGGCGGAATCAACCGATTTGAACCAATCAGCTTAGCAACCAAAATGGTCTAGACCGATGGCCGCAGGCTAACCAAGCGGGGCCAAAGGTCCGAGCCGAGCCGAAACGACGCGACTAGGGAGATTTGGCTCGTGAGACTCGCCACCCTTATTACTACCAGCGGGCCCCGCCTGCACGTACGGGCGCACGGCGGCGGATACGTGGACATTGGCGAGGCGACCGGCGAGGAGCGGTTCGCCTCGTTCGGGTCGTTCATCGCCGCCGGCCCGCCCGCCCTGGACGCGGCCCGCGGACTGCAGGACCGCACCGGCCGCGACTTCCTCCCCGCGCAGTTCGGCCCGGCGGTGCCCGCCCCCGAGCGGATCCTCTGCCTCGGCCTGAACTACGCCGACCACGCCCTCGAGGGCGGTCGCGCGGTGCCGAGCTGGCCGGACACGTTCATCCGGGGCCACCAGACGCTGCTCGGCCCGTACGACGACCTCGTCAAGCCGGCCCTGACCTCCTCGTTCGACTACGAGGGCGAGCTCGGCATCGTCATCGGCTCGGGCGGGCGGTACATCCCGGCTGGCAAGGCGCTCGACGCGATCGCCGGGTTCACCGTGCTGAACGACGCGTCGGTGCGGGACTGGCAGCGGGCCGGGACCCAGTGGACGCCGGGGAAGAACTTCGACGGCACCATGCCCGTCGGCCCGGAGGTCGTTACCCCCGACGAGGTCGACGTCTCCGACCTGGCGCTCACCACCATGCTCAACGGCCAGGTCATGCAGTCCGCGCGGACCTCGCAGATGCTCGTCGACGTGCCGAGCAGCGTCGAGTTCTTCTCCTCGTTCACCACCTTGTCACCGGGCGACGTCATCGCCACCGGGACGCCCGCAGGCGTCGGCTTCGCCCGCCACCCCCCGGTCTGGCTCCAGCCGGGCGACGTTATCGAGATCACGATCGAGGGCATTGGCACCATCCGCAACCGCGTGGTCGCCGAGGAGGGCGATCGCTCGGGCTGGCGATGGCGGCCCAACGCCTTTACTGGCGGCCTCTAGCCGCGGGTCCGACGGGCCCCGCTGGTCGGCCGCGTTCTGGCCACACTCTCACCCGCAGAGGGGACGATCATGTTGACCACCCGGAGAACACGCAGACCAGAAAGACCCGGGTCGGGGGCGCCCAGCCTGCCGCCGGGTAGCGCGCGGCGCGCGATCGCGCTCGCCGCCGCGGTGCTCGCCGCCGCCGGACTGGCCGCGTGCAGCAGCAGTTCAAGCAGCAGTACCCCCAGCAGCGGCACGAGCAGCAGCAGCTCGGGGGCGACGCTGGTCGTGGCCGACCTGGCCCCGTTCAGCGGCCCGGACGCCGCGCTCGGCCCGACCTACCTGGTCTCCTGCGACGGCGCCACCGCCGCGATCAACAACGCGGGCGGCGTGCTCGGCCACAAGCTCAGCTGCAAGGGCGTGGACACCCGCGGCGACCCCGCCGACGCCGTGCCCGCCACCAGGCAGATGTTCGCCACCACGGCCAACCTCGCCCTCGTCATCGGGTGTACCTCCGACGAGGCGGCCAGCGTGGTGCCGATCATGAACGCGAGCAAGATGGTGTCGTTCTGCATGACCGGCGAGTCCGAGTTCGACTCCGTCCACTTCCCGTACTTCTTCCGGCTGGTGCCGCCGGACCTGGAGGAGTCCTACGCGATGGTCGCGATCGCGCAGCAGCTGGGGTACAAGAAGATCGCGCTCGCGTTCGGCAACGACATCGGGTCCCAGACGTTCATCGCACCGGCCATCACCTCGATCAGCAAGGCCGGGCTGACGCTGGTGGCGAACGAGACCCTGAACCTGCAGGCGAGCACCTTCAGGACCGAGGCGGACAAGATCGTCTCCGCGCACCCTGACGTGATCTTCACTGAGGCGCTCGGCGCGACCGACGCCACGTTCCTCTCCGAGGTCAAGCAGCTCAACGGCGGGAAGATGATCCCCGTCATCGGCACGTCGGCGGACATCTCCCCGGACTGGTTCAAGTCGGTGTCGGCGGCCATCGGCGCGTCCACGCTGGCGACCAGCTTCCACGCGGACAACCTGGTCACCGAGACCAGCGGACCCGCGTATGCCCCGTTCCAGACCGCGATCATGTCCGAGCAGGGCAAGGTGGGTAGCACCGGCGACTTCTCCACCTACCTGACCGCGCCGGGCGCCGTGCACCTGTACGACGGGATCAACCTGGCCGCGCTCGCCATGGTCGAGGCGAAATCCACGGTGCCGAGCGTGTACGCGCCCTACATCCTCACGATCGGCGACGGCACGCCGGGCGCCGAGGTCGTCTACTCCTTCGCGCAGGGGATCGCCGCGCTCAAGGCGGGCAAGGCCATCCGCTACGAGGGACCGGGCGGGCCGACCAGCTTCGACTCGTTCCACGACTCGACCGGCATCTTCCAGATCGACGCCTACAGCGCCGCCGGCGCGGTCATGGTGACGGGCAACATCACGGCGGATCAGCTGCGAGCGGTGTCGTAAGGGAAAGTCCACAAGGGAAAGTCCATGAGCCTGTTCCTCGCGTCGCTCGGCTTCGGCCTGGTGACCTCGGCGGTGCTGGCCATCGCGGCCGTCGGGTTCACCATGCAGTTCGCCGTGACCGACGTCCTGAACCTGGCCTACGGCGCGGTGATGATCGCCTCGGCGTTCGTCGCGTACGTGGTCAACCAGGCCGGCGTCAACGTGTGGGTAGGCATGCTGGCCGCTGCCGCGGCCGGGTCGGTCGGGTCGGTCCTGCTCAACCGGGGGATCTACACGCCGTTCCAGCGCCGCGGCAGCGCGCCGATCACGATGGTGATCGTCTCGCTCGGGATGACGCTCATCATCGAGTTCGGCCTGCAGGCCATCGTGGGCGGCACCAACGTGTCGTACACGATGGGCCAGGGGCCGACGGTCAAGGCGGGCGGCCTGATCCTGACCGCGGTCCAGTTCGTGATCATCGGGCTGGCCGTCGTGGTCATGGCCGGCGTGCACGTCCTGCTGCGCTACACCAAGCTCGGCAAGGCCATGCGCGCGACGGCGGCGAACCGCTCGCTGGCGCGCAACTGCGGGATCAGGACGGACAGGATCGTCACCACCACCTGGGCCCTCACCGGCGCGCTGTGCGGCATCGCCGGGACCGTCCTCGCGATCAACGACGGCAGCTTCGGCGCGACCAGCGCCGACCTGTTCCTGGTCGTGATCCTCGCCGCGGTCTTCCTCGGCGGCCCCGGTCAGGCCTACGGCGCGATGGTCGGGGCCGTGGTCATCGGGCTCGCCACCGAGATCAGCGCGGCCTACATCACGCCGTCGTACAAGGACGTCATCGCCTTCGCCGTCCTGCTGGTGATGATGGCGGTGCGGCCGGGCGGCCTGCTGGGGGTCACGGCGTAATGACCAGCGCGCAACTGTTCTACCTGCTCAACCTGCTGATCTACGCCGGCGTCGACATCATCGCGTGCCTCGGCCTGAGCCAGCAGTTCGGCGTGGCCGGGGTCACCAACTTCGGCTTCATCATCTTCCAGGCGGCCGGCGCGTACACCGCGGCGTTGCTGTCGCTGCCCAACCAGTCCGCCAACGGCGGCTTCCAGTCCTACATCGCCGGGTGGAACCTCCCGTTTCCCGTCCCCCTGATCGGCGCGACGATCGTCGGCGGGCTTATCGCGCTGCCGTTCACGTTCCTGGTCGGCCGGCGGCTGCGCGGCGACTTCGCGGCCGTCGGCCTGCTCGTCACCGCGGTCATGGTGAACCTGCTGGTCACGAACTACCGCCCGTTCCTGAACGGCGCCGCGGGCCTGTCCCTGGTGCCCTCGCCGCTGCAGGGCGAGTACAACCCGCAGTCGACGGGCTACCAGTGGGTCTACGCGGCGGGCGCGCTCCTGCTCGCGGTCGGCGCGTACCTGCTGGTGCGACGGGTGACCGAGTCGCCTTACGGGCGCTCGCTGCGGGCGATGCGCGACAACGACCTGGTGGCCGACTCGCTGGGGAAGAACCTGCTCGCGCAGCGTGCCGCCGTGCTCGTGCTGGGCGGCGCGCTGGCGGGGCTGAGCGGCGCGATCCTGGTCGGGTACATCAACTTGTGGGCACCGTCCGCGTGGGGCTACGCCGAGACGATCGTGCTGTTCGCCGCCGTGATCATCGGCGGCTCCGGCAGCCATCGCGGCGCCGTGATCGGCGCGATCCTCGTCCCCGTCGGCTTCGAGGAAGCCAGCCGGTACCTCCCCCCGTTCGGCCCGCCCGGCACCGTCGAGGACCTGCAGTGGGTGGCGATCGGCCTGCTGATCCTGGTGTTCCTCTGGTTCCGCCCGCAGGGCGTGCTCCCCGAGCGCCGCCGCACAATCGGCGCGGGGCCGCCGCCGATCATCGCGGTGGATGGACCGAACGACGACGTGGTGACTCTCTCCGCCTGGCCGCGGAGCCCCGACCTGGCCGGCGAGGGCGACGGCGCCCCCGCCCGGCCCGCCCCGGCCCGCCGGGCCGCCGCCAGGACCACCGTCGCCGGCCCTGGGCCGTCCGCGGTCACCCCGTCCGGTCGCGCGGACGACGACGTCGTCCTGCGCGCGGTGGACCTGGTCAAGGACTTCGGCGGCGTGCACGCGGTCGCCGGGGTGTCCCTCGAGGTGCGGCGCGGCACCCTCACCGGCCTGATCGGGCCCAACGGCGCGGGCAAGTCGACGCTGCTCGCCATGCTGGCCGGCACGATCGGGGTCACCTCCGGGCAGGTGATCTACGAAGGGACCGACGTCACCGGAATGCCCGCCTTCCGCCGCGCACGGCTGGGGCTGGTGCGGACGTTCCAGCTGGCCAGCGAGTTCAAGCGGCTGACCGTGATGGAGAACCTGCTCAGCGCGGCGCCGGGCAACCGGGGCGACTCCCTGGCCGGCGCGCTGCGCGGTCGGCGGTACTGGCGCCGGGACGAGGCGGCCGCGATCGACCGCGCGCGGGCGCTGCTGGACCGGTTCGGCCTGTCCGATCTCGCGGACACCTACGGCAGCGACCTGAGCGGCGGCCAGCGCAGGCTGACCGAGATCATGCGCGCGCTGATGACCGAGCCCACGATGCTCCTGCTCGACGAGCCGATGGCCGGGGTGCACCCGCGCCTCGCGCGCCAGATCGGCGGGCACTTGCTCGAGCTGTGCGCCGAGGGTATGACGATTCTCATGGTGGAGCACGAGCTGGCCATCATGGACGAGTTCTGCGACCCGGTGTTCATGATGGCCGAAGGCGTCGTGCTCGCCTCGGGGACCATGGCCGACCTGCGCGCCCGCCCCGACGTGGTGGAGGCCTATCTTGTCGGCTGACGCGCCAGGTGCGGCCCTGTCCGCCGAGGACATCCGCGCGGGCTACGGCGCCGGCGACATCGTCCACGGCGTGTCGGTCGCGGTCGCCCCCAGCTCCGTGACGTCGGTCGTCGGTCCGAACGGTTCGGGCAAGTCCACCCTGCTCAAGGCGCTGTGCGGAGTGATCAGGCCCTCGTCGGGGCGGGTCTTCCTCGGCGACCGTGACATCACCGGCCTGCCGCCCGAGGAGGTCGCGCGGGCCGGGGTGGGGTACGTGCCGCAGGTCGACGACATCTTCGCGCCGCTCACCGTCCGGGAGAACCTGGAGATGGGCGGCTACCTGCTGGCCGGCAAGCAGGTGAGCGGGCGGGTGGAGCGGGTTATCGGCGTGTTCCCCAGGCTCGGCCAGATGCTGACCAGGCGCGCGGGGCGGCTGAGCGGCGGCGAGCGCAAGATGCTGGCCATGGGGCGCGTGCTGATGCTCGAGCCCGCCGTGTTCCTGCTGGACGAGCCGACCGCGAACCTCGCCCCGAAGATCGCCACCGAGCTCCTCACCGGGCACGTGCGCGCGCTGGCCGACGCGGGCGCCGGGGTGCTCATCGTCGAGCAGCGGGCCAGGGCCGTCCTCGCCATCTCCGACCACACGTACGTCCTCGGCGGCGGCCAGGTCGTGATGGCGGGCACCCCGGCGCGCCTGGCGGAGAGCCCGGAGTTCATCGAGTCGTTCCTCGGCGGCGTCCCGCAGGCCCCCCAGACCCCGTAGCCCTGGGTCCCGTAGCCCCTAGGTCCAGGGCGGCTCGGACCCGGAAGCTCTGGCGTTCGACTCACCCATCGTGGCGCACGGCAGGTCGCGCAGTCCCGTCACGTAATCGGCCGGCGCCCCCGCCTTCTCCGCGCTGTCGGCCAGGATCCCGACGTTGCGCGCCGACGGCAGCCCGCCCTCGTAGAAGTTGAGCACGTACAGCCAGGCCAGCACGTCCCCGTCCAGGGTCTGCACGCGGACCTTGGCCTTGCGGTAGTACCCGAGCGTGACGCCGTCCCAGTTGTCGAGTTCCTTCTCGTCGGTCTCGAACATGTCGTACAGCACGACGAACACCCGAGCCCGCGGCTCCTCGACGACGGTGGCGAGCGCCCCGTCCCAGCCGATGTCCTCACCGCCGAACGTCAGCCGCCAGCCCTCGAGCCAGCCGGTTCCCCGCTGCGGTGAATGCGGGCAGCGCACGAGCATCTGCTCGGGGTCCATGTTGCTGCCGTACGCCGCGTACAGTGCCACGGGGGCAAGCGTACGGCGTCCCGGCGCGGAACGCCGTGCCCGATATACGACCGCGACCAGCACGGGGGAGAATGACCAATCGTGACCCTGTCTCGCCAGCGCATCGCGATCATCGGCGGCGGGCCGGGCGGTTACGAGGCCGCCCTCGTCGCGGCCCAACTCGGCGCCGAGGTGACCGTCGTGGATTCCGACGGCCTCGGCGGAGCCTGCGTGCTCACCGACTGCGTGCCCTCCAAGTCGCTCATCGAGACGTCCAACGCGATGACGCTGCTGAACCGCGCCGACAGGCTCGGCATCGCCACCGGCGGCCTGGCCACCGTCAACGCCGCACGCCTCTACGAGCGGATCACCGACCTGGCCCGCGCCCAGTCCCGCGACATCACCGCCCGCGTCGCGGCCGAGGGCGTCACGGTGATCGCCGGGCACGGCCGGCTGGCCGGGCCGGGCGTGGTCCGGGCGGGCGAGGCGGAGATCAAGGCCGATGCGATCCTGATCGCCACCGGCGCGCTGCCCCGAGTGCTGCTCGGATCAGAGCCCGACGGGGAGCGCATCCTGACCTGGCGGCAGCTCTATGACCTCACCGAGCTGCCCAGGGACCTGATCGTGGTCGGCTCCGGCGTGACCGGGGCCGAATTCGCCAGCGCCTACCAGGCCCTCGGCTCCCGGGTCACCCTGGTGTCGTCGCGGGACCGGGTGCTCCCGCAGGAGGACGAGGACGCGGCCAGCCACATCGAGGACGTCTTCCGCCGCCGCGGCATGACGGTGCTCGGCCGGTCGCGGGCCGCCTCCGTCCGCCGCGACCAGGACGGGGTCGTCGTGACCCTGGACGACGGCCGGATGCTGCACGGCAGCCACTGCCTGCTCACCGTCGGCATGATCCCCCGGACCGAGGGCTGCGGGCTCGACGACGCCGGGGTCAAGGTCAACGCCCACGGGTTCATCCAGGTCGACCGCGTGTCCCGGACCTCGGTGCCCGGCGTGTACGCGGCGGGGGACTGCACCGGCGTGCAGATGCTGGCCTCGGTCGCGGCCATGCAGGGCCGGATCGCGATGTGGCACGCGCTCGGCGAGGCGGTCCACCCAATCCGGCTCGACCACGTCGCCGCCACGATCTTCACCGATCCTGAGATCGCCACCGTCGGCGTGACCCAGCGCGCCGTCACCGCGGGGGAGGTCTCGGCCCGGGTCCTGAAGCAGCCGCTGGCCACGAACCCGCGGGCCAAGATGGCCGGGGTGACCGACGGCTTTGTCAAGCTGCTGGCGAGCCCGGGAACCGGCCTAGTCCTCGGCGGCGTGGTGGTCGCCCCGCGCGCCAGCGAACTGATCCTCGCCGTGTCCATCGCCGTCGAGCAGCGCCTCACCGTCGAGCAGCTCGCCCAGACGTTCGCCGTCTACCCCTCGCTGTCCGGCAGCGTCACCGAGGCGGCCAGGAAGCTGATGGAGTTCACCCCGGACGGTCCCTAGGGGCCGCCGAGCAGGGCGTAGGGCTGGTACCGGTCCGGGCCGGTCTTCACGTACACCACCACCGCGCACGAGCCGGGCTGCGCGCCGGGGTAGATCGCGGCGAACAGCTCCTGGCCCGGCACGCCGAGCGGCGGGTACCGGCCGACGTCGCGCACCGGGAACCGGGACTCGGCGGTGACCTGCGCCCAGGTCTGCGGCGCGTAGCCGTCGTTCTCGTAGTCCCGCTCGCACCAGTGCACCCGGAGGGTGGCGTCCTGGCCCGGAAAGATGTTGTAGTTCGCGCGGTACCAGAGGACGTACCCGCCCACCGCGAACACGATGAGCACGATCAGGACGTAGATGACGCTTGCCAGCCTACGCAAGCTCCCGCGGCGTCAGGGGCAGGTCAGATCCTTGACCGGGACCCCCGGGCTGGCCGGCTCCTGCATCACCAACGCGGACGGGAGCTCGATCGGCACCCAGTGGGTGAAGCCCAGGAACCGGACCTCGACGTAGAAGGCGTCGAGGGTGGTCCAGGCGCCCGTGACGTAGCAGGCGGGCATCCGCAGCGGAATGCCGAGCATGAGGGCCTCGTGGGGGGAGAGCGAGAGGCCAGTAACCGACGTGCCGCGGAACAGACCGGGCTGGTGGTGCGGGGGGTACCCCTCGAGCATCCAGTGCACCGGGCCGGCCGGGATCAGCGGCCACGCGAGGAGGCCCGCCTGCTGCGGGGACTGGAACGAGACCGCCTCGATGGTCACTGCGCGCGGCCCAGCGTTATAGATGCTCTCGGTGATGGTGAACGCGCCATGCTGCGGGGGGATGAAGGTCTCCCCGACCGCTCCGCCGAACGTGTTGACGGAGCGGATGCCGACGCCCGCCGGCCATGCCCGGGGTACACGCCTCCGTACGATCCGCCGAACTGGACCGGCTGGTAGGTGCCGGCCAGGACTGCGGCTACTACGACGGCCACGACCGCTACCACGCCGATCGCGAGCGGCCACCAGCGCCGCCGACTGCGGCCGCGCGCCCCGGGCGGCCCGGCGTTCGGCGGTTCACCGTTCTCCGGCTGGTTAACCGGAACTTCCGCGAGAGCCATGGCCGCCTCCGCGTCGTCGATGCTGAAGTAACCATAACGCCCAGCGATCAGGCCCGGCCGCGCTAGTGCGAGGGCCGGCCCAGGTCGGGGTCATCGGGTGGCTTGAGCCCGTACCTGCGGAGCCTGGACACGCGGATGTCGTCGGCGTACATCGCCACGATGCCCACGCTGCAGATCAGGAACAACGCAGGCACCATGATGCGGATAAACAGCGCGCCGGGGAGCGCGGCAAACGCCGCGGCTATCGGCAGCGTGATGAGCAGGTGGCGGAAGATCAGGCGCCCCCGCCACCCGGCGTCGGTCAGCTCGTGCCGCACCCACTCCTTATTTCGGTCCGGCAGCCGCATCCCGAGCGCGAACAGGACTTTTCGGCCCGCCCTCGGGTCCCCGGGAAGCCTGGTCACCGTGGGTCAGTCCTTGAGCTCGCAGATCGGAGCGCCCGACGTCACCGTCTGGCCCACGCTCACCGCCAGCCCGGTGACCGTGCCGTCCTTGTGCGCGGTCAGCGGCTGCTCCATCTTCATCGCCTCCAGGACCACGATCACGTCCCCCGCCGACACGCGTTCCCCGTCCGCGACGGCGATCTTGACGATCGTGCCCTGCATCGGGCTGACCACGCTGTCACCGCCCCCGCCCGGGGAGGCCCGGTGACGTGCTGGCCCGGGGGGGCGACCCCCCGGAACCCCCCGCGCCCGGGGGGACCCATCCCCCCGGACCCCCCTTGGGTGCGGCGCGGCGAGTGAGGCGGGAAGCACCACCTCGAGCCGCTTGCCGCCCACCTCGACCGTGATCGACTCCCGGTCCGGCGCGGCGGCCGTCTGCGCGGGAGCCTGATCCGGCATCGGGGCGGCGAACTCGGTCTCGATCCAGCGGGTGTGGACGCGCAGCGGCTCGCCCGCGAACGCCGGGTCGGCCACCACGGCCCGGTGGAAGGGGAGCACCGTCGGCATCCCGCCCACCTCGAACTCGGCCAGCGCGCGGGCCGCGCGCTGCAGGGCCTGGGTGCGGCTGGCGCCGGTCACGATCAGCTTGGCGATCAGCGAGTCGAACACCTGCGGGACCGTCTGCCCGCTCGCGTACCCGGAGTCGACCCGAACGCCGGGGCCCGACGGGGGGTTCCAGGCGGTGATCGTGCCCGGGGCGGGCAGGAAGTTCCGGCCCGGGTCCTCGGCGTTGATCCGGAACTCGATCGAGTGCCCGCGGGCCGGCGGGTCGTCGTAGCCGAGCGGCTCGCCCTCGGCGATGCGGAACTGCTCGCGCACCAGGTCGAGGCCCGTGATCTCCTCGCTCACCGGGTGCTCGACCTGCAGCCGCGTGTTGACCTCGAGGAAGCTGATCGTGCCGTCCTGGCCGACGAGGAACTCGCAGGTGCCCGCGCCCACGTACCCCGCCCGCCGCAGGATCGCCTTCGACGCGGCGTACAGCTCCTCGACCTGCCGCGCCGAAAGGAACGGGGCCGGGGCCTCCTCGACCAGCTTCTGGTGCCTGCGCTGCAGCGAGCAGTCCCTGGTCGAGACGACCACCACGTGGCCGCTCGCGTCGGCCAGGCACTGCGTCTCCACGTGCCGCGGCCGGTCCAGGTACCGCTCGGCGAAGCACTCGCCGCGACCGAACGCCGCGGTGGCCTCCCGGACCGCCGACTCGTAGAGTTCGGCGACGTCCTCCTCCCGCCAGGCCACCTTGAGGCCGCGGCCGCCGCCGCCGAACGCGGCCTTGATCGCGACGGGGAACCCGTACTGGCGGCCGAACGCCCTGACCTCCTCGGCGTCCTGCACCGGCTCCGGCGTGCCCGGCGCGAGCGGCGCCCCGACCTCGCGGGCGATGTGCCGCGCCGCCACCTTGTCACCCAGCGCCTCGATCGCGCCCGGGGGCGGACCGATCCAGGTCAGGCCCGCCGCGGCCACCGCCCGGGCGAAGCCGGCGTTCTCCGCGAGAAACCCGTAGCCCGGGTGCACCGCGTCCGCGCCGGATTCCAGCCCGACCTTGATGAGCTTGTCGATGTCCAGGTACGTTTCCGGCCCGGTTACCCCAGCCAGCGAATACGCCTCGTCGGCCATCGTGACGTGCAGCGCGTCCAGGTCCGGCTCGGCGTACACCGCCACGCTGGTCAGGCCGGCGTCGCGGCAGGCCCGCACGACACGCACCGCGATCTCGCCGCGGTTCGCGATGAGGACCTTGCGCACGGAGGCCTCCCTGATTGGCTGCGAGGAGCCTAGCTGAGGTTGATCATGAGCCACGCCCACGGATATGTCAGCCCGGCGCTGACGTCAATGTCAGCAAGAAAGGCCTATCGGATACTCCCGGGGCCTGGACCGCCTTTACTTTCTTTTTTATCGCCATAAAGTGTCCCTGTGGCGGACAAACCGCTTTCCGGGGAGTACGCGCCATCGCTCACGGTTCGGACGGGGACAACCGAACGGATCCTGCCGCCAGGCCCTTCCTACCTGATCGGCCGGGATCCGGAATGCGACATCGTGATCACCGATGCGCGCGTGTCGTGGCGGCATGCCGTACTTAGCCTTACCGGCACCCGGTGGGTGCTGGCGGACAACGGCAGCACCAACGGAACCTTCGCCGAAGGCCGGCGCGCGGACCGGGTCGAGATCACCGGGCCGACCCTGATTCGGCTCGGGCACCCGGTCGACGGCGCGGTCCTGGCCTGCACCGTCGGCGCCGCCTCCGCCGTGCCCCGGCCGGCCGCCCCACCGCCGTCGGCTGCCCCACCGCCGGTCGCCCCACCGTCGGCCGCGCAGCCGCCGGTCGCCCCGTCACCGCCGGCCGCTCCTCGGCCCCCCGCCCCGCACCCGGTCACCGAGAGGGTGCCGGTGTCGGCCGCCCCCGGACCGGGCGATGGGGACGGCCCGCTCGACATTCCCTACGCGATCCGGTGGCTGGTGCCGCGGGGCGAGCGGTTCGCCAACTTCGACATCCTGAACAACAACGACTCGCAGATCGACTACTACCGCCGGTTCGGGCACATCTACGCGGTCGGGATCCCGACCAAGAAGTGGCGGCTCGTCGTCGTCTCGGACCCCGTGCTGCTCGATGAGGTCGCGGCGAACGAGGAACAGTTCGGCAAGCGCGTCGAGGAGATCAACTTCTTCGCGCAGCTGAGCAACTCCCGCGGCACGGGCATCTCGGTGATCGGCGACGGCGAGCATTACGACCAGATCCGCCGGGTGATGCTGCCCTGGTACGCGCCGTCGCACCAGCGGACGCAACTCGAGCGGATGAAGGACCAGGCGCGCAAGCTGGTCGCCGACTGGTCGGCGATTCCCGCGGGCACCACGCTCGAGGCGCGCACCTGGATGGAGCGCTACGCGCTCGAGGTGTCGGGCCGCGGCGCGTGCGCCTACGACTTCGGGCTGCTCGGCCACGCCGGTCAGGACGCCGCGCACCCGTTCGCGACGGCCGTCCCGGCCAGCACGAAGGAGAGCATCCGGCGGGTGGCCGACCCCAGCCCCGACGCCACGGTCCTGGTCGGTCGGGCCGCCCGCCGGCGCAGGCAGCAGTACCGCCGTCAGAACGAGGAGCTGTACAAGACGGCCGGCGCGCTCGTGCAGGCCCGGCTGCACGGGGCTCCGCTCGGTCAGCAGACGGACCTGCTCAGCCGCCTGGTCAGCACGCCGGACCCGGAGACGGGCCAGCTTCTCGACGCCGAGACGATCCGCGACCAGATCCTGATGCACCTGTCGAACGGCTTCAACGGGCCGTCCATCACCGGGGCGTGGCTCACCTACCTGCTGGCCACCCACCCGGACGTCGAGGCGAAGCTGATCGCCGAGATCGACGCGGTCACCGGCGGCGACCCGGACTACGACCTGCAGTACGACGACCTGTTCAACCTGACGTACACCACCCAGGTGATCAAGGAGACGATGCGGATCTACCCGCCGCAGCCGGTCACGATCCGCCGCAGCCTCAAGGACGGGATGCTCGGCCGCTACCGCATCCGCAAGGACGACATCATCCTGGTCGGGACCCTCGCCGCGCAGCGCGACCCGCGCTACTGGGGCCCCGAGCCGGACACGTTCGATCCGGAGCAGTTCGCGATCGAGAAGGTCGTGGACCGGCCGCGGCACGCCTTCATCCCGTTCTCGGTCGGGCGGCGGCAGTGCATGGCCCAAGAGGTCACGTTCATGATGCTCCGCGTCGTCCTGTTCGAGATCTACCGGAACTTCCAGCTGCGGCTGGCGCCGGGCGCCACGGTGATCAAGAACTCCGTCGTGACCACCAAGCCGGCCGAGGTGCCGATAATCGCCATACCGCGGCAGCGCTCGCAGGCTGGACGCCGGGCGGCGCCCGTCCCGAGAGCGCAGGACCGGCCGCGCGCCGTCGCCCCGGCGCCTGGCCGCGACTGGGGCGACCCGACCCAGATCCCCGAGACCAGCGCCTACCGCCACCTGGTCATCGCGTACGGCAGCAACTTCGGCGCGAACAAGATGCTGGCCGAGCGCTTCGCCGAGCGGGCCGACTTCCAGGGCTACACCAGCGACGTGATCACGCTGAACGAGCTGGCCGCCGCGGCGGCGCGCACGCAGCCCTGGCTGCTGGTCGCGATGACCTCGACCTACACGTCGAATGCGCCCTCGAACGCGGCCGAGTTCAAGACCTGGCTCGACCGCACGCCACCCGGCACCCCGACCTGGCAGAACTGCCGCTACCTGGTCTGGGGACTCGGCAACACCCAGTGGAACGCGTTCCTGGCGTTCCCGCGGTACGTGTACGCCAAGCTGTCCGAGCTCGGCGCCACGCCGGTCGCCGAGCTCGCCTACGGTGACGTGGGCACGCCGGTGTGGGAGCGCCGGCACGACGAGTGGAACGCCGCCATCTGGCCCGTCCTGCTCGAGCTGTCGGGCGCGCGTCGCACCCAGGCCGCGGCCGCGCGCGTCGCCGCGGGTAACGCCGCCACGGGCGCGCTGACCGGCACCGACTCGCAGACCGCGATGCACAGGTCACTGGTCGTGCCCCCGAGCGGCACGACCACGCCGCGGATGCTGCTCGCCCCCACCGTCTTCACCAACGCCGTCGGGAAGGAGACGATCGAGGCCCGCGCCGTGGCCGGCCGGGAGCTCCAGGCCGCGCAGTCGCCCAGGCGGACCAGGCACCTCGAAATCGCCCTGCCGCCCGGCGTCTCCTACCGGGCCGGCGACCACCTCGGCATCTGCCCGAAGAACGACGAGGAGCGGGTCGAATGGCTGGCCCGGCGGCTCGGCGTCGCGCTCGACGGCCTGTTCATGACGCCGAAGACGATGAACGTCCGCGCCGTGCCGAAGGGTGTTGTCCTCCAGGTCCGCAACGTGCTCACCAACCTCGTCGACATCGGCGGCAGGCCGACCGTCGAGCTCGTCGACCTCATGATCGAGAAGGCGTCCGACGCCGGCGAACTGTCGAGGCTGATCGATCTTAGGCAGGTCCTGCACGTCCCGGACGGGCCCGCCTCCCCGCTGCGCGCGCAGATCGACGCGGGCGGCTACGACGTGCTCAGGCTGCTGCACGAATTCCCGTCCTGCCCGCTCAACATCTACGAGTTCCTCCAGGTGGCGCAGCCGCTCAAGCCCCGCTACTACTCGACGAGCTCCAGCCCGCGGATCCACGGCGACGGCGTCGCCCACGTGACCGTCGGGCTGGAGACCGCGCCCGTGCCGGACCGTCCCGGCCGCGACTTCGTCGGGCTGAGCTCGCACTACGTGCACGCGCTGCGCAAGGGCGACCGCCTGAACGTCTTCATCGAGGGGGCCGACGGCTTCCATCTGCAGGAGGACCCGACCAAACCGATGATCTTCGTCTCGGTCGGCACCGGCTTCGCGCCGATGCGGGCGTTCTGCTGGGAGCGGCTCGCGCTGCGGCGCGCGGGCGTCCCGCTGGCGGAAGCGGCGCTGTTCAACGGCATCCGGTCGAGCCGCCTCGACTACATCTACCGCGACGAGATCGACCGGTTCGCCGCCGAAGGCGTACTCGATCACGTTTACGTCGCGACGTCACGCGAACGGCCGGACCGGCGCGATTATGTACAAGACCAGATACGAGAGCAGGGCGCGCTCGTCTGGCGCCTGCTAGCCAACGGTGGCTACGTCTACGTCTGCGGCTCCCAGCCGATGCGCGAGGCCGTCCGGGCCGCCTTCGCCGACGTCATCGCGGATCACGGGACCCTGCCGCGCGAGCGCGCCGAGGCGTACCTGGCCGACATGGAGACGACCGCACGCTACCGCCCCGATCTGTGGGGCTGACTCCCCGGGAGCCGGCATGGATGTCCTCGCCCTGATCTTGACCGTGGCGGCCCTGGTCATGTTCGCGTTCGCCGCCAGCGGACGCGAGCTACGCCACTTCAACGAGATCGCGCTCGGGCTCGTCTTCCTGTGCGCGGCGCTGATCTGCCAGTTCACCTCGATCACCGACACGCACATCGGCCGGTAGGGCCGACCCGTCGCCTTACCGCGCCCGCCTCTCAACCTAAGTGTGATCTGCTGTACGTAGAGTAAGCGTCACACCGGTGGGGAGGCCGTTAGCCGCGGCTGGGGATCCGGTGATCGCCGGCGCTGGGTAATCCGCGACGTCGGCAACTATTCGTTACGACGCTGTAACGAACGCGTGAAACAGCCATCTATCCAGGGCCAGCGCGCGTTGACCAGAAAGAACCTGCGAGCGGACGGGAAGGAGCCCGGGTGCGCCGGAACATCTCGGGAGACCGGGCATGAGCGTGCTTGGCATGCTGGCCTGGTTTGCCGCGGCGGCGAGCTGCTGGCTCGGCGCCCGCAGGCACGAGAGCGCCGTCGCGCGGGGCTACCGGTGGCTGGCCGCGGCCGCCCTGCTCTACGGCACCGGGCTCGTTCTGGCGCAGGTCCTCGGGGATACGACTCCGACTACGGGCCTGTCCCTCGCCGACCTGCCGTCGCTGCTGGCGCTGGCCAGCGCTGCCATCGGGATCACGATCCTCGTCGGGGCGGAGCGGGATGCGGAAACGGGGGGTGCGACGGCGGGCGCGCCCGACTCCGCCGCGAGCTCCGGCTCGGGCCCCTCCGTCCTGCCCGGCCTGGCCGACGGCTACGTCATGGCGGTCGCCCTGCTGGTCATCGGCTGGGTCACCCAGTTCAGCGACGAGTTTCACCGCTCCGGCGACCGGCCCGGGCTCTTCCTGATCGCGCTGGTCCACCCGCTGGCGGACCTGGCCGTGCTCGGCGCGCTGCTGCCCATGGTCACCACGGCCTGGCGCCGGGCGGCGCTGCCCTACCTGGCCCTGCTCGCCGCGGGGGTCGGCGACGCCCTGGCGGTCGGGCAGCGGGTGGCAGGCGGGCACCTGGGCATCGCGGCGCAGCTGATGCCGGTGATCGCGGCGCTCCTGCTCGCCGGGTCGCCCTGGCGGATGACCGAGCCGGACTGGACCCGCCGGACCGCCAACTCGGCGGTCACCGCCGTCATCGCCGCGGCGACCGCCTCGGTCGCCACCGTGGTGGTGATCGCAAGCGGCCTGGCCGGGGGGCCCGCGTCGGGGGTCGCGCTGGTCGTGGCCGGCGGGGCCGGCGTGCTCGTGCTGTCGGCCCGGGTGTTCATGCTGGTCAGGGAAAACGGGATGGCCCTGGGGAGCTCGCGGGAATCCAGCCGGAACTTGCGTAACCTGGCCAGCCGCACCAGCGACATCGTCCTGGTGTGCGAGCCGGACGGCGCGATCAGGTACGCCAGCCGCGCGGTGGCGGCGTACGGCTACGCGCCGGGGGCACTGGTCGGCCGGAGGCTGCTGGACCTGGTCCACCCCGAGGATCAGGGGGCCGCGCTGGCGGCGGTCAGGCACGCCCTGGCCGAGCGGCCCGCGGCGGAACCCGCGGACGGCGAGGCCGACGGCCCGGGTTCCGCGGATCCCGACCGCTTCCCGGCCCGGGTCCGCGCTGCCGACGGGACGTGGCGGCACGTCGAGGCCGCCGTGCTCAGGTACCAGGTGCCGGGATCGTCCGGGCAGTTGCTGGTCACCGCCCGCGACGTCAGCGACGAGGTCGCGCTCCGCCAGCAGGTCGCGCACCTGACCTTCCACGACGGGCTGACCGGCCTGCCCAACCGCGCCTACCTGGAGGAGCGGACGCGGGACACGCTGGGCGACGTCGAGGGGGGCAGGCGGACCGGCGTCGTCTTCCTCGACCTGGACCGCTTCACCGCGGTCAACGACTCGGTGGGCCACGGGGCGGGCGATCTCGTGCTCGCGCAGGCGGCCCGGCGGCTGCGCGCCGTCGTCCCCATCCACGACACCGTGGCGCGCTGGGGCAGCGACGAGTTCGCCGTCCTGGTCGAGGACGCCGGGAGCGTCCAGGAGGTCGCCGAGATCGCCGAGCGCCTGGCCGGCGCGGTCGCCGCCGAACCGTTCCAGGCGGGCGGGCAGCAGATCGCGCTCACGGCGAGCGTGGGCGTCGCGCTCGCCGAGGCCGGGCCCGACAGCCCGCCCGGGCTGGTGCTGCGCAACGCGGACGTGGCCATGTCTCGCGCCAAGGAGGCCGGCGGCGACCGGGTGGAGATCTACGCCGCGCACATGCACGCGGACGTGGTGCGCAGGCTCGAGATCGTCAGCGACCTGCAGCGGGCCGTCACCAACGGCGAGCTCACCCTGCAGTACCAGCCGGTCATCGAGCTGGCCACGACGCGGGTCGCCGGGGCCGAGGCGCTGGTCCGCTGGTGGCGTGGCGGCCAGGACGTCCCCCCGCGCGAGTTCCTCGGCGCGGCCGAGGAATCGGGCCTGATCGTCCCGATCGGCGAGTGGGTGCTCCGCGAGGCCTGCGCGCAGGGCGCGGCCTGGCGCCGGCTGTCCGCCGACTTCGGGGTCTGCGTCAACCTGTCGGCCCGGCAGATCACCGCCCCGCTGTTCACCGCGCGGATGGCCTCGATCCTGGCCGAGACCGGCCTGCCGCCCGGTGCGCTGACGGTCGAGGTCAACGAGCGGATCGTGGTCGAGGCGGACGACCTGATCGTCGACCGGCTCGCGGAGCTGCACCGTCTCGGCATCCGGATGGCGATCGACGACTTCGGCACCGGTTACGCGTCGCTGGCCAACCTGCGGCAGCTTCCGCTGGACACGATCAAGATCGACCCAACGTTCGTCGGCGGCCTCGGCCAGGACGAGACGCTCACGCTGCTGACCAGGACCGTGGTGCAGGTCGGACGCGAACTCGGCCTGCGGGTCATCGCCGAGGGCATCGAGCAGCCCCGCCAGCTCGCCGCGTTGCGGGAGATGGGCTGCGACTACGGCCAGGGCTTCCTGGTGGCCAGGCCGATGGCGGCCACCGGCGTCGAGGCCCTGATCACCAGCGCCGAGGGCGGAGAAACGAACGGAGCGTCTCGGAATCTGAGACAACCTGCGTGAAAGTTGACGTCCGGATTCCCGGCGGCAGTATGGTGGTACACGTGACTCACCCGAGCATCCTCGTACTTGGCTGGCGCGCAAGCGGCTGACCAAGACAGCTGATTGCGCGCTCCCCTCGACTGCCGCCAGGCACGAGGGGATTTTTTATGCCGCCGACCCCGGAGCCGATGGAGACGTACCGATGACCGAGCAGATGACCGGCCGAAAGGGACCGGGCCCGGCGCCCAGCCCACGGGACATGGCCGCCCGACCGCCGCACCGCGACGGCGGGCGCCCCGCCGCCGACCAGCCGCCCGCCGCCCCCCAGGCGAGCCAGGCCCCCGCCGTCACGCCCCCCATCGTGACCGTCCCCGCCGTCACCGTGCCCACCACCGGGCCGGCCGAGCCGCCGCGCGTGGCCGCCAGCCCGGCCACGACCCGGGCGACCGGCGCGCAGGCGCTGGTCTACGCGCTCGAGCGGGTGGGCGCCGACGTGGTGTTCGGCATCCCGGGCGGGGCGATCCTGCCGGCGTACGACCCGCTGCTGGACTCCAAGGCGATCAGGCACATCCTGGTCCGGCACGAGCAGGGCGCGGGACACGCGGCCACCGGGTACGCGCAGGCGACCGGGCGCGTCGGGGTGTGCATGGCAACCAGCGGCCCGGGGGCGACCAACCTGGTCACCCCCATCGCCGACGCGTTCCTGGACTCGGTCCCGATCGTGGCGATCACCGGCCAGATCCCGTCGAACCTGATCGGCACCGACGGGTTCCAGGAGGCTGACATCTCCGGGATCACGATCCCGATCACCAAGCACAACTTCCTGGTCACCAAGGCCGGCGACATCGCCCGCACCATCGGCGAGGCGTTCCACGTGGCCTCGACGGGCCGGCCGGGTCCGGTGCTGGTGGACATCGCCAAGGACGCGATGCAGGCGACCACGGAGTTCAGCTGGCCCGTCGCCTTCGACCTGCCCGGGTACCACCCGGTGACCAGGCCGCACGCCCGGCAGGTGCGGGAGGCCGCCCGGCTGATCAGCGAGGCCAGGCGGCCGGTGCTGTACGTGGGCGGCGGCGTGATCAAGGCCCGCGCGTCCGCGCAGCTGCGCGAGCTGGCGGAGCTGACCGGGATCCCGGTGGTCACCACGCTGATGGCCCGGGGCGCGTTTCCCGACAAGCACCCGCAGCACCTGGGGATGCCCGGCATGCACGGCACGGTGGCGGCAGTCGGCGCGCTGCAGAAGGCGGACCTCCTCATCGCCCTCGGCACCAGGTTCGACGACCGGGTGACCGGCAAGCTCGACACGTTCGCCCCGGGCGCGCTGATCGTGCACGCGGACATCGATCCGGCCGAGATCTCCAAGAACCGCCGGGCCGACGTGCCGATCGTGGGCGACTGCCGTGAGGTGATCGCCGACCTGATCGCGGTCATCCGCGCCGACCGGGAGCAGGGCCACCGTCCCGACCTGGAGGGCTGGCAGGCCCAGGTCGATTCCTGGCGGACGACCTACCCGCTCGGCTACGACGCGCCCGCCGACGGCTCGCTCGCGCCGCAGTACGTGATCGAGCGGATCGGGAAGATCGCGGGCCCGGAGACGCTGTACGTGGCCGGGGTCGGGCAGCACCAGATGTGGGCGGCCCAGTTCATCGACTACGAGCACCCGGGGACCTGGATCAACTCCGGCGGGCTGGGCACGATGGGGTTCGCCGTGCCGGCCGCGATGGGCGCCAAGGTCGGCCTGCCCGACGCCACGGTTTGGGCGATCGACGGCGACGGGTGCTTCCAGATGACCAACCAGGAGCTGGCCACCTGCTCCATCGAGGGAATCCCGATCAAGGTCGCGATCATCAACAACGGCAGCCTGGGGATGGTCAGGCAGTGGCAGACGCTGTTCTACAACGAGCGCTACTCCAACACCGACCTGCACCCGACGGACGAGCCCAAGCGCCCGACCGGCACCCGGGTCCCCGACTTCGTCAAGCTCGCCGAGGCGTACGGCTGCGAGGGCCTGCGCTGTGAGGAAGCGGCCGACGTGGACCGGGTGATCGAGCGGGCCATGAGCATCGACGACCGGCCGGTCGTGCTGGATTTCGTCGTGCACAAGGACGCCATGGTCTGGCCCATGGTCGCGGCAGGCACGTCCAACAACGACATAAAGTTCGCGCGCGGCATCGCGCCCGACTGGGGAGGAAGGGAAGAATGAGCGGGCTGAGCGCAAGCCGAGGTACGGGCCCGATGGGGGGCGCGGCAGCATGACGAGGCACACGCTGTCGGTCCTGGTCGAGAACAAGCCGGGGGTCCTGGTCCGGATCGCCGGCCTGTTCGCCCGCCGCGGCTTCAACATCGAGTCGCTGGCGGTCGGGCCGACCGAGCACGAGGAGATCTCCCGCATCACCATCGTGGTCAACTGCGACGAGCACCCGCTCGAGCAGGTGACCAAGCAGCTGAACAAGCTCATCAACGTGCTCAAGATCGTCGAGCTCGAGCCGGGCGCCACCGTGCAGCGTGAGCTGCTCCTGGTCAAGGTCCGGGCCGAAGCCGAGAGCCGGTCGCGGGTCCTCGAGACCGTGAACCTGTTCCGCGCCCATGTGGTCGACGTCGCGCTCGACGTGATCACGGTGGAAGCGACCGGCGACAAGGATAAGCTCGACGCGCTGGTCAGGGTGCTCGAGCCGTTCGGCATCAAGGAGCTCGTCCAGTCGGGCATGGTGGCCATCGGCCGCGGGACCCGCTCGATCACCGACCGCGCGCTGCGCCCCGTGGAACGCAGCGCATAAATCGCGGAGGAATGGTGCTCCGCGGAAGAAAAGGCGCCGTATCTGACCCCTTTCTTTCCGTCAGGCACCGATCTTCCGCGCAAGATCTGCAGGACACAACCCAGGAACGACACAAGGAAGGCCATTTACGGTGGCAGAGATTTTCTACGACGACAGCGCCGACCTCTCGGTCATCCAGCGCAGGCACGTCGCCGTCCTCGGGTACGGCAGCCAGGGGCACGCGCACGCCCTCTCGCTCCGCGACTCCGGCGTGGACGTCCGCGTGGGGCTGCCCGAGGGCTCGGCGAGCCGGGATAAGGCGGCGAACGAGGGCCTGCGGGTCACCACCCCCGGGCAGGCGTGCGAGGAAGCCGACCTGATCATGGTCCTGGTCCCCGACCACCTGCAGCGGGAACTGTACGCCCGCGACATCGAGCCGTCGCTGGTGCCGGGGGACGCGCTGTTCTTCGCCCACGGCCTGAACATCCGCTACCACCTCATCACCCCGCCGCCCGGCGTGGACGTGTGCATGGTCGCGCCGAAGGCACCCGGGCACCTGGTCCGCCGCCAGTTCGCCCAGGGTCGCGGCGTGCCCGTGCTGGTCTGCGTCGAGCGGGACGCGACCGGGCAGGCGTGGCCGCTGACCCTCGCCTACGCCAAGGCCATCGGCGGCACCCGCGCGGGCGCGCTGAAGAGCACGTTCACCGAGGAGACCGAGACCGACCTGTTCGGCGAGCAGACGGTGCTCTGCGGCGGCGTCGCCGAGCTGATCAAGGCCGGGTTCGCGACGCTGGTCGAGGCCGGCTACCAGCCGGAATCCGCGTACTTCGAGTGCCTGCACGAGATGAAGCTGATCGTGGACCTGATGTACGAGGGCGGCATCTCCAAGATGTACTGGTCGGTGTCCGACACCGCCGAGTACGGCGGCTACACCCGCGGTCCCCGGCTGATCAACGAGCAGACCCGCGAGGAGATGCGCCGCATCCTGGGCGAGATCCAGGACGGCTCGTTCGCGCGCGAGCTGGTCGACGAGTTCGACGCCGGCAAGCCCAACTTCCTCAAGCGCCGCGAAGAAGAGCACAACGAGCAGATCGAGCAGGTCGGCGCCCGGCTGCGCCCGCTGATGTCCTGGCTGGCCGAGGACGAGTAACGATGAGTAACGACGAATAACGATGCCGCCCGGGTACCGCCATGGATGAACTAGGACCTAAAAATAGTGTCTCGAATACTGAGACAAGCGTCTTGAGGGGCGTCCATGGCGGTCACCGGCCGGGTAACGTAGCAGGCACTATGCGGCACTGCGTATTCCTCGCCTGCCGCAGCGGGAACCTGTAGAACCTGATCCCAGGGCAGGCCGGCACCCCGCTGCGGGGGTTCAGCGCTGGCCGTAAGCCCCGCCTGGTTCTCCATCAGGAGCGTTCTCGTGTACGACATGTATCCCTGGAATGGTGCCCCGGCCGCCAAGACCGCTAAGGCCCCCAAGGCCGTCTCGGCCGCCAACGCCTCCTCCGCCTCGCCGACCCCGAAGGCCGCCAAGGCCCCCAAGACCGCTAAGGTCACCCCGGTCACCCCGGCCACCGTGGCCGTGCAGGTCGCCCTGGACCGGCGGGACAACGGGGGCGACGCCGCGGCGGAGCCTCCGGCGCTCCTGGCCCGCCAGTAAGGTTCAGGCATGGGCTCACGAAACATCGCGCTGGCCGTCATCGGCGGGGACGGGATCGGCCCCGAGGTGGTCGCCGAGGCGCTCAAGGTGCTGCGGGCCGCGGCGCCCGAGGTCACGATCAGCGAGACCAGCTACGACCTCGGGGCGCGCCGCTGGCACCGGACCGGGGAGACGCTCCCCGACGCCGTGCTCGAGGAGATCAAGGGCCACGACGCCATCCTGCTGGGCGCGGTCGGCGACCCGAGCGTGCCGAGCGGGGTGCTCGAGCGCGGCCTGCTGCTGCGGCTGCGGTTCGAGCTTGACCACTACGTCAACCTGCGCCCGGTGCGGCTCTACCCGGGGATCGACTCCCCGGTGCCCGACCTCCGGGCGGAGTCGGTCGACATGCTGGTCGTCCGCGAGGGCACCGAGGGCCCGTACAGCGGCGCGGGCGGCGTGCTGCGCAAGGGGACGCCCGCCGAGATCGCCACCCAGGAGAGCGTCAACACCGCCTACGGGGTAAACCGGGTGGCCCGCTACGCCTTCAATAAGGCCATGGCCCGACCGAGAAGGAAGCTCACGCTCGTGCATAAGACGAACGTGCTGACCTACGCGGGCGACCTCTGGCAGCGGACGGTGGACGCGCTGGCCAAGGAGTTCCCCGAGGTCGCCGTGGACTACTGCCACGTCGACGCCGCGGCGATGTTCTTCGTCGCCGCCCCCGAGCGGTTCGACGTGATCGTCACGGACAACCTGTTCGGCGACATCCTGACCGACCTCGGGGCCGCGGTGGCCGGCGGGATCGGCCTGGCAGCCAGCGGGAACATCAACCCCGAGGGGACCACGCCCAGCATGTTCGAGCCGGTGCACGGGAGCGCGCCCGACATCGCCGGCCAGCACAAGGCCGACCCGACGGCGGCCATCTTGTCCGCCGCGATGCTCTGCGAGCACCTGGGCTTGGCGGCCGAGGCGGCCACCATCGAGGAGGCCGTCGCCGAGGACCTGCTGGAACGGCAGGGCGCCTGGGCGGCCCGCACCACCGTCGAGGTAGGCGACGACATCGCCGAGCGAGTATCCGGCTGACGGCTGACCCTCCGGCATACGCCGGTCACACCCGGTCTCACCAGCTAGCGTTGATGTCAAGCCCCCAGGCGATGAGGAAGTGCACACGATGATCGACTTCGATATCCGGCTTTCCGCCCACCCGCTCCCCGCCGCCGAGCGCGAGGCGCTCCTGCAGGCGCCCGGCTTCGGCCGGTACTTCACCGATCACATGATCACGGTGCGCTGGTCGGCCGAACGCGGCTGGCACGACGCCCGCCTAGAGCCCTACGGCCCCTTCACCCTCGACCCGGCCACCGCGGTGTTCCACTACGCCCAGGAGTTCTTCGAGGGCCTGAAGGCCTACCGCCACCACGACGGGTCGATCGTCTTGTTCCGGCCGGACGCCAACGCGGCCAGGTTCAACATGACGGCGCGCCGGATGGCGATGCCCGAACTGCCGGAGGAGACGTTCGTCCGGGCCCTGGACCTGCTGGTGACGACCGATCGCGACTGGGTGCCCGCGGGCGACGGGAACAGCCTGTACCTGCGGCCGTTCATGATCGCCACCCAGCAGACCCTCGGGGTCAACCGCCCGTCGAGCGAGTACCTGTTCTGCGTCATCGCCTCGCCGGCCGCCTCCTACTTCACCGGCGGGCCGAAGCCGGTCACGGTGTGGCTGTCGCAGGAGTACACCCGGGCGGCGCCGGGCGGCACCGGCGGGGTCAAGACGGGCGGTAACTACGCGGCCGCGTTCGTGGCCCAGCAGCAGGCCGTGGACCAGGGCTGCGACCAGGTGGTCTGGCTCGACGCGGCCGAACACCGCTGGGTCGAGGAAATGGGCGGGATGAACCTGTTCTTCGTCTTCGGGGAGACACCGGACGAGGGGCCGCAGATCATGACGCCCCCGCTGACCGGCACGCTCCTGCCCGGGATCACCCGCGACGCGCTGCTGCGGCTGGCCCCCGAACTGGGCATCAAGGCCGTCGAGGACCGGATCTCGATCCAGCAGTGGCAGGCCCAGTGCGCCTCGGGCGAGCTGACGGAGGTGTTCGCCTGCGGGACCGCGGCCGTGATCACCCCGGTCGGCCGGGTCAAGGGCGCCGCCACCCACTGGACCGTCGCGGACGGCGAGCCGGGTCCGGTCACCATGCGCCTGCGCGAGGAGCTGCTCGGCATCCAGTACGGCCACGTCGCCGACCCGTTCGGCTGGATCCACACCGTGTGCTGAACGGAAACTGTCTCGCATGCTGAGATCATCGTGCACCGCTGGCCGGGCGTGTGGCAGACTGTCGCCCGTGACGTCCGGTCTGATCATTATCGGCAGGCGCGTCGGCACCTAGGGCCCGAAACCCTAGGCCTGGGCCACAAGCCCGGACCGCCGGCGCGCAGACCTCTCGCGTATACGCGAGAGGTCTTTTGCTTTCTCGACCACAAAACCCTCGGAGAACACGATGCTCGACGACACCTTCCACGTCTACGACACGACGCTGCGCGACGGCGCGCAGCAGGAAGGGCTCAACCTGACGGTGGCCGACAAGCTGGCCATCGCCCGGCAGCTCGACGAGCTGGGCGTCGGGTTCATCGAGGGCGGGTGGCCCGGCGCGATCCCGAAGGACACCGAGTTCTTCCGCCGCGCCGCCACCGAGCTGAACCTCAAGCGCGCGCAGCTCGCCGCGTTCGGCGCGACCCGCCGGCCCGGCGTCCAGGCGGCCGACGACCCTCAGGTCGCCGCGCTGCGCGAAAGCGGCGCGCCGGTCGTGACCCTCGTCGCCAAGAGTCACGACCGGCACGTCGAACTCGCCCTCAAGACCACGCTCGATGAGAACCTGAAAATGATCGCCGACACGATCACCCACCTCCGCCACAACGGCCAGCGGGTCTTCCTAGACGCCGAACACTTCTTTGACGGCTACCGCGCCAACCCGGCCTACGCGCTTGAGGTCGTCCGCACCGCCATGACCGCCGGCGCGGACGTGGTGGCCCTGTGCGACACCAACGGCGGGATGCTGCCGAGCGAGCTCGCCGACGTCGTGGCCGCTGTAGGCCAGGCAACCAGCGCACGCCTGGGCATCCACTGCCACGACGACACCGCCTGCGCCGTGGCCAACACCCTGGTCGCGGTGGACGCGGGCGTCACGCACGTCCAGGGGACGGCCAACGGGTACGGCGAGCGGGCGGGCAACGCCAACCTGTTCAGCGTGGTGGCTGGCCTTCAGCTCAAAAAGGGCCGCGCGGTCCTGCCCAACCAGGGCATCCGGGAGATGAGCCGGATCGCGCACGCGATCAGCGAGGTGACCAACGTCGCGCCGGACACCCACCAGCCCTACGTGGGCCTGTCCGCCTTCGCGCACAAGGCCGGCCTGCACGCCTCGGCGGTCAAGGTCGACCCGATGCTCTACCAGCACATCGACCCGGCGCTGGTCGGCAACGACATGCGGATGCTCGTCTCGGACATGGCGGGGCGCGCGTCGGTCGAGCTGAAGGGGCGCGAACTCGGCTACGACCTGTCCGGCGACAAGGAGACGATCGGGCGGGTCACGGACCGGGTCAAGGACATGGAGGCCCGCGGGTACACCTTCGAGGCCGCCGACGCCAGCTTCGAGCTACTCCTGCGCGACGAGCTCGGCAGCCGGCCCGCCTACTTCGCCGTCGAGTCCTGGCGGGTCATCGTGGAGCGCCACGCCGACGGCGCGATGACCAGCGAGGCGACCGTCCGGCTGACCGCCAAGGGCGAGCGCCTGGTGGCGGTCGGCGAGGGCAACGGCCCGGTGAACGCGCTGGACAAGGCGCTGCGCGCCGCGCTCGAGCAGCTCTACCCGGAGCTGGCCGCGCTCGAGCTGACCGACTACAAGGTGCGGATCCTGGCCGGCACGCACGGTACCGGCGCGGTCACCCGGGTGCTGATCGAGTCCGACGACGGCACCGGCGACACGTGGAGCACGGTCGGCGTGGACGAGAACATCATCGCCGCCTCCTGGCACGCGCTGGAGGAGGCCGTCACGTACTGCCTGCTCCGCTCGGGGCGTGAGCCCGGCTGACCGTACCGGTGACCGCCGACCGCCTGAGCCTGCGGGCGCTGAACCGCGCCACGCTCGACCGCCAGCTCCTGCTGCGCCGGACCGCCATGACCGCGCAGCAGGCGGTCGGGCACCTGGGGGGCCTGCAGGCCCAGGCTCCCCTCGCGCCCTACGTGGGGCTGTGGACCAGGCTGACCGGCTTCCGCCACGAAGAACTTCACAACCTTTTGTCCGAACGGCGCGTGGTCCGGGCCCACCTGCTCCGCAACACGGTCCACCTCCTGACGGCCGCGGACTTCCTCACCTTCCGCCCGCTGTTCCAGTCGGTGATGGAGCGCGCCCTGACCGCGCACTTCGGCCGCCGCCTGACCGGGGTCGACCCGGCCGAGCTCCGCGAGGCCGCGTCCGCCCTGCTCGCGCAGACTCCGCTGACTCGGACCGAGCTCGCCCGGAGCCTGACCCAGCGGTGGCCGGGCCACGACCCGGGCGCACTGGCCTACGCGGCCACCCACCTGCTCCAGCTCGTCCAGGTCCCGCCGCGCGGACTCTGGGGCTCGGGCGGCCCGGCCGCCTGGTTCCTCGCCGCCGCCTGGCTGGAAGGTACGACCGCGCCGCCCCTAACCGAGCGCCAGGCGACCGAGCAGCTGGTGCTGCGGTACCTGGGCGCCTTCGGCCCGGCCAGCGTGAACGACGTCCAGGCCTGGTCCGGGCTCGCCCGGCTGCGCGAGGTGACCGAGGGCCTCGGCGACCGGCTGCGCGCGTTTACCGGGCCGGACGGCGGCGACCTGCTCGACCTGCCCGACGCGCCGCGCCCGGCGGAGGACGTCCGCGCCCCGCCCCGGTTCCTGCCCGAGTACGACAACCTCCTGCTGTCCTTCGCCGACCGGAGCCGGGTCATCCCGCACGGCAGGCCGGTGCCGCTGCCCCCGGGGAACGGCGCGAGCCGGGGAACCTTGCTGGTGGACGGGTTCTGGCAGGCCGACTGGAGGATCACGCGAGACCGGGACCTGGCCGTCCTGGACATCCAGCCGTTCACCCCGCTAGCGGGCTCGCACGATCCGATCGCCGCAGAGGGCAGCCGCCTGCTGGAGTTCGCGGCGCCCGCGGCAGCGCACTACGTGCGGTTTGCGCCGCTGGCGTAATGAGGGAATGGGAGGGGCACCATCGGTCGTTCGGCCGAATTAAGACGCCCCCCGGCCACGGCGGGACGGTCAGCGAATTACGGTAGGGGCATGGACGACAAACAGATCCTGACGCACATCAATGAGCTGATCGCGACCGAGCACAAGCTCCGCTCGCAGTACGCGGCCGGCGAGCTGACCAGCGCGCAGGAGCATGAGCAGCTGCGTTCGGCCGAGGAGGCGCTCGACCAGTGCTGGGACCTGCTTCGCCAGCGGCGCGCCCGGCGCGAGTTCGGGGAGAACCCGGACGAGGCGCTGGAGCGCCCGATCGGCGAGGTCGAGGGCTACCAGCAGTAGGGGAGTGGCGTGCGCATCGCGAGATTCGCCAAAGGCGACGGAGTCTCGTACGGAGTGGTGGAGGGCGAGCCGGGCGGGCTGAGGATCGCGGAACTATACGGGCACCCGTTCGGGGTGGATCCCGGCGGGGTCCGCCTGACCGGGCGCCAGTACCCGCTGGCCGAGGTGAGGCTGCTGGCCCCCGTGCTGCCGAGCAAGGTGGTGGCCGTCGGCCGGAACTACGCCTCGCACAGCAGGGAGATGAATGGCGAGCCCGCGGTTCAAGGGTCCGAGCCCGTGCTGTTCCTCAAGCCGTCCACGGCGGTGACCGGGCCGGGGGAGGTGATCACGTACCCGGTCAAGCAAACCGAGCGGGTCGAGTTCGAAGGGGAACTCGCGATCATCATCGGCAGGCTCTGCCGCGCGGTGCCGCGGGAGCGCGCCGACGAGGTGATCTTCGGCTACACCTGCGCGAACGACGTCACCGCGCGGGACCTGCAGGCCCGGGACGGCCAGTGGACCCGGGCCAAGGGGTTCGACACCTTCTGCCCGCTCGGGCCCTGGATCGAGACCGGGACCAACCCCGCCGACCTGGAGCTGGTCACGACGGTGAACGGGGTGGTCCGGCAGCGGGCGCGCACGTCCGAGCTGCGCTGGGACGTGCCGGCGCTGATCGCCTTCGTCAGCCAGGTCATGACGCTACTGCCGGGGGACGTTCTGCTCACCGGAACCCCGGCGGGTGTTGGGCCGCTGACCGACGGTGATGAGGTGTCGGTGACGATCGAGAGCATCGGGACGCTGACCAACCGGGTGGTTATCGGCGACTAACGAATCCCGGGACCGCCCAAGCTCCCAGAATCAAGCCCTACCATTTCCTTGTGACGGCGGACCTAGCTGTGCTCGGCGGCCCACCGCGACGCCCGCACCGGCGCCGCGCCGCCACGCTGGTCGTACTGCTGGTGGCCGTGGCCGGGCTGGTCGTCTCGGCGGTCGGGATCGCGGACCAGGTCCTGCCCAGGCAGTTCACCGCCACTCAACGGTCCCAGATCGAGTCGTGGGAGATCGCCAGCCGGTGGCAGGAACTGACCGCGGCGCAGATCTTCCCGGCCACCGTCACCTACTCGCTGTCCGCCGCCACCCTCCAGGACACGGTGCCGCTGAGCCTGGACGCGGTGCGGATCGGCATCGCCCCGCAGTCCACCTGCGCCCGGGGCGTCACCAGCGCGGCCGCCGCGGCCGTCCTGCGGCGCAGCGGGTGCAAGGCCGTGCTGCGCGCGACCTACGTCGACGCCACCAAGAGCTACATCCTGACCATCGGCATCGCCGTCCTGCCCACCGCCTCCGCGGCCCTGGACGCCAGCCAGGGGCTCACCCAGACCAAGCTCGCGTCGCACCAGTCCGGCCATCCGGCCGAACTGGTGCCGGGCGTCCTGGTGGTCAGGTTCCGCGGCGGGATGTCGGCGCAGTACGACTACAGCAGGCAGATCGCCGCGAACTTCACCGCGGGCCCGTACGTGGTGATGTACGCGGCGGGGTACGCGGACAGTCGGCCGCAGGTCCAGGTGTCCGAGGACCCCTACTCCGACGCGGAGATGACCAGCCTGGCCACCGGCGTGGCGCAGACCATCGAGCACCGGCTGGACGCGCCGCCGGCCGTCCCGCGCTGCCCGGGAGCCATGGAATGCTGAGCCGCAGGCGGGTGGTGCTGCTGACGGTGATTTGCTGCGCGGCCGTGCTGGTCCTGACCTGGCCGCCCGCCCTCGCCCGGGCCGACACCATCAGGAACAACCAGCAGTGGGTCCTGTCGATGATGAACATGCAGGCCGCGTGGGAGCTGACGCAAGGGTCCGGGGTGACCGTCGCGGTCCTCGACAGCGGCGTGGACCCGTACGTCAGCGACCTGACCGGATCGGTGGTGACCGGCCCGGACTACACCGGCGTGGACACCCGCTCGGCCAACCCCAACTGGGGCGTCCACGGGACCTGGATGGCCTCGCTGATCGCCGGGCACGGCCACGACGGCGGCGTGGACGGGATCACCGGCATCGCGCCGCAGGCCCAGATCCTGTCGATCCGGGTCATCCCCGACCGCGCCGACCCGCACTACGGGTCGTACGAGCGCGAGCCGGAGACCCGCATCCAGCAGTCGCTGGCCAACGGGATCTCCTTCGCGGTGCGGCACGGCGCGAAGGTCGTCAGCATGTCGATCGGTTACGGCGCGCCGAGCGCCGCGGTCAGGAAGGCGCTGGAGTTCGCCTACTCCCGCGGCGTGGTGGTGGTCGCCTCGGCGGGGAACTCGGGCGGGTCTACCGACTCCGATGCGGCCGGGCAGTCTCCGGAGTCCTTCCCCGCCGACTACCCCGGGGTGATCAGCGTCGGCGCCGTCGGCACCAGCGGCACCGTGGCCAACTTCTCCAGCGACAACCTGTCCGTGCAGGTCGCGGCCCCGGGCGTGTCGGTGCCCGCGCAGGGCCGGGACGGGCAGTACTGGTGGGTCAGCGGGACCAGCCCCGCGTGCGCGCTGGTCGCCGGGGTCGCCGCCCTGATCAAGTCGCTGTACCCGGGCCTGGCCCCCGACCTGGTGGCCAGCGCGCTGACCTCCACCACCTCGCACCGGCCGACCCGCGGGTACGACAGCGCGGTGGGCTTCGGGATCGTCGACGCGTCCGCCGCGCTGACCAAGGCCGGCCAGCTGGCCCGCCAGCACGCCGGCGCCACCGGCGTCGCCGCCCAGACCATCTTCGGCGGCGGCCCGGCCGCCATCTCCCCGGACCCGGTAGGCCCCCGCGGCTCGGGCCCGCTGATCCTGTTCTCCCTCCTGGCGGTCCTCTCCCTGGCCATCGGCGGAGCCGCCGGCACCCGCCTGGTCACCACGCGCCGGGCCCGCAGTTGAACGCACGGACCCCGCGTAATATCCCCCAGCCAGAACGCGCCCACCGCTCCGATCCGGCCCACCAGCCAGACCCGCCCACCAGACAGACCCAGGCCACCCAGACCCAGGCCACCGACAGACCCGGGCCACCCAGACCCGGGCCACCCAGACCCCACGCCCCGCCACCCCAGGCAGTCGTCGGTGGTCGACGACGCCCCGGAAGCTCCGCCGCTGGACGACTTTGCCAGTCACGTGCTCGATGTCGTCGACTCGATCCCGGCCGGGCGGGTGATGTCGTACGGCGACATCGCCGAATACCTGGCCGCCGGCCCCGGACCCCGCCAGGTCGGCCGGGTGATGTCCGTCTACGGCGGGGCGGTGGCGTGGTGGCGGGTGATTCACTCGGACGGCACTCCCGCGCCTGGTCATGAGCAGGCGGCGCTGGCCCGCTACCTGGCCGAGGGGACCCCGCTCCGCTCGGCCCGCCCGCCCGTCCGGGTGGACATGCGCCGCGCCCGCTGGCCGGGCCGGTAGCCCAACCGCCCGAAGTTCCCCGCGTCATTCGCGAACCTTTCCGCGGCCGGGTGCAATAGAGGGGTAATGAATGACGACGAGCTGATCGCGCGTCTGGCGGGCGGTGACGACGGGGCGCTCCGCGAGCTGTTCAAGCGGCACGCACCGATCCTGGCCGCCCGGCTCCGTGCCGTGCTGCCGCCGTCCGACGTCGAGGACGTCCTGCAGGAGACCTTCCTCGCGGCCTGGACGGGCGCGCGGCGTTATCAGCCCCAGGACGCAGCCGGCGCCTGGCTGTGGGGGATCGCCCGCCGGCAGGCCGCGCTGCTCATGCGCCGGCGCGGGCCCGCCCACGCGCCGCTGCCGGACGTGCTCACGCTCGACGTCGCGAGCCTGCCGGGCGGCCGTGCGCCGAACGACCCCGGCGAAACCGTCACCGCCCAGGCCCGCCTGGCCTCGGCGGTGAGCACGCTTAGCCCGGCTGAGCACGAGGTCTGGCGCCTCATATACGTCGAGGACCGCCCGCTCGCCGAGGTGGCGAAGCTGACCGGCGTCCCCCAGGGCACGGTGAAGAGCCGCGCGCACCGTGCCCGCCGCCTCCTGCGCGCCGCCCTGGGAGGTGGACTCGGATGACTGAGCCGTACGACGACGGTGAACTTGACCTCGGCGGCATTGACCTCCGCGGTGTTGACTTCGCAGGCATTGACCCCGGCGGTGTTGACTTCGCAGGCATTGACCCCGGCGGTGTTGACCTCGCAGGCATTGACCCCGGCGGGGTTGACCTCGGCAGGGTCTGGACGGGCGTGGCCGCCGAGGTCTGGCGGCGTCACCCCGGCCCGGTCGAGCGGAAGGCCGCGCGACTGCTGCGCTCGCCCGGCCTGGCCCGCGCCCTGCTGACCACGCCGTCGCTGATGCTTCCGTGGCTGATCTCGACCGCGGTCGTCTTCGCCGTCGGCGGCCTCATCAACTTCACCGGCGGGCAGTCGCTCGTCTGGCTGCTCGGCCCCGGCATCGCCGCGGTCGGCATCGCGTACGCCTACGGCCCCGGCGCCGACCCGGCGTGGGAGCTGTCGTGCAGCATGCCGGTCAGCGAGCGGATGGTCCTGCTCGTCCGCGCGGTCTGCGTGTTCGCCGTCAACGCGTTCCTCGGCCTGGTGGTCAGTGCCATCACGTACGCCGGGACCTCGCCCGGAGCGCGGCCGGCCAACGCGGCCGCCGTCGCGATCACCGTGGCCTGGCTGCTGCCGATGACCGCGGTCTGCGCCCTCACCCTGGCCGTCGCGGTCACCGCCAGGTCGGCGTCCGCGGGCGCGTCCGCCGGGGTCCTGGCCTGGCTGGCCACGGTGTTCGCCAGCAGCTCGGCGAGCGGGCACTTCACCGCCGCCGTGACCGATAGCTCCACCTACCTGCCGTACCTGGCCGTCGCGGCGTGCGCGACGGTCGCCGTCGGCTACGCCACCCGTCCACAACGAGGGACCTATGAATATTGAGCTGACGAACGTTACCCGGTCGTTCGGGAGGAACAGGGCCGTTGACGGCGTGAGCCTGGAGGCCGGCCCCGGCGTCCTTGGCCTGCTAGGACCGAACGGGGCGGGCAAGACCTCGCTCCTGCGCATGATGGGCACCGTGCTGCCGCCGTCATCCGGCGGGATCCGGCTCCTGGACCGGGATCCGAGGAGCGCCGCCCAGCGCCGCGAGATCCGCCGCCGTCTCGGCTACCTCCCGCAGAACCTGGGCTACTACCCGGCGTTTACCGTGGTTGAGTTTGTCGAGTACTTCGCGCTGCTGAAGGACATGCCGCCGGCCCGCGTGCCCCGGGCGGTGGCGACCGCCGTGGAGCGGGTCGACCTCGGCGCCCGGGCCAGGTCTCGGCTGCGCACGCTGTCCGGCGGGATGCTGCGCCGGGTCGGCATCGCGCAGGCGATCGTGAACGACCCGGACCTGCTGCTGCTCGACGAGCCGACCGCTGGCCTGGACCCCGAGCAGCGGGTCGGCTTCCGCGCGCTGCTGCGCGACCTCGGCCAGACCGCCACCGTCGTCGTGTCCACCCACCTGGTCGAGGACGTGGGCGCGGCCTGCTCGGAGGTGGCGCTGATGGACGCCGGGCGCATCGTCTTCCGCGGCACCCCGGCCGAACTCGTGGAGCGCGGTGAGGGCCACGCACTGGGCGACGCCCCGATGGAGCGCGGCTACTCCGCCGTCTTGCAGGCCGCTCGCCGGGGCGGGGTGGCGGCGTGACCGCTGCCGTCGCCGAGGGCGCACGACCGGGCTGGCGCCGCCCGGCGCCGCTCGTCGCCCGCATCCTCCGCATGGAGATCAGGCACAGCACCTTCGTCTGGGGCCTACCGCTGCTGGTGGTCCTGTTCATCTTCGACCCGTTCCGGACCGCCACCGCCTACCCCGATCTCTGGCCCCTGCGCGCGACCGTCATCCTCAACAAGTTCTGGCCCGACTGCGTGCCCTTCACCGCCGGCTTTGCCGCGTGGGCCGGGTCGCGGGAGGGCCGTCGCCGCGTCTTTGACCTGCTGGCCACCACCGCCAGGCCCGCCTGGACGCGGCAGCTGTGCTCGTTCGGGGGCACTCTGGCCTGGGTGCTGGCCGTTTTCCTGGCCGGAGTCGCCGCGGTGTACGTGAAGACGGCCACGACGGCGACCTGGGGCGGGCCGCCGGTCTGGCCGGTCGTGGCCGGCGCCGTGGCGTTGACCGCGGTCTGCGCCCTCGCGTTCACCCTGGGGGCGCTGTTCCCCGGCCGGTTCACCGCCCCGATCGTCGCGGTGGGCATCATGGTGGTCGTACTGGAGGCCTTCCGCGTTTCGGTCACCATGAGCGGCGGCCCGATCGGCGTCCTGTCGCCGGACGGCGCCGTGCCGCCCAACGACTCGGGCATCTTCTACCCCGTAGCGCCGGACGTGTTGATCGTCCAGGTCATCTTCTTCGCCGGGGCGACCCTGGGGGCGATCGGCTTGCTCGGGCTGTCCCCGCGGACCGGGGGCGTCGGGTGGCGCGGGGCCCTCGCCGCCGCGAGCGCCGGCGGGGCGCGCCTGCGTACCGTGGCGACGGCCATCTTCGCGGTCGGCGTCGGCCTGGCCGTGGTCGGGTTCGGTCTGGCCGGGACCGCGAAGGGGTCGGTCATCGCAGGGACCGAGATCCCGCTCTTGCACGGCTCCGCCGCCGACCGGCCGATCCCGTACACGCCGGTCTGCGGCGGCAGCGCATCGTTCCCGGTCTGCCTGCACCCGGCCTACCAGAGCTATCTGGGCCAGACCGTGAAGTCCTTTGACCTGGTCATGCCCGAGCTCGCCGGTCTGCCTGGCGCGCCGGTCCGGGCCGTGGAGGTCGCGGACCGGGCGCTGCCCGCGGTGGTGTTCGGCCAGGGAGGGGACGGCGTCGTGGTCGGCACGCCGCCCGTCTACGAGTTCATGATGGACAACGCCCTCGCCCTGATACCGAACCCGGTCCTGTTCGCCGATAGCTTCGAGCAGGACGTCGCGCACGCCGTCATCGTGGGGTCGATCGGCCGGATGGTCACGGTGCCGGGCGTCGGCCCGGAGTTCCAGGCGGACCCGGGCAACCCGGCGCAGCAGGCCGTCTTGAACGGGCTGCTTAAAGCGATCGGCTCGCAGCCGTTCCCCGCCAGCGGGCCGGGCCGCCAGCAGGCGCAGATCGCCACGGCCGCGGCCCGGTTCGCGGCGCTGACGGCCACGACCCGGCACGCGTGGCTGGTCGCGAACCTGGCGGCGCTCAAGGCCGGCCACGTCACCCTGGCGCAGGTCCCATGAGCGCCGTTACCCCTGCCGCAGGTCCCATGAGCGCCGTTACCCCTACCGCAGGTCCCACGAGCGCCGTTACCCTTGCCGCAGGTCCCATGAGCGCCGTTACCCCTGCCGCAGGTCCCATGAACGCCGTTACCCCTGCCGCAGGTCCCGTGAGCGGCCACACCGTGGCGCGGATCTCGTGAGCACGGCCGACTCCGCGAGCGTCACCCGGGCTCGCCACGTGGCCCCGCCGGCGGCCGGATCGGCCTGGCTGGCCGCTGCGCATCTGGCCTGGCTGCACTGGCGCAGCCGCCAGGTCCCGGCCGCCCTCGCGGCGCTGGCCGGCTGCGCCGTCGTCCTGTGGTCGGGGCTGACGTACCACTGGTGGTACGGGGGCGGTCAGGGCGCGACGGAGCTTCCCATGATCATCGAGGGCTGCGCCGCCGCCATCATCGCGGTGACCGCGCACAACCCGTTCGGCGAGCCGGAGCGGGCGACCGGCCGCTGGCTGCCGTTCCTGCGCCTCGGGACGGCACTCGCTCTATGCGGTGCCGCCATCGGGCTGCTGGCGCTCGCCGCAGCGGCCGCGTACCACCCCCAAACCAGCGTCTACCTGGCCACCGGCGTCCTCGGGATCGCGGAGAACGTCATGGGCTTCGCCGGTATCGGGCTGATCACCTCGCTCGTTACCGGCGGGCTCGTGGCGTGGACCGGGCCGCTCGCCTACATGGCCATCTGCCAGTTCGCACTGGTCGCCAACTACTCCGAGCCACTGACCTGGGCGGCCCGCCCGGCCACCGACCGGGGCGGCTGGATCACTGCCATGGTCGTCTTCGCGGTCGGCCTGGCCGCGTTTACCATCCGGGGCCCGCGCGTCCGCCCGTCGGGCGAGTGACCGGGCTGGGCGGGGTTTCTCGTACGCTGCGAGTATGGGACAGATCCGGTCGGCACGGCGTCGTGGACGGACAAGACGCTGATCGCCTCCGGCTGGTACCCGCCCGAGGCGGACACGCCGGAGAAGCGGCTGCGGTTCTATGCCCGCCAGTTCCCGCTGGTCGAGGTGGACGCCACGTACTACGCGCTGCCCGCCGAGCAGACCGCCGGGTCCTGGGCGGAGCGGACCCCGGCCGGGTTCACCTTCAACGTCAAGGCGTTCAGCCTGTTCACCCAGCACCCCACCCCGGTCAAGGCGCTGCCCGCCGACCTGCGCGAGGCCGCGGGCAAGACCGGCAAGGACCGGGTGTACCTCAACGACGTGGACCCGGCGGTGGCCGATCAGGCCTGGGACCGGTTCCTGGCCGCGCTGGAGCCGCTGCGCGCGGCCGGCAAGCTCGGCGCGATCTTGCTGCAGTTCCCGCCCTGGTTCCCGATCTCCCGCGCCCGCAAGGACTACATCCTGGCCTGCGCGGAGCGGGCCGCGCCGGACCGGGTGTGCGTGGAGTTCCGCAACCGCACCTGGATGACCGAGGACAACCAGGCAGAGACCCTGGGTTTCCTGGCCGCCCACCAGCTGCCTTACGTGTGCGTGGACATGCCGCAGGGCTACCCCAGCTCGATCCCGCCGGTGCTGGCCGCCACCAGCGACCTGGCCGTGGTCCGCATGCACGGCCACTCGGACAAGTGGGACAGCAAGGACATCTACGAGCGGTTCGGCTACCGCTACACCGACAGCGAGCTAGACGACTGGGCGCCCAGGATCCGCGCCCTGGCCGACAACGCAGAGGTCACCCACGTGCTGTTCAACAACTGCTACAGCAACTACGCCCAGGTCAACGCCCGGCACCTCGCCGACCAACTCGGCGGCTGACGGCCCCGGGTACCAGGTCCCGCCTGAGCGGCGGCGAGGGAGTCGGCAGTGGGTGTCGTGACCGCAGTTGCGGGTGGTGCAGACCCGCCGCGCGACACGCCGCGGCCTCGGCCGGATCACCGCCGAAATGTCGGTGGCGTCTGCTGGAATCGCTTGTGATGGAACATTCCCGCGCACCCGCCTACCGCCTCGTCCGCCGGCCGTTGCCGGGGGCGACGGCGCCGCGCCTGGACGAGGCGCAGCAGCAGGTGGTCGACCACGCCGGCGGCCCCCTGCTGGTGCTGGCGGGCCCCGGCACCGGCAAGACGACCACGATCGTGGCCGCGGTGGCGGACCGGATCGAGCGGCGGGGCATCGACCCCGAGCGCGTGCTCGTCCTGACCTTCAGCCGCAAGGCCGCGGCCGAGCTCCGCGAGCGCATTACCGCGCGGCTGCGCCGCACCACCCGCGAGCCGCTGGCCATGACCTTCCACAGCTACGCCTACGCGCTGGCCCGCCGGGAGTTCGTGCTCGCGGGCGACGAGCCGCCGCGGCTGCTGTCCGCGCCCGAGCAGCTGCTCGAGGTGCGCCGGATGCTGCGCGGCGAGGCCCAGGACGGCGGGGTCCGCTGGCCCGTCCGGCTCCGTCCGGCCCTGGCCACCAGGGGCTTCGCCGAAGAGGTGCGTGACCTGCTGCTGCGCGCCGCGGAGCGCGGCCTGGACGGCCGGGGGCTGCGTCAACTAGGCCTGCAGCGTGGCCGCGACGACTGGGTAGCGGCGAGCGCGTTCTTCGACAGGTACGCGGCCCGCTTCGACCTCGCACCGGTCCCCGCTTACGACTACGCCGAGATCGTCAGGATTGCCGCCGCCCTGCTCAGCCGGGAGGAGACCAGGCAGCGCGAGCGCGGCGCCTACGACGTGGTGTTCGTCGACGAATACCAGGACAGCGACCCGGCGCAGGAATCGCTGCTGCTCGCGCTGGCCGGCGAAGGTCGCGAGCTGATCGCGGTCGGCGACCCCGACCAGTCCATCTACGCGTTCCGCGGCGCCGACGTGCGCGCCCTGACCGAGTTCCCCGAGCGGTTCCGCACCGCGGCGGGGAAAACCGCCCCCGTGGTCGCGCTGCGCACCTGCCGCCGCAGCGGCCCGGTCCTGCTTGCCGCGTCCCGTCGGGTCGCACGCCGGCTGCCGCGCGCGCCCGCCGGGTCGGCTTCGTCAGCTGGCCATCGTGACCTGATCCCCGGTCCGGGGGTGCCGGCGAGGTCCGCATCCTCGTCGCGGACAGCTCGACCCAGGAGGCCGCGCTGGTCGCCGACACGCTGCGGCGGGCCCACCTGGCCGACGGCGTGCCCTGGTCGTCGATGGCGGTCCTGGTCCGCTCGGCGGCCCGGCAGGTGCCGCTGCTGCGGCGGGCGCTGACGGCGGCCGGAGTCCCGGTCACCGTGGCCGGCGACGACCTGCCGCTCGCAGACGAGCCAGGCACGCGGCCGCTGCTCATGCTGCTCCGCTGCGCGCTGCGGCCGTCCGTGCTGGACGACCAGAGCGCCGCCGAGCTGCTCTGCGGCCCGCTCGGCGGCACCGACGCCCTCGGCCTGCGCCGCCTGCGCCGGTCGCTCGGGTTGCTGGCGGACGCCGCGGGCGACAAGGACCGGACCGGTGACCTCATCGCAGGCGCCCTGCTGGAGCCGCGGGACCTGATCGGGGTCCCGGACGGCGTGGCGGGGCCGGCCAGGCGGGTGGCGGGGCTGCTCGCCGTGGCCAGGGACGCCATCACCGACGGCGGCAACGCCGAGGACGTGCTGTGGGCGATCTGGGCTGCTTCCGGGCTCGCCGAGATGTGGCAGCGGGCCTCCGCGGCGGGCGGCCCGGCGGGCGCGGCCGCCGACCGCGACCTGGACGCCGTGCTCGCGCTGTTCGACAAGGCCGCGCACTTCACCGAGACGATGCCGCCGGGCTCGCCCGGCCTGTTCGCGGACAGCCTGGCCGGGCAGGAGATCGTCGGCGACACCCTGGCCGAGCGCGCGGCTCGCGACGACTGCGTCCGCGTCCTGACCGCCCACCGGTCCAAGGGCCTGGAGTGGGACGTCGTGGTGGTCGCGGGCGTCCAGGAGGAGACCTGGCCCGACCTGCGGCTGCGCGGGTCCCTGCTCGGGGCCGACGAGCTCGCGGAGGCCGCCAGGCCCGGGGAGTGGGGCGACGGCCAGGGCGCGGACGTGGACGCGGCCATGCTGGCGGCGAAGCTCCTCGCCGAGGAACGCCGGCTGTTCTACGTCGCGGCGACCCGGGCGCGCCGGCGGCTCGTCGTCACCGCCGCGGGCGGCGAGGACACCGACCAGCGGCCGTCCCGGTTCCTGACCGAGCTGGCGGGCGACGACATCCCGATCGAGCGCGTCACTGGTGGCGGGTCGCACCGCTGGCTGTCCCTGCCCGCGCTGGTCGCGGACCTGCGCCGCGCCGCCGCCGACACCGCCAGGTCGCCGGCCGTCCGCCAGGCGGCGGCGGCGCAGCTGGCCCGGCTGGCCGCCGTCGGGGTCCGCGCGGCACACCCGCGGGAGTGGTACGCGCTGACCGAGCTGTCCGAGGCCGGCCCGATCGTGGCGGGCGGGGAGGCCGTCCGGCTGTCCCCGTCCCAGGTCGAGTCGTTCACCCGGTGCGGCCTGCGCTGGCTACTCGAGGCGGCGGTCGGCGCGGGCCGGTCGGACGTGCTGCGTCACCTGGGCACGGTCATCCACGCCGCCGCCGTGCTGGCCGCGTCCGGCGCCACCGAGCAGGCCGTGGCCGACCGGATCGACGAGATCTGGCACCACCTGGACTTCGGCAGCGCCTGGTACAGCGCCAAGCAGCGGGCGCTGGCCGAGCGGATGGTCCGCAGGTTCCTCGACTGGCACGCCGCCAACCCGCGCGAGCTCGTCGCGGTGGAGCAGGCGTTCAAGGTCCGGATCGGCCAGGTCGAGATCACGGGCAAGGTAGACAGGCTGGAGTCCGATCAGGACGGCCGGGCGGTCGTCGTCGACCTGAAGACCGGCGGCAGCGCTCCCCGCGAGGACGAGCTCGCCCGCCATCCGCAGCTGGGCGTGTACCAGCTCGCCATCCTGCTCGGCGCGTTCGAGCAGCTCGGCCTCGCCGAGCCGGGCGGGGCGGAGCTGGTCCAGGTCGGCAAGGCGGCGGGCGTGACCATGCGGGCCAAGGTGCAGCGGCAGGAGGCCCTGGCCGACGACGCGGATCCCGCCTGGGCCAAGGACCTGGTGGAGACCGTCGCGGCCGGGATGGCCGGCCCCGTGTTCCGGGCGCGGGTGAATCCCGGCTGCCGCACGTGCCCCGTCGCGTCCTGCTGCCCGGTCCACCCGGACGGCGAGCAGGTCACTAGCTGACCGGCTCCGCCGCGGCGCCTGCCCGGGTCGGACGCCGCGGTCTCGGGCGTAGTGGTCTCGGGCGCCGCAGTCTCGGACCGCGCGGTCTCGGGCAGCGTGGCCAGCGCCTGGCGGGCCTCGTCCGCGATGAACGGGGGCACGTCGTCCGTGACCAGCACGTGCCGGAGCGCCCGGGCGTACGCGACGTCGTAGGCCTGGTCTTCGGGCACGGCGACGTCGGGCACCACGCCGGTACCCTGCCAGTTCGTCCCGGTGACCGGGTTGATCGAGCGCGCGAACGGGATGCCGATGTGCACGGCCTGGCTGATCGGGAACCCGCGAGTCGGGTGGGCACCGCCGCCCGTGGTCTCGCCGATTACCTCCGCGCGCCCCAGCGCCTGCAGGGTGTAGGCGAAGTCCTCGCCGCCGGAGAAGGTGTGGCTGCTGGTCAGCACGTAGACCGGCCGATCGACGTAGCGGGTGCCCGGCACGTAGGGAAGCGCCCAGAACTGCCTGGTCTCCCCGGTATCGGCGTGGAAGATGTCGTTCAGGTGCGTGGGGTGTTCCTCGAACAGGTAGCTGCACCAATAGACCACGCCCTCCGGCGCGCCGCCGCCGTTGTGCCGCAGGTCGATGATGAGCGCGTAGGTCCCCGCGACCAGTTCCATCGCCGCGGTGATGGCCGGTCCTGCGTTGGCCGGGACGGGCACGCGGCGCACGTCCAGGTAGCCGACGTTGCCGTCGAGCCGCTCGACCCGGCGGATGCCGAAGTTGTCCATCCGCCCCATCTTGCGCATGGCCAGCCGTCTGGTCTCGTGATCCCCCCTTTCGTCTCCGTTAGGACCGTCGTGCCGGCGCCTGGGGCCGCGACCTCGGGGGCCGGGACCGCCGGGGCCGGGACCAGGACCGCCGGGACCAGGACCAGGACCGCCGGGACCAGGACCGCCGGGGCCGGGACCAGGACCGCCGGGGCCAGGGCCACCCGGGCCGGGGCCAGGGCCGTGGGGCATCGGGCCGCCGCCCAGTCGCACCCGCAGGTGCTTGTCGTCGCAGACTTCGTTTAGGTGGGTGGTGAGGAGCTCGGTGAGGGTGATCTCGTCCAGGTCGTCGTACTCGCCGGCCTCCAGCCTGGCCTCGACCGCGACGGCCGCCTGCTCGGCGAGCTCGGGGAACACGTAGTTGGCCCGGAGCAGCGAGAGGGCGGTGGTGACGATCTCGCGCCCCGACATCTGCTCGATCTGCCAGCGTGCCGTCGTCCGGCATGCTGATCCGGGGCACCTCGGCGCCGGGGACGTCGAAGGTGAACTCGAGCACCTTGGCCGAGGGTAGCCGCAGCGACAGTTCGCGACGCATCTCCTCGATACCCGACCGGTGGGCCTGCTCCCACTCGGCCAGGGCCTGCTCGTATTCCGCCGGCGCCCCGGGAGCCGGGATGAAGGCCCGGACCAGGAGCTGGCCCGGCCCGATCGCGGGGTCGTCGCCGTACTGCAGGACCACGGCCCGCTGCACCGTGTCGACCCCGAAGCGCTCGGTTAGCTCGTGAGTGATGACGCGTTCGATCCGATCCAAATCCGCCCGTTCCACGGCGCCTCCGTTTCCGTGTCACTGTCTCAACGCTGGCCTCCCCGGGCCGGTTCCCGTCGGCCGTGCCGGGCCTGGCGCGCGGGTTGGCCAGGGCGTAAGGTCGGGGGTCGTGGTGGATCCCGACGTGCTGGCCGGGTTCGCGACCGGGGATCCGGATGCGGTGCGCGCCGTGTACCGCGCGTACGGCCGGCTGGTGTACGCGGTGGCCTACAAGCTGCTCGGGGATCAGGGCCTGGCCGAGGAAGCCGCCCAGCAGACGTTCGTCCAGGCGTGGCGGGCGGCGGGCAGCTACGACCCGGTCCGGGAGGTCGGACCGTGGCTGGCGACCATCGCCCGCCGGGCCGCCATCGATATCCACCGCCGTGAGGCCCGGGTGCGCCATGGTTCACTCGACGGAGCCGATCCGGCCGATCCGGCGCTGATCAGCTTGCCGCCCTCGGTGGAGCAGGTTTATGACGTGTGGGAGGTCCGCCGGGCCATCGACGCGCTGGACCCCGAGGACGCACAACTGGTCCGCCTGCAGCATTTCGAGGACCTCACCCACGCCCAGATCGCCGAACGGCTGGGCATCCCGGTGGGTACGGTCAAGTCCCGCTCCTTCCGGGTCCATCGCCGCCTCGCCGGGTTGCTCGGCCACCTGCGGGACAACCCGACAGAACAATCAGCGCCGTCTCGTCGTAATACTGGGGTAGAGGAGATCATCCCGTGAGCGACGACGACCGCATCGACTACCTGGCCGGGGGACCCGCCGGGGCGCTGGACCCTGCCGAGATCGCTGACCTTGATGATCTGCGCGCCCTGCTCGCCGACCCGTCCGCCTGGGCGGAACCCAGGCCCGGCCTCGAGGACACCGTCACCGCGGCCGTGCTCCGCGTAGCGGCCACCGCCACCCCCGGCAGGCCCGTCCCGGCGAGGGTCACCCAGCCTCGCCGCGGCCGCCGGCCGCGGGTCGCCGCCGCGCCGGGAAGTCGCCGGCCGCGGATCGCCTGGCTGGCCGGGCTGGCCGCCGCCGCGGCCGCCGCGGTAATCGTAGTCGTGGTCATCGTAGGCGGCGGGAGTAACGCTACGCAGTTCCAGGCCGCGCTGGCCGGCACCGCCCTGGCTCCGGGCGCTTCCGCGCAGGTCACCCTGACCCAGACCCAGTCCGGCTGGCGGATCACGTTGCACGGGCAGGGGCTGCCCCGCCTGGACAACGGCTACTACTACGAAGCGTGGCTGAAGAACTCGGCCGGGATCCTGGTCCCCATCGGCACGTTCAATCAGCCCAACAACGTGACGTTGTGGGCCGGGGTGCCGCCCACCCAGTACCCGACGATCACCATCACCCGCCAGCGGGCCGACGGTAACCCGAAGTCGTCGGGGCTGCGCGTGCTGGTCGGCGTCGCCCACCCCGCCCACTGACCAGCCCCGGATTTGCCGCGCACGCCGGCCGAAGGCCCGCGGAATGTCGGTGGCCTCTGCTGGAATGCTCTTGTGACCACGGTCAGGTACAGCCCGGTGCAGCTGGCCCGGCTGCTGCGGCTGCCCGAGCCCACGCCGGAGCAGGCCGCGGTGATCGAGGCACCGCTCGGGCCGCTGGCCGTCATCGCCGGCGCGGGCTCGGGCAAGAGCGAGACGATGGCGGCGCGGCTGGTGTGGCTGGTCGCCAACGGGATGGTCCGCCCGGAACGGGTGCTCGGCCTCACCTTCACCAGGAAGGCGGCCGCCGAGTTCGCCGACCGGGTCCGCTCCCGGCTGGACCGCCTGCGGCGAGCAGGCCTGGACGGCGTGACCGAGACCGAGGACAGCGCCGGCGGCGATCCGGTGATCGGGACCTACCACGCCTACGCCGGCCGGCTGGTCGGCGACAACGCCCTGCGCGAAGGGCTCGAGCCGTCCATGCGGCTGATCACGCCCGCGCTGTCCTGGCAGCTCGCGGCCGGGCTCGTCGCGTCCTACGACGGCCCCATGGACGAGATCATCTGGACCCCGCAGACCGTGACGGCGGCCGTGCTCGAGCTGGCCGGGGACCTCGCCGAGCATCTGCGCGAAGTCGACGACGTGACCGGAGTGGGCGGGTGGCTCACCGCCGAGCTCGAGGCGTTGCCGGGGCGGGTACCACAGGCCGTTCGGAAGATCATGGAGACACAGGCCGCGAGGGAGCAGCTGCTCCCGCTCGTGACCAGGTACGAGGCGGCCAAGGCGGCGCGCGAGGTGCTCGATCACGGCGATCAGGTCGCGCTGGCGGCGCGGATCGCGAGCAGGCACCCGGAGGTGGGCGCGGCCGAGCGGTCCAGGTACCACGTGGTCCTGCTCGATGAGTACCAGGACACCAGCCACGCGCAGCTGGTCCTGCTGCGGGCGCTGTTCGGCGGCGGGCACCCGGTCACCGCGGTCGGCGACCCGTGCCAGTCCATCTATGGCTGGCGCGGCGCGAGCGCGGGGAACCTGCGCCGGTTCACCACCGACTTCCCGGTAGCGCCCCGATCCCGGTCGCGCGCCGCCGTCCCCGCGCCCATCCTGAAGCTGTCGACCAGCTTCAGGAACGCGGCCGGGGTGCTCGACGCGGCCGCGGTCGTCCAGGAGGACCTCCGGGCGCAGGCCCCCGACGTGCCGCGGCTGGTCTCCGGCCCGGACCGGTCGGCGCGCGGGGCGGTGGCCTGCGCCCTGCTTGACACGGTGCTGGACGAGGCCGAGTGGGTTGCCGGGCAGGTCGCCGCGCTACTCGCGCTGGACCCCGGGTCCGCCCCCGACGGGGAGCCGTGGCCGGACGGGCGCCAGAATGGGGTCCGCCCCTCCGACGTCGCGGTGCTGTGCCGCAAGCGATCGCAGTTCGTCCCGATCCGGCGAGCCCTGGAGGCGCGGGGGATCCCGGTCGAGGTGGTCGGGCTCGGCGGCCTGCTCGTCGTGCCCGAGGTGCAGGACGTGGTGGCCACGCTCCGGGTCCTGCACGACGCCGGCGCGTCGGACGCGCTGGCCAGGCTGCTGACCGGGCCGCGCTGGCGGATCGGGCCGCGGGACCTGGTCGCGCTCGGCCGTCGCGCCAGGACCCTGGCCCGCGGCGACGCCGACCGCCGGGACCACCGCGATCCGGAGCGGAACGAGGGCGGCGACGCGCTCGCGGACGCCATCACCGACCTGACCGCGGAGGCCGGGAGCCTGGTCGAGGCGCTCGATGACCTGGGCGATCCCGCGGAGTACTCCCCGGCCGGGTACGGCCGGATGCACGCCCTGGCCGGTGAGCTCCGGCGGCTGCGCGCGCACGTCGGGCGGCCGCTCGCCGACCTGACCGCGGAGGCGGAGCGGGTGCTCGGCCTCGACATCGAGGTCGCCGCCAGGCCCGGCGCCGACCCGGTCGCGGCGCGCGCCGACTTGGACGCCTTCACCGACGTGGCGGCCGCGTTCACCGGCGAGGGCGCCGAGCCCACCCTCGGCGCGTTCCTGGCCTACCTGACCGCGGCCCAGCAGGAGGAGTTCGGGCTCGAGACCGGGCGGGTGGGGGACTCGGACTCGGTCAAACTGCTCACCGTGCACGCGGCCAAGGGCCTGCAGTGGCCAGCCGTCTTCGTGCCCGGCCTGGCCTTGGGGGAGCGGTCCCAGGTGTTCCCCGCCCGGCCCCGCGTGTCCACCAGGTGGACGGACAACGCCCGGCTGATCCCGTTCGGCCTGCGCGGCGACGCGGCCGACCTGCCCGTGCTCCGCGGGCTGGACTCCTCGTCGCTGGCGGCGTTCGGCGACGCGTGCGCGGCCAGGGACCTGGCCGAGGAACGTCGGCTGATGTATGTGGCGGCGACCCGGGCGGCGTTCTGGCTCGGGTGTTCGGGCTACTGGTGGGGGGAGGGCGGCACCTGCCGCCTGGGCCCCTCGCCGTTCCTGGAGGAGGTCCGGTCCTCGGAGGCGGCCCGGGTCAGCGAGTGGGCCGCGGAGCCCGCGCCCGACGCGGAGAACCCCTTGCTCGCCGCGGTGGACGAGGCCGATTGGCCGGGCACCCCGGCCGGACGCCACTACGAAGCCATCCGCGAGGCCGCGGCCCTGGTCGCCGAGGCACTGGACGCACTGGCCCGTGGCGACTACCCCCCGGAATCAACCGCTCACGAGGAGGATGTCCGCCGGGCGAGCCAGCCGGAATCCCCGGCTCACGAGGCCGGCCACGATCGCTTGGCGAGCCAGCCGGAATCCCCGGCTCACGAGGCCGACCACGACAGCCGGGCGAGCCATTCGGACCAGGACCTGATCGCGGCGTGGGACCGGGACGCCGGGCTGCTCCTCACCGAGCGGTCGCAGCGACGAGGCGACGGGGTCATCCGCGTCCCGCTGCCCGCCCGGCTGTCGGTGTCGTCGCTGGTGTCGCTGGCCCGCGACCCGGCCGAGCTGGCTCGGCAGGTGCGCCGCCCGATGCCGCGGCCCCCGGCCCGGCAGGCGCGTAAGGGCACGGCCTTCCACCAGTGGCTGGAGCAGCGCTACGGCCAGCAGCGCTTGATCGACGACAGCGACCTGTTCGACCTGGGCGCCGGCGAGGAGGGCGACGGAGCCGGCAGCGGCAGCAGCGGCGCGGGCGACGGCGACCTCGGCGAGCTCCGCGCGCGGTTCGAGCGCAGCGAGTGGTCGGACCGGTGGCCGGTGGCGGTCGAGGTCCCGTTCGAGACGCTGGTCGGCGACCGGCTGATCCGTGGCAGGATCGACGCGATCTTCGCCGACTCCTCCGCAGGCGGCTACGACGTGGTCGACTGGAAGACCGGCCGCCCGCCCGACTCCGAAGCCGAACGCCGCGCCGTTGCCGTCCAGCTCGCTGCCTACCGCCTCGCGTGGGCGGCGCTCGCCGCCATTCCCGTGACGCAGGTGCGGGCGGCCTTTTACTACGTCGCGTACGAGCAGACGGTCCGCCCGGCCGACCTGCTCGACGAGGCGGGCCTGGCCGCCCTGATCGAGCACGTCCCGGCCGAGGACTGAACCCGCGCGGCGTCAGGTGTGCTCGGACACCAGCACGGCCCGCGTCCGCGGCTCCAGGGCCTCGAAGACGTGCGGGAGATCGCCGGGGTAACTGATGTAGTCCCCGGGACCGATCTCCACGGGTTCGCCGGCCACCCCGACCAGGGCCCGGCCCGCGCTGAGCACGACGTGCTCCGTCACGCCGGGCATGTGCGGTTCTGACGCCCGCGCGTGCCCGGGTTCGGCATCGATCCGGTACACGTCGCGGCGGGCGCCCGGCGGGGAGGCGGTCAGCAGCGTGGCGCGGTAGTTGGCGTGCTCGGCGGAGATCGTCGGGCCCTCGTCGGCGCGGATCACCTGGATGCGCGGGCGGGGCGGATCGAGCAGCCGCGAGAACGGCGCGTCCAGGGCCACGCAGATGGCCCATAGCGTCTCCAGGCTGGGATTGCCCGTACCGGATTCCAGCTGGGACAACGTGGACTTGGCGATCCCGGCCCGGCGGGCGACCTCGGTCAGCGTCAGCCCGGACCTGCGGCGCTCCCGGCGCAGGGCCGCGGAGATGAGGTCGAGTGGTGCTCCGGAGGAGGGGGCGTTCGGCATATTAGTTTGATGTTCGCTTTGACGAACGCCGGGTTCAGTGTTCACAATAAACTCCATGAGTTCGATATATAGAACTCTAAGCCGCGGCGTGCTCCGCGACATCGCGCTGGCCTGCCTCGCCGTCTGGGTCATCGGCCTGTCCTACGGCGCCATCGCCGTCGCGTCCGGGTTCCCGGTCTGGTTTCCCGCGGCGCAGAGCACGCTCGTCGTGGCCGGCGCCTCGGAATTCCTGTTCATCGGGATCGTCGCGGCAGGCGGCAACCCTCTCGCGGCGGCCCTGGCCGGGCTGCTCGTCAACGCCAGGCACCTGCCCTACGGCCTGGCCCTGCCGGACGTTTTCGGCGGGGGCGGGGGCCGGGGCCGGGGCTGGCGGCGGCTGCTCGGCGCGCACGTGATGAACGACGAGAGCGTGGTGTTCGCGCTCGCCCAGGAGGACCTCCCGCGCAAGCGCGCCGCCTACTGGGCCTGCGGCCTCGGCGTCCTGATCTGCTGGCCGGGCGGCGCGGCCCTCGGCGCGCTGGCCGGATCGCTCCTGCATGACACCAACGCGTTCGGCCTGGACGCCACGTTCCCCGCGGTGATCCTGGCCCTCATCGTCCCCGCCCTCCGCGATCGGGTGACCGCGGCCGCCGCCGGGCTCGGCGCTGTCATCGCCCTGGTCGCGACGCCGTTCCTGCCCGCCGGGCTGCCGGTGCTGCTGGCCCTCGCAGGAGTGGTTGTCCTGGCCGGGCGGCGGCGGTCGGTCCGGCCGGGCGCGAGTCGGCGTCGGCCCAAGCGCCGGTGAAGGCCGAGGTGCGGCCCGGTCGGCGTCGGCCCAAGCGCCAGCGAAGGCGGAGGCCGAGGTGCCGACCCGGTGAGGGACACGACGCTGGTGGTTGCGGGCATGCTCACGCTGTCCGCGGGCACGCTCGCCTTCCGGTTCGCCGGCCCGGTCCTGCGCGAGCGGATCGCGTTCCCGCCCTGGGCCGAACGCCTACTCGAGGTCGCCGCCGTGGTCCTGCTCGCCGCGCTGGTGGCCACCACCGCGCTGACCAAGGGCCACGGCTTCGCTGACGTCGCCCGCCCCCTCGGCGTCCTGGTCGGAGGCGTCCTCGCCTGGCGCAAAGCCCCGTTCCTGGTGGTCGTCCTGGCCGCCGCAGGCACCGCCGCGATCCTCCGCCTGCTCGGCGTACCGTAACCCAGCCACCCTTTCCGCCTCAGCCCTCCAGGTACCGCTCCACGGCCTCGACCTTGGCCGTCAGCGCGCCGGTCACGCCCGGCCGGATGTCCGCCTTCAGCACCAGACTGACGCGGGGCGCCCTGGCCCCGACGGCCTCGACCGCCCGCTTGACCACGGCCATGGTTTCGTCCCAGTCGCCCTCGATGGTCGTGAACATGGCGTCGGTCCGGTTCGGCAGCCCGCTCTCGCGCACCACGCGGACGGCCTCGGCCACCACCTCGCCGACTCCTTCCCCGATCCCCAGCGGCGTGACCGAAAACGCGACAAGCACCACTTGCTCCTTTCGTCCGTTATAGCAATCAGGCAACCGCCTTCGTCCAGGCGACGTCTACATAAAAAAGGGGAGGGAGCGAACAAATGCATCACCAGGAAGTGTTCGGACGCCTGTTCCACTTCTACTACGAGCTCATCGCGAACCGGCTGGTGGCCTCCGTGGCCGTCGGCATCGGCGCGTTGGCCCTGCTCGCCGGCGCCGCTGCCGGTGGATACGCCCTCCATCAGCCCGCCACCAGGACCGTACCGCCCGGGGCCACCACGACCACGACCGGTTCCGGGTCGCGTGTTCCGTGCTCAGAGACCAGCTCCGGCGCCTCCAGCCCGCTGTTCCTCGTCGTGGGCAACCTCCAAGCCGCCGGGCTCAACGGTCTCTACGAGGGGCTGTGCTCGGTCACCATCTCACCGTTCAACCGCGTCGGCAATGGCGTGGTCACCCTCACCGATGCGTCAGGCCTGAGCACGACCTACAACCTAGGGATACCGGCCGGCCACTAGTTATCACCCAGGCGACCTGGCCGCGGACTATCTCGGGCCAGGGGGTTGAAAGCGTCGCAGTTGGCTGCCGGTTAGCCCTCCACCCCTCTCCTGACGCCCGCCGAAACGCGGTGGGCCAGACGAAATCTATCCGTGTTTTCGGCATGTCGACTTGTGTTCAGGCCATAATTTAGCTACTATGTTCGCATAACGTCAAGACCATTTCCCCGAACGGCGGTGGCGATGACCCCACGACCGGCCCCGGGCCCCGGACGGGACGAGGACCCCGCCCGGCAGGCCGCCGGGCCGGAGGACCCTCAGCGGGCCCGCGGGCCGCGCGACCCGCTCCAGGACGCGGCGGCGGGCTGGCGGCGGCTGCCCGCCGGGGCCGGCTGGATGGACGAGGAGCAGTGGGCGGCCCGCCCGGTGGGGGAGGAGCCGCCCGACCCGGACCTGTGGCCCGACCCGGAGGACCCGCCGCTCCCCGGCGAGATCGACCTGGACGCGATCATCGCCGAGTGCCGCCAGATCACAGCGGATGAGGCCCGGGCGGCCGTACTGGCCGCGGCGGCGGGTACGACCGGGGCGCTGGCCGCGGCCGCCGCCGGGACGGCGGGGCGCCGCGGACCGGGGATGCCCGGGTCGGAGGTCTTCCCCGGGGAGTACCCAGGCCCGGCGGGCGGGTTCGCGTCCGGGCTGGCCCTGGACACCATGCCCGGTGGGCTGGTCCTGATGAGCTTCGCCGACGACGCGGCCGGCCCGGACGACACCTACCCCGGCGCCACCGATGATGAGCTGGTCGGCGCGCTCTGCGCGTGGGACCGGGTGCAGTCCCACGCGGGCGCCCGCAAGCATGCCGCGGCCGCGGAGCTGATCCGCCGCCGCCCGGCCCCGGGCTGCGGCCCGGAGGGCCCGGCGCGGATGCCGGCCGGGTGGGAGGAGTTCGTTCCGCGACGAGCTGGCCCCGGCGCTGGCCCAGTCCGCCTGGGCGGCGGCGAGCCTGCTGGAGCTGGCCGCGGATCTGGCGGTCAAGCTGCCCGGCACGGCGGCGGCGTTCCGGGCCGGTGTCCTGCAGGAGAACAAGGTGAGGATCATCGCCGCCGCGACCCAGCTGCTGGACCCGGCCGAGGCCCGGGCCGCCGAGGCGCTGGTCCTGGGGCGGGCCGGGACGCTGACCCCGGGCGGGCTGCGGGCCGCGATCGCCCGGGCGGTCATGCAGGTCGCGCCGGAGGCGGCCCGCAAGCGCCGCGAGGAAGCAGCCAAAGACGCCCGGGTGGAACGGTGGGCGGAAGACTCCGGGAACGCCGCGCTGGTCGGCCGGGAGCTGCCCCCCGCCGAGGTGCTGGCCGCCGACCAGCGGGTCACCTGGTGGGCCCGGCAGCTGCGCAAGGCCGGGCTGGACGGCAGCATGGACGAGCTCCGCGCCCGCGCCTACCTGGACCTGCTCCTCGGCATGGACTCCCGCCCCGCCCCCCAGCCCGCCGGGAACGGCAGCACCGCACAAAGCCCGGGCCCGGACGGCCCCGGCACCGGGGCGGGCAGTACGGGCGGCGGCCCCGGCCCGGAACACTCCGGCACCGGGACGACCCGGACGGTAACGGCCCGGACGGGGACGGCCCGGACGGTGACGGCCCGGACGGTGACGGCCCGGACGGTGACGGCCCGGACGGGGACGGCCCGGGCGGTGGCGGGCCCGGGCCGGGGGAGCCTGCGGGTCCAGCGCCCGCCGGGCCGGTGGCGGGGGTGATCCCGCCGGGGTTCGCGGGCCGGGTGAACCTGACGGTCCCGCTGGCCACCGCGCTCGGCCTGGCCGACCGGCCCGGCGAAGCCGCCGGGATCGGCCCGGTCGACCCGTGGCTGGCCCGCGACCTGGCCGCCGCGGCCGCCCGCAACCCCGCAGACGACCTGGTGCCTGACCGTCACCGACCAGCACGGCCGCCCCATCGGCCACGGCTGCGCCAGACCCGCACCAGCCGGCCACCCGGCCAGACGGGCCACACCGGGCGCCCGGGCCGGACCCGGCCCGCCGCCACCCGCCAACTCGCAGCCGCCGGCCGCAGCCCGGCTTCACCATCAGCCGGGAGCACGGGCCACCCGGCGGGTACGGGACCTGGCGGCTCTCCACCGGCAGCCCCGGGCAGCGGGACCTGATCGTGACCGTCGAGCCGGTCGGCACCGACCCGTGCGACCACCGCCGCCAGGCCGAAGGCCACGACCCCGGGGTCATGCTCCGCCACCTAGCCGAGATCCGGTACGCCACCTGCACCGGCCCCGCCTGCCGAAGGCCCGCCGCACAGTCCGACTTCGAGCACAACACCCCGTTCGAGGCGGGCGGCCGGACGTGTATGTGCAATGGCGACCCAAAGTGCCGTCACGATCACCGGGTCAAACAGCACCCGAGGTGGAAGGTCGACCAGCTCCCCGACGGGACCGTCCGCTGGACCACCCCCAATGGCCGCCAGTACACCAAAGAACCCACCCGCTACCCCATCTGACTCTCGCCGCGCGGGTCTCTCGCGACCCCGGGTATGGCCCCTCGCCGGGGTCACTAACCTATCGCCCGCCCCGCAGCCCCCTCGGCTGGCTGGATTGGGCTCAACGTCCGATTGCTGCGAGAATCAGAACCGTGAAAGCACCTGGTCAAGTCGACGTTCTCGGCCGAGGATGTGGCCAACGGACCGATTATGGCCACACAATGACGGGATGACCCGTTCCGTGCTGGCGCGCAAGGCGGATCCTCGCCTCGAGTGGGATCCGCGTCCCGAGCCTGCCCGCGTCGGCACCGGCACCCTCGCGGCGAGCTCCGAGCCGCCGCTGCTCAGGGTGTCCGGGCTGAGCGTCACCTACGGCCAGGTCCATGCTCTGGACGGCATAGACCTGAGCGTGCGCACCGGCGAGCTCGTCGCGCTGGCGGGGGAGAACGGCGCGGGCAAGACGACCCTGGTCCGCTGCATCGCGGGCGACGTTGTCCCGAACGCCGGCGAGGTTTTCCTCGCGGGCCGGCGGCTGCCCGCCAACCCGGCGGGGGCCGCCAAGCACGGGATCGAGGTGGTCTGGCAGGACCTGGCGCTGTGCGACAACCTGGACATCGCCTCCAACATCATGCTCGGCCGGGAGTCAGCCCGGTTGATATTCTCCGACACCCGCTTTCACGGCGCCGCGGTGGCGCTGCTTCGTTCGCTGCGGATCCCGCTCGCGGACACGACGCGCCTCATCTCGTCGCTGTCCGGCGGGCAGCGGCAGCTGGTGGCGGTGGCCCGGGCCATGGGCCGAAAGCCGCGCCTGCTCGCCCTCGACGAGCCCACGACCTCGCTGGGCGCGGAGGAGTCGGCCCAGGTAGAAGAGCTGATCCTGAGCCTGCGGGACCAGGGGGCCACGATCTTGCTCGTCTGCCATGACATCGACCAGATGTTCAGGCTCGCCGATCGCATCGTGGTGCTGCGGCAGGGCCGAATCGTGGCGGACCTGCGCCCGGCGGACACCTACCCCGATGACGTGGTCGCGCTACTTTCCGGCCAGCAGGTCGATTCATCCGCCCGTCACCAGCTCACCAGGCTGCAGGGGCTCACCGACCGGCTGGTTTCCGCCGACCCGTCGTCGAGCCTGTCGCTGATCTTGTCCGCGCTGGGATCGGCGCTCGGCAGCGAACGCCTCTGCATCCACGTGGTGTCAGATAAGACCCTGCACTGCGCCGCGTCGCTCGGGTTCCTGCAGGGTCAGCTCGACCCGTGGTCGCGGCTGCCCTTGGGGGCTGCGGGTGGCCCGGTGGGCATGGCCGCGGCCGACGAGCAGCCCGTCATCGCCGACAACGCCCGCATCGGCGCAGCCTGGCGGAGTTTCCGCGAGCTGGCCAAGGCGGCGAAGGTGGCCAGCTCATGGTCTGTCCCGGTCCTCGGGCCGAGCGGCCTCAGCGGTGTCATCACCGTCTTCCGCCCGGTACACGGCGCTCCGCTCCGCGAGGAACTCGACCTCGTCACCGTCTACGCGGGCTACGCCGCCAACGTCATCGAGCGCGACCGGCTGCTCGACCAGGTCACGACCAGAAACCGCGTGCTCGAGACGATCCGCGAGATGCTCGAGACCTTGGCCGGTCCCGTCCCGGTCAGCCGAAGGCCTGGCCATCGCGATCCAGTCGCTCCGCCGCGGCCTGCAGGCCGAGGAGGTGGCGCTGGTCACCCAGCCGGCCGGCCAGCAGACGCGTTGGCGCGCGTGCGCCGGGCCGTTCGGCACGGACCCGTCGTCCGCGCCCCCGTCCCTGCACGACATGGTGGAAAGCGCGCTGGCCAGCGTCGACCCGGACGGGGTGGCGAGGGTACTGCGCAGCAGCCGCAGGCACCGCGCGCGGGCGGTGGCCTTCGCGGCGGTAGGCGGCCCCACCGTGCTACTGGCCACCTGGCGGCGCGTCCCGCCGACCAAGGAGGAGACGGCGCTGATGGAGGACGCGGCGAACTCGCTCAGGCTCGCGCTGGAACGTGAGGAAGCCGCTCACGCGCACCAGGAGGCGGCGGCCCTGCGCCGGTCGCGGGAGCTCCAGCGCGGTTTCCTCTCCCGCCTGAGCCACGAACTGCGGACCCCGCTGACGGCCATCCGCGGGTACGCGTCCAGCCTGATGCAGCCGGACGTGACCTGGGACCGCGACTCGCAGCAGCGCTTCCTCGACCGGATCGCCGCGGAGTCGGCCCGGCTCGGCCGGCTGGTCGACGACCTGCTCGACTTCTCCGCGATCGAATCGGGCATCATGCGCCTGCAGCCGGACTGGTGCGACATCCGCCTGGTGCTCGAGGCTGCGATCGCCTGCCTGCCGCCGGCCAGCGCGGAGGCGGTCTCGTTGAGCTGCGACGCCGAGCTACCCGTCGTATGGGCGGACCACGACCGGATGGAGCAGGTCTTCGTGAACCTACTGAACAACGCGGTCCGTCATAACCCGCCGGGCACCCGGGTCCGCGTAACCGCTAACTCTGGAGAGCAGGGCGCCAGCGAGCAGGCCGTGTCCGAGGTCGTGATCAGTGTGCTGGACGACGGCGCGGGAATGCCGCCGGAGCTGGCGGACGCGCCGTTCGAGCCCGGCCACCGCCCGGGCCAAGGCAACGGAACCAGCAACGGGAACTCCGGGAAGAACGGCAGTAGCTACCGCAAGACCGCCGGAGCCGGGCTTGGCCTGTCCATCGCCGAGGGCATCGTGCAGGCGCACGGGGGCCGGATCGAGCTGACCGCGCTGCGCAGGGGCACCTGCTTCAGCGTCTACCTGCCGGTCGAGGCCGGGAACAGCGCACCGGCTGCGGCGCAGCGGTCCATGGACATGGGAATGCCAAACGATGACTGAACCCGCCCGCAAGACATGTGCCCTCGTGGTGGAGGACGACCCCAACATCGTGGACCTGATCCGGTCCAACCTCGCCGTGCGCGGCTTCGACACCATCGTGTCCGTAGACGGCATGCGCGCCCTCCAGCTACTCGAGACCGAAGACCCGGACATCGTCCTGCTGGACCTGATGCTCCCCGAAGCGGACGGGTTCGAGCTGTGCCGCCAGATCCGCGAGCGCTCGCCGGTCGCGATCATCGTGGTCTCGGCGCGCGGCGGCGAGCGGGACAAGGTAACGGCCCTGCACATGGGGGCCGACGACTACATGACCAAGCCGTTCAGCATCGAGGAACTGCTCGCCCGCATCACCGCCACGCTACGGCGGACCAGGCCCGCCGCGCCGACCGAGCAGGCGCCCCAGGTCATCGTGGTCGGCGACATCGTGATCGACCTGGCCCTGCAGCAGGTGCGGCGCAGCGGGCAGCCGGTCCACCTGACGCCGACCGAGTTCGCCCTGCTGCGTGAGCTCGCCGTCAACCGCGGCAAGCTCCTCACTCACGCCCACCTGCTCCGCCGGGTCTGGGGTCACGGCTACGAGACCGAGACCGAGTACCTGCGCGTGTACGTGCGCCGGCTCCGAGCCAAGCTGGAGGCCGAGGAGAGCGCGCCCCTGATCCTCACCCAGCCACGGGCCGGCTACCGGCTGGCCCCGGAGTAACCGAGGCGCCACCTTCCGCGAATTTGAGCCGCCCAGATAACGCCGGAGTGACAATCATGAATCAAATGGGGCACGAAGAGATCGCCGTTCACGATATCTTCACGACGCGACGCCGATGTTAAGGTCACGTTTATTTCCGGCGTTCTATGGTCATGTTAACAACTGGTGTCGCGGAGATCGCCAGGCCGGGCGGATTGCCTATATCGCAATGCCGACGGCCTAGCGTCCTTCCCGGATCCAGGGATCTAGCTTCCACACTGAAGGGACACGCGTGTCGTATGGTGTCCCCTCGTCGGCTTATCGGTGTGTATTTCAGGTGAAAGGTGCATGGGATGCTAATGGGTAACAGAAGACAGGGAGGGCGCCTCCCCCGACTGGGCGGGGTGGCCCTGGTGGCGGCCGTAGCCCTCGTGGCCGCGGGCTGCTCGTCGTCGTCCTCCTCGTCGTCGTCCTCGTCGACGTCGACTTCAACGTCCTCGTCGTCCGCGGCGGCCGGCTCGAACACGGTTCCTTCGCTGACCACCAGCTCCTTCACGGTTAACCTCTCGACGGCGATGTCCCAGCTCAAGCCGCTGACTGAGTTCGCGACCAAGGGAGCCAACAGCCTGCTGGTAGGGGTCATCCTGCCCGACACCACGTCGTCGACCCGGTGGGTTGACTTCGACGCGCCGTACCTGCGCACGTCCCTTACCGACGCCGGATACACCAGCTCGGAGTTCCGGATCGACAACGCGCAGGGCAGCGACGCGACCGAACTGAACGACGCCACGGCCGACATCAACCTGGGTGCGAAGGTCCTCATCATGTGCCCCCTCGATGGCCCGACGGGCGTGGCGATCGCCAAGCTCGCGGAGCAAAAGGGCGTCACCCTGATCAGCTACGACCGCGCCACCTTCCAGGGGACGAACACCTACTACGTCAGCTTCAACAACATGCTCGTGGGCCAGCTGATCGGCCAGGGCTTTGAAGCCTGCATCAAGGCCTGGAACATCTCCAAGCCCCAGGTCTTCGTCCTGAATGGCGGCGAGGACACCGACCCCAACGCCATCTCCTTCGCCTCGGGCTACAACCAGGTGGTCTGGGGCCAGGCGGCCAAGTCGGTCAACGCGGGCACGAGCAACAGCCTCGGTTACAAGCTGGTGGGCGAGAACTTCGCCCCTGGGTGGGACAACACCAAGGGCGGCACCATCTTCCAGCAGGAGTACACGGCTCACTCGTCGATCAACGCCACGATCGAGGCCAATGACGGGCTCGCCAACGCGGTGATCACCGACCTGAAGACGGACGGGGTCAAGCCCAACAAGGTGCCGACCACCGGGCAGGACGCCACCGCTCAGGGCATGGCCTGGATTCTCGAGGGCTACCAGTGCGGCTCCGTGTACAAGGCCGTCTACATGGAGGCCCAGGACGCGGTGACCATGGCCACGATCCTGCTGGCCGGCGACAAGCCGCCTACGTCTCTGCTGAACTCTACGACCGTCGACCCGGCCGACTCGACCATCACCGAGCCGGCGTCCCTGCTGACCCCGGTGTGGGTGACCAAGGCCAACATGGAGACGACCGTGGTAGCGGACGGCTTCGACACCGCCTCGGCCATCTGCGCGATCGCGGGTCAGAGCCTCTGCACCGCAGCTGGGATCCACTAATCATCTGACGCGGGGTTGGCGGAGCCGCAACAGTGGCTCCGCCAACCCCGCCATGATGAGATGGCTGTGTCGACCAACCTGGGCAAGGCTACTGACGGGTATTCACAATGACTGAGGTGAACCAGGCCCCGAGGGGCGAGAGCCGCGGCGTGAACGGCGGGGAACCCCTGCTGAAGCTGCGCGGCATTGACAAGCACTTCGGGCCGGTGCAGGCGCTCTACGGGGTGAACCTGGACCTGCCCGCGGGCCAGGTGACCGGTCTCTGCGGGGACAACGGTGCCGGGAAGTCGGTGCTCACCCGCACTATCGCCGGCGCGCACCAGCCGGACCATGGTCAGATCTTCTTCGACGGGCATCCGGTACACATCCGGAGCACCCGGGACGCCTCCGCGCTGGGGATCGAGACCGTCTACCAGGACCTGGCGCTGGCCGACAACCTGGACATCGTCCAGAACATGTTCCTCGGCCGGGAACAGCTGCGCCGCGGCCTGCTCGACGAGGACTCGATGGAGCTGAAGGCAGCCGAGACCCTGAGCACCCTGCGGGTGACCACGGTGCGCTCGATCCGGCAGCCAGTGGCCTCGCTCTCCGGAGGTCAGCGGCAGTCGGTGGCGGTGGCCAAGGCGGTGATGTGGAACTCCAAGCTGGTGCTGCTTGACGAGCCCACTGCCGCCCTCGGGGTGGTGCAAACCCGGTCGGTGCTAGACCTGATCATGCGGCTCCGGGACCGCGGGCTGGCTGTGATGGTGATCTCCCACAACCTGAACGACGTCTTCGAGGTCGCGGACCGGATCGCGGTGCTGTACCTGGGACGGATGGTGGCCGAAGGACCGGCTTCGGACTTCGACCGGCAGAGCGTCGTGGAGTACATGACGACAGGTGGCTCCGGCGGGCGGTCCAACGGTTCGGCCGTATCCGCCAGTGGCGAGGCCTGAGCCCATGGGCCAGGACCGGGAAACCCCGGGCACGGCGGACCCCGGCGAGACCCAGGCCCAGACGGCGGACGCCGGGACGATCGAGCTGGCCGCCGCCCCCGATCTCTCCGCGGCCGACGTCCCGTCCGAGCTCCTCGCCCAGACGCTGGGACAGTACATCCGGGCCTGGTTGCTCCGGATCCGTGGTGGCGACAGCGGCGTCCTGCCCGTGGTCCTGGCCATCGTGATCGTCGCCGTCGTCTTCCAGATCATCACCCCCGAGCACGCCTTCCTGCGGCCGAGCAACCTCGTGTATATCTTCGGGCTGAGCACCGTGTACATGGTGCTCGCGATAGCCGAGACGGTGGTCCTGCTCCTCGCGGAGATCGACCTTTCGGTCGGCGCGGTCGCGCTTATCGGCGGGGTGATCGCCTTCAAGCTCGTCCAGTCGCCCGGACCGGGCTGGCCATGGTGGGCAGCGATAATCGCCGCGGTCGTCGTCTGCGGCCTGATCGGCGCCCTTCAGGGGACGCTGACGTCCCGGCTCAGGATCCAGTCCTTCGTCGTGACCCTGGCCGGGTTCCTGCTTTACTCGGGAATCCTCATCATCGTCCTGGGTGGCGCCGACGGCTTCGTGAACCTGAGCTCTAACCTGACCAACCAGCGCATCATCTACAACATGGTCCAGGGGGTTATCGTCCCCGTAGCCGGCTGGGTCGTCCTGGCGGTGGTGGTCGTGGTCGCCGGCGCGGCCGTCTGGCTACGCGCGGCCGCGAGGCGACGCCAGGGCCTGGTGGCTCCCCCGCCCAGCCTGACCGCCATCAGAATCGCCGTGTTCGCGCTGGTCGGGGTAGCGGTGGTGATCGTCTGCAACGTCAACCGCGGCACCTCCCTCGTGATCGGTGCGGGGGGTTCCGTGGGTGATCCCGATCGTGCTCGTCGTCCTGGGCGCCTGGACAGTGCTACTCGAGCGGACCCGCTTCGGCCGCTACGTTTATGCCATCGGCGGCAACCCCGAGGCAGCCCGGCGCGCTGGCGTCAGCCTGGTCTGGATCCGCACCTGGTCCTTCGCGCTGTGCTCGGCGACCGCCGGCCTCGGCGGCATCCTGCTGGGTTCCTTTTTCTACGGCGAGTACAGCACCAATACGGCCGACCCCGGTCAGCTCGTCCTGTACACCGTCGCCGCCGCCGTCATCGGCGGAGTCAGCCTCTTCGGCGGCCGGGGTAAGGCCATCCACGGCGTTCTCGGCGGCCTCCTCATCGGCGGCATCGCCTACGGCGTGTCCCTTCTCAACTTGGGTGAATTGGCCACACCATTGGAATACATCCTGCCGGGCGGCGTACTCCTCGCTGCGGTGCTCGTTGACGTGCTCTCGCGGCGCGGCGCATCTGGGAGCGTGACCCGTGTCTGACGTGACCGCGAGCCCCAGTGAAACCCCGGCCGTGCCGGCGGACACCGGATTGGTCGACCTCACGGCCGCCCCTGAGGCCGCCGCGGTCGACGTCCCGCCCGAGCTCCTCGCTCAGTCGCTGGGCCAGTACTTCCAGGTCTGGTGGCGCCGGGTCCGCGGTGGCAACAGCGGCGTGCTGCCCGTCGTCCTGGCCATCATCGTGGTCGCCATCAGCTTCCAGATCGCGAACTCGAAGTTCCTGTCGGCGCAGAACCTGGTCAACCTCTTCGAGCAGAGCACCATTTACATGCTGCTGGCGATGGCCGAGATCTTCGCCCTGCTGCTCGGGGAGATCGACCTCTCGGTCGGCCTGGTCATGGCGCTCGGCAGCGTCATCGTCGCCGAGCTTGTGCAGCCGACCGGCGCGAACTTGCCGTGGTGGGTGGCGATCATCGTGGCGTTGCTCGCCTGCGGCGGGTTCGGCGCCATTCAGGGAACGCTCGTAGCCCGGCTGAAGATGCCGTCGTTCATCGTCACTCTCGGCGGCCTGCTGATCCTGGAGGGGGTGGCGATCATCGTCCTCGGCGGGACGCTGGTCGGCATCGGTAACTCCGGGTTCCATAACGAGGTCGTCCTCTACGACATCTTCTGGGGGACGTTCTCCCCGGTGGTCGGCTGGATCTTGCTGGCCGTGCTGGTCGGAGCCGCTGGCGTAGGGCTCTGGCTGCAGGACGGCCGCAAGCGCCGCCACGGCCTGGAGACTGCGCCGCGCAGCCTCACCGCGATGAAGATCGTCCTCATGGCGGCGGCGGGAATCGGGCTCGTCGCCATCTGCAACGTCAACCGAGCCCACTTCGGGACGATCGAGGGGGTTCCCTTCATCATTCCGATCGTCCTCGTCGTGCTCGGCGCCTCGACGATCCTGCTGCGGCGAACCCGCTTCGGCCGCTACGTGTACGCCATCGGCGGCAATCCCGAGGCGGCGCGGCGAGCCGGGGTCAGCCTCACCGCGGTCCGGACCTGGTGCTTCGTCTTGTCCGCCCTGATCTCCGGGATCGCCGGCGTGCTGTTCGCCTCGTGGCAGGTCTCGCTGACCACCAACATCATCAAGGCCGCCAACAGCTACGTGCTGCTGGCGGTGGCCGCGGCGGTCATCGGCGGTACCAGCCTGTTCGGCGGCCGGGGCAAGACCATCCACGGCATACTGGGTGGCCTCGTCATCGGCGGCATCTACAACGGCCTGTACCTGCTGGGCGTGTCGAGCCAGTGGATTGACGTCGTGGTCGCCGCGGTGCTGCTCGCGGCGGCGGTCATCGATGTCCTCTCCCGCCGGGGCGCGCCGGGCCAGGGGACTTAAGGGAGGGTCGGCCCGGCGTTCCGCTGACGTAACACACCGCCCGTTCGGGCTAAAAGATCGTTTAATCCGAACGGGCGGTGGTGCATGATCAGGTGATGTGAGCAGGTACCCGTGGATGAGCGTCTTCCTGGCTGACGCCCGGGAGACCGTCGCGCCGCGGCGGAGCGGTAAGGACGGCCTGCTGCCGCCGCTGCTGGTCGCGCTGACCGCGGTCACCGGGCTGGTCGACGCGTTCAGCTACCTGGTCCTCGGGCACGTGTTCGTCGCCAACATGACCGGCAACGTCGTGTTCCTCGCGTTTGCGCTGATAGGCGTCAGCGGGTTCTCCATCGTCGCCTCGGTGGTCGCGCTGGCCTGCTTCGCCCTCGGCGCGCTGGTCGCGGGCCGGTTGGGGCGGTCCCTGGCCGGACGCCGCGAGCTGCTCCTCGGCGTCACCGCCGCGATCCAGGCGGTGATCGTGGCCGAGGCGGTGACCATGACCGCGCTGGCCGCGGACCCGGTGCAGACCGGCGTCCGGTACGCGCTGATCGTCGTGCTCGCGGCGGCCATGGGCGCGCAGAACGCCACCGCGCGCAAGCTGGCCGTCCCTGACCTGACCACCACCGTGCTGACGCTGACGATCACGGGGATCGCCGCGGACGGCCCGCTGGCCGGGCGGACCGGCGCCAAGGCCGCCCGCCGGCTCATCTCCATCGCGGCGATGCTGGCCGGGGCCGTGGTCGGCGCGGTGTTCGTGCTGCACGTCCGCATCGTCTATCCCCTGGTGGTCGCGCTGGTCATCCTGGCCGCGGTCGCCGTTACGGGAATGGCGCGATCCCGGTCCCCCGGAACCTCCGAATCCGCGCTTTAGGAGTGCCATGCGCCTTGCGGTCCTGACGTCCGACGAAATGACGGCCGAGCAGGTCGGCCTGTACCGGGAGATCCTCGGCGGCCCGCGCGGGCAGGGCCCGCGCGCGGTGCTGCTCTCCAGCGGTGCGGGCGGCCTGGCCGGCCCGTTCAACGCGATGCTCTACGCGCCGGAGGTCGGCCGCGCCCTGCAGGAGCTGGGGGCGGCCATCAGGTTCCGGGCGCACCTGACGCCCCGGGTCCGCGAGATGGCGATCCTGGTCGTCGCCCAGTCGCAGGACAGCGGCTACGAGCGGTCCTCGCACGAGCCGATCGGCCGCGAGGCGGGCCTGACCGAGCCGGAGATCGAGGCGCTCCGCGTGGGCGCGGACCCCGGGTTCGCCGACGAGCGGGAGCGGATCGCGTACGAGGTGGTCCGGGCCCTGGTCGGGCCGGCCGACCTGGACGACGCCCAGTACGCCGCCGCGGTCGCCGCGCTCGGCGAGCAGGCCCTGGTCGAGCTCTCGGCGCTGGTCGGCTACTACGCCACGCTGGCCCTGCAGCTGCGCATCTTCCGCGTCCCCGGCCGGTAGCGGCGCGTCAGCCCGCGGACGTGAGCCGGGTGACGAACACGTACTCCCGGCTGTCCTCGGTGAACGGCTCGCGCGCGAACCCGCCGTAGAGCGCCTCCACCTCGAGCCCGGCGACGTCGATGAGCCCGAGCCACTCGTTCTTAGTCGCCCACCACAGGCTGCTCGTCCCCGCACCGTCGAGCGTGATGTCGACGCGGTTGTCGCCCACGGCGTAGCGCAGCCGGTGCGGGACGGGCTCGTCCCGGTGCGTCCCGTCGGCCTGGGCCGCGATCTGGTGGTCGAAGGCGAATGCGTTCCACGCGAACCGCCCGTCAGGGCGCAAGCAGGCGGCCACCCGCTCGAACGCCCGCCTCCGGTCGGCCCAACCCGGCAGGTGCAGCAGCGCGCGGAACGGGCAGTAGATCAGCCCGGCGGGCTCTGCCACCGCGAAGTCGCGCATGTCCTGCTGGCGCAGGTCGAGGTCTACGCCCGCCGCGGCCGCCCGCTCGCGGGCTTGCGCGAGCATCGCCGGCGAGGAGTCGATCCCGGTTACCCGCCGCCCGGTCGCCCGCGCCACCGGGATCGCGACCCGCCCGCTGCCGACCGCCAGCTCCACCAGCGGTCCGTCGGCTGCCGCAGCGAGATCGACGTAGAACCCGACGTCGGCGGTCATCGGCGCCGACCATTCGTCGTACCGGTCCGCGAAACCCTCGTCCCAGCTCACCGCTCCATGGTCGCATCCGGTGAGCAGTACGGCCCCCGAATTATCGGGCCACCCCCGCGGGGCGAGGGGGCCTATCCGGGAAATCGAACAGCGCCGGTACCTGGGAGTGGGAGCGGATACCGGCGCTGTCGTCCCCCCTCTGGGAACCATGATCACGCTATCAGACCAGATCAGATCAGTCCAGATGTATGACGTGATCTTATGAGGTCTGCTACGGTATTCTCGTGGCCGAGCTTGACATGGTTAAGCATGATTTGCCCGAGCCTGCGTATCGGCAGCTCGCGAGCATCCTGAGCCGTCGGATCACCGCCGGGCACTGGCCTTCAGGACCGCTGCCGTCGGTCAAGGCGCTCCAGGTCGAGTTCGGGGTCGGCCGCGACACTGTCCTGCACGCGCTCCGCCTGCTCCGCGACGCCGAGCTGATCTTCACCGTCCCCAAGCGCGGCAGTTATGTGGGGCACCGCGGCCGCTGAACCCCGTAGGATGCCGTGGTGGTGTCGGTTCTGTTTGCGCTGCTGACGGCCTTGTGCAACGGTACGGCGTCCGTCCTGCAGCGGATCGCCGCCGCGAGTGCGCCCCCCGCGTCCGCGCTGCGCCTGTCGCTGTTCACCTACCTGATCAGGCGCAAGGTGTGGCTGGCCGGGATCGGGATGGTCATCTGCGCCGCGGTGTCCCAGGCCGTCGCGCTCGCCACCGGCCCGGTGGCGCTGGTGCAGCCCATCTTCATCATCGAGCTGCCGTTCTCCCTGCTGGTAGCCAGCAGGCTGATGCGGCGCAGGCTGCCGCGGCGGACCTGGCTGTCCGTGGGCCTGGTCACGGTCAGCCTCGGCGCCGGGCTGGCGGCCGCCGCGCCGTCCGGGGGGACGGCGCACGCGACCACGCGGGTGTGGATTACCGCGCTGATCGTCACCGGGTGCTTTGAGGCGGTCCTGATCGCCGCGGGCGTCCGGGCCCGCGGCAACGCGCGGGCGGCGGCGCTCGGGCTGGCGGCGGCCTGCGGTTACGCGCTGACCGCCACGCTGCTGAAGAGCGCGATGGCGGCGCTGTCCCGGGGGGTCGTGCCGTTCTTCAGCTCCTGGCAGCTGTACGCGACCGCCGCCGCCGGGGTCGGCGCCCTGTTCCTGCTGCAGAACGCCCTGCAAGCCGGCTCGCTGGTCGCCGTCCAGCCGCCGCTTACCCTGGGCGACGCGCTGATCAGCGCGTCCTACGGCGTGACGGTCTACGGCGAGACCGTGCAGACCGGTGGCTGGCTGCTCGTCGCCGAGATCGCCGCGGTCCTCGCGGTCGGCTTCGGCTGCTTCGAGCTCTCCCGCTCGCTGGCCGAGATCCAGAGCTCCCAGGCCGCCGCCCAGGCCGCCCCGGAGCCCGCCAAGTAACGCCAGGTAACCCGGCGCCGGCCGCTCAGTGCTGGCCGGAGCGCGCGCGTCGGGCAAGCCGCCGCGCGGCCGCTCAGTTCCGGACGATGACCGGCTCGCCGGGGACCTTCACCAGCGTGTGGAAGAACGCCGCGATGTCCATCGGGATCCGGATGCAGCCGTGCGAGACCGGCGCCAGCGGTACCTCCGTGTCGCCGTGGATGGCGTATGCGGTGCCGATGAAGAACACCGGGTTGTACATCTCGCCGAGCGGCACGACGACCCAGCCGGGCAGGAACTCACCGGTCGTGAAGTTGCCGGTCGGCGTGATGGCGTAACCGCAGCCGCCGCCGGGGGAGCAGAAGTAGTAGTGCCCGCCGCTCGAGACGTGGCTGATCAGCTGGATCTGGTTGTTGCGGTACAGGACCAGGACCTCGGTCGACAGGTTGACCTCGATCCGGTTGGGCCCGGCCGCCGCGTCGAGGACCTTGGGCGCCCGCGGGTTGTTCAGCGCCTGCTCGAACGCGGAGCTCACGGTGTCCTGACCCGGCAGACCCTGCACCTCCTCGAACGCCCAGACCGCCTCGAGGGTGTCGATGCCGAACTGCCCGTTGATCGGCCCCGGGTAGTAGTCGAGCGCGGCCAGCTTTCGCTGCAGTTGCCTGGTCGACAGCCCGTGCATACCCGCCCGCAGCACGCGCCCGGTCGCCACCGTGTGGTGAGCCCGCGCCGCGTGCCCGGACGATGTGGCGAAGGCCGCCGTCGGCGCCGCCAGCGCCAGTACGGGCACAACCAAAGCAGCCATCCACAGGCGTCGCATCGTCGCCCCTCCTACGTGATCCGAGGCAACGCGCCCCGCTAGCCGTCAGATACCCCGAACATACCTCCGGGTAGCACGAAGCCCTAGGAAAGGTATATCTCGATCCGGTCGCGACCAGGTCTCATGATCGCTCGGGCGGGCTGGCGGCCATGGCGAAGACCGTGACGGCGCAGGCCACGAGCAGCAGCACGCCGAGCGCGAGCGCCCAGCCGGGGGCGGCGAAGATCATCAAGCCCGCCCCGGCCACCAGGGTCACCGCCGCGAATCCCCCCGCCAGCGCCGCCCGCGGCACCCCCGTCCGCGGCACCTCTGCCTGCGGGACCCCCGCCTGCGGCACCCCCGCCTGCGGCACCCCCGCCCGCGGCACCCCCGCCCGCGGGACCCCCGCCCGCAAGACCCCCGGCCGTCCCCGGCCCGCCACGGTCGCCCCCGCCGCGGTCGGTGCCTCCCCGCCGGGACCTCCCTCCAGGCGGCCGCGCAGGACCAGCGTGTACAGCAGGGTCAGCGACGGAACCAGGACGACCGCGCCGGCGGCGACGCCGATGATCGTGGCGATCAGCGTCGCCCGGCCCGCCGCGGCCTGGCTCACGGTCAGGCCGGGCAGCAGCCGCGGCTCCTGGGCGGCGGCCCAGCCCGCGATGACCGCCGCGACCGCGAGCGCGGCCGACGCCCGGGCCGGCCCGAAGCGGTCGCGCCACACCAGGATCAGCGTCAGCACGCCCGCCAGGGCGCAGACGCACACCAGGGCCAGCCCGGCCCCGGAGGTGAGCCCGTGCCAGAGCGGGCGGGCCTGCGCCCGGACGACGAACAGGCCCGCCAGCGCCAGCGCGCCGGCCACGACACCCGCGGCCAACCCGCGGATACGGAAATCTCGCACCAGAGATCGTTCGGCCAAACGACGGGCGTCGGCGGCCAGGTAGACGGCGGCGAGGTACCCGGAGAAGGCTACGGCGAGCACGCCGGCCATGATCGAGACCGGGTTCAACCAGGAGGTCACGAGGTCGCCGCGCGCGTTGCCAACCGGCACCCGCCCGGTCGCGATCGCGCCGATGACCGTGGCCAGCGCGAACGGCGTGAGCACCGACGACAGCGCGAACACGTTCTCCACGGCCCGGACGCCGCGGCCCTCGACCGCGGTCGAGCTGGCTGCGCAGCGCGTACGTGGTCCCGCGGAAGATGATCCCGACCGCGGCGATGAACAGCGGGATCGACAGCGTGGACACGATGGAGCCGAACGCCACCGGGTAGCACGTCCAGGCCACGGTCAGCACGAAGATCAGCCATACGTGGTTGGCCTCCCAGACCGGCCCGATGGCGTGCCGCGTGTGGTCGCGGGTGGTGGCCGCGTCCGCCTGCCCGCCGCCCGGGATCAGCGTCCACAGACCCGCGCCGAAGTCCGCGCCGGACAGGACGGTGTAGGCGGTGATCCCGACCAGGATGAACACCATCGGGACGTCAGCCAGCATCGCGGGCTCCCGGCGGGTGGTCCCCGGTGGGCAGCGGCACCCGGCTGAACCGGCGGAGCAGCCAGAACACCGCGCCCGCCAGGCCGAGGTAGACGACGCCGAGGGTGCCGTAGCCGACCGGGATCTCGTGCGCCCCGGTGACGGCCGCGTTTACGCGCATGACGTCGTAGACGATCCACGGCTGCCGGCCGACCTCGGTGGTGATCCACCCGGCGATGAGCGCGACCACGGAGGCCGGGCCCGCCAGCACCACCGCCCAGTAGAACCACCGGGCCTCCGGCAGGCGTTGCCGGCGGAGCCTGATGAACAGGTAGATCAGCCCGAGCAGGCCGAGCAGGGTGCCGATACCGACCATGGTCTGGAAAGCGAACCGGACCACGTTGACCGGCGGCTGGTCGGCCAGGGGGACGATGTCGAGGCCTTTGACGACGGCGTTCGGGTTGTGGAAGGCGAGCAGCGCCAGGAGGCGCGGGATCTCGATCCCGTAGACCACGGCGTGCCCGTTGTACCAGCCGAGCAGGTGCTCGGCCGCGCCCCGGGTGGTGGTGGCCAGCCCTTCCATCGCGGCCAGCTTGACCGGCTGGTACTGCGCCACGTCCCGGGCCGCCCAGTCGCCGATCACGATCTGCAGGGGGGAGGCGACGGCCGCGGCCGACAGCGAGATGCCGAGCGCCGCCCGCTCGTACCGGCCCCGGCGCCCGCGCAGGAAGCCCCACGCGTACGCCCCGGCCACCAGGAAGCCGCACACGATGTACCCCGCGAAGTACATGTGGACGTACTCGCTCCAGAAGTACGGGTTCGCGAACAGCGCGGACCACGGGTGCGCGTCGACGGCGCGGCCGCCCGCGAGGGTGAACCCGGCCGGGTGGTTCATCCAGGCGTTGACCGAGATGACGAACATCGATCCGGTCACGCCGGCCACCGCGATCGGCAGCCCGGAGGCGAAGTGCAGCCGGGGGCTGAGCCGGTCCCAGCCGTAGACGTAGATCCCGATGAAGATGGCCTCGACGAAGAACGAGAACCCCTCGAGGGTGAAGCCGAGCCCGAAGACGTTGCCGAAGTCCTGCATCCAGACCGGCCACAGCAGCCCGAGCTCGAAGGACAGGATCGTCCCCGTGACCACGCCCACGGCGAACAGCGCCAGCATGACCTTAGACCAGCGCTGGGCCAGCGTCCGGTACACCGGGTCGCCGGTCCGCAGGTAGCGCCACTCCGCGAACAGGACCAGGGCCGGGAACGCGATGCCGAAGCAGACCAGCGGGATGTGCACCGACAGCGAGAGCGCCTGCATCTGGCGCGCCTCGAATAGGTAGTGCTGATCGACCGGCGGCGCTGTCGCGGCCCGGGTGACGCCGGCCAGACTAAGCAACGGCAGGGACATCACCCTCCTACTCAACACCCGGCCGATTCCGCCGCCCGCACCGCCCCGGCTGAGCTCGCCCCCACCTCCCGCCAACACCCGCCCGCGCCCAACGTCCCGGCCCGCGCCACCCATTCCCGCCCCACCACGCCCGCTTGACATCCCAATCTTATGCTTGATATAGTTAGCAACGAAGCCGATGAGGAGGCAACAGATCATGGCCAGCAATCCCGCGCAAGACCTGCAGGAAGAGTTCCTGAAGACCATCCGCAAGAGCCAGGAGACCGTCGTCGAGGCGATCAAGACCTGGGTCGAGACCGTTCAGTCCATCACCCCGAAGCTCCCGAGCGTGCACGTGCCGCTCGCCGACAAGCTGCCCAAGCCCGAGGAGGTCGTGGCCAGCGCCTACGACTTCGCCGAGCAGCTGCTCCACAGCCAGCGGAAGTTCGCCGAGGAAGTCCTGAAGGCGACCGCCGCCCTGCCGGGCGTGAGCAAGGACAAGTCCGAAGAGGCCGGGGACAAGTAAGCCCTCGCCCCACCGCACGCGGCAGCACCGTAAGCCTGGTGCTGCCGCGTCATCGTGTGCGGGTCGTTCCGCCTCAGGGTGAGCGCCGCATCTCGAGCACCGCGAGGTCCCGGACGGCGTACCGGTGGTGCTGCCACTCCTCCTTGAGGACCACGTGCAGGCACTGCAGCACGGTGTGCTCTTTCCGCGGGTGGCCGGGGCTGGCCGGCGGGACGCAGGTTCGCTCCAGTTCTTCCGCCGTCGCGCCAGCGATCGCGTCGCGTACCTCGTCCATGCGCTCCCGCCGCACCGTGAGCACCTGGTCGAGCGACGGGTCGGCGTCCGGGTCGATGCCCCAACGGCGGGGACTAGTGAGCCACGAGCCGCCCAGCCCCCACGGGTGGTACGGGTGCGCGATCCCTTTCACCATCCGCCGTAGCCAGCAATCGGTGGCCAGCACGAGGTGGCGTTGCGTCTGCACGAAGCTCCACTCGCCGTTGACCTGTTCGTGGAGAACAGGCTCGGGCAGTTCCCTGGCTCGGGTGACGGTTGCGCTCCAGAGGTCTTCGACCATCGTCCAGGCCTCGGCCAGGCCCTGCGGGTCTGTCGCCTTCAGCTTCTCTCGCTGAGCCATGATCCTGGCCCGCTCGGCATCGCGACGTGCCACCTCTGCAGTGTACGGACGGCTACCAGCGCAGGCTCCGTTGCCCCAGTTCGGCCCGAGGCGGATCATGGGAAGCGTGGCAGCGTGCAGGCCCTGGTGGTACGCATAGAAACGAGCCGGGGCGGCCGCGACCGGCCAGACGGGGCCGAGACCATCACGAAATACGGGCCGGATCCGAATAGGCCGTGCGTCGGGGACGGTTGGCGAGTTTCCCTCCATCGGCCGCTGGGTCCCCGACCTACGTTCGCCGTGCGGCCTGAACCCGCACCCCGGCCCGCGCACAGAATGCTGCTGTGTATGTCAAGCGATGCGCTTGACATCTCAATCATGCTTGATATAGTTAGCAGCAGAAGCCAACAAGGAGGCACACATCATGGCCAGCGCCAGCACCGTTACGCAGGACCTGCAGGACGCGTTCCTGTCCACCGTCCGCGAGAGCCAGGAGATCGCGCTGGGCGCGATCAAGACCTGGGTGGACACCGTCCAGTCCTTCACCCCCGCGATTCCCTCGTTCCCCATGCCGCTGATCGACCGGCTGCCCAAGCCGCACCAGGTCGTGGACAGCGGTTACGAGTTCGTCGAGAAGCTGCTGGCCGGCCAGCGGAAGTTCGCCATCGAGGCCCTGAAGGCCGCGGCCCCGCTGTTCCCCGGCGACTCCGCCGAGTAATCCGCAGTTTCTGTCAAGCAGGATCGTGCGCCGTGAGGCGCTGTTGTTTCGAGTGGAGGTGAGAGACCTTCGCCGCCGTCCTGTCGCAGCAGGGCGGTGTAGCTGAGGGCAGCCTGATCCGGGTGGTGCCGGGGAGGGCGGGAGCAGCCCTGACAAAGCCGGGACGTGCCAGTACTGCCAGATGGGGCGGGTCCGGCGAGCGTGGCGGAAAGGAGTACGCGAGGAACCGGCGTTGTTACGTCCTTCAATCTTGACACCGGCTCAAACCTGGCGGATATGGGCCGGGCGCGGTGCGTCCCGCTGTCTGCCGTTGCGGCGGGAACTTCCGGGGAGGTCTTCGATTGGCCGGCCCGGGAGGCCATGGGAAGGTCTGCGGCGTAGGCGTGGCGAGGCCGCTGGGACACAGCCGGGCTCCTACTCCGCCGAGCGAATCACAGTGAACACGGGAACCACCCGGTGCTGGTTCCCGGCGGCGGGCATCCGGCCCGCTGGCCGGGATAGGCGCGCCGACCGCTGAACGGGCCGGGTGGGGCGGAGCCGCCGTAGTACTCCGAGGCCGGGAGAGCCGGGCACATGGGGAAGGGCGGCAGCGGTTTCGAGAAGGGAAGGAGGCTGCAATGCCGCAAGACGCGCCGCCGAATGGCAGCGCCCGCGACCAGGCCCCGGCAGGGGTCGTGGTCGCGGGTAGCGGGGATGCAGGCCAAGCTTCACCGTTGGGCGGCGGCCGATCCTGGCCGCCGGTTCGATGACCTGTTCAACTTCGTGCATGACCCGGCGACGCTGATCGTGGCGTTCGCCCGGGTCGCGGGCAACCAGGGCGCGAACACCCCCGGCGTGGACGGCGTGACCGCCGCCTGGGTCGAGGAGGAGGTGGGCGTGCCCGGGTTCCTGGACGACCTGCGGGCCGCCCTGAAGGACGGCTCGTTCCGGCCGCTGCCGGTGCGGGAGCGCATGATTCCCAAGCCGGGCGGGTCCGGGAAGCTCCGCAAGCTGGGCATACCCGGCGATCGCGGACCGGGTCGTCCAGGCCGCGCTGAAGCTGGTGCTGGAGCCGATCTTCGAGGCGGACTTCGAGCCGTGCTCGTACGGGTTCCGGCCCAAGCGGCGCGCCCAGGACGCGATCGCCGAGATCCACTACTACGGCACCCGGGGCTACCGCTGGGTGCTGGATGCGGACATCGAGGCGGCCTTCGACAACGTCTCGCACTCCGGCCGTGATGGACCGGGTGCGGGCCAGGGTCAAGGACAAGCGCGTGCTGGCGCTGGTGAAGGCGTTCCTCAAGGCCGGGGTGCTCACCGAACTCGGCGAGCACCGCGACACCCTCACCGGCACGCCGCAAGGCGGCATCTTGTCCCCGCTGATCTTCAACATAGCCCTGACGCGCGCTCGATGAGCACCTGACGGCGCCGTGGAAGGACAGGCGGGACGATGTCCACCGACAGCCAGGCGCGCGGCCCGCCGCCGCAAGGGCCTGCCGAACTGGCGGATCGTCCGCTATGCGGACGACTTCGCCGTGCTGGTCCACGGCACCGAGGCAGGACACGCGAGGCGCTGCGCGAGGAGATCGCCGGCGTGCTCGCCACGCTGGGGCTGCGGCTTGTCGCGAGGCCAAGACCCGCGTGGTGCACATGAGCGAGGGGTTCAGTTTCCTGGGGTTCCGCATCCAGTGGCGCCGCAAGCGGGGAACGAGCAAGTGGTACGTCTACACCTTCATCGACGACCGGCCCATCCGGTCGCTGAAGGCGAAGATCCGTGCCCTGACCCGCAGGACATCACAGCAGGACCTGGGATACGTGCTGACCAGGCTGAACCAGGTCATGCACGGCTGGGCCAACTACTTCCGGCACGCCGTCGCCAAGAACACCTTCGGCATGCTGGACAACTTCGCCTGGTGGCGGGTGATCCGCATGCTGAGGGACACGGCACCGCTGGAGGTGGAAGGACGTCCGCCGCCGGTTCACCACCCCCACCGGGCGGTGGCTGCCGATCACGGCGGGCGAGACCGAGCTGCGGCGGATCGCGGCGATACCGGTCACCCGGTACCGCTACCGCGGCAGCAAGATCCCCAGCCCCTGGGCCGCTGCAACCAGCCTGACGGCAGGAACCGTGGAGAGCCCGTTGCGTCGAGAGGCGCACGGCGGGTTCGGCGAGAGGTCCGGGGAAACGGGCCGGGAGCAATCCCGGAACCGCGCCCCGGGCCTACTCAGCGTACGCGGCAGCACCGGAAGCCCGGCGCTGCCGCGTACCATAGTTTGCGTACAAGGAGGGGCCCGTGTCCGATCTGTGGGAAGCCCAGCGAGAGGCGCTCGGCGCCTTCATCCGCGATCAGCGCAAGCGGGCCAACCTCTCGCTCCGCCAGCTCGCCGAGATGACCAGCCTGTCCAACCCCTACCTCAGCCAGGTCGAGCGAGGCCTGCACCAGCCCTCGGTGCGCGTGCTCAAGGCCATCTCGGACGCGCTGAACCTGTCCGCGGAGACGCTGATGGCCCAGGCCGGCCTGATCGACGCGATAGCGGCTCGGGCCCCGGGCGACGACGACGACCAGGCCAAGGCGCCGCTGACCGAGGACGCGATCCGCGGCGACGAGCGCCTCAGCGACGACCAGAAGGCGGCCCTGATCGCCGTATACCGCAGCATGTTGGGGGGTTAGTTACACCGTCGGCCGGGCTCATCGGAGCTACGCTGGCAAAATGAGTGACTCGCCGCTGTCCCCCCAGGAGATCCGCGCCGCCGCCGAGGCGCACGAGGAACTCGGGCCGGAATACAGCGACGCCGTGGTGGCGGCGTTCCTGGATAAGGTCGACCGCGCCGTGGCCGCCCGCGTGGACGCGCGCCTGGGGGAGATGCGCCCGCCCGCCGCGCCCGCTGAGCAGGAAGATCGCCGCACGCTGCTGAAAGGTATCGCGATCGGGGTCAGCCTCAGCGGTATCGCGCTGCTGCTCGTCGGCGGCAATCCGGCCGAACGCGTGCACCGCATCATCGTGGTCCTCATGATCGCCGCGGTCGTATGCACGATCGGCGCGACCTGGGAACGCAGGCAGCGGAAGGTCCGCCAGCAGTCGGCCTATCCCGCCGCCATGCCTGGCAGCGACCAGCGTCCGTTCTGACCGGCCCCGGGGCTCGGGCGTGCCTGACCCCGCGCCGATCCTGCCCCCGCGCGCCGCACCCCTGCCCGCCGCACCGCCTAGCCCGCCGCCGCCTAGCCCGCCGCGGCCTCGGCGACGTGCCGGAGCAGCAGGGCCGTCGTGACCGGCCCCACGCCGCCGGGCACGGGGCTGAGCGCCCCCGCGACCTCGGCGACCTTCGGGTCGACGTCCCCGGCTAGCCCGCCGTCGGCCGTGGCGTTGGTGCCGACGTCGATCACCGTCGCGCCTGCGGCCACGTGCTCGGGACCGATCAGCCCGGCGCGCCCCGCCGCCACGACCAAGACGTCGGCCGTGGTCGTGATGGCGGCCAGATCCCTAGTACGGGAGTGGCAGATGGTGACGGTGGCGTTGCGGTCGAGGAGCAGGTGCGCCACCGGCTTGCCTACCACCGGCGAGCGGCCCACCACCACCGCGTGCTGGCCAGCCAGCTCGATCTCGTAGTGATCGAGCAGCCTGAGCACCGCCTCGGCCGTGGCGGGGGCGAAGGCAGGCAGCCCCGTCATCAGCCGTCCGAGCGAGACGGGATTAGCGCCGTCCACGTCCTTGGCCGGGTCGATCGCCGCGGCCAGCTCGGCCAGCCGCGCCCCGCCCGGCAGCGGGGTCTGCAGGATGATCCCGTGTACCCCCGGCTCCCCGCTCAGGGCGGCGAGGGCCGCCTCGATCCTCGCGGCGGTAACCTCGGGGCCCTCCGACGCGTCGGGAGTTAGGTCGGTGACGTCGCAGGCGATCCCGACCTTGCCGGCCGCCGTCGCGATCTGCCGGACGTACCAGACGCTCGCCTCGTCCGTGGTCGCCGTGACCACGGCCAGCCGCGGTGCGCGCCCCAGCGCGGTTAGTTCGGCCGCCCGCTCTGCGGTCCCGGCCCGGATCTCGGCCGCGAGCTCCCGCCCGGACAGCAGCGTCATCGGGCGATCTCCTCGCGCACCGCGGCGACCACCCGGTCGGCGCGCTGGATGATCTCGTCGGTGACCGCGGCCGTGGCCCTGAACTCGGCGACGAGCCCGGGGTCCTTGATGCCGCGCAGATTGACCTCGATGTTGACCCGCGCGGTCACCGCCGCGGCCCGGGCGGCCTCGGCGGCCGCGGCCACGTCGGTGATCACGTTGCGGTTGCCAGCCGGGAGAAGTTCCTCGGCCATCTCGGTCAGCGTGCGCGCCAGCCGGACCACGAAGGTGGGCGGCCACGCCGCCTCGGCTACCGCCTGGGCGATGGCAGCCGACCGCGCCTCCTTCTCGCCGCTGGTGTCCTTGGGCAGCCGGTAGGCCTCAGCCACCGCGCCGAACGCGGCCGCGTCGGTCTCGGCGAGCATCAACGCCTCTTCCCTGAACTTGTCGGCTCTGGTTACCAGGCTGTCCATGAGTTCGGCATCGTACTTGGGCCCGTCGCTGTACCGGGCCACCATGGCGAGCAGCGCCGCCGCCTGCGCGGCGTGCAGGGCGGCGGTGGCGCCGCCGCCGGGGGCAGGCACTCGGGCGGCAAGCTCGTCGAGGAACGCCTCAATGGTCTGGTCGCGCATTCCCGTGAGGTTACCTGGAGCGGCGAGCGGCCCGTACAGTTGGCTCATGCGCGGGTATACGCAGGACAAAGACGCTTATCTCAGGCGGTTGCGCCGGATCGAGGGTCAGGTGCGCGGCCTGCAGCGGATGGTCGAATCCGACACCTACTGCATCGACATCCTGACCCAGGTGTCCGCGGTGACCCGGGCCTTGCAGGCCGTCGCGCTCGGCCTGGTGGAAGACCACCTGGGCCACTGCGTCACGCAGGCCATTGAGGAGGGCGGCCCGGAAGCCACCGAGAAGGTGAGAGAAGCCTCGGAAGCCATCGCCAGGCTCGTTCGGTCATAAGCGCTCCCGGTCATAAGCGCTCCTACCGAGCGCTCACCCGGTCAGGGCCAGCTTCTTCAGCCCGGCCACGATGTCCCCGTGCACGGCGTCCGGCGCCTGCGTCCCGTCCACGGCGAACTTCCACTCCCGGTCCGCGTAGTAATCCAGCAGCGGCACCGTCATGTCCAGGTACACCTGGAGGCGGCGCTCGATGACGGCCTCGGTGTCATCCGAACCCCGTCCCCGCGCCAGCAGCCGGCGCACGAGTTCCTCGCTCGGGACGTCGAGGTGGATCGCGGCCTGTACCTCCGCGCCGAGGGAACGCGCCGTCGGGAAGGACGCCTGGGCCTGCTCGACCGTGCGCGGGAACCCGTCGAGGACGTACCCGCCCGCCTCCACCGCGGCGACGACGGGCTTGCGCAGCATGTCCATCACGACGGTATTGGGAACCAGGTCGCCGCGGTCGAGGTAGGACTTGATCGTCCGCCCGATCGCCGTCTGGTCCTGGACGTGCTGTCGCAGCAGGTCACCGCTGGAGATGTGGGCGATCCCGAACCGTTCGGCCAGCTTCCCGGCCTGCGTGCCCTTGCCGGAGCCGGGCGCGCCGATCAGCAGAAGGCGCATCGGATCACCTCCGCCGCACGTGACGCGAATGGATGAAACGCCACCCTAACAGCCGCACTCCGTTTGCTCACGCGTCCCCTTACCTTCAGCTACTTCCCGCCCGACATCAAACCTCGGTGCCGTCGGCGACGAATACCTGGTGTGCAAACCATCGCGGCGGCCGTGGGCCGCCACCGGTTCCGGCTTCGCCGGAGGAAGGTCAGCAGATGAAGTTTGTGAAATCTCAACGCGCGCGGACGGCCGTCCGCGCCGCTTACGCAGGACCAGCAGCAAGGCGCTTCCTGACCCGTGGCCGGGCGGGTGCGCTGATCCTCGGCCTCGCGGCGGCGGCCGCGGTAGCGGTCCCCGCCTCCGCCTCGGCCTCGACCGACGCGTCCCCGGTGGTCGGGCACGTCTACGCCAACGACAACACCGTGGGAACCAACACGATCGGCGCCTTTGACCGGCACGCGGACGGCACGCTGACTCCAGAGGCCGGATCCCCCTTCGCGGCCGGCGGGGCCGGGACCGGCGCCGGGATGGCCTCCCAAGGTGCGCTGCAGCTGTCGGCCGACGGCCGGTTCCTGATCGCCGTCGACGCGGGCAGCAGCCAGATCTCGGTGCTGCGGATCCGCCCTGACGGTTCCCTCCGCCTGGTGAGCCACGGCGTCGTCTCCACCGGCGGTGCCCTGCCCGACAGCGTGGCGGTCTTCGGTGACCTGGTCTACGTGGCCAACTCCGGCGCCGGCGCCAGCAACTACACCGGCTTCCGGCTGCGCCCCGACGGCCGCCTGGACGCGATCCCCGGCTCGACCGTCTCGCTGGCCGGCGACGCCGCGCCCGGTGACGTGCTGTTCAACGGCACCGGCACCAGGCTGGTCGGGACCGAGGTGGGGACCTCTATGATCGACAGCTTCACCGTCGGACCTGACGGGCTGCTGACCGCCGCCCCCGGGTCCCCGTTCCCGGCCCAGGGCGCCGGCCCGTTCGGCAGCGAGTTCCGCCCGACCGACCCGGACCAGCTGTTCGTGTCCAACGCCCACAACGGCACCGGGCTGGGCACGGTCTCGGCGTTCGCCGACTCCTCCAACGGGGCGCTGACCTCGATCGGGGCGTCGCCGTACGCTAATGACCAGACCGCCCCGTGCTGGGTGGAGATCAGCCACGACGGCCAGTTCCTGTTCGCCGTGAACACCGCATCCGGCAACCTCTCCAGCTACCGGATCGCCCCCGACGGCGAGCTGGCCCTGCTCGGCAGTACCCCGGTGTCCGCCAAGGGTGCCGGTGCCGTGGACGCCCGGCTCAGCCCCGATGGCCGGTACCTGTACGTCGATGAGAGCGCGGCCGGCGCCGTCGCTACGTTCGCCGTCAGCGGCGGCAGCCTGGCCCAGCTGGCCAGCTCCCCGACCTCGCTGCCCGCCGGCGCCACCCCCGCGGGCCTGGTCGTCACCTGACGATCTCGCCTCACCGGCCGGAGCCCGCGGTAAGGCCCGCGGCTCCGGCCGGCGGCTGGCCCTCCGGTAGAGCACCAGGAGCACAACCAGGGCGGCGAGGATGAGCCCGCCGAGCACCATCAGCGCGATGGCCCACGCGGGAACCGAATGGGCGGGCAGCGTCGAGTACGCACCGGGGCCCGTGTGGATGGTCACGGCCGGAGTCGGAGTGGTGGTTTCGACCGTTCCCGACCAGGCCACGGTATGGCCGATGTCATCCCGCAGGCTGACCGTGCACGGCAGCGCCCCGCTGCCGAGCCCGGGCGCGTTGATGGGCAGCACCGCCGCGCCGCCGGGCAGCACCGTGTCTATGAAGAGCCGGAACAGCCGGTCCTGGCCGCCCGCGCGGCACGAGACCGTTCCATTGGCCCGCGCAAAGGTCTGGCCCGTGTTACGGACGTGGACGTACAGGCGGGGCAGGGACCCGATGGACCCGGCCGTCACGGCCGGGACTACCAGCCTCGTCCGCAGCCGCGCGAGCGAGCCGACGGTGATGGCCACGCCGACAGTGACCTGGTCGATGACGATGACCTTGACCGACACGTGCCCGTGCGACTTGAGGTGGACCGAGCGCGGCGGAGCGGCGGCCACGACGGTGATGCCGGCGAGGTACTGCCCCGGCGGAGTCCCGGCGGGAACCGCGACCCGGAACCCGAGGGCCCGGCCGGTGCCCGGGGCCAGGGTGACCGTGGCCGGCAGCCCGGTGACCCAGCAGCCGACGCCGGTGCACGCCCGCGAGAAGCTGCCGAACGCGCTGCCCGAGTTCGCCGCGGTGATACCGCGCGAGCTGCCGACCATCAGCCGTTCGGTCCTGGTCCCGTCGTCGCTGACGATCGCGATGTCCCGGGCTGACCCGCCGGGTGCGATCGTCAGCTTGAAGTACGGGCGCGGCACACCAGCCGCGGTGGGCACCGGCGAGAGGCCGAACGACACTACCCCGGGCGTGCTGCTGGCGCTGGCGGGCGCCAGCCCGATCAGCGCGAAGAAGACCGCGGCGGTCACCGCGGCGACGGCGAACCTCACGCCGCGACGCCGCCGATGGGCAGTTCCCGCTAGCCGGGACATAGGGAGACCTTTCTCGTTCATGGTCCTGATGCGATGGCTACGGTCACCGTCGAGGTATAGGAGCCCCGCCAGGCGTTGCCCGGAACCTTGACCCACCAGCCGAAGGGATCGGCTGCGGTTGAGCCGCCGAGCAGGATTCCCCCGAGGCCGCTGCCCGCCGACGCCTCGTAGATACTGACCGGCGACGGGGTGGACGCGGCGGTCGTGACCGCAACCGGATAGGTCACGGGGTCGGCCGGCGGTAGGCAGCTCAACGTGCACGCCAGGCTCGGTGTGGTGCTCGCGGTGATCGACGACACGGCCCCGGTGAGCACGAAGGTGCCCGTATTCGGCAGGGTGTGCGCGCCGTTGGTGAAGGTGGTGGCGGAGATCGTGACATCCCAGCCCGCACCGGTGAGGGTCTCGTCGCTGACCGCGAGCTGCTGGTCGCCCGCGACCGCGTCGGCGATGGTCTGGTTGATCCCGTTCAGGGTGATGGCCCAGGTCAGCGAGGCTGGCGCGGTCACGCTCAACGGGCCGGTGAAGGTCACGCCCGCCGTGACCCCCGAGTCAAGGGCGATCCCCCCGGTTTCGGTGACGATCTCCGAGGTGTATACGCCGGCCGTCGCGGTATTGGTCAGCCCGCCGATCTGGATCGAGACCGCCGTACCGAAGATCCCTAGCGTCAGGAAGGTGCCCGAATAGGTGAGCGTGGTCCCGGAGAGCGTCACGGTGCCGCCCGTGAGCGCCGCGGGGCTGACGGTGCCCACCGTCGGGGTCCCGGTCGTTCCGGGCGGAACGGTCATCGTGACCGAGCTAATGAGCCCCGTCGTAGTGAACGTGTACGTGTAGCTCGTGCCCGTGGCGCCGACCGTCGTGGACGACGCTGACCAGCCCGGGCTCGTCAGCGCGAGGGCCGTGAAGGTGACCGTTCCGATGTGCCGGTGTCGATCGCGCCCGAACTGCTGTCCGTGGTGATCGTCGAGGTGTCGCTCCCGGCGGTGGTGGTGTTGGTGATCCCGTTGATCTGGACCGAGATCGCCTCGTTCGAGATGATCGTGGCCGACGTGAAGGAGTAGGTGAGCGTGGTCCCCGACAGCGACACGCTGCCGCCCGCGATGCTGGCCGGGCTCACCGTGCCCACGGACGGGGTGCCCGCCGTCCCGGTGGGAACGGTCATGGTGATCTCGTCGAGCGCCGCCGACGTCGCCGCGCTGAAGCTGTAGGTGTAGCTGGCGCCCGTGGCGCCGTCGGTGGTCTTCGACGCGGCCCAGGCGGCGCCGGCCAGGGTGGCCGCGCTCGCCCGCGGGCCCGCCACGACCAGGCCAGCGGCGCACGCGAGCGCCAGCGCGAGCTTCAGAACAGCAGAACGCAGGCGCGCGGCGCCTGGGTCACGGCCCAGAGATGACCTCCAGGGTGACCGTAGAGACGTACGAACCGGTGTAGACGCTGGCCGGGACCTGGAGCCACCATCCGGCCGGATCCGCCGCCGCGCTGCCGCCGATGACGACCTGTCCGAGGCCCGTGGCCGCAGAGGTGTCGTAGATGACGGACGGCGTAGGCGAGGTGGGTGCCGTGGTGATGGCGACCGGATAGGTCGTCGTGTTGGTCGGGAGGGTACAGGTCGCGCTGCACGTGGCGGTCGGCGCGCTCGTGCCCGCGATCGAGGAAACGCTGCCGTTCGTCGAGAGGGTCCCGGTATTCGGGAGTATGTGGCTGCTGTTCGTGAAGGTCGTCGCCGACATCGCGACGTGCCAGCCGGCCCCGGTGCCCGTCGCGTCGTTGACCGTGTACTGCTGGTCGCCGGCGACGGTGTCGACGAGGCTCTGGTCGAGGCCGTTCAGGGTTTCGCTCCAGGTCTGCGACGACGGCGACGTCAAGGTCAGGGTGCTGCCCGTCACGCCGAGCGAGCCGGTCAGGGTGCAGGTCGTCCCGGCCACGATCGCCGTACCGCACGCGCCTGCGCTCGCCACGCCCGGCGTCAGGGCGATGAGGGCGGGGGCCAGGCCCCCGGTGAGAACCGTGAGGACAGCCAGCATGCGAAGGGAACGTCGCATTACGATCACCTATCCACCGCCGGTCAGGCGGTAACTGGACCTCCGAATACGTCCGCTCGATGATTCCCTGTGCAGGGATTACTACACATAGCAACGATGACTAACTGAGTGTAACAGTCCTCGAGCCGACCGCTCATTTCCGGCGCGACGGTTCGTCGTAACCCCGAAGGGACGAAGTCCCACCCGTTCCCAGGAGGTTTCGCGATGAGTCTTCCCGACGTCGTTTCCCGCGAGCAGTGGCTTGAGGCCAGGCTGGCCCTGCTGGCGCGGGAGAAGGAATTCACCCGCCAGGGTGACGCGCTCAACGCCGATCGGCGCAGGCTGCCGATGGTCAGGATCGACAAGGAGTACATCTTCGAGGGCCCGGACGGCCCGGTCACCCTGGCCGACCTGTTCGGCGGCCGGCGGCAGCTGATCATTCAGCACGTCATGCTCGGCCCGGACTGGGAGCAGCCCTGCCCCGGCTGTTCGGCCTCCCTCGACGAGTTCCCGCTCGGCGCGCTAGATCACCTGCAGACCAGGGATACGACTTTCGTGCTGACCTCCCGCGCCCCCTACGACAAGATCGCCGCGGTGGCCAAGGAGCGCGGCTGGTTGGTGCCGTGGTATTCGGCTCACGGCAGCGACTTCAACTACGACTTCCAGGTCACGCTGGATGAGTCACGGGACCAGGTGCAGTACAACTACCGCCCGGAGCCGCAGCTCCTCGGCGGCGAGCGTTCCAGCGAGATGCCCGGCTACAGCTGCTTCCTGCGCGACGGCGAGGACATCTACCACACCTATTCGACCTTCGCCCGCGGCGCCGAATACGTCGGCCCCACCTACGTCCTGCTCGACCTGACCGCCTTGGGCCGCCAGGAGGACTGGGAGGAGCCCAAGGGCCGGGTCGAGCCCGTCCGCGGCGGAGACCCGACCTTCACGAGCTGACCCCGGTGCCGTGTCATTACCCCACCGGGGTTTATTCAATACCCCAATGGGGTTTATCCGCCCGGCCATTGATACTCGTATTCCCTTGCCGGATATGCGAGCCGCCCAATAGCGTCATGTGTTACTTCGGCAAAGGGGAGAGGACCCCGGACATGAGCCAGAGCCTTGCGGTCGGCGGCGCCGTGGCCAGCCCGGCTGCCGATGCGCGGGTCCAGCCGGCGCTGCCGGACCCGCGCAGGAAGCTCCAGCTCGGGCTCGGCGTTATCTGGCTGCTTGACGGATTCCTGCAGTTGCAGCCATTCATGTTCGGCCGGGGATTCCCGCGGATGGTCGCGGGGAACGCGTCGGGCAATCCCGCTTTCGTCGCGCGTCCGATTACCTGGTCGGCCGGCTTCATCGATCATCATCTCGTCGCGCTGAACGCCGTTTTCGCGGTCATCCAGCTGGCCCTGGGCCTGGGCATAGCGTGGCGTCCCACGGTCAAGCTGGCGCTGGGCGCGTCGGTTCTGTGGGCGCTGGGCGTGTGGTGGGTCGGCGAAGGGCTCGGGGGAGTGCTGGCCGGGAACGCCAGCCCGGTCGACGGCGCGCCCGGAGCGGTGTTTCTCTACGCGCTGCTGGCGGTGCTGCTGTGGCCAGCCGACCGCGCCCCCACGGCGTCCTTCGCCGCCGCCCGCGCCGTGGGCCCGAGGGTCGCCCGCGGGCTCTGGGTGGTGGTGTGGGCGAGCATGGCGGTCCTCGCCGTGCTGCCCGCGTCCCGGGCGCCGCAGGCCATCGGCGGCATGATCGCACGCGTGGCGCCGGGGGAGCCCGGCTGGCTGGCCTGGATCGACGAGCACGCGGCCAGCGCGCTCCGCGGCCAGGGCCTGCTCGCGTCGATCGTGCTGAGTTCCGCGCTGTTCGTCGTAGCCGTCGGCGTCTACCTCCCGACCCGGGCCGTCCGGGTGATCATCGTCCTGGCGATCGTGATCGCTTCTGGGTTGTGGCTGGCCCAAGGCATGGGTGGCATCCTCACCGGCTCGGGCACCGACCCGGACACCGGCCCGCTGCTGGCGCTGCTCGCGCTGGCCTTCTGGCCCCGCCCGGAGACCTGACATGGCTGGCCCCGTCTGGCTCACCGGCATCTTCGCGGCCGTCATGGTCACCGTGGCCGTCTACTGCTCGGGCCGCCTGGTCGTGGCGCGCCGATCGCGGCGTCCCACGGAACTCGACACCGACGGCGGCCACATCGCGATGGGCCTCGCGATGGCCGGGATGCTGGTCGAGCGCCTGCGCGTCCTGCCGGCCGGAGCCTGGGAGGCGGTCTTCGCGGCCGGCGCCATCTGGTTCGGCTGGCGGCTACTGCAGGCCCGCAGCGGCGCGCCGTCCAGCCCGTGGCGCTGCCTGCACCCGATGCCCCACCTCGTCGAGTGCGCGGCGATGCTGTACATGTTCCTCGTGCTCCCCGCGGCCCTGGCGGCCAGGAGCACGCCCGGCGGGATGGGCGGCATGGGCGCGTCCGCCGCCGGTTCGCGCTTCTCGTTCCTGGCCCTGGTGCTGGCCCTGTTCATGTTCGGCTACGTCGTCTGGCTCGGTGACCGCCTCAGCGCCCGCGCTCCAGCCCTCGCGTTCCCCCTGACCCGCCGCGCGCTCGCCATCGGCTCGGCGACCGGTCCCCGCCCCGAAGCCAGCGGTCCGCCCGCGCCGCCGCCGGTGTCCGGCTGCCCCGCCTCTGCTCCGAGATCCGGGCCTGGCTTCCTGGCCCCGCGGTGCGCGGCCCTGTGCCAGCTCGCGATGGGACTGACCATGGGCTACATGCTGATCATGCTGCTGTAAGCGGGCGCGAGAAGTTCTTTTATACCGAACGAGCGTTGGTGCTTCCCCCGCGCTGACCCGGCTCTGCCGCGCACTTACCCATCCTTTTTTTTTCCCCCCCCAGGAACCGCAACTCATCAAGCGCCGGGTTGGTAGTCATCGCTTCTCCTGACCTAGCTAGGCCCCGGCCGGGCCATGGCCGCGACCGGGGCCCTCCGGCTAGTGGTTATGCGGGTTGTACTGCTGCTGGGTGAAGGCCGTAACCGACTGGCTGGTGCAGTCCCGGACGTTGCCGCCCCACTTGTTGGCGACGCACAGCGTAATCGTCCCGCTGTTCGTGTTGTCCAGGGTGCCGCTGAACCGGTCGCTCTGGCCGGGACCGGCCGAGCCGATCAGCTCGCCCCGCCCCCAGGAGTTGGAGGAGGACAGGAACACCTCCTCGATGGTCCGCTGGCGGTAGCCGTACTGACCAAAGCGGTAGTCCGATACCGTCCCAGAAACAGTAGCGAGCCACGGTCCCACTGGCCGTACTGGCCGTACTGGCCGTACTGATCGAATTGGCCGCCGCTGACCGTGCCACGCGCGCTTCCGTAGTTGTTGTACAGGCTGAAGCCCTGCCCCTGGAAGGGGAATTGGGTCGTCGAGGCCATGGCCGGCGAGGCGAGCAGGCCGGCGCTGGCAATAGCAGCTGCTGAGATAGCTGTGTAAATCACGGGGCGCCTGAAGCGCATCGTTTCCTCCCGTAAGAGTGCTGGACATTACCTGAAAGACAGCTAAAGTTCCTCTCCGAACTCCCCCTTTGGTCGCTGACCAGGCATTGTGTGAGACACGCCAGCCCGTAGCCAGGCTTTACGCGATATTGGGCATATATGTGCCCGGTCATCCCTGCACGCGCTTCTTTATACAATTGCTCCCGTACCTGGAGATTCGCTTCAATAATTAGCAGGATTCCGTGATAATCAGGTTTCGGCTCCGGTGTCCCGTTCGCGGGCCAGCCCGCCGGCGCTGGCGGCACCCAGGTCAACAACCCGATCGCGCCGGAGCTGTCATACCACCTGTGCTACCGTTGTCTCATGGCTCAGCGTGAGAAGCGTTCGGTATCCCTGCCCCCCGAGCTGGCGCGGGCAGTGGAGGAGGCGGCCCGCGCCGAGGGGACGACGTTCAGCGCCTGGCTGGCCCAGACCGCGGCGCACCGGCTCAAGCTGGAGGCGGGGCGGCAGGCCCTGGCGGAGTGGGAGCTGGAGCACGGCCCCCTGACCGAGGCTGAGCTGGCCGAGGGCAGGGCGCGAGCCAGGTCCTCGCTGGGCCGCGCTCCCGCGGACCCGGCCGAGCGCAAGTCCGCGTAGTCAGCATGGGCGGGGTCACCTATGACACCGGCGCGCTGGTCGCCGCCGAACGCGATGACCGCCGGATGTGGGCGTTGCACGCGGGCTACCTGGCGGAGGAGGTCATTCCCACGGTGCCCGCTCCGGTGCTGGCGCAGGCGTGGCGGGGAGGTCCCCGGCAGGCCAGCCTGAGCCGCCTGCTCCGCATGTGTGACACCGAGCCGATGAGCGAGGAGCTGGCCAGGAACGCAGGCGCCCTGGCCGGACGGTCCGATCACGACGACATCGTTGACGTATCCGTGGTGGAGGGCGCCGCCCGCCGCGGCGATGCCGTCGTTACCTCGGACGTGACCCACATCCGGAAGATCGCCGAGGCAGCCGGAACCAGGCTGCGCATCGAACCCGTATGAACGACGCTGATCTGCGTATCGACCCGCTGACGGGCGCCTACGTGGTGGTCACCCCGTGGCGGCAGCAGCGTCCCAACCTCCCGCAGGGATCGTGCCCGTTCTGCCCGGGCGGGCTCGAGGCGCCCGAACCGTACGACGTCCTGCACATCACCAACCGCTGGCCCGCCCTGCCCGACGGGCGGCACGAGGTCATCCTGCACAGCCCCGACCACGATTCGTCCTTCCCGGCGCTGGGCGCCGACAAGTCGGCCCAGGTCGTCGAGCTCTGGTCGGCGCGCACACAAGCGCTCGGGTCACGCGAAGACGTGGCCTACGTATTCGTCTTCGAGAACCGCGGGCGCATGATCGGCGCCACGATCGACCATCCGCACAGTCAGATCCTGGCCTTCGGCACGATCCCGCCCATCGTGCAAGCCGAGCTCGAAGCCGCGAGTGCCACCTCTGCGAAGACCCCGACAACGACCTCCTGGTGACCCGCGGCGAAGGATGGCAGGCCGCCGTGCCCTGGGCGCCCTCTTGGCCGTACGAGCTGCTCATCTCCCCTTAAAGCCACGTGCCTGACCTACCCACCGCCGGACCCGAGCGACGCGCCGGGCTAGCCGCGATCCTCGTCGACGCCCTGACCCGCATGGAACGCCTCCTCGGCCCCGATACCCCCTACATGCTGTGGGTCCACCAACGCCCGAACGACGGTGCCAACTGGCCCGCCGCCCACCTCCACCTGCACCTGTCCCCGGCGCGGCGGGCTCACGGCGTGGCCAGGCACCTCGCCTCCGCGGAACTCGGGGCGCGTCTTCTTCGATCCGGTCGATCCGCACCACGCCGCGGCCGACTGGCGAGCCGCGGCCGTCGTGAACGGGAACGGGAACCCGGACGAGAGCCCGGACGCCGCCGCCTGGTTTGCCCGCAGCTTCGGCCGTGAACCGGAAGGCGTCTGGTTCGCGCCCGGCCGGGTCAACCTGATCGGCGGCCCGGACTACACCGAGATGTTCGTGCTGCCCTTCGCCCTCAGCTACGGGGTCTACGCCGCCGCGGCCCGCAGGCCCGACCGGCGGATCTCAATGGTGTCCCGGCAGTCCGACGGCGAGCCCGTCCGAATCGACATCGACGCGCTGGAACCCGGATCGGTCAAAGGCTGGGCCGCGTACCCCGCCGGAGTGGCCTGGGCGCTCCGTGAGGCGGGTCACCTCAAGGCGGCGCCGACCTAGCCATCGACGCCGACCTGATCCAGCGGGCGCGGGCTCTCGTCCTCGGCGGCGCTGGAATGCTCGGTCGCTCTCGCGCTGACCGAACTCTACGGCCTGTCCGTCCCGGTACCCTGAGCTGGCGGCCCTGGCCCGCCGCGCGGAGAACGACTTCGTTGGCGTGCCCTCGGGAATCATGGACCAGATCGCCGCGCTCCGGTTCCGGCCCGCCACGCCACCCTGCTCGATTGCCACACCGGCGCCGTTACACCGGTCCCGCTCGACCCCGCCGCCGCCGGCCTGAGCCTGCTGATCATCGACACCGATACCCGTCGCGCCAACACCGACGGCCGCTACGCCCAACGCCGGCGTGCTGGCGAACGCGCCGCGTCCGCGCTGGGCGTCCGAGCCCTGCGCGACATCAATGGCGACGAAGACCTGGCCGCTCTGACCTACCTCCCCCTCCAGCGCGTGGCCCGGCACGTCCTGTCCGAAGAACGCCGCGCCCTGCAGGCCGT
>CAWCJS010000033.1:0-19324 GCA_963795795.1 uncultured Actinomycetes bacterium | reverse complement strand
ACCGCGACCTGCAACCGGGAGCGGTCCTTGACGTCGCCGCGCCACGGGGCGACTTCGTCCTCGACGAGGGCACCGGTCCGATCCTGCTCATCTCGGCCGGCATCGGCGTCACGCCGGTCCTGTCCATGCTGAACCAGCTCGCCGCGGACCATAGCCAGCGGGTCATCTGCTGGCTGTACGGGGCGCGCGGACCGAGCGAGCATCCCTTCGCGGCCGAGGCACACGACCTGCTCACCTCCCTCCCGAACGCCCGTCAGCACGTGTTCTACAGCAACGCCACACCCAAAGAACGCCATCGCGCCCACGCCGCCGCCGGACGCCTCACCAAGCAGGCGCTGGCCGAGCTGGCCATCCCGCCCGGCGCGAGCGCCTACATCTGCGGGCCGGCGTCGTTCATGGCCGACATGCGGGACGCGCTGACCGCGATCGGCCTGGGCCAGGAGGCGATCCACACCGAGCTGTTCGGGACCCTGCCGCCCGTCACCCCGGGGATCAGCAGGCAGGCCAGCCGCCCGCCGCATCAGCCGCCGGATCCGCCAGGCCACGGACCGCTCGTTACCTTCGCCCGCAGCGGCATCACCACGCCCTTCGGCGCTGACTGGCACAGCGTGCTCGACCTCGCCGACGCCTGCGACGTCCCCACCCGCTGGAGCTGCCGCACCGGCGTCTGCCACACCTGCGTCACTCCGCTGCTGTCCGGGGACATCACCTACGCCCCGGACCCGCTCGAGCTCCCCGCGGACGGCCAGGTCCTCATCTGCTGCGCCCGGCCCGCCACCGACATCGTGCTGGACATGTAGGCGGCATCAGGCAGCGCCGCACGGATCTGCCGGCGGGAGGTGACGCCGAGCTTGCCGCAGATCTTGTGCAGGTGCCATTCCACGGTGCGGGCGCTGAGGAACAACTCAGCGCCGATCTCCCGGTTGGTCTTCCCGTCCCGGGCGCGCACGGCGATCTGCCCCTCCTGCGGGGTCAGGTCCCGGTCCGTCCCAGGTGCTCGCCTGCGCACGGTCTCGCCGGTGGCCAGCAGCTCATGGCGGGCCCGCTCGGCGAACCCAGCGGCCCCCATCGCGCCTAGCATCTCCTCGGCGCGACGAAGCTGCTCGCGGGCGTCGACCCGGCGGTTCTCGCGGCGGAGCCACTCGCCGTAGAGCAGGTGCGCGCGAGCCAGATCGACCCGGGCCCGCGACCGGCCGAGGTAGTCGATCGCCGCCTGGTAGAGCTCCTCTTGATCGCTGAGCAGGGCCTGCGATCGAGCCCGGACGCCGAGCGCCCAGTCCGTGCCCGCGGCCTCGGCGATGCGCGACAGGGTCCGCATGGCCCCTTCGGCCCGCCCCGGCTGCCCTGACCGCGCCGCCGCCTCGACCAGTTCGGCCAACGGCCATCCGGCCAGCGCGAGCGGCCCGGAGTGCTCGATGGCCTCTTCGGCCGCGGATAGGGCCTGCGCGTACCGGCCCAGGCCGTTGTGCAGCACGGCGGCGGCCCATTTCGCCATGGCCACCCCGAGTCCTTCGCCGCGCAGCGCGGCGTCCCGCGCGGCGCTGTTGATCAGGGCCAGCGCCGCATCCTCGTGGCCGCGTAGCGCCGCGAGGCCGAGGGCGCCGTACGGGACGGTCCCGATGCCGATGGCCTTGGCTGTCGCCTGCGCCTCGGCGGCCAGCAAATCTGCCGCGGCTAGATCGCCGGCTAGCAAGCGCATGCAGCTGAGCGCGTTGAGGGCCGACGGCAGGTCGCTGAGCGCTCCCTCGGCGCGGGCCAGCCTGACGTACCGGCTGGCGAGCGCGTCCGCGGCACGGTCGTCCCACAGTTGCAGCGCTCCGGCGTAGGCCAGCGGCAGCAGCCCAAGCTCTGCCGCGGCTGTCATCTCGCCGGTGAAACCGCAGATGGCGCGCCGCAAGAGCGACGCCCCCACCGTAAGTTCGCCGGTGAAGCTAGCCGCCAGCCCGGCCAGGAGAGCGTCGGGCAACGTCGGGCAGTCACCATCCGACGACCCTTCCCGCGCCGCGCACGCCACCTCTGCCATCGTCGCGCCGGAAGCCGCCAGGCTTCCGGCGGACAGCGCCGCGCGGATCGCCTCCAGGTAAGCCATCCGCGACTGCTCCCCGTCAAACCGGTCTAGCTGTCGTGCGGCATGAAGGAACAGCTGAGCCGAGTCGCCGCCTCGGTCCACGGTGAACGCGAGCCTGGCGCTGATCAGGTCGGCGCGTGCTTGCCTGTGATCGTCCAGCGTGTCGGCCTCCGTCAGGTCGAGCAGCTTCGCTGCGGCGCCGGGTTCGCCCGCCTGGAGCATGACCGAAGCGGCGGTGAGACTCCTTTCGGCCCGCCGCGCCGCATCCGGCGTTGCCATGGCAGCGCGCTCGAGGAACGCGGCTGCGGCGCCGAGGCCGCCACGCGCCCGGGCCCGGCCTGACGTGCGCTCCAGTTCGGCGGCGACGTCCTCGTCCAGTCCGGTCAGCGCCTTGGCCTGGTGCCATGCGCGGCGATCGGGATCAGCACGCGGATCGGTGGCCTGCGCCAGCGCGCGATGCGCCGATCGGCGCTCCCGCAGGCGGGCGACCCGGTAGGCCGTGGACCGGACCGAGTGATCCCGGAAGACGACCCGGCCGTTCACGGTGATCAAGCCAGCCTCTGCCGCGGGGACCACGGACTCGCTGCCGAGACCTAGCTGCCCGGCCGCCTGCCACAGCAGGGCCGGATCGCCCGTGGGGTCGGCCGCGGCGAGGAGAAGGAGCTGGCGGGTCTCGGGAGGAAGCTCGCTCAGCTCTGCGAACAGGGTCTCTGACGTGCCGCCCGGTAGCACGTCGAGGAGCCCGAGGCCCCCGGCCAGCTGGGCTGGCGATACCTCGTGCAGCAGGCCAAGCAGCGCTCCCGGAATCCCGCCTGCTTCGGCGAGTATCTGATCCCGTACCCGGTCATCAATCGGGCACCGCACGATGGAGGCCAGGAGGTCGCGGGCGTCCGCGTCGCGCAGCCCGCCCAGCGGCATCGTGGGCAGGCCGCCCAGGTCCCTGATCGGCTCGGGCGCGGCGAAGACCAGCAACAGGGGTTCGGTACTCAGCCGCCGCGCCGCGAACCCGAGAACATGCCGTGACGCCTGGTCCAGCCAGTGCGCGTCGTCGATCACGCACATGAGCGGATGGTCGGCGGCCGACTCCGCCAGCAGGCCGAGTACCGCCAGGCCCACGAGGAAGCGATCCGGCCCGGGACCTGCCCGCCTGCCGAACGCGATCTCAAGCGCCTCACGCTGCGGCCCGGGCAGGCGGACGAGCAGATCGAGCATCGTCCCGCACAGCCGGTGCAGCCCGCCGAAGGCCAGCTCGGTCTCCGACTCCGCGCCCGACACCCGGACGACCCGCAGGCCGGTGTCCAGCCTGGCCGTGAAGTCCAGCAGCGCCGTCTTTCCGGTACCCGGCTCGCCGTGCACGACCACCACGGCGCTGCCCCCGGCCCCCACCTCGTCGACCAGTGTGGCCAGTCTCCCGCACTCAGCCTGGCGCCCGTACAGCCTGGGAAGTTCCCTACTCACCGACATGACACCAGGCTGCCGGGCCAATGCACCGCAGCCAATTGAGCGCCCCTCAGCCTGCAGCTCAGGGTGTCCGCGCGACGATGTGGGGTTAACCCCAGCCGGGAATGGGGCTACCACGATTGCGGGGCAGCCACGCGGCGAAGATCACGACGCGCGGCCGGTGTTAGGCTTCCCTTACCTAGGCAGGAAGGTTGGCCATGACGATCCCCGCGTCGCAAGACCCCAGCCTCGGGTTCCTCCCTGGCGATCACGTCTGCGCGTTCTACAGCGGCAGCCGGAATGTACTGGACGATATTGTCGTCGATTACGTCACGAAGGGCCTGGCGGCGGGGAACAGGGTCTTCTGCATGGTCGACCAGCCGTCGGCCGTGCAGGGCAGGATCCTTCCCGAGCTCGTCGCGAGGGACGGCATGCTGAATATCCTCACCGAGGATGAGGCGTACATGCCGGATGGCCACTTCTCCAAGGACACGTTCATCAGCAACATGCAGGCGATGGTCCTCGAGGCGTTCGCTCACGGGTACGAAGGCTTCCGGGGTGTCGGAGACGAGAGCTTTCTTATCCGGAACGGCGTTGACATCGGGGAATGGTTCGCCGCGGAGGCAGAACTAAATAGGATCGTCCCCGACTATCCGCGCTTGTTTTTCTGTCTCTACGATCTTGACCTGTTTGACGGCGGCACGATCATGCACGTGCTGAGGACGCATCCGCGGGTTTATGTCAATGGCATCCTCATCGACAACCCGCATTACCAGGCAGACCAGCCCCCCGGATAGCTGATGCCGTCAGCGGAGCACCGCGACCGTGGTGTTGATGACGTACCAGACGTGAGCCGGGTTCTATCGTCGGTCAACTCGGTATTCAGCCTGTCGCTTATCTTGGCCCAGGCGTCTTCTCCGGCCCAGGCCATGCGCCTGGTCATCACGGCGGTTCCGTCGATCGCCGCGGCCCATACCGCCGTAGCCTGGCATCCGAGCAAGCCGGGGGAGTACTACGAACAGGCCCCGGAAAGCGTCGGCCATCGCCTGACCGAGCTGACGGGGGTCGCCCGGCTCGACGTGGAGGGCTTTCCCGCCTGCTGGGCGTTCCCCATCTCCTCGCCGCTGACGGGGGAGCCGGTCTTCTTGATCGTCACGGGGAGTGAGGACCTGTCCGGACAGGAGACGTTCCTCCTGTCGGTCCTCGCGCAACTGTGCGGCGCCGTCATCGCCAGTCTGCACAGCGTTTCCGAGGCGGAACTGCGCGGCCAGGCGGACCGGGAACGTCAGGTCGCGGAGGCGCGGGCGGCCGTGCTCGCCACCAGCGAGGCGAGGCAACGCGCGATTCTCGAGACCGCCCTCGACGCCGTCATCAGCATCGACCGGGACTCCCGGGTGACGTACGTGAACAGTGCGTTCGAGCAGGCCTTCGGCTACCGGGCGCAGGACGTGATCGGCCGCGACCTCGCCGAGACCATCGTGCCGCCGTCACTGCGGGAGGCACACCGGCGCGGCCTGGCCCGCTACCTGGAGACCGGGCAGGCCAGCATCCTGAATCGCCGGATCGAGATGTCAGCCATGCGTGCCGACGGCACCGAGTTTCCGGCTGAGGTGTCCGTCACCCGTACCGGCCTGCCCGGGCAGCCGGCCTTCACCGGATACGTGCGCGACATTACCGACCGCCAGCGGGCCGAACAGGAGCTCATCGCGTCGCGGGCCAGGGTGGTGGCCGCGTCCGACGCGGCGCGCCAGCGCGTGACCAGGGACCTGCACGACGGTGCCCAGCAGCGCCTGGTCGCCACTCTCATCAGCCTGCAGTTGGCCGAGCAGCGCTGGGAGTCCGCTCCGGAGCGGGCGCGGGAACTCGTGGGCCAGGCCTTGGATGACGCGCGACGAGGGCTCGAGGACCTGCGCGCGCTGGCCGCGGGCCTGCATCCCGCGATCCTCACCCAGCATGGCCTGGCCGCGGCCGTCCGCGCCCTCGCCGACCGGGTTCCCATCCCCGTCGAGTTCGACATGCCCGGCCTGCGGCTGCCAGCGGCCATCGAGGCCGGCCTGTATTTCTTCTGTTCCGAAGCGCTGGCCAACATCGTCAAGCACGCGCACGCCACGCGCGCGTGGATACGGCTCGAGGTTCTAGCTGATCAGTGCGTCGTAGAGGTCCGGGACGACGGGATCGGCGGGGCACGTCCCCGGCCGGAGACCAGCGGCCTCATCGGGCTGAGCGATAGGATCGGCGCGCTCGGCGGAACGGTGGACGTCACCAGCGCGCCCTCGCGCGGAACGGTGCTCCGGGCCGCCGTCCCGGTCCGCCGAGGTACCGAGCCCCTTCCGGGCCTTCAGGCGCAACTTGGTACACCGCCCGTCGATGGCGGCAAAAGCGGCTGACAATGTAGCTTTATACCGTGAGTCCGGCTCAGCGGGTACGCGTCATCGTCGGCGAGGATCAGCCGTTCGTTCGCGAGGGCATCGTCCGCGTCCTCGATGACGGGGGCTTTGACGTCGTCGGCACCGCAGCCGATGCGCGTGACCTGGTCCGGCTGGCCGACGCGTACCGGCCAGACGTGGTCGTGGCCGACATCCAGATGCCCCCCGAGCACTCAGATGACGGGCTGCGGGCGGCGCTGGCGATCCGTGCTGCCCATCCGGGCGTGGGCGTGCTGGTCTTGTCCCAGTTCCTGGAGGACGCGTACGCGCTCGCCCTGGTCGCCGACGGCGCGCAGGGCGTCGGCTACCTGCTCAAGGAAAAAGTGGGAGACCTCCGGATGTTCACCGACGCGGTACGCCGCGTCGCCGAGGGCGGGTCGGTGCTCGACCCCGACGTGGTCGCGCGCCTGGTCGGCCGCAAGCGAACGGCCGGGCCGCTTGACCGCCTGACGCCCCGCGAGGGGGAGGTGCTGGCGCTGATCGCCGAGGGCCGCTCCAATGCCGGCATCGCCCAGGAACTCGTCGTCACGGTGGCAGCCGTCGAACGGCACGTGACCAGCATCTTCGACAAGCTCGGGCTGCATGCTTCGCCCGAGGACCACCGCCGGGTGCTCGCCGTGCTTACGTACCTGCACGCCTGAACAGGTCACCGAGGTCGGTGGTGGCGAGCTCCTCCTTGGGCACGAACGCATAGACCGAGCAATCGCGGAGGATCTCGGCGGCCACGTTCCGGACGTCGGCGGAGGTCAGCACGATCCGTGCTGACGGGCAGGCTTGCGAGAGCGCCGCCGCCGTGGCGAAGCCGTCTCGCCCCGGCAGGTTGATGTCCAGCAGTATCCCGTCCGGATGCTCCCTGATCGTGGCGGCCAGGGCCTGGTCCGCGTTCATGGCCTGGCCGAGGACGTCAAAGCCGCGCTCGACGAGCAACTCGGCCGCCAGGCCGAGGAAGCTCGCGTCGTCATCGACGATCAGGATCCGAACCGCCACATAGAGATGGTGCCCGGGCGACCGGCCCGCTGGCTGTAGGGCTAACCCGAGGATGTCATGTCCACCAGGCGCGCCCACCTGCGGCGGCGGCTCGCACGCGCTAGCCACTAGGGCTCCGGCTAGCCACTAGCCACCTGGGGGACTCGATCGCACCCCGCTGAGCGCCACGATGTCAGGGTAAGCGGTCACCGACCGAGGACCCGGAGGCGCGATTCGTGGTCACCTGGCTAAACGCGCCCTTCGAGATGCGGTTCCGGCTCATCCGCGGCCTCACCGTCCGGTTTGCTGTCAGCGAGGACCACGGTGATCACGCCCTCCTGCTCAGCCCGTGGCCCGAGAGCCTGCTGGCCTTCGAACCGGTCTGGTGGCGCCTTGCGAAGCGTACTCACCTGGTGGCGGTGGACCTGCCGGGGTTCGGGCACTCCCAGCGCAGCGACTCGCTGCTGTCCCCGCGGGCGATGGGCGAGTTCATCATCGCCGTCGCCGACGCGTTCGGGCTCGAACATCCGCACGTCGTCGCCCCGGGCACCGGCACCGCGGTCGCGCTGTTCGCCGCTGCTGGTCACCCCAGCCGGTTGCGGAGCCTGGTCGTCGGCAGCGGCGCCGCCGCGGTCCCGCTCCAGCTCGGCGGGATGATCAAGGACATCGTCGAGGCCGCCGACCTCGACGACTTCCGCCGCGCTGACCCGCGGCAGCTCGTGAACACCGCGCTGAACGGCATCAGCCGGTACCCGCTTCCCGAGGCCGTCCGTGACGATTACCTGGCCTCTTACCAGGGAGACCGGTTCGCCGAGTCGGTTCGCTACCTGCGCTCCTACCCGGCCGAGCTTCCGGTACTGGCCGGCCAGCTGCCGCGTATTGATACTCCGGTGCAGATCATCGCCGGCGCCCTCGATACGGCAGTACCGCCGGGCAACGCGAGGTTCCTGCACGAGCGGCTGCCGAACAGCAAGCTCGACGTCATCGACGCGGGCCACTTCACCTGGGAAGACGCCGCAGCCGAATACGCGGCGCTGGTTACCAACTGGTGGCGCGACACGGCCAAAGGAGCGAGGAAATGAGCACCACGCAGGCACACGGGTGCGGGCTGTATGGCCGCCGCGGCGAGCGCGAGATGCTGGACCGGCTGGTCGCCGACGTGCGGGCAGGCCAGAGCCGGGTCTTGGTCCTGCGCGGGGAGCCGGGCGTCGGCAAGACCGCCCTGCTGGATTACCTGACCCAACGCGCGGTCGGCTGCCGCGTCGCGCGGGTGACCGGCGTCGAGCCGGAAATGGAGATGGCGTTCGCCGGGCTCCACCAGCTGTGCGCGCCGTTCCTGGGCCGACTCGGGCATCTCCCGGATCCGCAGCGCGATGCGCTGCGGATCGCCTTCAACATGCAGGGCGGGAACGTCCCAGACCGCTTCGCGGTCGGCATGGCCACCTTGAGCCTGTTGTCGGATCTGGCCATCCAGCGACCGCTGCTCTGCGTGGTGGACGACGCGCAGTGGCTAGACCAGGCCTCGGCTCAGGCGCTGGCGTTCGTCGCCCGGCACCTGGCGGCCGCGCCGGCCGCGGTGATCTTCGCGCTGCGCCAGCCTGCCGACGATCACGGCCTGGGCGGGCTGCCGGAGTTTCAGCTCCGCGGGCTAGCCGACGCCGACGCACGGACCCTGCTTGACTCGGTGGTGATCGGCCCGCTGGACGAGCGGGTCCGCGATCAGATCATCGCCGAGGCACGAGGCAAGCCCCAGGCGCTGGTCGAGCTAACGCGCGGGCTGACCCCCGCGGACCTGGCCGGCGGGTTCGGCCTGCCCAGCGTGGTCCCGGTACCAGGCCGGATCGAGGAGGACTACCGAAGGCAGTTCGCCCTGCTTCCCGCCGCGACGCAGTTGCTGCTGCTGATCGCCGCCGCCGAGCCGGCGGGGGACCCGGTGCTGATCTGGCGGGCGGCCGGGCACCTCGGGGTCCAGGCCGGCGCGGCGGAGCCTGGGGCTGAGGCCGGGCTCGTCGAGTTCAGCGGGCAGGTACGGTTCTGCCACCCGCAGGCCCGGGCCGCGGTCTACCGGGCGGCCTCGCCGCGGCAGCGCCAGAGCGTCCACCGCGCTCTCGCCGAGACCGCCGGTTCAGATGTCAGTCCTGATCAGCGGGCCTGGCATCGGGCGCAGGCGACGCCACACCTGGACGAGGACGTCGCGGCGGAGCTTATGCATTCGACCGACCTGGCCCGCGCCCGCGGCGGCCTGGCCGCCGCGGCGGCGTTCGGCGAACGCGCCGCCGAGCTTACGCCCGAGCCGGCTTGCCGGGCTCGCCGTGCGCTGGACGCGGCGCAGGCCAAACGGGATGCCGGTGCGCCGGACGCGGCGTGGCGGCTGCTGGCCATGGCGCTGGGCGGCCCGCTTGATGAGCTCGGGCGGGCGCGGGCGGAGCTGCTGCGCGCCCAGCTGGCCGCCCGGCGCGAGGGTCGGCTGCTCCTGCTCGAGATGGCCAAACGACTGGAACGACTCGATGCCGGACTGGCCCGCGAGGCCTACCGCGAGGCGTTCGGTGCCGTGCTGACCATGGGGCGCCTGGGGCTGGCCGACGGAATGACGCACGTCGCCGAGGCCGTCCGGGCGGCGCCAGCCTCGCGGCCCCCGCGTGCCACCGACTTGCTGCTGGACGGCCTGGCGGCGCTGGTCACCGAGGGACACCCCGTGGGTGCGCCGATGCTCAAGCGAGCGGTTTGCGCCTTCCGTGACGAAGCCGTACCAGCCGAGGAGGCGCTGCGCTGGCTGCCGTTCGCCTGCCGGATGTCCCGTGCGGCGTGGGACGACGAGAGCTGGCATACCCTCTCGGCTCGCTTGATCGAGCTGGCTCGCCAGGCGGGTGCGCTGACCGCACTCCCGGACGCGCTGCAAGACGGGACGACACTCCGGCTCGCCGTCGGCGAGACCGCGATGGCGACCGCACTAGCACGCGAGGCCGAGACCGTCGCCGAGGCAACGGGTAACCCGCTGAGACCCTATGGCGCTCTGCTGGTCGCCACCTGGCGCGGACAGGAAGCCGAGGCCACCCGGCTGATCGCTGCTGACCCAGCAGACCCGGCGGTGCACGGGGAGGGGCAGCGGATGACCGCCATCGCCTGGGCCGCCGCGGTGCTCAACAACGGCCTGAGCCGCTATGACGAGGCGCTGACCGCGGCCGAGCAGGCCAGCGCAGACCCGGACCACCTGGGGCTGGCCACCTGGGCCCTGGCCGAGCTGATCGAGGCGGCGGCCCGGACCGGCGCCCACGATCGCGCGTCCTTTGCCCTCCGGCGGTTGTCGGAGGCCACCAGCGCCGCCGCCACCGACTGGGCGCTCGGGATCCAGTCCCGGTCAAGGGCCCTGCTCAGCGGCGACGAGCACGCCGAGCGCCTGTACCTCGAGGCGATCGAGCGGCTGGGCCGGACCCGGATCCGCGCCGAGCTGGCCCGCGCGCACCTCCTCTACGGAGAGTGGCTGCGCCGCCAGGGCCGCCGCCGTGACGCGCGTGAGCAACTGCGTGCCGCTCACCAGATGCTGGACGCGATGGGGATGGCGGGATTCGCCGAACGGGCCCGCAAGGAACTGGCAGCCACCGGGGAAACCGCCCGCAAGCGCACGATCGAGACAGTAACCGAGCTCACCGCGCAAGAGGCGCACATCGCCAGGCTCGCCCGCGACGGGCGCAGTAACACGGAGATCAGTACCCAGCTGTTCATCAGCGCGCGCACGGTCGAATGGCACCTGGGCAAGGTCTTCACCAAGCTCGGCATCAGCTCCCGGAGGGAACTCCGCGCGGCCCTGCCCGACCTCGACCTGATCCCCGTGCCGGCCTAGCCTGCCTATACGCCACACCGATCCCCTTATGCGCAACGCTCAGCCGGACTGGCTAGTGGCCCGGTGCGTCCGGGCCGTCCGGCAGCACCCGGTGGAGCTGCCCGCGGGAGCTAACGTCGAGCTTGGCGAAGACCTTGCTCAGGTGGTACTGGACGGTGTGGGAGCTGATGAACAGCCGGGCGCCGATCTCGGGGTTGGACAGGCCGTCGCGGGCCAGCCGCGCGACCTGGGCCTCCTGGGCCGTCAGCTCCCGGCTCGCGTCGACGGCGGCCCGGGCGGCACGCTTGCGGGCGGTCTCCCCGGTAGCCAGCAACTCCCGGCGGGCTCGTTCGGCAAATCCTTCCATTCCTATCTCGTCGAACATGTCATGGGCGGTGCGCAGCTGCTCCCGAGCGTTGGCGCGGCGGTTTACCCGGCGCAGCCATTCACCGTAGAGGAGGTGTGCGCGGGCGAGTTCGGGGCGGAGCTGAGTGCGGCCCAGCCGGCTGATCGCCTCCCGGTACACGCCCTCGGCGGCTTCACCCCCGGTCACCAGCGCGCGTGAGCGCGCCTCGACGCCCAGCCCGAAGTCGGTGCCGCCGGCCTGGGTCGTTTCCGCCAGCCGCGCCAGGGCATCGTCGGCCATGGGCATATTCCCGGTGCGTGCGGCGGCCTCGATCAGCTCGGGCAGCGCCCACGTGGAGACGTAGAGCCCGGATGGGTCCCCGGCGGCCTGCCGGGCCGCCTCCCTCGCCTCGTCGTAGCGGCCCAGGCCGTTGTACAGGACGGCGGCCGTCCAGCGCGCGGCGGTCGCCGTCAGGCCCTGGCCCGCGGCTTCGGCCGCGTTGATCGTGGCGTCGAGCAGCGGGACGGCCTCGGCCTGGCTGCCGCGCAGACCAGCGAGCAGGAGGGCAGCGTAAGACGGGATGCGCGCCCCGGTCGCCTCGCAGACCGCCTCGGACTCCGCGATCAGAGCAGCCGCCGCCCCGAAGGCACCGCTCCAGGCCGTGATTATGCCCGCCGTCGCCAGGTGGAGCGGCAGAGTCTCAAGGGCGCCCGCGTTACGGGCGAGCCGGACCTGCCCGGCGACGACCGCGCGCCAGCCGTCGTCGTCCCACAGCAGCAGGGGCGGCACCGAGGCCAGCCAACCCCACCGGAGTCCGTCGCCGACCGAAATGCCGTCGCCGGCGAAGGCGCTCACTGCCTGCCGCAACGCCGGCGCCGCGGCGGCCAGTCCGTCGGTGATCAGCAGCGCCAGGCCATCCAGCAGCAGTTCCACCGGACCCGGGTCCAGTGACCGGGGCAGCGCCCGGGCGGCACGGGAGATCTCCGCCATATCGCCGGCCGCCACATGCCCGATGGCCAGTGCCGCACCCCAGGCGTCGAGATAAGTCTCGCGGGCCAGGCCCAGGTTGAGCAGCTCCAGCCGCCGGCCCGCCTTGAGCAGCAGCGAGGGGGCGTCACTGCTTAGGCCCGAGGCGAACGCGATCAGCCCGCGCAGAAGGTCCACCCGGGCACTGGCGAGCTCATCCAGCGGCCAGGCCTCGGTCATCACCAGCAGCCCCAGGGCCTGGTCAAACGCGCCAGCCCGCACATTGGCCTGCGCCGCGGCCAGCGTGCGTTCCACCAGGCGCGCCGGATCGGTGGTCAGCCGCACCGCGCGCTCCAAGAACGCCGCCGCCGCCGCCAGCCCACCCCGGGCCTGCGCCCGGCCCGCCGACTGTTCAAGCTCGGCCGCCACCTCCTCATCCGGCCCGGCCGCGGCCTGCGCCCAGTGCCAGGCCCGCCGATCCGGATCGGCCGGATCGGTCGCCTCCGCCAGCGCCCCGTGCACCTCTTGCCGTTCCGCAAGCGACGCCGACAGGTAGGCCGCGGAACGCACCAGCGGATGCCGGAACCGGACCCGCGCGGCGAACTCCGCCAGACCCGCCTCGACCGCCGGCATCGTCGCCTGGACCGGGAGCCCCAGCCGACCCGCCGCCCGCCACACCAGCGACGGATCACCCGACGGATCGGCCGCCGCCAGCAGCAGCAGCCGCCTGGTCTGGGCCGGCAGGGTGTCCAGCCGCCGCCGGAAGCTGTCCTCGATCCGGCCCGTCAGCGACCCCGCGCCGGGCAGCCCGAACCCGCCCGCCAGCTCCGCGGGCGTCATCCCGTGCGGCAGTTCCAGCAACGCCAGCGGATTGCCCTCGGCCTCGGCGATGATCTGGTCCCGGACCCGGGCATCCAGCGGCCCAGTCAGCGCCGAGTCCAGCAGCGCCCGGGCGTCACCCTCCGCGAGCCCCTCGACCGCCAGTTCCGGCAATCCCGCCAGTTCCGCACCCGGTACTCGGACGCCGAACAGCAGCCCGACCGGCTCCGCCGCCAGCCGCCGCGCGACAAACCCTAGCGCCTGCGCCGAGGCACCATCCAGCCACTGCTGGTCATCGATCACGCACACCAGCGGACGTTCCCCGGACACCTCCGACAGCAGGCTCAGCACCGCCAGCGCCACCAGGAACCGGTCCGGCGCCGGGCCCGCGCTGATTCCGAACACCGTCCCCAGCGCATCGCGCTGCGGACCCGGCAGCCGCTCAACCCGGTCCAGCATCGGCGCCAGTAGCTGATGCAGCCCGGCGAACGCGAACTCCATCTCCGACTGCACGCCCGCCGCGTGCATCACCCGGCAGCCCTGAGCCTGCCCGGCCAGGTAGTCGAGCAGCGCCGTCTTGCCCACGCCCGCCTCGCCGCGCACCACCAGCACCCGGCTCTCGCCCGCCCGGACCGCCGCGACCAGGTCGGCCAGCACGCTCATCTCGCCACTACGGCCCCTCAGCCGGGTGGCACGACCCTGCGAGTGAGAATCTGCGGCCATCTGCCCGGTACCTGAGCTACACCGAGTCCGGGGCGCTGGCACCGCGCGAGGTGGCACCGAACCATGGCCGCGACAGGACACGATCAACTAGTCCCGTCCTGAATCCAGCTAGCCATGCTCATATCTTCGCTCTTTCCACTTGAGCCTGCGCTGCGTTCAGATCTTGATCCACTCTTCCAGTGCGGTGGTGAGCTCGTCGAGGGAGCAGAACACGCCGCGGTCCAGGCAGCGCCGCTGCAGCTCGGCGAACCACCGCTCGACCTGGCTGATCCAGGAGGAATAGGTGGGCGTGAAGTGCAGCTGGACGCGCGGGTGGGCCAGCAGCCACCGGTGGACCGCCGGCGCCTTGTGGGCAGCGAGATTGTCGCAGATGACATGGATGGCCAGGCCGGGCTCGGTCTGCCGGTCGATCTCATCGAGGAAGTCCCGGAAGTCGACCGCCCGGTGCTGGGCGGACAGCTTGCCGATCACCTTGCCGGTGGCGGTGTTCAGCGCGGCGAACAGGTCGATGGTGCCGTGCCGGACGTAATCGTGGCTGCGCCGCTCGGGCACGCCCTGGAGCATGGGCAGCACCGGCGCGGTCCGCTCCAGCGCCTGGATCTGCGGCTTCTCATCGACCGCGAAGACCGCCGCGTTCGCCGGCGGCGCCAGGTACAGCCCCACGACGTCCCGGATCTTATCGATCAGCAGCGGGTCCGGGGAGATCTTGAAATCCTCCGTGCGCCAGGGCTGCAGCCCGAACGCCCGCCAGATCCTCCGGGCCTGACCGGTCACGCAGCCTCCAAGCCAGCAGAACACCAACGCGATCAGGCCCTGACGCCGCGTACGGCAATTCGGGGGCTGCGCCCGCTGCCTCTAAGGAGAGCCTACCCCTGGGAGCACGGCCAGGAAATACATTCCCCCCCGGCAAGATAGGTATTAGGCAAGGGCAAGCTGCGTACGGTGATCAGCCAGACGTTCCCCCTGGCCGAAGGGCAGCAGGCCTTCGAAAGCGGCGCAGCGGCCCGGCCTCCCGGCACGACGGTCCTCGTCGTCGGCTGATCTCCGGTCCGCACCCGCTGGCTAGCGGTTGCGAAAATAAGGCATGCTTAGTTTCATAACCGTGGCCTCCGGAGGGAGTCGCGCGGGGGCATGGAGGAGGCGGGAGACGTATGGCCACTGACCAGGATCTGCTGATCGAGGCTGCGCGCCGGGAGCGCAGGAACCGCCGGTCCGGCCGCAACCTGCTACTCGCGCTCGCCGCGGCGGCAGTCTGTGCCGCTATCGGCTGGGTGCTGGTGTTCCGGGTACGCGCCTTCCTCAAGGCCATCCCGTTCCTGCCCCTCGGCACAGTGACCAGCTGGCTGCTGGTCGTCGGCATCATCGCCTTCGTCCTGGCCGGCCTGATCGTCGTGGGAGCCCTGCTGATGGCCAACCCCCGCAAGCGCTGGGGCGACCCGGTTGTCGGTGGCTGCCCGGCTTGCGGCAACTGGACCCTCCGCCAGGGTACGGTGACACCGGCCGACCGCGGCCCTAAGGGTGTCGTAATCCTCTGCGACACCAAGGGCTGCACCCATGCCAGCGCCACCGTCACCACCGCCAGTCACGCCAGTTAACGCTGGACTCTGACCGGTTCCCGCAGCTGTGCCTGGTTAGCGCAGCGACCTGAACGAGGCGCGCATCTCGGCGGCGAACAGGTCCGGCTGTTCCCAGGCGGCGAAGTGGCCGCCGCGGTCGAGCCTGTTGTAGTGGATGAGGTTGTGCGGGTAGGCGCGTTCGGCCCAGCTGCGCGGGGCCTGGTAGAGCTCGTCGGGGAAGACGCTGATGGCGTACGGGATGGTGATGGGCTTGGCGTCGAAGAACTGTGCCTTGTTCTCCCAGTACAGCCGGGCTGTGGAGATCCCGGTATTGGTCAGCCAGTACAGCGTGATGTTGTCCAGGAGGTCGTCTCGGGTCAGGGCGCTGTCCAGGGTCCCCTGCAGGACCTGTTCCACGAGCCCGGGCTGGCCGGTACCGTCGCCGTGGTCGAGCATGAACGCCGCCAGATCAGCGGGTGAGTCCGCCAGCCCGTACAGCGTTTGCGGGCGCGTGGCCATGATTTGCGCGTAGGCCACGTGCTTGGCAAAGAAGTTGCTCAACTGCTCGTACGCTCGTAGCTCCTCGGCGGACAGGTCCGGTGGCGGCGGGTCGCCGCGCTGGACCGCCGTGTTGATGGCGGCCGGGGCGGTACCGGGCATGTTGGAGTGGATGCCGAGCAACTCCGGCGGCGCCTGGATGCCCATCGTCTGGGTGACGGCCGCGCCCCAGTCGCCGCCTTGGGCGACGAACCGGGTGTATCCGAGGCGCTTCATCAGCACGGTCCAGGCCCGCGCGGTGCGGACGGGATCCCACCCGGTCGTGGTCGGCTTGGCCGAGAATCCGTGACCCGGCAGCGAGGGAATCACCAGATGGAACGCGTCCGCTGCGCTGGCGCCGTGCGCGGTCGGGTTGGTGAGCGGCTCGATGATCTTCAGCTGCTCCAGGATCGAGCCGGGCCACCCGTGCGTGACGATCAGCGGCAGCGCGTCCGGGTGCGGGGAGCGGACGTGGATGAAATGAATGCCGAGCCCGTCGATCTCGGTCGTGAAGTTCGGCAGGTCGTTTAGCTTCGCCTCGCATTTGTGCCAGTCGTAGCCGGTCCCCCAGTAGGCCGCGAGATCCTGCATCATCGCGAGCGGCACGCCCTGGGAGTCGTCGGTGACCGTCTCGCGGTCGGGCCACCTGGTCGCGTTGACGCGCCTGCGCAGCTCAGTAAGCTCCGCCTCCGGAAAACCAACCCGGAAGGGCTGGATCTCATCTTCGCTGGACATGGGGTCTGCTCCTCTCTTTGGGTGAGCCGACATGGTCGGCGTCGACCCGACGTCGCGGGGCGACGCCTTCCGCGCCAGCAGGACAGCTGGTATTGCCACCATCGCCGATCGGCCGTGCGCATCGCGCCCGTGACTTTCCCTGGCCTTGCCCTGGGCTCCGCGCCAGGGGTTTCCACGGGGGTGATCGCGCGCTTTCGCGTGCGATGGTTAGGGCGTTACCTAGAGCGGACCCAACGGAGATACCGACGTGCCCAGCCAGGCCATGCAGGACGTGATCGACGCGTTCAGAGATCAGCAGAAGGCCAGCGCCAGCCAGGCCGCGCCGACGCTGGAGGAGCGCCGCGCCGCCTTCGTCCCGGCGGGGCGCCTTCATCCGGTGCCTGACGACGTGCTGGTGACCGAGGTAAACGCCGGCGGGGTGCCGGCCCACTGGCTTTCCGCTCCTGGAGCGGACGTCGGCCGGGTGCTGGTGTTCCTGCACGGCGGGGGGTATGAGCTCGGGTCGCTGCGCAGTGACGGCGAGCTGGCCGCCCGCCTGGGACGGGCCAGCGGGATGCGGGTGCTGTTCCCTGAGTATCGCCTGGCCCCCGAGCATCCCTTCCCCGCCGCCATCGACGACGTCCTGGCCGCCTGGCGCTGGCTCCGCACCGACCAGGACCTGAGCGCAACATCAGTGGCGGTGGCCGGCGACTCGGCCGGCGGAGGGCTAGCCGTCGCCCTGCTCGTAGCCACGCGTGACGCCAGGGAGGCGTTGCCCGCGGCCGCCGTACTGATGTCCCCGACGGTTGATCTGACCAGCTCAGGGGCCTCGATGACCGAGCGCGCCGGTCAGGATCCGTTCTCCACCCCCGCCTTGCTCCGTCAGTTGGCGTCGGACTACCTGGCCGGGGCTGACCCTAAGACGCCCCTGGCGTCGCCGCTGTTCGCCTCACTGTCCGGGCTCCCGCCGCTGCTTATCCAGGTAGGCACGGCCGACCTGCTGCTCAGCGACTCCGAACGCCTGGCCGCAGCGGCCACCCAAGCTGGGGTCGACGTCATACTGGAGATCGGCGAGGGCCTGCCCCACGTCTACCAGCTCATGCTCGGCACCCCCGAGGCAGCAGAGGCCACCGAGCGAATCGGGAAGTTCCTGCGGGCCCAGGTTCACTAACCAGCTGTGAGAGGTGGTCATTCAATGCGTCCTGACATCAGACCCGGTGGCACCTTCCCCGATTACGCTCTACCCGACCACACCGGGACAGTGCGGACGCTCAGCGAGCTTCAGGGCCGCGATCCGCTGATCCTGACCCTGGCGCGCGGCAACTACTGCCCCAAAGAGCACCAGCAGCACCTGGAGCTGGCGGCCAACTACCCGAAGATCGCGGTGGCCTACACCCAGATGGCCACCATCGCGACGGACGACCATCACACCCTGCAAGAGTTCCGAGCGTCAGTGGGCGCCCAGTGGACCTTCCTGTCCGACCCCGGCCGGACCGTCCAGCAAGATCTCGACATCGCCGAGTACACCGACCCCGAGCACAACCCCATGATCCCGCACACGCTGGTACTCAAGCCGGGGCTGGTCGTTCACAGCGTCTATAACGGCTACTGGTTCTGGGGCCGCCCGTCGTTCTACGACCTGTGGCGTGACCTGCGCGCCGCCACCAGCGAGATCCGCCCGGACTGGGATCTGAGCACCCCCGGGCTTCGCGAAGCCTGGGACGCGGGGGACTACTCGCACTTCCACGGCTGGGACCGGCGATCCCCCGGGTCAGCGCCGACCTCGTACGTCGAACCGGGCCAGGCCTGACCGCGATGCGCACGCCGGTGTGCGAGCTGCTCGGGATTGAACAGCCGATAGTCCTGGCGCCCATGGTGTCGGTTCCCCGGCTGGCCGCGGCGGTTTCGAATGCCGGCGCGCTCGGCATGCTGACGTTGACCTGGTCAGAAGACGTCGGAGCCGTGGTCCGGGAAACGGCGGCGCTGACCGCGCGGCCGTTTTGCGGCAACCTCGTTCTCACCGAAGACCGTCACCGCCGCCTGGAGGCGGCCCTCGACGCCGGCTTGCGGATCGTGTCGTTTTTCCTGGGTGATCCCGGCGGCTACATCACGCAGGTCCACGACGCCGGAGGCATTGTCATCCACACGGTCGGCACGGCCGAGGAAGCACGGCGGGCCGTCGCGTCCGGCGTGGACGTGATCGTCGCGCAGGGCTGGGAGGCCGGCGGGCACGTCGGGAGTGCCGTCGCGACACTGCCGCTGGTGCCCGCCGTGGTGGACGCGGTGACACCGGTACCCGTGATTGCGGCGGGCGGGATCGGTGATGCTCGCGGCGTCGCCGCGGTGCTCGCCCTGGGCGCCCAGGCCGCGTGGCTGGGCACGCGGTTCCTGCTGGCCGAGGAGATGCCGATCCACGAGGACTACCGTCGCCGGCTGATCGCGGCGGCCGAAACCGACGCGCAGTGGTACCCCAACCTGTACGACGTCGGGTGGCCCGATTCTCCCCACCGCGCCCTCCGCAACTCAACGGCCCAGGAGTGGGAGGCCGCGGGCCGTCCCCCAGACGACCAGCGACCAGGATGGGGCGACGTCATCGCGTACTTCGCCTCCGGCGACGCCATCGTTCGTTACGAGCCAGCGCCGCCGATGACCGGGACCACCGGAGACATCGAAGCGCTCTCGATGTGGGCCGGACAGAGCGTCGCGCTCGCGAGGACGTCACAGCCAGCGGCGGACATCGTGGCCGAACTCACCTCCCGCCTGTTACCCCCATAGGGCGCAGATCGGCAGCGCGGCGATTGACTCGTCCAGCCGGAAGGGTAGTGCCGCAGGCGCATCGGGTCCCGCACCGCGCCAATCATCATTCAGCACGCTGTCTGCTGTCGGTTTAGCACACTGAGCTGCCCGCGCGGCCGTGCGGGCGGCGGGTCCCCCGGCCGCGCC
>CAWCJS010000032.1:0-22749 GCA_963795795.1 uncultured Actinomycetes bacterium | reverse complement strand
GTGGGTGGGTGTGCAGGAGCCTTCGAGCATATCTTCGGTGAAGAAATAGAAGTAGTGTATTTCCACGACGGTCGTGGTTAGCTTGGCACTTCTCCATGCCAAGTAACAGCCAACCGATAGAGCCACGCTGCTCAGCCGCATCCGAACATAAAGGATTACGAATCCTTATCCGATGTGGCCGTCAACGCCAACTGACCATACCTAGAAAGTGAGGGAGAAGTCAGAAACTTGCCGGGGTATTCAGTCTACGGAGTGACGCTTTGGCGCATGCACGCTGAACGCGGCATGCCCGTGGAAGCAGCAACTCCGGAGCCCCGTCGCTCGGCCGACATCACTACACTTTGCAGGAGGTTGCTCGCCATCGCATATGGTATAACTCCACTACAAGCCCCGGCTGGTTGGCGTCAAATAGCTATGAGATTGCGGGCAGATCGTCCAGGTACGTGGTCAACAGAGAGCTGAAGAGCTCGGCACCATCTGCGAGGCTGACCCTTCGCGACACGTCGCCCCGACGAATTAGCGCGCGCTCTTCATCTGCAATAACACAGAGTTCGTCATAAAGCGGCTCGTGGTTTGTTACATTTTGGCGGTATGGCTTAATGGCCTTCGGATTCAAGTCTCTCTCAGATATGAAGAACGATGGGAATATTTGATCGAGCTCAAGTTGTCTTTGCATACGGTCGCTAGTATAGCCTACCCATATGAGGAGATCTGCAACCTTTTCAGGTGCAGACGCTTTTGCAAACCAAGTATTGCCGTACGGATCACGCTGACAGAGCAGCTCATAGTCGCTCGCCGATATCTCGCCGATGATAGTTAGTGACCTACGCGCCAAATACAGTCGCGCTGCCACCTCTTCGAAGAAACGCGAGATCGTTTTCTGCCATCTTACATATATGCTTTGTTCGCGAACAATTAGATCAGCCTGGAAAAGATCCCATGCAAACTGTGGGCGCTCCATAAATTCTACGCCCCTGGTGAGCACCCTGAGGAAGAGACGTACTAGAGTTGAGATGTCGCCAGCCTCATCACTATGACTCAATGCTTCTAGGTATCGAGGCCGGTCGGATGTAGATTTGATAATGAGAGGAGGATAGCTTCCTGCTCCAAGGACATAATTGGCCAGAAGTCGTGCGATGCGACCGTTTCCGTCGTCAAATGGATGGATATGAGTCAGCCAGGCATGAGCAACAGCGCTCTTCCAGACTACTGGAAGGCTTGGGCCTTGGAGCCAAGTCAATAGCGCATGCATAGCACCAGGAACTTCGACAGGTGGAACGGGCGTGTGCGCCGATCCCTCTATGCGGTTCAAGTATTGCTTATACCGTCCAGCTGATGAGTCGCCCGCAAGGATGAGGCCGTGAAAGTCGCGGATATCGGTTTCTGTCAACGGCCTATCGTGGTCAGCCATATATTCGTCAACTAGAATTCTGGGCAGCGGCCGGACCAACCACATCGCGAACCTTTGGATCATCCTGAAATGCTTTTCTTTAGCGTATACCGGGCTAGGGCCTGTCCCGATTCCCACATGTGACGCTCGTTAGAGTATATTTCTCGTCTCTCGCAGCGTAACTTTCTTCCCCTCGATTGCATTGCTTTCAAAAATCTCGCTAGTTCGTGTTGCACGACGCAGAGACTGCTGAAAGCCTTGGGTGAGGATTCGTGCGAACGGCCCGGCACCGTGCCTCAAGGTCAGTAGCACGTGCGAGTGCCTCGAGCAGGATGTAACGCTGTGATGGATCGTCCGGGAGTGATGGAGATGCTGCGAGGCCAGCGCCCAGTTCAGCGAGATCAGTCACCAAAACAGTATTCCACGGCTGATGGCGGGATGGTGGTTGGGTGAATCGGTCTGCCGATATGCGTCCCTTGGCCTTACTCGATCGACTGCTCGGACGCGCGCAACCGGCAAGCCAGCCACTCACCCCATCGGCCATCTCGACTTGTTCGACCTCGCCCACACGACGATGAGCAACCGCCACGCGGTCCGATGCATCGGGCACGATCTGGTCAGCCTCCCTGGTTGCGCTGGCCTCGCCGGGCCTGTGGCGGGGTGGACGCGGTGGGCGATTTCGACCCAGAGGCCGGAGGTCAGGGGATGGGCTTGCCGGGAATGGGGGTCCAAGCCCCCAACGTAGCGGTCCGAATCCCACTCCTGCCACCTGACGAGCGCGGCGAGATGGTCCTCAGGCTGAATTCCTCCTCCAGTCGAAGCCGATCGGCTTCCGTTGACAGCGCTGACTTTGCGCGGACAACCCCGATGACGAGCCACGGGGCGGTGGCCGATCGGCTGGGCAAGCACCACGTTCGTTCGGGATAACGAAAATTTGACTTTCCGAACGGCAGTGAAGCTACGGCCTGAGCCTGGCTATGACGAGTGGGGTTGGCCGCCCGGCAGTTTCATCCCGGATGCTGCCATGATCGACCGGAGGGGCGCTAGGCCGTCTGCCAGGTCGGGGCGGATAACGGTCAACTCGATGAGGTGGACTGCCCTAGTCTGGGAATCCATGACGTGGACGTGTCGGCGCAGCGTGTGATGGCTTCGTTAGCCCGAGGAGGTGAGCTGTACAGCACCGGAGTATGTCCTGCCGGATGAGCCATTTACCGGGGTCGAGCGAGCGATCCTGGACGGGTTCCTCGACAGGTACCGGGCAAGCTTCCTGAATAGGTGCTCGGGGCTGACGGCCGAGCAGCTGGCGGAGCGGCCGGTGACGCCGTTCGAACCTCAGCCTGATCGGCATCGCCCGGCACCTGACCGACGTGGAGCTCAACTACTTCCGCAGGCGCTGGGGCGGGCAGGAGATAGCCAGCTACTACGCCAGCGAGGACCGCCCGGATGCTGACTTTGAAGACGCGAGCCACGCCACGGCGGAACGCGATCTGCAGCGCCTGGTCGCCGAGCAGGAGGCAGCGCGGCAGGCGGTGGCGGGCATGCCGCTGGAGGAGATCTTCGTGAACCCGCGCTGGGGCGAGATGTCGCTGCGCTAGGCTCTTATCCACATAATCGGCGAGTACGCGGGGCACACCGGGCAGGCCGACCTGATCAGGGTGCGTATCGACGGGATGGCCGGCTGGTGGTGACGGCTCGCCGGCCGACGCGATCGGAGGGGCTTCAGGTGGTGGCGACCAGCAGTTCCTCTCCGTGTGAGGTGCGGAGGTCATCGGTCCTGGCGGCGAAGTAGCGCTCGTTGAGCATGGCCGCGCCGACGTGACTGGCGTCATTGAATCCGGTGCGGCGGGCAGCCGGGCTGTCCCGCACGGAGCTGGCGCCAGGCCTGCCTGGCCTTGTCCGCGCCGGCGGCGAACGCTTGGGGGCCCGCCGCGTCCTGGATCCAGTCGGCGCCGAACTGGGCCGCGCGGCGGAAGGCGACGGCGTTGCCACCGATCACCTGCGTCGGGACTACCAAATCGTCCCAGATCCTGCCGAGCGTGCAGTCACGGTGTCATCGTCAGTGGCGGAGCGCGGAGGGTCGATGAAGATCATTGAGGGTCGGCTGCGGGTGTCGGCTAGTGATGTCGCCAACTTCCTGGCTTGCCAGCAGCTGACCCAGCTGGATCTGCAGGCGGCGCGGGGAGAGCTGCGGCCGCCGCGGGCAGGTCGACCTCGGGTTCGAGGACCTGGTGCGGCGCGGCGAGGAGCACGAGCGCGCGGTGCTCGAGCGGTTCCGGGCGGACGGGTGCGAGGTGGCGGACCTCAGCGGGGCCGCGGACCCGGCCGAGGCGACCGCGGCGGCGATCCGGGCTGGGGCCGGGGTCATCTACCAGGGGACGCTGACCGGGGCCGGGGGCGGGGTGGCGCTGCTGGGGCGGCCGGATTTCCTGGTGCGGGCGGACCTGTTGCCGGCACCGGACGGGGAGCCGCGGCCGGATGGGCGGCACTACGAGGTGGTGGACGCCAAGCTGGCCCGGACGGCGAAGGCCCGGGCCGTTCTGCAGAGCGCGTTCTACTCGCGGCTGCTGGCCGAGCTGCAGGGAGTCGAGCCGCGATGGATGCACCTGGCCCTCGGCAACGGGGAGTTCGTCCCGTTCAAGGTCAGGGACTTCGCAGCGTATGAGCGGCAGACCCGGCGGCGGCTGGTTGAGGTGCTCGGTGCGGGGCCGCCGCCCGGGTTGTATCCCGAACCGGTCGAGCACTGCGCTATCTGCCGGTGGAGCGAGCTGTGCACTAAGCGGCGGCGGGACGATGATGACCTGTCTCTCGTCGCCGGGATGACGACCGGGCAGCGGCGGGCGCTGAAGGCGGCCGGGATCGCCACCCGGCGCGGGTTCGCGGGCGTGGCCGAACTCCCCCGGCTGGACCGGGTGAGCCGCGGACTCCCTGGATCGCGCCCGAAGCCAGGCTCGGCTGCAGGTGGCTAGCGAGGACGAGGGGACCACCCGGTTCAGGCTGCTGGAGCCGGATCGGGACGCCGATGGCGCCCTGGTCCCGAATCGCGGGCTGCTCGGGCTGCCCGAACCGGTCGACCGGCGACTTGTTCTTCGACATCGAGGGCGCCCGGTACTACTCCGAGGACAGCCGGGAGTTCGGGTTGCAGTACCTGTTCGGCGTCGTGGATACCGCCGACCTGGACGAGGCGGGGCGTCCGCGGTACACGGCGATCTGGGCGTTCGACCGGCAGGACGAGAAGCGGGCGTTCGAGGAGCTCGTCGACTTCATCACCGAGCGGCGCGCCCGCCGGCCTGGGTTGCACGTGTACCACTACAACCACTACGAGCCGACGTCGGTCGACCATCTGACCGAGCTGCACGGCACGCGGCAGGAGGCGGTGGGCAGGCTGATGGGGCGGTTCGCCACCCGCGAGGACGAGGTGGACGACCTGTTCCGGCTCGGGGTGTTCGTCGACCTGTACCGGGTCGTCCGGCAGGGTGTGCAGGCCGGGGTGGAGAACTACTCGATCAAGCGGCTTGAGCCGCTGTGCGGGTACCGGCGGCAGGTGGACTTGCGGGAGGCGACGGAAAACCTGATCGCGTTCGAGGCGGCGCTGGAGGACGGGACGGCCGCGGGTGACGCAGGGCGGCAGCGGGTGGTGGCCGGGTACAACGAGGACGACTGCCGGGCGACCCTGGCCCTGCGGGACTGGCTGGAGGAACGACGGCTTGATTTGGCCGAACGGCTCGGTGAACAGGTGCCGCGCCCGGTTGTCGTGGACGAGGAGCCGCGGGCACGTGAGGATCCCGAGGTCACCCGGATCAGGTCGGCGCTGCTGGACGGCGTCCCGGCCGAGGTCGGCGAGCGCACGGAGGAGCAGAAGGCGCGGGCGCTGCTGGCCGACCTGATCGACTGGCACCGGCGGGAGGACAAGCCCGCCTGGTGGCGGTACTTCTATCTCCGCACGTTGAGCCCGGCGGAGCTGATCGGCGAGCCGGACGCGCTCGGCGGGCTCACCGGCGGCGAGATCGTCGAATGGGTCAACCGGTCGGTGGTGCGGCGCTTCTGGTTCCCGCCGCAGGAGCACAGGTTCTCGGCCGGGCAGACGGCCCATGACGCCGAGACCGGCAGGGGCTGGACGGTCTGGGCGGTGGACGACTCCGCCGGGACGATCGACCTGAAGATAGGCAACACCTATGACGGTCCGTTGCCTGCGGCCCTGGTCGAAGGCGGCCCGATCGGCACCAAGGAGCTGCGGGAACGGCTCAGGGATCTCGGTGACCGGGTGGTGCGCGAAGGTGTCGGCGGCGGGGATGCGGCCACCGCCCTCCTGCTGAGACGGCCGCCCGAGACGGATGGTCAGATTGGCGCGGGGGACGAGAAGGCAGCCGAGGCCGCAGTCTGGCTGGCTACGTCGCTCCGCCATTCCTACCTGCCGTTGCAGGGACCACCAGGAACAGGGAAGACCTACACCGCCGCCGAGCAGATCCTCGCGCTCGTCGCGAAGGGCCGCACGGTCGGCATCACCGGGCCGTCGCACGCGGTCATCCATCACCTGATCGACACCGTGTACGGGCACGCCAGCCAGTGGGGGCTCGCGCCTCGGATCGGCCAGCGGGCGGATCCGGACAACCCGTACCTGCATGATTCGGCCACCGGGATGACGAACGAGCGGCTAGAGCTCGCGCTGCGCGACGGCGAGCTCGACGTGGCCGCGGGCACGGTCTGGCTGTGGGCGCGCGGCGGCCTGGCGGGCAGTGTGGACACCCTGTTCGTGGACGAGGCGGGACAGATGTCGCTGGCCAACGTCCTGGCGGTGGCCGGCGCGGCCCGGAACCTGGTGCTGCTGGGCGACCCGCAGCAGCTCGCCCAGCCGAGTCAGGCCACGCACCCGCCGGGGGCGGGCGCCTCGGCGCTCGGCCACATTCTGGGCGAGCGGGCGACGATGCCGCACGGCGCCGGGCTGCTGCTCAACCAGACTTACCGGATGCACCCGGACCTGTGCCGGTACACCTCTGAGGTCTTTTACGACGGGAAGCTGCACGGAGCCGACGGGCTCGGCCTCCAGGAGATCCTGGGCGAGGGGCCGTTCTCCGGGTCGGGCCTGCGCGTCGTGGAGGTGCCGCACGAGGGCAACACGAACGCGTCGCCGGAAGAGGCCGACGAGGTGGCGCGGCTGGCCGAGAGGCTCGCGGGCTGCTCGTGGCGGGACCGGCACGGGGTCGTTCAGTTGGTCGGCCGTGACGGCATCCTGATCGTGACCCCGTACAACGCGCAGATCCGGGCCATCCAGGGCGCGTTCGCGGCTCGCGGCCTGAGCGGGTTCAGGGTCGGGACCGTCGACAAGTTCCAGGGCCGCGAGGCACCGGTGGTGATCTACTCGATGGCGACCTCGTCGGCTGACGAGGCGCCGCGGGGCCTGGAGTTCCTCTACGACCGGCACCGGCTGAACGTGGCGACCTCGCGGGCCCGGGCGATGGCGATCATCGTGGCCAGCCCCGACCTCATCCGGGTGTCCTGCCGGACACCGCACCAGATGACCCTGGCCAACGCGCTGTGCCGGGCGTGGGAGGAACGCGGCTGATTCAGGGCTCGCGGGTCAGCGGGAGAGATACCAACGTCGTTCGGGAAAATTGAATGTCAAGGATCCTGGCCCGAGTCTGATCTTCAGGGGCCGGTGAGCAGGTTGGCGGTGACCGGGCCGGATGCCGTCACGTTGAATATCACGGAACCCATGCCGGTCCCGGGGTCAGCGGTGATGACATTGCCGACGACGCCCGGCACCGGGAGGATGCACGTGCTGTGCGGCGCGCACTGGAAGCTGTTGACTCGCACGCCTGCGCCCAGCACGACGTGCCAGCCCCGGCCGGAGCCGGTGGCGTCGATGACCTCTAGCTGGCTGCCGGTGGCGGTAAGGCGCAGCGGACCGGGACTGATCGTCAGCGTCGCCTTGAGGTGGTGCTCGGCGGCCGGAGTGCTGGCGAGCGAGGGCGTGGCCAGGCCCACGGTGAGCCCGGCGGCCAGGGCGAGCCCGGCGGCGGCGGTGATGATCCTCGTGGTCTTCATGATGATCCAGCCCCCGGTTGTTGGTTGTTACCCCCAATCTGGCCACCTCCGGTAGCCACGCGAGTGCCCCGACAGGTGCAAAACGGTTGCGGCCCGCGGACATCAGTTGGCGATGGCTATGTGGCGGTGCACGGTGGCCGGGTCGGCGAGCATGGCGAGCATGCAGGCGGCCAGGTCGGCGCGGGAGACGGTGAATCCGTGCGGCAGGTCGCGGTCGATCGCGGTGCGATAGGCGCCAGTGGCGGACACGCCGGATAGACCCTTCGGTGAAGGAACGTCGAGGCCTCCGACGACCCGGAGATACCCGCGGTCCGGCAGTTGAGCACGTGGTAGCTGTGGCCCTTGAAGAGATTGAACGATAGTGGTCAGATGACGCGATCTACGCGCTCGATCGTCACGACGTCCTCTTCTACCACGTACATGACGCGGTAGGCGCCGACCCTTAACCGCCTGTAGCTGCCTCGGACGAAGGCGTCCGGCGGGTTCGGGTCAACGGCCAAGGCGCTGACCGCTGCGGCGATGGCATGCATTCCATCTTGGTCGCCTATGTACCTGCGGGTCGAAGCCCGGGCCGTGTCTGACCACTCGATCTTCATTGGCGGCTGCCGAGCATTTCGGCCATGAACTCCTCGTGTGACATCGCACCCGGCCGACCAGCGGCTACCCACTCACGGTGTCCCTCTAGCACGGCATCAGCTTCGGCAGCGTCCAGATCTTCCGCCGACGCACGGCGCTCGAGTGCCCTCAACCGCCGGTACTCGTACACGGGCAGCACCACAACGGTCTCATCATCTAGCTGGATGACGTCATGCTGCTCGTGGTCCAGGGCAGGCTCAGAGTTCACAGATCCCATCGTAAAGATGATCGTGACATTCGGGATGGACATCACGCGGTGTGGCGCCCTGAGGACCGAGGCGTCGCCGACCGTAACTCAGCTGATCACCCCGGCGGAGCCGTGTAACACTTAACAATATGTCACCGTCATTTCACTGTCTGGTTACCGGCGCTTCGGGGTACATCGGCGGGCGGCTCGTCCCGGAGCTGCTGGGCGCGGGATACGCGGTCCGGTGCATGGCGCGCGATCCGGCGAAGCTCAGCGACCGCCCGTGGTCGGATGACGTCGAGATCGCGGTCGCCGACGCGATGGACGAGAGCGCAGTGCGGCGCGCCCTCGAGGGCATGGACGTGGCCTACTACCTCATCCACTCCCTCGGCACGGACGCGTCGTTCGAACGGCGCGACCGTACCGCGGCGGAGACCTTCGCCGCGGCCGCGAAAGCCGCGGGAGTGCAGCGCATCGTCTATCTGGGCGGCATCATCTCCGGGCAGGCCGGGAAACTGTCCCCGCACCTGCGTTCCCGCGCGGAGGTCGGCGACATCCTGCTGGCCAGCGGCGTGCCGACCGCCGCGCTGCAGGCCGCAGTGATCATCGGCAGCGGATCGGCGTCGTTCGAGATGCTCCGCTACCTCACGGAGCGCCTGCCGGCCATGGTCACCCCCAAATGGGTAGACACCCGCATCCAGCCGATCGCCGTCCGTGACGTTCTGCGTTACCTGGTCGGCAGCGCCACGCTGCCGACGGAGGTCAGCCGGAGCTTCGACATCGGCGGCCCCGATGTGCTCACCTACGCGGAGATGATGCGCCGGTACGCCGAGGTGGCCGGGCTCACGCCGCGGATCATCGTGAAGGTGCCCCTGCTGACGCCGCGGCTCTCCTCGCTGTGGGTCGGACTGGTGACGCCGGTGCCCGCCAGCCTGGCCAGGCCGCTCGTCGAATCCCTGCGGAACGAGGTCGTCTGCTCCGAGCACGACATCACCGGGTACATCCCGGACCCGCCCGGGGGGCTGCTGACCCTCGACCAGGCCATCGCGCTGGCCCTGCGGCACACCCGCGAGGGGGCCGTCTGCACCCGCTGGTCGTCGGCCGCGACGCCCGGCGCGCCCAGCGACCCGCTGCCGACCGACCCGTCGTGGGCCGGCGGATCCCTGTACGTCGATGAGCGGCACAGCGTCGTGCACGCCTCGCCCGCGGCGCTGTGGCGGGTGATCGAGGGCATCGGCGGCGAGACCGGGTGGTACTCCTTCCCGGCCGCCTGGGCCGTCCGCGGCCTGCTCGACCGGCTGGCCGGCGGGGTCGGACTGCGCCGCGGCCGCCGCGACCCCCGGCATCTACTCGTCGGCGACGCCCTGGATTTCTGGCGGGTGGAGACGATCGAGCCGGGCGCACTGCTGCGGCTGCGCGCGGAGATGAAGCTGCCGGGCCTGGCCTGGCTGGAGCTGTCGGTGGGCCAGGACTCTGACGGGCTGACCACATACCGCCAGCGGGCGGTCTTCCGGCCGCGCGGGCTCGCAGGCCATGCCTACTGGCGGTCCATTTCGCCGTTTCACGGCATCGTGTTCGGTGGCATGCTTCGGAACATCACCGCCGCCGCCGAACGGGTCGAACGCGCGGGCGAAACGCCGCTCCCGGTCACGCGCTGAACTGCGGCGTCATCAGTTGGCGATGGCTATGTGGTGGTGGACGGTGGCAGGGTCGGCGAGCGTGGCGAGCATGCAGGCGGCCAGGTCGGCGCGGGAGACGGTGAATCCGTGCGGCAGGTTACGGTCGATCGCGGTGCGGTAGGCGCCGGTGGCGGCTTTGTCGGTAAGCGAGGGCGGGCGGAAGATCGTCCAGTCCAGGTCGCTGTCCCGGATCTCGTCCTCGCCGTGGCGCATGTCGGCGCAGACGTGGCGCAGGAACGTACGCCGGACCAGGGGCTTTAGCAGGTAGCGCAGGTAGGGGCTTTCGCCTTCGTCGGCGACGACGGAACCGCTGACCTGCAGGAGCCGCCGGGTACCGGTTTTGCCCATGGCCTGGATGATGCTGTGCACGCTGTCCTGGATGACGGTGGTGGGGCCGGTGCCGCGTGGGCCCACCGCAGAGATGACGGCGTCCGCGCCCTCGATGGCCGGGACGATGGATGCGGGGTCCATGACGTCGGCCGTGACGGTCCGCAGCCGAGGATGAGCCGGCACGGACAGGCGGGCGGGATCGCGGACTACCGCGGTGACCTCGTGGCCGGCCGCGAGCGCCTGGCTGGTGAGGCAGGTTCCGGTGGCGCCTGTCGCGCCGAGGATGGTGAGTTTCATCGTGTTCGCCTTTCGGGTTCCGTTGTTCTGCAGTACATTTATTCCGTAACTCGTACTATATGGAGATCATATCATATGGAATCGATACTGCCTGGAGATGCGGGCGAGGCACCGCACCGCGGACGGCTGAACCGCGCGGTCAAGGAGTCGCTGCGGGACCTGGGCGCCCAGCTGTCGCTGCTCAACCACAGCGTCGGCATACGCCTCGATATCAAGGACGCTGACCTGGAGTGCCTAGACCTCATCACCCGGTACGGCCCGGTCAGCCCGAGCGCCCTGGCCCGCCGCGCCGGGCTGCACCCCGCCACCATGACCGGCATCCTGGACCGGCTCGAACGCGGCGGCTGGATCGAGCGCGGTCGTGACCCCGCCGACCGCCGCGGCGTCGTCGTCCAGGCGGCCCGGGGCCGCGGCGCCGAGATCCTCCGCCTCTACCTCGTCGACTCCGGCATGAACACCGCGCTGGACCAGATCTGCGCGGAGTACGACGACACCGGCCTCCAGCTCCTGGCCGACTTCCTGCACCGCACGGCCGACGCCGCCCGAACCGCCGCTGAAAGGCTCGCCACACGCTGAGCGGCCAGGGCGTCGGCCAGGTTGGCCGGGTGCTGACGGACGAGATGCGTTGCGTGGTGTCCGGTTGATGGCTTGATGCTGGTCTTGGCGTGCGTCAGTCGGGATCGGCTACCTACGCCCACGTCAACCCCGTCGTGGCTGTGCTGGCCGGGATCGTGTTCCTTGGCGAGCAGTTCACCTGGCGCGAGGGACTCGGCGCTGCCCTCGTCCTCGCCTCGGTCGTCATCACCCTGCACCGGTCCCACCGCCCGGCACCCGTTCGTCATGGCGAGATGCCGGAAGCGGAGATGCTTCCGGAGGATGCGGACGCACTCGGCCGGCGCTAGGAGCCCTTGCCTGCCCGCCGGTTGTGGCTGCAAGAATCACCAGGTGGTTCCATCGAGCATTCGTGACTTCTTCACGGCCAGCGCAAGCGTGGCCGGAGCGCTGATCGGGCTATTGTTCGTGGCTATCTCGGTTGCCTCCGACAGGCTGGCCCGCGCCGAGACGGAGGGGCAGCTGCACCGTATACGCGCGGTGGCGGCGCTGACGGCGTTCCTCAACACGCTGTCGGTATCGCTGTTCGCGCTGATCCCCGGGCACAAGATCGCGTGGGCTGCGGTGAGCGTGGCGGCCCTCGGACTCGCGTTCGTCGTGGCGTCGCTGCTGTCGCTGATCCGCCTGCATAGCGTGCGGTGGACCACAGTGCGTGATGGGCTGTTCCTGATCGTCCTGGCCGTCACGTTCGTGTACCAGCTGATCGAGGGAATAGACGTGGGCACCCATCCGGGCGACTCGGGGGCGGTGAACACGATCGCGATCCTTGCCGTGGTCTGCTTCCTGGTCGGGATCGCCCGGTCCTGGGAGCTGATCGGCGGGCCGTCGATCGGTATCGCGCACGAGGTCACTGCCCTGGTCCGTCATAAAGACGACGCGGAAGACCCGCAGAAAGTACAGCCGCCGCCCTAGCGTTGTGGAGGGTGAGGCCAGTGCCGGACGCCCCGCTTGCTCGGCTCCGCAGGGTCACCGGGTTGACCCTGACCCAGGCTTGCATCCGCGAGATTTCTTCACTTGATCAAGCCGGGGCACGAACCACCGATCGTTCGGCAAAAATGGGTTTATTTGGCCAAGGGCGGTCAGGAGGGTGATGACAGACAACAACAGGTACATCATGGACTTCATCCCTTCAACCTCCATATTTCTATTACTCGCCAGCCCGAACACCTCCAAGACCTAGGGTTACACCCCGCATGCCCTACCCCTCCCACAGCCTGGCCCCGCGAATAAGAATTGCGTCATCGACGAATGGCGATGGTTGTTCTTGCAGCTCAAGCGTGTCGCCGCTGCCATTTGACTGCCATTCCAGTGACTTATCTGACCCTATTCCCGCCCGTCCTGGCGCTTATCCCCTGGCCTCTGCTGACCGAATTCAGCTTAATTCCAGGCGGCTGACGGCGCTTATCCCGGCGTTAACGGTAAAAACCGTCCAGAACGTACCTGTAGAGTGAGGACTGACGGAGGCATTATGCGGACTGTAAATTACGGCGCAGTACAGGGCATGAGGGTAGGAGCCGGTCCTTCAAGTGATCCTCACGGCCGTGGACTCACCGTCGCCAAAGTCGTCGTGATTTACCACTGTGCGAACGGGCACAAGACGACGGTGCCGTTCATCTGGACCGCGACGCCACCCCCGCAGTGGAAATGCCGGGTCTGCTCGGAGCCCGCCGGGACCGACCCGCTCGACCCGCCCTTCGAGTCGCGAGCCACCTGGGCGAAACGAAGTCACCTGGCACACGTCAAGAGCAGGCGTTCGGCCGCCGAGGGCGACGCCTTGATGGCTGAATCACTGGCCCGGCGCGACCGTCCCGAAGAGTTCAACGTCTGGGCCCGACCCGCAGGCGGAAGGCCTAATCCTGATCCGGGCCGCCCCGGCGTAGCTACGGCGTGAACGGCAGCTTAGACCGCAGCGGGCACTGGTCCCGTCAGTTCATCGATGGGGTGGCGTGTCCGCCCCGCGTCTGTCTCGATGGCGAGTCCTTCGCGAGCCCAGTACTCGAAGCCGCCGATGAGTTCCCGCACGTGGCGGTAGCCAAGCGAGGCCAGGGTGAGCGCCGCTTTCGTGCTGCCGTTGCAGCCTGGCCCCCAGCAGTAGACGACGATGTCCGCATCCCGGTCCGGCAGCACCGCCGGGGCGCGGTCGGCGAGTTCGGGTCCCGGGATGTGGAGCGCGCCGGGGATCCGGCCCTGCGCCCAGCCGGCCGAAGATCGCGTGTCGATCACGACCGGGCCGGCCCCGGTGGCGCGGATGGCGGCCAGATCGGAGGGGTCGGTCTCGTAGCTCAGCTTGGCGGCGAAGAAGTCGGCCGCGGCGATGATGGTCTCCATGGCCATTCATCCAACCGGGGATCGGCGAGACAGTGAATGATGATCCCTGGCAACATGGCCGCTTGGCCCGTTGATTCACCGGTATTATCCACATCATGGCGTCGGATCAAAGGCCCGGACTCGATCGGACCGACCAGGCCATCCTTGCGGAACTGCAACGTGACGGGCGCGTGAGCGTTGCAGACCTCGCGCGCCACGTCTCCCTGTCGGCAAGCTCGACGGCGGACCGGCTGCGCCGCCTCACCGACGGCGGCGTGATCACCGGCTACACCGCGCTGCTCGACCCCGAGGCGCTGGGCTACCCGATCACCGCGTTCGTCCGGCTGAGGTACCCGCTGGGGAACTACAAGCCGCTGCACGATCTTCTCGGCACCATGCCGGAGATCATCGAGGCGCACCACATCACCGGAGATGACTGCTTCATGCTCAAGCTGCTGGCCCGCTCGATGACTGATCTGGAACGCCTCGCCGGGAAGCTCGCTGGACTAGGAGCGATCACGACCAGCGTCGTCTACTCCAGTCCCCTCGCGCGCCGCGCACTGGTCCCGCCGAGCTGAAACCCGTCCGAGGCCAGGCAACCGCGATGCAGGCACAGGCCGCTGGTTATGCGCTCATTGGGGCCATCCGGGTCAACGGTCAGTCGCTGGTGGTGCAAGTCGCGGCGCCGACCTTTACGGTGATCCGGGCGCCGGGCGGCGGGCCGTTGAGGTAGATGAGCGCGTAGCCGGATCCGTTGGTCTCGTAGGTGTGCGAGTAGCCGTCGGCGGTCGCCGTGGCGTCCGTGTAGGGCTGGTTGGAGTGCACGTAGACGTTGTTCTCGTCGTCGGCAGCGTCGTAGACGCTCGCGGTGGCCGTGCACCAGGCGCCCGACGCCGGGGTCGGTGTGGACCGCGGCGGCCGGGGCGTAGGGCTTGGCGCCGGCGTAGTCGCGGGCCAGGGTGGCGCTGAGGGCACCCACCAAGGACTGGTTGCTGGTGAGGATGCCCAGTTCCCGGTTGTAATCGAGGCTGGCGACGGAGAAGTTCTGCGACCCGACCAGCACCCGCTGACCGGACCGGCCGGCGTCGGCCACGATAGCCTTGGCGTGGATGTACAGGGAGCTGCTGTCGTTGGCGTAGAGCCGGACGTGGACGCCCGCCTTGGCCAGTTCGGTGAACGCGGCGTCCCATTCGGAGTCGGCGGTCATGATGACGGTGACGTCCACGTGCCGCCGGGCGGCGGCGGCCAGGGCGGCGGTGACCGCCGCGTCGTCCATCTCCTCGTCTTCCACGGCGAGGGTGCGGGTCGCCCCGTTGATGACCGACAGGACCGAGGCCTGCGCGTTCGTCGGTGACCAGACCAGGTCGGCGCCGTCTGGCGGGGTGACGGCCTGGCCCGCGAAGTCGGCGTTGAAGGTGCTGACGATGGCGGAGACGTCGGCATGGTTGGTGTCGATCACCGCGAAGTCGCGGGTGCCGGAGTAGTCCTCGGCCACGAGGTTCAGGGTCATGATGACCGAGGTGGCGTTGTCGACGGTGAGGGTCTTCTGGTGGTAGGTGGTGCCGGCCGGGGCCCACCTGACGTGGACGCGATGGGCGGCCAGGTAGTTGTAGGCGGCCGTGTTCCTGGCTTTCTCCAGGTGCCGGTCGAGGAGCACCCGGACGTTCACCCCGCGAGCGGCGTCCGCGGCCAGGTCCGTTTCGGCGGTGGAGTCGATCAGCTCGTACATGGTCAGGTCAACCGAGGAACGGGCTCCGGTGATGAGCCGGTAGATCGGCCCGATCCCGGCCGCGGGCTCGGTCAACAGCCGCAGCGACGCGGTGGAGTGCGCTGCTGTCAGTGACAGGCCAGAGATGGCGGGCGGAGTGGCCTGCAGCGCCGCGCTGCCGCAGGCGGCAACGCCCGCGCCCAGCCCGACGGCAGTGAGCATGATCAGGATCTTGCGGTACAACTCACTACTCCGCTCCGCTCGGCATCTCCGGTTCGGACGGGTGCCATACCTGGACGGTCAGCCTGCTGTCGTGGTGTACCCGCTCACCGGGGGCCGGCGTCTGGCCTACGACGAGGCCGTCAACGGGCATCGGGTGCGGCGTCAGCCGGATCGGCGTCACGTGCAGGCCTAGCCGGCCGGCCACCTCCATGGACGCGCTGTAGAACAGGCCCGTGACATCCGGCACCATCACCCGGGCATGCGGATCCGAATACGGCTCCAGCGATTCCTCATCCGCGGTGGACCACCCCTGGCCCAAGCTGACATCAGGCCCCGAGGGGCCCCGCCAGGGCGGGGCCAGGCCCTCCCCAGGCCGCGCGAAACCGATCTCCTGGTCATACGAGGCCCGAGCGGCAGGGTCGGCCAGTACGCCCCAGGCCTGGTCCGCTACCTGCCGTGCCTTGTCCGCCGCCGACAGGACGTCCGGCGGGGCCCCCGCCAGCGCGACTTGCTGGAGCACGGCCTTTCTCGCCCGCCACGCCGCGCCGATGTCCTCCGATGGCGCGTCTGGCAGCACCCCGAGCACGTCATACCACGTGATCATCGGCGGTCACCTCTCGTCTCGGCCGACGCGGACAAGGCCAATCATGCAACACCAGCCGGCCCCGGCATGCCTGATGCGGGTCAGGATCTGGCGGAGATTCCGGCTAGCCGATGTGACGGTACCGGCGTACGGCCAGGGGCGCGAAGACGACGGTGATCGCGATGCTCCAGGCGATGGAGTGCCACGCCGGGGTCGCCACTGGTCCGCCCAGCATCAGGCCCCGGCTGGCGCCCGCCAGCGCGGTCACCGGGTTGACCCTGACCCAGGCTTGCAGCCAGCCGGGCAGGGTGCTGGTCTGGATGAACACGTTGCTCCCGAACGCGAGCGGGAACATGACGATGAAGCTGAATCCCTGCAGGCTCTGCGGGGACTTCACGTACAGGCCGAGGAGCACCCAGATCCAGCCGATGGCAAAGCCGAAGACGAACATCAGCCCGATCGCGCCGAGCGTGGACACGGGATTGGTGGCGATCCGGAACCCCAGCAGCGACCCGTACGCGAAGACCATCGCGATCGAGACGACGTAGCGGACGAAATCTCCCATGATCGTCCCGGTCAGCGGGGCCGACCGGGAGATAGGCAGGCTCCGGAACCGGTCGAAGATGCCCTTGGTGACGTCGGTGTTCAGGCCGACGCCGGTGCCTATGCTCGCGAACAGCACCGTCATCACCATGATCCCGGGCAGCACGTACTGCAGGTAGGTGTGCCTGCTCTCGCCCTTGATCGCGCCGCCGAACAAGAATACGAACAGCGTCACGAAGACGATCGGCTGCAGCGTGACGTCGAGCAGCTGCTCCGGGTTGCGCCTGATCCGCACCAGTGCCCGCCACGCCAGCGTCAGCGCGTGCCGCAGCGCGCGGGCCGGCGTCATCCTCCGGGCCCGGCCCGGCCAGGTCGCGGTGCCGGTCGTCACGGGGCCGGCCGTCATCGGTCGCCCTCCTCGGCGGCGTGCCCGGTCAGCGCCATGAAGACCTCATCCAGGCTGGCCAGCCGAAGCGCGAGCTCGGTGACCTCGATCCGCTCTGCCTGCAGGCCGCTGATCACGGCCGGCAGGACCTCGGCGTCGTCGACGGGGACCGACACCAGGCCTGGATCCTCCGCCGTGCTGACCGGAGCGCGACCCACGGCGGCGGCGACGATCCCGGTGACCCGCGTCAGGTCCGCCGGATCGGCCGGGCGCACGTCGAGAGTCTGCCGACCGATCTTGGCCTTCAGCTCGGCCGCGGTGCCGGTCGCGATCACCCGGCCATGGTCGATGACCGCGATCTGGCTGGCCAGCCGGTCGGCCTCGTCCAGGTACTGCGTGGTCAGCAGCACTGTCGTGCCCTCGGCGACCAGCGCCCTGATCATCGCCCACACCTCACCCCGGCCGCGCGGATCCAGGCCGGTCGTCGGCTCGTCCAGGAACAGCACCGCGGGCCGGTGGACCAGGCTCGCGGCCAAGTCGAGCCGGCGCCGCATGCCACCGGAGTAGGTCTTGACCGAACGCCCGGCGGCATCGGCCAGGTCGAACCGCTCCAGCAGCTCGGCCGACCGCCGCTTTGCCTCCGCCCTGGGCACCTCCAGCAGCCGCCCGATCAGCAGCAGGTTCTCAAAACCCGTCAGATCCTCATCGACCGCCGCGTACTGGCCGGTCAGCCCGATCAGCTCACGGACCCGGTCGGCCTGCTGGACGATGTCCGCGCCGCAGACCCGGGCGTAACCGGCATCGGGCCGCAGCAGCGTGGCCAGCATCCGGACCACGGTGGTCTTCCCTGCGCCGTTCGGCCCAAGCAGGCCCAGCACCGTGCCCGGCCGGACCGCGAGATCGACGCCGTCCACCGCCAGCGTCTTGGAGAACCTCTTGACCAGGCCCACCGCCTCGATCGCGAGCGTCACGTCATCAGTCCCTGAGCTTACGCAGGATGCGGGCGAGGTGGTCGCGGTCGGTCTGGCTCAGCCGGGCGAAGACCCGTTCGGCCTCGGTGCCGCGGGCCTCGCGGATGGCGTCGAGGACGCTGGCGCCTTGCTCGGTTACCTCGACCAGGGTAGCCCGCCGGTCGCCGGGATCGGGGTGCCGCTCGACCAGGCCCCGGGATTCGAGGGCGTCGACGACCTCCGTGGTCGAGCGCGGCGCGATGTGCAGGTGCTCGGACAGTTCCGACAGGCGCATGACCCCGTGGTGCCCGAGCGAGCGCAGCGCCCGCAGGTGGGAAGGGGTGAGATCCCAGGGGGCCAGGGCCTCCCGGGAGGCCTCCCGGAGCTGGCGGGAGACCGACCAGAAGGCTTCCGGGAGCGTCTCGTCGTCCGCCTGGCCGGGCTCGCCGGTCAGGTCGCGATCCTGGCTCACCGGAATATGGTACCAGTGTTTTTTGTTGTAGCCTCATATTGAGGTAGCCTCAGTAATATACTTACGGGACCCGCGCCCGAGCGCGGGCCCGCCCCGACAGAATCGAGAAAACCCTTGGCGTCACCACCACACACAAATCGAGACACCGGCGGCAGGGACCGGGCCCGCGGCCCGAAGACCGTCACCGCCGCCGAGAAGGCACAGGCGCGCGAGGTATCGCTGCGCCGCATCGGCGGGCTGTTCGCCCCCTACCGGTGGCCGCTGGCGATCGTCACCGCCATCATCGCCGCCTCCTCCGTCGTCGGCCTGGCTTCGCCGTTCCTGCTCCGCGCGGTCATCGACACCGCGCTCCCGGAGCGGAACGTGCGGCTGCTGGCCTGGCTGGTCATCGCGATGGTCGCGGTGGCCGCTGTCACATCGGCGTTCGGCGTTATCCAGACCTGGATCAGCACCAAGGTCGGCCAGCAGGTCATGCACGGGCTGCGCACCAGCGTTTTTGCCCACCTGCAGCGGCAGTCGATCGCCTTCTTCACCCGCACCCGGACCGGCGAGGTGCAATCCCGCATCCAGAACGACATTGGCGGCATGGAGGCGGTGGTGACCTCGACCGCGACCTCCATCGCGTCTAACGTCACCACCGCGATAGCCACGGCCGTCGCCATGGTCGCCCTGTCCTGGCGGCTATCGCTCATCTCGCTCGTGGTCATGCCGCCCGCCATTTTCCTGACCCGCAAGGTGGCCAGGATGCGCCGGGCCATCACCGCCCAGCAGCAGCGCGAGCTCGCCGACCTCAACGTGACCATCGAGGAAGGACTGTCGATCAACGGCGTCCTGCTGGCCAAGACCATGGGGGCCGGCCCGGCCCTCGTGCGCCGGTTCACCGACTCCTCGGCCCGCCTGATCGACCTGGAGCTCCGCTCCCAGCTGGCCGGGCGCTGGCGCATGGCCTCGCTCAGCATTATCTTCGCCGCGGTCCCCGCGATCATCTACCTCGCCGCCGGCCTACCGGTCACCGCCGGCACCGTGAGCCTCGGCACGCTGATCGCCTTCACCACCCTGCAGAACACCCTGTTCCGGCCGATCACTGGGCTGCTGTCCACCAGCGTCTCGGTGATCAGCTCGCTGGCCCTGTTCGCGCGTATCTTCGAGTACCTGGACCTGCCGGTCGAGGTCGACGACCCTGCCCATCCGGTCCGCGTCGACCTGACCCAGGCCAAGGGCCACGTCCGTTTCGACAATGTCGGTTTCACCTACCCCGGTGCCGACCGCCCCGCCCTGGTCGGCATCGACCTGGATATCCCGGCCGGCAGCACGCTCGCCCTGGTCGGCGAGACCGGATCGGGCAAGACCACCCTCGGCTCCCTGATCGCCCGGCTTTACGACCCGACCAGCGGCAGCGTCCGCATCGACGGCACCGACCTCCGCGACCTGCGGCTGGCCGACCTAGCCGCCATCGTCGGCGTGGTCAGCCAGGAGACCTACCTGCTGCACACCACCGTGCGAGAGAACCTGCGCTACGCCAAGCCTGACGCCACCGACGCCGAGATCGAGGACGCCGCCCGCGCGGCCCAGATTCACGACCTGATCGCCTCCCTGCCCGACGGCTACGACACCATGGTCGGCTCCCGCGGCCACCGCTTCTCCGGCGGGGAAAAGCAGCGCATCGCGATCGCCCGCACCCTACTTCGCGACCCGCGCGTGCTCGTGCTCGACGAGGCCACCAGCGCCCTGGACACCGAAACCGAACGGGCCGTCCAGCAGGCCTTCGAGACCCTGGCCGAAGGCCGCACCACCATCACCATCGCGCACCGACTGTCCACCGTCCGCAATGCCGACCAGATCGTCGTGCTCGACCACGGCCGCATCGTCGAGACCGGCGATCACGCCAGCCTGCTCGCCGGCCAGGGCCGCTACGCCGAATTGGCCGCCTAAGCCTTTGCCTATCGGTTGCGCAAGGAGATCTCGTCGGACTCGGCTATGTGGTCGGCCTGGACGGCGCGCAGCCCCTGGCCCAGGCGCTCGCGGGCCTGCCGCAGCAGCTTAAGGGAATTGCTGGAGGTACTCGGCGCCGCGCCGCGCTCAGGCTCGGCCCCGTGTTCCTCGATGAGGTGGGTCTGCAGGGCGGCGGCGACCTCGTCGGCCGCCTTCAGCGCTTGGTAGATGGCCCGGTCCCGTGCTGCGTCGTCAACCATGCGGACAGTATCGCGCCTTTGGCCGGGAAATAAAATCGTGAGGAACCTCATTATGAGAGATATCAACGTGAGGCGGGTCAGCGCCCGCGCACGGTAGAGAGAGGCCAATGATGATTACACCCGAGCAGGTTGGTGAACGGTACCTCGCCGTCCATCACCGGATGCTCCGGGCCGTCAACGACGAGATGCTTGGATGCGGTCTGTCGATGGCCCGCACCAAGGTGCTCCGGCGGCTGCACGAGCAGGGGCCGACCAGGCAGAACGTGCTGGCCGCCGATTTCGGGCTATCACCGCACTCCATCACCGACCTCGTCGACGGGCTGGAGCGCCTGGGCCTGGCCGAGCGTCGGCCGGACCCTACGGATCGCCGGGCCAAGCTCGTCGCGATCACCGACACGGGCGAGGCCGGCCTGGACGTGGCGAACGCGACGCTGGAGAGGCTGTTCACGCAGATCTTCGGTGCGCTGAGCGACGCGGACCGGGCGACCTTCCTCCGCTTGCTCGACGGCCTGGACGAGGCGGCCCGGAGGCTGATCTCGGCACCGGCCACGCCGGACCTGCCGGCGGCGGTTTCGGCATGACCGCCGGATCCCGCCGCACCATCACGACCAACACCAGTCACATTTCTCACCGGGGGTACCGCTCGTTATGGCATCCGTCACACCCGTCGCAGGCAGTCAGCGTCCCGCGGAAAGCGACCACCGGTGGCTGGTCCTGGTCATCGTGGCCATCGCCCAGCTCATGGTGGTACTCGACTCCACCGTCGTGAACATCGCCCTGCCGTCGGCCCAGCGCGCCCTGGACTTCCCCAACAGCGACCGGCAGTGGGTGGTGACCGCGTACGCGCTGGCGTTCGGCAGCCTGCTGCTGCTCGGCGGCCGGCTGGGCGACATTTTCAGCCGCAAGCGGGTCTTCATCACCGGGCTGGCCGGGTTTGCCCTCTCATCGGCGCTCGGCGGCGCAGCCACGTCGTTCGGCATGCTCGTGGCCGCCCGGACCCTGCAGGGCGTATTTGGCGCCATCCTGGCCCCAGCCGCCCTGGGCACCCTGGTCAGCACCTTCCGTGACCCGCGCGAGCGCGGGCGGGCGTTCGGCGTCTTCGGGTCCGTCGCGGGCGGCGGCGGGGCCGTGGGCCTCATCCTCGGCGGCGTCCTCACGCAGTACTTCTCCTGGCGCTGGACCCTGTACGTCAACCTGGTCTTCGCCGCGATCGCCATCGCCGGCGCCCTGACCTACATGCGGAGCAACCGGCCGGAAACCCGGCCGCAGATCGACTGGGCCGGAACCGTGCTCGCCTCGGCCGGGCTGTTCGCCATCGTCTTCGGGTTCTCGCACGCCGAACTGGCCGGCTGGACCGCCGCGCTGACCATCGGCTCGCTGGCCGCCGGGGTGATCCTGCTGACCGCGTTCGCGTTCGCCGAGAGCCGGGTCAGCCACCCGCTGCTGCCGCTGCGGGTGGTCCTGAACCGGGCCCGGGGCGGCTCCTACCTCTCGGTCGGGCTGACCGGGATCGCGGTCTTCGGCGTCTTCCTGTTCCTCACGTACTACCTGCAGACGATCAAGGGCTATAGCCCCGTGACGAGCGGGCTGGCCTTCCTGCCCATGATCGGCTGCATCCTGCTGTCCTCGAACACCTCCAGCATCGTGCTGCTGCCGCGGGTCGGGCCGCGCGCCCTGATCGTGACCGGCATGCTGCTCGGCGGCGGCGCGATGGCCTACCTGACCCAGCTCACCGTGACCTCCAGCTACGCGGGCAGCGTCGTGCCGGCCTTGGTGGCCCTGGGCCTGGGCTTCGGCATGATCTTCTCCCCCGCCATCAACACCGCCACCGCCGGAGTCGCCCGCCGCGACTCGGGCGTGGCCTCGGCGCTGGTCAACACCATGCAGCAGGTGGGCGGGTCGATCGGGACCGCGGCGCTGAGCACGGTGGCGCTCACCGCGACGGCTACCTACCTGACCGCGCACCACGTCGGGCGGCTGGCCCCGGCCACCGCCGCGGTACACGGCTACAGCGTGGCGTTCACGGTCTCCGCGGTGCTGTTCGGTGCCGGCGCGCTGGCGGCGGTTCTGCTGGTGCCGTCCCGGCGCAGGCTCGAGGAGCTGCGGAACATGGAGCCGACGGCCAGTGCCGCGCCGGCGGCCAGCCCCGCCCTGACGGACAGCGTGTCCGCCGGGGATGGTGTCCGGGGCTAGCGTTATTGAGCCTGCTGGGGG
>CAWCJS010000031.1:0-64080 GCA_963795795.1 uncultured Actinomycetes bacterium | reverse complement strand
ATCCACCACCACCACCACCCACCTCCACCCCCACCCCCACCACCACTCCACCTCCACCTCACACCTCCACCTCCACCATCCATCATCATCATCATCCACCCCACCCCCCCACCACCACCCCACCCACCTCCACCACCACCACCACCACCACCCCCACCCACCCCCACCCCCTCCCCCACCACCTCCAACTCCACCACCTCCACCTCCACCCCCCCCCCCCCCCCCCCCCCCCCCCCCCCCCCCCCCCCCCCCCCCCCCCCCCCACCCCCACCACCCGTCTACACCCACCATATCAAAACTCAAAAAACAAAAACAAACCCGTAGGCGTGCCCAGGTCGGCCGGCCACGCCATGCGGCAGCGACAGGTCCACCGCCTCCATCACGTCCTGGCTGACCCCGCCGACCTCGGCGCCGTTCCCGTCCGGCCGGGGCACCATGGCATACCCGAGCGCGGCCAGCCTGGCCTCCAGGGCCCGGTCGGCGACCGGGGCGACGCCGAGCCGCTGGTTGTGCAGGGTGCGGGAGTCCAGGGTGCGCCATTTGCCGTCGGCGCCGTCGCCGCGCTGGACCCGGTTCCAGATCGCGACGTGCACATGCAGCTGGGGGTCGCCGTCGCGGGACAGGTGGTGCAAGAACAAGCTGGCGACCAGCCCGTCCCCGTCCCGCCACTCCCCCGTGCGGGCCGAATGGTGCCCGGTGCGGGTGTAGGTCGCGTGCCGGTCTAGCCAGCCGACCGCGTCCCGCGCCGAGTCCATCAGCGCGTCCTCGATCTGGCCGGCTTTCGCGTCGAGCACGGCGGCTTGTTCACTGTCTCCGCGTTCGCGGGCCTTCCGGGCCGCAACCCGGTAGGAGGCGTGCAGCACCGACACGCTCTTGACCGCGCTGACCGTCAGGTCGAAGTACGGCACCTGATGCGGGTCCTTGCCGCGCTCGGCCGCGCGGACCTCGGCCAGCTCGATCGGCACTGGCGTACGGATGCGCGGCCTGGTACGCCGCCACCGCGGCCTCTTCCCGCTCCCCGGCCGCCTTGGGCTGGCGGCGCTTGACCAGCAGTTCCCCGCCCGGGCCGATGTCCTGCTGGTACAACCGGGCGATCACGGCCGGGTCGACCTGCCCGGCCAGCCCGAGCGCCGCGGCGCCCTTCCCGGCCCACTCCCCTGGCGGCTCCCCGGCCGCGGTGTAGTAGGACATGGCCCCGGCGCACCCGCCGCGGTGCTGGCCGGAGGTGAAGTAGGCCACGTCGTGGCCTGGGTGCAGGGTGACGTTAGTGGTCACGATCCGCCGCCGCCGGCGCCGTTTCCGCGTTCATCGCCCGTGATGCCTGTGTCCGATTGCTTTCGATCACGACACGGACGGTAAGTCGGCTGTGCGCACGTTTTGCGGATTTGCCGGTGGCGGCCCGGCAGTCCGCGAGGCCTCGGGCGGTCTGCATCCGCGACGGGCAGGTGGCCACCGCCGGGGCCAGCGTGTCCCGGCCGGCGCCGCAGCACCAGCGAGCGACGGAACTTTTTGTGCTCACTTTTGCGCCCGGCTCCCCACCGCCGCACGCGACGTGTGCGCAGATCGGCGGCGATCTACCGGCACCGCGGCGCCCCGCCCAGCCCTGATGCTTGACTGTTCAACTACCGTGGCTGAGCTGAGCGGCGTACCATCCTGCTAGCACCAGCCCGGCCCTGCGCGACGGCACATCCGGGCACAACAAGGCCCCCTGGACCATCCGCCAAGATCACCCAGGGGGCAAGGACCCTGCGAAGGACCCCACCATGCAACCTAACACGGCAAATACCCAGCACGACAGGGGATCACCAGTCCCCCAGATCCCGCCCGAGCTGCTGGAAACAGTGGCCCGGGCCCTGGCAGCGGCGCTCATCCCGCCGCCCCGCCAGCCCCCGCCACCCGACCAAGAGGAGGCCCCGGACTTCCTGACCGGGGCGCAGCTCGCGCAGCGGCTGGGCGTCTCCCGCGAGACGGTCCGGCGGCTGGCCATCGCCGGCGCGCTGCCGCACACCGTGGTATGCCGCGGCACCCGCAAGACGACCCGCCGGTACCCGCGCCGGTTCGCCGACGACTTCGCGGCCAGCGGCCTGGACACCGCCGACCTGGCCGCCTATGCCGCCCAGTGGCGGGCGCGGGTCACCGCGCCCGCCACGGTGACCGCCCGCCCGCCACGGCACCGCACCCCCGCCACGCCAGCACCGCTGTCGGCTGGCTGGCGTGACCGGGCTGCGTGCCGCGGCACTGACCTGGCGGTGTTCTTCCCCGGCCGCGGCCAGTCGGCCGAGCCCGCGCGGCAGATCTGCGCGCGGTGCCCGGTCCGGCAGCCGTGCCTGGAGTTCGCCCTCAGCCACGGGATCGTGCACGGCATCTGGGGCGGCCTGGCCGAACGGGACCGCCGCGCGCTGCGGACCCGCCACGCGGGCGCCGCCCGGCGGGAGCGTGATGCGGCGATCGCGGCCGCGGCCGCCGCCGGGTACACCACGGCGGCGATCGGCCGGGCGTTCGGCCTGGCCCGCACGTCGGTGAGCCGGGTCCTGTCCCGCGACGCGGACCGGCAGCGGCCATGAGCCGCATCGGACCCGAGCCCGGCGAGCGGCTCGTCACCGGCGTGCGCCGCCGGGCCGGGACCGGGCGCGCCCCCGGCTCGGTGCTGATCGCGGTGGCGGCGTGGCTGCTGGCGCTGACCGGCGGCGGCGCGCTGTTCGTCTCGTTCACCGCCCAGTACGCCTACATCGTCGCGGTCCGCCGCCAGGCCGCGGCCAGCGTGATCGAGGCGCTGCTGCTGGACCTGCTGATGATCGTGTTCACGCTGCTCGCGCTCGGCCTGTCCCGGGCGGGCCAGTCCGCCCGGGCCGAGCGGGCCCTGATCCTGGCCTGCGCCGCCGCGTCCGCGTACATGAACGTGTCGGCCGCCGACGTGGCCAGCCCCCGGTCGGTTACCGCGTACGCGGTCGCGCCGGTCGCGCTGGCCGTGGTGGTGGACCGGGTTGTGGCGGTGATCCGCCGCCACGTCCTGGCCGACCGCGAACCCTCCACCTGGACGACCCTGGGCCGCGCCGCGGCGGCCGCGGCCCGGATCGCCGGCCTGGTGCTGCTGTACGCGCTGCGGTTCGCCCTGGCCGCCCCGCAGACGGCCCGGGGGCTGCGCCGGATGGTGCTGGACGCCGCCCCGCTGCCCGCGCTCCCCGAGCCGCCCGCGCCGGAGGCTATCGAGCCGCCCCGGACCAAGAAGGCCGTCCTGCTCGCCCTGTACCGCGCCCACCCGGACTACGGGGACCGCAGCACGAGCCAGCCGGGTCGCCGCCGAGCTGGCCGCGCAGGCCGGGCTGCAGGCCGGAACCGCCCGCAGCTACCTGTACGCCGAGCTGGACGGCAGGCCATCATGACCGCGGCCCCGCCCGCTGAACCCTCGCCCGGCGCTCTGGGCGAGAGCCTGGCCGCCCTGGCCGTGCAGGTCGCCGACCTGCGCGGCCAGGTCCACGCCATCAACGAACGGCTCGACCAGGCCGGGCTCCGCGACGGCCTGAACCTGGCCGCCCGGTTCGAGGAACTGGCCCAGACCGTCGCCGACACGCTCGAGGCCGCCGCACCGCGCGGACCGGCCGCCCCGTACTGGATCGGCCTGGACCGCGACACCTACCACGCGCGGCTGGCCGACCTGCGGCGATGGGCCGATACCGTGCTGCGCCAGCACTACGGCGGCTACGAGCTGCGGGACTGCTGGCCCCGCCACATCCACGCCATCTGGGAACTGTCCACCCTGGCCGCCGAATGGCACCGCACCTACGGCGGGCCGCGCCCCGACCTGGCCCGGGCCCTGGAGTTCTACGACCGCTGGCTGCCCGGCACCATGCGCCGCATCACCGACATCACCCGCGCCTGCATGCCGCAATGCGTGACGCTCCGCGGCCCCGGTGACTGGAATGCTCTTCCCCGATACCGCTAACACCTGCGCCGCCCAGGACCCATACTCCACATCCGTCAGGCGACCAGCGTGGAAGATCGTCGCGCGGGCAGCGCGAGTCGGTCGCCCAGGAGCAAAGAGCCCGCGCCGCGGCCGCCAGCACCCGGCGGGGCCGTCACAAGACTGGCGGTCGGCGAGATGTCCTGATGTCCTAGGAGTGCGCCACCATGTACCTGATCACGACATCGGCGTCCGGGCTCTGGACATACAGGTCAGAGTCGGGGTCGTCCTCGGCCGCGCGCCACAGCCCAGCTTGTTTGTCCCAGAAGACCGACCAGCACAAGTGCTCGGAGACGAACGCGGCGATGCGCGCCGCGGCATAAGGGGTGGGGAGGTTGGTCATGCTGTCCTCCTTGCCTGGCGCGATAGGCCGGCGCGAGCCGCGCGCAGGAACTCTCGTCCCTGACCATCATGGGTGCCACGCTAAGCCATCTTGTACCTAACGTCTATAGACGTATAGAACAAGCTTGAACGATCCTGCCTGAAGGGACGTTCGTGCTGGTCAGTAACGTCTATAGCATGGCCGACGAAATCGATAGATGGAACCCGGAGCCGGTATACCTCCAGCTCGCGGCGATCCTGCGCGGCCAGATCGAGCGCGGGGAACTTGTTCCCCGCCAGCCGCTCCCCTCGGAGTCATACCTGGTCGGCCACTACGGGGTCTCACGGGGTACGGCGCGCCGGGCCGTCCAGGTGCTCAGGGATGAGGGCCTGGTGGTCACCATCCCGCAGCGCGGGACCTACGTCAGCGAACGCGGCTGATGGCGCACCAAGAGCGGCGGCGCCCTGAACGCCATCATGGGCGCCCACCGGGACGATGGCGGCTCGCATGGCAGGTGCTGACGGACCTCCCCCCGGAGGCTAAGGCCGAGATCGTCTCCAGCGCACGCCAGCGTCACCTGCGGCGACTGCGCTTCCGTCGGGTGTGGCGACGCCGACTGCGCGGGCTCGATCCGGGGAAGCCGCCTTTCACCGTCATGGGGCCGTGGTTCAGGACCGGATCGCCCGCTGCTTGTAATGCACTGACTCGCACTCGGGGCACTGGCGCAGAACCGCTGCTCTTTCGGCCATCTCCGCGTTTGCTTCAGCCACCTCCGCCGCACGATCCGCCGCCCCGGTACTCCCACCACCCTGGGTCCCTCCCCAGGTCATCGGTAGTCCCTGCATATGCGGGCGCGCGGCCCATTTTGGCACGCGCCAGGTGTGGCCGCAGTCCTCGCAGGTTCGTTCGAACTCTTGCGCTATCCCCGGAATGTGCATCTTGACTCCCCCTTCCCCTGCGCCGCCAGGCGTTCTCCGCGACGCGCGGCCGGTGGGGTAAGAATCCCCGGGGAACTGGGCTACGCTAACCCGCGTCCCAGCCAGCCGTTACTCCCCACCTGCGGCTACGAGTTTCGCGGGAGCCTGCTAGGAGAGTTGATCACCGAGCGACGAATACATGCTCTGGTAGCGCTTGCGCAAGCGCCTCTACAGCCTGCCCAAAGCGTTATCCGTGCTCAAAGGGATCGTCGTCAAGGCAGCTATCAGCGAGTCACCGCCGGATCAGCTTGCGAGCTTGTCAGCCTCGTCGATCAGCTGCTTGGCCCGCTGGAATGACACCCCGAGTGCCTTCCCGACGTCCTGCAGCGGCAGCCCTTGGTCCCGGAGGCGCCGCGCTGCGCGTCGTACCAGCTGCGCGGCCTGGGCCTGGCTGCGCGCCGCCTGCTCGCGGAGTTCGGCAGACTGATCAAGCTCGGCCCGGACGTCGGCGGGAAGGGTGAGGGTGACCTCCAGGTCGAACGAGTCGGCCGGGATGTCGTCCATGATGGCGATGAGGTCGCGAGCCATCGCCTCGACCTCGCGCAGCGTGCGCGCCTGAGTAGTGCGGGCGACCTCGGGCACGCGGATGCGCCAGACCTTGCCGTCCCGGTCGACCTCAGCGTGGTAGGTCCTCAGTTCCGCCACCAGCCTTTCCCTAGCTCAGCTTCGCATTCGTGGAGGATGTCCTCAGTGGTCCGCTGCCCGATCTCGGCATGCCGCGGGATCGGGATCTTCACCGATCCGAGCCAGAACGTGTCATGCTTGGCGCCCTCGACCTGCCGCCACTCAACACCTTGCCGCCTGGCTTCCTGCCTGATCTTCTTGATGAGCTCGGACCGCCTCACACGCCTCCTCTAGTGCGGGATTGAACCTCTGCTTCAAGTACACACTAGAGTGTACGAGCGCGGGTCGCCGATCGCCACCAGGGCCCGGTGGCGGGTTGAGGCGGCGCTTTGGGGATCACAGTAACGATGCGTAGTTGCCATCGGCCGACGGCCGTAGAAAGTCGTGGACCGGTTCGTGGACCGGATTACTCGAAAAAGTGGGTGCAATGAGAGCAATCACGGCAAAAGCCGCTGGCATTCGGTGCAGGTAGTGGAGCTGGAGCGCTGGGCCAGGCTACTTTTAACCCATTGGTTCAGGGTTCGACCCCCTGGCGCCCCACCAGTAACACCAGTCACGCGTCGCAACTCCGCCGTGGGGCAGAACCGTTCAGCTCGCCTGCGACACGAGCGTCTCGGCTGACCGGAACTCCAACTCGTCCGTGTTGATGGGCCCGCGGAACAGGGCCGCGTCCTTGAAGTAGTGCTGGCGGAGCCGCCAGGGAGCCCGGTCGCCCTGCCGGGGCAGGGCGGAGCGCGACCGCTCGAAATAGCCCGAGGTCATGTCGATGAAGGGCGAGATCGTCATGGACTCGGTTGGCAAGCGCGGCGTGACGACTGCGTACCCGTTCCGCCGCATGTAGACCAGCATGCGGCAAACGTAACGCGCGACCAGGTCGACCTTGAGGGTCCAGGAGGCGTTGGTGTAGCCGATGGCGAAAGCCATGTTGGGCACCGCGTCGAGCATCATGCCCTTGTAGGCCACGTGCTGGCCGACGACGACCGGCTCGCCGTCGACGGTCATCTCGATCCCGCCGAGGGGGAGCAGGTTCAGGCCGGTGGCGGTGACGACGACGTCGGCCTCCAGGTGCTTTCCTGAGCGCAGGCGCAGTCCGGTCCGGGTGAACTCCTCGATGTGATCGGTCACGATCTCGGCCTGGCCGGACTTGATGGCCGCGAAGAAGTCGCCGTCGGGGACCAGGCACATGCGCTGGTCCCAGGGGTCGTAGGCCGGAGTGAGGTGTGTCCCGACGTCGTACCCAGCCGGGAGGCGCCGGAGGGCGCCGCGCTGGAGTATCGCCCGCGCCCGGGCCGGGTACTTGCGGCAGAAGCCGTAGATCACGGTGGTCATCCGCGCGTTCTTCCACCGGACCGCAGCGAAGGCCTGCCGCTCGGGCAGGGCCTTCTGCAGCAGTTCGGCGATCGGATCGTTGCCGGGCAGGGACAGGATGTACGACGGGGAACGCTGCAGCATCGTCACGGCGGCGGCCGAGGAGGCGATGGCCGGGACGATCGTGACCGCGGTCGCGCCGCTGCCGATGACGACGACCCGCTTGCCGGTCAGGTCAAGGTCCTCGGGCCAGTGCTGGGGATGCACGACGGTCCCGGCGAAGTCCTCCCGTCCGGGCCACTCTGGCGTGTAGCCGTGGTCGTACCGGTAATAACCGGGACACAGGTACAGGAAGCCGCAGGTCCGCTCGCTGCGGGCGCCGGTGCCCGTGTCCTCGACGGTCACCGTCCACCGGGCGTCCCGGCCGGACCAGTCGGCCCGCACCACGCGGGTGTGGTAGCTGATGTGCTTGTCGATGTCGTACGCCGCCGCGGTGTCCCGGACGTAGCGCAGGATCTCCTGCCCGCCGACGATCGCCCTGGCCTGGGTCCACGGACGGAACGGGTAGCCGAGGGTGAACATGTCGGAATCGGAGCGCATGCCCGGGAACCGGAACAGGTCCCACGTCCCGCCGCTGGCGCCGCGGGCCTCGACGATGGCGTAGGACGTCCCCGGAGCGTCGGTCTGCAGGCGGCAGGCCGCACCGATACCGGACAGGCCGGCGCCCACGATCAGCACGTCAACGTGTGGGGTGGTCACGGGCGCCAGGATGACACCGGCGACCGGGTTTTGCAACATCTTGGTAAGATGTATCATGCAGGCCGCCCGCCCACGGGGTGAGCCTGGCGTCTTCAACCCGCGCCCTTCAGGAGAGCCGATGACCCCCCGCTTGGTGTCGTCGTGCGTGGTCATCCGGCTGCCAAGGTCACGACCGTGCCGCCTCCTCGCCTGAGGCGCCGCTCGGCCAGCCGGGGCCCCGCGAGATCCGCCCGCTTCGTGGCGGTCGCCGCCCGGTGGATTGACGGTGGCCGACGCCTGGACATGCAAGGCCTGGCCAACGAGCTCGGGGTGTCACGCGTGACCCTGTTCCGCCGGGTCGGCAGCCGCGAGGCGCTGCTCAGCGAGGCCCTGTGGGTGCTCACGCAGTGCACCCTGGAAACGGCGGCGGCGCGGTGGGAAGCCGAACGACCGGACGGGGAGCTCCACACGCCGGGCACCGGCCGGCACATCAACGCCATCGTCGCGCAGTCCGACGGACTGCGCAGGCTGCTCGACGACGAGCCCGCCGTGGCCATCCGCATCCTGACCGATCCGCGCGGCAAGATCCAGACCGGGATCGTGGCCTTCGTCGAGAATCTCCTGCGCCGCGACATGGACGAGTTCGGCCTGGTCACGATCATCGAGCCGGGAGCACTGGCCTACGCGCTGGTCCGGCTCGGGGAATCGTTCCTCTACGCCGACGTGCTCGCCGCCCGCAAGCCCGACGTCGAAACCGCCAACCGCCTCCAGCAGGCGCTGGTGGAAGGCGTCGTGCTCGTCAAGTAGACAGCAGAACGAGCCTGGCGGGCACCCGCTCGGGGCGCCCGCCAGGCTCGGTTCGGTCAAGCCGGGGTCTGGAGCTTGGCCAGCTCGGCTTGCACCATGGCCTCGTGCTCCTCCTCGTCCCGGCGGGCGTCGCGCGGCCGCCACCGGCCTCCCAGCAGCGGGATGCTGAGCAGGAACAACACGATGCCGCCGAAGCAGATCCAGTACCAGGTCTTCCACTGGCCGGCGGTCTGGGCGGCGGCCTTCTGCACCGCGGCGCCGTGCGCCTTCAGGTAGGCGATGGCGCTGGGCGGAACCTTCGACAGCGCGGTCAGCTGGGCCGAGTAGGGAGCGATGGTCGTCAGCTGCGCCGAGTACGGAGCGATGGTCTTCAGATCCGACGCGTACGGGGCCACCGTCTGCAGCGCCGGCGCGACCGCGATCACGCCGTCGATAGCAGCCTTGTTGGCCGAGATGGTCTCCAGTATCCCGAGGCCCTTCGCGCCGCCGCCGGCGGCCTTGATTGCCTGGGCCACGAGTGCCGGCGGGATCTTGGCCGGGTTCGAGTAGGCGGCCAGCTTGGTGAACAGCGCCGGGTTGGCCTGGATTACCGCGAGCTCAGGCTGGAACTTCTGCGCGTTGGCGAGCTGCGTGGAATCCGTCTGACGCGGTGGCCAGGACCGACGGGGGGATCTTCTGCGCAGTCGCGATCACGTTCGGCGGGATCGACTGGGCGGTCGCCACGATCGTCGGGTGGGTCGGTGGCGAACGCGAGCGGGGCCGCGTACTGGGTCGCGTCGGCCGACACAGTGCCGCCGTATTCGACCAGCGGGGTGACCGAGTTGATTACGAGCGGGAGGAGCAGGTACGAGCCGAAGACGACGATCCGGATGATCCAGCCCCAGATCGCCAGGCCGGTGGCGGTCAGCGCGGGGTTGCGGGCCTCCACAGTCTCGGTGAAGCTGGCCATCCACGGGGTATAGGCGATGCCCAGGCCGAACGAGAGCAGCGCCAGGATGATCGCGAGAGTGTAGTAGCCGGGATGGTGGCCGGCCTGCTCCAGGTACACCACGATCATGACCGCAGCGAGCACGCCGCCGATCACCATGAACGGCTTCCGCACCCGGAACCGGTCGGAGATGAACCCGATCAGGACCACCGCGATGACGTTGAACCCCCAGTTCCAGTTGCCCAGCCCGTTGGCGTTCTTGAGCGAGAACCCGAACACGGTGTGAAGTAGATCACCGCTGAACCCGACGGCGGTGTAGTAGATCAGCAGCATGATCGAAACGGCGAGCGCGGAGACGATGATGTCGGTCTTGAGCAGCTGGCGGAACGGGCTGCCGCAGCGCCGCCTCGATGTCGGCCTCGGTCAGGCCCTTGGCCCTGGCCTCGATCAGCGCGCGATCGCGCATCGTCACCATCAGCTGGTCGCGCAGGGCCGGAGACAGTTCCCGCAGCCCGACGAACGCGATCACGAACACGACCAGCCCGGCGATGCCGCAGATGCGGTACTCGTGGGTCCAGAACCGAGGGTCGGCGACGATCGCGGGATCGTGTGCACTGCCCACGACCGCGACGATCAGGCTGCCCACCACCGGGCCGCTGGTCCAGAAGCCCATGGCCGTGGCCCGGCCTACCTGCGGGGAGAAGTCCCTGATCAGCGCGGGGGTGGCCACCAGGCAGATGCCCTCGACGTACTCCGACGACGAACCCCTCGATGGTGAAGGCCCACTTATTGGGCGCGGCCGGGAGAATGAAGGCCACGAAGATCCCGGTGAACAGCAGCCCGAACACCACGAGGTTGGCCCGGCCGAGCCGGTCGGTGAGCCCGGCGAACAGCGAGCCGAACGCTCCGATCAGGTTCCCGAACGCCAGCGTCAGCACGAAGAACGTGAAGCTCATGTGCAGGTTGACGAGGATGAGCGTCGAGACGGAGCCGCCGACGTACAGCTCGTAGTACAGCGTGATCGTGGCCAGCACCGTGACCGCCAGGTAGCCGATCCTGGGGTAGGTATCCGGATAATGGTCGATCTGCCGTTTCCAGACCCAGGCAAGCCCCCCAGGCCGGCTAGGCGCCGTCTGCGTAGTGGCTTCTGCCATGCGGTCACCCCTTACATAGGCGAGTAGCTCTGGCTGGCGGTGTAAGCGCCGACTAGACCGTAACCCCACGGGAGGTAACAGATCAACAATTTGTTTCAGCCGCGTTGCCGGAGGCCAGGCGGTAGCTGCCTGCCCGGATCGAGCGATCGGCACGCCAAAAGAATGAATTCAGAGGGCACCGAGAATGTCGCCTCGCGCGGCAATGAGGCGTGACGGCGGGCCGGATCACCACGGAGCGCGATTGCCTACCATGTCTGCGTGAAAGACGGCGGAGCCGAAGCTCGACGCCGAACCCCTGACAAGATGACGGTCTGGGCTCGGAGCGGGGCCTGGCCACCCCGAGCCCAGACGGCAAGGGCGAGAGTCTCAACCCTGTCACTGTCGATCATGCCGCTGGATTCTTAAGGCACGCTAGGACGTAGCTGAGAACCTGCTCATCAACTGAAATGCCTGCGTGTTATGACCGAGCGGCGGAAGTCATACGCTGGCGGGCGGCGTGTCCGCGACCGCGTGCAGGCTAGGCGGCCAGATCGCGAGCTGCTCGGCTTCCTGCCCGGTCAGCTCATCCGACCTCCAGCCGGCCAGCTCGGCGGCCAGGTCGCGGGCCTGATCCGTCGCCTGGGCGCCCACGCTGCGGCCCACCGGAGCGCTCAGCAGCGTCGGCCGCGGGTACTCGCCGGTGCTTACCGGCGACGGCTCGGACAAGCGGACCTGCTGCCGCGGGATCTGGGCGCAGTGGACGCACTCGTCGCGGTCGAGAAACACCGCGAGAGATTCGGCCTCGTCGGCGTCGATCCCGATCACGACCCGGGGCTCACCCCATGGCTCCTTGAGCGAGTAGCCGACGTAACTCACGACCGGCTGCCCGGGCGCGACTGCGAGTCCGTGCAGCGCGCGCCATTGTTCCCATGCCGATTCCAGCCGCGTCGCGGCCCGCTTGGCGCGTGCCACCAACTCTGGATCACGCATTCCTTCGACCCTCCCCTCAAAGCGGACCGGCCCCGGCAGCATGCCCTGCGCGATTGCCCGGCGTATTGGTCACGATGCCGGACTGCAGTTTCGATGTGGCATGCCCCACCGGGGCCGACCCCCCATTCCCTTGATCGAGTGCCGCCGTGTCCACCCTGAGCTGGGCTGATGCGCCCGCCCGGTGAAAACGGCAGACGGTCACTCGGAACGCTGCTGCGGAATACCCGCGAGCAGTGCACGAACCTCAGTCTCCCGGTAGCGCCGGTGTCCCCCCAGCGTGCGGATCGAGGTCAGTTTGCCGGCCTTCGCCCACCGTGTGACGGTCTTGGGGTCGACGCGAAACATCGTGGCGACCTCCGCGGGCGTCAACAGCGGCTCAGCCTCTGGTGTACGTGCGGACATGTGGTGGCCTCTCCTCCTGGACCAATGTTGCGATCCTGCGATTCTTGTTGTGCCTGGTGCTCCGTGTGGAGCCTGTCGGGGATGTCCTAATTGGCCGACACGGACCATATTGCCATCACCAGCCGTGACGCGTCGACCACCAGGCGCAAAGATTCTGTACCGGGATGCCCAGTTGTTCCGCCGATCACTGTCACGCACGGTGATTCTAGCGATACTTATAGTCGCATCGCACCAGATTCGGAAATAGTGCCCGGGAACCCTCCCCCAGGCCGACCTGGTGCTCAGTTCGCCTTCTCGAGATCGGCGAACGCGCGCCACCGGCTGCGGGCGCGCTTGTACATCGCCACTGCGAGCTCACCGTCGCCTCGAGCCGCCGCATCGATGGCGGCGCCGATCTCGGCGACCGACTGATCGCCGCGCAGTGCCTCGTCGCTCAGCACGTGAACCAACCCCCCATAGTCGAGCTCTACCAGCGAGTAAGGATGAAATTCCTCCAGCCACCTGCCGACTTCGGCTAGCTCGGCCTCCGCGCGCAGCGGTTCCCACGCGGCGCCTTCATAGCCGGACGGGACGCCGCGCAGCGCGGCCAGGCCACGCGCTGCCCGCCTGCGCGCGCGGGACATGGGCGTCGTGTAGACCAGCGCCCGCGTGCGGGACGCGGTCTGCGGCGCTGGCGCGCGATCCTGGCCCACGCCGAGGGCCAGCCACCGCTCGCCCGCCGCGAACGGGACGAACCAGGCCAGCGGCACGGCCCAGTTGCTGGCCAGGATATGCAGCCTGGCCCCGCCCTCCCGCCTTTCCCTCGCCAGCCGGGCCATGGCCGCCGCCGCCCGGTCCTCCTCACCGGCCGGCAGCGTGCCCGTCAGCGGCGAGCCCGGGGCCGACCGCATGCGGCTATAGGAGATAAGGCAGCGCAGCCTGGTCTGCCACGGGCATACGTAGGTGACACCGTCGGCCCGGCGGACGTAAGCGTGCTCGCTTTCCCGGTCGGGTACCACGATCTGAGGCGTCGCGGCGGCCCGGCGCAGGGCCTCCAGATGCTCCGCCGCCACCGAGCCGCGTCTGGCCGGCCGGGCCGGCGAGGCCGCGTACGCCGTCCACCGGGAGCGGTCAGGCTCGGAGAACGCCGAGACCGGCTCATAGACCCGGAGATACGCGGCGTAAGTCATCACTGTCGTATCGTGACATACGGGACGTCCCAACGGCAGGGGTCCAGGTAACGAGATCATCTCGCTGCTGGTTACCGGCCGGTACACATACCAGGCAATACTCTTGTTCCCGATCCGGCTCAACCAGAGCCGGACGACATGAGGAGAGTCGCTACCGTGACCAACGTGTTCGCGATGTCCCACACCGAGAATGGCTCCGCCGGACGGACGGACCACGAGCAGGTCGTCTTCTGCCAGGACACCCAGACGGGTCTGAAGGCGATCATCGGCATCTACTCCACCGCGCTTGGCCCCGGGCTCGGCGGTACGCGCTTTTATCCTTACGGCACCGAGGACGAGGCCCTCACGGACGTGCTGAGGTTGTCCAAGGCCATGGCGTACAAGAACGCGCTGGCCGGGCTGGACCTCGGCGGCGGCAAGGCGGTCATCATCGGTGATCCCGCCCAGCTCAAGAGCGAACCGCTGTTGCGCGCCTACGGGCGCTTCGTCGCCTCGCTCGGCGGCCGCTACATCACGGCCTGTGATGTGGGCACGCGCTGCGAGGACATGGACGTCATCGCCAGGGAGTGCCGTTACGTCACCGGCCGGACCTCGGCCCACGGCGGCGCGGGCGATTCCTCGGTGCTCACCGCGCTCGGCGTCATGTACGGGATGCGGGCGGCCGCCGAGCACGCGTGGCAGAGCACCAGCCTGCGCGGGCGCCTGGTCGGGGTGGAGGGAGTGGGCAAGGTAGGTCGCCGGCTCGTCGAGCACCTGATCGAGGCCGAGGCCCGGGTGGTGGTCTGCGACGTCAACGCGGGCGCCGTCGCCGACCTCCGCGCGCATCACCCCGACGTGCGCGCCGTGGACGGCATCGACGCGCTCGTCGCGGAGCGGCTGGACGTCCTGGCCCCCTGTGCCATGGGCGGGACCCTGACCGAGCAGGTGGTCAACCAGCTGAGCGCGCGCATCGTCTGCGGCGCCGCCAACAACCAGCTAGCCAACCACGGCGTCGAGAAGCTGCTCGCCGACCGTGACATCCTGTACGCCCCCGATTACGTGGTCAACGCGGGCGGGGTCATCCAGGTGGCCGATGAACTGGCCGGATTCAACTTCGAGCGGGCCCGCGCCGCCACCGAGCAGATCTTCACCACCACCGCGAAGGTGCTGGCGATCGCGGACTCCGACGGCGTGCCACCCTCGGTGGCCGCGGACCGCCTGGCCGAGCGGCGGATGTCCGACGTCGGCCGGCTGCGGGGAATCTGGCTCGGCACCATGGGATCTGCGTAGGCAACCGGGGCCTAAAGCGGGTACGGTTGTACCTGTACGGATGCTGGTGAACGTCGCGCCCCTCGTGGCGGGGTCGCGGCGGCGTCGTATGACGCACAAAAACCAGCGAGGCGGAGATCATGGGGCCTGACTGGCTCCGGACGTTCAAGGGGGTCGAGCCAATGGGGCGCGGCCGTGCCAAGGCCAAGCAGGTTAAGGTGGCCCGTCAGCTCAAGTACAAGAGCGACGACACGGACCTTGACCGGCTGCGTGTCGAGCTGGGTGTCGGCGGGGACTCCCGCGACGGGAATGTCGATTCCGCCGCCGAGGACTCCGACGACGAGGATGACGACGACGACGAGGACCTCGAATCTGATCCCGCCATGAACGCCTGGAAGGACGTCGGGGACGCCTGGTCGCGGTAGCAGCGCGAGCAGCGGTTAAAACCCGACGCCCATCCCGTCGAGTACGTGCTTGCCCCGGTCGTCCTCGGCGACCGGCACGGGATACTGCCCGTCGAAGCAGGCGCGGCACAGTCGGCTGGCAGGCAGCCTGGTCGCCTCGATCAATCCGTCCAGCGACACGTAGCCGAGTGAGTCCGCGCCTATCGACGCGCAGATGTCCTGCGTCGGCAGGTGCCCGGCGATGAGCTCGGCGCGGGTGGCGAAATCAATGCCGTAAAAGCACGGCCACCGCACCGGCGGGGACGCGACCCGCACGTGCACCTGCGCGGCGCCCGCCTCTCGGAGCATCGCGACCAGAGCGCGCTGGGTGGTCCCGCGGACGATCGAATCGTCCACCACCACGAGCCGGCGGCCGGCGATGACGTCCCGCAGCGGATTCAGCTTCAGCTTGATGCCGCGTTCCCTGATGGTCTGGCTGGGCTGGATGAACGTCCGGCCCACGTAGGAGTTCTTGACCAGACCCTGGCCGAACGGGATGCCGCTGGCCTCCGCGAAGCCGATCGCGGCCGGCGTGCCCGACTCCGGGACCGGGATGACCAGATCGGCGTCGGCAGGGTGCTCGGACGCGAGCCGCCGGCCGACCGCTACCCGGGTGGCGTGCACGCCGCGGCCGGAGATACTGGTGTCGGGACGGGCCAGGTAGACGTACTCGAACAGGCAGCCGCTCGGCTCGGGCGTGGCGAACGCCCGGGACCGCACCCCGCGTCCGTCGATGGCGATCAGCTCGCCGGGGGCGATCTCGCGTACGAACCCGGCCCCCACGATGTCCAGCGCGGCGGTTTCGCTGGCCACGACCCAGCCGCTGGCCAGGCGGCCCAGCACCAGCGGGCGGAAGCCCTGCGGGTCCCGCGCGGCGTACAGCGTCTGCTCGTCCATGAACACGAGCGAGTACGCGCCGCGGGCCAGCGGCAGCACCGCCGCCGCCGCCGCTTCCACCCCGCGCGGCGCGGGACCGCCGCCCGGCGGAGCCCCGTCGCCACCGCCCGCCCCGACGTGCTCGCTGACGAACAGCGCGGTCAGCACGTCGGTATCGGACGTCGCGGCGATCCCGGCCCGACCCGGCCCGGGCCCGCCGAGCAGGGCGGCCAGTTCCCGGGTGTTAATCAGGTTTCCGTTGTGCCCCAGCGCCAGGCTCGTCGTGGGCGTCGAGCGGAACGTCGGCTGCGCGTTCGCCCAGACCGAGGCGCCGGTGGTGGAGTAGCGGCAGTGCCCGACCGCGATGTGCCCGCGGAGCGCGGTCAGCGCGGGCTCGTCGAAGACCTGGGCGACCAGTCCCATCTCCTTGTGCACCACGATGCGCTGACCGTCGCTGACCGCGATGCCGGCGGATTCCTGCCCGCGGTGCTGCAGCGCGTACAGCCCGAAGTAGGCCAGCTTGGCGACGTCCTCGCCCGGCGCCCAGACCCCGAACACGCCGCAGGCCTCACGCGGCCGGTCCTCGCCGGGGGATGACACGACGTCAGTGTATTCAGGTCAGCGGCAGGTAGGCGGTCAAGTCGGCGCGCGGGCCGCTGGCGTGGACCAGGCCGGACCCCACGGCGTCGGCCCAGCGCAGACGGCCGGCGGCCAGCCTGACCCAGGTGAGCGGGTCCGTCTCGACGACGTTCGGCGGCGTGCCCCGGGTGTGGACAGGCCCCGGCAGGCACTGCACGGCGGCCACCGGCGGGATCCGGACCTCCAGGACCCGGCCAGGCTGGCGGGTACCGAGCAGGTACAGCAGGTACCTCGCCGCCACGCGCAGTTCCCCGGCCTCGGGCGTGGCGCCTTCGTCCAGCGCGCGCAGGACGGCCGTCACGCTGTCCGGACCCTGCGGGTCCAGGCGGAGAACCGGCATACCGGTGACGCTAACCGATGAGGGGCGTCAGCCGAACAACGCGGGCAGCGTCGCGCCGTGAGCCGCGGCGAGCTCGGCCAGCGGGATGCTGAAGCAGCCCGCCACGACCAGGTGGTCGCCGCCGACCTCCCCGATGACCTGGCCGGGCACGTCGTGCCGGGCCAGCAGCGTACCGAAGGCCTCCTCGGCGCCCGGCCGGACCACGACGATAGCGCGGGCGGCCGACTCGCTGAACAGCCACGTGAATGGGTCACCGGGCAGCCGGACCGAGCAGCCTACCCCGCCGCGCAGGCAGGATTCGGCGAGCGCGACGGCCAGGCCGCCGTCGGAAAGGTCGTGCGCGGCCGCCAGCAGCCGGTCTGCGGCCGCCGCGGCCAGCAGGCCGGCGAGCCGCCGCTCGGCGGCCAGGCGCGGGACCGGCGGCCGGCCGCCCAGGTGGCCGTGGAGCACGTGCGCCCAGGCCGACCCGCCCAACTCGGCCTCGGTCTCACCGAGCAGCACGATGCTGGCCGGCGCCCCCTCGCCCACGCCGGGCCCAGACCCCGACCCGAACCCGATCTCGACCCGCAGGCACACGTCGTCGTGCACGCCGAGCATCCCTACCACCGGGGTGGGGTGCACGGCCGACGTCCCGGTCTGGTTGTAGAAGCTGACGTTCCCGCCGGTGACCGGCACGCCGAGGACGGCGCACCCGTCGGCGAGCCCGCGCACGGCCTCGGCGAACTGCCACATCACGGCGGGGTCCTCCGGGGAGCCGAAGTTCAGGCAGTTCGTCACGGCGAGCGGGCGCGCGCCGGTCACCGCCACGTTCCGGTAGGCCTCGGACAGCACGAGCTGCGTACCCAGGTACGGGTCCAGCCGGCAGTACCGTCCGTTCCCGTCGGTGGCGAGCGCGAGCCCGAGCCGACTCTCCTCGTCGACGCGGATCACCCCGCCGTCTTCCGGCATGGCCAGGACGGTGTCGCCGCGGACGTACCGGTCGTACTGATCGGTGACCCAGCTCTTGTCGGCTAGGCCCGGCGATCCGATCAGCTCCAGCAGCGCCGCCCGCAGGGCCTCGCCGTCCGCGGGCCGCGGCAGCGCGGCCGGGTCGTCGTCCGCCAGCGCATCGTGATCCGGACCCCGCACGGCCGGCCGGTCGTACACGGGCCCGTCGGCCGCCGAACCGGGCGGGATGTCCACCACCGTGTCGCCGTGCCAGGTCATCACCAGCCGGCCGGTATCGGTCACCTCGCCGATCACCGCCGCCCTGACCTCCCACTTGGCGCACACGTCGAGGAACGCGCGGACCCGGTCCGGCGCGACGACGGCCATCATCCGTTCCTGCGATTCGCTCATCAGGATCTCCGGCGGCCCGAGGGACGCGTCGCGCAGCGGAACCGCATCGAGCCTGATCCGCATCCCGCCGGTCCCGGCCGCCGCGAGTTCCGTGGTCGCGCAGGCCACGCCGGCCGCGCCGAGGTCCTGGATGCCGACCACCAGGCCGGCGGCGTACAGCTCCAGGCAGCACTCCACCAGCAGCTTTTCCAGGAAGGGATCACCCACCTGCACGCTGGGCCGCTTGGCCGCCGCCCCACCCACCGCCTGACCCGGGCCACCAGCCGCCTGACCGGCCCCATCAGCCGCCTGACCCGCCTGACCCGCCGCCTCACCCGCCCCGGATGCCCCGAACGCCGCGCTGGCGAGCACCGAGGCGCCGCCGACGCCGTCGGGACCGGTGGACGACCCGAACAGGATCACCGCGTTTCCCGGCCCGTCAGCCGCCGCGACCTGCAGGTCTTCATGTCGCATCACGCCCACGCACAGCGCGTTGACCAGCGGGTTTCCCGCATAGCACGGGTCGAAGTCCAGCTCGCCGCCGATGTTGGGCAGGCCGAGGCAGTTCCCGTAGAAGGAAATGCCGCCGACGACCCCCGGCAGCACCCGGGCCGTGTCGGGCGCGGCGGCGGGGCCGAACCTGAGCGCGTCCATCACCGCCACCGGGCGCGCGCCCATGGCGAGGATGTCGCGGACGATCCCGCCGACGCCGGTCGCCGCGCCCTGGAAGGGCTCCACGTAGGACGGGTGGTTATGGGACTCGATCTTGAACGTGACCGCGTAGCCCTGGCCGATGTCGACCACGCCCGCGTTGTGACCGATGCCCGCGAGCAGCGCCGCCGACGGCGGCGCCTTCGCCGCGAACTGCCTCAGGTGCACCTTGGAGGACTTGTACGAGCAGTGTTCGCTCCACATGACCGAGTACAGCGCCAGCTCGGCGCTGGTGGGGCGGCGCCCGAGAATCCCGGCGATCCTGGCGTACTCGGCCTCGGTCAGCCCGAGCTCGGCAAAAGGCTGCAGCGCGGCTGGCGAGGCCTCCGCCTGCGCCACCGTGTCGGCCCGCATCAGCGGAGCACCGAGGCGAAGAACCCGAGCCCGTCGGCCGAAGGCCCGGTCAGCTCGCCGACCGCGTGCTCGGGGTGCGGCATGACGCCGACCACGTTGCCCTCCGCGTTGCACACCCCGGCGATGTCGCCCGCCGATCCGTTGGGGTTGCCGCCGTCGTACCGCAGGACGACCTGTCCGCCGGCCTCGAGCCCCGCCAGCGTGGCGGCGTCGGCCACGTAGGCTCCCTCGCCGCTCTTCAGCGGCACCGTGATCCGGGCCCCCGGCTGGTAGGAACGCGTCCACGCCGTCCCCGTGTTCTCCACACGCAGCCGCACGTCCCGCGTGACGAACCGCAGGCCGGCGTTGCGGGTCAGCGCGCCGGGCAGGAGGTGCGCCTCGCACAGGATCTGGAACCCGTTGCAGATGCCGAGCACCGGCAGGCCCGACCCCGCCGCCGGGACCAGCTCGCTCATCACCGGGGCGAACCTGGCGATCGCGCCGCACCGCAGGTAGTCGCCGTAGGAGAACCCGCCGGGCAGGATCACCGCGTCCACGCGGCGCAGGTCGCGGTCGGCGTGCCACAGCGGGACGGGCTCGGCCCCGGCGAGCCGGACAGCTCGCGCCGCGTCACGATCATCGAGCGACCCGGGGAACGTGATGACCCCTATTCGCACGCAGGCAGCCTACCGGAGCCAGGCTGGCCGCGGACGGGTTAGCTGGCCGCCCTGAAGTGCCGCAGCGGCGCGTCGCGTGACCACCTGATGTGCTTGCTCATGGTCACGACCGTGCCGCGCTCGGGGCTGTTGTCCAGGGTCACGGTGTCGACGCACGCCCGCATGACGGCCAGCCCCCTCCCCGATTCAGCCAGCTGCGAAATCCCCGTCTGGCCCCTCGTCCCGTCCGTCGCGGCCGGAAGCGCCACCCCGGCTGGCCGCTTCTGCCCCGTCCCGAGCCGCCGCCCCGTCTCCTGCAGCACGGCGCCCGCGACCTCGCCCGCCACCTGAACCTCGCAGCGCACCGCGCCGACGCTGATCACCACGGTGTACCCCCGGACGTGCCGCCCGCCGTGCATGAGCACGTTGGTGCACGCCTCGGTGGCCGCGAGCAGGAGATCGTACACGGATTCCTCATCCACGCCGAGCCCGCGCAGCGTGTCCCCGAGCACCCGGCGCATCACCGGCACGCTCACCGCCTCGGTGCGGAACACCAGGCAGAACTTCACGTCAGGAGCTGATTTCACCCTCTTGCCAAGAACCCTCACGGTTCGAGTGATTCCCCGTAGACAGGGCTGAAACCCATCGCTAGTGCACGTGCACGGTGAATTCCTCGATAACCGGGTTCGACAGCAGGTCCCCGGCCAGCTGTGTGAGAGCCGTCACAGCGCCCTCGTCCGCGGGGCCGTCGATCTCCACCTCGAACCTCTTGCCCTGCCTGACCCCGGTCACCTGCCCGAAACCCAGGCGGTGGCAGGCGCCGGCGATGGCCTCCCCTTGCGGATCGTGGATCTCCGGCTTGAGCATGACTTCCACGATGATCCGGGCCACGTATCCTCCTGGCCAATCAGGGCATATATCGTCTGCTGAGGAGCGTCCGCCGCAGCGTACGCCACCGCCCGGCGGACAGATGTGTCCGGGAATCTTAACCAGTCTGGCCGGACCTGGTGATCCCAGTTCCGGCTCGGAAAGGAGTGGCACGTGACCGTCGAACCCGGCGGTGCGACCACCACCGCACCAACCGAAGCACCCGATGGGCTCATCCAGCTTCTCACGCCCGAGGGCGAGCGGATCGAGCATCCCGACTACCCGCTCGATCTCACCGCCGAGGACATCCGGGCGATGTACCGGGATCTGGTCCTGGTCCGGCGGATCGATACCGAGGCGATCTCGCTGCAGCGCCAGGGCGAGCTTGGCATCTGGGCCTCCCTGCTCGGGCAGGAGGCCGCGCAGATCGGCTCGGGCCGCGCGCTGGGCCCGGATGACATGGCGTTCCCCACGTACCGCGAGCACGGCGTGGCCTGGTGCCGCGGCATCGACCCGGTGAAGCTGCTCGAGCTCTACCGCGGCGTCAGCCACGGTGGCTGGGACCCTAAGGACTACAAGTTCCACCTGTACACGATCGTGATCGGGGCCCAGACCCTGCACGCCACCGGGTACGCGATGGGGATCCAGCGCGATGGCGCCGTCGGCGGCGACGGCGCGGGCGAGGCGGTCATCGTCTACTTCGGCGACGGCGCGACCAGCCAGGGTGACGTCAACGAGGCGTTCATATGGGGGTCGGTGTTCAACGCGCCGATCGTGTACTTCTGCCAGAACAACCAGTGGGCGATCTCCGAGCCGCTGGAGAAGCAGAGCCGCATCCCGCTCTACCAGCGGGCCAGGGGCTTCGGCTTCCCCGGCCTGCGCGTCGACGGCAACGACGTGCTGGCCTGCTACGCGGTGACCAAGAAGGCCCTGCAGGCCGCGCGGGAAGGCCAGGGCCCGACCCTCATCGAGGCGGTCACCTACCGGATGGGCGCGCACACCACCACCGACGACCCGACCAGGTACCGGCTGGCCAGCGAGCTTGAGTTGTGGAAGCTCAAGGATCCCATCGAGCGGGTCAGGGCCTACCTGGTCCGCACCGGCCAGGCCGGGCCCGAGTTCTTCGCCGACCTGGACGCGGAGGCCAAAAAGGTCGGCGCCGAGCTGCGCGAGGCGTGCCGGACGATGCCCGACCCGCCGCCGCTGGCCATCTTTGACCACGTGTACGACGAGCCCACCGCGATCCTGCGGGCCGAACGCGAGCAGTACGCCGCGTACCTGGAGACCTTCGAAGGCGCTGGCGACGGGGGTGAGCGATGATGACCACCCTCACGCTGTCCAAGGCGATCAACGCGGGGCTGCGCCGAGCCATGGAGGACGACCCCAAGGTCCTTATCATGGGCGAGGACGTCGGTAAGCTCGGCGGCGTCTTCCGCGTCACCGACGGACTGCAGAAGGACTTCGGCGAAGACCGGGTGATCGACACGCCGCTGGCCGAGTCGGGCATCGTCGGCACCGCGATCGGCCTGGCGCTGCGCGGGTACCGGCCGGTCTGCGAGATCCAGTTCGACGGATTCGTCTACCCTGCGGTCGACCAGATCATCAGCCAGCTGGCCAAGATGCGGTACCGGTCCCGCGGGAACGTCGCCCTGCCGGTGACCATCCGCATCCCGTGCGGCGGCGGCATCGGCGCGGTCGAGCACCACAGCGAGTCACCGGAGGCGGTGTTCGCGCATACCGCCGGCCTCCGCGTGGTGGCCTGCGGGGATCCGGCCGACGCCTTCACCATGATCCAGCAGTCGATCAGCTCCGACGACCCGGTGATCTTCTTCGAGCCGAAGCGGCGCTACTGGGACAAGGGCGAGGTCGACGTCGCGGCGGACCTGGCGGGCGCGCTGCCGTTCGACCGGGCCAAGATCGCGCTCGAGGGCACCGACGTGACCCTGCTCTGCTACGGCCCGATGGTGCGGACCTGCCTGGAGTCGGCCCTTGCGGCCCGCGAGGACGGCCGCAGCATCGAGGTGATCGACGTGCGCTCGCTGTCCCCGCTCGATGAGGACACCATCTGCGCCTCGGTCCGCCGGACCGGCCGCTGCGTGATCGCGCACGAGGCCTCGGTCTACGGGGGCCTCGGGGCCGAGATCGCCGCCCGGATCACCGAGCGGTGCTTCTACGAGCTGGAGGCGCCGGTCCTGCGCGTCGGCGGCTTCGCCACCCCTTACCCGCCGTCCCGGCTGGAGGACTACTACCTCCCCGACCTGGACCGGGTCCTGGACACCGTAGACCGCACGTTCGGTTACTGAGGACTTGAAAGGCGATCATGACCGAGCTCAAGGAGTTCAAGCTCCCTGACGTGGGCGAGGGCCTGACCGAGGCCGACATCGTCGCGTGGCACGTCAAGCCGGGAGACCAGGTCGAGGTTAACCAGATCATCGTGGAGATCGAGACCGCCAAGGCCGTCGTCGAGCTGCCTTCGCCCTGGGACGGGACCGTGGCCCAGCTGCTGGCCGAGGAGGGCCAGACCGTCGACGTGGGCGTCCCGATCATCGTGGTAGACATCTCTCCCGAACGAGCGTCTAGTTCCCCTCCCGCGCAGCCTGCTCCGCCCGCTCCGGAGCCGGCCGTGGCCGAGACGGGCCCGCCCGAGCGCCAGGCCGTCCTGGTCGGGTACGGCGTCAAGGCCTCCGCCACCACCCGCCGGGCGCGGAAGGCACCGCCAGCCGTCGCCGCTGCCGCGACGCGGCCGGAGACAGCCGAGGTGCCCACCGGGCCAGTACCCGCCGAGGCGGCCACGGTCCGGGCGCTGGCCAAGCCGCCCGTCCGCAGGCTGGCCAAGGACCTCGGGATCAGCCTCGCGGGCCTGGCGGGCACCGGACCCGGCGGCTCCATCACGCGGGATGACGTAAACCGCGCGGCCGGTGAAACCACCGCTCGTTCGGCAGAAATATCCCCCGATAACGGGTACAGGGCGCCCCTCCTGGCCAGTGAAGAACGCATCCCCGTGCGCGGCGTGCGCAAGCACATGGCGGCGGCCATGGTGTCGAGCGCGTTCACCGCGCCGCACGTCACCGAGTTCCTCCAGGTGGACGTGACGGAGACGATGGCGGCCGCGCGGCGCGTCCGGGACCTGCCCGAATACGCCGAGGTCCGGGTATCGCCCCTGCTGTTCGTCGCGCGGGCGCTGCTCGTCGCGGTGCGCAGGCACCCGCTGATCAACTCGTCCTGGGACGACGGCGCGCAGGAGATCGTGGTCAAGCACTACGTGAACCTCGGCATCGCCGTCGCGGCCGAGCGCGGCCTGCTCGTCCCGAACGTCAAGCACGCGGGCGAGCTCTCGCTCCCTGAGCTGGCCCGGGCCCTGCAGGACCTGACCGAGACGGCCCGGGCGGGCAAGGCCACGCCCGCCGACCTGGCGGGCGGCACCATCACGATCACCAACGTCGGGGTGTTCGGGGTCGACGCCGGCACTCCCATCCTTACCCCCGGCGAGGCCGCCATCCTGGCGTTCGGCCAGGTCAGGGACGCGCCATGGGTGGTGGACGGAGAGCTCGCGGTGCGTAAGGCCTGTACCTTGTCCCTGTCCTTCGACCACCGCATCGTCGACGGGGAACTCGGCTCGGCCTTCCTGCGCGACGTGGGCGCGATGCTCGAGGACCCGGTCCGGATGCTGGCCTGGACCTGATCATGATCAGGCACGTGGTGCTGTTCCGGTGGACGGAGGAAGCCACGCCGGAGCAGAGGCAGCGCGCTGCGGACGAACTGGGCAAGCTGCCCGCGCTCGTGCCCTCGCTGCGCGCGTTCCACCTCGGACCCGACCTCGGCATCAACCCGGGCAACTTCGACTTCGCCGTGGCGGCCGACTTCGACGACGTCGACGGGTACCTGGCCTACCGCGACCACCCGGAGCACCGGGCGATCGTGGCCCAGTTCACCTCACCGATCGTCGCGCAGCGCTTCGCGGTCCAGTACGAGCTCTGAGGCGGGCCGCCGGCGCTAGAAGGCGGCCTCGGACAGGTCCATCAGGTCCAGGGTGGTTTCCTCGGCGATCTTCCGCTCGGCGGCCAGCCTGGGCAGCACGGTGGCCGTGAAGAACCTGGCCGCGGCCAGCTTGCCCGCGTAGAAGTCGCGATCCGCGGCGTCCGGGGCCAACTCGTCCAGCCTGCGCTGGGCGACCTCCGCGTGAGTCAGCAGCAGCCACCCGATGATCAGGTCGCCGAGCGCCATCAGCAGGCGGGTGGTGTTCAGGCCCACCTTGTAGACCTCGGCAGGGGCGTCCGCCGACGCCATCAGGTAGCCGGTCATCACCCCCGCGATGGCCTCGACCTGCGCGGCCGCTTCGGCCAGCGCCGCCCGTTCGGTCTTGAGCCTGCCGTTGCCCCCGTCCGCGGCGGCGAACTCCCTGATCGCGGAGAGGAGCGTGCCGAGCGCCCGGCCGCGGTCCCTGATGATCTTGCGGAAGAACAGGTCCATGCTCTGGATCCCGGTCGTGCCCTCGTACAGGCTGTCGATCTTCGCGTCCCTGATGTACTGCTCGATCGGGTAGTCCTGGAGGAACCCGGATCCGCCGAGGGTCTGCAGGGACAGGGTGAGCATCTCGTACGAACGCTCGGACCCGACGCCCTTGACGATCGGCAGGAGCAGGTCGTTCAGCCCGGCCAAGGCCTCGTCGGTACGGCCCTGCGCGGCCGCGACACCGATCGCGTCCTGGATGGAGGCCGTGTAGAGCACGAGCGCGCGCATGCCCTCCGCGTACGCCTTCTGCAGCATCAGCATGCGGCGGACGTCGGGGTGGTGCACGATCGTGACCCGCGGCGCGGCCTTGTCGGTCAGCTTGGTCAGGTCGGCTCCCTGGACCCGGCTCCTGGCGAAGTCCAGCGCGTTCAGGTACCCGGTGGACAAGGTGGCGATCGCCTTGGTCCCGACCAGCATCCGGGCGTTCTCGATGACCCGGAACATCTGCCTGATGCCGTCGTGCACGCCGCCGACCAGCGTGCCGACCGCCGGGCGGTCCGCGCCGAACGTCAGCTCGCAGGTGGTCGAGGCCTTCAGGCCCATCTTGTGCTCGACCGTGGTCACGTATACGCCGTTCCGCTCGCCGAGCGTCCCGTCCTCGCCGACCAGGTACTTCGGGACCAGGAACATCGACAGGCCCTTGGTACCGGGGCCGTGGCCCTCGGGCCGGGCCAGGACCAGGTGGAAGATGTTCTCCGCCAGGTCGTGCTCGGCGCTGGTGATGAACCGCTTGACGCCCTCGATATGCCAGGTGCCGTCCGGCTGCTCGATCGCCCGGGTGCGGCCCGCGCCGACGTCGGAGCCCGCGTCGGGTTCGGTGAGCACCATGGTGCCGCCCCACTCGCGGTCGATGGCCTCCTGGGCGAACCGCTGCTGCTCCGGCGTGCCCTCCTCCCACAGGACGCGGGCCATCGTGTGCCCGCTCGCGTACATCCAGACCGCGGGGTTGGAGCCGAGGACCAGCTCGGCGACGGCCCAGCCGAGCGTCGGCGGGGCCGCGGACCCGCCCAGCTCGGCGGGCAGCGAAACGCGGTACCACTCGGCGTCCATGAAGGCGCGGTACGACTTGCGCAGCGACTCCGGAATGCGGACCGAGCTGGTCTGCGGGTCGAACACCGGCGGATTGCGGTCCGCGTCGGCGAAGGACTCGGCTAGCGGGCCGACGGCCATCCGCTCCACCTCGGCGAGGATGCCCCGGGCGGTTTCCTCGTCCAGGTCGGGGTACGGGGCCTGGCCCAGCAGGTCCTGGCGGCGCAGCACCTCGAACAGATTGAACTCGATGTCGCGCAGGTGGGACTTGTAGTGGCTCATCCGCTGCTCCGCCGTCTCGCCGGTTTCTGCCCGTTCCCCGGGGCCTCGCCTCTATGCTACTCGCTAGTAACAAGGGTGGCGAGGGCCCGGCGGCCGGGGACCGTTACCGCGCCTGGGACGGAAATGACCGCGCATGCCACTACTGGTCGGATGTCCGAATTTCGTCGGTTTTCACATATTGTTGATCACTCGCGACTACGCTTCGCTTGTGTGACCGATGTTCGCGACTCCTCGGCGGCCCTGCCCGCGCGCCGGCCGGGAGCGGACCTGTCGGCCCAGCAGGGGCCTATGGCGCAGCTGGGGCCTGTGCCGGAGCCTGACTACGAGTTCCCGGTTCGCCGGCCGCAGGCCCGGCTCGTCCAGCCCGGCGGCCGCCACCGCCGGCCGGTGCCCGCCAGCCTGCCCGAGGGAGCGCCGGCTCTCGTGCTCGCCGTGCCGAGCGTCGGCGACGACGGCCTGACTGGCCCGACGGCGGAGATCGCGACCGTGCTCCGCGTCGACAACCCCGCCCTTGACGTGCGGACCGCGCGGATCGACCACGGCGGCCGTAGCGATCCGGCCGGGATCCGGGCGGTCCTCGCGGACGCCGCGGCCAGGCGGCCGGCCGGGGCGCCGTCCGCCGTCGTGGTGCCCCAGCTGGTGACCCCGCATCCGGCGTCGTTCCGCGCCCTGCGGGAGGCGATCGCGGCCACCGGGGCCAACGCGTCGCATCGGCGAGGTGTTCAACACCAACGCGCTGCTGGCCGAGGCGCTGCACCACCGGCTCGCGGACGCCGGGCTGGCGCGCGCCGACCGCGTGCGCATGTTCAGCATCACCACCTCCGCCGACGGCATCGTCCTGGTCACCGTGGGCGGTGAGGAGGCGGTCAGCACCGCCGGCATCACCGCGGTCCTGCTCGCGGCCCGGCTGGCCCTGCCGGTCCTCGCCGCCTCGCTGGACGCCAGGCCCACCGTCGAGGAGGCCGCCGCGCGCCTGGAGGCGATGGGCGTCAGCCGGATCGCCCTGGCCCCCTGCCTGATCGGCCCCGAAGCCGACCCGGCGGCCGTCGAGGAGGCCGCGACCGCCGTGGGCGCTAAGTGCGCCGCGCCGCTCGGCTCGCACGGCAACGTGATCAAGCTGATCTCCCAGGCCTACGGGCAGGCCCTGAGCCAGATCGAGACCCTCGACGGTACGTAGCCCTGGTTCCCCTTACGGTCCCTTGCGCCAGTTGAGCCGGGTCTGGCACGCCGCGGCGATGTCCCCGACGTCGATCTGCTGGAGCAAGAGCTCGTGCCGGGTGTCGGCCGGGTCCAGCGTACGCAGGGCCTGTTCGTAGGCGCGCCGGGCGGCCGCCTGATCGCCGAGGGCGTCGTGCGCGCAGCCGAGCGTGAACGCCGCGAGGGCGAACGTGGGATCGGTGTACAGGGCGCGGCGGAAGGCGGCGACCGCCCGCGCCGGCTCGCCGGCCTTGAGGACCACCAGCCCGTGGACGAAGTGCGCGTCGGCGTCGAGCGGGTTGAGCGCCAGCAGCGACTGCACCTCGGCGAGCGCAGTGTCCCGGTGGCCCTTACCCGCGGCGGCCAGCGCCGCCGCGAGCCGCCGACCGCGGGGCTCGCGCGGCGGGGTTCGCGGCCGGGGGACCGGGTTGCGCCCGCCGGGCTGCGCGGCCCGCGAGCGGCTCGCCGACCTCTCCGGGGTCGCGACCTGGAAGGGACGCCGCAGCGCGTCCGCCACGCCGAGCAGCAGCTTGCCGTCGGGCCGCAACGAGGTGTCCAGCCGTTCGAGCACGCGCTCGGCGACCGGCGCCTCGAAGTAGATCAGGACGTTCCGGCAGGTGATGATGTCGAAGCCAACCTCGCCGGACGGTGGTACCGCGTCGCGCACGAGGTTGTGCCGGCGGAACCGGACCAGCCCGCGCAGGCGCTGGCTTCACCAGGTAGGTGCCGTCACCCTGGTGGTCCAGGTACCGCCGGCGCAGCGGGGCGTCCAGCGCCCGGATGGCGCGCTCGCGGTACCGGCCCTCGGTGGCGGCGGCGACGGCGCCGCCCGAGATGTCGGTGCCCAGCACGTCGACCGGAGGCGGCGCCGGGGCGAAGGCCTCGGCCGCCAGCAGGGCCAGCGTGTAGGGCTCCTCCCCGGTCGCGCAGCCCGCGCTCCACACGCGGATGACGTCCGAGCCCGCCGCGCGGGCGCTGCGCAGCAGGCCGTGCCAGGGGATGGTATCGAGCTGGTCGCGGTCGCGGGCGAAGGTCGTCTCCTGGACGGTGACCTCGTCGATGAGCCGTTCCACCAGGCCCCGCCCGTGCACCGGATCCGACGCGGCGCGGATGAACTCGCCCGGCTCAAGGTCCGGCGCGGCGCGGCGCAGCGCGGCCCGCACCGCGGTCTCGTTGGCCACCGTGTGCGCGATCCCCGTTTCCCTGCGGACGAGCTCCGCTACTGCGGCGATCGACATGGCTAGGTCCGTGCCACCGGCTCGTAGCGCAGGCCGATGAGGCAGGCCGCGATCTCACTGGGAGAAAGCACGCGGTCGACGCCGCAGTCGATCGCGGCCTTCGGCATCCCGAAGACCGCGGACGACTCCTGGTCCTGCGCGATCGCCAGCCCGCCGCTGCGGCGGACGGCGCCCGCGCCGCGGGCGCCGTCACTGCCCATCCCGCTGAGCACGATGGCCACGCCCTTGTCCGCCGTCACCTCGGCGATGCTCTCGAAGAGCACGTCACCGGAGGGGCGGTGGAGCCCGACCACGGTGCGTGCGTCCAGGCGCAGCCGCCCGGCCGGGGCCAGCTTCAGGTGCGCGCCCTCGGGCGCGATCCAGGCTCCCGGGCCCACGGGCGCCCCGTCCGCGGCGATCCGGACCGGGAGGGGCACGGACTGGTCCAGCCAGTGGACGAGCCCCTCGGTAAAGCCCGCGGAGATGTGCTGGACCACGAGGATCGGAATCGGGAATTCGGCGGGGAGGTCCCCGAGCAGCCGGGCCAGGACGTAGGGCCCGCCGGTTGATCCGCACATGCCGATCACCGAGGCGCGGCGCCCCAGGCGCTGCGGCACCGGCGTCTTCCTGAGCCGGGCCCGCGGGATGGCGGATGACCTGCGCGTGGCTGAGCAGCCGGGCCCGGTTCCGGAACGCGGCCGCGGCGGCCCCGCCCGGATCGTCCAGGTCGAGGTCGTCCTTGCTGATCGCGCTCCAGCGCTCCGGCGGCCAGCGCCGCGGCCGCCTTCCTGCTCGAGTTGCCGGCGTCGACGGAGATGACCAGGATCGGCAGCGGCCGCCGGCTCATGATCTCCTCGATCGCGGCCAGGCCGTCCATGCCGGGCAGCTCGACGTCCATCGTCACCACGTCCGGCTGGACGCGCGGCAGCGCCGCGATCGCCTCCTCCGCGGTGGCGCAGACGGCGGCGACGGTGATGTCACCGTCGTGCTCGAGCACGCGCCGGAGCCTGGCCGCGTAGCTGTGGGAACCATCGCAGATCAGCATGCGGGGCATCCGCCATCACCGGCCGACGAGTCGTTCGACGGTGGCGAGCAGGGCCTGCTGGTCGAAGTTCCGTTTCGCCATGTACGCGTCGGCTCCGGCCGCGATTCCCTTGCGCTGGTCCTCCTCCGATCCGTGCGAGGTGACGATGACGACCGGCAGCGACCCGCGGGCCGGGTCCGCCCGGATGGCCCGGGTCAGTTCGAGCCCGTCGAGCTCGGGCATCTCCAGGTCGGTGATGACCAGCGCGATCAGGGGATCACGCCCGAAGACCCGCAGCGCCTCGGCTCCGTCACGCGCCGTCACGACTTGATACCCGGCCGTCTCCAGGATGCTGCGCTGAAGTTCCCTGACCGTGAAGGAGTCCTCCACGACGAGGATCCTCGGAACCTCCGCCGGCCGGGTCGCGGCGGGCCGGACCACGTGGTCGGGCCTGCCCCGGGCGAGCGCCGACGGCTCGGCCAACAGCGCCACCCGCCCGTCCCCGAGGATGGCCGCGCCCAGGTAGCCCCCCACGCCGGCCAGGAGCTGCCCGAGCGGCTTAACCACCACCTCCTCCTCACCGAGCAGCGCGTCGCAGACCACGCCGACGCGCCGACCCGGGACGGCGATGACGAGGGCGTGCGGCCGGCTGCTCAGGGGCGGCGCCTGCGCGCCGAGCAGGACCGCGACATCGACGACTGGCAGCGGCCGCCCGCGCACGTTCAGCGACACATGACCCTGGATCGTGGCGGTCTGGCTCACGCCGACCACTTCTTCCACGGAGGCGAGCGGCACCCCGAACACCGCTCCGCCGCGTTCGAACAGGAGCACGTCAAGCAGGGCCAGCGCGAGCGGGAGGAGCAGGATGACTTGCATGCCCTGACCGGGCTGGCTGCGGATCTCGAAGGTGCCGCCGAGCGAGAGCGCGTAGTTCTTGACCGCGTCGAGGCCGACGCCGCGGCCGGCGAGCTCGGTTACCTCTTCGGCGGTCGAGTAGCCCGCCTGCGCGAGCACGTCGGTGAGCGACCCCTCGCGCTGCGCCCGGTCCGCCACCTCCTGCGAGATGCCCCGGCCGTCGTCCGCGACGATGATCTCGACTAGGGCGCCGCGCGGCATGGCCCGCAGCTCGACGCGGCCGCGCACGGGCTTGCCCGCCTGCGCCCGATCACCCGGCGGCTCGATGCCGTGCGCCACGGCGTTGCGCAGCAGGTGCGTGAGTGGTTCCGCAAGGCTCTCCAGGATCACCCGGTCCAGTTCGGTGTCCCCGCCCGACACCGTGAACTCGACTTCCTTGCCCGTCGCCCGCGCCATGTCGCGGACTGCCCGTGGCAGCGGTCCGGCGATCGCCGCCAGCGGGAGCGTTCGCATCTTGATCGCGGTGTCCTTCAGCTCGTCGAGCGTGCGGGCGCTGGCGCCGAGGGCATCGACGAGTCCCTCCGGCAGGTCCGCCTCGGCGCCCAGGGCGTGCGCTAGCCTGCGCCCGTCCTGGATGGCCTCGCCGATGACGTCGAGCAGGTGATCGATCTTGGCCGGCGCGACCCGCACCGACCGCTGTTCCGGGACCGGGCCGGACCCAATTCCCCCGGCCGCGGCGGGCTCGCCGACGGGCTCCACCGGGATCCTGGGGCTGACCACGACCGGGATGGCCTCCTCGGCCGATCCGGCCCCGGAAAGGCTCGCCAGCGCCGCGTTCAGCTCTGCGAGCAGCGCGCCGACGGGCACGTCGCCTCCGTTGACGCGGGCGCGCACCACGCTGATGGCGTGCAGGAGGGGATCGAGCAGGTCCGGCGAGAACGTGCCGCGGTCGCGGACGATGGCCAGGATGTCCTCGACCGTGTGCGCGACCGCTGTGACGTCATCGAGGCCGAACATCCCGGCCGTTCCCTTGATCGTGTGGACGTTGCGGAACAGCAAGTCGACCGTCCCGGGCCCCTGGTTACCCGCTTCGATCGCCAGCAGGGCCGCTTCCATCTCGTCGAGCCGACGGCCTACCTCTTCGTGGAAGGCCTCAACGAGCTCGGCGTCGGGTTCACTCATCAGGCCGCCCGGTGGCCGGCGGGGGCCGGGTCAAGGTCCTCATGGGCGAGTTCACCGGCGCCTTCGCGCAGGGCGGTCTCGATCTCATCGACGAGCTTTTCCAGCCGCTCGGAGGTAGCCGCCCACTGCGCCTGCTCGGTCGCCAGCTGGTCCGCGGCCTCCCGGATCTGCTGCGTCGCGGCGTCCACCTGGTCCGCGGCCGACTTCTGCTGCTGGGTGGCCAGGATCGACGTCTCCAGCATCGACGTCGTCGACGCCATCAGCTCGCCCACCTCACGCGCCTGCCGCATGCCCTGCTCGGTCGCCATGATCGTCGCGTTCGTCTCATCCTGGACCCCCGCGATGATCCCGCTGATCGACTCCGTCGACCGCATCGACCGCTCGGCCAGCTTGCGCACCTCGGCCGCCACCACCGCGAAACCCCGGCCCGAGTCCCCGGCCCGGGCCGCCTCGATCGCGGCGTTCAGCGCGAGCAGGTTCGTCTGCCCGGAGATATCGTTGATCAGCTCGAGGATCTCGCCGATCTTCTGCGTCCGCTCCCCCAGCGACAGCGCCCGGTCCGAGATCGCCTCCACCTTCTCCTGCATGTCGGCCATCGTGTCGCCGGCCCGCTCGGCCGCCTGCGACACCGCGCGCACCGTGTCCGCGATCGACCCGGCCGTCGCGGCCAGCTGCTGGATCGTCGCCGACGTCTGCGCCACCGCCGCCGACTGCTCGCTGGTCACCGCCGCCGCGTTCCGCGCCGCCACCCGCAGCTCACCCGCCACCTCACCCAGCACCATCGACGCCGACCGCAACCGCACCAGCAACTCATCACGATCGCTCAGGCGCTCCAGCGTCTCGGTCAGGTTCGCTTCCCGCCGGCGAGCACGACGCACCACCCAGATGACGAAGAGCGCGAACCCGATCCCGGCCAGCACGGCCAGCGCGGCGGCGGCGATGCCGACGACCAGGGCCTGGCCGGCCGAGGAGCTGGCGGCCGCGGTCGAGGCGACCGCGTTCTGCGACTCGAGGGTGACCAAGGTGTCCAGCGGCGCGTTGATGGTGTCCTCGGCCTGGTTGAGCTGCTCGATCACCGTGATCTTGCGGGACAGGCTCGCGGTCACGAAGGTGCGGTCATCCAGGAACGCCGCGAAGTAGCCGTCCTGGATTCCCAGCGCGTCCGACAGAGCCTGCGCCTCCGCCGGGCTGCCCTTCGTCACCATCCCGGACACCTGGTCGTACTGCGCATCCAGGGCCTCCGCGCGGCTCAGCGCCCTCGCGGACCCAGTGGTGAGGTACTCGATCATGCAGATGCGCTGCCTGGCAGTGACCGCGGCGAGCTGCTGCACCCGCTGGGCAGCCAGATCCCCCGCGCGAGCCGCCCCCGCATCGGCGATCGCCACCTGGTACAAGATGATCGTCACGGCCATCGCCGCCGCGATCACGGCCACGATCACGACCCCGACCACCAAGATCCGCTGCCCCGACCAGACTCGTTGCTGCCTCAGCATCAGACCTCCGCCGGTTGCAGGGAGTTGAATATGCGGGGAACGTCGATGACCGCGAGCAGCTCGCCGTCATGGATCATGGTCCCGATCAGGAAGTCCGACTCAGCGCCCTCGCTGGGGTCGGGGAGTTCTCCTACGTGGCACACTTCATCGATCGCGAAGCCTGCCGTGATGCTTCCGGACTCGGCCACGAGCAGTTGTCTCGGCGGTGTCATCGGGTTCAGGCCGAGCAGCTGCGCGAGGTCGATGACGGGCAGGATCTGGCCGCGTAGGTTCCGCACGCCGAGGATCTCTTGACGCGCCCCGGGGACGGCCGTCAGATCGCCGAGGCTCGCGATCTCCACGACGTTATCGATAGGCACGGCGTACGCCTCCGCAGCGAGTCTGAGCTGGGCGTAAGTGCTCATGGGCGAGTTCACCGGCGCCTTCGCGCAGGGCGGTCTCGATCTCATCGACGAGCTTTTCCAGCCGCTCGGAGGTAGCCGCCCACTGCGCCTGCTCGGTCGCCAGCTGGTCCGCGGCCTCCCGGATCTGCTGCGTCGCGGCGTCCACCTGGTCCGCGGCCGACTTCTGCTGCTGGGTGGCCAGGATCGACGTCTCCAGCATCGACGTCGTCGACGCCATCAGCTCGCCCACCTCACGCGCCTGCCGCATGCCCTGCTCGGTCGCCATGATCGTCGCGTTCGTCTCATCCTGGACCCCCGCGATGATCCCGCTGATCGACTCCGTCGACCGCATCGACCGCTCGGCCAGCTTGCGCACCTCGGCCGCCACCACCGCGAAACCCCGGCCCGAGTCCCCGGCCCGGGCCGCCTCGATCGCGGCGTTCAGCGCGAGCAGGTTCGTCTGCCCGGAGATATCGTTGATCAGCTCGAGGATCTCGCCGATCTTCTGCGTCCGCTCCCCCAGCGACAGCGCCCGGTCCGAGATCGCCTCCACCTTCTCCTGCATGTCGGCCATCGTGTCGCCGGCCCGCTCGGCCGCCTGCGACACCGCGCGCACCGTGTCCGCGATCGACCCGGCCGTCGCGGCCAGCTGCTGGATCGTCGCCGACGTCTGCGCCACCGCCGCCGACTGCTCGCTGGTCACCGCCGCCGCGTTCCGCGCCGCCACCCGCAGCTCACCCGCCACCTCACCCAGCACCATCGACGCCGACCGCAACCGCACCAGCAACTCATCACGATCCTTCAGCATCCTGACCATGAAGAACGCGAAGCCGATCCCGGCCAGGACGGCCAGCACGGCGGCGCCGATGCCGATGCCGAGAGCCTGGTTGGCCGATGCGCTGGCGTCCGCGGCCGAGTTGGCCGCGTCCCGCGCCCGCAGGCTGCTCAGCGTGTTCAGCGGCGCGATGATGGCGTCCTCGGCCCGGTTGAGCTGCTCGATCACCGTGAACTTGCGGGACAGGCTCGCGGTCACGAAACGCCGGTCCGCAAGGAACGCCGTGAAGTAGCGGTCCTGGATGACCGACGCTTCCGCCAGGGCCTGCGCCTCCGCTGCGGTGCCTTCCGTGATCGCGCCCGACACCTGGTCAAACTGGCTGTCCAGAGCCTGCGCGCTGTCCAGCGCGGACAGCGAGCCCGTGGTCAGGTACTCGAGCATGCTGACGCGCTGATCGGCGGTGACGGCCGCGAGCTGCTGCGCGCGCTGGGCATCCAGGTCCGCCACGCGGGCCTGCCCCGCATCGGCGATCGCCACCTGGTACAAGATGATCGTCACGGCCACCGCCGCCGCGATCACCGCGACGATCACCATTCCGACCACCGAGATCCGCTGCGCCGACCAGACTCGTTGCTGCCTCAGCATCACACCTACCGTGAGCTCCTGTTGGTAACGGTAAGTAGCAGCATAACGTCAGCCGGTGACGGGATGCTATTCTGAGAGGCCGGTAATAGAGATGTGTCCGGGACTGCTGGTGCAGCCGTTTGTCTGCCGGGGGGAACATGCGTTCCGATGAGCCAGGCGCGAGCCGGGGGCGGATCCTGCTGATCGACGACGACCGGGTGTTCGGCATCTGGGTGTCGCACGTGGTCGCCAAGCGAGGCGGCTACGAGTTCCGGCATATCACGGACCCCCTGACCGGGCTGCGCTGCGTCGAGACCGAGCCATGGGACCTGGTGATCACCGACATGGAGATGCCCGGTATGACCGGGCTCGAGCTGATCGAACGAGTCCATCTCTGCGAGCCCGGGCTGCCCGTGGCCGTGATGACCGCGCATGAGCAGGCGGCGCTGCGCGGCCTCATCCCCGCCCAGCGCACGGTGCACGCGGAATTCCTGCACAAGCCCATGCCGGCCGACGACTTCCTCGCCAAGGTGGCCGCGCTCATCGCCCACGGCCAGGCCGCGCGCCGCGCGAAAGGCGACGGATAGGCCCGGACCGGGGTCACCCCGCGGGGCGGATGGCGCCGATCGGGACGCCGGGCTGGTAGATGCTGTCGATACGGACGAAGGCGCCGGTGTACGGGGCGTCTACCATCATCCCGTTGCCGATGTAGATCCCGACGTGGTGGATGGTGGCCGGGTCCGCGTTGTTGGTGGCGTAGAACAGCAGGTCGCCGCGCTGCAGGTCGCCCAGGGGCACCTGCGGGCCAGATAGCCACTGGTACCCGGTCCAGTGCGCGAGCTGGACGCCCGCGCGCGCCCACGCGTCCATGGTCAGGCCGGAGCAGTCGTAGGAATCGGGCCCGGCGCCACCCCACAGGTACGGCTTGCCCAGCTGGGTGAGCGCCCAGTTGGCCGCGATGTCGCCCTGGGTCGCGCTCGCTCCGGATCCCAGCGCCCAGGAGGGGGCCTGGCTGGGCCCTTGCTGGGCGGCGGCCGCGGCCCGCTCAGCGGCCGCCGCCGCCTCGGCCGCGAGGGCGGCACGCCTGGCCGCCCGCAGCGCCGTCACGTGCGCTTGCGAGGTAGCCACTTCGTGGGCCAGGGTGTTCCGCTTAGCCCGGCTTTCCCGGACGAATGCGAGCTGCCCGGCCACGGCGGCCTGGATGGCCAGCTTGAGGTCGCGGGCCGCGCGCAGGTCGGCCTGCTCGGCCACTAGCAGGTGGCGGGCCTGGTTGCGGAATACCTTGGCCACCACGTCATTGGCCTGGTTTTCTGCCAGGGTGTCCGTTCCCTGCTGGGCCAGGACCTGGCCGAGTCCCACCTCGTTCAGGTAGCCCTGCGGGCCGTTGGCGTCGCCGAGCATGGACGTCATCGAGTCGAACCCGCCCCCGGATTCGAATTCCTCGGCCGCGAGGTCGGCCAGGCGTCGCTGGCTGGCGTTACTGGCCTGCTGAGCGTACTTCAGCCTGGACTGGGTCACCCGGTAGGCGGCCGCGGCCCGCTGCTCGTCGACCTGGACCTCGTCGTACCGCTCGGTCAGCACCTCAGCCTGGGTTTCGAGTTGCCCGAGCGTCGCGGCGGCCGCGGAAAGCCGGCCCTGCTGGGCCCCAAGGGCCGCCTGCTCCTGCTTGACCCGGTTCTGCGCCGAGCTGATCTGCCCCTGGGTCGGCGGATTGGGGTTACTGTCCAGCCGCCACCGGGCCGGTACTACGGGCAGGCTGAGCACCGCGAGCAGGCCGCACGCGATGACGACCCGCAGGCTGCTCCGGCCGCGAATCCGGGCCGCAATCCGACTCCTCAGGCGATGAGGTCCCCCTGAATCCCTCAATGCCTCAGCACCCCCAGTGTGCCTAGGTCCCAGTTCCCTCGCGTTTCTCTCCCGAGCTTTCGAGTGATTGACAGGCTTTACGCTAATCCCCGGATGTGGTATTGGTCGGGATGCCGCGCGGTGACCACGGAATGTGATCCCGAGCACATTGCACCCCGGACAATGGTCCACACTTATAAGGCACGGCCAGCAACCGTCGCTGACCGCGAGCAGGGAGGACCGGTGGAGGACGCCGACGCAGTGCTCAGGCGGGCACCGCTTTTTGATGGCCTCGACGAGGAAGGCGCGCGTGCGCTGCGGCGGCAGATGTCCGAAGTCAAGCTGTCCCGCGGCGAGCACCTGTTCCTCGAGGGCGAGGATGGCGACCGGCTCTACGTCGTGCTCGACGGCAAGATCAAGCTCACCCGGGCGGCCCCCGACGGCCGGGAGAACCTGCTGAGCGTGCTCGGGCCCGGCGAGATGTTCGGCGAACTCTCGCTGTTCGACCCGCGCCCGCGGACCGCGTCGGCCAGCGCCGTCACCGACGCCGCCGTGGCGGCCCTCGCCCACGACGAACTGCGCCCGTGGCTGCGGGACCGGCCGGAAGTCTCCATGCACATGCTGCGGGCGCTGGCCAGGCGGCTACGGCGGGCCAACGACGTGACGGCCGACCTCGTCTTCACCGACGTCCCGGGGCGGGTGGCCAAGAACCTGCTCGACCTGGCGGACCGGTTCGGCGAGCAGGAAAGCGACGGCCTGCACGTCCATCATGACCTGACCCAGGAGGAACTGGCTCAGCTCGTCGGCGCCTCCAGGGAGACGGTCAACAAGGCGCTCGCTGACTTCGCGGCCCGCGGCTGGCTGCAGATCTCGGCGCGCTCGGTGCTGATCCTAGAACGCGAGCGCCTGCGCAAGCGCGCCCGCTAAGACTCACCGAGATAGTCGAGTTGGGCCCGGACTGACCATTCGGCGGCGGGCCAGACGGACCTATCCACGTCGGTGTAGATCATGGCCACGATCTCCGCAGGCGTCCTGGCGCCCGCGGCCAGGGCCGACCGGACCTGGTCCAGCCGCTCGGCCCGGTGCGCGAGGTAGAAGTCCAGGGTCCCGACGGGGTCGGCGAGCATCGGGCCGTGCCCGGGCAGGAGCAGGCGCAGGCCCATGGCCCCGGCCAGCTCCCGCAAGCGCGCGAGCGTCTGCAGGTAGTCGCCGAGGTTGCCGTCCTGCGCGATGACCGTGGTGCCGCGGCCCAGCACGGTATCCCCGGTGAACAGCGCGCCGTCCGCGGACAGCAGCAGGCTGACGGAATCGGCGGAGTGCCCGGGAGTCGCGAGGACCTGCAGCTCGCAGCCGGCCGCCGTGACGACGTCACCGTCGCCGAAGCCCTCGGCGCCCAGCCTGCCTGCTGGATCGGCCGCCTGGATGGGCGCCCCGCTCAGCTCGGCTAGCCGGGCCGCCCCGGCGGAGTGATCGAGGTGCCCGTGCGTGAGCAGGATCCTGGCGATCCTCCGGTCGCCCGCGACCGCCTCGGCGTGCACCCGGCGCAGGTGCTGCTCGTCGTCGGGCCCGGGGTCGATCACGACGACCGATGAGGAGCCCGGCTCGGCGATGATCCAGGTATTCGTGCCGTCCAGGGTCAACGGCGAGGGATTGGGCGCCAGCAGGCACGTGGCCCGCGGCGTCCGGTAGCCGTCGATGCTCACAGCGGGTACTTCGTGGCCTGGGGCAGGGCCAGCCACGCCCGCTCATGCTCTACGACCACGCTGGGCAGCAGCGGGGTGATCACCCGGCGCTGGGCCAGGATGCTGGCGACATCCGGGTGCCCCGCGAGCTCGGCCAGGGTCACGGCCGTCGGCGGCAGGAGCGTGATCTGCCCGGCCCGGGCGGCCTCCAGGGCATCGGACGGCTTCACCCAGGATCCCGAGACCGACTCCGCCGACTCATGGTCGGCCCCGCCCGTCACCGCCGTCACCTGCCCGGGTGGCATCGGCGAGGCGAAGAACCAGGTGTCGAAGCGGCGCGGGGAGAACTCCGGCGTGACCCAGCGGGCCCACGGCGTGAGCAGGTCGGCGCGCAGGACCAGGCCTCGCCGGCCGAGCAGCTCGGCCAGCGAGCACGACCCCTCAAGGAGGGAACGCCTGTCGAGCGCCAGCGTCGCGCTGTCTTGCACCAGCTCGGTCGGCGACGGCCCGGCGAGCAGCACGCCGGACTCCTCGAACGTTTCCCTGACGGCCGCGCAGACCAGGGCGCACGCGCGTTCGGCCGACGTGTTGAGCCATTCGGCGAACTCGGCCGGCGAGCGGCCGGCCCAGCCGATCTGCCCGTCGCCGTCCCGTTCGTCGACGGAGCCGCCCGGGAACACGCAAGCGCCCGGCGCGAACTCCAGCGCGTCGGTCCGCCGCAGCAGGAACGCTTCCACGCCGGGGGCCTGGCGCAGCAGGATCACCGTCGCGGCGTCGCGGGGAACCGCGGGCGGCCGGCCCGCCGCGGCGAACTCACGCGCGCGTTCGGCCAGCCCGCGTGGCACGCCGATCCGCGGCCCCGCCGCCTGGTGTTCGTCCATCGGCGCCGGTCAGTCGCGGACTTCGGCGATCAGCTCGACTTCCACCGGTGCGTCGAGCGGCAGCTCGGCCACCCCGATGGCGCTGCGGGCGTGCTTGCCGTCCTCGCCGAACACCTCGATGAACAGCTCGCTGGCTCCGTTGATCACCTGCGGCTGGCCGTTGAACCCCGGTGCGCTCGCGACGAACCCGGTGACCTTCACGATCCGGCGGATCTCGTCGAGCCCGCCGGCCGCTGCCGCCGCGGCGGCGAGCGCGTTCAGCGCGCAGGCCCTGGCCAACCCGGCCGCCTCCGCCGCGCTGACCGTGCCGCCGACCTTGCCGGCGCCGAGCAGCTTCCCGTCCGCGACCGGCACCTGCCCGGAGACGTAGACGAAGCTGCCGACGCGCAGCGCAGGCACGTACGCGGCCAGCGGAGTCACCACCGGCGGCAGGGTAAGCCCCAGCGCGGCCAGCCGTTCGGTCGCGCTGGTCACGGCTTCTCCCGCTTCATGTAGGCGACGAGCTGCTCAGGGTTGGGTCCGGGGATCACCGCCACGAGCTCCCACCCGTCCTCACCCCAGTTGTCCAGGATCTGCTTGGTCGCGTGCACGAGCAACGGCACCGTCACGTACTCCCACTTTGGCATGGACCGACCCTACGCCCCGCCCCCGCCGACCCTTACGCCCCATCCCCATCGGCCAGCTCGTGGGCCACCGCCCGGAGCTCGGGAGCCATGACGGGCTCCACTTCGGGTACCGGCGGGATGGGTGCCTCCTCGAGCTCGGGCACCTTGGGTCCGGCAGATGGCCGCCTCCGCCGCCGCCACCTCGGCGTCGCCGAGGTCATCCAGATCCTCGAGGGGCGCGGGCGGCGGGGCGGGCGGGCCGGGCGCCATCTTCTCGAAGAACCTGAGCAGCTCGACCGGGATCGGCATGACCAGGGTGCTGTTGCGCTCGCCCGCTACCTCCACCACGGTCTGGAGGAGCCGCAGCTGGAGCGCGGCCGGGTCGCGCGACATCACGCTGGCGGCGGCGGCGAGCCGCTTGGACGCCTGGTACTCACCGTCGGCCGTGATGATCCTGGCGCGGCGTTCCCGCTCGGCCTCGGCCTGCCGCGACATGGACCGCTTCATGCCCTCGGGCAGCGATACGTCCTTGATCTCGACCCGCTCGACGAGGATGCCCCACGGCTCATCGGTCAGCCTGTCGATGACCTTGCGCAGCTCCCGGTTAACCACTTCGCGCTCGGCCAGCAGCTGGTCCATCTCGGACTGGCCGATGATCGACCGCAGCGAGGTCTGCGCCTGCTGGGAGACGGCGAACATGTAGTTCTGCACGTTCACCACGGCCTTGATCGGGTCCACCACGCGGAAGTACACCACCGCGTCCACCCGGACGCTCACGTTGTCCCTGCGTGATGCCCTCCTGCGCGGGCACCGCCATGGCGATGATCTGCTTGTTGACCTTCTGCATCCGGTCGCGGATCGGCACGATGACGTGCAGGCCGGGAGGCAGGGGCTCGGGCGAGACCTTCCCGAACCGGTAGACGATGCCCTCCTCGAACTGCTGCACCACCTTGATCGACCGGGTGGCGGCGATTATTGCGAGTATGACCACGATCACGATGACGGCAATCAATGCATCCACCGGGATCACCTCTCTTCCTAGCTCCCAGCGTAGTGACTAACGGATCACGCGCCAGCCACCGCTATCGAACCATTAGGTGCCCGCGCGGAGATAGCCTCCGTACCAGAGCACTACCGGAGGAATTATTCGGCATGACCACCAGGGACACCGACTGGGACGGCGTTCGGCTGCACGTGATCACGGGCAAGGGCGGCACCGGCAAGACCACGGTGGCGGCCGCCATGGCGCTCGCCCTGGCCACGGCGGGCCGCAAGGTCCTGCTGATCGAGGTCGAGGGCAGGCAGGGCCTCGCCAGGCTCTTCGATTGCCCCCCGCTCCCGTACGAGGAGCGGAAGGTCGCGCTCGGCCTGAGCGCGCAGGGGACCGGGCAAGGCGGCGACGTGTACGCGCTCGCGGTCGACCCGGAGGGTGCGCTGCTCGACTACCTGGAGATGTTCTACAACCTGCGCCGCACGGGAAAGGCGCTGACCAGGCTCGGCGTCATGGACTTCGCGACCACCATCGCTCCCGGCCTGTCCGACGTTCTGGTGACGGGGAAGGCCACCGAGGCGGCCAGGCGGCGGGTGCACCGCGGCGGCGACCACGTGTACCACGCCGTCGTGATGGATGCCCCGCCGACGGGCCGGATCGGCCGGTTCCTCAACGTCAGCACCGAGGTCTCCGCGCTGGCCAAGGTGGGCCCCATCAAAACGCACGCGGACACGGTGGCCAAGGTAATCAGGTCGCCGCAGACGGCGGTGCACTTTGTGACCACCCTGGAAGAGATGCCCGTGCAGGAGACCCTGGATGGCATCGCCGAGTTGCACGAGCTCACCGGCGGTGCCATCCGCGCCGGCGGCATCATCGTGAACATGGCCCGCCCGGCCATCCTGAGCAGCGCCGACCTGGCGGCGGCCGCCAGCGGATCCCTGGACGTCGCGGAACTCGCCATCGGCCTCAAGGCCGCCGGGATCAGCGAGAATCACGGGCTCGCCGCTGACCTCATGACCGAGCTGAGGGAGCACGCGCTCCAGGTGGCCCTGCAGGACCGGGAACGGGACGAGCTGCTGACCGTGGGCGCCCCGCACTACGAGCTGCCGCTGATCCCCGACGGGATCGACCTGGCGGGCCTGTACCAGCTGGCTGGCGCGCTCAGGGAGCAGGGGGCGGCGTGACCATGGCCCCGGTAAGGCTCGACATGGACCGGATCATCGACGACCGCCGGACCAGGATCATCGTCTGCTGCGGTTCGGGCGGCGTCGGCAAGACCACGGCCGCGGCGGCGATCGGCCTGCGCGCCGCCGAGCGCGGGAGGCACACCTGCGTGCTGACCGTCGACCCGGCCCGGCGCCTGGCCCAGTCGATGGGCCTGACCTCGCTCGACAACACCCCGCGTCAGGTGGACGGCGTCGATACCTCGGCCGGCGGCAGCCTGCACGCGATGATGCTGGACATGAAGCGGACCTTCGACGAGATCGTCGAGGCGCACGCCGACCCGGACCGCGCGGCGCAGATCCTGGCTAACCCGTTCTACCAGTCGCTGTCGTCGAGCTTCGCCGGGACGCAGGAGTACATGGCCATGGAGAAGCTCGGCCAGCTCAGGCACGCGGACGAGTGGGATCTCATCGTGGTCGACACCCCGCCGAGCCGGTCCGCGCTAGATTTCCTCGACGCCCCGCAGCGGCTCGGCCGGTTTCTCGACGGCCGGCTGATCCGGGTGCTGACGGTCCCGGCGAAGGCCGGGTTGTCGTACATGAAGGTGCTGAACACCGGGCTCGCCATGATCACCGGCACGCTGACCAAGATCCTCGGCACTCAGGTGCTCAGGGACGCGCAGACGTTCGTCACCGCGCTTGACACCATGTTCGGCGGGTTCCGCGAGCGGGCCGAGTGGACCTACCGGCTCCTGCAGGCCCCGGGAACCGCGTTCCTCGTCATCGCCGCGCCGGAACCGGACGCGCTGCGGGAGGCGTCGTACTTCGTCGAGCGCCTCGATGCCGAGCGCATGCCGCTGGCCGGGCTCATCCTCAACCGGGTGCACACCTCGCCAGCGGAACGGCTGAGCGCCGCGCGCAGCCTGGCCGCCGCCGAGACCCTGGAGATGCGCGACCGGCCGAACGGCGAACCCGTGACGGGCCCGCAGCGCTACGCGATAGCCGCCGCGGCGCTGCGGATGCACGCGGAGCGGATGCACCTCGGGAAGCGAGAGCGACGGCTCGCCGAGCACTTCACGTCGGCCCATCCAGCCATTCCGGTCGCCGAGGTCGGCGCCCAGCCGGAGGACGTGCACGACCTCGACGGGCTCCGCGTGATCGGCTCGACGCTGGCCGGGCGAGCTCCGTGAGGGAAATGAGCGGGTCCGGACCTGGATGATCGGCCTGAGTTAACCGGCTCCAGGCCGGGTGCGCAGCTGCGTGGTCAGCTGGCGACGAGCTCGTCGATCGACTGCCGCTCGTATTCGTCGCGGGCGCGCTCAAGCAGGTCGCGCCACGAGACCACTTCGGGCCTGCGACGCAGCAGCGCGCGCCGTTCCCGCTCGGTCATCCCGCCCCAGACCCCGAATTCGATTCCGTTGTCGAGCGCATCCGCAAGGCACTCCGTGCGCACCGGGCAGCCCCGGCAGATCAGCTTGGCGCGATTCTGCGCCGCTCCCTGGACGAACAGCTCGTCCGGGTCTGTTCCCTTGCATGCGGCGCGTGTGGTCCAGTCAGTGATCCACATGTGCCCACTCCTCTTGATCGTCGAGCACGAGCTCTACGACGGCCGTCTCGATGGTTTGCTATCCCGGGCTGGCGCGTGCGGCCGCACCACCACGGTTATCTGTTCGTGATCCAGCAACTTACGGAAGTCCGGGCGTGCTGCCAAGACCCCGGCATGGCCATTTACCAAATAGTCCTGATGGGCTATATACAGCGGGCCAGTAGTTACTCACCGGCACCAGTTGTGTTCCTGTGGTGACTCCCAGGTGCTAGGTGCTCTGCGACGGGTTACGACCTAGAATCCGATTTCCGCAGCAGGAGGGTGGTCTACCGGGCAACGCGGCGTACCCTAGGTCGCGTGCAGCGCACAGAGACGTTCTTCAGCAGGACCGGGGTGGTCGGGCTCCTGATCGTCTTTGCGGCCGTCGCCGGGGTGCTGGCCGCGGCCATGGTGGTTCCGCTGGTCGCGGCGACCGGGGTCCTGGTCAGGAACGAGGCCAGCAAGTTCACCACGCTGTCGCTGAGCGCCCAGGGCCTCCCGCAACGGTCGGAGATCCTGGACCGCGATGGCAACCTGCTCGCGTACGTATACGGCGTGGACATGCCCTACTACACCAGCACCAATAGCGCGAGCGTGATCCAGTACTACGGCTGGGACCGGCAGCCGGTCAGCTACGGCCAGATCGACCAGAACATGCTCAACTCGATCGTGGCCATCGAGGACTCCAGGTACTGGGAGCACGGGGCGATCGACCTGCGCGGCACCATCCGCGCCGCGATGAACGACATCGAGCACAAGCCGGTCCAGGGCGGCTCCACCATCGCGCAGCAGTACGTGAAGAACGTCCTCCTGCTGACCGCCGAGATGGCGGCCAGCAAACAGGGCGAGCTGGCGGCGGACGCCGAGACGCTGAGCCGCAAGCTGAACGAGCTGCGGATGGCGGTCGCGACCGAGCACCAGCAGTCCAAGCAGGACATCCTGGCCGGATACCTGAACGACGCGTACTTCGGCAACAACGCCTACGGGATCGAGGCCGCAGCCGAGACCTACTTCGGCACCACCGTCTCCAAGCTGACGGTGACCCAGGCTGCCACGCTGGCCGGGATCGTGGAGAACCCGTCTAAGTACAACCCCATCGAAAACCCCGGCCAGGCCTTCCTGCGGCGCAACACGGTGCTGGCCCGCATGGCGCAGACGGGCAACGGCCTGACCGCGGCGCAAGCCGCCGCGGCGGAGGCCCAGCCGCTCGGGCTGAAGGTCTCGGTCCCGCAGAGCGGCTGCGAGTCCGCTTCGGTCGGGTCGGCCGGCTTCTTCTGCGAATATGTGGAAGAGGTATTCCTGCACGATCCGGCCTACGGGGCCACCCCCACGGCCCGGGCCAAGCTGCTGTCCACGGGCGGGCTGCAGATCTACACCACCCTGGACCCGCAGGACCAGCGGGCCGCCAACCACGCGGTGAACTACGTTGAGCCCGCCACCAGCAACTATTACAACCCCGGCCACAACGCGGACACCGAGGCGGTGGTCCAGCCCGGCACCGGCCAGATCCGGGCCATCGCCGAGAACAACCCGTACGGCACCGGCCGCGGCCAGACCGAGATCGACTACGCGGTGAACACCGCGTACGGAGGCAGTGCCGGGGTCCAGACGGGATCGTCCTCGAAGCTGTTCACGCTGATCACCGCCCTGAAGCAGGGCGTACCCTTCGGTTTCTCCCTGCACGTCCCCGGCACCACGACCCTCCGCGGGTACACCAACTGCCAGGGCGGGCCCGCCGGGTTCTATAAGAACCCCCAGGGCGCCTATATCCCGGGCGCCTATAACGTGACGAACGCCGAGGGCCCGAAGTCCGCGTCCACCCAGACTCTCTACACGGGGACCACCCAGTCGGTCAACGTGTTCTACGCGGAGCTCGAGAAGCGGGTCGGCCTCTGCAACGTCGTGAAGACCGCCGTCAGCATGGGCATGACCTGGGCCGACGGCACGCCGCTGCTCAAGCGGGACGGCGGGCTGGCGTCCGCAGACAACTTCCCGGCGTTCACCCTCGGCTCGATCAACGTCTCCCCGCTCTCGATGGCCGCGGCGTACGCCACCGTCGCGGACGGAGGCGTCTACTGCGCACCCGTCGCGATCGACAAGATCGTCGCGGACAGCGGCGCCCGGCTGGCGGTCCCGTCGGCGACCTGCCACCGGGTGCTCTCCTCGACCGTGGCCGACGCGGTCAACTACATCCTGCAGGGCGTCCTGACCACCGGCACGGCGGCGACCGTCGGCGGCCTTTCCGGGCGCCAGGCGGCAGGCAAGACCGGCACGTCGAACGTGGCGAACGGCTTCGGTACCCCCTACGCCGCCTTCGCCGGGTACACGCCCAGCCTGGTGGGCTACGTCTCGGTGTTCAACCCGATCTCGCCGACCGTCCACGACACCATGGGCGGGCAGGCCAGCTGCTACCGGCTGGAGTACGGCGGCCTGGATTGCCCCGGTGAGATGTTCGGGACGAACGCGCCCGCGTCCACCTGGCACATGACGTTCGACCACGCCAACCTCGGGCCGGTCACCTACTTCGTGCAAGTCCCGCTCGACAGCCCGCTCTTCCGCCTCGGGAACGGCCAGTCTGTCCCGCAGCCCAGCAACGGCAACGGAAAAGGCAAAGGCCGCGGGAACGGGAACGGCAACGGCAACGGTCCGCCGTTCCCGTTCCCGACCACGGACCCGACCCCGTTTCCGACCCCGACCGGGTTCGGGTTCTGACCTGCTGGCGAGCTGAGCCGGGCGTCTCCCTGCTTGGCTAGCCTGACAGGCGGCGGCGGACTTCGGCGGCGACCCGCGCGCCGTCGGCCCGGCCCGCGACCCGCGGCGTTACGGTCTTCATGACCAGGCCCATGCCCGGCAGGCCGGTGGCTCCGGTCTCCGCGATCGCCGCGGCCACGAGGGCGGCGAGTTCGTCGTCGCTGAGCTGCGCCGGAAGATAGCCGGCCAGGACCTCGCCCTCAGCGCGCTCGGCGGCCGCCTGGTCATCGCGCCCGGCCGCCGCGAACGCCTCGGCCGCCTCCCTGCGCTTCCTGGCCTCGCGGGTGAGCACCCGCACGACCTCGTCGTCGGTCAGGTCACGGGCTGCGGCCCCCGCCACCTCCTCGTTGGTGATCGAGGTCAGCGCCATCCGCAGGGTCCGCAGGCGCACCTGGTCGCGCGCCCGCATAGCGGCGTTCAGGTCCGCGCGCAGCCGTTCCTTGAGTTCAGCCACGAGGTCCATCCTAGGAAGCGACCATCCGCCGGTGGTCGATGGCACACCCGCGGGCATGGCACCATATGTGGGTGCGAATGCGAACGCTGCTCCAGGCCACCGCCGTGGCCAGCGCCGCCGCGGTCGGCTACGCGGCGGTCATCGAGCGGAACTGGTTCGCCCTGCGCCAGTACGAGGTGCCCGTACTGCCTCCGGGGGCCCAGCCGCTGCGCATCCTGCACGTCTCCGACTCGCATCTCACCCCCGGCCGCAAGCGGCTCATGTCGTGGATCTCCGCACTCGACGACCTCGACCCGGACCTGGTGGTGAGCACGGGCGACGCCATCGCGCACCCAGAGTCGGTCCGGTATCTCCTCGACGCGCTCGGGCCGCTGCTCGACCGGCCCGGCGTCTTCGTCTTCGGCGCCAACGACCTCTACGCGCCGACGCCGAAGAACCCGCTGCGGTACGCCCTCGGACCGAGCAACCGCTGGCACGAGTGGCACGAACCGAACCTGCCCTGGGAGAAGCTCCGCGACGGGATGATCGCGGCGGGGTGGCTGGACCTGAACAACCGGCGGGGTCAGCTGACCGTGGCCGGACTCGACATCGCCCTGGCCGGCGTACACGACCCGCATATCAGGCGAGACCGCTACGAGCGCGTGGCGGGGCCCGCGGACCCGGCCGCCGACGTCCGCATCGGGGTCATGCACTCGCCCGAGCCGCGGGTGCTCGACCGGTTCACCGCCGACGGCTACGATCTCCTGCTCGCGGGGCACACCCACGGCGGTCAGCTGTGCCTGCCGTGGTACGGGACGCTGGTGACCAATTGCGGCATCGAGCGCCAGCGGGCCCGCGGGCTGCACCGGCACCCCGCAGACGGGCAGACCTGGCTGCACGTCTCCGCCGGGCTCGGCACCTCGCCGTGGGCCCCGGCCAGGTTCGCGTGCCGCCCGGAGGCCAGCCTCCTGACCCTGACGGCCCGCGATTCCGGCTGACGGCGGCCGGGTCCGAACCGGTCGCCGCTTCCGCTAGACTGTCCCACGTCCGCCCGGCCCACAGGCTCGGAATGGGCGGCGGGGTGTAGCGCAGCTTGGCAGCGCGCTTCGTTCGGGACGAAGAGGCCGCCGGTTCAAATCCGGCCACCCCGACCCAGCTCACAGGCCACCCCCACGACGGGCGTGGCCTTTCTTACCGCGTAACTGCCGTTCCGCCGCGTGGATCCACACCGCGACGTGGGCGGGCTCCAGCGCCTGCTGCACCGAACTGGCCAGGTCATCCCGGACCGCCTCCAGGTCGACCGCGTCTTGCAGGCGCGCCGCGAACGCGGCGATGATCCGGTCGGCGTCGTAGCGAGCCCGGTTGAACCGCCGGTCCACAAGCTTCTGCACCCAGCGACGCAGCGGGTTGAACAGCGCCGCCGCGGCCAGGGTCGCGACCGCCACCGCCACCGTGCCGTGGATCTTTAGGACCTCGGTGGCCAGCAGCACGATCCCCGCGTACAGCCCGACCAGGACGCCGGTGACGATCGCGTACCCCAGCGTCCGGGAGATGACCCGGTCGATGTCGAACAGCCGGTACCTGAGCACGGCCACCCCGACGCACAGCGAGAACACGAACAGCCCGGCGAGGTAGCAGGCGTTGCCGATGGTGCCCGGCACGGTGGCGATCGCGAAGCCTGCCACGGCCGCCGCCGACCCGGCCATCAGCCACTTCAGCTGCTGGCGGCGCTCACCCGACGAGTGCCGCCAGCTGGCCACCTGGCCGACCAGCGACGCCACCAGGCACACCGCGACCAGCAGGATGAACACGCTTAGCGCCGCGTTCCACAATCCGTCGGCCGGGTCGCTGCCGCTGATCAGGAACAGCTGCCCGTTGGGGTCTACTTGCGTGCGGTGGCCGATGATCGCGCCCACCGTGATGGCGGCGGTCCAGGTGGTCCACACCAGGCCGGCACCGCCGTAGACCCACGCTACGGCCGAACGCCGTCAGAAGCGCGCGCCCGGGCCTAAGCGAGGAGGGCGTCGCCCATCGTGCCAAGCGGCGGTGCTCCGAGGGCGAGGAGAGATTCGTGGAAACGCCGGAGCGAGAATGAACTACCCCAGGCGGCCAGGGCCTCGTCCCGCAGCGACATGATCTCGAGCTTGCCCCACGTGTAGCGCCCGTAGGTGGGGTCGTAGGTCGCCCTTGTCGCCTCGCTCCTGGCGGCGGGGCCGAGCAGGAAGGCGTCGGCCTCGAAGCGCGCCGTGGCGTCGGCCACGGTCATGGTCCCCCGGTGGATCCCGATGGCAACGGCGAGCCCGGTCACCGCGACGAGGGAGTCGAGGTAGACGCCGATGGCGAACCGGGGGTCGTCGGCCCGGAAACCCTGGTCGACCATCAGCTCCTCGGCGTAATGAGCCCATCCCTCGACGAACGCCTCCGAGTACAGGCTGCGCCTCACGTCTCCCCGAACGATCTGGCGGAGCATCCGGCCGTGGGCGAAGTGACCGGGCGTGACCTCGTGGACCGTGACGGCGGGACCCATGGTGGCGCTGAAGACGGCCAGCCACTCGTGCTTGGCCTCCTCGTCCCAGGACTCGTCGGGCGGGCTGACGTAGTAGCGCGCCGGCGCGTCGTCCTCGAAAGGCCCGGTCCAGTACATCATCGCTGCCGCCCAGCGCCGGGACGCCGGAGCCGGGCCGACCTCGCAGGCGCCGCCCGGCGGCGGCAGGAGGTCGTTGTCGATCACGAAGGCCGTGGCCTCGTCGATCGTCTCCCGTACGGCGGCGTAGATCGCCTCTTCACCGGGGTGGTCAGCGAGGAGCTCCCGCACGAGGCGCGCCGGCGTCACCCCCGGCGACAACCGCTGACACGCCTCATTGAGCCTGGCGCGAAGCCGGTCGCGCTCCCGGTCGGCTCGCTCTTCCAGGCGGCCGAGATCAACCGGCATCGACTCCGCGTCCCCGAGCAGGCGGGCGAGCATGCTCGCGCCGAGGGAGACATCCGGGCTGCCCGAGGCGGCGGCATCCTGGATTCGCGCCAGGAGCCTTCCGTGCGCCTGCAGGGCGGCGACCTCGACGTCGGTTGCGCCGGTGATCCCCTCGGCGAGCCCCCGCACCGTCGGGGCGAGCGCGTCGGCCACCGGTGCCGGAACGGCCTGCAGCGACTCCAGGCTGGCTGCGATGGCCTCGGGCCATTGCGCGAGGTGCGCCACCCGCGCCCGCTGGCGCTCCGGCTCCGGGGCGTACTCGCGGTCGTAGCAGGACAGGTCCAGGTTCTCGATGTGCGGAAGCGGGTTCCACTGCAAGAACCCCGCCTCGGCCTCGGCGTGAACGGCCCGCTCGGCGGCGAGCAGGTGACTCTCGTCGTGGCGGTCGGCGAGCCGCTCGCCCGGCGAGGATGGCCCTAGGCGTCGCAGGGCCGCCTGGTAACCGCTCGGCGAGAGGTCCATGACGACACCGTCGTACTCATGGACTCCGGCGAGCTCCCGGATGACCGGGACCCGCACGTCCCATACGGCCTTGAGGCGGCGATCAGGCATAGCGGCAGGCTAGTGGCGGTACCACCGAAGCAGTAGTCGGGCGGGCTAGCCCGCCGTGATCTGCTTGCGGAGGGTGGCGCCGCCGATCAAGCCGGTCCGCAGGGTGGGCGCGGGAATCGGCACCGGGGCGGTCCGGGTGGGCGGCGGCTCGGAGCTGGTCAGGCGGAGCGCCAGTTGCGGGCACATGTGGACGGCCTGCTGGGCATCCCGCTCCAGCCAGGCCGGCACCGGGATGTTGAGGATGACCGGGTAACCCTGCGCGTCCAGGTGGATCATCTCGGGGATGAGGTGAGCGCAGAGCCCGTGACCGTGGCACCGCGTCCAGTCCACGACGAGCCGCTGGCGCGACTCCTGCTCGGGGCCGAGGGGTAGCGGCAGCACACCGCGGACGGGGCGCCCGCAGGAAGAATGGAACACGTGAGCGGCGAGGTCCTCGGTGAACACGTCCAGCGCGGACAGCACGAACCTGGTCACGCCGTCGGGATGCGAGCAGGCGCCCCGCCCGGCGACGCCCGCCGCGGACCTCCTGGCCTGGTCGAGCGCCTCGATTCCGCCCGATCCGTCGATGAGGGCGGCCAGCGCGCGCGCGATGGTGGGCAGGCCTAGCTTGCAGGGACCGCACTGACCGGCCGACTCGCCGGCCAGGTAGCTCGCCACCCGTGACACCTCGCCCAGCGGGCACGTCCCGTCGCCGAGGGGCAGCACGACGCCCGCGCCCAGGGTGCCGCCGACCGCGGCCAGGCCCTCTCGCGAAACCGGTGCCGCGTAGGCCGTCCCGGCGGGCAGCCACATGCCGTGATAGCCGCCGACCAGAACGCCGTCACCCGCGGGTGCCTGGCAGATGTCAAGCACCGCGGCGAGCGGGACGCCCGTGGGTACCTCTACCACAGCGGGGTGCGCGGCGGAGCCGCCCACGGTGAGCAGGATCGTCCCGGGTTCCTCGGGCGTACCGACCGCGGCGAACCGGTCCGGCCCGAGCAGGGCGAGCACGGCCACCTGGGCGAACGTGGCGGCGTTGGACAGCAGGGTCGGCAGGTCGTCCACGCCCACGTCGCTGGCCAGGATCTTCCGGCCGGGGGGCACGGGGCGCTTGCCGTTGATGCCGCGCACGAGGGCGCCCGACTCGCCGGAGATGAACCGGTCGGGCAGTTGCACCACCCTGGCCATCTTCCGCAGGCCGGACTCCGCCGCGATGGCCGCCTCGATCGACCGGTTGGCCAGCTCGTCACCCGCGACCCCGACGACGATCTCCTCCGCGCCGAGGGCCTCGGCTACCAGGGCCGCGCCGGACAGGATCAGGTAGGGCGAGCGGATCATGAGCATCTTGTCCTTGGCGCTGCCCGGCTCACCCTCGGTGGCGTTGATGACCACGATCGTCGGGGAAGAGTTCGCCTCGGCGGCCTGGATCACCGCCCGCAGCTTGCGCGCGAACGGGAACGCCGCACCGCCCTGGCCGCGCAGGTCGACCTGCTCGGCCACGGAGATCAGCTCCTCGACTGACAGCCGGGGCAGGGGACCGAAGATGTCGCGGTGTGCCTCCAGGTCAAGCCGGGGCAGCCGGTCCAGGCCCGCGGTCAGCCTGGCCGCCCCGATCCTCATGATCGCAGGCGCACCCACGCCCTCGACCTGGCCTATCGCCACTGGTCACCTCCGGCCGACCCGGGTACGTCGCGACGTGGATGGTCTGCGGGATTCGCCCGGCGCGGGCGGCGGGCCACCCTGGGCCCCGGCCCGGCGGGCGGCCCGGGAGGCAGGTCCGGGCGCCCGCCGCGCGAGTCGACCCGCGGCACCGGACCGGTGTCAAGGCGGGGCAGCGGGCCCGTCCACGGGTGGTCCGCCGGGCGGGGATGCGGGCCAGTGCCGACCCGGGGCATCGGGCCCGTGTCCGCCCGCGGCAGCGGACCCGTCCCGACCCGCGGCATCGGACCTGTGTCAGCGCGAGGTAGCGGACCCGTGCCGGGACGCGCAGCCGGGCGGGGCAGCGGGCCGGTACCGGCCGGGGGCATCGGACCGGAATCCGCCCGCGGCATCGGACCGGGGCCAAGCCGCGGCATAGGGCCGGTCGCGGCCCGGGGCATCGGACCGGAATCGGCCCGCGGCATCGGACCGGAATCGGCCCGCGGCAGCGGACCCAGGCCGAGCCGTGGCATGGGGCCGGTCGCGGCCCGGGGCATCGGGCCGGTTCCCCCGTCCGCCGGGCGACCCGGCAGGGCATACGGGTAGGAGGAAACGTCGTCCTGGGACACGTGCCTCCGCGGCGCGCCCTCGAAGCGCGGCGGGCCGTCGTACCCGGGCTCATACCGGGGCTGCCGCCTCGGCGCGCCCGGCGCCCCCGGACCGGGAAGCGCCGCGGCGTCGCTTCCGTAGACCGGGGCACCCAGCGGCAGGTACGCCGGATCCTGGTAAGCCTGGTAGGAAGTCTGCGCGGCGTAGCCCGCCGGAGGGGCCTCCAGCGCGGCAGGGAACGGGCCTGAGATGGCGAATCCGTCACGTGCCGCGGGCGCCAGCGCCCACGGCTGGGCGCCCAGGGCACCCGGCAGCGGCTGGATCGTCGCGCCCAGTTGCGCGTGGGCCAGGCTGAGGGCGGCGGCGTGCAGCGGCGAGGAACCGGATCCGCCCGGGGCCCGTTCGGCGCCGACCGGCGTGCTCAGGGTCCCCTTCCTCCGCAGCGATATGGCCAGGAACCTGACCACGACGGCCAGGGCCGTGAGCGCGATCGCGAACCCGTAACTCCAGTCCACGTACGGCTTGGCGTCCCGTCCGCCCATGAGCCCGTGGAGGACGCCGAGCACGAACGCCGCGTAAGCGGTGTAGTGGATGGCCCGCCAGCGCCACGCCTTGCCGTGCGCCGTGAAGCGCTTCCGCACGATGCTGGTCACGACCAGCAGCAAGATGAGATCCGAGGCGATCGTGCCGAGCCCGATATAGAAGGTCCGGTACGGCGAAAGGAACGGGATGAAGGCGTCGATGGCGTGCACCCGCTGAGCCAGGATCTCGGTCACGATGTGGATGATCAGGAAGGCCAGCGCCCCGAACGACATCGCCCGGTGTACGGCCTGAGCCATCACCCGGTGCCCGGGCGTCATGAAGATGCGATCCGTGGCCAGGAGCCCGGCGCCGACCGAGGCGGTCAGCCCGATCAGCGCGAATACCCCGGCGTAAAAGAGCATGAAATGCTGCGTCGCGGCGTCGATGTCCCGGCCCGGCTTCGTCATGACCAGCGCGAGAACGACCACGATCGAGGCAGTGATCAGGCCCACCATGACCTTCGGCAGGTGCTCGCCTACTGGTCCCGCTGCTCCCGAACGCACACCCTGGCGACCGCGTGACCGGCCGCTGGTCGTTGGCACGCTTTAACCCTCCTCAGAACTCTCGAAAGACTTCGAACCGGTGAGGCTGGCCCGGTTGGCGGATGGCGCCATCACAACGCGGCAACGGACTACGTCATCGCGCAGCATAGGAAAGGCTGGACCTGAGGCGGCCAGAACCGGAGACAACACGGGCAACCAGGGGTATGGCGATAACCTCGGCACGTCCCTCCTTCGCGCTACCCGCCCTCCATGGCCTGTTATACCGCTCTGGCCACCGGCAGATAGGCGAAACCGGCAAGCTCCCTGCTTACGGAACTGTTCCGGCGATCGCGACGCCCCGGCCGAATCGGGCATATCGCAGCGCCCGCCCGCTCGCCGTCACGAGCGCGACGCGAGCTCCGCGGCCACCAGCTCCGCGATCTGCGCGGTGTTCAGCGCCGCACCCTTGCGCAGGTTGTCACCACAGACGAAGAACTCGACCGCCCGGGGGTCATCCAGCGACTGGCGGACCCGGCCAACCCAGGACGGGTCGGTCCCCACCGCGTCGACCGGGGTCGGGAACTCCTCCGCCTCGGGATCGTCGGCCACCACGACCCCCGGCGCGGCGCGCAGCACCTCCCACGCCTCCTCGCGGCTGACCGGCCGGGAGAACACGGCGTGCACCGCCACCGAGTGCGTGGTGACGACGGGGACGCGGACGCAGGTGGCCGAGACGCGCAGCGAAGGCAGGCCGAGGATCTTGCGCGACTCGTTCCGTACCTTCAGCTCCTCCGAGGACCAGCCGTCCGCCTTTAGCGAGCCCGCCCACGGCACCACGTTCATGGCCAGCGGCGCCGGGAACGGGCCGAGGTCCCCGACCGCCGAGCGCACGTCACCCGTGCGCTGCCCGAGCGACCGCGTGCCCGCCACCTTGTCCAGCTGGGCGTACAGGGTGTCGATCCCCGCCTGCCCGGCTCCCGAGGCCGCCTGGTACGACGCGACGACGAGCTCCGTGAGCCCGAACGCCCTATGCAGCGCCCCCACGGCCACGATCAACGACAGCGTGGTGCAGTTCGGGTTCGCGATGATGCCCTTCGGCCGGTGCGCGAGCTGCTCCGGGTTGATCTCCGGCACGACCAGCGGCACCTCCGGGTCCATGCGGAACGCGCCCGAGTTGTCGACGGCGACCGCCCCGCGGGCGGCCGCCACCGGCGCCCACACCGCGGAGACCTCATCGGGCACGTCGAACATGGCCACGTCGATGCCGTCGAACGCGTCCTGGCTCAGCGCGATCACCTCGGTCTCGCGCCCCCTGACCACGAGCCGGCGCCCCGCCGACCGCGGGGAGGCGACCAGCCTGATCTCGCCCCAGATGTCCTGGCGGCTGGACAGCAGGTCGAGCATGACCGTGCCGACCGCGCCGGTCGCGCCGACGACCGCCAGCGCGGGCCTGAACCGGGCGGCCCCGGCGCTCACCGGCCCGTCCCTCCGTACACGACCGCCTCGACCTGCTCAGCGTCCAGCTCGAACGCCTTGTGCGTCGCGGTGACCGCGGTGTCCACGTCGTCCTGGTCCACGACCACCGAGATCCTGATCTCGGACGTGGAGATCATCTCGATGTTCACTCCCGCCTCGGCCAGGGCCTTGAAGAACTTGGCGCTCACGCCGGGGTGCGAGCGCATGCCCGCGCCGATCAGGGAGACTTTCCCGATCCGGTCGTCGTACAGCAGGGCCTCGAACCCGACGGCGCCCTGCAGGCGCTGCAGCGTGGTCATCGCGCTCTGGCCGTCGTCGCGGGGCAGGGTGAACGAGATGTCGGTCCGCCCCGTCGACACGGCGGAGACGTTCTGCACGATCATGTCGATGTTGATCCCGGCCTCGGCGATGGCCGTGAAGATCCTGGCCGCCTCGCCCACCCGGTCCGGCACGCCCACGACGGTGATCTTCGCCTCGCTCCGGTCGTGCGCCACCCCGGAGATAATGGCCTGCTCCATCCCGGTTACCTCCGCTGACTTGTCCATGCTCCCGGTGACCCAGGTGCCTTCCCGGTTGGTGAAGGACGATCGAACGTGAATGGGCACCTCGTACCGCCGCGCGTACTCCACGCAGCGCAGCATCAGCACCTTCGCCCCGCAGGCGGCCATCTCCAGCATCTCCTCGTAGCTGATCCGCGGGATGCGCCGCGCGGACCGCACGATGCGCGGGTCGGCGGTGAACACGCCGTCCACGTCGGTGTAGATCTCGCATGCGTCGGCCGCCAGCGCCGCGGCCAGGGCGACGGCGGTGGTGTCCGACGCGCCGCGGCCCATCGTGGTGACGTCCTTGGTCGTCTGCGACACGCCCTGGAAGCCGGCCACGATCGGGATCGCGCCGTCGGCCAGCGCGCCGGAGATGCGGCCCGGCTTGATGTCGATGATCCGCGCCCGGCCGTGCACGTCGTCGGTGATCACGCCCGCCTGCGACCCGGTGAACGAGCGCGCCTCGAGGCCGAGGGCGGCGATCGCCATCGCCAGCAGCGCCATCGAGATCCGCTCGCCGGCGGTCAGCAGCATGTCGAGTTCGCGCGCGGGCGGCAGCGGGCTCACCTGGCTGGCCAGGTCCATGAGCTCGTCCGTCGAGTCGCCCATCGCGGACACGACCACGACCACCTGGTCACCGCCCTTGCGGGTGGCCACGATCCGCTGCGCCACCCGCTTGATGCCATCCGCGTCGGAGACCGAAGAACCGCCGTATTTCTGCACCACGAGCGCCACGGACGCGAGTCTATCCAGGCGGCTCCCCGCCGCCGAAATCTTTCTCGCCGTCCCAGCTAAGCGCCTCTATCGCCCGAACGAGCGATAGCGGGGCCCCGTCAGGGGATCGTCTGCTCCTCGGCGACGTCCAGGCTGGCGTGCGCGACCACTGCGTGCAGCGCTCGCAACGCGGCGCCCGCGTGGGTTCCCCAGTGGTTGAAGTAGGAGTACTGCCACCACCACAGCGCCTCGAGCGACCGCCCGGCCTGGTAGTGCTTGAGCCCGTGGATGAGGTCGGCGGCGATCGCGGCGATGTCGTCAGAGATCCGGAACGGCAGGCACGAGGTGTCCTTGTACGGGTCGAACACCTCGGCGTACTCGTCGACCGCCGCCAGCCTGCGGGCGAGGCCGGTGCGCAGCGCGTCAAGGTCCGGGTCGGCGCTCACCCGGGGCTCCCAGTTCCCCGGCAGGATCACGTCGCGGCTGGCCCCCAGCTGCGCTCCCGCGAGGAGGATCTGCGAGACCTCAAGCAGCAGCATCGGCACGGTCGTGTCGCCGCCACCCCGGGCTAGCGCGTCCACGCCGTCGATGAAGTTCGTGGCGTTCGCCGCGATCTGATCGGCAATCGGCCGCCATTCGCCCCCCTGAGCTGGCGGTTCAGACATCAAGCAGTCTCCGTCCTTCGAACGCGCGCCCCAGCGTCACCTCGTCGGCGTACTCCAGGTCGCCCCCGACCGGCAGTCCGCTCGCGGGCCGGGTCACCCGCAAGCCCATCGGCTTGAGCAGCCGAGCGAGATAGGTGGCCGTCGCCTCACCCTCAAGGTTCGGGTCCATGGCCAGGATCAGCTCCGTCACCACCCCGTCGGACAGCCGCTTCATCAGCTCGGTGATCCGCAGCTCGTCCGGTCCTACCCCGTCGATCGGACTTATCGCTCCGCCGAGCACATGATAGCGGCCGCGGAACTCGCGGATCTTTTCTACGGCCGCGACATCCTTGGGTTCTTCGACCACGCAGATAACGGTCGGATCCCGCCGCGGGTCGAGGCAGATCCGGCACTCGTCGGCCTCGGCCACGTTCCCGCAGGTCCGGCAGAACCGGACCTTCTCGGTGACCTCGATCAGCGCAGCCGCGAGCCGCCTGACGTCGGCCTGGTCCGCGGCCAGCAGATGAAAGGCGATCCGCTGGGCACCCTTCGGCCCGACTCCCGGCAGGCGCCCGAGTTCATCGATGAGGTTCTGGATGACGCCTTCGTACACGCCAGGTCCTACGCGTCGTCGTCCTCGTCCTCGTCCTCGTCGTCCTCGTCGTACTCGCCGGGAGCGCCGATTCCGAGGCCGGACAGGTCGAGCCCGCTCGGCAGGTTGAGGCCACCGGGCAGGTTGAGGCCACCGCCCAGGCCCGCGCCGGACACGGCCGCCGCGAAGGGTCCCATCTGCTGTTGCTGCAGGGCCTCAGCGGCCCGGTAAGCGTCGCGCACCGCGGCCAGGACCAGATCGGCGATGGTCCGCGCCGTCTCCTCCGCGTCGCCGGGTTCCACCGCGGCCGCCGCGATGGTGATGTCCAGGAGCTCCCCCTGGCCGTTGACGACGGCCTTGACCAGGCCGCCGCCCGCCGTCCCCGTCACTTCGGCGTCGGCGAGCGCCTGCTGGGCGCTCATGAGCTGTTCCTGCATCTGCTGCGCAGCCGCGAACAGCTGCTGCATGTCTATCTGCGGTTCCACATCGGCCTCCTACGCAGAGCCTACGACCAGCCCGACCTGATTAAGCCCAATCAGGCTCGCGGCTCAGTCCTCGATCTCGCTGATCACCTGGCCGCCCAGCTCACGCTGGATCAGGTCCATCCCGGTAAGTTCCGCCGGCCCGGACGCGGCCCCGCCTGACCGGAACTCATCGGGCGGCAGGTCGTCGGCCATCATCTCGTCCGGCGGTTCGTCGTCCGGCGGCTCATCGCGCGGCGCGACGAAGGCCGGCGCGGCCGCCAGATGACGGCCGGGCGAGCCCGATGCCGCGTCTGTATCGCCGACCACCCCCCTGACCATGACGTTCAGCCCGAATCCGGTGCTCAGCACGCGCTTGAGGTCGGCGTCGTAGTCACTGGTGCTGAAACGCTTCAGGTCCCCTTCCTTGGCGAACCGCAGGGTCAGGACCGCGCCCTCGACCGAGACCACGCTGGTGTCGCTGAGCAGGATCCAGGCCACCCGGCGCTCGCGCTTGACCGATTCCAGCACCGCGTCCCAGTTCTTCCGCAGCACGTCGGCCGGGCTCGCGCCGGGCGCAGCGCCAGCCGGAACAGCGCCAGGCGCGGCCGCGGGGGCCGCCGGAGCCCGGGTCGTCTCGGTCGCGGCCGGCGCGTGGCGCTCCGCGGCGGGGCGCTCCGCCGCGGGTGCCGGACGCTCTGGAGCAGGTGCCGGACGCTCCGGAGCCGGCGGGCGCGCAGGTTCGGGGACCTGCCGCGGCGCGGGTGGGGCAGCCAACCGTCGTTCGGCCTCATCGTCTTTACCGGAGTGCGGCGGGGAGGTAGGCACCTGCGGCCGCGGCGCCGGCGCCCGGTCTGCGCGCTCCAGCCGCTCCAGGCGGGCGAGCAGTGATTTCTCGTCGGTGGCGGCGGCGGGCAGCAGCACCTGCGCGCACAGCAGCTCCAGCAGCAGCCGGGGCGAGGTGGCGCCGCGCATCTCGTCCAGGCCCGTGCTGATGATCTCGGCTGCCCGGGTCAGCCCCGCCTGGCCGAACTGGCCCGCCTGGGCGGCCATCAGGTCGGCGCGGTCCTGTGGCAGGTCGAGCAGGCCGGTCTCCGCGGCGTCCGGCACGGCGGCCAAGACGATCAGGTCGCGGAACCGGTCCAGCAGGTCGGCCGCGAACCTGCGCGGCTCGTGCCCGCCCTCGATCACCCGGTTCACCACCCGGAACACCGCTGCGCCGTCCCCGGCCGCGAACGCGTCGGTGATCTCATCCAGCAGGCTGGCGTCGGTATAACCGAGCAGCGCCACGGCCTTGTCGTAGGTCAGCCCGCCCTCATCGCTGCCCGCAAGCAGCTGGTCGAGGATGGACAGCGAGTCCCTGACGGAACCCGCGCCGCCGCGCACCACCAGCGGCAGCACGCTGTCCTCGACGGCGACGCCTTCCTTGCGCACGATGTCCTGCATCAGTTCCCGCAGCACGGACGGGGGGACCAGGCGGAACGGGTAGTGGTGGGTGCGGGACCGGATCGTCGGGATGACCTTCTCCGGCTCGGTGGTCGCGAAGATGAACTTCAGGTGCGACGGCGGCTCCTCGACCAGCTTCAGCAGCGCGTTGAAGCCCTGCTGGGTGACCATGTGCGCCTCGTCGATGATGTAGATCTTGAAGCGGCCCGACACGGGGGTGTAGAAGGCCCGCTCGCGCAGATCCCTGGCGTCGTCCACCCCGCCGTGCGAGGCGGCGTCGATCTCGATCACGTCGATGCTGCCCGGCCCGGAGGGAGCCAGCGCGACGCAGGAGTCACAGACCCCGCACGGATCGGGTGTCGGGCCCTTGATGCAGTTCAGCGAGCGGGCGAGAATCCGCGCGCTGGAGGTCTTGCCGCACCCGCGCGGCCCGCTGAACAGGTACGCGTGGCTGATCCGCCCGGTGCGCAGCGCCTGCCGGAGCGGGCCGGTGACGTGGTCCTGCCCCTTCACCTCGGCGAACGTCGCCGGACGGTACTTGCGGTACAGGGCCAGGCTCGCCGGGGTCGTTCCCTCGCGTTCCGACGCGGCTGCGGCCATCAGCTCATCCTCACCGGGCAGCTCATCCTCACCGGGTAAAAGGGGACCCCCCGCACACCCGTCAGAGCCCGCGTACCCTTGCTGCCTTCCGGCCCTGGGGGGGTTGGCGGGATAAACGCCGTGCGGGGGGTCAGGGGCCAGTGTAGCCAGCCCCGCGACCGGATGATGCCTTTGCGCGCAGCCAACCCGGTCGCATGCCCGCGAAGGGTCGCCCGATTCAGGTAAGCTTCCCGGCGGAGGATTCGCCTAGTGGCCTAGGGCGCACGCTTGGAAAGCGTGTTGGGGGCAACCCCTCAAGAGTTCGAATCTCTTATCCTCCGCCATGCTGACCAGCGCCTGTGTAGCGCTGCGACCGGTCAGCACGGGACTCAGGTGCTGCCTAGTCTCATCCGTAGTCTCATACACAGCCCTTGCGACGAGTACCGAAGGCCTGACGGGGCGCCGAGAGCCAAGCACGGCGCTCACCCGGCCGGTCAGTCTGGAGGAGTGGGTGGCCCGAGTCGAGTGGAGTCGATGCCCAGGGGAAGAGATCGAGACAGTCATTGCCATAATGCTGTGTCGCGAGTACCCAAACGCCAATCGCCCAAAGCCTGCGCGGGGAGACGGCGGTATCGACCTCCTGGTCCCAGGCGCCGACGGGGCCGCCATCTATCAGATCAAGGGCTATACGGGAAACCTGACTTTGGCGCAAAAGCGTCACATAAAGGAGTCATGGGAAGCGCTCGCCAAATACTCGGCCGCCAGCTCCTTGAAGGTTTCTGAGTGGAACCTCGTTATTCCGGAGAATCTCACTAATGAGCAGCGTGAGTGGGTTGAAGAACTCACCAAGGACGCCGATTTCCCGTGCCATTTGCACACACTGGACTTTGTTCGAAGGGCTCGTCGCCAAGTATCCAGATGTCATCGATTACTATCTTCGCGACGGGAAAGAGCGGCTGGACAGCGCCGTTAAGACGTACCTGTCGATAATATCGCCTGATACATCTACCGAGCCAGCAGCGTCACAGCAGCGAATTGTAGATCTACACGAAGCGCTGAACAAGTTCGATCCACATTATCGCTACGACTTCGCAGTTGACAGCCTCGAACCCGGGCAGGAATGCCCTCCGATGCCAACCGATACCCCCTGGCTCGTCGCAGCCGTACAGCAGAACTATGGCACCCGCTGTATTACCTACGAGATCTTCGCTCGGTTTGCCGAGGCCACTAACGAGCGGCCGGTCCCTGGCCGGTTCACACTTGTCGCGGAACCCGGCTCGGAGCTCGAGAGTCAGATTGAAGATTGGATAGAATTCGGCGCTCCGCTCCAGAACGTCCCCGCAACGGACATCTTTGCTGGATTGCCTGGCGGATTCGAGGCTACTCTATCGAGTGGATTCGTGAGTCTGCGCGCCTCTGGACCAATCCCAGAGGCGGTTTCGGAGATCACGATTGCCCTTCTGGATCCAGACGGAAGCCTAGTCGAAAGCCTCGACTTCGTTACTGACGAAGTCACCACTGGCCAAGAGCGAGTCGCGCTTCGCAGCACAGGACACGAACGACTGGCGGACGTTGTCACTTTCGAGCTGAGGGCCAGCTCCATAAGCGGTCAACCTACGGTTCAGATCACCCTCCGTGATATCACCGGAAAACGGCCGAGCGACGTCCTGCCGAGCTTGCGTTTCATCTCGGGCCTCAGGCCGCCACGACGTATCCAGATTTCTATCAGGAATGGTCCTGCGCTCACCCCGCCTGGAACATTTAACAACGAGTTGATATCTGAAGCTGACGGCCACAACATGATTATCGCATGCGAGGCATTGGCAGAAATCCAGAAAGCCGTGTTCGTCAGAATCACGATTCCAGACCTTGCCACAACTACATGGAATACTCTTGAATCATGGATTAATGCGGCAACAATACTTCGCGGCGAACAACTTTCCGGACAATGGCATGAAGTTAAGGTTCACTTGCCGCCGGGAGCTGATCCTATGCCCAGAGTCGGAGCACTGTTGAACCGTGGTCCCTGGACAGTACAGATCGGCGATAATACTTATCCAATCGGCACCGTCGACATGTACTTTGCGGCGGGTCGTGTAGACGAGACACGACCCCCTGAGCACCACGACGACCACCTAGGTGTCTGGTACGTTCCGGCCGGAACCAACGCTATGACTCTTCAATTGGCCTCTCCAGGCGTCACTCTCCCACCGGGGCTGGAAAGAACTTGAGGCTAACCTATAAGCTCGGCTCTCTCTTTTCCAGGTTATTGTCGTCCATGCTCCACAAGAGTCCGCCAACCCGTCTGGCGACATCTTGACGCGTGGAATCGATCAGATGCTGATATCGCTTGGCCATCGATACACTAGGCCAGCCCATAATCGTCATGACGGCGGGTGTAGATACTCCCAAGATAAGCAATACGGTTGCCGCCGCATGCCGCGCATCATGCAGCCGAGCATCCCGTAGTCCCGCTTCCGCGATGAGAGCTTTCCACTCGTGATAATCAGTATTTGGGTTGAGCGGACGGCCGTTCGGCCTGGCGAATACCCATCCTTCTTCGTGCCAGAGCTGACGGGCTATTTCCCGTTCGGCATCCTGCTTCTGCTTGTGCGCCCTAAATAGCGCTATCAGCGGGCCCGGCAGTCCGTTCATGCGCTTGCTGAATCAGGAACACGGCGGGGTCAAGGTCCAGTGACCGAGCTATGCGAGGTAGTTATCACCGCACCCGATCCGGATTGGCTCCTGGACCTGACCCGTAAACTCGTGGCAGAACGGTTGTGTGCGAGTGTGCATAACTTCGGGCTTGTCCGATCAATCTACCGATGGCATGACGAGATCTTCGAACGCGTCGAGGGACGCGCTGCCTTGCACACGCGAGCTGCGCTGGTGCAAAAGATTGTCGACCGGGTAAAAGCGGTGCATCCTTACGAGGTCCCAGGGATATCCGCGCGGCCGATAAACCGATGGCAATCCTGAATACCTCCGCTGGATAAACGAACAGACAAATGCGATGCATCGTCGCCGGATCGCCTATTGCACCATAGATGTAGGGCGACCTCAATGTGGCAGTTAAGTTCTGGTCATCAGCGCTAGGAGCTGTCACGGAACCCGGAGGTCCATCGAGCCGTCATATCTACCGAAAGTTGCGGCTCGCAGATTCTGACATCCGGATACTCTTGCAGCGCACGGACGACGTAAAGGCTTCCAAGAATCGTATGCATCTCGATCTGGAAACGGATGACGTGGAAGCTGAAGTTAGGCGACTCGAAGCACTAGGCGCATCGAGATGGGATCATCAGACGGAGCGCGGTTTTAACTTTTGGGTTATGCGTGATCCGTGGGAAAATGAATTCTGCGTGCTTCAAACCATGTACCCGGAACTGCTAGCGCAGCAAACCCCTTGGCCTTAGCGTGCTCGATCCGACAGAGGACAAGCACAAGGGCTAAGATGTATTACAGTCGTATGCGCATAGCTGCTCAGGTCACATAAGGCCCGTCTTGGATTCCAAGTA
>CAWCJS010000030.1:0-11831 GCA_963795795.1 uncultured Actinomycetes bacterium | reverse complement strand
CAGCGGGGATGACAGCTAGCTGGCCTTGGCCATCTCGGCGTAGCGCTTGGCCATCGCCGACTTGCGGTTCGCGGCCTGGTTCATGTGGACCACGCCCTTGCTCGCCGCCTTGTCGAGCTGCCGGCAGGCGGCCCGCAGCGCGGTTTCGGCCGCGTCCACGTTCCCCCCGTCCGCGGCCTCGCGGAACTTACGGACGGACGTGCGCAGCGAAGACTTGACGGCCTTGTTTCGCAGGCGCGCCTTCTCGTTCTGCTTGTTGCGCTTGATCTGAGACTTTATGTTCGCCACGCGTGGGAGTCCTTCAGGGTGTCTGTGGGGTGACGCGACGTGGGATGACGCGACCTCGAAGCTTATCCGAGCCCGCCCCCGCACTCAAACCCGAGGAACCCGAGGACCCGAGGACCCGCAGAGGCACGGCGGGGGCATCCCGCCGGACATGGGATCATGGAACACCCAGGCCGCGCGGCGGCGAGGCAATCCCGGAACGGACGTGCGTGTCACCTAGCCCTGCCCCAGCCCACACCGATCAGGCGGTGATCAGGAACTTCTGCATCATCGCCCACATCGATCACGGCAAGTCGACCCTGGCGGACCGGATGCTCCAGTTCACCGGGGTGGTCGAGGGCCGCCAGATGCGCGCGCAGTACCTGGACCGGATGGACATCGAGCGCGAGCGCGGGATCACGATCAAGAGCCAGGCCGTCCGCCTGCCCTGGAAAAGCGACAATCAGGACTACGTCCTCAACCTGATCGACACCCCCGGCCACGTCGACTTCAGCTACGAGGTCTCCCGCAGCCTGGCCGCCTGCGAGGGAGCGGTCCTGCTGGTCGACGCCGCGCAGGGCATCGAGGCGCAGACGCTGGCCAACCTCTATCTGGCGCTGGGCGCCGACCTGAAGATCATCTCGGTGCTGAACAAGATCGACCTCCCGGCCGCGCAGCCAGACCGCTACGCCGCCGAACTCGCCGGGATCATCGGCATCGATCCCGCCGAGGTGCTGCGGGTCTCGGCCAAGACCGGGGAGGGCGTCGAGGACCTGCTGCACGAGATCGTCCGCCAGGTCCCAGCCCCGCACGGCGACCCGGATGCCCCGGCGCGGGCGCTCATCTTCGACTCGATCTACGACACCTACCGCGGCGTGGTCACCTACGTCCGGGTGGTCGACGGCCGCCTCAGCAGGCGCGAGCGATCCCTGATGATGTCCACCGGCGCGGCGCACGAGACGCTCGAGGTCGGGGTCATCTCCCCCGAACCCATCCCGAGCGACGGCCTGGCCGCCGGCGAGGTCGGCTACCTGATCACCGGGGTCAAGGACGTCAGGCAGGCCCGGGTCGGCGACACCGTGACCAGCGTGGCCCGCCCCGCGCGCGAGCCGCTGGCCGGCTATGACCACCCCCGGCCGATGGTCTACTCCGGCCTGTACCCGGTCGACGGCGACGACTACCCGGACCTGCGCGACGCGCTGGACAAGCTGCGGCTGAACGACGCCGCCCTGGTCTACGAGCCGGAGACGAGCGACGCGCTCGGGTTCGGGTTCCGCTGCGGGTTCCTCGGCCTGCTGCACATGGAGATCGTCCGCGAGCGGCTCGAGCGCGAGTTCGACCTGTCGCTGATCTCGACCGCGCCGAACACCGTCTACCGGGTGATCATGGACACCGGCCAGGAACTCAGGGTAACCAACCCGAGCGACTTCCCCGGAGCGGCCGATGGCGTGGCAGGCAGCCGGGCCGTGAAAGGCAAGGTCGAACACGTCTACGAGCCGGTCGTCCGCGCCACGGTCATCTCGCCCGCCGAGTACATCGGCACGATCATGGAACTGTGCCAGGCCCGGCGCGGCGCCCTGGTCGGCATGGACTACCTGTCCGCGGACCGGGTCGAGATCAGGTACAAGCTGCCGCTGGCGGAGATCATCTTCGACTTCTTCGACCAGCTCAAGTCCCGTACCCGCGGCTACGCGTCGCTGGACTACGAGCCCGACGGGGAGCAGGAGGCGAACCTGGTCAAGGTCGACATCCTGCTCCAGGGCGTCCCGGTCGACGCGTTCAGCCAGATCGTGCACGCCGACGAGGCGCGCGAGTACGGCCTGTCCATGACGGCCAAGCTGAAGGAGCTGATCCCGCGGCAGCAGTTCGAGGTGCCGATCCAGGCGGCCGTCGGCGCCCGCATCATCGCCCGGGAGAACATCCGCGCGCTGCGCAAGGACGTGCTGGCCAAGTGCTACGGCGGCGACATCACGCGCAAGCGCAAGCTGCTGGAGAAGCAGAAGGAAGGCAAGAAGCGGATGAAGACCATCGGGCGGGTCGACGTGCCCCAGGAGGCCTTCGTCGCGGCGCTGTCCACCCAGCCCGCCGACCGCAACAAGCGATAACCCCTTTTGCCCGAACGAGCCTTGGTGACTGCCCCGCCCCCTGCTACGGCCCGGTTTGCGGCCCGACGAACACCGGGATGACGTAGGGCGTCAGGACCGCCGGCTGCTGCCCCCCGGGCGGCACGATCACCACCTGGTTCGGCACGGGCACCACGGTCACCTGCTGGAACCCTGGCTGGGGTTGCTTGGTGACGATGGCGGTGATCAGCGCGGCCAGCGTGAAGATGATCAGCGCGGTGATGATCAGCGCCGCGGCGGGCCGCCAGCTGGTGGGGCTCGGGGACTTCTCCGGTATCACGGCGACCGGCCCGTGCATGGGAGCGAACGGCCCGGCGGGCAGGTCAGCGGTCAGCGTCCACAGGTCCCCGTAGGTGCGCGCGGCGTACGCCTGTCCCACCCGGTCGTCGAGTTCGTCCTGGCTGAGCCGCCCTTCCGCGAAGGCCGCCCGGATTATCCCCACGGCCCGCTCGCGGTCCGCGCTGGCCGCCAGCCAGTCGGGATTCATCCACGGCACCGAGCCGCCGGTGCCGCCGCCGGGCACGCCAAACTGCGGCGGAAATGCCTGAGCTGGACCGTAAGCCACGTAAGCCTCCCGCGGACGCCTTTATTCAGTTTAGACGCGCGACGGGCGCCAGGAGTGCCAATAACTGCGGGCCACTCCGGGTGCCTCAGGGCGGCGGGATCACTACTTGCCCGCCACCTGGCGGAAACGGCACCCCCGACTGGACCCCGCCGTTGTGTATAACCGAGCTCGTGACGGCGACCAGCGAGGCGACGATCAGGACCGTCCAGAAGATGATCGCCATGTAGCCGAGCACGAGACCGCCGGTCGCCAGCCCGTCGCCGCGCTGCGCGGTCAGCTTCATCTGCCGCCTGGCGATGTGGCCGCAGATGACGGCGGGAATGGCGGTCAGTCCGGCGGTGAAGAACTCGGCCACGCCCAGCACCATCGCGGCGACGGCCATCGAGTTCGTCCCGGAGGCCGCCACGGGCAGCGGCGGTGCGTAGGCGGGCACCGGCCAGGCCGTCGGGAACGGTCCCGCCGGGAGGTCCGTAACCAGCGCGGCCAGCTCGCCGTACGTGCGGGCGGCGTACGCGCGGCCCATCCGGTCGTTGTACTCCTCCTGCGTGAGCCGGCCCTCGGCGAACCCGGCCTTCAGCACGTCGACCGTACGCTCCCGGTCCGTGGAGGCCGCGCGCATCGACGGGTTCATCGCGACCGGGTACCCGGTCGGCGGGACCTGCGGCGGCGGAGCCATCGGGTAGCCCATCGGCGCCGGGGGGACCGCGTAGGTGGCGGGTGGCGGGGGCACCTGGTAAGCGGCGGTAGGCGGCACCGGGTATCCGCCCGGCGGCGTCGCGGGGTAACCGGGCGGCGGGACCTGGGAGGGGTCAGGCGTGTACCTGGGGTACTGGGCCGGCCACTCCCACTGGTTATCTGCCACCGGTGCCTCCCGTTGACGCGGTAGACGCGCCTGCCGTGAACGCGTACCTCCAGTCTAAGCTGTACTAGCCCCCGGGGGGATACCCCCCGGTGACCCCCCGCATAGGGGGGACTGCCCGTCCCCCCTATCACCCCCCTGGCCCGCCACCCGCGAACCCTCCGGGCGGCGGGTAGCGCGCCCTGGGCGGGTAGCGTCACTCGGCGGGTGGCGTGGCGGGGCGGGTGGCGTGACTTGGGCGGGTGGCGTGACTGGGCGGGTCGCGGGGCTGGGCGGGTAGCGTGACTGCATGCCTGGCGCCCTGCCTGACGGCGAGCCCGTGCCCGCCGACGGGAGCCTGCCGGACAGCGCGCGCGGCGGGCTGGGCCAGCGGCCGTTCGGGATCTACGTGCACGTGCCGTTCTGCGTGACCCGCTGCGGCTACTGCGATTTCAACACTTACACCGCCGCCGAGCTTGGCGGGCGCGAGGGCGGCTCCGCCGTCTCGCCGGACACCTACGCGAGCCTGGCCATCGCCGAGATCACCTTCGCCCGGGCCGCGCTCGGTCCCGCGGATCTCCCGGTGAGCACGGTGTTCTTCGGCGGCGGAACGCCGACGCTGCTGGCCCCGGCCGCGCTCGGCGCCATCCTGCGGGCCATCGACGCCGAGTTCGGCCTGGCCCCCGGGGCCGAGGTGACGTCGGAGGCCAACCCGGAGAGCGTGGACGCGGCCAGGCTGGGCGAGCTGCGGGCCCAGGGCGTGACCCGCATGTCGTTCGGGATGCAGAGCGCCGTCCCCGGCGTGCTCGCCGTCCTGGACCGGGTGCATTCACCCGGGCGCCCGGCGCAGTGCGTCGCGTGGGCCCGCGCCGCCGGTTTCGAGCACGTCAGCCTCGACCTGATCTACGGGACCCCGGGAGAGTCCGCCACGGACTGGCGGTGCTCCCTGGCGGCCGCGATCGGCGCCGGGCCCGATCACGTATCGGCCTACGCGCTGACCGTGGAGGCCGGGACGCGCCTGGCCGCGCGCGTCCGGCGGGGGGAACTGGCCGCGCCTGACGACGACGTGCTTGCCGAGCGCTACCTCGCCGCGGACGAGGCGCTCAGCGACGCGGGGCTGCGCTGGTACGAGATCTCGAACTGGGCCGCGGACGGCGCGGCCCGGTGCGCGCACAACATGCTGTACTGGACCGGCGGCGACTGGTGGGGGATCGGGCCGGGGGCGCACGGCCACATCGGCGGGACCCGGTGGTGGAACGTGCGGCACCCGGCCGCCTACGGGGCGAGGATCGGCGCCGGGGTCAGCCCCGGCCAGGCCAGGGAGGTCCTGTCCCCGCCTGAACGCCGCCTCGAGCGCGTCATGCTGCTCATCCGCCTGGCCGAGGGATGCCCGGTCGAGGTGCTCGGTCCGGCCGGGCGCGCAGGCGCGGCGGCCGTCGTCGCAGACGGGCTGGCGGACCGTGCGGCCTACGCCGAAGGCCGGATCGTCCTCACCCGCCGCGGACGGCTGCTCGCGGACACCGTGGCCCGCGCGCTCACCGAGTGAGTCACCTGGCGATGCGCGCGCAGATCCAGGCGGGTGCCGCGACCGACTCGCCGCGGTTCGCCGCGGCCACGCCGCGCAGGAGGTACCCCACCGTGCAGACCCAGAGCCAGGCCGCGATGGGCAGGGCGACGATGAGGGCGGTGTTGAGGCTGTCCAGCAGGAGCACCCCGCCGAGGATGAGGCAGCACACCGCGTACAGCAGCCCGGTCAGCGACAGGTTCAGCGCCATGGCCGCGTGGTAGCGCGTGAACGGCGAGATTCTCCGGCCGATGAGGTAGACCCCCAGCGGAATCACCGGGCCGGTGAAGACCGCGCCGAGGTACCCGAGCGTAACCAGGGTCACCTCGCCGTCCCGCTCGGCCTGGACCTCCGGCCTCCGGTTGGGCTGGACTTCCGGCCCCCGGTCGGCCTGGATCCCGGGCCCCCGGTCGGCCTGGATCCCCCCGGTCGCCTGTCCGGTCCCGGCCTGGCCGCCGCCGGCCTCCGTCCGGTACCGCCAGAGGTCCGGCCGGGCCTTGCGCTGTCCGGATCGCGGCGGGTCGCTCGTCATCGGTCCTCGCGTGTCGTGGCTGCCGCCGCCACGCTATTCGCTGCCCGGCGCGGTGACGAAATCGATCAGCTCCTCGACCCGGCCGAGCAAGGCGGGCTCCAGGTCCGCGTAGCTCGAAACCGAGCGCAGGATGGCCTGCCAGGCGGTCGGCACGTCCGGCGGCCACCCGATGGCCCGCAGGACGCCCTCCTTCCACGGCTGCCCGGGCGGGACGTCCGGCCAGCGCGTGATCCCGACCGCCGCCGGGCGCACGGCGGCCCAGATGTCGATGAACGGGTGCCCAGCGATGAGCACGTCTGGTGACCGGACGCCGGACGCGATCCTGGTCTCCTTGGACCCGTCGACCAGGTGGTCGACCAGCACGCCGAGGCGGCGGCCGGGCCCGGGGGAGAAGGCCGCGACGATGGCCGGCAGGTCGTCGATGCCTTCCAGGTACTCGACCACGACGCCGACGTCGCGCAGGTCATCGCCCCAGATCTTCTCGACGAGTTCGGCGTCGTGCCTGCCCTCGACGTAGATCCGGCTCGCGCGGGCCACCTGGGCGCGCCGGGACGGCGGGGCCACGGACCCGGAGGCGGTCCGGGCCGGGGCGGAGCCCGCCGCGCCGTCCGGCGAGGCGGGCCGGACGAGGGTGACGGGCTGGCCGTCGAGCAGGAAGGCCCCCGGGGCGAGCGGGAAGACCCGCCGGCGGCCGTGCCGGTCCTCGAGCGTCACCGCACCCTTCTCCCAGGCGACCACCGCGCCGCAGAACCGGCCCTCGGAGTCCTCTACCACCAGCCCGGGCTCGGCCTCGACCTGCGGCACCTCGCCCTGCCCCGGGCGCCGCCTGGCCAGGCGGCCCGGCTGTCCCGCGGCGAGTGGGTCTGCACCGTATTGCCTGCGCCACACGGGGTATCTCCTCCTTTGAGATCATGAGCCGAGGCGGGTTCGCCTCGCTGTCGCGCGCCGGGAACTTGTTGAACGCAATAGACTTAGCACTCGGGTCCTTTGAGTGCCAAGGAGGTGGTACACGTGCTTGACGAGCGGAAGCTCACGGTCCTGCGGGCGATCGTCGAAGACTACGTGTCCACCACCGAGCCGGTGGGTTCCAAGTCGCTGGTCGACCGCCACCATTTCGACGTGTCCCCGGCGACGATCCGTAACGACATGGCGGTGCTGGAGGAGCAGGGCTTCATCGCGCAGCCGCACACCAGCGCCGGGCGGGTCCCCACCGACAAGGGGTACCGGCTCTTCGTCGACCGGCTGTCGGGCGTCAAGCCGCTGTCCGCCGCCGAGCGCCGCGCCATCGAGACGTTCCTGGGCGGCGCGGTCAGTCTCGACGACATCGTGATGCGGACGGTCAGGCTGCTCGTCCAGCTGACCCGCCAGGTCGCCGTGGTCCAGTATCCGTCGCTCACCAGGTCCGCGATCCGGCACATCGAGCTCGTCCCGCTGGCCCCCACCAAGCTGCTGCTGGTGCTGATCACCGACACCGGCCGGGTGGAGCAGCGCACCGTCGACCTGCCGGACCCCTGGGACGACGAGTCGGTCTCCCACGTGCGCGCGGTGGTGAACGCCTGCCTGGACGGGCATAAGCTGGCCGACGCGGCCACCATGGTCACCGACCTGTCCGAGCGGATCCCGGCCGAGGAGCGCGCGAACGCCAACGCCGTGTTCTCCGTCCTGCTGGCCAGCCTGATCGAGCGCAGCGAGGAGAAGATCGTGTTCGGCGGGGCCGCGAACCTCGCCCCCCATGACTTCAGCCGGGGCCTGCGGGAAGTGCTGGAGGCCCTCGAAGAACAGGTGGTGCTGATGCGGCTCCTCGGGGAGGCGAACGAGCCCTCCACCCTGATGGTCAGGATCGGCTCGGAGAACCTGGTCGCGGGCCTGCAGGCCACGTCGGTGGTGTCCACGGGGTACGGGAGCGCCGCCCAGCCGCTGGCCAAGCTCGGCGTGGTGGGCCCGACCCGGATGGACTACCCGGGCACGATGGGCGCGGTGCGCGCGGTGGCGCGGTACGTCGGTCAGATCCTGATGGAGTCCTAGTGGCCACGGATTACTACGCCCTGCTCAAGATCCGCCGGGACGCGACGCAGGAAGAGGTCAAGCGAGCGTACCGGCGGCTGGCGCGCGAGCTGCACCCGGACGTCAATCCGGACCCCGAGACCCAGGAGCGGTTCAAGGAGATTACCCAGGCCTACGAGGTGCTGTCCGACACGGACAAGCGCCGGATGTACGACATGGGCGTCGATCCGTTCGCCCCGGCCGGCTCGGGCGCCGGGGCCGGCCCGTTCGGGTCAGGGTTCTCGCCGTTTACGGACCTGATCGAGCAATTCCTCGGCGGGACGGTCGGCGGGGCCACGCGCGGGCCGCGCAGCCGGGCGCAGCGCGGCCGCAACGCGACGATCAGGCTCGAGCTGGACCTCTCGGAGTGCTCGTTCGGCACCACTCGTGAGCTCACCGTGGACACGGCCGTGGTCTGCCCCACCTGCTCAGGTGAGGGGACCGCGCCGGGCACCCACCCGCAGACCTGCGACATCTGCGGCGGGCGTGGCGAGGTCAACCAGGTCACCCGCACCTTCACGATCCAGATGGTGGTGCCCAGGCCGTGCCCGGGCTGCGGGGGGTACGGGACCGTGCTGGTGCGGCCCTGCCACGAGTGCGACGGCGACGGCCGGGTGCGGACCAGGCGGACGATCAAGGTCAGGATCCCCGCGGGCGTGGAAGACGGCACGCATATCCAGCTCGCCGGCGAGGGCGAGGTCGGCCCGGGCGGTGGCCCGCCCGGCGACCTGTTCTTGGAGATCGCGCAGCGCCCGCACGCCATCTTCGAGCGGCAGGGCGACGACCTGCACTGCACGCTGACCATCCCGATGGTGGCCGCGGCGCTGGGTGCGACGCTCCCGGTCGAGAGCCTGGACGGGCCCGCCGACATCGACATCCGCCCGGGTACCCAGTCCGGGCAGGTCATCCCGCTGTACGGCCAGGGCGTCCGGCACCTGAACGGCAACGGGCGCGGCGACCTGATCGTCCACGTCTCGGTCGAGACGCCGACCAAGCTCGACCCGGAGCAGGAAAAGCTCCTGCGCGACCTGGCCAAGCTGCGCGGCGAGGAAGCGCCGCCCGGCCGGTTCGTGCCGGGGCAGCAGGGGTTCTTCTCCAGGCTGCGCGACGCGTTCAACGGCCGCTGACCCGGGGCCGACGGTGCCGCAGCCGCCTGTCTTCTACACCGGCCGCGCGGACCTGGACGGCGACGTCGTCGTCTTGTCCGGGGCCGAGGGGCGGCACGCGGCCACTGTCCGCCGGCTGCGCCCCGGCGAGCGCGCCGACGTCAGCGACGGCGCCGGCCTGGTGGCCGAGTGCGTAGTCACGGCCCGTGGCAGCGACGGTCTTGAGCTGGCCGTGCGCGCCAGGCGCGAGGTGCCCCGCCCGGACCCCGCGATCACCGTGGTCCAGGCCATTCCGAAGGGTGACCGGGGCGAGGCCGCCGTTGAGGGCCTGACCGAGGTCGGCGTGGACCGCATCGTCCCGTGGGCTGCGGCTCGCTGCGTCGCCGTCTGGGCGGGCGAGCGCGGAGCGCACTCGCTGGCGCGGTGGCGGTCAACCGCGCGGGAGGCCGCCAAGCAGTCCCGCCGGGCCTGGCTACCCGAGGTGACCGAGCCCGCCTCGACCGGCCAGGTCGCGGCCATGATCGCGGCGGTCTCCTGCGCGATCGTCCTCGACCCCGAGGCCGCGGACAGCCTCGGTCGCCTGGAGCCGCCGCCCTCCGGCGACTTGCTCGTCGTGGTCGGGCCCGAGGGCGGCATCACCGACGACGAGGGCCAGGTCTTCCTGACGGCCGGCGCCATCGCCCGCGGGCTCGGGCCCACGGTGCTGCGTACGTCGACGGCCGGGATCGTCGCGGCCGCCGTGCTGCTGAGCCGCGGCGGCCGCGTGGTCAGGAGTCCGACCCCTGCTGCAGGCCGCTGGTAAGAACGGGACGGACGGCCCCGCTATCAAGGTGAGCCGCCGGACACGTCCGGCGCGCCGCTGTACGGGTTGACTCCGCTGCTGGTCGACGAGGCGGGGGTCGAGGGGCTGGGATCTGGCGTGACCGACGGGCTACCCGAGGTCGGCGCGGTCGTGGTGTGCGCGCTCTTCGACGGGGTGGCGGACGCGGCGACGGTGGGCGTCTGGCCGGCGCAGCTGGCCTCTGGGGTCGGGCTCTGGCTCGTGGCCCGGCTAGACGCGCTGGCGCGGGTGCTCGCCGACGCCTTCGTCGAGACGCTGCCGGTCGCAATGGCGCTGGCGCTGCCGCTGTCGGTCGGGGTCGCCGTGGCGCTGGTGGACGCGCTGCCGTTCGGGCTGGCGCTCGCGCTCGCGGTGTCGCCCGGGCTCGCGGTGTCGCTGCTGTCCGACGGGCTGGCCGTGCTCGGCGACGCGGTTACGCTCGGGCTCGTCGGCGCGCCGGTCGACCCGGTTGACCGCGTGGGGCTCGACGCGGCGGGCTTCGGGGAGCTAGACGTGTGCGACGGGGACGGCGACACGCACGGCACGGCCGACGGCGAGGTGATCCCCGGCGTCGCGCTGCCCTCGACGGCGTTAGGCCCGGAGCTCTGGCCGGTGCCGCCCGGCGCCGCCGAACTCGCCGTGCTGCTCGGCGAGCCGGCGAACACGTCGGTGCTGACCTGGACGAACGCCTGCCGCAGCGGAGGCACGGCGGCCAGCACGACCGCCACGGCGAACACGGCGACCCCGATGCCCAGCGCGGGACGGAGCATGGCCTCGCGCCAGTTCACGGGCCAGCGCTGGGCCGGCCGCGCGTGTCCTGGGGCCGCGCCGCGACCCGGCGTCCTGCCCCGCCGCAGCGGCGCTCCGTGGCCGCGCGGTGCGCTGTGCTCGCCGCGCGCGCCGGACAGGCGCCGGACCAGGTCGGCCAGGACACCCCAGCCCCAGCGTGCGCGCGTGGCGCCTGGCTCGGGATCGGCGGCCGAGGCGTAGACCGGACCGGACCGGATCTTCTCGCGGATCCGGTCCAGGCCGTCGGCGTTCGGCTCGACGTGCTCCGCGGCGGCGTGCAGCGAGCGGCGCACGAAGTCGGCAAACTCGTCCCCTGGCCCGCCCTCGGGGCGGTGGTGTCGGGTCATGAGTCGTGCTCCAGCGCCGAGCGCAGGGCGATCATGCCCCGGGCGGTGTGGCTCTTGACGGCACCGCGGCTGATGCCCATCGTGGCGGCGATCTCGGCCTCGGTCAGGTCCGCATAGTAGCGGAGCACGATCGCCTCGCGCTGCCGACCGGGCAGGTCCCGCAGCGCCGCGACCACCGCGGACCGCTCGAGCAGGACCAGCGCCCCGTGCTCGGCGCTCGGCATGTCCGGCGCGGCCTTCTGCAGGTTCCTGTCCACCACGGTCCGGTGCCGGAGCACCGACTTGGACCGGTTCACGACCGCCTGGCGCAGGTAGGCCAGCGCGTTCTCCGCGTCCCGCAGCCGCTGCCAGGCGTCGTGCATGGCGACAAACGCGTCCTGCACCACTTCCTCGGCCGTCGGCGTGTCCCGCACGAGCAGCGCGGCCAGCCGCACCAGAGCCCGGTAATGCAGCGAGTACAACTCGGTGACCGCCCGGTCCGCGCTCCACCCCAGGCGCGCAGAACTCGGCGCCAGAAAGGCGCCGGGCACGATTGCGCTCGCGGCCACCAGGGTTTCGGTCACATTCGTTGGACGCGCATCCCTGTCCGACGGTTCACCCACTAGCCGGACGCCTCCCACACGGCCGGACGCGAAAAGGACCTTAGGTCACTCATCGCCACTTCCCACCCATCTGACCATCCGCCGCCATGCTGCCATCGGCAACCACCCGGCCTGATGCCTGGATGATCAGAGATCAGGCGGTATGCGGCGTGCCTCGCTGGCTTTCGCGGCACTCCGCCTCCACCGCCGGGAGATTGCGGGAAAACCAGGATATCGACTGCGCTAAGGGGATAGCACC
>CAWCJS010000029.1:0-11735 GCA_963795795.1 uncultured Actinomycetes bacterium | reverse complement strand
GATCCCGGCCCCGGCCTTATCCTCCACGATGTCGTAGATCAGGGCGGCTCCGGCGAAGGCGAAGAAGATGCGCAGGGCCCGCGGCCACAGCAGCAGGCCGCCCCCGAGGATCGGCAAGATCATCACGCCGGGCGAGAACCACCACACGGACACGTGCACGGCCGCCACGCCGATCGCGATGACCAGCCCGGAGAGCACGAACGCGAGGCGCCGGTTCCTGGTGATGAACTGCTTGGTCAGCTGCGAGCGCAGGGTCCGCAGGGCCTTCCTGGCCCGGCGCCGGCGGGATCCGGCGGACAGGGAAGAAGGCTGCGGAGCGGAAACCATGATGCGGGCACTGTAGTCGATCCCGGGCAGGGTCGGCTAAACCGCTCGCGTCACCGGGCGGGCCGCGGGTACGAAGGGTGGCATGACGAACTCGGCATCAGGCAGCCACCCCCCGTACCCGATCCGGCCGATTACCCCCGAGGAGTTCGACAATTTCTACCGGGTAGCCATGCACGCCTTCCACGGCTCGCCGCTGCCTGAGGCCGAGCGGGAGCTGGCCCTCGGCTCGCTGGAGGTCGACCGGAGCCTCGCGGTCTTCGACGGCCAGGAACTGGTTGGTACCGCGGCCGTCTACACCTACCAGCTGAGCGTGCCGGGCCACCGGACACTGCCGACGGCGGGGGTGACGTGGGTATCGGTGCTCCCCTCGCACCGGCGGCGCGGCGTGCTGAGCAGCATGATGCGCCGGCAACTGGACGACGTGCGCGACCGCGGCGAGCCCCTCGCGGTGCTGTGGGCGTCCGAGTCCGTGATCTACCCCAGGTACGGCTACGGCCGCTCGATGTGGCACACCGACTTCACCCTGCACCGGGGCGAGGGCGGGCTGGCGGCGACCGCGGTCCGCGACGAGTCGATCCGGCTGCGGATCACCGAGCCCGAGGCCGCGCTGCCCGCCCTGGCCAAGGTGTACGAGACCGTGCTCCCGTCCCGCCCCGGATTCATCGCGCGGAACGAGACGTGGTGGCGGCTGGCGATCCACGACCCGGCCGACTCGCGGCGCGGCGCGAGCCCGCTGCACTGCCTGCTGGCCGAGGATGAGATCGGGCCGCGCGGCTACGCGCTGTACTCGGGGCAGAGCGTCTGGGACGAGGTCTCGCTGCCCGGCGGCGTGCTCAGGGTGCGCGAGATGATCGCCACCGATCCGGCGGCCGGCGCCGCGCTCTGGGCCGACCTGCTCAGCCGGGACCTGACCGCCGACTTCCACGTGTACAAGCGTCCCGTCGATGACCCGCTGCTCTTTCAGCTGGCCGACCCGAGGCGGGCGCGGCCGCTGCTGAAGGACGCGCTGTGGACGAGGATCATCGACGTTCCCGCGGCCCTGGCCGGGCGCGGTTACTCAGCCCCCGTGGACGTGGTGATCGAGGTGCGGGACGGCCTCATCCCGGCGAACGCCGGGCGCTGGCACCTCGCGGCCGCGGGCGTGGCGGCCAGCGCCTCGTGCGTGCCGACCAGCGCCGCGGCCGACGTCGCGCTCGACGTCACCGAGCTCGGCGCGGCCTACCTCGGCGGCACCGCGCTCGGCGCGATGGCCGCGGCGGGGCTAGTCACCGAGCTGCGCCCCGGAGCCGTCCGGGAGCTGTCCGCCGCCATGTCCTGGGACCTCGCCCCCTGGTGCCCGGTCAGCTTCTAGGACGTCGCGCATCGCGCGCAGCGGGGAGAAGAACACCCACCACCCGGCCGCCCAGCTGCCCGCGAACGCGATCCACAGCGTGGCGCGCACGCCCAGCAGGGTGCCGAACGCGCCGCCGAGCACGCCCCCGAGCGGGAGCGTGCCCCAGACGACCCAGCGGACGGCCGCGTTCATCCGCCCGAGCAGCTGCGGCGGGCAGATCGCCTGCCGGTAGCTGACCTGCGTCACGTTGTACACCACGGCGCTGAAGGAGAACGCCACGAAGCCGACCGGGAACAGCGCGAGCCGCCAGCCCGGCGCGGCCAGCGGGATGATGAGCTGCGGAAGCCCGAAGGTGAGCACGCTGAACGCGGCGGCCAGCGGCACCGAGCCGATGATGACCATCCGGGCCACGTCGCACCAGATCATCAGCCATCGCTTGGCCCGCCGGTCCACGATGGCGCCGGCAGGCAGCGCGATCAGCGCGAAGGCCAGGGTGGATGCCGAGGTCAACAGGCCGACCTGGAAGGTAGACGCCCGGAGGACCACGACCGCGGTCAGCGGGAGCGCGAGCACGGTGATCGCGGAGCCCATCTCGCTGACGGCCTGGCCGCCCCACAGGAGCATGAACTCGCGATGGCGCCACAACGACCGCGGCGGCGCAGGCTCGGTTGGTTGCTCCGCGCTGGTGCGCGGAGGGGGTGGCCCCGTGATCTGGTCGTCCCCCGGCACGATCCTCACTCTGCCCGCCCGACGCGGGGATGTCTAGGATGGCGACATGCCGGCCATGAAGGTGACACCCGACGCGGCGATGCGGGCCAGGGACGTGTCCCGGCCGCACGCCGAGCATCTCAGGTGGGCCGAGGAGGTCGAGGCGAGCGCGGCGGCCGCGACGGATGTTGTGATTAGGGCGGATGTTGCGGTCGAGACGAGTGTTGCGGCGGTCGGGCCGGGCCGCGGGTCGGCGGGGACGGAGCGGTTGGCGGGAGCGGAGCGGTCGGCGGGAGCGGAGCAGTCGGCGGGAGCGCGCGCCGAGGTGGATATTCCGGATTCGGAAAGTCCGAAATCGGAGGATCGGGCGGCGGATGCGGAAACGAACGCGGCCCGGGCGGACGGTACTCGCAGGCGCCGGGTCAGGGGCGTCCGGTCGTCCTCAAGGCGGGGGCGGCCTTCCCGCTAGCCCAGGGCACCGGGGACAGCCTTCCGTCACCGCCACCGTACCGGAAATCTGCAGCTCTCCGTCGGACGGATATGGGCTGACCCGCAGTATGATTGAAGGTATGACCAAGAAGATCGGCATCTCGCTGCGCCAGGAACTCTACGACTGGGCCGCCCGTGAGGTCGAGGAAGGCCGCGCCGAGTCGGTGTCCGCGCTGATCGCCGAAGGCCTGGAACTCCTGGAGGCCCGCTCCTACCTCGAGGCGGTCGTTACCGAGTTGCACCGCGAAGCGGGCGAGCTCGACGACCAGGCGAAGGCGCGTCTGGCCGAAGCTCTCGCCGCCGCTGACGAGGCCTACCGCAGGCACCACAGCAACAATGCGGGACACGCGGCGTGAGGGGATTCGTTTTCGACGCCGGCGCCTTCATCGCCCTGGAACGCAGGTCGCCACTCCTGATGGGCATCCTCGACGAAGCGCTGCACGGCACCGTGGAAGTAGTCCTGCCTCGCACGGTCATCGCCCAGGTCTGGCGCGGCACCGCACGCCAGGCCAATACGGGACGGCTTGATCAGCGCGGGCCGCGCCCGGGGCGGCCCGGTGATCATCGATGAGCTGACCGCCGAACGCGCCAAGCAGATCGGCATCGCGATCGGCGCGACCTCCCACCCAGACATCGTCGACGTGCACGTAGCCCTGGCCGCGGCCGAGCGAGGTCACGCCGTCCTCACCTCTGATGACGCCGACATCGCCGGAGTCAACCCCGAGCTGGTCCTCGTCCACGTCTGACCCGCGCCAGAGCCACCGCCCGGCCCGGCCCGGCCCGGGGCGGCTCAGTCGAAGATGGGGTCGCGGGTGCGGGAGCGCTTCAGCTCGAAGAAGCCGTCGATGCCCGAGAGCAGGACTCACGCCGTCCCAGAGCTTTCCGGCGGTCTCGCCGCGCGGGATCGGCGAGACGACGGGGCCGAAGACCGACATGTCGTGCACCGTGATGATGGGGGTGCCCACGTCGTACCCGACCCGCTCGATGCCCTCCGCGTGCGAGGCGCGTATCGCGTCGTCGTACTCGGTCGAGTCCATGGCGTCCGCGAGGCTGGCTTCCAGGCCCGCCTCGGTCAGGGCGGCGATGATCGTCTCGCGGTCCCTGGGCGCCTTCTCGTTGTGGAACCGGGTGCCGAGCGCGGTGTAGAGCGGGAGGAGTGCTTCAGGGCCGTGGGCCTGCTCGGCCGCGGCTAGCACCCGGACCGGGCCCCAGGCGGCGCGCAGGCCTTCCCGGTAGCGATCGGACAGGCCTTCCTTATTCTCGTTCAGCACGGCCAGGCTCATGATGTGCCAGACCGTCGTGACCGGGCGAACCTGCTCGACCTCGAGCATCCAGCGTGACGTGATCCACGCCCACGGGCAGGCGGGGTCGAACCAGAAGTCGACGCGCGTGGGCTCCTGCTGGGTCATGCGCACTCCTCATCATGAGTGAACCTGGCTTCGCCGATGGCGATGCAGACGGAACGTCCCCCGGGAGCGTCAACCCGGCGGCCCAACTGTGCATTCCTCGGGCGCATGCGCTAGGTATGTAGGGTCGGCCACATCGACGAAGGGATCAGCGGTGACCTCGAACCTGACTCGCGACGAGGCGCGGGCTCGTGCGGCGCTCCTCACGGTCGCCTCCTACGAGGTGGACCTGGACCTGATGGCGCCGGGGGGCGGGGAGATCACGTTCGACTCGGTCACCGTGATCAGGTTCGACTGCGCCACCCCGGGCGCCTCGACCTTTATCGACCTGACCGCCCCCGTGGTGCGCGAGATCACCCTGAACGGGGCGCCGGTCGGCCTCGACGCGTTCGACGGTGACCGGATCGCGCTGGACGGGCTGGCGGCCAGCAACGTGCTGCGCGTGAGCGCCCAGTGCGCTTACTCACGCAGCGGCGAGGGGCTGCACCGGTTCACCGATCCCGCGGACAAGCGGGTCTACCTGTACTCGGACCTGGAGACGTTCGACGCGCACCGGGTCTATGCGTGCTTCGACCAGCCCGACCTGAAGGCCACCTACGAGCTGACGGTCACCGCCCCGGAGGACTGGCTGGTCGTCTCCAACATGGCCCCGGAGTCGAGGACGGAGCACGGCGAGGGGGCCCGCTGGCATTTCCCGCCCACCCCGCTCATGCCGACGTATATCACGGCGATCGCGGCCGGTGAGTATTACGTGGTCCGCGACGAACACGACGGGATTCCCCTCGGCGTGTATTGCCGTCAATCGCTGGCCCCCTACCTTGATGCCGGCGAGATTATCGAGGTGACCCGGCAGGGATTTGACTTCTACCATAGGTCGTTCGGGATAAAATATCCCTTTGAAAAATACGATCAGCTCTTCGTGCCCGAATTCAAAGAAGGCGCGATGGAGAATGCCGGGTGCGTCACCATCCTGGAAGCCTACATTTTCAGGTCGCGGGTCACCGATTTCGCCCGCGAGGCGCGCGCCGAAACTCTCCTGCACGAGATGGCGCACATGTGGTTCGGGGACCTGGTCACGATGGCCTGGTGGGACGACCTGTGGCTGAACGAGTCCTTCGCCACCTGGGCGGGTACGCTCGCGCAGGCCGAGGCGACCCGGTGGACGTGGGCGTGGACCACGTTCGCGCAGCTTTACAAGGCCTGGGCCTACCGGCAGGATCAGCTGCCCTCCACCCACCCGATCGCGGCCGACATCAGCGATATTCACGCGGTCGAGCTGAACTTCGACGGGATCACCTACGCGAAGGGCGCCTCGGTCCTCAAGCAGCTCGTGGCGTACGTGGGGCTGGACAATTTCCTGGCCGGGGTCAGGAAGTATTTCGAAGCCCACGCGTGGGGCAACGCCACGCTGGCGGACCTGCTCGCCGCGCTGGAGGAAACCTCGGGGCGCGACCTGACCGCGTGGTCGCGGGAATGGCTGCAGACCGCGGGGGTGAACACGCTGCGGGCGTCGTATTCGACCGGCGATGACGGCAGGTTCACCGAGTTCGCCGTGGAGCAGGAAGCCGCGGCCGCCCATCCGGTGCTGCGCTCGCACCGCATCGCGATCGGCTTGTACGACAAGACGGAGGCGGGCCTGGTGCGCCGCCTCCGGGTGGAGACCGACGTGGCGGGCCCGCGGACGGTGATACCGGAACTGGCCGGGCAGGCCCGGCCCGACCTGGTGCTGGTCAACGACGACGACCTCACCTACGCCAAGATCCGCCTGGACGACCATTCCCTGCGCACCCTGATCGACTCCATCGATTCGTTCGCCGATTCGCTGCCCGCCGCGGTGTGCTGGGCGTCCGCGTGGGACATGTGCCGCGACGGCGAGATGGCCGCGCGCGATTACGTCCGGCTGGTCATGTCGGGGATCTCCTCGGTGCCCGACATCAGCGTGGCGCAGACGCTGCTGCGCCAGGCGGGCCAGGCGGCGCGCCGGTTCGCCGACCCGGGCTGGCGGGATACCGGCCTGGCCCTGATCGCGGACACGCTCCGCCGGCTGGTCCGGGAGGCGCCGGCCGGGTCGGATGAGCAGCTGGCGTACCTGCGGGCCTTCGCGAGCGTGGCCACGTCAGCCGACGACCTCGCCCTGCTCGCCGGGTTGCTCGACGGGTCGGAGCGGCTCGACGGCCTGACCGTCGACACCGACCTGCGCTGGGCGCTGCTGGCCCGGCTGGTGAGCCGCGGCGGGGCTCGCACGGCACGCGGGTGTTCGGCCTGGACGAGATCGACGCGGAACTTGCGCGGGACGTGACCGACGCGGGCGAGAGGCACGCCGCGACCTGCTGCGCCGCGATCCCCACGGTCGAGGCCAAGCGGGAAGCGTGGCGCGCGCTGACCGGTGGTGAGCTGACCATCGCGATGTTCCGGGCCACGCTGGCGGGCTTCGCCGACCAGGACCAGCCCGAGCTGGTGGAGCCGTACCGGGCGGACTACTTCGGCGTCGTGGGGAACGCGTGGCGGGACTGGTCCTCGGCGATCGCCCAGGATTTCGTCAGCGGCGTCTATACCGCGTTCGCGCTGTCGGCCGAGACGGTCGAGGCTACGGACGCCTACATCGCCGACGAGCAGCCGCCGGCCCCGCTGCGCCGGTTGCTGCTCGAGGGCCGCGACGACGTGCTGCGCGCCCTGCGCTGCCAGGACCGCGACCGGCAGGCTCGGTAACGGCTGAGGCGGGCTCAGGCGGGCTCATGTGGAGTCGTGCGGACAGGGGGCCTGGCCGACCGGATAGGGCGCCGCGCGGCCTTCGGCGAACTGGCCGTGCAGGCCGGGCGGACGGCTCGCCGATGACGGGTCCAGGACCAGCCAGTACGAGTCGGCCACGGCGCCGGTCCAGGCGTACCCGACCAGGTTGGCCGTGCCGTTCGCGCCGGTGAGCCCGCTGGCCCACACGTCGTCGGGCAGCTGGTCCGCGATCGAGCAGTCGTTGCCGATCAGGTTGTAGTACGTGTCGGGCATCGCCCCGGTGATGACCGCGGACACGGTGAACTGCGCCCGCCCGGCGCCGGGCAGGGCGGCGGCGGTGATGACCACCGTGCCGACCACTCCCCCTGCGGCCGGGAGCCGGAGCGTCACGCTGGTCACCTCGGGCAGGGGCGACGCGGACGGGCTGGTGAGTGGAGGGGCTCCGGTGGCCGGGGTTCGGCCTGCCTCGGCGCGGTAGTGCAGGGCGACGGCGATCGAGGCGACCAGCGCCGCGGTCAGCGCGAGGACGAGCAACCGGAACGGGCCGCCCGGGCGCCTGGACCTGGGTGGCCCGGCCGCTATGACGTCGGGTGCCTCGCGGGCGCGGTCGAACACCCCATCATTGCAGGTGGCTACCTTGGCGATGTCAACCGTGGCTCAGGCCCGGGTGAGCTCGACCGGCGGATCCGGCTGACCTTCGACATGCCTCAGGCGGCCGCCACGGCGCTGGCCGTCATCGACGGGGCCGACGAGCCGCTGACCCCCTCACAGGTCGGTGACCGGGTGCTGATCGCTTCCGCCACCATGACCGCCACGCTGGACCTCCTCGAGCACCGAGGCTGGATCCGCCGGACCGCCAACCCGGACGACCGGCGTAGCGTCCTGATCGAGATCACCCCGGCCGGGCGCGCGATCACCGACCAGATGCTGCCTGGCATTCGCACCCTTGAGCGCAGCGTCCTGTCCGCTCTTGCGCCCGACGAGCGGACGCATCTGCTGGACCTGCTGGCTAAGATCCTCGCCCGGACCGCCGAGGTCGCCGGTGAACAGCAACCCGAACCGCTCACCGGTCCGCGCGTCCGGCCCGTCCGGCTCGGTTCCCGGCCAGGGGGCTAGCCGCTAGGGCACAGCGTCCGGATGCTCCAGCACGTCTTGAGGCGACGGTGATCCGCCCTGAGCGGGGCTCGCCGGGTCATGGCAGGCTGGCGTCGACGAGTTCGCGGATCGCGGCTGTGGTCTGGTCCGGGCTAAGGCCCAGTTCACGGCGCAGCAGGCGCCAGGTGGCCAGGTCAGTGACGGCGGTGAGCTGGGCCAGCTTGCGGCGGCGGGTGGCTGGGGGCAGCGTGGCCAGGGCTGGCCCGTAGGCCCTGGTGACCCAGTCGCGGTGATAACGGCGGCCTGCGTCGGTGATGGCGCGGATCGCCGCCACCCTGGCCTCCTGGCCCAGCAGGTGGACCTGCTCATCGCCCCAGCGCTCGTAGTGGGCAACCAGGTGGGTGAGGTCTCCGGGCGGGGCGGCCTCGCGATCGGCGCGGATCTGGCCGGACCGCTGGTGCGCCGCGGCGGCGAACAGGTCCTCTTTGGACCCGAATCGACGCAGCACGGTCTGGACGGTCACTCCGGCGCCCTGCGCGATGGCCGGGAGGGACACCTGGTCATAGGGCCGCTCGGCGAACAACACGCGGGCGGCCGCGATGATCGCCTGGGCCGTGGCCTCGGCGGCCTGGGCCCGGGCCTTCATTCGGTAGGGCCGCTGCCGCAGCGCTTGACTTCCGCCCGACTTCATGTCAACAATGCTAACATCAAAATTTTCGTATTAGCGTTGTTATCACCGAATTGGCGGCCCTGATGCGTGCGCTGTTTACCCTGCTGCCCGCCCGGGGCAGCCTGCAGCCGCTGCTGCCCGTGGCGCAGGCGATGCGGGCCCGGGGGCACGAGGTCGCGCTGTGCTCCTCGCCCCGTCTGCGCAGCGACGTCGAGGCGCACGGCCTGGCGTTCCTGCCCGCCGGGCTGGACTGGCACGTCTCGGACCCGGACTACATCGAGGTGCTCTGCCGGGCCGCGGGCGGGCTGGCGTTCCCGCCGCTGGCCGGCGAGCAGCGGTTTGCCTGGGTGATCGCCAACCTGTTCATCGGCGCGGCCGCCCGGCACATGCTGCCCGAGCTGACCAGTGTCGCGCGAGGGTGGTCAGCGGACCTGATCGTCCGGGAGTCGCTGGAGTTCGCCGGCTGCGTGGCTGCGGAGGCGCTCGGCCTGCCGCATGCCTCGGTGGCCGCCGCGGCCGATTCGGCGCTGGACCGCCGCCGCGAACTGGCGGGGCCGCTCGCCGCGCTGCGCCGCCGGGCGGGCCTGTCGGCCGATCCGGGCGGCGACATGGCGTTCCGCTACCTTCACCTGTGCTTCACCCCGCCCGGCTTTGACGGCCCGGGGGCCCGGTTCCCACCCACGGCGCGCTTCTTCGCCCACCACAGCACCCCCACCCCGCACGAGGACCTGCCGCCGTGGCTGGATCGTCTCGCCGGACGCCCCACCGTGCTGGTCAGCATGGGCACGGTGTTCCACCGCACGCCCGGACTGCACGAAACGATCCTCGCGGCGCTGCGCGACGAGCCGGTCAACCTGCTGATCGCGCTCGGGTTCGATCAGGATCCCGACCGCCTGGGGCCGCTGCCGGCGCACGTGCGGGTCCAGGCCACGCTTCCCCAGGTGGCGCTGCTGCCACGGTGCGCGGTGCTCGTGTCCCACGGCGGCTTCAACAGCGTCAAGGAAGCCCTCGCCGAGGGCGTTCCGCTGGTCATCGTGCCGATCGCGGGCGATCAGCCCTACTGCGCCAGGCGCTGCCAGGCCCTCGGGGTCGGCCGCGTCATCGGGTCAGCCGACCGCACCGCCGCGGCGATCCGCGTAGCCGTTCGCACGGTGCTGGGCGATCCCTGCTACCGCGACCAGGCGCTCCACATGCGCGACGAAATCCTGGCGCTCCCGCCAGCCGCCGCCGCCGTGACCGCGCTCGAGCAGGTCGTGGATCAGCACGCGGGGCACCGCAGCTGCGCTGCGGCTGATATCGCGGACCCCTCCTAGTCCGGCAGGCGGACGCCGAAGCCGGTAGTGGCGAGCTTGAGCAGGACCTGGCCGGGGGCCTGCAGGTCCGCGACCTTGGCGGCGCTGAGTTCTTCAAGCTGGGCCAAGACGGCTGTGTAGGTGTCCGGGCCCTGCCTGCGCGCGCGGCTCAGCGCGATTGCGTTGGCCCATACCTTCTGCCGCGCCTCGCGCAGGAAGCGCTGGGTGCCGAGCCGGTTGAGCGGCCGCAGCAGCCGGTCGAGCAGGGTGCCGGGTCCGGAGGCGCTGGTCAGTTCGTCGTCCTCGGCGGCGACCCGGGAGGCGAGCACGTTGTCGATCGCCCGGTGATCGGCTTCGCGCCGGGCCAGCAGCACCGGGTCGTCGAACTGCTCGTCGGTGATGACCGCCAGCAGGGCCTGCGGCAGGTCGTAGTTGATGTGTGCGTTCATGCCGAGCAGGACGTGGCGCAGCGCGGGCAGGCCGGCGGGGGCCCCGAACGCGATGGCCCAGGGCCTCGTCGGCGGCCCGCCCGCCAGCGCAGTCTCCAGGGCGTCCAGGTACAGGTCGGCGAACGCGACATCCCACCGCTCGACCCACTCGGTGTCGGCGAATCCGCCCCGCTTGAGTTCGTCGGCTACCGCGATGGTGGTGCGCTGGTAGGTGGCGTGGAAATACTGCCGCTGGTCGCCCGCGGCCTGGAGCGGCCCGAGCAGGGCCGCCATCCGGGCGATCAGGTCGTCGATCACCCGGCCATTATCGGGCGTCTGGCGGCGCGAAGCGCGCAGTGCGGTAACGTTCCCGGAACGCTCCGGTCGTACTCTGGGGCCGTGGGGAGGGCACGGCAGGCAGGCACGTACGCGGCGGAGGCGACCGCGCGCCGGTTCCGGCCCGGGTTTCGTGCTGGCCTTGCGTCGGCCGGGTAACCCGCTGGGCTGGATCATGCTCGGCTTGAGCTTTTTCTTCGCGCTGAGCGAGGATGCCAGCTACTACTCGGTGGCCGACTACGGGCTCCGGCACGGCGATCTTCCGCTGGGCGGGATCGCGTTGCTCGTGCAGCCCGCCTGGGCACCCGGGATCGTGCTGGCCGGGGTGCTGATCCTGCTGTTTCCTGACGGCCGACCGCCCTCGTCGCGGTGGCAGTGGCTGGCGTGGGCCTACCTTGTGGTGGGAGTGCTCTGGACCGCGGGAACCGCGGTGATCACGGTGGGCGCGCTGATCGACCACCACACCCAGGTAGATGCCGGCGGAAACCTGCTGCTACTGAGAGGCAGCGACCCCGCCGTGGAGTGGTGGAACGTGCTCCAGGCGGTGTTCTTCCCGTTGCTGGCGGCGTACGCGGGGCTGGTGCTGCTGGCCACGCAGGTGTTCCGGTTCCACAGCTCGGTGGCCGTGGCCGTGTCGACCCTGGCGGCGGCGGCGTTGTTCGCGCCGGTGCGGCGCTGGGTGCAGCGAGCGGTGGACCGGCGGTTCAACCGGGCCAGGTACGACGCGGAACGGACGGTGGCAGCGTTCGCGGCGCGGCTTAAGGACGCGGTCGACCTCGACTCGGTCCGCGATGACCTGGCCGGCACCGTCCACCGGGCGCTGGAACCCGAGCACCTGTCGGTGTGGGTAAGCTACCGCGGCTGAGGCCCGCCCGGGAGCGAGGTCGCCCGAGGCGCATAGGGCTCCGGAGGCTCAGGTTT
>CAWCJS010000028.1:0-19295 GCA_963795795.1 uncultured Actinomycetes bacterium | reverse complement strand
TCCGGCAGTTCGCCACCAGTCGGTTCCCCGCGCCGGTCGTGGAGGATCTGCTCCGGAACTGGGCCAAGTCCGTCGGGCGGACCGCCTACATGGCGCCCGACCTGGAAAAGCTCATCGGCCGCCCGGCCATCACCTACGCGCAGTGGGCCGCCCAGCACGCGGACGCCTACCGCTGACGCGTCCCGTCGCTTTGTCGACAAGCGCGGCCGGATGGTCCAGCCGCAAAGGAGGTGAGCGCCGGGGCGCGAGGGACGGGCGGGTTCGGGGGTACTCGGCGCGGCTGGGCCGGAAACGCGGCGCGGCTGGGCCGGAAACGCGGCGCGGCTGGGCCGGAAACGCGGCGCGGCTGGGCTGCGGAAATGTCGGTGGTCGGATTTACGGTGGTGTCCGTGATGAGGTCAGCCGCGATCGCCCCAGCCGCGGATGGGTGCGCGGGCGTGCCTCGGGCCCGGCAGGAGCAGGCGGAGCGCGGGGCGGCCGGGCTCGGACCGGCGGGGCTCAGGTCAGCGGGGCTTGCGGCGGCGGGGCTCGGGCTCGCGGGGCTCGGGGCGGCTGGGGTTGAGCTGGCTGAACTGGAGTTGGCTGGGCTGGAGTTTGCGGTGATTGACCTGGAGACGACCGGGTGGTCGCCGGAGGCGGCGGCGATCACCGAGATCGCGGCGGTCCGGGTGCGCGGCGGGGTCCGGCTTGGGGAGTTCGCCTCGCTGGTCAACCCGGGGATGCCGGTCCCGCCCGGGATCGAAGACCTCACTGGGATCAGCGACTGGATGCTGGCCGCGGCGCCTGGGGTCGCTGCGGTCCTGCCGGGGCTGCTGAGATTCGCCCGGGGCTGCGTTCTGGTCGCGCACAACGCGCCGTTCGACGTCGGGTTCCTGCTGGCCGCCTGCACGGCGAGCGGCCTGGCCTGGCCCGGCTTTACCGTGCTCGACACCGTCATGCTGGCCAGGCACGTGATGGACCCGGACGAGGTGGCTGACTGCAAGCTCGGCACGCTGGCCGCGTTCTTCCGCGCCGGGACCTCGCCCTGCCACCGCGCCCTGGCCGACGCGCGGGCGACCGCGGACGTGCTGGGCTGGCTGATCAGGCGGCTGAACCACCGGGGCGTGCGGACCCTGGGTGAGCTCACCGCGTGGCCGGACGTAGTAGCGTAAGCGCCAGCCGAGACCGCCTGGCCAGCTTCAACTGGCCGGCCACGACACTCCGGGAGGCATCCAGTGGTCACCGCGATCGTCCTCGTGCGGGCCGAGATCCAGCGCATCCCCGAGGTCGCCGAGATGATCTCCCAGATCCCCGAGGTCAGCGAGGTGTACTCCGTCACTGGCGAGTTCGACCTGGTGGCGATGGTCCGGGTCCGGGTCCACGAGGAGCTTGCCGACGTCATCCCCGGGCGGCTGAACAAGGTCCCCGGCGTCTCGCACACCGAGACGCACATCGCGTTCCGCACCTACTCCAGGCACGACCTGGAGGCCGCCTTCTCCCTGGGCCTGGCCGACGGCTCCTGACGGTCAGCGGGGCTTGGGGTACTTGGCTTCGAGGCGCCGGCTCTCCTCGACCCAGCGGTCGAGCAGGGTCGCGGCGGCGCCTGAGTCAACGGCGCGAGCGGCGCGGGCGTAACCGTCGGCCAGCGCCGGGACGAGCGCGTCCGGGCCGGGGACGCCCGCGGCCGCGGCCAGGGCGGCGGCGGCGTTGAGCAGGACAATGTCGCGGACCGGGCCGGGCTCTCCGGCCAGCACGGCGCGGGCCACGGCGGCGTTGTGGGGGGCGTCACCGCCGCGGAGTTCGGCGAGGGAGGCCGGGGGCAGCCCGAGCGCGGAGGGCGAGAACTCGGTCTTCGCCACCTGGCCGTCGTGCACCACCCAGACCTGCGACACGCCGGTCGTGGTCAGCTCGTCCAGGCCGTCGGAGCCGTGGAAGACCAGGGCTGAGCAGCCGCGCCCGGCCAGCACCCCGGCGATGACCTCGCCCATGGTCGGGTCGAAGACGCCGACCGCCTGCGCCGAGGGCCGGGCGGGGTTGGCCACCGGGCCGAGGAAGTTGAAGACGGTCGGGACGCCGAGCTCGCTCCTGGTCGGGCCCGCGTGCCGCAGCGCCGGGTGGTACAGGGGCGCGAACAGGAACGCCGCGCCGATGGTGTCGGCTAGCTCGACGGTCGCCGCGGGCGGCAGGTCGATCACCACGCCCAGCGCCCCGAGCACGTCGGCGGCCCCGCAGGCGGACGAGGCCGCCCGGTTACCGTGCTTGACCATCCGCGCGCCCGCGGCGGCGGCCACGATCGTGCCCATGGTCGAGACGTTGACCGTGCGCGCCCCGTCGCCGCCCGTTCCGACCAGGTCGGTGATCTCGCCGGTCAGGTGGATCGGCGTGGCGTGCGCGAGCATCGCCCGGGCCAGCCCGGTCATCTCGGCCACCGAGGTGCCCTTGATCCGCAGGGCGACGCCGAAGGCCGCGATCCTGGCGGGCGACGCCGCGCCCTCCATGATCTCGTTCATGGCCCACTCGCTCTCCTGCTCAGTGAGCGAATCGCCACGGATCAGCGCGCCGAGCAGCGCGGGCCACGTCGTGCGGGCGGCACCCATGGGAGCTCCCGGGGATCGGAACGAGGAACCAACGCTCGTTCGGGATAAAGAAAAGAGTATGAGGCGCGACGGGTCAGCCGGATACGGCGGCGCGCGCGCGCATCAGGGCGGCCAGCTCGTGAGCCAGCGCGACCGGGTCGATGGGATGGCTGATCACGGCGTCGGCCCGCGACCAGGTGGCGAGCCAGCCGTCGTCGGGGCGGCCGACGACGAGCAGGACCGGCGGGCAGTCGTAGATCTCGTCCTTGGCCTGGCGGCACACGCCCATCCCGCCCGAGGGCTGCGCCTCACCGTCCAGGACCATGACATCGGCGCCGTGCGCGTCGAGCAGCCGCATTAGGGCGGGCGCGGTGGCCACGTCGATGATCTCGGCTTCCGGCACGTCCATCGCGGGGCGACGCCCGATGGCCAGCCTCATCTGGGCGCGCACATCCGCGTCGTGGCTGTATACAACGACCTTCATGACACTGCATGTTATCGGTACCATCACCAAGCCGGGGGTCGCGTAGCGATCGCCTACAGGTTGTCGTAATAATGGCCTCGTGGCGACAGCAACCGTGCAGACGGGCCCCCGCTCGCCGGCCAGCAGACCCAACCTGGTCAGCGTGGGGACCATCGTCTGGCTCTCCTCCGAGCTGATGTTCTTCGCGGCGCTGTTCGCGATGTACTTCACGATCAGGTCGGTGGACAAGGGGCAGGGCCTGCCCTGGCCGGGAGCGCATCTCGACATCGCGCTCGGTTCGGTGAACACCACCGTGCTGCTGCTGTCGAGCGTCACCTGCCAGATGGGCGTGTTCGCCGTCGAGCGCGGCCAGATCAAGCGCACCAGGTCGATCTTCCACCCGCTGAGCTGGGGGCTGCGCGAGTGGTACGTGCTGTCCCTGCTGATGGGCACGTACTTCGTCGGCGGACAGGGTTACGAGTACCTGGCCCTGATCAGGCACGAGGGCCTCACGCTGTCGTCCAGCGCGTACGGGTCGGTGTTCTACCTGACCACCGGGTTCCACGGGCTGCACGTCACGGGCGGCCTGATCGCCTTCATCTTCCTGCTCGGCCGGACGTATGCCGCTAAACGTTTTACCCATGAACAGCAGGTCAGCGCCATCGTCGTGTCGTACTACTGGCACTTCGTCGACGTCGTCTGGATCGCCCTGTTCACCACCATCTACCTCATCCACTAGTCAGGGGACAGCGAGTGAGCTGGATTAACGCCAGGCGCAGGCGCCCGGCCGCCGGCTACGCGGCACTGCTGCTCGGGCTCCTCATGGTCACGCTGATCTACGGGGCCGTGGCCGGCACGGGCGGCAGCGCGCAGGCCCAGTCGCCTTCCTCACAGTCAGACATCAACGCGGGCGAGACCCTGTTCAAGGCGAACTGCGCGACCTGCCACGGCTACGGCGGGGTGGGCAACGCGGGTGTCGCGCCGAGCCTGATCGGCGCGGGCGCGGCCGCGGTGGACTTCCAGATGTCCACCGGGCGCATGCCGGCCAAGGAGAACTTCGCGGAGAACGAGCGCAAGCCGACGCTGTTCACCCCGCAGGAGATCTACCAGATCGCCGACTACGTCCAGTCGCTCGGCGGCGGGCCGACGATCCCTGACGCCCAGCAGGTGTCCACCGCGGGCGCGGACACCGCGCTCGGCGAGGAACTGTTCAGCGCCAACTGCGCGCAGTGCCACAACGCGGGCCTGTCCGGCGGGGCGCTGACCTACGGCAAGGACGCGCCGCCGCTGACCCAGGCCACCGCGACGCAGATCTACGAGGCCATGCTGACCGGGCCCGAGGCGATGCCGGTCTTCGCAGACGGCGCGATCAGCCCGCAGGCCAAGCGCGACATCATCGCCTACGTCCTGCAGACGCGGTCCGAGCCGAGCCCTGGCGGGCTCAGCCTCGGCCGGCTGGGCCCCGTCACCGAGGGTCTGGTGATCTTCCTGGGCGGGATGGGCTTCCTGGTGCTGATCGCGATGTGGATTACCGCCAAGCGGCGTGAACCGTGGACGGTGGAGGGCTCGCTGCCCGGTCCCGCGCAAGAGTCGGAACCGGTCGGCGACGCTTGGACGGAGCACTGATGAGCGAGATGGACGAGACCCACGGGGTCTCTGAGGGCTTTGAGGACTCCGGGAATCCTGAGGCCCTTGAGGGCCCTGGTGAGGCGGCCGGGCCGCACCGGGTAATCGGGACTCCCCCGCCCACCCCGCGTCTGCTGGGCGGCGGGTCCGGGGGGGCCGGGGCTGCGGGCCACGGGGGACCTGGTTCCGGTCTGGTTCCGGCCCAGGGCAGTCCCCTCGAGGGCGGCGGGCACGGCGAGGAGCAGCTGCCGACCGAGTCGGACTACCCGTCGCACGCCACGAACGCCGAACGGCTGGTCGTCTTCTTCTTCCTGCTCGCCTTCTTCGCGGGGTGCGGGTTCATCGCCGCCTACATCGGTATCGGCGTCTACTCGGTCGACAAGGTCTTCCGGTCCAACCTGGCCCTGGGCCTGTCGCTGTCGGTCACGCTGTTCAGCCTCGGGATGGGCGCGCTGATCTGGGTCCGGCACCTGATGCCGGACTACGAGATGGTCGAGGAACGGCACGACCTGCGGTCGACCGATGCCGAGCGCGCGGCCTTCGACGAATACTTCAAGGAGGGCACGGCGGCCAGCCAGTTCGTCAGGCGGCCGATGGTCCGGCGGACGCTGATGCTGGCCACGCTGCCGCTGGCCGTCGCCCCGATCGTGCTGCTCCGCGACGCGGGCCCGCTGCCGGGGACCAGCCTGCGGCACACCGTGTGGAGCCGGGGGCGCCGACTGCTCGTCTACGGCACCAACCAGCCCATCTCCCCGGCCGAGTTCAGCGCGCCCGGCGGCATGATCACGATCGTGCCCGACGGCTACCAGGACAACCCGGACGAGCTGGCTAAGGCGGCCGTCATCCTGATCAAGTTCCGCCCCGGCGAGCTGAATAATTTCCCGACGCGGTACGCCGGCGGGACGCTGATCGGCACAGCGAACTGGGCGGTCGACAACATCGTCGCCTACTCCAAGATCTGCACCCACGTGGGCTGCCCGGTGGCCCTGTACGAGCAGACCACGCACCACATCCTGTGCCCCTGCCACCAGTCCACGTTCGACGCGACGACCGGCGCGACCGTGATCTTCGGCCCGGCGCCGCGGCCGCTGCCGCAGCTCCCGCTGGCCGTCGACTCCTCCGGTTACCTGGTGGCGGCCAGCGACTTCACCCAGCCCGTCGGCCCGAGTTTCTGGGAGCGCGGATGAGCACCGACGTCAATATCCCCAAGGCGCTGAGCGGGACCGGCTCGTGGCTGGATGACCGGTTCCACGGGGCGCGCGGGCTGCGCGTCTTCATGCGGAAGGTGTTTCCCGACCACTGGTCGTTCATGCTCGGCGAGATCGCGCTGTGGTCGTTCGTCATCCTGCTCCTGACCGGGACCTTCCTCTCGCTGTTCTTCGTGCCGTCGATGAACGATGTCGTCTATCACGGCTCGTACATCAAGCTCGACGGCATCCGGATGAGCGAGGCGTACCAGTCGACGCTGAACATCAGCTTCGACGTGCGCGGCGGGCTGCTGATGCGGGAGATCCACCACTGGGCCGCCGACCTGTTCATGGCCGCGCTGACCATCCACATGCTGCGGGTGTTCTTCACCGGCGCGTACCGCAAGCCCCGCGAGATCAACTGGCTGATCGGGGTCGTGCTGTTCACCCTGGGCCTGCTCGAGGGGCTGTTCGGGTACTCGCTGCCCGACGACCAGCTGTCCGGCGCGGGCCTGCGGATCTTCGAGGGCGCGCTGCAGGGCATCCCGATCGTCGGCACGTACCTGGCGTTCTTCTTGTTCGGCGGGCCGTTCCCCGGCAGTTCGATCGTGCCCCGGATGTACATCATCCACGTGCTGCTGATCCCGGGCATCATCCTGGCGCTGATCACGGCGCACCTGTTCATCATGGTCCACCAGAAGCACACCCAGATGCCGGCCAAGGGGAACACCGAGAAGAACGTGGTGGGCCAGCCGTTCTTCCCGTACTTCATGGCCAAGGGCGGCGCGTGGTTCTTCTTCATCTTCGGGGCGCTCGCGTTCCTCGCCACGTTCGCCCAGATCAACCCGGTCTGGATATACGGGCCGTACACGCCGGTGGCCATCTCGTCCGCCTCCCAGCCCGACTTCTACATGGGCATCCTGGAGGGCGCGCTGCGCATGATGCCTGCCTGGGAGTACAGCAGGCTCGGCCATACGCTGTCGCTGGGCGTGCTGATCCCGTTCGCGCTCCCGCTGACGATCATCCTGGGCGGGGCGACGTTCTGGCCGTTCTTCGAGCAATGGGCGACCGGGGATAAGTCCTGGCACAACATCAACGACCGGCCCAGGAACGCGCCGGTGCGGACCGGCATCGGCATGGCGGCGGTCGCGTTCTACGGGGTCCTGTGGGCCGAGGGCGCCAACGACGTCATCGCCGACAAGCTGCAGATCCCGCTGTACACGATCACCTGGATCGCGCGCGTCCTGATCTTCGTAGCACCAGCGTTCGCGTTCATCATTACTAGACGTATCTGCCTGGGTCTGCAGCGTAAGGATGCGGAGCTGCTGGAACACGGGCTCGAGACCGGCATCATCAGGCAGATGCCGGACGGCGAGTTCGTCGAGATCCACCGGCCGGTCAACGAGGACTCCCGGGCGGTGCTCGAGTCCAAGCATGCCCCCGCGCTCCTGCCTGCGCCCGGGTCGGAGGACGAGAACGGCGTGCCATCGCCTGCCTCCCAGGGCGCCATGGGCTGGGCGAGGGGGGTCGTCAACCGCGCCTTCGCGGAGACCGTCGTGGTCAGCAACGGGCACGGGAACGGTCACGGACCTAACGGGCACGGCGCTGATGGCCACGAGGTAGCGGCCGTCGGGTCCGGTGACGGGCACGGCGAGGGGCACGCGCTGCCTGCGGGTTCCGCTGAGGACGGCGGCGAGGACGAGTCCTGAGGGCTAGGCCGGGCTGGGCGGCCGCCTGATCTGGGCGGCGGTTGCCCCCAGGGCGCTGTCGCCCTCGATGACCGCTCTCAGGACGAGGTCGGCCGTGGCGAGGTGGGCGGGGTCGACCTGTTCGACGAACTCGCGGTTGAGGGCGTAGATCACCTCGATGACGGCTCGCGCGTAGGCGGCGCCGGCCTGGGTGAGGATGACGTTGAGAACGCGGGAGTCCTGCGTGTCGCGTTCGGTGCGGACGAAGTCCCGCTGTTCGAGCCCGTCGATGACCTTGCGGGCGGCCTGCCGGGTCACGCCGAGTTCGGTACCGAGCCCTCCCACGGAGACCGGCCCCCGGCTGAGCATCCGCAGCGCCATGGCGTCGCTGCGGCGGTAGTCGGCGTAGCCGAGCCGGCCGAGCCGGTCCGCCATCTGCCGCACCCAGCTCAGGCGGGCCAGCGCGAGCAGGTCGCCGAACAAGTACGGCGGGCTGGATGGTTGTGCCACAGCACACCATGCTAGCTATATGCAAACAGGTTGCATATCTTCTCGAGCTCAGGGATCTGGGGAGCGCGGCCTAGCCGCGCTCTGGGCCTGGCTGACTCGGCGCGGGGTGGCGGTAGAGCTCGGTTAGGAGCGCGATGGCGGCGTGGGTGGACGGGTGGGGGTCGTGGCGCCGCCAGATCATCTGGACTTCGATGAGCGGGGCGTCTCGGAGGGGACGGAAGACTACGCCGTCGCGGCGGTACTGGGCCGTGGTGCCTTCGGCGGTGATCCCGATGCCGCCGCCGGCCGCGACGATGGCCAGCCAGTCATCGATGTCGCGGGTTTCCAGGAAGCTCGGCTGGGCGGCGGGCGGCCACAGGTCTGGGGTGGTGGTGCCGGTACGGCGGTCGATGAGGACGGTGCGCTGCGCCACCTCGTCCAGCCGGATGGAGCGCCGTCTGGCCCAGGGGTCGTCAGCGGCGAGCGCGCAGTAGCGCTGCTCACGGCCTACGATCGCGCTGGCGAAACGGTGGCCGTCGACGGCGGAGCGCAGAACCGCGAGGTCGCAAAGGCCCTCGGCCAGGCCGCCGGTGGGCGAGTTGGTCCGGATCAGGTGCAACTCGACGTCCGGGTACCGGGCCGCCCAGCGGAGCTGGAACTCGCGGGTGTGCCGACCCATGGCCGACCACGCGTGGCCGATGCGGAGCCTGGTGTGGCCGGTGGTCGCCTCGGCGACCAGGTTGTCCGCCGCGGCGAGGACCTGCCTGGCCTGGGCTAGGGCGTGCACGCCGGCCGTGGTCGGGGTGATGCTCCGGCTGGTGCGGTGGAGCAGCCGGACGCCGAGAACCCGCTCGAGGGCCATGAGGTTCCTCGACACCGCGGCCTGAGAGATGCCGAGTTCGATGGCGGCGTCGGTAAAGGTTCCCGAGTCCACGATGGCGACCAGGCAGCGCAGGTGCCGCAGTTCCAGATCCATAACTAAAGTGTATAGCTGCCTCGTTCCATGCATTTTGCGTATGGATCGATCGGGTCCATGCTCCTTTACATGGCCACCTCGACCACCCCGACCGCCTCGATCAACGAGCAGAACGCCGCTGCCGACCGGCTCACCGGTATCGCCCTGATGACGGGCAGCGCCGCGTCGGTCCAGCTTGGCGCGGCCACCGCCGCGCTGGCCTTTCCGGTCCTCGGACCCGCGGGGGTCGTCGCGATCCGCCAGTGGGTGGCCGGGATCGTCCTGCTCAGCGCCGTGCGCCCGAAGTTCGGCTCGTTTACGCGCGCGCAGTGGCGCCTGATCCTGGCCCTCGCGCTGATCTTCGCGATCATGAACCTGTCGCTCTACGTGGCTATCGACCGCATCGGGCTGGGTCTGGCGGTGACCCTGGAGTTCCTGGGGCCGCTGTCGGTGGCGCTGCTGGCCTCGCGGCGCGTCATCGACCTCGGGTGCGCCCTGATCGCCGGAGCCGCCGCCGTCGTCCTGGCCCGGCCGCAGCCGAGTACCGACTACGCCGGGATCTTCCTGGCCGTGCTGGCCGCCGCGTGCTGGGCCGGGTACATCCTGCTGAACCGCGTGGTCGGCGCCCGGGTGCCCGGCGCCCAGGGACCTGCGGCCGCCGCGGGTCTTTCGGCACTGCTGTACGTTCCGGTCGGTATCTGGACCCTGGTCAGCCATCCGGTGACGTTCGTCGCGCTGGGCCGGGCCGCTACGGCCGGGATCTTGTGCTCGGCGATCCCCATGGTCGCCGACATGCAGGCGCTGCGGCGGGTCCCGGCCAGGTTCTTCGGCGTCTTCATGAGCGTCAACCCCGTGTTCGCGGCGCTGACCGGGCTGGTCGTCCTGGGCCAGTCGCTGGCGCTGGCCGACTGGCTATGCGTGGCCGCCATCGTGGCCGCCAACGCGGTCAGCGTGAGTGCGGGCGGGCGGCCCGGAGGCCCCGGGCGGCGGAGTGCTCGCGCCGGGCGGCCGGCAGGGCGGCGAGGATCAGCAGGCCGGTGAGGGCGAAGGCGGCCGGGTAGCCGGTGTGGCCGACGAACAGGCCGAAGACCACGGGGCCTGCGCCGTACCCGGCGTCGTAGGCCAGGTTCCACAGGGCGCTGGCGGTGCCGAGCCCCGACGCGGGCATGCGGTCGATCATCAGCGCGAGGGTGGCATTCTGGATGATCCCGAAGCCAGCCCCGAACAGGGACATGCCCCCGATCACGGCGGCCGGTGACGCGAGCCAGATCATGGCGATCATCCCGACGGAGGCGATCGCCAGCCCGGGCACCAGCAGGCGTGCGTGACCGTACCGGTCGCCGTGGTGGCCCTCCCACCAGCGGCCGACGGTCGCCGTCAGCGCCTGGGCGAGCAAGCCGATGGCCGCGACGTTGGCAGAAGATCCGGCCGCCAGCGGGAGGAAGGAGATGACCACGCCGGCGGCCACCGTGGTGGCCGCGAAGATCAGGGCCAGCCGCAACTCCCCCGCTTGCCGGAGGCCGGTGAGCAGGCCGGGCGGTAGGTCGGCATCGGGGCGCCCGCTCGCCGCGCGGGGATCCTGCGTGCCGGGCAGCCAGCGGAACGCAACCAGCGGACCGAGCGCGGTCGCGGCGGTCAGGACGACGACGACCGCGTACCCGTAGTGACCGGCGAGCCAGACGCCCGACGGCAGGGCCAGGACACCGGGCAGGCACGCCACGACTCCGTAGAGGCCGAGTCCCTCGCCACGCCGCTGCGGCGGGAGGAGCGTGGCCGTGAGCGCGCCCAGGACCACGGTGCACAGGCCGAAGCCGAACCCGCGGACGATGCTGACCGCCGCGACGACGGCGAGCGGGCCGCCGGCCATCAGGGTCAGGGCCGGTATCCCCATCAGGATCAGTCCGGCGACGACCAGCGTCCGGTACGCGTAGCGGTTCATCAGCCTCGAGGAGACGAGTTCGGCGGCCACGGTGCCCAGCAGGAGCGCGCCGGTGACCAGCCCGGCCCCGGCGCTCCCGGCGCCGGCCCGGGCGGCGTACAGCGGCGTCACGGAAAGCAGCAGGTAGAAGCTGGTGAGCGCGCAGAATTCGGCGAGGAAGACCAGCGCGAGCGGGCCGGAGATGATCCGGTCTCGCGGCGCGGCGAGGGTGCTGTCCTTGCGGTCCTGGAGGCCCGTGGTGCCCTGGCGGTCCTGGAGGCTGGTGTCCCGGCGGTCCTGAAGGTGCGTCGTGGTGCTCATGCTCCCGACCGTACGGGCAAAGTGGAGTACCGGTAAGGTCCAATGTCATGGCGATTCAGTGGTCCGGTTTGGGTCCGGAGTTCCTGCTGCGGCTCGATCGCGGCAGCGATCAGTCGTTGGGCGCCCAGCTGCAGGCGGGCCTGCGCGAGGCCATCAGAAGCGGCCGGCTGCCCGCCGGCGAGCGGCTGCCCTCGTCGCGGGAACTGGCGCGAGAGCTGGGGGTATCCCGGGGCCTGATCCAGGAGTGCTACAGCCAGCTGCTCTCCGAGGGGTACCTGACCAGCCAGGTCGGCTCGGCCACCCGGGTCGCGGCGGGCGCGTCCGCGGCAGCGGCGGAGCCGGCGCGGCGCCCGGAGCCGCCGCCGCGGCTGATCGCCGACTTCCGCTCGGGGGTTCCCGACCTGGCCAGCTTCCCGCGAACCGACTGGATCTGGGCGACCCGGCAGGCCTGCGGCAGCGTGGCGACCGCGGACCTCGACTACGGCGACCCGCGCGGCAGCGCTGTGCTGCGCACCGTGCTCGCTGGGTACCTGCGGCGGGTGCGCGCGGCCGCCGCCGAGCCGTCACACGTGGTCGTGAGCACGGGATTCGCCCAGGGGCTCAGCCTGGTGTTGCGGGCGCTGGTACAAAGCGGCGTTCGGTGCGCGGCGTTTGAGGATCCTGGCTACGGAGGCGTCGCGACGGACGAGAGCCTCCGGGCCGCGGTGGCAACGGGGCTGCGGGTGATCCACGTGCCCGTCGACGACCAGGGAGTGGACGTCGCGGCGCTCGAGGCGAGCGGCGCGCAGGTCGTGGTGGTCACCCCGGCGCACCAGTCCCCCACCGGCGTCGTGCTGGCGGCGGGGCGTCGGCACACGCTGGTGGACTGGGCCAGGCGGAACGATGCTTTCATCGTCGAGGACGACTACGACTCCGAGTTCCGCTACGACCGGGAGCCCGTCGGCGTGCTGCAGGGGCTGGCCCCGGAGCGCGTCTTCACCATCGGGACGGCCAGCAAGGCCCTGGCCCCGGCCGTACGGCTCGGCTGGGTGCTCGCTCCGCCGTCACTGGCGAGCGCCGTCGCGGCGGAGAAGCTGATCAGCGACCGGGGCTCGGCCACCTTGGACCAGCTGGCGCTGGCCGCCCTGATCCAGTCGGGGCGGTACGACCGGCACCTGCGGCGGATGCGCGTGATCTACGCGGGGCGCCGCGCCTGCCTGGTGGCGGCACTCTCGCGCTATGCGCACGGCGTTCGGCTAACTGGGTTGGCTGCCGGGTTTCACGCCGTCGCGCATTTGCAGGCGTCGGCCGATGAGCGGGCGGTGGTGGCGGCCGCGCGCGAACGGCTGGTTGGGCTGTACGGGATGAGTAAGTACCAGGCCAGCGGGGTCAGCGCCGCGCCGCAGTTGGTGCTGGGATTCGGCAATCTCAGCGAGCGCGCGATTGAGCCGGGCATTGCCGCGGTGGCGGACCTGCTCAGCTGACCTTACGGCTGAACATGAGGTGGGTGACGCCGCTCGGGGAGCTGACCGACTCCACGTCGAAGCGCTCCTCGAGGCCCTCCAGGCCGTCCCAGGCCCGCTCCCCGCGTCCGAGGATGACGGGTACCACCGCGACGTGCATGAAGTCGATCAGGTCGGCGGCCAGGAACTGGCGGAGGCTCGAGGGCCCGCCGCCGATGCGGACATCCAGGCCGCCCGCGGCCTCCTTGGCTATTTCCAGGGCTTCGGCGGGGCTGGCGTCGATGAAGTGGAAGGTGGTGCCGCCCTTCATGGGAATCGAGGGCCTGGGGTGATGGGTGAGCACGAAGACCGGAGTGTGGAAGGGCGGCTCGTCGCCCCACCAGCCCTTCCACTCGTCGTCGGTCCACGGGCCGCGCTGCGGGCCGAACTTGTTACGGCCCATGATCTCCGCGCCGATCCCCTTCTCCCAGTCGCGCGCGATTTTGTCGTCGACGCCGGTGCTGCCCCCGGTCCCGCCGTGCATTTCCTGGGCGGTACGGGTGGCGAAGAACCATTCCAGCAGGCGGCCTTCCGCGTGCCCGAAGGGCGAGTCGATGTTCTGGCCTTCACCGGTGCCGAACCCGTCCAGTGAGACGGCGTAGACGTGAACGCGGGTTTGTGACATGGCGCATCTCCTTCGGCACGCGTAAACCGGAGGGGCCGCTGGCGGGCCTGCCTCCGGGGAAGGTCATCGCTAGGTTGGACGGCCGGTCCTGGGTGAAATCATCGGTGGGCCCCGCGACTGGTGCATCGCGGCGCCTGCAGCCGACTCCCCCGGCGTGACGGGGCGGGCGGGGCGAGTGAACAATGAGGCGTATGGCCAGGCTGCTGATTGACCAGCGCAGGGTCACGGTGTGTCTCTCGGCTCTGGAAAAGCTCGAAGCGCGGCATTTGAATGTCACGGTGCCGCGGATTGCGGTGATGGCCGCGCGGGAAGTACCCGACGGGCTGGCGGAGTTGCGCAGGATAACGCTCGCGACCGGCTGGCACGGGGTGGGAATCGGGACTGGCCTGCCGGGCGTGCTGATGGTCGGCACCATCCGGGACGGTTACGGGCTGACCTTCGCCGTCTGCCGCGGGCGCGGCCCTGCGGTCGTCCTGGACCTGGCCGGTCAGCGTTATGACCGGATCGTGATGACGGTCGCGAACCCCGGTGAAATCGTCAGGCGTCTTCCCTGACCTAGTACGGCAGCCGCCAATGGGGGTTTGACCTGCCGGGACGGCGTGGTGAATCGGGCTGTATGTGCGCACCTGACCCTTTGATCCCGGCGGGCAGCGGGCGCCGGCTTCTGGCTCCAGCTGCCAGGAGCGAGCGAGGCCGCGCTACGGCCACCGGCTGAGGTCTGCAAGTCCCGAAACGGGATGTTACGCTAAGTTTCTCGTGTAACTTACCCGGAGGCGGCCATGGACCAGGCGGCGATCGACCACATCGAGCAGCAGATTGACGGCGAGGTGAACAAGCGCTTCCCCGGCGTGGTGCGGCGGGTCGCGGTGCTGCAATACGGCGACGACCCGGTGATTGAACCAGGAGGACTGCTGGTCCGGGTGATCATCGAAGCGCCGGAGGGACGCGAGGGCCAGCAGGAGGCCCTCGAGGCGTTCGAGAAGGCGTACGGCCCGGCGCTCAAGCAGTTCCGGCTCGATCTGGCGGCCCAGCTCCCGGAGGCCGGGCCGCCGGAGTTCCGCACCAGCGACAGCGGTGATGGCCCCCGGCTGGTGCTGGGGGACGGCAGGTCCCGCGGCTCGCTGCAGGCCCGCGCGCTGGACGGCGGCGAGCTGACCCCCGTGATGGCCCGGCTCGGGCCTGCGGACCTCGAAACACTGGACGCGCTGATCACTGCGGGCATCGCAGCCAGCCGCGCCGAAGCCGTCCGCTGGGCCCTGGCTCGCATTCGCGAGCGGCCAGCCTATGCGCAGCTGCGTGAGCGGGCCCGGGAAATCGAACGGCTTAAAACCGAGTTCTGACAGCTGCCAGGACACGAGCGCTGTGGCCGGACAGTTCGTCGACGGCGGATACGTCGACAGCAGCGGCCTGATTACCTTGGCTGACCTGCTGCCCAGCCTGACCGCCTCGCTGCGAGTCCACAACGCCGCCGCCCTGGCGCAGGCCCCGCCAGGTCAGCCCGTCACCCTGGTCGTGCCAGTCGTGGTCTACCTGGGAAACAGCCCGCGGCCGGACCCGGCGGCCTTCACGAGCCCGTCGCCCATCCAGGAGCCTTTCGTGCCCCTTGACGCCAGGTCTGCCGCCGCCGCCCAGTTGCTGGTGTCGGACACGCTCCTGCAGCGAATCCAGGGAATGCTGGGAGCCAGCCAGTGGCTGCCGTGCGTTCCCGGCCTGGCCGGATGTGCCGCGGCCACGTCGGCGGCCGAGAACACCATTCCAGACCAGGTGATCTTCGTTTCCCCGCGCACCGAGCCTGCTATCTCCGCGCCGCTGGGCTGGGTCCTATCCACCGCCAGCAGAAACGCCCTCAACAGGGCGCTCCACGAGGCCGAGGATTCAGGCCTGCGGTGCGTGCACCCCGTCAAATCCCGGCCGGCCTGCCTGCCCGGCGTCGGCCGGCTCGCTGATCTCGTCCAGCTGATCCAAGGTGGCTGAGCAGATAGGAGTCAGCCGAAAATCTGCGGGTAACGGCGAAAGGATCCGCTACCTGCGGACTTGGCACGCCGCGCAATTCGGCCTATGTCCAGATGGCGCTGCCCAATCCGTCGCTGGGCACCTCGGGCGGATCAGGGTGGGGACGTGCTCGGTCCCGGGTTACGCGTGCGGCGGTCCAGGCTGCCGCGGCAGCATCCAGGACCGGCTGGACATTTCCTCGTCGACGTCCGGATCATCCCCAGCCGGATGAAGCTGCCCCGCCGGGATCACCTTCGGTCTCGAGGAAGGGAATCCATGGTGGCGGCGCCTCCCTGGTAAGAGCGGCCAGCGGCATGAAGATCGCCTGATAACAGCACGCCGACCCGCCGATCTGTCGCGGCGTCGCCTCGATGCCGATGAAAAACTCGGATCGTCCAGATCTGCGCGTTATGTGTCGAACGTAGGGAGGCGATCCATCTGGGGAATCCTTGGCCTCGGCGCCGTTACCACCGGGGCCCATCGGCTGCCCGTACCACCTGGACGTAGACCTGGCCTGCCACGCCGTAGGCGCCGGCCAGCTCGCCCGGTCCAGGTAGCTCCTGGCTGAGCAGGTCTATCTCCCGGGCGATCCCGGCGGAGGTTTCTGGGGGAGGCCGGGCTGGACGTCGGCTGGGTGCCGCGGGTCAATGGCCTGTCCTGGCGGGGGCGTCCCTGCTCAGCCGGTACCGGCGCCGCGGTCATCGAGTTCGAGCTTGACCCGGGGGCCGACGGTGTACCGGAGGTGAGTCGCCGCGGGTGTCTGGATCACGCGGACCGGGGTGAGCTCGATGCCCTCGCGGGTGTCCAGCCCGAGACTGGGGTCGAAGAGCCGCATGCCGTCGCCGAGCAGCACCGGGGCGATGTGCAGCTCGAGTTCATCCAGCAGCCCGGCGGCCAGCACCTGGCGCAGCAGCGTGCCGCCGCCGGCGACGGCGACATTCTTGCCGGCGGCGGCGTCTTTGGCCAGGTCGATGGCCCGCTCGACCCCGGAGGTCACGAACGTGAACGAGGTTCCGCCCTGCCGGTGCAGGACGTCCCGGTCGCGGTGGGTCACCACGAACACCGGCGCCCGGAACGGCGGGTCGTCACCCCACGGGATCTCGCCGCCGTCGAACATGCGCCGGCCCATGACGTAGGCACCGGCGGCGGCGAACGTCTCCCCGATGATCTGTGAGTCGGTTGACTGCTCGCCGCCGGCGTAGCCCAGCCGCTCCCGCCACGCCATGGCGTCGATGACCCAGCGGGTGACCCGGAAGAAGCCGGGTCCCTCTGGGCCGTCCATGAAGGCCGGAAAGTCGTGCGGGTCGGTCGAGGCTCGGGGCCCGGCGTAGTAACCGTCGAGCGAAACGGACATCTGGGCGGTGACGATGGTCATCGATGCTCCTCCTGGCAGGGGCGGCCACGGTGGCCGCCGACACCCATTAGTCGGAGCCGCCCGGCCGGCCTCGACAGGCGGCCGCAGAAGTTCTCCCCATGGACCAGGCTGGTACCGGCCCGAAGGCCGGGAGCCCTGGCGATCCGGGAGTGCCCGGAGCCTGTCCCTGGTCACCAGCTGGCGTCGGATGACGTGGCCCACCCCGGTCTCGGCGTGACCAAACGTGGTGGCCCGACCGGGTCCCACAGTGGAGACACTCCACATGACGCCGCGTAATAGCCCTTTCTGGGGTGAGGCGCACACTTCCACCGTTACGGTCCATGGAGGCTTGCCGGGTGCTGGGCCAGCTGGGGGGCCAGGTCAGCGGATACAGTCGCGCCCGCGAACCGGGTCCGGTCGTAGCGGTGGAACACCGTGATTACTGGTTTGCCGGCCCGGTTCGACATGGTGAAGACTGGTCCGGTGCGGGACGGCAGGTCGGCCCGGCCGCAGCGCGTTTACATTATCGGCGGCGGCGGGTCCGGGAAGACGACCCTGGGCCGTCAGCTGGCCCGCGCCCTCGGGCTTAACCTGACTGAACTTGACGGCAGTTCCGGCGCGGGAGTGCGCGCGCGCGGCTCGCGGTGGGTCATCGAGGGCGTCTTCGTGTGGGGTACCGCCGTGTGGCTTGAGCGCGCTGACCTGATCGTGTGGCTGGATCTGCCATGGCGGGTAGCCCGCCGCCGTATCCTGACGCGGCACCTGCGGCTGACGGCGGCTGGCGCCAATCCCCATCGCGGGTGGCGTTTGCTGTGGCAGTTCCTGCGTTCCCAGCGCCGCTACTACACCGCGCCAGCCAGGGAACCCGCCGGGCCGACCGACTGGGACGCGATCACCCGTGCCGCCACCGCCCGCCTCGTGCGGGGGCATGAGGCCAAGGTCGTAGTACTGCGCAGCCCCCGCGAGGTACGGCGGTGGCGCCGGGCCTTCGCCAGGCGCTGGGCTGAGCGAGCCTGCGACGCACCGACACCGGGTGCGTCAGAATCAGCCAATCTGAGCGCGGACTGACCGCCAGAACAACCGGGACCACTGAGCAACTTCTCGGCGCTCGGCGTAAAGGAGAAAATGGTTCTCCGTAACACGCTGTAGTTCGCGCACGCTATCGGTTGAACACGATATCCGCAGATCTGAACGCCAGAGCCACCGCCGGTCTGTGCTGGGCATGGCGTGCAGAACTGGACGATAGGTCCGGCTGCGAGTGCTCCAAGCGGATCAGCTCGTCCGGTTTCGGGAGCGGGTGGACAAGAGAATGATGGCCGCCAGGGCGGTCATCCTTCCGGCTGAAGACCTCTATTTGTGCGGCGCCGGGCTGGCCAGGGAACCGCGCAGCGCATCGGCGAACTGGTCGACGTGGCGATAGCTGAACGGCAAAGGCGGCCGGATCTTGAGGATGTTGCCGTGCGCGCCGGTCGCGCTGATCAGTACCCGCCGTTCACGCAGTTCGTTGACGATGTTCAGCGCTGCCTTTCCGTCCGGCTCGCCTGTCTGGGGGTCGGCGAATTCCACGCCGACGTACAGGCCCGCGCCTCGAATGTCCGTGACTCCCGGGCACCCGGCCGACGCCTCGGCAATGGCGTCGCGAAGGGCGGCGCCGACGGCACGTGAGTTCTCGGCGAGCTTCTCATCTTCGATCACATCCAGGACAGCCGATGCTGCGGCCACACTCATCGAGTTGCCGCCGAACGTGTTGAAGTAGCGGATCTTCTGGCCGAATTCCGCCAGTAGCTCGGCGCGGGCGGCCACGCCCGCGATCGGCATGCCATTGCCCATGGGTTTGCCCATGACCACTAGGTCGGGAATGATGCCGTGCCGCTGGAATCCCCACATTGACTCGCCCGTCCGGGCGAATCCCGGCTGGACCTCATCAGCGATATATATCCCGCCCGCGGCGTGCACGGCGTCGATGACGGGCCGCAGGAATCCGGCTGGCTCAGGGATGATCCCGTCGGTGGAGAACAGGCTGTCGGCGATGAAAGCAGCCAAACCGATACCGTGCCGCTTCATGTCCGTGATGGCCTGGGAAACGCGCGCCGCGAAGGCCCGGCCAGCTTGCTCGCGGTCCTGCCGCGGGTCCGGCGGCGCGACGGTCCGGACCTGGGACCCGAGGGGGGACTCGGGGCCGAGAGAAGGCGAGATCTCCGCCGCCGCGGTGGTGACTCCGTGATAGGCGTTGCTCGTCACGATGACGCCCGATGCCCGGGTGACAAACCGCGCCACGCGCAGGGCCAGGTCGACGGCCTCGCTGCCGGTGCAGGTGAACATGACATTGGTGATCTCGCCGGGGAACGTGGCGGCCAGCCGCTCGGCGTACTCCAGCAGGAGATCGGTCCCGTAGCGGGTATGCACATTGAGCGTCGCCGCCTGGCGCGTGATCGCCTCCACCACGTGCGGATGGCAGTGTCCGACGGACGGGACGTTGTTGTAGGCGTCGAGGTAGGCATTTCCCGCGGCGTCATACAGGTACACGCCTTCCGCCCGGACGAACCGGACCGGATGCCGGTAGAACAGCTTGTAGGCCGGCCCGAGGACCTGCAGCCGGCGCGCGACATGCTGCCTCATGTCCGGTTCGAGGTCGTCGATG
>CAWCJS010000027.1:0-695184 GCA_963795795.1 uncultured Actinomycetes bacterium | reverse complement strand
AGAGGACAGTCTGGCCCGCGCCGGGTGGTGTCCCGGCAGGCGTACCCGGCTGTCCGTTCTCAGCGGATCTGGCGCATGATCAAGTAGCGGAGCTGGGAGACGACAGATTCCCTGAGACGAGCGGTGTTGGAGGTCTCAGGGAATCTGGCGCGGCGCAGCGGATGCGGCGTCTTGTCTCAATAAGGCTGGACTGAAATGTCGTCTTCGCCGGTGAAGCTGCACCCGGCCTGCGGCGTCACCACTGGCTGTAGCAGGCCACTTCGGCGCGCGGCCGAAGCGACGTCACCGCGGGCGGCCACTGCCGGTCCTGGCTGCGTGGGCGCTGACAGACTTCCCAGGTTGATCGCCGGGCGCCAAGCCCTCTCTTATCCGAGTGGATGCCTGGTGAAGAACTCGGCCAGAGCGGCAGCGACCCCTTCCGGGGCTTGCAGGTGCAAACGATGATCGACACCTGCGACCTCAGCGCTCTCTAGCTGGGGAAACCACTCGCGCAGAAGCTGCTCGAACGTTACGAATGCGGGATCGCTGGAGCTGCCGCGCACCGACAGCACGGGGGCGGTGACCCGGCGGGCCTGGCTGGGGCCGAACTCCCAGGACTGCACCTGAGGCATTTCGGCGCCGAAGAACGCGTCGGCGGTGCGGACGGCCTGGTCCCACCATCCGGGCAGGACCTGCTCCAGCTGCTGCCGGTAGCCCGGACCGAACGTTGCCCCCAGGAATCCTTCGACGGCGCCCTCCCGGTCTCCGCCGCGATACCGCTGAAAGCCAGCCGACATCCGCCGGTGCAGGTCCTCGACCGCCGGACCTGCGCGGCCGCCCTGCAACGCCGCCGTGCGCAGCGCCGGCTCCATCAGCACCAGCGAGCCAGCCGCCTCCGGGTGATCCACCGCGAGTTGAAGCCCGACCAATCCGCCGTAGGAATGCCCGACGACGTGGGCGCGCCTGATTCCCAGGAACCTCAGCAGGTCGGCCAGGTCCCGGGCGTTGTCGGGGATCGTGACCCGGTCGGCCTTTGCCGGGCTGCTGCCGTAGCCGCGCCTGCGGTAGCGGATCAGCTGGTAACCCGCCAGCCCTGGCTGGTCCATCAGCGGCAGGAAGGAGTCCGCGTAGGGCGCGAGGTGGATCAGGACGACCGGATCGCCGGCCCCGCGAACCTCATAGTCGAGTGTCACCTCATCAAGGACCGCACTTTGCATGCTTCCCCCGGCCGTGACGTTGACCCTTACTCCGGCAGGATCGAGTGGTCCTTACCCTATCGGCACGGCGCGGAATGACACAGCACCGGATGTCGCCGGGTAAAGCGAGACAAACGCCAGGTCGCGTGAGACGGGACACCGGGCCACGCGTCGAGGAGCCGCGCGCGTCTCAGATTCCTGTCGTGCGACCTCGTCTACGGCACGCCTTCCGACATGATGGCTGAGATTCGACATGTTCCATGAGACGGGACAAATCGGCCGACCGCGTTTGACGGTGACCACAAGATCTAACGCCGATAATGAGCATTATGTAAAGTAAGGCGTCCGGCTTGCCCCGTGATCTGCTCCCCGCCCTACGGCTGGGTTAGCTGTCGGTGCATGAGGGCCAGTGGTCTGCTGCCCACTCGGGCCAGCCCGGCCACCCTGCTGGCGGGGCGGGAATCTCACCGCCGTCGAGTTCGGCGGCGTCAGGTACCTGGAACTGCTCCCGCCATTGGTCTACGTCGGCCTCGCTCATCGGGAACGTCTGGTGCGGTGCCGTTGCCTGGCGGTGTGCGATGCGGGCGAGCTGGACGTCCTTGTCCACGGGCAGGTAGACCACCTGGCATGCTGCCCCGGCCGACCGGGCCAGCCAGCGCAGTGCCGACCGTTCATCGCGGCCCGAGAGCCCGTAGTCGAGCACGACGCTGGTCCCCAGCCGCAGCGCCTGCAGGGCAACCGAGATGAGCCGCCCTTCCAGCACGAAGCGTTTGCCGTCGGCCATCGAATCGCCGAACAGCGGGATCATCCAGTGATCTGGGGTCAGCCGCAGCGCTCTGTGCACCGCGGCGAGTTCTTTTGCCCGGGTAGTTTTCCCGGCTCCGGGGAGCCCGACCATCAGGACCAGGGTGGCGGCACGCGGGTCGTGCGTGACGGCGGGTCCGGCTGCGGGCGGGCATGGGAATGGTTCTTCGCACTGTGAAGCGGACCGCTGCGACTGAGACATGACTCCCCTGATCAGGCAGGATGACCCGGCAGCACGGGAATAGGCGCGTGACTGCCAGGCTGGACGCTGATCGGGCGGTACGCCCTGGCACTCCCCCGGCAGGGGCAGGCAATGAGGCCGCGGTTACGGCAACCTCGGTACCGCCGCTAAGCGGCGGACCGGATAGTCATGGCAGCGAAGCAACCCACGCCTTCACTATAGCCGCCAGCGTCGGCGGCGATCTGAGCCATGATTCCCGAGACAGAGACGGCCGCGCGAGGCTGGCAGACTGTCGCACACGCAAGCGAAACACCCTGAGCCGAGTTCGGAGCGATTGATGAAGGCAGTGCGTTTCAGCCAGTTCGGGGGCCCGGAGGTCCTGCAGATCGCGGATCTCCCCGATCCGCATCCGGGTCCTGGCCAGGTCCGGATTGCGGTGCGCGCGGCCGGGGTCAACCCGAGCGACTGGAAGAAACGCAAGGGCCTGATGGACGGAGAGCTCCCTCAGACCATGGGCCACGAGGCGGCAGGCATCGTCGACGAACTCGGCGAGGGTGTTACAGACGTGGCCGTCGGCGATCGCGTGTTCGGCTTCGACTCCGAGGGTGCGGCTCAGGCCGAGCTGGCGGTGCTGTCCTACTATGCGCCGATCCCCCCTTCGCTTGGCTTCCCTGACGCTGCCGCGCTGCCGGCCGCCATCGAGACAGCCACGCGCGCGCTTGACCAACTCGGCGTCGGGAGCCGCACCACGCTGCTCATCAACGGCGCCTCCGGAAGCGTCGGCAGCGCTGCGGTTCAGCTCGCCGTGGTGCGCGGCGCGCGCGTGATCGGCACCGCCAGCCCGGCCAGCCACGAGTACCTGCGCTCGCTGGGGGCCGAGCCCGTCTCCTACGGCGAGGGCCTCGTCGGGCGGGTACGCGCGCTCGCGCCCGCCGGCGTTGACCTCGCGCTGGACGTCGCAGGGAGCGGGGTGCTTCCCGAGCTCATCGAGCTTGCCGGCGGCGCCGGGCACGTCGTCGCGGTCGCCGACTTCGGCGGGGCCCAGGAGCATGGGGTGAGATTCAGCAGCGGCGATGCGGGCCGTGCGGTCCACGTGCTAGGCGAGATCGGCGAGCTGATCGAGTCCGGGCGCTTCCGGCTCCCGGTCGGGCGGACCTTCCCGCTGGCCGAGGTGGCCGAGGCGCACCGGGTGAGCGAGCACGGTCACGTGCGCGGGAAGCTCGTGCTGCTAGTCGGCTGATTCGGTGCCGGCGATGTCGATGGCGTCCCGGCTGGCAGGCAGCCAGCGCTCACCGCGTACTCCCCCGCCGCGCGTACATCTCAAGATGGATCTCGAATCAGCCCGCTGGCCGACGCGGGCCGGGTCGCTGCGAACCTAGCCTCGGAGGTATGAGCACTCGAGTCCTCGAGGACCAGGAAGCCGGCACCACGCCACCCACCGTCCGGCCGTACCTTCTGGGCGGCCTGGCGTCGCTCTCCGTCGGCGCCGCGGCCATCCACTTCGCGGTCGTGTTCGAACACTTTGCGGAATATGCGCTTTACGGCGCCTTCTTCCTGGTGATCTCGTGGGCTCAGCTGATATGGCCCGCGGTCCTGCTCTGGCGGCCGTCGCGGCTCTGGCTGTGGCTGGGCATCGCCGGGAACGCCGTCATCATCGCGGTGTACGCGGCGTCGCGGACCGTCGGCCTGCCGTTCGGTCCCGACTTGCACAGCCCGGAATCGGTCGGCGCGCTGGACGTGATGAGCTGTGTCCTGGAGTTCGGGCTGATCGTCGGCTGCGCCGCGCTGCTGTGGCGACCGTCCCTGGCGGACCGGCCGGTGGCGCGCGGCGGCGCCGTCGCCCGCGCGGCCGCGCTCGTCGCGGTTCCCGTCGCGGTGATCGCGGCCACCACGGCGGTGATGACGCCCGGCTGGGCGGGACCCGAGGGGCCCGCGGGCATGGCCTCCGGAACAGCCATGTCCTCCCAGGCAGCGGCCAGCTCCCTGACCTCGGGCATGGGAGACATGGGCACTACCGACGGCCAGGCGGACATGCAGATGTACGGCTCGACGGCACCGCCGACCGCGGCGCAGGTCGTGGCGGCCGCTCAGCTGATCAAGGCGACGGACACCAGCCTGAAGCGCTACGCGAACGTGCAGGCGGCGTTCGCGGCGGGCTATACGTACGTGCTCAAGACGAACGGCGAGGAGCACCTGCTCTACGACGGCGACAACCCTGCCTACCAGGGCCTCAACCCGCAAGACCCGTCGTCGCTGGTGTACGCGATCAACGTGCCGAACCACGCCCCGATCCTGCTCGGTGCCATGTACATCATGGCTGGCCAGCAGAACGGCCCGCAGATCGGCGGAGGACTCACCCGGTGGCATTCGCACCTCGTCGTGTGCCTCAACGGACGGAAGACGATCGCCGGCTTCGGGGTCCAGCTCCGGGATAGCTGCAACTCGGCCACCTGGCAGGACACCTACACCGCGCAGATGCTCCACGTATGGGTGGTCCCCTACCCCGGCGGCGTCTTCTCCGATGACCTCAGCGCGGCCGCGACCAGCGCCGCGGTCCGGGCGGTGCTGGCGGGGCACTAGTGACGCTCAGAGAGGAGGCTTGCCATGTTCGCTTTCGCATCGTTCAACTTCAGGTTCTCGAGAATGCTCGCAGGGCTGCTGGCGGGGTTGCTGCTGGTAGCGGCGGTCGCGACCTGGTTCATCGCGAGCGGGCCCGCTCCGCGGGCGACGGGCCCGGCTCCTCCGACGCGTACGGGCGCCGCGCTGCCGGCAGCGCGGACCGTCTCATTGCAGACACCGCCTCTAACCGGTCGGTTTCCCGTCGGCACGATGTCGCTCCGCCTCACCGATCGCTCGCGGCGGGACCCGTCGTCGCCGTCGGGCGTGCGAGAGCTGATGGTTCAGTTTTGGTACCCGGCTCAGTCGACTCGGGGTCACGCGGTTGCTCCGTACATGCCCGCGCAAGTCGCACAGCTGGTCGAGCGCTACTACCGGATCCCGGACCATCTGTTCGAGCGGTTGCGGACCCGCGCGTACACCGACGCTCCGATCACCCCGGGGCGTCACGCAGTACTCCTGTACTCGCCGGGACTCGGTGACATGCGCTCCGATGACACGGCGCTGGAGGAGAACCTTGCAAGCGACGGCTTCGTGGTGGTCGCGATCGACCACACTCATGAGGCACAGTGGGTGCAGTTCCCGGATGGGCGGATCGTTCCGTGGAGCGTGCCATACACGTCGAGCAGTCCGTACGGGTTCACGCCGGCGGTGGCGCTTCGCCGGGTCAAGGATCTGCAGTTCGTCGTCGCCGAGCTGTCAAAGCTGGATCGCGGAAATCCGGTGCTGCGCGGCGCGCTCGATCTCGCGCGGGTCGGGGCGTTCGGGTTCTCGCTGGGCGGCTCGACCGCGGCTAACGCGATGAAGACCGACCCCGAGATTCGTGCTGGCGCCGACCTCGACGGGGCGATCCACGACCCAGTGCTCGGCAGCGGACTCTCGCGACCGTTCATGATCATGCTCGACCCAGGCGCGTTTGCGTACTTCCGGCCCTTCGTACGTCGGTTGACGGGGCCGTATCTCGTGCTCCAGCTCGACGCGAGCCGACACGATGCGTTCACGGACGGCGTATGGCTATCGGTTCTCGTGCGGCTGGTCGCGCCAGGATTGGCCGCGGCGCCCGCACCGGGCTCGGTGAACGCGTCGGCGGCGGTCGGCGCCGAAAGCGCATACCTCGACGCCTTCTTCGAAACCTATCTCGATGGGCGGCCATCAAGCCTGCTCCCTGGGCAGTCGCGAACGCATCCGGTGGTCGAGGTCGTCGCCCGCCGCGGGTGAACGGTTTTGAGGTTCAATCGTCCTGCCAACGTAGCGACCGACCGCTACCCGACCGTCGTGCTCGGATCGGGCGCTACCGGCATCCTCGCCCCAGTCCGGCGTTGTCGAGCACGAGGTGTACGTCCAGGCCGGCCGGGACGTTCTGATCGATCGTCTTGAGGAACTTCAAGAACTCGACCGCGCGGTGACGCTGATGCAACGAGCCGATCACCACACTAGGACACGAGCTGGCCCTCAGGCAGACTTGCGGGCCAGCTCATAGTTGAAGCTCGCGGTCTCGGTGAGGGCACCGTCGTCGCAGTACGGGCCGAGCGTGGCGGCGAGGTCGGCATCGAAGGCGGCAGCGTGGTCGCCGAGTACCGAGGCCGGGAGGAACGATGTCGACCGGATGCTACCGGCGAGCTCCGGCAGGCTCCAGCGGTGGGCGATGGGGAAATCGTGGCGCCCCGCCCCCTCGAATCCGGCGTCGGACAGGACCTGCAGATCGGGTCGGCGCTTGCGCGCCACGTCCCAGCCCGCGGGGATCCGGCCCTGCGCACCGAGCGCCGTCATCCACCTGTCCACGAGGGCGGCGAGCGCTCCCTGCCAGCCTTCCTCGCCGATCCACGGCTGCGACGACCAGCACAGCGCCAGGTACCCGCCGGGCTTGAGCCAGCCGAAGATAAGGCCCGCGACCAGGTCGCGGTCGAGGCGGTGGAACGCGTTGCCGACGACGGCCAGCTCGAAGTACCCCGGCTCGGCGCGGAGGGTCTCGGCGCTCGAGACGATCGCCCGGACCTCCTCCGCTCCCCCGGCGGTCGCCTTGGCCCGGACCAGTTCCACCATGTCCGGTTCCTGATCCACGGCCCACACCTCGGCGAACCACCCGCGCAGCGGGAAGGCGAGCTGGCCGGTCCCGCAGGCCAGATCCAGCAGGCGCCCGCCCCCCGAGACTTCGGCCCGCCGGACCAGGTCGCTGAGCATCGCTTCCGGGTACGGCAGCCGGTACCGGTCGTAGTACCCGGCGCTCCCCCGGAACAGGTCCGTCGCGAACCGCACCTCGTCAGCCACGAGACTCACCCCTGCCCGCCCGCCGCGACGATGTGCCCGTCCAGCCTGCGGGCGCGTCCGTCGCGGACCAGGTCGTCGATGATCGAATCGGTCCAGTACCACAGCCAGGAGAACCAGCGCCGCAGCTCACGTTCGGGCGCGACCACGCTGGCCCGAACGCCGGCCGCGACGAGCTCCCTGAGCGCCTCCCCCGGCTCGGCGCCCGACCCGCCCGGTCCCTGGTACACCTGGTCCCAGCGGGCCAGCTCGCTGGAATGCGGTTGCCCCTCCCCCGCGGTGACGTGCAGCGAGCGCGAGACGAGTACGCCGCAGCGCTCCATCGGCGCCCGCAGGGAGTTCAGCTCCTGCCGCTTCATCCGGAGCTCGACGCGGAGGTCCTCGAGGCCAGACGGCCCGGCGCGGGCCAGGTGGTCAAGCAGCCCGGCTGCGGCGCGGTCCGCGGCGCGCATGCGCGTGGTCTCGGCGCGGCAGATCGGGTCGAGAAGCCGGGCCACGTCGCCGGATACGAGCAGGTTCTTGCCGCGGTGGACCGCGAGGATCAGGTAGCCGCGCTCCGCCAGCTCGCCGAACCACGGCCATTTCGTCGCCGGCCAGGTCGCGAACCCCCGGCTGCCCGGCTTGTACGCCTCCTCGTGACACGCCTCGTACAGGCTGGGCAAGGCGCTGTCCGCGGTCCGCGTCAGCATCCCCCGGTCCCGCAGGAACATCTCCGCTTGGTCCAGCGACCCGAGCGCCCGGTCAGGCGTGAGCCGGCACCAGAACGCCCGTTCCTCGCGCGCCGCCGCTAGCGACTCCACGCCGCTATTCTCCTACGGGCCGCCTTCGCCTCTCCTGCGGGCCGCCTTCGCCTTCCCTTCCCTACGGGCCGCCTTCGCCGCCGCGGCGGGCACGCCCCGGCCGCGGCATCCGCCCCTGGCTGCGATGATCGGAACATGGTCGGAACGGTAAGCAGGCTGCGCCGGTACCCGGTCAAGTCGATGCTCGGCGAGGACCTGGACGCCGGCGACGTGACGTTCCGCGGCCTGGATCACGACCGGCGCCTGGCGGTGGTCAGCCGCCGGACGGGCAAGATCGCGAGCGCGAAGTACCCCCGCCTCTGGCGGACCCTGCTCACCCTGTCCGCCGCCGCTGACCCTCCCGCGGGGGCCGAGAGCGTGCGGATCACGCTGCCGGACGGCGAGGTCGTCACGAGCACCGACCCCGGGGTGGACCAGGTCCTGTCCGCGCTGCTGAGCGAGCCGGTGACGCTGACCGCGACCCCGCCGCCCGGCGCGTCGCTGGACCGGGCCGTCCCCGAGGCCGTGCTGGCGGACGGCGTGACCGCCGAGGTGCCCGCCGAGATCATCGAGATCGGCACGGGCGCGCCGCCGGGCACCTTCGTCGACTTCGCCCCGCTCCACCTGCTCACCACCGCCACGCTCGACCGCATCGCCGGGCTGAGCCCTCGCGGCGTAGCCGACGCGGAACGCTACCGGCCGAACGTCGTCATCCGGACCACGGTCCCCGGCTTCGCCGAGAACGACTGGCTGGACCGGTACGTGGCCGTGGGCGAGGACCTGATCCTGCGCGTCATCGCCCGCACGCCGCGGTGCGCGGTGCCGACGCTGGCCCACGGCCCGCTCCCCCGCGACGCCGACGCCCTACGCGTGCTGGCCCGCCACAACCGGCTGTCCCCCGTGGCCGACATGGACCCCGAGCCGTGCGCGGGCGTCTACGCCGAGGTGCTAAACCCGGGACGGATCCACGTCGGCGACAGCGTCTTCCTGGTCTAAATTCGAAATCTTTTTTACCCGAACGCCGCTAGCTACTCCCCCGGGTAGACCCGGGTCCCCGTCAGCCGCGGAAGCGGTGGTGCAGCTGGCGGACCTGCTCGTCCAGGCCCGGCACCGGCCCCTGCACGACGAGGCCCGGGGCGACCTGGCTGACCGGCAGCGTGCGCACCGGCGGCGGTGCCACGCCGAGCTCGGCCAGCCAGGCCGTCAGCTGCTCGGACGAGCTCACGTACACGATGCGGCCCAGCCCGACCCAGGCGTGCGCGGCGGAGCACATCGGGCAGTGCTCACCCGAGGTGAACACGGTGGCGGCGGCCCGCTCGTCGGCGGTCATGTTCGCCGCGGCCCAGCGCGCCAGCTCGAACTCCGGGTGCCGGGTCGCGTCGCCCAGGCTGTTCTCGCGGTTGCGGTCCTCGGCCAGAACCCGGCCGTCCCCGGCGACCAGCACCGAGCCGAACGGGAAGTCCCCCTCGTCGACGGCCTCGCTCGCCAGCTCCACGCAGCGGCGCAGGTGGATCAGATCGGCTGCTGTCATGTCGGGGTGAGCCACCACAGCTCCGTTCGGAGTCAAAAGTCCTTCGGCGGATCCGGCGCTCACCAGTATCCTGGTTACGTGAACACCTACGGACGACAGGTCATGATGCCCCGCTCGCGGGGCCGCTGACGCGTCCGGACACTTTCGTTTCCGAGGCCCTGCAACGGGGCCTCGACGTGTTTACGGCGCTCGGAGCCCCCTGGAAGAAGAGGAGGCTGCGATGACGACGCAGACCTATATCACCACGACGATTCCCTACGTGAACGCGCGCCCGCACATCGGGTTCGCGCTGGAGCTGGTGCAGGCCGACGTGCTGGCCCGGTTCGCCCGCCAGCGCGGTGACCTCGTCAGGTTCCAGGCCGGAACCGACGACAACTCGCTGAAGAACGTGCTCGCCGCGCAGGCGGCCGGAGTCGGCGTGCGCGAGTTCGTCGACCGCAACGCGGAGGCGTTCGTCGGGCTCGGTCAGGCCCTCTCGCTGACCGTCGACGATGTCATCCGCACCAGCCGCGACCGGCGGCACCAGCCCGGGGTCGAACGGTTCTGGCAGGCTTGCGCCAACGCCGGGGACCTGTACCGCAAGAGGTACGAGGGCCTGTACTGCACCGGCTGCGAGCAGTTCTACACGCCCGCCGAACTCCGCGACGGGCGCTGCCCGGAGCACGGGACCGAACCGCAGCAGGTCGCCGAGGAGAACTGGTTCTTCCGGCTGTCGCGGTACGCCCGGCCGCTGCGCGAGGCGATCACCGCCGGAGACCTGCGCATCGAGCCCGCCGGGCGCCGCCACGAGGTGCTCGCGCTCATCGACGGGGGGCTCGAGGACTTCTCGGTCTCGCGGCCCGCCGAGCGGGCCGGCGGGTGGGGCATCCCGGTCCCCGGCGACCCGAGCCAGGTGATCTACGTCTGGTTTGACGCCCTGTGCAATTACGTCACGGCGCTCGGGTACGGCACCGGCGGCGACGCGTACGCGACGTGGTGGCTCCCCCGCGCCGAGAGCCGTCGCATCCAGCTGCTCGGCAAGGGCGTCCTGCGGTTCCACGCCGTCTACTGGCCGGCCATGCTGCTTTCTTCGGGACAGCCGCTGCCGACCGACCTGTTCGTGCACGACTACCTGACCGCGGGCGGGCGGAAGATCAGCAAGTCAGCCGGACCCGGCGCCGACCCGGCCGCGCTGGCCGCCGAGTACGGGACCGACGCGGTGCGCTGGTGGCTGCTCCGTGAGGTGCCGCGGGTCGGCGACGCCGACTTCACCGTCGAGCGGCTGATCGCCCGGGCCGACGACGAGCTAGCCAACGGGCTCGGCAACCTGGTCAACCGCGTGATCGCCATGATCCGCAGGTACCGGGACGGGCGGATCCCGGAAGCGCAGCTCGTCCCGGCCGGCGGGGAAGAACTGGACGCGGCGTGCCGCGAGGCGGGCGACCGCGCCGAGACGGCCCTGGCGGAGTTCGACTTCCGGCAGGCGACGGCCGCGGTGTGGGCGATCGCGGACGAGGCGAACCGGTTCATCAACCGGGTCCGCCCGTGGGACCTGGCGAGGGCGGAGCGTGACGGGGACGCCGGGGCCGGCGATCGGCTCGATGCTGTGCTCGGCGCGCTCTTCGGCGCGTGCTCAGTGCTCGGCCGGGAGCTGGCGCCGTTCCTGCCGGACGCGGCCGCGCGCATCATCAGCCAGTGCACGCCCCGCGATGGCCGGCTGCCCGAGGGCGTCCCGGTGTTCCGGAGGCTGTCTTCCCCTGCGGGTTCGGTCAGCGTTAGCGGCGCCGGCGGCGGTGGCCACGCTCCAGGCCGCTGAGGCGAAGCAGGAGCAGCAGGTTCACCGGGCCGCCGCGCCGAACTCGCGGACGAGTTCACGCCGCTGATGGATCAGGTTGGCGTCAGCCGTGACGCGCAGGCACTCGGTGACCATCGCCGCCGAGCCGGACGGGTCCTGTACCGACCGGGAATACCTGGCGAGCGTTCTGAGAATCTGCGCCCGGCGAAGCGGGCTGATGTCCGTACCGGATATGATCACCGGCCTTAGCGTGTCCGCGAGCTGGTCCGCCTTTTTTCGGTTGCGGGCGGTCAGCCGGGTCAGGTAAATGTCCATCAGCCGGCGTGTAACGCCGGCTCGCAGAATGGCGTCGTCCGGCACGAGGGCGAGGGCCATATCGGTGGTGCGCTCCGCGCCGTAAATCGAAGCGCGCGGGAAGCCCGTTATCGAGTTCAGCTGCTCCTCAAGGAAGGATCGCAGCCATGTCTCGGGCTCGTGGCGGTATCCCCTCAGCGGCTCGGCGCTCGCGATAGCCACCCGGGCCTCGTTCCTGAGTCCGAGCGTGTTCAGGGATACCACCTCAGCGAATCTGGCGTTGATGTGCAACCGGACTGCGTCATCGGAGCTGGCGGTGCCGGTTCCAATCGATTGCAGGATCCCGATTGCTTTCCGGGCGCACCCGAGGGCAATATCGGCTCGCCCGAGCACCTGCGCCGTGTCATGCATGAACATGAGCACCTGCGCGTAGGTGACTGGGTTGCGCCGCGGATCAATCGACGTGGAAAGCGATAGGGCGTTACCCCATACGCGCGCATATGTGACGGCGGTCAGCCGTGGGCGAGAGTCGTGCAGCGCGCGGTGATGCAGCCCGGCTAGGGCAATGACGGCGGCCCTCGCCTCGGTGTCCGGCAGCGGGACGTCACCCCGGGTGGTGAACCGGGATGGCGTTGCGGCCAGTGCGATGTGGTGGAGCAGCACCTGTCGGCGTTCGGTATCGGTGCACAGCAGATCCGCGATCTGGCGAGCCCGGTGCCGCGATGGCGTCTTCGCGAACTTGAAGGCCTCGGCGACCTCGTCGCCGTTCGCCGTCAGCAGCGCGGCCCAGTGGGCCTGCCTGCGGTCATCGCCGAGACGCAGCGGGGCCAGCAGGTACGAGGCGTACGCCTCGGACAGGCCCAGTGCTCGCGCCAGGTCGTGCTGAGATCCGTAGTCCCGCAGATAGGCGCGGATCAGGTCGATGTAGGTCTGCCGGTGGATCAGGCGCTCCGGATCCCAGGCCGGCGGCCCTGCGGTCACCCATGGCTCATGCCCGGACTCTGCGTCATCTGAACCAGAAACGCCGTGCCATTTCAGCCTTAAACTCTGCGCCATCTTAACCAGACAGGGCTTCAGCTCCCCATTCATGCTTGACGCAAAAGCAGCCGCGAGCACGAAAGGGGCAGGAAAATGGATCCGGACGGCCTGTAATCCACGGAAAACGCGGGTGAGAACTGCCGGGGCCCCGGCACCCGCGGAAACCGAAGCAGACGTCTAGGATTCCATTTGCCACCGTGCGCCATAAACCAGACCGACTAGCAGGCGCTGATAGTTCAGATGAATTTCGCCTGCCTCGTCGAGAGATACGTTCGCACTTGCCGCGGCGAAATCATCGGCCATTCCGCGCGGAACACCGGCCAGGTTCCACACGCGAGTCAATCGATTTCCCGCGCCAAAGCGGATACGTAGGTCGAACTCGTCGCAGCGCCGCAAGGGCTGAAGCGCATAACGGGGGTTTATCGGCTGATCGGCCGGAAGTGTCACCGAGACGCCGATTTCATGAGACTGCCCCCGCCTGAGCGGCTGCGGGAGCCGGACGAACAAACGGAAGTAGGTATTGGACGGCCGTTCGACGCGGGCCAGCGTTCCGCCGTAGAGGATGGTCAGGTTCGCGGAGTGCCGCTCTGGGGCAACGCCCGCCGGGCACGGGATGCTGGTCGAGACGATGACCTCGGAAAGAAAGTCGTGCCTGGCGACTACCTTACGTTCCTCGATGGCGGTCGGCTGGGCACCGTCCAGGTAGAGCAGCGTGCGAAAGCGCTCCAGGTACCAGCCGTCAAGCGCGTAGCCGTCGTCGGATGGCACCGAAATGGCGCGCATGGTCTCGGCCGACCTGATCGCCTCGTCGACCCGCCGCCGGGCCGTCCGTACGTCCCGGTCCAGTTTCGTGGCCAGCCAAACCATCCGCGATTCGAGGAATCGGTACTGCACATCCTCATGAAGAGCCAACCCGACCCGAAACGCCAGGCACAGATCCTCGGGTAGTTCATCGGCGAGATCGCATAGATAGGTCACTAGCCGGCGCCGGGCCTCGGTCTCACTCGGTACGTCGGCAATCCCCGACAATGTACGCAGCGTAGGGCCGGTGCGGTCGAGCAGGTCGCTCGACATTACTCCGCGCCCTCTGCGCAAACGACATAGTTCATCACCCAGAGTGCCCATGGGGTCCCCACCCAGCAGCATAAGCCGGTCACTAGTGCCCGCATTTTGTCACCTCGGTCAAATACTGTCAACTTTTTGACCGTGAACGACCACGACCGGCGATGTCATAATAAGACCCTCGTGACACATTGAACAGGTAAATGCCAGGGAGGGGATTGCGCAAACGCTCTGGCGGCTCGTCATATTGCTGATAACAGGCATTGCGCCGGCGGGATCGAGGTAGCTGAGGGGGCTCCGCCGTCGTGACCAGCCGGTTGTCCGCTGCCACCGCCGTGTAGGGCTTGGGGCGGCGGGTCAGCGGTAACTCGCCTGGATCAGCTGGCGAGTTCGCGTTCCAGGGGCGTACGGAAGCGCGGGATGACCCGGGTCCGCGACTGCGGGCCGATCCAGTCGCGCAGCCGTTCGGCCTCGGCCGCTATCGCGGCGGCAGCCTCGGCTCCGGCGTCCTCGAGCAGCCGGACCGCGATCTCGCCGTCGACACGCTGGGCCCACCCGCCCACGATCCGGCCGTCCCACCACGCCGTCGGGCCGATGTTTCCTGACCGGTCGAATAGGGCAGGCGTGTGCTCGCCGACGTACCATGACCTTTCCCGCCAGCCCATGGCGCTGGGGTCCAGGGCGGGAAGCAGCGCGGCCCACGGCTCGCCGGGGCCGGTCGGCTCCTGGTCGTCGGCCAGCAGGAGGCCAGGCGCGCCGTCGAGGTCGACCTCGGCGATGTCCAGCGAGCTCAGCGCCTGACGGACCTGCGCGGCCGTCCAGCCGGTCCACCACTGCAGGTCGGTCGGCAGAGCCGGGCCGAAGGCGGCCAGCCACCGGCGGGCCAGCGCGGCCCGGGCGACGTCGGCCGGCACGTCCGTCCGGTCCGGGGCGGCGGACCAGGTGAATTGGCTGGAGGTCCACCCTCCGCGCGGGCGTCCGCGCACGATGAGCCCTTCGGCGGAGAGCAGCGTTAGCAGCCTCGTCGTCAGGTTGACCGCGCCGCCGTAGGGGTTGTCCGCCGCGGCGATGATCTGCGTCCGCAGTCGGGGTTCGTCCCGGGCGAGCTCGGCGCCGGTCGCGGACCCGCGCGCGGCCAGCACGGCGACGGTACCCTCGCCTACCTCCTTGAGCCAGATCGCCGCGTCGGGGGCGACGCCCGCCTCCTGCATGACCTGGGCGAGTTGCCTCCGCAGGCGTTCCGCGATCTGGTCGGTACAGGCGGCCTGGATGACCGGCGCCAGGTCCGCCGGCACGACGAACACCGTCCGGCGCATCCCGAGCATCCGCACCAGCGAGCGCTCCTCGTACAGCGCGTGCTCGATTGCCGATTTATCGACTTTACTGGTGCGGGCCCGGGCGGCCAGGTAGACCGAGGCGGGGTCGGTGCCGTGCAGCGCGACGACGCCCGCTACGGCGGCCGCCACGGTGCCGGCCCGCTCCCCCGGCGCCAGGTGGTGCCGGATGGCCATACGGGCCCGCCGCTCCGCCACGCCGACCGCCCGGAGGCTACGTCCCATGCCTACGTCCCATGCAGGCGACCCTACCGGCGTAACGTCGGCCGCATGACTTGCTACCGCCAGCCCGGCACGGTGCTGACCGACCACGTGTTCGCCGTCCCGCTCGACCACGGCAGGCCCGGCGGAGAGCAGATCGAGGTGTTCGCCCGCGAGATTGTCGCCCCGAACAAGGCGGAGGCGGACCTTCCGTGGCTGCTGTTCCTCCAGGGCGGCCCCGGATTCGGCGCGCAGCGCCCGGCAGGCCGGGAGGCCTGGCTGGACCGGGCGCTGGAGGACTACCGGGTGCTGCTGCTCGACCAGCGCGGCACCGGCCGGTCCACCCCGGCGACGCGGCAGACGCTCGGCTCCCTCGGCTCGGCCCGGGCGCAGGCGGACTACCTGGCGCACTTCCGCGCTGACAGCATCGTGCTCGACGCCGAGCTGATCAGGCGCGACCTGGCCGGCGGGGCGCCGTGGAGCGTGCTCGGGCAGAGCTTCGGCGGCTTCTGCACGGTCACTTACCTGTCCTTCGCCCCGCACGGCGTCCGTGAGGCGCTGATCACCGGCGGCCTGCCCGGCCTGTCCGTGACCGCCGACGACGTCTACCGCCGCACCTATCCCACGGTGGCGCGGAAGAACGCTGCGCACTACGAGCGGTACCCGGACGACGCGGAGCGGGCGCGGCGGGTCGGCCGGTACTTGGCTGATCATGAGGTCAGGCTGCCGGACGGCGGCCTGCTGTCGGTGCCGGCGTTCCAGTCGCTCGGTTCGCTGCTCGGCCAGAGCACCGGCAGCCACGCGCTGCACTACCTGCTCGAGGATCCGTTCGCGGGCGAAGATCTTGCTGACGCCTTCCTGTACGACCTGCAGGCCCGGCTGAGCTTCGCCGGAGCGCCGCTGTACGCGCTGCTGCACGAGGCTTGCTACGCCCAGGGGCGCGCGACCCGGTGGGCGGCGCAGCGGATCAGGGCGGAGTTCGGGGAATTCGACCCGGGCCCGGCGCTGGATGAGGGCGGCGCGTCCGCTCCCCTGCTGTTCACCGGCGAGATGATCTACCCCTGGATGATCGACGCCGACCCGGTGCTGCGCCCGCTGCGCGAGACCGCCGAACTGCTGGCCGAGCGGGAGGACTGGCCGCCGCTGTACGACCCGTCGCGCCTGGCGGCCACCGACGTGCCCGTGGCCGCGGCCGTCTACTACGACGACATGTACGTCGACCGGGAGCTCTCGATGCCCACCGCGCACGCGATCCGCGGCCTGCGCCCCTGGGTGACCAACGAATACGAGCACGACGGCCTGCGGGTGAGCTCGGGCGCAGTCCTCGATCGGTTGATCCGCATGAACCGCGGCGAGATCTGATCACCGCCCCAGCTTGGACCGGACGGTAGCCGCCACCGTCCCTGCCCGGCGGGCACCGGAGGTTCAGGGTGGAATCGGGCAGGCGATCAGGGCGACGGCGGGAGCTTCGACGAGGCCTGGCCGGCCTGGGCCAGGGCGGCGGCCAGCATGTCCGCGGCCTGGCCGGCGGCGGCGAGCGCCTCGACCGCGTTGGTCACCCAGAACTCGGAATCCGGGCCCGGGTGCCCGTCCTCGCGCTGCGCCACCATGATCCGGGCCAGTTGCTCGCACAAGCGCGGCAGGCCCTGACTCATCCGCCCCAGGCTGGTGATCACGTCGCGGACGTCATCTAGGCCCGCGAAGTACGCGCCGGCCGCGGTCAGGTCGGTCAGCTCGCGCACAGCCTGCGCCGCCTGGCCGGCGAGATCGCGCGCCATGCTCGTACTCGCGAGTTCGCCGGACAGCTCGTTTCCGGTCCACGACCTGTTCCGGGCCAGTGCCGCGGACTCGGCGTCATCGGCCGAACCATAGGGACGAACCCGTCTGGGCATCTCTCTCCAGGTGTCTCGGGGCCCGCGGCTACCGCGCGTACCGGTGACGTACCCCGGAACAACGCCACGAAGAGATCTCTAAATTTCCGTATTAAAAACCTGTACAGTAATATGGTATCGCGATACAGTACTGCCAGAGCCCGGTACCCGGCCGGGCGGAAGGCGGTGCCCCATCATGACGACAATCACCATCGCGGAGCCGGTTGCCCCGCCGGCCAGGGGTGCGCAGCCGGCTGCCACGCCCGCGGCTCCGGTTACGCGCGACAAGAGTGCGGTGCCGACCGTTCCGGTCGCGGCTCCGGTGGGGCGCGACCAGGGTGGGGCGTCGGCCGGCCCGGCCTCGGCTCCAGCTTCGGCTTCGGCTTCGCGCGACAAGGGCCTGCGGGCCGGAGCGCTCGGGCTGGTCTCCAGCGTGGTGATCGCGGTCTCCTCGACCGCGCCCGCCTACAGCATGGCCGCCACGCTCGGCCTCATCGTCGCCGTCGTCGGGGTGCACAGCCCCGGGACGCTGGTCGTGTCGTTCCTGCCGATGCTGTGCATCGCCTACGCGTTCCGCGAACTGAACAAGGTCGACCCGGACTGCGGCACCACCTTCACCTGGACGGCGCGCGCCTTCGGGCCGCGGGCGGGCTGGATGGGCGGCTGGGGCATCATCGCGGCCGACGTCATCGTGATGGCCAGCCTGTCCCAGATCGCCGGGCGGTACTTCCTCGAACTCGTCGGCGCGGGCTCGGCCGGTACGGCCTGGGTGACGGTGGTCGGCGTCGCGTTCATCGCCCTGCTCACCTGGGTCTGCTACCGGGGCATCGAGGTGTCCGCCCGCCTGCAGCAGGTCCTGCTGGTCATCGAGGTGGGCGCGCTGGCGGTCTTCGCCGTGGTCGCGCTGGTCAAGGCGGGCACGGGCCACGCGCTGCCCGGCCACGCGCACCCGTCGGTGGGCTGGCTGAACCCGTGGACCGGATCCTTCAGCGGCCTGTCGAACTCCTTCCTGCTGGCCGTGTTCATCTACTGGGGCTGGGACTGCGCGCTCAGCGTGAACGAGGAGACCAAGGACGCGGCGCGTACTCCCGGCCGCGCCGCGATCATGGCCACGATGATGCTCGTCGCGATCTTCGCGGTGATCAGCGTCGCCGCCCTGGCGTACGCCGGGCCCGCGTTCCTGGCCACGCACAGCACCGACGTGCTCGGCGCCCTGGCCTCCTCCGTGCTGGGCAGCGTGCCCGGCAAGCTGCTGGTCCTGTGCGTCCTGACCTCGACCGCCGCCTCCGCCCAGACCTCGATCATGCCGACCGCCCGGGCCACCCTGGCCATGGCCGCGCACGGCGCCATCCCCGGCTGGTTCGCCCGGATGCACCCGCGGTTCCGCACGCCCACCGTGGCGACGCTCGCCATGGGCGCGGTCTCGGCCCTGTTCTACGTCATGCTGACCGCGGTGTCCAAGAACGTGCTGGCCGACTCGGCGTCAGCGACCGGGCTGCTGATCGCCTTCTACTACGGGCTGACCGGGTTCGCCTGCGTCTGGTTCTTCCGCCGCGACCTGCTCACCAGCGCCCGCGCCTTCCTGGTCAAGGGGATCCTGCCGCTGGTCGGCGGGCTGGCCCTGCTCGGCGCGTTCGCCCTGTCGATCAAGTCGTTCTGGCCCGCCGCGAGCAGCTACTCCAGCTTCCACGGGATCGGCGGTATCTTCCTGATTGGCGCCGGATCGCTGGTGGTCGGGGTGATCATCATGGTCGTGACGTCCAGGTTCCTGCCCAGGTACTTCGCGGAGGGGATCACGACCCCGGCGAACGGCGAAGGGAGCATCTCCTCATGAGCTCTGCGGGCCTTGAGTCTGCAGCCTCGACGCACGTGCCCGCCCGCGGCTCCTCCCACCAATCCGGGGGCCGCGGGGCGGGCACGAGCCCTGGTCGGGGGCCGGGCCGCCGGGCCGGGCGCAGGAAGACCGCCGTGCTGGAGGCCGCGTGCCGGGTGATCGCCGAGCGCGGCGCGGACGCCACCCGCTTCGCGGACGTGGCGGCCGAGAGCGGCGTTCCGGTCAGCACGCTGCAGTATTACTTCGGCTCGCGTGAGGATCTGCTGGTGGCCGCCTTCCGGCACGCGTCGAGCGCGGAGATCGCCGCGCTGGAGACGGACGTCGCCGCGATCGCCGACCCGTGGGCGCAGCTGGAACGGATCATCACCACCTCGCTGACCGGGTATCAGCCGGACGCGCCCGAGGGCGGGCGGCTGTGGATCGAGTCGTGGCACTTCGGCATCCGCGACTCGGAGATGCGGGCCGACGCGCTGCGCGACAACACCGCCTGGCGGCGGCTGGTGGCGCAGGTGGTCCGGCGCGGTATCGAGCTGGGCGCCTTCGGCACGGCGTACGACCCGGACAAGGTCGCGGTGCTGACCATCGCCGTGGCGGACGGGCTGGGCATCCCGCTATCGCTGGCCGATCCGGACATCACCCCGGCCACCGCCGTGCAGGACGTCATGGCCGTGCTGCGTACCCTGCTCGCCCGGCCGGCCAGCGCGGGACCGGCATGAGCATCGTGGTGGTGCCCGCGACGGCCGACCGGTTCGGCGACGTCGCGGCCCTACTGGCTCCGCGCGGGCCGGATGCGCCGGCGTGCTGGTGCCGGCCGGAGCCGCTGGCTCATGCGCCTGGACCTGGCGGCAGGGGCGCCTACTTGACGTAGGCGATGGGCTTGACGGCCGGCGCGGCCGGCAGGGCCTCGGACTGGTAGTGGGCGCGGATGCCCGTGATGTAGCGGCGGCACCGTTCCGTCAGCCCTTCGGCGGTCTGCATCCGGCCCTTGGTGACCAGGATGCCGAGGTCGGCGCCGTGGAACTTGTAGTCGCCCGGGCCGTACACGCGCATGAAGAAGGCCTCGTCCTCGCTGGTGATCTCGTGCCAGTCGTTGCTGACGTGCTCGAAGGCGAGGGCGCCGCCGTCGGTCATCCGCCACGACCCGGTGCGCGGGGCGGCCAGGATCCGCTCGACCTCGTCGCCGGGTTCCTTCATGATCAGCTGCGACCAGACGTCCACGGCGGCCAGGGCGCTCCAGCGCTCGTTGATCTCCGCCACGTCGATCGTGTAGTCGACGTCCATGAACTCCAGCAGGTGGAACAGGAACAGCGGCATGTCGGCGTACGCGCCCGCGGTGACGTTGGTCATCGAGGAGACGCCCGAGATCCGGGGGTTCAACTCGCCCAGGTATACCGCGCCGGTATCGGTGTCGACCAGCACGTCGACCTCGAGGAAGCCCTTGTAGCCCTCCCGGGCAAGCCGGTCGCCCAGCTTGCGGACGTGCCCGATCGCGACGTTACGGTCGGCTTCGGACAGGGCGTCGGGGAACAGGTCGTTGCCGCACCAGCCGCCCTTGTACGGGGTGAGCTCCGGGTATCCGGTCAGGTCGGTCATGAACGGCCCGACGATCGTGCCGTGCCTGGTGATGCAGGCCTCCACGGCCGCGGCCCGGTTGTTGATGCGCTTCATGATCTTGAGTTGCTGCCCGCGCATATCGGCGGCGTTGGCGTCCCAGTCCCGCTCGGACGCGATGAAAAACGTCGTCTTGCCCGAGTCGCCGTACGGCGTCTGCACCACCAGGTCGGCACCGAGGCCGCCGGCCTCGGCGAGCGCACTGAGCTCGGCGTAGCTGTCGGCGTGGCCGAGCACGTTCGGCACCGACGGGGCGCCCGCCTCGTTGCCCAGCTGGGTGGTCACGATCTTGGAGTCCAGCCGGCGCCGCAGCGCGTCGGGCGGCAGGATCAGGTCGTAGCCCTGTTCCCGGCAGATCTCCTCGGTCTCCTCGTCGAAGAAGACCATCGCGACCTTCGGCACGCCCCCGCGACGGCGCAGGTACTCCCGGACCTCGGCGTCGCGGAGCAGGTAGTTATTAATCTGCTCGCTCGACTCGAATTCGATGTACGGGCGATTCTCGGGGGCGAACACCCGGGGATGGCGGCCGTCCCAGGAGTCGTAGTACGCGATGTACTGGAAGTTGCGGACCCAGCGATCGATGCCGAGCAGGTTGAAGGCCGTCGGCCCGACGAAGTAGATCGGCTCGGAGTTGGTCCGGAAGAACGTGCGTAGCTCGGAGATGCCGTTCAGATGACGGCGGGCGGGTGATCCGGCGGAGCCGGCTGGACGTGGCACATCAGTCACGGAGCCTCCTACGCACCAGGGCCATCATTGGTATACCGCCAGGCTAGGCTGCCGGGTGGGCCGCCGTCGAGGAGGAGCCGCGCGCGGTAGCGTCGGCTCAGACGACGTTCGGCCGCGGTGGCGGGGGCGGGGCTGGCGGCGCGGTGTCGCCGCTGCGGCTCAGGCCGGATACCACGCCGGCCAGGCGCCGTCCGTGCGCCGGGTTGATCGGGGCCCGGCCGGCCAGCGCGCCGCCGATGGCGTCGAAGGCGCTCAGCGTGTCCTGCAGGTAGGCCGGATTCTGGGCCTGCGGCCAGGAGGAGAACTTCACGCACACCGTGTTCGTGCGCCGGCTGACGTGCAGCATCTGGCCGTGGATGCCCAGGGCGAGCAGGACATCTCCGTAGGCACCCGGGCGGAACCAGAACTGGTTGCGGTACCAGCCGCCCGGGAACGCCCATTCGGCGGGCGAGGCCGCGAACGCCGCCCGCGTGTCGGAGTCCACGGCCCAGCCCTGGCGGAGCCATCTCGGCGGTACGACGGGGCGCATGCCTCCGGCCCCGTCCGGGACCGCTCCCCCGTCCAGCAGCATCTGACCGAACCGCGCCACATCACGGGCCGTCGCGCACAGGCCCCCGTCGTGCACGGCCGTGCCGGCTCCGTCGTGGAGCAGGTCGGCGTCGTGCTCGGCGCCCATCGGCGCCCACACCAGTGCGGAGATGAGCCCGGCCATGGGCGCGTCGGCCGCGCGCTCGCAGACCCAGCCCAGCACGTCGGACTCCGCGGAGCGGTAGAGGAACCGGGACCCGTGCGGGGCCTCGCCCTGCAAGGTGGTCAGGAACCGGTAGAGCCCGCCGGCCTGGTAGCCGGGTTCGCCGGCCTGCCAGCCGAGCCAGTGGTCGAGCACCCTGATCTCGGCCTGCGGGTTGGCGTACTCCTCGAGGAACCTGACCCCGCTGCGCATGTCCAGGACGTGCCGGACCGTGGCGCCCGCGTATCCGCTAACGGCGAGCTCGGGCACGTAATCGGTGATCCGGCGATCGGGGTCGAGCTGCCCGCGATCGATGAGCACGGCGGCGACGCAGCCCACCACGGACTTCGACACCGACATCAGCGCGTGGGTCAGGTCAGGGTTTCCCAGGGCGCCGTACCACTGCGCCACGAGATCGCCGTCTTGCAGCACCACGTAGGCGTCGGTGAAGGTCTCGGCGAGCACCTCGCCCACCGTTCCGGCCGAGCCGTCGGAGCGGGCCAGGCCGATGGCGAGCAGGTCGGCGGGCGCGGCCGAGGAGGGCAGGACGCGGGCGGGTCCGGCGCCGCGCGACACGCGGTAGGTCGGCAGGAACTCGCCGACGTGCCAGTAGGCCCAGCGGTTGAACGGGGGGTCCTGCCAGTTGCCGGCGGTGACCGATGCGCCCTGATCTTCCGGGCCCCCCTCCAGCGACATAGCCGAATCCTAGTTGACGGCGGCCGGCCCGAATGGTCGGTTAAGGTGCGACGCATGACCCATGAAGGCACCGGCATGACGACCTCAACAGCACCGGACGACGGCGCGCCCGAGCTCATGGCCGGCTTCCCGCCGCCGCCGGGCTCACGGGTCACCCTGGCCAACTGGCAGGATCCGCCGTTCAACCGCTGGGCGTTCCAGCACATGCGCGAGCTCATCCCCAGCCAGGTGATCCCGGCCGACCCGCGCGGGCCCGCGGTGCTTCCGGCCGCCGCCCGGCCCATGGGCAACCCGCTGGTGACGCGGCCGGACGGGAGCAGCGTGACCGTGGAGGACGTGCTCGCCGGGACGTACACCGATGCGTGGGTGGTGCTGCGGGACGGCGAGCTGGTCACCGAGCGGTACTACGCGGGGATGACTGTGGGCACCAGGCACCTGCTGATGTCGGTGTCCAAGTCCATCGTCGGGTGCGTGGCCGGGGTGCTGGCCGGCCGGGGCCTGCTCGATCCCGGTGCTCAGGTGACGGCGTACGTACCGGAGGTGGCCGGCTCGGGCTACGCGGGGGCGTCGATCCGCGACCTGCTCGACATGCGGACCGGCGTTGCCTTCCGGGAGACGTACACCGCCCTGGACGCCGAGGTGCGGGTCATGGAGCGCTCCATGGGCTGGCGCCCGCCCCTGCCCGGTGATCCGGAGGGCGCGTACCCGTACCTGGCCACGCTGGGCAGCGCCGGACCGCACGGCGGTGAGTTCAGCTACCGGTCGGCCGACAGCGACATGCTCGGCTGGGCGTGCGAGCGGGCCAGCGGCATGCGCATGGCCGACTTGATCTCCGCCCTCATCTGGGAGCCGATCGGGGCCGAGTGCGACGCGGAGATCACCTGCGATCCGGTCGGCTCTGCTATCCATGACGGCGGGATCTCGGCCACGGCGCGCGATCTGGCCCGGTTCGGGCAGATGCTGGTCGACGACGGTACGGCGCGGGGGCGCGATGTCGTCCCCGGGGCCTGGCTGTACGACGTCCGCGCCCCGGAACCCGGGGTACGGGAGGCCTTCGCGGTCACCGACAACGAGCCCGTCCTGCCGGGCGGCTGGTACCGCAGCCAGTTCTGGGTCATCCCTGGCCCTGGTGGCCCGGTCCTGGTCTGCCTCGGGATCCACGGCCAGCTCATCTACGCCGACCGCGCGGCCCGCACGGTGGTGGTCAAGCTGTCGTCCTGGCCCGACGCGCAGCACACCGGCTACCTCCTGGATACCCTGCGGGCGTGCGCGGCCGTGGCCGCGCACGCCGCCTAGCATCCGGGTGCGGCGTCAGCCGCGGAACAGGTCGAGCGCGTTGGTCCCGTCGTTCGCCACCAGGAGGTCGTCGCCGTTCTGGGTCGTGATGATCCCGAACAGGTCGCCTGCGCCGTTCTTGATCAGCGTCCTGGTCGTGACCTGCCGGCCGGCCGGGGTGATCTCGACCGCGTTGCCGTTATTGCCGTTCACGACCACGAGGTCGCCGTTGGGCGCCAGCGTCATGCCCAGCGGGGCGTTCAGCGCCCCGCCCGTGGACACGGTGGTCGCCGCGGCCGTGACGGCGCTGGTGCGGGTGAGCGCCTGCGGGATGGCCGAGACGCTGTTGGTCAGCGTGTCATCCACGTACAGGGTGCCGTTAGGCGCGAGGGCCAGCCCGGTCGGGGCCAGGACGAGCGCGGCCTTGTTGGCGGCCCAGGGGAACATGGTGCCGATCACCGTCGTGCTGGTGAGCACGGGCGGGGCCGTGGCACTGAGGGTCAGGTCCAGGCGGACCACGGTGCAGTTGCCGGTCAAGGGCACCCCGTTGCGAGTGGCGGTGTTGCCGCCCAGCGCGTTGGCGACGAACAGCTCGGCCGACGACGCGTCCGACTTCACCGTGAGGTCCCAGGGGCCGGCGATGTTGCTGTTCGTGATGGTCTCGGCCACTTTGCCCTGGTCGTTCAGTACGATGAGGCACCCGGCGGGGTTCAGGCCGGGCAGTGCGCCCCCGGTGGTGGTCGGCAGGCTGCCGACCACGACCCAGCCGCCGGGCAGGATGGCCAGCGCGGTGTTCAGCCCGATGCCTCCTGGGCACGCCTGGCCGGTCGGCAGCCCGGAGATGTTGGCGAACAGCGTGGCGTGGCCGTCCGGCGAGACTTCCACCAGGGTCGTGCCGGTGCCCTGGACGTTGGCCTTGTCGTTGAAGTTGCTCACCAGGATGTCGCCCTGTTTCAGCAGGCCCGCGGAGGCCTGGACGGCCGCGACCCCGTAGGGGTTCACGTCACCGTTGGCCGGAACCGTCGAGGCGATCTGCGACTCGCCGTTGATCTGGCTCAGGAACGACGAGGCGGGCTGCGCCGCCGTGGTCGGCGTCGCGCTGGTCGGCGTCGCACTTGGGGTAGTTGGCGTACTCGAGGTTGACGTCGATGAACAGGCCGTCGCCGCGAGGCCGAGGCCGGCCATCGCGGTCATGATTTTGGCAATACGCCAGGACTTCACCGTGCTCCCCTCATTGGAAGGCTCGCGCCCTCCATACCCAGCCGGTAGCGATCCGCCCGGCTGCTATGTGTGACGGGCAGGCGGCATGGCCTGCCCCTGGTCCCGACTTAATACACGGGCGGGTCGGCGGGGTGGTTCACCCGGCGGACGCGGGACCCGGTACGGGCAGCGGGCGCGCCGGGACCGGTGCCGATTGAATGATCGAGGTCGTGGTCCGGCCGTGGGGGGTGAACAAGTCCAGGATCGGTTCGAGGTCGTCGATCGAACCCAGGTACACCTTCACGAAGAAGCAGTCTTCGCCGGTGATCCGGTAGCACTCGGTGATGTTCGGCACCTCGCGGGCGATTCCGGGGATGAGCCGCAGTCCCCCGCCGGACGGGCTGATCCGAACGATGGCGCAGATCGTGTAACCGAGGGCGCGCGGGCTGACCTCGGCGCGGTAGCTCAGGGTGCCGGTCTCCTCCAGGCGCCGCAGGCGGTCGGCCGTCGCTGGGCCGGACAGGCCGATCCGCCGCGCGAGCTCCGCGATCCGCAGCCGGGGCGCGGCCTGGAGTTCCGCGGCGATCCGCCGGTCAACCGCGTCTAGCTGCGATTCCGGGATTTCAAAGGCCTGGCGGACGAAATCTCTTCGTTTCGACGGCGTTTCCATGCTCTCTCCCGCGCTTCTGTTCTTCAATATCCGGGCGTCAGCTTCATATGCTGCGCCAGTGCTAGACCGCCCGCAAGCCAGCGACACGGCCCCGTCGAGGTCGGCCGGAGGTCCGAGCCGCGGCATCTCAGCCGCTGCCGCCACCAGCAGCGCGCCGTCGGCTGTCCGGCTCGACCGGCTGCCGCCGCAGTCGTTCTTCCTAGTCAGCGCCGTTTTTCACTACCTCGGGCCGTCGCTGGCGGTGCTGCTGTTCGCCCGGCTCGACGTGCTGGGCGTGGCGTGGCTGCGGGTCGCCAGCGCGGCCGTCGTGTTCGCCGCCTGGCGGCGGCCGTGGCGGCTGGTGCGGAAGGTGCGTAGCCTCGGTGCCGCGGGCGCCGGGACCCTGCTGGCGCTGGGCGCGGTGCTGGCCGTCATGAACTCGGCGTTCTACCTGGCCGTCGACCGGCTGCCGCTGTCCACGGTGGGCGCCATCGAGTTCCTCGGCACCGTGATCCTGGCCGCAGCCGGGGCGCGGACGGTGCGCAACGTCGGGGCCCTCGCGTTGACCACGGCGGGGGTCATCACGATCACCGCCATCCGCATCACCGGTCAGCCGCTCGGGTTCGTGTTCGCCTTCGCCAACTGCGTGCTGTTCATGCTGTACATCGTCCTCGGCCACCGGATCGCGAACGTCGGCGGCGCGGGATCAGCCGGGAGCGGCCGGGCGGGGGGCACCGGTCGGCCCGCAGGCGCTGGGATCAGCGGTATCGACCAACTGGCCGTGGCCATGCTCATCGCGGCGGTCACGGTTACGCCGTGGGGACTCGGCGGCGCGCTGCCCGCGTTCCGGCACCCCGTCCTGCTACTGGCCGGGGTCGGGGTTGGCGTGTGCTCCTCGGTGATCCCCTACGTCACCGATCAACTGGCGATGGCGCGGCTCCCCCGCGCCACGTTCTCGCTCATGCTCGCGCTGCTGCCGGTGTTCGCCACGGTAATCGGCGCGATCGTGCTGCGCCAGATTCCGACCGGCGAGGACGTCGCCGGCATAGCCCTCGTGGTCGCCGGCGTCGCCTTGCACCAGCAAGCACACCGGGAGGGGGCCTAGCGTGGACTACGTAAGGCTGGGATCGGCGGGGCTCAAGGTCTCCAGGATCTGCCTGGGCATGATGAGCTACGGAAGTCAGGCCGAACGCGCCTGGCACCTCGATGAGGCGGCGGCTGAGCCGATCGTCAAGGCGGCCGTCGAAGGCGGAGTCACCTTCTTCGATACGGCTGACACCTACTCCGATGGCCTGACCGAACAGATCACCGGCCGCCTGCTCGGCAGGCTCTTCGCCCACCGGGAGGACTACGTCCTGGCCACCAAGGTCTACTTCCCGATGGGGCCAGGGCCCAACGATGGGGGCCTGGCCCGCAAGCACGTGCTCTCTGCGATCGACTCCTCGCTGCGGCGTCTCGGCACCGACTACGTCGACCTGTACCAGATCCACCGGTGGGACTACGAGACGCCTATTGAGGAGACGATGGCGGCGCTGGACAGCGTGGTCCGGGCGGGCAAGGCTCGCTACCTGGGCGCCAGCAGCATGTTCGCCTGGCAGTTCGCAAAGGCCCAGCACGCGGCCGAACGCCACGGCTGGACCTCGTTCGTCTCCATGCAGGACCACTACAACCTGCTGTACCGGGAGGAGGAGCGGGAGATGATCCCGCTGTGCCTCGACCAGGGCGTCGCCGTGCTGCCCTACAGCCCGCTGGCCCGCGGCATGCTGGCCGGCAACCGCGGCAGTCAGGGCGTGCGGCAAACCGCCCGGGCCGGCAGCGACCCGTTGTCAGAGCAGTACTACGACTCCCCGGCCGACTTCGACATGGTCGACCGGCTCGCCGAGGTCGCGGCGGCACGCAGCGCGCCGCCAGCTCAGATGGCGCTGGCGTGGCTGCTGAGCCGTCCCGGTGTGGTCGCGCCGATCATCGGCGCGACCAGGCTGGGTCACATCGGTGACGCGCTGGCCGCGGGCAATCTCACGCTGACCGCTGAGGAGGTACGCCGCTTGGAGGAGCCCTACCGCCCGCACCCGGTGCTTGGGCACCACTGACCGAGCCGCGCACCCGCGGCGGGCTGACCCGGGCCGCCTGGATACCCTGCGAGGCGTGGCCGATCACGAAACACGCAGGCTGTCCTTCGGCTCTGTGGCTGCCGACTACGACCGGTACCGCCCTGGCCCGCCGGCGCAGGCGCTGGACTGGCTGATCCCGCCTGGCGCGCAGGCGGTGCTGGACCTGGCGGCCGGAACCGGGGCCGTGACCAGGCAACTTATCGGCCGCGTGCCGCGGGTCATCGCGGTAGAGCCGGACGAGCGGATGCGCGCCGTGCTGTCCGCCCGGTGCCCGGGCGCGGAGATCCTGGCCGGCCGGGGCGAGGACATCCCGCTGCCCAGCGGGTCGGTGGACGCGGTGGTGATCTCCGCCGCGTGGCACTGGCTCGATCCCGACCGGGCGGTCCCTGAGATCGCCCGGGTGCTGCGCGTCGGCGGCCGGCTCGGCATCATGTGGATCGGCAGGGACGAGCGGGTGCCCTGGGTGGCCGAGTTCAACCGGCTGAGCCACCAGGCCCGCGAGGCGAACTGGCGGCGCGAGGCGCGGGACGACCACGCACGGGACCGCGATGCGCGCGGGCCGGCGAGCGCTGGGCGGCGCCGTCGGCGCGACGTCACGTTCCCGCCGGAGGCCCCGATGTCACCGGTCGAGGAGCGCGGGGTGGAGTTCTCGCTGCCGAGGACGAAGGACGAACTGCTCGGCCTGGTCTTCACCTACAGCGGGGTTATCACGCTCGAGGCCGAGCAGCGAGCCGATCTCACCCGGCAGGTCAGTGCGTTCCTGGACCGCCAGCCGTGGGACCGGGTGGACCTGCCGATGATCTGCCGCTGCCTGCGGAGCACCCGCCTGCCCGGTTAGCTCAGCCCGGTCAGCTCAGCCCGGCCGCAGGCCGCGGTCGATGAAGCGGATCATCCAGGCGAAACTCTCGTCGGGGTCGGCCTCCCACTGAAACCCCCGGGAAGCCTCCAGCATCGCGAAACCATGCATGGTGCTGCGGATGGTGCGCAGGGCGTGGTCCATGTCGGCGTCGGTGACGCCGTAGCCGCGCAGGACGGCGGTGATCGAGCCGATGACGCGGTCGCCCGCCACGGCCAGCGGATCTCCGGGGCCGGTGGGCTCGACGCCGATCGTGGCGGTGTACCGGCCCGGATGCGCCGTGACGTAGGCGCGGACCGCGCTCATCAGGGCGGCCAGCGCGTCCAGACCGGCCTGGCCCTGGACCGCGTCGCGGACCACCTCGGCGAGTTCGGCCAGGGCCAGCGCCGCGACCCGGTGCTGCAGGTCGGCCAGGCCATCGACGTGCTTGTAAAGCGACGGCGGGCGGACGCCGAGCCGGTCGGCGAGCAGGCCCATGGTCAGGCCGGAGTACCCGATCTCGTCGGCCAGCCCGGCGGCCGAAGCCACGACATCGGTAACGGTCAGGCCCGCTCTAGGCACCCGCGTGCTCCTTGAGGAACGGCAGCAGGGCGGCCAGGACCTGGTCCGGGAACTGGGTGTGCGGGTAGTGCCCGGCCCCGTTGACCATCACCAGGTGGCCTAGGTCGGCCGGCATCCCGGCGACGATCCTGTCCCCTTCGGCCTCCGGGTCGGGCCAGTCCGAATCGAGGGTGCCCATGAAGACGAGCGCGGGGCAGTGGATGCGGCCCAGCTTGGCGGCCGCGTCGGACGGCTGCGACCTGCCCATCGCCCGCGCCGCGGCCATCCGGCCCGGCTCGCGCAGGTTGGCCGCCAGCGCGGCCATGGCCTCGGCGTAGTCGGTCGGCCGCTGGCCGGGGAAGGCGACCTTCAGGTAGCTCATCCACACGCCCAGGCTGCCGGTGAGCGCGGTCCCGATCAGGCGCAGCCCGCCCCGGCGGTATCGGCGGTTGGTCACGAAGGCGCCCAGGCTGAGCTTCGGCACCAGGGTGAACGGGTCGATCTCGGCGATCGCGCGGACCAGTTCGGGCGCGTCGGCCGCCGCGATGGTGGCCGAACCTCCGGCGAAGGAATGCCCGACGATGACCGCCGGTCCGCCGAGGTGCGCGATCAGCGCGAGCAGGTCGGCCGCCGTGTCGGTCCTGGTGTAGGACGGCCAGCCGGTGCTCGACTCGCCGTGCCCTCGCAGGTCCGCGGCGGCGACCCGGTAGCCCGCGGCCACCAGCGGCGGAACCAGGAACCGGAAGGAGTGGCGGGTGTCCCCCATGCCGTGCTCGAGCACGACCAGCGGTCCCTCCCCCGTCACCTCGTACGCGATCCGCCCGCCCGCTACGTCCAGGTACTCGGTCATGACATCCTCCTTGGCTAATTAAGATAGCCTTAAAGCTAATCTAATTAGCCAAGGTTGTCAACCGGGCTCTCGGATGCGGCCCGCGGGCCGCCCGTGCCGTCGGTCATCCGTGCGCGGGTTGCGTCCTCATGCACCTGGCCCGTAGGCCGCGGCTATGTCTTCGGCGGTGCCCCACCCGCTGTAGGTGGGCGCCTTGGGCCATCCCTCGGGCGAGTCCTGCCACTCCTCCTGCCGCCCGTAGGGCAGTAGGTCGATCAGCGGGAAGGTGTAACTGAGCTGCTCGGTGCCGCGGCCGTTGGTGTGCCAGGTGCGGTACACGGTGTCGCCATCGCGCAGGAACACGTTGACGGCGAATCCGCCGCCGGCTGGTGCGCCGACGTCGCTGCCGAAGGAGCTGTTCGCCGTGGAGTACCAGGTCATGGTGTTGCCGACCCGCCGCTTGTACTCCAGCGCCTGGTCGATCGGGCCCTGGGTGACGATGACGAACCGGGCGTCATAGCTGTCCAGAAACTCCAGCCGGGTGAAATGAGAGGTGTACCCCGTGCAGCCCGGGCACTGCCACTTCTCCCCCGCGAACCACATGTGGTTGTAGACAATCAGCTGTGACTTGCCGTCGAAGATATCGGCCAGCCGGACCGGTCCCTGCTCACCCTCCAGGGTGTAGTCGGGCATTGCGACCATCGGCAGTCGCCGGCGCTGTGCGGCGATCGCGTCGAGTTCCCGGGTCGCGGCCTTCTCCCTGATGCGCAGCGCGTCGAGTTCCTTCTGCCAGGTGTCGGCGTCGACGACGGGCGGTAGTGCGGTCATAGGGGCCTCCTGATGATCGTGTTCAGGTCATGCGGCTTGCTGCCTGCAGTTAGAGACGCCGCCCGGTCCGGCAAGTCATCGGTCGGCGGCGCTAGAAGATGCCGTGCGCGTCGAGGAGCGCCTGGACCGCACTCCGCGCGGCGTCAGGGTGCCGCACGGTGCCCATGACGGCCTGCACGATGGCGCCGTCGAAGACGACGATCAGCTCGTCGGCCACGCGCTGGTGGTCGTCGGCCTGGCCGCGCTCGGCCTGGCGGGCGAAGTAGTCGCGGAGGCGGAGCTTGTAGTCGCGGGCGATCAGCCGGGCCGGGTGGGCGGGGTCGGCCAGTTCGGTGGCCGTATTGACGAACGGGCAGCCGCGGAAGGTCTCTGCCGCCGTCCACCGGCCCAGTGCGTCGAACACGTCCAGGATCTGCTGGCGGGCTGACGCCCCTGGATCCTCGGCCGGGATGTACATGCCAAGGACGGCATCGCCGTGCGCGTCCAGGCTCTCGGCGATGAGCCGGTCCTTGCTGCCGAATTGCTGGTAGAGCGTGCGTTTGGAGACCCCGGCCGTCTTGCTCACCAGGTCGACGCCGACCGCCCCGATGCCCTGCCGGTAGAACAGGTCGGCGGCGGCGTCCAGCAGACGCTGGCGGGGCGCGGGCGGAGTCGGGGTCTTCGGCATGGTCACGCCGCCCAGTCTACGTCGCGCGGTAGCGCTCGGAAACAGATCGGTGTACGGTAAGGAAGTAAACCGATCTGTTTCCAACGGGCCTCGCGACTTGGGGCCGGGGTATCGAGGAGCCAGCGATGACAGACCAGCTGAACGTGCTCGTGACCGGGGCGAGCTCAGGAATCGGACGGGCGGCGGCGGTCGGCTTCGCCCGGCGGGGACACCGGGTCTTCGCCGCGGCACGCCGCGAGGAGGTGCTGGCCGGCCTGGCCGCCATCGCCCCGAACATCCAGGCCGTGGGCCTGGATGTGACCGACGAGGCCTCGGTGCGCGGGGCCTGGGCCAAGATCCAGGCCAGCACGGGCGGGGCCGGCGTCGACGTGCTCGTCAACAACGCCGGGTTCGCCCTGGCCGGGCCGGTCGAGCTGCTGTCCGAGGAGGACGTGCAGCGCCAGTTCGCCACCAACGTGTTCGGGCTGCTCACCATGACCCGCGCCGCGCTGCCGGCGATGCGGGCCCGCAGGTCGGGCCGCATCATCAACATCAGCTCGGTGGTCGGCCGCACGACGTTCCCCGGCATGGGCGTCTACGGGGCCACCAAGTACGCCGTCGAGGCGCTGTCGGACGCCCTGCGTCAGGAAGTAGCCGGTTTCGGGATCAAGGTCGTCATCATCGAGCCGGGGTTCACGGCCACCAATCTCGGCGAAGCCGACGGTCAGGGCCTGGCCGGCCGGGAGATCCCCGACGACTACGGCCCCATGGTGGCCAGCGGCACCAGGTACCTGGCCGCGCAGATCTCCCGGGGCATCGCCCCGGAACAGGTCGCCGCCGCCATCGTCAAAGCCGCCGAGCACCCCAGCCCGCGGCTTCGCTACGTCGTCCCGGCCAGCGCCAGGCCGCTGATCGCGCTCCTCACTACGCTTCCCGGCAGGCTCGCCGACCAGGCAAAACAGCGCGCGCTCAGCGCCTCCTGACGCCGCCGCGCGCGGCGGTGCCAACACTTCGGGCCGGGCCCCTCCGGTCACCCCGCGGCTTGACCCGTCCTGGTGGCGGCACTTCACGGCCGATTTCACTGCGCGGATGGTCTCCAGCACCCGCACGGTACGGCAGGCCGCCTGACCGGAGCGGCCGCTGGTCGGGGTCCGGTCTCAGGGACGCGGCTACGGCCACCGTGCTGTGGAACCTGGGCAAACGTTATGGCCGAGCCGGGGTGACTGGCTCCTTTGACGCGCCGTTGAGCGATGCGGTCAGGGCGGCGGCGGCTGGGTGGCCTGCTGGCGCAGTCAGCGCGGCCACCGTGGGTGCGGTCGGCAAGGAATGCCTTGTCCTGAGCTTCGCCGGCTGGGGGCTGGGGCCGGGCTGCGCGGTCGAAGAAGCGCAGCAGTTCCACCGGGATGGGCATGACGAGCGTGCTGTTCTTCTCGGCGGCGACCTCGACGACGGTCTGCAGGAGCCGGAGCTGCAAGGCGGCCGGGTCGGCGGACATGACGGTGGCGGCCTGCGCGAGCTTCTTGGATGCCTGGTACTCGCCGTCGGCGGTGATGATCCGCGCGCGGCGCTCGCGTTCGGCTTCGGCCTGGCGGGACATTGATCGTTTCATCGATTCGGGCAGGGAGATGTCCTTGACCTCGACCCGCTCAATGTGGATGCCCCAGGGTCCCTCGGTGGGGGCGTCCATGACGTCCTTGAGGTGGGCGTTGACCTTATCGCGTTCGGACAGCAACTGATCCAGGTCGCTCTGGCCGATCACCGACCGCAACGAGGTCTGGGCGACCTGGGATACGGCGTAGGTATAGTTCTGCACGTTGATGATCGCCTTGGCCGGGTCGATGACCCGGTAGTAGACGACGGCGTCCACCCGGACGGTGACGTTGTCGCGGGTGATCCCCTCCTGGCCGGGGACCGTCGCCGCGATGATCTGCATGTTGACCTTGCGCAGCCGGTCCGAAATCGGGTTGACCCAGGTCAGCCCCGGTTGGCGGATGGCGGGCAGCATTTTGCCGAAGCGGAAGACGATGCCCTGCTCGTACTGATTGATGATCTTGAAGCCGAACATCTCGGCCGTCCTGTCCCTGGCGCATGGCGCACCGGATTCACCGAACCCGCAGACGGCACTGGCGTGACTGCCAGCGTTCGAAATGCCCCGAGCTCACCTTCATTATCGCACATCACCCGCTACCGGCGGTTCCGCTGTCAGGCCGGGGAGCGCAGGTAGTGCAGGACGGCCAGCACGCGGCGGTTGTCGGTATCGTCCGGCGGCAGGCCGAGCTTGCTGAAGATGCTGGCCACGTGCTTCTCGACCGCGCCGCCTGAGACCACGAGTCCGGCGGCGATGCCGGAGTTCGACCTGCCCTCGGCCATCAGCGCGAGCACCTGGCGTTCCCGCGGGGTCAGCGAGGCCAGTCCGCCGCGCTGCCGGCTTGCGCGGAACAGCTGGCTGACCACCTCGGGGTCCAGGGCGGTCCCGCCCGCGGCCACGCGCTCCAGCGCCGCGGCGAACTCGGCCACGTTGGCCACCCGGTCCTTGAGCAGGTAGCCGACGCCCGCGGCGCCGCCTTCGAGCAGCTGGGCGGTGTACGAGGTCTCGATGTACTGCGAGAACATCAGCACGCCGGTGCCCGGGAACTCTTGCCTGAGCTGCAGCGCGGCTCGCAGCCCCTCATCGGTGTGCGTGGGTGGCATCCGGATGTCCACTACGGCCACGTCCGGCCGGTGCTCGGCTACCGCGGCGAGCAGGCCGTCTCCGTCGGGCACCGCCGCGCAGACCGTATGCCCGCGGTCTTCCAGTAGCCGGATCAGCCCCTCGCGCAGCAGCGCGGCGTCCTCCGCGATCACGACCCGCATGACCGATACCCCTCGTGTTGAAGACAGTCAGTGCCCTAGGCCTTCAGCGGCAGCGTGACGGTCACCAGGGTAGGGCCACCGGGCGGGCTGGACACGTCGATCCGCCCGTCCACCGTGGACACGCGCTGCGTCAGGCCGGCCAGGCCGCTGCCGCGGGCCGCGTCCGCCCCTCCGATGCCGTCGTCGCACACTTCGAGGCGTAGCACACCGCCTCGTTCGGTATGAATATTGACTTTTATCTCGTTGGCGTAGCTGTGCTTGGTCGCGTTAGCGATCAGCTCGGCCGCGCAGAAGTAGGCGATGGTCTCGATGGCCGGGGCGGGGCGCGGGCCGATGTCGGCGGTGACCGACGCGGGGATCGCGCTGCTGGCGGCCAGGCTGGTCAGCGCGCTGGCCAGGCCGTTATCGAGCGCCGGCGGGTGGATGCCGCGGGCCAGGTCGCGCAGGTCGGCCAGGGCGTCCACGGCGTTGCGCTGCGCGGCGTCGAGCAGCTCCCTGACCGTGGCGACCTCCGACGCCTTGTCGTCGTCGCCTAGCTTCTCCCTGGCCATGCCCAGGTTCATGGCCAGCGCGGCGAGCCGCATCTGCGCGCCGTCGTGCAGGTCGCGCTCCACCCGCCGCAGCGCCGCGGCGGAGTCTTCCACGGCGAGCGTCCTGGTCCGCTCGAGCTCGCTGACCCTGCTCGGCCCGAGCAGCCCGCGGACCAGCGCCCGGTCCCCCGCGCTGATCCCCCGGGCCAGCCACGCCGCGCCGATCACGCACGCCAGGCCCGCGAGGGCCGGGAGGAAGGTGCCAGCCCAGCTGGAGACCTCAAACTTTCCGCCGAACGGCAGTGGCACTACGGCTGCCATCGGACTCGGGTTTCCCCCCGGATTGTGGTGGAACAGCAGCCAGATGACCGGGTAGGTCACGTCGACCAGGCCGAACCCGGCGAGCGTGACCGCGTACAGCTGCACGGCGGCGACCGGCAGCTTGATCAGGCTGTAGGAGACGGCGCGCCAGGCCACCCGGTCCCGCAGCCGGCGGTCCAGGCGGGCGAGGATGCCCTTGCCCGGCTGGAACCGCAGCGGCGCCGCCACCTCGTAGCGGAGCAGCCACCGCACCAGACGGCGGTGCAGGCCGCCCAGGCGCCTGCTGATCAGGAGGGCCAGCGTGAGCAGCAGCAGGCCGACGACGGTGCCGAGGATCGACGCGGTGATGGTCAGGCCGGCCGCGAACGAGAAGACGGTGATCAAGAACCCGGCCACCCCGGCCAGCCCGCCGAGACCGCAGTAGACCAGCTCGCGGACGGTCCGGCCGGTGAAGGGGGCACGCAGGATGGTGCCTGCCACCAGCCGGATCCTGTCGTCCATGGGTCTAATTGTCCCCGGTTACGGCGGCCGGTCACGCGTCCCGGCGCGCCAGGGCCCAGCCCCCCGCGGCCAGCGCCACGGCCGCGTATCCGCACAGCAGGGCGAGCCCCACGCCGGGAGACAGCGCGTTGGCCTGAGCCTTGACGGCGGTAAGCGAATTCTCCGCGATCGGCATCGGCAGGTACTTCCCGACCGAGTCCTGGATCGAGGTGCCCAGCGGCACCAGGATCAGCGGCAGCACGAACAGCACTCCCACCACCGCGGAGATCGCGCCCGCGGTGTGCCGGATGATCGCGCCGAGCCCGAGGCCGATGAGCCCGATCAGGGCCGGGTAGACACCGGCCATGAGCACCGCCCGGAGAACGCCCGGCTGGGCGAGCGAGGCGTGCGGGGCCGGGGACTTCAGCACCGCTTCGCCCACGGCAAAGGAGGCAAAGGCCAGGATCTCCCCCGCCGCCAGCGCCATCGCGGTGAACACCGCCGCCTTCGCGGCCAGCACCACCGGGCGGCGGGGCGCCGCGGTGAACGTGGCGCGGATCATGCCCGAGGAGTACTCGGTGGTGATGGCCAGCACCCCGAGGACTCCGAGCGCGAGCTGGCCGATCAGCAGCCCGGCGAATCCGTCGTTGGTGGGGTCGAAGGAGGCACGGTCCCCGGTCGACATCGTGGTCCAGTGCACGTGGTTCAGCACCAGGATGGCCAGGGCGATCAGGCCGGCCGCGAAGACCAGCAGGGTCCACCAGGTCGAGCGGACGGAGCGCAGCTTCAGCCACTCCATCCGGGCGACGGTGCGGAAGCCGTAGCGCCCCTCGGCACTGCGCGCGGCGGCCCGGGGCAGGGTCGCGGTGGTCATGACAGGCTCCTTAGCTTGTCGGTAACGTCAATAGCGGAGTACTCGGTGCTGCCCTCGGTGAGCTCGAAGAACGCGTCCTCGAGGGAGGTGCTGCGGGCGGCCAGCTCGGCGACCGTCGTCTGGGCGAGCAGCCGGCCCCGCCCGATCACGATGAGCTGGTCGGCGGTCTGCGCGACCTCGCTGATCAGGTGGCTCGAGATGAGCACCGTTCGGCCGTGCGCGGCCAGGTTCTTCAGGAGCGTGCGGATCCAGCGGATGCCCTCGGGGTCGAGGCCGTTGACCGGCTCGTCGAGCAGGAGAACCCCCGGATCGCCGAGCAGCGCGGCGGCGATGCCCAGCCGCTGGGCCATGCCCAGGGAGAACTTGCCCGCGCGCCGGTCCGCGGCCTGCTCCAGGCCGGTAATCTCGAGCACGTCGTTGACCCGCCGCCGCGGGATCGCGTTGCTGGCGGCCAGCGCGGTCAGGTGGGCGCGGGCCGAGCGGCCCGGGTGAAAGGCCTTGGCCTCGAGCAGCGCACCGACCTCACGCATCGGCCAGGCCAGCTCGTGGTAGTTCTTGCCGTTGATCCTCGCCACCCCGTCGTCCGGCCGGTCCAGGCCGAGGACCATGCGCATCGTGGTGGATTTGCCAGCGCCGTTCGGGCCGAGGAAACCGGTCACCGTGCCGGGGCGGACATCGAAGCTGAGGTGGTCAACCGCGGTGGTGGAGCCGTAGCGCTTGACCAGCCCGCGTGCCTCGATCATGGGAAAGCCCTCCAGTCGTGGTCAGAGCGGGCCCGGCCCCCGTAACGGCGGGCACGCTCGTCGGCGTTCGGGATACACGCTAGGGACCTAGGACCCGGCGGGGAACGAGGTCACCACCCGTCTTCGTGGTGGGGATTACCCCCGGTCGGCGCGGTCGAGGAACAACAAAACCGGCCCTGGGGGCTAGCCCCCGGGCCGGTTCGTCGTCGTACGGCTTACTCCCGTATTACCAGTGGTGCCTGGTCGCGTAGGAGTGGTTCTGGATCATCTCGGTGTCCTCCGGCGGCGAGTAGACCGACTGGACCGCGACCCGGCCCGGGCCGATCAGCCGCAGGAAGATGCTGCGATAGCTCCACCGGTTGCTCCAGAAGGCGAAGCCCATGTTCCGCGGGTACTCCAGGTGCAGGTGGGCGCGGACCGACACGTCCCGGTAGAGCAGGGAACTCGGCTGGATCAGCAGGTTCTGCCCGGGCTGCAGGTCGCGGATGAAGGTATTGCCCGGCGAGTGCAGGAGCAGCAGGCCGGGCGCATCGTGCGCGGCGAAGACGTCACCGAACTGGCCCATCGGGTAATGGGTCTCCCGTTCGTTGCCGTCTCCGGTCTGGTACCAGACGTCCGTGGGATGCCAGCTGTACCCGATGTTGCCCGTGGCGGTCAGGAACCGGTGCTCGCGGACCCACATCTGCTGGCCGTGGTGGAGCGGCAGGGCCACGACCTCGCCCGCGTGGTTGTCGGACAGCCCGACACGCCCGGGGCCGCGGGCCTCGAGCATCATCAGCGGCATCCCCGCCATGGTGCGGCTCCACGCGCCGCGCATGGGCATGTTGGCGAGCTTGGTCGCCGGTTCGGACCACAGCATGGTGTGGTGGGAGAAGTAGATCCAGTCGTTCGGCGCCAGGTTGAACTCCGCGACCGGGACGGTGGTGCCGGCGATCTGGCAGTGCGACTGGCCGAACTGGAGCCGGGCCATGTCCTTGATGGGCGGCTGCTTGACCCACCCTGAGTCGCTGACTGAACTCTTGATGTCGACCGGCGCCCCGCACAGCGGGCAGGTCGGCGAGTTAGGGTCGCTGGACTGCCGGCAGTACCGGCATACGTAGGTGTTCATCCCGCGCTCTCTGGGTGTCTTCGGCTCTTCGCGGCGATCGTCGTTAGCTCACTCGGAGTGATGGTGGACGTACATCGACTGGATGCCGACCCGGCCAGGCCCGGTCATCTCGGCCAGGTACATGCCGTGCCGCATCAGCCCGGTCTTGAGCGGCATCTGCTGGGCCTGCATCTGCACGCTCGAGTCCTTGTACAGGAACCCGCCGGGCTCGACCAGGATCTTCTCGCGCGGCTGGAGAGTCCGCTCGAGCACGTTCCCGTTCCCGTGCAGTAGGAGTATGCCGGGCTGGCCTGAGGTGATGAAGCGGTCCATGTACATGCCGCTCCCGCCGTGCAGCAGGTTGACCAGGCCCTTGATCCGCACGAAGGAGTACTGGACGCTGTGCGAGGCCACTAGGAAGGCGTGCTCGCGGACGTCCAGTTCCATGCCCGGGTGCAGCGGGAGGACGACGAGCTCGCCCGGCGCGTCGCGGGAGAACGCGATGCGGCCCGGGCCGTTCGCCACCGTCACGAGGTGCGGCATGCCGCCGACTGAGCGTTTCATCCCGCCGCCGGTGTTCAGCGACGAGAGCGGGACCGACTCGTCCTTCCACAGCAGCACGTGATGCTCGAAGTAGAGGCCGTCCCGCGGGTGGAGGTTGACCTCCGCCACGGGGACGAGCTCGCCCTCGACCTGGCAGGTGCTGTCGGAGAACCGGAACTCGACCATGTCGCGCAGGCGGGGCGCCTCGCGCCAGCCGGAATCACTGACCTTGTCCCGCTCGTCGAGGGGAGCGCCGCAGGTCTGGCAACTGGTGGTGCCTGGCGGGTTCTGCGCTTGGCACCACTTGCACTGGATCATTTCCACGATCCGGAAGATAGCAGGGAACGGACCTTTGACAAGCCCGTATGCCTCAATCTTCAGACCGGGTAAGGTTTCTCCCATGGCACTGCTCGGGCGGGAGTTCATCGCCGTACCTGATGACCGCAAAGGTCAGATCGTCTTCAAATGGCCGGACGTCTCCATCCGCCGCTATACGCGCGCGATCGTCAACGCGGACGAGATGGCGATGTTCGTCAACACGGGCCAAGTCGTGCAGACCCTCGGCCCGGGCCGGCATCAGATCGACGCGAACGAGCTGCCCGGGCTCGGCGCGATCATCGACCACGTCAGCGGCGGCAACGCCTACCGCGCCGAGCTGTACTTCGTCGGCACGCGCGAGTACACGGGCTTCAAGTTCGGCGGCCGGGTGGATGACGTCCAGGACCCGCGGACCGGGCTGGTCGTGACCCTGCGCGTGTTCGGCGACTACGCGTTGCATGTGGCTGACCCGGTGCGGCTGATCACCAACCTGACCTCCACGGTCGACGTCACCGACAACGAGCGGATCGCCGGGTGGGTGAGCGACCAGCTGCTGAAGGTGCTGCGGACCCACGTCACCACCCAGATCATCCGCAACGGGTGGCCCATCCTCGGCCTGATGGCGTACTCGGCGGAGATCGAGCAGTCGACCATCGAGGCGTCCAATGGCCAGCTCGCCAACTACGGCGTCGAGCTGACCAGGATGGGCAACTTCGACGTCAACCTGGCCCCCGAGGACGAGAAGCAGCTCAAGCAGCTGGCCAAGGACACCAGCTACTCGCAGCTGGCCGGGGGCTTCCAGCAGTACGCCGCTGGTGAGATGGCCCTCGGCGCCGGGCAGGGCATGGCCCAGGGCGGCGCCGGCACCGAAGGGGCGTTCCTCGGCGCGGGGTTCGGCCTGGCCAGCGCGTTCGGGATGCAGCAGGCGCAGGCGGTTCAGCAGCAGCAGGCGGCTCAGCAGGCAGCTCAGCAGCAGGGGATGCCGCCGTACGGGCCGGGCGGCCAGGGAGCGCCACCGCCGCAGTACCCGCAGGGCGCGCCGCAGGGACAGGGTTACCCGCAACAGCAACAGCCGGGCTACGGTCAGGGGCAGCCGCCGCAGGGCGCGCCGCCCGCAGCAGGCGCCTCCCCAGACGCCCGCTCAGGCGGCGCCGACCGCCCAGGCGGCCGGTTCGGTGTGCGCGTCGTGCGAGGCGCCGAACCCGACGGGTGCGCGCTTCTGCATGAACTGCGGCCAGACGATGGCCCCGGCGGTGCAGCACTGCACCGAGTGCGGGACCGAGCTGGCGGCGGGCGCTCACTTCTGCGCGGCGTGCGGGACCAGGGTCGGCGGCTGAGCCTTTAGTCCCAGCTTCAGTCCCAGACGGGCTCGGTCGCCTCGCGGACGTTCCCGTCGGACGCGAAGATGACGAACCGCTCGAATGACCGCGCGAACCAGCGGTCGTGCGTGACCGCCAGCACCGTGCCCTGGTAGGACTCCAGGCCCTCCTGCAGGGCCTCGGCGCTCGGCAGGTCGAGATTGTCGGTCGGCTCGTCGAGCAGGAGCAGCGTGACGCCGGCCAGCTCGAGCAGGAGGATCTGCAGCCTGGCTTGCTGTCCGCCAGACAGCGTGCCGAACGGCTGTCGGGCGCACGACTGCAGTTCGTACCGGGCCAGCGCGGCCATCGCCTCGTTGATCAGCAGCGCGTGCTCGGTCATCAGGATCTCGACCGGGGCCCGCCCCTCCAGGTCCGGCCGGGCGTGGGTCTGCGCGAACAACCCCGGTACGACCCGGGCGCCGAGCCGGGCCACCCCCTCGTGCGGCACCTGCTCCCCCGCCAGCAGGCGGAGGAAGGTCGACTTGCCTGACCCGTTCGCGCCCAGCACGGCCACCCGGTCTTCAAACCAGATCTCTAGGCCGAACGAGCCCGTGGTACCCGTCAGCGACAGATCCTCGCACACGATGGCGCGCTTTCCGGTTCGCCCGCCGCGCAGTCGCATGCGGACGTTCTGGTCTCGCGGGGCCAGTTCCGGCGGGCCCTCCTCCTCGAACCGGCGCAGCCGGGTGACCGCGGCCTGCAGCCGGGAGGCCATGTCCGAGTTGTAGCTGGCCTTTTGCCGGTAGGTGCGGACCAGCTCCTTCAGCTTCTCGTGCTCCTCGTCCCACCGGCGCCGCAGTTCCTCCAGGCGGCTGATCCGGTCGGCGCGCGCCTGGGCGTAGCCGGAGAAGCCCCCGCCGTGCACCCAGACGTGCCGGTCCTCGACCGTGACGATGCGCTGCGCGCACGCCGCGAGCAGTTCCCGGTCGTGGCTGACCAGCAGCACCGTCTTCGGCGTCGCGGCCAGCTGCCGCTCCAGCCAGCGCTTCGCTGGCACGTCCAGGTAGTTGTCCGGCTCGTCCAGGAGCAGGACGCCATCGGGTCCCCGCAGCAGTGACTCCAGCACCAGCCGTTTCTGCTCCCCGCCGGACAGCGTGCTCACGTCGCGCCAGCGGCACTGGTCGAACGGGATACCGAGCGCTGCGACACAGCAGGCATCCCAGTGCACCTCGGCCGCGTACCCGCCGGCCTCACCCCACGCGGTCAGCGCAGACGCGTAGCGAAGCTGGGCCGGCTCGTCGTCTCGCTCCATCATCGCGAGCTCGGTGGCGTCCAGCCGGGCGGCGGCCTCCCGAACCCGCGCTGAGGCGACGGAGAGCAGCAGGTCGCGGACCATCGGGGCGGCCCCCAGGCCGTCGGCGCCCGCCCCGTCGGCGTCGGCTGCCTTGCCGATGAACTGCCGCATCACCCCGAGTCCGCCCGTGGCCGCGACCGTCCCGGACTGCGGCTGGATATCCCCGGCCACCAGCCGGAGGAGCGTGGTCTTGCCCGCGCCGTTCGGGCCGACCAGGGCGGCCGTGAGCCCCTCGCCGATGCGGAAGCTGACGTCGTCGAGCAGCGTCCGGCCATCCGGCAGGACGTGGCTGACGTGCGCCACCTCTACGTGGCCCGAGGAACTCACCAAGATCTCCGGAGGAAGTCCCGGGCTTCAGGCCGGGGAGGAATGCGGTGCCACGCGATGCAGGACGGGGCAAGACAGCTACCCGGACGGCGCGGCTCCCGCGGTTTTTCGATCAAATGTGCGATACTGTAGGCATGCGGACGGCGTACCGTTGCCGGGCATACCCCGACGAGGCGCAGCAGCACATGCTGGCCCGCACGTTCGGCTGCGTCCGGGTCGTGTGGAACCGGACCCTGGCCGCCCGCCGCGCCCGGTACGCCGCCGAGGGCACGGGCACCTCCTACGCGCAGACCGACCGGGCGCTGACCGTCCTGAAGAAAGATCCGGGCCTGGCGTTCTTGACCGAGGTGTCCTGCGTGCCGCTGCAGCAGGCGCTGCGGCACCAGCACCAGGCGTTCGGCGCGTTCTTCGCCCGGCGCGCCCGGTACCCGCGGTTCAAGTCCCGCCGCGGCCGGCAGTCCGCGCACTACACCCGCAGCGCGTTCAGCCTGCGCCAGGGCGTGCTGCGACTGGCCAAGATGAATGCTCCGCTGCGGTTCGTGTGGTCCTGGCCAGACGCGGAATTGACCGCGCTCGACCCGGCCATGGTCATCGTCTCCCGGGAGCCGGACGGCCGCTGGTACGTGACCTTCACCGTCGACGCGGCCGCCGCCGAGCCGATGCCCCCGGCCGGCCGTGCCGTCGGCGTCGACCTGGGCGTGACCGACTTCGCGGTCACCAGCAGCGGGCAGCGGATTGCCAACCCCCGGCACCTGGCGCGCAAGGCCCGGAACCTGGCCCGCTACCAGCGGCGGATGGCCCGCTGCCGGAAAGGATCGGCCAACCAGGCCAAGGCCGCGGCGAAGGTCGCCCGCGCCCACCGCAAGGTCCGCAACGCCCGCCGCGACTTCTTGCACCGCGCCAGCACGGGCCTGGTCCGCCGCAACGATGTCATCGTCATCGAAGACCTCGCGGTCCGCAACATGATCGCGAACCGGCACCTGGCCCGCGCGATCTCGGATTGCGGGTGGGGCGAGTTCCGCCGCCAGCTCGAGTACAAATGCCACAGGTACGGGCGGGACCTGGTCGTCATCGACCGCTGGTACCCCTCGTCCAAGACCTGCTCGGCGTGCGGGCACCTGCTCGCGGAGCTGAGCCTGTCCATCAGGCACTGGAGATGCCCATCGTGCGGCACCCGGCACGACCGGGACGCTAACGCCGCGAAGAACATCCTGGCGGCAGGTCTTGCCGTGTCTGCCTGCGGAGGTGACGTAAGACATTCCGGGTCTTCCGGGGTGCGGTCGCCCGTGAAACAGGAACCCCGGCCCGCGAGGACCGGAATCCCCGTCCCTCAGGGCGGGGAGTAGTCAAGAACGGACGATAGCCAGTGGCCGTCCTCCTGACAACGCGATTTCCCCGTTGCCTACAGCCAGCCGTTGGTCCGGGCCGACTGCACGGCCTCGATGCGGTTCCGCGAGGCGGTCTTCCCGATCGCCGAGGACAGGTAGTTCCGCACCGTGCTCTCCGACAGGTACAGGCGCTGCGCGATATCGGCGATGGTGGTACCGTCGGCTGCTGCGCTCAGGACATCTCGCTCGCGGAGGGTCAGTGGATTCGGGCCCGCTCACAGGGCCGCAGCCGCGAGCACCGGGTCGATGACCTGCTGGCCGGCGAGGATCTTGCGGATGGCGTCGGCCAGTTCCTCGATCGGGCTGTCCATGACGAGGAATCCGCTCGCGCCGGATTCCATCGCCAGGCGCAGGTAGCCGGGACGGCCGAAGGTGGTCAGGATGAGCGCCTTGCAGGAGGGCAGCTTTCCGCGCAGGTCGGCCGCGACGTCGAGCCCGCTCCGGCCGGGCATCTCGATGTCGAACAGCTCCATCCTTAGCCAGCATGATGCGGGGGTCGCCAGTCCAGAAGCTCACAGCGGTGCTCACGACGGTCACGGCCACGACCAGGGTGGCCAGACCGTTGAAGGTGTGGTCCCTGACCAGCCCGACGATGGCGCGGACGGCCGGCACCACGCTGCTGAGCGCGAGCGAGGGGACCACGTCGACGCCGAGCTTGCGCAGCAGGTAGTAGGAGTCCAGCGGCACCCCGAGATCGAAGATCAGCGGGCGCAGGGCGCTTGCGGCGGATGAGTTCGGCTATGCGGTGAGCTGCGTCGTTGTCATGCCTTAAGCCTGGTCGCGGCGGGCTTCCGCCAGTAGATCCATCGATCCAGGCCTCGGCAGTACAAATGTCCTGGGTGTACATCCCGGGTGCGTGAGAGCACAACCTTTCACCCGGTGCGCCGTCATAGCTGTTGACCGCGCCAGCGGTCGCGGGTGGCGCATAGGACGGGCCGATGATGTCGGGCGCGATCGGGACGGGCTCTGGTCTGGCATGGCGGCGTTCGCTCGCCTGGCTTGTGTTGGCTGGGCTGCTCGTCGCGGCGGGCGCCTGCAGCGGAGCCGCGCCGGGCACCGTCCGGGGCACGGTCGAGCCGGGCGGCGGTGCGCTCACCATCCCGGACACGGTCACGCCCGGCGGAGGTGCGCTCACCGTCCTGTCCGCCAGTTTCGTGTCCGCCACGACGGGCTGGGTGCTGGCGACGCCGTGCGCGGATCAGGTACAGACGTGCCGCACGATCGTGGTGCTCAGAACGTCCGACGGAGGCCGGACCTGGTCCAGGGCTCACGCCCCGGGTGTGCCTCCCGCGGACATGTACCAGGGCACCCCGCCCGCGAACGCGGTCGGCACGATCCTGTTCACCAGCGCTCGCGCGGGATGGGCGTTCGGTCCGGCTCTGTGGCAAACCAGTGACGGCGGCCTCACCTGGCGGAAGATGAGAGGCCCGGGCGGGCCTGTGCAGGACCTGGGCGTGGCCGGAGACGGGGTGCTGGCCATCACCTCCCGGTGCGGGGACGGTGGGTCGGCCTGCACCTTCCGGGTGTACGGCGCACCGGACGGGTCGGATGTCTGGCGAGCGGTCCCTGGTGCGATTGGCACCGGAGTTCGGTCGGCGCAACTCGTCGTGTCCGGTGACGTGGCCTACATGTTCGCCTTCATGGGTGAGGCGGGGAAGCCCGTGCTGCTGGGGGGCCCGGTCAACGGCTCTGCGCCCTGGCGGCCCAGGCCCGACCCGTGCCCCGGCGCATGGTCGGGAGCGCTGGCCGCGGCTCCTGGAGGCTGGCTCTTCCTCGGATGCGGGTCCGAGCCCGGTGCGGGCAACCAGGTCAAGACCGCTTACCTATCAGACGACGGCGCGCGTAGCTGGCGGAAGGTGGCCAGCCCGCCGTTCGGCGGCTATCTCGCGGGCGCCTCGATGAGCCCAGGGGGAACGATCTTCTTGTCCGGCGAGCGGATGGATGTCTATATCTCCTGGGACCGAGGCCACAGCTGGCACGAGAGCCCGAGCCTGGAGAACGCGGCAGGCCTCGCGGGGGCGGGCTTTCCCTTGACGGGCTTGACAGTCAGCGACACGTGGGGATTCGCCTTCCAGGAAGGCGTCTACCCGCGGCAGGTCTGGCTCAGCCGCGATGGTGGGCGTCACTGGACTCCGGTCACCATCCGCTGATCAGCTGGCCGTTACCCTGGAACCGTGAGTCAGGGGAATGTGTCGTGCCGCCGATGGAGTGGCGACCGGATCGGAGACTGACCCCGCCAGGCCGGGCCCTCCCTCTCACCCCGATTGTTCCGGAAGGGGGTGAGTGGACGATGAGTGCGCCGACTGTGAAGCCGGGCGACACCGTGCGGGTGACCGTGACCAAGGTGTTGCCGTTCGCTGTGCTGGTCGAGACGGCCAGCGGCATGTCCGGTCTGGTCAAGCATGTCGGGCCGCGGCATGGTGACGTCATAACCGTGACCGTGACGGCCGTGGACGATGAGCAGCAGCGGTTCAGCGGGACCGTGCCTGCCTTGTAGCGCCAATTGGAGGCGGGTGCCCGGAACGCCAACGCCGGATGGCCGGGCGCCCGCCTCCGCGCCGTTTAGAGGCGACAGTAAAATTACCTGACGAGTAATGTCATATGCTCATGAAGCGAACGTAAACTGGGTATTCGAGATCTTATCCATAAGACATGTCGTCGTTATTAATGCAGATAGATGGCATGTCAGGGCATCTCGTGCTGTCTCACTGTATCATGACCAAACGCACGTATCGGGCATTTCGCCCTATCATGCGAAAAGCCATAGGTGCATAATGCGCGGGCATCCAGTTTGGATTATCCAGTGGTCGCCGGAAAATATCCGGGAAATGGTTTCAGGGGTATGGACATCCGCGTTTTAAGTGATTAGCGTGACGCGCATGAAGGGCTGGTGCACGTCGGCCCTGAAGGTGCTTTTGTACACCGTCGGGGCGGCGCTTGGCGGCCTGTGCCTGCTAGTGGGCATAGGCCTGCTAGCTGCCACACCCGCTGCGGCCGCCGTCGTTGCGCCCAATTCCGGGCCGCCTAGCCCGCTCCTGTCCTCCGTGACCAGCACTGTCACCGGTGCGGCCAGCACAGCGGCCAGCGCCGCGACGGGTGCTATGACCGGAACGGCCAGCTCGGTAACCGGAACGGCCAGCTCAACCGCCAGCACCGCCGCGGGTGCCGCGACCGGGGGGATCGGCACCGTGACGACTGCCGTGAGCCCGGCCGCCCTGACCACCCCTGCATCGTCCACGGTCTCGCAGGTCACCCCGGCCGCCCCCGCGGCCAGCGCGGTAACCAGCGCCGTGACCAGTACGACGTCGGCGGCCGCTCCCGCGGCCAGCGCCGCGAGCAGCACGACTTCCGCGGCTGTCCCCGCGGCCAGCACGGCGGCAAGTACCGTGACTGGCGCCGTGACCAGCACGACCGCCGCTGCTGACAATGCCGTCGGGACCGCCGCCAGCACCGTAACCAACATGGCGACCAGCACGACGTCGGCGGCCAGCACGGCGGCCACGACCGCGGCGGACACGGTGTCCAGCGCGACGTCTGCGGCCAGCACGGTGACCGGTTCGGTGGCCGGTACCGTGACCGCGGTGACCGGGCCGGTGGCCAGCACGAGCCCGGCGGCCGGCAGCGTCATCGGCCCGGTCACCAGCACCCTGACTGGCACGGTGACCGGCGTGGTGAACACCGCCGGGTCCGCGGTGACCGGGACGGTGACTTCGGTGGCCGGGGACGCCGGGTCGGTGGTCCAGGCGGCCGGTGCGGCGGTCGGCCAGTTGGTCTCGACGGTGACCGGCACGGTCACCTCAGTGACTTCCCCGGTGCTGGGCACTGGCTCTTCGACCGGGACCGGCTCCTCGACCGGAACGGGTTCATCCACCGGGACTGGCTCCTCGACCGGAACGGGTTCCGGCTCGGCGCCGGGCACCGGCACTGGCTCTGGCGCTGGCTCGGTGCCGGGTATCGGCCCGGTGGCGGGCAGCGGCCCGGCGGCGGTGCCGCCAGTGCTGCCGGTGCTGCCGATCCTGCCGGTGCTGCCGGGTTCCGGCGCGGGCTCGGCTGCGGGTGCGGGTGTGGCGGGGGCCGGGCTGGCAGGCCTGGGTGCTGGGGCGCCGGGCCTGCCGGCCGTCCCGACCCTGCCGCTGCCGGCGGCGCCGACCGGGCCGGCTGGTCCGGGCGCGCCGGGTGGCGGCGGGTCGGATGGAAGTTTCGCGCCGGGGTCCCAGATGGGGCCGGGCGGTGCGGGTGCGGCCGGGCTGGCCGTGCTGATCGTGGCGTGCCTGGCGGTGCCGGGCATCGCGCGCAGGCGTTCTGAGGTGGCCGTCCCGTTCACGGCCGCCGTGCTCTCGGTGATTGAGGTGCCGGGCTAGCAGCAGGGGCTTGGTCCCAGCTGCCTGACCTGCCCGGCGGGCCCGTCTCCCGGATCCGGGCGGGGTACGTCCACCCGACATTCCTCATCTCGATCATCCTGTTCAGGAGAGTGCATCAGTCATGAGTAAGATCTTCGCGCGCCTGGCGGCCGTGGCTGCCGGGTTGGTCGCCCCCGCGGTGCTGGCCACCGCGGCGGTGGCGGGCACGTGCCCGTCGCAGTCCAACGGCCCGGACTTCGGCCCGGCCGTGTCGGACTGGCATCCCGGGCTGCACAGCCCGTTCACCAACGGCACCTTCGAGCACGGCAGCCGGGGCCACGGCACCTTCACCTCCGGCCACGGCACCGTCACCTTCACCTTCACTCGGCCACGGCACCTTCGGCCACGGCACCAACCACGGCACCGAGCACGGCACCGGGCACGGCACCAACCACGGCACCGGCGGGCACGGCACGAACCACGGCACCGGCGGGCACGGCACGAACCACGGCACCGGCGGGCACGGCACGAACCACGGGACCGGCGGGCACGGCACGAACCACGGGACCGGCGGGCACGGGACGAACCACGGGACCGGCGGTTCGGGGCACGGCCGTAACCACGGCACCGGCGGCACTGGCGGTAACGGGACCAACGGCGGCACCGGGACCGGCACTGGCGGGTCCGGCGGCGGCAGCGGGACCGGCGGGACGAGCGGGTCTGGCGGTAACGGCACCAACGGCGGCACCGGCACCAGCGGGTCTGGCGGCAGCGGTTCCGGCACCGGCACTGGCGGGACGAGCGGGTCCGGCGGCAGCGGCACCGGGACCGGCACTGGCGGTTCTGGCGGCGGCAGCGGGACCGGCGGGAACGGGTCGCTGATCGGCGTCAACCTCGGCGGCTCCGCCAGCGGCACCGCCACTGGCACCGGTAACGGCTCTCTGGTCACCGTCAACGCGGGCGGCCTGCCCTCCGCCGGGTCGCTGGTCTCCACCGGCACCGGCGCCATCTCCACCGGCACCGGCACCACCGGCACCGGTAACGGGTCCCTGATCACCGTCAACGCCGGCAGCCTGCCGTCGGCCGGGTCGCTGGTCTCGGCCGGCACCGGCACCGTCACCACCGGAACCACCGGCACCGTCTCCACCGGCACCGGCACCACCGGAACCGGCACCGGGACCACCGGGAGCGGATCGCTGATCACCGTCAACGCGGGCAGCCAGCCCGCCGCCGGATCTCTGATCTCCGTCGGCGGCACCGGCACCGTCACTGCCCCCGCCGCCACCGGGTCGGCCAGCACCAGCACCACCGCTGGCAGCACCAGCGCCGGCACCAACGGGTCCCTGGTCGCGGTCAACGCCTCCGGGGTGCCCTCGACCAGCCTGCCCCAGTCCGGGACGGTGGCCTCGGTCAACGGACCGAACACCGCCGGGTCGCTGGTCACCGTGAACGCGGGCAGCGCCCCGCAGCCCGGCTCGCCGAACGCGGGCCCGGGCCTGGTCGGGACCGTCCAGGGCGTCACCGGCGGCCTGGGCTTGTGAAAGGACCGCGGGCCCCACTGGCCCGCACCAGCAGGTGAGGTAACACCGCGGGCGTGCCCCGGCCAGGCTGACGGGAGCCAGGCCGGGGGCACGCCCCAGCACCAGCCTCACCGAGATCGCTACCAGCACAACCGAGAACTGAGGACGATGACGCCTTAGGGGTAGGCATGATGGCGCCAAGTCACCGGGGAAACTCCGGTCAGCGGATACACGGGCAACTCGGGCGAAGGAGCGTACCGGGACGGGTACCGATGTTCGTTCGGGATAAGGCGAGTTCCGCCTGAAGGACCGCTGAGCAGCATGCGCCCAGCCGCCGTCAGCCCTCGAGCCCGGCCAGGGCGCCCAGGTTGCCGCGTGTGCCGCCGGACAGCCTGGTCTCGTCCACGAGGGGCGCCGTCGCGCATCAAGACCAGCCGGTCGGCGGTGGCGGCGACCCGCGAATCGTGTGTGACGATGACCAGGGTCTGGCCGCCCGCGCAGGCTGTCGAACAGCCGCAGTACCTCCAGGGTGGCGGCGCTGTCGAGGTTGCCCGTGGGTTCGTCGGCCAGGACTACGAGCGGGTCGTTGCTCAGCGCCCGGGCGATCGCCACCCGCTGGCGCTGGCCCCCGGACAGCGCTGCGGGCAGGAACGTGGCCCGGTCGGCGAGCCCGACCGGGTGCTAGCCCTGCAGCTCAGTCAGTCGGCCGCGAGGCGGAATGAAAGTCGGCACGGCCGGGCTGTTCGGTGACATGGGCATCGAATTGGGCAGGATCGGCATCTGGCGGCACGCCACCGGGCTCACCCCCGAGCTGGCGGGCGAGATAGAGGCTCTCGGCTACGGGGCCATCTGGATCGGCAGCTCTCCTGACGGGGACCTCCGGCTCGCCGAACAGCTACTGGACGCCACGGACCACATCGCGGTCGCCACCGGGATCGTCAACGTGTGGAAGGACGACGCGGCGACCGTCGGCGCCTCCTACCACCGGATCGCGGCCAGGCACCCAGGCCGCTTCCTGCTCGGCCTGGGCATCGGGCATCCGGAGGCCACCCAGGAGTACCGCCAGCCCTACGCGACGCTGGTCAGCTACCTCGACGAGCTGGACGATCTCGGGGTCCCGGCCGAGGCCAGGGTACTGGCGGCGCTCGGCCCGAAGATCCTCGCGCTGGCCGCCCAGCGCACCGCCGGCGCGCACCCGTACCTGGTCACCCCGGACCATACCCGGGAGGCCCGGCAGGTGCTGGGCGCCGGGCCGCTGCTGGCCCCCGAGCAGAAGGTCGTACTCGAGACCGATCCCGAGCGGGCCCGCGCCATCGGCAGGCCGCGCGTGGAGAAGCCGTACCTCGGCCTGTCCAACTACCTGGCCAGCCTGCGCAGGCTCGGCTGGACGGACGCGGATCTCGCCAACGGCGGCAGCGACCGGCTTATCGACGCGCTGGTGCTCCACGGTGACGCCGAGGCGATCGGGCGCGGGATCGCCGCGCACCTAGACGCGGGCGCCGACCACGTGGCCATCCAGGTCCTCGGCCCCGATCCGCGGCCGGCGCTAAGGGCCCTGGCCCCCGAGGGCTAGACCAGCGCCGTCCCGATGAGCCCGTTCCGGGTCACCAGGGCCGCCAGCTCGGCCGCGCCCAGCGCCTCGGTTTCCGCCGGACGTGACGGCAGGACCATGTAACGGGCTTCCGACGTCGAGTCCCACACCGAGACCCGGACGCCCTCCGGCAGCGTGACGCCGAACTCCGCCAGCACGGCCCTCGGCTCGCGGACCGTCCGCGACCGGTACGCGAAGCTCTTGTACCAGCCCGGCGACGGCCCGAGCAGCGACACTGGGTAGCAGGAGCACAGCGTGCAGACGATGACGTTGTGCACCTGGTCGGTGTTGGCCACGACCCGGAGCTGGAAGCCGCCGGGCCCGGATGAGGCCAGGGCGAACCCCTCCGCGCCCGCCGCCGCGTTCCCGTCGTTCAGGAGCAGCTCACGGTAGGCCGGGTCGGTCCAGGCGCGGGCGACCATGCGGGCGCCGTTGACCGGGGACGCGTCCCCGTACAGCCTGGTCAGGAACGCGTCGAGCTCCTCGTCGCTGGCCAGCCCGGCCGCGATCAGCCGTTCTTCGAGCCGCCGCGTCCTGACCGCGGCTGGCTCGTCGTCATGCCCGGTCAAGGTAGGACTCCCACAGGTCGACGGTCACGGTATGGTCCCCGCTCCCCCACAGGTCAGCGGCGGAAAAGCGGACGGCGTAGCAGGTCTCGACCCGCGGCGGCACGATGCCGCGGGCGCGGTCATCCGGGAGCGGCCACTGGCCCAGGATGGCGACGACCTCCCCGGTGTGCCCGCGCACGTACCGCGGCACCCGGGTGTGGTGGTCAGGGTCGCCGGCCCGCGCGCGGACCCTCGCGCCCGCCTGGTAGCTCACGGCACGCCCTTCTCCGCGGCCAGCAGCTCGAGCGCGCCGAGCCACCGCTCGTAGTACGACGCGGCCAGGTACTCCTCCGGCGCCAGCCGCTCGATCGCGTCCCGCAGCTCGTCGCTGTTGAACAGCCCCCGCTGGCGCAGGACGGCCGCGAGCGCGTACACCCGCGCCTCCCAGTCGGCCGCGAACGGCGGCCCTTCCCCATCGCCGGACGGCACGGGCCCGAAGCCCGTCTGCCCGCCCAAGTCATGCACGCGGCTCACCCTCTTATTTTCCCGAACGGCGGTGGTGCTACCTATAGCAACATGGCACCAATCGAAAACGAGCAGCCCGGCGGGCTGCGCAGCAGGGCCTGGTTCGGCGCGACCGGGCGGCACGGGATGGCCTACCGGTCGTGGATGCGCAGCCAGGGATTCACGCCCGAGGTGTTCGACGGCCGACCCGTCATCGGCATCGCGACCACCTGGTCGGAGCTGGCACCGTGCAACGTCCACCTGCACCGGGTCGCCGAGTCGGTCAAGCGCGGGGTCTGGCAGGCGGGCGGGTTCCCGCTGGAGTTCCCCGCCATGGCGCTTGGCGAGACGCTGCTGCGCCCCACGGCCATGCTGTACCGGAACCTGCTCGCGATGGAGGCCGAGGAGCTGATCCGCGCCAACCCGCTGGACGGCGTGGTGCTGCTGTCGGGGTGCGACAAGACCACGCCGGGCCTGCTGATGGCGGCGGCCAGCGTTGACCTGCCCGCGGTGATGGTCACCGGCGGGCCCATGCTCAGCGGGAAGTACCGGGGCACGGACGTCGGCTCGGGCACGGCGGTATGGCGGTTCGAGGAGGACCTGCTCGCTGGGCGGATGACCCCGGAGGAGTGCGTGTTCGCCGAGGGCTGCATGGCCAGGTCCAACGGGCACTGCATGACGATGGGGACCGCCTCCACCATGGCGTCGATGGCCGAGGCGCTCGGGATGCAGCTGCCGTACTCGGCGACCTGGCCGGCCGTAGACGCCCGTCGCTTCGAGACGGCCCAGCGGGCGGGTCAGGTGATCGTCGGCCTGGTGCGGGAGGACCTGCGCCCGTCGGCCATCATGACCAGGGCGGCGTTCGAGAACGCGATCCGGGTGAACGCGGCGATCGGCGGGTCTACGAACGCGGTGATCCACTTGCTCGCCATCGCGGGCCGCCTCGGCGTCCCGCTGTCCCTGGACGACTTCGACATGCTGGCCCGCGACGTCCCGACGCTGGTGAACCTGCAGCCGAGCGGGACGTACCTGATGGAGGACTTCTGCTACGCCGGCGGCCTGCCCGCCGTAATGCGCGAACTGGATTCGCGTGGCCTGCTGCACTCCGGGGCGATCACCGTCACCGGGTCCGGCGTCGGCGCCAACGTGGCGGACGCGGAGTGCTGGAATCGCGACGTGATCAAGACCTTCGACGAACCGTTCCAGCCCGCGGGCACCGGCACCGCCGTGCTGCGCGGCAACCTCGCGCCGGACGGCGCCGTGATCAAGCAGTCGGCCGCGTCCCCGCACCTGCTGAAGCACCGCGGCCGGGCCCTGGTCTTCGACTCGCCGGCGGCGTACTACGACGTGGCCGAAGACCCCGCGCTTGACGTGGACGAGGACACGGTGCTCGTGATCCGTTACTGCGGCCCGCGGGGGTATCCGGGGATGCCCGAGGTCTCCAACGTGCCCCTGCCGAAGAAGCTGCTGCTGCGCGGCGTCCGCGACATGGTGCGGATCTGTGACGGGCGGATGTCTGGCACCGCCTACGGGACGGTCGTCCTGCACGTCGCCCCCGAGGCCGCCACGGGCGGGCCGCTGGCCCTGGTCCGGTCCGGCGACTGGATCGCCCTGGACGTACCGGCCAGGACCCTGACCCTGGAGGTCTCCCCCGAAGAGCTGGCCAGCCGGAGGGCCGGCTGGCAGCCCCCTCCGCCGCACGCCAGCCGAGGCTGGACCCGCCTCTACACCGAGCACGTGCTGCAGGCCGACGAGGGTGCCGACCTCGATTTCCTGGTGGGCGCCAGCGGCCACGAGGTCCCGCTCAACAACCATTGAGACCAGCCGGGTTATCCACAGCTCCCGGCTGCGGATAACCCGGTCACACGCAGCGTCGTCCCCACGACGTCCACACGGTTATCCACAGCCGGTGGGGTTGGTGTAGAGCTACGTCGCACGCGGGGCCAGCCCGCGGGCCAGGAGCTCCAGCACGTCGTCCAGCACGTCATCTGGAACCTGCCCGCCCGCAGTCCAGTCGGCCCAGCGCATGCCGACGAAGTTGCCAATCCCCGTGTAGGCGTAGGCGATGACCTCGGGGTCGTAGCGCGCATCGATATCGCGGGCCAGCTGGGCGGCGCGCACGCCGCGCGCGTAACCACGGGCCAGGTGCTCGTAGTACTCGCGGAACAAGCCGGGATCGATGAACTCGGACTCGCGGACGATGCGGTCTATCCATGGCCGCTTCGACAGCATGTCGAAGTACGCGCGGAAGGCGGCGCGCTCCCGGCTGCGCTGGTTGTCGTCCGCGTGCTCGATGGCCATCCTCATGGCCTGCCTGAGGTCGTTATTGATGGCCCGGACCACGGCGGCGAAGATCTCCGCCTTGGATCCGTAGTAGGAGTAGAAGCTGCCGGTGGCCATCCCGGCCCTGGCGCAGACGTCCGCGACCGTCGCCCGGTGGTAACTCCGCTCGCCGAACAGTTCCTCGGCCGCGGTCAGCAGCCGCTCAGCGGGCGGCCGTTCCGCGGGCGGCTTCGCGGGTGGCGCGGATGGCGGACGGGCGCGCCCGCCCGCCATCCGGCTCATGTCGGTGGTCATCGGCTAATCCCTGCCGTGTCCTTTCCGGGATGCCGATACACCGTCAGGGTGACGGAACGCCGCTGGCTGGTGCGGTCGACTCCGTTCCCGTGTAGCTGGTGATCGCCCCGGTCTGAGTATCGTCCGTGACCAGGACCGGTCCCTGCTGGACTAGGCCGCCGTTCATCATGATGGCCATGAAGGCGCCGGTGACGCCGAGGTGATCGCTCGATGAGTAAGCGTACGGAGCGACCGCCGGGCCCTGCGGAAGACCGCCGTTGATCGCGTTCACCAGGTCAGCCCGCGTCGGGTTCCGGCCCGCCTTGAGCATCGCCTGTACGAACAGGTACGCGACGGCCTCGCCGTAGTACGCGTTACCGTCCCACGGTTCCTTCGCGTCGTACTGGTCATGCACCATCTTGAACAGCGTGGTCCAGCTGTTGCTCGCCTGCGCGATCGTCGGCAGGTAGCTGTCGGTGACGATCCCGTCGGTGAGCTGGCTACCGTTGACGGTCGCGCCGGCGGACTTCGCGAAGGCCACGAGCAGGCCGTCCAGGGTGTACACGTCGCTGTTGACGTCGCTGACCACCAGCTGCGGGGTGAAGCCGAGCTTCAGGCCGGTCAGCTTGAGCAGGGCGGTGAAGGCCGGGATGGAGAACGCGACGACCACCTGGGCGCCGGCGGCGTGCAGCGCCGCGACCTGCGGTGCGATGTTGGTGTTGGTGACGACGTAGCTCTGCTTGCTGACCACCTGCGAGGCAGGTATCTCGTAATCGAGGCCCTTCACTCCGTCCTGGCCGAACTCGTCGTCCTGGTAGAAGTAGCCGATCTTCTTGCCCTTGAAGTGCTGCTCGATGTACTGCCCGAGGATCTTGCCTTCGCTCACGTAGTCCAGCTGGTAGCCGAACGTCTCGGGGTCCGTAGTCGGCTGATTCCAGCACACGCACCCGGACGCGACGAACACGTCGGGGACCTTCTCCGAGTTCAGGAAGCTCTCGACGGCCAGGTGCGTGGGCGTGCCGAGGCCGTTGAAGATCGCGTATACGTTGTCCTGCAGCACGAGCTGGCGAACCACGGACGCCGTCGTGGTCGGGTCGTACGCGTCGTTTAGGTACTTGTAGTCGATGCTCCGCCCGTAGACGCCGCCGTGCGCGTTGACGTACGCGAAGTACGCGGCCGATCCGGGCGCGATTTCGGAGTACCCGGGCGCGGCCGGGCCGGTGAGCGGCTGGTGGCTGCCGATCGTGATGGTCGTCGCGGTGATGCCCGGCGCGGAAGCGGTCAGGGCCGCGCTCGAACTGCTGCTGCTGCTCGAGCTCGAGCTCGAACCCGAGCTTGAACTCGAGCTGCTGCTCGAGCACGCGGCTACGGCGAGCGCGGTCGCGGTCATGATGGCCGCGGCCTGCCAGCGGAGCCGTTGGGATCTCTTCATGAAGTGCCTTCCTTCTCATGTTGGCTGGCCGGCGTTTCGTCGGCCGAAGGCGTGACATGGGTTGCGGGCGCGGCGCGCCAGGTGCGGGATTTCTGCTCAGTACCAAAGAAGGCGTTAATCACCCATCGGAGCGCACCCTGGATGCCCTGCGGGAAGACGAGCATGACCAGGATGAGGACCACGCCGTAGGCGACGATCGGGATGTTGGCTCCGACGGTGCTGGACAGACCGTGGCTGGTGGCCACGTCGGTGATGTAGACGGGGAGGAGGACGATCAGGAGGCTGCCCCAGAGTGCGCCCGGCAGGGTGCCCAGGCCCCCGATCACGGCCGCGGTCAGCAGCGCGATGGACAGCGTGATCGTGAACGCACCGGGCGCGACCAGCCCGGTGACGATGGCGAGCAGCGCGCCGGCGATCCCTGCGCAGGTGGCGCTTACGACGAAGGCGCGGATGCGCGCCGCGGCGACGTTGATACCGTCGAGCGCGGCCGCCACGTCGTCGTCCCGCACCGCCCGCCAGTTGCGGCCGATCCTGCTGTAGTGCAGGTTCGCCAGCAGGACCAGGACGACCAGCGCCACTAGGGCGCTGACCAACGCCTGCCACCTGGTCAGCGGGAAGTTCGCGCCGACGAAGCCGGGGGTGGTGAAGACGACGTTCAGGCCCTGGTCGCCCCCGAAGACCCCGGGAAACGCGACGGCGACAGCGGTGATCGCGACGCCGAACAGGAGGGTCGCGCCCGCGAGGTAGGGTCCGCGCAGCCGGGCGGCGGCCACGCCTACCACTGCTCCGGCGGCGGCCGTGACCGCAGCGGCCACCAGCAGCGCGGCGTAGAAGGGCCAGTTGAGGTGAAGCAGCAACAGCGCCGTGGTGTAGGCACCGACGGCCATGAACCCGCCGTGGCCCAGCGATATCTGCCCGCTGAGCCCGGTCAGCACGCTGAGTCCGGCGACCGCCGTGACGTACATCGCGATCTCGGCGATCTGGTAGTCCCGGAACGCGTTCAGCTTGATTGAAAGGACGGCCACGATCGCGGCCACGATGACCGCCAGGCCGAGCCTGCGGGGCAGCGTCCGCATGGTCATACCCGCCGCATCCGCGAGCCGGCGAACAGCCCGTCTGGCCGGATCATCAGGACCACGACCAGGATTCCCAGTGCGACCAGCGAGGTGAGGTCGGCGCCGACCGAACCGCCCACGTAGCCGCCCGCGTAGCTGAGCGCGACGCCGAGGACGAGACCGCCCACCACCGCTCCCACCGCGCTGTCCAGGCCACCGAGCACCGCTGCCGTGAAGCCGTAGACGAAGATGATGTCCATGCTGTTCGGGTAGAGGAACGTGGACGGCGTGACGAGGACGCCCGCGAGCGCGCCGAGCAGGCCGGCCAACGCCCACCCGACGGTGAGCACCCGCGCGACCCGGATCCCCGACAGGCGGGCGATCGTGGCATTGAACGCCGCGGCCCGCATGCGCAGCCCCGCCGAGGTATACCGGAACGTCACGGCCAGCACCAGCGTGGCGACGAGCACCGCCGCCGCGACGAACACGTCGGAGCGGGACACGCCGAGCGCAGTACCGCCGACCCTTAGACCGGTGATGGAGAAGGCCGTGGGGAACGACCGGTACTGCCCGCCGTAGAGGATGCCGGCCAGTCCTTCCAGGACGGTCAGCAGCCCGATGGTCACGATGACCGAGTTCAGCGGGGGCTTGTTCAGGGTCGGCCGGACGACGGTCAGCTCGCAGGCCGCGCCGAGCACGAGGCCGGCCGCGAGCGCGACCGCGAACCCGGCCCAGTACGAATGGGTGCGGTAGATGACCTCGATCGCCACGTAGGTGGTGAACATGGCCATCCCGCCCTGCGCGAAGTTCAGCAGGCGGGTGCCGCGCCAGATCAGCACCAGGGACAGCGCTATCGCGGAATAGACCATCCCGAAGACGATCCCGCTGAGCGTGAGTTGCAGGAACTCGACCACTGCATGCTCCCCTGTGTACCTAGAACCCGAGGTAGTGGTGGCGAAGCGCGACGTCGGCGGCGAGCGTCGCTGCGTCGGCCGAGACGACGACCCGGCCGAGGTTGAGCACGACGCCATGGTCGGCGATCGAGAGCGCGCTGCGAGCGTTCTGCTCGACCAGCACGATGGTGAGCCCGTGCTCCCGGCTGAGCCGCACCACGAGGTCCATAACCTGCGCCATGACCTTCGGAGCGAGGCCGAGCGACGGCTCGTCGAGCAGCAGCACCCGCGGGCGGGCGAGCAGGGCCCGGCCGATGACGAGCATCTGCCGCTCGCCGCCGGACAGCGTGGAGGCCAGCTTGCGCCTGCGGTCGGCCAGCGGAGGGAAGCGCCCGTAGGTTTCCTCGAGCGCGGTGGTCCGCTCCGCTTTCCTCGCCCGCCAGGACATCATGCCGACCCGCAGGTTCTCCTCCACGGTGAGTTCCGCGATCACGCCCTGTCCCTCGGGCACGTGCGCGATCCCGGCCCGCACGACCTGCTCCGGGCTCCGCCCGGCCACGTCGGTCCCGCTGAGTAGCACCCGGCCGCGGCGGGGCTTGACCATGCCGCTGACCGTGCGGAGCAGCGTCGTCTTGCCCGCGCCGTTGGCCCCGAGCACGGCCGTGATAGCGCCGGCTCCCGCCGTTATGCTCACGTCGTCCAGCGCGACCACCTCGCCGTAACCCGCGACCAGCCCCTGGACCGCGAGTGAAGCCGACCCGCCGGCCGGGGTGCCGGGGGCCGTCTCGCTACTCATCCGTCCCCCCGGCCTGCTGGCTGCCCTCGGCGGTGCCGAGGTAGGCGGCCGTGACCGCGGGGTTGTCCTGGACCTCGCGCGGCGATCCGGTCGCGATCACCCTCCCGAAATCGAGGACCACGATCGAGTCGCAGACCGACATCATCAGGTCCATGTGGTGCTCCACCACCATCAGCGAGCCCTCGGCGGCCAGGTCGCGGATGAGCCGGCCGAGCTGGGCGAGTTCGATCTCGTCCAGGCCGCTGGCGGGCTCGTCGAGCAGGATCAGCCCGGGCTGGCCGACCAGCGCGCGGGCGAGCGCGACCCGCTTGCGCATGCCGTAAGGCAGCTCACCCGGCCGGGCTCCGGCGGCATCGGCGGCGCCGACCCGGTCCAGGGCCTGCAGGGCCAGGTCGCGCAGCGCGCGCTCGTCGCGGCCCGACCGCGGGAGCGAGAGCAGGGCGGACCAGAACCCGGCCTTGGCCCGGCCGGTGGCCCCGACCATGACGTTCTCCAGCGCGGTCAGCCCGGCGTAGAGCCCCACGCCCTGCAGGGTCCTGGCGACGCCCAGGGAGGCGAGCTGGTGCGGCTTGATGTGGCGCTGCTTGCCGCCGAAGAACACCTCGCCTTGGTCAGGCCGGATGAACCCGCACAGGACGTTGAGCAGCGTGGTCTTGCCTGCGCCGTTCGGCCCGATGACGCCCATGACGTGACAGGGCGGGACCGCGAGGGACACCCCGTCCAGGGCGGTCAGTCCCCCGAAGCGGACGCTGACGTTCCTGACTTCCAGGACTGAACCCGGATTCATCACTCTTTGTCCAAGTTATTCCGAACAGGAGGTTCCGGCATGAATCCACATTCAAGGCTGGCAGCGGATACTGGGCAAGACCCCGACAGAGTTTGGTGCCGATTCGTAGCTGAACCGCAACACGGGCTCGGGCTCGTCGCCGGTCCGGGGCCGGGACGGTCGGGGCGGTCGGCTAGGCGCCGGGAGCGTCGCCGAGGCGCAGCAGGCGTGCGGCGTTGTGCTTGAGGATCTTGGGGTGGATTTCGGGCTTGATATCGAGGAGCTCGAAGTCGCGCAGCCAGCGCTCCGGGGTCAGCAGCGGGTAGTCGGTCCCGAACAGCACCTTGTCCTGCAGGTAGGAGCCGGCCGCGCGGACGAGCGGCGGCGGGAAGTACTTCGGGGACCAGCCGGACAGGTCGATGTACACGTTGGCCTTGTGGGTGGCGATCGAGATCGCCTCGTCCTGCCACGGCACCGACGGGTGGGCGAGGATGACCGGCATACCGGGGAAGTCCGCCGCCACGTCGTCGAGGAGCATGGGGTTGGACAGCCGCAGCTTGATCCCGCGGCCGCCGGGCAGCCCGGCCCCGATCCCCGTCTGCCCGGTGTGAAAGACGGCCGGCAGGCCCGCCTCCTCGATCGCCTCGTACAGCGGGTAGTACTGCCGCTCATCGGGCGAGAAGCCCTGCAGGCTCGGGTGGAACTTGAACCCGCGGACGCCGTGGTCGGCGATCAGCCGCCTGGCCCGCCTGACCGCCTCCGGGCCGGTGAGGGGATCCACCGAGCCGAACGGGATGAGCACGTCGGCGTGGGCGGCGGCCCGGTCCGCGATCTCCTCGCTGGACAGCGCCTGGTGACCGGTCGCGGTCGAGGCGTCCACGGTGAACACGACGGCCGCGAGCTCGCGCTGCCGGTAGTAGTCCGCGATCTGCTCCACCGTCGGGGCCCGGTCGTTGTCCGCCTTGAAGTACCGGGCCGACGCCGCGAGCAGCTCGTCGTCGAGAGAGGTGTGCCCGTGCCCGTCCGACTCGACGTGTACGTGCACGTCGATCCCGCGCAGCGCGGACGGGTCCGGGCCAGCCATTGGAACACCATATCCGGCACTTTCGGCCCCGCCATCATGGTGCGGCCAGCATTTCCGCACGGCTCGTTAGTGCGGGGACCCCATTGCCAGTGGCGGCCCGCTGTGGCACCGTCTGCGATGTGGAGCCGCTAGGTCAGGGGGTTCCGGTCCGCGAGGGCGACCTGCTGTGGACGCCGGGGCCCGACCGGGTGGAACGCGCCAACGTGACGGCGTTCACGCGGTGGCTCGCGGCTGAGCGCGGCCGTGATTTCGGCGACTACCAGGCGCTGTGGCAATGGTCCGTCACCGATCTGGACGGCTTCTGGCAGGCGATCTGGGATTACTGCGGCGTCCAGGCGTCGGCTCCCCCGCGGGCGGTCCTCGGCGCCCGGGCCATGCCCGGCGCGGACTGGTTCCCGGGGGCCAGGCTGAATTACGCGGAGCACGTGCTGCGCAGCGAGCGCCCGGGCCAGGACGCCCTGTACTACCAGTCGGAGACCACGCCGCTGACCGGCCTGCCCTGGCCGGACCTGGCGAACAGTGTGCGCGTCCTGGCCACCCGGCTGCGCGAGATGGGCGTGTGCCCCGGCGACCGGGTCGCCTCCTGCATGCCGAACATCCCGCATACCGCGATCGCCATGCTGGCCACGACCAGCATCGGCGCGATCTGGACCAGCTGCTCCCCCGACTTCGGCTGGCGCGGGGTGAGCGACAGGTTCGGGCAGCTGGCCCCGAAGGTCCTGCTGTGCGTGGACAGCTACCGGTACAACGGCCAGGACTACGACCGCAGCGCCGAGCTGGAGCAGATCATCGCGCGGCTGCCCGGGCTCGAGCACGTGATCGGAGTCCGCGGGCCCCTCGGGGCGGCCGTCCCCGGCGTGCCGGGCGCAGGGCGGGCGCGGACCTGGGATGAGCTCATGGATCACCCGCCGGTCCCCGCCGCCGGATTCCAGTTCGAGCAGGTGCCGTTCGGGCACCCGCTGTGGATCTTGTTCTCCTCCGGCACCACCGGGCTGCCCAAGGCCCTCACGCACAGCCACGGCGGGATCATCATCGAGCAGCTCAAGCTGCTGACGTTCCACAACGACCTGCGCGCCGGCGACCGCATGTTCTTCTACACCACGGCCGGCTGGATGATGTGGAACTTCCTGGTGAGCTCCCTGCTGCTCGGCGTGCGGCCGCTGCTGTACGACGGGCACCCCGGCTACCCGCGCCCGGACGTGCTGTGGGAGATGGCGCAGAACGCCCAGGTGAACTTCTTCGGCGCCAGCCCCGCGTACGTCGACCTGATGTCCAGAGCAGGCCTGGTCCCCGCCGACAAGTACGACCTGTCCGCGCTGAACGCCATCATGCTGGCGGGCTCGCCCGTCTCGGCCGAGTGCGGCGCCTGGTTCTACCGCAACGTCAAGCGTGACCTGTGGCTGCACGTCGGCAGCGGCGGTACCGACGTCTGCTGCGGGTTCACCGGCGGCGTGCCCACGCTGCCGGTCTACGCCGGCGAGCACCAGGCGCGCAACCTCGGCGTGGCCGCGTACGCGTTCAACCCCCAGGGTCAGCCGGTTACCGGGGAGGTCGGCGAGATGGTGATCACCCAGCCGATGCCGTCGATGCCGGTCCGGCTGTGGAACGACGAAGACGGGCAGCTCTACCGGCAGACGTACTTCGCCGACTTCCCCGGGGTCTGGCGACAGGGCGACTTCTTCAAGGTCAACGAGCGCGGCGGCTGCTTCGTGCTGGGCCGCAGCGACGCCACCCTGAACCGGCACGGCATCCGCATCGGCACCGCGGAGATCTACGCCGCGCTCGAGTCGGTCGAGGAGGTCGCCGACGCGCTCATCGTCAACCTCGACCTGCCCGGCGGCGGGTTCTTCATGCCGCTGTTCGTCACGCTGGAGGACGGGGCCGTCCTGGACGACGCGCTCCGGGGCAAGATCGCCGACCGGCTCCGCCGCCAGTACACCGCGCGGCACGTCCCCGACCGGATCATCCAGGTCGCGGCCATCCCGGTGACGCTGACCGGCAAGAAGATGGAGGTCCCGGTCCGCAAGATCCTGCTGGGCACGCCGCCGGACCAGGCCGCCAACCGCAACGCGATGGCCAACCCGGCCTCGCTCGACGCCTTCGCCGAGTACGCAGGCGCCCAGGGCGATTACCGCCTGGGCTGAACGGCCTGGGCTATATTTCCTAGGCTGGCCGGTGCGCTAGTCCATGCCAGGCTTGACGTAGCCGAAGAATCCGCGGCGCTTGATGAGTTCGGCGACCTCGCCGGGGACCATCGTCTCCCAGGACTCGTCCTGCGCCGCGATCCGGCGCAGCACGTCGCGGCTGAAGATCGGCAGATACTCGGGACGATAATTGCCCAGGTGGACGAAGCTGCCCCGGTGATACAGGTAGTCGTACAGCGGCTGGAGCTCGTTCTGGACCTTGACGTTGTCGACCGTCCTGAGCTCGTCATCGGGCGACGGCTTGTGGGGGTAGACGTAGAGCTTCAGGCCGTTCTTGAACAGCCGCCCGAAGCTCTCCAGGATCCCGCCCGGCAGCTGCGCGTGGTTCTTCTCGTCGAACAGGTCGATCAGGCTCGGCACGCCCATGACGATGCCGATCCGCTCGGAGGTTCGTTCGCCGATGTAGGCGGCCAGCCGGTAGTAATCGAAGTAGTCGGTAATCAGGACCGTCTCGCCGCAGGCGGCGAGCAGTTCGGCCCGGGCCAGGAAGTCGCGCCGGTCGACCTCGTGACCGCCGGCGAGCAGGTTCCGCATGGTGATCTCGGTAAGCTGGAGGATCTCCTTGCCGGCCACGGCGGGGTCCTCCGCGAACTTGGCCTTGGCCGTCTCGAGCATGTCGAGGTTCACGTGCGTGGGCGGCCGGAAGCTGCCCCGCTCGACCAGGACCGCCTTCTTGCGCAGCACCTCGCTCGGCTGCAGCACCACCCGGTCGGGGCCGAACATCGCCACGCCGCTCAGCCCGATCTGGACGAGCTTGAGCGCCATCAGCCGGTTGTCCACACCCCGGAACTCGATCCCGCGGAACTGGATCATGTCGATCTCGATACGCCCGACGGTCAGCCCGTCCAGCAGGCTCTCGATCAGCCGCTCCGGCTCGTGGTGCTCGAAGAACGCCCCGTACAGCACGTTCACCCCGATGATGCCGAGCGCCTCCTGCTGCAGCCACGCCTCGACGTCGAGCATCCGGATGTGCATCACGATCTGGGATGGCTCGTCGTGCGCCTGGGCCTGGAATTTCACGCCCATCCAGCCGTGGCACTCGTTGCCGCCCCGGAAACTGCGCGCCACCACGGTGTCGGCGAAGGCGAAGAAGCAGTTGGAGTCGCCGCGCTCCTCGTTAAGCCGTTCGACGTTGAGCTGGAATTCCTTGTCGAGCATGCCCTGCAGGCGCCCCATGGACACGTAGCGATCCGCCTTGCCGTACTCGGCGTCGCTGACCGCCATGTCGTAGGCGGAGATGGACTTCGCGACGGTGCCCGCGGCCCCTCCGACCCGGAAGAACCAGCGGACCACCTCCTGGCCGGCTCCGATCTCGGCGATCGTCCCGTACCAGCGCGGATCCAGGTTGATCCGGAGCGCCTTCTGGTGAGTTTCGGACTGATGAGCGCCCGCGATGATCTCGGTCATTCGTCTCCCTGCCAGTCCGGCACCGCCACCCGGTCGCTCGGATTGTACTTTTTCCGCTGCGCCGGCCGCCAGACACGGCAGGTGAACGGCAGGTTCTCGGCTGGTCGTAACGTTCACGGAACGGTCGCCGCGTAGGGTTCCGATCATGAGCGTCCGCCTGGGATCACCTAGGGCCTGGAGGCTTGCCCTGGGCGTCCTGGCGCTGCTGTCCTTCGCGGCCGCGATCCCGCTGAGCCTGATGTCGCACCAGTTCGCCAATGGGGTGATTGCGGCGGTGATCGGCGTTCCGTGCGCGGCGGTAGGAGCGGTCGTCGCCCGTCGCCAGCGGGACAACCCGCTCGGCTGGCTTTTCCTCGTGGTCGGCGTCTGCCTCTTCCTCTGCACGGACGGCGAAGCCTACGCGACTCTCCACTACCGCCTTGGTTACCACCTTCCCTTGGCCCAGGTAGGACTGGTCCTGAACCAGATCTGGGGCCCCAGCCTCGTGTTGTTCGTGGTGGCCGTCGCGCTGTTTCCCGACGGCAGGCTGCCGTCAGGGTTCTGGCGGTGGGCCTTCCGGGTCTATAGCGTGCTGTTCGCGGTGCTGCTCTCCGCCACGGCCGTGGCGATCGTCGGCGCCCTCGCCGCTCACCCGGTCCGCGTTGACAGCAACGGGGGCCTGGTGGCTATCGATCATCCGGTCGGCTGGTTCCACGCCGCCCAGAGCCTGCTCATCGTCTCGATTCTCGCGCTGTCGCTGGCCTTCATTGCCCGCCAGGCGCTGACCTGGCGGCGCGCCACCGGCGAACGGCGCCAGCAGCTGAAATGGCTGGCCAGCGGCGGCACCGTCAGCCTCGTCTGCCTGGGTGTGGCGGGGGCCTTGAGCGGGTCGGGCAACGGGCCCACGCTCGTGGGGGTGATCAGCGGCTTCGCCTGGTTCGGTGTCGCCGCGCTACCGGTGTCGATCGGCGTGGGCATCCTGAAGTACCGGCTGTACGAGATCGACCGGATCATCTCCCGGACCCTGGCCTATGCGATCGTCACCGGCCTGCTGGTCGGGGTGTACGCCGGGCTGGTCCTCCTGGCCACCGAGGTGCTCAAGTTCCACAGCACGGTGGCGGTGGCTGCCTCTACCCTGGTGGCGGCCGCGCTGTTCAACCCGCTGCGGCGGCGGGTCCAGCACGCGGTGGACCGCCGGTTCAACCGGGCCCGTTACGACGCGGAACGCATGGTGACGGCGTTCGCGGCCCGGCTCCAGGACGCGGTGAACCCCGACGCGGTCCGCGCCGACCTCGTCAGCGTGGTCCATACCGCTCTTGAGCCGACTCACCTGTCGGTGTGGCTCGGTCATTGACATCATGGACATGTGAGCAATCTGGATCCGGCGCCAGAGGCGATCACGTTGCCCGGCAACGTCGGGGTCGTCTCCCCCGGCGTGCACCGCGCGGCTGACGTGCTCGAGGCCCGCAAGGCGGCTGTCGGCGACGGCACCGAGGTCCGCAGGCTGCTGCCCCAGCGCGCGCTGCGGACCGTCGGCGCATGGTGCTTCCTCGACCATTACGGCCCCGACGACGTGAGCACCGGGTCGGGCATGCAGGTGCCACCCCACCCGCACATCGGGCTGCAGACCGCGAGCTGGCTGTTCGAGGGGCTGGTCCTGCACCGGGACAGCCTGGGGAGCAGGCAGCTGATCAGGCCCGGTGAGCTGAACCTGATGACCGCCGGACGGGGCATCGCGCACTCCGAGGAGTCGGCGGCCGGGCCGCCCGCCGTCCTGCACGGCCTTCAGCTGTGGATCGCCCTGCCCGGCACTGACCGGTTCACCGAACCGCGCTTCGAGCACCACGCCCACCTGCCGGTGGTCCGCGCGGGCGGCGCCCAGGTGACCGTGGTCATCGGCGAGCACCAGGGCGAGCGCTCGCCGGCCAACGTGTTCACACCGCTGGTCGGCCTCGAGGTGGCCGTCCCCGGCGGCGACGATTTCGCCTTGCCGGTGCGGGAGGATTTCGAGTACGGCGTGGTCGCGGTGGACGGCTCGGCGCTGGTGGAAGGGGCGCTCATCGCTCCGGGCCTGCTCGCGCACCTGTCTCCCGGGCTGTCGGAGATCAGGCTGTCTCCCGCGGGCGGGCGCAGGCTCGCGCGGTTCTTCGTCCTCGGCGGCGAGCCGTTTTCCGAGCGCCTGCTGATGTGGTGGAACTTCGTCGCGCGTACCGGCGAGGAAATCGCGCAGGCCAGGGACGACTGGGCCGCCGGGCGGTTCCCCGAAGTCCACGGCTACCCCGGCGCTGCGCTGGCCGCCCCGCCGCTGCCCAGCGTCCCGCTCCGCCCGCGCTAGCGGGTTCGCTCACTGCCGCGGGACCGACTCGTTGACCGGGGGGATCTGCGGCGCCGGGTTGGTGAATACCTCCTGCTGCGCGGTGAGCAGGCCTGCCTCCGCCGTGGCCAGGCTGATGGCCCGGTTGGACCGGGGAAACCCGGCGGGCGGGGCGGAGAACCTGAGCGCGCCGGTGAAGTCGCCGCAGGTGCGCCGCCGGTAGGCGCTGATGTTCGGCTCGGCGACGCCGAACCGCTTCTCGATGACGCGGATGAGCGAGGTGTGATCGAGCACGTCGGAGCAGACGTGGCCGCCTGCCGACCAGGGCGAGACGACCAGGGCGGGGACCCGGAAGCCGAGCCCGATCGGCTCGGCGCCGACGAACTCGCCTGGTGTGCCGTGCGGCGCCGTGGGGGGCGGCACGTGGTCGAACAGCCCGTCGTTCTCGTCGTAGCACAAGATGAACAGGGTGCTGCGCCATAGGTCGGGGTTCGAGGCGATCGCGTCGAGCTTGCTCGCGATGTACTCCGCACCCGCGGCCGGGAAGTAGTCCGGGTGCTCGGACTGCGCGGTGGGCGCGACCAGCCAGGACACCTGGGGCAGGTTCCCCCGGCGCGCGTCGTTCTCGAACCAGCCCGCGGGGCGCTTGCGCATGCCCCGCTGCCACAGCGGCGACGCGGCCGGGGCCTGGCTGAACTGGCGGAACCAGGCCAGCGCGTTGTCGTCGAAGTTGTCCTCTTCCTGGTACACCTGCCAGCTGATGCCCGCCCGCTCCAGCCTTTCCGGGTAGGTGGTCCAGGACAAGACAACGTTGTTGTACGCAGGGCTGTTGTCGATCACGGGGCCCCCGCTCGACCCGTTCGGGTCAATCATCCCCGTCCACATGTACAGCCGGTTCGGGTTGGTCGGGCCGAGGACGGAGCAGTGGTAGTTGTCGCAGATGGTGAACGCCTGCGCCAGCGCCCGGTGGAACGGGATGTCGGCCTGCGTGAAGTAGCCCATCGTGTAGGGGCCCTTGGCCGCCACCCACTGGTCCATGGCGCCGTGGTTCCAGGCCTGGTGCTGGGTCGGCCAGGTATGGTCGGTGCCCGGCGTGGCCTGCGCGCTGGTGGTCCGGGTGTCGTAGTGGAACGGGGTCAGGTAGCCGGGCCCCTCGTGGGCCGGGCGCGGCTGGTAGAACACCGGGCGGCGATCCGGCAAGGTGATCGCGGTCGGGTCGGCGAAGCCGCGGACGCCGGGCATGGTGCCGAAGTAGTGGTCGAAGCTGCGGTTCTCCTGCATCAGGATCACGATGTGCTCGACGTCGGCCAGCGTGCCGGCGGGCGGATCGGTGAGCGTGGCCGCCAGCGCCCGGCGCAGGCTGAGCGGCAGGACCGTCCCGCCGACCGCGGCACCGGAAAGGACCGTGGCCCCGGCGAGGACCGTGCGCCTACTGAACTCGGCGGGCGGCGCCGGGGGCGCGGCTGGGGTTGCCTCCGGCGCGGCTGGGGTCGGCTCCGGCGCAGATGGGGTCGGTTCCGGCACGGCGGGTGATGCGGAGCGCCTGCGGCGGCGGGCGAACAGCCAGGCGAGACCGATCCTGGCCAGCAGCGCGGCGAGCACGGCGAGCCCGCCGACCAGCAGCAGCGGCGGGCCGCCGCCGGTCGGCACGGACGCGGGCGCGCCCGCCGGGCCGAACTCCGCGATCCGGTTGGCGCCGCTGTCCGCGACCCAGACCTGCCCGGTCGCGGTGACCGCCAGGCCCTGCGGGAACGCCAGGTCCTCGCTCGCCTGAGCGGGGTCGGACCGCAGGCCGAACTCGGTGTAGAAGAGCCCGTCACGGCCGAACACCGAAACCCAGCCGTAGTCCGGCTGCGCCACGTAGACCCTTCCGGCGGGGCCAACGGCGATCCCGGCGGTGTCGCCGAGGTCGCCGTAGCCGGCCTGCGTGGTGCCGAACGACTGCAGTGACCGGCCGGCCGGCGAGTACTCGTCGACCGCGTTGCCCGGCGCGTAACTCGGGCTTGACACCCAGATGTCGCCGTCGGCGTCCAGGGCGATGCCGGCCGGCGTCGGGACCTTGATCGAGGCGAGATACCGGCCCGAGGCGGAGAACTCCTCCACCCGGCTGTTGCCTTCATCGGCGATCCACACGTCGCCGGAACGCGATACGGCCAGCGCAACCGGCTGATCCAGCTGGCCGTTACCGCTGCCCGCTGAGCCGAACGCGGCCAGTACGTGCCCGGCCGGGGAGAACTCGACGATCCGATCGTGACCGGTATCCGCGACCCAGACGTGGCCGGCCGCGTCGGTGGCGACGCCCTCGGGCTGGTCCAGCCCGCCGTCGACGCTGAGCATCAGGTGCCCGGCCGGGGAGAACTCGACGATCCGGTCGTGACCGGTGTCGGCCACCCATAGAGTGCCGCCGGGGCTGACGGCGACGCCGTAAGGGTCGGCCAGCGTCTGCTCCCCGAACGCCTGCCGGAAATCCGGCGCGTGCGCCAGCGGGCTGGACCCGGTGATCCCCGCAGACGCGCCAGCCTCCGGCGCAATGGCGGCCAGCGCGGTGGCGAGGAAGGCGGCGACCATGCCGCGGCTCGCGAGGGCGGCCACGCGCGGGCTCGGGCCGGGCCACCGGGACAGGAAAGGCATCGGTCAGTAAGCTAACCCAGCGCGGAAGGTCCGGTATACCGGAGGCCCCATCGGTACACCTCACGCGAGTCCCGATCGTGACTGGCATCTCCCCCGCCATCGCCGCCCTCCCCTCGTACCGCGTCCTGCTGTCAGTATGGGAAGCGCCAGATACGCTCTGCTTTCGTGGCAGTAGATCAGGGGGTTTCCCGCTTGCCTTCTCTTTACCGCAAGGTCGCCGAGGACATCAAGGGGGCCATCGCGGCCGGGGCGTACCCCGCGGGTACCCGGCTGCCTTCGGAGAGCGAGCTGGCCGAGCGCTACTCGGTGTCACGCGGGACAATCCGGCAGGCGTTCGCGGCGCTGCGCGCCGACGGGGTGATCGCGTCCCGGCGCGGCGCGCGCCGCGTGGTCATCGGCGGGCCGAGAGTGCAGAGCTTCGGTGAACTGCTGTCGTTCTCCCGCTGGGCCAGGGCCCTGGGTGAGGTACCCACGGGACGGGTCGCCAGCATGGAGCGCCGGCCGGCCAAGCCGCTGGAAGCCGAGCGTCTGGCCCTGTCGCCGGGTGCCCCCATCTACTACCTGGTCAGGGTGCGGCTGCTGTCCGGGCGGCCGGTGATGATCGAGCGCGGTGCCTACCCTGACCGGGTCGGCGTGCTGGTGGCAGGGATGAACCTGGAGCGGGAGTCGATCACCGAGCGGCTGGAGGAGCTGGGGATCGTGTTCGCGGACGCGGAGCACGTCATCGACGCGGTGCCCGCGTCCGCCGAGGATGCCAGACTGCTGGGCGTCCGGCCGCGGATCCCGATGCTGCGTGAGCGGCGCCTCACCACGGATCTGGCCGGGGTGCCCGTCGAGTGGTCAGACGACCGCTACCTCGGCGGCGCGGTCGCGTTCAGCGTGCGCAACTCCGTCGCGGTCAACGCGTTGTCCCGTACGTCTGTCCCGTCAGGACCGGACCAGGGCGCCCAGTAGCTCGGCGAAGTGCGCGAAGGACGGCGGCGTGACCTCGGGATCCTTGGCTTGGTCGTCCCAGCGGCGTACCGCGACCGCGTCCCTGGCGTGCGGCAGCGCCTCGAAAGCAGCGGCCTCCTCGGGCGGCATCGGGCCGCCCTGGAGCGAGAGCGTGCGCACCGATTCGGCCGACAGCAACCCGAGGTAGCCGGGCTCGACGGCGCACAAGAACCGTTTCGCCGCTACGTGCAGGCGCACCGGTTCGGTCACCACTTCGCCGAACCACTGGCTCAGCCACTGCGCGCCCGCCTCGCCGTGCCTGGCGTCAGTTTCCGCGCGCAGGTGCCCGATGTCGTGCAGCAGCGCCGCAGCCACCAGCGGGCGGTCCGCGCCGGCCGCCTCGGCCAGCGTCCCGGCCTGCAGCATATGCACGCCGATGGTCACCGGCTCGCCGAGGTAGGCCCGCGCGCCCGGCCCGGCGAACAGTTCGCCGATGATCTCGATCGCGGTCATGATTCCTCCCGTGACGGCGCTGGCCCGCGCCCGTTGTCCCCCGGACGGCTGAGCACCGCCAGGGTGCTGGCCAGGCCGTCCAGGTCTGCGTAGCAGCCCTGCAGGTGACGTCCCTGCGCCCCGTCCGCGCCGGCGGGCAGGCTGAAGGCCGTGCGGGCGTGCAGGATCCGGGTGTTGTCGAAGATCAGGCAGTCGCCCGGCGCCAGCCGCAGGTTGAGCTGCCGCTCCGGCTGCGCGAGCAGCTCGGCCCACCGCCGGTAGGCCGCATAGAAGGCGGTGACGTCGGCGTACGGCAGCCGCAGGGGCTGCGCCGACCGGTTGTTGAACCGGACCCCGCGGACCCGGCCGCGCGGGCTGAGCTGGATGAGCGGCTGACTGGCCCGTAGTTCCGTGCCGTTATCGCTATAGCCGAACGAGACTGCGGTTCTCGTCAGCACGTCGAAGGAGCCCCGGTCCGCGTCGCGCAGGTCACGGGCGGCCGCGAATCCGTCCACGAGGCCGGTATCGCCACCGTCGCCCGCCGCGCGCAGGCAGTGCAGAAGCTGGACCGTCGGCACCGGGTCGCGGTACGGGTTGTCTGTGTGCGGCAGGATCTCGCGGCTGGTGTAGGCCAGGTTGCCAGGCGCCGGCTCGACCCGGACATCGAATAGCGCACCGTAGTTGGTCTCCCGCACGTACCCGAAGGTCGCGGCGACCTGAAGCACCGTGCGGGGCTCGGCGGGCACGTCGTGCAGCAGCACGAAGCCCAGGCGCATGACCGCGGCCAGGCTGCGGATCCGTTCCGCCGGCTCCGCCAGGTACTCCTGCCAGCTCGCCTGGGGCCAGCTTGCCGTGGGCAGCTCAGGGGTGTCCGCGGACTGCCAGAGCGCCTTGTCGTCCTCGGTCCGCCCGGCGCCGTCGTCGTAGCCATCGAGCGCGTGCCCGGCCAGCCACGCGCGGGAGAAGACCGAGCGGTGCCGGTCCGGCACGTAGGTGACCACGACGGACTCCCCCACCTCGGCCGCCGCGGCCACCGCCAGCTCGGTGCTTATGTCGGTGATGGCGAGGAACTTCTGCTGGCTGTGCGGATCCAGGCACTCGGCACACGGGCAGTTGTCCCGTAGCCAGACGGCGGGAAACCGCAGCCGCCGTCCACCGGCGGCCAGTTCCAGGTCCCCTGAACCATGCTCTGGCACGTGGCCCTCGCGAAAGTTGGCTATACAAGTATCAGGGTGACTATATTAGCGATGGTGAGGCTCACGCAACGGATCGTGGTGGTCGGCGGGGGCGTGCTCGGCACGATGCACGCGGTGATGGCCCGGCGGCGCGGCTACGAGGTCGTGCAGCTGGAAAGGGAAGCCGAGGCCCGCGGTGCGAGCGTCAGGAACTTCGGCCTGGTCTGGGTGAGCGGCCGCAAGGCCGGCCCGGAGCTCAGCCTCGCGCTGCGCGCCCGCGAGCTGTGGGAGGAACTGGCCGCCCAAGTGCCCGGCCTCGGCTTCCGGGCGGCAGGCTCGCTCACCCTGGCCGTCGATGACACCGAGCTCGCGCTGCTGAAGGAGGCCGCCGCGCTGCCCGACGCGGACCGTCGGCGGTTCGAGCTGCTCGATCCGGCCGGGGTCCGGGCCGTCAACCCGGCGCTGCGCGGTGAGCTGGCGGGCGGTCTGCTGTGCCGGGCCGACGCGATCGTCGAGCCGCGTCAGGTATTGCCCGCCCTGCGCGGCTACCTGGCCACCACCGCGGAGGGCGCCGGCGCCTACCAGTGGCTGCCCGGACGGGAGGTCGTCGAGATCGCGCCGAACGCCGTGCGCGATCACACCGGCGCGTGGCACCAGTGCGATCTAGTCGTTCTGTGCACCGGTGCCGCGTTCACCGGGGTGGTCGGCTGGTACCACAGGTACCTCGCGCGCGACGGGGTGCGCCGGGTGCGGCTGCAGATGATGCAGACCGCTCCGCTGGCCGAGCGGCTCAGCACCGCGGTCGCCGACGCCGACACCATGCGCTACTACCCCGCCTACGACCTGCCGGGACGCCACCAGCTGCCGCCCCAGCCCGCGGCGGCCGAGCAGGCTCGCGCCCAGCTGCTGCTCGTCCAGCGGGCGGACGGCGGGCTCACGATCGGTGACACGCACGAGTACACCGAGCCGTTCGCGTTCGACGTGGACGAGGACGCCTACGACCACCTGCGCGCCCGGGCCGAGGCGCTGCTCGGCGTGCCGGTCCCGCGCGTCCAGCGTCGCTGGGCGGGCGTCTACAGCGAGGTCAGCACCGGCACCGCGCTCTACCACCGATCCGAGGTCGAGCCCGGCGTAGTCCTGGTCACCGGACCAGGCGGGCGGGGCATGACATGTTCGCCTGCCATCGCGGAGGAGACGTTCCGATGACCCGGATCACGGTCGCCTGCCTGGACATGGCCGGTACGACGGTGCGCGACGACGGCACCGTTATGGAGGCGTTCACCACGGCCATCACGGAGCAGAACCTGTCCGCCGACGCCTATGACCGAGCCATGACGGCCGTCCGGTCGAGCATGGGCCAGTCCAAGATCGAGGTATTCCGGCGGATCCTCGGCGACGAGGCGATCGCGCGGAAGGCCAACGACGCCTTCGAGGACCACTACGCGGCCGCGGTGCGGAACGGCGCGGTCGAGCCGGTGCCAGGCGCCGAGGACACGCTCATGCGCCTGCGCGACGCGGGCATCCGGGTCTGCCTGGCCACCGGCTTCTCCCCCTCGACCAGGGACGCGATCATCGACGGGCTCGCCTGGGGCGGCCTGATCGACCTGGCCCTGTCCCCCGCCGACGCCGGGCGCGGGCGCCCGTGGCCCGACCTGCCGCTGACCGCGCTGCTAAGGCTGCGCGGCGGTGCCGTCAGCGAGCTCGCGGTGGCCGGCGATACCACCAGCGACATCGAGTCCGGGCTGCGCGCCGGGGCCGCGGTCGTGGCGGGCGTGCTGACCGGCGCCGACTCGCGCGCGGACCTGGAGCGGGCAGGCGCGCCGCTCATCCTCGACACGATCGCCGGCATCCTCCCCCACGTAACCAGGTGAGGGGCGGGTTTACCCGTCGTGACGACTGGCCCCGCTGGCCGAACGCCCAGGCAGATGGTTAGGATTTGCGCTCAACACAGTGCCTCTGCTCCCGCCGTTGGCGCAGAGCGCCATATGCGCGGGTAAGGCCATGACGAGTCAGCAGGGCGGATCGCAGCCGCCGCCGGGAATCCGCGACGTCGCCCGGATGGCCGGCGTGTCGGTCGCCACGGTGAGCCTTGCGCTGAACGGCCAGCCAGGCGTGGCGGAGGATACCCGCCGCCGGATCCTGGCCGCCGCGGAGGAACTCCACTACCGGGCCAACCCGCAGGCCCAGGCGCTGCGCCGCGGGCGGACCACGAGTTACGGCCTGGTGATCCGTAACTTCAGCAATCCATTCTTTCTCGAGGTGCTGAGGGGGGCCGAGCAGGCGGCCAGCCAGGCCGGGGCCACGCTGCTGCTGCTCGACTCGCACTACTCGGCGGAGCGCGAGCGCATGCTGGTGCGGGAGATGGCCGTGCAGCGCCTCGCCGGGCTGGCCATCGCCCCCGTCGGGAGAGGGGAGTCGGTGCGGCTCTGGCAGGATTTGCGTCCAGGCACCCCGGTGGTGGCCCTGAACGCGTCCGTGGAAGGCATGACAGGCGTCTCCCGGGTGTACCCGGACAACGCGGCCGGGGTCGGGCTGGCGATGCGCCGCCTGGCCGAACTCGGCCACTCACGCGTCGCCTTTCTGACCGCGCCGCACGGCCTGGTAGCAGACCCGGACCGGCTCAGGCACTTCCGGCGCATCGCCCGCGAGCTGGGTATCCAGCCGGACGTAATGCGCTCGCCTCTCACGATCACGGACGTGCGCAAGGCGGCCGGCACGCTGCTGGCCCGCCAGGATCCCCCTACCGCGATCATCACCAATTCCGATTACACGGCGCTCGGGATCTACCAGACCGCCCGTGACCTGTCCCTGCGGATCGGACCGGATATATCGGTCATCGGTCACGATGACCTGCCTACCTCCGAGCTACTGGATCCGCCGCTGGCGACCATCCGCCTGGACGGCCGGGAGATGGGCCGGGCGCTGATGGCGCGATTGGTCGAAGGAAATACGCCCAGCGACTACGTCGCCCCCGTGCAACTGGTCGAACGCGCCTCGCTCCAGACCCCTGAAATCCCTGCTCACAAAGTGCCTGCACGGCTGCGTGCAGCAACTCGGTAACGTCCCTTGACACCCTAAAGCCGCGCGTGTGAGCATGGCGACGCTAAACGTTTTAAACGCGTTTACCTGCACTCTCAGTGGGGGCGAGGGGGGTCGCTTGACCACCTCGGCGCCGCCCGGAGGCTCCGGGCGGTCGCGATCCGCTTCGGGACGGGGAAGCTTTCAGGGAGGCACTGGTGAGATCGCACTATCGATACGCGTTGGCCGCGTTCACGGCCGTCGCGCTGCTGACAGCCGGATGCTCGTCGAGTTCATCGTCGAGTTCGAGCGGCAGCTCAGTTAACTGGTCAAACGAAACCACGGTCGCAGCCGGCGGCGGCCTGAATGCGCTGATCGCGGCGGCCAAGGCAGAGGGCACGCTGAACGTCATCGCCCTGCCGCCGACGTGGGCGAACTACGGCACGATCATCGCGGACTTTACGAAGACCTACGGGATCAAGATCAATTCCGCCCTGCCCGATGGCTCCAGCCAGCAGGAGGTCAACGCGATCAAGGCGGAGAACGGCTCACCCAAGGCGCCCGACGTGGTGGACGTCGGCCTGGCCGTCGCCGTGGCCAACACGAGCCTGTTCGCGCCGTATGAGGTCAGCACCTGGTCCGACATCCCGTCCCCGCAGAAGGACCCGACCGGTCTGTGGTATGAGGACTACGGCGGCTACATGGCGGTCGGCTACTCGAGCAAGTTCGGCACGATCACCTCGCTGAACCAGCTGCTCGGCCCGAAGTTCAAGAACGCGGTCGCGCTGAACGGCAACCCGACCTCGGCCAACGCGGCCCTGAACGGCGTCATGATGGCGAGCCTCGCCGAGGGCGGATCGGTAAGCGACATCGGCCCTGGCGTGAGCTTCTTCCAGAAGCTCAAGGCCGCGGGCAACTTCTCTCCCATCCAGGCGACCGGTGCCTCGATCAAGTCGGGCACGACCCCGGTCGTGTTCGACTGGGACTACCTCAACCTGCCGAGCTACGTCGGCGTCTCGAACTGGAAGGTATTCATCCCGCAGAACGCCGTCCTCGGCGGGTACTACGCGCAGGCCATCAACAAGAACGCGCCGCACCCGGCGGCCGCGCGGCTGTGGGAGGAGTTCTTGTACTCGCAGACCGCGGCTGGCGGGCAGAACCTGTGGCTCGAGGGCGGCGCCCGGCCGGTGGAGCAGCAGGCCATGACCTCCAACGGCTCCATCAACACCACGGCGGCCTCGACTCTGCCGACCGTGACCGGCACGCCGGTATTCCTCAGTGAGGCCCAGAGCACCACCGCCGCCCAGTACCTGGCGACGAACTGGGCGAAGGCCGTGGGCTAGCGAGGACACGTGGCCGTTGCTGCGACAACCCGGACCGGCGCCCGGCCCTCACGGGCCGGGCGCCGGCCGTCGGTTCCCTCCTGGATCGGCACCGTCCCGTTCTTCGGCTACGTCGGGATCTTCCTGCTGTTGCCGACCGGGATCGTGGTGTGGGACGCGTTCAAGAACCCGGCAGGCAAGTTCACCCTGTCCGGCCTCACCGCGCTCGGCAACGCGCAGGTGCGCGGATTCTTCATCGGCTCGTTCAAGCTATCGCTGATCTCGGCGCTGGTCGGGGCCGTCGGCGGCGCGATCCTGGCCTACGCCATAGCGTCGGGGAACCCCGATGGCGTGATCCGCCGGCTCTACCTGTCCGCCTCGGGCGTCCTCGCCCAGTTCGGCGGGGTCACGCTGGCGTTCGCCTTCCTCGTGCTCCTCGGCCCGGCCGGCCTGCTGCTCCACGCCAGCTGGTACTACAGCTTCCCGTGGGGCATCACGCTGATCTACGCCTACTTCCAGATCCCGCTGATGGTGCTGGTCTTCCTGCCCGCGATCGACGGGCTGAGGATCCAGTGGCGTGAGGCGTCGGAGAGCCTGGGTTCATCCGCCTGGCAGTACTGGCGGTATGTCGGCGGCCCGCTGCTGCTTCCGGCCTTCCTCGGCGCGTTGCTGCTGCTGTTCGCCAACGCCCTCTCGGCCTTCGCGACCATCCAGGCGTGGGAGGACCAGATCGCCTACACGGTCCCGCAGCAGATCAGTACCTCGATGTCCAGCGAGGTAGGGCTGGCCAACATCAACTACGCCGATGCCCTGGCGCTAGGCATGGTAGTCCTGGTCGCCATCGTCATGACGGGATACGCGTTGATGCAGCGGAGGGCGGCGCGATGGCTGCGATAACCTCGGTCGGCGAGACGCCCCTGGAGGGGCCGGCCAAGCGCCCGGTCGGCATGCAGGCCCGTCGGCGCAGGCGGCTGAACCTGTTCCGCTACGTGGTCTTCACCGTGTTCGGGCTGTTCTTCGTGCTGCCGCTGCTGGCGATGGCCCGGTGGTCCCTGGAGGGGGTCAAGGTCGGCAGCTGGTCGGTCACGGCCTGGCGGCAGATCGCCTCGTACAACTCTAACGAGGGGATCCCCCCGCTGATCAGCACGGTCGAGATCACCCTGGAGCTGGCCGTCATCACCAGCGCGGTCATGCTGGTGCTGGTGGTACCGACCATGATCTGGATCCGGCTGCGGGTGCGGTGGCTGGCGCGCACCATGGAGTTCCTCTGCCTGCTGCCGCTCACGATCCCCGCGATCGTCCTCGTGGTCGGACTCGGCCCGATCTACAACAAGATCGCGCACCTCAGCCTGTCCGCGCTCATGCTGTTCTGGGTCTACGTGGTCCTGGCTATGCCGTACGCCTACCGGGCGCTGGCCGCTGGCCTGAACGCGATGGACGCCATCACCTTGTCCGAAGCCGCGCGCAGCCTCGGGGCGAGCTGGTTCACCGTGATCGTCCGGGTGATCGTGCCCAACATGTGGGACGGGATCCTGAACGCGCTGCTGCTGACCAGTGCCCTGGTGCTCGGCGAGTTCACCATCGCCTTCCTGCTGCTGTACGTCAACCTGCAGGTGGAGCTGTATTCCATCAGCCGGAACACGCCGAACGCCGGCGTGATCTTCTCCACGTCGGTCGCCGCGCTGCTGTTCGCCTTCGTCCTGCTGTTGATCCTGTCCTTTGCCGGCCGTTTGCGCCGCGGCATCCGGTTATGAGGTACCGCTGATGACTTCACCGATGACCAGTACGCGGGACGACGCGGCCAGGACCGCCGTCGAAGTCCGGCTGGAGGGCCTGAGCCGCCGCTATGGTCCCGTGGTCGCGCTGGATCACCTCGACCTGACCCTGCAGCCCGGCGAGCTCGTCGCGCTGCTCGGCCCCTCGGGCTGCGGCAAGACCACCACGCTGCGCCTGCTCGCGGGGCTGGAGGACACTGATACGGGCTCCGTCACCGTTGGCGGCAAAGACATCACCCGGCTGCCGGCCAGCAAGCGCGACATGGGCATGGTGTTCCAGGCCTACTCGCTGTTCCCGCACATGACCGTGCGGCAGAACGTGGCCTTCGGGCTGCGGCTACGCCGGGTCGCCGCGGCGCAGCGGGACAAGCGCGCGCTGGACATGCTGGATCTGGTCGGGCTCTCCGCGCAGGCGGACAGGTATCCGAACCAGATCTCCGGCGGTCAGCAACAGCGCGTCGCGCTGGCCCGCGCGCTGGCCATCGAGCCACAGGTGCTGCTGCTCGACGAGCCGCTGTCGGCGCTCGACGCCAAGGTGCGAGCGCAGCTGCGCGACCAGATCCGCAAGATCCAGCTCGAGGTGGGCATCACCACGTTGTTCGTCACCCACGACCAGGAGGAGGCGCTGGCCATCGCGGACCGGGTCGGGGTCATGAAGGAGGGCCGCCTGGAGCAGCTCGCGCCGCCCACCGACGTCTACTCACGGCCGGCCACGTCGTTCGTGGCGGAATTCGTCGGCCTCAGCAACCGGCTGACCGGCGAGGTCTCGGGCGGCCAGGTCACCGTCCGCGGCTGTACGTTGCCGCTCATGGAAGCCGGCGTGCCCGATGGCCGGGTGGTGGCGCTCGTGCGGCCGGAGGCGGTGACGCTGGCCTCGCACACCTCGGTCGAGTCCGGCCCGCTGGTCGGGACCGTGATCGCCGTTACCTTCCTCGGCGCGACCAGCCGCGTGACGGTCGACCTCGGCGACATCACCATCATGGCCCAGCTGCAGACCTCGGATGCGAGCGCGCTGCCGGCGGGAAGCCGGGTCGCGCTGACCATCCGTCCCGACCCGGTGCTCGTGTCCAGCAGCTCATCAGCCGACGGTTCGGTGGCCGAGGAAGAGGAGTGAGCGGCGTCCATCCACCGCTGACCACGCATCGTCGGCTCGGTCGCGGCGCTGTCATCCGTACCGGATCCTCGGACTCTTACCGCGCCGTCCAGATCGGCCCTGGTGAGCCGCATTCCATCCGTGACGACTTCGGGGTCGCCGGGACGGATTCCGTGCCGGGCCACGGCCGTGCGCTGCTCTGCCTGGCTCACATCACCGATCTGCAGCTCGCGGACGTTCAATCGCCGACGCGATTCGAGTTCCTCAACGCCTATTTTGCCGACCCCAGGTACGCCGCGATCGTGCCCGTGCAACGCCCCCAGGAGGCGCTCACGGCACACGCCATCGACGCTACCCTGCGCACGCTCAATGCGGTGCACGGCCCGGCCACCGGTCTGCCATTGCGGCTCGCCGTGACCACGGGCGACGCGATCGATAACGCGCAGTGGAACGAGCTACAGGCGTTCCTCGCGCTGTTCGAGGGCGGCTCGGTGAGCCTGGATTCCGGCGGGCCTGATTATGAGGGGGTGCAGTCGCCGGATTGGCCTGGTGACATCTTCTGGCGACCTGATGGACCGGGCGCTGGCGGCCCGGACCTCTTCCGGCGCGAATTCGGCTACCCGCATCATCCTGGGCTGCTCCGGCATGCATTGCGCGAGTTCCGCGCTACTGGGCTGGGCGTCCCCTGGCTGGCCTGCTTCGGCAATCACGAGGCACTCAACCAGGGCGTAGGCACTCAGACCCCGGGCCTGGCCGCCGCGCTGACCGGGCGCTGGAAGCCGTCCGCGCTGCCGGACAACTTCGACCACGACCACGCGCTCGAGCTCTTCGCCGAACACCCCGAAGCGTTCATGATCGGCCCGTCCAGGCAGGTCACGCCGGATCCGTTCCGCAGGCCGGTCAGCAGGCGGGACTTCGTCGACGCTCACCTCCGCGCTGGCTCACGTCCGTTCGGGCATGGTTTTACCGAGCGTAACCGGCTAGACGGTACCGCGTACTACGTCTACGACACGCCCGTGGCACGGTTCATCGCCCTTGATACCAACTGCCTCGCCGGCGGCGCGGCTGGGTGCCTCGACCGGGAGCAGGCCCGATGGCTGGAAGCCAGGCTCAGCGAGGTGCACTCGGCCCACCGCGGACCCGACGGAATCGACGTGCGGACCGGGCACGATGACCGGCTCGTGATCCTGCTCTCGCACCACGGGACCGACACCCTGAACAACGACCGCCTCGCCCACGCGGATCCGGGTGGCGAGCCGATGCTAGGCGGTGCCGAACTTCTCGCCCTGCTGCATCGATTCCCCAACGTCGTCCTGTGGCTGAATGGTCACACGCACACCAATACGGTTCGCCCGCGCCGCCACCCCGGCGACCCGTCGCGCGGGTTCTGGGAGGTCACCACCTGCGCCGTGGTGGACTGGCCGTGCCAGACCCGGGTGGTCGAAGTCCTCGACCACGGCGAGTACCTGTCCATCGTGACCACGATGGTCGACCACGACACTCCGCTCGCGCCCGCATCGCTGGAGACGGCGGACGACCTCGCCGCGCTACATCGCGAACTAGCCGCCAATGTCCCCTGGCCCGTCTCGGCCCTGGCTGGCAACGTCGATGACAGGAACGTCGAATTGCGCATCGTCCCGCCCTTCCCGCTCAAGACCCTTTCTGGCGGGTAGGACCCTACGACCTGGGTGCTATGAGTACCGGGTCCGTGGGGAGGCTCACCGCCACCGACGTGCCCGGGGTCAGAGCGGCGGCCTGCGAACTCGACTTGTCGATCCGCACCGTGACGTCGCCGGACAGCAGGACGCTGACCCGGGTCACTGAGCCGAGGAAGGTCCGGTTCGTGACGATCCCGTTGCCATTCTGGACCAGTTCCATCAGGAGCCCCTCGGGTCGGACGAGCACGTCCACGTCGCCGGGAAGCTCGTAAGTGCCGTCGGCGGCCGGCACTAGGCCGCCGAGCACGGCGACCAGCTGGTCACTCTGCAGCTCCCCGGGAATCCGGTTCATGACGCCGACGAATTCGGCCACGAACGCGGTGGCCGGGTGTTCGTACAGCTCGTCGGGCGCGGCGATCTGCTCCAGCTTGCCGTTCCGCATGACCCCCACCCGGTCGGCCATCGACAGCGCTTCCTCCTGGTCGTGCGTGACGAACAGGGTGGTCGTGCCGAGCCGCTGTTGAAGCGTGCGGATCTGCTCGCGCAGCTGCAGGCGGACCTTGGCGTCGAGCGCGGACAGCGGCTCGTCGAGCAGCAGGACGCGGGGCTCGATGGCCAGCGCACGGGCCAGCGCCACGCGCTGCTGCTGGCCGCCGGACAGTTGATGCGGGTACTGCTTCGCCTGCGGGGCCAGGCCCACCATGTCGAGCAACTCCTGGGCCTTCTTGCGCCTTTCGGCCGCGCCCAGCTTGCGCATCCGCAGCCCGAACCCGACGTTGTCGAGGGCGTTCATGTTCGGGAACAGGCTGTAACTCTGGAACACCATGCCCATGTCCCGCCGGTTGGCGGGAACCGCGGATATGTCCTTGCCGTCGACGATGACGGACCCGGTGTCTGCGTGTTCGAAGCCGGCCACGATGCGCAGGGCCGTCGTCTTGCCGCAGCCCGAGGGGCCGAGCAGCGCGACGAGCTCACCGGGCGCGATCTCGATCGACAGACCGTCCAGGGCCTTTGTGACGCCGAACGAGCGGCTCAGGTTCTGCAGCAGGACGCTCGTGCCGTGGGCGCCGGACACCGGCCGGAGGCCGTCGGCCGCGGCGGGATCGCTGGCGGTGTTCGTGGTCATCAGTTACCCCGCGTTTCTTGACGGGCGGTGACGGTAAACAGGGAGACCTGGCCGGCGCCCGTCCTGCGTGACTGCCGGGTGGCTATAACCGTGATGAGCATCAGGGCAAGCCAGGTCACGAACAACGCGAGCAGCGAAGCCGCGACCGAGACCTGGCCGCTGGCCTGGCTGTTGACGTAGATCCACACCGGGAAGGTCTGGTACAGATCCAGGCTGGCCATCGTGTACTCGCCGAGCACCAGGGCCACGGTCAGCACCACGGCCGACAGCATCGCGGTCCGCAGGTTCGGCAGGATGACCCGCCACAGCGTGGTGGTCCAGCCCCCGCCGAGCGAGTTGGACGCCTCGACGATCGTCTTCAGGTCCAGCGCGCGCAGCCCGGCGTCGAGGGACCGGTAGGCGAACGGCATGGCCAGCACCACGTATTCCAGCGCGAGCAGCAGATCCGAGCTCTTGAGGAAACCGGGAGCGATGGCCAGCACACCCACGATCAGCACCACCGGCGGTATGACGATCGGAAGGATCGTGATCCCCTCGAGCAGCCGTCGAACCTTCGGCAGCCGCAGGTGGACGTAGACGGCCGTCGGCAGCATGAGCGCGATCGTGATCAGGGTGGTGATGATCGCGAGCTTGACCGACAGCCAGAGGGACGACGCGAAGCCGGCAAAACCGATCACCGAGCCGAAGGCGCTGATCCCGGCGAACCGCAGCGCGGACCACAGCGGGAGGAGGAAGTAAACGCCGGCGAGGATGAGGACTACCCAGCGCCAGACGTGCTAGCCCCGGGGGGACGACCCCCGGGATCCCCCCGATCTTGGGGGGAAGCCTTCCCCCAAACCCCCTCGGCCCCCCGGAACCCCCCGATCTGGGGGACTTCCCGTCCCCCCAACCCTCCTGGCCCCCTCGGCCCCCCTGGCCCCCCTCAGCTACTGCAGCCATTTGGCGGCCCTCCGCTGGAGCACGACGTAGATCAGCATGGCGATCGCGATGATGACGACCATCCCCAGGCCGAGCGCCTTGCCGACGTTCGTCTGGCCGGCGATCACGTTCCCGTTCAGGAACGACCCGATCTGGATGGAGGTCAGCGGGATGGCCCCGTTTGTCAGGGCCTCGGCGGTGGCGTAGGCAGACAGCGAGCTGCCGAACAGGAGCAGCAGGCAGCCCAGGAACGACGGCAGCAGCACCGGGCCGCCCACGTAGCGCCAGTACTGAAAGCTGCTCGCGCCCACGTTCTCCGCGGCTTCCCGCCATGCCGGGCGCAGCCCCTCCAGGGCCGGCAGGATGATCAGCACCATCAGCGGGATCTGGAAGTACATGTAGACCACCACGACGCCGGCGAGCGTGTACAGGCTGAAGCCGTGGTTGTACGGGTTGAACCCGAGGTCGGCGAGCCACTGGGTGGCGAGCCCGCCGGAGCCGAGCGTGGCGATGAACAGGAAGGCCAGGGGCACGCCGCCGAAGTTGGCGAACACGCCGGAGGCGGTGATCGCCATCTGGCGCAGCAGGTTCCCGCGTTTGGCCGTGAAGATCGCGTAGGCGACCAGGAGCCCGAAGATCCCCGGCAGGATGGAGGCGAGCACGGACAAGACGATGCTCTGCCAGAACCCGTGCAGGTAGATGCCGTGCGTGGCGGTACTGACGTTGCTCAGCGTGAAGCCGCCGCTGTTGTTCTGAAAGGCTCCGACCGCGACTGCGACCATCGGCAGAAGCAGGCCGAGCGTCACGTACGCCCCAAAGGGAACGACGCCGGCCATCCGGCGGAGCCAGCGCAGGGCCGCCGGTACGGTCAGCCTCGCGCGTGGCCCGGATGATGCGGCGGCGCCCGAGCCGAGGACCCCGGGATCCTCGAGGGATCCCGGGGCCGTTACCGTATGGTCCACTGCTATCCGATCACGCTGGACCATTGCTGGGCGACGACGTTCTCTGCCGTCGCCGCTTGCGCCTGGGTCGGGAAGGTAACGCTGCCAGCCGGAGCGGGTGGCAGGGCCTTCAGGGCCGTCTGGTTAACCGTGCCGTCTGAGATCAGGGTCTGCAGTTCGATCGGCCTGGCCTCGCCCACGAGCCAGAGGTTCTGGCCGGCGGCGGAGTACAGGTATTCCTCCCAGAGCCTGGCCGCGGCCGGGTCCGGGGCGTACTTGCTGATGGCCTGGTCGTAGTAGGAGGCGTACACGCCGTCCGACGGGATCACGATCTTGAGGGTCTTGACGCTGGATCCGATCTCGGACGCCAGCAGGTAGTCCCACCAGATGATGATCGGCGTCTGGCCGCTCTCCATCGTCGCCGCGCTGGCCGTGACCGGCACGAAGTTGCCCTCGCTGTGCAGCTGCTTGAAGTAATTGATTCCTGGCGCGATGTTGTCGAGTGAGCCGCCGTTGGCCAGCGCCGCCGCGTAAACGGCCGAGAACGCCGCGTTCGCCTGGGTCGGGTTGCCGTTGATGGCGATCTGGTTCTTGTAGATGGGGTTCAGCAGGGACTTGAACGAGGTCGGCGCGACCTTCACCGTCGCCGAGTTGTAGCCGATCGCGACGTAACCGCCGTAGTCGGCGTACCAGGTCGAGTCGGACGCCTTGGCGTCGGACGGGATGTCACTATAGGTCGTCACCTCGTATGGGGCCAGAATGCCTGCCTGGTCGCCCTTGACCGCGAACGCGGTGCCCACGTCGAGGACGTCCGGGGCGCGGCTTTGGCCTTTGAGCTGGTTGACGGCGTTGAGCTCGTCCTGGCTGGACCCATCGGGGTTCGCGTCGGTGATGTGGATGTGGTACTTGGCGGAGAAGGCGGACATGATCGCGCCGTAGTTGGCCCAGTTGGACGGCAGCGTGATGACGTTGAGCTGGCCTTCCTTCTCGGCCGCCGCGACTAGGGCGCTCATGCCGCCTCCGGCTGCAGCGGAGGTGGCGGTAGCCCAGTTAGTGCTACTGCTTGTACTGGTACTGCTCGTGCTGCTGCTACTACTGCTGGAGCTCGAGGAGCACGAAGCGGTAAGCAGCAGGCCTGAGGCGACCGCGGCAGTCGCCGCTATCGCGTGTCTTGCGCGCAAAAGTTCCCTCCCAAACCGCGGTCCCCGGTAGGGACCAATACGCCGGAGCTTGGCTAGACAAGTCGAGATGATGGCTAGCCAAGACGAACGGGAGGTAGCAAGCTCATGGCGGCCGGGCATCCGTTGCGGGTCGGATTGGTATCCGCCTGCGCGAAGCTGTCTTTATGCTGCTGATCCCATCAGGTGGGACTCGGAGGTGGCGCGGACCGAGGGTCTGGGTCATCGCGGAGTTTGGCCCGGAGCAGGCGCAAGTCGTCGTCGTCGAAGCCGTGCTCGGCTAGCCATCTGACCACCCCGCCGTGGCGGGCGTCCATCTGCTGCAGGAACGCAGCCATCGTCTCCGGCCGGGCCACGTGCGCGACGACCGGCTGGCTATCGATGTCCTTGGCGTACGTCCGAGACTTGCGCAGCCGCTCCAGGATGGCCTCGACCCGATCGCCCGTGGCGGCGTAGTCGGCGATGACGGCCTCGGGGCGGACGCCGGCCGCGGTCAGGGCGAGAGCTACCACCACTCCCGTCCTGTCCTTGCCCGCCGCGCAGTGCACCAGCGCGGCGCCCTGGGCCTGGGCGACGCTCTGCAGCGCGGCCACCACCTGGTCGGGACGGTCCTCGAGGTAACCGAGGTAGTGACCGCAGGTGGGATCGTCAGGGAAGCTGGCCCTGTCCCTGCGGATCCTGGTCAGCATGGCTTCGGCTATCGCATCCGTGGCCGAACCGAGCTCGGGAAGCACCGGGTGATGGGCGTGCCGGACCCCGGCGACGGAGTCCAGCGGGGCCGGTCCCTCGGATTCCCGTTCGGCGGAGCTGCGCAGGTCGACGACGGTCGTCACGCCGATTTCGTGCACCAGTTTCGCGACGTCGGCGGGCGAAAGGTCCTGCAGGTTGTCCGAGCGCAGCAGCCTCCCGCCGAGCGTCTGGCGCCCGTCCTCGCCGGGCAGGCCACCCAGGTCTCGCGCGTTGACGGCACCTTCGAGGTCAATCCACGGCATGACCACAGCTTCCCAGACGTTCCCGGACCGGACCGGCAGTGGCCCCCGAGGGTCAATGGCCGGCCGCCCGGCATCCGACGGCGGACCCGGGGAAGTGTGTTCTGCCGGGCCTGTGCCGAGGGAGCCCGGCCGTTCGGCGGAGGCGAGGAGCCCGGCGTGGCGACCCGGACAGCGTGGCGCACGAGCAGCCGTAGCTCAAGGCACGCGGGCAGGCGGGCCGCCAACAGCACGGTCGTGCGGGTCGCCCATGCTCCGCGGTCGTGCGGGCTCACCACCACGGCGGGGTCCTGAAACCGGCTACATCCACCCCGGCCGTCGGCTCGCCGCCTGGGCGGCGATGCGGCCCTGACACGCCGAGCGCGACGGCCACGGCTCGTATTAGGACCAGCATCCCGGAAATCTGGATCACACCGTTGGGAAGTATGATCCCGGCCACCGTGAGCACTGCGCCGGCCACCAGGAGCCTTGCCCCTCGCCGAGCGCGCACGGATCCGGCCAGGCGCATCAGCACGATGACTGCCAACAGCACGCCAGTACGGATCCACCTGCGGATCCGCCTGGTCCGTACGTGCCGCGCCAGCCTCGGGGGACGGTACCCGTCGGCAGGTCCGCCGACGAGCCCCACACCACCAGGTTCTGCCGATGCGATCGCAGCCTCATCCACCTCGCCGCCCTGTGCGCCCTTCATGGTACGCCGGTGCGCTCCCACCGCCCAGGGCTGCTGGCTCAGTCGCCCCAGATGTCGTGGGCGGTCTCGACGATCAGGCGGAGCTTGGCCAGCTGCTCCTGCTGAGTGAGGGCGTTGCCCTCGACCGTGGAGGAGAAGCCGCACTGGCCGGACAGGCACAGCTGGTCCAGGGGCACGAACTTGGCCGCCTCGTCAACGCGGCGCTTGAGGTCGTCCTTGGACTCCAGCTCCGGGCGCTTGGTGGTGACCAGGCCCAGGACGACCTGCTTGCCCTTCGGGACGAACCGGAGAGGCTCGAAGCCACCGGAGCGCTCATCGTCGTACTCCAGGAAGAACCCGTCCACGTCCAGCTCGGAGAACAGCGCCTCGGCCACGTAGTCGTACCCGCCCGAAGCGGCCCAGGAGGAGCGGAAGTTGCCGCGGCACAGGTGGGTGGTGATGGCCATGCCCACGGGCCTGTCCTTAACGGCGGCGTTGATCTGCTTGATGTAGCGATGGTGCAGGTGCTCGGCGTCCTCGCCGCGCCCGGCGATCTCGGCGCGCTGGGCGGGGTCGTTGAGGTAGGCCAGGGAGGTGTCGTCGAACTGCAAGTAGGTACAGCCCAGTTCGCCCAGCCGGGCGACCTCGTCGGCGTAGGCGGCAGCCAGGTCGGCCCAGAACACCTCGATGTCAGGGTAGACCGCCGGGTCCAGCATGGCCGGCCCACCGCGGTAGTGCACCATGTTCGGCGACGGGATCGTCTGCTTGGGCACGGCGGTCGTCACCTGGGACTTCAGGAACGTGAAGTCATCGCCGAAGATCGTCTCGGCGAGATGGACCTTGCTGCCGACGTGCAGCGCAGCCGGGGTCCACTCGATGATTCCCGACGGGTTGGTGAACTTGACCTTAAGGTGACCGGGGGCCTTGGTGACGCCGCCGAGGGCGTAGATGAAGTCCATGTGCCAGGTGGCCCGGCGGAACTCCCCGTCGGTGGCGGATTGCAGGCCGACCTCCTCCTGCATGCGAACCGCCCGGCCGATCTCTTCGTCTTCGATCGTGCGCAGCTCAGCGGACGTGATCCGGCTCGCGGCGAAGTCGTCGCGAGCTTCAAGCAGCCGTGGCGGGCGCAGCAGGCTGCCGACGTGGTCGGCGCGGAACGGGGGGCTGGTCCGACGGGACATGGCGAACCTTTCTCGGTCAGCCGCGGGGATGAACGGGCCAGGGCCTCGGGTGCTGGACGGGTTCTTGGTCAGCAGCCGGCGGCCCGCCGGGGCCGCTGGCCGCCGGGGCGCCGAGGAGCGAGCGGGTGAGCGCGTTGTGCTCGCCGCTCATCTCGGCCAGCACTTCGGCGAAATGCGGGCCGCGCAGCACGGGCGGGCGCTCACCGGCGCGCAGCGATACGAGCACGGCCCGCCTGATCATCTCCTTGATGAAGGACGCGGTGACGCCTGCGGTGCTCGCCACGACGTGAGCGAGGTCGGCCTCTACGGTCAGCTGGCGTGCGTAAAGGCGGAGCAGGCGCTCCCGGCACGCCGCGTCGGGCCTGGGGATCTCGACCGCCAGGTCGACCCGGCCGGGCCGGTCGGCGAGCGCAAGCTCCAGGATGTCGGCGCGGTTGGTGGTCAGCACGAACGTCACGTCCGCGTCGGCGCCGACCCCGTCCATGGCCTCGAGCAGGGAGAACAGGAGCGGGTTGCTGTCCGGCGTGAAGTCCCGGTCCATGCCGACGAGATCGACGTCCTCTAGGACCACGATGGACGGCTGCAGGCGGCGGGCGAGGGCGGCGGCCCGGTCGATGAACCGGATCGACGTGCCGGTGAGCAGGATGACGGTGCTGTCGGCCTGCCGTCTCATCAGGTAGCGCACCGTGTGCGTCTTGCCGGTCCCCGGCGGCCCGTACAACAGCAGGCCGCGCTTGAGGTGCTGGCCTGCGCTCAGCAGGTCATGCGACCAGTCGGCCACGCCGACGACGTGCCCCTCGATGATCGCCAGGACGCCGTCGGGGAGGATCACGTCCTCGGCCGAGACCGCCGGGCGGGGCAGGAACGAGACGAGTTCGTTGCCGTAGTGCTCGCTCTCGCTGAAGCTGAGTACCTGACCGCGGAACACGTTGTGCGCACGGATTAGCCCGTCGATCTCCTCGCGGGTCGCGATAGCCGCCGTGCGGTCGGCCGCCAGGAGCTCGAGGCCGGTGTAGACCGGGCTGAAATCCTGCTCGGCACGGATCCCGATCACCACCGGCGTTCCGTCGGGTGCGGTCGTCAGAATCAGGCCGAGCACGACGACCTCGGTGTTTTCGTCAGGCCCGACCGGGGCGGTCCCGTAATTGGCGGCGCTGAGCTGGGTCGCCGAGGCGGAATTGACGAGCGAGAGCATGTTCTCGTGCGGCCGGTGGAAACCGCCCGACAGGCCGATCCATCCCTCGCCGCCGCCGTGCGCGGCCAGGTAGGCGTCGACTCCGCGCTGTACGTTCACGTGCTCCCAGAGCGGGAAGCGCTCGGTCACCGGGATCACGTCGGCCAGCTCGCAGTCGAGGTGGGCCATGATGCGCCGGCCCACCGCGGAGGGGCCGGCCTCGTCGCTCAGCATCCGTTCCGCGAGATCGACCACCTGGTGCAGACCGCGCGCCAGCCCGCGCAGGTCGTCCGGGGCGGGCGGGATCGGTACATCGGGGGTGCTCACCCGGTCAACAATGCCCGAGGGGGCCGAACCTGCCAAGTGAGTATCACGCTGCGTGAAGCGCCATACGACAATAGCGCCCAGCCTTACAGGGCAATATGTCTCGCGTCCGTCAGGAACACGCTGTCCGTCGCGGGACTGGATGTCTTTGCTTCTTGCGTGGTGCAACCGTCAGTAGCTATGTTCTGGGAATGACCTCTGTCCTAGCGAAGAATAGAGTGCGCTTCGTCGCCCTGCTTTTCACGGTATGCGCCAGCCTGGCCGGCGCAGCTCTCACGTCGACCCCGGCGAGCGCGGCCTACGCGAAGCCGACGGGCACGGTCAACGTGGCCTACGCGGCCTCCCTTACGTTCCTCAATGAGAAGGTCGTCAGCCCGGCCTTCACGGCGGCCGACGGCTACAAGTTCTCGGGGTTCGGTATGCCCTCCGGTGCCATCGAGGCCGACATCGCCGCCGGCGAGATCCACCCGAACGTGTTCGAGAGCGTCGGCGGAGACAACATCACGCCGCTGGAAAACAAGTTCACCCAGTGGTACATCCAGTACGCGGGCACCTCGATGGTCATCGCCTACAACCCGCACAGCAGGTACGCCAGCAAGTTCAAGGCCTACGCGGCCGGCAAGCTGCCGCTATCGGGTCTGTTCAAGCTGCTGGAGACCCCGGGTCTGAGGCTCGGCAGGACCGATCCCAACATCGACCCCCAGGGCCGCGACTTCATCGAAATGCTGGAGCTCGCCCAGGCCTACTACCACCTGCCTTCGAACACGGTGGCCAAGATCCTGGGCACCTCGAACTACGGCACGGCCAACTCCTCCGAGATCTATTCCGAGTCCGGGCTTGACTCGATTCTGCAGTCTGGCCAGCTGGACGCGGCCAGTGCCTTCGTCACCCAGGCGATCGAGCTGCACCTGGACTACATCAAGCTGCCGACCCAGATCAACCTGGGCGACTTCTCGGACGCGGCGCTCTACCACACGGCTTCGGTGAAGATCGCGGGCGGCGTGGTCAAGCACGGGTCGCCGCAGGTCATCGACATCACGATCATCGGCAAGCCGACTGCGGCCGGAATCGCGTTCGTCAGGTATACGCTGTCGGCTGCAGGACTGGCCGAGTACAGGAATGGCGGCTTCACCATCCTGACCCCGACGCTGACAGGAGTCGTGACCGCGGTGCCATCGCAGATCTTGAGTGCACTGGGCATCTAGCCCCGCCGCTGCCGCCGGCGGCGTTGTCCGGGGGGATTCCCCTCCTCCCGGACGACGCCGACCGCCGGGGCTCGAGCGGATCGGGAGGGCCCCGCTCCGGATCGGCTCGGCATCGGCGATAGTGTCGGTCGTCGGGGCGGGCGTGATCTGGGTGGCCCTGCTCGGCCCCGTGATTGTCCTGCTCGACCACATCTCGGGCAGCGCGATCGCGAGCGCGCTAACGCAGCCGGGAGCGCTCCAGCCGGTCGTGACCTCGCTTGAATCCGGGCTCGTCACGCTGGGCGTGCTGGCCCTTATCTGCACGCCTCTGTCCTGGATGCTCGCCCGCGGCAAGCTGCCGTTCCCGCGCGTGTGGGAAGCGGGCCTGCTGTGCAGCCTGCTGCTACCGCCGCTGGTCATCGGCCTGCTGCTGGTCTTCATGGTCGGCCCGTACACGCCGATTGGCGAGATCCTCTCTGACCTGCACCAGAACGCGACCAACACGTTCCTGGCCCTAGTCATCGCGGAGGTCTACGAGTCGGCGCCTTACTACGTGCTCGGCGCGCAGGCGGCCTTCGCCAGTGTCGAGCCGCGCCTCGAGGAGCAGGCTGGCCTGCTCGGCGACCGGCCGCGACGGGTGTTCCGCCGGGTGACGCTGCCGCTGGCCGCGCCCGGCCTGGCCATGTCGCTGGCCATCGCCTGGGCGCGGGCCATGGGCGCGTTCGGGGCGGTCATCATCATCGCCTACCACCCCTACGGGATACCGTTGGAGATCTATACGACGCTGCAGGAGACCGGGTTGCCCTCCGCGCTGCCGTATGCCCTGGTCCTGCTCGTGGTCGCGCTACCGTTGCCGCTCGCCGCCTACATCTGGAGCGCCCGTGCTGCACGCCGACGTCGAGGTTGACCGGCGGGAGTTCACCGTGCGGGCCGCGCTGCAGGTGGCGCCCGGTGAACGGCTAGCCCTCTTCGGGCCGTCCGGTGCGGGCAAGACGACGCTGCTCGAGACCATCGCCGGGCTGGTCCAGCCGCGACGCGGCCTTATCTCGGTCAACGACCGGGTGCTCACCTCCACCGATCCCCCGGTACGCGCGGTACCGTCCTGGCAGCGGCGGGTCGGGTTGCTGCGCCAGAACCCGGGGCTGTTCCCGCACCTGTCGGTCCGGGACAACCTGCGTTACGCGCCCTCCGTGCCCCGCTCAGGGAACGAGATGTCCTCGCTGGCATCCGTGCTCGGGATCGGTGACCTGCTGTCCGCGATGCCTGCCCGGCTGTCCGGCGGGCAGGCGCACCGGGTGGCCCTCGGCCGCCTGCTCCTGGCCCACTGCGACGTGCTGCTGCTCGATGAGCCCTATACCGGCCTGGACGCAAGCCTGCGGCGGACACTCACCGACCTGGTGAGCACGCTGGTGGCCGAGCGAGGGGTGCCCGCCATGCTCGTCACCCACGAGCTCGGCGACGCCCAGGCCTTCGCCGACCGGCTGGCCGTGCTCGACCACGGCGAGCTGCTCCAGGTTGGCGCGCCGAACGACGTCGTGCTGCGGCCCGCCTCCCGGAGGGTGGCCGAGCTAATCGGCTACCTCGGGTTCGTTCCGGTCGGGGACACCCAGGCCGGGGTTCATCCCGAGCGGGTGATCGCGGGTGCGTTCGGCGACCGGGGCCTCGTGCTGGCCGGCGTGATCACGGCCTGTCGTCCCGCCGGAGCCGGCTGGGAAGCCGACCTGCGGGTCGGCGAGTCGGCCATCACGTGCCGCCTGGCCGACAAGCCGTCAGCCGCCGACGGCGAGTTCAACGTCACGGTCCTCGACCCGCCGTACTTCGGACCGGACGGGAGCGCCCTGCCTGATGCTCCTGTGGAAGGCGCAGGCCAGATGGGAGCCCGTCTTCGGGGTTATGGCGCGCTCGCTTACACGTGATCGAAGGCCCCGTCCTTCGCCCCGGCGAGGAACACGCGCCACTCGTCGCGGTTCAGGTGACTGGCACGGCGTCAGGACTCGAAGAGCTACGGAGCAGGACAGCATCACCAGTTGCCGCGACTTCGACACATGCACCGCCTTCGCACGATACGGGGCGCTGCCATACGAGTTCACTCATTGATCCGTCAGTCATGTACTCCCCCAACGGCACCGGTTGACTTTGAACCTGTCCCTCTCTGAGGGGAACATGTGGTATAGACCTGTGTCAACCGCGAGGAGCGCTTACGCGCTGGATGTGGCAAGAGTGACTCACGTCCCCTAAGGATACGAGTGTGGGGGTCGGCGACGCTGCCCCCACACTCGCGCTGTCCCGGGAAAGCTAGGCGATGTCGTCGAAGTCGCCGAGCTTGACGCCGGCCAGAAATTCCTTCCATTCAGCCCGCGTATAGGCATAAACAGGACCGCTGGGCTGGGTGGTGTTGCCGAACACGACTGAATCACCATCACGCGCCACGCGCACGCACGCGCCGCCGTCGCATGTGCGTGAGACCCGCCATTTCAGGTCCTCCGGGGCTGATGGATACATGGCCATATTATCTCGCCGCTCCTTTATCTCTAATGGAGCTACGCCGACGGCAAATTGCCGTCGGCGTAGCTTTTTTGTATTTCGGTCACTAGCTGGACCGAAGCTCTAGGGCTAAGAGCCGAGTCGCGCAGGTACTCGATAGCCTCCCTGTAACGCACGATATCGGCTGGTTTGTGGAGGTACTGGTTCCCCCGCAGGCCCTCGACGAAAACTACCGGGGATAGGCCGGTGTCCTCGCTAAATTCGAAGAGTATGAAATTGCTGTCCTGTGCGGCGTGCGCTCCTATGTCGAAAGGCACAACCTGGACGGTCACCTTGCCCTGGTACTCGATCGCAAGGATCTTGTCCAGCTGGGCCGACATGGTCTGCGCCCCACCTACCCGCCGCCTGAGGACCCCCTCGTCGAGCAGGACGCGATAGCGCGGCCGGTTCTCTTTCTCAAGCACTCGCTCCTGGCGGCGCATGCGAGCCTCGACGCGTTCCTTGTATACGTCTGGGTCCATTTTGGGAGCTATTGCCTTGATGACAGCCCGGGCATACTCTTCCGTCTGGAGTAGGGCAGGTACGTAATACATTGTGTAGCTTGTGATAACTACGGCATCTTGCTCCAGCCCAAGATAAGGATCCAGGTTGAGATCCTCATACTGAGTCCACCAGACTGCTTCGCGCGTGGCTCGGGCAAGCTCCATGAACTCAGCCGAGGTAGCGGCGTCAACGTCGTAAAGCCCGCACAAGTCACGGACGTCTCGCAGGCTAGGGCGACGAGCCCCGGTCTCCAGCCGGCTGATCTTCGTGGCGGAACAGAGAAGCTGCTCGGCCACGTATTCGACAGTGAAGCCGTGCTGGTTGCGAAGCTCGCGGAGCCTCTTGCCGAGCTCGCGCTGCCGCACCGGTGGACTCGTACCTGCCACGACTGTCGTTCCTTGTCACGGGCTCGGCTGCAGGTTGCAGCTGGGGCAGAGCACGAGCCCTCTGGCGTGTCGGCCGACAGGCATGGCTCTGTCCTTTGCGCATGTTTCGCTAGCGATAGCCCGGGGATCTGGCCCATGGCATTTGCCAGTCATACCATACGCCAGGCGGGCTACGGTCAAGTAACAAGGTCGGCGCGTCGAGAAGGGCTGACAGGACCGTCATATCTAGGGCGATGTACCCAGGCCGCAGATCGTGAGCGTACCGGCTGGCGTCCACGCAGTAACACTAATCAGCTCAGGCGATCAGGCGAATCATCACCTCGCTGATTGGGACTCGCGCAGCCATTCTCGGCCCCTGAATCGTTGCCTGAGCCTCGGTCCGTAGATCCCTTTGCTGCGTTACCGACGGATCTTGGCCGGAGTCTAGTGCCGTATCAGGCAACGTTTGCCCGCTCAGGTCGACAGCCCGTAGCGCGGGATCATCGCCACCTCGGGTACTTGCCGTGGCCCCCAACCGAGAGCCCCGCCATCCGGCATTATGAGCTGGTGTCGGATAGCTGCTTCAGGGACCCTTGGTCTGAATGAGCGACATCCCACGAGCGATCTCCGTCGGACGCCGCATCGTGGTGACCGGCATGGCCGGGGCAGGGAAGAGCACGTTCTCGCGAGCGCTTTCGGTGAAGACCGGCCTCCCCATCATTGTTCTCGACGTCCACTTCTGGATGCCGGGTTGGGCGAGGCCGACCGAGGCCGAGTGGCGCGAGAAGCAGAAGGGACTGCTCGCCGGCGACGACTGGATCGCGGACGGCAACTACCACGCCACGCTCGATCTTCGACTCGGGCGAGCAGATACGGTCGTGTACCTCGACATACGGTGGTGGATCTGCGCATGGCGCGCGCTCGTGCGCGGGATTCGAACGCGCCCGGTTGACTTCGAGCTGCCAAACGGCTGTGACGAGTCCCGTTTGCGCCGGCTCCGCGATGAATGGTGCCTGGTTTGGCGCATCTGGCGAGTCCGCCGCTGTGAGCGCGAAAGAGAGCTGAAGATCCTGTCGCAGCGCGGAAAGCATGTGGCGATGTACGTGCTCCGGTCCAAGCGCGCCGTGCGCGAGTTTCTCGACGCATGAGGGCCGGTACCTCTCTAGCGTCTGGGTGGTTGGTCGACGGTCGAGGGTGCCCGGTATGCAACGATCCCGGAGAGGGGCGACGAAGTCGGGACGGGGCGAACGTTCCCTGACGCGGCACTAGGTTGCGGGTAAACCTATTAGCTTTAGGGTCCCCGACGCGAACGTCTAGCTGGGGTCGGCTGACACAGCCGGCCCCCGCTCTAGACCTGATTACAGCTGCGTGGTGACGGCCTTGACCTCAGTGTAGGCCTCGAGGACCTCGTGGCCCATCTCGCGGCCCCAGCCGGACTGCTTGTAGCCGCCGAACGGCAGGGAGGCGTCGAAGACGTTGTAGCAGTTAATCCACACCGTGCCGGCGCGGAGCTTCTTGGCCAGGGCGTGAGCCTTGGAGATGTCTCTGGTCCAGATCCCGGCCCCGAGGCCGTAGCTGGTGTTATTGGCCTCACGGGCGATCTCGTCCAGGTCGCTGAACGGGGCGGCGACCACGACCGGGCCGAAGATCTCCTCACGGACGATGGCCATATCCGGGCGGGCGTTGACGATGACGGTGGGCTCGACGAAGTAGCCGCGGTCACCATGGCGGCCGCCGCCGGTAATGGTGGTGGCGCCGTCCTCCACGCCCGAGTCGAGGAAACCGGTGACCCGGCGCAGCTGCTCCTCGGAGACCAGCGGGCCCATCTGCGTTCCGGATTCCATGCCGGCGCCGAGCTTGATGCCCTTGGCGATCTCCGCGACGCCGTTGACGACCTCGTCGAACCGGTCCTGCTGGACGAACAGGCGGGAGCCGGCGACGCAGCATTGCCCGTGGTTGAAGAAGATCGCGTTGGCCGCGCCCTCGACCGCGCCCGCCTCGGCGTCGTCGAAGACGATGTTCGGGCTCTTGCCACCGAGCTCGAGGGTGACCTTCTTGAGGTTCCCCGCGGCGGCTTGCACGATCAGCTTGCCGACCTCGGTAGAGCCGGTGAAGGCGACCTTGTCGACGTCGTCGTGAGCGGCCAGCGCCGCGCCCGCGGTCTCGCCGAAGCCGGTGACCACGTTCACCACGCCGTCGGGAATGCCCGCCTCGGCGATCAGCTGGGCCAGGAGGAGGGCAGTCAGCGGGGTTTGCTCGGCCGGCTTGAGCACGACGCAGTTGCCCGTCGTCAGCGCCGGGCCGAGCTTCCACGCTGCCATCAGCAGCGGGAAGTTCCACGGGATGATCTGGCCGACCACGCCGAGCGGCTCGCGCAGCGTGTAGGAGTGGAAGTTGGCGCCCGGCATGTAGGGCACCGAGATGTCGATCGTGTTGCCCTCGATCTTGGTCGCCCAGCCCGCCATGTAGTGGAAGAGGTCGGCGGCGAGCGGTACGTCGGCGGCGAGCGCTACGCCGACCGGCTTGCCGTTGTCCAGCGACTCGAGCTGGGCGAGTTCTTCGGCGTGCTCGAGGATGAGGTCGCCGATCCGCCAGATGAGCCTGCCGCGCTCGGATGGGGTCATCCGGCCCCACGGTCCGCTGTCGAACGCCCGGCGCGCGGCCCGGACGGCCCGGTTGATGTCTTCGGCGTCGCCCTCGGCGACGTTGGCCAGGGTCTCGCCGGTGGCCGGATTGGGGGTCTCGAACGTCCTCCCGGACGCGGCCTCGGTCCACTGGCCGTCGATGAAGAGCTTGCGCGGGGCGCTGGTGAACTCTTCGACGCGACTGTCAACGGTGACGGTCATGAGGGGTGGTCATCTCCTTTGAACTGTGGTAGTCACGATGAGACTTCAGTCGTAATAGTCACAATGAGACAACAATGCCGGGAGCCCGCACAAGGGGCAGGGCGGAGGGCATGGCCCTGCGCGGCCTGCTCTCCGGGCCAGGAACGATCTCGTTTCGGAGGAGGCTTGTCATGCCGAAGGTCCTGATCATCACGGGAGACGCGGCGGAATGACTGGAGGTCATGTACCCCTACCAGCGCCTGCTCGAGGAGGGTTACGAGGTCGACATCGCCGCGCCCACGGCGAAGAAGCTCCAGTTCGTGGTCCACGACTTCGTCGACGGCTTCGACACCTACACCGAGAAGCTCGGGTACACGTGGCCGGCGGACGTGGCCTTCGCCGATGTCAACCCGGCCGAATACGTCGCCCTCGTGATTCCCGGCGGCCGCGCGCCCGAGTACATCAGGAACGATCCGGACGTCCAGCGGATCGTCCGTCACTTCATGGAGTCCGACCAGCCGGTCGCGCAGCTATGTCACGCACCGCAGGTGCTCGCCGCCGCCGGGACGCTGACCGGCCGGCGCACCGCCGCCTACCCGGCGCTGGCCCCCGACGTGGCGGCCGCGGGCGCGGAGTTCGTCGACAGCGCGGCGGTGATCGACGGCCAGATGGTCTCGGCGCGCGCCTGGCCTGACCACCCGGCCTGGATGCGCGAGTTCATGCGGATCCTGCGCGCGAAGGCGCCAAGCCAGGCGTAAGCGTCAGGATCGGCTGGCCCGGGTTCCGGGACGTTCGGCGGCCTTCGGGGTGACGTCGTCGAGAAAGCCGAGCGCGGCGGCGGCGGTGGCCCGGCGCCACGCCAGCAGCACGGCGTCGAAGCCCTCCAGCTCGGCTCGCTGGGCTTCGATGGCCTGGGCGATCGGCTCCAGCACGGCTCTCTGGCGCTGAAGCAGGTCGGCCGGATCCCAGCCGGCCCGGTACAGCAGGGCCAGCTTGATCAGCAGGTGCGACCGGATGTCCCTGACGTGCTCCACCGGCGTACCCAGCCAGTTCTCGACTTCCTGGCGGCCCTGCGTGGTCACGGCGTAGATGGTGCGCTGGGGGCCCAGGCCCGGCTCGACTGACTCGGGCGTGATGACGCCGGCCTCGACGAGTCGGCCGATCGACCGGTAGACCACCGGCCTGGGGATACGCCAGATGCGACCGAGTTCGCCGTCCGGCGCGGTGAGCTGCGCTATGGCGAAGCCGTGGGCGGGCTGCTCGCGCAGCAGAGCGAGGACCATCCACTCCGCCAGCGACAGCCTCTCATCCATGAGGCCGAGGGTAGCGGGTTCGCGACCCTACGGCATGGCAGCCAGGCGGGTCCGCTCGAAGTCGCCTTCGGCGGCGCCGGGTCCCGGTACCGCGGTGACCGCGCGCGCATCGAGCGGCTCGCCGCAGTGCGAGCAGGTCGGCACGGCCAACGTGACGTGGCCGCAGGCGGTGTGCCTGGTCTGCAGGGGCGGGCCGTCCGGGGCAGCCCACCGGTCGCCCCACTGGCGCATGGCCGTTACCACGGCCCACAGGTCGCGGCCCTTGTCCGTGAGCCGGTACTCCGACCGGGGCGGATGGTCCTGGTAGGCCACCCGCTTAAGCACCCCGTGCTCGACGAGGCGGTTCAGGCGCTGGGTCAGGATGTTCCTGGAGATGCCCAGGCGAGCCTGGAAGTCGTCGAACCGGGTCACGCCGAGGAAGGCGTCCCTGACGATCAGCAGGCTCCACCACTCCCCTACGACGTCGAGGCACTGCGCGACCGAGCACCGCATGTCCTCGAAACTCGTCCGTTGCACGACTTCAGCATAGTGGGTTGCGTAATAGAACGCACTATCTTTAGACTCAGTTTCATGAGAAAACTTTCGCAGCGTACGGCCGCCCGGTGAGCACGGACATGGAGCGGAACGCCGTCGGCCACGGGTCCCCCACGGCGTCTGACCGCCGCCGCGAAGTCACCTGGGAGGATCCGGCCGTGGGCGCGGCGCTGGCCCTGGAGATGACCGGCCTGGATTACCTGCGCGGGATCGCGGCGGGGCGCATCCCGGCCCCGCCGATCGCCGCGTTGCTCGGACTAGGCATTGTCCAGGTAGAACCCGGCCGGGTCACCTTCTCGCTCGACGTCGGCGAGCACCTGTACAACCCGATCGGGTCGGTCCACGGGGGCGTCTTCTGTACGCTGCTCGACTCGGCGATGGCTTGTGCCGTGCACTCCCAGCTGGGCCCGGGCCAGGCGTACACCACCCTGGAGCTCAAGGTGAACCTGGTGAAGCCGCTCACCGTGGACACGCCGAGGGTGCTGGCCACCGGGCAGGTGATCAGCTCCGGTCGGCGGGTCGCCACCGCCTCGGGCCAGATCACCGGGCCCGACGGGACCTTGTACGCGCACGCCACCACGACCTGCCTCGTCATCGAGACCCGGCAGGCGCCAGGGAACGGGCCGGCCCGGGAGGCGAACGGCGATGGGCGCTGAGGGCGGCACCGGCACGGTTCGGGCCACGCCGAGCCTGGACGCCGCTTCCCTGGATGACGCTGGCGCCTTCCTCCGCGCGGCGGGCCTGATCTTCGACGAGATCACCGCGACCCGCGTCACCGGGCACGTACTCCTCGGCCCCGAACACCACACCCCGTGGGGCATCGTGCACGGCGGCGTCTACACGACCGCGGTCGAGAGCGCGGCCAGCGTCGGGGCCAGCACCGCCGTGCGCGATCAGGGTCAGGTCGCCGTCGGGCTGACCAACACCACGCATTTCTTGCGATCGGTGACCAGCGGGCGGGTGGACGTGGAGGCGACCGCGCTCAGCCAGGGCCGCACTCAGCAGTTGTGGCGCGTCGATATCACCGACGAGTCGGGCAGGCTCGTCGCTCACGGCGAGCTGCGGCTGCAGAACGTCGCCGGCCGGTCCTAAGAAACGGCGGGCGCGTCGTCTGGCTCGAATCGCTGAAGCTACCGGCAGGTGAAGGCAGGCGCTAAGGAGCCGGTGAGGACGCGGTGGCGCAGGTCGCGGCGGATGTCCTGGCCGAGCCTGCGGGTCTCGCGGCCGTTGAGGAATGCGCCGACCGCCGCACCGGTCAGCAGCGGGCCCAGCGAGAGCGCGCTGCGGCCCGCGCGGGCCGCCAGCCGCCGCCGCAGGAGCCGCGCTAGCGGGGACCCCGCGACGAGGACCACGCCGCCGGGAATCATGAACACGCCCCGGCGGTGTGCCCAGGACGCGACGTACGCGCTCATCCGTTCCGCGAGGTTTCCCTCGGCGGGCATGCCGTAGGCCTCGTGCAGCTCGGCGACGAGCTTGATCTCGATCCCCACCAGGACCAGGGTCTCCGCCGCCACCTCGGCCGGGAAGGCAGGCAGCACCGGCAGCGCGGCCCAGACGCCGGCGACTCCCCCGGCCGTAGCCGCCGCGCGAGCCGCGCCCTCCACGAGTGCGTCCGCGATGTCCTCGGCGGATTTGTCGCCGAACTGCGCTCGCAGCGCCGCCTGGTCCCGCACGCGCAGCCGCGGGGCCATCGCGGTCACCTGCGCCGCCAGCCAGGCGGTGCCCGAGCGGGTGCCGCCCCCGGCCGCCCGCACCCTGCGCCGCGCGGCCCGCGTGCCGCGGCCGGCCACCTGGGCGCCCGAACGCGCGGCCTTGGCGAACGCCCCGACTAGCCTGCGCCGGTCCTGTGGGCGCTCGGCCTCGCTGATGTCGGCGGCGACCTCGGCGGCGCGCAGCGAGATCTCGCTCGGTTCGGTTCCTGGTTCTGCCATGTCCTATCCCCTACCCGTGATCGCGGAGGCCCACCGTGCGGGCCGGGCGGACGGTTTGGGTCCATTCTATCGCGGTAGCCCACCGTGCGGGCCGGGCGGACGGTTCGGGTTCTATCGCGGTGGCCCACCGCGCGGGCGGGGCGGTCAGTTGGGGCTCTGCGGTGTGTGACGCAGGTCCGGAGCCGGGCGCGACGTGGTGGCCTTCAGCACCGCGGTCTCGCGCGCCAGCAGGGACCGCTGCGCGCTCAGCCTGCGCACGGCGTCGGGCTCGGCCAGCAGGCTCTGGCGTTCTGGCAGGTCGATGACCATGGCCGCGGCGATAAGGAACGACAGCAGGGTCGGCTCGCCGGGGAGGTCGTCAACCTTCACGACGGCGCCACCTCCTTCGGTGAGCGCGTCCACGTAGGTATGGAAGGCCACCTGGACGGCGCGGACCAGGGGCGCCGCGGAGTCGGGGTCGACGGCATCGTCGGCCAGGGGCTCGACCTCGCCCTGCAGGTACGCCAGGCTCTGGTCGAGCGCCAGGAGCCGGAACCGGCTGGTGCCGACGGTTACGATGTCGAACCGCCCGTCGGGGTACTGCTCCACCCGGCGCAAGGTCGCGATGCAGCCGATCTCGTAGAGCGACTGCACCCCCTCCACGCCGGTCTCCCGGCCCTTGCGGATCGCGATCACGCCGAACCGCCGAGGCTCCGGTCGCTCGAGCAGATCCCGGACGAGCTGCCGGTAGCGTTCCTCGAAGATGTGTAGCGGCAAGAGCATGCCGGGATAGAGCACCGCGCCGAGCGGGAACAACGGCAGCATCTCGCCCACACCCTGACAGTACGCTCACGCCGCCGCTTAAGGCATCAGGACGATCTTGCCCAGGATGTGGCCCTCAGCGAGCCGCCGGTAGGCGTCCTGGACCCGGTCGAGCGGGAACGTCGCGGCGATCGGTACCTCCAGCTCGCCTGCTGCGATCAGGCCCGCGAGCTCGGCGAGGACGCTCGCGCGGGCCCCGGCCGCGTTGCCGTCGGCCTTGACCCCGTACCGCGCGACGGCCTCGAAGTCGGCGATCGTGTCGATGCGGGACGGCTCGATGCCGAGCTCGATGGCCAGCTCCACATACCCCGCGCCGAACGTGTCGATGAATGCGTCTACCGTGCCCGCGGCCTGCCGGATCCGGTCGGCCACCCCGTCGCCGTAGGTCACCGCGATGACGCCGTGCCCGGCCAGCCACTGATGGTGGGCCTCGCTGGCCAGCCCGATCACAGCGGCGCCGGCGCGCCGGGCCAGCTGGACGGCCAGCGAGCCGACCCCGCCGGCGGCCCCGGAGACCACCACCGTGTCGCCCTCGGTCAGGTCCACGGCCCGGACGGTCGCGTAGGCGGTGGCCCCGGCCACGAACAGTGCCCCGGCGACATCCCAGGGCACGCCGGTCGGCTTGGCGGTCAGGTGCTGCTCGTCGACCACGACGTACTCGGCCTGGCTGGCCCGGTTGTCGGTCCAGCCGATGACCTCGTCGCCGACCGAAACGCGGGTCACGCCCGGACCGGTATCGGCGATGATCCCGGCGAGATCGCTGCCCTGCCCGGACGGAAAGGTGGCGGGCCAGCGGGCGTGCAGCGAGCCTGAGCGGATCTTGGCCTCGCCAGGGTTGATTCCCGCCGCCTTGACCTGGACCAGGACCTGTCCCGCCCCCGGTGCCGGACGCGGCACGTCCACGACCTTCAGGACCTCGACCCCGCCGTACTCATCGAACCGGACTGCCTTCACTGGCGTGCCTCCTTTTCGGCTAGTAGCCAACTGCCCGCCGCCTCCCTTTATGCCGGTCGCCGCCCCTACCGCCAGGTAAATGTCGGCGGCGCGCATATGGTGCCCCTGTGGGCGAACGCTGGGATCACGCGCGGGTGCTCGCGCTGGCGCCCGACGCGCCGTCGCTGCGGGCCGCGCAGCCCCTGGCGTCCGGCCGGTCCTGGCCGCTGACGGGCGTCGCGGCCGGGAGTGCGCTCTGGGGTGAGTGCCAGGGCAGCGCCGCCACGCCGTACCGCACCGCCGTCGATCTGTCCGGCCCGGCCTACCGGTGTTCCTGCCCGAGCCGGAAGTTCCCGTGCAAGCACGCGCTCGCCCTCATGCTGCTATGGTCCGACGGCGTTGTCGCGCCGTGCACCGATCCGCCAGAATGGGCCTCGGCCTGGCTCGCGACCCGCTCGGCCAAGGCCAGCGACACCAAGGACCCGAAGCCCCCGGCCGATCCCGCGGCCGCACTACGCCGGGCCGAACAGCGCGAGGCGCGGGTCGCGACCGGGCTGACCGAACTCGACCGCTGGCTCTGCGATCAGGTGCGTCAGGGTCTGGCGGCCAGTCAGCGGTCCGGTTACCGGCACTGGGACGACATCGCCGCCCGCATGGTCGACGCGCAGGCTCCTGGCCTGGCCGAACGTCTCCGCGCCCTGGCCGCGGTGCCCTACTCCGGATCCGGCTGGGACGGCAGGCTGCTGGAGGAGTACGCGCTGCTCCGGCTGCTAGCCACCGCCTGCCGCGAACAGGCCGCGCTGCCGCGGCCGCTCCGGGACAGCGTACGATCGCGGGTCGGATTCACCGTCCGCCAGGCCGACGTGCTGGCCGGCGCCACGACGGTCCGGGATCACTGGCACGTCCTGGCCAGGCGGGATCTGGACCAGGACCGGATCCGGACCCGCCGCGTCTGGCTGCGCGGTCGGCGCACCAGCCGGACCGCACTCATCCTCAGCTTCGCCGCGACCGGCCAGTCGCTAGACGACTCGCTCGCCGTCGGTACCGAGACCGACGCTGAGCTGGCCTTCTACCCAGGCGCCTGCCCGCTGCGCGCCCTGGTCGCCGCCCGGCACGACACCGTCCCCGGCGGGCCGCCGTCCGGTGCCTCCGTCGCCGGGCTGCTCGCCGGGTACGCCGCGGCGCTCGCCGAGGACCCCTGGCTGGACACCTGGCCTGCCGTGCTGGACGTCACCCCGGCCCGCGCCCCGGTGCCCTGCCTGTACGACGCGGCCGGTGATGCCGTGCCGCTGCACCCGGGCGCGGGCAACTGCTGGCCTCTGCTCGCGCTGTCCGGAGGCCACCCGCTGACGCTGGCCGGCGAGTGGACGCCGCGCGGCCTGTGGCCACTGACCGCCTGGGATCAGGGCGGGATGGTGGTCCCGCTGTGAGCGCATGGCATGACCTGGTCACCGCGAGTCTTATCGGCACCGAACGAACGATGGTTCCCCTGGTCGGTATCCCCGGCCTGCCCCCGGTGGTAGACGACACGGGCGATTCCGCGGCCGTCTTGCTTGACCGGGCCGCGCTGCTGACCGCCGCCCGCCGGGCGGGCCGTCGGGCCGATCGCGCCGAGCCGCTACCCGTGTGCGAGCCAGACACGCGGCCCACGGTGAGCCCGGCCGCTGGCCGTCGGCTGGCGCGGCTGCTCAGCGGCGAGCACCCCGAACTGCTCACCGAGTGGCTCACCGCCGCCGCGGCCCGCGGCCTGCGGCCGCCGCCTCAGTTCCTCCCGGACCTGCTTGACCGGGCGCGCCGCGCCGGATCGGCGGATCCGAGCCTGCCGCGCCTGATCGCCGACGCGGGCGGGCCGCGCGCCAGGTGGCTGGCCTCTCTCAACCCGGACTGGGAATCCGTGCTGGTGGAAACCGGAGACACCGCGTGGCGGCTCGGCCGCACCGGCCAGCGGCGGGCCTACCTCGCCGCGCTGCGTGCCCGTGATCCTGGGGCGGCCCGCGAACTGATCGCGGACAGCTGGGCCGCGGCAGGCCCGGACGAGCGTGTCATGTTCGCGGGCGTGCTGGCGGATGGCCTGAGCCCGGCTGATGAGCCGCTGCTGGAAGCCGCGCTCCACGACGGCACGACCGGGGTGCGTAAGACGGCGGCCGATGTGCTCGCCGCGCTGCCCGGATCCGCGTTCTCCCGGCGGATGGCCGAGCACGCCGTCCGCTGGCTGCGGATGGAACACGGTGAGCACGGCCCCCGCCTGGTGATCGTCCCGCAGCCCGGAGCCGAGGCCGCGATGCGGCGGTACGGAATCATGTCCGACCCTGGCGCGGCGGCTTCGCAGGCCGAACGGGCCCGCCTCATCGGCGAGATCGTGGCCCGCACCCCGCTCCAGGCCTGGCAGCAGGAGTTCGGCCTGACGGCGGCGCAGATCGTCGCCATGTCCGCCGGCGACTGGGCCCCATTGCTGTTCATCGGCTGGTCCCGGGCGGCGCTCTCCCAGGGAGACCGGGAGTGGATCACCGTTCTCATCAGCCAGGCGCTCAGCGCTCGTCCCCCGGTCACCGCTGCGGAGATCGCGGCGCTGTCGCGGCTGATGCTGCGGGCCGATCCCCGGCTCGGCGCCCCTGATGTCCTGCCCGGCCCCGGTCCGGAAGCTCCACCTGCTCTATGGCCCGCGATCAGGACACTGCAGTTCCGTTACCAGATGCTGAAGGAGCTGGACCATGACCACGGCGACGGCTGATCCGAACGCGGTCCTGCGTCCCCATGCTGAGCAGGAGTACCAGGCCGAGCTGGCCGCGCTGGCCGTCGGCGACGACCGGCCCCGGCCGCCGGGTTGGCGGCTGTCGCCGTGGGCCGTGACAACGTACCTGCTGGGCGGTACGGCCGCCGACGGCACCGAGATCACGCCGAAGTACGTCGGCTCTCGCCGCCTGGTCGAGGTGGCCGTCGCCACGCTGGCCACCGACCGCGCCCTGCTCCTGCTCGGCGTGCCGGGTACGGCGAAGACCTGGCTGTCCGAGCACCTGGCCGCGGCCATTTCCGGCGATTCCACGCTGATGGTGCAGGGCACGGCGGGGACCGCTGAAGAAGCGATCAGGTACGGCTGGAATTACGCCCGGCTGATCGCCGAGGGACCGTCCCGGGACGCCATGGTGCCCAGCCCCGTCATGCGCGCCATGGCCGCAGGCCAGATTGCCCGGGTTGAGGAGCTGACCCGGCTGCCCTCGGACGTGCAGGACGCGCTGATCACCATTCTGTCCGAGAAGATGCTGCCGATACCAGAACTGGGCGGTGAGCTGCAGGCCGTCCCGGGGTTCAACGTCATCGCGACCGCCAATGACCGTGACCGCGGCGTGAACGAGCTGTCCAGCGCGCTGCGCAGGCGGTTCAACACGGTCGTGCTGCCGGTGCCCGAATCAGCCGAGCAGGAGGTGGAGATCGTCACCCGGCGGGTCGCCCAGCTCGGCCGCTCCATCGGGCTCCCGGGAATCCAGCCCGGTGCGGAGGAAATCCGGCGGGTGGTCACGGTCTTCCGTGAGCTGCGCCAGGGCGTCACCGAAGACGGCCGGTCCAAGGTCAAGTCGCCGAGCGGCACGCTGTCCCCCGCCGAGGCGATCTCCGTGCTCACCAGCGGCCTGGCCCTGGCCGCGCACTTCGGCGACGGCGTCCTCCGCCCCGCCGACGTAGCTGGCGGCATCACGGGCGCGGTCATCCAGGATCCCGTGTCCGACCGGGTCGTGTGGCAGGAGTACCTAGAGACCGTGGTCCGTGAGCGCGACAACTGGAACGACTTCTACCGCGCCTGCCGCGAGGCGGCCGGGTAGTGACCGGCCCGAGGCTGTACGGGATCCGGCATCACGGGCCGGGGTCGGCGCGGTCGTTGCGGGAGGCGCTGATCGAGTTCGAGCCGGACGTGGTGCTGATCGAGGGCCCGCCGGAGGCAGATGGGCTGGTGACGCTGGCGGACGATCCGGAGATGCGGCCGCCGGTGGCGTTGCTGGGGTACGTGCCCGGCGAACCGAAGACGGCGGCGTTCTGGCCGTTCGCGGTGTTCTCGCCGGAGTGGCAGGCGATCATGTACGCGCTCGGCGCGGGCCTGCCGGTTCGGTTCTGCGATCTGCCGGCCGCGTACCAGCTGGCTATGACCGACCGCGGGGCCTCGCCGCGGACCGACCCGGTCAGCGAGCTAGCCACCGCCGCCGGCTACGACGATCCTGAGCGGTGGTGGGAGGACGTGGTCGAGCACGTCCCCGCGCCCGCGGTCTTCGCGGCCCTGGCCGAAGCCATGGTGATACTCCGGGCGCAGGATGAACCGGACCCCCGCGACAGAGTCCGCGAGGCGCACATGCGGAAAGTGCTCCGCCGGACGGCCAAGGACGGCTACCAGCGGATCGCGGTGGTCTGCGGGGCCTGGCACGTCCCGGCGCTGCAGCATCTCCCGCCCGCGGCCGCCGACGACCGGCTGCTACGCGGCCTGCCGAAGGTAAAGGCCACCCTCACCTGGGTCCCGTGGACCTACGGGCGCCTCGCCTACACCTCGGGTTACGGAGCCGGGCATCAGATCCCCCGGCTGGTATGACCACCTGTTCTCATCGGCCGGGCAGCCGATCGAGCGATGGCTGGCCATGGCGGCCGCCGTGCTGCGTGAGGAGGGCGTTCCCGCGTCGTCCGCGCATGTGATCGAGTCGGTCCGGCTGGCCGAGGCGCTGGCCGCACTGCGCGGGCGGCCGCTAGCGGGCCTGGAGGAGGTCACCGAGGCGGCCCGCGCCGTGCTCTGCGAGGGCAGCGACGTACTCGTGGGATTCATCCAGCGGCGCCTGGTGGTCGGCGAGCGGCTCGGCGCGGTGCCTGCCGCCACGCCCATGATGCCGCTGCAGCGGGACCTGCAGGATCAGCAGCGCAGCCTGCGGCTGCGACCGGAGGCCGGGCCCCGGGACTACGACCTGGACCTGCGTAAGCCGAGCGATCTGGCCCGCAGCCACCTGCTGCACCGGCTCACCCTGCTCGGCGTGCGGTGGGGCATGCCCCAGCAGGGCCGGACCAGGAACATCGGGACGTTCCGCGAAAGCTGGCAGCTGACCTGGCGGCCGGAGCTGGACCTGGCCCTGATCGAGGCGAGTATGTGGGGCAGCACGGTCGCGGCCGCGGCTGCGCAGCGCGCCCGCGCCGTGGCCGCCGAGGCCACCGCCCTGGAGGACCTGACCCGCCTGGTGGAGCGCTGCCTGCTCGCCGACCTGGGCGACGTGCTGACCGACGCGCTCGCGGCGGTCAGGGACCGCGCCGCGCTGGAGGGCGACGTGACGCACTTGATGGCGGCTCTGCCCGCCCTGATCCGGGCCGCACGTTACGGGGACGTACGCGGCACCGATCCCGGCCGGCTCGGCGAGGTGGCCGTCGAGATGATCACCCGGATCTGCGCCGGGCTGCCCGCCGCGGTGACGTCCCTGGATGAGACGGCCGAACGCGCCGTTCGGGACCGCATCGACGCCGTGCATTCGGCCGTCGGCCTGCTCGCGGACGCCGGAAGCCGGGCTCGCTGGCTGGACACGCTCGCGCGGATCGCCCCGCGCTGTCCGCCGCTGATCTCGGGCCGCCTGACCAGGCTGTTGCTGGACGGGGGACAGCTCACGACGGACGACGCGGCGATCCGGATGTCGCGCGAGCTGTCCGCTGCCGCTCCTGCCGCCGCCGCGGCGGGCTGGGCCGAGGGGTTCCTGGCCGGCAGCGGACTGCTCCTTCTGCACGATGACAAGCTGCTCAGCCTGGCCGACAGCTGGCTGGCCGGGCTGAGCGCCGAGGCCTTCGCCGCTGTGCTGCCCCCGCTGCGGCGGACCTTCGGCGAGTTCGCGCCGCCCGAGCGGCGGGCCATCGGGGACAAGGCGGTCCGGCTGGACGGGACTGGCCGGGCGCCGGTCGTGGCCGCGTCGGCGGATGACGACCTGGATGAGGACAGGGCGGCCATCGCGGTGCGGGCCGTGGCCGCGATCCTGGGCCGGCGCGCTTCTTCGGTGCCTGCGCCATGAGTACCGGTCACGATGAGCGGATGCGGCGCTGGCGGCTGGTGCTGGGCGCCGCGGATGGCACCGGGGTGCAGCTGGCCGGCGACGATGCGCGGATCGATGCCGCGCTTGGCGCCTTGTATGACTCCGATGAGAGCCCGAGCCCCGAGTCCGCCTCCAAGCGCCAGGCGGGTCTGGGCGCGTCGGCCCCGCGGGTCGCCCGCTGGCTCGGCGACATCCGCACGTTCTTCCCGGTCAGCGTGGTCCAGGTGATGCAGAAGGATGCGATCGAACGGCTTGGCCTGACCCGGCTGCTGCTCGAGCCGGAGATGCTCGATGCGGTCGAGCCCGACGTGCATCTAGTCGGGACCCTGCTTTCGCTGAGCCGGGTCCTCCCCGAGCAGGTCCGGGAGTCGGCCCGCGCCGTGGTGCGCACCGTGACCACCGACCTAGAGCGTCGCCTGGCCCAGCGGACTCGTTCGGCGGTCACCGGCGCGCTGAACCGGGCAAACCGCAGCGGCAGGCCGCGGCGCCCGGCCGACATCGACTGGGACCGTACCATCCGCGCCAACCTGCGGAACTACCTGCCCAGGCAGCGGACCGTCGTGCCCGAGCGGCTGGTCGGCTACGCCAGGAAGCAGCAGGCGGTGGCGCGCGACGTCATCCTGTGCCTGGACCAGAGCGGCTCGATGGCCTCCTCGGTGGTGTACGGCGGGGTGTTCGGCGCGGTGCTGGCGTCGATCCGGTCCCTGCGGACTTCGGTAGTCGCCTTTGACACGTCGGTCGTCGACCTGACCGAGCAGCTCAGCGACCCGGTGGACCTGCTGTTCGGTACCCAGCTCGGCGGCGGCACCGACATCAACCGCGCCCTGGCCTACTGCCAGCGGCTGATCACCCGTCCGGCCCGCACGATCGTCATCCTGGTCAGCGACCTGTTCGAGGGGGGCAACCGGGAGGAGATGCTGCGCCGGATCGCGGACATGACCGCCTCGGGCACGCAGGTGGTCGCCCTGCTCGCGCTGTCCGACGACGGCGCGCCCGGTTACGACCACGACAACGCCGCCGCCCTCGCCGAACTCGGCGTGCCCGCCTTCGCCTGCACCCCCGACGCGTTCCCCGAGCTGATGGCCGCCGCCATCGACCGCCGCGACCTTACCGAGTGGGCCCGCCGTGGCCGCACAGCTTGATCTACGGACCGAACTGGTACTCGCACACGGGCGGAGGGTCGGCCAGCAGGGCCGCGATCTTGGCGTCGAAGCGGTCATCGTCCCAGCCCGCGTCCCCGACGGTCCCGTCTGCGCTCAGCGAGTCCAGGTACCTACGGAGTTCCGCCGGGTCCCCGCACGGCGCGCCCGGGACGAAGACGTTCACGCCGAACGGTTCCCCGGTCGCGGCCCGGACGACGGCGATCTCGGCGGTCATGGCGTCGGCGGTCTTGTACCCGGCGGCCAGGAACCCCAGCGCTCCGGCGCGGGCGGCCGCGATGACTAGTTCGGCGGTCGAGGGGCCGCCCGCCATCGGCGCCACGATCACCGGGCGCGGCAGCAGATCCGTGAGGCTGCGTCTCATCGGAGGAAGAGCTTACCGCTGTAGTTCCCCGGCGGCCGGCCGGCTGAGGGCACGATCGTGGATACTACGGGCCGTCCCGGCTGGATAATTACAGCACTGAGTGCCAAAATAGAGCGTCCCACGTTCTGGCGGGCATGAGTGTCGGGCGGTGGCTTGGGTGAGGGAGACCGATGGCAAGCACGCGCGAGTGGTTCGAGACGGTCGAGGAGGCCCGCAGGAGAGCCAGGCGGCACCTGCCGAGGTCCGTCTACCTGTCGCTGGTGGCAGGCGCCGAGCGGGGCATCACGCTGCGGGATAACGTGGCGGCGTTCAGCGAATTGCGCTTCACCCCGCCGCACGTCGCCGACCTGCCCGCGGTCAGGCAGATGGCGACGTCGGTCCTCGGGCAGGAGATCGCGCTGCCGGTGATCGCATCGCCGACCGGGGTCCAAGCCGTGCACCCCGAGGGCGAGGTAGGCGTGGCGCGCGGGGCGGCCGAGGCGGGCACGGCCGTGGGCCTGAGTTCGTTCGCCAGCATGCCGGTGGAGGACGTCGCGGCGGCCAACCCGAAGTTGTTCTTCCAGATCTACTGGTCAGGCAGCAAGGACGCCATCCTGCAGCGGGCCGAACGGGCCAGGCAGGCCGGCGCCAAGGCCCTGATCGTCACCCTGGACTGGTCGTTCTCCTCCGGGCGAGACTGGGGCAGCCCTTCGATACCCGAGAAGCTAGACCTGCGCACCCTCGTGCGCTTCGCGCCGGAAGGCATCGTGCGGCCGAACTACGTCAGCCGGTGGCTCAGGGCGGGCGGGCTGCCGGACCTCACCGTGCCGAACATGGCCGCCCCCGACGGGCCGCCGCCCACGTTCTGGGGCGTGTACGGCGAGTGGATGCAAACCCCGCCGCCCACCTGGGCCGATATCGAATGGCTGCGGGCCCAGTGGGACGGGCCGTTCCTGGTCAAGGGGGTTATGCGGACCGATGAGGCACGCCGGGCGGTAGACATCGGAGCCACGGCCGTCTCGGTCTCCAACCACGGCGGCAACAACCTGGACGGCACCCCGGCCTCCATCCGGGCCCTACCCGCAGTCGCCGAGGCCGTCGGCGGCCAGATCGAGGTCCTGCTGGACGGCGGGATCCGGCGGGGCAGCGACGTGGTCAAGGCGCTCGCGCTCGGCGCCCGCGCGGTAATGATCGGCCGCGCCTACCTATGGGGCCTGGCCGCCAACGGATCGGCCGGGGTGAAGAACGTCTTCGACGTGCTGCGCAGCGGCATCGACTCGACGATGCTCGCGCTCGGCCGGTCCTCCATTCAGGACCTTTCCCCCGACGACGTCATCCTCCCCGCCGATTTCACCCGCGGCCTGTCCAAGTGATTGCCTGGCGACTCGGCCCCGGCCGCCCAGATCGAGGTCAAGACGCCAGTGACGGCGTGACCCACGGCTCCGAATGCTGGGACACAGAGCTGGTCAGCGAGTCAAGCAGGAGGCCACCGGCCCGGAAATAATCTGCTGTGGGCCGGACGAGCCTGCCTGGGATGAGCTCCAGCGCGGTGGAGGACGAGGACCAGCGGTCGATATCCAGTCGCATCCGCAGCGGCGGCTGCAATGGTCCCCGGTTCAGACGGACCTGGATCCGGCGTGTACCCAAGTCGCGATCGTGCTCCATCGACCCGAGGAACTGGCTTCCGCCGAACCGGAGTTCGCCACCGTGCTTGGTGCGCAGCCAGCTGTCAAGGGTGGCCACGAACGTCTCGAAGGGGACATCCACGACCCGCCAGAACGACAGCGATCTGAGCTCCGGAACCATGCTCGTACTCATGTCATCTGCTCCTCATGCCCCGCCGGGGCTCCTTGCCCCCTGAGAACCTCGTCCGGTCCTCACACCTTCAAGGTTCGCCGTAAGGCCCTTGCCATCGCATCGGACGAAGGCCTTAAATCCGGCCTCCCCAGATGGCTTAGGCACCGTCAACCCGAAGATGCCGACCTAAGCCGTCTTAGCCCAGGTCAGGGCAGTGGCCGTCGTCCTGTGGTCAGCACGGGCAGCAGTGGCCGGATGGTCCGGTGCCGGGCGCAGCCCTGCCAGACCCCCAGGCTGTACCCGATGTCGTCGAGCAGCCGGGCGGCGACGTACCGCGCTGGATCGAGCGGCGGGCGCCGGTCCAGCCAGTCCAGCAACGGCGGCACCAGGACCAGGGCGGCCAGCGGGAGCCGGAGCCGCCGCACCGCGATCGCGGCCGGCGCGGCCACAGGCCACCAGGTCCTCGAGATGGCGCTGCCCAGCGGCCTGCCCGCCGCAAGCGTCCCGCCGCCGGCCAGGCGAGCCGCCAGCCGCCAGGCGGTCCCGGCGGTCTTGGGGTCCGGTCCTGGCCAAGGCTCGCCGGTGAGGCGGGCCAGGCGCCGTGCGAGCAAGGCGATGGCGGCCCCGGTGACCACGACCCCTTCCGCCGGGCGGCCGGATGCCGCGGCCAGCCAGGCCAGCGCGGTCCAGCCGGACACGTAGAGCGGGCGTACCGCGCCGGGATGGCGCAGTTCCAGGGGCGCGGCCGAGGTGCCGTAGTCCTTGCGCCTGGCGAACCAGGCGCCGAGCCGCACCCGGTGCTGGTGCGGTACGACGGCATCCGGCTCGTAGCGCACCCGCCAGCCCGCCGCGGCCAGCCGCCAGACGAAGTCGACGTCTTCCCCGGTCGGCATGTCCTCGGCGAAGCCCGCCCCGGCCGCGGCCTTTCGCACGACCAGCGCCGCGCCCGGCACGTAAGGGACCCGGGACCCGGGCCTGACGATGCTGGCGCGCGCGCCCATGTCCAGGGTGGAACTTGCCCCCTCGTACCGCGCCAGCCACGTCCGCCCGTCTTCGGCCGGGACGATGCGCGGCGCCACCGCCCCCACGGCAGGGTCCGCGAAGTGCGGCAGCAGCCGGTCTAGCCAGCCCGATCCTGGCACGCAGTCGGAGTCGAGGAACGCGACGAGCGGGGTCTGCGCCGCGGCCAGCCCGGTATTCCTGGCCGCCCCGGGTCCGCCGTTCACCGGCCGCCTCAGCACCCGGGCGCCGCTCCCGGCCGCGACCCGGGCGATCGCATCTGGGTCGGCCGATCCGTCGTCCACCACGATTACGCGCGGGAGCCGCGCCAGCCCGGCCAGGCAACGGGCCAATTCGGCCTGCCGGTCGCGAACGGGAACCACGACCGTCACGTCGCCAAGAACCCAGGACCCGCCGGACCATCCCGGGTTCGGCACCGGGTGCGCGATGCCGGTGTCGAGCAGGCGGCGAGCCAGGGCCCTGGCCCTGGGATTATCCGGGACCGACGTGCCTGACCACCAGCCGGACACCATCCGCGCCCCGTGCTGCGTGAGCCTCAGCACCCGGACCGGGGAACCGCCGGTCAGGACCGTCCCTCCCGCCAGGAGCCGCGAGCCGGGGTCGGGCCGCAGGAGCAGTCCGACCGGGGCCAGCTCGTCGTCAGGGCCCGGGCCCAAGGGACCACCCGGCCAAGGGGTCCTCGTCACAGCCGCGCACGGGAGGGCGCCGCCCGATCGTCACCGGCACCCGGCGGTGAGAATGATCGCCCGCGGGCCGGGGCGGCGCCACGGCACCGGGACCGGACCGGCCGGCCGCGGCCAGCGCGGCCTCGCCGTGGCCCCGCACGCACTCTGGGTCGGGCCCGTCCAGCGGCAGCCCGGTGAAGAACTTGGCCGCCATGCAGCCGCCGCGGCACGAACTGTAAGAGCCGCAGGAGCGGCAGGCTCCCCCGGTCTGCGGCTGGCGCAGCCCGGAGAACAGCGGTGACGACCGCCAGATCGACTCGAACCCGCCGGGGTGCCGGACATTGCCGGCCAGGAAGTCCGGGTGAATCGCGAACGGGCAGGCATACACGTCCCCGACCGGGTCGATCAGGCAGACCACGCGCCCGGCCCCGCACATGTTCAGCCCGGGGAGCGGAGAACCATACGGGGAAAGGTGGAAGAACGAATCGCCGGTGAGCACCTGCTCGCCGTGCGCGACCAGCCAGTCGTAGAGCTCGCGCTGCTGCGCGCTCGTCGGGTGCAGTTCGGGCCAGGAGTCCGCGCCACGGCCCGAAGGCCGCAGCCTGGTCAGCCGCAGCTGCGCGCCGTGCTCGTCGGCGAGCTCCTTGAACGCGTCGAGCTGGGCGATGTTGTGCCTGGTCATGACCACGGAGACCTTGAAGCCGCGGAAGCCGGCGGCCGCCAGGCAGGCCATCGCCGCCCTCGCCGTCCGGTATGACCCGCGCCCGCGAACGGCGTCGTTGACCTCTTCCGTGGCACCGTCCAGCGAGATCTGCACGTCGACGTAGTCGCTGGCGGCCAGTCGGCGAGCGGCGGCGGCGTCGAGCTTGATCCCGTTCGTGGAGAACTTCACCCCGACCTGGTGGGCGGTCGCGTAGTCCAGCAGCTCCCAGAAGTCCGGGCGTACCGTCGGCTCGCCGCCGCCGATGTTGACGTAAAACACCTGCATCCGCTGCAAAGTGTCAATGACAGTCCGGCACTCGTCAGTAGTCAGCTCATGCGGGTCTCTCCTGCCTGAGCTGGAGAGGCAGTGAATGCATGCCAGGTTGCAGGCGTAGGTGAGTTCCCAGGTTAGGCAGATTGGGGAGTTGAGTCCTTGTTCGAATCGTTCTGTCAGAGGGCGGGGGCGGCTCCCGGCCGGGCCGGTTTCTTCGCCGGCTCTTATGCCGAACGCCGGCGGATAAACCGGCTGGGCCGTGCGCCGGGGCTCGGGCGGGTCGGCCGGGATGATCATCTGGGAGCTGGCCAGGGTGGCTAGAGCACGCTGGTAGAGGGGCACGTCGGGTTCGGGGACTCCCGCGGCTAGGCACGCTGCACGCGCTGTCTCGTGGTTTGCGAGGTTCTCTAGGACGGTGAGGAGGGTGGGGGTTTTTAGGAAGGAGAGGGATCTGGTGTTGAAGTGGTAGAGCAGGGCGCCGAAGGGCTCGGGGCGGACGGCGGCACGCGCGTGGAGGCGCCAGGGGCGGTCTAGGTCGAAAGGTGGTAGGCCGGACGCAGACACGGGGGCCGGGTTAGTAGACGCCGCACATGCCGTCGATGCTGACTTCTTCTACTAGGAGTTCGTCGGTCACTAGGGGGTCGGGTGCGGGGGCGAGCTCGTCGGTGGTGGCGGGGTCGGCGACGGGGGTGGGCGCGGGCATTTTTGGCCTCCCGGGGGGTAGTGACACCGGGTGCCATCGTAACGGCACTGAGTGCCACTGGGCAAGGTTGGACGTAGGATGTGCAGCGGAAAGCCGGTGGGACTCCCCTGGGGCGGTGATGAGGTGGCGGCGGGGATGGTTCCGGAACTTGTGGTCGCGGTCGGGGCGCAGGACGCGGTGAGCGGGCAGCCGGGGCGGCGGCGGGTTACCTCGCGGGGGGAGCTGGAACAGGTCGCGTTTGAGCTGTTCGCGGCGAACGGGTTCGAGCTGACTACGGTGGACGAGATCGCGGCGGCGGCGGGGATCGGGCGGCGGACGTTCTTCAGGTACTTCCCGTCCAAGAACGACGTGCCGTGGGGCATGTTCGAGGTGGAGCTCGAGCGGATGCGGGCGCGGCTCAAGGAGTGCCCGCGCGACGTGCCGCTGATGGACGCCATTCGGGTCGCGCTGGTCGACTTCAACCGGGTCGAGCCGAGCCAGGTCCCCTGGCACCGGCGCCGGATGGAGCTGATCCTCCGGGTGCCCGCCCTGCTGGCCCACTCCACGCTACGGTTTGCTTCCTGGCGCGCGGTGATCGCCGAGTTCGCGGCCGAACGCACCGGGCTGCGGCCCGACTCGCTCGCGCCCCAGGCCATCGCCCACGCGGTCCTCGGCGTGGCCATCGCGGCCTACGAGCAGTGGCTGGACGACGAGGACGCCGACCTCGGAGCCCTGCTCGACGCCGCGATGCGCCAGCTTGGCGCCGCGTTCGCGGGACGCCTGGCCTAGAGATGACGGAGCGCCTGGCCGTCATCACCGGGGCGGCACGCGGGATCGGGGCGGCGGTCGCCAGGAAGCTCGCGGCCGACGGGTGGTCGCTCCTGCTCGTCGACGCGTGCGCGCCGCAGCCGCCGGCCGACTACCCCATGCCCGCGCCCAAGGACCTAGCCGAGGTCGGCCGGTACTGCTTCGCGGCCGGAGCTAAGGGCGTCGACGAGCTGATCGCCGACGTCGGGGATGGCTCGGTGCGCGACCAGGTGCGGGACGCGCTCGGCGGGCGGGTGCCCGCCGCGGTGGTCGCCGCGGCCGGCGTGATCAGGGGGGATCAGGCCTGGGCGGTGCCTGACGACGCGTTCGGCCTGATGATGAGGGTGAACCTGTTCGGCGTGACGCACCTGGCCGACGCCTGCGTGCCGGCGATGATCGAGGCGGGCGCCGGGCGGTTCGTAGCGGTCTCCTCGGCGGCTGCGCTGCGCGCGATGCCCATGCTCGCGGCCTACTCGGCGGCTAAGAGCGCGGTGGTCGGCTACGTCCGCGCGCTGGCCGCCGACCTCGCCGGGACCGGGGTGACGGCGAACGTCGTCTGCCCCGGATCGACCCGGGGCCCGATGCTGGCCGCCAGCGCCGCCCTCTACGATCTGCCCGACCAGGAGTCCTTCGCCGCGCAGGCGTTGCTCCGCAGGCTGCTGGACCCCGCCGACGTCGCGGCCGCCGTGGCCTGGCTGTGCGGCCCGGACGCCGGCGCCCTCACCGGCGCCGTCATGCCGGTCGACGCCGGCCTGACCGCCTAAACCCCGAGGACCCCGAGGACTCCCCGGGCCCTGGACCGCTACTGCAGATTCCCCGGGTTGCCGATCGGGTCGCCGACGTACTCGTGCATGGCGTCGAGGTTGTCGTGGGCGGGGTACTTGGCGGCGGCGGGGCCGTCGGCAAAGGCGCGCAGCACGTTCGTGGTGACCGACGTGACGAAGCCGGGCGTCCGCCCGCCGATGCCGTGCGGCTGGTCGCCGTAGATCGCCTCCACCCAGCGCATGGTGCCCGAGTTGAAGACGCCGGCGCCCCCGGGGTGCGTGTAGTAGGCGGAGTCACCGAAGCTGCTCTTGCCCTGGCAGACCAGGGGCGAGTGGGACAGGACCTGGATCGGCCGCGGGACCGGGTAGGCCGGGTTGACCCGGTCGTACTCGATGCCGACCAGGTTCGCGAAGCTGCTGCCCGCGGTTACCCCGGTGCCGGCGAAGACCCAGCTGCCCGGGGAGGCCACCACGTAGGGGGCCTGCGCCGGGTAGCCCTCGTAGATCGTGCCGATGAGCGAAGACTCGGGGTTGGGGTCGGGCGGCTCGCGGAAGTCGCTGGTGACCAGCGCGTTGTCTACCCCGTACAGCGGGTCCTGCGTATAGCTGGTCTTGTAGCAGATGACGAGCCGGGACTTACCGAGGCGGGTCGCGTCCAGCCTGATCCGCCGGAACATCGCGTTGGCCCCGAGGAAGGCCAGGTTGACCCCGGCGTTCCTGGCTGCGGTGACGTTCGCCCGCTCGCCCGGGGTCCAGTACTCGTCGTGCCCGAGGGAGATCAGCGCGCTGGCCCCGTCCAGCAGGTGCGGGTCGGCCGCGATGTCCATGCCGGTCACGTAGGCGAGCGGCAGGCCCAGGTGCTCGGCCAGCTTGACGACGTTCCGCTCGTAGGTGAGGAACATGTCCGCGCCGTTCAGGTCGTACGGCCGGTCCAGGCTCACCGCGAGCGACCGGGACGCGTAGGACTGGCCGGGGCCCTTGTACAGGTCGTAGCCGCCCCAGGTGTTGTAGGCCTGCCAGGTGGCGACGCAGTTCTTCAGCACGACGGCGCCCGCCGTGGTGGCGGAGCGGACCGTCACCGGCACGTACCGCTGCGCGCCGGAGTCCGCATCGAGCCGGAGCAGGTAGGAGCCCGCGGGCCAGTCGTCGGTCGGCACGTCGACCACCGGATCCCAGTCCGTCTGCACCGTGTTCGTCGGGCCGGCGAAGCCGGGAGCGTTCTGCCGGTGACCCGTCAGCGAGCGCGACTGCCACACCTGGCGGGCGCCGTCCCCGCCGTACCAGCCGAGCCGGAACGCCGTCACCCGGAACCCGGAGGAGGTCGTCGAGACGAACAGCGGGAAGGACTCACCGGTCAGGACGCTGGCCGCGCCCGCGTAGCCCGCGATCGCGTCCGCCGAGCCCAGATGGCGGATCTCCCAGTGCCGGTCGCCGGGCCGGGAGTTCTCCGGCACCGCGCGGCGGCCCGCGCTGCGGCGGGAGGTAGCCGTCGCCCCGGTCGGCGGGGGAGCCTGGGTCGCCGGTTCGCCGCAGGACGCAGCCGCCCCGGCCACCCCCAGCGCACCGAGGCCCAGGAACGCCCGCCTGCTGGTGCTGGCCGCGCTTCCTCCCGTGCTTGGCTGCCGGTTCTGGCCGTGCCCGGTCATGGCCGACAGGATAGCCCGCGGGGACCGGGACGCGGGCCGAAGCGGGAGTGTCACCAACGCTCGTTCGGATAATGAAAGCTTTTAGCTGCCAGCGACAACGGCGGTGTCCGTGGGCGGTGGTGCCGTAAGTTTCCTGCATGCATATCTATGAATACATCCAGCATCCCTGCACCACGCTGCACCTGACGGGCCGGGCGCCGAAGCCGGTCAAGGTCGACGACGGGCGGGTCGGGCTGAACGGCAAGATCGGCCTGGCCATCACCACCCTGGTCGGCACCATGGTGGCCGGCTACGTCTTCGCGATCATCGCCCTGATCAGCCTGCCGTCCGCGATCACCAGCCACAACCTGACCGTCATCATCGCCTGGGTCTCGTCCAACTTCCTGCAGCTCGTGCTGCTGCCCGTCATCATCGTGGGGCAGAACCTGCAGGCCCACGCCTCCGACAAGCGCGCCGCGCAGACCTACGAGGACGCCGAGGCGGTCCTGCACGAGGCCCTGCAGATCCAGCAGCACCTGGTGGCGCAGGACGCGGTGCTCGCGCACCTGATCGCCGCGGTCGGCGGCGACCCGAACGCCGTGCGGGCGGCGGTCGCGGCGGGTATCAGCACGCCTGGCGGCCCGGCCGCGGCGCCGGGAACCGCCGGGGCGTAGGCGGCGGACCCGGGGTGGACAGGTCCAGGCTCGAGGCGTTCAGCGACGGCGTCTTCGCGGTCGCGATCACCCTGCTCGTGCTCAACCTCACCGTGGCCGGGCCGGGGCACGGCAAGCTGGTCCACCAGCTCGGCTCGCACTGGCCGTCGTTCGCCGCGTACGTGATCAGCTTCTTCGTGATCGGCATCATCTGGGTCAACCACCACGCGCTGGTCAGGACCATCGTGGTCGTCGACCGGCGGCTGCTCTTCCTTAACCTGGTGCTGCTGCTGTGGGTGGTGCTGATCCCGTTCGCAACCGGGCTGGTGGCGGAGTACATGTCCGCCTACCTGGCCGGCACCCCCGGCGCCGGGGACGTCCGGCTCGCGATGGCCCTGTACAGCGCGGTGTTCCTCGGCATGTCGGCGGGCTTCGCCGGGATCTTCGAGTGGACGCTGCACGGCGGGCGCGTAGCCAACCCGGTGCCGGCCGAGCGGCATTGGGCCGCTCGCATCCGGTTCACCGGCGGGAGCGCCGCGTACGTAGTCGCCCTCGTCGTGGCGCTGTTCAACGCCATCGCCGCGTTCGTGATCATCGCCCTGATCGCCGTGTACTACGTCTTCGAGAACACGCCCACGTCCCCGTCGGCTCCCGGGGAACCGGGGGAAACCTCGGCCCCGGACTCCCCCGGCGGCGGCGCGCCGCGAACCTGACGAGTGTGTTAGCTTCGCTAAGTAGATAGTTGTCATTAAGCAAGTGTTCGGCGGTAGGCTGGGTGAACGTGCGGCAAAGTACTGAGACGAACCACCTGAACGGGGCATCGAACGGATCCGGGCCGGCGGCCGGCCGCGCGGATCGGTACAGGTGGATCGCCCTGTCGAACACCACGCTGAGCATGACGATGGCGACCATCGACGGGTCGATCGTGATCGTGGCGATGCCCGCCATCTTCCGCGGCATCCACCTGAACCCGCTCGACCCGGCCAACATCAGCTATCTGCTGTGGATGATCATCGGGTACCTGCTGGTCCAGTCGGTGCTGGTGGTGACGCTGGGACGGCTCGGCGACATGTACGGCCGGGTGAAGATCTACAACCTCGGGTTCGTCGTCTTCACGCTGGCTTCCATCGCGCTGTCGCTCGATCCGCTGACCGGCACGCACGGGGCGATGTGGCTCATCGGCTGGCGGTTCGTGCAGGCCTTCGGCGGCGCCATGCTGATGTCGAACTCGGCGGCGATCCTGACCGACGCGTTCCCGGCCAACAAGCGCGGGATGGCCCTGGGCGTCAACCAGATCGCGGGCATCTCCGGGCAGTTCGTCGGGCTGCTGCTCGGCGGGGCGCTGGCCGCCGTGGACTGGCGCCTGGTGTTCTGGGTGAACGTGCCGATCGGGGTGTTCGGCACCGTGTGGGCCTACAAGAGCCTGCGCGAGATCGCGACTACCAGGCGGGCACGGATCGACTGGATCGGCAACGTGATGTTCGCCGGCGGCCTGAGCGTCCTGCTCGTCGCCATCACCTACGGGATCCGGCCCTACGGTGGGCACGCGACCGGGTGGGCGAACCCCTGGATCATCGGCGGGCTGGCCGGCGGCGTCGCCATGCTCATCGCGTTCTGCATCTTCGAGACCAAGATCGCCGAGCCGATGTTCGAGATGGCCCTGTTCAAGATCAGGGCGTTCGCAACCGGCAACGCGGCCAGCCTGCTCGGCTCGATCGCGCGCGGCGGGCTGCAATTCATGCTGGTCATCTGGCTGGCGGGCATCTGGCTGCCGCTGCACGGCTACGACTTCGCGGTCACCCCGCTGTGGGCGGGTATCTACATGCTGCCGCTGACCGCGGGCTTCCTGATCGCAGGCCCGATATCGGGCACGCTGTCCGACCGGTACGGCCCGCGACTGTTCGCGACCGCCGGCCTGCTACTGGCCGCGGTCTGCTTCACCGGCCTGATGCTGCTCCCCGTGGACTTCTCCTACTGGGTGTTCGCGCTGCTGATCTTCGGCAACGGGATCGGCTCCGGTCTGTTCGCCGCCCCCAACACCTCCGCCATCATGAGCGCCGTCCCGGCCAGGTACCGGGGGGTGGCGTCCGGCATGCGGGCCACCTTCCAGAACTCCGGTATGTCCCTGTCCATCGGCATCTTCTTCTCGCTGATGATCGCCGGGCTGGCCTCGACCCTGCCCCGCACGCTCACCGGCGGGCTGACCGCCCAGGGCGTGCCGCTCTCGGTGGCCACGCAGGTCAGCCACCTGCCGCCGGTCAGCACGATGTTCGCCGCCCTGCTCGGCTACAACCCGGTACGGACCCTGCTGGCGCCCTCCGGGGCGCTGTCCAGGCTGCCCGCGCATAACGTCGCGGTCCTGACCGGCAGGCAGTTCTTCCCCCACCTGATCTCCGCGCCGTTCCACCACGGCCTGGTCATCGTCTTCACCGCGGCCGCCATCATGTCGGTCACGGGCGCGCTGGTCTCGCTGCTGCGCGGCAAGCAGTTCTACTGGGAAGACGAGCCCGCGCCCGGTGCCGGTCCCGCCGTCGTGGTCCCGCCCGCACCCGCCCCAACTGCCATTAGCCCGAACGGGCGTGCCCTCTCCCCCGCGAACCGTGACTGCGCCCCGGCGGCTGGCGATTCCGCTGGCGCGGGCGGCGGTTAGGATAGGCGTGTGCCACGCTACGAATACCGCTGCCGGGCCTGCGGGGACACGTTCGAGCTGAACCGCCCGATGGCCGAGTCATCGGCGCCGTGCACCTGCCCGCAGGGGCACGATGACACGGTCAAGCTCCTGTCCACGGTCTCGGTCGGCGGCCTGGCGTCCGGGCGTGACCGGGCCATGGGTTCCTCCGGCGGCGGCTGCTGCGGCGGGTCCTGCGGCTGCGGGGGTTAGACCAGCGGCGTTCAGCGCGCCGGGACCGCGGTCTGCGGCTCGGCCGCCTCGTCGAACCTTTCGGCGGTCCGGGCGGCCGTTTGCCTGGCCCAGCGGCCGGTGGTGACCAGGCCGAGCAGGAAGACAACACCGCCGCAGGCGGCTAGGAGCAGCCACGCCGCGTGACTGGCCGGGACGAACCGCGTCTTGAGGCTGCCGTGCAGGCTGGCGGCCAGGATCGAGCCCGTCACGGCCACGCCGAGCGACTGGCCGATCTGCCGGCTGGTGGAGGCGATGCTCGACGCCACCCCGGCCTGGGTGGTCGGCATGCCGGACACCGCGGCGTAGGTGATCGGCGGGTTCACCATGCCGGCGCCGATGCCGAAGACGCAGAACGCGAGGACGATCGGCCACGTCGGCGAGGCGATGGTCAGCCTGGACACCAGGACGCCGCCCGCGGCCAGGCCCAGGCCCGAGGCCAGCATCGGCAGCCGGGCGCCGCGCCGGGCCAGGATCCGGCTGGAGACCACCGCGCCGGGCGCCATGACGATCGCCATCGGCACGATGTGCAGCCCTGCGCGCAGCGCGGACTCCCCGCGCGCGTCCTGCAGGTACAAGGTGGCGAGGAACAGGAACCCGCCCATGGCGGCGAAGGCGGTGATCGCGGTGAGTACCGAGCCCGCGAAGGGGGCACTGCGGAAGAACCGCGGGTCGAGCACCGGCTCGGCCCGGCGTGCCTCGTAGCCCGCGAAGGCCGCGAAGGACGCCACGGCGAGGGCGAAGAGCGCCAGGATGGCCGGGGCCCGCCAGCCGAGTGCGGGGCCCTCGATGATGGCGTACGTCAGCGACCCGAGCATGACGATGAGGAGCGCCTGCCCGATCACGTCCGGCCGGCGCGCGACCGGCGCCCGGGACTCGGGCACGAACCGAGCGGTGAGCGCGATGGCGGCGATCCCGACCGGGATGTTGATCCAGAACACCCCGCGCCAGCCCACGGTGTCGACGAGGACCCCGCCGAGGACCGGGCCGAGCGCCAGGGACAGGCCCCACGCGCCGCCCCAGACGCCGATCGCCCGGGCCCGCTCGGCCCGGTCGGTGAAGGTATTGGTGATGATCGACATGGCCACCGGGTTGAGCATCGACCCGCCGACCGCCTGCACCATGCGGAAGGCGACCAGCCAGCCCAGTCCCGGGGCCAGGCTGCACAGCCCGGAGCCCGCGGTGAACACCGCCAGGCCGACCTGGAACACCCGGCGGCGGCCGACCCGGTCGGCGGTCGCGCCGGACAGCATGAGCAGGCTGGCCAGGACCAGGAAGTAGCCGTCGATCGTCCACTGCAGGCCGGAGACCGAGGCGTGCAGGTCACGCCCGATGACCGGCAGCGCGACGTTGACCACCGTGCTGTCCAGCCCGACGATGAACAGGCTCGAGCAGCAGATGACGAGCACGAGCATGCGACGCCGGCGGCTGAGTTCTGGCAGCGGTATCACCCTGGATGAGCGGAGTGAAGCTAATTGCGTCTCTACAACTAACGTCGCGCGAGACCCGGCCCGCAAGGCCGTGCCGCTGAGAGATTCCTCACCGCCGGTAAGCACCTGCGGGCCAGACGGCACCAGGGGCGTCGGCGCGGTAAGCACGGCCGGGGCCCCCCGGGGGGTGGTCGTCTCTAGCGGCTGGGTAGCGTGTCCTACAAGAGACGGTCACGTCACGTGGGGGGCAATGGTATGCCCGATATCGATCACGCACTCATGACGCCGCCATCCCTCAGGATCGCTCATGTGCAGCACGGCACGGCCGGAGATGGTTATGTATGGGATCTTCGCATAGCGCAGCCGAATGTGTCCCATATCTCGATGCCGGTAATCCACTCGATCGAACACTTCCTTGGGAGCATCCTCCGGGAGTCCTCTTCTAGAGTTCTCGTAGTGGCACCGATGGGCTGCCAGACTGGCTTTTACATCGTTACCCTTGGCATATCCGATTTCACCGAGATGGCTGAGCTGGTCGCCGACGGGCTGCGATCGATACTGGAGGCTACGGCGGTTCCGCTGGCGAACACCACCCAATGTGGCTGGGCCGAGAATCACTCGCTCGCAGGGGCGAAAAGCGTGGCCCGGTGGCTGCTGTCCCGACGTCACGAGTGGGGAAATACAGCCGCGATACCCAATGCTGACGGGGCCTCCGGAGTCGCATAGGAGAATGGATAACAAATCATCGGTCGTGCAAGCCGGCACTACCGTTCACAGCGCGACGCCCCTCCCCGGGCACTGGCGGGTGAGCGCTGACCGCAGGCAGACCTACGATGTCCTGGTGGCTGAGCCGCTGCTCGGCGGGCTCAACCATGCCCTGCTGCGGGGGGGCTCAGTCCCGGGTCGCCGGTTGGTCGTCATCGACGGCGGTATCCCTGCTGCGTGGCGGGTACGGATACGGGCTTACTTCAAGTCGCACGGTGTCGTGATCCGGCTCGTGGTGGTGCCCGGCGGGGAAGCCTTCAAGAATACCGATAGCGTCTTGCAGCTCATCCAGGCCTTCGATGATTTCGAGCTAGATCGCCGTAACGAGCCGTTGATAGCAATCGGTGGTGGCGCCGTGCTCGACACCGTGGGCCTGGCCGCTAGCCTTTACCGCCGTGGCGTGCCCTATATTCGGGTGCCATCAACGCTGCTCGCCTATGTGGACGCCTCCATCGGCATCAAGACGGGCGTAAACTTCGGATCGAGCAAGAACCTGATCGGGACGTTCGCGGCGCCGTTGTCTGTGCTGCTTGACCGGGCCTTTCTCCGTTCGCTGCCGCACCGGGAGATATCTAGCGGGCTGGGCGAGATACTCAAGCTGGCCCTGGCCTGTGATGGCGAGTTGTTCGCTGCGCTGGAAGAAGGTGCTGACCAGTTCCGCTCGGCTCAATTCAGCGACGAAGGCGGGTTCCGCCTGCTGGCTCAGGCCATCAGCGTGATGCTCGGGGAACTTGAGCCTGACATGTTCGAAGACAACCTGTATCGGTCCGTCGACCTCGGGCACACGTTCTCTCAGCCGTTCGAATTGCTGGTCGGCCCGGCGGCGATGCGGCACGGGGAGGCGGTGGCGCTTGATCTCAACTTGTCTGCGATTATTTCGCACAACCGGGGCATCCTTGATACCGCTTCGCTGCGTCGACTCGCCTGCCTGACCAGGCGCCTTGGCCTGCCGACCACGTTTCCGGAGATCCAGGCCGAGTCGCTCTGGCGTTCGGTTACAGAACGTACTCGCCACCGGGCGGGTCGGCAGCGGATCCCGCTGCCGACGCGAGTCGGTGGTCACACCTTCATCGATGACCTGAGACCTGATGAGGTGGCTGAGGCCCTGAGCATCCTGCGTGCGTCGCCGTCGGTATGAGCGTCAGCACCCGTCCGGCCTCATGCTCGCGGGCCGCGGCCCACCCGGCTATGGCCTGACTCGGGTCAACGCCGCCGCCTGGCGGCGCCGACGTCGCGTGGGTAGAGATCCGGGCGGCGCACGGCCTTGCCTACGTCAACGACGAAGGCACTGTCCGCGGACCCGGCGTTAGCGGGCACCGGGAAGAGAACTTGCTCGCCGCGCTTCCTCAGTTCCAGCATCTCCTTAGTTTCGATACCCGTCGGCAGAGTCTCTACCGGCACCATCCAGCCTGCGATATAGGTGCGATCCTTATGCTCTATCCTGTGCTTGAAGGTGAGCATAAGCTGCGGACGTTTCGTCGGGGTGTGATCCGAAAATTCCAGGAATACCGACATGCCTTCCCTGGCCGCCTTAACATCGCCCTGCTTGTGATCTGAGTTGATCAGGGCATGAAATTCCGTCTGGTCTTCGAGTTCACGAGGCTGGATCCCCTGCATGGTCCTGAACGGCAGGTTATCAATAAGGTTGCCAGGATTCGGGTATTCCTTGATAAAGGCCGGGGGCATAATGTTATAGACCTTCATCCAGAAATCAGGATCGGTAAGTACGCCAGCTCTCAGGTTGGGCCCCGCATTCTCTACTGATACAAAGCTGGCCACCAGGAGCGCGAAGCCCACCAAGCCAACAGCGATCTGCCGGGGCGGGGTCGCGACCGGGGGGACCGTAATGTTGCCTAGCTGCAGGCTACCGCCGACAATAAGCATGGCCAGGCACGTGAGTCCGGAAAGAGCTACCCATCTTCTCTTGGAGGAGAAGACGTTCGCTGGCGAGGCGAACGACAGGTAAAAGCGCATCAGAACCAGCGCCTCTCACTAGGGACGGAAGTGGTGGTGAGCGCGCCGCCACCCACAAGGCCGTGCGGACCAGGGTAGCATATGATCTTGTTCTCCTGCAGTGCGCGGGCCGGGTCCCGGCACAATACAAATGCTCGAATGAGCAATGGCCGCCCATTGCTGGCCGGCCGGCTTCCCGCATAAAGTAGCTACCTCTTTCATGAACGGCTTCAGGTTGTCATCATCTTGGATTATCACAGCCGATAGGCCCAGCCTTTCGCAGCGCTCGGCCAGCAGGTCGCGCATACGCGCAGGAGGCCCGATCAGGACGTACGGGCATTGCTGAGCGTCAGTTTCTGGAGCCTGTCTGGCCAGGCGTAGCCGGCTCTACGCTCACCTACCTCGCTGACGGGGCAGAACTCGATCGTGTCGATGAGGACCGAACGGCGGATGTCGCTGACCGAACGACCAGCCCCGTTGGCAGAGTCGGCCAGACGCCGTACGGACTCCTCCAGATCGGAGACGGTGGTGGTGAGGCGCCGCACGGCGTCCTGAACGGCGGGGGACGTCCGGCCGATCTTCACCCGCCGCGATGAGCCGTTCAAGTCCACCCAGTCCGCGAAGGCCCCCGCGAGCCGCAGGAGACGATCCGAGCCGCCGCCGACCAGGAATCGCGGAGCGACTTCCGGACGCGGAGACAAGCGCAGGTCGCGGACAATCAGTCCAGGCGCCTCGATCGTGGCGACACCGTCGGAGAACAATGCGCGGCCAAGCCGGAGTGCCTGGTCCAGGCGCCGGATGCGGTCCGCGTGCCCGGGCATCGTCAGCCCGAGGGCGCTGTATTCCTCGCCATTCCACCCTGCGCCCAGTCCCATGAGCACTCGGCCGCCGCCGAAGAGCGCAGCCAGCTGTGCGAAATGGCGCAGCGTGAGCGCTGGATGCGCAAAGCTAACGTTCGCCACGAGGGTGCCCATCATCAGCGTCGGGGAAAGCGCTCCGATCGCCGCGAGCACCACGACGGGATCAGGCTGATCGCTCACGGGAGTGATCCCGCGACGGTCGGAGACGAACAGGTGATCGGAGATGAACACGCCGGCCACACCGAGCGCCTCCCAGCGGCGGATCCGGCGGGCCAGCGACTCCGCATCCGTGAAGCTCCTGACCAGCACGAGCACGTCCATGTGCGCCAGCATCCCCCGAATCGGCGGGAACGTACCGCTGGCGTGAAGGGTTCCGGACGCGCGGGTTAGGTCAGGCGGGCGGCGGTGGCCTTGGCCCAGCGGGTGGTGGTGAGCAGGCCGAGCAGGAGGACGGCGTAGCCGCAGCCGGCCAGGATCCACCAGCCGGCGTGGGCGGCCTGGACGAAGCCGGTGTGGAGCGACCCGCGGATGCTGGCCGCCAGGACCGAGCCCACGATCGCGACGCCCAGCGACTGGCCGAGCTGGCGGCTGGAGGAGTTCAGGCCCGAGGCCATGCCCGCCTGGGTCTTCGGGACCCCGGACATGACGCCGTTGGTGATCGGTGAGCTCATCATGCCCGCCCCGACGCCGAACAGGCCGTAGGTGACGATCAGGTACAGGTGTTCGGTCGTGCCGGTCAGCCGGGACAGCGCCGCGCTGCTCACGGTGAACGCCGCGCCCGCGATGACCAGCGGGATCCGCGGGCCGCGCTTGGCCACCATCCGCCCGGCTAGCGGGGCGCACAGGGCCATGACCGCCGGCATCGGCAGGATGGTCAGGCCGGCCTGCAGCGCGGACAGGCCCCGCGCGTCCTGCAGGTACAGCGTGGTCAGGAAGAAGAACCCGGCCATCGCGGCGGTGGCGCAGACTGCGGTGAGGTTGGCGCCGGTGAACGGCGCGCTGCGGAAGAACCGGAAGTCGAGCATCGGGTCGGTGCGCCGCGGCTCGTAGGCGAGCAGCACCGCGAGCGCGGCCACAGACAGCGCGAAGAACCCGAAGATCCGCGGGGAGAACCAGCCGTCGGTCGGGCCCTCGATGATCGCGTAGGCGAGCGAGCCGAACATAACGATGATGAGGAACTGCCCCAGCGGGTCGGCGCGGCGGGACCTGGGGGCCTTCGAGTCCGGCACGAACAGCGCGGTCAGGGCCATGGCGGCCAGGCCCACGGGGATGTTCGCCCAGAAGATCCCCCGCCAGCCGACCGTGCCGACGAGCACGCCGCCCAGCACCGGGCCCAGCGCCATGGACAAGCCGAACACGCCGTCCCAGACGCCGATCGCGCGGGCGCGCTCGGCGCGGCCGGTGAAGGTGTTGGTGATGATGCCGAGCGCGGCCGGGTTGAGCATCGAGCCGCCGACTCCCTGCAGGATGCGGAAACCGATCAGCAGGCCCAGGCTGGGGGCCAGGCTGCACAGCCACGAGCCGAGGATGAACAGCGAGAGGCCGACCTGGAAGATGGTCCGCCGGCCGATCCGGTCGGCGACCGCGCCGGAGAACATCAGCAGGGAGGCCAGCACGATGGTGTACGCGGCGACCGTCCACTGCAACCCGGAGACCCCGGCGTGCAGGTCGCGGCCGATGGAGGGCAGCCCGACGTTCACGATCGTGCTATCCAGGCCGACCATGAACAGGCTGATGCAGCAGACCGCCAGCATCAGGGCCCGGCGCCCGCGCACCGGGGTATCGGCGTCCGCACCGGGCGACGGGTGGGGGGCGGCACCGAGGGCCAGCGGCTGGCTCAGAACCGACACTGGTGTCTCTCCTGGTATCCGGTCAGACACTTTAAGTGACCTAAGTCGGGCGTCTTGCACTGGTGCCTGCATCGCGCGAACCCCTCGGGGAGGTACCCGTCGCCGACGGGTACCGGCTGCTTACGTCACGTCCGGCCCGGGGCCGTGGTTCGGGCTCCTGCGTGACGAGCCCGACCAGATGATGGGTAGCTTGTCGATCCCGTAGATGCCCTCGACCCCGCCCAGCTGCGGCGGCCCGTCCAGGGCGAGTCCTGGGGTGCGCGGCGCGAGGAACGCCAGCGCCTCTTCGAGTTCGGCCCGGGCCAGGTTAGCGCCCAGGCAGTAGTGCAGTCCCGCGCCGAAGGTGAGCAGCCTGCTGTCGCGTTCGGCGGTGATGTCGAAGTCCTCCCCCGCGTCCCCCTCGCGGTTGGCCCGTTCGGCGCTTATCGCGACGATGGTGCCGGCCGGGAAGGTGACGTCGCGGTACTCGATCTGCTCCAGGCAGATCCGCGCGGTGAAGGGCGTGACGGGCTCGTACCGCGCCACCTCCTGGACGGCGCGCGGGACCAGGCCCGGATCGTCGGCCAGCAGCGCCCACTGGTCGGGATGGCTGGCGAACAGCCGGATGGCGTGCGCGAGCTGGGCGGTCGTGGTGTCGATGCCGCCGGCGAGCAGGTTCACCACGAGCTGAACGCACTCCGCCGCGGACAGCCGGTCCCCCTGGTCGCGCGCCTCGAGCAGGTCGCTGATCAGGTCGTCGCCCGGCGCGGCGCTCCTGGCCTCCAGCAGGGCGGTCACGTACTCCTGGACCTCGATCACCGCCCGCTCGATGTCGTCGCGGTTGGCGCTCAGGGCCTGGATGTCGAACTGCCGCTGCACCCAGTTGGACCATTCCTGCAGCCGCGCGGCGTCCTCGCGAGGCGCGCCCACCACGGTGGCGATCGTCAGCGACGGGTACGGCCTGGCTATCACGGCCGCGAAGTCGCAGGCACCTGCGGCGGCCACCGGCTCCCACAGCTGCTCGAGGAAGCCGCGCATGGCCGGCCGCCAGCGGTCCGCCTTCCGTGGCGTGAGCGCCGGCCCGACCAGGGCCCGCAGCCGCCGGTGCCGTTCCCCGGTGAGGTTCAGGATGTTGGCGTCGATGTGGTCCGCGAGCGGACCGCCGGTAATGCCGAAGAACTCGGCGATCTGGCGGCCGGGGAAGGCCGTCGCGCGGGACCGCAGGAAGAACTCGCCGGAGTCGTGGTCGAGCACGACGTAGGCTAGCGGCGACTTGGCCAGCCAACCACGTTGGCGGATCTCGGCCAGCTGTTGATGGTAATGATCAGCCGAGAAATCCGGCGCCATGTAGTCCAGCGCCGGCAGGTCAAGTTCGGACACAAGGTTCATATCAGATATGACGGTACTCCAATGCATTGAGTAGTCAAGTGGCTACTGTGGGCATTTCAGAAGGCGTTCGGGCCTCACGGAATGAGTCTGCGGTCTAGATTTGCTAGCAAAGCAGGTTGCTATCCCTGGGATCAACACGCTGGAGGGGGGGACCATGAGCCGCAGGCTGATGCAGCTGGTCATTCCGGTGACGCCCGAACGGAGGATGTTTCGCCTCCATGATCCGGCCGTCGACCCAGATGCGCCGGGCGGTCCACTGCCCCCGGTCGGCGCGCTGATCAGCACGAACCGTGAACAGCTATGGATCGGCAGCCTGCAGGAGGACATCGACGTCCGGCTGGTGCTCGAGGAGTGGGACGGGGCTCCGCCGCCGTGCGGCGACGCCTGGGACGAGGAAGCAAAGGGCGCCATCTACCTGCGCGGCCAGGTCAGCGTCAACATGGGCCAGGCGGGAACCGCGGTCCACGGGCTCAGGCTCGGCGGCGGGGTGGGCGACTACTCGGTGCGGGTCTACGCGGGCAACCGCGACATCGTGACCCGCCGCTACGCAGCCCTGTTCGACCGGCACCGCAATCCGCTGAGTGATGAGTTCCAGCAGGAGAAGCGGGCGCTTGAGGGCCTCGAGCGCTACCTGGTCCAGCTGTGGCGTGAGTCCTTAGCCAGGCCCGGCTACCGGAGCATTCACCGCGATCGCGGCCTTGTGCCACGCCGTTACGACGTGCCGCAGCACTATCCGCCCGGTTACGGCCCGCCGACGACTGGCGCCGAACGCCCCGTGGCCTGACTGGCCCCGGTGGTGTGCGCCCTGGCGGTGCTAGCTGCGGACGAGGGCGCGGCGGAGTTCGGCTCGCCGTCGGCGGTCTTGACCGGGATTCCCTGGCTGGCGCTGGGAGCCTGTTGCGTCGAGTGGAGCTGACCGGCGCTGCCGGTGGCCGCCATCGTCGCCCGGCCCTGGGAGGCCGCGCTCGGCGAGGCGGGCGCCCGCCCGCCGTGGACGCGGAACGGGCTCATCGCGTAGAACATCAGCGAGACCAACGCCACCAGCAGTACGGCGAACAGCGAGCCGATGACGCGGGCCCGGGGTGAGCGCAGCACCGCGGCCGGAGTCGGGCGGCGGAACGTCGCAAGGGAGGACGCGAGCCGGGGCTCCTCGGCGGCCAGTCGCCGCTCGATTTCCGCCAGAACGCGCTGCTCGTCTTGCGACAGCGCCATCCCGTCACCTCCGCCTCGCGCACCGGCCCAGTACCCTCTCACTATCTCTCAGGAGCGGGTCTTTATCCAATCGTTCTAGCTTTGTACTTCTGTTGTTTTTTCGCCGGGCACGATCCCGACTTTGAAGCTGTAGAGATAAATATTCGTGACGAAGAGCAGCGTGTCAAGGTTGAGATGATCGAAAAACCGTTCTATCCTGATGGTTATGCGCTGGGACAACCTGCGGCTCGATGACCAGGCCGTCGACGAGCCCGATGCCGTCGGTGGCGACACCCTCTTCCCCGCCGCACGCCGGGACGTGGCCCTCCCGCTCATCGAGCGCGGAGCGGTCGCCCGCACGTTCGATACCCCGGGCTTCCGCGGCATGACCTTCTACGAGGTCCAGGCCAAGTCCATCGTCAACCGCGTCCCCGAGGCGTCCCGCATGCCCTTCCAGTGGACGATCAACCCCTATAGGGGCTGCCAGCATGCATGCCTGTACTGCATGGAGGGTCAGACGCCAATCTTGATGGCGGACGGCCGGACGAAGCCGCTGGCAGAGGTACGGATCGGGGATGAAATCTACGGGACGGTGAAGAGCGGTTACTACCGGCGATACGCGATCACTACGGTGCTAGCCCACTGGTCCACGATCAAGCCCGCTTACCGGGTTGTCCTTGAGGACGGGACCCCGCTCGTCTGCAGCGGTGATCACCGCTTCCTGACCGAGCGCGGCTGGAAGCACGTGATCGGGGCTGAGCAAGGCCCGATGCAGCGGCCGTTCCTGACCGTCAACAATAAGCTCATGGGGGTCGGCGGCTTCGCGGAGCCACCGAAAGACACCTTCGCCTACCGGCGTGGATACCTCTGCGGCATGATCCGCGGAGACGGGACCGTCGGCCACTATTCGTCCACTCGACGCGTTCCGGGCGGTCGCGACGTCCATATGTTCCGGCTCGCGCTGACCGATCAGGAGGGACTCTCCAGAACTGCGGACTACCTCCGCCGCGAGGGCATCGCTTGCAAAGAGTTCACCTTTACTGAGGAGTCCGAGATGCGTCGCCGCGTGATGGCGATACGCGCAAGCGGTCGCGATCGGGTTCAGAGGATCGAGTGGCTGATCGGTTGGCCTGAGGATCCAACCCCAGACTGGCGCAAGGGTTTCCTGGCCGGGATCTTCGACGCCGAGGGCAGCTACAGCGGAAGCCTGCGGATCTCCAACACCGATCCGGAGATAGTGGACTGGACAGTCTCCTCGCTGAAGTCGTTCGGGTTCGATTACGTCCTGGAACCGAGAAATCTGCCCAACGGAATCGTCCACATCAGGTTGCGCCATGGGCTCCGGGAAGTGCTGCGGTTCTTCCACACCGTGGATCCCGCGATCACCAGGAAGCGCTCGATTGACGGGGTGGCGCTCAAGAGCGACGCCAAGCTCCGCGTAGTGGCTATCGAGCCGCTGGGGCTGGAGCTACCGATGTACGACATCACGACCGGCACGCGAGACTTCATCGCCAACGGGGTGGTGAGCCACAACTGTTACGCCAGGAACTCGCACACCTACCTGGACCTCGATGCCGGGGCGGACTTTGACACCAAGGTGGTCGTCAAGGTGAACGCGCCGGAGCTGGTACGCAAGAAGATGGCCTCGCCGAGCTGGTCGGGTGAGCACATCGCCATGGGCACGAACGTCGACTGCTACCAGCGGGCCGAGGGGCGCTACCGGCTCATGCCCGGGATCATCGGCGCGCTCAAGGATGCGGCCAACCCGTTCTCCATCCTGACCAAGGGCACTCTGATCCTGCGGGACATCGAGCTGCTCGCCGAGGCCGCTGAGATCACCGACGTGGGGCTCAACCTCTCGGTCGGGTCTGTCGACAAAGAGCTATGGCGATCTGTCGAGCCTGGTACGCCTGCTCCGGCCCGCAGGCTCGAGGCGGTGGCGGCCCTGAACGAGCGGGGGCTCGGCTGCGGGGTGCTCATGGGGCCGGTGATCCCGTTCCTGTCCGACTCCCCCGCCCAGCTCGAGGCGGCCGTCAGCCAGATCGCCGCGGCCGGTGCCACGGGGGTGACGCCCATCGTGCTCCACCTGCGCCCGGGGACGCGCGAGTGGTACTTCGCCTGGCTACGGGCCAAGCACCCTGCCTTGGTCGGCCGGTATCTCGATCTCTACGGCAGGAGCGCCTACGCCCCGAAGGCCTACCAGGCCAAGATTGCCGGACAGGTTCGCGAGCTTGCGGACAAATACTCGATCGGCCGGCCGAAGCCCGGGCGCGGTCACGGCCGGCGACCCCCGCGGGTCATCCCAGCCCCGCGGCATACCGAGCAGTCGGCGGATCTCGCCCCCGAGCCCGGCCCGCAGCAGCTGGCCGAGCAGCTCACCCTGCTGTAAGCCTCGGCGAGCGCGTCGGCCGAGCAGCTCACGCGGCAGTAAGCCTCGGGCAGCGGCCCCCGGCCGAGCAGCTCACACCGCAGCTAGGCCCGATCCGGTGGGGGCCGGGTCACGGTGCGGTCAGGCAGGTGGTCCCGCGCGGGATCAGGCCTGTCGTGGTGGCTGTCTCAGCGGGGGCCGAAACGGGGCTCTGAACTATGTCGTGAGACACTTTGAGATATAGCTTGACAGCGAGCCATAACGAGATACATCGTATTTGCTGAAAACATTTTGTGAGAGTCTTCATCGCCGTCAGGAGGACGACGTGGCATACGGGACCACGGGGGCGCCCCGTAACACACCAGATCCCGGTGTTCCCGCACGGGGCGGGGACACCGGGAGGAACCGGGCCCGGGCAACGGACCTGGTGGAGCCTGGGTCCCGGAGCGGGGGCTCCCGGGACCCAGGCGGCCCGGGAGGGCGGGGACGCGGGAGCCGGCTGATCGCGATCATCTGCGGGCGGCGATCCAAGTACCTGGTCGTGGCGTTCTGGCTGATCATCGTCGCGGTCACCGGATCGCTGGCGGGCAAGCTGCAGGGCGCGGAGAAGAACGAGGCGTCGTCGTACCTGCCCGCGTCGGCCGAGTCGACGCAGGAACTGAACGAGCAGGCCGCCTTCCAGTCCAAGAACTACAACCCGGCCTTGGTGGTCTACGTCCGCGCCAGCGGGGTGACCGCGGCCGACCTGGCCAAGGCGGATGCGGACGCGCGGTACTTCGCCTCTCTGCCCGTCGTGGACGGGCGGGTGGTGCCGCCGACGGTCTCCAAAGACCACAAGGCGATCGTGACCGACATCGGCTCGGACCTCGGCTACAACAGCGACCTGAGCGGCTTCATCTCCACGGTCCAGAACACCGCGACCAGGGGCGCAGACGGGCTGAGCGTCTACGTGGGCGGCCCGGCCGCCAGCGCGAACGACGAGCTCAAGATCTTCAAGGGCATCGACTCCACGCTGCTGTACTCGGCCCTGGGCGTGGTCATCGTGCTCTTGTTGCTGACCTATCGGAGCCCGGTGCTCTGGTTGCTGCCAATCATCTCGGCGGGCGTGGCCCTGGCCATCGCCGAGGCCGTCATCTACCTGCTCACCCAGCACGCGAACCTGACCGTCAACGGGCAGAGCGGAGGCATCCTGGTCGTGCTGGTCATCGGCGCGAGTACCGACTACGCGCTGCTCCTGGTGGCCAGGTACCGGGAGGAACTGCGCAGGCACGCCGACCGGCACCAGGCGATGGCCGTCGCGTTGCGCCGGGCCGGCCCGGCCATCATCGCCAGCGGGCTGACCGTGGTGATCGGCATGCTCTGCCTGATGGCCGCCGAGTCCAACGACATCTCCGGGCTGGGACCGGTGGCCGCCATCGGCATCGGCGTCGGCCTGATCGCCATGATCACGCTGCTGCCCGCCTTGCTCGTCGTGGTCGGCCGCTGGGTCTTCTGGCCGGTCAGGCCCGCGTACGGCTCGCCCGAGCCGACCAGCCGGGGCCTGTGGGCGCGGGCGGGCCAGGCTATCAGCCGTAAGCCGCGCGGGGTGTGGCTGGTCACCGCCGTCCTGCTCGCCGCCGGTTCGGCGGGGCTGATCGGCTTCAGGTTCGGCCCGCTGACGACGGCGCAGTCGTTCCGGGGTACCCCGGCGTCGATCACCGCCGAAAACGTGCTGTCCACCTACTTCCCGGCCGGTTCCGGCGAGCCCGTCCAGGTCATATCCACGGCGGCCAGCGCGGGTCAGGTCAGGAGCGCGCTCGTCGCTACGCGGGGCATAGCGTCGGTCACCCAGCCGGTGACCAAGAACGGCCTGGCCTTCGTCCAGGCGACGATGACCGTTCCGCCGGACAGTTCGGCGGCCTACACGCTGGTGAGCACGATACGGACCACGGTGCACGCCATCCCGGGAGCGGACGCGAAGGTGGGCGGCGGCACGGCGATCAACCAGGACGTGGAGAGCGCCGCGGCGCATGACCGGAATCTGCTCATCCCGCTGATCCTCGGCGTGGTGCTGATCATCTTGGGCCTGCTCCTGCGGGCGATCGTCGCGCCGCTCGTGCTCATCGGCACCGTGGTGCTGTCGTTCGGCGCGGCGCTGGGGATATCCGCGCTGTTCTTCAAGCACGTGTTCGGGTTCGCCGGTGCCGACACCTCCGTCCCGCTGCTCGTCTTCGTGTTCCTGGTGGCCCTCGGGATCGACTACAACATCTTCCTGATGACCCGCATCCGCGAGGAGTCCGCCCGGTCGGGAACCCGGCGCGGCGCCCTGACCGGCCTGGCCGCCACCGGCGGCGTCATTACCTCGGCGGGCCTGGTGCTGGCCGGGACGTTCGCCGTGCTCGGCACGCTGCCGCTGGTGGAGTTCACCGAGATCGGGTTCGCGGTCGCGCTCGGCGTGCTGCTCGACACCATCGTGGTCCGGTCGGTCCTGGTGACCGCGCTGACCTTGGACATCGGCCGGCACATATGGTGGCCGAGCGCGCTGGCGCACCCGGAACGCAGTTCAGTGACGGACGGCACCTAGAATGTGGCTTCGTGGCGGGTGAGCGGGTAGCGCAGACGGCAGCGTGGCGGTGCTGAGCCGCCAGGACCCGGGGCGGCTCCTGGCCCGTACCGTGGCCGTCTCCGACCCCGGAGACCTCCTCGCGCAGCTGCCCCAGCCGGACGTGGTCGCCTGGGTGCACCGCGGCGCGGGCCTGGCCGGGTGGGGCGAGGCCGCCCGGGTCACGCTGCCCGCTGGTGAGGACCGGTTCACCGCCGGGGAGAAATGGCTCCGCTCGGTGTTCGACGCGCTGGACGTCGACGACCGCGTGCGCAGGCCCGGATCGGGACCCGTCGCGTTCGGCACGTTCACCTTCGACGCGTCGTCCGAGGGCTCGGTGCTGATCATCCCCCGCGCGGTGCTCGGCAGGGACGGCCACGGCCGGGCCTGGCTGACCACGGTAACCGAACCCGGTGCCACGATCCCGGGGTGGCCGCTCGCGGACGGCTCCGCGCCCCTCGTGCCGCCGACCGAAGTGCGCTGGCACGACGGCAGCCTGCCCGCGCCGCAGTGGGAGCAGGCGGTGGCCGAGGCGGTCACGGCGATCAAGGCGGGCGCGCTGAGTAAGGTCGTCCTCGCCCAGGACCAGTTCGCGACGGCAACCGCACCCATCGACGCGCGGGTCCTGCTGCAACGGCTGGCGGCCCGCTACCCCGAGTGCTACACGTTCGCCTGCGACGGCATGATCGGCGCCACCCCCGAACTGCTCATCCGGCAGGCCGGCCGGCAGGTCAGCGCTCTGGTCCTGGCCGGCACGGCGCCCCGGGGCGGCGACCTAGCGGAAGACGAGGCGCTCGGCGCGGGCCTGCTGGCCTCCGCGAAGGACACCGAGGAACACGCCTACGCGGTCGCCTCGATGCGCGACGCGCTCGGACCCCTGTGCGACGCCCTCGAAGTGGAAGAGCGGCCGTCCCTGCTGAAGCTGCCGAACCTGCACCACCTGGGGACCTGGGTGCGCGGCACGCTCGCGCCGAGTTCCGCGCCCAGGTCGGCGCTCGGCCTAGCCGCGGCGGTCCACCCGACGGCGGCGGTCTGCGGCACGCCCACCGGGACCGCGTTCGAGCTGATCCGCGAGCTCGAGCACATGGACAGGGAACGCTACGCGGGCCCGGTCGGCTGGGTCGACGCCGAGGGGAACGGCGAGTGGGGCATCGCGCTGCGCTGCGCGCAGTTGTCCGGCCGGACGGCCCGGCTGTTCGCAGGCTGCGGCATCGTGGCGGGTTCGGACCCGGCCGCCGAACTCGCTGAGGCCCAGGTGAAGTTCCGCCCCATGCGCGGGGCCCTGGAAAGCTAGGCCTGCTTCGGACTGGTTGTGGAGGATCGCAGCCTCAGTCCCAGCGCGACCCGTCGCCTTCGATCGCGGCGATGAAGCCGTCGGGGTCGACGAGGCTGACGGTCAGCGAACTGACCTCCGCCTTGCGGAATAGCGTGCTGGGTTGCCGGGGGGTGTAGCAGGGCGGCTCGATAGCGAGCTCGACCAAGCCGACATGTGAGCCGTTCACGAGCCAGCGCCCGTGGCCGCCGTGTACCCCGATTGATCCCCGGATCCAGCGTTCAGAGCCGTGCGCGGAGCGGGCGGCCGATCGCACCGATGCCCGCGGGATGTCGAGGCGGAAGCCAGGCACCAGGACCCTCAGCGTGGTGGGGTCGAGCACGACGCCTCCGCGTCCCGGGCCTCCGCCGCGCCGAGTGTCGTCCCACCGGGACACCGGGCCCATGCCGCTGTAGTCGAGAGCGAACCACTGGGCACCGGACGACGAGGCGTCGCCAGGTCCGGCTCCGGTGTGCTGGTGATTCTTGATGACCTCGCGTCGGGCGGTGGCATACGACTCGCCGGTCTCCGCCATGCGCTTACGGGCTGCTGCCCTGATCTTGTCGTGGACATCCTGCCTCTTCCCGGTGGCCGCGTCCCGGCGCCCGGCCACCGCATGAGGAAAACACGATGGAAGGAGGTCACTTCACGCGAGGGCTGTGCCGCTCTTTATCCTCGGGCGCTACCGCCAACGCCGGGCTGGCGTAGCTCGGATCAGGCAGACGTGGCTGCCATCTGCCAGGATACGCCGGCCAGACGGCATCCTCCACAGGGATCACCGGCCGAGCCGCTCATCGCCGCCGCGTCCTTCACAGCGGTCGGGCTGGTCGTCGCGCGCCGCCATCCGCACAACCCCATGGGCTCGCTGCTCCCCCACCCGCACGAACACGCCAGCATTCGACCACACATCTTGTGGCCTGCGCGACCCGGCCCATAAGGGAACTCTTAATCCGATGTCGCCAGGTCAGCGACCAGGGCATACAGTCGGTGTGTGGCAAGCCTGCCCGGAAAAGGAGGGTGCCAGCAGATGGGCGCTAACACCGACGAGGTTCTCGGCGTGCTCCGTGAGGTCTGGACCGCCCAGGAGCAGACCACCGAGGATGTCGAGGCGGCCTGCGGCGACATCAAGGCCTGCAAGCGGATGGCCGACGTGGGCTTCGACGGCCTGGCCGAGGAGACCGACGGCGACCTGCGCCTGGCCTGGCGGACCCAGCTGGCCCGCGAGGGGAAGCTGAACCCCGACGCCGGCAGCGTGCGGGACCTCGTTCTCTGAATGGAAAACCCGGGGACCGTCGGCGAGCTGACCGAGATCTTGCGCCAGGGCGGGTACCTGGCTGACCGTGGGCTGGCTACGGCGCTGTTCGTCGCGATGTCGCTGAACCGCCCCATCCTGCTCGAGGGCGAGGTCGGGGTCGGCAAGACCGAGGCGGCCAAGGTCATGGCGGCGATGTTCGGCCGCAAGCTGATCCGGCTGCAGTGCTACGAGGGCATCGACACCAACCAGGCGCTGTACGAATGGGATTACGCCCGGCAGATGCTGCACATCCGGGCCCTGTCCGAGCATCAGGTCGCCGACTCCGATGCGGTCGACAAGCTCTTCGGCCCGAAATTCCTCCTGGAAAGGCCGCTGCTCGAGGCGGTACGGCTCGGCGAGGGAGCCGTGCTGCTCATCGACGAGATCGACCGTGCGGACGACGAGTTCGAGGCCTTCCTGCTCGAAGTGCTGTCCGACTTCCAGATCAGCATCCCCGAGATCGGCACGGTCAAGGCCGACAGCCCGCCGCTGGTGGTGCTCACCTCCAACCGCACCCGGGAGCTGCACGACGCGCTGAAGCGGCGCTGCCTGTACCACTGGATCGGGTACCCTGCCGCCGACCGCGAGGTCGAGATCGTCCTGATCCGCGAGCCCGGCATCTCCGCGGCGCTGGCCCGCAAGGTGGTCGCCGCGGTCCAGCGGCTCCGCGAGCTCGACCTGGCCAAGCCGCCCGGAGTGGCAGAGACCATCGACTGGGCCCGCACCCTGGATTTCCTCGGCGAAGCGGACCTGGACGCCCGCACCGCCCAAGACACGCTCGGCGCGGTAGTGAAGGACCGGGATGACCTGGAGGTCGTCCTGGACAACCTCCAGGAGATCACCTCCGGTGCCCGGGGCTCCTGACGCCGAGAGCGTCCCGATCATCGGGCTGCTGGTCAGGTTCGCCGGAGAGTTGCGCGCGGCCGGGCTGGCCGTGGGGTCGGGGGACGTCCAGATCTACTGCTCGGCGCTGAAGGGGCTGGATCCGTCCGACCTGGTCGACCTGTACTGGGCCGGGCGCGCCACGCTGGTCAGCCGGCACGACGACATCTCCACCTACGATGTGGTGTTCCGGCGGTTCTTCCTGGCCGTCGGCCAGGACGCGGACGAGCTGACGCTCATGCTGCGCGCTTCGGCCGCGGCGCAGGGCGCGCTGGCCATCCCGTCCACCGAGCCCGGCGGGGACGAGCGCGAGGACGACGCCGTGCTCGGCTGGATGGCGTCGGACGTCGAGGCGCTCAAGCACAAGGCGTTCGCCGCCTGCACCCCCGAGGAACTCGCCGCCCTGCGGCGGATCATGACCAGGATCAGGCTGACCCCGCCGCGCCGCCGGACCAGGCGCACCTCCGCCGCGCGGGCCGGTACCCGGCCCGACCCCCGGCGGACCATTCGGGAGTCCCTGCGCATGCACGGCGAGCCGACCCGGCTGTACTGGCGGCGGCGCAAGGTCCGGATGCGGCCGCTGATCCTGATCTTGGACATCTCGGGCTCAATGGCCGACTACTCGCGCAACCTGCTCCAGTTCGCCCACTCGGCCGCGCGTTCGGCTGGACGGGTTGAGGTGTTCTGCTTTGGCACCCGGCTGACGCGGGTGACCGGGGCGATGGAGTGCCGCAGCCCGGACGACGCCCTGGAGCGGGCCGCGCGGGCGGCGTTCGACTGGGACGGCGGAACCAGGATCGGCGACAGCCTGGACGCCTTCGTCCGGAACTGGGGGCGCCGCGGCCTGTGCCGGGGCGGCATCGTGGTGATCTGCTCCGACGGCCTGGACCGCGGGGATCCCGCTGTCCTCGCCGGAGCGATGGAGCGGCTGTCCAGGCTCAGCCACCGGCTGATCTGGCTGAACCCGCACAAGGGAGACCAACCCGGCTGGCGCCCGAGCACGCTCGGCATGATGGTCGCCGCGCCGCATATCGACCTGCTGCTGTCGGGCCACGACCTGAGCAGCCTGGAGAAGCTCGCCACGCTGCTGCCGACGCTGAACTAGGCACTAGCGCCCGGCCGGGCTTGCTAGGTTTGGGGCTCTTGGGCCGTCCTGGCCCGTGTCGTTCACGCGGAGGCCGTGAGCTCCAGGGGCGACGCGGCGAACGGCACCGCGGTCATCCTGTGGACGTGCAACCAATCGTGGGGAGAGATCTGGGAGCACATGAAGGATGGCGCGGTCGCGAACAAGGAGCAGGACTGGGCGCTGTGCCTGACCGATCCCAAATACGCGAAGAAGAACGGCACGCAGCTGATCTTGGCCTACTGCCGCAATACGCCCAATCAGCACTGGAGCGTGCCCTAGCCGGCGCGTGCCATAACGTGGACGTACCGGGAAGGAGAGGTGGCGGTGGAGGGAGACCGGCAGTCAGGAGATCCGCAAGATCTCGGGCCGCACGACGCTGACGCGCCGCAGGAGCCGGAAGGTGCCTGGCCGCCCGGACCGGAAAGTGCCTGGCAGGCCGGACCGGAAGTGCCTGGCAGGCCGGACCGGAGAGCGCCTGGCAGGCCGCTGATAGCAGCGGGCAGCCCACTGGCTGGGCCGGGCAACGCGGGCGCCTCTTCGCGACGGGCGTCATCGTCCTCGTGGCCTCGATCGCGCTGACCTTCGTCCTGATCAAGCTGAACAGCAAAACGACGGTGTCGCCGGGGTCATCGCAATCGAACAGCCATCCGGGCGAGGCCCCGGCCGCCGTCATAGGCAAAGTCACCGCGGTCCCCGTGAGCGCGCTTGACGCAGTAGGCGACGGCGGCGATGCGGTCACGGCCAAGCCCATCACCATCGGCGGCCCGGCGCTGACCCTGAACGGCAAGCCCGAGATGCTCTACCTGGGCGCCGAGTTCTGCCCCTACTGCGCGGCCGAGCGCTGGGCGATGATCGTGGCGCTGAGCCGGTTCGGCACGTTCAGCGGGCTCGCTATCATCCGCTCCGCCGCCGCGAACGGCGCTGGCGACGCCGAGCCATTTCCGGATACGCCGACCTGGACGTTCGCCAAGGCAAGGTACTCCAGCCCGGACCTTACCTTCACGCCGGTCGAGGAGCTCAGCAATATCCCAGACTCGGCCGACGGCGGCTACACCACGCTGGAGACGCCCACCCGGGCCCAGCTAGCGCTGCTAGCCAAGTACGACGCCCCGCCTTACATCCCGTCCGGCGACAGCGGCGCGATACCGTTCATCGACTTCGGCAACAAGTACGCGATCATCGGAGCGAGCTATAGCCCGCAGGTGCTCGCCGGGCTGAGCTGGAGCCAGATCGCGGCCGACCTGAGCAGCCCGGATAGCCCGGTCGCCATGGCCATCGACGGGACGGCGAACTACATCACGGCGGCGGTATGCGCGATGACCGGTAACCAGCCCGCCAGCGCGTGCACCGCGACGGTCCGGTCCCTGGAAACTCACCTTTAGTCCAAGGAGTGCGCCGGTGAGGTGGAGCGTAGGGCTCGAGGCCGAGGGCGACGACGTGCTGACGCGGGAACAAGTGGTCGAGCTCGCCGACGCGGTCGCCGCGATCGGGGGCATCGCGACCGGGATCGGGACGAGCCGGTACGGCGTTCAGGTCATCGTGGAAGCCGCCAGCCGCGAGGAGGCGGTCGCGAAGGCGGCTGAGGAGTTCGCGCGCGCCGCGGCGAAGGCCGGCCTGCCGCCCGCCCCGGTGGTGCGGACCGAGGCCATCAGCGAGGACGAAGAAACGCAGTCATGATCAGGCTCGGATCGCTGGCCGGATACCCGTTCGAGGGACCCCGCGTGCTGGCCGGCTGGACGCCGCCCGCGACGGCGGCCGTCTACGCGATCGTGTACAAACCGGAGCCTGACGCCAAGCCCGACCGGTACGCGGTGATCTACGTGGACCACTCCGACGACCTCTCGGCCGAGCGGTTCCCGTTCCAGCACCCGCGCGCGCACTGCTGGGTCAGGCGCGCGGGGACCCGGTGGAAGGTCTACGTCTGCACCTACGAGGTGCCGGGCGGCAGCAGGGCGCACCGGGAGCAGATCGCCAGGGAACTCACGGCGATCTACCACCCGCGCTGCAATGACCAGCAGTACGAGCAGGCCTGGAAGGACCAGTGGATCGGCGAGACCACGTCGTCCTCCCCCAGCCTGGCCAAGGACCCGACTCGTCCCGAGTCCTAGGGGATCTCCACCACCACCTTGCCGCGGACGCCACCGACCGTGGTGAGGTTCTGGCGGCTACCCGCCCGAGCGGAAGCCGACCGCGTCGAGCAGGCGTGAGCGGCGCGTCCCCGATGCGGGCCTGGCCGGCTCGGGCACCTCGGGTGGCTCGGGCCGTGGCGTCACGTCGGTCACGATGTCCTCGGCCATCCCGTACAGCAGGGGAAGCGCCCCGGCCACCACGCCGCCGGTCTCGTTGATGTGCTCGACCCCGGGCCGGATGACCTTAGCGTGCCCGACGATGGTCCGGACGGTCTCCGCGCACTCCTCCAGGTTCCCGGCGATTCGCGTGAGCAGCGTCCCCACCCAGAACAGGTAGAACGCCAGCCCCGCGATCAGCAGGACGACGTCGATGACGGTGAAGACGACGAGCCCGGTCATGACTTGACCTTCCCGAGGACGCGGCCGAGGAACAGGTGGTGCTGCAGGCCCTCGGCGAGGACGGCCTCGACGCCGCCGGCCACCTGCGGGATCAGCACGGCATCGGCGGTGTTGGCCGCTGCCGCCGTGAGCGTGTCCCGTACCGCCACGACGCGCCGGTCGATAATCTTCACCAGGTAGATGAGCAGGCTCAGCAGGGCGGCCACGGCGACGACCACGATGACGCCGAGGATGTTCGCCCAGAGCCACAGGTTGTGCTCCGTGGAGGACATGGCCAGGTTGTGCATCGCTACCCTCCCAGCCGGGCGCGGCCGCGCTGCAGGCCGCCGATGATGATAGTGGCGTGCTCGATGGTGGTGCGCAGCGCGCCGAGCGGTGCGGTGTTATGTACCGCCTGCGTGAGCGCGTCGTTGATCTTGGGCGCCTCGTTGCCGATCGACCGGGCGAGCAGCAGGATCGGCACGACGAGCGCCACCACGACGAGCACGATGACGATGCCGATCGTGTACCCCACCACCCAGCCGGTGGTGCTGGTCCCCGCGGCGAGGACATGCATTCTCATGGACGGCTCCTTCGCCGGGTCTCAGACCGTTTCACAGAAGTCGCGCACCGGCTTAAGGCTCGCGTTGACCGCGGTGAGCCGTTCCGGCACCGTGCTGGTGAGCTGCGCGACGGCCCCCACTCCCCCGGTGGTCGTGACGAGCGTCGCGCGGATCGCCCGCAGGTGGAAGATGACGCGGAGCAGGCCTACCGCGGTGATCGCGATGATCAGCGCGGTGACGATCAATGTGAACCAGGCGACTGCGGGCATGACCGGTCTCCTTCCCTTCAGCCGAGAAGCTTGGCGACGGAACCGGCGTACCGGACGGCGCCCACGGAGATTTCCTTGACGGTGGTGTCGGTGACGGCGAGCGCCTCCGGCAGGCCGTTCAGTTCGCCGATGAGGGCGACGCCGCCGGCCAGGATGTCATCGGTCGCGCCCCGGATCCGCTCCACCGCCGCCAGCACGCGGTTGAGCAGGTAGATGACCACCGGCAAGACCACCACCAGCAGGATCACGCTGCCGATCCACCACAGGACCATGGCTTGTCCTCTCTTATCAGCTCGCTCTATCTACTTCTCGCTCGCTTCCGGGGCGCCTTCAGGCGTTCCCTTCCCTCGTCGCTCCTACGTCGCTCCTCAGTCCAGGCAACGCCGCGCCCCTTCAGCTCGCGGGCTGGTAGGGCATGAAGAAGCGGCGGAAGACCCGGGTCAAGGCCAGCATCGCGGCGCGTAGGCCCAGGGTGAAGCCCCGCGCGGGCGCGGCGGTCGCCGCCGCGATCTGCTCGGGGGACTCGCCGAGGTTGAGCCGCTCGATCCGGCCCTGCATGTTCGTGGCGAAGTCGCGCATCAGGATGGCCGAGACGTCGCTGATCATGCCCCGGCCGTACTGGGCCGCCGCGCCGGACAGCTGCAGGTCCTGGACGACGCCGACCTTGGTGGTGCCGCGGTTCGTCCGGGCCAGCGTCGCGGTCACGACCATATTGGCCTGGCCCCGGCCCTTCTCGTCCGCGCCGCTGGCGTGGACGGTCAGTTTCTTGGCCGCCTCGTCGCGCTCGATGATGTCGGCGATGCCGGCGAACTGCAGGCGGACCGGGCCCATCCGGACGGCGACCGTGCCCTTGTACTTGTCGTCCCCCAGATCCTCCGTCAACTGCGCACCCGGCAGGCAGGCGGCGACCTGCGGGATGTTCTGGAAGAACTGCCAGACCTGGTCGACCGGCTCAGCGACCTCGAACTCGTTGGTGATCAGCATCGGGTCTCTCTCTCCAGGTAAGCGTCGGGGTCTTTCTCGAACGCCTGCCGGCACGCGGCGCAGCAGAAGTAGTAGTCGGCGCCGTCGTGCCGCAGCGGCCGCCCCGACGCGTCGGCGGTCACCGTCATCCCGCAGACCGGATCGATGGCCTGCGCCGGGGACTCGGCCCGCGCGGCAGGTACCGCCCTCGGCTCGCGCAAGGCGCCGGCGGCTCGCAGCTGGACGAGTTCCGCGAGGATGGCGACCGCGATCTCGGCGTGCGTCGTCCGGCCCAGGTCCAGGCCGGCGGGCACCCGGACCCGGTCGAGTTCCTCTTGGGGCACACCGCGGTCGGCGAGGTAGCCGAGCACGGTAGCCCCGCGGCGTCGCGATCCCACCAGACCCAGGTACGCGGGCCGGGCGGCGACCGCGCGCTCCAGCACGTCCTCGTCGTCGTGTCCCTGGGTGGCCACGACGATCATGGACCGCTCGTCCGCGGTGGCCGTCGCGAAGTCCGGGCCGCTGACCAGGTCCGTGCGCCAGCCGAGGGCGCGGGCCAGGTCCGCCAGCGTGCGCGCCATCGGGGAGCTGCCCACGATGACCAGATGCGGCACCGGCAGGATCGGCTCGATGTAGATCTCGAGCGCGCCCTCGCTCTGGCAGGCGATGGGGATGACCGTCATGCCTTCGGGCACTGCCGCGCCGAACTGGTCCGGCGTGCCGAGCAGGAGCAGCTTGGCCGCGCCGTCGGCCATGACCCGCTGCGCTTCGCGGATCACCACTGGCTCGGCGCAGGCTCCGCCGATCCAGCCGTGCACTTCGCCCTCGGCGGTGATAATCGCCCGCGAGCCTGGCTGGCTGGAGGACGGGCTCTGGCGCCAGACCACGGTCGCGAGCACGAACGGCTGCCCGCGCCGGGTCAGTTCGCCGATCTCCTCCAGGAGGGCCATGCCTTCCACTACGCGCTCCGCCTTCAGTCGTCCGACCGGACCGGCGGCGCGCCGGACACGTCGCGGCGGTACGTCATGGCCTCCCAGACCCGGTCCGGGAGCAGCGGCATGTCGATGTTGCGGACCCCGGTGTCCGACAGCGCGTCCATGACCGCGTTGACGTAGGCGGCCGGGCCGCCCACCGCGGCGCACTCACCGATGCCCTTGGCGCCGATCGGGTGGTGCGGGCAGGGCGTGACGACCTCGCTGTGCAGCTCGAAGCCCGGCGTCTCCCAGGCCGTGGGCAGCAGGTAGTCCATGTAGTTCGAGCCCACGCAGTTGCCCTCGGCGTCGAAGGTGATGAACTGCATGTTGGCCATCGCGTAGGCCTCGGTGAGCCCGCCCATGATCTGTCCCTCGACGATCATGGGGTTGATCCTGACCCCGCAGTCGTCGACCGCGACCAGCTTGAGCACGTCCCACACGCCGGTCTCCGGGTCCACCTCGACGGTGACGATGTACACGGCGAACGGCCAGGTGAGGTTGGGCGGGTCGTAGAAGGCGGTGTTCTCCAGGCCAGGCTCCATGCCGTCGGGCATGTTGCTGTACGCGGCCATCGCGCACTCCTGGATGGTGACGCCGCGGTCGGGAGCGCTGCGGACGTAGAACCGGCCGAGCTCCCACTCGACGTCCTCCTCGGACACCTCGAGCAGGTGAGCCGCCAGCTTGCGGGCCTTGGCCCGGATCTTGCGCGACACCATGGCGACCGCCGCCCCGGCGACCGGGGTGCTACGCGACGCGTAGGTGCCCATGCCGAACGGCGCGGTATCGGTGTCCCCTTCCTCGACGACGATGTCATCGGCCGGGATGCCGAGCTCGTGGCTGACGATCTGGGCCCAGGTGGTCTCGTGCCCCTGGCCCTGCGTCTTGGCCCCGGTACGGACGATGGCCTTGCCGGTCATATGGATCTTGAGCTCGGCCGAGTCGAACATCTTGATGCCGAGGATGTCGTACTCGCGGCTGTTGCCCGCGCCGAGCGGCTCGGTCATGGTCGAGATCCCGATGCCGAGCAGCCTGCCGTGCTTCCTGGCCTCGGCCTGCTCGCGCCGGAAGCCCTCGTAGTCGACGGCCTTGAGCCCGACGTCCAGGCACTTGCCGTACTGGCCCGAGTCCGTCAGGAAGCCGAACGGGGTCCTGTGCGGGAACTGATCGTCGCGCACGAAGTTCATCCGGCGGAATTCGGCCTGGTCCATGCCCAGGTCATCGGCCGCGGCCTGGATCATCCGTTCCTGGAAGAACATCGCCTCGGTGACCCGGAACGAGCAGCGGTACGCCACTCCGCCCGGTGCCTTGTTGCTGTATGTCCCGCGGGCCGTCAGGTGCGCGACCGGGATGTCGTACGCAGCGAACGCCGAGTGCAGCAGGCCGATCTTGAACTTGCTCGGCTGGGCGTCGGAGAAGAACGCGCCATGGTCCGAGTCGCAGTGCATCCGGACCCCGAGGATCTTGCCGTCCTTGCGCAGCGCCATCTCCCCGTCCAGGTAGATGTCGCGGGCGAAGCCGGTCGAGATGAGGTTGCCCGTCTTGTCCTCGATCCACTTCACCGGCCGCTCGAGCAGGATCGAGGCCAGGATCGAGCAGACGTACCCGGGGTAGACCGGCACCTTGTTGCCGAACCCTCCGCCGATGTCCGGGGAGATGATCCGGATCATGTGCTCGGGCAGCTCGGCAACCAGGGCCACCGCGGCGCGGATGATGTGTGGCGCCTGCGTGGTCATGTACACGGTGAGTTTGGACGTGGCCCGGTTGAAGTCCGCGATCGACCCGCAGCACTCGATCGGCGACGGGTGCGAGCGCGGGTAGTGCAGCTTCAGCCTGGAGATCACATCGGCCTGCTCGAACGCCCGGTCGGTGCCGGCGGCGTCGCCGACCTCCCAGTCAAAGATGACGTTGCTCTCCTGGCCCGTCTTGTCGTCCCGGATGACCGGTGCACCCTCGGCGACCGCCTGCTCGGGGTTGACGATCACCGGCAGCGGCTCGTACTCCACATCGATGGCCTCGCAGGCGTCCTTGGCGATGTACGGGTCATCGGCGATGACGCAGGCTACTTCCTGGCCCTGGAACCGGACCTTGTCCGTGGCCAGGACCGCCTGGGTGTCGTAGGACAGCGTTGGCATCCAGGCGAGGTTCCTGGTTGCCATCATGTCGCCGGTAAGGACCAGATGGACACCCGGGATGTCCCACGCCTTGCTGGCGTCGATGGACTTGATCCGGGCGTGGGCCAGCGGGCTGCGCAGGATCTCCATATGCAGCATGCCCGGCAGGGTGATGTCGTCGGTGTAGTTGCCCTTGCCGCGGATGAACCGGTTGTCCTCGACCCGCTTGCGGCTCGCACCCAGCCCGCCGATCTTGATCTCGTCGAGTGCCTGTGACATGTCATGCCCCCTGGGACCTGAGCTTGGCGGCCGCCCACAGCACCGATTTCACGATGTTCTGGTAGCCGGTGCACCGGCACAGATTGCCGGACAGCGCCCACCGCACCTCTTCCTCGGTCGGGTCGGGATTGACGTCGAGCAGGGCCTTGGCGGCCAGCATCATGCCGGGGGTGCAGAACCCGCACTGCAGCCCGTGCTCCTCCTTGAAGCCCTCCTGGAGCGGGTGCAGTTCGCTGGCGGTGGCCATGCCCTCGACGGTGCCAATCTCGTGCCCGTCGGCCTGCACGGCCAGCATGGTGCAGGACTTCGCCGGGCGGCCGTCGACCAGCACGGTGCACGCGCCGCAGTTGGTCGTGTCGCACCCCATGTGCGTCCCGGTCAGTCCGAGCCCGCGGCGGATCAGGTGGGCCAACAGCAGCCGCGGCTCCACCTCGGCGGTCTTCTTCACGCCGTTGATCGTGAAGGTGATCCGGCGTACCGGTATCTCGACCCCGGAGCCCGCCGGCTCCTCCTCGATGATGATCATGGTCAGGCTGCCCTTTCCGCCGCTGGTTCGGCGCGCCTCAGCAGGCGCGTGACGAAGGTGCGCACCATGTGCCGCTTGTACTCGGCGCTGCCGCGATGGTCGGTCCTCGGCCGCGCCGCCTCGGCCGCCAGGTCAGCGGCCTGGGCGATGCTCTCGGCGGTCAGCGGCCGGCCGGTCAGCGCGTCGCCGGCCGCCCGGGCCGCGATCGTCGAGCCGCCGACGCCGGTCAGTGCGATGCCCGCCCTGGTCACGGTCTCGCCGCTCATCTCGAGCGCGACCGCGACCCCGACGGTCGCGAAGTCCCCGACGCGGCGTTCGAGCTTGAGGTAGCCGCCCGCCCTCGTCCCCTGCGCGGCCGGGATTACCGCCTCCACGGCGATCTCGTCCGGGGCCAGGACGTTCTGGAAGGGGCCGGTGACGAAATCGCCGAGCGGGATCGCGCGCATGCCCCCAGGCCCGCGCGCCACGACGGAGCCGCCAAGCGCCAGCACCACCGACGCCCAGTCGCCCTGCGGATCGGCGTGGCACAGCGAGCCCACGAGCGTGCCCCGGTTGCGGACGATGGGGTCGGCAATCAGGGGCGCCGCCGCGGCCATGGTCGGCTGGCTGGTCTTCAGCAGGTCCGAGTGCTCCAGGTAGGCGTGCCGGCAAAGGGCGCCGATGCGCAGGGTCCCGTCTGGGTCGGTCCGGTGGTAGTCGAGGCCCGGGATGTTGTTGATGTCCACGACGAGGCTCGGCGAGGCGAAACGCAGCTTCATCAGCGGGACCAGGCTCTGGCCGCCGGCCAGGACCTTCGCGTCGTCCCCGTTGTCGTGCAGCAGGCCGATCGCCTCAGCCAGTGAACGCGGCGCCTCGTAACGGAAGCGCGACGGATACATGGGATCCTCCAGGTGTCGCAGGAAACAGGGCCGGGCTACTGCTCCGATTCCGGGTCGGGCACCGCTACGGGGAGGGACTCATAATCGGGATCCGGCCTCGGCTCCTGGTGGGGTGGCCACGGTCCTGCCACGGGCTGGCCTGCGACCTTGAGGTAATCGATCAGCTCGGGCCAGGCCCAGACCGTGGGGCTTTTCCCGGTCTTCGGAGCGTGCTCGATCAGCTCGTATAGCCGCGGATTACCGCGGCTATGGCCATCGGATTCAATTCGCATGCCGCATGCTCCTGCCGCTGGACATTATTGACGAGCCGCCGTCACTAGTGGCGCGTCCCCCATGATCCACTGGGCCGGATGGCCCCGCAACACGCGAATAAGTGCTTGCTTAAGGGGCTGGAAATCCGGCCCTTCGGGTATTCACACTGCTCCTAGCTCCAGATCGTGACATATACCGGCGGGCGGAACCTTGAGGGAGGGACCCCGCCGGCCGGCGCGCGCATCAGGTGCATGGCCTCCGGCGTGCTCAGGTAGCGGCGGAACGAGCTGGCCGCCGCGCTCTGGTGCTGCCGCTCCATCAGGGTGACGTGCCAGCACGCGTCCATCCGGCAGCCGGGCCAGTCGACCAGGGAGAGCTCGCCGCGCCGTAGCTGCTGGGCGACCAGGTGCTCGACCGCGGGCGCCACGCCGGTCCCGTCGGCCGCGGCCGCCCAGGCGGCGGTCTGGTTGGGGAACACCCGGATCTGGTCCTCGGGAATGCCCAGGCTGGCCAGCATCTGGCCGGTCTCGCTCCCAGGGTCGGCTCCGGAGGGGTCGACGTACCACAGCCACTGGCGGGGGTTGCCCCGCAGCCGGGGCTGCCCCGCGGTCACGACGACGAGGCGGTACCGGAAAATGGGCTCGGTCACCAGGGCGAGGGCCGAGTCGTCGGGGACGGTGGACCCGATGGCGACGTCCGCGAGCCGGTTGGCGACCAGGACGCTCATCTCGCTGCTCGCCGCCACGCCTGCCGAGATCTCGACCGAGCCGGCGAAGCGCTTGGTGAACGCCTCCGTGAGCGGGCTGATCACGAACTCGGCGATGGTGGACGTCGAGACCACCCGCAGCTGTTCCGGCGCGCCCTGCGCAGCCCGGACGGCGGCGTGCGCCTCGGCGCCGAGCACCACGATCTGCGAGGCGGTGGCCAGCAGCCTGGACCCGCCCGCGGTGAGCGTCATGCCGACCGGACCACGGGTGACCAGCTGATCGCCCAGATGCAGGCGCAGCGCCGACAGGGCCTGCGAGACCGCGGACTCGCTGACGCCGAGCGCGTTGGCGGCGGCGGTCACCGAGCCGAGCCGGGCCACCAGGACAAACGCGTTCAGCTGGGTTAGCGTCATTTCACTGCCAATTATCACGCACCAGCCGCGCCCGATCGCCGTCGCCGCGGGGGTGGGGTTGGGGGTGGTCAGGGCGAGCCGGGCACGGCGTACTGGGCGCTGCTCGGGCCGGACGTGACGCTACGCCAGACGCGCTACGACGTCACTGCGGCCGTGGCGGCGGGCACCGGTTCCGGCGATCCGGCCGCGGACACCATCGCCGACCTGCTGCTCTGTCCGCCGAGTCCGGCCCAGATCACCGCGGAGGCCGAGCAACTGGTCTTCTCCGACTGACAGATCGGCTTACTGAGCGGACCGGACGGCCGCCGCCGCGACTACGCGCAGCCGGTCGCGCAGCGCGGCGCCCGCCGCGCGGTCGGTCGGCGCCTCGACGATCCGCAGGCCCGTGCCCGGCAGCGCCTTGCCCAGGTCTTCCGGCAGGTCGAGCCGCTGATAAGGCAGGCCGAACGCGGCCGCCAGGTGATGCAGGCCCGCGCCGTGCGGGGTGCCGAACAGCCGCTCGAACGAGCTGGTAAACGCGGCCTGTTCCAGGGCGGAGAAGATGCCTCCGCCGTCGTTGTTGACCACGATCAGGCACAGGTCGGGGCGCGGCTCGTCCGGCCCTAGGGCCAGGCCGGGCGCGTCGTGCAGGAACGCCAGGTCGCCGATCAGGGCAAACGCCGGGCCGCCGTGGGCCAGCGCGGCTCCGATGGCGGCCGAGGTGGTCCCGTCGATACCGCTGGCGCCCCGGTTGGCCAGGATGCGGAGGTCGGCGCGGGGCACGCCGTGAGCGTCAATATCCCGGACGGGCAGGCTGGACCCGACCCACAGCAACGCGTCTTCCGGCAGTCCGCGGACGAGATCCCTGGCCAGGCGCGGCTCGGTCAGGCGTTCCTCCTCGTCGAGGACGGCCTCCACCGCGCGCCACGCCGCCTCATCGGCCCGGCGCCACCCGTCCAGCCAGGGCGTGGTCCGGGACGTGCTCCCGGTCGGCGTGCCGGTGAGCCGGATCCCGGTCGCGACGTCGGTGGCGGACCGCTGCGGGTCGGCCCAGCGCCCGGGGGCAGGGGCGAGTACGACGTGCCGGCCCGCCGAACCGCCGAGGAAGGCCATCTGCGGGCGGGACAGCCCCGGCCGGCCGGCCGACACGATCACGTCGGGCCGGTGCGCGGCCGCGAACTCCGGGGTGCCGAGCAGGTATTGGTAGGCCGGCAGCGCGTTCGGGCCGCGCCGGGCGCCGGATGAAGGCTCCGCGAGGATCGGCCAGCCGGCCTGCTCGGCCAGTTCCACCAGGGCCACCGCGTCGTAGTCCCCGTCGCCGCAGATCACTACCCCGCGCTCGGTCCAAGAGAGCTGTATTTCCCCCGGGGGGACGACCCCTCCGGTGACCCCCCCGATCACGGGAGGGCTGTCCGCCCCCCCGTACCCCCCCGACCCTGGCCCCTGAAAGCGGGTCCAGGGGGAACCGTCAGGGCGTCCTTCGAGGGAATCGGGCCAGTCGGGCTCGGCTGAGGCGCCGGGCAGGTCGGGGGTCAGCGGGTCGCGGAAGGCGAGGTTGAGGTGGACCGGGCCGGTCGGGCCCCCGGCGGCGCCCACCGCGCGCGCCCATGCCTGGCAGGCTAGCGAGCGCCAGTACGCGGCGGCCCCCGGGCGCCGTTCGGGCACTCCGACCTCGCAGAACCAGCGGACCGCGTCCCCGTACAGCTTGATCTGGTCGATGGCCTGGTTGGCCCCGATGCCCCTTAGCTCGGGCGGCCGGTCGGCCGTGAGGATCAGCAGCGGGACGCCGGACTCGTCGGCCTCGATCACGGCCGGGTGGAAGTTGGCCGCCGCCGTGCCCGACGTGCAGAGCACCGCTACCGGGCGCCTGCTCGCCTTGGCCAGGCCGAGCGCGGTGAACGACGCGGAACGCTCGTCGATCCTGACGTGCAGCCGGATCCGGCCCTGCCGGTCGGCGTCGAAGAGGGCCATCGCCAGCGGCGTGCTCCGCGATCCGGGTGCCAGCACCGCCTCGCGCAGCCCGCACCGGATCAGCTCGTCGGCGAACGTCGCGCCGAAGGCGGCCGCGGGGTTCACGAACGCTCCGGCGCGGCCGCGGGCGCCAGGTCCGGCAGGTATCGCGCTGCGGCCGCCGCCCGCTCGCGCCACGGGGCGGGATCGGTTTCGAAGCGCGCCAACTGCTGGAGGTCGACGCCGGGTCGGCGGACCGGCAGCTCTCCCCCGTTGGGCACCAGCGGGTCGGCGGTGACGTCCCCGGTCAGCAGCGACATCGTGCCCAGGCCGCAGGCGTAAGGGAGTTCGGGCAGCGCGGCCGCCAGCGCGATGCCGGCGGCGAGCCCGACCGAGGTGTCGACCGCGCTCGAGACCACGACCGGCAGGCCGCAGGCCTCCGCGACCCGCAGGGCGGGACGGACGCCCCCCAGCGGCTGGACCTTCAGCACCACGATGTCGGCCGCGTCCGCCGCCCGGACCCGGAGCGGGTCCTCGGCCTTCCTGATTGACTCGTCGGCGGCGACCGGTATGTCGATAAGTCGACGCAACTCGGCGAGTTCGTCCAGGGTGGCGCAGGGCTGCTCGGCGTACTCGAGCCCGAACGCGGCCAGTCGGCGCAGCATCCGGGCCGCCTGCCCGACCTCCCAGCCGCCGTTGGCGTCGACCCTGATCGCGCCGGTCGGCCCGAGAGCCTCGCGGACGGCCTCAACCCGCTCGATGTCCTGGGCCTCGGCCTGGCCGGGTTCGGCCACCTTGACCTTTGCCGTCCGGCACCCCGAGGCGGTGACGATCTCGATCGCCTGCGCCGGCCCCACCGCCGGGACGGTGACGTTCACCGGAACCCGGTCCCGCACCGGCGCGGGCCACCCCTCGTTCGCGGACTCCAGCGCGCTGGCCAGCCAGCGGGCGCACTCCTTCGGCCCGTACTCCGCGAACGGGGAGAACTCACCCCAGCCGGCGGGCCCCTCGATCAGCGCCCCCTCTCGCACCACGATCCCCCGGAACCGCACCGTCATAGGGATCGCGAACGCCCTGAGCCTCTCGATCATGGATGGCCTTCATGATCCTGGTCCGTTTTACTGAATGAATGTGGCACTCTACCGATTCTTTTCGTTAGGGTGTCACACCCATCGAGTAGGGATGGCATGGATAGCGAAATTTTGAGCGAATCCTGTGGTTGGCGGGACGAGTGGGACTTCCAGCGTGGCCTGCGGTGTCGATCGTTGGCAGGCCGGCCCGCGACGGGAGCGTTTTGACATTCGGAACCCGTCCCTGTAACACGCATAGCCACCCACGATGAGCAGACTGGGCTGGTGGTGCGGGCCGAGCGGACTGGGCTGGTGGTGCGGACTGAGCGGACTGGGCGGGGAACCGGGCCGGGGCGACTGCCGGGGGTCACGGGCGGCGGGGGAAGCGGGCGAAGTCGGGCTTGCGCTTCTGCTGGTAGGCGTTGCGGCCCTCCTGGGCCTCCTCGCTCATGTAGTAGATGAGCGTGGCGTCGCCGGCGAACTGCTGCATGCCGGCCGCGCCGTCGGTCACGGCGTTCAGCGCGCCCTTCAGCATCCGCAGCGCCAGCGGGGACTTGGTAAGCATCTCGCGCGCCCAGGTGATGGTCTCTTCCTCCAGGGACGCGAGCGGGACCACGGTGTTGACCAGGCCCATATCCAGGGCCTGCTGGGCGTCGTACTGGCGGCACAGGTACCAGATCTCGCGCGCCTTCTTCAGCCCGACGGTGCTGGCCAGCAGCCAGGACCCGTAGCCGCCGTCAAACGAGCCGACCTTGGGGCCGGTCTGGCCGAAGATCGCGTTGTCCGCGGCGATGGTCAGGTCGCAGCACACGTGCAGCACGTGCCCGCCGCCGATCGCGTACCCAGCGACCATGGCGATCACCGGCTTGGGCGTCCGCCGGATCTGAACCTGGAGGTCGAGCACGTTGAGCCGGCCCACGCCGTGATCGTCTACGTAGCCGTCGTCGCCGCGGATCCTCTGGTCCCCGCCTGAGCAGAACGCCATATCCCCAGCCCCGGTGAGAATGATCACACCGATCTCGGGGTCATCGCGCGCGACGTTGAACGCATGCGAGAGCTCGAACAGGGTCGTAGGGCGGAACGCATTCCGTACTTCTGGCCGGTTGATGGTGATCTTCGCGATGCCCTCGGCGCTGTCGTACAGGATGTCGGAGTAGTCCTTCCCCGGTTCCGGTCCAGACCGCTGCCATTCGATCACTCGTAACCTCCCTGCGTCAGGGTTCTAACCTTACGATCGTGACGAAGCGCCCGATCCACGCGGTCCTGGTCGAGCGGGCCACCCCGCGCCTGACCGAGCTGCTCGCCGCGGCGCTCGACGGCACCGGGCCGGCGCTGGCACCGCTGGACGCCACACTGCCCGCAGCCCGGCTGGATACACTGCTGGCCGCCCTCGACCCGGACACGGTGGAGGATTCCGGGGGGGTCACCACCGCTCGTTCGGGCAAAAGAAGGGGCGTCGCCGACAGTACGGCGGTGATCGTGAGCACCTCCGGGTCCACGGGGGTGCCGAAGGGGGTCGAGCTCAGCGCGGCCGCGCTGCTGCACTCGGCCCGGGCCTCGCTGGCCAGGCTCGGCGCCCGGCCCGGCGAGCGGTGGCTGTGCTGCCTGCCGGCCGCGTACATCCCCGCGATCGGTGTCCTGGTGCGCTCGCTGGTCAGCGGGACCGATCCGGTGGTGGCCGACCGGGCCGACGCCGAGACGGTCGCCGCCAGCGGCTGCGCGCACGTCTCGCTGGTGCCGACGCAACTCCGCCGGCTGCTCGACCGGGATATCGATATGTCGACACCGCTGGCTTCGTTCCGGTCGGTGCTGCTGGGCGGGGCCGCCGCCCCAGCCGACCTGCTGGACGCCGCCCGGGCCGCGGGGATCCCGGTGGTGACGACGTACGGCATGACCGAGACCTGCGGCGGCTGCGTATACGACGGGATCTCCCTGGACGGGGTGCGGGTGGAGATCCGCGATGAGGCGGAGGACGGAAGCGGGAGGATCTGGCTCGGGGGCCCGGTCCTGTTTTCCGGGTACGTGGACGGGCGGCCGGGACCGGATGACGGGTGGTTCCGGACCGGGGACCTGGGCCACGTGGAGCCCTCTGGGCGGCTCGTCGTGCACGGGCGCGCGGACGACGTGATCAATACCGGCGGCTTCAAGGTGGTCCCCGGCGAGGTGGAGGAGGCGCTGCGGACCTGCCTGGGCGTCAGCGACGTCGCCGTCGTCGGTCAGCCCGACCCCGAATGGGGCGAACGGGTCATCGCGGTCGTGGTGCCCGCCGACCCGGCCGACCCGCCGGGGCTCGATTTGCTCCGTCTGCATGTACAGCGGCGTTTGCCGCGTTACGCTGCTCCGAGCAGGGTCGTGTTCGTCGATGCCGTCCCGCTGCTGCCCAGCGGAAAACATGACATCGCTGGGCTCAGGCGAGAACTGCTACGGCGGGAACAAACTGAGGCGGAGAGCGTTACTTATTAGTGCCCGGACAATGTGCTCTGCTGAGGACTACGCGGGGCCGCAGAGGGTACTTGGCGGGAACCCCGTGAACGTTGATTGTATTGCGTGCGTATTGAAGAGGAGGGAGGTGCCTTATGCCGCGGATCGCTATGGCGACGATCGCCGATTCTGATGAGGAGGCGAGCACGACCCGCGTGGATGACCTGATCCAGCGTGGGCGTAGTCAGGGTCACCTGTCTCTTTCCGAGCTGAGGACCGCCTTTGACCAGGCAGGCATGACCCCTGCCGAGGGCCGGTCCATCTTGCGTGAGCTCAGCGAGTCGGGGGTCCGGCTGGCCAACGAGCTGGGCGAGGGCGCCAAGGCGCGCCCGGTGCGCTCGGCCCCGGCCGCCCGGGTCGCCAAGGAGCTGGGCGACGCGGACGGCGAGTCCGGCCTGGACGACGCCGAGGTTGACGCGGCCGACGCTGAGGTGGCCAATCTTGAGGCGGAGGCGGCGGCGCTCGCCGACGCGGACCGCCTGAGCGAGGCCGACCTTGATGACCAGACGCCCGCGATGGGCGACTCGGTGCACACCTACCTCAAGTCCATCGGGCGCACCAGCCTGCTCACCGCCGAGCAGGAGGTCGACCTGGCCAAGCGGATTGAGGCCGGCCTGTTCGCCGAGCACAAGCTGGAGACCGCCACCGGCCTTGACGAGACGTTCCGGCACGACCTGGAGCTAGTCGCCGAGGATGGCCGCCGGGCCAAGGCGCACATGCTCGAGGCGAACCTGCGCCTGGTCGTCTCCGTGGCCAAGAAGTACAGCGATCGCGGGCTTTCGCTGCTCGACGTCGTGCAGGAAGGGAACCTGGGCCTGATCCGGGCGGTCGAGAAGTTCGACTACACCAAGGGCTACAAGTTCTCCACCTACGCGATGTGGTGGATCCGGCAGGCCATCCAGCGCGGCTTCGCGGACTCGGCGCGGACGATCCGGCTTCCGGTGCACGTGCTCGAGATGCTCAGCAAGCTGAGCCGGGTCGAGCGGGACATGCACCAGCGCCTGGGCCGCGAGCCGACCCCGGAGGAGCTGGCCGTCGAGCTGGACCGGACGCCGGACCAGATCGAGGAGCTGCTGCGGACCAGCCGCCAGCCGATCAGCCTGGACTCCACCATCGGCGAGGACGGCGAGACGAGCATCGGCGACCTGATCGAGGACATCGACGCGCCCGAGGCCTCCGAGCTCGTTGACCGTCAGCTGATGGCCGAGCAGCTGCGTTCGGCGCTGGACGCGCTGACGCCGCGTGAGGCGACGATCATGGCCATGCGGTTTGGCCTGTACGACGGCAACCCGCACACGCTGGACGAGATCGGCCGCGCGCTCGGCCTGACCCGCGAGCGGATCAGGCAGCTCGAGAAGCAGTCGCTGTCCAAGCTGCGCCACCCGAGCCGCGCGCAGCCCCTGCTGGACTTCGCCAGCTAGCTCCTCCTTAATACTCGCCTCCCGACCACAAAAGCCGAGTGCCGGGCCCGACCTCCCGCCGGGCCCGGCACTCGGCTTTCCGGGCTAGCATGCGTTCGTGACGGCCTCAGCTACAGCCACGGACGTGACCGATGGCAAGTCCGAGTCCGAGCCCGGGGGGCTGCGTCGCCGGCTGACGTCGCCGATGCCCGACGACCGGCCGTGGGGGTGGCTGGGGCCGCTGCTGGTGACCGCGTTCGGCGGGTTCCTGCGGTTCAGCCGGCGACAGGTGCCCCGCGCGATCTCATTCGACGAGACGTATTACGCCAAGGATGCGTGGAGCATCCTGCAGCACGGCGTCGAGTGGCAGTACATAAAGACTCCTGCCAATCCGGACCTGGCTAACCAGCTGATCATGGCCGGGCACACGACCGGCCTGTTCGCCCCCTGCAGCGGCACCATGTGCGGCGAGTACGTGGTGCAGCCGGAGGTAGGCAAGCTGATGATCGCGGTGGGCGAGGCGCTGTTCGGGCTGAACTCGCTCGGCTGGCGGTTCTCCAGCGCGGTGTTCGGCACTATCGCGATCTTGCTGGTGTGCCGGATCGCCCGGCGGATGACGCGGTCCACGCTGCTTGGCTGCATCGCCGGGCTGCTGATGTCGCTGGACGGGCTGGAGTTCGTGCTGTCCAGGACCGGGATCCTGGACATCTTCCTGATGACGTTCGTGCTGGCGGCGTTCGGCTGCCTGGTGATCGACCGTGACGTGTCGCGGGACCGGCTGGCCGGGCTGATGGCGCGGCGGGGCCGCAGGCGGGGCTTCGTGGGCTTCGGGAGGCGGTCCGCGGCTGGGGCTGCGCCGGTGGCAGCTGGCCTGCGGGGTGCTGCTGGGCCTGGCCGTGGGCACGAAGTGGATCGCAGCCTGGTACGTCGTCGCGTTCGGCGGGTTGTTCCTGGCGTGGGAGATCGGCGCCCGCCGGGCGGCCGGGCTGGGCTCGTACGTGCGCGGGGCGCTACGCGAGGCGGTGTGGCTGCCGCTGACGTTCGTGGTGGTCCCGCTGGCGGTGTACCTGGCCAGCTGGAGCGGCTGGCTCGCTACCGGTACCGGCTGGGACCGCGACTTCGCCCAGCAACACGGGGTGAACATCCCGGTCATCTCGCCGCTGTACTCGCTCTGGGAGTACCACCTGCAGGCCATCGGCTTCGGCCTGGGCCTGAACACCCCGCACCCGTACCAGTCCCAGCCGTGGGACTGGCTCCTGATCACCAGGCCGGTCGCCTTCTACGCGCAGTGCTACACCGGTCCCGCCAACTACCAGGCGTGCCCGAAGGGCACGGTGGCGTGGGAGCAGGAGGTGCTGGCGCTCGGGACCCCGGCGATCTGGTGGGGGTCGATGGCGGCCCTGCTGTTCTGCCTGGGCTGGTGGCTGCTGCACCGGGACTGGCGGGCCGGCGCGGTCCTGCTCGGCGTCGTCGCCGGCTGGGCGCCCTGGTTCCCGCTGGTGACCAGGACCAAGTTCGATTACTACGCGCTGGAGTTCGAGCCGTTCCTCATCTTGTCCCTGGTGTTGTGCCTGGGGCTGGTCCTCGGCCCGGCCCGGGCGAGCGCGACCCGGCGGTCGGTCGGCGCCGGGCTGGTCGGCGCGTACGTGCTGAGCGTCCTGCTGATGTTCTGGTACTTCTATCCCATCCTCGCGGCCAAGATCATCACCTACCAGGACTGGTGGAACCACATCTGGTACCGGGTGGGCGGCCACGGCTGGATCTGAGGGTGCGGGCCTGGCACCGGGCCCTCACCGCGGTCCGGGGCTCCGGCTAACCTGCAGCCGCGACACGGTAGAGATCGACGCCGTCGGGCGAAACCTCGCGGGTCAGCTCACCGCGGAGCACCAGCACCTCCAGGTGGGCGCCGGTCTCGTTGGCGGCCAGGAACTGGGACATCAGGTCTAGCTCGCTGAACGAGCGCTGCCGTCTGGTCCACTTGATGGCCTTGGCCACCTCGTATGCGGTGGCCTGACCGGCCTGGACGGCGTGGAGTGTCTCCGCCAGGCGCTGGTCGTGATGGGTGAGTAGCTCGTTCACCCGAACGTGCGTGCTGCCGCCGGCCGGGCCGTGGGCGGGGAGCAGCCGGGCGTCCGGCAGGGTGAGCATCCGCCGCAGCGAGCTCAGGTAATCGCGCAGCGCAAACCGGTGCGGCGAGGGCTCGAACCCGATCGACGGGGTGATATGCGGCAGCACGTGGTCCCCCGCGAACATGATCTGGGCCGCGGCGTCGTGGAAGACCACGTGACCGCGGGTGTGACCGGGCGTGTGCACCGCCCGCAGGGTCCGCGACCGCAGGTCCAGGTCGGTCCCGTCGGGCAGCCAGCGGTCCGGGTCCTCCCACAAGTCGAACCGGGGGCGGTCCTGGCCGTTCAGTGCGGCCAGTTGGACGCCGAGTTCCGCCGCGCCCAGCCGGTGCAGATCCCCGCCGAACCTCCGGCCTTGGAGGCCGCCGCGCATCATCTCGTGCAGCGCCTCCACGTTGGCGCGTTCGCCCTCGCCCAGGCAGATCACAGCGGCCAGCGTCTGGCGCAGCTCGACCGCCAGCGAGTAGTGGTCGATGTGGATGTGGGTGACGAAGAAGTTCCTGATGTCGCCGAGCTCGTAGCCGACCTTCCGCAACCCTTCGGTGAGCCGCTCCCGGGACTGGACCAAGGCCATGCCCGCGTCGATGAGGTCGACTCCCCCGGCGTCGGTGATCGCGTAGACGTTGACCGCTTTCAGCCCGTCCATCGGCAGGGGAAGCGGGATCCGGTACACGCCCCCGCCGAGATCCTCGACCCCCGGCTCGGTCCAGGCGTGCCGGTCAGCCTCGGACATCGCTCATCGTGGCTTACTGACTCTCATTCCTGGCAGATCTTTTACTACCGCGAAGTAACCATACAGGAAGGCTAGGCATCTCCCGCTTTCCAGATCGTAGGCCCGGCCGGGAAGGCGCCCTCAGCCTGGGTCAGCGTCAGCAGGCACCGCTCAAGGCGGATCTCGAAGACGGCCTCGTCCTCGAAACCCGGCCATACCTTCCCGTCCCGCTCGGCGAGGACCTGCCCGCGAACCAGGCGGATGACCTCGGCGTCGGTCACCTCGCCGGCCCGGCCGATCATCGCGAGGCCGTCGTCGTGGCGGGGAGGCGCGCAGGCCTCGCTGTGCAGGGCGTAACGCCCGTCCCGCCGCAGGTCTTGCTGCTTGGGCCCGGCCTTGATGAGCAGGTGCAGCCCGGCCGCGCTGATGACCGGGCAGACCGGGTGGACGCGCGGGCCGCCGTCAGGGCGGACCGTGGCCAGGAAGGCCAGGCCGATGCCCCACTGGTAGAGCTGCCTGCGGCCGGCGTCGGCGAGGGCGGGCTGCTGTCTTTGGAATTCGGTCCAGGTGATCATGCCTGCGACGCTATCCGGCTATCGCTGACACCTGATGTCAGCGATACGGCCTAGTCTTGATCGCGTGCGCGCCGACCGGCTGCTGTCTCTGGTCCTGCTGCTGCAGGCACGGGGCGAGACGACGGCCCGGGCCCTGGCGGCCGAGCTTGAGGTGTCCGTCCGGACGGTTTACCGCGACCTCGAGGCGCTGTCCGCGGCCGGGGTCCCCGTCCTGGCCCGGTCCGGTCCCGGCGGCGGGTGCCGGCTCATGGACGGCTACCGCTTCCCGCTGCGCGGCCTGCGCCCCGACGAGGCCGATGCCCTGCTCATCCTGGGCGTGCCCGGTGCCCTGCGCGAGCTCGGCCTCGACCAGGCCCTGGACGCGGCCCACCGGCAGATCCGGCTCTCGGCCGGGCTCGGTGAGGCGACGGCGGGTCCCGGCCGGGACTGGCCCGGCTCGGCTCTCGTGCACCTCGACATGCCGCGGTGGTTCAGCGGGGCGGCGGAGGAGGTCCCCTGCCTGCGCGATCTGGCCCGTGCGCTCCGCCTCGGCCGGACGCTGGCGCTGACCTACCAGGGTCCCGGCACCCGGGGCGGCGCGCCCGGTGGCGGAGAGCACCGGGTGGTCGAGCCGCTCGGCCTGGTGAACAAGGCGGGCACCTGGTACCTGGTGGCCTCGCCCGCGGCGGCCGGGAAGGCCGCGGAACCCGAGGTGATTGCGGAGGCCGGGCAGGCTGGGGAGCCCGGGCAGGCCGGGGTGGTAGCTGAGACCGCGGAGCCCATGGACCCCGCGGACGCCCGGGCTGTCCGCGTGTTCCGGGCCGGGCGCATCACCTCGGTCCGGGTACTGGCCGAGCCCTTTGAGCGTCCCGAAGGCTTCGGGCTGGCCGCGTTCTGGGAGCGCTGGTCGGCCGAGTTCGCGGCCAGCCGGCCTCAGCTCCCGGTGACGCTCCGGGCCTCACCCGCGGCCTTGGCGGCGTTCGGGGAGGTCTTCGGGCAGGCGGCCGGGCCGGTGCTGGACGAGGCGGGGCCGGCCGACGAGCGCGGCTGGCGGGTGGTGACGCTGTCCTTCGAGCACGAGGTGGCCGCCGCTCACCGCCTGGCCGGCTTCGGGGATCAGGTGGAGGTCCTGACCCCGCCCGCGGTGCGGACCAGGCTGGTGGCCACGGCGCGGCAGATCCTGCGCCGTTACCATGCGCCAGACTGATAAGCATCCAGCCGGCGATGACGGCGATGACAGCGAGCGGAGGCGGCATGGCGGGCGACGCGCGGGCGGAACGCAATGGTGGTGGCCCGGAGGTCATCGAGCTGAGCTCGGTCCCCGGGTTCGTGGTGTTCGACCTGCCCGGCGTGCCGTTGTCAGCGGGCGGGACGCGCCTGGCGCCCGACGTCAGCGTGGCGGAGGTGGCGCTGCTGGCCCGGGCGATGACCTACAAGTACGCCGTGCTGGGGGTCCGGGTCGGCGGGGCCAAGGCGGGAGTGCGCGGGAACCCGGCCGACCACGAGGCCAGGGCCGACCTGATGGCCCGGTTCTGCGCGGAGATCACCCCGCTGGCCGAGGCGGGCCGGCTGCTGACCGGACCGGACATGGGCACGACCGAGGACGATTTCGCGCCGCTGCGGCATGCCCACGCCGTGCCGACGGCGATCAGCGCGGTCGTGGACGGCGTGCCGTTCGAGGACCTGCTGACCGGGTACGGCGTGGCCGCGGCCGCCGAGGCGGCGCTCAGCGCCCGCGGCGGGGGCGGAGCCGACCGGGGCTGGGAAGACCGCTCGGTGGCCATCGAGGGGTTCGGCAAGGTCGGCGGTGGGGTGGCGCACGAGGTCGTGAGGCGCGGCGGCCGGGTGGTGGCGGTATCTACCCTGGCCGGGTGCCTCGCGGACCCGTCGGGGCTGGACGTCGAGGCGCTGCTCACGCTCCGCCGCACCTACGGTGACGCGTGCGTCCAGCACTACGGCCGCCCGGCCGGGGCGCCCGCGGAGCTGTTCACGGCGGTCGACGCCGACGTCATCGTCCCGGGCACCCGCCCCGGCGTGATCAGCGGCCGCACCGCCGGATCGCTGCCGCCCGGGGTCCTGGTGGTCGCGCCCGCGGCCAACGTCCCCTACACCGCGCAGGGCGCCGACGTGCTCCGCCAGCGCGGCATCGTGGCCCTGCCCGACTTCGTCTGCAACGTCGGCGCGGTGCTCGGCTACCGGGCCGCATCCGATGCGACCCCGGACCAGGTCCTCGCGGAGGTCGGAGCCAGGATCAGCGGCATCATCCTCGAGCTCATGGACCATCCCGGCGGCCCGCTTACCGCGGCCTACGAGCGGGGCGACGAATTCCTGCGGGGCTGGTGGGGCGAGCCTCCGGGCCCCGCGTTCGCGCCCGAAGACGGCAGCGCGGCCTGACCCGAGCCTGATCGGGCCCCGATCAGCGGAAAGGGCATGGTAGGTATATGCCTACCCAATGAGTGGGTACCCCACCATGGCGCCGGGCGGGCGTCCGGACCACCATGGATGACATGAACCTCTCGTCCGCCGCGCGCGCACGGCGCATGCCACACCTGGGCTGGGGCGCCCTGCTCGCTCCGGTCATGGCGCTGTCCCTGACCCTGTGGGGCGTGCACTACTCCACCCTCACTGTGGTCTTCGTCGCGGCGACCATCTGGTACCTCGCCCCCGCGTTGGCGGCAGACCTCCTGCCGATCGCGCTGGTCAACCTGGGCGTGCACTGGATCATCTGGGCCGTGGACCTGGCCAAGGGCAACGTCACCGTTCCCTCGGGCGGCGGCATCGGGGGCCTCTTGACCAACTTCCAGTCCATCGCCACCACCACGGCGGCCAGCGGGAACGGGGCCCGGTTCATCATCTCCGAAGGCGGCGCGGCCGTCACCAGCCCCAACATGACCTCGGTGGCCGTCATCGACGCCACGGCCGGGCTGGCGCTGGTGCTGTTCGGCCTGTGGCTGGTCCCGCGGACGGTCGGCGTGCACACCGGGCTGGTGAAGCGTAACAGCGAGCTGTCGAACCGGGTGGCGAAGCTGACGGCGACGCGGATGGTTGCGGTCGATACGGCGGCGCTCGAGCTCCGGCGGGTCGAGCGGGACCTGCACGACGGCGCGCAGGCCAGGCTGGTCGCGCTCGGCATCGCGCTGCGGGCGGCGGAAGGCCTGATCAAGTCCAACCCGGACGCGGCCACCGCGCTGCTGAGCGAGGCGCGGGAGAACTCGGCGAAGGCCCTGGGCGAGCTGCGTAACCTGGTGCGCGGGATCAACCCGCCCGTGCTGGCCGAACGCGGCCTGGGCGACGCCATCCAGGCCCTGGCGCTCGACGCGCAGGTGGACACCACGGTCGACATCGATCTGGCGGGCCGGCCTCCGGCTCCGGTGGAGTCGGCCGTCTATTTCGCGGTCGCGGAGGCGCTGGTCAACGTCGCCAAGCACGCCCACGCCACCAGCGTGCACATCAGCGTGACCCACTCCCGCGGGCACCTGCGGATTGAGGTCACCGACAACGGGTTCGGCGGCGCCGATCCCTCGCTGGGCAGCGGGCTGCATGGTGTGGAGCGGCGACTGGGTACATTCGACGGCGTACTCGCGGTTAGCAGCCCGCCCGGCGGGCCGACCATCGTCGTCATCGAGGTGCCGTGCGCGTTGTCATCGCCGAAGATCTCTTCCTATTGAGGGAAGGCCTGGCCAGCCTGATCAAGCAGCATGGGTTCGACGTAGCGGAAACCGTCGACAACGGGCCATCCCTGCTGCGCGCGCTCCTCGGACAGCGGCCGGACATCGCGGTTGTCGATGTCCGGCTGCCGCCCAGTTACAGCGACGAGGGCCTGCGGGCTGCGCTCGAGGCCCGGCGCCAGGTGCCGGGGCTGCCGATTCTGATCCTGTCCCAGCACGTCGAGCAGCTCTACGCCCGCGAGCTGCTCGCCGACCAGGCAGGCGGGGTTGGCTACCTGCTCAAGGACCGGGTCTTCACCGACGAGCAGTTCATCGACGCCCTGCACACGGTCGCCCGCGGCGGCACGGTCATGGACCCCGAGGTCGTCGCGAAACTCCTGGCCAGGCCCTCGAACCGGCAGCCGGTCACCCGCCTGACCGACCGGGAACGCGAGGTGCTCGCGCTCATGGCCGAAGGCCGGTCGAACAGCGCCATCGCCCAGCGCATGTTCGTCAGCGAGAAGGCCGTCAGCAAGCACTGCACGAGCATCTTCGCCAAGCTCGACCTGCCGCCGTCCGACGATGACAACCGTCGCGTCCTCGCCGTCCTGGCCTACCTGAACTCCTGACGGTCTCGGAGGCCCGCCAGGCTCAACCCAGGACACCGCTAGCTCAGGGCCCGAGAGTCGGGGGCCGGCGGCGAGACCGACGGCGCGCCGGGCGCGGGCCCGGCCGAATCGAGGACCGGGCGCGGGAGCCAGGGCAGCCGGTCGGTCGCGGCCACCGCGGTCACGAGGGCGGCCGCGCAGGCGGCCAGCGCCAGGGCGGGGATCGACCTGGCCGCTAGCCCCAGCAGCGCGAGGACCGCGATCCCGCCCACTCGCGGCCACGACACGTACCGCCATACGACGAACTTGAACGCGACGTGCCCGGCCAGGAACAGGGCCGGGCCGCCCAGGATCATCCAGGCGGTCGCCGTCGTGGCCAGGCCCGACGGGTCGGACACGACCTTCTCGTCCGCTGCCGCGGTGACGATGATCCCCGCCACCATGATGGGGTGGACGAAGTGGTACGCGGACCGGCCCAGCCGGCCCGGATCCGGGGAGCGGGCGATCGCTTCGGCCGCGGCTTCGGCGCTCTGGTCGAAGTACAGCCACCACAGCGCCACCGAGGTGCCGAACGCGACGACGAAGGCCGCGACCGTTGCCGCGGTAATCGCGCGCTGTCCGGCCAGCGTCGCGCCGATGATGACGATCGACTCGCCCAGCGCGATCAGGATGAACGCCTGGCAGCGTTCGGCGAAGTGACCGCCCGCGATGGTCCAGTCCGCCGTGCGGGAGGCGCCGAGCCCGGGGACCACGAAGCCGACGGCGCCGCCCGTCAGGTCCACCCCGACCGCCAGCAGCCACAACACGTCCCTGACGTAGCCGCCGGAGAACCCGCCGCCGACCGCGAGCGCGCCGCTCACCACGCACCAGGCCAGGATCCGCTCGTAGTTCTGTTGCAGCGGGTGCCCGCGCACCGCCACCACCATGAAGACGGACCGCCCGATCTGCTGGACCGCGTAGGCGCCGCCCACCCAGAGCCCCAGGTCGCCGAACGCCCGGGGCAGCGTCGCCGACATGGCCAGGCTGGCCAGCATGAGCGCGACGAGCAGCAGCCGGACGGGGATCTGCTCCGGGTCCAGCCAGTTGGTGACCCACGTCGTGTAGGCCCAGACCAGCCAGACCATGACCAGCAGCAGCCCGGCCTGCAGCGCGCCCCGCACGGTCGGGTGGTCGAGCAGGTAGTGCGACAGCTGGGTGACCGCGAACACGTACACCAGGTCGAAGAACAACTCGATGTTCGTGACCCGCTGCTGGCCGGAACGGTCCCGCAGCAGGCGGTTGGCTGCCATGCCCCCACCCTTTCACGCTCCGGCCGCAGGCATCGTGGCTGCGCCCGGCCCCTGTACCGTGTTCCGTGATGAAGGCACCGCGGGGGCTCTGGCAGTACCTGGCCGGCGCGGCGGCCGCCCGGGCCGGCGACGAGATGTCCGGCCCGGCCCTGCTGCTGCTCGGCTTCGCCGTGACCGGCAGGCCGGCCACCGGGTCCGAGCTCCTGGCCAGCCTGACCATCGCCGCGGCCCTCGGCGGCCCGGCGTTCGGCGCGGTGCTCGACCGCAGCCGGCGGCCGGACCGCGTGCTCGCCGCGACCCTGGGCGCCTACGCGCTGGGCCTCGTGGCCATCGACGCCGCCGTCGGCCATCTGCCGATCCCGCTGGTCGTCGTGGTCGCCCTGGCCGCCGGGCTGTTCAACCCGGCGGTGGCCGGCGGGTGGACCGCGCAACTCCCCCGGGTCGTGACCGGGCCCGGGCTGGCCCGCGCTTCGGCGCTGGACTCCATGAGCTACAGCGCCGCCAGCCTGGCCGGGCCGGCCCTGGCCGCCCTGATCGCCGCGGCGCTCGGGGCGCGGTGGGCGGTGGTGAGTGCCGCCGCCCTGGTCGGGCTGGCCGGGCCGGCCGCGTGCTCGCTGGCGCGGTACCGCCCGGCCCCGCTCGCCGTCCCGGTGCAGTCCGCGTACCGGCAGGTCGCCGCGGGGTTCGCGGCCATCGTGACCAGGCGCCGGCTGCTGCGGGCCACGGTGACGTCCGTCGTGTCCTACGTCGGGATCGGGATGCTCCTGGTCTGCTTCCCGGTGCTGGGCGCGCAGCGGCTGGGCGGAGCGCCCCGCGGCGCGCTGCTGATCAGCGCGATGGCGGCCGCCGCCCTGATCGCCAACGCGCTGCTGGCGCGTCGGCCCCCGCGCCAGCCGGACACCGGCGTCCTGGTCAGCACGCTGGTCATCGGGGCGAGCATGGCCGCGGCGGCGATCGCGCCCGGCTGGCTCACCGTGCTGGCGATCGCGGCCGGCGGAGCCGGCGACGGGCCGCAGCTAACCTCGCTGTTCGCGGTCAGGCACCGGGAGACGCCCGAACACATGCGCGGGCAGGTCTATACCACGGGCGCGAGCCTGAAGATCGCCGGGTTCGCCGCCGGCGCGGCGCTCGCGGGGCCGCTGGCCGGGCGGTCCGTGACCGCCTGCCTGCTCGTCGCGGCCGGCCTCCAGCTATGCGCCGCGGCGGCCTACCTCCTGACCGGATCCGGGGGCCGGGCACCCGCGGAGACGTCGCCAGCGCGGGCGAGCACCGATCCGGACGGTGATACCACCGCTCGTTCGGCATAAATGTTCTTGGTATTATGGGTGCATGCAGGTAATTCAGGGTGCGCAGTGGTGGTCGGCCGGTTAGGACGCCTCCGACCAGCATTGACGACGGGCCGTCCGGGATGGACGGCCTTTTGCGTGCCCGGCGCCGTCCGCCCGGAGGCGGGAAGGACGGGTAAGACATGAGCCCCACCGCGGCGCTGCGGCGTTCGGCCGAGCTCGAGGAGATCATCGGCCGCGACGCCGCCGGCTTCCGGATCCTGACCGGCGACCGGCCGACCGGGCGGCTGCATCTGGGTCACTACTTCGGGACCCTGGCGAACCGGGTCCGGCTGCAGGACCTCGGCGCCGAGGTGTTCGTGCTGATCGCCGACTACCAGGTGCTGACCGACCGGGACGTGGCCGAGCACCTCGATGAGTACGTGACCGGGCTGGTCCTTGACTACCTGGCCATCGGGATCGACCCGGCCCGGACGGTGATCTTCGCGCATAGCGCGGTGCCCGCGCTGAACCAGCTGCTGCTGCCGTTCCTGAGCCTGGTGTCGGTGCCGGAGCTGAACCGCAACCCCACGGTCAAGGACGAGATCGCGCACTCCCGCCAGTCGGCGGTCAGCGGCCTGATGCTCACCTACCCCGTGCACCAGGCGGCGGACATCTTGTTCTGCAAGGCGAACCTGGTACCGGTCGGGCAGGACCAGCTGCCGCACCTGGAGCTCACCCGCGTCATCGCGCGCCGGTTCAACGAGCGGTACGGCGCCCGCGTGTTCGGAGTCCCCGACGCGCTGCTGTCCGCGGCGCCGCTGCTGCTCGGCACCGACGGGGAGAAGATGAGCAAGAGCCGCGGCAACGCCGTCGCGCTCTCGGCCAGCGCGGAGGAGACCGCCCGGCTCATCCGCGGCGCGAGGACCGACGCCGAGCGGGGAATCGGCTACGACCCGCAGCGCCGCCCCGAGGTCTCCAGCCTGCTCCTGCTGGCCGCTCTCTGCCTGGGGCGCGATCCGCGGGAGGTGGCCGAGGGGATCGGCACGGGCGGAGCGGCCAAGCTCAAGGAGGTGGTCACCGCCGCGGTCAACGAGACGCTGGCCCCGATCAGGGCGCGGCGCGCCGAGTACGCGCGCGACCTCGGCTACGTGCGCCAGGTCCTGCGCGAGGGCAACGAGCGCGCCAGCGCCATCGCCGCTGCGACCCTCGACGAGGTGAGGACGGCCATGGGCATGAGGTATTAGTTTCCCGAACGAGCGTTGGTGCGCCTCCCGGGCCGTCCGCGCGCCCTGGAGTGCCACCCGCCGGTCTATGGCAGGGTGGGGCTGTGACGGGGGACGACGAAGACCTCGTAGCGCGGCTGCGCCGGGCGGGAGTGGCACGCGGCGACCTCGTCGGGCTGGTCGTCTCCGCCGACCTGGGGCTGGGTCTCGCGGCCGCCGGCGGCGGTTGGGCGGTCCCGGGCGACGCTGGCGCGGGCCCTGGCGCCGGGGCGGCGGCTCTCGGACGGGCGGATGAGGAGCTCAGGCCCCGGTGGGCGGTGTGGTCGGGCGAGACGGCGGCGCGGCTGGTGGCCTGCGGGGTTCGGCTGGCGACGTGCTGGGATATCGCGGCGGGGCATCGCCTGCTGTTCGGCGGGTTCCGGGCGGATCCCGGGTTTGCGTGGGCCCGGCTGCGGGGGCTGGCGACGGAGTCGGTGCCCGCGCCGGGGCCGCCCGACTTGTTCGGGCTGTTCGGGCCCTCCGACATGCCCGGGGCGGTTGATGATGACGGGGCCTTCGATGACCCGGTGGCGGCGGACGGCTACCTGCGGCCGGAGTGGACGAGCGGCGGGTGGGCGGACAGCGCCGGCCGGCTGGCCGCCTGGGCGGAACTGGCGCGAACGGTCGCCTCGTTGCAGCAAGACCGGCTCGCCGCGCTGGCCGAACGGCCCATGGCGGTGCCCACCGCCCGCTCGGAGTCCGCGGCCGAGCTCCTGTGCGCCGAGCTGTGCGCCGACGGGCTGCCGATGAATCGTTCACTGGCCGAGGGATTGCTGGCCTCGATCATCGGGCCCAGGCCGCGCAGCGAGACCGAGGCTCTGGCTCTTCGGGCGGCCCGCGACGAGCGCGTGTTGCGGCACGCGCCCTTGGGCGTCACCGCGGACCTGCGCAGTCCCGCTCAGGTCCGCACCCTCCTCGGCCGGATCGGCGTCGACGTCCCCGACACCCGGGCCTGGCGCCTGCGGGAGCTGCACGACGCTCACCCGCTCGTCGCCGCCCTACTGGAGTGGCGGAAGGCCGAGCGGATCGCCACCACCTACGGTTACGCCTGGCTGGACGAGGCGCTCGGGCCCGACGGGCGCCTGCGCGGCGCCTGGACCGGCTCCGACGGCGCCGCGGGGCGGATGACCGCGTCCGCCGGCCTGCACAACATGCCGGCCGCGATGCGCCCGGCCGTGGTGGCCGGCGACGGGCACGCGTTTGTCCGCGCCGACCTCGGCCAGATCGAGCCGCGGGTGCTGGCCGCGGTCACCGGGGACCAGGCGCTGACGCGCGCGGCGCGGGCCGACGACATGTACGCGCCGGTGGCCGAACAGCTCCGCGTGGACCGGCCCACCGCCAAGGTGGCCGTGCTCGGGGCGATGTACGGGCAGACCACCGGCTACGGCGCCCAGGCGCTGCGCCGGCTAAACGCCGCCTACCCAGTCGCGATGGGGTACCTGGACGCGGCCGACCGCGCCGGGCAGGCCGGGCGCGACCTGCGGACCTACGGCGGGCGGCTCGTCCAGCTCGCCCCCGCGGGTGGGGAACCCCGCAGCGCCAGCCGGGCCGCGGCCTACGGGCGTTACGCCCGTAACGCGATGATCCAGGGCGCCGCCGCCGAGCTGTTCAAGGTGTGGGCGGTCACCGTCCGGGCCAGGTGCGGGCACCTCGGCGCCCGCATCGTGCTGTGCCTGCACGACGAGCTGCTGGTGCACGCGCCGCTGCCGCACGCGGAGGAGGTCGCCGGGATCGTCGATGACTGCCTGGACGAGGCGGCCCGGCGGTGGGCGCCGGGGTGCGGCGTTCGGTTCGTCTCTGATACCGCCGTCGTCTCGTGCTGGTCGGACGCGAAGGCCTCTCCCCCGCCGCTTTAGGCGTCGTCGACCCTTCCGGCCGCCTTAGTGAGCGGCGAGCCCGCCTGAGCCGAGCTTTACCCGCCGGTGGCGTGCTGGTTCAGCACCTGGTTGATGGCGGCGATGATGACCTCGGCCGAGCCGTCGATAGCCCTGGCCACCGGGCTGGAGGAATCGGTGAGCTGGCTGGCGATCTGCGCCGCGGACAGCCCGGCGAGGACCTGCGGGTCGTACTGCGCGCCCGCCAGGATGTACTGGTTCGCGATGTCCAGGAAGGGGACGGCTCCGGACTGGTCGGCGCTGTTGACGTAGGGCGGCACGTCGAAGCTCCTGATGAGACTGGCGTCTAGCGCGGTCTGGGCTTGCAGCGGGTGACCGGCGTTGTCGGTCAGCTCGGTGGTGAGCAGGGTCAGTTCGGCGCTGCGGTAGCGTGCCGAGCGGAACGAGAGGGTGGCGGTGTCCGGGAAGACGTCGTTGGCTGCAGACCTGGTGACGCCGAGCTGACTCCAGGTGCCGAAGTGCGACAAGGCGACAGTCACCGCCCACCGTTCAGCCGCGCAGAACGGGCAGGATTCCTCGCTGACGAAGACGATCGCCGGCTTGCCGCCGACGGTCAGCGGTGAGCCGGGGCCCCTGACCTTCTGCAGCGGGGTGATCACCTGGTCGGGGCTGACCTGGGTGAGCAAAGCGGTGGGCACCGTCGTGACCTGGCGGACGACGGTGGCGGGTGCGCTTGACTCGCTGGCGACCAGGCGAACGGGGGTCGAGGTCAGCTTGACCGTGACCAGGGCCACGACGATGGCCACCACCGCGGTGACCGCCCCGATAGGCAACAGGAGCCGTCGGCGTGCCTCGGCGCGTTTCTGCGCGGCGCGCTCGGCGGCGATCCGCTCGCGGGCACGCGGCCTTTGCGGGCCCTGCGTGCGTACGGGAGGCCTGCCCTGGGTGCGTGCGGGAATTCCGCTTGCTGGCCACGCTATCTTCCTTCCTAGTCGCATGCGCGGGCGGCCCCTGGTTTGCCCCGAGGTCTGGCACCATGGCGGGTTGCGGTGGCGTAACGCCCGTCTACTAACACGTATAGGAGGCCACGGATCTTCAGCAGGACAAAGATCCAGGGGATGCGACCTGCATCACACCGCCCCCGCCTCATAACCGCGGATCCCGGGCGCGCGTCGTCGCCCGGATAATTCGAGTGCGTCGCCTTCTTTCTGAGATTCCCAGTTAGGTAAATGCAGCCAGAGCAATACGCCGGACGCTTGTCCCCCGGTCACCCTGCGGTTAAAGCGCGGTCTCGGCACAATTCGGCATCGATCGGAGAGGATGATTTCGATGGGCGATTGCCCGTTCGGGTTCATCGTGGGGTTGTTCTAGTGGATATGGCTGCGGCGGCAATGCACAATGCTCGCGCCTGATCTAGCGCGGCGCTGGGGACAGTTTCCTGTCTTTAATGCTGCCGGCTAGAGCATCATGACGAGCATGTACGCCATGGCAATACCCATGGCGACCTTGTAGCAGGCCGCCAGCCGGGGGGCGAGCGCCGCCCGGCCCGGCAGACGCTCGCGCGAGGTCGCGCCAGGCGACGGCGCGCCCGGGGCGCCTAGGACGCCCGCGGCGGCTGGCACGGTCACCGCGGCCAGCCACGGCCGTAGCGCAGCGGCACCGCGGGCCGGCGCGGTAGCCCTCGCCCGCGACAGGCGGGCGAGCCGGTCGGTGGCCCACAGGACGTAGCCGAGCATGAACAGGGCCAGCACCAGGGTAAGCGCGGGGTTGCCCGCGGTCGCACCCTGGTTCAGGCCGGGCATGGCCATGCCCGGCGCGTGGCCTCCTGCCACGAGCCGACCGGTACCAGCATGTAGACCATGACGGCGCATTCGACGGCGTGTGGCGCCGGGTGTGCGCAGCGTGCGCGGCCGGGCCGGCCGCCGGGACGGACGGCCTGCCAGGCGAACCACGCCGCCGCGGCCGCGAACACCGCGCGCCAGGCGGTGCCGGGGACGGGGGTCAGCCGCGGCTCGAGCATGCCGGCCATCGCGGCGCCCATCAGGACGTGCAGTCCGTCGGTATCGAGTTCGGTTTCCCGGCCGCGCAGGCGGGCGACGGCCAGGCGGCATGCGCAGTACGCGGCGATCACGACCATGAGCACCGCGAAGCTGCCCGCGAGCCAGGCGGGACCGCTCACGTCATCATCCTCCCCCGGCCGCTCGGCCCGGAGCTGCCGCCCGTGACGGGCAGACGGCCGTACGTGTGGTCGGCGCCCGGGATCCAGTGTTGCGCATAACGGCAGAAGGCTAATCGCCGGCCCGGGGGTGACGCAAGATGGCCGATTGGGATGGCCCGCATCGTCGCGCGGCTCATTCCGCAGAACCCGGCGGGGGTATTTATTTACCCGGCACAGGTATACGGATACCGGGGCTGGGTATTGGGCAGCGCCGTCGCTTACCGGCCCGGGGTATCGCATTCCTGGGGGCAGGATTACGGAATCGTCATATTGGCCCTGCCGCGTTGCCGGTGCTTTTCTGGGCGGTATACATTTTCGAGTGCGCCAGCATCCCGTCACGGTCGGGCTGGCTTGAGAGGCAGGGTTGGATGTCGGCTGCGGTAACCGGACAGGTGTCATCGCCGGGGGTGCGGGAGGTCGAACTCTCGGTCCTCGGGATGACGTGCGCGGCGTGCGCGGCCCGGGTGGAGAAGAAGCTCGGCAGCCTGGACCATGTCGTGGCGACGGTGAGCTTCGCGACCGGGAGGGCCTCCGTCACCGCCCCGGCATCGGTCCCCGTAGCGCGGCTGATCGAGACCGTCGAGCAGGCCGGTTATGGCGCCGAGCTCGCACGGCCCCTGGCAAGCGACGGCCCGACAGACGAGGGCGGGGCGGGGCGCGAGGCAGCGCGGGTGGCCTACCTGCGGCGACGGCTGATCGTCGCGTTGGTGTTCTTCGTCCCGCTCAGTGACCTGTCGGTGCTGCTGTCGCTGTTCCCGTGGTCCAGGTTCCCGGGCTGGCAGTGGGTCCTGGTCGCATGCGCGGCGCCGGTGGCGGGGTGGGCGGCGTGGCCGTTCCACCAGGCGGCGCTCAAGAACGCCCGGCACGGGGCGGCGTCGATGGACACGCTGGTGTCGCTGGGCATCACGGCGGCGTGCGGCTGGTCGGTGTATGCGATGTTCGTCCTGGACCGCGGGCAGGGCCGGATCAGCGCGTGGCAGTTGCTGCGGCACGCCTCCGGCGGCGGGATCTACCTGGAGGTCGCCGCGTCTGTGACCACGTTCTTGCTGGCCGGACGCTGGTTCGAGGCCCGGGCGCGGCGCGATGCCGGGGACGCGATGCGCCAGCTGGCCGCCGCCGGGGCGCGAGAGGCCAGCGTCCTGTCCGCCGACGGCACCGAGCGGCGCGTCCCGGCCGGGCAGCTGCGGCCAGGTGACCGGGTGGTGATCCGGCCCGGTGAGGTGATCGCCGCCGACGGCGTGGTGGAGTTCGGGGAGTCCGCGGTGGACACCAGCGTGATGACCGGAGAGTCGGTACCCGCTGAGGTCACCCCGGGCAGCGCAGTGACCGCCGGCGCCGTGGTGGTCAGCGGCCGGCTGATCGTCCGCGCCGCACACACCGGCGAGGACACCCAGCTCGCGCACCTGATCGCCCTGGTCGAGCGTGCGCAGGCGGACAAGTCCCGTACGCAGCGGCTGGCCGACCGGATCTGCGGGGTTTTCGTCCCGCTGGTGTTGGCCGCGGCCGGGCTGACGCTAGCCGGGTGGCTGGCCGCGGGCAGCCCCGCAGAGCCGGCGGTCAGCGCGGCGCTGGCCGTGCTGATCATCGCCTGCCCATGCGCGCTGGGGCTGGCCACCCCGGCCGCCCTGGTCGTCGCGTGCGGGCGGGGCGCGCAGCTGGGCATCTTCATCAAGGGCTACCACGCGCTGGAGGTCTCCCGGTCGGTGGACACCGTGGTGCTGGACAAGACCGGGACGGTCACCACCGGGATGATGGCGGTGTGCGGAGTGCAGCCCGCACCCGGCACCAGCCGCGAGGAGCTGCTGCGGCGCATCGGCGGGGTCGAGGAGGCCTCCGGGCACCCTGTCGCCGCCGCGGTAAGCGCCGCCGCGCGTGCCGAGCTGGGGCAACTGCCGCGCGCTAACGGCTTCGAGTCGCTGCCGGGCCTGGGCGCGCGCGGGATGGTTGACGGCGAGGAGGTGATCGCCGGGCGAGAGAAGCTGTTCCTCGACCGCGGCATCACTATCCCGGACCTCCTGGCCGGGCAGTCTGCCGAGTGGGAGCGCGCGGGCCGCACGGTAGTCCTGGCCGGCTGGGGCGGGCAGGCCCGCGGCGCGGTCGCGGTCGCCGACACGGTCAAGGCCTCCGCCGTCGCGGCCGTCGCCAGCCTGCGCGGGCTTGGCCTGCGCACGGTCCTGCTGACCGGGGACAGCCCGGCGGTCGCCGAGACGGTCGCGGCCGAGATCGGCGCCGATGAGGTGATCGCCGGCGCGCTGCCCGCCGATAAGGTGGCGGTGATCAGGGACCTGCAGGCCCGCGGCCGGCGGGTGGCCATGGCCGGCGACGGGGTCAACGACGGCCCCGCGCTGGCCGCAGCCGACCTGGGCCTGGCCCTCGGCACGGGCACCGACGTGGCCATCAGCGCGGCGGACCTGATCTTGCTGCGGGATGACCTGGGGGTGATCCCGGATGCGATCCGGCTGTCCCGGGCGACCCTGGCGACCATCCGGCGCAACCTGGCCTGGGCGTTCGGCTACAACATCGCCGCGATTCCGCTCGCCGCCGCCGGGTTCCTCAACCCGCTGATCGCCGGGGCCGCGATGGCGGCCTCCTCGGCGTTCGTGGTGGCCAGCAGCATCCGGCTCCGCCGGTTCGGGACTACCGGCCGCGGCCGGCCCGCCGCCAGGGCGGCACGAGGTCAGGCCGAGGTCCGCAGCCAGGCGCCGGAGGAGGCACTGTCATGCCAGGGATGAACTCGGGGATCAATGTCAGCGACCCGACCGTGGTCGCGGCGTTCATGGCCGCGCTGGTGCACCAGGGGCTGATCGCGCTGGTCATCTTCGCGCTGCTCGGGCTGGCCTGGGTCACCATCAGGGTTGCGTTCCCCGCGGCCGCGGCCACGAGGCCGCAGGCCCCCGGGCCCGTGCTGGCCGAGCCCGCCTGGCGGCAGGTGCTGCGGATCGGCTTCGGCGTGGTGTGGGTCTTCGACGGGATCTTGCAGGCCCAGCCGAAGATGGCGGTCGGGCTCCCGTCGCAGGTGATCGAGCCGATCGCGGCCAGCTCGCCGCGGTGGGTGCAGCAGGTGGTGAACTGGGCCGGGACGAACTGGTCGTATCACCCGATGCAGGCCGGCGCCGCCTCGGTGTGGATCCAGGTCGGCATCGGCGTCTGGCTGCTGGCCGCCGCGCGCGGGCCGCTATCCCGGCTGGCCGGGCTGGCCAGCGTCGGCTGGGGCCTGGTGGTATGGGTGTTCGGCGAGTCCTTCGGCGGCATCTTCGCCCCCGGCCTGACCTGGATGTTCGGGGCGCCGGGCGCAGTGCTCATCTACGCGGTCGCCGGCGCGCTGATCGCGCTGCCTGAGCGAGCCTGGCGCAGCCCGTGGCCGGGCCGGCTGATGACGGTCGGCACGGGCGCGTTCCTGATCGGGATGGCGGTGCTGCAGGCCTGGCCGGGCCGGGGGTTCTGGCAGGGAACCGCCCACGGCCAGCCCGGCACGCTGGCCGGCATGACCGCGGCGATGGCCCAGACCCCGCAGCCTGGCTTCCTGTCGGCCTGGGTCAACGCCTTCACGACCTTCGACCAGGGACACGGCTTCGCGGTGAACCTGGTCGTCGTGGTGGCGCTCGCCGTCACCGGCGCCGTGTTCCTGTCCGGGCGGCCGCGGCTGATCGGCCCGGTCCTGGCCGGGTTTACCGTGCTGTGCCTGGCGGACTGGGTGCTGGTCGAGGACCTGGGGTTCCTCGGCGGCCTGGGCACCGACCCCAACAGCATGATCCCCTTTGTGCTGCTGGCCACCGCAGGGTACCTCGCCGTGGCTCGCGCCCCCGCGGCGGCGGCGGAACCGGCCGCGGTGCAGCCGACCCCCCGCGTCGGGTGGCGGGAACGGCTCCAGACAGCCGCCGCGCCGCAGACGCTAGCGTCGGCGGGCATCAGGTCCGTCGCGTCGGTCGGGGCGATCGGGGTCATCATCCTCGGCGCGGCGCCGATGGCGGTCGCCCAGGCCAGCCCGGTCGCCGACACCATCCTGGCGCAGTCGATCGACGGCTCCGGCAACCCGGTCGACTTCCCGGCACCGGCCTTCAGCCTCACCGACCAGCACGGCCGGGCCGTCACGCTGGCCAGCCTGCGCGGCAAGGTGGTGCTGCTGACGTTCCTGGACGACACGTGCTCGGTGGACTGCCCGCTGATCGCGCAGGAGTTCCGCCAGGCCGGGCAGCTGCTGGGCGCGGACACCGCCCGGGTCGAGCTCGTCGCGATCAATTACAACCCGTTTAACACGCAGGTCAGCTACATCCAGGCCTTCGACCGTCAGGAAGGCATGGCCGGGGTGCCGAACTGGCTGTACCTGACCGGTACCCTGGCCCAGCTCCAGCAGGTCTGGGGGAAGTACTACATCACCCCGCCGGAGATCCTCCCGGCCGGATCGATGGTCGCGCACGGGGACTACGCGTTCGTCATCGACCAGGCCGGCCACATGCGAGAGTTGCTCGACTTCGATACCGGCCCGGGAACGCAGGCCACCAAGTCGTCGTTCGCCGCGGAGCTGACCGACGCCGCCCGGCAGCTGCTGGGGCACTCGTGAGAACCCGGACGGCCGCCGCCGCGCTCGCTCTGGCCGCCGGAGCGCTCCTTGCAGGGTGCGGCAGCGCCGCTCCCGCTGCGTCCACGCCCGCGGCCGAAGCCCCGCCGGGCGGGGCATCGTTCCTGGCCACCTCCACGGTTACGCCCGCCGGCACCTGGGCGGTCGTGGTAATGGGCGGCTCGGTCGCCTCGCTCAACAACTTCTGGCAGCTGTTCGTCCGGCCGACCGGGAGCAGCACGTGGAACCTGGTCACCCCGCCTGGAACCCCGGATAACGGCGGCCTGGTCCTCGCTGACGCCGGCCGGTCGCTGATCACCGGGTTCCGGCCCAGCCAGTACCTGACTTATACGCCGCTGACCGTCACCGGCGACGGCGGCCGGGCCTGGTCATCAACCGGCCCACTCGACGGGGCCCTGGCCAACGTCCCCGACGCGCTCGCCGCCGCCCCCGGAACCAGCACCCTGCTCGCCCTGCTCACCAACGGCACCGCCGAACTGTCCGCGCCCGGCTACGCCAACTGGACCACCCTGGCCACGCAGCGGTCCCTCGCCGCCACCCCGGCCGGCCGTCGCTGCGCGCTGCAAGATCTCACCGCCGCCGCGTTCGCCGCGCCGGGCATCCCCCTGCTCGGCGGCGGCTGCGGCCGCCCGGGAACCGCGGGCATCTTCGCCGAACACCGGCGGAACCTGGCACGCAGCCGGGCCCGCGCTGCCCGCCGCCCTGGCCGGCCAGCCCGTTCAGGTACTCAGGCTGACCAGCACGCAAAGCGGTACTGTCGCACTGCTCGCTACGGGCACCGGGCCAGCCGCCAGCCTGCTCGCCGCCTGGTCCTCGGACAGTGGCAGCCACTGGGTCCTGTCGCCCCCGCTCCGGCTGAACGGCGCCGCACTGAGCTCGGCATCCTTCGGGCCCGGCGATACGGCCGCGATCGTGCTGAACGGCAGGCGCGGCGAGGCCGTGGCGGGCCCCGGAGTCCCGTGGCGGGCCCTGCCCGCGCTGCCGCCGGGCACCGCGGCGCTGGCCGCCGGTCCCGCGGGCGGATTCGATGCGCTGGCCGTCGATCGCACCAAGATGACCGCCTGGCAGCTGGTACCGGGATCCACCGCGTGGGCCGAGACGCAGGTCATCGAGGTCCCCATCCAGTTCGGCTCCTCAAGCTAGGACGCGTGCCGGCGGGTCCCGGCGTGACGCAGGTCGCGCGGGCACGTAGGTTGGGCGTGTGGATCGGCGGATTTTCGGGGTGGAGACGGAGTACGGCGTCACCTGCACCTTCCGGGGGCAGCGGCGCCTGTCGCCCGACGAGGTGGCACGGTACCTGTTCCGGCGGGTGGTGTCGTGGGGGCGGAGCAGCAACGTGTTCCTGCGGAACGGCGCCCGCCTGTATCTCGACGTGGGCAGCCACCCGGAGTACGCGACCCCGGAGTGCGACAACGTGGTGGACCTGGTCGCGCACGACAAGGCCGGCGAGCGGATCCTCGAGGGGCTGCTGATCGACGCCGACCGCCGGCTGCGCGAGGAAGGCATCGCCGGGGACGTCTACCTGTTCAAGAACAACACCGATTCCGCCGGGAACTCATACGGCTGCCATGAGAACTACCTGGTCCCCCGGCACGCCGAGCTGGGGCGACTGACGGACAACCTGACGCCGTTCCTGGTCACCAGGCAGCTGATCTGCGGCGCCGGGAAGGTCCTGCAGACCCCTCGCGGCGCCGTCTATTGCGTCAGCCAGCGCGCCGAGCACATCTGGGAAGGCGTATCGTCGGCCACCACCCGCTCCCGGCCGATCATCAACACCCGGGATGAGCCGCACGCCGACGCCGAACGGTGGCGCCGCCTGCACGTGATCGTTGGCGACTCCAACATGAGCGAGACCACGATGCTGCTCAAGGTCGGCACCACCGACCTGATCCTGCGGATGATCGAGGCCGGCACGGTGCTGCGGGACATGACGCTGGACAACTCGATCCGCGCGATCCGTGAGGTCAGCCACGACATAACCGGCCGCAACCGGATCAGGCTCGCCAACGGACGCGAGATAAGCGCGCTGGACATCCAGTACGAGTACCTGAACCGGGCGAAGGACTTCACCGACGCCAACGGGCTCGACGCGAGCACCAAGCGCGTCCTGGAGATGTGGGAGCGGGCCCTGGGGGCGATCGAGACCGGCAACCTGGACAAGATCGCCAGGGAAATCGACTGGGTCACCAAGTACCAGCTGATCGAGCGGTACCGCGCCAGGTACAGCCTCCCGCTTTCGGCGCCCCGGGTCGCCCAGCTGGACTTGGCCTACCACGACATCCGCCGCGGCCGCGGCCTGTATTACCTGCTCTACCGTGACGGTGCCGTGGACCGGGTCACCCGGGACCTGGACATCTTCGAGGCTAAGTCCGTCCCCCCGCAGACCACCCGGGCCAAGCTGCGCGGCGAGTTCATCCGCCGGGCCCAGGAGAAGCGGCGCGACTTCACCGTCGACTGGGTGCACCTCAAGCTCAACGACCAGGCCCAGCGGACCGTCCTGTGTAAGGACCCGTTCCGCTCCGTCGATGAGCGGGTCGAGCGGCTCATCGCCAGCATGTGATTCGTTACTGGTGTTTGCATGCGCCCGTAGGCAAGCGCCGCGCTAAGTTTCGTGCGGTGCTGCGTGCGCTTGCAGCGGGGAAGCCGGATGGCGGGTTTTACATCTTCGTTATAGACCGCCGGCAGGCGTGGGATGAGCACGATGATCTCGACCTGTGCCTAATGGCCCTGCTCCACGACTGGGATCTGCAGGCCACGCCTTAAGGCAGGTCCGCAGCGGCTGAAGCGCTGCGCGCGGTTGCGAGGGAAAGTCGTCAGCAAAGCGGGATAGCCCGGCTGTCCCCGTGACTGTGGTCGATTTCAGCCGCGCTCAGGTCCCCTAACCCAGGATCGTCGCGGGGTTTCTTAGGTGCCTGGCCGATCTCCAAGCTGACTACGGTTAACCCGCCAGATCGGCCGGGGCTGGTTACCCGGGTCGGGGTGGGGGGCTGTGGCTGCGGATGATCTTGCCGTCCGGGCTGCGGACCTCGCTGGTCCCGTCCGGGTGGACGGTGAGCTGCCAGCCCATCTCGTGCAGGACCACGTGATGGTGCCACCAACAGTAGGTCTTCAGGCCAGCCAGGCTGGTGTGCCCGCCGTCCTGGCGGTGCACCACATGATGCGGCTCACACGCGGACGCGGGCTGGTCACACCCGCCCGGGAACTGGCACGTCTGGTCCCGCAGGGCCACCAGCCGCCGCAGATGGACCGGGATGTCGTCGGTCTGCCCGACGTCCAGCGGGAGCGACGGGCCGTTCAATCCCTTGCCGAGCAGGTTCCGGCGCAGGAACGAGGCGACGCCGCCGGGGCCGGAGACGATCTGCAGGACCGTGGCCAGGATCTGGTGCTCCAGCATGGCCAGCACCTGCGCCCTGCGGCCGGCCTGCTCGCCCGGCGCGGCGCCGTGCCCGGCGTCCTGGCTGGGATCCTGCCCAGGCCCGGCCGGGGAACTGTCCCTGGCACCGCCGCCGTCCGGCGAGCGGGGACCCGGCTGCCCGTCCGCGCCGGCCGGGCCGCCGCCGGCCTGATCCTGGGCCTGGCGGCGCAGGTGCTCGTATTGCACGCACAGGCCGATCAGGACTTCCACCGCGCCCGGGTCAATGTCGCCGGTGACCACGGGGACGAGGATGGCGTCGCACGCCACCCGGCGGGCCGCGTCCCCCTCCAGCCAGGCCCCGCCGTCCCCGGTGCTGACCGACGCGGCGGCCCGCTGCCCGGCCCACCGCGCCCGGTACCCCGTGATCCACGCCTCCTGCAACTTGGAATCCACATCCAGCTCACACAGATCCGCGAACGTCACGTGCACCAGGGCCTTGACCGGCTGCCCGGCCCGCTGCGGCAGCAGGCCGGACGCCAGCAGCCGCTTCATCGCCTCCGCGAGCGCGTCGTGGTAGCGCTGCGGCCTCGTCCGCAGATCCCCGGCCCCGGCCGGAGCCGACAGGGCATCCAGCACCGCCTGCACCATCGCCGCGCACTCGGGCGTCAGGTCACCGCGCAGGACCCCGGCCCCGTCCAGGGTCGTGTCCAGGAACAGCGCCCGGTCCAGCGCCGGATCCTGCCGTCCGGGTCCGGCGGCACGGTCCGGGACCGGATCTCCGCGCAGATCTGCGCCAGCGCCCGCAAGCCCGCCCCCGCCCGCGCCGCCGCCACCAAGATCTCCTCCGCCTGCCCGCGGAACTCCGCCGGGATCTCCCGGGTCCACTTCGCCAGTTGCAGCGCCACCGACTTCGTGACCGCCTTGCTGCGCAGCCCGGCGAGCAGCGGCTCGTGATCCCGGGGCAGCGCCCGCATCGCCCTGAACTCGGCGGCCTGGCCCCGGGTCACCCGCGCCATGTGCACCAGCCACGCCCCCAGCGACCGCTGACCGTCCGCCAGGTGCCCGTCCTTCACGTCATACGCAGCCAGCATCGAAGCCAGCGCCGCCGCCAGGACCCCGTCCGCCTGGACCAGCTCCCGGATGTACTGCCCGAGCGCCTCGGCCGGCAACTCCGCCGCGTCCAGGCCGGCCAGGCGGTCGGCTAGGGTCTGCAGCTTTGCCAGCACCTCGGGGGCGCTCATCGGATCCGCCATGGTGCACATGCTCTGTCTCACCTCCCCCGAGGCACTCTCCAGATACCGTGTATGTATTCCCGGCAGGTCTTGGATGATCTTCAGTACTGTTTTCTAATAAAACCATATCAGCTGCCTCCGACATTTCGCCGCTGACACGCCTGAACCACCTGGCTATTTGTCCGAGTGGTTGGCGGCCTCCCCTTACACTTCAGTCCCACTAATCGCTACCGACACGGGTACCGTAATTGGCGTGAGCCCGCTCAGACCGGTTCGGGCAGGTCACAGCCCGGGGTGGGGGAAACCCCAGGATGCGGTTGGGTGTTAGCCGCATTCCGCTGGCCTGCCTGTCGTTCGTAGCGTTTCCGTAGACGCTGACAGAACGTGCGGAGGGGATGATGGCCACAGAAAGCCAAGCTGAGATCGCCGCCTCGGTGGCGGCCCTGCAGGATCTTGGCCCCGGCTATGACCAGGCACTGGCCGAGGGGCTGGTGGAACGCATCGGCACGGAAATCGACAAGCGAATCGTGGCCGAGATCGACAGGCGGGTCACGGCCGAGGTGGATGGCCGCATCCTGGCCCAGCTGGACCGGTACGCAGGTTGCAGGCACCAGCGCCGCCGGGCCAAGCGCATGATGCGGGAGGGGCGGCGTACGATCCGGGCCGAGCGGGCCGACCGGGCCGGACGGCAGTCCGTCTTTCTGGCCCTCGGGTCCATGCTGGTCGCCCTATCGGTGACCGCGATCGTGCTCAAGGGGTCCCCGGGTATCGCCGCCATCATGCTCATGGCCATGATCTGGGTCATCATCGGCGTCATCAACGTGGCCTACGCCCTACGCAAGCACCCGCAGCAGCAACAGCAGCAGTAGCCGTCGGAGGCCCAGCATCCGGGGCAACTAGGCGCCGGGGCGAGGGACCAGCCTGAAGGCCATGAACCCCCTGGGCTCCCTGGTCACCTGCTCGTACGCCTCGGGGTCCAGGGCGTCGGCTGCTGGCAGCGGGCGCGGTTCAAGCAGTCGTTCGATCAGAAACCCCGCCTGGAAGATCTCCTCGCAGGTCGCCTCCAGCGGGGCCAGCCAGTAGTGCACCTGCCAGCTCTTGGCCCAGGTCTCGTGGATGACCCGGATGTCCCAGTAGTTGCCGCCGTGGCGGAGCCAGTCACCGGTCGGATGCAGCCGGGACAGGACGAGCGCCCCATCGGGGCGCAGCACCCGCCTGAGTTCACGGAGGGCGGCCACGCGGTCGTCGACGTACTCGAGCGCCAGCGCGAAGAGCACGAGGTCAACGCAGGCGTCGGGCAGCCAGTCGATCGGGTCCGCCAGGTCATGAACGCGGAAGTCGCCCTGGCCGACCCGGTCACGGCAGATCTCCACCATGCGCGGACTCTGGTCGAACCCGGTCACGTGCGCTCCGCGGCGGACGAGTTCGGCGGCGTAAAGGCCGGGGCCGCAGGCGGCGTCGAGAACTCGCTTGCCTCCGACGTCGCCCAGCAGCGACAGGCAGGCCGGGCGGTCGTAGTGGGCGTTGGCGAACCCGTCCCGCGCGTGCTCGAGGAACTCGTCGGCGAACGCTTCGTACTGCGGCTGGCGCCCAACTTCGTCGCTCATGCCCCCATCATTTCAGCGGCACTGGGGGCCTGCGGGCGTCCGGTCTCAGGCGCCGGAGCGCAGCGGGACCGCGTTGGCCCGCACCACGTCGGAGTAGAAGCGGGCGCTCGATTTGGGAATCCGCCGCTGGGTGCCGAAGTCGACGAAGACGATCCCGAACCGCTTCTGGTAGCCCCAGGCCCACTCGAAGTTGTCCAGCAGCGACCAGACGAAGTAGCCCGCCAGGCTGGCCCCGTCCTCGATGGCACGGGCGGCGGCCTCCAGGTGCGCCTGCAGGTACCTGACCCGCTCGACGTCGTTGACCTCACCGTCCGGGTTCACGTAGTCCTCGGCCGCCCGGCCGTTCTCCGTGATGTAGAGCGGCAGGCCCGGAGCCTGCTTGGACACGTCAAGCAGCAGATCGCGCAGCGCGCTGGCATCGACGAGCCAGCCCATCGTCGTCCGCTCCAGCCACTCCGGCAGGTACTCGACCACGCCGGGCAGCCCGCAGCGGGCCAGCTCCTCGTTCCGCCGCAGGTCAGCCGGGTCGCCGGCGCGCAGGAAGACCGGGGAGTAGTAGTTGACGCCGAGGAAGTCCAGCGGCTGGCTGATCGTGTCGAGGTCGCCGTCGGCGACCAGCGCGTCCGGCGGCAGCAAGGCGGCCGGGGTGCGCGCGGGGTAGCGGCCGTGCAGCAACGGCTCCAGGTAGAGGCCGTTGATGGCGACGTCGGTCAGCAGCCGGGCCTCCTCGAGGTGAGCCGTCTGGCCGTTCCCGCCCAGCACCCGGACCGGGTGCATGTCCAGGGTGATGCCGACCTCGGCGGCGACCCGGGCGCGCAGCGCCTGGGCGGCCAGCCCGTGACCGAGCAGGAGGTGGTGCGTGGCAGCGGACGCGGCCTCGGCGTCCCGCAGCCCGGGGGCGTGGGAACCGTGCCGGTACCCGTTGTTGGACACCACCTGCGGCTCGTTCAGGGTGATCCAGCGGGTCACCCGGTCGCCGAGCGCTTCCGCGCAGATCGCGGCGTAGTCGGCGAAGCGCCCGGCGGTATCGCGCACGGCCCAGCCGCCTTCGTCCTGAAGCTGCTGGGGAAGGTCCCAGTGGTAGAGGGTGACGGTGGCCGCGATGCCGTGCTCGCCGAGTTCGTCGAGCACCGCGCGGTAGTAGTCGAGGCCCGCCTGGCTGGCGGCGCCGCGCCCGCCCGGCTGGACCCGCGGCCAGGAGATGGAGAACCGGTAGGACTTCAGGCCGAGCGAGGCGATCAGCGCGATGTCCTCGCGGTACCGGTGGTAGGAGTCGCAGGCGATGTCGCCCGTATCCCCGCCGCGGACCTTGCCGGGCGTATGGCTGAAGGTGTCCCAGACCGAGGGGCCCTTGCCGTCTGCGCTCGCCGCTCCCTCGACCTGGTAAGCGGCCGTCGCCGCGCCCCAGACGAACTCGGGCGGGAACTGAAGGACGCCGTTGGGACCGGTCATCGGCCCTCCTTCTGGTGCGGCTACGGACCTTGACGGCCCCTTTGCTGAGGGTTAGTGTAAGCGCTTAGATTTCCCGTTGTAAACGCTTACATCCCGGTAAGTAAGGGAAGATGGCTATGTCGCTAGTCCGGATACGGTGGTAACCCTCTACGACGTGGCGCGCCTGGCGGGCGTGTCTACGGCGACGGTCTCGAGGGTGGTCCACGGCCAGGATCGGGTCCGCGAGGCGACCAGGATCCGGGTCACGGAGGCCATCGAGCAACTCGGGTACGTGCCTGACGGCGCCGCGCAGAGCCTGTCGCGCCGGCGCAAGGACGTCATCGGCATGGTGATGGTAGAGCGCGAGGTCGAGCAGTACGACATCGAGAACGTGGGCCTGCTGTACTACGACGAGGTGCTGCGCGGGGTCGAGGCGCTCATCCGTACCAACAACTGGTCGCTCCTGATCACGTTCATGCAAGCCGAAGACGTCGGCGAACCGGACTTCCGCCGGCTCGACTCGCTGTCGGGCAAGGTCGACGGGATCCTCATCGGCGAGGGATTCGTCGCCTCCCGTTACATCGAGCGCCTAGCGGCCCGGGTCCCCGTGGTCGTCATCGCCGGGACCCCCGGCGAGCGGGCGGCCGACGTGGTGGCCGCCGACAACTTCTCGGGCTCGGCCGCCGTCATCACCCACCTCATCGCCGAACACGGCAGGCGGCGCCTGTTCCACGTCGACGGACCGCCGAACTCGCCCGACGCCGGCGAACGGCGGCTCGCCCTGGAGCACGTGCTCCGCTGCAATCCGCAATGCCAGCTGGTCGGCTCGATCCAGGGGATCTTCAGCGTCCGCAGTGGCCAGCAGGCCGGGGAGGCCCTGCTGGCCAGGCACCGCGGGGCGCTGCCGGAGGCGGTCGTGTGCGCCAACGACCAGATGGCCATCGGCGTCATGCGGGCGTTCGCCGCGGCGGGGGTGCGCGTCCCCGACGAGGTGGCCGTGGTCGGCTTTGACGACATCTATCCCAGCAGCCTGCTCGACCCGCCGCTGACCACGGTCTACCAGCCGATGCGCAAGCTGGGCGAGCGGGCCTGCGCCCGCGTGCTCGATCGCATCGCCGACTCGAGCCTCAGCCCGAGCGTCGAACTGCTGCCGACGGAACTCGTGCTGCGGCAAAGCTGCGGCTGCCCGCCCGGCACGGTCGTCCGCCGGCCCGTGGCGACGTTCAACCGGACGGGGGCAGACCAGGCGGCGCGGGATGGGGCACCAGGCCGCGGCCGGCGTCAGGCCGGGCCGCAGGAGGTCCAGGCCCAGAAGGCCCGCGTCCGGTCCCGGCAAGCAGCGAAGGCGTAGGAGCCGCCATGACCTTCATCCTCCGCCGCCTGGTCTTCTACGTAGTCGCCGCCTGGGTGGCGCTGACGCTGAACTTCTTCATCCCCCGCGCCATGCCGGGAAACGCGGTCGAGGCGGTCATGTCGAAGTTCCCCGGGGTCTTGCAGCCCGCGGCCTACCGCGCGCTCGAGGCCATGCTCGGGGTGGGACACGCCGGCTCGCTCTGGCATCAGTACTGGGCTTATCTCGTCGACGTCGCCCACTTCAACTTGGGCACGTCCTCCTCCCAGTACCCGGCCCAGGTCTCCACGCTGCTCGGCGAGACGATCCCGTGGACGCTCACCCTGGTCGGCACGGCGACCATCATCGCCTTCGTGGTCGGCACCGCGCTCGGCATCATGGCCGGCTGGCGCTACGGCGGCGCGCTCGACCGGGTGCTGCCCGGGCTGATGTTCCTGCAGGCGATCCCCTACTTCTTCTTCGCCCTGATCCTGCTCGAGGTGTTCGCGCTCAAGTTTCATGTCTTCCCCACCGGCGAGGGGTACGCGGGCGGCCTGGTACCGGGCTGGCACTGGGACTTCATCGGCAGTGCGATCTATCACTCGCTGCTGCCCGCGCTCACCATCGTGCTCACCTCGATCGCGGGCTGGATGCTGCAGATGCGCAACGTCATGATCACGACCCTCGGTGAGGACTACGTGGTCGCGGCCCAGGCCAAGGGCCTGCCGAACCACCGGGTCATCTTCACCTACGCGGCGCGCAACGCGATCCTGCCCCAGCTGCAGGGATTCGGCCTGGCCCTCGGCTTCGTGGTGTCCGGGGCCCTGATCATGGAGATCGTCTTCTCCTACCCGGGCATCGGCCTGCTGCTGCTGGGCGCGGTCAGCTCCGACGACTTCCCGCTGATGCAGGCGATCTTCCTGGTGATCACCTTCGCCGTCCTGCTCGCCAACCTGATCATCGACCTGGTCATCGTGTTCGCCGATCCCCGCGCCCGGGCCCGGGAGGTGGCGCGATGACCGTCACGCTGCCGATCAGCGCCGACCCGGCCTCGCTGGCCACCGAAGTCGCCGTCCCTGGCCGCTGGCGCCGGATGCCGACCAAGGCCAAGGTGGGCGCCGTCCTCCTCGGCTTCTTCGTCCTCGCGGCCATCATCGGGCCCCTGGTCACGCCCTACGATCCCTCGTACCAGAACCCCAGCCCGGCCCTGTCGATGGCGGCGCCGAGCGCGGCTCACCTCCTCGGTACCACGCAGACCGGCCAGGACGTGCTGTCCCAGCTCCTGGTCGGGATCCGGCTCACCCTGGAGCTCGCGGTCATCGTCGGCGTGGTGGCGACCGCGCTGTCGGTGATCGTGGGTGTGGCGGCCGCCTTCCTCGGCGGGATATGGGACGAGCTGCTGTCGCTCGTATCCAACGTGTTCCTGGTCATCCCGTCGCTGCCGCTGCTCATCATCCTGCTCGGCTACCTGCCGCAGAAGGGCCAGCTGGCGACCATCGCCGTGCTGAGCGTGCTCGGGTGGCCGTGGGGGGCGAGGGTCATCCGGGCGCAGACCCTCGCCATCCGCAACCGCGACTTCATCTCGGCCGCCCGGGAAACCGGGGAGAAAACCTGGCGGATCCTCGCCTTCGAGATCGTCCCCAACGAGGTGAGCCTGATCGCGGCCAGCTTCGTGAACACCGTGCTCTACGCGGTCGGGGCCTCGGTGGCGCTCGCCTTCATCGGCCTGGCCGACCTCAACAGCTGGAGCCTCGGCACGATTCTGTACTGGGCGGAAAGCCAGCAGGCCCTGCAACTGGGCGCCTGGTGGTGGTTCGTGCCGCCTGGCCTGGCCGTGGCGCTGATGGGGACCGGCCTGGTCCTGCTGAACACCGGGATCGACGAGCTCGGCAACCCGCGCCTGCGCGACGCGAGCAGCGCGAGCAGGATCGCCGGGCGCTGGCTCCGGCCCACCGACCCGACGCCCGTGCTAGCACAAGTCCAGCAGCGCCGTACCGGGCTCGCCGGGTTCCTGCACTCGTTCTCTCGCAGCTCGCTGCTGGACCGGACCGAAGCGGGCGACACGCTATGAGCGCGGGACCTACACCAGCCCCGCTCCCGGTCGCCGGCACGGAGCCGGTGCTCGATATCCGGGATTTCTCGGTCGTCTACCGCACGCCCGGCGGTGACGTGCGCGCCGTGGACCGCGTGAACCTCTCCCTGGCCGCTGGCGAGGTGGTCGGCCTGGCCGGCGAGAGCGGCTCGGGCAAGTCCACGCTCGCGTATGGCGCCTGCCGCCTGCTGCGCGCCCCTGCCTTCATCACCAGCGGCAGCGTCCGCTACCAGGGCCGGAGGCTGACGCAGGGGTCCGAGGCGGCCGATGTGCTGCGGATGACCCCTCAGGAGCTGCAGAAGCTGCGCTGGCGCGAGATCGCGATCGTGTTCCAGAGCGCCATGAACGCGCTCAACCCGGTCCTGTCCGTCCGCAACCAGCTGCTCGACGTCATCCACGCCCACCTGAGGATGCCGAGGGACGAAGCACGGGAAAGGGCGGGCTCGCTGCTCGACCTGGTCGGCATCCCGCGCTCGCGCCTGCGCAGCTACCCCCACGAGCTGTCCGGCGGCATGCGTCAGCGGGTGATGATCGCCATGGCCCTGGCCACCGAGCCGGAGGTCGTCATCATGGACGAGCCGACCACCGCGCTCGACGTGGTGGTGCAGCGTGACATCCTCGCCCAGATCGTGGAGCTCAAGGACCGCCTCGGCTTCTCGATCCTGTTCATCACGCACGACCTGTCCCTGCTCCTGGAGCTGGCCGACCGGATCGCGGTGATGTACGCCGGGCAGCTCATGGAGGTCGGCACCGCGGGCGAGATCCACCACGAGGCGGCCCACCCGTACACCAAGGGCCTGCTCAACTCGTTTCCCTCGCTCCGCGGACCGCGCCGCGAGCTGGCCGGCATCCCCGGCTCTCCCCCTGACCTGCGCTACCCGCCCCCCGGCTGCCCGTTCCTGCCGCGCTGCTCGTACGGCACCGACGCGTGCACCGGCGTCGACATGGAGTTGCTGCCCGTCGCCACCTCCCAGGACCCCGAGCACGTGACGGCGTGCCCGTTCGTGCTCCCGGGCACGCCGCCACCGTCGCGGGAGGTCTTCCCGGCCCCAGCGGCAGCCCGCCTGGACCTACCCGATCACCTGAGGCTGGCCGATGAACTGCGGACGGCCGTGGAGCCAGGATCATGAGCGAGCAGACCCTGACCTCCGCAGCCGCCGAGCGCGGCCCGCTGGCCATGGAGGCCATCTCGGTCAGCAAGGACTTCAGGCTGGGCCGCGGGCAGACCTTGCACGCGGTGCGCGACGTCTCCTTCAACCTTTACCGCGGCGGAGTCGTCGCGTTGGTCGGCGAGAGCGGGTCGGGCAAGTCCACGGCCGCGAAGCTGCTGGCCGGGCAGGAACGGCTTACCTCCGGCGTGATCCGGCTGGACGGCCACCCGGTCGAGGTGTCGAGCCGGCGCGCCTTCCGGCGGTACAAGAGCCAGGTCCAGTACGTCTTCCAGGACCCGTTCGCCTCGCTGAACCCGGTGCACACCGTGCGTTACCACCTCGAGCGCCCGGTGAAGCTGCACCAGCGGGCCGCGAACGTGAGCCAGGAAGTCGTCGCCCTGCTTGAGCAGGTGCGCCTCACCCCCGCGAAGCAGTTCCTGGCTAAGTACCCGCACGAGCTATCCGGCGGCCAGCGCCAGAGGGTCTCCTTCGCCCGCGCGCTCGCCGCCCACCCGGGCGTCCTGCTCGCCGACGAGCCCGTGTCCATGCTGGACGTCTCGATCAGGCTGGAGATCCTTAGCCTGCTCGACGACCTTCGCCGGCGCTTCAGGCTCGCCATGCTCTACATCACTCACGACATCGCCTCGGCCCGCTACTTCGCCGACGAGGTGCTGGTCATGTACGCCGGGCAGATCGTCGAGCGCGGGCCGGCCGAGCAGCTCACCCAGTACCCGGCGCACCCCTACACGCAGCTGCTCGTCGCCTCCTCGCCGGATCCCGACAACCTCGGCAGCGCGCTGCGCCGAGGTGCTGGCCGCGACCGGTCGCAGCCGCTGCGGGGTGCCCCGCGGGGGCCAGCATCCGCCGCGTCGAACGGCACGGCGGTGGTCGGCTGCCCGTTCAGTCCCAGGTGCCCGTTCGCCGATGACCTTTGTCGTCGCGAGAACCCAGCCCTGGCGCAGGTCTCCGCCACGCGGGCCGCGGCCTGCTGGCACCTGGACCTCGCCGCGCCCGAAGTCGGCTCCGGGCCACAAGGAGGTGGACCCCCGACGACGCAGTAGTCCGTAACGGAAACCCAAGAGAAAGACGAGACTGATGAGGAGATTGCACAGCTACAGACAGCTCCTGGCGGTGTCGGCCGCCGTCTTGCTGGCGGCCGGGCTCGGAGCGTGCTCGTCGAACTCGAGTTCCAGCTCGAGCTCGACCAGCACGAATACGGCCACGGGCAAGACCTTGGTCATGGAGAGCTCGCCAGAGACCTCCATCACCCAGGAGTTCAACCCGTACGTCCCCACCCAGTCCGCCTACCAAATGGGCGCGACCGGGCTGATCTACGAACCGCTCATCCAGTTCGACCTGGCCGCGCCGCCGAAGTATTACCCCTGGCTCGCCACGTCGTACGCCTGGTCCAACGGCGGCAAGATGATCACCTTCACGATCCGGCAGGGCGTGAAGTGGAACAACGGCACGCCGTTCACGCCGGCCGACGTCGCCTTCACCTACAACCTGCTCAAGGCCAACACGGCCATCAACATCGACGGCCTGTCCATCTCCAGCGTGACCACATCAGGCAACACCGTCACGCTCACGTTCCCGACCTCCCAGTACACCAACCTGGAGGAGATCGCCGGCACCGGGATCGTGCCGAAGGCGATCTGGAGCTCGGCCGGCGACCCGGCGAGCTACACGGACGCGAGCCCGGTGGGCACCGGGCCCTACATGCTGGACACCTTCACCCCGCAGGGCTTCACGCTGAAGAAGAACCCCTACTACTGGCAGTCGTCTATGGCCCAGGTTCCGAAGGTCTTCTTCCCCGTCTACACCTCCAACACCGGGGCGCTGACTGCGCTGTTCTCCGGAGCGATCGACTGGACCGGGAACTTCATCCCTGGCCTGCAGAAGAACTTCGTGGACACGAACCCGTCCGAGCACGGCTTCTGGGAGGCACCCGGCAGCTCCAACAGCCTCATCCCTAACCTGAACAAGTGGCCGACCAACCAGCTGGCCGTCCGCCAGGCGATCAGCGCAGCGATCGACCGCACGACGATCGCGTCCGAGGGCGAGGCAGGCCTCGAGGACCCGGTCCTCAACGCGACAGGCCTCACGCTGCCGACCTTCAACGCCTGGAGCGGCCCGGTCGCCAGCATGACGGTCTCGGCCAGCGCCGATGCGGCCACGGCCGAGTCGATCCTGACCAAGGCCGGCTACACCAAGGGAAGCAACGGCTTCTTCGAAAAGGGCGGCAAGACCGTCTCGCTCACGATCGTCGACCCGGCGGCGTACACCGACTACGCCGAGGACGACTCCATCGTCGCGGGCGATCTGCGGTCGGCAGGCATCGACGCCACGTTCGACGGCCTGGCCGTAACCGCCTGGAGCTCCGATGTCGCCGACGGCGACTTCCAGCTGACCATGCACTGGTCGAACAACGGCCTCACTCCGTACAACCTGTACGACAACTGGCTGGACAGCTCGCTCTCCAGCACCAATAACGCGACCGGCGACTACGAGCGGCTGAACGACCCGGCGCTCGACGCCGACCTGGCCACGCTGGCCGGGGCGTCGACGACCGCCGAGCAGACCTCGGACCTCGTACCGCTCGAGACGTACGTGGCCCAGAACCTGCCGGTCATCCCCACGACGACCGCGTCGGAGTGGTTCGAGTACGACTCGCAGAACTACGTCGGCTGGCCGACCCAGTCGAACCCCTACGAGACCGGCCAGCCCTCCGGGACGAACCTCGGCGCTGGCGCAGGGACCGACGAAGTGGTCATCCTGCACCTGACTCCGCGGAGCTGACCCTTCCCATCTCCGCAACGTAAGCGGGCCCGTCCCTGGCCGTCTCTCGTGGCCAGGGGCGGGCCACACCCCACACCACATTAGCCCAGCTAACATCAAGGGAGTCACGGAGCCCCGCCCTGTTACCCCCCATGATCGCCTTCAGCACGCTGGCGTTCCCGGACGCCAGCCTGGCCTCCGCCGTGTCGCTCGGCCGCCGCTGGGGTTACGCCGGCGTCGAGCTTCGGCTGATCGACGGCCAGCTCATCGACCCGTCCCTGTCGGCCGCGGATCGCGTCCGGGTCAAGCGGACCCTGGCTGGCCTGCCCGTCGTAGCGGTGGACAGCTCCATCCGGCTCACTGGCGACGACGCGGGCCCGCAGCTGGGCCGGTTCCTCGAACTCGCCAGCGACTGGGAAGCCCCGCTGGTGCGTGTCTTCGGCGGTGCGCTGGCCGCTGAAGGCCAGGACCCAAAGACCCGCCGGGAACAACTCCGGGCGGCTGCTGCGGTGCTCGAGTCAAACGTGCCGCTGGCCAGCCGGCTCGGCGTCGCCATCGGCGTAGAGACCCACGACGACTTCTCCGCCTCGTCGGCTGTGGCCGAGCTGCTGGCCATGGCCGACCCGGAGTGGGTCGGGGCGGTGTGGGATAGCCTTCACCCGCAGCGGGTAGGTGACCGGCCCGCCGACGTCTACGCGAACCTCGGTCAGCGTATCCTGCTCGCGCAGGTCAAGGACGCCCGCCGGATCCAGGGTAACGAGGGCGATAGGTGGCAGCTCGTGCTGCTCGGCGAGGGCGAGGTGCCGGTCAGGCAGATGCTCGGGCTCCTAAAGGCCGGTGGCTACCGGCGCTGGATCTCGGTCGAGTGGGAGAAGCGCTGGCATCCCGAGATCGAGGAACCCGAGGTCGCGCTGCCACAGCACCTGAGGCTCCTGCGGGAGTGGATGGAGGTGAACGGGTGACCCACGGTTTCGGGATCGTCGGCACTGGAGTGATCGCGGCGATCCACGCCGACGCCATCGCTACGGTGCCCGACGCGCGGCTGGCGGCGGTCACCGATGTGGCCGCGGGCGCCGCCGCGGCCTTCGCCGCCGCGCACGGCTGCGCGGCCGAGCCTGATCTTGACGCGCTGCTCGCCCGCCCCGACGTGGACGTGGTATCGGTGTGCGTGCCGAGCGGCCTGCACGCCGAAGTCGGCGTGCAGGCGGCCAAGGCCGGCAAGCACCTGGTGGTGGAGAAGCCGATCGACGTCACGCTGGAGGCTGCCGACCGGCTCATCGAGGCGGCCCGCGCGGCGGGTGTCGCGCTGACCGTGATCTCCCAGCACCGGTTCGATCCCGGACTGATCGAGGCCAAGCGCCTGCTCAACGAGGGTGCGCTCGGTCGGCTCGTCCTCGGCGAGGCCAGCACGAAGTGGTACCGCAGCCAGGCGTACTACGACAGGGCGGCGTGGCGCGGGACCCGGGCGATGGACGGCGGGTCGCTGATGAACCAGGGCATCCACTACGTCGACCTGCTCCGCTGGTGCATGGGGCCGGTCACCGAGGTCACCGCCCTGTGCGCCACGCAGACCCACCAGATCGAGGTTGAGGACACCTCGCTGGCCGCGCTCAGGTTCAGCTCGGGCGCCCTCGGCATGATCGTCGCGAGCACGTCCGTCTTCCCCGGTTTCGCCCAGCGCCTGGAGATCACGGGCACCGACGGTACGATCACGATCGAGGACGGGGCGATCGTCCGCCGCGCGTTCGGCAGTGGAGCGCACGAGCCCGGCGGATTGCAGGAGCCGGGCGGAGCGCGCGGCGGCGCGGCGCCCGCGGGGTCCAACCCGGCGGCCGTGGAGGTCGCCAGCCACGCCGCGCAGCTCGCGGACCTGCTGGCCGCGGTCGAGGCGGGTCGCGAGCCCGCGGTCACCGGCGAGAGCGGCCGGGCGGCGCTCGAGATCGTCTGCGCCGTCTACGAATCGGCACGCGCGGGCCGCTCCGTCACCCTGGCCCCATGACCGTCATCCTGACCGGGTTCGCGGACGAGATCTCGCCCGACCCGGCCGAGCAGCTGGCGACGCTGGCCGCCGAGTCCATCGCGCACCTGGAGCTGCGCGGCGCCTGGTCGGTCAACGTCGCCGACTTCACCGCTGAGCAGGTCGCCGCCTTCCGGGCCGCGGTCGACGGCGCCGGGGTACGGGTCTCGGCGATCGGCTCGCCGGTCGGCAAGATCCCGGTCGGCGCCCCGCTCGGGCCCGAGCTGGAGCGGATGCGCCGTGTCGCCGGCGTCGCCGCGGAACTCGGGACCGCCATCGTCCGCGTCTTCTCCTTCTACATCCCCCGGGGCGATCCGCCGGAGCGCTACCGGGAACAGGTCATCGAGCGCATGGGCGCCCTGGCCGAGATCGCCGAGGGCCGCGGCCTCATCCTGGCGCACGAGAACGAGAAGGAGATCTACGGTGACACCCCGGAGCGGTGCGCCGACTTGATCACCGCGGTCGCCTCGCCCGCCCTGCGGGCGACGTTCGACGCGGCGAACTTCGTGCAATGCGGGGTCAGGCCTCACTCCGACGCCTATCCCCTGCTCCGGCCGTTCCTGGTCTACCTCCAGGTCAAGGACGCGCTGGCGGCGACGGGCGAGGTGGTGCCCGCGGGTGAGGGCGACGGGCAGTTGCGCGAGACGCTGGCCGCGCTGCGGGACTCGGGCTTCACGGGCTTCATGTCGCTGGAGCCGCACCTGGCGCAGGCGGGGCGCTTCGGCGGCTTCAGCGGCCCGCAGGGATTCCGGCGCGCCGCTCAGGCCCTCAAATCTCTGCTAAACGAACTAGCGATCCCGTACCGGTAGCGTGGCACGCCCCGGGTGAGGCGGGATGGGGCGCTGACTCGGCCGATGGCGTGGAACACCCCAGGTGGGGGTGGGTGGGCGAAGTTCCGGCCGTAGCGTGGCACGCCCCGAGTGGGGGGCGGGATGGGGCGCTGACCCGGCCGGTAGCGTGGCGCGCCCTAGGTAGGGTGTGCTGGGCGCTGGTTACGCGGTGCCGGTCAGGCCCCACCGGCGCCTGATGGCCCGGTCAGCCACGCTGAACAGGGTATGGACGAGGATGCCGAGGATCAGGATCACGATGATGATGGCGGTGGTGCTCGGCATGTCGGCCTGATCCTGGTCGGTGGACAGCAGCACGCCGAGGGATGGCTGGTTCGCGATGATCACCAGTAGCTCGCCGGCCATCAGGCTGCGCCAGGCGAACGCCCAGCCCTGCCTCATCCCGGCCACGAACGCCGGCAGCGAGGCGGGCAGGATCAGGTGCCAGTACAGGGAGAACCTGCGCAAGCCCATCATCTTGCCGGCCTTCAGCAGCAGCGGCGAGGTGTAGTCCACGCCCGCGATCAGGCCGTTGGCGATCGATGGGGCGGCGCCGAGCACGATGACGAACAAGATGGCCGTGGTGTTGATGCCGAACAGGATGATCGCGAACGGGAACCAGGCGATCGACGGCATGGTCTGCAGCCCGGTGATCAGGGAGCCGACCGCCGCCCGCAGCGGCGCGATCCGTGACACCAGCGCCCCGATGACCGCGCCGATCGCGACGGCGAGCCCGAACCCGACGACCGCGCGGCCGGCCGTGGTGGCGATGGCGTGCCACAGCAGCCCCGTCTGCAGCTGATCCCACAGGTTGGCCAGCGTCACGCCGGGCCCGGGGAAGATCTCCTTCTTCCAGCCGCTGACGTGGATCAGCTGCCAGATGGCCAGGACGATGACGATGGCCAGGGCCTTGGGCCAGAAGGCGCCCCAGGCGCGGACGGCCAGGCGGCGGCCGCGCTGGCCAGCTTGTGGCTCGGTATCGGTGGCCTCGAGCCAGGCCAGCCGCTCCGCGTACGTCGGCAGGGATCCCGGGTTGCTAGCGGCCATGACCACTCATCTCCTCACGCAGCCGGTCGGTGATCCGGGCGGCCAGTTCCGCGACCGGCGCCGAGTCGATCCGGCGCGGGTGCTCGATGGGCACGGCGAACTCATCGACCACCCGGCCCGGCCGGCTGCTCAGCACCACCACCCGGTCACCGAGGCGGACCGCCTCCCGGACGTTGTGCGTGACAAACACGATGGTCAGCTGCCGGCCGGCGCGAACGCGGTCGAGCTCGTCGTGCAGGAGGTCCCTGGTCATGGCGTCAAGGGCACCGAACGGCTCGTCCATCAGCAGCACGTCGGCGTCCTGGGCAAGCGCACGGGCCAGCGCGACCCGCTGCCTCATGCCACCGGACAGCTCGTGCGGCCGCTTCCCGCCGAACCCCCCGAGGTGAACGGCCTCGATCAGTTCCGCGGTCCGCTGCCGGCGTTCGGCCCGGCCGGTCCCGCGGGCGCGCAGGGCCACCTCCACGTTGCCCGCCGCCGTGAGCCAGGGGAACAGCGCGGGCTCCTGGAACATCAGCGCCACGCGCCCGGAGGCCGACACCGTCCCCGAGGTGGGCTCTTCCAGTCCGGCGATCAGCGAGAGCAGCGTCGATTTGCCGCAGCCCGACGCGCCGATCAGGCAGGTGAACTCCCCCGGCGGTACCTCGAGTGAGATCTGGTCGAGGGCCCGGACGGCCGTACCGCCGCGCCCGAATACCTTCGTCACCGCGGTCAGCTGGACGGACCCGCCCACGGCCGAGGCCCGCCGGTCGGTTACGGTCACCGGACTCACCCGCTGACCTGCGCCTGGCCGGCCGCGGCCAGGGCCGCGTTGAGCGGATCGAGATCGAAGATCCCGGTCAGGGTGACCGGCTTGAGCAGGCCGAGCGAGGTGGCCTGCGCGGCATCGGTCGTCAGCGACGCCGCGTCCGGGTCGTCAGTGAAAGTGATCTCGGCGAACGACGCCGTGATAACGCTCGCCTTGAGCGGCTTCCCGGTATACGAGGCCAGTTCCGCGTTCACGTCCGCCTGCGCGGCCGCCGGGTTGGACTTGATGAAGTCGTTCGCCTGGATCTGCGCCTTGACCAGGTCCGCGACGACCGCTGGGTGCGCGGAGAGGAAGCTCTGGGCCACGACCAGCAGGGTGGTGACGCCGGGCTCGGTGTATAGCACCGTGCCGCCGTCCTTGACCATCTCGACGTCGTACGGAGCGGGCTCGGATCCCCCGGCGATCTGCCCGGACTTGAACTCCAGGACGGCCGCCGAGTTGGGGGTCGTCGGCTTGACGAAGACGTCGCCGCCCCCGGTCGCGGTCGTGGTCAGGCCGTTCTGCTTCAGCCAGGAGCGCAGGGCGACGTCCTGCGTGTTCCCGAGGGACGGGGTAGCGAGCGTCTTGCCGCGGAGCTGGCTGGCCGAGGTGATCCCCTTCGCGACGACCACCGAGGCGCCTCCGGTGGCGGCGCCGGAGATGATCTTGATGGCGGTGCCGCCGGACTTCTGCCAGGCGTTGATCGCGGGGTTCGGCCCGACGTAGGCGGCGTCGAGCTGCCCGGCCAGCAGGGCTGTCGTCTCCTCCGTGCCGGTGCTGAACGCGGTGGGCTGCACCGTCCCGGCCGAGCCGAGCGCCTTGGCGAAGAAGCCTTCCTTCAGCCCGACCAGGGCGGAGGCGTGCGTCACGTTGGTGAGAAAGCCCAGTCTGACCGTGACCGGCGGCGCACCCGCGGTCGTGCTGGGGTCGCCCGAACTCGCTGTGCTCGATGAGGACGAGGAGGACGAGGAGCACCCGGCCAGGAGCAGAGCAGCGCCGATCATCGCGGCAAACGCGGCACGTCGCATCAGATAACCCCTAAGTAGCTAATTCCAATCGAGTTAATAGACTTTAATGACTATACATTGAGTCGGCAAACTCGGGAATCCGGGCCGGGTTAGGAGATCGTGGGGCTGGGGTTTGCGGGGCTCAGTGGTGGGTCGCGGGGTGGAGCTCGTAAGAGTTGAGGCCCTCGGGTTCAGCGGTGGGTCGCGGGCTGGGGCTCGTAAGAGTTGAGGCCCTCGGGTTCAGCGGTGGGTCGCGGGCTGGGCCTCGTAAGATGTTGAGGCCCTCGGGTTCAGCGGTAGGTCGCGGGCTGGGGCTCGTAAGAGTTGAGGCCCTTGGGTGTTGGGAAGGTTAGTTGCCCTCGTCGCTGGAATCCTGGAGGGTGACGCCGGCCACGGAGGGGTATTTGGCCAGGCACTTTTCCAGGATCGCTACGTCCGCGTCGGACGCGTGGGTGGTCTGGTAGGTCACCTGCTGGAGCGCGTAGGGAGCGCTGAGGTCGGACGGCAGCGGCTGCGGGACCACGGTCGGCGGCTTGGCGCAGGCGGAGCGGACGGCCAGCCGCTGCGCGAGGGACGTGCCGTCGCGGAAGGCCACCACGGCCTGCTGCTGCCCGAGCGCGGAGTCGAACTGCGCGCAGCCCGCCAGCGCCGTTGCGGTCGCCAGGACTAGCCCCACCGCGAGCAGACGGCGGGCTCCCCCGCCGACTACATCCGGTAGTGCGCGCATGGCGTCAGCCTACGGGTCGTCCGTGACTAGTACGGTAGCGGCAGGGATTTCCCTAATCAGGAGGACACGTGGCCGGCCGGATCGAGGACTACGCCATCGTCGGCGATATGCAGTCGGCCGCCTTGATCTGCACGGACGGCTCGGTGGACTGGCTCTGCCTGCCCCGTTTCGACTCCGAGGCGTGCTTCGCCGCGCTGCTCGGCACGCAGGACCACGGCCGGTGGCGGATCGCGCCCGCGGACGCCCCCGACGGATCCGCGGCCGCGGCCGACCGGCGGTACGACGGTGACACGCTCATCCTGGAGACCCGGTGGGAAACCCCGGACGGAGCCGTCCGCGTGACCGACTTCATGCCGCCGCGCGGCGACCGCGAAGCGCCGACCCTGATTCGCATCGTGACGGGCGAGCGCGGGACCGTCGACATGGCCCTGTCGCTGACCCTGCGCTTCGGGTACGGCTCCGTCGTGCCCTGGGTGACCAAGAACGGAGCCGGTATCCGGGCCACGGCGGGCCCGGACTCGATCTGGCTGCGGACCCCGGTGAGCCTCACCCCGAGGGACATGGCGCACGAGGCCACGTTCGGTGTCAACGCCGGCGACGTCGTTCCCTTCGTGCTGAGCTACATGCCCTCGCACCATGGAGAGCCCGCGCGCATCGACGCCGTCCAGGCGCTGGAGGAGACCAGGAAGTTCTGGGACGAGTGGGTATCGCGCTGCACCTACCAGGGAACCTACCGTGACGCGGTGGTCAGGTCGCTGATCACCCTGAAGGCGCTCACCTACCAGCCCACCGGCGGCATCGTCGCGGCCGCCACCACCTCGCTGCCCGAGGACATCGGCGGAATGCGCAACTGGGACTACCGGTACTGCTGGCTGCGCGACGCCACCATCACCCTCGAGGCGCTGCTACGCACCGGGTACCTTGACGAGGCCAAGGCCTGGCGGCGCTGGCTCGGCCGCGCGATCGCCGGGGACCCCGGGGACATCCAGATCATGTACGGGGTGGCCGGCGAACGCCGGCTGGCTGAGTGGGAGGCGGACTGGCTCCCCGGTTACGAGAGGTCGGCTCCGGTCAGGATCGGCAACGCGGCGGCTGGCCAGCTCCAGCTCGACGTGTACGGCGAGGTCATCGACGCGCTTCAGCTTTGCTGTCAATCCGGCCTGCACGACGACAGCCACACCTGGTCGCTTCAGCGCGCGCTGCTGCGCTTCCTCGAGGAGCACTGGCGGGAGCCTGACGAGGGCCTGTGGGAGGTGCGCGGGCCGCGGCGCCACTTCGTGCACTCCAAGGTCATGGCCTGGGTCGCCTTCGACCGCGCCGCGAACTACGCGGACCACCACGGCGAGGCCGAGCTGGCGGCCAGGTGGCGGGCCACGCGCGACCAGATCCACCAGGAGGTATGCGAACACGGGTATAACACCACGCGCGGGGCGTTCGTCCAGTACTACGGCGCGACCGAGCTCGACGCGTCGGTCCTGCTGATCTCCGACGTCGGCTTCCTGCCCGCCGATGACCCCCGGGTCATCTCCACCATGCGGGTGCTCCAGCGGGACCTGGTGCAGGACGGCTTCCTGCGCAGGTACGAGCTGCCCGACGGCGAAACGTCGTCGGTCGATGGCCTGGCCGGATCGGAGGGCGCGTTCCTGGCCTGCAGTTTCTGGCTGGCCAACGCGCTGGAGCTGAGCGGGCACCGGGACGAGGCGGTCGAGCTGTTCGAGCGGTTGCTTGCCTTGCGTAACGACGTGGGCCTGCTGAGTGAGGAGTATGATCCCCGGTACGGCAGGCTCGTCGGCAACATGCCGCAGGCGTTCAGCCATGTCCCGCTCGTGCAGACGGCCCTCAACCTGAGCAGCCATTCCGAGGAGCACCAGCGTGGAACAGGGATCCACCGCGATGAGCGGCGGAGCGTGCCAGGCTGACATGCCCGGACCGCCCGTCGTGAGCCACCTTGACCCGGTTAGGCGATGATGGCTACTCCCCGTCATATCCTGATCGTCAATTCCCGCAGCGTGCACCAGCCGTTGTTCGTGATCGGCGCGCCGCATTCCGGAGCGGGCCTGATCGGCCGCGCGCTGAAGGCGTCCGCCGGCCTGCACGTCACCATCGGGCAGCCGAGCGTCCTGCGCGTCGTCTACGCCTTCGCCAGGCGCCCCTCCATGTACCGGGGCCGGACGCAGGCCGCCGCGTCGGTCATCAGGGACGCCCTGGCCCAGGGCTGGCAGGTCACCCCGCACAGCTGCCTCGATTGCACGCGCGAGTGCCGCGCGGCGGCCGGCCTGGCCGCCGATGCCGTCGGCCCGTGCGTCGAGTACGCGGGCTCGAGCGATTCGGGGACGCGAGCCCCGACCTGATCTACTGCGCGGAGGCGCTCACCGAGGCGTTCCCTGACGCGCGGATCGTCCAGGTCGTCAGGGACGGCCGCGACGCGGTAGCCGGGATGCTCACCGACCCCATGGTCACGTCCTGGTTCAGGCCCAGCTTCGTGAACGTCGACACCGAATTCCCCAACCCGTTCTTCGGGATCGAATCCGACGATGACCGCGAGATCTGGCCCAAGCTGACCCCGGCCGGGCAGTGCGCGCTGCGCTGGCGCTGGTCCGTACGCCTGGCCGCGAGGCTGCACCACGGCCTGCCCGCCGGCCAGCTGAAGACGATCAGGTACGAGGACCTGATGAGCAGGCCGGACGAGGCCCTGGAGGACCTCTCCCGCTTCGCCGGGAACGCGGTCCCGACGGCCGAGATCCGCAACGAGGCCCGCGCGAGCAGGCAACGCGCCCGCGGCCGCCCCTCCACGGGGGCCCAGGGCGCGCTCACCGCTAAGCAGACCGCGGAGATCGAGAAGATCGCCGGCGAAGAACTCCGGCGCCTCGGCTACGCCCTCGAGCACCAGCCCTCGTGACGTCGCTCCCCGGGCTGCCGACCGGGGAGCTAGACCGCCTGGTCGGCGAACTGGGTGTGGTACAGGTCCGCGTACAGGCCGCCGGCGTCGAGGAGCTCGGTGTGCGTGCCGTGCTCGACGATCCGGCCCTCGTCGACGACCAGGATCTGGTCGGCCTCCCTGATCGTGGACAGCCGGTGCGCGATCACGAGCGACGTGCGGCCCGCAAGCGCCGTCTTCAGCGCCCGCTGCACGGCCACCTCCGACTCGGAGTCCAGGTGGGCGGTCGCCTCGTCGAGCACGACGACGGTGGGAGCCTTGAGCAGGAGCCTGGCCACGGCGACGCGCTGCTTCTCGCCGCCGGACAGCCGGTAGCCCCGGTCGCCGACCACCGTGTCCAGGCCGTCCGGCAGGCTCGAGATCAGGTCCCAGATCTGGGCGGCCTCGCAGGCCTCGATGAGCTCGAGTTCGGTGGCGGACGGCTTCGCGTAGGTCAGGTTGGCCCGGATGGTGTCGTGGAACAGGTGCGCGTCCTGGGTGACCACGCCGACCACGTCGTGCAGCGACTCGAGGGTGACATCCCTGAGGTCGTATCCGGCGATGCGGACGGTCCCGTCGTTCGGGTCGTACAGCCGCGCGGCCAGCGCCGTGATCGTGGTCTTGCCCGCGCCGGAGGGGCCGACCAGCGCGGTGCAGCCGGCCGGACGGCGCGCGGAAGCTCACCCCGTGCAGGACCCCGGCGCCCGACCCGGCTCGCTCGGGCGACGGCAGCGCGATCGACTCCAGCGACGCCAGCGAGACCTCGGACGCCGTGGGGTACCGGAACGACACCTCGTCGAACTCGATGTCCGGCGCGACCTCGTCCTCGACGTCGCCCACGCCCTCGGCGGGCACCCGAGCGGGCAGGACCGCCGCGTCGGGGCGCTCGTCGACCAGCGGCTTCAGGTCGAGCACCTCGAAGACCCGGTCGAAACTGACCAGGGCGGTCATCACGTTGATCTGCACGTTGGACAGCGACGCGATCGGGCCGTAGACCCGGCCGAGCAGCACGGTAAGGGCGACGAGCGTGCCGAGTGAGATGGCCCTGTTGATGACCAGGGTCCCGCCCAGCCCGTAGGTCAGGGCGGTGACCAGGGAGGCGAGCAAGGTAAGCGAGACAAAGAACACCTGGCCGTACATGACCTGGACCACGCCGATGTCGCGGACCTTGAGGGCGCGCCTGCCGAACGCCTCCGACTCGTCGCGAGGTCGGCCGAACAGCTTGACGAGCAGCGCTCCTGCCACGTTGAAGCGCTCGGTCATCATCGAGCCCATCTCGGCGTTGAGCTGCATCGACTCGCGGGTCAGCCGCTGCAGCCGGCGGCCGACCAGCCGGGCGGGCAGGATGAACAGCGGGATCATGGCCAAGGCGATGAGGCTGACCAGCCAGGAAAAGTAGAACAACGCGATCAGAATGACGATCAGGCTGATCAGGTTGGAGATCACGCCGGACAGGGTGGACGTGATGGCCTGCTGCGCGCCGACCACGTCTCCGTCGAGGCGGCTGACCAGTGACCCGGTCTGGGCCCTGGTGAAGAACGCAATCGGCTGCCGCTGCACGTGGTCGAACACCTGGGTACGCAGGTCGTAGATGAGGCCCTCGCCGATCCGCGCGGAGAACCAGCGGATGGCGAAGCCCAGAGCCGCGTCAAAGATCGCGACCGCGGCCATCGCGGCCGCGACCGCGATCACGAACAGGTCGTCGCGGTGCAGGATGCCGCGGTCGATGATGTCTCGCAGCAAGAACGGGTTGACCACGGTTATGAGTGCATCGATCACGGTCATGAAGAGGAAGATGGCCAGGGGCCACCGATAGGGCCGGGCGTAGGTGGCGATCCTGCGGACCGTGCCCGGCTTCAGCTTCTGCTTGGTGACGCTGGGATCCATCCGGAATCCGCGCACCATCATCGGACCATGGCCGTACATGACCAGAGAAACCCCCCGTGGGCCGCAATTCGTTCCCGCGCCGGGCGGGAATGTCATCAGCTAGCAGCGAACTCCCAGGCGGTGTCCGGGCGGGGTCCCCGCGGCACGGAATCGGGAAATCCCGTGCGGCCGGGCCGGTGCCACCTGGGCGTGGCCTTTAGCGCTTTACCTTTGCCTTGCTGTTGCGGGTGGCGCCACCACGCCCGCGCAACGTCACTCCGGTCTCGGTCAGAATCCGGTGGACGAAGCCGTAGGACCTTCCTGTCGAGGCTGCGAGTGCTCGGATGCTCTCCCCGGAGTCATACCTCTTACCGAGGAGCGTGGCTAGCTTGCTGCGATCCACGCCGGTCACCCGCGTGCCTTTCTTGAGGGTCTCGGCCACATGTACCTCCTGTTAGCTCAAGTCACCAGTGAGTTACACAGCCCCCTCCGTAATGATCAGGCATGACCGCCGGATTGACCACCCACATGTCGGCAAAGATCACGTTTTTTTATACGGTCACCACGCAATCGTGGCCTTTGCCGGAGCAGTCCTAGCGCGCGGGCACTTAGGCGAGCGCGACGAGATCCGCGAAATCCTCGCTCCATGCGTCTTCCACGCCGTCCGGCAGCAGGATAACGCGTTCTGGCGAAAGCGCTTCAACAGCACCTTCATCGTGAGTAACAAGCACTATCGCGCCGCGGAAGCCTCTCAGGGCGTTGAGAATCTCTTCGCGGCTCGCCGGATCGAGGTTGTTCGTCGGCTCGTCAAGCAGCAGGACGTTAGCGCCTGATACGACCAGAAGGGCCAAGGCCAGCCTGGTCTTCTCGCCGCCGGAAAGCACGCCCGCCGGTTTTTCCACGTCATCGCCGCTGAACAGGAATGAGCCGAGAACGGTGCGCTGCTGCGATTCGGTAAGGCCCGGTGCGGCAGTCCGCATGTGCTCAAGGACCGTGCGCTCGGTTTGGAGCGTTTCATGTTCCTGGGCGTAATATCCGAGGCTCAGCCCATGCCCTGGCGTGACTTTTCCCGTATCTGGGGTTTCCAGCTCGGCGAGCAGCCGGAGCAGGGTCGTCTTGCCCGCCCCGTTGAGCCCGAGGACGACCACCCGGCTGCCCCGGTCGACCGCGACGTCCACGTCGCAGAACACCTCGGTCGACCCGTAGGACTTGGACAGGCCGGTGGCGGCCAGCGGGGTCCGGCCGCACGGCGCGGGAACCGGGAAGCGCAGCCTGGCGACCTTATCCGACCTGCGCTCTTCCTCGGTCCCGGCCATCATCCGCTCGGCCCGGCGCTGCATGTTCTGCGCCGCCCGGGCCTTGGTCGCCTTGGCCCGCATCTTGTCGGCCTGCGCCATTAGCGCGCCCGCCTGCCGGGTGGCGTTCGCCCGCTCGCGCCTGCGCCGGCGCTCGTCGGTCTCGCGCTGCTGCAGGTAGGCCTTCCAGCCCAGGTTGTAGGTGTCCAGGCAGGCACGCTGCGCGTCCAGGTAGAAGACCTTGTTGACCACGTCGGCGAGCAGCGCCACGTCGTGGCTGATCACGACCAGCCCGCCGCGGTAGCTCTTGAGGTGATCGCGGAGCCAGACCACCGAGTCGGCGTCGAGGTGGTTGGTCGGCTCGTCCAGCAGCATCGTCTGGGAGTCCCCGAACAAGATCCTGGCCAGCTCCACCCGCCGCCGCTGGCCGCCCGACAGCGTCCCCAGCGGCTGGTGCAGGACCCGGTCGGGTAGGCCCAGGCTGGCGGTGATCGAGGCCGCCTGCGATTCGGCTGCGTACCCGCCGAGCACGGCGAGTCGCTCCTCCAGACCGGAGTACCTGCGGATGGCCGCGGCCGCGGCCGCGGAATCGGCGTCGGCCATCTGCGCCTCCGCCGTGCGCAGGTCGGCCCGGAGCTGGTCGAGCCCGCGGGCCGATAGCACCCGGTCGATGGCCAGCATCTCGAGGTCGCCGGTGCGCGGATCCTGCGGCAGGTACCCGACCGCACCGGACCGGCGGACCGAGCCCGCGGCCGGCTGGGCCTGGCCGGCGAGCACCTTGGCCAGCGTGGTCTTCCCCGCGCCGTTCCGGCCTACCAGGCCGATCCGGTCCCCCGCGGCGACCTGGAAGGACGCGCTTTCAAGCAGCAGGCGCGCGCCAGCCCGCAGTTCGATATCGGTTGCGACGATCATGATTCGCTGCTCCTGAGATACGGACGGAAACGGACAGACTTCTCCCCTGGAAGGTCCTCAGTCCGTGATCGTGATCGGCAGCACGCGTCTATTGTATGTGACCGGCTCGCGCCGGGCCATCGGGTTCTGGCTCGGTCAGCCGGATGCGGACGGCCTGGTAAGCGAGCGGGATGCCCTTGAGTACGGCCGAGCTCGGATCGGGAACGGTGAGGAAGCGGTCCGTGGCCCGGCTTAGGTACGGGGCCAGCCGCGCGTCGTCGCGCAGGCCCGCGATCGACCGCCTGTCGCCGCCCAGGACCACCGCGTCCAGGCCGTCCGCGCCGAGCGGGCCGAAGATCCCGGCCGCGGCGTCGGCGGCGGCCCCGAGCGCCACTGCGGCCTGGTTCTCCCTGCGCCGGGCGAAGCGGTGCTGGGACCACCCGCCCGCCGCACTCCGGCCGTGCACCAGCCTGCGGCCGGTCTTCGAGGGGCCCAGGCGGGGCGGCACGCCGGAGAACACGCCGACCGCGTAACCGCCCAGGCGGACCAGCAGGACGCCGACGGTCCGGTCCGCGGCGGCGTGCGCCGCGATCGCCTCCGCGGTCACCTGCGCGTCCGGGTCGGTCGCGCCTCGCTCGCCGGGGTCCGCGGAAAGTGATGGGGAGGGCAGGCGGGCGCGCAGGGGCGGGAACGGCACGTGACACTCGGCCATAGCCCCGTCGGCGGCCGTGAACGCCACCGTCGCGGTCGGCTCGGCGTAAGAAACGGCGAGCGGGCCGCCGTGACGCTCCGTGAACGTGACGATCCAGGACACCAGGCGCTCTGGCGGAACTTCCACCCAGCGGCCGCCTCCAGCCGCAGGATTCTTCACTACACACCGCCTTCGTACGCTTACCATCCGTAGTATTAGTTGCTTGTCCCACCCTCTATCCGAACCCCCGCCAGGACAGGACACGTCAATGAACCCGACGACTCCTCTCGATCCGGGCTCCGCCAGTACGCATGGCGGCACCATCATGCGGCCTGGGGCCGTCGCCTGGGGCCACCCGGGCACGACCGACAACCCGCAGCCGGGCTCCGACCCGGTGAACTTTGCCACGCCCGCCGAGATCGAGCACGCCCTGGCGGCCGCCGCCCAGGACCCGGCCCAGGTGACCGACCTGCTCGACGAGCTTAGCCGGGGCCGGCTCTGGCTCCCGCTGCCCGATGACGAGCGCCCGGTCACCGACGGCTCGGCCGTGACGCTGCCGACTGTGACCTACCACGGGGCCGAGTTCGTCCCGGCGTTCACCTCCGTGCACGAGCTCGCGGTCTGGAACCAGAGCGCCGAACTCCCCCGCCGCGGTTCGGTTCCCGCCTCGCGCCTGCCCGAAGAGGATCGACGGCAACGGTCAGGCCAGGGACCGTCGACGGCCACGCCGCACATCGTCGTTCCGGCGGCCGAGCTGGCCAGGCTGCTGCCCGCCGGGGTCGGCATCGCGCTGAACCCGGGCACGGGGGCCAGCATCCCCATCTACCCGGACGGCGTCCGCTACCTGGCGGCCGACCCGATTCCCGTTACGGTCGCCGACGGCGCCCAGATCCGGGTGGGCCGGCCGCCCGCCGATCCGGTCGCGCTGCTCACCGTGATGCGGGCCGCGCTCGGGTCCATCCCCGACGTCGAGGAGGCGTCCCGGGCCTGGCTGTCGATTCCCGGCGAGGGCGAGGGCCTGGTCATTTCGGTGACGCTGCACGACCCGGCCAGCGAGGCGGTGCAGCTCGACGTCATCAGCGCGATCGAGCGGGCCGTCGATACCGTCCCCGGGCCGGGGTACCCTATCGACGTCACCTTCCCGGGCGAGAGCGAGCCCGACCAGGTGGACGAGTTGATCTCCGCGCACGCGGAGCCGTTCTACACGCGCTCGTTAGATGTTGAAGCCGAGGGCGCGGAGCTGCTCGCGCCCGTCCTCGGTGATGCTCTCCGGGCCCCACGGCGGCAGCCACACCCAGTTGATGCGGAAGTCCGCCACGATCCCCTCGAGGGCTTCCCTGGCCTGGTCTTCGATGACGTCGGTGAGCGGGCAGGCCGCGCTGGTCAAGGTCATATCGATCGTGGCCACGCGGTCGCCGCTGACGTCGACGCCGTAGACCAGGCCCAGGTCCACGACGTTGATGCCGAGTTCCGGGTCGACCACGTCCCGGAGCGCCTCGAGCACGTCTTCCTGCTCGGCGGTGAGCTCGGTGGTGAGCTCGGTGGTTTCCTCGCCGCCCTCTGGCGCCGACTCCTGCGAGGTCGCGTTCTCCGTCATCGTCTTACCTCACGTCCATAGCTTGCGCGGTCGCGTCTTTCCAGGCCATCCAGGCCAGCAGAGCGCACTTGATCCTGGCCGGGTACTTGGACACGCCCGCGAACGCCACCGCGTCCTCGAGCACGTCCTCGTCAGGGACGTCGCCGCCCCGCGACTTCATCAGGTCCAGGAACGCCTGGCTGATCCGCATCGCCTCGCCGACCGGCCTGCCGATCATGAGATCGCTCATCACCGACGCGCTGGCCTGGCTGATCGAGCAGCCGAGCGAGTCGTAGGACAGGTCCTCCACCACGGGCTCGCCGTCGACGTCCTTGAGGGCGACCCGCAGGGTCACCTCGTCCCCGCAGACCGGGTTGACGTGGTGCACTTCGGCGTCGAAGGGCTCCCGCAGTCCCTTGTGGTGAGGGTTGCGGTAGTGGTCCAGGATGATCTCCTGGTACATCGACTCCAGCTGCATCACGTCACCTCCTAACGCGCGAACTCGGCCTGCTATTGCCGGGCGCCGAAGAAGCGCTGGGCATAGCGGATGCCATCGGCCAGCGCGTCCACCTCGGCGTGGGTGTTGTAGACGTAGAAACTTGCCCGGGTGCTGGCCTGCACGCCCAGGGCCCGGTGCAGCGGCCAGGCGCAGTGGTGCCCGGTCCGGACCGCGATGCCCAGCTCGTCGAGGACCTGGCCCACGTCGTGCGGGTGGACGCCCTGGACCTCGAACGCCACAGCGCCGCCGCGGTCCTTGGTGGAGTCCGGCCCCAGGATGCGGACGCCGTTGATCTCGCGCAGGGTGTCGAGCGCGTACGCGGTCAGCGACTCCTCGTGCGCCGCCACGTTGGCCATGCCCAGGCCGGTGAGATAGTCGACGGCCGCGGCCAGGCCCGCCGCCTCCGCGACGGCGGGGACGCCCGGCTCGAACCGCTGCGGCGGCGGCAGGAACGTGCTGCCCTCCATCCGCACGACTTCGATCATCGACCCGCCGGTCAGGAACGGCGGCATCGCCTCGAGTAGCTCGGCGCGGCCGAACAGGACGCCGATGCCGTAAGGCCCGAGCATCTTGTGCGAGGAAAATACCAGGAAGTCGACGTCGAGCGCGGCCACGTCGACCGGCTGGTGCGGCACCGACTGGGCCGCGTCGGCGAGCACCAGGGCGCCCTTCTCGTGCGCGGCCCGGGCGATCTCGGCGACCGGCGGGATCGTGCCGGTGACGTTCGACTGGTGGGTCACCGCGACGATCCTGGTCCGCCCGGTGATCATGTCGTCCAGGTGGTCCAGGTCGAGCCGCCCGTCCGCGGTGACGCCCAGCCAGCGCAGCGTGGCGCCGGTCCGCTCGCACAGCTGCTGCCAGGGGACGAGGTTGGCGTGGTGCTCCATCTCGGTGATGAGGATCTCGTCGCCCGGAAGCACGCGGAACCGCTCGGACCCTGGGAAAGCGCCGGTCACCGTCGCGTTGCTCATCGCGTAGGCGACCAGGTTGATGGCCTCGGTGGCGTTCTTGGTGAACACAACCTCGCCCGGCTGGGCCCCGATGAACGCGGCGACCTTCTCCCTGGCGCCCTCGTAGACGTCCGTGGCCTCCTCGCCGAGCAGGTGGGTGCCGCGATGCGCGGCGCCGTTGTGCCGTTCGTAGAACGTGCGCTCGGCGTCGAGCACCTGGATGGGCTTCTGCGAGGTCGCCCCCGAGTCGAGGTAGACCAGCTGGTTGCCGTTGCGGACCGTCCTGGCCAGCGCCGGGAAGTCGGCCCGGATCGTCTCGACGTTCAGGTGTACGGTCTCCGCGGTCATACCGGAGCCCCCGCGAACCGCTCGTACCCCTCGTTCTCCAGCAGGTCGGCCAGCTCCGGGCCGCCCTCCTCGACGATCCGGCCGCCCACGAACACGTGCACGAAGTCGGGCTTCACGTAACGCAGGATCCGGGTGTAGTGGGTGATCAGCAGCATCGCGTGGCCCGGCTGCTCGCGGAAGCGGTTGATGCCCTCCGACACGACCTTGAGCGCGTCGATGTCCAGGCCCGAGTCGGTCTCGTCCAGGATCGCGACCTTCGGGTTGAGCAGCTCGAGCTGGAGGATCTCGTGCCGCTTCTTCTCCCCACCGGAGAACCCCTCGTTCAGGTTCCGCTCGGCGAAGGCCGGGTCGATCGACAGCGCGGCCATGGCCGCGCGCAGTTCCTTCACGAAGTTGCGGAGCTTGGGCGCCTCGCCGCGGACCGCGGTTACCGCGGTCCGCAGGAAGTTCGACACCGACACCCCGGGGACCTCGATCGGGTACTGCATGGCCAGGAACAGGCCGGCCCTGGCGCGCGCGTCCACGGTCATGGCCAGCACGTCCTGGCCGTCCAGCGTCACGCTGCCCTGGGTGACCTTGTACTTCGGATGCCCGGCGATCGCGTAGGCCAGGGTGGACTTGCCCGAGCCGTTCGGGCCCATGAGGGCGTGCGTCTCGCCCTCGGCGACGGTCAGGTCCACGCCGCGCAGGATTTCCCGGTGGACGCCGGCACTCTCCTCCACGCTGACGTGCAGGTCGCGGATCTCGAGGGTGGCCACTATGACTCCTTGTTCACGGCGACGTAGACGTCGTCGCCTTCGATCTTGACGGGATAAACGGGAACGGGTTCGGTGGCGGGCAGTCCGGTGGGCTCGCCGGTACGCAGGTCGAAGCACGACCCGTGCAGCCAGCACTCGACCGTGTGGTCGTAGATCTCGCCCTCGGACAGCGGGACCTCGGCGTGCGAGCACACGTCCCGCAGCGCGTAGACCTCGCCGCCGGCCCGGGCCACGGCGACGGGCTCGCCCGCCACCTCGAGGCCGATGACGCCCTCCACGGGCAGGTCGGACAGAGCGCACGCCCTGATAAAAACGCGGGTCTCGCTCATAGTGACTTCTCCAGCTCGGCCTCGATCGCCGAGGCGATCCGCTCGCGCAGCTCGGGCACCTCGATGGTGTCGATGAGCTGGCCGAAGAACCCGCGGATGACGAGCCTGCGGGCCTCGGTGAACGGGATGCCGCGGGCCATCAGGTAGAACAGGTGCTGGTCCTCGAGCCTGCCGCTGGCGCTGGCGTGCCCGGCCCCGATGATCTCGCCGGTGAGGATCTCCAGGTTGGGCACCGAGTCCACCCGGGTGCCGTCGGTCAGCACCAGGTTCCTGTTGTACTCGTAGGTGTCGGTGCCGGTGGCCTCCGGCCTGATCAGCACGTCGCCGATCCAGACCGCGTGCGCGCCCTCGCCCTGGAGCGCGCCCTTGTAGGTGACGCGGCTGCGGCACTTGGGCATGCTGTGGTCGACGAACAGCCGGTGCTCGAGGTGCTGGCCCGCGTCGGCGAAGTACAGCCCGGTCAGCTCGGCGTCGCCGCCGGGGCCGTCGTAGCGGACCGACGGGGCGAGCCGCACCACGGACCCGCCCAGCGTGACCGCGGCGTGCCTGAGCCTGGCGTCCCGGCCGAGGGTGGCGTAGTGGTACGACAGGTGGACGGCGTCGTCGGCCCACTCGTGGAAGCTGACCACCGAGAGGGACGCGCCGTCGCCGACCACCAGTTCCACGTTGTCCGCGTATGTGGCGCTGCCGCGGTAGTCGAGCACGACCACCGCCCGGGAGAACGGCTCGGCCTGCACGATCAGGTGGCCGTACGCGGCACCGTCGGGGTCGCGTCCCGTCACGGTGACGACGGTGGGCCGTGAGGCGTCGGCCTCGGCCGGCACGGTAATCACGGTCGCCTCCGCGAACTCCGCGTACGCCCGGGCGCTTACCCGGTCGGACGGGATGAAGCTGCGCGGGAGGTTAGCCACCGCTCGTTCGGCCAAAAAGGCTTTCACCTCGGGAGCGGGGTCCACGTCCACTTCCACGGCCGCCGGTGCGGCCGCCAGCGGGGCGTCGGTGTGCAGCCCGCGGAGGCGGCGCAGCGGGGTGAACCGCCACTCCTCCTCGCGGCCGGTCGGCACGCCGAAGTCCGCCGGGTCGTAGGACCGGTTTTCGTGCAGCCTGGTCACGGGAGCCGATTCGATCGCTCCCTGCAATCCAGCCGACATTAGCCGACAGCCCCCTCCATCTGGAGCTCGATCAGCCGGTTCAGCTCGAGCGCGTACTCCATCGGCAGTTCGCGGGCGATGGGCTCGACGAACCCGCGGACGATGGTGGCCATCGCCTCGTCTTCGGTCATGCCGCGGCTCATGAGGTAGAACAGCTGGTCTTCGGAGATCTTGGACACGGTGGCCTCGTGGGCCATCTCCACGTCGTCCTCGCGGACATCCACGTAGGGGTAGGTGTCGCTGCGGCTGATCGTGTCCACGAGCAGCGCGTCGCACTTCACGTTGGACTTGGAGTGCTCGGCGCCCTCCTGCACGTTGACCAGGCCGCGGTAGGAGGTCCGGCCGCCGGCCCTGGCCACCGACTTGGAGATGATCGTCGAGGAGGTGTTCGGCGCGCAGTGCACCATCTTGGCGCCCGCGTCCTGGTGCTGGCCCGTGCCCGCGAACGCGACCGAGAGCGTCTCACCGCGCGCGTGCTCGCCCATCAGGTAGATCGCCGGGTACTTCATCGTCACCTTGGAGCCGATGTTGCCGTCGATCCACTCCATCGTGGCGCCCTGCTGGGCGACGGCGCGCTTGGTCACCAGGTTGTAGACGTTGTTGCTCCAGTTCTGGATCGTCGTGTACCGGCAGCGCGCGTCCTTCTTGACGATGATCTCGACGACCGCGGAATGCAGCGAGTCGGACTTGTAGATGGGCGCGGTGCAGCCCTCGACGTAATGGACGTAAGCGCCCTCGTCGACGATGATCAGGGTCCGCTCGAACTGGCCCATGTTCTCGGTGTTGATCCGGAAATAGGCCTGCAGCGGGATTTCCACCTTTACGTTCTTAGGCACGTAGATGAAACTCCCGCCCGACCAGACCGCGGTGTTCAGCGCGGCGAACTTGTTGTCACCCGGCGGGATAATCGTGCCGAAGTACTCGCGGAACAGTTCCGGTTGCTCCCTGAGCGCGGTGTCGGTGTCGAGGAATATGACGCCCTTTTCCTCAAGGTCCTCGCGGATCTTGTGATACACCACTTCGGACTCGTACTGTGCGGCCACGCCGGCAATTAGGCGCTGCTTTTCCGCCTCGGGGATACCGAGCCGGTCGTAGGTGTTCTTGATGTCGGCGGGGAGCTCGTCCCAGCTCGCGGCCTGCTTCTCGGTGGAGCGGACGAAGTACTTGATGTTGTCGAAGTCGATGCCGGACAGGTCGGCGCCCCAGGTGGGCATCGGCTTGCGGCCGTAGTACTTCAGGCCCTTGAGCCGCATCTCGAGCATCCACTCCGGCTCGTTCTTCCGCGCCGAGATGTCGCGGACCACCTCTTCGGACAGGCCCCGGCGCGCGGACGCCCCGGCCACGTCCGAGTCGGCCCAGCCGAACTTGTACGTGCCCAGCCCTTCGAGCTGCTGTTCTTGCGTGGTGGTCATGTGAAGAGCCCTCCGGACTCTGTGGTGATATCGGAAGCGGTCCGGCCTTCCCCGGCCGATCCAGAAATTCCCTTTTGTACAACTACCGTGGCCGTGCTGGCCTTCCCTGGGCCCGCCTTCCCAACCGGCTGGCCCGTGACGTGCGTGGTGCAGATGCCGTCGCCGTGAGCGATCGTAGCCAGGCGCTGCACGGGGGTGCCCAGCAGCCTGCCGAACGCCTCGGTCTCCGCCTCGCACAGCTGCGGGAACTGGGCCGCCACGTGCGCCACCGGGCAGTGGTGCTGGCACAGCTGCTCCCCGGACATGCCTCCGATCGCGGGCGCCGGGCCAGCCGATGCCGCGTAGCCGTCAGCGGTCAGCGCGCCGGCCAGGGCCTGCACTCGGTCGGCGAGTTCTGGTTGGTCGACCACGGGGGCGTACCGGAGCTCCAGGTCGGCGAGCTGCCTGCGGGCAAACTGGGCCACCGCCTCGGGCCCGGCCGTCTCGGCCAGGAAGCGCAGGGCGCTGGTGGCCAGATCGTCGTAGGCGTGCTCGAACGCGCTGCGCCCAGCGTCGGTGATCACGTAGACCTTGGCCGGCCGGCCGCGGCCCCGGTTCCCGTACGTCCTGGCCGTCCTGGTCTCGATCAGGCCTTCCGCTATGAGGTTGTCGAGGTGCCTCCGGATGGCCGCCGGGGTGAGCCCGAGCCTGCCGCCGAGCGTGGCGGCGGTCGAGGGCCCGACCTCCAGGATCAGCCGGGCCACCTGACCACGGGTCGGCGACCCGGGACTGGCGGGGCCCGAGTGCCCTGCGGAGCCGGTGAGGCCTCCCCTGGGCATGGCTGACCGAACGTTTTTCACAACACAAGTATGCCGTAAATGCCCCGGCCAGCGCAAATTTTTCACAAGATCAACGTGACGTAAATCACGATGCCGGGGTCGGTGCCTGGGCCGGGCCTGGGGCTGGGGTCACGGCCGGGGCGTCCGGGTGCGGGGGGTGCCCGGGACGTCCGAGGCGCAGGACACGCTCGGCGTTGCCGCCCGCGATCTTGGCCATGTCGTCCGGGCTGAGCGGCAGCGTGTCGAGCAGGGCGCGGCCCGCCGCGTTGGAGCCGAACGGGTAGTCCACGCTGAACAGCACCCGGTCCACGCCCAGCACCTGCACGGTGCACATCACCGGCGCGATGCTGAACAGCCCGCTGGTCGTGACCCAGATGTTCCGCGCGAAGTACTCCGACGGCTTCATCGCGATGGTGTCCAGCCGGAGCATGGCGTCGATGCGCGCCAGCATGAACGGCAGCATCTCGCCGCAGTGCCCGATGATCAGCCGGAGCCCGGGATGCCGGTCGAACACCCCCGTGGCGATCATCCGCAGGACGTGCAGGCCCGCCTCGGCGTGCCAGCCCCAGGCGCCGGTGGCCAGCCGCCGCCACGGCCGGGGGCAGCCCGCCGTAGAGAACCTCGCGCAGGGCCGCCGACGGCGGGGCCGGATGCAGGTACAGCGGCGCGTCGAGCCGCTCGAAGCGGTCGAGCAGCGGCTCGAACCTGGGGTCGTCCAGGAACGCGTTGTTGGAGCCGAGGGTGCTATTGACCATGGCGCCCGCGAAGCCGAGCTCACCGGTGGCCCGTTCGAGCTCGTCGGCCGCGGCGTGCGGGTCGGCGGTGGGCAGCGTGGCGAAGCCGGCGAACCGGTCGGGGTGCGCCCGCACGGCGGCGGCCAGCAGGTCGTTGGCCGCCCGGGCGCCGGCCAGGCCCTCGGGTCCGGTCAGGCCCTGCGCGGCGGGCGCCACGTGGGAGATGACCTGGACGTCGATGCCGTTGGCGTCCATGTCGGCCAGCCGCCCGGAGGCGAGGTCGCGGAGCCGGTCATCGATCTGCCGGCCCCACGCGTCTATCCGGCCGGAGTCGGCCACCGCCGCGAGTTCGGGCGTCCAGAAGTGCTCTTCGAGCGCGATCGTCCGCACCGGGATATTGTCGCGCAGCCGCCGGAGCGGTACCGGGCCGGGCCGAGCCGGGCCGGATCTGGCCGTCAGGTCCGGGTCAAGTCCATGATCCAGTTGGTTTCCCAGGTCCGCCCGTCGTCGGTGGAGAACGCCTGCGCCCACCGGGCCGCCGTCGGGGTGATGTCGGACCACATATAGCGGACGAGGACCGGGATGCCCTCGTGGGTGTCGTGGCCGAGGAACAGGCCGATGCCATCGGTGAACCGGCCGGTCACCCCGGGATCAATGCTCCTGCTGAGGCTGGTGATCCAGTAGATCGTCCACGTGTTCTCGTCTGGGTTGTACAGGCGCAGCGACATCGCGTGGTAGCCGCGGTCCGGGAACTCGCCCTCGTCCAGGTTGCCGGCGCCCCCGAGAATGGGCCGGCATTCCAGCCGGGTACTGAACTCCTCCCACTCCTCGCAGCCGGCCAGCCGTTCCTTCAGCCGGCGGTGGTCGATCCGCCAGCGGCCGTGGAAGAAGTCGAAGTCCCGCGCGCCGTCGCCGCTCACGCGACCCGCCCGGTCAGGCCGTCCGGCATGAAGTCCGCCAGGTAGGCCGCCAGATCCGGCTGGTCCGGCAGGAGCATGTGGCGGACCCACGCGTCGCGCTCGTGGGCGATCGGCGGCAGCTCCCACACGCATCCGATCCAGGGCCGGTCCTCGATCACCATGAAGCTCGTCGGGTCGTCGTCAGGACAGCCCAGCTCCGGCTGGGCCGCCGCGGCGGCGCGGAAGTACAGCACGTTGTCCCAGACCCAGCTGTAGGCGTTGATGTAGGCGGAGTTGTCACCGCGGCTCCGGTGCACGACGACGAACGTGGCCGGCGGCGTGCCGTCCGGCTCTGGCAGCAGCTTCGGCAAGATCGCGAGTGCCGCCTGCTCCACCTCGGGCTCAACGCCCTCGGGTCCCGGACAGACGTGATAGCGCTTGACGGATCGCCCGGCCAGGTCGATCGGAGGTTTGGCCCGCAGGAACTTCTCGGTAAAGGTCATGGCCGCACGCTAGGGCCGGTCCCCTGACATCTGTTGTCAGTGGAGTGGCGCAGAATCGGGGCATGCGCGCGAGCCGGCTCGTCGCCCTCCTGCTCCTGCTCCAGGCCCGGGGGCGGATGACCGCCGCGCAGCTCGCCGCCGAGCTCGAGGTCTCGGTCCGCACCGTCTACCGCGACGTGGACTCGCTGCACGAGGCCGGCATCCCGCTGTACGGGGACGCCGGGCACCGCGGCGGCTACCAGCTGCTCGACGGCTACCGCACCCGGCTGACCGGCCTGAGCGCGGACGAGGCCAGGGCGCTGGTCCTGTCCGGCCTGCCCGGGCCCGCCTCGGACCTGGGGTTCGGCCCGGTGCTGGCGGCGGCGCAGCTCAAGCTGATGGCGGCCCTGCCGCCCGAGCTCGGCGAGCAGGTCGGGCGGGTCCAGGCCCGCTTTCACCTCGACGCCCCTGGCTGGTACGCGCCGGAAGACGAGGTGCCGCTGCTGCCGGCGGTCGCCAGCGCGGTCTGGCACGGCCGCGTGCTGGAGGTCCGCTACCGGCGGTGGAAGGAGCCGACCGACGTCGATCGCCGGCTGGAACCGTACGGGCTGGTCCTTAAGGCCGGGCGCTGGTACCTGGTGGCGGGTCCCGGGCCGCGGACCTACCGGGTCGACCAGATCCTCGACCTGCGCGTGCTGGAGGAGGAGTTTGCCTTCCCCGAAGGCTTCCAGCTGGATCGCTACTGGCAGGCCTATCTGGCCGACTTCAGGGCCTACCTGCACCGGGCCGACGCGCTGGTCAGGCTCGCACCGGCCGCCGTAGCCAGGCTGCCGGGGGCGGCCGCCCGGGTCGTGGCCGAAGCTGGCGTCGCCGAACCGGACGGCTGGATCCGCGCGGTCGTGCCGATCGAGTCGGTCGAGCACGCCTGCCGGGAGTTCCTGGCCCTCGGCCCGGACGTCGAGGTGCTCGAGCCGCCCGCCCTGCGCGCGAGGCTGGCCGGGGCGGCCCGGGCGACCGCCGCGCTGTACCAGCCGGCCCGCGCTGTTCCAGCCGGCCCCGCACCGGGCGGCTGCGCGCCGTGACCTGACCGCCACCGATCCGACACCGGTCCGATGCGGTCCGGATACTGTCGGCGAGTAGTTTCGGCTAGGCGCCGTGAGACAGCGCAGGGGGCAGCGTCGGCCTAAGGGACGTGCCGCAGTGTCGGAAGAATCCAGCACGGATGCGCCGGGGACCGCAGCATCCGGAGACGAACGTGTCCCCGGGCCAGAAGCACCGCCGCGGCGAAGTCGCCGGGCGTTCCTGATCCTGAGCGGCGCCGCCGTCCTGTCGGCCGCGCTGATCGCGGTGGCCGTCGTCTGGTCCCTGGCGTACGGCCCGCCCGGGCCCAAGTACTCTCGCGTGCCCGAGCCCTGCTCCCTGATCAGCCTGGCCACACTGAACACGTTCCTGCCCGGCGCGACGGCGAGCCACGTAAGCACCGCTGCACCAAGTCACGGCAAGGCGGCTGCCTGCGGGTGGGTTAGCACGCGCGATCGTGAGGACCGGACCGTGGGCGCGCTAGTCGAGGTCTTCAGCTCGCCGTCCGCGATCACCGATGCGGAGCACGACTACGGCACGTGGGTGTCCACCATCGGCCACAACAAGGGGATCGCGGCCAGGACCCAGTCGGTCGCCGGCCTGGGCGACAGGGCCACCGCGCTGCTCCTGACCGCTAGGTCGGCCGCTGATTTCGCTGCCGTGGTCGACGCTAACGCTGTTCCCGGCGCCTACCTGATCGTCCGGTCCAGCAACGCTGTGCTGGTCCTCAACTACAACATCATCGCCATGGCCGGTGGGACGACCGAGGTACCGACGCCCGGCGGCGCGCAACTGCCCGACCTGATCTCGGTGGCCCGCGCCATCCTCACCTCCCTGGCCCGGCCCGCCACCGACTCGGCCGCGCCAGGAGCTTCTTCTTCTCCCCGCTTGCCGCACTACGCCGGACAACGCGACCCCTGCCGGCTGATCACCACGGCGACACTGGCCACGTACGCGCCCGGCGCGACGGTCAGCCCCCTGGCGTCCAACCCTCCAAGCGCGGCGCAGATGATGAATAGCTGCAGTTGGGGAACGACCAGCCCTAGCCCCTACGTCGAGCTGACCCTCACCCTGTTTCCCGACTACGCGAGCACACAGCAGGGCTTCGCCAGCCAACTCCAGGCCGACGCTCAGAGCGTGTCAGGGCAGACGGTCACGGGGGGGCAGTTCTTGGCGGGCCTCGGCGATCAGGCGGCCGACATATTCCAGAGCAGGTCAGGAGCTGACGCGGTGGAGCTACTCGTCGGGTCGGGCAACGCCGTCATCGACTTGTCGTACACCGGCCCCGGCGCGCAATCGCCGGACCGCGCCATGCTGCTGGCGGGTGGTATCGCGATGGCCCGTGACGCGCTCGCCGCCCTGGCCAGTACCAGCGCCTCTTCTTACCGGCAAGGGCCGGTCTACGCCCAGCCCAGCGATCTCTGCAAGCTGATCAGGGCGTCGACGCTGGACAGATACCTGCCCGGTGCCACCGTCGGCGTGGACGACGCCACGAGCCTGTGCGACTGGACCTCGTCGAACCAGGCCCTCAGTCTGGCCGTCACCATCGATTCCGATCTGGACAGCGCGCAGGGTGACTTCGAAAGAGATGTTCAGTTCAATCAAGGGAAGCAGGCCGGGTTTACCTTCGACGGAGCGCAATCGGTCAAGAGCCTGGGCATGCTGGCGACCGCGACGTTCCAGACCTCGATCGGAGCTCCCGCCGTGGAGCTAGACATCTGGTCGGGCAACGCCGTGATCGAGATCAACGTCAGCGACCTTTCCGATCTGTCATTCCTGGGGCCGGTGCTAGGCCATGGCGCCGAGCTGACCGACGGCGTGGCCCTGGCGCGCGAAGTGCTGGCTAACCTGTCCCGTTAGGCCGTCTTACGGGACGATGCCGACAGTGATCCCGTCCACGCCGCTCGGATGGGCGGCCGGGGCGCGGACCACGGCGTCGGCGCGGGCGGCGAGGCGGAGAGGTTCGGCGATCTGGGCCAGCAGCGCCTCGGCCTGCGCGTCGCGTGCCTCCAGGATCAGCTGGCTGAGACGGGCCGAGTTGCCCAGCCGCTGCCCGCTGCGCAGCGCGCGGGTGGCGTCCAGGATGACCGTCAGCTGGTCTACGGCCGTCACCGCCGCCTTGGCCGCGGGGTCGCCAGCGGCCCACGCCGGATCGGTGGTCGGCCAGCGGGTCAGGTGCAGCGAGACGGCGTCCTCGTGGTCGCGGTAGAACCGCTGGTACATGTGCTCGGTCACGAACGGGGCGAAGGGCGCGAACAGCCCGAGCAGGACGCGGTAAGACTCCCACAGCGTCCACCGGGCACTCTCCCGGCCCGGATAGTCCAGATCCGTATTATCCGGATCGGCCCCATCGCCGAACCGGTCCTTGATCATCTCGATGTACCGGTCGCAGTAGACGGACCAGAACATCCGGGAGGCGGCCTGGTGCGCCTGCATGTAGTCGTGGGCCTCGAACGCCGCCGTCGTCTCGCCGACCGCCTCGGCCAGATGAGACAGGACCCACCGGTCGACGATGTCCCGCTCCCCCGGCGGCACGAATTCAGTCTGCGCGGGGCTGAACTCGCCGAGGTTGAGCTCCAGGAACCGGCCCACGTTCCACAGCTTGACCGCGAACTTCCGCCCGGTCCTGATGTCCTTCTCGTTGTACTTCAGGTCGGTGCCGATCCGCCCACGGGTCGCCCACAGCCGTAGCGCGTCCGCGCCGTACTTGTCCATCACGGCATCCGGCACGTACCGGTTGTAGCCGTCGGCCTCCGTCGACCGGTCCAGGTCGCGCTTGGACAGCTTCTTGCCCTGCTCGCTCAGGCCCCAACCGGAGATCATCGCCGTCCGCCACGGCAGCCGGCCGAACAGCAGCTCCGAGTTCACGACGGAGTAGAACAGCCAGGTCCTGATGATCTCGAACGCCTGCACCCGCATCGACATGGGCGCGAGCGCCGGGTCGGTTCCGCCGAGCGCCCACCCGTCGTTGATCTGCGGGGTCAGCGACGACGTCATCCAGGTGTCCATCACGTCCGGATCGCCCGTGAACTCGCCGGAACCGCAGGACGGGCACGCCGTCACTGGCGGGGCGTCGGTGAGCGGGTCGACCGCCAGGTCTTCGGGCCGGGCCAGCACCGGCGCCTCGCAGGCCGCGCAGAACCAGACCGGGAACGGCACCCCGTAGCGCCGCTGCCTGGTGATGTTCCAGTCCCACTTGAGCCCGTCGATCCAGTCCTCGAGGCGCCGCTGCATGAAGGGCGGGATCCACTCCAGCTCGGCCGCGCGAGCCCGGAACCGGTCGGCGTTCTCCCGCACCCTGACGAACCACTGCGGCCTGATCTGGAACTCGACCGGGGTCTGGCACCGCTCGTGCACCCCGACCACCTGCCGCACCGGCACGCTCTCCACGAGCCGCCCGGCCTGTTCGAGCGCTTTGACGATGGCCGAACGCGCTTGGCTCACCGTCAGCCCGGCGAACTCCCCCGCCAGCTCGCCCAGGCGCCCGTCGGGCTCCACCACCAGGCGCAGCGCCAGGTGGTCGCGCCGCCACCGCAGCACGTCTTCGCTGTCGCCGAACGTGCACACCATCATCAGCCCGGTCCCGTACTCCGGGTCCACGTCCTCGTCGGCCAGGACCGGCACCTCGTAGTCGAACAGCGGCACCCGCGCGGTGGCCAGCTCCGTATAGCGGGGGTCGGCGGGATGGTGGTACAGCGCCACGCAGGCCGGCAGCAGCTCGGGCCGGGTGGTCGCGATCAGCGCGTTCTCGCCGAACCTGATCGTGTGCAGCCTGCTGGTCCGCTCCAGGTCCTCCACGTCCGCCTGGGCCAGCGAGGTGCGGTCCTCCGGGCACCACAGGATCGGCTCCTGGGCCCGGCGCACGTAGCCGGCCTCGTACAGCCTGACGAACGCGGTCTGCGCGGTCCGCTGGCAGCGGGCGTCGATGGTGGAGTAGCGCAGCGACCAGTCGAGCGACAGCCCGAGCCGCCGCCACAGGTCCTCATACCGCGCGGCCGTGCGCTGGGTCTCGGCCAGGCACAGCGCCACGAACTCGGCCCGCGGCATATCGACCGCCCGCACGCCGTAGGCCTGCTCCACGTACCGTTCGGTGGGCAGCCCGTTGTCGTCGAACCCGATCGGGTAGAACACCCGCTCGCCTTGCATGCGGCGGTAGCGGACGATGAAGTCGGGCTGTGAGTAGCTCATCGCGTGCCCCACGTGCAGGTGCGCCGCCGACACGTACGGCGGCGGCGTGTCCACGCTGAACGTGGGCCGCCCGTCCAGGACCCCGGGGTCGTACCGGTAGACGTCGTGCGCCTCCCACAGCGCGCGGGCCGCCGCCTCAACCTCGTGGTGGTCGTACTCCCCTGGTTCCATGCATAGGGACGGTATCCGGCCGGGCAGCCGCGGCCTAAATTCTTTTTCCCGGCCCGAACGAGCGATGGTTCCCGCCCCGCTAACCGATCGGGAGTCGCGTGGCGGGCGGATGCGTATTAGCTTTCTGTGCCGTGAATTCTTGGTGGTGCCGCCGTGCCGCGCCGGTGGGGAGCTAGCTGATGGGGAAGAAACCTGGTACGAACAAACCAGACCACCGAGGACCCGGCCATTAGGAACAAGCCCCCAGGAAAGCTCGAGGAAGACAAGCACACTGCCATGCCTGCTGCGCCGCGACCCGACATCGTGGACCTGCTCGAGGTGGCCATCCCGCCCGGCGGCAAGGTAATAACGATGAGCGACCTGCACCTGCCTCCGTCCCGCACCGACGTGTCCGGGCGGTCCTGTGAGACGCTCGCGCGGCACCTAACCGACACGCTCGGGGCCACCTCACCTGGGGAACCTTCGCTCACTGTCGTACTCGCCGGGGACGTGATCGAGCTGCTCGGGTTCCCCGGCTCGACCGTCAACGACATCCTGCGCCCGCACGAGGACCTGTGCGCGGCGCTGCTCGACGTGACCGCAAGCGGCGGGCAGGTGATCTACACCATCGGCAACCACGACGGCGACCTGGCCTGGGACGTCAAGGGCGCCGACACGGTGCGGGAGATGACCGGAGCCCGGCTGTGCCTGGCTGCGGACCTGATCCTGGCCGATGGCCGGAAGATCCGGATCGAGCACGGCCACCAGCTCGACCCGTACAACTGCTTCTGCGACGCACGCAACCCGCTGGACACCCCCATGGGGCACCACATCGTGCGGGAGGTCATCCCCCGCCTGGAGTTTCTCGGCCGCGGCTGGGTCGACGGCGCGCACGAGATGTCCGACCCGACCGACTTCCCCTCGTTCGTAGGATCCCGGATGGTGTACCGCAAGCTGAGCCGGCACCTGTGGTGGGTGATCGCGCTCCCGCTCGTGATCCTGGTCGTGATCCGGATCCCGGAGTTCGCGGCGTTCCGCACGCGCTACCCGGACACGGACGTCTGGGCCCGGCGGGCCGAGATCCTCGGCTACGGCGCCGTGGTCGACCTCCTGGTCATCGGGGCCCTGGTCGCCGTCGTGGCCCGGCGGGCCTGGGTGTCGATCAGCGCGCTGGCGCTCGACAAGCGGGGCTACGGGCAGAACACCGCGGCGCGCCAGCGCGCCGCCGACCTCGTGGCCGACGGCTACCACGGCTTCATCTCCGGCCACACCCACCACCCGGAACTGGCCGCCTCGGGGCGCGGGTTCTACGCCAACTCGGGGTCGTGCACCTCGGTGGTGGAGGGCATCGGCGGGAGGTTCGGCCTGCCCCCGGCCTACGTGCGCAATCAGCAGATCTGCTGGGTGGAACTGACCAGCAAGGGGGCCGAGCTCGTCTCGGCCCGGGTCGAGCTGTCGGGCGCTACCCGGATGGAGCGGTTCGTGGCCCACGGCCGCAACCCGCACTCCGACCGTCCGGTGCGGGTGGCCTCCTGGCCGGCCGGACCCGACTGGCCCCCGGCGGACAAGCAGGAAAAGAAGGCCAGCCGGAAGGCGGCCGGGATTCGTGAACCCCAGGGGCTGCGTGAAGCCCACGAATCGGGTGGCGGTCAGCGGCCGGGCGAAGCCCAGGACCCGCGCGATCCGCGGACACCACCCGCAGCATAGGGGCTGCTTCTCAGCCTGTTCGAGCGGATGTCGTGGTTTAGGAGTCTTCAGGTCTCGCGAGCTTCGCCGAGGTTGCGGGCGGAGTTCAGGGTGTCGGGGTGGTCCTCGCCCAGGACGCGCCGCCGACGCTCCAGGGTGTCGCGGTCCAGGTGCCTGTGAGGGCAGTACGGGTTTCCCGGGTGGCCGCCGCGGCAGCCGGGGTACCGGCCAGGGTGTTTCGCGGGTGCGATGGGACACCTCCGGGCGTGAGTGTGGATGTCACAACGTGATCCCCGGATTTCCGCCCAAGGAGGTTCCTCCATGACTGCGACAGACCAGCGGTCTCAGCAACCTGGCGTCAAGCCGACGATCGTGCTGGTGCACGGCGCCTTCGCCGACGCGTCCAGCTGGAACGGCGTTATCGAGCGGCTGCAGCAGCAGAGCTACACCGTCATCGCCGCGGCCAATCCGCTGCGCGGCCTGGCCGCCGATTCGGCCTACACCGCCAGCCTGCTCAACCAGATCGACGGCCCGGTACTGCTCGTCGGGCATTCCTACGCTGGCGCGGTCATCACCAACGCCGCGACCAGCACCCCGAACGTCGTCGGCCTGGTCTACATCGCCGCCTTCGCCACCGAAGAGGGCGAAAACCTGAACGATGTCGAGAGCGGCTCCAAGGACAGCATCCTGGGCGCGGCCCTGGTGCAGTACAAGTATCCGGCCGGACCGGACGGGGAGACTGCGGTTGAGCTCGCGGTCAACCCCGCGCTGTTCCGCGAGGCCTTCGCAGCCGACCTGCCCCCGGAGACCACCGCGCTGATGGCCGCCACCCAGCGTCCCACCGCGGTGACGGCGTTCAGCGAAGCGTCCGGGCCGCCGGCCTGGAAGAAGCTGCCATGCTGGACGGTAGTCGCCACCGGCGACAAGGCCGCCGGCGCCGACGTCATCCGGTCTGAGGCTCAGCGGGCGGGCGCCGACATCACCGAGGTCGAGGGCTCGCACGTGATCATGATCTCCCAGCCGCAGGCGGTCACCGACGTCATCGTGAGGGCGGCCATGGCCGTCGCCGGCTCACACCGGTAACCGGCGATGAACACCGCACCCACGATGAGCAAGAAGGCGATACGAACATGAGCACGCCGTTTGACGCGCTGAAGCAGGTCGACGCGGGCCCGCTGAGCGTCGGCTACGCCGAAGACGGCCCGGCTGATGGCCGGGCCGTCTTGCTCTTGCACGGCTGGCCCTACGACATTTACAGCTTCGCCGAGGCCACCCCGTTGCTGGCCGCGGCGGGCTACCGGGTCATCGTCCCGTTCGTCCGAGGCTACGGGACCACCCGGTTCCTGTCGGACGACACGCCCCGCAACGGCCAGCAGGCGGCCCTGGCTACGGATGTCGTCGCGCTGATGGACGCGCTCGCTATCGAGCAGGCCATCCTGGCCGGCTTCGACTGGGGCGGGCGATCCGCCGACATCGTCGCGGCGCTGTGGCCGGATCGGTGCAAGGCCCTGGTCTCCGTGAGTGGGTACCTCATCGGCAGCCAGGCCGCCACCGAGGCGCCGCTACCGCCACGGGCCGAACTCGCCTGGTGGTATCAGTACTACTTTGCCACCGAGCGCGGCCGGGCCGGCGACGACAAGTACCGGCGCGATTTCAGCAAGCTCATCTGGCAGCTCGCCTCGCCGAAGTGGACTTTTGACGACGCCACGTTCGCGCGCAGCGCGGCCGCCTTCGACAACCCCGATCACGTCGCCATCGTGATCCACAATTACCGCTGGCGGCTCAGCCTGGCCGCGGGCGAGCCGCAATACGACGACCTGGAGCGGCAGCTGGCCAGCTTCCCGGCCATCGACGTGCCCACCATCACCCTCGAGGGCGACGCCAACGGCGCGCCGCACTCGGACGCCAGCGTCTACGCCGGCAAGTTCTCGGGCAAGTATGAGCACCGGGTGATCGGGGGTGGCGTCGGGCACAACCTGCCCCAGGAAGCCCCGCAGGCCTTCGCCCAGGCGGTAGTCGACGTCGACGGCTACTGACCCATGACGATCACATGGAACCAATGAGAGTGGCTGTGTAACCGCTCTTCCGAGCAGGCTGCCACAACCACCGGCTGCGTGCTGATACCGGTGAGGTCGCGGGGTTGCCGGACCTTCCCGGTGGACTCACGCGCGGTCGGCGGCCCTGGCCTCCTCGACGGTGAGTTCTGCTGCGGGGTCGGCCTCTAGGCGCTCGTCGGGAATCGGCTGCCCGCTGCGGACGGATCGGCCGTACGTACCGTCGTCCAGCCGCTGCAGGGCGCGCTCGATGACGTCCAGCCGGTCACGCAGGCTCTCGGCGATGGCGTCGTCCTGGCCCTCCTCGGTCAGCGCCAGGGCGGCGTCGGCGTTGTCCTCCGCCTCGCTCGCCACCTCGGCCTCGCGGTCGTCGTGCCCAGCGGTCTCGGCGCCCTTGAGCAGGCTTTGCACCTCGTCGCGCTCGGCGAGCAGCAGGGCGCGGGCGCGGTCGTGATCCATCCGGTCGTCCTCCGTATCGCTTGGTTCATGCGCAGCATAGCGACCCCGCCGGTGCGGACGGGTCACACGATGATGGGACGTGGCGTGGGCGAAGGCCTGCCACCGTAGACTCGCGTGCGTGAGCACGGTCCCGCTGGCCCCGGCAGATCCGGCTGCGCCTGCCGTGGAGGTTAGCGGGCTCGTCAAGCGGTACGGCCAGACGGCCGCCGTCGACGGGCTCTCAGTCACGGCCGCGCGCGGCGCCGTGACCGGCATCCTCGGGCCGAACGGCGCGGGCAAGACCACCACGATCGAGATCTGCGAGGGTTACCGGCGGCCCGACCAGGGCACGGTGCGCGTCCTGGGGCTGGACCCGGTGCGCGACGCCCGCGCCCTGCGGCCGAGGGTCGGGGTAATGCTCCAGTCCGGCGGCATTCCCCCGGCCGTCCCCGCGGCCGATTACCTGAAGCTGCTGAGCCGCTTTCACGCCCGCCCGGTGGATCCGGCAGCGCTGCTCGACCTGGTCGGGCTCACCCCCGTCGCGCGTATCCCCTACAAGCGGCTGTCCGGCGGGCAGCAGCAGCGGCTGTCCCTGGCCGCGGCCGTCATCGGCCGCCCGGAGCTGGTCTTCCTCGACGAGCCGACGGCTGGCATGGACCCGCAGGCGCGGCACGCTACCTGGGACCTGATCGCCCGGCTGCGCGGCGAGGGCGTGAGCGTCATCCTGACCACGCACTTCATGGAGGAAGCCGAACGGCTGTGCGATCACGTCGCCATCGTCGACCACGGGCAGCTGGTGGCGGCCGGCACGCCGGGCGAGCTGACCGGCACGGTCGGCCAGCTCAGGTTCCGCGCCGAGGCGGGCCTGGACATCGACAGCCTGCTCACCGTGCTGCCGCCCGCCTGCGCGGTCAAGGAGTCGCCGGCCGGTCATTACGTGATCGAGGCCCACGGGGCAGTGGACCCGCTGCTGCTCGCCGCGGTGACCGCCTGGTGCGCCGAACGCGGCGTCCTGGCCAATAGCCTGCGCATCGAGAGCCGGACGCTGGAGGACGTGTTCCTGGAGCTGACAGGGAAGGACCTCCGGACGTGATTGAGCTCTCCCCCGCCCCCGGGGCGGCGCCGATGCGGCAGATGATCGCGGCGCAGGCGGGGCTGGAGACCCGGACGCTGCTGCGCAACGGCGAGCAACTTCTGCTCGTCCTGATCATCCCGCTGCTCCTGCTCGCGGCGTTCAGCCTCGAGCCGCTGGTGAATTTCGGGGCCGGCCTGAGCCGGGTCGACTTCCTCACGCCCGGGATCATCGCGCTGGCGGTGATGTCGACGGCGTTCACCAGTCAAGCGATAGCGACCGGCTTCGAGCGGCGGTACGGCGTCCTGAAGCGCCTGGGGGCCACGCCCCTGTCCCGCGTCGGCCTGATCGCGGCCAAGACCACGACCGTGATCGCGGTCGAACTGCTCCAGGGCGTACTGATCCTCGCCGTCGGCCTGGCCCTCGGCTGGCGGCCGGACGCCAGCCCGGCCGCGATCGGGGTCGCGCCGCTGCTCATCATCCTGGGCACCGCCGCGTTCAGCGGGCTGGCGCTGCTGATGGCCGGCACGCTGCGCGCCGAGGCCACCCTGGCCGGCGCCAACCTCGTCTACATCGTCCTGCTCGGCGTGGGCGGCGTGGTCTTCCCGCTGACCAAGTTCCCTGCGTCGGCGCGGTCCGCCCTCGAGCTGCTGCCGACCGGCGCACTGTCGACCGGCCTGCGGGACGTCTTGCAGCACCACACGGCGTTCCCCGTCGGGAACACGGTCACCCTGGCGGTCTGGGCCGTCGTGGCGATCGCGCTCGCGGCCCGAATGTTCAGGTGGGAATGAGGGAAACCGTACGGGGCGAGGCGCCGCCTGGTCAGGACCGGACGTCCCCGTCCCGGATAACCCCATCCCGGAAAGTCCATTTCCGGATGATCCATTTCCGGAATATCCAGTCGGGGATAACCAGGTCGCGGGTAGCCCGATCGGGGGTAGCCCATTCGGGGGTAGCCCACTCGGGGGTGGTACTGCCGGCCGCCATGATCTTGACCGGGATCGTCTCGGTGCAGTTCGGGGCGGGGCTGGCCGACAAGCTGTTCGGGACGATCCCGCCCGCGGCGGTGACCGGGCTGCGGCTCTGGACCTCCGCGCTGGCCATGGTCGTGCTGTCCGGGCGCGGGTTCGTCCGCTCGGTCCGTGACCTGCAGGAACGCAGAGCGTTCGGCGACGCCGCCGTCGCGGGGGCGTTCGGGCTCTCGCTCGCGGTTATGAACTTCTCCATCTACCAGTCGTTCTCCCGCATTCCGCTGGGCGTGGCCGTCACCATCGAATTCCTCGGCCCGCTGGCCGTGGCGGTCGTCGGCTCGCGGCACCTGCGTGACCTCGGCTGGGTGGCCCTGGCCGCGATCGGGGTCGTGCTGCTGACCCGGGGCGGGCCCGGGCACCTGAACGTGACCGGGGTGCTGTACGCGGGACTGGCCGGGGCGTGCTGGGCCGCCTACATCGTGCTGAGCTCGGCCACCGGGCGCCGCTTTCCCGGCTCGGCCGGGCTGGCCATCGCGATGGTCATCTCCGCCGTGCTGATCACGCCGCCCGCGGTGATCGCCGGGGGCCGGGCGATGTTCCGGCCTGCCGTCGTGGCTATCGGGGCCACGATCGGGATGCTGTCCTCGGTCATCCCCTACCGGCTCGAGCTCGAGTCGCTACGCCGGATGCCGACGAGGCTGTTCGGCGTGTGGATGAGCCTGGAGCCCGCGGTAGCCGCCCTGACCGGGCTGGTCATGCTCGGCCAGCGGCTGAGCGCCCTGGAGTGGATCGCGATCGGCTGTGTGATGATCGCCTGCGCGGGAGCGGCGCAGGCGGCTCTACCATAAGGGCGTGCCCGCCGACCTCCGCGCGTCGGATCTCCCGCGGTATGACGAGGATGGAGGCCTGGCCGATCGCCAGGCCCGTCCTGTCGCCGACGCCGCGGTCGATGCGGCAGATCGCGCTGGCCGGGGTGATCGCCGACACCGTGATCATGTCCACCGGCGCGGCGGTCAGGCTGAGCTCGTCGGGCCTCGGCTGCCCGGACTGGCCCCGGTGCAGCGCGGCCGACGTCGTCGCGAGCAAGAATGCCGGACAGACGCTGCTCAACACCTGGATCGAGTTCAGCAACAGGCTGCTCAACTTCCCGCTGGTCGCGATCACCGTCCTGGTGTTCATCGCGGCCTGGCGGTTCCGGCCGCAGGGAACCCGGCGGCGTGACCTGGTCTGGCTAGCGGCGATCCAGCCGGCCGGGGTGTTCGCGCAGGCGGCGATCGGCGGGATCGTCGTGCTGACCAAGCTCAACCCGACCGCGGTCTCGGTGCACTTCCTGGTGTCCGCGGCGATCGTGGCCGCCGCCGTGGTCCTGCACGTCAGAGTTACCGAAGGTGACGACCCGCCGACCGCCGTCGTGCGCAGCGACCTGCGGCTCCTGTCCGCGGCCCTGGTCGCGGTCACCGGGCTCATGCTCGCGGCGGGCACGGTCGTGACCGGGACGGGTCCGCTGGCGGGCAACGCGGGGGCGCCCCGGTACAAGCTGCCGCTGGAGGGGGTCACCCAGCTGCACGCCGATATCGGGTGGCTGATGGCCGGGCTCGCGGTCGCGCTGGTCGTGGGGCTGCGGATGTCCGGCGCGCCGCCGCGCGCGGTGCGGGCGAGCTGGGTCATGATCGGCTCGCTGGGGGTCCAGGGCGTGATCGGCTACGTCCAGTACTTCACCCACCTGCCCGCCGGGCTGGTCTGGGTGCACGTGACCGGCTCGGTCCTGGTGTGGATCGCGGTGCTTCGGCTGTTCTTCGCCATGCGCGACCGCGGCCCGCTGACGCGGCCGTCACCGGAGCCGGTACAGGCCGCACCCTACCGACAGCCGGAGCCGCTCGACCGATAGGCTCCTAGCGTGAGCAATCAGTCCCAGCTTGACTGGACGGCCACCGACGAACGCGCCGTCGATCTCATCCGAGTCCTCGCGATGGATTCAGTCCAGAAGGTAGGCAACGGGCACCCCGGCACGGCGATGAGCCTGGCCCCCGCCGCCTACCTGCTCTACCAGCGGCTGCTCCGGCACGACCCGGCGGATCCCCACTGGCCGGGCCGCGACCGCTTCGTGCTGTCCTGCGGGCACTCCAGCCTCACCCTGTACATCCAGCTGTACCTGTCCGGGTACGGGCTGACCCTGGATGACCTGAAGTCCTACCGGACCTGGGGCAGCATCACGCCCGGCCACCCTGAGCACGGGCTCACCCCCGGGGTCGAGACGACCACCGGCCCGCTCGGCGCGGGCATCAGCAACGCCGTCGGGATGGCCATGGCCGCCCGGCGCGAGCGCGGGCTGTACGACCCGGATCCCGAGCCCGGCACCAGCGTGTTCGACCACTACGTCTACTGCTTCGTCTCCGACGGCGACATGGAAGAGGGCATCAGCCATGAAGTGGCCTCGCTCGCAGGCCATCACCGGCTCGGCAACCTCATCGTCTTGTACGACGACAACCAGATCTCCATCGAGGACAACACCAACATCGCCAAGTCCGAGGACGTCGCGGCGCGTTACGAGGCGTACGGCTGGCACGTGCAGCGGCTGAGCTGGCGCAACCCGAACGGGTACGTCGAGGACGTGCCAGCGCTCTACCAGGCGCTGCTGACCGCCAGGGAACACACCGAGGCGCCGTCCTTCATCGCCCTGCGGACGATCATCGGCTGGCCCGCGCCGCACAAGCAGAACACCGGCGCCGCTCACGGGTCCGCGCTCGGCGCGGACGAGGTGGCGGCGACCAAGGAAGTCCTCGGCTTCGATCCCGCGGTTGATTTCCCGGTCGAGGACGAGGCGCTCGCCCACGCGCGCCACGTCGCGGAGCGCGGCAAGAGCCTGCACGCCGAGTGGGAGGAGCGGTTCACCGCGTGGAGTGCGGCCAACCCCGACCGCCGAGCGCTGTTCGACCGGCTGGCCGACCGCCGGCTGCCGGACGGATGGGCCGAGGTGCTCCCCTCGTTCCCGCCCGACAGCAAGGGCATGGCCACCCGCAAGGCCTCCGGCACGGTCCTGTCCGCCCTGGCCCCGGTGCTGCCCGAACTGTGGGGCGGTTCGGCCGACCTGGCGGAGAGCAACCTCACGACGATGGAGGGCCAGCCGTCCTTCATCCCCGCCGAACACCAGACCGCCATGTGGCCCGGCAACCCCTACGGGCGGACGATGCACTTCGGCATCCGCGAGCACGGGATGGGCGGGATCCTGAACGGCATCGCCCTGCACGGCGGAACCCGCCCCTACGGCGGTACGTTCCTGGTGTTCAGCGACTACATGCGGCCCGCGGTCCGGCTCGCCTCGCTGATGGAGCTGCCGGTCACGTACGTGTGGACGCACGACTCGATTGGCCTCGGCGAGGACGGGCCCACCCACCAGCCGATCGAGCACCTGTGGGCGCTGCGCGCCATCCCGCACCTCGAGGTGGTCCGGCCCGGAGACGCGAACGAGACCGTCGTGGCCTGGCGGACCGCCCTGGAGCGGGCCCGGCCGACGGCGCTGTGCCTGACCAGGCAGAACCTGCCGGTGTTCGACCGTTCGCCCGGCGGCCCGGGCTTGGGCGACGCCGAGGGCGTCGCGCGCGGCGCGTACGTGCTCGCCGACGGCAGCGACGTCATCCTGATCGGCACCGGCAGCGAGGTCGCCATCGCACTCGAGGCTCGCGATCTGCTGGCTGCCGAGGGCATCTCGGCCCGGGTGGTGTCCATGCCGTGCGTCGAATGGTTCAGCGAGCAGGACGAGTCCTACCGGAACGAGGTACTGCCTCCGGCCATCCGCGCGCGGGTGTCGGTGGAGGCTGGGATTACCGAGCCCTGGCGGTTGTTCGTAGGCGACGCGGGCGCTTCAATCGGAGTAGACCACTTCGGCGCTTCGGCCGCCTACCAGAAGATTTACCAGGAGTTTGGCATCACGGCGGAGCGGGTAGCCGCCGCCGCACGCGACAGTCAGGCCCGGGCCAGGGGCTGAACCCCGGCCCGCGGCACGCAGGGAAGGGAAAGCAACGGTGTCAGTTGACGTTCTCGGGCAGCTATCCGAGGCCGGAGTGTCGGTGTGGCTGGATGACATCAGCCGCGACCGCCTGCGCACCGGCAACCTGCAGGCGCTGATCGACGACTTGCACGTGGTCGGCGTGACCTCTAACCCCACGATCTTCGCCAAGTCGCTCTCGGCCGGGTCCGCGTACGACGCTCAGATCGAGGACCTGAAGATCCGCGGCGTGACGGTGGACGAGGCCGCGCGGATGATCACCACCTTCGACATCCGCTGGGCGTGTGACGTGTTCCGCCCGGTCTACGAGGCCACGGGCGGCCTGGACGGCCGGGTATCGCTCGAGGTCGACCCCCGGCTGGCCGAGGACACGGCCAGGACGATCGCCGAGGCGCGGGCGCTGTGGTGGATGGTCAACCGGCCGAACCTGCTCATCAAGATTCCCGCCACCCCGGCCGGGCTCCCCGCGATCACGCAGTGCCTGTCGGAGGGGATCAGCGTCAACGTCACGCTGATCTTCGCGCTCGAGCGGTACGGCGAGGTCATCGACGCGTTCATGGCGGGTCTCGAGGGCGCCGCCGCGGCCGGGCACGACCTGTCCACCCTCCGCTCGGTGGCGTCCTTCTTCGTCAGCCGGGTGGACACCGAGGTCGACGGCCGGCTGGACAAGCTGGGCACGCCCGAGGCCCACGAACTGCGCGGCAAGGCGGCCCTGGCCAACGCGCGCCTGGCCTACGAGCTGTTCGAGCAGCGGTTCGCCACCGAACGCTGGGCGGCGCTGCGGGCCAAGGGCGCGAACGTCCAGCGGCCGCTGTGGGCCTCCACGTCCGTCAAGGACCCGTCGTTCGGCGACACCATGTACGTCGTCGAGCTGGTCGTGGCCGACACGGTGAACACCATGCCCGAGGGCACCATCCGCGCCACCGCGGATCACGGCAAGCTGCTCGGCGACACCGTGCACGGCACCTACGACGCCTCGCGGCAGGTCTTCGCCGACCTGGCGGAATTCGGAATCGGCTACGACGACGTGGTGCAGGTGCTCGAGAACGAGGGCGTCGCTAAGTTCGAGGCCTCGTGGAACGAGCTGCTCGACACGATCAGGGCCAAGATGGGTATCGCGTGACGGCGGAGCTGGAGGGGCTGGCCCCGGCCAGCCCCGGCGTCATCGCGGACCTGGCCGAGGCGGGCGCCCGGCGCAATCCGCTGCGCGATCCGAGGGACCGGCGCATCCCCCGCGTCGCCGGGCCCTGCGTCCTGGTGATGTTCGGGGTCACCGGGGACCTGGCCAGGAAGAAACTGATGCCGGCCATCTACGACCTGGCCAACCGCGGCCTGCTGCCGCCGGGCTTCTCGTTCGTCGGCTTCGCCCGCCGGGACTGGCAAGACGAGGACTTCGCCCAGGTCACCTACCAGGCGGTGAAGGAGTACGCGCGGACCCCGTTCCGCGATTCGGTGTGGGAGCAGCTCAGCGAGGGGGTCAGGTTCGTCCCCGGCGAATTCGATGACGACGCGGCGTTCGACCGCCTGGCCGCGACGGTCAAGGACCTCGACGCCGAGCGGGGCACGGGCGGGAACTACGCGTTCTACCTGTCGATCCCGCCGAAGTCCTTCCCCACCGTCGTGCAGCAGCTCAAGCGCAGCGGGCTGTCAGACTCCGGCGGCCACGGGTGGCGCCGGGTGGTCATCGAGAAGCCCTTCGGCCATGACCTGGCCAGCGCGCGGGAGCTGAACGCCACCCTGGACGGCGTCTTCCCGCCGTCTTCGGTGTTCCGCATCGACCACTATCTCGGCAAGGAGACAGTGCAGAACATCCTCGCGCTGCGCTTCGCCAACGAGATGTACGAGCCGATCTGGAACCGCGGCTACGTGGACCACATCCAGATCACCATGGCCGAGGACATCGGCATCGGCGGGCGGGCCGGCTACTACGACGGCATCGGGGCCGCGCGCGACGTGATCCAGAACCACCTGCTCCAGTTGCTGGCGCTGACCGCGATGGAAGAGCCGGTGGCGTTCGACGCGGACTCGCTGCGCATGGAGAAGGAGAAGGTGCTGTCGGCGGTCACGCTGCCCGCGGACCTGGCGACGGGTACCGCGCGCGGGCAGTACGCGGCGGGCTGGCAGGGCGGACGCCAGGTCCACGGGTTCCTCCAGGAGGACGGCATCCCCCCGGATTCCATGACCGAGACGTACGCCGCGCTGCGCCTCGGCGTCGACACCAGGCGCTGGGCCGGGGTCCCGTTTTACCTGCGGGCGGGCAAGCGGCTACCGCGCCGGATGACCGAGATCGCGCTGATCTTCCAGCGTGCGCCGCACCTGCCCTTCTCCGTCACCGATACCGAGGAGCTCGGCCAGAACGCCCTGGTAATCAGGATCCAGCCGGACGAGGGCATCACGGTCAGGTTCGGCTCGAAGGTGCCGGGCACGGCCATGGAGGTCCGGGACGTGAACATGGACTTCGCCTACGGCGAGTCGTTCACCGAATCGAGCCCCGAGGCCTACGAACGGCTGCTCCTGGACGTGCTGATCGGCGACCCGCCGCTCTTCCCCAGGCAGCAGGAGGTCGAGGCCGGCTGGCGGATCCTCGACCCGGTGGAGGACTTCTGGGCTGCTCACCTCAAGCCGGAGCAGTATCCGGCGGGTTCGGCCGGGCCGGCTTCCGCCGATGCGCTGATGGCCAGGGACGGGCGCGCATGGCGCCGCCTGTAAGGAGGCTGCGATGACGATAGACCTGGCCGACACGACCACTGCCTCGATCCACGAGGCCCTGACCCAGGCCCGTCGGCGTATGGGCGGCCCTACGTCCGGCATGGTGCTGACGCTCATCATCGTCACCGACGAGTCCGAGCAGTACGACGCCGTCCGCGCGGCTAACCAGGCGGGGCGGGAGCATCCCAGCCGCGTGCTGGCCGTCATCACCCGCAAGCCCAGGGCGGAATCCCGGCTCGATGCCGAGATCCGGGTGGGCGAGACGGGGCCCGGCGAGACCATCGTGCTGCGGATGTACGGCGCGCTGGGCCAGCACGCAGACTCGGTGGTCGCGCCGCTGCTCGCCCCCGACGTGCCCGTGGTCACCTGGTGGCCGGACGAGGCCCCGCCCGCGCCGGGTACCGACCCGCTCGGCGCGGTCGCACAGCGCCGCGTGACGGACGCGGCCTCAAGCGACACGCCCAGAGACATGCTGGTGACCCTGGCCAAGGCCTACCAGCCGGGTGACACGGACCTGAGCTGGACCCGGTCGACGCCCTGGCGTTCGCTGCTCGCCGCGACCCTCGACCAGCCGTACCCCGAGCTGCTCAGCGGTGAGGTCCTGGCCGAACCCGCCAACCCCACCGCGGACCTGATCGCGGCCTGGCTCGGGCTGCGCCTGGGCATCGAGGTGCAGCGCAGCGAGTCGGCGGGCCCAGGGATCACCGGCGTCAGCCTCGAGACAGCGGCCGGGAGGGTCACGATCGCCCGGCCGGACGGCCGGATGGCCACCCTGTCGTGGCCCGGCCACCCGGAACGCCGGGTGGCGCTGCACCGGCGCGAAACCGCCGACCTGATCGCCGAGGAGCTGCGCAGGCTCGAACCCGACGAGGTATACGCGGAAACGCTCCGTGCCCTCGCCGCAACCCCCGGCCGGTGACCGTCCCGGAGGTCCTCGTACACCGGGACGCCGAGCTGTTGGCTAAGGCCGTCGCCGCGCGCCTGGTTACCCGGCTGGTCGATTCGGTAGCCGCGCGCGGGACCGGCTCGGTCGTGCTCACCGGGGGCGGGATCGGCACCGCGGTGCTCGCCGAGCTGGGCGCCGCCCCGGCCAGGGACGCCGTCGACTGGCGGCACCTGGACATCTGGTGGGGGGATGAGCGGTTCGTCCCCGCAGGCGACCCGGACCGGAACGAGACGGGTGCGCGCGCGGCGCTGCTCGATCACGTGGACACCGACCCCGCCCGCGTGCACCCGATGCCGGGACCCGACGGGCCGGACGGCGACGACCCGGAGGCGGCCGCCGCCAGGTACGCGTCGTGGCTGGCCGCCGCGACCAAGCCAGAGGATCACGGACCGGTTCCCGCCTTCGACGTGCTGATGCTCGGCATCGGCCCCGAGGCGCACGTCGCGTCGCTGTTCCCCGGCATGCCCGCGCTCTACGACGACCGGCCGGTCGTCGCCGTCCGTGGCTCGCCCAAGCCGCCGCCGATCCGGCTGTCCCTTACCCTGCCGTCGATCCAGGCGGCGCGGGAAGTCTGGATCCTCGCCTCGGGACCGGACAAGGCGCACGCGATCGCGCTAGCGCTGTCGGATGCGGGCCCGGTGCAGGTGCCCGCCGCCGGGGCGCGCGGCAGGCAGCGGACGCTATTCCTGCTCGACTCCGCCGCGGCCGGCAAAGTGCCGGCGCAGATCGGCCGCCAGGGCGCCCACTGACTTCTCCCCCGGCTGGCGGGCGAAGGCCAGCCCGGCGGCCAGGCAGGCGGCGGGCAGCGCGGCCAGCACGTACCGGTAGCTGAACCCGGCGGTCATCGGCGGCAGCACGATCAGGGCCACCCCGACCAGCCAGGGCAGCAGGCCGATGCCGCCCCAGCGCCGCCAGCGGGCCACCACCCCCGCCGCGCCGATCAGGACGATGATCGCGAGCAGCGTTCCGCGCACGTAGATGTAACGCGCGTAGACCTGGACCAGCCGATCCCAGGGCTGGGCCGCCCGGGTGGCTCCTAGGCTCGATCCGCCGAAATCCTGCCGGGCCGCGTACATCAGGTTGGCCTGCGGATCGTCGCGGTCAGGATTGGCCCACCAGGGAATCAGCCTGTTCAACGTAGTGCCGGACACGAACTGGAAGGCCGGGCCGTTCCCTTCGTAGTCATACGGGTCGGGCGCTCGGTTCCAGCCGAAGGTGCGCAGGGTGTCGTCGACCACCACGCGCAGGTAGTCGGCCGGCTGGGCGAGGATGGCGTCCTTGGCGAACTGCTCGGTCTCGGCGCTGATGACCGGCTTGAACCGGAGCGAGACGTCCGACGAGCGCTTGAACCGGTACAACGGGGTGGTCTTGTGCGCATCGCGCCCCAGCTCGTTGTCCGCCCATACGTACTCCCCCGCGACGGGGCGCAGGCTCAGCGGCGTCGTGTCGCAAAGGAACTGCAGGCGGGCGGGCGGATCGATCCGCGAGCACAGGGCGAACGAGCTGACCCGGCTGTACAGGAAGGCGCCGGAATCCGACAGCGCGTACTGGCCGTACCAGGTATGGAACCAGATCAGGTACCCCGCGATCGGCAGGGCGCCGGCCACGACCAGGGACCCCAGCCGGAGCCAGCCCACACGCCTGGCCAGCATGACCACGAACACCACCGCGAGCAGCGGCTCGCCGACGGACCTGGTGATGCTCGCGTACCCGATCATCAGCCCGGCGACGGCCATGGCCAGGACCGAGGGCCGGTCGTTCCAGCACAGGAAGACCACGGCCACCGTCACCAGGAAGATGAACAGCGGATCCGCGGTGATCATGTGCTCGAGGTGGAGCTCGTAGGCGTCGAACAGGACAGGCAGCGCGGGCAAGATCGCGCCCCACCAGGGCAGGCCCCGGTGACGGAGCAGCGCGTAGATGGCCACCCCGATGCCGACCCCCATGACCGCCTGCAGCAGCGAGATCGGAGACACGCTGTGCAGCGGGAGGAGGAGGTCGAGGAAGAGCGGGTAGCCGTTCGGCCGGACCTGGTCGGGTATGTGGTAGACGGCGTCGTAGAGGTAGTTATAGGAGTCGTTGAACCATAGGACCGGCGGGTAGGCGACCATCACGAGGAGCCGCACCGCGATCGCAGCGATCGCCACGATCGTGAACTGCCAGTGCGCCACCACCGGACGGGTGAGCCGTATGAGCAGCGGGCTCCGCGCCTGTTCGGCCGGTTCCTGACCGGGAACGATGCGTTCGCTGCCGGTGGTCGCGTTAGTCAACGACCGCCTCCCGACTCCCTCGAGCCTGCCGGATATCTCTCCGGCCCTTTCGCTGATCCGCAGGCCCCGGATGATCCAGCGTTCCGGCCGTTCTTCGTCCGCACCGGGTGACTAATGGTAGCTGCGGCTGGCGGGTGAGGTGAGCGTAACGGGCTAATGACGCGTTCCGGCGCGCCGGTAATCACCCGCGGTTATCAGCGGCCCCCGTAACCTACCCGGCAGGCCAGCAGGCAGATGAACACTACCGAGAGCGCGGCGGCCGTGTCGGGCGAGCCCGCCGCGGCCGCGATCAGGATCCAGATGAACACGACGGGCAGCAACCGGCCGAGCGGCCGGCCGGGCCTGCGCTGGGTCGGCCGGGCGGCCGGGTTCATCGCCTGGAGCTGGGTGGCCTGCGGGCGGAGGCTTAGGTCCGTCCCCAGGAGCGGCTCGACCGGTAGATCGCCCGTCAGCTGACGCAGGTCGGTCCAGGTCCTGGCGGCGTACGCCGCGGCCATGCGCTCTTCGAATTCGTCCAGGGTCAGCCGTCCGTCCGTGAACGCGTCGCGCAGGACATCCACGACGCTTTGCCGCTCCTGGTCGGAGGCGCGGATCGGCCGGTCGATCATCTGCAGAACCTTTCCTGTGCTCACCTCGATCTTACCCAGCGCGCGCCTGATCCCACGGGGCGCCGTGGGCCGGATCTTTGTGGCTTGCCACAGCTTTGTCGGTTCGCCACTTGGCCCGCAGACCGAAGCACGGCAGGCAGCGCTGCCGCCCGGGCGGGTACCGGCGATACCCGGCCGCCGAGTGTGAGTCGACGCTTTCTCAGCGAATTCTCAAACGTCATCTCCGGCATGCCCTATCTGGCTTCTCGTGGTTGGCCATCGACTTGGTGGATTGGCGTGGATTCCCGTCAGCGGGATCGGTCACCAAGTCGCTGACCTGCACCGATATGTCATGACTGGGTACGCTCGCGACGATGCGCGTAGTAAATTGGTTGTCGCACATCCGGACGCCGTCAACGAGTGGAAACCAGGGTTTTGCTGGGATGCGCCAAGGCTGCTTCCAGATGGTTACGAAAAGTGAGGTGTTTTGGGTCTCGCACCGCAACTCATGCAGCGTTACGCTGTTGGCGAATCTTTCATCTGGTCAATCTGAGTCAGGAGTGACCTGAGGAAGGTTCTGGCGTGAGAGACGAAATCTTTCGGGCCAGCCACGCAGTCAACGCCGGGTATCCCGCTCTCTCGGCTGCAGGCCGGGAGCCGGACGAGCCATTCCTCACTAGGAGGGATCGATTTGAGCGTCAGCGAAGAACGCGAAGTCCAGCCCAGCCCCACTCCTGCCCCTGCTCCCGCTCCAGCCGTCGCCGACCCTGCTCCGCTGGGTCTCGCCGCCTTTGCCCTGACCACCTTCCTGCTGTCCGCCGCTAACGCGGGCTGGATGACCAAGGCCACGGGCAGCGCGTGGCTCGGCTATGCGTTCGCCTACGGCGGGCTCGCGCAGCTGCTCGCGGGCATGTGGGAATTCCGTAACAAGAACGTCTTCGGTGCCGTCGCGTTCTCTACCTACGGTGGCTTCTGGATCGGCCTGGCCCTGTGGGTCGAGCTCGTCGCGGCCCACGCTCCCTCGGCCGCGGCGGCCAGCCACGACGTGGCCTGGATCCTGCTCGCGTTCGCCATCTTCAACAGCTACATGCTGATCCTGAGCAGCCAGCTGAACATGGCCGTGTTCGGCGTCTTCCTCACCCTGGAGCTGACCGAGATTATCTTGGTCATCGGCAACTTCTCGGGCAGTTCGGGGACGGTCAAGTTCGGCGGTTACGTGGGCCTGGTGACCGCGCTGGTCGCCTGGTACACATCGGCGGCCCTCGTCTCCAGAGGCGTCGGAGGCAAGCTCCAGTTCCCCGTGGGCAAGGCACTCATCAGCTGACTCCGCGACCGCGACAGATCCGGGGACCGGGCCGCAGCGGCCCGGTCCCCGCTGCTTTCTGCCGGGCGAGTCCCGCGCCGATACCTGGGTCGCGCTCGATAGCGTTGACCGAAGCGATCCCGGTGGGAGGAGCCGCGGGTGCAGGAGATACACGCCGATCTGTCGGCGCAGGTACGGCGGGTCAGGCGCAAGACGCGCCCGTGGAAGTCGATCATCGCCCTGGTACTGGCGATCGCCGCGGCGGTCATCTCGAATCAGGCCCGCCACGACTCACACACGCTTTACACCGCGAGCCACGTGACCAACCAGATCGTCTCGTACGGCACGGCGGCGCTGTTCGGCGTGTTCGGGGCCATGGCCACCTACGGGTTGGCCGGGCAGTCAAGGCAGATCCTCGAGCCGAGGGCGGGTACGGCGCATTCCGCCGTGGTCGGGTACGCCATCCTGATCGTCGGAGCGTTCACCACACTGGCGATCACCCTGGACCTGTTCGACGTGCCGGTCGGCCAGCTTGTCCTGGGCGGCGCGCTGACCAGCGTCTTCGTCGGAATCGCGGCGCAGCAAGCGCTGGGCAACATGTTCGCGGGCCTGGTGCTGATGTTCGCGAGGCCGTTTCGGGTGGGCGACGCGATCCGGCTCCGGGCCGGGGCGCTCGGCGGCACGCTGGACGGCACCGTGATCGATATCGGGATCACCTACGTCCGCGTCCAAGCCGATATCGGTGTGCTGGCCGTCCCGAACTCGCAGGTCCTCAACGCGGTGGTGGGCCCCATCCCGCCGGACAACGGGAACGCAGGGAGCGCGGCCCAGCCGCCCGTGGCCGCCGACGGCAAGTCGGGCACTCCGGGCGGCCCGGAGCAGCCACAGCCCGCGCCGCCGGGACCGGCCTGACCAGGCTGGGTAACGGCAGCTGGGTACACAACGGCGGCCGGGTACACAACAAGGGCCGGGCGCATGCGCCCGGCCCTTGTCACGCCCACCGGTGCGGAGGTCGCCTCTCGGCGAAAGGCGCAACGCGGCTCCAGCCGTACGGTAATCCGCGAAGGCAATAGGTGCGGCCCGGGGACACAGCCGCACCGGCGAGGTAAGTAACGGACGCGGCGGCGGCGGTATTCCCGGCCCGGAGGAGGCCCTCCGTCGTACGGGAAGGTCGAGGTCGGCTGGCTCGGGGTGATGTCCGGGTCCTCGTACTGCGCCCGGTCGTGCGGGCCGCGGCCCGCGGGCATCTGGCGGTACCCGCCCGAACGCCCGGAACCGTCGTCGTACCCAGCGCTTTCGTAACCGCGGCGATCGTAGCCGCCAGTGTCGTACTGAGCCCCGTCGTACGCGGTCCCGTACTGAGCACCGTCGTAGTGAGCCCCGGCCTGGTTCGCCCCGTCATAGTAAGCACCGTCGTGGCCACCACCGGGGTATCCGCCGTCGTAGCCAGGGGGGCCGTACCGTCCCTCGCCGTAGCCGGCGCCTGCGTAACCAGCATGGCCGTAGCCGGCCTGGCCCTGGGTCGCAACTCCGTAGCCGGCGTTGCCATGGGCGGCGCCGTCGTGGCCGCCGTTGGAGTACCGGGCCTGGTAGCCGTTTCCCGGCTGCTCCCCCCCGGCGTAACTGCCGTATTCCCGCTCCGGGTAGGCCGGGCCGGGTTCGTCCGGACTCGGGTACCCCTGGCCGCGGTAGTCCCGCTCGGCGTAGCGGTACGCGTCGTAGCCCTGGTCCGGGGGGGCCTGGCCGGCTTGTTCTGGGTAGCTCCGCTCCGCGGGCCCGCGCTGGTTCTGGTAAGCCGGCTCGGCGTAGGGCGCGAGAGTGCCCGATCCCGCGGCGCCGCCGGGACCCGGGTAGTTCGGCCGCGCCTCGGCACCCTGCGCGTGCTTGGGCGGATCGGCGTGCCCGTAACGTCCGTATCCCTGGTCGGGGTAGCCGCCTGGGTCTTGACGGCCGCGCTCGGGGTAGCCCTGCTCCTGGTAGCCCTGCTGCGGGTATCCGTGGTCGTCGTAACGCTGGTCACCCTGGTCGTAACCGTGGCCCGGGTAGAACCCGGCCTCCTGGCCCTGGCCCTGGTATGACTGGTCGTCGTAGCTCTGGCCCTGGTAGGCGGGCGCGGCGTAGCCCTGCTCGCCGTACCCGTAGGCCTGGTAGCCCTGCTCGCCCGGTGTCCCGTAAGCCTGATCGTCGTACCCGTTGCGGGTTCCGTAGCCTTGTTCGGCGGACCCCTGCTCGGCGTACCCTTGCTCGGCGTACTGGGCCGGCTGCGCGTACTGCGCCGGCTGGGGGTACTGCGCCTGGCTGGGCGTACTGCGCCGGCTGGGCGTACTGCGCGGGCTGGGGGTACTGAGCCGGGCTCGGCGTACTGGGCTGGTTCGGGGTACCGGGGCTGGTCGCGCTGGCTTCCGGGTGGGAGCGCCGCCACGGGCGCCGGCAGGGCCCTGGGCGACGCGCTGCCGAGCATCATCGGGCCTGGCCCGCGATCGGTGTCATCAGACCGCAGGGCGCGGAAATCACCGGTCACCGGGCCGGTGAAGTCGCCCTGGCGCGGGCCGGCGTAGCCGGGCAGCGCCGTTATCCTCGGGTCGGTCGGGGCGCCGGAAAGCTGGCGCGAATAGCGGGGATCCCGCTGGTCGGCGCTGTAGATGCCCCGGTGCAGGGACTCGATCAGCCTCGCCAGTTCCTCACGGGGCAGCCGGAACGTGCCGGTGCAGGTTCCTCCCTGCCAGACACTAAAGACGGAGATCCCGGTATCGGCGTACCAGCTCAGGCGCATGCTGCGGGAACTACCTCGCACGTCGAAGAAGACCTCTCCGAGCCGGGGCAGAGGTGCTGCGTCCGACGCTGACATGCTGCCCATCGTGGCGCGCTCCCTTTCCTTTGTCCAGTTCGTCACGCACTTTGCCAGGAAGGCTCGGTTCGAGCCGCGATGCAACCTGGAAACAAGATGGTGAATTTCGCCACCCCGCGTGCGCGGTGGCTACCACAGATGGCATCATTATCGGCGGGCATGCAGCGGCCCGCGCGGCGGTTGGACATAACGGGTGAACCGAAGCGCAGGCGCCAGCCGTTCGGTATATGTGACCGCTCGCTTACGCGATCGCCTCACCTGCGTACGGGAACACGACGTCGGAAAGACGCGTTGTATCTTGCAACGGAGGTTCCCGGACAGGACCTGGGATGCGCTCGCGTGTTCGTGAACCTGACGCTCCAACTGTAACGCACGATTTCATGCTTCCTGGTTGAGGAGATTGATCAATGTCTCAGGTACGTCGGCCATCGTCTGTGCTTCCCCGCCCTAACTGGGGTTGGCAGGATGCTGCTGAGTGCCGCGGCGAAGACCTGTTGCTCTTCTTCGGCCCTGACGGCGAACGCCAGCCGGAGCGTGAGATCAGGGAGCGCAAGGCCAAGAGCATCTGCGCAAGTTGCCCGGTGCGGCTTGATTGCCTCAACTACGCGGTCTCGCGGCCAGAGAAGTACGGCACGTGGGGCGGCTTGAACGAGGAAGAGCGCTCGGCCGAGCGCCGCCGCCGCATGCGCCGCGCCAACGCCGCCTAGGACGCCGAACCCGCCGAGCCTTCCGTCAAGCCAGCAAGGCCAGCACGTCGGCGTCGGTCAGCTGCCCGAATGACGCGTAACACTGCCCGACTGAGGCGAACCGGCTGGGCGTTTCCGCGACGATCACCTGGTCGGCTTCCGCGCGCAGCGAAGCCGCGGCCGCGGCCGGCGCGACCGGCACCGCCAAGACCAGGTGCCCGGCCCGGGCGGCGCGCAGCGAGCGCAGGGCAGCGCGGGCGGTGACGCCCGTGGCCAGGCCGTCGTCGACCACGATCACGCACCAGCCGGCCACTTCGGGCAGGGCGTTGCCCCCGCGGTAGACGCGCACCCGCCGGGCCAGCTCGGCCTCCTCCGCGGCCGCGATCGTCGCGAGGTCCGGGGGCGACAGCGACAGGCGGTCGAGCAGCGTCGGATCGTAGACGGGCTGCACCAGGCCTTCCGCGATGGCCCCCACGCCGAGCTCGGGCTGGGGCGGGTAACCGATCTTCCGCGTGACGATGACATCCAGCGGGAGCCCGAGGACCGCGGCGACTTGTTTCGCCACGGCCACTCCGCCTCTGGGCAGGGCGAGCACCATCGCTCGTTCGGGCCAATGATCTAGTTCCACCGCGTCGTTCACCCGTTCCGCGAGCAGCAGGCCGGCGGCGCGACGGTCGGCGAAGGGAAGCATGCCACCGGATGTACCCGGATGAGCGCGGGACAGCCCACGCAAACCGGGCGGCAGAATAGGGGCATGATTTGCGTCCCGTGCCGCACGCACCACCATGACGACTGCCCGGGCGGCACCTGGTGCGACTGCCAGCATCAGCCCGCGGCCGAATCGGCGTCCGACGGGTCCGAGCCGCGGCTGTCCTGGATCCGCCAGGGCTGAGATCGTCCGGGTCGGGGTCGCCAGGGCTGAGGTCGTCAAGGGCTGAGGTCGTCAGGGCTGAGGTCACCAGGGCTGAGATCGTCGGGGCTAGCGGGAATAGCGGCCGGAGCGGCCGGGTTGCCGCGAGTATGGGCACGCATGTGACGACTCTTACCGTCCACATGCCGGACTTGTCCTGGACAGCCGGGTCCGTTCAATGTGATCCTGCTGGCATGGGCGTTACGGATCCGCTGCTCGTCGTGCGCAGGCACGTCGATTTCCAGCGCATCCGCAGTGCCATCTGTCTCCCCACCCGATGATCGCCGCCCCGGATATCTGACCGGGCGCGCACGCGACGCCGGGTGCTCCCCGCTGAGCCCGCCGCGATGGCGGCCTGCCGTCGATGAGGACGGCCAGCACAGCCCGGGTTCTCGTGCCGCGCGCTCGCCGAACCCGAAGGAATCACAATGCCCGTCGCGACCGGGACCAAGACCGCGACTACCAAAGGCGCCCCCCGCAGGCGGGGTGAAGGGCAGTGGGCGCTCGGCTACCGTGAGCCGCTCAACAAGAACGAGGAAAACAAGCGGAACGACGACGGGCTCAACGTCCGGCAGCGGATCATCGACATCTACAGCCGGTACGGCTTCGACTCGATCGACCCCGCCGACCTTCGCGGCCGTTTCCGCTGGTACGGGCTCTACACCCAGCGCCGGCCCGGCATCGACGGCGGCAAGACGGCGATCCTGGAGCCCGAGGAGCTCGACGACCGCTACTTCATGATGCGGATCCGGATCGACGGCGGGCAGCTCGACCACGACCGGCTGCGCGTCATCGCGGACGTCTCGCGCCGGTACGCGCGCGGCACGGCGGACGTGACCGACCGGCAGAACATCCAGCTGCACTGGATCGAGATCGAGAACGTCCCGGCCATCTGGGAAGCGCTGGAGTCGGTGGGCCTGAGCACCACCGAGGCGTGCGGGGACACCCCGCGGGTCATGCTCGGCTGCCCGCTGGCCGGGATCGACGCCGGCGAGATCATCGACGCCACGCCAGAGATCGACGAGATCGGCGCGCGGTACATCGGGGACCCCGCGTTCTCGAACCTGCCGCGCAAGTTCAAGTCGTCGATCAGCGGGTGCGCCGCGCAGTGCGCCGTCCACGAGATCAACGACGTCGCGTTCGCCGGCGTCCTCGACGGCGACGGCGAGCCCGGTTACGACCTGTGGGTCGGCGGCGGCCTGTCCACCAACCCGATGATCGGCCAGCGCCTGGGCACGTTCGTCAGGCCGGGCCAGGTGCCCGAGGTGTGGGCGGGGGTCGCCGGGCTGTTCCGCGACTACGGCTACCGCAGGCTGCGGCACCGGGCCAGGATCAAGTTCCTCGTCGCGGACTGGGGCCCGGAGCGGTTCCGTGAGGTGCTCGAGAAGGAATACCTCGGGTACGCGCTGCCCGACGGGCCGGCGCCGGCCCCGCCGCGCGGCGGCGTGCGCGACCACGTGGGCGTCCACCCGCAGCGGGACGGGCGCTATTACGTCGGGTTCGCGCCGACGGTCGGCAGGCTGTCCGCCGACGCGCTCGACGTCATCGCCGACCTGGCGGCCCGGTACGGCAGCGGCCGGGTGCGCACCACGGCCGAGCAGAAGATGGTCATCCTCGACGTGCCGGAAGCCAGCACCGGCGACCTGGTGGCCGGGCTCGCGGCGGCCGGCCTGCCGGCCAACCCCACCGCGTTCCGCAGGCACATGATGGCGTGCACCGGGATCGAGTTCTGCAAGCTGGCCATCGTGGAGACCAAGCAGCGGGCCAGCGACCTGATCGGCGAGCTGGAGCGGCGCCTGCCCGGCTTCGACGCGCCGGTCACGATCAACGTGAACGGCTGCCCGAACTCCTGCGCCCGGATCCAGACGGCCGACATCGGCCTGAAGGGGTCGCTGGTCACCGGCCCGGACGGCCGCCAGGTCGAGGGCTTCCAGATCCACCTGGGCGGCAGCCTGAACGGGGGGACGGGACGAGTTCCGGTTTCGGCAGGAAGCTGCGGGGACTCAAGACCACCGCTGACGAGCTGCCCGACTACGTCGAGCGGGTCCTGCGCCGGTTCCAGGCGGCCCGGGAGCCCGGCGAGAGCTTCGCGGCCTGGACCGCCCGGGCGGATGAGGAGGACCTTTCATGACCGAACGCGCGGTCCCCTTCTACTGCCCCTACTGCGGCGATGAGGACCTCGAGCCGCAGGGCGCGGCCGACGGCGAATGGCATTGCCGCAGTTGCACACGAAGTTTCCAGCTACGCTTTTCCGGAATAGGAGTCACTGCGTGAGTCCCGTTACCGTACTGCCTGAGATTGACCGTGGCCTGGCGCAGATCAGCCTGGAGGACCCCGAGTTCATGCGAACCCTCGCCGAGCAGGCCGCTGAGGAACTCGCCGACGCGCCTGCCGAAGAGGTGATCCGCTGGGCGGTTGACACGTTCGGCGAGCGGATCTGCATCACCTCGTCCATGACCGACGCGGTGATCATCCACTTGGCCTCGGCGGTTAAGCCCGGCATCGACGTGGTCTTCCTCGACACGGGGTACCACTTCGCGGAGACGATCGGCACCCGGGACGCGGTCGAGGTGGTGTACCCGATCCGGCTGATCAACGTCACCCCGTCGCGGACCGTGGCGGAACAGGACGCCGAGCTCGGGCCGAGGCTGTTCGGGCGGAACCCCGACCTGTGCTGCTACCTGCGCAAGGTCGAGCCCCTCGAGCGAGCGCTGGGTGAGTACGACGCGTGGATCACCGGCGTTCGGCGGGACGAGACCAGTGACCGCCGCAAGACGCCCGTGGTGCAGTGGGACGACCGGCGCGAGATGGTCAAGGTCAACCCGATCGTCAGCTGGACGCAGAAGCAGGTCGACGACTACATCACCACCAACAACGTCCTGGTGAACCCGCTCGTGTACGACGGCTACCCCTCGATCGGCTGCGCGACGTGCACGATCCGCGTCGATCCCGGCGCCGACCCGCGCAGCGGGCGCTGGGCCGGGACGGGCAAGACGGAGTGCGGGATCCATGCCTGAGCGGCCCGACGGGTCGCATCAGGTGCTCGTGGCGGTGGCCCACGGCAGCGCGGACCCCCGCGCCGCGGCCACCATCACGGACCTGATGGCCGTCACCGCGGACCGGGCCGCCGCTCGCGGCCGGTACCTGCCGGAGGTGCGCACCGCCTACCTGGGCCACGCCGCGCCGTCGCTGCCGCAAGTCATGGGCGCGATCGGGCCCATGGGGTCCGGCGGCGTGACCGTGCTGCCGCTGCTGCTGACGCCGGCCTACCACAGCAAGACCGACATTCCCCGCGTGCTCGCCGGGGTGGCCAGGGACTTCCCGTGGCTCCGGGTGACCTACGGCGCCCCGCTGGGGCCGCACCCGTTGCTGCTCAGCGCGCTGGAGCGCCGCCTGGCCGAGGCCGATCCGCTGGGTCCGGCCGGGTCGGTCAAGCCGGCCCGCCGCGCTCAGACCGGGGTGGTGCTGGCCGCCGCGGGATCAACCGATCCGGAGGCGAACGCCGCCATTGCCCGCCTCGCGGCGCGATGGCAGGCCCGAGCCGGGTGGTTCGCGGTACGCCCGGCCAGCGCGGCGGCCGCCACGCCCCTAGCGCCGCCCCCGGCCGAGGCCGTGAGCTCGCTACTGCGCGCCGGGGCCCGCCGGGTGCTGGTCGCTACCTACCTGCTCGCTCCCGGCTTTTTCGCCGACCGGATCCGCGAGTCCGCCCTGGCCGCGGGCGCGGCGGCGGTATCGCCCGCGCTCGGCGCATCGCCCGAGGTCGCCGAGGTCCTCCTGGATCGGTACCAAGAGGCCGGGGCGCTCCGACGGAGAGCGGCGTAAATCTGGGTAAGACCCCGGGTAGGCCTCGGGCCACCCGAGGTCCCGCGACGCGCTGATCACGATCCGGTATCGTACGTCCTCCCAGGCCTGCGCATACCAGGTAGAGTCGGCCGGTCTAGACCACGCCGCGCAGAAGGGGGCGAATGCGTACCTGGCCGGGGACGCCTTATCCGCTTGGCGGGACCTGGGACGGGTGGGGCACGAACTTCGCCCTGTTCTCCGAGGTCGCCCAGCGCGTCGAGTTGTGCCTGTTCGACGCGGGCGACGAGGGCGGCGAAGGCGACGAGGGCGGCCCGGGTAACGGCGCGCTGACCGAGACCAGGATCGACCTGACCGAGGTCGACGGCTTCGTCTGGCACTGCTACCTGCCGGGCATCGCGCCCGGGCAGCGGTACGGATACCGGGTGCACGGCCCCCACGATCCGTATCGCGGGCTGCGCTGCGACGCCTCCAAGCTGCTGCTCGATCCCTACGGCAAGGCGGTCGAGGGCCACGTCGACTGGAACGCGGCGCTATTCGACTACCAGTTCGACAACCCGAGGAAGCGCAACACCGACGACAGCGCCCCGTACATGCCGAAGAACGTGGTCATCAACCCCTTCTTCGACTGGGGCAACGACCGGCCGCCGAACATCCCCTACCACGAGACCGTCATCTACGAGGCGCACGTACGCGGGCTGACGCTGCGCCACCCCGAGGTCCCCGAGCACCAGCGCGGAACCTACGCCGGGCTGGCGCACCCGGCCGTCGTCGCTCACCTGCAGCGGATCGGGGTCACGGCGGTCGAGCTCATGCCGGTCCACCAGTTCGTGCCCGAGCACTCCCTGGTCGCGCGGGGCCTCACCAATTACTGGGGCTATAACACGATCGGGTTCCTGTCCCCGCACAACGCCTACTCCGCGGCGGGCCAGCTCGGCGAGCAGGTCGGCGAGTTCAAGTCGATGGTCAAGGCCCTGCACGAGGCCGGCATCGAGGTCATCCTCGACGTGGTGTACAACCACACCGCGGAGGGCGACCACCTGGGGCCCACGCTGTCCTTCCGCGGCATCGACAACGCCGCCTACTACCGGCTGGCCGACTCGGAGCGGTGGCGCTACCTGGACTACACCGGGTGCGGGAACAGCCTCAACGCCCGTCACCCGCACGCGCTGCAGCTGGTCATGGACTCGCTGCGGTACTGGATCCTCGAGATGCACGTCGACGGGTTCCGCTTCGACCTGGCCTCGGCGCTGGCCAGGGAACTGCACGACGTGGACCGGCTGTCCACCTTCTTCGACCTGGTCCAGCAGGACCCGGAGGTCTCGCAGGTCAAGCTGATCGCCGAGCCGTGGGACGTCGGCGAGGGTGGCTACCAGGTCGGCAACTTCCCGCCGCTGTGGACCGAGTGGAACGCGAAGTACCGCGATACCGTCCGGGACTTCTGGCGCGGTCGGCCCTCCACGCTCCCCGAGTTCGCCTCCAGGCTCACCGGCTCCAGCGACCTGTACGCCACCAGCGGGCGCCGCCCCGTGGCGTCGATCAACTTCGTCACCTGCCACGACGGCTTCACCCTGACCGACCTGGTCAGTTACGACTACAAGCACAACGAGGCCAACGGGGAGGGCAACCGGGACGGCACCGACGACAACCGGTCGTGGAACTGCGGGGTGGAGGGCCCGTCCGACGACCCGGGCGTCCGCGACCTGCGCACCCGGCAGCGGCGGAACTTCCTCGTCACCTTGTTCCTGTCCCAGGGCGTGCCGATGCTGCTGGCCGGCGACGAGATGGGCCGCACCCAGGGCGGCAACAACAACCCCTACTGCCAGGACAACGAGGTGTCCTGGGTGGACTGGAGCCTGGCCGACGGCGAGCAGGACCTGCTGGCGTTCACCGAGACGCTCGCCACGTTGCGCCGGGATCACCCCGTGTTCCGCCGGCGCTGGTTCTTCCGCGGCCGGCGGGACGGGCCCGCCGACGAGACCAGCGACATCATCTGGCTGACGCCCGGCGGCCAGGAGATGACCCAGTCGGACTGGGACGCCGACTACGCCAAGTCGCTCGCGGTGTTCCTCAACGGGGACGCGATAAGCGAACCCGATCCGCGCGGCGAGCGGATCACCGACGCCAAGTTCCTGCTGCTGTTCAACGCGGACGGCAACCCGCTCACGTTCACCCTGCCCGAGGCCGGCCTCGCGGCCGGATGGGAGGTCGTGATTCTCACGACGCCGCAGGCCGCTAAGGTGTCCAGGGGCGCGAGGACCCGCAAGAATCACGGAGCCGCCGGGCCGGGTCCGGGGCCGCTGGAGGTCGGGATGGCCGTGAAGCCGAAGAGCGAGTTCGAGGTCCAGGCCAGGTCCGCCGCCGTGCTGCGGTCCACGGACTGACCGTGCGCCAGCTCTTCCCCTCCCCCGGCTTGCCTGACCCGGACCTAGCGGCGCTGTACGCCTACCCGCCCGGGCCGTGGCTGCGGGGCAACATGGTCGCCAGCGCCGACGGCGCCGCGTCCCTCGGCGGCGTCACGGCCAGCCTGTCGTCGGAAGCCGACCGGCAGGTGTTCATGCTGCTCCGCGCCCTCGCCGACGTCATCCTGGTCGGCGCGGGCACGGTCCGGGCCGAGGGCTACGGGCCCGCACGACGCAGCCGGCACTGGCCCCACCTGCGGGCCGACCGGCCCGCAACGCCCCGGATCGCGGTGGTCAGCGCGCGCCTGGACCTCGACCCCGAGAGCCGGCTGTTCACCGAAGCCGGGCCGGACGCCCGCACCATCGTCATCACCTCCGCTTCGGCGCCGCAGGACCTGCGGGCCGGCCTGGCGCGGCACGCGGACGTCATCACGGTCGGCGAGGCCGCCATTGACCTGAAGGCCGCGGTCCGCGCGCTAGCCGATCACGGCCATCACCGGATGCTCACCGAGGGCGGGCCGCACCTGCTGGGCCAGCTGGCCGCGGCCGGCCTGCTGGACGAGCTCTGCCTGACGATCGGGCCCCTGCTGGCTGGCCCGGGCGCGGACCGGATCGTCACCGGCCACCCGTTCCCCGCCGGCCCGCTGCCCTTCACCCTGGCGCACGTCCTGGAAGACAGCGGCTTCCTCCTGTGCCGGTACACGAGACAAAACCTGTTATCCCGAACGGCGCTGGCTGCTTCCCCCGCGCCGGTGCGGCGGCCCGGCGGTTACGCCCGCGGGAGCAGGCCGCGCTCGAATCCGGCCGCCACGGCGGCGGCGCGGTCGTTGACCCCGAGCTTGGCGTAGATGTGGAGCACGTGCGTCTTGACCGTGGCCTCGCTGATGAACAGGCGCGCGGCGGCCTCGCGGTTCGAGCAGCCGCGCGCGATCAGGGCCAGGATGTCAAGCTCGCGCTGGCTCAGTGGCTCCCTGGCCGGCTCTCTGACCTGGCCGAGCAGCCGGGTGGCGACCGACGGCGAGAGCACCGCCTCGCCGCGGGCCGCGGCGCGGACGCCGCGCAGCAGCTCATCGGGCGGGGAGTCCTTCAGCAGGTAGCCGGTGGCTCCGGCCTCGATCGCGGGCACCACGTCGGTATCGGTGTCGAAGGTAGTGAGGACGAGGACCCGCGCCGTCACCCCGCGCTCGGCGAGCAGCCTGATCGCGCTGACCCCGTCCAGCACCGGCATGCGCAGGTCCATCAGCACCACGTCGGGGCGTAGCGCCGCCGCCCGGTCGACCGCCTCCTGGCCGTTAGAGGCCTCGCCGGCCACCTCGAACTCGCCGCTGGCCTCGAAGATGCCGCGCAGTCCGTCCCGGACCACGGGGTGATCGTCGGCGATCAGCAGGCGGATGATCCCGGTCCCTGTCCCGGTCATGAGAGCTCCACTGATTCGGCCGCCTGCGGCGGCGGGGCCAGGGGTATCGCGGGCAGGCTGGCCGACACCGCGGTGCCCGCGCCGGGCTCGGATTCGATCTCCAGCTGCCCGGCCAGCCGGGTTACGCGCTGCCGCATCGCGATCAGCCCGAAGCCGCCGCCGGTGCCGCCGTCCCCCGGGCCGCCGGCGGCGGGCTGGTCGCCGTTCCCCGGCACGGTGAACCCGACGCCGTCGTCCCGCACGTCCAGCGTTACCACGTCCTCCATGTACGACAGCGTGACCCCGGCGCGAGACGCACGAGCGTGCCTGGCCACGTTGGCCAGCGCCTCCTGCGCGACGCGCAGCAGCGTCACCTCCACCTCGGGGTGCATGGCGCGCGCCTCGCCGGTGGTCTCCACCTCGGCGGCCACGCCGCTCGTGGCCGACCAGCGGGTCACCTCCGCGGCCAGCGCCTCGGGCAGCCTGCTGTCCTCCAGCGCCTGCGGGCGCAGGGCCTGGACCGAACGGCGGGCCTCGGCCAGGCTGTCGCGGGCGAGCCGCTTGGCGTTGTCGATCCGCCGCTCGCGCTCGGCGTCGCTGGCGGTCTGCTGGGCGGCCTCGAGCTGGGTGACGATTCCGGTCAGGCCCTGCGCGAGCGTGTCGTGGATCTCCCGCGCCATGCGCTGCCGCTCGTCACCGGCGCCCGCCTCCCTGGCCTGGGTGAGCAACTGGGCCTGCAGGCCGCTGTTCTCCGCCATGATCTGTTCCAGCCGCTGGTTCGCCTCCGCCAGCTCGGCGATCATCCCCTTGCGGGCCTGGTTCTGCTCCTCGGACTTCTGGCCCAGGAGAACGAACAGACCCACGAGCACCACGTCCACGCAGGCCAGGAGGATCCAGATGGCCACGTATGCGATAGTCGGCCGGTGGAATCCGCCGCCCTGCGCCATACCGAAGGCGAGCGCGATCACCGCGCAGCCGACCCACCGCCACATGCCTGACAGGCACCGGAACGCTTCCATGAAGCCAAACCAGGTGAAGAACGCGAACCAGGGACTGCGGACGGTGAGCACCACGATGAAGGCGACCAGGCCGACGAAGTAGACCCGCTTCAGCCAGGGACGTTCGGCCCAGCGGGGATGCAGGGTGTTCATCCAGGCGATCCAGGCGCCCGCCGCGACAGCGATGCCCGCTGTGATGCCGAGCGCTCCCGCGCTCGGGCCCTGGGAGAGCACGTACGGGACGAACGGGACGGCGAGCAGCGGGTACGGAAGCAGCCGCAACAGCGCCTGGTAGCGCCGCTCCAGCGACTCCAGGCCGCTGTCCGGCGTGCTCACCGTCACCGCTCCCCTTCCCTATGCCTTGTCCCAGCGGAAGAAGCGGGCCGCCAGGGCTCCTGCGATCAGGGCCCACGCCGCCATTATGCCCAGGTACTCGGGCCGCGGGTCTATTCCCATCCAGCTGTCGCGCACGGCATGCAGGGCCGACCCGAGCGGGGTGAAGTTGCCGATCTGGCGCATCGTCGAGGACATCTCCTCGCTCGGGAGGTACACCCCGGCCAGGAACATGTTCGGGAAGAACAGCAGCCAGCCGATCCCCGCCGCGCCCCTGGCGGTGGACGACACCGCCGCAGACAGCAGGCCGACCGCGAGCAGCGAGGCGATGCCTAGCACCACGGACACGATGAACCAGCCCGCCAGGTGCGGCGCAGGCACGTGGTAGGCGGCCCGCGCCACCGCGACGACCAGCGCCACGGAGATGATCGCGGACGCCGCCCACACCATCACGTCGGCCGCCATCAGGGTCAGCGGGCGCACCGGCGTGACCGCCAGGCGGCGCAGGACGCCGCGCTCCCGGTACTGGCCGATGACCATCGGGACCCCGGTCAGGCCCAGCGTGGCCAGCACGATCGCGACGCTAACGCTCGCGATGTACTCGGTCCCGATCTGATTCGATAGCCCCTTCTGCGGATCGCCGAACCCGGGGATCAGGCCGAACCCGATGACCAGCGCCACCGGGAGCCCGAACACCCCCAGCAGCGCGGCCCTCTCGCGCAGGAACAGCTTGGACTCGACGAACGCGAGCCTGCCGAAGCCAGTCATGATCGTTCTCTCCTTAGGTATCCATGGACCGCCCGGTCAGCGCGACGTAGGCGCTGTCCAGGCTGCGTCCCTCGATCCGCAGGTCCGCGGCGAGCACCTGCCTGCGGGCCAGTTCCGCGGTGACCGCGGCGGGGAAGTCGCCGGTACCGGTGATGGTGACCTGCTCCCCGCGGCGGCTGACCGTCGTGACCCCGGGCAGCGCGCCGAGCGACTGCTCGTCGAGGGGTGCCAGCGGCCGGAACCGCATCCGGTACTCGCCCCCGGCGGAGTCCACCAGCCCCGCCGGTGTGTCCAGCGCCGCGATCCGCCCCCGTTCGAGGATCGCGACGCGGTCGCACAGTTCTTCCACCTCGTCCATGAAGTGGCTGACCAGCACGACGGTGACCCCGCCCGCCCGGACCTTGCTGATCAGGTCCCAGGTGGCGCGCCTGGCCCCCGGGTCCAGGCCCGACGTCAGCTCGTCGAGGAAGATCACCTCGGGGTTCCCGACCAGGGCCAGGGCGATGAACAGCCGCTGCTTCTGCCCGCCGGACAGCTTGCCGAACCTGCTGCCGGCCTGGCCGGCCAGCCCCCAGCGCTCGAGCAGCTCACGCCAGTCCGCCGGGTCCGGGTAGAACGAGGCGTACAGCTCCAGGGCCTCGCGCACCTTGAGCTTGTCCTGCAACTGGGACTCCTGCAGCTGGACCCCGATCCGCTGGTGCAGCCGGTGCGTGTCCGTCTTAGGGTCGAGCCCGAGGATCCGGACCTCCCCGCCGTCGCGCCTTCTCAGGCCTTCCATGCACTCCACCGCGGTGGTCTTGCCCGCGCCGTTCGGGCCGAGGATCCCGAAGATCTCGCCCTGGTCGACGTGGAACGAGATATCGTCCACCACCGCCTGGCCCCCGTACCGCTTGGTGAGACCGCTCACCTCGATGACCGCAGTCATTGATTGCCTCCTTCGCTGCTGTCTTAGCCAGCATCGCCGGAGGACCCAGGCAGGCGAATCGGCTGCGCGGCCATGATCGGGCCACCGACGGATGAGCCGGCCGGTCAGCCATCTGGCGCGTCGGCATCCACCGTTCGGCTGACCCCTGGGCTGTCGCCGCAGGTCAGGAGGGCATGCTCCCGATATTCCAAGCACATGCTTGATATGTAGATAGGGCGAGGCTAGATTCCAAGCATGTCCTTGGAATCAGGTGAATCAGCCGAACTGCGTCCCGGCCGGTCTGGCGAATCGGGGGAATCAGGTCCCGGCCGGTCCGGCCAGCGGTGGCGGCTGCTCGACGATCCGGTGGCGATCCGGGCCCTCGCGCATCCGCTGCGCCACAGCATCATGTCGATCATCGGCCGGCTCGGCCGGGCCACGACCGCGGACGCGGCGCGCGAACTCGGTATCAGCCACGGACTGGCCTCGCACCACCTGCGGCAGCTGGCCAAGTACGGCTTCGTCGAGCAGATTGCGGGCAAGGATCACCGGGAGCGGCCCTGGCGCATGGTGGCCACGTCGTACAACTGGACCGGCGCGCAGGCCACCCCCGAGGGCTCGAGCGCCGTCGACGTGCTCGAGCAGGTCTTCGCCGAGCAGGCCCTGGACGACTTCCTCCGCTGGCAGCAGCGCCGTGGCAACTGGCCGGAGGCGTGGCGGCAGCATACGGGCGTCGGCCAGTCAAACGTCTACCTCACCCTGGCCGAGCTCACTGAGCTCACGGACGCTGTCGACGCCCTGCTCCTGCGCTACATCAACGAACGGCCGATCGACGACGTGGCGTCGCGACCCGCCGGATCGGTGCCGGTGAGCTTCACCCTGTTCGCCGTGCCGGGAGCGGAGCCGCCCGAGTCAACTGAGGGGAGCTGACGTGCGCGCGACGTGGCGGATGCTGGCAGCCCGGCGTGATCTGCGGCTCGTGCTGTCGGCCGGGATCATCTCGCTGACCGGGGACTGGGTCCTGACCATCGGGCTCATCTACCGGGTCTACGCAGTGACCGGCTCGACGGTGGCGTCCGCGCTGACGATGGCGTCCTCGTTCGCGCCGCAGGTGCTCCTCGGCGCGGTGGCCGGCGTGTTCGCCGACCGCTGGGACCGCAAGCGAACCATGATCGTGGCCAACCTACTGCTCGCGGCCGGGCTGCTGCCGCTGCTGCTCGTGCACGGCGCGGGGCAGGTCTGGATCGTCTTCGTGGTGATGTTCGCCGAGGGCGCGGTCAAGCAGTTCTTCTCCCCCGCCGAGCAGGCCATGGTGCCCCGGTTGGTGCCCGATGACGAGCTCTTGACGGCCAACGCGCTCAACGGTCAGGTCTCAAACGCGTCTCGGCTGGCCGGGTCGGCGATCGGGGGCATCCTCGTGGCGGCCGGCGGCCTAGCCGCCGTGACGCTCACCGACGCCGCCAGTTTCGTCGCCTCCGCGGTCCTGCTCACCCTGGTCCGCACGAGCGGGCGCGCGGCCGGGGCGGATCCGTCCGGCGAGCAGGTCCGTACCGGGCTCCGGCTCCGTCGTGTCGGCGCGGAGTTGCGCGCGGGCCTGGATCTGTCGGTCAGGCACCGGGTGCTGCGGGCCCTGATGATCTTCGCCCTGGTCACCAGCGTCGGCGAAGGGATCATGAGCACGCTGTTCACGCCGTTTGTCGAACACGTGCTGCACGGGAGCAGTCAGGCGTTCGGGCTGGTGGTGGCCGCGCAGGCGATCGGAGGGATCGCCGGTGGCGTGGTCGCCGCGGCCGCGGGCCACCGGGCGCGGGCGTCGCGTCTGCTCAGCGTGGGCGCGATCCTCTTCGGCCTGGTGGACTTGGCCATCTTCCTGTACCCGCTGGGCTACGTCGCGGTCTGGCCGGCCATCGTCGGGATGATCATCGTCGGCGTGCCGGGCGCACTGGCCCTCGCCGGCCTGATCACGCTGTTCCAGCGCAACACCGAGGACGCCTTCCGCGGCCGGGTGTTCGGCGCCATCAGCACCGCCGAGGGCATCACCGTCCTGGCCGGGACCCTGGGCGCCGGCTTCCTGAGCCGGTTCGCCGGCATCATCCCGGTCCTGGCCATCCAGGGCGCCGCGTACGTCGCGGCGGGGATAGCCATGTTCGTTTGGCTGAAGGAAGACCCCGGTTCCGGTGCCTCAGCGCCCGCCGACGCCGAAGAGATACCTGCCGGAGCAGACCCGGACCTTAAGGCGCTCGCCTAGGCAGGCTCGCACGTGGCCAGGCGCTAGCCTGGCCCCTGGGCAGGTCCAGTCATGACCGGCTCGGACCATCAGGGAGACCGCCATGCCGCTGCACACCAAGGTGGACGAGTCCACCGGAGACGCCGAACTTGAGATCAACCCGATTTACTTCCGCGAGAAGAGCTGCGCGATCCCGCGGTACAAGCTGCCGGAGCACGGGGTCCTGCCGCGTACCGCGCTGCAAGTGGTACGGGACGAGCTCATCCTCGACGGCAACGCCCGGCTCAACCTGGCCACGTTCGTTACCACGTGGATGGAGCCCGAGGCCGAGCTGCTGATGGCCGAGTGCGCCGCCAAGAACATGATCGACAAGGACGAGTACCCGCAGACCGCCGAGCTCGAGCGGCGCTGCGTGAACGTCTTGTCCAACCTGTGGAACGCGCCGGATGGCAGCGAGGCGACGGGCTGCTCTACCACCGGGTCGAGCGAGGCGTGCATGCTCGGCGGGATGGCGCTGCTGTGGCGCTGGCGGGCCCGGCGGAAGGCGGCCGGGGCCGACGCGACCAAGCCGAACCTGGTGATGGGCTCGAACGTCCAGGTGTGCTGGGAGAAGTTCTGCCGGTACTGGCAGGTCGAGCCCCGCTATGTGCCGATGGTGCCGGGGCGGCTGCACCTGCGCGGCCCCGAGGCCGCGGCGAAGTGCGACGAGAACACCATCGGCGTGGTGGCGATCCTCGGTTCCACCATGGACGGCAGCTACGAGCCGGTCCTGGAGATCAGCCAGGCTCTCGACCGGCTCCAGGCTGAGCACGGCTGCGACGTCCCGATCCACGTAGACGGGGCGTCGGGCGGGTTCGTGGCCCCGTTCCTGCACCCCGACCTCGAATGGGACTTCCGCGTGCCGCGGGTGGCCTCGATCAACACCTCGGGGCACAAGTACGGGCTGGTGTACCCGGGGGTGGGCTGGGTCATGTGGCGGACTCCGGACGCCCTGCCCGAGGACCTGATCTTCCGGGTCAACTACCTGGGCGGCGAGATGCCCACGTTCGCGCTGAACTTCTCCCGGCCCGGCGCGCAGGTCGCCGCCCAGTACTACAACTTCATCAGGCTCGGCTGGCAGGGCTACCGGCACGTCCAGCAGACCTGCCAGGACATCGCGCTGCACCTGTCCGGCGAGTTGGCCACAGATGGGCCCGTTCGAGCTGCTCACCAAGGGCGACGACCTGCCGGTGTTCGCGTTCAAGCTGCGCTCCGACGTCACCGGCTACTCGGTGTTCGACCTGTCCGATCGCCTGCGCCAGCGCGGGTGGCAGGTCCCGGCCTACACCTTCCCCGAGGACATGACCGACACCGAGGTGATGCGGATCGTGATCAGGAACGGGTTCAGCATGGACCTAGCCAACCTGCTCATCGAGGACTTCAGGACGCAGGTGCGCATCCTCGAGCATCACCCGCAGACGCAGCCGCCGCCTGAGTTCCAGAAGATGCGCCGGGCCTTCACGCACTGAGCCTGGCCGGGCTCCCTGACCTTTCCCGGGTCCCTTACGCCGCCGGCGGGGTTGCCGTGCCGGTCGCGGTCGGGGTGGCGGTCGGGGTGTTCGTGGCCGTCACCGTCGGGGTGGGCGCGGCGGTGGTCATGACCGGGGTCGGCGTCGCCGTGGTCGGCGTCGGTGTCGCGGTGGTCATCGTCGGCGTCGGTGTGGCGGTGGTCATCGTCGGCGTCGGTGTGGCGGTGGTCATGACCGGGGTGGGCGTGGCGGTGGTCATGGTCGGCGTCGCGGTCGGGGACATCCGCGGGAACATGCCCGGGGCCATGGTTGCCGTCCGGGTCGGGTGCGGCCGGTGGATGATGTGCGTCCGCTCGAACTTGTTGCCGTGCACGCCAGGCGTGGAGTGCGCGAAGGCGGCCAGCGACACGCCGCCGGCGCCCACCGCGCCCGCAAGCACCGTTACTACGAGCGCGGCCGCCAGTCGCCCGCCGAGCCGGCCTCGCCGACGTCGGCTCGCGTGCTGCTGGGGCTGGCCGGGTGAGGTCAGCCGCGCTGACGCGATGGTCTGGGGCGCGAACGCCTGGGTCGCCGGGTGGCCGAGCGCCGCCGGGACGGGGCTTATCGTCGTCGGGACGTAGGCCGAATCGGCGTGGGCGGGGGTGCCAGCCTGCGCCGAATACCCGGCGAACGATCGGGTCACCGGGTCGGGCAGCCAGCTGACCGGCTGGACCGCACCGGTTTCCGCCAGCAGGTCGTTCGCGGTCGGCCGCTCCCGGGGATCGGCGGCCAGGCAGCGCTCCACGAGCGGGCGCACCTCGGCCGGGACTCGATCCAGGGCCGGCTGGCCGCTCACCAGGCGGTGGATCAGCGTCATGTTCGGACCGGTGCCGAACGGGCCCTGCCCAGTGGCGGCGAAGGTGAGGACCGCGCCCAGGCTGAAGATGTCGCTGGCCGGGCCTACCTCGCGCCCTTCGGCCTGCTCAGGAGACATGAAGCCGGGCGAGCCGACGACCAGTCCGGTGCGCGTCAGCGCGCCGCCGTCGCCGGTCAGGGAAATGCCGAAATCAATCACACGCGGCCCGTCGCTGGCCAACAGAACGTTCGACGGCTTCAGGTCCCGGTGCACAATGCCCGCGGCGTGGATCGCGCGCAGCCCCTCGGCCAGCCCGGCGGCCAGCTGCAGGACCGAGCCGGCGGGCAGCGGCCCGTGCTCGGCCACCGCGTCAGCCAGCGAGGGTCCGGACACGTAGGCCGTGGCCAGCCACGGCACCGCGCCATCCAGGTCCGCATCGATCACCGGCGCGGTGAACTGGTGGCTCACCTTGCGCGCTGCCGCGACCTCCCGCTGAAACCGCCCGCGGAATTCCGGGTCCATGGCCAGGTCGCCGCGGATCACCTTCACCGCGACCAGCCGGCCTCCGGCCGAAAGGCCAAGGAACACCCGGCCCATGCCGCCGGCGCCCAACTGCCCGCGCAGTCGGTACGGCCCCATCACAACAGGATCACCAGGCTCAAGCTCACGCAACATTCGACTCATCCTTAGCTCGATACGGGCGCAGGTGCGCCCCAAACCCCAAACGCGGTCAGCACTCAGAGTGCCGACCGCGGTGGGGTGCTCGCCCGGCCGGGAGGCTGCCGAGGGCAGGGCCCGGGCCCCGACGCCCTGATCCGTCGGGGGTTGTGGGGGAAACTCAGGGGGTCGGCACGGGCTCGCCTCCGGGCCGCTAGTACGCGCCGCTGCCGGAGTTGTACGCCGTGGTCGGCGTGGACGCCGGGTCGGCGGGGGCGGATGTGCTCGGCGCAGCCGAAGAGGGCGGGGGTGGGGGCGTGCTCGGCGGCGTCGCGGGCGCGGTGGTACTCGGGGCCGCGGCGGGCGGGGATGTGTTCTGGTAGGCCGCGGGCGGCGCTACGGTGGCTGGCGGCTGGTACGTGGCCGGTGAGTCCGACGGCCCCGACGGGGCCTGCTGGCCCGCGTGCACGCCGGGTGATTGGGCCAGCGAAGCGGCCAGGGCCATGCCGCCCGCCGTCGACGCGGCGACGAGCCCGGCGACGATGGCGGCGATCGCCAGCGGGCGCCGCAGGCCGCGCCTCGGGCGCCCGGACTCGCGCCGGGGTTGGCCGTAGGCGGGTCCGGGCGGCGGCGGCACCGTGGCCGCGCCGGTGGCGGCGCGGGATGCGCCAGACCAGGCCGACCCGGCGGTTCCCGTGGACCCGGCGGATCCCGTGAATCCCATGGCCCCGGCGGACCCAACCAACCCGCCCGATCCGGCGAACCCGGCGGACGCGGCGGATCCTGAGGACCCGGCGGACCCCGAAGGGGGCGTACCGTTCGGCACCGGCGCGTATCCCGGCGTGGCGCGGCCTGCCGCCGCGCCGAACAGCCCGGGAAGCTGCAGGAACGTCTGGGTCATCGGTTCGGGGAGCCAGCCCGCGACGGGCTCGGCCGCCGCCGTCTCAGCCAGAAGCTCGCGCGCGGTGGGCCGCTGGCTGGGGTGCTTGGCCAGACACCGGTCGATCAGTGGACGAACCTCGGCGGGCACGCGGTCCAGGCTCGGCGGGTTGTGGACCACGCGGTAGACCAGCGCTGGCGTGGATCCGGTACCGAACGGCCCCTCGCCCGTGGCGGCGTAGGCGAGGACCGCACCCAGGCTGAAGATGTCGGTAGGCGGTCCCACCTCACTGCCCTCGGCCTGCTCAGGGGACATGAAACCGGGTGAGCCGACCACTATGCCCGTATGCGTTAGCGCACTAGCCTCAATAGCCCGGGAGATCCCGAAATCAATGACCCGCGGCCCGTCCGGGGCCAGCAACACGTTCGATGGCTTCAGGTCCCGGTGCACAATGCCCGCGGCGTGGATCGCGCGCAGCCCCTCGGCCAGCCCGGCCGCCAGCTCCAGCACCGCCCTGACCGGCAACGGCCCGTGCTGTGACACCGCGTCGGCCAGCGAGGGCCCCGCCACAAACGAGGTGACCAGCCAAGGCGCAGGGCTATCAACATCAGCATCAATCACAGGGGCGGTGAATTGGCTGCTCACCTTGCGCGCAATCGCGATTTCCCGCCGGAAGCGCGTCCGGAATTCGGGGTCCGCGGCCAGGTCAGGCCGGACCACCTTCACCGCCACCGGCCGGCCACCCTCAGAAACGCCAAGGAACACCCGGCCCATACCGCCCACGCCCAGCTGCCCGCGGATCCGGTACGGCCCGATCGCCTGCGGATCGCCCGGCTGCAGTTCTTTCCACATGTTCATCCCGTCCTTACCTAGCGAGCGACTGTCTCAACTAGGCGGTACGCTGCGGCGCGCCATGCGGTTCACGGTGCCCGAGCGGCGAGGTACGTTACTCCAGGACCGGCAGGAAGCTCGAAGACGAGGAGCTGGCGATGACGGCGCTGCGCAGCTACGTCGGCGGGACGTGGATCAATCCGGCTGACGAGGGGCGTCCCGTGCTGGACGCGGTGACCGGCGAGGAAGTCGCCCGGGTGTCATCGGCCGGGATCGACCCCGGCGGGGCGCTCGAGTACGGCCGATCGGTCGGCGGCCCGGCGCTGCGCGAGCTGACCTTCCACCAGCGGGCCGTCCTGCTCAAGTCGCTGGGTCAGCTGCTGCGCGAGCACCGGCCGGAACTGTACGCCCTATCCGCGCGGACCGGGGCGACCCTGGCCGACGCCAGGTTCGACGTCGACGGCGGGATCGGCGTCCTGCTCAGCTACGCCAGCAAGGCCAGGCGCGAGCTGCCGAACGACACCGTCCTGGTCGAAGGCGCGGTCGAGCCGCTCGGCAAGACCGGTGCGTTCATCGGCCAGCACATCCTGACCCCGCTGCGGGGCGTGGCGGTGCAGATCAACGCGTTCAACTTCCCCGTCTGGGGTCCGCTGGAGAAGTTCGCCCCGGCGTTCATCGCCGGGGTACCGAGCCTGGTCAAGCCGGCCACCCAGACCGCCTACCTGACGGCCCGGCTGGTAGAGCTGATCATCGGCTCGGGGCTACTCCCCCCGGGTTCGCTTCAGCTCGTCTGCGGCAGCGCCAGCGGGCTGCTCGATCACCTCGGCGAGCAGGACCTGGTGTCGTTCACCGGGTCGGCCGCGACGGCGCGACAGCTCCGGGCGCACCCGGCCATCGTGGGCCGGTCGGTCCGGTTCAACGCGGAGGCGGACTCGCTGAACTGCTCCATCCTCGGCCCCGACGCCCAGGCCGGCACGCCGGAATTCGACTTGTACGTCGGCCAGCTCGTCACCGAGATGACGGTCAAGGCCGGCCAGAAGTGCACCGCGATCCGGCGGGCCTTCGTCCCGGCCGGCCTAGCGGACCAGGTTGCCGAAGCCGTGCGCGACCAGCTGGCCGCCGTGGTGGTGGGCGCCCCGGCCGAGGAAGGCGTCCAGATGGGCGCGCTAGCCAGCCTGGAGCAGCGCGAGGAGGTGCGTCGTTCGGTGAAGGCGCTGCTGGCGGCGGGCCGGCTGGTCTTCGGTGACCCGGATCACGTCGACGTCGTGGGCGCGAGCGCCGACCGCGGCGCCTTCATCTCCCCGCTGCTGCTGCGCAGCGAGGACGCGGAGCGACCAGAACCGCACCAGGTAGAGGCGTTCGGGCCGGTCAGCACCCTGATCGGCTACGAGCGCACGAACGAGGTGATCGACCTCGCCGCCCGCGGCCGCGGCAGCCTGGCCGGCTCGATCGTCACGAGCGACGTAGCCTTCGCGCGCGAGGTGGTCCTCGGACTGGCCCCCTGGCACGGACGGCTGCTCGTCCTCGACCGCGAGGACGCGGCGGAATCGACGGGGCACGGATCCCCGCTGCCGGTCCTGGTCCACGGCGGCCCGGGGCGAGCCGGCGGCGGCGAGGAGATGGGCGGCATGCGCGGGGTACAGCACCACATGCAGCGAACGGCGGTGCAGGCCAGCCCCCGGGTGCTGTCGGCGGTAACCGGGCGCTGGATAGCCGGCGCCGAGCGGGACGCCGCGGGCGGGCACCCGTTCCGCAAGTCCCTCGCCGACCTGCGGACCGGCGACACGGTGGTAGCCGGCCCGCGCCGGGTCACGCTGGCGGACATCGAGCACTTCGCCGAGTTCACAGGCGACACCTTCTACGCGCATATGGACGAGGAGGCCGCCCGGGCCAACCCGCTCTTCGGCGGCCGGGTGGCCCACGGCTACCTCATCCTGTCCTTCGCGGCCGGCCTGTTCGTCCAGCCCGACCCTGGCCCGGTGCTGGCCAACTACGGCCTGGAGAACCTCCGCTTCCTCACCCCCGTCTACCCGGGCGACGAGCTGACGGTGACCCTCACCTGCAAGCAGATCACCCCGCGCGAAGACGCCGACTACGGCGAGGTCCGCTGGGACGCCGAGGTGACCAACCAGGACAGGAAGCCGGTAGCGAGCTACGACGTCCTTACCCTGGTCGCCAAGCGATGGCCGCCAGCTTGAGACGGTCGTTACAGAAGGCTGCCGGAAATCACCGAGACGGTAGTGCCGCCGGAGTTGGTGACGTAGACGGTGCCGTTCACCAGGCTGACCGCGACCCCCTCCGGGCCGGTGCCGACGGTGATGGTGCTGGTGACCGTGCTGATGAACCCGCCGATCACCGACACGTTGCCGCTGGTGCTGTTGGCGACGTAGACGGTGCCGTATACCGGGTTGACCGCGACCCCGTCCGGCGCGGTGCCCACGGTAACGGTAGCGGTGACCTTGTTGGTCAGCCCGTTGATGACCGAGACGGTGCCGCTGCCGTTGTTAGTGACGTCGACGGTGGTGGTCACCGGGTTGACCGCGACCGCGCTCGGGTGGGTGCCGACGGTGATGGTGGCGGTGATCGTGTTGGTCTTCACGCTGATGGCCGAGACGGTGTTGCCGCCGTCGTTGGTGACGTAGACGGTTTTGGTCGTTGAATTGACGGCGATCCCGGTCGGTTGGTTGAAGCCGGTGATAGTGGTGGTGACCGTGTTGGTCAGTCCGTTGATCACCGACACGCTATTGCTGCCGTTGTTGGCGACATAAACGGTATCGGCCAGCTGGTTGAAGGCGACTCCGCTCGGGTGGGTGCCGACGGTGATGGTGGTGGTGACCGTTTTGGTCAGCTCGCTGATGACCGACACTGTGTTACTGCCGTTGTTGGTGACGTACACGAGGTCGGCCGCCGCGTTGATCGCCACCCCCTCCGGCTCGGTGCCGACGGTGATGGTGGCGCTGACCTTGTTGGTCTGCCCGTTGATCACGGACACGGTGCCACTGGTGCTGTTAGCGACGTATATGGTGCCGGTGTTCGGGTCGACCGCGACCGACGCCGGGCCGCTGCCGACGGTGATGGTGCCGGTCGCGGCCTCCGCGGCCACTGGCGCGGCCAGGATCAGGACCAGAGCGCCGATCGCACCGGCGGAGGCCAGCCGGGCCCGCGGGTGGCGTCCAGCAGCGGACAAGCGGACACCCGATCTGGTCATGTGGTCTCACCTTCTGCCGCGCAGATCACTCGCGCCGCGTGCGTCACGAAATTCTCCTGAGTCCCCATCAGGCAATCGGAAAGTACCCGCTTGATTACAGATAGAAACAGCGCCGGCGGGGAGGGGACGGGGTGAGTCGGGGCGACGGCGGGCGAGGCGGAGTGAGTGGGGCGACGGCGGCCGAGGCGGAGTGAGTGGGGCGACGGCGGCCGAGGCGGAGTGAGTGGGGCGACGGTGACCGAGACAGCCTTGGCGACGGCGGGCGGGACGGGTCAAGTGACGATGGCGCGGGTCCGGATAACCTGAGCCCTGGCCTTGGCGATGCTGGTCTGATCATGGAGGTGCGCCTATGGAGTGGTTCGTACAGACACCAGACGGCCGGACGCTGGCGGTCGAGGATGCCGGGGATCGGGATGGCCGCCCGGTTATGGTCCATATGGGCACGCCGGGAGGTCGCCGGGTCTACGGTCGCCGCACATTGGCCGACGCGGAAAGCCGGGGGCTCCGGCTGATCAGCTACGACCGGCCGGGTTACGGCGGCTCGACGCCTCAGCCCGGACGTTCCATGGCTGATTGCGCCGGTGATGTCCAGGTGATCTGCGAGGCCCTCGGTATCGACAGACTGCCGATGTGGGGCATTTCGGGCGGCGGCCCCCACGTACTGGCCTGCGCCGCGCTCCTGCCCGACCTGGTCTCGGCGGTGGCGTCGCTGGCTTCGCCCGCCCCCTACGACGCTGAGGGGCTGGACTGGCTGGCCGGCTTCAGTGAGGCAGCCATCGACGAGGTCCGGTTGACCCTGGAAGACCGGGCCGAGGCACGCGCGTATTTCGAGGAGGAGCGCGAAAAGATAGTCGCGGCCTCACCGGCCGAGGTAGCCCAGTACATGCAGACGTTCATGCCCGGTGTCGACCTGGAGTTGGCCACCGACGAGGCGGTCTCCATGCAACTGGCCCTGGCCCCGGGGATCGAGGGATCGTGGGACGACTGCGTCGCGCAGCTCACCCCGTGGGGTTTCGACGTGACCCAGATATCAGTCCCAGTGCTGTTGCTGCACGGCGTCCAGGACCGGGCTGTGCCGTTCGGACATGGTCAGTGGCTGGCCTCGCGTATTCCCGGCGTCGAAACCTGGTTCTTCGACGATGAGGGCCACGCCGTCCGCGAAGGTCACATCGAGGATGTGCACGGCTGGCTCGTAGACCGCAGTTCCTGAGGGGACGCTTCGGGCCAGGTCCAGTCCTCGAGAATTCCTAGGCTTGGCGAACGGCGGTCCAGACGCGCATGCCGAAGATGACCTCGGCGGCCTCATCCGGGGCGAAGAACCCGGCGGTCTCTGCGATGATCTGCTCGCGCAGTTCCTCGGCGCTGACCTGGCCGGATGCGATCGCGGCTTCCGCGTTGCTCTGACTGATCAGGTAGTCAGCGAGGGCGGCCTGAGTGAGCGGGACCGCGTACTCGCTCTCACCGAAGTTGAACTGGCCGAACCCGGCGGTCTGGGCAGCCTCCGGATCGAACGGGGCGTGGCGATTCGGCGACGGGTAGTCGCGGCACGTAGGAGCTCGGCCAGCCGAGGTCGTGAAAGCCGGCTGCCCGGCCAGCTGGCCGGGAGGTAATCGCTGTAGACGACCAGGGTGGCGCCGCCGCGCAGGACGCGCGCGAGTTCGGCCAGCGCGGACGGCTGGTGGAACCAGTGGAACGCGTCGCGCCCACGAGTGGCCAGTTCAGCTGCAGGCGGCGTCGCCTGAGAACGCGGAGCTCAGCACCTCCGCGAGCCACGACCAGCCAGTAACGGCGACGCGGGCAAGCAGCCCCTGCACCGCGCCCCACCAGGCGGTGGATCCGGCCGGGTTGTCCGGCGGCTGAGTCCGCCGCGCGAGTCGTGCTGGCCAGATCGACTGATACCGCGCGCGTGAGACAGGCGACGCGTCACCGCACCCAGAGCGCCGAGACCCAGGTAGGCCCACAGATCGCCTTCCACCACCTGGCCAGGTCCGCCCGTCGGTGAAGAGCATGAGGCGTGCCGGCCAGCACGATGGCCGGGGCCCACGACGGGCCAGCAGCTCGGCCAGCCAACCGATTGCGGCAGCTGCCCCGGGCACGCGTCATCGAGTACGCGTAACCGTGCCCAGCGCCTCAGGAGCAAGAAGAACGTGACCCCAGCAGGACCCAGCCCATGGGGTTGCGTCGGCTGTGCCAGGCCACTGACCACGCCCACCAGGCCGAACGCAGGACAGTGCGACCAGTCCGAGGCCGGAGAGCTTGGTCAGGTGCGCCGCAGACTGGATCACTGCCACGCACGCCAGCATCAACACGATGAGGGCGCCCACGACCAGCGCCGCGGCAGGCGTGACGACACGCGGACGCCGTCCGGCGCTCCTCCCCATGGGGACCACGCTACGCTCGGGGCGTTCCGGGAACGTTACGGTCCGGCGAGGGCCAAGCCGAGCGCGACCGCGTAGCGGTGGCCGAGCGGTTCCCCCTGGCAGGTGCCCCCGACGTCGCCGCGGCCGACGGCCGTGCCGTCGGGCAGCGAGCGGGCCAGTACGCCGAGCAGTTCCTCGTCACCGGCCGGGCCGCCCACGATCAGGACCTGGCTGGCCTCGGCCCCGAGCGTCCGCACCGCGCGCTGGAAGTTTCTGGCCAGGACGGCCTGCTTGAGGCGCAGCCGGATGGCCCGCCACTCACCGGGGCCGTGGCGGCGGTCGAACGGCAGCAGGCCGCCCGGCCCGTCGACCACCAGCATGCCGACCGCCGACGCCGGGGCGCTGGCGGGCAGGAATCCCCGGCTGCCGTCCTCGGCCTCGAACCGCTGCCCGCCGTCGACCCGCAGGCACGGGCCGCGCTTGACCCAGTCGGCGGCGGCCCTGGGAATGCCCAGCGTTTCGGCCACCGCGGCGGTCAGGAGTTCGCCCGCCCCGGCGGCGACGACGTCGGCTGCGGGCCCGATAACGTCGATCGTGCCGGCGCCGAGGTCCACGACCACCGCGCCGGATCGCGCCCCCGGGGTGGTGAGCGCTCCCGCCCGCGCCGCGGCCGGTTCGGTCAGCGGGCTGGTCACCGGGACGCCGGCGAACTCGCTGAGCAAGGCGGCGGGCGAGGCGGCGCCCGGGCCCGGGGCTCGCCCGAGGGCGGCGACCAGTACCGCCCGGCCCGTGCTGCCCTGCCGTGCGGTGGCGGCCTCGGCCGCAGCGGCCAGGTCTACGGCGAACAGGTCGTCCACCTCGGATTCGCCGGAAGCGGTACCGAGGACCCGCACCGTACCGACCGGCCAGTCCGCCAGACTCGCGCACGCGGTGCGCAGCGGGACCCGCCGGGCGTCCGCCGTCAGGAGCCAGGGCTCATCTGCGCCTGCTCCCGTCTCGGCGGGGGCCTTGGAGAGCAGGCCCACGACCGCGTTGGAGTGGTCGGCCAGCGCACGGGACAGCGCGGCGGCATCCCCGTCCTCGTGCTCCCCGAGGCCAAGCTGGGCGCCCAGCGCAACCGGGTCGGCCAGCAGCCTCAGCGTGTGCCCGGGTGCCTGCACCTCCACGGCGAGCAGTGCGCAGGCGGCTGCGGCAGCCGCGTCGACCTGGTCGATCACCGGCAGGTCGGACGGCAGTCGGTTGGCCACCAAGACCCCCTCGTCGCTGGCCACCAGGACGGCACCGATCGGCGTCCCGGTGGCGAGCAGGTCCCTTAGCCGGGCCGCGGCCTCGTCGTAGCGCAGGCCGACCGGGACCACGGCCACCAGCCACGGCCCGGCAAGCGCCGGGGGCGGACTGGGCGGACCGACCGGGCCGGACAGCAGCAGGGGCGGACCGACGCAGGCGCCAGCGCCGCCGGGGGTGGACACGCCTGCGGCCAGTACGCGCAGGCGGCCGCGGGGCACAACGGCGTCGAGGACCGTGACCACCGAGGTGTCGACCGCCCGCAACGGGGCGATCCTGGCCTCGTCGACAGGGCACCCGGCCTGGCGCTCGACCCGACGGAGCAGCGCGGCGGCGCCGCGCAGCGAGTCAGGCGACCCCTTGCGGCCTCGGGTCGGCACCCGCCCGGCGGCGAGGATCGTGCCGCCCGACACCAGCACGACCTCGGTGGTGGCGTTCCCGACGTCGACCCCGGCGATCACCGACACCGGGCTGGCCCCTCAGTGAGCGTTCTCCTGCAGGCGCGACTCGCGAGGGGGCAGTGTGGCCGGTGCGAATGATGGAGCGCCCGGCCCCGGCAAGATCGGGGAGGATCCGGGTTTTCGGGAGGATTTGGTGCACTATAGTCCCCCGGATCCTCCCGCAAGCCCGAATCCTCCCGCAAAAAATCCCGGACGTTCCCTGTCCCTGATCGGACGTTCCCTGCCCCTGATCGGACGTTCCCTGTCCCTGATCGGACAGGGGCGGATGAGGATGGCGAGACGAATGAGGGATCAGGGAAGGCGCGTGAGGAAGGCCCAGGCTGCCGCCATGCTGGATTCACCGGGCCGGGCCCGCCTTACGCCGTGAGCCCACGGCGGGCGTAGACCTCGGCGGCCTCGGCCACCAGCGCTGCGCAGCGCGGCAGGCCTCGGTCGGCCAGGGACTCGGACAGCACGGTCAGCTCCGCGGCGGTGGACCGCCCCGGGCGGAGCGCCTCGTAGATGCCGAGCACATCGTCGTCGGGCAGCCGGGTCAGCTCCGCGGCGCGGCGCAGGTTGTCCGCCAGTTGCGGGTTCCCGTGCTGCTCGGCCACCACCGCCTGGCGCTCCAGGGTTTCCGGGTGGATCCGCAGGTCGGCCAGGCTGACCTCGCCGGCCCGCACGGCCTCGAGGGTCAGATCGGCTACCGGCTTCCCTGACAGGCCCCGGATCTCGGTCACCGCAGTCCCTCCAGTGACAGCTCTTCCGGCGGCGCGGCGGCGTCCATGCGGCGGCGCTCCAGTTCCATCAGGGCGATGACCGTGGTGTGGTAGCGGGCCTCGATGGCCTCGTCCGAGTACGGGTTCCTGGCCGGGTCGGGGGTGCTGCCCTTGGCGTGCCGGGCGGCGTTGGCGCCGAGCAGCCGGTACAGCTCGGGCGTGACCGACGGGGCGACCGAGTAGAGCTCCAGGTTGGCCAGCGGGGCCAGGTCGCGGCGGTGGATCAGCGCGGTGCCCTTGCCCTGCAGGCCGATGCCGATGCCCGACCCGGCCAGCCGGGCCGCGGCCAGGCCGATCCGGCCCAGGTCGACGGAGTCGTTGAACCGGACGATGCGCCCGGTGCAGCCCTCCTCCTCCAGACCGGCCAGCATCTCGCGGAGCACGTCGGTCACGGCCAGCCCGGACAGGCACCGCCAGACGTCGCGCCCGACGGCGGGCGAGACGCCGATCACCACGTCGCGCGGGCCCTGGCCGGGCCGGGCCGGGCCGACCGCGGCGAGCATCGCGACGGCGGAGCGCGCCTGCACCGCGCGCAGGTCATCCACGCTCCGGGCCTGCCGGATCGCGTCGATCTCGCGCTGGCGTTCCGGTGAGGGCTCGTACCCGGTGCCGGGACCCGCGTAGTCGTTGGGGTCGGTGACCAGGGAGAGGACCTTGAGCTGCTCGTCGAAGATCGCGGACGTCTGCAGATAGTCGCCCGTCAGTCGGGCGCGGACGAAGGCCATCGTTCGTTCGGCCATATCGACATAGCCGCATTCGTCGAGAGCCGCCACGATGTCCACCACCGTCAGCCCGCGCTGGCGGATGGCGTGGGCCGCGGACAGGACGGCGAGCGTGTCGGTCTCGCCGAGGTCCTTGGACCCGGCCGCGTCCACGGCGAGGTCCACGTGCTCGTCGCTGAAGTCGGCCAGGCCCAGGTGGGCGTACACGGCGCGGCAGGCCTGGGCGGCCTCGCGGCGCAGCTCGCCGATCCGGGCCGGCGCGACGGTCCGCAGGCCCCCGTCGATGCCCCAGTCCCGCTGCATGGCCAGGAAGTCGTCGATGTCCTCGGCGTTGAAGTTGCTCGGGCCGAACATGTTGTCGTAGCGCTGGATCGAGCCGAACCCGCTGAACGCGAAGTCCGAGCCGGCCAGGACGATCGGCAGCGTGCGGGAGGTCCGGCGCATGTCCGACTCGCTCATCAGCGCGTCGTTGCCCGAGCAGGACTCCAGGTTGCGCATCATCACCATGACGTTCTCGGACATCAGCTCGCGCAGCCCGGACGGCACCGCGGCGGCGACGCTGGCGCCGTCGATGCCGCCGTTCTGCACGCCCTGGGCGCCGATCGCGCGGGCCAGGGCGACGCAGCGCGCCTCCAGGTAGAGCATGGACTGGCCGCGGGCGCCCGCCATCAGGACCTCGGCGCCCGCGCCGGAGGAGACCCGCATCTTCATGCCGCGCGAGGCGTACGCGGAGGTCAGGAACGCCTTGGACCACGGCGTGTCGTCGCCGTCGGTGAACACCTGCTCGGTCCCGTACAGCGAGATGGTCTCCGCGTAAGACGTGAGGCCGCGCATGCCGAGCTCCAGTTCCAGGGCCTCCTCGACCGAGCACTGGATGAGCACGCCGTCGGCGCCGAACGCCGCCCCGATCAGGCAGGCCACCGCGTTGCTCGGCGCGTCGGCGAGCACGGGCACGGTGGTCTCGATCTCGCGGAAGCCGAACGCCGCCGCCGTCGCCGCGTCCGCCGCCAGCAGCAGCGGGTCGTCCAGCCGGTTGGTGACGTGCGCCTGGTTGCTGGGGGTGCGGCGGGCGCGGAGTTTGGTCATGGCCAGGCCCAGCTCGGGCGGGCGGAGCAGGGCCAGGACGCGGGCGAGCTTCGCCGGGGTGGCGCCCGCGCTGAGCCTGATGATCTCGGCCCGCGGGACCGCCGGGTCGACCAGGAGCCTGGCGAACGCGACGTCGGTCAGGCTCATGACCTCGTCCGCGACGGCCAGGTCCAGGCCGTGCCGGGCGATGTAGGTGTCGATCGAGTCGAACTCGGCCTCGGGCACGCCGTCCAGCTCCACCACCCGGCCGTCCTTGACGACCAGGCCGGGGTCTGGGTCGTGCGGGGAGCGCATCGCCGTCAGCCCGAGCTCGGGGTTCTCGACCGCGAAGCCGTCCAGGTTGACCCGCTGCTGGTCCATGAACCTGATCCGGCCCACGGGTCGCGGTGATGTGGTCATTGGGACCCCTGCGCTCTGAGCTCGACGACCTGGGCGCGGCCGGGGACGGCGCGCGCGCCGCCCTCGGTGCGGACCACGATGCGGGTGCGGTCGGCGCGGAACAGGTCGCGGGAGAACTCGATCGGCTCGCCGTCGCCGTCGGTGGTGGTCCTGGTGATGGCCATCAGCGGGGCCCCTGGCTCGATATCGAGGATGGCCGCCTCGTCTGGCGAGGCGAGGGCTACCTCGATCCGCTCCACGGCCTCGCCCGGCGTGGTGCCGAAGTGCTCCTCGATCAGCTCGTAGACCGAACCGCCCAGCGGCAGCTCGAGCAGCCCCGGGAAGCGCTTGGCGGGCAGCTTCGCGCGCTCGAGCGAGAACGGGCTGCCGTCGGCGAGCCTGATCCGGACCAGGTCGACTACCAGGTCGCCGGGGCGGACGCGCAGCGCCTGCGCGGTCACGTCGTCGGCGGCGGTCAGCCGCGCGCTGAGGACCCTGGTCCCGGCGACCACGCCCTGACTGCGCAGCAGCGCGGGCACGCCGACGATGCGGGACAGGTCCCGCTCGATCTTGCCCTTGGCCACGAACGTGCCGCCGCCGCGGCCGGGCACCCGGCGGACCACGCCGCCTTCCTCCAGGACCGCGAGCGCCTGCCTGAGGGTGGCGCGGCTGACGCCGAGTTCGGCGGCGAGAGCTCGCTCGGCTCCCAGCCGCTGGCCGGGGTGCAGCTGCCCGCTGCCGATCCGGCCGGCCAGAGCGCGGCGGACCTCCTCGGGCGTCCGGCCGCTGCCGATCGGCCCGGCGGCCAAGGGATCCGCGCTCATCAGCCCGCCGCTGCCATCGCCTCGGGAGACTCGGGCAGCACCTGGCCGCCGTCCACCACGATCGTCTGCCCGGAGATGTAGGCGGCCTCGTCGGTGGCGAAGAACAACGCGGCGTACCCGATGTCGTCGACGCTGCCCAGCCGGTTCAGCGGGATCGCCGCGGTCATCCCGGCCGCGTACTCAGGGCCGAGGCTGGCCAGGCCCTCGGTGGCGATGTTGCCCGGCAGGATGGCGTTGACCGTAATCGCGCTGGAGGCCAGCTCGATCGCGGCGGTCCGCATGAACCCGAGCTGGCCGGCCTTGCTCGCGCCGTAGGCCGTCCAGCCGGGGAAGCCGGTGATCGGCCCGGTGATCGAGGAGGTGAGGATGACCCGGCCGCGCCCCGAGCGCCGCAGGGCGGGCAGGCAGGCCTGGACGGCCAGGATCGTGCCCTTGAGGTTGACGGCCAGCACCGCGTCCAGGTCCTCCTCGGACATGTCTTCCAGCCTGCTGTCGGGGAAGATCCCGGCGTTGGCGCACAGCACGTCGACGCCGCCGAGGCGCTCCTCCGCGATGGCGGCCATGCGGCGGCAGTCTTCCCGCAGGGCCGTGTCGGCCTCCAGGAACGAGACCTCCCCGGGCAGCTCGTCGGCGGCCCTCCGGCCGATCTCGTCGTCCCGCCCGGTGATCAGGACCCGCGCGCCGTTGCGGGCGAACACGCTGGCGATCCCCTTGCCGATGCCCCGGGTGCCCCCGGTGACCACGACGGCCCGGCCTGCGATCGATGTGAACATGCGCGTCCTCTCAGTGGGTGCTTAGGTACGACTCGGCCAGGTCGCAGCTGCCTTGGGTGTACCCGGCGCCCAGTTCAGCGGCGATGTCGACGCCCTGGTGCGAGCCGATCCAGGCGAGCAGGAGCAGCCGGCGGAACATGATGAACGTCCAGATTTCGGCCTGATCCTCGGCGGACAGCACGCCGGCCCGGCGGTAGCCTTCCAGCCAGCTGTCCACCAGGCCCGGTACCTCGGGTTCGTGTTCGAAGAAGCTCACCGAAGTGCCCAGGTCGTACAGGTACCAGCTGAACCCCGAGTCGTCGAAGTCGATCACGCTGACCGATCCGTCGTGCACGAGCAGGTTGGCCAGCCGGGTGTCGGCGTGCACCAGGCCGTAGCGCCCGGGGCCCATGCCGAACGCCTGCAGCCGCGTCCTGAGCATGTCGTCCAGGCGGGTGAGCACCTCTCGCTCGGATGTCCCGACGCCGATGCCGTCCTGCCAGCGGCCCCAGCGCGGGGTGCGGCCGAACGCCGCCGCGTAGTCCCAGTGGAACCGCGTGAACCAGTCCGGCCTGCGCCAGCCCCGGGCGTGATGGTGCATCCGCGCGGTGATCTCGCCGAGCTCTTCGAAGTGGCTGGCGGTCAGGCCGGCGTCGCCGGGCTCGGCGCCCGGCTCGGTGCCGGGCAGGAACTCGAAGCGGACGCAGTGCCGCACGGCCGTACCGCCGCGCTCGGCCACGGTCACCACCCGCCGCCCGTCGAGGGCCGGCAGGACCCTGGGCGTGCGCACCCCGGCCTCGGCGCGCAGGGCGTCCATCCAGGCCAGTTCGGAGGCGATCTCCTGCTCGGTGTGGTACCCGAGCCGGTGCACGCGCAGCACGGAGGGTCCGGCCTCGGGGTCTTCCACGAAGAAGGTGGCGTTCTCCGAGACGTTGAGCAGCCCGACCGTGGTGGCGGGGTGGCAGCCGTACGCCTGGAGCGCCTGGACGGCGCATTCGGTCACCCGGTCCATGACATCCCCGCCCGCCGACAGGTCGTGCCCGCCCGGCGCCGAATCGGGTCCGGCGGACGGCAGATCGGGCGCGTCCATAATCACCCCCCGTGCTCCCGCCCGGCCACCGCGGAGAGCACCTCGGTGATCTCCTGCTGCGCGCGCCGCACGTCCGGCGTGGGCCCGCTGAGGTAGATCCGCCCCGCCACCCCGATCATCGACACGTCCACCAGCGTCACGCCGGGCGCGGCGCGTTCGGCCTCGTTGGCGGCGACCGCGGCGAACAGGGCGGGCGTGACCTCGCTGACGCCGAGGGTCTCGCCGGGGATGATCATGGACCCGGCCCGGTTCCTGTTGATGATGATCGCGTGCGCGTCCGTCACGTCCTCGATGACGTCGGAGAACAGGATCCGGGGCTTGAGCTGGTCCTTCTCGTCGGCGCCGAGACCGTCGAGGATGGCGTGCCCGGCCCGGCGCACGTCGTCCAGGTCGGGCCCGTGCACCTCGAGCACCCCGAACTGCCGCTCCACGAACAAGATACCGGGCTCGACGGCGGGGACGGCGCGCAGCGCCAGGTCGGTGACCCGCTCGATCGCGAGCGCGGGCGCTACCTCGACGATGAGGGCGTGCTGCCCGGCGAACGGTGGATAGCCGCGGGCGCGGGTCGGCGTGCCCAGGTACGCGGCGAACTGCGGCTGCAGGTCCCGCACCAGGAGGTAGACACGCAGCTCAGGGGAACCGGTTTGGCCGTGGCCCCCGGGAGCTGAGCCTTCAGTCACCGCTGATCTTGAAGTGCCTGGCCAGCTCGGGGTGCGGGCGCGGTATCACGTGGACCGAGATCAGCTCGCCGACGCTCGTGGCGGTCTCGGCGCCGGCCTCGGTCGCGGCCTTCACCGCGCCGACGTCCCCGACGATCGTCACCGCGACCAGCCCGTCGCCGACCTGCTCACGGCCGACGATGGTGACGTTCGCCGCCTTGACCATGGCGTCTCCCGCCGCGAGCGCGGCGACGTACCCTTTGGTCTCGATCAATCCGATCGCGTTATCAGCCATCACTAACTCCGTTTCGTTAGGGGTCCTTGGGATTCTTGGGGTCCGGGTCGATCGAGCCGATGATCAGCGCGTCGACCGGCGGCGGCTTGCCGGGGAACCAGGCGGCCGCGACCGACCCCTGGGCGACCAGCACGCGTTCCCCGACGCCGCTGCCGAGGACGTCGAAGGCGATGAGCCGCTGGCCGGTACCCTCGGCCTCCACCTCGAGGAAGGCGCCACTGGGCAGTTCCTTCAGGCGGCGCGTCGCCCAGACGTTTCCGATCACGGTCGCGGTCAGCATCAGCGCTCCTTCACGATCTCGACGCCGCTGGCGCGGGCCCGGTCCCTGGCCAGCGGGGTCAGCACGGCGCCCCGGCCCAGCACGAGCCGCTCGCCGGCCCGCGCCGCCTGCTTGACCAGCGCCTCGGTGACCGCCCCGCTCTCCACCCGCCGGACCGGGGCGCCTCCTGGGACCGGACCCTGTGGGACCTGGGTCGGGGCCGGCGGGGCCGGGGGCTGGGGCGCGGCCGGGCGGATCGGGAGGGCTGCGACGTCCGGGGCCGCGGTGGTTCCGTTATGGCCAGCGGTGTCGCCGCTTCGCCGGGCGAGCCTGAACCGTTTCCGGCCAGCCTGCAGGTCCTCGCGCTCTCCAGGATCCAGATTCAGGAGCCGGTCGACGAACGCAGCTAGGTCCTCGTTTGTCGAAATGTCAACCGTTTCGGTTACCGGCAGGCCGTTAGGCAGCACGTCGCGGATGACCTCGCGTACCAGCGCCCGGAGTTCGTCGAATTCGCTCACGCGAGGCTCCGCAGGGCGTCTTCCGCCGCGTCCGCTGCCTGCCGCACGTCCGCCTCGGACCCGGACAGGTACAGCCGCCCGGTAGCGCCGATCATCCGGTAGTCGACCAGCTTGATCCTGGCCGCCTTCTCGGCCTCGTTGGCGGCCAGGATCGCGTACGAGGCCGGCTGCATCTCCAGCACGAACAGCGACTCACCCGCCAGGGCCATCGAGCCGATCTTGTTCCGGTTGACGAGGAACGCCTGCTGCGGGTCGAGCATGGTGATGATCTTGGACGCGAGAATCTGCGGCCTGGTGGCGTCCCGCGCGGTCGCGCCGAGCGCGCCGAGCACCGCCGAGGCCGCCGCCTGCACCTCGTCGGTCCCGCCGTGGATCTCCAGGTAGCCGAACTGCCGCTCGACCACGAGGATGCCCGCGCGCACGTCCGCGTGCTTGACCGCCACGTCCGTGAGCGGCTCGATGTCCAGGCCGGGCGCCACCTCGATGACCTGGGCGGCGACGTGGCTGCGCGGCAGCGACCCGCGGATCCAGGTGCCCAGGTAGCACATGGTCTGCGGCTGGAGCCTGGACAGGAAGATGAAGGAGCGGAGTTCGGCCACGGGTCACCGGCCCACTAGCTGGGAGAGCTCTTCGATGATCAGCCGGCGGATCTCTTCTCGCAGGGCGGCCGTGTCCGGCTGGAATTCAAATTTTGCCGAACGAGCGGTGGTGGCTGTGCCCCCGCCGTCGACACCCGCCGGATGGTAGCCGTCCCGCTGGTTGGAGGCCACCGGGTACGGGGGGACGGGCCCGGCGGGCGCCTGCCACGGAATCAGCCCGGTGAAGTCGCCGAACGGCTCGGCCCTGTCGTTGTTGTAGGCGAGCCGCGTCCACTGCACCAGGTGGCTGGGGTTCAGGTTCTCGGTCATGGACGAGCGGCCGAAGAAGCCGGTGCCGACCGTCATCGTCGGGGCCAGGCCGGTCTCCAGGCCCGCGCTGCCCAGGCTGTTACCCACGTTGACCGCGACCCTGAGGACCTCGACTGCGGCGCCATATTCCATGATCACGCGCGGGTCCCGGCTGTGGATGGCGGCCGAGTGGCCGCGGCCGGACAGCCGCAGCACGGCGCGCGCCGCCTCGATGCCGCGCCGGGCGGATGGCACCCGGACCAGGCCGAGCACCGGGCAGAGCTTCTCGTGGGCGAGCGGCTCTTCCGGCACGACCAGGTCGAACGGCGCGAGGAGGACGCGCGTGTTCACGGGCACGCGGACGCCGGCCTGGGCCGCGATCCACGGCGCGTCCTTGCCGACGAACCGGATGTCGAACCGGCCGCCGGGGAACAGCGTTCGCGAGACCGCGTCCCGCTCGGCGGGCTCGAGCAGGTAGGCCCCGGCCCGCCGCAGCTGCCGCAGTAGCGCCGTGGCGACCTGCTCCTCGACGATCAGCACCGACTCGTTGGTGCACAGGATGGAGTTGTCGAAGCTCTTGCTGTCCACGATCCGCGCCGCCGCCTTGGGCAGGTCGGCCGTGGCGTCGACCAGCACGGGCACGTTGCCTGGCCCCACCCCGATGGCCGGGTTACCCGAGCTGTAGGCGGCGCGCACCACCGGCACGCCCCCGGTGGCGACGATCACGCTGGTCCGCTCGTCCGTCATCAGCGTGTCGATCAGCGGCACCGACGGCTCGTCGACCACCTGGATGACGCCGTCCGGCGCGCCCGCCGCGACTGCCGCCGCGGCCAGCGTCCTGGCGGCGTCCGCGCAGCACTCCTTGGCCAGCGGGTGCGGGCTCAGCACGACCACGTTCCGGGTCATCAGGGCCAGCATGGCCTTGAAGAACACGGTGGCGACCGGGTTGGTCGACGGGGTCAGCGCCAGCACCACGCCCGCCGGGCGGGGTATCTCGACGATCTTGGCCTCGGGGTCGAGCCTCGGCGTCACGTAGTCGTGGCCCGCGTAGTGCTCCGCAATCCCGGTGCTGCACGCGACGTTCTTGAGCACCTTGTGGTCGACGACCCCGAACCCGGTTTCCCGTACCGCCCACTCGGCGTACTCGCGTGCCTTGGCCGCGCCCGCCTCGGCGGCGGCGCGGACGATCGCGTCGACCGAGCCCTTGTCGTACCTGGCGAACGCGCGCGCGGCCCACTCGGCGCGCTGCAGCATGGCCCGCGCGCGCGGCACGCCCGCCGGGTCGGTGAGCAGCTCAATGCGGTGATCCGGGGCGCCGACCCCCCGGATCCCCCGCTCCTCGGGGGAAATCGTTCACCCCAGACCCCCTCGAGCCGTCCGGCCTCATGGTTGTCATCGCCGCTTCTCGGCTACGTCGTCGCGGGCCTTGCCGATGGCCACCTCGGTCCGTTCCAGCAGTTCCTCGCAGAGCGCCGGGGTGAGCAGGATGCCGGGCTTGTACTGCAGCACGCTGGGGTCGAGGGTGGAAAAGATCGCCCACACCCCGTTCTCGTACAGCCGTTTCATGGCGAACTTGGCGCCCTGTGGGTGGCCGAACTCCAGCCCCATGACCAGCCCGTCCTGCCGGATGCCGGTGAACCAGTCCGGGTACTGCGCCTGGATACGCCCAAGCCCCGTGGTGAATACGTCGGAGATGTAGTGCACCATCGACCTGACCTCGGGCCTGGCAGGTGATCTCGAGGGTCTTGAGCGCGGCCACGCAGCCGAGCTCGGCGCCGCCGAAGCTGGATATGTGCCCGAAGCCGTCCTCGGTCAGCCAGCCCGAGGCGTTCTCGGTCGCCAGCACCACGCTGATCGGGTACATGCCGCCGGATATGCCCTTGCCGGAGACCAGGATGTCCGGCGCGACGCCGTGCTTGCTGATCGCCCACAGCTCACCGGTGCGCATGAGCCCGGTCTGCACCTCGTCGGCGATGTAGAGCGCCCCGTAGCGTTCGCAGAGCCGCTTGACCTCTGACAGGTAGCCGGGCGCCGGCAGCGGGAAGCCGTAAGTGGCCGGGATCGTCTCCATGATCACCGCCGCCACGTCGCGGCCCCGCAGCGCCGCCTCCATCGCGTCCAGGTCGTTGAACGGCACGTGGGTGAACTCGTCAGGCCGGTCGGCGAGGAACAGCGTGGTGAACCGCTCGTCCCCGGTCGCCACGGCCAGCCCGGTATGCCCGTGATAGGCCTTGATCACCGATACGATGCCGCGCTTCTTGGTCGCGTGCCGCGCGCTCTTCAGCGCGATGTCGTTCGCCTCGCTGCCGCCGCTGCCGTATATCACCTTGGCGATGCCCTCAGGAGCCGTGCCGACCAGCGCCTCGGCCAGCGCGGTGCGGGCCAGCGAGGGGAAGTGATGGTTGCCGATGTCGAACCGCTGCATGGCCGCGGTCACCGCGGCGACCACTTCCGGGTTGCGGTGGCCCAGGTTGTACGTGCCGCCGTTGAGGTGTACGTCGATGAGGCGCTTGCCCTCGACGTCGTAGATGAAGTAGCCCTCCCGCCGGTCGATGACCAGCGGGACGCCGGAGTCGATCCAGAACTGTGTCTTGTCCGGGTTCCAGAACTGCTTGGACTTCGCCAGCATGTCCTGCTTGGAGGCGAAGGCGATCAGCTCCTCGGCCACGATCACCTCCAGCAGGCAACGGGGACCCCGCATGGCTCCGTTCGGCTAAACCAAATAAGTACCGAAAGTACCGATTGCTGTCAAGAGGTTGAGTGGCGCCCAGATTAACTCAACCGGAACTCTTGATCATGAATCAGAATCGCCTTAGGTACGGCTCGGCGATCGCGCAGGTCTGCGCTGAGAACCGGGTCTGGAGGAGTTCTGCGGCCAGCTCCGTGTCGGGTCGCAGGCCGATGTAGGCGCTCAGCATCAGCCGCCGCAGCATGAGGAACGTCATGATTTCGTCCTCGTCCTCGCGTGATAGCGGCTCGACCTGCCGGTACCCCTGGACCCACGCGGCGATCAGATCGCCGACGTCGGGACGCCCCTCGTTGAACGTCAGTGCGCAGGCGAGGTCGTAGAGGAACCAGCTGAAGCCGCAATCGTCGAAGTCGATCACGGTGACGCGTTCGCCGTCGACGAGCAGGTTGGCGAGGCGCAGGTCGGCGTGTACGAGCCCGAACCGCGCGGGTTCGGTGCCAAAGCGACGCAGGCGGGTGGTGACGACGTCGGCGAGGCGCTGTAGCTGGCGGCGTTCCTCAGCATCGGTCACGCTCGCGTGCCAGGGACCCCAGTGCGCGCGCTCCCCGAGCGTGGTGCTGACATCCCAGCGCGGGCGCTCGAACCACGGCGGCGGCGTCCAGGCGCGAGCCTGCCGATGCAGCCGGGCCGTGAGGGCCCCCAGCCGGGGAAACCACGGCGCGAGTTCGTCAGCGGCGGGCTCGCTGCCGGCGACACAGCTGAACGCGACGCAAAAGCACCGTTCCAGCGGCGGATCGCGCGCGATCTCCAGTAGCTCGCAGCCGTCGAGCGTCGCGATGACGCTCGGCAGCAGTTGTTCCTGCTCGTCAGCCCGGATGGCCGACATCCACGCGAGCTCCGAGTGGATCTCAACCGCCGATCGGCCGCCCGGGCGGTACATGCGGAGCACCACCGGGTCACCGGATAGCGGCTCGATCCGGTAAGTCCAGTTCTCCGTGAGCGGGTACAGGTGTAGGCGGCAGTCCGGCGATATGCCGTACCGCTCGGCGGCCCGGCGGGCGAGCGCGGCCATGTCCGTGATCCCGCCCCCATCGAGCCTGCTGGTCACGCTGCCGGGGCGGATCACGGCGGCTCCCGCGAGATGATCCCTGCCATTAGTGCCTCACCCGCCTGCCTCACCTGCCCGCCTCAGACGAGAATCCGCTTCCGCGCGGGATCGAAGGGCGGCGCCACAGACGCATGTGCCGCGAACCGCCGACCGGCCACGTCGATCTCGTAGCGGCCGGATTCCAGTTCCGCGCGGTTGGCTGGCTGGCCCGCCAGGCGCACGTACCCGAGCGCGACAGATGCCCCGAGCGAATGCCCGTAGGCGCCGGAGGTGGTGTATCCAACGCACTCCCGATCACGGAAGATCAGCTCGCCCCCCCACAGGACTGGTTCGGGATCCTCGAGGACGAAAGACAGCATCCGCTTGGCCGGCGGTGGCCCGCTGCGCTGGGCGCGAAGCGCCGCACCGCCCAGGAACGCGGCGGACTTGCCCCACGCTACGGCAAACCCGAGGCCCGCCTCTAGGGGCGTGTGATCCATCGAGAGGTCAGAGCCCCAGGCGCGATAGCCCTTCTCGAGCCGGAGCGAATTGATCGCGTAGTGGCCGCCATTGACCAGGCCGAAGGGCTGACCGGCGCGCCAGATCGCGTCGTAGAGAGCGCCAGCATCACCGGCCGGCGCATAGATCTCCCAACCGAGCTCTCCGACGTAGGTGATGCGTACCGCACGGCAAGGGACCGCGGCGATCACGAGCTCACGCGACGTCGCGAACGGAAACGCCGCATGCGACAGGTCGGCATCGCACAGGGGGCTCAGCAGGTCACGTGATCGGGGGCCCATCACGCCGAGCACGGCCAAGTCGGCCGAACGATCCTCGATACGGACGTCCTCGTCCGCGCGGATGTGCCGGTGCAGCCAGGCGCCGTCGGATACTGCCTGCGCCGTCCCGGTGATTACCATGAACGCCGTCGGCCCGGTACGAATGACGGTCAGGTCGCTGGCGAACGTCCCGCGCGAGGTCAGCATCGCCGTATAGACGATCCGGCCAGCCTCGACGTCGACGTCGCCGGCACACATGCGCTGCAGGAACGCCAGGGCGTCAGCGCCGTTGATCTCCAGTTTGGTGAACCCGCTCTGGTCGAACACCGCGACGTCGTTACGCGCGGCCAGGTGCTCGGCGCGAGAGCGCTCAAACCAGTTCTGGCGCCCGAACGAGTACTCGGTGACGGGCGCCTCGCCTCGTCCCGCGAACCAGGTGGGGCGCTCGACGCCTGCCTTCTCGCCGAAGCACGCGCCAGCGGAGGCGAGCCGGTCGTGCAGCGGGCTTCGCAGGAGGTCCCGGCCTTGCCGGAACTCCAGGTTGGGGTATGCCATCTGCATGTGGGTCCCGAGCACCTCAGCGGAGCGTTCCCGCAGGTAGGACCTCCTGCCCTGCTCGGGGCGGAACCGGCGGATGTCGATCGCCCACAGATCGCTCGGCGGCTCGTCTGCGACGATCCACTGGGCGAGCGCCTCGCCGACCCCGCCGCTGTAAGCCAGGCCTGACGAGTTGAAGCCGGCGTCCACGTACAGGCGGCGGATCTCCGGCACCTCGCCTACGAGGGGATTACCGTCCGGCGTGAAGCTTTCCGGGCCGTTGACGAACTTGGCGATTCCGGCTGACTCCAGCAGCGGCAGGCGGCGCAGCCCCTCCTTCAGCGGCGCCTCGAAATGCTGCCAGTCAGGCTCGAGCAGGCTGAAGGCGTAGTCGTCAGGGACGCGATCCACCAACCACGGCTTGCTGGCCTTCTGGAATGACCCGAGCATCAGCGCAGACCCCTTGCCCCGGAAGTAGATGCTCCCGTCGGGATCGCGCACCACCGGCAGCCCTGTTATATCCTCGCCGACCGGGTTGGACAGCACGTAGTGATGCTCCACCGGGTGCAGGGGGATGCTGACGCCGGCGGCCCGGGCGAGTTGCGCGGTCCACATGCCGCCGCAGAGGACCACGGTACCCGCATCGATCGGGCCAGCAGTGGTGGCGACACCGCGGATATGCCCAGCGCGCTGGAGCAGTTCCGTGACGCGGACACCCTCGATGATCTGCACCCCGCGCCGGCCGGCCTCGCTCGCTATGGCGCGGACGAGGCTCAGCGGCTCGACGATCCCGTCACCGGGCAGCCAGACGCCGCCGACGATGTCGTCCAGCTGCGCCAGCGGCCAGCGCTCGCGGGCCTGCGCGCCGTCAATCTCCTGGACTTCCACGCCGAAGCGCCGCGCGAGCGACCCGGCCCGGCGCAACTGCACCATGCGCTCGTGGCCTCGCGCCACGGTGAGGCTGCCGGCTTCCTGCCAGCCGGTAGGCAGGCCGCTCTCGCGCGCCACCCGCGCGTAAAGCGCAGCGCTGCGATCGTTTATGCGCGCGAGGCTGGCCGACACGCGCATCCGCCCGACGGCTCCGGCCGCGTGCCACGTGGTACCTGAGCCCAGCTGATTCTGCTCCAGCACCAGGACGCCGGTGGCGCCGAGTTCGGCCAGCTGGTACGCCAGCGCACAGCCGGCGATGCCACCGCCGACGATCACGATGCTCGCCGCGGCCGGGAAGCCTGCCATCTGTGGCGTTACTTGGTCTGCTAGGTTATCTCGCTCGTTCATCCAGACCAGTACTATGCCAAAAGCGTCGGATAGAGCAAGGGCTTCGCTCGCAGTAACTGGCAGATCGAGCTTATTCGGCCTGGAAAGGCGGTCAGGACCTTGACCTTCCCAGCGACCGCATGGTATGCCAGACGCACTCGATCCAACCAGACCATTTAATGGCCAGAACGGAGTTCTGGTCGCGGATGCTCTGACGTTGGCGGACTGAGGAAGTGCGAAGGATGTTGCTGGACTCCTTGGCCGGAGCTCTCGCGGTTGTCACCGGGGGTGCTCGCGGAATCGGGCGCGGCATCGCACGCACGCTGCTCGGCGAGGGCGCGGCCGTGGTGATCGCGTCGCGGACCCGCAGCGACCTCGACGAGGCATGCGAGGAGCTCGCCCCGCTGGGCGAAGTGACGGCCGTGCAGTGTGACGTATCGGACTCCGGCCAGGTAGCCACGCTGTTCGACGAGGTGCTCCTATCGCATGAGGGACTTTATGCGCTGGTCTGCGCGCACGGCGTGGTCACGTACCGTCCGTTCCTGGAGATAAGCGAGGAGCAATGGGACCGCACCCTCGCGATCAACCTCAAGGGTGCGTTCTTGTGCGGCCAGGCGGCAGCGGCCGCCATGGTCCGGGCGGGCCGACCGGGACGCATCGTGTTCATCAGCTCGATCAACGGCCTGGCCGCGGAGCCCGAGTCTGCTGACTACTCCGCGAGCAAGGCCGGCCTCCACCTACTGGCCCGTGGTATGGCCTGCGACCTGGCCGAATACGGGATCACCGTGAACGTAGTGGCACCCGGGTGGGTGCGGTCGCCGATGTCGGCGCCGTTCCTGTCCGAGGACGTCCTCAGCGGCCGCGTGCGGTTCAACCCGGTCGGGCGCGTCGGCGAGCCGGCGGATGTCGGCAACGCCGTGGCCTGGCTACTGCGCGAACAGTCCAGCTATGTCACCGGCGCCGTGCTCCCCGTCGACGGCGGCCAGAGCGCAGTTCTGTCCATGCCGACCAGCATCGAGCTGGGAGAGGAAGCGAGATGACTACAGAAAAGGCGGCCCTAGGCGGGTCAGCGTCCGGATCGGCGGGGACTTCCACCAGGGGCCTGAAGCGGGCTATCACGGGCCTTACGAACGGGGCGATCACCTACGCGTGCGCGGGCATCACCGCCGGGATATTCAGCCTCTTCGCGTTCGCGCTCGAGTCTTCCGGGCCCGCCTTCTTCTGGGGCTGGCTCATCGTCGGGGCTTCGCTGCTCCTGGCCTGCCTGAACTACGCGGAGCTAGCCTCTCACTACCCGTTCGCCGCCGCGGTCTACCACTGGCCCCTGCAGCTCGCCGGGCGGCGAGCCGGCTGGTGGGTGGGGTGGCTGTACCTGGGCGCCCTGCTGTCGCTGCTGCCCGCCTACACCATCGTGATGCCCGCGATCCTCGGCCCGCTGTTCGGCATTACCACCACCCACCTGGTCATCGTCGAGATCTCCGTCGGCTTCATTCTCGTGGCGCTGCTGCTGAACCTCCTCGGGATCGATGTACTCGGCCGCCTGACGGTCGTGGGCGTGGCGGCCGAGCTGTTCGTGCTGTTCGTGCTCTCGGTACTCGTGTTCGCGTTCGGCCCGCACCACGCCCCGACGGTGCTGTTCAGCTCGGCCGGAACGGGTTCCACGTTCACGGCCTGGCTGCCCGGCTTCGTCGGCGGAGGGATATTCGTCGGGCTGTGGGCTCTGTTCACCTTCGAGACGGCCGGCACGCTCGGGGAGGAGACCATTCACGCCCAGCGCCAGGCTCCTCGGGCGATCCTCGGCGCGCTCGGCATGTCAGTTCTCGCCGGAACGGTCTTCCTGTTCTTCTTCCTGCTCTCCATACCGAACCTGGGCGCGTTGATGAAGAGCGCCACCCCGGTACAGGACATCATCAGCAACTCCCTGAACGGAGCGGTGGCCAAGGTCTTCCTGGTCGTCATCGCCTGGACCCTCTTCATGGCGATCAATACGCTGTTCACGGCCATGTGCCGGCACATCTTCGGCATGGCCCGGGCCGGGATGCTGCCGTTCTCTGGCGCGCTGTCCCGGACGCGGCCGAACGGCGAGCCGTGGGTAGCCGCGATCGTGATCGGCGTGCTGACGTCGCTGCCGCTCATCATCATCACGCAGAACCTCACCGTTCTGGTCACCGGCGCTATCGCCGCGATCTACGTGCCCTACGTCCTGGTACTCGGGATCACGCTCTACGCACGGCTGCGGGGATGGCCCAAGACGCCGGCGCCCTTCAAGCTCGGCCGCTGGGGAATTCCGGTCAACATCCTGGCCCTACTGGCGGCGGCCGCGACGCTGGTCGACCTCGTGTGGCCCCGGGCGGCGACCAACCCCGTCTGGAAACTTGACATCCGCGTCTCCTACTGGCTCGTCGGCATCCCGCTCGTGATCGGCATCGCCTATTACGCCGCGCGGGTGCACGGCCGCCTCGCGCGATCCAGCGACCTGGCCGTAAGCGGCCTGCCGGATCAGGAGGCGGCCGTCGAGGCACCGGCCGGGGGCTGAAGCGGCGCGGCTACCGCCGCCTGGTTCGCCTCCGGACTACACGGGACGTACCATCGCCTCGTGCCGACAGCAGACCATTTCGACCAGAGGAAGCAGTGACTCGGGGAGACCACAGTCCGCCAGCGGGCTACCAGGCGCTCGGTCCGGCGGCGGAGGAGATCCGCCTGCGCATCCTCGACGAGATCGCCTCGGGCGTCTTGCAACGAGGCGAGCGTCTGGGTAGCGAGCGTGACCTGGCCAAGCAGTATCAGGTGAGCCGCTCCACGTTGCGGGCCGCGCTGGCGGAACTCGAGTCGTCGGGGGCAGTGCGCCGCGTTACCGGCCGGGCGGGCGGCACCTTTGTCGCTAAGCGGCGCATCGACCGTGACCTGACCGCCGTGGCCGGGCTGCCCGCCTACCTCAGGCGCCAGGGCTTCCAGGCGGGGGCTCGCGTCCTGTCCACGCGGACGGTGGAGGCCAACGACGAGACCGCGGAGGCACTCGCGCTAGCGCCGGGAGCCGTGGTGTTCGAGATCGTCCGGACCCGCTTGGCCGACGGGGAGCCGATCTCGCTCGAGCAGGCCTACCTGCCCGCAGAGCGCTTTCCCGGCCTGCTGGACAAGCCGCTCGGCGGATTGCTCTACCCGATGCTGCAGACGGAGTACGACCTCATTCCCGGTGAGGCAGTGGAACGGATCGAGGTCGTCGGCGCGTCAGAGAACGCAGCCCGGGTGCTCGGGGTGCGCCGCTCTGCGCCGCTCGTCTACGTCGAGCGGCGCACCGTCGACGTGGGCAACGTGCCGTTTGAGCTGTCGCACGATCTCTTCCTGGCGGACCGGGTCCGGATCGTGGTGCGCGCTCAGGCCGACCGTTCCACCGAGGGCCTGGTGGGCGAGGGGATGACGGCTATCGCATTCGCGCACGGCCCATCTCCTGACTAGCGGGCGGCGTCGCGGGTCACCTCCAGCGGGCGCTGGGAACCACAGGCTGTGTTCGGCTGAACCAAAGGAGTGTCGAACGTACCGATTACTGTCAAGCGGTTGCGTTTCGGCTCAGACTAACTCAACCGGAACTCTTGATCATGAATCGGCCTGCCTGTTACGCTCCCGGCAAATGCGCCGGAGGTTAACCATGGCCCAGCCCCAGGTCCCCGAAGTCCCCCGCGTAGCGACTGCGACTGGCGCGGCTGAAGACTACGACGTCTCGCAGCGCGAGGATGTACCCAAGCTGCGCAGGCACGCCGTCGGCCTCGGCGGCGTGTTGTTCCTGACCTTGACCGGATCGGCCCCGATCTCGGCGATGCTGTTCAACGTCCCGATCATGGTCGGTTACGGGCAGGGCATCGGCGCGCCGGCCGCGTTCCTGTTCGCCGCCATCGTGCTCGTGGTGTTCGCGGTCGGGTACGTGGCAATGGCTCGAAAGAAGACCACAGCCGGGGGGTTCTACTCCTACATCAGCCACGGGCTCGGGCGCGAGCTCGGCATCGGCACCGGCTATGGTGCCGTGGTCGCCTACTCGGTATTCGAGGCGTCGCTGGCAGGCGGCTTCGCGTACTTCCTCAGCATCAAACTGAACGCGTTCGGGGTCAACATCGCCTGGCCGTGGCTGGCGCTCGGCATGGTGGCGATCATCGCGATCCTCACCTACTTCGACATCAGGATCTCCTCCGCGGTCCTGGCGGCCGGCCTGGTCAGCGAGATCCTGATCCTGCTCGTCTTCGACGGCTACCTGTTCGCCAAGGGGCACTTCAGCGGCAGCTCGCTCAACATCGCGAACGCCTTCAAGGGCTTCCCGGCGCAGGGCAAGCTGGCCGCAGGCGCGGTCGGCATCGGCCTGTTCTTCGCCTTCTGGTCCTGGGTCGGCTTCGAGATGGCGCCGAACTACGGCGAGGAGTCCAAGGACCCGAAGCGGATCGTCCCCCGCGCCCTGTACATCTCTGTCATCGGGCTCGGCATCTTCTACACTCTGACGGCCTGGGCCTCGCTGGGCGGCTACAAGACCACGACGGCCGCCATCGCCGCCTCGCAGAGCAATGCCGCCAACTACTTCCTCACCCCGGCGACCCAGTACGCCGGGCACTGGGTGTCCTCGACGATGAGCTACCTGATCATCACCGGCTCGTTCGCCTGCGGCATGGCCTTCCACAACACCACCGCGCGGTACCTGTACTCGCTCGGGCGCGAGGGCCTGGCCCCGAAAGCGCTGGGCCGGACCCACCCGAGGTGGAAGAGCCCGCACATAGCGTCGGTCACCCAGACGTTCATAGCCGCCATCATCATCGCGCTATTCGCCATCTTCACCGGCACGGACAACCCGAGCTCTCAGGCCTACCTGCAGCTGTACGGCCTGATGGCGGTCATGGGCGTGATCATCATCCTGTCGGTGCAGGCGCTGGTCTCGCTCAGCATCCTGATCTACTTCGAGCGCTACCACCGCGACGAAGTGAACTGGTGGAAGACCAGGCTGGCCCCGCTGATCTCGTTCTTCACCCAGGCCTACGTGGTGTACCTGCTGTTCAAGAACATTTCGTTCCTCGGCGGAGGGTTCGGTTACGCGAACTTGCTTGGCCCGATCGACGGCGTGGTCGTCGTCGTCGGCATCGCCGCGGCCTTCTACTACAAGAAGTACAAGCCGTCCAAGTTCGAGACGGCCGGACGGCTGATCAACGAAGGCCTCTGACGTTTCTGGCCCCGGGGCCCCTTACAGGGTCTCGGGGCCCTACGGGCTTAGTCGGCGCGGGTGAGCCGGATGACCGGGATCGCGCGGTCGGTCTTGGACTCGTAGCCGCGGTAGCGGGGCTGGCTCTGGGTGATCCGCTGCCACGCCTGCGCGCGTGCGTCCCCGTCGAGCTGCGTCGGGGTCACCCGGAGCTGCTTCCCGCCGAACTCGACCCAGACCTGGTCTGGGTGCGCGGCGATGTTGTGGTACCAGGCCGGGTTATGAACCGCTCCCCCGGCCGAGGCTACGACCAGCCAGGCATCGTCGCCGTCGGCGAACCGGGCCACGGTCGACTGCCGCTTCTGGCCGCTCTTGGCCCCGACCGTGGTGAGGTAGAGCAGGTCCATGCCCTGGAACTTGTCACCGGACCGCCGGTGCCAGCTCGTCATGGCCTTCATCATGCCGCGCGTCAGCGCGTTCGACGGCGCACCCCGTCCACCACGGGTCCCACCGGGAGTCTTCTCGAAGCTCATTAGGTCCGTCCTTAGGTCACCAGGCTGCCCCTGTCCCATGCTAGCGGCGTGCCGGACTCCGGCAGGATCGCGACTGTGGCTAGGTTGTTCCCGATGGTCGGGCTGCCGACGGCGGAGTGCTGAGGTGCGGATGGCGGGTGCAGCTGGTGGTCGCTAGGCCAGGCTTCACGGACGGCGGACGAGCTCATCAAGGAAATCAGCGAGACTCTCGGCTCGACCGCCGTGTCCGCAAGTCCTGCGGCCGACGGCAGCACGTCGTGAGGCAGCTAGGTGTCAAGCCGCTTGCGGAGGCCACAGTCCCGCCAGTTGTGCGGGGCTGATGTTGCCGCCGCTGCACACGATCGCCACCTTGCGGCCCGCGAACCGCTCGGGCGCAGCGAGCACCGCGGCCAGGGCGGCCGCGCCGGCCGGCTCGACCAGGTTGCGTGTTTTCTCGATCATCAGCCGCGTCGCGGCCTTGAGCGCATCCTCGGAGACCAGCACGAAGTCATCGAGCGACTCCTGCAGGATCTGCTGCGGCAGCTCGAACGCGGTCCGGGTGGCCAGCCCTTCCGCGAACGTGCTATTGACGTCCTCCACCAGCGCGCGGGCCCGCCAGGAGCGGTAGGCGGCCGGGGCCGCCTCGGACTGCACGCCGATCACCTCGATCGACGGGCGGATAGTCTTGGCCACCACGCACGTGCCCGCCGCCCCGCTCCCGCCGCCTACCGGGACCACGATCACCTCGAGGTCCGGCCGGGTTTCGAGGATCTCGAGGGCATAGGTGGCCACGCCGGCCACGAACAGGGGCTCGTTCCCTGAATGGATGTACCGGTACCCGTGCTCGGCGGCCAGCTGCTCGCAGTGCTCGCGCGCCTCGTCGAAGTCACGCCCGAAAAAGACCACCTCGGCCCCCAGGGCCTGCATCGACTCAACCTTCACCGGGTTGGCCCGCTCTGGCATGCAGACGATGGCCCGGACACCGAACAGGTCCCCGGCGTACGCCACCGACTGGCCGTGATTGCCGGTGGAGGCGGCGATGACCCCGCGTCGCCGCTCGTCCGGGGTCAGCTGACTGACCAGGTTCACCCCGCCGCGGACCTTGAACGCGCCCACCGGCTGATGGTTCTCGTGTTTGACCCACACCTGGGCCCCGGTCAGCGCGTCCAGGGTGGGATAGGGGTATAGCGGGGTGGGCCGCAGGTAGGGCGCGATGCGCTGCCGCGCCGCGAGCACATCAGCCAGGTCCGGCACCGAAGAGGCGGTCATACCACGTGTCAACCCACGGCTTGCGATCAATCTTCCGCGGAGCCAGGTGAGCCGCATTCCTCCTGGCGGCGCCTGGCCTGCCTCATCCCGATCGTGAACCGAAGTCCTGCTGGGCGGCGCCGGTTGTTTCGGCCGGGCTGGTTACCCGGGCGCAGGTGGCGGGCTGTGGCTGCGGATGATCTTGCCGCCGGGGCTCTTCACCTCGCTGGTCCCGTCCGGAAAGACGGTGAGCTGCCAGCCCATCTCGTGCAACACCACGTGATGGTGCCACCAGCAGTAGGTCTTCAGGCCCGCCAGGCTGGTCCGGCCGCCGTCCTGGCGGTGCACCACATGATGCGGCTCGCACGCAGACGCGGGCTGGTCACACCCGCCCGGGAACTGACACGTCTGGTCCCGCAGGGCCACCAGCCGCCGCAGATGGACCGGGATGTCGTCGGTCTGCCCGACATCCAGCGGCAGCGACGGGCCGTTCAATCCCTTGCCGAGCAGGTTCCTGCGCAGGAACGACGCGACGCCGCCGGGGCCGGAGACGATCTGCAGGACCGTGGCCAGGATCTGATGCTCCAGCATGGCCAGCACCTGCGCCGCCCGGCCGGCCTGCTCCGCCTCGGCGCTGGGGCTGAGGTCGGATCCGACCGCGCCGCCGCCGGTGTCGGTGCCCGGGTCGGCGTCCGCAGCGCCGCGGTGTCGGTGCCCGGGTCGGCGTCCGCGTGACCGTCCGTGTCCGTGTCCGGCCCGGCCGGGGCCTGCCGGCGCAGATGCTCGTACTGCACGCACAGCCCGATTAGCTGCTCCACCGCGCCCAGGTCCAGATCGCCGGTGACCACCGGGACGAGGATCGCGTCGCACGCCACCCGGCGGGCCGCGTCACCCTCCAGCCAGGCCCCGCCATCCCCGGTGCTCACCGACGCGGCGGCCCGCTGCCCGGCCCACCGGGCCCGGTACCCGGCGATCCACGCCTCCTGCAACTTGGAATCCACGTCCAGGTCGCACAGATCGGCGAACGTCATATGCACCAGGGCCTTGACCGGCTGCCCGGCCCGCTGCGGCAGCAGGCCGGACGCCAGCAGCCGCTTCATCGCCTCGGCCAGGGCATCGTGGTAGCGCTGCGGCCGGGTCCGCAGGTCCCCGCCGCCATTGGGGGCGGACAGGGCGTCCAGGACCGCCTGGACCATCGCGGCGCACTCGGGGGTCAGGTCGCCGCGGATGACCCCGGCGCCGTCCAGGGTGGTATCCAGGAACAGCGCCCGGTCCAGCGCCGGATCGTTGCCGTCCGGGTCCGGCGGGACGGTCCGGGACCGGATCTCCGCGCAGATCTGCGCCAGCGCCCGCAGGCCCGCCCCCGCCCGCGCGGCGGCGACAAGGATCTCCTCGGCCTGGGTCCGGAACTCGTCCGGGATCTCCCGGGTCCACTTAGCCAGCTGCAGCGCCACCGACTTCGTAAGCGCCCGGGCGCGGAGCCCGGCGAGCAGCGGCTCATGGTCCCGGGGCAGCGCCCGCATCGCCTTGAACTCCGCGGCCTGACCCCGGGTCACCCGCGCCATGTGCACCAGCCACGCCCCCAGCGACCGCTGCCCGTCCGCCAGGTGCCCGTCCTTCGCGTCATACGCAGCCAGCATCCGGGCCAGCGCCGCCGCGGCCACCGCGTCCGCCTGGACCAGCTCCCGGATGTACTGCCCGAGCACCTCGGCCGGCAACTCCGCCGCATTCAGATCCGCCAGGTCGCAGACCGAGGACATCAGCTTGGCCAGCGCCTCGCCGCCGCTCGCCGGGACTGCGACTGTGCCCATCTTTCGTCTCACCTCCCCCGAGGGTGTTGCTCAAACAATGCGTCCGACTAGCCTGATACTCTCTAAAAGATCTTCAGTACTGTTTTCTAATCTAATACTACTAGCTGCCCCTGACATTTACCGGGCCGACACACGCCGCCATCCGATTCTTGCCGGAACGCTGGCGCAAAGCGCCGCGCATGCCCACGGACGGCGTGAACCCCGCGGACTCGCAAAAACCGGGCGCCCGCGGCTCCGCCTGGGGAACGGAACCGGGACGCCCGGAGGCTGGTGCGGCAGGTGCGGTGTGCTGCGGGCCGGTCAGGCGACGGTGATGTTGGAGGCGCGCAGCGCGGTGTACCAGGCGGTGTAGTCCTGGGGGGTGGTGCCGTAGCGGGCGCCGGGCTGGAGCATGCTGGCGACGGTGATGAAGTCGTTCAGCATGCTCACGTAGGCGGCCCGGTGGACGGCGGGCAGCAGGGCCGGGTTCGCCAGGATGGTGCGGGCCTCGGTGCGGACGGTGCGGGCGGCGGCTTCGAAGACCAGGTGGTTGGCGACGGTGGTGGCCTGGTTCTCGATGACCAGGGCGGAGGCCAGGGTGTCGACGTCCTGGTTGAAGGTGACCTGGGCCTGTCCGCCGGGGGAGGTGAGCCAGCGCAGCGACGGGTCGGCGGCCAGGGCGTGGGCCGGGACGGCCGCGGTGCGGGCGGCCGGGGTGTGCGCGGCGGCGGCGGCGGTGTGGTGGGTGGTGAGGCCGCAGCCGGCGAGCAGGGCGACGGTGGCGAGGGCGCCGGCGAGGCTGGTGAGCTTCATGGTGTCGTCCTCCGGGTCTTGCTCCGCTTTCGGGCTGGTGAGATCAGCCTCGGTTCGCGGGGGTAGCGGCACCGTTCGCCGAACAGTTGCAGGCCGGTAGCAGTGCAAACGATTGCCACAACGGGCCGATCACGGCGCAGGCAAAGGCAGCAGGCAACGGGCAGCAGGTCGAGAATGGGCGGCATCAGGGCACGGACCACGGCTGACCGCTCGGCGTCTCTGGCGGGCGAGTAACCCGCTTAGTCCATGTGGGTGCGGAGGCGCCGGGAGGAGCGGGTCACGGTCGCTGGGACCAGCGCTGCGGATCACGGTCGGCCGCCTGCGGTCCGCCGAAGAGCGCGCGCGTCGGCCCGGGGATTCATCACGTGGCCCGGCGTTGGCGCTAATGACGGTGGGATCGGTCGGCTATCTGGGGTCGGCGCCTGCGACGTCGTCCTGGGGCTGGCCTCAGTCTTCCTGTACGTCGTTCCGGCGTTCCTGTTCCTGCTGCCCGTGTCGCTGGTCGCCGCGGAGCTGGCATCCGGCTGGCCGGGCGGCGTCTACAACTGGGTGCGTGAGAGCGTAGTGGCTCTTACGCGGAGCGCTCGCGGCCGGACTCGGCTAGCAGCTCCTCGACCGCGGCGCGGACCGCGCGCTCGCCTGCGCCGAGCGTGCTCAGTACCCGAGCAGCGGCGTTGTCGTCGTCGCAGAACAGGGCGAGCAGGAAGTGCTCCGTGCCGATGTAGTCGTCGCCGTGCGCGACCGCCTCGTCCACCATCGCGTACCAGACCCTCAGTGACTGCGGGGCTTCCGGCGGAACACCGGACGGGTGATCTGGTTCCTGGACGGTGACCTGCCCGACCTGCTCGCGCACCGCCTCCGGCCTGACCCCAAGCCGCTCCAGGGCCTTGACGCCGAGGCCGTCGCCCACGCTTACCAGGCCCAGCAGGATGTGCTCGGGGCCGCGTGGCCGACCCTCCCGCGAGGATTCCTGCCTGGCGAGGACGAGGGCCTTCTTGGCGTGACCGGTGAAGGCCACCGGCCCGGTGACCGGTGTTATGACGCCACCAGGCGTGTCGCCCGGGCCGATGTGGATGATGAGGGGGCTCGGGCGTGTCCCCCGGCGGTGGCGGCGCCCGACGGCGCGCGCGATCTGCGCCAGCGGGGAGGTTGGTCGCATCATGCCTCGCCGGTATCCCGGCCCGGCAGGCAGGCTGGAGTCCGGGGACAGCCGGGCCGCCAGCCAGGATGCGGCTTGCGCCGGGGTGAGCTGGCCCGAAGCAAGGCGCTCGATGACGATGACCGCGGCCCTGGGCACGTCGAGGTTGGCCTGCCAGCCGTTGACGGCCAAGAACTGCAGTCCGGCCGCGACCGCCATCTGCTCGCGGTGCGCGGGGAACGGGGGACGCTGCAGCAGGGCATCCATCAGGGCGACCGCGGCCTCCGAAGCGTCGCTGCGGTGCGGGGACGCCCCGCCCGGCCCTGTGCCGCGCGCCTGGCCCGCCCCCGTCGCACGCGGCTCGCCCGGCGCCCGGGCCGACGCCCTACCCATGCGGGCCAGGCCAGCCCGCGCCAGGGCGTCGTCCGCGGCGGTGATGTCCGCTTGGGCCAACGCCGTGCCGGTGTCGCAGCCGAGCACCTCGCTGGCGATCAGGACCAGGTCCGCCACGTCGAGCCCGATCATGACTCGTCCTCCCTGAGCAGGTCGAGCAGCCGACGGTGCCGCGCCAGGTTGTCTTCCAGCAAGCGTAGGAAACGCTTGTCGTTCCGGCGCGCCTCGACCAGCGCGGCGATCGCCTCACGGGCAACATCGGACACCGTCCGGCCCTCCACCTCGGCGACGGCCGCCAGCCGTTCGGCCAGCGCGGGGTCAAGCCGCAGCACCATGTTCTTCGTCTGGGCGCTTCCCGCCGACGCCGGCTCAATTCCTGTCATGATGAGATCAAGATATCAAGATATCTTGAGTCGGACAAGCGCCCGTTCTGGGTCACGAGCATGGCGGAAGCGCGCGAGACTAAAGCAGTGAACACCGAGGAAGCCACGACGCGATGCTCTCCGTCGAGGGCACGCCGAAGCCGTTCCGGTAAAAGATCAGGTCAGCGCCCCGAACAGATGGTCGTGGGCGCAGTACTAAAGAAGGCTCAGGCGCTGGCGGAGCGGAGGCGGGCCAGGGCCTCGGCGAGGATGGCCTCGCCGTCGGTATCGCTGCGGCGTTCCTTCACGTACGCGAGGTGGGTCTTGTAGGGCTCGACCCGCGGCGGGGCCGGCGGGCTCTGCTCGTTCTGGCCAGCGGGGTTGCCGCACCGGGGGCATTCCCAGATGTCGGGAATCGACGCGTCGGTCGCGAAACTCGGGCGCGTCTCGTGCCGGTTGGCGCACCAGAATGACACCCAGACGCGCGGTGCTGACTCTCCGCGCTCGGCCTCGCCCATGGGTCCCGCGCCGACCCTGCTGCCGCGAATGGCATTACCACTACTCACAGACCACCCCTTGAAGACCCTAGAGCTTTAAATCCGGAACTTCGGTGCGGGAAGTGCGGGAAGACGTACTCGCTAGTGATTGATCAGCCAGCCGAGAGCGACGATGCAGACGAACCAGAGGACGCCGAAGAAGATGGTGATGCGGTCCAGGTTCCGCTCGACGACGGAGGACGATCCGAGGGTAGAGGTGACCCCGCCGCCGAACAGGTCAGACAGGCCGCCGCCCTTGCCCTTGTGCAGCAGGACGAGCAGGACCAGTACGGCACTGGTGATGACAAGGATAACGGAAAGCCCGATCTTCATCTCTGTTATCCATCTCCTGCCAGCGAAGACCTATGCTGCCAGTTCACGATACCGGCAGATCTGAGCAAACTGCCCCGCGTCGAGGCTCGCGCCGCCGACGAGGGCGCCGTCAACGTCCGGCTGCGCCATGATCGGCGCGATGTTACCGGGCTTAACGGACCCGCCATACAGGATACGCACACTCGCAGCCGTCTCGGCGTCATGAATCTCGGAAATTCGCGATCTTATTGCGGCGATCATCTGCTGCGCATCGTCCGGGGTGGCCACTTCCCCGGTCCCGATGGCCCAGACCGGCTCGTACGCGACCACCATCTCGGCCACCGTCGCGCCCGGCACGCCGTCCAGCGACCCGTCGAGCTGGTCGATGCAGCACTTGACCTGCTCCCCAGCCTGGCGGACCTCTAGCGACTCCCCCACGCACAGGATCGGCGTGAGCCCCGACCGCAGCGCGGCGTGGATCTTGGCGTTGACCAGCGCGTCGGATTCCAGGTGGTACTGCCGGCGCTCGGAGTGCCCGGCCAGCACGTAGTCGCAGCCCAGCTTGGCCAGCATCGGCCCGGAGATGTCGCCCGTGTACGCGCCGGAATCGTACGGCGAGAGGTCCTGCGCGCCATAGGAGATCTGCAGCTTGTCCCCTTCGATGAGCGTCTGCACGCTGCGCAGCGCGGTGAACGGCGGCAGCACGGCCACCTCGACGAAGTTGTAGTCCTTGGTGGTCAGCGTGAACGCGAGCCTCTGTACGAGCGCGATGGCCTCAAAGTGGTTCTCGTGCATCTTCCAGTTGCCCGCCATGAGCGGAAGCCGTTTTCCGGCGGCGGCACGGGAACGGCGGGAGGCGGCCGTCACGAACCGTCCTCCAGGGCGGTCAGGCCAGGCAGCGTCTTGCCCTCCAGGTACTCCAGGCTCGCGCCGCCACCCGTCGAGATGTGGCCGAACGCCTCTTCCGGGAGCCCCAGCGCCCTGATGGCCGCCGCCGAGTCGCCGCCGCCCACCACGGTGAGCCCGTCGACCGCGGCGATCGCCTCGGCTACGGCACGGGTGCCCGCGGCGAACGCGGGGAACTCGAATACCCCGACGGGCCCGTTCCAGAACACCGTCTTGGCGTCAGCCAGCTTGGCCGCGAACAGCGCCCGGGTCTGCGGGCCCGCGTCGACCCCCTCGCGGTCGGCGGGAAAGTCGGTCACCGGGACGACGGAATACTCGGCGTCCGGGGCGAAGTGGGTGGCCGCTACCAGGTCGACGGGGAGCACGAGCTCCACGCCACGGCGTTCGGCTTCGGCCATTACCGCCTGGACCGCGGGGATCTGGTCGGCCTCGAGCACCGAGTTCCCGACCTCGTAGCCTTGCGCGGCGAGGAACGTGTACCCCATGCCCCCGCCGATGAGGATGCGGTCCGCGAGGCCCAGCAGGTTGCCGATCACGGCCAGCTTGTCCGACGGCTTCTTGCCGCCGAGGACCACGACGAACGGGCGCGCCGGGTCGCTGGTCAGCTGGCGCAGCACGGCGACCTCGTCCCGCACCAGGTCGCCAGCGGCGTGCGGGAGCAGCGCGGGCAGGTCGTAGACCGAGGCGTGCTTGCGGTGCACGGCGCCGAACGCGTCGCCGACGTAGAGCTCGCCGAAGCGCGCCAGCCGCTCCGCGAACGCGCGCCGTTCCGCGTCGTCCTTGCTGGTCTCGGCGGGCTCGAACCGGACGTTCTCCAGCAGCGCGACTTCGCCGTCACGCAGGCTGTCGACGGTCTGTTCCGCGAAATCACCGACCACGTCCGCAGCGAAATAGACGGGCCGATCGAGCCAGTCACCCAGCCGCGCCGCCACCGGGAGCAGCGAGGGCCCGCCGGCGGCGCTCTCGCCGAACGATGCGCCCTTCGGCCGGCCCAAGTGGGCGATGATGATCACCCGCGCGCCTCGCTCGGACAGCTTGGTGATCACGGGCAGGCTGGCCACGATCCGGCCGTCGTCGGTGATCTCACCGGTGCCGGTCAGGTCGAGCGGGACGTTGAGGTCCGACCGCAGCAGCACGCGGCGGCCGGAGACGTCCAGGTCGTCGATGGTCCGCATTACCGCAGCCGCGAGGCCACCAGGACGGTCAGGTCGGCGAGCCGGTTCGAGTAGCCCCACTCGTTGTCGTACCAGCCGAAGACCTTTACCTGGTTGCCGTACGCCATCGTGATCGACGCGTCGAACGTGCAGGACGCCGGCGAGCCGATGATGTCGGAGGAGACGATCGGATCCTCCGTGTAGTAGAGGATGCCCTTGAGCGATCCCTCGGCGGCGGCCTTGAACGCGGCGTTGACCTCGTCCTTGGTGACATCGCGGCCCAACTCCACGACCAGGTCTGTGATCGAGCCATTCGGGACGGGGACGCGCAGCGAGTAGCCGTCGAGCTTGCCCTTGAGCTCGGGGATCACGAGGCTCGTCGCCTTCGCGGCGCCGGTGGAGGTCGGCACGATGTTGATCGCGGCGGCGCGGGCGCGGCGCAGGTCCTTGTGCGGGCCGTCCTGGAGGTTCTGGTCCTGGGTGTAGGCGTGCACCGTCGTCATCAGGCCCTTGACGATGCCGAAGTTGTCGAGCAGCACCTTGGCCATCGGCGCCACGCAGTTCGTGGTGCAAGAGGCGTTAGAGATGATCGTGTGGACCGCGGGGTCGTACTTCTCGTCGTTGACCCCCATCACGATCGTGATGTCTTCGTCTTTGGCCGGGGCGGAGATGATGACCTTCTTCGCGCCGGCCTCGATGTGCGCCCGCGCCGCGGGGCCCGTGGTGAACAGGCCGGTGGACTCGATCACCACGTCCACGCCGAGGTCGCCCCACGGGAGCTTGGCCGGGTCGCGCTCGGCCAGGATCTGAATCGACTTGGCGCCGACCTGGATGGCGTCGCCGGACACCGACACGTCGTGCGGCAGGGTGCCGAGGACGCTGTCGTACTTGAGCAGGTGCGCCATCGTGGCGACGTCGCCGAGGTCGTTCGCGGCGACGATCTCGATGCCGCGGTCACCGCTCCCCCGCGTTGACCGCCCGCCAGAAGTTACGGCCGATCCGGCCGAAGCCGTTGATTCCCACGCGAATAGTCACAGCACACAATCTCCTCGTTGATCCCGGTGACCGGGCAGCCGCTCAGAGAATATCGGACGCCTGCCCCCGGGGGACGACCCCAGGAGGCCCGGCTGCGCAAGACCTTCCCCGACCCCCTCGGCCGAGGTCTAGACCATATCAAAATATAGACCCATTGACCCGAACGAGCGGTGGTGCGGGACCGGTAATTGACTCGACCTAGCGGTGGTGCGGGACCGGTAGCGGAAAACTGGCCCTGATCTTCCGGGCGGTGTGTCGATTCCGCCCCGTGGAGTTCGTGTAGGAGGTGAGACGCTGGCACCAGCGCGAGCGTCCGGCCCGAGGAGGAAGAACATGAAGCAGTACCTGCTCAGCATCTACCACCCCGACGAGCCCATCCCGGAAGCCGAGGTCATGGAGAAGATCTACCGGGACGTCAGCGCGCTGAACGACGAGATGCGGACGGCCGGCGCCTGGGTCTTCGCGGGCGGGCTGCACCCGTCGACCACGGCCACCGTGCTGCAGGTCCACGGCGGCGACGTGCTCGTGACCGACGGCCCGTTCGCCGAGGGCAAGGAGCACATCGGCGGCTTCTGGGTCATCAAGGCCCCCGACCTTGACTCGGCGCTGGAGTGGGGCCGCAAGGCCACGCGCGCGTGTACCGCCCCGGTCGAGGTGCGCCCGATGCGGGAGGACTCTGAGGCTGAGGCCTGAGGAGTGCCCGCGCTCGCCGACGTCGAACGGGTCTTCCGCGAGGAGTACGGCCGCGCGGTGGCCGTCCTGACTCGTGTCTTCGGCGACATCGACACCGCCGAGGACGCGGTACAGGACGCGTTCGCCGAGGCGGCTAAACGGTGGCCGGCCGCGGGCCTGCCGCCGAGCCCGGCCGGGTTGGATCATCACGACGGCCCGCAACCGGGCGATCGACCGCCTGCGCCGCGAGGCGGCCCGCGCGGACAAGCACGCCCAGGCGGTCCTGCTGCATGTCCAGGACGAGCCAGCGGAGGAGGGCCCGGTGCACGATGACCGGCTGCGGCTCATCTTCACCTGCTGCCACCCGGCGCTGGCCACCAGCGCCCAGGTGGCGCTGACCCTCCGGCTGCTCGGCGGGCTGACCACGGCTGAGATCGCGCACGCGTTCCTGGTGCCCGAGCCGACCATGGCCCAGCGGCTAGTGCGGGCCAAGGGCAAGATCCGCGACGCCGGGATCCCCTACCGCGTTCCCGCGGAGGCGGACCTGCCCGGGCGCCTCGCCGCGGTGCTCGCGGTCGTCTACCTGATCTTCAACGAGGGGTACACGGCCAGTTCCGGTGATGAGCTGGCCCGCGCCGACCTGTGCGCCGAGGCGATCAGGCTCGGGCGGCTCCTGGCGCGGCTCATGCCGGATGAGCCCGAGGTGATCGGGCTGCTCGCGCTGATGCTGCTCACCGAGTCCCGCCGGGCGGCGCGGACCGGCCCGGACGGGGCCCTGGTCCTGCTCGCCGACCAGGACCGCTCCCGCTGGGACCGCGCGCTGATCGCCGAGGGGCAGGACCTCGTCCGCCGCTGCCTGCGCCGCGGCCAGCCCGGTCCCTACCAGATCCAGGCCGCGATCAGCGCGGTACACAGCGACGCGCCGGACGCCGCCGCCACCGGCTGGGATCAGATCCTGGCCCTGTACGACCAGCTCATGGCCATGGCGCCGGGCCCGGTGGTCGCGCTCAACCGCGCGGTTGCGGTGGCCGAGGTCGACGGCCCGGCCGCGGCGCTCGCTCTCGTGGACGACCTGGACCTGGGTGGCTACTACCTATTCCACGCGATCCGCGCCGACTTGCTCCGGCGTCTGGGCCGTGAGCCTGAGGCCGCGCTGGCCTACCAGGCCGCCATCGACCGCACCCAGAACGCGGCTGAGCGCGACTTCCTGACCCGATCACGAGACGGCCTCGGGCATCTGCCTCGCGGCGGCCAGTAACCATCATTTGTCTGCGGCCTGCGGGCCGCCGCCATCCGCGCAGATCGAACCCGGCGACGCCGAGCTCGCCAGCGCGGCTTGGGCGCGGTGGTCAACTACGGAAACGGTCAAACCGGACACCGCCCAGCCCGCGGCGTCGGGGCCGCGACCTTACCCCGGCCCGGCGCTGACGGACGTGCCGGAGGCCGCAAAGATGCCTTTTACCTGGCCTCCTGTTACGGATCGGTTACCGCGACATCCCTTGACAGCCACAGAGCGACGGGGCTGTAATGGGGCCACGGTCGGTTGTCGACATTCGACCTTAGGCAGCCCACTGGCCGACGGCCGAGCCAGGTCGGGAGGTCCTGGCCCGTTCTGGCGCGGCTGAGCCCGTGGCGAGAGGACGGACAGAGCGATGACGAATCTGAATGGTTCACTCCCGCGCAGCACGCACCGGTTCCGGCCTCGCTGGATCCGCAGCGGCATGGCGGCTATCGGCGTCAGCGCCGCGCTCGCCCTGGCCTCGTGCTCAGGCAGCAGCAGCAGCCCGTCGGGGTCGGGGACTCAATCGTCGGCGCCGACCAGCGGCGGGGTCGTGACCTTTGCGGAGTCCCCCGACTACTTCCCCACGTGGATCCTGCCGTTCTACTCCGGCCAGTTCTTCACTATCCAGGAGCAGGGCTGGTTCGAGAGCCTGATGTGGCCGCCGCTGTTCAACCAGGGGAACGGCCAGAACCCGAGCGTGAACTACAGCACCAGCCTGGGTAACCCGCCGGTGTACTCCGACAACAACACCGTCGTCACGCTCACGATCAAGCACTGGATGTGGTCAGACGGCCAGCCGGTCACGACCCGTGACCTCATGTTCTGGCTGAACATCCTCAAGGCGAACAAGACGCAGTGGGCCGATTACACACCCAAGCAGTTCCCGGACAACGTCACGTCGATCAAGATCGTCAGCCCGTACGAGATGGTCATGAAGCTCAACGGCTCGTACGGGGCGAACTTCTTCACCGGGAACGAGCTGTCGCAGATCACGCCGATCCCCCAGCACGTCTGGGACAAGACCAGCGCCTCCAGCCCGGTGGGCAACTACGACCAGACGACGGCGGGCGCGCAGCAGGTGCTGTCCTACCTGGAAAGCCAGGCCAAGGACCTGAAGACCTACGCCACGAACCCGCTGTGGCAGACCGTGGACGGCCCGTGGAAGCTGACCGGGTACACGCTGACCGGAAAGGTCACGTTCGTACCGAACAAGTCCTACAGCGGGCCGGCCAAGCCGAAGCTCTCGGAGTTCGTCGAGATCCCGTTCACGAGCGCGGACGCCGAGTACAACGCGCTGCGGGCCGGGGACCTGACGGTCGGCTACATCCCGGCGAACGACTACACGACGATCCCCGAGATAAAGGCGCTCGGTTACGCCATCGCTCCGTGGGAGGTGTACGGATTCAACTCCCTCTTCATCAACTTCAACAACCCGACGCTAGGCCCGGCGTTCCGGCAGCTCTACTTCCGGCAGGCGCTGCAGTACCTGCTGGACCAGCAGCTGCAGATCTCGAAGGTCTTCGGCGGGTACGCCCAGCCGGACTACGGCATGGTGGTCAACGGACCGGCGTCAGAGGAGGGCGCCGAGCCGAACGCCTATCCCTATGACCCGGCGAAGGCCAAGGCACTGCTGACCGCACACGGATGGGCGGTCCATCCCGGCGGCATCACCACCTGCGCGACCCCGGGTACCGGTCCGAACCAGTGCGGGGCGGGCATCAAGGCCGGCTTCCCGCTCGACATCAGCCTGCTGATTTACAGCGGTCAGCTACAGCAGGAGATCGCCATGAACTCCTACAAGACCGTGGCGGCGACGGTCGGCATCGACATCAAGCTCGTCAACAACGTGAACGTGTTCGCCGCGTCTCCGGCCTGCACGCCGAGCCAGTCCGACTGCAGCTGGCAGCTCGCCGACTGGGGCGGCGGCGTCTACACCCCGCCGAACGGCTACCCGGTCGAGGCCGGCTATACCGACTGCGGCGGGAACAACAATCACGAGAACTACTGTGATCCGGCCCAGGACAAGCTCGACTCGGCCGCGGCCTCGGGCAGTGCCACGCTGGCCAGCTACAACGCCTGGGAGCAGTTCAACTCGCTGCAGCTGCCCATGATCTGGCAGCCGAACTCTGATTTCGAGGTGATCGCGGTCAAGAACAACCTCACCGGCCCGATCCCGGCCAACACCACCCTGTCCGTCTTCCCTGAAAGCTGGTACTACACGAAGTGACGGCGGCACCGGGTATCGCCGAGGTCCCGGGGATACCGCTGCTTGGATACCCGAGCAGGTGGAGTGTTCGCGCTGGCGAACGCCTCGAGTTCATGGTCAGCGCGGACGTGGCCAGCTACGAAGCCGAGATCATCAGGGTTACCGGCCGCGGGCCGCGGCCGGACGGCAGCCCGCCGCTCAGCTACGTGCGCGTGCCCAGCGAGGTGGACGGGACGTACCAGGGCGCGGTGCACCAGACGGTCTCGGGGTCGTACGGGACCTGTGACCAGGTCTGTTCCTCAGCTGCGGGCGAGGGCTCGCTGGTGGCGTGGGTGTACCCGACGCTGCCGACGCTGGGCCGGTGGCAGGGCATCCTGACGTGGCTGGGCCAGGACGGCCAGCGCGCGCTCGGCCTCGGGCTCGACGGTGACGGGTACCTGGCGCTGTGCTACCGGCGCGCGGACGGCGGTGCCGGTCTCCTGCGCGGGCCGGGTCCGCTCGAGGCCGACCGCTGGTACTACGTCGCCGCCAGCGCCAGTCCGGCCGACGGCCAGCTGGCCCTGCTCTGCCGGGAGCGCGCCCGCCCTGACCTGGAGGCCGCGGTCGTCACCGGTTCCGCGGACGTCGCGGCCGCGGCGCTCGGGACCTGCGCGCACATCGCCGCGCTCGGAACCGGGCCGCTCGAGCCCGGCGCCCCGACCTCGGTTGTGGACGGCAGCTACAACGGCAAGGTCGACCGGCCGCGCCTGATCCCGCGGGCTCTCGACGCGGCCGGGCTGGCAGGCCTCGCGGATGGTGCCGGTGACGACGGTGCGCTCACCGACGTCCGCTACGTAAACGCTCCGCTCCGGCGCGTGACCGGGCATGACTGGTCCGGCCGGGCCCTGGACTGGCGCGTGTGCCCGGCCGAGTACCAAGCGGTCTGGTATCACGACGACGACCTCGCCGACGCCTGCTGGCCGCCCGCGCTCGCCTGGCAGGTACCCGATGATGTCCGCAGCGGCATGTACGCCGCCCGGCTGACCGCGGGCGACCGCGAGGACGTGATCTCGTTCTACGTGCGGCCGGCCGCGGGCGCGCACCCGGCGCCGCTCGCGGTGCTCGTCCCGACGTTCACGTACACGATCTACGCGAACTTCTACCATCCCGCCCGCGCGGTCGCGGCGGGCAGCGGCACCACCGAGGACGAGGCCGCGAACGCGTTCCTGGGCGAGCGCCGCGAACTCGGCCTGTCCCTGTACTGCAAGCACCGTGACGGATCGGGCGTCGCCCACGTGTCGGCGCGCCTGCCCATGGTCGACCAGCGCCCCTGGCACCGGATCGCGACGCGAGGCAACGCCGGCCGCGAGCTCAGCGGCGACCTGTACCTGCTGGACTGGCTGGAGCACGAGGGCATCGAGTACGACACCATCACCGACGACGACCTGCACGCCGAGGGAGCGGGCCTGCTGATGCCGTATGCCGGCGTCGTGACCGGCGGACACCCCGAATACGTGAGCGAGGAGATGCTCGACGCGCTCGGCGCGTATGTCGGCGCCGGCGGCAACCTTGCCTATCTGGGCGGCAACGGCTTCTACTGGGTGACAACGGTCGCGGATGACGCGCCGCACGTGCTGGAGGTCCGCCGTGGTCGCAGTGGTTCCAGAACCTGGACCGGCCGGCCGGGCGAGGGTCATCATACGAAGGGCGAGCCAGGCGGCCACTGGGTCGATCGCGGCCGCGCGCCGCAAGCGCTGGTGGGAGTCGGATTCGCCGCCCAGGGCGGCGGGCCGGGCGCCGGGTACCGGCGGACCGAGGACAGCCAGGATCCGCGAGTCGCGTTCATCTTCGCCGGCGTCGGGTCGGATGAGATCATCGGCGACTTCGGCCTCAAGCTGGGCGGTGCCGCCGCCGACGAGATCGACCGAGCCGACGCCGCCCTCGGCACGCCGCCGGGGACCCTGGTCATGGCCACCACCTGCGGTGCCCACGACGACTCCTATCAGCACGCCGTGGAGGAGGTCGAGGAGATGACCTCGCGCGCCGGTGGCTCCCAATCGGAGCAGGTCCGGGCCGACATGACCTATCTCGAGACGCCGGGCGGCGGGTCAGTGTTCAGCGTCGGATCGATAGCCTGGACCGCCAGCCTCTCCCACGACGGCTACGCCAACAACGTCGCCGCAGTGACCAGGAATGTCCTGCGGGAGTTCGCCCGGCGGGGCGCGGGGCGGATCGCATGACCCGATACCTCGTCTACCGGCTGCTTCACTCGCTCGTCGTCGTGATCGGCGTCACGATCATCGCGTTTCTCCTGCTGCATCACCTGCCCGGCGGGCCGGCCCGTGCCATCCTCGGCGCCAAGGCGACCCCGGTCACGATCGCCGCCTTCAATAGGCAGTACGGGCTGGACCACCCGCTGTTCGTGCAGTACCTGAACTACGTCGGCCAGCTACTGCACGGGAACCTGGGCTACTCCTACAAGCTCAACATCAGCGTCAACTCGCTGCTCGCGCTCGACCTGCCCAAGACGCTGTTCCTGGTCGGCATCGCGTTCCTCATCTCGGCGGTGATCGCGATCCCGATCGGCATCGCGCAGGCGGTCCGCCGCAACCGGCTCGCCGACCACGGCCTGACCGCCGTCTCGTTCCTGCTGTACTCCATGCCGACGTTCTGGCTCGCGCTGCTGCTCATCGACCTGCTCTCCGCCCGGTTCCGGGTCTTCCCGCCCGAGGCACCGCAGGGAACGACCCTGAGCCAGGTGCTCACCGATCCGCTCGCGCTCGTGCTTCCCGTGGTGACCCTGGTGCTGATCAACTTCGCGCTGTTCAGCCGTTATATGCGCGCCTCGGCGATCGAGAGCCTGGCCCAGGACTACATCAAGGTGGCCAGGTCGAAGGGCCTGCCCGAGCACAAGATCCTCTGGAGCCACGTGCTCAGGAACTCGATGCTGCCCATTATCACGCTACTCGGCCTGTCCCTCCCCTGGCTGTTCACCGCGGGCCTGGTGATCGAGCAGATCTTCAACTACCCCGGCACGGGGCTGCTGTTCTTCACCTCGGCGCAGAGTCAGGATTACCCGGTCGAGCTTGGTATCACGGTCGTCATCGCCGTCACGACGGTGCTCGGCAACCTGCTGGCCGACATCGCCTATGCCGTCCTCGATCCGCGCATCAGGTACAGCTAGGGGGCCCGCATGACGATGTTCTCCCGGGCACGGGGCGCCGCCGAGGTCGCCGGGGCTGGCGCGCCGGGTCCGGACGCCGCTGGACAGGCGCCGGCTGGCGGTGCCGTCCGGTCCCGGGCCGGCGTCCACGTCAGCCCGCTCGGCATCATCGGTCTCACGATCATCGTGCTGGCCTGCCTGTTCTGCTTCGTGGGGCCGCTGCTGTATCACACGGACCAGGTGGCCTCGAACCTCGCCGCGTCGAACGTGCCGCCGGGGAAGGGACATCCGCTCGGCACCGACGAGAACGGGTACGACATCCTGGGCCGGCTGATGGTGGGCGGTCAGAGCTCGCTTGAGATCGGCGCGGCGGTCGCCGTCATCGCGACCACCACCGGGGTGATCTGGGGCGCGATCGCGGGCTTCTCCGGCGGCGTCATCGACGCCGTGATGATGCGGACCGTCGACGTGATCCTCGCGATCCCGGCGTTGTTCCTCCTGCTGATCCTCGCGACCAGCGCGCCGCCGAGCATCCTCGAACTCATCATCGTGCTGTCGTTCCTCGCCTGGCAGGTACCGTCTCGGCTCGTGCGCGGGGAGAGCCTTTCGCTGCGCACCCGCGAGTTCGTGCAGGCGGTCCAGGTAATGGGAGGCGGGTCGGCCCGCTCGGTGATCCGGCACATCATCCCGAACACCATGTCCACGATCGTCGTCAACGCCACGTTCCAGGTCGCCGACGCGATCCTGGTGCTCGCGGTGCTCAGCTACCTGGGTTTCGGGCTGCCGCCACCCGCGGCCACCTGGGGCGGCATGCTCTCGGACGGATCCAGCTACATCTTCGCCGGTTACTGGTGGCAGGTCTACCCGGTCGGCATCCTCATCGTGATCGTCGTCGTAGCGTTCAACTTCCTGGGCGATGCGCTACGCGACCTGCTCGACGTCCGGCTGCGGTAGGTCTAAGTGGTCTGCGTGAATGGCAGAAGCCAGGTGAGCCAGTGAGCCTGCTGGAGGTCAGAGGGCTTAGCGCCGAGATCGGGCTGCGCGACGCCACCGTGCACGCGGTGGATCAGGTCAGCCTGACCGTGGATGAGGGCGAGACGCTTGGGCTGGTCGGCGAGTCCGGCTGCGGCAAGACGATGCTGGGCACGTCCATCATCAGGCTCCTTCCGCCGGGCGGACGCATCGTCGGGGGCGAGGTGGTCCTCGCCGGGCGCGATCTGGTCCGGCTGTCCGCGGCGGAGATGCGCAAGGTCCGCGGTGGCGAGATCGGGATGGTGTTCCAGGATCCGATGACCTCGCTGGACCCGACGCAGCCCGTCGGCCGCAGATCGCCGAGAGCGTCCGGCAGCACAAGGGCGTCAGCCGCAAGGCCGCGCTCGACCGGGCGGCGAGGTGCTGGCGCTGGTAGGCATGCCGCGGCCGAGCGAGCGGCTCGACGACTACCCGCACCAGCTATCCGGCGGCCTGCGGCAGCGCGTGATGATCGCGATGGCGCTCGCCAACGAGCCGAAGCTGCTGATCGCCGACGAGCCGACGACGGCCCTCGACGTCACGATCCAAGCCCAGATCCTGGACCTTATCGACAGCCTGAAGGACCGGCTCCAGATGGCGGTCATCCTCATCACCCACGACCTCGGCGTGATCGCCGAGCGGGCCGACCGCACCTACGTGATGTATGCGGGCCGGATCGTCGAGCACGCGACCACCGTGCAGCTGTTCGACCAGATGCGCCACCCCTATACCGAGGCCCTGCTCGCCTCGATACCGAAGATGGACCAGGACGCCCGGCGCCGGCTGTACTCGATCCCCGGCCTGCCGCCCGAGCTGACCCGCCCGTTCACTAGCTGCCGGTTCGCGCCCCGGTGCCAGTACGCGCAGTCGGCCTGCCGCGAGGAGGACCCGCAGCTCGGCGGGCCTGACCCGGCTCACCAGTTCGCGTGCTTCTTCCCCACGCAGACCAGCGCCGACGATGTCGAGGCGATTGACAAGCTCGGCGGCACCGAGGCGGCAGCTGTCGTCAGAGAGCCGACCGCTGTCGTCATAGAGCCGACCAGGGCCCCCGACGGGGAGCGCCGACTCCTTCCGCTGCTGCAGCTTACCGGCGTGAGCAAGGAGTTCCCGGTCACGGCCTGCGTGCTGCAGCGCAAGACCGGCTCGGTCAAGGCGGTCACGGAGGTCAGCGTCGAGGTCCGGATCGGAGAGACGTTCGGCCTGGTCGGAGAGTCCGGCTGCGGCAAGACGACGATCGGCCGGATGATGGTGGCGCTGGAGAAGCCGACCGCCGGGCGCGTCGTCTTCGAGGGCAACGACCTGGGAGCCCTCTCGTCCAAGCAGGTCCGCAAGCTCCGCAGCGACCTGCAGCTGGTGTTCCAGGATCCGTACGCGTCACTCGACCCCCGGATGCGCGTCGGCGCGATCCTTCGGGAGCCGCTGGCGATCCAGGCCGTCGGTACTCGCGCGGAGCAGCGGCTGCGGGTCGAGGAGCTGCTCGACGAGGTGGGGCTGAGCCGCAACGCGGTCGAGCGGTTCCCGCACGAGTTCTCCGGCGGCCAGCGTCAGCGGATCGGGCTGGCCAGGGCGCTCGCGCTGAACCCGAAGCTCATCGTCGCGGACGAACCGGTGTCCGCGCTTGACGTGTCGATCAGGTCGCAGATCCTGAACCTGATGAAGCGGCTGCAGGCTGATCACTCGCTCACGTACCTGATCATCTCGCACGACCTGTCGGTCGTGCGTTACATGGCCGATCGGGTGGGGGTCATGTACCTTGGCCGCCTCGTCGAGATTGGCACGGTCGGCGACGTGTACGAGCGGACGGCGCATCCCTACACCTCAGGGCTGCTCGCCTCCATCCCGGTGCCCGCGCCACGGCATCATCGAGCCCTAGGCGTGGCGTCAAGGGCGAGCTGCCGTCGGCGATCGATCCACCGTCGGGGTGTGTCTTCCGCACCCGCTGCCCGCAGGCTCAGCAGATCTGCGCCGACGAGGTTCCGCCCGCTGTCTCGTTCGGCGCCGAGCACCGGGCCGCCTGCCACTTCCCGCTGCAGGACTCGGGGAGCCTGCCGGGCTCAGGATCGCTCGCGGCCCGTCACCCAGTCGTAGCGCACGTCGTCATCGATGATCGGACCACCCGACCTGACCTCAACGCCCTCGCCCCGTTGACGTGGTAGACCGATCCGGTCACGTAGCTGGCTGCGCTCGAGCACAGCCACAGGACGAGGTTGACGACCTCCTGCGGCTGGCCCGGCCGGGCCAGCGGCAGGGTGGGGATGCGCCGAGACAGGCTCTCGGCCATCACCGGCGGCAGCGGCTTGGGCTGTGTGTCGATCAGGCCGGGACTGACGCAGTTCACCAGGATCCCGTAGGGCGCGAGCTCGACCGCCGCTACCCGCGTGAAGCTCTCCGTGGCCGCGCGGCTGCTCGCGTACGCGGCCGCACCGGCCGAGCCGCGGCTGCTGACGCCGGAGGAGAAGTTGATGATCCGGCCGCCCCCACCCTGGTCGATCATCGCCTGCCCGGCGCGCTGGGTCATCAGGAACGTGCCGCGGCAGTTCACGGCGTAGACCGTGTCCCAGACCTGCACGGTCTCCTGCAGGAGGCTCGTGTGCGGCGCGACGGCGGCATTGTTAACGCAGATGCTGAGCCTGCCGAAGTGGCCGACCGCGCTGCCGATGATATGTGCGGCGTCGTCGGGCTGGCTCACGTCGGCGCGAACGGGCAGCACTGATTCCGGATAGGGTGCACAGGTCTCCGCCAGGCCCTGATCATCCCTATCGGCGGCGACCACCTGGCAGCCCGCCTGCGCCAGCGTGCTCACCAGCGCCCGGCCGACGCCCCTGGCCGCGCCGGTGACGACCGCAACCTCACCCGAGAAGTTATACGTGACGTCCATGTGGCCTTTCTTGGCCTCGCGGTCAGGGGCCTGCCCTACGGCCACCGGAACCGGCCGGGGCTCGCAGATCGCCTCGGACCGTGCCCGGCCGGTCCCGGCCGTCGCCTGGCGCCGAGTTGTCGGCCGACGGGAAGCCGACCAGGTAGTGGGCACGAAGCTCGGCCCTCAGGCGGGCCAGGTCCCCGTCGCTGACCGCGTCCACGATGCCCAGGTGCCGCCTGACTGTCTCCGCCATCTCTATGCCCTGGCGCTCGAGTTCGGCCCGCATGAGGGCACCCATCTGGCTGTTGAGCATGCACCACAGGTCCTTCAGCCGACGCCGTCCGGAGACGTCGATGAGAACCTCATGGAACTGGGTATCGCTGTCGACCAGGGCGTCCATGTCATTGAGCCGGGCGGCGACGGACATGTGCTCCAGGGCCAGCCGCAGCGCCTTCAGCAGTTCTTTGCGACGGCTGGCGAAGTCGCCCTCCAGGCTCGCGTCCTCCAGGACGTACCTGGCGAAGCACACGTCTTCGGCGTCCTCGGTGGACATCCTGGTGACGACGCTATACCGGCGCGGCACGATGTCGATCAGGCCCTCGGACTGCAGGCTGCGCATGGCGTCGCGGATAGTACCGCGGCTGACCCCGAACTCGGCCGCGATGTTGGCCTCGACCAGCCGTGACTCGGCGGGCAGTTCGTTGTTGAGGATGCGGTGACGCAGCACGCGGGTTACTGCCTCGGGAAGTGAAACATGTTCGAGAATGGCCCTATACCTACTTCCTGCACGCGGCCGTCGCCCGTCGCTACGTTATAACCCGGCAACAGTCAACAATCGCACAACGGCTTCGGTCAAGCCTGCATGACCCGCCCGATCCGGCGCTGCCCGCAGCACCTCCGCCGGGCCGGTGAGGATCGGCGTGATACCTGGCCCGTGGCCGGGCAGTGGGCTCGCGCCGTGGACGATCACGCCGACCGTGAGCCAGCCGCGACGATACCCGAGGTTGAACCGTGCGTCCAGGTCGGAGACGGCAACCAGATCGCCGAGCAGCACGTCCTCGTCGGCTGCCGCGCCGGGGTCAGCCCGGCCGTCCCGCCCGCTCCCCGCCGCTGGCCCTCCGAGCTGGAGGTCCAGATCCCAGCCGACAGCGGGCCTGCCGATGCCGTTGCCCGCCAGCTTGCTCGGCACGACCGCCCGAACTCCGGCGGTCACGTATTCTCCGTCGCCGCCCGCGGTGATCGGCAGCCACCGGAGGGCGGCGGGGTCGGTATTGAGCAGGGTGACCTCGGACGGGAAGCCGGGCGGCCGCCAGCCCTGGCCGCAGGTCCGGACCGCGACCTGATCCGATGGCCGCATCCTGGCCAGGTCCTGCTGGTCGAAGCTCACCACGACGCGCCCAAGCTCGCCGCGCTTGCCGACGACGACACCCCGCGCGCCGGCCGCCTGCCCGGTCCGAACGGTGGCCAGGTTGCCCACGCAGGAATAGATGGTCAGCGCGTGCCGGGCCGCCGGATCCGGGTGCACCAGGCACGCCCCGGGCGCCGCGTGGTCGGCGTCGCGGCCGAACGACGACTCGCCGAGCCGCAGGCCGAGGACGATGCCGCCGTCGCCCGCCGGCACATAGGGGCGGCCGTCGGCGCTGACCCGGTACGGCGTGTCGCCAAGCTCCGGGTGCTCGACCAGGCCGAGCAGGTTCACCGCGACGGCCCGGACATCCTGGCTGGCCTGGCCGGTCATCGGTTCACCGCCGGGGTGGCGTGCAACCAGCTGGCCAGGTTGGAATCAGGGTCGGTGACCAGGCGGAACGCTTCGTGCGGCCCGCTCATGAGCGTACTCGGGCCAGGTCCGTGCCCGAAGAGCATGCACTGCCCGGTGGAGATGACGCCGATCGTCAGGTAGCCGGCCCGGTACCCGCGGCCGAAGCGGTGGTCGGAGTCCTCGAGGGCCACGATGTCGCCGATCCGTAGCCCCTCGAGCCCCAGGGACAGATCGGGCCCAAGCCCGGCGTAGGCGCCCATCAGGTCGGTATTGGCGTACTCGGAGACCATGCCCGCGCCGGCCCCGATCGCCTCGGCCGGCACGACGGCGGCGACATGCACCTCAAGCCGGCCATCGGCCGTGGTACCGCCGGGAAGGCTGGCGAGCAGCTCGGGCGAGCAGTTCTTGACCGTGATCGCCGGGTGGTCGGTTAGCGCGAGGCCCTGGCCGGTCGCGGTGACCGTGACCCGGTCCCCCGTGGTGATGCCCGCCATCGCCTCGGCCCGGAAGTCGACCAAGACGTAGGCGTGCTGGCCGATCACATGGCCGACGGCGCCCGCCGCCGGGCCCGTGGCTACCTCAACCGGATTCCCCACGCAGGTCAGGAACTGCAGGGCCATATTCGCGCCCGGGTCGGCATGCCGGACGGAGGCGCCGGGCTCGAGGTGGTCCGACGCGTAGCCGGTGGCGGGATCCCCGCAGTGCACCCCGAGCGTCACCCCGCCCATCCCAGGGAGCGCGAACGGCTGGCCGTCGGGGCCGATCCGGTAGGCGTGCCGGTCCGCCAGCGCAGGCCAGACCTCCCCCGCGAGTACCTGGCTGACGAGGCGGCCTGCGTTCGAGGCGACCCTCACGAGGCGGCCTCCGCGCTCGCACCCTGGCCGCTCGCCGACTGCGCGCCGACCGCACCGCCCGCCGGAGCGTCCGGCTCACCGAGCGGGAAGCTCACCCAGGCCCGGGTTCGGAAGGAGCGCTCGAACGCGTTGATCGTCTCCTGCACCAGGGCGCCCTGGGCGAAATCCCCCTCGCCCGGCCGGGCCGGATCGAGGATGTCGCTGATGAAGTCGCTCACCAGGCCCGAGTAGAAGAGGTACTCCCACGGCTCACCCGAGTGCCCGTCGGGCGGGAAGTAGCCGGCCGGGATCTGCACCTCGGCGAACTCGACCGCGCCCTTGGTCGCGGTCTTGATCGTCTGACAGACTCCGAACTCGTCCACTAGCCGCACGATCAGCGCGCCCTCGGAGCCATAGATCCGGGCCTCGATGCCGGGGAAGTTCCCGATCGTGACGTAGGAGGACTGGATGGACGCGAGCGCACCGGAAGAGAACTCGGCGATCCACATGTCCCCGTCGTCGATATTGGCCCTGGTCATCTGGCCGGTGTCGCGGATCATCCGCTTGGGCACGAAGTTGCGCATCGCGCCGACCACCGCAGTCAGCGCCGAGCCGAGCCACCAGTGCATGATGTCGATGATCGGCGCGCCGTACCCCTCGATCGACGACACCGCGATCTGCGCCGGGTCGGCATCCAGGTCGACCTGCCGCAGCGGCGTCGCCGGATCGATCCACTGGCTGTTCTGCTCGAATCCGTTGAAGATGAATGGCTCGCCGACGAACCCGGAGTCGATCAGGTCCTTCGCGTACTTCACCGCGGGCGCGTACCGGAAGGTGAACCCCAGCTTGGTGCGCAGGCCCTGCTCGGTGGCGAGCCGCGCGGCCGCCCTGGTCTGGCGGTAGTCGGCGTGCACCGGCTTCTCGCACAGCACGTGCTTGCCGGCCGACAGGGCGTCCCAGGAGATCTGGAAGTGCGGCCGGTTGCCCGTCGCGACGTCGATGACGTCGATATCCGCAGCGTCCAGCAGTTCCCGGTAGTCGGTCACGGCCCGCGGCACGCCGAACGTGCTGGCCGCTTCGGCCAGGGCGACCTCGTTCACATCGGCGACCGCCACCACCTCCGCACGCGGATCGCGCAGCCAGCCGGGGATATGCGCAACCTGCGCCCAGTGCCCCGTGCCGACGACCGCGACCCGGACCCGGTCTGCTGTCATGACCTCCGCCTTTCCATCCGCCGCCGACCGCTAGTACCCGGCCGCACGGTCATAGACGTTGCGCAGCTCCCGGCCGTCCAGCCAGCGCCGCAGGTTGTCGCAGAACAAGTCGGTGATGAGGCCGTTCTCGGCCGCGACGGTAGCCGCCGAGTGCGGGGAGATGACGACGTTCGGCATCGCCCACAGCGGCGAGCTCGGGGGCAGCGGCTCCACCGCGAACACATCGAGGAACGCCCCGCCGAGGTGCCCGGAGGTCAACGCGTCGATCAGCGCGTCCTCGTCGACCACCGGTCCGCGGCTGACGTTCACCACGACCGCGCCGCGCGGCAGCAGCCGCAGTTGCCGGGCCCCGATCAGGCCTGCCGTTTCCTCGGTCAGCGGACAGGCCAGGATCAGCCCATCCGCCTCCGGCAGTGCCTCGTCGAGCCGGTCGGAGCCGACGTAGGAGGTGACGCCGGGTACGTCGTACCTGTGCCCTGGGCGGCCGACCCCGCACACGCGCAGGCCGGCCTGTGACAGCAGCCGGGCGACCGCCTGGCCTATCCCGCCCAGGCCAACGACGACGACGCGGCGACCCGCGAGCTGAGCGGTGGTATGCCGCTCCCAGTGCCGTTCGGCCTGCCAGGCTGCGAGCTGCGGGAGGCCCTTGGCGAAGTACAGCATGCCGAGCAGCGCGAACTCCGCCAGTGGCGTCCCGTGCACCCCGGCCGCCGTGGTGAAGATCAGGTCAGATCGGACCAGGCCAGTCCGCTCCAGGAAGCCGCCCAGTCCCGCGCTGGTGCCCTGGACCCAGCGCAGCCGCGGGCAGTTCCGCGGCATCCCGGCCGGATCCTGCCAATCAAAGTCGAAACTGACGTCGGCCTGCGCCCGGACCCGGGACCATTTGTCCTGCTCGGCCGCGGTGAGCTGGCGCGGCACGCCGTAATGATCGGCCGCGTACCGCGGCGCGGGGATCAGGTCGGGCTCGTAGAGCGCATGCACGCGCGGGTCCGCTTCCTCAATCCGGGCCACCAGCTCCGGCTCGAGCGGGGTGGCGACGAGGACGCCCACGGCGTCGGGCTTCATCAATCCTCACCAAGCCAATTGTCGATAGTCAACAACGACTATTACCTAATCGCCTCAGTAGGTCAACCCTGGGCTGCGTACTACTTATTGACGGGTGGGTTCGCGTTAGTCCACGATAGAAATGCTGTCGACAATCGACGATATCACGCGGCCGCGCCGCTGCGTCCGCCGCTGAACCAGGGAGGACGGAGCACATGGCAGCGAAGCGACTCGGCGTTGGCGTCATCGGAGCCGGGCGGTGGGCGAACTGGGCGCACCTGCCCGGCTGGGCCAGGGATGACCGCTGCCAGATCGTCGGCGTCTGCGATCTGGACCCGCAGCGCGCCGGCGAGTCGGCCGCGAAGTACGGCGCTCTGGCCTTCCAGGACTACCGGGAGTTGCTCAAGCGCGACGACATCGACGTCATCGACGTCGTCACCCGCGACAGCGAGCACTTCGAGATCAACATGGCGGCCCTGCTGGCCGGCAAGCACGTGCTCAGCGAGAAGCCGGTCGCTCACGATCATCACGACGTCCGGCGGGCGGCGGACCTGGCCGCCGGAGCGGCCTGAAGACGAAGGTCGGCCTGACCTTCCGCTACAGCCCGGCCGTCCGCTACCTGAAGGACCTGATCGCGCGGGGCGACCTGGGTACTCCCTATATCTACAACGCCTACGAGCAGAACTCGCAGTGGCTGAACCCGCAGACCCCGCTGCGGAACAGCGCGCGCGCCAACGACGGCCCGATCAAGGTGGCCTCGCTGGAGGGTTACGGCGCCCCGGTCATCGACATCGGACACTGGCTGATGGGTTCCGACCTGACCGCCGTGGTGGGCGTGCTGCGTAACTTCGTGCCGCAGCGCATCATCGCCGACACCGGCCTGCTGGCGCGCACGAACATCGACGACGGGGACATCTTCATCGGTGAGTTCGCCAGCGGCGCCATCTGCTCGGTGCAGAGCAGCTTCGTGACCGTCGGTAACTACCCCGGTATCGAGGTGCGCGTGTACGGGAGCAACGGCGCCGCGATCGCGCGGCTGGTCGAGGAGTTCGGCATCTGCGAGACGTTCAAGATGGCCCGGCCCGACGACGTGGAGTTCCGCGACGTGGAGGTGCCGGAGCGTTACTACCCGTCCGGAGGCAGCCCGCGGGAGTCCTGGCGGACGCTGTACTACGCCAACCTGACCGCGAACTTCGCCAGCGAGATTCTGGGCGAGATCGACGGGAACGAGGGCAACTTCGACGACGGCCTGTGGGTCCAGGAGGTCATCAACGCCGTCGAGATCTCCCACCACGAGCGCCGGTGGGTCACGCTTCCGCTGGACGGCGACCCGCACGCGGGACGGCGCCGGCCATGATGGCGGTACCGAGTCGGATCCGGACGTAGAAGGGGTGGCCTGACGCCACTATGAGTGCCAGCGGGCAGGTGCGATGGGGCATTGTCGGCACCGCGAACATCGCGCGGGCGCAGTTCCTACCCGGCCTCCGGCAGGCGGGCGGGATCCCGGCGGCGGTCGCCAGCCGGGACGCGGCGCGAGCCGCGCAGTTCGCCAGCGACCACGGCATCGAGCGTTCTATCGTCGGCTACGAGAACCTCATGACTGACCCTGGCATCGACGCGCTCTACATTCCGCTGCCGAATTCCCTGCACGCCGAGTGGACGATCCGGGCGCTCGAGGCCGGACGGCCGGTCCTGTGCGAGAAGCCGCTCTGCGGCACCCTGCCCGACACGGAGCGGGTGCTCGAGGTCGCAGGACGGACGGGGACGCTGCTGTGGGAGGCCTTCGCGTTTCCCTTCCATCTCCAGCTACACGAGATCAAGAAGCTGCTCCAGGACGGTGCCATCGGCGAGCTGATGGAGATCAAGTCCAACTTCCACTTCTCGCTCAGGAACCCGGCCAACATCCGCCTTTCCCGGGAGCTCCAGGGGGGCGCCCTGCTCGACGTCGGCTGCTATCCGGTCCGGCTCGCACAGGAACTGTTCGGGCCGACCTACGATGCGGCCTGGGCCAGTGCCGTCATGGGCGGCGACGGAGTCGACGTGGACACCTGGGGCGTGCTCAACTACCCGGGCGGGCGGCGGCTCATGCTGTCTAGCGGCCTGGGCCGAAGTTATGACACCTTCACGACGCTGGAGGGGACGAGCGGCCAGATCCGCATCACCAACCCGTTCCACCCCGGCCCGTCTGACTCCTACCAGCTGGTCGTCGGGTCATCCGAGGACCGTACCTTCAGGTCCGGGGCGCACGAGCCTTCGTTCACCGCGGCTATACGCCACATCAACGCCGTGCTTAGCGACAGCGAGCCGCCCCGGCAGCTGGCGGTCGAGACGTCGCTGCCGACCGCCAGGGCGCTCGCCGACCTGGCCGTGTGGTTGCGCCCGGGCTGAGCAGCGCCCCGACCCGAGCTGATGAGGAAGATGACCACGCCACCGTGATCGTCTCCTGCACCTTTGGAGGCACTGCAGCGGCCCGCTTCGGCGGGCAGGTTCCGGGAGCGTCACCGGGCCCGGACGTATCTCGCGAACCCGCGCATCAGGAGCCGGAATACCGGTCGGGCCTTCACGGCGTAGGCGACGGCAATCACGGCCGCGACGATGGCGCCGCTGAGGTATATGCCGGGTCCGGCCGAGACCGTGAAGCCGGTGAGCTGGGCCAGGGCCAGGGCGAGTGCGCCCGCGCCGAACACGCACGCCGCCAGCGCCGGGAAGTACCCCGCCAGCACCACGGCGGGCCCCCGCCCGTGCCGCCGCATGAGATAGCGGACGATGGCGTACGCCTCAAGTAGCGCGACGCCCAGGATCCCGGCGACGACCCGCAGGGTTACCGCATCGCTGCTGGCCTCCAGCATCGCGGCCTGCGTGCAGGTGTGCGCACCCGGCCAGCCCGCGAGCCAGTAATCGCACAGGGCCCTGGGGAACGTCATCCCGGCCGGCGGCTGGCCGGTGAACGCCCGGCCGAGCGTGGCGTTCATGACGAGCACGACCAAGCCGCTGGCGCCGACCGCGGTCAGCCCGATGGCGCCTCCCTTCCAGGCCGCCAGGCACAGATCTTCGATCACGGCGGCGGGCGTCCTGCCCTTGATCAGGTTCCCCGGCGTGGTCTCATGCGCCCGGACGACCGCGCGCACCGACCCGAAGGCCGAGATCGCCGCCTCCTGCGCTTCGCGCTCGGTCAGGCCGGTGGCCAGGCCGACGGCGGTGGTCTCACGCAGGTGGTCCTCGGCTTCGGCCACGATGAGCTCGGCTTCGGCCGCGCCGGCCCGCAGGCTGGCCCGGAGCTGACGCAGGTACTCCTCGATCGGGTCGTGGTCCGCGTGCTTCATGCCGACCACCCCATGGCGGCTAGGCGCCCGGCGGATGACCTTCGACCAGACCGCCTCGGCGGGCCAGCCGAGCACCGCGTGTATCCCGCCGGCGAACCTCCGCCATTCGGTCTGCTCGGCGGCCAGCGCCGCCGCACCCCGGTCGGTCAGCCCGTAGACGCGCCGCCGCCGCCCGTCCGTCTCGGCCCACGAGCTGATGAGCAGCCCGGCGTCCTCGAGCCGGTGCAGCGCCGGGTAGATGGTCCCCTCCGGCAGGTCGAACATGCCCTCGCTGCGGTCGCGGAGCGCCGAGATGATCGCGTACCCGTGCGCGGGCCCAGCAGATAGCACCGACAGCAGCAGCAAGTCCAGGTTCCCCTTAAGTCTCTCCTTGTTCATACCAAGGAATACTATGCCTAGCAGTCCTAGGTTTCAAGGACCTTGGTGGTGGCTGGGCGGGCGGCGTCGGCGCGGCCCTCGCCATTGGGGCCATGGCCGGACTGCTGCCCGCGCTCCGTGCCGCCCTCATGTCACCGACGCAAGCCTTCTGGGCGCTGTGACCAGCCGGCGCTGAGACGATCGTTTCGGCCGTATGCATAGTCTTATTTTGTGCGGCGGGTAAACAAAATCCGGCACGGGAATTCCGCCTGGCCCGGATCCGAGGATCTCGGCCGTCTCCCCGCGGTCCGGATCGCGCTGTCCGCGGTATTTGCGATCCACGGGTTCATCTACGCGAGCTGGGCGGTGCGGGTTCCCGCCATCAAGGAGCAGACCGGCGCCTCATCCGCCGCACTGGGGCTGGCGCTGCTTGGCCTTTCGGCCGGAGCGGTGGCCACGATGGTGATAGCGGGCGCGCTATGCCGCCGACTCGGCTGCGGCCGGCTCACGGTGATCTCGTGCGCCTTGCTCTCGGTGACCGTGCTGCTCCCCCCGCTCGCCCGGTCGGCGACCGCGCTCGGGCTCATGCTGCTGGTGTTCGGGGCGGCCTATGGCTGCCTCAACGTAGCCATGAATAGCGTCGCCGTCGAGGTGGTGGCCGCGCTGCGCCGGCCGGTGATGCCCGGATTCCACGCCGCGTGGAGCTTCGGCGGCCTGGCTGGGGCGGGCCTGGGCGGCCTGCTCGCGCCGCACCTGTCCCCGCGAGCGCACCTGCTCCTCGTCGCGCTCGCCGGCCTGCTCGTCACGGCTTTTGTCGCACGGACGCTGCTGGCTTCCGGTCAGGTGCTCGACGGCTCGGCTAACGCCGCGGCGGCCCGGCCGAGCCGCCCTGCCATCCAGGACAGGCAGGCTCCGGCCTGGCGCCGCGCGCTCCAGTACGGCCGCGCGGTGGGCCTGTTCGGGCTGATCGCACTCTGCGCCGCCTACGACGAGGGCGCCATCGGCGACTGGGGCGCACTGCACCTCAGGCAGGACCTGGGGGCAGGCGCCGGCCTAGCCGCCGTGGGCTACGCGGCCTTCGCCCTCGCAGAGGCGACCGGACGGCTGTCCGGTATCTCGCTGCTTGAGCGCCTGGGCCGCAAGCGCATGCTGGTGCTGGGCGGCCTGGTCGCGTGCGCCGGCATGCTCGTCGCCTCTTTGGCCCCCGACGTGTGGTTGGCCCTGGCCGGTTTCGCCGTGACCGGCCTCGGACTGGCCAACCTGTTTCCCACGGCCATGACCGAGGCGGGCCTGCTCGCCGGATCGAGCGGGGTCGCCCTGGCCTCGATGATGGGCTATAGCGGGTTCCTGCTCGGCCCGCCCGCGATCGGGTTCCTGGCCAGCCGGTTCGGGTTGCGCGCGGGACTGACCACCCTCTCCCTCCTCGCACTGGCCGCCGCCACGATCGCCTACCTTTCTAAAGACGCGAAGCAGTGATGGCCCGCGCGCCGTAGTCGGGATGCGCTTCATAAGACCTGCTAGTGCGGCGAGGGACGGGCGGAGCGACATCGGGACCGCGCGTGCTGCGACCAGGGCGCCCAGACGGGCAGGACGGTGCGGGCGGGCGAACTTCCACGCCGACCCGGGATGCTGTGCAGTCCGCGCCGAGGTGCTTCACTATCAGCAGCACGAGAGGCGGGCATGATCGACTACCGGATCCTCGGGCCGCTCGAAGTCAGCGCGGACGGGCGCGTGATCGAGATTGGCGGCCCGAAGTTGCGCGCCCTCCTGCTCATCCTGCTGCTCCGGGCCAACGAGGCCGTCTCGCGCGATGTTCTTGTGCACGAGCTATGGGGCGAGCAACCTCCCGATGGCGCTCAGCACACCCTCGACGTGTATATCTCGCGTCTGCGCAAGGCCCTCGACGCGGCCGCCAACGGACCCGTCGTGGTTACCCTGGCCGGCGCATACAGCCTCCGGCTGGCCGATGGGCGCCTGGATGTGAACGTTTTCGAGCACCTGATCGAGGAGGGCAAAGGCGCACTGGCCGGGAAGGCGCCCGACCAGGCGGCCGTGAAGTTCCGCGCGGCGCTGAGCCTCTGGCGAGGACCGGCGCTTGCTGACTTGGCCAACGGACCGGGCCCGCGGGCCGACGCCACCCGGCTTGAGGAGCTGCGGCTCGGCGCCATGGAGGACCGGATCGAGGCAGACCTGGCCCTGGGCCGTCATAAGGATGTCGTGGGCGAGCTTCAGGCGCTCGTAGCCGTGCATCCGCTCCGTGAGCGCCTACACGGACAGCTGATGATCGCGCTGTATCGCGACGGGCGCCAGGCGGAGGCGCTGGAGGCCTACCAGGCGGCGCGCCGGACGCTGGTCGAGGAGCTTGGCCTGGAGCCGAGCCCTGCACTGCAGCGACTCGAGCGCGCGATCCTGCAGCAAGATGCCTCGCTCGATCTTCCCGACCAGGCTCCTGGAGTAGTACCAGTAACAGGAACGGGGCAACCGCGGCTGATGGGCTCGGGTCGGAAGATTCGGGCGCTGGCCATCACCGGGGCCTTGGCCGTGGCGAGCGCACTGCTTGTGGCCGCGACTACCCATGGGCCGGGCCAGCTCGCCGCGGGCCCGAACACCGTCGGCATGATCGATGGCGGGCAGGCCCGCCTTACCGCTGTGGTGTCCGGAGTCGGACGGCCCGATGGGGTCGCCTCCGGAGCCGGAGCGATCTGGATCACCGACAGCGCGGACAACATGCTGCTCCGCGTCGACCCGGCCGGGCAGGTCATCGACCGCATTCCGGTCGGCCACGGACCAGCCGGCGTCGCGGTGGCCGATGGCGAGGTCTGGGTGGCGAACGAGCTCGATGGCAACGTTTCTGAGGTTAATCCGGGCTCCGGGACCCAGGTCGCGGTTATCCCGGCCGGGATCGGCCCGGACGCGATCGCCTCCGGCTACGGGTCGGTGTGGGTCGCCAACGTGACCAGCGACACGGTGTCCAGGATCAACGCGGCCACCGGCGACGTCGTATCGACCATCTCCCTGGGCAGTTCCCCGGTCGACATCGCAGTCGGCGCTGGCGCGGTCTGGGCTACCAGCCAGGAAGCCGGCGAGCTGGTCCGCATCGACCCGGGCGACGACCGGATTACCCGGGCCATCGCCATCGGCCAGAGCCCAGACGGCCTCGCCGTCGGAGCTGGCAGCGTCTGGGTCGCGGACACGGACGGCACGGTATCGCGGTTCGACCCGCGAACCGGCGAGGTGCGGACCATCAAGGTGAGCGGCGTTCCGGCCGGCATCGCATTTGCCGATGGAGCGGTCTGGGTCGCCAGCACCATCGGCGGAAGCATTTCCAGGATCGATCCACAGACGGGCGTGGCACAGCTCATCCCGGTGGGAAACGAGCCGACGGATATCGCCGCTGCCGGGAACAACCTCTGGGCGACGGTGCTACCGTCCCCCGCTAGCCACCGCGGCGGAACACTCACCGTCATCGAGCAGCTGCCCGCTGACGAGGGATCCCAGCCGCCGACCGACCCGGCGGTCGCGTATTACTCCTGGGCATGGCAGATGCTGAGCCTTACCAACGACGGGCTCGTCGGCTACCGCCGCGTCGCCGGCCTGGCGGGCGATGAGCTCGTCCCCGATCTTGCCGCCGCGCTGCCCCGGCCGACCGGCGGCGGGAAGACATACACGTTCCACCTCCGGGCGGACATCAGGTACTCAAGCGGCGCACTGGTGAAGCCGGAGGACTTCCGTCGGGCCATCGAGCGGGTCTTCGATATCCGCCAGGTGAACTCTAGCTTCTACACCGGGATCGCCGGTGCCAGCCAGTGCGAGCGTGGTCCCGAGCCGTGTAACCTCGCGCAAGGGATCGTCGCCAACGACGCCGCACATACGGTCACCTTTCATCTCACCGCACCCGACCCTGACTTTCTCTACAAGCTGGCGTTCTCCTGGGCCTATGCCGTCCCAAGCGACACGCCAGATCACCTGATCAGCGCCGCGCAGCTGCCCGCCACCGGCCCCTATCTGACACAGTCCCTGGTACCAGGGCACACCTGGACCCTGGTCAGGAACCCGCGGTTCCGCGAATGGTCAGCGCAGGCGCAGCCCGGCGGCTACCCCGACCAGATCATCCTGCGGCTCGACGTCGAACCAGGCCAGGCCGTCGCCGATGTCGAGGACGGCCGCGCCGACGTACTGCTGTCTCCCCCGCCAGACAGTATCGGGCAGCTCGCCACGCACTACACCAGCCAGCTGCACAGCGGCCCGCTCGCGGCAACCATCGCGCTCACGCTGAATACCCGGGACGCACCTTTTGACAAGGTAGCCGCGCGGCAGGCGGTCAATGATGCCATCGACAGGAACACGGTGCTCGCGCTCAACGGCGGGCCGCTCGACGTGCAGGCAACCTGCCAGATCCTGCCGCCGACCATGCCGGGCTACCGCGCATACTGCCCCTATACGATCCAGCCGGGCCCGGGTGGCGTGTGGACGGCGCCCGACCTGGCGCTGGCCCAACGGCTGGTGCAGGCGTCCGGGACGCTCGGCGACAAAGTGACGGTGCTGTACGGCAGCCAAGGTGCTTCGTTCCCGTCGCTGGCGACCGCCCATTACGTCGTATCCGTCCTCGACCAGCTCGGATATCGGGCGTCGCTGCGAACGGTCAACCCGCTGGCCTACTTCGGTACGCTGGGCGATTCTCGCGATAGGGCGCAGGCCGGGTTCTTCAGCTGGTACCAGGACTATCCCGAGCCATCGGACTTCATCGACCCCCTGCTCACCTGCAGCTCGTTCGTGCCGGACAGCCCGAACAACATCAATACCGCTGAGTTCTGCGATCCGCAGATCGACGCCCAGGCTGAAGAGGCGCTGGCCCTCGAGGCCGCCGACCCCGCCGCCTCCGCAAATCGCTGGGCTGTCATCGACCATGAACTCGTTGACCAGGCGCCGTGGGTTCCGCTGTATTCCCCGCGTGACCTGACCGTTCTGTCCGCACGTACGGGCAACTACCAGTTCCACCCGTACTGGGCCCTGCTCATCGACCAACTCTGGGTTCGCTAACTGCGCACCTTTCAGTGCCTGGGAGGGCGCTTCGCGCTGGCTGGTCGGCGCGACCCACACCGAGACGTGATTGGGCTCGAACGCTTGGTGGACCGCGGCGACGAGATCGCTCTGCACGGTGTCGAGGTCCACGGTCTGGCGCAACCGGGCGGTGAACGCCGCCACGACCGTCTCGGCGTTGTAGCGGGTCCGGTTGAACCGGCGGTCGACCGCCCGCTGCACCCTGCGGCGCAGCGGGTTGAACAGCGCCGCGGCGGCCAGGGTGGCGGCCGCCACCGCCACCGGCGTCTTGAACGGGTGCACCTCGGCGGCCACGAGCACCAGCCCGGCGAACACGCCGACAAGCACGGCCGTGATGATGGCGTAGGAGATCACCCGGCTGATGATGCGGTCGATCGCGTACAGCCGGTACTTCAGCACCGCAACGCCGATACAGACGGGCAAGACCGCTATCCCGAAGTCGAAGAGATCGCCGGTCACCGGCGGTCCTGATCCGGGGGAATCCCCCAAGGCGAGCGGGACGACGAACAGGACCATACACAACGAGGCCAAGAAGGCGGCGGCCCCGCTGTAGAGCCACTTGAGCTGCTGCCGGCGCTCTCCGCTGGAGCGGCGGTAGCCGGGCACCTGCACGACCAGCCAGGCAAGCCAGCTCGCCAGAACCGCGATGATTGTCATATACCCGGCAATCGCCCACGCCCTGGATGGCGGGCTGAGGTTGCCGCTGGCCTCGACGTGCACTTCGTGTCCGGCCACGGCCACGATGCCGGGAGCCAAGCCGACCAGACCGACCAGCAGCCCGGCGGCGACGAGGGCCACAGACACCCGTCGCCAGCGGCCCGACGCCAGCCGCCCATCGGGGAACACCCACAGCAGGATCGCGATGAGGACCAGGAACATCGGCCAGTCACTTCCGAACACCACCGCTACCCAGCCGAAGGGGAGTGTCCCGTGATGCACCCGGTAATCCAGGACGGCGTACTGGCCCAAAGGGTTGAAACCGAGGAGAAGGACCGCGAGCAAGATCCATCCGATCGGGTTGCGGGGGCGGCGGGCCGCTAGCAGGGTGCCGACAACCGCCACGGGCACCACAGCCGCCGCGGTACTCAGCCAGTCGGCTGCCAGCCCGCCGGGGCCATTCTGATGGATAAGGCCGTCGAGCGGCACGGCGGCCAGGCAGAACCCGAGCGTGAGCACGCCGAGCCCGACCGCCACGACGGGTGCCGTCTGCCGGGATCTCAAGATCGTGCTCGCCATGCTGCCACCAGCCGAGAGGACCCGAATGAGCCCACCCTTGGCGCGGGACGTTCCGGGACCGTTACTGGTCTCTGCCTGATGCGTGCCCGAGTTGGGCGCGCCCGGATCCGGCTAGTTGCAGCCTGAGGTGACAGTCGCATTGCAGGTGGCTCCGTTCAGCACCGACATGTTGCCGGCGTCTCCGTTCGGCACGTAGATGGTGTCGGTGGCCTGGTCCACGGTGACCCACTCCGGTGACTGGCCGGTGCGCAGCGACCGAGAGTGCTGCGTGCCGCAGCCGGAGCTGACCGTCGCGTTGCAGGTTGCGGCATCAAGCACCGAGACCGTGTCGTCGGTGACATCCGACACATACAAGGTGTCGGTGGCAAGGTTGACCGCGATCCCGTCCGGGCCGCCGCCGACCCGCGCCGCGTGCGGGGTCCGGGCGCAGCCTGAGGTGGTCGTCGCGTTGCAGGTGACCGTGTCGATGACCGACACCGTGTTGTCCTTCCAGTTCGCGACGTACAGCGTCCGGGTGGCCTGGTCGATCGCGAGGGCGACGTTGTAGTCGGCCGATCCGGCGCCGACGGTCACGGAGGCCGGCCTCTGGCCGCAGCCCGATGCGGTGGTGGCGTTGCATGTCGCCCCGTCGATCACCCAGACGGCTTCGGCCCCGCTTGGGGCGACCGTTGCCGCGTAGACGGTATCGGCAGGCTCGTCCACGAGCACGCCTGCGGGAGCGGTGCCGATCGTCACGGTCGCCGGGATCTGGCCGCAGCCCGAGGTGACCTGCCCGTTGCAGGTCCGCCCGTCGATGACCGACACGGTGGTCCCGGTTCCGTTGCCCCAGTTCGCCACGTACACGGTGTCGGTCGCCTGGTCCAGGCTCAGGTCGACGGGGTTGCTGCCGACCTTCACGGTCGGCGGCATGTGGCTGCAGCCCGAGGTGTTCTGGGCGTTGCAGGTCGCGCCGTTAATGACCGACACGGTGTTCTCGGCGGAGTTGACCACGTAGATCGTGTCGGTGGCCTGGTCAACCGCGATCGTGACCGGGCGGTAACCGACCTGCACCTCCGGTGTGCTGATGCCGCAGCCGGAGGCCTGCAGTGCGCTGCACGTCGACGCATTGATGACGGACACCTCGCCGTCGGTGAGGTTCTCCGGGGCGTCGTCCGCGTAGAGCGTATGGGTAGCCGGATCCAGCGCGGCAGCCTGCGGATTGGTGCCGATGACGACCGTCCTGGGCTGAGGTGCCGACGGCGAGCCCGATGTGCCAACACTGCCGCCCGGGCCGCTGATGCCGCTGTTGCTGCACGCGCCGAGCAGCACCACAAGAGAACCAAGAACGGCGCCGCGCAGCACACGGCGAGCCGTCCCGCGCGAAGGACTCACGCCGGGTACCTGCCTGCCGATCCTCCTGCGAACCGTGGAAGCACCGGATGACGGCGGGGGCAGAGCGCTGACGAGATCCATGACTTGCCAATTCCCTGACGTTTCATGCGCTCCTCCTCTAGAGACAGCCGCCGCCATTAGCACGGCGATATCGGCGAGTGCCGCCCACCGCCCGGCGCGATGCAGGATGTCGTGTCGGGCTATCGGGCCCGGGTCCAGGCAGACGTCATGAAGCCGTTGAAACCGGGACATGCATTGCCGCCGACAAAGTGCAGTGACAGGCCTCTCGGCGTGACGGACCAGCGGTAACGAACCGGCTGTCCCGGATCGTTGTCGCACCATCCGTTGAGGTCATAATTCGGGTGGCCGGTGGCCATGCCGGTGCGCACTTCGAGGAGGCCGGCGGACAGGTACGCCACATCCAGCAGGTCTCCCGTTCCGGCGGTGTCGTAGATCTGCCAGCCGACCTTGCTGATGACCAGCCGCCAGTATCCGGTCGGCGGAGGATTCGACCCCGGCGGGGGCTCCTGGAATGACCACCATGTTCCGGCCAGGGCCGCAGGCGGTGCGGGTGCCGGGGGAATCGTGGCCGTGACCGTATCGCTGGCCGTCTTTCCGTCCACCGTGACTACTTTCACCACGAACTGGTGAGGCCCGGGCGTCAGGAACGAGGTCACCAGGTAGTTGTCGTTGTTTCCGGAATTGCTTCCATAGAAGTACGGCGTGTTGTGCTCCACCCACAACAACCTGCCGTCGATCAGGAAATCCACCTCGGTGACATCCGCGGCTAGCACGCTAGGAAATGCCTGCCAGCGGATCCGATGCGGCAGAACGGAGTGGTTATCGAGCGTGGAGGTGACGCTCAGCGGAGCCGGCGACCGCGAAGAAGTCTGTGCCGTGACGGCTGGGGCGGCTGGGCCCCCGCTGGATGAACAGGCCGCCAGCACCGTCACCAGGACCGTGAATCCGAGAGGCCAGATCCATGACCTGCCACGTTTCATGTGTTCCCCCCTCAGAGGAGCCCGCCACCGGAAACGCGCCGTGGCCGACCTGCTTTACGGATCGATAGTCGTGCCGTGACCTCACAAAAAGCTCACATCGCTTATTTGGAGTGCTCACCGTGGGCTGCCGCCAGGGCCAGGTAATCCCCCGCCTAATGCGCCCACGGGGCCGGAAGCATGGTTAGCTCCTGGATGGCTTCCGGTCAGGTGCTCCGCGGCGGGCTACGCGGCCTTCGCGTTCGCCGAGGCGATGGGACGGCTGGCTGGTACCTGGCTGCTTGAGCACCTGGGCCGCACGCGGCTGCTGGTGTTGGGCGGCCTGACCGCGGGCGCGGGCATGCTCATCGCCTCGCTGGCTCCCGATGTATGGCTAGCCCTGGCCGGTTTCGCCGTGACCGGCCTCGGGCTGGCCAACCTGTTCCCCTCGGCCATGACGCAAGCGGGCCTGCTCGCCGGGTCACGCGGAGTCGCACTAGCCTCGCTGATGGGTTATAGCGGGTTCCTCCTGGGGCCGCCCGTGATCGGCTTCCTGGCCAGCGAGTTCGGGTTGCGCGCGGGACTGGTCACGCTCTCCTTCCTCGCGCTGGCCGCCGCCATCACCGCCTACCTGTCACGCGACTATCAGGGCGGGGTCCATAGGTAGACCGCGTTGGTGTCGGGCGAGCCATCGGCCACGGTGCGGCCGTCAGGGGCCAGGGTGGGCTGGTCGTCCTTGACCTTGCGGAAGGTCGTGGTGAGGCCGCTGAGTGCGCCTGAGCTGGTCACGTTCCAGGCGAATACCGTGTCGCGCGAGAATATCGTGACCGCCGGATCCCCGCTCACGCTGCTTTCTTCCCGGTCGACGACGACGGTCAGGGTGCGCCCGTCCGGGGTGAACGCCGCGGCGTACTGGGCCGGGCTGCACGGGGGGCAGGGCGGGGCGTCGGGGTGCTGCAGCAGCCCGTCTGGCCATAGCGCGCGGGTCATGATGGTGCTGATCGTGGTGGTGAGGGCCGGGCGGGCCGGGTCGGCCAGGCTGAACACCAGTACGGTGCCGTAGTACGTTACGCCGACCAGCAGGTTCCCGCGGGAGGAGAACGCGAGCGTCTGGACGAGGTCGCGTGAGCCGGTCAGGGTGGCGATGCGGGCGGCGCGGGCCGGGTCGGTCACGTTCCACACGGTGACGTGGTCGGTGCCGGTGGCGCTGGCCAGGAAGCGCCCATCGGGCGAGAACGCGATGTCCTGCGGGGTGATGGACGCGCCGTCGTTGGCTTGCGTCGCTGGGGCGGCCAGGGTGCCTAGCAGCCGGGGCTGGGCCGGATTGGCCACATCCCACAGGAAGATCTGGTCAAGGTAGGCGGCGGCGAAGATCTGCCCGTCGGGGGAGAACGCCTCTCCCCAGAGCGGCTGGTGGCCGCTGGCGGGCATAACCGCTACCCTGACCGGCTGCCGGGGATTGACGATGTTCCACAGGGCTGGCTGATCGTTAGGGGCGGGGGTAGCCACGAGGAGGCCGTCCGGCGACAGCGCCGTGGGCTGGCCACCCCGGAACGCCGACAGCTGCCGCGGCCGGGCCGGGTCCCCGATATCCCACACCGTTACCATGTTGTTCTCGCCCGGTCCTCCGACCCCGGTGACCAGGAGGCGCTGGCCGGGCCCGAAGGAGACGGCACCCACGCCCCCGGCGCCCGACAGCTGCCAGCGCTCGCTCCAGGCTGCATAGCCGAGACAGCCGGAGACCATCGCGAGCACGGCGGTGATCGCGGCGGCCCAACCGGCGGTGCGGCGCAACTGGGACCGCGAAGGCCCGGCGGTGCGGTAGGCCGGGTCCACGTGCGTGCTGAGCACGCTGACCGCCAGGCTGGCCGCCGTCCGAGCGGTCGGGTGGTGCTGGTCCAGGACGTCGAGCATCTCCTCGCCGTAGCGCTCCCGCCAGCGCCGCGGGTGGCAGCCGACCAGGGCACGGGACAGCCGGTCGGCCAGCCCGGGCTGCATCACGCGCCCCACGCCATGGCGGTGCGAAGCCGGGCGACCTGCACGATCTGCTGCATCGTGGCGACCTGCTCGGCCAGGATCTCCTGGCCCGCCGCGGTGATCTCGTACGGGCGGCGGCGCTCCTCGGTGGCCAGCGGCCGGACCCAGCCGCGGCGCTCCAGCCGGGACAGCGCCCCGTACAAGGTACCGGGCTCCATGTTGACGCCGCTGAAGGCAGCGATGTCGGTCATGATCGCGTAGCCGTGCTTGGGCGCGTCGGCCAGGCTGGTGAGGATCAGCAGCGACGGGTCGGCGAAGCGGCCGAGGTCATCGAACTTTCCGTGCATGGAAATCCCCCACTCCTAAGTACCGCTTAGTAAGTTGTACTGAATAGAGTGGAATCCTGTCAACCGCGGCGACCACGCACCGCGGACGGGGGGCGGCGCGTACGATCTGCTGCCCCCTCGCGACCTGGCCAGACGGCGGCGATCTCGTACGGGCAGCGGCGGTCCCCGGTGGCCAGCGGCCGGACCCAGCCGCGGCGCTCGAGCCGCGATAGCGCGCCGTACAAGGTACCCGGCTCCATCCGGATGCCGCTGAACGCGGCGACGTCGGTCATGATCGCGTAGCCGTGCTTGGGGCCGTCGGCCAGGCTGGTCAGGATCAGCAGCCACGGATCGGCAAGCCGGCCGAGGCCATCGAACGCGTCATGCACTCCGGCCACCCGCTTTACTCAGTACCGCTTACTAAGGTGAAGTGAATAGCGTGCCGGGCAGGCTGTCAACCTTCGCGCTGGCGGCCGCGGGTCCCCGCCGCACCCGAAGCGGAGCCCCTAGGAGAGCATGTCGACGGGGAGGAAGGCCTCCGTGGACGGGATGCCCTGCTCGTAGGCGCGGCGGTCGGCCATGGCCAGGAGCCTGCGGATGCGGCCGGCGATGGCGTCCTTGGTCAGGGGCGGGTCGGCCAGCTGGCCGAGTTCCTCCAGGCTGGCCTGGCGGTGCGCCATGCGCAGCTTGCCGGCCATCTGCAGGTGCTGCGGGGCGTCCTGGCCGAGGATGTCCAGGGCTCGCTCCACCCGCGCCCCGGCCGCAACCGCGGCCCGGGCACTGCGCCGCAGGTTCGCGTCGTCGAAGTTGGCCAGCCGGTTCGCCGTGGCCCTGACCTCCCGGCGCATCCGCCGCTCTTCCCAGGCCAGGACGGCCTGGTGCGCGCCGAGCCTGGTCAGCATGGCGCTGATCGCCTCGCCGTCCCTGATCACCACCCGATCCACGCCGCGGACGTCACGCGCCTTGGCGTGCACCTTGAGCCGCCGCGCCGCGCCGACCAGGGCCAGCGCCGCCTCCGAGCCCGGGCAGGTGATCTCGAGGGCCATCGAGCGGCCGGGCTCGGTCAGCGACCCGTGGGCCAGGAAGGCGCCGCGCCAGGCGGCCTCGCAGTCGCAGGCGGCGCCGGACACCACCTGGCGGGGCAGGCCGCGCACCGGGCGGCCGTAGCTGTCGATCAGCCCGGCCTGGCGGGCCAGGCTCTCGCCGGCCTGGCCGGTCACGCGCACCAGGTAGCGGTTGCCCTTACGCAGGCCGCTCGGCGCCAGCACGATGAACTCGGCCGGGTGCCCGAACACGTCGGAGATGTTCGCCCGCAGCCGCCTGGCCACCGCGCCGGTGTCCAGCTCGGCCTCGATCACCACCCGGCCCTCAGCCAGGTGGAGGCCACCCGCGAACCTCAGCAGCGTGGAGACCTCCGCCTTGCGGCAGCAAGGCTTGATCACCACCACCCGGCTGAGTTCGTCCTTCACGACGCCGGTCATCGCCATTGCCCGTCACTCCTCTGCTCGCCCCCCGGCGGCCATCTAGCTCAAACGCCCTTGCAAAGATCTGTGCGTACGCGTGGGCCAGGCGCTCCGGGTCATGCCTCGCCGTGCCGTCGGCCGCAGCCACGTCGGCCAGCACCAACCGAGCCCCGAGTATTCCGGCTGCCTCCTCGAGATCGTCGAGAGACTCCGGCTCACCGGCGCCCACCGCCTTGGTGTCCGCGAGGACCACGTCCACACTAAGCCCCGGCGCATGAGCGGCGAGGACTTCCAGGTGCCGGTGTGGCGAAAATCCCCCGGTCTCACCCGGCTGCGGGACGAGGTTCAGCACGACTCAGCCGGCGCGCGGCGGTGGCGTACAGGGCGGCCGACAGTTCGGGCACCAGCAGGTGCGGGAGCACGCTGGTAAACCACGAGCCGGGGCCGAACACGACCCAGTCCGCGTCGAGCACGGCGCGCACCGCCTCGGGCACCGCGGGCGGATCCGGTGGCACCAAGGTGATGGACCGGACCTGGCCCGGGGTGGTCGCGCACTCGACCTGCCCCCGGACGGTGGTCACCTCGTGCGGCCGGGCCGGGTCGGTACCGACCACCTCCGCGACGATGTCCAGCGGGACCGCGGCCATCGGCAGCACCCGCCCGGCGGTGCCGAGCAGCCGGCCAACCCAGTCGAGCCCGGCGACGGTGTCGCCGAGCAGGTCCCACAGGGCGACGATGAGCAGGTTGCCGACGGCGTGGCCGGCGATCTCGCCGTCGCCGCCGAACCGGTGCTGGACCACCTGGCTCCACGTGGTGCCCCACTCGTCGTCCCGGCACAGGGCGGCCAGCGCCATGCGCAGGTCACCGGGGGGCAGGACGCCGAAGTCACGGCGCAGGCGGCCGCTGGACCCGCCGTCGTCGGCGACCGTCACGATCGCGGTGAGGTCATCGGTCACCCGGCGCAGCGCCCCCAGCGATGCGGCCAGCCCGTGCCCGCCACCGAGCGCTACCGCCCGCAGACCCGTCGCCGACGGGTTCACTCCCGCCCCAGATCGCGGTGTACGACCTGCACCTCTGCTCCCGCCCCGGCGATGCACACCGCTAGCGCGTCGGCCATCGCCACACTACGGTGCTTGCCGCCGGTGCATCCGATCGCGAAGGTCACGAACCGCTTACCCTCGCGCTCATAGCCGGGCAGGATCACGTTCAGTAGCTTTGCGTAATGGTATAGGAACTCTCCGGCACCTTGTTGCGACAGGACGTAATCCTTGACCGGCTCGTCCTGTCCCGTCATGGGAGCAAGCTCGGGGATCCAGTGCGGATTCGGCAGGAAGCGGCAGTCCGCGACCAGGTCCGCGTCGACCGGCAGGCCATACTTGTAGCCGAACGACACGATGGACAGGCGCAGGCCAGCCGCTGTCCCGCCGCCGAAAAAGTCCCGCATCCGCGCGCGCAACTGGTGCACATTGAGGCCGGTCGTGTCCACTACGAGGTCAGCGTCGCCACGGACCTCGCGTAGCAGTTCGCGCTCGGCCGCGATGCCATCGGTGACCCGGCCGGTTCCCTGGAGCGGATGCGGCCTGCGCTCACTGTCGAACCTTCGGACCAGCGTGTCCTCGGCCGCCTCGAGGAATACCACGCGGGCGGCCGCGCCGCGGGCGCTGACGTCGGTGATCGCCGACTTGAGGTCGGTGCTGAACGCCCGGCTGCGGACGTCCACGACGGCGGCGATCCTGGGCACGGCGCCGTTCGACCTAGCCGCGAGGTCCACCATCGTCGGCAGCAGGTTAGGGGGCAGGTTATCCACGACGAACCAGCCGAGGTCCTCGAGCAACTTGGCCGCGGTCGACCGTCCCGCTCCCGACATCCCCGTGATGACGACGATGTCGGCCTGATCCTCACCCGGTCTCATGCCTGGTCCTTCCCAGGGGGGTACGGGGGGGCGGGCAGCCCCTCCGTGCGGGGGGTCACCGGGGGGGCCGGCCCCGGGGGCTAGCACTAAGCGCGGCGGCGATCGTGGCCGCCAGCTTGGGCCCGATGCCCGGTACCGTGGCGATCTCCTCGACGCTGGCGGCACTGAGCTTACGCACCGAGCCGAAGTGCTTAAGCAAGGTCTTGCGCCGGGCCGTGCCGAGGCCCGGCACCTCGTCGAGCGCGCTCGCGGTCGCGGCCTTGCCCCGCTTCTGCCGGTGATACGCGATCGCGAACCGGTGCGCCTCGTCCCTGACCCGCTGCAGCAGGTACAGGCCCTCGCTGCTGCGCGGCAGGATGACCGGGTACTCCTCGCCCGGCAGCCAAACCTCCTCAAGCCGCTTGGCCAGCCCGCAGACGGCGACGTCGTCGATGCCGAGCTCGGTCAGCGCCCGGGCCGCCGCGGCCGCCTGGAGGGGACCGCCGTCGACAACGACCAGATTCGGGGGGTAAGCGAATTTCTTCGGGGCGTCCACCACAGGCCGTTCGGGATCAGGGTCTTGATCTTGATCGTCGACGGCCCCGGGATCGCCGAGGGTGTCCAGCTCGCCGGTCTTCTCGCGCTCGGCCAGGTAGCGGCGGAAGCGGCGGGTGATGACCTCGTGGATGGCGGAGATGTCGTCGGTGCCGTCGGTGCCCTTGATCGCGAACCTGCGGTACTCGCTCTTGCGGGCCAGGCCGTCCTCGAAGACCACCATCGACGCGACCACGTGCGTGCCCATCAGGTTGGATACGTCGTAGCACTCGATGCGCAGCGGCGCGTCGTCCAGGCCGAGCCCGTCCTGGATCTCGCTCAGCGCCTTGCTCCGGGTGGTCAGGTCGCTGGCGCGCCGGGTCTTGTGCAGGGCGAGCGTCTGGCCGGCGTTCCGCGCGACGGTCTCGAGCAGGGCCTTCTTGTCCCCGCGGCGCGGCACCCGCAGGCTGACGGGGCCGCCGCGGCGCGCGGACAGCCACTGCGTCATCGTGTCCGGGTCGGGCGGCAGTTCGGGGACCAGGACCTCGCGGGGGATGCCGGCGTTAACCGCCTCGGCCTCGTCGGGGGTGTCGCCGTAGACCTGGCCGAGGAAGTGCTCGACCAGCCCGGCGGGGGTCACGTCTTCCACCTTGTCCAGGACCCAGCCGCGCTGGCCGCGGACCCGGCCGCCGCGGACGTAGAACACCTGGATCGCCGCCTCCAGCTGGTCTTCGGCCAGCGCGATGACGTCGCAGTCCGTGCCGTCGCCGAGCACCACGGCCTGCTTCTCGATCGCCCGCTGGAGTGCGCGCAGGTCGTCGCGGAGCCTGGCCGCCTGCTCGAACTCCTCTTCCCGGGCGGCCTGTTTCATGTCCGCCTCGAGGTGGCTGGCGAACCGGCTGGTCTGCCCGGCCATGAAGTCGCAGAAGTCCTCGGCCAGGGCGCGGTGCTCCTCCTCGCTGATCCGCTTGACGCACGGGGCGGAGCACTTGCCGATGTACCCGAGCAGGCACGGCCGGCCGATCTGGCCCGAGCGCTTGAACACCCCCGCCGAGCAGGTGCGGACGGGGAACACGCGGAGCAGCGTGTCCACGGTGTCGCGGATGGCCCAGGCGTGGCTGTAGGGGCCGAAGTACCTGGTGCCCTTGCGCTTGGCGCCGCGCATGACCATGACCCGCGGGTACTGCTCCCCCATGGTGACGGCGAGGTAGGGGTAACTCTTGTCGTCCCGGTATTTGACGTTGAACCGCGGGTCGTATTCCTTGATCCAGGAGTACTCGAGCTGGAGGGCCTCCACCTCGGTCCCGACCACGGTCCAGTCGACGCCGGCCGCGGTGTTCAGCATCATCTGGGTCCGCGGGTGCAGGCTGGCGAAGTCGGCGAAGTAGGAGTTCAGCCGCTGGCGGAGCGACTTGGCCTTGCCGACGTAGATCACCCGGCCGCGCTGATCGCGGAACCGGTAGACCCCCGGGGACTCCGGGATCTCGCCCGGGGCCGGCCGGTAGTCGTGCGGATCTGCCACGAAGCAACTTTACGTCGCCGCGGAGCGCGCAAACCGGCCCCGCGCCGGCGACGATGGCTGCTAGCCCTAACAGATTCGCCTTCTGGCCGGCGACGATAACTTCCGTGGGTACGTTCTTCAGCGGGGTCGGGCGGCTCGCCGTCCGGTTCCGGTGGGCGATCCTGGCCGCCTGGCTCGTGGGGACGCTGGCGGCCATGGTGCTGCTGCCCTCACTGTCCAGCGTGACGCAGAGCGACAACACCTCGTTCCTGCCGGCCAGCGCGCCGAGCGAGCGCGCGGACCAGCTGGCCTCGCCGCTGCAGGCGGCCTCGCTGACCGCCGTCACGGTCGTGCTGGCCCGGGCGGAGGGGCCGCTGGACGGCGCCGACCAGGCGGCCGTCGCCCGGCTTTCGGCGGCGCTGTCGCGGGTTGCGCGGGTCGTGTCGGTCCGCGACGCCGGGGAGTCCGCCGACGGGCAGGCCGAGCAGGTCACCGTGCTCGCGGCGCTGGCCCAGGGCGGGGGGCTCGCGACGACCCAGCAGGCCAGCCTGGTCGCCGGGGTGCGCTCCGTCATCCTGGCCGCGGCGCTGCCTGGCGGGCTGGAGGCGCATACCGCCGGGTCGGTGGCGACCCGAGTCGACAGCAATGCGACGTCGGGCAAGACCGGCGGGCAGGTGGCGTACTTCTCGATCGCCTTCGTGATCGCGCTGCTCGTCGCGGTGTTCCGCTCGGCACTCGCACCGCTCATCGCGGTGGTGCCCGCCATCGTGGTCGTGCTCGTCGCCGAACGGCTGACCGCCGAGGCCGCGCTGGGCGGGCTCTCGGTGTCCCAGATCGCCTCGCTGCTGCTGATCGTGCTCGTGCTCGGCGCGGGGACGGACTACGCCCTGTTCCTGATGTTCCGGGTGCGCGAGGAGATGCGTGGCGGGCTGGAGTGCCACGAGGCGATCGTCAGGTCGGTCGCGCGGGTCGGCGAGACCATCACGTTCTCCGCGGGGATCCTCATCGCGGCGCTGCTGTCGCTGGCCACGGCCACGTTCAGCCTCTACTCCGGCCTGGCGGCCCCGCTGGCCATCGCGATCGCGCTCATGCTCCTGGCCGGGCTCACGCTGCTGCCGGCGCTGCTCGCGATCTTCGGCCCGGCCGCGTTCTGGCCGTCGTCGGTCAAGCCGGGGGCCGGGCGGGCGGGCTGGTGGGGCCCGGCCTGCGCCCGGATCGTGCGCCGGCCGGTTTGGACCCTGGTGGCCGGGCTGGTCGTGTTCGGCGCGCTGGCGGTGGCGGCGGCGGGGTACGTAGCCGCGGGGTTCGGCGGGGCGGTGACCGCACCGGCCGGCACCGACTCAGCCTTGGGCAACGCCCTGCTGGCCAGGCATTTCCCGCAGACGGCGGCCAACCCGACGATCATCGTGATGCGGCTGCCCCGGCCGGTGTGGGTTCCGGCGGAGGCGGCTTCGGTGGCCGCAGCCGAGCGTCAGCTGTCCGGCGACCCGCAGTTCACCGCGGTGTCCGGGCCGCTGGACGCCAACGGCACCGCGCTGACCGCGGCGCAGTACGCCTTGCTGCACGCGGCCTACGGGCCGCCGCGCGCGCTGGGCGGGCCGGGCGCCGCCGGGCTCACCGCCGTCCCGCCGGCGCAGCGGGCGGCGTACCAGGCCTACCGGGCCAGCGGGGTGTACGTGAGCGCCGACGGGTACACGATCTCGTTCGCCACCTCGCTGGCGGCGGGCAGCCCGATCACCACCGCGGCGTCGCAGGCGGTGCCCGCCATCAGGGCCGACGCCTCGCGGGCGGCCCAGGTGGCGGCAGCGTCTGCTTATGGCGTCACCGGGCAGGCGGCGTTTACCTTCGACGTGGGGCAGCTGTCCGACAGCGACCTGCGGACCGTCATCCCGATCGCGATCGCGGTGATCGCGGTGCTGCTGGCGCTGGTGATGCGTTCGCTGATCGCGCCGCTGTACCTGATCGTCTCGGTGGTGCTCTCGTACTTCTCGGCTCTCGGGCTGACCGTGCTCGTGTTCATCAAGATCGCCGGGCAGCCGGGGCTCACCTTCATCCTGCCGTTCCTGCTGTTCATGTTCCTGCTGGCGCTGGGCGAGGACTACAACATCCTGGTCATGATGCGGATCAGGGAGGAGTGCCAGCACCTGCCGCTGCGCGAGGCGGTCGGCAAGGCGCTCAGCGTCACCGGGACCACCGTGACCTCGGCCGGGCTGGTGCTGGCCGGGACGTTCGGGGTCCTGGCCGTGGTGGGCTCCGGGAGCGCGGGGGCCCAGAACGTCAGGACGATCGTGGATGTCGGCGTGGGCCTGGCCCTGGGCGTGCTGATGGACACGTTTGGCGTCCGGACGCTCCTGGTGCCGTCGGTGGCGGTGCTGATCGGGCGCTGGAACTGGTGGCCGTCCAGGCTCGGCAGGCATCCGCCCGGGCTCCGGCCCCGGCAGGGCGACGCGGCCGGGGCGGCTGATATACCGGTGCGGTGGGACGGCTAAGTGAGATCGCGCCTGGTGTGCTGGTGGCGACCAGCTCGTTTGCGCTGACCACGACGACCGTGGTGACCGGACCGGGGGGCGGGTGCCTGCTGATCGACCCCGGGGTGACGGTGGCCGAGGTGGCGGAGCTGGCCGGCGAGCTCGCGGCGCGCTCCTTGGTGCCCGTGGCGGGCTGGGCCACGCACCCGCACTGGGATCACGTGCTGTGGGGCCGCGACCTCGGCGCCGCGCCGCGGTACGCCGCGCCCGCGGCGGTGCACATCGCCGAGACGGAGCGCCCGGGCATGGTCGAGGGGATGGAGAACTCGGCACCGGGGCACGACCTCGAGCTCTTCGGGCGGCTGGTGGCGCTGGACGCCTTGGCCATCCCCTGGGACGGACCCGCGGCGGAGCTGATCGTCCACGACGCGCACGCACCGGGCCACGGCGCGGTCTTCCTGCCGGAGACCGGCGTCCTGGTCACCGGCGACATGTGCTCCGACGTCGAGATACCGCTGCTGGACACCGAGGCGGAAGACGCGTTCGGCGACTACCGGACCGGGCTGGCCCGGCTGGCTGCGGTATCCGGCGTGCGCCAGGTGGTCCCCGGCCACGGGCACGTGGGGGACGCCGCGGAGCTGCGCAGGCGGCTGGCGGCCGACTCCGGCTACCTCGACACCCTGGCCTTGCGCCAGCCGTTCGACGACCCGCGCATCACCGCGGACTGGATGCGCGACGCGCACGCCAGGCACCTGGAGTACGTCCAGCGCTGAGGCTGAGCGCGCTAGGCGTGAGCCACGGGCAGCAGGAGCACCGAGGCGGTTCCCGCTTCCTCAGTGCCGAGGCCGATCTGGTAATGCGTCGGCACCAAGTCCGCGGGGGGCGGGTCCACTTCCCCGTTGCCCGGGTTGCGGGCGAAGCGGGGGTAGGCGCCGCCGGACACCTGGAGCCTGAGCAGGTGCCCGCGGCCGAAGCGGTGCGCCGCGCCGATCAGCGACACGCTGACCGGGCCGGCGAGGGGGTCGCGGTCGGTCAGCCTCACGATGCCATCGCAGACGTTAACCGACCGCCCGCGGGGGCTGACGTCGCAGAGCCGTACGAACAGGTCGGCGTGCGGGTTATCGCGGGTGACCGACAACTCGGCGGCGACCTCGCCGATGATCTCGACCGGCTCGTCTAGCGGCTGACTGGTGAAGACCAGGACGTCAGCGCGCAGCTCAACCGGCCGGTTGTCCCGGGCGCCCGCGTCCGGGGCCATGATCGCGCCGCCCACCGACGGCGTGGGGTCGGCCGGGTCGTAGCGGAACCGCGCGGGCGCGGCGTGCCGGCCCGTGGTTGGCTCCCCCGGGCTGAGGGTGCCGTGCGGGCCTAGGTACCACCGCTGCTCCCCCGCGCCGGGGGGCGGCCACCCGGCGATCTCCCGCCACTGGCCGGCTCGTCGCGCGGGTCGCGGGATCCTCGAGGTCTTCCGGGTTTCCTGGTCGCCGCCGACCCAGATCCGGACGGAGCGCTCCGGGTGGGCCTGCGCCGCGGCGGCGCGGCGCGTCCCCGGGCCGAGGTACCGGTCCAGCCAGGCCAGGCTCTCGCAGAGGGCGATTCCGCTGATGGCGGCGTCGAGGTGGGCCCAGGGCCCGACGAGCAACCGGGTGGGCACTCCCCGGGCCGCGAGCGTGCGGTACTGCTCCAGGGTCTGCTCGAGGAACAGGTCGTGCCAGCCGCCGATGACCAGGGTAGGCACGGCGGTCCGCTCTACGGCCGCCCTGCACTGCAGCGGCGTCCAGAACGGGTCGGTCAGGTCAGGGTGCTCCAGCCAGCTTTCGAACCAGGGCGACCCGGCGCCGAGCATGGTCCGCGCACCCGTCCGGACCGGCAGCGTGGCCAGCGCCGGGCGGAGTCGGCGCGGCGCCGTGGCGTTACGCACCGCGCCCTGCAGCAGCCCCGTGTCCTCCTGGTGAGCGATCAGGTCGGCCCAGGTGAGGAAGTTGTACAGGTCGAAGACCCCGTTGCGGTACGCGCACCGGCTGAAGTCGTAGGGGCCCACCTGCACCACTGCCGCCGCCAGCTCGGGCGGCGGGTCCATGGCCAGCGCCCACTGCACGAACCCGAGGTAGCTCGCCCCGAACGTGCCGAGCCGGCCAGTGAACCAGTCCTGTTCGCGGAGCCAGGCCACAGTGTCTTGTCCGTCGGCGATCTCGTTGCGCATCGGCTCGAACTCGCCGCCGGACCCGAACGTGCCCCGGCAGCTCTGGAGGAGGACGTGGTAGCCGCGCTCGGCGAAGACCTGCGCGCTCCCCAGGCTGAACGGGAAGGAACGGCCGTACGGGCAGCGCACCAGGATGGTGGGCGCCGAGGCCACCGGGAGCGGGATGTAGTGGTCGGCCAGCAGGATCGTGCCGTCGGACATCGGCACCTTCACGTCGCGGTCCACCGCGACCTGGTTGCGCTGCGGGGGCAGCGACCAGGCCCGGGACAGCATCCAGCTCACCGCGGTCGCGCCCCGGCCCGGCGAGTTGGGCGGGTAGGTCATGGTGTCGTTCCTCATGGCCGGGCCCCTTCCGCGACGATGACGCCGGGCGGAGCCGGCTCGGTATAGAGCAGGTCGACTAGGGCGGCCCGGTTGGCCAGCACCTGCCGCTGGTTCACGTACCCCTTGTCGGTGATCTCGCCGGCGTCGAGCCCGGCCGGGTCGGCCATGACCAGCAGCCGCTCGATCCGGGCGGCGGACCCGGCGTCCGCGTTGTGGCGGGCCAGGGCCGCGGCGAGTTCGGCGCGCATGAGCCCGTCGGTGATGAGGCCACCGTCGCGCGCGGGTTCGGTGCCGAGCAGCGTGCGCGCCTCGGTCAGGTTGAGCCAGGCCAGCGCGGACGCGTAGCCGCGGTCCTCGCCCGCGATCACGGCGTCGGCCAGCAGGCTGGTGGCCGAGAGCAGGGCCGTGCGGACCGCGCCGACTCTTACGAACGTGCCGCTGTCGAGCTTGAAGTCCTCGGCGATCCGGCCGCGGAACACCAGTCCGGCGTTCGGGTCATCGGGGTCGGCCAGGCTGACGGCGTCCCCGGAGCGGTAGAAACCCTGCTCGTCGAACGCGGCCGCCGTGAGGTCGGGCCGTTCGAAGTACCCGGGGGTGACCAGCGGGCCCTTGACCCGGATCTCGTACGCGCCCTCGTACGCTCTCTCGTACCTGCCTTCGGTCGCGCCCTCGGCCGGGACCAGCTTGACCTGCGCGCCGGGTAGCGGAACGCCGATGCAGCGGGCGTCGGTGTAGTCGAAGTGGGCGTTCGTCACCGACGGGGCGGTCTCGGTAGCGCCCCAGGCGCCGGTGACCGGGACCGCGTGGCCTGCCGTCCGCCGGGCCACCTCGGCGAGCCGCTGGCGGAGCGCGCCGGGCAGCGCGGCCCCGGCGTTGAACATCAGCCTCAGGCGGGAGAAGAAGCGCGCGGCGAATACGGGATCGGCTTCCAGGGTGGGGACGAGCTGCGCGTATCCGGCGGGGACGTTGAAGTACACAGTCGGCGGGACGTCGGCGAGGTTCGCAACGCTCGCCGCGAACAGGCCGGGGACGGGCCGCCCCGCGTCGACGTACAGCGTGCCCCCCGAGGTGAGCATCATGTTTACGTTGTGGTTGCCGCCGAAGGTGTGGCTCCAGGGCAGCCAGTCCACGATCACGGGTCGTTCGGCCGCCAGGAACGGCCATACCTGCCGGATCATCTGCTGGTTGGCCGACAGCATCCGGTGGGTGTTGAGCACTCCCTTCGGCGCTCCGGTCGAGCCCGAGGTGAACAGGATCTTCGCGATTGCCTCCGGGTCGGCGGCGCCAAACGCGGCCGCAACGGCCGGGCCGGGCACGGTGGCCATGAGGTCGTCGATCCGGTCCGCGCCGGGCCGGTCGCCGGTGCGCACGATGGCGGGCACGTGCCCGATCGCGTCCAGCGCCGCGGCGTACCGGCCGGCGTCGTCGGCGAACACGGCGCCCGGGCGGATCAGGCCGGCGATCGCCCGGATCCTGGCGTGGTCGCGGCTCTGCAGGGAGTACGCGACGCTGACCGGGGCGACGGGAACGCCGGCGGTCATTCCGGCCAGCGTCATCAGCAGGTGGTCGACGCCGTTGCCCGACAGGATGAGCAGCGGCCTTTCGGGGCCGAGACCGCGGTCGAGCAGCGCCTGGCCGATCGCGTCGGCCGCGGCCACCGCCTCGCCGTAGCTGCAGACGCGCCAGGCGCCCTCGGGGCCGCGTTCGGCGACCAGCGGGTGGCCGGGATCGGCGGCCGCCCACGCGCGGACGCTGTGCACCACGGTGACGGGGTAGTCGCCGAGCGGGTCGGTCGAGCGCAACAGCAGGCTGCCGTCACCGGCGTGGGTGTCGGCCCGGTCGGCGACGATGCTCGGCGGTGCGAACTGCGGCGCGGTGATGCCGGCCTCGACGGGCATATCCGGGCTCCTCGGCGGATCGGGCACAGTCCTTAAAGGCCCATGAAACCGTGGCCCGCGCCGCCGGGCAAGCCGGGATTACTCAGCGGATCGGGGCGGAAGGTTCGCGGCGGCGGCCGGCTCGGTGCGGTCGTCGGCTGGCGTACCAGGGTCCGGCACCGCCGTGCCCTCGGTATCGGTCGCGCTCGTTGAGGCGGTGGCGGTGTCGGTGAGGGTCGCGGTGTCGCCGGCGGCGGGCCCGGGTGACGGCGCACCCGCCAGGTCGAAGGCGTCGGCCGGGGGGACCTGCCACGCACCGTGGCCGGGGTCGGTCGGGTCGCCGTCGCCGGGGTCGGCCGGGGCCGCGTCCACTGCATCGTCATCGGTCCGGGCCGCGCTGGCCCAGGTGCCGTGGTCCGGTTCGGGCTGGGCGGCCCGCCACAGGTCGTCGTTCGGCTGGGTGCCGGGGTACGGACCGGCGGCAACGCCGGCGGATTGGCCTGGCGTGAACAGCATCCAGGCGCACGAGACCACGAGCACGAGAACCAGCGCGCAGTAGATCCAGAACGTCGTCGTGAGACCGGAGCTGATCGTGAGCCCGATCCGCTGGGCCTGGGCCGGCGAGATCCCGAACTGCGCCGGGGTGGCGGCTTCGCCCGCCTGGACAAGGGCCGAGATGGCCTGGGCCACCATGGGGATGGTGCCGCCGATGAGCAGCGCCGCCCCGTGCCGGGCGGGGCGCCACAGGGCCGCCGCGATAACGACCGCGGCCAGCGCGACCATCACCGCCACGTCCCCGGCGATCACGGGTCCCGGGTTGGCGAACGCGTTGCCCGCTGTCACCGACTGCGACAGTCCGGTCGCCGTCCGCAGCGTGAAGCGGTCCCATGCCGGGGCGAACGTGATGGCGGCGCCGAGACCCGCGAGCACGAGCAGGATGGCGGCGCCTATCTGCGCGCCGCGGGGCCTGCCCAGCGGGCGCGGGTTCCCGCCCGGCCGGAACGAACCAGGGCGGCCCTTGGCCGGGAGCAGCACGGCTATCGCGGATCCGGCGGCGCACGCGAGCCAGCCCGCGATCCCGAGCACCAGGCCCGCGTCGGCCAGGTGGAGGCCTCCGGCCATCGCCTCGCCCGCGTCGGAGAAGAACAGGCCGAAGGTGACGAGGCTCAGCCCGGCCCCCAGCAGCGCGCCCGGCCGCAGCCGGGCGCCGCCGAGGGCGATGAGGACGGCGCTCACGGTCCAGCCGGCGAGGTAGATCGCATGCGGGGCAAGGTTGGGCGGCTGGTTCGCGAGGCTGTCGCCGGCCAGGTACCCGGGGAAGAGCCCGATGACGCCGAGCACGACTCCCGCAGCCAGCAGGCCCGCAGCAATGGGCCGGCCGACGCTGGTGCTCGCCGCGCGCGGTCCGGCCGGTATACCGGCAGGGCCCGCCGCGAAGGCCGGGCCTGCCGCGAAGGCGCTCTGTCCGCCCGGGAAGGCACCCTGGCCCGCGTAGGCCGCCTGCTTGCCGACCGGGGCGATCGTCCCCGGGGTCTCGATTTCGGTGAACCGCGACCAGCCGGCGGCCCAGCCTTCGGGGGTGTCGGGCCACCACTCGAGCGGCTGCGAGCGGGACGCTCCGGCGGCCCAGATCCCGAAGAAGTTTGACCCGCGTCCGAGCTCAAACTTCGCTCCGCGGTACGCGATGGTCATGTTGTCCCGCACGGTCCCGATCCTCCCTGCTCAGCGGTTCTCCTGCTGTGGACTCCACACTAGGAAGCGGGCCTGGAGGCTGCCTGGACGGTCACTCCAGCATTCCTGACTATTCAATCCGCACCAGGAGTGCCGAGATCGGCTCGCTCGCGCCGACACAGTATCAAGGCCGCCGCCCGCCCGGGGTCGGCCGAGCTCGCCTAGGTTTCAGGGAATTGACGGCATCCGTTGAAGCTGTACGTGAACCTCGGTGCGGGCGCCTGCTCTGGCGTGCTGGACTGTCCCTCATGGAACTTCTGGTGCTAGGTGGCACGGCGTGGCTGGGCCGCGAGGTGGCCCGGCAGGCGGTCGAACGCGGATACGCGGTGACCTGCCTGGCCCGGGGCGAAAGCGGCCCGGTGGCGGACGGCTCGGTCCTGGTGACCGCCGACCGCCGGGAGGACGGGGCCTACGACGGCGTGCGCGACCGCGACTGGGACGCGGTGGTCGAGGTGTCCTGGCAGCCCGGGCTGGTCCGCGGGGCGCTGGCGGCGCTCGGCGACCGGGCCGCCCACTGGGGCTACGTCTCGTCCGGGAGCGTCTACGCGCCGCCTCACGACGTCGCGGGCGCCGATGAGACCACGCCGCTGCTGCCCGCTACGGACCTGGACGAGGCGGGGATCGAGCAATACGGCGAGGCGAAGGTGGCGTGCGAGCAGAGTTCGCTCGCCGTCGTGGGCGACCGGCTCATGATCGCGCGGGCCGGCCTGATCGGCGGGCCCGGTGACGGCTCAGGCCGGTCGGGCTACTGGGTGGCGCGCGCGGCCCGTGACCCGCACGCCCCGATGCTCGTCCCTGCCACCCCGCAGATGGCAACGCAGGTCATCGACGCGCGCGATCTCGCCGCCTGGATGCTCGACTGCGCGCGGGACCGGACCACGGGAACCTACGACGCGGTCGGCCCGGTCGTGCCGTTCAGCGCCTGGATCGAGCAGGCCAGGGCGGTGGGCGGGCATACCGGACCGGTCGTCGAGGCGAACCCCGCGTGGCTGCTCGGGCAGGGCGTCGCGGAGTGGATGGGCCCGGAATCGCTGCCCATGTGCGTGTTCGAGCCGGGCTGGGAAGAGTTCTCGGCCCGCAGCGGCCAGGCCGCCCAGGCCGCAGGACTGCGGCACCGGCCGCGCGCCGAGCTTCAGGCCGACGTGCTGGCTTGGGAGCGCGAGGAGGGCCTGGACCGGCCCAGGCGCGCGGGTCTGAGCCCTAGCCGGGAGCGTGAGCTCCTCGACGCGCTCGCCAGCACGCCGGGGTAGCCGGCACGCGTTCGCGACCCCGCGCGGACGAGGTGACCCCGTCGCGGCCCCGCAGGTGGGGTGATCGCTTCGCCGAGACCGCGCCGTCAGCATATGTTGACGCCATCGGTATCGTCAGCTTATGCTGACGCCCATGGAACCCGTACTCGAAATCGCTGAGGGTGCCGCGAGCACCGACCCCGACATCGGACTGCGTGCGGTGGCGGCGCTGCGCGCCCTGGCCGAACGGCTGGAGATCCTCCAGGTCCAGAACGCACGGGAGCGGGGCTGGTCCTGGCAGGACATCGCGGCGCGGCTCGGCGTCACCAAGCAGACCGTCCACCGCAAGTACGGCCGACGGCTAGGGAGGCCGTGATGTTCGAGCGCTTCGGCCCGGACGCCAAGGTCACCGTCGTCGACGCCCAGAAGCACGCCCGCCGCCTCGGGCATAACTACATCGGCAGCGAGCACCTCCTGCTCTCCGCCGTCTCACAGAACAGCCGGGCCAGCGCCATCCTGACCGCGCACGGTCTCACGCCGGAATACGTCGAGGCTGAGATCACCCGCCGGGTCGGGCCGGGCGCCGGGGCCGGCGCCGGAGCGGACCTGTTCGGCAGCCTGGACCGGGACGCGCTGGCCGCGATCGGGATCGATCTCGACACCGTGCGCGCCAGGATCGAGGCGTCCTTCGGGCCGCAGGCCCTGGCCCGGGCCGACTTCGAGCTTCACCGCGGCACGAAGCTGGAGCCGCGGCCAGCTGGATCGCTCCGGTCCCGGCTGGATCCCCGCCGTGCGCTGCCGCCTCGCCTCACCCGCAGGTGGCACCGCGGCGCAAACCGGTACGGCAACCGCCGGCTTCCCGGTGTCACGCCGCCCAGCCCAGCCAGGCCCGCATGCAGCCCCGGCCGCAACCGGGCCGCCGCCCCGTCCCACGGCCACATTCCGTTCACCCCGGCCGCCAAGCGGGTTCTGGAACTCACGCTCCGCGAAACACTCCAGCTGCACGATTCCACCATCGGCGTCGAGCACATCGCGCTCGCCCTGACTGTCGTCAGGCACGGGATGGTGCCGCACATCCTGGCCGGAGCCGACACCTCCCCTTCCACCCTGCACGCCGAGATCGTCGACCAGTACCGGCAGGCCAGCTGACGGGAACCCCCGGACGCCGCGCCTACCCGGCCTCCGGCGCCGAATCGGGGCTCGCGGCCTGGGCCGGGGCCGCGGGTGGCGCCGGCGGCGCGGACGGGCGCGCGTCCAGGCGCTGGGCGAGCAGGTCGAGCGGCCCTCCGCCGCGCAGCCCGAGCAGCTCCCAGGAGCGCGAGATCCCGGTTGCGAACATGATGTACAGGAACGTCACGCTCAGGTCCTCCTGGGCGCTCGCCGAGCTGGCGACGAGCCCGCTGATCACCTGCGCGGCGTACACGGCGATGATGAAGCCCAGGAGGTAGGGCCATCGGCGGCTGAGCACTTCCCCGCGGCGTGATCGCCACAGCCGCAGGGCGAGTCCGCAGCTGCTGCTGAGCCCGAGCGCGCCCAGTATCACCGCGCCGTAGTCCAGCCCGCCGCCAGGCTGGAGGCCGATCAGCGACACGAACAGGGCGTTGACCAGGGCAGTGAACGCGGTCGCCGCGATCGCCTGGTGCTCCACCGAGGCCGTGGCACCGCGGAGGCGTTCTGGGGACACCGAGAGTGCCACGAAGAGAAGTCCGACCAGTGCACCCGCCACGGTCGCGGTTCCGCTGAAGAATCCCGTATATGTCGTCACGGCAGCCAGCCTGCCCGCTAAGCCAGGCTCCCGCCAGCCATCCGCCGCTGCGCACGACAAGGAGGGTGAGATGCTGCTGACGTTCGGGCACGGGACGGCCTCGGCCGAGCAGATGACCGCGCTGCTGCAGGGGGCCGGCGTGGCCGCGCTCATCGACGTCAGGACGGCGCCGGGCAGCCGGCGCCATCCGCACGTGGCGCGCGCCGAACTCGAACGCTGGCTGCCGGAGGCCGGGATCTCCTACCGCTGGGAGAAGCGGCTCGGCGGGTTCCGCAGGCCGGAGCCGGATTCACCCGACGTGGCGTGGCGGGAGGACGCCTTCCGCGGTTACGCCGGGCACATGCGGACCGCCGGCTTCCTGGCCGCGGTCGACGAGGTGCTCGCCCAGGCCGACGCGCAGGTCACCACCGTGATGTGCTCGGAGAGCCTCTGGTGGCGCTGCCACCGGCGGTTGCTGGCCGACTTCGCCTGCGCGGCGCGGGGCGTGCCGGTCCGCCACCTCATGCACGATGGCCGCCTGGAGGAGCACCGCCTCTCCCCCGGCCTGCGGTTGCGCGACGACGGCCTGCTCGTCTACGACGGAGGCCAGTCGCCGCTGCTGTGAGCGCGCGACCTCAGCCGAGATAGGACCGGAACCCACTGGTCTGCCAGGCCGCGCCGGCGGGGGTAATCGCGAACGCCTCGAAGCCGTCCAGGCTCTCCACCCAGTCGCGGGCGGCGGGGCCCATGGCGAAGGCCGCGGTGGCGTAGGCGTCCGCGGCGGCCAGGGTCGCGCCGACCACGGTGATGCTGGCCAGGCCATCGGCCGGCAGACCGGTGTGCGGGTTGATGATGTGCGGGCCGCGCTCGGCGGTCCCCGAGGTGGCGACCGCGAAGTCCCGCCCGGACACGACGACCGCGAGCGAGCCCGGCCGCAGCGGGTGCGCGATGCCCACCCGCCAGGGCTGGCCCGCACCGCGGCCGCCGACGCACTGGATGTCACCCCCGCCGTTGACGGTGTGCCGCGCCGAGCCCGCGGCGGTCAGCAGGGCCGCGGCCCGCTCGATGGCCCAGCCCTTCACGTATCCGGACGGGTCGAACCGGCCGCCGGGGGTGGTCGTGAAGTACCCGCCGCTCAGCATGCTGACGTCGGCGCATGCGGTCAGCACCTCGGCCAGTTCGGGCGCGCAGTCGGCCAGCGCGAGCGATCCGCGGCCGAAGCGGCTCACCTCGCTGTCCTCGCGGTACGGCGAGAACGTGGCGTCCACCCAGTGCAGCCAGCGCACCGCCTCGCCCAGGGTGCCTTCGGCCGAGGCGGGCACGTCGAAGGACACGACGGTCCCCATCACGTGCTCGGCGTGCCTGAGCCGCCCGGGCGGAGGGCCGGACACCGCTACTCAGAGGCCGTGATCCAGCGCGTTCTGCAGCGACTGGATGTAGCCCGCGCTGGTGTAACTCGCCCCGGACACCGCGTCGATCTTGGCGCTCTGCGCGGACAGCGTCTCGCTGATCAGCTGAGGGAACGCGAACTGGCCGATCTGGATGTCGTGGATGGTGCTTTCTGGCTGCTCGAGGATCGAGACCTTGACGATCTTCTTGTCGTGCACGACCAGCTGGACCTGCACCGGGCCGTACACGGTATTGGCCGGCTGGCCGGTGATGGTGGTCTCCCCGGCCGTAAGGCTCCCGGCCTGGCTGCCCGTGGGGATTACCGCTCCCGGTCCCGCCTCAGAACTTGACGAAGACGACGCGCCGCCGCCGGTGCCGCTCACCGTCGCAGTGGGAATAGTCGGGGCATGCGACTTGAATGTCAGCAGGGCCACCAGGCCGGCGATGGTAGCCGTGATCGCCAGGATCGCTCGGCGCATCTCGCGGATCCTCCCCTCAGAACTCGAACGACTCGAAGTGGATCCGGCGCCCCGGCACTCCGGCGGCGCGGAGCGCGTCGGCGGCGGCCGACACCATGCCGCCCGGCCCGCACACGTAGACCTCCTGCTGGTCCAGCCCGGGCACGAGGGAGCGGAGCAGACGCGGCGACAGCGGGTCCCCGCCGATTTCCGCACGGGATCCGACCACGTAGTACACGGTCGCCCCGCGGGCGGCCGCGATGGCGTCAAGCTCGTCCCTGAACACGATGTCCTGCTCGCTGCTCGCGCGGTAGATCATGGTGACCGGCCCGGGCAGCGTCGCGAACATCGCCCGCAGCGGGGTGATGCCGACCCCGCCGGCCAGCAGCAACACGCCGCGGCCCGAGCCCCCGGCCGTGAACGCGCCGTAGGGCCCCTCGGCGATGACCCGGGTGCCCGGCCGCAGCCGGCCCAAGGCCCGGCTGTGGTCGCCGATGTCCTTGACGGTGATCCGCATGACGTCGCCGCCCGGCGCGGCCGATAGCGAGTACGGGTGCGAGGACCACCACAGTGACCTGGTCAGGAACCGCCAGCGGAAGAACTGCCCGGGCTCGGCGTCGAGCTCGTCCAGGTGCTTGCCGCCGATGTAGACCGAGATCACGCCGGGCCCCTCGGCCTTCACGCCGATCACCGTGAACTCGTGCCTGGCGAACGCGCGCAGCGGGACCGCGACCCGGTACCAGGCGACGAGGACGGCGACCGTCAGGTACATCGCCGACCACCAGAACCGCGCCGCCAGGTTGTTGATGAACGCCAGGCCGACGGCGAACTGATGGCTGAACGCGAGCGCGATGGCGAGGTAGGTGTACAGGTGCAGGTAGTACCACGTCTCGTACCGCATCCGCCGGCGCGCGGCGCGCATCGAGACGATGCCGACGCCCAGCAGCAGGAAGCCGGCCACGGTGGCCATCAGGACGTCCGGGTACTGCGTGAGCAGCGAGGCGGTCTCGCTGAACACCGTGGTGTGCGCCTCGACCGCGTACCCCCACACGATCAGCAGGCCGTGCGCGACGACGATGCTGACGATGTACCGGCCGCCCATCGCGTGCCACCGCGCAAGCCGGTCGGTGCCGATGCCGCGCTCCAGCGGCGGGAGCCGCGCCATCAGCGCGACCAGGACCACCACGCCGTACCCGCAGAGCAGGCCGAGGATCTCTCCTGCTCCGGTCAGCCAGCCGCCCAGCCCGCTGACGGCCGGGGTGCTATGCCACCACAAGGCAATCACGATGACCGCGCCGACCCCGATGACGGCCAGGACGCCGCGCGGGCTGACCCGCCCGTACGCTCGTTTATCCCGAACGGGCGTTGGTCTCACCTGCGCTGCGTGCGACGCCCGGGGGGGCGGCCCGCCGCGACCCCGGGACCCGGGGAACGCACGAGTCCCGGCCTGGCGAGCCTGCGCCGAGCGCCCGGTCACGCTGGTCACCGAACCTCCCCTCGCGATCAGCAGCCGCTGATGGCGGTGGCCTAGCTGGATCGTATGCGCCCGGGCACACAGAATCCCGTGGCCGATCGTTACGAGATTTCTCCCCGGCCGCTGGCGTGCTCCGGGCTCTCCCCCTTTAATTACGGGAACGTCACGCCGTCGCGCACGGTTCACGCGCCTGCGGTAAGCGCTTCGTAATCGGTCTCGGACCGGCATCCCTCGTGTCAACCGAAGTTGACACCGCTGGTCGTGTCAACATAGATTGACACTATGGACAAGGCACCCGAATTGGCGGCCGCGGCCGACAGCTCGGACCCGCGTACCGGGCTCCGCGCCGTCGCCGCCTTGCGCAGGCTCCTGGAACAGCTCGAGGCGCTCCAGGTGGACAACGCCCGGGAACACGGCTGGTCCTGGCAGGAGATCGCCGAGATCCTCGGCGTGTCCCGGCAGGCCGTGCACAAGAAGCACGCGCGCCGAGCCGACGTCAGCCACCCTGCCCGCCGACGCGCCCGCGCGCGCTGACCCGAGGGGACCTCACGATGTTCGAACGTTTCACCGACAAGGCCCGGGGTGTCATAATCGCGGCCAAGAACAACGGCCCAGGAGCGCGGCGACGACCAGATCCGCCCGGCGCACATGCTCTACGGGCTGGCGGTCTCCGACGGCGTGGCCGCGCGGGCGCTGACGGCCCTGGGCGTGGACGCTGAGGCGGTCGAGCGTGAACTCGGGCGCGCCGGGACCGCGGGCGTTGCGCCGGGCGGCGGGGCGCTCGCGGACGAGGGAGACGACGCCGAGGCGCTGGCGGCGATCGGCATCGACCTGGACGAGATCAAGCGCAGGATCGAGGAGAGCTTCGGTCCTGGCGCCCTCGGGCGGGTTCCGCTCACCCCGAAGGGCCCGCTGAACTGGACCGGCGGCCGTCTCCCGCTCAATGAGCAGGCCAAGCTATCGCTGGCGTTGTCCATCCGGGAGGCGCGCGCCCTGCACCACAACTACATCGGCACCGAGCACCTGCTGCTTGGCCTGCTCCGGGTGGCCGAGCAGCGCCCGCGCGGGGAGTTCGCCGCGGCCACGCTCCCCGGCCTCGGACTCGACCCGGCGACGGCGCACGACCGGGTACTGACCGAGGTGCTCCAGATCCTCCGCGCCCACCCGTCGGGCCGGTAAGCCGTCCGGGTCGCTGAGCTGGACCGGGACGCCCTGCTCCTCTCGGGGGCACTGCAGGGCGCCCCGGCCCGGCTGGCTGTTTCGTAAGGTCCCTGCGGTTGAATGGATCTCATGCGCTTGGAGTCGGAGACGACCTCGGATGGCGTCTCGGAACGTCTGTTTACGATCGGCGACGTCGCCGGGGTGCTCTGGTCTCCCGCCGGCGCCCCCGCTGACCGGCCCCTGGTCCTGCTGGCCCACGGTGGCGGCCAGCACAAGACGGCGCCCGGCATCGTCGCCCGGGCCCGTCGGTTCGTGACCGACTGCGGCTTCGCGGTGGCGGCTATCGACGCCCCCGGGTACGGCGACCGTCCGATGACCGAGCACGACGAGCGGGCCGTGGCCGACATCAGGAGACGCCGGGAGGCCGGCGAGCCCGTGTTCTCGGCGATCGTCGCCTACAACGCCGAGCTGGCGGAGCGGGCCGTTCCCGAGTGGCGGGCCACCCTGGACGGCCTGCAGGACGGTGGGGTCGGCGGACCGGTGGGCTTCTGGGGCATGTCGCAGGGCAGCTGCATCGGCGTGCCGCTCGCCGCGGCGGAGCCGAGGATCACGGCCGCCGTCTTCGGCTTGGTGGGCTGGGAGACGCTGGGCGACGCCGCGGCCAGGATCAGCATCCCTCTGGAGTTCTGGCTGCAATGGGACGACGAGCTGGTGCCCCGCGAATCGGGTCTCGCGCTGTTCGACGCCTTCGCCAGCTGCGACAAGACACTGCACGCCCACCCCGGTCGGCACGCGGAGCTGCCCGTTTCCGAGCGGGACAGCTCGCAGCGGTTCTTGGCTGGCCACCTTCTAACCTGATGGATAGATCGGCCTTACCGTGCGGTAAGGACACCGTGACCTTACGGAGAGTATCTATCTGAATACACACAGCCATAACCTGTCATTGGAGACATCACGGATAGGATATGGTCAAATGCTCAGAGTAAGCGACGTTTGGGAGAGGGCACTTCACACACCCCAGATGGCCATCACCGCCCCGGGCGAGGTCATCATCATCCGCGCGGCCGGCAACTACGAGGGCAAGCAGGGCATGAGCCTGGCCACCGGGGTGAGCAGCCGCTCCGCTGGCGCGCGCGCTCTGTGCTTGCACCTGGTCGTGATCCCGCCGGGCACCCGCGGTGTACCCCACATGCACGACGGGCACGAATCCGCGATTTACACCGTCAGCGGCGAGACCGAGGTCTGGCACGGCGAGGGCCTGCGGCAGTGTTCGGTCGTCAAGGCCGGCGACTTCATGTACGTCCCGCCGGGCACCCCGCACCTGCCCGTCAACCGCAGCGACGTGACGACCATCGCCGTCGTCGCCCGCACCGATCCCCAGGAGCAGGAGAGCGTCGTCACCCTCAGCCTCCCGCCCCACCTGGCCGACCTCAACGATTTCCCGGTAGCCAGCCCTTAAAATACGTGGCGGCCGCGCCGGCAACCCGCTCCCCCGCCCCGCGGCCGCCCGCTGGCTTATTCGAAGGCTTCGGGCGGGGGGCAGGCGCACATCAGGTTGCGGTCGCCGTAGGCCTGGTCGACGCGGCGGACCGGCGGCCAGTACTTGGCGCGGCGGTCGACGCCGGGCGGGAACGCCGCCTCTTCCTGCCGGTAGGGGTGCTTCCACTCGCCCGCGATGAGCATCTCGGCGGTGTGCGGGGCGTTCTTCAGCGGGTTGTCGTGGGCGTCGTACTCGCCGGCGGCCACCCGCGCGATCTCGGACCTGATCGCGATCATGGCGTCGCAGAAGCGGTCGAGTTCGCGCAGGCTCTCGCTCTCGGTCGGCTCGACCATGAACGTGCCCGCGACCGGGAACGACATGGTGGGCGCGTGGAACCCGTAGTCGATCAGGCGCTTGGCCACGTCCTCGACGCCGATCCCGGTCTGCTGGGCCAGCGGGCGCAGGTCGATGACGCACTCGTGGGCGACCAGCCCGTTGCGCCCGGTGAACAGGACGGGGTAGTGCGGGGCGAGCCGCTTGGCCACGTAGTTCGCCGACAGGACCGCGACCTGGGTGGCCCGGCGCAGCCCGGCCTCGCCCATCATCGCGACGTACGCCCAGGAGATCGGCAGGATGCCCGCCGACCCGTACGGCGCCGCCGCGACCGGGCCGCTAGGCCCGCGCCCCGGCAGGAATTCCGCCAGGTGCGCGCGGACGGCCACGGGGCCCACGCCGGGGCCGCCGCCGCCGTGCGGGATGCAGAACGTCTTGTGCAGGTTCAGGTGCGAGACATCGGCCCCGAACGAGGGCAGGGTGGCCACCCCGGCCAGCGCGTTGAAGTTCGCACCGTCGATGTACACCTGGCCGCCCGCCGCGTGCACCGTGTCGCAGATGGTGGTCACGTTCTGCTCGTAGACCCCGGCCGTGGACGGGTAGGTCAGCATGATCGCGGCCACCCGCCCCTCGTGGGCCTCCAGCTTGGCGGCCAGATCGCCGAAATCGACGGCGCCGTCGGCGTCGCACTTGACCACGATCACCCGCAGCCCGGCCAGCACCGCGCTGGCCGCGTTGGTGCCGTGCGCCGACTCCGGGATCAGGCAGACGTCACGGTCCTGTTCGCCGCGTGAGGCGTGATAGCCCCTGATCGCGAGCAGGCCGGCTAGCTCGCCCTGCGAGCCGGCGTTCGGCTGGACGGAGACCGCGTCGTAGCCGGTGAGCTTGGCCAGCCTGACCTCGAGGGACTCGATCAGCTCCAGGTACCCCCCGGCCTGCGGCGCCGGAGCGAAGGGGTGCAGCCCGGCGAACTCCGGCCAGCTGATGGGCTCCATCTCGGCCGCCGCGTTCAGCTTCATCGTGCACGAGCCGAGCGGGATCATCGACCGGTCGAGGGCCATGTCGAAGTCGGCGAGCCGGCGCAGGTAGCGCAGCATCGCGGTCTCGCTGCGGTGCGTGCTGAACACCGGGTGGGTGAGGAACGCCGAGGTGCGCAGCAGGCTGGCGGGCAGGGCATCGGGCTCGGGCTCGGACAGTTCCACGTCGGCGGGGTGCTCCACGTGGCAGAGGGCGGCGACGACCTCGCGCAGGTGCTGATCGGTGGTGGTCTCGTCGCAGCTGACCTGCAGCGCGCCGTCCGGCGCGAGGTACAGGTTGTACCCGGCGGCCCGCGCCCGGTTCAGGGCGTGGGTGGCCTCGTCCCGTCCGCCAGCGAAGACGACCCGGATGGTGTCGAAGGAGTCACCATCGCTCGTTCGGACACCAAGGTCGCCCAGGGTAGCGGCCAGGACCGCGGCGCTACGGTGAGCACGCCGTGCGATGGCGGCCAGGCCGTCCGGCCCGTGGTAGGCGGCGTACATGGCGGCGGTCACGGCCAGCAGGACCTGCGCGGTGCAGATGTTGCTCGTCGCCTTCTCCCGGCGGATGTGCTGCTCGCGGGCCTGCAGCGCCAGGCGGTAGGCGGGGCGGCCGTCGGCGTCCACGGACACCCCGACCAGCCGGCCGGGGAGCTGACGCTTGAGGGGGTCGGTGACCGCCATGTAGCCCGCGTGGGGGCCGCCGTACCACATCGGCACGCCGAAGCGCTGAGTCGAGCCCACGGCGATGTCCGCGCCCATCTCGCCGGGCGGCCTGAGCAGGGTCAGGGCCAGCAGGTCGGCGGCCACCGCGGCCAGCGCGCCGCGGTCGTGCGCCGCCTCGATCAGCGGCGCGAGGTCGCGGACGGTGCCCGACGCGCCGGGAAACTGCAGCAGGACGCCGAACAGCTCCGGCTGGGCGGCGATCTCCTCGGGGGTGACCGGGGCGACGACGAGGTGAATGCCGAGCGGCTCGGCGCGGGTGCGGAGCACGGCCAGGGTCTGCGGCAGGCAGTCGGCGTCGGCCAGGAAGGTCCGGCCGGGCTTGGCCCGGCGCGCTAGCGTCATCGCCTCGGCGGCGGCGGTGGCCTCGTCGAGCAGCGACGCGCCGGTCCACGGCAGCGCGGTGAGGTCCGCGATCATGGTCTGGAAGTTGAGCAGCGCCTCGAGCCGGCCCTGCGAGATCTCCGGCTGGTACGGGGTGTAGGCGGTGTACCAGGCCGGGTTCTCCAGCACGTTGCGGCGGATGACGGCCGGGGTGATCGTGTCGTAGTAGCCCAGGCCGATCATCGAGGTCAGCACCTGGTTCCGGTCGGCCATCCGGCGCAGCTCCGCCTGCGCCTGCGTCTCGCTCAGCGGAGCGGGCAGGCCGAGCTGGCCGGGCTGGACCTCCGGGGTCCCCTCCGGCAGGGCGGCTCGGGTGAGCTCGTCCAGTGAGTCGTAGCCCAGGGCGTCGAGCATGTGCCGCTGCTCGGCCTCGGACGGCCCGATGTGGCGTGCGGCGAAATCTGTCATTGGAGAGCCTCCCGGACGCGCGCGGTCGCTGGCTCCCCGTCTGTCGCGGTAAAACGCGCCGCTTCAGAGTGCCTGTCCCGCCCGGTTCTGGTGCCTGAGAGGTTCCGGGGATGTTGCCCCTTCGGCGTCCGCGCGACTCGCGCTGGATCTCTCCCGGCCGGTGTCATCGGCACCTGTGAGCTTACCCGAGCGGACCAGATTGTGGGACTAACCGTCAGGTGGCGCGGCGCCCGGCGGGCCTCTGGGCGCTAGTCGGGGGCGGGAGCCAGGGCGAGCTCCTCGATCCGCTCGGCGAGATCTAGGGCCGTGGCCGGCCGGTCGGCCGGGTTGGGGGCGATGGCCCAGGCGATGACCTCCCTGGCCTGCGGGTCCAGCGTCTCGGCGATGATCGGCGGGTGAGACACGACCCGCCGCATGGCCAGGAGCGGGTCGGCGGAGGGCAGGTCGCCGTAGAGCCCCTGGCCGGCCAGGGCATAGTGCAGCGTGGCGCCCAGCGAGAACACGTCACTGGCCCGCGACGGGCGGTCGCCGCGGATCAGGTGCGGATCGACGTACCCGATGTCGCCCGCGGGCCCCATCCCGGTGATGGTGATCCCGGGCTTGAGCACGTGGCTGAGGCCGAGGTCGGCGAGCTTGCCCCCGCCCGAGTGCAGCAGGACGTTGCCCGGCTTGATGTCGCGGTGGGCGATCCCGGCCTCGTGCAGCGCGTGAGTCGCCCGGGCCGCCTGGGACATCGCGCCCAGGGACCAGGCCCGGCCCGGCGGCTGGGCGGGCCTGGCCAGCGACCCGGCGGGCAGGTACTCCATGGAGTAGTACACCTCGTCGCCCTGCTGCCCCGCGTCGTACAGGGTCACCAGGTACGGCGAGTTAACCGCGGCGAACGCCGCGAGCTCGCGATGGGCCCACCGGAACACGTCCTGGCTGCTCCCGCCCGACAGGACCTTCACCGCCACGAACTCGGCCGTCACCGGCAGGCGCTTGGGCGGGTGCGCGAGGTAGAACACTCCGTGGCTGCCGGCTCCGAGCCGCTGCACGAATCTGTAGTCGGCGATGCCGCCGCGTTGTTCGTCAGTCATGGTCAATGCTGCCTTCCTGGCTCCAGGCCGGACACCGGGCTAGCGATTTCGGGGCGGTCATCGATGTCCTCGCTGCTGCCCGCCCGCACCGTCAAGTGGACGCCCGTTACGACGGCCGCGGCACCTTCCTCGCTGGCGACCAGCAGGGAGCCCTCGGGCGGCGGACCGCTGCTGGCGTGGATGCCCTTGCTGGTCAGTCCGGCGACGTCGCTGCGGGTCCGCCGGCCCTCTCCCCCGGCCAGCACGAGATCCAGGTTCCTGGCCGTGGCCAGGTGGGCGGCGACGTCGAGGGCGGCCGCGGCGTCGGGCCCGTGCCCGGCGTAGACCGCCACGGCGCTCGGCGCGCCCGGCCCGGGCGCGCGGGAGCTGACCAGGCGGGTCCGGCCGTCGGACCGGATGGCCGCATATGCGAGGTCTTCCCGCGGATCGTGGCCGGAGTCGAGGACGAGGGTGTCGGGTTCGGCGGCGGCCACGTAGGCCGCCAGCTCGCCGGGCACGTCGTCGCTGAAGCGCGAGAGCACGAGCGCCTGGGCGCCGCGGACCGCCGCGCGCTGGGCGAGCGCGTGCAGCTGGCCCATGATGACGGTCATCTGCATCAGCTCTCCGCCCAGGCCCGCGCCGACCTCCAGCCGTCGTTCTGTCTGCTGCGAGACGAGGTGGACGAGGGCCAGCTGGCTGCCGGGGCGCGTGGCGGCCAGGTCGGCTCCGATGTCGACCAGGGGCCCGGCGGTCTCGGGCTGGTCGACCAGCACGAGGACCCGGTGCGCGGGCCCGCCGCCCAGCAGCGCCCGGTCCGCGGCGGCCCGGTCCCGCTCCATGACCTTGTCCGGGTAGATCCACCGCAGCAGCGGGCCGCTCATCGCCGTCGTGACCAGGGCCATGACCACCATGAGGGTGTACAGCGGCTTGGTCAGGATGTGCAGCTGGAGCCCGACGCCGAGGATGACGAGCTCGGTCAGGCCCCGGGTGTTCATCAGCGTGGCGATCGCGCCCGCGTTGCGCCCGCGGACCCCGTTGAGCTGGGCGCCGACGTAGGCGCCGATCAGCTTCCCTCCGATGGCGACCACCAGGATCGCGCCGAGTTCGGTCAGCCCGGAGTTCCCGATGGTGGACAGGTTGATGCTCAGCCCGGACACCACGAAGTACAGCGGGAGCAGGACCAGGACGCTGATCTGCTCGAGGCGCTGCAGGATCTCCTCGCGCAGGGCCAGGGCATCCTCGCGGGGCATGATGATGCCGAACAGGAACGCGCCGAAGATGAAGTGCAGGCCCATCCAGTTGGTGGCGTAACAGGAGAGCAGCAGCAGGGCCAGCACGGTGGCCAGGATGTTCGGGGTGAGCTGGCCCGCCTGCTGGTAGGCCCGGGTGAGCTGGCGGAGCAGGGGCCGGACGAGCAGGAACATCGCGGCGGCGTACGGGATGGCCAGCAGCACCTTCCACGGCGCCCCGCCCGAGGCGAGGCCGACCACCACGGCCAGCAGCGTCCAGGCGAGCACGTCCGCGATCGCGGCGCTGGCCAGCGCGATCCCGCCGATGCGGGTGCGTTGCAGGCCCCGGTCGGTGAGGATGCGCGCCAGGACGGGGAACGCGGTGGCCGACATGGCGGTGCCGATGAACAGCGCGAAGGTGGAGACGTGCGCCACGTGGTGGCGGTGGGCGAGCCAGATCCCGAGCAGCGAGCCGAGGGCCAGGGGCAGGGCCAGCGAGCCGGTCGACACCCCGACCGCGACGCGCTCGCGCCCCCGGATGAGGCGCAGGTCCACCTCGTAGCCGACCACGAACATGAACAGCAGCACGCCGAGGTCCGCCAGCGCGGTCAGCGGGGAGATCAGCGGCGTCGGGAACAGCGTCTTGGTGAGGTGGCCGTGGAAGAACGTGGGTCCGAGCAGGATCCCGGCCAGGATCTCGCCGAGCACGGCGGGCTGCCCGAGGCGCTTCGCGGCGATGCCGAGCAGCCTGGCCAGGATGATGACGATCGCCACATCCGCCAGGAGCAGCTGGACCGCGCTCAGGCTCATGCTCCGCCCCCCACCTCCTCCGGGTAACTCAACGGTGACGATGCGAGTCGTACCGGAGCGCGTACGCGTCGCCCAGCCGGATCTGGGAGCCCGCGACCAGGGGGGTACGGACGCCGGGAGCCAGCTTCGTGCCGGTGGTCTCGCCGGGCAGGACCAGGAGCGTGCCGTTGGCGGAGTTGAGGTCGGAGACAAAGACATTCCAGCCGTCCAGTTCCACGCGGGCGTGGATCCGGGACACCAGGTCGGGGGCACCGCCGAGCCGCAGCGGCCGGGCGCGGCCCTCGGCCACCGCCTTGTCCAGGGTCGGCTCCCGCCCGATCACGTAATCGGTGTCGAGCTGGCACACCGAACCGTCGTCCAGGACGAGCACGCCCAGCGGCGGCCGCCTGCCTTCCTGGGGCACCTTGGTCAGCTGGGCCATCCCGATACCGCAGACGGCGCAGTAGCGCGCCTCCGGGTCGTCGAAATGCCCGTTCTTGCAGTAGATGCCCACGACGATCGGGGCCAGGCCCTCGGCGGGGCTGAGGGCGTGGTCGCCCAGCGGTTCCGCGCCCAGCGGCAGCGGCTCACGCATCTCTTGGGCGGCCGGACCGCCGAGGAGCGGGAGCGAGACGAAGTCCCCGCCGTAGCTGGGTTCGGCGGCCTGGTCACCAGGGCCAGCGCCGTACGGGTACGCCGCCTGCCCGTACGGGTCGCCCAGCGCCTGCGGCCCGGCGTCAAAAGGGGCGCCCGGCTCACCGAAGCCCGAATCGACGGGGGCGGGCCCCGGGGGCGGGGCCTGATCACGCCAGGACATGTCCAGGCTGGTCGGGCTGTGCACCGGTCCCTGATCGCCGAAATCCTCATCGACCGGGGCGGGCCCCGGGGGGGCGGCCTGGTCACGCCAGGACATATCCAGGCTGGTCGGGCTGTGCACCGGCCCTTGATCAAGCAGACCCGGCGCGACCGGGCCGGGCGCGGGGTACTGCTCGGCCTGGTCGGGCCATACGGGGTCCAGGCCGGTCGGGCTGGGCAGCTCGGCCTGCCCGGGGACGTCGGCCGCCTCCGCCAGGCCGGCACCCTCCGCCAGGCCGGCGGCCCCCGCTACGCCGACGGCTACTGCCCCGTCGGCGGCTACGGCCCCGCCGGAGGGTTCTGCCGCGGCCGGCGGCCCGGGGCTCGCCGGGGGCGGCTCCGGGGCGGGGGCTTCGGCTGGAGTTTGCACCGGGGTTTGTTCCGGGGCGGGAGCCTGGGCCGCGGCGGGGGGTACGGTCCCGGGGGGGACCTCGGCGGGGGCGTAGACGTAGGCGACGGCCCGGACTACGCCATCGGCCAGGCGCAGGTACGGGTCGGTATCCCCGACGCTGCCCGCTGGGCGCACGCCCGCCCGGACCTTGATCACCGCAGACGGCAGGACGCACGTGAGCCGGCCGTACGGCTCCCCTGTCCCCAGCTGATGCACTCCGCGGGCCGTGGTGACTTCCGCCCAGGCCGTGCCGTACACCGCGAACGCCGTTCCGCCGGCAGCCGGGCCGAACGCGACGGCGGCCGGGCCTTCATCGTCACCCGCGGTCGGCGTCGCCGCGTCGGATTCGAACTCCGCGGAGATCAGGTCGGCGAAGCTCCGGCCGCTCCCGCCAACCCGGGCCGTCTTGGCCAGCAGGTCAAGGAGCCGGTCGGTAAAGGCCCCTCCCGCGGGATGGACCAGCAACACCAGATCTCCCTGCCTGGCCAGCACGCCTTCGCCGTGGATGGGCCACAGGCCAGGCAGGACACCCTGCTCGCTCACACCAGCCTCCCGCCGTTGAAGCGCCACCGGATAAACGGAACCCGCATCGGCCCGTTGGCTACCACCCATACTGCGAGCCAGATCAGGCTGAACTGGATGATGAACGCGGCCCCTCCGACGTGGCCGACGATCCCCGGGATGGCTCCCGCACTCAGCAGCAGCCAGACCAGCAGGCCCTCATTCACCCCGGTAGCCAGTCCGAAGAACGTGGGCCAGTCCTTCTCCCAGCGCCATTGCATCAGGAAATGGTAGAGCAGTTCCCAGAGCACGCCCAGTACGGCGACGCTGGCGAGGACCAGGAAGCCATCCCGGTACTTATCGCCGAGCGGCGCGCTGCCCGGCAGGACCGGGACGATGATCAGCGTGATGAGGCCGCCGACCACCGCCAGCAGGAACAGCCTGGTCTGTATGCGGCCTGACAAGGTAGGAAGCATGCACGCACCTGTCCCTATCGCCCTATCGGAGCACGGGGCATTGTCGGTATGAGCATCACGGCTGCCGGTTCCTGGCCCAGCGCAGCCATTGCGAGGTGGAGCGGACCGGCCCGATCTTCGGGCAGAATCCCCGGCGGGCCAGGTCGTCGGTGATCTCCTGGGCGGCGATCTGCAGGCCGAGGAACGTGTCCACACCCGGGAAGTAACCGCCCAGGGTGGCGGCTCCCGAGGCGTAAATCGCCCCGGGTGCGCTGCCCGTGCCCCGCAGTTCGAAGGTGCGCTCGACATCAAGCCGGCCGACGGGGTTGCGCCCGGCGCCGGAATGCTCCAGGAGGTCCGCGAGCACCCGGTGCTCGGAGATGTCCGCTTCCAGGCCGGTGCAGTCGATGACGAAGTCCGCGGCGATCTCGAGGAGGCCATTGACGGTCTTGACGTGGCTGACGACCATCCCGTCCTCGCGGACCTTCATCCCCTCGACCGTCCCGGCCAGCACGCGATACCAGCCCGCGCCCCGGCCCTCGTTCATCTGGCGCTGCCAGCTCCGCCGCCACGGCGTGTTGGTGCCGCCCATCAGCTTGTACTCGGTCGCGCGCTGCTCACCCTCGAGGCGGCGCATCTTCGCCTTCAGCTGTCCGCCCCAGACCGACTTCGGGTAGTTGAACCCCTGATAGGCGAAACCGTTGCCGCCCCGGCGCCGCATCCACGGGCCGGGGCCGTGGGAGCCGTTGATGTAGGTGCGGAACAGGTGCACGATCTCGGTGTCGAGCTTGTTGTCGGCCCGGTCGTCCATCAGGCGCTGCAGCACCCGCGAGGACACGATCCCGCCGCCGCGGATGAGCACGACGCTGTGCTTCACCTTGAGCCGGTCGTAAATGTGCTCGTGGTCTTCGTAGGCGCTGACCACGTGGTAAAAGTCCTGGTTCTCGGTGCGGAAGGCCTGCAGTTCGGGCAGGTACTTCAGGCCCGGGTACCCGATGGCCAGGTGGACGAACTGCGAGCGGTAGGCGACGCGGCGGGCCGGCTTGGCGTCCGGGGGCGTCAGGATCGTGAAGTACCCGCCACCCTGGCGCTTGCGCACCATCCGGACCTGGCCCTTGACCAGCATGTCGAAGTAGCCGATCCGCTTGGCCTCGCGCTCGATCCCGGCGAAGACCATGCCGGCCCGCGGGGTGTAGAAGTCCGCCCACATCGGCTCGAAGAGCACCTGGCGCAGGGGCGCCAGGTTCCGGTCGTGGATCGCCTCCGACAGCGCGTAGGACGGGAAGCCCCAGATGTTGTCCGGCCGCGAGGCGGAGTCGGAGCGGATGCGTGCCGGGCGCGGGATCTGCGAGACGCGGGTGAGGTACTCATAGGTCTGCCACGGATGGTCGATGTCCGACAGCACGCGCATCTGGTCGGTGCCGACCCCGGCGATCCGCAGGTAGTCGACGGTGATGAAGCTGCCCATGCCGCCGCCCACGGTGACGAACGGCACGTCCACCATCGGGATCCCCGCCGCTGCGACCATGGCGTCGGTCCAGGTGTCGGACTTCAGGAGTTCCTCGGTTAGGTCGCCGCCGCCCGTCGGACCTGCCTGAATCTGGGCCTGAATCGTCGGTGCCTCACGCGCCTGGTCCGCCGAAGCGTCTGTCGCCATCGCCCAATCACCCTGCGCTCTCGACATCGGTGGAAATCGCCATCACCGGTGCCTGCGAGTCCGCCGCAGGCTACTTGTGACAATCCAGATCGTAGTGCGGGCGAGGTTGGTCCGGAAAGGCGTATCCCGTCTGCAAACCGTGTGAGCGATTCGCCCGGCAACTCACCGTTACCCGATCAGGGGCTGCTGCCCGTATCCGTCCACTGTGAGGGGATTTCCATGAGCATGGAGTCGCCCCTGAACAGCGCCGTTCGGCGTACCTCGCGCTCGATCGAGGTCGCCGACATCGTATAGCCAAGGAAAAGCAGCAGGGAAATCGCCTGGACGGCGATCCCCGGCCAGTAAGAGTTGAAGGTGGAAAGGCTCCAGTCATTCAGCGCGTGGAGAATCGCCGCCATGGAAACGCCGAAGATGATGAGCTGCCACCGCCGCCTGGGGTAGTTTACGCCGATCCCGATAAAGAATGCTGAGACCCCGGCCCACACGGCGTGCTCGAACCCGTCAACGAAGACGCGGAAGGCGAAATCGAGGACCCCGGTGTCAGCCTGGGCGACCGCATTCGCATTCGCCACCTGCGCGATGGCCATCTCGGTGTAGAACATCTCCTCGATGATGCCGAACGTGAGGCCGGCGATGGTGCCGAGGAACATCCACATCCGGACGTTCAGCTTGGTATGACGGAACCTCAGGAGGATGAGCGCGGCCAGCAGGACAGGCAGCGCCTTCGATATCTCCTCGTTGTACCCGACGCCGAGAGCGGCCAGGAAATTACCCTTGCGGACCCCATTGACCAGGTGATCGTTGACGTTTATGGTCACCACGTTCAGCCATATGGTCACCCAGATGACGATCGCGGCCGCGATCACGATCTCCTGGGTGTGCAGCCGACCGGGCCGCATGAGAAGCCAGAACGCGATGGCCCACAGCGGCGCGATATACACGCTGTAAGCGAAGCCCGGCGCGGCCAGGCTGCGTGACGACGACAAGAGCGCGAGGAATATCAGCGGGAGCAGCGCGTACGCGATGACGAGCACGCGGAGCCCGTTGTGCCAGCCGGGGTTCTTCAGCCAGCTCCTGATCGGGACCAGGATCTCGACCGCCATGGCCAGTCCTCCGGTGGTGGCCGGATGACCGGGCGGCGGCACGGCCGCCCCTGCGGCGTAGGCTCCGGGCGCGGCGTAGCCTCCGGGCGCGCCTGCTCCCGCGGGCACCCCGGCACCCCCTCCTCCGCCCGGAACCCCGGGCGGAGGGTAGCCTCCGGGCGGGCCGTAGCCCCCGGGCTGCGGGTAGCCTCCCGGCTGAGGGTAGCCCCCGGGCGCGCCCGGGCCTGGCGGGCTTCCCGGGCCTGGTGGGCCTCCGGGGCCTCCTTGCGGGCTGTACCCCACGGGCGGGCCTCCGGGCGTGGGTACGGCGGCCGGGCCGCCCAGCCAGGGCGCTTGCGGTTCGGCGGCGGCCAGCGGCTGGAACCGCATGACCGGTCCCTGCGGTGCGGCCAGCGACAGCTCGGTCGGCTGCCGGATGATGACCTGGCTGACCGGCTGGCCCTGCTGGAAGGAGCGGGCCTGACCCAGGTTCTCGTAGACCCAGCCGACCGGTCCCCAGATCAGCTGCGCGTGCCGTCGTGAGACCGTCGGATCGTCGACGATGATGCTGTTATCAGACAGGCGCCCGATCATGACGGTCTGCCCCGGCTGGAAGACGTAGCTCCGCCCGTCGAAGATCACCTGCAGGTCGGTCATCCCTGCCCCCCAATCCTTCAGCGGGCACGCTGCCTAGTCGGTGTAGATCCAGGTGCCATTGTCCATCAGGACCGCCGCCAAGCCGATCGCCACCGGCCTGCGCGGCCAGAGGGCCGGGGCTGGCCCACGGCCACGGGCACGGTGGGCGCATCTGACCCCTGGTTCGGCACGGAGGGCGCGATCAGCAGCGCGACGGTCGTGTCGTCGGCGCTGCCGTCCGCGGACGCGCTGCGGCTCACCCACGAGGGCAACTGCGCGGCCAGCCACTCCGGCGGCTGCGCGCCGATCATCCCGGCTAGGTCGGCGCTGACCGCGTCGGCCCACGTATCGCTCACCTGGGAGTTGCCGTACCCGTCCGTCGCCAGCAGGACCGCGAGCAGCGCGGTGGACGAAAGGTCCACCACGGCGACGCGGAAATCCTCCTCAGCCCGGGGTGCGCACAGGCTCGTCGTCTGCAGGCCATCCAGCGACGGGTCGGCGGGCACGGGCAGCAGCGCCCGGCCGCCAGCCTGAATGCCCACGATGTCCCCGTCCCCGATCTGGACCAGGACGAGCCACCGCCGCCCCGCGACGGCCAGCAGCAGCGTGGATCCGTAGGCAATCAGGGGATCGTCGCCCCGGGCCCGGATCGCCTGTTCCTCGTCGGTGAAGGGCCGGGCGGCCAGGTCGTCGGCTACGGCGGCGCGCCATCGCCCGGTGATGGCGGGCACGAGCGTGCCCAGAGCCTCGGATTCGAGCTGTTCGGCTGCCTCGAACACGTCCAGCCGCGCGGCCAGCTCGGTGGCGGCCTCGCACGCCACGGTGACCGCCAGCACCGAGCCGGTGGCGCTGCGGAAGTGGCGGCGGTGACCGTGCCCGTCGGCGACGGCCGCGACCACCGCGTTCGGCTCGGCCGGTCGCGTCTGGACGGCATCCTGGTTGGGCAGGCCGGAAGCGTGGTGCGCCGCGCCGCGCTCGGACGCGGTCACGGCGACCCAGGCACCACGCGTGTCTTGCGGCGGCGGCTCAGACGTGTCGGCAGACATCGGCTATCACAGGACCCGGTCGGCGTCCGGCGTGGTGGACCTGGGCTGCGGCAGTTGCCGCGCGAGGGCACCCGGTCGGTCCACGCTGGGAGCGGGATTCAGCTGGTGCGGCGCAGCCGGCGCTTGGCCAGGTCGTCCTGGGCCCTTGAGCCCATGGAGGTCCTGAGGTCCACGGCCCCGTCCTCGGCTTGCACGGAGGGCAGTTCCGCCAGGTCGCCCTCGACCTCACGCCAGACCCGGCCGAGCGCGATACCGAATACGCCCTGACCCCCCTGGAGCAGGTCGACCACCTCGTCCGCCGACGTGCATTCGTACACGCTGACCCCGTCGCTCATCAGCGTTACCTCAGCCAGATGATCGCTCCCGTGATCACGCAGGTGCTGGACCGCCGCTCTGATCTGCTGGAGCGAGATCCCCGTGTCCAGCAGCCGCTTCACGACCTTGAGCACGAGGATGTCACGGAAGCTGTACAGGCGCTGGGAACCGGAGCCGTGGGCGGCGCGCACGCTCGGCTCGACCAGGCCCGTGCGCGCCCAGTAGTCAAGCTGGCGATAGGTAATCCCAGCCGCGGCGCAGGCGGTCGGACCGCGGTAGCCGATTTCCGGTGCCCCATCGACGTGAGCGGGAACTTCCGGCGCCCTTAGGGCCTCGCCAGTGGCCCCCTGGGTCTCGTCGGTCTCGAACAGGGCATCCTGAAAGCCATGTGGGTTGTCGGCGGCGGGTCCACCGCCGCTGTCACTCCTGGTTACCGCCACGCCTACCTCCACGGGAGCTGACTACCCACGGCATTCGCACCGTAAGCCGGCCCGGGTGGCGGCGTCAACGACCGCGCGCGGCGCGTCGCGACATTCCCGGAGGCAAGTACGCATACCGGTACGCACAAGGTAAGCGGGGTCGGCGGGGCGAACGACGCGGTCACGTCGCCCGGCCGAAATCCTCGGGTGAGATGGTGTCGAGGAACTCGCGGAACTTCTCTACTTCATCCTCTTGCTCATCCGGGATGGCCACGCCCACCTCGTCCAGGATCTCCTCGCTGGCGAAGATCTGGGCGCCGGTGCGCAGCGCCAGCGCGATCGAGTCCGACGGGCGCGCGCTGACCTCGGCGCCGTTGGAGAAGACGAGGTCCGCGTAGAAGATTCCATCACGCAGCGCCGTGATGTTCACGGTCCGCAGCTGGATGCTCAGGGCCTCGAGCACATCGCGGAAGAGGTCATGCGTAAGCGGCCGGACGGACACCATGCCCTGCTGCGCGAAGGCGATCGCCGTCGCCTCAACCGCCCCGATCCAGATAGGCAGGTACCGATCCCCTTGCGCCTCCTTCAGCAAGACGATGGGGCTATTCGACGGCATCTCGACCCGAACGCCGATGACCTCCATCTGCCGCACTGCAGCTCCGTCCTCACGTGCCTGGCGAACCTGTTTGGGCCACCTCTCCCCTTGCCACGGTACACCCGTAATCGCCCGGAAGCCGACCGCAGCCCCCTGGCCTGAGGGTCGGGGGCGTCGGCGACCTGGTCCGATAGATCGGGGCCAGAGTCGTATCTCGCCGTGGGCGCCATGGTCAATCCGGCCTCGGCCAGCGCGGATTCGATCAGCGTGGCGTGCAGCCGCAGGAGGAGGTCCGTGATCTGCCAGGCGGTCCTGGCGGCCGCGTCGCGCGCGCCGGCACCGCGCTGGCGCAGCTGCGGCGCAACCACCTGCTCGACCAGGTTCGCGTCCCGGTCCGCGGCGGTCTTGACCGCCCTCAGGTGCCGGGCCTGGACGCCGAAGTGGCGGAGCGCCGCCACCGTCCGGGCCACCGCGAGCGCGTCGGCACCGTACTGCCGGCCGATCCGCCGGATCAGCCCGTGGTCTTCGAGCTCGGTCAGCTCCGCTTCGCTGATGCCCGCCGCCTCGAGGAGCTGGCGGCGCGACAGATCCGCCGGGGCCTGCCTTCCGGGCGATCCGGCTCCGTCCTGGCCGGTGCCGTCCGCGCCGGCGCGGCTCCCGTGAGCGTCACCGGCCAGCCGTTCCTTGATCACGCGCAACGGAAGGTAGGAGTCCCGCTGCATGGTGAGGATGTACCGCAGCCGCTGGATGTCCGCCGAGCTGAACCGGCGGTAACCCGAGCTTGACCTGGCGGGCTCGATCAGCCCTTCGGCCTCGAGGAACCGGATCTTGGACGGGCTGATGTCAGGAAATTCCCCGCGCAGCTGGGAAAGCACCTCGCCGATACCGAACTGACCGCGCGCGGGCTGCTCGCTCATGCGCTGTCCCCCGCTCGCCTCCGGGGCGCCTCAAGGCGCCGCCTTCCCTCGTCGCTTCGCTCCTCAGTCCAGGCGACGCCGCGCCCCTTCGGCTCGCTCACGCGTAATCCTGCGCACCCCTGCCGCGAGGGTCGGCCGAGGAGGTTCTCGGGTCAAGGTTCTGGCCGGTCAGGAACAGCAGCCGGAACTTGCCGATCTGGACCTCGTCGCCGCCGACCAGTTCCGCCTCCTCAATGCGCTCCCTGTTGACGTAGGTGCCGTTGAGGCTGCCCACGTCGCGGACGGTGAACTGGGCGCCCCGGCGGTAAAACTCCGCGTGCCGCCTGGAGACCGTCACGTCGTCGAGGAAGATGTCGCTGTCCGGGTGCCTGCCCGCAGTGGTCAGGTCGCCGTCGAGCCGGAACCTGCTGCCGGCGTTGGGCCCGCGCATGACCAGGAGCAGCGCGCTGCCCTCCGGCAGGGCACCGAACGCCGCCGAGTCCGGGAACAGGTCGTCGCCGAAGTCACCGTCCTCCGGCCGTCCCAGGGTCAGCGTCGAGGTGGTCTCGCCGGGACGGGGACCGCCCATTCCGGCGCCCGACAGCTGAGTCCCGCAATTGGAGCAGAATCTGGCGTCGTCAGGATTCGGCCGACCGCACCGGGCACAGTAAACGCGTGGCATAGCTCCGCTCGGCCTCCCCTCGGTGAACACCTCGGCATCCGGCGATGCAGCCCAAGGTACCGGTGTGGAGGCCCGGCGGTCGAGGAGCCACGCGAACAGCCCGCGCCGGCCAGGCCTGCTCCTGGAATCGCTGCGCTTCCGCCTCATCGCCGTCTCACCTCCTCCATGCCCCTGCCGCGTGCCCGCCGCCCGCGCGGATGGTGACCACCGGGCAAACCCTAGTGGGCGCGATTCTCTCATATTTGCGAATTTCGCGCGGTTCGCGCCGTTCGGATCAGCACGCGAGGCACACAGCTTACCTGCCGACGCCCGCCAGCCCGGGGCGATGGGCCTTCGGACGTCAGTGCCCGGCCTGCTCCACCACGGCGGCCCACTCGTCAAGTAGCTGCTGCGCGGCGTCCGCGTCGGTGCCCTCCGCCCACAGCCGGGTAAAGGCGTCGGCCGGGTCTGGCAGCACCAGCACCCACCCGCGATCCCCGTCGATCACGCGCACGCCGTCGGTGGTATCGGTCTGCTTGCCGGCCGCCGCCTCCAGGACCGTTCTCATCACGCTGCCTTTGGTCGCCCACGGCGTCGGGATGGACCGCCTGAGCAGGTGCGCGGTCGGGATCCTGGCGTCGATCTGGCTGAGCGTCAGCCTGGTCCGGGCGACCAGGCCGAGGAGCCGGATAAAGGCCGCGATGCCGTCAACGGTCCGTGCGCACTCCGGGACGACGAACCCGCCGCGGCCGTCGGCCGCGAAGATGACGTCCTCCTGCGCCGCCGCCACCGTCAGCGCGTCCATCGACGTGGGGGTCCAGCTCACCTGCACGCCGTGGAAGCGGCAGACCTGCTCGGCCACCCTGGTCGTGGTCACCGGCAGGGCCACCCGCCCGGACTTGCGCTCGGCGGCCACTAGGTCGAGCACGGCCAGCAGCGCCCGGTCCTCGCTGACCAGCTCCCCCTTCTCGTCCACGAGCTGGATCCGCTCGCCGAGCGGATCAAACCTGACTCCGAACGCCGCGCGGTAGGAGGACACCAGCTCGGCCACTCGCTGCAGGCCCGCCCGCTGCTGCGCGACGGTCTCGGTCGGCGACACCTCATCCAGCCGGTTGTTCAGGGTCAGCACGTCCACGCCGATCGTGCCGAGCAGGCTCGGCAGGACCAGCGACACGGTGCCGCCCGCGCAGTCCGCGACCACCCTCAGGTCGGCCTCGCGCACCCCGCTCATGTCGACGCACGAAAGCAGCTCGTGGGCGTAGGACTCGACCACCCTGGGCGAGTAGCTGAGCTCGGCGATCTCGCCGGGAAAGGCCCGCCGGTACTCCTGCCGGGAGAAGACGCGCTCCAGCTTGCGCTGGTCCGCCTGCGACAGCTCGGCGCCGCGCTCGTCGAGGAAGACGATGTCGACGGACTGCGGGTCGCCAGGCGTTGTGCGCAGCGCGACGCCGCCACTGTAGTGATCCCTGGCGGTCTCCCACCTGGCCACGGGGAGCGGCTGGGCCTCCAGGTCCACCACGTTGATCGCGCTGGCGTTAAGCGCCGCCTGCACGGCCCGCTTGAGCGTCCGCGCGGCCCGGGACGCGTCCCTCGACGTGGTGACCGTCGAGCCCTTGCGCAGCGTGGTCGCGTAGGCGCTGGCCAGGCGGACGGCCAGCTCGGGGGTGACCTCCACGTTGATCAGCCCAGACACGCCGCGCGGGCCGAACAGGGTGCGCTGGCCGCGCTGCTCCCAGATCACGCTGGTGTTGACTACCGCGCCCGCCTCGATGGTCTTGAACGGGTAGACCTTCACCTTGGCGGACAGGTACGCCTCGGGCTCGATGACGCACTCGTCCCCGACGACGGCGCCCTCCTCGATCCTGGCCAGCCGCATGACGTCGGTGTTCTTGCCGATCACGCAGCCGCGCAGGTTGACGCCCTGGCCGATGTAGACGTTGTTGTGCACCACGGCGCGGTGCAGGAACGCGCCCTCCTTGATTACGACGTTGCTGCCGATCACGGTGTACTCGCGCAACTCCGCGCCCGCCTCGACCTTGGCGTAGTCCCCGATGCACAAGGGGCCGGTGAGCACGGCGTCCGCGTCGACCTCCGCGCCCTCGGCGACCCAGACGCCGGGCGAGACCTCGAACCCGGCGATGTCGGTCCGCACCCGGCCGGCCAGGACGTCGGCCTGCGCCTTCAGGTAGCTCTCGAGGGTGCCGACGTCCTCCCAGTAGTCGTCCGAGACGTAGCCGAACAGCGGGGCGCCGCGCTCGACCAGCTTCGGGAAGACGTCGCCCGACCAGTCGACCGCCTCGCCGAACGGGACCTCGGCGAGCACCTCCGGCTCCATGACGTACACGCCGGTGTTGACCGTGTCGGAGAACACCTGGCCCCAGCTTGGCTTCTCGAGGAAGCGCTGGATCCGGCCGTCTTCTGACGTGATCACGATGCCGAACTCAAGGGGATTAGGCACGTTGGCCAGGCCCACGGTGACCAGCGCGCCCTTTTCCTTGTGGTAGTTGACCAGCGCGGTCAGGTCCATGTCGGTCAGCGCGTCACCGGAGATGACCAGGAAGGGCTCATCGCGCAGGGCATCCCCGGCGTTCCTGACGCTGCCCGCGGTGCCGAGCGGCATCTCCTCGGTGGCGTACTGCAGGCTCATGCCGAATTCCTCGCCGTCCCCGAAGTAGTTCCTGACGAGCGCGGCGAGGAACTGGACGGTGACGACGGTCTCGGTGAAGCCGTGCCGCTTCAGCAGCCGCAGGACGTGCTCCATGATCGGCCTGTTGACCACGGGAAGCATGGGCTTGGGCTGGTTCGCGGTCATCGGCCGCAGCCGTGTCCCCTCTCCTCCTGCCATGACGACGGCCTTCAACGCTCTTGCGGCTCCTTCCCGGTTTCCGCCCTTAGGTGTACCCAGTCACTGGCGAATACACGGGCACCTCGCCATGTCACGCACTTGCGCTGCGGCTCACCAAGCTGCGCACCTGGGTCAGGTACAGGGCGGCGGCCCACCAGTACAGGGCTGTCCCCCAGCCCGCGAAGGCCCACCCGATGACCCGGGCCACCTCCGCCGGCGTTCCGGAGTGATCGCCGAGGAACAGCAGCGGGAAAGCGTACAGCAGGCACATGGTCGCGCCCTTGCCGACCAGGCTGACCTGCAGGGTGCCGAAGCCGGCTCGGCGCCGCAGCACGGCGAGCGCCGCCCCGACCGTCACCTCGCGCAGCGCCAGCACGCCGACCAGCCACCACGGGATGATTCCGCGCACGGCGAGCGCGACGATGGTCGCGGCGATGTACAGGCGGTCCGCGGCCGGGTCGAGGACCTGCCCGAGCCGACTGCCCTGGTTAAGCGCGCGGGCGATCTTGCCGTCCAGCCAGTCGGACAGGCCCGCGGCCATAAGGATCCCCACGGCCCAGTCATCGGCGGTAGCGGTCCGCGGTCCGAGGACCAGCCACAGGAAGACCGGCACGCCGGCTATGCGGGCGGCGCTGATCGCGTTCGGGATCGTCAGGACGCGGTCCACAGACCCAGTATCCTCGGGTAAGTGACCATGGCGGATACGGGGGCGCCTCCGCGTGCCGACACCCGGCTGCTAGCGGAAGCACGTAAGCGCCGGGCCTTCGCGGTGATCAGCCACCCGGACGCGGGCAAGTCCACCCTGACCGAGGCCCTGGCCCTGCACGCGTCGGCGATCATGCAGGCGGGCGCCGTGCACGGCAAGGCGGGCCGGCGCGGCGTGACCTCGGACTGGATGGCGATGGAACGCGCCCGCGGCATCTCGATCACGTCCGCGGCGCTCCGCTTCGACTACCGGGACATGGTGCTGAACCTGCTGGACACCCCGGGTCACGCCGACTTCTCCGAGGACACCTACCGGGTCCTGTCCGCCGTGGACTGCGCGATCATGCTGCTCGACTCGGCGAAGGGGCTCGAGCCACAGACCCTGAAGCTGTTCGACGTGTGCCGCAGCCGGGGCGTCCCGGTGATCACGTTCGTGAACAAGTGGGACCGGCCGGGCCGGGAGCCGCTCGAACTCCTCGACGAGATCGAGCAGCAGATCGGGCTGCGCCCGGCCCCGGTGAACTGGCCGGTCGGCGTGGCCGGTGACTTCCGGGCGCTGATCGATCGCGCGACCGGCGAATACGTCACGTTCACCAGGACCCCGGGCGGGGCGGGCCGCGCCGTCGAGGCCCGGCTCGACACCCAGGCCGCCGCCGCGCGCGACGGCGAGGCCTACGCCACCGCGCAGGAGGAACTGGCCCTGCTCGACGCGATCTACGGGGAATCCCTGGACCTGCCGTCGTTCCTGGCGGGGGTGTCGAGCCCGGTGCTGTTCGGGGCCGCGCTGCCGAACTTCGGCGTCCGTCGCCTACTGGACGCCGTCACCCAGCTAGCCCCGCCGCCCGGCCCGCGGGACGATATCAAGGGCGAGCCGCGGGCGGTGGATGCCCCGTTCTCCGGCCTGGTCTTCAAGGTGCAGGCCAACATGGACCCGGCGCACCGGGACCGGGTGGCGTTCGTGCGGGTCTGCTCGGGGCGCTTCGAGCGCGGCATGGTGCTGACCCACGCCGCGACCGGGCGCCCGTTCGCGACGAAGTACGCCCAGGCCATGTTCGGCCAGGACCGCGAGACCGTCGAGGAGGCCTATCCCGGCGACGTCATCGGCCTGGTTAACGCCACCGCGCTGCGCCCGGGCGACACCCTGTACGACGAGCTGCCCGTGGAGTTCCCGCCCATCCCCAGCTTCGCGCCCGAGCACTTCGCGGTGGTGCGCGGCAAGGAGGCGAGCAAGCAGAAGCAGTTCCGCCGGGGCGTCGACCAGCTCGAGACCGAAGGTGTCGTCCAGGTCCTCGCCTCGGACCGGCGCGGGGACCAGGCGCCGGTGCTGGCGGCCGTGGGTCCGCTCCAGTTCGACGTCGTGCTGCACCGGCTCGAGCACGAGTTCGGCGCGCGCGCTGACCTCGACCACCTGGATTACACCATGGCCAGGCGCACCGACGCGGAAGGGACGCGCGTCCTGGCTGGGCAGCGCGGCACCGAGGTGCTGACCCGGCGTCACGACGGCGCGCTACTCGCGGTGTTCACCGACAAGTGGCGGCTCGGCCAGATCCAGCGCGAGCACCCCGACCTCCTGCTCGAGCCCCTGATCGCCGGCTAGCCCACGGCTCATCGCCTGCTAACCCAGGCTGACACTGCTGGGAGTCCTCCCAGACCGTACCTCCAGCCTCACCATCTCTACTGGCCCCACGGGTTTCTTCGTCCCAGTCGATGGGTGTGGCACCGTACCGTTTCTTCTCGGTAGCAAGCGGCACCCATCGGTTTGACAACGGGCCCTAGCCCTTGCGGATTCGCCTCAGGACGCGCGATCGTACGCTTGCCGGAGCCAGGCGGTGAGCTGGACGTCGATATCCGCAGGCTCGGACAGGCGGACCCGGTGGGTGAACAGGGCGTTGAACCCGGCGGCCGACTCGAGTCGCGGGCCGGGAGGTACGTCCTTAAGAATGAGCCCGATATCGATCCGGCCCGCCGCGCTGGGCTGGATCATCGCGAACTGCTTGCGGCGGCGCAGGCTCACGTAGCCCTTCTTGGGGGCGAGCTAGGATACGGGAGCCGAATTGTCCAGGCCGCCGGCCAGCAGCACGCTGATCACGAGCCGGGTCAGGCAGATTCCCAGCCCCGCAGCGATAGGCCACGACCGTCTCATGGTGCCTGCGCGCTATCCGCGGCGCGGCACGGGCAGGCCCAGGCTGGGCAGCGCCTCCGGGTCGTGCAGGATCGCGGCACCCAGCTCGTTGACGCGCACCGCGAGCAGGCCGTCGTAGCGAGACAGGCAGGGGAACTGGTCGGCGCCCCACAGGGACTGGTAGTCGTGGCGCGCGCCGTGCGGGTCGGTGTAGGCGACGTCGATGAGGCCGAGGGTGGCCGCGTATTCCATGAGCACGCACAGCGCGTACCGGCCTTCGACGACATCCCAGGCCTGCGCCCCGGCCTGGCCGAGCGATCCGTAGTACGCATCGCCGATATACAGCCGCCAGCGGGCCATCAGGTTCCGCGTCACGGCGAGCCGCGGGGCCCCGGTCCGCAGGATCGACAGCAGCGGGCCGACCTGGGTCCACACGCCCGGCGGAAGGGCGGCCAGCCCCGCGGCCACCGTAGCGCGTCGCGTGGCGGCCGGGGTCAGGGTCGCGCCCCGGCGCTGTCCCTTGATCAACTCGATCCGGGCCAGCTCGTCATGCGACACGCTGGCCAGCCACTTGTCCCACAGCGCGCCGAGCGCCGTGTAGGACGGCCTGGCCAGGGCCGCGCGACCGCGCGAGGTCAGCTCGAGCACGGTTCCCGCCCGGCGGGCTAGCCCGCCGACCTGAAGGAGCAGCGGCCAGGCGAACGAGGCGATCGGCTCGCGCTCGTAGTAGTCACCGGCCACCAGCGTGTCCTCGACCAGGGCGACGGTCGCCGCGAACGGCCGCCTGGTGGCGGCGCTGCAGCGCACCTGACCGTCGGCAGCCAGCTCGAGGACGCCCACCAGGTTGGACAACGCGTCTGCGGCGGTGCACCGGAGGTGGACCAGGCTCGCGGACGGGCCAGCCTCGGTGTCCGCCCGCCTGTCGGTGATGCCGATGGTGCGCCCGGCCACCAGCAAACCCTAACGGCTCAGATACCGGTCAGGAGGGAGCCTCGCCGAAGTGGGCCGCGGTGGGGTGAGTGTGCGGCCATTCATGAGCCGGTCCGGGGCGAGCTTGGCCGAACTGGCCGCGGGTGGGGTTAGCGAGCGTTCACGGCCGGTCCGGAGGGAGCCCGCCGACCTGGGCCGCGGGGGCCGGGCCGCGCCGGGCGGGTATGCCACTGTAGCGGTATGCGCGTGACCGGGGTCGATGCCTGCAGGCGGGGCTGGGTCGCGGTCACCCTGGAGGTCACCGCATCCGGCCGGGCAGGCCGGGTCGGCATCCGCGGGGTCCGCGTGGACGGGTCGCTGGCCGGGGTGCTGGATACAGACGGCGCAGGCGTGGTCGGGATCGACATGCCGCTCGGGCTGCTCGAGTCGGGCTGGCGGGAGGCGGATCTGGCGGCCCGCGGGCTGCTCGGGATCAGGCGTAGCTCGGTGTTCGCGATTCCGCCGCGGGCGGTCTGGAGCGAGCCGGACTACGCCGCCGCCAGTGCGCGCTGCCGCGAGCTGACGGGAAAGGGCCTGTCCGTTCAGGCCTGGGGCCTGCGGGCGAAGCTGCTCGAAGCCGACACCTACCGCCAGACCTGCGCTCACCCGCTGTACGAGGTGCACCCCGAGCTGGCGTTCAGCGCGCTGTCCGGCGCGCCGCTCGCGCTCAGCAAGCACACCGCGCCCGGTCTCGAGCTGCGCCGCGGGCTGCTGGCCCGGGCCGGGATCGTGCTGCCCGCGGGCCGGATCCCGTACGCCCCGGCGGCGGACACCCTGGACGCCGCGGTGGTGGCCTGGAGCGCCTGGCGCATCGCGACCGGCCAGGCGTTCGTCATCCCGGCCGCACCGCAACGCGACCGCCACGGGCGCGACATCGCCATCCGCTACTTACCATGGTGGCGAGGGAGAGGATGCGGAGATGACGGCGTTGCCCGGCGAGGGGCCTGGCGAACTGCAGGACCACTTTGATGAGACGATCGGCCGCGGCCGGCGGATCGAGCCGCGGGACTGGATGCCGGACGCCTACCGCGCGACGATGATCCGCCAGATCGCCCAGCACGCCCACTCCGAGATCATCGGCATGCAGCCGGAAGGCAACTGGATCACCCGCGCTCCCTCGCTCCGGCGCAAGGCGATCCTGCTGGCCAAGGTCCAGGACGAGGCGGGGCACGGCATGTACCTGTACTCCGCCGCCGAGACCCTGGGCGCCGACCGCGCCGACCTCACCGACAAGCTCGTGCACGGGCGGCAGAAGTACTCCTCTATCTTCAACTACCCGACGCTGACCTACGCGGACGTCGGCGTGATCGGGTGGCTGGTCGACGGCGCGGCCATCTGCAACCAGGTCCCGCTGTGCCGGTCGTCCTACGGCCCCTACGCGCGGGCCATGGTGCGCATCTGTAAGGAGGAGTCCTTCCACCAGCGGCAGGGCTACGAGCTCCTGATGACGATGATGCGCGGCTCCGCGGCGCAGCGCGCGATGGTGCAGGACGCCACGAACCGGTTCTGGTGGCCGTCGCTGATGATGTTCGGGCCGCCCGATGACCAGTCACCGAACACGGCGCAGTCGATGGCCTGGGGCGTCAAGCGGCACACCAACGACGAGCTGCGGCAGCGTTTCGTCGACATGACCGTGCCGCAGGCCGACAAGCTCGGCGTCACGCTGCCGGATCCGGACCTAGGGTGGAACGCCGAACGCGGCCACTACGACTTCGGCCAGGTCGACTGGGACGAGTTCACGGCCGTGATCAAGGGCCACGGGCCGTGCAACGCGCAGCGCATCGCGCGTCGGCAGGCGGCCCACGAGGAGGGGGCCTGGGTGCGCGAGGCCGCCTCGGCGTACGCGGCCAAGGCCTCCGCACGGGCCCGCAGGCCGGACGCCGCGTGATGGACGAACAGCAGGATCAGGTCCGGTCGGGCTGGCCGCTCTACGAGGTGTTCCTGCGCGGCAAGCGCGGGCTCAACCACGTGCACGTCGGGTCCCTGCACGCGGCCGACGCGCAGATGGCCCTGCGCCACGCCCGTGACCTGTACACGCGCAGGAACGAGGGGGTCAGCATCTGGGTGGTCGCGGCCAGCGACATCACCGCGTCGAGCCCGGACGAGAAGGACCCCTTCTTCGCGCCGTCCGGCGACAAGGTCTACCGGCACCCCACCTTCTACGACATCCCGGACGATGTCCCGCATATGTAGGGCCGGAACCCGATGACCGACGATGATGACTTCGCCGCCTACCAGTCCCTGGCCGAGGAGACCGAGGACCATCGGTGGGCGTTCGGCACCGGGTTCTCCGACCCGCTCGAGGGGATCGACACCTCGGTCCCGGCCGGCGTCGACGCCGAGGCCCTGGCCGCGTACTGCGTGGCGCTCGGGGACGACGCGCTGATCTACTCCCACCGCCTGCAGCAGTGGGTGACGCGCATGCCGGAACTGGAGGAGGAGACGGCCCTGGCGAACATCGCCCTGGACCTCCTGGGCCAGGCGCGCATGCTGCTGTCCCGGGCGGGCCAGGCCGAGGGCGCCGGGCGGGACGAGGATCGCCTCGCGTTCTTCAGGACCGAGGGCGAATTCCGCAACGTGCGGCTGGTCGAGCCCGCGGACGCCGACTTCGCGGAGCTGGCCGGCCGGCTGCTGATCTTCTCCGCGTGGCGGCTCGCCCTGTTCGCCGAGCTGACCGGGTCCGCGGACCCGGTACTGGCCGCGATCGCGGGCAAGGCCGTCAAGGAGCTCACGTATCACCGCGACTACGCGGCCCTGTGGGTCATCAGGCTCGGTGACGGGACCGCGCTGTCGCACGCCAGGATGCAGGCCGCGCTGGCCGTCATCTGGCCGCTGTTCGACGAGCTGTTCCGCGCGGACGCCGTGGCGGCCCGGCTGCCGGGAGTGGCGGCCGACCCCGCGGGGCTGCGGGCCGAAGTGGACGGGGTCCTCGACGCGGTGCTCGGCGCGGCCACCCTGGACCGGCCGGACGGCGCACCGCTGGCCGCGGTCGCCGGGCAGGCCGGGCGCGAGGGAGTGCACACCGAGGCCATGGGGTACGTGCTGGCCGAGCTGCAGAGCGTCGCGCGCTCCTACCCGGACGCGACATGGTGACCCGGGGCTCCGGAGACGGCGTGACCGGCGGGCCGGAGATGGTGACCGGAGGAGTCGGCGACGGCGTGACCGGCGGGCCGGAGATGGTGACCAGAGGAGTCGGCGACGGCGTGGCCGACGCACTGAAGGCGGCGCGGGAGACCGACGAGCTGGAGAGGGCGCGGGAGGCCGAGAAGCTGGCGGCGGCGCGCGAGATCGCCGGGGCGGTGCCCGATCCCGAGCTGCCGATGGTGACGCTGGCCGACCTGGGCATCTTGCGCCGCGTCACGGCCGAGGACGGCCGCGTCGTGGTGACGATCACGCCGACCTACTCGGGCTGCCCGGCGCTGCTCGAGATGGCGCACGACCTGCGGTACCGGCTCGCCCGCGCCGGGTTCGCGGACGTCATCGTGCGCACGGAACTCGCGCCCGCGTGGAGCAGCGACCAGATCACCCCGGAGGGCCGCGCGAAACTGCACGCGGCGGGGCTGGCCCCGCCCAACCCGAGCCGACCCAACGCGAGTCGGCGGGGCCCGGTGCCGCTCCCCCTGACCATGGCCCTCCCCCAGTTCGTGGCCTGCCCGCGGTGCGGTTCCCTCGACACCGAGCGGACCGCCGCCTTCGGCCCGACCGCGTGCACCGCGCTGTTCCGCTGCGGGACCTGCCGTGAGCCGTTCGAGTACGTGAAGGACATCTGATGCCGCCTGCGGCGGGGTCCCGGACGCAGTTCTATCCGCTGACCGTGGCGGGCGTCGACCGGCTGACCGACGACTCCGCGGCCGTGACCTTCGACGTGCCCCCGGGGCTGGAGCAGACGTTCGCGTTCGCGCCTGGGCAGTCGCTCACGATCAGGCGCGGCGACCAGCGGCGCTCCTATTCCATCTGCGCGGTCGCCGGGTCCGCGCCGCGGGTCGGCGTGCGCGAGGTGGCGGGCGGCGCGGTGTCCGGGTGGCTGGTGCACGAGGTCCGCGCCGGTGACGTCGTCGAGGTCCAGGCCCCCTCGGGATCCTTCACCCCGGATCTGCGGGCTCCCGGGCAGCACGTGCTGATCGCTGCGGGCAGCGGGATCACCCCCATCCTGTCCATCGCCGGGTCCGTGCTCGCCGCGGACGGCGAATCGTTCGTGACCCTGCTCTACGGGAACCGGCGCAGCGACTCGGTGATGTTCGCCGACGAGATCGCCGACCTCAAGGACTCCTACCCGGCGCGGATCTGCCTGGTCCACGTGCTCAGCCGGGAACCGCAGGAGGTGGACCTGTTCAACGGCCGGCTCGACGAGGGCAAGCTGCGGTCGCTGCTGCCGGTCACGGTCAACCCCGGCGCGGTGGACCACTGGTGGCTGTGCGGCCCGTTCGCGATGGTCGAGGGGGCGATCGGCGTCCTGGGCGAGCTCGGCGTGACCCGTGACCGCATCCACCGGGAGCTGTTCTACGTCGAGGACGCACCGCCCGAGCAGGCCAAGCACGCCGATGCGCCCGTCGGACCGGGGGCCGAGGTGACCGTCCTGCTCGAGGGGCGCAGCAGCACCGCCACGATCCCGCCGGGCACCCCGATCCTCGACGGCGCCCAACGGGTCCGGCCGGATCTGCCGTTCGCCTGCAAGGGCGGCGTCTGCGGTACCTGCCGGGCGCTGCTCGTCCACGGTGAGGTCACCATGCGGCGCAACTACGCGCTCGAGCGCGAGGAACTCGACGCGGGGTACGTTCTGACCTGTCAGGCCCTTCCCGCGTCTGACCGGATCACCCTCGACTACGACGCCTGAGAGGAGCCCGGCATGCAGGACCTCACGTCGCCGGCGGGGGACCTCGAACCGATCGAGCGGGCGCCGGCCGAGGAACTGCGCGCCCTGCAACTGGAGCGGCTCCGCTGGACGCTGCGGCACGCGTACGACAACGTGCCGCATTACCGCGCGGCGTTCGACGCGGCGGGAGTGCACCCGGACGACTGCCGGGACCTGGCCGACCTGGCCAAGTTCCCGCTGACCAGCAAGGCTGACCTGCGCGAGAACTACCCGTTCGGCATGTTCGCGGTCCCCCGTGACCAGGTGGTCCGCGTGCATGCCTCGTCGGGGACCACGGGGCGGGCCACGGTGGTCGGGTACACGCGCGAGGACATCGACATCTGGGCCACGGTCATGGCCCGCTCGATCCGCGCGGCGGGCGGCCGGCCGGGGCACATCATCCACAACGCCTACGGTTACGGACTGTTCACCGGCGGGCTGGGGGCGCACTACGGAGGGGAGAAGCTCGGCTGCACGGTGGTCCCGGTCTCGGGCGGGATGACCGAGCGCCAGGTCACCCTGATCCGGGACTTCCGCCCGGACATCATCATGGTCACGCCGTCGTACATGCTCGCGATCATCGACGAGATGGAGCGCCAGGGCGATGACCCGGCGGCCTCGTCCCTGCGCTTCGGCATCTTCGGCGCCGAGCCGTGGACGAACGAGATGCGGACCGAGATGGAAGCCAGGCTCGGGATCGACGCCACGGACATCTACGGCTTGTCCGAGGTCATGGGCCCGGGTGTGGCCCAGGAGTGCGTCGATACCAAGGATGGCCTGCACATCTGGGAGGACCACTTTTACCCCGAGGTGATCGACCCGGTCACGGGGCAGGTTCGGCCCGACGGCGAGGAGGGGGAACTCGTCTTCACCTCGCTGACCAAGCAGGCCATGCCGGTGATCCGCTACCGGACCCGCGACCTGACCCGGCTGCTGCCCGGCACGGCCCGCACCATGCGGCGGATGCAGAAGATCACCGGGCGGACCGATGACATGATCATCGTGCGCGGGGTCAACGTGTTCCCGACCCAGATCGAGGAACTCATCATGCGCATCCCCGCGCTGTCACCGCACTTCCAGCTGCACCTGACCAGGCCGGCCCGGATGGACGAGCTCGCCGTCCACGTCGAGCACCGCATCGGCGCGACCGCGGACGACGTGGCCGAGGCGGGCCCGCGGCTGACCTCGATGATCAAGAACATCATCGGCGTAACCGTCCGGGCCAGCGTCCTGGCGCCGCAGTCGATCGAGCGCTCGGCGGGCAAGATGCGCCGCATCATCGACGACCGGCCCCGCTGAGGCCGTCCTGGCTCGCGCCAGGAACCAGGTGGTTGCGGCAGCCCCATTGCGGCACCTCGTAGGTCAGTCCCTGGTACCCGGGGGCACCGTGGAAGCCAGTCGATGTATTCCCCGGCGTCCACCAAAGCGCGAATCGCCTCGAATACCGCACCTTCGCTCACCTGTGCCACAGCAAGAGTGTGCCCCAAACCCATGGCCCGAGCGCCGGAGTGATCCGTGTGTCCCGATTCCGACTGCCTAGAGTGGCAGGGCGCACTACTCCACGGCAGGGCTGGCGTCTTCGAGGCCGGCCAAGGCGTCGGCTAGGCCGTCTAGGCCGATCGGGCCCAGGCCGAGGGCGGCCGTGTGCCAGCGCTTGAGGTCGAATCCAGGCCGCTGCATGGCCTGCTGCTTGGCCGCCAGCCAGCCGCGCTCGCCGAGCTTGTAGGAGATGGCCTGCGCCGGCCAGCCGAAGTAGCGGGTGATCTCGGCGTGTACCCGACGCGGTTCACCCGAGACCAGGCCGCCCAGCAGCTGGCTGGCGTTCTCGAAGGTCCACCGGGAGCCGTCGGGCCGCGGCAGGTCCAGGTGGACGCCGATGTCGATGACCACCCGGGCCGCGCGGATCGACTGGCTGCGCAGCATGCCCAGGCGGGTGCCCGGATCGGCGAACCAGCCCAGCTCGTCGGCGAGGCGCTCGGCGTACAGGGCCCAGCCCTCGCCGTGCCCGCTGACGAAGTTGGTCTTGGCGAACCGCGACAGGGTGTCCCCCGCCATGATGGTGGCGCCCGCCTGCAAGTGGTGGCCTGGGACACCCTCGTGGAAGACGGTGGACAGCTCCGACCAGGTCCGGAACCGGCCCGCGACCTCCCGCCCGGCCAGCGGCCACCAGGTACGCCCAGGCCTGGTCAGATCCTCGCTAGGCGGCGTGTAGTAGGCGGCGCCCGACCCGGAGCCGTAGGCGAGCACCACCTCGATCGTCCGTAGCGGCCCGGGAATATCGAACAGGACGCCGTCCAGCTGCTCGATGGCCCGGTCGTGGCGGTCCTGGAGCCAGGCCCGGTACGCGTCGGCGCCGACCACGTACGCGGACTCGTCGACGACGGCGGTCGCCCCGGCCACGGTGGCACCCGGGCTGATCGCGTCCGCTTCGGCCGCCATCTCGGCCTGGATCCGGCGCAGCTCGCCCCAGCCCCACTCGTAGGCCTCGGGCAGGTCGAGGTCGGCGCCCAGGCTGAGCCTGGCCGCCACCGCGTACCGCTCCGCGCCGACCCCGTCAACCTGCCCCGCCCGCGGGGCGTAATCCGCGCGGAGGTAGCGCGCCAGTTCCGCGTACCCCTGGTCGGCCGTGGCGGCGGCCGCGGCGAGTTCGCCGGCCAGCGGGCCCTCGCCGTAGGAGGCGACCAGGTCGTCGTGCGACCCGATGTAGCGCTCGACTTCGACCGCGCCCTGCTCCGCCTGCCTGCGCGCGGCGGTCAGGCCCTGGTCGAGCCCGGCGTCCAGGCTCGCCTGCCAGCTCGCGAACATGACGGGGATCGCGGCCAGGCGCGCCGCGACATCCCGCCAGGCGTCCTCGCCGTCGCGCGGCAGCAGGTCCACGCTGTCCCTGATCGCGCTGGCCAGCCCGATCGGGGTGCGCAGGAGCCGGAACGGCTCGCCGGTCTCGTGCCAGTCCAGCTGGGCCTGCAGGCGCTCGTGCAGGAACCCGGCGGCCAGCCGGTCGGCCTGCGACGTCACCGTCAGCTCCGCCAGCGCGGCCAGCGTCGCGGCGATCAGCTCGGCCCGGGCCGCGAAGCCGTCAGGGCTGTAGTCGGTGGCCGCACCGAAGGCCTCGGCCAGCCCGTCCATCCCGGCCGCGACCGGATCGAGCGCCGCTGAGCGCGTCACGTAGTCGTCACAGAGCCGGAAAACCGGAGTCATGGGCCCCACCATAGGCGGCGGGCCGCCGCGGGAGCTAGTCGCGACCGGCCGGGTTCGCCATGATGGTCTCGTGATGACGGCGGGAGACGGGTTGAGCGGCGACGAGCCGGCCGGGTTCGCCATGGTGGTCTCGTGATGACGGCCGGAGGCGGGTTGCGCGGCGACGAGCCGGCCGGGTTCGCCATGGTGGTCTCGTAATGACGGCCGGAGGCGGATTGAGCGGCGACGAGCCGACCGGGGTGGTCTTCCCGGTGTCGGCGGACGGGCGGCGGAGCACCTCGGCGCTGGGCCGCGCCGTCGTGGCCGACGCGCTGGGCGACGTGGACCCGGCCGGGGCGCAGGAGGCCGAACGCGAGGCGAACTGGCGGACCGGCTACCCCGCGCACTTCCGCAGGCTCATCGAGGCCGGGCTGGCCTCGAGGGACGCCGCAATCTCGGTGGCACGCGGCGGTCTTGAGTCACTGCACCGGCGGATGCAGGTGGCCGGCCCTGGCGCCGAGCAGGCCGGTCTCGGCGCCCTGCTCACGGCGCCCGCGCGGCACGTCCCGGCTACGGTCACGGTGACGGGCACCGGGGAGCCGGACCGCGAGCTATCGGTGCCGTACCGCGGCGAGCGGCTGAGCGGCGACGCCCTGGCGCGCCGGTGCGCGGCGTGGGTCGCCGCCGGCGTCATCGAGCCGTCGTGCGCGGACGCCATCGCGGCGGTCGCGGCGCACCCGGAATGGCTGGCCCTGCCCGGGCGGACGATCGTGGTGCTGGGCGCCGGCGCCGAGATCGGCCCGCTGCCCGTGCTCCTGGGCTGGGGTGCCCGGGTGATCGGCGTTGACCTGCCCGTACCTGCCATCTGGGCGCGGGTCCTGGAGATGGCGCGGCGCAGCGCAGGGACCCTGCTGGTCCCGGTCACGAACCAGGAATCGGGCCAGCCCCCGCCGCCACCGGACGGTGAGGGCCTCGCGCAGCGCGTCGGCCTGGACCTGACCGACGACGCCCCGGCGGTGGCCGACTGGCTGGCCGCGGCGGAAGGCCCGCTGGTTCTCGGCAACTACGTCTACGCCGACGGTGCGGCGAACGTTCGCGTCTCCAGCGCGGTCGACGCGCTGACCCTGCGGTTGCAGGCCGCGCGCCCCGACGTGGCGCTCGCGTTCCTGGCCACGCCCACGGACGTGTTCGCCGTCCCCGGCGATGCGGTCGCCCAGTCGGCGCGCGCCTACGCGGGCCGGTCCCCGGTCGCGAAGGCGGGCCGGTGGCCGGTGCAGGCGCTGTCCGGCGGGCGGATGCTCCACCGGGCCTACCCGCCAGGCGCCGACCCCGGGATCTGCGACAGCCTGATCGCCCAGCAGGGCCCGAACTACGCGCTCGCCAAGCGCATCCAGCGCTGGCGGGCCACGGTGGCCAAGGACGCGGGCGCGAGCGTATCGATGAACGTGGCCCCGCCGACCCGCACCCGGTCGGTCCTGAAGAACCGGGCGCTGGCCGCGGCGTATCGGGGCGCACCGCGGTTCGGGGTCGAGATCTTCGAGCCCGCCACCACCAAGACGCTCATGGCCGCGCTGCTCGTCCACGACCTGTACGCCGGCGCTGACCCCGGCTCCCTAACTCCGGCTGGCCCGGCGGGAGCCGGCCCGGCCCAGGGCCATCCGTGGCAGGACGAGGCCCACGCGGCCGCCCACGGGGGGCTGTGGCGGATCGGCTACACGCCGCGCAGCGCGTTCGGGCTCGCCGCCTTGCTCGGCCTGGTCCAGGGCGGCGCTCCGGGGTCGCGGCCGAGGTAGCCAAGGAGGCGGTCACCTGGGCTCGCCTCGGGTGAGACCGGGACGGGAGGCGCGAACAGCCCCTCCCGGCTCGTGGCCAGGAGCGGGCAGATCGCCAGCAGCCGGGTCGCCAGCGCAGGCGGGATGCTCCCGCCGCGGCCGAGGGCCGCCGACACGTCCCAGCCGTGCACGGCGATCTCCACGGCGCCGGTGCAGGCGACGATGCCGGCGGGCAGAGGCAGGCCGCCCACGACGACGAAGCGCTCGGCCGGGCCGCCGTCGAAGCACGCGCACAGCAGGGCCGCGGCTCGTTCCCGCAGCACGCCAGCCGGGCTGAACCGGTCCACTTCACCGTGACCGGCGAGCCCTGCCTCCCGCGGCGGCAGCGCCGAGGCCGGGCCTGGCTGCGCCGGGTCGTCCAGGGATCCGGTCCGCAGGCCCGCCTGCTCCGGGTCGTCCAAGGATGCGGTCCGCAGCCCCGCCTGCTCCGGGTCGTCCAAGGATCCGGTCCGCAGGCCGACCTCCAGGTCGGCCACCGACTCGCCCAGGTGCCGGAGCAGCGCCCTGATGTCCCACTCCGCGCAGGGCGTGGGCGAGGCCAGCTCGACCGGCTTGACCAGGGCACAAGCGCTCAGGGCATAGCGGAGCGCGCCTGCCAGGAGCCCGGTCGCGCCGCCGGGCCCGCGCTCTGCCATGTGTCCTCCTGCGGCCGTCTACCCATATAGACCGCGCGAGACGCGATTTCTCACCGGTGATTACCGATCTGCCGCAGCCTGTAGCCGATCCGGCACGGGGACCGGGGTCCCTTGAAGGCCGGCGTGCGCACCGGCACCGGATCCGGGTCGAGCAGGGTGAGCTCGTACCTCTGGAACAGGCGCGTGACGACCACGTGGGTCAGCAGGATGGCAAAGTGCTCCCCCAGGCACCGGTGCGTCCCGCCGCCGAACCCGTGCAGGTAGCTGGCCAGCCTAGGTTCGGCCAGGTAGCGGTCGGGGTCGTACGTGTCGGCGGCGTCGAACTGGGCGGGCAGGCGGTGGGAAAGGACCGGGGCGACGAACACGTCGGCACCGCTCGGGATCATATGGTCGCCGACGGGCAGGGGGCGCAGGGCGCGGCGCAGCATGACCGGGGCGACCGCGTGCAGCCGCCCGGTCTCCCGCTGGGCCCGGTCCAGGCAGTTCAGCTTGTGCACGGCGGACAGCTCGAGCGGTCCGGAGTCGGGCCCGATCGCCCGCTGCTCGGCGAGGACCTTCCGCAGTTCGGCCGGATTCTGGATCAGGTCGATGATGGCCCAGCAGATGTGGCCGGTGGTGCTGTCCTGCCCGGCGAGGGTCACGCCCAGCGCCATCTGGACGATCCACTGGTCCGTCACGGGCGTGCCGTCGAGCGCGCGGGCCGCCAGTAGCCCCTGCATGAAGTCGGGCGGGTCGGCCGGGGCCAGGCGCCGGGCGCGGACCAGGTCGCCCGCGGCCCGGCGCAGCCGGTCGCGGGCACGCCGGGCGCGCAGCAGGTGCGGCGCGGGCACCCAGCTGGGGACGATCGGGTCCAGGCCGCGCAGGAGGTCGCGGAAGTCCCGCGCCACGGTACGCGGCATGTGCTGGGCGAAGTCCGGGCCGAGGAACGCCTCCATGATGACCCCGAGCACCAGGGCGTTCATCTCCTCCGGGAGGTCAAACGTCCCGGAGTCTCCCAGGCGCGCCACGAAGGCCGCGCAGTGCCGTTCCATGATGGCCAGGTGCCCGGCGGCCATCTGGTTGCGGAACAGCGGCAGCAGGGTCTCGCGCTGATGCTGGTATTCGACGGGCTCGGCCAGGAAGTAGAAATCGGTCCCGAGCAGCCACAGGGTGAAGTCCAGGCTGGGGCCGATGGCCAGGCTGTGATCGTCGGTCTTCTTGAACACCCACTTGGCCCACTCCGGGCCGAGCATGATGATGGCCGGCCTGCCCGGCCTCAGGCGCAGGCGGAACACCTCTCCGTGCTCGGCGTAGCCGCGCTCGAGCAGCCCGCGGGTGTCGGCCAGGAATTGCAGAGCATGCCCCAGCAGCGGCCGGGCGCCGGAGACCAGCGGGGGCATCGGCCGCTCGCTGGTGGTCTCCGTCTCGGGAGCGAGAATCGACTCAGGCACGGCGAGCCTCCGTGGGCCAGCGGCAGCGGTTTCCCCGGCCTCATTCTGAGCCAGCGCGGCGCGGCCCGCCAGACCTCGCGGGCCAGGGCTCCCGGCGGGACGGGAAGGTAAATGCCTTAGCGCGCGGGCGCGGCCCGCCAGACCTCTCGGGCCAGGGCTCCCCGGCGGGACGGGAAGGTAAATGCGTGGCGGGCCTCATGGCTGCTCTGCCATGATCGCGAGGTGTCCACGGTGAGGGATCAGCCGGCTCTCGCCGCGGAACTTGAGGCCAGCCTGGCCTTGTTCATCGAGCAGAACCGGCTGCCCGGCGGCGCGGCTGGGGTGGTCTGCGGCGACGAACTCGCCTGGTCGGGAAGCACCGGGTTCGCCGAGCTGGCGACCGGGAAACCCACCGACCCGGTCATGCTCTACGGGATCGCGTCGATCACCAAGACCTTCACCGGAACGGCGATCATGCAGCTACGCGACGCCGGGCGTCTCGATCTGGACGACCCCGCCGTCCGATGGCTGCCGGAGCTGGGCTCTCTCGCCAACCCGTTCGGGCCGGCCGAGGCGGTGACCATCCGGCGGATGCTCTCGCACGAATCGGGGCTCCCGGCGGACCCGCCGGACACGGACTGGACCGGGCCCGCCTACCAGGGCGCGCCGGACCAGACGCTGCGGCGAGCCGCCGAGATCCGCGTGCAGTTCCCGCCGCACGCCCGGCACCAGTACTCCGACCTGGCCTACCAGTGGCTCGGCGAGATCATCACCCGCGTGAGCGGAACCCCCTACCCCCGGTACATCCGGGAAGCGGTCCTCGATCCGCTCGGCCTGACCGCGACCGACTTCCTCCCGCTGTCCGCCGAGCTGACCGCCCGGTGCGCGACGGGCTACCAGTGGCGGGCCCTCTCGGACTACCTGGACCCGGCCCCGCTCATGCCCCCGGTCTGGGCGGAAGGCGGCCTGTGGTCGTGCGTCGACGACCTGGCCGCCTGGGTCTCCTTCCAGCTGCGCGCCTACACAGATCCCGGAGCGACCGGGCGGGTGCTGGATGCCGCGTCCCTGCGTGCCATGCACAAGCCCCGGTACCTGGCCGATGACCAGTGGACCGAGGCCTGGGGTATCTCCTGGTGCGGGACCCGCCGGGATGACACGGTCTGGATCGGGCACACCGGCGGCATTCCCGGGTTCACCAGCGCGATCTGCTTCGACCCCGCCGCCCAGGTCGGGGCCGTCGTCCTGCTCAACGGGACCATCTATAGCGCGGCCATCGCCATGGACCTCGCCACGCTCGCCCGCAGGGCGACCCGGCCCCAGCCGTCACCGGGCAGGCTCCCCGCTCCCGCACCGGAGAACTACCAGCCACTCCTGGGCATCTATTCCCCACCCGGCCTGGGCAGCTGGCTGATCCGCCTGGAATGGACCCGTGGCCAGCTCGCCTTCACCTTCGCGGAACCGCCCGGCGGCCAGATCGTCCTGACGCCCACCGCTGACCCGGACCTGTTCACCAGCACGGGCGAAGGCGGCCTGCCCGGCGGGAACGTGACCTTCCGGCGGTTCGCCGACGGCCGCGTCGCTTCGGTCCTCCTGCTGGACTCCACCTGGGTCCGACTCGACCGCGTCACAGCCTGAGCTGAGCCCGGGCCCCGCGGCGCGTTACCTGCCCTTGGCCAGGAAGGCGCGGAGCCGGTCCAGGGGCCAGGTGTTGATCACGTCGTCCGGCGTGAGCCAGCCGCGCTGCGCGGTGCCGACGCCGTAGACCATGTAGTCCAGGTCCGAGACGGAGTGGGCGTCGCTGTCGATGGCGAACTTCACCCCGGCGTCGCGGGCCGCGCGGATCTGGTCGGACGGCAGGTCGAGGCGCTGGGGCGAGGCGTTGACCTCCAGCGCGGTCCCGGTCCGCGCGCAGGCGCGGAACAGCTCGCCGAAGTCCACGTCGACCGGCGGCCGGCGGCCCATCCGCCGGGTGGTGGGGTGGCCGATGACGTTCACGTAGGGGTTCTCGCAGGCGGCGACGAACCGCCGCGTCATCTCGGCGCGCGGCTGGTCGAAGTGCGAGTGCACCGAGGCCACGCACAGGTCGAACCCAGCCAGGAAGTCCGCGGGCCAGTCGACCGAGCCGTCGGGCGCGATGTTCAGCTCGGTGCCGTGCAGCAGCTCCAGCCGGGTCTCGAGCGCCCGCACCCGGTCCCGCTGGGCGAGCATCTTCTCGTCGGTCATCCGGTGCATGACCAGGTCCGGCGCGTGGTCGGTGATCGCGTAGTACGCGTACCCGCGCCGCTCCGCCGCCGCGACCATGTCCTCTAGCGTGGCCACGCCATCCGTCAGGTTGGTATGCGTGTGCAGGTCACCTAGAAGATCATTTTCCCGAACGAGCGTTGGTATCTCTCCCCGCAACGCCGCCTCGACCTCGCCGCGGTCCTCCCGCATCGCGGGCGGCACCCAGGCCAGCCCGAGCCTGGCGTAGACCTCCTCCTCGGTGCGCGACACGATCAGCTCTCCGGTCTCGGCGTCGAAGAGGCCGTACTCGGAGAGCTTGAGCTTCTTGCGCACCGCGATCTGCCGGACCGCGACGTTGTGCGCCTTCGACCCGGTGAAGTACTGCAGCGCCGCGCCCCAGGTGTCCAGCGGGACGACCCGCAGGTCGGCCTGGAGCCCGGCGGTGGTCCTGATCGAGGTCTTGGTCGGGCCGCTGGCGATCACGCTGGCCACCTCGGGCTGCGCGACAAAGGCCGCCATCAGCGGCGCCGAGTCCTCGGCCGCGGCCAGGATGTCCACGTCGCCAATCGTCTCGCGCCACCTCCGCAGCGAGCCCGCGTAGGCGCAGCGCTGGCAGCCGGGGACGGCGGACAGCGCCGCCACCATCGTGGTCGCGGTGTGCATGGCCACGTCGAGCAGGACCCGCTCTCGCCCCTGCCGGTACACCTCGATCCCGGCCAGGATGCGCTCCTCGCTCCTGGCGCCGAACCCGGCCAGGCCCTCGAGCCGGCCCGCCTTGATCGCCGCGGTGAGTTCGTCGACCGAGGTCACGCCTAGGTCGTGGCTGAGCTGGAGGGCGCGTTTGGGGCCGAGGCCCGGCACCCTGGTCAGCTCGAGCACGCCGGGCGGGATCCGGGCGCGGAGCTCGTCGAGCGCCCCGATCGCGCCGGTCTGCAGGTACTCGGCGATCTTGGCGGCGATCGAGGCGCCGACGCCGGGGATGGCCTGCAGGCCCTTGGCGTCGAGCCGGCTGATGTCGTCGGCCCAGCCCCGGACCGAGCGCGCCGCCTTCTCGTAGTTCCGCACCCGGAACGGGTCGCCCCCGGTGATCTGGGTCAGCTCGGCGTACTCGCGAAGCAGCCCGGCGACCTCCTCGTTGAGCCACGGCATCGTCAGGCGTGACAGGTCAGGGGACCGCCGTGGTAGGCGATCATGTCGCCCAGGGCCACGCCCAGGTCCACCGGCGCACCGGGCGCGCCGCCATCCAGTTCCCGGTAGGCGCGGTAAAGGTTTCCCACGATTCGTTCGGCATCAAGGAGATCTTTGAAGTTCCCCAGGTCCGCCTCGCGCGCCGCTTGCAGGGGGGTCAGCCCGGCCGCCTGCGCCTCGCGGGCCAGGTCCTGAACGAAGCGCAGGTAGGCGAGCATGTCGTCGATGACCTCGGGGCCGCAGACCGGGCCGTGGCCGGGGACGAGGGTCCGCGCGCCGAGCGGGCGGAGCACGGTCTCCAGCACCTCGATCCAGCCGCTGATGGAGCCCATCAGCGCGAACGGGGTGCCGCCGTTGAACAGCAGGTCGCCGGTGAACACCACGGAGCGGTCCGGGATCCAGATGATCGAGTCGTTGGTGGTGTGCGCGGGCGTGCCGACGTAGCTGACCTCGCAGCGCAGGTCACCGGACCAGAGCGTGACACCGTCGGTGTAGGTGAGGAACGGCGGGGCGGGCTCCAGGTGCCCCCAGTCGACCTCGGTCCAGACGCCGGGCGGCGGTGGCATCGGCGTGGCCAGCATGGCGGTGCGGCATCGCTCGTGGCCGACGATGGTGGCCCCGGGGAACAGGTAGTTGCCGTGGGTGTGATCGCCGTGGTGGTGGGTGTTGACCAGGGTGCGGACCGGGGCGTGAGTGATCGAGGTGATCGCGTCCAGGAAGGCGCGGGTGCGGCGTTCGGTGGAGGTGGCGTCGACGCTGATCACGCCGGTGCGGTCGACCAGGAACCCGGTGTTGTTGAGGTACCAGCTGCCGTCAGGCTGCAGGTAGGCGTAGATGCCCTCGCTGATCTGGGTGACTTCGCCCAGGCTCATCGTCGTCCCCCTTCGTCGGATGCGGCAGCAGCAGCGAGACCGCCAGCATGACCGCGAACACCCCCAGCCCGGCCAGGACGAACGCGTTGCCGGTGATAAGCCCCAGGCCGTGCCAGTGGTATTCGGGGAACCAGCGCTGGTCGCCGTACCACTGGTAGTAGTAGGGCTGCGTGTTCTTCGGGATCCAGAGCAGGCCGAGCGAGTCGTTGCCGAGGTGCGGCGGCTTGACGTGGAACAGGCTGGTGGGCCAGGCGCCGAACCAGGCGGCGATGGCCAGGGCAAACAGTCCGAACGCGGCCGCCGTGCGCCTGGCTCCGCTTTGCCAGGCCCGGACACCGTAATGCGCGGCCACTACGACGCCCGGGACGATCCAGATCCAGTGGTGATCCCAGCTGATCGGGGAGACCAGGAGGCCGGTCAGGGCGGCCATGAGCAGGCCGAGCATGGCGTGCCCCTTGCGGTCGAGCAGCCCGGCGCTCACCGCGCCCGCCGCGGCGACCAAGACGGCCACCACGATCCAGGGCGCCAGGCCGCCGTGGATGCTGCCGGCCAGCCTGGTGATGAAGCCGTCGAGTGACTGGTTGCCCGCCCAGCCGATGAACCCGGTCCGCTTGCCCTGGAGGAACAGTCCGCCGAACCACCACTTCGCCGAGTCGTGGGGCAGGATCACGAATCCGAGGAGAACGGTGAAGGCGAACCCGGCGGCGGCCGTCGCCGCCTGGCGGAACTTCCTGGCGACCAGCAGGTACGGGATGAAGATCAGCGGGGTCAGCTTGATGCCGGCCGCGATACCGGTGACGAACCCCTTCCACCACCGGCTTTTGCCGGTGTCCGGCTGGGTCAGGTCCCAGAGGATCAGGGCCAGCAGGACCAGGTTGACCTGGCCCAGGTAGATGGTCCGCAGCACCGGCTCGGTCCACAGGACCGCCGCCGCGCCCAGCAGCGTCGCGCCGGCCCGGATGTTGAGGCGGCGGTAGCCGAGGCCGCCGAGGGTAAACCAGACCGCGGCCAGGAGCGAGACGAGGTCCACCGCGACGGACAGCTTCAGGGACAGCGCGTAGGGGACGAACGAGACCAGCGCGAACGCGACGGCCGCGAACGGTGTGTAGGTGAAGGGCAGGTGGAGCTTGCCGTAGCCGACCCAGTCGTACAGCGGCGCCGCCAGGTGCGGGTTGTACTCCGGCCTGATGTGCCGGACGATGAGCCCGCCGGACCGGTACACGGCCAGGTCGACCGGGTCCAGGGTGTAGCTCATGGGGTGGATGACCGTGTAGATCACGTAGCCGCCGAGGGCGACCGCGAAGGCGGCCGCGCCGACCGCGAGCAGCCACCCGCCGGACGGCCTGGCTGCCCCGGCCTGAGTAGGCTGGCGGGTGAGCACGGATCTCACCTCGCCAACCATAGCCGCTCGGGTTCGGATCCCGTTCCGGAGGAGAGGGAAATGTCGCACGCAGATGCTGCCCCGCGGTCTCATGCTGGGCGGTCTCATGCTGGGCGGTCTCAGGCCGACAAGCTCGTGCGGTTGCGCGGGTCTAGCTTCGGCCTCGTGGCCATGCTGGTCATCCAGTTCATCCTGGGCATGATCTACAACCTGTACGGGACCGCGCCGACGTCGAAGAAGTCGATCGGGCTGTTCTCCAGCCCGGTGATCGCCCTCCACGTGATCCTCGGCATCCTGCTGTTCCTCGCCGCGGTGGCCCAGGTGGTCAGGGCCGTCGGCGCCCGGCACAGACTGACGATCTGGCTGTCGGCGATCGGGCTCGTCTCGATCATCGGCGCCGGCTTCTCGGGGCTCGGGTTTACAGGCAGCGGCGCGGCCAGTGCTTCCCTGGGCATGTCGCTCGCGTTCGCGCTTGCTCTGGTCTGCTATATCGGCCTGCTCGTGGTGCTGGCCCCGGCGGCTGCGCCTGCGCCTGCGCATGCGGCCGCGCCGGCCGACGCCCAGCGCTCGTCTACTACATGATGTAGGAGGCGGGCATCGACCGGCCCGCGGGCGCATGGCATAGTGACTTCATGACTGGCCGCCCGAAACGCGCCCCTGCCGCTGCGGGTCTGGTGCGCACGTGAGCGGGGTCGGCCAGCTCGTGACCTCGGGCCCCCTGCTCCTGGCTTTGCCTGTCGCCGCGGCGGCCGGGGCGGTGACCTTCCTGTCCCCCTGCTGCCTGCCGCTGGTGCCTGGCTACCTCTCGTTCGTGACCGGCATGGCCGGGACCGGCGGCCCGCAGGCCGCCCCCGCGGTCGACGGTCCGTCTGACCAGTCGCCGCCGACCGACGGACCCGGAGCTTCGGGGCTAGCCGTGGCCGCCCGGCCGGTCGCCCCTGCGCGGCCCGCCCCGGCCAAGAGCCGGGTGGTGGCCGGGACCGCGCTGTTCGTCCTCGGGTTCTCGGTGGTCTTCGTCAGCTATGGGGCCGCCCTCGGCGGGCTCGGTCACCTGGTGACCGGGCACGCGCGGCTGCTGACCCAGATCCTCGGCGGCCTGACCATCCTGCTCGGGCTGCTGTTCGCCGGGGTCTTCGACCGGTTCTGGTTCGCGGGCCGGATCGTGCGCCCCTCCGCGCAGCCGAAGGCCGGCCTGGCGGGCGCCCCGCTGCTCGGCGTGATGTTCGGGCTGGGCTGGACGCCGTGCATCGGGCCCACGCTCACCGCCGTGCTGGCCCTGTCGGCCTCGACCGGGACCGTCGCGCGCGGCGCGCTGCTCGCGTTCGTCTACGCCCTCGGCCTGGGCGTCCCGTTCCTGCTGGTGTCGTTCGGCTTCCAGCGGGCGATGCGGGCGTTCTCGTTTGCCCGGCGGCACGCCCGGCTGATCACCCGGGTGGGCGGGGCCATGCTGGTATGCGTCGGCCTGCTCGAGGTGACCGGAGCGTGGTCGTCCTTCGTGGCCTGGCTTCAGGTGCACTGGGTTAGCAGCTACCAGCCGCCCTTCTAGCCCGCCCCCGTCTCAACCTGCTTCACGCCGTGGGCGAACCTCTCCCTGGTGCTCCCGCGCCCGCCATTTCATGATTGTGGATCAAAAACTTCCCTGGGCCGGGAAGCTAAATGATGCGCGGCAATTTATCCACGGGTTTTTCCACAGCCGGGAAATTCTCCACAGGCTGTTAATTGTGCACGTGGTGTATCGGCCACTCGGGTGAGAAAGAATGGAAATGGCGGGGGAACCCAGTTTGAGATGGCGTAGCAAGCACATGTCCTAATCACACGTATATCCGGGTGACAGCGCGGCTTGCGTAAAAGGTCACCACCTGGCGGCGCGGCCCGGGGTGCCTGCGCGCGACGGGGCGGGCGCGAGGGCGCGTGCGGCGGGGCGCGGCGGCGCGGGCGGCGGGATCGCGGCCGGGCCCGAAGACGCCTGTGGCCCGGCACAAGGCCGGGCCACGCGCGTAGTTACGGCGAGCAGGGTCAGCGGCGGGCGGCTGGCCGCTTCGCGGGCCGCTTGGAGCGACTGGAGACGTCGCCCCCGGACTGCCCGACCGCCTGGGCGACCGGCGCGGCCGCCGAGGCGGGCGCGACCTTGGCCGCCTCCACGAGCGCCTCGAAGATCCGCGCGTCGTCACCCTCCTCGGGGTGCCACTGCACGCCGATGCCGAACCGGTGCCCGGCCATCTCGACCGCCTCGATGACCTGGTCCTCGGTCCACGCCACGCTGGTGAGCCCGGTGCCCAGCCGGTTGATCGCCTGGTGGTGCATGGCCGGCACGACCGCGGACTCGCCGAGCACGCCCGCGAGCTTGCTCCCGGCGCTTATCTGCACGTCGTGAGTGGTCAGCTTCACCGCGTCCGGCCGGTGGCTCTCGTTGCCGAGCTGGTCGGGCAGGTGCTGGATGAGGGTGCCGCCGCGGGCCACGTTGAGCACCTGCATGCCCCGGCAGATCGCGAGGAAGGGCAGGTCGGCGTCGATCGCGGCGCGGATCATGAGCAGCTCGAACCGGTCCCGCCGGTGATCGGGCACGTCGGTGTGGTCGTGGGGTGCCTCGTCGTAGAGCGAGGGATCGACGTCCCGGCCGCCCGCGACCAGCAGGCCGTCGAGCGCCGCGATGAGGCTCGGTATTGAGCTTGAGGGGACCGGCGGCAGCACGACCGGCGTGCCCCCGGAGCGCTCGACGGCTCGCGTGTAGCTCACCGGCGAGACGACGGCTTCTCGTATCCAGTTGCGCCAGCGAGCGGCCTCTAGCTCGCCGGTGATGCCGATGATCGGGCGGCCCATCCGTCGTCCTCCTGACAAAAGGTTCCAGTGCCCATAATGGTCCATCACGCCCACGCCGGGCCTGTTCACCGGGAAAATCTCATACACCGGTTGCTCCCCTCTGGCCGGTAATCCATTGTAACGTTCTGCTCCGAATGCGACACTGAGAGTTATGACACTATCAGCAGGCGGCGGATCGCCGCATCACGAAGAAGAATTTGTGCCGCCTCAGCGCACTGTTGATAGAGTCCTCGATCCCGTCCAGCGGACATTTTTTCTGCTCGAGCAGGACGCCGATACGGCAATGACGTATTTCTACGGACAACTGTTCGCTATGGATGCGGAAATAAGGGCAATGTTCCCGCCCGCCATAGATCTGCAGCGTATGCGCTTCTTCCGCGCCCTGGCCCGAATCGCCGCGGGCCGGGATGATCTGGCCGGGCTCGTGCCCCACCTTGAGCACCTCGGGCGGACGCACCGGAAGTACGGGGTGCTCGACCGGCACTACGACACGTTCGGCGCGCGCTGACGGCGACGCTGCACCGGTACGCCGCGCCGGCCGGACGCCAGGGCGGCCAGATCCGCTACGACCTCTCGCGCTAGGCCGGGCCGCCGTCCGCTTGGCCGTCGGCGGCCGGCGCGCGCAGGTGCTCGCCGAAGAACGCGGAGATCCGCCGCCAGGCGTCCTCGGCCGCGAAGGGCTGGTACTCCACCCGCATCAGCCGCACGAGTGGCCCGAGCGCGGCCGGCTTCGGGCTCATGAAGCTGTGCCCGGCGCCCGGGTACACCTCGACGTCGTGCGGCACCGACAGCGTCGTCAGGGCCTCGGCGAGCCGCTGCGGCGGGCCCACGCCCATCGGGTCCTTAGCGCCGTAACTCGCCACGATCGGGCAAGAACCGGCCAGGACCCGCTCCGCGTCGGCGGGGACCTCGCCGTAGTTGACCGACGCGGCGGAGTAGCCGCCCCGCGGCGCGCACAGCAGCGCGAACCCGCCGCCCATGCAGAACCCGATCACCCCGGCCTGGCCCGTGCAGTCCTCGCGCGCCGCCAGCCACCTGCGGGACTGGTCAAGCGCGTCGAACGCGGGTCCGGTTCCGGCGTGAAGCTGGCTGATCGCGCTCCGGACGCAGCGCACCCAGGACTTGCCGCCGTACAGGTCGGGCGCCAGGGCCAGGTAGCCGAGCGACGCCAGATGGTCCGCGTGGGCGCGGATGTCGCGGTTCAGCCCGAAGATCTCGTGGATGACGACCACGCCGGGCCACGGGCCCGGCGACCCCGCGGGCACGGCCAGGTACCCGGACACTAGACCAACCGTCACCTCGGGCACGGCAGCAGCCTCCTTAGACCTTGCGCCTCGATCTTGCGCCTAGACCTTGCGCCAGCCCGGCACCCAGGTGCCGTCGGTCACCGTGTAGTCGGCGAACAGCGCGGGCGCCTCGCGCCGCATGATCTCGCCGATCTTGCCGAACACCAGGCGGATCTCCTCTTCGGCGCCCTGGTCGGTCCGGGCCTCGATGGTGTGCCGGAGCGTGCGGATGTTCGCCGTCCAGACCAGCCCGGTGGCCAGGCCCTCGGGCGCGAACCGGCGCATGAACGAGGTCTTGTGCTTCTTCTCGTGCATCTTGGTCTCGTCGTCGTCGAGCCCGAAGTGCTCGCCCATCCACTGCTGGAACTGCTCCAGCTCGGCCAGCAGCGCGGTAGCCCGCTTCATCAGCTCGGCGTCCTCGCGCGCCCACTCGGGGAACCAGAACGGCAGCTCGTCGAGCCGGACGTAGCGCAGCGACTCCTGCGATACCGCGGTCCCCGGCCGGTGGCGAGCGAGTTCATGAGTAAAAACACGACTTACGTTATGCAGGATGAAGCTGAAGCTGGCGTGCTCGAGCACCGAGCCGTGCTGCTGCTTCAGGATGTTCTGCAGGTACGCGTCCTGGTCGTCGCGCGTCTTACGGACGTTCGGGTTCAGGCCAGGCTCCCAGGAGCGGTAGCAGATCTTCCCGGCGAACTCGACCAGGTCCTGCGCGTCGTGGCCGAGCTGGTCCCGGTCCAGCCGTTCCAGCCAGCTTTCCCCGCCCACCTCGCGCAGGTAGGCGGCCATCGCCTCGTAGTCGACCTCCGGCTTCGCGACCAGGAAGACCTCGGGTTCCACGCTCCTCATGGTTCAGCACATTACAGCGCGGCGCCCGTTTTCTGCCGGGCACGACACAGCTCGAGGACACTACAGGTCGGGACCGGGTGTAACGCGATCGGCCGGCCGGGCGATTTACCAGTGTGATGCCTGAAGGCTGGACCGGTCAGCAGAGGAAACGGAAGGAACTTCCGAGCGTTGCTGCGGACGCGGGCAGCGGGCATCGATACTCGGCCCCGTGATCGGAGAGGACTTCGCGGCCGTCCTCGCGGCAGCCCAGCACCGTGACGAGGCGGCCTTCGCCAGCGTTGTGGCATGACGGCCAGCCCGCGTTGCTGCGCTACCTGACCGTCATCACTCCGGACGCGGCCGAGGACATTGCCGCGGAGACGTGGACGCAGGTCGTCCGGGGCCTGGCGAAGTTCCGCGGCGATGAGCAGCACTGGCGGGCGTGGCTGTTCACCATCGCGCGGCGGCGCGTCATCGATCAGGGCCGGAAGCTGATGCGGCGCCCGACGACCTCGCTGGAGACCCAGCCCGAGCTCGCGCTGGCCGAGCTTCCGGCGCTGCGCAGCCCGGATGCCGCCGATCTCGCGCTGGAGAACCTGGATACGCGGGCGGCGATCGCGGTCATCGCGCGCCTGCCACCGCTGCAGGCGGAGGTGATCATGCTCCGGGTCGTGGCCGGGCTGGACACCGAGACGGTGGCGCGGCTGCTGGGCCGCACCCCCGGTGCTGTCAGGATCGCCGCCCACCGCGGGCTGCACCGTCTGGCGGCCATGCTGGCCGAGGCGGGTGTAACGCGATGACCGAGCCCCGCGATTCAGATAGTGAGATGCCTAGTTTCCCCTTCCCCTGGACGACCCGGCCAGACGTGCGCGCGTTTGACGCGCTCCTGGCCGGGACGGGCCAACCAGAGGAAGCGCCCGCGGAGTTGCGCGCGGTGGCCGAGGTTTTCGCGGCCCTGCGGGCGCCTGCGGATCAGCGCGAGGTCGCCAGCTGGGACCAGGCGCTGACCACGTACCGCGGGATGGCTGGTCTGCCGGAGGTGCCCGGTCCGATCGCGCAGGCGGAGGCCGAGGCTGATCGCCGCGCCGCTTAGCACCAAGCTCGCCGCGGCGGCGGGCGTGGCCGTGGTGGTCGTACTAGGCGGCGGCGTCGCCGCCGCGTACACCGGCAATCTGCCGGCGACCCTGCAGAAGGTCGCCCACGACACGCTCGCCGCTCCCGGCGTGCGGGAGACCCGGCCCGCCCCGACACCAAACGGCTCGGTTCACCCGGTCGGGCCGCCGGCCACGGGCAGTGCCGCGTACGGCTTGTGCCGCGCCTACCAGCAGGCCGAGCAGCACGGAAACGCCGGGAAGTCCGTGGCCTTCCGCAACCTGGTCAGCGCGGCGGGCGGGGCCGACCGGGTGACGGCGTACTGCGCCGCGGTCCAGCATCCCGGCTCGGCCAACCCGTCCGCCGGTCAGCCAGGACGGCGGGCGGGCCAGTCCGGCTCGCCTGGACACACCCCCCACCCGCAGCGGACCAAGCCCACCCCACCAGGCAGAAAAGAAGCACGGCGGAAACCAGCACGGTAAGCAGTCCCCCTGACGACCGATCGCCTCGCGGCTGAGGGGTCGCGCTGGCCAGGCAGAAGGAGAGTCATGCACGACAGCCGAGTACCCGTGCCGGCCAGGATCGCCGTGGCCGTGGCCGTAGCGGCGCTCGCCGTGGCCGGGATCATGTTCACCGCCTCCGCGGTGAACGCCGCCCCGCACCCGAACCCGCACCCGACGGTGAGCCCCAGCCCGCACCCTAGCCACACCCCGAAGGCGAAGCTGGACCCGACCAAGCTGTCGATCAGTAACAAGGTGATCGCGCACGGCAAGCACCATGGGGACGTCGTCAGCGGCGTGCTCACCTCCGACGGCGCGGGCCTCGCGAGCGAGAAGGTCACCCTGGAGGCCAGGTCGGGCGTCAAGCCGCGGTGGACCGTGGTCGCTACCGGCACCACCGCCACCGGTGGCACGGTCAGCTTCACCGTCACCCCGAAGGTGAAGACGCAGTACGAGCTCGTCTTCGCGGGCGATTCCACTTATAAGGCGAGCGACAGCAACGTCATCACGCTGAGCCCCGTCAAGTAGCGCCGACATGCTGAAGGTTGTTGCCGAGGCGCCCGGGTCAGCGGACGGCGCTGACCCGGGCGCGGCACAGCGCCAGCACGTTGGCGATGACCTGGTGGCCGGCCCGGCCGGAGGCGGTCAGGATCGACTCGGGGTGGAACTGCACCGCCCACCGGCCGGCGCGGGCGTCCTCGATGGCCATCACCACGCCGTCCGGTGTGCATGCTGTCACCGTGAACCCGCCTAGAACCTGCCCTGGCGCCGCGTACAGGCTGTGGTAGCGGCCCGCGGTGAACTCGGCGCCCAGCCCGGCCAGCAGCGCTCCCCCGGACACCTGGACCAGCCCGGGCTTGCCGTGCGCGGGCTCGGGCAGCAGCGACAGCGCGCCGCCGGCGTGCTCCACCATGGCCTGCAGGCCCAGGCACACGCCGAACGCCGGCACCCCCCGCCCGTACACCTCGTCGAGCAGCGACGCGCAGGCGAAGTCGTTCGGCCGCCCGGGCCCGGGTGACAGGACGACCAGATCCGGCGCGTAGGAGTCGAGCAGGTGCGGGGGGAACCCGGACCGCAGCGTGGTCACCTCCGCGCCGTGCTGCCTGAAGTAGTCGCCGAGCGTGTGGACGAACGAGTCCTGGTGGTCGACCAGGAGGACCCGGAGCCCCCGGCCGGCGGTGCCCTCGTCCGTCCCCGCCGCGGCGGGCTCGGGGGTGGCGGGGAGGGGGCGGGCGCGGCGTTCGGCTTCAATGAGGGTTTCGAGCAAGGCACGGGCCTTGATGTGGGTCTCCTGTTCCTCCGCCTCGGGGACCGAGTCGTACAGGAGGGTCGCGCCGGCGCGGATCGCGGCGACGCCGCCGGTGATGTGCGCGGTGCGCAGGGTGAGGCCGGTGTTCATCGAGCCGTCGAAGCCGATCTTGCCGACGGCGCCGCCGTACCAGCGGCGCGGGGTCTCCTCGTGATCCTCGATGAACTGCATGGCCCAGGTCTTGGGCGCGCCGGTCACCGTGACCGCCCACATGTGGGTGAGGAACGCGTCGAGCGCGTCGAACCCGGGCCGCAGCCGGCCCTCGATGTGATCCACGGTGTGGATGAGCCGGCTGTACATCTCGATCTGGCGGCGGCCGATCACCTGTACCGACCCCGGCACGCAGACCCGCGCCTTGTCGTTGCGGTCCACGTCGGTGCACATGGTCAGCTCGGACTCCTCCTTGGCGGAGCCGAGCAGGGTGGCGATGTTCGCCGCGTCCTCGAGCGTGTCCTGGCCGCGCGCGATCGTGCCCGCGATCGGGCAGGTCTCTACCCGGTCCCCCGTGACCCGCACGTACATCTCCGGCGACGCGCCGACCAGGTACTCCCCCTCGCCCAGGTTGAACAGGAACTCGTAGGGGGCGGGGTTACGCTGCCGGAGCAGCTCGTAGAACGCGGCGGGCGACGCGCACCGGCCGTGGAAGACGTGGCTCGGCACCACCTCGAACAGGTCGCCGCGGGCGAACCGCTCTTTTGCCTCCGTTACGACCTGCGCGTAGCGGCCGGGCCGCGGCGGCGGGGGAATTTCCTTATCCCGAACGAGCGGTGGTGCGACCCCCGGTCCGGTTGCTTCGGTCCGGCGGTCAAGGCCAGCGGTTGAGGTGCCCGCGACCTCGAACTCGTAGGCGTACCTGATGGCCTCCTCGCGCTTGCGGTCGAGGATCAAGATCTCGTCGGGCAGGTGCAGGACCAGGTCCCGTTGGTGGTCGGGACGGCTTTTGCGCAGCTGGACCGGCTCGAACTGGAAGGCCAGGTCGTACCCGAACGCCCCGTACAGGCCGAGGTGGGGGTCCTCGCAGCCGAACGCCGCCGCGATCTCGCGCAGCGCGGTGAACACCGTCGGCCTGCGGCTGCGCTCCTCCTCGGTGAACTGCTGGCCGGTTTCCTTGATGATCACGCTGACCTCGTCCTTAGTTCCGGCGGACGTGGCGTGGCCGGCCTTGGCGAGGGCCGTTTCGATCACCGGAAGGACGACGCGGCCGCGGTCGTTCAGGGCCCGCGCGGTGACCCGCCGACCGGTGGCGATGATCTCCGCGCACGGGTCGGCGTACGCCATGTGCCAGCGGCTGTACCGTCCGGGGTACTCCATCCCCGAGCTGAGCACGCCGCCCCGGCGCTCGTCGACGAGCGCCGCGATCCGGCCGAGCTCGGCGGGGTCGAACGGGGTGGCGGTGCGGGTCACCCGCACGCCGCCGCGGGTCAGTAGTTCCGTACGGTGGGAGTCCACGGTGGCCCCTCGGGTTCGGGCCCAGGAGGCGACCGGGAAAAGGAAAAGCGGCCGCCGGTTCCCGGGCGGTCGCTTTGGTATCTGAGCGCGATTCAGCGGGCCGCCTACTGGCGGCGCCACCACTGCAGGCGGGCTGCGGCTCGCGTCACGGGGCTTAGCGTAGCGGATCGGCTGGCGCCCTGCCACCGGCGCGCCGGGTCGGGGTGGGTCCGGGCCTGTCAGGTCTGGGCCTGTCTAGGTCTGGGCGGGCTAGGCCTGGGTCTGCTGGGTCTGAGTCTGGGCCATGCACGGCGGGGTGAGCTGGGGCATCCGCCAGGCGGCGGCAGAGCCCGCGATGAGCTGCGCCGCGTTGCGCAGCCTGCCCTGCGACCCGCTGACGTCGGCCGGGGCGGAGCCGTCGCCGGAGAGGAAGCTGACCGTGAGCGCCCTGATCGAGGGGTCGCCGAGCAGGCCGCCGTGGAAGGCGGCGACGAAGACCACGTTCCGCGGCCAGGTGCACGCGGGCAGCGTGACCGCGTCGGCCAGCGGTACCACCGCGAGCCAGGGCACGTGCTGGTCGCGGCTGACCGAGTCGAAGTAACGTGCGCCGACCTGGCTGATCGAGTCGAGCAGCTCCCCCGCTCCCGAGCTGCCGTACGGGGACATCCCGCCGACCAGGTCGTTCAGCGTGTTCAGCAGGTCGCTGGGCACCGTGGCGCCCGCCTGGGCGAGCTGCCCCGGCTCCACGATGGGGCTGAGCAGGACCACGTACCCGATCGGTACGTGCGGGTGCCTGGCCAGCATGGCGTAAACGCCGAGGCTGCCCTCGCTTTCCGCCACCACGTCGACCGGCGCGTGGGCGTGCCGGTACAGCCACTCCAGCTGGACGGCCATCCGGTCGCCCAGCGTCTGGATCGGCAGGTCGCCCTCGGGCTCGGCGTAGCGAATCGGGTTTCCCGCCGCGTCCAGGCCCTGGTAGGAGAACTGGCGGACGAGCATGCCCGGCTCGGCGGTGCGCAGCCGGTTCGCGTCGTTACAGCAGGTCGAGCCGAACCCCGCGACGACGAGCAGCGCGCCGCGGGTTACTTGGCTCGGCTGAGCTGGCGTTCCGGCCGAGGTCACGCTCGGCGAACCGGGCTGGGCGAGCAGCCCCGCCGATCCCCCGCCCTCGACCGTGATGGCCGCGGCCGCGACGCCGCCTGGCACCGTTAGGTGCAAGGTTCCGGTGAAAGCCAGCCGGGCCAGCCCCACGACGAGCGCGAGGACCATGAAGGCGGCCAACGGCGCCACCGGCAGCCAGCTCGTCCGGCCACGCAGGTCCTGCCGGATCCGCCACAGCGCCGCGCGCCACTGCCAGGCCTCCGGCGGCTGCTCCGCGGCCCGCCGGACCGCCGCCAGGGTCAGGCCGTACCAGGCCCGCGCGTCGACCACGCCGGCCAGCCCGGCGATCGCGATGATGCCGGCCGTGTCCAGGTGCGTCATGAGCGCCGAGGCCGCGGAGAGGGTCAGGAACGTGGCGAGCACCCACGCCGCGGTGGGCGCCGGGGGCAGCCGCCGCCACCACGTCTGGCCCACGCCACCGTGGCTCAGCATCAGCGCGGTGCCGAGCAGGATGGGCACCGCGGCCAGGAACGGCCAGGAGAAGGGCAGCAGCGCCACCCCGAACATCAGCGTGACCACGGGCGACAGCACCAGCCACACCAGCACGGTCAGCAGGGCGCAGGACAGTACCGAACCCAGGAAGCGCGGCCTTGCGATCCCGGCGGCCCCGGCCAGTTCCGCGGTGCGGCCGTCGGAGGGGTTCGGCCAGGCGAGCAGCAGGAGGACGGCGTTCACGGCCGAACGGGCCAGCAGGATCAGCACGAGCACGCCGGTGAACCCGAGCCAGGATTGGTTGAGAGCGAACAGCCAGCGCAGGTCGTGGTAGGCCGCCAGCGGCGGGAGCGCCGTGACCTGCGGCGCGAGTGGTCTGGCCCAGGGTGCGACGAACGACAGCACGGCCGCCTCGAGCATCGCGCCGCCCGCGGCGAACGCGATAAGTCCCCGGTGCCGGAAGAAAGCCCCGGCCAACCCCGCCTCCCGTGTGCCTTAGCCCCCGCTTCGGCTGGGTTCAGCCTAACGGCGGCAAGTACGTGGCTCCCGAAGGGTTTAACCGGGGCGCGCCGGCGTGTATGCCCGCTTGGGCTCGTTTTGGCCGTCTCATTGACCGCCCCTTTGATTGCCCCGCTGCGGACGCGGGAGGCCTCGGCCTCGGCCTCGGCCCGGTGATCAGAACTCGAAGCCGCCCGAGCGGCCGTTGCGGTCGGCGAGCAGGCCGGCCAGGGTGGACACGGCGATCTCCGGCGGGGTCCGGGAGCCGATGTTGAGCCCGATCGGGCGGTGCACGCGGGCAATCTCGGCCGCGGGCACGCCCAAGGCGGTCAGCGCCTCGACGTGCGGACCTTCGTGATGCGGATTGCCCATGATGCCGATCCACCTGGCCTTGGTGTTCAGCGCGTCGCGGAGCACCACGCCGAGCTCGGGGCGGTGATGGTCGGTGAGGACCACGTCAACCGAGGCGTCCAGGTCGTCGGGCGTGGCCGTGAGGAGGGGGAACCCGAGGGCGGCGGCCCCGGCCGCGCGCGCCTCGTCCGGCTCGAGCAGAAAGCCGCGGAACCCGGCGTCGGCAGCGTACCTGAGCAGGTAGCCCGCGACCGGCGAGGCGAACACCGCGACCAGCGTGCGTTCTGAGGCGCTGGAGAACGCCGGGGCGGGCACGGCGCCGTGGGCCACTGCGCAGGTCGGGTCTTCCTCGTGGCTGTGGTGCGTGTGCTCGGTCATGACGCTAGTCTCGCACGGCCGCGGTCAGAGGCGACCGCATGAGCCGGGCCGCGGGAGCGGGGCTGTTGAGGCAGGGCCGCGGGATCAGGCCGCGGGATCTGGGCGCGGGATCGGGGCGAGTCGGCCGGGGTGACCGTGTGAGCCGGGCGCAGGGACGGGGCCGCAAGGACGGGGCGAGCCGACCGGGTGACCGTGTGAGCCGGGCCGCAGGCTCGGGGGTGAGCGGGCCGGCCGTATGGTGGCAAGCGTGATCTCGCGCGACGATATCCGCGGTGCCCATGACCTGATCCGGCCCTACGTCCGCAGGACCCCGGTCATCCAGGTCGACCTCGCCGACCTTGAGGAGCCGGGCTCCGGAGGGCCCGGCGGTGTCCGGCCGGCGTGGCTCAAGCTGGAGTTCCTGCAGTGCGCCGGGTCCTTTAAGGCCCGCGGCGCGTTCACGAACCTGCTGCTGCGCGACGTTCCGGCCGCCGGGGTGGTGGCGGCGTCTGGGGGCAATCACGGCGTGGCCGTGGCCTACGCCGCCGGGCGGCGGGGCGTACCCGCGAAGATCTTCGTCCCGACCGTGTCGTCACCGGCCAAGATGGCGCGCATCCGCGAGCTCGGCGCGGACCTGGTCGTCACCGGCGAGCGTTACGCCGACGCCCTGGCCGCCGCCGAGGACTGGGTGCGCAGCTCCGGCGCGATGAGCGTGCACGCCTACGACCAGCGCGAGACCATCCTCGGCCAGGGCACGCTGGCCCTTGAGCTTTCCGAGCAGGTCAGCGGCCTGGACACGGTGTTGGTGCCGGTCGGCGGAGGCGGCTTGATCTCCGGCATAGCGTCCTGGTTCGCGGGTGAGGTCCGCGTGATCGGGATCGAGCCCGACGGCGCGCCCACGCTGACCTACGCCCGGGCCGAGGGCCGGCCGGTGGACGCCCCGGCTGGCAGCGTCGCAGCGGACGCGCTGGCCCCGCGGCAGGTCGGCGAGCTCGTGTTCCCCATCACCCAGGCCTACGTCGAGGACGTGGTGCTCGTCGACGACGCCTCGATCCTGGCCGCCCAGCGCGCGCTGTGGCGAGCGTTCCGGATCGCGGCCGAGCCCGCCGCCTGCGTCGGTATCGCGGCCCTGCTTTCCGGCGGGTACAAGCCCGCGCCCGGCGAGAACGTCGCGGTCGTGCTCAGCGGCTCCAACATGTCGCCGTCGCAGCTCGGCTGAGCAAGCAGCGTTGCAGTCATGCTCTGCGCCTCCAACATGTCGCCGTCTCAGCTCGGCTAAGCGAGCAGCGTTGCGGTCGTGCTCGGCGGTCCCATGTCGCCGTCCGAATTCGGCTGAGCAAGACTTGTTCTCGTGCGCTTCGTCTTCACTCCTCCCGCCGACCACGCGGCCGGGCTGCTGACCCTGCCGTGGGCCGAGCCGCTGGCCGACTGGCGCGACGACCGGCTGGTCGAGATCAGGCAGCGGGGCATATCACGGCACGTGGTCCGCTTCGTCTACGACGACGGCACGCTGTACGCCCTCAAGGAGCTCAGCGAACGGCTCGCCCGGCGCGAGTTCCGGGTGCTACGGGCGCTGGCCGACCGGGGCGTGCCAGCCGTCGAGGCGGTCGGGATCGCGGTCGACCTCGACCCGACCCGCCACACCCACGAGGGCGACGCGATCCTGGTCACCAAGTTCCTCGTCTACTCCACGACGTACCGGGCGGTCTTCTCGCGCCCGCGGAGCATCCAGCCCATCGACGGGCTGCTCGACGCGCTGGTCGAGCTGCTGGTCCGGCTCCACCTGTCGGGCTTCTTCTGGGGCGACTGCTCGCTGTCCAACACGCTGTTCTGCTACGACGCAGGCACTCTCGAGGCGTACCTGGTGGATGCCGAGACCAGCGAGGAGCACCCGGCCCTGAGCGACGGGCAGCGCGAGTACGACCTGGAACTGGCCACCGAACGTATAGCCGGTGAACTGCTCGATCTGCAGGCGGGCGAGCTGCTACCGGATAACGTCGACCCGTTCGAGGTCGCCGACGAGCTGCGGAAACGCTACGACTCCCTATGGCAGGAGCTGACCAGGGAGGAGATCTTGCGCCCGGATGAACAGCGCTACCGCATCGCGGAGCGGCTGCGCCGGCTCAACGACCTCGGCTTCGACGCCGAGGAGGTCGAGCTGATCCCGACCGCGGAGGGAAACAAGCTGCGGGTGCGGACCAGGGTCGCCGAATCGGGGCACTTCGCCAGGAAGCTGTTCCTGCGGACCGGGATCGACGCCGGCGAGAACCAGGCGCGCAGGCTGCTCAACGACATCGCGGGGTTCCGCGCCTGGTTGGAGCAGAAGGAGGGCCACCCGGTCTCCGAGATCGTGGCGGCCAACCGGTGGCTGGAGGAGGTCTACGATCCGGTGATCGCAGCGGTCCCCGCCGATCTCGAAGGGCGACTTCCCCCGGCGGAGATCTTCCACGAGGTCCTGGAGCACCGCTGGTACATGTCCGAGGCCGCCGGGCGCGACGTCGGCACCACCGCCGCCGCCAAGGCCTACATGAAGCAGGTACTCCCCGACGCGCCCGAGCCACTGGACGAGACCCTGGGCGAGTTGCCCGGGCCCCTGGGCGAAATGCCCGAGCCGCTGAGCGAGGCGGACGCCGCTTACGTCGAGCCAGGCTGAGGCCGGTGCCGCTACGACGCTATGACGCGACCAGCGCGTCGGTGAGCGCGTTGATGCCGGCCAGGTTCCCAGCCAGATCGTCGCTGAGGTGATGGCTGGCGGCGAGCGCCGCGGTGGCGTAGTAGGAAACCTTGGTCTGCCTCCCGTCGGCCCAGACCAGCACCTTGAGCGGGAGGTCAAGCGCGGAGAGCGGGGCGGCAACCATGACCGGGGTCCCCGCGGCCGGGCTGCCGAAGATCACCAGCGTGGTCTCCCGTAGCTCGAGGCCCACCTGACTCGCCTCGGCGCTCTGGTCGATGACGGCGAAGACCTTCAGGCCCTTCGCGTGGAGGATGCCCGTGAACTTAGCGACGGTGTCGGCCACCGAGTGCTGGCTGAGCTTGGTGACCACGTCCGTCTCGTTCGGGAGCATGGATGATCAATCCTTCCCTCAGGTTTTGGCGTTTACGGGCTCGCAGGGTGGGCGCGGACGAACTCGGCAACCACCGCACCGAGACGCTCGCCGGCATCTTCCTGGAGGAAGTGGCCGGCGCCCTCGATCACGGGATGCTCAACGCCTGCCGCGCCGGGGATCACGCGCTTCAGGATGGGCGCCATGCCGCCGGTGATCGGGTCACGGTCGCTGAACGCGACCAGGAACGGCTGGTCCCAGGCGGTCAGCCGCTCCCACGCCGCCCGGTTGGCCGCCGAGGCGGGGTCATCGGGGGACGTGGGGACCAGGCCGGGCATAGCCCGGACCCCGGCAGCGTAGGACGGGTCGGGGAACGGCGCCTCGTAGGCGGCCAGCACCTCGGGTGAGAGCGGCGTCTGGCAGCCGGATTGCACCAGCCGGGACACGCTCAGATCGGGCGTAGTGCGGACGACCTCGCGGAACCGCAGCCAGACATCGGGCATCGGCTGGTCTCCCGTCGGCAGCCCGGTGTTGGCCGCGACCACCCTGGCGAACCGGTCCGGGTGCTCGGCCACGAGCCGGAGCCCGATCAGGCCGCCCCAGTCCTGCCCCACCAGGGTCAACCCGCGCAGGTCGAGGTGATCGAAGGCGAGCGCCCGGATCCACTCGACGTGCCGGGCGTATGTGTGGTCGTCGATGTCGGCTGGCTTGTCCGACCGGCCGAACCCGGCCATATCCGCCGCGATCGCGCGCAGCCCGGCGTCCGCCAGCACGGGCATGACCTTGCGGTACAGGAACGACCAGCTTGGCTCCCCGTGCAGGAGGAGGACTGGCTCGCCGTCGGCCGGCCCGGCTTCCACGTAGGCCAGCCGCAGCCCATCGACCTCGGCGTACCTCGGCGCATAGCCGAAGTCGGGCAGGTCGGCGAAACGCTCGTCGGGAGTGCGCAGCACCTTCATCCCGCCATGCTTTCACGAGCCCGGTGCCCGAAGATTTGGGGGACTAATTCGGCGTGTCGTGTCGCGTTGAAGCATCTTTTTCGCTATCATGTTTGATAGAGGATCAGCAAGTCGGACGGGCGGTGATCAATGGCCCGGAACCCCCAGACAAACGACCCCCTCCAAGATCAGGCGGCGGGGTGGCGGCCGGTGCTGCCGTCCGGGGCGGACTGGATGGACGGCGAGCAGTGGGCCGCGTACCTGGCGGCCGAGCCGGCGGACCCCGGCCCGGACCTGGGACTGGATCCGGATCCGGATGGGCCGCCGGAGGTCAGCCGGGCGGACATGGCCGCGATGATCGCGGAGTGCCAGGAGATCGCCGAGGACGAGGCCCGCGCCGCCGCGGCGGCCGCCCGGATGGGCACCACCGGGGCGCTGGCCGCCATCGGTGCCACCCTCGGGCGCCGCGGCCCCGGACAGCCCGGCTCAGCCGAGCAGTTCCCGGGCCAGTACCCGGGCCCGGCCGGGGCATTCGCCACCGGGATGATCCTGGACGCCGCGCCGGGCGGGGTGGAGCTGGCCCTGTTCGCCGCCGACGCCGCCGGTCCGGATGACCGCTACCCCGGCGCGAGCGACGACGAGCTGGTCGGCGCGATCTGCGCCTGGGACCGCACCGAAGCGCACATGGCCGCCCGCAAGCACGCCGCCATCGCCGAGTTCATCCGCCGCCGCCCCGCACACGGCTGCCCGCTGCGAGGGCCCGGCCGCAGATGCCCGCGGCGTGGGATGAGTTCACCGGCGACGAACTGGCCCTGGCCCTGGCCGAATCCAAGACCGCCGCCGCCGGGCTGCTCGACCTGACCTGGGACCTGGAAGTCAAGCTGCCCGGCACTCGGGCGGCGTTCCGGGACGGGACCCTGCGGGCCAGCAAGGCGCGGATCATCGCCGACGCCGCCCGGACCCTGGACCCGGACCAGGCGCGGGCCGCCGAGGCGCTGGTGCTGGGCCGGGCCGGGCGGCTGACCCCGGGCGGGCTGCGCGCCGCAATCGCCCGGGCCGTCATGCAAGTCGCCCCCGACGCGGCCCGCAAACGCCGCGAGGAGGCCGCCAAGGACGCGCGGGTGGAGCGGTGGGCGGAGGACTCCGGGAACGCCGCCCTGGTCGGCCGGGAACTGCCGCCCGCCGAGGTCCTCGCCGCGGACCAGCGGGTCACCTGGTGGGCCACGCAGCTGAAGAAAGCCGGGCTGGACGGGACGATGGACGAGCTCCGCGCCCGGGCCTACCTCGACCTCCTCCTCGACACCGACTCCCGCCCCCGCCCAGCCGCCGGGACCGGCCACGACGACCCACCCGACAGCGGATCAGGCCCGCCAGGACCTTCACCGGACGGCGGCTCAGGTCCGCCGGGACCTCCGGGGGACGGGGGCTCAGGTCCGCCGGGATCGGCCGGGCCAGACGGCCGGCCACCAGGGGGATGCTCCCGGACCGGCGGGGTCCCGGCCGGATTCGTCGGCCGAGTGAACCTGACGGTCCCACTGGCCACCGTGCTCGACCTGGCCGACCGGCCCGGCGAACTCTCCGGGATCGGTCCCATCGACCCCACGCTAGCCCGGGACCTGGCCCGCGCCGCCGCCCGCAACCCCCGGACCAGCTGGTGCGTGACCGTCACCGACCAAGACGGGCACGCCATCGGCCACGGCTGCGCAAGGCCCGAGGCCGGCGGCCGGGCCCCGCCCCGTGCGACAGGAGAGTCACGACGGTCAGGGTTCGCCTTCAGCGCTGGCGACGGACGCGGACCGCCCGGCGGGTTCGGGACCTGGCGGCTCTCCACCGGGATCCCCGGACAGCGGGACCTGATCATCGCGCTTGAGCCGATCCCCACGGACGACTGTGATCACCGGCATCAGGCCCAGGGGCATGATCCCGGCGTCAGGTTGAGGCACTTGTCGGAGATCCGGCACGCCACCTGTACCGCCCCGGCCTGCCGGCGACCCGCCGCCCAGTGCGACTTCGAACACAACACCCCGTACGAGGCGGGCGGCCGGAGCTGCCTGTGTAACGGCGGTCCGAAGTGCCGGCATGATCATCGGGTCAAGCAAGACCCCCAGTGGAAAGTCGAGCAACCGACCCCGGCCGTCATCCGCTGGACCACACCCTCCGGCCGCCAGTACACCACCGAACCCACCCGCTACCCCATCTAACACGGCAGCGGAGGGAGGCGGGAACGCGGCCAGGGCGGGAACGCGGCCAGAAACAGGCCAGGAACGGACAGCGGGGTCGGGACGAACAGCGGGGTCGGGAACGCAACAGCGGGGTCGGGAACGCAACAGCGGGGTCGGGAACGCAACAACGGGGAGGCCAGACCGGCCTCCCCGCTGTGATGGCGCGTTGCTACTAGACCGACCAGTGCTCGTTACTGGTGTTCTTGCAGGTGTAGACGATGAGCTGGGTACCGTTGGTCGTCGAGTTGCCCGGGTCGTTCAGGCAGAGCAGCCCGTGCGACGAGAGGCTCAGGATGAACTCGCCGTTGCTCGAGTGGAACCACTTCTCGTTCGAGGCTCCGTTGCAGGACCACAGGATCACATGGGTGCCGCTGCCGCCGTTGCCCTGGTCGTTCACGCACTTACCGTTGTGCTTGAGCTCTCCGCTGGAGAACGAGAATCCCTGGGCCGAATCGGAGCTGTTGCACGACCAGATGATGACCTTCGCCCCGTTCGCCGAGCTGTTGCCCTTATCGTCAAGGCACTTGCCGCCGTATCCCCTGACCACGGAGGAGGATCCCGTCGAGGACGTTCCGGTGGTGAAGTTCACCGTGATGGTGAGCTTGTTGCCTAGCTCCGCCTTGAGGTCGTCCCCGGTGACATTGATGTTGCAGCTGTCCGGGTTGGTGTAGGGCAGATCGATGGGGATCGTGATCGTGGGCGGGGACAGCACGACGTCGCTACCTGACGTGGTCGTGGACGCGCCGCCCAGCGAGCACTCCAGGGTCCACTGGAACGCCGCCTTCTGCCTGGGGTAGGCCAGCATCGAGACCGAGAGGCTGGTCGGCTGGCTGATGGTCTCCGTGACGCTGCACGTCGCGTAGCCCGAAAGCCCGGTGCAGGTGCCGGCTACGTCCGCGTGCGCTAGCTGGCTCGCCGCCACCGCACTGGCCGCTATCAGGCCGGACACCGCCAGAGCGACGACAAGCCGACGAGGTTTCCGCATATCAACTACCTCTCTGATTCGCTTAGGCCCCGGTGCTGACGCACGAGCGTCAGCACCGGTTTTACATCAGCAGTCACGCGTCAAGCCCGCGCCACGCCGTCAACCGCGGCCACTTACGTCCAGTGCTCGTTACTGGTGTTTTGGCACTTGTAGACGATGAGCCTGGTGCCGTTGGACTTCGAGTAGGCCGGGTCGTTCAGGCAGAGCAGCCCGTGCGACGAGAGGCTCAGGATGAACTCACCATCGCTGCCTGAGTGGAACCACTTCTCGTTCGAGGCCCCGTTGCATGACCACAGGATCACCTTGCTGCCGCTGCCGCCGTTGCCCTGGTCGTTCGCGCACTTGCCGTTGTGCTTCAGTTCGCCGCCGGAGAACGTCCACCCCTGGGCCGAGTCACCGCTGTTGCACGACCAGATGATGACCGCGCTCCCGTTCGACGAGCTATTGCCCTTGTCATCCACGCACTTACCGCCGTAGCCCTTGATCGTCGACACGTTCACCGGCGGAGGCGTGGTAGCGGTCGAGGACGCGGTCGTCGTCGCCGATGGCGTGGAGGATGGCGTCCAGCTCAGCGCCATGTTGAATGACCCGGTGGTGGCCGTGCTGAAGGTCTTCCCGCCATCGGTACTGGCTTCGAGGGTGGCCGTCACATTGACGACCTGGCAGCTGTCCGGGGTCGATTCGCCCAGTACGAGGTTGTCGGTCACCGTCGCGCCCACGGTGATCGCCTGCTCCGCAGGTATCGCGGGTGCCGTGGTATTCGTGGTAGTCGCCTCGCTGCCGCCTTGCGAGCAGAACAGCTGATAGACGACCGTTGATGTATTGATCGGCTGGCGAAACCGCCGTCGCCAGTTAGCAGCTTCACGGCCATTGTATCGCGGACGGGGTGTTGATCGTCGTGTCGGTCGTGCTGCTGTTCGGGAAGCCACAGCTGATGGGGACCGTGGTCGAACTGTCGCAGATCGCAAACTTGTTGGCGTTGAGCCACGAACGTTAGACCGACGACGATCCCACCGGCCGCGACCAGGGCGGACACCGCCACCAGCAACAACTCGACGACGTGATTTCCGCATCAATAACTGCCTTCCTGCATCGGTTAGGCCCCCATGCCTGACGCACGGCATCAGGCTCCGGTTTACACCAAAGATCAAGAAGCCCGCCCGCAGAACGGAGATATGTACCCGGTTGCGCAGCTTCGTGTCGGGCCGCGGTCTGGACCACCTACGTCCAATGCTGGTTGCTGGTGTTGTTGCAGGTGTAGACGGTGAGCTGGGTGCGGTTGGCCTTTGAGTGGCCCGGGTCGGTCAGGCAGAGTTGCCCGTGGTTTGTGCTGCTCAGCACGAACTCGCCATCACTGCCGGTATGGGACCACTTCTCATCCGAAGACCCGTTGCAGGCCCACAAGATCACCTTGGTGCCACTGCCGCCGTTGCCCTGGTCATTCGCGCACTTGCCGTTGTGCTGCAGCTCGCCGCCGGTGAATTTCCACCCTTCGGCGGAATCGGCGCTGTTGCACGTCCACAGGATGACCTCGGTCCGGTTCGCTGAACTGTTCCCCTTATCGTCCAGGCACTTATCGTCGTACCCCTTGACCAGCGGCACGTTGACCGAGGGTGAGGACGAGGACGAGCTTGCCGTCGGAGATGGACGCGGGGTGTACTCCAACTCCAGCTTGTAGGACCCGATCGTCTTGGCGTCGTAGGTAGTTCCGCCGTTGATAACGGCTTGGAGTTCTGCCCTGACCACGCTGATATTGCACTGCCACGGGTCCGCGAAGGGCAGCGGGATGTTGACCGTGACCGGGGCAGCCGTGCTGATCGGCACCCGCAGCAGGGGTTGGGTGGGCGAGTTGATCGTTGTGACGTTGACATCGTCGACAGTCTGCTGGCAATCGCCCGTCCAGCTCAGCCAGATGACCTGATCGTTCTGGCCGTCTCCGTACTGCAGCGTCACGACCAGTGTTATCGCGGCAGGCATCGAGATCTCCGCCGAATTGAGCTGGCAGCTGTCGATTCCCGTCCCGTCCGGGTTCGAAACGGTACAGGTATCCACCACGTCGGCGTTGGCGACCAGCGCCAGTCCCAAGCCGATCCCACCGCCCGCGACCAGGGCAGAAACCGCTAGGGCAACGGCCAGCCGACGAGATCTCCGCATGGACAACTGCCTCTCCGCATCGCTTTGGCCCCCCTACGTGACGCATCAGCGTCACGCCCCGATTTACACCAGGAGCTAGGAAGCCCGCCCGCGGAACGGGGATTTATGCCTCGCTGACCAGCTTGGCGTACAGCGCTGCCGTCTGGGCCGCGATGGCGGGCCAGCCGAACTCGGCCACCGCGCGCTTGCGCCCGGCCTGTCCCATGGCCCGGGCGCGGTCAGGGTCGCGCAGCAAGGCGTTCAGGGCTTCGGCGAGCGGCTCGGGCTCGCCCGGCGGGACCAGCAGGCCGGTCTCGCCGTCGGCGACGACCTCGGGGATCCCGCCGGTCCGAGACCCTACGACCGCGGTCTCGCAGGCCATGGCCTCCAGGTTCACGATGCCGAGCGGCTCGTAGAGCGACGGGATGGCGAACACCGTGGCGTGCGTGAGCAGCTGGATGACCTCGGGCTTGGGCAGCATCTCCGGGATCCACAGCACGCCGGAGCGGGTCGCGCGCAGGCCGTCCACCAGCTCGGTCACCTCGGCGAGCAGTTCGGGGGTGTCCGGCGCGCCCGCGCACAGGACCAGCTGCGCCTCCGGCACCAGGCCCGACGCCGCGCGGAGCAGCACCGGGACGCCCTTCTGCCTGGTGATCCGGCCGACGAAGATCACGTAGGGACGGGTTTTGATCCAGGTCGACGCCGAACTTCTCTAGAACCCCGGTCTCCGGATCGGGCGCGTACTCGGTGGTGTCGATCCCGTTGCGGATCACGTGGATTCGCCCGGCGGGAATCTCGGGGTACGCGGTCAGGATATCGGAGCGCATGCCGTCGGAGACGGCTATCACGGCGTCGGCCGCGGTGGCCGACACGCGCTCGCACCAGGACGACAGGTGGTAACCGCCGCCGAGCTGCTCGGCCTTCCATGGGCGCAGCGCCTCCAGCGAGTGCATCGTCATGACGTGCGGGATGCCGTAGAGCATGGCCGCCAGGTTCCCGGCCAGGTTCGCGTACCAGGTATGCGAGTGGACCAGCTGCGCGGACGAGACCGCGGCGGTCATCGACAGGTCGGTGGAGATCACCTGCAGGGCCTGGTTGGCGTCGGCGAGCAGGTCCCACGGCCGGTGCGCCACGGCGTCGGGGCGGTCCGCGCCCTGGCAGTGCACGGTCAGGTCGACCAGGGGGGCGAGCTCGCGGGCCAGGTACGTGACGTGCACGCCCGCTCCCCCGTACACCTCGGGCGGGTACTCGCGGGTGAGCAGCGCGACCCGGAGGCGGTCCGTCACGGGACGACCTCCTGGCCCTTGCCCACGACGGTGATGCCGCCGGGCGAGACCACGAAGCCGCGGGCCCGGTCGCGTTCCTTGTCGACACCCACCTGGGCGCCCTCGGGCACGGTGACGTTCTTGTCGATGATCGCGTTCCTGACCACCGCGTGCCGGCCGATCTTCGTGTTGTGCAGCAGCACGGACCGCTCGACCGTCGACCAGCTGTTCACCCGCACGCCCGGGGAGAGCACGGACTGCCTGACCAGCCCGCCGGAGACGACCACCCCGTTGCTGACCAGGCTGTTGATCGCGCGCCCCGTCCGCTCGCCGTCGTCGTGTACGAACTTGGCGGGCGGCGCGGCCGGGACGTGGGTCAGGATGGGCCAGCGGTCGTTGTACAGGTTGAACACCGGCTCGACCGCGCACAGGTCCATGTGCGCGTCGAAGTACGAATCGAGCGTGCCGACGTCGCGCCAGTACCCGCAGTCCCGCTGCGTCGCGCCGGGGACCTTGTTGTCCGCGAAGTTGTACGCCTGCGCGCTGCCGTTCCCGACCAGCATCGGGATGATGTTGCCGCCCATGTCGTGCCGGCTCGCGTCGTCGTCCGCGTCCTTGCGGAGCGCGTCGACCAGCACGTTGGTGTCGAACACGTAGTTGCCCATCGACGCGTAGCACTGCTCGGGGTCGCCCGGCATGGGCGGAGGGTCCGCGGGCTTCTCGAGGAACGCGTCCACCGTCCGGCCGTCCGCTGCCACGCTGATGATGCCGAACGCCGGCGCTTCGTGCCTCGGCACCGGGATGGCCGCCACGGTCACCCCGGCCCCGTGGCTGATGTGCTGCTCGATCATCTGCCGGGGATCCATCCGGTAGACGTGGTCGGCGCCGAAGACGATCACGATGTCGGGCTGCTCGTCGGTGATCAAGTTCATCGACTGGTGAATGGCGTCCGCCGAGCCGGTGTACCAGTGCGGGCCCAGCCGCTGCTGCGCGGGCACCGGCGTCACGTAGTTGCCGAGCAGGGAGCTCATCCGCCACGTGCTGGAGATGTGCCGGTCCAGGCTGTGGCTCTTGTACTGGGTCAGCACGGCGATCCGCAGGATGCCGCCGTTGGCCAGGTTCGACAGCGCGAAGTCGATCAGCCGGTACAGTCCCCCGAACGGGACAGCCGGCTTAGCCCGGTCCGCGGTCAGCGGGCTCAGCCGGGTGCCTGCGCCTCCCGCGAGCACGATTCCCAGTACCCGTGGCTGTGGCATGTAGGGCCTCCCGGGACGCTCAGGGTGTCAGGGCACACGGCGGGCTTATGGGCCATGCTCCCGCGTGTCGGTCGGTACGGGGAAGAGGTCGACCTGGAGCTCCGCCACCGTCTCGGCGGGCTCCCCTACCCGTTCCGGCGGCTCCGCAACCGCCGGCTCCTCAACCGCCGGCTCGGCAACCGCTGGCTCTGCATCGCCCGGGTCTGGCGGGCGCGTAGCTGTGGCCTGCCAGGCCTCGCGGACCAGAACCTGCAGGGCGCCCGCGATGGGGATGGCGAGCAGCGCCGCGACGAACCCCCCGAACAGCCCGCCGACCAGGCTGCCGAGCGAGGCGCCGATCAGGACGGCCATCAGGACGAGCAGCGGGTTGATCTTCACCGTCCTGCTCATGATCACCGGGTTCAGGATGTGGTTCTCGACCTGGGTGTAGACCAGGAAGACCACCAGGGTGACGACGCCCGCTCCAATGCCCTCGACCCCGAACGCGAACAGCACGGTAGGGATCCCGGCCAGGGCCCCACCGATCATGGGCAGGAAGTCCACCAGCGCGACCCACAGCCCCCACAGGAGCGGGTACGGCACGTGCACGATCATCAGCGTCACGAACACCACTAGGCCCGCGATGATCGAGGTCAGCACGTTGCCGAGCATGTAGCCGATGACCGCCCGGTTCACCTCCCCGGCCACCCGGCTGACCCCGGCCGCGCGCCGCGGAGACATCTGCCCTGAGCAGCCAGCGCCGCATCTTCGGAGCCTCGAGGAGGAGCAGCAGGACCAGGACGAAGATCGTGAAGAGCTCGATGACCAGGGACACGGCGCCCTTGCCCACCGCCAGGGCCGGCTTGGACAGCGTCTGGGCGTAGCCCACCAGCTTGGGCACGTTGCGCTGCACCCAGGTCTGGACGTGGTACTTGCGCGCGATGTGGCCGATCCAGCCCTGGCCGTGCTCCGCCTTGGCCAGGTAGGCGGGCAGCGTGTGGGCCAGGGCCGTGATCCCGTTGACCAGCGGCAAGCCGAACGCCAGGACCAGGCCGGTGAAGACCAGCAGGGTCAGCAGGCTGACGATCGAGACCGCGAGGCCCCGCCGGCGGAACGCCGGGTGCCGCTGCAGCAAGACCACGATCGGGTTGAGCAGCAGGGCGAGGAACCCCGCCACGACGATCAGCAGCACGATGTCGCGCAGCCGGTAGATGAGCTTGGCGGCCAGGTACGCGGCGGCCACGACCGCCACCGTGGCCACGATGGTCCGCAGCGGGACGTTCCGCGCGTCGGCCGCTTTCCACAGCCGCGCCAGGCGGCCTGGCTGCTCATCGGTCACGCGACCAGCATGCCAGGTCTGGGTCACGCCGCAAGGCGCGGGCTGGTGGGCGCGGGGCGGGATGGTGACCGGGGCGTAACACAACGCTCGTTCGGGATTAGGAAAATCTCTTTTTCCCGAACGGCGGTGGTTTCACGCTCCGTTACGACCGAGGGTGACCGGGAGCGTCCGCGGTCCGCGTACCTGGCCCGCGGACCAGGTGACCGCCGACGGATCGGCCAGCTCGAAGTCCGGGTAGCGGGCCAGCCACTCCTCCAGGGCGACCCGCAGTTCCATCCGCGCCAGGTGGGACCCGAGGCAGCGGTGCCGCCCGAGCCCGAAGGCGGCGTGCCGGTTGTTCGCCCGGTCGAGCCGCACGTGGTCGGGGTCATCGAAGACGGCCGGATCGCGGTTGGCAGCCGGGAACGGGAGCAGCAGCCAGTCACCCTCCCTGAACGGATGGCCGTGGAAGTCGAAGTCCGTGGCCACCAGGCGCGCCATCGTGACCGGCGCGTACGCGCGCAGCAGTTCCTCGACGGCGGTGACCATCAGCTCCGGTTCGCTGGCGAGCCTGCGGCGGTCCTCGGGGTGCTGGGCCAGGTGCCAGAGCGAGGCGCCGATGGCCGACCAGGTGGTGTCGATCCCCGCGATCATCAGCAGGACGATCGTGCCGCGGATCAGTTCGATGGGCAGCTTGTTCCCGTCGATCTCCGAGTCGATGAGGAGGGAGGTCAGGTCGTCCCTCGGGTGGGCGATGTGGTCCGCGATCTGGGCGTCCATGTAGGCGTCCATCTCGGCGAACGCCTCCTCCCGCTCCTCTTCGGGCTGGTCGACCTCCTCGAGGACCAGGTGGATGAACCCGCGGAACAGGTGGGCGTCCTCCTGGGGGAAGCCGAGGAACCTGACGATGACGCCCACCGGGATGTGCCCGGCGTACTCGACGGCCGCGTCGAAGCTCGCCTGGCCCGCCGTCTGGGCCAGCAGGTCCCGGCACAGTTGCCTGGTGAAGGGCTCGAGGGCGGCGACCGGCTTCGGCGTGAAGGCCGGGAGCAGGAGCCGCCGCGCGATGGCGTGGAACGGCGGGTCGGAGGTAATCGGCGGGGACAGCCCGATGGGCGCGGGCAGGTCCTCGGGGCCGGGGCGCCGTTCGCTGACCACGACCGAGCGGGACGTGAAGTGGTCGGTGTCGTAGGCCACCTCGGTCACGAGCTCGTGGGTGACCGGCAGCCACGTCCCTCCGTAGCGGTCGCTGTGCGCGACCGGGCAGCGCTGCCGCAGGTCGTCCCAGATCGGGTAGGGGTCGGCGACCCACGCGGGGTCGGTGTGATCGAAGTCGGTAGCCCAGTTCTGCACCGGGGGATGGCGGCGGTCGGTCACTCGTGTCTCCCGTGGTCGGCCTCGGTTCTTCCAGCGTACGGGGGTGAGCCGGCCATGACCATGAGGGTGATGCCGCAACCGCTTCTTGATGGGTTCTTCACAGACCCTTAACCTGCGACCTGCTTGCATGCAGGCTCATGCGTCATAAATATGAGCCCCCGACAGATCCCGCTGCCCGGGCCTATCACCCGACCCAGGGCAACGGAGACCCGTATCGAGATGACTACCCAGGCGAGACCCGCACCGTTGGTCTGCGCCGCCTGTCCAAGCTGACCTGGAGAGCCACCCAGCTCAGCGCCGTCACCGCCGTTGGCCTGGTCACGCTGTTCGCGCGGACCGCCCCGGCCCAGACGACGAGCCAGACCGCGCCCACGCCGAGCACGCAGGCGTCGACGTCGGCCGCGGCCACCCATGCGGCGGCCCGGCGGCACCATCGGCACGCGCGGGCCGGCGCGTCCTCGAACCCATCCCCCACCGCGCAGGCCGGCCAGTCCGCCTCTAGCAGCGGCAGCGCCTCCAGTCCATCGCCGACGCCGACCTCGCCCAGCTCGTCGAGTTCGTCGAGTTCCAAGAGCGCGTCCCCGTCTCCCACGCTGGCCCCGCCGACCACGGCTCCGGCCCCGTCTCCGCCGCCCTCGGCGCCGGCCCCGCAGCCCTCGCCGACCCACTCCAGCGGATCGCACGGAGGAGGCTGATGCCAACCGCTGCGGCGACGATCGCGGCGCGGACCTTCCGGGCGCTCGGGACCTCCGCGACGCTGCTCGTCACCGACCCGGACGCGCTGGAGCAGGCGTGCGGGATCCTGACCGCGGAACTGGCCGGGATCGACGCGGCCTGCTCGCGCTTCCGGTCCGACTCGGAGCTCTGGCGGGTCAACCACGCGCGGGGCCGCCCGGTCCCGGTCAGCGCGCGGTTCGCGGACGCGCTGAGCGTGGCGCTCGCGGCCGCCGCGCTCACCGACGGCGACGTCGATCCCACCTGCGGGCTGTCCCTGGTCCGGCTCGGCTACGACCAGGATTTCGCGCGAGCGCGCCGGCGTACCCGCCCCTTGCGCCGGCCGCTCGCGCCCGCGGGCGGCTGGCGGCGGGTCCGGCTTGACCCGGCCCGGCGCGAGGTGACCGTTCCGGCGGGGGTGATGCTCGACCTGGGCGCCACCGCCAAGGCACTGGCGGCCGACCGGGCCGCGGCCCGCGTCTCTGCTGAGTTTGGCTGCGGGGCGCTGGTCAACCTGGGCGGCGACATCAGCGTGGCCGGCGACCCGCCCGCGGACGGCTGGCGGGTCGGGATCGCCGACGACGTGGCCTTCGACGCGGTCATCGCGGACGTCGAGCCCAGTCAGGTCGTCGCGATCCGCGACGGCGGCCTGGCCACCTCGAGCACCTCGGCGCGCGCGTGGCGGCGCGGCGGGGCGAACCTGCACCACATCATCGACCCGGCCACCGGGCGGCCCGCCGACTCCTGCTGGCGGACCGTGAGCGTCGCGGCCGCGACGTGCGTTGACGCGAACATCGCGAGCACGGCCGCGATCCTGCGCGGCGGGCAGGCGCCCCGCTGGCTAGGCGGGTTGCGCCTGCCCGCTCGCCTGGTGCGTCACGACGGCTCGGTCGTCACCACCGGCGGCTGGCCCGCCGACGCGGCCGCTGAGATGGGTCGCGCGTCATGAGCTACAGCATGGGCTTCAGCACGAACGGGCCTGGCCTGTGGTACGCCACCCGGGCGACCGGCCTGGTCACGCTGCTGCTGCTGACGGCCAGCGTGCTGCTCGGGGTCCTCACCGCGGGGCGGTTCGCCAGCGAGAGGTGGCCCAGGTTCCTGTCCCAGGGGCTGCACCGCAACCTCTCGCTCCTGGTGCTGATATTCCTGGCCCTGCACGTGGGGACCACCGTGATCGACACGTACACCTCTATCTCGCTGACCGCCGCGTTCATCCCGTTCACCTCCTCGTACAAGACGGTCTGGCTGAGCCTCGGTGCGGTCGCCTCAGACCTGCTCCTCGCCCTGGTGGCGACCAGCCTGCTCAGGAAGCGGATCGGGCACCGGCCCTGGCGCCTGGTGCACTGGCTGGCTTACGCCTGCTGGCCCGTCGCCGTGGTCCACGGCCTGGGTATCGGGACCGACAGGAACGCGACCTGGGTGTTCGTCTTGACCCTGGCCTGCGCCGTGGCCGTCCTGGCCGTGGCCACATGGCGGGTCGTCGCGGCCGCGCGGGTGAGCACCCAGTGACCACGATGGCCCTGGTCCCCCGTTCCCCCCGGGGGGCACGGTCACCCGCCGCGCAGAACTTGGCTCCAGCCCGGTTCCGGCCGCCGGGACCGGGGGTGCCCCGCCTGCTGGCGGGCATCGGCGGGCTGCCCCCGGGACTGGAGGGACACCAGCTGGGGTACGGGCCGATGCCGGTGCGCGGCCTGGCCCGCGGCCGACCGGGCCGGCTCATCGACCTCGCGGAAGCCTCGGGCCTGACCGGCCGGGGCGGCGCAGGCTTTCCCACCGGGCGCAAGATGCGCTCGGTCGCGGCCGGGCCGGGGAGCAAGGTGGTGGTCGCCAACGGCGCGGAGGGGGAGCCGGCCAGCCGGAAGGACCGGCTGCTCCTGACCAGGCTCCCGCACCTGGTCCTGGACGGGATCGCCCTCGCCGCGGAGGCGGTCGGCGCGAGCGAGGCGTACCTGTGCGTGCACGGCTCGCAGGACAGCCTGCTGCACAGCCTGGACCGCGCGGTCCTGGAGCGGCGGGCGGCCGACCTGGACCCCGTGCGGATCGAGGTCGTCGGCCTCCCGCACCGTTACGTCTCCAGCGAGCAGTCCTCGATCGTGCAGTTCCTGAACGGCGGGCCCGCGGTGCCCACCTTCTCCCCGCCGCGCCCGCACGAGCGCGGCGTGAACGGGAACCCCACCCTGGTGCACAACGTCGAGACCCTCGCGCACCTGGCCCTGATCGCGCGGTTCGGCGACCGCTGGTTCCGGCGCGCCGGACTGCCGTCAGCCCCGGGCACCACGCTCGTGACAGTGAGCGGCGCGGTGCGCAACCCCGGCGTCTATGAGATCGAGCTGGGCACGTCCGCCGGGCAGGTCGTGGCGCTGGCCGACGGGCCGACCGAGCCCTTGCAGGCGCTCCTGATCGGCGGGTACTTCGGCGCGTGGCTGCCGGTCTCGGCGGCCTGGCCGGTGCCGATGACCCATGCGGGCCTGAAGGCGGCGGGCGGCGCCCTGGGCGCCGGCATCGTTATCGCGCTGCCCGCGTCCTGCTGCCCGATCGCGGAGACCGCTCGCGTGATCCGTTACCTGGCCGAGGAGACGGCGGGGCAGTGCGGCCCGTGCGTATTCGGCCTGCCGGCGCTCGCCGACGCCCTGGCGCAGCTGGCCTTCTCCGGCGGCGCCTCGGGCTCCGGCGGCTCCTCGGGTCCGGATCGGGGCCGGAGCCTCGCCGAGATCGCGGCGCTCATCCGGGTCGTCGAGGGCCGGGGGGCGTGCCGGCATCCGGACGGGGCCACGCAGCTGGCACGAAGCATGCTCCGCGCGTTCCCGGCGGACGCGCTCCGGCACGAGCGGCAGGGACCGTGCCACGGCGTGGCCCGGCCGCCGCTGCTGCCGCTGCCCGGTGACGAGGAAAGGGACTGGGACTTCCGATGAGCCTCACCTTGCGCGTGAACCCCATCGCCTGCGTGGGCCACGGCATGTGCGCGGAGCTCCTGCCGGAGGTCATCGAGCTGGACCGGTGGGGGTACCCGATCCTGACGGCCCGGACGGTACCCCGCCCGCTGGTCGATCACGCCAAGAGGGCCGTGCGGGCCTGCCCCACCCTGGCCTTGCTCCTCGAGCAGGGCACGGGCAAGCACAGGTAACCGCCTGGCGCGCGTCACCCGCCTAGTCTCCTAGCCCGCGTCACCCGCGACCGCTCACTCGTCGTGGCCGCCGCCGTCGTCGCCGCTGGTTACGGTCGTGGTGGCCGTGGGCACGCCGGTCGAGCAGGACACGGCCATGGTCACGTTGTTCGCGTTGGAATCGAACGTCACCTGCGCCGTGGACGCTGGGCCCCGGATCACCTGACCTGCCTCATAACCCTGCGTGGGGCTCCAGGACAGCAAGTACGCACCTCCGGGCAGGCACTGCGCGACCACGCTGCCGCCCTGCGAGGTGAGCACGGTCGGGGGCGGCGTGCTCTGGGTAGGGGACGGGGTTGGGGTAGGCGTGGCGCTCTTGCTGCCGGTGGGGTGCGGGCTATGCGAGGCGGTCGGGTCGGCGGAGGCAGGCCGACCCGAGGGCGTGACCTCCGCTTGGGGCGGCGGGGTCGTGGGCGGGCGCGTCCTGGACGACCGCACCGGCGATGGCGTGACGATGGGCAGGCTCACGGCACCCTGGCTTGGGGCTTCGCTGGACTCGCTGGCGAGCGCCCGGGTCACGGCGGCCGCGGTCAGCTGCTGGGTGTTATTGGTGGCGATGCCCTGGCCGAGCAGCGAAACGGCGAGCAGGCTGCCCCCGGTGGCCGCGCCGACACCGAGGAGCCAGGCGCCCACGCCCACGGCAATGCGCATATGCACGGGGCCGAGGGTGGCGCATCGGGGGTTAAGGGCAAGTAAAGCCCGATCTAAGGACCCGCGCCGGACGGCGGCGGGCTGACCGATATGGGATCTACCTGGGGGTAAAAGCCGCTACGTTCTGTCTCGTGGCACAGTTGCTGCTGGTGGAGGACGACGCGGCCATCCGCGGCGCCCTGATCCGGGCGCTGGCCGAACGCGGGCACGCCGTGACCAGCATGCCCAGCGCCATGACGGCCCTGCAGCACGTCCTGGATACGCCGCCGGACCTGATCCTGCTCGACCTGGGGCTGCCCGATCTCGGCGGGTACGAGGCGCTGCGGATGATGCGCGCGGTCAGCGCCGTTCCGGTCGTGGTGATCACCGCCCGGGACGACGAGGCCGAGATCATCCGGGTACTCGACGCGGGGGCGGACGATTACGTCATCAAGCCGTTCGGCGCCGGCCAGATCGACGCCAGGATCCGCGCGGTGCTCCGCCGGGCAGGCCACCCGGAGCCGGGCACCGCGGGCCCGATCCTGGTCGGCGGGCTGCGCCTGGACCCTGAGGGGTACGAGGCGACCCTCAACTCGCTGCCCCTCGACCTGAGCAGGCGCGAATACGACCTGCTGCTCTACCTGGCGCTGCACGCCGGCCAGGTGGTCACCAAGCGGGACCTGCTCACCCACGTCTGGCGGATGCCGTACGGCGGCGCCGACAAGACGGTCGACGTCCACGTGTCGTGGCTGCGCAGGAAGCTCGGCGAGACGGCGCAGCAACCCCGCTACCTGCACACGGTCCGCGGGGTCGGGATCAAGCTCAGCCCGCCCCCATGAGACTGCGCGTGATCTTGCTCGTGGTGGCGACCAGCTCACTGGTGCTGATCTCCTTCCTGATCCCGCTCGCGCTGGTGCTGCGCACGCTCGCGGCCGACCGGGCGGTGAGCACCGCGACCGCCCAGGCGCAGTCGATGTCACCGGAGATCACGACGCTGCCGATCACCACGCTGAAGCTGACCGTCGACCAGGTGAACGCGGAGACCCAAACGCCGATCACGGTGTTCCTGCCCACCGGGGAAGTGATCGGCGTGCCGGCGCCCAGGTCGAAGTCCGTCCAGTTGGCCCAGAAGGGCCGCAGCTTCACCGCGCAGGCGCCGGGCGGCGAGGAGGTCCTGGTGGCGGTGGACGGTCTTCCCCCCGGCCCCGCCGTCATCCGCACCTTCGTGCCGGACGCGCTGCTGCGCCACGGGGTGGGGCGGGCGTGGCTGCTGCTTGGCTGCGTCGGCCTGCTGCTGCTCGTGCTCAGCGTCGCCGTGGCCGATCAGCTGGCCCGGTCGATGATCCGCCCGATCAAGGCGCTGGCGCTGGCCTCCGACCGCCTGACCGCCGGTGACCTGTCGGCCCGGGCGGAGGTGACCGGGCCGCCGGAGGTGCGCCGCGCGGGCGCAGGGCTGAACCGGCTGGCAGTCCGCATCGGCGAGCTCCTGGCGCACGAGCGGGAAACGGTGGCCGACCTGTCGCACCGCCTGCGGACCCCGCTGACCGCGTTGCGGATCGACGCCGAATCGCTGCGCGACCCGGCGGAGATGGAACGGCTGCTGGCCGACACTAACGCGGTGGAACGCACGGTCAGCGGGATCATCCGCGAGGCCAGGACGCCCGGCGGCGAGGGCGGGCAGGCGGCCTGCGACGCGGTCGAGGTCGTCGCCGAGCGCTCCGCGTTCTGGTGGCCGCTGGCCGAAGACCAGGACCGCTGGATGACGGTGGACCTGCCGCCGGTCCCGGTGCCGGTTCGGGTAGCCAGGGACGACCTGGCGGCGTGCGCGGACATTCTCCTGGAGAACGTCTTCGCGCACACCCCGGAGGGCGCCGCCTTCGCGGTCCGGCTCAGCCGGCGCGCCGGCGGCGGCGCGTGGCTGGTCGTGGCGGACGACGGGCCGGGCTTCGGGGACTTCGACCCCACGCAGCGGGGCCTGTCCCGGGGCGGCTCGACCGGTCTCGGCCTGGATATCGCGCGGCGGATCGCCGAGGCCTCCGGCGGGGCGCTGATCGTCGGCCGGTCCTCCTCCGGCGGCGCCGCTGTCACCCTGGGGCTGGGATCCCCGGCCGGCCCGCCCGAGGCCCCGCGCAGGCACGGGCGCAGCCGGATCAGGCTGAGGGGCTGATCGCGGGTCTGATCGCCCTGCCACGGCCGAGGCTGGTCGCGGATAATCGTGAGCGTGAACACCGGCGGAGGGTTGTGGCTCCGGTTCCTATCCGGACCGGACATCGACTCGCTCGGCGTCACGCACGCGGAGATCATCATCGCGGTAGAAGACGCCGTTCGCGCGCACGGCGAGGGGCGGGCGATCGTCGAGCCGCGGGTGCACCTCGCCCCTGACAACGGCGGTGCCGGTCACTTCAACGTACTTCGAGGCCACCTGAGCGCCCCCGGCGTCGGCGGCGCGGAGGCGGGGGTAGGGGGTGTGAGCGGCGTCGGCGGCACAGGAGGCACGGGCGGCTTCGGGGGCGTGAGCGGGATCAAGGTCGTCGGTGACTTCGTGTCGAACTACGCGGTCGGGCTGCCGAGCGAACTCGGGCTGCTGACGCTGTACGACCCGGAGACGGGCGTCCCCCTCGCGATCATGGACGCCACGCTGATCACCGCCTGCCGGACGGGGGCCATGACCGCGGTGGGGGCCCGCTACCTGGCCCGGCGGGACTCCCGGGTGCTCGGGCACGTGGGGGCCCGCGGCACGGCGTTCTGGAATGTCGTCCTCCTCGACGAGCTGTTCAACCTGGATGAGATCCGGGTCACCAGCCGCAGGCCCGAGTCACGGGTGGCCTTCGCGCGGCAGCTAGCCGCGGTCACCGCGACGCGCATCCGGGTCGTGGCCACCGCCGAGGAGGCCTTCGACGGGGCCGACATCCTGGTCGAGGCGTCACGGCTGACGATCCCCGAGCCGCTGCTGCGCACCGCCTGGGTCAAGCCGGGCGCCTTCGTCGTCCCGTACGGCACGGTCAGCGCCGTCGAACTCAGCCTGCTCGACGTGATGGACAAGGTCGTGGTGGACGACTGGCGCGAGGCGCAGTCGGGCCGGTTCGGCGCGCTGCGCCCGCACGTGGACACCGGCCGGCTCACCGCGGCCTCGCTCTACGCCGAGCTCGGCCAGATCGTCACCGGGCGGGTGCCCGGCCGGGAATCCCGCCACGAGCGGATCCTGCTGTGGCATCGCGGGCTCGCCATCCTCGACATCGCCGTCGGCCTGGCCATCCTGCGCCGCGCGGAAGAGCAGGACGCGGGCACGATGCTCAGGTACCGCTAGCGATGGCGGTGATCACCGAGGGCGGTGACGCTGATCTCGGACTCATCAGGGCCGTCGCGGCCGGCGAAGCGGTCGCCATCGGAACGGACCTGCTCAAGGTGGTGCAGGACCGCTGTGAGCAGGCCCGGCGGGCGCTCGGCGACGGGCGGGTGGTGTACGGCGTGAACACGGGCCTGGGGGCGCTGGCCTCGGTCCGCCTGACCGAGGAGGAGCAGCGCTCTCACCAGCGCAACGTGCTGCTAGCCCGGGCCACGGGAGGGCCGCCGTGGCTGGACAAGCCCGAGGTGCGGGCGGTCTTGGTGACCAGGCTGCTGACGTTCCTGTCCGGTGACGCCGGCGTGTCGGGCGGGCTTTGCCAGCGGCTCGCGGACTTCCTCAACCTCGGCATCGTGCCGGCCGTGCCGCGCACGGCGATGGGCGCCGCGGGCGAGATCATGCACCTGGCGCACGCGTTCGGGCCGGTGGCCGGGATCGGACAGGTTATCGGGCCCCATCGCGCCCTGTTGACGGCGGCACAGGCGCTGCGCGCTCACGGGCTCGACGAGTTCTGCCTCGGCCCGAAGGAGGGCATCGCCCTCATCGAGGGCGTGCCGGGGGCCACCGGTCTGTGCGCGCTCCGCCTCGGTGAGGCCGCCGGGCTGGCCTCACTGATGGAGGCGTCCGCGGCGCTGTCGATCGTCGTGGCCCGGGCCCCACGCGACCCCTACGACGCGGCGTGCGCGCGCGGCGATGACCTGCTGGCCGGGGTGCTCGGGCGGCTGCGCGCTTTGGCTGGCGGCGAGCCGGAGCCGCGGTCGCTGCAGGCCCCGCTGTCGTTCCGGGTGGCCGGGCCCGCCCTCACCCAGGTACGGCGGGCGGCCGACCTGCTCGAGGCGGCCGTGCACCGCGCCCTAGCCGGGGTCACCGACTCCCCCGCCTACCTGGACGGGCGGTTCATCGGGACCGCCGGGTTCCACGGGATCGACCTGGCCGCGCACTGCGACCAGCTGACCTCGGCGTTCTGCCACGCGGCGGAGGTGGCGGCGGCCCGCCTCCACCGGCTGCTGGACTCCAGGGTCAGCGGGCTGCCCGCGCAACTGGCCCGGCATCCGGGCCCCGAGGCCGGGATGTCGCCGGTGCACAAGCGCGCCGCCGGGGAGGTGCACGCCATGCGGCTCCTGGCGGTCGCCACCCCGGTCGGCCTGATCGAGACGTCCGGCGGTCAGGAGGACGTGCAGTCGTTCGCCTGGGAGGCCGCGGAGAAGCTTCGCGTCGCCCTGCACCACGCGCGCGCGGTCACGGCGTGCGAACTGCTGGCCGGTTACCAGGCCTCGGCGCTGGGCGGGCGCCCGCCGCCGCCGGGGTGCGCGGGGCTGCTGGACTGGCTGGCCGGAATCATCCCGCCGATCGAGGGCGACCGGCCGTTCGGCGAGGACATCGAGCGCCTCATCCGGGCGCCCTGGCCCCCGACGTGACCGTGAACTCCGGCCGAGCATCCTGCGGAGCTTCCTGACCACATGGCGAGGCGAGCACGGAGACGACGCGCGGCCAGCGGCCGTCCTGCTCGACCAGAACCAGGTCGGCTACGTATCCGGGCTCCAGCCGGCCGTGGTCGCTCAGCCCGATCGCCGCGGCCGGACCGGACGTGACCAGGGCCAGCGCGGCCGTGAACCCGACGACATCGCGGCGGGCCAGGTCGAACGCCGCGGCGAGCAGGGTCGACGGGGCGTAATCCGACGCCAGCCCGGTGCAGTAGCCGAGCGCGATGAGCTCCTCCGCCGAGGCGTTGCCCGAGTGCGAGCCGCCGAGCAGAACGTTCGGCGCGCCGAGCACGACCGGCATCTGGTGCTCGCGGGCGGCCCGCGCCGCCTCGACGGTGACGGGGAACTCGGCTACTGCGGCGCCCCAGCGCCGGGCCTGCTCGACCTCGCCGGCGTCCACGCAATCGTGCGCCAGCACCCTCGCCGACCCGGCGGCCGCCAGGTCGCGGACCCGCGCCAGGTTGGCCTCGCGGACCGGCAGCAGGGCCTCAGCCTCGGCTATCCGGCGGGCGACCTCGGCGTCCAGGTCCCCGGTTATCGGCCCGCCCTCCAGCGACATCGCCGCCTTGTACTGGCCGATGTCGCGGTACTGGCCCTGGCCGGGCGTATGGTCCTCGAAGGACACCAGCGGTACGTCGCCCTCCGGCTGCCCGCCGGGCAGGTACTCGATGGCGCGGTCTACCGAGTCGGTGGTGCGCAGCGGTATCCGGAACAGCACGCGGTGGTCGATGCGCGCGCCAACGGCCCGACGCGCGGCGATCACGTCGACCAGCCGGGCCGCCATCTCCGGCGAGCGCATCCGGTCGCCCTCGCCGAAGAAGTTCACGCCGTGACAGGCGGTGGTGATGCCGGCCCCCAGGAAACGGGCCTCCAACGAGCGCAGCGCGAACTCCAGGTCGAAGGTGACCGTCGGCCGCGGCGACACCTCGCGCTCGAGGGCGTCGCAGTGCGAGTCGACCAGGCCCGGCAGGCAGAAGGCCCCGTGACCGTCGGCGGCACCGGCGTAGGACCGGTTCTCCTCGACGCCCAGGATCCGGCCGTCCTCGCTGGCGACGGTCGCCGCCTCGATGATGCGGCCGCCGACCACGGCCCGGACGTTGCTGAGCAGCTGCACGACCATCGCCGTCTTCCTCTCTGACCTCGAAGTTCAGGCGGACCCTGGGGCCGCCCAGCGCAGCTCCATGACGTCGCCTTGATGACGGAACCCGTGGCGCTGGTACAGCGGAACGCTACGGGGCGAGGGCCACAGGACGACGGTGTCGACGTCGTGATCGCGGCAGAAGTCGACCGCGGACCGCAGCAACGCATCGCCGATCCCGCGGTCGCGGCATTCCGGCCGGACGTACAGGCTGCTGACGTAGCCGAGGCTTTCCGGCTCGACGACCGGGTTCGGCACCTTCTCCACCAGGTGCGCCAGGACGAGCCCGACCGGCCGCTCCTGCTCGAGGGCCAGCCAGCCGGTCCACGAGCCCAGCTCCAGCCGGTGCGCCAGCCAGGCGGTGGCCCGCTCGACGAACTCCGGCTTGGTCTCCACCGGCTCCCCCAGCTCGGTGCGGAAGTCGTAACGCATGACCGCCATCGCCCCGGCGTCGCCCGGCCCGGCCCGGCGCACCTGCGTCTCGCGCCCCCCGGTCACGCCGCGCTGACCCGGTCCAGGACCTGGCCGGGCGTTCCCTCGGCCGCCACCTGCCCGTCGCGCAGGACGACCACCCGGTCGGCCAGCGCCCGGATGGCCTCGGTGTCGTGGAAGACGCTCAGCACGCTGACCCCGGCCCGGCTTAGCCCGCGGATCAGGCCGAACACCGTATCCCGGTGGCCGGAGTCGAGCGCGGCCACGGGCTCGTCCAGCAGCAGCAGCCGCGGCGTGCCCAGCGTCCCCGCGGCCAGGTTCACCCGCTGCTGCTCGCCGCCCGACAGGACGACGGGCTGCGTGCCCCACAGCTCCTCGGCCAGGCCCAGCCGGCGCAGGGCGGCCGCGGCGGCCGCCGTGGCGGCGGCCGGCTCCAGGCCGCGCCGGACCGCCGCGCGGCCGACCACCTCCAGCACCGTGCGCCGGCCGTCGGGCCGCAGGAACTGGCTGACGTAGGCCAGGTCGTCCCGGCGCACCTCGATGATCGCCCGGTCGTCCGCGCTGGCCAGGTCGGTGACGCTGTCGTCGCGGCGCCGGAGCCGTATTTCCCCCGCGGACGGCAGGCAGCTGCGCCAGACGCACTTGAGCAGGGTCGACTTCCCCGCGCCGCTCTGTCCCACCAGCGCGACGTGCTCACCGCGCGCGACGCTCAGGTCGACCCCGCACAGGGCCGGGACCAGGCGCCCGATCGCGTGCATGACAAACTGCTTGCGCAGCCCGCGCACCTCCAGGACGGTCTCGCTCATCCCAGCCCTCCCCGTGCGGCGGCTACCAGCTGCTGGCTGTAGGCGTGCTGAGGATCGGCGAGCAGCTGGTCGGTCAGCCCGGCCTCCACCATGGACCCGTCGCGCAGGACCACCGCCCGCTCGGCGAGCATCGAGACCACGGTCATATCGTGGCTGACCACTAGCGCGGTAACTCCGCTCTCCTCGATCAAGTCCCTGATCAGGTCGAGCACCCCGGCGGCGATGGAGGCGTCCAGGCCGGTGGTCGGCTCGTCGAGGAGCAGCAGGGCCGGGTGGTTCGCCACGGCCTTGGCCAGCTGGACCCGCTGCATCATCCCGCCGGAGAACGTGCCGACCGGGTCGTCCATCCGGTCCAGCGGCACGTCGACCCGGCGCAGCAGGTCGGCGGCCCTGGCGCGCAGCTGCCCGAAGTTGCGGCCACCCGCCGCGATGAGGCGTTCGGCGATGTTGCCGCCCGCCGAGATCCGCAGGTTCAGGCCACGGGCGGGGTCCTGGTAGACGATGGAGACGGTGCTGACCCGCAGCGCGCGGCGTTCCGCGCCGCCGAGCGCGAACAGGTCGGCCGCGTCCGCGCCGCGGCGCAGCAGCGCGGTCCCGGCGTCCGGCGAGACGTCCCCGGCGAGGCAGCGCAGGACCGTGGTCTTGCCCGAGCCAGACTCGCCGATGATGCCGAGCGCCTCACCCCGCGCCACCTCGAATCCGACGTCCTGGCAGGCCAGCACCCGGCCGAAGCGCTTGGTCAGCCCGGTGACCCGCAGGGCCGGCTCAGGCATCGGCGGCCTCCCCTTCGCCGTCCTCGCCCTCGGCGTCCTCGGCGTCCTCGCCCTCGGCGTCCTCGCCCTCGCCGTCCTCGCCGGAGCGGCGCCGCTCGCACCAGTCGGCGTCGCTGCAGATCCACGCGTGGCGAGCGGGCACCTCGACCAGGTAGGCGTCGACGGCGCCGCAGAGCAGGCAGGAGGCGCCCTCGGTCCGCTCGACCTGGAAGGCGACGTCCTCGAAGGCCAGCGGCTCGACGTCGGTGTGCGGCGGCACCGCGTACACGCGCTTCTCCCGCCCGGCCCCGAACAGGGCGAGGAACCCGGCCTGGTGCAGCTTGGGCACGTCCCAGCGCGGGATCGGGGTGGTGGCCATGACGTAGCGGCCGCCGACCAGGACCGGGTAGCCGGTGGCTTGGGTGATGACGCCGTTGCGCACCAGGTCCTCGTACAGGCTGACCCAGATCGCGGTGTAGTCGGCCTCGGCGTGCATCCGCCGGAGCTCGCGCATGTCGCGCTCGACGCCGCGCAACGGCTCGGGCACCGGGACCTGCAGCACCAGGACCTGGTCCTCACCGAGCGGGTCCTCGGGGATGCGGTGCCGCGTCTGGATGATGCTGGCCTCCCTGGCGTCCGTCGTCTGCGCGGCGCCGGTGCTCGCCACGATGAGCCGGCGCAGGTTCGCGGCGTTGACGCCCGCGTCGTCGCCCTGGTCGATCACCTTGACCGTGTCCTGCGGGCCGATCACGGCCAGGGTCACCTGGAGGCCGCCCGAGCCCCAGCCCCGGGCGACCGGCATCTCCCGGCTGGCGAACGGGACCTGGTAGCCGGGGACGGCCACCGCGGTCAGCAGCGCGGACCGGATCTCCCGCTTGGATTGCTCGTCGAGGTGCCCGAACTCCTGCGCTGCCGTCTGGACCGCTAGCGCACTCACCGTCATCGGGTGACCCCCGCCACCGCGTCGGTCTGCGCCGCGGGCGAATCAGCGTCCGGTGACGGCACGGCGCGGCGTTCGGATGCAGCTTGAATAGCCGCCTTGCGGTCCACCATCGAACGGAACGTGACATAGTGCGGGAGCTTCAGGTGCTCCAGGAAGCCGGATGCGTCCAGGCCGTCCGTGGTCATCAGCACGTTCTGCTCCAGCGGGCTGCGGCCGGCGTCGCGCTCCACGGCGATGTCCAGGTTGGCCATCGCGATCGCCTTGCGCTCGTTGTGGCCCAGGCAGAGCCCGTATCCGACGTCGAAGAGGCCGCGCTCCTCCTGCTCGCCGTCCAGGTCCTCGATCGCCTCGACCTCGGTGACGCGGACCGCGCCGAGGCAGACCGGCTGCCCCGTCGACGGGTGCACGACCCGGACCGGGAGCCGGCCGTGCCGCACCTCGCCGAGCGTCACCTCGTGGATGTAGCCGTCCGGGCCGAGAATGTTGCGGTACCAAAGGTTGACCAGAGCCCCGGTCTCGGCCCGGGCCATGACCGACAGGCGGGCGGATCGCGGCGCGCCGGGCCGGACGGGATCCCTGGTGACGTCGTACGGCTCGGGGTCGTCGTCCCGCCGCCGGTCCCGGATCATGCCCTGGCTCCGGAGGAGGTCGAGCAGGCGCCCGGGGTGCCGTCCGTTCTGGGCGGGGCCCGCGCCGGCGGTTACCGGTTCGGGTGCTTCGGGTACGGCGGGCTCCGGGCTGGCCGTCGGGGGCTTCTCCGTCCCGGTGTCCAGCAGCCTGCCGACGTAGTCCAGCGTCCGGCCGAGGAGCTGGGGGCCGGGCGGGACCCGGTAGGCCGGCACGATCCGCCGCAGGATCTCGAGCTCGTCGGCGTCCACCGGCACCGGCTGGGCGAGCCGCGTCCGGGTCGACCGGTAGGCGCGCAGCAGGTGAGCCGCCTCGATGAGGTCGCCCTCGGCCTGGCGCAGGGCCAGGGCGGCCAGTCTGGGGGCCCACAGTCCCGCCTCGCCCATCACGCGGTCGACCGCGAGGTTCAGCCGCTCGGTGACCTGGCCGATCCCGAGCGGGGGGCTGGACCCGCCGTCCCGCTTGGCGCGCATCAGCTCCTCGGCGGCCAGGATCGCGTCTAGGCCGCCACGGGCCGCGGAGTAACCCACTCAGACCACCGCCTGCCGGGCCGAACGAGGCAGCCCGGCCACCTGGCCGCGCTCGTCAACCAGCCACACGTCGACCCCGGCCGGGAACCTCGCGTTCGCGGCGCGCAGGGCGTCGAACACCTCCGGGGCCACGCCGTCCACGCCGAGCCGCGTCCGGCCGGGCACGCCCGGCCCGGTCAGCTCGATGGCGGTCTCGCCCGGACCGCCTTGCGACAAGGCGCGGCAGGCCAGGCCGACCTTTGCGCCGTCCTCCGGCGCCGCCGCCGAGCCGCGCTGGAGCCGCGAGATCGTCAGGGCCTCAGCCGTCCCGTAGATCGCCACCAGGTCCGCTTCTTCGAGGCCGACCGGTTGCGCGCCCGTGGCGCGGCAGATCCGCTCCTGCCACGAGGGCGAGCCTGCCACGGCGACCTTCGACCCGATCACGGCGAGGGCCAGGGGAACGATGCCGGGGCCTGCCTCGGCGCCCATCGCGGGGAGCTGGAAGACGCGGCCCGGCCGGGCCAGGCTCTCTAGCAGGACGCGGAACACCGCCTGGGACGCCAGCGGGCTCAGCCGGTCGGATACCGTCCCCGCGCCCATCAGGTGAGCTCCTCGAAGTGAACTTCGGTGCGGGCTAGTTCCGCCCACTCCCGGGCGGCCTCGTCGGCGCGGCGGCGCTCGGTGCGGCGGCAGAGCAGGTCGACCTCTCGCGCCAGGCCGGTGCCCGAGGCCGCTTCGGCGTCGCAGATCGCGGCGGCCAGGGTGGCGGCGGCGTCATCGCCGAGGCGCATCGCCCAGCCGGCCTGGCCCCGGTGCTCAACTCCGGCTTGGGTCGCCAGCACGTCGGCCAGGATGAACCGCTCGCCGACCACCGGCTCGCGCACGCAGAGCGGGATCGTGCCGACCGTGGGCGGCTCGGTGACCCGCGTTTCCGGGACGGCCTCCAGGCACCGGTCGGCCAGCGCCACCAGCTCGGATTCGTCGGCCACCGCGAGCAGTTCGGCCCGACGGCCCGGCGGCAGCGCGGGCGCGGCATCGCAGCCTTCGCTGTTGCGGCCGTCCCGTGCGGGAACGGCCAGATCCGCGGGCGCCGTCTTCCGGTCGGGAGGCATGTGATCTCGCTCCGTCGCTCGCTTGGGCTTTTGGGCTTTGCGTCGCAGGCGCGGCGGGTTGTCTAGGTTATCTATACAAGTAGGCCCGAAGGAGTGTCAAGCGTGGGTGGCGGCCGTTCGGCTACCGGAAGTCGCCCACCTCGATGACGACGTTGAACACGTCCGTCCGCAGCCAGCCGTCCTGGAGCTCGATCGGGACGCGCAGCCGCTCGGATTCCAGCCGGCCGCAGTTGTGGTAAAGGTCGGGGCGACCGCGCAGGTTCAGATGCACGGCCACCTCCTCCGGTGCGGCCGACACCTCGCACCGGTACCACGCCCGCCGCGGCTGCAGGTCGTACTCCTCCACCAGTGCGCGGTACAGCGAGCCGTCCGGGCCGAGTTTCTCCTGCAGGCCCGGCACCAGCGCGGCGGGCAGGATGCTGGTTCCGACGCCGACCGGCTCGTAATCGAGCCACCGCGTCCGCCGCAACTCCACCACGTGCGCGCGAGGGGCCAGCGCGAGGGACCGGCGCTCGGCCGGGGTCGGGGGGCGGACCAGCGCCTTCTCGGTGGTCGTGGAGGGATTGCCGCCCGCGCTGCGGACGATGTCGGTGAAGGACGCCGGGCCCTCGGTCGAGATGCGGTAGTCCAGCCGGCGGACGACGAACGTCCCCCGGCCCTGGACCCGCCGGACCAGGTGCCTGCGCTCAAGCTCCTGCAGCGCCGCCCGCGCCGTCAGGCGGTGGACCTTGTGGTGCCGGGCCAGCTCGTTCTCGGACGGGACGGGGTCGCCCGGCGAGGCCTTGGCCAGCTGCTCCTCGAGCCGCTGCGAGAGGCTGAGATACGACATCACGCAGTCAATGTAAGGCCGTGCGGGCCAGTTCGGCACCGGGGCACGCCACGGACTGCGATCGCCGCACGTCCAGCCCGGCGACCTTGGCCTGGTGTCGAGCGCGGCCGGCCGGGGCCGGGCGCCGAATAATTGGTGCGACCGCGGGTAGCTGGGGGCCGTGGCTAGATCGAGAACCGTCGGCGGGTACGCAATCCCCGGCATCGTCCTGTTCTTCATCTGGGTGGTCATCGTCATCCTGGTCATCATCCTGCTCGCGTTCATCGTGCACTGGGCCGGCGGCGGATCACTCAACCTGCACCTAGGTCACTTCGTCCTCGACGTCGGCTTCACCTGACCGGCGGCAGCAACCCACGCGCCCGTCACGCATGTGGCGGGCGCGTCTGCTGTGTTCTCTGCCTCTTAAGCGGTCCCGGCGCGGCCGCGTCCCGGGTCACGATGATGGTGCGCGCCAGGCGGCCAGCAGGTCGGCGGCCCACGGCCGGCATTCCGGGAGGCGCTCGGCGTAGAGGGCGTACCAGATGGTGAGGTGGAGCCGTCGGAGCTCCTGGCACGTGTGCAGCTGGGCCGGGTCGACGGGGTCACCATAGGCGGCCAGGATGCGGGACGCGTCCAGCCGCGGGCTCGCGGTGGTCGCCGCGAGATCCCAGGCGACCGGGCCTGAGCAGGTGTCCTCGAAGTCGTGCCACACCCAGTGGCCGCCCGCCGCCATGAGGTTGCCGACGCCGGCGTCGCCGTGCAGCACCTGCCCCGGGATGGAGGCTGGCGCGAGGTCGTCGGTCAGGCGGCGGAAGGCCTGGGTGAGGACGGCGACGTCGGTGGGCGTGAGCAGGGTCTGCGGGCGGGCCAGGAAGGCCGGGATGTCGCCCAGCGGAGTCAGGACAGGGTAGGCCTCCGGATAGGTCCGCAGGGTGACGTGCAGGTCCCGCAGCATCGAGCCGATCGTGGCTTCGTCCGGCCGACCCGGGCCGGCGGGCTTGAGGTAGGTCCAGAAGGACATCACCTGCCCGTCGCCGCGGTGGACGGTGGCGGGAACTTCACAGCTCGGCGCCAGCACCGGGGCGCCTGCCCGGGTCAGGAACAAGGCGATGTCGAGTTCGCGCTGGAGCCAGGTGCCTACATCGGGGCGGATGGCAGGGGTGCTCGCGGCGACTTTCGCCACGACGGGTGACGGGCTGAGGTGGACGATCACGTTCGCGCCGTCGGCGAGAACCACGGGTTCGGCGCAGGCGACACCCAGGCGGGCGGCGACCGACACGGCGGCGCGGACCGCGGCGGCCGGGACGGTCAAGGGCACCGCTTCAGGATCTCAGACGGGCTGAGCAATATACGTCAGCTGACCGATGTCTCCGCGTGCAACTTGCAGCACTATTTGTCGCGCAACTGGCATCGGGCCGCTCCTGTGCTACCCCAGCATCGCGCGAATACGGCCCGTGTGCTGCACCTTTGCCTCTGTCCTGACCTCAAGGAGCACCGTGACCGGCAACACCTCGCCCCCGAACAGCGCACGATTCCTGACCATTTTCGAGGCAGCCACGATCTTGCGGGTGTCGAAGCAGACCGTGTACCGCCTCGTGCGCGCCGGTGACCTGGAGGCGATCCGGGTCGGCCGGTCCTTCCGCATCCCGACGCACGCGGTTAGGCCGCAGGTGCCGGCCGTTCCCCGGCAAGGCAGGACATGGGACGACTTGACCGATCCGTCGTCTTGACTACCATATGTAGCTAGATAGTTACACAATGAAGTCAATTCCGAGAGACGAGGGCGAGTCACCGTGCGCGACACCTGGACCTGAGCCCGTGCTCCATCTGGCTGACCGGAGGACGCCTGTGAACACCACCCGAGCCGATGAACATCAGCGGGGAACTCGGCTGCGCATTCTGGCGCTCCTCAGCGACGCCGAGAGCGCGCGTGACAGGGATTGGCCGGGCCACAGCCGAGTGAAGTTCCTCCGGGCGGCAGACGCCTTCGACCGCCGGGACCACATCATGTCGGCCGCGGCCTATCAGTTGCACGCCAAGGCCACGCTCGGCTCCGCCGCCGTTGACCACCCCGGGTTCGTCGCCGACGAGTACGTGGCCAGCCTGACCAGCGAGGACCTGCACAGCCCTGACGCCGACCCGGCGGTCCTCGCCACCGAGTTGTGCAGCGACGGCATGTGGCGGCGCACCGACGGCGGCTACCGCGTGCTTGACTGGCTAGCCGTCCAGGCCGCCATCGACCATGAGCGCGAGCTCAGGACCGTGGACAAGCCCGCCAGGAACCGGGAGCGCCACGGGTGGGGCTTCGTCGACGGATCGAGCTGAACAAGCACAAGCTAAGGGTGCGTTGTCACCGTGAGTCCGCGTCAGGCCGGGCGACGCCGAGCGATTCGGCGAGGAACGCGAGCTCATGCCGCATCAACTGGCTGATGGCGTCGATCGGCGTGTGGGTTGTGCGGGACAGCGGCAGGACCTGGTGCGGGCGGCCGGCCGCGAGCAGCGCCGCCGACATCCGGAGCGTGTGCGCCACCACCACGTTGTCGTCGGCCATCCCGTGAACCAGCAGCAGCGGCCTGGTCAGGCTGGCGGCCTCGGTCATGGTGGAGGACCGGTCGTATCCTTCCGCGTTCTGCTGCGGCAGGCCTAGGAACCGCTCCCGCCAGTGGGTGTTATAGAGCCGCTGATCGTGCGGCGCGGCTCCCGAAACGGCCGCGCGGAACACGTCGGGACGGCGGATCGCGGCGATGGCCGCGAGCGCCCCGCCGTAGGACCAGCCGCGGATCCCGACGCGTCCCCGGTCCAGGTCGGGGAACTGAGCACAGGTCGCGTCGAGCGCGTCCACCTGATCCTGCAGCGGCGCGGAGAGGGTATCGCCGAACACGGCCTTCGACCATCTCGGCCCGCGGCCAGGCGTGCCGCGCCCGTCCGTGACCAGGACGGCGAAGCCTTGCTCGGCCACCCACTGGTCATCACAGAACGCCCATTCACGCACCCGGACCACCCGCTGCATGGCCGGGCCGCCGTACGGGCTCAGCAGCACAGGGAGCCGTGTTCCCGGCCGGTACCACGACGGCAGCAGCAGGGCAGCGCGCAGCTCGCGAGGCCCGAGAGTCAGCCACGTGATCCGCGGCTTGACCAAGGGTTCGGCTTCGAGGCTGGCGATGGTCGCGCGGGTCCCGTCACGCCAGGCGACGGCGGCGCCGCTGCCGGCTTCGGTGCGCGAGAGCACGACGACTGTGCCGCCCGCCGCCTCGCCGTCGTGTACGCCAGGGTCCGCACTGCACCGCGACAGGCCCTGCCCCGGGTCGTACCGCCACAGGTGCTGCTCGGTGGGGTCGCGTTCATCGGTGGCGGTGAAGTAAACGGCGTCTCCGTCGGTTCCGCTGACCGAGCCGACGTGCAATCCGTCCGGCGTCACGGCGGCGCCGCCGAACACCAGACGCCGGGAGCCGTCCCGGTCAGACACGATGACCAGGTCCCCGGCACTGGTCCGCGCCGGGGTGCCGGGCGCAAGTTCGACCCAGGCGTCGTCGCGCTCGGTGTGCAGGAGCGTCGTCTGTCCCGTGACGGCGTCGGCCGCCAGTACCATGACGGTCCGCTGGTCCCGGCTCTGCACGCTGAACAGCGGACCTCGGGAGTCCCACCCGGCGGCCGTCATGTACTCGTATGCGCTGCGGTCCCAGGTGACCTCGGTCCTGCTCCCGTCAAGTCGCAGCACGTGCAGGGTGACGTCCGCATTGGCGGTTCCGGCCGCCGGGTACCTGATCGCGCTCGGCGGCCGCGCCGGATCAGCCGGGTCTGCGATCCACCAGCGCTGGACGGGAGAATTGTCGACCCGAGCGGCCAGCAGCTGCTGCCCGTCGGGAGCCCACCAGTAGCCGCGGAAGCGGTACATGGACTCCGCCGCGACATGCTCCGCGAGGCCGTAGGAAACGTCGTCGTGCTCTGGGGCGGCCAGCAGGCGGCCCGTTCCGCCGGCCAGCTCGGTCACGTGCAGCGCGCCGTCCGCGACGTAGGCCACGCGCTGCCCGGTCGGATCGATCCGCGGGTCCGCCACCGCGTCCGCGGCGGGCACCGGTTCCGGGACGTCGGCCGGCTCGCGCGGGTCGTCACCGACGCGCAGCACCCACAGCCGCCCGTCCAGCCCGAACACGACCGTCCGGCAGCTCGCGTCGGCTGAGTATGCGACGATCCCGTCTCCGAGCTCCCGCTCCCGCTCCCGCCGGACACGCTCGGCCTCGGGCATATCGCCAGGACCGACATTCCACGACGCCGCCGGATCGGCGACAAGCCGCTCACGTCCTCCCCCGCCGTCCCCCGGACCGTCGGCCAAATCCAGCCGCCAAAGGCACGTGACCGGGTCTTCACCGCCCCGGGTACGGAGGAACAGCACCCGCCTGCCGTCCCGCGAGACCGTCACCGCGCGCGGAACACCGAGCGTGAAGAACCTGGTGCTAGCCAACTGCCGGGGGAAGTCGTCGATCGCCACGCCAGCACTCTGCCACGCGGCCTCACCGTCGAACGACTGGTTATCCGGTCCCGGGACGCGCCCTGCGCAGCCAGGTCGCTAGGAGTCGGCCAGCCACGACAGGAAGCGGCCCCGCAACCAGCAGCGGCCGATGGCCTCGGCGCGCAGAGCCGACCCATCGAACACCGCCAGGCCGATGATGCTGTGGCCAGAGGCGCGGCGATCGCCAAGCGTCGGTATCTCCGGCGCGACTCCGACCCCCTCCACCGACACCCACGCCACCGCCCGGCCGACCGCCGCTTCGTCGAGTCGGTGTAGGAAGCGCAGACGGCTCTCGAGCGGGAAGCCTGACAGCGCCCACGTCGTGGTGACGACGGGCAGGGCGTCCACGGGCACATGGGCGACGGCGTCCGGCAACATCTCGACGGCGTCACCTCGCAGCAGCAGCGGAGGGGCCGTCGTCGCCAACGCGATCTTCGCCTCGAGCCTGGCGGCTCGCTCCGGCTGACCCGGCCACAGGCAGGCGCGCAACCACCGGGCGTCATCCGCGTCGGTCACGTCCACCGGATCGAGGTCGACGCCGACCCGGGCGACCACCTCGGGCATCGCCCGCGCGGGGATGGGCCGGTCTCCCACGACCGACGACGACAGTCGCACGGGAGAGGACGGGTCGCCCAGCGATTGTCCGTTGCTGTAGGTGATGCCAAGGCGATCGACATGGAGGTTGAGCCCAGCCGAACCGCCCACGTCGATCAGACCCACCGCATCGGCGCCTACCCGACGCGCTACCTCGGCAATGGCCGGATACAGGACGGCGCAGCGTTCGGTCTCGCTGGTCCGCGTCTTCCGGCGCGCGGCGATGGCCACGATCTCGTCGGTCATGCCGAGCAGCGTGTCGGTCGCCGCGGCAGCGGCCGCGTCGCCGTCTGCAGCGGCATAGGCCGCAGCCAGCGCGGGGGCGCGCCCGGCGAGGGCCAGGTCGTGTAGCGCGGCGAGGATCACCGTGGGGTGCCGCTTGCGCGCTGGGGCCGCCTCGATGGCGCGCAGCGCCTCGTCGGACTCGCTCAGGGCGACGGCGACGCGCTCGTACAGCGGCGACGTTCCGGCGGCGTCAACCTCGCCGAAGTGCCGGTACACCTGGGCGAGCGTGCGGGCCCTTGTTACGGGTGTGGCGCTTCTCGCGGTCGGCCCTGGCATTCCGACGAGTCTAGCCATCGGAGCGACGGCCTCCCGAGGGCGCCGTAGTCATTTCCCGCGGTGGCGTAGTCATTTCCCGCAGGCTGGAATACGCATTGCTGCAGATGTGGGCACCCCCGCTGCCAGCGCATTCTCATGTCATGGCCGGAACGCACCAAGGCCAGGCCCGCTAAGAAGCCCCAGACCACAGATCTGAACCAGACAGGAGAAAACAATGTTCATCAACCCGGAGATCAGCAGGCAACTGGCCGCCGAGCACCGCCGCGACCTGCTCGCCGACGCCGCCCAGCAGAGCTTCGCCCGCCAGGTCCAGGCCGAGTCCGCCCCCGCCCGCCACCGCCAGCCCCTCACCTACCGCCTCTGGCGCCGCCTGCGCCCCGTTACCAGCCCCCGCCTCGAGCCCCTGGCCTGACCACGCAACCACCACCCAACCCCTGCGGCCCGCGCCCACAGCCGGGCCGCAGACCCATGCCCACCGCCTGCGGAATCCTGCTCACCGTCTTGCTCACCCTGGCTGCGGCCGCGCTGGCAACAGGCTGGCACGCCACCCGGACATGCACCGTCTAACCGGCTCCTAGCCAACAGCTGGCCCGGTTACCGCAGTTCAGGGCAATTGGCAGGCTCACGCCAGGGTGTGATTAGGCTAGCCGCAGCAGATCACCCGAAAGGAACGCCATGCCTCAGCTCAGTTCCGAGCGGTACTTCGCGGAGATCGAGGCAAGCACAGCAGGGCTAGCGGAGATCTTGGCTGAGCACGATCCGAGCCTGCCGATCCCCTCCTGCCCGGAATGGACCCTGCGTCAGCTTGCCACGCACGTTGGCAGAGCGCACCGGTGGGCCGCCGAGATCACGCGTACGAGGTCTGAAACGTTCATTCCCTTCCGCGAGGTACCGGACGGCAAGCTGCCGGATGATCGCGCCGAGCAGTTGGCGTGGCTGCAAGCCGGCGCGGCGCTGATCGTCGACGCGGTGCGGGGAGCGGGCAGCGATCTCGTCTGGACGTTCACTGGCCCGGCGCCTGCCGGCTTCTGGATACGGCGGATGGCTCACGAGACGTTGGTGCATCGAGCCGACGCCCAACTGGCTGCCAGCGACGAGCCCGAACCTGTCATCGACGCCGAGGTAGCTGCCGACGCCATCGACGAATGGCTGACTTTGCTCAGCGGCGGAATTGGCGGCACCGACGAGCGGTCCACGCCGCTGCCCGCTGGTACTTCGCTGCACATACACGCCACCGATGGCGGACTCGGCGGCCGGGGCGAGTGGATGATCCGGAACGACGCGGGCGGCCTGATCGTTGAGCCGGGCCATGGCAAGAGTGACGCCGCCCTTACCGGCCCGGCTGCCAGCCTGCTGCTCGTGCTGATGCGACGAAGACCGGTTTCCGATCTGGCAGTGACCGTTTACGGGGACAGTGCCGTGGTGGATGGCTGGCTGGCAAGCACCGCGTTCTGAACTACTGGCAGGAACCGGGCCGACCGCCAGAAACCGAGTCCACGGCCCTTCTAGATCCGCACCAGCGCCATGACCTGCGGTTATTAACGCACGTCAAGCCCGGTGACAGCTCTTCCGATGATCATGCGCTGGATCTCCGAAGTGCCCTCGAAAATGGTGAAGATCTTCGCGTCCCTGTGCCACCGCTCGACCGGATAGTCCCTGGTGTATCCGTTACCGCCCAGGATCTGGATCGCCTGCTCGGTGACCCGGACCGCGGTCTCCCCCGCGACCAGCTTGGACATCGATCCCTCGGCCCGCGTGAACGGCTTGCCCTGCCGCGCCATCCAGGCCGCCCGCCAGACCAGCAGGCGTGCCGCGTCCACGGAGGCCTGCATGTCCGCGAGCATGAACGCCACGCCCTGGTTCTGCCCGATCGGCCGACCGAACTGGACCCTGGTCCGCGAGTACTCGGTCGCGTACTCCGCCGCGGCCCGCGCGATCCCGACGGCCATCGCCGCCACCCCGGGACGGGACGCCTCGAATGTCTTCATGGCGGCCTGCTCGCCCGCGCTCCCGCCCTCCCGGACCCGGGCCAGGCGCTCCTCGAGCCGCGCCCGGCCGCCGAGCACGAGGGACCCGGGTACCCGGACGTCGGAGAGCACGACCTCGGCCGTGTGTGAGGCCCTGATGCCGTGCTTGCGGAACTTCTGGCCCATAGACAGCCCCGGCGTGCCCGGCGGCACGATGAAGCTGGCTTGCCCGCGCGACCCGAGCGCCGGGTCCACCGACGCCACGACCACGTGCACGTTCGCGATGCCGCCGTTGGTCGCCCAGGTCTTCACCCCGTTCAGCACCCACTCATCGCGCGTCGCGTCGTAGACGGCCCGGGTCCTGATCGCGCTCACGTCGCTACCCGCGTCTGGTTCCGAGGAGCAGAACGCGCCCAGCTTCACGTCCCCCGGACCGCCGAACATCTGCGGGCACCACTCCCCCGCCTGTTCCGGCGTTCCGTTTGCCACGACCGCCAGGGCGGCCAGCGTGCTGCCGGCCAGCGACATCCCGATCCCCGCGTCGCCCCAGAACAGCTCCTCGAATACGACGGGGATGCCCAGCCCGGAGGGATCGAGGTACTGCTGCCCGTAAAAGTCCAGCGAGTACAGCCCGATCTTGGCCGCCTCCTCGAGCACCGGCCACGGGGTCTCCTCGCGTTCGTCCCACTCCGCGGCGGCCGGCCTGATCACCGAAACGGCGAACTCGTGTAGCCAGTCGCGCATCTGCACCAAGTCCGCCCCGAGCTCCAGCGAGAATCCGCCGCTCCCCGGGCCCGCCTCCGGCGCATCGCTCACGCTGCCTCCTGCCACGAAGTTACTCGAAGGTAACATCGTCGCTCTGGCCGCAGGAAGGCGACCTGGGCGTAACTTCGGCAAATTTATCCCGAACGGCGGTGGTACCGGGCCCCGGGCTTGGCCACGCGCAGTCCATAGCGTGAGCACCATGGGCCGGCCCGGCGCGAATCGAACGCGCGCCTGCTCCTTAGGACAGAGCCGCCCTGTCCACTGGACCACGGGCCGTGGAGACGCGGCGGGGTCGAACCCGTCCGGCGGTTTTGCGGACCGCCTCTCGCCCGGCGAGTCCCACGTCATGGCATCCCCGGCCCGATTCGAACGGGCGACCTCGTGGTTCGGAACCACGCGCGCTGTCCTGCTGCGCCACGGGGACGTGAAGTGCGCCGGGAAGGACTCGAACCTCCGTGTGGGATGCCTGGGTTACGGCCAGGTGCGGTCGCCGCTGCGCCACCGACGCTTGGGGTGGCCGAAGGGACTCGAACCCTCTATGCCCGGATTCACAGTCCGGGTCCTCGGCCGCTTTGGATTCGGCCACCGTGCTCAGCGAAGGAATCGGACCTCCGTCCCCCGGGTGTGGACCGGGCGCTCTCCCATTGAGCTAGCCGAGCTCGTGCGCTCCCAGAAGGACTCGAACCTCCAACGCCAACTTCGTAGGCTGGCATGATCTCCGTTTCACCATAGGAGCCTGAAGTACTCTCGGCAGGAGTCGAACCTGCGGCCTCCGGATTGGACGGCATAACGCCATCTTGCGATGGCTAATCGTGTTTAGCTGAAGGTGCTTAGCGCCACCCACCTCAGCAAGAGGGACGAGGTACATGTCCCGAAGGCACTGGGGGACTTCGACTTGCGGGCGCGGTGCCGGTTCCGGTCGGTGACGGCCCGGAACCTGGCGATCTGGCTGGTCAGCGCCTTGTAGCTGGTCTTTCCCGAGCGGATCGCGGCGAGGATGAGGCGGCGGGCGCGGGTCAGGGACAGGTCCCGGTACCGGACGGGCTGCCCGGCGCGGCGTCCTTTCACCGCCGGTCTGCGCGGCGATGGCGGCGTCGCGGGCGACGCCGCGGGTCATCTCGGTGGCGGCGGCCCAGGCCGCGATCTCCTGGGCGATGAGCTCCGGGCTGCCGGAGCGGAGCATCGCCCCGGTGCCCGGCCCGGCCCCGTGCAGCGGCGCTTTCGCCTCCGCGGAGCCCGGTCTCGGACCCTTCCCACCGCCATTTATAGAGCCCGGCGAGTTCCCGGGCGGGGTACTCCTCCCAGTCGAGGAGGTCGGTGACCAGGCAGAACATCTCCGGCACCTGCTGGCCCTCGATATCGACGAAGTACTCGATGACCCGGACGGTGATCGTGAGGCCGTCGCCGGCGATCTCCGCCCGGTACGACCCGTCGGGCAGGATCTCCGAGACCCGTCTTCAGCGTGATGTCGCTCTTGACCCGGATCAGGACATGCGTGCGCTCCGCCAGGGCTGGCGACCCGGCGGACGCCGTGCCAGAGCCGGTCCAGCAGCCAGACCTGGTCATGCGACAGGACGTGCGGGTACTTCGCGTAGGACCGTCGTCCAGCAGGCCCTGCTCCGCGGCGGCCTTGTCCGTCCCCGCTGGCGCCCCAGGGCATGGCGAGCAGCGACCGGGTCAGGACGCTGTTCAGCGGGAACAGCCGCACCGCGTGGCCAGGCGGCCGAGTCGTCCGCGGTGCCGACGGACCCGAACGCGGCCCGGTTCGCCGGCGTGTCCGGCACCCGCAGCAAAGACCCGTCCGCCGAGTGCACGGCCAGCGGCCGGGACCGGCCCGTTGACCAGGCACTGCCCGGGCCGTCCGGTGTGCTCTCCCCGCGCGGCGGCCAGCACGGCGGACTGCAGTTCCTCCAGCGGCACCGGGCCGAGCGCCTTCCGCCAGTCCAGGCAGGACCGCTCTGACGCCTGCCGCCACGGCCTCGACCACGGCACCAGCGCCAGGTCCCCGGCCAGCGCGGCGATCACGTCGCCGGGCTGCGACCCGGGCATCAGCGACTGCAGCACGAGCAGCCGGATCATGAACGCCGCGGTCAGCAGCCGCTCCCGCTCTCCCTTGACGAACCTCCCGTCCAGCACCGCCCGCGCCGCGATCCCGTCGATCACGCCCGGCCCGGCCTGCGCGTCCAGCCACTCCTCCAGCGGCCCGAGCGTCGCGCGCGAGCACGGGCTGCCCGCCGCCCGGACCTGCCCGTTCCTCGTCACTACCGCCGGCGCGACTGCCACGACCTTCAGGAATACGGCCGGCTCGCCCGTCCGGATCGTCTCCGTGCCCGCCACGGCAAGCGCCGATCGCTCCCCCTCGCCCGGCAGAGCGCCGTTCTTCAGCGGCGAGAGTCTGCGCCTTTGCTTAATATTGGCTCATTTGAACCAGAGTATGGTTGATCTAACTGGCGTGTTACGCGGTCCAGGCGGGATTTGAACCCGCGGTCTCCACCTTGACAGGGTGGCGGGGACGGCCCGACTCCCCTAATGGTCCATAGGTCCGGTGCAGGTTTTGCTCTCGCGGGAGGAGTCGAACCTCCACACTCGGATTAACAGTCCGCTGCCCTGCCATTAGGCCACGCGAGATTGGTGGCGGAGGTCCGATTTGCACGGCGCCTCAGGGTTATGAGCCGGCGTCGTAACCCGCAGTGACCCCAGACGGTTCCGACCCGTCTTCCCGGATTTGAAGGACCCGGATCCTAGCCAGTGGACGATGGGGCCTGAGTGCTCCGTGCGGGGCTTGAACCCGCAGTCTCCAGCTTGAGGGGCTGGCGAGTTGTCCGTTTACTCCAACGGAGCACAGGTGCGCCGCGCCAGGATCGAACTGGCGTTTACGGTTTAGAAGACCGTCGTGCTTTCCGCTGCACCAGCGGCGCTCGAAGTGGGCCGCCAGGGATTCGAACCCTGAAACCGTGAGTTTAAAGGACTCCCGCTCTGCCGTTGAGCTAGCGGCCCGTAGCTATAGGCAGAGCCTATTTGCTTAGCATCATTTCCTCTTTCATCGGTTGGCCGGGCGGGGCTTGAACCCGCAAATTCCCTACTTATAAGGCAGGAGCCGTCACCAGTTTGGCCACCGGCCAGTGGTAGCGAGAGTCAGCATCGAACTGACGACCTCCGGCTTATGAAACCGGCGCTCTGAGCCAACTGAGCTATCTCGCCGTGGTTGGCCGCCGCGGGATCGAACCGCGCTATACCTGCGTATCAGGCAGGCCCCGTCGACCAGCTGGGTCGCGGCCAGCAGATGACAGAGGTCCCGACCCCCAGCGCTCGCGCGCCCGCCCGGGTTCAAGCCGGGGGCTGCCACCTGGCAGCTTTGCCATCCAAGCGCGGAAGATGGAGGACCCGACCCCCCGCGGCTACGCGCTCACCCGACTTCGAATCGGGGACCGCCTCCATGGCGGTTTCATCTTCCGGGGCGGAAGGTACACGGTTCGAACGTGTGCGGGCGAACCCGGCCACCCGTTTCCAGCGGGGCACTTTACCTCTCGGTCAACCTTCCATGCGAGGAGAGCGGGCGATTCGAACGCCACGCCGGAGCGCGCTCTCGTTAGCAGCGAGGCCGGGCACCCTGGCCCGTTCGCTCTCCGTACGCCGGGAGGGACTTGCACCCTCACGACCCTTCCGGGCCACAGGTTCCTGAGACCTGCGCGTCTGCATTCCGCCACCAGCGCTTAAGAGCGGATACCGGGTCTCGAACCCGGGGCCTCTTCCTTGGCAAGGAAGCGCTCTGACCCCTGAGCTACATCCGCATGGAGCCCCTCCCCGGTGTCGAGCCGGGCGACGTGTCCATACCAAGGACACGTGGACGCCGATCCGAAGGGCGCGAGCTGGCCGGGCTGGAATCGAACCAGCGTCCTCTCACGGTTCAAAGCCGCGGTGCCCCTGCCGACAGAGCAACCGGCCAATGGAGCCTCCTGCCGGATCCGACCCGGCAACCTTCCCGGTACAGGCGGGCTGCGCTGCCAATTGCGCCAAGGAGGCATCGTGCGCTCGACAGGATTTGAACCTGCACAGCCCTTGCGGACCACTGGCACCTCGGGCCAGCGCGTATACCGTTCCGCCACGAACGCATGGAGCCGTCATCCGGTGCCGACCCGGATCACCTGCCTTACGGGGGCAAGGTCACAGCCGTGTGTGACGGCCAAGCTCCCGCTCATGGCTTCGAACCACGAACCTCCAGGACCAGAACCTGGCGCTCTGCCAATTGAGCTAAGCGGGATCAAGTAGGCGAGGCGGGATTCGAACCCGCAGTCGCACGAGGTTTGAGCTCGGCCGCTTTGCCGGTTAGACGTACTCGCCCGCGGTACTCCGGGGGAGGATCGAACTCCCGACGACGCTGGTTAAGAGCCAGCCGCTCATGCCGCTGAGCTACCGGAGCACGATGGAGCCCTAGACCGGAATCGAACCGACATTCCCAGGTTGGAAGCCTGGCACACTAGCCGTTGTGTTACTAGGGCACGGTGGGTCCCGCAGGGATCGAACCTGCCTGCGCCGGGCTTCAACCGGCTGCTAATCCGTCTCAGCTAGAGACCCTTGGTCGGGAACCTCAGAGTCGAACTGAGTGTTTCCTGCTCCCAGGGCAGGCGGGTTTCCGTCTCCCTCGTTCCCGGTCGGGCTGGACGGATTTGAACCGCCGACCTCGTGCCCGATGCACGCGCGCTGAGCCAAGTTGCGCTACAGCCCGTCATTCCGCCAGTGGACTACCGGGGACTTGAACCCCGCACCTCCTGCATGCGACGCAGGCGCTCTCCCAGATGAGCTAGCAGCCCAAGGCCGCCACGGCGATGCCGCGGCGGCGGTTCCGGCAGGCACGGCGGGCCTGCCGGTAGTGCTCACGCTATTGACGAGTCAAAATGCGATCACATTCCCCCCGCGGGGTGGTGATCCGCAGGGACGGAGAGATTCGAACTCCCGGCACGCAGTTTTGGAGGCTGCTGTTCTCCCGCTGAACTACGTCCCTATAGAAATGGAAACCGCCCCTCGGGGTTTCCCTGGGGCGGCTGCCTTCGTATGCCATCGGTGGCGTTATCCGGCAGCCGTCCTTATGCTCAGGGCAGCCTTAAGCTGCGAGGACGGGTTCATGTACCCGTCTCGCTCTTTGGCCGACCAGAATGTCATACATCCATGGTAGGCCGGTCGCCCCAGGCGAACAAACGATTTTTGCGTGAACATCAGCAAGTGCAACCTACCTGCTCCGGCACATATTCCGCCGCGGCAGACTGAGCCTTCCATCCTTCGATATCAGCGCCGCTGGTAGACGATCTAAGGTTCAGAGGCGCTGGATGGACCGTCCGGCCGGCCGACGCGTGCGCATCGACCGCAAGCGGTCACCGCCATACGATAGCCACGGGCGACACCGGGCCGACGGCACGTTGCGTTCGTCGCTGGGCAGCCAGGGAAGCGCCGTTCAGGAGCAAGAGGAGATCAGCAAATGCCGGCGACGCTGAAGGTGACGCATAAGGCAATCGGAGCGGAGGTCCGTCGCCGCCCGTACGATGTCGTGGTCGACGGTGAGCGGGCCGGGTCGGTCGAAATGAACCGCACGATCGAGATACCAGTCGAGCCTGGACGTCACACCCTGCAAGTTCGCAGTGGACGAGACTCGAGCAGCACGGAGACCTTCGACGCCGCCGAGGACGAGATCGTCGCCTTTCGGTGCACCGGAAAGAGGCTCTTGCCGATCTTTCTCGCATCCTTTTTCGTGCCCAGACTGGCACTGAAACTCGTTCGCGATTGAGTTGGTGCCGCCGTGCTCAGGTGCGGGGAGGTGCGGAGCGGGCCATCTTCATCTCTAGGTAGCCGCCGAGGAATTGCAGCGGCGCGAGCGTCAGGAACCATGCGGCGAACCCGTAGCATTTGCGCCGATCCCGGCTCGTTTCGGCTTGACGACCGAGAGAGACCAGGACCAGGCCGAGGGCGAGAGCAAAGCCGCCGGCCGCAAAGCGCAGGCTCGCGACGGCACGAAGGTGGCGGCGCTCCCAGGGCAGCATCGTGCGTCTCATGAGGGACAGCAATCCAGTGGTGTGGTCATCTGGTGCGTGCATCGAGATGCCTCCTGCCACGTGTGCGCTTCCGGCCAGACATATCAGAGTGATATCATATTAATGAGTGGATCGTCAAGAGCGGGTGAGCGGTGGCGGGCATCTGGCATGACGAGGCCCCGGGTGCCTGGCTGGTCGAGATGCGCTCGACGTCGTACGCGTTCGGCCTGGCGGACGGCGGAACGGCGCTGCGCCACCTGTACTGGGGCGCGACCCTGCCGCGGGAGCTCCCGAGAGAACTCTTGATGGTTAACAGAGATGTCAACCACCAGGCTGCGACCCGGCAATGTCGTTGTCAACGGTGTAAACCCGTGGCTCCGTCGGGTCCGCGCGGCGGGCGGGCTACCCGACGGGTACGGCGGCGCCGGAGATGACGGGCGATGAGACCAGCCATGACCACCGCGAGCGCGATCAGCGCGTAATAGGAGTAGCGGGTGATGTAGCTGTAAATCGTGGCGATGTGGCTGCCGGCCAGGTCGCCCGCGCTGACCCAGGTCCCGACCCACAGCGCGGCGCCGAGCGCGTTGAAGGCCAGGAAGCGGAGCCAGCGCATGCCGCTGATGCCGGCGACGATCCCGTTCACCTGGCGCAGTCCCTCGATGAACCGCGCGAAGGTGATGATCCAGCCGCCATGCCTGTTGAAGAAGCCCTCGGCCCTGTCTAGCCGCTCCCCCGTGACGAACACGTAACGACCCCACCGCAGGACCAGGGCGCGACCGCCGAAATGCCCGATGGCGAAGCCGACGTTGTCGCCGATCACGGCCGCGATGAAACCGGCCACAGCAACCGCCACGACGTTGAGCCGGCCGACGCCCGCGTAGACCGAGGCGGCGATGAGCACCGTCTCACCGGGCACGGGTATCCCGAAGTCTTCGATCATGACGAACAGCGGGACGGCCCATAGTCCGTAGTGATCGAGAGTGCCGGCCAGGGATTCAAGGAAGCCGGGCAGCACAGGCGCGCTCATCGCGCCGCCCCTGTTCCCGCTATCACCGTCACCCGAGGATCCCATCTGAGCGGATGGTCATAATGTCGCGAAGCGGGAAACGATCCAGGGCTCGTCGGTCATTCCGGCCGGTCCGGCGCGCTGCCGGCCAGCAGGTGACGGACACCGAGCGTGTCCAGTTGATCTACTATTGTTTGTAAACGGTCGACTACTTTCGATAGTCTTCGTGTACTGTTCTCGGCATGACGGAAGCCGCCCAGCCAGACCCGCGAGCCTACGTGCGGCTTGCGGCCACCATCCGGCAGCAGATCGCGGACGGGACGCTGACCAGCGGCGCACGGCTGCCCTCGATCGCAGTCCTGCGCCGCGATCACGGTCACTCCCGTCAGACGGTGGGCAAGGCCATGCACGTCCTGGAGGACGAGGGCCTGATCTACCGGGTGCCTGGCTTGGGCTACTACGTCAGCGCCGTCGTGGCGGCCACGCCGCGGAGCTGATCCGGCCGCTCAGTCCAGAGCGTGACGGTCGAGGAACTCGTAGATGTCGGCGTCGTCGACGCCGGGGAAGCTGCCGGCGGGCAGCGCGGCCAGGATGTGCGAGTGCGCGCGGGCCGATGGCCACGCGTTGCCTTCCCAGCGTTCGGCCAGCGCGGCGGGCGGCCGGGTGCAGCACTCGCCGTCGGGGCACGCCGAGCGCGTCCTCTTGGTCGCCTCGCGCCCGCGGAACCAGCGGGAATGCTCGAAGGGCACGCCGAGCGTGATCGCGAACGACTGATCGGCGCGCGGGTCGACATGGGCGATGCAGAAGTAGGTGCCCGACGGGGTGTCCGAATACTGGCAGTACGGGGAGAAGCGGTCCGCCGCGCCGAACACCTGCCGGCCCGACCACTGCCGGCACATCCGCTGCCCCTCGATCGCGCCCGACGGGTCCGTAGGGAAGAGCACCCCGTCGTTCTCGTACGCCTTGTAGATGATGCCGCTCGCGTCGTTCTTCACGAAGTGGCAGGGCAGGCCCAGGTGATGGGTGGCCAGGTTAGTGAAGCGGTGCGCGGCCATCTCGTAGGACACCGAGAACAGGTCCACCAGGTCTTCCACGGCCAGGTCGCGGTCCCGCTTCGCGCGGTCCAGGACCGGCACGGCCGCCGGCTCCGGCATGAGCACGGCGGCGGCGAAGTAGTTCACCTCCACCCGCTGCCGCAGGAAGTCGGCGTAGTCGCGCGGCACCTGGTGGCCGAGCAGGAAGTGGCCGAGGGCCTGCAGCACGACCGCGCGTGGCGAATCGGTGCCGACCTGCTCCTGCTTGACGTAGATGCGCCGGTTCCGCAGGTCGGTCAGGGACCGCACCGACCTGGGCAGGTCCTCGATATACCGAACGGCGAAGCCATGGTGGCTCACCACCGACAGGAGCATGCCCTGGGACAGCGCGCCGCCGGAGTACCCGCCGGCCCGCAGCGCGGAGGCCGCCTCCTCCTCGATGAGCTCGAAGTAGTTACCGCGCTCGCGCATCGCGTCCGCGCAGTGCCGCATTGGCGGCCCTGGCTTCTTCCGGGGTCGCGGCGGGCTTGGACCGCTGCGCGCGCAGTTCGGCCGCGACGGCGACCAGGTGCTCGAGGACGTCGGTAGGGACCCGGGCCCCGATCTTCAGCTGCGGCAGGCCCAGCTGCCGGTAGGACGGGTCCTGCTGCGCGTCGGCCAGCGCGATCTCGAGCTCGGCGCGGCGGCTCGGCGGCTGCTTGCTGAGCAGGTCCGCCACCGGGACCCCGAGCGCCGACGCCAGCTGCTCGATCAGCGACAGCTTCGGCTCCCGCCGACCGTTCTCCAGCAGGGACAGCGCCGAGGGGGCGCGACCCACCCGCTCCCCCAGCTCGGTCAGGGTCAGGCCGCGCACGCGGCGCAGGTGCCGGAGCCGTTGGCCGAAGGTTACAAGGTCTATACCATCGGTCTGGACCAAATTTTGACGATCTTTCATAGTGAAACTGACTATAACTTGTTGATTTGGCAAAAATCAAAGATTTTAAGGCTGTGGAATCTACCGAGCCCTGGCCTGGCCGGACATCCTGAAGGGACAAGCACGCCCGGCCGGAACGGATCGGCACGCGAGGAAGGCACCACAGTGGAGACGATCAGCCAGCAGGCAGCCAGGCTAGCCAACCAGTGGGAGACCAACCCCCGCTGGAAGGACACTGCGCGGACCTACTCGGCCGAGGACGTAGTGCGCCTCCGCGGCTCGGTGCAGGAAGAGTTCACGCTCGCCAGGAAGGGCGCCGAGCGCCTGCGCCAGCTGCTGGACTCCGAAGATGCCGTCTCCGCGCTCGGTGCGCTCACTGGCAACCAGGCGGTGCAGCAGGTCAGGGCCGGGCTGAAGGCCATCTACCTGTCCGGCTGGCAGGTGGCGGCGGACGCCAACCTGGCCGGGCAGACCTACCCCGACCAGAGCCTGTACCCGGTCAACTCGGTGCCGCAGGTGGTCCGCAGGATCAACAACGCGCTGCTGCGGGCCGACCAGATCAGCTGGTCGGAATCGGCCGACGGCGATGTCCACGACTCGCCCTACTGGCTCGCGCCGATCGTGGCCGACGCTGAGGCCGGCTTCGGCGGCGTGCTCAACGCGTTCGAGCTGATGAAGTCGATGATCGCGGCCGGGGCCGCGGGCGTGCACTGGGAAGACCAGCTGGCGTCCGAGAAGAAGTGCGGGCACCTGGGCGGGAAGGTCCTCATCCCGACCGGGCAGCACATCAAGACGCTGAACGCCGCCCGGCTGGCCGCCGATGTGTGCGACGTGCCCACGCTGATCATCGCGCGCACCGACGCGCAGGCGGCCACCCTGCTCACCACCGACGTCGACGAGCGCGACCAGCCGTTCGTCACCGGCACCCGGACCGCCGAGGGCTTCTACCGGGTGCGGAACGGGATCGAGCCGTGCATCGCCCGCGGTCTGGCCTACGCGCCGTACTCCGACCTGCTCTGGATGGAGACCTCCAAGCCCGACCTCGACGTGGCCCGCGAGTTCGCCGAGGGGATCAAGCGCGTCTACCCGGACCAGATGCTCGCCTTCAACTGCTCGCCGTCGTTCAACTGGCGCGCGCACCTGGACGAGTCCACGATCGCGAAGTTCAGCAAGGAACTCGCCGCGATGGGGTACACGTTCCAGTTCATCACCCTGGCGGGGTTCCACGCGCTTAACCACTCGATGTTCGAGCTGGCCAGCGGCTTCGCCGCCGAGGGTATGCCCGCCTACGTGCGGCTGCAGGAGGCCGAGTTCGCCGCCGAGAAGTCCGGCTACACCGCCACCCGCCACCAGCGCGAGGTCGGCACCGGCTACTTCGACCTGGTCACCTCGGCCATCTCACCGAACGCCGAAACGGTGGCGCTGGCCGGATCGACCGAGGCCGAGCAGTTCCACGCGGCCTGAGCAGAACGGCCTTTCAGCGCTATAACGCCTGATGCCAGGCGGCCTCGTGGCCGCCTGGCATCACTATCGTTCGCGCCGTTTACTACCCAGCGAGTTCTGGCCGGTAATACGCCAAGGACTGCCTGCTGAAGAGGAGGACCACCGCCGCGGCGGCGATGACCCACTGGAGGGCGCCGATCGTGAAGTCGGCCGTGGCGTATACCGCGGCTCCCTGCGAGAGGCAATACAGCATGCTGAGGGTGATCAGGCCGAAGAACGCCCCGTAAGCAAGTCTGGCCCGATCACGGCCGCGGCCGTTCGCCCAGGCCAGCCAGAGCCACAGGGCGATGGCCAGCGGTGCCCAGAATTCCTTGATGGCGATCTCGACGAGCACGCCGTGCCACTGCGCAGCGGTGAAGGCCGGGTTCTGCGCCAGGATGGCTGACTTGACGTTGCCGGTGGTCACCACCAGGGTGATCAGCAGCGCCACCGAGGTGGCCGCGCCGACGCACATCAGCCGGATCGCGCCCCGCACCGCCCGCGGCGGCTGGCCCGCGGGGCGCAGCCGCATCCGCAGGGCGCCCCGGATCAGGTCCGCCGACTCGGCTGGCGCGACCCGCCGCTGGTCCTCTGCGGCGGTGGCCAGCAGGACCCCGATGATCTCGTCGGCGTTCTCGCGCCGGAATGCTCGCGGGTAGCACGCCAGCAGCCGCCGGTACCCGCGCTCCAGTTCTGGTGAGTAACTCCTGTCGAGTTCTGGTGAGTAACTCATGTCGCCATCCCTCCGGCCAGCCTCAGCCGCTTGAGCGCGACCGTGGCGTTGGCGTGCAGCCGGGCCGCCTCGGCGGACAGCACCGTGGTGCCCGATGGAGTGAGGCGGTAGTACCGGCGGAGCCGGCCTTCCACGATCTCTTCCCGGTCGACCTCGATCAGCTTGTCCGCGCGCAGACGGTCTAGCGCCGTGTACAAGGTTCCCGCGCGCAGCCTGACCCGGCCGCCGGAGATCTGTCCGACCTCGGTGATGATTCCGTACCCGTGCTGGCTTCCGTCGGCCAGGGCCGTCAGGATCAGGAAGGTCGCTTCCTGCATCGCTCTCGTGCTCATAATGACTTTATATACCGTTGAACTAGTGGTGTCAAACGGCCGCTCGCCGCGTCCTGCGTGCTGCTGAGCGGTAACGTTCCCGGAACGCTGACGCCGTAGCCTGGCCTGGTGGAGGACAAACGCCCCGCCGACTCCAGGGCGGCGGGTCAGGCTGAACCGCGCGGACTGCGTGCGGGGTCACCGGCGGCTAGGGCCGCAGTGACCGGCGGCGCTGACCGCGAGGTCACCGGCGACCTGGGCCGCGGTAATCGGTGGCCTGGCTGCGCTGCTCCTGGCAGCTAATATCCCGCTGACCGTGGTGTCCGGTCAGCTCGGCAACGGGATCGTGGCGGTGGTCATCGGCATCCCGTGCGCGGCAGTCGGGTTCCTCGTCGCCCGCCGCCAGCCGGGCTAACCCCCTCGGCTGGCTCTTCCTCGCGGCGGCCATCTGCTTTTTCGTGAGCAACGCCGGCGCGGACTACGCCTACGTCGTCTACCGCCTCGGGCACCGCCTCCCGTTCGGCCCGGTGGGGCTGGTCCTTGACCAGCTGTGGACCGCGGGCCTGGTCCTGTTCATCGTGGTGATCCTCTTGTTTCCCGACGGCAGGCTGCCGTCGCGGTTCTGGCGCTGGGCCCTGCGCACTTATGGCGCGCTGTACCTCGCCCTGCTGGCCGCCTTCGCGATAGCGACGGCAGATGCGCTGGCGGCGCATCCGGTCCGCATCGACGCCGCGGGCGGCCTATCCGCCGTCGACAACCCGGTGGGCTGGTTCGCGGCCGTTCAGCACTCGATCCTGATCCTGCTGCTCGCGATGTCCGCGGGCTTCATCGCCCGCCAGGTGCTGACCTGGAGGCGCTCCTCCGGTGAACGCCGACAGCAGGTGAAGTGGCTGGCCAGCGGCGCGGCCGTGAGCATCGCCAGCCTGATCCTCGGGGTCGCGTTCGGCACGACGGGGACCACCACCACGGTGCTCGAGTGGGTAGACAACATCTTCTGGTTCGGCCAGGCCGCGCTGCCGGTGTCGATGGGCGTGGCCATCCTGAGGTACCGCCTCTACGAGATCGACCGGATCATCTCCCGGACGCTGGCCTACACGACGGTGACCGGGCTGCTCATCGGCGCCTACGCGGGCCTAGTGCTCCTGGCCACCCACGTGCTGTCGTCCCCGTCGTCGGTGGCCGTCGCCGCCTCGACGCTGGCCGCCGCGGCGCTGTTCAGCCCGCTGCGGCGACGGGTGCAGAAGGTGGTGGACCGCAGGTTCAACCGGGCCCGGTACGACGCGGAGATGACCGTGGCCGCCTTCGCGGCCAGGCTGAAGGAGGCGGTAGACCTGGACTCGGTCCAGGCCGACCTGGCCACCGTGGTCCAGCAGACGCTGGAGCCCGCTCACCTGTCGATGTGGACTCATCGGTCGGCGGCGCCTGCGGATGCGGCCGACGGCCGGTCGCCCTAAACGGGACCGGCGGAACCTCCTGGATTGCCCGGGTCCGCGGGGCCCCAGGGTGCCTGTGCGAGGCCCGGATTGGCTCGCGGCTGCGGCCTGGTCTGAGCCCAGTCGGACATGATCCCGCCGTCGCCCAGGGTCTGAGTGTCCTGGAAGCCCGGAATGGAGATGGTCGAATCCGGCGCCTCGTACGGCGCCGCCGCCGAGGTGACGGACGTCAGCCGCCACCGGGACGGCACGAACAACGGGATGATCATCACCAGGCCCGCCATGGCCAGGATCCCGTCGAACAGCATGGCCTCGAAGCCCATGCCGTAGGAGCGCGTCTTCAGCGGGATGTACTGGACGGCGCGGTGCACGCTGAAGATGTACAGGCCGGTCCAGGCCAGCAGGACGAGACCCGGCAGCCCGGCCGCGAGCGGGGAGACCCGCGGCAGGGCGATCAGCAACCCGGCCACCAGGCCGACGCCCGCCAGCGCGCCCAACCCCTCGAGGATCGCCGTGTGATGGAGAAGCGATCCCGTGCTGACGGGCAAGCTGAGGGGCAGGGTGAACAGCTTGAGGTAGCCCCACGAGGCCGCGAAGAACACGGCGGCGGCGAGCACGACGGCTAGCAGGACACCGACCAGATGGCGCATCTCCTCATCCCCTTCGGTGAGTTACAGATGGAAAGCTTACGGCGGGGCCCGCCGCTCGTCATTCGGTAGTTCCGGGCTCTGCCCGGTTTCTCCCCCGACCTGGTTCGCTTCGGGCGGACCGCCTCCCGGCGTGGGCGCGGCACCGAGCTTCTGTAAGCTTGCCAGGTGCGCATTCACGCCATCTTCGGGGGAATCGGCGCGTTCGCCGTCAAGTTCCGCTGGGTCGTCATCGCAGCCTGGCTGGTCGCAGCGATCGCCGTGCCAAAGTTTCTGCCCTCGCTCAACAGCGTTACCCAGGGCAACAACAGCGCCTTCCTGCCCGCCAGCGCGCCCAGCGAGAAGGCCGCGCAGCTGGCGTCGCCGTTCGGGTCCCCCAACCTGGTCCCGATACCGGTGGTCGCCGCGGTCAGTCAGGGCATCCTCACCGCCGCGGATACGGCCTGGCTGGCCACCCTGGCGCAGGACCTCAGCACGGTGCCGACCGTGGTCAAGGTCCATGACCTCGGCCGTTCGGCTGACCAGCAGGCCGACCAGCTCCAGGTGCTCTCTGATGTCGGCGGCGGGGATGCCAACGGGCAGACCACGCTGGTCGACAAGCTGCGCGCGACGATCGCCAGGGCGCACTCGCCCACCGGGCTGCAGGTACACCTGGCCGGCGACCTCGCGATCAACGTCGACCAGCAGGCCAAGTCCGGTACCACCGGGAACGAGGTCGAGCTCCTGTCGGTGGTGTTCATCCTCATCCTCCTGCTGCTGATCTTCAGGTCGGCGCTCGCGCCGTTTATCACGCTGATCCCGGCTTTCTTCGCCGTGGCCATCTCCGGGCCGCTAGTCGGCGAGGCGGCGCACGCGGGCCTGAAGGTCTCCCAGATCGCCCAGCTGCTGCTGATCGTGCTGGTGCTGGGCGCGGGTACCGACTACGGCCTGTTCCTGGTGTTCCGGGTCCGCGAGCAGCTCCGTAATGGGGTCGACACGAAGGAGGCGGTGGTTTCCTCGGTAACCCGGGTCGGCGAGACCATCACCTTCTCGGCCGCCACCGTGATCGCCGCGCTGCTGTCCCTGCTCGTCGCGACCTTCCAGATCTACTCCGAGCTCGGCATCCCGCTGGCCATCGGCATCGGGACGATGCTGCTGGCCGGGCTCACCCTGCTGCCCGCGCTGCTCGCCGTGTTCGGCCGGGCGGCGTTCTGGCCGAGCAAGACGCGCCAGGGCACCGGCCAGGCCGGTCTGTGGGGGCGGATCGCCGCGCGGGTCGTCCGCCGTCCGGCCATCCCGCTCGCCATCGGCGTGGTCGCGCTCGGCGTGCTGGCGATCTTTGTGGGCGGGTACAAGCCGGGCGGGTTCGGCGGCGCCATCACCGCGCCGGCCGGGACCGACTCCGCGACGGGCACCGCGCTGCTCAACAAGCACTTCCCGATCAGTTCGGCCAACCCGACGAACCTGGTCTACAAGCTGTCCCAGCCGGTCTGGGACGATCCGGGGCCGGTGGCCGCCGCCACCAGTCAGCTCGCCGCGAGCGGAGTGTTCACGGGCGTCACCGGCCCGCTGAATCCGGCCGGAGTCACCCTGACCGGAGCTCAGTACACCCAGCTGCACGCCACGCTGGGCAACGCGGTCACGCTTCCCGCCGTACCCACCGCGCAGACCAGTATCCCGCTCGCGGGGTACGAGGCCTACCGGGCCACCGCGCAGTACGTCAGCCCCGACGGCCGGACGATCCAGTTCGAGACCGGGCTCAAGGCCGGCGACCCATCGACAAGCAGCGCGATGAACGCTGTGCCTTCTATCCGCACCGAAGCGGCCACGGTGGCCAAGACCTTGGGCTCCAGTGCGTACGGGGTCGGCGGCGAGGCGCCTGCCTTCTACGACATCAGCCAGATCTCCGACAGCGACCTAGCGCACGTGGTCCCGGTGGCGATCATCGTGATCGGCCTGCTGCTTTGCCTGGTTATGCGCTCGCTGATCGCGCCGATTTACCTCATCGCGTCGGTCGCCCTGTCGTTCTTCGCGGCCCTCGGGCTGTCCGTCCTGCTCTTCATCAAGATCGGCGGGGACAGCGGCCTCACCTTTATCCTGCCGTTCCTGATGTTCATCTTCCTGCTGGCGCTCGGGGAGGATTACAACATCCTGGTGATGAGCCGGATCCGGGAGGAGGCTCACCACCTGCCGCTACGGGACGCAGTCAGCAAGGCGATAGGAGTGACCGGGACCACGGTGACCTCGGCCGGCCTGGTGCTGGCGGGCACGTTCTCGGTGTTCGCGATCGTCGGCGGGCGGGGGTCGGGCGGCAGCCAGATCCGCGACGTCGGGATCGGCCTGGCGCTTGGCGTGCTGATGGACACCTTCATCGTCCGCACGGTGCTCGTGCCGTGCATCGTGATCCTGCTCGGCCGGTGGAATTGGTGGCCCGCCGCGCTCAGCCGGGCCAGCCTGAAGCCGGGCGAGGAAGGCACCGAAAGGGACACCGAGCCGGCCGCCCCGCGCAGCCGCTAACCGGCCTGGCTGCGCTGCGGCCTTGACCGCGGTGTCGGAGCGCGCCGAAGCTGGTCGTCATGGAGTGGACGGGACAGGTGTACGCGGACTGCCCGACCGTGGCCGTGGAGACCTACATCGAGGCCCCGCCCGAGCAGGTGTGGGCCTTGGTCAGCGACATCTTCCTGATGGCGGGGCTGAGTGCCGAGCTGCAGGAAGTGGAGTGGCTGGACGGGGTCACCGGCCCAGCCGTCGGCCACCGTTTCCTGGGGCGCAACGCTAACCAGCATCTGGGCCGCTGGGAGACGGTCAGCACGATCGTCGAATGCGACAGTCCGCACCGGTTCACGTGGGCCGTAGGAGAACCTGGCCAACCCTGGTCCACCTGGCGGTTCACGCTGCGGCCGGACGGGACTGGCACGGTGCTGGAGCAGTGGGTGCAGATGGGCCCGGGCCGCTCTGGGCTGAGCCTGGCCATCGACGCGATGCCGGACAAGGAGCAGAAGATCGTCTTCGTGCGGCTGCGGGAGTTCGAGTCCGGCTTTACCGCCAACCTGGCCGCCATCAAGGAGCTGGCCGAGGCGGCGGTCTGATGCGGACCGCGACTACCGTCGAGGGCTCCGGCGGGAACTGGGCCGAGCTCACCGAGTTCGTGCGCGAGGCCGAGAAACTGGGTCTGGACGTCTGCTGGGTAGCCGAGGCCTGGGGCACCGACGCGCCGTCCCTGCTGGGATACCTGGCGGCGCACACCCAGACGATGCTGCTGGGCTCGGGGGTGATCCAGGTCGGCACCCGCTCGCCGGTCACGATCGCGCAGACCGCGATGACGCTGGCCCACCTGTCTGGCCGCAGGTTCCTGCTCGGGCTGGGGGTCTCCGGGCCCCAGGTCCTCGAAGGCCTGCACGGCGTCCCGTTCGCCCATCCGCTGGCCCGGATGCGGGAGACCGTCGAGATCGTGCGAAGCGTGTTCACCGGGGAGAAGATCAGCTTCTCCGGAAGCCAGTACCGCATCCCGCTGCCCGGCGGGGAGGGCCGGCCGATGCGGGTCAGCCTGCCGCCGGTGTCCATGCCCGTCTACCTGGCCACGCTGTCGCCGAAGATGCTGGAGCTGACCGGCGAGATCGCCGACGGCTGGCTGGGCACGAGCTTTGTGCCCGAGGGCGCCGCCGCCTACTTCAGCCATCTGGACGCCGGCCTGGCCCGGGCCGACCGGACCCGGGCCGACCTGGACATCTGCCAGGGCGCCGAGGTCAGCCTGGTGGACGAGGCCAGCCTGGCCGGCGCGGTGGCCAGCCGCAAGAAGGAGCTGGCCTTCTCCCTAGGCGGGATGGGCTCGGCCACCAGCAACTTCTACAACGACGCCTACAGCCGGCAAGGCTGGGCGGAAGTGGCCGCCGCGGTCCGCGCGCGCTGGCTGGCCGGCGACCGCGACGAGGCCGCCCGCCTGGTCAGCGACGAGATGGTCCTCGCCACCACGCTGATCGGTACCGAGGACATGGTGCGCGACCGGCTGGCGACATGGCGCGACACCGGAGTCGACACCGTCCGCCTCTACCCGGCCGGCCACACCCTGGCCGCACGGCTGGACAACCTCGGCCGGGCCATCGACCTGGTACGCAGCCTCGGTCCTACGCCGTCAGTAGGGCAGCGCGACTCCGCATCCACGGGGTGATCTGCCGCGCCCGGGTGATCTGCCGCGCCCGGGTGATCTGCCGCGCCCGGGCGATTCAGCGGTCGGGGCTTCGGTCGGCGGAGGCGTCGATCGCGGCGGTCAGGTCACGCAGCGCGGGAGCGGCATCGCGCAGCGCGGCCTGGTGACGTGGCGGCAGCGCCGCTAGCGCCGACGCGATGATCCCCTCGTTCACCCGGTGCCACCGGGTCACCGCCGCGAGGCCCTGATCGGACAGGTCAAGGTTGACGGTGCGCCGGTCACTTGCGCCCTGACCCGCGGGAGTTCGCTTGACGTCAGCCGGCCGATTGGAGCCCGCTGAGCAGGGTGGCCACCGAACTGGGCGCCAGCCGGAGCATCCTGGCCAGCTGGCTGGGCCTGACGCCCGGATTTTCGGCCATGCAGGAAAGCAGCTCGAGCTGGGCCACGGAAAGCCCGAGGGCGGGGTCGGCCGCGCGGGCGGCACGGCGGATGGCCCGGCGGAGACGGGACACGATATCGGCCAGTTCGGGGCCGATCTGCTCCTGGCCCGGGACCTCAAGCGCCTGGTCCTGTTCCTGCGCGAGATCTCCCTCACGTGAAGGCACCTGACGGGTCCGCCTCCCTGGAACGCCCGGCCCGCGCGCGGCTGGCCAGCGCGATCGCGGCCGCAGCGGCGCAGACGGCGGCGAGCACGATGAACGCGGGCCGCGCCTGCGTCGCACCAGCGTACCCGTGGTCGTGGCCGGTCGGTGAGCCCAGCCGCAGGGCCAGCGCCATCAGGGCGATGCCGAGCGTGGTGCCTATCCCCCTGGCCATGCTGACCAGCCCACCGAGCAGGGAGGCCGATGAGTCGGCGGCACTGCGCATGATGGTCGCATTGTTCGCGGGCACGAACAGGCCAAGGCCGAGGCCGGCCAGGGCGAGCAGCGGAACCGCGGTGACCTCGGTGATGGGCATGAGGATCCCGGCGCACATGGCCGCGCAGGCCAGGGCCGAGCCCGCGAAGCCGCGCGGCCGGTTCCCCCAGGAGCGCGGCAGCACCGAATCACCGATGAGCGCAGCCAGGCCGAACCCGAGCGGCAGGGCGGACAGCAAGAGCCCGATCCTGGCCTCGCCGACTCCCGGTGACAGGAGTAGCTGCGGGATCAGCACAAGCGGTCCGAACAGCGCCAGGTAACCGCAGGCGGCCCCGGCCAGGGCGAGCGCCAGCGGCGCCGAGCGAAGCAGCGGCACCGGTATCAGCGGGTGCCTGGCCCGGGCTTCCCGCACGGCGAACGCGACCGAGCCCGTGAGGCCGGCCGCTACCAGCAGCGCGACCAGCCAGCCGGGCAGCCTCAGCCCGGATGCCGCGGACAGCACGAGCAGCAGCGCCGAGGTCCACGCGGCCAGCAGCAGGGTGCCTGGCCAGTCGAACTTGCTCGGCGCGGCACGGTGCCTGGTCCGCGGGAGCAGGTAGCGGGCCGCGCCGATCGCCATCAGGCCGAAGGGAACGTTCACCCAGTACACGGCGCGCCAGCCGACTGTCGAGGTCAGCAGCCCGCCCAGGGTGGGGCCGAGCGCGAGCCCGATGGACTGCGCGGCGGCCTGGATCCCGAGGGCGAAGCGCATCCGGTCCCTGGGCGCGCTGGTCGTCACCAGGGCGACGCTGTTCGCCTGGAGCATCGCCGCCCCCGTCGCCTGGAGCAGGCGCAGGGCCACCAGGGCGCCCAGCGAGGGGGCCAGCCCGCAGGCCGCAGAGGCGACCATGAACACCGCGAAACCGTACGTATATATGAGCTTGCGCCCGGCCGCGTCGCCGAGCCTTCCGGCTGGGGCGAGCAGGGCGACCAGGCCGAGCAGGTAGACCAGCGATACCCACTGGACGGCCGCGACCGGGACGCCGAAGTCGTGCTCCATGGCCGGGAAGGTAATCGTGACGATGCTGGCGTCCAGCTGCCCCATGAACGCGCCGAAGCAGACCACGCCCACCGCCAGCCAGGGCGCCAGGTGGTTCTCCCGTACGACCGCGGGCCTGGGCGCTTCTCGCCAGATACTTCTGTAAGCGAACATCCTGAGTTCAGGTTATCAAAAGTACTTCTGTAAGCGAACATCATTCGAGGTTTTGGAATCGATGGGTGCTGCACTCTGCCGAGAAGATTCGGTACGGTGCCACTCCCATCGACTCGCGGTCGGTCTCGCGGCCCGGCTGCCGGGCAAGGGCTGGTGCGGATGGGGAAAGAGGGGAGGTCGGGAATGCGGGAGTGGGCGGGAGGTCGGGTGGAGGGGACGGGTCGAGCCGGATCGGGTAGCGGCTGGCGCCGGGACAGGGTGGCGGCTGGCGCCGGGACAAGGGTGGCGGCTGGCGCCGGGACAAGGGTAGCGGCTGGCGCCGGGACCGGGTGGCGGGTGATGCCGGGACCGGGTGGCGGGTGATGCCGGGATCGGGTGACGGGTGGCACCGGGATGGGGTGGCGTGATACTGGATCAACTGGCGTAATACCGGGATTAACTCCGGACATGCCGGGCGCGGTGCTGGCTATGGCGTTCCGGAGCCGACAGACTCATGGACGTGGAGTGGTCCGGCACCTCTGGGCTGGCCGCTCGGCTAGAGTACGCCAGCAAAGGGCCGGGAACAGTCGGCGGCCAGCGGGCTCGGGGCCGACCGGGACGGTTCGCGGAGGGACCGGGGCGGAAGGGACGACGATGCAGGAATTGCGCTTCGTCGCGGTAAGTGAGGACGGTCGTTACGCTGTCCTCGCCGTGCCGGGCCGGAGCGCACGCTTCACGTTGCCGATAGACGAGCGGCTCAGGGCGGTCGCCCTCGGCCAGACCTCCAGGCTCGCGCAGTACGAGATCGAAGTGGAGAGCCCGTTGCGACCCAAGGAGATCCAGGCACGAATGCGTGCCGGGGAAACGGCGGAGGAAATCGCGGACGCGGCCGGAATCGCGGTTGAGCGCGTGCGGTGGTTCGAGGGACCGGTCCTCGCCGAGCGTGCGTACATGGCGGACCAGGCGCAAGTCGCCTCGGTGCGTCGGCTGGGAGAATCCATCCCCTCCACTCCGGGTCCGCGGCTGGGCGAGATCGTGAGCCAGCGGATGACCGCGCTGGGCGCCGATCCGGAAGACGCCCAGTGGGACGCGAAGAAGCGCGGCGACGGAAGCTGGCTCGTGGAGCTCACGTTCACCAGCGCTGGCCGGCTGCACGTCGCCGAGTGGGTCTTCGATCCGCGCCGCAGGCACGTACTGCCCGCCGATGACAACGCCGCCCGGATGTCGCTGCCCGGCGCCGAGCCGCTCCAGCCGGCCGCCCCGCGCCCCGGCGAGGCCACGGTCACCCAGCTCGCGCCCAGGCTGACCGCGGGGTACGGCGCCGCCCCGCAGGGGAACGGCACGACAGGGCCGGGTGCCGACGGCTGGGCCAGGCACGAGCGGCCGGGGCCCGCCCGGCCACCGGTCCCCCAGCCTGCCCCCCCGGCGTCCCCGCCGCAGGCTCTGCCCACGCCGCCCGCGCCCGCGGCGTCTACGCCCGCGATAGCCGCGTCGGCGACAGCCGCGCCCGTGACGGCCGAACCGCGGGGCGAGGTGCCCCGGCAGCCGACCGCGGAAAGGACCCCGCAGCCGCCCGCGGTCCCCGTCGCCGAGGCCGTAACCCCGGCCGCGGAGGACGAACCGGCGCAGGCGCAGGCGCCGGCTGCGGTCCCGCCGGAGCCCGCCAACGAGCAGGCCGGGCGGCCGGGCCGAAAGACAGCCCGCGGCAAGCGGTCCTCCGTCCCGTCCTGGGACGAGATCATGTTCGGCAGCTCGCGGCAGGACTGACCCTCGCTCGTCCCGCCCCGGGACGAGATCTTGTTCGGCAGCTCGCGGCAGGACTGACCCTCGCTCGTCTCACCCGGGCCCGAGATCATGTTCGGCCGTGTGCGCGGTTGGCTGGCCCCGCTCGTCCCGCCTCCGGACGAGATCATGTTCGGCCGCCTACCCAGCGGGCTGACCCTCGCTCGCTACGCCTCCCCTGGGGCCAGCGGGATCCGGGACCAGCGCACCGCCCCGTTGCTGAACTCCGATGCGCGGGCCTCCGCCGGATCGGCCACCGCTTCCCCGACGCGGTTGACGAACTCCCGCACGGTCGCCAGCGCCACCAGGCGCAAGCCCGCCCGGTCCAGCGCGGCACCCAGCGCGCCCAGCGGCGGGCGGTATACCCCGACCACCGCGACCGTCGTCGCCGGTTCCTGGTGCGGTGAGTTCTCGCGCGGGGCCAGCCGCAGGTCGGCGTCGAGTACCGGGAACAGCGCGCCGCCTACGCCGGCCGCCTCCCAGCGCAACGCCATCACGGCCGACTCCTCGCGCACCACCAGGTCGCGGAAACGCACCTCGACCAGGCGTGACAGCCCCGGCACGGAGCCGGCCGGCCCGACGCGGGCCAGCCCGAGGCCGCCTTCGGCGTAGGCGTCGCCCGACGCGCCCGCCAGCCAGCCGCCGGCCAGGCTCGCCAGGCGAGCCCGCGCGACATCGAAGGCCACGTTCACGACCGTCTCCGCGCTCACGAACACCGCACCAGTTAACCGCACGCCGGCCTGGCCCACCCATGGACCAAAGTCCCGGGTCCGCGGCCCGAGGTCCGCCAGGTTGTGCGCGATTTGACAGCGGAGCTGACAGGAGGCTGTGCGCGTTCTGACAGCGGCATCGGCCACCATGGGCTTCATGCGATATGACGCGACTACCACGAACGCGATCGAGGCCACCGGCCTGGTCAAGCGGTTCGGCAAGACCACGGCGCTCGCCGGGGTGGACCTGGCCGCCAGGCCGGGCCGGGTGCTCGGCATGCTGGGGCCCAACGGGGCAGGCAAGACCACCGCGGTGCGGATCCTGGCCACGCTGCTGCGGCCCGACGCGGGGCAGGCGACTGTCTGCGGCTACGACGTGCTGCGCGACACCCACCGGGTGCGGCAGCTGATCGGCCTCACCGGGCAGTACGCCGCCGTCGATGAGGGCCTGTCCGGGACCAACAACCTCATCATGATCGGCCGCCTGCTCGCGCTGCCCCGGGCGCAGGCCCGGGCTCGCGCGGCCGAGCTGCTGGCCCGCTTCGAGCTGACCGACGCGGCCGGGCGGATCGTGAAGACGTACTCGGGCGGGATGCGCCGGCGCCTGGACCTGGCGGCCAGCCTGGTCGGCCAGCCCAGGGTGCTGTATCTGGACGAGCCGACCACGGGGCTCGACCCCAACAGCCGCACCGAGGTGTGGGGCATGATCCGCACGCTGGTCGCGGACGGGGTGACCGTGCTGCTCACCACCCAGTACCTCGAAGAGGCCGACCAGCTGTGCCACGACATCGTGGTCATCGACCACGGCAAGGTCATCGCGACCGGGACGCCAGACGAGCTGAAGGGCAGGACGGGCGGCCAGGTGCTCCTGGTCACGCCGGCCGACCGCGCCCGCCTGGCCGAGGCCGCCGCGCTGCTCGAGGGGCTGGCCGGGGCCGAAGTGGCCACCGACGAGGACGCCGGGACGGTCTCCGTGCCCGCCACCGACAAGGCCCTGCTACCGCGCGTGGTCCGCGAGCTCGACGACAGGGGCATCGAGCTCGACGAGTTCACGTTGCGCAAGCCGAGCCTGGACGAGGCCTTCTTCGCGCTCACCGGCCACCGGGCGGAGGACGAGGAAACCCCGACCCGCGATCTTGAGGAGACAAGCCGATGACCGCCTTCGCCCTCCCGGCTCCCGCGCGCAGGCTCAGCCTGCGCGGCGGGCTGCGGAACACCTTCACGCTGACCTGGCGCAGCGTGCTGAAGATCAGGACCAACATGGAGGACGTGCTCGGGCTGAGCCTGAACCCGATCATGTTCCTGGTCCTGTTCACGTACGTGTTCGGCGGCGCGATCTCCGGCGGCACGCACCGGTACCTCCAGTTCGAGCTGCCGGGGATCCTGGTGCTGAGCGTGGTGTTCGCGACGCTGGGCACCGGCCTGATGCTCAACCAGGACATCGCCAGCGGGGTGTTCGACCGGTTCCGCAGCCTGCCGATCGCGCGGTGGGCGCCGCTGGCCGGCGCCGTGCTCGGCGACATGGTGCGCTACATGATCTCGGTGGCGATCACCCTGGGGTTCGGGATGATCCTGGGTTTCCGCGTGACGGCCAGCGCGCTGTCCGCGTTCGTGGCCTGCGTGCTGGTGCTGGCTTTTGCGCTCGCGATGTGCTGGCTCTCGGCGCTGATCGGCATGCTGGCCAAGACTCCGCAGGGCGTGCAGTGGTTCGGCTCGCTGATCTACTTCCCGCTGACTTTCGGCAGCAACGTGCTGGTGCCCACGAAGTCGATGCCGGGCTGGCTGCAGGCGTTCGTGAAGGTCAACCCGATGACTTACCTGACCGAGGCCGAGCGCGGGCTGCTGACGGGCGGGCCGGTCGCGGGCCTGGCGATCAAGGCGCTGCTGTGGGCGCTGGGCATCTTCATCGTCTTCGCGCCGCTGGCGGTCCGCGTCTACCGGCGCAAGACCTGACCGGATAACCCGGTGCCTGCCGGGTCGGCGACCGCGCCCGAGGCCATGGCGAGCGTTTCGTCCCGGCCTAGGGTGCGGCCGCGTTCGTACGCAGCGTCGAACCCGGCCTCGCCGAGCAGGCCGCGGGCCGCGTCGCGGGCGCCCGGGGCGTCCAGGCTCCCCTCGTCGAAGGCGCCGCGGATGGTGTGGCCGGCCCCGAGGAGGGTGGCCGCCAGGGTAGCGCGACCGCGATCGGTGCCAGCGGACCCGTGGAGGACGAACACGGCGATGGCGTCCAGGACGGCGGCCAGCGCTGGGCGCTCCACCCATTCCGCGGCGGCACCCAGCGCGGAGGCGAGCAGCGCGCGGGACCGGGCCTCGTCCCCTTCGGTGAGGACCACCAGGGCCGCCCGGGCGCGCAGGTGCGCGCGCATGCCGTCCCACCACGGCGACGACTGCTCGTCGAGCCAGGCCAGCACCTTCTCGCAGTTACGGGCCGCCGCGGGCAGGTCGCCCTCGCGGCAGTGCAGTTCCGCGCGCACCAGCGCCAGCCACGCCCCCATGTCGTTAAGGCTCGCGCTCCGCTCGGATGCGGCGCGCTCAGCCCGCTCGAGGTGCGCCCGGGCGCGCTCCAGGTCGCCCATCCTCAACCTGATCGCGGCCAGCATCCCGTCGATATAGTTCAGGTCGCCCCACGCGCCCAGCTTCCTGCCGAAGGCGCCGGCCTCCTCCACGGCCGCGACCGCGGCCGCGTAGTCCCCCCTGAGCTGGGCGAGCTCGCCGAGCTGGATCAGCACGGAGGCCGCGCCCCACGACTCGCCGAGCGCGCGGAACGCGGCTAGGGACTCCCGGCAGCCGGACTCGGCCCAGTCGATGTGGCCGAGCAGGCGGCCGAACGACCCGCGCAGCAGCGGCACGGCCGCCTGTATCCACGGATCCGGTGAGGTCACATACCGGTCCAATATGGCGAACGCGCGTTCCGGATCCCGGTCGTGCAGGGCCAGCATCGGCTCGCCCATCGCGGCGATCGGGTTGGACGGCGGCGCTCCGCCGGTCAGCTCCGCGTAGTCGGCTACGGCCGAGGCGAGCACGGGCTGCACGGCCTCGATCTCGTACGCGATGCCGGCCGCGGTCAGGGCGCAGACGATGCGCGCCTCGGCGATGCGCGGGGAGCGTTCATGAGGCTGGAGTTCCAGGACGTCGCGGGCCATCGCCTGCGGCTCGCCGGGCTGCCCGCGGAGCTGCCAGTACCAGCCGAGGGCCCGCACGAACCGCAGCGCGGTATCCGCGTCCCGCCTGGTAATCGCCAGGCGCAGCGCGGCGTGCAGGTTATCCTGCTCGGCCGCCAGCTCGCGCAGCCACCGGCCCTGGTCGGCGGCGCGCAGCCGCGGGTCGGCGGTCTCGGCCAGGTCGAGGTAGCGCGCGGCAAACGCGTCCCGGATCTGGTCCTGCTCTCCCGCTTCGGCCAGCCGCTCCAGGCCGTACGCGCGCACGGTCTCGAGCATCCGGTACCGCGGGCCTGTCGCCAGGTCCCCGTCTGCGCCGTCGGAGGTGGGGCCCACGGTGACGATGGACTGGTCGACCAGGCCGGACAGCGCGGGGAGCACCGCCGCGGACGGCAGGAGGTCATCGGCACAGACCTGCTCGGCCATCGCCAGCGCGGCACCGGCCGGGAAGACGGCGAGCCTGCGGGCCAGGACCTGCTCGGGGGGCGCGAGCAGGTCCCAGCTCCAGTCGACCACCGCCCGCAGGGTCCTGTGCCTCGGCAGCGCCGTGCGGCTGCCGCCGGTCAGCAGCGCGAACCTGTCGTCCAAGCGCTCGGCGAGCAGGGCCGGCGTGAGCGTACGCAGCCATACCGCCGCCAGCTCGATGGCCAGCGGCATCCCGTCCAGCGCGCGGCAGATCCGCGCCACGGCGGCCGCGTTGGCCGCGCCCAGCTCGAAGTCTGGCCGGACGGCCACCGCCCGGTCGCGCAGCAGCCGCACCGACCCGTAGGACTCGAGCGACTCGAAGGACTCGCCCGCGGGCACATTCACCGCGGGCCCATCCACCGCGGGCACAACCACAGGCACATCCACCGCGGGCACATCCACCGCGGGCACATCCACCGGAGGGACGGCCAGCGGCGGGACGGGGCTGAGGGTCTCACCCTCGATGCGCAGCGGCTGCCTGCTGGTGGCGACGATCCGCATCCGCGGGCAGGCGGCCAGGACGTGGCCCGCGAGCGCGGCCGCGGCCTCGATGACGTGCTCGCAGTTGTCCAGGAGCAGTACCTCGTCGCGCTCCGCCAGCGCGGCGGTCAGCCGGTCGAGCGGGCTCGCCCCGGGCTGGGCCCCGCGGCGCGTGAGGACAGGCTCGCGGAGGCCGACCGCATCCAGGACGGCGTACGGCACCTCGGCTGGGTCGGTCACCGGGGCCAGCTCGACGAACCACACTGGACCGTGGAGGTGTCCCGATACCTCGCGCGCCAGCCGCGTCTTCCCCACGCCCCCGGGGCCGGTGAGGGTGACCAGGCGGGCGGCGCCAAGGTTCTTCAGGACGAGGGCCACCTCGCTGTCCCGGCCGACGAAGCTGGTCAGCGGCTGGCCGGCCCGCGGGGACGCGGGGGTGGCCGGGAGAGACACCAAAGCTCGTTCGGGATAAAGAGTGGGATCAGCGCGCAGGATGCGCAGGTAGACCTGCTCCAGCTGGGCGGAGGGGTCAACCCCCAGGCGGCCGGCCAGCAGCTCGCGGGCCTCGTGGTACACGGCCAGGGCCTCGGCCTGCCGGCCCGCCGCGTACAGCGCGCGCATGAGCAGCGCCCGGGGGCGCTCGGCGAGCGGGTCGGCGGAGGTCAGCGCGCGGACCTCCCCGACCAGGCTCGCGCCCTCGCCCAGGGCCAGGTCGGCCTCGATCCGGTCGGCCAGCACGCTGGCGTGCAGCTCCGTCAGCCGGGCCGCGGCTACCTCGGCCGCCTCGCACCCGGCCGCGTCGGCCAGCGGCTGACCGCGCCATGCCTGCAGCGCGGAGCGCAGGACCCGCGCGGCCGTCTCGGCGTCGCCTTCGGCCAGCGCCCGGCGGCCCTGGACGGCCAGGGCCTCGAAGACCGTCACGTCCACGGCGTCGGGCGGCACGGCCAGGCGGTACCCGGCCGGGTGGGACTCGATCACCTGGCCGAGCCCGGCCCGGCGCAGCTCGGCTCGCAGCCGGGAGACCAGGGTCTGCAGCGCGTTGCCGGGGTGGCCGGGCGGCTCGTCGGGCCACAGCTGCGCGGCCAGCGAGCCAGACGGCACGACACGCCCGGCGTCCAGGGCCAGCAAAATAAGCAGGAGGCGAAGCTGACGGCCGCCGATGGGCACGCTCTGTCCGGCCCCGTCCCGCACCTGAAGCGGACCGAGCAGCCCGATACGCAGCGCGTCTGGCATCAGCCCTCTCCGGTCATCCGTCTGCCAGCCCGGACCGGCACCCGTGCCCCCGGACGATTCAACGAGCGGCTTCACCCTACGCTTCCCGGCAGGTTTTACACTCAACCGACGGCATGGCGCTGGCAGGAGGCAGGCGAGGGTGACATCGGGCCGGGACCGGAGGCCAGCGCGGCGGTGGACCGCCGTCGGCGCGGCCGTGCTGACGGCCGTGGCTCTGGCCGGGTGCGGAAAGGCTGGCTCCGGCGCGGCTATCGCGCCTGCGATGCTGTCGGTGAACAGCGCGGCGCTCACTCAGAATGTGCTCCCGCAGCGCTATACCTGCCACGGCGCAGGCATCAATCCTCCGATCAACTGGTCAGGAGCACCACCCGGCACCAAGAGCTTCGCGCTAGTGGTTGACGACTCTTCTGCACCGATCACGCCCTTTATTTACTGGCTTGTGTTCCACATTGGACCGGGTACTACCGACATCCAGGAAGGAATGCTCCCGACCGGGGCACGTCAGGCGCTGAACAGCGCGAACGCCCAGCCCTACAACGCCCCGTGCCCGGCCGGCCATTCTCACATGTACCGATTCACGATTTATGCGCTAAGTACCGAGATTGACCTGCCCGCCGGCGCGCCCCTGCAGGAGGTATGGACCGCGATCGCGGCCGCCACAATCGGGCGCGGGCGAAAAGTGGTTACCGGGTATCCGTGATCGGGCTGACACATTTCGTAACCAGCTCTCTACAGAACTTTTGCAATCGTGTGACACGCTCCCCGCTCGTGAGTCAGAATCGGTGATCAAGCGGGTTCAGGGCGCTCGCGACTACGGGGAAAGGCTCGCGTCATTGGCCGCGTGCGCCTGGCTAGCGCCCCCCACGAGGCCCCGGCGTTCTGGATGGAGACCATGATTCTGGTCGCAGGACTGGCCATCGCGGGACTTGCAGGCATCGCGGCGGCTTTCTACTTCAGCGTCCGCCCGGGCAACGGCAGTTCCCGCGCGCGGACCGCCGGATCGGGCCGGACCGGGAGCGACCTGGCCCCGGCGCGGAGCAGGACCTCGGCTCATCTGCCCCGCAGCGGCCCGGCCGCGGGGCGGACCAGGCCAGATCCCGACGCCGACTTCGAAGGACCGCCCAGGCGCCACGCGGGCGCCGGGCATCTCGCCATGGGCCACCGGGGCCACCGCGACGATGTCGCTGGTCACACGGCGCCGGTCGGCCTGCGGGCCGTCGGTGCCAGGACCGACGCAGGCGCACGGCCGAGGCCCGCGGAGCGACCCGACCGGGAAGCCGATGAGGCCGAGGACGCGATCAGGTCGACGCGTGGCCGGCGGCGGGTGGGCTTCCGTAAGGGCGCTGAGGTCGACGAGGAGATGTGGCCGAGCGAGTCCTTCGGCGGCGTGACCGACGAGCAGTTCTGGGACGACATGGCGTCGGACAAGCCGCTGGCGACCACCGCGCGGACCGCCGCCCAGGCGGATCCGGGCTCCAGGCGGCGGCTGCCGGACGCCGCTCCCCTGCCGAACGGGCGCGCGGGTTCGGGTGCTTATGCGCCTTCGTATGCGTCGCCCGCTGGCCGGCCTGGGCCCGCGGACCGCACCGCAAGCCAGCCGATCCAGACCGGCCCGCAGCGGATCCAGACGGGTTCCCAGCCAATCCCCACCGGCCCTCAGCCGATCCCGACCGGTCCCCAGCCGATCCCTACCGGTCCCCAGCCAATCCAGGGCACCCAGCCGGTGCCCGTGGTCACGCGGTCTTACCAGCCGGGCACCCAGCCTTATCAGGCCTCGGCGCAGTCCTACCAGCCGGCGACCCAGCCCGCCCCGGTCATGGGCCAGGGGATGCGCGGCGGGATGCCGGCCGCCCCGCGCGGGCGCGCGCGCCACGCCAACGGTGCCGACGTCGGCCCGGGCGCCGGCGCGGGCGAGGACCCGCTGACCAGCGCGGCCTACGCCCTCAGGCCGCCCGGGGCGGTCGACGGCCGGTCCCAGTCGCCGCGCCGGTCCAGGGACAGGGACAGGGACCTGACCAGGGAGCAGTACGAGGCTACGGTCGCCCAGGACACGCAGAGCTTCAGCCTCGCCGACACCCAGGCGGCCACCGGAGGGTACCCCGGCGGGGTGCCTCCGTTCCGCCAGTACGAGCTGCCCGCGGGCGGTGGCCCGAGCGGTCCGGCCAGCCTGAACGGCAACGGCAACGGGCGCGCCCCCGAATACCGGTCCGACGGCGGTCGCTCCGACACGGGTCGCTATGACCAGTTCAGGTCCGACCCTTACTGGTCGGGCGGGCGGCCCGAATCGGTCCGGGGGGCGGGAACCGCCGATCCCTACGGCAGCACCAACGGGCATCCGTACCCGGAACGCCCCTACGGCGATCCGGCCCCGTCGACCAGCACGCCGCCCTACGGCGAGACCTACGGATACGGGTATCCGGCCAGCCCGGCAGACGATCCCAGGCAGCCGAACGGTACGCGGGGCACACTGGGCAACGCGGCGCAGGGACGCTCCGGCGTCAACGGCGGCGGCACGGGCGCCCGCCCGGCGTACCCGGCGGGCAACGGCTACCGGGGTTCGTACGACCCCAGGGCGAACGGCCGCGGCTAACCCCCGCGCTCGGCCCGCGGGCAGACTAGGTCCATGCCCGAGGGCGATGTGGTCTGGTACACGGCTCGGCGCCTGCACGAGGCGCTGGCCGGTCGGCCGCTGACCCGGAGTGATTTCCGCGTCCCGCGGCTGGCCACCGCCGACCTGAGCGGGGACGTGGTGACCGAGACCGTCTCCCGCGGCAAGCACCTGCTCACCCGGACCAGCGGCGGCTTCACGGTGCACACGCACCTGCGCATGGACGGCAGCTGGCGGGTCCGGCCGGCGGCCGAGCGAATGGCGGAGAGCCATCGGATCAGGCTGGTGCTGGCCAACGAGGCGTGGCGGGCCATCGGGTACCAGCTCGGCGTCGTCGAGCTGCTCCGGACCAGCCACGAGGACCAGATCACCGGGCACCTGGGCCCAGATCTGCTCGGCCCGGACTGGGACTGCGACGAGGCGGTGCGCAGGCTAGCCGCCGAGCCTGACCGGCCCATCGGCGAGGCCCTGCTCGATCAGCGGAACCTGGCGGGTATCGGCAATATCTATAAGGCCGAAGTCCTGTTCCTGCGCGGCGTCAACCCGTGGCGTGCCGTCGGCGAGGTCCCCGATATTGCCGCGGTGGCCGAGCTGGCCCGTCGGCTGCTCGACGCGAACAAGGAGCGGCTGGGCCAGGTCACGACCGGCAGCTCGCGCCGGGGCGAGGAGACCTGGGTGTATGGCAGGCGCGGCCGTCCGTGCCGGCGTTGCGGCACGCTCATCCGATCCGAGGGCCAGCAGGACCGGGTCACATTCTGGTGCCCGGCGTGCCAGCCGGGGGCCTGAGCCCGGGGCAATTGCGTCAGATTAGTGATTTTGCCATCACATTACGTTATCTTTACGGATTGCCGATATTTGTTCTGAGCGCCGCGACGTAGTTTCGCAGTGATGGGTCCGCAGCCGAGGCCGAGGCGGAGGAGCCTGACAAATGTCAGAACGCCGGTTCCTTTCGGTCCCACGTGTGCTCCTGGTCATTCCCGGCCTGTTGGCGGGCTTTCTGGTCCCCCGCCTCATTGCCGCGCCCAAGCCGATTGCCGCGATGGACGTCGGCATGGTCACCAGGGACTTCGCCCACGACTCGGTGACCCTCCACCGCGGCGAGCGGCTCACTCTAGTTAATGACTCCAACGCGGTGCACGTCGTCGGGCCCGGCGTTGACACGCACATCAAGAGCCCTGAGCGCGGCGTTCCGATGACGGGCTTTCACCTCATGCAGACCAACACCGCCTACACGACCGGGCCGTGGATGACGCTCGGCACGTTCTACCTGACCTGTTCGGTACACCCCGGAATGACCCTCAGGGTCGTGGTCGTCCCTTGACCACGGCCATTCCCACCGGATCGGACGCCGAGCATGCGGAGAGGAGGTAGTCCATGAAGGCTCTGAAGAGCAGCGTCAAGCACACGAAGTACGTGCTTGGGTCGCTCAGCGCGGTTCTGTTCGCCGCGTCAAGCTCCGCCACCTTCTAACCGGACCCGCCGGCGGGAGTGATCCCGGCCGGCTCGTCCAGCCGGGTTGGCGCCGCCCCCGGGGTCCCCGAGGCTCATTCGGTGGGCGGCGCCAGCCCGCGCCGCGACAAGAAACGGAATCGCGATGCTCGACACCGGCGTGAGGCAATTCCGTATGGCCATGGGTATGGTCTGGGGCCGCAGACTCAGCCCGCGAAACATCGGCCTGCTCGTCAACGACGTGATCGCTACGATCGCGGAGTTCGGCGAGCCCGGCGAGGAGGCCCAGGAGGTCCTCGGCGGGCCGCTCGGCAGCGCCGAGGACCGGCTGGAGTGGGCCAACCGCGGCGTGAACCGGACCGCTCGCAGGCTCGCGGACAAGTCGCCGTTCTACGCGCGCCGGTTCGCCGCCGTGGCGGCCGATCCGGCGAAACTCGACGTCGCAGGCTTGCGGGCGATCCCGGTCACCACCAAGCAGGACCTGGTGGAGCAGTCCGCCGACTTCCGCTGCAGCGACGTGGCGCCCTGCCTGGTTACCCGCACCACCGGCACGACCGGCCGCCCCGCGGAGGTGTGGCTGTCCCGCTACGAGATGGAGCTGTGGCCCGCGCTGGGCGCCCTGACTTCGGTTCTGCGGGGTGAGCTAAAGCCCGGCGACGTCATGCAGGTCAACGTCAGTTCCCGCGCGACCGCGTCGACGCACCTGGCCGCCACCTCGTGCCGCCTGGCCGGAGCCATGTGCCGGCTGCTCGGCATCCTCCCGCCGGACGAGGCCCTCGATAGCCTCACCCACGGCGAGGCCACGCTGCTCCTGACCGTACCGAGCTACCTCGCCGAACTCGTGCATGCCGCGCGGCGCCGCGGCCTGGGTCCGGGCGATTTCCGGCTGCGGCGGGTCACGGTGGGCGGCGAGGTGCTGTCCCCGCACCTGGCCCAGGCGGCCTGCCAGACGTTCGGCGTGCCGCTGGTTGAGGACCCCTACAGCATGACCGAGGTGATCCCGGTCACCGGGCGGGCCTGCAGCCAGCGCCACCTGCACCACGACGTGAACATCGGCCTGACCGAACGGCTCGACCTGCGGACCGGCGAGCCCGCCGCGGCCGGGACGCTCGCCACGCTCGTGATCACCCCGTACTTCCCTTACCGCGACTGCGCGCCGGTGTTCCGCTTCGACACCCGCGACGTCGTCCGCTGCCTGCCGGACGGCCCCCTCGGGTGCGAACTGGCCGGGATCCCCGCCACCAGTCAGATCCTCGGCAAGGCCGACCACCTGCTGCACCTCAGCAACGGCGACGTCGTCACGCCCCGTCAGCTAGTCGACGCCATCGAGGCGCTGCCCGCGCAGCCCTGGCCCGCGCGTTACCGCGCCACGGCCGACGACGGGCAGATCCGGCTCGTCCTGCCCGCCGCCGCGATCGCGGGCTTCGGGGAAGCCGCGGCGCGGCGCCACTTCGCCGAGGCGCTCGGCGGCCTGGACGTGGACCTGGCGATCGTCGACGACGACCAGGCGACGTCACTGCGCCAGACCCGGAGCGACCTGCGCGAGACCACCTTCGCCAGCGAGCCAGTACTCGTGGGAGCGTGACATGCCCACCATCACCGAGCCGATTTCGCTCCTGCAGCAGACGCTGACCGAGTTCGGCGTCCTGGTGGTCGGCGTGACGCTGGTGATCAGCGGCGCGCTGCTGTACTTCCGGCGGGTGCGGATCGAGCGGCCGCCGATCGGCACGTTCAACGGCCGCGACATCGTGATCTTGCTCTTGTTCATCTCCGTCCTGCCGTTCCTGTACGGGTACCTGCCGTACTGGATCATCACCTGCCTGCTGATCCTCACGTTCGCCTCGGCGCTGTATATCGGCTACCACCAGGTACTCGGGCCGGGCTGGACGTGGCTGGGGATCGGGCTGCTCATCGGGTTTAACTACTGGACCAGCCATCACCTGATGGGCACCACCGCCGGGTGGCAGCTGTGGTGGGCCGAGCTCACCATCCTGGTCGGGCTCGGCGCCATCTCGGTGTCCAACCTGTACGTGCAGGGCGGGATGCGGTTGCAGCTGGTGGCCTGGCTCGCCCTCGGGCTCGCCGTCTACGACATCATCTTCGCCACGCTCCTCCCGCTGACCGACCAGCTCGTCGCCGGGTACCTGGCGCACCCGCTGGACCCGCTGCTCGGCATGCGGTTCGGCATCGACAACTACGGCGTCGGCCTGGGCGACCTGCTGGTCTACTCCCTGTTCCTGATCGCCTGCTACAAGGCCTACGGCGCGAAGGCAGCCAGGATCGCGTACGCCCTGATCCTGGTCATGGGCGCCTTCGTCACCGCGTTCATCCCGTTCCTTGGCAATTTCGTCGACACCCAGCTCGACCTGCTCATACCGTCGCAGGCGCTGTTCGGTCCGGCGGCGTTCGTCTGCTACCTGTGGATGAAGCGCAAGTGGGGCCCGGAGCGGACGATGGGTCAGTACCTGGCCAGCACCGACGCCGCGCCTGCTGTCGTGCCCGGAACCCCCGCGCGCCGGGCCACAGTGCCCGCGCCCGAGCCCGCATCCGAACCTGCGTCGGTCTGAGCCGGAGGCTGACACGGCCAGCAGGCTGTCACCGCGTAGCGGGTGGCCATGCCCGGGATGAACTCGGGGGCGGACCGCCTGGATCACGTGCTGGCCAGGGCATTCATGACTGCGCTGCTGCACCAGGGGCTGATCGCGCTGGCCCTCCTCGCCGTGCTGGCCGCCGCCTGGGTCGGCCTGCGAGCGTGGCGGCCCGCGGCGCCGCTCCTGGGGCGCCTGCGTTCGGCGCTGGGTCATGAGGCTCTCGCCCCGGCCGAGCCCGCCGGGCGGCGGGTGCTGCGGATCGGGTTCGGCCTGCTGTGGCTCCTCGACGGGATCCTGCAGGCTCAGCCGAATATGCCGGCCGGGCTGCCCTCGCAGGTGATCGAGCCGACCGCGGGGGCGTCGCCGCCCTGGGTGCAGCACGTGGTGCACTGGGGCCAGGCCACCTGGAGTAGCCACCCGGTCCCGGCGGGCTCCGCCGCGGTGTGGATCCAGGTCGGGCTCGGGGTCTGGCTGCTGGCCGCGCCGCGTGGCACCCTGTCCCGGCTCGCCGGGCTGGCCGGCGTGGGCTGGGGCCTGATCGTGTGGGTGTTCGGCGAATCGTTCGGCGGGATCTTCGCGCCCGGCCTGACCTGGCTGACCGGCGCGCCCGGCGCGGTGCTCGTCTACGTGGCCGCGGGCGCCCTGATCGCGCTGCCCCCGCGGGTCTGGCGCTCGCCGCGGGCCGGCCAGCTGATCCTGGCCGGGCTGGGGCTGTTCCTGGCCGTGATGGCGGGGCTGCAGGCCCAGCCCAGCCTCGGGTACTGGCAGGGCATCTCGTCCGGCCAGCCCGGGACGCTGGCCGCGATGGTCCGGTCGATGGCCCAGACGCCGCAGCCCGGCTTCCTGTCCGCCTGGGTCGCGGCGTTCGGCTCATTCGATGAGGCGCACGGGTTCGCGGTCAACCTGTTCGCCGTCTTTGCGCTCAGCGTCGTCGGCGCCGCGTTCCTGTCCGGCCGCGCGTGGCTGATCCGCCCGGCGCTGGCCGGGTTCACCGTGCTGTGCCTGGCCGACTGGGTGCTAGTCGAGGACCTGGGTTTCCTCGGCGGGCTCGGCACCGACCCCAACAGCATGATCCCGTTCATCCTGCTCGCGTCCGGCGGCTACCTGGCCCTGACCCGGCCGGCCCCGCTCGCTGCCGAGGCTGAGGCGACGGCCTTGTCCGCGGCCGCGCGGGAAGCAGCGGCCCGGGCCGTATGAGCTGCTAGCCCTTTATCCCGAACGGCGGTGGTGCGCCTTGTCCCGTTCGCAGGGGTGCCGCGTGGTGGCGGTCGTACACCTAAGGTTCCAGGGCGCGGGACCCGGCAGCGAGGAATGCGGTTCCGAAGAACAACTCGGTCCAGGAGAGATCGGCCAGTTCTTCCTGCATGGCCGCGCGGATCGCCTCCCACGGACGGCGCATGATCCACTGATCTATGGCGGCGAAGGGCCGGACAGTTGCGGTTCCGAACTTCGCTAGCCACTCAGGCGTGTTGCCGGGAAGCTTGAGATCCAGCACGACCCAGCGTCCGCCTCCGGAAAGGGCCGCGGCGCCGTGGGCGATGACCTGTGCGCACTCGGGCACCTGCGTCATGGCGTAGGTGGACAGGATCGCGTTGACCTCGCCTGGGAAGTCGAAGTCGGCCGCGTCGGCTTGCACGAGGCTGACGTTGCTCCAGCCGTTCGCCGCTATCCGATCCTGGGCACGGGCGAGCATCGCGTCGGTCAGATCGACGCCGACGATCCGGCCGCCGGGACCGACCACCTTTTCGAGCAGCGGAAAGTTCAGGCCTGTGCCACATGCCATGTCGACCACGCTGTCACCCGGGCGAAGGCCGAGCGCGTGGATGGCCCGGAGGCGTTGCGTCCGCTGGGGATAGCCGGGCACCGGGTAGAGCCGGGAGGTCATGTCGTAGCGCTTCGCCTTCTTGCGGTAGGTCTCGATCAGGTGCTCTCGCGTACGGTCGGTCTGGGTCACGGGGTGCTCCTCGATCTCAGCACCGTCGCGGCAGACCCGCGCTGCCCCATCTAGGACTCCACGCCTTCCCGCGCAGCGGACTCGACAGCAGCCTTGATCGCCACCATCTCAATGTCGCTTACGCGCTGGATTCTGCCCTTGAGCATGCGGGCGGGGATGGCGCGCATGATGCCCGCGAGGTCGACCTCAATCCACATCATGGCGTCGGTCTGGCTATCGTCCGCCGGCTCGAGTTCCATTCCCCAGCGCGCCGCGGAAGTACCCATCGGCCCGGCGAACGCCACGAAGCGGGGCGCCTCGACAACGGTCACCTGCTGGCTCCGGCCGCGACTCAGCCCGAGCATTAGTTTCGCCCGCTGCTCTACCCGCGAGCCGGGCTGAAGCGAACCTCCGCCGTGGATCCGGCCTTCGAGAACCGTCGGCGCCCACTCCGGCCAGCGTCCGACGTCACAGACATACGCCCATACCTCATGGACGCTGCTGGCGATGGTGATGCGACTCTCGGTTCTGAATGTCATCGGGAGGAGTTCTCCTTCATCTTGATTGCTGGCACCGGAAGGGCTCACCCGAGAGCCTGCTCGGTGCGGGCGGTCCAAGCCCGGCCGCTGGTCTGTCCAGGGTGGTTGTTCGCTACGGGCGGCCCAGGCTTACTTTCCCCATGGGCGGTAAGCGCGTTCGCTATCTCTTGTGTGGTCTGTTCCCAGCCGCGCAGGGTCGACCGCCGCTGCCGTGCGGCGGCCCGTAGCCGGTGCCGGTGGCGCTCGTCGCCCAGCCAGTCTCTGAGCGCGGCGGCGAGGGCAGCCGGATCGCCGGGAGGGATCAGTTGACCGGGGCGGGTGCCATCGGCGGCGGAGCCGAGCGCTTCGGGCAGCCCGCCGACGGCGGCAGCTATGACGGGCAGGCCGTGGGCGAGCGCTTCGGTGACGGTCATGCCGTAAGTCTCCGAGCGGGACGGCGCGACGAGCAGGTCGGCGGTGGAATACGCGTGGCTGAGCGCCGCCCCGGTCAGGACGCCGCTGAGCCGGACGCGGTGGCCGTAGCCGAGGCGCGTGATGCGGGTCTGCAATTGTTCGACGAAATCCGGGTCGCGGTCGAGCGATCCGGCCAGCACGCAATGCCAGTCCTGGTCGGCGAGTTCGGCGAGTGCCTCGACGAGGACATCCTGCCCCTTGTGGCGGCCCAGGACTCCGACGCAGATCAGGTGGCCGCGGACGGGCCGGGCCGGGGCATCGACCCGATCGACGCCCGGCTGGGCGACGTGTACCCGGCAGGCCGGGATCGCGTATCGGGTCATGACCTGCTGGCGGGTCCATTCGCTGGTGACGACCACGCTGGTGGCCGCGCGGAGCATGACCCGTTCGGAGCGCTCCGCGCTGGCATCATGATGCGTGTCGAGGTCGGTGGCCAGTGGCATGTGCAGCAGCACCGTCATTCGCATCCGCCCGGTGTGGGGCAGCAGCTGCGCGGCGGTCGGCGAGGCGATGAGCCCGTCGATCAGGACGGTCTCACCGTCGGGGATGGCGGAAACGATACGGGCCAGGTCGGCGCGGGCGCCCGAACCGGGTACCGGCCACGGCGCGGCGACGGTCGCGATCAGCACCTGGAAGCCGACCTGAGCCAGTCCGGCGCAGACCCGTTGGTCATAGATGTTGCCGCCGGTAGGCTGGCCGGGATCGTCGAACCCCTCGGGGACTACTACATGGACCCGCACGATGTCCCGGCCCTCCAGAGCCCCTGTCGCACCGAGCCAGCCTCCCCCTGTGGCCGACCTGAACCACACCCGCCACCAATACGTCAAACATGACACAAGGTAGTACGTGGAAGCGGTGGACGTGGTTCGACCCGACACGACCGGCCTCCGCTCGACCTGGGCGCCGCACGGCAGGTAGCTCTGCCGGGCCGAGTGGCACCCGCCGTTTCGGACACCCGCGGGATCTGACTTGAGCCAGGATCAACGAGCACCATCCTCGACGGCGCTGGAGCGGGCCCAGGCCACCGCCTACCCCGCGGGCGAGTATGTAGGCCAGGAGAGCTTCATGCGGGCGGCCGAGATCCGGAGGCTGGCTCACCAGGCCCGGGTCGGCCCCGGCGTCTCGTTGCTGGACCTGTGCTGCGGGGTGGCCGGCCCCGGCCGGATGATCACGGCGGAGTCGGGATGCCATTACCTGGGTGTCGATCACTCCGCCAGCGCGCTGGCCACCGCCCGGCAGCTGGCCGGGAATCTTCCCTGCCGCTTCGAGCAAGCTCACCTCCCGCCTCTGCCCGAGGGCCGCTTCGAGGTGGTATTCCTGCTGGAGACGATGCTGGCCTTCCCCGACAAGGAGGCCTTGATGGGTGAGGTGGCGCGCGTGCTGGAGCCGGGCGGGCGTTTCGCCTTCACGGTCGAGGAAGGCCTGCCGCTCACCCAGCAGGAGCGGGCGCGGATGCCTGCAGCCGATACGGTCTGGCCTATCGAGCTGGCGGAGTTGACGGGCGTGCTGCACAACAGGGGGTTCACCGTGACCTGGCGTCAGGACTACAGCTCCGACCATCACGCGATAGCGACGGCGCTGCTTCGCTGTTACCGAGCCGATGCGCCTCAGATCGCGGGCCAGATCGGGACACAGGCCACCGCCGAGCTGATCACGGCCCATCAGCTGTGGAGTGACTGGCTCGGCAGCGGGCGGGTACGCAAGTTCGCGATGGTGGCCGAGAAGCGATGACTTGCTCCGATGAGGCTCCGATGACGTTCGACTATGCCCGCTACCTGGCCGCGAAGACGACCGTGGATGACCGGGCGCTCAACCGGCATGTGCTGGCCGAGTTGCGCCGCCTGATGCCCGCGGGTGCGCCGCGGGTGCTAGAGGTCGGCGCCGGCCTGGGGACGATGGTGGCCCGCCTGATGGACTGGGGCGTGGTCGAAGCCGGGGAGTACGTCCTGCTGGATGCGGACCGGCAGCTGCTGGATGGTTCTCGCCAGTGGCTGGGCGATTGGGCGGCCGCGCGGGGCCTGCGCACCGAACTGCTGCCGGATGGACTGCAGGTGGGTGATCTGCGGGTGCGCCTGGTGCACGCGGAGCTCGGCGAGTACGTGGAGGCCGATCACGGGGCGCGGGCCGATGTGCTGATCGCCAACGCTGTCCTGGACCTGGTGGACGTGCCGAGCACCCTGCCCGGATTGTTGCGGTTGCTCGTCCCCGGCGGCGTGTACTGGTTCACCATCAATTACGACGGCGAGACCATCTTCGAGCCCCCCCACCCCTTCGACGACGAGGTCATGCTGGCCTACCACTGCGACATGGATGAGCGCCAGCGCTACGGCCGGCCGGCCGGGGAGAGCCGAACGGGGCGCCGCCTGTTCGGCTATCTGCGGGATGCGGGAGCGCCGGCGCTGGCGGCCGGGTCGTCGGACTGGATCGTAAGCGCCGACCTCGATGGGAACTATCCGGGCGATGAGGCTTACTTCCTGCGCAGCATCCTTAGCACGATCCAGAACGCGTTGCATTCTCACCCGGATTGGGTGAGACAGGAGGACGTGGACTACTGGGTGGCCCTGCTCGGTCGGCGACTGGATGCGGGTGAGCTGGTCTACATCGCCCACCAGCTTGATTTCGTGGGCCGCTCGCCCGGCTAGCGCCCCACCGCTGGGCGCAAGCGGTAGCCGCGATAAACGCGAGCAGGGTGAGCACGTAGTAGTTGCCGACGATCAATTCCAGCCCACGCCAGGTGAACTCGACCGCCGCCGGGTTGTTGCCCCGGTTCGGCGCGAGAAGCAGCCATCCGCGCGGCAGCAGCCCGGCCTTGGGGTCGTAGCCGCCCTGGTTGCCAATAGGCAAGGGCCACCAGCCAAACAAGCCCACCACCACGGCGGCGCCGAGGATCCGATAGCCGAGGCGCCGTGGCCCGTACGCGGCGAGGACAAGTGCCGGTACCACGTAAACGTAGTGGTGCGACCAGGTGACCGGGGACACCAGGAGGCCGGTCGCGGCGCAGGCCACCAGGCCGAGTAGCTCGTGGCCACGCCGGCTCGCCAGTATCGCGGTGGCGAGCCCGGCGATGCCGACGACGATCGCCGCGGCCAGCCAGTACGCGTGCGCGTCGGGCTCGGCGTGGGTAAGGCGCAGTATGACGCCGTTAAGGGACTGGTTGTCCAGGTGGAAGGCTCTCCTGCCCGGCCGGGTGATCTGCCCGCCCCAGTAGACCGCGGAGGCGTGTGGCAGCAGGGCGAACCCAAGCCCTGCCGTGATCGCGAAGGTCAGCGTGCTGACCGCCGCGGCCCTTACTCGCCGCGTGAACAGCAGGTACGGAATGAAGATCAACGGCGTGAGCTTGATCCCCGCCGCCAGCCCGATTCCGATGCCTTTGCCCTTGATGCGGTCCGGCAGCGCGAGATCACCTACCACCAGGGCCAGCAGCAGGAGGTTGATCTGCCCGTAGAACAGTGTCATCGCAACCGGTTCGAGCCAGAGGCCCACCGCGGCGATCGCAAACGCCGCCGCCGCCCTGGCCAGGCCGGCGGGCCGCCCGGCGAATCCCAGGGAAAGGTACGCCACCACCGGCAGCAGCCCGATCGTGAGCACCGTCAGCCCGACCTGCCAGGTCGCGAACGACGCACCGCTCCCCGCAGCGAACAGGAGCGCGGCGAACGGCGTGTAGGTGAACGGCAGCTTCGCCGGGCCGAGCTCCAGCACGTAAAGCATCGCCGGCTGGTTCCGCACCGCGATGCCGCCGTCCCGGTAGACGCCCGTGTCGATCTGCGTCCAGTAGTACTGCGGGGACGCGTGGACCAGCAGGACATAACCAGCCACGGCCAGCAGGAACAGTACGACCGCGGCCACGAGCCAGACGGCTGGCCGGATTCGAGTCACCGCTCTGGCGCGTTGGTAGACGGCGGGCGTTCGCGGGTGTCTATCATCAGTCCGCGGTCCCGAGGTGTACCGGGCCGACGATCGGACCGGCGTTCGGGTGCGGCTCGGCGGCGCGTTCAAGACTTCGCGAAAGCAGGTCATGCCCTCCGCGCGCGGCCTTGGTGGCCAGGTAGGCGGCGTTGGTCCCGGTTAGGTGCAAGGCGGTGGGGACCTGCCTGACGATCGAGATGCCCAGGCGGGCCAGCTGAGCGCCCTTGTCCGGGTTGTTGCTCAGCAGCGCGATGCGCTTGGCGCCCAGCGCGTACAGCATCTGGGCTGCGCTGGTGTAGTCGCGCTCGTCGGCCCGGTGGCCGAGCGCGAGATTCGCGTCGTACGTATCCAGGCCACGATCTTGCAGCGCGTAGGCGTCGAGTTTGTCATACAGTCCGATGCCGCGCCCTTCCTGGCGCAGGTACAGCACGTACCCGCCGTGTATGGTGATCCGCTCGACCGCTTCGCGCAGTTGCGGTCCGCAGTCGCAGCGCTGGCTGCCGAACACGTCACCGGTGAGGCATTCACTGTGCAGGCGCACCAGCGGTACCCGGGCCGCGGCGGGCCGTCCGAGTTCGAGGGCCACGTGCTGCTGCGCGTCGGTCAGGCCGGTGAAGCTGACGACCGTGGCGGTGGTTGAGTAGTCATCAGCCAAACGCAGCGGGATACGAACACGCCGGCGGATCACTGCGGCCTGGACCGCCCCGGTCACGGGACGAGCCGTTTGGCCTCGTACCCGGTCGAGCGCCCCGTCAGCGCCGCGCCGCGGCCGGTCACCGGGTACGGCCGGTAAGCCACGAACGGCCTCCATCGTCCGCGGCGCCGGATCAGGTCCGCTCGACTCGCCCGAGTGTCCAGAGCCGCGACGGCGCCGGCGGATGGCGTCCCCCAGCAGCAGTCCCGCGCCCGGGGCAACGGCGATCAGCATGAGCACCGCATAGAGGGTGGCGACCTTGACCCCGTTAGCCGCACCGAGCCCGGCTGCGGCGAAGGCCCAGGCGGCAGCACCCTCCCGTAGCCCCCACCCGCCGATACTCAAGGGGATCACCACTGCAGTCTGGACCACCATCAGCAGCGCGACAAGTTCGCCGAGGGGTGCGGTGCAGCCGGCGACCCGGGCCGCGATGACGAACGTGGCCGTGTGCCCCGCGCAGACCAGCAGCGAGGCCAGTGTGAGCCGCGGCCACACGCCTGGGGCCAGCAGGCCGTGACGCAGGTCAGCGGAAACGGCCCGGGCGGCGCGGGCCAGCCGCGACCCGCCGCGACGAGCGGCGCCACGCACGATCAGCGCAGCACACCCGGCTGCGGCCGCGACACCCGCCAGAATGTACGGCAGCGCGGGCCGGACCGGCGAGGGCAGGGTCAGCAGCACGACGGCGGTCACCGCGCCCTGGATGACCTGACCCCACAGCCGCTCCCACGCCACCGCGCGCACCCCCCGCGCGACGTCTCCAGCGCGCCGGCCGTGCGTAACCGCCCGGTGCACGTCGCCGAGAACCCCGCCGGGGAGGACGGAGTTGAGGAACAGAGAACGGTAGTAGGCACAGACCGCGGCGGGCAGGCCAATGTCGACGCCGAGGGCCCGGGCGACGACCCGCCACCGCCAAGCCGAACACGCCGTGGTCAAGACAGTGAGCGTGACGGCGGCCACGACCGCCGGCCAGGTGACCGCGCGCACCCCGTCCCCGAACGGCGCCGCGCCCACCTGCCGCACGAGAAACCACAGCACGGCGACGCCGGCGGCCACACGCAGCAACGCCGGGCCGAAGCGACGGACGGCCGGACCGATCCCGGCCGGAACCGAGTGCAGGAACGCCACACCGGTTACACGCGCAGGCTAGACAATTAGTTCACCGTCCGGCTGTTGCGGCATAGCAGGCCCGCGGCCGGCCGGTGAACCAGCATGATCACGGACCCGTTGTCCCTGTGAGGGTTGACGGCAGATGGCCACGGAGCGGGAGGCGCGGTGCGCACTATTCGGCCTGCGGACGAAGGCGCGCCTCCCACGGACGAAGGCGCGCCGCCTACGATTCGGCTCGCCGACAAAGGCGCGCTTGCCACGGTCCGGCTCGCGGGCAAAGGCGCGCTGCCTACGATCCGGCTCGCGGCGATCTTGGGGATGCTCGCGACCTCGGCCCTGCTCGGCGTGGTGTCCGCCACGGCTGGTCTCGGCGTCGCCGGCTGGATCGCCGGGCTGGCCACCGGTTCGGCGGCGACCGCGCTGCTGGCCACCGCCCGCATGCGCAGCGACCGGCCAGCGATACTCCCGGCGGACTGGGTCACCCTGACCCGGGCGCTGGTGATCGCCGGGGTCGCGGGCCTAGTTGCCGACTCGTTCGGTCGACCGGTATCGATCACGGCGCTGGTCACCCTGTCCAGCGTCGCGCTGGCCCTCGACGCGGTGGACGGGCAGGTGGCGCGCAGAACCGGCACCGCCACCCCGCTCGGCGCCCGCATCGACGGCGAGGTCGACGCCTTCCTCATCCTGCTGCTCAGCATCGCCGTGTCCCGGGACTACGGCGACTGGGTGCTGGCCATCGGCGCCGCTCGCTACGCGCTGCTGCTAGCGGGCTGGCTGATCCCGTGGCTGGCCGCGCCGTTGCCGCCCCGGTACTGGCGCAAGGTCGTGGCCGCGGTCCAGGGCATCGTGCTCACCGTCGCCGCATCCGGAGTGCTCGACCGCCGTACCGGAGTGTTCGACCGCCGTACCGGAATGATCGCGGTCGCCGCCGCACTGCTGCTCCTGGTCGAGTCGTTCGGCCGCGACGTGATCTGGCTGTACCGGACCGGCGCCGGCCCGCGCCTCCGCCGGGCACTGCGGCTGGCCATCATGGTGGTTTCGGTCGTGATCGTGTGGGCTGTTCTGGTGGCGCCCGACCGTGTCTACCAGCTCACCCCGGCCGCCTTTGTTCGCATCCCCGTGGAAGGGCTGGCCCTACTTGCTGTCGCGCTTGTGCTGCCGGCCTGGCCGCGCCGGATCGTGGCCGCGGTCGCTGGACTCCTGGTCGGCCTGCTCTTTTTCCTCAAGATCCTCAACATGGCGTTCTACGCAGAGATCGATCGGGCGTTCAACCCGGTACTCGACTGGGGCGACATCTCCCCGGCCATCAGCGTGGTGCGCGCCACGATCGGCACCACGAAGACGGACATTGTGATCGTCGTAGTCTGGCTCGGTCTCATCCTGGTCATCGGCGCGATCATCGCTGCAGCGATTCACATCACCGCCGTGGCCGCCCGGCATCGCCGGGCCGCGGTTCGCCCACTCGCCGCCCTCGCAGCGGTCTGGGCGCTGTGCGCCGGTCTGTCACTGCAACTCGTCCCGGGGTCCCTGGTCGCCTCCACCAGCGCCACAGGGCTGGTCGTCGGGCAGGTGCGCGGCATCCAGTCAGCCCTCGTCGACCAGCGCCAGTTCAAGCAGGCCCTAAACGCCTCCGACCCTGAAGCCAGCATCCCCGCTTCGGACCTGCTCAGCGGATTGCGCGGCAAGGATGTCATCATCGTCTTCATCGAAAGCTACGGGCAGGTCGCCGTCCAGGGCACGGACTTCTCCGCAGGCGTCGATACCGTCCTGCGCCGGAGCACCGCCTCGCTGGCCCGCGCCGGCTGGTCCACGCAGAGTGCCTGGATCAACGCCCCGGGCTTCGGCGGGATCAGCTGGCTCGGCCAGTCCACCTTTCAGTCGGGGCTGTGGGTCGACACCATACAGCGGTACGACGAGGTCACTGCCACCCAGCGGTTCACCCTCAGCGACGCCTTCGACAAGGCTGGCTGGCGCACCGTCTACGACGCCCCCGCTGACAATCGCTACTGGACGACCGGCAAAGACTTCTATCACTTCGACCAGCAATACGACCGGTACGACGTCGGCTACCACGGCCCGACCTTCAGCTACGCTCCGATGCCCGACCAGTACACCCTGGCCGAGTTCCAGCGGCTCGAACTCGCTCCAGGCCACAAGCCCGTGATGGCCCAGATCAACACGGTCTCCTCACACACGCCCTGGGCCCCGTTGCCGGTCATGGTGCCCTGGAACCAGGTCGGCAACGGCTCGATATTCGACTCGATGCCCGCGCGCGGCGAGAACCCGCTCTCCGTCTTGGGCAGCGCCAGCAAGCAGCGCCAGGCCTTTGGCCAGTCGATGCAGTACACGCTGCAGGCCCTCACCTCATGGGTCACCGAGCTCAACGACCCGAACCTCGTGCTCATCATGCTCGGCGACGAGCAGCCCGGTACCTCTGTCAGCGGCAACGCGGCCAGCCATGAGGTGCCGATCTCGATCATCGCCCGCGACCCCTCCGTGTTCAAGCAGATTGCTTCCTGGCGCTGGCAAGACGGGCTGCTGCCCAGCCCCTCCGCTCCGATCGAGCCATCGGACGCCTTCCGCAACCAGTTCCTCGACGCCTTCAGCACGGTCCCGTCCCAAGCGGCGTCGGCTCAAGGATCCGCAGCACCCTAACGCCGCGGTGAGCGGGCCTCGAGACGGGGCCAGGTGAGTCAGGGAAGGTGGCTGGTGTCGTTAACGCAATGGACGGCGGCAAATCCGCGGTCATGCCACTGGATCTCGTTAATGCAGGCGGAGCCGAGATACAGCCGGTAAAGGGTGCCAAGCGGGACGCCGAGAGCCCGGCACAGCAGGATCTTTATCGGGGTCACGTGACTTACCACCAGGATGGTCTGGCCGCCGTGGCCCCGCAGCAGCCGGTCACAGGCCCGGTTTACCCGGTGGGCGGTGTCCGCGAAGCTCTCCCCGCCTGGCGGTGCCTGTTCGGGGTCGCGCCGCCAGGCTTCCGCGGCCGCGGGCCATCGCTGCTGGACTTCCGCCAGGGTGAAGCCATCCCAGTCACCGAAGTCGGTTTCACGGAGATCATCGTCGATGACTGCGGTCAGGCCAAGTTCGGCGACCGCAATGGCGGCGGTTTCGACGGCGCGCTGCAATGGCGAGCTGACCACGGCGTCGATCTGGGCGCCCTTGGCGAGGCGGCGGGCGGCGGCCTGGGCCTGCAGGGTTCCGCTGGCGCTAAGCGGGAGGTCGCGCCGTCCGCTGAAGCGGTGTTCGGGTGATAGTTGGGTATCGCCGTGCCTCAGCAAGATGGTAGTGGTGGGATCTGCCGTGGGGTTATCCCAGCCCAGTGTCATATTCCTGTCCCGCGAGGATGACAACACTGTTGCGTCGACTGTTCCCATGTCAGCGAGAACGAACATGTCAGCGGAACGGTTCAGCCTCCCTTCCTTGGCCTCGTCACAGTACCTATGCCGCACGACGTGGCCTAGGTCGCCCGGGTAATCAGGCCGCGCGTCAGCATCGTGCGTGGTATCCGCCAAACGCGACGGGATTTTCCCACACCCGCACGGCCAGTGCCTCGCCGCCCGCAGCAGCGACGACCGGCGAGAGGCTGTCATGCACCCAGCGGGCGAACACCTCGACGGTGACCGCCTCGGCCCCGGCTGGCCGTATCTCCTCCAGGTTGCGGCCCTCGACGCGGCTGGTCAGCTCGGCCAGCGCCGCTTCCAGTACATCCAGATCACAGACCATGCCCCGGTCGTCGAGCCGCTCGCGATCCACCACGATCTCGATCCGGTAGTCATGATCATGCAGTTGCCCCTCTGGCCCGGGCAGTCCCGGCATTATGTGGAAAGCACGGACGCTTCGGCTCAGCCCGACCTCACAGGTCACCGGCAGCACTCCTGTCGTAGTCAAGAACGGCATGCATCAACCCGGGTATCCCCTCGTCCACGGCTTGGAACGCCTCGGCTGCGTGGCCGAAGGCGAAGGCGTGAGTGCACAGCTGTGCCAACGGTAGTTCGGACAGCAGCTCAACGGTCTCCCGGCGGCGCCGAGACCGCGTCCAGGTCCCAGACAGCCGAGCCGGCACCGTGGAGACCTGAGTGCTGCGGATGATCAGACGCCGCCGGTGAAAGGCGCCGCCGAGCGGCAGCACCACTGGTTTGGTGCCGAACCACGACGCGATCAACAGGGTTCCCTCATGGGAAAGCAAGTTCAGCGCCATCGCCGGTGCCTCCGGGTTACCGCTGGCGTCAATGACCAGCGGAACCGTCTCTTTCACCAGTTCCTCCGGCGCTGCGGTGGTGACGCCGAGGCTGCTGGCCACGGCGCGGCGCCATGCCTGCGGCTCGGCAATCAGTGGCCGCCACCCGGCGCTCTGCAACAGCAGACAGGTCAGCAGCCCGAGCACGCCGGCGCCGAGCACGATGACCCGGTCGCGATATCCGGTCCCCGCATCGAGCGTCACCTGCAACGCCGTCTCGACCAGCGGCAACAACGTTGCTGACGCGGGATCGACAGGAGGCAGCGAGATCAGTTCACCAGCCCCCACCGCAAATATGTCCTGGTGCGGATGGAACGCGAAAACCGCCTGGCCGGATTCCGCTACTTCGCCGACACAGGCATACCCATAGGCGAAGGGATAGGAGAAGGCACCGCCAAGCGCGTCGATCGTGTCGTCCAGCGCCAACTCGGCAGGGACCTCGCCGCGGTAAACCAGCCGTTCGGTGCCACTGCTTATGCCCGAGCACACGGTGCGGACAAGGACCTCACCGGCCGCAGGCCGCGGTGTGGGCAGTTCCCTGATCTCGACACAGCGCGGCGCCGTATGAAATAGCGCGCGGGCAGGCACGCCGCTCATTTACCCTCCATTTATCTATATAAAACGGCCGATTTTGCCCACCCGGCGTAGGACGGTAAACACCGTGGCCCCGGCTCGCTTTCGGCGGTAACAGCACGTCGGGATTTGTCACGATGAGTCACGCGTGTCACGGTCGGTCGAATGTGACATACATGATCTTAGAAATCATGCGCCACTGGCGCTGCCGGGGATGCGAAGCGGTCCCCTCTCGCCGTGGACGGCTGGTGTCCGCCGGCGCCTCGGCACGCGACGGCAGACCACAAGCGGAAGGGAACCGCCCGTGCTGAGGCAGGTCGCGGAGGGTGTGCTGATCCATCAGAGCGAGTTCTGCCAGAGCAACGCCGTGGTCGTGCGCGGCCGGGCCGGCGTGCTGCTCATCGACCCCGGGGTGCTTGGCGACGAAATGGCCGACATCGCAGAAGACCTGTCCGAGCTAGGCCAGCCCGTTGTCGCAGGGTTCTCGACGCATCCGCACTGGGATCACCTGCTCTGGGACGCCCGGCTCGGCGCGGCTCCCCGCTACGGCACGGCCCGCTGCGCGACCACGGCCCGGAATCTGCTGGCGGACGCGCATTGGCAGGCCCGCATCGCCGCGTGGATACCGCCGGACATCGCCGGGCAGGTACCGCTGGACCTGCTCGGCCGCATTACCGGCCTGCCCGCCGGGACGGCGCAGATTCCCTGGGATGGCCCTGACGTCCGGATTATCGAGCATCAAGGGCATGCCCCGGGCCATGCGGCGCTGCTGATCGAGGAACGCGGGGTTCTCGTCGCCGGCGACATGCTTTCTGATGTCTTGATTCCGATGCTCAACTTGAACGACACCGCGGACCCGATCGAGGACTACCTCGCCGCGCTGGGGCTGCTCGAGGCCGCGGCGGGCGACGTCGATGTGCTGGTCCCCGGCCACGGGTCCACCGGCGGAGCTGATCAGGTTCATCCGCGGATCGACCAGGACCGCGCGTACGTGCACGCCCTGCGTGACGCCCGCGTTCCCGGCGACCCGCGGATCGGCCCGTCGGCCACCTACGACTGGGTGCCTGGCGTGCACGCACGGCAACTCGAGGGCCTCGCCCGAAGAAGCGAGCGCAACGGGACGCCCGGCTAGCGATTTTGTGAGCATGACTCGTATTCCATTAACATCTAATCGTTTGATATCGTACTCTTAGATATCTAATGATAGGAGTTGCGTCATGGATGAGCAGTTCATGCGCGGACGGGTGGCCATGGTGGCCGGGGCGAGCAAGGGTATCGGGGCGGCGACCGCCGAGGCGTTCGCGGCGGCGGGGGCGGCCGTGGTGCTGGGTGCCCGCGATGCGGCCGCGGTGGAGGCCGTGGCCGACCGGATCCGGTCGTCAGGTGGCGAGGCCGCGGCCGCCCGGCTTGACGTCACCGACGCCGATTCGGTGCGTCACCTGGTTGACCTGGCCGTGTCCCGGTTCGGCCGGCTCGACGCGGCGTTCAACAACGCCGCTGCCGGCCCCCTGCCCGCCCCGCTCGCGGACATCGACCCCACCGAGTTCGACCTCGGCATCGCGACCAACATCCGCGGCACGTTCCTGGGCATGAAGTTCCAGATCCCGGCCATGCTGCGCAGCGGCGGCGGCGCGATCGTGAACATGGCCTCCATCGCCGGCCTGAACGGCACGGCCAACCTCGCCGCGTACGTCGCGGGCAAGGCCGGGATCATCGGCCTGACGAAGGTCGCCGCGCTCGACTACGCCGACCAGGGCATCCGGGTCAACGTGGTGGCGCCGGGCCCGATCCTGACCTGGCACCTGGAGATCGCGGGCGAGCAGGCCCAGCGCGGGGCCGCGCAATCCACGCCGATGCGGCGCGTGGGCAGCATGGCCGAGGTGGCGAGCGCCGTGCTCTGGCTGTGCTCCGACCAGTCCTCGTTTATCACCGGGACGGTGCTCCCGATCGACGGCGGGCAGGCCGCGGGCAACAAGCCGCCGCATATGTACCGCCAGGGCCAGCCGATGCCGGCCTCGCCGCCCGCGGGTTAGCCGCAAGGGTGGCCGAAGTCGACGAAGCAGAACCGTTGCCCTCAGGGGCAGCCAGCACAACGAAATCCGGGTCGTCCGGATAGCTGGGCGCAGCCGCCGAACCAGTCCTGATTCACTCGGCCGTGTCGGGCGGAAACTGGGCCGGGTAGGGCTCGGCGAAGTCGGCGGAGCGGCTGACGGCGCGCCACTTGCGGTCCTCCGCCAAGAGTTGCGCGTCGTGCCGGATTGACCATTCGGCGGCGGTCACCCCGAGAGGCAGGTGGTAGGGGATGTCGCGGCGTTTGGCCACCTGGACGAGGATCTCGGCCGCGCGTACGGGGTCGCCCGCGGGGCCGTCGGGGTTCTGGCGCAGGCGCGTGTTGACCGCGCCGACGGTCTGGGCGTATGCCTCCGGAATGTCGCGGATGATCATCGAGGAGCCCGCCCAGTCGGTCTTGAAGCCGCTCGGCTCGACGACGACCACCCTGATGCCGAACGGCGCGGTCTCGGCCTGCAGCACACGGCTGAAGCCGTCGATGGCGAACTTGGCCGCCTGGTAGGAGGCGATGCCCGGCGAGCCGCCAACGCGTCCTCCGACGGAGGAGAACTGCATGATCAGGCCCCCGCCCTCCTCGCGAAGCAGGGGGATGGCGGCCTTGGAGACGTGGTACACGCCCCAGAAGTTGGTCTCGAACTGGGCGCGGAAGTCGGCGTCGGTAGTGGTCTCGATGGGTGACACGTTCGCGTAGCCGGCGTTGTTAACGATCACGTCGAGGCGGCCGAAGCGGTCGCGGGCCTCGGCGAGGGCCGCAGCGACGGCATCGGGGTCGGTGACGTCCAGGGTGATGGGGTAGATGCTGTCGCCGTACTCGACGCTGAGGTCGGCGAGCTGCTCGGGTTGGCGGGCCGTCGCGGCGACCTGGTCACCGGCCTCGAGCGCCGCGCGTACGAGGGCGCGGCCGAAGCCGCGCGAGGACCCGGTGATGAACCAGACTTGTTTCATGTCGATTAGTACAACATGGTTGCGTTAATAACGCAACTCGGTTCTGTTATGCTGCGGGCTCATGACGGTTCCGGATTTCCAGCGGGCGCGTAGCACCGCGGCCAAGCAGCAGCGCGAGTCAGCGATCCTGGATGCGGCGCGTTTGCTGGGGGCCGAGCGCGGCATCCGGCAGATCACGCTGGCCGACATCGGCGAGGCGGTCGGCCTGCACAAGTCCGCGATGCTGCGGTACTTCGAGACGCGGGAAGAGATCTTCCTGCGGCTGACTGCGGACGGGTGGCGCGAGTGGTCGGCCGCGCTGCGCGCGGGGCTCGAGGAACTTGAGGCTCCGACGCCGGCGGCCGTGGCGGGCGTGTTCGCGAGCACGCTGGCGGCCCGCGGGCTGTTCTGCGACTTGCTGGCACAGGCGCCGCTCAACCTGGAGCGCCACGTCTCGTTGCACGCGGTGCGCGCCTTCAAGCTCGTCACCCTGGCCGAGGTCGGCGCGATCGTGACGGTGGTACGGCGCCTGCTGCCCGCACTGACCGAGCGCGACGGCGTCGACCTCATCGCCGCGGCGACCGCGATGTCCGGCGCGTTCTGGCAGATGGCCACGCCCGGACCCGAGGTCGCCGCGCTCTACCGGAGCGACCCTCGGCTCGCCCACGCGGTCGTCGACGTCGAACCGCGCGTCACCCGGTTGCTGCAGGCCATGCTGGCGGGGATGCTCGCCTAGCCCCAGCCGTGAGCTGTGCGCAAAATCACAAAACGTAATGTATATGATGCCAATTCGTGATACTCATGTGAAAACTGTCAACCATTGAAAGATTTGCGACGTGAAATGTTCCATAAACTGGGACATTTTCTGGATTTGCTGGACTTTCCGGCGATGATGCTTGCATGATGATCCAGCGCCAGGGACCAATTTCGTAGCGTTAATAAACGCTCGCCCTGCGTTATGCGGATCAGTCGCGCGTGGCCGCGACCGATGAAGAGATCCGCCGGCATTGGCGTAAGGCGCCCGATGCATTCGGTCAGACCCGGAATCCCTAAGGAGGCTTGACGGTGCACGTCCGACATAAGATAGGCACCATCGCCGGAACGATGGCAGCAGCTCTAGCGTTTGCTCCGGGAACGGCGAGCGCTCACGCGCAGTCGTTCAACCAAAGGGCAGCTGCATATGCAGAGCGGTTCATCGGGCGAGTCCCCTACGCCTACGGCGGGACTTCTCCCAGCTCAGGCTTTGACTGCAGCGGGCTCGCCCGGTACGTGTACCATCATTTCGGCCGGTCCATCCCGCGGACCGCTGAGGATCAGTTCTTGCGTTTCCGCCGCGAGAGCAAGAGCGCGGCATGGGGCGGGGATCTGGTGTTCTTCCACGTAGATTCCGACCCCAACAGCTACGTCTATCACGTGGCCGTTTACGAGGGCGACAATCACATCGTCTCGGCGACCGATCCGGGACAGGGAATCGCCTGGCAGTCAATCTGGTCGCCCGATGTGACATTCGGCACAATCACTCACTGAGTGTTTTCATCCTGATCTTGGGGGTCTCAGGGCATAGGTCCTGATCAAGTACGGCTTGTCGGCTTGGAGCGTGGCGAAGCCCCGAAATCGCAGGATGAAGGCTCACCCGGCCGGGTCAATCATCGTCAGCACAGGCCCGGACTGCTGGGTATGCCAAGCTCGCCCGCGAGCGTACCGTCGGGATATGAGACACGGCGTGGTTGTCGTGCCGCTGGCAGCGGCAGCCTTGCTCGTGGCGGCATGCACCAGTACCGCTCGCTCGTCGGCGCGCCCTGAGCCGCCGGCGGCGCAGGCGAGCGCAGCCCGGGCGGGCACAGCTCAGGCAGGTGGGGCCGCCTCGGACGGGTGTGCCGGGCAGCCGGCGGTCAGCCCGCTGCCGGTCTGGGCGCGATCCGGGTTCACCCCGCCGGATCAGGCCATGCCGCATGTGATGGGCGAGGCAGGCAACATCGTGGCGATCTTGTGGGCTGACCGCGACGCGCTGCACGCCCCTGCGCTGCAAGACAGGAGTAACAAGATCCTCTGGGTGTCCAAGATTCCGTTCACCGCACCGGATCCGCTGGTCATCACGGCCACGCTCGCAGGCAGCACGCGCACCGCGACCGTGTCCGTGCCGGGCGGGCCAGGACCGTCGATCATCGACCTGCCGACGCCCGGCTGCTGGACACTCCACCTGAGCTGGTCCGGCCACACCGACGAACTCAAGCTGCGCTATGTGGCCTGATCGGGATCGTGTCGCCAAGCAAAAACGGGATGAAATCGGCCTCTGGCTTACGGTGCGATCCGAACGCGACAGGCTCGGCCGTGGCACCCTCGCGGCGGAAGCGCATTCGCTATGAGTCAGTTCACGTACTCGGTCACATCCGCGAGTCCTTGCGCGCAGGCCGAAGATGCAGAAGCGCTGGCCGGGATTAGTCCGGGCGCGGACCATCGGTCACGGCAGCTTCTGCAGCCCAGCGCCGGTCAGCAGGTATCCGGGAGCTATAGTCGCGGGCTCTGCCAGGACCAGGTCCACCAGCGCGGACCCGGCTGTCTCCGGGGTCAGCAGCTTCCCCATCTGCTTTACGAACTCCTCCTCGGTCTGGCCGCTGCGAGCTGCGTACGCCCGGATCCCCTCCTTGCCCACGTCCCCGAACGGGGTCATCCTCGGCATCACCGCCGTGACGGTAATGTCCAGTCCGGCCCGGCGCGACTCTTCCTGGGCGTATTCAGCGATGAACCGCTGGGTGGCCTTCGACCCGGCGTATCCCCCGCTGGCCGGTGACCCGTTGATGGCAGCTCCGCTGCTTATGATCACCACCCGGCTGCCCGGCCGCAGAGGCTTCAGCAGCGCGTCACGCACCCAGGTGAACGCGATCTTGACGTCGGCGTGCCAGTGGACGGAGAACGTCTCCCAGGTGTGGTACTGGATCGGACGGCTCACCGGGTTGGCCCCGGCGACCACGACGAGAACCTCCGGTTCGTACTGGTCCAGCACGCTCCACGACACCGCCGGGTCGGCGGCATCTGCGACCTCGGTCCGGATGTTCGCGCTGGTGGCGGCCAGCTCGGCCAGGGCCGCGGCGCTCCGCGCGACCGCGACGACCGGAGCACCAGCCTCGGCGAACGCGCGGGCGATCCCGCGCCCCAGGCCCCGGCTGGCGCCCACGACGACGGTGGTCCTATCTGACAGATCACTCATGATGAACCTCTCCCTTGGATCGCGGCCTACGGATATAGACCAGCGGGGGGCCCGGCAATCGTCGCGGTCCGGCCTATGCTGCGGCCTGGTTTATGCGCCCCTACGCCGGCTCGATCTCGACCTTGGTGTCGGAGAACGTCGGGGCGTTCCCATGCTCAACTCGCCTTCTTGACACCGGTACCGCCGTCTGTATCCTTGTACTATGACTATAGATAAAGGGGACAGCGACCCGGCGCGGGCAACCGAAGCGTCCCCGCCGGGCGCGGGCGAGGTGACTGCGCCGCCGCCCCGGTCGGCGTCGCGGATCGAGTTCCGGCTGGATCCATCCTCGGGCGTGCCGACCTACTTGCAGCTCGTCCAGCAGGTCGAGCACGCGCTGCGGCTGGGTTACCTCGAGCCAGGCGACCAGCTGCCGAAGGTCAGGGACGTGGTCGCCTCGCTGGCGATCAACCCGAACACGGTGCTGAAGGCCTACCGCGACCTGGAGGCCAAGGGCCTGGCCGCCGGCCGGCCCGGCCAGGGCACGTTCATCCAGGCCGGGCTGAGCCAGGTCGCTTTCACCGAGCTCGCCGGGCTGCGCAAGGCCCTGCTCGGCTGGCTGGACGTCGCCGACGCGGCGGGCCTAGACGAAGACGGGGTGGTCGCGCTGTTCACCAGCGCGCTGCGGGATTTCTATAAGCGCCGCGCCGATCATGCTGATCGTGCCGCGGCAAGCGATGAGACGGAGGGCGTCGCATGAACACGAAACTCGTCATCGAGACCGACGACCTAGGCAAGTGTTACGGGACTACTTGGGCCCTGCGCGAGTGCACGCTAGCGATCCCCGCCGGGCACGTGGCCGCGCTGGTCGGCCCGAACGGCGCGGGCAAGACCACCCTGCTGAACCTGGCGGTCGGCCTGGCGGAACCCAGTGCGGGCAGCGTCACCGTGCTCGGCGGGCAACCCGCCGGGTCTCCGGCTGCGCTCGACGGCATCGCGTTCGTCGCCCAGGACACGCCGATGTACAAAAACCTGTCCGTCGCCGAGATGCTGCACCTGACCCGCAACTTGAACCGGTTCTTCGACCTGGGCCAGGCCAAGGCCCGGCTGGCCGATCTCGGCATCCCGCTGAAGCGGAAGGCGGGCAAGCTGTCCGGCGGCCAGCAGGCGCAGCTCGCGCTGACCCTGGCGCTGGCCCGGCGGCCGCGGCTGCTCGTGCTGGACGAGCCGGTGGCGATGCTGGACCCGATCGCCCGGCACGACTTCATGGCCACGGTGCTGACGGCGACGGCCGAGGACGGCGTGTCGGTGCTGCTGTCCTCGCACGTGCTGGCCGAGCTCGAGCGGGTGGCTGACTACCTCATCCTCATGTCACGGGGGCGGGTGCAGGTAGTCGGCGAGGTCGATGATCTGCTCGCCTCCCACCTCGTGCTGACCGGCCCGGCCGCCGAGGCAGATAGATATACCGAACGGCCGGTGGTGCACGTCAGCCGGGCCGAGGCCCAGGCCCACCTGCTGGTCCGGGCCACCGCGGACGACCCGGTCCCGCCCGGCTGGGAGGCGCATCCGGTCGGCCTGGAAGAGCTCGCCCTGGGCTACCTGCGCGAGTCAGTAGCTGCATCCGTGCCCGGCCCGGCTCGCGGCCGGCACGCTGAACCGTCGGAGGTGTCGCGATGACCGCGCTGACTTTGCAAGCCCGTCCGGAACAGGACGCCGCCCTGCGGCCGCTGCCGTGGCGGCGGATGGCCTGGGTCACCTGGCGGCAGCACCGGTTCGCCCTGGCCGGGGTGGTCGTGGTCCTCGGCGGGCTGGCGGTCTACCTGTGGCGGACCGGGCTTGGGATACACCAGGCCTGGACCTTCATAGTCACCTGCCATCCCGCAAACTCGTCTGTCTGCGGGCAGGCGGCAGGCATCTTCAACACCCAATATGTGCCGACTGAGGTTACCGCCGGAATCTTGCTGACGCTGGCGCCGGCGCTGCTCGGAGCGTTTGTCGGCGCGCCAGTGCTGGCCCGGGAGCTGGAGACCGGCACGTTCCGGTACGCCTGGACGCAGGGCTTCGGCCGGTGGCGCTGGACGCTCGGCAAGCTGGTGCCGCTCGCGGTCGTGGTGGCCGCCGCGGCCGGAGTCCTCAGCGTGCTGTCCTGGTGGTTTTTCGCCCCGTTCTTCGCCGCGAAGTTCGGGACCCCGCTCGCTCCCGCCCTGTTCGACCTGCGCGGGGTCGCGTACGCCGCCTGGACGCTGGTCGCCGTCGCGATCGGCGCCCTGGCCGGCATGCTCATCCGCCGCGTCGTCCCCGCGATGGCCGCCACCCTAGGCGTCTACCTCGGGCTCGCCCTGCTGCCCGGGCTGTGGCTGCGCCAGTACTACCTGCCAGCCGTGCACACCACCAGCAACAACATCCCCGGCTTCGCGTGGATCCTCGACCAGTGGTACACCAAGGGCGGCAAGTTCGCGTTCCAGGGCGTGCAGAAGTCCGGCACCAACGCCAGCATCGAGCAGCACTGGTGCCCCAACGCCCCGCCGTCATGGTCACTCGGGACGTGCCTGTCCCACCACGGGTACACGCAGTGGACGAGCTACCAGCCAGTCACCCGGTTCTGGCCGTTCCAGTGGATCGAGGCCAGCTGGCTGCTCGTGCTGTCAGCGCTTCTCATCGCCGCGACCGTCTGGCTGGTCCGCCGCCGGGCCGCCTAACCACTCAATCGAGCACAGTGCCGGGCCACCACGGTGGCCGGCACTGCCTTTGGCGTTAGTCCCGCACCTTCACTGAGGGGCGCTCAGCGCGCTGAGCAGGACGCCGACCATCGTGGCGCTTTCGCGGGAACGGTTCTGCCAGTCGTGCGGCACGCCGGGCTGCTGGACAACCGAGTCGCCGGGGCGCAGCAGCACCTCGGTGCCGCCGACAATCAGCGTCACCTCGCCGCGCAGGATGGTCACGTAGTCGAGGGTGTCGGTCGCGTGCGCGCCCTGGAACTCCGAGTGCGCCTCGGCGCCGGTGCCGGCCTCGTCGCCGGCGAGCGGGTCAGGTGCGATCTCGACGATCCGGAAGCATGCTCCGCCGGGCGGCGGCTCGAGCGCCCACTCCCCCGTGGTGGTGTCGGTGACACCGGCTGACCGCGGACCGGCACCGGTGACCCAGAGCTCGGTGGTCGTGTACCTACCCGCGTGGATGACGGTCGGCGGCTCGCCTTGTGCGATGATCGCCGGGCTCCCGCTCTCGTCAAAGCCCGTCACGATTCGGTTCACGGCAGTTCCCTTCACCCAGCGGTATCGCCAGTTATATCGGCTCCGTCACGTTCGCGCGCTGGCCGCCGGAGACTCGGCGGAGGACGGCCGCTGGATCGGCGGGCAGGTTGTCTCCGGTCCAGGCCACGTACTGGTCGGGCCGGACCAGGATGAAGCGGCTTCCGTAGGCGGTCCGCGGTCCGGCGAAGGTGTCGGCGAGCACGCGCAGTGGTATCCGAAGGGCCCGCGCAGCCGTCTGGAACGCCGTCGCTGGCCGCGCCTGGTCGGTGAGAGCGATCAGGGTATAGCCGGGTCCCAGCTGCTCGAAGACGTTGCGACCCGAAGACAGGGCTACGGGCGCCAGGTGATGTCCCGGCCGCGCCTGCACGGTGTGCTGACCGTGGGTGCTGCATGCTGACCCCGCGGGCCCCCACACGACGGGAGACCCCTCGTAGTGCGGCTCGTAGGAGGACGGCGCGGTGTCTCCCGCGGTCAGGCGGTTCCACGCGCGCTCAAACTCGCCGCGGTCACGCTCCGGGCTGTAGCAGGAAAGAAAAGCACGGTCGCTCGCGATGCCCTCGGTGATCGCCTGCCCGGTCTCGACGAAGATCGGGCGCCGCTCGGTCGTGTAGCTGTCGAGCAACGGCGGTTCTCCCCACTTCGCCAGCACGGCGGAGAGCTTCCACCCGAGGTTGACCGCATCCTCGAGGCCGGTGTTGAGGCCGTAGGCCCCGTAGGGAGGGTGGCTGTGCGCGGCATCCCCGACGATGAAGGCGCGGCCGCGCTGGTAGGTATCGGCGATGTCGACGCGCAGGTCCCAGAAGCCGACATGCTGGAAAGTACAGGCCACGGGGAACCCGGCAGCCTGCGCGATCAAGGACTCGGCATCGAGGTTCGCCGCCGTCGCGTCCTTGGGCACCGGCGCGTGGAAGAACCACGTCTCGGCGGCGTCCACCCGCCCGAAGAACCACCAGTACCCGGCCAGCGCGGGATGCAGGACGCGGTAGGTGGTCCGCAGCGGGAAGCGCTCCAGGCCCGCGTGCAGATCACGCGAGCGGAAGACCGCCAAGACCATTCGCTGATCGAAGTCAGTCCCGCTGCAGGTGATGCCTGCCTGCTCGCGGACCAGCGAGCGGGCCCCGTCGCACCCGACGACGTAGGAGCCCTCGATCTCCCAGTGCCCATCACCGGAGTCGTCGACCGCTGTTACGGTCACGGCGCTGTCGCCCACGTCGATATCGGCGGCCGACCACCCGAACAGTGCCACGACAGAGCCGAACGCCTTGATCCTCCTGCGCAGGACGGATTCGGTCAGGTACTGAGGCAGCCGTTCCTGCCGCTCGTAGTAAAACTCGCTGACCGCCTCGCGGCCAGCCGGGGCGTACCAATACCGGCCCGCGAGGCTCTCATAAGCCGTGATGCCCCCGATGGGGAAGTCCGGCGGCAGCAGGCGTGCCGCCCGCATCTCGTCCACGCAACCCCAGAAGTAGAAGTGCTCCAAGCTGCGGGCCGTCAGGTTCTGTCCCCTGGGAATTCTGGAGGGTTCGCGCATGCGTTCCAGCAGGACGCACGGTGTCCCGGCCTGGCCGAGGGCCGCCGCCAGCGCCAGCCCGACCGGCCCCCCGCCCACGACGATGACCGACGTCTGCATTCGGCGCGACTCACCCACCGCCAGCCTCCAGCACGGCCAGGATCGCTTCGGCGCATTCCCGGGGCGATGTTTCCGAGGTGTCGACGTCCACGTCGTACCTCCGGAACGTGTGCACCCGAGCGTGCTGACCGCGCGCCGTGCCGACGGTACGGTCGCCACGATCTCGTTCCCGCCGCTCAGCGATGTCCAGCGGGCAATGCACCCCCACCCACAGCGTGTTCGCGGCGGCCAGGGCGTCCTGTAGCCCGGCGGGCTGTTCGGGCACCAGCCATACATCGTCGATGACCTGATCGAGCCCGGCCTCGGCGCACGCGGCCCAGTACGCGTGGCTCGCCTTGATCATTCCCCGGCCCAGCGGACCGGGTACCACATCGAAGGCTGGCTGCCCGTCGACGGTGACCGGGATCCAGCTGAACCCCGCGACCACCCGCCCGTCGCTGGCGAAGAAGCGCGCACTCTGTGATCCCAGGAAGGTATCTATGCCACTCACCTGAAGGGGCCCTGGCCAGCGTTCCTGCAACACCGCCGCGATGCTCGACTTGCCGGAACAGCTCGTGCCGTTCAGGACGATGCAGGTTGCCGTCATCCCGTAAGGATGTCTCAAGGCCCACGTCAACCGGGCCACACGGGAGGATTTGAAGCCTCGTACGGTGGGACGCATGCCGGTGATCGCGCTGCGGCCAGTCGAAGATGCCGACCGATTACTGGCGTGGCCGCCAGGTTCGGTTCGGAGGAGCAGGCCGAGTTCGCGCACGGGCAGCGCCGCACCGCAGATTCCCTCATCGCGACCCTCGCCACGAAGGCGGGGATGCTGGTCATGCCGGAGCACGAACGAGAGGCCGCGCTCCGCCGGATCCGCGCATTCCTCGCGAGCAGGCCGGAGACCTCCGACGGCGAGTTCACGCTCCCGATGCTGACCGGCGTGCTGCGCGCCCGGCGGCTGTGAAGCGTGGTCCTCGGCTAACCTCCTGGCCGGCATAGCGGCGGCCACCGCCTGCTCATCGGGGAACGCACCGGGCTCGAACCGGTCGAGCCGGTACCTGGACGCGTCGACCCAGTCCGACCCGCCGCCGTGTATCACGTCGGCCATCAGCCTGCCCAGCCCGGGCCCGTGGGTGACGCCCATCTCGTTGTCGCCGGCGATAACGTACAGCCCGTCGGCGCCGGGTACCGGCCCGGCCAGGAAGGTGCGGTCTGGCGTCATCACCGGAACGCCCTGCAGCCACCACCTCACCGAGGTGTCGTGCCCGGGGATCAGCGCGCGCAGGTCTGGCCCGAGCCGAGCGAGCAGCCGGTCGAGCAGCACGGCGTGCCGTGGCCTCAGTTCGCCGGGTGAGTCGAAGACCGGGCCGTCCAGCTCAAAGGACGGTGCGTAGCCGTCCCCGTTTCCCCAGGTCAATCCGGATCGGTGGGCGCGCAGCCAGAGCCCGTAGCGGTCGGGCACCATGATGGTGGGCATCGTGTCGGGCACCGAGGACGGAGGCGAGATGACCCGGGTCGCCACCATTCGCAGCAGCGGCAGCCGCCAGTCCGTGTCGCCGAGCAGGTCGTTGGTCCAGGCGCCGCAGGCCAGCACGACCGTCTGCGCCCAGATCGGGTCGGCGTCGGTCCGGACGCCGGTCACCCGGCTGCCCGACGATAGCAAGCCGGTGACCCGGGTACGTTCGGCCAGCTGCCCGCCGGCGTCGATGACCCGCGCGGCCAGCGCCCGGGTGGCCCGGCCCGCGCTGACCTGGATGCCGCCGGGGTGCAGCACACCGCCGAGCACGCTTTCGGCCGCGACTACGCCACCGGTGACAGCCGCGACCTCCGTCGGGGTGAGCTGCCTGGTGTCCGTCGGCGCGAACGGATGCCGTGCCACCGTCGCCACCCACCGGTCCCAGCCATCCTGGGTGGTGGCCACGAACAGGTTGCCGTTGGCCAGGCAGTCCGCATCCGGCAGCGCGCGGTAGTAGCCGATGCTGTACTGCTCCAACTCCAGTTCCGCCGCGGTGAGGAAGTGAGCGTACCCGGCGGCCCACAGGCCGACGAAACCCGCGCCGGCGCCCGAGGTAGCGGCGGCCGGGGTGGCCGCGTCGAGGACCATGACCCGGCCGGCGCCACGGTCCAGCAGGTGACAGGCGAGCGAGGTGCCCAGCACCCCCGCGCCCACGATCAGCACGTCGACGTCATTCATTGGTGAATTCCACGGTACGCCGACTTGACCGACCTCAGGCAGGGGACGTCACCGTCAGCTATCCGCCTGACGGATCATCGCATCGAGTTCGGGATCGGGCCCGAACGCCCGGACCTCTTGCGAGCAGTGGCAAGCGAAGGCGATCTTGACGGCCCATTCCAGCGCCTCCTCGCGTGAGGGCACCTCGACGACCGTCACTCCGCCGAAGGCCTCGGGGTGTGGGCCGTCGGTGACCGTTCCGTCGGTGGCGACGATGCTCGCCCTCTGATTTTCCAGTCCGCCGGCGAAGAGGTACACGCCGGCGTTTAGAGCATCCTGGATCACCGCGTGTGCGGCCTTGGCCACGGCGGGCATGTCCTCGCCGGGAATGTGGTCCATTGCGTGGGCATCGAACGAGATCAGGTACCGCGTCATCCCATGACTTCTTTGTCCCGGCCCCCTACTCCGGGCCGCCTCTTAACTCATGTCCGGCGGCTCCCATCATGCCAGCGGCGCACAGGTGCGCTTGGACGGCTGAGCGGCACGGATGTAGCACAACCGGTCGGCCCAGGCGCAGGCACCGGTGACTCTCCCCTTGCGTACCATGGTCCGATCGGGCCATTTGCTTCGGTCGCGTGAAGTTGGCCGGAACGGGCCACGCGAAAACGGTCCCACGGCGCATATCAATAGGTGCCGATTTACGACAGGAAAGGAACAGTCATGAATTCGTCCGGCGACGATTCGCCGCAGGTTCGATTGCGCTCGCCGCCGTTATCACGGGCCTCGCCTTCACCGCAGGCCCTCACGTTCTCCAGAACGTCGGTGCTAGTTGATAGCTCCACGGTGGTCTGGGCCGACCGACAGCCCGGACCGCCTTACTCCGGCCCACATGTTATGGGGGTGAGTCGGCCTGTAGGCCGGGTTCTGTCACCTCGCTTTCCGTGACCTGGCAGCACTCCCCGAAATGCTGCCTGACCTGGGGTTTCACCTCTCACGGTTTCTCGTCAGTTTCCCTATCTTTTCATGCTCTGACGGAACTGACACGGAACTGGAGCGTAGCCGTTGCAGGGACGTTGTTGATCCTGGCGACGGCCTGGTCCTCGTCGTCGATGGCTGGTGGCTTCGACCGGTCGAGGCTGCCGCACCGATGGCCGCCCGGCAGGCCCGCCGCCACGGGCCTCCTCGACCGCGTTGGCCGCAGCAGGTGCGTGAGAGTGGATAGGCTGGTCAATGGCACCGGCGGCGTCATCCTGCTGAACCGCCTGATCCTGTGCAGACTAGGTGGATAACCACGGGCGTGCTGCGGTCTCCCGCCGTATCGTAGATCCAGGCTTGGACGTAGCTGTCATACTGCTGGGCCGTCCCGCATTCTTCGTTGAACGGATAGGCGATGCTGTCTGGCCCGACGATGCCGTAAGACGGGCTGGAGAATGGATGGTTTTCCTCGGCCCAGCCAGATCCGTTTACGCCAACGAATCCGAAGCCCTCTGCGTCACTGCCTGGATTTGCGTAATGGATGTCGAAATAGACAAATACACCTTTGGTGTATGTTTCCGCGCTGGTTATTGTCGGAACCGGTGGCGCTGGGGCCGATGTTGAGGCACACTGATGCGGAGCCCAAGCGGAGTCACCAAAGACGCTGGTTGCCCGGACCGTGAAACAGACGAAGCTGCCGGACGTCAGCCCAGTCCAGGTGTAGTTCTTCGAGCCCCAGCCGCCGGACGCGTTGCGGGTCTGCCTCCCGTTGCCGATCTGGAAGCTGGGCTTAAAGAGATAATCCAGGAGCGTCGTCTTGTTCTCGTGCCAGCTGATCAGCATCACGGTTCCGTTGCTCGGATTCGCGCGGAGCGTGAGAAGGGCTGGGACCGCCGGCAGTAACCATGACAGGAATTTGTCTATGTCTTTTCGCAGCCGCGCGCCCATCTTGGCGCCCGTCTGCATGTCCGCAATACGACAGCTGCCTGCAGGCATGAGGTGGCGGGTGCGCCGATCGCCCAGAATGGGCTCGTGCCAGGTAGCTGGCTGAGAACGTCGTAGAACACCCTGCTTGCACTGAAGAGGGCATTTTCAGGCTGTCCATTGCCAACCTCGTATTCCAGTTCAAGCGTATCTGAACCGGTAGTTATCACGTCGTAGATCTTGGCCGCGTTAGGCAGATGGGCGACTTTCTTGAGGACGTAATCGACATCAGCGTCTCGTATTGCGTCTTCGAACGCGTGCCCGCAGTAGCTGACATACTGGTTCTGGAATATCGATGCGTTGTGCTTTTGTGCGGCAGGCCCCGCAGACACGGCCTGTGCGGATGCTGCTGCCGGTGCGGTGAGACTTAGCAGCAACACCGCGATGCTTGTTATGATCCTTTTCATGGATTCCCCCTCGCAATTGCAATTACGGCGCCGCGCCGCCATCGGCAAGCAACGTCACTTTCCCGGATACATGTACCGCGCATCAGCCGCATGAGCGAACTGCGACGATGCGCTTCCGACCATGAGGCTCTGCATCAACCTAACGATGACCAGGATGCCCGTCCGTGGAAGACGCATCACCGCTCCCTCCCCGAGGACTTGCTCCTAACGTTCCGCAGTCCCGCGGCCATGCCACAAATAAGAGGAAAGCACCGAAATACCATACCGTCAACAAGAACCACGAAATCGCTCGGGCAGCTGTACCATCGCTATAATTGCGGCCGAAGTAAGTGGGGATCGTCTGGCCGAATGCCGCTCCGGTATGTCGGCGAGGTGCGCGATAGTCAGGCTCATGGTGCTCGCCGGGTTGTCGTAATGGCGTCCGTGCTGGGATAATGTGGTATCTATCAACATAAATTAGACAAAAGGGACACGATTGTATTGGTTGGCAGCGGGAATCTCATAGTCGTGCGATCCGAGAACTCGGAAGGAGGCGGCTTCGCCGTCGCTTACCATCCGACACACGCTCAGGCTGCGAGCCCGCCCTTTAGGTCTCCAGGATGCTCCGTGTCGCGCTTGCGCGCGACATCTCTACGACCAGCCCCGCACTCTGGAGACCATGCCAGGCCCTGAAATCAGAAGTGGTGCCTGGAGCCAGGGAAGCTCCATACGTCTTCGGCGCAAGTCGCCGCCACGGCACTGAACTCCGACAGCAGGGAATGCCTCGAAGTCGCCGATCGTAAGTTCAACGGATGACCTCCTCGGTGTGAACGAGTTGCATGTCGGTCTATGTCGGTCGTTGGTGCAGCTCGCAAGCCTTGGTTGGTCAGATAAGGTCGGTACCGGGCGGCAGGGTTGCTGTACTTCTCTGCTGTACCTCCACGGCTGGCCCGCGAAGATGGTGAAGTTGTCGGACGTGGATACCCGTGACTAGGACACACGTTCGCTATTAACGCTCCGAAATGCCAACCACTTGATGATCGTTGATGGTTGGCTTCCGTTGTCTTCTCAGAGCTGGCGGAACAGGGACGGAACACCGTGGCCACGACCTGGTGCTCGTCGTCAGTTAGGGACTGGTACCCAACCCCACCCGTGTTGTCGAGCACAGAGGGGCTAGAGTCTTCGCCAGACACCGGACCTTCTGCATGCCATCTACCGGCACATTTAGAACGCACTAGCGATTTGCCGTTCTTGCCCCCAATCTTGCGTCTGCTAGCGTCCGCTGAGGTCCGCCCCGAACCGACGCGCTTCTATACTCCATTGCCGTATCGGCCACCCTTGCTAGTCTGGCCCGCCCCAGGCGCGTATTCGGCACGGAAAGTTGGAGCTTACCGAATGCTCGCTCGCCAACCTAGTGTTGTCGTACAATGTTTGGAAGATTAAGGCCTGATATGGGAGTGCCTGAAATGGAACCTCTTCGAGACTATAGGGTAATTAATCATAGGCTTCTTAGCTCCTTGGGCCGCCAAGCGGGTCTATCAAACGACGATGACGTTACGGTGGAGAACGCCCTTAATCTTACAATTAAAGGATTCGGCGGGAACCGTACAGTTACCAGAAAACAGGCTTCCGGAGGAGATGAGCTTCAGATCTTGAAGGGCGTGGTGGATAAACTTAGGTCTAGCGGGCAACTACGCATATACAGACCAGGTGACCGTAATGAATTCCGGAATGCGCATGACAGCGGCGGATGGTATGTTTTCGAAGACATGCTTGCTACGCCTGTTTTCGTACCCCTCGCGGACAAGTTCAAAGAGAAATTCCAGGCGCGAAGTGTATCCGTTCCGGATGCCCTCACGGTTTGGGTCAGTGATCCACTTGACCCAGTAGAGTTCAAGAATCCACCTGATCTAGAAAACCATTACTTCACCTTTGGGAGAGGGGCCTTCGTCTTCTTGATCGAAGAGCCAGGCAACTTTAAGGGACCAGGCGGGCAACATCTCTGGCCTCTCCGCGCTGCGGCTAGTTGTCGACTTTCTCTCGACTGGCGGACGGGACTACGAGCGGGATTGGCATATTGTTCGGGATTATCCAGATGAATTTTGTTTGGCTAATTTTAGCCATCCAATCGAGAAGCTGGCGACGGTTGGGGGTTATGCGGGTAGGCCGCGCCAGATAGAGAGCGTATACAAGATAGCCTATGTGTCCGATGAACAAGCAGCCGTTGTTAACGGGCATAGGCTTCGCGTGTATGACATATTGGCATATCCGCTATATATAGCCGAGTAGCTGTAGATGCGCCTCTGCTCCCACCCATGAGACTTGACCATGTGAGCAACCGCACCTTGCCAATGCGGCACTACGGGGGAATGGTCGTGGATCCTCTGGCAGCCGTTCGGTCCCTTGATGACACCTCAGCAGCCCGGCTTGAGGGTGATCCGGCAGCGGGCGATTATCGACGGCGTAGGGGGTTTCAGTCGGCCGCCGTACTCCTGCTAGACGAAGCTGCCAAAGCACCTTTGTGGAACGATCGTCTACCGTCCTGTCAGCCCGCATAAGCTCCGCCACTATGTGGAACTTGAACTCAAGTACCTTGTACGGGGTTTTCCGGAACTTGGTCTCGGTAGTCCCCCCGCGACTCATAAACTCCGAAAGCTGTGGTCTCCCGTGGCCCGACGAATGGCGATACCAGGCTGCCGCACGCCGACGTCGCGGGTTGTTTCGCCACACCGAAGTCACAGTATTTCACAAGCCTGGCGGCGGCCGTAACTTCGTACTTTCCTGATGACGTTGATGAGCTGATGGCGGACCTTATTTACTACGAAGAACCTCGCAGCCTCAGTGAGATTCAGCCGGTCATCGCCAAGCTGCTGGACCAAATCTGGTACAACCGGCACAAGAATCGTGAGTACAAAATCGAGGCCGGCGACATCACTCTTGTCGATGAGTACAACCCGAAGGAACACCAGCGCACCATTGTTCGCAGCGTATGGGAAGGCGCGCTTGCCGCAGCGCAGCGCGTGGAAGAGCAGTGGCCCGGTGAGCTCGGCCCCTGGGACGATTTCGAGTGGGGAATGCTTAACGGAAAGATGTCAGCGCTCCGGTGGGCCCTTGGCGAAGATTGCGAAAGCACGCTCGATACCTGACCAAAGAAGCTTTCGATCACCTCGGTTAACGAGCGGCAGGAAGGTCAGTAGGGGTCAGCATGGCAGGTCACAGAGTTGATGCCGGGTGATCGCTGGCATCTGTGGGCGATGACCTTTGCTGCCAATTGCTGCTGCCGCATCAAGTCTCCTTTGATGCTTAAGCGTCAAACGTGTCGTGGCCATCGCTGTGGCCGAACGCGATGTTCGGCAGCTGCGCGCCGTCACCCGGGCTGCCAGACGACTAAAGGTAAGATGCCGCTACCTACGGGTGACGGGACACGGTGACCTGAACTACCAGCCCCAAGGTCGCTTATGCCTCGGATTGGTTTTTCTTCTTGGAGAGCCTCACCTTGGGGAGCTTCACCGCTGGGGACGGTGTGCCGGTCGAGTCTATTGCGGGCGGGACTGACCAGTCATCGACCTCGCTGAAGTCGATCGTGCCGCCGGAGTCCTCGCAATCGATAAACCAGACCTCGGCGCCGGGAGAAATGAGCGCATTCGAAGTCGACCGCACCGCCGGAAAACCGGACTTTGACGAAGTCTCATCGAGCTGTCTGAGAACCGGGCATAGCTGAAGTCGACGGTGCCGCCGGGAACTTTCTCGGCTTTCTCGAAGTTGACCTTGCCGCCGGAGAACTCAGCGAAGGAGAAGGTGACTGTGGCGCCAGAAAATTCAGCGCTGCGGAAGTCAACGTGGCCACTGGGGAAGTGGGTGTCGGTGAAGTCGACTGTGCCTCTGGTGAACTGAGCGCGACTGAAGTCTCCTCCATCGAAAACCGCGCCGGTGAAGTCGAAGTCCAAGCCCTGCCAGGACACTGCCGATTCTTCCCGAAGGTGGGCGGTGATGACCCGGATGACGGTGTGGCGGACCTTCTGGCTAGCCCCGGAAGGCAAGCCGCTGCGGCTCGGGGGCATCTGAGCCAGGGTCAGGCTCATAAGGCAGTTGCAGGTAGGCGCACAGCACGTCGACGCAGGTCTGCCTGTTTTCCTTCCAGTCGTCCGCCAGGCCCGCTATGGCGTACACCCCGGCTAGCCGGATCGCTGGCTTGTCACTGCCGAGCTGCTCGGCCGCGGTGGTAAACCGCTCGTTCCATGTCCGGGTTCGCTGCTCCCCTAGCGTTTGCTCTAGCTGTCGACTTTGCGCGTCGAGGGTCCGGTCAGTTGGTCGCGCTGCTGCGCGAGGGTGTCGGCAGTGTCCTCGCGGGTCGCTTTGATCTGCCGTTCAGTGTCTGCCCTGGTTGAGCGGAAGCCGATGATCTGGACAATTACGGTACTGATCAAGGTGAGCACGCTGACGCCAGCAGCGATCCACGCGGCGACCACCGTGGGGCCCATACGCGGAACATAGTAGACCCAGGGGTGTGAATGTCTCCACGCCGGGTCATCGCGGCCAGCCGAGTGCAGAAGCTGGGCTGGTCCGATGCACCGTCACTGGCCTGCCCGCTGCCAAGGCGCGTACCTCGGATGATTTCAACAACCTTCGGCCGCTGTGCCTCCGATGGGTTTCCTCCTTAGGGTGAGTCGGCCTCTAGGCCGGGTCCTGTGCAAGCATCTCCTTGACCATGGAGAACGCACCGCACATGTGGTCTGACCTGCAGCTGAGATCTCAGCGGTTCTCAACGGTTCTGAGCAGATCGCGACGCGATGTCCCCGACATGTGCCCGACCGCGCGACGGCGAAGGAGTTCGGGCGACGTAGCTGCGCCTGGCATCGTGATGACGGCCTGGTGCTCATCGTCGAGAGCATAAGATCAACAGAGGTCATTCATGCAGGTCAAGCTCCGATGTCGGTCGACAACGGACGCCCAAGAGCGATGTAGTTGCTGCCGTTCCAACTGCACCGGACAGAGTGACCCGACGTGGGCCTAGACAAGGGGTCTAGGATCTCATCGTGATCAGGGGTGAAGGTTCTTTCTCATGGCCCGGATTCTGGGTGATCCTGGCAGGAGTGATACTTGCCATCTTTACAGTGGTTGTTGGCGATCATAAGCCTTTGAATTTGCTAGCAACTTCTTTGCTTCAGGCAGTTTCATTTATGGTTGCCTTGATTGGCGCTTACATCTTTGCGAGACAGGCTGGTGAAGCAGCGGGGGCGGAAGAAATTAAGATACATGCACGGTCCGCCTTTAGGAGACAAACAGGACTTTTTGAAGGTCTTGGTCGCCTGCTGGATGAGATTGATACTCAGGTTGGAGATACGACGATGAACGAGTGCTCTAAAACTGAAGATTTTGAGAGTCATGCTTGTTGAACAACTCAACACGTCTAGCGATGCGCTTGTAGATTGGCGGGAACTCGTGCCCGACGAAATTGCCGAGCTTGAGGACTCGTCGAAGCAGAAGAGGGCAGACCCATGACTGATGTTCGTACACTCCGAGGATTCGTAGCCAGGCTTGCAACTGATGAAGAGCTAGTTATAAATCTCGGCTCTAGAGACGGCGTGAAAGAGAATATGTATTTTGACGTCCTCGATCAATCTACTGAGAACATCCCGGATCCTGTGACAGGCGAGGATCGGGTTCGATCGAGCGAGTAAAGGCTCAGGTCAAAATCATAAAGGTTGCTGAGCGTCTATCTATCGGTCGCATTACCTATCCACCTCGTTATCGAACTGACATTACTCGCGATGTCGCTATAATTATGGGGCCTAAACCTCCCAGCGGAAGACTAACTGCCAACGTATGGCCTGAAGGTGTAGCGGTTGGCGATCCTGTAAACTACGTTACGGGTTGACGCAAATGCTACGGAGTTAATGACATAGAAGCTTTACGTCATCGTCGGCTTAACCAGGCTCGTTGATGCTTAAGTGGGTGGGCCCGTAAGTTCGTCGGGGGTTGTCATGCGGCCTGGGGCAGCGGTTCGTCCGTTGGGTCTTGCTGGTTGTGCTTGCCGATGCGGTCCATGAGGTCGTGCAGGTCGGCTGCGGTGAATTTCCAGCTGAATGGCCGGGCGGTCTGGTTGTAGCGGGCCACGAAGCCCAGCAGGGTGGCGGAGAGCTCGCCGAGGCCGGCGAAGTCGTTGGGCGTAACGACTTTCTTCTGGATGACGGAGAAGAAGATCTCGATCTGGTTCAGCCAGGACGCGTGCACCGGGGTGTGGATCATGATGGCGTTCGGGTGCGCCCGGGCCAGCCGGGTGACGGCGGCCTGGCCGCGGTGATCTGAGCCGTTATCGACGATGACGAAGACCCGGGGCGCGTTCTTGTACTCGGGGCGGGCCATGACCTGCCCGGCGAGGTCCATGAACGGCTTGATCCCCGTGCTGAGCGGCGTGGCGGCGAACACCGTGCCGGTGTGCACGTCCAGCCCGGCGAGCAGCGCGAGGGAGCCTTGGCGCTTGTATTCGTGCTCGTAGCGGACGGGTCTGCCGGGCGCGGCGGGCAGGGTGGGATGCAGGCGGCGGCGGGCATTGATCTGCGGCTTAGCGTCAAAGGACAAGATCCGGTCACCAGGACCGAGTGGCTCGCCGTCGTAATAGCCCTGGTACAGGTCCACGATGACCTTCGCCCTAGCCTCGAAGTCCGGGTCGCGGGGGTAGATCCACGACTGGTACTGCCACGGCTTGACCGGATGCTCAGCCAGGATCCGCAGGACCGATGATGCCGACATGGGGCCGGCCAGCCCCCGGGCCGCCAGCTCAGCGGCCAGTTCCGGGCCGGTCCAGTGCGCCAGCGGCACCCCGGTCACGGCCGGCAGCTGGCAGGCCAGTGCCACCACCGCCGCCCGTACCTCCGCACTGATCTGCCGCGGCCTCCCCGGCCGGGGCAGATCACTAAGTCCCTCCAGGCCGCGGTCAGCGAACCGGCCCCGCCACTTGCGCGCCGTATCCTGGCTGATGCGCAGATCCCGGGCGATCCGCGCGGTGGAGCGTCCCATCGCGGCGGCCAGCACGATCTGCGCCCGCAGCCGGTCCCGCCAGGCAGTCCTGGTCCCGCGGATGCGTTTCTTCAGCGCCTTGCGCTCGGCGGCAGTCACGGTGACCAGCACAGCAGGCAGCGGCATGAGGGGCTCCCGGACGCGATGACACGCCATCCGCTCCCCGCGCGGGATCGTATCTACCGCCCCGGCCGCCGCGCGGCACAATGAGCCACATGGCTGCCATCCCGGAGTCCACCCGCAGCTCGGTCGCCCTGCGGCTCCTCGACCACGCCGAACAGCACTGGCCGCAGCTCCACCGGGTCCAGGTCACCAGCCGGGCCGGGTTCGCCTACGTCACCGGGATCCTCCCAGACGGCGAGCAGATCCCGCTGTGCCGGCTGCGTTACGGCGGCTCAGCCCACTCCTTCGGGTTCGCGATCTACTCCGCCGCCCGGGCACGCTACGAAGACGCCGTCCTGCTCACCGGGTCACCGGCCGGGACACCCCAAGAAGCCCTCGACACCGCCTGCACCGTCCACCTCGCAGGCCTCGGACACGAACCCCCGACGAACTTACGGGCCCACCCACTTAAGCGTCAACGAGCCTGGTCACTCGCGTCCATGCTGCCGATCGCTGCCATATCCTTGGCTCGGGCAGGTTCTGTCAAGAGTCGAAGATCGGCGGAGCCGACGCCGCAGGCGCTCTTGACGGGTTCTGCCCGGCCTCGGACAATCCCGCAGCGGGAGCATGGACACCCCACAGCTGAGCGCCGGAAAACTGTCGTACGTAGATCGCGGCCCGGCGTTTTGCGCTTTTCGCGCCAGCCGACCGGCGTTTGGCGCCGCCGTAGCGAGAGCGCCAGCGGGAGCGAAGGCGTGCGCGCCGTGGCGGCGGCGCGAGCGGCCCGGCGGGCCGCCTTGACGCGATTACCCCGCGCTACCGCGTTGCCGTGGCTCTCGGCGTCGGCCTGGGCTTGCGGGAAGGCGAGGCGTTCGGCCTGACCGTTCCGCGGGTTGACTTCCTGCGCCGCAAAGTCCAGGTGCTATCGCAGGCACAGCGGGGTCAGCTCGCGGCAGACCTTAAGACTGAGGCGTCAACACGGACGATCCCGCTGATGAATGGGTGCTGAACGAGATCAGCGCGCACGTCCAGCGCTTCGGCACCGGGCCGACCGAAGTGATCGTCACCAACCGGCTCGGCAAGGTGGCACGACGGAACTCCTTCGGCGACCGCTGGCGCTTGGCCGTCGCTGATGCCCGCACTTGCGGTAAGCCGCCCGCACCAGCGTTTGAGGGCGGCCGGTGCGGCGAGACGTGTACCAACCCGGCACATTGCCTGCCAAAGGGAACGAGGTTTCACGACCTGCGCCATTTCTATGCCTCGACGCTGATCGCTGCCAACCTGAACCCCAAGGTGATCCAGGCCCGGCTTGGTCATGCCACTATCACCGAGACGATGGATACCTACGGGAACCTGTTCCCTGACGCGGAAGACCTCGGCCGCGGGGCTATCGACGCGATTCTCGCGGTGGTTCTGACGGAACAGGGACGGAACCAGGAACCTCGGTGACCATTCCGTCCCAGGTCAGCGCCATGTATGGGGGTGAGTCGGCCTGTAGGCCGGGTTCTGTGCGCCCGCTTGCGCGGGGCGGCGGTCATCCATCTGGGACTGCCGTTGCCGGCAGCCTCGTGCGGTCTACCCGCGAGCATCGGGCGGGCCGCCCTCGATCGCTCGCGCAGGAAGCTCCTGCTTCCCTTTTGACCTTGCTCCGGGTGGGGTTTACCGAGCCGCCGCAGTCACCTGTGGCGCTGGTGGTCTCTTACACCGCCGTTTCACCCTTACCCCGCGCTGGCGCGGGGCGGTCTGTTTTCTGTGGCACTTTCCCGCGGGTTGCCCCGGGTCGGCGTTACCGACCACCCTGCCCTTTGGAGCCCGGACCTTCCTCACCGGGCTTGCGCCCGGCGCGACCGCCCGGCCGACTCACCCGCATTCAGGATACGCCGAAGGTAGCCCTGAGCCAGGCGTGCTAGGCTCCTGGCCGTCCTAACGGGAGGTGATGGCGTGTTCTATTTGATCCGACGGCTCGTGAGGTTGATTAAGCGGATGATCAACCGCCGCGGTAGCTGACCCTAGCCAACTGGGCCGGGGACCTCGGTAGGCAGGTCTTCTGGCTGCTCGGCGACCGGGGCGGGGGCCGGGGCTGCTGGGGCCCGGGCGGGAGCGAACGCGAGGCCCGCGGCCAGGCCGGCGAGGGGAAGCACGGGGAGCAGGTAGCGGTAGTCGAAGTCGGCGACCGCGATCGGGGAGACGAGCAGCACGACCCCGGTGACCCACGGCAGCATGCTGCCGGTGCGGCGGGACCAGGTCAGCCGGGGTTGGCGCTGCCGGAGCCCTTCGATCCGCACCACCCCGCCGAGCCCGGCGAGCAGGATCAGCCCGAGCAGCGGACCCCAGGTGTAGACGATGTGCTCGTACAGGGCGATCACGGCTGCGAACGGCTCGACGATCGTGCTCGGATTGGCGTGCCCGTAGTGCACCGCGTCCTGGTAGGCGGTGCCGCCGGGAATCCACTCGTGGTAGGTCAGGTTCGGGATCGTCTGGAGATTCAGCGGGAAGCGGTAGTAGGACACCGTGCCCGGGTCCGGGTAGGGATGCCGCGGCCACTCCACCACGAGCGCGAGACCCTTGATCACCGACACCGCGTAGCCGAAGGGCTGGGCCTCGACCGCGCGGATGGCGAAGTTCGTCAGCAGGGCGTTGTTGGCGGCGCTCACCGGGCCGCCCGGCAGCAAGCTGTGCACCTGCTGCGCGTGCCAGATGTAGTCACCCGGCGCCGTGCGGCTCGACGGCGCGCCGGTGGGACAGATCCCCAGCTCGTTGGCGGGCGGCTTGATGACCGAGCAATCGGCGAACGAGGACACCCGTCCCCACAGGTAGAACCCCTCGGACCGGGTCAGGTTGTAGGAGCCGTACCACTGGTGGAACCAGTTCGCGTAGGCCGCCACCGGGGCCAGGCAGCCGACGGCGAGCGCGACCGCCGCCAGCCAGCCGCGCCATTTCTTCCAGCCCTGCCTGATCGCGCGGTAGACCAGGAAGGCGGGGAACAAGACCAGCAGGGGCAAGCCTTCACTGCGCACGTCCACCGCATAGCCGACCAGCAGCCCCGCCACGAGCGCGGTGGGCCACGGAGTCCGGTAGCGCCAGAGGATGAGCAGCAGGGCCAGCATGACGAGGAAGGTGAACAAGGCCTCGGCCATCACCATGTGCTCGTCTTCGATCTCGAAACCGTCCAGCAGCACCGGCAGCGTGGCCAGCGTGGCCCACAGCTTCGGCACCCCGGCGCGCAGGGCCAGCAGGTAGACCATGACCCCGATGCCCAGCCCCATCAGGTGCTGCAGGCCGGTCACCAGCGTGAGGCTGTGGAACGGCAGCAGGGCGCGCAGGAAAAACGAGTAGCCCGTGGTCTTGGAGAGGTCCGGCCGGGGGCGCAGCGCGGCGCCCACGTAGACGTAGGAATCGCCGGCGAACCAGAGCGCGCCCGGGTAGGCGATCATCGTCACCAGCCGCAGGACCGCGCCGGCGGCCAGCGCCATCGCGAACTGCGGATGGCGCGCGACAAGCTCACGTATCCGCCGCACCAGCGGCGCGCGTGAAATGCCTGCGAGCAACGCCGATCCCTTCTCCGCGCCGCGGGACAACCGAGGATAGCATGCAGTTCACGCCCGGTTAGGACACCTTCGCCCAGGCTTCCAGCTGGGCGACGAAGGCCCGGGCGTCGGTCGGCCAGCCGAGGAAACTGCGTGCGGCCTCGTGCCCGCGGCTGCCCATCTTCGCCCGCAGCGGGGCGTCCCCGGCCAGCTGGAGCACCGCGTCCGCGGCCGCTTGGGGGTCGCCGAACGGCACGACGATCCCGCATTCGTAGCGGGTGACGAGCTCGACGGCGGCCGGCAGCGGCGTGGTCACCACCGGCACCCCGCGCGCCATGTACTCGACGACCTTGGTGGGCATGGAGTGCCGGAAGTTCGGCTCGTCCTGGAGCAGAGACAGGCCGGCCACCGCGCCGTCGATCATGGGCATGGCCTGATCGTTCGGGACGAACCCGGGCCAGCGGACCAGGCCCTGCGCCTGCGCGGGCTCGATCCGCGCCCGGGCCTGCCCGTCGGCCTGGCCGACCAGCTCCACCGAGATGCCGTGCGGCCGCAGCAGAGCGGCCAGGTCGACCATCTCGCTGACGCCGCGGTCCAGCGACAGGTGGCCGACGTAGATGACCCGCTGGTCGTCGCCGGGACCGGCCGGAGGGGCCGGGGACTCGGGCACGTAGGTGGTATTCGGCACCACGGGGTGCGGGCGGCGGAACCTCGAGACGTACCCCTGCTCGGCCAGGATCAGGTGCACGCGGCGTTCGGCGGTGCGTTCCGCGGTGTGCACGGCCAGGGCGGTTGGCGGCCGCAGCGGCCGCGGGAGCCAGGGCTTGGTGCTCAGCGCCGCGGCGGTGTCCTCGTGGACGTCCCAGACGGTGGGCGGGCGCTTGCGCCTGGGCGGCAGCGCCAGGAGCAGCTCGGGATCGTGGATGAGCAGCAGATCGGCGCCGGCACTGTGTGCGGCGAGGGCCTGGCGTGCGGCGAGGAGCGCGCCGAGCCTGCGCCGGCCCACGGCACGCGGGACTGGGATGACGCGAAGGAGAGGGTCGCGGCGTTCGGGATAAAAATGTTCTGCGTCGAACGGGGCGATGTACGTCACCTGGTGACCCGCGTCCAGCAGGGCCCGGATCTGGCGGTGGTAGATGCGCGCGTCCGCGGGGTGGTGGACGATCGTGCACACTACGACCCGCATCGAGCCCTGCCTCGGGTCACAGGGACTCGACGTGCGGGGACGGCGGGAGGACGCCCCGGGTGTCGAGCAGCAGGCGGGCCGCGCGGGTGAGCTGGGCCGGGTCGTAGGCGCGGTGGGCCTGCAGCAAGATGACCAGGTCGGCGCCGGCCAGGGCGGCCTCCAGGTCCTCCGCGCGGGGGATGGCCTGCCCGTCGACCTGCCAGTCGGTCACGTGGGGATCGTGGTAGCTGAGCTGGGCGCCGCGGTTGAGCAGCTTGCGGGCGAGCGGCCTGGCCGGCGATTCGCGCTGGTCGGCGATGTCGCGCTTGTAGGTCACCCCGAGCAGGAGCACCTTGGCGCCGTTGACCGGCTGGGCGTGGCGGTTGAGCAGTTCGGCGGCGCGGTCGGTGACGTAGCCGGGCATCCGGCCGTTGATCTCCTGGGCCAGCTCCACGAACCGGAACGGGTAACCGAGCGTGCGGACCTTGTAGGACAGGTAGTTGGGGTCGATCGGGATGCAGTGCCCGCCCACGCCTGGTCCGGGGTAGAACGGCTGGAAGCCGAACGGCTTGGTCGCCGCGCACCGGATCGCGTCCCACAGGTCGACGTCCAGTTCCCTGGAGAAGATCAGCATCTCGTTGACCAGGGCGATGTTCACGTGCCGGTAGGTGTTCTCCAGCAGCTTGGCCATCTCCGCCTCGCGGGACGACTTGGCCCGGATCACCTGGTCGCAGATCCGCCCGTAGAACGCCTCGGCCGCGTCCGTGCAGGACGGGGTCAGGCCGCCGACGATCTTGGGCGTGTTGCGGAAGCCGTAGGTCGGGTTGCCCGGGTCGATCCGCTCGGGCGAGAACGCGAGGGAGAAATCGATCCCGGCGGTCAGCCCGGACGCCTTCTCCAGCAGCGGGCGGACGATCTCCTCGGTGGTGCCGGGGTAGGTGGTCGACTCGAGCGACACCAGCGTCCCGGCCTTCAGCAGGTGGCCGGCCGTCTGCGCGGCGGCGCGGACCGCGCTCAGGTCGGGGCCGTCGGCCTCCGACAGCGGCGTCGGCACGCAGATCACGATCACGTCTTGGGCTTCCAGCGTGGTCCCGTCGGCCGTGGCGCGGAACCCCGCGGCGAGCATCTCGGCCACTTCGGCGTCGCTCATGTCATCTATGTGCGACCGCCCGGCCGTCAGCCCGGCCACTTTCTCCTCGCTCGTGTCGTAGCCGGTGACCCGGAATCCCGAGCTCACCGCCTGGATGGCGAGCGGGAGGCCGACGTAGCCGAGCCCGATCACCAGTACGTCCTGCGCAGGCACTATGACCCCCACCTAGATCGCGCCCAGGAGGGCATACGCCTCCCGGTACCGTGCCGCGTTATGGGCCCAGGTCCGGTCCCTGGCGACCCATTCGCGCGCATTGTCTCCGAGTTTCCGTCTTATATCCGGACTGCAAACCAAGAGTTCAAGAGTATCGGCTAGGGCCACCGGATCTTGCGGCATTGTTAGCGCACCCGTCATGTCGGGTTTGATGATTTCGGCCAGTGCCCTTACTTCACTGGTGACTACGCAGAGGCCACTGGCCATCGCCTCCACCGGCTTCAGCGGGGTAACGAGCTGGCATACCCTGTCCGGGGTACGGGGGACGACGAAAACATCGAGGAGCGCGTGGTATTCCCGTACTTTCGCGGCCGGGACGCGGCCGGTGAAAATGGCCGCCTCGCCCAGGCCGAGGGTGTCCGCCTGGTGTTGCAGGGCGGCGCGCTCCGGGCCGTCGCCGACGATGAGCGCCCTTACCGGCAGGCCGCGGTCCCTGAGCAGCTTGGTCGCCTCGAGCAGCGTGCCGATGCCCTCGTGGGGGGCCAGGGTGGAGACCACGCCGACGACGTGTTCGCCCGGGGCAATGCCCAGAGCTTTTTGCAGCTCGGTGGCGTCGGGGAGGGGTTGGAGGAACTCGTCGGAGACGGCGTTCGGGACGATGAGGACCTTCTCGGCGGGGACGCCGCGGGACACGATTTCCTCCTTCATGGCCTCGCCGAGCGTCACCACGAGGTCGGCCGCCAGCATCGACTCGGTCTCCAGGTCACGGTTCCGTCGGTACAGTTCGCTATGGGCGAGTTCAGCGGCGTTCGGGTGGCGGGACAGCCAGGTGTCTTCCCAGAACCCGCGCACCTCGTAGACGACGGGCAAGCCGTACCGCTCCCCCAGGGCCAGGGCGATCGTGGCGTTTTTGTAGTTACTCGCAGCGTGCAGGACCGCGGGGCCGATCTTTTCTGTCAGGTTGGCGGCCCTTTGGACCCACTGGCTTTGCGCCTGGTCGGCGCGGCCGGGGATGCGCCAGGGCAGGAGGCGGTGGTACGGGATGCCGTCCAGGGTGACCAGGCGCCTGCCGTCGAGCTGGCCCTGGGTTACGGGGTACGCGACTCTGGTGACCACGTGCGGGTCGAGGCCGTTCTGGCGCTGGGCCAGGGCGATCTCGTGCGTTCTTATCGTGTAGCCGGCGCTGGTGGCGGGGAGCGCGTCGTTGACCAGGTGGAGGATACGGCCTGGGGTTCGGTTTTGGTGCGCCGGGCCGGTGGGTTCATGATCGTGGCCGGGAATGGCCGCTATCGGGCCCGAACTGGCCATGATCATGGTCCGCAGGCGTCGCTGCGCGCCCTTTCTACGGGACCCTTCCAGGGCCTGGAGGGCATCGGTGAGGCGGCCTTCGCGCCAGGCCAGGCGGGCGGCCAGGACCGGCCGGGCGGGGTCGTCTTCGGGCACCCGTTGCAGGGCTCGGGCCGCGATCGCGGGCTGGTCTACGGCCAGGCTGAACGCCGCCAGGCGCCGGGGCGTCTGCTGCAGTGCCGCCTGGGCTTGCTCCCGGTCCCCCGCGCCCCACAGCAGCGCCGCCCGTCCGTAGGGGCCGGCGAGCCGGAGGCACCCGCGCAGCCGGTCTGGCAGTACCCTCTGGGCCAGGACCAGTGCGCGGACCGGGTCGGCCGCCGCGTGATGCCACGCGATCGACGCCGCGAGCGTGAGCGCACGGGGGGATACATGCGAGTCGTGGAGGCGGGAGGCTCTGGGCGCTTCGCGCCCCGGCCGACGCGGGGCGGACGTCATCACGGCAGATCATATCGGTTCAGGTGAACGGAAAGGACGCGATGCGCGCACCTATCACCCACGTGCTGGGCGCGAGGCCGAACTTCATGAAGGCCGCGCCGGTGATCGGCGCCCTGGCGGAACTAGGGCTCGCGCAGCGGGTCGTCCACACCGGGCAGCACTACGACGAGCGGATGTCGGAGGTGTTCTTCGTCGAGCTCGGCCTGCCGCGGCCCGACGTGAACCTCGGGGTGGGGTCCGGGAGCCACGCCCGGCAGACCGCCGAGGTGATGACCGGGATGGAGCAGGAGTTCATCGAGCACCCGCCCGCGCTGGCTGTGGTCTACGGCGACGTGAACTCCACCATCGGGGCGGCCTTGGCCGCCGCGAAGCTGCAGATCCCGGTGGCGCACGTCGAGGCCGGGCTGCGCAGTTTCGACGATTCGATGCCGGAGGAGATCAACCGGCGGCTGACCGACCAGCTGTGCGAGCTGCTGTTCGTCACCTCGCCGGAAGCGATCGGGCACCTGGCCAGGGAGGGCCGTCCGGCTTCCGCGACGTACCTGGTCGGCAACCCGATGATCGACACGCTGCTGGCGCACCTGGACCGGTTCGATACGGGTGCCGCGCGGGCCGCGGCCGGTCTGCCGGACCGGTACGTGGTGGCCACGCTGCACCGGCCTGCCAATGTCGATGACCCTCAGTCGGCGGCCGTCCTGGTCCAGGCCCTGCACGAGGTCGCCGAGGAGATCGAGGTCATCATCCCGGTGCACCCGCGGGGCCGGGCGGCCCTGCAGGCCGCCGGGCTGGGCTCGCACCCCCGGCTGCGCGCCTGCGACCCGCTCGGGTACCTGGAGTTCATGGCCCTGGTCAAGGGCGCCACCGCGGTCATCACCGACTCCGGCGGCGTGCAGGAGGAAACCACCCTGCTGCGGGTGCCCTGCCTGACCCTGCGGCCGAATACCGAGCGGCCCATCACCATCACCAGTGGCAGCAACCGGCTGGTCACCCACAAGGAGCTGGCCACTGCGGTGCTCAAGGCCTGCCACGACGGGCCCTATACCGGAGAGATGCCGCCCCTGTGGGACGGGAAGGCCGGCCCGCGGATCGCCGGGATCATCGAGGCCTGGCTCGACCCGGAGGGCCGCGAGTGAACGCGGTCACCGGTGAGCCGGAGGAGCCCGAGGAGCCGGAGCTGGCGGGGGCTGAGGAGCCGGAGGTTGAGGAGCTAGAGCTGGCGGAGGTTGAGGGGGACGGCGCGGGCGATCTGGGGTTGGCGGGGGTGGACGAGGACTCCGCGGGCGATCCGGGGCTGGCGGCCGAGCGCGACCGGCTGGCGCGGACGCTGCGGGATACCCGGCTGCAGCTGGCCATGACGCAGGCGCGGCTGGTCGCCCTTGAGGACTCCGCCACGATGGAACTGGGGCGGACGCTGGTCCGCGCCGCGCGACGCCCGTGGTCGCGTGGCGTGCAGTTGCCGATCGACCTGGTCCGGTTGTGGCGGGACCGCGGTGCCCTCACCGGGCCCGGGGCGGCCACGCTCGCACTGGCCTCAGCGCAGCTCGGCGACCTGGCCGGCGGCGGGGAGCGCTTCCTGTCCGCGCTGACCGCGCCGGGCCTGGGCGCGCCGGGTGCGGCCTCGGCCGGGTTCACCCCGCCCGGGCTGGTGATCACCGGCGTGCTGACCGCCCAGGCGTGCGCGACGCTCACCCCGGACGCCGCCGTGCACCCGGTGCTGCCGCACGACGCGGACGTCGTGCTGGAGAGCGAGGGCGCCGACCTCGTCCTCATCGAAGCCGCCGCGATGCTGGCCGGCTCGCCCTGGGCCTACGCCGGGGACCCGGCCGCGGCCGACCGCGGCAGGCGGCTCGGGCGGCTGATCGCGTCCGCGCGGGCGCTCGGCAAGCCGGTGATCTTCATCCGCAACGTCCCCGCGCACCTGGCGCCGGGCCTGGACTGGGTGGCGGCGAGCTGCGACGCGGTGTCCGACGAGGGGTTCGGCGTGCAGCTGGCCCGGTTCAATCCGATCGGCTTGCCCGGCTACCGTCCGTGCTCCCCGGTCTACGCCGGCTCGCGCGACCCCCGCGAAACGCCGGCGGTGCGGGCCCTGCTCGACTTCGTGGCCGGGTCGGTGCAGTTCACCGGGGACGTCGGCTGGCGCGCGCGGCCCGAGCTCTACCGCGAGCACGCCGTGTTCGTCACGGTCTCGCCGGAGGTGGCGCGCGAACAGCTTGCTTGCGGCGCGCGCGTGATCATGGTCGCGGGGTCGCCCGCGGCCTTGCGGGATGAGATCGACGCGGCCCGGGCGGAGCGCCCGCTGACCGAGGGCGAGACCCTGCCCGTGCTGCGGGAGATCTTCACCGAGCACGCGAGCCCGGTGCGGCTCGCCAGGCTCGCGGCGCTGGCCGGGCTGCCCGGCCAGCTGATCACCGGGCGGCAGGTCGCGGTGCTGGCCCGCGTGGAGGACGCCGCCGGAGCCGCCGCCCTGTCCGCCCGCCTGGCCCGGCAGCGGATGGCGCCCGCCGAGGTCGTCGTGACGTTCACGGCGGCGGAGGGCGACGGCCCGTCGGGCGTTGGCTCCATCACCGCCGCGCTAGGCGACCTCGCCACGCGGGGCGTGATGATCACGGCGGTACCTGGGGCTCCTGACGCGGCCGACCTCGACGGGGTGGCCTCATGGGCGCCGAACGCCGCCAAGCAGGCCCGTTCGCCGTGGGTCGTCCCGTGGCAGGCGGGCCGCTCGTACGAAGACTCTTACCTGCTCGACCTGGTCTGCGCGCGGGAGTGCTCGCAGGCGGATGCGGTCGGGTCCGCCGGCCTCACCTACGGGTACGTGACCTCGCTCGAGCCGGCGATGGCCCGGCGTGAATTCTTCGGTTCGGACGGCTCCAGGGCTGGGCTGCGCCTCTTTTCTCTGAGTTAGGAGTTGTCCGCGTTGACCACGCGCGCGCTTGTCTACGGCGACATCGACCTGAACCTGATCGACGGATCGGCCATCTGGCTGCAGTCCGTGACCCAGGCGCTGGCGGGGGCCGGCTGCGCGGTGACCCTGGTGCTCAAGGCGCCGGTCCGCACCAGCCGCCTGATCGCTCCCCTGCTCGCCGAGCCGGGGGTGACCGTGCGCAGGCCGTTCGAGGAGCACCTCGTCGAAGGGCCGGGCCCCATCCGTTCGGCGGCGGCGCCGGAGCTGCTGGCCCGCCTGGACGCGGAGGCGCCGCACGACCTGGTGGTGCTGCGGGGCCGGGCGGTTACCGCGGCGGCGGCCAAGAGCGGCCTGTTCGCCGGGCGGCTCTGGCCGTACCTGACCGACGTCCCGCAGTCGGTCCCCGGGCTCACGCCCGCCGCCGCCGAAGAACTCGGGATGATCGCCAGCGCGGCCCGCTACGTGCTCTGCCAGACCGAGGAACTCCGCTGCTTCCTCGAGGGCAGCATCCCGGCGGCGTGCGGCAAGTGCGTGCTGCTGCCGCCGATCCTGTCCGAGGTCCCGGCGTCCCGCTCGGCCACCGCCGCCGGGTCACCGCTACGCCTCGTCTATTCCGGCAAGTTCGCGCCGCGCTGGAACACCCTGGAGATGACCGAACTGCCCGAGCTGCTCGCCGCCCGGGGGGTCACCGCCGAGCTGCACATGATCGGCGACAAGATCCATAACGACGCGGGCGAGTACCAGCAGCGGATGCGGGCCGCCCTCGACCGGCCCGGCGTGACCTGGCACGGCGGGCACTCGCGGGAGGACGCGCTGCGGCTCGCGGCCTCGTGCGACATCGGGCTGGGCTGGCGCCACCCCGACCTGGACGCGAGCCTGGAGCTGTCCACGAAGGTGCTGGAGTACGGCGCCCTCGGGCTGCCGGTGATCCTCAACCGCACCCCGATGCACGAGGGGCTCCTCGGGGCCGACTACCCGCTGTTCGCGGCCGGGCTGGACGATGTGGTCGACGCGTCGGCCGCGGCGGCGGCCGATCCGCGCCTGTTCCGGCTGGCGGCTGACCGGACGGGCGGGGCCGCCGAGCAGTTCACCCTGGAGAAGGCGGCCGAGCGCCTGCGCGGGTACCTGGCCCGGGCGGTGCCGAAGGCGGCTGCTCTCGCCGGGCCGGAGGACGACGCCGGGGAGGAACAGCCCGGGTTGGCGCCCCGGCGGGCCGGCGGTGCCGCGCCGCTCCGGGTGGTGGTGGCCGGGCACGACCTTAAGTTCTTCACGCCCCTGCTTAATTACCTGCGGCTCCAGCCCGACCTGGAGGTCAGGCTGGACCAGTGGGCCGCGCTGGGCAAGCACGACCCGGACGCCAGCCGGGAGCTGGCGGGGTGGGCGGACGTGGTGGTCTGCGAATGGTGCGGGCCGAACGCCATCTGGTACAGCAGGCACAAGCGGCGCGGGTCCCGGCTGCTGGTGCGGCTGCACAGGTTCGAGCTCGAGTCGCCCTACCCGGCGAAGGTCAAGATCGGGGCGGTCAGCCAGGTGGTCTGCGTGAGCAGTCACTACGCGCGGCTGACCCGGGAGCGCACCGGCTGGCCGGAGACCAAGGTCGTGACCGTGCCCAACGCGATCGACGTATCCCAGCTCGACCGGCCCAAGCTCGACGGCGCCCGGTTCCACCTCGGGCTGATCGGCATCGTCCCGTCCCGCAAGCGCCTCGATCTCGCGCTCGACGTGCTCGAGGAGCTGCGCCGCGAAGACGACAGGTACCTGCTGTTCGTCAAGTCGGGCATGCCGTGGGAGCACTGGTGGGTGTGGCAGAACCCGGCCGAACGCGATCACTACGCGACCGCGCTGCGCCGGGTGCAGCGGTCACCCCTGCTGCGCGGGGCCGTGGTGTTCGACGACGCGGGACCGGACGTCGCGGCCTGGCTGCGGCGGGTCGGCTTCGTGCTGTCCACGAGCGACGGCGAGAGCTTCCACGTCGCGCCTGCCGAGGGGATGGCGTCGCGCGCGGTGCCGGTGCTGCGGCACTGGCCGGGCGCCGAGACCATCTACGACATGCGCTGGATCCACCGCGATCCCGCCGACATGGCCGCCGCGATCGCCAGGCTGGCCGCCCCGGACGCCTGGCGCGAGGCTGGCGACGCCGCGCACGCGCAGGTGGCGGCCGCCTTCAACCTGCCGCGGGTGTGTGAGGCCTGGCGGGGTCTGCTGACGGCCGACCTGGACCCGGCGACGCCCGGGCCGGTGCTCGAGCTGCTCGGCTCGCGTTGACCGGTATGTACTTCACGCTGGCGATCAGCGCGGCGACACGCGAGGGGTGCGCCGGGCTCGTGGCCGCGGCGTTGGGTACGGATCCGCGGGTCCTGCCGATCCCCGGCCCGGTGGCGGTCGCGTGGCGCGCCCCGGACGAGCGCGCGGCCGTGCTGCGTTGGGGTCTTCTGGGTGACGACGGCCCGGCCGCCGCCTCGCACGAGGGGACGATCTGGGCCGACGCGTCGGCGGTGCATGCACGCACCGGCCTAGCGCGTGTCGATCCCGTCTACCTGACCGAGGTCCCCGGCGCCGTGCTGGTCTGCGACCGCGCCTCGTGGGCCGCCTCGGTGGCGGGGCGGTCCGGCGATCACGACCCGGTCATGATCGGTGCCTTCCTCAGCATGGGCTACCCGATCGGCGCGGCGACCCCGTTCCGCGGCGTCCGGGCCCTCGGGCGGGACCGGAGCCTGACCGTGACCGGCGGGCGCCCGGTCGTGACCCGTTCGCGTGACCGTGACGCTTCGCGCGGCGAAGTTTTTGCGGACCTGTATGAGCCGGTCGCCGCGGCGCTGGTCGATGCGGTCGCACCGCTCCGAGACTCCGGGGTCCTCGTCGAGCTGTCTCTGACCGGAGGGAAGGACAGCCGGCTGATCGCCGCCGCGCTGACGGCGGCCAAGGTGCCGTTCCGGGCCCGCACGCACGGGTCGGCCCGGCATCCGGACGTCGTCATCGCGGCCATGATCGCCGAGCGGCTCGGCGTCGACCACGTGGTCACCGAGCCGAAGCCGCCGGGTACCGGTTCAGTCCCGGACCAGGCCAGCGTGATCCGCAGGCTGCGTTCGGCCGTGCTCGTCTCCGACGGCATGCTGTCGGCGTTCGAGAACGTGGGGTGGCCCGACCCGCAGCTGACCGCCGAGCCCGTGCAGGTCGGCGGTCACGGCGGCGAACTCCTGCGCGGCGGGTACGCCGCCCCCGCCTGGCGCAACGGCAGGCTGGCCCGCGCCCGGAGCGACGCGCGCGCCCCCGAGCTGTTCCGCCGTCTCACCACGCGCCGCCTCGGCGCTGCTGCGCCCGGCCGCGGGCCGGGAGTACCTGGCCGGCCTGGCCCCGTACGCGGCGGGGCTCCCCCGCGGGCCGCTCCGCACGCTGGATGACTTCTACCTGATCAACCGGGCCGGCCGGTGGTCCGCCACCGCGCGGCAGGGCTACCTGATGCGCTCGCCGCTCGTCCAGCCGTTCTTCGGCGATCGCGTGGTCCGGGCCGCGCGGGCGGTCCCGCTGGAGGACCGGATCACCGACCGGCTGCACCGTGGGGTGCTGGCCGTGCTCTGCCCGGATCTGCTCGAGCTGCCCCTGGCCAGCGGCGGGTGGAAATCCGGCCCCAAGACGCCGAGCCTGCCCCCCGCGGCGCCGGGCTCCGGCGCTGGGACGGGATCCAGCGCCGGGCCGGGAGCCGCGGCCGCGGGTGACTGGCGGCGGAACTACGGGGACGAGATGGCCGGGTTCCTGCGGGAGTACGCCCTGGACCTGGGCGACGCGGGGCGGTTGTTCGACATCGTCCGCAGGTCTGCGGCCGAGGCCGCGCTGCGCCCTCCGCACGCCGACCCGGAGGCGGCCTGGGCGCTGGGAACCCTGGCCGCGCTGACCTCGGGCGACTGGCTGAACGCGCGTGAGCCCGTCCTGGGCTCCGGTCCGGTCCAGGATCCGGTGGCCCCGAGCGACGACGACGCGGGCCGCGTTACGCGGTAACGGGGTCAGCCCCGGCCGTACCGCGTCTCGGCCTGCCAGAAGAACACCATGCCCGCGATCAGCGCGACGATCGCCCAGCCGACGGCGGCGAGCCACAGCTGGGTCGGCACCACGATCGGGTGGCAGAAGGCCTGGAGGGGCGGGGAGTGCTTGGCGTTGAACAAGGCGCAGTTCGCCAGGTTGTACGGCTTCGCTCCCGGCGCGTTGGCCCGCTGGCTGGACATGAGCGCGAAGCGCGCCAGCGAGATATAGACCGCCGCCGGGTTCAGGGAGATGAGGTCCTTCGCCCACAGCGGCAGCGTGGCGTAGGACGGCAGCGAGGTGATGCTGTACATGACCCCGCAGAAGTACCGCCAGACGCGGGTCAAGAACGGGATCAGCTGGCTGAAATCCTGGGCGCCGGCCCCCAGCCGGGCCATGAGGAACGCGGCGCCCACGTTGAACATCCCCTGCACCAGCAGCACCGGCAGCAGCAGTAGCCAGTACCAGGTGGGGTGTTCCCCGGTGCCTATCACGATGGCGAACACGACCAGCAGGGACACGAGCAGCTGCTGGAACTCCACGAGCACGTAGGACAGCGGCAGGGCGGCCCGCGGGAAGTGCAGCGCGCGGATGAGCGGGAGGTTCGCCCGCATCACGGTGGAGCCGACCACGATCGACCGCTCGGTGAAGGAGAAGAAGAACACCCCGATGACGAGGTACGCGGTGTAGTGCTCGATGCCGCGATTGGCCTGGAAGATGATCCCGAAGATCAGGTAGTAGACGGCCGAGTTGAGCAGCGGCGTCAGGACCTGCCAGAGCTGGCCGAGCTTGGCCTCGGTGTACATCGACACGTTGCGCGCGGTGGCGTAGGCCAGGATGAAGTGCCGCCGGTGCCAGACCAGGCGCATGTAGGGGATCAGGGGCGGGCGGACGGAACTCGGGCGCAGTCCGTATTCGGCGGCCAGGGCGGCCAGGTCAACCGACGGCGGAGCAGGCAGCTCGGCTTCCGGCGCGAGCATGGCCGTGTTCGACAGGCTGCCTGGAGCGGTCAGCCGCCCTCGGTCTCTCATGACTGTGCAGTTTATTCAGTCGGAGAGGTGGCCCGTGTCGTTGAACGATCGCAGCACGGCGGGACCGTCGGCGTACCAGTCGACCTGGCACAGCGCGGCCACGTCGAGGTGCATCCGGTACAGCGCGGGCGGCGGGGCGAGCAGGGCCGCCGCGACCAGCGTCTTGATCGGCGTGACGTGGCTGACGATGAGCACCGTCCGGCTCTGGTAGCCGGCCAGCACGCGGCGCAGCGCGCTGTCGACCCTGTTGCTCACATCGACGAAACTCTCACCGCCAGGCGGCGCGACGGCCGGATCGGCCAGCCAGGCGGCCAGTTCGGCCGGCCACCGCTCCCTGACCTCCGCGAAGGTCAGGCCGTCCCACGCGCCGAAGTCGGTCTCACGGAAACCCTCATCGGCCTCGACGGGAGCCCCGGTGGCCGCGGCCACTTCCTCCGCCGTCCGCAGCGTCCGGGCCAGCGGGGACGTCACGATCGCCGTAAGGCCTGCCGAGGCCAGCCGCTTGCCGGCGGCGACCGCCTGCTGCACGCCGACCTCGGTCAGCGGCACGTCGGATAGACCCGCGTAACGCTTCTGCACCGACATCGGCGTCTGCCCGTGCCGGAGCAGGAGGGTGACCGTGGGCTCGCCCTGGGCGGGTGTCCACGCTGTCCGGCCGCGCACCTATCCGTGCACCTACAAGCCAGACTCGGGCGTGCGCACGAGGATGCGCCTGCACTCCTCGCACCTGACCACCTCGTCGGGCGCCGAGGACCGGATCTGATTCAGGTCCACGGTGTTGAGGGTCAGATGGCAGCCTTGGCACCGGCCCCCCCGCAGCATGGCCGCGCCGACCCCGCGCGCGTCGCGGATCTGCTCGTACAGCTTGAGCAGGTCGGCGGGCACCTCGGCGGCGATCTCCTTGCGCTGTCCGGACGCCTTTCCCGCCTGCTCGTCGATTTCGCTGAGGGCGGCGTCGCGCCGGGCCGCCACGGCGATCATCTCGGTGCCGAGGCGGTCGCGCTCGGCGGTGAGCTCGTCGAGCCTGGAGGTCAGTCCCTCCCTGCGCTCCATCAGCTCGAGCACGACTTCCTCGAGGTCACCCTGCCGCCGCCGCAGCGACTCGATCTCCGACTGCAGGCTGGCGAGTTCGCGCGCGGCGGACACCTGCCCGGCGTCCAGGCGGCCCCGGTCCCGGTCGATCCTGGTCCGGACCTGCTCCACATCCCGCTCGGCCCGGCTTTCCTCACGCGCCAGGTCGCCGAGCTCGGTCTCGGTCACGACCGTGGCGTCCTTGATCTCGCCGGTCCTCGCCTCCATCTGGGCCAGCTCGGCGATCTCCGGCAGGCCGTGTTTGCGATGGTCAAGGCGGGCGAGCTCGGCGTCGAGTTCGGCCAATTCGAGCAGGTGTAGCTGGGACTCCGGTGATGCCTTCACGGGTCCCAACGTTAGTCCCACCGGAGAGCTGTGTCGCATGCTAGACCTGAGCGGTATGGAGATCCCCAGGGTTAGCCGCCCCTATATGCCGGGGTACGGCATCTCCGGACCCGAGGAGGGCAGCGGGCTCCTGCACTGGTCCTGGGCCGCCGAGCGGCTGACCACGGCGCGGAACTACTGGGTGGCGACGGTCTGGCCGGACGGCCGGCCGCACGTGATGCCGGTCTGGGGCATGTGGGACGACAGCACGCTCTGGTTCAGCAGCAGCGCGGCCTCCCGCAAGGTCCGCAATCTCAGGGCCGACCCCCGCTGCTGCGTTACGACCGAGGACGCCTCGGACCCGGTCGTGATCGAGGGAACGGCGCACATCACGACCGACCCGGCCGTACTGCAGCGGGTGATCGACCTGATGAACGCCAAGTACCGGACGGACTACACGGTCGACTTCCTCGAGCCAGCGAAGAACGCGACCGTCGGGGTACGCCCGCGCCGCGTGTTCAGCCTGCGGGCCGGGGACTTCACCGGCTCCCCCACCCGCTGGGACTTCGAAGGTTAGCGGTACGTCGAGCGTAATCGGCAGGGTCCGGGCGGTAAGGCCGCCGGAAGGACCGATCTCCTACTTCAGGGCGTCCAGGAGTTCCCGGCAGGCGGCCCTATGAGGTTCGGCGGCCGGGTGCCGGTCGGCAGCGGACGGTCATCGCGGGATTCGTTACGGTAGGCAGGACGGACTGCGGACGGGAGGCGCGATGGACGGCGGAGCCGATCGGGACTTCGTGAGGCTGGCGGGAGATTATCTCGACGACCGGGCGGAACGGCACCCCGCCCTGGCCACCGGCCTCGGCGACCACCGGTTTGACGACCGCCTCCCCGACCCCTCCGCCACCGCTCTCGCCGATGAGCGGCGCGCCCTGGACCGGTGGGCCGCCGGGCTGGACGCGCTCGACGCTAGCTTGCTCTCAGCCGAGCACCGCGTGGACGCCGCGATCATGGCTGACAGCGTGGCGCGGCGGATATTCGAGCTCGACGAGCTACGCGAGCACACGTGGAACCCGCTCCCCGCCAACCCCGGCAAGGCCATATACATGCTGCTGGCCAGGGATTTCGCCCCGCTGACCGACCGGCTCGCCTCGGTGGCCTCCCGCCTAGGGCAGATCCCGCGCACGCTGGCCGAAGCCCGCCGGCAGCTCGGGCCGATGCCCCGAGTGCACCTGGAGACGGCCATCGGGCAGTTCGACGGCACGATCGCGCTGGTCAGCAAGGAGATCGACGCGGCGCTCGAGGACGCGCCGTCCAGCGCCCCGCAGATCGCCCAGGTACGCCCCGCCGCGCTCGAGGCGCTGGCCGAGCACCGTGCCTGGCTGGGCGCGCGCCTAGACGAGGCGTCGCCCGGGCCCGACGGCGACCGGGACCCGCGGATCGGGCCCGAGCGGTTCGCCCGCAAGCTCTCGCTCAACCTGAGCGCGGCGGCCGACGCGGACGCGATCCTGGCCCGGGCGCAGGCCGACCTGGACCTGGTCAGCGAGCAGATCGCCGAACTGGCCGCCGAGCTCGCTGGTCCGGCATCGTCCGGCCCCGACGTGGTCCGGGAGGTGCTCGACAGGCTGGCCGAGGACGTACCTGACGCCGCGACCATCCTCGGCTTCTGCCGGGACGCCCTCGCCGCCCAGACCGCCTTCGTGACCGACCGCAGACTGGTCTCGGTCTTCGACGACCCGGTCGAGGTGATCGCGATGCCGGAGATCGACCGCGGCGTTGCCGTCGCGTACTGCGACTCGCCCGGCCCGCTCGAGTCGGCGCCGCTGCCCACGTTCATCGCGGTCTCGCCGGCGCCAGCCGACTGGCCGGCTCAGCGGGTCGCCTCGTTCTACCGCGAGTACAACCGGCACCTGGTGCACGACCTGATGGTGCACGAGGCGATGCCCGGCCACTACCTGCAGCTGCAGCATTCCCGCCGGTTCACGGGTTCGGGCACCGCCATCCGGGCCGCGCTCAGGTCCGGCGCCTTCGTCGAGGGGTGGGCCGTCTACGCCGAGCGGATCATGGCCGAACAGGGCTATCCGGGCGACGGCGATCCCCGGACGGTCCGCATGCAGCAGCTCAAGATGCAGCTGCGGACGATCATCAACGCCATCCTCGACTCGCGCATCCACGGGCACGGCATGACCGAGGCCGAGGCGATGACCCTGATGACGGGCCGCGGCTACCAGGAAGAGGGCGAGGCGGCCGGCAAGTGGCGGCGGGCGCTGCTCACCTCCGCCCAGCTGTCCACGTACTACGTCGGGTACACCGAGGTCTCCGACCTGGCCCGCGACCTGCGGGCCGCAGATCCCGGCCAGGGCGACCGGGAGATCCACGACAGGATGCTGGCCCACGGCTCACCACCGGCCCGGCTGCTCCGCACCCTGCTCCTGCTCGGGCCGACGGCTGGCGGCACAGGCCCCAACTAGGGGGTACCGGGGCCGGGCTGTATCAACGGGGCTTGTGGCCCCCAATCCCCGTCTTCCGGGGTGGATGCGCGTGTTGTCTGGTTGGAGTTACCTTTCCCAGTCGCGGTCCAGGAGCGCCATGCAATGGCAGTCAATCCATTCCCCATCCCACCGGAGGGCGTCTCGCTTCGTCCCCTCGTGCACGAACCCGGCCTTCTCGTAGACATGCCGGGCACGCGGGTTGAAGTCGTACACCTCCAGCTCGATGCGGTGCACTCCGACCACGGTGAACGCGTAGTCGATAACGAGCCGGGTCGCCTCAGATCCCAGTCCCCGGCCGTAGAACCGCGGGCCCTGTAGCGCGATCCGGAACCCGCACGACTCGTTAGCCGCGTCTAGTTCGTTGAGCACGACCTCTCCAGTCCATTCCCGGGTGGCCCGCTCGATGATCGACAGGTCCAGGCGATCGTCGTGCCCGGCTCGGGTCGCGCACCAGTTTTCCAAGCTTTCGAGGGTGAAGAACTCGGCGTAGGCATGAGTTCCCGTCAGCCGGATTGTCTCGGGATCGGCGGCGAGCATTTCCGCCGCGTCGGCCGCCTCCACCGGCCGCAACTCGACAAGTTCACCCTTCAGGGTCGGCTTGGCGGCGAAGTTCGTCCTCAAAGTCATGATCGGATTCAACCATGCTCTCCAGAAGGACCCTTGAGATTTCTATGCCAGGGCCACCGGGCTGACAGGGGGCGCCCACGGTCACAACGGACGGAAGGTCCTCCATACCGAGACGGACCGACCACAGGTTCACCGTGGCTTCGATAGTCAGCTCGGGGTTCTCCGGCCGATTGCCGTCGCGAACAGCTACCGGATGACGCGGTAGTCGGCTAGCAGGTGGCCACTGGGTGAGGTGGAGCTTCGGATCGATTCGAGCTGAATCGGCGGCAACCCGTCGAGGAGTCTTCGTCCGCGGCCAGCGATCCTCGGTGCGATCACGAGCCTGAGCTCGTCGACAACGTCTGCGGCAAGCAGGGCCTGGGCCACCGAGATACTGGCGTGGACTCCGATGTCGCCGCCCGGCTGGTCTTTCAGGTCGCGGACGAATTCGGCCAGCCCGCCGTCGACCACGGTCACATTGGCCCACTCCCGCTGGAGCGGTGCGGATGTCGCGACAAACTTCGCGACCCCGTTGATGAACGTCGCAAAGGGCTGGATATTGCTGTCCGGCCAGAACTCGGCCCACTCGTCGTAGCTGCGATGACCGAGGATGACCGCGTCCTGTGCTGCGATGACGGCGGCGAGGTTGGCATCCATCACCTCGTCCCACTCGGTGATGAACGAGTCGGGATCCTCGGCGACGCCGTCGAGAGACAACAGTTCGTACACGACAACCTTGCGCACGCTCAACACCTCCGGTCGGCCTACACGATGCTTGCTTAGACGGTCCGCGCAGCCATAACTCATCTGTCGCCAGGTGTCAGGCAGGGCTGACGGACCATATCGTCGTCGGTCATCCCATGCTCGAAGGCATTATCCACGCCGGGTTATCCCCGCGACCTCCCATGCCCGGCCGAGGGCGCTGCAATACAAGGCCACGATGACGAGGATCAAAGCATGTTGCAGCGTGGCACTCCGGGTGTTCGTCAGGAGCGCTATGGCGAGGCCGAGCTGCGCTGAGTAGCACCCCACCGAAATCGACGCAAAGGCGATATTCAGCTCTCTGGTTCGAAAGTCGCGGGAGAAATTTCCAGCCCGCTTTGCCCTCGGTACCAGCCCTCTGGTGGCCAGCAGGCCGACGGCTGCCATGGCCAGGCTTGATACCCCGAAGACGACCGAGCCTCCGGTCAAGGCCACGATCGAGACGATGAAGATGTCTACCAGGGCAACAAACGCGCTCCCGGCCAACACAGTTCGAAGCTCCCGAGTTGTGGGGTTCGCGTCATCCGCGTTGACGACCGTTACGGCGACGACCAGCAACCCCAAGATGGCAGCGGACGCTCCCGCGCTTGCTACGAAGAAGTCGGCATAGTGGCCCACCACGACGCCACCCTATCGGGCTGGCCGGCCGGTAACCCTGGGCACCTGCAACAGGTACATCGCCAAGGCCCAGATCTGGTGGGAACTGCTCTACGCAGGAACCAGCCCGGACGGGCCGACGTACCAGATCTTCCCGTGGCCCCTGGAATACACCTACGGCAACTGCGTGTCCGCGAGCAACCTGTCCGACAGCAACAGCACTCCCCTGGTCCTGGAGCCGTGCGACGCCACCAACGCCGCCCGGCTCTGGAGCCTCGGCTAGCTCTAGCCGGTGGCCGCGGCGCGGATAGGCCGGCCGTGGGAGCGCCAGAAGAACACCCGCTCGCCCAGGGACCAGGCGACGGAAGTGACCAGGTAGACCCCGGCCGCGAGCGGCACGAACGCGGCGAAGGCCACGGTCAGGTACGGGAGCACCCGGCCGAGCCACCCCGGCACGCCCGGGGCCGACGCGGCCGTGGCCTGGGCCGACGCGGTCGTGGCCTGGGCCGCGGTCATCTGGCGGCCGAGACGCGCCGATAGCCAGCACAGGCCCGCCAGCACGGCGAAGACGCCCAGGAAGACCAGGCCCTGGAGGCTGGCTGCGCCGGCGCCGCTCAGCCAGTGCATGCCGAGCGGGACGCCGAGCAGGTCGTGGCTGAGCAGCAGGTTCGGCTTCCCGGCCACCTGCGCCGACCGGAACAGGATGTACACGACGGACAGCAGGGGCCACTGGAGCAGGAGCGGCGTGATCCCCGCGAACAGGCTGGTGCCCTCCCGCTGGTAGAGCGCGGTCATCTCGCGCTGCAGGCGTTCGGGTTGCTTGGCGTAGCGCTTCCGCAGGGCCTGCAGCTCGGGAGCCAGCCGGGCCTGGACCGCCTGCCCGCGCATGGCGCGGAAGCTGAGCGGCATGAGGAGGGCCCGGACGGCCACGGTGAACAGGATGATGGCGGCGACGGCGGCGATGCCGCCGAGAACGGGGGCAAGGACTCCGGTCAGGCCGGAGATGAGGTGGTACATGGCGTCCACCGGGACGCCAAAGAAACTGGTCATGGGGAATGGCCTTCCAGCTTGGACTTGGTTAGGGCTGGAAGCGGCCGCGATATCCGCAGGTCAAACAGGGTGTGTCAGCGCGATGCGCCACAACGGGAGGCGAGACGCGCGTCAGCTGGACATGGCGGCCGCTGGGGCCGCCGACGGTGCTCTGGGCCTGGCCCGGCCCGCCGCGTCGGGATCACGCTGGCGCAGGAACGCCGCACGCCAGGACTTCTTCCGCATCCCCGAGACACGGCGGATCATCGGGATGGCGGCGGCGGCGCCGGAGAGCCTGGCTACGGAGGCGATCAGCGCCAGCACGGCCGCGAGCATGGCCCCGGCCAGCACGGCCGTCGCCAGCGTGGTCAGGCCCGCCGAACTCCACGCCCCGGACGGGCTCGGCAGCAGGCCGGCCAGGTGCGTCACGGCGCGCAGCAGCCCGGCCAGCATCACCAGCACGCTGCCCACCGACGTCACCGCCCTCGGCCCACGGACTTCCCGTGGAAACCAGCGTACGCGGTCCTACCCAAGCTCGCCGACGGCGGCCAGCAGGCGATCCACCTCGGCCTCGTCGTTGTAGTGGACGAGCCCGGCCCGGACCGCGCCGCCGGACTCCCGCAGGCCGAACGCCGCGGCCAGCTCCCACGCGTAGTTGTCGCCGTTCCACACGTTGATCGCCCGCGAGGCCAGGCGTTCGGCCACCTCGCGTGGCGTGTACCCGGCCACGGTGAAGAACGCGGTCGGCGTGCGGCGGGCCGCCTTGCCGTAGAGCGTCACGTGCCCCATCGCGGCCAGGCCGCCGAGCAGGCGCGCGAACAGATCCCCCTCGTACCGCTCCACGGCGGCCATCGAGGCGAGCACCCGTTCCCGACGGCTGCCAGCGGCGGCGTCATCGAGCCCGGCCAGGTGATCCACGGCCGCGGCGACCCCGGCGAGGTCGGCGAACGCCGCGGTGCCCCGCTCGAACCGGCCGGGCACCCCGGCCGGGGCGGGCGCGAGCCGGTCCGGGTGCAGGGTCTCCAGCAGGGCCGGATCGGCCACCACCACGCCGATGTGCGGCCCCGACCACTTGTAGGAGCTAGTGGCGTAGAAGTCGGCGCCGAGTGCGGCCACGTCCACCGGAACGTGCGGGGTGGCGTGTACCCCGTCCACGTAGCACAGCGCGCCGACGGCGTGCGCGGCGGCGGCGATGGCCGCCACGTCGGGCCTGGTCCCGACGATGTTGCTCGCCGCGGTCACCGCGACCAGCCTGGTCCGCTCGGTCACCAGCTCGCCGAACTGCGCGGCGGGCAGCTCGGCTGTCGATATGTCGACTTCGGCCCAGCGCACCGTGGCGCCCTGCCGGGTCGCGGCCTGCACCCAGGGCCGGACGTTGGCGTCGTGGTCGAGCCTGGACACGACCACCTCATCCCCCGGCCCCCAGCGCCGCGACAGCGTGTCGGCGAGCCGGTAGGTCAGCGTGGTCATGTTCGGCCCGAGGATCACGCCGTCAGGATGTGCGCCGGTCAGGTCCGCGAGAGCCTGGCGGCACGAGGCCATGATGGCGTCGGCGCGCCCGCTGGCCGGGAACGCTCCCCCGGCGTTGGCGATCCCCGATCGGTACGTGCCCGCGATCGCCTCGATGACCGCGGCAGGCACCTGCGTGCCCGCGGCGCCGTCAAGGTACGCGTAACCGTCGCCCAGGGCCGGGTAGGCCGCGCGCACGCGGCCGATGTCGAACGTCACGAGGCCAAGTCTGCCTTACACCTGAGTCCAGCCCGGATCGCGCCCGGACGCGACGAGCATGGCGTGCCAGGGGTCGTCGCCGCCCGGCTCCTCGCGGCCCGCTCCGGCGCCGCCTGGCCGTGCGGCGAGCGGGGCCCACAGCTGCGGCGTGCCGGCCCGCCAGCCGGCCAGCACGAGCTCGGGATCGGCCGGCCGGTAGTCCTTGCCGAGGGACCTGGCCAGGTCCCACGCGTGCAGGTGCCACTCGGCGCAGGCCGCCCCGGCCATCGCGCCGACGGTGACCTCGGTGCCCCGGTACCGGTGGTGCGGCAGGTCCCAGGCCTGCGGCAGCCGGCGCCCGTACGACCGCGCCGACTCGGCGAACGCCGCGATGTGCTCGGGGCCCGACACGTCGGGCAGCGCCGCGAGCTCGGCCGCGTTCTGCCGGGCCAGCTTCCGCCCGAGCGACTCCGCGGACGCGTTGGTCGCCAGCAGCCGCGCGAGCCTGCTGTCCGGCGCGTCATCGAGGTACTCGTGGTAGTCGTCGGCCACGCAGCGCAGGTGACCGGCCAGGTCGACCGCGCGCCATTCCGAGCACGGCGTCGCGGCCAGCCACGTCGCGTCGGTGAACTGGGCGGCCAGCTCACAGATGACCGTCACGCCGTCGCGGTAGGCGGCCAGGACGCCGACGCGCGACACGCGGCTCATCGGGGCCTAGTGCGACTAGTGCTGCTGCGCTGCACGGTTCCTCTCCCTGCCGGTGACTCCGGCAACCGGTTCGCGAAGCCTCGGGTCAGCCAGCGTGCCAGGTTTGCGGCCCGCCGACAAGCCATCCGCCGCAAGAAAAACCAGATGACATCTTCCCGTCCATCCGGTTAACCTCACAGTTAATGCCCTATGTCACCCCTTTGCTGGTCAAGCACGCCTTTGCCAGGGTACGGCCAGTCGGGGCGCTGTGGCGTCTGCGCGGCTACCTGAAGCCGTTCCGCATCCAGATGATCGTCATGATGGCCGCCGCGCTCGCCGCGGTCGCCGCCGCCATCGCCATCCCCCTGCTCACCAAGGTCGTCATCGACGGGGCGATCGCGCACGGCTACAAGGGACTGCTGATCCCGCTCGGCCTCGCGGCCATCGGGCTGGGCGCCGCCGAGGGGCTGGCCAACATGCTCCGCCGCTGGATTCAGGCCAGCTCCGTGGCCGAGATCGAGAAGGCGATCAGGGACGACCTGTACGCGCACCTGCAGCAGCTGCCCGTCTCGTTCCACGACGAGTGGCAGTCGGGCCAGCTGCTGTCCCGCGCGACGACCGACCTGTCCACGATCCGCAGGTTCGCCGGGTTCGGCCTGATCTTCATGGTCACCAACACGATGACGTTCATCGCCGTGATCGCGCTGCTCATCAACCTGAACTGGTGGCTCGGCCTGGTCACCGGCGCGGTGTTCGTGCCCGTGGTGCCGATCTGCCTGCGGTTCGAGAAGCGCTATCGGGTGCTGTCCCGCCTGGTCCAGGACCAGCAGGGTGACATCGCCACGCTGGTCGAGGAGGCGGCGACCGGCGTGCGCGTGCTGAAGGCGCTCGGCCGGGGCCCGCTGGCCGCCGCCCGGCACGACGCCCAGGCCGCGGACATCTACCGGACCCAGGTCGCCAAGGCCACCCTGCTGGGCTCCTTCTGGGCGCTCCTCGACCTCGTGCCGAACGCCGTGATCGGCCTGGTCATCGTCCTCGGGGCGCTCGCGGTCAGCCACGGCTCGCTGACCCTGGGCGGCCTGGTGGCGTTCATCACGCTCGCGCTGCAGCTCGTCTGGCCGGTCGAGGCGCTCGGCTACATCATCGCCTCCGGCCAGGAAGCCGGCACCGCGGCCCAGCGCGTCCTGGAGATCTTCGACACCAAGCCGGAAATCACGGACGATCATCCCGAACGAGCGGTGGTGCACGTCCTGCAGCCAGCCGAGGGCCCGCATCGCCGCCTCCCGGTTCCGCGGCGTTCGGGATCATCATTGTCTTCACCGGTGCGGCGGCGCGCTCATCTGGTGTTCGACCATGTGTCGTTCACCTACCCGGGCGCGACGGAGCCGGTGCTGCGCGACGTCGTGCTCGACCTGCCGCCCGGGCAGACGGTGGTGCTCACCGGGGCGACCGGCTCGGGCAAGTCCACGCTGCTCCAGCTCGTGCCGCGGCTGGCCGACGCGACCACCGGGGCGGTGCGGCTGGACGGAACGGATATCCGCGACCTCCCGCTCGAGCGGCTCCGCACGGTCGTGGGCTGCGCGTTCGAGGACGCGACGCTGTTCTCCGCCAGCGTCAGGGAGAACGTGACGTTCGGCGCGCCGGACGCGGACGAGGCCGCGATCGAGGCGGCGCTGACGGCCGCGCAGGCCCGGTTCGCCTACGACCTGCCGTGGGGCCTGGACACCAGGATCGGCGAGCAGGGCATGGCGCTGTCCGGCGGGCAGCGGCAGCGGATCGCGCTGGCCCGGGCCATCTTGGCCAAGCCGGACGTGCTGATCCTCGACGACCCGCTGTCCGCGCTCGACGTGCACACCGAGGAGCGGGTGACCCAGGCGCTGCACCAGATCCTGGCCGACGCCACGGCGCTGGTGGTGGCGCACCGGCCGTCCACGGTGGCGCTGGCCGACACGGTGGCGCTGCTGTCCGGCGGGGTGATCGCCGCCCGCGGCAGCCACCGGCACCTGCTCGCCACCAGCCCCGAGTACGCGGCGCTCATGGCCGTCGAACCCCTGGAGGCCAGCGCATGAGCACGGACACCAGCGCCTGGCGCGGGGTCGCGACGGAGCAGGCCGACGAGATCACCGCCGGGCTGGCGGCGCTGCTGCGCGAGCGGAGCAGGCGGCTCCTCGGCGACCTGCTGCGCCCGTACCGGCGCGCGGTCATCGGGACCGTCTCGCTGATCGTGGCGGCGAGCCTGGCCGTGCTGGCCGGCCCGTGGCTGGTCGGCCTGGCCATCGACAACGGCCTGCCGCCGCTGCTGCACGCCCACGACGCCGCGCCGCTGCTCGCCCTGGCCGGGGCGTTCGCCGTGGCCGTCGGGGTGCAGGCGGTCACCACCCGCATGTTCGTCACCATGACCGGACGGGTCGGGCAGCGGGTGGTGCTCGAGCTGCGCCGGCGCCTGTTCGCGCACTGCCTGGACCTCGACGTGGCGTTCCACGAGCGCTACACGTCGGGGCGGATCATCTCCCGGCAGACCTCCGACATCGACGCGATCTCCGACCTGTTCGAGGAGGGCCTGGACTCGCTGATCTCGGCGATCCTGACGCTGCTGCTCGTCGGGACCGGGATGCTGCTGCTGGACTGGCCGCTCGCCCTGGTCGTGCTGGCCGGCTTCATCCCGCTGACCTGGCTGACGACGTGGTTCCGGCGGGAGTCAGCCAGCGCGTACCGGCGGACCCGGGAGACCATCGCGCTGGTCATCGTGCACTTCGTGGAGACGTTCGGCGGGATCAGGGCGGTCCAGGCGTTCCGCAGGGAGCCGCGGAACTCGGCGATCTTCTCCGGGCTCGGGCAGGACTACTCTGACGCCAGCGCGAACGCCTCCCGGCTGATCGCGCTCTACGGCCCGTCCATCACGCTGACCGGCAACATCATCACCGGCGTGGTGCTCGGCTTTGGCGGCCTGCTCGTGATCGACCACGACATCAAGGTCGGCATCCTGGCCACCTTCCTGCTGTACCTGCAGCGCTTCTTCGCTCCGCTCCAGGACGTGTCGCAGTTCTACAACACGTTCCAGTCGGGGGCCTCCGGCCTGGAGAAGATCGCCGGCGTCCTCGAGCAGGACCCCGCGGTGCCCGAACCCCGCACACCTGCGCGCCTGCCCGCCCGCGTTGCGCACGCCGGGGACCTGGGCTCGTCGGCCGGGCGGCGGGTGCGGTTCGAGTCGGTCACCTTCGCCTACCGCGACGCGGTCGTGCTGCCGGGCCTGGACCTCGACATACCGGCCGGCCAGACCGTCGCGCTGGTCGGCGAGACCGGCGCGGGCAAGACGACGATCGCGCGCCTGCTCGGCCGGTTCTACGACCCGCGCGCGGGCCGGGTCACGCTGGACGGGATCGACCTGCGGGAGCTGCCCGATCCGGTGCTCCGTTCCGAGGTCATCGTGATCACCCAGGAGAACTTCCTGTTCGAGGGGTCGGTCGGGGACAACATCAGGCTCGGCCGCCCGGATGCCGCGGACGCCGACGTGGAGGGCGCGGCCAGGATGATCGGCGCGCACGACTTCATCGCGGCGCTGCCGGACGGGTACGACACGCCGGTCGGCAAGCGCGGCGGACGGCTTTCGGCGGGGCAGCGCCAGCTCGTCTCGTTCGCGCGGGCGTTCCTGGCCGCCCCGGCCGTGCTCGTCCTCGACGAGGCCACCTCGCTGCTGGACATCCCGAGCGAGCGGCTCGTCCAGAGCGCGCTGCGCACCGTGCTGGCCGGCCGGACGGCGGTCATCATCGCCCACCGGCTGTCCACCGTGGCCATCGCCGACCGGGTGCTGGTCCTCGACCAGGGCCGGATCACCGAGGACGGCACTCCGGGCGAGCTGATGGCCAGCGGCGGCGAGTACGCCGAACTGCACGCCAGCTGGGCCGCCAGCCTGGCCTGACCAGCCTTGGGTTAGACGAGGTGATCCTCGGCGTGGGGGGGCTCGTCGTCCACGAGGCGGTCGCAGGTCGGGCAGTACCAGCGGGCCTCGACCGGGGTGCCGCACGCCTGGTGCGCCGGCGCCTGGGCCGGGTCGGCGTGCCCGGCCCCCCAGTAGGCGAGCAGGCGGAGCGCCCCGGCGAGGTCCCGGCCCTCGGCAGTCAGCTGGTACTCCGCGCGGGGCGGCCGGTCGGAGTAGGGCCGGGCCACGAGCAGGCCGTCCCGTTCGAGTCGCTTGAGGCGTTCGGACAAGATGTTCGCCGCGATGCCGGGGAGCTGGTCGAGCAGGTCGTTGAACCGGCGCGGCCCGTCGAGCAGCGCCTCCACCACGAGCAGGGTCCACCGGTCGCCGACCCTGGCCAGCGCCTCCGCGAGCGGGGACGAGGCAGTTTCGCGCTGAGCCATGAGCGAAATCGTAACCTCCCGCGTTGACATCGGCCTAGTCAGTAGTAACTTGCAAGTTACTACTCAATGGAAGGTGAGGGTAATGACCGTCTTCGATGAGATCCAATCCAGCATCGCGCGAGTGGCGCAGGATGCAGGAAGTTCGGTAGTAGGCATCGGGCAGCGCTGGGGCATCGGCTCGGGCATCGTCCTTTCGCAGGGCCGGGTGCTGACCAACGCGCACAACGTCCGCGGGAACGAGGTGACGGTCACCTTCGCCGACGGGCGCACGGCCGAGGGCACCGTGTCGGGGCATGACGTCGACGGCGACCTCGCCGTCATCGAGGTCGACACCGGCGAGGCTCCGGCGCTGGCGTGGGCCAGCGACGCGCCGGGCATCGGGACGCCCGTCTTCGCCCTGTCCAACCCGGGCGGGCGCGGGCTGCGGGTGACGTTCGGCACCGTCTCCGGCATCGACCGGTCCTTCCGCGGCCCTCGCGGCACGCGGATCACCGGCAGCCTGGAGCACACTTCGCCGCTGCTGCCCGGATCCTCGGGCGGGCCGGTCCTCGACGGCGCGGGACGGCTGCTCGGGATCAACACGAACCGCCTGGGTGAGGGCTTCTACCTGGCCATCCCCGCCGACGAGGCCCTGCGGGGCCGCGTCGACAACCTGGCCAGCGGGCAGTCCGTCGAGCCGCCCCAGCTCGGGATCGCCATCGCCCCCGGCCACGTGGCCAGGCGGATGCGCCGCGCCGTCGGCCTGCCCGACGCCGAGGGCCTGCTCATCGCCAAGGTGATCGAGGACAGCCCGGCGTCCCGCGCGGGGCTGGCGCGCGGCGACCTGATCGTGTCCGCGGCGGGCCAGCCGGTCGGGAGCATCGACGACCTGCACGGCGCGCTGCGGGCGGCGGCGGGCGGCACGCTCGAGCTGGGCGTCCTGCGCGGTAGCGACGAGCGCACCGTCCAGGTCTCGTTCGGCCCGGCCGGCGCGTCCGAAGTGTAGGCCTGCCCCCGGGGCCGATCCGTTTGGGCGTCGGGTGCCACAAGGCCCGCCTATCGGTAGCGGGGGCACCCAAGCCCCATTGGGCCAGGCCCGATATTTGGGCGTTGGGTGCCACAACACCCGTCTATCGGTAGCGGGGGCACCCAACGCTCATCCGGGGGGCCCTGGGGGGTCGCCGGGGACGACGATGCCGGTCTCGTAGGCCAGGATCACGGCCTGGACCCGGTCGCGGAGGCCGAGCTTGGCGAGCAGGTTGCCCACGTGCGTCTTGACGGTGGCCTCGCTGACGAACAGGGCACCTGCGATCTCGGTGTTGGTGCTCCCCCGGGCCATGTGCACCAGCACCTCCCTCTCCCGCGCGGTCACCGACGCGAGCCGCGTGGGAGAGGGCGACGTCTGCGCGGGCCGGCGCGCGAACGCCTCGATCAGGCGGCGCGTGATGGTCGGGGCGAGCATGGCGTTACCGGCCGCGGCGGCCCGGACCGCGGCGATCAGGTCGGCGCGCGGCGAGTCCTTGAGCAGGAACCCGCTGGCTCCCGCGCGCAGCGCCTCGTAGACGTACTCGTCCAGGTCGAACGTCGTAAGCATGACCACCTTGGGCGCAGGCGACTCGCGGGTGAGCACCCGGGTGGCCTCGAGCCCGTCCATGCCGGGCATCCGGATGTCCATCAGGACCACGTCGGGCTGGTGCGCGGCGGCCTTCTGGATCGCCGCCTCGCCGTTAGCCGCCTCCCCCACGACCGTGATCCCGTCGGCCGCGTCCAGGATGACGCAGAATCCGGAGCGGACCAGTTCCTGGTCGTCGACCACGAGGACCCGGATCGGCGCGGGCGGGTTTGGCCCGGCGGGGGCGGGCGGGGTTGGCCCGGCGGGGACGGGCGGGGTTGGCCCGGCAGGGGTCGTCATCGCGACGGCAGCCGGGCCGTCACGTTGAACCCGAGTCCCGGGGTCGGGCCGACCGTCAGGTTCCCGCCGCACGAGGCGACCCGCTCCGCGATGCCGGCCAGGCCGAGCCCGGAACCCGACAGCAGCGAACCCGCCTGGCCGGTGCTGCCGCCGTCCGCCCCGGGCCGCCCGTCCGGGCGCCCGTCCGGCCGCTGCCCGGAATCGGTGATGCTGACCGTGACGTAACCGGGCTCGTAGCACACCCTGACCGACGCCCGGGTGGCCCGGGAGTGGCGGATCGAGTTAGTCAGCGCCTCCTGGACGATGCGGTACGCGGTCAGGTCGACCCCGGGCGAGATCGCCCCCGGCGTCCCCACGACCTCGAAGTCCACGGGCAGTCCGGCGCCGCGCACCTGGTCGAGGACCTCACCCAGGTCGGCGAGCGACGCCGACGGCGCGGTCTCGAGGCGCTCGGAGGGCCCGCGGAGGACCCCGAGAAGCCTGCGCAGCTCGGTGAGCGCCTGCCTCGCCACATCGCCGATGATCTCCACGGAGGCCCGGGCCCGGTCGGGCTGGCCCGGCAGCAGCGACTGGGCCGCCTCCGCCTGGACGGCGATCAGGCTGACGTGGTGCGCCACCACGTCGTGGAGCTCACGGGCGATCCGGGTCCGCTCCCGCCCGGCGGCCAGGGCCGCCTGGCGGTCAAGCTCCGCCTCGGCGCGGTCGGCTCGGCTCTGCGCCGCCTCCAGGTTCGCGCGCGTGGCGCGGCTGAGCGTACCCGCGGCCCACACGGTGAGGAAGACCGTCGCCTGGAAGATGGCGTCATACGGCAGGTGGTGACCCGGCGCGGCCTCCGAGATCGTGATGCCCGCGGCCGCGCCGGCGACCGAGAGCCAGCGCAGCAGCGGGCCGCATTGGTCGATGACGGTATAGAACGCGATGGCGGGTCCGAGCGGGAATGGCGCAAACCCGAACCCGACCTGGTCGAAGGAGATCCGCGCGCCCGCGATGACGATCAGGATGGGCACGGGCCAGGACCGGCGCCAGGCGAGCGGCACGCCCTGGGCCGCGACCAGCGTCAGGGCCAGCAACAGCGGGTGCAGCTGCGCGCGGTACGGAAGCAGCGAGGAAACGTTGACCACGGCCACCGCGACGCCTAGCACCGTGTCCTGGACCAGTTCCCGGCGCCGCGGCGGAAGCGCGGCCATCCGGGCGCCCAGCGACTGCGGGAGCCCGGCCGCCTGCGCCGCCACCCTGTTCACGACCCTGATGCTACGGCGCGGCTTGCGGCCGCGGATCAGCCGTCAGGGGGATCCGGCCACTACGACCATGGGCGGAGCCGCGGGCGCCTAGAGGCCGGGCCCTCCGGCGCGGGGCTGAGGTCCCGAATTCGGTCCGCCGCCCGATGCGCCGGGAACCCCGCAACCCGCACGATGACCCCATGAACACGATCCCAGCACCGGCCCGTACCCCTGACCCTGGGAGCCCGGTACCTGCCCGCACCCCTGGTCCCACGAGCCCGGCACCCTCCCGTGCCTCCGATCCCGCGAGCCCAGCACCCTCCCGTAGCCCCGGTTCCACGAGCCTCGAGCCGCCCGGCCCCGCCCTCGGTCCACGTCCGCCCTGGGCGGGGATCGCGCTGATCGCGGCGGTGGCGTTCGCCGTCGAGATGGCGGTCAGTGCCCGGTACGGCTACGCCCGCGACGAGCTGTACTTCCTCGCGGCGGGGCGCCACCTGGCGTTCGGCTACGTGGACCAGCCGCCGCTCACCCCGGTGCTGGCGCGGATCTCGGCCGCGGTCACCGGCAACACGCTGATCGGGTTCCGGGTCCTGCCCGCGCTCGCGCTCGCCGCGCTGGTCGTGGCGACGGCCGTGATGAGCCGCCTGCTCGGCGCGGGCCGGACCGGCCAGCTGCTGGCCGCGCTGGCCGCCGCGACGTGCGCGGAGTACCTGGGCGCCATGCACGAGCTGACCACGACGACGCCCGACTTCGTCTTCTGGGCGATCACCCTGCTGCTGGTCATGCGGCTCCTGGAGAGCCAGGATCCGCGGTGGTGGGTGGCGATCGGCGGCTGCGTGGGGATCGGCAGCGAGGCCAAGTGGAACATCGGGTTCCTGGTCGCCGCGCTGGCTGCCGGGTTCCTCGCTACCGGAGCACGGGGCCTGCTGCGTAGTCGCTACCTGCTGATCGGCGGGGCCATCGCCGCGGCGCTGGCCGCGCCCGACCTGATCTGGCAGGCCGCGCACGGCTGGCCCAGCGCGGATGTCTTCCGCGCGCTGCAGGCCGCGGCCGGTCACAACCGGGCGGTGTACTGGCCCGGGCAGATCCTGTTCGTCGGCCCGGTGCTCACGCCGGTCTGGGTCACCGGCGCCGTCTGGTCCCTGCGCAGCGCGGCGGCCCGGCGTTTCCGGCCGGTCGCGATCGCGTGTGTCATCGCGATCGCGCTGCAGTTCGTCCTGGGCGGCAAGCCGTACTACCCGGGGGCCGCGTACACGTTCCTGCTCGCGGCCGGCTGTGTCCCGCTCGAGCGCCGGCTGGCGGCCCGAAGGCCACTGGCCCGCCGGGTCAGCCCGGCGACCGCGGTCGGCGCGGCCATGCTGGTGGGCGCCGTGGTGGCCGCGCCGATCGCGCTGCCGGTGCTCCCGGCGCGGGCGCTGCACACCGTGCCGCTGCAGAAGATCAACTACGACCTCGGCGAGACGATCGCCTGGCCGAGGCTGGTCGCGCTGGTCGCGCGCGAGTACGACTCGCTGCCCGGCCCGCAGCGGCAGCGGGCGACGATCCTGACCGGGAATTACGGCGAGGCGGGCGCGATCGACCGCTACGGCCCCTCGCTCGGCCTGCCCCAGGTCTACAGCGGCGCCAACAACTTCTGGCTCTGGGGCCCGCCGCCCGCGGCCGATACCGTGGCGATCGCGGTCAATGTGGACCCGACCCTGCTGCGCCGCGAGTTCAGCCAGGTCCGCCTCGTGGCGACGTTCTCGAACGGGCTGGGCGTCAGCGACGACGAGCAGGGGGCACAGGTCTTCGTCGCCACCGGCCTGCGGTCATCCTGGTCGCGGTCCTGGCCCGCGTTCCGCGACTACTCCTGATCCTCAGGGATTCTCAGGACCTCTGTCGCACGTCCATCGGTGACCGCCTAACCTGACGGGCCGGCCTCGGCCTCCGGCGTCGTAACCCGGCGCGAGGCCGGCCCTCGGCCGCGCGTAACCTTGGGGGTCATGAGACCTGGGATGACGCGCAAGCCGAAGCCGAGCGCGGAGGCGGAGCAGCGGTACACGGTCGACGTGGCGCTCGCGGCGCAGCGGGCGGAGTTGCTCGGCACGGCCCGAGAGGCCGAGAGCGCGTTCCGCCAGGCCCAGGGCAGGCGGGCTCCGGAGGTTGAGGTCCGGCGCCTCGCGGAGAACCTGGATACGGCGCTGACTGCGGCCATGCGAGCCGCCTACGCTGCGCAGCGCGCGGAGATCGGCCCGCTCGGCTATGACGATCGCATCGTCAGGCGGAAGGCGATGGCCACCCCGCGCGTCCACGCGCTCACGGCCGAAGCGGAGCACCTGCTCACGCTGCGCGAGACCCACCGCCTCAACGGGATCCCCCCGGTAACGTTCGAGCCCGCTCCTTAGTCAACCGGACAACGCGCCCCTGGCCATCCGGGCAATGGACGGATATCTAACCAATATCGCCGCCCAGGGTGAACCTACCGGGTGGCTGTGACGTCTCAACTTGTGGGGACAGCGGCCAGGCGGCCGTTAGGGGAACATATGGGGCGCATGCGCGGCAATCGATTGTCGTGATCGGGCGTGTCGCTTGCGGCGTAGGATGAGAGAGAGCAGAGTTGGTCTAGGCCACTTGGCCTAGGTGACTATGATCGGCTCGAACCGGCTCGAGCGAGAGCCGGGCCTACCAGGTAGTTTGATACACAGCACAATCAGATAATTACAACTAGTAGTTAATACGGGCCAGGCGTAAACAGCGGAAACCTACAGATGGCCAGGCTGAAAACGATCAGCATGAGCCATAGGTGGAACGAAAAAGCGCAGGGCACACTAGCAGTGATGAGAACACGCACGATGAGCCGTCCAGGAGGCACTGATATGTGCCCGCACACGCCGTCTTGTCCGGAGGCGACAGCACCGGACCGGGAAGCGGCGCATACCGTTGCGAGTCACCCTGAGCAGGGATGGAGCCTGCTCTGCAATGGAATCGTGATCTTTGAGGACACGGGGGAACTGCTACCCGACGGCGCGGCGATCGCACCGCACCGCCCCACGGACCTGGGCTTCGAGCGTCCGGCGCGGGTAGGCAAGAAGCACGGGGAAGTTCCGGCGGCCTGATCCGCCCCAGGTGACAGCAGGCGAGGTGCCGGACCCAGCGACCCCGTTAGGCGCTACCGCAGGATGGTAGACAAATCACCCATTCACGGCACCGGCGCTAACGCATGACAGTCGGCAACCACCGCGCCACGGCATCGGCGATCACCGCAGGACAGTCGACAGCCACTGCGCCACGGCATCGGCGATCACCGCGCGATGGCCTTTCAGCGAGTGCGTCTCTCCTGGCACGACGACCACCCGGTCCGCGTCTTGCGATCCGGGGATCCCGAACGGGTCGCGTTCGCCGTTCACCACCAGGACTGCGGCGCCGGCCGCGCGGGCGGCTTGCAGTTCGGCCGCCCGGTCCTGGGCGGCGCCCGGGGGACGCAGCGGGAACGCGAGCGCGATCACGGCGCGGGCGCCGACGGCCCCGGCCGTTCGGCACGCCACGCGGGCACCGTTGCTCCGGCCGCCCTGGACGACCGGGACGCCGGGTGCCACTCCGGTCAGCGCGGCCATGATCTCGACCCAGGCGGCGTCCTGCTTGACGGGCGAGCCCGGAGCGCGGGCGCCCCTGACCCGGTACGGCTGGGTGACCCGCGCTACCAGCCCGCCGATCCCCAGCGCCGCGTCGCGGGCCGCCAGCAGGTCGGGCGCGCTGATGCTGCCGCCGGACCCGTGGGTGAGCACGAGCAAGAACCGCGCGGCGGCCCCCTCCCCGTCGAGTTCGGCTCGCGCGGCCCCGCTTTCCGTCATGATGTCCACGGCCCGCATCCCGAACCAGAGGTTATCCGCCCCGGCCGTGGCGTGGCGATGCTGGGCGGGTGGCAGGCGAGATTATCCGCCCTGGTAGCTACGGGGCGATGCTGGGCGGGTGCAGGCGTGGTCATCCGCCCTGGTAGCTACGGGGCGATACTGGGCAGGTGGCAGACGACGACGATGACCTGAGGCTGCCGCTGGTGCTCGGGCCGGTGTCGAACGGAGAGTTCCTCCCCCTGGCCGCCACGCCGGGCGATGCCCGGCTGGCCCGGGCCGTACTGGACCGCGCGGACGCGGCGGCGCGGGCGCTGGCCATGGACCGGCGGCTGTTCTTGCAGACGGCGGGCGGCATGGCCGCGTTGCTAACGACGATCAACCTAGCGGCGTGCAGCTCGGCGGCCAGCACCTCGACCTCGGCCCGCCCGGCCACCCCGGGCGGGCATTACCGGACCCCGCCGCCCGAGCAACTGCCCGAATGCGCCGAGGCGCTGGGCAGCCGGGGCGAGTTCATCGTCGACGTGCACACCCATCACGTCATGCCCTCGCTCCCGTGGCGGACCACCGCCCCGGACACGCTACGGCTGGTCCTGGACATGGTCCCGCCCGACTGCACCGCAGCCAACCCGCTGACCTGCGTCGACCGGGCCGCCTACCTGCATGACATGTTCCTGGCCAGCGACACGACCGTGGCGCTGCTCTCCGATCTGCCGAGTACCGGCGAGTCCAACGACCCGCTGCCGTTCAACGCCGCCGACGACACCTGGCAGCTGGCCAGTTCGCTGACCAGGGGAGGACAGAGCAGGCTGCTGCTGCAGAACGTGGTGGCGCCGAACTTCGGGTCGCTGGCCGAGCGGCTTGACGGGATGACGGCGACCGCCGAGACCCGTCGGGTGTCCGCGTTCAAGGTGTACACCGCCTGGGGTCCGGGCGGGCGCGGGTTCGACCTGGATGACCCGGCCGTCGGGCTGCCCGTGGTCCAGCACGCGCACGACCTCGGAGTGAACGTCCTGTGCGCGCACAAGGGCCTGCCCCTGCTCAACTTCGAGAGCACCTGGAACCAGCCGCGCGACATGGTGGCCGTGTCGCGGCAGTTCTCCGACATGCAGTTCGTCGTGTACCACGCGGGCTGGACGCCGCAGTACGTCGAAGGCCCCTACAACCCGGCCAGCCCGGTCGGCGTCGACGCCCTGATCTGGGCACTTGATCACTACCACGTGCCGCCGAACAGCAACGTCTGGGCCGACCTGGCCACCGTGTGGCGGAGCCTGCTGGCCGACCCGGTGCAGGCCGCGCACGTGCTGGGCAAACTGCTCTCGCGGCTGGGCGAGGACCGGGTCCTGTGGGGAACCGACAGCGTCTGGTACGGGCCGCCGCAGACGCAGATCATGGCCTTCCGCGCGTTCGAGATCTCCGCCGAGTTCCAGCGGCGCTACGGCTACCCGGCCCTGACGGATGCGGTCAAGGCGAAGATCCTCGGCCTGAACGCCGCTCGGCTGTGGGGCCTGGACCTGCACGCCACCCGCTGCGCACTCGCCGCGGACACCCTGGCCAGCAACCGTTCCATGGCCCGCGGCCTGGCCGAGGCGGGCGAACTGCCCGCGCCCTGGGTACCCCGCGGCCCGGTCACCCGCGCGCAACTCCTACACTGGCTGGCCCACGAGCCGGGCCCGTGGATCCCCACCTGATCGCCCCCCGGCACGGGACCGAGGATGCCCGCCTATCGCTGGCCGGCACGGGCCCCGGGTCAGGCGGGCAGGATCTTCTTCAGGAACTGGCCGGTGTAGCTCTCCTCCACGTCGGCGACCTCCTCCGGCGAGCCGGACGCGATCACCAGCCCGCCGCCGGCGCCGCCCTCGGGCCCGAGGTCGATCACCCAGTCGGCGGTCTTGATCACGTCCAGGTTGTGCTCGATCACGATCACCGTGTTGCCCGTCTCCACCAGCCGGTCGAGCACGCCGAGCAGCTTGCGGATGTCCTCGAAGTGCAGCCCGGTGGTGGGCTCGTCCAGCACGTAGATCGTCCGGCCGGTCGCCCGCCGCTGCAGTTCTGAGGCCAGCTTGACGCGCTGCGCCTCGCCGCCGGACAGGGTGGGCGCGGGCTGGCCGAGGCGGACGTAGCCGAGGCCGACGTCCACCAGCGTCTTCAGGTGGCGGTGGATGGCCGGCACCGCCTCGAAGAACTCCGCCGCCTCCTCGATCGGCATGTCGAGGACCTCGGCGATCGTCTTGCCCTTGAAGTGCACCTGCAGGGTGTCGGTGTTGTACCGGGCGCCGTGGCAGACCTCGCACGGGACGTAGACGTCGGGCAGGAACTGCATCTCGATCTTGATCGTGCCGTCGCCCGAGCAGGCCTCGCACCGGCCGCCCTTGACGTTGAACGAGAACCGCCCGGGCTGGTAGCCGCGGATCTTGGCCTCGGTGGTCGCCGCGAACAGCCTCCGCACGTGATCGAACACGCCGGTATAGGTGGCCGGGTTCGACCGCGGCGTGCGCCCGATCGGACCCTGGTCCACGTGCACGACCTTGTCCAGGTGCTGGATCCCGGTGATCCTGACGTGCTTGCCTGGCACCGTCCGCGCGCCGTTCAGCTCGCGCGCGAGTGCCTTGTACAAGATGTCGTTGACCAGGGTGGACTTCCCGGATCCCGACACCCCGGTGACGGCGACCAGGCAGCCCAGCGGGAACGTCACGTCGACGCCGCGCAGATTGTGCTCGCTGGCGCCCTTGACCACGACCTCGCGGCCCTTGGTCCGCGACCTGCGGGTCAGGGGCATCGGGATGGACAGCCGACGCGACAGGTAGGCGCCGGTCAGCGAGTCGGGGCTGGCCAGCAGGTCGTCGACCGTCCCCGAGACGACGATGTTCCCGCCGTGCTCCCCCGCGCGTGGCCCGATGTCGACCACCCAGTCGGCGGCCCGGATGGTGTCCTCGTCGTGCTCGACGACGATCAGCGTGTTACCCAGGTTGCGCAGCCGCAGCAGCGTCTCGAGCAGCCGGTGGTTGTCCCGCTGGTGCAGCCCGATGGACGGCTCGTCGAGCACGTACAGCACCCCGACCAGCCCGGAACCGATCTGCGTGGCCAGCCTGATCCGCTGCGCCTCACCCCCGGCCAGCGTGGCCGACGCCCGGTCCAGGGTCAGGTAGTCCAGCCCGACGTCGAGCAAGAAGCCCATCCGGGCGTTGACTTCCTTCACGATCCGCGAGGCGATCTGCTGGTCGCGGTCGGAAAGCTCGAGGGTCAGCAGGAGCTTGGCCAGCTCGCCGACGGGCAGCGCGCACAGCTCGGCGATCGACCGGCCGTCGACGGTCACGGCCAGTGACACCGGCTTGAGCCGGGCGCCGCCGCACGTCGGGCACGGCACCTCGCGCATGTAGCCGGCGAACTTCTCGCGGCTCGAGTCCGACTCCGCCTCGGCGTGCCGGCGCTCGACCCACGGGATAACGCCCTCGAAGTTCGTGTAGTAGGAGCGCTCCCGGCCGTACCTGTTCTTGTACCGCACGTGGACCTGGAGTTCGTAGCCGCGCAGCAGCGCCTGGCGGGCACGTTCGGGCAGCTTCGCCCACGGCGTGTCCATCCGGAACCCGAGCGTCTCGCCCAGGGCCTCGATCAGCCGGAAGAAGTAGTCGCTGACGGTCCCCGCGCTCCACGGCGCGATCGCGCCGTCCTTCAGCGACTTGGACTCGTCGGGCACGATCAGCTCGGGGTCGACCTCCAGCTTGGTGCCCAGCCCGGTGCACTCCGGGCAGGCGCCCCACGGCGAGTTGAACGAGAACGAGCGCGGCTCGAGCTCGTCGAACGACAGGTCGTCGTACAGGCAGGCCAGGTGCTCGGAGTACATCCGCTCGCGGTGCGGGTCGTTCTCGGGCAGGTCGATGAAGTCGAGGATGACCACCCCGCCGGACAGGCCGAGCGCGGTCTCCACCGAGTCGGTCAGCCTGCGGCGCGCCGACTCCTTGACGGCCAGCCGGTCGACGATCGCCTCGATGTCGTGCTTCTCGTACTTCTTCAGGGCCGGAAGCTGCCCGGCCAGGGCTTCGTCCAGCCGGACGATGGTGCCGTCCACTCGCGCCCGGGAGTAGCCCTTGACCTGCAGTTCCCTGAGCAGCTCGCCGTACTCGCCCTTGCGCCCGCGCACCACCGGCGCGAGCACCTGGAACCTGGTGCCCTCCTCCAGCTCGAGCACCCGGTCCACGATCTGCTGCGGGGTCTGCCGCGCGATCGGCCTGCCGCAGATCGGGCAGTGCGGCTTGCCGATCCTGGCGTACAGCAGCCGCAGGTAGTCGTAGACCTCGGTGATCGTCCCGACCGTCGACCGCGGGTTCCTGCTGGCCGACTTCTGGTCGATCGAGACCGCGGGCGAGAGCCCGTCGATGAAGTCGACGTCGGGCTTGTCCATCTGGCCGAGGAACTGCCTGGCGTAAGCGGACAGCGATTCAACGTAGCGGCGCTGGCCCTCGGCGAAGATGGTGTCGAAGGCCAGGCTGGACTTGCCCGAGCCGGACAACCCGGTGAACACGATCATCGCGTCCCGCGGCAGGTCAAGCGAGACGTCCTTCAGGTTGTGCTCGCGGGCGCCGCGAACGACAAGCCGGTCAGCCACTGCGCCTCTGCTCTCTGGGGGCTCGGAACGGGTAGACCAATCGCTTGGCGATCGTAGCCAGGGGGTCTGACATTTTGCCGACGCTCCCGAGGACCTGCCCCGCACTACCTAGAAGCACTGAATCATCCGCCGTTATGCCCGCCCCGCCTTGCTCCCACGATAGCGAAGGACGCCAGCGTCCGCCCGCGGTATCTCGCCCCGCGCCGGCGAGGCTGGTGGACCTATAGCGCACCGCGCGGCGGGCGTTGGTCACGCCGTGAGCGTGCGCAGCACCGGCTCGTCCAGCTCGGTCAGTGAGCGCAGCACCAGGTCGGCGCGGTGGTAGCGGGAATCCCCGGCCAGCAGCGGGTCGGGCACGGCCAGGCAGCTCATGCCCGCCTCCTTGGCCGCCACCACCCCGGCAGGGGCATCCTCGACGGCCAGGCATTGGGCCGGGCTGAGCGCCAGGCGGCGCGCCGCGGCCAGGTAGACGTCGGGGGCCGGCTTGCCGTTCGGCTCGTCCAGGGCCGAGCAGCGGATGTCGATATGCAGACCCAGCCGGGCGCAGACCGCGTCGATCAGCCGTTCCGGGGAGGAAGATGCGATGGCGAGACGGAGCTCCAGCCGCTCGAACAGGGCGATGGCCTCGGGCACGCCGGGCATCGGCTCGCCGTCGCGGCGGACGTAAGCGATAACCAGGTCGGTGATCCGGGCGGCGATCTCGGCCGGGCTCAGTCTGGCGCCCGGCAGGAAGGCGGCGGCCACGTCGTCAATGCGCACGCCGGTCGTCTCGAGCAGGTCGGCCTCGGTGAGCTCGACGCCGAACTCGGCGAACACCTCTTTCTGGGCCGTGCGCCAGACCGGTTCGGTGTCGATGAGCAGGCCGTCCATGTCCAGGACGACGGCCCGGATAGATGGCACGGTCAACCGGGGACCGGGAGCGAGGCGCGCACCTTGGCGGCGGTCTCGGTGAACCGGCGGGCCCGGACCGGATCCACCGGGTTCCACGTGATGCCGTCGACCTTGAGGCTGGTGCCGACGATTACGCCGTCGGCCACGGGCAGGATCTCGGCCAGCCGGTCGGCCTGGACCCCGGTGTTGGCGAAGACCGGGGTCTCCGGCGCCGCCGCCTTGGCCGCGCGCAGGTCGCTCATGTTCATCGGCGCCCCCGCCTGCGGGCCGCTGACCAGGATGGCGTCCACGCCCAGGAAGCTGGCGCTGCGGGCCCGCTCAGCCACCGTCCGGGAGCCGATCGAACTGCTGAACTCGGGCGTGATGTTGTCGAACAGGGCCACGTCCGCGGCCCCGATCGCGGCCTGGTAGCCCGCCAAGTCACCCAGGGCGGGCGCGATCAGGCCCAGGTCGCTTTCGTAGACGCCGGTCAAGACCTCGCGGATGAAGCTGGCCCCGGTGGCCCGGGCCAGGGCCACGCTGGCCCGTGCGTCCCACAAGATGTTGACGCCGAACGGTACCCGGATCGAGGGGCGCAGCTCGCCGATGACGGCGGCCATCGCGGCGGGGATCTCCGGGCCCACGGTCAGCTGGTAGGGGATGTCGGCCTCGTTGCAGAACAGCACCGCGTCGACGCCCGCATCCTGCAGCGCTTCCAGGTCGCGTCCGACCACGTCGAGGAGGTGGGCGCGGCCGCCGGCCTGGTCGTGCCGCGGCCGCCCGGGCAGCCCGGGGAAGTGCACCATCGCGATGACGGGCTTGGTGGTTCCGAATCTGCGCTCCAGCGATACCGACATGACCCAGCCCCTCTAGCTATGTGCCTTGACGAACTCTATGACCGCGTGATTCCACGGCCTGGGATCCTCCCAGAACCCGGCGTGACCTCCCGGAACCTCACTCCAGACGGCCTCTGGCAGCAGCTCGAACAGCTGCCGGGACAGCGCGGGCCGGATGATGATGTCGTCGGCCGCGGCCACGACCAGCGTGGGCGCCCTCAGAGCCGGAAGCCGGTCCCGAGCGTCGTGGTTGACCAGCGCGGCCATCTGGGCCGCGAAGGCGGCGGCGGGCTGGGTGCTCGTCTGCGCCTCCGCGATCAGCTCGGCGACCCGTCCGGGGTGCCGGGCGTAGAAGCCCGGGCTGAAGATCCAGGGCGCCTGCGCCGACATCATCATCGGCATGCCCGCGGCCTGCGCCACTTCGGACCAGCTGAGGAACGCGGCCCGGGTGAACGGGTCGGCGGCGGCGAACGTGTTGGCCAGGATCAGCGAGCGCAGCGGGCCGGGATGGGCGAGCGCGTACTCCTGGGCGATGACGCCGCCCATCGACACCCCGCACAGGTGGAATCCGTCCAGGCCGGCCGCGGTCACCACCTCGTGCAGGTCGGCCGCCATCTGGGCACTGGTGTAGGGGCCTGGCGGCTGGCTGGACCGGCCCACGCCGCGGTTGTCGAAGCTGACCACGCGCAGGCCCGCAGCCAGGAACTCCTCCGCCTGGTTGACCCACCCTTCCAGGGGATCGCCGACCCCGTTGACCAGGACCAGGGTCTGCGGGCCGTCGCCGGCGACCTCGTAGTACAGGTCCACCTCACCGGCCCGGGCTATCACCGCAGGCCCCGATCGCTCAGGGCCCGGGCCCACACCTGCACCGAGGCGCGCAGGTCCGAGTAGGCGGCCAGGCCGGTGAATACCGTGTCGGCGCGCAGGCCGTATTGGTCCAGGACGGAGCGGGTCCGCTCGGCCATCCGGTCGCGGCCGGCCGGGGTGTCCGGGCCGGTCAGCAGGTCGAGGGACAGCTCGACCGTGTCCAGGCCGAGGTCGGCGACGATCGGGGCCCAGTCAGCGGGCTCCGGCCAGCGCTTGACCGCGAAGCAGTTGTTGATGCCGAGCCTGGCGCGCATCTCAGTGCTCATCTCCGGCCTCCTTTGCTCCGGTCAGGGCCCGGTAGCGGGCGTACAGCTCGTCGTACAGGCCGCGGTGGCGGGGGTCGGGGTCGGCGACCGGGCCGGGGCGGTAGGCGGCGGCGACCGCCTGGCCGACGTCGGTGTAGAGGCCGACGCCCAGCCCGGCCAGGGCCGCGGTCCCGGCCGCGGTGGAGTCGCCGGGCATGCAGACGACGGGGGTGCCGGTGACATCGGCCTTGATCTGGTTCCACAGCGCGATCCGCGCGCCGCCGCCGGAGACCCGCAGCTCGGTGGCTTTGGTGGAGGCGCGGGCCAGGGTCTCCAGGCGGTCCCTGACCCCGAACGCGACGCCCTCCAGGGTGGCCCGGGCCCAGGCGCGGCGGTCGTGCCGGAGCGACAGGCCGGCCGCGGTGCCGCGCAGGTGCGGGTCATCCCGTTCGCCGTCGCCGAGGACCGGCGCGAACAGCAAGCCGTCCGCGCCCGGCGGGCTGGCCGCCGCGGCGCGGGAGATGCGGGGGAAGTCCCCCCGGCGCGGCGCCCGGTCGTAGAAGAGCTGGGCCAGCCAGTCCAGGGCCTCGCCGGTGGTGTTGAGGCCGACCTCGGTCACGTACCCGTGGTCGTCGACGGCGCTCGGGTAGTGGGTGATGTCGGGGTCGGCGAGCGGCTCGGGGACGACCGAATTGAAGCAGCTGGAGCTGCCGGCCATCTCGCTCACCGGGCCAGGGGCGGTCACGCCGGCGCCGATCGCGCACGCGATGCTGTCCCCCGCGCCGGCGATGACGGGGGTGTCCGGGCTTATTCGCAGGCGGCGGGCCAGGCTGGGACGAAGGCCGCCGATGACGCTCCACGAGGGGCGCAGGTCCGGGAGCAGGCCGGGGTCAAGGTCGAGGCCGGCCAGGAGTTCGCTAGCCCAGCGACGGTGACGCAGGTCGAGGAGCGCGGTGGCGGCGGCGGTGGACCAGTCGGTGCCGACCTCGCCGGTCAGGGCCAGGCCGACGTAATCCGAGGGCTGCGCGAAAAGCTTCGTCGCGGCGAACACGCCGGGCTCGTGGGCGCGGATCCACAAGATCTTGGCCGCGACGTGGAACGCGGCCGGCAGGTGACCGGTAAGCGCGTGCAGCTCGGCGTCACCGAACCGCTCCCGGATCTGCTCGGCCTCGGCGGTGGCACGGTTGTCGCGATAGATAATGCCGGGGCGCAGCGGCCGGAGTTCCTGGTCGAGCGGCACGACGCTCGGGCACTGGCCGGTCAGGCCGATGGCGGCGATGCCGGGTTTAACCTCGCGGACCAGCGCGGTCAGAGCGGACAGCGCGGCGGACCGCCAGCGGCCCGCGTCCTGCTCGGCCAGGCCCTCCCCCGGCAGTTCGGTCGGGTAGGAACGGCGGACCTCGCCGAGCGGCGCGCCGGCCAGGTCGAACGCCGACGCGCGGGCGCCCGAGGTGCCGATGTCGATGGAGACCAGCGCGCCGGGGGCCGATGGACCAGTCATGGGCTAGCCACGGACCAGCTGGGCGCCGGCCTTGTCCCGGTTCAAGGTGATCAGCGCGCCGTTGAGGGCGCCGGTGGAATAGTCGCTGCCCGGGTTGATGACCATGGACTTGCGCGGCCCGACGCGGCGGATGCCGGAGGACTCGTGGATGTGGCCGTGCAGGCCGAGCAGCGGCTGGTACTGGGTCTCGATGTCCCTGACCGCCGTGCTGCCGACCGCCTTGTACTGGACCTGGCCTAGCACGGCCTGGACCCGGAGCTCGTCGTCGAGCGCGGGCGCGTCGTCCAGCTGGGTGGCGTACGGCGGGGGGTGCAGGTTGAACACGGCGCGTTCGGGGCGTTCGAGCTGGGCGGCCATGGCCTGGTACGCCTCGGCCAGCTGCTGCTCGTCCTGCTCCCGGTAGGTGTGCCAGGGCGTGGTGTTCGCGTAACCCCAGCTGATCATCTCGTGCTCGTCGTCCAGGTGCACGACCTTGCCCTCGGCGTGCACGCCCCAGGGCGCCTGGTCGAGCAGTTCGGCCAGCTCGGGCGGGTCGTCGTTGCCGAGCATGAAGAACAGCGGGATGCCCTGCGGGCGCAGGCGCGTGTCGGCGATGTCCAGCCACTCGGTCAGGCGCTCGCGCATCAGGCGGTTGAACAGGTTGTCCAGGGTCCCTTCGGCCTCCATGGCCTCGAGTTCCCCGGGCTCGGCGCGGTAGTGGTAGTAGCCGTGGTCGGCGATGAGGCGCTCGAGGTCGCGGAGTTCCGCCTCGTCGCTGATCTCGTAGCGAGTGCCGACGAAGTTGCACTGGTACCGGCCGCCGGGGGCTTTCACGATCGACTGGATGGCCTTGCCGGCTACGTCTCCGCCCAGAATGAGGACGTTGGGCTTGTAGACCTTGGTCGAGTTGACGAACTTACGGAAGCACAGGCTCGATCCGTGCAGGTCGGAGACGAAGTAGACGAGCGTCTTGGACATGGGCTAGACCACCATCTTGGTTCTGGCTCTGGTCGCGGCAGCCATGAACGCGGTCGCGCGGGCCTCCTCGACCGGGTTCCAGGTCACGCCGTCGCGCTTGAGGTGCGTGCCGACGATCACGCCGTCCGCCGCCGCTAGCGTCTCGTGCACGGTATCGACGGTAACTCCGGTGCTGGCCAGCACGGGCGTCTGCGAGACGGCTGCCTTGACCGCACGGAGTTCGGCCAGGTCGGTGGGCAGGCCGGTGATCGGGCCGGTAATGAGCAGGGCGTCCACGCCCAGGAAGGCGGCGCTACGGGCTCGTTCGGCGATGGTGCGGCGACCCAGGGGGCTGGCGAACTCCGGGGTGATATTGGCGAAGACCTTGACCGCCTCGGCGCCGATCCTCCTCTGACCGGCCTTGATCGTCCCGAAGCCGGGCTGCATGACGCCCAGGTCGCTTTCGTAGACCCCGGTGACCACCTCGCGCACGAAGGACGCCCCGGTGGCGCGGGCCACGGCCAGGCTCGCCACCGGATCCCAGACGATATCTACGCCGAACGGGCGGTCGATTTGTGCCTTCAGTTCGCCGATCAGCGCGGCCATGGCGGCCGCGATCTCCGGACCGGTCTGCAGCTGGTAAGGCAGATCCGCCTCGTTGCAGAACAGCAGCCCGTCCACGCCCGCGCGCTGGAGCACGTCCAGGTCACGGGCCAGGGCGGCCAGGATGTTTTGCATCCCTCTTTCTGCGTCGTAGCGGGGGCGGCCGGGCAGGGCACCGGCGTGCATCATGGCGACGACGGGCTTGTCCGTACCGAACATGGCCTTGAGCAGGCCGCTCATGATGCCTCGTTCACGGTGCGGGCACCTTGATCACTTCGACGCCGACGCGCTCGATCAGTTCCAGTTCGGTGGTGTCCGCGGTGGCGTCGGTGACGATCACCGAGACGTCCTTGATCGATGCGACCGTGCTCAGCGCCACGTCGCCGAACTTGGAGCCGTCGGCCAGGACGACGATCTGCCGGGTCCGCTCTAGCGCAGCCCGGTTGACGCCGGCCTCGCCGTCATCCAGGTCGGTCACGCCGAACCGGGCGGACACGCCCGCGGCCCCGATCACCGCGACGTCGGTGTTGTAGCGCTGCACGCACTCCACGGCCGACGGGCCGACGCAGTTGAGCTCGTCCTGGCGGACCAGGCCGCCGGCGATGATCACCTGCACCCGGCGGGTGCCGAGCAGGCTGGCCACGACCAGCGACGGCGTGATGACCAGCAGGTCGTCGCGGGGCCTGGTCAGGCGGGCGAATTGCTCGACCGTCGAGCCGACGCCGATGTACATGACCCGGGCGTCTTCGGTCAGCTCCGCGGCGCGCAGGGCGATCTGGCGCTTCTCCTCCGCGTGGTGAAGCATCCGGGCGTTCTGGCCGACCTCGAAGGCGCCCGCGGCGCGGACGACCCTGGTGGTGGCCCCGCCGTAGGTCCGGCGCACGAACCCGTCCCGGTCCAGGCGGCGCAGGTCCCGGCGGATCGTCATCTCGGACACACCGAACTCGCGGGCCAGGCTGCTGACCTCGACCGCCTGATCAGCCGCCACTCGCTCCAGGACCTTGATGCGCCGCTCGACCGCCAGCATCGCGCTGCCTCGCCCGTCCCCTTGCCTGTTCTTAGCTGTTTACCAGGTGACTGATTATGTCCGAAGTCTTGACGGTGTTAATCGTTTGTGTTCGACTTAAGCAGCGCTGGGACGGCGTGTCAAGCTGCGTTTTCCAGCTGCTTTAACCAGGGAGCCTGCCCGGGAGGGGTTCATGGCGACAACCGGATCGACCAGCCGACTGTTCGTTCGTAACAGCACCGGACTGGTGCGCACCGCCTCGGCCCTCGACGCCACGATCTTCAATGCCGTCATCTCGGCCCCGATCGGGTCCACGCTGGCCTGGTCGATCTTCTTCACGCTGGTGGCGTTCCCCGGCGCCGATCCCATCGGGGTGCTGGTCATCGCGGGGATCATCAACATCCCGGTGCTGATCATGTTCGCGCTGCTGGGCGCGAGCATGCCGCGGGTCGGCGGTGACTACATCTGGGTGAGCCGGGTCCTGTCCCCGCCGCTCGCGCTCATCTCCAACCTGTGCATGATCATGGGCGGCCTGCTCGGCGCGGCGTACTTCGCCAAGTTCTTCTCGGTGTTCGCGCTGGGCCCGGCCGCGGTCGCGGCCGGCAGCCTGGCCCACAACAACACGCTGATCAGCTGGGGAACTAACTTCGAGACCAACCACGCCTGGATGATCGGCGCGGCGCTGTTCATGGTCGTGCTGCAGACCGTGATCCTGGCCTTCGGGACCAAGGCGACGTTCCGGTGGCAGAACGGCGCGTTCCTGATCGCCATGGTCGGCATCATCGTGGCCTTCATCGCGCTGGCCGTGGCCAGCCGGAGCGGCTTCGACGCACACTTCAACAAGCTGAACCACAGCTTCGGCGGCGGGACCGTGGCCCAGGTCATTTCCGGGGCCAGCGCGCAGCACGTGGGGCCGAACCTGGGCAACGTGAGCGCCACCGTGCCCACCTTGTTCTCCATCCAGGGCTTCATGATGTGGAACTTCTGGTCGGTGTACATGTCCGGGGAGCTGAAGGGTGCCTCCAACCGGCGCAGGCAGCTGACCGTCATGAACGGTGCGTTGGTGTTCGATGTTGTTCTGCTGATCATCGGGGTGGCGCTGCTGTTCCACGTGGCCGGCTACAACTTCGTGTACGCGGCCAACGCGGCCCCGAAGGCGTACGGCATCCCGTCCGGGCCGTTCTACCCGTTCCTGGCCGCGCTGTCGGTGAACGTCCCGGTCGTCACCGTGATCATCCTGGGCTGTTTCCTGTTCTGGAGCCTGCCGTCGATGATCGCGAACACGTTCATGCCGATCCGGTCGTTCTTCGCCTGGTCCTTCGACCGGCTGATGCCGGAGAAGCTGGCCGACATCAACGAGCGCACGCACTCCCCGCTCACGGCCATCCTGGTAGTCAACGTGATCATCGCGGGGCTGACCATCTGGAGCGTGTACTCCAACGTGTTCCAGCTCGTACTCGGGCTGATCGTGCTGGCCGGCTGCCTGGCCGTGGTCATCGTAGGCGTGGCGGCCATCGCGCTGCCGCTGCGCCGCCCGGACCTGTACCAGTCCTCGCCGGCCAACGTGAAGTTCCTCGGCATCCCGGTGCTGTATATCGTGGCGCCGCTGTCCATCGCGGAGTTCGTGGCCTTCGCCATCGTGTCCACCCAGTTCCCGGCGCTGGTCGAGAACGGCAACACGGCCAACTTCTGGTGGATCCCGGCCTGGTTCGGCGGGCTGATCGTGGGCGGGGCGCTGCTGTACTACATCCCCAAGTGGGTGCGGGCCCGGCAGGGCATCAACGTGGGCTTCGTCTACAAGGAGTTGCCGCCGGAGTAGGCGCAGCACTGACCCCAGCCGAACGGTAACGTTCCCGGAACGGTCCGCGCGTAGAGTGCGGTCCGTGAGGGATGCAGGGGGGCCCGCTCCGGCGGCGGAGCGGACGGCGGCGTTCGGCGCGACGGCCCGCCGGTTTCGCCTGGGCTCACCGCGGGCCTGGGCGAGGGCGCTTGGCGTGCTGGCGCTGCTGTCCTTTGCGGCCGCGGTCCCGCTGAGCCTGCTGGCACACCAGCTGGACAGCGGGGTGATAGCCGCGGTGATCGGCGTTCCCTGCGCGGCGGTGGGGTGGCTGGTGACCCGGCGCCAGCCGGGCAACCCGATCGGCTGGCTGTTTATGGTGACCGGCGTCTTCATGTTCCTGTCCACGGCCGGCGGAGATTACGGGTATTACGTCTACCGGCTCGGGCACCACCTTCCCCTGGCCGCGGCGGGAGCGGCCCTGTCCCAGTTCTGGGGCCCCAGCCTGCTGCTGTTCGGCGTCGACATCCTGCTGTTCCCCGACGGCAGGCTGGCCTCGCGCTGGTGGCGGTCGGCCCTGCGGATCTACGGCGTATCCTTCGGGCTGCTGATCCTGGCGACCTGCGTGGCGATCGCCGGCGCCCTGGCCGCGCACCCGATCCGCGTCGACGACAACGGTGGCCTGGCCGCGGTCGACCAGCCGGCCGGCTGGTTCAGCGCCGTCCAGGGCCCGCTCAGCGTCCTGGCGGCCGCGCTGTCGCTGGCCTTCATCGCCCGGCAGGCGCTGAGCTGGCGGCGCAGCAGCGGGGAGCGGCGCCAGCAGCTGAAATGGCTGGCCAGTGGCGCCGCGATCAGCATCATCTGCCTGTTCCTGGCGGCGAACTCCGGCTCCAGTTCGGCGAGCCACGGCCCCACGCTCGCGGGCGTGCTTAACACCCTGGCGTGGATGGGCGTCGCGGCGCTGCCGGTCTCCATCGGCGTGGCGATCCTGAAGTACCGGCTGTACGAGATCGACCGCATCATCTCCCGGACCCTGGCCTACGCGATCGTCACCGGCCTGCTGGTCGGGGTGTACGCGGGGCTGGTGCTGCTCGCCACCCAGGTGCTCAAGTTCCACAGCACGGTGGCGGTAGCCGCATCCACGCTGGCCGCCGCGGCACTGTTCAGCCCGCTGCGGCGGCGAGTACAGCACGCGGTGGACCGGCGCTTCAATAGGGCCAGGTATAACGCCGACCGGACCGTGGCCGCGTTCGCGGCGCGGCTGAAAGACGCGGTCGACCTCGACGCCATCCGAGATGACCTGGCCGTTGTCGCGTATCAGGCGCTGGAACCCGTCCACGTGTCGGTGTGGATAAGCCAGCGCGACTGAGGCTGGCTGCCGTCGGCTCCTCGCCGCACTCGCGGGCTTGGAACAGGATTTGGTGCCACCCGCACGCCCGCCCTGACGGTGCCGGGCTGGATGAAGGCCCGGGCCGTCCATAATGCGGCTAGGCAGTACCTCTGGCGGGAAGGTTTCGATGAGGCAATGAACCCGACGTTGCACGTCTCCGATCCCGGGATCAGGTGGACCGTCGCGGACCCGCGCGAACTGGCGCTGCGGATCCGTTTGCGGGCGGTGCGGATGGTGGCGCCGCAGGGCTTCGGGTATCTGGGCCAGGCGCTGTCGTCGGCGGAGCAGGTGGCCGCCGCGTTCGCCACCGCGCGTCCCGGCGTGGACCGGCTCGTCTGCTCGCCCGCGCACTACATCATCGGCCCGTTCGCGGCAGCGGCCGAGCTGGGACTGCTCGACGTGTCCGGTTATGGGCAGAACGGCTCGGGGTTCGAGGCGATCGGCACCGAGCGCTCGCCGGTCGTGGACTACACCTGCGGTTCGCTCGGCCAGGGACTGTCCGCGGCCCTGGGGTTCGCGCTGGCCGACCGGTTCCGCGGCTCGGACGCGCGGATCTTCACCATGGTGAGCGACGGGGAGCTGGAGGAGGGGCAGGTCTGGGAGGCCGCCCTGTTCGCCGCCCACCATCGCCTGGACGCTCTGGTGGTACTGCTCGACGCCAACAACTCGCAGGTCGACGGCCCGGTCGACACGATCACCACGATCGAGCCCATCGCCGCGAAGTGGTCGGCGTTCGGCTGGCACGCGGTCGATGTCGACGGTCACGACGTGGACGCGGTAGGCGCGGCGCTGGCCGCCGCGGCGGCGGAGCGCGGCCGGCCGAGCGTGCTCGTCTGCCGGACGTCCACCCGGCACGGCCTGGACTGCCTGCCGCCGGAGGCGGACGGGCACTTCATCAAGCTGACCCCCGACCTGGCCCGGGCCGCGATCTCCGAACTCACCGCCAAGCTGGAGGCGCTTCGTGCGTGAGCCGCCCTACGCCACCGAGCTCAAGCCCTACGGCCGGGCCCTGGTCGACCTGGCCCGGCGCCGCGGCGACGTGCTGTGCCTGTCCGGCGACCTGACCAGGCAGACCGAGGTCGACCTGTTCCAGGCCGAGTTCCCGGATCGGTTCATCCACGGCGGCATGGCCGAGGCGAACATGATGGGCATGGCCGGGGCGCTCGCCCGGTGCGGCTACCTCCCGTTCGTGCACACCTTCGGGGTCTTCGCTACCCGCCGGCCGTTCGACCAGATCGCCAACGCCATCGCCTATCCGAACCTGCCGGTCCGCATCATCGGTTTCATGCCCGGCGTGTCGACGCCGGGCGGGCCGTCCCACCAGGCGATCGACGACGTCGCGCTGATGCGGGCGCTGCCCAACATGACGGTGGTGGATGTCGCCGACGCGGTCGAGACCCGCCAGGTCGTCGCCGCGATCGCGGACGTGCCCGGACCGGTGTACGTCCGGCTCAAGCGCGGCGAGATCCCGGTGATCTTCGACGATGACCACGTGCTGCGGCTCGGCCGGGCCTGCGTGGTGTCGGCGGGCTCGGACGTGGCGCTGTTCGCCAGCGGGATGATGCTGGCCGCGGCGCTCAGCGCGGCGCGGGCTCTGGGCGGGCACGGCGTATCGGTTTGCGTCATCAACGTGCCGACGATCAAGCCGCTGGATTCGGCCGCCGTGCTGGCCGCGGCGGGTTCGGTACGCCTGGTGGTCACGGCCGAGAACCACTCGGTCATCGGCGGCCTGGGCTCGGCGGTGGCCGAGACGATGGCCGAGGCCGGGCTCGGCTGTCCGCTGCGCCGGATCGGGCTCCGGGATACCTTCGCGGAAGGATCGCTCGACGCCACGTACCTGTTCGGCAAGTACGGCCTGTCCACCTCGGCGCTGATCGAGACGATATGGTCGGCGCTCGGCCAGCCGGGCCCGGCACCGGCCGCGCCGCATGCGGCCACCGTGGCCGGGAGCGGCGAGTACTCCCCCGTCTGAGGAGCGTGTATGAACGAGGAGGGTCCCAGCCTGGGCTGGCTGGGCACCGGGCGGATGGGCGCGGCGCTGGCCAGGCTGATCGACGCCGGCCAGCGGGTCACCGTGTGGAACCGGACGCCAGCCAAGACCGGGCCGCTGGTAGCGCGGGGTGCGCGCGCCGTCGACCGGATCACCGACCTGGGCGGCTGCGCATCCAGTCCGCCATCGGCATCGGGCTGCGGGACGAGGATTTCCTGTCGCTCTATGATCAGCAGGCCCGCGGCGCCGGGCTGAACCCTAAAGCCCGGGAGGAATGAGATGTCGCTGCAGGAATTCGTGCCCACGCCTGCCTTCGAGGAGTACCGGGAGGCGTTCAGGGACTTTTACCGGATGGAGCGCCGGGACGACGGCGTCCTGCTCGTCGCCGCGCATACCTTGGGCGGCCCGGTCCAGCTGAGCGTGCAGAACCACCGCTCGCTCGGCCAGATGCTCAAGACCGTGGGCGCGGATCCGGACAACGAGATCCTCATCCTCACCGGGTCGGGTGAGGAGTTCATGATGGCCTCGGACCCTGAGGGTTTCGCCCTCGAGGAGGCCGACATGGAGTACTGGGCCTACGAGTACGCCTACAAGGACGGCCGGATCAACGTCAGCGCCCTGGTCAACGACGTGGAGATCCCCACCATCGGCCTGCTCAACGGGCCCGGGTTCCACTCCGAGATCGTGCTGATGTGCGACATCACGCTGGCCGCGGAGGATGCCGTCATCTTCGATCTGCACTACGACATCGGCTCGGTGCCCGCCGACGGGATCCACAACGCCTTCCAGGAACTGCTCGGGGTCAAGCGCGCGGCCTACGCCCTGCTCACCGGCGAGGCGATCAGCGCCCGGCAGGCCCTGGAGTGGGGGATGGTCAACGAGGTGGTGCCCCGAGACCAGCTGATCCCGCGCGCTTACCAGATCGCGGACCACATCATGACCCAGCCCCGGACGGTCCGGCGGCTGACGACGCAGATCGTCCGGCGCCCGTGGAAGCAGCGGATCGTCAGCGACCTCGACGGCGGGTTCGGCATCCAGATGTTCGGTCACATCGCAAAGAAGCGCGCCGTGCACGGCGAGCAGCACATCAGGTCCACCGTCGACTACGTCCGCGAGGGCCGCAAGAACAACTTCGACTGACATACGGGGAGTTCGCCCACGTAACGGGCACGCCTATCCGCGGCCTCCTGGCCGAGGTGGAAGCTGGTTCCACGTTTTCCACGCGAAGCCAGCCGGGCAGTTCTTCTGTTCCGAAGACAATCCCGATGCCGATTTCGGGGACCTGCTTCAGACGTCCATAATCAAGTCGCGCAGAGCGGGGCTGACCTTCAAGATGTCCTGCCGGTCCGACGTCACCACTCCCGCGCCATGGTCCTCAGCGGCCAGGGCCACGTGCACATCGGTGATATCGGTGTGCCCACACGTACCGATCCTGACACCGATCCGCTTAGCTGTCGGCGTGTCGAGGCGAAGCCTCGCGCACCGGTCCCTTTTGAGGCTGAGCAGAGCGGCCACGCGAGCCTGCCTGCCGCTGCCACCCCGCCAGACCTGCGCGATCACGGCGTCAGGGACCAGCATCCGAACCTCACCCGCACGGACCCGCATCAGCAAGGCGGTGATCTCGGGCCGCGCCTTCTCCAGCGCGATCAGGGCACCTGAGTCGAGCACGAGCTCCGCGGTGATATCGGGTCCGGTCACGCGGCGCGCCCCCTGTCGCTTGGCGCGGTGCGCTGGCGTGCCCTGCGCGCGGCGGCCACGGCTTCGGCTGCCCAGGCGTGCGCCTTCTCGTCCGGCTCGCCGGTCTCGGCCACCATGCTTGCGATCAGCAGGTCCAGCGGTTCGAGGTCGCGCGCGCTTTCCGCCGCCTGAGTCACGAAGGCCGAGACCGACTCGTACGCGCCGGATGCGACTTGATCCCTGATGTATTCGGCGAGTTCCTCAGGAACGGTTACCGTCATCTTGACCGTCGCCATACCCGGTATCCTACCGTAAGCCTTACCGAAGATCCGGAGAGCGCCGCGCGGACGTCCGGCCGACGATATTCGTCATCATCGCCACGACCAAGACCACGAGCCGGTCATCATCGACCGTGTACAGGACAAGGCACCGGTCACCCCGGCTCACCCATAGCGTCGGGCTGTCGCTGGCCTTCATCGCCCGGCAGGCGCTGAGCTGGCGGCGCGGCAGACTGCCGTCGGCTCCGCCGCACCTCGACTAGAAATCGGCGGCGGTTCCGGCGCCGAGGCGGGTGGCCTTCTCGTACAGGTAGCTGGCGGCGGCCAGGTCCTCGGCGGCCAGGCCGAGCGACTCGAACAGGGTGATCTCGTCGTGGTTGGCGCGGCCCGGCGCAGTGCCGGTGAGCAGTTCGCCGAGCTCGGCCCGGACCGGGTTGTCCACGCCCTCCTGCCGGGCGAGCAGGTAGTCCCCGGCCTCGCCCTGCACGGACTCGCGGCTGTCCGCGAACAGCGCCGCCTCCGCCATCGTCGCGGTGTCGATCTCCCTGGTCCTCGGGGTGTACGCGCCGACCGCGTTGACGTGGGCGCCCGCGGCCAGCCAGGCGCGGGACAGGACCGGTTCGGGTGACGTGGTGGCGGTCACCACGATGCCCGCGCCCTCGATCGCGTCGCGGGCCGCGGCGTGCGCGCTGACCGGCAGGCCGAGCTCCGCGGCCAGCGCGGCGGCGACCTGCCGGGCGCGGGCCGGGTCACGGCCGGCGATGCGGATCCCGGTCAGCGGCCGGGTCGCCGCGAGCGCGCGAGCGTGCGCCTGCGCCTGGACGCCGGTGCCGACGATCGCGAGCTCGGCGGCGCCGGGCCTGGCCAGCAGGCCGGTGGCGACGGCGGAGGTGGCCGCGGTGCGGATCTCGGTGACCGCCGACGCGTTCACCAGCGCCAGCGGCTCCCCCGTGTCGGCGGCGAACAGCAGCACCCCGCCCTGGTGCGAGTCCTTGCCGAGCGCCGGGTTGCCCGGAGTGACGCAGATCGCCTTGAGGCCGTAGGCCGTGCCGCGGGCGTAGGCGGGCATGAGCGCCATGACGCCCGCGGCGCCCGCCGGGCGGACGATCGTCCGCAGCGGCTGCTGGATGGCGCCACTGGCCAGGTCGGCGAGGGCCCGGCGCATCACGTCGGCGCACTCGTCGTAGGGCAGCAGGTCACGGACGTGGTGGCCGGCCAGGACAAGCAGGCTCACGCGGCCCTCCCGGGTGAGGATCGGCCGGCCACCGGGCCGCCGGGCCGGCGCGGTCGTGGGCACGATCGGCGTTCGGTATAAGTTTTAGCGGTGACGTACACGGGAGAGGTACGCGTTGGCGGTGCGCCCGATACGCGTGAGATCGACGGCCTGGTCGTGACCAAGATAGCCGTGGGTCCGATGGACAACAACGCCTACCTGCTGCGCTGCACGAGTACCGGCCAGGCGCTGCTGATCGACGCGGCTAACGAACCGGGGCGGCTCATCGAGCTGATCGGCGACGTGCCCGTGGGCACGATCGTGACCACGCACCGGCACGCGGATCACTGGCAGGCGCTGTGGGAGGTGCAGGAGCACACCGGCGCGGAGGTGGTCGCGCACCCGGCCGACGCGGACGAGCTGCCCGTCACGGTCACCCACCGGGCGGAGCACGGCGACGTGCTGCGCTTCGGGGACGCGGAGGTATCCGTCATCCACCTGCGCGGGCACACGCCGGGCAGCATCGCGATCTTGTACGACGCCAGCGGCCGGCTGGCCGGCGAGCCGCACGTGTTCACCGGGGACTCGCTGTTCCCCGGCGGGGTGGGCAAGACGGTCACCCCGGAGGCCTTCACCTCGCTGCTGACCGACGTGAGCGAACGCCTGTTCGTGCCGCTCCCCGACGCGACCTGGGTGTACCCGGGGCACGGCAAGGACACCACGCTCGGCGCCGAACGCCCGCACCTCGCGGAGTGGCGCGAGCGCGGCTGGTGAGGTCCGCCCGCTTAGGCGGAATCGCGTTGCTTGGGCCGGGTGGGGCGGTTCGGCATCGGCTGGCCCGGGTCGCTTGCTTGGACCACGCCTGCCTGCAGGCGGCCGAGCACGAACGCCCAAGCGCCCTGCATGAAGTCCGCCTCAGCGGCGGTCTCGACAAGCTGGTGCACCTCGACGCGCGCGCCGTCCGGGTGCGGGTGGACCCGGAGGTAGCCGGTCATCTCCCCGCCGGGGACGGGGATGTTGTCGTCGTCGAAGTCCCAGCGCATCACGATCAGCTCGGGCGGGCAGACGATCTCGTACCGGCCGCGGACGGTCGTGCCCCACTCCAGCGTGCAGGCGAAACGCCCGTCCTCGATCGACACGGGGACGCCGAGCCAGCGGGAGTAGACGGCGGGATCGGTGAAGGCCGCGAAGGTCACCGCCTGGCTGGTGGCGACCAGCGTGCTGGCGACCACTACCGGCGTGGTCCTGACGTCCGATGAGGCCCGCTCGGGCAGGTCACCGGCGTTGACCCACTTACCGGGACTGCCGAGGGCGGCGTGCAGGCCGCGGAGCGCCTCCTGGCGGGCCCGGTAGCGGCGCGAGGTGCCGACCGCGGTGGCGGTCACCAGGCCCGCCTCGCGCAGGACGGTCAGGTGCTGGGAGATCGTCGGCTTGGTCACGGGGAAGGCGGCGGCGATCTCACCCGCGGAAAGTTCCCCGTCCCAGATCATGTCGAGGATCTCGCGCCGGACGGGTGAGGCCAGCGCCGCCATGACCTTCTGGATGTCCCGCACCTTGCCTCCCGCCATCGCCCACCCTATGATGATGGCCGCTGATTCGGCGGTTGCCTAATTTAGCCTTCACCGAACAAAAGGGGCGCTGCCGCCCCAGGGGAGGATCCATGGATATCTGGCCGGTCATCCACGCCGAACGCAAATCGCTGGCGGGCGACCTTAGGCCGCTGGCCGACGAGCAGTGGGACACGGCGTCGCTGTGCGACGGGTGGACGGTGCGTGACGTGCTCGCGCACATGACCTCGGCAGCCAGCCTCACGCCGCCGGTGTGGTTCGCCACGCTGATCGGCTCCGGGTTCAGCTTCGAGAAGCTGCAGGCCAAGGGGATCGCCGCGCACCGGGGCGCCTCCCCCGCGGAGACCCTGGCGGGCTTCGAGAAGGTGCAGACCTCGGTCAAGCACCCGCCGGGCCCGACGGACACCTGGCTGGGTGAGGCGATCGTCCACAGCCAGGACATCCGCAGGCCGCTGGGGATCGAGCACCAGTATCCGACCGAGGCCGTCGTGCGCGTGGCGGACTTCTACAAGGGCTCCAACGTGCTCATCGGCAGCAAGAACCGGATCGCCGACCTGACGCTGCGCGCGACCGACACGGACTGGTCCTACGGCGCCGGGCCCGAGGTCTCCGGTCCGATCCTGTCCCTGGTCATGGCCATGACCGGGCGCAAGGCGGCGTTCGACGATCTGACGGGCGACGGCGTGGCGACGCTGCGCTCCCGCGCCGCGGGCGGCGCGCGCTAGGGCCGGTCGGCGGGCAGGGGACGGCGGTAGCGGATCTCCGTGACGCCGCCCAGGCCCTGGAGGGTGTGGCTCGCGCCGTCCGGTGCGAACCCGGCCCGCTCGTAGAACCGGCGGGCCCGGGAATTGTCGCGGAGCACCCACAGCCGGACAGAGGAGTACCTGGCTGCGGAGGCCGCGTCGAGGACCCCGCCCATCAGGGCCCGCCCGGCGCCGGTCGACCACCAGTCCGGGTGGACGTAGAGCGCGTACAGCTCGGCGACCTGGCCCTGCTGGCCCTCCGGGCTGAGCGGATGCGGCCAGGGCGCGCCGAGGACGTCCTGTTCCGGCCCGAAGAGCGCATACCCCACGATGCCGTCCGCGGCGTCCCGCTTCTCGACGGCGACGAGCGTCTGCTGCCACGGCCGGGTCCTGAACGACTGCCTGACGCGCGCGCCGCCGTCGGGCGCCGTGACGCGGTCGATGACCTCGGACGCGATAATGCCCTGGTAGGCGGCCTGCCAGCTGGCCCGCATGACCGCCCCGATCTGCGCCGCTTCGGACGCCGAGGCCGAACGGATCACCACCACGCGGACAAACTAGCCAATTCGCAGCGCGAGGAAGAAATCCACCTGGTCAGCCAGCGAGGACAGGTCACGCCCGGTGAGTTCCTCGATCCGCCTGATCCGGTACCGCACCGTGTTGACGTGAACGTACATCGCCGCCGCGCACGCGTGCCACGAGCCGGAGCAGGCCAGGAACTCGCGCAGCGTGGGGAGCAGCTCGGCGCGGTGCCGCTCGTCGTAGGCCACCAGCGGGCCGAGCAGCCGGTCCCGGAACGAGCGGAGCACGCTGCCGGGCACGCTGGCCAGCAGGAGCTCGTGCGAGGCCACCTCGTCGCTGGTCACCACCGACACCGCACCGGCCCCGCTGCCCGCCCGGATGACGGCGAGCCGGCACGCGCTCTGCGCCTCGTGCAGGGCGCCGGCCAGCGCGGCCACACCCTCGGCCGGGGCGCTGACGCCGGCGCTCAGCCTGATCCGGGCGCGGTCACACTCCAGGACGGGCGCGGCCGCCCGCAGCCGGGCCGCGAACGCGTGCGCGGCCGGGGTGCCCGTCGTGGGGGCCCCCTCCGCGGCCGCGGCGTCCCCCGGTGCGGCGTCCCCGGGCTCGGCGCCTCCCCCGGCCGGAACCGGGATGAGCACGATGATCTGCTCCCCGAGCGCCGCGACGACCGCACTGTCCGCGTCCGGCCCGGCCAGTTCCTCGGCCAGGTCGCTGCGCCAGTGTTCGGCGTTCGGGCCGCTGACCCGGTCGGCCTCCGCCCGCAGCGCGGCCACCAGGTAGTTCCCTTCTGGCCGCAACCCGGCCGCGCGCATCAGCGAGGCGATCTCGGCCGGGGCGGCGCCCTCGGCCCCCTCGGACGCCAGCATCGTCACGATCGCCTCGGCCAGCCTGCGGTCACCGCCCCGGCCCGCGCTCAGCCTGGCTCGCTCGAGCGCGACGTCCGCGGCGAGTTCGACGACGGATTCGCGCAGCTCGGGCGCCCAGTCCTGCTCCTGTCCCGGAGCGGCCAGGAACCAGCTCGTGATCCTCGGTTCGCCGCCCACCCCGAACAGGGAGTACCTGCCCTCGCCGGCCTCGGTGACCCGCGGCCCGCTGACCCGGGCGGTGGCCGGGAGCCGGTCCGCCTTCAGGTACTCGCAGGCCAGCCGGACCGCCGTCGGCCGGGGCAGGGATGCCCCGGTCCCGCCGAACACCCGGCCGGTCCCGGTCAGCAGCCAGCATTCCGCTCCGATCTCGCGGCCCATCAGCCGGAACATCGCGTCGAGGCCCGCGCCCTCGGCCACCGCGGACAGGAGCAGCCTGCGCCGCCCGAGGACCTTGGTCATGGCGGTCGCCCGGTCCCCGTTCAGCCGGCGCGCGACCTCCTCGGTGACGGAGGCGAATGAGGTCTCGGCCGGTACCGCGAGCAGGGCGACGCCGTGCCGTCCGCAGGCCTGGATCACCTCGTCGGGGACCTCGCCGAGGGCCTCACCCGCGCCGAGGACGCCCGCGCCCGACCTGACCAGCGCCCGGACGAACCGGTCGGCGTCGCCTGGCTCGCGGCACCAGATCATGCCGGTCAGCACCAGGTCCCCCGGGGTCAGGTACCGGCTGGGATCGGGCAGGTCGGTGGTGTAGACGTGCCGGATCGCGCGATCCGCGCCGGAGACGTCCGTCAGCAGCCTGAGTCCCAGGCCGGGCACGTCGAGCAAGTCCCGCACCCGCACGGAATCACCTCCTGGCGACGAACCCTCCTCGCGCATCATGACCATCACGCGTTTAGCGAAAGCTACAAACTGGCTGTAGCCAGGTTACCGTTGATTGATCCGATGGCGCCTACCCTGGGCAAGCTGCCGGCTGATTGGATGCTCGCATGGCGAACCCGAGCCCGCCGGGGATCACGCTGGCGGCCTTCAACTCGGCATCACCGCAGGCTGCCGAGCGGGACGTGCTCGCGTGCTGCGCCAGCCGGTCGTTCGCCAAGCTCGTCGCCGAAGGCCGGCCTTACCGGGACGCGGCTGAGCTCCAGGCCGCGGTGGACGCCGCATTTAACACCTTGAGCTGGGACGATATCGTCGAGAGCATGAACGAGCACCCGCGGATCGGGGACCGTCCGGCGGGCGGCGGATGGTCGGCGGCCGAGCAGTCCGGCGCCGCGTCCGCCAGCGACCAGGTCCGCCAGGCGCTGGCCGAGGGCAACGTCGCCTACGAGAAGCGCTTCGGCCACGTGTTCCTGATCTGCGCCAGCGGCCTGTCCGGCCAGGAGATGCTGACCCAGCTCGAGGCCAGGCTCGGCCACGACGAGGAGGCCGAACGGGCGGTCGTGCGCCGTGAGCTGCTGAAGATAACCCGCCTGCGGATGACGAAGCTGCTGAGCCTGTGACGCTGTCCACGCACGTCCTCGACGCGACGACCGGGCGTCCCGCAGCGGGAGTCCTGGTCAGGCTCGAACGCGGCGCCGACGGCGGGTGGTCGGCGGAGGGCGAGGGCCAGACCGGCGCGGACGGCCGGCTCAGGCTGCCCGACGAGGCGGCGGCCAGCCCCGGCGTGTACCGCGTCACCTTCGGCAGCGGGGCGTACTTCTCGGCGCGCGGGTCCGCGACGTTCTACCCGGAGGTCACCGTGACCTTCGAGGTCACCGGGCCGGGCGAGCACTACCACGTGCCGCTGCTGCTCAGCCCGTACGCCTATTCCACCTACCGCGGGAGCTGAGCCATGGCCATCGTGCTCGGCGCTAACCAGTACGGCAAGGCGGAGGTCCGCCTGCTCCACGTCAGCCGCGGCGACGCGGCGGACGACATCACCGACCTGAACGTCAGCGTCGCGCTGTCCGGCGAGCTGACCGCGACCCACCTGTCCGGCGACAACTCCGAGGTGCTGACCACCGACGCGCAGAAGAACACGGTCTTCGCGTTCGCCAGGGAAGGCGGCGTCGGTGAGATCGAGGATTTCGCGCTGCGGCTGGCCAGGCACTTCGTGGCCTCGCAGGCGGCGATCTCGTTCGCCAGGGTGGCCGTCGAGCAGTACCCGTGGGACCGGCTGGCCGGGCATTCCTTCGTCCGGTCGGGCCGGGAAGTGCGGACCGCGACGGTCAGCCACGACGGCACCGATTCCTGGGTGGTCTCCGGGGTAAGCGGGCTGACCGCGCTGAACACGGCCGGGTCCGAGTTCTGGGGCTTCGCCAGGGACCGGTACACGACGCTGGCCGAGACCACCGACCGGATCCTGGCCACCGCGGTCAGCGCGCGGTGGCGGCACGCCAGCGTGGCGGAGTCCGCGCGCTGCTGGGGCGAGTCCTACCGTGCGGCCAGGGACCTGATGCTCGAGGCGTTCGCCGACACGCACAGCTACTCGCTGCAGCAGACGCTGTACGCGATGGGCGCGCGGGTGCTCGACGGCAGGCCCGAGCTCGCCGAGGTCCGGCTGTCGCTGCCGAACAAGCACCACTTCGAGGTCGACATGTCGCCGTTCGGGCTGGAGAACCGGCGCGACGTGTTCTACGCGGCCGATCGCCCCTACGGCCTGATCGAGGGCACGGTCACCAGGGATGATGCGCCGCCGCCTGGGAAAGCCTGGTAGCGGCATGGAATTCTTGCAGCCTAGATCGCTCGCTGAGGCGATCGAGGCCAAGGCCGAGGTTCCCGCCGCGGTGCCGATCGCGGGCGGAACCGACGTCATGGTCGAGATCAACTTCGACGCGCGGCGGCCCGAGGCCTTGCTGGACCTGAACCGGGTCGCCGAGCTCACCTCGTGGGAACGGACTAACGGGTCGGTCCGCCTCGGGGCCGGGGTGACCTACGCGCGCCTCATCGCCGAGCTCGGCGACGTGCTGCCCGGCCTGGCGATGGCCGCGCGAACCGTCGGGTCTCCGCAGATCAGGAACCGCGGGACGGTCGGCGGCAACCTCGGCGCCGCCTCTCCCGCCGGGGACTGCCACCCGGTCCTGCTGGCCACCGGGGCGACCGTGGAGGTCACGTCGGTCCGTGGCCCGCGGCAGATCCCGGCGGCCGAGTTCTATGTCGGCCCGAAGCGCAACGCGATGGCCCCCGACGAGCTGATCACCGCGGTGCTCATCCCGGCCGCGCCGGGGCCCCAGCAGTTCGCGAAGGTGGGCACGAGAAACGCGATGGTCATCGCGGTGTGCGCGTTCGCCTTGGAGTTGAGGCCGCTTGGCATGCCGTCGGCGCGGGTGGGTACAGGGATCGGGTCGGCGGGGCCGACGCCGCTGCGTGCGCCGGAGGCCGAGGAATTCCTGGACGGAGCGCTGGCCGAGGCCGGGCTGTGGGAGTCGGCGGGTCCGCTGCCCATGGCGGTCACGCAGCGGTTTGGCGAGCTGGTGGGGGCGGCGGCCCGGCCGATCGACGACGTGCGCGGCACCGCGGCGTACCGCCGGCACGCCCTGTCCGTGCTGGCCCGGCGCACCCTGGCCTGGGCCTGGGCGGCGTACCGGCAGGATCGGCAGGCAGGCGCGTGAGGGAGGCGGCCCGATGCGGGTAACGATGACGATCAACGGCGAGCCCGCGACCGCCGACGACGTGTGGGAAGGCGAGAGCCTGCTGTTCGTGCTGCGCGAGCGGCTCGCCCTGCCCGGCTCCAAGAACGCCTGCGAGCAGGGCGAATGCGGGTCATGCACGGTCCTGCTCGACGACATCCCGGTATGCGCGTGCCTGGTCGCGGCGGGCCAGGCGGCGGACCGCGACATCGTCACCGTCGAAGGGCTGGCCGACGACCAGGCCCGCGGCGCGGTCGGCGGGACCGAGGGGCTGCACCCGGTTCAGCAGGCCTTCATCGAGGCGGGCGCCGTGCAGTGCGGCTTCTGCACGCCCGGGCTGATCATGCAGACGCACGACCTGCTGCGGCGCATCCCGGCACCGGCCGACCCGGACATCCGCGAGGCGCTGGCGGGCAACCTGTGCCGGTGCACCGGGTACGAGAAGATCCTCGACGCGGTGCGGCTGGCGGCTAGCCGGATGGCCGGGGACCGCGCATGACGCCACCGCTGGTGATCGAGAACTGCGCGATCGCGACCATGGACGGCCAGCGGCACGACGACAGCGGCACCGAATACGCGAGCGGCTACGTCGTGGTGGCGGACGGGCGGATCACCGCGGTCGGCGAGGGCCAGGCGCCGCCCGCGGACGCCGACGGGGCCCGGCGGGTCGACGGTACCGGGTGCCTGGCCACCCCCGGCCTGATCAACGCGCACCACCACCTGTACCAGTGGCTCACCCAGGGCCAGGCGCAGCAGTCCATCTTGTTCGACTGGCTCACCGAGCTGTACCCGGTCTGGGCCCGGATCGACCCGGAGCAGGTCCACGCCGCGGCTACCGCGGGGCTGGCCTGGCTGGCGCTGTCGGGGTGCAGCACGAGCACCGACCACCACTACATCTTCCCCCCGCGGGGCGGGGCGGGTGCCGGGGTCGCGGGCAGTGCGGGTTCCGGGGTCCCGGCCGCCGGACCCCGCGACGCGCTCGAGGCCGAGATCGCCGCGGCCGCTACGGTCGGGCTGCGCTTCCACCCCTGCCGCGGCTCGATGGATCTCGGCCGGTCCGCGGGCGGCCTGCCGCCTGATGAGATCGTGGAAGACCCGGACACCGCCCTGGCCGCGACCGAAGAGGCCATCCGCAGGTTCCACGATCCGGCGTCCCGGCGCCATGGTGCAGGTCGCGGTGGCCCCCTGCTCCCCGTTCTCGGTCAGCCCGAGGCTCATGCGGGAGATGGCGGAACTGGCCCGCGGGCTGGGCGTCAGGATGCACACCCACCTGGCCGAGACCCGCGAGGAAGACGCGTACTGCCGGCAGACGCTCGGCCGCACCCCGGCCGAGTACGCCGACGAGCTCGGCTGGCTCGGCGAGGACGTGTGGCTGGCCCACTGCGTGCACCTCGACGAGCCGGCGGTGAAGCGGTTCGCGGCGACCGGCACCGCGGTGGCCCACTGCCCGAGCTCGAACGCGCGGCTCGGCGCGGGCATCGCCCCGGTCCGCCGGCTGCTCCAGGCCGGCGCGCCCGTCGGCCTCGGGGTGGACGGTGCGGCGTCCAGCGAGGGCACCTCCCTGGCCGGGGAGCTGCGGCAGGCGCTGCTCGCCGCCCGGGTGAGGGACTCCGACGGTGGCGCCGGCGCGCTGACCGCCAGGCAGGCGCTGTGGCTCGGGACCCGCGGCGGCGCTCGCTGCCTCGGCCGGGCCGACGAGATCGGCGCGCTGCGCCCGGGCCTGCTCGCCGACATCGCGCTGTGGCGGGTCGACACGCTCGCGCACGACGCCATCGCGCACGGACCCAACGGCGCGGGGGGCGGCGATCCGGTCGCCGCCCTGGTGCTCGGGCCGCCCGCGCCGCTCGAGCTGCTCCTGGTCGGGGGGGCGCCCGTGGTCGAGCGCGGCGAACTGCGCACCACCGACGTGACCGCGGCGGCCCGCGGCGTCCGGGCCGCACGGCTCCGGCTGGAGGCGGGCAGATGACCGAGACCGCGAGCCCCGCCACCGGTACGCGCACGGAGACCCGCCCCGGGGCGGGGTCGGCGAGAGCCCCGCGCGCCCCGACGGGCGGCAGAAGGTGACCGGGGAATTTGCCTACTCCTCCGACCTGTGGCTGGACGGGATGCTGTGGGGGGCCACCCTGCGCAGCCCGCACCCCCGGGCCCGGATCACCGGGATCGACATTGGTGCGGCGCTGGCCGTGCCCGGGGTCGCCGCCGTGCTCACCAGCGACGACGTGCCGGGACACAAGACCTACGGGCTCGAGCACTCCGATCAGCCGGTCCTCGCCTGGGACCAGGTCCGGTACCAGGGCGAGCCGGTGGCGCTGGTGGCGGCCGACCACCCGGAGGCGGCCCGCCGGGCCGCGGCCAGGATCACCGTCACCTACGAGGTGCTCCCGCCGGTGACCGACGCGCGCAAGGCCCTCGCGCCGGGCGCGCCCGCCCTGCACGAGGGCGGGAACCTGGTCCGCCACGTGCGGATCCGCCATGGCCGGCCCGGCGCGCGCGCCGACGTCGTCATCCACGGCGAGTACCAGGTCGGCATGCAGGACCAGGCGTTCCTCGGCCCGGAGTCCGGCCTGGCGATCCCCGCCGAGGACGGCGGGGTCGACCTGTTCGTCGCGACCCAGTGGCTGCACGTGGACCGGGGGCAGGTCGCGGCGAGCCTGGCCCTGCCCGAGGACAAGGTGCGCATTACCCTGTCCGGGGTCGGCGGCGCGTTCGGCGCCAGGGAAGACCTGTCCATGCAGATCCACGCCTGCATGCTGGCGCTCCATACCGGCAAGCCGGTCAAGATGATGTACTCGCGCGAAGAGTCGTTCTTCGGCCACGTGCACCGGCACCCGGCCTCGCTCCGCTACGAGCACGGCAGCACCGCGGACGGCACTCTGGTCTACGTCAAGGCCGACATCGTCCTGGACGGGGGCGCGTACGCCTCAAGCTCCACCGCGGTGGCGGCCAACGCGGCCACCCTCGGCATCGGCCCCTACGAGGTGCCCTACGTCGAGATGGACTGCTACGCCGCCTACACGGACAACCCGCCGTGCGGCGCGATGCGCGGGTTCGGCGCGGTGCAGGCCTGCTTCGCCTACGAGGCCCAGATGGACAAGCTCGCCGCCGCGCTCGGCATGGACCCGGTCGAACTCCGCATCAAGAACGCGATGCACGAGGGGTCCGTGATACCGACGGGCCAGGTGGTGGACTCGGCGGCCCCGGTCGAGGAGATACTGCGCCTGGTCCAGGCCAGGCCGCTGCCGCCCGCGCGGGCGGGAGAATCCGGATCCGACCTGCGCACCCTGCCCGGTGGCGTGTCCAACACCACGCATGGCGAGGGCGTGGTACGCGGCGTCGGATACGCGGTCGGGATCAAGAACGTCTGCTTCTCCGAGGGCTTCGACGACTACTCCACCGCCCGGGTGCGGCTCGAGCTGATCGGCGGCGAGCCGGTCGCTCAGGTCCAAACCGCCGCCGCGGAGGTCGGCCAGGGCCTGGTCACCGTGCTGGCGCAGATCGCCAGGACCGAGCTCGGGGTCGAGCGGGTGGTGATCCTGCCCGCCGACACCTCCATCGGCAGCGGAGGTTCCACGTCGGCGTCCAGGCAGACGTACATGACCGGCGGCGCGGTGCGCGCCGCCTGCCAGGCGGTGCGGCGGGAGCTGGACCGCCGCGCCCGCGAGCGCTTCGCCGGGACCACGCCCGAACTGGCCGTCCTGCTCGACGAGCCGGCCGAGGAAACGCTGACCTGGAGACACCGGCCCACCCATTCGCTGGACCCCGAAACCGGCCAGGGCGACGCTCACGTCCAGTACGCGTTCGCCGCCCACCGCGCCGTGGTGGACGTGGACATCGACCTGGGCCTGGTGAAGGTCGTGGAGATCGCCACCGCGCAAGATGTCGGCAAGGCGATGAACCCCCAAGCCGTCGAGGGCCAGATCCACGGGGGCATCGCCCAGGGGCTGGGCCTCGCCGTCATGGAGGAGATCCAGGTCGTGGACGGCGTGGTGAAGAATCCGTCCTTCACCGACTACCTGATCCCCACCATCCTCGACATGCCGCCGGTGCGGCTCGACGTGCTCGAGCTCGCCGACCCGCACGCCCCCTACGGGCTGCGCGGCGTCGGGGAGCCGCCGACGATCTCCTCGACGGCGGCGGTCGTCGCCGCCATCCGCGCCGCCACCGGGCTCGACCTGACCCGGACCCCGGTCCGCCCCGAGCACATTGCGGGGGTTCCGGGGGTCGTCCCCCCGGGCTAGCACAGTGAGGACGTGACGCCATGCCCTACATGTTCCTGAACGGCGGGGGAATGCGCGGCGGCTCGCTGCACCACCGCCTGCGAGACGCTCCGCTCGTCGCCGAGACCCGCACCGCGCCGATCTACCGGTTCTACTCCTGCGGGGATCGCTACCCCGCCCTGGGAACCGCGGAAGACGGCCAGGGCGCCGCGATCGAGGGCGAGGTCTACGACCTGCCGCTCGAGGTGCTCCGCGATGAACTCCTGCCCGCCGAACCGCCCGAGCTCGAACTCGGCGTGATCACGCTCGCCGACGGCACCCCCGCGCTGGGCATGATCCTGCGCCAGCCGGCCCCCGCCATGGACGACCTGACCGACATCACCGCCTCTGGCGGCTGGCGCGCGTACCTCGCCAGCCGCCAGGAAGGGTGAATCGCGGTCAGGACGGGATGAAGATCATTCCCTGCGGCTGGATGCTGGGCCCGCTAAGGGCCAGCGGCGTAAGCTGGCCCGTCCACGGGTTCAGGCTGCCCACGTAGTTCGGTGGGAATCCGGGCCCCGGGCAGGTCGCCGGGGAACCGTTGGCGTCGCACGGCGTCACCGCCGCGATTATGGTGCCCGTACCCCAGAAGCCCGAGATCTTGTCGATCGTGTCGCCGTCGTGGTCGGTCGCGTAGAACGCGCCGAACGCGGTACTCGCCCAAGCGGTGTCATCAACCGAGTTCGACAGGTGGAGGACCCAAAGCTGCTGCCACGGGGTAGCAGCCCCTTGCACGAAGATCTGCTCCTTGTCTCCCTGGCTGGTCAGCATGAAGTCGCCGCCGAAGCGGGGCGCATTCAGCGGCACGACCTCGTTGGAGTCCGGGTCGGTGAGGCCCAGCCTGGCCGTCTGGCCGAACTGCGGGCCGTCCGCGGTGGTCGCGTGGGCCTCGTCGTAGAACAGCGCCTTGACGTACGCCACGTGGTTGGCTGGGTTCAGGCTCACGATGTAGACGGCCGGGTAATACGGTTCGGGCGCGGCCGCCCCGGCGGTGCCCGGCGCCGACGCGCTGATCAGCATCAGGCCGTGGTAGAACGAGATGGCGTCGGTGCCACCGTTGTGCGGCAGCGCCCTGTTGTACGAGTAGTGCGTGACGTGGCTAGTGAACGGGTCGATGGCGTAGAGGCTGGAGTTCGCGTCCTCGTCGACCGTGGCGATGACCAGCCCCGTGGCCGGATTGGCGGTCAGGCCGTCGCACTTCCCGCGCACGTCCCACTGGTTAACCACCCTGCCGCCCTGGGTGAACTCGACGATCGTGCTGTCGAGGTTCCCGTCCGTACTCGCCTGGCCTTGCGGGCCGACGCCGTTCTGGAATCCGGTGAACAGGTCGCGGCCGACCCGCGTGATGTCATCCGGCTGAGTAAGCGGTTCGGAGTGCCACACCGGGGATCCGGCGGACTGGTACGAATGATGCAGGCTCATGCCCGAGAGGATCTGGGTCACCTGGTAGGTCACCCCGGCCGGCTTCGCACTGGCGGGAGGGGCGAAACCGGCCATGGCGAACAGGACTGCCGTGACCGCGCCCACGGCCGCGAATGTTCTGGCTGCGTGCCCGGCGATCCCGAGCCTTCCGAACTTTTGCATGGTCCTCGGCCCCTTCCTATGCGATGGGCGTTAGGTCTAGCGGGGAGACGAACGTTAGGTCTATCGGGCGATGCACGTTAGTTCTAGCGGGTAGCTGTGACGGGCGGCTGACAAACATATGGCGCGTAAATGAACGAACCAGACGGTGACCTTGCCGTGCGCGGCGCGTGCGGCGGTCGGACCGCATCGCGCCAGATGGTGACAGACTGGCCGCTGTGCGCACCTACGGCCTGCGGATCGGCTGTGAGTACAAGCCGTCCGATCCGGCGGCCAGCTCATCGAGCTTTGGCTGGAGGCTTGGACATGCGGCATGACCTGGTGATCCGGTCCCGGCGGGCGGTGCTGCCGGGCGGGACGCGGGCAGCGGCGGTCGTGATCAGCGGCCAGGTCATCGCAGCCATCGACACGTACACCGCGCCGGTCGAGGCTGACCGTGACATCGACCTCGGCGACCTGGCGCTCCTGCCCGGCCTGGTCGACACCCACGTACACGTCAACGAGCCAGGCCGGACCGAGTGGGAAGGCTTCGTGACCGCCACCCGCGCCGCCGCGGCCGGCGGCGTGACCACGATCTGCGACATGCCGCTGAATTCGGTACCGCCTACCGTGTCGGTGGCGGCGCTGCGGGAGAAGCGGGCCGCCACCGCCGGAAAGTGCTGGGTCGACGTGGCGTTCTGGGGCGGCGCGGTGCCGGGGAACGGGGACTCGCTGCTGCCCCTGCACGAGGCTGGGGTGGTCGGGTTCAAGTGCTTCCTGCTCGACTCCGGAGTGCCGGAGTTCCCGCCGTTGGACGTGGCGGGGCTGCGGTCTGCGCTCGGCAAGCTGGCTGCGACGGACTCGGTCCTGATCGCGCACGCCGAGGACGCGACGGAGATCAAGCCGGCGTCCGGCCGTGACTTCGGAGCGTTCGTGGCCTCCAGGCCACCGGTGGCCGAGCGGCGGGCCATCGAGAAGGTGATCGCGGCCGCGGCCGCCACCGGGGCCCGGGCGCACATCGTGCACCTGTCGGCGGCCGAGTGCGTGGCCATGATCGCCGGGGCCAAGGCGGCCGGGATCCGGCTGTCCGCCGAGACGTGCCCGCACTACCTGTACTTCGCGGCCGAGCAGGTGCCCGACGGCGCCACCGAGTTCAAGTGCTGCCCGCCGATCAGGGACGCGGTCAACCGGGAGGCGCTGTGGCGCGGGCTCGAGGCCGGCGTCATCGACTGCGTGGTGTCCGACCACTCGCCGTGCCCGCCGGAGCTGAAGTCGCCCGAGTCCGGGGACTTCGGCACGGCGTGGGGGGGCATCGCCGGGCTGCAACTCGGCCTGTCCGCGGTATGGACCGTCGCCCGGCGGCGCGGGCGGACACTGGACGACGTGGCCCGGTGGATGGCCGCGGCCCCGGCTGCCCTGGCCGGGCTGACGGCCAAGGGGCGCCTGGCGGTCGGGGCCGATGCTGACCTCGTCGCGTTCGACCCGGACGAGGAGTACGTGGTGGACCCGGCCCGGCTGCAGCACCGGCACCCGCTGACGCCGTACGCGGGGCGGACGCTGACCGGGCGGGTCCGGCAGACGTGGCTGGGCGGGGTCGCGCTGCTCGGTGTTGAGAGCAGAGCGCCGGATGGTGAGCCAGTGGGCCGGCTGCTGAACCGGGGCTGACGGGGTTCATCGCGGGTACAGCTAGGTCATGGATGAGCAGCTTCTGCCTGACCTGCTCCAGCTGCGCGGCTCGGTCGTGGCGGCCAGCGACGAGTTCTTCGCCGCGAAGGAGAACCTGATCACTCCCGCCGCTCCGGCCTTCGCTCCGCACACGTTCGACGTCAAGGGGCAGATCTACGACGGTTGGGAGACTAGGCGCCGGCGCGGACCGGGCGGCGCGCTGCCTGACCATTCGGTGCGCGACTGGGTCATCGCCCGCCTCGGCGCGCCGGGCGTGATCCGGTCTGTCGTGGTGGACACGGCGTTCTTCACCGGCAACTACCCACAGGGCTGCTCCGCGGACGCCTGCTCGGTGACGGGGTATCCGTCGGCCGAGGAGCTAGACGCGGATCCCGGGCCCGGCGGCTGGGAGGAGATCGTGCCGCGCGGCCTGCTCACGGGCGACGCGAGGCACTTCTTCGCGGTCAGTTCCCCGCGCAGGTTCACCCACGTCCGGCTGAACATCTTCCCCGACGGGGGCGTCGCCCGCCTGCGCGTACACGGCGAGGTAGTACCCGATCCCGCGCTGCTGGCGGGGATCACGGTCGACCTGGCCGCGCTGGAGAACGGCGGCGACGTCGTCGCGTGCAGCGACCAGTTCTACTCCTCGCCGCGCAACGCCATCTCCCCCGGTCTCTCGCGGGTGATGGGCGAGGGCTGGGAGACACGCAGGCGGAGGGACCCGGGCCACGAGTGGCTCGTCGTACGGCTCGCCGGGCGCGGCGTCATCGACCTCGCCGAGATCGACACTTCCCGGTACCGCGGCAATCAGCCCGAGGCCGCCTCGCTGCAGGTCATGGACGTCACCGCGGACGTGACGAGCGACGCGCTGAGCGACGACAGCGGATGGCGCGATCTGCTGCCGAAGGTCAGGCTGCTGCCGGACACGCCGCATAGGTTCCGCATCGACGGGACTCCGGCAACGCACGTTCGGCTGAACATCTTTCCGGACGGCGGCGTGGCCCGGCTGCGCCTGCACGGGACCCTGACCGACGACGGCCTGGCCGCCGTCAGGCGCCGCTGGGAGGAAACCGGCTGACCTGAAGGCCGCCGATGAGTTCTCGGTGGGCCGGCAGTCTTCATCCGAGATCATCATCCGGCTGGCGCATCACGATGTCGAGCGCAGGCCACGGCGGACCCTCGCGCAGAGCGCTGAGGAGTTCACGAGCTGCTCGCTGCCCGTCGGGGAACTGGTCGCCCGGATCCCAGCGCCACGAGGCGACCATGGCAAGAACAAGGACCCGGCACTCACTGAGCAGGTCCTCGTCAACGTCCGCATAGCGCTCGCTGACATCTTCGGGGACATGGGCGAGGTCGAACTCGACGGGCCCACGGCAACACGTCTCGAGATCGATGAACAACAGTCCGGTCTTCGTACTAAGCACGTTGCCTGGGTGCGGCTCGCCGTGCAGTAGCTGCTCGGGTGCGCCGCGGTCGCCGATCGCTTGTCTCCGGCTCCGTAGCGTGTTGATGAGAAGCTCCCGATCCGCGGCGGCAAGCTCAGGAGTGAGGCTCTTGCTCTCCACAAGCTGCTGAGCCGCTCCCACTCGATCGGTGAAGTGCGGCGTCCTGACATCGAGCTTGCGCATGCCCGCATGCAGCCGCTCAAGCGCATTCGCATAGTCGGCCGGTGAGACCTCCCGAGGTGCCACCGGGTTGTAGTAGGTCCACAGCGTGACGACGAAGCCATCACGCTCATAGGCGCGCGGCTCTACTCGGGGTTCCAGAACAGCCACAGGGCTCTCGGTTTCGGCGAGCCGTCGGGCAAGCTCGACCTCGAACTGTGCGACCTGATGCGCTGCCGGTGCGACTCGGGCAAGGACGTCGCAAGGCAGCAGGCGCACAGCGAGCCTGTTCGAATCGTGAAGAACGATCGCGTCGTCGACGGTCAGGCCAAGCGTCGAGGCGGTCGACATGGCCGCAGCCAGCGCGCACTGACTCTCAGAGGGCTGCATCCAGCTGATTTTCTCACCGCTGGAGACCTCCACAGACCCGTGAGAACTTCTCTACGTCTTCAGGGTCACCTTCCGGTGGCCGTTACGGCCGCCCGGCCGGGCGTCCTGGCAGGCCCCGGCCCGCTGGTAGCGGTCCCAGCTGCGCTTGTACAGGCCCTGACCCGGGACGGGCTGGCCGCTGTCAGGCGCCGCTGGGAGGAAACCAGCTGACCTTGAAGGTTGAACTAGATCCGGTCTCACCTACCGAGAACGCGCGGGCGTGATCTGATGGCCCAATGAGCCAGGTGGTGATCGCCCCGGACAAGTTCAAGGGAACGCTCACCGCATCCCAGGTCGCCGAGCACGTGGCCGCCGGGCTGCAGCGGGTCCGACCCGGACTGCCGTGTGTCCTGGTTCCGGTCGCGGATGGCGGCGATGGCACGGTGGACGCCGCGCAGGCCGCCGGTTACCGGCGCGTCGAGATGGGAGTCCGCGGGCCGACTGGCAAGCCGGTCACCGCGGCGTTCGCGTTCGGCGAGGGAACCGCGGTCATCGAATCGGCGCAGGCGTCCGGGCTGAGCCTGCTACCAGGCGGCATACCCGCGCCGCTGACCGCGTCGAGCCGCGGGGTCGGGGAACTCATCATGGCCGCAACGCGGATGCGCGCGAAGCGGATCGTGCTCGGCCTCGGCGGGGTCGCGTCCACCGACGGCGGGGCGGGGCTGGTGGTGGCCCTGGGGGCCAGGCTGCTCGACGAGTCGGGCACCGAACTGCCGCCCGGCGGGGCGGCTCTGGCGCGGCTGGCCAGGATCGACCTGTCGAAGCTGCGGGACCTGTCGGGGGTCGAGATCATCGTGGCCACGGACGTGGACAATCCGCTGCTCGGCGAGCGCGGCGCCGCGGCGGTCTACGCGCCGCAGAAGGGCGCCTCCGCGGCCGACGTGGCGGCGCTGGAAGAGGGCCTGGCCCGCTGGGCGGACGTGGCTGAGCACGCGCTCGGCCGGGTGAAGCGGCACGACCCCGGAGCCGGGGCGGCGGGCGGCCTCGGGTTCGCGGCGCTGGCGTTCCTGGGCGCCACGATGCGCCCCGGCATCGAGGTCATGCTGGACCTGGCCTCGTTCGCCCACCGGCTGTCCGGGGCCCGGCTGGTGATCACCGGCGAGGGCGCGATTGATACGCAGACCCTGTACGGCAAGGCACCGGCCGGAGTGGCCCGCGCGGTCGCGGCGGTGGCCCCCGACCTGCCGGTGGTCGCGGTGGCGGGCCTGTGCTCGCTGACCGACGCCCAGCTCCGGTCGCTGGGTATCGCGCGCGCCTACGCGCTCACGGACATCGAGCTTGACCCCGCCCGGTGCCGCGACCAGGCCGGCCCTCTGCTCGAAGACCTCGCCGAGCGGATCGCGCACGACTGGATCACGCCCTGACCGCTCCACCGTCCCTGGTGACGTAGTCGTACTCGGCCAGCGCGGCGGCCACCGCATCGGCTTCCGCAGGCAACCACTGGGCGCGGTCCGCCGCGGCCCCTCGCAGCCGGGCCGCCAGCGCTGGATCGGTCAGCACCGCGCGGACCGCGGTGGCTAGGCGTTCGGGGTCGCCGGGAGGGATGAGCACGGCGGCGTCCTCGCCGACCAGCTCCGGGGTGCCGCCGGCGCGGGTGGCCACGATGGGTACTCCGGCGCGCAGGGCCTCCTGCAGGACGAGGGGCTGGCCTTCCCACGTGCTCGGCAGCACGAAGACGGCGGCGGTGGCTAGCAGTTCGGGCACGTCCGTGCGCAGGCCTTTGAACTCCACGGTCAGCCCGAGGGCGGCGGCTTGTTCCTTGAGTTCCGCCTCGAGCGGGCCTTCGCCCACGATGACCAGTACCGGCTCGGGCCGAATGTCCCGCCAGCGGGCGGCCGCCTCGATCAGGGTGCCGAAGCCCTTCTGTGCGGCGAGCCTGCCCACGGCGAGGACGACGGGTCCGCGCGGCCGTACCGGCGGTGCGCGTTTCCGCGGAAACGTCTCCGGCCGGGCCCGCCGCAGGGGGGCCGACGGAGCGGTCACTGACGCGGCGGGGTCGGCGGAGCGGTCAGTGAGACGGCGGGGGCCGGGACGACTGCGCGCCCGACCCGCCGGGCGCCGGCGGCCCGCATCCGCTGTTCCAGGTCCGGGGAGACGCACAGCACCGAGTCGGCGTTGCGGGCGACGATCAGCTCGAGCACCCGGTAGATCGTGCCCGCCAGGCCGCCCTCGGGCGGGGCGTTGTGCACGGTGACGACCAGCGCGGACTGCATGCCCGTACGGCGCCGGGCGAAGGCTAGCGCGATCGCGGTGAGCGCGCCGGCCCGCAGGCCGTGGGCGTGCACCAGGCCCGGCTGGCCCGCCTCGATGAGACGGCGCAGGCTGGCGATCGCCCGGAGGTCCGGCAGCACCCGCGGCCGGTCCCCGATCTCGACCGCGGCGAAGGTGATCGGGGTGGGGGTTGGTGAGGTAGGCATGGCCAGCGAGGCGGGCGCGAGTGGCGAGGTAGAGGTGAAGCCGAAGGCGTGATTTGTCTCGGCGGGGCCGAAGACCTCTACTGGCATGCCCCGGGCCGCGCATCCGGCCGCGAGCATCTTGACGTGACGGCCGGTGCCGCCTGCGCTGGTGCCCAGGACGAAGGCGATCTTCATGTGCGGACCACGCGGCGGACTGCCGCGCGCAGGTCCCCGCCGTCGGCCAGGGTTACGACGGTCAGGAAGGCCGCCAGGACCGCGGCGCCGGCCATCAGGGTGAGCGCCACGTTCGGCAGGAAGCCGTGCGCGGGGACGGCCAGGGTCACGCCCAGCCCGGCGGCGCCCCCGGCGACCGCGCCGGCCAGGCCGACCAGGGCGGCGCGAGTGCTCCCGCGCAGCGCCTGCTGCCCGCGGAAGCGACGGACGAGCATGATCAGGACGACGCCCGACCCGGTGAGCCCGATCGTGGTGCCCGCCCCGAGCCAGCCCGCCACCGCGGACCTGGGCACGAACGGGACGATGAGCAGGTCCGCGGCCATCACGAGCAGCCATCCGCCGCTGACCGCCGCGGCGGCGGCGCCGCTGCGCCCGATCGCGTAGAGCACGCGGGACAGGTTCGCGGTCAGGCCGTACCCGACCAGGCCCGGCGCGAAGGCGGCCAGCGCGACCGCGAGGTGCCTGGCGTCCGCGGCCTGGGTGGCGTGGGACTGGAAGACGCGGGCCAGCGGAATGCACATCCCGACCATCGCCGCCACGCCCAGCCAGGACGCCACCATCACGGCGCGGGTGGAGGTGGCGCAGGTCGCGTCGAAATCCTCGGTGCGCGCGGATAGCTCGGGAAACGCGCTGGTCGCGATCGGCACCGCGAGCACGGCGTAGGGGACGAAGAAGACCGCCCAGGCGAAGCTGTACAGGACGAGCGAGCCGCCACCGCCGCGCGAGTTGGCCAGCACGATCACCACCGCCACCGAGGCGTCCTGGGCGATGAGCGTGGCGATGCCTGCCGCCGCCAGGGATCTGACCCGCGGGCCCACCCCAGCCGGGAACCTCAGTGTGGGACGCACCGCTAGCCGCAGCCGGATGGCCGGGATGAGCGGGGTGGCCACCAGGGCCGCGACCCCGGCGGTGGTTCCGGCGGCCAGGATGACCCAGGCCGCCGTGGGCACCGGCCTGGCCAGGTTCTGGTATCCGTTCCCGACCACGCCGAACCAGAAGTACGCCCCGATGACGACCAGGCTGGACAGCACGGGGGCCAGCGCGGGAGCGGCGAACCTGCGGCGCGCTTGCAAGATCCCGTACAGGACCACGGCGAGGCCGTAGAGCAGGATCTGCGGCGCGAACACCGCGAGCAGCCGTGCGCCCAGGGCGATCATGCTCGCCCGCGGGCACCCCGGTGCCCCGTCGAGCAGCAGCGATACGATCGGGCGCGCGGTGAGGCCGATCAGCAGGCTGACCGGGACGAGCAGCAGGACCGTCCAGGTGAGCAGGGCGGACGAGGTCTGCCGCACCTGCTCCCGGTCGTTCGCGGGGCCCGCGAGGACCGGCACTACCACGGCGGTGAGCGCGCCGCCCAGGACGACGTCGTAGATGATGTTCGGCACCATGTTCGCGGTGGTGTAGGCGGTGCCGAGGCACAGCGCCTGGACCGTGTGCGCGAACACGACCTGGCGGCCGAAACCGATCACCCGGGCCAGCATCGTGATCGTCCCGATCAGCACCGCGGCGCGCCCGATCCCCTGGCTCCGCTGCCGAGCACTCCCCCGCTCGGCCACGGGAACGGTCACTCCCGGGGCGGCGCGATGTCAGTGTCCGCGGCCTGGTCCGCTCCCCGCTGGACCGGGATCACGATCGGCGGCGGCGGGCTCGCGGGCCTGCGGCCGAGCAGGTCGAGCCGGCGCAGGGTCGGCGTCCGCTCGATGACCTTGGTGAAGCTGACCTTCTCGCTCGCCACGTTCAGCCAGGTGGTCCCGGCCAGCAGCGCCACCCGGGCCGGCCGGGGCAGGCTGCAGGCGGCGGCGCCGATCATGGCGCCCAGGGCGTTCGCGCCGGCGTCGCCCAGCATCGCCCGCTCGCCCAGGTCCTCTGGCAGCAGGGCCAGCGCGGCCGCCAGCGGCGGTGCTAGCCCCGGGGGGACGACCCCCCGGGATCCCCCCGATCTTGGAGGGACTGCCCGTCCCCCCAAACCTCCCTGGCCCGGGGCGGTCCGGCCGAGGGACCCGCCGAGGACGACCAGCGCGCCGGAGGCGACCGCCGCCTTGATGGCCCGTCCGGGTCGCAGGTCGAACAGGTTGAGCAGGTTGGCGAACCCGGCCACCAGCCCGGTGTTGATGACGAGATCGGCGGCGTTGCCGCCGTTCAGGGCGGCGCTGGCCATCCCGGTGGCGCCGATCCCCGCCAGTTTCACCGCTCCCGTGGTCACCTCGCCCTGCCGCAGCGCGCCCAGGTGGCCGCGGAACCCGCGCCGGTCTGACGACCCGGCCAGGTCGTCGTAGGCCCCGAACGCCGCTCCCCCGGCCCCCGCGACCGCGATCGCGGCGGCCGCCCGCCAGGCCCCGCGGCCTTCGGCCGGCGCGGCCAGGGACTGCAGCCCGGCCTGCGCCAGGACGCCCGCGATCGCGCCGATGGCGGCCGCCGGACCCTCGACGAGCGTCACCGACTCGCCGCGGTGGTTCGTCCGCGACCATGCCTTCGGCCCGCCGGGCGGGTAACGATTCAAGAGGGAGTAGGCCAGCCGGGCCGCCCCGGCGGCGGCCACCCCCGACATCCCGGCGCCGATGGTCGTGGCGATCAGTCCGCGCCCGGCCCGGCCCGGTGAGCCGCCGAGGCTCACTTCTTCCCCTTCTTGCCCGACCGGGTTCCGGTCGGGGTGGATGACGCGCTCGCGCTCGCGCTGGCGCTCGGGGTCGCCGTGGGCGCGGGGCCCGGGGCGACGGTGCTCGCGCCGTTGACCGGCATCCCGTAGCTACCCGGCTTCCCGCCCTGCAGCAGCACCGCCAGCGCCTGGATCACGACGCTCTGCCCGGACACGAAGTCGGCGTCGTCCACCGTGGATACCCGGCCGGCGACGTTGCTCGCCCGCAGGACGGCGATCGGGCTGCCGGAGCCCGAACCAGCGGACGACCCGGCCACCACCGTGGCTGAGCTCTTGGCGGCGAATTCCTCGGCCAGCGCGACGAGCATCTGGTCCAGCGGGTCCGCGCTGCCGTCGCTCGGCGCGGTCTGCGGGGTGACGATCACCGCCAGCGTGGCCGGCGTGGCCGGCTGTCCGCTGGTGGTCAGGAACCCGGAATTCGCGTACGCGGTGAGCATGGTGGCCGCGTTAGTGTCCGACCCGGTGCCAGACGCCCCCGTGCCGGATGACCCGGTGCCAGACGACCCGGTGCTCGCCGACGGGCTGGTGGACGGCGTCCCCGACGGGCTCGTGGTGGCCTGGCTGCCCGGCGATCCCGGAGCCTTGGCGAGGATCTCGCTGGCGATGATGTCCGCGGCCTGCTGCTGGTAGGTCGTCCCGCTCTCCAGGGAGATCCCGTCGGACTGGGCCAGGACCCGGTTGGTCTGGTTCAGGTAATCCTGCGTGGTGTCGCTGGTGTCGAAGAACTTCGGCTGCAGGGCGATCTCGCCGGTGACCGAGGCCCCCGCGAACTGCGTGGCGGCGTTGCTGATCGCGGTCACCACCGCCGACGAGGCACCGGGCTCGGTGACGAGGAGCAGCCGCTGGCCCGCGAGCAGGTTATGCAGGACGACGGGCTCGACCGCCTGGGCGTACCCCTCCCCGAGGTTGGCCTGAGCCTGGGCGGTGTTCCGCTCGCCGCTCACCTGGTTCAGCTCGGTCTGCAATCGGCCGGTCGTCTGGTTCAGCAGGTTGTACGTGGGTCCCTGCAGCTCGGTGGAGCCGAGCACGATCCCGATCGCGAGCGCGAGGAAGACCGCCACGATGGAGACGAGGTGATAGCGAAAATCGATCACTAGAGTTTTCCGGTCAGCCAGAGGGTGAAGGAATGCCAGGTCACTTCGAAGTACCTGGCCAGGACGGGTTCAGCGGGCGAGAACAGCACGGCCACCAGCACGGTCACGGCCGCGGCCAGGACCAGCGCGAGCAGCGACCAGCCGGAGATGCGGCTCTGGTAGAGCTGGTGCACGCCCCGGGCGTTGATCAGCTTCCCGGCGACCCGAAGGTGCGTGATGAAGGTGCTCGACATGCCGGGGCGGCCCTTGTCGAGGAACTCCTCGAGGGTGTGGTGCGTGCCGACGACCACGATCAGGCTGGCTCCCTTAGCGTCGGCCAGGAGCAGGGCGATGTCCTCACTCGTCCCGGGGGCCGGGCAGGTGACCGCGTCCAGGCCCAGCTCACGGAGCCGCGATAGCCCCGGGGCGCGGCCGTCGCGGTAGGCGTGCACGACGAGTTCGGCGCCGCAGCGCAGCGCCTCGTCGGACACCGAGTCCATGTCCCCGAGGATGACGTCGGGCTCGTACCCGACCTCCATCAGGGCGTCGGCGCCGCCGTCCACGGCCAGCATGATCGGCTTGTATTCGCGGATGTAGGCGCGCAGGGCGGCGAGGTCCTCCCGGTAGTGGTAGCCGCGCACCACGACCAGGACGTGACGCCCTTCCATGTCCGTGTCCAGCTCGGGCGCCTTGACGCCGTCGGTCAGCAGCTCGTGCTCACGCCGGAGGAACTCCAGGGTGTTGGCGGCGAACGACTCGATCTGGACCGGCACCATGGCCCGGGCCTCGGTCATCGCCGCGTCCACCGACTCCTGCGTCAGCGGCGTTCCCTTCGCGACGACGATGTTGCCGAGGTACAGGGTCTCCTGGTCCAGCCGGACCACCGCGCCGTCGGTGACCTTGACGAGCACGTCGGCGCCGACGTCATCCAGGACGGGGATGTCCGCGTTGAGCAGCAGCTGCGGCCCGAGGTTCGGATACCGGCCGGTCATACTCACCGAGACGTTGACCACCGCCGACACCTTGCGCCTGATCAGCTCCTCGGCGCTCACCCGATCCAGGTCGGCGTGATCGATGATCGCGATCTCGCCCGCGTTCAGCCGCCGCGAGATGACCTTCGTCTTGCGGTCCACCCGGGCCACGGCGACGATGCCGGGCGGCTCTCCAGCCTTCCCCCGGAACGGCATCGGCATCCTGACGGGTGGGACCTTCATCACGTTCCATCCTGCCAGAGCATTCCAATAGCGCAGGCCAGGTTGGTGATTACGGCGTGTCATGGGGGTAGTAGGGGCCGAGCCACGGTCCCGGTCCCGGGATCGGACAAAACTATCGGGTAGGGTGTAAATCGTGATCGGGGGGCCGCGCTTCACTGAGGCTGACGCGGAAGCGCACATCCACGGGATCTGCTTCAAGACCGGCCCACCGGAACGGGTCGGGGTCGAACTCGAATGGCTGGTCCGTGATCGCCGCGATCCAGCCCGGCCGGTGCAGGCGGAGCAGGTAGCCGCCACATTGGCCCACTTCGAGGCCCCTGAGCACCCTGGCACTAGCACACCCGGCCGCGATGGCCACGGGTCCGGTGAAACCGATCCGGGAGAGTCACGCAGCGCCGTTCGGTATCAAGGTATTTCTCTTTCATCTGGTTCCTGCCTGACGGTGGAGCCAGGCGGGCAGCTTGAGCTCAGCTCGGCTCCCGCGGCTACGCTCGGTGAGCTCATCGAGGTAACCGGGCGTGATCTGGCCGCCCTGCGAGACGCGGCGGCGGCCGCCGGCCTCGAGCTTTGCGGCTACGGCCTCGATCCGCTGCGACCGCCCCGGCGCCTGCTGGACCTGCCGCGCTACGCGGCGATGGAGAAGTTCTTCGACCGCGAGGGCCCGTGGGGCCGGCAGATGATGTGCGGCACCGCGTCGGTCCAGGTCTGCGTGGACTCCGGCGACGAGGGCCCGGGCGAGTCCGGTTACCGGGCGCGCTGGCGGCTGCTGCACGCGATCGGGCCGGTGCTCGTGGCGGCGTTCGCCAACTCCCCGATCCGGGACGGGCAGCCGACCGGCTGGCGCTCGGCCAGGCAGCAGGTGTGGTCGAACATGAACCCGGGCCGGACCCGGGCCCCGGCCCCGCCCACGGACGACGGTGACCCCCGCGACGCGTGGACCGCCTACGCGCTGGACGCCGAGCTCATGTGCGTGCGGGAGCCCGAGTCGGCCGACTGGAGCGCGCCGCCCGGGCTGACCTTCCGGGAGTGGCTACGCACCGGCGACTCGGGCGGGCTGCGCGCGCCCACCCAGGAAGACCTGGACTATCACCTGTCCACCTTGTTCCCGCCGGTCCGGCCGCGCGGGCACATGGAGGTGCGCGTGATCGACGCGCAGCGTGGCGACGGCTGGATCGTGCCCGCGGCCGTCGCCACGGCCCTGACCGGTGACGAGCGCGCGTCCGAGGCGGCGATGGCCGCCGTCGAGCCCGTGTGGGACGGATCGGCCGACGTGCAGGACCCCTGGCTCCGCGCGGCGAGGAGCGGCCCGGGCGACCCGCAGATCGGCCGGGCCAGCCGGGAGTGCTTCGAGGCGGCCAACGCCGCGCTGGGCAGGTCGGGAGCGCCCGCTCCGATCCGGCGGGCGGTGGCCGACTTCACCGAACGTTACGTACTGGCCGGCCGGTGCCCGGCCGACGACCAACTGGAGGGAGTCACCAGTGACCGAGCCATCCCTTGAGGGGGCCGCGCTGCGCGAACGGATAGCGGAGGAACTGATAGGCGCGCGGAAGCGCACGGCCCTGCTCACCGATAGCGTCGACGACGCCGACCTGGTCCTGCAGCACTCCCCGCTCATGTCCCCGCTGGTCTGGGACCTGGCGCACATCGCCAACCAGGAGGAACTGTGGCTCCTGCGGGAGGTCGGCGGGCGCGAGCCCATGCACCCGGAGATCGACCCGCTGTACGACGCGTTCGAGCACCCACGCTCCGAGCGCCCGACGCTGCCGCTGCTGCCGCCAGAACAGGCGCGCGCCTACGGCCACGAGGTGCGCGGGCGGGTGCTCGACCTGCTCGACCGGTCGCGGTTCAGCGGCTCGCGGCTGCTGGGCGACGGGTTCGCGTTCGGCATGATCGCGCAGCACGAGGTGCAGCACGACGAGACGATGCTCATCACCCACCAGATCCGGGCCGGGGCCCCGGTGCTGGCCGCCCCGGCCCCCGGCCCCGCGCCGGCGGATGCGGCCCGGCTGCCTGCCGAGGTGCTCGTTCCGGAAGGCCCGTTCACGATGGGCACCTCTACCGAGCCCTGGGCGCTGGATAACGAGCGGCCCGCGCACACCGTGGACGTGGCGCCGTTCTATCTCGACACCGCCCCGGTGACCTGCGGCGCGTACGCCGAGTTCATAGCGGAGGGCGGGTACGGTGACCCGCGCTGGTGGACCCCGGCCGGCTGGGAGCACAGGCAGCGCGCCGGGTTGTCCGCGCCCCTGTACTGGAGCGTGGACGGCGGCGTGTGGGCGAGGACGGCGTTCGGCAAGACGGAGCCCATCAGGCCTGACGAGCCCGTGATGCACGTGTGCTGGTACGAGGCCGACGCTTACGCCCGCTGGGCGGGCCGGCGGCTGCCGACCGAGGCCGAGTGGGAGAAGGCGGCCAGGTTCGATCCGGCCACCGGATTGTCCCGCCGGTACCCGTGGGGCAACGCCTCGCCTTCGTCCTCGCTGGCCAACCTCGGCCAGGAGTTCCTGCGCCCCGCGCCCGCGGGCTCGTACCCGGCGGGCGCGGCACCGTGCGGCGCCAGGCAGCTCATCGGGGACGTCTGGGAATGGACGAGCTCGGACTTCCTGCCCTACCCGGGGTTCAGCGCCTGGCCCTACCGGGAGTACTCGGAGGTGTTCTTCGGACCCGAGTACAAGGTGCTCCGCGGCGGGTCGTTCGCGGTCAGCCCGGTGGCCTGCCGCGGCACGTTCCGGAACTGGGACTACCCGATCCGCCGACAGATCTTCTCCGGCTTCCGCACCGCCAGGTCGGTTTCCGCCTGATGTGCAGGCACCTGGCCTACCTCGGGGCGCCGGTCACGCTGCGTTCGGTCATCATCGACCCGCCGCACGGCCTGTACACGCAGGCGTGGGCGCCCAGGTTCCAGCGGCCCGGTGCGGTCAACGCGGACGGGTTCGGCGCGGGCTGGTACCCCGGCGACGCCGACGTCGCCGGACGCACCCTGGCGACGCGCCTGGCGATGCGGGCGGCCCTGGCGATCCTGGCGGCCCTGGCGTCCCTGAGCCGGCCAGGTACAGGCAGGCGGTGCCTATCTGGGCGGATGAGTCCTTTGCCGACCTGGCCCGGGTGACCAGGACGGGAGCGCTGCTGGCGGTGGTCCGCAACGCGACGCCGGGCACCAGCCACGGTCCGGCGGCGGTCGGGCCGTTCCGCTACGAGCGCTGGCTGTTCAGCCACAACGGCGCGATCGACGGATGGCCATCGTCTACTGCGGGGGTCGCGGCCACGCTACCGACCATCTCGCTACTCGAACTCGAGGCCCGCGTGGATTCCGCGCTGGCCTGGGCGCTGGTCCTGCACCGGCTCCGCGCGGGCCTCGCGCCTGCCGTGTGCGCTCGCCGACACCATCGCGGCGCTGCACGCAGCGGGCGTTAGCGGGCGGTTCAACTTCCTGCTGACCGACGGCCGGGAGATCGCCGCCACCGCGGCGGGGCACACGCTGTACTACCGGCAAGCCGGTGGCGGCGTCACGGTCGCCTCCGAACCCGCGGATGAGGAGCCGGGCTGGATCGTGGTCCCCGGCGGTTCGGTCATCACTGCGGTCCCCGCGCAGGTCAGCGTCACATCGCTGCCCGCCGCCTCGAACTTCCCAGTCCCGGACCCACCCCCTGATGGAAGGATCGCGATCCGTTGACCTCACTAGACCGCCGACTGCCGCCCGGTTTCCTCGCCGAGTCGCTGCGCGAGGACGCGCGCGGCGGGCTGACGTCGGTCCCGAAGTCGCTGCCGCCCAAGTGGTTCTACGACGCGCAGGGCAGCGCGCTGTTCGACAAGATCACCGAGCTGCCCGAGTACTACCCGACCCGTGCCGAGCGGGAGATCCTGCACGGCTACTGCGGGCCTGATCGCCGCGCAGACGCGCGCGCGGACGCTCGTCGAGCTCGGCTCGGGGTCGTCCGAGAAGACCAGGCTGTTGCTTGACGCCCTGCGGGCGGCGGGCACGCTGCGCTGCTACGTCCCGGTCGACGTCAGCGAGCCGGCCCTGGTCACGGCGGCGGGCGCGCTGTCTGCCGAGTACCCGGGGCTCGACGTGCGCGCCGTGCTATCCGACTTCACCGAGCACCTCGGGCTGCCCGCCGACGGCGACGCGCCCGGGCCCAGGCTCGCCGCCTTCCTGGGCAGCACGATCGGGAACCTGTTCCCGGTTGAGCGGGCATCGTTCCTGGCTCGGCTGCGGGCCAGGCTGAGCCCCGGCGACTACTTCCTGCTCGGCACCGACCTGGTCAAGGACCCGGCCACGCTGGTGGCCGCCTACGACGACGAGGCCGGGGTCACCGCCGAGTTCAACAAGAACGTCCTGGCGGTGCTGAACGCCGAGCTCGGCGCGGACTTCGACCGTGACGAGTTCGAGCACGTCGCGGTGTGGGACGCCGAGGCCGAGTGGATCGAGATGCGGCTGCGCTCGCTTTCCGACCAGGAGGTGCACCTGCCCGGGATCGGGCTCACCGTGCGTTTCGCCGCCGGGGAGGAGATGCGGACCGAGGTGTCCGCCAAGTTCCGCCGCCAGGGCGTGCAGGCCGAGCTCGCCGCGGCCGGGTTCGCGATGCAAGCCTGGTGGACCGATGCCGCGGGACAGTTCGGCCTCTCGCTTTCCGTCCCGGCCTGACGGGCCCGCGCCGCGCCTTCCGAGGATTGTGGTTGATCCGGGCTTCGTGGGTTGATCCGGTGTACTCCAGCACCCTCAATCAACCGCAAGACCCGGATCTACCGCGAAAACCTGGTCGACCAGTTAGAAGATCTTGGAAGATCCGTGCTCGGCGGTAATTAGGGCGCCGAATGGGGCGCCCTTTCTTCCGTCAGGCACCGATCTTCCGGGGAAATCCTGGCCAGCACCTCCGGTCAGATCACGTTTCCGGGGATAACGCGAACTTGGCGACGCCGGCCCACGGGAGGCCGCCGTGCGCGAGGCGTGTGAGGAACTCGGCCTGGCGCCGGCCCAGATCGAACGCGTCCCCCGGTGTTTCCCCCCGATCCCCCGGAGAACCCCCGCCTGCTCGTGACCGTATATAGGGATAGATCCCTTTGAGGCGTGGAGGATTGCTATGAACAGCTTGACCGTGAATGACGCCCGGTGCGCGGCCTTGTTCGTGTCCGGACTCCAGCGATCGGATGCCCCGAGCGGTGACGCGGTGGCGGAGGCGGCCCGCCGGGCCGTACGGCAGTTTGGGGTCCGCGGTTGCGTCGGTTTGATGGCCCAGGAGTTCGGCGACCACCCGGAGGCGGCCGTGGACCGCATGCGGTGGATCAGGCAGCTTTCCCGTGATCTGGCCGCCTCGCCGGCCACCCAGGCCAACCTCGGCGCCGCCGCCTGAGCAGGCGCGGCAACTCACATCCGGAGCGCGCCATCGCGGCGAGTCCCGCCCATCCGGCCACGCGTGATAACACGTAGTTCATGAGGATGACGCTGGCGGTACTGGCGGCCCTGGCTGCGGTGGCCGGCTGCGCGACCGCGGCGCCCGCCGCCCCGGTCCCCGCCGTCTCGCACGCGGAGGGTACCGGCACCACGAGCACCTTGTACGACGTCGGGTGCCTGACCGCGTCGCGCTGTTTCGCGGTCGGCGACGCCGGGACCCTGCTGGCCACCACGGACGGCGGCCGCGCCTGGCACCGCGAGGCCAGCCCGGCCGGGGTCGCCGGGTCGGCGCCGCTGTACCGGGTCGCCTGCGCACCTCCGGCCTCCTGCTACGTGATCGCCCGGCCGGGCACCATACTGGTGACGCATGACGCCGGGGCGCACTGGGCCGCCCGCACGCTCCCCCTGCACGTCTCCGAGCTCGCGCAGCCGGGATGCGTGGTCGGCGATGCCCCCTCGGGGGAGATCCCGTGCCGGGTGGGGCTACTGGACATCTCCTGCCCCAGCGCCCTCACCTGTTACGCGGTCGCCACCTTGCCCGGCGGATGGAACACCAATCTGATTTCCCAAAGCCGCAGCGCCGGACCCGGCAGTTCCCTCTGGCTCACCCAGAACGGCGGGGCCACCTGGACCAGCCAGCCGATCCCGCCCGGCGTGGTCTGCAACGGAGACTGCAGCAACATCCCGTACCGCTACCCCCTGGAATGGGTCTCCTGCGCGCCCTCCGGGCCGTGCTGGGCCGGCGGCAACCAGCTCATCGGCAGCCACGAAGGGTTCGCCGCCGCCCTGCTCATGACGCCCGCTCCCGGCGGATCCTGGCGGCTAGACCCGACCTGTCCCCCCAATAGCGGCTGCTCCTGGCCGGTCACCGACGTGGGCGCCTGCCCCACCGGCACTGGCTGTTATGCGGTCAACAATTCCAACCCCTTCGGCGACGGCAACAGCACCGTGAGCATCTACACCGCCACCGGGCAGAACGGCCCCGGCGTCACGATGCCGAACAATGTGGTCCTGGCCGACATCGCCTGCCCGGCCGCACGCACCTGCTACACCGTCGGCGCAGGCGGCGTCATCCTCCGTACCACCAACGGCACCAGGTTCACAGCGATCAAGACCTCCGTCCGGGAGAACCTGAACGGCATCACCTGCATCACCGCTTCCGACTGCTACGCGGTTGGTGCGGCCGGAACCATCGAGGTCCTGCTCGGGGCGTAGCGCCCGGAATCCGCCTGCTCCTGGCCTGGTCACGAGCAGGGCCAAGCCCATCGGTGTCGGTGCCGTCCTCGACGCCCGAACGGTTGGCAAGCCTCAGGTTTGGACAAGATTCATCCAGCGTTCCCGCTTCCTGGCGCCATGGCAGTTACCGTGGTGTTTCGTTGCCGAAAGTGAGGTTCGTCCGGCCCTATGGTTTGCTGGCTCGTCGCGGCTCGCGACCACGCCACCGGTCAGGAGCCGCTATGAACAGGACATTCTTCAGGCACCTGACTGGTGTTCTGGGCACTGTGACCATGCTGGCGTCTGCGGGCGGCCTCGTCGCCCTCCTGGCCTTCGGCGGCAACGGCCTCACATCGACACAGGCCGCGACGGCGCTGGGGGGCCCGGCGGCCGCAGTCGGCACCGCCTCGCCCTCGCCCGGAGCGTCGTCGGCTCCAGCGACGCAGATCACGGAAGGGCCGCCGCCGGTGGTGGACGGCGTGCAGCGGACCAACGTCGGGTCCGCCCACTCGCCGCAGATCCAGCGACAGCTGGAGGGGCCGCCGCCCACCGCCCCCCCGCCGATGGACGCGGGAGCGCTCGGCGTTGACGTGGCCGACCATCAGCATCCGCACGGTGCTGCCATCGACTGGCAGCAGGTGGCCGCGGCGGGCTACAAGTTCGCGTTCATCAAGGCCACCGAGGGCGACTACTACGTCAACCCCTACTACGCCAGCGACCTGGCCCAGGCCGAGGCGGCCGGTCTGGATGCGACCGGATATCACTTCGCGATACCCAACGTCAGCGGCGGGGCCAGCCAGGCCGACTACGCCGTGCAGAACAGTAACTACACCGCGGATGGGCGCACCCTCCCGCTGGCGCTTGACATCGAATACAATCCCTACGGCTCCGAGTGCTACGGGCTATCAGCCGCGCAGATGGTCTCGTGGATCTCCGCGTTCAACTCGGAGGCACAGCGGCTCACCGGGCAGGAGCCCATCATCTACACCACCGCGGACTGGTGGGAGACCTGCACCGGTGACAGCACCGCGTTCGGCTCGGACCCGCTGTGGGTTGCCGGGTACGTGAACGGCAGCCCTCCGATGCCGGCTGGCTGGGCCAACTGGACGTTCTGGCAGTACACCAGCCGGGCCAGCGTCCCGGGAATCAGCGTGAAGGTCGATGTCAGCTACTTCCTGCTCGGCGCGGTGCGGCTGCTGGATCCGGGCAACCAGCAAGACGCGCCGGGAGCCACGATCAACCTGCAGGTCAGCTCCCTGAACGCCGCAGCCGGGCAGTCACCCGCGTTCAGCGCGTCGAACCTGCCGCCCGGCCTGTCCATCAGTGGCGGCGGGCTGATCAGCGGCACCATATCGTCGGGGGCATCGGGCTCGTACGGGGTTACCGTCTCCGCGACGTACCCGTCCGGCGGCACAGGCTCGGTGAGCTTCACCTGGACGGTAGCGTCCAGCGTGCCGGCTAACCCGCCAACCCTGCCTGCGCCGTCCCCGTCGCCCTCGCCTTCCGCGTCCCCGTCCGCCTCGGTCTCCCCTCCCCGTCCCCGTCACCGTCGCCTTCCGCGTTCCTCTCGGCGTCCCCCTCGCAGTCTCCGTCACCCTCGCCTTCCGCGTCACCGACCGCCTCCCCGTCACCTTCCCCATCCGTGTCCTGCTCCCCGTCCTCCTCGCCTTCCCCGTCCCCCTCGGACTCGCCCTCCCCGTCCTCCTCGCCCTCGCTTTCCCCGTCCGCCTCGACTACGCCCTCCCCCTCCGCGTCGGCCACGCCATCCCCGTCGACCTCAGCTTCGCCCTGCCCGTCCGCCTCGCCCTGCCCATCCGCCTCGGCTTCGCCGTCTTCTTCGCCCTCGCCGTCCCCGTCCCCGTCATCTTCGCCTTCCCCGTCCGCCTCACCCTCGCTCGAGTGCCCGTAGACGGGTGCGCCAACTGCGCGACCATCCCGCTCGCCCGTCGCGGGCGGCTGTGGTGACTTCGTGCTCTTATCCGAGGAGTATCCGGTGGCGGAGGAGGGCGAAGCCGGCGCGTCCGTACATCTGCCTTTTGATCATTTTCGTCTTGTTGTTCACTCCTTCCGTGCGCCCGTTGTGGTGCGGGAGGGTGAGCGCGGCGGTGGCTGCCTGGATGTCCAGGTCCAGGCCGCGGGTGAAGGAGTGGAGGTGAGGGAGGTCGGCGGCGCGGGCGCCGGCGATCCATTCCGGGAGCTTGTCCTCGTTGGCGGGGTCGGGGTCGAGCATGGCGGCGAATTTGCCGATCAGCCTGGCCAGGGCTTTCATCTCCGGGCATGCTGCTGACAGGCGCCCTGCGGTTTCGCGCTGCTCGTCTGGGAGGTTGTCCGGGTTCGTGAGCAGGATCTGCGTCGCCTTGCGCGGCGCGATGTGCGGGCGCTCGGTATCGAGGCGTCCCTGGTTGATGTAACGGACGAGCAGGTTGGAGCTGCCGGGGTAGCCTTGCTCGCGGATCTCCCGCAGGAGCCGCTGGACGGGAACCCCGGGTTCGTCCTCTCTTCGCCTGCGCAGGTAGTCGCGGTAGGGGTCCACGAGTCCGGGCCGGTACTGGGGCGCGCGCTGCAGCCGCTCGGGCTCCCCGGCCCGGTCGTAGCGCTTGACCGTGTTCAGGGACAGGCCCAGCCGCCGCGAGCAGTCCAGCAGCCCGACGCCCCTGCTGCGCAGGTCGTGGACCTGGTGCCAGCGCTCCAGCGTGGTCTCGGCGCGTTTGCCCTGCTGGAGCGGGGCGGCTTCGGCCCAGCACGCCGAGTGCGCGGCGACCTCCTTCGCTGCGGCTTCTCCGAGGAGATGCCACAGGTGCCAGCGGTCGCCGCACTGCGCGGCGTCCGGAAGCGCTGACTTCACGGCCTCGCCGTACGCCCCCGACCCGTCCCTGCATACGATCTCGACGCCGGGGTGCCGGCGCAGCCAGTCCGCTGCGACGCCGGCGGTGCGGCCTTCCAGGACGTCGACCCGCCGGCCGGTCTGCGCGTCGATCAGGATCGTCGCGTAGACCAGGCCCTTCCGCAGGGCGAAGTCGTCGATGCCCAGGACGCGAGGGACGCCCAGGCCGGGAAGGCGGATCGCCATCAGGGCGCGGAGCGCCGTGTGCCTGGAAACGCTGATGCCCAGCGCCGCGAGCAGCCGGGAGCCCGCGCGGCCTGCTAATTCGCGGACCGTTGCGCCGACCTGGCCGGTCAGCCTCGTGGTGCGCCGCTGGTAACGCTCCAGGACGCCGCAGACCTGCTCACGGAACGTCTGCACCGTGCAGTCCAGGGCCGGACAGCGCATCCGGCGGACCCGCACCTTCACCACGACACGGCGGCCATCGACGGGCACGTCGGCCGGCGCCCGCTCGTGATACCCGTGCACGCGCGGCGTTTCCGTGCCGCAGCCCGGGCAGGCCACCGGCTCGCTCCGTGTCCTGGCCCGAACCACGATCGTGTCGCCAGCGTCCTCAACATCCTCGATGACCAGGCAAGACAACCCCGAGAACACAGTCCCCACAAGCTCTTCAGCATCGATCATGACTAAGCGTGTCACATCAGCACATTCTGCCACCACCGAAAGTGCGACAGAGCCAAGTTAACGGTGTAACTTCTCTCTCTGTTGTCACTTCCGTCCCGCGCTCAGGCGGCCGTCGAAGGTGATGTCGAAGGCGTTCAGGGCAGCCTTCCACCGGTTCGTCCACCGCTAGCGGCCCTTCCCGGTCGGATCCAGGCTCATGATCGCCAGGTACAGGCACTTCAGCGCCGCCTGCTCGGTCGGGAAATGGCCGCGGGCATTCACCGCCCGCCGCAGCCCGGCATTAATCGACTCGATCGCGTTAGTCGTGCAGATCACGGTCCTTATTTCCCCGTCGAACCGCAGGAACGGACGAATTCCGCCCACGCGTTTTCCCACAGCCGGATGATAGCCGCGTAGCGCTTCTCCCACTTCCCGGAGAAATCGGCGAACCGGTCCGCGCCTCAGACTCAGACGCTGCCGTGTAAACAGGCTTGAGGTCTTTCGCGATCTGCGCCCAGTCCCTCTTCGACGCGTACTTGAATGAATTCCGCAGCAGATGCACAATGCATGTTTGCACGATAGTCTTCTCCCACCCGCGCTCACCGCGTCCCGCAGGCCCTTGAGCCCGTCGCAGACCAGCATGCACACGTCCCGCACACCGCGGTTCTTGATCTCCGACAAGACGCGCAGCCAGTACTTGGCGCCTTCCCCGTCGCCGTGCTCCCCGGCCCACAGGCCCAGCACGTCCCGCTCGCCGTCTGCGGTGACGCCCAGCGCCAGGTAGATAGGCCGGTTGGCGACCTGGCCCTCGCGGATCTTCACGTTAATCGCGTCGATGAAGATCACCGCGTACACCGGAATCCAATGGCCGGCTCTGCCATTCCGACAGGCCCTCCATCACCCGGTCGGTGATCGTCGTAATCGTCTGCTTGGAGACCTCCGCACCGTAGACCTCGGCCAGGTGCGCGGCGATCTCCCCGTGGGTCAGCCCTTTCGCCGACAGAGAAATCACCATATCGTCGACCCCGGTCAGCCGCCGCTGCCTTTTGCCGACAATTTTCGGGTCGAAACTGGAATCCCGGTCGCGCGGCACCGAAATCTCCACAGGCCCCGTATCGGTAAGCACCGTCTTGGCCCGGCGGCCGTTACGGGAATTGCCGCCGTTGCGGCCTTCCGGATCATGCTTGGCATAGCCGAGATGGTCGTCCATCTCGCCTTCCAGAGCGCCCTCGATGACCATCTTGGTCAGCCTGCCCAGCAGGCCGCCCTCGCCGGTCAGCTTCAGCCCGCCCGCCCGCCCGCTCGGTGAGCTCCCGCAGCAGCTGCTCATCGGCTGCCGAGAGCTCTGCCCCTCCGCTACCAATCCGTCGTCACGTCAGTCATCTGGTGTCTCCTCCGTCTCGGTTACACCGTTGAAATTACTAGCGTCGAAGAGCGATGTCGAGGACTCGCCCTCAGCTCCGACTCAGGGGTGAGAGCGGGCCGACGGGGCACGCGACGCTGAAGGGACACCCAGATGAAGTACTTGCTGCTGATCTACGGCAACCAGGAGAAGTGGGCCTCGATCCCGGCCGACGTCTGGCCGGAGGCCATCGCCAGGCAGGATGCGTTCAACCGCAAGTACCAGGCGACCGGCGAGCTCATCGGCGCCTACGGGCTGGCCGACGACGATGCAGGCCAGGCTGGTGCGCAGGGAAAACGGCGTCCCGGCCGTGACCGACGGGCCGTACCAGGAGACCAAGGAGTACATCGCGAGCTTCTACCTGCTCGACTGCGAGAGCGAGGAGCGCGCGCTGCAGATCGCGGCGGACATGCCCTGGGCGGACGAGGATCCCGTCGAGTTCTGGCCGATCCTGCACGAGGCCAAGCCCGACCTGTGACCAGCGCACCAGGCCCGGGCGCTCCTGTCACGGACGGGCCGGGCGGCGTCGAGGACCTGCTGCGCGAGCTGGCGCCGCAGGTTCTTGGCGCGCTGGTGCGCCGGTACGGGCAGTTCCACCTCTGCGAGGACGCCAGCCAGGAGGCGCTGCTGGCCGCCGCGCTGCAGTGGCCGGCCGAGGGGCTGCCGGAGAACCCGCGCGGGTGGCTGATCACGGTGGCCTCGCGCCGCCTGATGGACCAGGTCCGCAGCGAGCAGTCCCGGCGGAACCGCGAGGCGGTGATCGCGGTGGCCACCCCGCAGTCCGAGTTGCTCGGGCCCCCGGCCGACGCCGAACCCGCAGACGCCGACGACTCGCTGGCGCTGCTGTTCGGCTGCTGCCACCCGGACCTGTCCCCGCCCAGCCAGATCGCGCTGACCCTGCGCGCGGTGGGCGGGCTGTCGACGGGGCAGATCGCGGCGGCGTTCGGCGTGCCGGAGGCCACGATGGCGCAGCGGATCAGCCGGGCCAAGCAGACCATCAGGGACACCGGGTTCGACTTCAGCCTGCCGGGCGGGACCGAGCGGACCGAGCGGCTGCGGGCCGTCCTGCACGTGCTGTACCTGATCTTCAACGAGGGCTACACCGCCTCGGGCGGGGACGAGCTCACCGTGCCCGAGCTGTCGCGCGAGGCGATCCGGCTGACCCGCTGGCTGCACCGGCTGGTCCCGCAGGACGGCGAGGTGACCGGCCTGCTGGCGCTGATGCTGCTGACCGACGCGCGCCGCGCGGCCAGGACGCTGCCCGACGGGTCCCTGGTGCCGCTGGCCGAGCAGGACCGGGCCCGCTGGGACCGAACGCAGATCGCCGAGGGCACCGCGCTGATCACCGCCACGCTGCCAGAAGGGAACGTCGGCCCCTACCAGCTGCAGGCGGCGATCGCGGCCGTCCACGACGAGGCCGCGACCATGGGCGACACCGACTGGCCGCAGATCCTCGCGCTGTACGACCTGCTGGAACTGGCCGCGCCCAACCCGTTCACCGCGCTCAACCGCGCGGTGGCCGTCGCGATGGTCCGCGGGCCCGGCGCCGGGCTCGCGGTGCTGGCCACCCTGGCCGAGGACAAGCGGATGGCGCGCCACCACCGCCTGCTCGCCACCCGCGCGCACCTGCGGGAACTGGCGGGCGACACCGGCGCGGCGGCCGCGGATTACCTGGAGGCCGCCCGGCGCGCGACCAGCTTGCCCGAACGCCGCTACCTGGCCATCCAGGCCGCCCGGCTATCTGCGTGAGGGCTCAATCGGTCGTTCGGCCAAAGATTGTTGTTCTTGCACGAGGTCACCGACCGTGATCGTCCCACCGGACAGGATGTCGGCCCGCAGGCCAGCGCGGTGGATGAGCTCCTTGATGATGCCGGGGCGGGTCATCTTCTGCAGGTGCAGGCACGGCTCGCAGAGTTCGGTGCCCAGGCACTCGACCTCGCCGATCCAGAAGCGCTTGCCGACGAGGTCGTTAACGCGGACGCCGCGCACCATGACCTGGCGGCGGGACTGCGGCCCGGTCAGGCCGACTTCCTCCAGGACTTCGGCCTCGATGACGGTCAGCGCCTCGCCCGGCTTGGCTCCGCCGGGGAAGAAGTAGCGGTCGCCTTCCAGCCCCTGGCCCGCCACCGCGCGGACGGACCTGACCGGGCCGATCGCGTCGCTGGGGCCGATGTTGATCGCCTCGACGTGCATGCTGTCTATCATCCGGGTTCGGCCTGGCGGCAGGCCAGCGCATTTACGGCGGCGAGGCATTTTCCCGAACGAACGTGGCGTGGGCACCTAGTAGTGCGGGGTCGGCGGGATGGGACGGCCCTCCCGGACCGCCTGGGCGTCGGTCGCGCGGTATTCCCGGCTAGCTGGCCGGCCCCGGTGCTCCGGCCAGCGTGGTCGCGCGGGTCTGGGCCACCGGCAACCGGGTCAGCTGCCAGAGGATCAGCGCGCTGCTGACCAGCAGCGCCGGCACGTAGCAGGTCACGATCACCCAGTTCACGCCCAGGGCGTGGACGAACACGTTGTACCGCAGCGACTGGATGACCGCGTTGATGGTGTCGAGCAGCCCGACCACCACCACCAGCCAGACCAGCGGGATGGCCCACGACCGCCTGGTGCGCAGGGCGACCAGCGCGACGAGGGCCAGGAACGAGGTGATCAGGTCGCCGTAGCCGACCTCCGTTTGGCGAACAGGAGCGGCACACCGACCCCCACGGCACCCGGGCTAGGACGGTCCCCCCGATCATCCGGAACGCGTGTACCCAGACCAGCGGCTGCAGCGCGGCCTCGCGCGGCCGACCCGCCAGCCGCGGCACCACGTACCACAGGCCGACGAGGGCGTAGGCCGCCAGGCTCAGCGTGAACTGGGTGCCGAACAGCAGGATGGGCTTCATGGTCGGTGACTCCCTGATCGTGGCTCAAAGGTGGGTACACAGTCCGAACCGCCCGAACGCCTCGGGCTGGACGAAGGCCGTGATCTCCGTGATCCGCTCCGCCCGCAAGGTGAGCAGGTCCAGGCTGTGGGCGAGGTATCGGCCGGTGGCCAGGTCGAGCCGGTAGTGGCCGAAGGCCAGCTGGCCGTTGGCCCGGGTGGCGACGAGCCGGGCGTGGCCCGGTTGCGCCATGATCGAGGTGGCGAGGAATTCCCGGATCGAGGCCGGTCCGCTGAACCGGCTAGGCAGCGGGGCATCGACAGGACCGCGTCGGCGGTCAGCATGGTGACCAGCGCGTCGACGTCGCCGTCGTGCCAGGCGGTGACGTACCGCTCGACGAGGCCGCGGACCGCCTCGTCGCCCAGCCGGCGCAGGGTCATCTGCTGGCTCGGCTGGTCCAGGCGCTGGCGCAGCGCCTTGTGGGCGCGCTGGAGCAGGCTGTACACCGAGGCCCGCGTGATCTGGAGCATCCCGGCGATCTCGGCGGCGGTGAAGGCCAGCACGTCGTGCAGGATGAGCGCGGCGCGCTGCGCCAGGAGTGAGCAGCTGGATGGCCACGATAAAGGCCAGCTCCACGCTCTCGCGCTGGTCGTAGCGGGCCTCGCGGGTGGCCTTCGGTCGGCGGCCAGCTCGGGCGGGCCGGGGTAGGGCTCGATCCCAGGCCGGCATCGGCCGCGCGCGCCCGGGTGGTCGTGCGGGTCGGCGGCGGGACCGTAGTCCACCGGCAGGACGCGCCGGGGGCGGCGCTCGATGATCTTCAGGCACGAGTTGGTAGCGATGGTGTATAGCCAGCGCCGCAGCGAGCCCCGGCGCTCGAAGGCGGGCATCCCCCGCCAGGCCCGCACCAGGGCCTCCTGTACCGCGTCCTCGGCGTCCGCCGGCGAGCCCAGCATCCGGTAGCAATGGGCGTGCAACTCGGCGCGGTAGGCGGCCACCAGCTGGCCGTAGGCGTGCTGGTCACCCTGCTGGCGGCCGCGACGAGGGCGTCCTCGGCGGCGGGGTGGTCCGTCACGCGCGCCGCCTGGGCGGCCTAGGCTTCGGCTGCCAGAAGGCGAGGTCGCCGGCGGCCGGGGTGCTGACGACGCTGCGCCAGCCCTGTGGTCCCTCGCGCGGGTCAGCAGACCTGGCTCCGAGCCGACCCGCCCGTTCGGTCGACCGAAGCACGTCACCGACCTCGACGTAGGGCAGCCACGAGGGCGGACGCTGGCCGCAGCCGACGATCCCACCGCCCAGCCGGTCGCTGACGTCCAGGGCCAGGTAGTCCTGGCCGACCTCGCCCACCGACCAGGATCGCCAGCCGAGGAGCTGCCACAGGAAGGCCCGGACCTCGGGCAGGTCGTGCGTGTGAAGCTCCATGTGCACCATGCCGTTGTGCCGGTAATGACCCATCGCCCGCCCGTCCGCCCGCGCTCGCCTCGGAGAAACCGTAGTGAGGATCAACGCGATTACGGTGCCCGCCGACAGCGGCGACGAGCTCGCTCGCAGGTTCGCCGCCCGGGCGGGAGCAGTGGACAGCCAGGATGGCTTCGAGGGCTTCGAGCTGCTCAAGCCCACCGACGGGCGGACCACCTGGCTGGTGGTGACCAGGTGGCGCGACGAGGCGGCGTTCTATTCGTGGCTGAACTCACCGGCGTTCGGGCACGGGCACCGCTCGGCGGCCGAGCGCGAGGGCGGCCAGGCGCCTCCCCCGGTCGGCGTGAGCAGCGAGCTGTGGTCGTACGAGATCGCCGGCGGATCCTCCGGCTGAGGGGTTCGGGTATGTCGCTCTGGTCGGACCGGTCGTTCCTGCGCGATGTCCAGTACCAGACGGACGCTAACCTGGCCGCGCGCCAGTCCATCTACGCCTACCAGCAGCCGCCGGTGGACCTGACCGGCCGGATGCTCGACGTGGCGCTTGCGGCTGGCCTCGGCGGTGCCGGGGTGATCGCCGACGTCGGCTGCGGCAACGGCCTCTACCTGGCCGAACTGGCCCGCCGCGGCCACGGGCGGCGGCTGATCGGGGCGGACCTGTCACCGGGCATGCTGCGCGCGGCCAGGCAGCGAACCGGGCGGCCCGGTCCGGCCCTGGTCGCGGCCGACGCCGCGGCCCTGCCGCTGCGCGACTCTTCCGCAGATCTGACCCTGGCCATGCACATGCTGTACCACGTTCCGGAACCGGAGGTCGCGCTGCGCGAGCTGCGCCGGGTCACCCGCCCAGGCGGCCGGCTGGTCGTCGGCCTCAACGGAGCCGATCACCATCGGGAACTGCGCGCGCTGATCAGGGCGGGGCTCGCCGATCTCGGTTACCAGGGCACAGCGATGGTCGGCGAACGGTTCGTCCTGGACCAGGGCGAGGTCCTGCTGCGCCGGTTGTTTCCCTCCGTGGCCAGGCACGAATTCCGCGGGCGGCTCGTGATCCCCGGCCCGGACCCGGTGGCGGCCTATGTGCGGAGCATGTCGCTTACCTCACGGCTCGGCAATCCCGAAGGCCTGGTCAGGGCGGTGGTGAGCAGGCTGCCGAGCGGTCCCGGTGCCACCTTCCTCGACACCACCGACAGCGGCTGCCTGGTCTGCACCTGAGTCAGGACGCAGCGATCCGGAGCTGTCCTGGTTGAGGCTCAGCCCTGCTGGCTGATCCATATCGATACGTGGGCGGGTTCCAGGGCGTGGTCCACGACCGTGGCCAGGTCGTCCTGGACTGAGTCCAGGTCTACGGTGTCTTGGAGGCGAGCCGCGAACGCGGCGATGGTCTGGTCGGTGTCATACCGGGCTCGGTTGAACCGCCGGTCCACCAGGTGCTGCACCCTCCGCCGCAGGGGGTTGAACAGCGCCGCCGCGGCAAGGGTGGAGGCGACCACCGCGACCGGGGTGCGGAACGACAGGACCTGGGTGGCCAGCAGCACCAGGCCCGCGTACACACCGATCAGCAGGCCGGTGACGATCGCGTAGGCCAGGGTGCGGGAGACGATCCGGTCGATGTCGTACAGCTTGAACTTCAGGATCCCGAATCCGATGCTGACCGGCAGCGCGAACATCGCAGCCGCGGTGATGTCATCGACCACCCGCCAGATGCCGGTGGCGTTGTTCAGCCAGACGCTAATCACCGTGCCGACGATGAACACCGCCGCCCCGCTCAGCAGCCATTTCAGCTGCATGCGGCGCTCAGTCGGCTGCCGCCGGTAACCGGCCACCTGCCCGGCCAGCCAGGCCAGCCACAACACCGCGATCAGCGCAAAGAACACGGTGCCGAGCACGCCCCACAGCGCCGCCGTGCCGGTGGGATTGTCCAGGGCGGCCAGGTCCCCGTTGGCCGCCACGTGAACGTGGCCAGTGATGATGGCGCCGACCGAGATAGCACAGGCACCCGCCACCCACAGCCCGCCGATCCCGAGGTAGGCCCACAGCACCGGCCGCCAGCGGCGCGACGGGAAACAGCCGTCCGGGAACAGCAGCAGCGACAGCCCCGCCAGCGCCACGGCCGGTGCCCAGCTGGGTTGCAGGAGTACCGCCAGCCAGCCGAGCGGCAGCGTCCCCTGGCGGGCGCGGTAGTCGAACACCGTGTAGATTCCGGCGGCCGCGCTGAGCGTGAAGAACAGGCCGACACCCAGCAGTGCCCACCCGATCGGGTTGCCGGGCTGATGCCAGGCCACCACCACGCCCACCACGCTGAACGCCAGGTACAGCGCGATGACATTGCCGCCGGACAGCGGCTGACCGGCCACCTCGGCCAGCACCCCGGACAGGGCCACCAGCGCCAGCATCAGGCCGCCGAGAACCAGCGCGGTCGCCGGTGACGCCAGCCGCAAACGGCGCGCTGCGACCTGGGTCGCCGAGGCCTGCCTGCTGGCTGCCCCTCCTGTCATGCACCTCACGCTACGCCCGGACCGTTCCGGGAACGTTACCAAGCCTGGCGGAGGACAAGGGGCGGTGATGGGCTGGCCCATTACGCGCGGCGCGCGGTCGTGCTCGCTGAGCCGACGATCGGCGGTGGTGAGCAGGCTGCCGAGCGGTCCCGGTACCACCTTCCTCGACACCACCGACAGCGGCTGCCTGGTCTGCACCCTGACTCAGGACGGAGCCGCCGGATGGGCAGGCCCGGGGCTTGTAGTGCGCGCCACGATCCCTGACACCGCCTACGGCGGCTAGGTCAGGATGGAGCGAGCATCTTCAGCGACGGCTCAGCCGCGCGGATATCGCCCGGATCACTACTGATCACCGGATGGCCCCGATCTCGCGCACACAGCGCGACGGAAACGTCGACCACGTCGGAGATCCCGGTTGCCGCACACCGGGCTCCCACCCGCAAGGCCAGCCGCTCGTCGAGCGGGACAACCGAAGTGACCGAGGCCCTCAGCAGCCGTGCAATGCGAGCCTGGCGTGCGCCACCCCGCCAGGCCTGAGCTAGGACTCCGGCCGGGATGGCGAGCTCGGCATGGCTGGCGAGAGCCTCCTCGACCAGGACGGCCATGCGTCGGCTTCCCGCCTCAAGCGCGATCAGCGCACCAGTGTCGAGGGTCGCGCCGGTCATTCGGGAAGCCCGAGTGCCTGCCGGGCCCAGGCTCGGTCGGCGGCGCTGGGCGGACCCGTCTCCGCGTAGATCTCCGCCAGTGTCTCGGCGAGTTCGTCATCGGCATCCCTGCGGGCGAGTGCCTGCGAGATGTAGGCGGACACCGAGGGCGATCGCCCTTCTGCGACCGCGCGACGAGCGGCGGCCACCTGGTCCTCCGGCAGGGTAATGGCGATTTTCCGCCGTGTCATACCAACTATCATACCTTCGCTGTCCTTCCCCGTAGCGCCAGGATCACGCTATGCACCAGCGACCATACGGACGGCATATGACATTTCGCTGCTTCGGTACCCGCTACTAGTCCGTCGTGGCACGGAGCTGGTGCAGCAGGGCGCTCTTGATCGCCGGGCGCGATCCGAACACCAGGAGGAACACCGCCTCCCGGGCGAGCCGCTGGGCGTGCTGGTCCACCATGATCGACCTGCTCCCGTCGCTGACGGCCAGCGCGGCCGTCGTCCGGATGGCCAGCTCGCAGGCGGCCGCACGAGCCGTGGCCATGGCGCCCGCATCGCCGTCCAGTGCCCCATCGAGCCGTTCCCGGCACGCGGCCAGCTCGTCATCGAGCGGTCCGGGGCCGAGCAGCCTACAGGACCGGCCCGCTACTCCCAGGGCGAGCGATCCGTTCACCCGGAGACCCTCGGGCTGAGTGCTGGCGGCGGGATCGAAGGGCGACTGGCCCGCGACACGCTCCTCGGGGATCAGGACGCCGTCGAAGCCGAGGCGGACCGTGACGCTCGCGTCGACGGCCGACAGCCGCTGGCGGGACACCGTGAGCCCGGGCTGGTCCACCGCGTCCATGATCAGCGTGACGACGGTATCGTCTGGCCCGCGGGCCACGACCACCACCAGGTCCACCAGGCCCCATCCGGTCACCCACGGAGCCGTACCGTCAACGCGCCAGGCGCCGCCGACCGGCCGGGCGCTCAGCAGCGGAGGCCCGGGCATCAGGCCGGTGAGCGCGATCCCGCCGCGCAAGGTGCCCCGGCAGGCTGGCGCGAGCCACCGGTCCCTGAGGGCCGCCGGAGCGCCATCGGCGGCCACCGTCATGAGCAGCCTGAAATGCTGGATCCAGACGAACGCGGTCGCCAGGCAGCCGCCGGCCACCTCCTCCACCACCGCGCTCAGCTCACGCAGGTCCAGGCCGAGACCGCCGGCCTCGCGCGGCGCGGGCGCGCCGAACAGTCCTTGCGCCGCGAGCGCGTCGAGGTGCGCGGCCGGCAGCACGTCCAGGCGGTCTACGCGCATCGCGCCGGGGAACAGCACGTCGTCGGCCAGCCTGCGCGCGGCCGCGAGAGCGCCCTCCGCGGCCGCCGTCATCGATCCCGTCCGGGCATGCCGGCCTCCAGCAGGCTCGCCACGTTTTCCACCGTAGCCGTCAGAGCGCGGGCATCGGGCCCGTCGCACGGCCTGGCCCAGCCCGGGATCAGGGACGAAGGGCGGGAGTGCCTGGGCGGTAGATCGGGGGGCCGCATCGGAGACTTCCTGCGCGGATTCGGCTCCCGGTCGATGTATCAGACGCGCATGCGGCCCCACTGTCGGTGTGAGAACCCTCATCCAACCGATCACAAGAGGAATTCACATGCGAAACCACCGACTTGCCACCCTGCTGGCCGCTGCGGCGATGGCCACCGTCTCCGGCCTGGCGGTCGCGTCGCCAGCCCACGCCGCAACCGCCGACAGCTTCGAGATCCAGAGCGTCTACTCCTTATGGCCTCCAGCCGGCTGGCGGATCCTCCGGCCTGGGGGTGGGGATCGTTCAGGGCATCTGCAACGGCAGCCTGGCTCAGCAATGGGCGGTCGCCTCGTCCTCCTCCGGGTTTCACCTGGTCAACAGGTCCAGCGGTCTGTGCCTGGACGCCCGCGGCGGGGCCGCCAACGGGACCCCCGTCGAGCAGTGGACCTGCGACTGGATCAGCAACGAGAACTGGAGCTGGGGTAACGGCCGGATGAGCGGCCACGATGTTGGAGTCGGAAGTCGTCCGGCACCTTCAACCACTGCGTCAGCAGCCCCGGAGAATGGACGTGGTTCGTCCAGGATGTGTACTTGCAGTCCTGCAACGGCCAACTCTGGCAGCAGACCTGGTACCACCGCCTCCCCTGAGGCGCCGCGCAGACACTAGATGATGCAGCCGGGTCGCCGAGTCGGTCACGATGGGCAGGTCGGCTTGCTCCCAGGCAAGCATTCCCCTTAATCAGGGACGAATGGGCGATGGGTGCCTGGGCTCGTAGATCGGGAACTCGCTGCCGTCCGGCAGGCGGACCGAGGCGAGCAGGCCCCAGCCCACATCGGAGACCTCCTGCGCGACTTCGGCTCCCTTGCCCTGCAGTTCGGCGAGGGTGGCGTGGATGTCGTCGCACATCAGGTAGAGCTGGTGGCGGCCCTCCCCGTCGGCCGGATGGACGGCAAGCTCGGCGGGGGGCAAGGCGAAGATGGGCCATCCCCCGCCCGCGTCCACCGATGACAGCCCCAGCACGTCGGCGAAGAACCCGCGGGTCTTGTCCGCGTCCGGAGAGAACACGATCGCATGTATCCCGGTGATCACGCCTCGATCCTAGACGCCAGCCACGTGGCCGGGTGGGATCTGACCGCGGTCGGGCTACTGGTCGCCGTCGGGGTACTGGAAGACGTCGTCGAGCCCGACCTTGAATACGCGCGCGATCTGGAACGCCACCTCCAGGGACGGCGAGTACCGCCCCTGCTCGATGGCGATGATCGTCTGCCTGGTCACGCCGATCCCCTCGGCGAGCTCGGCCTGGGTCATCTCGCCGTGCGCGAACCGCAGCGCCCGGATCGAGTTGGTGACCTTGGTGGGCTTACCCACGTTACAGGCCCCGGCGGTAGGCGACGATCCTGACCAGCGTGCCGGCCAGCGCGAACGCCACGAAGGCGGCGTACATCGCGTTGGCGATCCAGAACTGGCTGGCCTTGGCCAGCGCCAGGCCGAACGGCACCGCCATCGCCACCGCGAGCACCAGGCCGCCGATGTAGCCGCCCAGCCGGTTGATGTCTTTGTCCCGTACGTCAGCCTTGGTCGATCCGCTGGGCTTGGCGGTCTCGACCACGACGCGGCCGACGATGTTCGCGGCGATCGAGATGCCGATCAGCCACAGCATCGGCGCGACGTAGGCCACCTCGGCCAGCGGGATGCCGTTCGCTCGGCCCAGGATCACCGCGATGTAAGCCCCGTAAGTGCCCAGGACCACCGTCAGGTAGACCCACGCGCCCTTTTCCTCGTACGACATGCCCGTCTCCCCGTGTGCGACGCCGCGACATCATCAAGGTAAAGTTTTTCTGACATGATGTCAATGATTTTTGACATCACCGAGCTGCGGTGCCTGCGAGTGGTACCGCATTGCGTCTTATCAGTAGCCGAACGGATGATGGAAGTGGAGCACGAGTCCCACCACGAGGCCCACCGCCGCCACGCCCGCCGCGACCGCTCCGAGCTTCTGCCGCCCCCGGTACGCCGTGACGCCGAGCAGGATGCCCAGCACTCCCCAGACCACCGGCGCGGCGAAGAAGGCCGTGATGCCGAGGATGAACGCCAGGACGCTCGCCCCGCCGGCCAGCCTGGGCCGCATGGACCGCGCGGCCCTGGCCCGCTGCTGCGGGCTGAGCTTGGCGGGATTGAGGAACTCACCGCCCTTGGCCTGCACGTACCGCCGGGCCCGATCGTCGGCCGGGTACAGGCACCCGCACACGGTGCACGAGGTAAACCGCATCCGACTGCCAATCTTGCCCGCCGTGTTCCGTTCGGGCATGGGCAGCCTCGCCGTCAGCCCGAGCCACGGCCCCGGGATGACCTCGAGGACGTCCTGGATGGTTTTCCTGCCGTCGTGTGCGCAGTCCGCGATGATCCGTTCCCGGCGCGACACCGGGGTACGCGGGCCGAACAACCCAGTGTCCCTGGGATCCTGGGCCGGCGGGTGAGCGGGGTCCAGCGGCTTTCCGGAGTCCCGGGCGGCCAGCATGGCCAGTTCGCTCCGCGCCCGCTGGTTCCCGAGATCCGCGGCCCGATGCAGCCAGTCGCGGGCCGCCTGCGGATCCTCGTCGAGGAGCATCTCGCCTAGGAAGACCATGCCCGTGTGGTCGCCCAGGTCGGCCAGCCTGGTGTACCAATCCCTGGCCGCCACGCGGTTCCCGTCACCGGCCAGCAGCCTGCCCAGGTACAGCATGGCGGCGGTGTCGCCCTGGTCGGCGGCCTGCCCGGCCAGCCGCTCGGCGCGCTGGCGATCCGGGCGCTCCAGTAGGTCCGCCTCGACCACCATCGCATGGAGATTACCCGCGTCGGCCGCCCTGCTGACCCAGTCCCGCGCGTCATGGTGAAGGCGATCCCTCAGCGCCCCGGCCACCGCGTGTAGCTGCGCGAACAGATTGTCACCAGCCCCGACCGAGGCCATCGTCATGCCGAGAAGCCTGAGGGCGTACTCCCACATCGCCTCCGCGTCGCCGGCCTCGGCGGCCTGCCTGAGCGCATCAGCCTGCCCGCTCACCGCGTCGGTGCTCATGGCCCCACCCCTACCTCATCGCGCCCAGCGGCCCCCGCTCCTACGGGCTGGCCACGCTCCTGAGTATCCCGCCGACCGGTCGTGATCGAAAAGATCAACTTCCGCGGCCGAGGCGCGGGGCGGGCCGGTCACCCTTGGCCGCGCGCGGCGCGGTCTTGGGAGCGGCCTTCGCGGCGTCGGCGGTACGCGCGGCCAGGCTAGCGTCGGTCTTGGCGTTCAGTTCGGCAGGGCCGCTCGCCGGGCGGCACGACGAAGTGACCGCGGCCCATAACCGAGCGGAGTTCCCGCTGTTGCGCGAGGCCTGCCGCTCCAGCCGCTCCACCCTGGCGGCCAGATCGGCCACCTGCCCGGCCAGCCGGGCGTTCTCTGCGGCCAGCGCCCCGATCACCTGGGCCTGCGCGGCGATCACCGCGTCGCGGGCGGCATCTATCGGCATGGGCACAGATCACTATGATCAGGGCATCCCTGACGTGATCAAGCCGACACGCTGGGCCGGCTCTGCAAGGACCGCCAGCTGCTGACAGCCGGCGAGCCCGGGCGGGCTTGGCAGGTGCCGGGCCTGATTTGGTCCGTGACGGACCAGCCCTGTGCTGAATCCTTCACATGCCGCGGACAGTGCTGCACCACACCGGCAGCGGGCCGTCGGCTAACTCGCCGCAGGGCCCGCGCATAGCCGTGCCGCGACAGGCTATGATGCTAATGTGCGTAGCACTAACGCCATACTCGGGATCGATCACTCCAGCCCGGTGCCGCTGCACGAGCAGGTCGCGGCGGCCATCCGCCGGGCGATCGCCGACGGCGAGGCCCGCCCAGGTGAGCGGCTCCCGCCCGCCAAGGACCTGGCCGCCGTGCTCGGGGTCAACGCCAATACGGTGTTCCGGGCGCTGCGGACGCTGCGGGAGGAGGGCCTGGTGGAGTTCCGCCGCGGCCGCGGGGTGTCGGTGACCGGGATCGCCCCGCAGCGCAGCCCGGTGGTGGCGAAGGCACGGGAGCTGGTGGCCGTGGCGCGGCGGTACGGGTTTCAGCCAGAGGAGCTGGCGGAGATCATCGAGCAGGTGTCCTGGGAGCTGCCATGACCACCGCCCCGCCCGGCTGGCTGGCCGGGCTCCGGGACGGAGCCGGAGGCACTGATCAGGGAGGCGCGCCGGCGCCAGCACCGCCGCTGGCTGGCGGCCGGGGCGGCCATTGCCGTGGTGGCGGCGGGCGCGGCCGCCGTGATCGCGGGTTCGGGCGCGGGCACCGGTCCGCGGCCACCGGGCCGCCACGCCTGTGCCGACGGCACCCGCTCATGCCGCTGCGGCGCTGGTGACGGTGAGCCAGACGAGCCTGCCCGGGGGCAACTCGCTGAGCCTGGCCGTCGGTTACCAGGCGGTCTGGGTGACCGGGATCGGCGTCACCTACCAGGTCGATGAGGCCACCGGCCGGATCGTGCGGACGATTCCCACCCCCGGCACCTTCCCCGACGGGTGCCGCAGCGGCATCGCCGCCGGAGCCGGCGCGGTGTGGGTGACCTACGGCTGCCGGGGCGTCTACCGGATCGACCCGCCAGCGGGCGGGTCACGGCCTCCCTGCGGGTACCCGGCGTCGGCGACGCCATCGCGGTCGCCGATGGCCTGGTGTGGGTGACCAGCTACCGACGGCGACCTGCTGCGGATCCAGCCGCGGACCGGCCAGATCACCGGCCAGCCCATACCGGTGGGCTTCGGGGACTGGGCGCTGGTCCCGGCCGCGGGCGCGCTGTGGGTGACCAGCTACGGCAGCGGCAGCTACGGCGGAACCGTCAGCCGGGTTAACGTCGCCACCGGAGCGGTGGAACGGTTCGGGAATCTCAACGTGGAAGCCGCGGGCGCCGGCTCGCTGTGGACGCCGCAGGTGCAGCGGATCGATCCAGCGACCGGCAACGTGACCGCGTCGGTCGCCGTGCCCTGGCGCATCACAGGTGGCCTTCTGGGAAGGCTCAGCCTGGGCACTGACCGTGCAGCAGTCACTCGCAGTCGTGCGGATCGACCCTGCCACCAACCACGTCACCGGCAAGCCAGTACCGGTCGGCAAGCCCCTGCCTGCCGCTCTGGCCTGGGGCACCGACCCCACGGCCATCGCGGCGGGACCAACCGGGCTATGGGTCCTCGAACTGTACCGGAACCTGCTGTTCCACCTGGCGCTCAGGCCAGCCAGGCCATGACCCGGAGTAGCCTGAGCCGACCCTCCCACGGTAACGCCGTCGAACGCTTGACACCCGCGCACGCACGCTCCGGCCGCTAGCCCATGCCTCTGTCCGGCCACGCTCAGCTTCCACAGACCAGCGCGAGCGCCAACCATCAAGCGAGGCTGACGTAAACCCTTCAAGGGGTAAGGCGCATTACCAAGAGCGCGCGACGTGAATGTTCACGCCCGAACGAGACCGTGCCGGATTCCGGATACACCGCGAATTTCCCTTGGCGTCGGCTCGAGCCGGGCCACTAACAGTCCTGCACGGGCCGACGGCCCGAGGGGAGGATCGTATGGCACACAATGTACTGAGTTGAGGTAGCGGACGCGCTATCGAGATTGGAATTAATCGCACCGCTGAGATCGGCTCCCATGAAGTTATCACCGGACAAATCCGCTCCTTTCAGGTTGGCTTTCATCATGTCGGCGTCGCCCAGATCCGCGCCGCGCAAGTTCGCGCCCGTGAGGTTCGCCGAACCGAGATCGGCGCCGCTGAGGTCGGCGTACGCGAGATCAGCGTTGCTGAGATCCCTATACGACAAGTTTGCCCCGGCCAGGTCGGCGCCGGCGCAGTCGGCGAAAGGCCCTGGATGGCATGCATGGGGGGTACCCGACGCGCCAGTGCCGCTGGACGCAACAGCAGCGCCGGATCCCCACACGGCCAGGGAAAGCACCAGTGTGCCGGTCATCACAAGTGCGCCCACGATTCCAGTGGCAATGCCGAAACGTCGCGTCATTCCTGCTCCCCCATAACGAATGTCCAGGCCTGATACCTTTGACGGACAAGACCGGTGCATTGATAGCACCTCTCGCAGCACATATTATGTTTCAGAAGATAACACCAAGGCAACGCCATGAGGCTCGAGTTCCCCATCGATGTCCCAGGCTGCCGCCAGGCCATGGCCGCACCACCCAAGACGTACACATGGGCAACCAGGCCACGCCGGACGAGCCGGTCACCGAGCCGCCGCACCTGGGACCGTCGCGGCCGCACTCCGGTGGTCACGGTGACCGCCGGCAGCAACAAGCGGGTGTCGCTGGCCGCGCCGATCGGCCGTCAAGCCCGGCTGCCGGCCCCGGCTGATCTACCGCGTGCACCGCAGCCGCCGCGCGGTAACTACTGGTTCACTACGTAGGTGCCCCAGCCCGGCCGTCCTAACGGCTCGGCGAGGCTGGCGATTATCGCGCGATCTCGGCCGCGAGCAGCGCGCCCAGCTCCCAGCAGGCTTCTAGGTCGGCCTTGGCTGGCGGCCCGGTGACGCTGACCGGCGGCCGGAGCTTTCGCCATTGCAGGCCGGTGGCGATCGACTCCACCGCGCGCACCGCGCCGCCAGTGTCCGACGCACCATGCACGTACAGGCCGTAGGGCCGGCGCCGGGTCGCCTCCAGGCACGGGTAGTAGATGCCGTCGAAGAAGTGCTTGAGCGCACCGGACATGTACCCGATATTGGCCGGCGTCCCGAGCAGGTAACCATCGGCCTCCAGCACGTCGAGCGCCGCTGCCGTGAGCGCAGGCCTGATGATCACTTCGACGCCCTCGATCTCGTCGGTCCGCGCTCCGCTGACGGCCGCCTCGAACATCTCCTGCAACGTCGGCGACGGTGTGTGGTGGACGACTAGCAGCCTCGGCATATGCGGAGCTTAGACGGCGCGAAGCGGGCTAGCCCCAGCGCACGACTTAGGTGCCCATGCCAGGCGGCGATGGCGTGTGGTGGACGACCAGCAACGTCGGCATGAGCGCTGAGCTTAGACGGCCAGGCCGACGGGAAGGGAGAGAGGATGGGCTTCGAACACATCCTGGTAGAGCGTTCCGGCGAGTTCGCCACCGTCACGATGAACCGGCCGCAGCGCCGCAACGCCTTGTCGCTCGACCACATGCGCGAGCTGATCGCGGCGTTCAGCGACCTCGGGAACAGCGATGCCCTGGGCATCGTGCTGGCGGGCAACGGCCCGGTGTTCAGCTCGGGGCATGACCTGGCCGACGTCGCCGAGGCGGATCTGGCGCAGGTCCGCTCGCTGCTGATGACGTGCACGGAGCTGATGACCCTGATGCAGCAGGTCCCCCAGCCCGTGGTGGCGCGGGTGCACGGGCTGGCCACGGCGGCCGGCTGCCAGCTCGTGGCGAGTGCGGACCTGGCGGTGGCCAGCGAGGAGGCGGGCTTCGCGGCGCCCGGCGGCAAGGGCGGCTGGTTCTGCCACACCCCGATGGTGGCCATCGCCCGGAACATCGGGCGTAAGCGGGCGGCGGAGATGGCCATGTCGGGTGATGTCATCGACGCCCGGACCGCGCTGGAGTGGGGCCTGGTCAACAAGGTCGTGCCCGCAGCGCAGCTCGACACGGCCGTCCAGGACCTGCTCGAGCGGGTCACGCGCGGATCGGCGGAAAGCAAGGGCATCGGGAAGCAGGCGCTGTACGCGCAGATCGACCTGGACCAGCCGAAGGCTTACGCCTACGCGATCGAGGTCATGGCCGCGACCAGCCAGCTACCCGACGCGCGGGAATGGAGCCGGGCGTTCCTGGACAAGCGCAAACCGCACTGGCGCCGCGGCCGGCCGTAGGCGGACCGACCGCGGCACGACAGGCCTCGCGGTGCGGACATATCAACGGCTGCACCGGCGGGCCGACCCAGGGACCTCGCGGCGGGATCGCCGCTACAGGGTCAGCGCCTGCGCCGCGCGTTCGGTGATGAGGCTCAGGTCATCGCGGCTGGCCTCGCGGTAGAGCGGGCCTGTACCCTCCGACAGCAGCCGCGTCACCATCGCCACGCCGCGGACCGGTACCGGACCCGGCGCGGCTAGGCGGGTGGCCAGTTCGGCGAGCGGCCGGGCGGACTGGGTGATTCGTGTGTGGCAGAGCGGGACACGGGGCGGGCGGGCAGCACCCAGTGATTTCGGCGCGGTGGCCTGCGCAGGCCGGACCAGGGCGGGCTCCCCCGTCGCCAGCACGATGCGCCGCAGGCTGGCAGCCAGGTCGCGGCGGTAGTCGAGCGACGTCAGCCGCATGGCCCGGGCCGCCAGGGCAGTGCTCGCCTCCGGGCTGGCACCCTCGGCGAGTTCGCGGTCCAGCCGCCCCGCCTGGCAGCTCGCCAGGAGCCGGTGCCACGGCCGCAGGCGCTGCAGAGCTAGGCCGGCTCGATCATCGTCGATCAGGACGTACATCGCGCACCCCTCCGGGAATCTGGTGACCTACAAAGCAATTATACTAGTCATGCATGACCTGTAAAGTTATTTAAGAGGTCATGAGGCGAGGCGCGGGTGAGGTCGCGGAGGAGCTAGGACCGCAGCGGCAAGGTCAGGAGAGGACGGATAGGGCGGAATGGGGAGATGGCCAGGGCGGATACGGCTGATCAGGATGCCGACGACAGTCGAGAAGGAAGCGGTTTGGGCGGGGAGATGACTCAGGCAGGTAGCGGTTCAGGAGGGGAGATCGTGACGGCTAGTCTCGAGGCCATGACGCTGCCTTCGTGGGCTGCCCACGTCGACTTCAAGGCGGCGCCTATGCCGCTGCTGCGCGTCCAGGCCTTCGTCGACACCCTCGACCTGGACCTGCGCAGGGACATCCTCGCCGACCCCGAAGAGGCGCGCGCGTGGCTAGCCGACGCCGGACTGCGCGAGTCGGGCCCGGACTTCCGGGCCGACCTGCGGCTGGCCCGCGAGGCCAGGGAGAGCATCCGGGCGCTGATCGGGCACGACGCCGATAGCGAGCCGCTCACGCCGGACGGGCTCGAGCCACTGGAGACCGTGCTGCGCGAGGCCCGGCCGCGGCTGGATGTCACCACCGAAGGCCGGGTCCTGCTGGCAACCGGGACGCCGCCCGTCACGCTGGCCGACGGCATCCTCGGCCTGCTGCTGATCGTCAGGGACGCGCAGGCCGACGGCAGCTGGGACCGGCTCAAGCTATGCAGCAACCCGGACTGCCAGTGGGCGTTCTACGACCGGTCGCACAGCCGCCGGGGCGCCTGGTGCGACATGGCCTCGTGCGGTAACCGGCTCAAGAACCGTAACCTCCGGGCCCGCCGCCGGCCGGCCGAGCTAGAAGAGCGGACCGAGCCCGCCGAACCGACCGTGACGGCGGGCTGACGGCCGACCGGAGTCACAGGTTGCCGGACCCGTGCACGGGCGGCCCGCGGAGATCGTCGAGCAGGTTCTTGTGCCACACCATGATGACGAAGGGACCGGAGTGGAAGACCTGAGCCGGACGGCCGAACGCCGCTAGCAGGTCTCGGTCCGGGATGTCCGAGCGCGCGCCGTCGACGGAGGTGTTCACGACGAAGTTCGCGAAATGGAGTCGCGGGTCATACCAGGACGCCGCCGACTGGTAGGCGCGCGGGGCCGCCCGGGTCGGTTCCCAGGACGCCGTGATGAGCAGGAGGCGCCCGCCGCTGTCGAGCGTCGTGATGTTGTCCTCGGTGTAGACGCCGAGACCGGTGTCCAGGTGATGGGCGACCAGCCAGTCGGCGAGGGCCTGGTTTCGCGCCGCGGCCGCGGCGGGCTGTGCGGCCGCGAAGCCCAGGGCCGCCGCGTAGCAAGCCAGGACCACCGCCGCAGCCGGGGCCAGCCTGGCCTTGACCGCCTCGCCGGCCAGCAAGCGGCCGGCCAGCACGGCACCGAACGGCAGGACCGGGGCGATCTCCCTGGTGTCGACGAGGGCGACCGGCAGGCTGCTGATCACGTAGGCCGCCAGGTTGACGACAATGGCGACCACCAGGACCTGGACCAGCAGGTCATCGCGGCTGAAGAAGCGCCGCAGGGCGCGGCACACCGCCCAGGCGGCCAGGCCGACGCCGAGCAGGTGGAACCAGGCCATGACGGTCTGTGCCGCCCCCTGCGGGTGGCCGAACACGTTGGCCCCGAAAAGCGCAAGGACGCCCTCCGCGGCCAGCCGAAGATGCAGGCCGAGGTGCGCCGCCTTGGTCAGGCCCTCGACCCGAGGCAGGAGCGTGAACCCGCCTAGGTGCCCGATCACCCGCAGGACGAGCGTCGAGAGGCCCGCAGCAACGGCGCCCGCGACGATCAGCGATACCTCGAACCACTGGGCCGCCAGCGAGGTTCCGTGCAGCACTAGCCCCCGGTACAGCCGGATGGCGCACACGGCCGCTAGCGGGATGATCGCGACGATGAGCGTCAGTGAGTCGCCGATCATCGCCCAGGTGAGCATCAGCGCGATGACCGGCGGCGTATACCAGCGCCGCGGCGCCCGGTCCAGGACCAGGAACGTGACCAGCAGCGGGACACCAGTTCCGACGTGATCAGGCGACCCGAGCAAGACGTACACGGGGTGACCCAGCTGGGGCGCCAGCATGAGGCCCGATCCGATCAGCGCCCTGGCCACCCCTTCCCGGCCCGTCTGCCTGCCCTTGGCGACCAGCCCGGCTAGCAGCGTCAGCAGCGTGTAGGTGAACGCGGCCGCGGTGTGCACCACCTCCGGGCCCAGGCCGCGGATCAGTTCCACGGCGACGTACTCCGGTAGCTCGGTGGTGTAGAACGAGACGTCGGTCAGGGTCCAGCCGCGCAGCAGGGGGTTGCCGTGCAGCATGGCCCAGGCCTCGAGGGCGTTGGATGCGCCGTCGGGCGATACCGCCTGGGTGGCTGCCACCCGCAGGTAGCACAGGAACAGGACGACGCCGGCGACCGCGTACGCGGCGATCCAGGCCAGCCGGTGGGGGCTGGCCCAGCCGGCCCGGCGCCGGTCACCGGAGCGGCTAACGCCGGCCGCACCCGGGAGCGGCTCGTCGACGACGGCCGCCGGGCGGCTCGGTCCCTGGTCCGGACCCCGGCCCTCAGCGGCCGGGCGGCTAGGTCCCGGTCCGGGCCCCGGTCCTCGGCGGCCAGGCGGCTCGGTCCGGCGGCCCGGTGGTTCGATCTCTGGCCCGGCCCCGGGTCCTCAGCGGCCACCGGCCGCCTCGAGGGCCTCGCGCTCCTGGGCGGCGAGGATGAGAAGTTCCTCGGCGTGCGCCTGACCGAACTCGGAGTCCTCCAGGCCGGCCAGCATCCGGGACAGCTCGCGCACCCGGGCCTGCTGGCCCAGCCGCACCACCCCGCTGGCGGTGACCAGGCCGTCGCCGGACTTCTCCACCACCAGGTGGTTGTCGGCGAACGCCGCGACCTGCGGCAGGTGGGTGACGGCGATCACCTGGGCCGAACGCGCCAGCCGCGCCAGCCGCCGCCCGACCTCGACCGCGGCCTTGCCGCCCACCCCGGCGTCCACCTCGTCGAACACGAACGTCGGCACCGGGTCCGCGCCCGCGAACACCACCTCGATGGCGAGCATGACGCGGGAGAGCTCGCCGCCGGAGGCGCCCTTGTGCAGCGGCAGCGGCGGCGCGCCCGGGTGCGCGGCGAGCCTGATCTCCACGTCGTCGGCGCCGTTGGGGCCGGGCGCGTCCAGCTCGGTGATCACGGCGGTCAGCGAGGCGTGCGGCATGGCCAAATCGGTCAGCTCGGCGGTCACCGCCATCGCGAAGCGTGCCGCGGCCGCCGATCGCAGCGCCGTTAGCCGGGCGGCGAGCTCGGTCACCTCCTCCGCCAGCGCCGACTCCTCGGCGGTCAGCGCCGCGATCTTGTCGTCGGCGCCCTCGAGCTCGGCCAGGCGCAGGCCGGCCTGTCCGGCCCAAGCGAGCACGCCCGCGACGTCGCCGGTCACGCCGCCGTACGCCCGGGCCAGCCGGCCGAGCGCCGCGCGGCGCTCCTGGACCGCGGCGAGCCTGGCCGGGTCGGCGTCCAGCGCGTCGGTGTACGACGCGAGCTCCGCGGCCAGGTCGGACAGGAGGTAGGTGGCCTCCGACAGCCGGCCCGCGAGTCCGGCGAGGATCGGGTCGTACGCGCGGACCGCCTCCAGCGCGCGCCCCGCGATCCCGAGCAGGGTCAGGGCGTCCGAGCCTTCCCCGGGGCCCGACGCCGGGTCGCCTTGCAGCGCCTCGTGCGCGGTCGTGGCCGCCGCGTGCAGCCCGTCGGCGTTCGAGAGCCGTTCGTCCTCGGCGAGCAGTTCCGCGTCCTCCCCGGCCACCGGCGCCACCGCGTCGATCTCGGACAGGCCGCGCCGCAGCGTGTCCGCCTCCGCGGCCCGCTCCCGCTCGGCCTTCGTCAGCGCGTCCAGTTCCTCGCGAACCGCACGGTGCCGCGCGAATACCCGCCGGTAGTCCGACAGGGCGACGGCCACCTCGGGCCCGCCGAACCTGTCCAGCGCGTCCCGTTGGCGCCCGGGCTTGAGCAGCTGCTGCTGGTCGGACTGGCCGTGCACGGCGACCAACTCGTCGGCCAGCAGCTGGAGCAGCGAAACCGGGACGGCGCGACCGCCCGCGAAGGCGCGCGATCGGCCTTCGGTCGTCACGGAGCGGCTGAGCACCAGCGCGGTCCCGCCGTCGTCTAGGTCTCCCCCGGCGTCCTCAACCTCGCGCGCCACCTCCGGCGAGACCAGCAGGCGCCCCTCGACCGCCGCGCGCCCCGCGCCGGGGCGGACCCGCGCCGGGTCGGCCCGGCCGCCGAACAGCAGGGCCAGCGCCGTCACCACCATGGTCTTGCCTGCCCCGGTCTCCCCGGTCAGCACGGTGAAGCCCGACGAGAGCTCGAGTACCGCCTCGTCGATGACGCCGAGTCCGTTGATGCGGACTTCCTCAAGCATGCTCTCCAGCGTCCTCCCAGCTACGACCGCGCCAGCCGGCCACGGGCAGGCCGAACTTGGCCACCAGCCGGTCGGTGAACCGGCCGCCTCGCTCCCCCGGGGCCGGCAGCCGAGCCAACAGCACCGGAAGCGCGCCGCGGCGGACCTCCACCCGGGCGCCCGGTGGCAAGTCGACCTTACGCCGACCATCGCACCACAAAACCGCACCCGATGTCTCGGGCGCCACGATCAGCTCCACCGCCAGGACCGATTCGGGTGACACCACCATCGGCGGGGCGAACAGCGCGTGCGCGCTGATCGGGACCATGAGCAGCGCCGCTACCTCGGGCCACACGATCGGCCCGCCCGCGGAGAACGCGTATGCCGTCGACCCGGTGGGGGTCGAGCACACCACCCCGTCGCAGCCCCAGCGGGATAGCGGGCGCCCGTCGACCTCGATGATCAGCTCGATCATCCGCTCCCGCGCCGCCTTCTCCACCGTGGCCTCGTTCAGCGCCCAGGTGGACACCACCGCCGAGCCGTTGCTGCGGACGGTCACGTCGATGGTCATCCGCTCCTCGACCACGTACTGCCGCGCCACGACCCGGTCGACCAGGTCGGCCAGGCCGTCGGGTTCGGCCTCGGCGAGGAACCCGACGTGGCCGACGTTCACCCCGATCAGCGGCACCCCGGCCGGACGGGCCAGCTCGGCGGCGCGCAGCAGGGCGCCATCGCCGCCCAGGACGATGATCAGCTCGGCGCCGTGGGCCGCGTCCGCGGCGGCAGGTACCTCATCGGCGCCTGGTGAGCTGAACTCACCCGCCACCGTGCGGACGGCGATGTCCGCGGCGATCAGCCGCTCCGTCACGCGCCGGGCGGCGCGCAGCGCGGTCTGCTTCCCCGTGTGCGCCGTCACCAGGACCGTCCGTTCTCCCACTACTGCGGTCCCTCCTCGATCGCCCGGCTGAGCTCTTCCTCCTCGAGCGGCGGCGCGCCCCGGCGCAGCCACACGAAGTACTCCACGTTTCCCGCGGGTCCCGGCAGCGGGCTCGCCGTAACCCCCTTAACCCCGAGGCCGAGCTCACCCGCCGCGTCACATACCTTTCTAATCGCTGCCGAACGATCGTTGGTATCCCTGACCACGCCACCGGCTCCCACCCGGTCCTTGCCGACCTCGAATTGCGGCTTCACCAGCAAGACGAAGTCCGCGTCCGGCTCCGCGCACGCGACCAGCGCCGGGAGCACGAGCGTGAGCGAGATGAACGACAGGTCGGCCACCACCAGGTCCGGCACCGGGGTCACGCGCTCGAGCGTCCGCACGTTGACCCGGTCCATGACCGTGACCCGCTGGTCAGTGCGGAGCGACCACGCCAGCTGGCCGTACCCCACGTCGGCCGCCACCACGTGCGCGGCACCCGCCCGCAGCAGCACGTCGGTGAAGCCGCCGGTGGAGGCGCCCGCGTCCAGGCACGACCGGCCCGCGACGGACAGGTCGCCGAAGGCGGCGAGCGCCCCGGCCAGCTTGTACCCGCCGCGCGACACGTACCGGGGCTCGCCCGGGTCCGCCACCGTGATCGGCGCGTCCCTGGTCACCTGGGTGGCTGGCTTGGCCGCCTGCTGCCCGGCCACGGCCACCAGCCCGGCCGCGACCAGCTCACCCGCCTGTTCCCGCGACCTGGCCAGGCCCCGCCTGACCAGCTCCGCGTCGAGCCTGACCCGAGGTGTGGTCAAGGCTGGCCCTGCGTCGTCGCGGAATCCTCGGCGAGCTCGCTCAGGATGTCCCTGAGCCGCCCGTGCACTTCTTCCAGGATGGCCACGTGATCCTCCGCGGGCGTGCCGGGCAGGCGACCCAGCCCGGCGACGGCGGCATCCACCCGGGAGTCGCCGGTTGACGGTGCCCCAGCCAACGCTCGTTCGGGATCAAGGTCTTGATCTTCCTCGGCGGTGCCCTGGTCTCCGTATTCCTCGTCCATGTGCGCTACCCTCCGGCTGGAACGCTACCGTCCGATGCTGACAAGAGCGAGGCGCACATGGCATCAGCCGAAGAGTGCCGCGAGGCGCTGCAGACCCTCACCGGCCGACTGGGCGAGATGAACCCGCAGGAACGGAACAGCTTCTTCAGCAACCGCACGTTCAGCTGTTACGTGACGGATCTGGGCATAACGTTCATGACCAGGATTACCGAGAGCGGCGCGGAGCCGGTCAAGGAGGTCGGGCCCGATGAGCCGCCGGCCGACATCAGGCTGACCGCGAGCAGCGACGATACGGTCGCGCTCGCCGCCACCCCGGCCAATATCGCCCGCATGTGGATGTCCGGGCGGGTCAAGATCCAGGCCAGCCTGCGCGACCTGCTGGCTCTGCGCCGCCTGCTGTAGCGGTCCCGAGCCATGGGAGACCTGATCCTGCTGCGGCACGGCGAGACCGCGTGGAGCCTGGCCGGCCGCCACACCGGGCGGACAGATGTCCCCCTTACCCCGCGCGGCGAGGCCGCCGCCGCCGCGCTGGCCCCGGTGCTGGCCGGGCTGCATATCGTGGCCGCCTTCAGCAGTCCCGCGCAGCGGGCGGCGCGGACCGCCGAGCTGGCGGGCCTGGCCGACGCCAAGCCGGACCCGGACCTATGGGAATGGGATTACGGCGGTTACGAGGGCCTGACCACGCCGCAGATCCAGGAGCAGTGCCCGGGCTGGTACCTGTGGCGGGACGGCATCATCCCCGGCGACGCCGAGCATCCCGGGGAGACGGTGCAGCAGGTCGGCGAGCGGGCGGACCGGGTGCTCGCCCGGGTCGCGCCGCTGCTGGCCGACGGCGACGTCGCGCTGGTTGCGCACGGCCATCTGCTGCGGGTTCTCACCGCCCGCTACCTGCGGCTCGCCCCGGACGACGGGAGGCTGTTCCGGCTGGACACCGGGACGGTCAGCGCGCTGGGCACCGAGCATTACGAGGGGGTCATCCTGTCCTGGAACGTGCCGCCGGGATCCCGGCCTTAGTTCCGGAGCACGAAGCGCTGGTTCTTGCAGCCGGTCAGGCAGACCGCCAGGCCGAGCACGCCGACGTCGCGCAGGGCCGTGTCGGACAGCCCGGTGACGGCCAGCGAGATGACGATCTCCAGCATGAGCAGGCTGGCGAGCGCGGCCGCGGCGCGCGGCATGACGCCCGCCAGCAGCGCGGCCGACAGGACGAGCAGCAGCCAGCCGTGGGCCAGCACCAGGATGATGGCCAGCGACGAGGACTCCGAGATCACGGGCACGTACCCGGTCCACTCGCCGGGCAGGAGCAGCTCGTGGTAGCCGAACCAGAGCAGGACCAGGCCGAGCAGGACCCGGCCTACGGTCGGGGCCCACTCCGCGGCTGCGGCGCTGGCCAGGTCCAGGCCGCCGTTGAGGCCGCTGGCAGCTGTGGCGCGGTCCGGGGTCGGGTCTCGGGTTGGGCCGGCGGGCTCCGTGGCCGGCGGTTTCGCGCGCCGACCGGCCGGTGACTGCGGCCGCCCCCGGGCCCATCCGCTGTAGTTCCCGCTCTGGGGCCTGTTCCGCTGCCTCATGTCACGATGTTCCCTTGCCCGTTGGTCACGACGAGGCCGTCATCGCCCAGGTTGTAGTCGAGCTGGCCGCTGTCGTCGCCGAGAGCGCTTTCGATGATGTACACCTTGGCCCCGCCCGGGTAGAACTGCGCGGGAGGCAGCTGCTGACCGGTTACCCCGGCCACCACCGAGATGCCGCCGGCTTTCCGGGTGACCGAGACGGTCAGCCCGCTCATCGCCTGCTGGGACGTAGCGCTCAAGGTTCCCGGCCACACGAGGTAGGCGTACGACGCGTACGGCTCGGAGCCGAGCCACGGCCCGACGCTGGCCTTGGCGGACGGCTGGACGGACGGGGAGGCGGCTGGCGGTGTCGAGCTGGCCTGGGCCGGGCTGGCCTGGGATGACGGCTCCGTGGCGGTCGCTGGTGTCGAAGCCGAGGTGGTCGCCGGTGCTGGGGCCGAGGTCCGGGCGGGCGCCGCGGTACGGGCGGCCGCGGGCCGGCCCAGACCGCCCACGCTCTGGGCGACCAGTCCGGTACCGCGCTGCGACCAGCCGAGGACGGCCAGCAGGATCCCGGTGATCCCGGCGAGCACGAGGATGGCGAGCCCGCGGGGTCCTACCTGGCCGGTCATCGTTACGCTCCCTCCGCGGGCTCCGCGGGCTCCGCGGGACGGGTCTCCTGCCGTACCCAGCTCAGGTACGCGGCCGACCCCGTCACGATGGGCAGGGCGATGATCTCGGGCTCGTCGTAGCTATGCCGTTCGGCGAGGAAGGCGGCCAGCTCGTCGAAGCGGTCGGCGGGCAGCTTGAGCAGCACCAGCCATTCCTCGGCCCGCTCCAGCCCGCCTTCCCACCAGAAGACCGACGCCACCGGCCCGGCCACCTGGCCGCACGCGGCCAGCCTCGCCTCGACCGCGGCGCGCGAGAGCTCCATTGCCTCCGCGCGCGAATCGGTCGTCGTCTGCACCTGGAGGTACTGCACCCCGAGGTCCGCCATGGCACCTGATCGTACGCGCACCGGGCCCTAATACGCTGGGCCGGACGTCGGCGCAGCGCGAGCGGGCGGAGGGCGCGTGGAACTGGTGCATTCGGGCAAGGTCCGGGATCTGTACGCGGACGGCGACGACATCATCATGGTCGCCTCCGACCGGGTCAGCGTCTATGACGTCATCCTGCCCACGCCGATACCGGGCAAGGGCAGGGTGCTGACCCAGCTGTCGCTGTGGTGGTTCGGCCAGCTCGCGGGGGTGATCGCCAACCACGTGATCTCCGGCGAGGACGTGCCGGCCCGCTGGGCCGGGCGGGCGATCAGGTGCCGGAGGCTGGCGATGCTTCCCGTCGAGTGCATCGCCCGCGGCTACCTGGCCGGACTTGGCCTGACCTCCTACCGGGAGACCGGCACGATCTCGGGCGTGCGGCTGCCGCCTGGCCTCGGCGAGGGTTCCCGGCTGCCGGAGCCCGTGTTCACGCCCACCACGAAGGCCGCCGCCGGTCACGACGAGCCGATGACCCATGCCGACCTGGCGGCGCTCGTCGGCCCAGGCGTGGCCGGCGACCTGGAGCGGGCCACGCTCGAGGTGTACCGGCGCGGCGCCGCGCTGGCCGCGTCGCGCGGCATCATCATCGCCGACACGAAGCTGGAGTTCGGGCTGGATGCCAGCGGGACGCTCACGCTCGCCGACGAGGTGCTGACCCCCGACTCGTCCAGGTTCTGGCCGGCCGCCGAGTGGCGGCCGGGGCGACCGCAGCACTCGCTCGACAAGCAGTTCGTCCGCGACTGGTCGGCCGGCCTGGACTGGGACCGCACGGCGCCGGGACCGGCGATCCCGCCGGACGTCGTGGCGGCGACGCAGGCGCGCTACCAGGAGCTGTACTCCCGGCTGACCTCGGACGAGCACCCGGCCAAGCAGTAGGCCGAGCGTGGGTAGTCCGGCTACGGGTTCCTGATGCAGGTGTAGGCGCCGTAGAGCCCCCGGTCGAACTCCGCGGTTACGATCTCGAAACCGGCCGTGGCTAGCATCGGCTCGAGCAGCCAGCGGAACGTGCTGAACTCGGTGCGGATGTGCTCGGCGTAGTCCTGGGCGGTGTAGCCGTCGGCGGGGTGTTCGGCGGCGTTGGCCAGCCAGCGGCGGAACACCCCGGCGGCCTGGTCCGGGCGGAAATCGTAGATCAGGTCGCGCAGCCGGAGCACGCCGCCGGGCCGCAGCATCAGCGCGATGCGGTCCAGGGCGAGGGCCTTCCAGAAGTCGGGCAGCTGGTGCAGCGCGTTGCGGGTGTACACGCCGTCCGCGGGCGCGCCCGAGTGCTCGTAGCTGAGGAAGCCCGCGCGCACGCAGTCCAGGTTCGCCAGCCCCGCGGCGGCAGCGCGCTCGCGGACCAGCGCGACCATGACCGGGGAGACGTCCACTGCCGTGACGTGCCCGAACCGGCGTGCGGCCGCGAGCGCGAACTGCCCGGAGCCCGCACCGAGGTCCACCACGGCAGAGGTCCCGTCTAGGCCGTGCTCCTCGAACGCGGCTAGGTCCGCGGCCGGGTCCGGATAGCCCTGCTTGCGGTCGTAGCCCGCTACGAAGGCCGGGTCCAGGTGTTCCGGCCCCGCGTGCGCCAGCTCGTCGATCATCCATGGCTCAGGCATGAGGCCATTGTGCGCCGGGTCGTGATCACCGGCTGCCTCCCTGCGGCTTGCCGTTAATCCTACGGTTCCGTATAATCCATTTCCGTGATATCCGAAACTGGACTACCTGGACCGGTGCTCGCGCTGCACCGGGCCACGCACCACACGCTGCACGCGCTGGGCACGGCGCTGGCCGGGCTGAACCTGTCAGCCGCAGAGATCAACGTGATGGCCAACCTCGCCGACGCCGGGGTGCACAGCGTTCGTGAGCTCAGTGACAGAACCGGCACCAGGGCCTCCACGCTGACCGGGGTGCTCGACCGGCTGGAGGCCCGGGGCTACCTCACCAGGGAGCTTGATACCGCCGACCGCCGGGCCTTCCGGCTGCCGCTGACCGAAGCAGGACAGGCGGTGGCCGCGCGGGTGCATGCGGCGGTCGCGGATCTCGAGCGAAAAGCACTCGCTGACCTGTCGGCCGCCCAGGTCGCCGGGTTCCACGCTGTCATCACCGCCCTGCAGGAGGTCAGCTGATGCCCCACCACGACGCGCTCGGCGCCCACGCTGTGCCTGGCCCGCACTCGTCCCCCGGCGCGCACTCGTCCTCGCATCCGCACTCCTCCCCCGGCCCGCACTCTCCCTCGCATCCGCACTCCTCCCCCGGTCCGCACGGGTCGCCGGATCCCGAGCTCGCGGCGATCTTGCCGGTGATCACCGGGCCCGCCGGGCAGTTCCGCCACCGGCAGCACATCAACCTGGCGTACTACGCGGTGCGGCGGTACGGCATGCCGGACGCCATCGGGACGATCTGCGCCTGGATCCGCCAGATCGCGGCGTACGAGCGGGCGCCGCAGAAGTTCCACCATACGGTCTCGCGGGCCTGGGTGGAGGCGGTAGCCCACCACGTTGCCGAGGACCCAGAGTGCAACGACTTCGAGGTTTTCGCGGCCCGCAATCCGGCCCTGTTGGACAAGCGTCTGCTCAGCCGGCACTACCGCTCGGCCACGCTGGCCGCACCGGCCGCCCGGAGCGGCTGGGTCGAGCCCGACCTCGCACCGTTCCCGTGGTCGGCGGGCTGACCGATCCGCTCAGGGCAGCACGGCCGGCTGATCGATGACCCAACGCCAGGTGCCGTCCGGCTGCCGCCTGGCCACCTCCACCGTGGCGCCTCCGCCCGTGGAGTGTCTGTCAGATGGCTGGCCGCAGGCCGGGCGGGCGGGCGGCGCGGCTGGCCAGAGCTCGTCCCAGCGGCTGATCTACCTGGACATGATCGAGGAGTACGCGCGGCATATCGGCCACGCCGACTTTCTCCGCGAGCAGATCGACGGCGCGGCCGGCCAATGACCTCCCGGTTACCAGGCGGCAAAGTTGACGTACTGGCCGGCCGGGACCGCGGGCAGCGGCGTGAACCGGCCCGAGTCGGGGCCGCCGACGTCAAGCCAGCCGAACTGGATGCCCTGGACCAGGGCGTACCGTCCCTGCGACCCCAGCGACAGCACACCGAGGCTGTCCTGCAAGGTAATGAAGGGGACCTCGCCGTACGGCTCCGTCCGGGTGTAGAGCAGCCGGACCAGCCTGCCGGTGGCGGCCTGGATCTCGGCGAACTGCACGATGACGGTGTGGGTACTGGCCTGCGGAGTCAGATCACGCCAGGTGACCACGATGACATCGCGCCCGTCGGGCGTGATCAGGGCGCTCACGATGGAACCGGCGGCGACCATGCCGCGCGGGACGATCACTGTCCCCGCCACCAGGTTGTCGCCTGGCGCGGCGGTGTCGAGCAGCCGGATTCCCCGCGGCGCGGACATAAGGCCAGATTGGGTGGAGCGCAGCCAGGTGAACGCGATTACCCGGCTGCCGTCCGCCCAGGAGGGCGGCCCGGGAATATACACGCTGTGGGCCGGGGCGGTCCAGGTCCGGGTGGCCCCGGTGGCCAGGTTAAGGACCTGAATGGCGCCGACGGCGTCCGGCGAGGAGTCGTTCTGCAGCGAGACCGCGAGCAGCTTGCCGTCGGGAGACAGCGCGATGCCCTCCGTGGTCTCGTTGCGCATCGGAGCGGGTGCCAGCTCGGTCAGGTGGCCGGGCTTACCTGCATCGGAGATAGCGAACCGGAACAGGCGGAGGTCCAAGCCGAGTTTGGTTGGTGCCTGGCCTCCTTGGACTCCGATGATGAAGCTGCGGTCATCGGCGGCGGCGGTGACGAAGGTGCCGCCAGAGTCGGCCCACTCCACAGGGAGGGCCGACGGCACACGGACGGTACCGGTGACCTGCCCGCTGGCGGACGCGCGGACCACCGCCTGTATCCCGCGGCCGCCGGGGCTGGAGCTGGTCGTGACGTAGAAGCGCGGCAGGCTGGCCCGGGCTGATCCGGAGACGGCGGGCTTGCGGACGGCGGGCTTGTGGGCCGCGGTCAGGCCCGCGACAAGCGTGCTCGCCGTGATGACGGCGATCACCGCAGCCGCGGCCGTGAACGGGAGCAGGCGCGGACGCCAACTGGGCCGTCGGGTAGGGACCTGGAGCGGCCCGAGCAGTTCGGGCTGGACCTTCTGGGCCTCGTGCTGCAGCTCCTCGCGGAGCAGGTTCTCGAGGTCATGCATGCCTCACGCCTCCTTCGAGGAACGGGACGGGAGGATCCGGGCCAGCGCATCGAGGCCACGGGAGGCGGTCGAGCGGACGGCGCCTTCGCTGATGTGCAGCGTGGCCGCTGCATCGGCCACGCTCATGTCCACGTAGTAGCGCAGAGCGAGTACCTCGCGCTGCCTGGCGGGCAGCCTGCGGAACGCCTCGATGAGCTCACTGCGCTGCTCGAAACCGACGGCGGCGTCGGCGTCCTGACGACTGGACGCGGAGTTCCGGGCCGTGTGCCTGCGGGCGACTGACCGCCGGCGCAGCACGGACCGGCTGCCGTTCAGCACGGCGGACCGCGCGTAATCCAAAGCACTCGACTGCTTGCGCAGGGTCCGCCACCGCCGGTGAAGCTGCTCGAAGGCGTCCTGCACCACGTCTTCGGCGGTGGCCAGATCACCCACGATCAGCACGGCCAGCCGGACCAGTTCCAGGTGGTGCGCCCGGAACAACTCGGTCACGTACTCAGCAGGGTTGACCGTCATCTGGACCGCCGGGTCATAGCCGACCCGCTCAGGCCAGGGCCCCGGGCTGCGGATGACATCCGACGGATCGGCTTCCATATCTGGGAGACGTTCAGATCACGCCTCACGCTGCGATACTAGATCACGAATCGGTAACAGCCGGTCGCGGCATTATGGGTGCAGCCAGCGCAAGCCAAGCACCATCGCTGGCGGCCTGGTGGCCGGCAACGCGCAGGCCGCCCAGTCGATGATCGGCCTGGCGGTGACCCCGCTGGTCTTCCTCTCCAGCGCCTACGTGCCGGTCCAAAGCATGCCCACCGGGGTGAAGCAGTTCAGCGAGGTCCAGCCGATCACCCCGATGGCTGACGCCGTGCGCAGCCTGCTCGCCGGCGCTGACGGGAGGGCCCTGGTCGAACACAGCACCAGCTACTACGTCGGGTTGTCGCTGCTCTGGGCTGCGGCAATCTTCGTGGTGTTCGGGTTCCTGGCCGTCTTGCGCTTCGCGCGGCGCTGAGCTAATCGTCCAGCACCCGAACCGTCAGCGCCTCGTTGCCGACCTTAGGCGCAGCGCGCCGGAGCTACTGGTACTTACAATCTTGCCGTGAGTACCCGGCTTGAGACAGCACGCCTGGTCATCCGCACCTTCGAGGCCCGCGACGCCGACCCGTGGCTCGCGATGATCAGTGACCCCGAGGTCCGCCGGTTCCTCCCCGCGGGACCGCCCGCCACGATGGAGGTAATCCAGCGCGTCATCGGCGAGCGCCAGGCGATGGAACGCGAGCTTGGCCACTCGATGTGGGCCGTCGAGGACAAAACGACGGGCACGTTCATCGGGCAATGCGGCCTCCGTCCGGTCGACGAGGGGGCAGGGCCGGAAATCGACCTCGCCTACCACTACGCCAGTGCCTCCTGGAACAAGGGATATGCCTCCGAGGTGGCGATCGCCGTGCTGGCCCACGGCCTCGGCCCGGTCGGCCTTGACACCATCATGGCCGTTGCCTCGCCAGAGAACATCGGCTCGTGGCAGGTCATGGAGAAGGCAGGAATGCGCTATGAGGGGCTCGTCAACTACTACGGCATGGATGGCCTGAAGAAGTACGTCGCCATGCGGCAATGGTGGAGACCGCCAACCGCCTAACGCGAGCCGTAGGGGCGAAACGACGAATATCCGGACTGCATCTACCGACCTGGTCGGTTGCGCCGTAACGACGCTTCTATTGCGACAACACCAGCGGGTCTCCGGCTTCGGGGAGGACATGGGGGTCAGCGGGCCGCGGCCAGGACAGCGGCGACGACGCGCGCGACGGCAGCGGCCTCCGGGGCACCGTCGGCGTCGGTGAACAGCAGGTGCACGGCGCCGATCAGGGTGGGGGCGAGTGTGCCGATATCGGCGCTGGCCGCGACGCGGCCCAGGTCGCGCTCGGCGGCGAGGTAGCCGGCCACCATGGCAGTGGACTCGGAGACGAGCGGGATGCGCGAGCCGGTAGCGGCCCTCAGCCGGGCGTGCAGTTCGTCGCGCGCGATGACCACGCGGATGAGCGCGAGGATCACCGGACTGAACAGCCCAGGGAACGCGGCGGCCAGGTTGCCCGCGACGGTGCCGGTCCCCGCCATTTCGCGCAGGGCTGCGGCCTGAGCGTCGATTTGCGCGACGCGGTCGAGCGCGAGCCCGACGAGGAACTCGTCGAAGTCGGCGAAGTGCCGGTGCAGGACTCCCTTGGCTACGCCCGCTTCCGCGGTGACCGCGCGACTGGTCAGGCCGCCAGGGCCGTCCCGGAGCAGGACGCGCTCGGCGGCGTCGAAGAGTTGCCCGCGCGGGTCGCGGATGGCCACCCCGGTTGGCACTGGTCACCCATCCCTTCTCCGCCGTCCGCGAACGCGCCAGTAAATGGGCGCACGCCCATTTAAAGTGGGCGTATGACCACTCTACCGCCGGGACCTGGGAAGATCGCCGGGAGCGGCACCGGGGGCTCCGATCGGGGGCAGGCGTCTCAGGCTGGCACCGGGGGCTACGACCGGACGCACGAATCGCATCTCCGGCGGCAGGTCGCTGAGGGGTTCGGCACCGACGCGGGCCGCTACGACCGGGCCCGGCCCACCTATCCCGCCGACCTAGTGGAACGCATCGTCGCCGCCAGTCCGGGACGCGACGTCCTCGACGTCGGGTGCGGCACCGGCATCTCCGCCCGGCTGTTCCAGGCGGCCGGCTGCCGGGTGCTCGGCGTGGATCCCGACCCGCGCATGGCCGAGCTGGCCAGACAGGGCGGAACCGAGACCGAGGTCGCGACGTTCGAGGACTGGGACCCGGCTGGCCGCACGTTCGACGCGGTCATCGCCGCGCAGGCCTGGCACTGGGTGGATCCGGTCGCGGGCGCGGCGAAGGCCGCTGCGGTGCTGCGTCCCGGTGGCCGGCTGGCGGTGTTCTGGAACGCCTTCGACCCGCCGGAAGAGTTGCGCGCGGCGTTCGGCGAGGTCTTCCGCCGGGTGCTGCCTGACTCGCCGTTCGCCGGCTTCTGGGCGAGGCCCGCCGTCGACGCCTACCGGGCCGGGTGCGCCAGAGTGGCCGGCGAGCTACGGCAGTCGAGGTCGTTCGCCGAGCCAGAGGAGTGGTTGTCTTACTGGCGGCGGCCCTACACCCGGGACGAGTGGCTGGACCTGGTCCCGACCACCGGCGGCTTCACCCGGCACCCCGAGGCCATCCAGGCCGAGCTCATCGCCGGCCTCGGTGCCGCCGTCGACGCCGCGGGCGGGACCTTCACCATGTCCTACACGACGGTCGCCGCCACCGCCGCCCGGCTGGGCCAGTAGCGGGACCGGAGCCGGTACGCCGCCCGGCCCGGCCCGGCCGGCCCGGCAGGCAGGATCAGTGGGCCGGAACCGGCACGGTGATGTACTGCTGGTATTGCGTGGACAGGACCGAGTCTATGGCGGTCACGGGGAAAGCGCGGTGATGTCATGACATCCGCCGCAAGTCGGGCCGACGGATCCGCGGTGCCCTATTCTCTCCCTGACGGCTTGCCGCTGTCTGGGCCGGTTTGGGAGTCGCGCCGATGCCAGTGTTCAGGAGGCCCTGCTCATGAGGCCCCGCGCGCGGACGCGGCGCCGGGTCGCCAGGCGGACCGGCGCGATCTGGTTCAGCGGGCTGTTTTTGCTCGGCTTCGTGGTGGCCCTCGTCTTGATCCTCACCGGCGGAAGCGCCGCGGCCGCCAGGTCGGCGTACACCCAGGCGCACGGCGTGCCGGAAGTGGCCACGGTGATCTGGGCGCGGAACATGTCCTTCAGGTCCGGCTCCAGCGGCAGCATCTCGTGGTACGCCGACATGCTGGTCCGATTGCCGCACCCGGTCGGCGGCCAGGCGCAGACGACCGTCCACGTGCCCGACAAGGTTTCCTACCGGCCCGGCGACACGGTCACTGTCCTGGTCGACACGCAGGGCCCCGGCTACGCCGAGTTGCCCGGGCGGCCGTATGTAGCCCGGCCCGTCGTCCTGGTGTTCTCCATCATCGTGAGCCTGCTCATCATCTTGTCAGCGGCCGGCTTCTTTCTCAGCGTCCGCTCGTGGCTGCGCTCCCGTCGCGCCAGCCGGGTCAACTCCGCGTCCGGGCGAGCCTGATCGTCTAGGCCCGAACTGGCACGGTGACGTACTGCTGGTTTTGCGTGGACAGGATCGAGTCGATGGCGGTCACGGCGGAACCGGACGGGGTCAGCGTGGTGATGTCGTGACTGCCGCCGCCGGTCAGGCCGCTGATCACCAGCTGGGTCCAGCTCGTCCCGTCGGGCGACCGCCAGATCGCGGCGCCCAGCTGCCCGGCGCTGCCGAACTGGCCCGCAGCGGTGAAGCCGCCGGGGCCCGCGGTCAGCGCGGTGACGGTGGTGTTCGGCCCGGCGGAGACGAACTGCACCTGCTGCCAGGTCTTCCCGCCGTCGGTGGACAGCTCCGCGAGCGGGAGGGTGCCCGTCACCGTCGTCTGCTGGCCGAGCGCCACCACGACGTCGCCATTGATCGCGACCTGCTGCAGCAAGGCCGCCGAGGCACCGGTGGGCTGGGGCAGGATGTCCGTGGTCCAGAGCGTGCCGTTGGCCGTGGTCCAGATCGCGGGCTGGCCGTTGTGCGAGCCTGCCGTCACGAAGCCGTGCGCGCCCGCGGCCACCGCCAGGACCTGGCTCGACCCGGTTGACGGGATCGCGGTATGCGCGCGGGTCCAGCTGGTCAGGTCCGTCGAGAACCAGTCGTCGGCCACGCAGACGCCGCCGGCGGCGACCAGCTTGCCGTCGATCAGGTACCCGCCGGGTCCCGAGGCGGCGGCGACCGCGGCGACGCCCGCCAGATCTTGCTGGATGTTCCCGCCCGCAGACTGCCAGTGGATGCCGTCGGTCGACGTGAAGATGACGGGGCCGGGCGTCCCGGCGGCGAGCCACCCGGCCGACCCGTGGGTCACGCTCGACAGGGCGGCCAGATCCGATGCGCCGGAAACCTGGGACAGTGACGTGACCAGGTTCCAGGACGAGGTGCCCAGCGCTCTGCGCCAGACCGCCGGGTATCCGTCCGCGCTGCCCACGGCGATCTGCTCGCCGTCGGCGACGGCGGTGCTGTTCACCGCGGCCTCGGGGATGAGGGAGCCCGGGATGCCCGAGATCGCCACCGACCGTACCGTTCCCGCCGCGTCCGCCTCAAGGAAGACCGGCTGCTGGCCGAGCTTGGTACCGGTGGTGGCGCCCACGATGGTGGCGATGCCGTCCGGCCCGGCCGCCGCGGTGGGAACCGGCCCGCCGGACGTGTCGCCCAGCGAGCCCGTAGCCTTCCACGTGCTGCCCGTGCCTGTGCTGGTGTAGGCCACGTAGATGTTCTGGCTGGCGGTCCCCGTCACGACGAAACCGTCATTGCTTCCCTTCACCACGCCCGGGGTCCAGCCCCCGGCCGGGTCGATGAGCCCGGAGAACTGCCATGTCTGCCCGTTCGGCGAGAAATAGGCCACGCCGTCGGGGGCGCCGCTCGCAGTGGTGCCCGGCCGGACCGCGAGCAGACCGGACCCGTCGGAAGTCAGGCCGCTGATCTTGTTCTGGGCGCCGTGATCGATGGGGACGTTCACCGTATTCCATGACGATCCGCCGTCGGTGCTGAGCCAGACGCCGGACCCGCCGTCGGAGATGACCGTGTCGTTCCCGCGGGTGGCCGCGTAGGCGATGGCCTGCGGGGTCTGGCCGGAGAGGGTCATGCCCACCTCCGCGGCCGTCATCCGCTGCCAGGTGATGCCGTCGTGCGAAACCCAGACCAGGCCCTGGTTCCCGCCGCCGCTCGCCTTGCCCTGGCCGCCGGCCACGAACCCGGTGGAGGTGCTGGTGAGGACGAAGACCTGGTCGCCGGGAAGCCGGGGTTCGATCCCGTGCGTGGCCGCGAGCGTCCACGACTGGCCGTTCTGGCTGGTCCAGATCACCTGCGGGCCCCACGCCAGCCAGCCCGTCGGCCCGGCGGCGATCCGATCGGCGACAAACCCCACCGGAGGCTCGCCGCCACCCGGTAGCTGGACCGGGGCGAGGTGCCAGGTGGCGCCGCCGTCCGATGACACGAAGAACTGCTGGCGGGCCACGCCGTTGCTAGTCAGCGAGCCCGTCGTGACGATCGTCTTGCCCCAGGCGGCGATGCGGTCGATCGTCTGGAAGACGCCGCGCTGCTGCTGTCCCTGGTACGTCGGGAGGGTGCTCGCGGAGGGCACGTTCTGATTTGAACTGCCCGCCTGACTTCCTGAGCCGGAGTTCCCGTGGTTTCCCGTCAGGAGTACTACGGCCAGGATGACGGCCGCCGCGACGGCCAGGGCCGCCACGCCGATCGACACCGTGCGCCGGCTGACCGGGCCCTTGCTCTCGGCCGCGGGCCCGGCCGGGCCCGCGGGGACCGGAGGCGGAGCCGGGGCGGGGGCGGGGGTCGGCCAGTCCGCACCGGGTGGAGCAGGCTTGAGGAGTCCCGGGTCAGTGGCCGTCGGCCCCTCGACGCGGGTCGCCGACGGGGGGGCCGACATGGGACCGGTGCGCCAGGTCAGCGACAGAACCGTCTGCGTCGGCGAGTCGAGCACGCGCTCGGCCCCCACGGTCGTGACCGGCGCCGCCGACGGGTTGGTCAGGCGGTCCAGGAGCTGCTGGGCGGAGGGGCGGTACCGCTCGTCCTTGGCGAGGGCCGCCATCACCAGCGACCTCAGCGATTCGGGCACCGCGGAGATGTCGGGGTCGTTGTGCAGGACCCGGTACAGGACGGCCTCGGTCGGCCCGCCGCCGAACGGCGATTCGCCGGAAGCCGCGAACCCGATCGTCACTCCCCAGACGAAGACATCGGCGAGCGGTCCCGGCTTACCCAGCACCTGCTCCGGCGCCATGAACCCGGCCGAGCCGACCATCATGCCCGTTTTGGTGACGGCCGTCGCGTCCAGGGTCTGCGCGATCCCGAAGTCGATGACCTTCGGCCCGTCCGCGGCCAGGATGACGTTGGACGGCTTCAGGTCCCTGTGCACCACGTCGGCCGCGTGGATCACGGTCAGCGCCTCCGCCAGCCCGGTGGCGAGCCCGTACAGCATGTCGGCGCCGAGCGGCCCGTACCAGTCGACATACTCGGCCAGCGAGGGGCCGTCGATGAATTCCGTGACCATGAACGGCACGACGGACTCGGTGTCCGCGGCGATCACGCGGACCGTGCACACGCCCCTGATCTTCGTCAGGACGGACACCTCACGCTGAAAGCGCCTGCGGAATTCCGGGTCGTCGGCCAGCTCGGGGCGGAGCACTTTGATGGCGACCAGGCCGCCGTCCTCGGCCTCACCGAGGTACACCACGCCCATCCCGCCCGCGCCCAACCTGGCCGTCAGCAGGTAGCCGCCGATCTGCTCGGGATCATCGGCCCGAAGAGGCACCTGAGCCAAGGCATTCCCTCCCCGAAAATTCGATGGCCCGCCGGGGGTTGGCGCACAACACGCCCCTGACGATTATCGCAGCGCTTACCGGCCAGCCATCCATTCTGCGGACCGTCCGGCGGTGGACAGAGCGCCGCAGCGGACACGATTGGGTAACTGTGGGGCCGGGACGGTGCGCGCCGACGGGTCAGGGGCGTTGCCGCCGGGTCACGCCGCCTGGCAGCATGACGGCGTGGGATACGTACTGGCGCAGGTAAATATCGCGCGGATGCTCGCACCGATGGACAGCCCGCTGCTCGCGGACTTCGTCGCCGCCCTGGACCACGTGAACGCCGCGGCGGACGGGGCCCCCGGCTTCATCTGGCGGCTGCAGACCGAGGACGGTAACGCGACGTCGATCCGCGCGTTCGAATGGGACCAGGCCGGCAGCGCGGGCGTCCTGGTCAACATGTCGGTGTGGGAGTCGGTGGAGGCGCTCGCCGCGTACGTCTACTCCGACACGCACCGGCAGGTACTGCGGCGCCGGCGCAGCTGGTTCGAGCAGATGGCCGAGGCCCACCTGGCGCTGTGGTGGGTACCGCGCGGGCACCTCCCGACGACGCAGGAAGCCGAGGAGCGGGTCCTGCGCGTGCGCGAGTCCGGGCCGACGCCGTACGCCTTCACGCTCCGGGAGCACTTCCCGCCCCCGGACGTGTCCGCGTCCGGGCCGTTTTTCAGCCCGGACGACTGGACGTGTCCCGTCTGAGCCTCAGGCCGGGATGGCGGGCCCGGCCTCGGTAGCCGCCTCCCGCACCCCGGCGCCCGCGGAAGCCGGGCGCGCCCTTGCCGTACAGCGGCCCGAACCGGAACAGGCTGAAGGCGACGACCGCGCCGACGGCGAGGATGCCGGCCGTCCACCAGAACGCGGTGTCGTAGCCGTGCGCGAGCGCCAGCCCGGTCAGCACCTTGGGGCCTTCGGTGCGGGCCAGTATGAGGTGCGCGGCCACGTACGAGGTGATGGCGCCGGCGAAGATGGTGTTCAGGAACGAGGTACCGATCGAGGCGCCGAGTTGCTGGCCCACGGTGACGGTGGCGGAGGCCACTCCGGCGTCCTGGGGCGCCACGCCGTACGTGCCCGTATTGATGGACGGCGCGATCACCATGCCGAGGCCGACGCCGGTCAAGATGATCGGGCCGAGGACGCCCGCGGCGTACCCGGTGTGGGGCCCGAGCTGGGCGAGCCAGGTCGCCGCACCGGCCGCCACCAGCATTCCCGCGGTGACGATCGGCTTCGGCCCCACCCTGGGCATCAGCACGATCGTGGACATGTTGGCCGCGATCGCGATGCCGCCGGCGAACGGCAGGAAGGCGAAGCCCGTGACCACAGGCGAGTAGCCGAGCGTCTCCTGCAGGTAGTAGGTCAGGAACAGGAAGGTCCCGAACATGCCCATCGCGGCGATGAGCATCGACAGGTAGGCGCCGCCCCGGTTGCGGTCGAGCACCACGCGCGGGGGCAGCAGCGGGTACGGGGCCCGGCCCTGCCAGAACGCGAACGCGATGAGCAGGATCACGCCGGCGGCCAGGAAGCCGTACGTGGACGGCGTGTGCCAGTTGTGCGTGGCCGCGTTGGAGAACCCGTAGACGAGGCAGAACACGGCGCCGGACACCGCCAAGACGCCCGGGATATCCAGGTGGGGCTTGACGAGAGACGGCTGGCGCTTGAGCAGCATGGCGGCCCCGGCGAAGGCCAGGCCGGCGAAGAACAGGTTGATGTACAGCGTCCAGCGCCAGGACAGGTATTCGGTCAGCGCGCCGCCGAGCAGCAGACCAACGGCGCCGCCGGCCGCGGCGATCGCGCCGTACACGCCGAACGCCCTGCCGCGTTCCTTCGGCTCGGTGAACGTGGTGGTCAGCAGGGCTAGCGCCGACGGCACCAGGATCGCGCCGAACGCGCCCTGGCAGGCGCGGGCGGTCACCAGCATGGTGAAGTTGACCGAGGCGCCGCCGATCGCGGACACGCCGGCGAAGCCGACCAGCCCGGCCATGAACGTCACCTTCCGGCCGAGCAGGTCGGACAGCCTGCCGCCGAGCAGGAGCAGGCTGCCGAACGCGAGGGTGTAGGCCGTGACGACCCACTGCCGGTCCGCCGTGGTGAAATTCAGGGCGCGCTGCGCGGACGGCAACGCGATGTTCATCACCGTCACGTCGAGGACGACCATGAGCTGCGCAAGGCCGATCACGCCCAGGACGAACCAGCGCCGCCGGTCCTCTTCGCTGGTGCCGACGTTGACGTCCGACATGAGCCTCACCAATCTGGAGGTACCTTCCCCGGTGGATTCACGCTAGCATGAAGCGGAGAACTTGTCTCCACTTATTTCTGGAGGATCGGGTGCAGGGTGGCTCGGGGCCGGATGAGTGCCCCGTGGACTGCGCCGACCCGGCCAGGCCGCTGCGGCGGGATGCCGTGCGGAACCGGCAGCGCATCCTCAAGGCGGCCTCGGAGGTATTCACCGAGCTGGGACTCGAGGTCACCCTCGATGAGGTCGCCCGGCACGCCGGTGTCGGGGTCGGGACCGTCTACCGGCGGTTCGGGACCAAGGAAGACCTGGTAGCCGCGCTGTTCGAGGACCGCGTGGACACGATCGCCACCCTGGCCGAACGAGCCATCCAGGAGCCCGATCCGTGGACGGGCCTGGTGGGGTTCATGGAGCAGGCGGCCGGGATACTGGCCGACGATCTCGGCCTGCGCCAGTTGCTGATGTTCGCCACCTACGGCCGGGATCACGTCGCGTACGCCCGGCAGCGGAACGCCCCCCTGGTCGCGGAACTGCTCGGGCGGGCGCAGGCGGCCGGGCAAGTCAGGGACGACCTGAGGCCGACCGACATCCCCTTCATCATCTTCGTGCTGACGGAGGCTACCGTGCTCGCCCGGCAGGCCAGGCCCGACATATGGCGCAGGTACCTCACGCTCATCATCGACGGCCTGCGACCGCACCGGGAGGGCTTCACTCCGCTCCCGGTAGCGGCGCTGCTCCCGGAGGAGATGGAGACGTCCATGCGTGACAGCGCGCCGCGGCGCCGCTGAGGTTCGCGAGGGCTTTCCGCCGATTAAGATTGCATTTGCAAGTGCATGTACAGCGCGTAAACGAATGCCTTGCACGCAATCGATCGCGCTGCCTGAGCGTCATCACGAATTGGCGTAGCGCCACTGACGCTGCCCCCCGTCGTCCCAGCTAGGCCGCCAGGCGGAGCGGAGTGGCCGCGGACGGGAGCGGCACGCACGGGGCGCAGAAGTAAATGCGACACGCGGGGGACCGCGTACGTGACATGATGAGGAAAACCCTTTACCATGGTCCCTGCACTAAAACGCGGTACTCACCGCAATCCTCACCAGACGAGAAACTACGTCGATCCGCGTTGGTGCGTTTCCCGCTACTCAGTATTTCCCTCCAGGAGACCTCCCGCATGAATCCCGGCCACAGCGTCCAAGACGCCCACCCGCCATGCCCGCCAGGGCAGGATGACGCCAGCCGCCCTGACGGCACCGCTGGCTACGGCGGCGGGTTGGCACGGTCTCCCCGGTCCCAGAAGCCCCTGCAGGACATCCAGGACATCGTCGACAAGCTCGCGGCTGTCACGCAGCAGCTGCGCCACCCGGGGAGCCGCGTGCCGGAATCGTCACGTTAGGCCCTAGCCCCGCTCACGGTCTCACGGTTCGGTGCCGCGCTCGTAGGCTGGGCAGATGGCGATCCAGCTGGTCTTCGAGACCCATTCCACGACCGAGGATAACGAGCGCGGGCGCGCGACCGGCTGGCTGCCCGGGCGGCTCTCGGAACAAGGTCGGGTCCAGGCGCGCCAGCTAGGGCAGCGGCGGGCCGACGACCGGATCGCGGCGGTGTTCAGCTCTGACCTGGCGCGCGCAACCGAGACCGCATCCCTGGCCTTCGCCGGGTCCGCGATTCCGGTGCTCTACGACTGGCGCCTGCGCGAATGCGACTACGGGCAACGTAACGGCATGCCGGCCGCCAAGCTGCACGCCGGGCGGAGCGAGCACCTGGACCTGCCGTATCCGGGCGGGGAGAGCTGGCGGCAGGCCGTGGCGCGCGTCGGCCGGTTCCTGGGCGACCTGCCCCTGCGCTGGGAGGGGCAGCGCGTCCTGCTCATCGGACACGTGGCTACCCGGTGGGGCCTCGATCACTTCATCGGCGGGGCCCCGCTGGAGGACCTCGCCGAGCAGGATTTCGCGTGGCGGGAAGGCTGGGAGTACCTGCTCCGCTGACCTGCGCGCCATGGTGGCCGGAGCCAACGATGGCGGGGAGTTCGATCGGGGTCTCACGGGCTCAGGTTCCGTAGCAGGTGCGCGCTGTCGGCCGGGCTGAGGGCGGCCGCGCGCAGTAGGGCGAAGGCCCGGACGTAACGGGCGACGTCGGCCTGATCCTCCAGGTAGACACCGCCGGACAGCGCCTCCAGGTAGACGACGCCCAGGCTGGGTGCGTCGGGAAATCTCAGGATGGCGAGCGAGCCGCTGCCCGCCGCGGCGTGCGCGCCGGCCGAGAAGGGCAGCACCTGGATCGTGACGGCCGGGTAGTCAGCGGCCAGCTTGACCAGATGGGTGATCTGCCCGGCGAGCACGTCCGGACCGCCCACCGCCTGATGCAGCGCGCCCTCGCCGAGGATCACGCCCAGCCGGGCCGGCGTGCTGCCGCCCAGTACGACCTGCCGACGGACCGCCTTGGCGGCGGCAGCGTCTTCTTGCTGATCCATCTGGTAGCCGGGCTCGGCGGCGGCGATGGCCCTGGCGTAGTCGTCGGTCTGGAGCAGGTCCGGGACGAGCTGGGCCTCGTATGCCATGATCTCGGAGGCCGCCGACTCCATGATCACGTAGTCCAGGTACGCGTCGGACCAGACCCCCGCGTAGGGGTGCCACCAGCTGTGCTGGCCGCCCCGGCTGGCGATAGCCATGAGGGCGAGCTGCTCGCTGGCCGGAACCCCGTACTCCGCCATCAGCTCGCGCAGCTCCTTGGGCCTGATCCCGCGCTGGCCGGTCTCGATCCTGCTGATCTTCGAGCGATCGCATTCGAGGATGCGGGCCGCGTCCTCGAGCGAGTAACCCACGTTCTCCCTGTACCGGCGCAGCGCGCCTCCGACGAGACGCCGCCGCACGGGAGGTTCTCCGGTCACGGTTCCTGCCTTCCCGCGGTCCTCCCGGCCGCGCGGTAGATCAAGTGATACTTAATAAGGAACGTAGCATTTGATGTAGTCCATAGTCCGGTTACGACACGCGGTATGGAGTGGGCCGGTTCCGGCCGAGCGGTAACGTTCCCGGAACGCTAGCTGGGTAGCGTTCGGGGTACCGGTTCCTGACCGGGACTGGAGCGAGGCCAGCAGATCGAGGAGACGTGATGACCGCGCGCGCGGGCGGTGATCGAGCCAGGATGAAGCCGCGCCTGGCGGTGCTGGCCTGGGTGGTCGCCGTGGTGAGCCTGGCCGGAACCGGCCCACATCTCGATATGGATCGGCGGACGCGATGCGGCGGGTTAACGACTCGGCTCGACGACCCTGGTCATGACCCAGCGGTGCTTGCCGATCTGGCGGTCACGGGTGAACCCGAGCTGCTCGTAGGTCGACAAAGCGCCATTGAACAAGAAGCCAGCGGGCACCGAGCCGGCAGCTTCCGGATACCCCTCGACGCTCCCCCCGCCCAGGCCCGCGATGAGATCGAGCGCGCCAGCCAGCGCCGCGGTGGCCACGCCCTGCCGGCGGTGCCCCTTACCGACGTAGCAGCACGCGATCCGCCAGTCCGGCGGGATAGTCAGGCCCTTTTCGTACGCCGCCCGGCTCTTGATCCTCGGCACCTCGTCGGGTGCGCCGAACTGGCACCAGCCGACGCAGTCCTCCCCCTCGAACACGAGCGCGGCGTGAGCGTGGCCCTCGCGGACGCGCTGTTCCTTGGCGGCGCGTTTCTGCGCTGCGCCTTCAGGCTCATCGGGGTGGAAACCCATGCACCAGCAGCCGCCGAAGATACCGTTGTTCCGCTCCACCAGCGCGGCGAACGCCGCCCAGGTCGACTCCTCGAGCGCCTTGATGGTGTACCTCGGTTCGCTCATGAAAGGCAGCCTAACTCGGGCCTATGACACCAGCCCGTTGCTACGAACTGAGGCGGTCCAGGGCGGCCAGGATGCGATTCTCCGAGACCGGCGCGAGCGTCCCCAGGGTCTGGGCGAAGAGGCTGACCCGGAGTTCCTCGAGCATCCAGCGCATGTCGGTCACCTGCGGATCGGTCCGCCGCTCGAGGGGCAGGTCCGCGACCGCCTGCCGGTAGGCCTGCTCCGCGCGCTGGGCGACCGCCATGTTGGCGGTGTCCCGGGCCGGGTTCTCCGGCAGCTTGTCCAGCCGGCGCTCGATCCCCCGCAGGTAACGGGTCAGCTGCGGCAGCCTGCGGTACCCGGTGGCGGTCACGAACCCCGGGTAGATCAGCCCCGACAGCTGAGCGCACATGTCGGCGACGGCGGGCTGGACCGCATCGGCCTTCAGGTCACCGAGGCGGGTCTCGACGGCGTGCGCCACCCGGAGGGCCGACTCGACCTGCGTGACGACCTCGGCGGTCACCTCGTGCAGGCGTGATCGCACCGCGGCGGACAGCCGGTTGAAGCCGTCGGCATCCCGGGCCGGGCCGCCGGCCTCGGCCATCAGGAAGTCGGCGGCGCAGCTGACGCAGTCGGCGAACATCACCGCGACGCTGCCGTGCGGGTTGTGGCTGAGAGCCAGCTTGGCCGGCGTGGACAGGCGGCCCGCGATGGACTTGACCGGTGAGGGCGCGCCGAGCAGGATCAGCCGGCGGGTCCCGGCCCACATGGCGGCGCTGGCCGCGGCTTCGGTCTCGAACAGTCGCACATCGACCGCATGGCCCGCGTCGGCCAGGGCCGGGTAGGCGACGATCGTCCCCTCGCGGAACACCGCGGGCAGCGCGCCGAAGTTCCACGACGTCAGGCCCGTACGGGTGATCCCGGCCGCCGCCTTGGACAGCACCGCCCGCAGCCGCGGCCGGAGCTCGCGCTGGAGTTCGGCGACGTCCTTGCCCTCGGCCAGAACGCGGTCGCCTTCGGTGACCCGGACGGTGATCCGCAGGTGCGCCGGCAGCTTGGCCAGGTCCCAGGCGTCGCGCGGGACGGTGACGCCGCGCAGCGACCGCAGCTCGCGCGCGACCGCGTCGCGCAGGTCACCGGACGGCTCCCCCAGGCGGGCCAGGACCTCGCGGGCCACGTCGGGTGCGGGCACCAGGTCGCGCCGCAGCGACTTGGGCAGCGACCTGATCATCTCGGTGATCAGCTCCTGCCGCAGCCCGGGCACCTGCCAGGAGAATTCGGCGGGATCCAGCTGGTTGAGCCGGCTCAGCGGGACGTCCACGGTCACGCCGTCGGCCTGCGAGCCTGGCTCGAACGCGTACGACAGGGGCAGCGCCTTCAGCGCCGAGGACTCCGACGTCCAGATGTCCGGGTAGGAGTCCGTGCTGACCTGCGCTGCGTCGTCGCTGAGCAGGTCCGCGGGCAGAGGCGTGAGCAGGCCGGGATCGGCCCGGCGGGCCTGCTTCCACCAGGTGTCGAAGTGCGCGGCGGAGACCACGTCGGCCGGGATCCGCGCGTCGTAGAACGCGAACAGCTCGTCCTCGCCGACCACCAGGCCTCGGCGGCGGACGCGGTGCTCGAGCTCCTCGGCCTCGGCCAGCAGCCGCCGGTTCTCGGCGAAGAACCGGTGATTGGTCTGCCAGTCCCCCTCGACCAGAGCGTGCCTGATGAACAGCTCGCGTGCCGCGGGCGGGTCGATGCGCCCGTAGGCGACCGGGCGGTCCGTCACCAGCGGAACGCCGTACAGGGTGACCTTCTCCAGCGCGACGGCCGAGCCGCGCTTGCGCTCCCAGTGCGGCTCGCTGTAGCTGCGCTTGACCAGGTGTGCGGCCAGCGGCTCCACCCATTCCGGCTCGATGCGCGCCGCCGTCCGCGCCCAGAGCCTGGACGTCTCCACCAGCTCGGCGGCCACGATCCAGTCCGGCGCCTCCCTGGCCAGGCTCGACCCGGGAAAGATCGCGAACCTGGCGTTACGGGCGCCGAGGTACTCGGCCCGGGGCCTGCGCCTGGCCGCGCCCGCACCGGGGCCGGCGTCCCCTCGCGCTGCCGCCGCGGGACGGGCAGGCTCCGTCTTCATGCCGATCTGCGAGAGGAGCCCGGCCAGGAGCGAGAGGTGCACCACGGGTCGTTCGGATGAAGAGGAATTGACGTTCACACCGAGGTCGCCAGCCAGCCTTTGCAATTGCCCGTGCAGGTCCTGCCATTCACGGACCCGCAGGTAATTGAGGTAGTCGGCCCGGCACAGGCGGCGGAACGCCGAGGAGGACAACTCGCGCTGCCGCTCGGCCAGGTATTCCCACAGGTTCAGGAAGGCGGTGAAGTCCGAGTCGGGGTCGGCGAACCTGCGGTGCTTGTCGTCCGCGGCCTGCTGCGCCTCGGTGGGGCGCTCGCGCGGATCGATGATGGACAGCGCCGAGGCGATGACCAGGACCTCGCGGACGCATCCGTTGCGGTCGGCCTCGAGGATCATCCGGCCGATCCGCGGGTCCACCGGCAGCCTGGCCAGCCTGCGGCCCAGCCCGGTGATGTGGCCGTCGGAGAACGCGTTCAGCTCGGCCAGCAGGGTCAGCCCGTCGGCGATGTTGCGGGCGTCGGGCGGGTCGATGAAGGGGAACGCCGGCACGTCGCCCAGGCCGATCGCGGCCATCTGCAAGATGACCGAGGCCAGGTTGGTGCGCAGGATCTCGGGCTCGGTGAACTCGGGGCGGTTCTCGAAGTCCGCCTCGGAGTAGAGCCTGATGCAGATTCCGTCCGCCGTCCGGCCGCAGCGGCCCTTGCGCTGGTTGGCAGACGCTTGCGAGATCGGCTCGATCGGCAGCCGCTGCACCTTGGTGCGATGGCTGTACCTGGAGATGCGGGCGGTGCCCGGGTCGATGACGTACTTGATGCCGGGGACGGTGAGCGAGGTTTCGGCCACGTTGGTGGCGAGCACGACGCGGAGGACTGCGCCTGGCGCTCGCCGCTGGAACACCTTGTGCTGGTCGGCCGTGGACAGCCGGGAGTACAGCGGGAGCACCTCGAGCCGGTCGCGCCCGGCGAGCGCGTCCGCGGTGTCGCGGATCTCGCGCTCGCCCGACAGGAACACCAGAATGTCGCCCGGCCCGGCCTTGGACAGCTCGTCGATCGCGTCGCCGATGGCCTGGGCCTGGTCGCCTTCTTCTGTCTGGCGGGTTTCGATCGGCCGGTAGCGGACCTCGACGGGGTAGGTCCGCCCGGAGACCTCGACCACCGGGGCGTCGCCGAAGGCTTTTGCGAAGCGCTCCGGGTCGATGGTGGCCGACGTGATGATCACCTTGAGGTCCGGGCGCGCAGGGAGCAGCTGCCTGAGATAGCCGAGGATGAAGTCGATGTTCAGGCTGCGCTCGTGCGCCTCGTCAATGATCAGCGTGTCGTAGCGGCTGAGCCGCTTGTCGCGCCCGAGCTCGGCCAGCAGGATGCCGTCGGTCATCAGCTTGACCAGGGTGTCGTCGACGGACCGGTCGGTGAACCGGACCTTGTAGCCGACGGTCTCGCCGAGCGGGCTGCCCAGTTCCTCGGCGATCCGCTCGGCGACCGTCCTGGCGGCCAGCCGGCGGGGCTGGGTGTGCCCGATCTGCCCGGTGACGCCGCGGCCGAGCTCCAGGCAGATCTTGGGGATCTGGGTCGTCTTGCCCGAGCCGGTCTCCCCCGCGATGATCACCACCTGGTGGTCGCGGATGGCCGCCGCGATCTCGTCCCTGCGCTGGCTGACGGGAAGCTCGGGCGGGTACTTGATCGGCGGCATCGCCGCCCGACGGGCCGCCCGCGCCTCGACGAGCCGCGCCCGCGTACGCTCAGCACGCTGAGCGCGGTCAACACGCGGAGACATCAAGGATCGCGACTCCATGGCAGGGGAAGGGTAAACCGGATCGGCTCCCATTACGTAACAGTTTTCGGCTCCGGAGCCTTCCGCTGCGGCGGCTGGGAAGACAGACTTCACCGGAGGTGTGACGGATGTGACGAGTGTGATGAGTGGGACGTCGGGGGCGAGGATCGGGGGGGGCTTCCGCTGCCGGGTTCATGATCGCGAAGACTTTTAGCCCCGAAATGGGGACAGAAGTCTTCGCGATAACCGGAGGCGTGACGGGTGGGACGCCGGGGGCGAGGATCGGGGGGGCTTCCGCTGCCGGGTTCATGATCGCGAAGGGTTTTTAGTCTGGGGAGACTAACAAGTCTTCGTGGTCACGGGAGGCGTGACGGGTGGGGCGTCGGGGATTCCGCTGAGGGTGGTTGGATGGCGGGATGAGTACTGTGCTGTCGTTTCAGCCTGCGTTGTCGCGGGTTGACTTGCTGGCGGAGCCCGTCGCGGCTGCGTTGCGCGGCTGGGCTGGGGCGGATGAGGTCGAGGTGGCGGAGATTGACCCGGCGCTCGCGGATACGGCCGCGTTCTGTGAAAGGTACGGGGTCTCGCTGACGGAATCGGCTAACTGCGTGGTGGTCCTAGGGCGGCGCGGCGAGGTGAGCACGTACGCGGCTTGCATGGTCGCCGCGACGACGCGGGCGGATGTTAACGGGCTGGTGCGTCGGCACCTGGACGCCAGGAAGGCGTCGTTCGCGCCGGTGGAGGCGGTGACGGCGGCTTCGGGGATGGAGTACGGGGGGATTACGCCGGTCGGGCTGCCGGCGGACTGGCCGGTGCTGGTGGACGAGGCGGTGGCGAAGCTGCCGTCGGCGGTGATCGGGTCGGGTATCCGGGGCTCGAAGCTCAGGCTTCCCGGGCGGCTGCTGGCGGCGATGCCCTCGGCCCAGGTGCTGCCTGGCCTGGGGGTTCCGGTTAGCCCGTGACAGCTGGCAACCTGGTGCGTGCGTCCCGCGTCTAAAGGGGATGACAGCGGGTAACGACCGCCGCAGGTAACCGGGAGGGCTCATGAAGCGTGGACGTCTTTCACTGGCCGTTGGGGCCGTCACGGTTCCGGCCCTGGGCCTGGCCCTCGGCCTGGGCCTCGGCGCGGTAACCTCCGCCGCGCACGCGTCGGCGCGGACGGTCACCAGCGCGAGCCAGCCTTACTCCGAACGCATCGTGGTGCTCAACTGCCTGGGCAAGGCGCAGGTCCGCCCCTCGGGCTTCATCCTGGCCTGCGCGGACGCGAACGATTACCTCACCAAGCTGTCGTGGACGAGCTGGGGGCCGAACCTGGCCAGCGCCGTCGGAACGCAGGAGGAGAACGACTGCATCCCGTACTGCGCGGCAGGCCACTTCCACGCCTACCCCGTGGACGTCATCTTCTGGGGCAGCACGGCGCTGCTCGGCCAGCCGGGGACGCAGCGGTACACGAACGTCACCATGCTCTACCCGGGGAAGCGCCCGCCCATCTACAACGGGCACAAGTACGTGGAAGGTCCGCAGACGGTGACGATGTCCCTGTGGGGACCACCGAACTACAACCCCTTCCCGGGAGTTAGTAACTGAAATCGACCGGGCGACACGCCGCCAAGTTGACACCCCAGTCCGCTGGCAGGCATTCTTGGGGAGCTCGTACGAAACATGTACGGCCAGGATTATCCCGCGCCCGGCCCGTGTTTCACCTCGTGTGTCACGTGGAGAGTGCCGTAACGGCACGCGCGACCTGGCGCCCCCGTGCGTCGCGACAGAAGGGAGGCACGCGATGGACTCTGATAGTCCGGGCCGAAGTTGGCCCATCTCGCCGCTCTCCCAATTCTGTCCGGGCGCACGCCCACGTGCCTATTCCTGAAGGCGCAGCCCAGGGTTTTGCTGAACTGACCTGACCGAGCTCACGGCCACCAGGCTTGAGTGCGGCAGGTCATGTCTGATGCCCGCCTGGTAGCACCGCCACCAGGGTCTGCAGGCGTGTGCCCCCGATCCCGTCAGAACTTGATGACGTGAAAGGGGTGTTCACCATGGCCACCATCACTCGTACCGCTCCCCGCACTGCCGTCCTCGACGACGCGCACGTCGGCGATATCCGCGGTGCGCTGGGCACGATCCCAGCCGACGACTTCGCTCCGCGTGTCGGCCTGTCCGCCAAGCTCAAGACGCTGCTGGCCATCGTGGGCCCCGGGCTGATCGTGATGTGCGGGGACAACGACGCGGGCGCGTTCTCCACCTACGGGCAGGCGGGGCAGAACTACGGCACCCGGCTGCTGTGGACCCTGCTGCTCCTGGTCCCCGTGCTGTACGTGAACCAGGAGATGGTGCTCCGGCTCGGCGCCGTCACCGGCGTGGGGCACGCCCGGCTGATCCTGGAGCGCTTCGGCAAGTTCTGGGGCGCGTTCTCGGTCATCGACCTGTTCATCCTGAACGCGCTGACCATCGTGACCGAATTCATCGGGATCACCCTCGCGGCAGGCTACCTGGGCGTACCCAAGCTGCTCGCGGTCGTGCTCGCCGCCGCCGTGATCATCGCGGCCGCGTTCACCGGCAGCTTCCGCCGGTTCGAGCGGATCGCGATGACGTTCTGCGCCGGGTCCCTGCTGCTGATCCCGCTGGCCCTGCTCACCCACCCGAACGTCGGGCAGGTGGCGCGCGGCTTCGTGGTGCCCGGGCTGCCCGGCGGCTCGGGACAGATGGCCACGGTCATGCTGCTGATCATCGGGATCGTCGGCACCACGGTCGCGCCGTGGCAGTTGTTCTTCCAGCAGTCCTACGTGATCGACAAGCGGATCACGCCGCGTTTCATGCGCTACGAGAAGGCCGACCTGTGGATCGGCATCGTGATCGTGGTGGTCGGGGCCGCGGCCGTAATCGGCGCGACCTCCGCCGCGTTCGCCGGGACCAAGGGGGCGGGCAACTTCACCGACTCCGCCGGGCTCGCCCACGGCATCGCGGCCTACGCGGGTCGTGCCGCCGGGGTGGTGTTCGCGGTCGCGCTGCTCGACGCCTCCATCATCGGGGCGTTCGCGGTCTCGCTGTCCAGCGCTTACGCGATCGGCGACGTGCTCGGCCTCAAGCACTCGCTGCATCGCGGGTTCCGGCAGGCCAAGGGGTTCTACGCCATCTACGCCGCGCTGATCGCCGGCGCCGCGGCCATCGTGCTGATCCCCGGCAGCCCGCTCGGGCTGCTGACCGAGGGCGTTCAGGCCCTGGCTGGCGTCCTGCTGCCCAGCGCCACGGTGTACCTGCTGCTGCTGTGCAACGACCGTGCGGTGCTCGGCCCGTGGGTCAACGGCCGCAAGACGACCATGTTCGCCGCGACCGTGGTCGCGCTCCTGGTCGCGCTATCGGTGGTGCTGACCGCCTCGGTGCTGTTCCCGAACATCACCGCGCGGCAGATCATCGAGATCATCTGCGTGTGCGGGGCCGCCTCGGCGGTGCTGGGCGCCTGGGTGCTGACCCGGGCGCGCCGGTCGGTGGGCGGCGTCCCGATCGACCGCGCCGGCCGGGACAACTGGCGGATGCCGGCGCTGGCGGTGCTGTCCAAGCCGGTCATGTCGAAGGGCCGCAAGGTCGGCCTGACCGTCCTGCGGTCCTACCTGGCCATCGCGATGGTACTGGTCGTCGTCAGGCTATTCCAGATGGCTCTGGCCCACTAAAAAGGCGACCGTCCGCGCCGCTGAAGCTGGTCTTTGGCCCGAACGGCGGTGGCATGACCTACGGCTTGCGTGCGACCCCCGCGCAGGCCATCTGCAGGACCGGGTGGTGGCCGACGCCCGGGGTGCCGGGATCAGGGCGCCAGTCGGGGACGAGGACCAGCCCGGGTTCGACGAGCTCCAGCCCGTCGAACAGGACGCTGACCTCGTCCATCGTCCGGAACTGCGCCCGCCCGACGCCCTTGCGCATCTGCTCCTGCAGGGTGGCGGAGGCCGGGTCGTCGAGTCGCAGCAGGTGGTGGATGAACACGTAGCTGCCGTGCGGAAGCGCGCTGTACAGCTTCGCGACGATATCGGCCGGGTTCTCCTCGTCCAGGACGTAGTGCAGGATGCCGCACATCAGCAGGCCGATGGGCTGGTCCCAGGCCAGGAGCTCGCACACGTCGCGGTTAGCCAGGATGCCCGCCGGGTCGCGCAGGTCACCCTCGACGACGAACGTCGACTTGTCGTCGGCGAGCAGCGCCTGGGCGTGGGACAGCACGATCGGATCGTGGTCGAGGTACACGACGCGGGTCGACGGCTCGACGTGCTGGGCGATCTCGTGCACGTTCTCGGCGGTCGGCAGGCCCGAGCCGATGTCGAGGAGCTGGCGCAGGCCAGCCTCGCCGACTAGGTAGCGGACCACGCGGCCGAGCACGTCGCGCTGGGCCCGCACCCCCACCTGGACGGCGGGCAGCGACGCGATCATCTGATCGCCGACCGCCCGGTCGGCCGCGAAGTTGTCCTTGCCGCCCAGCAGGTAGTCGTACACGCGCGCGACGTGCGGGCGCGAGGCGTCGAATCGGGTAGGGGGATCCCCTTGGTCAGGCACCTGGCGATTTTACCGGAATGCCGCGCCGACCCGGGTCGGCGCGGCATGCGGCTTTAGTGCTGTTTACCTACTGTCGTCGTCCTGGGGCGGAATGTACCGGGGAGCTTGCCTGGTCGGCGGCTCCTGGCTCACGTAGCCCCCGCCGCCCTGCTGCGGAGGCTCCTGGTCCGGTGGCTGCTGCTGGGAGCCCTGGTCCTGGGGCTGCTGGCCATAGCTGCCGTAACCGCTGCCCTGGGGCGGCTGCTGGTAGCCCCCGCCGCCCGGCTGCGGCGGCTGGGACCCGTAGCCGCCGGCCATCTGGGTGGGCTGGTCCCCGCCACCCCAGCCGGCGCCCGGCGCGGGCGGCTGGTAGCCCGCCTGGGTGGGCGGGTAGTTCCCGTAACCCGGGTCCTGCGGACCTTGGCCCGGCTGGGACCCGTAACCACCACCGCCCTGGGGCGGCTGCTGGTAGCTGCCGTATCCGCCTTGAGGCGGCTGCGGCTGCTGGTAGCCGCCGTAACCCTGGTCCTGCGGCTGCTGGCCGTAACCGCTGGCCGCGGGCTGCTGGCCGTAACCGCCGGCCGGGGGCTGCTGGCCGTAACCGCCGGCCGGGGGCTGCTGGCCGTAGCCGCCCTGAGGCTGCTGGCCGTAGCCGCCGTAACCCTGCTCCTGGGGCTGCTGGCCGTAACCGCCGGCCGGGGGCTGCTGGCCGTAGCCGGCGAAGCCCCCGCCCTGCGGCTGCTGCTGCTGGTAGCCGCCGTAAGGGGCGCCGCCCGCGGGCGCCATGGTGCTGGAGAGCCGGTAGTACATCAGGGTCACGACGAGCGCGATGAACGGGGCGATGAGGGTGCCCGAGATCACCGAGGCCAGACCGGTGCGGACCGAATACGGCACGAACGCGAAGACTATGCCGAGGACGATTTCGACGACGAACAGGATGAGCCACAACAGGAACAGCGTGCCGAACACGTTCCAGGCGCGCCCGCGGACCAGTTCGCGGCTACGCCCGAAGGAGGCCAGCGCACCGGAGCCCTCGATCACGATGACCGGGACGAACACCGCCCAGAACGTGATCAGGATCAGGCCGGGGACGATGATCAGGGCAAAGCCGATGCCGATCGCGAGGGCGGCCAGGAGCCCGGCCCCGATGACACGAGGGAGGAACGGCGTCGCCTGGTTCACGGTCTCGCTGATCGACAGGTCCGCGCGGCCGTCTCGGATGTCCTGCACCGCCTTGACCAGGGTCGCCTGCAGCAGGAAGAGCGCGAGGATGCTCACCAGCAGGGCCAGGTAGAGGCCGGGTCTGCCCAGCAGTCCGAGGATGGCGGAGATGATCGCGGCGCCCAGGTAGATGACGAATGCGATGGCAAGAAGATGCTTCCATTGGGCCTTGTACATCTGCCATGCTTCGCCGATTACGCCCGACAGTGGGTTCATGGGCGTGATGGTACAGCTAGAGCCCTGCTCATGGGGGGATCGGCGGGGGCCCAAATTGGGACCGTACTGGTGGGCAGCTGCGTTCAGGCGGCCTCGAATACGGCCGCGACGCCCTGGCCGCCGCCCACGCACATGGTCTCCAGGAGGTAGCGACCGTTTCGCCGGTGCAGCTCGCGCAGGCCGGTCGCGAGCATCCGCGCTCCGGTCGCGCCGATCGGGTGGCCGAGCGAGATGCCTGATCCGTTGACGTTGAGCTTGTCCGGCTCGTTCCACTCCCACCCAGCCAGAACCGCGAGGACCTGGACGGCGAACGCCTCATTCAGCTCGACCAGGTCGATGGCGCCGAAGTCCAGGCCCGTACGGGCGAAGAGCTTGGCCACGGCGGGTACCGGGCCGATGCCCATGACGGCGGGGTCGCAGCCGGCCGCCGCCCAGCCGACCAGGTAGCCGAGCGGCTCCAGGCCGAGCGCGGCGAGCCGGTCCTCGGCCACGACCAGGCACGCGGCGGCGGCGTCGTTCTGCTGGCTGGCGTTGCCGGCGGTGACCGTGCCGCCCGGCGTGATCGCGCGCAGCTTGGCCAGGGTCTCGGGGGTCGAGTCCGGCCGCACGCCCTCGTCCCGGCTGACGGTGACCGGCTCGCCGCGCCGCTGCGGGACCTGGACCGGGACCACCTCGTCGTCGAACCGCCCCGCCGCCCACGCCTGCGCGGCTCGCTGGTGGCTGCGCGCGGCGTAGGCGTCCGCCTCGTCCCTGGTGATGCCGTACCGGGCGGCGAGGTTCTCCGCGGTCTCGATCATCCCGGAGATCTTGCCGAACCGCCATTCCGGCTGCGAACGTTCCCGCCCCCGGTCCAGGCGGTCGTAGAGAACCTGGTTGCCCGACTTGGCTCCCCAGCGGACGGCGGTCGTGTAGTGCTCGGCGTTGCTCATGCTCTCGGCCCCGCCCGCCAGCACGACGTCGGCGGCGCCGGTCTGCACCATCATGGCCGCGGTGACGATCGCCTGGAGCCCCCCGCCGCAGCGCCGGTCGATCTGCAGTCCCGGCACGCCGACCGGGAGGTCCGCCTGCAGGGCCGCCCACCGTCCGAGGCAGGGCGTCTCGGCGTTGGCGTACGACTGGGCGAAGACGACGTCCTCGACGAGCCCGGGGTCAAGGCCGGTGCGCTCGAGCACCGCCCTGATGGCCGTGGCCGCCAGGTCCTCGACGGGTACGTCGCGGAGGGCTCCGCCGAACGTGCCCACCGGGGTCCGCATGGGCGCAACGATCGCCGCGCGTCGCATGGTCATGGTCGGTCCTCCACTGTCTCGTCGGCCGCGGCCGCCAGGGCCCGCGTGTGGTCAGGGTGGGCGATCGCGAGCATCCGCTCGCGCCGCTGGTCCAGGGTCAGCCCGCGCAGGTCGGCGACGCCGTGCTCGGTCACGATCACGCCCGCGTCGGCCCGGGCCAGGGTGGCCGGGCCGCTCAGGGTGGCCACGATGCGGCTGGCCGTCCCGGCCGTCGAGGGCAGCGCGATCACCGGCAGCCCGCCCGGCGACTGGGCGGCGCCGCGCAGGAAATCGGCGGCTCCGCCGACGGCACCGACGTACCGGCCCGCGGCGGTCTCGAGGTTGGCCTGGCCGGTCAGGTCGACCTCGGTGGCCGAGTTGATGGCCACCAGGGCGTGCTGCGCGGCGAGTACCGCCTGGTCGTGGGTGTACCGGGTGTCGCGCAACTGGATCGTCCGGTCCGCGGCGGCCCGGGCGATCAGGGTCCTGGTGCCCATCAGGAAGCCGGTCACGGCCAGGCCCCGGTCGAGGGTCTTGCGCGCCCCGGTGACGACGCCGGCCTCGATGAGTTCGGCGATCGCGTCGGTGATCATCCCGGAGTGGACGCCCAGGTCGCGATGATCCCGCAGGCGGCGCGCCACGGCCGACGGCATGCTGCCAAGGCCGACCTGGATGGTCGCGCCGTCAGGCACGAGGCCGGCGATGTGGGCGGCGATGGCCGCCTCGGCTGGCCTGGCCGGGGCCGCGGGGTACTCCGCCGGCGGCCGCGAGGTGTACACGATCACGTCGATCTCGCCGCGGCTCAGCCTGCGGTCGCAGCCGACGTCCGGGACCTGATCGTTGACCTCGGCGATCACCCGGGCGCCCCCGCCGATCAGCGCGGCCACGTAGTCGGCCCCGAGGCCCAGCCCGAACCTGCCGTCGGGCCCGGCGGGCGGCAGGGACAGGAACAGCACGTCCGCGCGGAGCGGGCCGTCGCTCAGGATCCGGGGCAGGTCTGAGTAGTGGCAGGGGAGGATGTCCAGCAGGCCCGCCGCCCGCAGGGCACGGTTGGCGCCGGCGGCGGTGTAGGAGGCAAAGGACAGGTAGTCGCAGTGCTCCGGGCGGACGGCGGCCGAGCTGGAGATCCCGGCGAAGCACCGGACCCCGCCCAGTTCCTGGCGCTGGTCGGCCAGGGCGCGGGTCAGGGTGAGCGGCTCGGCGCAGGCCTGGCCCCAAGCCACGGTGTCGCCCGGCCTGATGTACCTGGTCAGCTCGAGCGTGGCGATGTCGCCGATCTCGGCCGTCAACCGGCCTGGCTCCCGTCCGCGTTCATCTCAGGCCTGCGCGTACCTGGCCTTGAGCTCCGTCTTCATCAGCTTGCCCGCCTCGCTGCGCGGCAGGTGATCCACGAAGCGCACGGACCTGGGCGCCTTGAAGCCGGCGATCTTCGACTTGACGAACGCGATGATCTCCTGCTCGAGCTCCGGTCCGGGCACGGCGCCGGGGGCGGGCTGCACGAAGGCGGCGACCGACTCGCCCATCTCCGGGTCGGGAACGCCGATCACCGCGACGTCGTAGACGGCCGGGTGGAGCGCAAGGACGTTCTCGGTCTCCTGCGGGTAGATGTTGACGCCGCCGGAGATGATGGTGAAGGCGCTGCGGTCGGTCAGGAACAGGAAGCCGTCCTCGTCGAGGTGGCCGATGTCGCCGAGGGTGGTCCAGGCCGGGTGCTCGGGGTGCTGGGACGCGAGGGTCTTGTCCGGGTCGTTGTGGTAGGCGAACGGGACCTCGTCGCGCTCGAAGTAGACACCGCCGGTCTGGCCCGCGGCCAGTTCGGTCCCGTCCTCGGCGCAGATTCGCACGCCGCCGAAGATGGCCCGGCCCACGGTGCCCGGCCTGGTCAGCCAGGTCGCGCTGTCGACGGCGGTCATGCCGTTGCCTTCGGTGCCCGCGTAGTACTCCACCAGGACGGGTCCCCACCAGTCGATCATCTTCTGCTTGACCTCGACCGGGCACGGGGCGGCGGCGTGGATGGCGACTCGCAGGCTCGAGACGTCGTAACGGCCCCTGATCTCCGGCGGCAGCTGGAGCATCCGGACGAACATGGTCGGCACGAACTGGGCGTGCGTGACGTGGTGGTGCTCGATGGCGGCCAGCGCCTGCTCGGCGTCGAACCGCTTCATCATGACCACGGTGCCGCCGAGGGACTGGATCGCGCCGCACCACCGCAGCGGCGCCGCGTGGTAGATCGGGCCTGGCGACAGGTATACGCAGTCTCGGTTGACGCCGAAGAACATGCTCGCCAGCATGGCCAGGGATTCGCCCGGCTCGGATACCTGGATGGCGGGCAGCGGCGGCCGGACGCCCTTGGGCAGGCCGGTGGTGCCGGAGGAGTACAGCATCGTGGCGCCGTGCGGCTGGTCGGCGAACGGCTCCGCCGACGCCGCCGCGATCGTGTCCTCGTAGCTGTCGTAACCGGCGACCGGGCCGCCGAAGGCCAGCCGCAGCTTCACCCCGGCGGTCTGGTCCGCGATCGCCTCGGCGGTGGCCGCCTGCTCGGCGGACACGACGAGCACCGCCGCGCCTGAGTCGTTGACGATGTACGCGACCTCGTCCGGCCTGAGGTGGTAGTTGACGGCGGTGATGTACAGGCCCGAGCGCAGCGCGGCCCAGTAAACCTCGAACGCCCGCAGGTTGTTCTCGGTGAGCAGCGCCACCACGTCACCGGGGCGCAGGCCCGCCCCGCGCAGGACGCGCGCCAGCTGAGCCGAACGGCGGTCGAGCTCACCGTAACTGAGCGTCTCGCCGGTCCCGGTCATCACGGCCGCGATCGAGTCCGGCGCCTCGGCGGCGTACGTGCCTGGATACATGGTCGCAGTGTAGATAACGAGCCAGTCAGGCGACTACGGCCACGTACCGCCAGTCGAGGACGGCGCGCGACGCGAGCCCGCCAGGGGCGTCGGCGCGTACCAGGGAGCGCAGGTGGACCAGGCCGCCCCCGTCCGGCAGGGGATCGACCTGCTCCACGGAGATCGTGCTGCGCAGCGTGTCGCCCTCGTGCACCGGGCCTAGGTGGTCGCAGCCGTGCCAGGCCGCCACGGTGACGATGGAGGGCAGCGAGCGGGTGGCCTGAGCCAGCGCCAGGCCGATGGCGTGCCCGCCGTAGACCAGGTGCTGGCCGCCGGCCGCAGCGGAGTCGTGGTGCACTATCGCCACGTTGAGGGTCAGCCGGGCCAGTTCCGGCGCGGCGGAGACCACGTCCCCGCCGACCGCCGGCCAGCTCTGGCCTGCGCGCAACGCGCCAGCGCGCGGCCCGGCGGACCGCTCGGCGAACCGGTCCAGGCGCCAGCCGGCGACCAGTGCCCCCAGGCCTGCGGGCGCGTCCTTCGGGACGGCCGGGTCCAGCTCGTCGGCGTGCCCGGTCCGCCCGCTGGCCTCGCGCAGCGGCAGCATGGCGCACCGCCAGAAGTCCAGGACCGGCCGGGATTCCTGGTCCACGGTGCTGATCCGCAGGACCGCCAGCCCGGTCGGCGCGCGGCCCTCGCGTGGCTGGTTCTGCCGCAGCGCGACCACCTGCGTCACGGTGCGCAGCGTGTCGCCGAGCACCGGGACGCGGCGGAACGCCAGCCCGCGGTAGAACAGGTTGGCCTTGGCGTGCTGGGTGACGACGGTGGACTGCCCGATCGCGACGTCCCAGACCAGGGCGGGCGAGGCGATCAGGCCGCCGCCGGTGACCTCGCGGCACAGTTCGCCGTCCAGGGCCAGCGCGAGCCGGTCCCCGATGATGGCCCGGTGAGCCGCGGCCAGCCCCGTGGTCAGCGTGAGGCCAGGGGCGCCGGCGAACTCCTGGCCGACCGCCAGCTCGTCAAAGTACGGCCCCTCGACCGCCGGAGACGACATCGCTCGCTCCCTCCGCCGCAGAGGCTCTCATTACTACCAGGCCCCGCGGCGGGTTGGGTCGGTGAAATCGGCGCCGGGGCGGGGCGGATCGGTGGAGTGGACGCCGGGGCGGGGCAGATCGGTGGAGTGGACGCCGGGGCGGGGCAGATCGGTGGAATCGGACGCCGGGGCGGGGCAGATCGGTGGAGTGGACGCCGGGGCGGGCTGGATGGGTGGAGGCGGGGGCGCCGCGGGGTGGATCGGTGAAGGCGGGGGCGTCGGGGGTCTCCAGCAGGCGGTCCAGGACCGCGGCGGCGTCGAGCGGGTGGGCTAGGGGGGCCCAGCGGGCGCCGGTCACTTCGGCTAGGTGGGCGGCCTGGTCGTGATCGTCGGCCGGGGCCAGGATGATCAGCTCCGGCAGGCTGCGGGCGGTCTGCTCGGTGTCGTCCTCGTCGGTGCTGCGGCAGTCGGACAGCAGGATGACCACCCGGCGGCGGGCCCGGGCCTGGGCCAGCTGCTCGCTCGCGGCCTGCAGCGCGGCGGCCAGCCTGGTTACGCCGTGCCCTCGCAGGCGGAGCAGGCGCTCGGCGACGGCCGCGGGCTGGATGTCGCTGGCCAGGGGGCGGATGACGTCGACGGTCCCGGCGAAGGACAGGACGGCGTGCTCGGCCGGGGACCGCAGCGCGCACGCGGCGGCGACCGTCGCGGCGGCCGCCAGCCTGCCGCCGTTCATCGAGCCGGACCGGTCGACCACGACCGCGAACGCCGTGCGGGGCCTGACCCACTGCACCGTGGTCAGGTCGTCGTGCGCGACGGGCCGGGCCTCGGTGCGGGCCGCCGACACGCCCTCGACCGAGGCGTCGATGTCGAGGTCGCCGTCCAGGGCGCCGCGGGCGGACCGCAGCCGCGATACGCCCCGCATCGATGCCCGCCCGGCGCGGGCGCGCTCGAGCACCAGCGCCGAGCCGAGCCGGATCGCGGCCTCCCGCAGCCGCTCGTCGGTCGCGATGGTCATGGCCGCGAGCAGCTCGAACGTCGCCGGGTCCTCCCCCAGGGCCTGGCGGGCGGCCTGCTCGTCCAGCACGCCGACCTCGGGGCTGAGCTCGGCGAAGCGGGCGTGACGGCCTAGCTCGCGCCGCCCGGTGGTCGCGCCGTCGCGCCGTCCGGACTTGGGCGACGGCCGCTGGTGCTGCCCGCCGGCCGGCGGACCGGCCGGCGGGCTCGTCATTCCCCCGGGCTGGTTTCGCCTCCCGCCGCGTCGCCGTCCGGTCCGGCGGCCCTCTTCCGCCGGAAGATCTCCTCGATGACGTCGTCGGCCGACCGCCGGCACGACTCGTGCAGCCGCACCCGCCCGGACAGCGTGGTCAGGGCCGCGTCCAGGCCGGCTTGCCAGTCGCCGTCGGGCACGCCGCGCAGGCCGGCGAGCTCCGGGACCAGCCGGGCGTAGTCGATGGCGCCCCGGACCGAGGCACCGGAGCGCAGGTCAGGGTGGTCGCGGGTGGCGCGGGCCAGGTCCACGGCCTCGGCGATCAGGCCCGGCTTGGCGCTCGCGGCGGAGAGCCGGACGATCTGGCGCTCGGTCTCGGCGTCCTGGTAGCCGACCGAGACCCGGCAGGTCCGGTCGTACAGCGCCGTCGACAGCCGCGACGTCCCGACCGAGTTGTACGGGTTCATGGCCGCGACCAGCCGGAAGCTCGGGTCCGCGGGGACGCGCCCGAGCCGCGGCACGTTGATCTCGCCCTCGGACATCACGGTCAGCAGGACGTTGATCGTCTCCTCGGGCACCCGGTTGAGCTCCTCGATGTACAGCAGCCCGCCGCCGCGCATCGCCCGGACCAGCGGGCCGTCGGAGAAGTTCTCGGGCCGGTAGCCCTGTTCCAGCACGAGCGCCGGGTCGAACGACCCGATCAGGCGGGCCGGGGTCAGCTCGGCGCTCCCCTCGACCAGCACGAACTCGGTGTGCCTGGACTCCGCGACCTGCCTGAGCAGGGTGGACTTGCCCGTGCCCGGCGGTCCCTCGATCAGGATGTGGGCGCCGGACGCGAGCGCGGCCCGCACCAGCTCAAGCTCGCGCTGGCGCCCCACCACCTGTATCGACATAACTCAGAGCTCCGGGAAGGACCGCGCCCCGCACCAGGGTCAGTGCTCGTGGACGATGACGCCGCGGACGTTCTTGCCGGCCAGCAGGTCGTCGTACCCCTCGTTGACCTGGTCCAGGGTGTAGGTCCTGGTGATGATCTCGTCCAGCTTGAGGTCGCCGGCCTGGTACAGCCCGAGGATCTTCGGGATGTCGTAGGTCGGGTTGCAGTCGCCGAACAGGCTGCCCTTGAGGGTCTTGCGGAACAAGGTCAGGATCGTCCCCGGCAGCTGGATGGTGGGCTCGAGCAGCTTGCCCAGCCCGGTGACGATCACCACGCCGCCCTTGCCGATCGCGTTGAACCCGGCCCCGATCACCTCGGCCGTCATCACGTCCACGGTCAGGATGGCCGAATCCGCACCCTGGCCCCTGGTCAGGTCGGGGATCGCCGCCAGCGCCTCGTCGGCGGTGGCGAACGCGTGGGTGGCGCCGAGTTCCATCGCCTTCTCCCGCTTGTTCTCCAGCGGGTCGACGGCGATGACGTTCTTCGCGCCCGCGTAGCGCGCGCCCTGGACCGCGTTGATGCCGATGCCGCCGATGCCGAAGATCACGACCGTGTCGCCGGCCGTGACGCCCGCGGAGTACACCGCGGAACCCCACCCGGTCGGCACGCCGCAGCCGACCAGCACGGCCTTGTCGAGCGGCAGGTCATCGTCAACCTTGACCGCCGAGTTCTGGTGGATCACCCCGTACTGGCTGAAGGTGCCGAGCATGCACATCGTGCCGTACTCGCCGGCGGGCCCGGTGAGCGGGAACCGCCCGCCGGGCAGGCTGCCCTCCAGGATCGTCGCGCCCCAGTCGCAGATCGACTGGCGCCCGGTGGCGCAGTAGCGGCAGGTGCCGCAGTTCGGGATGAACGAGCACACCACGTGGTCGCCGGGAGCCACCCTGGTCACGCCGGGCCCGACTTCCTCGACGATTCCCGCGCCCTCGTGGCCGAGCACCATCGGCATCCGCGCGTCGATGTCACCGTGCAGGATGTGCAGGTCGGAGTGGCACAGGCCCGCGTGGGTGTAGCGGATCAGGAGCTCGCCAGGCCCCGGGCCCTCCAGGTCCAGCTCCTCGATCTCGATGCGCTTGCCCGGCTCGGTGACGACAGCGGCCTTGGTCTTCATCGGCGCTCCTTCGGGTTGGGTGAGGCTTCTTACTCTTGCACGCGGGTGGTTAGGGCAGCTAGTGGCCCGAACCACCGCCGTTCGGGATAAAAATGATTGTGATTTCTACGCGCATCGAGTGGGTCGGCGAGCACTGCAGGCTGCTGCGGGGGATCGCGGCGGAGTTCAGGCGGACGCGGCCGTTCGAGGGCCTGACGATCGGCACCGGGATCCACCTGGAGGCCAAGACCGTGGCGCTGCTCCTGACGCTGCGGGACGGCGGGGCCGCGCTCGTCTCGACCGGGAACCTCAACACCACCCAGCCGGACGCGGTGGAGTTACCTGCGGGCCGAGGGCGTCACGGTGATCGGGGAGCCGACCAAGGACGCCGCGTTGCACGCGTCGTACCTCGAGGAGGTGCTGGCGGCGCGGCCCGACCTGATCCTCGACAACGGCGGGGACCTGTTCACCAGGTACCTGGACCGCCCGTACGACGGGCTGCTCGGCGGGACCGAGGAGACCACCTCGGGCCGGATGCGGCTCGAACCGCTCCGCGGGCGGCTGCGGCTGCCGATCCTGGTCATCAACGACAGCCCGATCAAGCAGTTCGCCGAGAACGAGCACGCCGTCGGGCAGAGCTCGCTGGAGTCCTACCTGCGGCTGACGAACCGCACGACCAACGGGGAACAGGTCACGGTGTTCGGGTACGGGGCGTGCGGGCGGGGGGTGGCGGCCAACTTCCGCGGCGCATACGCCCGGGTGTCGGTCGTCGACACCGACCCCGTCACCAGGCTCAGGGCGCACCTGGACGGGTTCAGCACGCCGGCGCGCGACGTGGCCGTGGCCGAGGCCGACGTGATCATCACCGTCACGGGCGCCAGGAACGTGGTGACCGCCGCCGACCTGCCGCTGCTGCGAGACGGCGTGATCCTGGCCAACGCGGGGCACTTCCCGGCGGAGATCGATGCCGCGGGCCTGATCGGGGCCGGCGCGGTCGCGGAGGTCCGGGAGTACGCGGATGACCTGGTGACGCTGGTGCTCGCCGACGGCCGGCGCGTCCACGTGATATCCCGCGGGCACATGTTCAACCTGGCCGGTCCGCGGCCGCTCGGGAACTCCATCGAGTCGATGGACCTCGGGTTCGCGCTGCAGGCGCGGTGCCTGGAGGCGGTAGCCACCCGCGCCGTGGACGCCACGAGCTGCGTGGTCCCGGTGCCCGGCGCGATCGACGCGGCCATCGCCGACGCCTATCTCGACCTGAGGTACCCGCCGGTTACTTCGTGACGCCGGAGTGGTTGCTGGCGTGGTCTTCCGAGGTGAAATAGCCTTTACGGAGAGTTTTCCTGCGCTCACGGAAAATTACCTGGGAAAGGGAACCGGGGGGAAGAGCCATGAGTTTCTGCACGGCGTGCGGTTGTGAGCGTATCGGCGCCAACCATTTCTGCGATGGGTGCGGTGCGGAGTTGGGCGAACCGGAACGGCAGGAGGAGCACGCGGCCGACTCCTGGGTGCCGGCGCAGGTTCGGTCAGGCTCGTGGGCCAGCGGTTTCTCGACGACCTGGTCGTTCACCGGTGCGTCGGGCCCGTTGCCCCCTAGCCCGGTAACCAGGCCAGACCTGGGTGTCGGCCTGCTCGACAGCTTGCTGGCCCCGCCGGATCCGGCCGCGGACCCGTGGCCCGACCTGGTGGGCGCCGACGATGGCGCGAGGCACCGGCCGCCCGGCCGGTTCCGCTGGCTCGTGGTGGCGACGGTGGCGGGCGTGGTCATCGCCGGGCTCGGCGGGGCGGCCGCCTTCGAGCTAAGGCACGGTCACGGGCGAGCGTCGCTCCGCGAGGGCAGCGCCGCGGTGCACCCCAGGACACCCAGCCCGGCGCCGTCTGCGGCTTCCGGTCACGGCGGGACGGGCCTGAGCGTGGCGGTGGCGCCGGCGGTGGGGCATAACGCCGCCCTGCCGCAGGTCATCGCGCTGCTTGACCGGTACTTCTCGGCGATCAACCAGCACGATTACGCCGCCTACGCCCAGTTGCTCGACCCGCAGGCGCTGCAGCGGAGTCCGGCCTCGGCCTTCTCCGTCGGCGACGGGTCCACCACCGACTCCGGCGAGACGCTCACCGGCCTGGCGGGGATGAGCTCGGGCGGGCTGGCGGCAGCCGTCACGTTCACCAGTCACCAGCAGCCGTGGGACAGCCCCGATCGCAGCGCGTGCGACGCGTGGTCCATCACGCTCTACCTCGTGCCGCAGGGCGCCGGTTACCTCATCGGGCTGCCGCCCGCCGGGTATCAGGCGAGCTACACCGCCTGTTAGGGCACGGTCAGCCGGTGAGGGCGCGGTCAGCCGGTGAGGGCGCGGTCAGCGCGCCGGCGAACTCGGTGATCGCGGCCAGGAGCTGATCCGGGGTTTCGATCTGCGGGAGGTGGCCGGTCGCGGCCAGGAGGCGGAACTGGGCACCCGGGATGGCGGCGGCGTAGGCGCGGCCGTAGTCGGGATCGACGATCCGGTCGGCCTCGCCCCAGACCACTAGGGCCGGGACCGTGACGCCGGCGAGGCGGCCGGCCAGGGTGGGGTCGGCGAACGTCGTCCCGGCGTAGACGGCCAGGCTCGCCCGGTTGCCGGGCATGGCGGCCTGGACCGCGGGCGGCAGGGTGGCGAGGTCGATGCCGAACTTGACCGGATCGTGGTAGCTCAACTGCGAGACCTGGTCCAGGGTGAGGGAGAAGAAGTCCGCGACGGGATGCCCAGGGACCTCGAGGCCCGCCGCGTCGACCAGGATCACGCGCCCGACCCGGGGCGAGTGGAGCAGGGCCATCTCGGCGGCGATCCACCCGCCGACGGAATTCCCCACCACGGTGACGTCGGTCAGGTCTAGCTCGTCGAGCAGCGCGACGTAGAGCGCGGCCAGTCCCCCGACGCTGTTCAGCGCGTCGGGCCGAGCGGTGCCCGCGAAGCCCGGGTGGGTGGGGGTGATCACCCGGGCCTGCCCGGACAGCAGCTCGGCGAAGCCGGCGACCGTCTGTGGGCCGCCGCCCCCGTGCAGCAGCAGGACCGGACGGCCTGCTCCGCCTTCGGCGACCGTGACGCCGACCGGGCCGGTCTCGCCGGTGGTCAGGGTGAAGGCCTGGGTGGTGCTCGTCATGGCGACTCCTTGGCTATATCAGCTTTCTTAGATAAGGTAGCTTATATAAGGAAGCTTGGTCAATGCGCTAGGGTGTGGGGATGGTCAGGTCGGTTCGGGACGTGTCGCTCCAGGACGTCGGTCTCGCCGTGAAGCGGCTGCAGTGGCGGCACCACCGCGAGGCGAACGGGAGGCTGCTGGCCGAGGTCGGGTTGTCGCTCCCCCAGTGGGACGTGCTCAGGCATCTGCACGAGCGGCCGGAGGCGTCGCTGCACGAGCTCGCGCAGCTCACCTTCCAGACCGACCAGTCGATGGGTACGCTGGCCAGCCGCATGATCGACAAGGGCGTGCTCGAGCGCGTCGCCGGCCCCGGCCGGGCCGTCCGGCACGCCATCACCCCGGCCGGCGAACGCGCCCGCCGCGCGGGCAGCGACATCTTGGACGAGATCTTGGCCGAATCCGTGGGGAGCCTGTCCCCCGCCGAGCGCGTGACCCTGTACCGCCTGCTGACCGCGGCGGTGAGCGCACCCCAGCGCGGCCAGGCTCACGAGTTCTCCCGCGATTGAGGCCCGGGGTTGAAGCGGCGCCGGTGTGGTGCCAGCCCGCCCGATCGCCGCCCTGGCAAGATAGCGGCATGGAACGGGTACTTGGCATCGGCGGATACTTCATGCGGGCGGCTGACCCGGCGGCTCTGGGCGCGTGGTACCGCGATTGCCTGGGTCTGGACGCCGACGAAAACGGCCTGTGGCATCCGGGAGCCGGGATGACGGTGTTCGCCACGTTCGAGTCCGAGTCCGACTACTTCGGGTCCCGCGCGCAGCAGACCATGCTCAACTTCCGGGTCCGCGACCTGGATGCGATGCTCGCACAGTTGCGCGCCAAGGGAGCGGACGTGGACGGGGAAGCACAGGACATGGAGGGTGTCGGCCGGTTCGGCTGGGTCACCGATCCGGAGGGTAATCGGGTCGAGCTGTGGCAGCCCGCCTGACCCGGCCAGCATCCGGGAGCATAAGATCGCCTCACGTGCGGCACCGGCGGTCGCAGCCATTAGGCCAAGTTGAGACCGGACGGAGTTCCCAAGTGGTATGCGGCTTCGGTAACTTGCTGACCTGATGCTTTACCGGGGAACGTTCACGCTGCCCCGGCTGAACGCCCACCGGGCGGTGCTAGCCGCTGCAGCACTTACCACGCTCGTGGCGGCGGCGCTTGCGACCACGCTGGTGGTCTTTTCCGGCCAGGCCCTGCCGCGGTCGGTGCGCCAGGGCCTAGCCGAGGCGTCGGGCACCCCGATGATCATCGACGGCCCCGTGACCAGCGCGGACGCGGCTGGCTACACGGCGGCCCTGCACCGGGACCTGGCCGGGGCCCTGGAAGGCGCGCCGTCGACGTTCTACCACGCCTACTGGTCAGACCCGCTGGGGCTGCCCATCACGGGCGGGAAGAACATCCCGATCACCGAGGCCGCCACCTTCGACGACGTCACCTCCCACGCGCACCTCGTGACCGGGGCCTGGCCGACCGTACCGGCTCCCAGCGGGCCGATACCGGCGGCGCTGCCGACCTCCGCCGCGGCCCTGCTGCACGTGTCCACCGGCCAGGTATTGCGGCTGCGGGACCGGGTCACCAAACACGAGGTGTCGTTCGTGGTCACCGGGCTGTTCCGGGCCGCCCCGGGGGTGTACTGGAACCTTAACCAGATCGACGCCAGCGGAGCCAGCACGCTCGGCGGATTCATCACGTACGGGCCGCTGGTGGTGAACCCGGCGGTCCTGCCCGGCCGGCTCGCCGTCTTCGGGGGTTCCTGGGTGGATCAGCCGGACACGCCAGCGATCCCGCTCGGCAGCTTCCGCACGGTCGCCACCCGGGTGTCCGGGCTCCGACAGGCGGTCTCCAATTCGCCCGCGATCTCCGGCCTGACCCTGAACACGAGCCTGGATTCCGTGCTGACGGGCACGGCGACCAGCCTCGGCGTCTCCCGGTCACTGCTGGCCATAACCGCGGTCGAACTGTTCCTGCTGGCCGGTGCGGCCCTGGTCGCGGCCGCGCAACTCCTCGCGGCGCAGCGGGAAGGCGAGTACGCCATGCTGGCGGCCCGGGGCGCCACCCGCCTGCAACTGGTCTGGATGGCCATGGCCGAGGCCGTACCGCTGTGCGTGATCGCCGGGATCGGCGGCGCGGTGGCCGGGGCATGGCTGGCCGGGCGGATAGCCGCCGGGGAAACCGGCACGGTGGCCGGGGCGTGGTGGGCGTCGGCCGTCGTGGCGGCCGGCGCCGCGGTCATCATCATGGCGCCCGCGGCCCTGGCGCCCACGCCGGGTGACGCCCGGATCCGGCGGGGCCGCCAGGCGGCCATCTCCGCGGCCACCCGCACCGGAACCGACGTCGCGGTGCTGGCGCTCGCCGTCCTGGCTGGATGGCAGCTCCGCCACTACACGGCCGTTTCGGCCGGGGCTAACGGCAGTACCGGCATCGATCCGGTCCTGACGCTGGCGCCCGCGCTCGCGCTGGCCGGCGGGACGATCGCGGCGCTGCGGATCCTGCCCTTCGCGGGCCGGGCCGGCGACCGGCTGGCCGCCCGGGGCAGGCGGCTGACCGCGGCCCTGGCCAGCTGGCAGGTCAGCCGTCAGCCGCTCCGCCAGGGCGGGACCGTCCTGCTGATCGTGCTCGCGGTGGCCACCAGCACGCTGGCCCTGGCCCAGCACCAGAGCTGGGAGAGGTCCAACCGCGACCAGGCGGCGTTCGCCGCGGGCGCCGACGTGCGCGCCGACCTCTACCAGCCGTTCCCGGCCGCGCAGGCCGGCCGGCTGGCCGCGGATTCCGGCGGTGCTCGGGGCGACGCCCGTGGTCGTCGCCGACTCCGCCACCAACGCGGGCAGCCCGCTGGTCGCCCTCGACCCGGGCGCCGCGGCGAAGGTCGCGCTGCTGCGCCCGGACCAGTCGCCGCTACCCGCTACGACGCTGTTCCGGAAGATCCAGCCCGGCGGGCATCCGGCCGGGCGTCGTGCTCCCGGGGCCGGCCGCGATGATCCGGCTCACCGCCGCCCTCGGTCCTGCGCAGCTCAAGCTCGCACCCGCCACGGTGACGATCACGATCGACGACGCCGACGGCGACGCCTACCAGCTCACCGCGGGAACGCTGACAGCCGACGGCCGGCCGCACACGCTGGCTTTCCGTGTCGCGGGAGTACAGAGCCAGGTCATCTACCCGCTGCGGGTGACCTCGATCATCGTGGGCTACGCGCTGCCGGCGGCTCGCGTGGCCGTCCGCGGCGACGTTCCGGATCCTCTCGGTGAACTCGGCGACCGGGGGCGCGCTGTCCGGCTGGCGGTCGAGCGCCACGTCCGACGAGCTGATCTCGCTCGCCCAGGCGTTCGGGGCGCCGGACAACAGTTACCTGATCCCCTCGTTCCTCTCGTCCCGGCTGGGCGCCGGTGGCGCGTGGACGACCACGTTCGACAGCGGATGGGGATCGACCTGCGGCGTTCGGCGTGTTCGGCCTGTTTAGCGCGCCGGGAGGGCCGATAGAGGGCGAACTCGACCTGGCGGCCCCCTCAGTCCGTGGCGGCCGCCTCGATTCCGGGCATCGCGACCCAGGCGTTCCTGACCGCGAACAGCGCCAACGTCGGCGACACGGTGTCGGCGACGGTAGGCGGCGGCGCCACGCTGGGGGTGAGGATCGTCGCGGTGGTCTCGACGTTCCCGACGGTGACCTCCCCGTACGGCGCGGTCATCGTCGACCTCCCGACCGATGCAGGACTACCTGGCCAACCAGTCGCTGCCCCCGCTGCCGGTGATGGAGTGGTGGCTGTCGACCGCCGGGCACCGGGTGCCGCCGGGGCTGCTGGGCGCCCTGCCGGCCGGATCCTCCGTCACCAGCGTGGCGCAGCTAGCCGCCGGGCTGGCCGCCAACCCGCTTTCCGCCGTGCCGCAGCAGGCGCTGCTGGCCATCGCCATCGCCGCCGCCGTCCTGGCGATCACCGGCTGCTGCGTGGCCATCGCCGTCGGCATCCGGCAGCGCCGGACGGAGAACGCGCTGCTGGCCGCGCTGGGCGTGGCCCCCGGCGGGGCGGCGCGCCAGCTCTGCCTGGAACGCCTGATGCTCGGCCTGCCCTCGGCGCTGGCCGGCCTGGTCCTCGGCGCGGTCGTCGCCGAGCTGCTCGTCCCCGCCGTCACCCTGACCGTCAGGGCCAGCCCGCCGGTTCCTTCGGTGATCACGCAGTTCGCCTGGGCCCAGGCGCTACCGGCTAGTGCGCTGGCCACGAACGTTCGCCGGGTCGGCTGACAGGTCGTGGTTATCGCTTCCACACTCGATCTTGTGGTGAATAGGTCGAGTGGCGGGGAGGCGTGATGGCGGAGCCGGTCCGGGCGCGGCGGCAACTGATCAAGAAGGGCAGCGGCTGCAGCAGATCGTGCGGCGGGGTAGCCGGGTCGGTCCGGGTGCGGCGGGCCATGATCATCATGGCGTCGGCATCGGGCACGCTGGTGCCGGCATGCCCGGCTGGCCGCCGCCGATGAGACACCGTCCGGGACGTGATCCACCTGTTCAACCAGAAGGGCCTGGCCGCGCTGACCCTCAGTGGGCGGGAGGCCGTCCCCGCCTGATCAGTACGAGGCCATTCAGGTCATCGTCGCGGCGGCCACCACCCGGCCGGAGAAGCTGGGCCAGCCGTTCACCCGGTGGAGCCTGCGCAAGCTGGCCGCCTATTTAGCTGGCCATCCGGACCGGCCGGTGCGGATCGGGCGGGAGCGGCTGCGGCAGATCCTGCAGCCCGCGGGATCAGCTTCCAGCGGACCCGGACCTGGAAGGAGTCCCGTGATCCGGACCGGACGCCAAGCTGACCGGATCGAGTACGTGACCAGCCATTACCCCGACCGCTGCTTCGCCTTCGACCAGTTCGGGCCGCTGTCCATCCGCCCGTGCCACGGGACCTGCTGGCGCCGCGCACGCAGGCCCGGCTGCGCGCCACTTACCACCGCACCCACGGCATCCGCTACTTCCACGGCTGCTACAGCCTGGGCGATGACCAGCTGTGGGGCGTGGTCCGCGAGCACAAAGGCGCTGTCACACCCTGGCCGCGCTCAAGTCGATCCGGCCGCCCGGCCAGGCGGTACCGGCTGTCGTGATCACGGACAACCTGTCGGCGACAAGACCCCGGCGATCCGCCGCTGGCCAGCGGGAGACGTCGAGCTGTGCCTCCGCCCACGACGCATCGTGGCCAACCCGATCGAGGCGCACTTCGGTCCCTTGCGGACCTTCGTCATGGGCACTCGGACTACCCGAACCACCCGGCGCTGGCCCGGCGCTGCAGGACTACCTGCGCTGGCGCAACGCCCACGCCCGCCACCCCGACGTCCTGCCGCCCAGCGCCGCGACGGCCCCCGCGCACGCCAGCAGCGCTCGCACTCGCCCTCTGGCGATCACCGGCTGCTGCGTGGCCATCGCCGTCGGCATCCGGCAGCGCCGGACGGAGAACGCGCTGCTGGCCGCGCTGGGCGTGGCCCCCGGCGGGGCGGCGCGCCAGCTCTGCCTGGAACGCCTGATGCTCGGCCTGCCCTCGGCGCTGGCCGGCCTGGTCCTCGGCGCGGTCGTCGCCGAGCTGCTCGTCCCCGCCGTCACCCTGACCGTCAGGGCCAGCCCGCCGGTTCCTTCGGTGATCACGCAGTTCGCCTGGGCCCAGGCGCTACCGCTAGCGCTCGCCGTCGCGGCCCTGCCGGTGCTGGTCGCGGCGGCCGTCATCGCGCGCAGGCCGGACCCCGCCGCCCAACTGCGCGCGGCGGAGGCGGCATGACGCGATCGTGGCTGCGCGCGCAGGTCGGCGGCACGACGGTCAGTGCCCTGGCGCTGACGCTGCTCGTACTCGGGTGCGTCTTCGTGGCGGTGGCGGGCCCTCGGTACAGCCTGCATTCGCGGACCCAGGCGCTGCAGCATGAGCTCGCCGGGGTCCCGCCCGTGGACCGGGCGGTCCAGGTCACGGACGACTGGTACACGTTCGCCAACACTGTCAGCCACTCCACCCCGCCCGTCCTGGACGACAGCCAGCTCAGCGAATCGCGCAGACAGATTGGCCATTTCCTCGCCACGACGCCGCTGCCGCTCGGGCCGGGTCAGTGGGCCGGCCTGTCGACCAACCCGCTGATCGTGAACGCCGGCGCGGCGCCTCGCGCGATATCCGGCAAAGTCCCGCCGGAACTCGAGGTGATCTACCGCGACACGCTGACGAGCAACGTCACGCTCGTCGCCGGCTCCTTCCCCCCGCCCAGCAGCCTCGGCCAGACGCTGCACATCGCGGTGACCGTGGCGACCGCGGCGCGGTTCGGGCTGCACCCTGGATCGGTACTCAAGCTGGACGTGGAGACGATCAAGGTACCGGTGATCGTCACGGCGATCGTCCGCCCGCGGGGGATCACCTCGGCGTTCTGGAACGTGGACGCCGCCGCCCAGGCGCCGTCGTTCAACATTCCTGGTCCCCGCTCGCCGCCTTACTGGTCGGGCGCGGTGTTCGCCGATCCTGGCGAGTTCGCCGCCATGCAGGCCGTCTTCGCCCTGCTCCCCATGACCATCCAGTGGGAGTTTCCGCTCAGCCTCGGCGGCCTGCAGGCGGACCAGGTTCCGGCGGTGCAGCACTCGCTCATCCGCGCCTCGGGCGCGGCCGTGCCCCTGTCCGGTGACCTGGCCGGCGCGGCGGTGCCGCTGATGGTCCACGCCGAGCTGCTCACCCAGCTCACCGCGTTCGCCCTCACCGATACCGCGGTGCAGCAGGTGCTGTCGCTGCTGTTCGTCAGCCTGACGGTGGTCGGCGCGGCCGTCCTGCTGCTCGCCGCGCGGATCAACGAGGCGCGCCGCGCCGTCGAGCTCGAGATGCTCCGTTCGCGCGGCGCGTCGCTGCGGCAACTGGCCACTCTGACGCTGCGCGGCAGCGGTCTGGCCTGCGTTCCCGGGGCGCTGGCGGGCGCCGGCCTGGCGGTGCTCCTCACGCCGGGACCTGCGGCCGACCTGGCCTGGTGGCTGGGCGGCCTGACGGCGCTGGCGGCGGTGCTCGGCCTGCCCGCCATCGCGGCGTGGCGGTACCGCAAACCGGCGCCGGCCAGGAACCCGGGCGTGCGCGCCCGGCGCGCCCCGCGCCTCCAGCGCCGGGCGGTAGCCGAGGTAACCGCCTGTGCCGCCGCGGTCGGCGGGCTCATCGTGCTGCACGATCAGGGGGCGCCGCCCCCTGGAACGGTGAACCTGTACGTCGCGGCGGCTCCGGCGCTGGTCGCGATCCCGGCCGTCATCGCGGTCGGCCGGCTCTACCCGCTGATCATCCGGGGCCTGCTCAGGCTCTACGCCAGCCGCGCGGGCGCGTCCGGGTTCCTGGCGCTAACCCGGGCGTCGCGGGCCTCGCTGGCCAGCGCCGCGCCAGCCTTCGCCCTGGTCCTGGCGCTCACCGTGGCGTCGTTCGCCGGGATGGTGCGCGACGCCGTGACCCGCGGCGAGGTTGCGGCCTCCTGGCAGCTGACCGGCGGCGACGCGGTGCTTGACGCGACGCAGGTGACCCCGATCGTGACCTCGGGCGTGCAGCGGGCGGTCGAGGCCGTGCCCGGAGTCCGGCGCACCGCCGTCGCCTGGCTGATGTCCTGGCAGGTGCCGAACGGCCAGATCGTGACGGTCGTGGCCGTCGACCCCGCCAGCTACGCCGCTTACACCGCGAGCGTCCCGTTCCCGGCGGGCCCGCTGGCCAGGCTCGGGTCTTCGGCTGGGGTCACGACCGTGGTGACGTCCCCGGCGGCGGCCGCGCTCATCGGCTCGGGGGTCACTGAGCTGACCTCCCAGGCCGGGATGGGCCCGCTCGAGGTGCGGGTGGCCGGAACCGTGGCGAGCACCCCGGCCGCGATCGGCGCCGGGTTGTTCGTCATCATGCCGCTGCAGCGCATCGCCGGCGAGAGCGGTCCGCCGGCGACCAACCTGCTGCTCATCACCGGGACGGGGATCAACCAGCCCGCGCTGACCGCGCTAGTGAGCAAGGACGTGCCCGGCGCCGCGGTCAAATTCCGTTCGGCGGTACTCGGCGCGCTGGCCAACTCGCCGCTGCAGGCGGCCGCGTACGTGATCATGCGGCTCTCGCTCGTGGTGGCGGCCGGGTTCGGGCTGGTCATCTTGCTGCTCGGGCTGGCCCTCGGCTCGGCGGACCGCGACCTGACGCTGGCCAGGCTGACCACGATGGGCCTGCAACAGGGCAGTCAGATCTGGCTCGTCCTCGGGGAGGCGCTGCTGTCCGTCCTGGCCGCCATCGCCGCGGGGGTGGCGTGCGCGGTGGTCTTGCCCATGCTCACCTCCGGGGCACTCAACCTGTCGGTGTTCACCGGTTCCACCGCGCCGGTGCCCATCGCGCCGGACCTGGTCGCGCTCGCCGTGCCGGCTGTAGGCCTGGCGCTGCTCGCCGCGGTCGTCGTGGTCGCGGAGACGCGACTGCTCCGCCGCCGCGGCGTGTCGGGGCTGCTCAGGATCGGCGTATGACCGCGTGAGGCGCACTATCGCGAGGTGGCCGGGATGCGTCATGATCCAGCCATGGCGGTGGAGCGGCGGCGTGACGCGGGCCGCGTCCGAAGCGGAGCCCGGGCAGCGGAGGATCCATGAGGGATGAGGCAATCGGCCGGCCGGACGTGGGGTCGCTCGCGCTGGCCGAACCGACCGTGCACGTGCGGCCCCGCTGGATCGTCGGACTCACCCTGGCCATGCTGGGCATGTGGATGGCGGTCCAGGCGCCGTCGCAGGTCGTACTGGCACTCCAGCTCCAGGACATCACGCCTCGCCATAAGATCGCCGCCCTCGGGGTAGTGACCGCGGTCAACGCCGTCTCCTCCGCCCTGGCCACTCCGATCATCGGCGCGCTGTCCGACCGCACCGCGCACGGACGGCGGCTGGGCCGGTTCAGCGGTCGCCGGCATCGGTGGACGCTCGTCATGGTCCTGCCGGCCGCGGTCTGCTTGGCGCTGCTCGCCAAGGCGGGCACGGTGCTGGTCGTGGCCGTGCTGTGGTTCTTGTTCGGCGCCTTCCAGAACGGCGAGTTCGCCAGCCTGAGCGCGGCCATCCCCGACCACGTGCCGGTCCGGCAGCGGGCCACGGTGTCCGGCTTGATCGGCATGCCGATCGCCCTCGGCCTGGTCCTGGGCACGGTCCTGGTCGTGGACGTCCTTAACCAGGACCTGCTCACCGGCTATATCGCGCTGGCGGTGCTGATGGTGGTGCTGGCGCTGCCGTTCGTATTCTTCACCCCCGACCCTCCGCTCGCGCCGGAGCACCGGGAGCCGTTCTCCTGGCGCCGGGTGGCCTCCTCCTACTGGATCAGCCCGCGCGAGTACCCCGATTTCGGCTGGGCCTGGCTGACCCGCTTCCTGGCCACCCTCTCCATCGCCATGGGCACCTTGTACCTGCTCTACTTCCTGCGCGACGCGGTGCACTATTCGCGGCTGTTCCCCGGCCAGACCGCCGCGGACGGCCTGCTCATCCTGATCGTGATCTACACCGGCGGCGTGGTGGTGGCCTCGATCGTCGGCGGCGTCATCTCCGACCGCAGCGGGCGCCGCAAGATGCTGGTCACCGTGTCCGGCCTGCTGATGGCGGTGGCCGCGCTGCTGCTGACGTTCTGGGAGACCTGGCCGGCGGCGCTAGCCGCGGCTGTCCTGTTCGGCGTCGGGTTCGGCGCCTACATCGCGGTCGACCAGGCGCTGATCACCCAGGTGCTGCCCAAGGCCCACGACCGGGCCAAGGACCTCGGCATCATCAACATCGCCATCGTCACCCCGTACGCCATCGGCCCGGCCATCGCCGCCCCCCTGGTCTCGCTGGCGGGGTACCCGACCCTGTTCGGGGCGACCGCGGTGGTCGGCATCGCCGCCGCGGTCGGGGTCTGGCGGATCAAGAGCGTGAGCTAGCAGGCCGGCGTGGCGTACGTTCCGGTCGTCGATATCTCGGCCGACCCGCAGATCCGTCACCTTCGCAGGAAGCGAATGATCGCGGCCGCCAGCGCCCTGGCGATCTCCTGCTGGAAGCGGGCGGAGGTCAGCAAGGCGGCGTCGGTCGCGTTCCTCATGTTCCCGCATTCGACGAGGACCTTGGGGACGGTCGTGAGGTTGAGCCCGGCCAGGTCGTCGCGGTAGGCGACGGCGTCCACGCCGTCGTACGTGCTGACCGGCATGGTGGTCATCGACAGGAACGCCGAGCGGACGTCGCTGCCGAAGCGCCGCGAGGACCCGATGACCCGGTCGTTCGGCCCGTCCGCGACTGGTTCCAAGACGGTGAACCCGCGTCCCGACGCGGGGCCGCCGTCGGCGTGGATATCGATGGCCACGTTGGCGTGAGCCCGGTTGATGATCTGCGCGCGGGTATTCACGCACGGTCCGACGCCGGTATTGCTGGTCCGCGTCATCACCACGCGGGCGCCGTCGCGCTGAAGATCAGCGCGCAGGTACGTGGCGACGTTGAAGTTGAACCGGGCCTCGGTGTAACCGCCGTCGGTCTCGGTGCCGGCCGTATCGCAGGTCTCCCGTTCGCGGCCGTTCCAGATCAGGTGGTCGATGAAGGACGCATCGTCAGCGTTGCGGCCGTTGTGCCCAGGGTCGATGCCGACGATGATCCCCGCCAGGGGCTTAGTGGACGCGGCTGCCGCGGCCCGGCCGCTGCTCGCGGCCAAGGCGGCCGCCAGCAGGACCGCGGCGGCCGCGATTACGATCAGTCTCACGTAGCTGGGCCGAATCATCAAGGAGCAATAGTGGCAGGTTTCGGCCACGGCCGGTGGGAGTCCGCCGAGGTCAGGTAACTTGGCTGGCGACGGATGACCCGGGAGGCTAGAACCTAACCGTGACGCCGGACGCCAGGCCCGTTACCGTCCGTAAGACGATCGTGGCCGTGCTCGCCGTCCTCGCATTCGTTTCCGCGTGTGCGGGGCGCTCGCTGAGTGCTGCGGCGACGCAGGTGGAGCGCGGGGTGCCCAGCGATCCGGCGGCCAGTTCTCCCCGCGCGGTCGCCGTTATCGGTTCGCCCGGCGCCTACCAGGTCGGCCACCGGCGGATGACGCTCCTCGAGCCTGCGCACACCGGCCCGACCGGTCAGTTCCTCGGCCAGCGGGCGCTCGTGATCGTGATCTGGTATCCGCTGGCCCGGCGGTCAGCCGGGTCGCCGCCGGCGCGTGGCCCGTTCCCGCTGCTGGTGTTCGCCCCGGGGTTCATGCAGTGCGGCCTCCCGTACGAGGACCTGCTGCGGTCCTGGGCCGGCGCCGGGTACGTGGTCGCGGTCGTGAACTTCCCGCGCACCGACTGCACCGTCGGCGCCGCCGCCTACGAGCCGGACCTGGTCAACCAGCCGGCGGACATGTCCTACACGCTGAGCAGGCTGCTGGCCCTGAGCGCCGCGCCCCACGACGTGCTGTCCGGACTGCTGAGCCAGCGGGAGGTGGCCGCGGTGGGCCAGTCGGACGGCGGGGACACCGTCGCGGCCCTCGCGGCGGATACGTGCTGCACCGATCACCGGCTGAAGGCCGTGGCCGTGCTCTCGGGGCAGGAGTGGCCGACCATGCCGGGACGGTACTTCGGCAATCCGGCGCCGCCGATGCTGTTCGTCCAGGGCACCGCGGACACGATCAACGTGCCCTCGACCAGCCTGCAGCTGTATCGCGCGGACCAGGCCAGGGCCAGGTACTACCTCGACCTGTTCGGTGCGAACCACATGATCCCGTACATGGGAACCAACCCGGTGGAGCGGCTGGTGGCCCGCGTGACCCTATCCTTCTTCGACCGATACGTGCTCGGGCAGGCCGGTGCACTGGCCGCGATGACGCGAGAGGGCAACGTCAGCGGTATCGCCGCCCTGGTCAGCGGCGGACAGCTGCCACCATGATCCCTAACCCGGAAGCGGCCCGACCGGGTGCTTGGATGGGCGCATGGCAACGGAACAGGAGACGCACGTCGTCAGCGCCAGCCGGGAGATCGCGGCCGAGGCTGAGCAGATCTTCGAGCTGATCGCCGATCCGGCCCAGCAGCCGCGCTGGGACGGCAACGACAACCTGGCCTGCGCACCGGCCGGTCAGCGCGTGCGCCGCGCGGGGGACGTGTTCACGATGACGCTCACCCGCGGCGAGGTCCGGGAGAACCACGTGGTCGAGTTCGACGAGGGCCGCCGGATGGCCTGGCGGCCCGCCGAGCCGGGAAAGGAGCCGCCCGGGCACCTGTGGCGGTGGGAACTCGAGCCGATCGCCGCGTCCCGGACGAAGGTCACCCACACCTACGACTGGACCGAGCTGACCGACGAGAACCGGTTCACGCGAGCGCGCGCGACCACGCCCGACAAGCTCCTAGGCCTCGCTTGACCGGCTCGCCGACCTGGCCGAGGGAGCCTGAGGGACGTGGATCCGGCGGCCGGGCCGCTGCCCGATCCGGCGCTGGTCGTGCTGGTCGGGCCGTCCGGGTCGGGGAAGTCGTCCTGGGCCGCGCAGCATTATGCCGCGGCCGAGGTGGTCTCGTCCGACCGGCTCCGCGCGGTGGTGGGCAGCGGCGAGCACGACCTGGACGCGTCGGCCGACGCCTTTGCCCTGCTCGATCAGATCGTGGCGGCCCGGCTCCGCCGCGGGCTGACCGCGGTCGTGGACACCCTCGGCCTGGACCCGGCGCGGCGCCTCGGCTACCTGGGGCTGGCCAGGACCAGCGGCATGCCCGCCGTCGCCGTGCTGTTCGACACCGATCCCGCGGAGTGCCGGCGCCGCAACCGGGCCCGCGACCCGGTCGGCGGGTCGGTGCCCGCGCCCGCGCTCGAGGGCCAGCTGCGGCGGATGCGGGCCGCGGCGGCGGAGATCCGCGGCGAGGGCTGGGACCTGGTGACGACCGCCGGGTCGGCCCAGCCCGAGGCGTCCCACTCCCCCGGCGCGCGGGCGGCCGCCAGCGAGCAGCGGCGCCGGCCGGCCCGCATGGGCTTCATCCTCCAGCTATCCCGGTTCGGATGGGACGAGGACCCGGAAGGCCCGGCGCACTGGCTGGCCGCGGTGGCCCGCGCGGCCACCGAGGCCGGCCTGCAGGGCATCGCGCTGATGGACCACCTGATCCAGATCCCCCAGGTCGGCCGCGCCTGGGAGCCGATCCCCGAGCCGTGGGTGACGCTGGGGATGCTGGCGGGCCTGGAACCGGGGCTCCGCCTGGGCACGCTGGTAACGCCTGTCACGTTCCGCGCGCCGGGGATCCTGGCCAAGACGGTGGCCACGCTGGACGCCCTGAGCGGCGGGCGATCGTTCTGCGGGATCGGAGCGGGCTGGTGGGCGCGCGAGCACGCCGGGTTCGGCCTGCCCTTCCCGCCCGCCCGGGTCAGGCTGGACGAGCTGGAGTCGGCGATCGAGACGCTGCGCGCCCTCTGGCAGCCCGGCACGAAGGAATACCGGAGCGAGCGGGTCTGGCTGCCGGAAACCACCTGCTACCCGCGCCCGGTGGCCCGGATCCCGATCATCGTCGGCGGAGGCGGCGAGAAACGCACGCTGGCCATCGCCGCTCGGCTCGGCGACGGCTGCAACCTGCCCTCGGACCTGGACACGCTGGACCGCAAGCTCGCCGTCTTCCGCGAGCACTGCGTGGCGGCCGGGCGCGACCCGGCGCAAGCCGAGGTCACCGTGCTCGACATCCCGGTCATCGGCCAGGACCGGGAGGAGGCCGCGTCGATCGTGGAGAGGCTGCGCGGCCGGACCTCGGCCGCCGCGTTCGCCCGGAGCCACCACGCCGGCACGCCCGATGACCACATCGGCCGCTACCGGCTGCTGGCCGACCGCGGCGTCACGACGGTGTTCGTCTCCCTTCCCCATCTGACCGGCCCGCAGGACGTGCTCAGGCTCGCTCCCGTCGCCGCCGCCTTCGCCTGAGCGTCCGGCGGCGTGTTGTGCTGGTATCACCGGCCGTTCGGCCTGGGCCTTGTCTATGCTGCCTCAACAGCTCACTGTTTAGGCAGGACGGCAGGAGAGCCAGGTGGCCAGTAAACGGCGCGGATCCCTCGAACTGGACGGTGCGCTCGAGGGCGCGGGTGAACATCCGGCCCAGGCGGCGCGGGTCCGCCGGAGGCCCCGGGCGCGGCCGGCGTCGGCCGACTGGCGGCTGGCGCTAGTGACGCTCGGGTTCGCGGCGTTCGGCGCTGGATTGATCTTGATTGAAGATGGCGCCACCGCGCAGAGCCGGGTTTTCACGGGTACGCCGGAGTTCAAGGTCTGGGCGACGCTGACCATCGCCCTGATCGCGGCGCTGCCGACGGTCTGGCGCGTGGGGATAGACCTGCTCCGCCGGCTGGGGCGGAACCCGCGCCGCGTGCTGCGGGCGGAGGCTGTGCCGGCCGTCATCGGCGTCGTCGTGGTGGTCATGGCCGCCGTCCTGTCGGGACAGTACGCGCGCGGCAGCGCCGAGCCGTACTACGGCGGGACCGTGCGCATCGCCGTGGTCTACGTGCTGGCGGTCACGGCGGCCGTTCCGCCGTTGATGGCCATGTGGGAGTGCTACCGCCAGCTGACCCATGACCGCACCGCCGGGCGGGACGGCGTGGCGGGCGTGAACCACCTGCTCCTGCTCAGGGAGTGCCTGCTTTCCGCGCTGACGACGGTGGGCCTGCTGGTCAGCGCCGGGGTGCTCTTGACGGGCGCGCAGCGCCAGGCGGTCCTGGCCGATGCCAAGTTCTCGGCCCCCTACCCATCGGCCTACGTGCTCATCTGGGGCCTGGCCTTCAGCGCGCTGCTCGTGGTCAACTTCCTCCCGGCGTTCCGCCGCCTGAGTCGCCTGGCCAACGCGACCATCGACGCGATGCTCCCCGTGCTGCCGCCCGGGGCGGACGGTTGGCAGAACCGGCTGCAGGAGCGCAACGATCTCGCGGGCCTCCTGCAGGTCACCAGCGGCCTCAAGGACGTGCTGACCTCCGCGGTCCTGGTGGCCGGGCCGCTGATCAGCAGCGCGTTCTCGATGTTCCTGCCCGGTCCGCCGAGCTGATCTCGCTGGCCTCGCGCGAGTCCGGCCCCTTATCGTCGGGCCCATGATCCGGACTCTCGCGATCGAGAACTACCGGTCACTGCGCCGGGTGATCATGCCGCTGGCCGAGCTGAGATCCTGACCCTGCGCGAGCGGATCAGGTCCTGGCGGTTCGAGACCACTTCCGGACCGACCTGCTGGCCCCGCGCGGGGCCGATCGCTCCCGCACCTGCCCGTTCTCGGCCACGGCCCGGGAGGACGTGGCCTCGGCGCTGCAGACCATCTGCGAGATCGGAAACGCCCCGGCGCTGGAGGTCGCCGTCGACCTGGCCTTCTCCGGGCAGCAGGACAGCCTCGAGTGGGACAGCCACGGCCGCATCGACCTGCGCCTGCACCAGCATGGCCTGCTCCGTCCGCTCGGCGCGGCGGAGTTGTCGGACGGGACGCTGCGTTACCTGCTGTGGGTCGCGGCGCTGCTCACCCCGCGCCCGCCCGGGCTGCTCGTGCTGAACGAGCCCGAGACCAGCTTGCACTCCGACCTGCTGGGGCCGCTCGCCCACCTGATCAGCATGGCCGCGGACGACTCCCAGATCATCGTGGTGTCGCATTCCCGCGCCCTGGTCGACGCCCTCGGCCGGGGCGCCAGGAACGGGGGCGCCGAGGTGAACGCTATCGAGCTGGCGAAGGAGTTCGGCGAGACGGGGGTGGTGGGCCAGGAGGTGCTCGACCAGCCGGCCTGGCACTGGCCCAAGCGCTTATGCGGCTACCCGGCGGCGCCTGGCGTGCTCGTCTTTCGTGACCTGCTGACCCGGTACGCGCTGACCGCGTACGCGATGACCAGGGCGCCGAGGAGGACCCAGCCGGTAATTAGGGCAGGTGCGGGGGCTGAGGTCAGCAGGCGGGGGGTCGGCATGGTGGCGAAACAGGCGATGGCCGACAGGACGCCCATCAGGCGGAGGGTCCACCCGTCGGCCACCACCGCCAGGAAGACGAACGCCCAGGCGTAGTACCAGGGCCAGATGACCGGGCCCAGCAGGACGAAGGCGAAGATGCTCCAGCCCAGGGCGCGGACGGGCTGCTGCTCCTGCTCCGGGCCCGGTGGCCGGATGAGCATGCGGATCGTGACGGCGGCCGCGACGGCCAGCCCGATGACCCGCGCACCGCGGACGAACGCGCCGGAGCCGCCGTGGTAGCCCACGGCGTGAGCGAGGTGGGCGAGGGCCAGTCCGATGGCCGTGACGGGGTCAAGCCACGAAACGACCGTGCCCGCGCCGAGCAGGGCGCCGACCCAGCGCCAGCTCAGGTTCACGGCGGCCCCGATCGCGGCCATCACCGCCAGGGTGAAGCAGACGGCCAGGAGGGTCTTGGCCAGCCGCAGCTTTCGCGCTTGTCCCTGTCCCCACCAGGCCCAGCCGATGAACAGCACGGCCAGGAGCGCGGGGGCCTTCACCTCGGCGGCCAGGGCGCAGCTGGCGAGCCCGGCCAGCGGGTGCCTGCGCGCCGCCAGGACGCAGCCCAGGACGAGGAGGCCCAGCATGAGGGCATCGTTGTGCGCCCCGCCGAGCAGGACGAGCAGGACCAGGGGGTTCAGCACCGCCACGGCGAAGGCGAGGGCGCTGTCGCGGCCGACCGCCCGGGCGAGGGCCGGGACCCCCCAGGCCACCAGCGCCAGTCCGAGCACGGCGACCAGGCGGAAACCGACGACCGCCCACACGACGCGATGCCCGGACAGTTGCACCACCCAGCCCGACAGGCGTTCCCACGCCGGGCCGTACGGAGCCGTCGCGTGCCGCCACAGCGGGTCCACCAGGGTCAGGAAGGGGCCGGGGCCGAGCACGCTCGGGCCGTGCAGGTAGGGGTTCAGGCCCCTGGCCACCATCTGGCCCTGCGCCGCGTAGCTGTAGACGTCCCGGCTGAACAGCGGCGGCGCCAGCAGGATGGGGGCGGCCCACGCCACCAGCACGAGGAGCAACTGCCTCAGCTATCCGGGCACCGGCCCTGATGGCCCGGATCGTCTCGAACCACGCTCCGACCAACAGGGCGATGCCTAGGTAGACGAGCATGATCCCGAGGAACTGGTCGGTACCCTCCGGGCGCCCGGCCGGAGCGGTGGGCGACGTCCAGAACCACGATGGAGCACCCGGGGCCACGAACGGCGATCCGGGGCGCAGCACGCCGAGCAGGACGCAGGATGATCCGAGCGCGCCGACGGCGCCCAGCAGGAGCAGGCGCACGCCGTCGCCGCGGACCGCGGTCCGCGGCGACCCTGGCCCGGACCGCGGTCCGGGCCAGGCGCGTGGCCGGCTCGAGAGGGTCGGTGTCCTGGGATGAGGCGGCGCCGGCTCTGGCTGCGACGTCGTCTCCATATCCGCCCATGCTAGGCCTGGACGTGGACTGCCGGGTGTCACCACGATGGGCTTGCGAGCTGGTAACCGGGGTTGTGGGACACGCGGGCAGGCTCTCTTGGTCCTTGGCTTCTGACCGGGTGTACGCCCCTTCTAATAGACCCTTGAGTTGGAGGCGTATCGCAGCCTTGACGAGCTAACGTTAAACGAAATTAGGGTTTCTTCGGTCCTCGCTGCAAGATCGTCAGGGCGGCTGTTCGAGGATGACATTTGGTGGGGATAGGTGGTAAATGATGCCTGATGAGTCGTTTGTTCCTCGCCAGTACCCGGGCGTGATGGTCTCCAGTACCTTCAGGGACCTGGAACGGCATCGGGCTGCGCTGATCAAGGCCATTGAGGCCCAGGCGATGCATGCGCTGGCGATGGAGCAGGACGCGGCCCTGCCCGGTGGCACTGTCATCGACTCTTCGCTGAAGAAAGTCCGGGACGCTGCTGCTTATATCGGGCTCATAAGTCATAGATATGGCCAGGTTCCGGTCTCTATGGAGAGTAACTCGGAGGGTCTTTCCCTAACTGAGTTGGAGTTCCGGGAGGCGCGACGTCTGGAGCGGCCGATACTGATCTTCATCATGGGAACCAACCATGACGTGAAACCCAATGCGGTGGAACTGGACCCGGAGAAGATCCGGAAACTTGAAGCCTTCCGGGAAGAGGTGAAACGTTCGACCGCGGAGTCGAGTGTCCAGCGCGTATATAAAGAGTTCAACAGTCTCCGGGAATTCGAGATAGCAGCGATGCAATCCGTTGCCGAGTTGCGCAGATTCCTGGATTCCCGCTCCCGGCCCGCCCCTGCTGAGGTGCCGCCTGCCTCCCGAAAATCCGAAGGGGCTGACACGGGGGGTATTCCCCGGCCCCCGGCGCTCTACGCCGAGCCACGGTACATCGGTTCCCACGCCTTCATCGGACGGGTCGCCGAACTGGAAACGCTGTCCGATTGGGCATCGCCGTCCGAGCCACACCCCGTGCTGCTTTATGAGGCTATCGGCGGCACGGGCAAAAGCATGCTGACCTGGGAATGGACGGTTAACCACGCCAGCGCCGCCCGGGCCGACTGGGCCGGGTACTTCTGGTATTCCTTCTACGAAAAGGGTGCGGACATGGCTGACTTCTGCCGACGCGCCCTCGCCTACATGACCGGTCAGCCGCTCGCCGCGCTCAGCAAGAAGAGACAACCCGAGCTATGCGGCTGGCTGCTGCTACAGCTGCAATCCCGACCGTGGCTGCTGATCCTCGACGGCCTAGAACGCATCCTGGTCGCCTACCATCGCTACGACGCAGCGCAGGTCGCTGATGAGAACGCCGGGCGCACCGACGAAATCGGCCATCGCGATCCATCCAACGCCATCCGGCCATGGGACGACGACCTGCTACGCAGGCTAGCCGGGGCCGCCCCGTCCAAGATCCTTATCACATCCCGGCTCGTGCCGCGCGTGCTGCTCAACCCGGCCGGGCAGCCCATCCCCAGCGTCCTGCACCAGCGCCTGCCCGGCCTGCGCCCTGCCGACGCAGAAGCACTGCTACGCGCGGGCGGCATCCGCGGTGACTCCCAGTTGATCCGAACCTACTTGCAACAGCACTGCGACTGCCATCCGCTGGTGACAGGCATCGTGGCGGGCCTAGTCAACGACTATCTCACTGACCGCGGCCACTTCGACACCTGGGCTGCCGACCCTGACCACGGCGGCGGCCTTAACCTCGCAGAACTCGACCTGATCCAAAAACGCAACCACATCCTCAAGGCAGCTATAGACGCTCTGCCGGGTAATAGCCACCAGCTCCTGTCCACCCTCGCCCTCTTGTCCGAGGCCGTCGACTATGACACCCTCACTGCGCTGAACCCATACCTGCCCCCGCAGGCCGAGCCGCCGCCCGAGCTGGAGCGGCCGGAAGATAGATGGGACTGGGGCATCCTGACCCCGGCCCGACAGAACAAAGCAAAGGAGCAGTACACAGCAGCCCGTAAACGCCACGAAAGAGATGAGAGGATCCACCGGGCCTGGCTAGCGTCCGGGGGAGCCTCGGAAGCCGCCCGTCAGCTGGCCCATGCCGTCCGGGATCTGGAACGCCGCGGGCTCCTGCAATACGACCGACAAGCCGATCGCTACGACCTGCACCCCGTGGTCCGGGGCTGCGCGTCAGGCGGCCTGCGCAGCGAAGACCGTGACCGCCTCGGGCAGCGTGCGGTCGACTACTTCTCCCAGCGGCCCCAAGACCCCTATGAACGGGCCGAAACCCTCGATGACGTCCGGAATGGCCTCCGGCTGGTCCGCACCCTGCTCCAAATGGGCCGGACATTCGACGCCTTCAATTTGTATCAAGGTGACTTGTCGACGGCTTTGCTTCATAACTTGGAGGCATACTCCGAGATTCTGTCGCTGCTGCGCCCGCTCTTCGGGAAGGACTGGGCCTCACCGAATGCCGACCTCGACGATCTCGACGCCTCCTACCTCGTAGGCGACGCAGCTATTGCCCTGGTCAGTATCGGCCAGTCGGAGCAATCGCTTTCCGCAGCTGAGGCCGCTTTGGAGATAGACCTAAAAATAAACAATTTGAACTATGTGTTCAGTGACCTAACACTTATAGCGCACATCTATTCCGACCAATATCACCTAGCCAGATGCGAAAAAGCCATCCTGCTCGCACTGGAACTTGCCGAAATAATAGATGATACGGAACTTTTGTTTAAAGCTCGCCTTAATCGTTTCATGCTACTTTACGAGATTGGCTCGCGGGCAGAGGCCGAGGCCATGTGGCGAGTACTCGATCCTATGGGACGTAACTGGTCGCGCATACACTATCTCCCTGGTAATGCCGAGGCGCTTTATGCTCAATTCCAGTTCTATCAGGGGCGCCTAACCGAAGAACTCCTAGCCCATGCCGAAGACCTAGCCCGGTCCGGTCGGAACCGGACGAGTGTTCGTTCCCTGCACGCGCTTCGAGGTAGATGGCAACTTGGGCGTGCCGAATGGACACTCGCCACCGAAAACCTGCACGAGGCGATTCGGATGACCCACGAAGCAGGCGATAGCGCTATGGCGGACGAGGCCCGCCTCGCTATTGCCCAGTTCCACCTCGGCCAGCTCCCTGAGGCACGCCAGGAGGCCATCCGCCTATCCAGCGAGCCCAACCCTTCGCATCTCGCGCTGGCCGAGCTTTGGCAGACCATCGGCGACCCCGAGCAGGCGGCTGAGCATGCCCTGGCCTCCTACCGGCGGGCCTGGGCCGACGGCACACCTTACGTAGACAGCTATCAACTGACCTGTGCCGCGGCCTTGCTCACGCAGCTTGGCGCGGAGATTCCCGAACTTCCCTCCTACGATCCCGCCAAGGACCAGCCGCTTCCCTTTGAAGACCAAATACAGGCCGCCATCCAGAAACGGCGTGCTGAGCGAATAGCCGAACAGCAAACGGAAACAAGCGACCCGTAACCAAAACTGGGGGCAACGCCGACCGCACTCCCTAGATCGATGACCGGGATTTGAGAGCTGGTCGGCGGTGGTCGTATGCGATCGGGGAGCGCTTGGCTGGTGCGCCGATTCGCCGGTTGTGCCAGATGGCGGCGTTGAGCGCGAGCAGCCGCTGGGCGATCCGCGCCCGGGCGGGGACCGGCCTGGTCCAGGGTTCAGCTGGGATCGGTGCCCGCGGCCTGCGCGGCCAGGTCCGTGATGATCGCCCGGGTGACTTCGGAGCACGCAGCACCGGCCTCGGCCAGGGTGAGCCCGTACTGACCGGCGAGGACGACCCCGGCATCGGCGCTGGCGAGCAAGGACACGACCGCCACGGCGCGGCGGGTCTCGCCGTGGCCCGCGCCGATGCTCGCCAGGACATCCTGGATGGCCTGCAGCCGCTGGCCGCGGCGGCGTCGGCGCACCTCGGTGCCGACGCTGCTGTTCACCAGGGCGCGCAGCAACGGGAGCTGGCCCTCCGAGGCCCGGTAGACCGCGGTGACCAGGTCCGGCAGTTCGGCCGGTGTCCGCGGCAGCGCAGGGGGCTGCGGGAACAGCCGCGTTTCCACTTCCGCGGCCACCGCGGCGAGCTGCGCCTCGGCGTCGGGGAAGTAATGGTGGACGGTCCTGATCGACACGCCAGCGGCGCGGGCGGCCGCGGCAGGAGAGAGCGCGATGCGCCCGGCGTCGCCGAGCTGCGCGATGAACGCGTCCACGATGGCCTGCCTGGTCCGCTCGCGGCGCACCTGGCGGGCGGGGCTGTGGTAGGGCCTGGTGGCCGTCATCCGGGCAGCATGACCTCGAGGCCGTGGCGGGCGGCCACGGCCAGCACCGCGTTCATGTCGGGTGGCAGCGTGGTGACCTCGGCGTCCATCTGCACGAAGAACTCCCGGGCATGCCCGGGACCCTCGATGGTCAGGAAACGGCAGTCAGGGCTGCCGTTCCGGTAGGCGTGGACCTGGCCGGCGGGGATGCAGACGCACGCCCCGGCCTTGGCTTGCTGCCAGCCGTCCCCGTCGAAGACCTCGAGCATCCCTTCCAGGACGACATAGATCTCATCCCACGGGTGGCGGTGCGGCGGCGGCCCGGCTTGCTCGGGCCCGGTCGTGTCGAAGATCTCGATGCTGAGCGCCCCGGCCGGGGTGAGCGGCCGCAGCTGCTCCCCGAGGACGTTGAGCGCCGGGCCTTGCGTGGTGGTGAGGACGCTGACAGCCATGGCAACCTCCCTGCTCGGCAATTTCATTGCATTATGCTGCAATGAATTAATAGGTGTCAAGAGGCGAGGCGCATGCGGTCAGTTCAGGGCGATGACGGCGACCGCCAGGGCGCACAGGCCAGGGCCGGCGCGCTGGGCGGGGCTGAACCGCGCGGGTCCTTGCGTAGTGCCGCGACACGCCGCGCCTGGTTCGTGACTGAGAAGGTGAAGAGTGTCCAAGATCGGCGTGTTCACACACGTCTGACCATGGGGGTCATCGTGATCGCCGACCTGGACACTCTCCTGACCGCACTCTACGTGGAACTGACCGACCAGATCATCCCTCGGCTTTACCCGCGGCCCGGGCAAGCCGCCGGAGGTGACCGACGCGGAGCTGGTCTGCCTGGCCGTGGCGCAGGTGCTGCTGCGCTATGACGACGAGCGGCGCTGGCTGCGCGCCGCGCCGAAGCAGGTCGGGCACCTGTTTCCCCGGCTGCTGCGCCAAAGCGAGTACAACGAGCGCATCAAGGCGGCCGCACCGCTGACGGAGGCCGCGCTGCGCTGGCTGGCCGATCACACTCCCGGCTCGGCAGAACCGGTGCGGCTGATGGACGCCACCCCGGTGCCCTGCGGGCACTCCGTCGTCACCGCCCGCCGCTCGGACCTGTACGGGTACGCCGGGTACGGCTACTGCCCCAGCCATTCCCGCTGGTACTGGGGCGCCAAACTACTGCTCATCTGCACCTGCGACGGGACGGTCACCGGGTTCGGCCTGGCCAACCCCAAGCTGGCCGGGGAACGTGACCAGGCCCGGCAGATGCTCAAGCACCGGCCGGCCAGCCGGCGGCGCCCGGCACCGCGGTGGTCACCGACAAGGGCCTGGCCGGCGAGGATACCGAGGCGTTCTTCGCCAGTCCCGGCCTGGGCCTGACCCTGATCCGCCCGGCCCGCAAAGACGAGACGACCCCCAGGCCCTTCCCGAACTGGCTGCGCCAGCGGGTCGAGGCCATCATCTGGACGCTGAAGAACCAGCCCGGCCTCGAACGCCACGGCGGCCGGGTCCCCGCCGGGCTGTGGGCGCGGACCGTCCAGCGGCTGCTCGCACTCAACGCCGCCATCTAGCACAACTGGCAAATCGGCGCACCAGTCAAGCGCTCCCCGATCGCAAACGACCACTGCTGACCAGCTCTCAAATCCCGGTCATCGATCTAGGCGGGGATAGGGGGGTCCCAACCCCGATCGGTGGGACCGGGGCCCGAGGAAACGGGTGCGCTTGTCACTTTGAAACTAGCTCATAGCTC
>CAWCJS010000026.1:0-14689 GCA_963795795.1 uncultured Actinomycetes bacterium | reverse complement strand
ACAGCGCGTCCTCTGGGAGGGCATCCGCTAACGCCGGCGCCGATACGGGGTCCCTAGATTCCGCCGCGGAAAATGGTTTGCTGCACGATGTGGGGTCCGGGGGATAGTGGACCGCATGATCTCGGGTCCTGAGTTCTGGTTTCGGCTCCGCGAGGACGAGGTGGCCTGGCAGCAGGTGCGGCCGGGGACGATGCGGAGGATCTGGCCGTATCTGCGGCGGTACCGCATCCGGATGGTGCTGCTGGCGGCCCTGACCGCGGTGGACTCGGGCATCGTGGTGGTGAGCCCGCTGATCTTGCGGCTGATCATCGACGACGGCATCCTGCGGCACCGGGAGGACGTGGTTGTGGCGCTGGCGTTGGCCATCGCTGGGCTGGCGCTCGTGGACGCTTGCGCGAATTACGTGAAGTCGTGGTATTCGGAGTGGATCGGCCAGAGCCTGGTGCTGGAGCTGCGGGCGAGCCTGTTCCGGCATATGCTCCGGCAGCCGCTGGCGTTCTTCACTCGGACCCAGACCGGGTCGCTGGTCTCCCGCATGGACGACATCGACGAGACGCAGCGCGTAGTCGGGCTGGTGATCTCCGACTCGCTGTCGGTCCTGCTTAACCTGGTCCTGGTGCTGGCGGCGATGTTCTGGCTGTCGTGGCAGCTCAGCCTGGTCGGGCTGGCGGTTATCCCGCTGTACGTGCTGTCCGGCCGGGTGACCGGGAAGCGGACGCAGCGGCTGCTCCGGCAGGAAATGCAGCTGCACAGTGAGCTGGCCGCGATGACGGCCGAGCGGTCGGATGTGTCCGGGGCGCTGCTGGCCATGCTGTACGGACGGCCTGAGGAGGAAGCCGGGCTGTTCACCCGCAAGGCCAGCCGGATCCGTGATCTGGCCGTCGCCAACATGGCCGGCGGGGAGCTGCTCTTCGCGTTCATCGGGCTGCTCGCTGGGCTGGTCACGGCGCTGGTGTACGGGCTGGGCGGGACGCTGGTCATTCACGGCGTGTTCCAGGTCGGCACGCTGGTGGCGTTCATCGCACTGGTGTCGCAGTTGTACAGGCCGCTGCACGAGTTGTCCCGCCTGCCGATGGAAATCCTCATCGCGCTGGTCAGCTTTGACCGGGTTTTCGAGATCCTCGACCTGGAGCCGCTGATCACCGAACGGCCCACCGCGTACCCGCTGACTCAGACGCGGGCAGCACCGGGTGTGGAGGTGTCGGGCGTGTGGTTCCGGTATCCGGAGGCGGACCAGGTGTCGCTGCCTTCGCTGGAGTCGGTCGCGCTGACAGCGCCGGAACGCCCCAGTGATGCGTGGGTGCTGCAGGACGTGACCTTCCAGGTGCCGGCCGGGCGGCTGACCGCGCTGGTCGGGCCGTCGGGGGCGGGGAAGACGACGATCACGCACCTGGTCCCGCGGCTGTATGACCCGCTGCGCGGGACGGTGCGGATCGGCGGGCAGGACGTCCGCGACCTGACGCTGGAGTCGCTGCGGTCCGTGGTCGGGGTCGTGCCGCAGGACGCGTACCTGTTCCACGACACGATCCGGGCCAACCTCGTGTACGCGCGGCCATCGGCGACCGAAAAGGAGCTGATCGAGGCGTGCCAGGAGGCCCGGATCTGGGAGCTGATCTCGTCGCTGCCGGACGGGCTGGACACCATCGCAGGGGACCGGGGATACCGGTTCTCCGGCGGGGAGAAACAGCGCCTCGCCCTGGCCCGGCTGCTGCTCAAGGCCCCGTCGGTGGTCGTGCTGGACGAGGCGACCGCGCACCTGGACTCTGAATCCGAGGTCGCGATCCAGCGGGCCCTGGCGACCGCGCTGGCCGGGCGGACATCGCTGGTCATCGCCCACCGGTTGTCCACGGTCCGGGCGGCGGACCAGATCCTCGTCGTCGACGGCGGCCAGCTCGTCGAACGCGGGACGCATGACGAGCTGCTCGCCGCGGGCGGGGTGTACGCGAGGCTGTACCGGACACAGTTCGCGCGGCAGGCAGCGTTACGGTCACTGGCGGGGAAAACCTCTATCAAAACGTACCTACGGGGCATTTGGTACAAACCATAAAAGGCGCGGATGCCGGTTTTCCAGCGCTGAAGCCGCGAATTATTGCCGATTTCTTACAAGGCACTCAAGGTCCGAACGTACCCCGTGATCAGGCCGTGATCGTTTTAAAGGGCCAGTATCCCGCAGCCGCCTTCGGAGATCTAACGGCCATTCGGCTGAACGCTGACGATCACGATTATGCGCCCGGGCCCGGAACGACTAAGGGAGTGCCGTGAATTCAGCGCCCAAGCACCGCCGTCCACCGAAGGTCAGGCGCACCGGCCGACACGCCGCGCCGTCCCAACTGGAAAAGGCGGCAGAGAAAGCAGGCAAGGCGGCTCCGGCCGCGGCGATCGCCGGCATGCTCGTCGCCGGGCCGGCCCACGCCGCCGTGGCGGCCCCCGCCACGACCGTCGCGGTCGCCGGGCAGATCCACACTGACGCCATGGTCAGTCACGTCCAGCCAGCCAGCCGCAGCTACGTCGTCCAGCCGGGCGACACGCTCTCCTCGATCTCGCAGCGGATCTACGGCACCCCGGCCGATGCACTCTGGATCTACAAGGTCAACATGTCCAAGATCCGCAACCCGAACCTGATCTACCCAGGTCAGGTACTGACTGTCCCTAATCACCCGCCGGCGGGTGCCGCGTCCGCCGCGCCCGAAGTGGCCCATGAGGCCGTAGCCACCGCGTCGATGGCCCTGAGCGGGACGCTGAACTGCCCCGAGCTCGGGGAACTGTGGGAAGAAGCGGGCGGCGCGACCACCGAGGCCGTCATGGCCGCCTCGATCGCCATGGCCGAATCCAGCGGCCAGCAGTACGCCACTGGCACGGTGGGGGAGCGCGGCTACTGGCAGATCAACCCGAACCACGGCGCGCTGTCCACCTACGACCCGCTGGGCAACGCTAAGGCCGCCGTCATCATCTCCGACGACGGCGCCAACTGGACGCCCTGGACGACCTACACCAGCGGCGCCTACCTAGGACGCTGCTAGAGGCCGCGCCCACCTCAGGCTTACGTCGCGGACAGGGCCCGACAGGACAGGTCGCTGCTAGTCGGCGACCTCTTCAGCTGGGTGACGCTGATCGTTCCGCCGCTGGTCAACGGGGCCGCATGGCAGTTCTTCTTGGCCTGCGAGAGTGTCGTAGCGCCCGGTATCCAGTCCGGCAACCGGTACAGGGGACTGGCGGGCGGGACGGTTCCCACGATCGGGTCCCACTGCTTAGCCGTCGAGTAGATGCCCGCGGTCGCGCCGATGTGCCGGAAGTAGGAAACCATGCCCTCCAGGTCGGCGCGGTTCTCCCGAGCGCTGGACTGCCAGGTGTTGATCGTCTCGACATCGAGCCACCACAGGTAGCTGCCGGGACTCTGCACCCCGCGGGTCTGCGCGTCAAGGTCAGCCAGGTCCCACCCGTACTGCCAGGCGCACGCCTGGTTGTTCCCGCCCGTGCAGCTGCCGTAGGGATCGGCGATGCGGTGGCCGTTGAACGGGTCGAAGTTGGTCTGGGGCCAGTCCGTGACCCCGTGACTGCCCGGGTCCGCGGTGTTGACGTAGAGCGAGGCCCTCGGCTGCCGCGCGGCACCGGTGGACGTCTGAGCCCAGGCGATTTCCGCCGCCAGGCAGGGGTTCGTGGTATTCGCCAGCCCGTCGTTCACCGCGACGATGCCGAACGCCTGGCCCGTGGGCATCGTGATGCCGCACTGGGGATAGGAGACGTCGTTCCCCGTCGGGATACCGCCGCCCTGCTGCCCGTACGCGGCCGCCGCCGACGTAAGGACGATCGCCAGCGAGGCCAGCACCACGGTCGTTCCGACCTTCATGACCACCCCCGGTTCCTTTCCCGGCAGCCTACCGGCCCCCGCGCTTCGAGCCGATAGCTTGTCAGAATGGCATCAACCGACAAGATCGAGGCGTTCCTCGCCGAGCCGCGTAACGTCGTCGTCGCCGGGATCCGCCGAGACGGACGCCCGCATCTGAGCCCTAACTGGTTCTACTGGGACGGTCAGCGCTTTTACGTCTCGACCATGCAAAGCCGGGTGAAGTACGCCATCTTCCGCCGGGACCCGCGGGCGCAGCTGCTCGTCGACGATCCCACGGGCTTCCGTGCGGTGCTGGTCCCGGCCACCGTCGAAATCCGCGAGGACCTCGCCGCCGAACTGCCCCGGTTCCGCGCCATCAGGGAAAAGCACGGCGTACCGGTTCCCGACGACGAGCAGCACCTGGCGGCCCTGGAGGCGGACGGGCGGGTGCTGCTGGCCATCACGCCCGATGGACCGCCCGCCAGCTGGACGACCTGGGGCCTGGACTGACCGCCGCGTTGTAGCTCCCGACTGATCGGCCGGTGCCATCATCACCCGGCCCGACCTGCGTGATCTGCGCGAGCACCGCCTCCCTATCATGAGCTTCACACTGGTAGACCGGAACCTCGGGCGCATCCCAACGGCAGCGAGGAACCGCAAGCTCGGAACGCATGTCACGGCGCCGGCGGTGTCGCGGTGATTCAGACACCTCAGCGAGGATCTTTCAGCATTCCTTCATGTCGAGTTGCGAGAGTACCCAGGATGAGGACCGAGTGGGCGCTGGGCCGGGCGGCGGCTGCTGCGCGCGTCGTCCCGCCGTCAGAGCGCCACCGGAGCGACGTCGTGGCTGTCGCCCTGCTCGTCGCGCTGCCCGCCGTCATCTTCGGCGTCCCCGCGCTGCTCGGGCACCCCGTCCTGCTCGGCGACGACCTGACCCAGAACTTCCCGCTGCGCGTGCTGACCGGGGACCAGATCCGGAACGGGCACCTGCCGCTGTTCGATCCGTACATCTGGAGCGGCGCGCCGTTGCTGGCCGGCTGGAACGCGGGCGCCGCGTACCCGCTCACCTGGCTGTTCGCCATCCTGCCGGCTACCGCGGCGTGGACGATCAACATGATTGCCACCTGGGCCACGGCCGGCCTGGGCTTGTTCTGGTTCCTGCGGGCTCTCCGGCTGGCGAGGCTGGCCAGTTTCCTCGGCGCCCTCTCCTTCGCCTTCGCCGGGGCCATGTCGGCGCAAGTGAGTCACTTCGGCCTGGTCGCCGGCATGAGCTGGGTGCCGCTGGAGCTACTTGGCGTCCTCAAACTCTCCCAGGACCGCCCCGTCAGGTCCCGGCTCGGCTGGATCGCGGTCCTCGCCACGGCCACCGGCCTGGTCATCCTGGCGGGCGAGCCGCGGGCCATCGACGACTCCTGCGTGATCGTGCTGATCTACGCCGCCTGGCAGGTCGCCCGCCTGGGGCGCCGCGCAGGCCCCGCCGCGGGTTCGGTCACCGCTGGCCTGGTCCTAGGCGCGTGCCTGGGAGCGATCCAGTGGCTCCCCGGCCTGGCGGCGATCAGCACGTCCCAGCGGGGGGTTAATTCGCTGCAGCTGTTCAATTCCGGCTCGCTCCCGGTCAGGTGGCTGCTGCTGACGCTGGTGCCGGACCTCCTCGGCGGCTCCGGCTCGCTGGGCCAGCCCGGCTTCCTTACTAACTACAACCTGACCGAGGTCACGAGCTACGTCGGCATCCTTCCGCTCGTCGCCGCGTTCGCCCTCCTCGGCCGACTCCGTTTCCGCTCCCGGCTGCCGGAGTGGCTCGTCTGGCACGTCATGGCGCTGGTCGGCGTCGCGCTCGCGCTCGGCAGCAACATCCCCCTCGGGCACCTGCTCTACCACGTCCCCCTGTTCGGTGACCAGCGACTGCAGAGCCGCAACATCCTCGTGCTGGACCTGGCCCTCGCCGTCCTGCTCGGCTACTGGGCCGACCAGTCGTTCGGCGTGGAGCGCGACGAGGAGGCGCCCCGGGCCCGCGCGGGTCGCCTCACCCGGCGGGTCGCCCCGGGGACCGTCCTCGGCGTAGTGCCGCCGCTGGCGGCGGTCCTCGTCGTCGCGCTGGGCTTCACCTGGGGCGCGGGCATGCTCCACTGGCTCGGGATGAGCCTCAGCCAGAGTGCCAGCGTCATCGGCCGCCTGAAGCCGTGGCTGATTCCCTACGCGGTGCTGGGCGTCGCCGCGGCCGCGCTCGTGGTCTTCTCCAGGCGCCTCGGGCCGAGGCTGCGCTCGCGCCTGATCACCGGTTTCGTCGTGCTCGACCTGGTCGTCTTCACCATCTTGTGCGTGGTCGAGGTGGGGCCCGGGCTCTTCTCAGGTTCCGACAGTTCCGGCGGCTCAAGCCAGGCGAGCAGTTCGGGCCACGCCAGTTCCGGCGGCTCAGGCCAGGCGAGCAGTTCGGGCCACGCCAGTTCCGTCGGCTCAGGCCAGGCGAGCAGTTCCGGCCACGGCAGTTCCGACCACATCCAGGCCAGCTCCGCCGCCCCGAGCCAGAGCGTGATCCTCGCGCCCTCACCGCTCCCGGTGGCGGCGCTCGGATACCCGGGGCGCTTCGCGATCTACGATCCCGACCTGCTGGATCCGGGTCAGCTGTCCGCCCTCGACCCGCCCGATGTCAATGCCATCGGCGGTCACGCGATGCCGTCCATCCAAGGCTACTCGTCCATAGTCGACGGCCGGTACGCAGCCGTGACCGGAACGCACGGAGCCTCGGGCGACGGACAGGACACGCTGGCCCCCAGCGCCGTCGCCGACGGGGTGCTCGACCAGCTTGACACCTCGGTCCTGCTGACGCTGTCCGGGTACCTGACCACCCAGGTCGGCGGGAACGGGCCCGCCGCCGGACCGCCGGGCACCGGCCAGCGCAACCTCGCCGAGGATCAGCGCGTCACCTGGTACCTGGGCACCCCGCTCGAGGTGACCAAGGTCGAGGTACCCGACTCCGACGCCGGGCCAGACGCCGCCGCCGGGACTCAGATCGGGCTCATGGCGCCGGACGGCTCGGTGCAGTGGTTCCCGGCGCGAGCGCTGGCCCGCTCCACGCTGGGTATCACCCTGCCCCGGCCGGTGCCGGATATCGCCGTCCTGGGCCAAGCGCGGGGGGCACCGTCGCCGCTCGGCGCGCCCTCCGTGACCGTGGCGGACGGCAGCGTGTTCGTGGCCGACGGCCAGCTGCAGAATGCGCTCATCCCGTCGCACTGGAAGTTCGCCGGGCTCGACGGGCCCTTCGCGGTCTTCGTCAACCCGTTCGCCCAGGGACCAGTGCATATCGAGGCGCTCCCCGGGCGGTCAGCCTCTGGTGCGTGGCTGACCGTCTCCAGCGGCGGGCCAGCCGATCCGACGGTGGCTACCGTCTACTCCCCGCAGGGCGTCCGCGTCGTTCGCTCAGTAGCCGCGATCCCGGGCTGGACCGCGACCTGGCAGCCCCGGCAGGGCCTGGCCAGGGCGCTGGACGTCCAGCGGGACGGTCTCGTCCAGGTCGTCGACGTGCCGCCGGGCCTCGGCGTCGTGAGCTGGAACTATACCCCGCCGGACTTCCCGGCCGGCCTGGTCCTGTCGCTCGCGGCGACCGTCCTGGTCCTGCTCTTCTTCCTAGCCGCCAACTGGGTGCGCAGGCCAGGGAGCAGGCTGGACCTTCCGGTTAAGGGTGGCGGGGAAGCGGCCTGATCCTGGCGCGGATCTGTCGCGGTCTGCTCACAAACCTGTAACCCCCACCGCGGCGTTGAGCGCGTCGATCGCCGACCCCTGGCGGGCCGCGTCGGCCCGGTCGAACGGGCCGGTCCAGGCCAGCCCGATCTGGTTCCGCTGGTTCCTGCTGTTCTGCCACAGGCTCCTCGCGTTGGCCAGGATGAAATCGCGGTACTCGGCGCGCGGACTGCCCAGGTACAGCTCGTACAGGTTCCTGACGAAGATGCCCTTGAACTGCGCGTGGTCGTGATCACGGCCCCGGCGCGGCTGCTTGCCCGGCTCGGCCAGGATGCCCGGCGGTACGGTCAGGTCGCGCAGCGCGGCCGCCGCGATGGCCTCCGCCTGCGCGAGGTAGGCGCTGTCGCCGGTGATGTCGTGCAGGACCGCGAGCCCACCGACGATCACCCCCTGGTTGTAGGTCCAGGTCGTGCGTCCGTTGTTCGCGCAGTCGGCGGTCAGCCCGTCGTTGACCAGGCCGGCCGCGCCGATCATCCCGCTGCCCAGGAACCAGTGCCACTCGCGCAGCGCCCAGTCGAGGTAACCGGCGGCGGGCGTCGTGCGCTGATGCAGGCGGCCCGCGATGAGCAGGAACAACTCGTTCGGGATCGCGTTCTTGTACGTCTTCTTGCGCGTCCACCACACGCCGCCGCCGCACGCGTCGTCCCACCCGGCCGCCATCCCCGCGAACAGCCCGCGGGCCAGGTCCAGGTACTTCACCTCGCCGGTCAGGTCGAACGCCGCGATCCAGGCCAGCGCCCACCAGCCGTCGTCGTCGTAATACTGGTTGGTGAAGCCCGGGTTGACGCGCTGGGCCCGGCCGAACGTCGTCTCGATGACGTGCCGGTACCTGCTTTCACCGGCTCGCTGGGCGTGGTGGATCACCACGGTCAGCGCGTTCGCGGAGTTCCACCAGCCCGCGCTCTTCCACAGCCCGGTCCTCGGGTTGTACCAGCGCTGCAGCGCGCCGACGGCGTCGCCGGTCCACGCCCGGTACTGCTCAGGCTCCTGATCCACGGCTACGGCTGCATGGCTACGGCTGCATGGCTACGGGGTCGGGGCGCCCGGGTGGTTGGCCGGCTGCCCGGCGCTGAAGTGCAACAGCGCTAGCCCGGCGGTGGCCAGCGTCAGCCACCGGGTCAGCGAGTTACGCGGCAGCAGCGCCAGCGTGACCCACGCCAGCGCGGTGTACCAGGCCAGCGACCACGGGGCCACCAGCACCCAGGCGAAGGTCAGCGCGCACGTCGCCGCGAGTACGGCGGGCAAGTCGGGGGACAGGCGGTTGTACAGGTACCAGGCCAGGGCCAGCAGCAGCGGCGGCCACAGCGCGCCGATCACCGCCGAGACCGTGGACGCGTGCCCCGGGTCCAGGCGGTTGGCGAGCCCCTGGATCAGGCCCCAGACCGACGGTGAGATCACCCGCGACGAAGCGCCCCACAGCGGCCTGATCGCCGTCAGGCCGTAGCTGAAGAAGTACAGTCCGGACGTGACCACCACCGCGACAGCACCGGTCCGCAGCAGGCGAAGCCAGGCCCGGTCGCGGATCAGTGCGACCGCGATGCCCGCCCCGACGAGGACCGCATTGACCTTGATCGCGCCGGCCACGCCGATCAGCATCCCGGCCGCCACGTCGTACCAGAGCGTCGTGCCGCGGCGGGACACCAGGATCGCCGCGATCCCGGCCAGCGCGACGTAGGCGTCAAGCTGCGCGCCCATGACCAGCTGGTCGATCAGCAGCGGGTTCGCGACCCAGATCAGGCAGGCGCGGACCGGGTTTACCGCCGAGCGGAGCAAGATGTATCCCGCCCCCACGAACGCAGCCCCGGTCATGATCATCAGCATCCAGATGGTCAGCCAGGGCCTGCTGCCGCCGACTAGCGCCGCAGCCAGGTGCGTCCAGGTCGCCACCGGGCCGTACACCGAGGGGACCAGCCGCCACCGCGGATCCACCAGCGTGGTGTATGGATTGTGGGCGCCGCCGGGCAGGTTGACCGGCAGGAACACGTACGGGTTGTGCCCCAGCGCGGCGATCCGCCCGTACGTGGCGTAGCTGGCTGGATCCGACGTCCCGACCGGCGTGATGTTCACCACGACGGCGACCACCGCCGCCCCCCAGCCGAAGACCCAGCGCGGGTCCGGCGTCCAGCCGCGGCTGTTGGCCCACAACATCCCGGCTAGGCCCAGGGCGCACAACGTGATCGCGGTGTACATCATCAGGCTGATGGTGAGGCCGCCGAGGACCGGCGCGCCCAGCCGGTGCGCCAGCGCGGTGAGCGGCAGCAGCACCGGCAGCGTCGCCTCGCTGGCGCCGGGCGCGGTCGCGCACAGCCCGGTGAAGGCCACCAGTCCCAGCCCGACCGCGGACACGCACACCGCCGGCCGCGGCCGCGCCAGCGGACTGGACTTGGCCACCCGGATCAGGACGCCCATTAGCGCCTCGACACGGCCGCCGGGTATCGGCGGCTCGGCGAGCTTCGTGCCCTGAGCTACGTCGGGGTCCTGCGCCGTGGTCACGTCCTTTGCTCCGGTGGCCGTGCCCTCGGTCATCAGGATCGCGGCGTGGCGACCCCAGCCTTCAGGTCGGGGAGGCAACGCCGCTTCACCTCCCCGGAAATGTCGGTCCTGTTCGCTAGTATGTTCGTATGTCCCGGTACCGGCTGCTCCCCACGCCCGCCCAGCAGGCGGTGCTGCAGGACCATTGCGCGCACGCCCGGTACGTGTGGAACCTGGCCGTCGAGCAGCACCAGCACTGGCGCCCTGGCCGGGCGGGCGCGCCGGGCTACCTGGAGCAGTGCCGGGGATCCGACGCCGCGCCACGGCTCGCATCGGCCATCATCATCCACGCCCACAGTTAAGGAGACTAGCGCGGTCACCCACCTGCCGGGCGTGGCTGCCCGCCTCGGATGCGCCGCCCCGGTCCGATCGTGACCATCCCGTAGCAGGCCCATGCTGATGACCGTGGACGGCACGCATCCGTCTGGCCGTGATCATGACCATATTCCTATTAATTAGATCGGAAAACTTGACTAGAAGGCGTTTCCTTGTCATGCTCGGGAGATGGCGAACTTCCTCGGCACGCGACGTCGCCATGTCGACTTCCTCACGGTCATCAGCTCCGGCTGTCGCACCTGCTGACCGCCTGAGCCCGGGTACGCCGGTACGCCGCTAAACCCGGTAGGCCTCTCACCAGCAGCACTCGCGCCCGGATGAGCGCGCTGCTTTCCCTTGAGCAGCTCCCCCTGAGCTGACTTCCTCATCACCCCTGAAAACGGGGGCTCCCCTGAGCTGAAAGGCGTTCTGTCATGTCCGAAACCCTCGCCACCGCCACGCACGTCGACGTGATCCCGCTGGCCGGCCACATCGGCGCCGAGATCACCGGCGTCGATACCGGCACGCCGCTGAGCGACGATACGGTCGCCCGGATCCGCCAGGCCCTGCTCGGCCGCAAGGTGGTCTTCCTGCGCGGGCAGCACCTGAACTACCGCAGGCAGGTCGCGTTCGCCGAGTTGCTGGGACCGCTCACCCTCGGGCACCCGACGCTGGCCTCGCCGCCCGGCCAGCCGCTCCTGGAGGAGATCGACTCGCGCAAGGGCGGGAAGGTCAACTACTGGCACACCGACGTCACCTTCGTCGACCGGCCGCCGGCGTTCACCCTGCTCCACGCGGTGGTGATCCCGCCGCTCGGGGGCGACACGATCTGGGCCAACACGGTCTCGGCCTACCAGAGCCTGCCCAAAGAACTGCGCGACCTGGCCGACCGGCTCAGGGTCGTGCACACCAACGACTTCGACTACGCCCGCACCATCATCAGGGGCGAACCGGTGGACCCCGGCGCAGAAGCAGCCCACAAAGAGTTCATCTCTACCGTCTACGAGACCGAGCACCCGCTGGTGCGCGTCCACCCGGAGACCAGCGAACGCTCCCTCGTCCTCGGCGGCTTCGCCCGCACCGTGCTGGGGTTCACCCCGCAGGCCTCGCGGGACCTGATCCGCCTGCTGCAGGAGTACATCACCCGCCCCGAGCAGACGGTTCGCTGGCGCTGGCGCGAGGGCGACCTGGCCATCTGGGACAACCGGGCCACCCAGCACTACGCGATCGCCGACTACGGCCACGCCCACCGGCGCGGCGAGCGTGTCACCGTGGCCGGCCCGGTACCCGTCGGCGTGGACGGCCGCCCGAGCGTGGCGCTCAAGGGCAACGCCGCCGCTTACTACGCCGGTGGTGACCAGGCATGAGCACCACGACACGGGCCAAGACCAACACCAAGACGCCCGTCTACCAGCGCAGACGCCGGCAGGTCTACGTAACCAGCGCCGTGGTCCTCGTCCTGGCCATCGCCGCGGTGATCTGGGCCGTCACCAGCGGCAGCTCCAACCCGGCCGCTCTCCCCAGCTTCACCATCTCGGTCAGCCAGGGCAGCGTGGCCAGCCCGGACAGCATCATCGAGAGCCAGACCTCGCTGGCCAAGCTGATCCCCGCACAGCTGCACTACGTGCCGTTCGAGGCCGGCGTGACCGCGATCGCCGAACTCAAGAGCGGCGCCGTCCAGGCCATCAGCGGGGTCGGCAACCCTCCGACCACCGAGGCCATCGGCGAGGGCATCGGTGTGACCGTGGTCATGGGCTGGGGCTTCGACGACGACCAGCTATTGGTACCCAGCTCAATTACCGAACCCGCCCAGCTGGCGGGCAAGTCGGTCGGCGTGCTCGTCGGCTCCTCCGAGGACTACGAACTGCTCGGCTACCTGGCCCTGGAGCACCTGACCGGCAAGGTCAAGGTGGTTCCGTTCGCCGACGAGAACGCCGCGGGCGCGGCCGCCGTGTCCGGCGCGATCGACTCGGCCTACGTCTACGGGGTCCCGGCCGCGGAACTCGTCGAGAAGGGCTACCACCCGCTGGTCAACGCGGAGCAGATCGCCAAGCTGGGCATCCCCGGCCTGGACGTGATCGCGGTCGCGACGAGCGCGGTCAACCGCGATCCGACGCTGGTGCAGGCTTACGTCTGCGCCGAACTCCAGGGCAGCCGCGACATGACCGGCCCGCAGGCGGCCAGGTACCTCGCCGCCAGTTCGGCCGCGCAGGGGGTGCCCGGCAGTCAGATCGTCGCGGCGACCAAGGGCTACCCGTTCATCCCGCCCGGCCAGCAGCTGTTCTGGCTCGGCTCCACCGTGCACGATCCCACCAGCCGCATCGTGCAGGCCTACCAGCAGACGGCGCAGTTCCTCGTCTCGCAGGGCCGGCTGACCTCGGTGCCCTCGGCGGCCCAGATCGCGGCGCACATCGATATCACGTTCGTCCAGAAGGCCCTGGCCGGTGACTGCCCAAGCTGACGCGGCCGCGGTCCCAGACACGGCCGCTGCCCCCGGCGCCGAGGTCGTGGTCGACGCGGTGGGGAAGGTCTTCCGGCGCGGCGGCCGGCGCACGGTGGCGCTGGCGGGGGCGAACCTGCGGGTCCGGGCAGGCGAGCTGGTCAGCCTGCTCGGGCCGTCGGGGTGCGGCAAGTCGACGCTGCTGCGCATCATCGCAGGCGCGCTGCCCGCCGATGAGGGGCACGTCACCGTCGGGGGACGGCCGGTCACCGGCCCGTCCCCCGACCGGGGCATGCTGTTCCAGACGCCGATGCTCTTCGGCTGGCTCACCACCCAGGGCAACATCCTGTTCGGCCCCCGGGCCCAGCGGGCCGCGCGGCGGCACGAGCGCGACGACCCCGAACTGGCAGCCGAAGCCGCCGCGCTGCTGGACCGGGTCGGCCTGGCCGGGTTCGGCGAGGCGTTCCCGCATGAGCTGTCCGGCGGGATGCAGCACCGCGCGGCGCTCGCCCGGGCGCTGGCGTCCCGGCCGTCGCTCCTGCTCATGGACGAGCCGTTCGGCGCGCTTGACGCCATCACCCGGGAGCGGATGCACGAGTTCCTGCTCGACATCTGGGACCAGGACCGCATCACGATCATCTTCGTCACCCACGACATCGAGGAGGCGATCCTGCTCGGCGACCGGGTCGCCGTGATGGGCGCCCACCCGCCCGGCATCCGCGAAGTCATCGACATCCCGCTGGCCCGCCCCCGGCACGCCCTCGATACCGACACCGAGGCATTCCTGGCGTGCAAGCGGCACATCCGCGCCGCACTGAACGGGCGGTGACCAATGTTCCCGCGCAACACCCTGACCGCCGAAGACCAGATTTTTGCCGAACGAGCGAACCAGGCGCCCAGCACGGATCCGGGCCCCGACGCCGACCAGGCCGAACGCGCCGGCGTGGCTGCCTACCGGCGAGCCCGGCGCCAGGAGCGGATCCGCCGGCTGGGCACCGGGGCACTCGGCCTGGCCGTCCTAGCCGGGATCTGGCAGCTGGTGGCGATGCTGCTGAACGACCCGGTCTTCCTGCCGTCGGTGTCGCAGACGGCGGCCAGCTTCGCGCACTACTTCAACCGGCCCTATCCGGCGCAGGGCAAGCCGCTCTGGTTCGACGCGCTGACCAGCCTGCGCCGGATCCTGATCGGCTTCGCCGCGGGCACCGCGATCGGCGTCGCCCTCGGCACGGCCATGTCCGCCAGCAGGATCGTGCGGTACCTGGTCGACCCGGTCATCGAGGTGCTAAGGCCGCTGCCCCCGCTCGCGTTCATCCCGCTGTTCATCATCTGGCTCGGGATCGGCGAGACGCCCAAGGAAGTCCTCATCATGCTCGGCGTGACCCCGATCATGGCCGTCACCACCGTCGCCGCGCTCGACGAGGTTCCCGGCGACCTTCGGCTGTGCGCGCGCACGCTAGGCGCGTCCCCCCGCTACACCATGCTGCGCGTGCAGATCAGGGCCGCGCTGCCCGCCATCCTCACCGGGATGCGGATCTCTATGGCAGGCGCCTGGACTTCCATCATCGCCGCCGAGCTGATCGCGGCGACGAATGGTCTCGGCTACCTGATCATGCAGGCCAGTGACTACCTGAACACCGCCCTGGTGTTCTCCGGGATCATTGCCATCGCGATCCTTGGGCTCACCCTGGACGCCTGCCTGCGCGGCCTGCTCCTGCTAGCCGACCCCAGCCGGCGACGGTGACACGGGTACGTCCGGCATCACATCCGCGCCCCGCTCCCGCTGACCGACGCCGCCACGTCCAGTTGCACGCTCGCGTCGCATCGGGTGCTGGGATGCG
>CAWCJS010000025.1:0-41565 GCA_963795795.1 uncultured Actinomycetes bacterium | reverse complement strand
GGCCCGCGCGAAGGCGGCCGGTCAGGGCTTAAGTCCGACGCCGCCGTAGGCGGCCAGGTTTTTCCCGGTGTCCACCCCGGCCCCGGGCCGCCACCGGTGCAGTTGCACCAGCCCCGGCTCGACCATCTCCAGGCCGTCGAAGAAGCGCAAGACCTCGGGGTAGCTGCGCGGCACCGCCCGGGTTCTGCCCATGCGCGTGCTGAGCTGCCGCAGGGCCGGCGCCACCACTACGTCCACGTCGTTGGCCGGATGCGCGACCACCAGGTAGCTGCCCGAGGGCACCGCCTCCATCAGCGCCCGGGTGATCTGCCAAGGATCTTCCTCGTCGGGGATGAACTGGAGGATCATGATCAAGCAGACGGCGACAGGGCGGCTGAGGTCCAGCGTGCCAACTGCTTCCTTCAGGATCTGCCCGGTGTTGCGGAGGTCGGCGTCGATGTAGGCGCAAGCCCCCTCGGGGGCGCTGGTCAGCAGCGCCTTGGCGTGGGACAGCACGATGGGGTCGTTGTCGACGTAAACGATGCGGGAGTCCGGCGCGGCGCGCTGCGCCACCTCGTGGGTATTGTTGGCGCTGGGCAGGCCGGTGCCGATGTCAAGGAACTGGCGGATGCCCGCATCGGCAGCCAGGTAGTGGATCGCCCGGCCCAGGAAGGCGCGGTTCATCCGCACGCCTGCGACGATGCCCGGGAACGCCTGGATCATTTCCTCGGCGGCCTCGCGGTCGACCTGGAAATTGTCCTTGCCGCCCAGCCAGTAGTCGTAGATCCGCGCGATGGACGCCACGCTCGGGTCGAACCGCGGCCCCGGGCCGGGCTGCTCCTCTGTCACTCCCTTAGAGCCTTCCTGGTCGGCTTTTCCCGAGATTATCCCATCGCGCCTCAGAGCCCGGTGACGGTCACCTGGGCCGGGTGCTCGACGGTGAACCTGTAGCGGATCGTGGCCGCCTGCCCGCCTTCCAGCGGAAGTTCCCAGGTCAGTTCGCCGAGGTCGTCGTGCTCGGCGGGATCCGGGCTGGTCTCGCGCAGCCGCACCTTGATCTCGCCGTCGGTGGAGACCGGGATGTGATCGTGCACGCTAACCCTGGTCCGGTCGGCGCGGTGATTCTCCACGGTGATCTCGTAGGCGACGTCGATCGTGCGCGTCCCGCCGATCACGGCCTTGCTCGTGCTCCGGCGGCGCAGCTGGCGTTCGATCCTGACCTGATCATCCACCCCGAGTTGCAGCTCGAATTCCTCGCCCGCGGCGACCGTCTCCAGGGCGGTCTCCCCGACGAACCGGGTGCCGTGGAAGACCCGAGCCGGGCCGGGGAGCAGCAGCAGCGGCGAGGTGTTGGTGACGGTCGCCCGCAGGTACGCCTCGGGGGCCATGGCTGGGACCGCGAGGTGGTCCAGGGCGGCGTCGAGCGCGAACCGGGCGACCGTGGTCTTGTGCGGGCCCCCGTCGCCAGGCACGGCCAGCGGGCGCTGGACCCGGTAGAGGAGACCGGACCCGAGGTCTGTCCGCTCGCCGGGTTCGGCGGCCAGCAGCACGGCCTCGGGCATCTGGGCGGGCGGGAGGGCTGACGATGCGGCCGCCATCGGGACGGCCGCGCCGGGCGGGACAGCCGCCGACGTGGCTCGGAACCTGACCGGTTGCCGGACGACCGGCTGGGCGCGCCCGATGTACCACGGATCGAGCTCGGGCAGCGTCTCGTGCCGCCCGCGCCGCGTGGTGGACAAGACCAGTTCGACGGCGGGCCAGTCTTCCCCGGTCTGCTGGGTGACCTCCGCCAGGTAGCTGACGGCGAGCTTGCCGCCCTCGAGCGCCAGGTCGTACAGCGGGCGCCAGGACGCGCCGGGCACGTGGTAGGAAAACTCCACCTCCGCACGGGTCTCGGCGTTGGCCTCCAGGGTCGCGGACACTTCGGTAAACGCGACGGCGTGGCCGGCCCGCTTCTCCGCGATGGCCAGGCGCTGCTCGGCCGCCTCGAGTTCCCGGCGGGCGATCCGCCTGCGCGCGTTGATCTCGCGGCGCCTGCCGAGCGTCTCCGCGGTATCGGCGGACAGGTGACCGGCCATCTGGGACAGGTCATCGTGGCCGGCGCGCCCGAAGCTCACCGCCCGCGCCAGCGCCGTGGCGGCCGCCTCCGACAGATAACCCGCAAAGTCCAGGCGCGCCTGCTCCGAGGTTTCCTCGTCGTCGAGCGCCTGGACGGCGTCGCGGCACCGGTCCACCTCGATGCGCAGCCGCGCGGTCTCCTCGCGCAGCGGGTCGGACCGGTAGCGATGGTGGACCTCGACGTCCAGCAGGGCCAGGCCCAGCCCGCGGGCCGCGACGCGGACCGAGGCCGGGTCCACGTTGGCCGGCAGGCCGCTGACGAGCACCGTCTGGGGCCCGGCCGGCACGGTCACCGTGCCGCTGCGCTGCATGCGCGCGCCGTCCCTGAAGACCGTCACGCCTGTGATCGGCGCGTCAAGACCAGTGCCGTCCGCCATCCGAGCCTCCGGTTTCTTCCGTTCGGTCACCGCGTACGTCCATCGTGCCGTACGCCGTCCCGGACCGGGACCGGCCATGGGGCCATTGACGGTCAGACCGGGGCGTCGGCCTCCACGTCCCGCAGTTCGATGATCTTCTGCATGGTCGCCTTCGTCCCCGCGGCTCGGTTCATGGCGGGGCCCAGCCCCGGGAAGTAGTCCATGACCGCTCGCAGCAGGCGGCCCGGCCCCGGCATGATGACTAGTTCGGCCCGGTCCTGCTTCACCGCCTTGACGACGGCCCGGGCCACGGACTGGGCCGGGGCCATGTAGGCGGCGCCCCTGAGGCCCGCCCGGTCCATCATCCGCTGGCCCTGTCCGGCTCCCTTGATGGCCCCCAGGATGAGGACGGAGGCGCTCACCCCGTGCGCGCGGTAATCGCCGCGGAAGACGCGGGTGAACCCGATGATGCCGTCCTTGGCCGCCGCGTAGACCTCGGTGTAGGGGAAGGAAAGCCGGCCGGCCATGGCCGAGATGTTCACGATGTGGCCCCCCCGTCCGCGCTGCGCGCGTAGCTGATGCGGGGCACGGCGGTCACGGGGCGGGTCAGGGACGGAACGCGCGGAACACGGCGGCCATGTCCTGGTCGCCGTGCCCGGAGTCGGCCGCCCGGCGGAACTGCGCCGCGACCGCGTCCATCACGGCGGCGTCGGTGCCGCTCTCCCGCATCGCGGCGGCGATGAGCCCGGTGTCCTTGACCGCGCCGTGCACGGTGAACGCGGGCGGGAACTCCCCCGCGATCATGGCCTGGCCCTTGACGTGGAGGTAGGCGGCGTCGACGCCGCTGCCCCGGACCGTGTCCAGGAACAGCTGCGGATCCAGGCCGAACCCCTGGGCCAGGGCGATCGCCTGGGCGGTCGCGGCCACGATCGTGCCGACCCAGGAGTTGACGACCAGCTTGAGGCGGGTGCCGTCGCCCGGCCGTTCGCTGACCGAGACGGTGCGGCTGCCGATTGCGTCGAACACCGGCGCGATCGCGTCGCGGTACGGCGCAAGGGCGGCGGCCAGGACGATGAGCTTGCCTTCTTCGGCGGGCTGGCGCGTACCCAGCACCGGGGCGTCGAGGTACCGCGCCCCGTGGTCGGCGGCCAGGGCGGGCAGCCGGTCACCCGCGTCCTGCACGCTCACCGTGCTGGTCTGGGCCCACAGGACGCCGTCGGGCGCGGCCGGGAGCGCCCCCGCCATCACCCCGGCCACCGAGGCGCCGTCCCACAGCATGGTCACCACCGCGTCCACCCCGGCTACCGCCTCGGCGGCCGTGCCGGCCACCCGTGCACCGTCGGCGGCCAGCGGCTCGGCCCGGCCCCGGGACCGGTTCCACACCGTGACGTCCAGGCCGGCCCGCAGCATGCTGCGGGCCATGCCCGCGCCCATGGTCCCGGTCCCCAGCACGGCGACGCGGCGCATCGGCGGCCTCCCAGGTAAAGCGCCCGGAATTTCGGGCGGCTGCCCGAGCTTATCCCCGGCATCAGCCAGAAGGTCGCGGTCGGGGTCGTGTTCGTCGCCGCCATGTTCCTGAGCATTATGGACGCGACGATTGTCAACGTTGCCCTGCCGACCATCGGGCGTGACTTCAGGGTAAGCGTCACCGCGGTCGACACCATCTCGATCGCGTTCCTGGTCAGCCTGGCCGTGTTCATCCCGGCGTCAGGCTGGCTCGGCGACCGGCTGGGCGGCAAGCGGGTCCTGCTTGCGGCCATCGCGGTGTTCACCGCCGCCTCGGCGCTGTGCGGGCTGGCCTCCAGCCTGGGCGAACTCGTAGCGTTCCGGATCCTCCAGGGCGCCGGCGGCGGCATGCTCGCCCCGGTCGGGATGGCGATGCTGTACCGCGCCACGATCCCCGGCCGGCGCGGCCCGCCCGCAGCGCAGGAGGCTCCCGAGCCCACGGCCGCGGCCTGAGCGGACCATGATGGTCGGATGAAGATCTGGAACCGGCTGGGGCGACGGCGGCCGGTGAGCATCGCAGAGCTGCCCCGGCCGGTGGGGTACGTGCTGGGCGGGGGCGGGAGCCTGGGCGCGGTGCAGGTCGGGATGCTGCAGGCGCTCGGCGAGCACCACATCGCCCCCGACATCGTGACGGGTACCTCGGTCGGGTCGCTCAACGGCGCGGTCATCGCGCAGGACCCGGGCGGCGCGGTTGACCGCCTGGGCGAGACCTGGGCCCGGATGACGCGCGAGCGCGTGTTCCCCGGCGGGCTGCTCGCGCAGGCGCGCACCCTGCAGCACACCAGGACGCACCTGTTCCCCTCCGCCGGGCTGGCGGCCGTCATCGCCGACTTCATCGGGGCCGAGATCACCTTCGCCGACCTGGCCCTGCCGTTCGCGGCGATGGCCACCGACGTTGCCACCGCCCGCCCGCACGTCCTGAACGACGGGCCCGTGCTGCCGGCGCTGCTGGCCAGCGCGGCCATCCCCGGCATCTTCCCGCCCGTGCAGCTCGGGTCGCTGCTGCTGTACGACGGCGGCCTGGTCGCCAACGTCCCGATGCGGCAGGCGCTGGCCATGGGCGCGCGGTCGCTGGTCGTGCTGGACTGCAACTTCCCCGGGCGCATCCCCGGGACGCCGGCCTCGATCGCCGAGGTGCTGTTCTACACGGTCACGGTGACCATGCGCACCCAGGCCATCTTCGAGGCCCCGCAGGCCGCCGCCGACGTGCCCGTCGTCTACCTGCACGGCCCCGAACCCCAGCCGATCTCACCGCTGGACTTCCGCCATACCGGGACCCTCGTCGAGTCCGCGTACCGGGCCGCCCGGTCCTTCCTCGACGACCTCCGCATCACCGGCCCCGGGTTGTACGGCTCCCCCTAACCCGCGGCGGCTGGCGCGTAGCCTGGCGGGCATGGCGGACGATCCCGATGTCGCGGCGTGGCGCGCCCTGCTGGTGGCCTATAGCAGGCTCGTCCCCGCGGTCGAGGCGGAGCTGAGGGCGGCGGGCCAGGTGAGCCTGGGCCAGCAGGTGGTGCTCAGCCGGACCCAGCTGACCCCGGAGCAATGCCTCGAGCTGGCCAGCCTGCTTGAGCAAGCGGCCCGCGGTACGCAGGTCAGCCTGAGCCGGTAAGCGCATGGCCTCAGGTCCGCCGCAGACGCGGTACGCGCAGTCGAGCGGGGCGAAGATCGCCTACCAGGTGTCCGGCGCGGGTCCGCCGGACCTGGTGATGGTGCCCGGCCTGGTCTCGCACCTGGATCTTCAGTGGCAGCAGGCCGACTACCGCCGGTTCGTGCGGGCGCTGGAGCGAGGCGGCCGCCTCATCCGGCTGGACAAGCGCGGCACGGGCCTGTCGGATCCGGTCGGTGAGCTGCCCACGGCGCAGGAGCGGGTGCAGGACGTGGCGGCGGTCATGGCGGCGGCGAAGTCGTCGCGTGCGGTGCTGTTCGGCGTGTCCGACGGCGGGCGGGCCGCGATCGCGTTCGCGGCGGCGCATCCCGGCCGGACGCAGGGCCTGGTGCTGTACGGCACCTCGTACCAGGGACCGGGGGCGGCGTTGCTGCAGCGTTACCGCTCGGTGGTGCGGCACTGGGGTGAGGGGCGGCTGGCCGAGCTGGTGGCGCCCAGCCTGGCTGGGCCGGAAACGCGTCAGGCCGCGGGGGCGTTCGAGCGGGCCGCGGCCAGCCCGGCCATGGCGGCGGCCCTGGTCGAGTCGCTCGGGCTGATCGACGTGCGCGACCTGATGAGCGGCCTGACGGTTCCCGTGCTGGTGCTGCACAGGGACGGGGACCTCGTCCCGGTCGCGGATGCCCTCCTGGTGGCGGGCCAGATCCCCGGGGCGGTCCTGAAGATCCTGCCGGGCCGGGATCACCTGCCCTGGGTCGCGGACTGGGCGGCCGTCATCGAGGAAATCCTGGCCTTCGTGGGGCGGGTCGCTCCTCCCCCGCCCGGGCCGGGCCGGCGCGAGACGGCCGGGTCCAGGCCGCCGCGCCCGGCGGTCGGCTGGCCGGCCCTGACCGACGCCGAACTCCCGGTGGTGCGCCTGGCCGGCGAGGGCCTCACCAACGCACAGATCGCCGGCCGGCTGTTCCTGTCCAGGTACACCGTGGAGACGCACCTCAAGCACGCCTTCGCTCCTGGCCGCCAATCAGGCCGTGCCGGCCGGCACCGAGGCCGTCGACCGGGTCTTCCGCCTGGCCGGCGCGGAGGCCGTTTTCGCAGGTCATCCGCTGCAGCGCTGCTTCAGGGACATCCACACCGCGGGCCAGCACATCCTGTTCAGCAGCAGCCGGGACCAGGCGTTCGCCAAAGTCCGCCTGGGAATCGACCAGCCCACGTTCCTGATCTGACCCGCCCCCCGGCCACCGGCGAGCCGCTTCGCTAGGGTTCGGCCATGAAGGCGATCCGGTATCGCAGGTATCAAGGAGGCCGCCGGCATGCCGAACACGCCAGATGAGATGCTGAGCGCCGTCAGCCGGTCGCTGGCCGCGCGGACCGGCCGCTCCATCGAGCAGTGGCTGGACCTGGTCCGGTCGTCGGGGCTCGACCCGCTCGACCAGGCCGCGGTGCGCGGCTGGCTCCGGCGGGAGCACGGCGTGCCGCAGAACAGCCAGTGGGCCATCGCCGACGCCGCGGCCCGGGCCGCCGGGTGGGTCCCCCCGACCGTCTCGGAATACGTGGACCGGCAGTACGCGGGGGCCAAGGCCGCGCTGCGGCCGGTCTACCAGGCGGTGGCCGCGGCTATCACCGAGCTCGGCGACGACGTGACCGTCGAGGGCCGCGGCACCTATATCCCGTTCGTCCGGGGCCGGCAGTTCGCGGCGGTCGCCGCCGCGGCCCGCGACCGGGTCGACCTAGGGCTGCGCTTCACCGATCCGCCGGTCTCGGCGCGGCTGCGCCCGGGCGGCGGGCCGGGGCAGGCCACGCACACCGTGTCGCTGCGCGCGGCCGGCGAGGTCGACGACGAAGTCCGGCACCTGCTGAGGGCGGCCTACGAGCAAAACACCTGACTGTAGCAAACCGTGATCTAGCTGGGCGCGGGGCTCATTGACCGGGAGATAGTCCCGGTGCGAAACTCAGCATTAAGTTGCGCCCGGGCCTGCGCGGGCCGCTGCGTCCGGGACTTACGCCCTAAGGTGGACCAATGACGGAAGGGCCATCCGAGCCTGGTCCCACGGTGTCGGCTGGCCCGGGGGACGACCAGGACAGGCCTCGTACTCCGGCTCGTGAGCAGGTCACGAGGCCGATGGCCAGGCCCACCCCGCCGGCTCACCAGCCGACGGAAGCGGTGCCGACGTACCAGCCAACGGTGCCGGCGGACGCCGTACCGCCGCACCCGCCGACCGCGGTCGCGCCGCCGCACCCGCCGACGGAGGTCGCGCCGCGCCGCCAAGACCCCGCCTCGTTCTCGAGCCCGACCGCCATCGCGCCGCAGGCCCGGCCCTACGCCGACCCGCGGGAGCAGCCGACGGTCATGCCCGCCGGCGCCTTCGCCCCGCCGGCGCCGATGACGAATATCGACCCGAGCCGCCCGCCGGCCCCGTATCCCGCGGCCGCGGCTCCACCGCCGTCGGAGCTCGTCAGGTACGGTCCCGGGGTGCCGCCCAGCCAGGCCGGGGTGTCGGCGGAGCAGGTGTGGCGGACCGGGCACATACCCCAGCCCCCCAAGCGCCCGGTCCGGTACCGTCGGCTGGCCAGCCTCGTGCTGACCGTGGTCCTGCTCGCGGCGGCCGGGGTGCTGCTGTTCCTGCGGTTCCACCACGCGCCGTTCCACGTGACCGGCGCGCCCACCCTGCAGACGGCCCAGAACGGCTGCACGGTGAACGTGACCGGGCGGATCCCCACCAACGGCTCGTCCGGGACGATCTCTTACCAGTGGGTGTTCACCCCGCAGCAGGCGGCGCCGCAGCCGCTCAGCCAGTCCGTGGTGTCCGGGGCGCACGACGTGTTCGTGACCGTGGCCGTCCAGGGCCAGGGGCACGGCACCGCTTCGGAGCAGGTGACCCTGCAGGTTCTCGGCCCCAACCAAGAGAGCGCCTCGCGCGTCCTTAAGGTCAGCTGCTGACAATATTTCCGCCGGGCTGACGGCGGCAAGGAGGCCGATCGACATGGCCGAGGCGACTGCTCCCCCGGTCGACATGGCTGAGTGGACTGTTCCGGGGTACACCGCCCTGCGGGAGCTCGGCACGGGCGGATTCGGGAAAGTGCTCCTGGCCAGGCACGACGCCTCGGGCACGCTGGTCGCGATCAAGTACCTGAAGGCTGACCTGCTGGATGACCCCGGGTTCTCCACGATGTTCCGCAGCGAGGCGGAGGTCCTGGCCTCGGTGGATGACCCGAACGTGGTCCGGCTGTACGAGTACGTGGAATCGCCGTCGGGTGCCGCCATCGTCATGGAACTGGTCGACGGGGCCTCGCTGCGGCAGATCCTGGCGCACCAGGGTCAGACCACGCCGGAGGCCGCGCTCGTCGTCCTGCAGGGGTCGCTGATGGGCCTGGCCGCCGCGCACCGGCGCGGTGTCGTGCACCGGGACTACAAGCCAGAGAACGTGCTGGTCGACGGCGGCGGCGTGAGCAAGCTGACCGACTTCGGGATCGCGGTGCGGACCGGGGACCGGCCGTACGCGGCGGGCACCATCGCGTACGCGGCGCCGGAGCAGATGGGCGGCGGGTCGGCCACCCCGGCCGCGGACGTGTACGCGGCCACCGCCACCTTCTACGAGTGCCTGACCGGTCGGCCCCCGTTCGTCGGGGAAACCGCCGAGCGGGTGATGTACCAGCACCTGTTCGAGCCCGTCAACCTGGAGCCGGTGCCCGAGCCGCTGCGGCCGCTGGTCGAGACCGGGATGGCCAAGGAACCCGAGCGCCGGCCGACCGACGGGACGACCTTCATCGCCGCGCTCCGCGCGGCGGCCGTCGGCGCGTACGGCCCGGACTGGGAGGAGCGCGGGCATTCGAACCTGGGCGAGGCGGCGCTGCTGCTGGCGGCGCTGTGGCCGCTCGGCACGCCGGCCGGCGTGCAGGGCTTCGGCGTGGAGAACCTCCAGCTGCACCAGGGAGTCCAGGAATCCGCGCACCTTAAGCACCTGGCGCACCTCCGGCATCTGGAGCACCTCCGCCACCTCCGGCGCACCCGACTGCTCAGGGCCGCCCTGGCCGTCGCCGGTACCACCCTGGTGGTGTCCGCGGGCCTATACGGCGCCAACGTCTGGTTCAAGCCCAGCGCGAACAGCGCCCCGATCGCCGCGCCGACGCACCCGGTGCCGCTCAGCCCGCCGCCGGGCTCGACCCCGCCGCCGTCCACGGCGCCCGCGGTCACCGGGCTGTCCCCGGCCAGCGGGTCGACCGGCGGCGGCACCCTGGTCACGATCACCGGGAACCGGCTGGACGGTCCGGTCTTCGTCAAGTTCGGCACCAAGGACGGGACGATCACCGTCGACCTCAACGCGAAGATCGTGGTCAAGAGCCCGCCCGGGAAGGGTACGGTGGAGATCACCGTGATCACCCCGGGCGGCACCGGGAAGGCGGGCGAGTTCAGCTACCACTCCCCCAAGGCCCACATGGCGGCGCCCGCGGTCAGCGGCGTCTTCCCGGCCACCGGGCCGGCCGTGGGCGGCACCGCAGTCACGATCAGCGGGACCGGCCTGGCCGACGCCACCATGGTCAGCTTCGGCGGGTCGGCCGGGATGATCACCGGCGACTCCGGCACGCAGATCACGGTCGTCAGTCCACCGGGCAGCGGCACGGTGGACGTCGCCGTGACCACCCCGGGCGGCACCTCGACCGCGGGCACGTTCACCTACCAATCCGCCTGCACGCCGCCCCCGGCGCACCCGTCGGTCACCGGCCTCAAGCCGAACAGCGGGCCGACCGGCGGCGGCACCTCGGTCACGATCACCGGGAGCAACCTGTCCGGCGCCAGCAAGGTCAGCTTCGGCGGCGCGGCCGGGACGATCACCGCTGACTCCGCCACCCGGATCACGGTGAAGAGCCCGCCGGGCAAGGGCACGGTGACGGTCACGGTGACCACTCCCGGCGGGACCGCGACCGCGGGCAAGTTCACCTACAACGCGGCCACCCCGCCGCCCCCGGCGGCTCCGGTGGTCACCGGGGTCTCCCCGACTAGCGGGCCGACGGCCGGCGGCACCTCGGTCACGATCACCGGGAAGAATCTGTCCGGCGCCACCGGGGTCAGCTTCGGCGGCGCGGGCGGCTCGATCAAGTCCGATTCCAGCACGCAGATCACCGCCACCAGCCCGGCCGGCTCCGGCACGGTGAACGTCACGGTGACCACGAAGGGCGGCACCTCAGCTACCTCCAGCGCCGACCAGTTCACCTACAAGACTCCGGCACCGACGGTCTCCACGGTCTCCCCGAAGAGCGGGCCGGAGGCCGGCGGCACCTCGGTCACGATCACCGGGCAGAACCTGTCGGGCGCCACCGGGGTCAGCTTCGGCGGCACGGCCGCGAAGATCAACTCGGACTCCAGCACGCTGATCACCGTCACCAGCCCGGCCGGCTCCGGCACGGTGAACATCACGGTGACCACTCCCGGCGGGACTGTGGCCGCGGGCCAGTTCACCTACGTCGTCCCGGCACCCACGGTTACCCGGTACGCGCCGACCTCGAACGCCAGTAACCCGTGCGGAGCAACCTCCGTGGACATCTTCGGGGCGAATCTGTCCAATGCCACCGTCAGCTTCGGCGGCACGGCCGGGACGGTCACCTCGGACAGCGGCAGCGAGATCGTCGTGACCGCCCCGGCCGACTCGGGCACGGTGACCATCACGGTGACCACCCCGGGCGGCACCGCAACCGTCGGCAGTTTCACCTACGATTCCTGCATCGAGTAGCCCACCCGCGATCTCCGCTCCCTCAGTAGCCGAGGTCCGGGTCGACTTGGCCGACTAGTTCCTGGTCGGCCGTCAGGCGCCGGACGTTCTCGGCGATCCTGGCGGCCAGGAGCGGCCGGATCATCTCCTCGGTGTCGGCGGTGTGCGGGGTTATCAGGCAGTTGGGCAGGTCCCACAGGGGGTGGCCGGCCGGGAGCGGTTCCGGGTCGGTCACGTCCAGGGCGGCGCCGCCGATCTGGCCGGCGCGCAGGGCGTAGACCAGGGCCCCGGTGTCGACCAGGCCGCCGCGGCCCACGTTGACCAGCCAGGCGTACGGCTCCATCGCGGCCAGTTCCGCCGGGCCGATCATGCCCCGCGTCGCCGGGGTCAGCGCCGGGGTGAGCACGACGGCGCGCGCGCCCGCCAGGGCCTCGGCCAGCCGGTCGGGACCGAGGGTGCGGGCGGCCCCCGGCAGGGGCAGGATTTGCCTCCGAACGACCGTCACCGGGGTGCCGAACGGCTCGAGCAGGCGCAGCAGGACGGTGGCGATGCCACCCCCGCCCACGACGGTGACGGGCTCGCCGAACAGGCTCACCCCGCCCTGCTCGCCCCAGGAAGACGCCCGGGCCCGGACCTTGAGCAGGCGCAGTCCGGCCAGGACGAGCGCGAGGGCGTGTTCGGCCACCGGATCGGCGTAGGCGCCCTTGGCCGAGGTCCACCGGCGCGCGTGATCGATGACCCGGGCCTCGAACACCCGCTCCACCCCCGCCTGCGGGAGCTGGACCCACGAGATCCCGGGCGCCAGCGCGGCGCGCAGGGCGTCCATGGCCGCGCCGTCCGTCCAGACCAGGCCGACCGGATCCTGCTCCAGGGTGACGGGCTCCCCGCCGCCGCGGCGGATCGCGTCGGCGGCCCAGCCGGCGGGCCGAGGGCCCACGGCGATGCGGAGCGGGCGTGGCGCTCACCGGACGGCGACGATCACGAGGCCGTTGGCGTTGGTCTGCGTGGCGCCGGTCAGCACGGCGTCCCCGCAGGCGACCGATCGCGTCGTCTCATGGTCCACCAGTCCCTTCCATACGGCCCTCCTGGCTCGGGCAATCACGGTACCGCGCGCCCACGGAGAACCGACGCGCCGGGATTCGGGCGCCCCGCGTGGCCGGGAGTGGCACCACGCTCGTTCGGGAGAACCCGCCCACCGGATTCGGCCGCCCCGTGTGACCGGGAGTGGCACCATCGGTCGTTCGGCAAAAATGGTTCTTTAATTAGTATTTTTTAGTGATAGAGTTCCGGTATGACCGATATGGACCTGGCCTCGGTGAGCAGCCTGGACGACCCGGTGCGCCGGCGCCTGTACGAGGAGGTGTCGCGGCGGTCCGAGCCGGTCTGCCGGGACGAGGCGGCCGCCGCGGCGGGAATCGGGCGGGCCCTGGCCGTCTATCACCTCGACAAGCTCGTCGAGTCCGGGCTGCTGACGGCGACCTACCAGCGGCCCGCCGGGCGGAGCGGGCCCGGTGCCGGGCGGCCCGCCAAGCTGTACGCGCGATCGGAGCGCGAGTTCACGGTCAGCGTGCCGCCGCGCGAGTACGAGCTCGCGGCGCGGCTGCTCGCCCAGGTCGTCGAGTCGGACGCCAGCGGCAGGAGCCGGGCGGCCCTGCTCGAAGCGGCGCGCCGGCTCGGCGCGGAACTCGGCGGCCGGCTCAGGTCGCGGGGCGCGGATGACCTCGAAACCACGCTGGCCGGGCACGGGTACGAGCCGCGGCGCGACGAGGCCGGGACCATCCGGCTGCGGAACTGCCCGTTCCACCAGCTAGCCGAGGCGCACCGGGAGATCGTCTGCGGGATGAACCTCGGGCTGATCGAGGGGCTGGTCGCGGGGTTCGAGGTGCCGCGCGCCCGCCCCGCGCTCGACCCCTCCCCCGGGCACTGCTGCGTCACGATCGGGGGTGACCGGCCATGACGCGCGCGCACCCCGCGCTGCAGATCGCGCGCGAGGCTCAGGGCGTCGACCTGGACGCGGCGGAGCGGGCCGCGGCCGACTTCCTCAAGGCCCTGGGGGTCGACGTGGACTCCGAGGACCTGCGGGAAACCCCGGCCCGGATGGCCCGCGCGTACGCCGAGCTGTTCGACGCGCGGCCGCTGCGGCTGACGACGTTCGCGAACGACGAGGGTTACGACGAGCTGGTGGTCGCGCGCGATATCCCGTTCCGCACGGTCTGCGAGCATCACCTGCTGCCGTTCTCCGGCGTCGCGCACGTCGGTTACCTCCCCGGCGAGCGCATCGTCGGGTTGTCCAAGCTGGCCCGGCTGGTCGAGCACTTCTCGGCCCGGCCGCAGGTCCAGGAGCGGCTGACCAAGCAGGTCGCCGATTGCCTCATGAGCAGATTGCAGGCCAAGGGCGTCGGCGTGGTGCTCGAGGCCGAGCACTCCTGCATGACCCTGCGCGGCGCGCGGGCCCTCGGCGCGAAGACCATCACGTCGACCCTGCTCGGCACGCTGCGCGACGACCCGCGCAGCCGGGCCGAGTTCTTCGCCCTGGCCGGGGTGCCGCACTGAGCACGAGCCGCGCTAGGGGAGGTCGACGACCAGGCCGTCGTAGGCCGCGAAGACGGGTAGCGGCGCCGACGCCTGTTTGGCCGCCAGCTCGTCGATCTCGTCGTCGGTGCGCCACGGGTCGTGGTGGTACAGGGCGACCTGCCTGACCTCGGCGTGCTGCGCGAGGCCGACCACGTACTCGATGGCGGAGTGACCGAGGAAGGCCAGCCGTGGGAGCTCGGCCGCGGTGTGCTGGGAGTCGTGCACGAGCAGGTCCGCGCCGCGGGCCAGCTCGACGGCCGCCTCGTGGTACTCCCCGAGACCGTCGGGGCCCGGGCCGAGGGAGATCGGGCTGTGATCGGACATGTAGGCCACCGTGGCCGTCCCGTCGCTGACCCGGAAGCCGAACGTGCGGCCGCCCTTGTGCGGGATCTCCCGCGCGTCGATGGAGAAGCCCTCGAACTCGTAGTGCCCGGGAGATAGGGAATTGAAGGTCCACCCCTCGCCCAGCTGACGCGGGCGGATCGGGAAGTGCGGGGGCGAGATGACCCGGGCCAGCAGCTCTTCGGCGTTTTCTCCCTGCTCGGGCAAGTACACGTTGACCCGGTGGCCGGGCAGCAGGCCGCTGCGGAAGAAGGGCATGCCGTGCGTGTGGTCCCAGTGCAGGTGGCCGAGCAGGATCGTGCCGCGGAACGGCTCGCCGCCCAGTGCGCGCGGCAGCTGCTGCAACCCCGTCCCGGCGTCCAGGACGACGGTGGGCGGCTGGCCGTCGTGGGCCAGGCCGACACACGAGGTGTTCCCGCCGTAGCGGGCTTGCCCGGCGCCGCTGACCGGCGTCGATCCTCGGGTCCCGCAGAAATGTACTCGCATCGCCTCTAATATGCCCTACCGCGGGCTTCGCTGCGATCACCTCGCGTTGCGGGGCGTTAAACTCCCCTTTGTCCGCCGCTGCCCGCGTGCGTTCCGCGCGTTTACGGTAGTGGACGCACACGAGGTGGAGTCGGTTCACGTGAGCGTGGATTCCGGAAGGCGGGCGCGGCTGCTCGGGGTGTTCGCCCATCCCGACGACGAGACGTTCTGCGCCGGCGGGACCTTCGCCCGCTACGCCGGGGACGGCGCCGAGATCATGGTCGTGTCGGCGACTCGCGGACAGGCCGGCCAGATCCGGGACGCCCGCGTCGGCACCAGGCGCACGATCGGCGTGGTCCGCGAGGGCGAACTGCGCCTGGCGTGCGAGCGGCTGGGCGTGACCCAGGTGCGGTGCTGGGACTACGCCGACGGCGGCCTGGCCCAGGCCGACTTCGCTGGTCTTATTGCCCAGGTGGTGCAGCTCATCAGGGAGTTCCGGCCCCAGGCGGTGATCACGTTCGGGCCGGAGGGCGCGTACGGGCACCCCGACCACATCACGATCGGCGCGGCGGCCACCGCGGCGTGCCGCCAGGCCGGCGATCCCGCCAGCTACCCGGACCAGGTGGCCGGCGGGCTGGCCCCGTACCAGCCGGACCGGGTCTACCACAGTTACTTCCCGCCCCACGACGTGCTGCTCATGAACCGGCTGGCCACCTGGCTGACCACCCGGCCCGAGCGGTTCGCCGGGACTATGGATTTCGTCCACGCGCTCCTGCTGATGGCCGAGGAAGCCGTGACGATGCGCTTCATCAGGGACCACGCGCAGGTGCATTGGTACCCGGCGGGGTGCTACGTGGTCGAGCAGGGCGAGCCGGCCACGCAGCTGTTCATGATCATGTCCGGGCACGCCGACGCGTGGCAGGAACTCCCCGACGGCAGCCTCACGCTGCTGCGGACGATGGGGCCCGGAGAGTTCTTCGGCGAGCTCGGCGTGGCCGGACGCCAGCCCCGCAGCGCGCACGTGGTGGCCACGGAGGGGCTGTCCTGCCTGGTGTTCTCCCCCGAGGCGCCGAAGCGGTACGCCGGGCGGGGCGAGGGAGCGCTGCTGGCCGGCCCGGTCCCGGAGACCGTGGTCCCCCCGGAGGAGGAGGAGGAGGAGGCGGCGACGTCGCCACGGCCAGGCTCGACGTCACCGACCAGATCGACGCGAAGGTCGCCGCGCTGTGCGCCTACCGGAGCCAGTTCCCGCTCGAGCCGGGCATGTTCCCCGACTTCCTGCTCAGGGAGCTGTTCGGCCTGGAGTACTTCGTCCAGGTCCTGGCCGCCTCGCCAGGTCGAGACCCAGCTGCTGACCTGAGCGGCTGTGGCCGCGCAGGAACCATCGACGCCCGGCGCGCGCCGAGCATATGATCCGGATTGCGCCCTAAAGCATGACGCGGGGGGATCCATGTCGTTTTTCGACTACCCGACGGCCGGGCCGCAGACCCCTTCGCCAGCGCAGGTGCTGCTGGCGGACGCCTCCGAGGCGGACTGGACGACGCTCCTCGATTACACGCAGGCGAAGCGGTTCGGCGCCGGGCAGGAGGTCCTGCACGCGGGCGGGGGCGGCCGCTCGCTCTACCTGCTCCTAGAGGGCACCCTCGAGGTCGTCCCCCTGCCGGGCAGGTTCGGCCGCAAGCGCCCGCGGGTGCGGCTCGAAGCAGGCAGCGTGGTCGGCGAGCTGTCCTTCTTTGACGGCGAGCCGCGATCGGCGGGCGTCCGAGCGCTGACTCCCGTCGTGCTCGCCGAGCTGACCCAAGACGGCTTTGACGGCCTGGTCGCCGGGCATCCTGAGCTCGCGCGGCGGCTGCTGCTTGACCTCGGCCGGATCCTCGCGGGCCGGCTACGAAGAGCGGAGGCGAGCGCCGGAGCGGCGAGCTCGGACGCCCTCTGATGTCCGCGGTAATCCAGATCAGGGAGCCCGGCCGCGAGGCCCGCTCGGTCGTCGTGGACCGGGCGATGGAGCTCGGCCGTGCGTGCGAGGGGGAGCTGATCGCGGATCCCGCGGTGTCCCCGCGCCACCTCAAGCTGGTGGCGAGCCCGCTGGCGCTGTCGCTGGTGGACCTGGGCACCAACAGCGGGACGTTCGTCAACGGCCAGCAGATCGAGGGCCGGGCGGTCCTCGACGTCGGCGACCTCGTCCGGTTTGGCGGCACCGAGTTCGAGGTGATCAGCCGCCCTGGCGCGGCCCTGGCGCACCCGGGACGGGCGGCCGGGCAGCCGAGCGGGGCCGTCATCCCCGCGCCGCGTGAGCCGGACGCGCACGGGCCGGACGGACCGGGTCGACCCGGCGGCACCGGAGGGCTCGGCGGTCTGGCCCGCGCCGGCGAGGTGGTGTTCCTCGGCCCGATCCCCAGGCCCGGCCAGCCGGTGTTCCGCAACTACACCGAGCTGCCCAGGCGGGTGCCGATCTCCGCGTGGCACGTCATCAGGGTCATCAGCGTGCTGGCGTACCTCGCGCTCGTGGTCGGCCTGTTCGTCCGGCCGGCCGGCGCGCTGTTCGCCTTCTTCAAGGTCGTAGTCCCGCTGCTGCCCATCCTGTTCTTTGTGGCTCCGGGGCTGTGGCGCAACCTGTGCCCGTTGGCCGCGGCGAACCAGGCTCCGCGCGTCCTCCGCTTCACCCGGGCGTTCACCCCGCCGGCCTGGCTGCGCCGCTACGGCTTCGTGGTGGCCATCGTGCTGTTCTTCGGCATCACCAGCGCCCGGATCGCGTTGTTCAACGCGAGCGGGCAGGCGACGGGCATCCTGCTGGCCGTCACGATCGTCAACGCCTTCGTGGCGGGCCTGTTCTTCAAGGGCAAGAGCGGCTGGTGCAGCAGCATGTGCCCGCTGCTGCCGCTGCAGCGGGTCTACGGCCAGACGCCCTTCCTGACCGTGCCCAACAGCCACTGCCAGCCATGCGTCGGGTGCACGAAGAACTGTTATGACTTCAAGCCCCAGGTCGCCTACCAGGCTGACATGCACGATGCCGACCACGGCTGGGTCTCGCCGCGCAAGCTGTTCGCCGCCGCGCTGCCGGGTTTCGTGCTCGGCTTCTTCACGCTGGTCTCGCACCCCCACCTGACCACCCTGCAGGCCTACGAGCGACTCGCGCTGTACTTCCTGGCCAGCATCGCCGCGTTCTACATCCTGGACGCGCTGTTCCCCGCCTCGGGGATGCTCACCGCCTTGTTCCCCGCGGTCGCCATCAACATCTTCTACTGGTACGCGAGCGTGACCCTGGCGGACTCGTTCCACACCGTGACCGGGGTGGCCATCCCGTGGGTCCGCTGGCCGATCCGGGCCATCGTGCTGGCCCTCACCACCGTCTGGATCACCCGCATTTACGCCGCGGGGCGCCGGTTCGACGAGGAGGCTTCTGGCCGCCCCGCCGTCCTGGTCCAGGTGGGCCGCGCGGCGGCCAGGGCCCTGGCCAGCAAGGCGCAGCAGAGCCAGGCCGAGGTGCGCTTCGCACCCGACGACACGCCCGTCGGCGCCGAGATCGGGACGAGCCTGCTCGAGGTAGCCGAGAAGGCGCACCGGCAGATCGAGGCGGGCTGCCGAATGGGCGTCTGCGGCGCCGACCCGGTGGCGGTCCTCGAGGGCATGGACTGCCTGACCCCGCCGGACGAGGAGGAGCTGAGCACGCTGCGGCGCCTCGGGTACGCCGCGAACACCAGGATGGCCTGCTGCGCGCGGGTCCAGTCGGGGCCGGTGAAGGTCGCGCTCACCCCGGAACCCGGCGGGCCGCCCGCCGGCCAGCGGCCGGCCTCGTTCGACCGCTCGATCCTGTCGGTCGTGGTCGTCGGCAACGGGATCGCCGGGGTCACCGCCGCAGACTTCGTCCGGCGGGGCCATCCGGACTGCGAGATCCACCTGATCGGCCGCGAGACCCACGTGCTGTACAACCGGATGGGCATTTCCCGCCTGGTCTACGGGCGGTCGGCCATGCAGGGGCTCTATCTGCTGCCCGAACCCTGGTATGACGAGCACGGCATCACCGCCTGGCTCAACACGTTCGCGACCGAGATCGACCTGGCCGAACGGCGAGTGCGCCTGGGCACCGGCGACCTGCTCTTCTACGACCGGCTCATCCTCGCCATGGGCAGTTCGAGCACCGTGCCCGCGATCGAGCGCATCGAGATGCCCGGGTCGTTCGTCATGCGGGAAGCCGCCGACGCGATGGCGATCCGCGGCTACGTCCAGCGGCACGGCGCCCGGACCGCGGTAGTCGCCGGCGCCGGGCTGCTCGGGCTGGAGGCCGCCTACGCGCTGTACGAGCTCGGCCTGCAGGTTACGGTGCTCGAGCGGGGCGGGCGGCTGCTGGCCAAGCAGGTCGATGCGCGGTGCAGCGAGCTCGTGCAAGGGCACTTCGACGAGCTCGGCATCGCGATCCGCTACCGGGCCGAGGCCGCCTCGCTGCATGGCGAGGGCCGGGTCAGCTCGCTGCAGCTCAAAGACGGCACCTCGCTTCCGTGCGACGTGTTCCTGGGGGCCGTCGGCATCCGGCCCAACGTTGACCTGGCCGCAGCCGGCGGCCTCGCGGTCAACCGGGGCATCCTCGTCGACGACCGGATGCAGACCAGCTTCCCCGGGGTGTTCGCGGCGGGTGACGTCGCCGAGCACAACGGCATGGTGCTCGGGCTGTGGCCGATCGCCGCCAAGCAGGCAGAGGTGGCGGCCGTCAACGCCCTGGGCGGCGACGAAAGCCTGGTCGCCGATGTCCCCGCGACCATCCTCAAGGGCGTGGGGCTGGAGCTGTCTGCCGTCGGCCGGGCCGAGCCCGAGCCCGGGGAGGAGGTCGTCATCGTCGAGGACGCCAGCCAGCGTTCGTACCGCAGGCTGGTTCTGGCCGACGGGCGCGTGATGGGCGCGGTCATCCTCGGTCACCACCCGGAGAACCTCGCGGCGGCCATGTCCGCGGTCAAGCAGCAGCGCGTCCTGGATGAGGCCGCCCGCGCGGCCGTGCAGGCCGGCGACTGGTCCGCGCTGGCCGCACCACGGCAGCCGGCCGACATGGCAAGGTGACGGCGCCGGACGCTTACGTCCCGATAGAATCCAGCGTCGGCGTTTACGCCATGATTTGTACGCGGCGTCATGCCGTGGGGGCGGGCAGCACTGGAGCGGGCGGTTTGCCGCACGCAGGGAGGCTGGGCACATATGAGAACACAGTTGATTCACGGTTCCGGGCGAGTCTGGCGGGCGGCGAGTCTGGCCGCGAGCGGCGCCGCCGTGGTGCTCACCATTGGGGCCTTTGGAGCCGCGCCTGCGCAGGCGGGCGGCGGGGGCGGCGGGGGCGACGAGGGTCCGCTGGTCGGCGTCTTCGTGGTCCAGCCGACGACCACGCAGGTGAACGAGGCCGTCACGCCGACCGTGGTGGTGAAGGTCGAGAACCTTGACGGGCAGGTGGACTGGGACTACAACGGCCCGGTGGTCCTGGACTACGCGGTCAACCGGCTCGGGGCGCCCCTGCCGACCGGGAACGAGGCTATCGCCCACCACGGCACCGCCACGTTCCCCGAGCTGACGTTCGGCACGGTCGGCTTCGGCTTCGAGCTTGTGGCGGAGATAACCGGCCAATCTGAGGGACCCTCGCCCTGGCAGTGGCAGTGGCAGTGGCAACCGGATTGGAGCTGGATGCCTGACTTCGGCGGCGGGATGAGCCAGCCGTCTGCCCCGTTCGACATCGTCGGCCAGCTCCTGCAGTGCTCCGCCGAGGAAAACTGCCAGAGCCAGACGGTGAGTTCCGACGGCACGTCCGGCTCGGCCGACGCCAATACCCAGGAAGCCGGAACGCTCGAAGCGACCGGCGGCGGCTTCCCGGCCCTGTCGTGCACCCGCGCCGGCGGCGTGGTGACCTTCTCCTCCAACCTGTCCAAGACCATCACGGTCAGCTTCACGGGCGCCTCGGACGAGGATTCCCCCTCCTGGTCCTGGCACAAGAAGTCCGCCAACATCTGCTGGGGGTCACCGACGCCCTTCACCACGAAGTTCGGCGTCCCGGCCCAGTTCAATCCGGTCAACAGCGAGTTCGAGGGCCTGCTGCCGCACTGCAGCGCGTACGGGCCTGCGCCGTGCATATCCAAGGTGTGGTCCTGGGACGGTTCGGTCAAGGTCACGATCGAGGCGCCGGCCGGCGACCCGCACATCACGTTCTAGCGGTCAGCGGGAACGCGGCCGTCGCGATCACGCCCAGCCGCCCGAACAGCGCGGCACGTTCGGCGGTCTGGGCGGGATCGGCCTGGTGGCCGATGTGGCGCGCCAGCCGGATGAGGGCGTCCAGGCTGAGCGCCTGGTCGTACAGCGCGGTGCGCTCGCGCGCGGAGGCCAGGCTCGCCTCGAAGGCTTCGGCGGCGGGCCCCGGCTGGTCCTGCTGGGCCAGCAGGTAGCCGCGCAGCCGGTCCAGGGCGGCGGCCTCGGCGGCCATCCCCCGGGCGGCGGCCTGGGCGGCCAGGTCGGCGGCCAGCGTCTCGGCGGCCGCGTTCTGCCCGGCCAGCACCAGGCACTCGGCGATCCGGACGTCGGTCGACAGCGCCTCGCCGCGCTCGCCGGCCCGCAGGTAACCGGCCTTGGCCGCGTCGAGCAGATCGCGCGCCTCGCCGAGGCGTCCCGCCCGGGCGGCCGTCCGGCCGAGCACGCTCAGCGCGAACGCGGTCTCCGACAGCGCGCCCGAGGCCTGCAGCACGCGCAGCGCGGGCCGGGCCACGTCGTCGGATTCGGCGTACAGCCCCTGATCCGAGAGGATCTCGCCGACGTTGCACGCGGCGATGGCCGCGTTCCACTGGTCACCGACGCGATCGAAGGTCTGGGCCGCGCGCCGGTAGTACGCGAGCGCGGTCACCCAGCGGCCCTCGAAGTACGCCCTGATGCCGAGCTGGTTCAGGGCCTTGGCCTGCCAGCCCAGCTCGCCGAGTTCCTCCCAGATGGCCAGCGATTGCTCGGCCCAGGGTTCGCTGTCGAACCGGCCCCGGGCGACGTCCGCGGCGTCGAGGAGTTGCAGCGCCTGGGCCAGGACGTCCCGGGCCCCTGAGCTCTCGGCCGCCGCGATCGCCGCCTCGCAGGCGTGCTGCGCGTCGCCGTAGCGGCCCTGCATCTGCCGGATCAGCGCGATGTGGACGAGCAGCCGGGCGTCCAGGCGCCGCGCCTGCGGGTCGGTCAGGTCGGCCAGGATCGTGCGGCCGCTGGTGATCCAGCGCAGCGCCTGGGAGAACCCGCCGGTCCGCACCACCACCAGCGCGGTCTTCAGCCGGAGCCTGGCCAGCGCGACGTGGTCGTCGCGGAGCAGCTTGCGGGCGGCGGCGTACAGGCGGCCGGCCGCGGCGAACTCGCCCAGCCGGTACCTGATGTCGGCGTAGGCCTCGGCCGTGTGCGCGATCTCCTCGGGTGCGGGGTTGCGTTTGCGCCTGGTCGCGTCCAGCGAGCGGGCGAAGAAGCTCGCCGCCTCCGCGTTGGCGTAGACCACGGCGGCCTGCTCGCCGGCGATCCGCGCGTAATGCGCGGCGGGCGCGAAGTTCTGGGCGTGGTAGAAGTGCACCGAGAGCAGCCCGGCCTCCGCATCCAGCGTATCCAGGGCCCGGCGCTCCAGGGCCCGGCCGAGGCCGTCGTGCAGCTGGCGGCGGCGGCGGAAGGACAGGCCCTCGTAGGCCGTGTCCCTGACCAGCGCGTGCCGGAAGCGCAGGCTGCCGTCCTGATCGGTCTGGACGAACGCGCCCAGCCGCTCCCACTGGCCTTCCGACGGCGACTGCCCGAGCACCTCGGCGAGCAGGTCCGGATCGATGCGCATCCCGGCCACGGCCACGGCCCGCAGCGCATCCCGGTCCGGGGGCGCCAGGCGGTCAATCTGCGCGCCGACCACGTCCTCGATGGATCCGGGCAGCACCGCGGCCTCCCCGGCCTGGCCGGCGACGCGGACCAGTTCCCTGGCGAACAGCGGGTTGCCGGTCGACCGCTCGGCGATGGCCGCCAGCTGGTGAGGCAGCAGCGGTGCCGCCCGGGTCTCCCAGCTGAGCAGCGTCGTCGCGTCGTGCTGGCCGAGTGGTTCAAGCTCGAGGCGCACGTGCGCGGCGCCGGACAGCTGCGCCTGACGGGATTCCGTGCAGGTGAAGACGACCAGCCAGGGCTGGCTGGCGACGTCGGCCGCCAGCCTGGCGAGCAGGCTCGCGGAGGCGTCGTCGATGAACTGGACGTCCTCGATGACCATGATGGCTGGCTCGGGCAGCAGCGCACCGATCAGCTCGGCCACGGTCAGCTCCAGGCGCGGCCGCAGGAATTCGGCGGCGAGCGCGGCCACTTCGGGGGTCGGCGGCAGGTCGGCGCCGACGACGGCCGCCAGCAGCGGCAGCCACGGCCCGAGTGCGGCGGCGTGCCGGTCCACCGCGTCGGCCACCGCCGCGAGCGCGGTCTGGGGCCCGGCCGAGGAAGGCACGCTGAGCAGTTCCCTGAGCATGGCGTCGATCAGCGCGTAGGGTGTCCCCGCGGCGTACCGGTCACAGGTGACCAGCAGCGTGAGCTCGTCGGCCTTAGTGAGCAATTCGTCGACCAGCCGGGACTTGCCGATGCCGGGCGGCCCCTCGATCTCCACGATCTGGCCTTGGCCGGTGCGGGCACTGGCCAGCGCCGTGCGCAGCCTGCCGAGCTCGGCCTGCCGTCCCACCAGGGGCGGCACGTCCGCGTCGCTGCGGCGCGACGCTCGCTGCGCCGGGCCGACCAGTACCGCATTCACCGGCTTGGCCTTGCCCCTGACCGAGAACGCCGGCACCGGGGTGAGGAGGAACCCGCTGTCCGGGCCGTCCAGCAGCGCCGTCGTCGCGAGCAGCTGGCCTGGCCGGGCCCGGCCCAGGACCCGCGCGGCCAGGTTGACGGCGTCCCCCTTCACCGAGTACGTGCGGCGGTAGGGGGGTCCGAAGTCACCGGCGAACACGCGCCCGGAGTTGGCGCCCGCCCGGACCGACAGCGGCCCGTCGTACTCGACCACCGCGCGGGCCGCGCGCAGGAGCCGCTGCTCGTTATGACCCTCGCTGCGCGGAGCGCCGGCGACCATCATGATCTTCCCGCCGTCCACGCTGATGTCGGTCTCGAAGAACGTGACGTCGGACCGGTTGCAGGCCTCCTGGGCGACGCTGACCAGGTCGTGCAGGACGGCCGCGGTCGCCTGCGGTCCGCGGTCGGCCAGCAACTGGTCCGTGCCGGCGTACTCCACGAAGGCGACCGCCACCCGTCGGTGCTCGCCTTCACGGGCGCCGCCGAGCACGTAGTCCGCGATCGGGCGGGGCATGACGCTGACCAGGTCCACGCCGGTCACGTCGCTGCGCCCCCAGTCTCGCTGCCCCACCGCCGGGGCAGCGCGCAGCAGTCGCCCCGGCCCCTTGGCCGCGCCCAGCACCTTGGGGTCAACCAGCGCCGCGGTCGCCGGGCTGAGGATGATGTCCCCGGCGTCCGTGGCGTCTTCCATGAGCGCGACCTCGGTCGCGGCCGGGCCGGTAATGACCAGCTCGCGATGCTGGGTGCCCACCAGGAAGAACGCGACGGGACCGGAATGCACGCCGACCGCCAGCCGCAGGCTGGCCGAGCCGGCCGTGGCCCGGACCTGGCCGATGCGGCGGAGCACCCGGCGCATCTCGAACGCCGCCCGGCTAGCCAGGAGGGGATGCTCGTCGCCCTCGAACAGCAGCAGCACGGCGTCGCCGCCCCACTTCACCAGCCACGCGCCGTAGCTGAACGCGACGGCGAGCAGTTCGGTGAAGACCGCGCTCAGGATGTCGCTCATTTCCTCCGCGCCGACCGCCCCCGCGCGCGCCAGCCGCTCGGTCAGGGCCGTGAATCCGGAGATGTCGACAAACGCGAGCGTGCCGTCGACCTCGCGGTATACGGCGTCCGGGAAGTCCCTGAGCCAGTCGATGACCAGGTCGGCCACGTACGGGCGCAAGATCTCCCCGTCACGCACCCGGTATCACCCCCAAGGGGTCATGTTGGCAGCAACCTGTGGGCAGGAGGGCAAGTCGACCACACCATCGTAAGCACGCATATGCCGGATCGCTGGAGCGCCGGTCAAGCGGCGGGGAGTTCCACGGTGACGTCGACCACGCCCCGGCGGGTCACGCTCGAGGACACGGGCCCGGCCCCGGCGAGCATCGCCAGCGACGCCCGGTTGTCGGCGTCGACGACCGTGCGGATCCGGCGGAGCCCCCGGGGGCGCCGCTCCATCAGCGCGCGGACCAGGGCCGCGCCGACGCCGCGGCCTTGCCACTGGTCGGCGACGGTGACGGCGATGTCGCCGGTGGCCGGATCGGACGGGTCCTGGATCAGCCGGGCGACGGCGACCGGCTGCTCAAGTCCGCCGGGTGGCAGCACGACGAGCACCAGGGCGACGTGGTGCACCCCGTCGACGCCACCGACGAGCCGCTCGAGCATCGCCTCGTCCAGGTCGCCCAGCGGGGACAGGAACCGGCTCCGCTGCGACTGCGGCGACAGGTGCCGGAACCCTTCGCGGAGGGTCCTCGCGTCGGACGGCAGCAGCGGCCAGATCAGCGCGGGGGTACCGTCGCGGAGCGCGAACTCCCCCGGCAGGGTAGTGTCCACGTTTGTGACAACGCCGGGGGCGTGGCGATTAGTTCTCCGGGCGCCTCACCCGGCCGGCCAGACCACCGGGAATAGAGGGTGGTCCATGGGAGCACCGGCGGGAAGTTCACTCGGCAGGTCGTCGTAGGGCGGTGAGGTACGCCAGGCGCGGGGGGCGTGCCTGGCGTCGGCCGACAGGTACCGGAGCGACAGGACCCTGCGCCGGGTCGGGTAGCCGAACCCGGGCGCTCCGTGGACGGTCAGGAAGTCGAAGAAGATCGCGTCACCGGGCGCCAGGTCGAACCGCCGCAGATCCCAGGCGCCGCGGTCGGCGTCGATGTCGGGCAACTCGGCCAGGCTGCCCTCGGGAAACCAGCGCGCCTCCTTCCTCAGGAACGTGCGCGGGATCAGCCAGGGGCCGCGGTGCGTGCCAGCCACCAGTTCCAGGCACCCGTCGGCGGGCACCAGGTCCACCGGGATCCAGGCGCTCACTCCGCGCCCGTCGACGTTGTAGTACGGCTGGTCCTGGTGCCACGGCGTGCGCTGCTTGGTCCTGCCCTCCTTGACCAGGACGTGATCGTGGTAGAAGCGGACCTGCGGCGTCGCCAGCAGCGCGGCGGCCAGCGCGGGGACCCGCGAATACCTGGCCAGCTGCTCGATCTGCGGGATCTGCTGCCACCGGCAGAAGTCCTCGGTGAACGCGCCCGGGTCGTCGGCGGCGCTGGCCACCTGGGCCAGCGGGCCCGGCGCGGCCAGCACCGCGTCGATCGCGTCAGCGGCCGCCGTCACCTGCTCGGGGTCCAGCACCGAGCGCAGGCACACGACCCCGTCCCTGGCGAACGCCTCGACCACGTCGTCAGGCACCGACTCCATGCAGGCACTCTATGCGTCCGCGGGCCGGGCTCTTCCGCTAGCACCCATCGGGCGGCCGACCGATAGGCTCCATGATGTCGGAACGCCCGTACGAGCTGGTCTCGACCTCCGGGGGTGTGGTGGCGCGGGTCCGGCTGCGGGGCCGGTCGGTGCTGTCGATCCCGCTGCTGAACCGGGGTACGGCCTTCACGCTGCCCGAGCGCGAGGCGCTCGGGCTGACCGGCCTGCTCCCCGACGGCGTCTCGACGATCGAGACCCAGCTGCACCGCGTCTACGAGCAGTACCTGCGCCAGCCCGATGACCTGGCCAAGAACCTGTTCCTCGGCGGCGTGCGCGACCGCAACGAGGTGCTGTTCTACCGGCTGCTCGTCGAGGACCTCGAGGAGATGCTGCCGATCGTCTACACCCCCACGGTGGGCACCGCGATCGAGCGGTACAGCCTGGAGTTCGGCCGCCCGCGCGGGGTGTACCTGTCGGTGAACCACCCCGACCAGGTCGAGACGGCCCTGCTCAACTACGGCCTGGGACCCGACGAGGTCGACCTGATCGTGGCCACGGACTCCGAGGGCATCCTGGGCATCGGCGACTGGGGCGTCGGCGGGATCGCCATCGCGATCGGGAAGCTCGCCCTCTACACCGCGGCGGCCGGCGTGCACCCCGGGCGGGTCATCCCCGTCGTCCTGGACACCGGGACCGACAACCCGGCCCTGCTGGCCGAGGAGGTGTACCTGGGCAACCGGCATCCGCGGGTCCGGGGCGAGCGGTACGACGAGCTGATCGACGCCTACGTCAAGACCGCGACCCGGCTGTTCCCGCGGGCGATGCTCCACTGGGAGGACTTCGGCGCGGCCAACGCCCGCCGTATCCTGCTGAAGTACGCCGATAGCTGCTGCACCTTCAACGACGACATGCAGGGCACCGCCGCCGTGGTGGTCGCCGCCGCGCTGGGCGCGGTCCGGGCCGCCGGATCCCGGATGCGCGATCAGACGGTGGTGGTCCACGGCGCGGGCACGGCCGGGATCGGGATCGCGGACGCGCTGCGGCAGGTGATGATCGACGATGGTCTTAGCCCTGCGCAGGCCGCCGCGCGCTTCTACGCGGTCGACCGGTTGGGGCTGCTGACCAGCGACTACGCCGCTCCTGTCCGGGACTACCAGGTCCCCTACCTGCGTGAGGCCGCCGAGGTGAGCGGCTGGCGGCGCGGCGCAGATGGCATCATCGGCCTGGCCGAGGTCGTAACCCACGCCCGGCCGACCATGCTGATCGGGACTTCCACCCAGCCGGGGGCCTTCTCCCGCGCGATCGTCACCGAGATGGCCGCCCACACCGGCCGGCCGATCATCATGCCGCTGTCCAACCCGACCTCGCACGCCGAGGCCCGGCCCGCCGACCTGGTTACCTGGACGGAGGGGCGCGCGCTCATCGCCACCGGCAGCCCGTTCGGGCCGGTGACGTACCGCGATCGCCAGTACGAGATCGTCCAGGCCAACAACGCGCTCATCTTCCCGGGCCTCGGGCTGGGGGTCACGGTCTGCCGGGCCCGCCGCGTCAGCGACGGGATGCTGGCCGCCGCGGCTCACGCCCTGGCTGGCCTAACCGACCAAAGCGCGCCCGGCGCGCCGCTGCTCCCACCGGTCGGGAACCTGCGCGAGACCTCCGCCGTGGTCGGCGCCGCCGTCGCCCGGGCGGCGCAGGCCGAGGGGCTGGCCGACCGGCCGCTCGACGACCCCGACCGCCAGGTGCGCGAGGCCATGTGGGCGCCGGCGTACCCGAAGGTGGAGGCCATTTGATGTCCCAGGACCCGCGCGCGGGGCAGCCGGCCGCTGCCCAGGATCTCGTGGACATCGCGAAGCTGGTGACCGCCTACTACGCCGTCCATCCCGACCCGGGGGACGCCGCGCAGCGGGTCTCGTTCGGCACTTCGGGTCACCGCGGATCGGCGTTCACGGCGACGTTCAACGAGGATCACATCCTGGCCACCACCCAGGCGATCTGCGAGTACCGCGCAGGGCAGGGGATCGACGGGCCGCTGTACCTGGGCGCCGACACGCACGCGCTGTCCGAGCCGGCCCAGGTCAGCGCGCTGGAGGTACTCGCGGCCAACGGCGTTCGGGTGCTGATAGACGCCCGTGGCGGGTATACGCCCACGCCCTCGGTCTCACGCGCCATCCTGGCGCACAACGCGGGCGCGGACCCTTCGGGGCCGCGGGCCGACGGGATCGTGGTCACGCCGTCGCACAACCCGCCGTCGGACGGCGGGTTCAAGTACAACCCGCCCGACGGCGGGCCCGCGGGCACCGATGTCACCCGGCAGATCCAGGACCGCGCGAATGACCTGCTCGCCGAGGGGCTCAAGGGCGTGCGCCGGATCCCCTACGCCCAGGCGGTGACCGCCGACTCCACGGGGAAATTCGACTTTCTCGACGCCTATGTGTCGGCCCTGCCGCAGGTGGTGGACCTCGACGCGATCAGGGCGGCCGGGGTGCAGATCGGGGCCGACCCGCTCGGCGGGGCGAGCGTGGCGTACTGGGGCGAGATCGGCGACCGGTTCGGACTGGACCTCACGGTGGTCAACCCGGACGTGGACGCCACGTTCCGGTTCATGACGCTGGACTGGGACGGCAAGATCCGGATGGACTGCTCGTCGCCCTACGCGATGGCGAGCCTCATCGCCAGGCAGCACGAGTTCACGGTCGCGACCGGGAACGACACCGACGCCGACCGGCACGGGATCGTCACGCCCGACGCGGGCCTGCTCAATCCCAACCACTACCTCGCGGTGGCCATCGACTACCTGTACCGGCACCGCGGCGGCTGGCCGGCCGGGGCGGCCGTCGGCAAGACCCTGGTCAGCTCCTCGATGATCGACCAGGTGACCGACGGCCTGGACCGGGCGCTGCTCGAGGTGCCCGTCGGGTTCAAGTGGTTCGTGCCCGGGCTGCTCGACGGCTCGGTGGCGTTCGGCGGCGAGGAGAGCGCCGGGGCGTCGTTCCTGCAGCGCGACGGGTCGGCCTGGACGACCGACAAGGACGGGATCATCCTCGCCCTGCTCGCCTCGGAGATCACCGCCGTGACCGGGCACACGCCGTCGCAGCTCTACCGGTGACCTCACCGACCAATACGGGGATCCGGTCTACGCGCGGATCGACACCGCGGCCACCCGGGCGCAGAAGGCGGCGCTGGCCAAGTTGTCCCCGTCGCAGGTCCCGGCCAGCGAGCTAGCGGGCGAGGAGATCATCGCGAAGCTGACGACCGCCCCGGGCAACGGCGCCCCGATCGGCGGGCTCAAGGTGGTCGCCGCCTCCGGCTGGTTCGCCGCCCGCCCCTCCGGCACCGAGGATGTGTACAAGCTCTACGCGGAATCCTTCCGCGGCCCGGAGCACCTGGCCGCGATCCAGGACCAGGCCAGGCAGATCATCGCCGCCGCGATCGGATAGGTCGACGCCTTTACTGGCGTATCGACGCGAAGTAGCGTCGGAAGCCCCGGAACGACAAGACCAGGAGGGCGTCACATGACGGCTCAGGAGACGGCGTGGCAGGCGGCGGAATCGGCGGCGTCGGTACTCGGCCCCGAGGCCGACGTGCTGGCCTCGGTCGACTCGGCGGGCCTGGGCGAGTCCACGGCCGTGGTGCTGCGGCGCGCCGCGCGGAACCCCGGGGCGATGACGGCCGCGGTGGCTCGGTTCTGGGCCAACGTGGCGATGGCGGGCCCGGTCGCCACGGCGCGCTGGCTGGGCGTGGACGCGCCGGCGCAGGTCCCCGTGCCCGAGGACGACAAGCGGTTCGCGGACCGGACGTGGAGTGACAACCCGGCGTTCTTCGCCCTCCGGCAGGGGTACCTGGCCACGTCGCAGCTGGTCGCCGACGTGCTCGCGGCCGGGTCCGGCGACGCCGTGGACGACGCCAAGGCGCGGCTCGCGGCCGGGTTCGTGCTCGACGCGCTCGCCCCGACGAACTTCTTCTTCACCAACCCCGCGGCGATCAAGCGGGCGCTGGAGACCGGGGGGGCCAGCGTGGCCGCCGGGGCGCGCAACTTCGCCGACGACCTGCTCAACAACGGCGGCCGCCCCCGGCAGGTCGACACCAGGCCGTTCAAGGTCGGGGTGAACCTCGCCGCCACGGCGGGCAAGGTCGTGTTCAAGAACGACCTGATGGAGCTCATCCAGTACGCGCCGCAGACGGCGAAGGTCCGCGCGACCCCCCTGCTGGCCAGCCCGCCGTGGATCAACAAGTACTACGTCATGGACCTGGCGCCCGGCCGCAGCTTCATCGAGTGGGCCGTGCAGCACGAGCGCACGGTATTCGCCATCTCCTACCGGAACCCGGACTCCTCCATGGGCGGGGTCACCCTGGACGACTACCTGATCCACGGCCCGCGGGAAGCGCTGGACGTGATCGGGGAGATCACCGGCGCCCCCAAGGCGGACATCGTCGGGCTGTGCCTCGGCGGGGCGCTCACCGCCATGCTGGCCGCGTACCTGGCCGAGAAGGGCGACGACAGGATCGGGACGATCACGCTGCTCAATACGCTGCTGGACTACAGCGAGCCGGGCATCCTGGGCGCCTTCACCGACGCCAAGACCGTGGAGCGGCTGGAGCGGCAGATGGCGCGGACGGGCGTCCTGGAGGGCAGCCAGATGGCGGGCACCTTCGACATCCTGCGCGCCAACGACCTGATCTTCAATTACGTGGTGTCGAGCTGGCTGATGGGGCAGGACCCGCCGGCGTTCGACATCCTGGCCTGGAACGGCGACAGCACCCGCATGCCGGCCGCGATGCACTCGTTCTACCTGCGTTCCCTGTATATGAAAAACGAGCTGGCCCGGGGTGAGCTGGAACTGGCCGGGCAGCGCCTCTCGCTAGGCAACGTCACCAGCGACGTGTACGTGGTGGGCGCGATCAACGATCACATCGTGCCGTGGCACTCCTCGTACAAGACCGGCGCGCTGACGGGCGGCCCGGTCCGCTACGTGCTGTCCAGCGGGGGCCATATCGCCGGGATCGTCAACCCGCCCGGGCCGAAGGCGTGGTACGAGGCGGGCGAGTCCGCCGGGGGCGACGCCGAGGCCTGGCGCTCCGCGAACAGCAAGCACCGGGGCTCCTGGTGGGAGGACTGGACCGCGTGGTCCGATCCGCGGGCCGGGGAGTGCATAGCCCCGCCGGGTCTGGGCAGCCGCAAGCACCGAGCCCGTGCCGACGCGCCGGGGGAATACGTGCACGGCTGATCGGATACGGAGAAGATCATCGCCCGGATTCCGGTCGGCCGGCTCGGCGAGCCGAACGGGGTCGCCCGGGTGGTGGAGTTCCTGGCCGATCCCGAATCCGGGTACATCACCGGCCAGGTCTACCCCGTCAACGGCGGCCTATACATGTAGCAGCGCACCCTCGAGCCCCAGAAGCCACTGCTTGCGCTCCACTCCCCCGGCGTAACCGCGCATCGTGCCGTCCGCGCCGATGACGCGGTGGCACGGGCGGACGATCAGCAGCGGGTTCTGGCCGATCGCCGGCGCCCAGCGCCGGGACGCGGTCACGCGGCACGCCGAGCTGTGCGGCCAAGGCTCCATAGGTGATCGTCGTCCCGTACCGCAGGGAGTCCAGCGCGCGCCAGACCCTATGCTGGAACGCCGTACCGCGCGGGGCCAGCTCCAGGTCGAAGGTGGTCCGCTCGCCCGCGAAGTACGCCTCGAGCTGCCCGATCGGCGCGGCTAGCGCCTCCGGAGCCCAGCGCCAGTCACCCTGGGGCGCCGGAGCGTTCCGCTGGCCGGTCATCGACACCGACGTCAGCCGCAGGCCCTCGGGGGTTTCCTGGCCGACCAGGAGCAGCCCGTCCACCGGGCTCTGGATCGTCGCATATACAATCATCTTTTCGATTCTCCCCTCTTCACCGTTTAGTCTTACGGTTTAGATCGTAGGCGGGAACCCGTCGCCAAGCTGGCGGGAATCGGACATGGCGCTGGGCTTGCGGCGCCGCACCCGGGGGCATTACGGTCCGATCAGCAACGTCCGTCCGCCCCATGGGAGCCGCCTCGTGTCCTCGATCAACCGCCAGGTACGACTGGCCGCCCGTCCCTCCGGGCTGCCCCGGGCCACCGACTGGGAACTCACCAGCGAAGAGGTGCCGGTGCCCGGGCCCGGGCAGTTCACGGTGGCCGTCTCGCACCTGTCCGTTGACCCGGCCATGCGCGGGTGGATGAACGCCACGGCCTCCTACATCCCGCCGGTCGAGATCGGCGCCGTCATGCGGGCCGGGGGAATCGGCCAGGTCACCGCCAGTGGACACGAAGGGTTCGCCGTCGGCGACCACGTGTACGGCACGTTCGGCGTGCAGGAGCACGCGCTGTCGGACGGGCGGGGCGTGCTCAAGCTCGACACGGCGCTCGCCCCGCTGCCGACGTACCTGGGCGCGCTCGGCATGACCGGGCTCACCGCCTACTTCGCGCTGCTGGACACCGGAAAGGCCAAGGAAGGCGACACCGTCGTGGTCTCCGGCGCCGCGGGCGCGGTGGGCAGCGTGGCCGGGCAGATCGCGAAGATCAAGGGCTGCCGGGTCATCGGGATCGCGGGCGGGCCGGAGAAGTGCCGCGTGGTGGTGGAGGAGTTCGGCTTCGACGCGTGCATCGACTACCGGGAAGGGAGCGTCCGCAAGGCGCTGCGCGAGCTTGCGCCCGGCGGGGTCGACGTGTACTTCGACAACGTCGGCGGCGAGATCCTGGACGACGTCCTGGTCGCCCTGGCCCGCGGCGCCCGGGTGGTCATCTGCGGGGCGATCTCCCAGTACAACGAGAACGCGGTGCGCGGCCCGGCCAACTACATGATGCTGCTGGTGGCGCGGGCCTCCATGACCGGGATGCTGGTATTCGACTACGCGGACCGGTACGGCGAGGCGCTCGCCGAGATGGCCGGGTGGTACGCCGACGGGCGGCTCGTCTCACGCGAGCAGGTCGTCCACGGCACCGTCGCCGACTTCCCGGGCGTGTTGCTGATGCTCTTCGAGGGCGCCAACACCGGCAAGCTGATCCTGGCCCTCGATTCCTAGGACGATCAGCGGCGTGCTAGGTCTACCCCGCGGAGCAGGGCCTCGATGACCGTGACGGCGCGGCCGATGTCGGACGGGCGGTCGGCGATCACGTCGGCGTACAGGAAGCCCTCGGTGATCCGCACGATCGCGTAGGCCAGGGTCGGGGTGTCCACGGTGGCGTCGAACGCGCCGCGGGCGCGCTCGAGGTCGATGAGGTTCTCCAGCGCGCGGGCCGTGCCCCGGTGCACCGTGCTGCGGGTCCCGGTCAGGATGCGCAGCGCGGTCTCGGGGTCGGACTCGAGGAACACCCGCAGCGGGCGGTCCGACCCGATCACGCGCATCGCGCCGCCGATCACCGCGGTCAGCCGGGCCGCCCCGGCCAGATCGGCGGTGGCCTCGACCTGGTCGGTGATCAGCCGGCGGGCCCGCCACCAGAGGAGCTCGTCGAGCAGCTGCTCCCGGTTGCCGGCCCGCCGGTACAAGGTGGCGCGCGCCACGCCCAGGCGCCGGGCCAGCGACCGCATGTCCAGCCTGCGACCCGAGGTGAACGTGGCTACCGCCGCCGCGAAGATCTCAGGCGGGACCAGCGCGGGGACGCCCGTCCCCTCGGGCAGGACGGTGCGGGCGTCGTGTTCGGCGCTGCGCCGGGCCTGCGGTACCGGAGCCATCGTGGTCCGCGTCAGCCCGCGGCGCGCTTCTCGGCGGCGGTGAGCAGGAGCGCCAGCTCGTCGGTCAGGTACCCGGCGAGGACGTCGAGGTCGGGGACCAGCTCACGGCAGGAGATCAGGCCGAAGTGCAGCTGGCCGAGGTACCCGACCAGGGTGACGTTCAGGCCCTGGCCGTCGGCGACCACCGACACCGGGTAGTGCGCGATCAGCCTGGCCCCGCACAGGTAGACCGGCGTGTTGGGGCCGGGGACGTTGGAGATCGTGAGGTTGAACGGGGGCAGCCGGTGCAGCAGGCCGGTCGCGGCCACCACCCGGGCCGCCCGCGCGGTCAGCGCCGGCGGGGCGAAGTCGCTGATCTGGTCCACCAGGCCCTGCGGGATGGCCGCCTGCTGGGCCTTGGCGATCTTGGTCGCGGCGTGCACGAGTTCCAGGCGCAGGTCGGGCTCGGCGACGTGCGTGGGCAGCATCGCCAGCATGGCCGAGACCTTGTTGCCCAGCGCTCCCTTGCTGGCCGGGTCGCGGACCGATACCGGGATCATCGCGATGAGCGGCTGGCTGGGCAGCGCCGCGTGGTCGGTCAGCCAGCGCCGCAGCGCACCCGCGGTCATCGCCATCACCACGTCGTTGACCGACACGCCGAACGCGTTCTTCACCGTCTTGACCTCGGCCAGGTCCACGCTGCGGAACGCGAACCTGCGGTGCGGCGTGATGGCCTTGTTGAACGGCGTGGCGGGAGGGCGGCCCGGCGTGGTGGGGATGACCTCGCCGTCGCCCCGGTTCAGCCCGAGCATCCCGCCGACCACCGTGCTCATCACCGGTGCCAGGGTCGGCAGCCACCGGAGGACCTCGTTGGTCATCTGCACCGTCTGCACCGGCCGCCAGGCCATTCGCGCGACGGCCTTGGCCGCTATGGCCGGCAGCGGAGGCGGCGGGGCGGGCCGGAACGGGACGGGCGGCGGCAGCTCCCGACCGCTCGGGTCCAGGTCGAGCAGGACGGTCAGCAGCTCGGTGCCGGATACCCCGTCGATCGCGGCGTGGTGGATCTTGGTGTAGACGGCGGCGCGCCGCTTGGCCAGCCCGGTGATCAGGTAGATCTCCCACAGCGGCTTGCTCCGGTCCAGCGGCCTGGCGTGCAGCCTGCTGACCTGCTCGGTCAGCTGGGCGTCGGATCCCGGGCGCGGCAGCGCGATCTCGCGGACGTGGTACTCGATGTCGAAGTCCGGGTCGTCGACCCAGTACGGCTGGTCCAGGCCGAGCGGGACGTTCAGCAGCTTGCGCCGGAGCACGGGCACGAGCGGGAGCCGCTCGGCGATCACGTCGGTCAGCCGGGCCAGGGTCAGCGGATGGGGCGCGCCGGCAGCGTCCAGGACCGACAGCCCCCCGACGTGGCCCGTGGTGGTCGTCGTCTCCATGGCGAGGAACGAGGCGTCGAGCCCGGTCAGTTGCTGCATGTCCGTTCCTCCGAAGTTCCTAAAGCCAGCCGCTGATGGCGTCGATCACCGCATCGGGGACCTCCAGCTGCGGCGTGTGCCCGACGCCGGGGAGGAAGACGGCCTCCCAGCCCGGGTTGCGGGCCGCGGCCGCTCTCATACTCGCCAGCGAAACGAGCCGGTCGGACTCGCCGCCGATGAGCAGAACCGGGACCCTGATACTCGCCATCATCCCCCAGTACCGCCCAGGCCGGGCGTTAACCCTCAGCAGCGAGCGCGAGGCCGCCAGGAGCGACTGCGCGTAAGCCCGGGCCTGGGTGCGGTCGCCCATGCGGTAGCGGGCCAGGTCGACCGACGCGGCCGCCATCGCGGGGTCGGAACGCGACGGGTCGGCGAAGCACAGCTCGATGAGCTGCCTGACGGCCACTTCCGGCGTCCGCCGCGCCAGCATCGTCCTGACGAACAGCTCCCCGACGCCGGGCAGCGCGTACAGCAGGAACTGGCCCGCCACCAGGGGATCGGGGACCTGCCTGGGCAGCGGCAGCGCGGGGTCGATCAGCACGAGCCCGGCGACGGTGTCCGGTGCCGCGGCCGCCTGCAGCACCGAGATCATCCCGCCCATGGAGTTTCCGACCAGGATCACCGGAGTCCCGCAGATCTCCCGGACGAACCGGTCGAGCAGGCGCGCGTTGGCGCGCACGGTGGACGTGCGGCGTGTGCCCGGGGTCAGGCCGAACCCGTGCAGATCCAGCGCCACGGCGCGCCGGCCGGCCGCCAGCTGCGGGCCGACCTGGCACCAGTTCAGGTGCGAACCGCCCAGGCCATGGACGAAGACGATCGGCGGCCCGTACGACCCAGCGCCCGGGGCCGGATCCGCAGTCCCGCCGAACTCGATCCAGTGCACGGGACCGTCCAGCGCCGTGATGTACCCGCGCGCCCCCCACGGCGCCGCGAACTGATGAGGAGCCGGGACCGTGCCGGCCGGAGCCGAGCCGATCATCAGCGGCCCGGGTAAAACGGCCGCATCAGCGGCGGCGGGCGGAACGAGCGGGTCTCGCCGGCCGGGAGGGCCAGCCGGTCGGCGATCACCCACAGCGTGGCCGGGTCGACGCCGAACCCGAGGTGGCTGCACCGGACCTCGACGTTCTCGTGCAGCGCCGTCTCCGGCTCGATGCAGGCCTGCCAGGGCACGATGCCGTCCTGGCGGGAGTACACCGACGTCGAGGGCACCCGGATGGGCCTGGCCACCTGCAGGCGGGAGGGTATCCGGCCCGAGTTGGCGTGCAGGTGCCTGAGCCGCCGGTAAGGTCCCTCGGCGTGACTCCCCCACCGGTCCCGCTGCGCGAACGGGCTGCCGAGGGTAATCACCTGCCGGACCTGCCCGGGATACAGGCGCGCGATCTCCCTGGCGAAGATCCCGCCGAGGCTCCAGCCGACCAGCGACACCGCTCCCCCGGTCCGCTCCGAGAGATCGCCGAGCGCCACCGGAAGCTGCTGGAGCACCTCCTCGGTCGGCCCGCGGTTGCGCCCGAGGCCCCACCCGCGCACGTCGTAACCGAGCAGGCGCAGGAACCGCCGCAGCGGCAGCGTGCTCGTATCGGAGGCCAGCAGGCCCGGCAGCACCAGCACCCCGTGGCCGTCGCCTCGCGGCGCGATCGCCAGCCACGGCGAGGCGAGCGGGAGGGTGGCCAGGTCGACCAGCCCCCGGATCGGCTCGGTCAGCAGCAGCGCGGACGACGGGCCGGGCAGCCGACCGCCAGGCGCGCCGTCGGCCTCACCTGCGGATTCCGCGTGCCCCGTTGTGCCCTGGATGAGGTAGACCACGGCCCGCTCCGTTCGCGTCGTCGCTACGCCCTAGGCAGGGTAGTGATACACCTTTAATATATGTCTCACCACGAGGGGACGGGAATGAGCTTCAACCTAGCGACCATCCTGACCGAGACCGCCCTGGCCTCACCCGAGGCCCCCGTCCACCGGATGGGCGGCACCGCGACCACGTACCGCGAGCTCGACGTGCAGTCGGCTCGGTTCGCCGAGGGGATCGGCGCCGCGGGCCTCGTCCCGGGTCAGGTGGTGGCGCTCCAGTTGCCGAACATCCCGCAGTTCCTCGTCGCGTACTTCGGGGCGCTGAAGGCCGGGATGATCGTGCTGCCGCTCAACCCGCTGCTCATGGCGCCCGAGATCGAGTACCACCTGGGCGACTCCGCGGCGGCGATCCTGATCGGGTTCGAGGGCTTCCACGCCGAGGCGGCCAAGGCGTGCGAGTTGACGGGCGTCCCGCTGTACCTGGTCGGCTTCGGCCAGAATCCGCTCCCAGACGGCGTGCGAGCGTTCAGCGAGCTCATGCCCGCCGGAGGAGGCGCGGAGGTCCTGCCGCGGGCCGCCGACGACACGGCCGTTCTCATCTACACCAGCGGGACGACCGGCAAGCCGAAGGGCGCCGAGCTCACCCACTTCCAGCTGTACATGAACTGCACGATCGCGGGGCAGCTGTTCGGCGCCAGGACCGATGACGTCACGCTGGCCGTGCTGCCGTTCTTCCACGTGTTCGGCCTGTCGTCGGTGATCAACGTGAGCGTCCGCTACGGCGGGTGCCTGTCGATCGTGCCGCGCTTCGTGCCCGCCGGCGTCCTCGACGTCCTGGAGGCCGACCGGTGCACCGTGATCGCCGGCGTGCCCACGATGCTGCACGCCCTGGCGCAGCTGGACCTCACCGGGCGTGACCTCAGATCCCTGCGCGTCGCGGTCTCCGGCGGCGCGTCGCTGCCGGAAGACATCATGCGCGGGTTCGAGCGCAAGTACGGGATCGAGGTGCTCGAGGGCTACGGCATGTCCGAGACGGCGAGCACCACCTCGTTCAACCGCCCCGGCGATCGGCGGGTGCTGTCCATCGGCAAGCCGGTCTGGGGCGTCACGATGCGGGTGGCTGACTCATCGGATCAGCCGCTGCCGGCCGGACGCGACCACGTGGGCGAGATCCTGATCCGCGGGCACAACGTGATGAAGGGGTATCTCGGGCGCCCCGAGGCCACCGCGGAGACGCTGCGCGGCGGGTGGCTGCACTCGGGTGACCTGGGCTACATGGACGAGGACGGGTTCTACTTCATCGTCGACCGCGCCAAGGACCTGGTCATCCGCGGCGGGTTCAACGTGTACCCGCGCGAGATCGAGGAGGTCCTCTACGCCCACCCCGGCATCCTCGAGGCGGCCGTGATCGGCAAGCCCGACGAGCGGCTCGGGGAAGAGGTGGTGGCGATCGTGGTCCGGCGCCACGGATCCGAGGTCACCGCGGAGGAGATCATCGCCTACTGCCGCGAACGGCTGGCGGCGTACAAGTACCCGCGGGAGATCCGGTTCATGGACGAACTGCCGAAGGGACCCTCGGGCAAGATCCTCAAGGCCGCGCTGCGCGACGGTTAGGCACCGGGGCGCCGCAGGTGCCGGGAGGGGCACCAACGCTCGTTCGGGATAAAAGGTAGCGCACCACGCGGGCGAGATACATAAGCATATGATATAAACAGCTTATGGAAAGTTCAAGGGATCGCGAGGCGGCTCCGGAGCCTGCTCTCGCAGGCGAGGTCGCGGGCGTGCTTGAGCGCCTGTTCGGGGTGTTCCGCGCGCTGAGCCCGCCGGACGGGCTCTCGCTGACCGCCGCCGCGACGCTGGCGACCCTGGAGCGATCTGGCCCGTGCCGTCTCACCTGGCTGGCCGCCCGGGAGGGCGTGACGCAGCCGGCCATGACCCAGCTGATCGCCCGGCTGCAGGACGCGGGCCTGGTCGACCGGGCGGTGGATCCAGCCGACGGGCGGGCGGCGCAGATCCGGCTGACCGACGACGGCCGGGCCACGCTGGCTCGCCGCCGGGCGGTGCGCGCCGACCGGCTAGCGGACCTGCTGGCCGGGCTCACCCCAGCCGAGCGGGACGCACTGGCCGCGGCCGTCCCGGCCATGGACGTGCTCGCTAGCGCTGGCCGGGCCGCGCCGCCTCTGACGCCAGCGGCGACCGGCCGACTCGGATAACCACGTCTCTTCCCTTGATCGGAGCATTGTCATGAGTGGCCCCGTCGCGAGCCCGTTCAGGCAGCCGAAGGCCGTCTACGCCGTCGCGTTCGCCTGCGTCGTCTCGTTCATGGGCATCGGGCTGGTGGACCCCATCCTGCCGGCCATCTCCCACGAGTTGCACGCCTCGCCGTCCGAGGTGACGCTGCTGTTCACCAGTTACCTGGTGGTCACCGCGGTGGCGATGCTGATCACCAATTGGGTCTCCAGCCGGCTCGGGGCCAAGAAGACGCTGATCGCGGGCCTGATCCTGATCGTGACGTTCAGCGCGCTGGCCGGGGCGTCCCCGACGATCAACCAGATCATCGGGTTCCGGGCGGGCTGGGGCGTGGGCAACGCGCTGTTCATCGCCACCTCGCTGGCGGTCATCGTGGCCTCGGCCAGCGGCGGCTTCGCGGGCGCCATCGTGCTGTACGAGACCGCGCTGGGCGTCGGCATCGCCGTCGGACCGCTGCTGGGCGGCACCCTGGGCGAGATCAGCTGGCGGGGACCGTTCTACGGGGTGGCGTGCCTGATGGCCATCGCGCTGATCGCCACCATCGTGCTGGTCGAGCCCACGCCGAAGCCCGCGCACAAGACCGGCCTGTCGGCGCCGCTGCGCGCGCTGCGCCACCGCGGCCTGCTCACCATGTCGCTGACCGCGCTGTGCTACAACTGGGGCTTCTTCACCGTCCTGGGCTACGCGCCGTTTCCGATGAACCTCAGCCCCATCCGGCTGGGGCTGGTCTTCACCGGCTGGGGCATGCTCGTCGCCATCTTCGCCGTGTTCGGCGCGCCCTGGCTGCAGGCCAGGCTGGGCATCGCCCGGACCATGTACCTCAACCTGGCCGCGTTCGCGGTCGTGGTGCTGGTCATCGCGATCTGGACGACGGACCGGGCGGTGCTCATCCCGGCGGTCATCGCGTCGGGGATCTTCATCGGGGTCAACAACACGGTCACCACCCAGGCCGTGATGACCGTGTCCCCGGTGGAGAAGCCGGTGGCCTCGGCGGCCTACAGCTTCGTCCGGTTCATCGGCGGGGGGCTGGCGCCCTACGCCGCGGGCCGGCTGGTCCTGGCGGTCAACATCCACGCCCCGTTCTTTATCGGGGCGGGCGCCATCGTCGCGGGCATCGCCGTGTTGTCCACCGCCCACGGGCGGCTGGCCGACGCCGAGCGGGTCCAGGCCGAGCAGGCCGTCGCGGCCGACCCGGAACTCGCTGTCGCCATAGCCGAGGAGCTGGCCCCCTCATGACCCGGGAGGTGGAGGATGGAGGCATGCGTTACCTGAGCATCGGCGCCGGGACGGAGATCTCCAGGATCGGGCTCGGCACCTGGCAGTTCGGCTCCCGGGAGTGGGGCTACGGCGAGTCGTACGCCGGCCAGCAGGCGCGCGTCATCGTGCGCCGGGCGCTGGAACTGGGCGTCACCCTGTTCGACACGGCCGAGATCTACGGGTTCGGGCGCAGTGAGCGGATCCTCGGCGAGGCCCTCGGCGACGAGCGTGACTCGGCGTTCATCGCGACGAAGATCTTCCCGCTGCTGCCGATCGCGCCGGTCGTCGAGCAGCGCGCCGTGGCCAGCGCCCGCCGCCTCGGGACGCGCCGGCTGGACCTGTACCAGGTACACCAGCCGAACCCGGTCGTCCGCGACGGCACCATCATGAGCGGCATGCGGACGCTCCAGCGGGTGGGGCTGGTCGGCGAGGTCGGCGTGAGCAACTACTCGCTGGACCGCTGGCGCGCCGCCGAGCAGGCGCTGGGCAGCCGGGTGCTGAGCAACCAGGTCCGCTACAGCCTGGTGACCCGTGGCCCCGAGCGCGACCTCATCCCCCACGCCGAATCGGCGGACCGCGTGGTGATCGCCTACAGCCCGCTGGAACAGGGGCTGCTCTCGGGCCGGTACCACCGGGGCAGCCGGCCGGTGAACCGGGTGCGGACCGGCAACCCGCTGTTCCTGCCCGAGAACCTGGAGCGGGCCGCCGGCCTGATCGCCGCGCTGCGCGAGGTGGCCGACGCGCACGGCGCCACCCCCGCGCAGGTCGCCCTGGCCTGGGCCATCCGCAGCCCGGCCGTGGTCGCGATACCGGGAGCATCGAGCGTCGAGCAGCTCGAGAGCAACGTCGCGGCGGCGAGCATCGAGCTCACCTCCGACCAGGCCGGGGCGCTGAGCGCGGCTTCCGACCGGTTCCGCCCTGTCACGGGGGCGGCGGCGCTCCCCGGCCTGGTCCGCGCCCGCTTCGGCCCGGGGCGGCGGTAACCCTTTACAGCCGTTCGGCCAGCCAGGCGTGCACCTCGGGGATCCGGTTCTCCA
>CAWCJS010000024.1:0-512740 GCA_963795795.1 uncultured Actinomycetes bacterium | reverse complement strand
GGAGGACGCGCCCTGGTTCGGTGGCCGGCGTTGTCTTCCTGAACTGGTTTCGACGGTCGGCCATGCCCTGGGTGACCTGATGGCCGCCCGCGGGTGGCCCGGGGCCGCGGCCTGGGCCCGGCGAGCCGACGGATCGCCCCCACGATCGTGGGCGGGTCGAAGAAGCACGGCGGGGGTGACCTCGGCCCGACCCGGCTGAAGCGGGCCTGGGCGAGCTCGGCGTCGACGGCCTCGGCATCGCCGACGCCGCCCCGGGACCCGACGCGGACCCGGCGCTGGCGCCCCGGCTCTGACCTGCGAGATGGTGGCCAGGCTGCAGGGGTGGGCGGGGGACCAGTGGGACTGGCGCTTCAGCGGGCGCAAGACCGCGCGGTACCGGCAGATCGGGAACGCGTTCCCGCCCCCGGTCGCGGAGGCGGTCGGGACGGCCATCCGCCGCGCGCTGGAGCATTCAGGTCCGCCCGCCGGGGCAGGCGACGAGGCGTACGTTCACGACCCGGTGTTCCGGGTGCTCCGGTCGCGTGACGACTTCCTGACCGCCGGGCAGATCGCGAACCTGGCCGCGGGGTTGACGCCCGGGGCGGTGCTCGGGCGGCTGGGGCACCTCGGGCGTGACTTCGAGTTGGAGGTCGCCGAGGGTCGTGACGGGCTTGCGTACCGGCTGGGCGGCTTCAAGGCCTTCCTCGGGCAGCGCGAGCACACCCGCCACCGGCGTTTCGCCGCGACCCGGGCCACCATCAGCTGACCTCAGCTGGTTCGCAACCGGCCTGATCTGCTGACGGGGGATGTCAGTGAACGGGCCGTAGCGTCATGCCGTGACGGACACCGCGGACGGCCCGATGAAGATCGGCCGGAGATCGCCGCGGCCATGCACGGGTACGCCGCACTCGGCGTGCGGCACATCATGTTCCAGATCGTGCCGTACACGCCAGAGGCGATCAAGCTGCTGACCGAGGCGCTCCATATCTACCGCGCCGGCCCGCGCTGAGCGCCAGCACCCGCAGATCAGGCCGGCGAACCGCTCGCACGACCAGCTCCCCGGTGATCCGCGGGTATGATGCCCAGCGGCCACGCGCCGGCGGTGACTTCAGGCCAGTGGATCGTCCTTACTGGTGGCGGCCGCGGCAACCGGCCCCGGTCGGTGTGAGGCAGCTTGTCAGGAGGTCATCGTGTCGCAGGTCCGGGTGCACAACTTCTCGGTGTCGCTGGATGGGTTCGGCACCGGCGCGGGGCAACGCCTGGATGCCCCGTTCGGGCATGCGGGAACCCGGCTGCACGAGTGGTTCTTCCCGACGCGTACCTTCCGCGCCATGCAGGGCCAGCCCGGCGGCAGCACCGGCATTGACGACGCTTTCGCCAGCGCTTGGGCCCTGGGCATCGGCGCCGAGATCATGGGGCGGGGCAAGTTCGGCCCGCACCGTGGACCGTGGCCGGACCAGGAGTGGAACGGATGGTGGGGAGACACCCCGCCGTTCGGCACCCCGGTCTTTGTTCTCACCCACCATCCCCGGCCCGCCGTCCAGATGAACGGCGGTACCACGTTTGACTTCCTCGACGCCAGCCCCGCCCAGGCGCTTGCGCAGGCGCGCCAGGCCGCCGGAGGCGGGGATGTCCGCATCGGCGGCGGCCCGTCCACCGTCCGCGAATTCCTGGCCGCCGGCCTGATCGACTACCTGCACATTGTCGTGGTGCCCATCGTGCTGGGCCGCGGGGAGCGGCTCTGGGACGGGCTGGAGGCGCTCGAAGACCATTTCCGGATTGAGGCCGTGAACAGCCCCAGTGGCGTCACCCACGTCACCTTCAGCCGACGGTAACAGCCGACAGCATGATCCGTAATCCCAGATGGGAAGTGGACAGAGGTTAACCGGGTTGATTATGGCCGGGCCATCACAGCGGGTTTCGTGGTCGCCGGATTTGGAGAGTGTCGACCGTACGCACTCGATAACGGTGTCGCAGCCGGGGTGCCGTGACCGCGACGGAGAAGGTGAGAGACGGCGGTGACTCAGCGCACACAGGGAGCGACCATTCGCTTCGCCGCCACGCTGTCCACAATCGACACATCGACTGTGGTGCGGTTGCCTGAGACGGCGAGCAAGGACCTGCCCTCGCGCGGGCAGGTAGCCGTCCACGGAACGATCAATGGCGTCGAGTTCTCCACGGTGCTCGAACCAGACGGCAATTCGGGCCACTGGATGAGGGTCGATGACGCGCTGCAGCACGCCGCCGGCATCAGCGCGGGTGACACTGCCACCATCGACATCGAGGCGACCAAGAATTGGCCTGAGCCGAGCGTGCCCCAGGATCTTGCCGCAGCTCTGGCAGCTGCCCCGCGGGAGATCCAGAACCTGTGGGACGAGATCACCCCGATGGCTCGCTGGGAATGGGTGCGTTGGGTCAACGCCACGAACAGCCCTGACACGCGCGCACGACGGGTCGACGTGAGCATCTCGAAGATGAAGACCGGGAAAAGACGGCCCTGCTGTTTCAACCTCTCCGCGTGCACCGACCCGGACCTGTCAAGAAACGGCAGGCTCCTCGAGCTAGGGGACGACGGGTCCTGATCGACGATCCGGGCCGGAGTCCGGTGTGTGGGCGAGCCGAGCGCGGACGGTGAGGTCATCAGGATTATCCGTGGGGGTCGGAGTGCCAAAGGTCCTGGGCCTCGGTGGTCGTTCCGCTGTATAGATGACTGTCATGGACAGACGCGCGCTTGTCCTGGGCGGCGGCGGTGTCACCGGCATCGCCTGGGCGACGGGCATGATCGCCGGGCTGACCGGGCTCGACATCGACCTGGCCGCGGCCGACGTGATCATCGGGACATCGGCCCTGGTGCACTGCGCCAAAAAGGGGCGTTTGCGGCACCACGGCCGTGCATTCTGCCGCGGTCGACGTCACCGGCGGCCGGACCAGCCGCTGCTGCCCCGACCGCCGCGCGTTCGAGCCAGGCCGACGAACGTGGGATGGCCGCGGGAGTGAGCCCGGTTTCTGTCCCCAGTCCGGCACTGGCCGCGTCCAGCTCACACAATCTGATGTGATTTTCGTGCAGATACTGCGCAACTGTCGCAGTTCACGTCCGCCGTGAAGAATGACGCTTGGGTAACGTTTGTCGCCGTTGGCGACTACAACAGTGACCGATTTCTCCCCATAGCTTTGCAACACCCAGTGAGTCGGTTTTAGCAGAACGCAGCCGGAGGCCGGGGCCACATAACACCTCCCGATGATCACGTCGGCCGCGGCCAGGTCGATGCCGAGCCCGGTCAGCCCGGCGATCATGCCCGTCGCCCAGGCGATGCCGGTGACACCGCCGCCGCCCAGGACAAGCGCGCGTCTGTCCATGACAGTCATCTATACAGCGGAACGACCACCGAGGCCCAGGACCTCTGGCACTCCGACCCACACGGATCATCCTGATGACCTCACCGTCCGCGCTCGGCTCGCCCACACACCGGACTCCAGCCCGGATCGTCGATCAGGACCCGTCGTCCCCTAGCTCGAGGAGCCTGCCGTTTCTTGACAGGTCCGGGTCGGTGCACGCGGAGAGGTTGAAACAGCAGGGCCGTCTTTTCCCGGTCTTCATCTTCGAGATGCTCACGTCAACCCGTCGGCTGCGCGTGTCAGGGTTGTTCGTGGCGTTGACCCACCGCACCCATTCCCAGCGAGCCATCGGGGTGATCTCGTCCCACAGGTTCTGGATCTCCCGCGGGGCAGCTGCCAGAGCTGCGGCAAGATCCTGGGGCACGCTCGGCTCAGGCCAATTCTTGGTCGCCTCGATGTCGATGGTGGCAGTGTCACCCGCGCTGATGCCGGCGGCGTGCTGCAGCGCGTCATCGACCCTCATCCAGTGGCCCGAATTGCCGTCTGGTTCGAGCACCGTGGAGAACTCGACGCCATTGATCGTTCCGTGGACGGCTACCTGCCCGCGCGAGGGCAGGTCCTTGCTCGCCGTCTCAGGCAACCGCACCACAGTCGATGTGTCGATTGTGGACAGCGTGGCGGCGAAGCGAATGGTCGCTCCCTGTGTGCGCTGAGTCACCGCCGTCTCTCACCTTCTCCGTCGCGGTCACGGCACCCCGGCTGCGACACCGTTATCGAGTGCGTACGGTCGACACTCTCCAAATCCGGCGACCACGAAACCCGCTGTGATGGCCCGGCCATAATCAACCCGGTTAACTACTGGCCACTCCCAGGACTAGGACTAAGGCTGCCCCAGCCCTGCCCTGCCGGCTGTTACCGTCGGCTGAAGGTGACGTGGGTGACGCCACTGGGGCTGTTCACGGCCTCAATCCGGAAATGGTCTTCGAGCGCCTCCAGCCCGTCCCAGAGCCGCTCCCCGCGGCCCAGCACGATGGGCACCACGACAATGTGCAGGTAGTCGATCAGGCCGGCGGCCAGGAATTCGCGGACGGTGGACGGGCCGCCGCCGATGCGGACATCCCCGCCTCCGGCGGCCTGGCGCGCCTGCGCAAGCGCCTGGGCGGGGCTGGCGTCGAGGAAGTCAAACGTGGTACCGCCGTTCATCTGGACGGCGGGCCGGGGATGGTGGGTGAGAACAAAGACCGGGGTGCCGAACGGCGGGGTGTCTCCCCACCATCCGTTCCACTCCTGGTCCGGCCACGGTCCACGGTGCGGGCCGAACTTGCCCCGCCCCATGATCTCGGCGCCGATGCCCAGGGCCCAAGCGCTGGCGAAAGCGTCGTCAATGCCGGTGCTGCCGCCGGGCTGGCCCTGCATGGCGCGGAAGGTACGCGTCGGGAAGAACCACTCGTGCAGCCGGGTTCCCGCATGCCCGAACGGGGCATCCAGGCGTTGCCCCGCGCCGGTGCCGAACCCATCCAGCGACACCGAGAAGTTGTGCACCCGGACCTGCGACACGATGACCTCCTGACAAGCTGCCTCACACCGACCGGGGCCGGTTGCCGCGGCCCGCCACCAGTAAGGACGATCCACTGGCCCGAAGTCACCGCCGGCGCGTGGCCGCTGCGCATCATACCCGCGGATCACCGGGGAGCTGGTCGTGCGAGCGGTTCGCCGGCCTGATCTGCGGGTGCTGGCGCTCAGCGCGGGCCGGCGGCGCGCTAGATATGGAGCGCCTCGGTCAGCAGCTTGATCGCCTCTGGCGTGTACGGCACGATCTGGAACATGATGTGCCGCACGCCGAGTGCGGCGTACCCGTGCATGGCCGCGGCGATCTCCGGCCGATCTTCATCGGGCCGTCCGCGGTGTCCGTCACGGCACGACGCTACGGCCCGTTCACTGACATCCCCCGTCAGCAGATCAGGCCGGTTGCGAACCAGCTGAGGTCAGCTGATGGTGGCCCGGGTCGCGGCGAAACGCCGGTGGCGGGTGTGCTCGCGCTGCCCGAGGAAGGCCTTGAAGCCGCCCAGCCGGTACGCAAGCCCGTCACGACCCTCGGCGACCTCCAACTCGAAGTCACGCCCGAGGTGCCCCAGCCGCCCGAGCACGGCCCCGGGCGTCAACCCCGCGGCCAGGTCCGCGATCTGCCCGGCGGTCAGGAAGTCGTCACGCGACCGGAGCACCCGGAACACCGGGTCGTGAACGTACGCCTCGTCGCCTGCCCCGGCCGGCGGACCTGAGTGCTCCAGCGCGCGGCGGATGGCCGTCCCGACCGCCTCCGCGACCGGGGGCGGGAACGCGTTCCCGATCTGCCGGTACCGCGCGGTCTTGCGCCCGCTGAACCGCCAGTCCCACTCGTCCCGCCAGCCCTGCAGCCTGGCCACCATCTCGCAGGTCAGCCGGGGCGCCAGCGCCGGGTCCGCGTCGGGTCCCGGGGCGGCGTCGGCGATGCCGAGGCCGTCGACGCCGAGCTCCGCCCAGGCCCGCTTGGCCCGGGTCGGGCCGAGGTCACCCCCGCCGTGCTTCTTCGACCCGCCCACGATCGTGGGGGCGATCCGGTCGGCTCGCCGGGCCCAGGCCGCGGCCCCGGGCCACCCGCGGGCGGCCATCAGGTCACCCAGGGCATGGCCGACCGTCAAAACCGGTCCGGAAGACGACGCCGGCCACCGGAACCAGGGCGCGTCCTCCGGGCGCAGGGCCACCAGCACGAAGCGCGGGCGGAGCTGCGGCACGCCGAACTCCGACGCGTGCAGCAGCCGCCACCCCGGGACGTACCCGAGCTCGCGCAGCCGGTCCAGGACGTGCTGCCGGTACCCGCTGAACCGCGCGGTGCTCAACCCCCGGACGTTCTCCAGCAGCAGCGCCCGCGGCCTGACCACCCCGCAGAGTTCCACCGCCCAGGCGAACAGGTCACGCTCGTCGTCCGCGCCGAGCTGCCGCCCCGCCACGGTGAACGGCGGGCACGGGACCCCGCCCGCGAGCAGCGCCACGCCCTGGTAGTCGCGCGGCCGCCAGAGGGCCAGGTCGGCCACGTCCCCCTCGGCGACCTTCCAGCCGGGCCGGTTGGCCCGCAGCGTGGCGCACGCCGCCGCGTCGAGCTCGACGGCCAGGGCGTGCTCGAAGCCGGCCTGCTCGAGCCCGAGGGCCTGCCCCCCGGCCCCGGCGCAGATCTCGACCGCGTCAAGGTCCATGCCCCCGGCCTCCTTCGCTCCGCCACCCCACACGTGCCAAGGACTGTAGCGCCGTCCGCCGTCATTCGCGCCCCCCGAATCGTTGCCTTCGCGGGCGTGTCGTGGACGGTATCGCCAGGTTAGCTCCTGGCGCGGGCGTGGCGCGGTGAGAGCCCGCGCTGGCGCGCCGCGATCGGCTGCCTGGCCAAGGGGGCGGGCAGCGGCAGCAGCGGGTTCGACGCGCTGTCCACCACGATCCCGGCGAGCTCGGTGACCTTCTGGCCGTCGGCCCGGGCCGCGCTCCTGAGCAGGTCGAACGCCTCCCGGGGCAGGAGCCTGTGCCGTTCGGCCAGCACGCCGATAGCCCGCTCCACGCGCACCCGCGCGGTGAGCGCGTGCTCGAGTTGCGCCACCGTCACGGCGAGCCGCGCCGCCTCGTCCTGGCTCGCGGGCTCGGCCGACGGCGGCTCGCCGGCGAGCCCGAGGTCGCCGGCCAGCAGGTCGGCGAGCACCATGGCGCTGGTCAGGTCGCCGGTTTCCTCGTCGCCGACCCGCCAGCCCGGTCCGGACCTCCGGATCACGAGCTCACCTGCGGATTCATCGTCCATGCATCACCTGCCCCGGCACTATCCGCGTTCGGCGTTAAAAAAGCTCTTTTTATCCCGAACGGCGGTGGTTTCACCCCTGGGCCAGGACCTCCTGCCCCGCGGTGATGGCGTCTAGCCGGGCGCGCACCTGGTTCGCGGAGGGGTTGGTCATCACGCTGTCGTCCGGGAACACCACGGTGGGCACGGTCTGGTTGCCGCCGTTGACCGACATCACGAACTCGGCCGCGGCGGGATCGCGCTCGATGTCGACCTCGGCCATCTCGATCCCGACCCGCGCGAGCTGGTTCTTCAGGTTCCGGCAGAAGCCGCACCATTGGGTGGTGTACATCGTCAGCTGGCCGGACACCCGCCGCCTCCTCGTGATTGGTAAAAGCCCGCGTTGTGTAACACCGGCGGACCCCGTGGCCTTCCCGCGCGGCCCCGTTCGGTAGCGCTGGCGTCGATCCCTTCCCCGCGCGGCCCCGTTCCGTGGCACCATTGCCGGTCCGATGAGGCAGGATGAGCGCGTGGCCGACGCCGTGCTGGACAACTGTGACGCGCTGCTGGCCGGGCTAGACCCGGAGCAGCGCGAGGTGGTCCTGGCCGCCCGCGGGCCGGTCTGCGTGCTGGCCGGGGCGGGCACCGGCAAGACGCGCGCCATCACGCACCGCATCGCGTACCTGGTCGGCTCCGGGCTGGTCAACCCGGCGCACGTGCTGGCCCTGACGTTCACCGTCCGCGCGGCCGGGGAACTGCGCGGCCGGCTCAGGGAGCTCGGCACGACGCGGGTACGAGCCACCACTTTCCACGCGGCCGCGCTGCGCCAGCTCAACTACTTCTGGCCGCGGGTCATCGGCGGCCGCCCTCCGGGTCTGATCGACTCCAAGCTCGGCCTGATCCGAGAGGCGGCCCAGCAGGCGCGCGTCAGGCTCGACGGCGGGGCGGGACTCTTCGACGCCGCGGCCGCGATCGAGTGGGCCAAGGCGATCCAGGTCCGCGCGGACGGCTACGCCGACGCCGCGGCCCGGGCCGGGCGCTCTCCGGCGGCCGACGCGGAGCAGGTGGCCGCGGTCTTTGCCGGGTACGAGCGGCTGCGCCGGGAGCGGCACCTGATCGACTTCGAGTCGGTCCTGGAGCTGACCGCCGCCATCGTGCTCGAGCACCGCGAGGCCGCCGACCAGGTGCGCGGGACGTTCAGGCACTTCGTCGTCGACGAGTACCAGGACGTGAACCCGCTGCAGAAACTGCTCCTCGACGCCTGGCTCGGCGACCGCGACGACCTGTGCGTGGTGGGGGACCCGCAGCAGGTGATCTACTCGTTCACCGGCGCCACGCCCGCCTACCTGACCGGGTTCACCACGGAGTTTCCCGGCGCGACGGTGGTCCGCCTGGTACGCGACTACCGGTCCACGCCGCAGGTGGTCGCCGTGGCCAACCAGCTCATCCCGGGGGGCGGCGCGCTCATCGCGCAACGACCCGCGGGCCCGCCGCCCGTACTTACCGAGTACTCCCACGACGCCGACGAGGCGGCCGGGCTGGCCGTCCAGATCCGGGCGCTGCTGGCGGTCGGCGTCCCGCATCGGGAGATCGCGGTGCTGGTCCGGGTCAACGCCGACACCGAACGCTTTGAGCGGGCGCTGGACGAGGCCGCGGTGCCGTACGTGGTGCGCGGCGCGGAGCGGTTCTACGAGCGGCCCGTGGTGCGCCAGGTGCTGGTCCTGCTCCGCGGCGCCGCGCGCGGTGAGGTGGGGTCCGACGACGCCCGGGACCCGCTGCCCGCCTCGGTCCGCCACGTGCTGACCGGCGTGGGCTTCACCGGCGCGCCCCAGGCCGGGGGCGCGGGGGCGCGCGAACGGTGGGAGTCGCTCGCCGCGATCGCCCAGCTCGCCGACGACATGCACGCGGCACGGCCTGACGCCACCCTGGGCGATTTCTCGGCGGAGCTGACCCTGCGAGCGGAGCTGGGGCACGCGCCGGTGGTCGAGGGCGTGACGCTCGCTTCGATGCACGCGGCCAAGGGCCTGGAGTGGGACGCGGTGTTCCTGCCCGGCCTGGTCGAAGGGCTCATGCCCATCGTGCACGCCAAGACCTCGGACGCGCTCGAGGAGGAAAGGCGGCTACTGTATGTGGCGGTGACCAGGGCCCGCCAGCACCTGTACCTGTCCTGGTCCCCGGCCCGGACGCCGGGCAGCCGGAACCGCGGCTCAGCCCGGCCACGGTCGCGTTTCCTCGATGACGTGCGGATCGGCCGGAGGGCCCATGGGTAAGGCGCTCGACGAGCTCATCGACCTGCTCGACCTGGAGCAGATCGAGGTCAACATCTTCCGCGGGCGCAGCCCGGACGAGCGCAGGCAGCGGGTGTTCGGCGGTCAGGTGGCCGGGCAGGCGCTGGTCGCCGCGGGCCGGACCGTCCCGGCGGACCGGCCGGTGCACTCCCTGCACGCCTACTTCATCAGGCCGGGCGACCCGACCGTCCCGCTGGTGTACCTGGTCGACCGGGTGCGGGACGGGCGGTCGTTCACCACCCGACGGGTGTCCGCGGTCCAGCATGGGGAGACGATCTTCACCCTGTCCGCGTCCTTCCACCACGCCGAACCCGGCCCCGAGCACTCCGACCCGATGCCCGACGTGCCGCCGCCGGAGGCCGTCGAGCGCCGGCAGGACCGGCTGGCCCGCGTGCTCGGCGAGGCGTCCGTCCCGTGGCGCGATAGCCCGATCGACCTGCGGTCGATCGGGCCCCTGCAGGTCGAGGCGGAGCGCGACCCGTCGCTGCGGACCACCACGAACCTGGTCTGGCTGCGGGTGGACGGGGAACTGCCCGATGACCCGCTGCTGCACGTGTGCCTGATGACCTACGCCTCGGACATGACGCTGCTGGACTCGGTGCTGCTCGGGCACGGCCTGTCGTGGTGGGACGGGCGCACGACGGGCGCCAGCCTGGACCACGCCATGTGGTTCCACCGCCCGTTCCGCGCCGACCGGTGGCTGCTGTACGCGCAGGACTCGCCGGTGGCCTACGGCGGCCGCGGCCTGGCCCGCGGCGAGGTGTACACCCAGCAGGGCGAACTCGTGGTCTCCGTGGTGCAGGAGGGCCTGATCCGCACCGGCCGCGCTTCCGGCTGAACTCCCAGGTCAGCAGTGCTAGCCCGGGGGACAACCCCCGGAACCCCCGGTCAGTGTCGGCGGGCCGCCGTATTTCCGCTTTCTGTGCGGCGAAGTCCCAGGTCAAAAAACTGTTGCCCCATCGGGAAGCAACACTTAGGCTGCGTACATGTCCGTGGGCTAATTGGCGATGCTCCCAGAGAGGAGGTGCCCCGTGACATACATCAACTCAGGCAAACTGCCTGCCACGCTGTGGCTGTCGCGTGCGGCTGCCTCCAGCCTGCAGAGCACCTTCCCGGGGACAAGTGTGCTCGGTGCCGGTTTCGGCACGGAGCCGTGCGCCGTTGCGGTGCAGTCCGTTTCGCGCGTCCGGGGGCACGTTGTCTTCGCCATCCCGGTCCCGCCCAAGGCCGCTCCCGCGGTCCAGCTTGGGCAGCCGAATTCCGACAACTACATGACGAGCGGCAGCGCCGTCGGCGTTACCGCAGTGGGTCCGCCTCAACATAGGGAACCGGTCTAAAAGACCGGCCAGAAATCCCCTTGAGGCCGCGGACCCGCACACAGGGTCCGCGGCCTAGTTATTTGGGCCTAGGTCCCAGGACGGGCGAGAAATCGCGTTGGACGAGAACTAGGACCGGCTAACGAGAGGGGATGGCACCGATGCAATGGCGCAGTGCCACCGCCGACGAGATGGACGTAACGGGGTTCGAGGCGTCCATGTTCGAGGCGGCGGGGCAGGAGCCAGACGACGTCAGGCAGGGATTCGGCGTGGTGAGCGGTACGGCCACGCTGCTCCCGGTAGGGCTGGATCTTCCGTGCACGGAGGACCCGGAACTGTTCTTCGCTGAGTCTCCCGAGGACGTGGAGACCGCGAAGGCCATGTGCCGGGGCTGCCGGGCCAGGATCGCCTGCCTGACCGGTGCGCTCGAGCGCAGGGAGCCCTGGGGCGTCTGGGGCGGCGAGCTGCTGATTCGCGGGGCGATCGTGCCCCGCAAGCGCCCCCGCGGACGTCCGCGTAAGACCGAAGTCGCCGCGTAAGCGGCGACGCCAGGCCAGCACGGTGGCTGGCCACGTCACCAGATGGGGCCGCGCGGCGGACATGAGCCGCGCGGCCAGGCGGCACACGATGCACATACACATCAGGAGTGATCAGCATGCGCTGGGAACTGCTCGCGAGTCAACGGACTCGCAGCACGCTGGAGGAGGCAGAACACCGACGGTACGGCCGCCGGGTCGACTCCCTCCGCCGGGCCAGGCGGCTCGAACTGAGGGCGGAACGCCGGATGGTCGAGGCCTGGCGCCGCGCCGCGCAACTGCGCGGCGCCATGGAATACGCCGAATAACTACTAGCCCCCGAGGCTCGCCGCGGGGCCCCTCATCCGGGCCCCGCACACCCCCTCACCCGGGCCCCGCACACCCCTCACCCGGGCCCCCGCACACCCCTTCACCCCCGCGGGAGCAGGTAGGCGACCAGGTATGCGACGCCGAAGGGATCATCACAGTACAGGACCTCAGTGGCAGGTGCTGGCGCAGGCATAGCGCCCGCCAGCACCTGCCAGGCCGGTCGGCCCGTGACCATCAGGTCGCGGGCCAGCGCCTGGTCCAGCTCCAGCAGCGCCGCCAGGTCCCCGGCCCGGATCGCGCGTTCGACGCCGGAGTCAAAGCCCTCGGCCCGCGGGTCCAGGTACCCCGGCGCCTTCAGGGTCCGCCGGGCGCTCCCGTCCCCCATGACCAGCAACCCCGTGCGGGCGCCCGCGCCGGCCAGTTCCGCGCCCAGCTTCGCGCACACGCCGGCCGACTCGTCCTGCCCGACCGCCTGGAGGAGGCGAGGACCGCGGTACCCGGCCTCATCGAGCAGCATGGCGCCCAGGCCGAGCGCCAGCGGCACCGCGCGCGTCCCGGGCGCCAGCGGCACCGCGCCCGTCCCGGGCGCCAGCGGCACCGCGCCCGCGCCACCCTCCCGGATCCCGGGGGCGAAGGCGGACAGGTCCAGTCGGCTCCCATCGTCCCAGGTGCCCGTCGAGGCGCCCGGTCCGACGACCACGACGACGTCGGGGTCCTGGCCCAACAGCCGCCCGACGACCTCCGCACAGGCCGCCCGGAGCTCGGGCAGTACCGGCTTACGCCCCGTGAGCTGCGGGCACAGCAGCGGCGGCGAAGGGCACAGCGCCGCGGCCGCGATTGTGGCAGGCACGCCTAGGCCAGCCCGCGCACGGCCAGCGCGGGCGGGGTATCGCCGCGGATCGCCGCGACCATGCTCAGCACGTGCCGGGTCTCGCGCACCTGATGGACCCGGAACACGCGGGCGCCCAGCCACGCCGAGACGGCCGTCGTGGCCAGCGTCCCGGCCACCCGCTCGTCGAGCGGAGCGTCCAGGGTCTCGCCCACGAAGTCCTTGTTCGACAGCGACACCAGGACCGGCCACCCGGTAGCGGCCAGCTCGCCCAGCCGCCGGGTGATCTCCAGCGAGTGCCACGTGTTCTTGCCGAAGTCGTGCGCGGGGTCGATCACGATCCTGGCCGGCTCGACGCCCGCCGCCACGGCGCGCTCCGCCAGGGCGAGCGTGTCCCGGCGCACGTCGTCCACCACGTCGGCGTAGCTCACCCGGAACGGGCGGGTCCGCGGCGGCAGGCCCCCGGCGTGCGAGCAGACCAGGCCCGCGCCGAACTCCGCCGCCACCTCGGCCAGCCTGGTGTCCCACCCGCCCCAGGTGTCGTTGATCAGGTCGGTGCCCGCGGCGCAGGCCTCCCGCGCCACCTCGTGCCGCCAGGTGTCCGAGCTGATGACCAGGTCCGGGTAGGCGTCGCGCACCGCCGCCACGAACGGGACGGTGCGCCGGATCTCCTCGCTCACCTCGATCTCATCGCCGGGTCGGGCCGGTACGCCCCCGATGTCCACGATGTCGGCGCCCTCGGCGACCACCACGTGCACGCGCTCCAAGGCCGCCGCCGGATCCCAGGTCACGCCGGGCTGGTAGAACGAGTCGGGGGTCCGGTTCACGATCGCCATGACCAGGAGCTGCTCCGGCTCGAAGGCGTGCGAACCCAGACGCAGGATCTGCTGGGCCCCTGATTCACGGAGCTCTGTCCCGCGCGACCCGCCGCTCTGGCTTTGTCTGCTCACCGCGCGGGCCCCGTCGGCCTGGCCGGGACCGCTCATCCGGCCGGGGTCGCAGGTCGGGCCGGGGTCGCTCATCGGGCCGGGGCCCGCGGTACGTCGCCGAGTTGCCCGCCCCGCGCAGCGGCGATGACGGTGCTCGCCGGCGGCCGCTCGTGCGTCGGCACCGGCCGGGACTGCTGGCGGACCTGGTCGCCGTCCCTGACGAACTGCTCGAGCGTGACGTCGCCGATCAGGCGGTGCGGTCCCGACCGCCGGTTTTCCGCCAAGGCCAGCAGCTCCGCCGCCATCACCCCGAGGTCGTGGTTGGCCTGGTGGCGGTGCGCGCGCGAGCCCAGGTCCACCTGCGCCAGCGCGTCGAGGCCGTGCCGGGCCGTGGTATCCAGCAGCGTCGACAGCTCCACCCCGTAACCGACCGGGATGGGCAAGGACTCCATCAGAGGCCGCCGCGCCGCCCATTCCCCGGCCAGCGGTTGGACTACCCCGGCCAGGTGGGGCCACCACAAGCTGAGCAGCGGCCGTGCCACCAGCTCGGTGACCCGGCCGCCCTCGGTCGAGACGGAGCCGTCCTCCTCGGTGCGGACCCGGTCGTAGAAGCCCTTAACCAGGTCCACCCCCGGGTCGGCCAGCAGCGGCCCGAGCAGGCCGGTCACGAAGTGCGGACCCCACTGGGTCAGGTCGGCGTCGACGAAGACCAGGACATCGCCCCTGGTGACCAGCAGCGACTTCCACAGCGCCTCGCCCTTACCCCGGTAGGCCCCAAGCCCCGGCGCGATGTCACACGCCCGGTGCACCACCGCGCCGGCCCCGGCCGCCGCCCGGCCGGTGCCATCGGTGGAGTCAGAGTCGATGACCACCAGCTCGTCGACCAGGGGTACGTCGGCCACCAGGGCCTGGACCAGGGGACCCACCACCCCCGCGACCGTCCGTTCCTCGTTCCTGGCCGGGATGACCACGCTGATCCGGACGCCGCCCTGCCGCTTACGCTCGAGCAGTTGGGTGAGCGGCCAGTCCGTCCAGTGTGAGGTCCGTCGGCGGTACCAGGCCTCCGCGCGGGGGTCCATTCTCCCGGCGACTCCTTCCGCTCATCCCGACCCCAGGCTACCGGGCTCGGCGATGGTGACGGCGTCGCCCTATCGTCGGACCGAGATTCGGACGATCCTTTCGCCCTCGCGGCGATCGGCGAACACGCTGACCGTCAATTCGTCGCGGCACGCTCGGAGCGCGAGCTCCCCGATTCGCCTGGCGCGGCTGCGGAAGACGCGGGTCGGCCCGCAGCAGGGCTCGAGCACGAAGCCCTCGAAGTCGCCGCGGCAGTCGAAGAGCACCTCGCAGACGTTACCGGTGAACTCCTGCGTCTCGCCTTCTTGCTGGAATGCGGGAGGAATGTAGGTCAGCGACGGCGGAATCGCCGCCGCGTTACCGCCGAGGCCGTCGACGCGCCCGGACAGATAATCGATGTAGCGCAGGAGCACTGGGTACCACCGGTCCGCCGACGGCCACTGCTGTAGACGCCATTTCATGATGGCCAGCGTCGTTTCCTCCGACGGCAGAATCTGCGCGCCGGTCAGTACGGGTACGTGTACCTGGAACGTCCCGATGACGTACCGCCACCGGATGAGCGCGGCCGCATGCGCCGTCACCTCAGCGGCGGTTTCGACGGGGGTGTCCGGCTCCATATCACCGTGGGTTGCGTCCGTAGCCTGCCAATCATCACTAGGCTCCGCCGCACTAGGCTCTGCCGCACTAGGCTCTGCCGCACTAGGCTCCGCCGCACTAGGCTCCGCCGCACCAGGCTCCGCCGCACTAGGCTCCGCCCCACTAGGCTCCGCCCCACTAGGCTCCGCCTCGGCATCACCGCCAGGCTCGGCCTCGGTGGATTGAGTCTGAATCTGCGGTGGCGGCGGTGGCGGCGGAGGCACCGGGGCCGAGTGCGTCCCGATCCGCTGGACGGTGATGTCGTAAGACTCACCGCTGCGCACTGAACCGGGCAGGTCCACGGTAAACAAGCCAGCGAAGTTCTGGCCGCTGCCAGTCGGGATGGGGACGTAGCTCAGACCACCGGTGATCGGGATCTTTATCGTGTGCGCGTCCACGGCGGTCAGCGGGGACGCGCCATAGAACTGCGTAGCCAAATCCATGACATCGCTGGCGAGCACCTGCGGCCAGTAAAGCGACGCGACGGACCCGTCCGGGATTAGGCCCCAGTCGATCGCGAGTTCGTCGGGATAGACCGTATCCAGGCCACTCAGCGGCGTATACCCGTTGCTCGGCCGGGCATCGAAGGTCTGCGGGATGCGGTGGGTGGAGGCCGGACCCGGATTGTCGGAAGAGGTGAACTGCAGATTCCGCTGCGCGAGTTGATCCCAGGTCAGGGGTGAGACCCCCGTGGGGATGGGCGCATCGTCGAAGGCGATCTGGGCGACGAGACAATGATGCGTGCCAGGGAGATAGGCCTGAATCTGCTTGCCGCCGAACTTGTTGTTGCCGTCGTAGAGATTGAGGAAGCACCCGTAATAGGCCCAGAAGCTGTCCTGACTGCCGGGGATCACCAGGGTCTGGTTGTTGACGCCACCGGACACGTAGTCGGTCTGGGTGGCGAAATTGTTCGTGGCGAAGAGCGGGAACGTGGTATTGCCGGTGCCGACCTTCGGAAAACCCGGTTTCCCGGCCTGGTCCGCAGTAAATGCGTACGTCGTTGTCGGCTGGTAGTCCGTGTCGTTGCTCTGCGTGCCCCAGAACCTGAAGAACACCCGGACATTCGACGCCTGCGCATTCGGAGAGCCGCTCAAGCGTACGCGTGCGATGGCGAAGCTGTAATTGTTGAGGACGCTGAAGGTCGCCGGGTCCCACGTCCACGGATAGACCGACGAATCGGCCTGGTCGACGTCGCCTTGGCCCGGCAGCACACCGGCGGCGAAGGGGTCGGCGCCGTTCGGATTGGTGAAGCCGGCCACCGGATCGTTGAAGTGCTTGAGCACGTTCTGAATGTAGGTGTAGGCGCCGGACACGCTATCGGTCAGCGCGGCGACCCCGGGGATCGGGGCGGCCTGAAGTCCCGGCGTCACCATGAATACACGCAGGTCCTGGCTCAGGTACGGGTAATTGGTGTCGCCGGAATTCTGGTTGCTGAAATACGGATCAGCGCCAGCGAGCAGCTCAATCTGCGTAGACGCCTGGGATGCCGTCACGGTGGTCGAACCTGAGGTCAGGGAGACGGACAGGCCGTAGGACGCCGAGCCCGTTGCGGGAAATGCATTGAGGAACGGATCGGTAAGAATGAAGTTGAAAGGAAGCGCGATACGCTGCGGTGCGTACTGGCTGACGCCGCTTTCAAACTGAGCGCCGATCGGATCGGGCTGGATCTTCACGCCCGGCAGGTTCGCGAATGTACCCGTAAACGCTGAGACCTGAATGTTCAGGCTCGAGAACGACGCCTTACTGAGGCCTTCGATCCATAGCGTGAAGGCGGGGGAGACCAGTCCGCCGTGCGAGTGGATGGTATCCTTTGCTTCGTCCAAGCCGAATGTGCTCTTCACGCCGACGAACGACACAGGGGCAATTGGCCATGGGTTGTCCGGGTTCGGTCCCGTGATCGTCGCGGTCCCTGGGTAGCCGGTATCGATCAGGTTCTTGAAGTAGGGGAAAGGATCGCTGTTGTCGCCCGTGATGTTTGAATAGACGCCGCTCAGTTGCGGGGCGCCGTTGGCGGTCATGACCGGGATCGGGCAGCCGAGCTGGGTGAAGAGGTAATAGACGAAGGCGGCCGCGCAGCCGATGGTGGGATCGATCTTGTTGTCGCCTGGATTCACGTTATTGACGTAGTCCGTTCGCGGGCTGTTCATCCACTTGTTAGTGACGGCATAGCCGCCAGGCCCGCCGCCCGCGCCGTGTTTCTGGATGAGCAACTGCGCGCCCAGGAAGCGCGACAATGCCTCCCCGGCGCTACCCTCGTTCCCGCCGTTGGACCAGTTTCCGCCGTACCATTTAGAGCCCGTCGAGGACATGAACATCTCGACGACCTCGGACACGATGAGATAGCGTAGGAACCACGGATCTACCGTCGCCGTGGCGCTGTTAGCGGCTACGCCGGGATAAAGGGTTATGGGGCTGTACCCATTCCAGCACGCACCAGTGCCCGATCCTACGGGCGCATTGACTCCCGATAGGATATTTACCGTGCTCTGTCCGGACCACGGGTTCGCCGCTCCGTTGAACAACTGCTGCATCCACGCGAGATCGGCATCGCAGTTTTGCCGGAACGTCTCGAACGAGGCCTGAGCCGCCGGCGAGGTGATCGTATTGTCGTACTGGACCTGATAAAAACTGCTGGCGCCGTTGTTCTGAAGGTTCGAAGTCGTCAAAGTCGGCGACGACCCATTTGCCAACTGTCCGCAACTTGCCATTGATGTCCCCTAAGGTCGCTGCCGGAGGCTTTCTAGCGCCCGAGATCAGCATCACATCGCCGTGCCGGGCGGTCAAGGGCCGATGGCGCTTACTCCAAGCTGGTCATGCTACGGCCTGGACCTTACGTCTTTCGGTGATCCCTGCAATTAACGATCGTTAGTTAAGCGTGTTAATGACACGGTATTGGTTCGCTGAATGAGCTCGCCCGACTGTCCCCGGAGCTAACCTGAGCCGATCGCCATCATCCACAGCCACTCGCAGGTTTCTGCCACAGTGTTGAGCCAGGTGCCTTCATGTTCCTGGGGCCTGTCGCCGCTTCCGGGAGGAACGCGGCGATGACGGCGACCGCGTGCTCTACTGTTTGCGATGATGTCCGCTAACTCCCTTAGCCGCTTTTGCGACGAGATCGTTGACTCGCTGGCCGCTAGTGACCAGCAGCGCTTTGAGGCTGCGACGCGATCACTGACAGGGGCGATACCGCAAGCGGCTCCCGATGACGTGCAGGACGCCATGGCCAGGCTGGCGAGCATCCTCGCGACGATTCGCCTTAGCCGGGGTGTTGACCTGGCCCGACTGGCGGGCGCAATGACGGGCCATGGTCCCATGCCCCGGGGACTGCTGCCAGTCCTCGTGCGGCGCGCGACCGAGGTGATGGAGGTCGCAGCCCGGTTCGCCGCGATCTACGGCGCTGATGGCGATAGCCTCCCCGATCCGGGGAATCCCGATCTTACCCAGCCAGCCATGACGCGGCTTCGCGACCTCCTCGGCGGTCCGGCGGGAGCCCTTCCGCTGCCAGGCATGCCGGACCCGCCGGTTGCCCCGGAAGCCGCTGCCCTTGCCCTGGCTGAGGGTTGGTTCACGTGCAACGGCTGGGTGCAGCCGGTCCTGTACTTGTCGCAGCGCAAGGACGTCCGGGCCAGCTTGCCCGAACGCGCCCGGCTGCTGGCGGCAACCGAGGCTGTTGCTGAGCAGTTCAGCGCGGCGCACTGGCTGCGCGGGCTGCTTCTGGTGCTCGATGACGAGGGACTGATAGTGCTCCATCGGCTAACCGGGCGCGGCTACCGGGTGACCATCAGCGGCATCGGGGACAACTTCCAGCTGCATACCCTGCTGGCCGCGAACCTGATCGGCGACGAATTGCGCGGCATGATTCCCGGCCAGCCGCCCACGCCCGAAGAGGTCGCCGCCGCATCCGACGGCGACCCTGCCCCGGCAAGCGGCATCAAGGGAAACTTCAACCTCGTTGACGCCTACGGAAAGTGGATATGGAACGAGGGTCGGCCGGCCGACATTCCCCGCTTGGAGGGAACCCGGGTCGTCGTAATCGACCCGCCACCCTACGAGCGGATGTGGAACGCGGGGCGCGCCTACCCGCTTATGCATCCCACCGTCATCGTGGATGAGATCCTCCCAGTGGCAGAAGCAGCCCGCTGGCTATCCATGGTGAGGCGCCCATCGTCCTAACGGGACGGAACGACCCGTACCCGGAGACGTGCCCGCTGCCCGGCTGCACCCAGCACCCACGGCACGAAACCCGCAGCTCACAGCGACAGGAAATCCGCCGAACCTCGCAACTGCCAATCAGCACTGAATAGCGAAGGCTAACTTAGGCCCGGCCGTAGACCGGGATCGCGGCTCCGGAAATAAGGGTGGCGTCGTCCGAGACGAGGAAGGCCAGGACGGCGGCGAGCTCGGACGGCTTCGGCCAGCGGTGATGCTTGGCGTTGGGCATGGCCGCGCGGTTGGCCGGGGTGTCGATGATGCTGGGCATGATGCAGTTGACGCGTACCCCTTGCTCGCGGCCCTCAGCCGCGGCCGCCTCGACCAGGCGGACCACGCCCAGCTTGCTCACGCTGTAAGCGAAGCCATTCTCGCCCTTCTCAGTGGCGACCCGGCTGGAAACGAGCACGATCGGGCCGCCTCCGCCCGCGGCCAGCAGCGGCATGGCGTGCTTGGTCACGATGGCCGCGGTCACCAGGTTCAGGTCAAGCTGATGCCTGAGCACGTCGATGTCCAGTGCGGGCAGCGGCTGCGGCGGGGTGTACCCGCCGATGAGGCTGACCACCGCCGCGGGCGCCGGCTCCGTCGCGAGCGCCGCCGACACGCTGGCCTCGTCCAGGGCGTCCACCGCGACGTAGTGCACGTCGTCATGGCGGTCCGCCTCGCCGGGCAGCCGGGCGTCCGCGACCAGAACCGATGCGCCGTCCGCCCGGAACCGCTCGACCACTGCTCCGCCGAGGCCGCCTGTCCCCCCGAACACGATGATCCTGCGGCCGGACAAACCTCGCTCCGTCATCGGCGCTCCTCTTGACAGCGTTCCACTGACCGCTCATTGTGCCGGATATCTCTTCGTGGGCCAGGATTGAGTATCGAGGATGAGGCGGGCATGCGGATTGCGGTACTGGGCGCCGGGTCGTGGGGCACGACGGTGGCGTCGCTGCTGGCGGGCAGGCACGACTGCACCGTCTGGGCCAGGGATCCTGAGCTGGCCCGGGAGATCTACGAGCGCGACGCCAACTCGCGGTACCTGGCCGGGTTTCCGCTGCCGACGGCGCTGAAGGCCACGGCGGACCTGGAGAAGGCCGTCCATGACGTGGACCTGCTGGTGGTGGGCGTCCCGACGCACGGGTTCCGGGTCATCCTGACCGAGGCCCGCCCGTACCTGCGGCCGTGGATCCCGGTGGTCAGCCTGGCCAAGGGGTTCGAGCGCGGTTCGCTGCTGCGGATGACCCAGGTAATCAGGGACGAGCTACCCGGCCATCCCGCCGCCGCGCTCACCGGCCCCAACCTGGCCAAGGAGATCATGGCCGGGCAGGCCGCGGCCAGCGTCGTCGCGACCGAGGACCTGGCCGTGGCCCGGGCCCTCCAGTCGGTCATGCAGCGCGGCCTGTTCCGGATCTACATCAACCACGACGTGATCGGGTGCGAACTCGGCGGGGCGCTCAAGAACGTGGTGGCGATTGCGACCGGCATCGCCCAGGGCCTGGGCGTGGGAGACAACACACGGGCCGCGGTGGTCTGCCGCGGCCTGGCGGAGGTCACCCGGCTGGGCGTGGCCATGGGCGGCGAGGCGGTAACCTTCGCCGGCCTGGCCGGCATGGGGGACCTCATCGCCACCTGCATGAGCCCGCTGAGCCGCAACCGGACCCTGGGCGAACAGCTCGGTGCGGGGCGGACGCTTGACGAGCTGCTGGCCGAGACCCGTACCGTGGCAGAGGGCGTCGGCACCGCCTACACCGTGCACGAGCTAGCCGAACGCCATGGCGTCGAGATGCCGGTCTGCGAGGAGGTCTACCGCGTGCTCGTCGGGGAGATCCACGCGTCAGACGCTTACCGCGGACTGACCCCGTACCAGCAGGCCGGTCATGAGAGTGAGCCCGGATGACGGCCCATGCCTGACGAGCGGCCCTTCGGCCGCTCGTGGGCCGAGGAGTGGAAGCGGAGCCTGGGCCAGGTCGTGTCCCTGTCGGCCGCCGCGGCCGCCTCGCTCGGCCTGCCCCAGGCCGGGGCCCTCGTCGGTGACTCGTTCGGGGCGCTGGTCGACGCCGCCCGGAACTGGCTGATCGGGAAGCAGCGGACGTTCAGCTTCGCCGGCCACGACCTGACGCTGACCCTCGAGGACCTCTCGATCGAGGGTTCCGACCTGGCCCGGGCCATCGGCCAGTACGGCCAGGTCCACCTGCGCGCACGGGACGTCGCATGGGGCGGCTACCGGTTCGAGCGGGCCGAGGTGCACGCGCGGAACGTCCACCTGCGCCCCGGCACCAAGCCCGTGCTGGTCGCCGCGCCGGTCCTATTCGAGGCGTTCGTCTCGGCCTCGGCCGCATCAGCCTGGCTGGCCACCGTCTCGCCGCGGCTCGAGCTCGCCATGCACGCCGGCGTCCCGCAGGTCGGCCTGGTCGGCGCGCCGTGGGTCCGCCTCGAGGTAGCCGCAGGAGCCGGCGGCCAGTCCCTCCGCATCCAGCCGCGCGCCGTCTACCTGCTCGACTGGCGCCTGCCGGTACCGGCCCCCTCCTTCGACGTCCCCCTGCCGCCCCTGCCCCTCGACGACGTCATGATCACCTCAGTAGAGCCCGCCCCGGGCGGCTTCCTCATCAAAGGCACGCTCCCCGAGTGGCAGCATTCCCTCACCCGCGACGACCTAGACCGCGTCCTGGCCACCATCCGCGGCGGCAAGGACCGCCCCGAACCGTGACCATAGGCCCGTTGCGGTGAGCACCCGGCTGGTCCGGGTGCTCACCGACCTCCCCATCAGTGCAGACCCTGGACCGCGGCGAACGCTCCCACGAGGACCAGCAAGATGGCCCCCATGATCAGGACCTTTACCGCCGTCTTCCAGAAGAGCACCGCCAGGATGACGATCAGGATCACGATCGTCCTTATCGATTCAGGGTCAGGGTGAGTACCTTGAGCGATGAACATGTCCTACTCCTCACCGGCTGTTTGCAGCCATCCGGTGGGAACCAGCGGCGCGGGTACGCTAGCTACACCGCTGGCCCCTTGCTTTTCTTGGCGGGTCCGTTTACCGCCACCGCCGGAGCGCCGCCGCTTTCCCCCTTTGCTCGTGTGGCGGTTGATACTCCAGTTGTCACTTGCCCACTCCTCCTTGCTGGCGTGGCGGTGATGCTCCAGTTGCCGCTCTGATCATCTCCACTCCTTCGACGGTTCCCCTTGTACGGACTTCGACCTCCTCCACCTGGGCCAGTTTCAGTGAACCGTGCACTCCGGATGTCCGGTAGGGCGCGGACAATATCTGTCCTGTTTGGTGACAGTCAGCGATCAACCCGGGACGGTCAAGCACTCAACGGCGAACTGGTTGTACGATTCGGGACAACAGGGGACACCTGCGGACAGGGATCAGACGTGACAGATGCGCCGTATACGAGCGATCTCGATCCTGGTTCGGTGACCACCCGTAGCGAGTTGACTGCGCTCCTACAGCAGGTGCACGTACGAGCCGACAAGCCGTCCCTGAGGACGTTGGTAGCGAAGACCCGCCACACCCAGACACCGCTTTCGAAGACTGCGCTATCCGACATGCTGAGGGGCGCGCGGTTTCCCCGTAAGACGGTAATGGTCGCTTTCCTTCGGGCATGCGGAGTCCCTGCTGATCAGATGGAGCCGTGGATCCGCGCCTGGGACAAGATCTCATCAAGTGAGTCCAGGCCAGCAGAAACAGGTGAGAGCGAGCACCTACGGCAAGAAATCAATCGGTTTCAAACTGAAAGCGATCGGCTCCAAGCCCACAGCGATGAGCTCCGGTCGGACAATGATCGGCTCCGATTGAAGCTGGCCGAAATCGAACGCCCATCCATCTGGCGTTTTGCCGATAATTCTCGGATCACGCTAGTTAGCTATCGTATGCCGCCCCACCTCCGGCCGCCTTATGCTGATCCAGATCATCAAAATTACGAGCGTCTTTCCGGATTCGCCGACTTGGATACCCTAGTCGATATCTACGGTGAAATCACCAAATTTAATCCTGCTTCAGAAGCCATAATCATGGCTGCGCAGGACCTGACCTGGCGAGAAGTCAAGAGCCATCTCGTTTTGATCGGCGGACGGGCCTGGAGCACCGTGATGCCATGGTTCTCCCGCATCTTCCCGGTGCCAATTAAGGCCGAGGACCCGGGCGATCGCGGTGCAATTGTTGTTCTTGATCCCGACGGCGGAGAGCGCGAGTTCAGGTCCAGGCCCGTTGGTGATGGCCGAGTAGAGGATGTTGGCTTCTTTGCCCGCGGCAAGAACCCGGAGGAACCGCTTCTAACGCTTACGATCTGTGGCGGAGTCACAACTAGGGGGGTACTCGGCGCGGCAAAGTGTTTCATCGATCCGGAAATGAGGGATCGCAATGAGGTATATCTCAAACAGCGGTTTCCCGACGGTTCGACCTACTGCATCGTGATGAGAGTGCAAGTTGTGCACCAAGATGTCCGTATACCCGACCTGTCTAAGGAGGACGACCGCTTCTTTGAGTGGTGCGACTCTTGGGCAGAATCTACCCGAAGCGTTTCGGAACTCAGGTAACGATGATCACCTTCACGCCGACTGCCTCGTAGGTGCCGCGGGCCCGTCCGTCCCGCGTCGCGAGGGAAGCCCCGTGCTCCTTGGCGGCCAAGGCCACGAGTGCGTCATAGACGGCACCGCCCGCGATGCCTAGGCGGCTTAGCGTTGCTGGCAGCTTGCGGGCGCGCGAGCTGCTTAGCACCAGCGGCGAAGGGAAGCGTGCCGCCAGTAGCCGGGCAGCGTCGGCCGGGGCCAGCCGTGCGTCGCCCGGCAGCCTAGTGAGAACGGAGTAGGTCTCGACGAGTGCGTGACCGCTGACCGTAATGTCCTGTCCGCCCCACCAGCGCACTACGGCGGCATGATCGTGATGTGAGCGGACGAGTAGCGGAACGGCGACGCTTGTGTCGACCGCGACCGTCACTTCCGGCCCGCGTCGATGAGGGCGAAGACCACATCGTCATCGACCGGTGTCTCGCCCTCCGCGACGAGGACACCATCTTCCTCGACCAGGCGTGCCGTCCGGCCCGCGGGCACGAGCTGCGCCCCGGCACCGTACGGCGAGATGTCGACCCTGGTGCCCGGGAGCAAGCCCAGTGCGTCTCGGATCGGCTTGGGCACCACGACCCGGCCAGCCTGGTCGATAACAGCCTCCATGGGAAAATGATACCATCGTAATCCCATACTTGTTCGTGGCCAGTGCCACCAGCGCGAGGCCACCGGAGACGTGACCACCGCACGTTGCGGTGAGCACCCGGCTGGTCCGGGTGCTCACCGACCTCCCCATCAGTGCAGACCCTGGACCGCGGCGAACGCTCCCACGAGGACCAGCAAGATGGCCCCCATGATCAGGACCTTTACCGCCGTCTTCCAGAAGAGCACCGCCAGGATGACGATCAGGATCACGATCGTCCTTATCGATTCAGGGTCAGGGTGAGTACCTTGAGCGATGAACATGTCCTACTCCTCACCGGCTGTTTGCAGCCATCCGGTGGGAACCAGCGGCGCGGGTACGCTAGCTACACCGCTGGCCCCTTGCTTTTCTTGGCGGGTCCGTTTACCGCCACCGCCGGAGCGCCGCCGCTTTCCCCCTTTGCTCGTGTGGCGGTTGATACTCCAGTTGTCACTTGCCTTCTCCTACCTTGTCCAGCGACACGCGGTTCGCCTGTTTTGCCTAACTACATGATCCCATGTAGAGTTCCGGTGAAAACACGTTAAGTTGCAAAATTTACGTAAAATTAAGTGTCGTTACATGTGTGTATGTAACGGTTCTGTGAACGAGGCCCGCACGGGTCACGGACCGCGGAATACTCTGCCCGTGGAGGCATCGTGGCCATGGCTGCTCCCCAGCCTGCACCAGAGGCGTTCCGGCTCGCCAATCGCCTGCGGGAACTGCGGGAACGTACGTTCGGCAAGCTCACCCAAAGTCAGCTCGGCCAGGCGTTCGGCACTCCGGACGACCCCCTCAGCCCGGCGGCCATCTCGATGTGGGAGAACCCGGCCAGCGGGCGCCTCCCGCCCGCCTCACGGCTGGAGTCCTACGCCCTGCTGTTCTGCACGCCGCGGTCCTTCGAGGGCGGGGTGCACATGCTCAGCGTCAGCGAACTGACGCGCGAGGAGCTTGACCGCCGGGAGGTGCTCCGGCGGGAACTTCTCGACCTGCGGGACCGGGCCGAGTCCCACCAGGGCGCGCCGTCGCCCGTCCGAGCCCGAGTCGATGTGGCACTTCCCCGACGGCTCGCGGATCACGCTGGTCTGCAACCGGCTGCCAGCCAATCTCCGGCCTAAGCACGCCGACCGCCGGCCATCAGAACTACGTACGCTTCGCAGGCTTCGGCGACCTGGACAGCCTGATCGACATCTACGGCGCGATCAGGGCTTACAACCCCACCTCGCGAGTCAGGATCATGCTCGCGGAGGATCTGAGGCACCGAGACGTCGCGAATCATCTGGTCGTGATCGGCGGAAAGGCCTGGAGTACCGTGATGCCATGGTTCTCCCGTATTTTCCCGGTGCCGATCAAGGCCGAGGACCCGGGCGATCGCGGTGCGATAGTGGTCGAGATCCCGACGGCGCCGAACGCGAATTCAGGTACACGCTCGATCGACGGTGAGCTCGTCGAGGACGTCGGCTTCTTCATCCGCGGGGAGAACCCGGCCGCGCCTTTGCGGACGCTCACCATCATCGGCGGAATAACGACCCGGGGCGTGCACGGTGTGGCACGCTGCTTCATCGACGCGGAAATGCGGGGCCGCAACGAGGACTACCTCTACCCGCGATTTCCCGAAGGGTCTACCTACTGCATCGTGATGAGAGTGCCGGTGGTAAACAAGGACCCGCTGACGCCCGATCTCTCCATACCAGGAGAACCGGCTCTTCGAATGGTCCGACCCCAGCGCTGAAGCGATATAGGGGATCCTGCCTTGACTGCCGGGACCGATCTGGGTGACTCGTTTCATATCGAGTCACATACGGCTCTCCTGCCGCAGTCGACCGACGCCGAGGTCCCGAGGCAGCCCTGGACGCCATCGTCGTCCCCACGATCAGACCGCAGTCGCTGCGGACGGCCGCCCTGCTCGCCAGGGATATCGGTTGCTCACTGGTCGTGCTGTGCAGCACGCCAGAGCAAGCCAGCAAGCCCTAGCCGAGTGCGGACCGCACACCGACGACACCTGCGTGACCTGGCTGCCGCCATGCGTCGAAGACAACTGGCTGTCATTCCTCACGACCGTTCACCCAGAGAATGAGATCGAGCGCTCGTGCCATGCCGATATCGCCGGAAAGCGGAACGTCGGCCTGCTGCTTGCCCGCATCTGCGGTTGGCGCACGATCATGTACCTAGACGATGACATCAGGGATCTCACCACAGCTGCGGTATCCCAGGCGGCTGCTCTGACCTCACACTTCCAGGCCGCCGGTTTCAGCATCGGCCATTACCCGGACAACTCCGTCGTCTGTCACGCGTATCGCCTGATAGGCGGTAGGCAGGGTACATTTCCGGGCGGCAGCGCGCTGGTCGTTGACGTGGAACGATGTGATGCACTGTTCCCGCCGATTTACAACGAGGACTGGCTATTCTTGTTCGATGCGGTCCGGAACCGCTCCGTCACGATCGCCGGCCCTGGATCCCAGCTCGAATACCGGCCGTTCGCCCACTCCCGGCGTGCCGCTTCCGAAGAATTCGGTGATGTCATCGCCGAGGGCCTCTTCCGGCTACTGCACCAGGGAGCGGACGTGAGCGACGCGACACACGCCTACTGGCGGAGCGTGCTTGACTGGCGACTCCAACTGATCGACCACGTAGCCGAGCGGCTCCTGGAGCAGAGCGGACCTGTGGTCGGCGGCGCGCTGATGTCGCTGGCCGCCGCGCGCAAGCGGCTCACCGCGATCTCGCCGCTCGCGTGTGCCTCGTTTATCCATGCCTGGCGGACCGACGTGGGCTTGTGGCGGCACACGCTGCTTGGCCTGCCCGTGCTCGGCGACCTCCACGACGCGGCCAAGTACATCGGGCTCCCGGCCCAGATGGGATGCGAGCAGTGACCCTCTCCGATCCGGCCACGACGTTCCCGGACGCTCACGTAGCCCCGGACGCATCAATAGCCCCGACCGCGATCATCGGGAACCCGTTCCGCCGGCTCCTCGACGGCCGCGGGGTAAGAGTCGACCGTCCCACGACGATAGGCGCTGGGGTATCAATCGGTCATTACACCGTCGTCGGGCAGGGCGCGAGGATCGGCGCGGGCTCCATCATCGAGGAGTTCGTCAACATCCAGCCCGGGAGCGAGATCGGGTCTCGCGTCCTCGTCACCAGCCGCTCCTACATCGGCATGGGCGCGACGGTGGGTGACGATTGTGTGATCAAGGGCCACGTGGGCGAGAACAGCCGGGTAGGAATGCGCTGCCGGATCTTCGGGGACCTCATCCACCGCCAGCTTGACCCGACCATCCCCTGGGACGACCCGACCGCCGAGGAACCGGATCCGGTGGTCGGAGACGGCGCGTTCGTCGGCTGGCGCGCCGTGGTCGTGGGCGGCGTGAACATCGGAGCGGGTGCCTACGTCTGCGCCGGCGCGCTGATCACGAAGGACGTCCCGCCCGGGCACATAGCGCGCGGCCGGAACCAGATCATGCACCCGGACAGCTGGCGAGGTGCCCTCGCGAAGTCCCCGTTCTTTTCCCAGCATCGAGATCCCGCAGGCGACCCCGATCAGCTCCCGTCCCCGCCGGCTGGCCGCCATGCGGCCGTGGTCAGCGTGGAGCCATCCGGATGGCTCCGTCGAGCCGGATCGTCTCCCCGTTGAGCATGGGGTTCTCAACGATGTGGGCCGCGAGCGCCGCGTACTCGGTGGGCTGGCCGAGCCGGGAAGGGTGCGGGATCTGATCCCCGAGCGACTTGCGAGCCTCCTCGGGCAGACCCGCAAGTAGCGGGGTGTCGAACAGGCCGGGCGCGATGGTCATCACCCGGATCTTCAGCCGGGCCAGGTCCCGGGCGATGGGCAGGGTCATGCCGACGATGCCGCCCTTGGAGGCGGAGTAGGCCGCCTGGCCGATCTGCCCGTCGAACGCCGCCACCGAGGCGGTGTTGACGATCACGCCCCGCTCGCCGTCCTCCTCCTCGACGGCGCTCATCCGGGTCGCGGCCAGCCGGATGACGTTGAACGTCCCGATCAGGTTGACCTGGATCACCCGGGTGAACGCGTCCAGCGGGAACGGCCCGTCCTTGGTCGTGGTCCGGTGCGCGTTGCCGATGCCCGCGCAGTTGACCAGGATCCGGAGCACGCCGGGCAGCCCGCCCGCCGCGTCCAGCGCGGCCCCCACGTCGTCCGGGTTCGTCACGTCGCCGGCCGCGAACGCGACGCGCTCGCCGAGTTCCTTGGCCACGGCCGAACCGTTCGAGCGAGGCAGGTCCAGGATGACCACCGACGCGCCCCCGGCGTGCAGCCTCTTGACCGTTGCCAGTCCCAGACCCGACGCCCCGCCGGTAACCAGGGCGATGTTTCCCGCGATCTTCATCCACGCCTCCTGTGCCCAGTCAAATCCGAGTTCCCAAGTTACCCCCCGGTACGGAGGCGCGTTCCGCCGGGCACGCACCACCGGTCGTTCGGTATATAGGTTTTCAGGAAACACGGCAACGACGGAGGTAGCGACGATGAGCGCACTCGCCGGCCCGCTGACCGGGCTGCGCGTGCTTGAGCTCGCCGGGATCGGGCCGGGGCCGTTCTGCGCCATGATGCTCGCCGACGCCGGCGCGACCGTGCTCCGCATCGACCGCCCCGGAAACGCCCCGCGCCACCCCGAGCGCGACCTGCTGAACCGCGGCCGGCAGTCCGCCGTGCTGGACCTGAAGCACCCGCGCGCGATCGACGCGCTGCTCCGCCTGGTAGACAAAGCCGACGTGCTCCTCGAGGGGTTCCGGCCGGGGGTGACCGAGCGCATGGGCGTCGGACCCGACGCCTGCCTGGCCCGCAATCCAAGGCTGGTCTACGCGCGGATGACCGGCTGGGGGCAGGAGGGGCCGCAAGCCACAACGGCCGGGCACGACATCGGCTACATCGCCCGCACCGGCGCGCTGCACGCCCTGGGCCGGGCGGGCGGACCGCCCCAGTTCCCCATCAACCTGTTGGGGGACTTCGGCGGTGGCGGGATGCTCATGGCCTTCGGCATCTGCGCGGCCCTAGTCGAGCGCGGCGTCTCCGGGCGCGGGCAGGTCGTCGACGCGGCCATCGTCGACGGGGTGGCGTCCATCCTGGCCATGCCGTACATGCTGATGGCCCAGGGTTTCTGGCGCGACGAGCGCGGCGTGAACCTGCTCGATGGCGGCGTCCCCTGGTACGACGTCTATGAGACGTCCGACCACCAATGGATGGCCGTCGGAGCGTTGGAGCCCCAGTTCTACAAAGCTCTCCTGGCCGGGCTAGGCCTAGACGACCTCCCCGACCGGAGCGACCCGCGAAACTGGCCCGAACTGCGCGCCCGCCTGGCCAAACGGTTCTCCGAGCGGACCAGGGACGAGTGGGCTGCCGTCTTCGCCGGCGGTGAGGCCTGCACCGAGCCGGTCCTGTCCCTGACCGAGGCCGCCGCCGACCCGCACCTGGTCGCGCGGGAAACCTACGTGACCGCGGACGGCGTGACCCAGCCCGCCCCGTGCGCCCCGCTTCTCCCGGACCCCCGGCGCCCTCAGCCAGCCGCCGCCCGCGCCCGGGCAGCACACGACGCAGGCGCTCACTGAGTGGGGCCTGCCCGACGCGCAGGACCTGGTCGCCTGCGGGGCCGCCGTCCAGGCCTAACACGGCGCCTCACTCACCGAGCCGGGCGGCGCTGGCCGCGTCCCTGATGTACCGCCGGATCGCCAGATCCTCGATCCGATCCAGCCGGCGGATCAGATCGCGGAGTTCATTCAGGAATGCCGAACGCCGTTTGCCCAGGTCCTCGCCTGGCTCGAAGAGTCCCCGGTTCCTGGCCAGCTGCAGGGCCGTCTGGAACAGCAGCACCGAGACCGACTCCGAACTCCGCAGCCGTCCCTGGGCCACGTACTGGTGCCCGAGCCCGAGCGCCCGCTTGACGACCTCCGCCTCGTCGGCCTCATCGCCAACCGCCAGCGTGTCATCACTGGCCAGGACGTCCGCGACCAGCCGGTAGGCCTGGACGAAGGGTCGCACGATGACCTGGGACACCAGCGGGCGCATCTCGGCCAGCAGCGCGTCCGCCTCGTCCGGGCCCGACCTGAGCCGTTCCTCCCACGCGGGATCGTGCCGGTCCATCTCCTCGTGGACCTGACGGCGGAACTCGTCGCGGTCCTTGAAGTAGAACTCGAACTTGAGCAGGTCGCGGAGCCAGGCGATCTCGGTCCAGAAGGCGCCGACCGGGTCGGTGCTGTCGTCCCTGGCCCGGAGCACGGCCAGCTCGCATAGGGCCGTGTCGAGCATGAAGTGGATGACCGAGTTCCGGTAGAAGGTGGCGGCGAGCTGGTGATCCTGCTCGATCTGCCAGACCGGCTCGCGCCCGTCCGCGGTGACGGTGACGAGCCCGCCCGCGACCAGCGCGTCGAGGGTCGCCTGGACGGGTTCGGCGGCGGACAGGGCCCGCGCGCTCGCCGTCCTCGGGATTCCGCGGTGTTCGAGGTAGTCGAGCCCGTCCGCCAGGCCGAGCCGGATCTGGCCGAAGGTGAGCGCGGTCCCGTGCATGGCCAGCAGGATCGTGGTGACCAGGGCGGTGGCCGTGACCGGCATGCCCTGGTTGATCCGCCAGGCCACCTCGAACGCCGTCTTCTGCAGCGCCAGCCGGCGGGCGGCTCCTGTCGGGTGGGTTGCCGGCTGGCCAGATGGCATTCCCAGGAACGTGCTCAGCAGGACCGGCTCGCCGAAGCGCACGTAGACCTTGCCGTAGTGGCGGGCGCCCTGCGCCTTGATGAAGCCGTACAGCCAGCCGAAGCCCTCCGGCTTCTTCTGGGCTCCGCGCGCGTAGTCGGCGTACTCGGAGATCTCGTGCAGCTGGTCGAAGGTGATCGAGACCGGCAGCAGCGCGATGTCGTCGACCCGGCCCTGCAGGTAGGCGTCGGCGGCGTAGGACAGCAGGCCCAGCCGCGGCGGGAGCATCTTCCCGGTGCGCGACCGGGTGCCCTCGATCGACCAGCTGAGGTTGAATCGCTTCTCCAGGACGTACCCCACGTATTCGCGCAGCACGTACTTGTACAGCGGGTCGTCTTGCGTGGAGCGCCGGATGAAGATGACGCCCGCGCGCCGCAGGATGGCCCCCATCGGCCCGAACGCCATGTTGATGCCCCCGAACACGTGCGCGGGCGGCAGCCCCTGCTCCTGGATCGCGGCGGTGAGCACGAGGTTGTCCAGGTTCGACCGGTGCGACCAAAGCAGGATCCCCGGGTGGCGTTGCATCGCCGCGCGCAGCCGCTCGACCTGGGACTCGTCGTAGTCGATCTGCGGGTCGAAGCCCCGCTGGAAGATCAGCCGCCCGACGGTCGGGATGACGTCGATGAGCCGGCGGCTCCAGCCCGCGGCGAGCTCGTCGAGAATCTCGCCCGCCTCGTCCAGCGAGGATGGTGCGCCGTCCGGCCCGCGCCGCACGTTTTCTAGCCCGTCACGGAACCGGCGCGAGGCGAGGATCTCCTCCTTGACCAGGCTGGGCGTCTTGTACCGAGGGCCACGCAGCCGGTACTCCGCCCGGTCGAGCGCCAGCGTGGCCCGCCGGGCCACGTAGCCGCCGAAGTCGTCCGGGTCGTCCCCGCCCGTGGCCTGCGCCCAGCGCGCGCGCAGCGAACCGATCGTGGCGGGCTCGCCGGCGAGCACCACGGCCCGGCCGGGCTGGCGGGCCAGGATCCGCTGCTGTTGGCGTTCGCTCGGGCGGTATGGGTCGCGACCCGGCATCATGTCGGCCAGCCGGGCCGCGCGCCGGCCCGAGTGCTCCTCGGGCAGCCAGGCGACCCGGACTGGCACGAGGTCGGTCTCATCGTCCCGGTCCAGGATCCCGGATGGCGGGCGCGCTCCCGGGCTGCCTGCCGGCGGCAGGCTGACCACGGCCTGGGCCGTCCCGCCGGCCGCGGCGACGTGCTCGCGGATGAGCCGCTCCTCCGTCGGCGTGGCCGCCTGGATGAGCACCACCGCCCCTGGGTGCTGCGCGAGGAGTTCGGCCAGCCCGGGCGGCCCACTCACAACGGCCTCCCGTCTCGCCCGGCCAGCGTGCCGGGCCAGTCGGCCAGCAGGTCCAGGTACTCCCCCCGGATCTGCTCGATCTTGTCCCGCATGTTGGCCGCGGTCCAGTCCTCGACGCTGACCGGAGGGAGCACCGCCACGTCGACCGTCCCCGGGCTGAGCGTGGTGGAGTTGCGGCCGGCGACCGAATCGGCGTTCCTGATCACGATCGGCACGATCGGCAGGCCGGTCGCCATGGCGATCCGGAACGCCCCCTTCTTGAACGGGCCCACCACCCCTGGGCCCTCGATCGTGTCCACCCGGGTCCCCTCCGGGGCGATCACGATCGACAGGCCCTTGCGGGCGGCCTCCTCGAGCGGCTTGAGCGCGGCGATCGCCGACGCGGCGTCCGAGCGGTCGATGAACGCGGCGTCCATCAGCCTCCCGAGCGGGCCGATCAGCGGGTGGTTCTGGAGCTCCTTCTTGGCCACGCCAGTCCAATTGTCCTTGACCAGCGCGGCCACGATGAACACGTCGAAGTTGTTGCGGTGGTTGAACAGGAAGACGGCGGGCCGCTGCGCGGTCAGGTTCTGCTCGCCGATCACGTTCAGCGTCACGCCGTTCAGCGTGAGCAGCGTCTCCGGCCAGAACCGGCTCAGGAAATTGATGCCGTTCCGCTTGTTCTGCGTCAGCACGCCGACGCTCAGCGCGCCCGCGGCCACGGGCCCGAGCGAGCCGATCGAGGCCAGGGTGCGGACCCGGCCGAGCGGGCCGCCGCTGCCCCGGCTGCCGAACTTCAGGATGGGCCAGCCGCGGCGGGCGGCCACCTTGGCCAGCGCGGGCCCGGGGTTGGTCGGCCGCGGGTTGCCGACCAGGTGCATAAGCGCAAGGTCCTCATCGCCGTCGGCGTAGAAGTAGGCCGAACGCAGCTCGATCTGGTGCTCCGCGGCGAACCGCTGCACGCTCGTGGCCTTGGTGGGCCCCCAGATCACCGGGCGGACGATGTCGCCGGTCAGCACGCCGTGCTCGTCGACCACGAACCGGTTGCATAGCACGTGGTCGATCCCGAGGTAGCGCGCCACGGGGTCGGCCTGCATGGACAGGGCCGACGAGCTCAGCACGACCGTGTGACCGCGGCGCTGGTGGGCCCGGACCAGCTCGCGCATCTCCGGATAGATCAGGTCCACCACGGACTGCCGGAAGACCCGCTCGCCCATCTCTTCGACGTCCTCGGCCAGCCGCCCCCTGGCGGTGCGAGCCCCCGCCTCGATCACGGCCTCGAATTCCCGCCGCCCGAGCCTGTATTCCACCGCGAGCTGCGTCATCCGCAGGAGTTCCCCGGCGCCGAACTGCCGCCGGCGCAGCCTGTCCATCGTGTGCGCCGCGGCGGTGTACCCAGCCACAAGCGTCCCGTCCATGTCGAAGAACGCGCCGATCTCCGGGCCTTTCGGGCTGGCGTCGATCTCCGCCACCGACCCGGGGAGCCTCATCTGCCGGTCCGTGCCACTCGCCGGCGTGGTGGTCATTAACCTCACCCTTCTGGTGCCGAACGCCGTGGCCGACCCAGCTCGACCACCTCGTCCAGGCCGAGTTGCAGGGCCTTTTCGAGCTGGTCGCTGTCGGTGAACGACGCGGTGTCGTAGCGGACGGTCAAGGTGCAGATGCCCGCCCGGGACATGAGCACCGCCATCATGGCCACGCGGGGCATCGGGCCCATCCCGTACTGCCGGTCGACCCTGGCCCCGGCCAGGAACGTTTCCTGCCAGTACCCGGGCACGTTGCTGGCCTGGACGTCCGGCGGGGTGATCCGGTTGGTGACCGACTCGAGCGCCGCGTCGGGGAGCAGGGTCAGCACCGGGGCGACCCGGTCGAGCACGCCGATCGCCGGCTCGGCCCGCCCCGCGATCACCTGCTCGCGGACCAGCCTGATCCGCTCGGCGGGATCGGCTTCGCCGACCGGCGCGGCGATCGTGACGCCCGCGAACCTGTTCCCCGCGGCCGGGTCGTCCGCGGTGCGCAGGCTGACGGGCAGCGCCAGCGGCAATTCGTCGACCGGCAGGCCCAGGGCCTCGTGGTACCGGCCGAGGCCGCCGGACAGGGCAGCCAGGTACGCGTCGTTGACCGAGCCGCCGACGGTCTTGGCCGCCGCGCGCAGGTCGGCCAGCGGCACCTCCAGGACGTGCGTGCGGGTCACCAGGCTGCGCCGGCGCAGCAGCGGCGACGGCGGGGCCGGCTGCGCGCCGAGCACGCGGCGCGCTGAGGACGCGAAGCCGATCGCCTCCGAGACCGTGGGCCCCGGCGCCCCCAGCATGCGGTCGGCGGTGCGCGCCGCGCTGCCCAGCAGCCTCCACCCGGCCGACAGGGCCGACTCGGGCAGCCGGCGCAGGCCGGCGCGCAGCAGGTCGTTGCCGTTTACGTCGCGCGGGATGGGCACCGGCGCGAGGGGCCGCGGCGACGGGTCCCGCTCGGTGTCGTAGACCTGCTCGAACAGGGCGATCCCGCCGAGCCCGTCGGTGATCGCGTGGCTGAACTTGCTCAGCAGCGCGCTGCGGCCCCCTTCCAGGCCCTCGACGTACACCGCCTCCCACAGCGGGCGCGAGGTGTCCAGCGGCGACTGCAGCGTGACCTCGGCCAGGTCGAGCAGCTGGCGCAGCGTGCCAGGGCCCGGCAGCCCCACCCAGCGCACGTGATAGTCCAGGTCGAAGTCGGGATCGACGACCCACCGCGGCGCGGTGACCGGGAGGGACGGGACCACCACCTTCTGCCGCATCCTGATGACCACCCGGCTGGCCCGGTCCATCGCCTCCCGCACCCGGTGCCAGTCGGCGGGGCGATCGAGGATCTCCACGCCGAGGAACGCCGAACGCGTCGCCGGGTACGCCTCGCCCCGGTGCAGCAGGTAATCCAGCGGGCTGAGCTCGTCGGACGGTCCGGCGGGCGGTGGCGACGAGTCGGCCATGGTGTCCCTCAGGGTCGCGGTTAATACATCCGCCATTATCGTCTCAAGCAGGGAGCTCAACAGGTGGAGGCGGGATGAGCGACGAGGTACTGGTCGAGCGGCGCGGCGCGGTGCAGGTCATCACCATCAACCGGCCGGAGGCGCGTAACGCCCTGAACGGCGCGGTGGCGGTCGGCATCAGGGATGCGGTCGATGAGCTTGACGCCGACGGCGACTTGCGGGCCGGGGTGCTCACCGGCGCGGGCGGCACGTTCTCGGCGGGGATGGACCTCAAGGCCTTCCTGAAAGGGGAGATGCCCTCGTTCCCGGGCCGGGGGCTGTGCGGCATCACGCAGACGCCGCCGCGCAAGCCTCTCGTGGGCGCCGCCGAGGGCTGGGCGCTGGCCGGAGGATTCGAGTTGCTGCTGGCCTGCGACCTCGTGGTGGCCGGGGCTTCGGCGCGGTTCGGCGTCCCCGAGGTCACGCGGTCGCTGGTGGCAGGGGCCGGAGCGGCGCTGCTGCTGGCGCAGCGGGTGCCCCGGGCGCTGGCGCTGGAACTGCTGCTGACCGGCGACCCCATCGGCGCCGCGCGGGCCGCCGAGATCGGGCTGGTCAACCGGGTGGTGGAAGACGGCCAGGCGCTGGATGAGGCGGTCCGACTCGCGATGAGGATCGCCGCCAATGCGCCGCTGGCGGTGACGGCGACGAAGGAGATCGCGCACCACGGCGGCGACTGGTCCGCCGCGGAGCGGTGGGACGAGCAAACCAGGCTGATGAGGCCGGTCTTCACCTCCCAGGACGCCAGGGAAGGGGCCACTGCGTTCGCCGAGAAGCGCGCCCCGGTCTGGCAGGGCCGCTGATGGCCGGGCCGGACGGCGCCTGCGCCGTCACCGACCGGTCCGGCTGACCAGGCGGAGGCGCCCGGTGGTATTCGAGTTCAGCGCCGAACAGCAGGCGCTCCGGGAGGCCGTGCGGGCCTTCGCCCGCGCGGTCTCGCCTGAACCGGAGGTCCGCCGGGTGATGGCCCTCCCGGACGGCTACGACCGCGTGGTGTGGGCCCGGATGGCCGGCGAACTCGGCCTGCCGGGCCTCGCCGTGCCGTCACGGTACGGCGGCGCGGGTGCCGGCCCCGTGGAGGCGGCCATCGTTCTGGAGGAGACCGGCCGGTTCCTGCTGCCCGGGCCGCTGCTCTCCACCATGCTGGCCGCAGCCGCGATCGTCCGCGTCGCCGATGACCGCGTGGCAGGCTCGCTGCTACCCGGCATCGCGGCCGGTGCGACGATCGCCACGCTGGCCCTGGCCGAGGCCGGGGGTAGCTGGGACCCGGGCGGCGTCCGCTGCACGGCCACCCAGGTCGCGGGCGGTGGCTGGCGACTGGACGGCCGCAAGCGCTACGTCCCCGACGCCCACGCCGCCGGGCTGCTCGTTATCGCCGCCCGCGCCGTCCCGGACGGGGTGGTGGCGCTGTTCGCGGTCGACCGGGACGCCGCCGGCGTGACGGTCGAGCCCCTGACGGCCTTCGATCTGACCCGCCGGCTGTCCGACGTCGCCCTCGACGCCGCGTCCGCCGTCCCGCTGGCCGACCCGGCCGCGCAGCCGCTGGAGGAGGTCCTGGACCTGGTCCGCGTCCTGGTCGCCGCCGAGCAGGTCGGTACGGCCCAGGCCGCGCTCGACATGGCGGTCGGCTACGCCCGGGAGCGGGTCCAGTTCGGCCGGGCCATCGGCAGCTTCCAGGCCATCAAGCACATGTGCGCCGACGTCCTGCTCGACGTCGAGTCGGCCCGGTCGGCGGCCTACTTCGCGGCCTGGGCCGCGGCGAGCGATCCGGGCGACCTGGCCGTCGCGGCGCCGCTGGCCCGGGCCTTCTGCGCCGACGCGGCGCTGGCCGCGGCCGCGCTGAATATGCAGGTCCACGGCGGCCTCTGCTTCACCTGGGAGCACCCGGCGCACCTGTTCTTCCGCCGCGCGAAGTCCGGCGCCCTGCTGTGGGGCGACGCCCAGCAGCACCGCGAACTGCTCGTCGCCCGCCTGGGCGGCCGGCCGAGGACCTGGGCCACCCTCGCGGCCATGGTGACCGCGACCGTGCCGACCCGGCCGACCGACCCGCAGGTCCCGGACGAGGCCGGGGGCGCCGCCGATCTGGTCCGCGCCGAGGTACGGGCCTGGCTGGCAGATAACTGGAATCGAGGACCGGCCACGCGAGGCGTGGCGGCGCGCGCTAGCCGAGTCCGGCTGGGCCGCGCCGACCTGGCCACCCGAGTGGTTCGGCCGCGGGCTGGCCCCTGCCTCGCGCCGGATCGTGGCCGAGGAATTCCTGCGGGCCGGCGCCGACGGCGCGGGGCAGGACGTGATGAACCTGTACGCGAACGTGATCCTCGCCCACGGCACGGACGACCAGAAGCGCCGGTTCGTGTGGCCGCTGACCCTGGGCGAGCACCGCGGTTGCCTGCTCTACAGCGAGCCGGGCGCGGGCTCCGACCTGGCCGCGGTCCAGACCCGTGCCGATCGCGACGGCGACGACTGGGTGATCACCGGCCAGAAGGTGTGGACCTCAGGCGCCGCGCAGGCCACCCACGGGCTCCTGCTAGCGCGTTCGGACTGGGACGTCCCCAAGCACCAGGGGCTCACGTTCTTCTGGTTCCCCATGCTCCAGCCCGGTGTCGAGGTCCGGCCGATCAGGCAGGTGACCGGGGGAGCGGAGTTCAACGAGGTCTTCTTCGACGGCGCCCGGGTGCCCGACGCCAACCGGCTGGGCGAGCCGGGCGGCGGCTGGCGCGTGCTGCTGACGGCGCTGGGCTTCGAGCGCCTGCTCATGGGCGCGGACCTCCCCCTCGGCCCGGCCGGGGACCGGGGGGCCAGGACGCCCGCCGAGATCACCGCGGCCCGCCAGTCCCCGTGGACCCGACAGGTCGGCGGCGCGGACTACTTCGCGCTGGCCCGCATCAGCGGCCGGGACACCGACCCGGTGATCCGCCAGGAGATCGCCCGGCTGTACACGCTCGAGCAGGTCAACGCCTGGAACGCGATGCGCGCCAAGTCGCAGTCCGGTCCCGGTGCGGCCTCCCCGCTGGCCTCGCTGGGCAAGCTCGCCTTCTCGCGCATCGTGCACACGGGCGTGGCGCTCACCACCCGCCTGCTGGGCGCCGAGGCCCTGCTCGACGGCGATTCGTCGCCGGCGGCCGCCGAGGTGAACCGGTCGGCGTTCGCCGCCTACGTGACCTCGGTCGGCGGCGGCACCGACCAGATCCAGCGGAACATCATCGGCGAACGGCTCCTCGGGTTGCCCAAGGAACCGGAGACCGACCGGGACGTGCCGTTCCGCGACGTCCGCAAGGCCCAAGCCGTCAGGCGCTTGTCCTAGAAGGGGTCCGTCATGCACACCGAAGTCTGCGACCGGCTCGGGATCGAGTTCCCGATCTTCGCCTTCAGCCACTGCCGCGACGTCGTGGCGGCCGTCACCAACGCGGGCGGCCTCGGGGTGCTCGGCGCCGTCGCGCACACCCCGGAATCGCTCGACATCGACCTGACCTGGATCGACGAGCAGACCAAGGGCAAGCCCTACGGGGTGGACCTGTTGCTGCCGGTCAACTTCGCCGACACCAGCCAGCGGCCAGGAATGGACGGGGCCGGGGCGCCGGGCGGCTTGTTCCCGGCCGAGCACCTCGCCTTCGTCGAGGACGTCCTCGCCCGCTACGGCGTGCCCGAACTCCCCGAGCACCTCCGGACCTCGGCCGGCTCCCTCAGCGTCTCCCCGCAGGCCGCGGGCACCCTCCTCGACGTCGCGTTCGGCCACCCGATCGCTCTGTTCGCGAGTGCGCTGGGCCCGCCGCCCCCGGACCTGATCCGCCAGGTCAAGGACCGGGGCATCGCGGTCGCCGCGCTGACCGGCACGGCCGAGCACGCCCGCCGTCAGCAGGCCGCCGGGGTGGACCTCATCGTCGCCCAGGGCACCGAGGCGGGCGGGCATACCGGCACCATCTCGACGATGGTCCTCGTCCCCGAGGTGGTCAGGGCCGTCGCCCCGACCCCAGTCCTGGCCGCCGGGGGGATCGTGACCGGCGCCCAGGTGGCGGCGGCGATGGCGCTGGGCGCCCAGGGGGTGTGGTGCGGTTCGGTCTGGCTGACCACCGAGGAGGCGGAAACCGACCCGACCGTGCAGCGGAAGATGCTGGCCGCGACCTCCAGCGACACCGTCCGCTCCCGGTCCCTGACCGGCAAGCCGGCCAGGATGCTTCGCAGCGCGTGGACCGATGAGTGGGACAGCGAGGCGGCGCCCGCGCCGCTGCCGATGCCGCTCCAGACCATGCTCACCGCGCCCGCCCAGCAGCGCATCAACCGCCACGCCGGCGCCGAGGGCAGCGGCGCCTACGAACTGGCCACCTACTACGTCGGCCAGGGCGTGGGCCTGATGGACCGGATCAGGCCCGCCCGCCAGGTGGTGGAGCAAATGGTGACCGAGTATCTGGAGGTCGCCGAGCGCTTCGCCGCGCAACTCGACAGCTGATCCGACTTACCGGTTGTGCCACTGCGGTGCGCGCTGCTCGGCGAGGGCCCCAAACCTTACGTCTCGTCGCCTCAATAGCGGCAGTCACCCGTTGCGCCACCGGGGTGCGCGCTGCTCGACGAAGGACCCTTCCCTTTCCGCCGCGTCGCCTCAATAGCGGCCGTCATCGGTTGCGCCACTGCGGTGCGCGCTGCTCGGCGAGGGCCTTCATCCCTTCCGCCGCGTCGTCGGTCAGTATCAGATCCTCGACCGCGTCCCCGGTGCTGTTCACCGCCGTGACGGTATCGCCGGTGCCCCGGGTGTCGGCCATGATCTGCAGCGCGGAGCGCACCGCGCTCGGTGATCCGGCCAGGATCTCGGCGGCCAGCTCCCGCGCCGCGGCCAGCGCGGCGCCCGCCTCGGTGGCCCGGTTGACCAGGCCCCACCGGTGCGCCTCGGCCGCGCCCATCCGCCGCCCGGTCACGATCATTTCGGTCGCGATCTTCTCCGGTATCGCGCGCGGCAGCCGGACCAGCCCGCCGGCGCCCGGCACCTGCCCGGCGCGGACCTCGCCCAACCTGAACCCGGCGGCGGCGTCGGCGACCACCAGGTGGCAGGCGAGCGCGACCTCGCACCCGGCGCCCTCGGCCGCGCCGTTCACCGCGGCGATCACCGGTTTGGGCAGCCGCGCGCGGCTGGTCAGGCCGGCCTGCCCGTTCAGGGGCACCCAGACCCGCTGCCCGCTGGCCACGTAGGCCAGGTCCTGGCCTGCGCAGAACGACTGCTCCCCGGCGCCGGCCAGGATCGCGCCGGTCAGGATCGCGACCCACAGGTCAGGATCGGCGAAGTACGCGTCGAAGATCTCGTCGAGTTCGTCGTTGGCCGGCGGGTGCAGGGCGTTGCGTACCTCCGGGCGGTTGATCGTGACCTCGAGCAGGTGGCCGTCGCGGGCGACCGTGACGTGCTCGTACTCCTCGCGCAGCCCGGGCGGGCGGGCCGGGAACAGGTCGTCCATCCGCGCCCGGGTCCGCGTGACGTGGTTACCGGCGGCGAAGGCCCGCGCGTACACGCCGGCGCCGAACGGGTCGCCCTCGCCGAGCAGGTCGAGCAGTTCCTGCTCCCCCGGGGGAACCGTGGCGACGAAACGCCGGCCACGACCGTCCAGGTGGCCACTGCCGTTCAGGCGGCCGACGACGATGCCGCGGCGTTGCCCGTCCTTGCCGTGCCGGACGGTGAACGTCTCGATGACCGCCGGCCCGCGCGGGCGCCGGTCGACCTCGACGCGCGGCCTCTCGTCCAGGCTCGCCTGCAGGGCTCCGCTGCGCCCCGGCTGCCACGGGGTCGGCCGGGTGGTGTAGACCCCCGCCGAGTACTTGCCCATGATCCCGCCGTTCGCGCCGACGAAGCCGAAGCTGCCCGGAGCCTGCCGTGCCCGGTGCAGGGTCTCGACGATGGCGTGCATCGAGTAGTTGTTGCCCGCACCGCCGAAGTACGGCAGGCCGCCGGTCAGCGTGAGCCCCCGCGGATCGTCGTCGGCCAGGCCGAACGCGTCGCAGATGTTGAACACCGGGATCGGGAAGCAGCTGTACAGGTCGATGGTCGCGACCTCGGCCATGGTGATCCCCGCCAGCTCGAGCGCCAGTTCGCTGGCGCGGGCTGCCGCGGGGCTGCGCGACAGGTCAGGCCGGGTCAACAGCCGCTGCTCGCGCGCGTCGGCGTGCCCGGCCAGGAACACGCACCGCTCCGCGGGCACGCCGAGCCGCCGGGCGCCCGCGATCGAGGCGAGCAGCACCGCCGCACCCTGGTTGACCTGATCGCGGGCCACCAGGTAGCGCGGATACGGCTCGGCGATGAAGCGGTTCGCCTCGCTCAACCTCACCAGCTCAATGGCGTCCCTGACCGACGGGCGAGGCGGCGAACGGGTTAGCGGCCGCGACCTCGGTGAACGGGGCGAACAGAGCGCCCATCCGGGCCGCGTACGCGTCCCGGCTCAGCCCTTCCCGGGCGCGCCGGGCGTTCTCGAGCAGCGCGTACTGGCTGGGCGCGTCGGTCAGCCCGTGGGCGGCCAGGTGCCGCGAGCCGAGCCCGGCGAGCCCGTAGCCGCGGTCCTCGAGGCTGCCGCCCACCGTCTCGGTGAAGTCCGGACGATCGTCGGCGCCGGCGAAGTGACGCACGGTCGAGATCGCCTCCGACCCCACGATCAGTGCCACCTGCGTGCGGCCAGCCGCGATCGACCCGGCCAGCTCGGTGACCAGGTGCTGCGGAGCCTGGCCCCCGCTGACCTCCAGGATCGCCCGGCCCGGGTCGGCGCCGATCCGCGCGGCGACGGCACGCGGGTAGTTGTCGGCGCGGCCCAAAGGAGCCCGCGAGAACGGCGACGTGATCTCGAACTGCCGCACCCCGGCGATCGTGTCCACCGCGGCGACCACGGCGGTCGGATCCGTGCCGCAGTCCGCCAGGGCCGCGTGCGCGGCCTTCGCCGCGAGCCCGACCGCGGACAGCTGCGCGTAGTCGGCAGCGCCTAGGCGGTCGATGGCCTGGCCCCCGCCGACCAGGACGGGAGTCCGCGGGTCAAGCCTGTCCCAGTCGCTCATCCCGCACCCTCACCACCCGCCGTCCGGCTCGCCCTTTTGCCGTAACTAGCCGCTGCCGTTATTAATAGTGTCTGTCCCGCGTGGAGACACAAGTGTCCGGTGATCTGAGGTACGATGCGCCGCGTGAGGGGAACGGTTGATGCCTGACGGCGACTGGAGGACGACCTTCCGGCCGGACATCCCCAGCGCGGCGCGCGTGTACGACTACCTGCTGGGCGGGAAGGACAACTACCCGGCCGACCGGGCGGTCGCCGAGTCGATGATCGCCCAGCTGCCGAACGTCCGGCTCGCGGTCCAGTGGAACCGGGCCTTCCTGCGCCGGGTGGTCCGCTACCTGGTCGGCGAGGCGGGCATCCGGCAGATCGTCGATATCGGTGCCGGGCTGCCCTCCGCCGGCAACACCCACGAGATCGCCCTGCTGGCTCACCCGGACACCACAGTGGTCTACGTCGACCACGACCCGGTGGTCCTGGCGCACGCCAGGAACATGCTGCAGGGCATCTCGAACACCGCGATCATCGAGCAGGACCTGCTCGAGCCCGACGCGATCCTGGCCGACCCGGTGCTGCTCGACCTCATCGACTTCTCCAAGCCCGTGGCGTTCCTGTACCTGTCCATCCTGCACTTCGTCTCCGAGGAGGCGGACCCGGCCGGGATCATCGCCAGGCTCCTCGACCCGTTCCCCTCCGGGAGCTACGTCGCGATCTCGCACGCGACGCCGGACACCGTCCCCGAGGTCAACGACGTCGAGCGGGTCTTCGACGAGGCGACCGAGCAGGCCCACGTCCGCACCCGGTCCGGCATCGCCAAGCTCGTCGACGGGATGGAGATCATCGAGCCCGGCCTGGCCTGGCCACCCGAGTGGCGGCCGGACCCGGGGGACACGATCCCCGCCAACGTCGCCGAATCGTATTACTGCGTGGTCGTGGCCAGGAAGCCGTGACTTCGGCCCGCTTACCCGCCCTGCTCATCCGCATCGAAGTAGCCGGGCACCCACTTCAGGACCTCGGCCCTGAACTCGCCCTCGCACTCGAGCTGGCAGAGCACGCCGATGCCGGCCGTGGACACGCGGTGGATGAGCACGTAGGAGGGGGGCAGGTTGAACTTGCGCGAGATGTTGGTCGCGCGCATGTCGGTGACCCGAGCGGCCTCCCCGCGCAGCCATTCGCGGTTGAACTTGAAGCAGTCGACCTTGGACGGCTCGGCCATCGGCGCGAGGAAGGCCTGCAGCGCCTCCAGATCCACGTCGATGCCGGGGCGCAGGAACCCGTTAGCCCGCAGCTCGCGCTCCACGGTCGGGATGTCCGGATCGTCCTCGTGCATGATCCGCAGCAGTCGGCCGAAGAACGGCGGCAGCCCGCCCGGCAGCCGGTCGACCGCGCCGAAGTCCATCACCCCGAGCCGGCCGTCCTCGAGCAGCCGGAAGTTACCCGGATGCGGATCGGCGTGCAGCAGCCCCGCCCGGGCCGGACCGGAGAACAGGAACCGGACGAGCAGGATGCCGGTCCGGTCACGCTCTTCCCTGGTGCCGTCGCTGATGATCGCCGACAGGGGGGTGCCGTCCATCCACTCGGTGATCAGGACGTGCTTGGTCCCCGCGACGACGTCGGGTACGTAGATGTCGGGATCGTCCGCGTAGGCCACGGCAAAGGCGTGCTGTGAGGCTGCCTCGAGCTCGTAGTCGAGTTCCTCGGTCACCCGGTCGCGCAGCTCGTCGAGCAGCGGCTTGACCTCCAGCCCGGGCATCAGCAGGCCGAACAGCCGCCGGCCCGGCTGAGCTGGGTGAAGTCACTGATCAGCGCGCGCCCCGCCCCTGGGTACTGGATCTTGACCGCGACTCGCCGGCCGTCGTGCCAGACGGCCTGGTGGACCTGGCCGATGGACGCCGCGGCCGCTGGCGTTTCGCTGAACTCGGCAAACTTCTCCCGCCAGTCCTCGCCCAGGTCGCCGGTCAGGACCTGGTGCACGCTGCGCGCGGGCAGCGGCGGGGCGGATTCCTGGAGCTTGGTCAGCGTGGCCCGGTACGGCCCGGCGATCTCGGGCGGCAGCGCCGCCTCGAAGATCGACAGCGCTTGGCCCAGCTTCATGGCGCCGCCCTTGAGCTCGCCCAGGACCCGGAAGATCTGGTCGGCCGTGCGCTGCTGGATCTCCTGGGCGACGATCTCGGCCGGCCGCCCCCCGATCCGCTTGCCGACCCCGATCGCCGTGCGCCCCGCCAGCCCGATCGGCAGCCTGGCCAGCTTGGCGGCCCGGCCCACCGTCGTACGAGGCACATCGCTCACGCGGACATTGTCCCGCATCGCTGACGTCTCGTTCATGGCCCCTCCTTGGACCCCGTTTCCCTAGAACACACGCTAGGGAGCATCCGTTACCGCGTCGTTACGGCACGGGGCCCATTGGGTTCCATCCGGGCCCGAACCGCACCGCAGGCACACGACGGGTGCGGTGGCCAGGTCCGGCGCCGCCACTGCCAGTCAGGAAGAACCACTTCCAGGGTCCCGTTCACGGTCGCCGGGGCCGGGGTAACCGGGTCCGCGAGGTCCGGCACCTTGGCTCCGGCCAGGTCGATGAACGCCAGCGCCTGCGCGGAGGCGATCGTGGCCGTCATGGCGGCCAGCACGGTATCGCAGGCCTGCGGCTGGGCCGGGGCGAGGGTGGCCTGAGCCAGGATCTTCGGCCAGGCCGGATCAGCGTCGGCCTTGCGCATGTCCACGCAACGCAGGCAGGCCGACCGCCCCGGCCGGACCAGCGGCCCGACCACGCCGATCGCCTCGCTGGCCCACACGGCCAGGTGGGGCACGCGATCCCGGCTGAGGCCAACGGTCAGGTCCGGCAGCGCCGGGGCGGTGAGGATCACCAGGTCGGGTACCGCGCCGTCGTCCAGGGTCCTGACGTCGGGCGCCGCCCGCCCGACCGCCCGGGCGGCGCCGTCCTGCCTCGGCTCGCCCAGATCCGCCCGGATCAGCCCGGCGGGCGCGAGATCGGCAGGCCGGGCCGCTCCCGGATCGGCGCACGTGACGTGCCCCACGCCGGAGGCCGCCAGGAAACTGGCGACGCACGCGCCGGTCCGGCTCGCCCCGTGGATCCTGACGAAGGCGGCCCGCCGGCGCGCCAGTGTGCGGGCCCCGCCGTCTCCGTCCGCGTAGGCCAGCGAGGCGGTCGCGAGTTCCGGGGCCAGGCGCGCCCGCAGTTCATCGGGGAGGCTGGCGTGCAGCCGGGCCGGGTAGTCATCGAGCACCCCCGCCGCCGCCAGCGCCGCGAGCACGTCGCTGGCGACCTGCTCGGGAATGCCGCGCGCCCCGGCCGTGGCGAGGACCGCCGCGCGATCGCGGCTCCCGTCCAGCAGGCCGATGACGGCCGCGGTCCGGCCGAGCCCGCCGAGCGCGATCGCCCGCCGCGGATCCACGCCAAGCTGCAGCGTGTCGCGGTCCCGCCACACCGGCAGCAGCCCTGCCTTCAATGCTGGCCTCATGACCACATGCTGACACCAAGCCATGACATTTCGCGTCCGCCGCCTGGACCCTCCCAAGTCCGGGACTACCCGGGTAACACATGCGCGGGCCGAGAACACTGACAGGTGGACCCACCACCGCGCCCGACGTCCCGGAGGACACTATGACGACCGTCCGCATCGCGCACGCCGAGCCCCGGCCCGGGAGGCTGAGCACCGGCGGCTTTGACACCCGGGGCTACCTGGTCGTGCTCGCCGACGATGCCGGTCACCGGGCCGTGCCGATCTGGATGACCGGCGAGCCAGGAGGAGGCGAGCTGTCGCAGCTCCTCGGGTCCGCCCACGAGATTGTGACGGCCACCGCTCCGCAGGAACTCACGGCCCGGCTGCTGCACGCGGTCAACGCCACTGTGACCGGCGTGGACATCGACGTGACGGCATCGGACGCGGCGGAGTTGACCCCGCGGGCCACCGTCGCGCGTATCGGCCTCACCGGTCCGGCGGGAACCAGGCAGATCACCGCGGCCCTCGGCTTGGGCCTCGCCATGGCGGCCGCCGCGGATGCCCCGGTCCGGCTGCCCGACGCGGTGCTGGACCGCCTGGCCGTCCCGGTAGCGGGCGACGACCTGCTCACCCCGTTCCTCGACCGCGTGCCGCCCGCGGCTCAGGAGCGGCCGGGCCGTCCGCGACGGCGGCCCCGCTTCGAGCCGCGCAACCTGGACTTCACCGACGGCCTAGACCGCTGGGACCTCGACCTGACGGACCATGAGGACTACTCGGCCGCCGCCGACGGCCCATCGGCGGTCCTGTCCTCGGCCGTCCCGCGTCCCGCCGGATCCGCCGCGCTGGTCCAGTCGATCTTCGCCGACGATTACCGCGGCGCCACCGTCGTCTTCCGCGGTGAGATCCGTGCCGCGCCCGGCACCGACCAGGCCAGGCTCCGCCTTGAGATCCTCAGCCACTGGTGGCGCACCGCGCGCCCTCGCGAGGACCACGGGGTCACCGTCCCCGGCGGCCGCGGCTGGACCACGCACGAGATCACCGCGCGGATTCCCGAGGAAGCCGACACGATCCGGTTCGGCATCACGCTGTCCGGCCCGGGCCGGATCTTCCTGCGCCATCCGGAGCTCCGCCGGGCCGAACCGGTCGATGGAGCCTGATGAGCGCCCAAATCTCCGACGGCGACCTGGTCCGCCTGGCCCGCGACGGCGACGCGGTGGCGTTCCGGCTGATCGTGGAGCGGTACCAGCCGATGGCGCGCACGCGCGCCCGGCGCCTGAGCCCCAATCCCAGCGACGTCGACGACATCGTCCAGGAATCGTTCCTGCAGGCGTTCCTCGCGCTGGACCGGCTGCGGGACCCGGACCGGCTGGCCGGCTGGCTGGCCGGGATCGTCCTCAACGTATGCCGCAGCCTGCACCGCCGGGACCAGCTCACCCTGCTCTCCGACTGGCCCGAGCCGATCCACCCGGCCTCGGCGCAGGGCCTGCCGTCGGCCGAGGACCTCGACCGCGCCGGCGCGCTGCGTGCCGCCGTCGCCGACCTGCCCGCCGGTCAGCGGCGCGCGGTGACCCTGCGCTACTACGCCGACCTGCCGTCCGGCCAGATCGCCGAGCCGGGGACCGGCTCCGGCGCGGCCCGGGCCAGCCTGCACAAGGCCCGGCTCAGGCTGCGCGCCTACCTCACCGAACACCGCCCCGACCTCGTTCCCGACCCCCGGAGGACGCACATGACCACCGTCCGCATCGCGCATGCCGAACGCCGTATCCCGCTGGGCCCCGTGCCAGACCGCTTCCCCACGCACGTCATCGTGCTCGCCGACGACGCGGGCCACCGGGACCTGCCGATCTGGCTGCTGGGCCGGGACAGCCACCGGTTCCCGGACCTCTTCGAGCCGCCGACCGGAGCCGTCCCCTCGGCGACGGCCGCGTCCGTCCAGGCGCAGACCGCAGACGAGCTCACCGACCGGCTGCTGCGCGCCGCTGACGCCCGCGTGACGGCGGTGGACCTCGATGAGCTTGGTCCGGAGGTAACCGCGGCCCGGATCGAGCTCACCAGCCCCGCCGGAACCCGGCACGTCACGGCACGCCTCCCCGACGGCCTGGCCCTCGCGATCACGACGGGCGCCCCGATCCGGGTGGCCGACGCCGTGATGGACCGGCTAGCAGTACCGATGGGGGCCAGCCGTACCGGCTCGCTCCCCGACCAGACCGCACGCGACCTCAACGTCGACTACCGGCCGCGTTACGAGCCGCGGAACATGGCCTTTGCCGCAGGCCTGGACGGCTGGGCTCTCGGTGGCAGCTTCGCGCAAAACGAGATCGAGTCGCACTGGCAGGACTATTCGGCGGCCGCGGAGCACGGAGTCGCGGTCCTGTCGGCCACCGTCTCGCGGCCCGAAGGCTTCGCCTTCCTGGCCCAGGAGATGTACCCCGACGACTACCGCGGCGCCACGGTCGTCTTCCGCGGCCAGTTCCGCGTCGCGGAAGCCACCGACGCCACCCGCGCCGGGCTGTTCCTGCGGATGCGGAAGGTGCTCGACATCAGCGGGCCCGATGACCGAGCACGCCGTCCTCGCCGACCCGGACAACCACATCGTCACCATCGCCGCCCAGCCCGACTGGACCGGGCACGAGGTCGCCGCGCGCGTCCCCGACGACGCCTACACCGTGATGTTCGGGATCTTCCTGGCCGGCCCGGGCCGCATCGAGCTGCGCGACCCGGAACTGACCCGGGACGCCTGACCGGCTATCGCTCCGACCGCGCCACCTGTCCCTGATCGATCATCTGGCCCCGCCCTTCTCTCCCCGAGCCTGCCCGGAGGGCCGGGGCCAGGAGGCGCGGGGCCACGAGGCCCGGGGCCAGGAGGCCAGCACGACGCAGGTGATCAGCGCGGCCAGCGGGAGGGCCGGTACACCGTCCGGCGCGGTCGCCACGAGCAGGCCAGTCAGGCTGGCGCCCGCCGCGAGCCCGAGCAGGACCCCGAGGCGCCGCCAGCGGTCCGTCGCGCGCGGCCCCGGACTGACCAGCGAGCTGACCAGCCCGGTCAAGGTCCCGGTGAGGTAGGTCGTCGACACCTCGGTCAAACCCATGTACTTGACCGCCGACGACTGCACCCCCATCCCGGCCGCCGCTACCGCGAGCAGGCAGAACTGCACCCATCCGCCCGGCTTGGCTCCCGTTATCTCCCACCCGACGGCGAACCCGCCGAGCAGGGCGAGCTCGGCCAGCAGCGCCCAGGTGACGTGAGCCCGGCCACGCCCCCGCCCGTCCCTCGCCCGCCCGCGTGTCACCACTCCTGCCCCCCGCGTTGTTGCCCGCCGCGTCCTCACCGCTCCCGTCCTTCCCGGCCCCGGCCCTGGCCTCGCCCCCGTCCGCGTTAACCGCGGCCCGGGCGCCCGTGGCCCGGGCCCCCACGGCGATGCGGCTGCCCCCGGCGACGCCGACGATGTACCCGGCGATAGCGACGGCGGTGTGACTGGCCAGCGTCAGCGACCCGCGCGCCACGGCCAGCCCCCACAGCACGATGTTCCCCGTCATGACGCTGGTGAAGACGGTCCCGAGCCTGGTGAAGCTGGCCACGTCCATCGCCCCCGACGCGAACGTCAGCGCGACCGCGATCACCGTCAAGACCTGCCCATCCGGCCTGTGGTCCATGGCCCGCTAGGAGATCACCTCCTGAGCTACCAGGCAAGTCGGCGGTGCGCCGCTAAGCCGGCGAGGCCAGGTCCCGACCGACTTAACTAAGTGCGCGTCGGCCGATCCCGGAACATATTCAACTGGGTCGTGAGTGACGAATGGGCCCAGTGATGTTAATGACCCGTGACGTCGCAGAAAGATCTTGGATGATCGGTGCTCAACGGAAGTATGGGCGCCGAATATGACGCCCTTTCTTCCGTCAGGCACGGATCTTCCATGGTAAATGTAATTTTTTCGTACCCCTGACCGAATAGATGCAGCTGAGGTCGGCGGGACAGCTGACGCATCGAGGAAACTCGAGTCAGACCGGGCCAGCGCCGATCAGGGAGGCCACGTCCAGGCCGGCTAAGGCCCCATTTGTTGAATCGGGTGCGGCGCTACGTACCAGCTGGCCATGAGGGGCCGCGTCACCGACTCCGGCGCCACACCGCCCGACTCACTCCGGATCCACCCGCACCGCGCGGGCCCAGACGGGCGCGTCGGGCGCGCGCGGGCCGAGCAGCCCGACGACGATCCGCATCCCCTTGGGCGGCGCCGACGGCCAGGGCGTGTACCCGTCGGTCAGCACGACCGTGACGGCGGGCCTGGGCCGCAGCGCCGCCGCGGCCTCGATGCCCGCGCCCATGTTGGTCCCGCCGCCCCCGACGAGCTGCACCTGGCGGGCCGAACTCACCCGCTGCGCGGGCGCGACCGCGTAGTCGCAGGCCAGCACCCGGACCTGCCGCACCAGCCCCAAGGCCTTCAGCAGCCCCTCGACCTCGGCCAGCACCATGCCCAGCAAAGAATCGGTCATGCTGCCGGAGGTGTCGCAGACCACGGCGACCTCGGGGACCGGCCGGCGCAGCGCCGGGAGCACGACGTTGCCCGCGACAGCGGACCGGCGCGAGGGCCGGCGGTAGGAGTAGTCGACGGCTCCGGACACCTCGAAGACGGCCCGGCGCAGCTCGGCGGCGAGTACCTTGCGCCAGTTGACCCGCGGGGACAGGACCTCCTCCGCCCAGCGCAGCATCCCGGCCGGGACGTTCCCGGCCAGCTTGGCGTGCGCGATGACGTCCTGCGCGACCTGGCGCCGCAGCAGGTCGGCCTGCCACTCTGGCAACCCGCCCGGCTCCTGGCCCGGCCGCGGGCACCCGTCCGCGCCGCTTCCGCAGTCAAGCCAGCCGCCCGCCGCATCTCCAAGTTTTTCCTGACCCGAACGACCCTTGGTTTCTCCCCCGTGCCCGCCCCCGAGCCCCGGAACCGGACGCCGCCCGTCCCGGATCGCCGTGTAATACTGCTCGGCCAGCTGCCCGTCCTCCGCGCCCAGGTCGCGGGGGAGGACCGGATGGCCGGGCAGGTCGAGCCCGGCCGGCACCAGGTCGTCGTTGATCTCCGCGTCCGCCGCCCGGATCCAGTCGCGCGCCTCGCGCGCCCGGTCCTCGCCCGCGCCCACCCCGCAGGCCTGGGCCCGCTCCGCGTGGGTCCGCAGCAGGTGGCACACGTGGTGGACCAGCACGCTGCCCAGCTGCGCTGGGGTCCACCCCGCGATGAGCTCGGGATCCGCACGCATCCGCCAGTTCTCGTCCACCGACACGGTCCCACTCCCCGGGTCGGCGATCACCTGTGCCCCGAACACGCCCGTGGCCAGGTAAGGGAACCGGGTCGCCGCCCACAGCCGGGCCGCCGCCAGCCCCTCGATCCCGCCGCTGCTCATCGCCCGCCGGGCCTACATCAGGCCCGCATCGCGCAGGACCGGGGCGAACAACGTGATCTCGGCGGGCATCGAGACCACGCCCGCGGGGCGGCACTTGGCGAGCACCCGCGCGGCAGTGGCCCCGACATCGGGTGCGGCCTGCGCGGCGAGGCCGAGGACCTGCCAGCCGGCGGCCCAGCGCTCCGGGGTCGGGTTGGCCGCGACCGCGGCCGCGACCGCGGCCAGCGCGGCGTACGCCCGGTCGCCTCGTTCCGGCAGCCGGAACGAGGCCGGGTCGGCGAGGACGGCCTCGGGGTCGGGCAGGTCCATCTGGACCAGCCAGGCCAGGAACTCCACCCCGGCGCCGTCCCCGACAGCGCCGGCGATCAGCGCCGACCGCGCCTCCTCGGACGCGCCCGCCGCGCCCGACGCGGCCATCAGGCGGGCCGCCATGTCCCAGGTCCGCGGCGACGGCCAGCCGCGCCCGGCCGTCGCCGGGTCGGACGGAGGCGCGCACGCCAACGCGGGCCTGACGTGCAGGAACGCGGCCACCAGGCCGCGAGCCATGATCTGTTCCGCCTCCCACCCATCGGGCAGCAGCGGGACGACGGGCGCCGCCCAGCCGCCGGCCAGCCCGTCGGCCACCGCCCGCGGGTCGGTCCGCCAGGCCAGGTGGCAGAGCCGGTTGGCCAGCGGCGCGGACAGGTCCCAGCCGTCGGCGGCCTGCTCGGGCGGATTGGCCGCCGCGACGACCGCGACCTCCTCCGGCAAGGTCAGATCGCCCACGGCCCGCTCGAGCACGACCCGCAGCAGGGCGGCCTGGACGGCGGGCGGCGCGGTGGACAGCTCGTCGAGGAACAGCAGGCCGCGCCCGGCCTCGGCCAGCCGGCGCGCCCACGCGGGGGGAGCGAACCGGACGCCGTTGCCGACCACGATGGGCAGCCCGGCGAAGTCGGACGGCTCCCTGATCGAGGCGATGACCGTCTCGCAAGGCAGCCCCATGGTCAAAGCCATGGCCCTGATCGCAGAAGTCTTCCCGGTGCCGGGCGCGCCCCACAGCAGCACGGGCACCCGGGCCGCGACCGCGACCCCGAGCGCCTCGGCCGCCGGGTTGGAGCCGGGGTTAACGCTCACACCTCCCAGTGTGGCGCATGCCCGCCACCGACTCCGCCATCGTGCACGTCGAGCGGCTCGGGCTCCGCGCCGGGGGCGCGCAGCCCGAGCACCCGGGCGTCGGGCCATCCCGCCCGCTCGACCGCCACCACCAGGTGCCGGTCGACCAGCGCCAGCCCGGCCGCCCAGACCCGGGCCAGCCACAATACCGGCAGGGCGACCAGCAGCCTGCGCTGCTCGCCCCGCCCCGTCAGCTCGACCGACCCCCACCCCGGCCCGGGGTGCAGCGACACCACCACCTGGTCCGGATCGATCCCGAGCCACTGTTCGGCGACCGGCCCGAGCCGGCCGGCCACCGCGGCCACCAGGGCGGGCCGGGCCCGCCCTTCCGCAACTTCGCTGGAACCGGCACCCGCGTCGGCGTGCGCCGCGGCCACCGTTCCGGCCAGCCTGACCTGGAACCCGTACCCGAGCGCGAGCAGCGACAGCATGTCGGTCCGGCGCCGCCGGACCAGCTCAAGCTCCTCCTGCGCGCGCCGCCGCCTGCGCTGGACGGCCGCGGGTACCGAGGGGTTCAGGCCCGCCGCCGGCCGCACCGCCGCCTGGGCCGCCGCGGCGTAACTCCCGGTAAAGACAAACCCGCCGCCCGCGCCGGGCTGGGCGGCGGCCACGTCGTCCCAGCCGATGCCGATCTCGTCGGCGGGGCCCCGCGGTCCGATGGCCAGCACCGACAGGTCGTCGGTGTGTCGGTGCCAGGCCTCGGCCACCTCCACGCACCGGGCCTTCTCCCCGCCCAGGGCGGCCAGCACCAGCTCGGCCTCGGCGTTGGGGTGTTCGGGCAGCACGAGCGATCCCGCCTCCCAGCGGACGGCGTGCGTGCCCTGCCCGCACGGCACGCTGGCCTCGCAGCCGGGCAGGCAGGCGTACCACGGATCGCTCGGGGTCACGGTCACGGAGGGTACCCCCAGTCCAGCGGCAGCACGGCGCAGATCTCGGCCGAACGCCCGGCCACGAGCACCTCGATCCAGGCCGTGGAGCGGGCCAGCCCCGGCCTCAGCTTCATCCGCAGCCAGTGCTCGCCGTCCGAGAACTGCGCCATGTCCACGCCCGCGACGTGCCACCGCCCGCCGCTGTCGCGGACCCACACCGATACCGGCAGCGTCTCAATGATGGGAGGACCGGTCCCGTCGTCCTCCGGCAGGCCGCTCACCGCCAGGTGCAGGAGGGTCTGGCCGTCGGTGTTGTGCAGGCCGAGCAGGGCCAGCCGCATCCCGTCGAACTCGGGCAGGGCCACGGCCAGGGAGGCGTACCCATCACGGGCGGGCGCCACCTCCGGCTTCCTGCGCTGGTAATGCGACAGCAGGCTGAGCCACCGCTCGGGCATCTCGGGTCCGGGCGGCGCGGTCAGGCCGTGCCCGGTGACGCTCATGCTCGCGCACAGCGCGGCGAGTCGGCCGGGCACCTGGCTGTGCGCCGGCAGGACCTCGGCGGCCTCCAGCGCCGCCACGACGTCGCCGAGTCCCGCCGTCATCGCGTGCAGCGGCGCCCGGGCGTACGAGGTCCGCCGCAGGTCGGGCCCGTGCTCGCCGGCCGCCATGAGCAGCCGGTCCGCGAACACCGTGAGCATCTGTTCCCCGGCGGACAGATCGGTGGGCGTGACCTGCGGCCCGGCGCCGTCCGGCCCTTCCGGGCCCGGCTCGCCCAGGGGGATGCGGACGGGTTTCTGGCCGGGCGCGGAAAGCTCCAGCCAGCGCAGGCCGTCCGGCGGATCGGGACGCAGCCTGATCTGGCCGGACCAGTCGGTGAAGCCGAAGTCCAGCTGGTACGCATCGCCCCGGTCGTCCGACACCGTGAACAGCCGGGGCAACCCCGGGCTGCCGAAGTGCCGCCCCAGCAGCCCCTGACCGCCCGGGCTGCGGGTCCGCCACGTGACGGTGAACCGCGCGCAGGACGACGTATGCGCGTAGGAGAGCAGGTTCACCTCGCCGCTGACGTCCTCGAGGCGGAACGGGACGGTCACCCCGAGCGGGACGAAGCGCTCACGGAGGCCCGCGCCAGCCCCGGCCTCGCCACGGCCCCGCGCACCAGCGTCCCCCGCCGCACCAGGGCCCGCCGCGCCCGGACCAGGATCCGGAGACCCGGCCGAGGCCCGCGCGTACAGCCTGCCCCGCGTAAACGCGGGCCGGGTCATCAGCAGCGGACCCGGGTCCGAGTGCTGCCGAACGCCGATCGCGACGGCAAAGTCCGCCAGGACGTCCTGCGCGGCGGCCGGGTCGAGCGCGTGTACCGCGGCGAGCGCCTGCGCCACCCGCGCCAGTCGCGGGAAGCCGGGGTTGGGGCTGTCGGCCGACCACGGCGCGCCGGAGACGAACGCCCCTTCGCTGGCCGCGCGCAGCACGCTCTCGGCCAGCAGCCGCAGGAACGTTTCCGCGCGCTCGCGGTTCATGTTCTCCAGTGTCGCCCCGCAACCGCGGTGCTGGGGCAGCCCCGGTGTTAGGCAGGCGCAGTGTTAGGCAGGCGCAGTGCTAGGCAGGCGCGGTGAACCTCAGCCGGAGGCGGTCACCGGCTGCGGCGGCGATGCGTCGGCGGAGGTCCAGACGCGGACGATGTCGCGCATGGAAAGCAGCCCGGCCACGTCGTGCCCCTCGATCACGACCAGGTGCCGGAACCCGCCGCTGATCATCGCCGCGGCGGCCTCCTCCAGGGTCCACTCGGGGGAGGCGAACACGAGTGCTTCGGTGCGGTGCTGGGCCACGAGCTCGGCGTCGGGGTCTTCACCCGCGGCGATCGAGTCGAGGAGGTCACGTTCGGTGAGGATGCCGATGCCCGCGTGCTCGTTGTCGATGACGACCGCGGCGCCGATGCGCCGCTTGGACATCATCTGCGCGGCCTGCCGGAGCGTGTGCGCTGGCCCGATGGTGAGCACAAGGTGGGACATGCCATCTCGTACCTTCACGGTAACTGCACCCCCTGGTTCGGCGCTTGTGAACTTGTGACAGACCACAAGCATCCGTGATATCCCCCTAGAGGGCAAGACCCAAGTGATCCAGTACCTCGGCGTGCAGATGACCGTTGGTGGAGACCGCGCTGCCGCCGTCGGGCCTGGCCTCGCCCTCCAGCGAGGTGAACTGTCCCCCCGCCTCGGTCACGATGATCTGCAGCGCGGCGAGGTCCCACAGCGACACCTCGGGCTCGGCGGCGATGTCGGTCGCGCCCTCGGCGACCAGCATGTGCGACCAGAAATCGCCGAACGCCCGCGTCCGCCACACCGACTTGGCCAGCCCCATGAAGTTGTCGAGCAGCCCCCGCTTGGCCCACCCGCCCAGGCCCGAGTACGACATCGAGGCGTCGTCCAGCTTGGTCACGCCGGACACCCGGCAGGGCGACGCCTTGGTCAGGCTGCGCCCGGTCCACGCGCCGCCGCCCAGCGCTCCCCACCAGCGCCGGGACAGGGCGGGCGCCGACACCACGCCCACCACCACGTCCGGCCCGTCCATCAGCCCGATCAGGGTGGCCCAGACCGGCACGCCGCGGACGTAGTTCTTCGTCCCGTCGATGGGGTCGATCACCCAGCACCGCGGCCCGTAGCCGACCCGCCCGAACTCCTCGCCGAGCACCGCGTCGCGCGGCCGCGCCCGGCGCAGCACGTTACGCAGCGATTCCTCGGTCGCCCGGTCGGCATCGGAGACCGGCGTGAGGTCGGGCTTGGTCTCGACCCGCAGGTCGAGCGCCCGGAACCGCCTGGTCGTGATGTCGTCAGCGGCGTCCGCGAGGACGTGCGCGAAGCGCAGGTCGTCGTCGTAACGGGCCACCCGCGAACGGTACCGCCTCGTACATCACGCTGGCCAGCCAGGACCCTTCCGGGTGATACTGGCCTTGATGGACTTTTCCGCCGAGGGTCTCCTCGCCGACCCGCCCGAAGTGTTGCGGCCCTTCATCCGCGACGGCCGGATCACGGCGCTCCCGGCCAAGCGCACCCGGCGCCGCCTGCTCCTCGACCAGGTGGCGCAGGCGTTCGAGCCCGGCCGGCGGTATCCCGAGAAGGCCGTCGACGAGATCCTCAAGGCGGTCGTGGACGACCACTGCGCCCTGCGCAGGTACCTTATAGATGAGGCGTTCCTGTCCAGGACCGCCGCGGGCATCTACTGGCGCATAGGGGGCACCGTCGATGCGTAACAAGCCTTTCATCCCGAACGAGCGTGGGTGCTACCCCGATACCCCGCGCCTGCCCCGGTCGGCGGAGGCCATCAAGCCGTGGTGCTTCCCCGAGCGCCCGGGCGACCCCGACGAAGACGGCTGCTTCCCGGAGAGCCCGGCGCGCGGTAGGCGCAAGACTTTCAGCCTCGCCGACCTGGCCCGCCTGCTTTAGTCGGCCCCGCTTTTAGTCAGCAGCGCCCTCTCGGCTGCGCAGTACTCGGCGCAGCGAGTCAAGCCGCGCCTCCGCGTGGTGCTCGCGCGCCCACTCGTCCAGCGCGCACCCGGAGAGGTGGTCGCACCCCGGCGGGCACGCGGCGGTGCCCTCGGCCAGGTCCCCGAACGCCTCGACCACCCGCTCCTCGCTCACGTGCCCCAGCCCGAACCCGCGCAGCCCCGGCGTGTCGATGAGCCACCCGTCGCCCAGCGGCAGCGCCACCACCGACGACGACGTGTGCCTACCCCGGCCGGTCACCGCGTTGACCCTTCCGACGGTCCGGGCCGCCTCCGGGATCAGGGTGTTCACCAGCGTGGACTTGCCGACGCCGGACTGCCCGATGAGCACGCTGATCCGGCCGGTCAGCACGTTCCGCACCCGCTCCAGGGTCCGCGGCGAGAGCGGGCGCCTGGTGGTCAGCATGGGCAGGCCGAGCGGGGTGTAGAACGCGCGCACCTTGCGCGGGGACGCCAGGTCGGCCTTGGTCAGCAGGAGCAGCGGGTCGATCCCGGCGTCGTAGGCCGCGACCAGGCACCGGTCCACGAAGCGGAGCCCGGGCGACGGCTGGGCCAGCGCGCAGACGACGACGAGCTGGTCGGCGTTGGCGACGATAACCCGCTCCAGCGGGTCCGTGTCGTCGGCCGAACGCCGCAGCACGCTCGTCCGCGGCTCCACCCGGACGATCCTGGCCAGCGACCCCTGCTCGCCCGAGATGTCCCCGGCCAGCGCGACCCGGTCGCCTACCACCACCGAGCCCTTGCCCAGTTCGCGTGCCTTCATGGCGATGACCAGGTGGTCCTCCGCCATGCACCCGTACCGCCCACGGTCCACGCTGGTCACGAAGCCCTGGATCGCGCTGTCGTGCGCGGGGCGCCGCCTGGTCCGCGGGCGCGAGCTCCGTCCGGGCCGGACCCGGACGTCGTCCTCGTCAAGCCGCGAGTAGCCGGGCCGCGGGCTCAGGGTGCCAACCCCAACATGCTCAACCAGACGTCCCTGAAGCCGGGGAACGTCTTGCCTACGGTCTCCGCGCCGGCCACCCGCAGTCCGGGGACGGCCAGGCCGAGCACGGCCGCGGCCATCACCATCCGGTGGTCGTCGTAGCTGCCGAACGGCTCGCCCGCCGCGCGCAGCGGCCGCGGGCTGACGGCCAGCCCGTCGGGCAACTCGGTGACGTCGCCGCCGAGCGCGTTGATCTCCTTGGCCAGCGCGGCCAGCCGGTCGGTCTCGTGCCCGCGGGTGTGCGCCAGCCCGGTGAAGACCGAAGGGCCGTCGGCCAGCGCCGCCACCGCGGTCAGCACCGGCGCGAGTTCGTTGACGTCCCGCAGGTCCGCGGTGATCCCGTGGATCGCGCCCGTCCCCGAGATGGTCAGCCCCTGCTCGCCGACCTCGGCCCGCGCGCCCATCCGGGCCAGCACGTCCAGGATCGGCCCGGCCGCCTGCAGGCTGTCCCGCGGCCAGCCGGGCACCTCGATCGTCCCGGCGGTGACCAGCGCCGCGGCCAGGAACGGGCCCGCGTTGGACAGGTCGGGCTCCACCGTGATGGCCCCGAGGTCGAGCCGCCCGGGCCGGACCCGCCAGGCGTCGGGGCGCGCGCCCCCTGCCGCCGATTCGGCGCTCACGTCGGCCCCCGCGGCCGCGAGCATACGGACCGTCATCGCGATGTGCGGGGCCGAGGGGACGGGCGGACCCTCGTGCCTGATCTCGACGCCCTCCGCAAACCGCGGCGCCGCCAGCAGCAGGCCCGAGACGAGCTGCGAGGACGCGGACGCGTCCAGGGTGACCGTGCCGCCGGGGACCGCGCCGTGCCCGTGCACCGTGAACGGGACCGCGCCGCGGCCCTCGTCGTCGATGTCCGCGCCGAGCCTGCGCAGCGCCGCAAGGATCGCGCCGACCGGGCGCAGGGGCGCCCGCGCGTCCCCCTCGAACCGCACCGTGGCCCGCGTCAGCGCCGCCACCGCGGGCAAGAACCGCATGACCGTGCCTGCGTTGCCTACGTCCACGCTGACCATCGAGTCCGCCGGTGGCTGCCCGGGGGTGACACGCCAGGTCGTTCGGCTATCAGGGTTTTGCGCTTGTCCATCGTCCGCGATCTGCGCGCCCAGGGCCCGCAGCCCGTCGGCCGCGAGCGCGGTGTCCCTGGCCTGCAAGGGGTTGGCGATCAGGGCGGGGGAGTCGCTCAGGGCCGCCAGGACCAGCGCGCGGTTGGTGATCGACTTGGACGCGGGCAGCCCGATCCGGGCGCTGACCGGCCCGGAGGCGGCCGGCGCGGTCCAGGTCAGGTCCGCCGTGTCATCCCCATGCATACGCTTGAGGGTATCTGTGCTAGCCTGGGGGGACGACCCCCCGGAATCCCCCCGATCTTGGGGGGACTGCCCGTCCCCCAAGCCCCCCTGGCCCCCCTGGGGGTTTGGCGGACCTGGATTATGGTTATGAAAGGCCAATCCAGGCTTAACGGGACGTGTCTGGATTCTTTCACCTGAGGAAGAGTATTCATGTGCGGTCGGTTCGTGTCGGCGCGTAAGCGCCTTGAGCTCCTCGAGGAGTTCAGCATCGAACGGGACCGCGTGCCCGACGGACCCGAGCCGGAGCCTTCGCCCGACTACAACGTGGCGCCGACCAAGCGGATCTTCGCGGTCATCGAGCGCCCCGCCCGCGACGACGAGCCGCAGGCCCGTGAGCTGCGCGTGGTCCGCTGGGGCCTGGTTCCCTTCTGGGCCAAGGAACCCTCGGGCGGCGGCCGGCTGATCAACGCCCGCGCCGAGACCGTGGCGACCAAGCCGGCGTTCCGCCGCGCGTTCGCCAAGCGGCGCTGCCTCATTCCTGCCGACGGCTATTTCGAGTGGCAGCCGGTCGAGCAGGACGGCAAGACGCGCAAGCAGCCCTACTACATCTTCCGGAAGGACGGTGGTGACCTGGCCTTCGCCGGAATCTACGATCTCTGGCGGGATGAGGCCCTTCCTGACGATCACGAGCGCGCGTGGCTGTGGACGGCCGCGATCATCACGACGAATGCGTCCGACGACGTCGGCCAGATTCACGATCGCATGCCCATGACCATCGCGCCGCAGGCCTGGGCCGACTGGCTGGACCCCGCCACCAGCGACCTTGGCCAGCTACAAGCGACGATGGTGCCCGCCATGGCCGGCGGCCTGACGTCATACCCCGTATCGATGGCTGTCAACTCAGTGCGGAACAACGGACCCGAGCTCATAAAGCCGCTGCCTGATTCCGCCGACGGGGAGCGGCCGCCAGGCGAGTTGTTCTGAGTCCGCGGGGCGGCCCGCGGCTCGACCGAGCCTAGGCTGCCCATCGCACGCGGACGGGAGGCGAGGACACCAGTGGAACTTACCGTCGCCCGTAAGCGCCTCGAGGAGATGCGCGACGGCCTTGACCGGTCGATATCCATCCTGCAGGGGGAGCGCCCGGCGCCGATGGCCGGGTCGGGGTACCCGGCGGACCAGGCCGACGCGGGATCCTCGCTGTCCGAAGCCGACCGCACCGAGGCGGTCCTGCACTCGGCCCGCGCCCAGCGCGCCGAGGTGGAGGCGGCGCTTGCCCGCATCGAGGAGCACAGCTACGGCAAGTGCGTCGACTGCCAGCAGGAGATTCCCGAGGGCCGCCTCGACGCGCGCCCCGACGCGGCCCGCTGCGTCGGCTGCCAGGGCAAGCTCGCCCGCCGCCGGCGCTAATTCTGCACAGCCGCCGCTAGTCCGGCTTACACGCCGAGATCACCAGTTGCGCCCCGAGTGACTCATCGCTGGCGGCGGCGAGTTCGGCGCGGACCAGCCGGGCTAGGCTCGCCGGGTCCTCAGCCAGCGCGTGCGTCACCATCGACTCGGCGAACACGGTCCGCGGCCTGATCCAGTTCACCAGCAGCCCCGCCCCGCCGAACAACTCGCGCGCCTGCTCCGGCCCGTAGCACCGGGTGATGGTCCCGTCCGGCCAGGGCACCAGCACCACCTCGGCGTGCGGCAGGTCGACCAGGTGCGGCCAGTGGCGTTGCCCCGCGAGCACCGCCATGCCGAGCACGAGCGAGTCCACGCACGCCAGGACCCGGCCCCCCGGGCGCAGCACGCGGGCGACGTCGGCGATCAGCGCCTCGGCCACCAGGTGCGTAGACAGCGCCCGGTCCTCCGCGATGATCCCGTCCGCGCAGCCATCGGGCAGGAAGGACAACCTCGAGGAGTCCGCGATCAGCACAAAGATCTTCCCCCGCGGACCCGGCGCCGTTCCTTGTGAACCCGACCCCGTTCCCCCCGGGTTCGGCTCCGTTCCGGCCGCCCCCGGGCCGACGGACCCTGCCTCCAGCACGCGCAGGACGGTATGCCCGGCCCGGGCGGCCAGTTCCGCGCTCGCCGTGTGCCGTCCCGAGACGTCCACCAGGACCTGCCGTCCCGGCGGGAGCCAGGCCGCGAGCTGGGCCCGCGCCACGGCCTCGCAGAAATGGCGGTAGGTCGGCGGATGCTGGGTATCCGGCGTGATCGCGCTGGCCGCATGGGTCATGGGCCCTGAGCTCCTGACTGGGCGCCTCCGCAACGAAGGGCCCGCTCACTGGAGAGCCTTCCCCTTCAGGTGCCTGTCGTCACCTGTTCACGCGGACCAGTCGTCCGGTGGAATGACGGCCTGCACGAACGTGTTGAACGCGGCATGGTCGTCGCAGTCGCCTCGCCACCTCCGGGCACGCTGAAGCTAGCCGCGTTCCCCGGCACGGTATCCTCCCGCACATACGGTCTGCACGCCAGCAGCCCGGCCTCTTACTACCCAAAGGAGGTGGGTCCCGTTCCGGAGACTCTCGAACAGCGCGGTGAGCGCTTCGAGCAGGAGGTGCTGCCGTACCTGGATCAGCTGTACTCCGCAGGGCTTCGGATGACCCGCAACCCGGCGGACGCCGAAGACCTGGTCCAGGAGACGTTCGCGAAGGCCTACGCGTCCTTCCACCAGTTCCAGCAGGGCACGAACCTCAAGGCGTGGCTGTTCCGGATCCTGACCAACACCTTCATCAACAGCTACCGGAAACGCCAGCGCGAGCCGCAGCGGTCGGGCGCCGAGGACGTCGAGGACTGGCAGTTGGCGCGCGCCGCATCGCACACCTCCGGGGGATTGAAGTCGGCCGAAGCCGAAGCGCTAGAACGGCTGCCGGATTCTGACATAAAGGAAGCGCTCCAGGCTCTTCCCGAGGAATTCAGGATCGCGGTCTACCTCGCCGACGTCGAGGGGTTCGCGTACAAGGAGATCGCGGACATCATGGACACGCCGATTGGTACCGTGATGTCGCGTTTGCACCGCGGCCGCCGCCAGCTGCGCGACCTGCTCCAGGATTACGCTTCGGAACGCGGCCTGGTCAAGGCGGGTTCCGATGCCTCCCTGCCCGGAGAGGAAGGGCGATGAGCTGCGGAAACCCGCACGAGACCCCGTGCACAGAGGTGCTCGACCGGGTCTACGGCTACCTCGACGGCGAGATTGACGAGCTGGACTGCGCGAAGATCCGCCAGCACCTAGACGAATGCGGCCCCTGCCTGCGCGAGTACGGCCTGGAAGAGGCGGTCAAGCGCGTCGTCGCCAAGCATTGCGGCTGCGACCCGGCGCCGGCCGAGTTGCGCGCGAAGATTCTCGTCAGGATCAGGGAAGTCCGGGCGTCCATCGAGTTCGCCGAGTAGTACCGCGGCCCCGCATTAGCCGGGATTGTGCAAATTGCGCCGCAACTGCCTCACTTGATTGCCTATTGTGACTGGCGCTCTCACGATTTGTTCACGATGGGATTTTGGGCCTGCGAGATGCGTTGTGGCCACGTTATCCTTGACTCTGGGCGATATCTGCTGAGCTGTAGGTAGTTGCACGTTAGGGAGGTCAGCATGCGTCCCTCCGGCGGAATTACTCCGGCCACGGTTGAGGTGCCGGCAGGCTCGGCCTACCCGGCCGCCGTCTCCAGGATTACGTGGGGGTAGGAGTCGTGCAGCCCAGCCCGCGTTCCGCGCTCCTCCCCGGGAGGAAGCGTGGCTAGGCTTTCGTGGCCCGCGCGGCTGTACATCGGGGCGATCGTCGCCGCGGCCGTCGTGCTGCTCGTCCGCGGCCCGTTCGGCGGGGTTACCTGGTGGCGCGAGGTCGCGGTGCTCGGCGTGCTCCTGATGGTCTTCGAGTCGACGGCGACGCTGCTGCGCCCGAGGGAACTGGCGTGGTCGCCGAGCCCGATCGCGACCCTGGCCGCCGTGGTCCTGGTCGGACCGGTCGGCGCGGCGCTGGTGGGTGCCTGCACGGTGTTCGGGCTGCGGCGCGGTCCCTCGCTGGTCCAGCGCGCGTTCAACACCGGCATGCTCGCCCTGTCCGCGTACCTGGCCGGGCGGGCCTTCCTCGCCGCGCACGGGCACGTCGGCATGCCCGGGTCGGGATCGTTCCCCGGGATCATCGGGCCCTTCGCGGTCGCGGCCGTGGTGCACGCGGTCGCGAACCACGGGCTGCTCGGCGGCGTGCTCTGGCTGACCAGCGAGCCGCAGGCGCGGGGACGCCGCACCTCAGCGCCCGGCATGAGCGTGGAGCTGATCGTCTCCGACCTCGGCTACGGCGCGTTCGGCCTGCTGATCGCCGCGCTGTGGAGCGTGACCGGGCTGTTCGCGCCGGTCCTCGTCCTGATCCCCGTGGCCGTCGCCCGCTGGGCCGTGGCGCAACTCGTGGAGCAGCAGCGGGCGTACGAGGCCGCGGTCGGCGCCCTGTGCCAGGCGGTCGAGACCAAGGACCTCTACACCCGCGGCCACAGCGACCGGGTCTCGCGCGGTTCCGTCATGATCGCGCGGGAGATCGGCATGCGCGGCGAGCGGGTGGAGGCGCTGCGGTACGCGGGCATGCTGCACGACGTGGGCAAGCTCGGCGTGGCGACCAGGGTCCTGCAGAAGACGGGGAAGCTGACCGAGGAAGAGTACGCGGCGATCCAGCTCCACCCGATGCGCGGGCTCGACATCGTCCGGGAGATCGGTTTCCTGGACGAGGCCCTGGCCGGGATCATGCACCATCACGAGCGGATCGACGGCCGCGGCTACCCGATGGGCCTGGCCGGCGACGAGATCCCCGAGTTCGCCAGGATCCTCGCGGTGGCCGACGCGTTCGACTCGATGACGTCCACCCGGTCCTACCGCGGCGCGCGCCCCATCGAAGAGGCGGTCTTCGAGCTGCGCAAGTGGGCGGGCACGCAGTTCGACCCGGCGTTCGTCGACGCCTTCGTGGCCGCGGTCCTGAAGGAAGGCTGGCAGCGCCCCGATCCCGAGCCCATCACCGGCGACCTGCCCGTGATCCCGTCCCAGGATCACGACGATCCGGCCTCGCCGTTGCGGGTGATCGCCAGCGAGCGGCACCCGGGACCGATCATCGAGCGCGCGCCGCACGTGCCCGAGCGTCGCCGTCCGAGCGAGCCCGATCGCGGGCCGAACTTCAACAGCGCGAACTATTGAGTAAGACGCAGGCGGACAGGCCGCGATGAGCGAACAACGACACGAGCCGCGCAGGCGCCCCTGGCCCGTGCGGAACTCCGGGCAGCTCCTGCTCATCGCGGCGGCCGGGGTGGTCCTCGTCGCCTCGGTCGCGCAGACCGCCGTGGCGGGCGTGCACGATACCCGGATCGCGTTCGCGTTCGGCGCGCTGATCGCGTTCGGCGAGGTCCTGCGGCTGAACCTGCCGGGCGACCGCGAATCGGCGCCGATCGGGATCGCGGGAGCGCTCGCCTATGCCCTGCTCATCCGGGTGGGCGGGCACCCGGTCCACCACACCGCGGAGCAGGTGGTCACGATCACCGCGATCGGGATGATCATCGGCGCACTCCCGCACCTGGCCGTCGGCCGGCCGGCCAAGGTGAGCAGCATGGCCACGCGCCTGCTCTGCGTCGCGGCCGTCGCCTTCATCTTCCGCTCGCTCGCGGACAGCGACGCCATCTCCAGCCACTGGGGCCTGGCCTTCTCGCTGATGACCTCCCTGGTCCTGCTGGCCTTGCTGCTCGAGGCGGTGCTCACCGCCCTGATGCGGGTCGAAGAGCAGCGCGCCAGGTTCCGGGTGGCGCTGGTGGACGAGATGCGCGTTCAGCTGCCGCTGGGCGCGGCGGTCGGGGCCTCGGCCCTGCTCATCGCGTTCGCGGCCGAGACCATGGGGCTGGCCGCGGTGGCCGTGTTCACCGCCCCGCTGCTCCTCACGCAGGTGGCCTTCCGCCGCTACGCCGGGATCCGGGCCACCTACCTGCAGACCGTTCGGGCGCTGGCCAAGGTCACCGAGATCGGCGGGTACGTGGAACCCGGCCACTCCGAGCGGGTCAGCCAGATCGCCGTCGCCGTCGGCCGCGAGCTCGGCATCCACGAGCCGGAGCTGCTCGAGCTCGAGTACGCCGCGCTCATGCACGACATCGGCCAGCTCTCGCTGCAAGATCCCATCCCCGGCGGCGCCACCGTCCTGGCCGCCCCGCACGAGCAGCGCCGCATCGCCGAGCTCGGCGCCGAGGTGATCCAGCAGGCCCAGGTCCTGGGCTCGGTGGCCGAGATCGTCCGCAGGCAGAACGAGCCCTACCGCGGCATCGAGGTAGCGCACGAGCGTCGCGGCCGTCACGCCGCCGTACCCCACGCCGCGAGCCCTTCCGGGCCCCCGCTGAGCAGCCGCATCATCAAGGCCGCCAACGCCTTCGACGACCTGGTCGGCAGCTCCATGGACCCCGATCGCGCCGCCGCCGCCGTCCAGCAGCTCCGCCTAGACACGGTCAGCGAGTTCGACCCAGACACGGTGGAGGCCCTCAGCCGCGTAGTAAACCGCCGCTCGGTCATCCAGCTGTAGCCCATCTCCCGGGGGGCCCCGCCACGCGCCGGCCCGCACCTCTTCGACCCCAGTAGGCTGGCTGGATGCTCGATTCGGTGCTTGTCGCCAACCGGGGTGAGATCGCCAGGCGCGTGATCCGCACGGCCCGCCGGCTGGGGGTTACGGCGGTCGCGGTGTACTCCGACGCGGACGCAGAACTGCCCTACGTCCGCGAGGCCGACCAGGCGGTCCACATCGGGCCGGCCCAGCCCGCCCTCAGCTACCTGAACGCCGCGGCGATCATCGACGCGGCCCGTAAAACCGGGGCGGCCGCGGTGCACCCGGGGTACGGCTTCCTCGCCGAGAACGCGGACTTCGCCGGCCAGGTCATCGCGGCCGGCCTGATCTGGGTCGGCCCGGACCCGGCCGCGATCGAGCAGATGGGCGACAAGATCCGCGCCAGGAACCTGATGGAGCGGGCCGGGGTCCCGGTGTCGCCGGGCAGCCGCGAGCCGGTCACCGACGAGGCCGCGGCCGTCGCCGAGGCCGACCGGATCGGCTACCCCGTCATGGTCAAGGCCGCCGCGGGCGGCGGCGGGATCGGCATGGGCATGGCCGCCAGCGAGGCCGAACTCCGCGCCGCCTTCGCCACGGCCCGCTCGCGCGCGGAACGCTTCTTCGGCTCGCCGGAGATCCTGATCGAGCGCTACGTCGAGCGCGCCCGGCACGTCGAGGTGCAGATCCTCGGCCTGGCCGACGGGACCGTCCTGGCCCTCGGCGAGCGCGATTGCTCGGTTCAGCGGCGCCATCAGAAGGTCGCCGAGGAGACCCCGTCCCCCGGCGTCTCGCCCGCGCTGCGCGAGCAGATGCTGGCCGCCGCCGTCCGGGCCGGGCAGGCCGTCGGGTACCGTGGCGCCGGGACCGTCGAGTGCCTGGTGGACACCGACGCCGGCTCGTTCGTGTTCCTGGAGATGAACACCCGCCTGCAGGTCGAGCACCCCGTCACCGAGCTCGTCACGGGCCTCGACCTGGTGGAGCAGCAGTTCCTCATCGCGGCAGGCGAGCCCCCCTCGTTTGACCCGGCCGCCGTCCACCCGTCCGGGCACGCCCTCGAGCTGCGCCTCTACGCGGAGGATCCGGTCCGGTTCCTGCCGTCGCCGGGCACGATCACCCGGTGGGAGGAACCTGCGGGCGAGGGCGTCCGGGTGGACGCCGGCTACCAGGCCGGCAACACGGTGACCCCGTACTACGACCCGCTGCTGGCCAAGCTCTGCGTCCACGGCGCCGACCGCGCGCAGGCGCTGGCCCGGGCGCGGGACGCGGTCGCCGCCTTCGCCGTCGAGGGCCCGAAGACGAACCTGGCGTTCCACGCCGAGCTTCTCGCCAGCCCCGATTTCGTCAGCGGGGACTACGATACGTCCCTGGTAAGCAAGCTGCGCGCCAGGTAGGACAAGGTCCGCCTGGGTCAATCAGACAGGAGTCGCCGGTGGCTGAGATCCGCGCCGAGATGGTCGCGAATGTGTGGAAGGTTGTCGCGGCAGAAGGTGATCATGTCGACGACGGCGACACCCTGGTGATCCTCGAGTCGATGAAGATGGAAATCCCGGTCCTGGCCGAAGGCCCCGGCGTCGTTACCGCCCTGCACGTCGCCGAAGGCGACGTCATCCAGGAAGGCGACCTCATCGCCGTCATCAGCTGACCGGCCAGGAGTCGAGTTCTGGCCCGACGACGTCACGTACGCCGATGTCCCGACCGCCGGAATCATCGGCCACCGTCAGGTCACCGATGCCTACCTTGTCCAGCTCGCCCGCAGTCGTGCGTCCCGTCTCGCGACCTTCGACCAGGCCCTCGCGAAGACCCACGCCGACGTGACGGACCTGGTTCCAACCGGTTGACCTCAGGGCGGTCGGCTTCAGCGCCGACGCCCTGGACGACAGCGCAGCGGCGTGGCCGGACCTAGCGGAGACGTCCCGCGCAATTGCGTCAGGCGTTTCCGCGGAGACGCAGCCGATTACAGGCCTCCCCAAGGCTCGCGAAGTTTCTGTGTATCTGCTCGCCCGCTGCCTTCTCTGTCCGGGTGCGCGGCCGACTGCGGATTGTCGGCCCGGAGGTTAATGAAAGGCAGAGGAACAATGCGAGGATTCAGCGGTATCCGGGTCATCGTGGCGGCGGGGATGGTCACCATGGTGAGCGCGGGCCTGGCAGTGGCCGCGCCGGTCGCATCCCAGGCGGCGGTGACCGGGCCGGGGTTGTACAGCTTCGGGAGCAACGCGTACGGCGAGCTTGGTGACGGGACCACGTTGGCGAACAACTCGCCGGTCCTGCTCACCGGGCTGCCAAGTCATGTCATCCAGGTCGCGGCCGGCTTTGAGACCAGTGCTGCGCTACTGGCCAACGGCACGGTCTGGACCTGGGGCGACAACAACTACGGCGGGCTCGGCTACAGCAGCCCCAGCGGAATCGTCGACACCCCGCACCAGGTGCTTGGGCTGCCCACGATCACCCAGATCGCCCTGGGCATTGGTGACTCCTACGCCGTGGCCGCCAACGGCAGCCTGTGGGCCTGGGGCGACAACACGCATGGTGAGCTGGGCAACGGGACCACGGCGTCGAGCTACTCGCCGGTCCAGGTGTCGGGCCTGACCGGGGTCTCGCAGGTGGCGGCCGGCGAGGACTTCGCCCTGGCGCTGCGGGAGGATGGCACCGTGTGGGCCTGGGGTGACAACGGAGAAGGGAATCTGGGCGACGGCACCACGGTCAGCCACCTAGTCCCGGAACAGGTGCCGGGACTGGCCGGGATCGCCCAGGTAGCGGCCGGCACGGGTAGCTTCGCGGTGAGCGATGGCGGGACCTTGTACAGCTGGGGCCAGAACAGCTTGGGAACCCTGGGCACCGGCACCTCCGCCCAGTACACCGTCTCCCCGACGCCCGTACTCGGCTTGAGCGGGGTCACGCAGGTCTCCAGCGATGGCGTCCACACCCTGGCGCTGGCCGACGGTGCGTTGTGGTCCTGGGGCAATAACCTGTGCGGGGAACTGGGCGACGGAACCACGACCGCCAGGTCCACCCCGGAGCTGATCGACCGGGGGCCGATCACCCAGGTCGCCGCGGGCGAGACCTTCTTGTTCTCTGGGTTCAGCGCGGCGATCCAGCCCAACGGCACGCTGCTGACCTGGGGCTGCAACGGAGATGGCCAGCTCGGACAAGTGGGCGGCTCCATCACGACTCCCACGCCGGTCACCGACCTGACCGGGGTCACCCAGATCGCCTTCGGTAACCAACTCACCGGCCTGGAAGGCGGCGCCTACGCCCTTGTCGTCGCCTCGGCTCCCGCCGTGCCCAATCTGGTGGGTGACACCCCGGCCGGGGCGCACCTCGCCCTGCAGACCGCCGGGCTGGTTGTCGGCCAGATCTCCTACTACGTCGACCATTCCTGCAACAACATCGGGAGGGTGATGTACCAGAACCCGCCCGCCGGGACCATCGTCGATCCGGGCTCCGCGGTCTCGATCACCATCGGCGAACGCCCGCTGTATCCGTACCAATGCCCCTGACGGCGAGGACCTGAGCGTCTTGCCGCCGACCGGGCCCCGGGTGACCTGGGCCCGGTCGGCTTTTGACCACCGGGCCCCGGCTAGACGCCGGTGGTAGACCGGGGGTAGGCGATCTCGGGGTCGGTTACCACGTTGACGAGGTAGGGGCAGTTCGCGGCGAACGCCCGGTGCAGCGCCGGACCGATCTCACCGGGCGAGGTGACGATCTCGCCCGCCCCGCCCAGCGCCCGAACCACCTCGTCGTACCGGCAGCCCGGCTGCAGGTCGGCGAGGACGTCATAGCCGTACAGGGCCCGCATCGGGTGCTTCTCCAGGCCCCATGCGCCGTTGTTCCCGCAGACGATGACGACCGGGAGCCGGTGCCGGACCAGCGTGTCGGCGTCCATCAGCGAGAACCCGGCCGCCCCGTCGCCGAGCAGCAGGACGACCTGCGCGGCCGGGCGCGCCAGCCTGGCCGCGATCGCGTACCCGAGCCCGGTGCCCAGGCAGCCGAACGGCCCCGGGTCCAGCCACCCGCCGGGCCGGGCGGGCTCGATGTACTTGCCGGCGAACGACACGAAGTCGCCGCCGTCGCCGATGACCACCGCGTCCTCGTCGAGCACTTGAGCAGCTCGCCGTAGATGCGGGCCGGGTGGACCGGCTCGGCGGCACTAGTTAGCAGCGGGGTATCCAGCGCGTGCGCGGCCTGGACCGCCCCGGCCAGCTCCGGCAGCCAGTCCTGCGCCGCCAGGGTCGGCGCCTGCCCGGGCGCGCCCCGGTGAGTGGTGACCTGCCCGACGAGATCGGTGAAGAACGCGGCCAGGTCACCCGCGGCCGATGCGGCGAGCGGGCGGTGGGTGGCGATCCCTCCCGGCGCGTCGGCCACGTGCACGACCTGCGCGGGGGCATTTTCTGGACCGAACGACCCATACCCGAGCCTGAAGTCAAGCGGCGTCCCGACCACGATGACCAGATCGGCTTCGCGCAGGGCCAGCGACCTGGCGCGGGTCACCAGCAGATCGTGCCCGGCGGGCAGCACCCCGCGCGCCTGCCCGTTGGCGATGACCGGCAGGCGGAGTTCTTCGGCGGCCTGGCGCGCCGCGTATTCGGCGCCGCCGAGCCATACGTCCGATCCCAGCACTAGGACCGGCCGCCGCGCCGCGTGCACGAGCCCCGCGATCCGGCTGACGTCCTCCGGGTCCGGCGGGACGGCCGGCGGGGGATCCGCCGAAGGTAGGTCCGCCTCGGCCTGCCCGTAGATCGCCTCGAGCGAGATGTCGAGGAACACCGGCCCGCGGTGCGGGGTCATCGCCAGGCGGAACGCCTCATCGACCGATCGGGCCAGGTTCGCCGTCTCGTGCTCCGTCCAGGCCCGCTTGGTGACCGGGGCGAGCAGCGGCGGGTGGTCGATCTCCTGCAGGCTGCCCGCGCCCCACCGGTAGTCCGGCGCGCGCCCGCCCAGGACCACCATCGGCGACCCGTTCAGCCAGGCGGTCGTGACCGCGCTGACCGAGTTGGTGACGCCCGGCCCGGCGGTGACCACGGCCAGCCCGGGCGTCCTGGTCAGCCGGGCGGTCGCCTCTGCCGCAAAGACCGCGGTCTGCTCGTGCCTGACGTCGACCAGCCGCATCGGCTGCCCGCCCTTGACCGCCGCGTCATACAGCGGAAACACGTGCCCGCCAGACAGTGTGAACATGGTCGGAACGCCGTACTCGCGGGCCACCGCGAGGGCGTGCACTCCGCCGTGACCAGATATCCGCACCACGGAGACGACGCTACCAGCCAGTAGCCGACCAGCCGAGGGCCCCGCGAGCTTTGCCGCTAACCGCCGCTGGTCACCTGCGGAGCCTGGTGACGAACTTGTACCGGTCGCCCCGGTACCACGATTGAGCCCACTCCACCGGCTCGCCCGTGACGTCGAAGGCGTGCCTGGACAGCAGGAGCAAGGGCAGCCCGGCGTCCACCCCGAGCAGCGCGGCGTCGTGCGGGTCGGCCAGCACGGTCTCGATGGTCTCCTCGGCCTCCGCGAGCTGGATGTCGTAGGCCACCCGCAGCGTTTCGTACAGGGACCTGTGCCGCTCCAGATTCCTGCGCAGGCCGGGGAAGCGCCGGGCGGGCAGGTGCGAGGTGTCGATCGACATGGGCTCGCCGTCGGCGAGCCTGAGCCGGTGGATCCGCAGCGCGCGCCCTCCGGTCCGGATGCCGAGCAGCGACGCGAGCGCGTCGTCCGCGGTGACGTACCCGATGTCCAGGATCTTGGTCTGCGGGTGCAGGCCGTGCGCCCGCATGCCTTCGGTGTAGCTGGCCAGCTCGAGCAACTGGGCGACCTTGGGCTTGGCAACGAACGTACCCTTGCCCTGCATGCGCAGCAGCCGGCCCTCGATGACCAGCTCGGCCAGCGCCTGCCTGACCGTGGTGCGTGAGGTTCCGTAGGCGCGCGCGAGCTCTCGCTCCGGCGGGACGGGGCTACCCGCCTCCAGGCTGCCGGTCAGCTCGAGCAACTGCCGTTTTACCTGGTAGTACTTGGGCAGCCGCAGCCCCGTATCCACCGGAGAGCCGGGGACGGATTCATCGGCCGGCAGGGGAGAAGCGGTCATCCGGAATCATTGCCTTAATGAAGGGTTAACGTCAACTCTGCCATGGTCGCGCACCGAAGCCAGTGCCCGCATGAGGAATGAGGCCAGGCCGTGATGCGATGATGATGCTGTGCCCACGCTGGATGACCTGGCCAGGAGCCGCACCAACCTCGGCGACCACGACCTGGCCTGGCTGCATGCGCTTGTCTCGGACTGGCTGCTCCTGGCCGACCTGTCCTTCGCCGATCTGATCTTGTGGGCGCCCGCTCGCGGCGGCGGTTGGCTGGCGGTCGCCCAGATGCGCCCGACCACCGGACCCACGTCGCTGCCGGATGATGTGGTCGGGATGATGGCCGGGCCCCAGGACCAGCGCCTGCTCGAGGCCGCCAGGGACGAGCGGCGCATCTGGCGGGAGAGCGACCCGGACTGGACCAGCGGCGTCCCCGTACGCACCGAGGGCATCCCCGTGACCAGGGCCGGGCAGGTCATCGCCGTCATCGAGCGGTGCACCAACCTCAGCTCGGCCCGCACCCCGAGCCGGCTGGAGCTCACCTACGTGCAGGGGGCCGATGACCTGGCCAGGATGGTGGCGGAAGGCACGTTTCCCTTCCCCGACGAGGCGGGGATGGTCAGGTCGCCGCGGGTGGGCGACGGGCTGCTCCGGCTCGGCAAGTCGGGGCGCGTCATCTACGCCAGCCCGAACGCCGAGTCGGCGTACCGCCGCCTCGGCCTGGCCGCGGACCTCATCGGGGCGGAGCTGGGCGTGATCACCGCCGGGCTGCGCGCGTCCGATGAGCCGATGGACGAGACCTTGATGGTCGTGGCCGCCGGGCGCGCGCCCCGCGCGGCCGAGGTATCGGGAAACGGCTCGGTCGTGCAGCTCCGCGCGATCCCGCTGATCGTGAGCGGGACCAGGACCGGCGCCCTGATCCTGGTCAGGGACGTCACCGAGCTGCGCAGCCGAGAACGCGAACTGATGACCAAGGACGCCACGATCAGGGAGATCCATCACCGGGTCAAGAACAATCTGCAGACCGTGGCCGCGCTGCTGCGGCTGCAGGCGCGGCGGCTGCACGCGCCCGAGGCGCGCGCGGCGCTCGACGAGGCGGTCCGCCGGGTCGGCTCGATCGCCGTGGTGCATGAGACGCTGTCGCACGCTCCGGAAGACACCGTGGACTTCGACGACATCGCGGATCGGGTCGCGATGATGACCGGTGAGGTGTCGGCCCCGGAGGTCCGGGTGACCCCGAAGATCACCGGGTCCTTCGGGCTGCTGCCGGCCGCGGTCGCGACGCCGCTGGCCATGGTCCTGACCGAACTCCTGCAGAACGCCCTCCAGCACGGCTTCCCGCACGCCGGCCGGGAACCCGGGATCCTTGAGGTTCACGTGGTACGCGAGCCGGAGCGCCTGACCGTCACCGTGGCGGACAACGGAGTAGGCCTGCCGCCGGAATTCGACCTGGATTCGGCGACCGGGCTCGGTCTGCAGATCGTCCGCACGCTGGTGGAGGGAGACCTGGGTGGGCGGCTGCGGATTACGCCGCGAGCGGGCGGCGGTACGGAAGCGGTGGTGGATTTTCCCATCGGGGAGGAGTCCCAGCCGGACTCAGCGGACGATCCCTCGGCCCGCACCTGACCGGCGGGCCGCCTGCATGGAGAGGTCAGACGTGCGCGCGCGCCCGCAGCCGGATCGTGCGGCGCTTGAGCGCGCGTCGTTCGTCCTCGCTGAGGCCGCCCCAGACGCCGGCGTCCTGACCGCTGTCGATCGCCCAGCGCAAGCACTCGTCCATCACGGAGCAGCGCCGACAGACCTGCTTGGCCTCCTCGATCTGGACCACGGCAGGACCGCTGTTCCCGATGGGGAAGAACAGCTCAGGGTCCACCTCACGGCAGGCGGCTTCGTGGCGCCAGTCCATGATGTCCACTCCTTCTGGCCACCGGGCGCGAGCGGGATGCGTCCGGTTCTGTCGACATCTAGCTTGTGAAGGTTTTCACGAGCATTGCCATACTGTCAGTGCTGTCCAAGTTTCCCGGGACCGTTCTGATGCCGAGCGCAAACTCGTACGAGCCGACAGGCGACCCGGACGAACCCCGAAGGCGACGTACCTGCCATCTGAGCTGATGGCACGTGCGAGGCGCCCCCGCGCCAGGCATCACGTCAAGCCTCTCAACGTCGGTTGACATGCGCAAGAGGGCACAGCCGTCCGTCAGCTCAATTTAATGTCAGATCGATCACATTTTGCTCGCGCCGCCGCATGAGGCCCGGATTGTCATGCAACGACGCGAAGCGCTCCCGGGACAAACCGGAAGTCAACGGCCCGGGTCTCACCCAGGTACTCCCCGTCGACCTGGAACGCGATCGGCCTCGCCGACCGGATGGTCAGCGCCTCGAGGCCCGGTTCGGACAGCAGATGTCGTCCCCGCGGCGGTCGGCTCCTGACCCACATCAGCTGCCCCACCGCCTGCACCACCGTGCCGATGCGCAGCCTGCTCATCGCCAGCAGGTCGAGACCCGAGTTGAAATCGGGGTTCGGGACGGGCAGCAGCGCGCGGCCGCCGAGGTACGTCCAGGGCGAGCGGTTGGTGACGATGGCCAGGAACAGCTCGCTTGCTGGCGGCCGGCCGTCACGCTCCACGGTCAGGGCCGGGACCCACCGGTCCGTACCGCGGTAGTACCGCCGCACGATGGTCCGCAGGTACAGGGAGGCGCTCTGCCGACTGCCCTTCTCGCGCTGCTGATCCACTTCGTGCACCACCTCGGCGTCCCAGCCGAGGTCCGCGCTGAACGTGAAGTACCGGTCGCCGGCCAGCCCGAGGCCTATGGTCCGGAATCGCTCCGCCTCGATCGCCTGCCGGATCCTGCCTACCGCCGCCGCCGTGTCGACCGGCAAGCCCAGCGCCCGCGCGAAGACGTTGCCTCCCCCGGCGGGAATGACCCCGATCAGGGGCGGCGCTCCCACCCGAAGACCCCGACGGATCCGACGACCGCGACGCCGTCATGACCCCGTTCACCGCCTCGTTGAGCGCGCCGTCCCCGCCCAGCACGAGCACCAGGTCGGCCCCGGTCGCCGCGGCCGCCAGCTCGCGCGCGTGACCGCGGTACTGGGTGTGCTCGACGTCGAGGTCGACCACTCCAGCCAGCGAGCGGATCACCCGCTCCGCAGCGCCGGCCGCGGTCGTCGTCGCACGCGGGTTGACGATCAGGAGGCCGCGCACCCGCCCAGGGTAGCCGCCGCCTAAGCTGAGAACCTGCGCGGCCCCCGGATCTGACGGGATGGTGAGAGGACTATGGCGAGGCGACCGCCCGGGCCGAAGGCAACCCCGGCTGGTCGGGTGTCTGCGGCGCCCAACGTCTCCTCCGGCTCCAAGAAGCCCCAGCCCACCGCCCAGCCCCAGCCCACCGTCAAAACCAAGCCCACCGCCAAAATCAAGTCCCAGCCCCAGCCCACCGCCAGGTCCCAGCCCACCGTCAAAACCAAGCCCACCGCCAGGCCCCAGCCCACCGCCAGGCCCCAGCCCACCGCCAGGCCCCAGCCCACCGCCAGGCCCCAGGCCGCCCCGCGCCCCAAGCCCGCCCCGCGGCCAGAGCCGACCCCTGGGCCCGAGCCAGAGCCCGCCCCCCGGCCTGCACTAACCCCCCTGGTCCCCCTGCGCGTATCCGCCGCCGCGCTGGCGCTCGAGGCCGTCGGCCTGGCCGTAGCGGCCGTGTTCGCCGCCATCAACACCGTGGACGGTCACGCCTACCAGCTGGGCGGGGGGATCGCGGCGACCCTGATCGCCCTGGCCACCGCGTCGGGCCTCGCGGGTATCGCGGTGTGCCTGGCCACCGCCCGGCCGTGGACCCGCATCCCGACCGTCCTGACGCAGCTGTTCGTGATCATCGCGGGGATCACCCTGCTTCAGGGGCACCGCGTCGAGTGGGGCGCGCCTGCCCTGGTGCTGGCGGCCACCTGCCTAGCCGGGCTTTTCACCCCGGCTAGCCTGCGCGCGCTCAATCGCCCGCCCCTGAACCACGCGAAGGACTAGTAGGGGCTCAGTGACCATTTGATTAATGCTGCGGGCAGGGTTCCGGATTCAGTACCGCCTCCGGCTCCGCAGGGGAGCGGGTCGCGAGCGGGTGATGAGACCGGTGTGCCCGGTGGGACGCCCGTCCTCGCCAAGATCCGGGAGGATCCGGGCTTCCGGGAGGATCCGGGGGACTGTAGTGCACCAAATCCTCCCGAGAACCCGGATCCTCCCGGAAAAAGTCTTGAACAGCACGTACCGCTGATCGGATAGGGGCGGATGAGGATAGCGAGACGGATGAGAAATCAAAGAAAATCGCGGGCAGACCGGGCCAGGCGATCCGCCCTGCGCGCGCTCAACCGCCCGTCCATGAACCACGCCAAGGACCAGTAAGCGGCTCAGTCCTCGGTGGTTAGTCCCTCCCGCAGCTGGGTCAGCGTGCGGGCGAGCAACCGGGACACGTGCATCTGGGAAATGCCGAGCTCGGCGGCTATCTGCGACTGGGTCATGTTGCCGAAGAACCGGAGCAGGAGGATCTTCTTCTCGCGGGGCGGCAGCTGCTCGAGCAGCGGCTTGAGCGACTCGCGGTACTCCACGCCCTCGAGCGCCTCGTCGACCATGCCGAGGGAATCCGACACGGCGGGCGCGTCCTCGTCGCCGGAGTCGGGCGCGTCGAGCGACACGGTGGAGTAGGCGTTCGCCGACTCCAGCCCCTCCAGCACGTCCTCCTCGCTCATCTTGAGGTGCGCGGCGAGTTCGCTCACCGTGGGCGCACGCCCCTCGCGCTGGGCCAGCTCGCCGATGGCCTTGGTCAGCGAGAGCTTGAGCTCCTGCAGTCGGCGCGGGACCCGCACGGCCCAGCCCTTGTCCCTGAAGTGCCGCTTGATCTCGCCCACGATGGTGGGGGTGGCGTAGGTGGAGAACTCCACCCCGCGCTCCAGGTCGAACCGGTCGATGGACTTGATCAGCCCGATCGTCGCGACCTGGGTCAGGTCGTCGAGCCACTCACCACGGTTCCTGAACCGCCTGGCCAGGTACTCCACGAGCGGAAGGTGCAGCTCGACCAGGTAACCCCTGATCCTCGCCCGTTCGGGATCACCGGCCGGAAGCACGGCGAGCCGCTCGAACATCTCTCGCGCCCGGGCCCGGTCAGGCGATCCGTGCTCGACCCTGACCGGCGGTTCGGTGGCCTGGATCACGTCGAACTCGTCGGTCACCTGGAGCTCGTATTCGCTGCTCACCCGGACCTCGACCCGGATATTGCCCCGGACCTAGTTGATTCCTTGCGCTTGCGCAGCACGATGGCCACCCGGTCATCCTGCTCCAGCCTGGAGTCGACGGTGCCGGCCAGGGCGGACAGCACGGTCCAGGCGAAGGTGTCCCGGGCGGGCATGCGCGGCTCGGCCGCGGTCACGGAAACCGTGATCATCATCTCGTCCGCGCCGAGGTCGAAGACGCACTCCAGGTTGGTGCCGGGTATCGCCTGGGGGAGCAGCATCGCGCACGCCTCGTCCACGGCGATGCGCAGGTCCTCGATCTCGTCGAGGGTGAAGTCGAGCCTCGCCGCCAGGCCCGCGGTCGCGGTGCGGAGCACGGACAGGTACGCGCCCTCGGCGGGCAGGCACACCTGCACCCGGTCTTTGGTCTCGCGATCCGCGTGCGTCGCGCCAGGATCCCGCTGCCCAGGCACGGCGGTCGTCGCGGCGGTGTCTTCGGTCACGTCACTCCTCCAGGCGGGTACTGGTCGCCGCCCCATGCCTGCAACCTACCGCCCGCGAGGCCCCTCCGAGAAACACGCCACTCCGTCACCCACAGTGACTGATGCCACGGGGAAACCATCGTGGGCCGTTACCAAACCCCTGACGGGTGTAACGGCCCACGATAAGGCAGGAGCAGGCAGGTCAGCCTTGCTTGGTCTCCCAGAAGATCTTGTTGATCTCCTCGATCTTGGCCAGCAGCTCGTCGGCCTTGTCCACGTCGGTGCTGCCCTTGGTGCCAGCCGCGCCGGCCAGCTTGGTGGCCTCGTTGAACAGCTGGTGCAGGTGCGGGTACTTCTCGAAGTGCGGCGGCTTGAAGTAGTCGGTCCACAGCACCCAGAGGTGGTGCTTGACCAAATCGGAACGCTGTTCCTTGATGATCAGCGCACGGGTCCGGAACTCCGGGTCCGCGTTCTGGTGGTACTTCTGCGTAATCGCCTTGACTGATTCCGCCTCGATCCTGGCCTGCGCCGGGTCATAGACTCCGCAGGGCAGGTCGCAATGGGCGTAGGCGACGGTCTTCGGCTCGAGCAGGCGGGTGAGCAGCCTCATCGATTCCCTTTCTCCGACTCGTTTGCTTGCAGACCCGACACTACCCCGCTCGCCTGGCCCGACACCGGAGGGAGCCCGGCACCGAAAGGAAGGCCCGACCACGGAGGGACGCGTGAACCATCGACCGCGCCGGCCGCCGCTGACCCGAGTCAAGGTTGCCGAACGCTCCATGGAACCCGCCCTGCGCCCCGGCGACTGGCTGCTGGTCCGCCGCACGCGCCGTATCCGCCCCGGCCAGATCGTCCTGGCCAGGCAGCCGGGGCATCAGGACCTCCTCCTCGTCAAGCGCGCCGCGCAGCGCACCCCGGACGGCTGGTGGCTGGAGTCCGACAACCCGGACGCCGCGGCGGTCGACAGCCGGCGCTTCGGCGCGGTACCCGAGGCCCTCATCGAGGGCCGGGTCCTGCTCCGCTACTGGCGCCCGCGCCCGCAGCCCTAAATCCCTAGCGCGCGCTACCCCCACCGGTCGTCTTAGGATCCCTGGGCTCCCCGTCGTCCCCGCCCCGCTTGCGCGCCCGGAACGCCGACACATTCGAACGGTTCATGCACCGATCCGAGCAGTACCGCCTGGTGTTACTGGTGCTGACGTCGATGAACACGCCCCGGCACCCCGCCGCCTGGCACACGCCGAACCGGTCGATGCCCAGGTCCGTCAGCCGGACGGCCAGGCCCATGACCGCCCCTGCCGCGTACTTGTCCGCCACCGAGCCGCTCTCGGTGTAGTGCACGTGCCACCGCTGCCCGTCGTGCCCGGATAGCTGCGGGTGGACGGGATGCTGGATGAGCAGCGCGTTCAGGCGGGCCCCAGCGTCCTCCCCGTCGCCGGCGGCGCACGCGGCGAAGAACGCGCGGAATTCCCCGCGCAGGCTCCGCAGGGCGTCCAGGTCGCTGCGGGTCACGCCGGTATTGAGGTGCTGGCGGTCGGCGACCAGGGCGCGGAGCCCCTCGAGGTTGGCCAGGCGGTCTCCGTCATCGCCCGCGCCACCGGCCGTATTCACGAGTCGAACCGCGAGTTCCGCGTAGGAGTTGAGATCCACTCCTCGTTCCTAGCTGCGGGAAGTTTGCTGGTAATGGCCAAGTGCCGGTATCGAGTATTACACCATCGGCCCGGCCGATGCCACACCGATGGTCACGTTCTGTGGCACAATGGCGCCACGGGATACCCCCGTGCCCGAAGTCTTCTCGCGGCACCGCCGCCGACAGCCGGTAAACCGAGGCTGACGCGCCATCGCCGCCCCTCAATGACGATGAGCAAGGGGTACACCCATGTCTGCAGAACCGGCTTTTCCCGCGTCCGCCTATCCACCGCCCGCCGCTCCCAAGCCGACGCCCCGCCTAACCGCGGCCGCCAACCCAGACGATCCGGTGTTCGCCATGCACCGCGGCGGCAAGATCGGCGTCTCCCCGACCGTGAACGTCTCCGATCCAGCGGCCCTGGCCATGGCCTACACCCCCGGGGTGGCCCGCGTCTGCACCGCGATCGCCGAGCACCCCGAACTCGCGGCCGAGTTCACCTGGGTCGCCAACACCGTCGCGGTGGTCACCGACGGCACGGCCGTCCTCGGCCTAGGCGACATCGGCCCGAACGCCGCCATGCCCGTCATGGAGGGCAAGGCGCTGCTGTTCAAGCTCTTCGCCGGCGTCGACGCGGTGCCGATCTGCCTGGCCTGCACCGACCCGGACGAGATCGTGGCCACGGTGGCCGCGCTCGCGCCGAGCTTCGGCGGCATCAACCTGGAGGACATCTCGGCGCCGCGCTGCTTCGAGATCGAGGACCGGCTGCGCGACCTGCTCGACATCCCGGTCTTCCACGACGACCAGCACGGCACCGCCATCGTGACGCTGGCCGCGCTGCGCAGCGCCGCGCGGGTCGCGGGCAAGGAACTCGCCGAACTCCGCGCCGTGGTCGCCGGGGCCGGCGCGTCCGGCGTGGCGGTGACCAAGATCTTGCTCCGGGCCGGGATCGGCGACATCGCGGTGTCGGACCGCCAGGGCCTGATCTACCGGGGCCGCGACGGCCTCAACCCGGTCAAGGCCGCGCTCGCCGCCCGTACCAATAAGGCAGGCCTGAAGGGCTCGACCGAGTCGGCCCTCGCCGGCGCCGACGTGTTCATCGGCCTGTCCAGCGGCACGGTGCCCGAGCCGGCCATCGCCGCGATGGCGCCCGACGCGATCGTCTTCGCGCTGTCCAACCCCGACCCCGAGGTCCACCCGGACGTCGCGGCCCGCCACGCCCTGGTCGTGGCCACCGGGCGCAGCGACTTCCCGAACCAGATCAACAACTCACTCGCGTTCCCCGGCGTCTTCCGCGGCGCCCTCGACGTGCGCGCCACCCGCATCACCGAGGGCATGAAGCTCGCCGCCGCCACGGCCATCACCCGCCTGGTCGGCGCGGACGCGGCCCCCGGCTACGTCATCCCCAGCCAGTTCGACGACCGGGTGGCCCCCGCGGTGGCCGCCGCCGTAGCCGCCCAGGCCCGGACCGAAGGCGTGGCCCGCCGCTAAATTCCCATTTTGGCCGAACGAGCGGTGGTATCACCCCCGCGCGCGCTCACCACCCCGATGCCGGCGCCGTCCGTCACCGGACGTTGGCAACGAGTTGCCACCAGTGTGACATATTTATGTCATCGCACTATCATGGGCGTCATGACGTCTCGCACCACGTTCCGTCTCGACGAGGAGATCCTGTCCGAGGCCAAGGCCGTGGCGGCTCGCCAGCACCGCAGCCTCAATTCCGTCATGGAAGAGGCCCTCCGCCGCTGGCTAGCCGTCGCCCAGGAGCTAGCCACCCGCCCTCCTATCGAGCTGACCACCTCCGGCACTCCCGGCGCCGGCCCACATCTCACCCCTGCGGACATCAAGGAAATCCTGGCGCAGCAGGACATCGAGCACTTCCTGGAGGTGAGTGCCGATGATGCTCGTGGACACGAACATCCTGATCTACGCCCATCGGCGTGATGCGGTAAGGCACCCAGAGTACCGAGACTGGGTGCGGGCGATGATTAACGGTCCCGAGCCTTACGCGGTCTCGGACTTCGCCGTGACCGGCATGGTCCGCGTGGTCACCGACAAGAGGTTTTACCACGAGGGGGCCTCCACGATCGACGAGGCGCTGGCGTTCGCTGATGAGATCCGCAACCAGCCCCATGCACAGGTGATCGGCCCGGGCGCGAAGTTCTGGGGCATCTTCTCGAGCCTGTGCCGGCAGGTCGGCGCAGGAGGCAAGCTCATCCCCGACGCCTACCTGGCCGCGCTGGCGATCGAGCATGGCTGCGAGGTCATCACGGCTGACAAGGATTTCCGCCGTTTCCCCGGGCTGCGCTGGCGTCATCCCCTGAACTAGCCGACCCCGCCCGCGCGCCTGGCCCGGTGGGTAATGTGTCGATCGTGTTTGCTGTGACTGCCGCGCGCTTTGACGCCGATGACCCGCTGGCCGCGATGGAACTCGGCGAGCGCCCCGATCCCGTGGCGCCCGGCGGGTGGGTGACGGTGACGGTCCGGGCGGCGTCGCTCAACCACCACGACGTGTGGACGCTGCGCGGGGTCGGGATCTCGGCCGACCGGCTGCCGATCGTGCTCGGCTGCGACGCCGCGGGCCTGGACCCCGAGGGCCACGAGGTCATCGTCCACGCGGTGGTCGGCGACGCGGACGCGGGCAGCGGCGACGAGACCCTCGACCCGCGCCGGTCCCTGCTGTCCGAACGCTACGACGGCACGTTCGCCGGTCTGGTCACCGTGCCGCGGCGGAACCTCGTGCCCAAGCCCGCCGGGCTGTCCTTCGAGGAGGCCGCCTGCCTCCCGACGGCCTACCTGACCGCCTACAAGATGCTGTTCGAGAAGTCCGGCGTCCAGCCCGGCTCGACCATCCTGGTCCAGGGCGCGGGCGGCGGGGTCGCCACGGCCCTGATCCTGCTCGGCCGGGCGGCCGGCTACCGGATGTGGGCCACCAGCCGCACCGAGGACAAGCGCGAGCACGCCGTCAGGATCGGCGCCGACCAGGCCTTCCCGCCCGGGGCCAGGCTCCCGGAGCGCGTCGACGTCGTCATGGAGACCGTCGGCCAGGCCACGTGGGCCCACTCGGTCCGCTCGCTCAAGCCCGGCGGCCGCATCGTGATCTCCGGCGCCACCACCGGCGACGCCTCCCCGGCCGAGCTGACCCGGATCTTCTTCACCCAGCTGTCCGTGACCGGCTCCACCATGGGCAGCCGCGACCAGCTAGCCCGCCTGGCCACCTTCTGCGAGCAAACCGGCGTCCGCCCCCTGATCGACCGCGTCCTCCCCCTGGATCAGGCGAGAGACGGCTTCGAGCGCATGATCACCGGCAGCATCTTCGGCAAGGTGGTCTTTACGCCCTAACCCGGCGAGGAGTTCACTCCCCGGCCGGGGCCTCAGGGCCGGGGGAGTCCGGCGGATTCGCCGCCTCCGGCGCGCCCGCGCCCGGGTCGTCGTCGCCGCGGGTTGGGTGCTCGTGGGAGAAGCCGAAGATCTCGGTCTTGATCCGATCGAGGGCCTCTTCCAGGATGGAGCGCAGGTCGCTGATGACGTTCTCGCCGGCCGAGGTCGACTGGGTGGCCAGCCTCCTGAGGTCGGAGGTGAACCCCACGGCCAGCCGTTCCAGGTCGCGGAGCGTGGCCAGGTCGAGCGGGCCGGGCCAGCCGCGACGGCCGCCGCGCAGCCGCGCCCAGTCTTCCCAGCCGTGCCGGCCCTGCCAGTCTGTGAATCCTGACCAGCCCGGCGCCTCCCAGCCCTGATCGCCCGGGCTGAACCGAGCCCCGGCTCCCTCGCGGATCCGGTCCCAGGCGCCCCGGCTCCCCTGAGACTCCTCGCGCACCCGCTGAGCTTCCTCCCGCAACCGACGCGCGCGCTCCCGCACCCGCCGAGCCGCGTCCTGCCCCAGCGATTCCGCGCGCCCCCGCGCAGAATCCCCGGCCGACCCGCCTTCCCCAGCCGACCCGCCCTGCTCAGCCGATCCGCTGGCCCCCGCCGGTCCGCTGGCTCCGGCCTGTCCGCCGTGCCCCGCCGATCCGCCGACCCCCGCATAGCCGCCCTGCTCGGCCGGTCCGCTGGCTCCGGCCTGTCCGCCGTGCCCCGCCGATCCGCCGACCCCCGCATAGCCACCCTGCTCGGCCGGTCCGCTAGCCCCCGCCGGTCCGCTGGCCCCCGGGTCCTCCGCCTGGCCCGCCCGGCCCAGGTCGTCCGCCTGGCCCTGCTGGCCTGGTTCGCCCGCCCGCCACGCTTCTCGCGCCTGCTCGCGCGCCTCCCTGGCCTGCTCGCGCGCCTCCCTGGCCTGGTCACGCGCTTCCTCGCGGGCCTGCCGGGCCTGCTCGCGCAGGTCGGAGCCCAGGTCGCGGCTCACCCGGCGGGATTCCCTGGCCGCCCAGGTCAGCTCCTCGCGGAGGCTGCGCACGGTCTGCCTGACGTCCTCCCTGACCTCGCGGACGATGTCGCTGACGGACGCGGACAGTTCCTCCTCGAGCTCGTCGAGCTCGTCGCTCCTGCTCCGCAACTCCTCGCGCCCGGCCTCCGTGATCCGGTACACCTTGCGCCCGTCGACCTCGTCGTGGGTGACCAGGCCCTCTTCCTCGAGCCGGGCCAGCCGCGGGTAGATCGTCCCCGGGGAGGGCGAGTACACGCCCATGAACCGGTCGCGCAGCAGCCGGATAACCTCGTAGCCGTGCCTGGGCTCCTCATCGAGGAGCCGCAGCAGGTACAGCCGGAGGCTGCCGTGGCGGAATACCGGACTCAACTGGCCTCGCCTTCCATCTCACTCTCATTATCGTGCCCCTCGTGACCAATCCGGGCGTCCTCGGGCGTAGTGCGCCGTTCGGCGCGCCGCAGCAGGATGACCCGCCCGGACATGGTGGTCACGGACACGTTTCCGGAGCCGGCGCCCAGGCTACCGCTCACCCGGTGAGACGCCGGCGCCGAGGCGTACTTCAGCTCGGCAAACTCGCTGCGGACCTCGCCCGACACCGAGTGCAGGTGCACCCGCGCGTCCGCCTCCGCCGGGAGCCTGAGCGTGACCTCACCGGACACCGTGGTGACCTGCATGCCGCCCATCGGGTCGAGGTCGATGTCCGCGGTCACGTCGCCGCTCACCGCGTTCGCGTCCAGGCGTTCCAGCCAGCCGTCGGCCAGCGTCAGGTCACCGGACACGCTGTTGAAGTTGAGCTTGCCGTTGATCCCCTGCGCTTCCAGCGCCCCGGACACCGTGTTGGCGTCCACGTCACCGGTCACGCCGTCGAGCGTGATCCCGCCGGAGACGCTCTTGACCGACGCCTTCGCGCTGATCCCGCACATCACGGCCGTCGCGCTGACCACGCCGACCTGCGTCGGGCACTTCCGCGGGACGGAGATCGTCACCGTCGCGGCGTGCCGCTGCGGGCGCAGCCACTTCAGCAGCCCGTCCCAGGTCAGGTTCTCGTGCGCGATCGTCAGCAACCCGTCCTCGTGCGTCACGGTAAGCGGGTCGCCCGTGATGCTCGACACGTCTAGCGAGGGCTTCCCGCTGGTGGCGAGCACCGCTACCGACCCGGCGATGAGCCTGACCCGGAGCCCCGTCACGTCGTCAAAGTCCAGGCTCGTCGGAGCCTCGATCGTCCACTGCGGCATCCGCCCGTCCTTTCGCGCACTCACACGTAACTCTAACGATATATCTCATCCTCGCAAAGTCAAGATGTATCGCGAATGGGGGATCGGTCCACGGACCTTAGCGGCGGTGAACGCGGTTGCGCTACCGGCACATTCACCGAATGTCGTCGGCCTCCGCGCGGTGCGACAATAGGGGTCGTGCGATGTCACGTCGTGGCCGGCCGGAATGATCGGCCGGGATGAGGACCTGGCTACGCCTCCACCTGATGCCATCCACCGGCCAGGTCGAACGCCTGCGGGGCTGGTCTGCGCCGCTGATGCTGGCCGCCGCCCGGGGTCGGCGTCGCCCCGCGCGGTGGTTGCTGCCCGCACTGGGTATCGCGCTGGCCGCGGCGTTCGCCGCTGGCGTGGCGGCGCAATCCCAGATCGCGGGCGATCAGAGCGCTCGAGCCGTTCTCGGCGCGGCATCGCCGCTCGACAGTCAGGTCCGTGTCACCTGGCAGGGACCCGTCAGCCCCAGCGTGACGGACCAGGCGCGGGCCCTGTTGCACGGGCTTGGTCTGGGGTCGCCGACCGAGGTGCTGCTGATGAACCCGGTGCGGCTCGACGGGGTGGTCGTGCGTCCGGCCGCGATTTCCTCGCTGGGTCGGTGGCTGCCCGGCCCCGGGCCCGGCCGGCTGGGGGCCTGCAGCTCGCAGCGCTGTCCAATGCTGCTCGTCGGCGGCGGCCCGGTCCCTTCGATCCTGGCCTCGGCCGGCGTCCGTATCCAGGTCGTCGGCTCGAAGCCGCTGAGTTCGGCGGTTCCCCTCGGGTTCGCGCCGTCCAGTGCGGGCGCCGGGCCGGTGGTCGTGACCTGGGACGTCGCCGGACTGGACTCCGTGGGCGGACTGAGCGGCCTGTACCGCACGCATAGCTGGCTGGCCCCGATCACGATTACGCAGTTGCGGTGGTGGCAGCTGGCCGGCGTCGAGGACCGGCTGGCGCGCTCCCAGGCCCGCCTGCTCCTGAGCGGGAGCCGCTTCAGCCTGAGCGCGCCGTTCACCCTGCTGGACGAGGCACGCGCCCAGGCGAGCGAGGCGCCGCAGCGCCTGCTGCTCGCGGGCGGAGGAGCGATCACCGCGCTGGCGATGTTCATCGTCCTGGCCGGCGGTGGACTTCGCCGCGATCAGCGGGCCGAGCTCGAGCGGCTTCGCCACGCGGGTGCCCGCCGAGGCCAGTGCGTGCTGTTCGTCGTGGTGGAATCGGGGTGGCTGTGCGCCGCCGCGCTGGGCGTCGGCGCGGCCGCGGGGATCGGGGCCGCGGCGCTGCTAGCGAGGGCCGAGGGGGAACCGGCTGGCGCGATTGTGATGCACAGCGTGATTACCCGTACCGGGGTCATCGCACTGGTAATCGGGTGGCTCGCAGCGACGATGCTCCTGTGCGCGCTGGTGCTGGTGCGCAGCGCCAGGCTGACCGACATCCTGGCGGTCGCGGCGGCCTCGGCCCTGGTGGCGGCGCTAGCCGGAAGCACCGGGGGCGATCATGGGCTGGCGCTGCTGCTCGCGCCGCTGTGCTGCGCGGCCGTCGGGGTGCTGACGTTTCGCGGTGCGGGGATAGTCCTCCAGGGGGCCGAGCGCCTGGCCCGGGGCGGCCCGGTGCTCCCGCGCCTGGCGCTGGTCAACCTCGCCCGCTCCGCCGGCGTCACGGCGCTGGCCATCGCGTTCGTCGCGATCGCCACCGGTCTCGGCGGCTTCGCCCTGGCCTACCGGTCGACGCTGATCCGCAGCGCGGCAGATCAGGCCGCCAACAGCGTCCCGCTCGACGCGCTCGTGACGCCGGGGCCGAATTTCATCACCCCGCTTCAGCTGGCTCCGCTTCAGCGCTGGCAGGCGCTGGCCTCGGGCACCGTGCTGCCCGTCCGCGAGACAGACGCGAACTACACCAGTGGCGGGGGGACCGTGACAGTTCCCGCGCTCGGCATTCCCGCGGGCGGACTGACGTTGATCCACGGCTGGCGGAACAGTGACGGCTCGGCGCCGCTGGCCGTGCTCGCCCGGCACCTCCAGCCAACGGGTCCGGTCCGGGTACCCGGACCGACGCTTCCGGCCGACGGGCAGTGGCTGTCGTTGCGAGTTTCCTCGCAGGGTTTCGGGGTTGAGGTGACCGCAGACCTGCGCGATCCCCAGGGAGCGATCCGGCAGGTCGCGCTCGGAACGGCCGACGCTGGCGCCGCGGTCCTGCGAGCCCGCGTGCCGCCGGGGCGGTGGGAGCTGGAGGCCTTGGAGCTCGATGAACCCAGTGGACTCATCATCACCAACGGCCATCAGAACGGCGAGAACCCGGCCGCCGCCACCCAGTCCACGGCGCACGTCGCGCTCGGCCCGCTGTTCGTGCTGGCCGCCCGCGGGCGACCGCAGCCCGTCCCGCTCGGCGCCTGGCGCGGGGTAGGGGCGGCGGTCACGGCCGCGCCCGGGGCAAGCGGCGCCGTCGCGATGGTCGGCTTTTCCGACATCGGAACACCCGGCGTGCTCCGGCCGGCGCAGCCAACCGACACGCACCCGGTCCCGGTCCTCGCCGATCCGCAGACCGCCGCGTCCGCGGCGCCCGGCGGGCGCATCGCGCTGACGGTGGACGGCCTCCCGGTCATCGCACGCGTGGTCGGAGTCCTGAGCCGCTTCCCGACGCTCGACGCCGATTCGGCCGGCTTCGTCATCGCCGACGAGGCGACGCTCGCGGCGGCCCTGGACGCGCAGCTGCCTGGTCAGGGCCGGGCCGACGAGCTCTGGATCAGCACCGGCCACCTCGCGCGGCTCCGCGCCGCGCTCGGCAGCGGGACGCTCGCCCAGCTTGACTCCTCGTTCCGCGTCGACCTCGATCAGCAGTTGCGGGACGCACCGGTGGCGCGCGGGGTGCTCGGCACGCTGCTCGCCGCGACGGCGCTGTCCGTCGTGCTGGCCGTCGTCGGATTGCTGACGGCGCTGCTCGGCGGAGCCCGCGACGAGCGGGCCGAGTTGGACCTCGCCGAGCAAGGCGTCGGCCCGCGCGGACTCCGGGTCGAGCTGCGCGTCCGGCTCGCGCTCGCGAGCGGGTTCGGGGTGATCGCCGGGCTCGGGATCGCGGTCCTGCTGACGCGGCTGGCCGTCGCCAGCGTCCGCGCGGCGGGGACCGTCGCCGATCCACGCCCGCCGGTGGTGACGGTCGTGCCGTGGGCGGAGCTCGCCGTCTGGAGCGCAGGCGTGTTCGCCGTGCTCGTGTTCGCGAGCGCACTGGCGACGCGGGCGCTGATCAGACGCGGGCGAGCGGGTCGGCTGCGGCCCGTGCCCAGTCCGGCCAGCGGCGGAGCGCCCCGGGAAGGGGCCGTCCGGTGAGCGAGGCGATTGTCGTACTGCGCGACGTGTTCTGCGTTCACCGCACCAACGAGGGGGACGCGGCGGCGCTGCAGGGGACGAACCTCGAGCTGGGCCGCGGCGAGGTGCTGTGCGTGCTCGGTCCGAGCGGTGCCGGGAAAAGCACCCTGCTCCGCGTGGCCGCCGGGATCCAGCAGCCGTCGGCCGGGGTCGTGCGCGTGCTGGGCCGCGACATCGGCCGGATGTCGGCCCGCTCCCGGTCGCGGCTCCGTCACGAGCTGATGGGGTTCCTCGGGCAGCACACCGACACGGCCCTGAGTCCGGATCTTCGCATGCGGGACGCCGTCGCGTTGCCGCTCTCGCTTCGGGGGATGCCGAGGCGGGAACGTCACCGCAGAATCGGTGAACTGTTCGAGGCGACGGGGTTGACCGATCGGGCTGACGCGTTGCCGAGCGAGCTGTCCGGTGGCGAGCGGCAGCGGTTTGCGCTATGCGCTGCCCTCGCCCACTCACCGGCGCTGCTGTTCGCCGATGAGCCGACCGGCGAGCTCGATGACGCCAGCGCCGACGCCATCCGCGCGCTGATCGTCGGGCTCGCCCGCAGCAGCGGCACGAGCGTCATCGTGGCGACCCACGATCCGGGGACCGCGGAGATGGCCGACCGCACCCTGCGGATCAGCGACGGGCGGATCGTCGGCGACCGGCGGGGCGGCCAGGAGGCGCTCGTGATCGACCGCGGCTGGCTCCGGCTTCCCCCCGATCTGCTCACTCAGGCCGGCATCGGGCGCCGCGGCCAGGTGCAGCCGACCCCGGATGGGGTAATCGTGACCCGGGCCGCCGGCGATTCCGGTCCGACCGCACCGGCGGCTGCCGACGCCCCGCCGCAGCCGCCAGAACGCTGGGCCCCGGTCCACGTCACGCTCTGCTCCGTGGCGCGCACCTACACCCGCGGGCCAGCCCGGCGTCATCTGCTCGGCGGCCTTGCGCACGAGTTCGCACCCGGGCAGATGACCGCCGTCACGGGTCGCTCGGGGGCCGGGAAGACGACGCTGCTGAAGCTGGTGGCCGGGCTCGACCGCCCGAGTTCGGGCCAGGTCATGCTCGACGGTCACTCGCTGGCCGAACTCGACGATGAGCAGCTCGCGAGCCTGCGCCGCCAGCGGATCGGATACCTCTCGCAGGAGCCCGCGCCGATCGAGTTCCTCAGCGCGCAGGAGAACACCGCGCTCATCCTGCGGATCCGCGGCTGGGACGCGGACGCCGCCGCCGAGCGTGCCGCCACGGCGCTGACCCGCGCCGGGCTCGCCGACCGGGCCCGGCAGCGCGCCGGCCGGCTCTCGGCCGGTGAAGCCCAACGGCTGGCGCTGGCCCGCGCGCTCGCCAGCGCGCGGGGGTTGCTGATCGTCGACGAGCCGACCTCTCGGCAGGACGAGACGAACGCCCGGGCCGTCGCGGCCCTGCTAGCGGCCGCCGCTCACACCGACGGCCAGACCGTTATCTGCGCCACGCACGACCCCGCCGTGATCGGCCAGGCCGACTACGTCATGGCCCTGGATCAGTAAGGAAGTGGCCGCCGCCTCGCGCGCCTCAGACCGGGCGCCGCCGCCGCGGTAGCCACCCCTGGACCTTCCACTTGGAGCCAGGGCGCCCGGGCAGCGCCACCATGATCAGCAGGCCCAGGACCGTCAGCAGCAGGCCCAGCGTCAACCCGAGCCGCTCGCCGTAGCCTTTGCGCTCCGACAGCCACGATGCCGCGGCCGCCGAGATGAGCCACGCGAACAGGAGGTACAACGCTTTGGCGCCAATTGTCCCGATATCTATCACTCTCCGTATTCGTACGATCGATCAGGTCCCCAGGTACGCATTCTGGACCTCGGGGTCGTTGCGCAGGCTCGCCGAGTCGTTGGCCAGGACGACCCGTCCGGTCTCGAGCACATAGCCGCGTGAGGCGGCGTCGAGCGCGTAATTGGCGTTCTGCTCGACCAGCAGGATGGCCACCCCGGAGTCGTGGATCTCGCCGATGGTCTGATAGATCCGCTGGACCAGGATAGGAGCGATGCCGAGCGACGGCTCGTCGAGCATCAGCAGCTTCGGCCGGGCCATGAGGGCGCGCCCGATCGCGAGCATCTGCTGCTCGCCTCCGGACATGGTGCCGGCCTTCTGGCGGTCGCGCTCCTTCAGCACCGGGAACAGCTCGTAGACCCGGTCGAATTCTTCGGCCACCTCGGCACCGCGCCGCCGGTGGGCGCCCAGTTCCAGGTTCTCGCGCACGGTCATCCGGGGGAAGCAGTGGCGGCCCTCGGGGGCCAGAGCGATACCGCGGCTCACGATCTCGTGCGCGGGCACGCGCGTGATGTCCTCTCCGGCGAACGTGATCGTTCCCTGGCTGGCCGGGGTGAGGCCCGAGATCGACCGCAGGGTGGTCGACTTCCCGGCCCCGTTCGAGCCGATTAGCGTCACCACCTCACCCGCGTCTACCGTCAGCGAGATCCCCTTCAGCGCCTCGATCGCGCCGTACCGGGTGCGGATGTCGCGGACCTCGAGGAGGGCCATCAGTCCTGCTTCCCGAGATAGGCCTCGATCACCTGCGGGTCCGCCCGGACCTCGGCCGGCTCCCCCTCGGCGATCTTCTTGCCGTGGTCGAGCACCGTGACGCGCTCGGAGACTCCCATCACGACCCTCATGTCGTGCTCGATCAGCAGGATGGTCAGCTGCTTCTCGTCGCGCAGCCTGCGCATGAAGGCCGTAAGCTCCGCCGATTCGCGGGGGTTCATGCCCGCGGTCGGCTCGTCAAGCAGCAGCACGGTCGGCTCGGCCGCCAGCGCCCGCGCCAGTTCCACCCGCCGCTGGTCGCCGTACGACAGCTGCGCGGCGATCCGGTCGAACACGGTCGGGGACAGTCCGACGTACGCCAGCAGATCGCGGGCCCGCGCCCGAGTTTCCCGCTCTTCGCTGCGGACCCAGGGCGGCCGGAAGATCGATCCGAACAACCCTGCCCGCATCCGGGCGTGATGCCCGATCATCACGTTCTCGACGGCCGTCATGGCGCCGAACAGGCGGATGTTCTGGAAGGTACGCGCGACACCGTACCCGGTGATCACATCCGGCCGGGACCGCGTGATGTCCCGGTCGCCGAGCACGATCCTGCCCCGGGTGGGCCGGTACAGCCCGGTCAGCATGTTGAACAAGGTGGTCTTCCCGGCGCCGTTCGGCCCGATCAGCGAGACGATCGCGTTCCGCGGGAGCTCGACCGAGACGTCGTCGACGGCCACCAGCCCGCCGAACACCTTCGTGACGCGCTCCGCGCGCAGGGCCGCGGGAGCTGGCGCGGCGGCCGCAGCGGGCGGAGCCGACGGGACGGGGTCCCCGGCCGCGCTCATGCTGTGTCCTCGCCGGGCGGCAAGATCACGGTGGGCTCGCCGGGCGGCGCCTCCGCGAGCTGCGCGTCCTCCGCCGCGATCTGGGCCGTGAGCTCGAGCTGGCGTCGCCGTTCCGGGATCAGGCCCTGCGGCCGCAACAGCATCATGAGCACCAGCAGGAGCCCGAAGATCCCGAATTCCACCTGGGTCAGCTGGAAGTGCAGCCCGAACTTGCTGGGCAGGTTGTTCAGCACGTCAGGGATCAGGTAGTTGTTGATGTAGCCGAGCGCCAGGCCTCCGACGACCGCTCCCCAGATCGAGCCGAGCCCGCCGATGATCACCATCGCGAGGATGAAGATCGAGAACCCGAACGCGAACTGGCCGGCGTTGACCTCGGTGTAGTAGGTACCGAAGAACACGCCCGCCATGCCGCCGAACGCGGCGCCGACCGAGTACGCGAGCAGCTTCGTCTTCACCAGCGGTATTCCCATCGACACCGCCGCGATCTCGTCCTCGCGCAACGCGACCCAGGCCCGGCCGAGCCGTGAGTCGCGCAGCCGCAGGTTGACGAACAGGACCAGGAGCAAGATGGCGAAGACCAGCCAGTACCACGGCCTAAGGTTCAGCAGGCTGAACGATCCGATGCCCGGGAAGTACGGCGCATCGACGGCGCTGATGCCGAGGTTGCCGGCGGTCAGCGTCATGCCGCCGCCGACGGGGACGCTCTGACCGTTGACGGCGACCACGCCGATGATCTCACCGAACGCGAGCGTGACGATCGCGATGTAGTCGCCGCGCAGGCGCAGCGTCGGCAGGCCGATCAGCATCCCCGCCGCCGCGCAGATGGCCGCGGCGCCGATCAGAATCAGCACGATATTGAGGTGGACGCCCTGCAGCGTGCTGGCGAGCGGCGAGACCAGCACGTGGACGCGCAGCTTGAAGAAGAACCCGGAACCGAACCACCCCAGCGAGTACGCGCCGAGCGCGTAGAAGGCCACGTACCCCAGGTCGAGCAGCCCGGCAAATCCCACCACGATGTTCAGGCCGAGCGACATCACCGCGTAGGCCACGGCGATGATGGTCCCGTTCATGAAGCCGCTGTCCGCCGGGAAGAGGAACGGCAACACGATCCCGACGACGATGAGCGCTCCCACCAGCGCGCGGTTCCACCACCGAGGGAGCCGCGCCGCCGCGGCTGCCTGCCGCTCCCGCAGCCGCCCGAGGAACCCGCTCATGCTGGTTCTTCCGCTCGCTTGCGGGACGCCTTTAGGCGTTTCCTTCCCTCGTCGCTCCTTCGTCGCTCCTCAGTCCAGTCAACGCCGCGTCCCTCCAGCTCGCTCATCCGGCCTCCCTCGTCTCCTCGCCGAGCAGCCCGCGGGGGCGGATGACCATGATCATGATCAGGTAGGCGAACACGACCGCCTCGGTCCACTGCGGGCCCAGCCGCGCATCGGACATGCGCCTGGATGACGCCGATGATGAGCCCGCCGAGTACCGCGCCGCGCACGTTGCCGATGCCGCCCATCACGGCGGCCGTGAACGCGAACAGGCCGGCCTTGAACCCCTGGAAGTACCAGACGTTGGTCTCGTAAAGCGCGTACACCAGGCCCGCCGCGCCGGCCAGCATCCCGCCGAGCAGGAACGTCAGCGAGATCGTGGCGTTGACGTTGATGCCCATCAGCCGGGCGGCCTCGGGGTCCTGGGCGGTGGCCCGCATGGCCCGCCCGGCGCGAGTGGAGTTGATGAACCAGCTCAGCGCGAAGACGAGGGGGATCATCACCGCGAACACGAGGATGTAGCCGCGCTGGATCGCCACGCCGCCGACGGTGAACACGGTCTGCTCCACGCCGATCAGGTCCGTCACGCTCTGCGGAGAGCCCCCCCGCCACAGCAGGCCGACGTTCTGCAGGATGAACGAGAAGCCGACCGCGGTGATCAGGGACGCGAGCTTGGGCGCGCTGCGCAGCGGACGGTAGGCGACGCGCTCGATCAGGACGTTCAGGGATCCCGTGACGATCATCGTGATGATCAGCGTCAGCAGCAGCAAGCCGATCAGCGCGGCGGTACCCATGCCGGCGGTGAGCCCGAACACGCCCCACAGGCCCGCGGCGGTGAAGGAGCCGATCATGAACACGTCACCGTGTGCGAAGTTGATCAGCTCGATGATCCCGTAGACCAGCGTGTACCCGATCGCGATCAAGGCCCAGATCGCGCCGTTGGACAGGCCCTGGACGAAGTCGTAGCCCAGGTTGGCCAGATCGTGGTAGGTCTCCTGATGGCCCGCCACAGTGATCTGGTAGCCGTACACCAGGTCGTGGACGCCGTAGTAGACCGGCAGCGCCGCGAGGGCCGCGATCAGGCCCCACTGGCCGGCGTAGCGGCGGACCGCCGCCAGCGAGCGGGCCGGCGCCGCGGGCAGGCTTGGCGGAGAAACTGTCGTGGTTTCCATGGGCTCCGTGCGGAAACTCGAGCGGTGTGTGATGGCACCTTACCGAGGTGGTGGGGAGCCGTTAGCCCCCCACCACCTCAACTCTTACTGTCAGGTGACCGTCTTCGTGGGCGTCACCGTCTGGAAGAAGACGGGGTCGCCGTTGGAGGCCACCTTGTAGAGGCCGTAGGACTTCAGCGTCGTGTCACCGTTGGCGTCGAATCCGTAGGTGCCAAGCACGGACTGAATCGAGTGGTCCGCGAACAGGGCCGCCAGGATGGCGGACTTGCTGTTGCCCTGCGCGCCGAGGCTCTTGATCGTGTTCAGCGCGAGTTGCATCACCGCGTAGCCGTAGATCGCGTACGGGTCGGGGCTGGAAACGCCGTACTTGGCCGAGTAAGCGGCCAGGAACGCCTGGCCGCCCGGGTACGCGGCCAGGTTCTGCGTCGCGACCGTGCACTCGATCAGCGGGTCGATCGCGGCCGGGACGCCGCCCGATGACGCCTGGGTGTAGGAACTCGTGCACACCCCGTCACCACCGAAGATCTTGGCGGTGGGGATCGCCGAGTGGACGTCCTTGGTGATCTGGACGGCGCCGTTGGACACGATGCCGGCGAAGAAGAAGCAGTTGGCTCCCTGGCCGGAAATCGTCGAGGCGTAGGAGCGGAAGTTGGGGGCGGTCGGGTCGATCCCGGTGTTGCTGACGATGTTGATCCCGTAGAAGCCCTTCTCCAGCCCGAGCAGGGTGGCGAGGCCAGCTCCGTAAGCCTCCTTGTCGTTGGCCACGGCGACCTTGGTGCAACCCGCGTTCTTCATCGCGATCAGGTCCGCGGCGGCCTGGATCGAGTCGATCGGCACGATCCGCAGGTAGGTCCGCTTCCCGGTCGGGTAGTACTTCTGCGGCTCACCGGGAGCGCTGCCCGGCAGGCTGGTGGTCAGGCCGACGTACGTGTTGGCCGGGCTCACCTGCGGTATGCCCGCCTCGTTGAGGATCGGGATCGACACCTCGCTGGCCCCGGAGTTGAACTCGCCGATGTAGAACACGGCCTTTGAGTCCCCGGCCACCTGGCGCGCGTTCGCCGCCGTCTGGCCCGGGTCCCACTTCCCGGCCGCGGCGGTCGAGTCGTCGAGCACGGTGTAGTGCACCGTCCACTGACCGGCCTTGCCGCCGGCCTGGGCGAGCGCGAGCTTGATCCCGTTGACCAGCGGGATGGTCTGCGCGCTCGAGGCTCCCTGCATCGGAAGGCTCGAGTAAACGTCGACCACATTGCTGCCCGCGGCTGGGCTGCTGCTGCCGGCGGTGCTACCGCTGCTCCCGCTGCTGCTGCTACTACAGGCGGTGGCCGCCAGGGCGATCGCGGCCAGAGCCGCGATTGCAGATGTCCGTCTCATGTTCTTCCTCTCATCGATTGAGCTATCCGGCCAGGATCCGGGGCCAGGGAACGTCGCGGCAGGCCCCTCGGCCCGCTATTTCCCCACCCCTGCCGCAGAGCCGGCCACTCGGCCGTCGATCTACCGAACTCTGCTAGATCGGTCAGCATCTACTCGGCGAAGCCCATTGCCAGGCTTTGATCGGCATGGATACCCGGCCTCGACCTTCCAACGTTCCACCGACCCGACCGAGCGCACAAGCGTTGACGACAGGGGACCCCCCGGCTGACCGCGGTGGTTCGGCAGCAAAGTTTGTTCAGATCAGGCCGTCTTAGCACGCTGAGCCTGCCAGATCCCGGTCTCGTGGGCGCTACCCGCAGGTAACGAAACAGTCTCTAGCGGTCTGCTCCGCAGTGACCACCAGGTGCCGCGCACGCGAATCGCACGTCCGGGAGCGCGACATCGCGGGCCGTTTGGGCTGCAAGTTCCCTAAAGGTCCTCGGGGTCGTCGTCGAGGCGGGCGAGCCAGCTGGCCAGCCGGTCGACGGCGGTCTCGAAGTCGGGGAACTGGTCCACGAAATCGCGCAGCCGCTCGGCGAGCCAGGCCAACGAGACCTGCTCGTCGCCGCGCCTTTCCGTCAGCTCCTCGATGCCGCGGTCGGTGAAGTACATCGGTCCCCCAGAAGATCAGTGCGCGGGGATGGCCTTCTCGATGATGTCCTGGTGGGAGCGGGCGTGCTGGGCCGCCGAGCCCGTCGCAGGCGCGGAGCTCGGGGGCAGGGACACCACGCCGACCTCGCGGCCCAGGAGCCGGGGGAGCTTGAGCGCGAAGGTGGGCCAGGCGCCCATGTTGGCCGGCTCCTCCTGGACCCAGGTAACCGACGAAGCGCCCGGGTAGCGGGCGAGCTCGGCGGCCAGCTCCGAGACGGGCAGCGGGTAGAGCCGCTCGACCCGGGCGATAGCCACGTCGGTCGCGCCCGTATCGCGGCGGCGCGCGTCCAGGTCGTAGTACACCTTCCCGGTGCACAGTAGGACGCGGCGCACGTCGGCATCGGGCCCGCCGTTCGACGACGCGATCAGCGGGCGGAACGAGCCCGTGGTGAACTCGCTGACCGCGGAGGTGGCCGCCTTCAGCCTGAGCATGGACTTCGGGGTGAACACGATGAGCGGCTTGTGCCGGCCGGACAGGCCCTGCCAGCGCAGCAGGTGGAAGTAGTTGCCCGGCGTGGTCGGCATCGCCACCGTCATGTTGTCCTGCGCGCACAGCGTGAGGAACCGCTCGATCCGGGCCGAGGAGTGGTCGGGGCCCTGGCCGTCGTAGCCGTGCGGGAGCAGCAGGACCACCCCGGAGCGCTGGCCCCACTTCTGCTCGCCGGAGCTGATGAACTCGTCGATGATCGTCTGCGCGCCGTCGGCGAAGTCGCCGAACTGCGCCTCCCAGCAGACCAGGGCCTCGGGGCGGGCCACGGAGTACCCGTACTCGAACCCCATCGCCGCGTACTCCGACAGCAGGGAGTCGTGCACGAAGAACCTCGCGGCGCCGGAGTCGAGCTGCTTCAGCGGCGTGTACTCCCGGCCCGTGTTCCTGTCCACCAGCACGGCGTGCCGCTGCCCGAACGTCCCTCGCCTGGAGTCCTGGCCGACCAGGCGGACCGGGCGCCCGTCGATGACCAGCGCGCCGAACGCCAGCAGCTCGCCGGTCGCCCAGTCGATGACGTCCCCGGCGGCCATCGCGGCCCGCCGGTCGAGCAGCGGCTTGAGCCGCGGGTGCACGGTGAAGGAGGCCGGCAGGTTGACCTGGGTGTCGATGATCCGCTTGACCGTCTCGCCGGACACCGCGGTAGGCACCGCCTGGTGGTTGACCGGGCGGTCCTCCGGCTCGGGCGGCCTGACGGTGCCGGGCTCGGCCGGGCGCTCGGCCGCGTCCCTGGTCTCGGTGAAGGCGCGCTCGAGCTGCTGCTGGTAGTCGCGCAGCGCCGCCTCGGCCTCCTCCATGGTGATGTCGCCGCGGGCGATCAGCGACTCGGTGTACACCTTCCTCGTGGAGCGCTTGGCCTCCACCAGGTCGTACATGAGCGGCTGGGTGAACGACGGGTTATCGGTCTCGTTGTGCCCCCGCTTGCGGTAGCACAGCATGTCGACGACGACGTCCTTCTTGAACGCGTGCCGGTAGGCGAAGGCCAGCCGCGCGACGCGCACGACGGCCTCCGGGTCGTCCCCGTTGACGTGGAAGATCGGCGCCTGGATCATCCGGGCGACGTCAGTCGCGTACACCGAAGATCGCGAGTGCTGCGGGGCGGTGGTGAAACCCACCTGGTTGTTCACGATGATGTGCACGGTGCCGCCGGTCCGGTACCCGCGCAGCAGGGAGAGGTTCAGCGTCTCGGCGACCACGCCCTGCCCGGCGAACGCGGCGTCGCCGTGGATGAGCACGGGGAGCACGGTGAACCCGGGCTCGCCCTTGTCGATCACGTCCTGCCTGGCCCGGACGACGCCCTCGAGGACCGGGTCGACCGCCTCCAGGTGGCTCGGGTTGGCCACCAGCGAGGTCCTGATCGCGCGGTCATCGGGCGCGCGGAAGGTGCCCTCGGCGCCGAGGTGGTACTTGACGTCGCCCGAGCCCTGCGCGCTGCTCGGGTCCAGGTTGCCCTCGAACTCCTTGAAGATCTGCGCGTAGGACTTGCCGACGATGTTGGCCAGCACGTTCAGCCGGCCGCGGTGCGCCATCCCGATGACGGCCTCGTCCAGCTCGGCGTCGGCCGCCTCGGCGAGCACGGCGTCCAGCAGCGGGATCAGGGACTCGGCGCCCTCCAGGGAGAACCGGCGCTGGCCGACGAACTTGGTCTGCAGGAACTGCTCGAACGCCTCGGCCACGTTGAGCCGGGACAGGATCCGGATCTGCTCGTCGTGTTCGGCGCGCGGGTGCGGGACCTCGATCCGGTCCTGCAGCCACCGGCGCTCCTCCGGGTCCTGGATGTGCATGTACTCGGTACCGACCGTGCGGCAGTACGAGTCGCGCAGCACCCCGAGGATGTCCCGCAGCTTCATCCGCGGCTTCCCGCCGAACCCGCCGGTGGGGAACTCGCGCTCCAGGTCCCACAGCGTCAGCCCGTGCAGGTTGATGTCCAGGTCGGGGTGCTTGCGCTGGGTGACCTCCAGCGGGTTGGTGTCGGCCATCAGGTGGCCGCGCACCCGGTACGCGTGGATCAGCTCCTGTACCCGGGCGGACCTGGCCACGTCGTCCTCGTGGCCCTCGGCGAAGTCCCTGACCCAGCGGACCGGCTCGTACGGGATTCGCAGCGAGGCGAAGATCCCGTCGTAGAAGGCGTCCCCGCCGAGCAGCAGCTCGTGGATCTTGGCCAGGAACTCCCCCGACTGCGCGCCCTGGATGATCCGGTGGTCGTAGGTCGAGGTGAGCGTGACCGACTTGCTGATCGCCAGCCGGGCCAGGGTCTCCTCCGACGCGCCGGCGTACTCGGCGGGGTACTCCATCGCCCCGACGCCGACGATGACGCCCTGGCCGGGCATCAGCCTGGGCACCGAGCTGACCGTCCCGATCGTGCCCGGGTTGGTGATGGTCGCGGTGGTGCCCGCGAAGTCCTCGACCGCGAGCTTGCCCGTCCGGGCCCGTCGCACGACGTCCTCGTAGCTCTGCCAGAACATGCGGAAGTCCATGTCCTCCGCCGCCTTGATGTTCGGCACCAGGAGTTGCCTGGCTCCGTCGGCGGCCTGCACGTCGATGGCCAGCCCCAGGTTGACGTGCTCGGGCTTGGCCACGGCGGGCTTGCCGTTCTCCTCGGTGTAGGCGTCGTTCATGTCCGGCAGCGCCTTGAGCGCCTGGACCACCGCGTACCCGATCAGGTGGGTGAACGACACCTTCCCGCCCCGGCCGCGGCGGAGGTGGTTGTTGATGACGATCCGGTTATCGACCAGCAGCTTCGCCGGCACCGAACGAACGCTGGTCGCCGTGGGCACCGACAGGCTCGCCGTCATGTTGACGACGGTCCGGGCCGCCGCGCCACGCAGCCTGCTGACCTCGGTCCCGGGGGCCGCCGGTGGCGGCGGCGCCAGCCCGGCCTGCGGCGCCGGTGCGGGCTGCGGCGGCCGGGGCCGGGGCGGCCTGCGGGGCCGGGGCGCCAGTGCGGACGCGGACGGGGGTGCTGGCACGGGCGCGGGCGGGGGCGCCTGCACGACTGGCGGGGCCGCCTGGCTGGGCCGCGCGGGGGTGGTCAGGATCGGCTGGGGCCCGGTCCCGTTGGGGAGCGCCGGGGTGTAGTCGGCGAAGAAGCTCCACCAGGCCCGGTCCACGGAACTGGGATCCGCCAGGTACCGCTGGTACAGCTCTTCCACGAGCCACTCGTTGGCGCCGAAGTTGGCCTTGCTCGCGGTGATGGCTGGCTCGTGCTCGCGGGACTGCCCTGGCTCGTCTGACGCCCCGGGCTCGCGGACCTCGGCGCTGCCCTGCGATGACCCAGAAGACACGGCGGACATCCTCCCCAAACCCTCTTCCGACACGGTGATCCGATGGTTGGCCTGCACCCTTCAGGCTACCCGTGGCCAGGTGAGATCCGGCACGGGCTCGGCGGAAGTCCCGGTCAAGGCGGGTGCCTCCCGGTACCATCGGCGGGGAACCACATCGGGGCCATCTGGGCTTATCCGCCCATCTGCGCCTGCGTCCATCCGCCGGAGGCAAGGCAACAGGGTGACAAGGGATCCGACTGGCAATCCGGGGGCTGACGGCACCGGGGGCCCTTCCCAGCCCCCCGGCCGACGCCGCCCGCGCGCCAGCCGCGGCCCGCAGCCGCGCGGCGCCCCGCCCAGCCAGCCGCCACCCAACCAGCCGCCGCCCGGCCAGCAGCCGCCTGGTCAGCCGCCCGCACGCTGGCTAGACAGCAACTTCGGCCCCGTCCCAGGCTTCGAGTTCGAGGGCCGTCGGCCGCAGCCAAGCCTGCCGGCGCCCGAAGGCCCGGCCTGGAATGGCCCGCCAGCCGCCCCGCCGGGCGGCGAGCCGCCGCGCTTCAGGTACACGCAGACGGTAGGCCAGCCGCCCCCGGTGCCGCCGCAGGAGTGGGCCGACAACCAGCTGGCCATGCCCGGCTTCGAGTTCGACCCCCGGGCTAGGAGCGCCGGTGGTTTCCACCGCGATCCGTTCCCGGCCGGTTCCGGCTTCGTTTACCTCTCCAGCCCCCACCCGTGGGGAGGCGACGCGTCGCCCCCGCCCGGTCGCCCCGGGCCCGCCCAGCCCAGGCGAACCGCGCCGGCGCTGACGGGGTCCGTGCCTCAGGCGCGGTTCGCCCGGTCCACGGCGGCGCCGCGTCCCGAGGTGCGGTCGGCCCGTACCGAATGGGTGGGGCTGCTCCGCTCCTTCCTGCCCCAGCCCGTCAAGCGCAGCTGGTTCTCCCGCTTCGCGGCCGCGCTGGAGTTCCGGAATGCGGCGCTGCGGGTGGTGCTCCCCGTCACGGCCATGATCGTCATCGGCGTCGCCGCCGTGGTGCTCGCGGACGCGAACAGCGGCCGCTCGACCCCGCCCCCCGCGCCCTCCTCCGCCGGGTTCCCCCCGGCCGCCCTGGCGGGCGGTGACTTCACCGTCACCGACGACGGCCGCGGCATCGACCAGACCCTCGGCCGGGTGGCCAGCGACGGCGACGAGATCGTCGCGGTGGGGTCCCAGACCGGCGCGCGCCTCGCGCGGGCACAATTCTTCATTTCCCCGAACGGCGGTGGTTCGTGGTCGATGGCTGCGGTGCGCACGCCGGCCGGGGGCCCACCGCCCCCGGGCTACGCGGCGCGGCTGGTGGCCGGCGGTCGCGGCGCCTGGGTGGCCCTCGGCCCTGGTTCGATCTGGACCAGCCCGGACGGCCGGACCTGGACGCTCGCCTCCATGGCCGGGCTGCCGCTGCGGCCCGGTGACCAGATCAGCGTCCTGAAGCGGACGGCGGCCGGCTTCATCGCCGCCGGGTCGAACGTTCCCGGCGGGGACGCGGCGAAGGCCAGCCCGGTAGTCTTCCTCTCGGTCAACGGGGTCAGCTGGCAGCGCCTCGGCGCCGCGCAACTCGGCCTGGCCGCGGGCGCGGCCCGCGTCACCGGCATCAGGTACGCGGCGGCGTACGGGAACACGATCCTGATGGCGGGGGATGTGGTCACTACCGTCACCGGCAAGTCCGGGCGCACGCAGCTCCTGCGGTCCAGCGCCGCCTGGCTGAGCGGCAACGGCGGCACGACCTGGACACTGGTCGTCCGGCCCGCCGCGCAGGCCCAGATCAGCGGCGAGGCCGTCACTCGCGACGGGTTCATCCTGGTCAAGCCGGCCACGTCGGGCGGCAGGCCGGCCGTGGCCGTGTACCGCTCGCCGGATGGCCGGGCGTGGACGCGTGAGGCCACGCTGAGCACCCCGGCCGGCTTCCAGACCGGGTTCGTCAGCGGCGGCCCCGACGGCGCGGTGGTATCCGGGCAGGCGGGCCGGACCCTGACCGCGTTCGTCTCCGCGGACGGCGCCTCGTGGCGGCAGACGCCGGCGTTCGGCACCGCGTCCTCCGAGGCGGTTTCCGGCGTCACGCTGGCCGCGGGCGGCATCGTCGTGGTGGCCGGAACGAGCGCCCCGGCCCCGGACACCCAGCAGCCGCTGCTCACGGTGCTGCGCCCGCGAGCCGGTCCCGTCCGCGTCGCCGTGTCGGCGATCCCCGGCGCCACCGCGGCCCAGCTGGCGGTCAACGGCGTCGCGGCCGCGGGCAGCACACTCGTCGCGGTGGGCGGCGCGAACGGCTACCCCGCGGCCTGGACCTCCGCCAACGGCGGCCTTTCGTGGACCCGGGCCGCCGGGCAGACCCCCGCGGTCTTCGACCGGCCCGGGATCCAGCAGCTGACCAGCGTGGCGTACGGCGCCGCAGGCTGGCTCGCCGTGGGCGGCGTGACCACCGGCGCGGCGCAGCACCCGGTGGTGGTCAGCTCCGCGAACGGCACGAGCTGGCAGGCCGCCGACGGCGAGGGTGCCTTCAGCGGGCCCGGCCTGTTCACCGAGCAGGCGGCCGCCGGGCCGGGCGGCTACGTCATCGTGGGCTACCAGTTCTCCCAGGGCCGTCCGATCGCGGCGGCCTGGTGGTCAGCGGGCCTAACCGGCTGGCGCCGCGCGGGCGACGCGTCGCCCGGCGCCCTCGACGGCGCCGCCGCGCAGATGCTGGCCGTCACCGCCAGCCCGCGCGGCTTCGTCGCGGTCGGCTGGGACGGCGACCAGCCGTCCGCGTGGACCTCATCGAAGCCGAACGGCCAGGCCTGGACCCAGGAATCTATCCCGCTGCCGATCGGGGTGAGCCGGGCGGTGCTGCAGCACGTCGCGAGCGACGGGCGCGCCGTGGTCGCGGTCGGTACCGTGCTCACCACCTCGGGCCAGCAGCTGCCGTTCGCCGCGAGCTCGTCGGACGGCGGCACCACCTGGACCGACACGGCCCTGCCGGTTCCCTCGGGGCAGGCGTTCGCTACCGCGCTGACCGCCTCCGGCGACGGCTTCACCGCGACCGGGACGTTCGGCCGCACGCCAGGTCACCAGGACGTGGTGGTGTGGACCTCGGCGAACGGGGCGGCGTGGCAGGCGTTCACGCCGGGCGGGCGGGGCCTGTCCGGTCCCGGCATCCAGGCCATCACCGCCCTGACCGCGGCGGGCACCACGCTGACCGGCGTCGGCTTCGTCGCCTCCCAGGTCGGCGAGGACCCGGTGTTCTGGCAGTCGCCGATCCGCTGAGCGCTATCCCTGCGCCGGGACGGCGACCGGCTTCCCGAACACGTCCTCCCTGCGGTTGTACAGGCTCGGCACGGTGTCCCGGACGGTCCGGACCAGGTCGACGTCGACCTCCCCGACCGCCACCCCAGGCCCCGGCCCGAGGTCCATCCTGACCACGCCGAGCGGGTCGACCAGGATACTGCGCCCGATCCCGGTCGCGGCCCGGGTGGGCGGCTCGTCGGGGTCGGGTACCTGGCAAGCCGCGGCGACCCACACGGTGTTCTCGATCGCGCGCGCCCGGACCAGCGTGAGCCAGTGCTCCTCCTTCAGCGGCCCCGCCGCCCAGGCGGCAGGCAGCAGGAGCAGATCGGCACCCGCCACGGCCAGCGCCCGGGACAACTCCCCGAACCGCACGTCGTAGCAGATCTCCAGTCCGGTCCGCACCCCGGCCAGCGTAACCAGCACCGGCGCGGACCCCGGCGCGACCTCCTCGGACTCACAGTGCCCGAACGCGTCGAACAGGTGCAGCTTCCGGTACGAGGCGACCAGCTCCCCGGCCCCGTCGTAGGCCACCGCCGTGTTGTACACCCGGCCGTCCGGGGCGGGCTCGAACACCCCCGCCACCAGCGCGACCCCGGTCTCCTTGGCCGCCGCCGCGAGACCCGAGCCGAACGGCCCGTCCAGCGGTTCGGCCGCGGCCCGCAGGTCCGACCCGAACCTGACCTGCGTCGCCTCGGGAAACACCGCCAGCTCCGCGCCGCCGCCCGCGGCCTCATGCAACGCCAGACGTACCCGGTCGGCGTTCACCGAAGGCCGTGAGCTGACCGGGATCTGGCACAGTGCGACTCGCATACCTTCCACCCTAACCAGCACGGCAAGATGGGCACCGTGAGCAGACCATTCCTCAACCGGCGCCTGGAGGGGCTCGGCACCACGATCTTCGCCGAGATGTCCGCCCGCGCAGTGGCGACCGGCTCGATCAACCTGGGCCAGGGCTTCCCCGACCGCGACGGCCCGGCCAGCGTGGCCCGGGCCGCGGCCGACGCGATCCTGGCCGGCCGCGGCAACCAGTATCCGCCAGGCCCCGGCATCACCGAACTCCGCCAGGCCATCAGCGCGCACGCCCAGCGCTTCTACAACCTGGCCTTCGACCCGGCCGAGGAGATCCTCGTCACCGCGGGCGCCACCGAGGCGGTCGCCGCCACGATCCTGGCCCTGGTCGAGCCGGGCGATGAGGTGATCGCGTTCGAGCCCTACTACGACTCCTACGTGGCCAACATCGCCATGGCGGGCGGCGTCCGCGTCCCGGTCACGCTGCGCCCGCCGGACTTCCGCCCCGACCTGGACGAGCTGGCCCGGGCGATCACCGACCGCACCAGGCTCATCCTGCTCAACACCCCGCACAACCCCACCGGGACCGTCTTCACCCGGGATGAGCTGGCCGCGATCGCGGCCCTGGCGGTCGAGCGCGACCTGCTCGTGGTCACCGACGAGGTCTACGAGCACCTGGTCTTCGACGGCGAGCACGTCCCCATCGTCCAGTTCCCGGGCATGCGCGAGCGGACGGTGTCGATCAGCTCGGCCGGTAAGACATTCGCGTTCACCGGCTGGAAGATCGGCTGGGTCAAGGCCACGCCCGAGCTGGTCGCCGCGGTCAAGACGGTCAAGCAGTTCCTCACGTTCGTCAGCGGCGGCCCGTTCCAGTACGCGATCGCCGAGGCCCTGATGCTGCCCGACGAGTATTTCGCCACGCTGCGCGGCGAGCTCCAGGCCCAGCGGGACCTGTTCACCGCGGGCCTGGCTGGGCTCGGCTTCGGGGTCCGCCCGCCGCAGGGCACCTACTTCGTCACCGCGGACATCAGCGGCCTGTCCGACCTCGACGGCATGGAGTTCTGTCGGCTCCTGCCCGACCGCGCGGGCGTGGTGGCCATCCCCGTGGCGATCTTCTACGACGACAAGGGCGCCGCCCGCACCCAGGTCAGGTTCGCGTTCTGCAAGCGCCCCGAGGTCCTGACCGAGGCCCTGGCGCGGCTCTCCCGGATGACCGCGGGCTGAGCGCGGCGGGGGGCCCAGCACTACCTCCGTTCGGGGTCACAGGCCCCTGTTCGCCCCGGGCTGCGCCAGCCACGATGGGAGGACGACGGGGAAAGGAGTCTGTGGTCATGATTTTCTCAATAGTGCTGGCGCTGACGATCGGGTGCATCGCGTCCGTCCTGGCGTGGGCGAGGCGGGGCAGCCCGCGCCCGGATAGCCTGCGGGGGCGCATCCGGGCCCGCGGCTGGGGTTTGCTGCTGCTGCCCGTCGCGATGTCGGCCGCCGTGATGGCCGGCGGGGCGCACGGGCTGGTCCCGGCCGAGCTCGGCCTGGCCGTCCTGGCCATCGTCTTCGCCCCCAAGCTGGCGGCCAAGCTCGTGCCCTTCGGCGTGCTCTCGCTGGCCGTTTTCGGGGTCCACCTCGCCAAGCTGCACCGCGACGGGAGCAACCTCCGGATCCAGTACCTGTTCGTCCATGCGGGCCGCGGAGCCTGGATCGCTCCGGTCGTCCTGGCCGAGGCCGCGGCCCTGTTCGTGGTCGCCCTGTGGCTGCTGCTCCGGACGGGCGCCCCGGGCGCGGGGCTGCTGCGGCCGCTGGCCGCCCGGTGGCTCGACCGCCGTCGCGGGATCTCCCTGATCGACTCGCTTTTCCTCATCCCGGTCGTGGGGCTGATCATGCAGCTCCTCGGGCCCGGCGACTGGTTCGGCATCCAGGCGATCAACGGGCTCGACGCGGGCCTCATCGACCTGACCCTGGCCGGCGCCGCGCTAGTGCTGATCTTCCGGTCGCGCGCCTGGGCCGCGACGCTGGCCGCGGCGGGCCTGCTGGTCCTCGGCGCCTACGGCTGGCTGATCGCGGTGTTCTGGCCCGTGCTCGGGTTCGCCTACGGCTTCTCCGACCTGCGCAACCCGGCGCCCTCCCCGCTCTGGACCGACGCCGTGGAAGGTTCGCTCCTGCTGGCCCTGGGCCTGTGGCTGGCGCCGCGGGTGATGCGCCATCACCTGGGCGAACCTCTGGACTCGCCCGACCCCGAGCTCGCCGCCCGGGCCCAGCAGTTGACCAAGCGCGTGCAGGCGCTGACCCAGACCCGCCGCGACGCGGTGGACACCGCGGCCGCCGAGCTGCGCCGGATCGAGCGCGACCTGCACGACGGCGCCCAGGCCCGCCTCGTCGCGCTGGGCATCAGCCTGCAGGCGGCCGAACGCCTGTTCCCCACCAACCCTGACGCGGCGCTCGCGCTGGTCGCCGAGGCCAAGGAGTCCTCCTCCCAGGCCCTGACCGAACTGCGCGACCTGGTGCGCGGCATCTACCCGCCGGTGCTCGCCGACCGCGGGCTGGCCGACGCCATCCGCGCCCTGGCCCTGGACGTACCGCTGCCCGTCGAGCTCGACATCGACCTGCCCGCCCCGGTCGACCTCCCGGTCGCCTCGGCCGTGTACTTCTCGGTGGCCGAGGCGCTCGCCAACATAACCAAGCACGCCGGTGCCCGCAGCGTGCGGATTCAGCTCAGCCAGTCTCTGCTGGCAGGCCCAGGAGGCCTGCTGCGCGCGCAGGTCACCGACGACGGCTGCGGTGGCGCCGACCCGGCCCAGGGCACCGGCCTGGCCGGGGTGGAACGCAGGCTAGCGGCGTTCGATGGCATCCTGGCCGTAAGCAGCCCGCCGGGCGGTCCGACCATCGTCGTCATCGAGGTGCCGTGCGCATTGTCATCGCCGAAGACCTCTACCTCCTAAGGGAGGGCCTGGTCCGGCTGCTTTCCGCGCACGGCTTCGAGATCGCCGCCGCGGTGGCCAGCGCCCCGGAACTGCTCGAGGCGCTGGTCGAGCAGCGCCCCGACGTGGGCATCGTGGACGTGCGGCTGCCGCCCACGCATACCGACGACGGGCTGCGCGCGGCCCTGCAGGCCCGTGCCCAGGTCCCCGGTCTGCCGGTGCTGGTCCTCTCCCAGTACGTGGAGCAGCTCTACGCCCGCGAGCTGCTGGCCGACCAGGCGGGCGGCGTCGGCTACCTGCTCAAGGACCGGGTGTTCAACGACGAGGCGTTCACCGCGGCCATCCGCACCGTGGCCGCCGGGGGTACCGTGCTCGACCCCGAAGTAGTCGCCAAGCTGCTGAGCCGGCGGTCCCGCGACGAGCCAGTGGCCCGGCTGACCCCCAGGGAACGCGAGGTCCTCGCGCTGATGGCCGAGGGGCGGTCCAACGTCGCGATCGCGCAGCGGCTGTTCATCACGGAAAAGTCGGTAAGCAAGCACGCGGCGGGGATCTTCGACAAGCTGGACCTGGCCCCCTCGGACGACGACAACCGGCGCGTCCTCGCGGTGCTTGCGTACCTGGATTCCTGACTTCGGGGAGCCTACGACACATGGATGCGGCGCTCGTGCGAGCGGCCGAGGCGGCCACCGGGTTCATGCCCGCGGCCGAGGGCCGGGCCCTGTTCGACGCGGCCGCCGCCTACGCGGCCCGCGGGCCGGTCCTGGAGATCGGCAGCTACTGCGGCAAGTCCACCATCTACCTCGCGGCGGCGGCCAGCGCCGCCGGCCAGGTCGTGGTCACCGTCGACCACCACCGCGGCTCGGAGGAGCACCAGCCGGGCTGGGAGTACCACGACCCGGCGCTGGTCGACCCGGGCACCGGCCGGATCGACACGCTGCCGCGGCTGCGGGCCACGCTGGCCGCGGCCGGGCTCGAGGACCACGTGGTCGTCGTGGTGGGCCGCTCCGCCGACGTGGCCCGGCTGTGGGCCACCCCGCTCGGCCTGGTCTTCATCGACGGCGGCCACACCGAGGCGGCGGCCGTCACCGACTACGAGGGCTGGGCCCCATGGGTCGCCCCCGGCGGCGCGCTGGCCATCCACGACGTGTTCCCGGACCCCGCCGACGGCGGCCGGCCCCCCTACCTGATCTACCGCCGGGCCCTAGCCTCCGGCGCGTTCACCGAGGTCCGCGCCGAAGGCTCACTCCGGCTTCTGGAACGGACCGGCCAAGGCGTCTAGCAAGGACCCCCGACTTACCGTTCCCCGCACCCCGCGCGCCCCAGAACCCCTAGTCTTATCTGCTCTGATCTGTCCTGGCCTGATCTGCTACGTCGCGGAAGACTCCCGCGCCGCCGGACAAGCCCATCAGCGCGTCGGCGGCCAGGACCACCGCGGCCGCGGTCCAGCTCGACCGCTCGGCCGGGAAGCGGGCCTGGTTGGCGTACTGCCAGCCGGTCCAGTAGGACCCGTCCGGGTGCCGCAGGTGCTGCGCGGTGGCGAACACCGCGGCCGCCTGCGCGGTCATCCCGCACGCGTCCAGGGCCAGGGCAAGCTCGCAGGTCTCGGCTCCGGTCACCCACGGCTGATCGCTGACGCACCGGACGCCGAGCCCGGGGACCACGAACGTGTCCCACCCGGCTGCCAGCCGCCTGGCCGCCTCGGCTCCCCGGACCGCCCCGCCGAGGACCGGGTAGTACCAGTCCATGGCGAACCGGCTCTTGTCCGCGAACGCCTCCGGGTGCGCCGCCACCAGGCGCGCGAGCCGGTCCGCCGCCAGTTCCCAGTCGGGCTGCGGGTCGTCGGCCAGCTTGGCCAGCGCCACCGCGCAGCGCAGGCTCTGGTGGATGCTCGAGCACCCGGACAGCAGGGCGTAGGCGCCCGGCGCCCCGGCCGCGTCACGCTCCCAGAACACCTCGCCCCGCGGCCCGCGCAGCCCGAGCGCCCACTCCACCGCCCGGCGCACCGCCGGCCACATGGTCAGGACGTGACCCTCGTCGCCGGTCACCAGGTACTCGTGCCAGGCCCCCACGGCGACGTACGCGGCGTGGTGACTCTCCGCCGCCGGGTCGGTCACGGTGCCGCCGGTGCTGGCTCGAGGCCATGACCCGTCGGCGCGCTGCGTGTCACGCAGCCACCTGTAGGCCCGCTGGGCCGGCCCGCGCAGCCCGCACGCGCTCAGCGCCATCGCGCACTCGACGTGATCCCAGGGGTCGACGTGCCCGTCCGGCCACGGGATGGCCCCGGAGGGCTCCTGCACCCGGGCGATCGACTCGCCCGTCTCGCGCACGTCGTCCTCGCTCAGCGCCAGCGAGCTGACCGGGGCGGCCTCACCCATGCTCATCGCCCCGCCCGGCCTTAACCGCGTACACCACGAGGCTCTTGCCGACCACGGGGTTCAGGGCCTGCTCGGCCAGCCGGGTGACGGCCGGCTTGCGCATGATGTCCCAGACCAGCATCCGGTGGTAGGCGCTGGCCAGCGGGTGCTTGTCGTTGTGCACGCCGACCGCGCACTTGAGCCACCAGTACGGCGCGTGCAGGCCGTGCGCGTGGTGGTGCCATCCGACGGTCAGCCCGGCCCGGGCCAGCTTGGCTTCCAGCTCGACTCGCGTATAGATGCGCACGTGCCCCCCGGGGACCTCGTGGTATTCCGTGGACAGGGCCCAGCAGATCCGTTCCGGCAGCCAGCTCGGCACCGTGACCGCCGCCAGCCCGCCGGGTCGCAGCACCCGCGCGAGTTCGTTCATCGCGCGCTGGTCGTCGAGGACGTGCTCGAGCACCTCGGCCGCGATCACCCGGTCGAACGTACCGTCGCCGAACGGCATCGCGGTGGCGTCCCCCGAGACGACCGTGGCGCCAGCCCGGAGGTCGGCCTCGCCCGCCTCTCGCATCGCGCAGAACATCCCGCTCACGGGCTCGAGTTCGGTGGGGTCCAGGTCGAACGCGACGACGTCCGCGCCGCGCCGGTACACCTCGAACGCGTGCCGCCCGCCCCCGCAGCCCAGGTCCAGCACGCGCTGGCCCGGCCGGATCGGGAACCGGCGGAAATCGACGGTCAGCACGGCAGTGTTCCCGGATGCTCCCGCGGGGCGGGCGGGTCTACCAGGGCCTCCCGGTACTGCGCCACGGTGGCCTGGGCCACCGCGGGCCAGGCGAACCGCTCACCGACCCGCCGCAGCGCGCGCTCGGCCAGCGCGGCGCGCTCGGCCGGGCTGTCGTGCAGCCGCCGGAGCACGGCGGCGAGTTCCTCGGCGTCCGCAGGCGTGACCAGGGCGGCAGCCTCACCGGTCACCTCGGGCAGGGCCCCGGACCGGCTGGCCACTAGCGGGGTACCCGACGCCATGTGCTCCACCGCGGGCAGCGAGAACCCCTCGTACAGCGAGGGCACCACCGCGACCTCCGCGCTGGCCAGCAGCGCGGAGAACGCCTCGTCGTCCAGGCCGTGGGTGAACCTGACCCGGTCCGCGAGGGATAGCTCGGCGGCCAGCTTCTCGGTGGCGGGGGAGGGCTTGCCGACGATGACCAGGTGCACGTCCCGGTCCGTGACGAGCTTGCCGACCGCGTGCAGCAGGGTGGACACGCCCTTGATCGCCGAGTCGGCGCTGGCCACCGCGATGATCCGGCCCGGGACGCGTGCATCCTGCCGGGGCCGGAACACGCGCGTGTCGACGCCCAGCGGGATGATGCGCACGCGGTCCGGCGGGACGCGGAAGTCGCGGCAGATGTCCTGCTTGGCCGAGGCCGACACGGTGATCAGCGGCCCCCGCCCGGCGACCCGGCGCGCGACCCTGGCCTGCATCCGGACGAACCCGTACCAGCGTCGCCGGGACAGCCGGTCGAGCCGGCCGAGGGAGGCCAGGTCGATGCGCTTGTCCACGCTGATCGGGTGGTGGATGCTGGTCACCAGCGGCAGCCCGAGCCGCCGGAGGCCCAGCATCCCGTAGCCCAGACCCTGGTTGTCGTGGACGACGTCGAAGTCCCCGGCCCGGGCGGCCAGCGCGCGCCGCACCCTGATGCTGAACGTCAGCGGCTCGGGGAACGCCCCGCCCCACATCATGACCGTCTCCAGCACGTCGGCCCAGTCCCGGTACTCACCCCGCCGCGGCGTCCGGAACGGGTCGGGGTCCCGGTACAGGTCCAGGCTCGGCACCTCGGTCAGCCGCGGGCCCGGGTCGAGGTCGGGATACGGCTGGCCGGACAACACCTCGACCCGGTGCCCGAGCGCGTCGAGTTCCCGGCTCAGGTGCCGGACGTACACCCCCTGGCCGCCGCAGTGCGGCTTGCTGCGATAAGAGAGCAGGGCGATCCTGAGCGGGCCGTCCCCGGTTACCACGGGTTACTTTCCCGGTACGGCCTGGCCCCGCCGCCGGAATCACGCGAGGCAGCGCCGCGCGCCGCAGGCAGGTGACCGAGCACCGTGAAATCATACGGGGCCGCCCGCCACCCCCACACGCGGCCCGCCCGGCCCGCTCAGGCCAGCCATGGTGCCCGCCCCCTCCGGCCCGGCTGCCCCCACTCCAGCAGCCGCGTTCGCCCGCCCCGCCCGGCCCCGCGTGCCCGGCCCCGGCCCGCCCGGGCCGGCTTGACTTTACTGATTTCATGTGTCTAGCATTTAGATATCAGTTTATGACGAGGCAGGGGAGTCCGATGAGAGCGAAGCTGACGGGGCGTGCCCGCCCCGGGATCCGTCTGTTTGTCCCGCTGACCGTGCTCGCCGCGATGACCCTGCTGGCCACCGCCTGCAGCAGCAGTAGCAGCCCGACCCCCACCAGCACGGCCTTCCACGGGGCGGCGGTGCCGACCGGATCGTGGCCCTACCCGGAGGGCGACCTGGCCAACACCAGAGTGGCGCCGGGCTCGGTGATCACGGCGGCGAACGTGTCGGGGCTGCGGGAGGCCTGGGCCTTCAAGCTGACCGGCCTGAACCTGCCGACCGGCATCTCCACGGTCGGCGCGCTGACCGCGCCGCCGGTCGTCCAGGACGGCGTCGTGTACCTGCAGGACCAGGACGCCAACGTGTACGCACTGTCGCTCGCCACGGGCAAGCTCAAGTGGGACTACCTGGCCAACGCCCCGGAGACGAGCGGGCCGGGGCCGGACGGGGTGGCGGTCGCGAACGGCGCCGTGTATGGGGAGACCCCGACCTCGGCGTTCGCGCTGAACGCCGCGACCGGCAAGACGATCTGGGTGGACAGCAGCCTGCTGAACAGCGGCCAGGGGGCGTTCGAGATCCAGCCGCAGGTCGCGGACGGCCGGGTCTACCTGGCCAGCGCCTACGGCTCGGGATCCGGCGGCGGGGTGCTCATGGCGCTGAACGCGTCAAGCGGCGCCGTGCTGTGGAAGTTCAACACGGTCATCGGCGAGCGCCCGGGCGTGCAGGCGCTCGGGGTCGGCTCGGGCGGGGCCTGGGAGCCGCCGCTCGTCGGGACCGACGGCTCGGTGACGTTCGGCATCGGGAACCCCTACCAGAGCATCGGCGAGGCCAGCGCGCACCCGTCGCGGCAGCTCTACACCGACAGCGCGGTGAACCTGGACGCGGCGACCGGAAAGCTGCGCTGGTACTACCAGGCCGTGCCGAACGACTTCGTAGACCATGACCTGCAGTCGTCGCCGATCGCGACGACCATCGGCGGGGTTCCCGTGATCATCGCCAGCGGCAAGGTGGGCATCGTCTACGCGCTGAACGCGCAGACCGGCGCCCTGCTGTGGAAGACGCCGGTCGGCGCGCACAACGGACACGACAACGACTCGCTGCTCCTGCTCCAGCACCAGCTCACGATCAAGTACCCGTATACGATCGTGCCCGGACCGCTGGGCGGCATCCTGTCCAACATGGCGGTGGCGGACGGGAGCGTCTACGTGGCCACCAACGACGTCGCGGTCACCTATACCGGCCCGAGCGGGGTCCTCGGCAACAAGGCCAGCGGTGGCCAGACCGGGGAGATCGAGGCGCTCAGCCTGGCCACCGGCCAGGTCGAATGGGACACCAAGGTCTCCACGCTCCCGCTCGGCGCGGCCACGGTCTCGAACGACCTGGTCTTCACCACCCTCTACAACGGCACCCTGATGGCCCTCGACCGCACCACGGGCGCGATCGTCTACCAGCACCAGCTGCCCACCTCGACCAACGCGCCGATCGCCGTGTTCGGCAACACCGATCCTGGTTCCCGGCGGGCGGCCCCAAGACGGCCACGGGCGGCGGCGACCCGCAGCTGGTGGCCTACACGGTCCCGTAATCGCCGCACTCCGTAACACCCCTCACGCGATACAGGGGACGCCGCGTGAGGGGTGTTGCCGTCGGTGGCTATCGTTGCCCGCGGATGGAGGTGGTTCGCGATGGCACATAGGTTCCCGGCGCTGATCGCGGCTCCGGCCGCAGGGCAGGGGCGGCTCTGGCTGACCGGAGCCCGGCTATTTGACGGGACCGGGGCCCCGCTGCGGGAGCACGCGGCGGTCCTGGTCGAGGACGGGGTGATCCGCCGGGTCGCCGACGCGGCGGAGCCGTGCCCCGAGGGCGCCCGCGCGATCGACGTGGGCGGGCGGGTCCTCATGCCCGGGCTGACCGACGCCCATACGCACGCGTCGGGCTCGGTCCCGAGCGTGGATAAGGGCGCCGAGGAGCCGCTGCCCGGGGTCACCGCGCACTTCTTCCAGGCCGAGCTCCGCGATTACCTGCGCCTCGGCGTGACCACCATCCGGGTGACCGGCTCGCAGGGGCTGATGCCGCAGGAGGCCAGGCAAGCCATGCGGTACGGCGCGTTCCGCGGTCCCCGGCTGCTGACCTGCGGGAAGATCATCTCCGCCACGGCGCCGGGCGGGCGCTTCTACGGCGACATGTACCGGGAGGCCGACGGCGAGGACGACGTGCGCCGGGCCGTGCGGGAGCAGATCCGCTGGGGCGCGGACTTCGTCAAGATGATGACCACCGGCGCCCGCTCCAACGAGCTGGAGGATCCGGACCCGCTCCAGCTCACCGACCCGGAGATGGCCGCGATCACCGACGAGGCGCACCGGCTGGGCTACCGCGTCTCCGCCCACGCCGAGGGCGTGGACGGCTGCGCGGCCGCGATCAGGCACGGCGTCGACACCGTCGAGCACGGCATGTACCTGCACTCGCGCCCGGACCTGCTCGACGCCATGGCCGCCGCGGGGCAGGTGCTGGTGCCCACCCTGTCGGGCTATTACTGGATGGCCGGCCTCGGTTCGGAGGTCATCGACCCGGCGCACGCCGACGCCGAGCCCGACATGCCGCCCGTCCTGGTGGAACTGGCCGAGCGGAACCTGAGGGAGGGAGCGGCCAGCATGCGGGCCGCCCGGGACGCGGGCGTCAAGATCGCGCTCGGCAGCGACACGAGCCTGGCCGCCGGGCTGGAGATCCAGCGGATGATCCACCACGGCCTCACCCCGGCGCAGGCCCTAGTGGCCGCGACGAAGACCGCGGCGCAGGCGCTCGGGCTCGGCGAGCACCTCGGGACCGTCGAGCCGGGCCTGCTCGCCGACCTGATCATCGTCGACGGCGACCCGCTGGCCGAACCGCGGCTGCTGTCCGACCCGGCCAGGATCTGGCTGGTGCTGCAGCTAGGCGTGCCCGTGGCCGGCGAGTTGCTCGCCAACCCGGCCCTGGCGGGCCAGTTCACGCCGCCAGATCGGCCCGGCGCCCCCCGGCCGGCGGACATGGAAGGCTGGCTCCAGCACGGCCGGACTACCCAGTAACGTGCCCGACACCGATGCCGATCAGGTAGGTGATCCCGGCGGCGCACGCGCCTAGGAGCAGCTGCCGCAGCGCCCCGCGCCAGAACGGCCGGTCGGTCATCCGGGCCACCACGCCGCCGCCCGCGACCGCGGCGACCGCGCCCAGCCCCAGCGTCGCCCACAGCAGGTGCAGGCCCACCAGGTAGGGGAGCAGCGGGATCAGCGCCCCGACGGCGAAGGCGGCCAGCGACGCGCCGGCCGCCACCACGGGTGACGGCAGCTCGCCGGGGTTGACGCCTAGTTCCTCGAGCACGTGGACGGACAGCGCCTTGTCCGGGTCCGCGGAGATCTCCGCGGCGGCCTGCCGCGCGGTGGCGGCGCTCACGCCGCGGGCGCGGAGCATGCCGGCCAGCTCGGCCTGCTCAAAAGCGGCGTTGTGCTCGAGCTCGTGCCGCTCCTTGTTGACCTCGGACTGGACGAGCTCGTTCTGGGAGGAGACCGACACGAACTCTCCGGCCGCCATGGAGAAGGCGCCCGCGGCCAGGCCCGCCAGGCCGGTCAGGACGATGGTGTGCGCGGACCCGCCGCCGCCGCCGACCCCGGCGATCAGCGACACGTTGGTCACCAGCCCGTCCATGGCCCCGAACACGGCCGGGCGCAGCCAACCGCCCGACACGTCCCGGTGGTGGTGCCCGTACCCGGACCCATGGCCATGGCTGTGGCCGTGGGCGTCAGCCCGCGATCCCTGGTCGCTCGTCATCCGGGCTGCCTTCCCCTCCGGGGCCGCGCCGGGGTGGCGCTCACGGCCCCGGCGCAATGTACACCCGGCCAGTTACCGGGCTGGCGCGGGCCCGCACCCCGGGCCCGCGCCAGCTGACGCCCTAGCTCTTCGTGGCGTTGTACAGGAAGATGTGCCCGATCGCGGTCGGGTAGACGCCGCTCACGCCCATGGCCGTGGCCGTCAGGTAGTTGTAGAAGTACGGGAAGATGATCGGCGTCTCGTTCAGCAGCAGCTGCTCGATCTTCCCGGCGACGGTGCGCTGGGAGGAGATGTCCGGCGCCGCGATGTACTGGGCCACCAGGCTGTCGTACTGCGAGTTGGCGAAGTGGGCGGCGTTCCACGGGCCGGTGCCGGTCTTCGAGTTGGTCGTCTCGAGCGGGGCGGTCAGGAACACGTTCGGCACGCCGCGGTGCCCGTAGTCGACCAGGCTCATCGTGGCGTCGAGCCAGTCCGAACCCCCGAACTCGAAGTTGCCGTAGTACTTGGACTGCAGTTCGATGTTGAGCTTGATCGTTCACGCCGATGGGCGCCGCGGCCTGCGCCACGATCTGCGCCAGCTCCGGGATCTCCTGGATGTTCTCGGTCGCCAGCGAGGTGGTGAACCCGTTCGGGTGCCCGGCCGCGGCCAGCAGCGACTTGGCCATGGCGATGTTCTGCACGCGCTGCGGGACGCTGGTGTCCGTGGAGGGGAAGATGGGCGCGAACGGGCTGTCGTTGCCGACCACGGCCAGGCCCTTGAACAGCGCGCTGACGATCTCCGGCCGGTTCAGCGTCAGCGCGACCGCCTGGCGGACCCGCGGGTCGGTGAACGGCGGCTGGTCGCAGCGCATCGACAGCTCGCGGTGCGCGCTGGAGTTCAGCTTGATGACGTTGTACCCGCCGGCCAGCAGCGCCTCGCCGCCGGACACCGAGAACTGCCCGAGGACGTCGATCGTCCCGCCGGTCAGCGCGAGGATCGACGGGGGCTGGGTGTCGTAGAAGGTGAACTGGGTCGCCGAGGGCAGCGCCTTGGTGCCCCAGTACGACTCGTTGCGGGTGAAGGTGGCGCCCACCTTCGGCGTGTACGAGCCCAGCACGAACGGCCCGGTCCCGACGAACGAGCTCTGCCACTGCGTCGGCGCGAAGTTGTTCGGGATGATGATCGTGTTGTAGTTGTCCGAGGAGACCAGGTAGGGGAAGTTCCCGTTCGGGGCCTCCAGGTTGAAGGCGACGGTGAAGTCGTCGACCTTCTGGATTCCGGCCGGCTTGAGCACGCCGGCGAACGCGGACAGGGCGGCCGACCCCGGACCGGCGTACAGCTTGATGCTGTACACCACGTCGTCGGCGGTCAGCGGGGCGCCGTTGTGGAACTTGACGCCCTGGCGGATCTTGAACGTCCAGACGCTGGCCGTGGAGTTCGGCGACCAGCTCGTCGCCAGCACCGGCTTGAGGGTCAGCGTCTGGTCCGACAGGCACAGGTACTCGCCGGTCTGCGCGAGCATGTCGAGCCCGCCCTGGTCGGCGACGGTAATCGGGTTGATCGCCGCGGCCGGCGTGGTGATGCCGACCCTGATCGTCGCCCCGCCCGCACCGGCGGGGGAGGACGCGGCGCCGGTCGACGTCGAGCTCGACGAACTCGACGAGCTCGAGGAACTGCTGCCGCACGCCTCGAGGATCGACCCGAGCACCGGGACGGATATGCCGACGACGGTGGCGCGGCGGATGAAGTCGCGGCGGGACAGCCGTCCCGCGGCGAACTCGTCAATGACGTGGTTAGCGAGCTCACCCTGGTCCTGGCGCAGTCGCCCGAGCCGGCGGTGGTCGATATTCCTTGTCACTAAGGAACCTCCCTGGGATGGGACGGATTGGCTGCGCTGGAGTTCTCGCAGTTCGGCGAGCGGGATGTGACAGCGGATCTGGTGGCCAGGCTCGTCCTCGTGCAACGGTGGTTCGGTGGACTCGCACTCGCCGGTCGTCAGCTTGCGGGGGCATCGGGTGTGGAACACGCAGCCGCTCGGCGGGTTGGCCGCGGACGGGATCTCGCCGGTCAGCTTGATCCGGTCGGGCCGTTCGCCGTCGAGCGACGGCACGGCGGAGAACAGCGCCTCGGTGTACGGGTGGTGCGGGCCGGCGAAGACGGTCTCGGCGGGCCCGACCTCCATCACCCTCCCGAGGTACAGCACCACGATGCGGTCCGACAGGTACCTGACCAGGCCCAGGTCGTGGGAGATGAACAGGTAGGTGGCCCGCTCGGTCTGCTGCAGGTCCGCGAGCAGGTTGAGGATGGCCGCCTGGACCGAGACGTCGAGCGCGGACGTGGGTTCGTCGCAGACCACCACTTCCGGCCCGGGGCCGAAGGCCCGCGCGATCGCGACCCGCTGCTTGAGCCCGCCGGAGAGCTGGCTCGGGCGCAGCGCCAGGTGCCGGTCCTCCAGCCGCACCGAGGCGATCAGTTCCTCCAGCCGGTCCCGCAGGGCCTTGCCCGAGAGCCCGGCCAGCTGGGCCAGCGGGCGGCTGATCAGGGCCCGCACCGAATGGCGCCGGTTGAGCGCGGAGTCCGGGTTCTGGAACACGATCTGCAGCGTGCGCAGGACCGTCCCGCGGCCGCCGCCGCGCGTCCGGGCTCAGCGGCTTGCCGTGCATCGTGACGGCCGAGCCCGCATCCGGCTTGGTGAGCCCCAGCAGGACGCGCGCCAGCGTGGTCTTGCCGCTGCCCGACTCGCCCACCAGCCCGAGCGTCTCGCCCCGCTCGATGGCCAGGTCCACCCCGGCCAGGGCCCGGACGCTGCCCCCGAAGGTCTTCGACAGCCCCGCCATCACCACGAGCGCCCCGTCGGCTCCGTCGCTCCCGTGGCCCGCGAGCTCGGGGATCGCGGCCGGGGTGGCGCGGGGCAGGTCCGGGGCCTGCTCGTGGAAGAAGCAGCGCGAGGTGCGGGTGGCGTCGACCAGGAAGAACGGCGGGTCCGTAGTCCGGCAGCGATCCTGGACCAGCGCGCACCGCGGCGCGAATATGCACCCGGTTATCGAGGAACCGGGCGTCGGCAGGAAGCCGGGGATCGTGTCCAGCCGGTCGCTGTCCTTGCGCTGCCCGCGCCGCGGGATGCAGCGCAGCAGCCCGACCGTGTACGGGTGCCGGGGGTTCTCGAACACCGCGCGCGCAGGTCCCTGCTCGAGCAACTGGCCCGCGTACAGCACGCCAACCCGGTCGCACATCTTGGCGATCACCGCCAGGTTGTGGCTGATGAACAGCACCGTGGTGTCGAACTCCTGGCGCAGGGCCGCGACCAGGTCGAGCACCTCGGCCTCGACGGTGGCGTCCAGCGCGGTGGTCGGCTCGTCCAGGATCAGCAGCGACGGCGAGCGGGCCAGCGCCATCGCGATGACCGCCCGCTGCGCCATCCCGCCCGACAGCTCGTGCGGGTACCGCTGCATGACCCGGGCCGGGTCCGATATCTGCACCTTGCGCAGCATCTCCTCGGCCGAGGCCGTCGCCTCGTCGTGGGACTGGCCGGCGATCGAGAACACCTCGGCGATCTGCCGGCCCACCCGGATCGACGGGTTGAGCGCCCGCCCCGGCTCCTGGTACACCATCGAGACGGTGCGGGCCCGCAGGTCCCGCAGCGCCGCCCGGCCCATCGAGAGCGGGTCGAGCCCGTTGATGCTGACCGTCCCGCCGCTCACCCGGCCGTTGCTGGGCAGGTAACGCACCAGCGCGAGCGCGACCGTGGACTTGCCGGAGCCGGACTCGCCCACCAGCCCGTAGGACTCGCCGCGCGCGATCGAGAACGTCACGTCCCGCAGCGCGAGGCGGTCCTGGCCCCGGACCTTGTAGGTGACGTCCAGGTTCGTCACGGACAGGGCCTGCGCCGGAGCAGCGGGAGCGGCCGGGTCGACCGAAGGCGCGGAGTCGGCGGTCATGAGGCGAGCACCTGCTCAATCGAGTCCGCGATCAAGATGACGGCGATCACCAGCGAGGCGATGGCGAGCGCCGGGAACAGCGTCTGCCACCAGTAGCCGGGCAGCAGGTTGATGTAGTTGGCCGAGATGTCCGCGCCCCAGTCGGGGGTGGGCGGCTGGATGCCGAAGCCGAGGAAGGACAGCGTGGCGATGGCGAAGATCGCGTAGCCCAGCCGGACCGTGAACTCGACCAGGATGGCCGGCATGACGTTCGGCAGGATCTCGCCGAACATGACCCGGACCGGGCTCTCGCCGAACAGCCGGGACGCGGACACGTAATCCTGCTGCCGCTCGACCAGCGCCGCCGCCCGGACCGTGCGCGCGATCAGCGGCGTGAAGACCAGGCCGATGACGATGATCAGCGTCCCCGTGGACGGGCCCAGCGGCGACGACGAACAGGAAGGCGATGATCACGATGGGCAGCGCGAGGAAGGCCTCCACGATCCGCCCGGCGATGAGGTCGAAGGCGCCGCCGAAATAGCCCATGGCCAGGCCGAGGATGGTGCCGAGGACGGTGCCGAGGACGGTGGCCAGCGGCGTGATGATCAGGATGTCCCTGGACGCCGGTGATGACCCGGGACAGCACGTCCCGGCCGAGCGGGTCGGTGCCGAACCAGTGCGCCGCGGACGGGGCGGCGTTGGGGAGGAGTAGCTGCTGCGCGAGCGGGCTGTACGGCGCGAACAAGTGCCCGAAGATGGCGCAGACCACCCAGAACAGCAAGATGCCCGCGCCGACGTAGAACGTCGGCCTGCGCAGCAGCAGCCGCCAGGCGGCCGGCGTGGCCCGGCCCGCGACCGCCACCGCCGCCGCGGCCGTCGCCCCGAGGTACCCGGTCGTCATGCCCAGGGACCCAGATGCTGAACGGGCTCGACGGGCCGCGCGCCGTCCGGTCCGGCCGGCGGCTGGAGCAGGCCGCTCATTCGGCACCCCCGATCCGCAGCCGCGGGTTCAGCATACGTCAGCAGCAGGTCCGCGATGAGCGTGGCCAGCACGTAGACCACGCCGATGATCAGGATCCCGGCCTCGAGCATCGGGAAGTCCTTGGCGATCGCGGCCTTGTAGATCAGGTTCCCGAGCCCCTGGTAGTTGAACAGCGTCTCCACCACCACCAGCCCGCCGATCAGGTACCCGGTCTGGGTCGCGATCACGGTGATGGTCGGCAGCAGCGAGTTCCGCAGCACGTGCCGGCGGATCACCGTCGCCCGCGGCAGCCCCTTCAGGATCGCGGTGCGCGTGTAGTCAGAGTTGAGCGCCTCGATGGTCCCCGCCCTGGCCATACGGGCAATGTACCCGAACAGAACCAAAACGAGCGGTATAGCCGGCAATATCAGGTGCCTGAACTGCTGGAAGTCCGAGGCGTTCGCGCCGGCCGAGGCGGTGACCGGCAGCACCTTCAGCTCGACGCCGAAGATCACGATGAGCACGACGCCGGACACGAACTCGGGGACGGTGGACAGGGCCAGCCCGGTCACCGAGATGACCCGGTCCACGCCGCGCCCCGCGTACAGCGCGGCGATCACGCCGCCGATGATGGCCAGCGGCACCACGATCACGAAGGCGAGCACCGCCAGCTTGATCGAGTTGATCAGCGCGGCCCGGACGAAGGGCTCCACCGCCGTCCGGTAGGCGTACGAGGTGCCCAGATTGCCGTGCAGCAGCCCGCCGATCCACGACAGGTACCGGGTGAGCAGCGGCCGGTTGACCCCGAGCTGGGCGTCGAGCGCCTGCACGGCGCTGGGCGCGGCCAGATTGCCGAGCGTCGCCCGCGCGGGATCACCGGGGAGGATCTGGCCTGCGAAGAATACGATCAGGCTCAGGATCCACAGGGTGATGACCATCAGCCCTAGGCGCCGCAGCAGGAACGTTGCCATTGCTGGCCTCCTTGAATGCCGGGCCGCCTGATGCGGAACGTTCCAGAGCGGCACAGCCTAGCTCAGTTATAGATGGGTGAGCAATCAATGACGATCATGCTCAACGGAAGTGACCTGACTGTTACGCAGGTGCTTGCGGTGGCCCGGGATGGCGAACCGGTGGCCATCGCGACGGACGCAATCGAGGCCATGAGTCAGGCGCGACAGGTGGTGCAGGAGGTACTAACGAAGGGCGAGCCGGTCTACGGCCTGACCACCGGCGTGGCCGAGCGCAAGTCCTTCCTCCTCGACCCCGCCGAACGCCGTCGCTTCAACCACCGCCTCGTCCTCAACCACCGGATGGCGCAGGGCGACGCCGCGCCGCCCGATGTGGTCCGCGGCGCGATGGTCTGCCTGGCCAACAGCTACGCCAAGGGCGTAACCGGGGTCCGCCCCGAGCTCGCCGAGATGATCGTCACGCTGCTGAACGAGGGCTTCGCGCCGCCGGTCCGCAGGCTCGGCTCGGTCGGGCAGGGCGACCTCGGCCCGATGGCCGACCTCGCGCACGGGCTGATCACCCGCAGCGGCTTCGAGATCGCCGAGAACGAGGGGCTCGCCCTGGTCAGCAGCAACGCCTTCACCACGGCCTGGGCCTGCATCGCGCTGGCCGACGCGCAGACCCTGATGGACTCATTCGACGTCGCGGGCGCGCTGGACCTGGAGGCGTTCGGCGCCAACCTGACCTGCCTGCACCCCGTCATCGAGCAGACCCGCCCGTTCCCCGGGCTGGCCGCCACCGCTGCAGAACCTGCGGGCCCTGCTCGAGGGCAGCTACCTGTGGCAGCCCGGCGCGGCCAGGTACCTCCAGGACCCGCTGACCTTCCGCTGCCTCCCGCACATCAACGGCGCGGCCCGCGACGCGCTCCGCTACGCCACAAACATCCTCCACGTCGAGCTCAACTCCTCCCAGTCCAACCCGGTGGTCGTGCTGGCCGAACGCCGGATCGTCTCGGTCGGGAACTTCGACATCGGCCCGCTGGCCGCCGCGCTCGACTTCGCCAGGATCGCGCTCGCCCCGGTGGTGACCAGCGCGAACGAGCGCGCGGTCAAGCTGCTCCAGGCCCCGTTCTCCGGCCTGCCCGCCGGCCTGGCCCAGGTCGCGGGCTCACCCGACGACGCGCTGTCCGAGCTGGCCGTGGCCGGCCAGGCCATCACCGTGGAGGCGCGCACGCTGGCCCACCCGGTCTCCTACGAGCTGGCCAGCTCGGTGAAGGGCGACGGCATCGAGGACCGCGCCACGATGGCGCCGCTGTCGGCGCGCCGCCTCGCCGACATGATCAACCTGTCCGCGCGGGTCGCGGCGATCGAGCTGGTCGTCGCCGCCCAGGCCGTTGACCTGCGCGCGCCGGGCCGGCTCGGCGACGGCACCGCCCAGGCGTACCGCATGATCAGGAACCTGGTCCCGTTCACCCGCGCCGACGACACCCTGCCCGCCGACCTGGAGCCCGTCGTCGAGCTGGTCACCCGCGGCCTCCTGGCCCCGCTCGACCACCCGAAGCGGCCGGTCCCGGCGGTCTGAGCCGCAGGTAGCATGCCCACATGCAGGACCACAGAGGGACATCACACGTGTTCATCGGCGAAAGCTTCGTGGGCGAGGGCGCCGAGGCGGCCCACGTCAACACCGTGCTCGGGGACCGCGACGGCCCCGTCGGCACGGCCTGGGCGACCGCGCTGGCCACGCCGCGCCAGGGCCACATCCCGTTCGTCACCGTGCTGCGCCCCAGCCTCCCGGTCAAGCCGCTGACCCTGTTCGTGAACAAGGCGCCGGTCCTCGACGACGCCCACGCCAACCTGACCTGGGGTGCCGCCCAGGCCGGCGTGGCCGGCGGTGTCGCCGACGCGGTCGCCGAGGGCATCATCAGCGAGCAGGAAGCCGAGGACCTGGTCCTCATCGCCGCCGTCTGGGTGAACCCCAACGCCAGGAACGCCGGGCTGGTGTACCGGAACAACCGCGCCGCGACCCGCAACGCCCTGCAGGCCGGCGTCCAGGGCACGCCGAAGGTCGCCGACGTCCTGGCCGCGAAAGACACCCCGTCGAACCCGTTCTTCACCCCGGAGTGAAGATCACGGCCATCCGGCTGGACCGGATGCGCCTGCCGCTCGACCCCCCGTTCCACGCGGCCTGGGACCCCGCGCCGCGCCGCCACTTCGACGCCACCCTGGTCCGGGTGGAGACCGACGAGGGCGTCACCGGGTACGGCTCCGGCGACACGATGGACGGCTTCGAGCCGTTCGAGCCCCTGTTCACCGGCCGCGATCCGCTAGCCATCGCCGACCACGTCCGGACCATCGAGACGATCGGCTTCCACGCCGGCCGCTACTGGCCGCTCGAGGCCGCGCTGTGGGACATCCTCGGCCAGGTGACCGGGCAGCCCGCCAGCGTCCTGCTCGGCGGCGCCACCCGCCGCCTGCCCGCCTACGCCTCGTTCGGCCAAGCCAGCACCGCGCCTGCCCGCGCCGACGCCGCGGTGGCAGCAAAGGCCGCCGGCTTCCGCGCGATGAAAATCAGAATTGACCGAACGGCCGTTGGTTCCTCCCTCGCGGCCATCCGGGCCACCAGGCAGGCCGTCGGCGACGACATCGCCCTGATGGCCGACCTCAACCAGTGGTGGCGGATGCCCGGTGACCTCACCCCGTCGCTGGACCTGGCGGCGGTCCGCCGCATCGCCGCCGAGCTGGCCGACCTCGGCATCCTCTGGCTGGAAGAACCCCTGCCCGCCGGCGACCTGGACGGCATGCGCGCGCTGCGCGCCCAGATCAGGGTGGCGGGCGGCGAGATGGCCAGGACCCCCGCCGAGCTCCTCGCCGCGCTGGACGCCGGCGCGCTCGACGTCCTCCAGCCCGACGTGGTCCTCTCGGTCGGCCTGCTCCGCGCCCGGACCCTCGGCGAGCTGGCCCTGCTGCGCCACCGCTGGTTCACCCCGCACACCTGGACCAACGGCCTCGGCCTCCTGGCCAACCTGCACGTGGCGGCCGGTGTCGGCGGCGGCCCCTACCTAGAGTTCCCGTACGACCCCCCCGGCTGGACCCCCGAACGCCGCGACTTCTTCCTGACCGACCCCCTCCGCATCGACCCCGAAGGCTTCCTGGCCGTCCCCGACGCCCCGGGCCTGGGCGCCCAGATCGACCAAGCCGCCGTAACCCGCTACGCCCGCTAACCGCGAGGCCGCCCACTACGCCCGCTAACGCCGGGGCCGCCCACTACCGCTAACCGCGAGGCCGCCCACTACGCCCGCTAGCGGCGGGGCCGCCCACTACGCCCGCTAACCGCGAGGCCGCCCGCTGCGCCCCTAACCGGCCAGGCGACCCCTACCCCGGCTGGCCCGGCTCCGCGAGGCCGGCCCAGGGCGGGGCGTCGTTCGCTTCGGCGCCGCCCGCGTTGGCGGCCAGCCGGCCGAGCAGGTCGCCGAGGCGGTCAAGATCGGGCTCGGACAGCCCCGCCCGGAGCCGGGCGTCGAAGGCGGCGGCCGCCTGCTGCAGCCGGGTGAACGCGGCCTCGCCGGCGTCGGTCAGCTCGACCACATGGATCCGGCGGTTGGCCGGGTCCCGCGTCCGGGTGATCAGCCCGCGGGCGTCCAGCGCGTTGAGGTGGTGCGTCAGCGTGGCCTCGCGGACTCCTACCGCCTCGGCCAGCTCGCGCTGGTTGGCGGGCTTGCGGATCTTCAGGTTCAGCAGGATCAGCCAGGTCGGCAGCGATCCGCCCGCCTCGTCGAGGGCATCGTCAAACGCGCGGCCGACCGTCCGGGCCACCTGGTTAAGCCGCAGCCCGATCGGGACGCGGAACGCTTCTGCCACGCCCACATCCTACCAGTAGATATCGAGATCTAAGTGTTTGATATCTAATCATTAGACGTCTAACCTATGTAACCTATAGCCATGACGCCCATCTGAGCGAGAGGAGTCACGATGACCATCGAGCTGAACCACACCATCGTCCCCGCGCGCGACCCGGAGGTCTCGGCGCAGTTCCTGGCCGGCCTCCTGGGCCTGGAGGTCGACCCGCCGGTGGCGCACTTCACGCCCATCACGCTGGCCAACGGGGTCACCCTGGACTACGACCGGTCAGAGTTTTTCGAGCCCCACCACTACGCCTTCCTGGTCACCGAGGAGGACTTCGACGCCGCCTTTGCCCGCATCCAGCAGCAGGGCGTCTCCCACTACGCCGACCCCGCCTGCCGGCAGATCGGCCAGATCTACCAGAGCCGGGGCCGCCGCGGCACCTACTTCCGCGACCCCGAGGGGCACCTCATGGAGATCCTCACCCCCTACGCGTGACCACCCGCTACACCCTCACGGGGCCGTCTGCGTCAGGTCGTCGAGGCGACGCAGGGTGCATTCAAGCGCCTCGGTGAGCCGCTTGCGGTGACCGGTGGCCAGCAGGTCAAGCACCAGGCCGGTGAACGTCGCCTTGACCAGCGATGCCTCGCGTTCGGCGTCCTCCGGCTTGATGCCGTCAGCGATCAGGCCGGCGGCGATGTCCTCGCGCCAGAACGAGATCTGCTCCGCACGCACATCACCGGGCAGACCGCTGACCGTGGCGTCCAGCGTGGCGGCCTCCAGACCCAGTCGCACCAGCGCCAAGTGCTCCGGGCTGCGGTTGATCCACCGCCACCAGTGCCGCTGCAGGTCCGCCGTGGACATCTGCGGCTTCTGCCGCCGCCACCGCCCTTCGACTCCTCGCTGGATCTCAGCGGCCCGCCGCAACGCGGCGACCACCAGTTCGTCCTTGCTGCCGAAGTGATGCACCAGCGCGTTGACCGACACCCCGAGTGCGCGGGCCACGGGCCGCAGCGACACTCCGGCGACGCCGTTCCGGCCGAGGTAGCCGACCACCTCGTCCAGCAGCTCGGCCCGTCGTTCGAGGTCGGGATGGCGTCCCATCAGTGTCGTCCCGTTAGGCGCGCATGCGCTGGCCCGCCGGGTCGAGCACCGGTTCGGGGAGCAGTCTCGCCGGACGGCGCTGGCCGATGATCTCCACCTCGAACGTCGCGCCGGGCACCGCGAGCTCGCTCGGCACGTAGCCGAACGCCAGCGAGCGGCGGCTGTAGTGGGCATACGCGCCGGACGTCACCCAGCCCACCACCGCCCCGTCGTGCCAGATCGGCTCGTCGCCGAGGACGTCAGCCGGTTCCCCCGGATCGGGGGTGATGTCGAAGTAGCCGAGCGTTCGCGCCGGGCCGCGCGCCAGCTCCGCCTCCACGGCGGCGCGGCCGATGAAGTCATGATCGAGCTTGAGCGATCGCATCTGCGCCTCCACCGGCGTGTAGATCGGACGGTACTCGCGCGCCCACGTGCCGAACATCTTCTCCATGCGCAGCGACATCAACGCCCGGAACCCGAACAGGCCGATGCCGTACGGCTGCCCGGCCTGCCACAGCAGGTCGAACAGTGCTCGCTGGTACTCCGGTGCGACCCAGATCTCGTAGCCCAGATCCCCGGTGTAGGTCATCCGGCCGACGTAGGCGGGGATCATCCCGACGTCGATCCGGCGGAACGTCATGAACGGGTAATCCTCGGTGGCCAGGGAAACGTCGGTGACCGATTGCAGCACGTCGCGGGCGCCCGGGCCAGCCAGCGAGAGGCCCACCAGGGACAAGGCCAGCACGTCGAACCGCACGCCATCGGCGAGATGGCCCAGGAACCAGCGCGAGTGATGCGCTTCGGCGATCTGCGAACCGAACAGGAAGAAATCGTCGGGACCGACCCGCGCCACGGAGAACTCCCCGACGATGTGACCGCCCGGATCCAGGGCGGCGGTGAGGTTGATCCGGCCGACTCGCGGCAGCCGGTTGGTGAACAGCCCCTGCAGCCAGTCGGCGCTGCCGGCCCCGGTCACGCGGTACTTGGCGAAGTTGGAGCACTCGGTGAGTCCGACGCGTTCGCGCACCGTGGTGCATTCGTCGGCGACGACCGGGAAGGCGTTGGAGCGGCGGAACGTCACGTCCTCGCGCGGCTCGGACCCCGGCCGCTGGAACCACAGCGGATGCTCGAGCCCGAAGCCCGCGCCCCAGACCGCGTTGTGGGCGGTGAGCCGGTCGTAGACGGGCGTGGTGTGCAGGGGCCGGCCGGCCGGGAGTTCCTCGTTAGGGAAGGTGATACGGAACCGGCGGCTGTAGTTCTCCCGCACCTTGGCGTTGGTGTAGGCGAGGCTCGCCCAGTTGCCGAAGCGGGCCACGTCCATGGCCCAGATGTCTTCACCCGGATCGCCGTCGACCATCCAGCGCGCGAGGGTGAGGCCAACCCCGCCGCCCTGCGAAAAGCCGGCCATCACCGCGCAGGCCATCCAGCAGTTGCGCACGCCGGGCACCGGTCCGACCAGCGGATTGCCGTCCGGCGCGAAGGTGAACGGCCCATTGATCACCGTCTTGATCCCCGCGTCAGCCAGCGCCGGATAATGCTTGAACGCGATCTCCAGCGACGGGGCGATCCGGTCGAGATCGGGAGCCAGCAACTGCCGGTCGAAGGTCCACGGCGTCTGCCGGGGAGACCAGGGCACGCACGCCTGCTCGTACGTGCCGAGCAGCATCCCGCCGCCCTCCTGGCGGATGTAGAGCTCACCGTCGAAGTCCATGCCCATCGGCAGCTCGTGTCCGGTGGCCGCGTTGTACTCGGCCACCTCAGGCATGTCTTCGGTGATCAGGTACATGTGCTCCATCGCGAGCACGGGCAGCTCCAGGCCGATCATCCGGCCCACCTCACGGGCCCACAGCCCGCCGGCGTTGACGATGTGCTCGGCGTGGATCTCCCCGGAGTCGGTGATGACGTCCCACGTGCCGTCGGGGCGCTGACGGAGGTCGCTCACCCAGGTGTGCTGGTAGATCTCGGCGCCGGCCTGCCGCGCGCAGCTGGCGTAGGCCCGGGTGACCCCGGTCGGGTCGACGTGGCCCTCGGCCCGGTCGAAGAGCGCGCCGATGAAGTACTGCTCCTCCAGCAACGGGAACATCCGCTTGGCCTCGGCCGGCGAGATGATCTCCATATCCATGCCGAGGTAGCGGCCGCGGGCCTGGGCCATCCGCAGCCAGTCCATCCGCTCCCGGTCGCCGGCCAGCGTCAGTCCGCCATTCATGTGGATGCCGCAGTTCTGGCCGGAGCGCTGCTCGATCTCGCGGTACAGCCCGACGGTGTACTGCTGCAGCTTCGCGACATTGGGGTCACCGTTGAGGGTGTGCATGCCCCCCGCGGCGTGCCAGGTCGAGCCGGCGGTGAGCTCCGTGCGCTCGACGAGCACGACATCGGTCCAGCCCAGCTCGGTGAGGTGGAACAGGACCGAGGCGCCCACCACGCCACCGCCGATGACGACCACCTGCGCGGAAGATTTCATCGAGGCATCCCTGCGTCTAACTTTTCCCGGTACAGTCGTTCCGACTATAGACCCTGGAGGTGTCGTGCAATGGGTAAGCTTCTCGATCGGCTCGCCGCCGGACCGGTGATCTGCGCCGAGGGGTATCTGTTCGAGTTCGAGCGGCGCGGCTACCTGCAGGCCGGGGCGTTCGTACCGGAGGTGGTGCTCGAGGAGCCCGATATGGTCGCCGGGCTGCACCGGGAATACGTGCACGCCGGATCGGACGTGGTTGAGGCCTTCACCTACTACGCCCACCGCGAGAAGCTGGCGGTGATCGGCCGCGAGGGCGACCTCGAGCCGCTGAACCGGCAGGCGCTGCGTATCGCCAAGGAGGTCGGCGCCGAGCACGACTCCCTGGTGGCCGGCAATATCTGCAACACCAACGTCTACGAACCGGACGATCCCGCGACGCATGAGGCCGTCCGCGCCATGTTCGCCGAGCAGGTCGGGTGGGCCGCCGAGGCGGGCGTCGACTTCGTGATCGCCGAGACCATCGACTATCCGGGCGAGGCGTTGCTGGCGCTGGAAGCAATCAAGGCGCACGGCCTCGATGCGGTCGTCACGCTCACCATCCACCGCCAGCCCGTCGTCCGCGGAGGCGACCCGATCGGCGAGACCTGCCGTCGCCTGCAAGACGCCGGGGCCGACGTGGTCGGGCTGAACTGCATCCGCGGGCTCGCCACCATGCTGCCGCTACTCGGTGAAATCCGCGCCGCGTGCGACGGCTACATCGCCGCCTTGCCGGTGCCGTACCGTACGACAGAAGCCGAGCCGACGTTCCAATCGCTCACCGACCCAGACCACGAACTGCCCCCGAACGGGCGGCCATTCCCGACCGCGCTAGACCCGTTCCTGGCCACCCGCTACGAGGTGGGCGCGTTCACGACGGCAGCGGCTGCGCTCGGAGTCAACTACTTCGGCATCTGCTGCGGCTGCGCACCCCACCACGTCCGCGCGATGGCCGAGGCACTCGGCCGCACGCCGCCGGCGAGCCGGTTCAGCGCGGATATGAGCCGGCACGCCTACTACGGCACCAGCGAGCGGATCAGCCGGCATTACCAGGAGTTCGCCAAAGAACTCTAGGAACCCGGCGAACGACGCGACGCTCCGCGCTGGCCTGGGCTCGCCGCCCGCGTGAGCGGCATCCCCGTAAGCGACGGCCTGCAAGGACCTCGGCCTCGGCTAAGCCGCCCCAGCTAAGCTGCCGCAGCTAAGCCGCCTCCGCTAGGCCCGGTGGGCCCGGCGGCCGGCGGCGAGCGCGGACCCGCACAGGGCCGCGGCCCAGAGCGTCCACAGCAGCGGCCCGATCCCGGCGGCGTACCCGGCCGCGTCGCTGCCCCTGGCCGCCATCAGCCCGGCCAGTTCCACGACGTTGACGGCCACCTCGAGCAGCCCGAACAGGGCCAGCCACCGGGGCAGCACCCTGGTCCGCCAGATGATGGCCGACGGCGCGAGCACCGACACGGCGGCCGCCGGGGCGCTGAGCGCGTACAGGGACAAAGTGGCCATGTCGGCGCAGAGGCGGACGACCGCGGGCGGCAGGCCCCCGGTGCCCCGCCAGGCCACGGCGACGAGCGGTACCAGGCCGATCCCGATCACCGCGAACAGCAGCAGCCACGCGGCGGCCGCCGTCGCGGCCAGGACCGCCGGCGGCCCCTCGGCCCCGGCCAGCAGACTGCGCAGGTACCCGAGGAACATCAGCAGCCCGGGTAGGGCCAGGAACATCAGCAGGATCCCGGCGAGGACCGCGCCGCGGTGGGCGGTCAGGTGCGTGATCACGGTGGCGACCCTGGTGTTAGGCCCGGGCAGGCCAGCCAACAGGGAGCCTCCGGCGAACAGGACGAGACCGGCCAGCCCGGCGGCCGGGCAGGCGCGCCGGTAGCGGGCCGACGGCGGCGCTTCGGTCGGGCGGCTCACGGGTGCCGCGGCGTTGGTGTCGATGGCGATTCGCTGATCTGTCATGCCTGCATCGTGCGAGGCGCCGCCCCGCCGAACATCGGCCAGGTGGTTGATGTTCTCCACCCGCGGCGGGTTGATCCTGGACCGGTGAGCAGGGCAAGGTTGGATGATCAGGGCGGCGGCCGCCACGCCGGATTGCGGCTGCTCACAGCGGAGGACGGACCGATGCGCGCGGCGAGCCGACCATCGTCAGCGGCGGCACCAGCCGCCGCGGGCTTGGTCGTAAGCCAGCCGTTCCTGCTCAGCAGCTTCATCGGCCGGGAGGCCGAGCTCAAGCGCGGCGTCACGCTGCTGGGACGGCACCGCCTGGTCACGCTGACCGGCACCGGCGGCTGCGGCAAGACCCGCCTGGCGGTGGAGCTGGCGCAGCGGCAGCTAGCCGCCTTCAGCGACGGGACCTGGTTCGTGGATCTGGCCCGCGTGGACCGCGCGGAGTTCGTCCTGGCCGGGATCGCCGCCGCGATCGGGGTTGACGAGCCCGAACGCAACAGGTCCCTGGCCGACGAAATCGTCCGCCGGCTGCGGGACGGTCGCTTCCTGGTCGTCCTGGATAACTGCGAGCACGTGATCGAGGCGGCCAGCACGGCCGCAGCGATGCTTCTCCAGGGCGCCGTGGGCCTGACGATCCTGGCCACCAGCCGTGAGCCCCTCTCGGTGCCGGGCGAGGTGATCTGGACGCTGCCCGGGCTGAACCCCGCCGACGCGATCGAGCTGTTCGCCGAGCGGGCCACGCAGGCGCGACCCGACCTGGTCCTCGATGAGGGGCAGCGGACGCTAATCCGCGGGATCTGCCGACAGCTGGACGGCCTGCCGCTGGCCGTGGAACTGGCCGCCGCGCGGACCCAGGCCCTGTCCGTGTCTCGCATCGCCGACTCGCTCGACAGCCATCTCGCGCTGCTAGGCGGTGCGCCCCGGACGGCACCCGCGCGCCACGCCACGATCCGGGCCTCGTTCGACTGGAGCTATCAGCTGCTCGAGACCGATGAGCGGGTTCTGCTGGCCGAGCTTTCGGTCTTCGCGGGCGGCTTCGGTCTCGACGACGCGCTCGCAGTATGCCCGGACGCCTCCGTCGAGGCCGTCGCGCGGCTCGTCAGCCGGAGCATGGTCGCCCTAGTCGCCGAGCCCGGCGAACCCCGGTACCGGCTGCCGGAAACGATCAGGCAGTTCGCGGCGGCGCACCTGGCCGAAGCGCCCGACCTGGCCGCCGGGACGAGGCAACGCCACGCCGAGCACTACCTCGCGTTGGCCGAGCAGGCCGAGCCCCACCTGACCCGGGCCGCCCAGGACGACTGGCTGGAACGCCTGGCCCCCGAAGGGGACAACCTGCGCGCCGCCCTGGCCTGGACCCGGGACCAGGCCGACCCCGTGCCGTGCGCCCGGCTGGCGGTGGCCCTGGCCCCCTACTGGCTCGAACGCAGCAACTGGAGCGAGTGTCGGTTCTGGCTGGCGGCGGCCCTCCAGGCGGGCCCCCTCCCGCCCGCGCTCGAGGCCCGCGTGCTGAATCGGCGCTGCTACCTGGAGATGTGGGCAGGCGACCTCTCGATCGTCCCCCAGCTGGCGATGAGATCGCTCAGCCTGCTCGAGGGCCTGGACGAACCCGTGGAGCAGGGCCGCGCTCACGGGTTCCTCGGCGTCCTCATCGCCAGCACCGCCGGGCCCGACGCCGCCCGCCCGCACCAGGAGGCAGCCCTCGCGCTGACCCGGGCCGGCGGTGATGACTGGGGGCTGGCCATGGGCCTGGCCTTCTTCGCGGACGCCAGCCTCTTCCAGGCGCGTCCCGGGGAATCCCGCCAGATGCTCGACGAGGCCGTCGCGATCGCCACCGCCGCGGGGGACCGGCGGACGCTGCGCATAGCGCAGTCGTTCGCCGCCCTGGCCGCGGTCACCCAGGGCCGCCTCGAGGAGGGCATCCGCCGGTCACGCTGGGCCGCCGATGAAGCCAGGGCTACCGGGCACGACACCCCGCTGATCACCGCGCTGGCCACCCGGGGCTGGGCCCTCCTGCTCCAGGGGCACCCGGCCGACGCCCGGGCCGCCGCCGCCGAAAGCCTGGACGCGGCGCGGGCCTCCGAGGAAGGCCCGGTCCTCGAGGGACTCGCGCTGTGGGCGAGCGCGGCGGTCCTAGCCGATACCGATCCGGCCGAAGCACTCCCGATGTTCGAGGAGGCGCACCGCCTGACCGCCCCGAGTCTCAGGTTCGCGGCGCTGACCAGCCTGGCCGCCGCCGAGGCGCGGCTGGCCTGCGGTGACCCCGGCGCCGCCGACGCCGCCGCGGACGCCGAGCGGCTGGCCGACCTAGCGGGCTGCGCCTGGCTCGCGGGCCGGGCCCGCCTGATCCAGGCCCAGCTGACGGCCGACCCGGCCGAGGCCGAATCGGCCGTGCACGAGGGCGTAGCCCTGGCCCAGGCGTCCGGCGACGTGCTCGGCCTGATCAACGCGCTGGAACTGCTGGCCGCGCTCGCTGAGGCGCGCGGCGACGATCAGGAGGCGCTGCGGCTGCGCGGAGCCGCAGCGGCGGCCCGGGCCCGCCAGCTCCTACGCCTGGACGCCGCCAGGTACGCCCGGCTCCGCGACCAAGCCCCGCCTCCGCCGCCTGGGCGGAAGGCGAGAAACTCAGCATCGAGGCCGCCCTGGCTTACGCCTCACGCGGCCGCGGCCGACGGCGACGCCCCGCCTCGGGCTGGCCGAGCCTGACCCCCACCGAGCTCGAGGTCGTCCGGCTGGTCGCCCGGCACCAGTCGAACCCCGAGATCGCCGAGCGGCTCTTCGTCTCGCGGGCCACGGTCAAGACCCACCTCGTCCACATCTTCGCCAAGCTCGGCGTGCGATCCCGATCCGAGCTGGCCGCCGAGGCCATCCGGCGCGGGACGGCCTTACCGGCACCCCCTCCGAACCGCCACGGATAACGGCGGGCATCCTGATGGCGTGAGCGTGGTTCGCGTCGCGACGTGTCAGTTCCCGGTGAGCGCCAGGATCGAGGCCAACCTCGGTTACGTCACGCGGCAGGTGCACGCCGCGAAACGGCGGGGCGCCGACGTCGCGCACTTTCCCGAGGCGGCGCTGCCGGGTTACGCGGGGACTGACTTCGAGACCTTCGCAGAGTTCGACTGGGATGCACTCCGCCAGGCCACCGCCGAGGTGCTCCGCTGCGCCCGCGAGGCGGGGATCTGGGTGGTCCTGGGCTCGGCCCACCGCCTGGGCGACGGACACCTGCCGCACAACAGCCTGTACGTCATCGACGACGCCGGGCAGGTCGTGGACCGGTACGACAAGCGGTTCTGCTCGGGGACCCCGGACGGCCGATCAGGTGACCTGGCGCACTACAGCCCCGGAGACCACGCCAGCGTGTGGGTCATCAACGGGGTCCGCTGCGGGGCGCTGATCTGCTACGACTACCGATTCCCTGAGCTGTACCGCGAATACCAGCGGCAGGGCGTCGACCTGGTCTTCCACTCGTTCCATGCGGGTGGCATCCCTGCGGCGCGGGTGACCGAGATCGGGGCGGCGATCGGCCCCGAGTTCGCGCGGGCCAACCAGGCCGCGACGCACACCTACCCGGGCATCACGATGCCCGCCGCGATGACGGCGGCGGCGGCCAGCAACCACGTCTGGATCAGCTGCCCGAACTCCTCGGCGCCGCAGAGCCTGTGGCCGTCCTTCGTGGTCCGGGCCGATGGCATTACCGTCGGTCGGCTCCGCCGCAACGTCGCGGGCGTCCTGGTCACGACGGTGGACACCGAGCAGGACCTGTACGACTCCACGGCCGCCTGGCGCGCCCGGGCCATGACCGGCGTCCTGCACAGCGGCACGCTGGTCAGCGACCCGCGGTCCGCGGACCGGACGACCGTCTGAGCCGGATCCTCCGCCGGGCGGCGGTCAGCTGCCCCCGCCCTTGAGACCGACGCCCACCAGGTGCCACGCGGCCCCGCGATCGTCCCCGGGCGCCCCGGAGGCGCTCGGCTTAAGCACCGGTTCGTCGTCGCCCCCCGGGGTGCGGAGCGGATCGTCCAGCGCCAGCGCGCCCGCGCCCCCGCCTCGTGATGGGAAGCTAGTGCCGTGGCGTATCCAGACAGCACACTGATCACGCACATCGGTGAACTGGTCACCAACGACGGCGAGGGTGGCGCCTTCGCCGCCCGCCCTGACGCGGCGCTGGTTATCGCCGAGGGCCGCGTGGCCTGGACCGGGCCCGCGTCCCAGGCCCCCGCGGCCGATTCCGCCGTGGACGCGGGCGGCCGGGCCGTGCTGCCCGGGTTCGTCGACTCCCACGCGCACCTGGTCTTCGCGGGGGAGCGGAGCGCGGAGTTCGCCGCCCGGATGTCGGGCCGCCCCTACCAGGCGGGCGGGATCTTGACCACGGTCGCCGCCACGCGCGCGGCCACCGACGACGCGCTGCGCGCCAACCTGGCCCGCCTGGTCGCCGAGATGGCCAGGCAAGGCACGACCACGCTGGAGTGCAAGTCCGGGTACGGGCTGACCGTGGCCGACGAGGCGCGGGGACTCGCGCTCGCCGCCGAGGTCACCCCGGAGGTGACCTACCTCGGCGCGCACGTGGTCCCGCCCGAGTTCGCCGGCGACCCGGCCGGCTACGTGGACCTGGTGTGCGGCCCGATGCTGGCGGCCTGCGCGCCGCACGCGCGGTGGATCGACGTGTTCTGCGAGACCGGCGCGTTCGGCGCCGACGCGGCCACCGCGATCCTGGCCGCCGGCCGGGAGGCGGGCCTCGCCGCCCGGATCCACGCCAACCAGCTGGGGCCCGGACCCGGGATCAAGGTGGCCGCCGAGGCCGGCGCCGCGTCAGCCGACCACTGCACGTACCTGACCGACGCTGACGTCGACACCCTGGCTTCGGCGCGGGTCGTCGCGACGCTGCTGCCGGGCGCGGAGTTCGGCACCAGGCACCCGTACCCGGACGCGCGCCGGCTCCTCGACGCCGGCGTCACTGTAGCCCTGGCCACCGACTGCAACCCCGGCTCCTCCTTCACGAGCAGCATGCCGTTCTGCATCGCGCTGGCCGTCCGCGACATGGGGATGACCACGCAGGAGGCCGTCTGGGCCGCCACGGCCGGCGGGGCCAGGGCCCTGCGCCGCCCCGACGTCGGCCACCTAGGCGTAGGCGCCCGCGCCGACCTGATCCTCCTGGACGCCCCGTCGCACGTCTACCTGGCCTACCGCCCGGGCGTCCCCCAGATCGCCGCCGTCTGGCAGGCAGGCCGCCTAGTCGCAGGCTCCATTGCCCCTTAGGGCGCCGGTGGTGTTCATGATCATGGCCAGGAATGGTCGCCAGGTGGCCCGAACTGGCCATGATCATGGTCTGCAGCCGTCGGCCTCACCGGACCCGCCCGTCAGACCTCACCACCCACATTGGCCCCACCGGGTGGCTGGGCGCAGTCGATAGGTGTGGCACCGTACCGAGAAGAATAGGCACGGTGCCACTCTCATGGGTTAGCACGCAGGCCCTAGGGCTTGCGGGCCACGCCGGCCCAGAGGGCCGCGGGACTGGCCGCCTCGGCGTCGGTGTCGGGGCGCCACTCGGCGGCCCGGATCACGCCGGGGTCCGCCAGCTCGAGCCCGTCGAACAGGCGCGTCACGCCGGCCCGGTCCCGCAGCGTCGTCTTCTCCGCCGTGGTCTCGTTCAGCCGGCGGACCATCTCGGCCATCTGCTCGGCGTCGATGTCGCTGGCCGCGTGCGTGATCGTCAGGAAGCTCCCCGGCGCGCAGGCGTCCATCAGCCGCCGCACGATCGCGCTGGCCTCTCCGTCGTCCCCGATGAAGTGCATGACCGCGATCAGCATGACCGCGACGGGCTGCCCGAAGTCCAGCGTCTCCGCCGCGGCGGCCAGGATCGCGGACGGATCCCGCAGGTCGCCGTCCAGGTAGGCGCACGCGCCCTCCGGAGTACTGGTCAGCCGCTCCCTAGCGTGGGCGAGCACGACCGGGTCGTGGTCGACGTAGACGATCCGGGACTGCGGCACGACGCGCTGCGCGACCTCGTGGGTGTTGTTGGCCGTCGGGATCCCGGTGCCGACGTCGAGGAACTGCCTGATCCCCGCCTCCCCGGCGAGGTACCGGACCGCGCGGGCCAGGAAGGCCCGGTTGGCGCGCACCGAGTACGCCAGGTTCGGGTAGGCCTGCAGGGTCCGCTCGCCCATGGCCCGGTCCGCGGGGAAGTTGTCCGTCCCGCCGAGCCAGTAATCGTAGACGCGGGCGATGTGGGGGACGCTGGTGTCGAAGTCAGGCATGAGCGCCTCCCGTCGGGACGACCCCAGACTCCAGAACCCGAGCCTAGCGGGATAGGTAGTGACGGCGGAACCGGACAAGCGGCTCGCCCGACTCGGCCACGTAGGGCACGCTAGTGACCCGCGCGATGACCGCCAGGTGGTCCCCAACCGAGAGCACCTGCGAGGCGGAACACTCCAGCGCCGCCAGGCCCGCCTCGACGATCAGCGCGCCGGAGTCGGCGCCGCGCCGGTGCGGCACGTCGTCGAGCATCAGCCGCGCCCCCGGCCGGCCCGCCGCGGCGAACCGGCCGGACAGCACCCGCTGCTCGGCCGCCAGCAGCACGACAGCGAACCGCGTGAGCGGCGCCTCGGGACGGCCGAACACCTCAGCCAGATACGACCCCGCCATCACCGACACCAGGACCAGCGGCGGGTCGTCGGACACCGGGCAGAACGCGCTGATCGTCGCGCCCACGTCGTCGCGGCCGTCGGCCACGGTCACCAGCGTGACCCCCGCCGTCCACGAGTGGAGGGCCGCAGGCACCAGGGGGTGCACCACCGCCCGTTCGGTCAAGTGATCGTCCAGGTGCCGGGAAGCATCAGCGGTCCGTACGGCGGCAGGCCGGCGCTGGCCGCCAGGCGCCACGCGGGGCCCCAGCCGTCCGCGAAGCTCAGCCCGAGCGCGGCGGCGGCCGCGGGGCGGGCCTCGCTGGACTCGGGTGGACGCAGCTGGTCGAGCGGGGTCAGCCGGGGGTAGACGCGCAGCCGCGCGGTGGCGGGCAGGCCCGCCCGGCGGCGGGCGATTTCGGCCGCGGCCGTCATCCCGCCAAGCTCGTCGACCAGGCCGTTCTCTGCGGCGTCGGCCCCGGTCCAGACCCGGCCGCGGGCCAGCTCGTGGACCCGGTCGACCGGCATCCGCCGGCCCTGGGCCACCTTCTGCGTGAAGTCGCGGTAGACCGCGTCCAGCCACGTGTTGATCCGGTCCCACTCGTCCTGCGTGAACGGGTGCGTGGGCGCGAACATCGTCGCCCGGGCCCCCTCGGCCACCGAGTCGGTGGTGATCCCGGCCCGCTCCAGCGCATCGGCGAACACCGGCTTGCCCAAGATCACGCCGATCGACCCGGTCAGCGTGCCTGGCTGGGCGACGATGACGTCGGCGGCCATCGAGATGTAGTAGCCGCCGGAGGCGGCCACGTCGCTCATCGACACGACGACCGGCTTGCCGGCGGCGCGGATCCGGACGACCTCACGCCAGATCGTGTCGGACGCCACGGCCGAACCGCCAGGGCTGTTTACCCGCAGCAGGACGGCGCGCACCCGGTCGTCCGCGCGGGCCTGCCGCAGCGCGGCCGACACCGTGTCCGAACCCATGGCGCCGTTACCGACCGGGCCGCGGCTGCTGCGCCCCTGCTTGATCGGGCCGGACGCGTAGACCACGGCCACGAACCGGTCCCGCGAGTTCGGCAGCTGGCGGGCCCGCTGGGCCAGCGCGTGCGCCCGCTGGTACCGCCCCACGTACTGCAGGATCGCGTCCTGGCCGGCGTGCTTGCGGACGTCGGCGTACACCTCGTCCCGGTAACCCAGCGCGTCGACCAGGCCCTCGGCCAGGGCGTCGTCGGCCAGGAACGGGCCGCGGTCCAGCAGGGCTCGGGCGTCTGCGGCGGGCTTGCCGCGGCGTTCGGCGATGGCGGCCGACAGCTGTTCGACGACCGAGGAGGCCAGGCGCTCGGCGGCCTCCCGGGCGGGCCCGGTGAAGCCCTGCTCGGTCAGCTGGTCGGCGGCCGTCTTGTACTCGTAGCGCTTCGCGCTCTGGAAGCCGATGCCGATCCTGGCCAGCGCGTCGCGCAGGAACACCTGCTCGACGGCCACGCCGGTAAGCCCGAGGGTTCCCGACGGCTGCAGGTAGATACGGTCGAACGCGGTCGCCAGGTAGTAGGGCAGGTTGCCCCCGGTGAACTCGCCGAAGGACTCGGCCCAGGCCACGGCGAGCTTGCCCGACGCGCGGAAGTCGGCCACCGCCTCGCGGATCTCCTGCATCCGGGCCAGGCCGATCCGGCTGCCGCCCACCTTCGCGACCAGCACGCGGACCCGGTCGTCGTCGCGCGCGCGGCGCAGGCCCGCGATGAGGTCGGGCAGCCGGATCTTGCGCACGGACATCACCGCGGACACCGGATCGGTCGCCGGCCCTTCGGGGATCCCGTCGGTCAGGTCCAGCTCGAGGATCAGGGGTGCCGTCTGGCGCTGCCGTAGCCTGGTTACCTGTTCGGCGAGCGGCCAGGCGAGTTTCGCGTCTGCCATGCGGTCAGCTTACGGGGGCATTTCGGGTGAGAGGGGATGACCATCAGCGAGCATCCGGCCACGATCGTCGTAGACGTCGCGAACGTGATGGGCGCCCGCCCCGACGGCTGGTGGCGGGACCGGGCCGGGGCGGCGGTCCGCCTGCACGCCGAGATCGCCGCCCTGGCGTCGAGCGGCCGGGCCGTTCTCCCCGGCGAAACGGGCGAAACCGGCGAGACCGGCCCGCCCGAGTTCGTCATGGTGCTCGAGGGCGCCGCCAACGCCGCGGGTTCGCGCATCAAAGAGGCTCCGGGTGACGGCGTCCGGGTGGTGCACGCGCCGGGGCATGGGGACGACACGATCGTGGCCGTGGTCCGGGATCTGGCGGGCCGCCGGGTCGTCGTCACCGCCGACCGCGAGCTAAGGGACCGCTGCGTCGCGGCCGGCGCCGAGGTGCGGTCCCCGGGCTGGCTCCTCGGCTTGCTAAAGCCATAAAACTGCTGAAGCAATCAAAGACGTTATGAAAAAGGGACAGATCGGGCCGCCCGGCCCGTTCAACCGGGCGGCCCACTTCCCCTCTCGCCCCCGGCGCACATAGTCGCCGGACGAGGCATCGTAGCAGGTTGAAGCGCGTGTCCGCCTGACTTACCCGATAAGTGCAATTCGGAATTTCCTCCTCCGATCGGCCGCATTGCGGATTGGCGGGGCAGGATGAATTCGTGCGAGTCGTCGTGCTGTCCGATACCCACGCCCCGCGGCGCTGGCGATCCTGCCCGCCACGGGTGGCCGAGCACCTGCGCGCAGCGGACCTCATCCTGCACGCGGGTGATGTCTGCGTCGCCCGGGTCCTCGAAGAGCTGGCCGAGTACGCTCCGGTGGTCGCCGTGCTCGGGAACAACGACGCGCCGGACGTAGCGGACTGGGGCGCCGCCGAGACCGCCGAGTTCGACCTGGACGGGCTGAGCGTGGCGATGATCCACGACTCCGGTCCGGCCGTCGGTCGGCTGGCCCGGATGCGACGCAGGTTCCCCCGCGCGGACCTGGTCGTGTTCGGGCATTCGCACATCCCGCTCGATGAGTCCGCCTACGGCCTGCGCATCGTCAACCCGGGCTCCCCGACCGACCGCAGGCGGCAGCCGCAGGGCACCCTCGGCGTGCTGCGCATCGAAGACGGGCACCTGGTGGAGGCCACGATCGTGCCGGTGACCTGACCCCGCCCGCACCAGGGCACGCAAAAGGCCGCGCCGCCGCTCCGGACATGAGCGGCGACGCGGCCTGACTACCTAGAAGGCGAAGACCCTACTCGGTCCACCAGTCTTCGTCGTCCTCCTTGCCGTTGGCCCCCTGCTTCGTGGCCTGCGCTCCGGCCGGAGCGGGCGCGGGCCGGGCGGCCTGCACCTGCGTGGGCTGCGCGGCCATCTGGGCCGGGGCCGGGGCCACCTGGGTGACCTGGTGGGCCGCAGGCGGAGCCTGGTGGGCCGCAGGCGGAGCCTGCTGGACCGTGGCGGGCGCCGGAGCCGGGCCGCCGCCGTTGCGCGGCGCGGTCTGCTCGGCGCTGATGGCGGGCTTGGCCGGCTCGGCCGCCAGGCTTCCGGGCAGCTGCCCGCCGAGCAGCTGGCGCACCTGCGCCAGGTGGCTCGCGATGCTGTCCTTCTGCCTGGTGAGGTCGTCGACCTCGCGCTGGGCCGCGGCGCGCCGGCGCTCGGCGTCCGCCTTGACCTCGGCGAGCAGCTGCTCGGCCTGGGTCTTGGCCTGGCCGACGATCTGGTCGGCGTTCTTCTTGGCGTTGCTGACCAGCTGCCTGGCGTGCTGGTCCGCGTCCCGGCGGGTCTGGTCGGCCTGGGCCGAAGCCTTGGCGGCCCGCTGCTCGGCCGTGGACGCCCGCTGCTCGGCCTCGGAGACCAGCTTCTGCGTGGCGGACTGGGCGGCGGCCAGCCGCTCGGCCTCCTGGCGCTCGGCTTCTTCCCGGCGCGCCGCGAGCTGGATCTCGAACTCGGCCTCGGCCTGGGTGCGCTGGGCCTCGCTCTCCTCCAGGATCCGCTGCGCCTGGCTGCGCATCTCGTCGGCCTGGCGCTTGGAGGTGGTGAGGATCTCGTCCCGCTCGCGCTTGGCGGTCGCCTTGAGCTGGGCCACCTCCCGCTCGGTCGACGTACGCAGCTTCGCGATGTCGCGCTCGGCGGCGGCGCGCTTCTCCGCGACCTCGTGATCGGCGGTGGCGCGCAGCTTGGCCGCCTCGCGCTCGGTGGTCGAGGTCAGCTCGTCGGCCTCGCGCCGCGCGGTGGTCCTGATCGAGTCGGCCTCGCGCTCGGCCGCCCCGCGCAGGTCATCGGTCTCGCGCTTGGCGTTCGCGCGCAGCTCGGCGGCCTCGTTCTCGGCGCCGGCGCGCAGCTCGGCCGCGTCGACCTTGGCCGCGGCCTTGATCTCGTTCGCCTCCGACCGGGCGGCCTGGACCAGCTCGGTGGCCTGCTCCTCGGCGAGGCGCAGCAGCTGCTCGATGCGCGCGCCGAGGCCCGAGTACGTGGGGCGTTCCTGCTCCTGGATCTGGCGGTGCGCTTCGGACAGCTCCCGCTTCAGGGTCCCGGTCTGCTCGCGGTGCTGGCGCACCTCGGTCTCAATGTTCCTGATGTGCTCATCGACCTGGTGGCGGTCGTAGCCTCGCATGACCGTGGCGAACTCGCGCGGCGGGGCTTCTTCGAAGAAGTTGGTCAGCTGGGCGTCAATGTCCGATTGCATGTGGCCTAATCCTGGCTAGACGTGAATGCGACGGGGGTTTTACGGCGGGGCGGCGTGCGGGTACGACTCCCGCCCAGTGACAGGCAGACTACTCTTACTCGGGTGGTTTGGCGGTGCCTTCGGAGTTCTCTATCCCATGCGGGCCGGTAAATCCCCTTATCGCCCGTCTGGGCGCTCAACCTGGCGATTCGCGCCGCGGCGGGGCACTCACTCTGGGTCGGCGAACTGAACGAGTTCGGTGAGCACTCCGCCCAGGTCAGCGGGGTGCAGGAAGGCGATGGACGCCCCCATCGACCCGTGCCGCGGCCGGGAGTCGATGAGCCGGATGCCGGTGCCCGCGATCTCGGCCATCACCGAGCCGATGTCGCTGACGCCGTACCCCACGTGGTGGATTCCCTCCCCGCGCCGGGCCAGGAACCGGCCCACCGGAGTGTCCTCCCCCAGGGGCTCGAGCAGCTGTATGTAGCCGGGCCCCGGACCGGGGCCCGCAGCGCCCGATCCCACCCGGAGCATGGCCTCGCGGACCCCCTGCTCGGGGTTCACCTCCATGCTCACCACCTCCAGCCCGAACGTCGCCTGGTAAAGCCCCACGGCCCGATCCAGGTCCGCGCACGCGATGCCGACGTGATCGATGCGGGTCAGCAGGGGCAGCACCATAACTCCTCGAGACAACCGGCTGGGTATCGTTGCAGGTATGAGTGAACCACGTCAGCCGGTCATCGTCGGCGGCGCCAGGACCCCCGTCGGCCGCCTGCTCGGGTCCCTGGCCAGCAAGACGGCCACCGAACTCGGCGGCATCGCGATCGCCGAGGCCCTGCACCGCGCGGGCGTTAGCCCGGACCAGGTCCAGTACGTGATCATGGGCCAGGTCCTGCAGGCCGGCGCGGGCCAGATCACCGCCCGGCAGGCGGCCGTCGCGGCCGGGATCCCGATGACGATCCCCGCGCTGACGGTCAACAAGGTGTGCCTGTCCGGCCTGGACGCCATCGCGCTCGCGGCGCAGCTGATCAGGCTGGGCGAGCACGACGTGATCGTGGCCGGCGGCATGGAGTCCATGACCCGCGCCCCCCACCTGCTGCCGAACTCCCGCGCCGGCTACAAGTACGGCCCCTTCGAGGTCCTCGACTCGATGGCCCTGGACGCCCTGACCGACGCGTTCGACCACCTGTCCATGGGTGAGTCCACCGAGAACAGCGGGCGCAAGCTGGGCATCACCCGCGCCGAGCAGGACGAGTTCGCCGCGCTCTCGCACCAGCGCGCGGCGGAGGCGACCAAGAACGGGCTGCTCGCCGCCGAGATCGTCCCCGTCGCCATCCCGCAGCGCGGGCGGGCGAGGAGCTGATGGTGACCGAGGACGAGGGCATCCGCCCCGGCACCACCGCCGAGTCGCTGGCCAAGCTCAGGCCGGCCTTCGCGAAGGACGGCACGATCACCGCGGGCACGGCGTCGCAGATCTCCGACGGCGCCGCCGCCTTGGTGGTGATGTCGGCCGAGGCCGCCGAGCGGGCCGGGGCGACCGTGCTCGCCGAGATCGGCGCGCACGGCAACGTCGCGGGACCCGACAACTCGCTGCACTCCCAGCCGTCCCGCGCCATCGCCCAGGCCCTGGCCAAGGCCGGGCTGACCGTGGCCGACCTGGACCTGATCGAGATCAACGAGGCGTTCGCGATCGTGGCCATCCAGTCGATGCGCGACCTGGGCGTCGGCCCGGACGTGGTGAACGTCAACGGCGGCGCGATCGCGATCGGCCACCCGGTCGGGGCCTCCGGGGCCAGGATCGCCCTGCACCTGATGTACGAGCTGGGCCGTCGCGGCGGCGGACTCGGCGCCGCGGGCCTGTGCGGCGGCGGCGGCCAGGGCGAGGCGCTGCTGCTGCGCGTCCGCGGCCGCGGCTAAGCCCGTCGTGGGCGTCGACACCACCGCCGCCCTCGACCGGGCCCGCGCGGGCGACGCGCGCGCCCTCGGCCGGCTGCTCTCGCTCGTCGAGGACGGATCACCGCAACTGCGTTCGGTCATCAAGGATCTTCTCCCGCTTACCGGCCAGGCCCGCGTCATCGGCCTGACCGGGGCGCCGGGGGTGGGGAAGTCCACCACGGTCAGCGCGCTCGTGGGGGCCTTCCGCGCCGCGGGCCTGCGCGTGGCCGTCCTCGCGGTCGACCCGACCTCGCCGTTCACCGGCGGCGCGCTGCTCGGCGACCGGGTCCGGATGCAGGATCACGCCACCGACGATCAGGTGTTCATCAGGTCGATGGCCACCCGCGGCCACCTCGGCGGCCTGGCCGCGGCCACGCCGCAGGCCCTCCGCGTGCTCGACGCGGCCGGGTTCGAGGTGATCCTGATCGAGACCGTCGGCGTCGGGCAGGCCGAGGTCGCGGTGGCCGCGCTGGCCGACTCCGTGGTCGTGCTCCTCGCGCCGGGCCTGGGCGACGCGATCCAGGCGGCCAAGGCCGGCATCCTCGAGGTGGCCGACCTGTTCGTGGTGAACAAGGCCGACAAGCCCGACTCGCACCAGGTGGTCCGCGACCTGCGCACGATGATCGCGCTCGGGCGCTACGAGCCTGGTGCCTGGAAGCCGCCGATCATCGAAGCCGTCGCCGTCGGCGGCCTGCGCGACCCCGGGATCGTCGAGCTCGAGCAGGCCCTGGACACGCACTGGTCCTGGCTCCGCGCCAGCGGCGAGCTAGACCGCCGTCGACAGGCCAGGGCGCGCGAGGAGATCACCGCGCTGGCGCTGGCCACGCTGCGCGCCCGGCTGGACGCGGACGGCATCGACGAGCTGGCCGCCCGGGTCGCGGCCGGGACCCTGGACCCCTTCCAGGCCGCCGAAGAACTGCTCGCCCGGGCAGACGCCTGACCTTAGGGTTTACGGTAATACTCGTGAGTAAGCCGCTTGAGTTGCCGTTTGATCCCATCGACCGGGCGGCGAGCATCTGGGAGGTCAGGTTCGGCCCCTCGCCGGCCATGGCCGCCGTCACCTCGATCATGCGCGCCCAGCAGATCCTCCTCGGTGAGCTCGACGCGCTGCTGCGCCCCTACGAGCTGACCTTCGCGCGCTACGAGGCGCTGGTGCTGCTCACGTTCAGCCGGCGCGGCGCCCTGCCGCTGAGCATCATCGGCGAGCGCCTGATGGTCCACCCCACCAGCGTCACGAACACCATCAGCCGCCTGGAACGCCAGGCCATGGTCATCCGCCGCCCGAACCCCTCCGACGGCCGCGGTCGGCTGGCCGAGATCACCGAGCGGGGCCGCGCCGTGGTGGAGCGGGCGACCAGGGACCTCATGGCGGCGGAGTTCGGGCTCGGCGACTATGGCCCTGGCCAGCTCAAGGAGATCTTCGACCTGCTCCGCACACTGCGCCTGACCGCGGGTGACTTCATCCCGCAGGACGCCGCCGACGCCACCGCTGACGCCAAAGCCGACGCCACCGCCGACACCGCAGCCGGCGCCTAGGCCCCTAGGCACCCAGGAGCCCGGACCCTAGAGGCCCTGCTCCCCTAGGACCCGGACGCCTGGAGGCCTACGAGCCGCTCACCGTGGAGGGCGCCCAGGTCTGCCCGCCGTCGAAGGTGAACCACACCGTCCCGGCCTGCGGGTCGGCGGGCAGCGCGACCCCCTGCTGGTTGGTGGTCATGCCCACGTAGGAGAACCCGCCGGGCGGCGGCCCGGTCAGCGTAAGCGGCTGCCAGGTGGTACTGCCCGCGGGCAGCAGGTCGATCCCCTGGTCGGTGGCGAGCACCGCGGTCTCGGCCTTGCTCGCGGCCACCGAGGTGGCCACCCCCGGGGCCGGCGCGATGGCGATCATGTGCCAGCTGGTCCCGCCGTCGGCGGAGGTGAAGATCAGCTTCTTCTGCACCCCGGACCCGGCCACCGGGTTCGCCGCGCAGGCCACGATCAGGTTCTTCGCGTCCTCCGCGCCGAGCAACGCGCCCGCAGGCTGGCCGTCGGCCTGCGCCCGCCCGGCGCCGCCGGCGCACGGGATCCGCCCGACCGCGTGCCAGGCCGGGATCTTTTCCACGACATCCACCCGTCCCGCGTACAGTGTCCCGTCCGGGGCCAGCAGGTACCCGCGGGTCTCGGTCAAGGACAGGGACGCCGCGCCGCCCGTCGCGGCCGCGGTCAGCCCCGAGGTCGCCGCGCCCACCGGGGCCCAGTCATCGGTCCAGGCCGGCGAGGAGTACAGCGTGAAGCTCGTGCACCCGCTGGCGAACGCCGTCCCGCCGCCGGTGCAGGTCGCGAACACGGCGAACACCCAGTCGCCCACCGTCTCCAGGGACGTGATCCGCTGCCCGTGGGTATCCACCGGCGCCCAGACCTGCCCGCCGTCGTGGGTCGCCCAGAGTTCAGGCCCGAACGCCCACCCGTCGTCCAGGTTGAGGAACCGGATCTGGCTCACCCCGGTCGCGCCGTCGGCCGCCCCGGTAAGCGGCGCGGGCACCCCGGTCCAGCTGTCCCCGGCGTCATCCGTGCGGGCCACCGACGTGCAGAACACCGTCGCGCAGTGCCCCGGCGTGCCCGCCTGCCCGATCACCCAGCCGGTGTCAGTGCCGACGAACGTGACCGAGGAAGGCCGGAAGTCCGGTGGCACGAGCAACAGCGGCACCGTCGAGGGGCTCGGAGAGGTGGGCTGCGACGCGCCGGATGACTCCGTGACGCCGCCCCCGGCCCGCGGCGAGACCGAAGCCGCGCCCCCGGCCAGCGCGCCCGTGACGGGCGGATTCACCGCGTTGAAGTTCACCACCTGGGGGACGGTGATCGCCGCGGCCACGATCACCGCCGCCGAACCCGCCGTGACGGCCAGCTTGCGGAACTTCAGGCGCCGCGCGCGCCGCCTGATCAGGTTGAAGGTACCCGGCGGCGGGTAGAGCGGATCGACCCGGCCGTTCAGCCAGGTGTCGAGGTCGTCGTGCTTGTCATCCATCGCGTTCCCCCAGCGCGGTCTTCAGCTTGGCCCGCGCCGCGAACAGGTCGGCCTTGATGGTCCCCTCGGGCCTGTGCAGCAGCGAGGCGACCTCCTTGATCCCGAACCCGCCGTAGTAGTGCAGCAGGAACGGGTCGCGCAGGCGCGGCGGCAGCGAGGCGATGAGGTTCCGCACGTCCACGTCCTGGACCGGGAACGCCACCGGGTCTGACCCCGCGCCCGCCGTCACGCTGCGCAGCGCCCGCCGTTCCCGTTCCGTCTTGCGCCAGTGATCGCGGATCAGGTTCGTCGCGATCATGTACAGGTAGCTCTGCGGGCTCTCCACCTTGGTCCACCGGGACAGCAGCCGGACGAACGCCTCGGACGCGATCTCGTGCGCCGTGTCATCGTCGTCGACCAGGCGCCGCACCCAGCCGGCGAGCCTCGGGTAAACGCCCTTGAACAGCTCCTCGGCGGCGTCGGCGTCGACCTCGCCAGCCAGGCCCACCGGTTCTCCCTCGATGATGTCCCCGGCCGGCGGCGGGAACAGCGTGACCGCACGCCCCGCGCCCCCACCCGGCAAGATCACCAGGTCGGGGCCGGTCGGGGGGCCCTCAAGGACGCCCGTGCGATACGCCAAGATCTACCACATTCCCCAGTTGTCTAGGCATTCTCTGTACCCAGGCCCGGGCGTGCCCCCGCGACGTCCGGGCCACCGCTGCGCGCGGAGGCCGTCTCGCTGCCTCGCGCTCTTTACAGACGATGCAACTCGCCCATCGGTTGCACAGAAAATTCTCTTTTTTCCCGAACGAGCGATCGTCCTCACCAGCGCCATCCCGGCGCCCCGCCGGCCAGACCCCGACCCTCCCCTTCCCTCCGCCCCGCCAGGTAGACTCCAACCAGATAGTAGGACGTCCAACTATCTTGCTCCAGGCCGCTTGCGCTTACGGGGAGGCAGGACCATGGATGCTCAGGGCGACGCCCAGGCCGACACTCAGGCGGACACGGGCGCAGGCGCGGGCCGGGAGCGCTGGCAGTACCGGTTCGACCAGGCGCCCAAGCGCGAGGCGGACTTCACCACGCTGTCCGGCCTGCCGGTCGACCCGGTCTACGGACCCCCTCCCGGCGCGGTGGTGCCCGAGTTCGAGCGGATCGGCTGGCCGGGGGAGTTCCCGTTCACCCGCGGTCTGTACGCCACCGGGTACCGGGGCAAGCCGTGGACGATCCGCCAGTTCTCCGGGTTCGGCAACGCGCGCCAGACCAACGAGCGGTACAAGATGCTGCTGCGGGCGGGCGGCGCCGGGCTTTCCGTGGCCTTCGACATGCCCACCCTGATGGGGCGAGATTCCGACGACCCGCGCTCGCTGGGCGAGGTGGGGCACTGCGGGGTGGCGGTGGACTCGGCGGCCGATATGGACGTGCTGTTCGAGGGCATCCCCCTGGCCGACGTCACCACCTCGATGACGATCAGCGGACCGGCCGTCCCGGTCTTCTGCATGTACCTGGTCTCAGCCGAACGCCAGGGCGCGGACCTCGCCAAGCTCGACGGCACCCTGCAGACCGACATCTTCAAGGAGTACATCGCCCAGAAGGAGTGGCTCTTCCCGCCGCGCCCGCACCTGCGCCTGATCGGCGACCTGATGGAGTACTGCGGCCGGCACATCCCCAGGTACAAGCCGCTGTCGGTGTCCGGCTACCACATCAGGGAGGCGGGCTCGACGGCCGCGCAGGAACTGGCCTTCACCCTGGCCGACGGGTTCGGCTACGTGGAGCTCGGCTTGTCCCGCGGCCTGGACGTGGAGGAATTCGCGCCGGGACTGTCGTTCTTCTTCGACGCGCACATCGACTTCTTCGAGGAGATCGCCAAGTTCCGCGCCGCCCGCCGGATCTGGGCCAGGTGGCTGCGCGACGTCTACGGCGCGAAGACGCCGCGCGCCCAGTGGCTGCGCTTCCACACCCAGACGGCCGGCGTCTCACTGACCGCGCAGCAGCCCGACAACAACATCGTCAGGACCGCCGTCGAGGCCCTCGCCGCCGTCCTGGGCGGGACCAACTCGCTGCACACCAACGCCCTGGACGAGGTGCTCGCGCTGCCGGGGGAGGCCGCCGCCGAGACCGCGCTGCGGACCCAGCAGGTCATCATGGAGGAGACCGGCGTGGTCAACGTGTCCGACCCGCTCGGCGGCTCCTGGTACGTCGAGGCGCTGACCGACCGGATGGAGGCCGAGGCCGAGGCGATCTTCGCGCAGATCCGCGCGATGGGCCAGGACGGCTCGATGACCGACGGGATCCTGGCGGGCATCGAGAACGGCTGGTTCGTCGGCGAGATCGCCGAGGCGTCCTTCACCTACCAGCGGCAGCTGGAAAAGGGCGAGAAGAAGATCGTCGGCGTGAACGTCAACACCGACACCGTCGCCGAACCCCTGGAGATCCTCCGGATCAGCCCGGAGGTCGAGCGTCAGCAGGTCAGCCTGCTGGACCGCCGCCGGGCGCAGCGCGACCAGCAGGCGGTCGACGCGGCGCTGGCCGCGCTGGTCGCCGCGTCGCGCACCGACGCGAACCTGGTCCCGCCCATGCTGGACGCCGCCCGCGCCGAGGCGACCCTCGGCGAGATCTGCGGCGCGCTGGTCTCCGAGTGGGGCGCCTACACCGAGTCCGCCCGGTTCTGAGTTTCTACGCCCGCCCCGGACTGACCACCGGGAGCCCGGCGTCCTCCGCCGCGGCGAGCAGGTCCTCGTCGTAGGCCACGAACGCGGTGAGTTCACCCCGCACCGCCAGCGCGGAGGCCAGGTGAATCGCGTGCGCGGGTGACAGCGCCTGCGGCGGCAAGGTAGCCGAGTTGTCGAGCACGTCGGCCGTCAGCGCCACCTTTGCGATCCGCCTGATCAGCCGGTAGCTGCGCGGCAGCGCCCCAGGCTCCGCGCGCCAGACCGCCCGCGGCACCTCCGCCCGGTGCAGCGCGCTGGAGACCAGCGGCTGATCCGCACGCTCGGCGAGCCACTCCGCCAGCGCCGCCGACTCCGGCTCCGTCAGGGCCAGCTTGACCAGTGCGGAGGAGTCCAGGTAGATCACCGGCGCTCACCGCCCCAGAATTCCGCGGACGCTCCTCGCGCCCGCGCTCCCGGATTCTGCGGACCCTCCCCGCCCCCACTCCCCGGATTCCGCGAGCGCTCCGCGCGCCCGCTCCCCGGATTCCGCGGGCTCCCGCCGCCCCCCGAATAGCGCGCGGGGTACGGGTCGAGGCCGGCCGCTCCGCCCGGTTCCTCGGCGGGCTCCAGGATCCCGGCCGCGATCAGGCGTTCCAGCGGGCTGCCCACCTCACCGGCCGGGACGAGCCGGGCGACCAGCCGTCCCCGGTTGGTGATGTCGACCGTGTAGCCCTTCTCGGCCAGGTCGACGTATACGCTCGCGTGCTGGCGCAGTTCCCTGATCCCGATCTTCGTGCTGGCCGGCGCCCGAACGGTCTGCTCGGCGCGCGAGGCCGGCCTGCCAGGTTCCCGACTACGGCCCGCTCGCCGCCCGGCGCCGGGTCGCCCGGTGCTGGCGGGCAGCGGCTGCTCGTCGTCCTGGGAGGTATCACTCATCGTGCCAAGGTAGCACGGGACATGCTACCGGGCGTGAACGTCGAGCTGGCGCTGCGCCTCGGCGAGGACGCGCCCGACCTCCCGGCCGAACCGGACGTCGCAGGGGTGGCTGGTCTGCCCCGACCTGGCGTTGGCCGCGAGTTCGGTCAGGGCGGTGCGCATCTGGGTGACCGGGTGGGGCGAGCCGATGGGCGCGACCGACCGGCCGGCGGCCCCCCACAGGTAAGTCTCCGGGCGCTCGATGCCCTGGGGCGCGCTCAACGTGGCGGTCACCGCGCTGGACGGCCCGCCCTGGTGGTGCAGGATGAGGTGGGTCACGTCCCCCGGGCCCGCGTCGGCCAGCACCGACGTCACCGGGCCAAGGCCGGCCCACAGCAGCGACACCAGGTGCGGGCCAACATCCCACAGGCCGCCCATCTCCCTGCGCCACGGCGAGTTGTACGGGCTGCCGGAGTTAAAGGCCGTGCCCAGCCAGACCGCCACGCCTCCGGCCCATCCGCCGCGGGCGATAACGTCGGCCAGCCAGGCTCGCACGTCGGGGTGGAACCGGTGCGTGAAGAAGACCACGGACGCGACCCCGGCCGCCTCAACCGCGTCGACCAGATCGTCGGCATCCGCGTCGGCCAGCGCGATCGGCTTCTCGAGCAGCAGGTGCTTGCCCGCCCGGGCCGCGCGGGCGGCGAACGGCGCCTGGACGGCCGGCGGGACGCTGAACGCGACCGCATCGACCCCGGCCAGGAACGCGGTCTCATCGTGGTAGGGCGTGGCGTGGTAGGCGGCGGCGAGGTCCGCCGTGGCCTGCCGGTCGCGGCCCCAGACCGCGGTGAGCTCGATCCCCTCGGTGGCGGCGAGCGCGGGCGCGTGCGTGATGCGCGCCCAGTGCCCGGTGCCGACCAGGCCGAACCGCAGCGGCCGCGATAGCGATGTCATCCCGTTCCCCTCCACCCACAACTACCCCGTCCCACCAGGCTCCGCGGCTTCACGATAGGGGCGCATCATCGGGTGCCAGGGGCGGACCGTCACGGCCAGGAACCCGCCCGCGACGCTGGCGTCGTCCTCGGTGGCGAGCTTGGTCGCCGTGTCGAACTGCTCGAGTCCGGGCAGCCGCAGGATGGTCATGCCCTCGCCCGCCCGGTCGCTCATCGGCCCGGCCATGACCAGGTATCCGGCCTCGCGCATCCGGCCGAGGAACGCCGCGTGCTCGGCGAACCGCGGATCCTCGAACAGGCTCCCGGTCACGGGCGCGGCCGGCCCGGGCCGGTGCAGCAGCGCCACCCACGTGTCCTGGGCCGCCTGCGCCAGCCGGTCGAGCACCGACGGCCAGCCCTGGTCGTACATCTCCCGGGCGGCCGCCGCGTCGGCGTAGGCTTCCCAGCCGGTGTGTACCACGGTGACCCGCGTCCGGTCGGCGGCGGCGGCGAAGGTGATCTCGACGTGGCTGGTCGGCGCTCCTCCCGGATGCCAGCTGAACGCCAGGCCGCCGGGAGGATCCCACCGCGTGACGGTGCCCCATAGGTCGGACTGCCCGTCGGCTGATCGCTCGACGATCTGCCCCTCGTCAAACGCCACCGTCGCGTCCGCCCCGAAGACGCCCTTCTCGGCTATCGGCCACCACCGGCCGATCTGGGCCGTGAACACCTCGAACGCCGTCGCCGGATCGGTGTCGACGATGATCTCCCTGCGCAGCGGCGGGACGGTGCTCATGGGCTGCTCCTTTTCTCGCGTTGGCGGCTGATCTCGGCCGCGTACGCGGCCAGGACGGTGTCCCAGGTCTGGACCAGCCACTGCTGCGCGGCGGCCATCCCCTCCGGCGCCAGCGCGTAAAGGTTGCGGGTTCCGGCCGGGTGACGCTCGATCAGCCCGGCGTTGGTCAGCACGCGCAGGTGCTTACTCACCGCCGGTCGGCCGACCGGCAGGCGCTCGGCGAGCTGACCGACCGGAGTGGGCCCTTCGCGCAGCAACTCCAGGATCCGGCGGCGCACCGGCTCGCCCAGCGCGTCGAACACGACGTCGGCCTCCACCACACCCGCGCCCGAGCCCGGCAGCGCGCCGACCCCCGCCACGCTCCCACCCGCGCCGGATAGCGCCCCGGCTGATTGGTTACTCATAGGCAACGGTTACTCTAGAGCAACCAAAGGCCGTGTGCAATCCTCTCCCGCGTATGCGGCAGGATGGAATCATGCAGCCGCGAGATTTTTCGCTCTACGGTGCCGTGGACCTGGGTGCGCGGCAGGCGGCCGCGCAGCGCAGGCAGCAGGCGGCCGACTCGGCCGAAGCCAGCGGCGGGACCGTCATCGAGGTCACCGAGCAGACCTTCAACGTCGACGTCGTCGAGCGTTCCCGTACCGTGCCCGTGGTCCTCGACCTGTGGGCCGACTGGTGCGGTCCATGCAAGCAGCTCAGCCCGGTCCTCGAGAAGCTCGCCGCCGAGGCCGGCGGCCAGTGGATCCTGGCCAAGGTGGACGTCGACGCGAACCCCCAGCTGAGCGCGGCCCTGCAGGTCCAGAGCATTCCCATGGTGATGGCCGTGATCGGCGGCCAGCTGGTCGACGGCTTCCTTGGCGCGCTGCCCGAGGCCCAGGTCCGCCAGTGGCTGGCTCAGGTCCTTGAAGTCGCAGAGAAGCTGGGCCTGGACGTGGCCCTCGGCGACGGGACGCTGGATGACGACGAGCTAGACGACGACGCGCCCGCAGGTTTCCCCGGTGCCCCTGGTGCCCCCGGCAGCCGCCCCGGCCCGGCCCGCGCTGGCGTCGGCGCCGGCGCGATGCCGCCCGCCTACGCCGAGGCCCGCGAGGCCATGGAGCGCGGCGACCTGGACGCCGCGGCGCGGGCCTTCGAGCAGGAACTCGCCGCGTCGCCGGACGATCCGGTGGCCAAGACCGGCTTGGCCCAGGTCAACCTCGTTCGTCGAGTCAGCTCATACGACCAGGCGCGGACCCGCCGCGATGCCGCCGAACACCCCGCCGACGTGGACGCCCAGATTCGGGTGGCCGACATCGACCTGGCCTCCGGACGCATCGAGGAGGCGTTCGACCGCCTGCTCGGGGTCGTCCGCCGCACCTCAGGCGAGGAAAGGAATAAGGCCCGCGCCCACCTGGTCAGCCTTTTCGAGATTCTCCCGCCGCGCGATCCCCGCGTCACCAGGGCCCGCTCCACGCTGTCCGCCCTACTCTTCTGAGCCCGCCGCATCATCTCTAGGTTCGGCGCCGCGGTCACTATTCGAATCCAAGCCCTGGCCGACTTGGCTCCCAAATCAGGCATAAGGGGCCTGACCTGAAGGATTTACCTACCCGTAGTATTCCGGGGATTGACAAGGTCGGGGCGCGTACCCATTGTTTGGGATGGGCCGTCAGTTCGGGGCTTTACCCTCGCTCTAATACGGGCTCGGCGGAGATCTCCCTTGCGGAGATTTCCCCGTTCTGGTGCCATTTCAGGGTCGTTGCACGACGGTGGGGGATTTGATGGTGCCTATAGCCGTGGCGGTACACCCCCGAGGCAACGCAGCCAAGCTGCATAAGCAGAATCCTCACCCACTCAGACCCGCCTTATCCCAGTGATGCACGCGTGAGGTTCGGCCTGACCTGTCGGATCGGCACTGCGCAGAGAGGCAGACTTTAATGCAGGGGTGGGATATTCCCGGGTACACCGGGGTGAAGGTGCTCGGCTCCGGGGGCTTCGGTGATGTGGTGCTCGCCCGGCATGATGCCTCGGGCACGATGGTGGCGATCAAGTACCTGCACCAGGAGCTGCTGGCGGATCCGGAGTTCGCCGAGCTCTTCCGGGCTGAGGCGAGGGTGCTGGCCTCGCTGGATGACCAGAATGTCGTCCGGCTGTACGAATACCTCGAATCGCCGGCGGGTGCCGCCATCGTGATGGAGCTGGTCGACGGCGTCTCGCTGCGGGAGATCTTGTCCCGGCAGGGCCAGACCACGGCCGAGGCGGCGCTGGTGGTGCTGCAGGGCTCGCTGCTCGGCCTGGCCGCGGCACACGCCCGCGGGGTGGTGCACCGGGATTACAAGCCGGCGAACGTGCTGGTCAACGGGGGCGGCGTCAGTAAGCTGACCGATTTCGGCATCGCGGCGCGGGCCGGGGACCGGCCGATCCCGGCGGGCACGCTGGCTTACGCGCCGCCCGAGCAGCTCGACGGGTCCCCGGCTAGCCCGGCCAGCGACGTGTATGCGGCCACGGTCACCTTCTACGAGTGCCTGACCGGCCGTCCGCCGTTCACCGGAGACTCCGTCGAGCGGGTGCTGTACCAGCAGCTCTACGAGCCAGTGCCGCTGGACGCGGTGCCCGAGCCGCTGCGGCCGCTGATGGCCGCCGGGCTGGCCAGGGACCCCGCCGCCCGGCCGGCCAACGCGGCCGCCTTCGTCGCCACGCTGCGCACCGTCGCCGCGGGCGCGTACGGCCAGGACTGGGAGGAACGCGGCCGGTCCCGGCTGGCCGCGGCGGCGCTGCTGCTAGCAGCGCTGTGGCCGTCTGGCGCCGCGCCCGCGGTGGCGGGCAGCACGGTGGAGCAGGTCCATCTGGGCCGTCCCCACCCCGCGCAGGCCAGGGCATCATCATCTCGCCCCGCGCAGGCCAAGGGATCATCCCACCCCGGGCAGGCCAGGCAATCGCGTCACGTGCGCCACCTGAAGCACCTAGCCCACCTCAGGCACCTGCGCCTTATCCTGGCCATCGGCGGCGCGGCCGCGGTCGCGACCGCCGGCCTGGTCATCGCGGCCCCGTGGAATTCCACCGTGGCTTGTACGCTAAAGCTCAACGCGGTGGGGCCGTTCGAGGCCGGTGCCGCCCAGACCGTCGAGATCACCGGCTGCGGCTTCGGTACTGGGAATACCACGTCAAGAGCTGACTCGGCGGACTTCCGCATCAGTGATCTCACCGCAGGATGGAACGCCTGCTCGACGCGCGACCCTGGGACCGACTCGGTCACGTGCGACATCTCATCCTGGACCAATACGACCATCGTCTTCAGCGGTTTCGCCGGTGACTACGGTCAGTACACCTGGTCTGCCGCCAAGGGTGACAAAATCGAGATTCAGGTCTGGAACCCGCAATCCGGCCAGGGCCCGGCAACCTGTGAGGTCGTCGCGGGTGACAGCGGTTCTGCCGCTTGCTAACGGTAGTTTGCTGACTCCGGACGGCCGACTCGCCGAGCGCATACCCTCCAGCCCGCTACCTCGCGTAGGACCTAGGCCGCCGTCGTGGCCCGTGGCCCGTGGCCCGTGGCCCGTGGCCCGCGTCGGCTCAGCGGCTCACCGGCTCCGCGGATCAGCCGGATCGGCCTCCGCGAGCTGCTCGAGGACCGGCAGGGCCGCCGCGAGCACGCGCTGCTGCTCGGGCGTGAGCAGGCGCAGGCTCGCCGCCAGCGCGAGGGTGCTCTCCGTCCTGATGCGCTCGAGCGCTTCCAGGCCGTGGGGGGTGATGGCCAGGGTGCTCACCCGCGCGTCGTTCGGATCGGTACAGCGGCGCACGTGGCCGCTCTCTTCGAGGGCCGTCACCAGCCTGGTGAGCGTAGACGGCGCGATGCCCTCCGCCGCCGCCAGGTCCCCCAGGCGCATCGGCCCGGAGCGCTCGACGGTCGCGAGCGCCGCCAGCTGCGTCGGCGTCAGGCCCGCCAGCTCGTGGCGGCGCAGCCGCCGGCTCAGCCGAGCCAGAGCGACTTTCAGCCGGGTGACGTCGACCACCGAGCCCGCGGCCAGGACGTCGGCCGCGTCCGGCGGGCTCAGCACGACTTCGGTACTCACCTGTTCAGCGTACGCGCTGTGAGCGGCGCGCTGGAGCACCACGGCCCGGGGACGCGGTACCGGGCATCCTGACCGATGATAGAGACATGGACGATTCGGCATCGGAGGCCCTGGCAGGCCGGCTGCTCGTCGCCACCCCGCTGCTCGGGGATCCCAACTTCCGCCGGACTGTCGTCTTGATCGTTGAGCACGAGGTCGAGCAGGGCACCCTCGGCGTGGTCCTGAACCGCCCGACCGAAGTCCCCGTCGGCCAGGTGCTCGAGCCCTGGAACGACCTGGTGACCGGCCCGCCCGTCCTGTTCAGGGGCGGTCCCGTCGCGCCGGACAGCGCCCTCGCCATCGCCCTGGTCCCCGGCACCGACGAGCCGATCGGCTGGCACCCGCTGGACGGCACGGCCGAGCCGTCCAGGCTCGGCCTGGTCGACCTGGACGCGCCTCCCGGCCTGCTCTCCGCGGCCATCGTCTCCCTGCGCGTCTATGCGGGATACGCCGGCTGGAGCGCCGGGCAACTCCAGGCGGAGATCGACGAGGGAGCCTGGTACGTGCTCCCCGCCGAGCCCGGCGATGCCTTCTGCCCCGAACCGGAACGCCTATGGCCCTCCGTCCTGCGCCGCCAGGGCGGCGAACTCGCCTACGTGTCGACCTACCCAGACGACCCAAGCCTCAACTAAGGACCGCCACGCTCCGCCCGCCGAACACGTAAACTCACCAAGGTGAGCGAAACTGAGGTGCTTCCCCAGCAGGACACGCGCATCCAGGAGGATGTCCGTCCCGACCTGTCGCACGGCGACGGCGACCATGAGCGGTTCGCGCACTACGTCGACAAGAGCAAGATCGTCGACAGCATGGTTACCGGAACGCCGGTCACCGCCCTCTGCGGCAAGGTCTGGGTGCCGAGCCGGGACCCCAAGCGCTACCCGGTCTGCCCCACCTGCAAGGAGATCTACGAGATGCTCCCCCCAGGCGAGGGCGACGAGTAATCCACTCGCCCGCCAACAGGCGGCGCAGCGCAGCCCGGCGGACCGGTCTGCCACAGGACGACATTAAGACCCCGGCGGTGCGGGCAGTCCGTCCATAGCTTCTTGCTCTCCCGCGCCTCAGCTAGCTGTGATCACACCGGCCCCAAGCGCCCATCTAATCGCCCGTAAATATAGTCGAATAAATGCCGCTCGCCAGCCCAGAAATGTCAGAGGCAGCTGCTAGATTCGAGCTAGAAAACAGTGCTGAAGATGACCGGAAGACCCATCAATAAGGCGTATATATTTCCGAACGGCGTGTGCGGGGAGGTGAGATAGGACATGAGCATCGCGGCGGTCCCGGGAAGCGGTAGCGAGGCGCTGGCGAGACTGTGGTCCTCGGCTTGTGACCTGGCCGACCTCGACGCGGTGCAGTTGCCAGCCGAGGAGCTCGGCCAGTACATCCGGGAACTGATTCAGGCCGACGCGGTACTCGCGGCGGCGCTGGCCTCGATGCTGGCTGCGTATGACGCGAAGGACGGGCACCTGGGCGATGGGCAGCGGTCGCTGGGGGCCTGGCTGGTACACATGGGCCGCGTGACCCGGGCGCAGGCCGCCGAGTACCGGGCTATGCGGGCCCTGCCGCGGGACCACGAGCCGCTCCGGGCCGGGCTCCGCTCTCGGGCGCTCACCAAGTCGGAAGCCCTGCAGCTGGCCAAGTGGACCCGGCAGATCCCGGCGGAGTTCCGCGGCCAGGCCGAGGAGATCCTCGTCGCCGCCGCCCGAGCCGGGGCCGACCTGCGAGCACTGGCCCAGATCTGCGCGGAGATCCGGTCCCGGACCGTCCCGCCCGACCCCGACGGCAACGATCCGGCGCTGGACCGGGCCCTGTTCCTGGACACGACCCTGGACGGCGCCGGGGTCCTGCGCGGCGACCTCACCCCCGAATGCGCCGCGATGGTCCAGGCCGTCCTGGACGCGCTGTCCGCCCCGGCCGGGGCCGGGGACCTGCGGACCCGGGCGCAGCGCTACCACGACGCGCTCGCCGAGGCGATGAAGCGCCTCCTGGCCTCCAACCTGCTCCCGCAGCGGGCCGGGCAGCCCGTCAAAGCCCTGGTCCACATGACCTTCGCCGACCTATGCGAGCTGGACGCCGACTCCAAGCTGCAAGAAGCGTGGATCGCCGGGTACCGGGCCCGGTGGGCCGGCCAGCGGGCCGCCGCGTCGGTCAGCACCGGCGACGGCGGCGCGTGGCTGGAGGGCGACGCGGCCCGCCGGGTGGCGTGCGACGCGATCCTGGTCCCGGTAGTGATCGGCGATCTGGATCTGGGCGCGGTGGAGCAGCTGGTCGGCCTGTGCGTGCAGTACGACCACCTGCGCCGGCAGGCCCCGGCCGGGCCGGACACAGACCTCGACGCCCGACCGACCCCGACGGCCGGGTCGGCCCCGACGGCGGCACAGACGCCCGCGGCGGAGCGGACGGGCAGCCGGGTCCGCGCTCGCCGGACGGCGGCGATGCCGGGGGCAGCTCCCCGGCCACGCCGGGCCAGGACCCGGGCCAGGACGCCGGGCACAGCTCCCCGGCCGGGCCGGGCCAGGACCGCCAGGACGCCGGGCACGGCGCCGGGCCGGGCGGGCAGGCCGACCGCAGGGCACAGGTGCTGGCCATGCTGGAGCATCAGATCCTGGCCACCGTCCTGCAGATCGTCTCCGGCCCCGGCGGCGTCGCCTCCTTCCTCCGAAGGAACCTGCTCGGCAAGGGCCTGAACGGCCCCTCGCTCCCGCTGGACGTCGGCCAGACCGACGACATCCCCGTCCATCTGCGGCGGCTGGTGGCCCTGCGGGACCAGACGTGCCAGTTCCCCGGCGGCTGCGACCAGCCCGCCACCGCGTGCGAGCCGCATCATGTGGTGCACCGCCAGGACGGCGGGCACACCAGCCTGGCTGGCCTGAAGAACTACTGCTGGTGGCACCATCACGTGGTGTTGCACGAGATGGGCTGGCAGCTCACCGTCTATCCGGACGGGACCAGCGAGGTGAAGAGCCCCGGCGGGAAGATCATCCGCAGCCACAGCCCGCCCCCCGATCCCAGGTAACCCCCCCGGTGGGCCGGAGCGGTCCGCACCGGCGGCGCTCGCCAAGAGCGTGTCCGCAACCTACCCCGACGATCAACTCGTAGAGATTGGGCTATCCGTCGGTCGGCTACCTACTATGGGCTGTAGTAACCGGGCCCGAGCAGACGGGGCGTGATCGTGACACGAGCGCGTGCGGTGGTGATCGGTGCGGGGATCGGTGGCCTGGCGGTAGCAGCAGGTCTGTGCTCGGCAGGCTGGGATGTCACCGCCTGCGAGCGCGCAGCGTCACTTGAGCCGATCGGCGCCGGGCTGGCGCTGGCTCCCAACGGCTTGCGCGCGCTGGATCCGATCGGTGCCGGCGAAGCGTTGCGGGCGCTCGCAGTCCCCCAGGAATTGGGCATCCGCCGCTCTGACGGCCGGTGGCTCGTGCGCAGCACCACCGGGCACATGATCTCGGACCGGTTCGGGGATCCGGTCATCTTGTTGCCGCGGGCGGCCGTGATCGATGCGCTGGCGGCCCGCATTCCGGGCGGGGTGCTGTCCCTGGCGACCGAGGTGACGTCGGTCGAGCCCGGCGGGACGGCCGGGACAGGCAAGATAACGGCGGCGCGCGTGGCCACATCGGCGGGCGAGCTGGAGGCCGACCTCGTAGTAGCCGCCGACGGGATCGGTTCGGAAGTCCGCACGGTGCTCTTCCCCGACCATCCAGGCCTCCGCTATGCGGGGTTCACCACCTGGCGGCTGCTTACCGGTCCGGTGACCGGGCCAGTCCCGATGGCGGAGAGCTGGGGGCGCGGCACCGTCTTCGGCGTCATGCCGCTGTCCGGCGGGCGGGTGTACTGCTACGCGGCTGCCCCCGCACCCCCCGGCGCGCACGCCGACGATGAGCTGGCCGAGCTGGTCAGGCTGTTCGGCACGTGGCATGAGCCGATCCCGGGGCTACTTGCGATGGCCAGGAGCAACGACGTTCTCCGCCATGACGTCGCCGAACTGGCCGCGCCGCTGCCTTCTTTCCACCACGGCCGGGTCGCCTTGCTCGGCGACGCCGCACATCCGATGACACCCAACCTCGGCCAGGGCGCCTGCCAGGCACTCGAAGACGCCGCGGTCCTCGCCCGGCTCGCTGCGGGAACGGAACCAGACGCCGTAGGCGAGATGCTGGCCCGCTATACCACCGCCAGGCTGTCGCGCACCACCGACGTCGTCCGCTGGTCCCGCCGTGCCGCCACCATGACGACCTGGAAATGGCCTCCGGCCGTCGCCTTCCGCAACACGGCGATGCGACTGACCGGCACGCTCGCTCCGGGAGCCGCGCTCCGCAGCCTCGCCCCCATCTACGGCTGGCAGCCCCCGGCGCCAGCCCGCCTCGGCGACTCGAGCTAGCGGTTGGCAGCCCCCGGCCGCAGCCCGCCCCGGCGACACGAGCTAGACCCGCCCTAGGAAGCTCCGAGCGGCTCCCCGCTCAGCGACACATCGGCGGAGCGCAGATCCTCGATGGCCTTCGCGGTGGATTCCGCGGCGACCCCCGCGGTGAGGTCGAGCAGGACCCGGGTGGCGAACCCGGCCCGCGCCGCGTCCGCGGCGGTGGCGTGCACGCAGTAGTCGGTGGCGATGCCCACCACGTCCACCTCATCGACGTCACGCGCGCGCAGCCAGTCGGCCAGCGACGTCCCCGCCTCGTCGGCGCCCTCGAACCCGCTGTAGGCCGCCGCGTGCGCCCCCTTAAAGAACACGGCCTCGACCGCGCTGGTGTCCAGGTCCGGATGGAAGTCCGCACCCGGAGTCCCAGCCACGCAGTGGGGCGGCCAGGAGTCGGCATAGTCCGGGTGGTCGGAAAAATGGCTGCCCGGGTCGACGTGGAAGTCCTTGGTCGCCACGACATGCTCGTATTCGTATTCATGATCCTGCGCGAGACGATCGCTGACCCCGCGGGCTACGGCGGCCCCCCCGGCCACGGCCAGCGAGCCGCCCTCGCAAAAGTCGTTCTGTACGTCCACGATGATGAGCGCGCGCATGTGGCCAACGGTATCGTCCGGATGCGGGAGAGGTAATGGCTCGGGACGGGTACTGGAATCACAACGTTCACTACCAGCCGGTCATCCTTCGCGCGGTTCCGCCACGGTGCGGCCCGGCGCTCGACGTCGGCTGCGGCGACGGCTCGCTGGCGCGCCGCTTGGCCGAGCAATGCACCGAGGTCACCGGAATCGACCGCGACGACCCGATGATCGCCCTAGCCCGGGAACAGGCCCGGGCGCGCGAGGGCCATATAACCTTCTTCGCCGCCGACTTCCTCACCCACCCCATAGCCGAGGCCAGCTTCGACTTCGTCTGCGCCAACACCTCACTGCACCACATGGACTTCGCCGCGGCGCTAACCAAAATGGTCAGGGTGCTCAGACCCGGCGGCCGCCTCGCGGTCATCGGCCTGGCGTCGGACGGATCACTCGCCGACCTCGTGGCATCAGCGGCCGGCGTGCCCGTCAACCTCATCTACCGGGCCGTCTACCACGAGGGCAACTCAGGCGCCCCGATCAAGGACCCCGACATGACGTGGGCCCAGGTCCGCACGACCGCGAACACCCTGCTCCCCGGCGTACGCTACCGCCGTCACCTGCTGTGGCGCTACTCGCTGCTCTGGCGTAAGCCAGGTGGATAATCTACCGGCCGGGATCTGGTCACGGATCAGGCGGACGATTCCAACCTCTGGCGGCAGGTGGGCCAGTCCGGCCTTCGGGATGAACCCCCGCACGTGACGATCTTCCTGGTCGAGCAGGAGGAACAGGCGCTTGGTTTCGCGGACGCCGGTCAGCGCGGACCACGGCAGGAAGGTGGCCGACCCGTCCGGGCAATGCCAGGCGACGCCCTCGACGAGAAGCTTGTACTCGTGTACCCCGGGCTGCCACACCCCGCTAACGAGCGCGCGGCTGGCCTGGCGTCCGGGCGATAGCCGCCACACCCGCTGCGCGCTCCACAGGACGAGCAATGCGCACAGGCCGCATCCGGCGGCCAACTCGGCGAGCAGGAGTTCGTGATGACTGCCGCCCGCGGCAGGCCGGCCGGCCACGTGGTGAATCAGCACCGCTGCGGCGGCCAGCAGGGCCCCGAACAGGACTCCGGCGATCAGCCAGGACCGGCGCAGCAGGCTGATGATGCCAGAAGCGGCCATTACCTCGCGCACTTCGTCCCGGCCTAGTTCACACTGGAAAACTGCACTGCCGACTGTTTCCGGCATCGTCATATGTCTAACATAATGTCCGTGCTGCCCCCACCGCAAGAAAGAATTAAAGCGGCCCTGAGCTGGCTAAAGATCAACTTCCGATTTATCCGTGACAAGTGTCATGGTTCATGTTAAGCGTCATGGCCTAATCATGACGATGCCCACTTGCGTGAGGTTGAAAGGACGGGGAATCTGGAATTGTCCAATATCCCACTGGCTAGGAGGCTAGTGATGAGCAACACCCTTGAGCTGCGCGTCCTGGATGACGAGGAACTCATGGACGTCGTCGGCGGCTGCAACTCGCAGTGCGAGCCGAAGTACAACCGCTGCGAGTCGCCACGACGACGACTTCCACCTCGACATCGACATCAAAATCGATGTGGTCTTCTGCCTCTAGCGGATTGCGCCCGCGTGAACCGGCGATGCCCCGGCCGCACAGCCGGGGCATCGCGCCTTGTTGTGCAATCGTCCGCCTGCGCTGACCGGAGAGCCCGATGAGCGAGTGGGACAGGATGCTCGGTGAGGCGGCGCTCGGGCGCGACCTGATCCCGCTGGACCGGGTGCGCTGCGAGTCCGCCCAGCGCTCGCCTGGGCTGATGCTGATCGACCAGCCCAGCGTGCGGCCCGTCCGGCTGACCTCGACCAGTCCGGAGGCGATCTTCCGCCTGGAGGCGTTGCAGTTCCGGACCCGTGGTCGAGACGCCCTCGGCGGGGTGGTCCGCCTCGGGAGCCGGTGGATCCGCTGGGCCTACCGGGCCACGCTGGTCCTCGTTCTCGCCGCGGCGGCCAGCATGTGGATCATCCACACAGGCGAAACCAGCACGGGTACCGCGGTGCTCGACGGACCGGCCGGTACGGTGACGGCCTTGCTGCCGGCCGTGGTCGCCCCGGACCTGGCCGGTTTGCATGGGCTTACCCTCGCCCTTCCGAACGGCCGGTCGGTCCGGATCGTTGGCTTGCGCGTGCAACTGGCCGACGCGGGCGCGATCCGGGCCGCAGGGCTCGTGCCGCTGAGCCAGCCCGCCATCCTGGTGACCGGTCGGCTGGTACCGGGCTCGGCCCCTGCGTCGGCCGAGCGCGAGCCGCCGCCACGGACCGAGGTGACCGTGCTGCTCCGCTCAGAGTCGCTGGCCGACGTCTTGGCCCGCCAGTTCAGTGCGATCCTCGGTCACGGGACCACGCCGTGAGCCGGAAGGTCCCGGTCATCCGGCAGCTGGAGGACGCCGAATGTGGCGCGGCCTGCCTGGCGATGGTGCTCGGCTACTTCGGTAACCGCGCCGACCTCCGCGAACTACGGGACCTGACCGGTGCCGGGCGGGACGGTGTCAGCGCGCTGTCCCTGGTGCGCGCCGCACGTGCCTGCGGACTGCGAGCCCGTGGAGTCCAGGCGGACCTCGGCGACCTCAGGCACCTGGCGCGCGGCTCGGTGCTGCACTGGGAGTTCAACCATTTCGTGGTGTTCGAGGGCACCACGCGCGCTGGGATTCGGATCGTCGACCCGGCGCACGGACGACGGATCGTGTCGCGTGACGACCTGCGTCGCGCGTACACCGGTGTGGCCATCCTGTTGGAGCCGTCGGAGACCTTCGACCGGGGCGGTTCCCGCGCGAAGGGCACCTGGCGTTACCTACGTCCGATGCTCGGCCAGTCCGGGAGCATGGTCAGGGTTATCGCGACTTCAATGGTCATCAGGTTGGCCGCACTCGGGTTGCCGCTACTCACCGCGCTTGTCGTCGACGAGATCGTGCCGCGCGACGACCATCGTCTGCTGCTGGTGTTCACCGCCGGGGTCGGCGTGATCATCGGGTATAACTTCCTGTCCTCCTTCCTGCGCGCCAACGTGCTCGTCGAGCTGCGGACCCGGCTGGACGCGGGGCTTTCCCTGAGCTTCGTCGATCACCTGGTCAAGCTGCCCTACGACTTCTTCCTCCGCCGGTCCTCGGGGGACCTGATGATGCGCCTGCAGAGCAATACCGCGGTGCGTGACATCCTCGCCACCAGCACCCTGTCCGCCGTCCTGGACGGCGCGTTCGCCAGCCTCTACCTGATCCTGTTGTTCGTTATCAGCCCGGTGCTGGCCGTGGTGGTGCTCCTGCTAGCACTGGGCCAGGTCGCCACGCTGCTGCTGTCCTGGCGACGTAACCAGCGGCTGATGTCCGGCAGCCTGCAGGCGCAGGCCGATACGCAGAGCTATGCGTACGAGATGCTGGCCGGCATCGAAACGCTCAAGGCAGCCGGCGCCGAACACCGCGCCGCCGACCACTGGGGCGACCTGTTCACCGATCAGGTCAATATCGACCTGACCCGCGGTCGGCTAACTGCCGCGGTCGGCTCGGTCATGGGCACGCTGCGGGTTGCCGCGCCATTGGTCATCTTGCTGGTGGGCACCTTCCAGGTACTCGGCGGGCGCCTATCGCTCGGTACGATGCTCAGCGCCTCGGCCCTCGGTGCCGGGTTCCTCGACCCGCTGGCCAGCCTGGTGGCGAGCGGCTTGCAGTTGCAGCAGTTGCCCAGCTACATGCACCGCATCAACGACGTGCTGGACACTCCACAGGAACAGCACGGCCGGCGCCTCCGGCCGGCGCCTCGGCTCAGCGGCCGGATCCGAGCCGAGAACGTGTCGTTCCGCTACGGTGCGGTCGGCCCCACCGTGGTCAACCAGGTGAGCCTGGAGATCCAGCCCGGCCTGCACGTCGGCATCGTCGGCCGGTCCGGATCGGGAAAGTCGACGCTCGCGCACCTCTTGCTCGGCCTGTACCAGCCAACGTCCGGCCGGATCGAGTTCGACGGCCAGGATTTGACCGCCATGGATGCCGGCTCCATCCGCCGTCAGGTCGGTATCGTCACCCAGCGCCCTTACCTGTTTGGCGCCTCGATCCGGGAGAACATCGCGCTCACCGACCCCGAGTTGCCGCTTCAGGCGATCACCGAGGCGGCGCGGATCGCGTGCGTCCACGACGACATCGCCGCGATGCCGATGGGCTACGACACCAAACTGCACGATGGCGGGGCCTCGATCTCCGGCGGGCAGCGCCAGCGCATCGCACTCGCCCGCGCCCTGGTCCACCAGCCGTCGATCGTCCTGCTCGACGAGGCGACGAGCGAGCTTGACACGGTGACGGAGCGACAGATCTACCGCAACCTCGAGGCGCTCTCGGCGACCACCATCGTGATCGCGCACCGGTTGAGCACCGTCCGCAACGCAGACCTGATCCTCGTCATGGAACAGGGCCAGGTGGTCGAGGCCGGAACGCATGGGCAGCTTCTGGTCCGCCAGGGGGCCTATGCCGCGTTGGTCCACGCCCAGTCCGTCGGCGGCGAGTCAGCCGCCGGCGGACTGGTCCCGCTATGGGCCCGTACGCCCACGGCGTGAGGAACGCGTCTCCCGGCCGGGGTGGAGGGGGGCCCTGGCCGGGAGACCCAGGGTTAGAGCCAGCCCGAGCTGTCCGCGATCCGGATGGCGTCCACCCGGTTACGCGCCCCGAGCTTGGTTATCGCGCTCGATATGTGATTGCGGACGGTGCCGGCCGCCAGGCATAGCTGCCCGGCGATCTCGGCGGTGGGCGCGCCCGCTGCGGCGAGCCGCAGGACCGAGCGTTCTCGTTGTGTCATCGGGTTCACGGGGATGTCGAGCGTCGCGAACGCCAGGTCGGGATCTAGGGCCTTCCTGCCCATGGCCACCTGGCGGATAGCGGCGCCGATACTTTCCGGGGAGGCGTCCTTGCTCACGAAGCCGGTCGCGTGCGCCGCGACCGCCTTGCGCAGATCGCACGGTCGAGGCTTGGTGGCCATGATGAGCGTGCGGCAGGACGGGCTGGCGGAGTACACGGCGTGGATGACGGCGAACTCGTCGTCGCTGGCCATCTCATCGTCGATGACCACCACGTCAGGCTGCAGCGACGAAACGGCCAGTAGCGCCGTTTCGCGGCCGTCGACCTCCGCCACCACCTCGATGTCGCGTTCCCGCGACATGCAGGCTACGAGCCCCGCCCTGAGCAGGGCGGCGTGCTCGGCGATAAGGATGCGGATCACGGTGGGCTAACCCAGACCCGGGACCGAGACCGACAGGCTCACCGTCGGCTGCGACGAGCCATTCCCGGCCAGGTCCGAGACGCTGACGGTCGCCGTCGCGGTCGGCGTCTGTGCGGCAAGCGAAGCCGAGTCAGCCGACTCGCCCGCCGCCGAACCCGAACTGCCCAGCGACACCTGCGCGCCCACCGACGCGTCGGACTCCGCCGCCGATGCTGCCACACCGACTGTAGTCGTCACCGCGCCGACCGTCCCGGCGACGGCCCCGACTGTAGTCGTCACCGCGCCGACCGTCCCGGCGGCGGCCCCGACGGTTCCGGTCACGGCCTCGACGGTCCCGGCGGCGGCCCCGGCGGTCCCGGCGACGGCCTCGACGGTCCCGGCGGCGGCCCCGGCGGTCCCGGTCACAGCGCCGACCGTTCCCGTCACCGTCCCGATGACCCCCGTGACACCCTGCACCGCCTGGCCCGCGGTCGCCGTTGTCGTCCTGACCGCGGGCGTCGCTATCCGGCTCACCTGGGTGACCGGACCACTAGCGCCAACCTTGACGGAAACGGTCGTCGGCGTGGTCGCGGGCGAGTTGGATGCCTGGTTGTGTCCCTCCGTAAGCGTCGGGCTGGAGGTGATCGGAAAGGTGGGGGGAGTCGGAAGTGCTATGGGCGTTGCGCTCGCTCCATCGCTCCCAGGACCCTGCTCGTGGCTCCCGGTCGAGCCGTGCCTACGGCTTCCGCCCGAGGGCCCCAGGATGGGCGGCCCGGCCAGGACCGGTTGCTGATGCGGCCGGTGCCGCGGCTGGCTTGTACTCGGCTGGATGATCGGTGGCGAACCAGTTCCGAACAGGTTTGGCGGTATCACCCGGAGCGCGACTGCCGTCACGAACGTGACGAAGGCGACGGCGACGGCGATGACCGCGGTCGGTACGGCGAAACCCGCAGGGTGCAGCCGCGCGGCGGCCACCAGGGACCGAGACGTCCCCCCCACCCGATCGAACGTGGACCGGACGGATCCGATGATTTTGTGCATGCTGGAAGACTGTGCAGACATGTTGGTGAAGCTCTCTTTCTACTGAGGTTTCCGGACTGAACCGGACCAGGAATGTGGCCCGGATGACGCTGGCCGTCGGGCCAGCTAGCCGGGAACCTCGAGAGCGCGAAGCCACGCCGAGCGCGGCCGCGAAAATGCAGCCCGGCGTCGCCACAGGACGCTGGCCGCCACGACTAGTCCGGCCGTCAACAGGGCCGCCGGACCCGATCCGCCCCCGGATCCCGAGCCGTGAGCCGCCTCCGGCCCGGATTGCGGCCCGATGGGCGACCACGGCACCGGGTTCTTCCCGGGCTGGCCGGGGACGAACGGCAAAGCCCCGCCGGAGGTAGCCGACGTCCCGGTGCCCGCTCCAGCGCGGCCGGGCAGCCATCCAGTTCCGACCGGGCCGCCTGGCGAGGGAGCACCTGAGGGAGGGCCTGGCGAGGAAGACCCTGGCGAGGCCAGGCTTGGCGAGGAAGCACCGGGGGTGGTCAGCGCCACGCTGGGGGCAGTCCCGGCCGTACCCGGAAGCCCACCCGCTGCGCCTCCGGCACTGACGAACGGCCCGAACGGCTGCACTGAAGTCTGCCCTGTCGGCGGTGTGCCGGTCGTCGCCTGGGCGTTGCCACCGAGCAGGCTGCCGACCGTACCGGTGACGGTGTCGGTGACCGCCGGGACGATGCCGCCGGCCATGCCCGTGACCGCGTGCAGCGCGGTTCCGGTGAGGCCGGTGACCGTCTGGAGCACGCCGTCTGTCAGGCCGGTGACGGGCCCGGCGACGGCCGGGAGCGCGCTGTTGACGAGCCTGGTCACGGTGCCGGTAACGGTCGGGAGCGCACCGCTGGTGAGCGTGGTGACCGTGCTGGTTACGGCGCCTACCGTGCCGGAGGCGGCTTGGGTAACCGTGCTGGTTACGGCGCCTACCGTGCCGGAGGCGGCTTGGGTGACTGTGCCGGTCACGGCGTCCGCCGTACCCGAGGCCGCTTCCGTGACCGTGCCGGTCACGGCCGGGACCACGCCGCCGGCCGTAGGCTGGCCAGCCTGATTCGACTGGCTGGTCGGCTGCGACGTGCCGACCCCGCTCTGGACGGCGCCTTGCACACCCTGGATGGTTCCGCTGGCCGGGGCCGTGCTCTGGTTGGCCGGAGTCGACGTGACCGGGGCCGTGCACGCGGCCGGAGCCGACGCGGCCGGAGCCGCCGGAGCCGACGCGACCGGAGCCGACGCCGAACCGCCCTGGGCCGGCAGGACCGACACGACCTGGGACACCACACTGACCACCGGCTGGGTCACGACCGAGATGGGACCGGCCGGGCAAGCACCCGTCGTACCGGCCTGACCGGTAGTCTGCGCGGCGGCTGGCCGGGCGAAGATGAGAGCAAGGAGGAACGCGATAGCCACTCCTCCGCAGACGGACAACGCCGCCCGCAGGGCCAGCCACCACAGCCGGGATGGCCCTGCCGTCGGGAGGATAGTGAGATTCCCCTCCACGGGGCGCAGCGTAGGCACACCCTCCGTGACCCGGCAAGGGCCTGTCGGCCCGCAACCGACCGGTCACCTCTGGCGATAAGGCGCGCTGACCTGGGCGGATAGCATCGGTGATCCGGCCCGGAAACAAATCCTGAGTAATCTCAGATAATCGCGATTATCTAGGATCTTGTGGGACAGAGTCCGGGTCGTGGGGGTCAGTCATGTGTAGCAGCCATGCCCCGGGCGTGGGGCTCGTCGCTGAGGCAGCCGAAGCCGATCCGGTGACCCTTCTGGTCTTCGGCTGGCTGGCCTCTAAGCGCTCGGAACATACCAGGACCGCGTACGCCCGCGACATCGGGATCACCCCCCGGCGCCGGGCCGGCCGTGCGCCGTCGTGGCTGGCCTGGTGCCAGGCCAGGGGAGTGCATCCGGTTACCGATGTTTCCGGGCTGCACGTGGCCATGTACGCGAGACAGCTGGACGCCGCCGGGCTGGCCCCGGCGAGCGCGGCCCGCAGGCTCGCGGCCGTGGCGGGCTGGTACGCCTGGCTGGCCGCGCGCGGGCATATCGCCGTCAGCCCGGCGCTCGGCATCGCGCGGCCCAAAGCGGACGCTCCGGCGGCGCCTGGCTTGAGCCCGGACCAGGCGGTGGCGCTCCTGCGCGCCGCCGACGCGGCGCCGGGCCCGCAGCGCGCCCGCGCCGCGGCCCTGATCGCGGTACTGCTGTTCACCGGGGCCCGGCTCGGCGAGGTCATCGGCGCCGACGTCGAGGACCTCACTACCGAACACGGATACCGCGTGCTCCGCGTCACCCGGGGCGACGGTCAGCGCCGGAGCCTGACGCTCCCCGGACCGGCCGCGGCCCGGATAGACGCCTATCTGTCCAGGCGAGCCGACCTGGCTAGCGTCCGGGGACGGCGCGGCGGGCTAGCGCGGCGCCCGCTGTTCACCACCGGGCCTGGCCGGAGGCTGTTCCCGGCCGACGTGTGGCGGCTCGTGCGCCGCCTGGCCGCGCGGGCTGGCCTGCCGGACGACCTGGCAGGCCATCTCGGCCCGGAGGCCTTGCGACACTCGTTCGCGGCCCTGTACCTCGACGCGGGCGGGTCGCTCGGTGACCTCCAGCAGGTCATGGGCCACGCCGACCCGCGTACCACTCAGCGGTACGGCCGGGCGCGGCACGGACCCCGTGGCTCGCCCGGCGAGGTGGTCGCCGCCTACCTGGCTGGTCGTCGGCGTTAGCGCCCTACTCGCCCACGTCGGCCGGGGCACCGCCGGTGATGCGGATCAGCTCGTCGTACGAGGTGGGGAACACCGTGTGCGGATGGCCGCCGGCCGCCCAGATCACGTCGTACTTGTCCAGCCAGGGGTCAACCAAGGTCCGGATCGGCGAAGGATGACCGACCGGGGCGACGCCGCCGATGGGCTGGCCTGTCCAGGCCCGGACCGAGTCGGGGTCGGCCCGGCGCACCGAAGACGCCCCGACCAGGGCCGCGACCTTGGCCGTGTCCACCCGGTGGGCACCGCTGGTCATGACGAGCAGCGGCGCGCCGTCCGCGCTGAACACCAGGCTGTTCGCGATGGCGCCCACCTCGCAACCGAGCTGAGCCGCCGCGCTCGCCGCCGTCGGCGCGCGTTCGGGCAGTTCCACCACCTCACCGGCCACGCCCAACGAACGCAGCACAGCAGCGAACTTCGACACGTCAACGGGCATGCCAAGCAGGCTAATAGGCCCGCTCCAGCATGACGAACCGTTTAGCCGTCCGGTCTCACCACGCGATAAACCCCTGGCGGCTCGTCGAGAAGTTGTAGGAGGGCACGTGCAGATCAGCCGCGGCGAAGTGCCCAAACGCGATCGCGAGCCCCCCGCCCACCTCCCCGCACTCGGCCGTCAGCCGATCCCCGGAGGGGTCGGTCCACAACGCCAGACACGAAGTGCCCATCCCGGATTCGTCGGCGCGCGGCGACACCACCACAAGCGGCCGACCGGTCCGCGCGGAGAACTCCACCACCTCGGCCCCGGGATTGTCCGGCAGCCCGCTCACGACCGTCGCGATCACCTTCGACCCGTCCGGCGTGAGGAGCACGTCGCTCATCCCTTCTATTTTCCCGAACGCCGTAACCTCAGGCACCGGGATGATCAGCCGAGACGACAGCAGATCGCTGCCAGCGGCCGAGGTATCGAGCAGTCGGACGCCGTCCTGCCGGGAGCCGGCCGCCACGCTCGCCCAGTACAGCGCGAGCGTCTGATCCCCCGCCCAGGACAACGGGGCCGCGGTCCCGACCACCGTGTGCCCGTCCGCGTTCCACGACCGGCTCGCGCCGGTCGCCAGCGTCACGACCCGGATCCCGTAGGCCGTCGCGTACGCGAGCCGGCTACCGTCCGGAGACACCGCGAACGCCGACGCGCTGGCCGATTTCACCGACAGCAGTCGGCTCAGCGAGGCGACCCGGCCGTCAGCCGCCAGGCGCAGCTCGAAAAACCACACCACCAAAGGCTTTGTCTCCTGCGCGGCCAGCACGAACGTGCGGTCGTCGCCCGCCGCGGCCACCCCGGTGAAGCCGATCCCGGGCACGGGCGCGTGAATCGTGGCCAGCACGCGCCCGGTGAACGCGTCGTTCACCGTGACCGGCACCGGCGAGCGCTGGAAGACCACGCTCAAGAAGTACGGTGCGACCGAAGGCCCGGCGTCCGCGGCGGGCAACGGCCCGGCCGGATACCAGGCGGCAGCGGCCCGCGAGCGCTCATGCCCCGCACCCGTGGCCCGCGTTACACCTGCCTGGCGGCTTCCGGGCAGGACGGCCCCGACCGCCACGCCCGCAGCCGCGGCCACCACCAGGACCGCAACCGCCCCGCGCCGCCTTCGCCGGCGGACCCGGTTCTCGTCCGGCATAGCGCACCTCCTCCGGGTAGTCTCTCCGCTCGCGCCCGAGTCGGCGAGCCCCGTGGCTTATGACGCTCGACCCCTCCTCCGGTTAGACCCCGGCCGACCCGGGCTGCCAGGCGAACGGCAGGAGGTCCGTGCCGTTCATCGGCATGTACACGGTGATGCGGCTGACGTGGCCGCGGTCATACCACTCCGGGTGCCCGCACGACGTGACCACCTGCACGCCGGAGGGATCAGTCCAGACCGGTTCGCACAAAGTGCCGGGGAACGACGAAGTGACCGGAGTCGCCACGTACGCGATCGTCTGCCCAGTCCGGGTGGAGTATTCCACCACGCTGTCGGTGAAGACACCGTTCGGATTCGCCTCGGCGGCACCGCACGCCCGTACGCACACCGCCATCGGCACGATGATCACGGATCCGTCCGGGGTGATCACCGGGTCGTCCCGACATCCCCCGAACGCCGCGCAGTATCGGCTATACCCGACGACCAGCCGGGAGGCCTGCAGGAGGTTGCCGGGCGCGGCGACGTCGAGCACCCGGATGCCTATTCCCGGCGGGTGGCGGTTGTTCCCCGCATCCCACTCGAACGCGAGCGTCCTGTCGCCCGCCCATGACAGGCTGGGGGGAGCCACCCCGCCGGAGTCGACCGGCGCCCACGCCCGGCCCTGGCCCGTCGCCAGTGATATGGTCTCGATCCCGCCGTTGTTCGTCGGGTACGCGAGCATGCTGGCGTCCTGGGAAATGACGAAATAATCCAAGCCCGCGTCAACGTCTCGGGCAGGGAGGGTGAACAGCAGGCGCAGGGGCCCCGGCTGGCCATCGGAACCGAGGCGCAGCTCGTCGAAGGCGAACGCGGTCGGATTCATCGGGTAGCCGGTCCCGTTCTGCCGCTGGCCCCCGATCGCCACTTGCACCACGAACGTGCGATCGTCGCCCGCGGACGCGACGCCAGCGAGGTACTGGCCAGCCGGCGACTGCATGGTGGCGATGGTTGTCACGCTCTTGAACACCCGTCTGACCTGGATGACCCCTTCATACCTCGGGATCAGGATGTACGGCGCGACGGTCGGCGCGGCGTCGGCGGCGGGGAGCGGCCCCGCCGGCTGCCACGCCCCGCGGTTCCAGGTCCCCGGCGCCGGCGACCAGGACGAAATGTTGCCCTCGGGGGGGCCGCCTGCAGGCCCCTCCATCGGCCTCCCCGAGGGCAAACTGGCGGTGATGCCGGCCGTAGCCGCTGCGACGATCGCTGTCATCGCGGCGGCCACCGCCGCCCTGCGCATCACGCGCCGCCGGGCCCGCCTCCGCAGAACCCGGACATCTGGCACCGGCACGTCAACGAGCGGGCGCACCCAGCCGGCCAACTGCTCGTGCAGCGTGTCATCGAGCATGGGGCACCGCCTCGTCGGAATCGGAATCGGAATCCGAATCGGAATCCGCGAGCTCGCGCTGCAGCCGGCGCCGGGCGGCCGCCAGCCGGTTCCTGACCGTGCTCACGGAGACCCCGCAGTCGCGGGCGATGTCGTCCACGGGGAGATCGGCCAGGTAGTACAGGATCAGCGCCTGGCGCTGGGCGAGCGGCAGCCGCATCACCGCCAGGCTCAACGCGGTCACGGCCAGCGGGTCGTGCGGGTCGTGCCAGTCGCCGGACGGCCCGCGCTGGCCCGCCGCCAGCAGCACCGACATCAGCCTGGCCCGGCGCATCCGCCGGCTCGCGTCGATGGTGAGCCGGAGCGCGACCCGCCGGACCCAGGCCTCGGGCACGTCGTAGCGGGAGACTCGCTTCCACCGGATCAGCGCACGCGCGAAGGCTTCCTGGGTAATGTCCTCAGCCTGGTGCCGGTCGCCGACCATCGCCGCGACTAGGGCGACCAGGCGGCCGTAGCAGGCCTGGTAAAACTCCTCGAAATCGCCGATGTCCCCGGCCACGTACTAAACACGCTCCAGCTCGCCCCCATGACCAGATCAACTTGATAACGATTCCGTATCGCCGCCCCGGCTGCCCTGCGGCTCGCCGCCCGGGTTACCCCTCCGCATCGCCGCCCTCAAACACCGTGGGGATCGCCGGGTATCCCCGGGAGAGCTGCAGCGCGTACGGCGGCAGCTCGGCCAGCGCCGCCCGGTGGCGCTCGCGCGCCGCTTCGACCGGCTCCCGCCCCACGATCTCGCCCGCCGCCACCAGCGGCACGAGCAGTTCCCGGTCCAGCGGCCCGCTATCTGGCGGGCTCAAGAGAGATCCGCTCGCTCAGCGCGGTCCCGTGCTCGTCCCGGTGCCGCACCGCCCACTTGCGCCCGCCCCGCCCCGGCTTCCCCACCGAACGCTTCGCCACCGGCTCCAGCACACCGTCAGCCCCAGAGTCCCACGACGAACGGGCCACCAGCTTGTACACCAGCGCCGCGGTCGGCGCGCCGGACCCGGTGACCAGCGAGGTGCCGACGCCGTAGCCGTCCACGGGCACCGCGCCGAGCGCCGCGATCGAGTACTCGTCGAGGTCGCCGGTCAGGACGATCCGGGTCTTGGTGGCGCCGAGCTCGTCGAGCAGCGCGCGGACCTGCCGGGCCAGCACCGGCAGGTCACCGCTGTCGATCCGGACCGCGCCCAGGCCCGGGCCCGCCACGTCGATGGCGGTGCGCACCGCGCGGGCCACGTCGTAGGTGTCCACCAGCAGCGTCGTGGCAGGCCCGAGCGCCTCTAGTTGCGTGGCGAACGCGTGCCGCTCGCTGTCGTGCACCAGCGTGAAGGCGTGCGCGCTGGTCCCGGCGCTCGGAACGCCGAACTCATACCGTGCGCGCACGTTAGACGTGGAGGCGAACCCCGTGATGTAGGCGGCCCGCGCGCTGGCCACCGCGGCCCGCTCGTGGGTCCGCCGCGAGCCCATCTCGATCAGCGGGCGTTCCCCGGCCGCCGTCACCATCCGCGACGCGGCGGAGGCGATCGCGCAGTCGTGGTTAAAGATCGACAGAGTCAGCGTCTCCAGCATCACCGCCTCGGCGAACGTGCCCTCGACGACCAGGATCGGCGAGCCGGGGAAGTAACAGTCGCCCTCCCGGTAACCCCAGATGTTTCCGCTGAAACGGTACGATTCGAGGAAGGCCAGCGTCGGCGCGTCCACGATGCCCGCGCTGCCGAGAAATTCCAGGTCAGCCGGGCTGAAGCGGAACCGTTCCACCGCGTCGAGCAGCCGCCCGGTGCCCGCCACGACGCCGTACCGGCGGCCGTGCGGCAGGTGCCTGGCGAAGACTTCGAAGATGGCCCGGCGGCTGGCCGCGCCGCTGCGCAGCGAGGCCTGCACCATGGTGAGCTCGTATTGGTCGGTCAGCAGCGCCGTGCCGTCGGCCAACCCAGAGCTGGCCAGCCCAGAGCTCGGCCAGCCCAGAGTCGGCAAGTTCAGACTGGTGGTTCACTGAATTCGTCACAGGTGGAAGACTACGGAAGGAGGAGGTGGACAGCAGTGAGCGTGGCGCCCGCTGAGGTGGACAGCCCGAAGTCCACAGACAAGCCGGTGTCGGACAAGCCGTGGGTCACCATTGTGTGGAACGACCCGGTGAACCTGATGTCGTACGTGACGTACGTCTTCCAGACGGTCTTCGGCTACCCGAAGAGGAAGGCCACCCGCCTGATGCTCGACGTGCACCACAAGGGCAAGGCGGTCGTCGCCGCCGGGGCCAGGGAAGCGATGGAGCACAACGTCGAGATCTTGCACGGCTACGGCCTCTGGGCCACCGTCGTGCAGGACAAGTAGCAGCAACCCTTGGAACCCTTCCGCCCCACCCGTGGCGGTGGCGTGCGCGCCTGGCTCGCCGCCCCCGAGGCGTCCCTGCTGCGCAGCCTGGTCGGCCAGGTCCTGGCCCTGATCGCCCCCGACGGGGACGGCCCGCAGGCCCCGGGCTGGAACAACGTCGCCGACCTCGAGGCCCAGCTCGACGCGCCTAGCCCAACCACGCCACCCCAGCGCCCCAGGACCCTCCCCAGACCCCAGACGACCCCGTCCTGGCCCGGCTCCTCCCCGACGGGTACCGTGACGACCCGGACGCGGCGGGGGAGTTCCGCAAGTACACCGAGCCCGGCCTGCGCAGCGCCAAGCAGCAGGCCGCCCTCCAGCTGCTGGACACCCTGCCCGACGCCGGCGGCCGCATCCAGCTCACGTCCGAGCAGGCCCAGGCCTGGCTCAAGGCGCTGAACGACGTCCGCTTGGCCCTCGGCGTCCGTCTGGACGTCACCGAAGACTTCGAGCAGCAGTGGTCCAAACTCAAGCGGGATAACCCGCAGTGGGCCGCCTACGAGGTCTACGCCTGGCTCGGCGCGGTCCAGGAGTCCCTGGTCCAGGCGCTAGCCTGAGCCGGTGCTCACCATAACGCGGGAGCTGCGCGACCACATCGTGGCCCACGCTCGCCGAGATCACCCCGATGAGGCCTGCGGCATCCTGGCCGGCCCGGCCGGCCAAGACCGCCCCACCAGGTTCATCCCGATGACCAACGCCGCCCGCTCGCCCACGTTCTACGAGTTCGATTCCACCGAGCAGTTCCGGGTGTGGCAGGAGATGGACGACCAGGACGAGGAGCCGGTCGTCATCTACCACTCCCACACCGCCACGGAGGCCTACCCGAGCCGGACCGACATCGGGCTGGCCGCCGAGCCGGGCGCGCACTACGTGCTGGTTTCCACCCGGGACGAAGCCGAGACCGAGTTCCGCTCGTACCGCATCATGGACGGCGAGGTCACCGAGGAGCCGGTCACCGTGCTGGAATGATTCCGCCCGGCAAAGGGTTGGCCCCCAAGGACTGACCAGATAACCAGTGGAGCGTGTTCATGGCCATCGAGGTTCGCATCCCGACGATCCTGCGCACCTACACCGACGGCGCGAAGCAAGTGCAGGGATCCGGATCCACGCTCGACGAGCTGATCAGCGACCTGGAGCAGCGGCACGGCGGCCTGCGGGCCCGGCTCATCGACGACGGCAGCCTGCGGCGTTTCGTCAATGTGTACTTGAACGACGAGGACGTCCGCTTCCTGGCTGGCCTGCAGACCCAGGTCAAGGACGGCGACACGGTGACCGTCCTGCCCGCGGTGGCCGGCGGCGCGGTCTAAGGACCTTTTCTTTATCCCGAACGGCGTTTGGTGTGCGCTACGAGAACATCCTCGAGTCCCTGGGGAACACGCCCCTGGTGGGACTGCCACGCCTGTCACCGTCGGCCGACGTCCGCCTCTGGGCCAAGCTCGAAGACAAGAACCCGACGGGGTCGGTGAAGGACCGCGCGGCGTTTTACATGGTCGCGCAGGCGGAAAAGGACGGGCTGCTCTCGCCGGGGTCCACGATCCTGGAGCCCACCTCGGGCAACACCGGCATCTCCCTGGCCATGGTGGCCAAGCTGCGCGGTTACCGGCTGGTCGTGGTCATGCCGGAGAACACCAGCGAGGAGCGCCGCCAGCTGCTGCGGATGTACGGCGCCGAGATCGTCGACTCGCCCGGGGCGGGCGGCTCCAACGAGGCGGTCCGGGTCGCCAAGCAGATCGCCGCCGAGCGCCCCGACTGGGTCATGCTCTACCAGTACGGCAACGAGGCCAACGCCCGCGCGCACTACGAGACCACCGGCCCGGAACTGCTGGCCGACCTGCCCGGGATCACGCACTTCGTGGCGGGCCTGGGCACCACGGGCACGCTCATGGGGGTGGGCCGCTACCTGCGCGAGCACAAGCCAGACGTCAAGATCGTCGCCGCCGAACCCCGCTACGGCGAGCTCGTCTACGGCCTGCGCAACGTAGACGAGGGCTTCGTCCCCGAGCTGTACGACCCGTCCATCCTGACCACGAGGTTCTCGGTGTCGTCGGCCGACGCCCTGCGCCGCACCAGGGAACTGGTCGCCGCCGAGGGGATCTTCGCCGGCATCTCCGCGGGCTGCGCCCTGCACGCGGGCCTGGCCATGGCCGCCAAGGCGGTCGCCGATCACCGGCCCGCCGATATCGCGGTCCTGATCGCCGACGGCGGCTGGAAGTACCTGTCCACCGGCGCGTACGAGGGCACCCTGGACGAAGCGGAAGAACGGCTGGAAGGGCAACTGTGGGCGTGAGCCCGCCATAATGCCAGTGCCATAATGCCAGCCATGCGGCTCACCGTGATCGGATGCTCGGGCAGCTTTCCAGGCCCCGACAGCCCCTCGTCCTGCTACCTGCTCGAGGCCGAGGGCTTCCGGCTGGTCATCGACATGGGCAACGGCGCCCTCGGGGTGCTCCAGCGGTACGCGGAGCTCTTCAGCATCGACGCGATCTGCGTATCCCACCTGCACGCCGACCACTGCATCGACGCGGGCTCGTACTGGATCGCGCGGCAGTTCGCCCCCGACGGCCGTAAGCCCGCCATCCCGGTCTACGGTCCGCCCGGCACCGCCGATCGCATCAGGCCCTACCTGGGCAACCGTCCCCGCGAGTTGGACCAGGCCCCGTTCGAGTTCAGTGACCTCGCCGTGGGCCAGCTCGAGATCGGCCCCTTCCGCGTGGCCACCGACCACATGAACCACCCGCTGGAGACGTTCGGGTTCCGGGTGGAGCACGCGGGCGGCCGGCTCGCCTACTCGGCCGACACGGGGGAGTGCGAGGCGCTGGTCCGCCTGGCGCAGGGCGCGGACCTGCTCCTGTGCGAGGCGTCGTACCTCGAGGGGCCCGACAACGCGCCGGACGTCCATCTCACCGCCCGCCAGGCGGGCGAGCACGCGGCGCGGGCCGGGGTCGGGCAGCTGATCCTGACCCACCTGGTCCCCTGGAACGACCGGGAGCGGACTCGGTCGCAGGCCGCGCAGACCTACCACGGCCCGCTGTCGCTGGCCACCTCCGGCATGGTCCTGGAGGCCTAAAGCCCCGGATAGGCTGAGCCCCATGTCGCGTCCCGACGGGCGATCCGTCACTGAACTACGGCCGGTGAAGCTGACCCGGGGCTGGCTCGATCACGCCGAGGGCTCGGTGCTGGTGGAGTTCGGCCGCACCCGCGTGCTGTGCGCCGCGAGCGTCTCGCAGGAGGTGCCCCGCTGGCGGCGCGGCAGCGGCCTGGGCTGGGTGACCGCCGAGTACGCGATGCTGCCGCGCGCGACGAACACCCGCGGCGACCGCGAATCGGTCAAGGGCCGCCTCGGCGGCCGGACGCAGGAGATCTCCCGGCTGGTCGGCCGTTCGCTGCGGGCGTGCCTGGACTACAAGGCGCTCGGCGAGAACACGATCGTCATCGACTGCGACGTCCTCCAGGCCGACGGGGGCACCCGCACCGCCGCGGTCACCGGCGGGTACGTCGCCCTGGCCGACGCGGTGGCCTGGCTCCAGGCCAGGAAGCTGTGCCCGGGCGACCCGCTGCTCACCTCGGTGGCCGCGGTCAGCGTCGGCGTCGTGGGCGGCGAGCCCCGGCTCGACCTGTGCTACGACGAGGACGTGGCGGCCGACACCGACATGAACGTCGTCTGCACGGCCAGCGGTGACTTCGTGGAGATCCAGGGCACGGCCGAGCGCGAGCCCTTCAGCCGCGACCTGCTGGGCCAGCTGCTCGACCTGGCCGTAGGCGGCTGCGCCGAGCTGACCCGGCTCCAGCGCGAGGCCCTGGGTGCCCGCTGACCCCCTGATCCTCGCCGTGCGGAACGCCAAGCTGCGCGAGGCCCGCGGTGCCCGCTGACCCTCTGATCCTCGCTTTGAGGAACGCCAAGGTGCGCGAGGCCCGCGGTGCCCGCTGACCTCGTGGTCCTCGCCACGAGAAACGCCGCCAAGCTGCGCGAGCTGGCCCGGATCCTGGGCGCGGAGGTCCCGCTGGCCGGGCTCGACGCCTTCCCCGGCGCGCCCGACGTCCCGGAGACCGGCGCCACGTTCGAGGCGAACGCGCTGCTCAAGGCCCGCGCGATCGCCGCGTACACCGGTCTGCCCGCCGTCGCCGACGACTCCGGCCTGTGCGTGGACGCCCTGAACGGCATGCCCGGCGTCCTGTCCGCGCGCTGGGCGGGCGGGCACGGCGACGATAAGGCCAACCTGGATCTGGTCCTCGCACAGGTAGCCGACGTCCCGGATACCAGGCGCGGCGCCCAGTTCGTCTGCGCGGCCGCACTTGTGCACGGTGCCCGCGAGGTGGTGGTGACCGGGACCGTGGCGGGCCGCCTGATCCGGGAGCGACGCGGCACTGGCGGGTTCGGCTACGACCCGATCTTCCTGCCCGACGGCTTCGAGGAGACCACCGCGGAGATGACGCCGGAGGCCAAGGACGCGATCAGCCACCGCGGCCGCGCCTTCCGCGCCCTGGCCCCGTTCATCACCCGATGACACGCTCCCGACCGGGCTCGGGGACGCCGGAGGACCAGCAGCGCCCGCCGCAGCCCCCTTGACCCCCATGAGCCCGCCGGCTACGACGGCTTGTGGAACCGCCGCGGATCCGGGAGGTCAGCCCATGGTCAGCTACGACGGCAGGCGCTTCCGGCCCGAGGACGCGGCCGAGCCGGTCGTCACCTACCGGCAGGAACGCGACCTGCTCTGGGCCGAGATCCCCGCCGGAAGCGGGGTCCGCCGCGGCAGCCTGGCCGGCCGCTGCGCGCCCGACGGCACGCTCGACTTCGCCTACTGCATGGTCCTCGACGACGGCGAGGTGGTCTCCGGTCGGTGCCACAGCACGCCCATCCGCCACCCCGGCGGCGGCGTCCGGCTCCGCGAGGAATGGGAGCGCTACGGCCCCAACGCCGCAACCGGAGTGTCCTACCTGACCGAGGTCGACCTGTAGCCCAGGACGGTAGCGTTAGGACGCGGCTGGCCCGGATTCCCTTCAGGAGGCATCGTGACCGATAAGCGACTCGCACCAGGTGACCCCGCCCCGGACTTCACCCTGGCCGATGCGGACGGCCACGAGGTCGCGCTGTCCTCGTTCCGCGGCCAGCGGGTGATCGTCTACTTCTACCCGGCGGCGCTGACCCCCGGCTGCACCAAGCAGGCCTGCGACTTCCGCGACAACCTGGCCGACCTGAACGCCGTGGGCATCACCGTCCTCGGGATTTCCCCCGATAAGCCGGCCAAGCTGGCCAAGTTCCGCGACAAGGAAGGCCTGACCTTCCCCCTGCTGTCCGACCCCGACCACGCCGTCCTCGAGGCGTACGGCGCGTACGGCGAGAAGGTGCTCTACGGCAAGCCGACCGTCGGCGTCATCAGGTCCACGTTCGTGATCGCCCCCGACGGCACCATCGAGCAGGCCATGTACGGCGTCAAGGCCACCGGTCACGTGGCCCGGCTGCTGACCCAGATCGGCATCTAGGCGGTACCGTTACAACGACCACGCGGGCGTGGCGAAATGGCATACGCGGCAGGTTTAGGTCCTGTTGGTGGCGACACCGTGGGGGTTCAAATCCCCCCGCCCGCACTCCGCCAGACCCCTGCTACCGCTGCCCGTACCAGGAGAGGAAGGCGTTGAGCACCGCCGTGCATTCATCCTTGTCGCTGCCCGGCAAGGTACACGTTTCCCGCCAGCTGCCGTCCGGCGCGCCCGGATGGTAGGTCAGCACGCCGTTCGCCGGGTACAGGCCGCCGGAGGGGAGGCCGTCCCCCTGGATACCCGGCGGATCTCCGAAGATCACGATGCCCGCGCCGACGCGCACCACCGATTCCGCGGCAGGCCGGGCCGCGCAGCCTTGGCCGAAGCCGGCGCTGCGCCAGGCCGTGGCGGCGGATAGGAACAGGCGACAGGCCTGGGCCAGGGTACAGCTGTAACAGGCCGAGGTCTCCAGCCCGGCAATCGCGGCCTCGGCCGAGGTCCGGGCCAGCGGCCACCCTGCCGCCCACGACCGGGGCACCCTCTCGCCACGGGGGTAGACCACAATCCCGCCGCTGCCGTCGGCCCCGTACGACGCAGCGCAGCGCCAGCCCGCCGGCCCGACCAGCTCCATGACCCCTACGTCGTCGGCGTACACCGCCAGCCGGACGGCGAGCGCCCGCGGAACCGCCACCGCCCGTGACCGCGGCAGCGGGACCGCCGGGCGGGCCACCCCGAGTGATGTCGGGCAGCTGACCACCGGGAGCTTGACGGTGACCAATACCGCCGTGGTCGCCGAAGCCGGACCGGTGCGCCCAGCCGTCGACGGCGCGGGCGACGCGGTTCTGGTGTTCCCCACCGGGGCGCCGCAGCCAGCCACGAGCGCCAGCGGCACCGTGGTCAGCAGCACCGTCGCCAGCAGCGCCGCGGCGATCGGCCAGCGGCGCAGCCAGCCATGCTGATAAGCCGTCACACCCTTATGACGGCAACGCCGCGCGCACGGTTGCAATGACCACACGTCACCGCCTCAGCCTTAGCCGTCTCCCAGGAAGCGGACAGCGGTTAGCACGAGGGTTCGGGTGACGTCGGCGACATCGGCCAGGCAGACGTGCTCTCGCGGGCTGTGAGCGGTGCGCACATCGCCGGGCCCGTAATGCAGGGTCGGTATGCCAGCCTCCGCGTACAGCCGAAGGTCGCTCCCGTAGGGGGCGCCGCGCTCGCGCAGGACCGACTTCCCTGTTGCGGCCTGGTGGGCGTCCCGGACCAGGTCGCGGAGCGGGTGGCCTGCGGGAAGACGCCCGCTCCCGAATTTGCCGCCGTTCCACGTGACGGTGGCCGGATGCTCACTGAGCCAGGGATCACGCTGGCATGCGTCGGCCACGCATTGCTCAAGGGCGAGCCGCGCCACCTCGGGGTGCTCATCGACGGCAACGCCGAGCCTGCCCTGGGCGACCAGCAGGTCGGGGACGCTGCTAGCCCAGTCACCGGCCCGGACGATCCCCACGGAGATGCAGTAGGCGACGTCATACTCGGCCATCAGCGGGTCGACGCTGACGTTGCGCTCGCGTTCGAGCTCAGCCAGGGCGCGGTGAATCGGCAGATACGCATCGAGAGCGCTGACGCCAGCCCAGCGGGTGCTGCCATGGGTGGCGCTGCCCGGCACGCGCAACTCGAAGGTGAGCGCCCCGCCGTTTGCGGTGGTCAGCGTGGTGCTGGTGGGTTCGGTGATGATGCACGCGTCACCGGTGTGACCACGCCGGAGTGTTCCGAACGCGCCGAGGCCTCCGTCCTCCTCGCTGACCACGCAGTGCGCCGCCAGCCGGCCGCGCAGCCGCACTCCGCTGGCGCGAATAGCGGCGATCGCCGCGAGGTTGGCGGCCAGCCCGGCCTTCATGTCGCAGGCTCCCCGCCCGTGTATCACCTCGCCGGCTACCCGCGGGCTGAACGGGTCCGCAGGCCACTGGGCGAGGTCTCCGGGAGGCACGACGTCTACGTGGCCTTGCAGGATCAGGCACGGCCCATCGGCGGCCTCCGGGGTTGTGCCCACGAGCCCCCAGGCCTCCTCGCGGGGTGCCTCGGTGCCGGGAAAGCCGGGATCGGCCGCAAGCTCGTCCAGGTCCATTGCCCACAGGTCCACGTCCAGGCCCAGCCGGAGCAGATGCTCCGCCAGGATGTGCTGCAGCTCTGACTCGGCGGCGGTTCCGGTGATGCTGGGCACCGCCAGCAGGTCGAGCAGCAGCCGGCTCATCGCCGGCTCGTCGATTGCGGCTAGCGCGGCGGCTTCTGCCCTGCTCAGCTCGGTCATCACTGGCTCATCGCCGGGGCCCGCGCGGAGGTGAGGATCTTCTCGAGCAGCTGGGCGAACTCCTCACGCGCTTGCTGCAAGTGTGCGGCCATCGCCACAGCTGCCTGCTCGGCGTCCCCGGTACCGATGGCGCGCATGATCGGCGTGTGCTCGCCGGCGAAACCCTCGAACGCCCCGGGCGAGGCCAGCTGATCGCTGCCGCGGTGGCTGTTCGGACCGAAGAACATCCACAGCGTGTTGACCTCACGGAACATCTCCTCGCGGGCCCGGGCGATCGACTCCAGCAGCAGGTCGTGCCTGGCCATCTCGGCAATCAGGAGATGGAAGCGGGAATCGAGCTGGTGGTAGCTGGCGAGGTCGGTCGAGTCCTGCCGCACCAGCCAGGCCAGCTCGTCTCGCTGCCTTGTCGTCGACCGCTCCGCCGCCCACCGCGCGGCGAGCGGTTCCAGTGCGAGCCTGAACCGGTAGCCGTCGTCGATCGACTGCCGCCAGGCGGCGGCGATTTCGCGGCGGCTGCGGGGCGGAACCGTCGGCAGCTCGACCACGCTGCCTCCGTTGCGTCCGCGGGAGGTGCTGATCAGCCCGTCCGCAGCCAAGATACGCATCGCCTGGCGGACGGTATTGCGGCTCACTCCCAGCCCGAGCGCTAGATCCCGCTCGGTCGGCAGCTTGCTGCCGAAGGTGAACCCGCCCAGCATGATCCGGCGCCGCAGCGCACCGGCCAGCGCTTGCGAGGCGGCCTCTCGCTGCTCGAAGTTGAGATCGGGAAGCTCCGGCATCTCAGTTTCGCCACAACGGCTGCGTCAAGCAGGTCGGGCCGCCGTCCCCCTTGACGCACACGTTCGCCGCGGGGAACTCGTGCACCTCACACCCCGCAGCGCGCACCTTCGCGACGGTGTGCGGGTTGCCCTCGGGTATCACCAGCACCCGTGGCCGCACCGCAAGAATGTTGGCGCCCTGGGTGTCGACCTCATCCTCGACCGCGCTTATCCGTTCGATCCCCCGCTGGTCAAGGAACTCCAGGAGCCGCACCGGCGCCAGCGGTTCGTACACGATGGCCAGGTCATCGGCCAACGGCGAGATCAACGACATCAGGTGCAGCACTGCCTGCGGGCCCCGGAAATGCGGCAGGTCGTACGCGGTTACCTCAACCCCGTGCGGTGCGAGCAAGGCCCGGATCTGCTCGATGCCGGCGGCGTTCGTTCGGTAGCTGTGGCCGATCGCCAGCGTGCGTTCGTCGAACCAGACCTTATCGCCGCCGTCCGCATACGCCTCACCCTCGAGCCTGCCGAGTACCGGTACCCCGAGCCGGCTGAGATCCTCGGCGATCTGGTCGGGTTCAGGCTCCCGGACCGGCTTTCGCATCCGGAGCAGGATCGCACCGTACGGCGTCATGATGACGGAGTCATGGGCATAGACCGCGTCCACCAACTCGTCCCGTGATTCCCCGATCTCGACCTGGCAGCCCAGGCTCTCCAGCAATCCGACGAACCCGCGGTGCTCGCGGAGCAGAGCCGCTTCGTCCGGCAGGCGCCACTGAGCCGCGGCGAAGTCGCCCTTGGTCGCGGGCGTCCGTACGAAGACCCGGCGCAGCGGCGCCACGGTCGAGCCGACCCCCCACTGCTGGTCAGCCGCCCCAGTGCTGGACAAATGGGTCCCTTTTAGCTCCATATAAAGAGATTAGGCCCGGGCTCACTTCCGGTCAATTGGGTCCCCGCGTGATCCTTTTCCGGGCGCCCCGGCACCTCTGCCGCGCCCGCCCGCCCGTGATCCCGATATTCTGGTGGCCCGAACCGGGGGGCTACCTGGAGACCCGCCATGTCATTGCGCGCCAAGGCCAGTGCCGTCGCTATCCCCGCCCTCGCTTGCCTGCTCCTCGCGCCCGCGGCGCTGGCGTCGTCCGGGCCGGCCCAGTTCACCGGGCGGCAGCTCAAGGCCGCCTTGCTGCCCGCCTCGGACTTCGTGGCCGGGTACACCACCCCGGTAGAAAACGACACGGGACGCCACCTCGAGCACCTCACCCTGTACACCTTGCGCTCGATGGGCTGCTCGAGCTTCTGGCTGAACATCGGCCGAGGGTACGGTTTCGGGGACACCGCCTTCGCCGGCGCCCTCGTCGAAGACTTGACCGGCAACTTGAGCCCGTCTGAGATCTTCGAGCAGTCCATCTACCAGTTCGCGAGTACGCACGCCGCCGCCTCGTTCTTTGGCCAGATGACGGCCAAGTACCGGTCATGCCGCTCGACCACCACCACGACCAAGAACGGCAAGACCACCGATACCGTGCACTCAACCTCGACGCAGCGCGTGGGCGGCCACCAGGCGCTGGCGATCCTCGACGACGTGGTGACGGGGGTTCCAGGTCCGCCCCTGGCGGTCTACCTGCTGTGGACCATCGACGGTACCGATGTCTACTGGATCAGCGCCACCCCGCTGTCTACCGACCCCCCTCAGCCGACAGAGCCCTCGCTCATGCTCAAGCTGATCGCCAGGGTTACCCACCTCCGTTAGCCCGAGGGCTGCGAATAATCCTCAACACCCCTTATCGCCACAATTAAGCAGTGCTTTTCCGTTACCCGGCCCATTGACAAAATCCCGGGCCAATTGTTTACATGAAAGGCATCGGGCGAAACGGGGGAGCGTGCGTCAATTTCGGCGAATGTGCCGCACGCCCTGGAAAAGGGGAGGGTTTCATGAGCGTTCGATCTCGGGTAACTGCGCTGGCCGGTTCTGCCGTAGTGGTCGGTGGCCTAGCGTTGGCCCCGGCCGTCTTTACCGCGGCTCCCGCGTCGGCGCATACGCACGTATGGATATTCGCGTGCTCGTCCGCATCGGGTAACGGGACGACCTACACCTCCGACACGATCACCATTAATGGGGTGACCACGACCTACTCGCCCGCTACGCCGTGTACGAAGTGAGTATCCTGGCCGGGTGGCGGATCAGCTAGGTTCGGCGGCCACGCTCCTGCCTGACCTAGAGCGTCGGCGGCTGCGGGCCTTGGCCGCGGGGGACACGGACACGGCCGCCCCGCTGCACGCGGACGAGTACCAGCTGATTACCCCGAGCGGTGCGGCGCTGAGTAAGGACGATTACCTCGGTGACGTCAGGTCGGGCCGGCTGCCGTATCGCGTGTTCGAGCCGATCACCGACATCGCGGTCCTGGGCGACGCCCCGGTCGCCGTCCTGCGTTACCAGGCCCGCATCAGCTTCGACGACGGGCCCGGCTTCACGGTCTGGCACACGGATTGCTACCGGCTGCGGGATGGCCGCTGGCAAGTGGTCTGGTCCCAGGCCACCCAGATCAGCGCCGGGGTAACTCAGCCGTGACGACGGCGCGACGCCGCCCCACGCCCGCGGTCAGGGGTCCAGCCCGCTGCCGAGATCGTGGCCGAGCTCACCTCCCGGCTGTAAGCCCGGCCGGCGTCATAGGAAGTTGTTCGGCCAGATCATCGTCCGCCACATGTGCGCGACCGGGGAACCGTCGAAGCCGAGCCCCTCGCTCGGCTGCCGGAAGTTCCGGCCGACCACGTCCTCGAACTCGTCGAAGTTCACGACGACGTTCGGGTCGAACGAATAGATGTCGTTCATGGTGATCAGGCGCGACGTCATGTACCAGCGATGCCGGCGCGCCGCCTCGTGCTCGCGGCGGAGGTACTCGGGCGGGGCGTACTCGGGGCCGAAGTAATCGATGTAGGCCTCGGGGTAGGTGTAGCCCACCGACTCGTCGGGGAAGTAGCGCAGGGCCTCATGCTTCTCGATGGCCCAGGCGACCTCCTCGTCGACGTACGGGCCGAGCATCTGCGCGCCCCAGTAGCCGTGGTTGGCCGACAGCAGCCCCGCGATGGCGATGTCGTGTACCAGGCACGCCATGATCACCTTCTCGTCGAGACCGTTCTCCCTCGCCACCCTGGCGCTTTGCAGCAGGTGGGTCCTGGCGATGGGGCTGAAGCGCAGCAGGAAGAAGTCCTTAAGCGCGGGACGCTCGGGCATGGTGGGCAGCGCGGGATTGTCGCCCATCATGAACAGCGTGTCGGGGTGCCGCGCCTCGGCCAGCAGCGCGCCCTGGTAAGCGCTCGCCGGCGTGCCCATGGCGGCCGCGGCCGGGGGCATGATGATCCGGCGCCGGCGGTCGACCGCGTCGTCCAGCGGTTCGCGGATCCAGTTCGTCAGGCCCGCGTCCCGCAGGGACGCCGGCAGTTCGTGGGGGAGCACCCGGTGAGACGGTGGCTGGGTCGTGATGGCCTCGGACATGCGATCGCGTCCTTTCCTTCTGCTGTCCTTTCGATCTTGCGATACGACCGGGCTCGAAGCTACCGTGACGGCGGAAGAGGGGAGGCCCTCATGGCCCTCAAGATCATGCCCCACGGCCGGCTCCAGGAGTGGGTCGCGGAAGAGCAGGGGTACTTCGCGGCGGAGGGGCTGGAATACACCTTCGTGGTCACCGGGGACTACGGCGTGCACGCGCCGCGGCGAGACGACGCGGGGGAGATCAAGAGCGGCGCCTTCGAGACGTTCGGCGCGGGCCGCGACGGCGCCGACGTGAGCTGCGCCTGCCATTGGGCCGTGAGCGCCGCCGCGAGCGAGCGGGCCGGGCAGCTCATCACCACGGCGTACTGCGTGACCCCGTGCGCCATCGTCGTGCCGCCAGAATCACCGATCCGCCGCCCCGAGGACCTGGCCGGGGTGCCGATCGGCGTCGGCTACCACTCGGGCAGCCACTTCGCGACCGTGCAGGCCCTCGAGGCGGTCCTGCCCTCAGACGAGGTGAAGCTCACCTTCCAGGGCGCGCCCAACGAGCGCCTCGACGCGCTGCTGGACCGGCAGGTCCAGGCCGCGACCACGTGGGGCGTCCCGCTCTACATCGCCGAGGCCTTCGGGTTCCGGAAGGTCCTGGACACCACGTTCATGATCGGGTTCCTGGCCACCGGGTTCGGCGTCAGCAAGTCCGACGTCGAGAAGTACCTGGCCGCCCTGCGCCGGGCTCAGATGGAACTCGACCTCCACCTCGAGCGGTACCGGCACTACCACCTGCGGGCCGTGCCGGAGAAGTACCGGGACCAGGTCGACGTGCGTGCCTTCGGGATGGGCGAGCGCATCGTCTTCCTCCCCTACCCGCGGGAGGTCTTCGACGCCACCCAGCAGTGGACGCAGGCTCACGAGATCTTCCCGCAGGTGCCGGGGTCCGCGGTCGGCTACGACGAGGCCGCCCTGGTCTGACGCCTAGCCGGCCAGCGGCCCGGCTCAGGTAGCGTCGCCGTGTGGGGGAAGGACTCGGCTCGCGGTTCGCGAAACTGTGGACGGCGAGTACGGCGTCGGCCCTGGGCAGCGGCCTGGCCACCATCGCGGCCCCCCTCTTCGTGGCGGCGCACACCAGGAGCCCGCTGATCGTGTCCGCGACGGCGGGCGTGTCGTGGCTGCCCTGGCTGCTGTTCGCCCTGCCCGGCGGCGTCCTGGTGGACCGGGTCGACCGGCGCCGGCTGATGGTCACGATCGACTGGGCCCGGGTCGCCGCGATGGGCGTCCTGGCCGCCGCGCTCCTGGGCGGCTTCTCCAGCATCGCCCTGCTGGACGGCGTGCTGTTCGTCATCAACACCGGCGAGGTCATCTTCCGCTCGGCCAGCCAGGCCATGATCCCCTCGGTCGTCCCGCTGGCGCGCCTGGAGCGCGCGAACGGCTGGCTGGTCGGCGGGACCACGGTGATGCAGCAGATGATCGCCGGGCCGGTCGCCGGATTCCTCTTCGCGGTGGCCGTCGCGGTCCCGTTCCTGGTCAATGCGGGGACGTACGCGGTCAGCGCGGTCCTCATCGGCCTGGTAGCGGGAACCTACCGCGCGTCGCGCGGGCCGGCGGTCACCGGTCAGGGGCAGTGGCGCCGGACCCGGGGCGAGCTGGCCGAGGGTTTCCGCTGGCTAGCCCGCCAGCGGGTGCTGCGCACGATGACGGTCCTGATCGGCCTGCTCAACGTCACGCTCACCGCGGCTACCGCGGTCCTGGTCCTGCTGGCCAAGGAGCGGCTCGGCCTCGGCTCCGTCGGCTACGGGGCGCTGTTCACGTGCGAGGCGGTCGGCGCCGTCCTCGGGTCCGTGTGCGGCGACTGGCTGATCAGGCGGATCACCGCGACCTGGACCATCCGGGTCGGCCTGCTCATCGAGGCCGGGCTGCACCTGACCCTGGCCACCTCGCGCAGCGCGTACGTCGTCGGGGCCATGTATTTCGCGTTCGGCGTGCACGCCGCGCTGTGGACGATCGTGGGAAGTTCGCTGCGCCAGCGGCTCACGCCGCCGGAGATGCGCGGCCGGGTCGCGAGCACGAGCCTGTTCATCGCGGCCGGGGGCAACTGCGTCGGCGCCGTGCTCGGGGGCGTCATCGCGGCGAAGTTCGGGATCACGGCGCCCTACTGGGCCGGATTCGCCGCTGCCGCGCTCGTGTCGGCCACCACCTGGCGCGTCTTCAACCGGGCCACCATCGCGGCGGCCTACGCCGAGCCGCCCCTCCCGGTCCCCAGCGCATCGCCCGGGCCCTAAAGCAAGCACCCCCGGAAACCGGCACCCAGCTCATCCAGTCCCGACATCGGGCCGAGCCCGGCTAACCACAGGTGGCGAGTCTGGGGCGAACGTGACGGCGTGGCAATAACCGTCATCGTGCATCCCGACGGCGAGATCTGGGCAGCGTGGCCAGAGGAGGGCAGTCCCGGCGTGATCAGGAACCCGAGGGAAGGACAGCAGTGAACGAATCCGGGATGGTCGGGGACCGGCCCGGCTACCGTATGCAGGGCAGGTCTACGGTAATCAGTGTTGGCCCGCCCGGTGGGCTGGCGATCTCGAACGTGCCGTCGACCGATGCGGCGCGCCTGGCGAGCCCGGCCAGGCCGGTACCGCGGGCGGGGTCGGCGCCGCCCACGCCGTCGTCGCTGACGATGATGTGCAGCCGGTCGCCGGCCCGCTGCACGACCACCTCGGCCTGGCTGGCCTGGGCGTGCTTGGTGATGTTGGTCAGGCTCTCGGAGACCACGAAGTAGGCGACCGCCTCGATCGTGGCGGCCGGGCGCTGAGGCAGGTCCACGGTCAGCCGGACCGGGATCGGCATCCGCGCCGCCACGCCGGATAGGGCCGCGTCCAGGCCGCGGTCCTCCAGGACGGCCGGGTGCAGGCCGCGGATCAGGTTGCGGAGCTCGGCGAGCGCCGCCTTGGCCTCCTCGTGCGCCTCGGCTAGGGCCTGGTGCGCCTGGTCGGCGGTGTGGGCCTGTACCCGGGCCAGGCCCAGGTTCATGGCCAGCGAGACCAGCCGCTGCTGGGTGCCGTCGTGCAAATCCCGCTCCAGGCGGCGCCGCTCGGCGTCGGCCGCGTCGACGGCACCGGTCCGGGTCTGGGCCAGCTGCTCCACCCGGTGTTCCAGTTCCTGCGCGCGGCTGGGGCCCAGCAGCGCCCGGGCGGTCTGGGCGTCGAGTGCGGCCACGGCGGCGGTGAGCCGCGGCGCGGCGGCCAGCAACACGAGCCCGCCTAGGGTCAGCAAGAGGTCCCCCGGGAGGGGCAGCGTCCGGTGGAGGTGGTCCAGGGGGGACGACTGGCCGCGGGCCAGCAGGCTGCCCGGCCGCGTCCACGCGTAGGTGTACACCAGGGTTGACAGCAGGCCCGCCAGCCACATCGCGCAGGCGGCGATCGCGGCCGCGGCCAGCAGCGGCGCGGCCAGCAGGTGGTAGCCGAGCTGGCGCCAGGTGGCCGGCGAGCGGGCGTAGCTGACCAGACTCGCTTTGGTCCACCGATGCGCGACGTACGGCTGGGGTGGTATCTCCACCCCAGCCGTGGTGCGTAGCCGGTGCCGGTGCATCGCGGTGAACGCGGGCACCGCGAGGAACACGATCACCAGGAAGGGCAGGGCCACCGGTGAGAGCTTGCCCCAGTTCCGGACCCCTAGCAGGTTGCCCCAGGATGGCTCGGTCACGGACCACCACGGGACCAGCACGGCCGCCAGTGCGATGAGCTGCGCGGGGATGCTTCCGGCCAGGTAGAGGGCCTGGCGCCAGGCCGCCGGCGACCACGGGACGGGGCGGGTGGCGGTGTCGTGTCGCCGGGCTAGGGTGGCCATGCCTCCCACGGTAGGTGACCGGGCCAGGCCTGCCCAGCTAGCCCGGTTCACCATCGGGGGTGGTGCTGGCTACACCCCCGATTCGGAAGGCTGGGCCAGTGTGCCCGGCTACCGGCGCGTGACACCGTGGCGTCAGTTTCCAGACCCAGGAGGACCTGATGCTTGACCCCAGTGCGCCCGGCGACGTGATCCGGCTGGACGGCGTGACCAAGAGCTACCAGGGACGGCCTGCCCGCGCTGGCGGACGTCAGCATGGACGTGGCGGCCGGCGAGGTGGTGGCGGTCATGGGCCCGTCAGGCAGCGGCAAGTCAACGTTGCTCAACCTCATTGCCGGGCTGGACCGGCCCACCTCCGGCACCGTCACCGTGGCGGGACGGCGGATCGACACCCTGGGGGAGAGCGCGCTGGCCCGGTTCCGCGCCCGCCACATCGGGATCATCTTCCAGTTCTTCAACCTGCTTGACGACCTCACCGTGGAAGACAACGTGCTGCTGCCCGCCCAGCTGGCCGGGGCGTCCCGGCGGCAGGCCCGGGCCCGGGCCGACGAGCTGCTGGCCCGGATGGGAATCGAGGAGTTCCGCAACGCCTACCCGGCCCGGATGTCCGGCGGCCAGCGGCAGCGGGTGGCCATCGCCCGGGCGCTGGTCAACTCCCCCGAGGTACTGCTGGCCGATGAGCCGACCGGGGCGCTGGACACCGCCACCGGGCAGGAGATCAGCCGGCTGCTGCGCCAGCTCAACGCGGGCGGGCAGACGCTGGTTTTGGTGACCCACGACGCGGAGCTGGCCGAGCGGTACGCGGCCCGCACGGTGCGGATCGTGGACGGACGGCTGGCGGGCGCTGCCGCCGGGGTGCACCGGTGAACTGGCTGGGGGCGGTCAGGACCGCCACCGGAGGGATGCTGCGGCACAAGGTGCAGGCGATCGTGCTGGGCATGGTGCTGCTGGTGTCCACGGCCTCGGCCACGCTCGGCCTGGCCCTGCTGGCGGCCAGCGACGCGCCGTTCCAGCACGCCTTCGCCGCCCAGAACGGTGCGCACCTGACCGTCACCGTGAACCCGGCGCGCGCCGACCCGTCGCAGCTGGCCAGCACCCGTTCCCTGCGCGGCGTCACGGCTATGGCCGGGCCGTTCGCCGAGGCGACGGTCCCGACGCAGTGGAGCGGCCAGGCCTTCGGGCAGCTCATCCTGGTCGGACGGGCCTCGCCGGGCGGCCCGGTGGACGACGCGGTGCTAACCGCCGGGCACTGGGTGACCGGGCCGGGCCAGGTCGTGCTGAACGCCACCGCCGGCGGCGGCGGCCCGCAGGTCGGCAACACGATCACCGTCACCGGATTGCCGCACGCCGTCACGCTGACCGTGGTCGGCTTCGCCAACTCGATCACCAACACCGCCGACGGCTGGGTCGCCCCGGCCGAGGTCGCCGCCCTGCAGCCGCCCGGCGCCGCGCCGGGCGCGCAGCTGCTGTACCGGTTCGCCAGCGCGGGCACCGAGGCCCAGGTCCGCGCCGACCTGGCGGAAGTCACCGGGGCACTCCCGCCGGGCACGGTGACCGGGGCCGGCTCCTGGCTCGCCGCGGAGAGCCAGAACACCGGCAACGGCGCGATCATGGAGCCGTTCGTGGTCGCGTTCGCGCTGATCGGCCTGGTCATGGCGGTGCTCATCGTGGCCAACGTGGTCAGCGGCGCGGTCGCCGCCGGCTACTACCGGATCGGCGTGCTGAAGAGCATCGGCCTGACCCCGGCGCAGGTCGTGGTGGCGTACCTGAGCCGGGTCGGCGTGCCGGCCCTGGCCGGGTGCGTGCTCGGCGTGGTGGCGGGCAACCTGCTGGCCGTCCCGGTGCTGCACCAGTCGGCCGACGCCTACGGCGTGGGCAGCCAGCAGGTGCCGTGGTGGGCGTCGGTCCTCGCGCCGGCCGGGATGCTGGCGCTGACCGGGCTGGCCGCGCTCGGGCCCGCGCTGCGCGCCGGGCTGCTGTCGGCCACCCAGGCCATCGCGGCCGGCCGGGCCCCGAACGCGGGCCGCGGATACGCCGCGTACCGGCTCGCCGCCCGGCTGCGCCTGCCGCGGCCGGTCGGCATGGGCCTGGCCGCGCCGTTCGCCCGGCCCGCGCGCACCCTGGTGAGCCTGGCCGCGATCGCGTTCGGGGCCACCGCGGTGATCTTCGCGTTCGGGCTGAGCGCCGCGCTGGGCCGCGCGGCCGCCATCCAGACCCTGTCCGCCACGGTCCCGGTGAAGATCCAGCAGACGGGCCCGGCCGGCGGCCCGAACCAGCTGCCGACCGCGGCGCAGGACGCGCGCGGTGACCGCCGCGCTGCGCGCCCAGCCGGGCACGGCGCACCAGACCGAGGTGTACGAGAACCGGGTCAAGGTGCCCGGCGTGGCCGGGGACGTCAGCGCGTGGGCGTTCGGCGGCGACTCGGGCTGGATCGGGTACGGCGTCATCGCCGGGCACTGGTACGACGCGCCGGGTCAAGTGGACGTCAATACCGCGTTCCTGAACGCCAGCGGCCTGGCCGTCGGCGACACCACCACCATCGACACCGGCACCGCTCAGGTCACGGTGCGCATTGCCGGGGAGGTGTTCCACCCCAGCAGCAACCCCGCGGTGTACGGCAGCACGCAGACGCTGCCCGGCCTGGCCACGCCCGCGAACGTGCTGCAGTGGGACGTGGGGCTGCGGCCGGGCACCGACTCCGGCGGGTACGTCCAGGCGGTGAACACCGCCCTGGGCCGAAGCAGCCCGTGGGGAGCCACCACCCAGCAGGACGGCGGCAAGTTCTACACGGTCGCCATCGGCCTGGTGGGCCTGCTGGCCCTGATGGTCGCGGTCGCGGCCGGGCTGGGCGTGCTCAACACGGTGCTGATGACCACCCGGGACCGGGTGCACGACCTGGGCATCTTCAAGGCGCTCGGGATGCGGCCGGGCCAGCTGCTGACCATGGTGATGTGCTGGATCGTCGGTCCCGCGGTGCTGGCCGCGGCGATCGCGGCCCCGGCCGCGGTGGCGCTGACCACGGCCACCGTGCACGCCATGGCCGCGACCGCGCACACCGGGATCCCGGCCGACATCACCCAGGTGTTCCCGCCGGCCCGGCTCGCGCTGCTCTCGCTGGCCGCGCTGGCCATCGCGGTGGCCGGGGCGCTGGCCCCGGCCAGCTGGGCGGCCCGGGCCCGCCCGGCGGTCGCGCTACGCACCGAGTGACGTGTCCTAGCGTGGGGCTGTGACAGGAGATGCGGGGACGGCCCGGCCGGGCCGTCCCCGGGTGGTGATCGCCGAGGACTCGGTGCTGCTGCTGGCCGGCCTGACCAAGCTGCTGGACAGCGCCGGGTTCGAGGTCGCGGCCACCGCGGCCGACGCCGATGGGCTGCTGGCCGCGGTGGAGCGGGAACGGCCCGGCGTGGTGATCGCCGACGTCCGGATGCCGCCGACCCACACCGACGAGGGCATCCGGGCCGCGCTGGTCATCCGCGGCCGGTGGCCGGACATCGCGATCCTGGTGCTGTCGCAGTACGTGGAGGAGCGGTACGCGGCCGAGCTGCTGTCGGCCAACACGCGCGGCGTCGGCTACCTGCTCAAGGACCGGGTGGCCGACGTGACCGAGTTCCTGGACGCGCTGCGCCGGGTGGCCGCCGGCGGCACCGCGCTGGACCCGGAGGTAGTGGCGCAGCTGCTGGTCCGCCGGGGCGGCGACCCGCTGGACGACCTGACCCAGCGGGAACGCGACGTGCTGGCGCTGATGGCCGAGGGCCGCTCCAACGCCGAGATCGGCGCGACCCTGGTCATCACCGAGAGCGCGGTGAGCAAGCACATCAACTCGATCTTCGCCAAGCTCGGGCTGTACCCGGGCGACGTGGGCCACCGCCGGGTGCTCGCTGTGCTGCGCTACCTCGCGGGAGGGCCCGCAGCCGGCGCCGTCCCGACCGTTACGACCGGGTTGCGGATACAGGACTAGTGACCTCCGCGGTCAGCCCCGGATGGACCGGGCCCGGCGAGGGCTAGCGCGCAGGCTGTCCTGCTGGTCCGCCGGCAGCGAAATTGTTTGCGTCCGTGCGGTGTCCCGCTCGTACGCTGAACCATGGCCGAGCGCGCGCGAGTGTACCCGTTGCGGCGTGAACCCCCGCCGCCGTCACCGTCTCAGCAGCCCCCGGCTCACGAGCCCCGGCCCGCTGGACCGCTGCCTGCTGAACCGCTGCCCGCCGAACCGCTGTGGCGGGAGGTCCTCGGCCAGCGCCTGCGCGCCCTCCGCCAGGATCAGCGCGAAACCCTCGGCCAGACCGCGGGCCGGGCCGGGATCTCGCCGCAGTACCTCTCGGAGATCGAGCGCGGGCGCAAGGAACCATCCAGCGAGATGATCGCGGCCCTCGCGGGCGCGCTGGGTACCACGCTGACCGGCCTGACCGAGCAAGTGGCCGACGATCTGCGCCGCCAGCAGGCCCTCGCCGTCCCCTCGAGCCGCTTCCGCGCCTCCGGCCCGGTCCTGCTCAACCTCGCGGCCTGAGGCACGCGAAGGTCACGCGGCCGAGGACCGGGCTTCCTCGTGTCGCTGCCCTAGCACCTGGTCGACGATCCCGTATTCCAGCGCGGCCCGCGCCGTCAGGACCCGATCGCGGTCGGTGTCGGCGCGCAGGGCCTGCAGGGACTGGCCGGTATGCCGGGACAGGATCGCCTCGATGTCGGCTCGCATCCGCACGAGCTCGTCCGCCTGCAGGATCAGGTCGGGGATCGGCCCCTGGCCCCGGGCGGCGGGCTGGTGCAGCACGACCCGCGCGTGCGGCAGCAGGGAGCGTCGGCCCGCGGTCCCGGCGGCGAGCAGCACGGCACCGACGCCGATCGCCTGGCCCACGCAGGTGGTGGCCACCGACGCCTGGATGTACTGCAGGGTGTCGTACACGGCGAGCATGGAGGGCAGGTCGCCGCCCTCGCAGTTGATGTACAGGCTGATCTCCTGCTCGGTGCTCTCCGCCTCCAGGTGCAGCAGCTGGGCGATGAGCGTGTTGGCCACGCCGGAATCGATCGCGGTCCCGAGGTAGACGATGCGCTCGGTGAGCAGGTGCGAATACACGTCCATGATCCGCTCACCGCGGGGGTGCTGGGCGATGACGTTCGGGATGGTATAGCTGCTCATGCCTGCCCCTTCAGTCCGATCCGGTGTTTCCTCGTGGGCATGACCTGGCCGAACGACTCGATGATCTGGTCAATGAACCCGTATTCCCTGGCCTCCTCGGCCGTGTACCAGTGGTCGTGCAGGGAATCGTGGAAGATCCGCTCGACCGGCTGGCCGGTGTCCTCCGCGATGATGCCGAGCACGGTGTCGACCGTGTGCCGCAGGTCGTCGGCCTGAACTTCAATGTCGACCGCGCTGCCGCCGATGCCCGCCGAGCCCCGGTGCATGAGGATCCGGGCGTGGGGCAGCGCGAACCGCTTGCCCTTGGTCCCGCCCGAGAGCAGGAACTGTCCGGCGCTGCAAGCCAGCCCGAGGGCCAGCGTCGACACCTCGCACGGCACGAGCCGCATCACGTCGCGGATGGCGAGCATGGACGGCACCGATCCGCCGGGGGAGTGAATCCACAGGGCGATATCAGCGGCCGAATCCTCCGCGGCCAGCGTGAGCAGTTGCGTCGCGAGCAGCGTCCCGTTGTCGTCGTCGAGCACCCCGTCGAGCACGCAGATCCGCTGGTGCAGCAGCTGATCCCGCGCGCGCTCGCTGAACATCCTGGTCGTTTCGTCGTGAGCCATGCCTCCAGCCTGCGGCACGGCGACCCCGAACACCCCCGCACGCTGCCCTCAGCAGATCTGCTGACGGCAGCGAGGTCAGCCCACCAAAGCGAGCCTGCCCACCAAAGCGAGCCTGCCCACCAAAGCGAGCCTGCCCACCAAAGCGGCCCGCCCACCAAAGCGAGCCCGCCGCCAGAAGGGGACGATGTGGCCCAACAGCGCCCCATAACCGAACAATATGGTCATAGCCCTCGCCCGCCCGGGGATACTAACGCGCTTACCTGGCCGCCAGCCGATGTTCAGCTCAATGTCGACCTGGCACAATAAGCGGATTGACCAACCGCGCAGTCCGGCCGCGAACGGAGCACACGATGGCGCAAGCGGACACCGAACCGAAGTCCGTCGATCAGGACGCGTTGGTGGCGGACATCGACCGCACCCGCGCGGAACTGGCGGCCACCATCGACGCCATATCGGACCGGGTGAGCCCGAAGAAGAACGCCCGCCGCGCCCTGGACCAGGTCCGCCAGCGCACCGCCCAGATCGACCCGATGCTCGCGGGCGGCGCCGCTGTCGCGGTGGCCGTCGGTGTCGTCGTCCTCGTCGTCTGGCGCCGCCGCAAGCGCTGACCGCCCCCCACACCGCAACCTGTTTCCGGTGTTCAACGCTCCCTTTGAGTCGCCGAACTACTTTCAGTTGCTCGGGACGTACGACTTCGGCTATGAGCCCGAACTCCCGGCACCGGACTGGATTCCGGCCGCCATCTGGGTCAACCTGGACTTCACCTGGGGAGCAATCATCACGGCGGCCGCTCCCGCCGTGCCCAACTCGCACATCGCCACGGCCGTTGAGTCCGGGCCGCCGCTAGGGGAAACCCGCTAGCCGGCGCTCTTGGTCAGCTCCTCGTATTCGGCCGCGGAAAGCAGGTCCGGCGGCAGCGCCGGGTCTCCGCTGCCGTCCTCGACGACGCGCACCCGGAACATCCAGCCCGACGTGTAGGGCTCGGCGTTGACCAGCGACGGGTCGTCCTCGAGCTCGGAGTTAACCTCGATGACCTCCCCGTCCACGGGGGAGTAGAGGTCGCTGACCGACTTGACGGACTCGACCTCACCGCAGGGCTCGCCCGCGGTCACGCTCGCGCCCACGGCGGGCAGGGAAATGTAGACGACGTTGCCGAGCTGCTGGGCGGCGTACTCGGTAATGCCCACCGACACGGTAGTGCCATCGATGGACACCCACTCGTGTTCCGTGGTGTAGCGCAGATCGGCCGGAATGCTCATCGTTATTTACTCCTCCGGTAAAACGGCAGGTCCGTCAGGTCGGCCGGGGCCGCCTGCCCCCTGATGTCCACGGCGAGGCCGGGCTTATCGTGCCCCGTCCCCGGCTCGAGGTACGCCATCGCGATCGGCACGCCCAGGGTGGGTGACGGGGCGCCGCTGGTCACGGTGCCGACGCGGTGACCTCCAAGCGCGTCCGCGAGAACCGCGTACCCGTGCCGAGGGATCCGGCGGGACTCCATGGTCAGGCCGGCCAGCACCGCCCGCGGCCCCTCGGCAGCCCGGACGGCGAGGGCCTCGCGGCCGACGAAATCCCCCGGCTTGTCGAACTTCACCACCCGCCCTAGGCCCGCTTCAAACGGCGTTACGTCCGGGCCGAGTTCGTTGCCGTACAGCGGCATGCCGGCCTCAAGCCGGAGCGTATCGCGCGCGGCCAGGCCCGCGGGGACCAGCCCGGCCAGCCCGCCGGCCGTAGCCAGCGCGTCCCAGATGGTCTCGGCGTCCTCGGGCATGCAGTACACCTCGAAGCCGTCCTCGCCGGTGTACCCGGTGCGCGCCACCCACGACAGGCGCCCCGCGACGTCGCCGAACGCCCCGGTGTAGTACTTCAGGGCGGACAGGTCGAGCTCGGTCAGCGGGCCGAGGATCCCGGCCGAGGCCGGCCCCTGGACCGCGATCAGCGCGTAGCTGCCGGTCGCGTCCTCGACCTCGGCCTCGGCCGCCACGCTTGCCGCTCGTTCGGCCAGTTCGCGGTACACCATCTCGGTGTTGGAGGCGTTGGCGACGACCATGAACTCATGCTCGCCCGGCCGGTAGACGACGAGGTCGTCAAGGACCCCGCCGTCGGGCGCGCAGATCATCGTGTACCTGGCCCGCCCCGGCGCCAGGGCGGACAGGTGCCCAACCAGCGCGTAATCCAACGCCGTCCCGGCCCCCGGCCCGGTGACCATGATCTCGCCCATGTGCGAGAGGTCGAACAACCCGGCCGCGCTCCGCACCGCGAGGTGCTCGGCCGTCTCGCTGGCGTAGCGCAGCGGCATCTGCCAGCCGGCGAAGGAGGTCATGGTCGCCCCGAGGCGCTCGTGCACCGCGTGCAGCGGAGTCTGCCTCGGACGTTCTCCTGAGGAAGTCATCTGGGAATGGTATTCCGGAACCATGGACCTTCTCACCGAGACCCAGATCAGCGCCGAACTGGCCGAACTCCCCGCCTGGACCCGCGACGGCAACGAGATCGTAACGACCACCGTCCGCAAGGACTTCCGCGACTCCCTCCTGTACCTCGGAGCCGTCGCCTACCTGGCCGAGAAAGCCAACCACCACCCCGACGTGGCCATCTCCTGGAACCGGGTCACGCTGACCCTGAGCACCCACTCCGCGGGCGGCCTGACCGCCAACGACATCGCCCTAGCCCGCCAGATCTCGGCTCTGACCTGATTCAGCGAAACCCCCGAGGAAACACGCGGCAAAGTTTCACCAAATTTGCACAAATAGATACCCAGAACATCTTCTGAGCCCTGGTCCAACCGTGTCATCGTGAGCACGCGCGGTCGCCCGCACCGGCGACTGCCGCACCCTGCTGCCCTAGGGAGAATGCTCATGAGGAGTAGACCGACTAGAAGGGCCCGTCCGGCCACCCGTCCCACGACATGGTTGCGCATCACCGCGGCCGCCGGCTCGGCCGCCATGCTCAGCACCCTCGGCCTCGCCGGGACCTCGCTGACCGCCACGCACGCCGCCACCAGCGCCGCCAGCGCGGCGCGGATCAAGCTCGTCGACGACAGCGCGTCCTGCCATCTCGGCAACGGCATCCAGCACGTCGTCCAGCTCACCTTCGACAACGTCCACTTCTTCCGGGACAACCCGAACGTCCCCTCCGACCTGGAACTGATGCCGAACCTGCTGAACTTCTTCACCAGCAACGGCACGATCCTGTCGAACAACCACACCCCGCTGATCGCGCACACCGCCGATGACATCCTGACCACCTACAGCGGCCTGTACGGCGACCGGCAGGGCGACGGGATCGCGAACGACTACCAGAGCTACAACAAGAACGGCCCGAACGCGACGTTCGGCACCAGCGATTCCGATACCGCGTTCACCTACTGGACCGACTCGATCGCCGACAACGGCGCCCCGAGCACCGGGGCCGACACCAACCCGAACATGGTCTACTCGTCGGTCCCGCCGGCCACCGCCTCAAGCCCGGTGAGCCCGACCTCCACCCCGCCAGCGCCTTGGGTCCCGTTCACCAAGGCCGGCTGCAACGTCGGTGACGTGGCCACCGCGAACCAGGAGCTCGAGAGCACCTCGCCGGACATGGCCGAGGCGTTCGGCCCGAACTCTCCCGAGGTCGCGCAGCTGACCGCCGACCCGGACTCCTTCAAGGACCCGGAGACCGCGGACTACATCGGCGTCGCCGTGCACTGCGCCCAGGGCAACGCCTTCTGCTCCACCGCCACCGGGGACCGGGGCATCAACACCACCCCGTCGGCCACCGAACAGCCTGACCTGCTGCCGAACGAGCCGGGCGGTTACAACGGCTACGAGGTGCTGTTCGGCCACAGGTACGTCGCACCGCAGCTCGGCGCGGGCACGCCCAGCCTGTCCCGCAACGGGTACGAGGTCACCAACGCGGCCGGGAACCTGGTCGACCTGAACGGCAACCAGATCAACGGCGGGTTCCTGTCCACCCCGGGCTTCCCGGGCTTCGGCACCATCAACGCCGCGCAGACCCTGGCCTACCTGTCCGACATGCTGGAGTCCGGCGTCCCCGTCGTCCAGGGTTACGTCGCCGACATTCACGGCAACGAGAAGCTCCCCGGCCTGAGCAGCCCGGCGGCCAACGGACAACCCGCCGGACCCTGCTTCGGGATCAGGAGTGAGCAAGCGCTGGGCAGCGGCAGCGCCTGCTACCTGGCCCAGGCGGCGGCCTACAACGCGGCGTTCGGCACCTTCTTCCAGCGCCTGGCTGCCGACGGCATCAACGCGTCCAACACGCTGTTCATCCTCAGTTCCGACGAGGGCGACCACGAGGCGGGCGCCAACGTCGGCCGGGCCATCCAGCCCACCCCGGCCACCTGCGACGGCGTGACGGTGCAGTGCACCTACCCGGACGGGAGCTTCGGCGAGCTGGGCGGCAACATAACCGGGCTGCTGGCCCAGGAAAAGAACGACACCACCGCGTTCGGCCTGGAGCAGGACACCGCGCCGGAGTTCTACATCAACGGCGATCCCGGACCTGACGCCACCGTGACCAGGACGCTGGAGCACGACGTCGCCGGGCTGACGGCGTTCAACCCGTACACCGGGGGGACCCAGCAGATCACGAACTACCTGGCCGATCCCACCGAAGAGGCGATCCTGCACTTCGTCAATGCGGACCCGGCCAGGACGCCGACGTTCGCCGATTTCGCCAGGCCCGACTACTTCCTGACGCCAGGGTCGCCGACCTGCAACGCCACCGTGACGGGAATTGACGACAACACCGCCGACTGCGTGACGCAGAACAACCAGTTCGCCTACGACCACGGCGACTACGCAGCCGAGATCAACTCGAACTACGTCGGCTTCGCCGGCCCCGGGGTCCAGAAGCTCGGCGTGGACGGCTGGGGACCCTCCCAGGGCCCGAACTCGGCCGGCGCGAACAGCGGCCAGACCGTCGTGGCCAACACCAACAACCCCGGCCCCTGGACCGACGAGACCGACATCCGGCCGACCGAGCTGTACCTGCTCGGGCTCACGGACGACTACACGCAGGACGGCCGGGTCATCTCCGAGATCCTGTCCAACCCGAACCGCGCGCTGGGCGCCCCCGGCGTGGCCCAGCTGGGGGCCTGCTACAAGCAGCTCAACTCCAGCGTCGGCCAGTTCGGCAATTACACGCTGCAGGCCGACACCGCGGCCATCGAGAGCAGCACGCCCGGTGACATCGAGTACATAGCGACCGACCGGGCGCTGGCCTCACTTGAGAAGATCCGCGACGCGGTGGCGCTCAAGATCAAGGCCGAACTCAACGCGGCCGCGTTCCAGGACGCGACCATCTTCGCCCCGCAGCTCCAGACGTTCGTTTGCCAGGGGGTCATAGCCTCCGCGCACCTCCTGGCCAACCACGTCTGAGCCGTTAGTCACCCCCGGCCGCGCCGACGCCCGTGTCAGGGCAAGGGCGCGGCCGGGGAACGCGTTAGCGGACAATGGAGGGCGTGGAATCCGCTGAGCCCGCCACGCCCTCCCGGCCGCGCGAGGTCGTCATCCTCGGCTCGACCGGCTCAATCGGCACCCAGGCGCTGGACATCATCCGGCGCAACCCGGACCGCTTCCGGGTCGTCGCCCTGGCCGCGGGCGGCGCGGACCCCGACGCCCTGGCCCGGCAGGCGGTCGAGTTCGGGGCGGCGGCGGTCGCCGTAGCCACCCCGGCCGCCGCACCCGAACTGCGCGCCGCACTACGCCGCCACCTTCCTTTTGCCCGAACGACCATTGGTTCCCCACCCGTGTCCACCGACGGCCCCCGCGGAGCCGAGGCTCCTTGCCGGAGCGGACGCCGTCTGCGAGGTGGCCCGGTGGCCGGCCGACGTGGTGCTCAACGGGGTGACCGGGGCGGCGGGCCTGAAGGCCACGCTGGCCGCGCTGGACGCCGGGCGGGTGCTGGCCCTGGCCAACAAGGAGTCGCTGATCATCGGCGGCTCGCTGGTGACCAGCCGGGCCAAGCCCGGGCAGATCGTCCCGGTGGACTCCGAGCACTCCACGATCGCGCAGTGCCTGCGCGCAGGCCGTGACTCCGAGGTGCGCCGGCTGGTCCTCACCGCGAGCGGCGGGCCGTTCCGGGGCTGGAGCCGGGACCGGCTGGAGAGCGTCACGCCGGAGCAGGCGCTCGCGCACCCCACCTGGAACATGGGCCCGCTGGTCACGGTCAACTCGGCCACCCTGGTCAACAAGGGCCTGGAGGTCATCGAAGCGCACCTGCTGTTCGGCTTCGGGCTGGACCGGATCGACGTCGTGGTCCACCCCCAGTCGATCGTGCACTCGATGGTGGAGTTCGCCGACGGCGCCACGATCATCCAGGCCTCCCCGCCGGACATGCGCCTGCCCATCTCGCTGGGCCTGGCCTGGCCGGACCGGGTGGCGGACGCCGCGCCGGGCCTCGACTGGTCCACGGCGGCGGCCTGGACGTTCGAGCCGCTCGACGACGCGGCGTTCCCCGCGGTGGCCCTGGCCAGGCAGGCGGCCGCCGCCGGCGGCACCGCCCCGGCCGTCTACAACGCCGCGAACGAGGCGTGCGTGGCGGACTTCCTCGCCGGACGGATCGGCTTCAGCAGGATTGTGGACACCGTTGCGCGGATAGTCTCAGAACATGACGGCGATCACGCGGCCGTCACGACGGTGGCCGACGTGCTCGCGGTCGACGACTGGGCCCGGCGGCGGGCCAGGGAGTTGAACGTCTAAGTAGGGAGGGTGGATGGACCTGATCGGCTGGGTCATCTTCCTCGTCGCCCTGCTGTTTTCCGTCATGCTGCACGAGACCGGGCACTTCGTGGTGGCCAAGCGGTTCGGCATGATGGTCACCCGCTACTTCGTCGGCTTCGGCCCGACGATCTGGTCGACCTGGCGGGGCGAGACCGAGTACGGGATCAAGGCGCTGCCGATCGGCGGGTTCGTCAAGATCGTCGGGATGCACTCGCTCGATGACCCGGTAGACCCCGAAGACGAGTTCAGGTCGTTCCGCCAGCAGCCGGCCTGGCAGCGGATCGCCGTCCTGTCGGCCGGCTCCTTCATGCACTTCCTCCTGGCCTTCCTGCTGATCGCCGGGCTGGCGCTCAGCGTCGGCATCGAGAACGAAAACACCCAGGTGGGCACCCTCAGCCCCTGCGTGCCCGTCAGCCTGACCGCCTACAACAACGGCTCCTGCACCGGGTCACTCCAGGCGTCCCCGGCCAAGCTGGCCGGGCTGCGGCTCGGCGACGTGGTGACCGCCATCGACGGTCGGCCGGTGAGCAACTTCACCCAGCTCACCAACGTGGTCCGCCCCCAGCCGCCGGGAACGCCGGTCACCATCACCGTCCGGCGCAACGGGAAACTGGTCACGCTGCACGCCAACCTGGCCAACGTCAAGGGCCGCAGCGGCTCTTACCTGGGCGTCGCGCCCGAGGGCTTTGTGTTCCAGATCCCGAGCCCGCTGGGCGCGATCAACTACGCGGGCACGTCTATCGGCCAGGTCCTGGTCGGCTCGGCCAAGGCCCTGGCGGACCTCCCGGCCGCGCTGCCCAAGCTGTTCAGCAAGGACCGGGCCAAGACCGCGGCCGGGCAGGTCAGCAGCGTGGTCGGCGCGGCCGAGGCCACCGGCTACGCCGTCGGCGCGAACGTCGGCTGGCAGTACAAGGTCAGCTTCATCGTGCTGCTCATCGCGTCGCTGAACATCTTCGTCGGCGCGTTCAACATGCTCCCGCTGCTCCCGCTGGACGGCGGGCACATCGCGGTGATCGTCTACGAGCGGATCCGCGCCTGGTTCGCCCGCCTGCGCGGGCGCCCCGACCCCGGCCTGGCCAACATGGCCAAGCTCCTGCCGGTCAGCTTCGGCCTGTTCATGATCGTGGTTTTCTTCGGCTTGGTGCTGATCCTGGCCGACATCGTGAACCCGGTGAACATCGCCGGCGGCTGATACCCCGACGCACCCGTCAGCCTGTGTAACCTCGCGTTACCTCGGGTGGTGGTTCAATGGGCGGGGTTGAGGGTTCGGGGATGCCTACAAGTGGATGGGGCTCATGAGTACTGACCTCGGTATGCCGCAGGTCCCTCCCGCGCCGCTGGCCGAGCGTCGGCCGTCACGCCAGATCATGGTGGGCTCGGTGCCGGTGGGCGGCGGCGCGCCGGTGACGGTGCAGTCGATGACGACGACGCTGACCGCCGACGTGAACGCGACGCTGCAGCAGATCGCCGAGCTGACCGCCACCGGATGCCAGATCGTCCGGGTCGCGGTCCCCTCCCAGGACGACGCCGACGCGCTGCCCGAGATCGCGCGGAAGTCGCAGATCCCGGTCATCGCCGACATCCACTTCCAGCCCAAGTACGTGTTCGCCGCGATCGACGCCGGGTGCGCGGCGGTCCGGGTCAACCCCGGCAACATCAAGCAGTTCGACGACAAGGTGGCCGAGATCGCCCGCGCGGCCGCGGACGCCGGGATCCCGATCAGGATCGGCGTGAACGCGGGCTCGCTGGACAAGCGCCTGCTCGCCAAGTACGGCAAGGCCACCCCGGAGGCGCTGGTCGAGTCCGCGCTGTGGGAGTGCTCCCTGTTCGAGGAGCATGGGTTCCGCGACATCAAGATCTCGGTCAAGCACCACGACCCGGTCGTGATGATCAACGCGTACCGCCAGCTTGCCGCGCAGTGCGACTACCCGCTGCACCTGGGCGTGACCGAGGCCGGGCCCACCTTCCAGGGCACGATCAAGTCCGCGGTCGCGTTCGGCGCCCTGCTGGCCGAGGGCATCGGGGACACGATCCGCGTCTCCCTGTCCGCGCCGCCGGTGGAGGAAGTCAAGGTCGGCATCTCGATCCTCGAATCGCTCGGAATGCGGCAGCGGCGCCTGGAGATCGTCTCGTGCCCGTCCTGCGGCCGGGCCCAGGTCGACGTGTACAAGCTGGCCGAGGAGGTGACCGCCGGGCTGGACGGCCTGGAGGTCCCGCTGCGCGTCGCGGTCATGGGCTGCGTGGTCAACGGCCCCGGCGAGGCGCGCGAGGCCGACCTGGGCGTGGCCTCGGGCAACGGCAAGGGTCAGATCTTCGTCCGCGGCCAGGTCATCGCCACCGTGCCCGAGTCGGCCATCGTGGAGAGGCTGATCGAGGAGGCCATGCGCCTGGCGGAGCAGGCCGCCGCGGCCGGGGACGACGACTCGCAGGCTCCCGGCCATCCCGTCGTCACGGCTTACTGAAGCTCACGGGTCACTGAGGCACACGGGTTACTGAGGCACAGCCTGCTGAGGCATCCCGGCTGGCGTCATCCGGTCTGCCTGAGCGCCGGGCTCGTCGTCATCGTCTCGGCGTAGACCACCTCGCCGACCGCCTCGGCCGCCTGCGCCCGCGCGTCGGCCGGCAGCAGGCCGTCGGTGACGAGCACGTCGACCTCGTTCAGGCGCGCGAACGAGCTCAGGCTCACCACGCCCCACTTGGTGTGGTCGGCCAGCAGCACGACGCGCCGCGCGACCCTGATGAAGGTCCGGTTGGTCTCGGCCTCGGCCAGGTTGGGGGTGGTCAGCCCGGCCTCGGCGTCGAAGCCGAAGCACCCGAGGAACAGCAGATCGAAGTGGAGCGACCGGATGGTCAGGTCGGCGATCGGGCCGACCAGCGCGTCGGAGGCGGTGCGCACGCCGCCGGTCAGGATCACCGAGTCGGCCGTCCCGTCCAGCCCGCGCGTCCCGCTGAACGCGTTCATCACGGGCAGCGAGTTGGTCACGATGGTCAGCCCCGGCACGTCGAGCAGGCACTGCGCCAGCGCCAGCGTCGTGGACCCGGCCGTGACCGCGATCGCCGTCCCCGGCCTGACCAGCCGCGCGGCGGCGCGGGCGATCGCGTTCTTCTCTGGGCGCTCGAGCACGAGCTTGGCCTCCAGGCTCGTCTCATGGCTGGCGGGCGTCCCCGGCAGGACCGCCCCGCCGTGCACCTTTTCCACCAGGCCGTCCCTGGCCAGGACCTCGAGGTCCCGGCGGATCGTCATGTCCGAAACGCCCAGTCGCTGGGTGAGATCGCTCACCCGTGCGCTGCCGTCGCTCCGGACGGCCTGCAAGATGAGCGACTGGCGGTGTCTGGCTAGCATCCGAGCTACATCTCCTTGTCACCGGATGCCGCCCGGGCCCGTGCGGGGTAGGGCCCGGTCACGTCACCGGTAATCACTGAGACGCTGCGGGCCGCTGTTTGGTTCCGGGGATCGATGTCGGAAGCAGGGGAGATCCGACGCCTTACCCAGTGTTCCGGTGCGGATACGGTCGGCCCAGATCCAGTCGGCCCAGATCCGGCCCGGTCTTGGGTGCGCGTCCATCCGTTCCGCGCCCATCCGGTCCGAGTCCATCCACCGTCCAGGTCGGTGCATCCGGTGCGGTCCATCCGGTCCGCTACTGACCGTGAGCGCCGGTTGGCGTATCGATGGTGTTTCGCGTTCGTTGCCGTAAAGTGACATGTTAGCGTTAACATTGCCGCACAAGTTCTTTGGCCGTGACGCATTCATTACCGCGGCGCGGACGAGGCGGGGCCTGGGCCCCGCATGGCAAATGGCCGGACCAGATCGAGCGCCCGAAGCGGCGAGGGGAGGCGCGGCAGACCGAGGTTCACGCCAACGATTCATTCCTTACTCTGTGCTCCGACCGAGCCTTCACGTAAACCAGTTCGAAAGATTTCGGACATGTCCGGCGTCTTGACGAGTGAACATGAACAGGCTCAGCGTCTGTTTGCCAACTGGCAGGTACGTGCTCAGGCCGAGGCTGGTACCGAATTGACTCGAAGCTTTCGGGTCTCTGCGGTGTCTTAATGGGTGTTCATGACCAGACCTAGCGGGTCTGGCTCGGGAGAGTGCCCTATCCCCGGGATAGATTCCATGGAGGTCACTAGATGAAGAAAAAGGTCGACCCGGTAGTCGACGAAGCCATTGAGACCCTTAACATGAAGGACGGGCCCTCCCGTCGTCGGCTGCTGGAGGGGGCTGGCCTGTTCAGCGCCACCGCGGCCGCCTCCGCGCTCATCGCGGCCTGCACCTCGTCCAGCTCGAGCAGCGCCGCCCCGACGGCGGCACCGTCGGTGGTCAGCACGCTAGGGAACTTCCCGAAGACCCCGTCGTGGCAGTTCTGGTTCGACAACCACGTCACCACCAACCTGTTCTTCGTGCCCACCCAGTTCGGGTTCAAGGACGCAGCCGCGCTGCTTGGCCTGCCGACGCCGAAGTGGGGCGGCTCGGACAACTCCATAGTCGCGGACATGGTCGCCTACATGAGGACCGCGATCGCGGCGGGGGCAAAGGGGATCGCCACCACGGTGATCAACGCCAGTGCCAGCGACACCACGTTCGCCACCCCCGTGGCGGCCGCGATGAGCGCCGGCATCCCCGTGGTCAGCTACAACGCCGACGGTCCCATCCTCAAGGGCGTCCCGACACCCGGGACCAACCGGCTCTGCTACGTCGGGCAGGCACTCTACGTCTCAGGCCAGCAGATGGGGGCGCGGATCCTGGCCAACACCAAGCCGGGGCACGTCGTCATCTTTATCGCCACCCCGGGCACGGCCAACATCCAGCCCCGCTACGACGGCGCGGCCTCGGTGCTCACCCCGGCTGGCTACAAGGTGAGCCTGGTGGCGACAGGGGCGTCGACGGCGGTCGAGGGTCCGCCCGAGAAGGCCTTCCTGCTCGCCAACAAGTCGGACCTGGTGGGCGCGTTCGCGGTGGACGCGGGCTCGACTGAGCTGCTCGGCCCGCAGCTCGCCTCCCAAGGCCTGGCGGGCAAGATATACGCGGGCGGGTTCGACCTCACCCCGGGTACGCTGACCGCGATCAAGTCGGGCCAGCTCGACTTCACCATCAACCAGGACCCGTACCTGCAGGGCTTCCTGCCGGCGCTGTACCTGTACCTGTTCAACCTGACCGGCGGGCTGGTGCTCCCGCCGGACACCGACACGGGCCTGACCTTCGTGGACTCATCCACCGTCGGTCAGTACCTCTCGACGAGCACCACGTACGAGGGCTCGACGGGCGCCACCGCACCCACCCTCGTCCCGCGGTCCGGCGCCATCAGCAACCCGGTCGCCACCACGAGCACGTGACGGGCTGCGGTTCGAAGTCCTGACTCGATCGTGGCGCGTCGGCGTCGGATACTGGGCCTGTGGATGCGGGCCGGTTCCCGGCGTCGGCGCGCCACGCGTGCCGACGGCAAGGACACGGAAGGGAGCGGCCGAGGTGAGCGAGACCGCCGAGCGTACTCCGGCTGTGGCCGGAGAGCCCCCGGGATCCCCGGCGCACGGGAACGACACGTGGCGGCACCTGCGGGGAACGGGAACATTCCTGTTGCGCCAGCGCGAGCTGACCGTGTTCGTGGTCGTGGTCTTGCTGATCCTCTACTTCGGCGTGATCTCCTCGACCGGCCGGGCCGTGTTCTTCGAGAAGGCCGACCTGATCAACCTCGGCCAGATCGCGGCGCCGATCATCATCATCGCGCTCGGCGAGGTGCTGCTGCTGATCTGCGGTGAGATCGACATCTCGGTCGGGTTCATCTACGCGTTCACGCCCTACATCATGTATTTCCTGATCCAGTACTACGGCGTGCCCGGCATCCTCGCGATCATCCTCGCGCTGGTTTGCGCGGCGGCGATCGGCTGGGTCAACGCCTTTATCACGGTCACCATCGGGGTGCCGTCGTTCATCACGACCCTGGGCACCGGCTTCGTCCTCTACGGCCTCATCCTGACCATGGCCCACGGCGAGCAGGCCCCCGTCCCGTCGAAGGTGCTCGGCATCGGCCACTGGCTCGGCACCGACGCCTTCGCCGAGATCATCTGGGCGGTCGCCCTCGTCGCCCTCTTCCACGTGCTCTTGCGGCGGACCCGCTGGGGGCTGCACACGATCGCGGTCGGCGGCAACCAGCTCGGGTCGGCCAAGGCCGGCGTCAACGTCGCCCGGATCAAGTACGGGAACTTCATGATCACCGCCCTGCTCGGCGGGTTCGTCGGCATCCAGATCGCGTTCCAGACCAACGTCATCGACACGTTCTCCGGCGGTGCCGCCTACCAGCCGATGTTCTACGCGGTCGCCGCCGCGGTGCTCGGCGGTACCTCGATGCTCGGCGGCTCCGGCACCATGATCGGCGCGTTCCTCGGCGCGTCCGTCCTCACGATTCTCCAGGACGGCTTCGCGGTGCTGGGGATCAGCGCCTATCCGCTGGAGATCTTCTTCGGCGGCGCCATCCTCATCTCAATGATCGCCAGCGTCCAGCTCGCGCGGCTGCGCGCCAGGGGGAGGGTACGACGATGACGGCGGAAGCGCCGCAGGCCAGCGGGACAGACGTGCTGCGAGCCGAGCACATCTCGAAGCAGTTCGGCGCTGTGACCGCCCTGCGCGACGTGAACCTGCACCTGGCCCGCGGCGAGGTGCTCGCCCTCCTCGGCGACAACGGGGCGGGCAAGTCGACCCTCATCAAGATCTTGTGCGGCTTCCAGCAGCCCGATTCCGGCCGGATCCTGCTCGATGACCAACAGGTCACGTTCAAGTCGGTCGATCACGCCCGGTCGCTCGGGATCGACGTCGTGTACCAGGATCTGGCGCTGGTCAATCAGCTCAGCGTCTACCACAACATGTTCCTCAATCGGGAACGGGTCCGCGGGCTGCTGCTCAGCAACCGGGCGATGCGGCGGCTCGCGCGCCAGTACCTGGACGAGATGGGCGTGCACATCCCGTCCGTCGACGCCGACGTCGCCGCGCTCTCCGGCGGCCAGCGCCAGGCCATCGCGGTGGCCCGCTCGGTGTTCACGGCCGCGAAGATCCTGCTCCTCGATGAGCCGCTGGCGGCCATGGGCGCCAAGGAGGCTGCCCTGATCCTGGACCTGATCCAGGACCTGAAGCGCAAGGGCGACGTGTCGATCATCATCATCGCGCACAACTACGGGCAGGTGCTGGACATCTGCGACCGGGTGAACCTCCTGCAGCACGGCGAGATCACGTTGGACAAGCTGGCCAAGGACACCTCGGTCCAGGAGCTCAACGACATCGTGATCGAGGAATACCGCAGGGCACTGCAGGAGCGTCAACGTTCCGCGTGATGGGGAGGCAGCCCTCTCCCCATGGTCGGCGCGCCTACTGGCGCCGGACCTCATACCGAAGGCCCGGCGGGCTGATGCTTACCGCCCGCCGCGCATTACCATGCGGCTATACGCCGAACTCGCTCCGAAGGAGCATGAATTATGGACAGTGCCGCGAGGGACTTTCCGCCTGGCGACCTCCGGGTATCTGACGCCGACCGCGACCGGGCACTGGCCGAGCTGAGCGATGCCTTCCGGGTCGGCCGGATCACAGCCGACGAATTCGACCAGCGATCCGGGCAGGCCTTGGCCGCCCGCACCGGGAAAGTACTAACCACCCTGCTCGCCGATCTGCCAGTAGATCGCGCCGCCGCGACACCCGCCACCGCCGCGGACCTAGCGCTGCGCGTCCTGGGCGGCCGAGGCGTCATGGTCGTATCCGCCCTCGCCGCCACCACCTTCGCCGCCGTCGCCGCAACGAACGCCCTAAGCAACGGCCGCGCCCTCGCTCCCACCGTCGCCCAGGCGGGAGGTACGTGCCCGGCGGCATCCGGTTCCACTTGTACAGAACTCATCCAGGAAATGGCGGCCCATGCCGGCCAGCTCGGGCAGTGGTGGTCATCGAACGCCCCGTTCTCCCCCAGTCCCGGCTTCGACTGGGCCGGCACGCTAACACCGGCAGCAATCGCTGTACTGTTCGTCGTGTTGATCATCTTCCTGCGCGTGACCCGCCCCGGCCGCCCCTAGACCGAAGCGCGAGCGACCAAGCAGTGAAGATCGGCATATCACGATCGCTAACCAGCCGACTCCAGGCACACTGACGGGCTAAGCACGCGGTTCGCGCGTCCGCCCCGCCGGCCGGGATCAGGCGTCCCGCACCGCGGCGTAGCGGTCGCGGATCGCGGGCTCGGGTTCGGCTTCGTAGCGCCGGGTCGCCGCCAGTGTCCAGTCCGGCGGCGCCGCGCCGCCGGCCAGTAGCCAGGCGGCCTGCCGGGCCGCGCCGTCGGCGACGTACTCGCCCGCCTCGGGCACCTCGACCGGGACGCCGAACACCGCGGGCGCGATCCGCCGCACCGCCTCCGACCGCGCGCCGCCGCCGATCAGCAGGACGCGCCGCACCGACGCCCGCCGCCCGGATCGCGTCGAGCCCGTCGGCGAGCCCGCAGAGCATTCCCTCGACCGCGGCCCTGGCCAGGTTCTCCGGCCTGGCGTTCGCCCCGGTCAGACCCTGCAGCGCGCCGGTGGCGTCCGGCCGGTTCGGCGTCCGCTCGCCCTCGAGGTAAGGCAGCAGGACCAGCCCGCCGGCCCCGGGCGGGGCCGACAGCGCCAGCCGGGCGAGCTCGTCCAGGCCGACGCCGAGCATGGCCGCGACCGCCTCGAGCACCCGGGCCGCGTTCAGCGTGCAGACCAGCGGCAGGAACCGCCCGGTCGCGTCGGCGAACCCGGCGATCGCGCCGGTCGCATCGGCCGTCGGAGTGTCGCTCACGGCGAAAACCGTGCCGGAGGTGCCGACGGAGATCACGACGTCGCCGGCCGCAGCGCCGAGGCCGAGCGCGGCGGCCGCGTTGTCGCCGGCGCCCGGGCCGAGCAGGATCGGCCCGGCCCGGCGCGACCCAGCCGGCGGCGGGCTCGCCTCCCGCCACCTCTCCCGCCGGCTCGGCGGGACCGAGCACGCGCGGGACGGCCGGTTCGCGCCGCAGGCGCGCCGCAGCAGGTCCGGCCGGTAGGCGCCGGCCGCGGGGGACCAGTAGCCGGTGCCGCTGGCGTCACTGCGGTCGGTGCTCAGGCGGTCCAGGTCGCCGCCGGCCCGGCCAGCTGCCACGTGAGCCAGTCGTGCGGCAGGCAGACGGCGGCCGTGCGCGCCATCGCGGCCGGCTCGTGCTCCGCGAGCCAGCGCAGCTTCGTCACCGTGAACGCGGCGACCGGCACGCTGCCGACCGCCTCCGCCCACCGGCAGCGCCGCGCGCCGCGTCACCGCCACCGAGTTCGGCGACCAGCTCGGCCGCCGCCCCCGCCGACCTGGTGTCGTTCCACAGCAACGCGGGCCGGACGACCTCCCCGCGCTCATCGAGGCAGACCATGCCGTGCTGCTGGCCGGCCACCGAGACGGCCGCGACGTCGTCCAGGCCGCCCGCTTCGGCCAGGGCCTCCAGCAGCGCGCGCCACCAGGCCGCGGGGTCGACCTCGGTGCCGGGCGGGTGCGCCGCCCGGCCCTCGCGCACCAGGGCCCCGGTGTCGGCGTCGCGGATCACCACCTTGCACGACTGGGTGGACGAGTCGATCCCCGCGACCAGCGCGCTCACCGGGCGCGCAGCAGGTGCTCGATCGCCAGCTGGTTGAGCCGGACGAACCCGTAGCCGGGCGCCCCGGCCGCGTCGGCGTCGAAGTCCTCGAAGGCGCTGCGGTCGGCGAGCAGCCCGGCGTAGGTCTCGCCGGGCGCCAGGGTCGGCGTGCCGAGTTCCGCCACCCGGCTCGCGGCCTGGGCCTCGATCACCTCCGGGTCGGCCCGGAACGCCGCCGCCCGCTCCTTGAGCAGCAGGTACATCCGCATGTTCGCCGCGGCCGAGGCCCACACGCCCGCCTTGTCCTCGGTCCGCGATGGCTTGTAGTCGAAGTGCCGCGGCCCGTCGTAGGCCGGCCCGCCGCCGATTCCGCCGAACTCCAGCAGGTCGACCAGCGAGAAGGCGTTCATCAGGTCGCCGTGGCCGAACACCAGGTCCTGGTCGAACTTGATCCCGCGCTGGCCGTTCAGGTCGATATGGAACAGCTTGCCGTGCCACAGCGCCTGGGCGACGCCGTGGGCGAAGTTGAGCCCGGCCATCTGCTCGTGGCCGACCTCGGGGTTCAGCCCGACCATCTCGTGGTGCTCCAGGCTCGAGATGAACGCCAGCGCGTGCCCGACGGTCGGCAGCAGGATGTCCCCGCGCGGCTCGTTCGGCTTCGGCTCCAGCGCGAACCGGATGCCGTAATCGTGGTCCTGCACGTAGCCGGCCAGCATGTCGACCGCCTCCCGGTAGCGGTCGAGCGCCGCCCGCACGTCCTTCGCGCTGTCGTACTCGCTGCCCTCGCGCCCGCCCCACATCACGTAGGTGCGCGCGCCGAGCTGCGCGGCCAGATCGATGTTGCGCATCACCTTGCGCAGCGCGAACCGGCGCACGGCGCGATCGTTGCTGGTGAAACCCGCCGTCCTTGAACACCGGGTGGGTGAACAGGTTCGTCGTCATCATCGGCACCACCAGGCCGGTCTCCTTCAGCGCGGCGGTGAACCGGTCGATGTGGCGACCGCGGGCGGCGTCGTCGCTGCCGAACGGGATCAGGTCATCGTCGTGGAAGGTCACGCCGTACGCGCCGAGCCCGGCCAGCTCGTGCACCGCCTCCACGGGGTCGAGCGGTGCTCGCGTCGGATCGCCGAACGGGTCACGCGCGGGCCAGCCGACGGTCCAGAGCCCGAAGGTGAAGTGGTCGGCGGGCGTGGGCTGAGCGGGCATCAGACCTCCATGGGGTTCGCCGAGTAGACAGGCGTCGCGATGTTCTTGTCGCCATTGTGCCGTCAGCGGTGGGGAGCGGCGAGGGCCGGCCCTCAGCTGGGAGTCCGGTGGTCTGGACTATACTTGGCCTGGCCTGGCTGCCTGTGAGCGTTCTCAACCACGGCGCAGAAGGTGGACGGCTGACCAGACTAAAGAGATGACCGTGTGATGTCTACTGCGAGCCGCCCGTCAGCCAAGCCGGTCATGGCCGATGTCGCGCGGCAGGCCGGCGTCTCCCACCAGACGGTCTCGCGCGTGCTCAACGGCCACCCTAACGTCAGCCCGCAAGACCAGGGCCACCGTCCTCGCCGCCATCCGCCACCTGGGCTATCGTCCTAACGCCGCCGCCCGGTCGCTCGTCACCGGCCGCACCAACGTGCTCGGCGTGATCAGCTTCGACAACACGCTCTACGGGCCGTCCTCGATGCTGTACGGCATCGAGCGGCCGCCCATCCCGGCTACTCGGTCGCGATCGCCAGCCTGGCCCGCTTTGACCGCCGGTCGCTGACGAGGCGGTCGAGCGGTTCCTCAGCCAGGGCGTCGACGGCATCATCGTCATCGCGCCGGAGACCGCCGCGGTCCAGGCCCTCACCGGACTTGCCGGCGACATGCCGCTGGTCGCCGTGGGATGCGGGACACGCGCCCGCCTTCCCTCGGTGGCCATCGACAACCTGTCCGGAGCGGCGAAAGCCACGCAGCACCTGCTCGACCTGGGGCATGAGACCGTGCACCATATCGGTGGCCCGGACAGCTGGCTGGATGCTCAGGAACGGGTCGAAGGCTGGCGGGGGACCCTGCGCTCGGCGGGCGCGCCCGAACCGGACCTGCTCCGCGGTGACTGGTCGGCGCGGTCCGGCTACGAGGTCGGCCACCGCGCTGGCCGCCATGCACGAGGTGACCGCGGTGCTGTGCGGTAACGACCCGATGGCGCTCGGCCTGCTCCGCGCTCTGGCCGAGTGCGGCCGCCGCGTTCCCGGCGATGTCAGCGTGGTGGGCTTCGACGATGTTCCCGAGGCCGCGTTCTTCCTGCCGCCGCTGACGACGGTCCGCCAGGATTTCGGCGAGCTGGGCAGGCGCGCCTTGCACCTGCTCCTGGACCGCATCTCCGACGAGCACGCGCCCCGGCCGACGCTGCCGAAAGAACCGGCACTTGTCGTGCGGGTTCGAGCTCAGGCCCGGCCGGTGGCCGCAAGCTGCGCTGACGGTTCCGGCGATCTGGCGGTTCCCGCGATCGGGCTCGCTCCGGCGGACCGGTTGCGTCAGAATGAGGTTGTGAGCGTTAACAACGGGCCGGGCGGCTACGTCGTCGGCGTTGACTTCGGCACCCTGTCCGGTCGCGCCCTGGTGGTGCGGGTGGCCGATGGCGCAGAGCTCGGCACTGCCGTGCACGAGTACCGGCACGGCGTGATGGATACCGTCGCTGGCCCGCTCGGGCAGGCCGCTCCCGCCCGACTGGGCGCTGCAGGACCCCGAGGACTACCGGGACGTGCTCCGGCAGGCCGTGCCCGCCGCGGTGGCCGCCGCCGGCATTGACCCGAAGCAGGTGATCGGCATCGGCACCGACTTCACGGCCTGCACGGTGCTGCCCGTCCTGGCCGACGGAACCCCGCTCTGCGAGTTCTCGGAGCTGCGCGGACCGCCCGCACGCCTACGCCGAAGCTGTGGAAGCATCACGCCAGCCAGCCGCAGGCGGACCGGATCACCGCGCTGGCGCAAACCAGCGGCGAGCCGTGGCTCGCCCGTTACGGCGGCAAGATCTCGGCCGAGTGGCAGTTCGCGAAGGCGCTGCAGCTGCTGGAGGAGGATCCGGACGTCTACCGGCTGGCCGACCGGTGGATCGAGGCCGCCGACTGGATCATCTGGCAGCTGACCGGCGCCGAGACCAGGAACGCCTGCACCGCCGGGTACAAGGGCATCTGGCAGGACGGGCAGTATCCGTCGCGCGGGTTCCTGGCCGCGCTGCACCCCGGGTTCGCCGGGTTCGCCGCCGACAAGCTGGCCCACCCGGTCTCCGCGCTCGGCGGCCGGGCCGGCTCGCTCGCCCCGCGCGCCGCCGCCTGGACCCAGCTGCCCGCAGGCATCGCCGTCGCCGTCGGCAACGTGGACGCGCACGTGACCCCGCCCGCGGCCAACGCAATCGCGCCAGGCCAGCTGGTCGCGATCATAGGCACCTCGACGTGCCACGTCATGAACGGCCAGACGCTGGCCGAGGTGCCGGGCATGTGCGGCGTGGTCGACGGCGGGATCGTGGCCGGATCGTGGGGCTACGAGGCAGGCCAGAGCGGAGTCGGTGACATCTTCACCTGGTTCGCCGAGCATCTGGCGCCGCCTGAATACCACACCGCCGCCCGCCGCCGCGGGCTCACGCTCCATGAGCTGCTCAGCACCGAGGCCGCCGCGCAGCCCGCCGGAGCGGCTGGTCTCGATCGCCCTGGACTGGGTCAACGGGAACCGCAGCGTGCTGGTCGACCATCACCTCTCCGGTGCCATCGTCGGCCTGACGCTGGCCAGCCGGGCACCAGAGATCTACCGGGCGCTGCTCGAGGCGACCGCGTTCGGTACCAGGGTCATCATCGACGCGTTCCAGGCGGCAGGCCTCCCGGTCACCGAACTGATCATCGCAGGCGGGCTGATGCGCAACGAGCTGCTCATGCAGATCTACGCCGACGTGAACCGCCGCCCGCTGAGCCTGGTCGCTTCCGAGCAGGCCCCGGCCCTCGGCTCGGCCATTCACGCCGCCGTCGCGGCGGGCGTTTACCCGGATGTGCCGAACGCCGCGACCGCGATGGGCCGGATGCACGCGGGTGCCTATAAACCGATCCCGGCGAACGCGGACGTCTACGATCAGCTCTACGCCGAGTACGTCGTGCTGCACGACTATTTCGGGCGCGGCGCCAATGAGGTCATGCACCGGCTCCGGGCGCTACGCGACCGGGTACGAGCCGAGCGTGCCCGCCGGGTCGGCCGCCGGTGGCGGCCAGCCATGAGCCCGGTCCCCGCCGCCAGCCCCCACCCCGCGATGCACGCCGGTTCCGCCGCCGACGCGGTCCGCCGGACCCGCCACACCGTCGCGGACCTGCATGCCGAGCTGGTGCGCCACGGCCTGGTGGCGTGGACCTCCGGCAACGTCTCGGCCCGGGTGCCAGGCACAGACCTGCTCGTGATCAAGCCGAGCGGCGTCGCCTACGCCGACCTGACCGCTGAGATCATGGTGGTCTGCGACCTGAACGGCGCCAGGGTCGGCGGTGAGCTCAGCCCGTCCAGCGATACCGCCTCGCACGCCTACATCTACCGGCACATGCCGCACGTGGGCGGCGTGGTGCACACCCATTCCCGGTACGCCACCGCCTGGGCCGCCCGCGGCGAGCCGATCCCCTGCGTGCTTACCGCGATGGCCGACGAGTTCGGCGGCGAGATACCGCTCGGGCCGTTCGCGCCGATCGGAGGCGAGGAGATCGGTCACGCGGTGGTCGCCACCCTGTCGGGCCACCGCTCGCCTGCCGTGCTGCTGCGTAACCACGGGGTGTTCGCCGTCGGCGCCACCGCGCGCGACGCGGTCAAGGCGGCGGTGATGTGCGAGGACGCGGCCTGCACCGTCCACCTGGCCAGCATCTCCGGTCAGCTGACCCCGCTGCCGCCAGAGCAGATCGACGCCTTGTACCGGCGGTACCAGAACGAGTACGGCCAGCGCTGAACCCACAGGGAGGCTGTGAATGCCCGAGCGGAAGCCCCGGATCGGAATCCTCGGCATCATGCAGGACCTGTACGACGACATGATCCCGGGCATCGCCCGGCGGCAGGAGGGGTACGCCGCCGAGCTGGCCGCCAGCCTGGCCGAGGTCGCCGAGTTCATCCCCGGCCAGGTCGTGAAGCACCGCGAAGACGCCGAGCGGGTCATGCGCGAGTTCGAGAGCTCCGATCTTGACGGCGTGCTCGTGGTGATGCTGACCTACGGGCCTGCCATGCGGGTCGCGCGGCTGCTGGCCCAGTCCCGGCTGCCCATCTGCCTGGCCAACATCCAGCCCGAGCCAGCGGTTACCCCCGCGTGGGACATGGCGGACATGACGTACAACCAGGGCGTGCACGGGGCGCAGGATACGGCCAACGCCATGGTCCGCGCCGGGCGTGCGTTCTGCGCGCTGACCGACGACTGGCGCAGCGAGGCGTTCCGCGCCGACGTGGGCCGCTGGGCGCGGGCCGCGGCGGCGGTGACGGCGTGGAGATCGCTTAAGGTCGCGCTGGTCGGCTACGCGATGAACGACATGGGCGACATCCGGGTAGACGAGAGCGCGCTGATTCGCAGCCTCGGCCCGCAGATCCGCGCCGTGGCGCAAGGCGACCTGTACCGCGGCATGCTCGCGGTCACCGACGCGCAGGTGGCCGAGGTGATCGCGTTCGAGGACGCGAGGTTCGAGATCGACCCGGCGCTGTCGGCGGACGAGCGCGCCGACCACGCGCGGATGCAGGTCGCGATCAAGGGCATCCTGGACCGGGGTGGCTACGGGGCGTACACCGCGCACTTCGACGCGATCGGCGAGGACGGCCGGTTCTCCCGGCTGCCGCTCGCGGCCGCCTCCACGCTGATGGCCGAGGGCTACGGCTACGCCGCTGAAGGCGACGTGCTGACCGCCTGCCTGGTCTCCGCCGGTCACACGCTGATCGGCGACGCCCACTTCACCGAGATGTACGCGATGGACTTCCCGTCCGACTCGGTGCTGATGAGCCACATGGGCGAGGGCAACTGGAAGATAGCCCGTTCGGACCGGCCGGTGCGGCTGATCAAGCGCCCGCTCGGCATCGGCAGGCTGGCCGACCCGCCGACCTTCCTGTTCCAGTACCAGCCGGGCCCGGCCACGCTGGCGACGCTGGTATCGCTCGAGGGCGAGCGGTTCCGGCTGGTGGTGGCCGAGGGCGAGAACCTGGACAGCCAGCCCCTGCCCGCCCTGGAGATGCCCTACGGCCAGTTCCGGCCCGCCTCGGGACTGCGCCGATGCCTGAACGGATGGCTGACCGCAGGTGGCCCGCACCACGAGGTGATGAACCTCGGCCGCCACGCTGCGTCATGGCGCGTGTTCTGCCAGCTCGCCGGCATTGAGTTCGTCCAGGTGTGAAGTTCGGGGCCCGAGTCAAGGCGAAACATCCGGCATGATGTGAGGATGTCGAGCTCACTCCCGGGCGGTCACCCTGCCCGGGGTCGCCCAGCCCGGGCCGGTCGCCCTGGCGCCACGGCGGCGCTGACGGCCGGCCTGGCCGCCGCCCTGCTCGCGGTCAGCGCCTGCACCTCGCCGGACTCCGCGGCCTCGTCAGCCCCGGCCTCCGCCTCCAGCGACGCGCCGAGCCTCGCGGGCTCGATCGTCCCGACCGCCAGCACGCTGCACTGGCACGCCTGCAACGGCGAGCTGGCCCTGCTGCGCGTGCCCGACTGCGCCACGCTGAGCGTGCCGCTCAACTACGCCGACCCGGGCGGCAGGCACATCAGCCTCGCGCTGGACATGATCCCGGCCACCGCCCCGCGGAGCCGGCAGCAGGGGATCCTCCTGGTCAACCCGGGCGGCCCCGGCGGCAGCGGGCTGTCCCTCGCGCTCGCCGTGGCCCAGGGCCTGGCTCCGGGCGTCACCGCGGACTACGACATCGTCGGCTTCGACCCACGCGGCGTCGGGTCATCGGTACCGGCGCTGAGCTGCGACCCGACCTTCTTCTCCGGCGCCCGCCCGAACTACACCCCGGCCAACCCCGCCGCGGAGCAGGCGCAGATCAGCCTGGCCCGGCTGTATGCCGACGACTGCGAGCAGAAGTTCGGCTGGCTGCTGCCCTACATGACCACCGAGGACTCCGCGCGCGACCTGGACTCGATCCGAGCGGCGTTCGGAGTATCGAAGATCAACTATTACGCCTTCTCCTACGGCACGTACCTCGGCCAGGTGTACGCGACGCTGTTCCCCACGCGGGTCCGCCGGATGGTGCTCGACAGCATCGTGGACCCGACCGGGGCGTGGTACACCGACAACGTTCACCAGGATCACGCGTTCGACCAGCGCCAGGATGCGTTCTACGCCTGGATGGCCCGCTACAACAGCGCCTACCACCTCGGCCGGACCGCCGCCAGCGTGCGCGCCGCGTACTACCGGGCCCGCAACCGGCTGGCCGCCAAGCCGATCAACGGCCAGTTCGGCCCGGATGAGCTCGACGACACGTTCCTGGCCGGCGGCTACCTCGACGGGCTTTGGCCGGGCCTGGCCCAGGCGCTGTCCGTGTACGTCAATTACGGGCAGGTTGCCGCCCTGTTCGCCCAGTACCAGGCCCACGGGACCCAGAACGAGAACTTGTTCGCCGTCTACCACGCGGTGGAATGCTCGGACGTCAACTGGCCCCGCAGCTGGGCCTACTGGACCTCCGATACGAAGCTGGTCTATAAGGCGGCTCCCTTCGAGGCGTGGCCGAACGCCTGGTTCAACGCCGCCTGCGCGTTCTGGCCGGTGCGCGGCCCGGCCAAGCCGCTGCAGATCCGCGGGGCCGGGCTGCCCGGCATCTTGATGCTCCAGGGCACCCTCGACGCAGCGACCCCGTACGCGGGCGCCCAGGACGCGCACAGGCTGCTCCCGTCCGCGCGGATGGTCGTCGTCACCGGCAGCGGCATCCACGGCCAGTCGCTCGAAAACCCGCCCGATGCCTGCGTCCAGAACTACCTGAACGCCTACCTCGCCACCGGCGCCCTGCCCAACGCCCCCGGCCTGGTCAACGCCACCTGCCCCGCCGTCCCCCTCCCAACGGCCGGACCCTAGGCACCCAGCGACCCGCGGGCCCTGCGCCCGGCCCACCTCGCCACCCCCTAGACCCACGGTGGTTTCTGTCGGTTCATATAGGCTGGCGTTATGTTGCGGGTGAAGCCGCCTCGGTCCGCCTCGGTGCGCCTGCTCGATGAGCGGGACCGCAGCGCGGTCCTGGCCATCTGCGACCGCGACCCGGTGACGAACGTCTTCGTGAGCTCGCGCGTCCGGGCCCTCGGCGTGGACCCCGGCAGGCTCGGCGCCCAGATGTGGGGCCACGGGTCGGGGAGCCAGCTGGAGTCGCTGTGCTATTCGGGCGCCAACCTGGTCCCCGTCGCGGCGACCCCAGACGCGGTGGTCGCGTTCGCCGACCGGGCCCTGCGCCAGGGACGCCGGTGCTCGTCCGTGGTCGGTCCCGCCGCCGAGGTTCAGGCGCTGTGGGCCCTGCTGCGGCCACAGTGGGGACCGGCCAGGGAGGTCCGGCCCGTCCAGCCGGTCATGGTCATCGAGGGGTCGCCGCACGTCGCCCCCGATCCCCGGGTCCGCCGGGTGCGGCCGGACGAGTTCGACATCCTGTGGCCCGCCTCCGTGGCCATGTTCACCGAGGAGGTGGGCGTATCGCCGACCTCCGGGGACGGCGGCGCCTCCTACCGGGCACGGGTTCAGCAGCTGATCCGCGCCGGTCGGTCATTCGCCAGGATCGAAGGCGGGCAGGTCCTCTTCAAGGCCGAGATCGGGGCCGTCACGCCGCAGGCGTGTCAGGTGCAGGGCGTCTGGGTGCGCCCGGAGTACCGCGGCCGCGGCCTGGCCGCCCCTGGCATGGCCGCGGTCGTCGTCGAGGCCTCGCGATCGTTCGCGCCGCTGGTCTCGCTCTACGTCAACGACTTCAACGCGCCGGCGCGGGCCGCCTACCTGCGGGCCGGCTTCGTCGAGTCCGGCCGCTTTATGTCGGTGCTGTTCTAGCCCGTTATTCGCAGTCGCGCCCGCTAGTCGCGGTCGCGGATCTTGCGCAGGTAGTCGACGATCGGCTGGAACGCGTCGCGGACCTCATCGAGCTGGCGTGGCGTGAGCCTGTCGATGAAATGCCGGCGGACGTTCTCGACGTGGTCGGGCGCGACCTGCTCGATGGTCGCCATGCCTTCCCTGGTCAGCACGGCAAACGTGCCGCGCTTGTCGCCCTCGCACTCGTCCCGCCGGACCAGGCCGCGGGCCTCCATGCGCGAGACCTGGTGCGACAGCCGGCTCCGTGACTGGCTCGTGGCGTCGGCGAGGTCGGTCATCCTGAGCCGGTTATCCGGCGCCTCGGACAGCTCGACCAGGATCTCGTAGTCGTGCCCGGACAGCCCGTGCACGTTCAGGTCCCGGTCAAGCTGGCGCATCAGAAGCTGCGAGAGGTGGACGGTGGCCCGCCACGCCTGCTGTTCCTCATCGGTCAGCCAGTTCGGGCGGCCGTCGGTACCGGGCATACCAAGCAATCTACCCTGGTCCGGGGGCCGCGGCGACTGTGTTTCTGCTGGCCGAACGCGCCGTGTCGGCGTACCGGCCGGAGCCGCGGTCCGCGCCGCGCGTCCGGCGTGGCACGATCGAACTGTGCGTAAGGACGAGGGGACGGCGACCACCAGCGCCGAGTTGCGCGCCCACAATCTCGCGCGGCTCCTGCGCGCCATCCACGACGGCGGCGGCCAGCTCACCCGGGCCGAGCTCACCAGGCAGCTCAGCCTGGCCAGGGGAACCGCTACCGTGCTGGTCAGGGACCTGGCCGGGCGCCGTCTCATCGAAGAGCTGAGCGGAATGGCCGACACGACCGTGCAGCGCACGCGGGGACGCCCGACCGGCGTGCCGTCCTCGCACCCGGAGGGGCCGGTCGCACTCGCCGTCGACCTGCGGGACGATTCGTACATCGTCGCCGCCTTCGAGCTCACCGGGCGCTGCACGGTCCTCGAACGCCATGAGCGCGACGCCGGCTCAGGTGCCGGGGTGCTGGCCGACGTCGCGGACCGGCTGCGGGCGGCCAGCCGCCGGTTCGCCGGGCGCGTGGTCGGCGTCGGCGTCGCGGTCCCCTCTCCGGTCAACGGCGGCGCCATGGTGCAGCCGACGCTGCCGGACTGGCAGGACATCGACGTGGCGGCGGCGCTCGGCCCCAGCCGGGCCCCCGGTCCGGTGCTGGCGGGCAACGACGCCACGCTGGCCGGCCTGGCCGAGGCCCGCCGGGGGGCGCTGCGGGGCGTATCGGTGGCCTTGCACCTGCACGTCGCGACCGGCATCGGCGGGGTATTGCTGTCCGGCGGCCAGCCGGCGACCGGAGCGCACGGTTCGGCCGGCGAGTTCGGCCACATGCCGCTGACGGGCGGCGAGGAACGATGCCGGTGCGGCTGCGTCGGGTGCTGGGAACTCGACGCGGGCGCCCGCGGGCTGCTGCGGGCCGCCGGGGAGACGGAGCAGGGGGACCGGATGCTCCAGGCCGAGCAGATCATCGCCGCGGCCGCCACCGACCGCGGGTACGGCCGGGCCCTGGCCCACGTCGCCAAAGCGCTCGGCCGCGGTATCGGCTCCCTGGTCAACGCCATGGACCCGGAGGCCGTCGGCCTGTCAGGCCTGGCCGCCCGAGTGTACGACGAGGCCCCTGACCTGGTCACGGCCGGGTACCTATCCACCCTCATGCGGTTCCGCCGCGACCACCCGCCCGCGCTGCTGCCGTCCACCCTCGGCAGCCTCAGCGCGCTGACCGGCGCCTCGGAACTCGTCTTCGACGCCTTCCTTACCCCGCGCGGCCTGGGCGCCTGGCCGGCCCCCGAGCAAAAAACCGCGTGACTTCCCCGCTCCAACCTGGTAGGTTCCCGTCCTCGTGGCCGCGTCACTAACACCAGATCAATATCCCGAACGGCCCTCCGAAGACCCAGTCCTGACCGCCGAACGCGATCAGTTGCGGAGTTCGCGCGAGTACCTCCGCCTGATGCGCGAGGACGTCCTGTCCCTGCGGGCGATGGGCGGCGACCCGGTCTCCGAGGAATACCTCAAGGCCGACCTGTACCACCGGGCCGAGGCGCTGAAGGACATCCCCGACGCACCCCTGTTCTTCGGCCGCCTCGACTACGCCGGGCAGGCCGACCCAGACGACGCCGATGACGCCATCGCCGGGCACAGCTTCCACATCGGCCGCCGGCACGTGCACGCCCCCGACGGCACGCCCGCGGTGATCGACTGGCGGGCACCGGTGTCCCGGCCGTTCTACCGGGCCAGCAGCGCCGACCCGATGGACCTCGCGCTGCGCAGGCGCTTCGGGTTCTCCGGCGGTGCGCTGACCGCCTACGAGGACGAGCTGTTCACCCCCGGGCATCCGGCCGAGCCGGCTACCGGGGTCAAGCCGAGCCGGATCCTGCTCGAGGAGATCGAGCGCCCGCGGTCGGGGCCGATGCGGGACATCGTCGCGACCATCCAGCCCGACCAGGACGACATCGTGCGAGCCGACGCGGCCCAGACGGTCTGCGTGCAGGGCGCGCCGGGCACCGGGAAGACGGCCGTCGGGCTGCACCGGGTCGCCTACCTGCTCTACGCCTACCGGGAGCAGGTCCGCCGGCGCGGGGTGGTCATGGTCGGGCCGAACCGCGCCTTCCTCTCCTACATCCGTAACGTCCTGCCCGCCCTCGGCGAGCTCGACGTGACCCAGACCACCGTCGGCGAGCTGATCGCGCGTGACAGCCCCCGGGGGCCCGTGGCGATCTGCAGCACCGACTCCGAGGCGGGCGCGGTCGTCAAGGGCGACGTGCGGATGGCCGAAGTCCTCGCCCGCGCGCTCTGGTCCTCGCTGCGACGGCCGCAGGCGCCGCTGATGCTGCCCCGCGGGTCCCGCCGGTGGCGGGTGCCGGCCTACGAACTGGCGGAGCTCGCGGAGGAACTGCGCCTCCGCGGGGTGCGCTACGGCGCGGCGCGCGAGCTGCTCGAGCACCGGATCGCGCACGTGATCCTCACCCAGATGGAGGCGGCCGGGGAGGCGTGCGACGACCAGACGCACGAGTCGGTCCGGCGGTCCCGGGTGGTCCGCGCCGCGGTGGACGCGATGTGGCCGAAGATCGATCCCGTCCGCCTCGTGTTCGGCCTGCTCTCGTCCGCCGGAACGCTGGCCTCGGCCGCCGAGGGGGTGCTCACCGCGGCCGAGCAGGAGCTGATCGTATGGTCGCCCGCCCCGCGCGCCCCCGGCTCGGCGCGCTGGTCCGCGGCTGACGCCGTGCTCATCGACGAGGCGCGCGACCTGATCACGCGGACCCCCAGCCTCGCCCACGTGGTGGTAGACGAGGCACAGGACCTGTCGCCGATGGAGTGCCGCGCGCTCGGCCGCCGCTGCTCCACCGGTTCGGCCACCGTGCTCGGCGACCTCGCCCAGGGCACCACGCCGTGGGCGGCGTCCTCCTGGGAGTCGCTGCTGTCCAACCTGGGCAAGCCCGACACGGACGTACGGGAGCTTTCCGTGGGTTACCGCGTCCCCAGGCAGATCCTCGACTTCGCGTCGTCGCTGCTGGCCGTCATCGCCCCGGAGCTGCGGCCCGCCTCCTCGCTGCGCGCCGACTCCGGGTCGCTGGAGATCGTCGGGGTCCCCGCCGCCAGCCTCGGCCCGGCCCTGGTGGCGGCCTGCGCCCAGGCCTGCGCCAGGCCCGGGTCCGTCGCCGTGATCGCCGCCGACCCGCAGATCACGTCCCTGTCGGGCCTCCTCGACGGCGCGGGCGTCGAGCACGGCGCCCCCGGTACCGACTCGCGCCTGACCCTGGTCCCGGTGACCCTGGCCAAGGGCCTCGAGTTCGATCACGTCATCGTCGTCGAGCCCGCGCACATCGCCCGCTCCGAGGCCCGCGGCCTGCAGCGCCTGTACGTCGCGCTGACCCGCGCCGTATCCCAGCTGACCGTCCTGCACGCCGAGCCCCTGCCCGCCCCGCTGCCCGCCCCCGCGCCCTGACGCCAGCTACCCCCCCACCCCCACGCACAGCCGTGTTCGTGATTGTCTGTCCGGTTTTAATGCGTCATTCGTGAACCAATGCGCGGCCCGGAGCGTCTGCTTGGATAGGGATAAATGCGGTGTGCCCGCGGATCTCCCGAGCTGCGACTTTCCCGATGTTCGTTGCGCGGCTGGCGCCGCGGAGGCATCCTGTAGACGCAGCGACTTTAAGTTTTCGGTTGATTGCTAAAGGTAACGAAGGTGATGACGATGGAAGCCAGCAGGACCCGCTCCCAGGCTTCCGGGGGGCCGGACCACATGCAGGCGGTTTACCTGGAGAAGCTGGCCGATGAGCTGTCCCATCGGGGACTTGAGGCCTGGCTCATGGAAACGCCGGGACGCATGCCCAGCTTGTACGTGACGAACCCGGGCGCACGGGCGCTCGAGGAGAACGTGTACGCCGGTTGCGGTAGGGATGGCATCTGGTGGTTCTGGTGGTCGTGGGCGGAGCGGATCGCCGTAGCCGACGACCTTGACCTGGCCGCCACCACCATCGTGCGCGTACTTGCCTCCCACCGCCGCGAGGACTGACCGCCCGACCAACGTTTTACCCGGGTCACTATGCCCCGTGATGTGATGGCGGGATGGACCTGTGCGCCACCCCGGCGGTCGATCTCGCCCGGATGATCCGGTCCCGTGAGCTGTCCGCCGCCGAGTTGCTCGCTGCCGTGCTGGCCAGGATCGAGGCCGTCAACCCCGGGGTCAACGCTATCGTCACGCTGGCCCCCGAGCAGGCCGCCTCCGCCGCGGCGGAACTGGACTCGCTGGCGGCGCGCGGGGAGTTCCGCGGGCCGCTGCACGGGCTGCCCATCGCGATCAAGGACCTCGTCGAGACGGCCGGGATCAGGACCACGTTCGGCTCGCCGATCTTCGCCTCGTACGTGCCGTCGTTCGACGCTCCGCACGTCGCGCTGCTCAAGCAGGCCGGGGCGGTGGTGATCGGGAAGACCAACACGCCCGAGTTCGGCGCCGGGGCGCAGACGTTCAACCCGGTCTTCGGGCCGACCCGCAACCCGTTCGACACCCGGCTGACCCCCGGCGGCAGCAGCGGCGGCGCCGCGGCGGCCGTCGCGACCGGGATGGTCCCGTTCGCCGACGGTTCCGACCTCGCTTCCAGCGTCAGGAACCCGGCGGCCTTCTGCGGCCTGGTCGGGCTCAGGACCACGCCAGGACTGGTCCCTGACGAGGCGTTCGAGCCCCTGTCGGTGATCGGCCCCATCGCCCGCAGCGCTCAGGACGCCGCGCTGCTGCTCGCCGGGATGTGCGGACGCGATCCGGGGCGGCCGCTCGCGCGGCCCGACCGGCCCGCCGACTATCTCGACCTGCGTCCGGCGTCGCTGGGCGGCGTGCGGGTGGCGTGGACGTTCGACCTAGGCGACCTGCCCGTGCAGCCCGAGGTCCGCTCGGTGCTCGGCTCGATGCGGGACCGGCTGGAGCGGGCCGGGTGCGCGGTGGCCGACGCGGCGCCGGACTTGTCGGACGCCGACGAGGTGTTCCAGGTGCTGCGGGCCGCGTTGTTGGTCAACCTGGCGCCGCTGCTGCGCGAACATCGCGAGCAGGTCAAGGCGACCCTGGCCTGGAACATCGAGAAGGGCATGGCGCTGACCGGCGAGCAGATCGCCGCCGCGCGCGCCGGCCACGCCACGATCTTCGGCCGGGTCAAGTCGTTCCTGGCCGACGGGCCTTTCGAGGTCCTGGCCCTGCCCACCGTGCAGGTGGTCCCGTTCCCGGTGGAGACCGAGTGGGTGGCGGAGATCAACGGCGAGCCCATGGTCACCTACATCGACTGGATGCGGTCCTGCTCCCGGATCACGGTGAGCTCGCACCCGGCGGTCTCCGTGCCGGCCGGCCTGACCGCGGCCGGCCTGCCGGTCGGTCTCCAGCTGGTCGGCCGTTACGGCGGCGACCGCCGGCTGCTCGAGCTGGCCGCCGGGATCATGGCCCTGGACGGCGCGTAATCCCGACTCGTCCGCGGACCGGGCGGGGAGCAGCGCGCTGGGCGGCAGGCCGGGAAAGGCCTCGGTACTGCCCCGCCAGTACGCGGCTCGCTCCGCTGATCCCTGCATGGTCAGCGCGCCGAAGCCGCGCAGGCCGGGGTCGCTGACCGCCACCAGGCCCAGGTAAGCCCGGGTCACGCCGTCTTCGAGGTAGGCCGCGAGCGCCGTGGCCGTCGCCGCGTCGTGCACGGCGAACGGCAGCTGGTAGAAGGCCTGCGCGGCCACCGGCGCGGCGCCGAGCCGCGAGATCATGGCGGCCAGCGCGTCACGGGCCCGGTTGTGCCCGGTCCAGTCCTGCTCGGCCGCCGCGAGCCGACTCCCCGTCAGGTGGGCGCCGGCCACCCCGTAGCCGAAGATGGCCGCGTCCTCGGCCGCGAGCACGGCCTGCAACGCGGACAACGCCCCGGGCGCGGTTCCCATCGCCCGCCCTACCCGCCCAGGGCCGCCACGTGCGTGGCGTGACAGGCCGCGATGCTCGCGAACAACTGCGCGAGCGCAGGTTCCGCGGCACCAAGCTGCCGCACCAGATCCGCCGCGGATTCCCGCTCCGCCGCGCGCAGGCGGGCAGGCGTCGCGCGCGCAGGAGCCGCCGTGGACGCACCCGGCGAAGGGCGTTGCCCGACCGGCGATGACGTCGCCGAGGGCAGGACGAGCCTCGCCGACAGCTGCGCCAGATGCTGTTCGTGCTGGCTGAGCAGGGGGGCCGTTGCCCGCGAAACGCCGCTGATGGCCCTCTTGTACAGGTCGATCAGGTTTGCCTCCGCCGCGATGACCGCCTCCAGCGTGACCACGTCGGGGGAGGGGCTGGGCGGTCCGGCCAGCGGATCGGGCCCGTCGAACGCCTCTGAAGAGCGGCAGCCTGTGGCGGCGAGCAGCAGCGGCAGGGTCGTCGCCGAGGCGAGCAGCATGCGGCGCCTCGGCAGGAGGTCGGGCACACCGGCAAGCTACCACGGACTCCTCTCCAGGGGCCGGCCCGTCCTATCCGCGTGATCGCCAAGCTGCGGATAGGCTAGGAGCCAATCCCGCAGGTCGTGGACGAGGAGGTCGTGATGCCAGCTGGCTCGCGTCACGCGCCGTCGGACGACGAGAGCAGGATCGCGGACGTCATCCGGCCCACCGTGGCCGCCGCCGGAATGGACCTGGAGTCCGTCCGGGTGACCGCCGCGGGCCGCCGCAGGCTGCTGCGGGTGGTGGTGGACAGCGACCGGGGCGTGAGCCTGGATGACGCCGCGGCGGTCAGCCGCGATGTGTCCGCGGCGCTCGACGCCGTGGCGGTGATGGGTGACTTCCCCTACACGCTGGAGGTTTCCTCCCCTGGCGTGGACCGCCCGCTGACCGATATCCGGCACTGGCGCCGGGCGGTGGGGCGGCTGGTCCGGGTCCCCGTCACGGATTCCGGTGCCGTGGCTGGCCGGGTCCTTTCCGCCGACGCCGACGGGGTGACCCTGGACGTCGACGGTGCGCGCCGCCGCTTCGCCTACGGCGTGCTGGGCGCGGGAGCTGTCCAGGTGGAGTTCGGGCACCCGCAAGCAGAGCTGGGAGCGACCGGCGATGGACATTGACCTGAGCGTGCTGCGGAGCCTGGAGAGCGAGAAGGATATCTCGCTCGATCAGGCCATCAAGGCTATCGAGGACGCGCTGCTCGTTGCCTACCACAAATCCGAGGGAGCGTCGGCTGCCGCGCGGGTGGTGGTGGACCGGAAGAACGGTCACGTCACGGTCTGGGCCATCCAGACCAACCCGGACGGCACGGTGATCCAGGAGTTCGATGACACGCCGGCCGGGTTCGGCCGGATCGCGGCGACCACCGCCCGGCAGGTCATCCTGCAGCGGCTCCGCGACGTGGAGGACGAGCTGACGTTCGGCGAATACGCCGGGCGCGAGGGCGACATCGTCGCCGGGGTGATCCAGCAGGGCAAGGATCCCCGGACGGTGCTCGTCGACCTGGGCAAGCTGGAAGCGGTGCTGCCGCCCGCGGAACAGGTTCCCGGCGAGCGGTACATCCACGGGGAGCGGCTCCGCTGCTACGTGCTGCGGGTGCACAAGGGGCACCGGGGGCCGTCGGTCACCCTGTCGCGCACTCACCCGGGCCTCGTCAAGAAGCTGTTCGCCCTGGAGGTGCCCGAGATCGCCGAGGGCACGGTCGAGATCGTCGCGATCGCCCGCGAGGCGGGCCACCGCACCAAGATCGCCGTCCGGTCGCACCAGCCCGGCGTCAACGCCAAGGGCGCCTGCATTGGCCCGATGGGCAGCCGGGTCAGGAACGTGATGAACGAGCTGCACGGCGAGAAGATCGACATCGTGGACCACGCCGATGACCCGGCGGACTTCGTCGCCAATGCCCTGTCGCCCGCCCGGGTGAGCCGCGTGCACGTCGTCGACGCGGTGACCAGAGAGGCGCAGGTCATCGTGCCCGACTACCAGCTGTCCCTCGCCATCGGCAAGGAGGGGCAGAACGCGAGGCTGGCGGCCCGGCTCACCGGCTGGCGGATCGACATCAGGCCCGACGCCGCCGTGCCCGATCCGTCCGCCCCAGACTCCCCAGACTCCCAGAGTCCCCGGACGCCTCAGACGCCCCAGACGACTCGCCGCCCGACGCCCCGGACGCTCCTCCGGCCGCCTAGGTCCGGCAGGTGGGCTCTGGCCTGGTGCCGGAGGTGTACGAACACGGTAGACTTGGTGGCAATGGCCGTACGACCCGAGCGGCGCGCGTCGAGCATGCCCGTCATGCGTACCTGCGTGGGCTGCAAGGAGCGTGCGGTCAAGTCCAGTTTGCTTCGCCTCGTGGCGGTTGGGGACGTCATCCAGCCTGACCCGCGAGCCCGGCTCCCCGGCCGGGGTGCGTACCTGCATCCCAGCCTGGCGTGTTTCGAGCTCGCGCGACGGCGCCGGGTGTTTCCCCGAGCGCTCCGCTCGGCGGGATCACTCAGTTTTGCCCTTCTGGCTGAGTATCTTTGCCGCGCGGAATCCCCGGCATAGCATTACTGCGGCGGAACACCGCTAGCTGGACAGCAAGGCGTAACGCAAGAAGGAACACCTGTCGGAAAGCAGGTCGAGAAGCTGATGAGCGCTCGATGAGCACGCGGCGATGATGACCATAGGCTGAGGCCCGCCCGGAGCACGCTCTGCCCGGGCCGGGGTCCGGTAGAAGGCCCAAGGAAGGGCCGAGAGGGAGCGTAGTGGCGAAGGTCCGGGTTTACGAACTCGCGAAGGAGTTCGGGGTCGAGAGCAAGGCCGTAATGGACCAGCTCAAGGAAATGGGCGAGTTCGTGCGGTCAGCGTCCTCGACGATAGAGGCACCTGTGGTCCGGCGGCTCAAAGAGGCGTTTGCCTCGACCGCGCAGGATCAGCAATCAAGGTCCAGGCCAGCGGCATCCGCGCCGCGTGACGGGGCCTCCTCTCCGGCTGCGCCGGGATCCGCCGTCGGCGGGTCAGCGCAGCCAGCCAATGGCTCGCGCGCCGGCGGGACCCCTGCGGGGGCCCGCGGTGACGGCGCGGCCGCAACCGTAGCGGGCAGCGCGCCCAGCGCGGTCTCCGACGCAGCAAGGGCGGCCGGTGCAGCGGCTGCACCCGAAGCGGCCAGCCCGAGCCAGCCCGCTCAGGACGCGGCTGACGCCGCGGCCCGAAGGCTGCCGCCGGTGCCCTCGACGCCCGCGTCCCGGCCCGGACCGGCCCCCGCGGACTCCCGGTCCGAGCCAAGGACTCAGGGCCCGGCCGACGTTCCCCCGCGGGTCCCAGGACCGCCGAGGACGCCCGCAACCCCCGCGGACTTCAGGAGTCCGAGCACCGGTCAGGCGCGCCCCTCCGGGCCCCGGCCCGCCACACCCAGCACACCCGGCGCACCCAGCACACGCCCGGCGCACAGCGCCCGGGAACGGGAACCCAGGGCGGCCAGGGCGCTCCGGGCGCCCCCGGAGCCCGGCCGTCCGCGCCGCGGCCCCAGGGACAGGGCCCAGGCGCGCCCCGGCCGGGAACTGCCCGGCCGTCCGTCCCGGGTGGTCCGCGTCCCGGCGGCCCGCGGCCCGGTCCGCGGCCCGGTAACAACCCGTTCAGCTCGACCGCGACCGGCATGGGCTCGGCTCCCCCGGCCCGGCCCCAGGGTCCCGTTCCCGGCCAGCCGGGTCGTCCCGGCCAGCCGGGCGACGGCCCCCGTGGCGCAGGGGGCCCGGGTGGTCCCCGTCCCGGCGGGCGCGGTCCAGGAGCCGCGGGCGGTCCGGGTGGTCCCCGGCCGGGCGGGTTCTCCGGCCCGCGCCCCGGTGGTCCCCGGCCGAGCCCGATGAACATGCCGTCCCGGCCCGCGCCATCTGGTGGCGGCCGTGGTGGCCCCGGCGGGCCCGGGCGTGGTGGCCCCGGCGGCCCCGGAGCCGGTCCCCGTCCCGGTGGCGGCGGCGGTGGCCGCGGCCCGGGCACGGGCGGCCCGCGCAGCGCCGGCGCCCCGGGCACCGGCGCACCTAGGACCGGTGCGGGCGGCGGCGGCGGTGCCCCGGCTCGCCCGGGCGGCGGCGGTCGCGGTCGCAGTGGCACCGCGGGCGCCTTCGGACGTCCCGGCGGACGGCCGTCCCGGGCCCGGCAGTCGAGGAAGCAGCGCCGCCAGGAATTCGACAACATGCAGGCGCCGACGATCGGCGGCGTCTCGGTTCCCCGCGGTAACGGCCAGGTCGTCCGGCTGAGCCGGGGCGCGAGCCTGAGCGACTTCGCCGACAAGATCGGCGCGAACCCGGCGTCCCTGGTCACGGTGCTGCTGCACCTGGGGGAGATGGTGACCGCGACCCAGTCGGTCAACGACGAGACGCTGCAGTTGCTCGGTGCGGAGCTGAACTACAACGTTCAGGTCGTCTCGCCCGAGGAAGAGGACAGGGAACTGCTGGAGTCGTTCGACATCGAGTTCGGCGAGGACGAGGGCGGCGAGGGCGAGCTGGTCGCCAGGCCGCCGGTGGTCACGGTCATGGGTCACGTCGACCATGGCAAGACGAAGCTGCTCGACGCGATCAGGCACACCAACATGGTGGCGCGCGAGGCCGGCGGCATCACCCAGCACATCGGCGCCTACCAGGTGACCACCGAGGTCGACGGCGAAGAACGCAAGATCACCTTCATCGACACCCCGGGCCACGAGGCGTTCACCGCCATGCGGGCCCGCGGCGCCGAGACCACCGACCTGGTGGTGCTCGTGGTGGCGGCGGATGACGGCGTGAAGCCGCAGACCACCGAGGCCCTCAACCACGCGCAGGCGGCCGGCGTGCCGATCGTGGTGGCCGTCAACAAGGTGGACAAGGAGGGTGCCGACCCGCAGCGGGTGCGGTCGCAGCTGACCGAGTACGGCCTGGTGGCCGAGGAGTTCGGCGGCGACACGCAGTTCGTGGACGTGTCCGCCACCCAGCGGATCGGCCTCACCGAGCTGCTCGAGGCGATCGTCCTGACCGCCGACGCCCAGCTCGACCTGCGCGCGAACCCGCACCAGGACGGCCAGGGCGTGGCCATCGAGGCGCACCTGGACAAGGGCCGCGGCCCGGTGGCCACCGTCCTCGTCCAGCGCGGCACGCTACACGTCGGCGACTCGATCGTCTGCGGTGAGGCCTTCGGCCGGGTGCGGGCCATGCTCGACGAGAACAGCGAGCCCATCCCCGAGGCCCCGCCATCGCGACCGGTGCAGGTGCTCGGCCTGACCTCCGTCCCCGACGCCGGGGACAACTTCCTGGTCGTCTCCGACGACCGGATGGCCAGGCAGATCGCCGAGCGCCGTGAGGCCCGCGAGCGTATCGCCCAGTTCGCCCAGGGGCAGCGCCGGGTCACCCTCGAGAACCTGGAGTCGGCGTTCAAGGCCGGCGAGCGCGAGGAACTGCTGCTCATCATCAAGGGCGACGTGTCGGGTTCCGTGGAGGCCCTCGAGGACGCGCTGCTCCAGCTGGACGTCGGCGAGGAAGTCACCCTCCGGGTGATCGGCCGCGGCGTCGGCGCGATCACCCAGGACGACGTCAACCTGGCCATCGCATCGGACGCGGTGATCATCGGCTTCAACGTCCGGCCGGCCGGCCGGGCCGGCGAGCTGGCCCAGCGCCAGGGCGTGGACATCCGCTACTACTCGATCATCTACCAGGCGATCGAGGAGGTCGAGGCCGCGCTCAAGGGCATGCTCAAGCCCATATTCGAAGAGGTGCAGCTCGGCACGGCGGAGGTCAGGGAGGTCTTCCGGGTGCCGAAGGTCGGCAACGTCGCCGGCTGCATCGTGCGCAGCGGCTCGATCCACCGCAACAGCAAGGCGCGGCTGATCCGGGACAGCGTAGTCATCTCCGACAATCTGTCGGTGGAGTCGCTGCGCCGGTTCAAGGACGACGCGACCGAGGTCCGCGAGGGCTTCGAGTGCGGCATCGGCATCGGCTACAACGACGTCAGGATCGGCGACACCATCGAGACCTTCGAGATGAGGGAGAAGCCAAGGGCCTGACGATCCGAGCGCCGGGTCCCCGGGTAGGAGCGACGCCGTGTACGTCGCTGCGCTGACGCTGGACGTGCTGCTGGGCGACGTGCACTCGCTGAAGGCCAAGCGGGCCGTCGTCCGGCCGCTCGTCGCCGAGCTGCGCCGCTGCTTCCCGGGTGTCGCGGTCGCCGAGACCGGCCACCTGGACCTGCACCGCCGGGCCGAGATCGGCGTGGCCGTGGTGTCCGCCACCGCCGGGAACGCGCTGAGCGTGCTCACCGAGTGCGAGCGCCTGGTGGCCAGGAACCCTGAGATCGAGCTGCTGTCGGCCAGGCAGCGGCTGTTCAACGAGGAGGAGTGACGGACATGGACGCCGCCAGGGCGCGCAAGCTCGCCGAGCAGATCAGCCAGATCGTCGCGGAAATGCTGGAGCGGCGGATCAAGGACCCCAGGCTCGGCTTCGTCACCGTCACCGAGGCCCGGCTGACCAACGACCTGCGCGAGGCCACCGTCTTCTACACGGTGTACGGGACCGATCAGGAGCGCGCCGACACGGCGATGGCGCTGGCCAGCGCGACCGGCATCATCAGGTCCGAGGTCGGCAGGCAGCTCGGCCTGCGGCACACCCCCTCGCTTGAGTTCGTCGCCGACGCGCTGCCCGACACCGCCCAGCGGGTTGAGGACCTGGTCACCCAGGCCAAGCACGCCGACGCCGAGCTGGCCCGCAGCCGCCAGGGTGCCCAGTATGCCGGCGATCCCGACCCCTACCGCAAGCCCGCTGAAGCCGAAGACGCCGACGAGGATTAACTAAACAGCATGGACAGCCCGAGCGGCCTGGTCGTCGTGGACAAGCCGGGCGGCATGACCTCCCACGACGTGGTGGCGCGGATCCGCCGGCTGGCCGGGACCAGGCGGGTCGGGCACGCGGGCACCCTGGACCCCATGGCGACCGGCGTCCTGGTGGTCGGCGTCGAGAAGGCGACCCGCCTGCTCGGCTACCTGACCGCGACCGAGAAGGAATACCACGCCACGATCAGGCTCGGCCAGTCGACCAGCACCGATGACGCTGAGGGCGAGATCACCGGGGGCGCCCCGGCCGCGGACGTTTCCGCGGAAACGCTCGCCAAGGCCGCGGCCAGCCTCACCGGAGAGATCATGCAGGTACCGCCCGCGGTCAGCGCGATCAAGGTCGCAGGCCAGCGGGCCTACAAGCTAACCCGCGCCGGCGCCGCACCGGAACTGGCCGCCAGGCCGGTGACCGTCTACGAGTTCAAAATTTTGGCCGAACGCCGTCATGGCCAAGCCCTCGACCTCGACGCGATCGTCCGCTGCTCGAGCGGCACCTACATCAGGGCCCTGGCCCGCGATATGGGTCACCAGCTCGGCGTCGGCGGGCACCTGACCCGCCTGCGGCGGACGAGGGTCGGTCCTTACCGCATCGAAGACGCGCGGACCCTGGAGCAGCTCGCCGAGCGGTTCGACGTCGTCCCCCTGGCCCAGGCCGCGCAGACGGCGTTTCCCCGCCGGGACCTGACCGAAGACGAGGCCCGCCGCCTGGCTCACGGCGGCCGCATCGCCCCGGCCGCCGCCGGAACCGCCACGCCAGGCCCCACCGCCGCCAGCACCGCCAGCACAGCCAGAAACCCAGCCCCCGGCCCCAGCGCCGGAAACCCAGGCACCCCGGGCCCCACCGCCGCCTACGCCCCCGACGGCACGCTCATCGCCCTGCTTACCGAGGAGTCCGGCCAGGCGCGCCCGCTCGTCGTCTTCGCCGACGGCTAGGCTGGTGCTCGCCGCCGACGAAGGAGGACCGGGGATCGTGTACCGCTGGTACGGCTTGGACGACGTGCCCGCCGATTGGGGCGGGTCCGTGGCCACGATCGGCGTGTTCGACGGCGTGCACCGCGGCCACCAGCGGATCGTGGAGCGTGCCGCCGAGATCGCACGGAGCAGGAACCTGCCCCTTGTCGTGCTCACCTTCGACCCGCACCCGGACGAGGTCATCAGGCCGGGGTCGCATCCGGCCGTCCTGACCTCCGCGCACCGCCAAGCCGAACTCCTCGCCGCCCTCGGTGCCGACGCCATCTGCACGCTCCCGTTCAGCCTGGAATTCTCCCGGCTGAGCCCGGACGAGTTCGTCCGGGTCGTGTTGTCCGAACGACTGCACGCCACCGCCGTCGTGGTCGGGGAGAACTTCAGCTTCGGATACCGGGCCGCGGGCGACGTGCCGCTGCTCGCCCAGCTCGGTGAGAAGTACGACTTCACCGCCGAGGGCGTCCCGCTGCTCGTGGTCGACGGCGTGACGATCTCCTCGACCTATATCAGGGAGCGGCTGGCCGCCGGGGATGTCGAAGGCGCCGCCGCCGCGCTCGGCCGGCCGCACCGGGTCGAAGGCGTGATCGTCCGCGGCCACCTGCGGGGCCGGGCGCTGGGCTTCCCGACCGCGAACCTGGAGACCCCGCCGCACACCGCCACCCCCGCCGACGGCGTCTACGCCGGCTGGCTGACCGGCCTCGACCTGGACGGCAGCGAAACCGGCCGCTGGCCGGCTGCGATCTCGGTCGGCACCAACCCGACGTTCGGTGAAGGCGAGCGCACCGTCGAGGCGTACGCGCTGGACCGTGACGACCTGGACCTCTACGGCACCCACGCCGCCATCGACTTTGCCGCCCGCCTGCGCGGCAACGAGCGCTTCGACACCGTCGACGCCCTAGTCGCCCAGATGCGCATTGACGTCGACCGGGCCCGCTTCATGCTGGCGTAAGGTTCACCCCGTATCGTCCCCGTGTGCGGGTAGAGCAACGAGGCCAAGCCGCCCGACGAGCGGAGCCGGGCGCAGCGCCGGGCCGACCTCGGCGTGGCCGCCAACGCCCGCCTCACCGCGACGAACGCCGCCGTGCTGATCGTGCTCCTGGCCGCCGAGGGCGCCACGATCCTCCGCGTCCGCCAGCTCATCTCACCCCACGTCTTCCTCGGCATGGTCCTCATCCCGCCGGTGCTGCTCAAGCTCGGGAGCACCGGCTACCGTTTCGTCCGCTACTACCGCGGGGCCCCCGCCTACCGGCGCAAGGGACCGCCCCGCGTCCTGCTCCGCCTGCTCGGGCCCGTCGTGGCCATCCTCACCCTCGTCCTCCTGGCCAGCGGCGTTGCGCTACTCCTGGCCAGTCCCGCCTGGTCGCGCGAGCTGTTGTTCGTGCACAAAGCCAGCTTCGTCCTATGGTTCTTCGCCATGACCGTCCACGTCCTCGGCCACCTGCCCGAGGTAGCCCGCCTAGCCCCGCGCGACTGGCTGCGCCGCACTCGCCGCGACGTCAGCGGCGCCGGAACCCGCCAGTGGCTAATCGCCGCCAGCCTCGTCGCCGGCGCCTTCCTAGGCCTAGTCACCCTAAGCCTCATCGCCCCCTGGCTAGCCTCCGCCCACGTCGGCCACTAGGCCGCGCCCGCCCGTAATGTTACGAAAAGGAAACAGTAAACTACTAAAGGTAATCATAGGGTCTGCAGCGGGAACACAGTGGTAGGTGTCGACGAGTCTCATAGCGGCCTGGATGAATCTGATCAAAGTCCGGATGAGCATCCTCAACGCCGCAGCGATACCAACCGTCCCGGCGACAACAGAAGGCCGCCTGACGCTGCGGAGACACGTTTCCGGCAGGAATGCCGTGACGACCTCATCTCGGCCCGCTCCTCCGAACTGGCCCGTTCCCGTCCGTGGACGCCGACCCAGCCAGCTGTTGAGAGGTCCGAATGGCAGGTTCCTCTTCTCGATGGCGTGGTCGACCAGGTTGGTCTCGGCGTGGTTGACGAGCGAGCGAAGAAATTCTCACCGGCCGAACGCCGCATCGCTGAGCACCTGGCGTCCAAAGGGGCCGCGGTCGTCTCGGTATCGGAGGGATTTGGCGTCTGTGGCCGGACCTCTGATTCTCGCGTGGACAATGTGCCCGTCGAATTCAAGAGCCTGGATCCGGGAGCCAGTGATCGCACGGTCAAGGCGGCGCTAAACAGCGCTAAGGGGCAGGCGCGCCACGCGGTCATCGACGCCCGTGGTTCTGGTCTGACGGAGGACGAAGCCGGCCACGGTATCCGGCGGTTTCGAGGGACACCGCACGGGGATCGGCTGGATGCGGTTCTAATCGTGGGGGATGACTACCTCATCGACTGGAGGCGAGACGACTAGCCATGTCACGGCAGACGTTCATCTTCGTCGGCACGGCGGCGCAGGACGCAGACCTGGTACGCCTGGTCGAGCATGCGCTTGGTCGGCCAGTCACCCTCGAGGAGGGCACTGACCCCTACATCCGGTCCGGAACCGTGGCGGTCTACGTCGGCGGACACGAGTTCGACGACGACGACATAACCTCGCCCGAGGGATCGGTTATCCCGCTCCACAGCAAGTTCCCCGCCTGATCGAGGCTCGTGACACAGCCGGCGATCAACTCCGCCAGCAGGAGGTCGCGAACAAGATATTCGCCGCCCTTCGGTCAGACGGGCGCTGGCCGGCCGTGTACATCGACGATATGCAGAAGGTCCTTGACCGTTACGACCCCACGGATTCACGTGCCACCTTGCGGTCACGGGCTGGCGTGGGCGATGGTTTCCTGGAGGGCGCGCCAGGCATGCTCGCCGTCGGCGGTGCGCTGGCGTGCCGCGAGGAGCCGCGCAAGGAACGCCGCGATGTCGTCCAGGGCCCAGCGCAGCCGGTAAAACCTCAGCGCGGAAGGGTCGATGGCCCGACCGGTGGCGGCGGTGTAGCGGCGGAGTTCTTCGCCGGTGTCGCTGGCGATCATCCACAGGTCCCGTTCCGGCGGAGCGAGCCCGGTGGTGTCCCAGTCGATCAGCATCGTGCCGATGCCCGTCCGCAAGAAGTTCGCGGCGTGCGGTTCGCCATGGGTGATGACCGTTTCCCGCGCCGCCACGCGCCGGGCCAACGCGTCGAAACTCGCCAGCAGGCCGCGGACCTGGCCGATGGTCCGGATGAGTAGCTCACGCGCCGGTTCGCCGTAGGGCCCGCCGAGCCAGGGCCGGTCCAGGTCGCCCAGCGCCGCGTCAAGCGTCTCGCGCCTGGGCAGCCCGATCCTGGCCACCGGCGCCCGGGTCAGGGCCGGCGTGGCCTGGTGCAGCGCCGCCAGCATCTCGGCAAGTTCGCCCGGCCGGCGGGTGGGGTAATCCTCGCCGAACCGGCCGCTGATCCCGTCCAGGAACGGGAACACGGAGATGGCGTACCGGGAATCCAGCGACCGGACGGTCTCCCCGCCGAGCGCGGGGACGGGTGCAGCGACGAAGCGCAGGCAGGCCTCCCGGCGCAGCGCCAGGGCTGTGTCCATCGCGGCTCGCAGGCCATCCAGCACGGCGGCGCAGCTGTCGCCGAGCCAGGGCTTGTCGTCCAGGTCATCGACCGTGACGAACCATCGCTGACCTTCGCCGTCGCGCGTCACCCAGTGGTAGCTCCCGCCCCCGACCGCGGCGTACCGCAGGTCCGCAGCGTGGATCAGCCAGCCTTCAGCCAGCGCACGCGCTACCTCGCGGTCCTATATGCCCGCGGGCCTGTCCCTCACGGGGCTCACGCTAGGTGGCCCCGCCCGGCTGGAGCGAGCCATTTATCCGACACGGGCTGAGCTTAGGTTTTAACCTCTTACCCGTCGGCTGGCGTGGCTGTTTGGTCTTTGGTGTCCGTTTTCTTGGGCACGGGGTATCGGGGTGCCGGGCCGCTGGCGGAGCCTTTGGGCCTGCCGGGGCCGGGCCGGGTGGGTTTAGCGACACGGGCGGGGGTGCCCAGGCGGGGCCGGATGTTTGCAAATCCGCGGCGGACCCGCCCGGGTGGCAGGGGCCGGGTGGGGTCGGGCCGTTTTTCCCAGGGGCGGCGCAGGTCGGCGGCCAGCGGGCGGGCGAGCAGGAGCTGGGCGGCCGCGGCCATGACCAGGCGGACCCACCGGTCGGCCTGGTCGGGGGTGCGGACCCTGGCCGCGGTTAACCCCAGGTGTCCCTTGGCGAACCGGAAGGCGTGCTCCTCATCGAAGCGGGCCAGGTAGGCGCGCCACAGCTCGTCACACGACAGCGGGGCGGGGCCGGCGTGCCACAGCCACATCGTCTTGGGCGGGGTGCGGCCGTCGGGCAGGTGCTCGACCCGGACGCGCAGCACGGTGCCGCGCAGGACGGGCAGGTCGCCGTCCCAGCCGGCGAACCAGCCGCGGTCGCCGTGGATCAGGGGATGCACCTGGCGCCAGGCGTCGACGCGGACGGTGCCGTACCGCGGGGTGCCGGGCAGGGTGAGGGACTCGTCCGGCTCGGGATTGGCCTGGCCGCGGTCGCCTGCGCAGGTGACCGGCATGCCGTGCTTGCCGGGCCGGCCTTTCTTGCCGGGCCAGGTGACCGGGTCGGCGTAGAACACGCTGCCGGCGGGCAGCCGGATGAGCAGGTGCACCGGGCAGCCGGCCAGCCCGGCGGTCAGCGCGGCGGCGCTGTACCCGGCGTCGCAGATGACCAGCGGGGCGCCGCCGCCATCGGGGCCAGCCGCGGCCAGGCGGCGCAGCAGGTTGCGCACCTGCCGGATCGTCTGCCGGGTGCGGGTGGCATGGGTGGTGCGCTCCACGTCGATCAGGGCGGCCCACGCGGTGCGCAGGTGCCCCAGCGCGGCGGTGAACTGGTACTCCCAGCCCGGGATGGTCTTGCGGGTGCCGTCGCAGCGGCACGCGTCGTGGTGGACGTGGCCGCGGCCGGGCGAGCATTCGGCGTCCGGGCGGGGATAGGGGGTGGCATCGATCGCGAACCGCAGCCGGGTCCACCGCGCGCACGCCTCCCGGACCTGGGCGGCCTGCCCGGCAGGCAGGCCGGCCAGCGCCTGCTCCAGCAGGCCGCGGTCGATCTTGTCATGCCCGGCGACCCAGGCGCGGCTCTCGTCCCCGTCCACCAGCTGCGGTAACGTGCCGGTCAGCAGCGCGGCGAGCTTCTCCTGGCCGATCCGCCCGGCGGCGAGAGCGTCATACAGCGCGCCGTGCCCGCGGCGGAACGCCGGCACCAGTGACAGCTCCGCCAGCGACGTCACCGCGTGATCCGCGCACAAGATCGCGTCGACCAGCTCGAACGCCGCGTCCGCCCGGGCGGTCAGGCACCCGTACAGCCGGGCCCGGAACTCCCGCAGCGCCTGGTACGCCCGGTACCGCGCGACGGCGGCCGCGACCTGGGCCGGGTCCGGCGGCCGCGGCGCCATCCCGGCCGGCCCGCCCGCCACCTGGACGCCGCCCACGCCGCTGGCGCCCAGGATGGCTTGCAGCCGCCCGCCTGATCGTGGCAGGGTATCCAGCACGGCCGTTTCTCCTTCCATGCCGATGTGTCGCAACACCAGCATGAGGGAAACGGCCGCACCTATGCGGGAACTAGCGCATATACGCGAATAGCACCACTATGCGCTGATATGACCCGAAATCAGGTTAAAACTTAAGCTGAGCGGCGCGGCCCGACGGCGGGCCCTGCTACGCGTCGGCGAGGACGGCTTCGAGCGCGTGCCGCAGCGGGACCAGGCGCTGGGCCGCGGCCTCGCGGGCGGCCGCGAGGGACCGTCCGGCCAGCGGCTCGGTGATCTCGATGTAGCACTTGATCTTCGGCTCGGTGCCGCTCGGGCGGAGCACCACGCGGGCGCCGGGCAGCCGGAGGATCAGCACGTTCGAAGGCGGGAGCCCGTCCCGATCGGCCGCCCCGTCCGCGAGGTCGGCCACGCTCGATACCGGCTCGCCGCCGAGGGCCGCCGGATGGGCCGCCCGCAGTCGGCTCATGACCCGCGCCTGGTCGGTGGTCCGCAGGGTGACCTGGGAGGTCAGGTGCACGCCGTGGGCGGTCTCCAGCTCGTCGTACCGGTCGAGCACGGAACGGCCGGCCGCCCTCGCCTCCGTAGCGAGCCGGAGCATGGCCAGGGCGGCCCCGATGCCGTCCTTGTCCCGCACCACGTCGCCGACCGCGTAGCCGAGCGCCTCCTCGTAACCGAACAGGAAACGCGTGCCCGGCATCCGGTCGCCCGCCCTGGTGATCCACTTGAAGCCGGTCAAGGTCTCGGCGTAGTGAGCCCCGGCCGCCGCCGCGATGGTGGACAGCAGCGTCGAGGACACGATCGTGGTGGCCACCAGCCGGGCCTGCGCCGCCGGGCCGGCGGCCGTCCACTCCAGCAGGCTGGCCCCGAGCAGCGCCCCGAGCTGGTCCCCGGTGAGCACGCGCCAGCCGCCCGTCGGCTCCGGCACGGCCACGGCCAGCCGGTCCCCGTCCGGGTCGCTGGCGACTACCAGGTCCGCGTCGAGCCGCCGCGCGTCGGCCAGGGCCAGGTCGAGGGCGCCGGGCTCCTCCGGGTTGGGGAACGCGACGGTCGGGAAGTCCGGGTCGGGGTCCGCCTGCTTCGCCACGACGTGCGGCGCCGGGAAGCCAGCCTGAGCCATGGCGCGCAACATGAGCGTCCCGGCCACCCCGTGCATTGCGGTGTACACGACGGTCAGGTCGGCCGCAGGCTCCGGCGCCGGGCTCGCGGTCACGGCGACCACGGCGTCCAGGTAGGCCTGCGCCACCTCGTCGCCGTGGCGGGTGATCAGCGGGCTTTCGGCGTCAGCGACCGGAATCCGGGCCAGCGGCCCGAGCCCAGCGATCCGTTCCTCGATCCGCGCGTCGACGGGCGGAATGACCTGGGCGCCGTCGCTCAGGTAGAGCTTGTACCCGTTGTCAGCGGCCGGGTTGTGGCTCGCGGTGACCATCACCCCGGCCGACGCCGAGAGGTGGCGGACCGCGAACGCGAGCAGCGGGGTCGGGCACGGCAGCGGGAGCACGTGCACGGCGATGCCCGCGCCGGCCAGCACCGCAGCCGCCTCGGCCGCGAAGTCCGCCGACCGATGCCGCGCGTCGCACCCGATCACCACCCGCACCCCGGCTCCCGTCGGCCCCGAGCCAGGCAGCGGCCCCGAGCCAGGCAGGGCCCAGCACCCGCCCCCGGCCCCGAGCCACCCGCGTCCCCCGGCCGCGAGCCACCCGTGTCCCCCAGCCCCGAGCCGGCCAGCCACCCCGACCCACGCGCGTCCCCCGGCCCCGTGCCGAGCAGCCACCCCGCCACCGCGGCGGTCGCCGCCCTGACCACCGCGCGGTTCATCCGGTTCGGCCCCGCGGCGACCACGCCCCGCAGCCCAGCCGTCCCGAACTCCAGCCGCCCCGAGAACCTGTCCCGCAGCTCAGCCAGCGCAGCCTCAGCTGCCTCCGAGGCCGTCGGGTCGCCCCCCGGACCGGTGCCGGACCCCGGCGCCGCGAAGGCCCGCTCGAGCAGCGCCTCCAGTTCGGCGCGGTCCCCCGCGTCGGGGTCGTCCGCGATCCAAGCCTCGACCACGCTCCGGAGCTCAGCCTCAGTCGCCACGTGAATCACTCCCGTTACCCGACCCTAAAAAGATCTTCCCGATAAATGGTGCGTACGTGCACACTGGTGCGCAAGCGCTTCTTGGTGCACCCGGCCCGGAAAGATTGTGGTTGATCCGGGTTCTGCGGTTGATTGGGTGCACCACAGTCCCCCTAATCCACCACGAAGCCCTAATCAACCACAAAAGCTGGCCGACAGGCCGAACGGAAGACCGGGCCGTATAGCCGCACGAGGCGCCAGACGATCGCGAAACTGAACCGTGCCCGGGCGGTGCAGGCAAACTCGGCCGCGCACCACCGCTCGTTCGGCATAAAGGGATCTTAGGACTTGACGTAGGGGATGCCCTCGGCCCTGGGGCCGCGGACCTTGCCCACCAGGCCGGCCAGCACGATGATCGTGACGATGTACGGGGCCATCAGCAGCAGGTTGGACTGGATGGGCGTGTTGAGCGTGGACATGACCGACTGCAGCTGGGTCGCGAACCCGAACAGCAGCGCCGCGCCGATGGCGCCGAACGGGGAATACCGGCCGAAGATCATCGCGGCCAGGGCGATGTAGCCATAGCCGGAGGACATGTCCTTGCCGAACGCGCCTACCGAGCCGAGCGTGAAGTAGGAGCCGCCGACTCCGGCGATCACCCCGGCCGCGATCACGTTCCGGTACCTCATCGCGATCACCCGGATGCCCACGGTCTCGGCCGCGATGGGAAGCTCGCCGATGGCGCGGGTCCGCAGCCCCCACCGGGTGGAGAACAGGCCGACCTGGACTCCGGCCAGCGCGAGGTAGGTGAGGTACAGGAAGATGTTCGCGTCGAAGAAGACCGGCCCGATGATCGGGATGTCGCCGAGCGCCGGGATCTTGATGGCGCTGAACGTGTTCGGCGAGTTCAGCGTGTTCTGGTACGGGACCAGAAGGGAGTCGTACAGGAACCCGGTCAGGCCCAGGATCAGCAGGTTGATCACCACGCCGAGCACCACCTGGTCCACCCGGTAGCCGATGGCGAAGGCGGCGAGCAGCGCCCCCACCAGCATGCCGGCCAGGGCGCCGCTGAGCACCCCGAGCCAGAGGTTGTGGGTGCCGCTGGCCACGATCGCGGCGGTGAACGCGCCGAGCAGCAGCTGGCCCTCGATGGCGATGTTGATCACTCCGGACCTGGAGCAGATGACGCCGGTCAGGGCGCCTAGCATGATCGGGATCGACCCGGCCAGGGTGCCCGACAGCAGGTTCACGATGTTGAATGAGGAGCTCTGCCCGGCGTCGGCCCAGCTCAGCAGCGCGATGACGAACAGGAACATGACCAGTCCCAGCACCACCCGCCGCCACACCTTGCTCAGCGGCGCAAAGGCTCGCGCCCCGGCGAGCGCGATCGAGATCCCGCCGCACACGTAGCAGGTCGCGGCGGCGGGCAGCGACAGGTTCGGCACGGTGACCTTCGCGAATGTCTGGGAGAACGCGAAGACCGCGTCGCCCTTGTGCGCGTACCCCCCGAGGATGAACGCGTCGACGAGGCCGAACACCAGGAACGTCGCCGGGGCCAGCCACCGCCGGAACGCGCTGACGGGAGCGGCTCCGGGCTCCAGCAGCGTGACGACGCGCTCGGAGATCGTCATGAGTTCCACCCCTTGGAGAACGACAGGCCGCCCCCGCCGGCCCGCGGCGCCCGCAGCCGGTATATGGACCGGACCAGCGGCGGCGCCGCGACGAACAAGACGATGATCGCCGTCAGCACGTCCACCATCTCCACCGGAGTCCCGGTCGCCGCCTGCATGAGTGGGGCCCCGGCACGCAGCGCCCCGAAGAGCAGGCCGGCCAGCACGACGCCGAGCGGCTTACCCCGGCCGAGCAGCGCCACCGTGATGGCGTCGATGCCGTAGCTACCGAAGCTCTGGTTGTTGAGGGTGAAGTCGGTGCCCTGGATCACCGCCGACCCGGCCAGCCCGGCCAGGCCGCCCGCGATCAGCATGACCAGGACCCAGTTCCGTTCCACGTTCATCCCCGCCACCCGCGACGCGCTGGGGTTCTTGCCGATGCTGCGGAACTGGAACCCGGTGGTGGTGCGGCCCAGCAGCCACCAGATGATCCCGGCGAAGGCCAGCGCGATCAGGAAGCTGGCGTTGATCCGCAGGTGCGTGCCGAACAGCAGCGGCAGGTGCGCGTCACTCGCGATAGCCGAGCTGATTGGGTTGGCGTTGCCGGGCGCCTGCATCAGGTAGTGGTAGGAGAGCAGGTAGGTCAGGAAGTACGCCAGGATGTAGTTGAGCATGATCGTGACGATGACCTCGTGCGCGCCGGTCCGCGCCTTGAGCTCGCCGGTCAGCCAGCCGATCGCGGCCCCCCCGACGAACCCGCCGATCACGCACACCACCGCGTGCACGACCACCGGCATGCTTACGCCGTAGCCGAGGTAGGTCGCCACGATGGCGCCGCCGATGAACTGGCTCTGCCCGCCGATGTTGAACAGGCCCGCCTGGTAGGGCAGCGCGACGGCGAGCCCGGCCAGGATCAGCGGCGTGGCCGCCACGCACGTCTCGGACAGCGGGTTGAACACCGCGCTCAGGTAGCCGTTGTGGACCGCCGTGCTGATCGAGGCCTGCTGGAAGAGCGCCGCGACCGTGTGCGGGTTGAAGATCGAGCCCTCGAACAGCGCCACGTACGCACCCGTCGCCGTGTCCCAGAGCTCGGCCAGCGCGTGGCCTGAGAACGGGCTGCTCCACGCGTGCAGGACGGTCGTGTTGCTGAACGCGTTGATCAGGCCGCCGACGACCAGGGCGCTGAAGAAAGCCAGGACGGTGACCGTGAACGAGTTGCCCTCGGTGATCGACTGAAGCAGGAATCGCCCCCGGCCGGTCAGGTTCTCCGGGATCTCCGGGTTGGGCGGGGACGACGCGGCCACCTCGGCCAGCGCCTCGGTCGGCTCCGGAAGTCCCGCGACGGAACCATCGGCCACCGGACCCTGACCAAGGTCGGGACCCTGGCCACCGGGGTCGGGTGCAGCCGGGCCCGGACCCGGCGGGGGCGTCTGTTCGCTCATTGGCCGGCTCCTGACGTTTCCGCCCCCGGTCCACCGATGGCGGTCTCGGCCTCCGGCTGGCCCGTAACCGGACCCGTGACGAAGCCCGTGACCCGGCCCGTGCTCTGGCTGGCCGCCTCATCGCTGGCCCCGGCCATCAGCAGCCCGAGTTCCTCGGGCGGCACGGTCGGCGGCCGGAAACCGGTGATCTTGCCCTCGTACATGACGGCGATCCGGTCCGCCAGCGCGTAGATCTCGTCGAGTTCGGCGGAGACGATGACCACCGCCACGCCGTGATCGCGCTGCTGGACGATGCGCTTGTGGACGAACTCGATCGACCCCACGTCGAGCCCGCGGGTCGGCTGGCTGGCCACGAGCACCTTGTGGTCGCGCCCTAGCTCCCTGGCCAGGATCACCTTCTGCTGGTTCCCGCCGGACAGCGTGCCCACCGGCGTCTGTGCCGAGGAGGTCCTGACGTCGAACTCCTTGACCAGCTCGGCCGCGTTCTCGGCGATGGCGCCGAGGTGGAGGTTGATCCCGGAGGCGAACGGCGGCCGGTAGTACTGGTCGAGCACCATGTTGTCGGCCACCGAGAAGTCGCCGACCAGCCCGTCTTCCTGCCGGTCTTCCGGAACGTACGCCAGGCCGGCCTCCAGCCGCCGTGAGGGCGTCGCGTGCGTCAGGTCATGCCCGGCGAGCCTGACGTGGCCCGAGGCCGTGGGCCGCAGGCCCATCAGCGCCTCGCACAGTTCCGTCTGCCCGTTGCCCTGCACTCCGGCCACGCCCAGGATCTCCCCGGCTCGGACCTGGACCGACAGCCCGTTCACCCAGACCCGGCCGGTCTGGTCGGCCACGGTCATGTCGGACACGTCGAGCACCACGTCGCCGGGCTTGGCCGGCTCCTTGCTCACCCGCAATTGCACGTTCCGGCCGACCATCAGCGTGGCCAGTTCCTCCTCGGTGGCCGACGGGGGCCGCTGGCCGACCACCGCGCCCCGCCGCAGCACCGTGATCGTGTCCGCGATGGTCTGGACTTCCTTGAGCTTGTGCGAGATGAAGACGACCGACGTCCCGCCGTCCTTGAGCTGCTTGACGATCCGGAACAGATCCTCGGTCTCGGCCGGGGTGAGCACCGCGGTCGGCTCGTCCAGGATCAGTACGGTCGCGTTCCTGACCAGCGCCTTGACGATCTCGACCCGCTGCTGGATGCCCACCGGCAGGTCCTCGACCACGGCGTCGGGGTCCAGCTCCAGCCCGTATGCCCGAGAGAGTTCGCCCACGTCCCTGCGCATCTTGCGCCGGTCGAGCAGGCCGAGCGGAATGGCACCGCCGCCCCGCAGAGCCGGGATGGACCCTCTTCTGGTCTCCTCGATGCCGAGGGTCACGTTCTCCGCGACGGTGAACACCGGCACCAGCATGAAGTGCTGGTGCACCATCCCGATGCCCGCGGCGATGGCGTCGTTCGGCGAGCGGAACTTGGCCGGCTTGCCGTCCAGCAGGATCTCGCCCTCGTCCGGCTGCAGCAGCCCGTACAGCACGTTCATCAGGGTGGACTTGCCCGCGCCGTTCTCGCCGAGCAGGGCGTGGACCTGCCCCGGGGCTACCGACAGGTCGATGCGGTCGTTGGCCACCAGCGAGCCGAACCGCTTGGTAATGCCCTGCAGCTCAAGTTCCACGTCGGCCCTTCACGTCCGATGTCGCAAGCCGATGTGGCAGCGGTGCATGACGCTCGCGCACCGCTGCCACATCGGTCGTGCCCTGCTGCTAAACCCCTTACACCGGGCTCTTGGTCGGCGTCTGGATCGAGCCGCTCTCGATACCCTGCGCCACCGTGTTGAGCTCGGCCTGCAGTGCGGCCGGGACCTTGCTGGCGAAGTCGTGGAACGGGGCGAGGACGGCCCCGCCGTTGGACAGCGTGCCGATGTAGGTGCCGCCGGCGAACGTGCCGTTGGCCGCCGCGAGCACCGCGGTCTTCACCGCCGCCACGATGCCCTTCTCCACGCTGGTGATGAAGTACGTGCAGTACGTCGCCGCGCTGACGCAGCCGTCGGTGTCCACCCAGAACATGTTCATCTTGTCGCTGCCCGCGGCCTGATCCGCCTGCTGGACGGCCTTCGCCGCGCCGAGCCCGACGTTACCGGCGACCGGGAAGATGATGTCCGCACCCTCGCTGATGAACGTCTGGGTCAGGGTCTGGCCCTTGGTCTGGTTGGTGAAGTCACCGGTGAACGAGCCCTTCTGGGTCGTCTCGTTCCAGCCGAGCACCTGCACGTGCGTGCCGTGCTTGGAGTTGTAGTACTGAACGCCGTCCCAGAAGCCGTCCATGTAGATGGTCACGGTCCCGAAGTCTTCACCGCCGAACGTGGCCACCTTGCCGGTCTTGGTCATGCCCGCGGCCAGGTACCCGCCGAGGAAACCGTCCTGCACGGTGTTGAACACCAGCTGGTCGATGTTGGTCTCCTGCGGGGCGGGCAGGCACTGCGACGCGTAGGAGCAGTCCACGATCGCGAACTTCTGGGTCGGGTTGGCCTTGGCCGCGGTCTCGGTCGCGGCGCCCATCAGGAAGCCGACGGTCACGATGATGCCGCACTTCTGGCCGAGGAACGTGTTGATGTTCAGGGTGTAGTCGCTCTGCGTCGCCGACTGCAGGAACTTGACGCTGACGTTCGGGTCGGCCGTCGTGGCCGCCTGCATGCCCGCCCACGACGAGGCGTTGAACGACCTGTCGTCGATGCCGCCGGTGTCGGTGACCATGCAGCCGAGGAACTTGGCCGTCGTCGCCGCGCTCGAGCTGGAGCTGGCAGGCGCACTGGTACTGGAGCTGGTCGAGGCCGGGCTGCTGCTGCTGCCGCACCCGGCGAGGGCCAGCGCTCCCGACACGGCCACCGCCATCGTGGCCCATGCGCTGTGTTTCACGCTTACCTCCACTGGGCCAGGCGCTGACAGCACCTGACCTCGCATTCGTCCTGGGTTGTCCCGCAGGCTATGCCTGGTTACCTCGCCTGGGAAGGGGACACACGACGATCGGGCCTGCTCGTTGCCGAATCGGAATCCGATCATGATGGCATTCCTGGCGTGGCGGACATAACGCCCTGCTCGCCGCCAGGGGGATTGGTGCTTTTCTACAGGGCCAAAAGAACCCAGAACCACGACATCCCGAACGCCGCGCTAAGGGCTCCCCTACACGCCGGAGGCGGTCGGTGCGACTGCGTTATCCGGCCCGCCGGAGAAGGTAAGCCGGCTATCTGACGTGCCGTAATGGGCGCCGCCATTCGAGGCGGGGACCCCGGGGAAGTCCAGCGTGACCGTCAGGCCGCCGCCCGGCGTTTCGGTGAGGCTGGCGGTGCCGCCGTTGGACGTGGTCAGCCGGTGGACGATGGCCAGGCCCAGGCCGGTCCCGTTCGGGCTCGAGACGCCGAACCGCAGGAAGGCACGCTGGCGGTCCTCGGCGCTCATGCCCGGACCCTGGTCGCGGACGGTGATCCGGGCGCCGGTCGGGGTGGCCGCCGTGATGACGGTGACCCGCTGGCCCGGGCTCAGCGCGTCCAGGGCGTTGGCGATCAGGTTGTCCAGGATCTGCTCCAGGTGCCCCTCACCGATCCAGGCCAGCACCGACGCGTCCGCGGCCCCGCCCGCAGAGGTGGCGGTCAGCACGATGCCCCGGTCGTCGGCCACCGGGTGCCACGCCACGACGCGTTCCCTGGCCAACTCGGCGATGTCCAGGGCGACGGGCACCGGCACGACGTTCTCCGCCCGCGCCACCGCTAGCAGGCCGTCGACGAGCCGGGACAGCCGGGCCAGCTCGGCGAGCGCGCCTTCGAGCTCGTGGCTGGTCGCGGGGTCCGATTGGGCGGCGTCCGCGGCGAGCAGGTCGAGCCGCAGCCGCAGGGCGGCCAGCGGGGTACGCAGCTGGTGCGACACGTCGGCGATGACGGCGCGGTTCCCGTGGACCAGGGCTTCGAGCCGCCCGGCCATCGTGTTGAACGTCGTCCCCAGCCGGCGCAGCTCCGGAGGTCCCGAGCCGACCACGGTCCTGATCGCCAGGTCGCCGTCGGCGAGCCTGCGCGCGGCGGCGTCCAGCCCCTTCAGCGGCCTGCTGACCCACCGGGCCAGCCCGAAGGCCAGCACGGCCGCGGCGATCACGGCCAGGGCAAAGATCCTCCCGAGGATGACCCACAGGGCCGCGATGCTGCTCTCCAGCGCATTGGTCGACCTGGCCACGATCACCGTGCCGACCACCGGCCCGCCCCCGCCCTGGCTGAAGACGGGTATCGCCGCGATGACCTGCGATCCGTCGGTCTCGGTGACCGCCTGCACGACCTGGCCGGCCTTGAACTCGGGCAGGGCCTGCGCGACGGCCTCCTCGGCGAGCCCGGTGAAGTCACCTGCAGGCATGCCCACGTGGGCCACCGTCTGCAGGGTGTTGGTCAGGATGAGCAGGCCGTCACCCGATTGCCGCATGTCTTCGAGCGCGGTGAAAAACTGGTTCCATTGCGCGAGGGCAGCCCGGCCGGCGGTCGGCGACGGAAGGTGGCCGCTGGTCTGCTGCTGGGCGAGAAAGTCCAGCCGGGCCTGGGCCAGGGCCGCGTCCGTGCGGGCGACCGCCACGGTGGCCTGGACGAACGAGGTCCGGTCGTGCCCGGTCGCGTTGAGCGTGAGCGGGACCACGGCGCCGACGAGCACCGCGGCGGTGAAGGCGACCAGGGCCAGCACGATCCGGGTTGTCATAGCAGCTCCCCGAGGTCGGCCAGCCTGAAACCGTGCCCGTAGACGGTCTCGATGAGGTTCGGGTCGCCGAGCTTGCGCCGCAGCGCGGCCATGTGCACGTCCAGCACCTTGGTGGGGCCGTACCAGTGCTCATCCCACGCGCGCTCGAGCATCTCCTGCCGGCTGACCACCCGGCCCGGGTCGCTGGCCAGGCATTCCAGGATCGCGAACTCCTTGGGCGTCACCGCGACCGGGTGCCCGGACATCGTGACCTTGTGCGTGCGCAGGTCGACGGTGAGCGGGCCGTGCTGCAGCACCTGGACCGTCGCGAGCTGGCGGCTGCGGCGCAGCACCGCCCTGATCCTGGCCAGGAGTTCCTCCAGCCCGAACGGCTTGACCAGGTAGTCGTCGGCGCCCTCGTCCAGGGCCAGCACCCGGTCGGCTTGCTCACCGCGGGCGGTCACCACGATGATCGCCGCGTCGCCGGCCTGGCGGAGCCTGCGGCAGACCTCCACGCCGTCGATGTCGGGCAGCCCGAGGTCAAGCAGGACCACGTCGGGCACGGGCCAGTCCAGGGCCGCCTTGCCGGTGGTGACGCTGCCCGTCTCGTACCCGGCCCGGGTCAGACCGCGGACCAGACCTTCGGCGATGCCAGGGTCGTCTTCTACGACGAGAACCCGGCCGAGACGAGCGTTCACATCCTCCACGCTAAGCACGAAACCTGCCGGAACCCAAACAGGCCGATATCTTAACCGAACCTGAATCTGTTCCAGGTTGGGTCCTTAATAAGTGCCCAGGCATCCTATGTACCAGAGTTCCTTGCTGCTCTGGCGCGGTCCGCCTCCCTGCCGCGGTCGCGCCGATGACATGCGAGGGTCCGCGTGGACGAGGCAACCCTGCAGCCTTACCCACGCGGACCCCCGGAACTCCGGGGATCCCACCATCAAAGCTACCGCCTTCTAGACTGCCTGCGTGAGCATTGACTGGCCGGTTTTGCGCGCGGCTGCCAGCACCGCAGCCGAACGGGCCTACGCGCCCTATTCAGGACTGCGGGTCGGCGCGGCGGCCCTGACCTCCGACGGGCGGATCATCGCCGGGTGCAACGTGGAGAACGCCTCCTACGGCCTGACCCTGTGCGCCGAGTGCGGCCTGGTCTCCGCCCTCCACGGCGCGGGCGCCGCGACGCCCCCGCCCCCCGCAACGCCCACGGACCCGCCCAAGCTCGTCGCCGTCAGCATCGTCGCGGGTGACGGCGCCCCGCTGCTCCCGTGCGGCCGCTGCCGCCAGCTGCTGTTCGAGGCCGGCGGCGCCACCCTGCTGGTCGACACCGCGCAGGGCCCGGTCGAGCTGGACCGCCTGCTCCCCGCCGCCTTCAGCGGCACCGACCTGGCCAGCCGAAGGGAGTCCCGGTGACCGACGCGGTCTCGCTGATCACCGCCAAGCGGGACGGGCACCGGCTGGCCGACGACGACATCCGGTGGCTGTTCGACGCGTACGCCACCGGCGCGGTCGCCGACGAGCAGATGTCCGCGCTGCTGATGGCCATCTTCTTCCGCGGGCTGGACCGCGCCGAGCTGCGCACGTGGACCGCGGCGATGATCGCGTCCGGCGACCGCCTGGACCTCAGCTCGCTGACCAGGCCGACCGTCGACAAGCACTCGACGGGCGGGGTCGGGGACAAGGTCAGCCTGATCCTCGCGCCCCTGGTCGCGAGCTGCGGCGCGGCCGTCCCCCAGCTGTCCGGGCGCGGCCTGGGCCACACCGGCGGAACCCTGGACAAGCTCGAGTCGATCCCCGGCTTCCGCGCCGCGCTGAGCCCGGAAGAGACCGTGGCCGTCCTGGCCAGCGCCGGGTGCGTCATCTGCGCGGCGGGCAGCGGCCTGGCCCCGGCCGACCGCAGGCTGTACGCGCTGCGCGACGTGACCGGCACGGTGGAGTCCATCCCGCTGATCTCCAGCTCGATCATGAGCAAGAAGATCGCCGAGGGGACCGGGGCGCTCGTCCTGGACGTCAAGGTGGGCACCGGCGCGTTCATGAAGAGCCTGGATGCGGCCCGCGAGCTCGCGCAGACGATGGTCGCGCTCGGCGAGGAGCACCAGGTGCGGACCAGGGCCCTGCTCACGCCGATGGACACCCCGCTGGGCCGCGCGGTCGGCAACGCGGTCGAGGTGGAGGAGTCCGTGGCCGCCCTGCGCGGCGAGGGACCAGCAGACCTGATGGAGGTCACGCTGGCCCTGGCCCGGGCGATGCTGGACCTGACCGGCCTCGACGCCGATCCCGCCGCCGCCATCGCGGACGGGCGGGCGCTTGCGGCCTACCGCACGATGATCCGCGCGCAGGGCGGCGACCCGGACGCGCCGCTCCCGCAGGCCGCGCACGTCACCACGGCGCTGCCCGCGCCCGCCACGGGCTGGCTGACCCGCCTGGACGCCCTGGCCGTGGGCACGGCGGCGTGGCGGCTCGGCGCGGGCCGGGCCAGGAAGGAAGACGCGGTCAGCGCGGCCGCCGGGATCATCTGCCTGGCCAAGCCCGGCGACCACGTGCGCGAGGGCCAGCCGCTGCTCGAGCTCCGCGCCGACGACGAGGACCGGTTCGCCGCGGCGCTGGCCGCCCTGGCCGCCCCTACCGGCGTCGTCGAGGTCAGCGAGCACGAGCCCCCGCCGCCCGCCCCGGCCGTCATCGAGGTCATCGGCTAGGGCGTGCGCCCAGGCGTGCACAATGATGGGATGCCGACACTAGAGGAAATCCGGTCCGCCCCGAAGGTCCTGCTGCACGACCACCTGGACGGCGGCCTGCGCCCGCAGACCGTCCTTGAGCTGGCCCGCGAGATCGGCTACGACGACCTGCCCGGCGATAACGTCGAGGAGCTGACCCGCCGGCTGACCGAGGGCGCGCACCGCGGGCACCTGGAGATCTACCTCGACGCGTTCCGGCACACGGTCGCGGTTATGCAGACCACGGACGCGCTGCGCCGGGTGGCGGCCGAGTGCGCCGAGGACCTGGCCGCCGACGGGGTCGTCTACGCCGAAGTCCGCTTCGCCCCCGAGCTGCACACCGAGCGCGGGCTGAGCCTGGACGAGGTGGTCGAGGCGGTCCTGCAGGGCTTCCGTGACGGCTCTGTAACCAGGCCGCGCCGGCCGCGGGATCACGGTGTACGCGCTGCTCACGGCGATGCGCACGGCCGCCAGGTCCCTGGAGATCGCCGAGCTGGCGGTCCGCCACCGGGACGAGGGCGTGGTCGGTTTCGACATCGCGGGCGCCGAGGCGGGCTGGCCGCCGAGCCGGCACCTGGACGCGTTCCAGTACATCAAGCGCGAGAACTTCCACATCACGATCCACGCGGGCGAGGGGTTCGGGCTGCCGTCGATCTGGGAGGCGGTGCAGTGGTGCGGCACCGAGCGCCTGGGCCACGGCGTCCGCATCGTGGACGACATCGAGATCACCCCGGAGGGCAGCGTCCACCTGGGCCGCCTGGCCGCGTACGTCAGGGACCGCCGGATCCCGCTCGAGATGTGCCCGACCTCGAACGTCCAGACCGGCGCCGCGCCGTCGATCGCGCTGCACCCGCTCCGCCTGCTGCGCCAGCTCCAGTTCCGCGTCACGGTGAACACCGACAACCGCCTGATGAGCCAGGTCACGCTCAGCTCGGAGTTCCACAAGCTGGTGCAGGAGTACGGCTACGGCTGGTCGGACGTCGAATGGCTGACCGTCAACGCGATGAAGAGCGCGTTCGCCGGCTTCGACGAGCGCCTTCGCCTGATCAACACGGTCATCAAGCCCGGCTTCGCCACCGCCCGCGCGCTGAGCGACGCCGTGGTGCCCGTGGGCCTGCTCGGCGCGCGTAACTCCGGCTAACCCTCCCCATCCCAAAGCCTCGTCACCCCAAAGCCCTCTCCACTCCCAGTTGTCACAGGTCAATGGGTGTGCGATGCAATTGCGTGGCAGGATCCGGCATGATGGACGGTGATATCGCCTGGGAAAGGACGGCCGGGACGGCCTGATGATGGTGTCGCAGTCGGGACGTGAGGCGCTGCGCCGGTGGGACCCGGACCGGATCGGGCCCTACGTGATCCTGGGCCGCCTCGGCGCGGGCGCGATGGGCCAGGTGTACCTGGGGCGCTCGTCGGCCGGTCGGCTGGTCGCGGTCAAGACGATCAAGGTGGAGCTGGCCGAGGAAGCCGGGTTCCGCACCCGCTTCGCGCAGGAGGTCGCGGCCGCCCGCCGGGTGAGCGGCGTGTTCACCGCTTCGGTCGTCCAGGCCGACTCGGAAGCCGACCTGCCCTGGCTGGCCACGGCCTACGTCCCGGCCCCCTCCCTTAGCCGGCTGGTGCGGGCCTGCGGCCCGCTGCCGACCGCGACGGTCAGGTGGCTCGCGGCCGGGTGCGCGGAAGCGCTGGTGTCGATCCATAACGCCGGCCTGGTGCACCGGGACCTGAAGCCGTCGAACGTCCTCGTCGCGCCGGACGGCCCGCGCGTGATCGACTTCGGCGTGGCCAGGGCGGCCGAGCGGATCGAGCTGACCGCCGCGCAGGGCGCCGTGGGCACGCCCGCGTACATGGCGCCGGAGCAGGCCAGGGACACCAAGCAGGCGTCGGTGGCCAGCGACGTGTACGCGCTGGGCGCGACGCTGACCTACGCCGCGACCGGGCACGCGCCGTACCAGGGTGACACGGCCATGGACGTGCTGGCCCGCCTGGCCACCGAACCTCCCGACCTGTCCGGCCTGCCCGACGACCTCACCGAGCTGGTCACCGCCTGCCTGGAGCGCGTGCCGCGGCTGCGCCCCACCTCCTCGGCGGTGCTGACCACGCTGGGGGACTTCCCCGAGCACTCCTACCTGCCCGAAGCGGCGATGGACCTGATCAGGGAGTACCAGCGGGGCCCGCTGCCCGCGGGCGGGGCGCTCCCCGGGGAAGACCGCGAGGACACCTCTCCCTCCCAGACCGACCTTCCGGCCTCGTACCGGCCCAAGCCCAGATCCCGGGCCGCCGCGGCGGCCGGCCGCGGGCCCCGGTGGCTCCCGGCTGGCCTGCGCCGCCTGGTCGCGGCCCGCCTGGCCTGGGTCGGCGTGGCCGTCGGGGGAGCGGCGCTGGTCGCGGTGGGGGTCATCATCGGCTTCTCGCTCCACGGTTCCTCCGTGCCGAAGGCCTCGTCGAACGCGGCCCAGCAACCGGGGCCGCCCCTCCAGCCGCCGTCGGCGCCAAGGACGGTCTGCGGCCAGGTCCAGCCCCCACCCGGGCCGGCCCTGTGCATGGTGGGCTTCAGCGCGGGCGCCGCGAACGCCGCGTTCGAGGTCAGGGGGGCCGACTTCGATCCGCACGCGGCCCTGACCGTGACGCTGACCGGGCTCGACCCTGCGAACAACCCGATCCTGAACATGGTGTCAAAGGTCAGGCCCGTGGTCGGCCCGGGCGGGACGTTCAGCTTCGCGATCAGCCGGGTCTACCACGGCGGGCTCGCGATGGGGATGTTCACCGTCGAGGTGCGGGAACCTAACGGTCACGCGGTCAGCACGGAATTCATGGTGCTACCGCCGGGCGTGCCGTAGGCGCCGACCCTAACCCAGGTAAGCCGTGGGTCCACCACAGGTCCTCCTGCCGGGACCGCCACACCGGATCGGTCAGCAGGCTGAGGTCGGCCGAGGTGACGATGCCGTGCTCGATGAGGATCCGCACCGCGACCTCGTCGGACAGCCGCACGTCGCCCTCGATTCCGGAACCCCGGGCCCCCCGCGGGGCCAGCCCGTGGTCGGCTATCTTCCTGCGCAGAACCTTGATGTGCTCGGCCACGCGCGCCGCCAGCAGGTCGCGGAATTCCGGGTCGGCCTCGAACCGCTCAAGCTCGTGGTACGCGCCGGTCACTTCCAGAGCGCCCCTGGCGATTTCCGGCGTGCGCGGGAGCGGCGTGGTGGCGCCGGAATCGACCAGCCACGGCCGGCACCAGATCAGGGCGACCAGGAACAGCTTGGTCATCGGGTCCAGGTAGAACGGCAGCACGGTGCCTTCACCGTCCGGCTGGGTCAGCGTCGCCCCTTGATACTCCAGGCCGGCGTCGGCCCACCGCTCGCTGGTCACCGACACCGCCAGCGGCAGATCATCGTCGAGCATCGCGCGCGACCCGACCAGGGCCGTGCCGGTGTGCAGCAGCCAGCCCCCGGCCGGCTCGGCGTCGTCCTCGAGCCGGGGCAGCCTGATCCGGTACCCCTCGCCCTCCACGTACAGCGCGTGGGTGCGGCTGATGTTGACGATCCACGCGCCCGCGGCCATCGCGGTCACGATGCCAGCCCGCCGGGACAGCCCGCGGCCGACCGAGATGGCCAGGTCCACCTCAGGCCCGCGGCCGAAGACGATCTGGTTCCCCTCCGCGATGAGCACCGTGTGACCCGCGGCCGTACTCACCTGCGCGCTCACCGGCATGGCGCCCCCCGGCGGATCTGGCACGACATCGGCTTCCAACCGTTTTCCCCCGCGCGCAGTAGCGCGCGGTCTGGTCAGTCTAGGCCCCGTTCTGGCCGCCTGGCAGTACCCCGGACTCGGGGATATCGCCGACGCGGCCACCCTGGTTGGCTTCAAGTGGCAGGGTGCCGGGCCATGTCTGCGGTGGCGCCGTCCGGCCGGGGTGTAGGGGGGGCCTCACCCCGGATTCGGCCGGCGCCGGGGTATCGCCTGCGGCAGGCCCGGCGCCCCGCCCGTAACGCCCCCGGTTCGGCCGGGGCTAGATCTTCCCGAACCGCCCAAGCCCGGCCGGGGCTAGATCTCCCCGAACAGCCGGTCGCCCGCGTCGCCCAGACCAGGCACGATGTACCCGCGGTCGTTGAGGCGCTCGTCGACCGCCGCCGTGACCACCCGCACCCACGGCCCAGCGCCGTCGGCGTAGGACTCCTCGAGGTGGCGCAGCCCCTCCGGCGCGGCCAGCAGGCAGATGGCGGTGACCGAGGCGGCGCCGCGCTCGGCGAGCACGCCGATCACCGTGGCCAGCGTCCCGCCGGTGGCCAGCATGGGGTCAAGGACGAAGGTCTCCCGCCCGGTCAGGTCGGTGGGCAGCCGGTTCGCGTAGGTCGACGCGATGAGCGACTCCTCGTCCCGGCGCAGCCCGACGAAACCGACGTCGGCCATCGGCAGCAGCCGGGTCATGCCGTCCAGCATGCCGATGCCGGCCCGCAGCACCGGCACGATGAGCGGCACCGGCCTGGCCAGCTTGACGCCGCGGGCGGTGCCCACCGGCGTCTCGACCGAGACGGGCTGGACCCGCATCTCGCGGGTGGCCTCGTACGCCAGCAGCGTCACCAGCTCGTCCGTCAGGCTGCGGAAGGTCGCGGTGTCGGTGACGGCGTCCCGCAGCGCGGTGAGCTTGTGGGTGACCAGCGGATGATCGACGACGAGCGTGCGCATAGCAAGCTAGTGTGGCAGCCCATCTCAGCTAGGGCTAGCTGTGCTAGCCCGGGGGGACGACCCCCCGGAACCCCCCGCGCACGGGGGGGCTGTCCGCCCCCCCGTAACCCCCCTGACCCCCCTGACCCCCCAGATCCCGCCGCCGTGGGGACCCGCGCTCGTGCCAGGTCCACCTCGATGCGCTGCGCGGTGGCGAGCAGCGGCTGGAGGAGGTCGTCCACCACGTTGCTCAGCGTGCGCCGCCCGGCGTGCGTGGAGACGTTGACGGCGGCGATGACCTGCCCGTCTGCGTCACGGATGGGCGCGGCGATCGAGCGCAGACCCTCCTCGAGTTCCTGGTCCACCAGCGCCCAGCCCTGGCCCCGGATCTTACGCAGCTCGCGGCGCAGCGCCGTCGCGCTGGTGATCGTGTGCCCGGTCAGCCCGCGCAGGCTGACCGAAGCCAGGTATTCGTCGAGCCACTCCTCGGGCTGCGCGGCGAGCAGTACCCGGCCCATCGACGTGGCGTAGGCAGGGAACCTGGTGCCCACGCTGATCGTCACGGTCATGATCCGCTTGGTCGGGACGCGCGCGATGTAGATCACGTCGTCCCCGTCGAGCTCGGAGACCGACGATGACTCGTGGACCTGCTCGACGAGCTGCTCCAGGTGCGGCATCGCGACCTCGGGCAGGGTCAAGCTGGACAGGTACGCGTACCCGAGCTCGAGGATTTTCGGCCGCAGCGCGAATCGGCTGCCGTCGCTGCGCATGTAGCCGAGCTGGACCAGCGTCCGGAGGAACCGGCGGGCGGCCGCGCGGCTTAGCCCGGTGCTTGCAGCCACCTCGCTCAGGGTAAGTTTCGGGTGATCCGCGTCGAAGGCGCGGATCACGGACAGGCCGCGCTCCAGTGATTGCACGAAGTCCCCGTCGTGACCCGGTTCTCGGCTGTCAGCCACTGGGACCTCCCTGCTTGATCGTTGACATCATAGACCGGGGCTCCGTTCGTTCGCCTTCTGAACTATCGTTCGTTTTACGCACATCGCTGATGATGGGAGCAGTCATGGCGACCGTCATCACCCCGTACCCGTTCTAGCTGGGCAGGTCGGCTTCGACATGACTACGAGCGCACGCACTCAGGTCGGCATCGTCGGAAGCCGGCCCGGCCGGCCTGCTGCTGTCCCACCTGCTGGCCCTGCGCGGCATCGACTCGATCGTGGTCGAGAACCGCAGCCGGACCTACTGCGAGGCCCGGCAGCGGGCCGGCCTGCTCGAGGCCGGATCGGCCGAACTCCTCCGCCAGGTCGGCCTCGGTGCCCGCATGGACGCCGAGGGCCTCGAGCACGGCGGTATCTACCTGCAGTTCGCCGGCGAGCGGCACCACCTGAACTTCCGCGACCTGACCGGCGGCCGCTGGGTGACGATCTGGGCCCAGACCGAGATCGTCAAGGACCTGATCCGGACGCGCCTGGCGGACGGCGCGGCGATCGAGTTCGAGGTCTCCGACACCGAGGTGGCCGATCTGAGTTCCGAGACTCCCGTACTCCGCTTCACCGACGCCGCGGGCACCCGGCAGGAAGTGACCTGCGACGTGATCGCCGGCTGCGACGGGTTCCACGGCATCTGCCGCGCCTGTATGCCGCCCGGCCTGCTGCGCGTGGCCGACCGCGAGTACCCGTACGCCTGGCTCGGCATCCTGGCCACGGTCCCGCCCGTCCACTGACGAGCTCATCTACTCCCGTCACGAGGACGGGTTCGCGCTGCACACCATGCGCACGCCACAGGTCAGCCGGCTGTACCTGCAGGTCCCCGCGGACGATGAGATCGAGCGGTGGCCCGACGACCGGATCTGGGCCGAGCTGCAGCGCCGGCTGGTCGTGCCCGGCTGGGAGCTGAAGACCGGCCCGATCACGGAGAAGGCCATCTCGCCGATGCGCAGCTTCGTCGCGACGCCTATGCAATATGGCCGGTTGTTCCTGGCCGGCGACGCGGCGCACATCGTCCCGCCCACCGGCGCCAAGGGCCTCAACCTGGCCATCGCCGACGTGACCGCGCTGGCCACGGCGCTGGTCAGCCTGCTGCGTGACCACGACCCCCAGCCCGCCCAGGAGTACTCGGACACCTGCCTCCGCCGGGTCTGGCGGGCCACGCACTTCTCCTGGTGGATGACCACCATGCTGCACATCGACCCGCATCAGGATGCGTTCGGCGCCGAGCTCCAGCTGTCCCAGCTGCGGTACGTCATCTCATCCCGCGCGGCGGCCACCACCCTCGCCGAGAACTACACCGGCTACTACCCGCTCCGCTGGTGACGCCGGGCCGACCGGAGCTTCCTGCGGACATCGCCCTGCTGCTGGACCGGTTGCGGGACGCGCTGCTGGCGCGCGGGGGACTGGTCGGCGTGTACCTGTACGGCTCGCTGGTCACCGGCGACTGAGCGACCGGCCGGCCCGCGAGGGTTAGCCCAGGCCCAGGTGATGCCGGGGGCGCAGGGCGCGGGCGAGCAGGGCCGACAGCGCGGCGGCGACCCCGGTCTGGCTCAGCGCCAGCGGCGCGGCAAAGCCGCGCTCGCCGCCGAGCAGGCTGAGCGCCCAGAGCCGGTGCCTGAGCGTGTAGAGCTCCGCCCGCACCGCCCCGGCCAGGCCCGCGCTGCTCCCCGACGCCCAGCCCTCCATGCCGTGGATGTCGGTCAGCAGCCTGGTGAGCTCGTCGTACCCGGTCGGGCCGACGGTGAGGATGACGAGCAGGGCGGCCTCGCGTACCGCGACGCAGAAGTCCGGCTGCGGTCCGTCGTCGGACCCGATCAGCGCGGCCGTGCCGATGTGCCACCGGGCCGCGGGGTCCGCCACCATCAGCCTGCCCGTCTTGGTGAGCACGAGGCTGGTCCGGTAGCGCCGGACGGCGCCCATCTCGCTCTGGGCCATTCCGCGCAGGGTGTGCAGCGGGAACACGTCCAGTTCCTGGCGCAGCGTGCCGACGAGCTGATCTCGCCAGCCGAACACCTCCACCGCCTCGCTGACCAGGGCGGGCGCGATGTAGTGCCGCGCGGTCAGGCGCAGCCCCTCGTCCGCGTGGCTGAGCAGCCAGGCCAGGGTGGGCAGCGGCTCGTCGGGTAGGGCCAGCGGCTCGAGCAGGCGCGGGACCAGCCCCCGGGCCAGCCGTGACCGCTCGCCCGGCCGGCCGTGCGCCCACGCGTCGATGCGCTCGGCGCTGATCCGGCCCAGCCAGGTGTCGTTACCCAGCGATCCGGCGGGCAGCTGCCCGCCCTCGGCGTCGCCCGGAGCCTGCGGGCCGGACGCGACGTCGGTGTGCCCGGTCAGCCAGCGATTGACCAGGTCCGCCCGCTTGGTCCGCCAGCCGCGAGCGCCCGCCATCAGTTCGCCGGAGGCAAAGGCCAGCTCGAGCGCGGCGGCGCAGCTGTCGTAGGCCGCCCGCTCCTGGGTTCCCATGACCGAGCCCCAGGCGAGCAGGTCGGTGTCCGGCGGCGCGGCGTTGGACGCCTCGATCGCGTCGGTGTAGGCGGCGATCCCCTTCTCATGCCCGGTCGCGTAGGCGGTGATGATCTTCTCGGTGTCGCCTGACGCGCAGACCCCCGCGTACCGCTCCAGGCCCGCCAGCAGGAACAGCCGGCCGAGGGCCTTCGCCACCCCGACCCGGCCCGGCGTGGACATCGGCCACTTGACCGGGAGCGCGTACCAGAGGAACTCCTGCAGGCGCAGCAGCGAGAGCGTCTCCAGGCCGTCGTCGCCGGTCAGCCAGGCCAAGGCGGCCTTCGCGTCGCCTGCCGCCTCCGGGTCCTCCCGAGTCAGGGTCTCGAGCGCCTGGCTCTCTGTCATCACGAGGACAGTCTGCCGTAGCCGGATGCGCGAGGCTAGGTAAAGCCGATACAGCGCCGGTCGGCTCGGGGACACGCGTGTCGGTCGGGCATCATTGGTCGGGTGCCCGGAATCTACGACGAGCCGGAGTTCTACGAGGCCGCGTGTGCCTACCGCGACGTTCCTACGGAGGTAGACGCCCTGCTCCGCTGGTTTGACACGCACCGCGGACCGCACGCCGGCCCGCTGCGGTCCGTCCTGGAGCTCGCGGCGGGACCCGCGGAGCACACGCGCGAGCTGGCCCGCCGCGGGGTGCAGGCCACCGCGCTCGACCTATCCGCGGCGATGTGCGCGCGCGCCAGCGACATGGCCGCGGCGTCGGGGGTCAGCCTGACCGTGGTCCAGGGCGACATGCGGGACTTCAGTCTCACCCGCCGCTTCGACCTGGCCATCACGATGCTCAACTCGCTGTGTCACCTGATGACCTTGGACGACCTGCTCGCCCACCTGGCCTGCGTGGCCCGCCATGTCAGCGCGGGCGGCCTGTACATCGCGGAGCTCGCCCACCCCGCCGACTTCTTCTCCGCCGAGCGCAGGACCAGTAGCGAGTGGAGTTCAGAGGTCAACGGCGGCACGGTCAGCGTGCGGTGGGGCGGCGGGAAGGACGAGATCGACCCGGTCACGCAGGTCACCAGGGAACACGTCAGCGTCACCTATCGCCGGCGGGGCGGGGCGGTCCGCACCGTCACCGACGTCGTGCCGAACCGGTTCTGGACCGCGACCGAGCTAACGGCCGCGTTCCGCCTGGCCGGCGGATTCGCCCCGGTGGCCAGTTACGGCGACTTCGAGGCCGACGCACCCGTCGACGCGACGGACGCCTGGCGAATGATCCTGGTCTTCCGTCGCGAGTAGCCACTGGTCCCGGTCCCGTCCCCGCCGCTCCCCGCGGCCATGAGCTCATCCTCGGCCGCTGCACCCTTCTGACCCCGCCCGCCGACGGCCACGAGCACGCCGGTCAGGATCAGCGCCACGCCGACCAGCTGAAGGGCGGAAGGCCGCTCACCGAGGATCAGGTAGCTGAGCGCCACCGATCCCGCAGGCTGCACGAGCAGCAGCGCGCCGATGATCCCGGCGGGCAGCCGCGGCATCGACACGGTGATCAGCAGCCAGCCGATGACCTGCGAGGTCAGCGCGAGCAGCGCGAGCCAGCCGAGCGTCGGCCAGGCCGGGCCGAGCCGGTAGTCGTGCAGGGCCAGGCCGAGCACCGCGGCGGTGATGGCGCAGCCGATCGTCGCCTCGAACAGCGGGGCGGCCACCGCGGTGCGCGGGGCCGCAGCCGTTCCGCCCGTGAGCCGGGTGAACGTGGCCTGGCGCAACGTCAGGATGTAGATCGCGTACACGAACGCTACGACCAGCCCGAGCCCCACGCCGAGCGCGGGATCGGTGCCGTAGCCCCGCGTGTGCCCGAAGTCGGCGAGCCCGCCCACCAGGACGAGCCCGGCCAGCATGACCGGGGACGCCAGGATCAGGGACCGGCGCGGGCGTTCACCGAGGAACAGCCACGCCATCAGGGAGATGATCAGCACCTCGAGGTTGGTCACCACGGTGCCGAGCCCGGCGCCGATGGCGTCGATCGTGTGGCTCCAGACGATCAGGTCCACCGCGAGGAACGCACCCGCCAGCCGGGCCAGCCAGCGGCCGCGGGCGGGCAGCGCCTGCGCCCCGCGCCGTCGCTCGTAGATCACCAGTGCGCCGAGCAGGGGCAGGGCAAAGACGCAGCGGCCCAGGGCCGTGATGCTCGCCGACGTCGACGCCAGCTTCATCACCACCGCCGAGCTGGAAATGCAAGCGGCTCCCAGCAGCGCCGCCGCGACCGGCGTCCCCGTCCTGCCTGGCCCGGCTGCACCCTTCCCCGGCCCCGTCACCACAACCCTCCCCGCGTCGCCACCAGATTTCTCCCCGCGTCATCACCAAAAGTGGATTATGGTAGTGACGCTAGCCTGTGCCGTGTTCAGGAGTCAACATGATTTTTGCTCATGACACAACCGCCGCGCTGGTCCTCGCCGCCGATCTGGTCAACGCCGACGGGCTGACGGACGTCGGTGCGCTCGAGGTGTTCCTCGACAAGCACCAGGTCGACCCGCGGCCGGTCGTCACCGACGCTGACCTCGAGGCCGTGCGCGCGCTGCGGCCCCGGCTGCGGGCCATCTGGCAGGCCACGGCCAGCGAGCACCTCGCGGAGCTCACCAACGAGCTACTCCGCGCCTCCGGCGCCCGGCCGTGGCTGACCGATCACGGCGGCGGCTGGGGCTGGCACCTGCACGTGACCGATCACGAGGCGACCCTGGAACACCGGATCGCCGCGCAGGCTGCGTTCGCGTTCGCCGACCTGGTCCGGCTGAGGGAGGCGGACCGGCTGCGCCTGTGCGGCGCGCCGGATTGCGACGCCGTCCTCGTGGACCTGTCTAAGAACCGCTCCCGCCTCTATTGCGACACGGGCAACTGCGGCAACAGGCAGCACGTGGCGGCCTACCGGGAGCGGCGGGCCGGGCGGGACACCGACCGGCCCGGCTGATCCCGGTCTGGCAGTCCGTGCCGGAGGTAGCGGTCCAGGATGGACTCCACCACCAGGCTGAGCGAGCGGCCCTCGTGCGCGGCGGCCCGATGCGCGGCGGCGCGCAGCGCATGGTCGATCTTGATCGTCAGGTGCGGGCGGAGCCCGGCCGCGCTGGCCACCCGCCGGTGCGGGAACGGCGGCGGAGGTTCGCATCCCACCACCTGCTCCCTCAGCTCGGCGGGCACCCGGCGGCGGATGCGCGCCTGCACCGCCTGCCGGCTGATGCCCAGGGCCTCGGCCAGCGAGCGCAGCGGCCATCCGGCTTCGGTGAGCGTCGCCAGCGTCGCCGACAACAGCTCGCTGCGCCCCGACGACCGCAAGTCCCGCAGCCGCGCCGCTATCCGCTCGGGCACCGCGGGAACGCCCGCCGCAGGACCCGCCGCCGGGGTGGTCGGGACCGGGTGCCCGGTGCCGTCACCGCTGCGCGCGTGCGTGACGTACTGGCGCAGCCCATGGGTGACGACCTCGGACATCGTGTGGCCCTCCCGGGCCAGGCGTGCCTTGAGGCGCTGCCGTTGCTCCGCGTCCAGCCGGAAGGTCAGCAGCGGTCGCCTAGGGCCCGGGGCCTCGCCGGTCATCCCGCCGCGGCGCTCACGGCGAGATCCGCGCTGGGCATCGGACCGGGAGCCACGGCGGCGTGCTCGGCCGCGACCAGGTCCAGGTACCGGCGCGTCTCGACGGCGCGCTTGCGCCGGTTCCAGCCGAGCAGGCGGCCCATGATCTCGCTCACCTGGGCCGCCGTCCCCGCTCCGGAGTCGGCGGACTCGAAGCTCAGCCGCATCCGCCGCATCAGCACGTCCTCGACGTGCAGCGCGTTCTCGTGGGTGACCGCGTAGGCGACTTCGGCGCCCAGGTACGGGTGGCCGTCGGCCAGCGGCCGGCCCAGCTCGGGGTCGGCGCGGACGAGGTCGAGCACCTCGGCCGCCAGCGTTCCGTACCTGCCGAGCAGGTGCTCCACCACCGAGCGGGACACCCGGTAGTCCTCGGCCAGCCGTCCCGCCCCGGCCCGGACCGCCGCCAGCCCGTCCGCCCCAAGCAGCGGCACCTGGTCGGTGACCGACGCGGGTACCACCTCACGCCCGAAGTCCGACACGGCCGCGTCCACGACGTCGCGCGCCATGATCCGGTAGGTGGTGAACTTACCGCCCGCGATGCTGGCCAGGCCCGGCACCGGAACGTCGACGACGTGCTCCCTCGACACCTTGGTCGTGGGCTTGTCCCCCTTGCCGTTACTCTCGCTGGCCGTCACCAGCGGGCGCAGCCCCGCGTAGACGCCGATGACATCGGCGCGGGTCAGCGGGCGGACTAGCACCCGGTTCGCGGCGGTGAGGAGGTAGTCGATGTCCGCCTCGGTCGCGTCGGGCTCGGCGCGGTCACCAGACCAGTCGGTATCGGTGGTGCCGACGATCCAGTGCTCCCCCCAGGGGATGAAGAACAGCACGCTCTTCTGGGTCCGCACGATCATCCCGGCGCTGGCGCGCACCGCCGCCCGCGGCACCACGATGTGCACGCCCTTGGACATCCGGACCCGGTAGCCCGCGCGCACCCCGGCCAGCTCGTGCACCAGGTCGGTCCACACCCCGGCGCAGACCACCACGGTATCCGCCGTCACGCCGAACTCGCGCCCGGACTCCTCGTCGCGCACCCGGGCCCCGGTGACCCGCACCCCGTCGGCGCCGCGGGTCAGCCCGACGGCGGTAACGCGGGTCGCCACGACTGCGCTGTGCGCGGCCGCCGTCCGGGCCACCGTCAGCGTGTACCGTGCGTCGTCGACCTGGGCGTCGTAATAGAGCATCGCGCCCGCCAGCCGGCCAGGGTTCAGGGCGGGGGCGAGCCTCAGCGCGCCGCGAGCGGACAGGTGCCGGTGGTACGGCACGGGTCGCCGGGTGCCCTCCATCGCGTCGTATAGCACCAGGCCCGCGCCGACGTACGGACGCTCAACGACCTTCTTATATAGCGGGAAGAGGAACCGGACCGGCTTGACCAGGTGCGGGGCGAGCTTGGAGACGAGCAGGTCGCGCTCCCGCAGCGCCTCGTAGACCAGCTTGAAGTCGAGTTGCTCCAGGTACCGCAGGCCGCCGTGGATGAGCTTGCTCGACCGGCTCGAGGTGCCCGAGGCCAGGTCGCGGGATTCGATCAGGGCGACCCGCAGGCCGCGGGACGCGGCGTCCAGGGCAGCCCCGGCGCCGGTGATGCCACCCCCGATGACCAGCACGTCAAACCGCTCGGTGGCCAGCCGGCTGAGCATCGCGGCGCGGTCCCTGGCATCCAGGACGCCATTACTCGCCATCACTCATCCCCCCATGCAGCTGTGCTTCCCTAATTCTAGGGTATGTACATCGTCAACCTAGCCGCAAACTCCGACACGCCGGTGAACAGCCGTCTATCCTGCGATGTCGGTATCAAGGCAAACGGATCTCAAGGGGGAGCAGATGGCGGATTTCGTCGGCGCCGTCGATCAGGGCACCACGAGCACCCGGTTCATGGTCTTCGATCACTCCGGGACCGAGGTGGCCAGGCACCAGCTTGAGCACACGCAGGTGCTGCCCCGCCCCGGCTGGGTCGAGCACAACCCCATCGAGATCTGGGAGCGCACCTGCGCCGTCGTCGCGACCGCGCTGAACCGCGCGGACCTGAGCGTCACCGACCTCGCCGCGCTCGGCCTGACCAACCAGCGGGAGACCACGGTGGTGTGGAACCGGCACACCGGCCGTCCGTACGGCAACGCGATCGTGTGGCAGGACACCAGGACGGACTCCATCGCCGCCGCGCTGGACGCCGACGGCCGCGGCGACGTGATCAGGCATAAGGCCGGCCTGCCTCCCGCCACCTATTTTTCCGGCGGAAAGCTGCGCTGGATGCTCGACCACGTCGACGGCCTTAGGCCCGACGCCGAGCGGGGCGCCGCGATCTTCGGCACGGTGGATACCTGGCTGCTCTGGAACCTGACCGGCGGCACCTCCGGCGGGGTCCACGTCACCGACGTCACCAACGCCAGCCGCACCATGCTGATGAACCTGGCCACCCTGGACTGGGACGACGAGCTACTCGACCTGTTCACCGTCCCGCGCCAGATGCTGCCGCGGATCGCGCCGTCTTCGACCAGGCGAACCCTACGGCCTGACCAAAAAAACCGGCCCGTTCGCGGGCGAGCTTCCGATCACCGGCGCCCTGGGGGACCAGCAGGCCGCCACCGTCGGGCAGACCTGCTTCGCCCCCGGCGAGGCCAAGAACACCTACGGCACGGGCAACTTCCTGCTGCTGAACACCGGCACCGACATCGTCCGTTCCCAGGCCGGCCTGCTCACCACGGTCTGCTACCAGCTGGGCGACGCGCCCGCCGTCTACGCGCTGGAGGGGTCGATCGCCGTGACCGGCGCCGCGGTGCAGTGGCTGCGTGACCAGCTCGGCATCATCAGCGCCGCCGCGGCCAGCGAGACCCTCGCCGCGCAGGTCACCGACACCGGCGGCGCGTACTTCGTGCCCGCCTTCTCCGGCCTGTTCGCGCCCTACTGGCGCGCCGACGCACGCGGCGCGATCGTCGGCCTGTCCCGGTTCCATACCAGCGCGCACCTGGCCCGCGCCACGCTGGAGGCCATCGCCTACCAGACCAGGGACGTGACCGAGGCGATGGAGCGCGACTCCGGGGTCCGCCTCGAGGTCCTCAAGGTGGACGGCGGCGTCACCGCCAACGACCTGTGCATGCAGTTGCAGGCCGACATCCTCGGCGTTCCGGTCAGCCGCCCCGTGGTCGCCGAGACCACGGCGCTCGGCGCCGCGTACGCGGCCGGCCTGGCCACCGGGTTCTGGCGGGACACCGACGAGCTTCGCGCCAACTGGCGCGAGTCCAAGCGCTGGCACCCCACCTGGACCGAAGACCGCCGCGAGTCCGGCTACGCCGGCTGGCGCAAAGCCGTCCAGCGCACCCTGGACTGGGTCGACGTCGCCCCGGAGAACCCCTGAGCCCCCGATCAGCGTAGGCACAGGCAGAAGGGGTGCCCCGCCGGGTCGAGGAACACCCGGAACGACGTCCCGGGCTGGTGCTCGTGCTTCGTCGCGCCGAGCTCGAAGATGCCGTGCTTGCCGCGGCCTGCTCACACGATGGGTGCCCGGCTGCTGCCGGTGCGCTCCACGTGCGCATGCTCCCGGATGGCGGACTCGACCGCGTCGGGGTCGTCCGGCGTGATGAACGGCCGCACGAAGCGGCCAAGGTCGAGGATCAGCGCTTGCCTCTTGCCTGGTCGGCCCGGGTCCAGGCTGGCCCAGTAGCGCGGGTTCGCGGTACCCCAGATCCGTCCCCGGCCCCGCGTAGCGCTGAGGTCGACGCGCCGGAAACCGCGGATCGACCGGTACGGAATCCGCTTGGTGCCCCACGGGAAGTAATAGCCGCGGATGCGGATCTCATCGGCAGTGCACTCGATCCACCGGTCTCTGTACATGACACCATCCTACATATGTAGGATAGATCTGTGAAGGTGACCGGGCCGCTGGAGCGGGTGCTGCGGGTGTTCCTGGCCGACGTGTCCGCGCCGCGCTACGGCTATGACCTGATGAAGGCGGCCCGGCTGCCCAGCGGCACCCTGTACCCGATGCTCGCCCGGCTGCAGGACCAGGGCCTGGTCGCCGCGCAGTGGGAGCAGCCGCGCGAGGACGCCGCTGGGCGGCCGCCGCGCAAGTACTACCAGCTCACCGGCGAGGGCGTCCGGGTCGCCCGGCTCGAGCTGGCGCAAGCCGCCGCCCGGAACGCCGTGCGGCGCTCCCCGCGGCGCGGTGCGACCCGGCCGGCTCCCGGGGCAACGCGGTGACCACCCACCCGGCCGCCCAGCAGATCGCCGAGCTGCTGATCCGCGCCGCCTGCCGCCGCCTGCCCCGCGACGTGCGCGAGGAACGCCGCCGGGAGTGGTCCGCCGAACTCCTGGCCATCCTGGATGATCCCGCCGTCCGGGTGGCCGCGCTGCGCCGGGCCCGCGCGCTGCGGTACGCGGCCGGCATCTGCCGCAGCGCCTGCCGGCTGCACCGGCCCGCGCCGGGCGCCAGCGCTACGGTGACCGCCTCGGTCCGCTGGGCCAGCCGGTCCAGGCGCCGCCCGCTGAACCGGCCCAAGCTCCCCGGCGGCGTCCTGCCCGCGCTCGCCGCTGTGCTCCTGTGGGTCAGCGCCGTGGTGCTGCTCCACGCCTACCCGCCGCACGGCGGGGCGGACTACCCGGCCCTCGCGGGCGGCGTCGCCGCCGAGATCCTCGCCGTGGCCGCGGTCGTCCGGTTCGTCCGCTGGCTCCGCCGACGCGGCGATCATCACGGACGGTCGTGATCGCCGTACCCAGACGCGACGGCGGCCCGGCCGCCGGACCCCCGCCTGTCAACCTCCGTAGCCGTCCTCATCCCCTGGGACGTTTGCCGCCTCGGCGTGTTGCTCAGGCGCACCCTTGATCGCGATCGCCGCGTGGGGCTCGAGAGCCGCGTCGAAAAGTTCCGCCACCGACTTGCGGATCTCCTCGCGCAGAACCGCCCTGTCCTTACAGAGGTTCTCGATGTTCCGCTGATAAAGCACGAACCTCGTCCCGAAGGAGACTCGCGAGCGTGCCCCCGCGGCGAAGTCCCCGCCCAGCCCGCCGAACACATTGTCCGAATCGCCGCCCCCAGTGCTGGGCCCTTCCAGATGCCACCGGCGATCCGGATCTACACCCCGCTCGACCCGCGACTTGTCCGGCAGGAACACCACGTCCGCCAGGGCGCCGGAGGAACCGCCGGTCTCCGCGTCGTGCAGCCTGATCTCTGCCTCAGCCTGCGCATGGAAGTCAGCACTCGCCATCCGGTACGGCACCACCCAGGTGCCCGAACCGGAGGTCAGCGCCGCCGCGGCGGCGAAGTCGGCCCGCCCCGCCTCAGGGTTGTCCGCGTCGAGCCAGACTTTGACCTGGCCGCGTAGCGCCCACGCAGGAGCGAACCGGCTGGCCAATTTCAGCAGGTCATCGAGGCGTTCGCCTGCCTGCTCGAATTGACCCTGGCGGTACAGCGCGACCGCAAGGCGCCATAGCGCCTGGGCAGACGCCGGATCAGCGTCGGCCGCCGCCTGGGCGGCCATGCGTGCATCCTCATAATGCCCAAGCCACCACAGCGCCTCCGAGGCGAGCACGAGCGACGCGATCCGGACCGCGGGCACCGGGTCCCTCAGGTGGCGATGGGCCACCCACAGGGCCCCAAGCGGATGATCAGGGCAGCTGCGCGCGTGTTCCCGTAGCGTCTCCAGCGCATCCTTCGCCGATTCCCGGCCGTCATGGCGGTGTTCGGCGGGAACGAGGTTGAGCCACCGTGCCGCGGCGTCTCTCAGTGGCTTGCCTAGTTCGAAGTCGGGCACTTTGGGGTTTGCCACATAGCCGGGGCCGGAGTGATGGGAGGGCCGAGGCCCTGGAATAACGGAGGTTGTCACATCGTCTCCGAGAGGATGCTAGGGCCGGAAGCCGGCCCAGGGATCGTAGTCGACTTCCAGCGGTTCCTGCCCGGGGCGCTGGTCCTCGGGGACGTGCTGGAGGTTGACCCGGATCCGGTACCAGACCGAACTCCGCCCGCGCATCCCGTCGACGAGCACGTCCCGGGCCTCGAGCAGCGGCCACACCGAAGGGTGCCGCTCCTTCCACCGCTCCAGGCCCGCCATCGCCTCGTCCTTGGTCTCCGCCCGGGCGATCTCGATCAGCGGCATCGTGCTCCTCCGCCGCCCGGTCGGCCCGGCGGTCTGGCCCGGCGCCGGGGGAGCGACGGTGCCGGCCCGGCGCTTGGACGGCTGCACCCGGGGAGCCTCGCCGGTCTGCTTCTCGTAGTGGGGCGGCCACGGCGCGTCGGGCAGCCCCGCCGCCTCGTCCCGCGCCGCCAACTCCAGCAGCGGTTCGAGCGATCCAGCCGCCGAGTCCATCCCTTCCCACGGATCGCCGACCGCCAAAAACCTCGCGGGCATGGTCACGATGGTAAACAAAGCCGGATCACACGACGGCACCTCCGCCCAGGTCAACGGCGCGGAAACCCGGGCGTCCGGGACCGGGCGGATGGAGTACGCGGAGGCGACCGTCCGGTCCTTGGCGTTCTGGTTGTAGTCGACGAAGACGCCGTGCCGTTCTTCCTTCCACCACTTGGAGGTGGCAATGTCCGGCGCGCGCCGCTCGATCTCCCGGGCCACCGCCACGGCGGCGCGGCGCACGTCGCTGAACGACCAGCGCGGCTCGATGCGCGCGTACACGTGCAGGCCCCGTGACCCCGACGTCTTCGGCCACCCGGTCAACCCGAAGTCAGAAAGCACCCCCTGAGCCACCATGGCCACGTCCCTGATCTGCGGCCACTCCACGCCGGGCACGGGGTCCAGGTCAACCCGCAACTCGTCCGGGTGATCCAAGTCGTCCGCGCGCACCGGGTGCGGGTTAAGGTCGATGCAGCCGAGGTTGATCACCCAGGCCAGCGCGGCCTCGTCGCTGACCACCACCTCGTCCGCGGTCCGGCCGGAGGGAAAGCGGAGCTCGACGGTATCGATCCAGTCCGGCCGCTTGTCCGGGGCGCGCTTCTGGAAGAACGCCTCGCTCTCCGCCCCGTTCACGAACCGCTTCAGCGCCATCGGCCGGTCGCCCACCCCGCCGAGCGCTCCCGGGGCCACAGCCAGGTAGTAACGCACCATGTCCAGCTTGGTGACCCCGGCCCGCGTGAAGAACACCTTGCTCGGGTTGCTGATCGCGACCTCGTGCCCCCCGAGGTCCAGGACCAGCTTCGGCTCAGCCATGCTGACCCCGCCCCCGGAACCCCCGGAACCCGAAGTTCCCAGGATCTCGCCCAGGTTGAAGCTGACCGGCTCCTCTAGCTGGGCGTACGTGCAGGAGCGCGGCTCCCGGTCCGGGCGCCAGCGGACGAACTGGGCGGTGTGCCTGAACCGCGGCCCTTCCATGTGGTCGTACCGGACCTCCAGCACCCGCTCCGGGCGCAGCGGGATGAACGACAGGTCCTTGTCCGCGTTCCACCGGCTGGCCATGGCCACCCGCGGGGTGCGCTGGCCGGCCTCGTGCTCCCCCCAGTTCCAGGGGTGCTCGTCGAACGTGGTGACCAGCGGCTGCAACTCCGCGAACAACTCGACCCGCCGCTCCATCGGGAGCGCCCCGACCACGCCGACGCTGGCCAGCTTCCCGTCGTCCTTGTACAGCCCAAGCAGCAGGGACCCGATGCGGTCCTCGCCGCTCTTGTGGACCCGGTACCCGGCCACCACGCAGTCCGCGGTCCGCTCGTGCTTGACCTTGAACATCACGCGCTTGTCCGGCTCGTAGACCCCGCCGGCCGGCTTGGCGATCAGCCCGTCCAGGCCCGCGCCCTCAAACTGGCTGAACCACCCGGTGGCGACCTCCGGGTCGGTGGTCGTCGGCGTCAGGTGGATGGGCGAGCCCACCCCGGCCAGCGCGGAGGCCAAAACGGCCCGGCGCTCAAAAAACGGCTGCTCCATATAGGAGCGGTCGCCCAGTGCGAGCAAGTCGAACCCAATGAAGTGCGCCGGCGTCGTAGTCGCCAGCAGCGAAACCCGGCTGGCCGCGGGGTGGATCCGCAACTGCAGCGCCTCGAAATCCAGGCGTCGGCCGGACGCGTCGGGGACCACGATCTCCCCGTCGATCACGCACCGGGGCGGCAACGATGCCAAGACCGCCGCGACGATCTCGGGGAAGTACCGGGTCATCGGGCGCTCGTTGCGGCTGCCGATCTCGATCTCGTCCCCGTCGCGGAACACGATCGACCGGAAGCCGTCCCACTTCGGCTCGAACACGAAGTCCCCGCGAGGGATCTTCTCGACCGGCTTGGCCAGCATCGGCGCCACCGGCGGGTTGACGGGAAGGTCCATAGCCCCCAGCTTCCCCGATTACGACAACTCAGGAGTGTTTACTGCCCGCTCCCGGAACCGATCATGCCGCTCCCGGCTCATTGGCGGCCAGGTAAGGGGCGGTCCACTCCTCGCTCCGCTCCCACAGCACGCGCCCGAGTTCCGGGGTCGCCACCCGGCTCGGGGTCTTTTCCGCGCATTTCTCGTAGAACTTCCCGCTATCGGACGCTACGTCCGGTGACGTCGCGCAGTACAGCGACGTCTGCGCGCCCTCGGTCACGGAAAGCATCCGCCTCATGATGATGGGCCGCACCGGCCAGGGCACCCGCCGGAACATCTCCGACGCCACCACCCCCGGGTGCAGCGCGTAAGTGGTGACCCCGGTCCCGGCCGTGCGGCGCGCGAGTTCCTGGGTGAACAGCACGTTGCACAATTTGGAGACCGAGTACGCGGGCATCCCGGTGATCCCGGGCGCGGCCCGGCGCAGCGCGTCGAAGTCGATCCCCTTAGCCGCGTAGTGCGAGTCGCTCGCCACGCTCACCACCCGCGCAGGCGCGCTGGATTCGAGCAGCCCGAGCAGTGAGTTCGTCAGCAGGAAGTGCCCCAGGTGGTTGACCCCGAACGCGATCTCGAATCCCTGCGCAGTTACCGTCCGCACCCCGGCCAGCCCCGCATTGTTCACCAGCACGTGCAGTGGCTCCCCACGCGCCAGGAACGACACAGCGCACGCGCGCACCGAATCCAGGTCCGCCAGATCCAGCGGGACCACCCACACCGAGGAATTCCCCGTCGAGGCTCGGATCGAAGCAGCCGCCTCCTCGCCCTTAGTCACCGACCGGCACGCGATATACACCCGGCCACCCCGCTGGGCCAGCCCCAAAGCCGTAGCCCGCCCGATCCCGGTATTCCCCCCGGTAACAAAAAACGTCCGTCCCTCAAGATCGCCCACCAGAACCCCCAACCATGATCACGAAGGATCTGGTACCGCAGCGAGTACCAGATCCTTCGCGCTAACGAACCGGAACGAACCGGCGGAACCCTACTCGACCGGGATTTCCTTGTTGATCAGGCCGAGGTCGATGCCCTGGCGGCTGCGGACGACGCGGGCGATCACGTAGATCACGATGGCCAGCACGTACATCCCGCCCATGTAGTACAGCGAGTCGTGCTTGTTGACGCCGTACAGGTCGTTCGACAGCCACTCGTACAGGTTGTAGACGAGCAGCGCGATCGTGATGACCCCGGCCACCGGCACGACCGGAATGCCGAACAGCTTGACCTTGCTGGCCGGCGAGGCGTACCACAGGTCCGGCTTGCGCAGCGGCAGGATGACGACCGCGATGGCGCTGCCCAGGTAGGTCACCGCGATGACCAGCGTGGCGTCCAGGGTGTAGCCGGCGAACGTCGTGTTGTACGAGAACAGCGCGCCCAGGCCCACCGCCGGGAGCAGCATCAGCACCAGCGAGTAGAACGGCACCCGGCGCTTCTCCGAGACCTCCGCGGCCTTGTCCGGGAGCACGCGGTCGAAGGCGGCGGCGAAGATGACCCGCGTCGAGGACAGGAACAGCGTCCCCACCCAGCCGAAGAACCACAGGCCCATCAGCAGGAGCAGGATGACCTGGAACACGCTGTTGTGCACCAGCCAGCTCACCAGCAGCACCGGATACGGGAAGATGGGCAGGTTCGCCTTGGCCGGGAGGGCGTAGAGAGCGTTGGTGAACTCGGCGTTGCCGTTCTGGTAGAACGCCCAGCCGAAGGTCTTGGCGAACAGCAGCAGGAAGACGACGGACAGCAGCACGCTGGTCCACAGGCCGATGAACATGCCGCTGAACACCCGGCGGAAGTCGCTGGCCCCGCGGACCTCGCCGTACAGGGTCGTGCCCCAGTTCGGCCACAGCAGGTAGAACATCATGAACGGCACGAGCAGCATGGACTGCCCGAGCGGCCCGAAGCCCAGCGAGGGCGCGGTGTAGCCGACGGTCTTGACCGCGTCGGAGTTGGTGAAGGCGTAGGCGTTCTTGATGCCGAAGATCTTGCCCGCGTAGGTGTCGTACGAGGAGATGAAGGTACTCCGGCTCGTGATCAGCAGCAGGATGATGATGATCGCGGTGCCGAGCAGGCCGCCGTAGAAGCACCACTTCTGCACCCGCGCGTAGCCCGCCATACCGATCGAGACCAGCACCCCGGCCAGCACGATCGTGAGCAGGGTGACCACGAAGGTCCCGTTATGGCTGGCGAACCACTCCGCCTGGCTAGGCGTCCCGAGCGTCGCGAAGATCGGTTGGAAGAACTCCTCGCTCAGCACCGCGCCGTAGATCGGCGCCCACAGCCACAGGATGAACCACCACCCGGTGGCGGCCAGCACGAACCCGATCCCGCTGCCCAGGATGCGGCTCTGCCAGACGTAGTCGCCGCCGGCCCGCGGGATGGTGACCACCAGCCCGGTGTACGCGAGGATGAGGAACGAGACCCAGATCCCCGAGATGACGATCGCGGTGATCAGCTGGCCCCTGGGAAAGGAATACTGGTCCTCTGCCCACGCGACCATGCCCAGCGTCACCACGTTGGTGGATAGGCAGGCGTAGATCATCGAGTCCCTGACGGACCAGCCCCGGACCAGGCCCGTCGCCTTACGGAGGAAGAGAGTCGGTCTCTCTTCGCCCAGTGCTCCTGCCGCCATGTGTAACCTCCGATAATCCAGGTATTCCGAATTTGTCCAGCGTGGACGGGGATCGAGGGGTCACTTCTGTGGGTATTTGGGATTTTCTAGCGCCAATATAGGGCTTTGGGGTTATCTGGAACCCGGTGTCGGCGAAGTTGGCAGATCACGATCAAGGCACCGCCCCCCCAAGCCTGTCCGTCAGCCGTTCACCAGGATGTAGCGCGCGACCTTGCCCTTTTTCTCGTTCAGGTCGATGACCGCGCCCTGCAGCACCCCGTCGGTGTAGGAACTCCCGGGGTTCATGGTGAGGGTCCGGCCGAGCCTGCAGACGCCCTTGCTCTCGTGGATGTGCCCGTGCACCGACAGGAGCGGCTGGTACTTGAGGATGGCCTCCTTCACGGCGGTCGACCCGACCGGCTTCATCACCGCGCCGCCGAGCACCGGCCGCATGTTCTCGTCCAGGGCCGGGGCCTCGTCGAGCCCGGTGCCGTACGGCGGGGCGTGGAAGTTGAAGATCGCCTTGCTCATGTCCGGGATCGAGGAAACCATCGCGTCGATCTTGGTGGCCAGCACGTCCTCCGGGGCCTCGCGGAACGTGTCCCACGGGGTGGGGTTGGTCCAGCCCATCGAGGCCAGGTAGAACCCGCCGAGGTCCATGACCTTGCTCTCGGCGAAGCTGACGCTGGGGGACCGCTCGATGATGTCGTCGATCTCCCAGATGTCGTCGTTCCCGCCGTTCAGGATGCAGGGAATCTGGCCGCCGCGCAGCTTGCTGTCGGCCATGTCGAGCCAGAGCTCCAGGCCCTTGGTCATCTCCTGGGTGAACCGGCGGTCGACCGAGCCGTCCTCCTCGTTCAGGGCGTCGAGCTCGTCGAGCGACATGACGGCCGGGTAGTACCCGCGGTCACGGATCTTGCGCTTGATGTCCTCGAGCTCGGCCGCCGTGTCCAGCTTCACCCGTTGCCCGCCGAACGTCACTTCCCAGTGCCCCGACGAGCTCGACACGATCGGCACCATCACCTTGCCGGTGACGTCTCCCCCGAGGATGACCATGTCGGCCTTGTAGAAGGCGGCTGCGTTCAGGAACTTTCGCCAGCAGATCTCAGATCCGTGGATGTCCGTGGCGAAGAAGACTTTCATGGTGATGCGCGCCTTCCGTTGTAACAAAGTTCAAGATCAGTGGTCGACTTCCTCCGGCAGCTCGTACCAGCGGACGCGGTCGCCGACTTTCGCCCTGGTCTTCCACTTGATTCCCTTCGGCACCGACTCCGCAACCTCGGCCAGCTGCTTGGCCTGCGTCAGCGGGTCGAACCGCGGGTAGGGCGGGGCCAGGCCCGGCTGCTCGGCGAGCAGGCCGGGAAGCTTGGCCAGGCTCCCGGTCACCGTGCGCCACCAGCCCCAGTCCCCGGAAATCACGGACCCGAACCGGTCGGTGTCGATGTATGGGCGCGCGGCATCCGGGCCGACCCGTACCCCGGAGAGCAGGTGGACGATGTCGTGCGCGTCCTTCGCGTTCAGCTCGACGATCTGCAGCTTGGAAAGGAGCAGGTCAGCGGGATCCAGGGTCGGCGAAGCCGAGTCGAAGGACGACCGGAAGTCCAGCACGTGGCACATCGACAGGCGGTCCACCATGACGTCGATGGGCCGCCCGGACGGGGCGGTGAAGTACATCTGCCGGTCCCCGTTGAGGTTGTTGAACCTCTTGTCGGGTTCGCAGCCCAGGCTCTCGAGCTGCTCGGCCAGCTTGCGCCGGTTCTTGCCCAGGCAGGCGAAGTCGATGTCCTGGCCCGCGCGCATCCGCGGCGGGAAGTCGGGACACAGCACGCGCACGCCGAGGCCGCCGAGGATCTTGAGCCGGTGACCTCCGTCGGCCGCGCCGCGGACCAGCGTCATCGCCTCGGGCAGCGGGTCGCCCGCCGGACCCATCCCTGCCTGCATGCCGTCTGGTGTGGTCATGCCCGTCTCGCTCCTCCGGTGCAGTTCGATCATGGTGACGTGATAGCCGGTCTGTCTAGTTTCCGGGTAAAGAATCCCACGTTGTGGGGTCCGGCCGATACACCACCGTCCGTTCGGCAAATATTAAAGATCTTTTTCCCCGAACGAGCGGTGTGCTACCCCCCGTTCCCATCGGCGCCCCGCCGGTAGAACTCGACCGGCTCGGGCGCTAGGGGAGTATTGCCGAGGATCAGGTCGGCGGCCTTCTCCGCGGTCATCATGACCGGCGCATAAATGTTGCCGTTGGTGACGTACGGCATTACCGAGGCATCGACGACGCGCAGTCCGTCGAGACCGTGCACGCGCATCGACGCCGGGTCGACGACCGACAGGGGGTCGGTGCCCATCTTGGTCGTGCACGACGGGTGCAGCGCGGTCTCGGCGTCCTTGGCCACCCAGGCCAGGATCTCCTCGTCGGACTCCACCCCGGGGCCGGGCGACAGCTCGCCCGCGTTGTAATCGTCGAACGCCGGCTGGGTCAGGATCGTCCTGGCCACCCGGATCGCCTCGACCCATTCCCGCTGGTCGGTCGCGGTCGACAGGTAGTTGAACCGCAGCGCGGGGTGGACGGCCGGGTCACGCGAGGTGATCTTGACGCTGCCGCGCGAATCGGAGTACATCGGCCCGATGTGCACCTGGTAGCCGTGGCCGCCCGCGGGCTGCGAACCGTCGTAGCGGATCGCGATCGGCAGGAAGTGGAACATCAGGTTCGGGTACGCCACCTCGTCGTTGCTGCACGCGAAGCCGCCGCCCTCGAAGTGGTTGGTGGCGCCGGGCCCCGTCCGCCGCAGCAGCCACTTCGCCCCCACCATCGGCCGGTTGCGCCACTTCAGCGCGGGCGCAACCGAGACCGGCTGCTTGGACCCGTACTGGACGTAGACCTCCAGGTGGTCCTGCAGGTTCTCGCCCACGCCGGGCAGGTCGGCGACGACCTCGATGCCCAGCTCGGCCAGCTCCGCGCCGTTGCCGACGCCGGATAGCTGGAGGAGCTGCGGCGAGTTGATCGCCCCGCCGCACAGTATGATCTCGGCCGCCTTGACCCGCTTGCTCTGCCCCTGGTGGGTGAACTCGACGCCGACGGCGCGCTTGCCGTCGAAGATCAGCCTGGTCACGAAGGCCCGGCACGCGACGGTGAGGTTGGGGCGGGTCATGACCGGGTGCAGGTAGGCGCGCGCGGCCGACAGGCGCCTGCCCCGGTGGATGTTCCGGTCGAACGGGCCGAACCCCTCCTGCCGGTACCCGTTCACGTCCTTGGTCAGCGCGTACCCGGCCTGCTCGACCGCCGCGAAGAACGCACCGAACAGCGGGCCGGTGGCCGGGCCGCGCTCGAGCACCAGCGGCCCGCTGCGGCCGCGGTACTCATCGCCCGCCTCGGCGGCCAGGCACGTCTCCATCCGCTTGAAGTACGGCAGGCAGTGCGCGTAGTCCCAGCTCTCCATGCCCGGGTCGGCGCCCCACCGCTCATAGTCCATCGGGTTGCCGCGCTGGAAGATCATCCCGTTGATGCTGCTCGACCCGCCGAGCACCTTGCCCCTGGCGTGGTAGATCCGCCGATCGTTCATGTAGGGCTCGGGCTCGCTTTCGTACTTCCAGTCGTAGAAGCGGTTGCCGATCGGGAAGGTGAGTGCGGCGGGCATGTGGATGTACGGGTCCCACACGTAGTCCGACCGCCCTGCCTCGAGGACCAGGACCCGCGTCCCCGGGTCCGCGGACAGCCGGTTGGCCAGCGCGCAGCCCGCCGATCCGCCGCCGGCAATGACAAAGTCATACATTTTCTGCCTCTCGCTCGCCTCCGGGCGCTCTTGACGCGCTGCCTTCCCTCGTCGCTCGTTCCTCGCTCCTCAGTCCAGGCAGCGCCGCGCCCTTTGGCTCGCTCGAGGTCTCAGGTCTTGGTCGCTTCGTCGAGGTTCTCGCGGACGGTCTGGGTCATCTGGTGATCGGGTCCGAGGTACCGCTCGCAGTCGCTCAGGGCGCGCTGCAGGACCGCGACGACGTCGGACAGTCGGCCCACCGTGTAGTAGGCGGAGGCGAGGTTGCACCGGATGGTCAGCGTCTCGATGTCGTCGGCCCCGAGCATCCGCTCGCTATCCGCCAGCGAGCGCTCATACTGCGGGATCGCCTCCGTCATCCGGCGGGCCTGCTGGTAGCACCCGGCCAGGTTGGACCGCGCGGTCAGGGTGTCCCGGTGATCGCGCCCCTGCACGCGCTCCCGGTCGGCGAGCGTGCGCTCATAGGCCGGGACGGCCTCGCGGAGCCGTCCCGCGCTGCGGTAGGCGAAGGCCACGTTGGCCCGCGCCGCGATGGTGTCCGGGTGATCCGGGCCGCTGGTCCGTTCCCGGTCGGCGAGCACCCGGTCGTACTGCGCGATAGCGTCCTTTAGCTTCCCCGCCGACCGGTACGCCGAGGCGAGGCTGGCGCGCGCCGCGATGGAGTCCGGATGGTCACGGCCGTGCATCCGCTCCTGGTCGGCGAGCGCCCGCTCGTACTGCTCGATCGCGTCCTTGCCCTGCCCGTTCGCCGTGTACGCGGCGGCCAGGCTGGCGCGCGCCGCCAGCGTGGTGGGGTGGCCCGAGCCGAGCAGGCGGTCGGAATCGGCGAGTAGCTGCTCGAAAGCGGTGATGGCCTCGCGGAGCCTGCCCGCCGTCTGGTACGCCTCGGCCAGGCTGGCGCGCGAGCCGAGCGTGACCGCGTGGCCCGCGCCGAGCTGGCGCTCGGAGTCGGCCGCCGTCCGCTCGTACAGGGCGATGGCGTCGGCGGGCCGGCCTGCGGTCTGGAAGGCGTGGGCGAGGTGCCCGCGGGCCGCGATGGTCTCGGGGTGCTCGGGTCCCTGGTTCCGTTCCCGGTCGGCCAGCGCGGTCTGGAAGACCGAGATGGCCTCCGTCGACCTCCCGGCCGATTCGTAGGCGGCGGCCAGCCGGTCCCTGGCCACCACGGCGTTGGCGTGCCCGGGACCGAGCAGCCGGGTGCTGGTGGCCGCCATGGTCTGCCAGTATTCGATGGCGGCGTCGGCCAGCCTGCTGTTTTCCAGCGAGAGCCCGGCCCGGAACAGCAGGGGATGGGCCTCCGTCTTCCACAGCATCCCGCCGTCGTTGGCCCGCAGCGTGGCGGTGCAGTCCCGCAGCGCCTGGTCGAGCTGCGGTCCGCCGTCACCTTCTGGCCAGGTCTCGAGCAGCGCGTCCGCTGCGGCGAGCACGACCTGCTCCAGGTCGGGCTGCGGCAGCCAGGCGCGCACCGCGGCCTGAACGCTGGCGTGCATCTGCACCGTGCGCACCGCGCTGGCCGGGTCGATGGTGACCACGCCCGCCGCGGCCAGGTTGTTGATGGCCGCGCGCACCATGTTCTGGTCCGCCCCGCCCGCCGTGCTCGGCCGGCCCGCGATGTAGGTGCATGCGGCCGGGCTGGTCAGCACGGCGCCGGGCACCCCGTGGTGGTCCATCATCGCGGCGAGTACGAGCGTGGGCCACGCGAGCCCCTGGGGCGGGAGTTCGTGCGCGCACTCGGAGGCCAGGGACCAGGTGGCCAGGACCGCGGGCGAGACTCCGTCCAGCGCGGACATGTGCCTACGGCGTTCGGCCAGCATCGCGCGGTATTCACGGCAGCCGATCTGCCTGGCGTTGATCACCGCCGTCGCCTGGGCCAGCCCGAGCGGCAGCCCGTCCAGATCCTCGCCGAGGTCGAGCGCCTCGATCCGCTGGTCGGGATGGTCGGTCAGCCGGGAGCTGAGGTACGACAGGGCCTCGCGCCTGCTCAGCCCGGCCACGGGCACCACCCTGACGTCGCGGTTCTCGAAGGACGCCGCGGGCAGCCTGGTGGTGATCAGGATCCGGCCCGAGGCGCCCGCCGGCCACAGGCCCTCCAGGTGGGCGGTGTCGGCCAGGTCGTCGATGACCAGCGCCCACGGGCGCGTGGTGTGCGCCAGCCAGGCGATGAAGCGGGCCGCGGCCATCTCGGCGCCCTCGCTGAGGTGGCTGGCGTCGACCATGTTCGCCGCCTGCGCGAAGCCGGTGATGACCGACTCGTGGTTGCTCGCCGTCACCCAGACCAGGACCTCGACCAGCCGGGCGTTCCACATGGCGTGGGTGAACTCGACGGCCAGCTGCGTCTTGCCCGTGCCGCCCTGGGCGGCCGGGGCCGAACCGGTGTCCTCGCCGGCCACCAGGACGACCGTTTCCCCCGGATGCAGGGTGGTCGCGAGATCCGGGCCCGTTTCGGTCCGTGAGTAATAGGTGTCCGCCAGCGGAGGCACGGTGCCAGACAGCAGGATCGGGGAATGCGTCGGCGTTCCGGCTTGCTGGGCGACCACCTGTGACGGCCTTTCTTAACCCGGGCTCAAGTGGCATGATAATCAGGTTCATCGCGGCGCGAACATATGTCGCGGTAAGTCGCGGTATGTGACTTGTGATGCGAAACGTTGCCGTCCGAGCGCGATCCGTATCACGTGTTCGCTGAGTCTAGCGTCCCTCAGGTCTTGGTGGCGGTATCCAGGCTGGCCCGCATGGCCTGGGTCATCGGGTGATCGGGACCGAGGGTGCTCTCGGCGTCGGCTAGGGCCCGCCGCAGCAGGGCGATGGCCTCCATGAGCCGGCCGTCCGCGAACAGGGCCGAGGCCAGGCTGCCGCGCGTGGTCAACGTCTCGGAGTCCGCGGGCCCGACCATGCGCTCGGCGTCGGCCAGCGCGCGCTCGTACTGCCGGACCGCGTCCGGCAGCCGCCCGGCCTGCTGGTACGCGCTGGCCAGGTTGCACCGGGCGGCGCGGGTGTCGGCGAGGTCGGGTCCCTCGACCCGCTCCCTATCGTCCAAAGTGCGCTCGTAGACGGGGATCGCCTCGCGGAGCTGGCCGGCGCTGCGGTAGGCGAAGGCCAGGTTGGCGCGGGCCGCCATGGTGTCCGGGTGATCGGCGCCCTGGACCCGCTCCCGGTCGGACAGGACGCGCTCGTACTGGGAGATGGCTTCCTTGGGCTTTCCCGAGCGGCGCAGCGCGGAGGCGAGGCTGGCCCGGGCCCCGATGACGTCGGGATGGTCCCGCCCGCGGGCCGCCTCCAAAGTTCCGAGGACCCGCCGGTACTGCTCGACCGCGTCCGCCGCCTGCCCGTTGGTCAGGCAGGCGTCGGCCAGGTCCTCCCGCGCCGCCAGCGTGGCCGGGTGCCCCGCACCGAGGAGGCGTTCGGAGTCGGCGACCAGCTTGGAGTAGGCGGCCACCGAGTCCTTGCCGCGGCCCGCCTCCTGGTAGGTCTCCGCCAGGCCGGACCGGGCCCTGATGGTGACCGGGTGCCCGAGGCCGAGCTGCCGGCTGGAGTCCGTGACCATCTGCTCGTAGAGCGCGACGGCCTCGGCAGGCCGCCCGGCGCTGGCGTAGGCGTGCGCGAGCTGGCCGCGCGCGCCGATGGTGTCGGGGTGCTCCCGGCCCTGGTTGCGTTCCCGGTCGGCGAGCGCGGCCTGGAACGCGGCGATCGCGTCGCCGAACCGGCCCGCCGATTCGTAGGCCAGCGCGAGCCGGTCCCTGGCCGCCACCGAGCTGGCGTGCGCGGGCCCGAGCAGCCTGGTGCAGGTGGTCACCATGTCCTGCCAGTACGCGATCGTGGCGTCGGAGAGCCCGCTGTTCTCCAGGCTCAGGCCCGTGCGGAACAGCACCGGGTGCGCCTCGGGCTGCCACAAAGGACCCGGCTGAGCCGCCGGCCGGCCGGCTCCCTCCCCGGTGGCCTCCACCGCGCGCAGGTGGGCCGCGCAGTCGCCCAGCGCCTGGTCCATCGGCGTCCCGCTGCCCAGGGGCGCATCGCCGGGCGCCCCGCCGTGCACCCCGCCGCCCTGCGCCCCGTCGTCGGGTTCCGGCCACGTCTGGACCAGCGCGTCGGCGGCGGCGAGCAGGACCCGCTCGACATCGGCCCGCGGGATCCAGGCGCGCACCGCGGCCTGCACGCTGGGGTGCATCCGCACCGTGCGGACCTGGCTGGCGGGGTCGATGCTGACCAGCCCGGCCCGCGCCAGGTTGGTGATGGCCGCCCGGACCATCGCCTGGTCCGGCGGCGCGCCGGTGCTCGGCCGCCCGGCGATGTACCCGCACGCCGCCGCGCTGGTCAGGACGACGCCCGGGATCCCGTTGGGGTCGAGCATGGCCGCCAGCGCGAGCGCCGGCCAGGCCAGGCCGTGGGGCGCGAGCTCGTCCGCGCACTCGGCGGCCAGCGACCAGGTGGCCAGGATCGGCGCCGATACGCCCTCCACCGGCACGGTCTCCATGTGCTTGCGCCGCTCGGCGAGCTGGACCCGGTACTCCCGGCAGCTCAGCCCCTTGACGTTCATCACCGCGACCGCCTGGGCCAGGCCGAGCGGCAGGCCATCCAGGTCCTCGCCGAGGTCGAGCGCCTCGATCCGCTGGTCGGGATAGTCCGTGAGCCGCCAGCTGAGGTAGTCCAGCGCCTCCCGGCGGCTGAACCCGCCGACCGGCACGATCCGCAGGCCGCGGGCCGCCTGATCCACGCCGGCCCGCAGGGCCGGCGGGCTCAGGGCGGTGCCGGGCAGCCGGGTCGTGATCACGACCTGGCCGGCCGGGCCCGCCGGCCACAGGTCCTCCAGATCGGCCGGGTCGGACAGGTCGTCGAGGATCAGCGCCCACGGGCGCTCGGTGTGGGACAGCCAGGCCACGAAGCGCGCCGCGGCCGCCTCGGCGTCCGCGTCGGGATCGCCGGCCCCGACCGCGCCGGCCGCCTGGGCGAAGCTGACCAGGACCGCCTCGCGGCTGGTCGCGGTGACCCAGATGAGGACCTCGACCGCGCCGGCGCTGCGCAGCGCCTGCACGAACTCCACGGCGAGCTGCGTCTTGCCCGTTCCGCCCTGGGCGGCGGGCGCCGTGGCGGTCTGTTCCCCGTGGGTCAGCACCACGGTCTGGCCGGGGAACAGGCCAGACCTCAGGTCGACCCCGGTCTCGGGGCGCTGGAAGTACCAGTCCGTGAGCGGGGGGACGCTCCCCGACAGGAGGATCCCCGGATGCGGCGGCGTTCCGGCACGCTGCTGCGCGACCACGTTGACAGCCTCTCACGCGATGTGCTGGCGGTCGGCGGGAGAAACCCGGACCGGCCGCCTCCGAAGTCCTGGCGATGTGAGCGGACGCCACACGTGTTCACGGCCGCCCACGACGACACACGGCCCCGGCCGGCACCCTAACCGATAGCCCGGACGGGATCGCTGCGCGCTTCCCTCCTGCACGTGCAAGCAGGTCGGCATAGTGGCATGCTAGTGGCGTTTCCGGCGCTCTGCCACATGGTGGGTTCGGTCCGTAAAAATGCCTAGACCCCCTATCCCCGCGAGCATCACGGGGACATGTCTGTTCATTACATGACCAAAACACTATGTTTACCGGAGACGTGAAGGATCTAGGGCCAATGGGCCAGACAGCGCACATCGACCAGCACTCGGGAGTGGCAGATGAGTAGCGCATCGGGCAGGCATAGCAAGACACAGACCCTGGAGGAGGTGCCGCAGGAGTACGCCGCCTTCAAGATCGAGCAGCGCGGCATCGACCTGATCCCCGACTCCGAGCGGCAGATGAAGCCCGTCCGGGCTGTTCTGGCTGTGGTCCGGCGCGGTGTTCAACGTGGAGTACCTTTACTACGGCACGCTGGTCATGACCTTCGGCCTGTCCGTGCCGCAGGCGATCGCCGTCATCCTGATCGGTAACGTGTCCTATCTGCTGCTGGGCTTGGCGAGCCTGCAGGGGCCGAGGGCGGGCACCACCACGTTCATGATCAGCCGGGCGCCGTTCGGCCAGAACGGGAACCGCCTGGTGGCGCTGTTCAACTGGGTCACCCAGGTCGGCTTCGAGATCGAGGGCATCTATTTCGTCGTCGCCACCGTCATCTTGCTGTTCTCCCTGCACGGGACCGTCGCTTGACGCGCCCGCCAAGATCGTCGTGATCATCCTCGCCGCCCTGCTCCAGATGATCCTGCCGCTGCTCGGCCACGCCACGATCAGCAAGATCCTGCGCTACCTCGCCTACGTCTTCATCGTGTTCTTCGCGGTGCTGGCCGCCTTCACCTTCAACCGGCTGCACCTGTCCACGTTCCACGCCAAGCCGGTGTCGTTCGCGGTGTGGACCACGGCGCTGGTGCTGATCATCTCCGCCAACGGGCTGGGCTGGACGGCGAACGGCAACGACTACTCGCGGTACCTGCCCCGCAGCACCTCCCCGTCGAGGATCTTCTGGAGCTCCACGCTCGGCGCCGCGATCCCGTCGCTCATCCTGGAACTGCTCGGCGTGTTCGCCTACACGATCACCACCAAGACCGTCGGCATCGCGCAGCTCGGCGTGCCCCAGACCTTCCCGAGCTGGTTCGTGACCCCGTTCCTGATCTTCGCCATCTTCCAGCTGCTCTCGATCAACACCATCGACATGTACTCCTCCGGTGTCACGCTGCAGGCGCTGGGCGTGCCGGTCAGGCGGTGGGGGGCGGTCATCATCGACACGGTGGTGTGCGCCGTGGTCACCGGGATCATCTTGTTCCACGGGAACTTCTACGAGGACTTCTCCGGGTTCCTGCTCTACATCGTGGTCTGGCTGGCGCCCTGGTTCGGCATCCTGATGACGGACTACCTGCTGCGCCGCCGCGACTACCACTCGCTGTCGCTGCGGTCGGCGCGGGACGGGATCTACTGGCGCAACGGCGGCGTCCACTGGCCGGCCATCATCGCCCAGGTGGTCGGCATGGTGGCCGCGCTGATGTGGATCAACGCGGCGTTCGCGTACCCGTCCTACGCCGGGCCGCTGTCCAACCACTTCCCCGGCCTGGCCGGCGGTGACTTCAGCTGGGCGATCGGCATCGTGGTCGGTGCCCTGGTCTACTGGCTGCTCGCCGGGCGCAGCGTGCGGCAGGAGGCCGGCCAGGTCACCGGCGTATAACCCGGCCGGACGCGCGGGAACAGGCCTGATCATTACCTGACCGAAACGCTATGTTTACCGCGGACGGACAGGATCGTGGGCGAGTGGGCCAGACGGCACACGACCAGCACTCGGGAGTGGCAGATGAGTAGCGTCTCGGGCAGTGGCAAGTCACAGAGCCTGGAGGAGGTGCCGCAGGAGTACGCCGCCTTCAAGATCGAGCAGCGCGGCATCGACCTGATCCCCGACTCCGAGCGGCAGATGAAGCCCGTCCGGGCTGTTCTGGCTGTGGTCCGGCGCGGTGTTCAACGTGGAGTACCTGTTCTACGGCACGCTGATCATGACCTTCGGCCTGTCGGTGCCGCAGGCGGTCGCCGCTATCCTGATCGGCAACCTGTTCTACGCGCTGCTCGGCTGGGCGAGCCTGCAGGGACCAAAGGCGGGCACCACGACGTTCATGATCAGCCGGGCGCCGTTCGGCCAGAACGGGAACCGGCTGGTGGCGTTGTTCAACTGGGTCACGCAGGTTGGCTTCGAGATCGAGGGCATCTACTTCGTCGTCGCCACGATTATCCTGCTGTTCGCCCTGCACGGGACCGACCTCGATTCGGCGGCCAAGATCGTCGTGATCATCCTGGCCGCCCTGCTGCAGATGGTCCTGCCGCTGCTCGGCCACGCGACGATCAGCAAGGTACTGCGCTACCTCGGCTACGTGTTCATCGTGTTCTTCGCGGTGCTGGCCGGGTTTACCTTCAACCGGCTGCACCTGTCCACGTTCCACCCGCACCCGGTGTCGTTCGCGGTGTGGACCACGGCGCTGGTGCTGATCATCTCCACCGGCGGCCTGGGCTGGACGGGAAACGGCAACGACTACTCGCGCTACCTGCCGCGCGACACCGCGGGGTCCCGGACCTTCTGGTCCGCCACGCTGGGCGCCGGGATCCCGTCGATCGTCCTGGAACTGCTCGGCGTCTTCGCCTACTCGATCACCACCAAGACGGTCGGCATCGCCCAGCTCGGCGTGCCGCAGTCCTTCCCGAGCTGGTTCGTGACCCCGTTCCTGATCTTCGCCATCTTCCAGCTGCTGGCCATCAACACCATCGACATGTACTCCTCGGGCGTCACGCTCCAGGCGCTGGGCCTGCCGATCCCGCGGTGGGGCGCGGTCATCATCGACACGGTGGTGTGCGCCATCGTCACCGGGATCATCTTGTTCCACGGGAACTTCTACGCCGACTTCGCCGGGTTCCTGCTCTACATCGTGGTCTGGCTGGCCCCGTGGTTCGGCATCCTGATCACGGACTACCTGCTGCGCCGCCGCGACTATCACTCACTCTCGCTTCAGTCCGCGCGCGACGGGATCTACTGGCGCGCCGGCGGCATCCACTGGCCGGCCGTCATCGCCCAGGTGATCGGCATGGTCGCGGCGCTGATGTGGATCAACGCGGCGTTCGCGGTCCCGTCCTACACCGGGCCGCTGTCCAACCACTTCCCCGGCCTGCACGGCGGTGACTTCAGCTGGGCCATCGGCATGGTGGTCGGCGCCCTGGTCTACTGGCTGCTCGCCGGGCGCAGCGTGCGGCAGGAAGCGGCCCAGGTCACCGACGCATGACCCAGCTGAGCTGCCGGTTCCCCTCGCCGTACATGCGCATGATCTTTCTGTCGGTGACGGCGATACCGGACTATGCTGTGGCCGATATCGGCCTGGTTGATCGCGTTAGCCTGGGCGTCGTCAGCCCGATGCGCGGCGCGCTGGCCGGCACCAGATGACCCACGACGGATTGGATGGGCGGACAGCGCGATGAGCGATATCGGGACCTTCATCGACGGCATGCCAAAGGCCGAGCTGCACCTGCACATCGAGGGCACCCTGGAGCCCGAGCTCAAGTTCGACCTCGCCGCGCGCAACCACGTCAACCTGCCGTATGCCTCCGCGGAGGAGTCGCGGGCCGCCTACGCCTTCACCGACCTGACGTCGTTCCTGGTCGGGTACTACGAAAGCATGTCCGTGCTGCTGGTCGAGCAGGACTTCTACGACCTGGCCATGGCCTACTTCCGCAAGGCCAGCGCCCAGAACGTCGTGTACGCCGAGATCTTCTTCGATCCGCAGGCGCACACCAGCCGCGGGGTCGGCTTCGAGACCGTCATCGGCGGGCTGCACCGGGCGCGGCTGGACGCCCAGGCCGACCTCGGCCTGCGCGTCCAGCTCATTATGTGCTTCCTGCGGGACATGTCTGCGGACTCCGCGATGGCGACCCTCGAGCAGTCCCTGGCGTACCGGGACCTGATCATCGGGGTTGGGCTCGACTCGGATGAGCGGGACAACCCGCCGGTGAAGTTCAAGGATGTCTTCGACCGGGCCCGCGCCGAGGGCTACCGGCTCACCATGCACTGCGACGTGGACCAGGCCAACGCGGTCGGCCACATCTGGCAGGCCCTGGATGACATCGGCGTCGAGCGGATCGACCACGGCGTCAACTGCCTGGAGGATGACGCGCTCGTGGCCAGGCTCGGCCGGGACGGCATCGGCCTGACCGTGTGCCCGGTCTCCAATCGCTTCGTGACCGACGGCCTGAAGGCGGCCGAGCTCAAGGTCATGCTGGACCGGTCGCTGCGGGCCACCGTGAACTCCGACGACCCGGCGTACTTCGACGCCTACATGAACCAGAACCTGATCGCCGTCGCCGAAGCCGTCGGCCTCACCACGGTCGAGGTGGCCCAGCTGGCCCGCAACTCCTTCGAGATCGCGTGGCTCAGCCCCGCCGACCGCGACCGCTACCTGACCGGCCTCGACGCCTACGTCCGCCAGGCGGTCGCCCGGTAGCGGTCCTAAGGCTCCGGGGCTTTCCGGGCCACGCCGCCCCACAGGACGGCCGGTCCTCGGGCCTCCATCGATGACCGCGGTTGCCACTGGGTGACCTTGACCACGCCCGGCTCCACCAGTTCCAGGCCGTCGAAGAACCGCGCGACCACGTCGCGCGGGCGCCCGATGAAGTTGCCCTCGGCTAGGTGCTCATTCAGGCGGCCGATCATCTCGGCCGTTTCGGCGGGATCGATATCGCTAGCCGCGTGGGAAATTACCAGGAAACTCCCTGGCGGTGCCGCGGCCATCAGGCTGGCTACGATACGCCGGGCCTGGTCCAGGTCGGGGATGTGATCGAGGACGGCCAGCAGAATGATGGCGACCGGCCGGGTGAAGTCGAGGGCCTCGGCGGCCTGGGTGAGGACCGCGGCGACCTCACGCAGGTCGGCGTCCACGTATGCGGTGATCCCCTCGGGCGTGCTGGTCAGCAGTGCTCGGGCATGACACAGCACCATCGGGTCGTTGTCCACGTAGACGATCCGGCTGGCGGGCGCGATGGCCTGAGCGACCTCGTGGGTGTTGCACGTCGTCGGCAGCCCGGCGCCGATGTCGAGGAACTGGCGGATGCCCTGCTCGCTGGCGAGGTAGCTCACGGTCCGCATCAGGAACGCCCGGTTAGCCCGCGCGGAGAAGCGGATCGCGGGATAGGCGTCGATCGCCGCTTCGCCGGCGATCCGGTCCGCCGCGAAGTTGTCCTTGCCGCCCAGCCAGTAGTCATACACCCTGGCCGGCGCCGCCACCCTGGCGTCGAAACCACGCGTACGGGTTCTGCGGATAGGGTCGGCGACCATTCAGATCACCCCACGCCTGTGCAGCGGCATGGGACGTGTGGCATCGAGTCTCCGTAGTATGCAACGGTTTGCACGGTTAAGCCCATCTTCCACGCCACGCCACTACGGACGCAAGTGCGATCGCGATAACATTGGCACAAACGTTCTGTTGCAATGGCAGATGCAAATGCATCCGATCGGGTGCCGCCGTCGGAGCGGGCCCGTACCTGCCGCTCCGGCTGGCCGGATCGGTGCGCAGCGAAGGAGAGGAGCTCATGGTTCAGGTCAGCAGCGGAATGCCCGCTTCCGCACTTCGGGGGGTCGCGTGGCGCAAGAGCCGCTTCAGTAACCCGAACGGGAACTGCGTGGAGGTGGCCGGGCTCCCCGGTGGGGTGATCGCGGTGCGTGATTCGCGTCATCCCGGCGGCCCGGCGCTGGTTTACACCGCCGCCGAGATGATCGCGTTCATCCGGGGCGTCAAGGACGGCCAGTTCGACTACCTCATGCGCTTATCGGGCGCGCTGGGCAATAGTCGGGCGCGTTGGGCAACGGCGGCCGGGCAGTGGCATACTTGGCGGGTTCGCCTGCGTCGGCTACGGCCCGTGGAGCAACCGTGAACTCGGATCAGGCACGCGACCCCGCCCCGGCTCGCGCCGCGGCTGGTTGGGCGATGGACGGCCCGCATCGGGGGCCGGCGGCGCTACGCATCGCGCTGGGCACGCAACTGCGTCGGCTGCGGGAAGCCAGTCACATCACGTCCGCGGAGGCTGCCGAGTCGATCCGGGCCACGCCGTCTAAGATCAGCAGGCTAGAGCGTGGCCGGACCGCGGCCAAGCAACGCGATGTGGCCGACTTGCTGAGCCTGTACGGGGTAACCGACCCGGCGGAGCGCGAGGAACTGCTGGAGATCGTCCGCCAGGCCAGTGCCCCGGGCTGGTGGCAGCAGTACAGCGACGTCCTGCCCCGGTGGTTCGAGTCCTATATCGGGCTGGAAAAGGCCGCGTCGGTCATCCGCAGCTATGAGGTGCAGTTCGTCCAGGGCCTGCTGCAGACCGAAGATTACGCTCGGGCGGTGATCCTGATCGGCAACGCCCATGCACCGGCGGAGGAGATCGACCGCCGGGTGAGCCTGCGGATGGGGCGCCAGGGGCTGCTTACCCAGTTCGGAGCGCCGGAGCTATGGGTTGTGCTTGACGAAGCCGTCCTGCGCCGGTCCCCGGGCGGCCCGAAGGTGATGCGCGCCCAGCTTGAGCACCTGCTGGAGGTCACCGAGCTGCCCAACGTCACGCTGCAGATCGTCCCGTTCGACGCCGGCCCGCACGCCGCGGCCGGCGGCCCGTTCAGCATCCTGCGGTTCCCCGAGCCGGACCTGCCCGATCTGGTCTACCTCGAACAGCTCAACAGCGCCGTCTACCTCGACCAGCCCGAAGAGGTCAGCAACTACCTGACGGTCATGGACCAGCTGGCCGTACAGGCCAAAACCGGCACCGCCAGCAGGAATATGATCAGAACGCTACTGCGACAACCCTGAGTTAGGCCTGCCCGTAGGCATCCATCGAAGCAATGTTGTCCGGAGGAGCTACCCAATTGACCGACAGTCAGTCCGTGTCCAGCCAGAAGCCAAAGATCGACACGGCGATTGCGCACACGGCCCGGATCTGGAATTACTGGCTGGGCGGCAAGGACAACTACCCGGTCGACCGCGCGGTCGGCGACCAGATCCGCCAGATCCACCCCGGCATCGGCGACTACGCCCGCGCTGACCGGGCGTTCCTGGCCCGCGCGGTCAGGTACCTGGCCGAAGAGGCGGGGATCCGCCAGTTCCTGGACATCGGCACCGGCCTGCCAACCACCAACAACACTCACCAGGTCGCCCAGTCGGTCGCGCCGGAATCACGCATCGTCTACGTCGACAACGACCCGCTGGTTCTCGTGCACGCGCGGGCCCTGCTCACCAGCAAGCCCGAGGGCGCGACCGCCTACATCGACGCCGACCTGCGCGACCCCGGAGCCATCCTCGCCGAAGCAGCGCACACGCTGGACTTCACCCAGCCGGTCGCCCTGACGCTGCTCGGGGTGGTGATCTTCATCAACGATGACGAGGATGCCTACGGCATCGTGCGCGGCCTGGTGGATGCCGTCCCCTCCGGCAGTCACCTGGTCCTGTCCCACACCGTCACCAGCCCAGCGACGGGAGAGATGGACGCCGCCGTCGCGTTCTGGAACGAGCACGGGACACCGAAGCTGACCCAGCGCACCGCGAGCCAGATCACCCGCTTCTTCGACGGGCTGGACCTGCTGGAGCCGGGGGTGGTGTCATGCTCGCGGTGGCGTCCCGAAGACCCTTCCCATGGCGAGCCCGATGAGGTGGCGATGTTCGGAGGAGTCGGCCGGAAACGCTAGGCCGCGGCGGTCGCCGCCAGGGTTTTCGTCACGCACGACATCGATGTCGCCCAGTGGTCCGAACTAGACGCCTACGTCGGTCCTCCTTAACGCTCCCTGCGGGGCGCGAGCGGCAGGCGTCAGCACGTCGCCGACCGCCTCGACCAGCCGCGTCATCTCGTAGGCCACTAGGTCCGTGTCGCACTCCGGAGCGGTCAGGACGGTCAGGCTGGACCCGTCGCTGATGGCCATGACGAGCATCAGCCCGCCTTCCATCTCCACGAGGGCCTGGATGGCCCGGCCGGCCTCGAACAGCCGCGCCGCGCCCTGCATCAGGCTGGTCAGTCCCGAGGTGATGGCCGCGAGCTGGCCGGCGAAAGCCGTGGGGATGCGGTCCGACAGCGCCAGCGGCACTCCGTCCGCAGACACCACGGCCGCGTGTGCCACATCCGGGACTCGCGTGGTGAAGTCGGTGACGAGCCAGTTCAGGTCCTGGCGGTACGCGTAACTCATCGGTCGGCTCCTCTCCGGAGTCGGGGGCGCCGGGGCTCACGCCCTTGGCGCGGCGTGCCCCGTGCTGGAACCCGCTCAGGCGGCTGCGAGCCACGTCAGGTGACCGCGGCGCCCGCGGTGTCGTCGGGGCCCGTGATCCGGGCGCGGATCCCGGACGGCCGGTAGCCCCGCCATCGGGCACGCCGCTGCCCACCGCGGAACCGGGGATGAGGTTCGCCCGCGGGACGCGCGTGGGCAGCCCCGCGGCTGTAAAGTCGCCGCGGACCGGCTCCGCGATGATCTGGGCCGCGTGCTTGCCGATCGCCCAGCCATCGGTCCCGGTCCCGGCCCCCCCGCGCCCATCGGTCCCGAACCCACCGCGCCCATCGGTCCCGGACGCCCCGCGTCCATCGGTCCCGGACCCTCCGCGCCCATCGGCCCCGATCGGCTGCGCGGCCGTGGCCGTGGCCGGACTCGCGGTCGGGGCCACGGCCGGCGCCGAGGCCGGTCCCGACGAGCCGTTGCCAGCCTCCGCATCCAGCGACGTGCGGCTGCGGAACCAGTCCGACGTCGCCGCCGCGGCCGGCGCCGTCTCACGCGCGCCGGTAACGGCAGGCTCGGGCACCACGACCTCGCGCCGGTGGCTCGCAGGCTGGGCGTCCGCGAACGGGCGCGCGGACCGGATGTTGTCCGCGAACGGGCGTGTGAGCTGGGCGTCCGCCAACGGGCGTGTGGGCTGGGCGTCCGCGAACGGGCGCGCGGACCGGATGTTGTCCGCGAACGGGCGTGTGAGCTGGGCGTCCGCGAACGGGCGTGTGGGCTGGGCGTCCGCGAACGGGCGCGCGGGCGCGCCGTGGCCGCCCGTAATGCCCCGGCCCTGGAAGCCTTGCTGATTGGCGGGGGTCCGCGACCGCGGGCCGTGCAGGTTGGCCTCCCGCTCGGTAATGGTGTCCGGGAGCCAGACCAGAGCGCTCAGACCGTGCGGGGACCGGGGCCGCAGCCGGACCCGCACCCCGTGCCGTTCGGCCAGGTGGGCCACGGCGAACAGGCCCATGTGCCGCGAGACCGAGACGTCGATGACGGGCGGGTTGTCCAGCCGCCAGTTGATCTCGGACAGCCGGGCGTCGGGAATGCCGACCCCGCTGTCGCTGACCTCGATTAGCACGCCGCCGCTGGTCGGTTCCTGCGTGGCCACGTGTACCGGGGTGTCCTTGGCGGAGAAGATCGTGGCGTTCTCGATCACCTCAGCCAGCAGGTGCACCACGTCGGAGACCGCCGGCCCGGTGACCGCGATGCCCGGCTGGACCTTCAGCGATACCCGGCTGTAGTGCTCGATCTCCGAGACCGCGGCCCGGGCCACGTCCGCCAGCGAAACGGGGTCGCTCCACTTGCGCGCGCTGTCGTGCCCGGCCAGCAGGAGCAGGTTCTCCGAGTTCCGGCGCATTCGGGTGACCAGGTGGTCCATCGCGAACAGGTTGGACAGCCGCTCCGGGTCACCCTCGTTCTGCTCGAGGGAGTCAATCATGCGCACCAGGCGCTCGATCAGGGACTGGCTGCGCCGGGACAGGTTGACGAACATCGCGTTGAGGCTGTTCCGCAGGCCTGCTTCGTTGCTGGCCAGCCGCACCGCCTCCGAGTGGACCTGGTCGAACGCGCGGGCGACCTGGCCGATCTCGTCGGTGGACAGCACATCGATCGGCGCCACCGCCAGGCTGATGGCCGGATCCTGGGCCTCGCCCAGCAGCCGGACCCGTTCAGGCAGTTCCACCGTGGCGACGTTGAGCGCGCCTTCCCGCAGCCTGCGCAGCGGACCGACCAGGGACCGGGCCACGACGACCGTGGCCAGCAGGACCAGGAGCAAGATGATCGCGGTCACGATGGCGGTGACCAGCGCCGAGCTCTCCGCGCTCCGCTGCAGCGACTGGGCTCGCGCGACGATGTTCCTCGCTACCTCCAGCTCGGTCTGCTGCATGGCGTTGACCTTGGCCGACTGAGCCGAGTACCACACCGCGGGCGCGTCGCCCGCGCTGATGTTCAGGGCGCCCGCGCCGATATCCGGGACACCGGTGCTCACGACGTAGAGCTCGATGTTCTGGGCCTGGTTCACCGCGGTCCCGTACACGTTGTTCACGAAGTTGTTGTACGTGCTCTGCTCGGCCGGCGTGGCCGTGGTGTCGAACGCCGTCAGGTCGGTGAGCTCTTCGGACTCGGCGGTCTGCAGGGCCTGCAGCTCGCCGTCGGCGAAGATCTGCTGGTTGAACGCGTTGTACAAGATTCCGCGCTGCTGCGCGGCCTGGTCTTTGGTCAGGGACAGCGAGTCGAGCGTCTGGACGTCGTTGACCAAAGAGGCGTCGGACGTGCCCTGCGCGATCTGGTCGTTCAGGGCGATCATGTCGGTGATGGGGACGCCGTAGTCGACGATTACGGCGAGCGCGGACTCGCTGGCCTGGGCCGAGATGCGCAGCGCGTGGAGGCTCTTGATATCGGAGATCACCGTGGCCACCCGGGCCTGGATGTTGGCCGGGAAGGAGCCGCCGATCCCGGCGGCCAGCGACTGGACCCTGGCCGCCGCGGCGTTGGTCGCGGCGTACACGCCGTTCAGGTCGCTGACGCTGGCGATGGGCAGGAGCCCGGTCGTCCTGTCGCGTTCGTCCTCGAGGGCTTGCGTCAGGCCGGTGACCTGCTGCCCCAGGACGGCGAGCTGCGACACGCCGCCGAATTGAGAGGCGCTGTCCGCCGCCGACGCGATCTGCAGGCCACCGAAGACCAGGCCCATGAGCAGGGCCAGCACGATCACGGCGATCAGCCGCGTGGACACCGGCCAGTTCCGCATCCTCATCGCCCCACGGCTGGTGAATCGCGAGGTCGTTGGCTCGGCGCCGTACTGGCCGGCCTTACCGGTGGCATTATCGGCGCGCGCTGCCCCGCTCCCCACTCTGTGGTTCCCCATCGCTGATGTCCTCAACCGACGCAACTGACCCACGAATAACCCACTCATAACTAATGCCCCAGGCCGCACCAGTGTGGGGATGCCGTAACTGTAGTAGGACAGGAGGCCAAATATCCGGCAAATGATCATGCGGTGATAAAGGTACAAATCAGACCACGCCGGGCCTGTCGGCCGACCGCGTCCGAGCCCGCTGGCCGACCACACCGCGACCCGCTGGCCAACCACGCCCGAGCCCGTCGGCCAGGCCCCGGCCACCCTCCTCCCATCAGGATCAGGCCGGCGGGGAGGTCGAGGATGTCGTGGGCGCGTTGACCCAGGGCGCCTTGTTGATCACCGTCGAGCCGCCGATGCTCGGCAGGACCTGGACGAACTTGCCCTGCTGCCACTGGAAGACGAACGCCGCCGCGGCTCCGTTCTCACCCAGCGCGTCGAACCTCACCGGACCCTGGACGCTGTTCAGCGTGACGCCGCTGTGCAGGAAGGCGATGATCTTGGCGTTGTCAGTGCTATGGGTGCCAGTGACCGCCTGCGCCATGATCTGGCCCACCGAGTAGGCCTCCGCGACGTCGGCGTTGATGCCGGACGCGGTGCCGCCGTGCAGGGTCAGGTACTCGCTCACCATCTGCTGGCTGGCCGCGTTGTTGTAGCCGGGGTACCAGCCGTTGGGCACCATCATCCCGTTCTCGTTGCCCTGACCGACCGCCGTGACGAACGCGGCACCCTGGTCCGGCCCGGATGCCGCGATGAAGAATTTGGGCGTGTAGTGCTGCTGCTGGAACACCTGCATGAAGGTCTGGACGGTGGGCACGTCGGTGGACCCGAGCACCACCAGTTGCGCGCCTGATGCGGCGACCGCCTCGGCGGGCGCGGTATAGGCCGACTGTACTTCCGTAAAGGTGTTCGAGTACACGGTCTTGATGTTGAGGTTCGTCAGCAGCGTCTCGGCTAGCTCGACCGGCGGGTCGGCGAACGGGTCCTGGGCCATCGGGTAGGCCGCGGTCTTCGGCCGCTCGTTCGCCGGCAGGCTGGCGATCCAGTGCACGAACGGGACCATCTCGTCCGCGATCGGCAGGCTCACGTCGAACGTGTTGCGGTCGGCCTGGTTGGACACGGTGTCGAAGACCGACGGCGCGCCACCCGCTCCTTCCACGAACGCGTAGCCGTACCGGGCCGCCACGGCCGAGGCCGGCCCGGACAGGAGCGAGGAGAACGGCCCGAAGGCCAGGTCCACGTGGTCCTTGCCGAACAGGATCTGGTAGTTGGTGACCACCTGATTCGGCAAGCCGCCATCGTTGAGGATTATCAGCACGACCTGCCGGCCGAGCAGGCCGCCGTGCGCGTTCACGTCCTTCTGCCACAGCTTGTACCCAGCGTCGAACGCCAGGCCGTCCGCCTGGAAGGGGTCCGGGTTGTCGGCGGGTCCGGCGCTCAGCGACAGTGACGCGCCGATGACGATCGGGCCGGTTGAGTTGCTCGCCGGGGTCGTCGACGTTGAGGTGCTGGCGCCGGTGCAGGCGGACAGCACGCCCACGCTGAGCAGCACCGCGGCGCCCATGGCAAATCTGACAGGCTTCACGCCCTCGGTTATACCTGGCGAAACGGCCAGATGCCGGGTAAACGACATGAATCCCACCGGCCCCAGCTCCCGTAATCAGGTCACACAGAACTCATTGCCCTCCGGGTCGTACAGCGTGACGGAGCTGCCGCGGACGTTGTCGCTCCGCCAGGCCAGCGTCGCGCCGGCCTGGACCAGCCGCTCCACGTGCTCGCTTACCAGCCGCTTGCGGGCTTCGCCGCGGACCTCGCGCCCGGCCACCCGCACGTCGAGGTGGACGCGGTTCTTGGCCGTCTTAGGTTCGGGCACGCGCTGGAAGTACAGCCGCGGTCCCTCGCCCGCCGGGTCGACCCGCGAGGCCACCTCGCCGAACTCGCTCTCCGGTATCCCGATCGACCCGGCGAATTGTTCCCAGCTCTCGAACCCCTCCGGCGGCGGCTCGACGACGTAGCCCAGCGCCAGCCCCCAGAATTCGGCCAGCTTCTCCGGCTCGGCGGCGTCGATCACGACCTGGATCTTGGTGTACATGACGGCTCCATTACAACGGCGCGGCTGCGCCGCCATCCTGCCACACGAGCCATGCCCCGGCCGCGCCCTCTCCCGACACGCCCCCAGGAACGAGTTACCGCCGCTCGTCCGCCCCACGCTCCGGCCACCGGTTCCCACCGGTACTCCGTGTCGCTCAGCCCGTCCAGCCTGGGCCGCAACTGCGATCGCCAGTGCCAGTCCAGCTGCTCGGCCAGCTGGGCCGTCCAGTCCACGTCGCTCATGGGCTCACCCTAGACGTCGCGGCAAGCCGAGCTAGGCTACCGACGTGACGCGGGAAGATCCCGGTGCGCCCCGAGGCGGCGTGCACGGCTTCGGCGCGGCTCTGACCAGCTTTGTCGGCCGCACGGCCGAGGTGGCCGAGCTGGCTGTCATGCTGGCGGAACACCGGCTCGTGACGGTTACAGGGCCCGGCGGGGTGGGCAAGACCCGCGTGGCCGAACAGGTGGCGCGGCGTACGGTCGGCCGGTTCGCCGACGGGGTCTGGTTGGCTGAGCTGGCCAGTGGATCAGACCCGGCGCTGGTCCCAGCGGCGGTCTGCTCGGCCCTGGGCGTCTACCAGGTTCCCGGCGCGGCGGTAACGGATGCGCTGGTCACGGCGCTGGCTCGGCAGCAGCTACTGCTGATCCTCGACAACTGCGAGCACGTCCTGGCCGCGGTGGCGGAGTTGTGCGAGCGCTTGCTGCCCGCCGCTGACGACCTGCGGATCCTGGCCACCAGCCGCGAGCCGCTGGGCGTGCCCGGAGAGGCCCGCTACCGCCTGCCGCCGCTGGGCCTGCCGGCCCCCGGCGGGTCGGTCAGCCCCGCGGAATCGGACGCCGTCGCGCTGTTCGTCGAGCGGGCCCGCCTGGTCGACGCGCACTTCACCGTGAGCGGTGAGTCCGCCCCGGTGGTGGCCAGGCTGGTCGCGCGCCTGGACGGGATGCCGCTGGCCATCGAACTGGCTGCGGCGCGGGTGGAGGCGCTAGGCGCGGCGGGGGTCCTGGACCGCCTCGACGACGGACTCCGGCTGCTGGGCGCAGGGCACCGGATGACCGCGGACCGCCACCGGTCCATGACCGCGGCGGCGGACTGGAGCTACCGGCTGCTCACCGAGCAGGAGCAGCGGGTGTTCCGCTTCCTTGGGGCCTTTCCGGGCCCGTTCAGCCTGGAGGCGGCCGAGGCCGTGGCCGGCGCCGACGCCGGATCTGCCGTGTTGCGCCTGGTCGACTGCTCGATGCTCGCCCCGCCGAGCCCCGGACCGGACGGGCGGGCCCGCTACCTGATGCTGGAGACCCTCCGCGCCTACGCCGGAGAACGCCTCACCGAGACCGGGGAGCAACCCGAGGCGGCCGCCCGGCTGGCCGCGTACGCCCTGGTGGTCGCCGAGCAGGCCGCGGCCGGGCTGGAGACGAGTACCGGTGAGCTGGCGGCCGCCGCCTGGCTGGACGCCGAGGACGCCACCGTCCACCAGGGCCTGGCCTGGGCCCTGGAGCACGACCCAGACCTGGCCTTGGTCCTGGCCCTGGCGCTGGCGCGCTGGTGGATACTCCGCGGCCGGTACGCGGCTGGGCACGCCTGGCTGGCCAGGGCCGCGGAGCCCGCCGCGCCGGGCGGAATGGCGTGGTGCGAGGCCCAGATGCGGCTCGGCGACCTGTCCAGTATCTCTGGCCCGGAGGTGGACCTGGGCTATTTCACCTCGGCCCTGGACGCGCTGGCCGACGGCCCGCCGTCGCCGCTGCTGGCCCAGGTCCTGGCCAAGCGGGCGGGATCCCTGGCCAACCTCGGCCGGGTGCCGGAAGCGGCCGACGACGCCCGCCGCGCCCTGGCGCTGGCCAGGCAGATCGGCTATCCGGCCGGCCAGGCCCGGGCGCTGTACTGGCTCGCCGCGACAGCCCATTACGGAGGTGAGCCGGAGGAGGCCCTGGGCTGGTTGCGGCAGGCCCAGCGGATCGATCCAGCCCGCCTTCCCGGCAGCCTGGTCCGGGGGTGCATCGGTGGCTTGACGATCGCCCTGATCGCGACGGATGAGCTCGAGGAAGCCGAGCAGACCTGCGCCCGCGCCCTGGACCTGGCCCGCCAGGCGGGCACCGTGTACGAACAGTGCACTGCCCTGATCTTGATGGCTGAGCTGGACCTGCTGGCCGGCCGGATACCGGAGGCCAAGGCCCATCTGCGCGAGCAACTCGAACTCGCGGGACTGGTCAGCGACCTCGTATGCCTCCTCGACTGCCTGGACCTGTGCGGGCTCATCTGCACGCGGGCGAAGCGCTGGGCCGATGCCCTCACCACCTGGTCCGCCCTGGCCGCGCTCCGGCAGGACGCCGGCGTGCTCGACCCGCCTAACGACACCCGCAGGCGCGAGGAGCCCCTGCGCCAGGCCCGGGAGGCTCTAGGCCCGGAGCGCACCCGCGCGGCCGAGCGGCGTGGCGCGGCCATGGGGGCAGGCGCTGCCGCCGAGTACGCCGCGCTGCTGGTGACCGAGGACCCGCCGGAACCGCAGGCTCCGTCGGAGACCTCGCCCGCCCTCAGCGTCCGTGAGCGGGAACTGGTCACCCTGGTCGCCCAGGGGCGCACCAACGCGCAGATCGCCGGGCAGCTGTTCATCAGCATCCGCACCGTGGGCACCCATCTGGACCGGATCCGCGACAAGACCGGCTGCCGACGCCGCGCCGACCTGACCCGCCTGGCCCTCCAGGTGGGCCTGGTCTAGCCGGGCCACGGCCCAGCTGTGGGTCATTTGACCCTGCCGAGGAAATGGGTCGTTTGCTCTCTGCCGCGGCCCGGCCAGGACCAGGCACGGTAGTGGTGACCGCCGGGACCGGCCCGAGCAGGTCGGAGCACCTAGGAGAAGGTCATGTTCACCAGCCCGGGGATCACCGCAGACTTCGACACCCAGGACCGCCGCGAGCTGACCAGCACGCCGGCCCGCCCGAAGGCCCGCCGGGTGGTCGCGTCCCTGGCGGCCGCAGCGGCGGCCGCGGCCGTGCTGATGACCTCCCCGGTGGGCGGCGCGCACCTGGCCGCCCATTACGGCTCCCACTACGAGCCCACTACGCCTCCGGGACCGGGCACTTCTGAGCGCAGTCCAACCTCTAACCCGGAGTGCCGCCGGACCCGTGAGCTCCCTGGCCCGCCAGGGAGCTCACTACTGCTAGCCGCCGGCCATCGCGCCGACGATGAGGAACGGCTCGCTCCCGGCCACGACCGCCGCCGGGAGCGGCACATCCGCCGACTCGTTGGACAGGTCCTGCTGGCAGGCGTAGAACCGGACGAACGCGCGCCGCTTCCCGGTCACGTGGTCGCGGATCGTCCCGCGCAGCACCGGGTAGGCGGCCTCCAGCGCGTCGAGCAGCGCCTGGCGCGTCACTCCGGCGGGATCATGCTCGCCCCCGAGGTTGAGCATGACCTCGCCCCGCACGCGAGCCAGGTTCTTCAGGTGCGCCGGCAGAACGACCCGGACCGTGGTCATGCCAGCGTCTGGACTTCCACGGACAACACCGCCGGCAGGTCGCGGGTGATGGCCTCCCAGGTGTCGCCCGCGTCCGCGGACGCGTAGACCTGCCCGCCCGTGGTCCCGAAGTACACGCCGCACTCCTCGAGCGAGTCCACCGCCATCGCGTCCCGGTACACATTGACGTAGCAGTGCTCTTGTGGGAGCCCGCGGGTGAGCGGCTCCCACTCGTCGCCACCGGTCCGGCTGCGGTATACCCGCAACCGCCCGTCCGGCGGGAAATGCAGGGAATCGCTGGTGATCGGGACCACGTAGATGGTCTCGGGCTCGTGTGCGTGCACGCCGATCGGGAAGCCGAAGTCGCTGGGCAGGTTGCCGCTGACCTCCCGCCACGTCTCGCCCGCGTCGTCGCTGCGCATCACGTCCCAGTGCTTCTGCATGAACAGCGTGTCGGGGCGCGTCGGGTGCATCTCGACGTGATGCACGCAGAAGCCGACCTCGGGCTCCTCCTCGGGCAGGGTCCCCTCATCGTGCAGGCCGCGGTTGACCGGCCGCCAGGTCTCCCCGTGGTCGTCGCTGCGGAACGTCCCCGCCGCCGAGATCGCCGCGAACATCCGCCCGGCGTGTGCCGGGTCCAGGATGATCGTGTGCAGGCACAGCCCGCCCGCGCCCGGCTGCCAGCCCGGGCCTGAGGAGTGCGTGCGCAGCCCGGTCAGCTCCGTCCAGGTCGCCCCCCCGTCGCGGGACCTGAACAGGCCCGCGTCCTCCGCGCCCGCGTAGACCTCGTCCGGGTCGGTCAGCGAGGGCTCGAGGTGCCAGACCCGCTTGAACTCCCACGGCCGCGGGGTCCCGTCGTACCACAGGTGCGTGCCGGGGTCCGTCGCGTAGGTGAACTCGTTCCCGACCGGCTGCCAGGTGGCGCCGCCGTCGTCGGAGCGCTGGATGAGCTGCCCGAACCAGCCGGTGTTCTGCGAGGCGTAGATCCGGTCCGGGTCGGCCGGCGAGCCCTTCAGGTGATAGATCTCCCAGCCACCGAAGTGCGGGCCGCTGACCTCCCACTTCGCCCGGCTCGCGTCCGAGGTCAGGACGAACGCCCCCTTGCGCGTCCCGGCCAGGACTCGTATCCGTGTCATCGGTGCTCCCTTCTGCCGTAACGACGATCCCCGAGCCGGGAAATCATCGCAGCTGCAAGGGCAATTTTCAGCTAATCTTCAGTCCGGCCGTCCACATGAGCGCCGGGTTATCCACAGCCTGCGCAGCCAGGCAGGCCAAGGTCCGCACGCCGGGGTGTCCACAGCCCCCGCGCCGATTCCCGGCTCCGGTCCACAGGTTCGCCGCCCTTGTGCACATGGCGATCCACAAGGCCCCGGCGATACCGTGCTCTCTCCTGGGTAGTGGGGCCCAGGAGTGGGGTGGGCACGGCGGCGGCGAGGCGATCACTATGGGCATCACCGGCGACACTTCGATAGCTGCCGACGTAATGCATCGTCGCCGGGTCGTCGTGGACGTCATCCTGGTGCTGGCGAGGAACGGGCGCATCCTGCTGCGGGAGCGGGCCAACACCGGCTACGGCGACGGCGCGTACGAGCCGCCGTCCGGCCAGCTCACCGACCGGGAGACGATCGTCGAGACGGCCATCCGGGTGGCCAGCGAAGCCGGCGTCGTCATCGGCGCCGAGAACGTGTCGCTCGCTCACGTGATGCACGACGTGTCCGGCGGCGGGCGCATCGCGTTCTTCCTGTCCGTCTCCGGCTGGACCGGCCAGCCGGCCTCGGCCGACGTGCGCTGGTTCCCGGTAGGCGACCTGCCGACGAACATGCTCGACTGGGCCCGGGTCGCGTTGCGGAACTACGCCGACGGCATGCGCTTTTCCACCTACCCGGCGTTCGCCCCGGCGGTGGTCGTCGGGTCCAACGGGTTTCACGTAGTTAACGGCTCGGTCGCGGGCGGCAAATCATCAGGGGACAACGAGTTCAACTGTGTTAACGGGCAACTTGGGGCTGGTGGGGCACATGGGACTAATGGGTTTTCTGGGACTAACGGGTTCGCATCGCGGGGACTCCCACCGGCGCGGCGGGAGGAAGCCTACGGCGGACGGCGCCTGGGATGACGACGTGCCGGCGGCGATCTGGCCGGCCCGCGACGCATCCGACGCGGCCGACGCCGACCGGCGGCGACCCGGGCGCCACGCCCGGCGCAGCCCCGGCCTGCACGCCCGCGCCAGCTTAGCTGCGGCCCGGCCGGAACCGCAGGCCCGGAACCGCAGGCCCGGAACCGCAGGCCCGGAACCGCAGGCCCGGAACGCGCAGGCAGAGGTCCAGCCTGCCCGCTGGGCTAGGCTGACATGCGATGGCCGAGATCCTGAACGCGCACGGGTCCAAGAACGACATCTTTCTCATGGCCCGAACGCCGCGTGACTTCGCCTCCGACGCTGACCTGCGCGCGTTCGTCCGTCACCTGTGCGACCGGACGGGCCCGTTCGGCGGCGACGGGATCTACTTCTACGACCCGGGCCTGCCGGTCCCGCAGGCCTGGTTTTTCAACCCCGACGGCTCGGCCGCCGAATTCTGCGGCAACGGCATGCGCTGCCTGGGCCGGGTCATCCTCGACCTGCGCGGCCAGGACACCGCCACGATCCGCAGCGGTCCGCTCGAGTACACCGTCCGGCGCGGCCCGACCACGCCAGGCGGCGTGCGGCAGGTGCGGCTCGAGCACCCCCCCGTCGACTTCGCCCCGTCCCACCCGGTGGTCGCGGGCCTGAGCCCGGCGGTCGAGGTCACCCTGCCCGAGCTCGATCCGGCCCTGGCGTTCACCGCCGTGACCATCCCGAACCCCCACCTGGTCGCGGTGGTCGACAAGTACGTCGAGTCCGACCTGGTCGCGATGGGGGAGCAGGTGGCGGCGCGCCCGGAGCGGTTCCCCGCCGGGGCCAACCTGTCGCTCCTGCTCCCGCTGGCCCCGGAAGAGGTCTTCGTCAGGACCTTCGAGCGCGGCGCGGGCCTCACCGCCTCCTGCGGCTCGGGCATGGCGGCCGCCCGTGCGGTCTACTCGCGCCTAGGCCGCGCCGACCCCGAACGCGAGGTCGTCGTCCGTAACGCCGGCGGGATGGCCACGGCGTCGCTTGCGGCGCGCGACGGGCAGTGGTTCCCGGTCCTGCAGGGCAACGCCACCTTTGTCTACCGCGCCGACGTCGACCCGGTGACGCTGGCCGGCGACCGTGAACCCTACTCCGCCGAGACCGGCGCCTATTCGGCCCTGGAAGACGAGAACTCCGGCCGCCTGCACGCGGTCGGCATCGACACCGCCTGAGCCTCCGGCGGCTATTGGTCCGGTCGGCGGCCCGGCTGATTCGGGCGGAACAGGCTCCCCGGCTGCGCCTGGCCCTGCTGCCCGCCGTCGACCGGCCAGGTCTGTTGCACGGCCGGCCTATAGGGCTGCTGCTGCGTGGCCTGGCCGATCCGCTGCATCAATTCGGCTTCCGCGACCATCTCGGCCGCGGTCGGCGACAGGGATACCACGGTCGAGAAGATGAAGCCAATGCAGGACAGGCCGAGGATGAGCGGCAGCAGGAAGCCCTCCGCGCTGGCGCTCTGCGCGTAGCTCACCGCCAGGCCCGGGGCGGCGTGGACACTCAGGGCCGCCATCCCCGTGTAGTGCATGCTGCTGACCGCGACGCCCATGATCAGCGACGCCACGATGGCGGACCACAGGCTGTCCAGCCGGAGCGCGGCCCACAGCGCCGCGGTGCCCGCGATCACGGCGATCACCACCGAGACCACGACCAGCAGCGGGTTGTAACTCAGCGAGTCGGGCACCCGGATCGCGGCCATGCCCATGTAGTGCATGGTGGCCACGCCGATTCCGATGATCGCGCCGCCGAGCAGCAGCGGCGGCCAGGCACCCGGACGGCTGAACCCGACGATGAAGACCCCGATCCCGACCACGACCACGGCGAGCAGCATGGACACGATGGTGATGGGCACGTTGTACCTGATCGCCTGGCCGGAAATGGTGAATCCGAGCATGGCGATGAAGTGCATCACCCAAATCCCCGTCGTCCCGATGGCCAGGGCCGCCAGGGTCAGCCATCGGGCCCGTGACACGCCCGTGACCGCGCGCGCCCGGGCGGTGCACCGGAGCCCGGCGAAGCAGCCGACGCACGACGCCAGGTACGCCAGGACCGGGTTCAGGGCACCGTAAGTGAAGTTCTGGAAGTGGATCACGTTAGAAGCCCGCTCCAAGAGGACATATGTGGCCGAACCCGCCAAGCCGGGGAGTCACTTATGGTACTGCTCTGTTAGCGTGCGCAAGGATTTATCCCTATTTGTGAGGATCGTCGTGACGGTCGGTGACGTAAGCGGGCGGCGACGGGCCTTGCGCGGGAAAGATGCAGGACTGGAATCGGGGTCAGATGCACGAGGTGGTCGCGGTGCCGCGGGCCGGTGATGCCTCCGCCGGACGGACCATCGAGCTGTCCATCCGCGGGATGACCTGCGCTAGCTGCGCGGCGCGGGTCGAGAACAAGCTCAACGCGGTCGGCCGCGAGGTCGTCGCCTCCGTCAACTTCGCGACCGAGCGCGCGACCATCACGGCGCCGCAGGCTGTGTCGGCGCAGACACTAGTCGAGGCCGTCGTGGACGCTGGGTACTCGGCGCAGGTCATCATCCCCGCCGGGGCCGCGGGAGCACGAGCCGACGACACCGACGACGCGGACGATGGCGGGCCCGACGGCCACGACCAGGCCGCCTACCTGCGCCGGCGGCTGCTGCTCGCGCTCATCTTCTTCGTCCCGCTCAGCGACCTGTCCGTCACGCTGTCGCTGTATCCCGCCTACCGGTTCCCCGGCTGGCAGTGGGTCCTGGTCTGTCTGGCCGCGCCGGTGGCGCTGTGGGCCGCGTGGCCGTTCCACCGAGCGGCCATCAAGAACGCCAGGCACGGCGCGTGCTCGATGGACACGCTGGTGTCCCTGGGCGTCGCCGCCGCCTGCGGGTGGTCGGTGTACGCGATGTTCCACCTGGACCGCAAGTCCGGGGCGAGCCCGATCCAGGAGCTGGCGCACGCCTCGGGCGGGGGCATCTACCTCGAGGTCGCGGCGGCGGTGACCACGTTCCTGCTCGCGGGGCGGTTCTACGAGGCCCGGGCCCGCCGATCGGCCGGGCAGGCCATGCGCGAGCTGGCCGCGGCGGCCGCCCAGGACGTCTGTGTCCTGGCGGCCGACGGCACCGAACGGCGCGTCCCCGTGGGCTTGCTCGAGCGCGGGGACGTGTTCGTGGTCCGGCCCGGGGAGAAGATCGCGGCGGACGGCGAGGTGCTGCGCGGCGAGTCGGCCGTAGACCGGAGCATGATGACCGGTGAGCCCGTCCCGGCCGAAGTCGCCGCCGGCGAGTCCGTGGTCGCGGGGACCATCGCCACGTCCGGGCGCCTGGTGGTCCGGGCGACCTCGGTCGGGGAGGACACTCAGCTGGCTCACCTGATCGCCCTGGTCGGCCGGGCGCAGGCCGAAAAGGCCGCCATCCAGCGGCTGGCCGACCGGGTCTCTGGCGTGTTCGTCCCGCTGGTGCTCGCCGCCGCGGCGCTGACCCTGGCCGGCTGGCTCCTGGCCGGCGGCGCCGCGGAGCAGGCGTTCAGCGCGGGCCTCGCCGTCCTGATCATCGCGTGCCCGTGCGCGCTGGGCCTGGCCACTCCCGCCGCGCTGGTCGCGGCCTGCGGGCGCGGCGCGCAGCTCGGCGTGTTCGTCAAGGGGCACCAGGCGCTGGAGTCCTCCGGGGTCGTCGACACCGTGGTGTTCGACAAGACCGGGACCGTCACCAGCGGCCAGATGGCGGTGACCGCGCTGACCAGCGCGCCGCAGACCGGACGCAGCGAGCTGCTCCGTTACGCGGGTGCCGTCGAACACGCCTCGGGGCACCCGATCGCCACGGCGATCGCCACCGCGGCCCTGGCCGAGGCGGCCGAGCCCGGGCCGCTGCCTGCCGTGGAGAGCTTCCTGGCGCTGCCCGGCCTGGGCGCGTCCGGGACCGTGGACGGCCGCGACGTCATCGTCGGGCGCGAGCGGCTGCTGCAAGAGCGCGGGATCGTCATCCCCGACGGCCTGTCCGGCCAGTGCGCCAGGTGGCAGGCCGAAGGCTGCACCGCCGTCCTGGTCGCCTGGGACGGCGGGGTCCAGGGCGCGCTCGCCGTGGCCGACACGATCAAGCCGTCAGCCCGGGCGGCCGTGGCCGGGGTACGCCGGCTCGGACTGCGCCCGATCCTGCTGACCGGGGACAACGAGGCGACCGCGCGGGCCGTCGCGGCGGCCGTGGGCATCGACGACGTGGTGGCCGGGGTCCTGCCCGCCGACAAGGCCGGCGTCATCGCGGGCCTGCAGGCGCGAGGGCACAAGGTGGCGATGGTGGGCGACGGGGCCAACGACGGCCCGGCGCTGGCCGCGGCCGATCTGGGCCTGGCCATCGGCACGGGGACCGACGTGGCGCTGGCCGCCGCCGACCTGATCCTGCTCAGGGACGACCTGGAGGTCGTACCCGAGGCGATCACGCTCGCCCGCGCTACCCGCAAGACGATCAGGCGCAACCTGGCCTGGGCGTTCGGCTACAACGCGGCGGCCGTGCCGCTGGCCGCCCTGGGTTTCCTGAACCCGCTCATCGCGGCCGCCGCGATGACGATGTCCTCGGTACTCGTAGTCGCGAACAGCCTGAGGCTGCGCCGCTTCCGCTACCGCGGCAGCGGCCCTTACCGCGGCAGCGGTCCTCCCGCCAGCGCGATGACCAGGCCCACCCCGGCGGCGCCGAGCAGGGTCAGGACCACCCCGCGCCGCAGCCCGAGCAGTACCACCGCCGCCCCGGCGAGCACCGCGAACTGCCACGGCACGGTCAGCGCGCGGGCCAGCAGCACGGCCGCGCCGAGGATGGCGCCGATCGCGGCGGGCCCGGCGCCGTCGAGGAACGACTGCGCGTAGCGGTTGTCCCGCAGCCTGGCGAAGTACCGCCCGCCGCCGAGCACGAAGGCGAACGAGGGCGAGAACGCGACCGCCGAGGCCAGCAGCCCGCCGGGCAGCCCCGCCGCGGCGTACCCCACCGCGGCGACCGTCTGCACGACGGGGCCCGGGGTGATCTGGCCCAGCGCTACGGCGTTCAGGAATTGGGCATTGGTCATCCAGTGGTGCCCCACCGCGTCGGCCTGCATCAGCGGGATGATCACGAATCCGCCGCCGAACGACAGCGCCCCCACCTTGAACGCCACCCACGCGACCGAGGCCAGGATCCCGCCGCCGAGCGCGGCCGGGAACAGCGGCGCGATCACCGTTACCGAGGCAGGCCAGCGCCGCGCCCGCAGCGCGAGCTCGAACCCGCCGCAGCCGAGCAGGACCAGGACGAGCCAGGGCCCGATCGTGGCCGAAGCGGCCCCGCCGGCCAGCAGGTACCCCGCCCAGCGCAGGCGCGAGGCCCGGACCGGCTCCCGCGCGGACGCACGCTTCCAGCTTGGCACGAGCAGGCTCCACGCGGCCTGCACCGCTACCGCGGCCACGGCGGCGCCGGCCCCCGCGCCCAGGCCGCGGACCCACAGCGGCGGCGCGCCGGCCAGGAACAGCGCCGCCAGGACCAAGATGATGATCAGCCCGGGCACGATGAAGGCCAGCCCGCCGACCACGGCGCCGAGCCGGCCGCGCACCCGCCACGCGCAGAAGATCGCGAGCTCGGTCGACGCGGGCCCCGGCAGCAGGTTGCACGCGGCGATCGCGTCCTCGAACTCGCCTCCGTCGAGCCACCCCCGGTCATCGACGCAGAGCCGGCGCAGCAGCGCGATGTGCGCCGGCGGCCCCCCGAACCCGATGACCCCGATCCGTCCCCACTCCCGCAGGACCGTGCCCAGGCTGGCCGCGTGCTCCACGACCTCATTCAACTCCATTATCCCGAACGAGCGGTGGTGCGCGCCCCGCGCCGCCCCCTTAGTGCCCGAGGCGTATCGTCAGCACCCCGGGGCGTACGGACACGGCCAGCGAGCGCCCCGGTGCGACGACCTCCCCGTCGATCTGCCGCGGCAGATCCATCGCCGCGCTGATCTCCACGCGCCGCGCCCGGAACCGCTCGAGCTGGCCGTCCGCGCGGCGGCTGCGCGTCAGCACCAGCCCGGCCACGCGCGGCCAGCCGAGGATCCCCGTAGGCGCCAGGATTCCGACGTCCAGCCACCCGTCGTCACACCGGGCCTCTGGCAGCAGCCAGAACCCCCCGGGCAGCAGCCCCGCGTTCCCCACGACCACGCACCGGGCCCGCCGGACCAGCGGCTCGCCCCCGTCCAGGCGCACCGTGAACTCCCGCGGCGGCAGCGACAGGTGCGCTACCCCGGACACCGCGTACGCGACCCACCCGAGCCTCCGCTTGCCCTCCGTGTGCGCCGCCTCGACCACCGCCGCGTCCAACCCGATCCCGGCCATGGCCGCGAACAGGATCCCCGACGCGCCGCGCCCATCCGCCCCGCTGCCGCCCGTGCGGCCCTGGTCCGCGTTACCGCCCGTGCGGCCCTGGTCCGCGTTACCGCCCGTGCGGCCCTGGTCCGCGTTACCGCCCGTGCCGCCGTGGTCCGCTGCGATACCGCCGGTGCCATGGTCCGCGCCGCTGCTGCCCGTGCGGGCGTCGCCCGCGACCCCCGCCTCCGCACCGCCCTGGTCCGCCTCGCCCAGCTCTGCGCTGGCCAGGTCGATCCGGCGGTCCCGCCCGCGGAACCCCGTCTCGATCGCGGGGCCGACCCTGGCTGGCAGGCCCAGCGCCCGCGCGGTCAGGTTGGCGGTGCCGAGCGGCACGATGGCCAGCGGTATCCCGGTGCCGGCCAGGGCCTGCGCGCAGGCCCGCACGGTGCCGTCGCCGCCCGCCGCGAACACCAGCCCCGCGCCGTCGGCCACCGCCTGCCGGGCCAGCCCCAGGCCGCTGTCACCCGGGCTGGTCTCGGCGATCACCGGCTCCCACCCAAAGTTCCAAGCCGCGGCGCGGCACCGTCGCCCGAACCCGCGCGGATCGCGGACCAGCGCCCGGTTGATCACGAACACCACCGACGGCATGGTCCATTGTGGCCCCGCCCAGCGCCCCCAAGCTTGCCGCCTGCAGCGGCTATAGGCGGAGATTCTGCGCTGGTACGCGGCTTCCGCGGGAAGAATCGATGGCAATTTGTGACTTTATTGCCGAGAGATCGATGCCATGCGGAACTTACGCTTCGGTTAACTCACCGGTAACTGACCGGCCGACCCGTCATGGGCTGGCGCGGATCTGCCGGGGGATACGGGTCGCTAACGGCGAAGATCGCGACCCGGAGGCCCCGGCCACGGTGACGGAGCGGATCGCCGGCGAACTTCGAAAAGAAGGGCGATTCGCTCATGAAATTCCGGTACAAGACTGCCGGGGTAGCCGTAGCGGTCGCGAGCCTTACCGGGCTCGCCGCCTGCAGCAGCAGTAGTAGTAGTGGCCACAGCAACTCGACCAACACCACCACCCCCGGATCCGTCACGGTCCCGGGCGGGATCGGCTCGGTGCCGCTCGCCGCGGCCAACGGCCCTAAGCACGCGGGCACGATCACCTGGTCGGAGTTGCCCAGCGCTACGCCGAACTGGATTCTCCCTGTCGTGCCCGGCGCCTCCAACTCGGTCTACAACAACTTCACGTTCATCTGGGAGATGTACCGGCCGCTCTACTGGACGGTGTTCGGCACCGATCCCGAGCTGTACCCGCCCATGAGCGTCGCCAACAACCCGGTGTACTCCAACGGCGACAAGACCATCACGATCTCGCTCAAGAGCAGCTACAAGTGGTCCAACGGCCAGCCCATCACGGCCAACGACATCTTGCTCTTCGTCGACCTGGTCAAGGCCGGCATCAAGGAATCCGCGGCGGACTGGGCGAGCTACGTGCCCGGCCACTTCCCGGACAACCTGGTGAGCACCTCGGAGCCGAACTCGAGCACGCTGGTGATGAACCTCAGCCAGTCGGTCAACCCGTCGTGGTTCACCGAGGACTACCTCGGCCAGGGTCCGATCACCCCGCTGCCGAGCACGGTCTGGGCCAAGGAGTCGGCGAGCGGCCCGGTCATCCCGCCGTCCGGCTGGACCCCCGCCACCATGAAGAAGATCTTCGACTACCTGACCAGCCAGTCCAAGTCGCTCAGCACTTACGCGACCAACCCGCTGTGGCAGGTGGTCGACGGACCGTACAGGCTGTCCGCCTACGACGCGACCACCGGCGGCTTCACCATGGTGCCGAACACCACCTACGGCGGCCCGCACGTGACCCCGATGTCGAACTTCCAGGGGATCCCGTTCACCTCGGACGTCGCGATGTTCAACGCCATCAGGGCGGGCGCCATCGACGTCTCCAACGTGCCCTACGACGACATCCCGCAGCTGCCGACCGTGCAGCGGCTCGGCTACAGCTACTTCGGCGAGCCGGACTTCGGCATGACCTTCGCGGCCTACAACTTCAAGGACACGACCGGCGACTTCAACAACATCATCGCCCAGTTGTACATGCGCCAGGCGCTCGCGCACCTGGTCGATGAGCAGGGCTGGATCACCGCGTTCATGCACGGCGCGGGCGCACCCGCGTACGGGCCCATCCCCGCCGACCCGCAGAGCCCGTACCTGCCATCCAACGCCGCGACCGACCCGTACCCGTTCAGCGTTTCCGCGGCGGTCAGCATCCTCAAGGCCAACGGCTGGACCGTCAACCCAGGCGGCACGGACGTGTGCGCCAAGGCCGGCACCGCCGCCGGTGACTGCGGCGCGGGCATCCCGGCGGGTACCAAGCTGGCCTGGAACCTCATCTACAGTTCCTCGCCGACCCTGATCGGGAACCAGGCCGCCGACTATGCGTCCAAGGCGAAGCAGGCCGGCGTCAACATCACGCTGACCAGCAGCAACTTCAACTACATCATCGCCAACTACCTGGACCCGTCCGCGCCGGCGAACGTGAACAAGTGGGCCATGGAGGACTTCGGCGGTGAGACCGACGTGCCGTACGCGACCACGTTCGGCCTGTTCAACACCGGCGGGCCCGCGCAGGTCGGCGATTACAGCAACCCGACCGCCGACACCCTGATCAACGCCTCGATCGCCGGCGGCGACCCGGCGGCGGTCAAGAACGAGGCGTCGTTCCTGACGGAGAACCAGCCGGTGCAGTTCCAGCCCAACCCGGACATCGTGTGGGCCTGGAAGAACACGCTGTCCGCGATTAACCCGCAGGCCTGGGAGAACCTGACCCAGTACTACGCCACGCCGGAGCTCATGTACTTCAACTAGTTACCGGTACGACGGCGCCCCGGCACTCGGTGCCGGGGCGCCGTTTCCTACACGTGGGGCAGGTGCCAGTGGTACGGCGCAATCAGCTGCCTGACCGACTGCGGCCCCCATGTCCCCTTGGCGTACGGCTCGACCGGCGGCGGGTTGTCCAGCAGAGGTTGGGAGATCTCCCACAGCCGCTCGATCCCGTCGGACCGGGTAAACAGCGACTGGTCGCCGACCATGGCCATCAAGATCAGGTGCTCGTAGCCCTCGAGCGCGTGCGACGCGGCGAACGAGTCCTTGTAGTAGAACGCCATCTCGGCGTTGCCTAGGGTCAGCTGCGCTCCGGGGACCTTGGCCAGGAAGTTGAGCTTGATGGCGCCGGGGTCGGCGAAGTCGATGACGATCTCGTTCTGTCGGCCGTACGGCGTGTCCCTGAGATGCGCGGGGAACATCCGCAGCGGCGGCGGCTGAAAGCCGAGCGTGATGACCTGGCGCGAGGCGCCCATGGCCTTGCCCGAGCGCAGGAAGAACGGCACTCCGTGCCAGCGCCAGTTGTCGACCTCGGCCCGCACCGCGACCATCGTCTCGGTCTGCGAGCCGGCCGCCACGCCGTCCTCGGACCGGTACCCCTCGTACTGGCCGCGGACCACGTGCCGGACGTCGATCGGCCTCAGCGCCTCGAACACCTTCTCCTTCTCGTCCCGCAGGTGCTTGGCGTTCAGCGACACCGGCGCTTCCATGGCCACGAACGCCAGCACCTGGAACAGGTGCGTGACGACCATGTCCCGGTAGGCGCCGGTCGCGTCGTAGAACGCGGCCCGCCCCGCGATCGACAGCGTCTCCGGCACGTCGATCTCCACGTAGCGCAGGTGGTGACGGTTCCAGATCGGCTCGAACAGGCCATTCGCGAACCGGAAGGCCAGGATGTTGTCGACCGACTCCTTGCCGAGGAAGTGGTCGATGCGGAACACCTGCGACTCGTCGAATACCGCGTGCACCGCCTGGTTGAGCGCGCGGGCCGACGCCAGGTCGGTGCCGAACGGCTTCTCGATGATGACCCGGGTGCGCTCCGTGGCCAGCCCCGACTTACCGAGCATGTCGATGACCGAGGTGAACGCGGCGGGCGGCACCGCCAGGTGGTACAGCCGCCGGGGCGTCCCGCCGATCTCCTTCTCCGCCCGCTGGACCGCCGCGACCAGGTCCCCGGCGTTACCCGGGTCGGCGGCCGCGAACGACAGGCGCTCCGCAAAGGACGGCCACGACGGATCGGTCGGCTTGGTGATGCAGAAGTCAGCGCACGCCTCCTCCGCGTGCTCGCGGAACTGATCGTCGGTCAGCGCGGTCGACGCAGGCGACGATCCGATGATCCGGTACTCGGGCGGCATCAGGCCCGCCGCGTGCAGGTGGAACAGCCCGGGCAGCAGCTTGCGCTTGGCCAGGTCGCCGGTCGCGCCGAACAGCACGATGACGTGGTTCTCCGGCCGGGGGGATCCGTCCTTGCTCATGTCCCGGTCAGGCCTTCTTCTCCGCGTGCCCGCCGAACTCCGAGCGCATCGCCGACAGGATCTTCCCGGTGAACGCACCGTTGTCCCTGGACTCGAACCGCTCGTACAGCGAGGCGGCGATGACCGAGGCAGGCACGCCCTCGTCCACCCCGGCCAGCACGGTCCACCGGCCCTCGCCCGAGTCGGACACCCGCCCGCTGAAGTCGTCCAGGTCGGGCGACTTGGCGAACGCGGCGGCGGTCAGGTCGACCAGCCAGGACGACACGACCGAGCCGCGCCGCCAGACCTCGGCCACGTCGCCGACGTCGATCGTGTACTCGTACGCCCACGGGTCGCGCAGCGGCGTGGTCTCCGCGTCGACCTCGTCCTGGTGCAGGCCCGCGTCGGCGTGCTTGATGATCGACAGGCCCTCGGCGATCGCGGCCATCATGCCGTACTCGACCCCGTTGTGCACCATCTTGACGAAGTGCCCCGCGCCGTTCGGCCCGCAGTGCAGGTACCCCTGCTCGGCGGTGCCGCCCGGCTGCAAACCCGGGGTGGGCTCGGCGGTGCCCTTGCCGGGCGCGATGGTCAGGAAGATCGGGTTCAGCCGCTCCACCACCTCGTCCTCGCCGCCGATCATCAGGCAGTAGCCCCGGTCCAGCCCCCAGACGCCGCCGCTCGTGCCGCAGTCGACGTAGTGGATGCCGTCGCGCTTGAGGTCCCTCGCGCGGGTGATGTCGTCGCGGTAATAGGAGTTCCCGCCGTCGATGATCACGTCGTCGGCGTCGAGCAAGGGCCGGAGGTCCTTCGAAGGTGGACTCGACCACGCCGGCCGGGACCATGATCCAGAAGTTCCGCGGCTTGTCCAGCTTGGCCACGAAGTCGGCCAGGCTCTCCGCGCCGGTCGCTCCCTCCGCTGCCAGCGCCTTGACCACGTCGGCGTTCCTGTCGTAGGCCACGCAGCGGTGGCCGTCGCGCATCAGCCGGCGGACGAGGTTCGCGCCCATCCGGCCGAGCCCGATCATCCCGAGCTGCATCGGCGTGTCAGTTGGCATGGCTGGTCGGTCCCTTCTTAGGGCGTCAGAAAATTGCCTTGAGCTCGCGGTACTTGCGGATGAGCGCGTTGGTGGACGAGTCGTGGTCGAGCGCGGGTTCAGCGGCGCTGGTCAGCTCGGGGATGATCTTGGTGGCCAGCACCTTGCCGAGCTCCACGCCCCACTGGTCGAACGAGTCGATGCCCCAGATCGTCCCCTGCGTGAACACGCTGTGCTCGTAGAGCGCGACCAGCGAGCCAAGGACCTTGGGCGTGAGGATCTCGGCCAGCAGCACGTTGGAAGGGCGGTTGCCCTCCATCACGCGGTGCGGCACGACGTGCTCGGGCGTGCCCTCGGCGCGCACCTCCGCCTCGGTCTTGCCGAACGCGAGCGCCTGCGCCTGCGCGAACACGTTGGAGGACAGGATGTCGTGGTGGTCGCGCAGCGGGTTCAGCGCCCTGCCGAAGCCGATCAGGTCGACCGGGATGAGCTCGGTCCCCTGGTGGATGAGCTGGTAGAAGCTGTGCTGCCCGTTGGTCCCCGGCTCGCCCCAGTAGACCGCGCCGGTGTCGTAGGTCACGTGTTCCCCGGCCAGCGTGACGTGCTTGCCGTTGGACTCCATGGTGAGTTGCTGCAGGTAGGCGGGGAACCGCTTCAGGTACTGCTCGTACGGCATGACGCCGCAGGTCTGCGCGCCGAAGAAGTCGCGGTACCAGACGGCGAGCAGGCCCATCAGCACGGGCAGGTTCCGCTCCAGCGGCGCGGTGCGGAAGTGCTCGTCCATCTCGTGGAACCCGGCCAGCATGTCGCCGAACTGGTCAGGCCCGAGGGCGACCATCGTGGACAGGCCAATAGCGGAGTCCATCGAGTACCGGCCGCCGACCCAGTCCCAGAACCCGAACATGTTGTCCGTGTCGATCCCGAAGTCCGCCACCCGCTCGGCGTTGGTCGAGACCGCGACGAAGTGCTTGGCGACTGCGTCCTCACTCCCGAGTTCACCGACCACCCAGTCCCGCGCGGAGGTGGCGTTGGTCAGCGTCTCCAGCGTGCCGAACGTCTTGGACGAGATGATGAACAGCGTCTCGTCCGCGTTCAGGTCGCGGGTGGCCTCGACGAAGTCGGTCGAGTCCACGTTGGACACGAACCGGAACGTGATGTCGCGCGTGCAGTAGTGCCGCAGCGCCTCGTACGCCATGACCGGGCCCAGGTCGGAGCCGCCGATCCCGATGTTGATCACGTTCCTGATCCGCTTGCCGGTGTAGCCCTCCCAGACGCCGGACCTGACGCGCAGGGCGAAGTCCACCATCCGCTCGAGCACCTGGTGCACCTCGCGGACCACGTTCACGCCGTCGACGATCAGGAAGGTCGTCCCGGGCATCCGCAGCGCGACGTGCAGCACCGCGCGGTCCTCGGACACGTTGATGTGCTCGCCGCGGAACATGGCATCGCGCCGCTCGGGGACGCCGGACTCGGCGGCCAGCTCGACCAGCAGCCGCATGGTCTCGTCGGTGACGCGGTTCTTGGAGTAGTCCAGGTAGAGCCCGACCGCTTCCGCGGTCATCCGCTCGCCCCGCCCAGGGTCGGCCGCGAACAGCTCGCGCAGGTGAACACCGGCGATCTCGTCGTGGTGCCGGCCCAGGGCCTGCCACGCCTTCCGCTCCGGCAGCGGGGTCACCGCCATGTCCTGCCTCCTCACGTCGTGCCTACCCCCGGCATAGTTTCATGCCCGCCGTCCGCGCTGCCGCCTGCCCGCCGATAACAGTGCCTAAACACCACATGACCCGCCGCCTACGGCCAAGAGGCGATCTGGTCAGACCCCGTTTCTGGTTAACCTCCTCAATGGCCGGAATGTCATACTGCGTCTATGGCTGACCGGCAGCTGCAAGGCTGGTGCGCCGATCCGTTCCGGCTACACGAGGAACGCTACTTTTCCTCCGGCCGCCCGACGAAACTCGTCCGGGACGGGAAGGTCGAGAGCTACGAAGACCCGCCGTCGGACACCTACGAGGTTCCCCATGACGAGCCCGCCGCCCCAGCCCCACGTACTGACCCGCCGGGCGGCTACACGCCCAACGGCCGTGCGGTCAACGGGTACGCGGGCGGAGCGCCGCCGCGAGTCGGCGCACCCCGTCAGTACGCACCGGGCGTAACCGGTCAGTACGCCCGCGGGCCCGGCTTCGCCCCTCCAACGCGCAGGAGATCACCCGCCTTCCTGATCGTGGCCGCCGTGGCGATCGTGGCCGCCACCATCGCGGGCATGTTGGTCCTGGTGAAACAGGAGTCGCCATCGACTCACGCCGCCCCGAACCGGCCGACGGCGATCTCACCGGTGGCGTTTGTACAGCAGTCGGCCGCCAAGACCCTGGCGGAACGAACGGCCGACGTGACGCTGTCCGGCACGGTCCAGATCGCCGGCCGGACCGTCACGCTCACCGGGACCGGCGGGATCAACTTCGCTGCCAACGCCATGATGTTCAACCTGAGCGTCGGCGCTCCCAGCCCGTTGCTGAGCGAGAAGGAAATCCTGGACAACGGGAACCTCTTTGTCGCGGTCACGATCAGCGGCACCAGCCTGGCCAAGCTGACCGGCGGCCGTGACTGGATCGAGATGCCGGTCGCGCAGTCGGGGTCGGCGAACCTCGTCGGCAGCGACCCGCGGTCGTCGCTGTCGCTGCTCGAGCAGCAAGGCAATACCGTGCGGCAGATCGGGACGCTGGTCATTGAAGGCCACAGCTGCACCGGCTACGCGGTCATACCCACCAAGGCGGCGCTCCTCGCGTCCGTCCGGGCGGAGTTCACCAAGCTCGGGTACTCCTCGGCCATGATCGACCAGGAGATGACCCTGGCGCAGCACATGCTGCCGCCGGTCGTCACGATCTGGCTCGACGCCCAGGGGCTGATGCGCGAGATGAGCATTAACCTGGACCTGCAGATGGGCGGGTCGGGCGGCAACGTAACGGGCAGCATGGTCCTCTACGTCTCGAACTACGGCACGCCGGTCCAGGTCACGGCCCCGCCGTCGTCCGATAGCATTTCCTACCAGTCATTCCTTCAGGCGCTCGGCGCCAAGGGCTAGCGCGACTTACCGGCCATCAGCTCGGCGGCGTGGTCGGGCACGTAGTCCTGCATGTTCCGCGGGATCCGTACGTACCCCTTCGACGCCGGGCGGTGCGGGAGCTTCAGCTTCGGCGGCTCGATGTCGGTGTACGGGATCGTGCTGAGCAGGTGCGCGATCATGTTGATCCGGGCGCTGCGCTTGTCGTCGCTCTCCAGCACGTGCCAGGGCGCCTCCGGGATGTCGGTATGGACGAACATCTCGTCCTTGGCCCGTGAGTAGTCCTCCCAGTGAGTGATCGACTCCAGGTCCATCGGGGACAGCTTCCAGCGGCGCATCGGGTCGGTCAACCGGTCACGGAAGCGGCGCTGCTGCTCCTCGTCGCTGACCGAGAACCAGTACTTGCGGAGCAAGATGCCGTCCTCGACGAGCAGCCGCTCGAAGATCGGGCACTGGTGCAGGAACCTGCTGTACTCCTGCGGCGTGCAGAACCCCATGACGTGCTCCACGCCAGCCCGGTTGTACCAGCTGCGGTCGAACAGGACCAGCTCGCCCGCGGCGGGCAGGTGCTCGACGTAGCGCTGGAAGTACCACTGGGTCTTCTCCCGCTCGGTCGGCGCCGGCAGGGCCGCGATCGTGGCGAACCGGGGGTTGAGGAACTGCGCCACCCGCTGGATCGTCCCGCCCTTGCCGGCCGCGTCGCGGCCCTCGAAGATCACGATGACCCTGGCGCCCGCGGCCCGCATCCACCCCTGCATCTTCACCAGCTCGCCCTGCAGCCGGTAGAGCTCCTGCTCGTAGACCTGCTTCGGCAGCTTCGGGCCGCGATCCTTGCCTGACACCGTGGTGGTCTCCCTGTGCCCAGTTTTCCCGCGTCGTCGTTTCGACGGTACGCCCTGTTAGCATGGCCGGCGTGAGCGAGGAAGACCATCCGTACCGCGAGTACGAGACCATCAACGCGTTCCGCCGAGGCCACGGCGTTCGGCTGGAACTGAACCGCCCCGAGCGGCTGAACGCCTGGAATAACCAATTTGCCCTTGACCTCCTGGCGGCGATCCGTGCGGTCGCCCACGACCCGGAGGTCCGGGCCGTGGAGATCACCGGCGCCGGGCGAGCCTTCTCCAGCGGCGCCGACCTGAAGGAGTCGGGCGCGCCCGGCGGCGAGACGGACGTGTACCAGCGGCTGACCCAGCGGTACCACCCGATCATCACCGGCATCCGGCAGATGCCCAAGCCCGTCATCGCCGCGGTCAACGGCCCGGCGGCCGGGATCGGGCTCTCCCTCGCCCTGGCCTGCGACCTGATCGTCGCGGCCGAGTCCGCGTTCTTCCAGCTCGCCTTCGTCAACATCGGGCTCGTCCCCGATGGCGGCTCCTCGCTGCTCGTGCCGTCCCGGATCGGCTTTACCCGGGCGACGCAGCTGGCCATGCTGGGCGAGCGCCTCGGCGCCGGGACCGCGAAGGACTGGGGCCTGATCAACGAGGTCTGGCCGGACGAGGAGTTCCGCGAGCGCGCCGGCGCGCTGCTCGACCGCCTCGCGTCCGGCGCCACCAAGTCGTACGCCGGGACCAAGCGCCAGCTGAACCAGTGGCTGTACGCCCAGATGGACGCCCAGCTCGAGTTCGAGGCGCAGATCCAGCGGGAGATGGCCGGCTCGGGCGACTTCGCCGAGGGCGTGGCCGCGTTCAACGAGAAGCGCCCGCCCAAGTTCACCGGCGCGTGAACTGGACGCGGCGCAGCTAGAGCGGGTCTACCGGGAAGAGGCGGGCCGGATCACGGCTGCGCTGGCTGCGCGGATCGGCGACGTAGGCCTGGCGGCCGACGCCGTCCAGGACGCGTTCATCGAGGCGATCGAGCACTGGGGCGACCAGGACGTGCCGCCCAACTGCGGCGGCTGGCTGGCCACCACGGCCCGCCGCAAGGCGATCGACCGGCTGCGCCGGGCCCGGGCGGGGCAGGAAAAGCTCGCGCTCCTCGCGGCGACGATGACCGACGCCGCGGACGGCGACGAGTCGGTCGACGCAGACGAGGCGGCCGACGACGACCTGCTGGGGATGATCTTCGCCTGCTGCCACCCGGCGCTCCCGCGCGAGTCGCAGATCGCCCTGACCCTGCGCGCCGTGTGCGGCCTGACCACCGCGCAGATCGCCGCCGCGTTCCTGGCCACCGAGCCCGCCATGACGCAGCGGCTGCTGCGCGCCCGCAAGGCCCTACGCGCCGCCCGCGCGGACCTGCGCGTCCCCGACCCCGACGACCTGGCCGCCCGGCTCGCCGAGGTGCTGGCCGTGGTCTACCTGGTCTTCAACGAGGGCTACCTGGCCAGCGCCGGCCGCCAGCCGGCCCGCCGCGACCTCGCGGCCCAGGCCGTCTCGCTGACCAGGCTGCTGCACCGGCTGATGCCACGCGAACCCGAAGTCCTCGGGCTCCTCGCCCTGCTGCTCCTGCACGAGTCCCGGGCCGCGACCAGGTTCGACAGCTGGGGCCGGATGATCAGGCTCGCCGACCAGGACCGCGCCAAATGGGACAAGCCGCTGATCACCGAGGCCACCCGGCTCCTCGACCGCGCGCTCGCCATGCGCGAGCCCGGCCCCTACCAGGCCCAGGCGGCCATCGCCGCCTTGCACGCGCAGGCCCCCGACTACGAGCAGACCGACTGGACGCAAATCCGGTTTATCTACGACCGGCTCTACGAGATGACCCCGTCCCCCGTGGTCCTGCTCAACCGGGCCGTCGCCACCCGCTACGTCGTCGGCCCGGAGGCCGCGCTGGCCGAGATCGAGCCGCTCGCCGGCGAGCTGGACGGCTACCATCTCTTCCACGCGCTGCGGGCTGGCCTGCTCACCGGTCTCGGGCGGGACGACGAGGCCCGCGCCGCCAGCGAGCGGGCGCTCGCGCTGGCCGGCAACCCGGCCGAGCGCGAGCTACTCGCCCGCCGCCTATCCTTCTGAGGACCTCACATCTCCACGATGGGCCGGACCTCGACGGTCATCCAGCCCTTGTCCACTCCCGGCCAGGTCTTCGCGATCTCCACGGCCTCGTCGATCGTGTCGGTCTCGAGGATCGAGTACCCGCCGAGAGCTTCCTTCGTCTCCATGAACGGCCCGTCGGTGACGCCGCTGGAGCGCACCGTCTTGGCCCCGGCCGGCGGCGCGAGCTGGTTCCCGCCGTCGGCCAGCTTGCCCGAGCCCCCGCCGCCCTTCTCGTACCAGGCGCCGATCTCGGCGTACCAGGCGTGGCCCTCGGCCTCGGTCATGCCCCTGGCCCCTTCGGTGTCGTAAAGCAGAATCGCGTACTTCACGTTTTCCTCCGTTTCGACGGATGCCACCCGGCATCCCCGGTACCCATTCCACGAACGGGACGCCCGCGTTTCCGACACGCACGCCCCGCTTCCTTATCGCCCCGTTTCCGACACGCCCCCGCTTCCGACACCCCCGGCTCCCTCACCCCTCGTTTCCCTCACGCCCCGCTTCCTTCACGCCCCGCTTCCTTCACGCCCCGCTTCACCCACGCCCCGTTTCCCGGCACGTCCCGTTTCCCGGCGCGACCCGCGGGTCAGCCGGAGCGCCCGCTCGCGGTCAGCCTCGATTCCATGGTCAGGATGGCCTCGTAGCGCCGCCGGATGTCGGCCCGGTCGGCGGCCTCGGGGACCGACCGCTCGCTGGCCCGGTCGATCATGGCCGCCTGGTCGAGCAGCACCCGCCGCTGCCCCTCGCTCGTCGTCTCGGTCATGATCCTGGCCAGCGCCTCGAGCTCGCGGATCATGACGGCAGGCATGCCGAGGCTGGACTGCCTGATCTTCTCGAACGAGCGCTGCACCAGGCGCTCGTAGGCCGGCTCGGCCGCGATAATCCGGATGAACCCCTGCCCGTCCCGGTACACCCGCGCTGGGTGCCACCTCGTGACGATCTTGCACAGGTTCTCGCCCAGCCAGTCGATGCAGGTCATCGCCGTGAAGGTGTCATTGACCGCCGCGGAAAGCGCGCGGATCGCGATCTCCACGAGCTGATCGATCCCGAACGACGCGTCCTGGGTCAAGGTCCGGTACGGGCCGATGACGTGCGCGCGCCCCAGCGCCTTGCTCACCAGCGGCGCCGCCTCGGGCGGCCAGACCGTCGCGAACCGGTGCCCGCTCACGATGAAGTGCCCGGGCCGGTGTTCCAGGCTGATCACCGCGTCGGCCTCGGTCGCCAGCCTGACCAGGTTCTGGTGCTTGATGAACTGCACGTACCCGCTGACCGGCGCAAGCACCGCGCCGCCACCCGCCTCGGCGCGCGCCAGCAACTCGACCGCGGAGGGGCCGTTCTCCGGCTGCGCCCGGCCGGTCCCGCCGCTGCCCTGCTCCTCGATCGCGTCGGCCAGGTCGGCGGCGATGCCGGCGATCACCTGCGGCAGCTGGATCGAGATCGACGTGTGGTGGATGAAGTAGATGAGCACACCCATGTCGATGACCATCAGGCCGAGCGTCACGGTCACGCTGATGTGCGGCACGAAGTCGCCGTGCGACCCGGTGCCGATCGAGACCAGCACGAGAATCGAGTAAACGAACGTCGCGACGAACGTCCCGAGGGTCAGCTGGGTGCCCCGGTCCCTGATGAAGTTCCGCAGCATCCGGGGCCCGAACTGGGTCGACGCCAGGGTCAGCGTGACCAGGATGATCGAGAACACGACGCCGACCACGGTGATGAGGGCGGCGGCGATCGTGGTCAGGATCTGGCGGGCCGCGTCCGCGCTCCCGCTGATCACCCACGGCGGGAGGCCGAACTCGCCGCGGTAGGCGGCGCGGTCGGCGGCCAGCGTCCCCACAAACAGCCCGATCGCCGCCACGACCTCAAGCGATGGCACGAACCACAAGCTGGTGCGCAGCACCTCGCGCCGCCAGTGCGACGCCATCCCCGATGAGAAAACCTCACGGTACATGGCCGGCTCCCCAAGCTAATTCATGCGCCGACCAGACTTCCCGGCTCACCCGTGCTCCAAGCCCATTATGCCGCCCGCGACCCGCCTGCGCCCTAATAAGCCTTACGAAAAAGATCTTGAAAATTAGTTCGTTTTATCTACTATGATCTGGCTATTTGTGATAGAATCGTTCGCACGGGGCATTTCCAAGCTTTCCCTCCCTCTCCCTCTCTCCCTCCCTCCCTCTCTCCCTCTCTCCCTCTCTCCCTCTCTCCCTCTCGAACGGGCGGTAGTACGTGACCCAGGAGTCTTTCCTCAACCGCGGGCCGGGTGGCGAGGAGCCGCTGCCCGTCGGCGGGGAGGGACCTGGCGGTCCGGAGCAGGGCCTGTTTGTGTGCCTCCCGGCGGAGGAGCTGACCCTGGCCGGGTTCGCGCAGGACGGCCGGTCTGACACGATGGCGCCGGGCGCGCTGCTGGCCACCGTGGTAGACGCCGTGGTCGGCGAGGGCGGGTCCGGGCTGGCGGGGCTGGGCGATGACCAGTTGATCGGGATCATTTCCGCGGCCCGGCGGATGGAGTCCCGGGCCGCGTGGACGCTGCTGGCGGCGCTGGCCGAGCTGGCCCGCCGCCGCCCGCCGACCGGCGAGGCGGTCGATTCCGGCGAGTACGGGTTCAGCGAGTTCGCCGCCGATGAGGTGGCCGCCGAGCTGCACCTGACCAGCCAGTCCGCCACCGAGCAGATCTGGTACGCCCGCCAGGTCGCCGGGCAGCTGCCGCACAGCTTCGCCGCGCTGTTCGCCGGGACGATCCACCCGGTCCACCTGCGGATCATCCAGGACGAGACGGCCCTGCTGTCCGACGACGACAGGGCCCGGGCCGATGAGATCCTGGCCGGACTGGCCGGGTCGCTGACGTTCGGGCAGCTGCGGTCCAAGGCCCACCGGCTGGTTCTCAAGCTCGACCCGGACGCCGCCCGCAAGCGCAAGGAGCAGGCGAAGCAGGACGCCCACGTCCGCCGGTTCCGCGAGGACTCCGGGAACGCCGGGATGGAGGCCCGCGAGCTGCCCCCGGATGAGGTCCTGGCCTCGTGGCAACATGTCGAGCAGCGGGCGCTGGACCTGCGCGCCGCCGGGATGACCGGCACGCTGACCGAGCTGCGCGTGCGGGCCTACCTCGATCTGCTGCAAGAGCGCGACAGCCGCCAGGACCCCGGCCACCCGGGCACAGGAGAAGCCGGACGGGCGGACGGGACTGGCGGAGCGGAAGTCTCCGGAGAGGAAGGCCAGGAAGATCGCCCGCCAGGACCGGGAGACGGCGGCTCAGACAGCCCGCAGGATCAGGACGACGGCCCGCAGGGCCCGCCAAACCCGGGCGGGGGCCCGGGCGGGACCGGCGGCCCCGGTGCCGGGCCCAGGGGCAGCCCGGGGCGGCCCGGCCCGGGCAGCCATCCGCGCCAGGCCCAGCCGGGTGCTGGCCCGAGCGTGGCGGCGCTGGTGAACATCCTGGTCCCGGTCGAGACGCTGCTGGGCCTGTCCGCCACGCCCGGAGAAGCAGCCGGGTACGGGCTCCTAGACGCCGAAGACGCCCGCGACCTGGTGGCCGCGGCGGCCCGGCACCCGCACACCCGGTGGTGCGTGACCGCGGTAAATCCAGACGGCACCGCAGCCGCGCACGGCTGCGCACGCGGCCGGCACCTACCGCCCAGCACCACCACGGGTCCAGACCCGCCGCCCGGCACCAGAGGCCCAGACCCGCCGCCCACCACCACCGGTCCAGACCCGCCGCCCGGCAGTGCCGCGCACGACTACCTGACCAGCCTTCGCATCCGGGTGGCACCGATCGCCCGCGGCCACTGCGACCATGCCCGGGCCGAGACTGGCTACCAGCCCAGCCGCGCGCTGCAGCACCTGGTCAAAGTCCGCAACGCCCGGTGCACCGCCCCCGGCTGCGGACGCCCCGCTTCCAGGTGCGACCTGGACCACACCGTGGCCTGGGACCAGGGCGGGATCACGTGTGAGTGCGACCTGGCCCCGCTCTGCCGGCACCACCACCGGGCCAAACAGGCCGAAGGGTGGCGGCTGGAGCAGCCCGAACCAGGCGTCCTGCGATGGCGGACCCCGGCCGGGCGAACCTACACCACGACGCCCACCAGCTACCCGCTCTGATCCCAGATCACCGGGCCGCCGCGGCGGTTCCCCGGCGAACCCGAGCCGCCGCCCCTGGAGACCCGATGCCGGCGGGTGGTCCATCCAAGTCATGTGCCCGCGCCGCGCCCCCTCATCCCGCCGCGCCGCCGCCCTCCTTACCGCCTCATCCCGCCGCACCGCCGGCTGCTTGCCGCCTTGTCCCACCGTGCCGCCTCATCCCGCCGCACCGCCGGCTGCTTGCCGCCTTGTCCCACCGTGCCGCCTCATCCCGCCGCGCGCCCCCGGCTGCGTGCCGCCTCGTCCGCGCCGTGCCGCCTCCTCCGCGCCGCCTCGGCGCCGCCGTGCGCAGCCGCCCCCTGTCACGCCTCACCGCGCCGACTCCTCCCCACCACCGAAGCACCGCTGACCGAGCGCAGACCTATATAGAACATTTGACAGGTCGCCAGAGACCTATTTAGAGTTCTTGCATGGCACTGAGGTTGACCGTTCAGGTGCAACTCGTCTTGCAGGCGCTGCTGCGCGATCCGGCCACCGAAATGTACGGGCTGGAGTTGTCCGAGGAGACCGGGCTGCAGCCCGGGACCGCCTATCCCATCCTCCTGCGGCTGGAACACGAAGGCTGGGTCACCAGCCGCTGGGAGGATGTCGACCCGCGGGCGGAGAAACGCCCAGCCCGCCGGTACTACCGCCTAACGGCCAGCGGCGCGGTCGAGGCCAGCGCCGCCCTTGCGGGGGCGCGGCGCCCTAACGGCACGGCGCTGCGCCGTCTGGCCGGCGGAGGCGGTGTCGCATGATGCGCGGCCTCGATTCGCCTAAGGAGGCGAGAAGGAAGCAGCGGGTGCGCGTCGTCGTTTTCATCGGCGCGTGCGCGGCCACGACCTCGGCCGCAATATCCGGGTCACGCTTCAATGCCTGGCACTGGGTGCCCTGGGTCGTCGGCCTCCTCGCCATTACGGCCTTCACCGGCATCGCCATGGCTACCAGCGGCGACTTGCATCTCGGCCGCCGCAGGGGCGGCGGCCTACGCATGCGCGACCATACAGATGCCGGGCCCGTCGGCGCACCGTCGTACCAGTGGCGCACGCTGGTCATGGTGTCGCGGCTGATGCCCGGGACCGCAGGCCGCCGGTGGCTGGCGGAGGCGGAGAGCCTGCTGTCAGAGATCACGGCCGCCCGGCGCGGCGCGGCGATCCGCAGCTACCTGTGGTCCGCACCCCGGCTGTTGCTGATGATGTGGGTGCAAGAGATCCTGCGGCGAACCCGGCCCGGCCCGCGCCGCCCTGGCTGACGCCACCGCCACCCACCCCATCGCCGCCGCCCACGCCACCCACGCCACCCACGCCACCAAGGCGCTCACCACCGACACCCTCCTCCGCACCACCCCGGCGCTTCCGCCGGGGAAGTGATACACGCCAGAGCACCGTTGGTCCTGCGGAACTATCGGGAACGCCCCGAAGGGTGGTGCGGCAGGTGACGGGACCGGGAAACAACTCAGCCACAGACGGGCCGGATGGCCACCGCACGAACTCAGCCCGGGAATGGCTCGCCAGCCTGCCCGCCGAACTCGCCGCCCAGCGCCACATCATGGCCGGGCTCGTGGACTTCTGCGCGGCCACGCCGGTGGTGAGCTCCCTATCGGTCGGCTGCTCACTCGGGCGTGGGGTCGGCGACGCGCTGTCGGACATCGACGCCGCGCTGGGCATCGATGCCGAGCGAGGCCACCCCGGCGCCGACCAGGTGCTCGCGATGGAAACCGCCGTCACGGCGCTCCTGCCCAGCCTGGGGCCGCTCATCGATATCCTGCAGCACCGCATCGGCAGGCCCGACCAGTTCGCCCGGCGGATCTTCGCCCAGTTCGCCGACGGCACGCAACTCGACCTAGCGGTGATCGCCGAGGCCGAGGTGCGCCGCGGTGACGCGGCCCCCGACTTCGTAACGCTGTACCGCAGGGCCAGCCCGCCAGGGGCCGACCTGACCAACGACGCGCCGGCGGCCGGCGCAGTCACCAGTGAGCAGGTCCGCGAGTGGGCGTTCTTCGGCTGGTGCGCGCTGATCGATGCCGACAAGTACCTGCGCCGCGGCTCCCTCTGGGAAGCCCACAACCGGCTGCACGAGGCGCGCCACCAGATCTGGGCCCTGTGGGCGGCGGCGACCGGCGCGATCTACCCGTGGCACGGCCTGTCCCAGGTGCTCGACCACGACCCGGAGCACCTCCCGCCGGGCATCGAGGCAACCGTCGCCGGGCTCGACCCGACAGAACTGCGCCGCGCCGCCCAGGCCAGCGCCACCGTCCTTACCCAGGTCAGCGCGGCCGCCGCGCAACGGTGCCCGGCCGAACTACCCGTCGCCATGGCCCGCTACGTCACCGACGCCCTCGAAGGCGGCGAGCGAGACACCGCTAACGTGGGAGGATGACGCCCGCCGACCTCCCGCCCTGGCCGGCAGGGCCGGTGGCCTACGGCCCGGTGGCCCTGCGCGAGTTGGAGGTCCGCGACGTCCCGATGGCCCGGGAGGCCTCGACGGACCCGTACATACCGCTGATCTCAACCCTGCCCCCGAACGCGACCGAGCAGGAGGCGCAGGCCTGGGTAGATCGCCAGCGTGGCCGCCTGGCCGAAGGCGTGGGCTTCTCCTTCGCCATTGCCGAGGCGGACACCGATCGGGCGGTCGGCGACATCGGCCTATGGCTCACCGGACTGCGCCAGGGACGCGCCACGGTCGGCTACTCCATCGTCCCGAGCGCCCGCGGCCGGGGCCTGGCCGCGGCCGCGCTGATCGCCGTGACCGGATTCGCCTGGACCATCCCCGCCCTGCACCGGATCGAGCTCTATATTGAGCCGTGGAACGAGGGCTCGGTCCGGACGGCGGAGCGGGCCGGGTACCAGCGGGAAGGCCTGCTGCGGAGCCACCAGGAAATCGGCGGACGCCGGCGGGACATGCTGCTCTACGCCACCGTCCGGGGAGCCTGATGCACGCTAACGGATCAGAACTGCAAGCCGATCTCGACCGCGCTCTCGAGGCGACTGGGGCTGTCGTGGCCGCCATCCGGGCCGATCAGTGGTCGGTGCCGACCCCGTGCACCGAGCTCGACACGAGCGAGGTGCTAAATCACCTGGTCCGCGGCAATCTGGTGTTCACCGCAATCATCCACGGCGAGCCGTGGCCGGCCCCCGGCACGGACCACCTCGGCAGCGATCCGCTGGCGGCCTACCTGCGGGCCGCGTCACAGCTGGGGGAGGCGTTCGCCGAGCCTGGCGTTCTGGAGTCGGTCTACGAGGCCCCGTTCGGAACCGGGCCGGGCACGACCCTGATCCACGTCCGGATCGTGGAGGTGCTGGTTCATGGCTGGGATCTGGCCCGGGCCACCGGGCAGCTGACGGTGTTTCCAGACGATGTGGCCGAGCGCGCCCTGGCCCGGTCCAGGCGGCAGCTCACCACCCGGCCGCAGGGCCCCGGTGCCCCGTTCGCCGCCGAAGTGCAGGCCCGGCACGATGCGCCCGCCGTTGACCGCCTGGCTGGCTTCCTCGGCCGGGCGGTGTGACGGGACGCCCGCCCAGCTCAGAGCGGCAGCCCGGCCTCCAGCAAGCCCAGGGCCTCATCGATATGCCCGAACGAGTCTCCAAAGGAGGCCGTTTCGGACCAGCCCTCCCATGGCATCGTGATGGACATGATCACGCCGATGATCGCGCCGGCGGCTGTGCGAACGGCCAGGTCGTCCGCGGGGCGGTCGGCGCGCTTGGCCAGGGCCTCGGCCACCACCCTGATCGTCCTGGCGAACTCGTCGAGCGCGCGCGCCCGGATCTCGGGCACGGTCAAGGTGAGCGCGGTGGTCTCCCTGAGGACATCCAGGTCGGCGGCGGTGTACGAGGCGAACATCTGCCGGGCGGCCGCCCGGACGGCGGCGACCGGCCCAAGCTCGGGCGGCTGCTGCTCGAGCGCCTCGATCATCCGGATGTCCATGTCGTCCTGCAGGACGACGTCCTCCTTGGTGGGGAAGTACCGGAAGAACGTGCTGGGCGACACCTCGGCCGCCTCGGCAATCTTCTCCACCGTGGTGTGCTGGTAGCCGTCTTCGCGGAACAGCCGGAGCGCGTGCTCCCTGATGGAAGCACGCGTCCTGGCCTTCTTCCGCTCGCGCAAGCCGTCCGGCGAAGCGCCAGCCATACTCGTCACACTTCCAATCCTGCCCGCTGCGGCGCGTCGGCTCCAATCTCGCCCGAACCCGAAGCCCGAGAACCGAGAGAAGCCACCCCCATAGTCCCGCCTGCCCGGCGCGGCAGGAAGACCAGAGCGAGGATCACGCTGCCGAGCGCGATACCGCCGCAGGCCCACAGCATCGTGTCCATGCCCTGCACGAACGCGCTGTGGGCCGAGGCGAGCAGGGCCGGGGACCTCAGCGCCTTCGCCACGCTCACGCCCGCAACCACGCTGCTCTTGGCGAGCGCCGCGGTCGCCGCAGGCAGCCCGGTCACCAAAAGATGGCCGCGGTAGACCGAATCCAGCACGGTCCCGAGGATCGCCACCCCGATGGTGGCGCCGACCTGGCGCAGCGCGGAGATCAGCGCGGAGCCCGAACCGCTCCGCTCCGCCGACAGCGCGCCGAGCGCCGCGTTCATCGCCTGCGGCATCGCCAGCCCGAGCCCCAGCCCGGCCAGCGCGAGCCACGCCGCCGCGAACCCCGTGCCGCTGCCCGTCTTGGTGAAGGCACCGAGCACGAGCCCAGTGGCCATGGCCGCGAACCCAAAGGCGACCAGATCCTTCGCCCCGGCCAGCGGCGCGCGCACCGAGCCGTCCGCGGCCTTGCGTGGCGTCGCGAGCCGGGTGCTGCCGATCATGCCGACCACCATGCCGCCGATCATGGGCAGCCACCGCACCCCGGCGCCCATCGCATCCAGGCCGCGGACCTCCTGGAAGTACTGCGGGATCGCGAAGAAGATGCCGAACATCGCGAACGAGACCAGCGTCGCGAGCGCCGTGCCCCAGGTGAAGCCGCGGGACCGGAACAACGCCAGCTCGATCAGCGGGCGGACGGACGCGGCACGCCGGGTCAGCCGGCGCTCCCAGGCCACGAAGGCGACGAGGACCGCGAGCCCGACGGCGATGGTGGCCAGCGCCGCGGCGTTCGTCCAACTGGTCTGGCCCACCCAGATGAACCCGTAAGTCAGCCCGGTCAGCCCGGCGCTGGACAGGAGCACCCCCGCGAAGTCGACGCTGGGGCGCTCCTCGCTGCGGGACTCGGGCAGCAGCACGATCACCGCGACCAACGCCAGCACCACCACCGGCACGTTGATCAGGAACACCGAGCCCCACCAGAAGTGGTCGAGCAGGTAGCCGCCCACGATCGGGCCGATCGGGAAGCTGATGAACGTGGCCGAAGCGATCAGCGCGATCGCCTTCTGCCGCTCCTCCTGCGTGAACAGCACCGGGATCACCGCCAGGGACAGCGGGAAGATCGCGGCGGCGCCGATGCCGAGCACCGCCCGAGCGGCGATCAGCTCTCCCACGCTGGCCGCGTACGCGCACGCCGCCGAGCTGGCCCCGAACAGCACGAGCGCGGCCAGCAAGACCTTCTTGCGCCCGAACCGGTCCCCGAGCAGCCCGGCGGGCAGCATCATGGCCGCGAGTACCAGGCTGTAGGAGTCCAGGATCCACTGCAGGTCGCTGGTCGAGGCGTGCAGGTCCCCCGAGATCGTGGGCAGCGCCAGGCTGAGTACGGTCAGGTCGAGCCCGACGACCAGGACACTAGCCGCGATCGCGACCAGCGCCCACCACTTGCGAGCCGAGCGCTCCGCCATGACACTCACACCCCTTCGGTAGTAGCACCTAAATGAGAGTCACTACCAAAAGTATGTGACACTCATTTGGTACTGTCAACCGCGAGTCAGCCCGCGAGTCAACCGTGAGTCAGCCGTGAGCCGCCCGGACGCGCCCCTGAACACAGTGAAACCGGGGCCCGGACGCCGCCGAACCCCGGTTTGCACTTGCCCCAAGTTCCCTCAGCCGTGCAAGCGGGTCAACAGGTCCGTGCCGATCGGGACCCCGAGGCCGGAGCAGGCGTCCCAGCCGGGTCCGGCCGGGTAGGCGCCGTTGTTGCCGCTGGTGATGTCCCGAAACCCGGGCACGTCGGAGCCGGGGCTGATCCCCGCGTACAGGGCCGTCTGGATCAGGCCGAACCGCTGACCCGTGGCCTGGGCGAGCCGGGCGATCAGCGCCGACCACAGCGGGGCGACCGCGCTGGTCCCGCCCACAACCTGCGACTTGCCGTCGGACATGATCTGGTAGCCGGTGGTCGGGTCGGCGTTGCCCGCCACGTCGGGCACCCCGCGCCCGCCGCCGCCAGCCGCAGAACCACCCGCGCCCCCGGACCCGGACCCGGAACCCGTACCCCCGGAACCTGGGTGACGCCGGTGGCTCGCCTCCTCGCCGACCGCATGCTCCTCGTGCTCGCTAGCGGCGGCGGCCGCGCCACCAGCGCCCGCGCTCGACCCGCTGGCCCTGGCCGGCACCCCGGCGTTGGCCTGCCAGGTCGGCACCGGGAACTGGTCAGAAACCCCGCCACCGCCCGCCCCCTCGTTCGAGGCGGTCTCGTTCCACACGACCTCCGAGTTCACCGCGCCCGTCGTAGGGTCGGCCAGCAGCCTGGTCCCGCCGCAGCCCAGCGCGTGGGGGCTCGACGCCGGGAAGTCGCAGTGCGACTGGCCGTCGTTAACCGCATCGCCGCTGCCGTTGTCCCCGGCGGCCACGCACACGGTGATGCCGAGGGCCGCCGCGTCGGCGATGGCGGAGTCCATCGCCTGCCGCCCCTGCGCAGTCCAGGCGTCCTCGGACTCGCCCCAGCTGATCGAGATCGCGATCGGCGTCGGGGTGGCGGACGATGCGGCGGAGATCGCGTCGACGAAGCCCTGGTCACCATTGTTCGGCGCGAAGTACACCACCTGCGCCGCACCGGGCGCGGCGGCCCCGATGACCTGGATGTCCAGCGCGACCTCCACGTCGGCCCCGTTCGGGTCCGAACCCGGCGCGTTGGCCGCCCCGTCCACGCTCACCGCGGTGACCGAAGGCACCGCGATGCCCAGCCCGCCGAAGTAGGACGTCAGGTCACTGGTCGAGAACCCGCCGCCCAGCTCGATGACCGCGATCGTCTGCCCGGCGCCGGTCGTCCCTGGGGGGAACTGGTAGATGTCGGCCACCTGGTTGGGCGGGTACGACGTACCCGAAGCCGCGGCCGCGCGGGGCCGGAAGTGCGGCCGCATCGCCGGCCGCGTGTCCAGGCCCAGCACCGCGGTTACCACGCCGTCCAACTCGGTGGGCACGTAGAGCGGCCCCTGGCGGTACCGGTGGGTGACCTCCCGCCCGGTCGCATCCGTGCTGCGCACCTGCGACAGCGTGGTGCCGAACGCGCTCGACAGGGCCGCCAGCGTGCCCGTCACCTTGATCCGGCGGGTGGTCGGGTGCACCTCGGTCACCTCAAGCCCGCGGCTCTGCATGACCTGCGTGACGAGCGCCACGTCGGCGGGGTCGGCACCATATCGCTCCGCCAGCTCGTCGCTGGTCAGGACGCCAGGCCCGGTGATGACCCCCTCCGGTAGCTCGGCCCGCCGCCGGAGCACAAGCGTCACTTCGGCCCGCGCCGAGGTGTCCAGCGGCCCGGCCGCCGTCGCGCCAGGCAGCGACGCGCGCTCGCTGCCAGGAAGTTGCACCAGATAGATTCGTCCGGCATTGTTCGCTCCAGCTCCGTTTGGTAGATGCCCTTGAGGCGGATTCTGCCGCGCGCGGGCCCCAAGCCACCGTCGTTCGGAAAAGAATCATTTAATCCGAACGGCGATGGTGGCACCACCGGGATCAGCCTGGGGCCTTAGTGGACTTTTACCGGAAATGCCGCTTTTGTGCATCATTAGAAAAAACAATGCACCGCGTCGATCACGCGATCGTCGTCGTTCAGCACCATAAGAACCCGCCATTTGTCGAGCGTGGTACACGGGTGCGAGATGCCCAGGCCCACCACGTCGCCGGGAGCCAGTACGGCGTCTTCCGGCAGGCGCAGGTAGGCGTGCTGGTCGTTGAGGTCGGTCACCCGCCAGCCGTCGGTGCCGGACACGCCGGATCGGCCGCCGTCGCGCCGCACCACGCGCAGCGGGACGGGCAAGCCCGCATCGAAGCTCACGTCGCGCCGGCCGGCCCGAGCACCGCGAGGCCGGGCTCGGGGCGCGACACGACCAGCGCCCACAGCTCGAGCGCGGGCCGCAGGTCCGGCGCGCCCGCCGCGCCGCGGGCGGCGGGGGAGACCCCGGCGTAGAGCCCGTGATCATGGGTGAGGTAGCAGCCGCTGCGCAGGATCACCGTCACCGGGGTGGCGCCGGGTACGGTCAGCTCACGCGCGACCACGTCGAAGGACGCGCTCCCGCCCGCCGTGACGATGAGCTCCACTTCGTCCCGGCCGGCCCCCCTCTCAATTACCGCCGCGACGGCGTCGGCGAATCCCCGGAGCCTGCGGCAGAACGCCGCCACCAGCTCCAACGTGTCCGCCTGCCCCTCGCCGCGCAGGCCCCCCTCGTACCCGGCCACGCCGGCCACCGCGAGCGTGCCCGTGGCCTCCGCCGCCTTGGCCACCTCAAGCGCCTGCTCGTCGGTGCGGCACCCGGTGCGCCCGCCGGCGTGCCCGATCTCGACCAGGACCGGCAGGGGCCAGGCCCGGTGCCGCGTCAGGGCCCGGTCCAGGATCTGGACCCCGTCCAGGCTGTCGACGTAGCAGTACGCCTCGAACCCGGGATCGCGGGCCAGTTCGCCGGCCAGCCAGGCGATGCCCGCGGCGTCCACGAGCTCGTTAGCGAGCAGCAGCCGCGGGAACCCGAACGCCCGGTACGTCTGGAGCTGACCGATGCTGGCCACGGTGATCCCCCAGGCGCCGTGGGCCAGCTGGAGCGCGGCGAGCTCGGGGGACATGCTGGTCTTGCCGTGCGGCGCCAGCGCCACGCCCGCCCGGCCGCAGAAGGCGGCCATCGCCGCGACGTTGTTCCGCAGAGCGGCGTCGCGCAGGGTGAGCAGCGGATAGCTGAACCCCCCCGCGTGCAGCGATGGCCTGGTCGCCGCCAGGCTCGCCGCGCTCACCCGGCCCGTCGCCCCCGTGCCCACCACGCCGCCCCGGCCCGGCGCCGCCCGGAACCCGGGCACCCCAGACGCGGCCGCCCTGGACCCGCCTGCCATGGATCCCGCCGCCCCCGACCCGGTGGCCCAGGCCACGGCCGCCCCAGCTGCCCCCACGGCCCGCACCGTGCCCGCCAGCGAGCCGAAGCCCTTCTCCGTCGGCTCGATCGGGCGCTCGCTAAGCGCGCGGAGACGCTCCGCCACCCGCGGCGGCAACCGATGCCTCACTCCGGCCTCCGATCCTGGGAACTTTGGGTGACCGATTCCGCACGACTCGTTGCGATATATGCCGCCGCCGGGTCATGATAAAACTCGCTGACCGCTACAGGCCACGGACGACGGGGGCTGGACGGAAGGGTCACAGTGACAGGTGCTGTGCCGCCGCGTGCCACGTTCCGCGACGTGTTCGCAGTGCGCGAGTTCCGTGCCCTGTGGTTGTCCATGGTCCTGTCCGTGGCGGGCGACCGCCTCGCCCTGGTCGCGCTTACGCTGCTCGTTTATGGTCGCACGAGGTCGCCGCTGCTGGCCGCGATCGTGTACGCGGCCGGCTACCTGCCCTGGGTGATCGGCGGCCTGTTCCTGGCCGACGTGGCGGACCGGCGCCCGCGGCGCACGGTGATGATCTTCTGCGATGTGGTCCGCGCCGTCCTGGTCGCCGCGATGGCGGTGCCGGGCGTGCCCCTCGCGGCCCTGGTCGCGCTGCTCTTCGCGGTCACCATGTTCGCGCCCCCGTTCGAGTCGGCGCGCGCCGCGATCACCCCGGACATCCTGTCGGGGGAGCGGTACGTCCTCGGCACGGCGGTGATCCAGACGACCTTCCTGGGGGGCCAGGTGGCCGGCGCGGTCGCCGGCGGGCTGGCCGTCGCCTTCATTGGCGTTCGGCCCTCGCTGGCCATCGACGCCGCCACGTTCGTGCTCTCGGCTCTGCTCATCGCGCTGGGCACGTCCGCCAGGCCCGCCGCCCTGGCGGACGGCCCCCACGAGTCACCGTGGGCCCGGATGCGGGGCGGGATCAGGCTGGTCTTCGGCGACCCGGCGCTGCGTACGCTGCTGCTGTTCGGCTGGCTGGTGGTGTTCTATACGATCCCCGAGGGCATCGCCGCCCCGTATGCGCACGGCCTGGGCGGCGGGCCGATCGCGACCGGCCTGGTGATCGCGTCCACGGCGTTCAGCACGACGATCGTCACGCCGCTGTTCACCCGGTTTGTCCGCCCGCGCCGGCGGCTCGCCCTGATGGGGCCGCTGGCCGTGCTTACCTGCGCGACCCTGGTCGCCGTCGCCCTCCGACCGGCTCTGGCCGTCTCGCTCGCGATCTTCTCGCTGTCGGCCGCGTTCGGGATCTATCAGGTCGCCGCCAACACCGCCTTCGTGGTCCGGGTGCCGAGCCAGCGTCGGGCTCAGGCGTTCGGGATCGCCAACATGGGGGTAATCGTCGGCCAGGGGGCCGCCTTCGTGGCGGCGGGCGCCGCGGCGCAGGTGTTCAGCCCGGCGGCGGTCATCGCGGTTGGGGGAGGTCTGGGAGCGGTTTCTGGTCTGGTCCTGACCCTCAGGTGGCGCCACCTCTCGCCACCCGGCGGTCGTCACGCGGCGGGACGGTCTCACGGTCTCGCCGCGGCTAGCAGATCGGTGCCGCTACGCGGATCTAGTTAGCGGCGGGGGTTCCGCTCATGTCCAGGTGTCGCGCATCGCGAGGCGTCCCCTCTCTTGGTAGTGCCTGACTGGACTCTGGGTTGATTTCATCCCCAGGTGACGCGCATGGCCCGGCCTCCCTCCCGGCGGCGTGGTGACGGTGTGCGAAACTCACCCGGCGTCAGCACGCCGGGTAATCGTGGCTCGTCAATCACCATTTAGCCCCTCTTTGTTGCCCGATGTAGGCGATTGGCACGCAATAGTGCCCAAGATGGCCTAGATGGGTTAAGGTAGCTATACGGAGCTAGTCCTTTACGGTGAGCTTCCGACTAGACAGTAGAACGTCTCGTCTCAGCCGGAACGGTGGAGCATGGAAGCCTCGTCCTTCACGCGTCGCGTGGTCGCGTGGGCCGACTTCCGTGACTGGGCCTGGTGGCAACTGCCCTGGCTGCTGCGCAGCTACGTGGGCCTCGTCCCGGTCACCGCCTTCGCGCTGATCGGCTACGCCGCCTCCCAGACCGCCTGGCGTTCCGGGGACCTGGTCAAGTTCCTGCTCCTGCTCGGCTGCGGCCTGATCTCGGTCGCGGCGACCCCGCGGATCGCCTACACCCAGGGCGCCCTGGTCAGGGACTTCATCACGGTGTGGGTGCTGCCGGTCGCGATCTTGCTCCCGCCGGTCTACGCGATGGTGGCGCCGATCCCGCTGCTCGCCATGACCCAGTGGGTGATCCACCGCGGCGTCGTCCACCGCCGGGTGTTCACCGCCTGCGCCATGGGCCTGGCCTACGGCGCGGCCTCGGTGGTGTTCCGCGCCTTCCCCGCGTCACTGGCCGGCCCCTCGCTCGGCCGGGGCTCGCACGTGCTCACCTGGACCCTGGTGGTGGCCATCTGCGAGATCCTGGGCGGCCGGGGGCACAACGCGCTCATCGTGCTCGCCGTCAAGATCTCCGACCCCACCATCCGGCTGGCCGACCAGGAACTGAGCCGCGAGGCGCTCCAGGCCGACTTCGCCGAGTTCGACCTGGGCGTCCTGATCACCGTCGTCGTCGCCGTCAACCCGGTGCTGGCCGTCTTCGCCGTGCCCTCAGTCCTGCTGGCCAGGCGGTTCATCATGCACGCCCAGCTGCTGGCCCAGTCCCGCATCGACACCAAGACCGGGCTGCTCAACGCCTCGACCTGGGAACGCGAGGCGACGGTGGAGATCGCCCGCGCGGTCCGTACGGGCAGCCCGCTGGCCCTCGCGCTGGTCGACATCGATCACTTCAAGGTGGTCAACGACACCTATGGCCACCTGGTGGGGGACAAGGCCCTGCGGGCGGTCACCGACGCGCTGCGCGGCCAGCTGCGCAACTACGACCTGGCCGGGCGGTTCGGCGGCGAGGAGTTCGTGATCCTGCTGCCGCAGACGCGCGAGTACGACGCGCTCACCGTCGCCGAGCGCCTGCGCGCGCACATCGCCGCCATGACGATTCCCGTCGACGACGCCGACCCGCCCGGTCGCGTGGTTCAGCTCACGATCTCGGTCGGCGTGGCGGCGCTGGACGGCGAGCAACGCGAGCTGACCGACATGCTCGCCGCCGCCGACTCGGCCCTGTACTACGCCAAGGAAACCGGGCGGAACAGGACTCACGTGATCACGGCCACCCGGCAGGCCTCCTGATTCCGCGGGCTAACCCCGAAACTCCTGATCTTTGCCAGGAATGGGCGCACCCACCCCAAAACCTCCTTGATCCTTGCCCGGAAACGGGCAGGAAACTTGCGCTCGCCGGCCGCCGGCGGTAAGAAGAAGCGTGCCCGACCAGTTCCCGCCGGACCTCGTGCGCTACCTGGCCGCCTCTACGGGCCTGCCGCCGGCGACCGCGGTCCGGGTCATCGCGGACGTCGTCACCTACTTCAACGAGACGATCGAGGAGTTCGTCCGCCGGCGTCATGGCGAGCTGCAGCACAGGCAGTACAAGAACGACGAGATCTGGCCGGTGATCGCGGTCGAACTCGCACAGCGCAGGTTTGCCGCGCCCGATCTCTCGGAGCGGCAGCTCAGACGTATCGTGTACGGATAGTTCTGTGTTAAATACAGATAGTAATCAACTTTCGGAGCCTGGAGGGTTAGCATGTGCGGAATCGTCGGGTACATCGGCCGCAGAGACGCTGCCCCGGTTCTGTTGGAGGGGCTGCGGAGCCTGGAGTACCGGGGCTACGACTCGGCCGGGCTGGCCGTCATCTACCGCAACAAGCTCCAGGTCACCAAGACGGCCGGCCGGGTGCAGGACCTGCGGGACCGGGTCAGCGACCGGACGAAGGCCACGATCGGCATCGGCCACACCAGGTGGGCGACTCACGGTGAGCCGAACGACACCAACGCCCACCCGCACACCGACACCGACGGCCGCATCGCCGTCGTGCACAACGGCATCATCGAGAACGCTGAGCACCTCAGGGACGCCCTGTCCGATCGGGGCGTCAAGCTCGTCAGCGACACCGACACCGAGGCGCTCGCCCACATGATCGCCGCCGAGGCGGTTGGTGACACCCCGCTCGAGGATGCGGTCCGCGCCACGCTGCGCCACGTGGAAGGCACCTACGGCCTGGTCGTCCTCGATACCAGGAATCCCAACGAGCTGGTGGTCGCCCGCAACGGCAGCCCCATCGTCCTGGGCATCGGCGACGCCGAGATGTTCGTCGCCTCCGACGTGGCCGCCCTCGTCCGCTACACCAAGCAGGTCGTCTACCTCGACGACGCGGAGGTCGCCACCGTCCGCGCCACCGACTACCGCGTCGTGCCCCTGGACGGCTCGGCGCGGCGCGCGGCGGGCGCCAGCAAGGTGCCCACCACGGTGGAGGCCGAGGCCGGCGATTACGAGCTCGGCGCGTACGAGGACTACATGCGCAAGGAGATCCACGAGCAGCCCGAGGCCGTGCGCCGCGCCCTGCGCGGCCGGCTCGACGACCGGTTCGCCACCGCCAGGCTCGGCGGGATCAACCTGGACGCCCGCGAGCTTCGGGCTATTAGGCAAGTGAAGTTCCTCGGCTGCGGCTCGGCGTACTACGCGGGCCAGATGGGCGCCGTCCTGGTCGAGGAGCTGGCCCGTATCCCCTCCGACGCCGAGCCCGCGTCGGAGTTCAGGTACCGCAATCCGGTGGTCGACCCGGACACGCTGTACGTGGCGGTCAGCCAGTCCGGCGAGACGCTCGACACGCTCATGGCCGTGCAGGAGCTGCGCCGCAAGGGCGGCCAGGTCATCGGGGCGGTCAACGTGGTGGGCAGCGCGATCGGGCGCGAGTGCGGCCGCGGCGTGTTCCTGCACGCCGGCCCGGAGATCGCCGTCGCGTCCACCAAGGCGCTGACCAACATGGCGGCCTCGTTCGCCATGCTCGCGCTGCTGCTCGGCCGGGTCCGCGACCTGTCCTCAGCGTCCGGCCAGCGGATCGTGGCCGGCCTGCGCGCCCTGCCCGGGCAGATCGAGCAGATCCTGGCCCAGGAAGATCTGATCGCCGAGGTCGCCGGCCGGTTCGCCGACGCCGAGCACATGTTCTTCATCGGCCGCGTGCGCGGCTGGCCGGTGGCCCGCGAGGGCGCGCAGAAGCTCAAGGAGGTCTCCTACGTCCACGCCGAGGCCTACCAGGCGGCCGAGCTGAAGCACGGCCCGCTCGCCCTGATCAACTCCTCGATGCCCAGCCTGGTCGTGGTACCCGACGACGAGCTGCTCGCCAAGAACATCTCCACCATCGAGCAGATCAGGGCCCGCGGCGGCCCCGTCATCGCGGTCACCAGCGCCGACCTGCCGACTTACCTGGCCAACGCGGTCATCCGCGTCCCCGGCGGCGAGCCCGAGCTCGACCCCCTGCTCCTCAACGTCCCGCTCCAGCTCCTGGCGTACCACGTCGCCGCCACGCTCGGCCGCGACATAGACAAGCCGCGCAACCTAGCCAAGAGCGTCACGGTGGAATAGCAGCGGACCTACTCCGCGACCGCCGCAGCCGACCTACCCCCGCCACCGGCAGCTCGGGGGAGGGTTTCCGCAGCCGCCCTAACCCCGCCACCGCCAGCTCAGTGGAGGGTTTCCCAGGCCTCTAGGGGGAGGGGGCCACCGGGGAGGGGCTGCTCGCACCAGACGACCTTGCCGGCCGGCGTGCGGCGGGCGCCCCAGCGCTTGGAGAGCTGACGGACGACCTGCAGGCCACGGCCGTTCTCGTCCTCCCCGCCCGCCTTGCGGAGCCTCGGCATCGCGGCCGAGGAGTCGAGCACCTCGCAGACCAGCGCCTTCTCGTTGACGAGCCGCAGCGTGACCTCGCCGCGTGAGTACCTGATCGCGTTGGTCACCAGCTCGGAGACCAGCAGCTCGGTGGTGGGGAGCAGCTCTTCCAGGTTCCAGCGCCGCATCGGCTCGGCGATGGCCGAACGCGCCTGCCGTACCGACGTCAGCCTGGGGGCCAGCGTCCACGAGGCGTAGTTCTCCGGCTCCAGCCGCCGCAGGCGAGCGATGAGCACCGCGATGTCGTCCCGCTGCTCATCGGAATACACCCCGTCCAGGGTGGCCTTGCACAGGTCCTCGAGCGGGCGCGTCGGCGACCCGGGCCCGAAGATGTCCTGCAGCCGGGCCAGCCCGTCGCTGATGTCCCGGTCCCTGCTCTCCACCAGCCCGTCGGTGTAGAGCACGAACAGGCTGCCGTCCTCGATCTGGAACTGCCGGCTCTCGACCTCGCCGTCGCCGATACCGAGCGGCGGGGCAGGCGGGACGTCCAGCAGCTCGTTGGTGCCGTCTGGGTGCACGAGCAGGGGCGGCAGGTGCCCGGCCACGGCGACCTCGATGTTGCCGCTCACCGCGTCGTACACGGCGTACGCGCAGGTGGCGAAGTGCGGTTCCCGCTCGCCCAGGGTGTGCATGAGCTCGTCGAGCTGCTGCAGCGACTCGGCGGGCGGCAGTTCGAGCATGGCCAGGGTGTGGATGGCGGTCCGCAGCCGGCCCATGGTGACGGCCGCGCGCACCCCGTGCCCGGCCACGTCGCCGACCACGAGCGCGACGCGCCCGCCGGGCAGCGCGATCGACTCATACCAGTCCCCGCCGACCTCGATGAGCTTGCTGCCGGGCAGGTAGCGGTGGCGGACCTCGACCGAGGACGGCGCGGACAGCCCGGTCGGCAGCATGCTCCGCTGCAGGGTCAGCGCGGTCGCGTGCTCCCGGCTGTAGCGGCGGGCGTTGTCGATGAACACCGCGGCGCGCGCGGCGAAGTCCATCCCGACTTCGATGTCGTAGGCGTCGAAGCGGCGGAACCCGTCCTGGCGGGTGCAGGCGAAGAAGCCCAGCAAGGTGCCGCGCGCGACCAGCGGCAGCATGAGCATCGAGGCGTCAGACAGCAGCTTGGATACCGGCCTGCGCCGCCACGCCTTGGCGATCTTGGACGCCTGGCTCCCGCTGATGTTCGCCTCGAGCACGGGCTTGCCGGTGTCCATGCACTGGAAGTACGGCGTCTGCACGGGGTACCGCAGGATCTCGCCGGTGGGGAACGCCGCCTCCCAGGCTGGGTCCTTCCGGTCGTGCAGCAGCGCGATCCGCCGCAGCGGGAGCGCCCCGTCGGGGCCGTGCGAGGGCAGCTCGTCGTTGCCGATGAGGGTCTCGAGCAGCAGCAGCTCGGCCGCGTTACCGAAGTGCGGGACGAGCGCGTCCATCAGCTCGCGGGCCAGGTGGTCGATGTCGAGGGTGTCGCCGATCCTGGTGAACGTGTCGTCCAGCATGTGCTTGCGCATGACCGCGGGATCGACGAACCGCTCCGCCCGGGGCACCGGGATGCGCAGCATGGCCAGCGCCACGAGGCTGGTTCCGCCGGCCCGCATCGGGTGGACGGTCACCACCGCCTCGGCCTGGTGGCCGTCGCGCGTCTCGATCGTCACCATCGCGCTGGCCTCGCGATCGGACCTGATCGCCTCGAGCAGCCCGTTGACGGCCGCGACGCTGTCGGCCGACCTCGGCGTATGCGAGTTGCCCTGGGCCCCCGCCGTCAGGTCGATCAGCTGAGCGCCGAGCAGTTCGTCGGCCGGGCGCGCGAGGATGAGCGCCGCGTTCCGGTCGTGCTGGACGATGCGCCCGTCGTAGTCGATCCCGAGGATGAGGGTGCGCACCGACGCGCCGAGCAGCGGCTGCGAGACATCGGGGCCGATGCCGGCCGTGACGGGCTCCTGGGCTTCCGCGCCGCCGTCGGCGTCGCTGTGCCGGGTCCCGTTGCCCGAGGTGGCCTGGGTCGGTAGCACCTGGGCAGCACCAAGCGTGACACCGCTCTCGGGAACATTTGTCCCGAGAGCACTGCCCTTGGCGGACATGCCCGATGTCATGCGCCGTCTCCTGATGGCATCACTGGCTGCGCTCATGTCAATTATGGGCCACGGACGCCAGGTTCAGACAGCTCTTCCAGTGACTCACTTTCAGCCTCAAAAGAACCATTTATAACTGATTGACCTAATCAGGGTAATGGTGTGAGCGTCAGTTTGCTCAGCAAATCGGCAGAAATATGCAACCTTCTTTGCCTCCTCCTCAGCCGAGGCGGGCCACGGCCAGGGCGGCGGCGAGCAGCATGACCGCCCACGAGGTGGCCCGCAGGGCCTGCTCGAGGGGCCGGATCAGGACGTCGGCGGTGAGGGGGATCACGCGGCCGTCGGCGAAGGTGATGCTGCCCTCGACGTACTGCGCCCGGCGCCGGATGTTCCTGGCCGGGGTGCTCAGCCGGCGCTGCGCGGAGGACAGCGCGAACGCGCCGAACGCCGCCAGGACCGGGGCCACCGCCAGCGTCCCGGCCTGCGCGACGTAGGCGGTCAGCACGGGAAACGCGCCCCAGCCGGCGGCGAACCCGAAGTCGGTGTGCATGACGCCGCCGAACAGCTCCGCGTTGTACGCGATCACCAGGACGGGCCCCGCCACCATGAACGGGATCAGGGTCCAGCCGACCCGTGACACCCCGGCCACGCCCAGCCCTAGCGCGCCAGCCAGGCCCACGACCACCACCGCGACCAGCACCGGGGCCGGGATCCGGGTCCGCAGCGGCCGGCCGCGCAGCTCGTCAAGCGCGTGCGCGGCCAGGCCGACCGCGAGGAAGAACGCGAGCACGGTCGCGATCAGGCGGCTCGTCTGCACGCGGGGGGCGAGCGCGGCGCCGATGACCGGGTAGGACAGGTGCCACAACGTGTACGGCGGGTGCAGCAACGTCCACCAGTCCCGCCACCCGCCCGACCGGGCGGCGTAATACGCGGGTCGCGGGACAGATTCGCCGCCGTCCTCAGCCGCGGGCACGACGGCCCCACATCACCAGGCCGCCGCCGAGGCTCATGACGCGGGTGCCCACCTCGGTCAGCCCCGCCTGCTGCCACGCCTCGACCGTCCAGGCGACCGGGTACCTGCGGTAGTGCGCGGAGATGTTCGGGCCCAGGAAGCGCCCCACCTCCAGCCACTCGCGCCCGCCGAGCAGCAGCCCCCCGGCCGGCAGCAGCATCCTGGTGTACGCCCACCACGCCGACCGCCAGAACGCCCCGGCCGGCACGCAGAATTCCAGGCTGGCCACCATCCCGCCCGGCTTGACCACGCGGGCCAGCTCGGTCAGCGTGGCCTGCGGATCGCTGACGTACCTGAGCAGGTAGGTGAACGTCAGCGCGTCGAAGTAGGCATCGGGGAACGGAAGCCGCTCCGCGCGCCCGGCCACCAGGCCCACCCGGTCCGCCATCCCGGCCGCGGCTACCCGGCGCCGCCCGAGGCGCAGCATCTCCTCGGTCAGGTCGACACCGACGATCCTGACCCCGCTGTCCGCCCCGCTGCGCGCCGCTAGCTGGAGCGCCACCCCGGCCGTGCCCGAGGCGACGTCCAGGATCACGCCGCTCGCCGGCAGGACCCGGCCGACCATGGCGGAGCGCCACTGGCCGTTCTGGCCGAACGAGAGGATCTCGGCGAGGCGGTCATACCGGGCGGGCAGCGGAGCGAACAGGTCACGCGCGAAGCGATTAGGAGCAGGAAAGTCGGCGGGCATGGGACCTCTCCGGTGGCAGGACGGGGAAGCTCGGGGGGTTTGCCCGATTCCCACCGTACGCTCTAATCCCCGGGGAGCGCCGCCCTGATCTTGTCCGCGTAGGCCTCGGCCTGGGCGGGCGTGTCGTAGTGCACCCGGGGCCCGAGCCAGAACCGCAGGCCGTCTCGCTTGTTCCTCGGGATGACGTGCAGGTGCAGGTGCGGCACCGACTGGCTGACCACGTTGTTGATCAGGATCATCGAGCCGTCCGCGCCGAGGCCGTCCTCGACCGCGCGCTCCAGCCGCTGGGCCGTGCGGAAGAACTCGGGCACCTGGTCGGCGGGCAGGTCGCTGAGCAGCTGCACATGCAGTTTCGGCACCAGCAGGGTATGACCACGGAACAGCGGCCGGTGATCGAGGAACGCGATCAGCCGATCCGTCTGCATGATGATCACCGCAGGCAACTCGCCGCGGATGATGGCGCAGAAGACACACGATGCTGGCATCGGCCGTGAGCCTACCGGAGCCGTCCGCCCCGGTCCCGCTAGGAGTTCTGGCTGACCGTGACGTGGCTGCCGGTCGCGGTGATCATGAGCCCCTGCTGCGTGATGCTGATGCTCCGGATCGCCACTCCGGCCGGGAGCTTGGGAATCGTGATGGTGAAATCCATCAGGCTGCCCAGCACCGAGGTCGGTATCCCGCCCGCGTCGATGATGTGGATATTGATCTTATTCGGCCCCGTCTGGGTGACCTGGGCGGTAGCCGAGTCGCTGATCGGGCCGATGCTGACGGTCGCCTGGATCTTGTTCGGGCCGTCGGCGGACAGCGTGATGCCCTGCGGGATCCCGCCCGCGTTGCCCAGCGCCGTGAACGTGACCAGCGCCGTGGCGGTGAACTGATCGATCTCCGCGCTGTTGAGCCCGTGGATGTGCATCCCGTGCGCCGTGGCGGTCAGGCTCTTGATCTCGAGCGGCCCCGTCGTCTCGTTGGTCGCGTTGACGTTTACCGTCTTGAAGTCGCGCTCGGCCAGCTGGGTGAGGAACGGGATCCCCGGGATGGATACGCTCGGCTTGCCGGACAGGCCCACCGAGGACTGGAACTGGCTGGCCATCGCGTTCTCGGTTAGCGCGAGGGCGCCCCGGTCGGCCGCCACGAGAACCAGGATGATCACGATCAGCGTGATCCACGGCCATCGTCTGCGCCGCCGCCCGCGGACCGCCACCGGAGACCCCTGACCGGACCCGTAGGGTCCCTGTCCCTGCCAAGGGGGCGAGTCCTGAGGCGGTTGCCCCGGCCAGCCTGGCGCCGCCGCGTCCTGAGGCGCCTGGGCCTGCCAGGGCGGTGCGTCCTGAGCCCGCTGCGCCTGCCAGGCGGGCGGCGGTGGGCTCTGAGGCTGCGCCTGCTGCCATGCCGGCGGCGGCGGGCTTTGCTGCGGCGGAGGGCCCTGCGGCGGAGGGCCCTGCGGCGCTTGCGGCTGCCAGACGCGCGTCGGCGGTTCCTGGGGTGCCTGCGGCGGCTGCCACTGGGGACTCGGGCGGGTGGGCTCTTCACTCATGGCGTGCTCACTAGGGCCAGGGCAATGGTAGCCATACCATCACAATAGGTATCCGCCACGATCATGTTCCACCCCTGTGTGGTGTCGCTTAGTGACAGAGGATAGCTGTGAGTCGCACGGCGGGTGGCGTACGGCTCGGCCGAAAGACGGTGTTCTTAATGCTCCAGTATCAGGGTCTCCGCGACCCGAAAACGTCAAACGCGCGCGCTCAACCTGAATCGTGCAGCCGATTCCCGTTTACGGCAAGCGGCTCTACACTCTGAGCATGCCACCCGAGCATTTCGACTGGTCCGACGGGCAACAGCCGCAGGCCGGGCCATCCGCAGCAGGAGTCGCGCCCGCCGGGCTGGCCGAAGCCGCGCCACGTTCCGCCGGATCCGCCGTTCCCACGCTGGTCGTGCGGACCCGGCGCTCTGATCACACCCTGCACGGCGGGAGCACGTACACCATCGGCCGCGACCCCACGGCCGACATCGTGGTGCTCGACTCCCGCGTGTCGTGGCGGCACGGGCAGGTGCGGGTCGAAGGCAACGGATGGCTTCTGGAGGACGTGGGCAGCACCAACGGGACGTTCGTCGGGCTGCAGCGGGTCGACCGGGTCCCCATCGCCAACGAAACCCTGGTGCGGCTGGGTAACCCGGAAGACGGACCCGTCCTGCGGTTCGTCCTGGAGACCCCAGCGGCCGCCCAGCCGGGTCCCGGCGTCCCCGCCGCGCCCCAGCCTCAGGCCCAGCCCCCGTTCGGCGGCCCCGCCGCGCCCCAGCCTCAGGCCCAGCCCCCGTTCGGCGGCCCCGCCCGGCCCCAGCCCCCGATGGCCCAGCCCCCGGCGGCCCAGCCTCCCGTGGCCCAGCCCCCGGCGGCCCAGCCCCCCTTTGCCCCCGCAGACCGGCCCCAGGCACCGGCCGCCTATGCCCCGTCGGACCGACAGCAGCCCCCGGCCGCGCCGCCCGCCTACGGTTCCCCGGACTGGCAGCAGCCCCCGGCCGCGCCCCCCGCCTACGGTTCCCCGGACTGGGCGCAGCCCCCGGCGGCGCAGGCGCCGCAGGCCCAGCAGCCCCCCGTGGCGGCCGAACCGTTCCGGCCCGCTGAGCCGTTCCGGCCTGCCGAGCCGTTCCGGCCCGCCCAGCCGGCCGATGAGGCCAAGGCCCTCTGGCCGGGTGTGGCCGCGGACCCGCCGTCCATGTCGCACCCCAAGCCCTGGTGGGCCGCGAGCCCGCTCTCCGAGGTAATGCCGGCCTACCAGGCCGCCGCGCCGCAGGCGCCTCCCGCCCCGCCCCGCCCGGCACAGCCGCAGCCCCAGCCCGCACCGCTCGACCCCATCTGGGAGGACGCCGTACACGCCGTGGAATGGCGTGAGCCGGCGCCCCAGGCTCCCCAGGCGGACGGCGGCGCACCCGAGCCGCTGCCGAGCGTCGACCGGCGTCCCACCATGCGGATGCCCCTGCCCGCCAAGGCCCTGCGCATCGGCCGCGTCCCCGACAACGACATCGTCCTGCCCGACCTGGACGTGTCACGGCATCACGCCGAGTTGCGCAAGTCCCCCGCGGGAACCTACGAAATCGTCGACCTCGGCAGCCACAACGGCACCTACGTGAACGGTCGGCGGGTGTCCTCGGCGGCGCTCAGCGAGGACGACATCGTCAGCATCGGGCACTCGACGTTCCGCCTGGCCGGCGGTGTGCTCAGCGTCTACGAGGACGAGGGCGAAGTCAGCTTCAAGGCCCAGGACCTGGTCGTGCGGGTCGGCGGCGGCAAGGTCATCCTCAACCACGTCTCGTTCCCGGTCCCCGAGAAGTCCCTGCTCGGCGTCATCGGCCCGAGCGGTGCGGGCAAGTCCACGCTGCTCGGCGCGCTGACCGGGATGCGCCCGGCGGACACGGGCAACGTCCTGTACGACAACCGTGATCTGTACGCGAACTACGCCGAGCTCAGGTACCGCATCGGCCTGGTCCCGCAGGAGAGCGTCCTGCACACCCAGCTGACCGCCCGCCGGGCCCTGCAGTACTCCGCGGAGCTCCGTTTCCCGGCGGACACGACCTCGGCCGAGCGCGACGCCCGGGTCGATGAGGTGATGTCCGAGCTCGGCCTGACCAGGCACGCCAACACCCGCGCCGACCGGCTGTCCGGTGGCCAGCTCAAGCGCGTCAACGTCGCGCAGGAACTGCTGACCAAGCCGTCGCTGCTGTTCCTCGACGAGCCGACCTCCGGCCTCGACCCGGGCCTGGACAAGTCGGTCATGGAGCAGATGCGGGACCTGGCCCACGACGGCCGGACGGTCATCGTGGTCACGCACAGCGTCGCGAACCTCGACACCTGCGACCGGCTGCTCGTCCTGTTCCCGGGCGGCAAGGTGGCCTACTACGGGCCGCCCGGCGACGGGCTCGCGCACTTCGGCCTGCCCGGCTGGGCCGAGGTCTTCCAGGCGTTCGAGCGCTACCCCGACCGCGACTGGGCCGGGGAGTTCGCCGCATCGCCCGTCTACCAGCAGTACGTGGCGGACCGGCAGCGCCCGCGGCAGGCGCCCAGGCACGCTGGCCCGGACGAGCCCGCCGAACCGCAGGAGCAGCGGCGCGGCGCGATGCAGCAGCTCGGCACGCTGACCCGCCGGTACCTCCGGGTGCTCTCGTCCGACCGCGGCTACCTGGTCTTCCAGGGGTTGCTGCCCGTCATCCTGGGCGGCCTGATCCACTTCGTGGGGACCAGCGAGGGCCTGTCGGACAAGATCAACGGGCAGGTGGTACCGCACAGCAACACCAGCGCCACGGAGGTGCTGCTGATGCTGGTCATCTGCACCTGCCTGGCCGGGACCGCGACCTCGATCAGGGAGCTGGTCAAGGAACGGGCGATCTACGTCAGGGAACGGGCGGCGGGGCTGTCGTCCGGCGCCTACCTGTTCTCCAAGCTGATCGTGCTCGGCGTGATCAGCGTGGTGCAGTCGGTGGTCCTCGTTCTGCTCGGGGTGATCGGGCGCCCGCTGCCGTCTCAGGGCGCGTTCCTGACCGGCCTGCCGCTGATCGAGCTCCTGATCGGGATCGCGATGCTCGGGTTCGCGTCGATGTGCCTGGGCCTGCTGGTCTCCGCCCTGGTCAGCACGTCGGAGAAGGCGATGCCGGTCCTGGTCCTGCTCACCATGATCCAGGTCATCCTGTCCGGCTCCGTGCTGCCTCTGCACGGGAAGACGGGGCTCTCACAGCTCGCCTACCTGGCCCCGGCCCGCTGGGGGTTCGGCGCGGTGGCCTCCACCGCCAACCTCAACGTCATCACGCCCACCCTGGGCAACATCGTCGACCCGCTCTGGATGCACACCGCCAGCAACTGGCTGCGCGACATGGGCATCCTGATCGGGCTCGCGGCGATCTTCATGGCGGTCGCCGCGTTCCGCCTGCGTCGCCTCGGTCCGCGCCGCCGCAAGTCGGGGGCCGTCGCCGAGGGGGCCGTGAGGTAACCCCGCAGGCTAACGACACGGGCTCGGGGGGCACCAGCTCCCCGAGCAGCCCGCGTCGCAGCTCAGCCAGCATGGCCTCGCTGACGTCGAGCCCCTGCGTCAAGAACGCGCCGAACGACGGGTACCTGCGGTCCACCTCCTCGAACGCCGCGCTCAGGTAGCCGGCACTCTGCTCCATGATCGGCCGCAGCAGCTCGGGATCATCCACGATCCCGATTGTGACCAGGTCAAAGCGGAGCTTCTGGTATCCCGTCCGGTGGAAGTCGTTGGACAGCAGGTAGTCCCGCAGGACAAGCTCGCGCGGCACGCCGAGGGCGGTGTGCACGATGGCGGTCATCCACCCGGCCCGGTCCTTACCGCTGGAGCAGTGGTAGAGCAGCGGCAGCCGCTCCGGCCCGCACACCAGGCGCAGCGCCGCGCCGAACGCCTCCCGCTGCCGCCCGTCCGCCACGAAGCCGCGGTTGATCTCCGCCATGAGCCAGCCCGCGCGCCCGTCGCCGAGTTCCCTGCGCTGCCGGTCGTGGTCGCCGCTCGCGATCAGCTCGTACAGCATCCCGAGGTCGCCGCCGCCCACCGGGAGGCCGGTCAGCTCGACGCCGTAAGGTAGCCGGTCCGTCCCGCTGAGCAGGACCTCCCCCGGAGTCCTGAAGTCGATGACGGTCCGCAGCCCGAGCTGATCGAGCCGCTCCACGTCCGCGGGGGAGAGCTGGTTGAGGGCGTCGCCACGGAACAGCCGGCCCCGCCTGACCTCGAGCCCGTCCGTCGCCCGGTATCCGCCGATGTCCCGCACGTTCACCGCGCCGTCCAGGGCAACGTGGCGGGAAGGGGCCCACCGCGCGGTCATCGGACCAGGCTCATCGTGCACCGCCCTAGCCCCCCGCCAGGCCAGGATACTCCGCACCTCTCTCACCAGCCCGGACATTAGGCGCAACCCCTCACCAACCAGCCCGGAACCGTAGGCTGGCCACGTGAGCGAGCGGAGCCTTCAGGCCCGGGACCTGCTGCGGCGGTTCCCGCTGATCGACGGCCACAACGACCTGCCCTGGGCGCTGCGCGAGCGCGCCGCCGAATCGCCCGGCGCCGGCGATCCCGCCGCGGTCGACCTCGCGGCACCGGTGCCTGACCTGCACACCGATCTGCCCCGGCTCGCGGCCGGCGGGGTGGGCGCGCAGTTCTGGTCGGTGTTCGTGCCCGCCTCGCTCACCGGGGACACGGCGGTCACCACGGTGCTCGAGCAGATCGACCTGGCGCGCACGGTCATCGCGCGCTACCCGCAGGCGCTGGAGCTCGCCCTGACCGCCAGCGACGTCGAGCGGATCGCCGCGTCGGGCCGGGTCGCCTCGCTCCTCGGCGCCGAGGGCGGGCACGCCATCGCCGGATCCCTCGGCGTGCTCCGGATGCTGTACGCGCTCGGGGTCAGGTACATGACCCTGACGCACAACCGCAACGTCGGCTGGGCCGATTCGGCCACCGACCAGGTAGACGCGGGCGGGCTGACCGATTTCGGCCGGAAGGTGGTCCGCGAGATGCAGCGGATCGGCATGCTGGTCGACCTGTCGCACGTGTCGCCCGCCACCATGCACGACGCGCTCGACGCCGCCGCGGCGCCGGTCATCTTCTCGCACAGCTCGGCCCGGGCGGTCTGCGACAACCCGCGCAACGTCCCCGACGACGTGCTCGCGCGGCTAGCCGGCAACGGCGGCGTGTGCATGGTGACGTTCGTGCCCGGCTTCGTCTCCCAGTCGTGCGCGGACTGGCTGGCCAGCCTCAAGGCCGAGGCCGCTCGCCGCGGCCTGGACCCGAGGGACTTCGGTGAGCTGTTCAGCATCAGGTCCGAGTGGATGGCGGCCCATCCCCAACCCGAGGCGACGCTGGCCCAGGTCGCGGACCATATCGAGCACGTCCGCGACGTGGCAGGCATCGGGCACGTCGGCCTTGGCGGCGACTTCGACGGCACCCTCGATGTCACCGTCGGCCTCGAGGACGTGTCCACCTACCCCGCCCTGTTCGCCGAACTCCTCGACCGCGGCTGGACCGAAGCCGACTGCGCCGCGCTGGCCGGCGGCAACCTCCTGCGCGCCCTGCGCGCCGCCGAGTCCTTCGCCTCTACTGGCCTGATCGAGTACCGCTGACCGCGCCCGCCAGGGTCAGCCCCAGGGCGGCCCGATGCGGCTCGTTCCCGGCGGCCTGGCTTGCGCTTCCTGGTAGCCGCTAGGATCGCACGCGATGACCGTCCACGCCCGGCCGCTCCCGGTGACCGCCGCAGCTGAGGGCCCGGCCCAGATGCGTGCCGCCGGTGCCCTGCGGCTGCTGACCTGGCCGGCGCTTGAGGCGTCCGGAGCGGACGCCGCGGTCACGGCCCGCAGCGGCGGCGTCTCGTCCGGACCGTACGCCACGCTCAACCTGAGCCTGAGCGTCGGCGACGATCCCGCGCACGTGCTCGAGAACCGGCGCCGCCTGGCCCAGGCCCTAGGCGCTGGCCCGGAGGATTTCGTGTTCGCCCGCCAGGTTCACGGGTCCGGCGTGCGGGTCGTGGGCGAAGCGGACGCCGGGCGCGGCGCGTTCTCGCTCGATGACGCCATACCGGACACCGATGCGCTGGTCACCAGGTCTCCCGGTGTCGTGCTCGCCATCCTGACCGCGGACTGCGTACCGATCGTGCTGCACGACCCGGTGGCCGGCGTGCTGGCCTGCGTGCACGCCGGCTGGCGCGGCACCGTGGCCCGCGTTTGCGCCGCGGCGCTGGCCGCGATGCAGACCCTCGGTTCCCGCCCATCGCAGGTCATCGCCGGAATCGGCCCCGCCGCATCGCCCGCCCGCTACCAGGTCGGTGCCGACGTCCACCAGGCCGTCACCGCCAACTTCGGCCGGGCCGCGGCAGCTTTCCTCCGCCCGGATGACGTCCCGGCCCGCTGGCTGCTCGACCTGTGGGCGGCCAACCGGTTCCTCCTGCTCGAGGCAGGCGTGCCCGCCACCCAGATCCACGTCACAGATATCCCCACCGGCCCCCTCATCCCCACCGGCCCCCTCGACCTCCCAGCCCCCAGCGACGGCTACTTCTTCAGCGACCGTGCGGCGCGCCCGTGCGGGCGCCTGGCCCTCGTCGCCCGCCTGCGGGGCGGTCCGCAACCAATGGAAGTGACAACGTAATGGCTCTTCCGGGTACGTTGCCACTACCACGTGATCGCGGGCGGGTGTTCCGCTACGAATCCTTCGCCACAGACCCCGAACGCGGCCTACTGACCTGCCATTACTCGCTGGACGGCCGCCATTTCGCCGAACGCGTCACGCTAGCGCCCACCGCGGCGGCCTGGCCCACGGAACCAGCCCAGGCCGCCGCGCGCCTGGTCTTCCTCCTGGCGGGCGTCTCCTACTACAAGACCGCCGCGCCCCCGGTGATCGACCTCGGCACCACCGCGCTGACCGACCAAGAGTTGGCCTTCCTCCGCGAGTTCTACCTCCAGGGCCTAGGCGAGTTCGCGTACCGCAACCAACTGGACCTGACCCCGTTGCGCATCGAAGCGCGCCGCGCAAACGCGACCCCAGGCCCGAAAGAGCCAACGACGCAAACCCGGGCACTGGTGCCGTTCGGCGGCGGGATCGACTCGATCGTCGTGGTGGAACGGGTGCGCCGGCTCGCGGACGCCGCGCTGTTCATCGTGAGCCGGCCGGCCGACCGGTTCGACGCGATCGAGGCCCCGGCCGCGGTGACCGGGCTGCCCATCGTGCGGGCCGAGCGGGAGATCGACCCGCAGTTGCTCCGCTCGGCCGAACTCGGCTTCCTCAACGGGCACGTCCCGGTGACCGGGATCCTGTCCGCCATCGCGATCCTCGCGGCGGTGCTAGAAAACAAAGACGCGGTGGTCATGTCCAACGAGTGGTCGGCCTCGATCCCCACGCTTGAGGACCACGGCCGCCCGATCAACCACCAGTTCTCCAAGAGCGAGGCGTTCGAGGCCGAGTTCCGCCGCGTCCTAAGCCAGGCCGGCCCCCCGCTGCCGGACTACTTCTCGTGGCTGCGAGACCGGACCGAGCTGTGGGTCGGCCAGCAGTTCGCGGCGCTGCCCGCCTACCACGGATCGTTCCGGAGCTGCAACAAGGCCTTCTATACCGACCGCGCCCGCCGCTACGACCACTGGTGCGGGCAGTGCGACAAATGCTGCTTTATCGACTTGATCCTGGCCCCGTTCGTTCCCGCCGAGGGGCTCAAGCGGATCTTCGCGCCAAGCCGCGAGCCCATCAAAGATCCCAAACTCGCCGCCAAGTTCCGGGCGCTACTAGGCGCGGGCGCCAAGCCGTTCGAGTGCGTCGGCGAGATCAGCGAGTGCCGAGCCGCGGTCCTCCTCGCCGCGCAAAGAGAAGACCGGGCCGACACCAGCCTGCTCCAGGAACTGGCGCGCGAGATAACAACCTGGCCGGACGCGCCCGATGAGGCGGAAGCCGCCGCCATGCTGCGCCCCGTGGGCCGGAACTTCATCCCCGCCGGGTACCGATGACCCGGCCGAAGCTCTCCTGGTCCGACCTGCCCGGCGCCCGGGTCGGCGTCTGGGGCCTGGGCCGCGAGGGCCAGGCGAACCTCCGCAAGCTCACCACCCTGGGCGTCGAGCCGGTCTTGGTCGATGACCATCCCCAGGCGGAAGCCAAAGACGTGCGAGCCACCAACGAAGGCGGGCTGGCCGCCCTGGAGCGCTGCGACGTGGTGGTGAAGACGCCGGGCCTCAGCCGCTACCGGCCCGAGCTGGCGCACCTCGAAAGCCGGGGCATCCCGGTGGTTGGCGGCCTCGGCCTGTGGCTCGCCGACCCCGCCGAAGTCGACCTGCGCCGCGTCGTGTGCGTGACCGGCACCAAGGGCAAGAGCACCACGGTCTCGGTCATCGGCCACCTGCTCACCGGCCTCGGTTACCGGTGCCTGGTCGGCGGCAACATCGGCGTCGTCCCCTACGACCCCGCCGAACAAAGCGAGCCGGGCGCAAAGGAAAAACCCGACTTCTGGGCCATCGAGGTCTCCAGCTACCAGGCCACCGACCTGCCGTGCTCGCCGCCCGTGACCGCGGTCACCTCGCTGCACCCCGATCACCTGGACTGGCACGGGGGAGTGGAGCAGTACTACCGGGACAAGCTGTCCATGTGCTCCCAGCCGGGAGCCGAACTGACGGTCGCGAACGCCGATAGCGACCTGCTTGCCGTGCGCGCGGACCTGCTCGCCCCCCGCGTCGAGTGGGTATCCGCAGACGACGATCCAACCGCCGACTGGATGGACCCCCTCGGCCTGCTCGGCCGGCATAACCGCCGGAACGCCCTCATCGCCCGCCGCTGCCTGGTCGCCCTCGGCGTGCCCGAAGCGAGCGACGACACCCGCCTAAAGGCTGCGGCCCAGGACTACCGCCACCTGCCCAGCCGGCTCGCGCCGATCGGCACCATAGCAGGAGTCACCTTCGTCGACGACAGCCTGTCCACCAACGTGCTGCCCACCCTGGCCGCGCTCGACTCCCTGCCGGGCCGCCGCGTCGCGCTGATCGTCGGCGGCCACGACCGCGGCATCGACTACGCCCCGCTGGCCGTCGGCATCCTAAACAGGCAGGCCCCGACCTTCGTCCTGACCCTCCCCGACAGCGGCCCCCGCATCCACGCCGAGATCGCACAAGCGACCACCTTTATCCCGAACGCCGCGTTCGGGGGCTCGACCAGCTGCGGCGACCTGGCGGAAGCGGTCGCCGCCGCCTTCGCCTGGGCCCGCCCGGACGGCGTGGTCCTGCTCTCACCCGCCGCGCCGAGCTTCGGGCACTTCCGCGACTACCGCGACCGCAGCGAGGCCTTCGCCCAAGCCATGCGCGCGATCCAAGGTCACCAGACCCAGGTCACCTCGTAACCGAAACCTTCGTCCCCGCCACCACGCGCAGCCCCGGGGGCACGTCCGCGACACCGAACGACGTCCCCACCGTGGCCTCCACCCCGTACGAGGCCAGCAGCGCCGGGATCAGCGAGGTGTCCACCAGGACGTTCTCGTGGCGCTCGCGCCCGCGCCGGAAGCTGCCGTGACCGTCGAGCACGAACGTGGTGATGTCCCTGACGATCGTGTCGGGGGCCAGCCCGGCGAACTCGGTGATGATGGCCCAGTCCGGGCCGGTCCGGGCCACGTTCCCCTCGGCCGCGCGGATCGGGCCGTACGCCAGGTCGCAGATGTCGATCGCGAGCACCCCGCCCGGCCGCAACGCCCCGGCCATGGCGACCAGCGCGCGGTCGACCGCCGCGGCGTCCGGCAGGTAGCTGATCACGTGCCCGACCGAGACGATCGCGTCCGCGGCCGGCAGCGGATCGTCGGGCAGCCTGAGCCGCCGCAGGTCCGCCTCCCCGCCGAGCGCTTCCCAGGCCAGCTCCAGCATGGCCGGGGCGGCGTCCGTGGCGATGACCGCAAACCCGGCGTCGAGCAGGTGGCGGGTCAGCGCTCCGGAACCGCAGCCGAGCTCGAGCACGAGTCCGCCGCGCACCGGTTCAAGCAGCGACACAATGTCCGGGGCGCAGTAGTCGGCGTACCCGCCGTACCCCCGGGCGTGGATCAGGGCGAGGTCGTGCTGGTAGTAATCCATACCGAACCCCTATTCAGTCGGCGACGGTGATGCCGAGGTGGCGAGCCAGCAGCGGGGCCAGGCCGACGAGCTGCCCGGTGTCGATCGTGGCGCCCCGCAGCGACTCGTACCCGGCGGTGATGCCCAGCTCGGCCCCGCGCAGGTCCACGTCCGTGCAGGTCACCTTCGTAAAGTCGGCCCCGGTCAGGGTGCAGCCGGCGAAACTGACCCGCAGCAGCGTCGCGCCGCCGAAGTCCGGGTCGCGCAGCAGGCAGTTCTCGAACGTGACGTCGGTCAGCGTGCCCGCGCGGAAGTTCACCGAGTCGAGCTTGCTGTCGCGGAACGTGACGCGCCGCAGCGCGGCGGTGAAGGCCGGCACCCCGGCCAGCGCGCACCCGGTCAGCGTCACGTCCTGCCAGCCGGTCTCGGCCAGATCGGTCGCCACGAACCGGACCTCGGCCATGGTGACGTCCGTGAACCGGGCCTTCCGCAGCCGGCCGCCGTCGAACGAGACGTTGCGGAACACGCAGTCCATGAAGTGGCACTCTCCCGCCACGGTCGCCTCGAACGCCGCGTCGGCGAACAGCACCCGGTCGTACGGCTCGCCCGGCTCCAGGTCGCCCTCGTGCCGGATGAGCTCACCCGGGGACCCGCCCGCCTTCGGGTTGCCAGCCATGCGGACGACTGTATCCGGGTGAGGGGACCCGGCGCTTACCGGCGCAGGTAGGTCAGGACGGCCAGGACCCTGCGGTGGTCTTCGGCCGCGGGCAGCAGGCCGAGCTTGGCAAAGATGCTCCCGACGTGGGTCTCCACGGTCTTGGGCGACATGAACAGCTGCCCCGCGATCGCCTGGTTGGACCGGCCCTCGGCCATCAGGGCCAGCACGGCGAGCTCGCGTTCGGTGACTGTCTCCAGCGGGCTGTCCCGCCGCGGACGGGCCACCAGCCGGGACACCACCTCCGGGTCGATCACCGACTCACCCGCGGCCACCCGGCGGATCGCGTCGGTGAAGTGGCCGATGTCGGCCACCCGCTCCTTGAGCACGTAGCCGATCCCGCGCGGATCGTCGGCCAGCAGCTCAAACAGGTGCTCCGTCTCGACGTGCTGAGACACCACCATCACGGCCGTGCCCGGCCACCGGCGGCGGATCTCCAGCGCCGCCTGCAGGCCCTCGGTCGTCTGGCTGGGCGGCATCCGGATGTCCGCGAGCACGACATCCGGCCGCAGCGCCGGGATCATCTGCAGCAACTGCGTCGCGTCCCCGGCCGTCCCCGCCACCTCCAGGCCCGCGTCGGTCAGCACCCGGCGCAGCCCCTCGCGCAGCAGCAGCGTGTCCTCGGCGATGACCACGCGCAGCCGCGCCCGGGGATGCGTCCCCGATCCGGGAGCCGCCGGTCCGGGAGCGACCGGCCACGGTGCCGCCGGCCCGGGAGTTACGGACACGGGATGTCCGCCTCCAGCCGGGTCCCGCAGCCCGGCGGGCTGTCCACGCGCAGCACGCCGCCTACCGACGCCACCCGGTCGGCCAGCCCGCGCAATCCCGATCCCGCGTCGGGCCGGGCGCCTCCGGCCCCGTCATCGCTGACCTCCACCACGAGCCGTCCGGGCCGCCGTCGGATCGTGACCTCGGCGCCGGTGGCCATCGCGTGCTTGGCCGCGTTGGCCAGCGCCTCGGAGACGACGAAGTACGCGGTGGCCTCGATCGCGGCGGGGAACCGCCCGCCCGGCACCCCGGTGATGGTGGTGGCCACCGCCGAGCGCTCGGCCAGCGCCTGGATCGCTCCGGCCAACCCGGTCTCGGTCAGCACCGCGGGATGGATCCCGCGGGCCAGCTCCCGCAACTCGGTCAGCGCTTCCTTCGCCTCCTTGCTGGCCGACTCGATCAGCGCACCTAGCTCCGGGTCCGCCCCCGCCGCACGGTCGCGGGCCATGCCCAGCGCCAAGCTCAAGGTCACCAGCCGTTGCTGCGCGCCATCGTGCAGATCGCGTTCCAGCCGCCGCCGCTCGGCATCCCCGGCCTCCACGATCCGCGCCCGCGAGGCACGGACCTGCTCGAGCTGGGCCTCCACCTCGGCCTGCAGCCTGGCGTGCTCCAGGGCCATGCTCGCCGCCGCGGCCGTCAGCCTGACCAGCTGCGGCTCAAGCTCCAGGCCCTCGTCGTAGACCAGGACCGCCCCGTCCGAGCCCGCTACCGGCACGACAGCCCGCCCGGCATCCGGCCGGGACACCTCGACGACCTGGCCCGAAGTGTCCAGGTAGCCCGTCCCGTCCGCCTGCAGGAACGCCAGCTGCAGCGTCGAATCGCCCAGCGCCCGGGCCAGCGCGTCGCGGAGTCGGCCGGGCGAGGCCTCCGATTCCAGGTTGACGATCGCGGCGCCGAGCGCGCCGCCCGCCGTCCGGGCCCGCACCGTGCTGATCACGAACAGGACCGGGCCGGCCAGCATCACCAGCGGGGCCAGGCCGAACGAGACCAGGCTGGGCAGGGACAGGTTCACGGCACCCCCGGTCAGGATCTGCTCTGCCCCCACCGCGAGGGCGAGCCAGACCAGGGGAACCATGGCCCGCCGGGACCAGCCACGCGCCGCTCTCCAGTGCTGGACGATCAGGGTCAGCACGATGGCGGTCAGGACGAGGCCGGTGTACCCGCCTATGGCGTCGACGGTGTTCAAGGCCGGCCGGGAACCGCCGCCGACCAGCAGCACGTTGGCCGGGCAGCCGACGTTGCAGCCGCTGAATGCGGGATTCCAGAACATCATCGCGGCCAGGCTGATGCCGACGTTCTGCGCGTATTCGGCGATGACCACCCCGCACTCAAATCTCGAGCGGAGCCGCCCGCTGGGCCAGGCCAGACCCAGGTGGGCCACGGCGGCGGTGTAGATGCCCTGGGTCAGGTTCCCGATCGTGAACGCAACCGGATTCGCCAGGTTGGTCAGCATGTACGGCAGCAGGTAGAGGTAGCCGGCGATGGTGAACAGCAGGCCCAGTCGGCTGGCGGGCCACCGCACCCAGGCGGCTATCCCGGCCACCAGGAACGACAACCCGATGACCTCGTAGCAGATCAAGATTGGCGCGTAACCCGATGACGGGGGCCAGCCCGACCAGGCGAGGCTGCCCGCCGTGGCGATCGCGCCCGCGATCAGGACGGCCAGCAGCCTCCGGCTCACGGCACGTCCCGGGCCAGGAACCGGCGCAGCGCCGCACCGGACAGCTGATCCTTCGGCAGGAACCCGGCGGCCGGGCTGGCCGCGATCCGCCCGCCGTAATCGCGCGCCTCGCGGGTCGAGGTCAGCACGACGACCGGAGCGGGATCCCCGGCCGGGGCGGCGGCCAGCCGCCTGGCCACCTCGAACCCGTCGAAGTCCGGCAGCTGGATGTCGAGCAGGACCAGGCCCGGCCGGAAGGTCTGGGCCGCCTCGGTAGCCTCCGCGCCGGAGGTCGCCTCGGCGACCGTGAAGCCGGCGGCTTCGAGCATGCCCCGGGCAAAGGTCCGGAAGCCGTCGTGATCGTCGACGATCAGGATCGCCGGAGATGGCTGCACGGATTCAGTCTGGCATCGCGTTCACCCGCTGGCATCAGGGCAGACCCTGACCCTTTTCCCGGGCTGGCCCGGACGCACATTCAGGGCGCGGCCCGATCCGGCCGGCCGCCCGGATTCCTAGCGTCGGTCGTGCCGGGCATTACGGAATCCCGGGCCCGAACGTCCGAACGGAAGGACACAGAAATGAATCGCATCGGAAGGACCGGCCGGATCCTCGGGGTGCTGCGATCCCTACCGCTGACCGCCGCCCTGTCCGCGATGGGCCTAGTCGCGATCGGCCTGACCGTGACCGGATGCGGCGGGGGAGGTTCTTCCACGGTCAGCGCACCGCCCTCCTCGGGTGACACCTCAGCGGAAACGGCGGCCACCATGAACTGGCTGGAAAAGACCAACGAGATGTGGACCAGTAACGACTTCGCCGGGCTGGATCAGATCACCACCGGTCAGATGCGCACCATCTACCAGTTCGAGGAAAAGGGGGCGGCGCTCCCCGCGGATGCGTCACGACAGCCATTCCAGCTGACTGGCCTGTCCATCACGGTCCCCTGCCACACCGGTAGCCCGGCCGTCTTCGTGGCCTACGGCGACACGGACGTCTTTGATCTCTGGTCTGGCATGCAGTCCGTGGCCATGGTGTTCGAACGGGTTGACGGCCTGTGGAAGCTGGCCACGGCCATCAACCACCCGAGCGGCGGCTGGCCGGCCCTGTGCAGGCAGGGCACGCCTCCGGCCGCTCCCGCCGTGCTCGCCCCCGCCGACTACGCGCCCGCCCTGGCCCGGGTGCTGACCCGCGCCGCCACCGGGGCCGCGGTGACCACCGAGGCAGCCTCCCCGTTCGCGGTCAATGGCTTCTTCACCGGCTCAGGTTCGATACCCCAAACGTCCGCGAGCTCGATCCAGCAGGACCGGAGCGTCGGGGCCAGCTATACCAGCCGCTTCACCATGACCTCCGACCCGACGTTCGCGCTGCCGCTGGCGGGGGGCCGGGGCTTCTGGCTGATCGCCATCATGACCCAGACCAACACCTACACCGCGCCCTCCGGGTTCCGCGGGAAGGACTGGCCCGACGGCAACGCGGTCGCCACGCCCAGGCCCGCTGTCGTGCACCACGAGACCGACAACTTCATCACCACCTACACGGCGATCGACCCGCTGCGTACGGATGACGGCAGCGTGGCCCTCGACGGCTTCTTCGGCTGGCCCCTCGCATCCGTCGCGAGCTAGTCCCCGATGCTCCTCTATGATCCTGCAGGGTAAGCCGCCAATCCGAGAAGGGACCCGTCCATTCCCGTCGTGGTCCTCGACCCCGTGGCGTAGCCTCGCTCCTGGCGGCCATAAGGGTTGATTCCGGTCCGCGTCCCGACATAACCCCAGGGGTGTGCGCATGGACCTAGCCGAGCCCGTGGTCCGCACTGCCAGCGGCCTGGTCCGCGGTCGCCGGACCGAGCCGGGCGGCATCGCCGTCTTCCGCGGGATCCCGTTCGCCCGACCGCCCGTAGGCGAGCTGCGCTTCCAGGCGCCGCAGCCGGCGGAGCCCTGGGACGGCGTCCGCGACGCGCTCGCGTTCGGCCCGCCGCCACCCCAGTCCGCCTTCCAGCTGACCCCCGTCCCTGGGCCCGCGCCCGGCACCGACCCGTTCGACTGGCTGACCATCAACGTCTTCTCGCCTGACCTAGGCGCAGCCGGGCTCCCGGTCATGGTGTGGATCTACGGCGGCGCCTACCGTGCCGGCGCGTCCAGCAACCCCAGCTACGACGGAACGCCGCTGGCTAGGCGCAACGTCGTGCTCGTCACCTTCAATCACCGGGTCGGCGTCGAGGGGTACGCCTACCTGCCCGGCGTCCCCGCCAATCGCGCGCTGCTGGACCAGGTCGCGGCCTTGCGCTGGGTTCAGGAGAACATCGCGGCCTTCGGCGGCGACCCGGGCCGGGTGACCGTCTTCGGCGAGTCGGCCGGGGCCGGGGCGATCGCGTCCCTCCTGGTCATGCCGGCCGCTGCGGGCCTGTTCCACCGGGCGATCGCGCAGAGCGTGCCCGGCACCTTCTTCTCACCCGCCCTCGCCGCCGACGTCACCGCCGCCATCGCCGACCAGGCCGGCCTGCCCGCCCTCGCACCGGCCTTCGCCGCGACCGACCCGGCGAAGCTAGCCGCCGCGTCCGACGAGGTCAGGCCGGGTGACCACCTCGCGAGCTGGGGGCCGGTCGCCCGGACCCGCGTGCCGTTCTCTCCGGTCGTCGACGGCGAGGTGCTCCCCTCCGCGCCCTGGCGATCCGTGGCCGCCGGAGCCGCCAGCACCATCGACCTGATCGTCGGGCACACCCGCGACGAATACCGGCTGTTCACCCAGGTCTACGGGATCCGCGGGAAGATCACCGACGAGTGGGCCACCGACGCGCTGCGGGCCGTGGCGCCCGGCCCAGGCGGCGAGGCCGCCTACCGGGCCGCCTACCCGGAGGCGGACGCGGACACGCTGTACGAGCTGGTCCTATCCGACTGGCTGTTCCGGATGCCGACCCTGCACCTGGCCCAGGCCCACGCCGCCGGTGGCGGCCGGACGTACCTCTACGAGATCACCTACCCGGCCCCCGCGGGCGGGTTCGGCGCCTGCCACGCCATCGACGTCCCCCTGGTCTTCGGCGTCTACTCCGACCTGGCGGAGATGCTGTTCGGCCCGGAGCCGCCCGTCAGCGCCGTGACGCTCGGGAACCTGATGCGCTCGCAGTGGGCGGCGTTCGCCGCGGACGGCGACCCCGGCTGGCCGCAGTACACCCCGGGGAGCCGGCTGACCCGGATCTTCGACGACCCGCCGGACGTGGCCCGCTACCCGGAAGGGGCGTCCATGCATCTCTGGGACCAGCACCGCTTCGGCGTGATCGACCTGAGCTAGGCATATCCTCGTGCCCTAGCCTGGAAACAAGGGGGTGCCGTGCCGATCTACGCCCTGGGCCCGCTCGAGCCGGACATCGACGGATCGGCCTTCATCCACCCCGACGCCGTGATCATCGGCCAGGTCCGGATCGGCCCCGAGGCGTCCGTGTGGCCGTGCGCGGTGCTCCGCGGCGACCACGGCCGGATCGAGGTCGGCGCGCGGACCTCGATCCAGGACGGAACCGTGGTGCACACCACCCGCGACTGGCCCACGCTCATCGGCGCCGACTGCGTGGTCGGGCACAACGCGCACCTGGAAGGCTGCGTCGTGGAGAACAGGTGCCTCATCGGCTCGGGCTCGGTCGTGCTGAACCGGGCCAGGATCGGCACGGGCGCGATCGTGGCCGCCGCCGCCCTGGTCCCGGAAGGCTTCGAAGTCCCGCCGGGCGCCCTGGTCGCCGGCGTCCCCGCCACCATCAAGAAGACCGATTTGCCCGCCGAACGGATCGAGCGGTCGGTCCAGTCGTACGTCGAGTCCGCTCACCGCTATCAGGCCGAACTCCGGCGTCTAGACCCCATTCATCCGAACGCCGTCTGACCCGGGCCCCTCGATGATCGACGGCCTCACGGTAATCGACGCGCACATGCACGTGCCGCGCCTGTCCACGGTCAGCCCGGCCTGGTTCCAGTGGGCGATCGACTACGGCAAGGATTCCGGCTGGCGGGACGTGTTCGGGCCCGACGGCGATCCGGTCCCGGCCCGGCTGGACGCCTACCTGGACGCCCAGGGCGTCGACGCCGCGCTGCTGTTCGCCGAGTACAGCCCGCGGGCGACCGGGATCCAGCCGGCCGAGGACCTGCTGCCGATCATCGCGCACCACCCGGCCCGCTTCCACCTGGTCGCCAACGTCAACCCGCACCTGCACCAGCCGCCGGCCGCCGAGGCGGCCCGCCAGCTCGACCTCGGCGCCGTCGCGGTCAAGGTGCACCCGGTGCACGGCGGCTTCCGGCCCGACACCCCCGACCTGTACGAGGTCTACGAGCTGTGCGCCGAGCGCGGCGTCCCGGTGATCGTGCATACCGGGCCGAGCATCTTCCCGGGCTCGGACCCCGAGGCCGGCGATCCGATGCTGATGGACCCGATCGCCGCGCACTTCCCCGGCGTCCCGTTCGTCCTGGCCCACGGCGGGCGCGGCGGGACCTACGCCGATGCCGCCCGCATGGCACTGGCCAGGGACAACGTCTGGCTGGACCTGGCCGGACTGCCGCCCAAGCGCCTGCCGGACTACTACGCCGGCTTCGACCTAAAGGCCCTGGCGCGGAAGTGGATCTTCGGGACCGACTGGCCGGGCGTCCCCGGCGTGGCCAGGAACGTCCGAGCGGTCACGGCGCTGGAGCTCCCCGACGACACCCTGGCCGGCGTCCTCGCCGGCCACGCCCAGCACGTCTACAGCAGGATCAGCTGATGCCGAGCTCGTCGCGCGCGGCGGCAAAGGCTGCGACTGCCACCGCCAGGTCCTCGCGCGTATGCGCGGCGGACAGCTGCGTCCTGATCCTGGCCTTGCCGACCGGGACCACCGGGTAGCTGAACCCGATCACGTAGATGCCCTTGCCCAGCAGCACGTCGGCCATCCGGCTGGCGCGCGCCGCGTCCCCGATCATGACCGGGACGATCGGATGGTCGCCGGGCAGGATGTCGAAGCCGAGCTCGGTCATCCGGGTGCGGAACCAGGCCGTGTTCTCGCGCAGGCGAGCCCGCAGGTCGTCGCCGCCCTCCAGCAGGTCCAGGACCGCCAGCGAGGCCCCGACGACCGCGGGGGCCACGGAGTTGGAGAACAGGTAGGGCCTGGACCGCTGCCGGAGCAGGTCGATGATCTCCTGGCGGCCGCTGGTGTAGCCGCCGCTCGCCCCGCCCAGCGCCTTGCCCAGCGTCCCGGTCACGATGTCCACCCGGTCGGTGACGTCGTGCAGCTCGGGGGTGCCGCGCCCGCGGGCGCCGACGATCCCCACCGCGTGCGAGTCATCGACCATGACCATCGCGTCGTGTCGTTCGGCCAATTGGCATATCTCATCGAGCGGCGCCACGTAGCCGTCCATGGAGAACACGCCGTCGGTCGCGATGAGTCGGCGGCGAGCATCACTGCTCGCCGCCAATTGGGATTCGAGGTCCGCCATGTCCCGGTTGCGGTAGCGCAGCCGCCGGGCCTTGCACAGCCTGACGCCGTCGATGATCGACGCGTGGTTCAGCTCGTCGCTGATGACCGCGTCCTGCTCGCCGAGGAGCGTCTCGAACAGGCCGCCGTTGGCGTCGAAGCACGAGGAGTACAAGATCGTGTCGTCGGTGCCGAGGAACCCGGAGATGCGCCGCTCGAGGTGCTTGTGCACGTCCTGGGTCCCGCAGATGAACCGGACGCTGGCCAGGCCGTACCCCCAGCGGTCCAGCGCCTCCTTGGCCGCCTCGACCAGGCGCGGGTCGTCGGCCAGGCCCAGGTAGTTGTTCGCGCAGAAGTTGAGCACCTCGGCGCCGTCCTCGACGCGGATGCTCGACCCCTGCGGGCTGACGATGACGCGCTCGGTCTTGAACAGGCCATCGGCGCGGATCTGGTCAAGCTCGGCGCGGATCTGCTGCTGTGCGGCTGCGAACATCCGTTACCTCTCAGATATCGGTCCAGCTGAGGACGACCTTGCCGCACTGCCCGCTGCGCACGGTGGCGAACGCCTGCTCGTAGTCGCCGGCGTCGAACCGGTGCGTGATCACCGGCGAGATGTCCACGCCCGACTGGATCAACACCGACATCTCGTACCAGGTCTCGAACATCTGGCGGCCGTAGATCCCCTTGATGGTGGTCATGTTCGTGACCAGGTGCGCCCAGTTGATCCCGAACTCCTCCGTCGGCAGGCCCAGCATGGCGACCTTGCCTCCGTGGGTCATCGACGCGAGCATGTCCCGCAGCGCGGACGGCTTGCCCGACATCTCGAGCCCGACGTCGAAGCCCTCCCGCATGGCGAGCTCGCTCATGGCCTCCGGCAGCGTCATGCTGGCGGCGTCCACGGCCAGGGTGACCCCGATCCGCCTGGCCAGATCCAGCCGGTACGGCGAGACGTCGCTGATGACGACGTAGCGCGCGCCTGCGTGCCTGGCCACGATCGCGGCCATCAGCCCGATCGGGCCGGCCCCGGTGATCAGCACGTCCTCGCCCAGGATGGGGAATGTCAGGGCGGTGTGGACGGCGTTGCCGAACGGGTCGAAGACGGCCGCCACGTCCAGGTCGATGTCCCGCGGATGCCGCCACACGTTCGTCGCGGGCAGCGCAATGAACTCCGCGAACGCGCCCGGGTAGTTGACGCCTATCCCCTTGGTGCGCGCGCACTGGACCCGCCGGCCGGCCATGCAGTTGCGGCAGCGTCCGCACACCAGGTGCCCCTCGCCGCTGACCAGGTCACCGCGGTACAGGTCGTGCACGTCCGACCCGGCCTCGACGACCTCGCCGACGAACTCGTGGCCGATGACGAGCGGGACCGGCACGTTCGCCTGCGCCCAGCCGTCCCAGTCGTAGATGTGCAGGTCGGTGCCGCAGATACCGGTCCTGAGCACCCGGATGAGCACGTCGTCCCGGCCCGCTACCGGGACCGGCACGTCCTCGACCACCAGGCCGGGCTCCGCCCGCGCCTTGACCAGAGCCTTCACGGCCCGACATTATCAGCCCACGACATCGGGTTTGCGTTGCTACGTGACAGGGGGCATCCTAGGGCGCGTAACTGGCAGCGCGCCCGGTGGTCGGGCGCCGTCCGGTACGGGGAGATGACGTGGCCGAGGCACCGGGGCTCATCGAGGCACACGAGCTAACCAAGCGGTTCGGCGACAAGGTCGCCGTTGATCACCTGTCGTTCTCCGTCGAGCCCGGCCGGGTGACCGGGTTCCTCGGCCCGAACGGCGCGGGCAAGTCCACCACGATGCGGCTGATCTGCGGCCTGGACCGGCCGCAGTCCGGCACGGCGACGATCGGCGGCCTGGCCTACGCCCAGCTGCCGAGGCCGCTGCACACCGTCGGCGCGCTGCTCGAGTCGCGCGCGCTGCACCCCGGCCGCAGCGCCCGCAACCACCTGCTATTCCTCGCCGAGACCCAGGGTTTCCCCCCGCGCCGGGTCGACGAGGTCCTGGAGCTGGTCGGGCTCACCGCCGTGGCCCGTAAGCGGGTCGGCGGCTTCTCCCTCGGCATGACGCAGCGGCTGGGCATCGCGGCGGCGATGCTCGGCGATCCCTTTGTGCTGCTGCTCGACGAGCCGGTTAACGGCCTGGACCCGGAGGGCATCCGGTGGATCCGTAACCTCATGCGGCAGCTCGCCAACGAGGGCAAAACGATCTTCGTCTCCAGTCACCTGATGAACGAGATGGCGGTCACCGCCGACCACCTCATCGTCATCGGCCGGGGCCGCCTGATCGCCGAGTCCAGTACGGACGACTTCATCAAGCGGAGCTCCGAACGGTCCGTGCTGGTCCGGACGCCCCAGGCGGACCGCCTGGCCGAGCTGATCACCGCGGCGGGCGGCGTCATCGAGCCCGAGGCGGCCCAGGGCAACGGGGGCGGCGGGAGCACCGTCGCCGGCCTGATCGTCACCGGCCTGGAGGCCCCGCGGATCGGCGAGCTGGCCGCGTCCGCGTCGGTCGTGCTCTACGAGCTGACGCCCAGGCTGGCCTCGCTGGAGGAGGCGTTCATGGAAATGACCGCGGACAGCGTCGAGTACGGTGACCAGGCCTCCAGGGCCGCGCGGGGCGCGGAATCGGGCCCTTCAATCCACCCAGCCAGCCGAACGGAGCGTGCGATGACCACCGCACCCGCCCCCACCGCACCCGTGCTGGTTCCCGCCGCCGGACCGTCCCCGCTCGGCTTCGGCCGCCTGCTGCGCGCGGAATGGACCAAGATCCGCTCGGTGCGGTCCACGCTGTGGTCGCTGTTCGCCTTCGTGGTCGTGGCCGTCGGGTTCTCCGTGCTGATCGCGGCGGTCATCTCGCACGACTGGAACGCGCCGGGCAACCATCCCAACCACGTCAGGCTGATCACCGACCCGACCTCGGTGATCTACGGCGCCGGTTTCGGCCTCGGCCAGCTCGCCATCTGCGTCCTCGGCGTGATGGTGATCACCACCGAGTACACCACCGGTGCGATCCGCGCGTCGCTGCTCGCCGTGCCCAAGCGGATCCCGATGCTGGCCGCCAAGGCCGTCGTGTGGGTCGTACTTGACCTGGTGGTCAGCGCGATCACCGTGTTCGCGGTGTTCTTCCTCAGTACCGCGATCCTGCGCAGTCACGTCGACATCACGCTCGGCCAGGCGGGCGTCCTGCGGGCGACCATCGGCGGGATCTTGTATCTCGTCGTCCTCGGCCTGTTCGCGCTCGCGATCGGCGGCCTGATCCGGCACACCGCGGCCGCGATCCTCATCGTGATCGCCGTGGTCATCGTCGTCCCCCCGCTGGTCAGCCTGATTCCGGGGACCATCGCCAACCACGTGCACGGCTACCTGCCGACCATCGCCGGCCAACTGGTCGCCCAGACCACTCAGCAGCCCGGGGACGTGCTGTCCCCGTGGCAGGGCTTCGGCGTCTTCGGCGCGTGGACCGTCGTGCTCCTGGTCGCCTGCGGCTGGCTGCTCGTCCGCCGGGACGCCTAGGTCAGCCGCGGGACGCCTAGATCAACCGCCGGGGACGCCTAGATCAGCCGCCTGAGCCCGGCCAGGACCTGCTGGAGCACGTCCAGATCCGGCAGCGCCCGCGCCGGCTCGTCCGTCCCCACCCAACGACACCGCCAGTGACTCGCCCGGCGTCCGGCGCTGCGGCAGCAACGGGAGCGGCTCGTCGGCCACGGTGCACACGCCATCCTGGGTCCCCCGGTCCACCCGACCATGATGCCGTACCGGCGCCGGACGGGGGCCCGTCTCACCGGAACCAACCTGTAACTCCGGAGGACTTCCGGCCCGGTGCGGCGGCCTTCCGCACGCGGCCGGGTGGCATACGATCGGCGCACGTGCCAACGCGCGTGCGGCCGGGCCGGAACTAGGCGAAACTAGCGGTCACCAGTGCACGTTGTCTTGATACCCGCACACCGTGCACCAAGCAGAAACAGGGCGCCGTGGACCTGGATGTGAGCTACGCGACCACGCTCGTGGCCGCGGTCCTGCTCGGCGTGGGGTTCGTCCTCCAGCAGTCCTCGGCCGAGCAGGAGCCCGACTCGCTGTTCCTCCGCCTGCGCATCCTGACCGACCTGCTGCGCAAACCCCGGTGGCTGCTCGGCATCGCCTGCATGGTGGCCGGCTACCTGTGCGCGGCGTGGTCGATCGGCCACCTCGAGCTGACCCTCGTCGAACCGCTGCTGACGACCTACCTGGTGTGGGCGCTCGTGCTGGCCGTCCCCATGTCCCGGCAGCCGGTCAAGGTCGCGGAGGTGGTCGGCGCCCTCATCTTGTGCGGCGGCGTGGGCCTGCTGTCGGTGTCCCGGTCGATCACGCCCATCGGCCTGTCGTTCGGCTCGTTGTCGCAGTGGTACGCGGCGGCGATCATCGCGGGCATCGCGCTTGTCGCCGTGCTGATCGGGTACCGCACCAGCGGGCAGGCGCGCGCCACGCTCACCGGGCTCAGCGCCGGCCTGGTCTTCGGCATCCAGGACGCGATGACCAGGCAGACGCTCGAGATCATGCAGGCGAACTCGTTCACCACGTTGTTCAGCACCTGGTCCGCCTACGCCCTGGTCGGCGCCGGCATCGTCGGCATCTGGCTGATGCAGAGCGCCTTCAGCGCGGCCCCCCTGCACGCCTCGCTGCCCGCCATCGCCGCCGGCGAGCCCCTCGCCGGGATCGCGCTGGGGATCCTGGTCTTCGGCGACCGCATCCAGATCACCCCGGGCCAGCTCGCGATGGAGGCAGGCGGGATCGCCGCGCTGATCGTCGGGGCCATCGCGGTGGCCCGTTCGTCGGCGTTCAGCGGACTGCGGAAGATCACCCACATCCTGCCCGGGCCGGGCCAGGAACCTGGGGTCCCGTTCCCCGGCGGCTCAGCCCACCACCCCTCAGCCCACCACGGGGCCCGCGGGCCGCAGGTTCACGGCCCCGCGTCCGGCGGCGAGGGCGGCTGAGCCCGCAGGCTGTCCAGGACGCCCGTGCGCGGCCGTCCCCAGGCGGTCGGGGAGGCCCGCAGCGCACCGCGGTTGAGTATCGTCTCCAGCGCCTCGCCCATGCTGCCCTCGGTCGACATCAGCGCCCTGACGACCACGATCAGCGTGGGCATCGCCCAGAAGTCCCCGCACACCCACAAGATCGCCGCGCCGAGCTGCTGGTCCGAGAACGGCGGCAGGGTCACCCCGGGTATGTGGTCGTAGACCGAGTACACCGAGCCCGAGGCGAAGATGCTCAGCGCCATCGCGATCCCGATCATGATCACGTTAGTGACGATCAGCGCGCCCGCCTGGGACAGCAGGGGCATCTTGCGGCGGAACGGCGGTGACGGGATGAACTGCAGCCAGAACAGCACCCCGGCGGCGAAGAAGCTCGCGTGCATCAGCCAGATGTGTACGATCTGGTTATTTTCGGCTAGGTCGTAGGGGCCCGGCAGATGCCAGACGACCATCACCGCGTTGAACAGCGCCACCGACACCCACGGCCGCACCAGGAAGGACCCCACCGCCCGTAGCGGCCTGGACCAGCCCCCGGTTAGCACGCCCCGGGTCACGCTCCGCCCCGACCGGCCCGGCAGCGCGTCGAGCAGCGGCTGCCACGGCGCCCCCGCGACGATCAGCGTCGGCGCGGCGAACATCAGCAGCAGGTGCTGGATCATGTGCACGAAGAAGTAGTCGTCGGCCCAGTAGTCGATCGGCGACTGCACCGCGATGAGCAGCACCGCGAGCCCGGCGTAGAACCACAACGACCGCAGCCGCCGCTGACGGGTCCGCTCGGGCCTGGACCGCCGGGCCAGCCGCCGCAGCCCGATCTCGTGCCACCCGACGACGACGATCGCCAGGATAAGGAATGGGTCGAAGGACCAGTGCTGGGTGAGATAACTCATGGCCGCCCCTAACCCCTAGCCCGAGGACCCGTACTAGATCGGCACGGTGATCAGCTGGACTCGGGTCCCAGGAGCCCCCGGTGGCCGCCGCCCCGAGCTGCCAGACACTAAACGCGGACCCCGAGACGGCCAGCGCCTCGTACCCGCCGCCGGCGATCCGACGCGAGCGCCTGGGTCCCGGCGGGCACGGCCGGCAGCGCCCGCCACGCGCCCCCGGTCCCGCTGATGGCCTCCGCGCGCCCGCCGCCGAGCAGCACCCAGACGCTCCCGGCGGGCCCGAACCCCGATGCCCGCACGGTGTCCGCCGGAGCCGCCAGCGGCGCCGACACCGTCCACCCGACCCTCCGACCCCGTCCGACCAGGCCGCGACCAGGTGAGTCCCGGCCGCCATCAGCGTCGCGGTAGACCCGCCCGGCGCGCTGGCCAGCCCGAGGACCTGCACCTGATCACCGCCGAATGCCGCGGGCAGCACCGGCCCGGCCGCCTGCCAGGTCCCGCCGCTCTCCGCGAATACCCCGGCCACCCCCCGCCGTGCGCAGCTACCCGCCGCCATCGGAGTGTCATTGACGCCGAACAACACTGCCTCCACCCCCGCCAGACCGCACGCGCGCCCGGGGGCTGACGCCGCCAGCCCGCCGAGGGTCGTCAGCTGCGACCAGTGCCCGGCGGTCGCCGCCGCAGCGGTGGGCGCCTCGTCGATGCTGCCGTCGTGCAGCAGGGCGAGCGCCTGCCCCGACGCGCCGACGGCCAGCGCGCCAGGGACGTCGGCCAGTTCGGCGTCGAGCAGGCCGGGCGTCCAGTTCTTGCCCGCGTCGTTACTGGCCGCCAGGGGCGAGAAGGACAAGCCCTGGCTGGGCCGGAACCCCACCAGCAGCGACGTACCTACCGCGCCGCCCGCCGCGACCAGCCCGCCGTTGTCGGCCACGCCCTCCGGGGTCACCAGCGACCAGAGGGTGGCCCCGGTCGGCCGGAAGAAGAGCTGCCAGAAGTTGTTGTGCGAGGCGGCCGACCCGCCCATGACCGTCACGGCCCACGTGCCCTGCGCGGTGACCAGCGAGGTGGACAGCGGCACGGTCACCACCGTCGGGCTGGAACCGCCGACCGGAGCGCCCTGCGACCCGCACCCTCCCAGCGCGGCCAGGGCCGCGCCCATCACGGGAAGACAGGCCAGCCAGGCCCGCCGCGAGATCACGAGCTGGCCAGCGCCTGGCGGGCGTACTGGCTGAGCAGCACGGAGAACGAGGACTTGGTGCTCGTGGTGCCCGGGCCGGGGTCGGCGGGCAACTCGTCGCGGATGTTCCCCGACCGGTCGATGACCACGGCCAGGTCGTTGTGCGCGGACATCGCGCCGGCGGGAAGGTTCTGCACGGTGATCCCGTACTCGCCCCAGACCTTGCCGAGCTGGCTGAGCGATCCGGTCAGGTACAGCCAGTTCCCGACCGTGTTGAGTCCTTCCTCCCGGTCGAAGGCCTGGGTGAACTCCACTCCCCGGTACGTCGGGTTGGCCACGATGGCGACCAGTTCGACGTCGGAGTCCTTCGCCCCGAGCATCACCCCGGCCTGCTTGAACTCCTGCCCGATGATCGGGCAGTCGGTCGTGCACACCGGGTCGAGGAAGGTCATCAGCACGACCTTGCCGCGCAGGCTGGCCAGCGTGACCGTGGCGCCGTTCTGGTCGGTGAGCGCGAACGCCGGAGCGGGCTCGTCCAGCGAGGTGCTGCCGCCCGCGATGGCCAGGGCCAGGATCGGATCCGCGGTGCGGTTCGCCGACGGCCGAGGCCATCGGCGCCGCCCCGAGCACGATGACCCCCAGCGCCGCCAGCGCCGCGACCGACGAGCGCTGGCCGTCGCGACCCTTCTCCCCAGCACCCGAGGCGTCCACGTGCCCCGGCCGCCAGTCCCGACCACCGGGACCCCGCCACTCATCACAACCTCATCAGAGGGCGCAGGAGCCTCAGAAGTCTCAGGGGCCTCTTGCGGCGCCGGGGTCAGCGCGAGGTATCCAGCAGAGAACAGCAGGATCAGCGGGATCATGCTGTTCGGGTCCGTCCCGAGCCCGCCGAGGAAGCCGAGGTCCTCGACCAGCACCCAGTCGGCCAGGCAGAACACCACGCCGAACCAGACGGCGTACCGGACCAGCCGCGGCTGCCCGGTCAGGAAGATCCCGCCCAGCGCGGCCAGGACGATCACCACCACCAGGTTCACGGCGAAGCCGTTGCTCGCGGCGAACGACCCGAAGCTGGCCACCAGGGAGGAGAGGAAGTGCGGCTGCGAGGTCGTGGACATCTGCTGCACCATGCCGGCCAGGGTGCCGGGCTGGCCGTGCAGCGTCCCCTGCCAGTAACCGCGCCCGGGCCAGGCCTGCAGCACCGCCATCGCGATGAAGAACACCCCGATCCCGCCCAGCAGCAGCCGCCCGAGGCGCGGGCTCCGCCAGGCGTCCTCCGGCAGCGCGATCAGCGCCCCGGCGACCGCGTAGATCAGCACGGCCCCGGGCGCCCCGGTCAGCCAGCTCAGGCCCGGCGCGAAGATTCCGCCGAACGACTCGCCGAACACCCACACGACCAGTCCCCAGCCCACGCTGGCCAGCCCGGCCAGCCTGGACCACCGCCCGCGCGCCGCGACCATGCAGCCAGGCGCCGATCCCGACCTGGATCCACACCGAGGCCGCCCCGGCCTGGATCGGGTGGAACGACCAGATGGTGCCGCCCCAGTTGACCAGGTGCTGGACCCATCCCGGTGACGCCGCCGCGGTCGGCTCGATGACCTGCGTGGCGAGTCCGCCCGGCCATCTTCGGCTGCGCCTGCAGGATCCCGTCGAGGATCCAGATCACCCCGAACCCGACCCGCAGCAGCCATCGCCCCCTGGCCTCCGCCGGTCCGGCCGCGCGCCGCGCCCACCCGGCCATGCTTGCCGATCGCTTCTCGGCGACCCAGCCGCCGCGCAGCGCCCCCGCGGCCTCGGCCCTCGTCGCGCCAGGGCCGCCGACCGGCTTCGCGCCGGGCGTGGTCAGCCGCCAGGCCCGCGCCGTCGCCCAGACGAGCCACAGGAAAGCGATGACGAGGAGCGCGATCGCCCCTTGGTGCAGCAGCGCAGACCTGAACGCAGAGACCAGCGTGGGGTCGGCCGGATTCAGGCCTGAATTCATGCCGGGCACGGAATCGGCTCCTCTCGTCGCGCGCGGCCAGGCCTAGTGTCCCTACAGGGTAGTGCGTGATTCCGCCCCTGGCCGGGCCTGGGGCCAACATGAGGAATATGTAATGGCTCGTCACCGATGGTCCTATTCGCGGCGGCACGTCGCCGACGCCCGGTCAGGGCGAGCGCAGCGTGCGCAGGCGGATGGTGACGGGCATAGCCCGCAGCTCGGCGAGGACGTCCTCGCCGTACTGGCAGCCGATGTCGGTCAGCACGTAGCCATATTCGTCCCTGGTCCGCAGGAGCTGCCCCTCGACGTTGACGCCGTGCTCGGCGAGCACGCGGTTGATCGAGGCCAGCACGCCGGGCACGTTCCGGTGCAGGTGGACCAGGCGGTGCGTCCCGCTCACCGCAGGCAGCGCGAGGCCCGGCAGGTTCACGCTCAGCGAGGTGGCGCCGGAGGCCATGTAGTCGGCCAGCTTCCCGGCGACGAACTCTCCGATGTCCTGCTGGGCCTCCTCGGTCGACCCGCCGATGTGCGGGGTCAAGATGACGTTCGGCAGCCCGCGCAGCTCAGAGGCGAACTCCTCGCCGCGCCCTTTCGGCTCGTCGGGGAACACGTCGATGGCCGCCCCGGCGAGATGCCCGGACTCGATGGCACGCCGCAGCGCGGCGTGGTCCACCACGAACCCGCGGGACAGGTTGAGGAACAGCGACCGGGGCCGCATCGCGGCGAACTCGGCCTCGCCGAAGAACCCGCGGTTGCCGTCGCGGTCGTCGACGTGGAGGGTGACGGTCTCCACCGACTCCAGCAGCTCGGCCAGGGTAGAGCAGCGCCGCGCGTTGCCGATGGCCAGCTTGTCGGCGATGTCGTAGAAGTAGACGGACATCCCCAGGCTCTCCGCTAGCACGGACAGCTGCGTGCCGATGTTCCCGTAGCCCACGATGCCGAGCTTGCGCCCGCGGACCTCGTGCGCGCCCGCGGCGGACTTGTCCCAGGTGCCCGCGTGCATCTGCGCGTTCTTCTCCGGCAGCCGGCGCGCCATGGCGATGATCTCGGCGAGCGCGAGCTCGACGACGCTGCGCGTATTGGAAAACGGTGCGTTGAACACGGCGACGCCGCGCTTGCTCGCGGCCGCCAGGTCGATCTGGTTGACCCCGATGCAGAACGCGCCGATGGCCACCAAAGTCGGCGCGGCGTCCAGGACGCGCTCGCTGACCTGGGTGCTGGACCTGATGCCGAGCAGGCTCACCCCGCGCAGCGCCTCGATGAGCTCATCCTCGCCGAGCGCCCGCGGCAGCCCCTCGACCTCGTAGCCCTCCTTGGCCAGCCGCGCCGAGGCGTCCGGATGGATGTTCTCGACCAGCAGCGCCCTGAGCACGCCCACGCGTCCGCACGCCCCTTCCCCGGTAAAACCCTTTTCTTTATACCGAACGAGCGGTGGTGGCTGTCTCCCCTTCGCCCTCGGGTTCGGATGGGTCGAGGTCCAGGTCGCGGAGCTTGCTGCGGACCTCGTCGGCGAGCGGGTGGGGGAGGGTATCCAGGATCGCCGCGGCCGCGAGGTAGGCCTCCCGGGCGCCGTGGTGATCGCCCTCGGCCACCAGCACGTCACCGAACCCGTTCAGCGAGTTCCCCTGGCCGAACGGCGAGCCGATCTCGCGGTACGCGTCGATGGCCTGCCGGTAGTAGGCCTTGGCCTGGCTGAAGTCACCGCTTGCTCCGGTAGATGAAGCCCATGCTGTCCAGGGTGTCGGCGGTGCCGCCGCGGTTGCCCGACTCGCGGTGCAGGCCGAGGGACCGCTGGCAGTGGGTCAGCGCCTGGTCGTACTGGCCGAGGTGGGCGTAAAGCCAGCCGACGCCGTTCTCCAGGTTGCCCTGCGTCCACCAGTGCCCGGCGGCCTTGATCATCCGCAGCGCGTCGAGCGCGACGGCCAGCGCCTCCGGGTAGCGCTCCTGCTTCTCCAGCATGGCGGACAGGCCGTTGAGCACCACCGCCTCGTTGGCCCGGTCGCCCAGCTCGCGGAACAGGTCAAGCGCCCGGCGCACGTTCGGGTCGGCCGACTCGTAGTCGTCCGTGGTGGCGAGCGCGTGCCCGAGCAAGTAGTGCGAGTGCGCCTGGGCCAGGGGGTCGCCGAGGCGCTGCGCGGCGCGCATCGCGGTCACCTGGCTGGCCACGTACGCGCGCCACCATCCGCGCCGGTTGAAGAACGGGCTCAGCGCCCAGGGGATCTGCCAGCCGTGAGTGTCGAAGTCGTGAGCGGCGGCGTAGTCGATCAGCGCCTGCAGCACGGGGACCTCGGCGTCGAACCAGGCCGCCGCCTGCTCCTTATCCGTAACCTCGGCGGGCAGCACACCCGGCTGCGGCGCGACCAGGCGGAGCGCCGACCGGCCCGGGCTGAACTGCTGGCTGGCCGCCATCGCCGTATGCAGGTAATGGTCGAGCATCCGGTGCACGGCGGCCCGCCGGTCCTGCTCGGTGTCGGACCGCTCGGCCAGGTCGGCGGCGTAGGCGCGGAGCAGGTCGTGGAACGTGAAACGGCCGGGCAGACGCTCGGCGATCATGTGCGTACTGGTGAGCTCGCGCAGCGCCACGCCCGCCTCAGCCCTGGATACCCCGGCCAGGCTGGCCGCCGCCGGCGAGGAGATATCCGGGCCCGGATGCAGGCCGAGCAGGCGGAACATGCGCGCCGCCGACTCGCTGAGCTGGTCGTATGACCAGGACAGGACCGCCCGCATGTCGGTGGCCGCGTCACCCGCCTCGAGCGCGTCCAGCCTGTTCCTGGCGTCTCGTAGCTCGGCCGCGAGCTCGGCCAGCGGCTGCTTGCCCCGTCCCGCGGCGCGGCCGACCGCGATGCTCAAGCGCCAGCGGGAGCCTGGCGCATTCTTCGATGATCTCGTCCGCCGCCTCGGGCTCGGCCGCGACCCGGTCCCGGCCGAGCCTGCGGGCCAGCATCTCCCGGGCCTCGGCGTGGCTGAGCACGTCGAGCGTGATCAGCGCCGCGCCCTCCGCGGCCACCAGCCCGGCCAGCTCGTTGCGGCTGGTCACCACGACCAGGCAGCCCGGCGAGCCGGGGAGCAGCGGCCGGACCTGGGCCGCGTTGGTGGCGTTGTCCAGCACGACGAGGATCCGTTTGCCGTCAACCAGGCTCCGGTACATGGCCGCCCGTTCCTCGGCGATGATGCTGAAGCGGCGCGGAGGTACACCGAGGCCCGACCAGGAGGAACCCCAGCGCCTCGACCGGTGTCATCGGCGGCCGATCCGGGTCCCCACCACGCAGGTCGACGTACAGCTGGCCGTCTGGGAAGCGCTTGGCCACCTGGCGGCCGAAGTGGACGGCCAGCGCGCTCTTGCCGACCCCGGCCGTCCCCGAGATGACGATGACCCCCACCGAGTCGCCCGCCCGCGAGCGCCTGGCGGGCGGCAGGATCGCCTGCATCGCGCGGAGCTCGTCCTGGCGGCCCGCGAAGCCCTGCGGGTCGAGCGGCAGCTGGGCCGGCAACGGTACGCCCTGCGCGCCCGCGCCACGGCCCTGGCTGCCCTGGACCCCGGCGGCCTGCCCGCCGTGGGTCGGCACCCCCCTGCCCGCGGTGCCGCGGGCGCCGGGCACGACCGCCGGCCCCGGCCACGCTGGCCGTACCGCTCGTCCCGTCCGCGCGGCCCGCGCCGTTCCCTCCGCCCGCGCCGGCCAGGTTCAGCGCGGGGTCCAGGCTCGTGATCTGCTGGTGAATGCGGGTCAGGTCGAGGCCGGGATCGATGCCGAGTTCCTCGGCCAGCACGCGCTTTGCGTCCTGGTACACGCGCAGGGCATCGGCCTGCCGGCCGCTGCGGTACAGGGCGATCATCAGCAGCCCGCGCATCCGCTCCCGCAGCGGCTGGTCCGCCACCATCCCGGTCAGGTCGGGCACGACCTCCTCGTGGCGGCCGAGCGCCAGCAGGACGTCCGCGCGTTCCTCGGCGGCCAGGGAGCGCAGTTCGGCCAGCCGCGCCCGCTCGGCCTCGGCAAAGGGCCCGGGCACCGCGGCGAACGCGACCCCGCGCCACAGCCCAAGCGCGGCGTCGAGCGAGGTCACCGCCCCGGCCGGGTCTCCGCCCTTGCGCAGCTGGCGCGCCCGCCCCAGGTGCTGCTCGAACGCCACGGCGTCCGGCTGGCCCGGTACCAGGTGCAGCACGTAGCCGGCCCCGGTCGAGACGAGGATGCGGCCCTGCCCCCGCGCGGAGCGGCCCGGCTCGACGATGCGGCGCAGCCCGGCGATATAGGTGTAGATCCCGCCCTCGGCGCTGGGCGGCGCCTCATGCCCCCAGACCGCGTCGACGAGTTCGCTGCGGGAGATCACGCGGTTCGCGCGCATGGCCAAGATGCCGAGGACCGCCTGCTGTCTAGGCTGGCCCAGGCGCAGCTCCTGGTCACCTTCCCAGGCCATCACCGGGCCAAGCACGCCGACGCGCAACACTAAGGCTTCGCCGACCTTCCGCTCACCAGACCGTCACCGCAGTCCGCCCCCCACCTGGGCGGTTAACGTTTTGTTTAGCTTACAGGATTTGCGCCTTCCATCTAGAAAAAATCCAGATTCTCTAGAGATTCCCTATCCTGCCCGCAGGCGACCGCCGCCGACCCCAGCCGCCCGCGCGCCACTAGAGATTCCGCTGTCCCGCCCCAGGCGACCGCCGCCGACCCCAGCCGCCCGCGCGCCAGCTGCACGCCCCGGAACTGCGTGCCGCCCGCGAACTGCGCCCGGCTGCCCCCGCGCCTCCGCGAAGTGCCCGGATACCCTCGCGCCGCAGCCTGCGCATCAAGTAAGGTTTGCCTAAGCTAACCCAGTTGGATCTTGAAGGGCACCTAGGGAGGCTCGCGCATGCTCGCCACGCTGGTCATCTTCCTGCGTGAGGGTGTTGAGGCCAGCATGATCGTCGCGATCCTGCTCGCCTACCTCAACCGCATCGGGCGGCGGGAGCATTTCCGTGACGTGTTCATCGGGGTGGGCGCCGCGCTGATCCTGGCCACCGCGGGCGGGGTAGCCGCCTACGAGACGATCCGCAGCTACGACGGCTCGCGCGTCCAGACGATCTTCGAGACCGTCACTTACCTGGTCGCCGCGGCCGTGCTGACCTATATGACCTTCTGGATGCGCGCGCACGCCCGGTCCCTGTCCAAGGAACTCCGGGCCCGCGCCGACGCGGCGCTCGACGGCCGGGCCCGGTGGGGACTCGGGCTCCTGGCCTTCCAAGCGGTCGGCCGGGAGGGCCTGGAGACGGTGGTCTTCACCCTGGCCATCATCTTCTCCACCTCGACGGTCGGCGCCCTCTCCGGCGCCGCGATCGGGCTGGCCGGGGCCCTGGCCATCGCGTTCGTCATCTACCGCCTCGGGCACCGGCTGAATCTGGCCCGGTTCTTCACCGTCATCGGCATCCTGCTGATGGTCTTCGCCGCCGGCCTGCTGGCCGACTCGGTGGAGAACCTGCAGCAACTCGGCTGGCTGCCGCTGCTGGATTCGCCGATGTGGCACTCGGCCAGGCTCTTGTCGGAGAACAGCGCGCTCGGGGACGTCCTGCACAGCTTCTTCGGGTACAGCGACGCCCCCACCCCGCTGCAGTTGCTGGTCTACGTGGCGTACCTCGGCATCGCGGCGGCCGCCTACCTCGGCCTGCGGGCCCGGCCCAGGACCCCCGCGGACCGGCCGCATCCGGCCGCGCAGCGGCCCGCGGCAGAATAGCCGCACCCAGTCATCACGCCAGCGCGCGCCAGTGCCCCCGAGCGCCTACCATAGAGCGCGGTACCGGGATGACGGGCTACTCCCGCGCGCAGGCGCGGGGTGAAGGAAACCAGCGGGTGCGGCCTGACCACCGCTGGCCTTGACAAGGTTGGACAGCGAACATGGGCAAGGCAAGCAGAACCAAGGTCGACGTCTCCCGCCGGGAGAAGATCGCCGCGCAGCAGGCGGCGGCCCGTCGTGCCGAGCAGCGCAGGCGGATCCTGATCGGGTCGGGCAGCATCCTCGTCGTCCTCGTGATCGTCGTGGTGTTCGTCGTGGTCAAGCTGACCTCCTCCTCCAAATCGGGGTCGGACAATACCCCCAACGGCCCCACGGGCTCGGCCCTGACGTCGTTGATCAACACGACGACGAGCGTCCCGGCCAGCACCCTGGACGCTGTGGGCGCGGGGAGCGGGATCATCTCGACCCCGGAGGCGATCACGGGATCGGCGCTGACCGCGAACGGCAAGCCCGAGATGCTGTACATCGGCGCCGAGTACTGCCCGTACTGCGCCGCCGAGCGCTGGGCGATGGTCGTGGCCCTGAGCAGGTTCGGCACGTTCACCGGCCTGGCTACCGTCCACTCCGCCAAGACGAACGGGGGCGGCCAGAATGAGCCGTACCCGGACACGCCGACCTGGACGTTCGCCCACGCCACGTTCACCAGCCAGTACCTGACCTTCACGCCCGTGGAAACGTACACGAACATCCCGGACACCGCGAACAAGGGCTACACCGCCCTCGATACGCCTACCACCGCCCAGCAGACGCTGCTGGCCAAGTACGACGTCCCACCGCTCGTCCCGAGCGGGGACCAGGGCGCGATCCCGTTCGTGGACTTCGGCAACAAGTACGCGCTCGGGGGAGCCGGCTACCTGCCGAGCACGCTGGCCGGGCTGAGCTGGGCCACGATCGCGGCGGACCTGTCCAACCCGAACAACACGGTGGCCAAGGCCGTCGACGGTACGGCGAACTACGTCACGGCGGCGATCTGCGGGATCACCGGGAACGCGCCCGCCGCCGTGTGCAACAGCACCATCCAGACGCTGGAAACCAAAATTGCGTCCCTAAACGGCTGACCTGGCCCGGATAGAATCGAGCGTCAGGCCAGCAGCCGCGAGAACCACCGGAGGCGAATCCCGGATGACAGCGTCGAAGTCAAGCCGCGCCAGGAACGCCCGTGCTCGGGCCGCGGCCCGGAGCGGCAACGCGGCGGCCGACCGCACCAGCCGGGGCGGCACCGCGACCAGGTCAGGCGGGGCGGCGGTCAAGCAGCCTGCGGTAGTCAAGAGCGCTACCGCGACCAAGACCGGGCCCGCGGTCCGGACCGGCGCGAACGGCGTGGGCCCAAATACCCGCACTAACGGCCAGGCGAAGCCCTCCACGGTCAGCGCCCCCGCGGCACCGGGCGGCCTGCTGGCGAAGGTGCGGGCCGGGCTGGCCGGCGTCTTCTCGCCCGGCGAGTCGCCGGTCCCGCTGTGGCTGCGGCTGACCACGTGGCTGGTGGCCCTGGCCGGCCTCGGCGTCTCGACCTACCTGACCATCGCGCACTTCACCGAGGCGACGCTGGCCGGGTGCAATGAGACCGGCGGGCTGGTGAACTGCACGAAGGTGACCACCAGCGCGCAGTCGTACGTGTTCGGGATCCCGGTGGCCGTCCTGGGGCTGGCCTTCTACGTGTTCATGGTGGCAATCATGAGCCCGTGGGCATGGCGGGCGACCCGGCGCGAGGTGAACCTGGTCAGGATCGCCTCGCTCATCGCCGGCGTGGGCTTCGTGCTGTACCTGCTCTACGCGGAGCTGTTCATCATCGGCAGTATCTGCCTGTACTGCACCAGCGTGCACGTGCTCACGTTCATCCTCTTCGTCCTGACCGTATTCGCCGCCGCGACCTGGGGTATCGGCCGAGCCCGATCCTCAAGCTGACCTCCCCTGATCACCGGGCCGGATCTGAGCGTCCCGGGTCAGCGGGGGACCCTCTGGCCTGCGGGCTTCCCCGCGCGCCACGTACGGCAGCACCAGGACGGCCGCGATGATCAGCGCGCCCGCCGCCACCAGCCTCAGCAGCGCCGAGCCGGCCCTCGGGCCAGCCGCGGGCAACATCCCGGCCCCGGCGCCGAGCGCGAGCAGGCCCGCGCCGAGGGCTAGCACGCGGACCTGCGGCCGGAGCATCCGGGGGGAGGCCCCCGACTCGGCCAGATGGGCCGCCAGCAGGTAGGCGATCAGCGCGGCGCCGAGCATCGCCGTGTGCCACGGCCGGGCCGGATGCAGTACCTCCAACCACAAGACGGCGACGACGGCGCCCTCCTCCCACGGCACCAGCCGGACGGCCTTCAGGAACCTGACCCAGAACTGCGTCGCGGCCGTCGACATCCAGACCTCTTCCGGCACCGCGATCTCGGCCAGGGCCAGCCGCAGCGTGCCCGCCACCACGCACAGGCTGGCCACGGCCAGCGCGATGGTCAGGTAACCCGTGTGGACCAGCGGCGCGGCGGCCCACACCACGCACCCCGCCCCGAGCAGCCCGGGACCGAGCAGCCCGGGACCGAGCAGCCCGGGACCGGGCGGCCCGGGACCAAGCGGCCCAGGACCGAGCAGGCCGGAACCGGGCAGCACCGCGGCCCCGCGGCCGCCCGCCCGGCTCACCGGCGGGCCGCCAGCGGGCGGCGGACGTACGCGGCCAGCGGCAGGTCCAGGGACGCAGCCCCGTCCCAATGCACCACCGGGACGCCGAGCTCGTGCAGCGAGAACCTGATCGCCTCCTTCTCCATCTGCCAGATCTGCCTCGCCATCCGTTCCTCGTTGCGCCGCCGAGCCGGCGGCTCGGCGTTGAGCACGTCTACCACCAGCATGGTGAACCCGCGTTCCCGCATGTTCCGCAGCGTCTCGACGAAGCGCTGGTCAAGCAGCGGGCTGAACACCACGATCAGGGCGCCGGGCGGTAGCGCGGCCCGAGGCAGCCGACCGGAGCTCGCGCCGCGAGCCCAGCCCGCCCTGCTAGCCAGCGGACGGCTGGTCATCATCGAGACGATGATCCGGTCCAGTTGACGTCGGCCGAGTCTGGGCGCGAGCCAGCTGACCCCGCTCCACTGGTAGGTGATCACCCCGACTCGATCCCGGCCCTCCAGGTAGGCGCGGGCCGAGGCGGCCGCGCCGCGCAGCGCCAGGTCAAGGGCGGATGATCCCGGTTCGCCCACGTCCGACGTGGCGTCGGCCAGCAGCACCACGTCCTGCGAGCGCTCGGTGGCGAAGGTGTTCACCTGCAACCGCCCGCGCCGGGTGCTGGCCGGCCAGTTGATGCTGCGCTGCCGGTCGCCCGGCAGGTACTCGCGGACGCCGAAGAATTCGATGCCCTTTCCCGCGGTGCGGGCCGGATGCTCGCCGACCCGGTTCGGGAGCCGCCTGAGCACCACCGTGGTCCGCTGGTCCGTCGGCCCGGGGTAGAAGTCGAGCACGGGCAGTATCACGCTCAGGTGCCCCTCGGCCAGCCGCCACGGGTCGCGCACCACCACGCCCATGGTGCCGATCCGCCTCCGCCCCCAGTGTTCGGCCGCGAGCGTGAAGCGTGCCTGCGCCCCGTCGGCGGTGGTGACGTCGCCCGGATTGATCTGCGCGCCCGGGTGCAGCACCCACCGGACCTGCCTGTCACCCTGCCCTTCCGACCGCACCTCCAGGGTGACCGCCTCGCCCTCGAGGGCCCGCCCGGCACTCAGCCGCACCCGCACGACGATCCGGGCGGGACGCCGCTGCGTCCGTCCGGCCGCGAGCAGCAGCAGCGCAGGAGCCGCCACGCCCGCGAACTCTGGACGCCCGGCCAGCAAGGCGATGACCACCCCCGCCAGGCTCAACGTGAGCAGCCGGCGCGCGTGCCGCGACGACCTCCAGACCAGCTCGAGCTGGTGACCGGGCTCGCGCAGCAGCGGATCGTCCGGGACGATCGCGACTGACATCAGCCGGCCACGGCCCGGGCCTGGCCGTCCGCTCGCGCGTTCGGGTCGGTTTGCGGCGTCGGCACCGCCGCCAGCAGCCTGGCCATGACGTCGTCGGAGGAGACCTGGCGCACCCACAGCTCCGGCCGGAGGGTGACCCGGTGCGCCAGAGCCGGTACCGCCACCTGCTTGATGTCGTCGGGAATCACGTAGTCGCGCTGGTTGAGCAGCGCCTGGCCGCGAGCTAGCTGGACCAGCGCCAGGCCGCCGCGCGGGCTGGCGCCCACCTGGACCTGCGAGTCGCGCCTGGTCGCACCGACGATCGCCACGACGTAGTCGAGCAGGTCGGCGCTGATCTCCACCTGCTCGAGCGTCCTGCGCATGGCGAGCACCCCGTCCGGGCTGGTGACCGGCCTGAGCTCTACGTCGTCCCCGGCCCGGGCTACCCGGCGCGAAAGCATGGCCGTTTCGTCGCTGGTCGTCATGTAGCCCAGCCGCAGCCGCATCAGGAACCGGTCGAGCTGCGCCTCGGGGAGTTCATAGGTGCCCTCGTACTCGATCGGGTTGTCGGTCGCCAGGACGATGAACGGCTGGGGCAGCCTCCGGGTATGACCGTCCACGCTGACCTGGCCCTCGCCCATGGCCTCCAGCAGCGCCGCCTGGGTCTTCGGCGGCGTCCGGTTGATCTCGTCGGCCAGCAGCAGCTGGGTGAACACGGGTCCCGGCCGGAACACCATCTCGGCCGAGCGCTGATCGTAGAGCGTGGCGCCGACCACGTCGGAGGGCAGCAGGTCCGGGGTGAACTGGATGCGGGCGAAGTCCAGGCCGAGCACCCTCGCGAACGACCGCGCAATGAGGGTCTTGCCCAGCCCGGGCAGGTCTTCGAGCAGCACGTGCCCGCCGGCCAGGATGCCGATCAGCACCAGCTCCAGCGTCCGGCGGCGCCCTACGACCGCGCGCTCGATCTCGTCCAGGATGGCCGTGCACACCCGCGCGGCCTGTCCCGTCGCCCCCGTCGGGATAGTCAAAGGATCTCCAATCGGTCAATCAGGCGCGCGAGCGTGCGCCTGGGGATGCCGGACCGCTCAGCGTGGCCTCGCGGGGATTCCTTCGGCCTGGTCGCCGGGTCGATCCAGGCCCACAGATCGGCGTCGCGGGAGTCCCGGCACAGCAGGGCGCGGGCGGCCGCGGGGTCCTGGTACAGGTGCACGCCGTGGCGTTGCGCCAGCCGAGCCGCCAGCAGGTGCTCGAGCACCGGCCGCAGCTCGCCGTTGTATGCGGCCAAGCTGCTTATCCCGTTCTCCAGTACGTACAGGCGCTGGGTGTAGCCGCTCAACGCCCGGGCCGTCGGCTTCTTCCTGGCCGTCTTGGCCTGATCCGGTGGCAGCCTCGGCAGCACGGCGCGCAGCGCGGCCAGCGCGACCGCCGCGGCCACGGTAACCACCGCGACCAGTCCCGCCCAGCCGGCCATCAGGTACCCCGCCGCACCAGCCGCGGCGACCAGCACCGCGCCGATGGCGAGTTCCGGCCTGGCCCCCCGCCAGGCGCTGATCGCCTCGTCGCCGTCCAAGCGTTCCCCGCGGCCCCGGCCCAGGCCGCTCCTACGCATAGGGCTGATCACGCGAGCACCCCGCTCCGCTTCGCCCGGCTCCAGGAGGCCTGGGTCCTGGCCGCCTGGGCCTCGGCCAGCTCGGCGGCCAGCTCGGCGAGGGCCTGCCCGGCCGCGTCACGGTGCCCGCGGTCCATGGGATGGCTGGAGAACCGGGCCTCGTAGAACAGCGCCGTCAGCCGCGCCGCGGCGGTGCCACGCACGACCCCCATAGCCGTAGCCCGCGTCAGCAGCTCGTCGGGCGTATCGGCGATGACCCTGGCCGCGCCGTGTTCGTCCAGGCCCGCTTCCATGGCCACGTAGCACGCGATGATGGCGGCCCGCGCGTCATCGAAGGCGCGCAGCGCCGACCGGCCCGACTCCACGACCTTCAGCAGGTCCTGCGAGTCCGGCACATCTCGAGGTAACTAGTAAGCCCTGTCATCCTGGACGAGGCCGGTACTGCCGAACCCACCAGACGCGCAGCATCACCACGCCCAGGAACACCAAGGCGAGCAGCCCGTACAGCAGGTAGGCGGTCAGGTGGAGATGGAGGCCGAGCAGGTGAAAGAGAAGCGCCGTTCCGGCGCCGTGGCCGAGGAGCAGTACGCCGCGCCGGTCGACCCGACCCGGCAGCGCCCCGGTCGGCCTGGAGAACACGTGCTGATGCAGGCCGACGGGTATGGTCACCCCGACCGCGATCATCCCAGCGCCGAGCATCACGACGAGCACCTGGCGCAGCTTGACCGCCACGGCGCTGGCCCGCACCGCCTTGACCGTCCCGGCGCGCGCCCTGGTCGTCGCCAGACGCCGAATCGTGAGCACGAGCATGATCCCGAGCACGATCTCCAGCGCCACCCCGACGGCCACCGGATCACCGTGCAGCGGCCCGTCCCACCGCGGCGCGGTTACCTCATCCAGCAGCCCGGCCAGCCCCGCGATGATCAGCACCGTAACCGGCAACGCCAGCACCGGCCACCGCGGACCTGCGTGGTCGGCGGTCCCCGGCGGCATGATTCCCGGCTGGCGGCTGGTCATCAGGATCGCGGCGTGGAGACCCCGGCCTTCTGGCCGGGGCGGAAGCGCCGCTTCACCTCCGCAGAAATGTCGGTGCTGTTCGCTATTATGTTCGCATGTCGCGGTACCGGCTGCTTCCCACCCCCGCCCAGGAGGCGGTGCTGCGGGACCACTGCGGCCACGCCCGGTTCACCTGGAACCTGGCCGTGGAGCAGCATGCGCACTGGCGCCCTGGCCGGGCGGGCGCGCCGGGCTACCTGGAGCAGTGCCGGCAGCTCACCGCCGCCCGCGCCGAGAACCCCTGGCTGGCCGCCGGCTCCCAGACGGTGCAGCAGCAGGCGCTGCGCGACTTCGCCCAAGCGCTGACGGCATTCTTCGACCCAGGCAACCCGGCCCGGCGGCCGACCTGGCGCAAGGCCGGCCGGGACGAGGGATTCCGGATCGTGGGCAAGCGCGGTCGGCAATGGGACATACGGCGGCTCAGCCGGAACACCGGCGAGGTCTGGGTGCCGAAGGCGGGATGGGTCCGGTTCCGCTGGTCGCGGCCGGTGCCGCCGGGCGTGAAGTCCTACCGGGTGACCATGGATCGGGCCGGGCGGTGGCACGTCGCTTTCGCGGCAATTCCCGAGCCGGTCCCCGCGCCAGGCAATGGGCAGGCGGTGGGCATCGACCGGGGCGTGGCGGTGTCCGCGGCCCTGTCGACCGGTGACCTGCTGAACGTGCCGGGCCTGACCTCGCGGGAGCGCCAGCGCATCCGCCGCCTGGAACGTAAACTGGCCCGCGCCGAGCGGGGATCGAACCGCCGCGCGCAGGTCAAGCACGCCATCGCCCGGCTGCGCGCGCGTCAGAGCGACCGGCGGAAGGACTGGGCGGAGAAGGCCAGCACCGGCATCGCCCGCAGGTTCGACGTGATCCGCGTCGAGGACCTCCAGATCGGGACCATGACCCGATCCGCGCGAGGCACGCAGGACAACCCCGGCCGGAACGTCGCGGCCAAGGCCGGGCTCAACCGAGAGATCCTCGCCTCGGGTTGGGGGCTGCTGGTGCGCCGGCTGCAGGACAAGGCTCCCGGCCGGGTCGAGAAGGTCAGCCCGCAGTACACAAGCCAGCGGTGCTCGGCGTGCAGGCACGTGGACGGGAGGTCGCGCGAGAGCCAAGCGCGGTTCGTGTGCACGGCCTGCGGGTTCGCCTGCCACGCGGATGTGAACGCGGCCAGGAACATCGCGGCGGGGCACGCCGTGACTGCGCGGGGAGGCGTCCGGGCTGCCGGGCCTGCGAACCGCGAACCTCAACTGCTTGCCTCCTTAACCAGACGCGAGCGGCTGGAATCCCCGCCTTCAGGCTAGGGAGGATGCCAAGGCCTCGCGTTCCTGGTGCGACGGATGGCCTGCCACCGTCATTTACCCGCGCCTGGCAGCAAAGTGGTACCTACCTGGGCGAACCATACAGTTGCCGGGTAAAGGCCAGATGAACCGCTGGCGACCTACAGGGGCGTCACGTACGCGCCGCTGATCCCGCCGTCGACCAGGAACGACGAAGCGGTGATGAACGAGGAGTCGTCGCTGGCCAGGAACGCCACCGCGGCGGCGATCTCGTCCGCCTCGGCGAACCGGCAGTGCACCACCGGTGATGATCTTGCCGCCACCCAAGCCACCCAGGAGATAAGAGCCGGAAGCCGCAGCCGATCGGGAGCCATTATGGCCAAGAGCGTCGCCGCAGGAAGCAGGACCGGGCCAAGGCCGCGGCCAGGCACGCCGAAGCGCGACGGCGGCGAGCCAGAGCCGCGCGGATCCGCGCTATGGAGCAGCGCCTCGGTCGGGCGTCATGCCCCCCGAACCGCATGCACCGAGGACAGTTCTCCGCCAAGCTGGCGCCGACCAGACGGGTTTTGGAGAGGCAACCGCCTCATCTGACCCGATGTCGTAGCCGCCTGGTAGCAATGGGGCATGGCCGATATAGACCGACCGGTGCCGGAGCAGAACGACCAGGGCCTGCGCGACGAGGCTGAACGGCACTTGCGTGCGCTGGCCGGCGACCACGCAAGGCTGCGCGACGACCAGTGGACGGCGATCAGCGCCCTGGTCGCCACCCGGCGCCGGGCGCTGGTGGTGCAGCGCACCGGGTGGGGGAAGTCGGCGGTGTACTTTGTCGCGACCGCGCTGCTGCGGGCGCGCGGTGCCGGGCCGACGGTGATCGTGTCACCGCTGCTCGCGCTGATGCGCAACCAGGTCGAGGCGGCAGGCCGGGCCGGGATCCACGCGCGCACGATCAACTCCGCCAACTCCGAGGAGTGGGACTACGTCTACGCGGAGGTCGCGGACGGCAAGGCCGATGTGTTGCTGGTCAGCCCCGAACGCCTGAACAACCCTGGCTTCCGCGACCAGGTGCTGCCGAAGCTCACCGCCGCGGCGGGCCTGATCGTGATCGACGAGGCACACTGCATCTCCGACTGGGGCCACGACTTCCGCCCTGACTACCGGCGAATCCGCACGCTGCTGCAGGCTCTTCCGCCGGGAATCCCGGTGCTGGCGACCACCGCGACCGCGAACGCCCGGGTCACCCGCGACGTCGCCGAGCAACTAGGCGCGGGCCAAGACCCAGGCGACGTGCTCGTGCTGCGCGGCCCGCTGGACCGGGAGTCGCTGCACCTCGCGGTGGTGGGCCTGCCGACGGCCCACCAGCGGCTCGCCTGGCTGGCGGCCCGTCTCGCCGACGGCGGCTTGCCGGGATCCGGGATCGTCTACACGCTGACGGTCGCCGCGGCCTACGAGACGGCGGCGTTCCTCCGCGACCAGGGAATCGACGTCGCCGCGTACAGCGGCCGCGACGACCAGGCGCAGCGGCTGCAGGCCGAAGACGACCTGCTGGCCAATCGGGTCAAGGCGCTGGTGGCGACCAGCGCGCTGGGCATGGGTTTCGACAAGCCCGACCTGGGGTTCGTGGTGCACCTCGGTGCCCCGCAGTCCCCGGTCGCTTACTATCAGCAGATCGGCCGGGCCGGCCGGGCCGTAGCCAAAGCAGAGGTGATCCTGCTGCCCGGCCGCGAGGACCGGGACATCTGGGCGTACTTCGCCTCGCTCGCGTTCCCGCCCGAGCACCAGGTCCGGGTGGCACTCGCCGCGCTCGCCGAAGTGGGCCGGCCGCTGTCTATCACCGCGCTGGAGACCCGGGTCGACCTGTCCCGGGGTCGGCTGGAGTCCATGCTCAAGGTGCTCGACGTCGACGGCGCGGTGCGCCGCACCGCGGGCGGCTGGGAGGCCACCGGTCGGCCATGGGCCTACGACGAAGAGCGGTACCAGCGGGTCGCTCAGGAGCGGATCCGCGAACAGCAGTCCATGCTGGCCTACCAGGCGACCGATGCCTGCCGGATGGAGTACCTGCGCCGCGAGCTCGACGACCCGGAGGCTGCCCGTTGCGGCCGCTGCGACAACTGCACTGGCCGGGAGCCGGACCAGGAAGTCCCGCAGGCCGGCGCGGACGCAGCGCGGCAGCGGCTGCTCCGCCCCGGCGTCGGGGTCGAGCCGCGGCGGATGTGGCCGCCGGGGATGAAGGACCTGGGGATATCCGGTGCCTCGGGCAAGATCTCCGCGGACCGTATGGCCGAGCCGGGCCGCGCGCTCGGTCGTCTCACCGACGTCGGCTGGGGGGCCACGCTGCGGGCGCTGCTCGCCGACGAGGCTCCCGACGGGCCAGTGACGGACCAGCTCACCGACGCCGTGGTCAAAGTCCTTGCCGCTTGGGACTGGAGCCAGCGCCCGGCCGGCGTTGTCGCCGTGCCGTCGCGCACCAGGCCGGTCCTGATAACGAGCCTCGGCCAGCGGATCGCGCAGGTCGGCAGGCTGCCCTACCTCGGCTCGCTCGGCTACGCCAGCCCTGATGGCCCCGGCGCGCGCCGCCACAACAGTGCTCAGCGGCTGCGCTCGCTGTGGGACGCGCTCACCGTCCCGGACGACCTGCGCGGGGCACTTAGCTCGCTCACCGGTCCGCTCCTACTCATCGACGACCGCATCGAGACCGGCTGGACCATGACCATCGCGGCTAAGCAGCTCCGGGAGGTCGGCGCCCCCGCCGTCCTCCCGCTAGCCTTGGCCGTTACCACCGGCTGAGACCACATTTTCGCCTCCAGGTCAGACTTTCTCCCAGGCGGTCTTGGCAGCTCCCGAACGTAGAGCAGCCTGCACCTGCGCTCCCGTGAGCGATGAGCCCGGCAGCCCGGCAGCCTTCGGGCGCTGGCACCGGAGTCCGCGCTTACAGTGGCGTCACGTACGCGCCGCTGATCCCGCCGTCGACCAGGAACGACGAGGCGGTGATGAACGAGGAGTCGTCGCTGGCCAGGAAGGCCACTGCCGCGGCGATCTCGTCCGCCTCGGCGAACCGGCCCATCGGGATGTGCACGAGCCGGCGCGCCGCCCGCTCTGGATCCTTGGCGAACAGCTCGCGCAGCAGCGGGGTGTTGACCGGACCCGGGCACAGCGCGTTGACCCTGATCCCCTCCCGCGCGAACTGCACGCCGAGCTCGCGGCTCATCGCGAGCACCCCGCCCTTGGAGGCGGTGTAGGAGATCTGCGAGGTCGCCGCCCCGAGCACCGCGACGAACGAGGCGGTGTTGATGATCGACCCCTTGCCCTGCCGCTGCATGTGGGGGATCACGTGCTTGCAGCACAGGTACACCGAGGTCAGGTTCACCTGTTGCACGCGGTGCCAGGCGTCCAGACCGGTGGTCAGGATCGAGTCGTCGTCGGGCGGCGAGATGCCCGCGTTGTGGAACGCGATGTCCACCCGCCCGTGCTGGGCCACCACCGAGTCGTACATCCGGCGGACGTCGTCCTCACTGGCCACGTCGGCCGCGATGAACTCACCGCGGGCCTGCTCCGCGGCCGCCTTGCCGGCTTCTTCGTCGATGTCGACCGCCACGACCAGGGCCCCCTCGGCGGCGAGTCGGCGGGCGCTGGCCAGTCCGATCCCGCTGCCCGCGCCGGTGACGACCGCGACCCGATCCTGCAAGCGCTGCTGCATGGGCTGGCTCATTCCTGTGTCGAGAAGAAGACGTTCTTGGTCTCGGTGAACGCATCCGGGGCGTCCGGTCCGAGCTCTCGGCCGAGGCCGGACTGCTTGAACCCGCCGAACGGCGTCCAGTACCGCACCGACGAGTGCGAGTTCACCGACAGGTTGCCGGTCTCTACACCCCGGGCGACCCGGATCGCGCGGCCCACGTCGGAGGTCCAGATCGACCCGGAAAGACCGTAGGGGCTGTCGTTCGCGATCCGGACCGCGTCCGCCTCGTCCTCGAACGGCGTCACGGTCACCACCGGCCCGAACACCTCCTCGGTGTACGCCCGGTCATCCGGGCCCACCGGGGCGAGCACGGTCGGCGGGAACCAGTACCCCGGCCCGGAGGGGGCGTTCCCCCGGAACGCCACGGGCGCGTCGTCCGGTACGTAGGACGCCACGTGCGCCCGGTGCGCCGCCGAGATCAGCGGCCCCATCTCCGTCGCCGCCGAGGCGGGATCCCCGACCGCGACGCCCTGCACCGCGGTTTCGAACAGCTCCATGAACCGGTCGAGGACGGAGCGCTGGACCAGGATCCGCGACCGCGCGCAGCAGTCCTGCCCGGCGTTATCGAACACCGCGTACGGCGCGGTCGCCGCGGCCCGCTCCAGGTCGGCGTCGGCGAAGATGATGTTGGCGCTCTTGCCGCCGAGCTCCAGCGTGAGCCGCTTGATCTGCCGTGCGCACCCCGCCATGATCGACTGGCCGACCTCGGTCGACCCGGTGAAGACGATCTTGCGCACCGCGGGGTGGTCGACCAGCCGCTGCCCGACCACGCTGCCCTTCCCGGGCAGGACCTGGAACACCCCCTCGGGCAGCCCGGCCTCCAGCGCTAGCGACCCGATCCGCATCGCGGTCAGCGGGGTCATCTCGGCGGGCTTGGCCACGACGGTGCAGCCCGCGGCCAGCGCCGGGGCCATGCCCCACGACAGGATCGGCATCGGGAAGTTCCAGGGCACGATCAGCCCGACCACGCCGACCGGCTCGTGGAAGGTGACGTTCAGCCCGCCCGGGACCGGGATCTGCTTGCCGATCAGCCGTTCCGGCGCCGCCGAGTAGTACATCAGCACGTCGCGGACCTGTCCGGCCTCCCACCGGGCCGCCCCGACGGGATGGCCCGAGCCCGCGACCTCCAGCCCCGCCAGCTCCTCGGACGCCGCATCGACGGCCGCGGCGAACGAGCGCAGCAGCCGGGCCCGGTCCCCGGGTGATACCGCGCGCCAGGCGACGCCAGCGGCTGCGGCCGCTTCGATCGCGAGATCGGCCTCCTCCGCTGAGACCTGGGTCACCGTGGTGACCGGCTCCTCGGTGGCGGGGTTGAGCACGGTGAACTGGGTCATGCGCGCCTTTCCCTCTCCTGCGGTACCGGCTTGGAAGGGCCGGGCTTCATAGGCGCTCGAAGCAGCGGCGCAGCTCCCAATCGGTTACCGCGGCGTCGTAGGCGGTCAGCTCGACCCGGGCGTAGTTGGCGTAGTGCTCCACCACCTCGGTGCCGAACGCCTGCCTGGCCAGCCCGCTCTTCTCCCACAGGTCCAGCGCGTCGCGCAGCGTGTGCGGCACCTTGGTCGTGGTGTCGGTGTAGGCGTTGCCGGTCATCGGCGGCTCAAGCGGCAGCTCGTGGTCGATGCCGTGCAGGCCCGCGGCGATCATCGCCGCCACGGCCAGGTACGGGTTCACGTCGCCGCCCGGCACCCGGTTCTCCACGCGCAGCGAGTGCCCGTGCCCGACCAGGCGCAGCGCGCACGTCCGGTTGTCCGGGCCCCACCGCACCGAGGTCGGCGCGAAGCTGCCTGGCACGTAGCGCTTGTAGGAGTTGATGTTGGGCGCGTAGCACAGCGTCATCTCGCGCATCGCGTCGAGCTGCCCGGCCAGGAAGTGCTCACCGAGCCGAGACAGGCCGAACGGCCCGTCGCCCGCCATCACGGGCGTCCCGTCGGTCCCGCGAACCGACAGGTGGATGTGGCAGGAATTGCCCTCGCGCGCGTTCGGCTTGGCCATGAACGTGAGGCTCATGCCCTCCTGTGCGGCGATCTCCTTGGCGCCGGTCTTGTAGATCGAGTGGTTGTCGCAGGTGGTCACGGCCTCCGCGTACCGGAACGCGATCTCGTGCTGCCCGAGGTTGCACTCGCCCTTCGCCGACTCCACGTACAGCCCGGCTCCGGCCATGTCGAGCCGGATCCGGCGCAGCAGCGGCTCGATCCTCGCCGTGCCCAGGATCGAGTAGTCGACGTTGTACAAGTTGGCCGGGACGAGGTCGCGGTAGTCCTTCGCCGCCGCCTCCTCGTAGGTGTCCCGGTAGACGATGAACTCCAGCTCGGTCCCGGCCAGCGCCACCAGGCCCCGCTCGGCCAGCCGCGCGGTCTGCGCCGCGAGGATCTGCCGCGGCGAGGCCACCACCGGCGCGCCGTCCAGCCAGGTCAGGTCGGCGGTGACCATGACCGTGCCCTCGTTCCAGGGGACCCACCGCAGCGTGCCCATGTCCGGCGCGAGCACGAAGTCGCCGTAACCGCGCTCCCACGAGGACATGGCGTACCCGTCGACCGTGTTCATGTCCACGTCCACGGCCAGCAGGTAGTTGCATCCCTCGGAGTAGTGCTCGGCGACCTCCTCGAGGAAGAACTCCGAAGACAGGCGCTTGCCCGCCAGCCGCCCCTGCATGTCGGTGAACGCGAGCACGACGGTGTCGACCTTGCCCTGATCGATCTCTACGCGCAGCTGCTCCAGCGTCAGCGTGCCCCGCCGCCCCCCGCCCGGGCGGTCCGATCCAGCCGGACCGCCCGGCCCGTGAACGCCGTGACCGTGCCCGTCCGCCATCAGGCCGACAGCTCGCGCTCGATCGCGGCCAGTTCCTCAGCCGTGCCCTGGACCTTGGGCCCGGTGAACCAGTGCCGCGCCGAGAGCAGCCAGGTGAGAGTGGCGTACCCGATCACCACGGCCACGGCGATACATGCGTAGTTGAACGTGGCGTAGCCGATGGGGCCGAACTGCGGGAGCATGAACAGGAAGAAGATGATCACCACCCAGACGACGGCCGTCCAGCCGATCACGTAGCTCCACCGGCCCAGGTGCCACGGCCCGCGCTTGAAATTGCTGCCCTGCCGCAGCCGCAGGAACGTCGGGGCCACGTAGGCGACGTACAGGCCGATCGTGGCGATCGAGGTCACGGCGCCGTAGGCGGCGGGGTTCCACAGGTACGGCAGGCCCAGGATCAGCGCGCCGCCGGCCGCCAGCCAGATCGCGTTGGTGGGCGTCCTGGTCCGCTTGTTCACCCGGTGCCAGATGGCCGAGCCGGGCAGCGCGCCGTCCCTGGAGAACGCGTAGATCATCCGCGAGTTCGCCGTCACCGACGACATGCCGCAGAACAGCTGGGCGCCGATCACGATGAGCAGCAGCAGCTCGGCACCGGTCCGGCCGATCGAGTCGATAAAGATCTGCGCCGGGGCGGCGCCTCCTGCCGCCGCCTCGTTCAGGTAGTTGCCCTTCTGGATCGCGAACGTGACGCCGATCACCAGGATCCAGCCCGCGATCAGCGAGACCAGGATCGACATGACGATGCCGCGCGGGCCGCTGCGCGCGGCGTTATGGGTTTCCTCGGTCATGTGCGCCGAGGCGTCGTACCCGGTGAAGGTGTACTGGGCCATCAGCAGCCCGATCGGCAGGATGTACCACCAGCCGACGTGGAAGCCGGACAGGTTCACCAGATCGGTGAAGACGAACTTGGCCGAGGCGTGGTGCGCGCCCGCCTTCAGCCCGAATATCAACGTGGCGACGATGATCAGCACGCCGGTGATGTGCCACCAGACGCTGACGTTGTTCAGCAGCGCCACCAGCCGGATGCCGAACTGGTTCAGCAGGCCGTGCAAGAGCAGCACGAGGGCATAGATCAGGATCGTGTGCCAACGCGTGGTCGTGTTGAAGTTGAACCACAGGCTGCACAGGAAGTTGATGAAGAACGCCGCGCCGAAGTCGATGCCGGCGGTGATCGCCACCTGGCCCAGGAAGTTGAAATAGCCGGTGAACCACGCCCAGGCCGCGCCGTTGCGCGGCGCGAGCTTGGCCGCCCAGTAGTACAGGCCCCCCGCCGTGGGGAAGCTGGAGCAGACCTCGGCCATGGACAGCCCGACGAGGAGGGTGAAGATGCCGACGATCGGCCACCCCCAGACGATGATCGCGGGACCGCCCTCGTCCATCCCGAAGTAGAACAGGGTCAGGCAGCCGGACAGGATCGAGATGATCGTGAACGACACGGCGAAGTTCGAGAATCCCGACATCCGCCGCAGGAGCTCCTGCGCGTAGCCGAGCTCGTGAAGGCGCTGCTCATCCGAGTCTGCGCCGGTCGCGGCGGCTATGTCGTCGGCCATGCGATCTCCCTATGGGATGCAAGCACGATATGGCTGGAACTGGTCCATTGAATGAAGGTATTCACCCACCGCGCCACGGAGCGTGTCAAGAGGCAGGGCCCGTTCGTGATCATGGCCAGTTCAGGCCGACTGGCGATCAGAGCCGGCCGGGAAAGCCCAGGTTGCCTCAGGAGTCGGCGAGGAATCCGCGCAGCAGGGCGGCGGTCCCCGCGACGTGCTCGGCCATCACCTTGCGGGCCCGCTCCGGGTCGCCGGCCAAGATGGCGCGCACGATGTTCGCGTGCTGGACGTTGGCGTGCTCGAGGTTCCGCTCCAGCATCGGGATGGCGTTGAGCAGGTCGACCAGCCGGACCCTGGCCTCAACCACGCTCGCGGTCAGCAGCGGTGAGCCCGCCGCGTCCGCGATGGCCAGGTGCAGCCGCGTGTCCGCCTGCCGGTACCCGGACGGCCCGCATTCGGCCATGGTCGCCAGAGCCTCGGTCAGGCTTTCCCGCTGCTGCCTGGTCAGGCTGGCCTTGGCCGCCATCTCGGCCGCGCCAGTCTCCACCACCCGCCGGAACGTCAGCGCGTCGTCGAGTTCGTGGCCCAGTTCGCGGGCGGTGCGGGAGACCTCGTCGGGCACCATCGGCTCGGGCGTGCGGATGATGAACGTCCCGCCGAACCGGCCGCGCTTGGTCTCCACGTACCCGGCCGCGGCTAGCTCGCGCAGCGCCTCCCGCAAGGTGATCCGGCTGACCCCAAGCCTGCGGGTGAGCTCCCGTTCCGGCGGCAGCCTGTCACCCGGCGCGTAGATGCCCAGCTTCACACCCTCGAGCAGCCGCTCGACCGTGTCCTCGAAGGCGTTGCCCGTCCGCACCGCACGGAACACCGCGGCGATGATGGCGGGGGACCCTCCCGGCACGGCGGTTACTCCTGATCGCCAAGGCTGCGCACTGCGCATACAGCACTTACCGCGAAGACTAGACCATAGGCGCAAGTACCCGCGCCCGCAGGGCGGCCCGCTCGGCCGCGGCCGCGGTCAGGGCGGCGAACACGCGAAGGTCTTCGCCCTGCTCAGGGTGCCACTGCACGCCGAGCACGAAGCCCGAGCAGCGGTCCAGGGCGGACGGGCCGGCCTCGACCGCCTCGATGATGCCGTCCTGCTCCCAGGCGACCGCCGTAAGCCCGTCGCCGAGCAGTTGCACGGCTTGGTGGTGGCGGGTCGGCACGTCATAGTAGGTGTCGTCGGCCACCTCGAAGTACCCGTCCTCCGCCTCCGGGGCCAGGATTCCCGCGAGCATGCTGCCCGGGCTGACCCGGACCTTGTGCGTCCCGAAACCGATCTCCGGGGGGCCGTGCCGCTCGTGCCCGACCAGGTCCGGCACGTGCTGGTGCAGCGTGCCGCCGCGGATGATGTTCAGGACCTGCATCCCCCGGCAGATGGCCAGCAACGGCACCCCGAGCCGCAGCGCGCTGCTGGTGACGGACATATCCCACGCGTCGCGTACCGGCACGGACGGTTGCGTCTCCGCGTGCCGCGGAGCGCCGTACCTGACCGGGTCGACGTCCGGGCCGCCCGCCACGATCAGCCCGTCTACCCCCGCGACCGCGGCGCACGCCTCCTCGTCGGTCCCCCCGGGTGGCAGCAGTACCGGCCGTCCGCCGCTGCTACGCACCGCATCGACGTACGAATACGGCAGCAGCGCGGCCCGGGCGCTCCAGCTTCTCCAGGCAGCCTCATCGTCGTAGGTGGCTATGCCAATGACCGGAGTCATGAGTTCCCCTTTGAACTGACCTTCCGCAGGCAACGCCCCGCTACCCAGAAAAAATCCATTCATGCCAAACGGCCGATGGTTCCTGGTCACCATCCGTGATCACGGCCCCTGTGGATAACGGATGGCTTGAAAGCGGGATGAGAGTCAGGTTAGCAGTGATTCTTCCGGGATTCCGGGACATATTCCAAGTCACGCCCGGTGTTTACGGGATGATCCAGTGTATAGCGGACCCTGTTCGCTTCGCCTGCAAAAGGTAAAGTTGGTTACGCAGAGTATTTTGTGTGCTCTCGAACGGGTTTGGCCGATCTTGGGGTGATTGGCAACCATGTTCTCGACGCGACAGATTCTGCCCGGCCGTCCGCACCGCCCGCCCAGATCGCGCCGCGCCCGTAAGCGCACCGTCATAACTGCGCGGCCCGCCCGGCCCGGTCCGGGCTGCCTGGCCGACCAGCGTCGGCCAGCGTATCCTGGTAGCGGCAGCCACGCCTGCCGGATCCTAGCTAGGCCAGCCCGGCGCTGGAGTAGCGGCGAAGGACAAGAGCGGCACAGCCCTCGCGTGCGTTCTGTTCTGCTTCCCATCGTGCTCAGCGACGGTGGCCAGGCGCCGGGACAGGGTCACCGGATCGAGGACACGATGTCGCACGACAAGATCAGTGCCGCGGCCCGCGAGCGCATGGCGCAGACGGGCAAGCCGTACGCCGCCGCCCGGCGCGCGGTCATCACCGAGCACCAGGCCACCACGCCTCCACCCGGCGCGCAGTGGTTCGAGATCGGCTACAGCCGGTCGTTTTGGGGCCGGGTTTCCGGCTGGATGGATTCCGCGCTGTTCGGCGCGGGCCCGAGCGTCTCGGGCGTGGAGGTTGACCCCCGCGAGGTCCGGGTCCGGATGGGCTCCTTCAAGCTGGACGTACCCAGGGAATCGATCCGTTCCGTCAGCCGGTCGCAGGCCCGGGTCGGCGGCACGATCGGCGTGCACGAGAGCGGCCGCGGCCGCTGGCTGGTGAACGGCTCGCCCGAAGGCCTGGTGGAGATCACGATCGAGCCACCCTGCTACCTGCCGCGCGGCATCGACACCCTGTTCCGCCGGGCGGGGGTCCACTCCCTGACCGTCAGCCTCGCCGACCCCGACGCGTTCATCGCCGCGCTGGAGGGTGACAGGAACCAGTTTCCCGCCTGACCCAGCGCGAAGTCCGCGAAGCCGCTCGCCGGTCCCGGCCTCCGACCCGCTGCACCAGGTTCGGCCGCCGACGGAACGGCCGGCGAGCGGTTTTCAGCTGGAGGTTGATTCGCTTTCCGGACATCTTTCGTTCATCTGACCTTCACCTGCGCCTCTAACACGGCATAGTCAGCACCACCCGCTGACCACAACAAACACGGTGAAGATCACGCATACCAGGCGCGGGACGTCATCCGGTCGCCGGCTGGCCCGTGCCGTCTGCTGATCCGAACAGAGGAGTCGCCATGCGTCTTGGCCTGCCGGGCGCCGTGCTGATCGCCGGCGCGTCCGTACTCATCGGGCTCAGTGTGCCCGCCATCGCCGCCGAAACCGGGTCCAGCGCGCTCGCTGGGTCTGCGGACCGAGGCGGCCCGTTCCCCCACATGGACCACGTGTTCGTGATCATGATGGAGAACACGGCGTACTCGGACCTGCTCAACCCGGCCAATACGAACACCACGTTCATCCAGGGCCTGGCTAGCACGTACGGGCTCGAGACCGACTACTTCGGCGTGACGCACACGAGCCTGCCCAACTACGTCGCGACGACCAGCGGAAATACCTGGGGTTCCAACAACGACGACGAGGCGCAGGCGAACGACGGGTTCTTCAACCACCTCAGCCTGACCGACCAGCTCGACCAGGCCGGCATCAGCTGGAAGGGCTACATGGAGTCGATGCCGTCCGTCGGTTACACGGGTAACTTCGGGGACTGCACCAACAGCGGCAGTCCCGATCCCGACTGCACCGCCTCCCCATCCGACACGGGCACGGCCCTGTATGTCCGCAAGCACGACCCGTTCATGCAGTACCCGGACGTGTTCAACAACGCCCAGCAGGCCGACAACGTGGTCCCTCTCACCCAGCTGACCAGCGATCTGAACTCCGGCCAGGCACCCCGGTTCGTCTGGATCACGCCGAACGAATGCAATGACATGCACGGCGGACCCCCGCAGTGCCCCTTCCCGAGCGCGAACTCGATCACCGACCCGGCCCAGGAGACGCTGTTCAGCGACGGCAATACCTTCCTGAAGACCTGGGTGACGGCGATCATGAACTCCCGCGCCTGGACCGGCAACTCGGCGATCTTCGTCACCTGGGACGAGGGCGGCTTTGACAACGAGTCGCCCTTCCAGCCCCTAGACGACAGCGGGTGCTGCGACTCGCCCATGCTCCCGGCCACTCCGGCGAACCCCGCGATGGGCAACGGCGGTGATCTCGCAGGCGGGATGCTGTACGGCGGCGGCCATGTCCCGATGATCGTCATCGCGCGCCACGGCGCCCGGGCGGCCACGGACGCGACGCCTACGAACCACTACTCGCTGCTGCAAACGATCGAGCTGAACTGGGGCCTCGCCCTTCTTGGCAACGCGAGCGACACCATCCAGGTCCAGTCACTGGCACCCTTGCTGGCCCGTCACTGACCTGACCAGAGGCGACGCCCTCACGCGTTAACGGTCCGCCGCCCAGCCGATCAGGTGGCCAGGCCACGTGCACCCCAGTTGTGCACGGGCCTGGCCACCTCGCCGTTACGAGCAGCGCCGTGGTCCGTAACGATCCCGGAACGCCGCGCGCGTAGGTTAACGAGCGGCGGTCCATTCGGCGGAGGGGGACGCGTGGCCACGAGTGTTACCTCGCGGAGGTCGCGGGCGGCTTCCGTTGCCGCGGTGACGCTCGGCGTGCTCACGCTCGGAGTCGGCCTGGCCAGCGTGCCGCTCGACAGCCTGATCCATCAGAAGAATCCCGGAGGACCAGCCGCCGACCTGGTCTTCACCGCGGCGGTCCTGGTACTCGCGGCGGGCGTGGGCACCCTGCTGGCCGCCCGCCGGCCGCGCAATCCCCTCGGCTGGATCCTGCTCGCGATCTTCCTCATCGCTGTCGCACCGGTTAACCAGTACGCGGCCCTGGATTACCGGCTGCACCGCGGGACGCTGCCGCTCGGCTGGCTGGCCGTGACCCTTGGGCAGGCGTGGCCGTTGTTCCTGTTCCTGATCGCCACGCTGCTGTGGCTGTTCCCCGACGGGCGGCTGCCGGCGGCCCGGTGGCGGCGGACGGCGGTCGTCGCCCTGAGTGCCGGGGCGTTGCTGGCGCTGGCCGCCTCCGGCGGCGGCCTCGCGGCCGCCGCCGGGCATGACATCCACGTCAACGCCACCGGCAGCCTCCTGACCGAGCAGGGCGGGATCTGGAACATCCTGCACACCGCGCTGGCCTTTTCCGTCGCGGCTAGCTGGCTCGTCTGGCTGGCCGTCCAGGTACCCAGCTTCCGGCATGCCACCGGCGAGCGCCGCCAGCAGCTCAAATGGATCTACAGCGGTGCCGTCGTCTTCGTGATCGCGGTGTTCGCCGGGGCCCAGGCCTCCGGCAGTACCTCCGGCTCGGCGCAACTGGTCACCAACCTGATCACCCCGATCGGGTTCTCGCTGTTCGCCGCCTGCTTCGCGGTGGCCGTCCTGCGGTACCGGCTGTACGACATCGACCGCATCATCAGCCGGGTGATCGCCTACGCCATCGTCACGGCGCTGCTGGCGGGCGTATTCGCCGGGATTGTGGTGCTGGCCACCGTGGTGCTGCCGTTCAAGAGCTCGGTGGCCGTGGCGGCCTCCACGCTGGTCGCCGCGGCGCTGTTCAACCCGCTGCGCAGGCGGGTCCAGCGGGCCGTGGACCGCCGCTTCAACCGCGCGCGCTACAACACCGAGGCGGTCGTGGCCGCGTTCACTGCACGGCTACGCCAGACCGTCGACCTGGACACGGTGCGCGGTGATCTGGTCAGCGTGGTCCACGACGCGTTCGAACCCGCCCACGTCTCGGTGTGGCTCGCCGAGACCGGAGCTCGTGACGGGCGATCGTGATCCAGGCCCGGGACCGCCTCGCCGAGACCGGAGCTCGTGACCCGCGATCCTGATCCAGGCCCGGGACCGCCTCGCCGCAACCGGGGACCGTGACCCGCGTCCTGATCCAGGCCGGGCCCGGGCCGCCGGAAGCGCCCGCTAGCTCGGGTAGATTCCAGGCGGAGGTGAGACAGCGGTGGCCATCGTGGTGCTCGTGCTCTGGCTGTTCACCGCCGGAGCCGGGTTTTACCTGCTCGTCACCAGCAACCTCGGCCGCGCCCGCCCGGCCAAGACCGCTGCCCCTGCCCCGGTTTCACCGCCCGTCGGCGTGGCCCCGTCCGGCTCTGTCGCGGCTGGTGCGGGTCCGGCACCGCGTCGGGCGGACCGCGATCAGTTCGCCCCGCCCTCGCTGGTCGCGTCCAGGCAGGCGCCGATCATCCCGGACCTGCGGTCGCTGGCGGAATTCGCCCACCCGGCGTGCGGGATCAGCGGCCTCGGCTTCTGGCTGGGCTTCACGCTGGTTCATTACCGGGTGCTCGGCTGGATCGCGTTCGGGCTCATCGCCGCCACGGCCTGCATCGGGCTGGCCTGGTTCACGGCCAACACCCGCGCCGCCCGGCGCGGCGGCGCGGGCCAGCCGGCGCCCTCCTTCACCAGCCGCCTGATCCTCCTGCACGGCGGGGCCGCCGCAGTCACCCTCGTGCTGGCGGCGCTCACCGCCCTGGTGCTCCGCGGCTGACCCCACTCCATCGGCCGACGACGCCGTCGTGGCCAGTGCCCGCGGCGCGCTTTCACGGATAGGAGGGAGACGAGCGATCATGGGCGGGGAGCGTTCACGATGAAAACCCATGATCTGGCGCTGCCGCGTGGCACTGGCCACTACCTAGGACTACGACCGAGCGTGCTCTCCGGCTCACGGACGGCAGCGTATGTAATAGCCACGTAAGAACTGCCTGCGGTGCGGCCGCGCTGGGTACGATCATCCCCGGGGCGGAGAGGGCAAAGGACCTCGGACGTGGATGAAGCGGGCGCAAAGCGGGCGGGCCTGAGCAGGCGGGAGATGCTGGCCATCCTCGGCGCCGGCGCCCTGGTCGCCGAGCAGGCGCTGCTCACTGGCTCATCGTCGCCCGCTAGCACCGCGACCCCCGGTGCCGCGAGCACCTCGAGCCGGGCCGACGTGAAGCCGGAGCCCGGCGGGTACGCGCCGGACGGCACCGCCGGACGGGCCGCCGCGCTGCCGTTGCGCGACGTGACCCTGCTCGACAGCGCGTTCGGCCAGAATCAGGGAAGAAACACCGCGTACCTGCTGTTCCTCGATCCCGAACGCATGCTGCGCTCCTTCCGCCTGAACTACGGCCTGACCTCGGCCGCGGCCCCCTTGGGCGGGTGGGAGCGGCCCGAGTCCCAGGTGCGCGGCCACATGACCGGGCACCTGCTGTCCGCCCTGGCGCTCACGTACGCGAACACCGGGAACGACGAGGCCCTGGCCCGCGGGCGGTACCTAGTGGGCCAACTCGCGATGTTCCAGGCCCGGGCGCGGCAGGCGGGGTTCCACCCCGGGTACCTGTCCGCGTTCCCCGAGTACTTCTTCGACTGGCTGGAGCAGGGCCGGACGGTGTGGTCGCCGTACTACATGATCCACAAGTACCTGGCCGGGCTGATCGACCAGTACCAGCTGGCCGGCGACTCCCGCGCGCTCGACGTCGCGGTCAAGCTCGGCGACTGGGTGAACTGGCGGACGGCCCGGTTGCCCTACGCGCAGATGCAGATGATCCTGCAGACCGAGTTCGGCGGGCTGCCCGAGGCGCTGGCCAACCTCTACACGATCACCGGCTCGGACCGGTACCTGACCGCCGCGCAACGCTTCTACCACGCGCAGGTCCTCGACCCGCTGGCGGCCGGCGTGGACGCGCTGGCCGGGCTGCAGGCCAACGTCACCACACCGAAGATCATCGCCTGCGTCCGGATGTGGGAAGAGACCGGCAGCGGCACCTACCGCGACATCGCCCAGAACTTCTGGGACATCGTGACCGCGCACCACGTCTACGTCATCGGTGGTGCCGGCAACTACGAACACTTCCAGCCGCCCGACGCGGTCGCCTCGCAGCTATCCAACTTCACCTGCGAGAACTGCGTCAGCTACAACCTGCTCAAGCTGACCAGGCTGCTGCACTTCCACCAGCCCTCGAGGACCGACCTGATCGACTACTACGAGCGCGCGCTGTTCAACCAGATGCTGGGGGAGCAGGACCCCGCCTCGCCGCACGGCTTCAACTGCTACTACACCGGGCTGTCGGCGGGCGCGTTCAAGCGCCAGCCGCTCAACTACTTCCCGAAGGGCAACCCCGGCGTCTACGCGACCGACTGGGACACCTTTACCTGCGACACCGCCAGCGGCCTCGAGACCCAGGCCAAGTTCGCCGATACCGTCTACACCCAGGGCCCGGGGCGCCTGTCGGTCAACCTGTTCGTTCCCTCGCAGGTGAGGTTCGGCGGGCTCGTCCTCCGGCAGGTGACCGGCTTCCCAGACGATCCGGTGATCACCCTGTCCGTGGTCTCGGGCGCGGCCACCATGACGCTGCGGGTCCGCGTACCGGGCTGGGTGGCCGGAGCGCCAGTGGTCAGGCTCAACGGCGCGCCGATCCCGGATACCCTGCCCGCGCTGGTACCGGCGAGCGGGGGCTGGATCGAGCTCCGCCGCCGGTGGCAGGCCGGTGACGTTCTCGAGGTCACCCTGCCGATGCGGCTGACCTTCGAGCCCACGCCGGACTATCCCCAAGTCCAGGCCGTGACCTACGGGCCGGTCGTGCTGAGCGGCATCTACCCCGCCAACCCTGGCCCCCAGACCCCCGTCCTCGACGTCACCTCCGTCCAGCGAACCGCCACCTCCCCGATGACGTTCGCCGCCCTCTCCGGCCGCAGACCGGTCCGCCTGATCCCCATCAGCCGCGCCGCCCACGAGTACTACTCGGTCTATTGGCAGACCACCTGATGACAGCGGCTTGCCCCTCCGCGCACCCGCTTCTACATGGCGGTTTCTACGCCGCTCAGAATTGTTCGCTACGGACTGTAGAAGTATCCGGATCCCTAACTGACGAAAACTTGCTGCCGTGGAGCCGTCCGTGGGTGCAGTGCCCCGACCACTCCAACGACAGGCGGCATCGCGTCAACGCGGCAGTACCCGGCTTACTAGGAGGCCGGGTACTGCTTTACCTATGTGCAAGGCCGTGGGCTAGCTCGGCATCGGAGCTTCGGTCAGCGCGGGGACGGTGACCGGCAGCCGAGCTTCAGCCGACCGGTGAGCCTCGCGCGCCGCGAGGAGCGCGGTCGGCGTCGGGGCCTTGGTCGGTGCTGAGTCCTTCACTGGTGCTGGGTCCTTCACCAGAGCGGGCCGCGGGGCCCGGAGCGTGCGGACGGCGATCAGCGCGCCGGCGAGCGTGACGAACGCTCCCGCCAGCACGGCGCGGTCCGCGCCGGTCACGAACGCGCTGGCCGTCGCCTGCATCAGGGCCGCCCCGTACGCCCCGGTCGCGTGGTGCGCGGCCGTCGCGGCCGCGCCCAGCGACCCGCCGAACCCGTGCCCGCCGGCCAGGTGCGCCATCCGGCTGGCGAACACCGAGGCCGTGACGCTGCCGAACACCGCCACCCCGAGGACGCTGCCCATGTTCCGGGTGGTGTCGTTGACCGCCGAACCCACGCCGGCCATCGCCGGCGGCAGCTCCGCCATGGAGGCCGACGTGGCGGCCGACATCGACAGCCCGATCCCGGCGGCGACGATGACCATGGCCAGGACGTAGTGCCCGTACCCCGAGGCGGCCGAGGCCGTCGCGAACACCGCCAGCCCCGCGGTCACCGCGGTCAGCCCGAGGGTCACCGGGACCATCGACCCGGCTCGCTTGGCCAGCGCCGCGCCCAGCGGGCTGAAGACGGCCAGCGCGGCCGCGGACGGCAGCGCTCGGACCCCGGCGGCCAGCGGGCTGTAGCCCAGCACGAACTGGTAGATCTGCGTGCTCAGGAACACCACGCCGGACAGGGCGAAGAACATCACGGTGATCGAGGCGCCGGCGCCGGAGAAACGCGGGTTCCGGAACAGGTGCAGCGGCAGCATCGGGTGGCTGCTGCGCGCCTCCCAGGCCACGAACACGGCGAGCAGCACCGCGGCGGCGCCGAACAGGCCGAGCGTGGTGGCGGACAGCCAGCCGTTGCCGGGGGCCTCGATGATCGCGTAGGTCAGCACCGTGAACGCCGCGACGGACAGCGCCGCGCCGGCCAGGTCAAGCCGCCCGGCCTGCGGCGCCCGCGACGCGGGAATCAGCCAGCGCCCCGCGACCAGCGCGACCGCGACGATCGGCAGGTTGACCAGGAAGATCGAGTCCCAGCTGAAGTGGGTCAGCAGCCAGCCTCCGGCCACCGGGCCGATCGCGACGCCGAGGCCGCTGACCGCCGACCACAGGCCGATCGCCTTGGTGCGCTCGGCGCGGTCGGTGAATACGTTGGTGATGATCGACAGCGTGGCCGGCATGATGAACGCGCCGCCGACGCCCATGAGCGCCCGGGCCGCGATCAGCTCGGTGGTCGTCTGCGTGAACGCCGCGGCCAGCGACCCGACGGCAAAGACGGCCAGCCCGCCGGCCAGCGCGTAATGCCGTCCGTAGCGGTCCGCGATGGCCCCGGCCAGCAGCAGCAGCGCGGCAAACGTGAGGGTGTACGCGTCCACGATCCACTGCAGCCCGCTGACGGCCCATCAGATGACCACCCGGCAGCGGAACCCCCGTGGCCAGGGGGAGCGGCTGCGCGACGACATCATCGAGGCGGCTAGCCGCCTGATGGCCGATCCGGCCGCCCCGCCCCTCACGCTGCGCGGCGTCGCCCGCGAGGCAGGCGTCGCCGCAACCTCCGTCTACCTGCACTTCCCCGATATCGAGTCCCTCGTCCTGGCGGTCGCTGACCGGCGCTTCGGCGAACTGGTCCGGCTCCAGGACGATGCACGGGACTCCGGCGGGGACCCGTGCGAGCAGGTGCGAGCCGGGTGCCTGGCCTACTGCGAGTTCGGGCTGGCCCACCAGGGCCATTACCTGGTGATGTTCACCAACCCGCTGCCGTTGCCCGACGAGATGGCTCCCGACGAGTTCCCCGGCCGGAAGGCCTTCCAGCGGCTGACCGACGCGGTGGCGAAGTGCATCGAGAGCGATCCGGAAGGCCGGGAGGCGTTCCGTACCGCGCAGCTCATCTGGCAGCAGATGCACGGCATCGTCAGCCTGCGCATCTCGCGCCCGAGATTCCCCTGGCCGCCGCTGGCCGAGACGGTCACCGAAGCGGTTGACCGCCTCCTGGCCGGCGCCGTGGGCCGTTAGCAGTTAGCCGTTAGCCGCCCATCTCGGTGAACATGCCGTGCAGGACGGCGATGCCGTCTCCAGCCGCGCGGACGGCCAGCACGAGCTGCGCGTCGTCCACCTCCACCGTCCAGTCGGCCCAGCGGCAGCATTCGTTCTCCACCGCCACGAGCTCGCGCAGCTCTTCCTCGGCCCCCGGCTCGGGTCGGAAGAACATGCGCAGGCCGTCCGCGGTCTGGGTGCGCCCGGCCATCGCCCGGGCGGCGAGCCGCTCCCAGCGCTGGCTCTGCGCCGCCAGGTCGGCTGAGGTCAGCGTGCAGGCGACCGGCGGGGTGCTGTCGTACACCGTCATATCGGCATCCTCCTGATGAACATCGGCGACCTCCCTATGGCCACTCGATAACCCCTCCCGGTCATCGTCGATGTTAAAGTCGACTTGATGTCAAACCCCGGCGCGCCGCAGCTCACCATCGGTGAGCTGGCCCGGCTGGCGGGCAAGCGCCCGTCCCTGATCCGCTACTACGAGCAGCTCGGCCTGCTGCCCGAGCCGGCCCGGGTCAGCGGGCAGCGGAGGTACGACCCGGGCACCGTGCGCACCCTGACCGTGATCGACACCGCGCAGCGGGCGAGCCTGACCCTGGCCGAGATTAAGACGCTGCTGTCCGCCTCGCCCGGCGACGAATCGGCGATCGACCGGCTCCGCGAGGTCGCCGACCGGAAGCTGCCGGAGATCACCGCCCTGATCGAGCGCACCGAACTCGTCCGTACCTGGCTGGAATGCGCCTCGCGCTGCGAATGCCCCAACCTCGACGAGTGCGCTCTCTTCGACTACCCGCCCCCCGAGCCCAGCCCGCCCAAACGCCGCCCGACCCGGCCCTAGACCACCCGCTTCACGTTTCCGCGGAAACGCTGTCGATCAGCTCAGCGGACCTCACCGGGTGGCCGGCCTCGGCGAGGTGACCGATCACGGTCGCGCCGATCGCGGCCAGGGCATCGATCTGCTCCTCGGTCAGCAGGTCGATGAAGTGCTCGCGGACCGAACGCACGTGCCACGGCGCCGCCTCGCGGAGGGTGTCCCAGCCTCTGGCCGTCAGGAAGATAACCGCGCCCCGCCCGTCGTCCGGGCAGGCTTCGCGGCCGACCAGGCCGCGCGCCTGCATCCGGTTCACGTGATGCGTCAGCCGGCTGGTCGACCAGGACAGCCGCTGGGCCAGATCTCGGGCCCGCCAGCGCGAATCAGCGACCTCGCTGAGCGTGGACAGGACGTCGTAATCGGGCTCGGACAACCCGGAGTCCCGGTTCAGGTCGCGGGCCAGCTGCAGGTCCAGCAGCGTCCGCATCTGCCGGTAGCCCATCCAGGCCCGCTGTTCCCGCTCGGTGAGCCACCGCGGCGCCGCTCCGCTGGCCGGATCCGAGCGAGCGCTACTTGTTGACATGTCAGGAAGTTTAGCAGGTACTATTACTGACGTGTCAGGTAATCCGCCGACCGCCGCCCCGCCAGATGCGGCCCCGCCCGCCAGCCCCGGCCGTCGCCCCGCGCTGCTCCCGGCCGACCACCGGGTGGAGCGGCTGGTCCGGCTGTACGCCGGGCTCTCCGGGTTCGGGATCAGCCTGGCGATGATGGTCCGCACCCGGCTCGGCGTCGGCCCGTGGGACGTGCTGCACCAGGGGATCGCCCGGCAACTCGGCGTCCAAATCGGCTGGGTCGTGATCGCGATGAGCGCGGTGGTCCTGCTGGCCTGGATCCCGTTGCGGCAGCGCCCGGGACTCGGGACGATCAGCAACCTAGTCCTGGTCGGGCTGGTCACCAACGGGATGCTCGACGTGCTCCCCGCACCCGCGGGCCTCTGGGTCAGGATCCTGCTGCTGGCGTCCGGCATCGGGCTCAACGCGGTGGCGACCGCCCTGTACATCGGGGCCGGCCTCGGCCCGGGACCGCGCGACGGGATCATGACCGGCCTGGCCGCCCGCGGTCATTCCATCCGCGTCGTCCGGACCTGCATCGAGGTCAGCGTGGTGGTCGTGGGCTACCCGCTGGGCGGCACGGTCGGACCGGGCACGCTGGCCTACGCGCTGCTCATCGGGCCGCTCGTGCACCTGCTGCTCCCTCGCCTGGCCATCCGCCAGGACCCACCGAAGACCGAGCGGAAGACCGACACCCATGACTGACTTGCTGTTCGGCGTCAACGTCTCCACCTCGGCCGCGCCCGGCGCCGATCCGGTCGCCGACGCGCGGACCGCCGAGGACCTGGGCTTCGACTTCATCTCCGCGTCGGACCACCCGGGCAGCGCCCGCCCGTCGTACGAGACCTGGACGCTGCTGGCCTGGATCGCCGCCGCCACCAGCCGGGTCAGCGTGCTGCCCCGCGTCCTCGGCGTCCCGTTCCGCGCGCCGGCGCTGGTCGCCAAGGCCGCCGAGTCGCTGGACCGGCTGTCCGGCGGCCGGCTCCTGCTCGGCCTCGGCGCCGGCGGCGACGACTCCGAGTTCCGCGCGTTCGGGCTGCCGGTCCGCCCGCCCGCCGAGAAGGTCCGCGGCCTGGAGGAGGCGGTGCGCATCGTCAAGGGCCTGTGGTCCGAGCCGAGCCTCACGTACCACGGGACGATCTATCACATCGAGGACGCAAAGCTTGAGCCCAAGCCAGCCCACCGCATCCCGATCTGGCTCGGCACCTTCGGCGTACGCGCCCTCGAGGTCACCGGGCGCGTGGCAGACGGCTGGATCCCGTCCCGCGGCTACGTCCCCGACGAGGCGCTTCCCGCCATGCGCGCCCGCAGTCATCGCCGCGGCGCAGCAGGCCGGCCGAGACCCCGCCGAGATCACCTGTGTGCTCAATACCCAGGTCATCCTCGACGACCGGGACCGCCACCACGCCGACGAGTTCACCGGCCCGCCCGACAAGATCATCGACAGCATCCGGCGCTTCGCCGACCTCGGGTTCACGGCGTTCAATTTCATCCCGGCTGGCGAGAACCCACCCGGCCAGGTCCCACGGCTAGCCGCCGAAGTCCTGCCCGCCCTGCGTACCTGACCGAGACCAGCGAACCGTCCGCCGATGGCGGCGGCGGTCGTCAGGCCCACCGTGCGGCGGAACCGATCAGAAGGGCGGCCGGGTCGCGCACCCGCCCAGGACGGCCTGGATGCGCTCGGCGTCGGCGATGAGGGGGGCGGCGGCGCTGGCGGGGACCTGCTGCCGAACGTCGCTGATGAACTTGTTGAGCGTCTGGCAGGCCAGGGCGGGGTGCCCGGCGGCCAGTTGCTGCGCGGCGATGCCGGCGATCAGGGCCGGGATGTTATCGAAGCCGAAGCCGGCCACCGCCTGTTGCAGGGCGGCGAGCTGCGCGGCGGCGCCCACGACCGTGACGGTGAAGGTGGCCTGCACCGGCCCGTTGAGGTCGTTGCGGTCAGTGGCGGTGCAGGTCACCGTGGTGGTGCCGATCGGGAACACCGACCCGGAGGCCGGGATGCACGCCACCGTCGGCGGGGTGGCGTCGTCGGGGTCGGTGGCCGCCGGGAGCGGGTAGGTGACGTTAGCGCCCGACGGGCTGGTCGCGTCGGCGGTGACCGCGGGGGGCTGGGCGAAGGTCAGGTCGGCGTCGCTGGGGTTCGCCGCGCCGGTGAGCGCGCTCCACAACTGGTTGTAGGGGGTCTGCCCGGCGGCATTTTTCTGCAGGTTGCTGAGGAACATAACCGGGTTGGGCCGGTCGTCCGGGGAGGCCCCCAGGGGGTAAGTGAGCACCAGGGGGTTAGAGCCGTCTTGCGTTGAGCCGTTGATCACCGAGAAGAAGGAGCCGCTGGTGATCGACGCCGAGGTGTTCGGAATCCAGACGGTCCTGGCGCTGACGCCGCACGGCTGGAGGGTAACCTGCTCGCCCGCGGTCGCGGTCGCCCCGACACCCACGCACTGGCCAGTGGGAGCGCCGAAGGGCGCAAACTCGATCTCGTACGCCTGGTCGTTGGCGTAAAACTGGTTCAGGGAAGCCGAGACCAGTCCCGCCTCGAAGAAGTCGTGCACCGTGCCGTCGTCACTGACTGTGAAGTCTTCCGCAGGGTTCGTGTTGCTGACGCCGAACAAGATGATGGGCGTACCGGTGGCCTGACCCTCCCTATTCGAGTCCATGATGAAGCTGGCGTGGCCCACTACCGCGGGTATGCCGCCGTACAGGTCAATGCAGGTCGCGCCGCAGGACGGCGTTTCCGCGTTCGCCGGGAGCGTCGCCGCCAAGGCGGCACCGCCCGCGATGGCCAGCGCCGCGGCGGCCGCCACGATCGCGCGCTTGACGGGCATGGTCAGGCCCTCCCAGGGATTCAGCGCACACGGTTGGCGAGCAGCCCGATCAGGCCAAGGAACGGCCGACCAGGACTGAGCCCGACTTTACCCGCACCGACCCGACAAAGGCCGACTTAACCCCCGTGCCGAAATCATCCCGATATCGTCGCGCCCAGCGCGGGAGTGCCGCCCGGCGAGATCATCACCAGCTGATCCCCGAGCACCAGGGACCGAAAGCGCGTGGCCCCCGCCCGCACCAGCCTGCTGCGCCGCCCCAGCATCGGCTCAGAGTATCTTCTACCGAACGCGGACCCCCGGCGCGGAAGCCCGCGCCGGGGGGATAGGACCGCGCTGAATTCCCTACATCTCCCTCGCCCGCTTCGGGAGCCCGAACGCTACCGCGAACGAGCAGACCAACAGGCCCACGGTCGCGAGCGCGGTCCACTGCGCCGCGGACAGGTAAGTGGCCACGTGACGACCGGGACCGCTGGCCAGGGCGAAGAAGATGGCGCCGATCCCGGCGATGCCCAGCGACATGCCGAGCGAGTTCACGGTGTTCAGGACACCCGAGGCCGAGCCCATCTCCTGCGGCCTGACCCCGGCCATCACGATGTCGAACAGCGGCACGAACACCATGCCCATCCCGATCCCGCCGACGACCATCGGCGCCAGCAGATCCACCGTGGACACTCCGCCGCCCGCGCCGCGCAGGACCGCGTAGATGGCCAGCAGCCCGGCCGCCTCCACCACCAGGCCGGCGTGCAGGACCTTGCGCCCGAGCTTGGTCATCGCGATCCCGCCGACCGCCGAGCCGACGAACGCGCCCGCGGCCCAAGGGGCGGTGGTAATGGCCGAGTGCCACGGGGTGAAGCCGAGCCCGTTCTGCAGGAACACGTTGAAGATCATCACGATCCCGCCCAGCGAGCCGATGAACACGATGGAGAACACCAGACCCGCGCGGTAAGCGGCGTGCCGGAACACGGACGGCTCGACGAGCGGAGCGCGGCCGCTGCGGTGCCGGCGGACCTGGTGCGCGGCGAACCCGGCCAGGACGAGGACCGAGGCGCCGAACATCCCGAACAGCCACGCCGGCCACCCCAGCGCGTGCCCCTGGGCCAGAGGGAAGACCAGGCCGAACATCGCCACCCCGGCCAGGACCGCGCCCCCCAGGTCCAGCCGTCCCCGCCGCGACCCGGATCCGCTCGTCCCCGACGACGCTGCCCTCGATGACGCTGCCCCCAGCGACGGCGCGCCCGCGGGCAGGACCCGGGCGCCGAGCACCAGCGCGACGAGCCCGACGGGCACGTTCACCAGGAAGATCATCCTCCACCCGGTGCCGAGGACGTTGGCGCTGATCAGCCCGCCGGACGCGATCGGCCCGAGCATGGCCGACAGCCCCATCACGGGCCCGTAGACGCCGAACGCCTTGCCCATCTCGTGCGCCTCGAACAGGTCCCTGATCAGCCCGAACACCTGCGGGAGCATGATCGCCGCCGCGGCGCCCTGCGCGGCCCGCGCGGCGATAAGCTCGCCCGCGCTCGACGCTGCGGCACAAGCGGCCGAGGCCGCCACGAACAGCCCAATCCCGGCCAGCAGCACCCGACGCCGCCCGAACACGTCCCCGAGACGGCCCCCGGTGAGCAGTCCCACCGCCATGGCCAGGGCGTACGCGGCCGTCACCCACTCGATGACCGCGTACGAGCCGCCGAGCTCACGCCGGATGGTCGGCGCCGCGACCTGAGCGATGGTCGAGTCGAGCAGGTCCATCACCGCCGCGGTAATGATCGACGCCGAAGGCCAGCCAGCGCCACCGCCTGTAGGCCGGGGCGGATGTGGCGACGAGCCGGCGGGTGCCGCGCTCGCGACAGGGGCAGCGGCGGGGCTAGGTGCGGATGAAGACATCTGATCCTCCGTCGAAATCTCGGAACGAAAGCTTCTGTTCCATCATAACAGAACGGAATGATTTGTTCCAGTTCTCTGCTACACTGATTCTCATGACGGAGGAAGATCGCGCCCCGACCGGAGGTGGCAGGCGCCGGGCGGCGGGCCCGCTAAGCGGTCGCCAGGCCGAGGCGGCCCGCAACGACCGGCGCATCCTCGAATCGGCCCGAGCGGTCTTCACCGCCGACCCCGACGCGCCCATCACCGCGGTGGCCAAGCACGCTGGCGTCGGCATCAGCGCGCTGTACACCAGGTACGGCAGCAAGGAAGAGCTGATCAGGACCCTGTGCACCGAGGCCATGCAAGCCATCGTCCGCGAGACCGAGCTCGCCCTCGAACAGGTCGGGTCCGGCCGCGATCACTGGCCGGTGCTTACCGATTTCATGCGCCGTCTCGTCGACGCGGACACCAGCTCGATGACCCAGTCGATGGCCGGCACGTTCGCTCCCACCCCGGACATGTTCGCCCTGGCCAACCGGTCCAGCCAGCTCATGGGCGAACTGTTCGCCCAGGTCAGCGACGTACTGCGCCCCGACGTGGTCCTGCACGACCTGTCGCTCATCTTCGAGATGGTCGCCGCGGTCCGGGGCCCGAACCCGCCGCGCACCCAGGAGTTCAGGCACCGTTACCTGGCTTTGATCCTGGACGGCCTGCGCCCCGGCAACCGCGAAGAGCTCCCCGGCCCGCCGCCCGGCTGGCAGGAACTCAGCGACCGCTGGATCCCGAAAGCCGCCAGCTAACCGGCCCGGGGGAGGCGCGGGGATTCAGAATGGCGGTCGGGTTCCGCACCCTCCCAGGACGGCCTGGATGCGCTTGGCGTCGGCGATGAGCGGGGCGGCCGTGCTATACGGCCTCGCACTTTGGCTCGCTGACCGCTGGCAGCGCTGGCCGCCAGGCCCGGCAAACCCGGCACGTTCACCCGGCCCCGACATGTTCGCCCTGGCCAACCCGTCCAGCCAGCTCATGGGCGAGCTGTTCGCCCAGGTCAAGTCCCGCCAGCCGAACGCCGCCGGCTATGCCGGGTCGGGCTTGGCCGGGCCGGGCTTGGTCCGCGTCGCCGCGCGGGCCCGCCGCTTGCCCTCGTGCATGGCCTGCACCCGCGCGACGGGGATCGCGTGCCCCTCCTCCACCAGCTCCGCGCTCAGCGTCTGCGGGGCGGGCAGCTGGTCCGCCCACGGGTCCCGTCCGCCCAGCAGTCCCGGCGCGGTCTTTACCGTGAAGTCGGCCGGGGTGACCGAGTCCAGGTCGTCCCACCCGACCGGGAACGACACCGTGACCCCCGGCCGCGCCCGCGGGCTGTAGCACGCGACCACCGTGGCACCGTGCGCCCTGGTCGAGTCCAGGAACACCTTCCCCTCCCGGTCCGCCCTGATGAACGCCGTGGTGGCCAGGTCCGGATCCAGCCGCTCGGCCCGCGCGGCGATGGCCCGGGTCGCCGCGGCCGCCGACTCGGCGTCGGCGTCGATCGGCACGTAGACGTGCACCCCCTTGGCCCCGCTGGTCTTGACCGCCCCGGCCAGCCCGACCTCGGCCAGCGCCTGCCGGACCAGACGGGCGGCCGCCACCGCGTGCCCGAACTCGCCCCCGGACGGCGGGTCGATGTCGAGGATGAGGTACGTCGGCCGGTCCAGCTGGCCCGCCAGGCCCAGGGTCGGGTGGTATTCCACCGCGCGCTGGTTGGCGAACCAGAGCAGCGTGCGCCGGTCGTCGCACAGCGCGTACCGGACGTAGCGCTTGGACGACTCGGCCCACAGCGTCATCGTGTGCATCCAGGCCGGCGCGTAGTCCGGGACGTTCTTCTGCATGAACGGCTGCTGCGCGCCGCGGACCCTGATCACCGACAGCGGCCTGCCCCGCAGTTCCCGCAGGATCGCGTCGGCGACGGCGTCCAGGTAGTCGACCAGGTCCCGCTTGGTCGCGCCCGCCCCGTCAAATAGCAGCTCGTCGAGATGCGTCAGCTCTACGCCATCCCGCTCTGGCGTGGTCATGCCACCCGTATACACGGTTCCGGCCCCAAGCACTACTGTGTGACCGGAACCAACCAGCGGGAGGAACCGGACCATGGCGTTCAGCGGCTGGCCTGAAGAGGCGCTGGATTTCTACGACGGGCTCACGGCCGACAACTCGAAGTCCTTCTGGACCGAGCACCGGGCCACCTACGACCAGAAGATCCTGGGCCCGATGACGGACCTCACCGAGGAACTGGCCGCGGAGTTCGGCGAGCCGAAGATCTTCCGGCCCTACCGGGACGTCAGGTTCAGCGCCGACAAGACCCCGTACAAGACGCACATCGGGGCGACGCTCGGCCACGCGGGCTACATCCAGCTGTCCGCCGAGGGCCTGGGGGCAGGCGCCGGCATGTGGGAAATGAACCCTGAGCAGCTGGCCCGCTACCGCGAGGCCGTCGCCGACGACGGCCCCGGCTCCGACCTCGAGCAGGTCATCGCCGTGATCGAGAAGGCCGACATCACCGTGCACGGGCACGGCGCGCTCAAGTCCGCGCCCCGCGGCTACCCGGCGGACCACCCGCGCGTGGCGCTGCTTCGCTACAAGGGCGTGACCGCGTGGAAGCAGTGGCCGGTCGAGCCCTGGCTGGAGACCGCCGAGGCCAAGGACCACATCGTGTCATTCCTCCGAACGGCGCAACCTCTGTGCTCCTGGCTAACCGCTCACGTGAACCGCTGACGGGCGGCCCGCGGTGAGCGAATCCGACGACTCCCTGCGCGTGTCGGACGCCGAGCGCGACGCGACGGTGCGGGTGCTCGGCGATCACGCCGCCGTCGGGCGGCTCACCCTGGACGAGCTCGAGGAGCGCGCCGGGCAGGCGCTCACCGCCAAGACGCGCGGCGATCTGGCCGCCCTGACCAGCGATCTGCCCCAGCAGGCGACGGCGGCGGACGTGGCGATCCCCCAGACGCGCAAGCCGGTGCGCTGGATGGTCGCCATCATGGGCGGCTCGCACCGGCGCGGCCGGTTCCGCGCGGTCGGCAGCGTCAACTCCGTCTCGATCATGGGCGGCGACGAGATCGACCTGCGGGAGGCCGAGATCGAGGGCGGCGAACTCACCCTCAACATGTTCGCGCTGATGGGCGGCGCGACGGTGTACGTCCCGGACTCCGTCGAACTGGAGGTGAGCGGGTTCTCGCTGATGGGCGGGAACACCGAACTCGGCTCGCAGCGCAGCCCGCGCCCGGGCGCGCCGGTGATCCACGTGCGCAGCTGGAACCTGATGGGCGGCGCGACCATCTACCGGCTCCCGCCCCAGGCCCGCGGCCTGGGACTCAAGGAAGCCCGCCGCCTGGCCAAGGCCGCCCGGCGCGGTGAGCTCCCGCCCCCGGACATCGCCGACCAAACGTACTAACCGGCCCTAACGGTTCAGGATCCCCCGCACGTACGCCTCCTCGGTCGCGTAGACGTGCGCCGACTTGACGATCATCAGCAGCCGCCCCACGGGCACCCCGAGCTGGCCGGCCACGTGGTGCTGCAAGGAGGCGAGCTCGACCAGGTTGCCGTACCCCTTGGCCCCGAAGTCGATGCTGTGCGCGTAGGCGACCAACTCCACCGCGCCCCCGGGCAGCCAGAAGTCCAGCAGGCTGACGCACGGGATATACGTCGTGTCGGTGTGCGGCTGGAAGGTCGTGATCGCGGCCGAGCGCGTGGCCGGGTCCCGGCCCAGTCGCTCCACGACCCAGGCCACCTGGTCCCGCCCGGAATGCTCGTAGTCGAACAGCCGCCTCGCGTAGCTGTCCGCCCCGCCCAGGGCCGCGACCTGCGCGTAGTCGGTGAAGTTGGCGTGCATCCAGGCGAGCCGGTCGGGCTCGGCGTGCCGGGCGATGATCTCGTCATCCGGGTCGGGCCGGGACACGACCAGCGTGACGAGCGAGATCTCGCGGACCGGCAGGCCGTCGTACCCGGTCTCGACCCCTGCGTCCAGGATCGCCCGGGCCACGTCGAGCCAGGCGGCGCCGATGGTCGGGGCGGTCAGGATGCGCGGCTCGTCGCCCGCCAGCGGTGTCGTCACTACCGCATCGTATGCACCGGGCGTCTAGGGTTGGCATGTGGCCGAGGAGGCCCCGAACCGGCCTGACCAGGCGGAGGGAGTCCACAGTGAGCGGCGTAGCAGCGAAGGTGGACCGGTTCTTCAAGCGGTACTTCGGCGTCGGCTCGGTGGCCACGCCCAGCTGACGTCCGCGCCGACCTCTGGACGCAGGGCCTCGGCCCCCCGTACGCGGACGAGGGCTCGCAGGAATACGCGAGCACCGTGCTCGAGCAGTACAAGATGTACGTGGAGATGACGGATCAGGATCAGCGCCCGCCGCGGGCTGGCCAACACGTTCTTCCTCACGCTCAACTCCGCCATCTTCACCGCTATCGGGTTCTTCTTCGTGAACCACCCGCACGCGGCGTCGTGGCTGGTCGTCTTCCCCGCCTTCGTCCTGGTCACCGAGTGCATGGCCTGGTTCTGGCAGATCCGCTCCTACCGGCAGCTCAATTCGGGCAAGTTCGCCGTCATCGGCGCCTTGGAGGAAAAGCTGCCGGCTTCGCCCTACTGGCGCGCCGAGTGGACGGCCCTGGGCAAGGGTCAGGACCCGTCCCGCTACTGGCAGATCAGCCATCTGGAACAGTGGATCCCGGTCCTGTTCGCCCTCGCGTACGTGGGCGGATTCATCGCCGTCATCACGTACTGAAGCCCCTCGCCCGCCCGAAAACCGCTTGTGCGAGCGTCCGCGGCGACGTGACCATGGGGCATGGTGATGGTGCGCGAGGTGGTCGCGGCAGACTGGAAGGCCCTGCGGGACATCCGGCTGGAGGCGCTGCGGGACGCCCCGGACGCCTTCGGGTCGACGTTCGAGCGTGAGGTCGCCTTCGGCGAGCCCGACTGGCAGCGCCGGATCTCCCGCGGCGGCAACTTCCTCGGCTACCTGCCCGAGGCCAGCGCGTCCGAGCCCGCCGGCCTGATCGGCGGCTACGTTGAGGATGCGGAGACGGTTGAGCTGGTCTCCATGTACGTGCGCCCGCGGGCCAGGGGCCGCGGGCTCGGCGAAGCGCTGATCGCCACCGTGATCGACTGGGCCGGCGCGAGGAACGCCGCCTCGGTGCACCTGTGGGTGACCGAGACCAACAAGCCCGCCCGCCTGCTCTACGAGCGCTGCGGTTTCTCGGCGACCGGCGAGCGCCAGCCGCTCCCCTCCAACCCCGTCCTCGGCGAAATCGGCATGGCCCGGCCGCTCCCGCCCGGCCGACCGAACGTCTGGTGACCTGGCCGGAGAGCTAGGCGGGCTGCCGCTGGCGCTGGAGCAGGCCGCCGCGTACCTCCAGGCCAGCGGGAATACCCTGGCCGGGTATCTCGCCTTGTTCCGGAAACGGCGTGCAGACCTGCTCGGCCGCGGCGAGCCGACCGGGCACCCCCAGACCGTGGCCACCACGTGGCGGCTGGCCTTTGAGGACCTGGAGCAGGCCGCGCCGGGTGCGGCCGGGTTGCTGCGACTGCTGGCGTTCTGCGCGCCCGAGGCGATCCCGCTGCACCTGCTGCTGCAACCCGATCTGGACCTGGCCGGGGAACTCGGCGAGGATGTGGCCCCGGTCCTGGGGCCCCTGCTGGAGGACTCGCTGGCCGTCGGGGACGCGGTCGCGGCGTTGCGCCGGTATTCGCTGGTCACTCCAGCCGGCGGCGGGTCGGTGTCGGTGCACCGGCTAGTCCAGGCGGTCACCGCCGACCAGATGCCCGCCACGCTGGCAGGCCAGTGGCGGCAAGCCGCCGCCGCGCTGATCGAGGCCGCGATCCCCGCCGACACCGGGCTGCCCGAGACCTGGTCGGCCTGCGCGGCGTTGATGCCGCACGCCCAGGCCGCCCTGGACCTCACCAGTGGCGGCATGTCGCAGATCGCACGGTACCTCGGCGAGAGCGGCAGTTACCCGGCGGCCCGGGACTTGTGTCAGCTGATCGTCGGAGCTTATGCGGAAGATGGCGGCCTAGAGCACCGGGCCGCGCTAACTGCCCGGGGTGGCCTCGCCTATTGGACCGGGGAGGCGGGGGATGAGGCCGCAGCCCGTGACCAGTACGCCGCGCTGCTGTCCGTGAGCGAGCGGGTCCTCGGCCCGGAGCACCCAGACACCCTTACCGACCGCGGCAACCTGGCCCGCTGGACCGGACTGGCGGGCGATGCGGCCGCCGCCCGGGACGAGCTCGCCGCGCTGCTGCCCGTGGTCGAGCGGGTCCTCGGCCCCGAGCACCCCTCCACCCTGATCGACAGGGTCAACCTTGCTTATGTGACCGGGCTGGCGGGGGATGCCGCTGCCGCCCGGGACCAGTACGCCGCGCTGGTGCCCGTGGTCGAGCGCGTGTCCGGCCCGCAACACCCGCAGACCCTGACCGCCCGTGGCAACCTCGCTGCCTGGACCGGGGAGGCGGGGGATGCGGCTGCAGCCTGTGACCAGTACGCCGCGCTGCTGCCGGTGGTCGAGCAGGTGTTCGGCCCGGAGCACCCGCACACTCTGGCCGCCCGCTACAACCTCACTACCTGGACCGGGCTCGCGGGCGATGCGGCCGCGGCCCGGGACCAGTGCGCCGTGCTGCTGCTGGTGCGTACCCGGGTTCTCGGCCCGGAGCACCCATACACGTTGGCCGACCGCGCTAATCTCGCTTACTGGACCAGGGAGGCAGGGGATGCGGTCGCGGCGTGGGACCAGTACGCGGCGCTGCTGCCGGTGGTCGAGCGGGTGCTTGGCCCGCAGCACCCGGATGCCCTGACCGTCCGCGGCCGCCTCGCCTACTTTGCCGAACAGGAGGAGCAAGGCCGGGCGGGGATGACGACGTAGCCTTGCCTTAGCCTCGCCGCCCGGGGACAAACCGGCCCGCTGACCTGCGCACCATGGGTAACCGCAGCCCTCACGATGACCCGAACTCCGCCCGCACCCCCAGCAGCCGCACCGGCCGCCGCCCATCAAAACGCTCGAGTGCCTCCAGCGCCGCCCGCTCGATCACCGCAGCGTCCGAGCTGGGCGAACCCAGCGTCACCCCGTGCGTCTCGGTAATGAACGGCGCGTACCGCACCTTCACCACCACCCGCACGGCGGGCCGCGGCTCGGACTCTAGGTCCACCGCGAGCAGCCCCGCAATCCGAGACACCTCTGCCTGCACCCGCGACCAGTCGGCGATGTTCTGCTGGAAGGTCTCCTCCTTCCCGTGACCGCGGGCCACGTACGGCGAATCGTCCACGTCGGCGTCGCCCCGCCCCCGGGCGAGCAGCACCAGCCACGGCCCCGTCATCGGCCCGAACTCCGCCGCCAGCGCGTCCGGATCCGCCGCCGCCAGCGTGGCGACCGTAACGATGCCGAGCGAAGTGAGCTTGGCAGCGGTCTTGGCGCCGATGCCCCACAGCGCGTCGGTCGGCCGGTCGCCGAGCACCTCGAACCAGTTGGCCGACGTCAGCCGGAACACCCCCGCCGGCTTACCGAACCCCGTAGCGATCTTGGCCTGCAGCTTGTTCTCCCCGATCCCGACCGTGCAGTCCAGCTCCGTCGCCTCCCGCACGCTGGCCGCGAGCTCGCGGGCAAAACCCTCGGGGTCGGACGTCTCGACACCCACGAACGCCTCGTCCCACCCGAGCACCTCGACCACCGCGCCGGAGGCCCGCAGCACGTCCATCACCGTGGCCGAAACCTCCTCGTATGCCTCCCGGTCCACCGGGAGGAACACCGCGTCGGGCAGCCGCTTCGCGGCTGTCCGCAGCGGCAGCCCCGAATGCACGCCATGCTTTCGCGCCTCGTACGACGCCGTGCTCACCACGCCCCGCTTGGTCGGGTCGCCGTCGCCTCCGACCACGACTGGCCGCCCCCGTAGCTCGGGATGCCGCAGCACCTCGACGGCCGCGATGAACTGGTCGAGGTCTACGTGCAGCACCCACCGCCCCACGCCAAACATGATGCCCCCCGCCCCCGGAAGCCAGTGCCTCCGGCCTAAGGCTTTCTGCCGCTGAGCCCTTTCGCTAGGATGGCCTTATCCAGCCCGACACCCAGCAACACGTCCGCATCGGGCGAAGGGGGCCTCGCCACCATGACCTACGGGCCTTATTCCGGCGCAGAGCAGGACGATTCCGCCGGAGCGCAGTCTCCGTACCCCGGCCAGCCCGGGCCCGAGAGCACTCCCGGCTGGGCTCAGGCACAGCAGCCACCTCCCGGTTACGGCCCGCCCAGCTACGGCCCGCCCGGCTACGGCCAGCCCACATACGGCCAGCAGCCCCAGTACGGTCAGCCCGGCTACGGCCAGCCTGGTTACGGCCAGGGTACGGCCAGCAGTACGGTCAACCCGGCTACGGCCCGCAGTACGGCCAGCCCGGCTACGGTATGCCCGCCTACCCCCAGCCCGGCTACGGCCCGCCCATGTACCCCCCGCCGGGACACAGCCCCCGACGTACGGGCCCTGGGCGGTCACCGCCATCGATCGGCGGCGTCCTGTTCAGCCTGCTCATCGGCCTCCCCACCGCCATCGTCGGCCATACCTACGGCTCGAAGGTCAAGCAAGGCGTGGGCGGCCGGGGACGTGCAAGGGGCCGCCAGCGCGTCACGGAAGGCCAGGGGCTGGCTGACCGCCTCGACCATCTTCGAGCTGCTCGGGGTCATCGTCGTCATCTTCCTCTTCACGCACATCTCAAGCTCGGGGGTGGGCACTTCACCGGCACCACGTCGGTGGCCCCGGTCCCGGCCTCGGTACAAGTGGCCCCCGTCTCGGTCGCAAGTCAGGTACCCGCCATGCCCTTCGGGTGCCACGGCCACCCGATGGGTCCCTAGCCTCCCGGGCGAAGCACCACCGCGTAATGCTTTTGATCTGCCGCGTGCGCGGCGGCCACAATGATGTGTGCTCCTGACCATCACCACCACCCGCGAGCCCGCAACCGACCTCGGGTACCTGCTGCACAAGCACCCCGGCAGGCTCCAGTCCTTCCCGACCGCGGCCGGTGAGGCGCACGTCTTCTACCCCGAGGCCACGCCCGAGCGCTGCACGGCCGCGCTGCTCCTTGAGGTCGACCCGGTAGCGCTCGTCCGCGGCCGCGCGGGCGCCGGCCAGCGCCCCGAACACCGCGACGGCGAGCTCGCCCAGTACGTGAACGACCGGCCCTACGCCGCCTCCAGCATGCTCGCCGTCGCGCTCAACCAGGTCTTCCGCACCGCGCTGACCGGCCGCTGCGACGCGCGCCCCGAGCTGGCCGCCGCCCCCCTCCCGCTGGCCATCAGGGTCCCCGCGCTGCGCTGCCGGGGCGGCGCGCCGCTCGCCAGAAGCCTGTTCGAGCCCCTCGGCTGGACCGTCGAGGCCACGAACCAGCCCCTCCAGCCCGCACACTGGGGCCCCTCGCCCTACCTGGACCTCCGCCTCGAAGGCGAGCTAAGGCTCGCGGACGCGCTCAGCCACCTGTACGTCCTGCTGCCCGTGCTCGACGACGCCAAGCACTACTGGGTGTCGACGGAGGAGGTGGACAAGCTGATCCGGGCCGGGGGCGACTGGCTGGCCGCCCACCCGGCCAAGGAGCTCATCACCCGCCGGTACCTGTCGCACCAGCGCAAGCTCACCGCCTCCGCGCTGGCCCGGCTGGCCGACGCCGACGACACCGAACCCGAGGAGCTCGACAACGCCGTCGCCGAGGCCGACCACGAGGAAAACACAGCACACAAGCCCCTCGCGACCCAGCGCCGCGAGGCGATCCTGGCGCTCCTGCAGGAACGCGGCGCGCGGCGCGTCGGCGACTTCGGCTGCGGCGCGGGCACTCTTACTAAGGCCCTGCTAAACGACAAGCAGCTCGACACGATCGTCGCCGTCGACGTCTCGGCCCGGGCGCTCCAGCTCGCCGCCCGCGACCTCCACCTGGACCGGATGCCAGCCAAGCAGCGCGAGCGCCTTAAGATCTTCCAGTCCGCGCTGACCTACCGCGACGACCGCCTGACCGGCCTGGACGCGGCGGTGCTCATGGAGGTCATCGAGCACGTGGACCCCGAGCGACTGCCCGCCCTCGAGCGCGCCGTCTTCGCCTTCGCCGCCCCGAAAACCATCGTGGTCACCACCCCGAACGCCGAATACAACGTCCTCTTTGACACCCTCCCCGCCGGTTCGATGCGCCACCGAGACCACCGCTTCGAGTGGACCCGCGCCGAGTTCGCCGCCTGGGCGGAACGCGTCGCGGACGCGTACCAGTACCAAGTCGCATTCCACCCCGTCGGCCCCGAGCACCCGGACGCAGGCCCGCCCACCCAGCTCGCCGTCTTCGACCGGCCGCCAGCGGACCGGACGGGGGCGGCTCCATGACCGCCGAGCTCACCGCGACCCGCGAGCTGGCCGTCCCCGAACTGAGCCTGGTCGTCCTGGTCGGCGTCACCGGCTCGGGCAAGTCGACGTTCGCCCGCGCGCACTTCAGGCCGACCGAGGTGATCTCCTCGGACTACTGCCGCGGCGTGGTCGCGGACGACGAGAACGACCAGTCCGCCACCAAGGATGCGTTCGAGGTCCTGCACTTCATCGCGGGCAAGCGCCTGGCCGCCGGGCGCCTGACCGTGGTCGACGCCACCAACGTCCAGCCCGACGCCCGCCGCGAGCTGGTCGCGCTGGCCCGGGAGTACGACGTGCTCCCGGTGGCGATCGTCCTGGACCTGCCGGAAAAGCTGTGCGCGGAGCGGAACGCGACCCGCCCCGACCGGGACTTCGGCCCGCACGTGATCCGCCGGCAGCGCGGCCTGCTCCGCCGCAGCCTGCACGGGCTCCAGCGTGAGGGCTTCCGCACCGTGCACGTGCTGCGCAGCCCGGAGGAGATCGGCGCGGCCACGATCACCCGCACAAAGCTGTTCAACGACCTGCGCCACGAATCCGGCCCATTCGACGTCATCGGCGACGTCCACGGCTGCCTGGCCGAGCTGGAGCAGCTACTCGCCGCGCTCGGCTACGAGATCGAGCGCGACCCCACCGGGCGTCCAACAGGTGCCCGACACCCCGAGCGGCGGGCGATCTTCCTCGGCGACCTCGTGGACCGCGGCCCCGACACCCCGGGCGTCCTCCGCCTGGTCATGGGCATGGTCGCCGCCGGCACCGCGCTCGCCGTGCTGGGCAACCACGAGGCCAAGCTGCTGCGCGCCCTGCGCGGCAAGAACGTGCAGCGCACCCACGGCCTGGCCGAGTCGATGGACCAGCTGGCCGCGGAGCCGGAGGAGTTCCGCGCCCAGGTCGAGCGGTTCATCGACGGCCTGATCAGCCACTACGTCCTCGACGGCGGGCGCCTGGTGGTCGCGCACGCCGGCCTCATCGAGCGCTACCAGGGCCGCGCGTCCGGCCGGGTCCGCGAGTTCTGCCTGTACGGGCAGAGCACGGGCGAGACCGACGAGTACGGCTTCCCGGTCCGCTACCCGTGGGCGCAGGAGTATCGCGGCCGGGCCCTCGTGCTCTACGGCCACACCCCGGTGCCTGAGACCGAGTGGCTGAACAACACGCTGTGCCTGGACACCGGCTGCGTCTTCGGCGGCCACCTCACAGCCCTTCATTATCCCGAACGAGCATTGGTATCCGTCCCCGCCGCCCGCGAGTACCACGCGCCGGCCAAGCCGTTCCCAGGGCCCCCGCGGGCCGGCTCACCGGACGCCGCCGGCGCGCGCCGCGAGCCCGACGTCCTGGACATCCGCGACGTCTCGGGCTCCCGCGTGATCGAGACCGCGTACGTGTCCCGCATTACGGTGCGCGAGGACCACGCCGCCGCCGCGCTGGAGGTCATGAGCCGGTTCGCCATCGACCCGCGCTGGCTCCTTTACCTGCCCCCCACGATGAGCCCCGTCGCCACCTCCCCCCGCGACGACCTGCTCGAGCACCCGGACCAGGCCTTCGAGGCGTACCACCGCGAGGGCGTGGCCTCGGTCCTGTGCGAGGAAAAGCACATGGGCTCCCGCGCCGTCCTACTCGTGTGCCAGTCTCCGGACGCCGCGCGATCAAGGTTCGGCGTCCCCGCGCCCGACGCCCCCGAAGCCGCGGGATCCCGCCTCGGCGTCCCCGCGCCCGACGCCCCCGGCGCCGTCGGTTCCCCGTTCGTCGTGCCCGCCCCCGGCGCCGTCTGGACCAGGACCGGCCGCCCCTTCTTCCCGCCCGCCCCGGCCGCGTCCCTGATCGAAGCGGCGCGCGCAGCGGCCGAGGCGGCCGGCCTGTTCGACGAGCTCGGCACGTCCTGGCTGCTCCTCGACGCCGAACTCCTCCCCTGGAACGTCAAGGCCGCTCAGCTCCTGCGCGACCAGTACGCCGCCGTCGGCGCGGCCGCCCGCGCCTCGCTCCCCGTCGCCGTAGCCGCCCTCGAGCAAGCCAGCGCCCGCGTGCAGGTCTCAGACACCACACTCGCCCCGACGACCTCAGACACCGCTCCAGCCCCGAAGGCCACGCGCGCGCTCCTGGGCGCCCTGCTGGACCGGACCCGCGCCCGCCTGGCCAACGCCGAGGCGTTCACCGCGGCCTACCTGCGCTACTGCTGGGACACCGAAGGCCTGACCGGGGTGCGCGTCGCCCCGTTCCAGCTCCTGGCGTCGGAGGGCACCGCCCACCACGAACGGCCGCACGCCTGGCACCTCGACCTGGCCGACCGGCTCGCCGCCGCAGCCCCGGACCTGATCGCGACCACCCGCCGCATCGCCGTCGAGACCGGCGATCCCGCGTCGGTCTCCGCGGCGACCCGCTGGTGGGAGGACCTGACCGCGGCCGGGGGAGAGGGCATGGTAGTCAAGCCCGCCGCCAACCTGACCCACGGCCCGCACGGCCTGGTCCAGCCCGGCCTGAAGGTCCGCGGGCGCGAGTACCTGCGCATCATCTACGGCCCTGACTACACCGAGCCGGCCAACCTGTCGCGCCTCCGCGAACGCGGGCTCAGCCACAAGCGCTCGCTCGCCCTCCGCGAGTACGCCCTGGGCCTGGAGGCCCTCGACCGCGTCGCGCGCGGCGAGCCGCTCTGGCGCATCCACGAATGCGTCTTCGCCGTCCTGGCCCTAGAATCCGAACCCGTCGACCCGCGCCTGTGACACGAGTGTCGGCTTGGTGACCTACCGCCTACCGCCCGCGGTGGCCGTGGGACGCGCAGGGACCCCGGCGCTAGACCAGGCCGGCCTGCACGGCGAGCCGGGTCAGGTCGGCGCGGCGGCGGCAGCCTGTCTTGTCGCGGATCCGGTCCAGGTGAGAGCCGACGGTACGTTCGCTAATGAACAGCCGGGCGGCGATCTGCGCGTTGCTGAGACCCTGGGCGACCAGCGCGACCAGCTCACGCTCGCGTTTGGTCAGGCCGGATGCCGGGACCGTGGTGCCCGTGGCGGACGGGGGGCTTTCACCGAGGACCCGCCGAGCAAACTCGAGTACCGCCTCGAAGGGCATATCCGCTCCCCGCTGGCCGGCTGTCTGGGCCCGCTGCGGGCCGAGCCTGGCGCGGACGGCCAGCATCGGGGTGGTGTAGAACAGCGAGTCCGCGGCGCTGCCTTCATCGGAGCTGTCGGTGATATCGGCGATGGCCAGCCGATGGAACCCGACCGCCTTGCTGAGGGCGCAACTAGCGCCCCACAGGACCGCTGCCGCCTCGGGGTTGTGGTCGGCGGCCCACACCGCGGCCGTGCCCAGGCAGTCGGCGAGCCGGAGCCGGTTGCCAACCTCGGCGGCGATGCGCAGCGACTCGTCGACGTTAGGTCCTGCCTCGGCCCATCGGCCGGTCGTCAGCTGGATGCGGGCGAGCGATTCCAGCGCCATCGCCTCCCAGGACCGCTCTCCCGCCGAGCGGCAGAGATCGAGCAATTCGTTGAAGGCCGCCTCCGCCGCGGGCAGGTCACCGGTCTCTGCCAGGGCGTAGGCCAGCGCCGAGGCCGCCCAGCGAGCGCTGTGACCGCTCACCCGCCGGGCGTCGACCCGCCGGGCCGTTTGCGCCCAGGCCAGGGCGGCTGGGTTATCGCCGGCGTACAGCGCGCCCATGGAGAGGTTGGCGCACGCGTATGCCTCCCCGGAGGGGTAGCCGACCACCCTCGCCGCCTCTAGGGCCCGGTGGGCGGTCTCGGACGCCTCGCTGAGCCGCGCGGTGTTAAGCAGGGCGACGACCTGGCCATTGAGGCTGTCCACCAGCGCCGGGGTGGCTTCCTGGCCGGCCAGCAATTCCTCGGCGCGGCCATAGTGCCCCAGCGCTTCGCCCAGGCGACTGGTGTACTGGGCCATTTGCCCAAGCCAGACCTCGGCCAAGACCAGGAGTTCACGGGGAACTGCGGAGCGGCGCGGGATGAGCGCCCATTCCAGGAACCTCGCGCCCTCGCGGTAGTTACCCCGCAGCAGCCACCACGGGCCCATCGCGATAGACAATCGCAGCGCCTGCTGAGGGTCGTGTTCGAGGAGCCATTCGAGCACCTCGCGCAGGTTGTCCTGTTCCGCGTCGCCCCACCGGCCGACCAGGTGATCGTCAGGCGTTCTGAAGCCCGCGCTCACGCCTTCGGCCTCGGACACGGTCCAGGCCGCCACCGCCGCAGCCGTCTCCTCGCGTTCTCCGCTGTCGTCCAGGCGCGCCGATCCGTACGCCCGGAGGGTCTCCAGCATCTTGTAGCGGAACCTGGCATCTGGCCCCTCCCGGGGCGCGACCAGCAACGACCGCCGGACCAGACATCTCACGATGACCGGGGCTTCCGGCCCGATCGCGGCCCGGGCCGCGTCCGCGGTGAACGGGGCGGGAAACACCGATAGCCGCCGGAACCCTCGCTGCTCCGCCTCACTAAGCAGCCGGTAGCTCCACTCGACCGCCGCCGCCAGCGACGCCTGGCGCGCCACCACGCCCCGCGTCTGGCTGACCAGGACCTGGAAACGGTCATCCAGGCCCGCAGCCAACTGGCCCAAATCCAGCACATCAAGCTGAGCGGCGGCCAGCTCGATGGCCAGCGGCATCCCGTCCAGATGCTGCACGATCAGCGCCACCACCGGCCCGGACTCCGGGGTGAGGGTGAAGTCCGGAGCAGCCTGTCCGGCCCGCTCGACGAACAGGGCGACCGACTCGCATCGGGCCAGACCCGCCGCCGTCTCGTCGGCCGGTACCGGCAGCGGCGGCAGCGGGAACCGGGCCTCACCAGCCACCCCCAAGGCCTCCCGGCTGGTCGCCAGCACCCGCAGGTCATCCCCGGCCCGCAGCAACCGGTCGCACAGCCCGGCGGCCGCGTCGATCAGATGCTCACAGTTGTCCAGGACCAGCAGCACGTGCCGGGCGCCCATGACCGCGGCCATGGACTCGGTCAGCGACAGGCCAGGCTGCTCGCGTACACCCAGCACGACGGCCACCGCGGCCGGAACCAGTTCCGGATCTTCGACCTGGGCCAGCTCGACCAGCCAGACGCCATCGTCGAAGCGAGGCACCAGCGCGCGGGCCACTTCGACCGCCACCCGAGTCTTGCCCGAACCGCCCGGCCCGGTCACCGTCACCAGCCGATGCTGGCCTAGCAGCGAGGCGACCTGCGCTGACTCGGACGCCCGGCCCACGAAGCTGGTCAGGCTGATGGGCAGATTATGCACCCGGCCCGCCGCCTTGGCCCGGCAGGAACGTTCCCACGGGCCAACCGTACGCCCGCGACCTGCAGCCCAGGCGGCCAAGACGCCAGGAACCGCGGCTGTATTCCCCGGTGGTTATCCCGTGGCGAACCAGCGGTCTGCGAGCGCGTCGAGCGTAGGGCCGTCCGGCTCGGGCAGCCGGCCAAGGTACCAGGCCAGGTTGCTGTACCTGTGTAGCAGCAGCCAGGCCAGCAGCCGGTGGCGCAGGGTGCGGTCGAGCTGGTCGCGGGCGTAGCCGTAGGCGGTCAGCGTCCGGCCGAGGAAGGCCCCGTCACCTTCTGCGACGAACGCTCCGACGGCGGCCCATTCGTACTCGCGGTCACCGCGCATCGCGGGCTCGAAGTCGATCAGCCCCGACAGCCGCCAGGCCCCGCTGTGGCCTTCGGTTACCAGCAGGTGCTCGCGCATGACCTCGGTGTGCAGCAGTACCGGCGGCCGGACCGGCAGCGTGACCTCGTCGAGGAAGTCGGGAATCTGGTCCGCCCACGCCGACGGCAGGCCCAGGCCGAGTTGCTCGCCCATGATCCGTTCGCGCTGCCGCGCCACGAAGGCCGGCCAGTCGTCGGGCCACCACCCGGCGATCTCGGGCGGCGGCACCTCGTGCAGCGCCGCGATCGTCTCACCGAGGTCCCCGGCCAGTCGGTCCCGGTCGGCCACCTGACCCCACACGAGCTCGAGCGGTACGCCGGGTAGTCGGCTCATCAGGATGTAGCCCCACCCGTCTTGCTCTCCCGCTGCGTGCACCCGCGGCGTCGCGGTCGGGAGCTTGCCCTGCACGGCAGCCAGTACCTTCGCCTCGACCCGGTAGTCCGGCCATCCGGCTACCGGTGGGAAGAGCTTGAGTACTACGTCGCCCGACGCGTACACCGGGCGCGACCCCGCCGGATACCTGGTCAGGTCCGCTGGATCCAGGCCCAGGCGCTTGCCCAACCGCTCCAGACCTGGGCGGAGCGCGGCCTCGTCACGCCGGACGGCGATGAATGCCTCCTCGGTCACGGCGGGCGGGAGCACATCCACGGGAGCAAGGTAGGCATCGCCAGCGGTCGGCGGCAACCAGATATTCACCGACCCGGCCCTATGGCTGGTCCTGCCCGACGCGAGAGCTGCAACATCGCGGCTGAGCGGACGTGTCCGCGACCCCGGAGCATGCGAGACGTAGTAATAGGACAACGCGCTGGGGGCGGTTTCCGCGGAAACGTCTTACGCAATTGCGTGGAGCGTTTCCGCGGGAACGCGGGAGCCTAGCCAGTCGGCATTAGCCCAGCTGCCGACATCCTCCTCGCGGCATGAGAGTGAGCCGCTTTGGGAAAACAGTTGATCGTCCGGTTGATGCATGCCCGGAGAAGTCAATCGCTCGTAGGGGTAGGACAGTTTTCCGGGCCTTGAAATAGGCGGCGGTTACACTGCCATGTGACGGCTCAGCGGATGGCGGGGAGTTCCCGGCGGTGGATGAGACGACGGGCGATCGTGCGTAGTCTTGTTCGGTCGAGGGTTCCGTGTCCGAGTTTGGGTCGCCGTATGGCGTCTGCGGTCAGGATGGCCCACGTTCCCGTGGCGGCGGTGACCAGCGTGGCCTGGATGATTCGCGAGGTGGTTGGAGCGGCCCCGATAGCCCCGTAGGCTGACCATTCGGTGGCGGTGACCCAGTAGCCGAGCACGGGGTAGACGATGAACTGGTGCCATAGTTTGGTGGGGCTGAGGGTCTGGGCGCGGGAGTAACGGCCGGTAGAGAGTTCGTGGTGAGACTGCCAGAGCCCGAATGCCCAGCCTCCTGCGATCCAGGCGCAGCCACCAGTCCAGGAGGCCGGGAAGCCATGGGGGGCTGCTGGCCGGGAGAGGTTGGCGGCGAAGCCGACAGCTACGGCGAGCAGGGGGTCGCCGATGAGGACCGCAGCGTAGTCGTCACGCCAGGTAATTCTGCGGCCCTCCAGAAGCGGTGACAGCAGCAAGTGGGCGCCGGGCGCGATGACGAGCGCGGTCAGGGCCAGCAGGGCAGGGGGCCAGTGCAGGGGAACGCCGAGGAAGGGCAGCACGCTCATGTGCCGGGCTCTTCCCGCGCTCGCCGGCGAAGCCGGTCGAGCAGGGCGTGGATGAACGGGTCGGACAGCACGGGGCCGTATTTGGCCGCGAAGGCGACGAGTTGCGCGCCGGTGCTGCTGCTGAACTCCTTATACCTTGGGTCTAGCTGGGCATCGATAAGGCTCAGGTGTCCGTCCAGGTCATGCAGGCATTCGCCGGCCAGCGCCCATGCGACCGCGACGGGTCCGAATTGCTTGGTGACAGCCCGGGAATAGTCCTGCTTTCTGCTGTCTTCTTGATCGGTGAGGCTACCGTGTCGTTTGCGCGCTTCGAAGGCGGCGTCGGCGTGGCTCTTGTGTCTGGCCATCTCCTTCCAGTAGGTGCGCTTCCAGGGCAGATCCAGGAGGTAGTCGAGCAGACTGACCGGTCGGCTCTTGTCGCCGTGCCACATGACTTCCTGCACGTGCACCAGGGGTCTGGGTGCGGCTTTGGTCAGCGGCCAGGGCAGGTCGGCTTGCTTGGCATGCGCGATGTGGCGAGCGTGCTCGCGCACGGCAGGGCCATCAGAGCCGCTCTTCTGGGCAACGGGGATAGCGCCGCCGTTGAGCTGGGCTGCGACTACGGCCAGCATCTCGCGGTAGTCTCCCAGGCCGTTGGTATTCAAGATCGCTGGCAGGTCCCGGGTATCGCGATGCTGGCGCAGGATGTCCAGGGCCTGCAGGCCGTCAGGCTGGCCTGCGCCCAGGCTCAGGTCGAGGATGGCCAGCTCGGGTTCGTAGGGCGGGTCGGGCAGGTTGGGCAGGCGGTCTCCGGCCAGGAAGCGTTCGATCTCGTGCACGCTCTCCAGTGAGAGCCGGCGATGGCCGGAAAGGTGTTTGCTGAACCAGCCCGACTCGTGATCGGGCTGGTCATCGACGACGATGATGTCTATGCCTCGGTCACCGGAGAGCTGCGCAGCGCGGCGCGCGTCGTCCTCGGCAGCAGCGCGGGGGGTCAGATCGATGGTGATCGGCTTAGACATGTGCTGTCTCCAGGGGTTCGGTTGCCGCGATGACACGGGCGCGGGGCCGTCGGGTGCTGGGCCAGGTCAGGTCGAAGACGTGGCTGCCGTCTCCGGCGTCGTGGACCCTCAAGGTGCCCCTCTCGCCGTAGACGAGGCGCGTGAGTTGCATCAGGCTTGAGTCGGCAGGAATATTGCCGGGCTCCACCCTGCCTCCGCACCGGCACAAGACCGTCAAGTTGAGGATGCTGCCGTAATCGGCCGGCGTGCTGGTCAGCGCGACTTCAAGGTGTTCGGCCGATCGTTGGGCTGCGTTGGTGACCAGATCGCTGACGGCCATGAAGATGATGCCCGCGTCGCGATGGCTAAGATCGGCCGCTTCGAGGTCATGGGTGACGCTGGCGCCGTAACGTGCGGCCCACTCGGTGTTGAAATGCAGCAGAGCCTGAAGCACCTGGTCCGCGTTGCTGATATTGCTCGGTGCGCCGGCCAGCAGGCTGCCACGGAAGGCATCAATGTTATAGCACAGGCGTTTGACGCCGTCGCGCAGCGAAGCGTCGGGGATCAGTACGAGGTCATCCATGATGGCCCGGGCCTGGTTCTTCAGGGCAGAATGCACCAGATCGCTGTCTTGGCGGCGCGTCAGGTCGATGGTCTGCTCGCGAATGTCATCCATGTCCTTGACCTGGGTTTTGACCTGGGCTATCAACCGCCAGGAGCCGACCATCACCATCAGCGGGCCAGCGACGGCGACGAATCGGGCCGGAGTGGCCGGCGAAGCCCACCACAGCAGCGCCAGCCCGACGGCCGCGCCGAACGGGCCGATAAACATCCGCACGCTGCGCATCCACTTCGGGGCGGTGTCGTCCTGGTCGAGTTCCCATACGAGGTGTCCGGCCGTGTTGGCGACAACGGAACCGAGAATTCCCACCGTGATGACCGAGCCGACGGCGGCCGTGGCGGGATCATCAGCCAGTAGCCGGAGCGGCCATCCGGTGGCCATCCCGAGCGACACCAGCCCGAGGAGTTCGGCGATGCCGATCCAGTTCACGTGCGGCTGATCGGGATAGACAAACAACCGCTCGAACACCCGTCGCAGCGGCCGGGGCAGCCGCCCCTCAAGACGCAGCACCACCGTGTGGCTCGCATGCAGAAGGGACAGGCCCGAGGCCAGCAACATGGGCAGCCCGCCTATCCAGGCGCCTCCACTGATAGTCAGGGCAGCCAGCGTTACCCACCCGGCGGCCAGCCCGCACCTCAGCATCGCCCGCGTCAGAAGGACCTGATCGGCGTCCTTCCACAACGCATCACCGCGGAGCTGGCGAACCGATTCCCAATCGCTTGTCGGCATTTTCCTACTGTGACGCTCGCCACGGGGACTCCGCCAGGTACACGTGTGCCCAGCCCGCTCCTTTCCCGGGCCACAGGTGTACTCGTACCGCCCCTGGGAGGTGCGATCGTGTGCCGCGCCCACCCGTGAACTCGGTGACGGTCCGTTCTACCGGCTGCCCGGACAGCGACCTTAACTGAAGGTACGGCGTGATGCGCGTCCGCTCACAGCAGCAGTTACGCGTCATCGGCCCAACATAACGGCCAACACCCCCGGAAGGTTTGCGATGAGCGCACCCCCCGCAGTATCCGCTAGCTGGGAATCGCCCGAGGCCGCCGCCCTGCCGTTGCCACCGGAGTTGCCGCCGCTGCCTGTTAACCCGCGCGTTCTCATACTCATCGATGGCGATTGTGTCTCCCGCGGCCTGGTTGAAGGCACCGCCCGCGGGCGCGCCTGCGATCAAGAAGTTCGCGCGTGCCTGGACCGGGTGCACGCTACCGCCACCCTCCTGGACCCGTACCCCCGGACCCGATGCGCCGTCTCCTCGGCAACCGCGATCCACCACTTCAGTGTCATGGCTTCCGCGGGCAATAACGTGTTCGCCATCCGCTTCGGGCTAGACGGGGCGGACTTCGAGCTGATCGATGAGCTCAACGACCTGATCCAGGCCCGCTCGATTGCCGCCCGGCCACGACGCAAGAGGCGCGCCCGGCTTGCCGATCTAGTGATCCTCGTCGGCCACGACGGGATCTACGCGCCGCCGGTCAGGCAACTGCGCCTTGGCGGGACTCCGACCTGGCTGCTTACCCCCGGCTACCTGGTTGCCCGTTCGCTGCGCCGCGCTGCCTCCGCAGTCACCTACATCGGGCCTACAGCGGCCAAGGCTGCTTGATGAGCCTCTCCCGAGGCAACCGCGGCGTCACGGATGGATCGGGTGGGCCCGGATTCACGGCGCGCCCGCCGCCCACATGCCGGCGACCAGACACGCGGCTCCTACTCTGCCTCCGGGATTCGCACCAGAGCCCGAAGTTGGCACAACAGAAATCAGACTCGCTTCTGAATTATCTGAGGGTGCCTTTTCATAGCCCGCCATCGGCATGGTTGCTGGGTATACGGGAATAGTAATCAGCTGGTTCGCGATTGTCGCCGCCGCAAAAGCTGAGCAGAAGACGCAGTCGACACGCACTCTTTTCGGCATGAGTGCGCGCTGGAGCCTGAACGAACTCAGGAGCCAATCCAGCGGACCTGATTCCAGTCGTCCCGAATTTGACGCTAAGGGGCCTTAGCCACGTGCCCGTGACTGCCGACTCGACGTTGGCAGCTGCCCAGGGGCACCGCGAGGTTGCCCACACCCCAGTACGGAACTTCCGCCTCAGCCGCGCACCCGCACCCGGCCTCGGTCGATGACCACCGTGCCGTCCTGCTTGGCGGTCTGGAACACCGCACCGCCGTCTTCGCGCCAGATCGAGACCACCAGCGTCTCGCCGGGCAGGACCGGGCGGGTGAACCTGCCGGACATGGCGCCGAACCGCGCTGGGTCAGAGTCACACACGGCGTGCAGCAGCGCGCGCCCGGTGATCCCGTAGGTACACATCCCGTGCAGGATCGGCACGCTGAACCCGCCCCGCGCCGCGAACGTCGGGTCGGTGTGCAGCGGGTTGCGGTCACCGGTCAGCCGGTACAGCAGCGCCTGCTCCGGCCTGGTTTGCTCCTCAACCCACAGGTCGGGCTCACGATCGGGGCGCTCCCATTCGTCTCGCGGACCACGCGAGCCGCCAAACCCGCCCTCCCCGCTGATGAACGCGCTGCCCGTGCTGGTCACCAGCGCCTCGCCGGTCGAGGCGTCGACGGCCACGCTCTCGGTGACCACCAGCGCGCCGGAACCCTTGTCGTAGATTCCGGTGACGGTCGAGGTCGTCCGCACCGTCCCCGCCACCGGTAGCGGCCGGTGCAGCTCGAAGGCCTGCTCGGCGTGGACCAGCCGGGCCGGGTCGAAGCTGCCCAGCGACCGCCCGGCCCCGCCACCCCGCGCGACCAGCACGCCGAACGTCGGCAGCACCTTCTGCTCGATCCCCGCCGAGTTTTCGGTCGTGAACTCCAGCTCGCGCAGCGGGTCACCCAGACCCGCGCCGACCGCGATCGCGTACAGCAGCGAGTCGGTGGACGTCCACGAGCGCTCGTGCGGCTCGCCCGCGACTCCGATCAGGCTGTGGTCAAGCGCCATGACGGCCTCGCCGGTTACCATTCACTGCAGCCTCCAGGAAGGTGGGTCGAAATGGGCGTGCTGGACGGGAAGGTGGCCCTGGTGACCGGCGCGAGCCGCGGCATCGGCGCGGAGATCGCCCGGCGGTTCGGCGCGGAAGGCGCGGCCGTGGCCGTGGCCGCGCGCACCACCCAGGGCGCGAACTCCACCTTGCCAGGCACCATCGACGAAACCGCGGCCGAGATCGTCCAGGCGGGCGGCACCGCGATCGCGATCGCGGCCGACCTGGCCAAGCCCGCCGACCGGGAGCACCTGGTCCAGCAGACCACGCAAAGGCTCGGCGCCCCCGACATCCTGGTCAACAACGCCGCCGTCACCTACTTCACGCGCGTCGAGGACTTCACCGCCAAGCGCTACGCGCTGATGTTCGCGGTGCAGGTCGAGGCTTCGCTGCACCTGGCCCAGCTGGTCCTCCCGGGCCTGCGCGAGCACGGCACGGGCTGGATCCTGAACATCTCCTCCGGGGCGGCCCGGCACCCGGCCATCCCGCCCAACGCCTGGGCCGGCCGCGGCGGCACCGTCTACGGGATGTGCAAGGCGGCGATCGAGCGCTTCTCTACGGGCCTGGCGGCCGAGCTGTACCCGGACAACATCGCGGTCAACGCGCTCTCCCCGACCCAGGTGGTCCCGACCCCGGGCACCATCTTCCATCACCTGGCCACCGGGGACGACGACCCGAACACCGAGCCGCCGTCGGTGATGGCCGAGGCCGCGCTCCTGCTGTGCCACCGCGACCCGCGCACACTGACCGGGCGGATCGCCTACTCCCAGGAACTCCTCGCCGAGTTCGGCGTCCCCGTCCCCGCCCGCGGCTGACCGCGCAAATCCGCGGCCGGTCACAGACCGATCCGGGTGGCCAGCCGCTCGCGGTGATAGCTCCCGTCGCCGAGGAACAGCTCGCTGGCCTTGGCCCGCTTGAGGTACAGGTGCGCGTCGTGTTCCCAGGTGAAGCCGATGCCGCCGTGGATCTGGATGTTCTCGGCCGCGACGCGCGAGTAGACCTCCGACGCGTAGGCCTTGACCAGCGAAGCCAGCACCGGGACCTCGCCCGAGCCTTCCGCGACCGCGGCCGCGGCGTAGCCGACCGCCGAACGCAGCGACTCCACCTCCAGCAGCAGGTCGGCGCACCGGTGCTTGATCGCCTGGAAGCTCCCGATCGCCCGGCCGAACTGCTGCCTGACCTTGGCGTACCCGACCGCCATGTCCAGGGCGCGCTGCGCGCCGCCGAGCTGCTCGGCGGCCAGCGCGATGGCGGCCACGTCCAGCGTGTGCTCGAGCACGGCCCGGCCCGCGCCGGGCGAGCCGATCAGCCGCGCGGGCACGTCGCTGAACTCGCACCGGGCCAGCCTCCTGGTCTGGTCCAGCGTCGGCAGGACCCGGCGGCCGAGCCCGTCGGCGGTGCCGTCGACCGCGAACAGCGACAGCGCGGCCGGCCCGATGAGCCGGCGTCGGTGACGGCCACCGCCAGGATCAGGTCCGCGCCGTAACCGTCGAGGACGAAGCTCTTGTGCCCGTCGAGCCGCCAGCCGTGCCCGTTCTTCACCGCGGCCAGCCGGACCGAATCGCCAGACCAGGATCCGTCGTCCTCGGTGAACGCCAGCGTGGCCACCCTCTGCCCCGACGCGATCCCGGGCAGCAGATCGCGCCGCGCGCCCTCGTCCTCACTGGCCAACAACGCGTTGGCGGCCAGCACCGCGCTGGCCAAATATGGCCCGGTGTACAGCGCGCCGCCGAGCTCCTCGAGCACGATGGCCTGCTCGGCGAACGAGAAGCCGGCGCCGCCGTACTCCTCGGCGATCGCGATGCCCTGCAGGCCGAGCTGGTCCGCGGCCTGCCGCCAGACGCCAGCATCCATAGCGTCCGGAGCGTCCATCAGCTCCCGGACCCGCGGCAGCGGGGCCCGCTCGGCCAGGAAACGGCGCACCGACTCGCGCAGTTCCCGCTGCTCCGCGCTGACTCCCAGGTTCATGGCCCGGCTCCCTTCCGTTCCGGCGGCCCGGTGACGACGAGCACGTCCAGCGCCTCGACCCGGTCCCCGTCCACCCACAACGGGTTGACCTCCAGCGCGCGGAGCGACCCGCCAAGCGAGGCGGCCGCGTCACACACGCCGATGATGGCCCGGGCCACCAGGTCGAGGTCGGCGGCGCGGGTGCCGCGGGCGCCATGCAGCAGCGGGGCGCCCCGCAGTTCCCCGAGCATCCGCGTGACCTCCTCGCGCGTCACCGGGAGCAGGCGCAGGCTGGTGTCACCCAGCAGCTCGGTCCAGACGCCGCCGAGCCCGACCGCGAGCACCGGGCCGAACGTCCGGTCCACCGTCACCCCGGCCAGCAGCTCCACCCCGCCGGACCGCATCGGCATCACGAGCACCCCGTCGACGACGGCCCCCGGCACGGCCTCCCCGGCGGCCCGCACCCGCCGGTAGGCGTCCCTGACCTCCGCCTCGGTGCGCAGGCCGAGCGCGACGCCGCCGATATCGGACTTGTGGGTGATCTGCGCCGCGCACACCTTGAGCGCCACCGGCAGCCCGATCCGCCCGGCCGCCCGCGCCGCCTCGTCGGCCGAGTTGACGAGCTCCGCGGGCACCAGCGGCACGCCGCAGGACGCGACCAGGTCACGGGCCGCCGCTTCGGACCACGGCCCGTCCTGATCAAGGCAATTTTCATCCCGAACGGCGTCACCAGGGCCCCTCGCCCCCATCGAGGCCGGGGCGGCGGACGTCCGGTTCTCCAGCCAGCGCAGCGCGTTGCCCAGGGCCTGCACCCCCGCCTCGAGCCCACCCAGCAGGTGGATGTCGTTGGCACCGAGCAGTTCCCGGCCGTAGCTGGACACGTCGACGCAGGTGTAGCCGACCGGGATGACCGGGATCGGCGAGTTGGCGATGCGCTCGCCGAGCCAGCGCACGCGCTCCTCGAACTTGCTGGCCGCGCCCTCGGCCACCGGCCGCGCGTCGGGGATGCTCAGCCCGTTGAACAGCACGAAGTCCAGGCCAGGGTCGGCCACCGCCGCCTCGAGCGCGTGATCGACCGCGGTCAGCGCTTCGGTCCGAGGGTTGGCCAGGAAGTACCCGGTCACGTCGAGCGGGTTGCAGGCGACGGCGAACGCAGGCAGGTGCGTCTTGATCGCCTCGACCGTGCTCGCCGCGAATGGCGGGATCGCGATGCCCTGCGCGCTGGCCCGGTCGGCGATGATCCCGCACGCTCCGCCCGAGGCCGTCACCACGCCCATCCGCCGGCCGCGCGGCCACCGGTCGTAGCCGAGCAGCCCGGCCGTGCCGAGCAACTCCTCGATGCTGGTCGCCCTGATCACGTTGTACCGGCGGAACACGGCGTCCACCACGGCGTCGTCGCCCGCGATCGAGCCGGTGTGCGCCAGCGCCGTCGCCTGGCCGACCGGGCTCGACCCGGACTTGAGCGCCACGATCGGCTTGCCCAGCCGGGCAGCCTCCTCGGCGGCCCGGGCGAACCGGTCCGGCTCCCTGATCTCCTCCAGGAACAAGCAGATCACGCGGGTCTGCTCGTCGGCCACCAGGTAGTCGAGCACGTCGGCGGTGCCGATCATCGACTCGTTGCCCAGGCTGACCACGGTGCTCACCCCGATCGCCCGGGACCGGGCGAACGCCAGCATCACGCTGGCCAGCGCGCCGCTCTGCAGGGCCAGGCCGACCGGCCCGGGGCGCAGCGGGAGCGGGATCGTCAGCGCGAACGGCCCGGCGTGCGCGTGGGCGTTCAGGAACCCCAGGCAGTTGGGCCCGAGCAGGACGATCCCGTACTCGGCGGCCTGCTCGACCAGCCTGGCCTGTTCCGCCACCCCCTCCCGGCCGACCTCGCCGTACCCGCCGGCGAGCACGATCACGTTGCGGACCCCGGCCGCGCCCGCGTCGTCGATGACGTCGGGGACCGCGTGCGCCGGCACCATGATGAACGCCAGGTCCACCGGCTCGGCCAGGTCGCGCAGGCTGCGGACGGCCGGCCTGCCGAACACCGTCTCGTGCTTCGGGTGCACCGGGATCAGGGGCCCGGAGAAACCCGTAGCGGCGCTGCTCGCCAGCAGGAACTGCGCCCAGCCCGAGGTATCCGAGGCGCCCACCACGGCCAGGCTGCGGGGCGCGAAGAACTCTCGCAGTCGCTCTGGCCCCAGATCGCAGCGGTGGCCCATCAGTTCGCCACCCGCGGCTCCTTGGGCAGGCCGAGCGCGCGCTCGCCGATGATCCCGCGCTGGATCTCGCTGGTGCCCGAGTAGATGGTGCCGGCCTTGCTGCTCAGGTAGACGTTCTGCCACTCCGACGTCGGGTAACCGTCCCCCTCCGGGCGGAGCAGGCCGTCGGCGCCGATGATGCCCATCGCGATCTCGCCGAGCCACTTGTGGTACTCGCTCCAGAACAGCTTGGTGATCGAGGCCTCGGGTCCCGGCGGCCGCCCGGCGGCCACCTGGGCCAGTGTGCGGAGCCCGTTGAACCGCATGAGCTGGACCCGGGTGTAGGCCTGCGCGAGCTGCTGCCGCACCAGCGGGTCGGCCATCCGGCCGTGCTTGCGGGCCGTCTCGGCCAGGTCCCAGAACTCCCGCTCGTACCGCAGGTGCTGGACCGTCGCCGAGCCGCCGCGCTCGTGCCCGAGCGTGGTCATGGCCACCCGCCACCCGTTGTTCAGCCCGCCGATCACGTTGAACAGCGGCGCGCGCACGCCGTCGAGGAAGTCCTCGGCGAACTCCGCGGCCCCGGACAGCTGCCGGATCGGCCGGTACCGGACCTCGGGCCCGGTGAACGGGATCAGCACGTACGACAGGCCCTCGTGTTTGGGGGCGCGGGAGTCGGTCCGGCACAGGACGAACATCATCGTCGCCCGGGCCGCGCCGGAGGTCCACAGCTTCTGCCCGGTGACGACGATCTCGTCCCCGTCGACCTCGCCCCGCGTCTCAACTGCGGCGAGGTCGGAACCGTGGTCGGGCTCGGAGAAGCCCTGGCAGTAGACGTCCTGGCCGGACAGGATGCGCGGCAGGAAGTACTCGCGCTGTTCCTGCGTGCCGTGCACGATCACCGAAGGCCCGACCAGGGCCTCGCCCATGCCCCGGATCACCCGCGGCACGCCCGCCCGGTCGAACTCCTCGTTCAGCACCGCGACTCGCACCGCGTCCATGCCCTGCCCGCCGAACTCCGCAGGCCACTGCGGGCAGATGAGCCTGGCCTGCGCCAGTGCGCGCTCCCACTCCGCGTACGCCGGGTGCGCCAGCGCCTCCGCCAGCCCCCGGGCCCGGTAGCCGCCGGTGGTCATCGCCGATCCCCAGTCGGTCAGGCTGGCCAGCGCGGGCGGCGCGTGCGCCGCTATCCAGTCCCGCAACTCGCCGCGGAACTGCTCGATCTCGGGGCCGAGGTCAAGTTCCATGGACACCCCAGTTCTAGCCCTAATCCTAGAATCCGATTCTAGGCACGATTGAAATCGAATCTCGCCAGCGGTCAGGTTGTCAAGCCCTCGGGGCGCCACGGGCCCGGGGCCAGCAACCGCCTGGCGTACTCGAGCATTGCCTCGATCACCTGGTTGGCCTGCCTGCGGTTCGGTGCGCTAGCCACCTGGCGAGCGCCCTCGCCGATCAAGCTGGTCAGCATCGTCGCGTACAGCCGGTCAAACGGGGCGTCGGAAAGTCCGAGCAGGATGTCGTTCTGGGCCACCCACTCGCTGCCGCGACGGCGCTTGGTCACCTCGAAGTCCGGCGGGCCGTCTCCCGAGGAGAACAGCAGCGTCAGGTCCCGGCGCAGCCAGCTACCCTCCAAGAACGCCCGTGCCCCGGCGCAGAACAGCTCGGTCGTGTCGGTCTCGCCGGCCTTCCGCAGGCGGGCCACCGCCTTGCTGGCCGCCTCCTCGTAGGTCCGCTGGTGCTCGTGCCACAGGGCCAGGAACAGCTCGCTCTTGCCGCCGAAGTGGTGGTACAGGCTGCCCACGCTCGAGGAGGCTCGCTCCACCACGTCGGCGATGCTGGTCTGGGCGTACCCCTGCTCGGTGAACACCTGCCGCGCCGCCTCGAGCAGGGCGCGCCTCGTCTTCGGGGTGCTGCCCCACTGCCACGACCCGCCTGCCCCCGCCTCGCCGGCCCCCGCCTCGCCGGCCCCCGCTCCGATGGCCCCCGCCTTGATGGCCGCCATCTCGAGCCGGTCCGCCCGGGCTGGTGACTGCTTGCCCATCGCGTCCTCACCGATCCGCGCGCCGGTCCGCGGGCGCGCTATCCTCGCCTCGTGCCGCCGGTCGCGGGAAGGGCGGCGGCCCGCCCGCCGGGAGCTTGACACAGCCGGCGTTCGGTCTAGAAGCTAATTCCAGAAGATCATTCTAATCTCCGCCGGCACCGGCAGCCTACGGGCAGGAAGGCCAGGGCGAGCGCCATGGGAAGCCTGGACGGGCGGGTCGTGATCGTAACCGGTGCCGGCCGCGGGATCGGCCGGTCGGTGGCGCTGCTGCTGGCCAGCGAGGGCGCCTCCGTAGTGGTCAACGACCTGGGCGGCGCGCTCGACGGGTCGGGCGCCGACGCGGCGCCCGCGCGCCAAGTGGCCGACGAGATCGCCGCCACCGGCGGCGCCGCCGTGGCCAACGGCGCCGACGTATCCGATCACGCGGCCGCCGAGGACCTGATCAAGACCGCGATCGCCGCGTTCGGGCGGCTCGACGTCCTGGTCAACACGGCGGGCATCCTGCGCGACCGGATGGTCTTCAACATGACCGAGCAGGAGTGGGACGACGTGATCCGCGTCCACCTCAAGGGCTCGTTCAACACCACCAAGTTCGCCGCGGCGCACTGGCGCGAGCAGCGCGACCCATCGGCTCAGAACCGGATCATCAACTTCACGTCGGTCTCCGGGCTGCACGGCAACCCCGGGCAGCCGAACTACGCGGCGGCCAAGATGGGCATCGTCGGCCTGACCTACTCGGCGGCCAACTCACTGGCCAGGTACGGGGTGACGGTCAACGCCGTCTCGCCGGGCGCGGCCACGCGGATGACCGAATCCGTCCCGGACGAGCGGCGCCGGGCCGGGCTGCCCGCCGGCGACGAGCGCTCGCCGGACAACGTAGCCCCGCTCGTCGCCTACCTGGCCAGCGAGCGGTCCGGCTGGATCACCGGCCGGATCGTGCACACCATGGGGTACGAGGTCGCCCTGTACAACAACCCGCAGCCGGTGGTCCGGGTCATCGGCACCGGACCGTGGTCGCTCGACGCGCTCGCGGCGCAGGTCGAGCGTTCGTTCGGGCCGATGCTCGGCCGGTCATGACCATGCCCGTGCCGACTCCCAAGCCCCTCTCCGAGCCCACCCCGGAGACCAAGCCAGTTCCCCACCCCACCCCCGAGACGCAGCCCTTCTGGGACGGGTGCGCCGCGGGCGAGCTGCGCCTGCAGCGCTGCACCGACTGCGGGCAGGCCTACTTCTACCCGCGCCCCGTCTGCCCGGCCTGCGGCTCGGTCAACGTCGAGTGGTTCACCGCCAGCGGCCACGCGACGCTGTACTCCTACGTGATCAACCACCGGCCCGCCCCCGGCTTCGAGGCCGAGGCCCCTTACGCCATCGCCGTGGTCGAGCTGGCCGAGGGCCCCCGGATGATGGCTAACCTGGTCGGCGTGCCGAACACCCCGGAGGACCTGGTGCTCGACATGCCGCTGCGGGTCACGTTCGAGCCGCGCGGCGAGGTGTACCTGCCGATGTTCACGCCCGCCACGGAAGGATCGGCCCCGTGAGCGGCGCGCCGGGCGTCATCATCGCGGGCGCGGCCGAGACGGATGAGATCGGCAAGCTGCCGGATCACTCCACGCTGGCCCTGCACCTGGAGGCCGCCGTCAACGCGATCCGCGACGCCGGCCTGAGCACGCGCGACATCGACGGGATCGCCACCGTCTCGGCCCCGGGGCCGGTCCAGGTCGCGCACGCGCTCGGCATCGTCCCGCGCTGGATCGACGGCACCGGGGTCGGCGGCACCTCGTTCCTGCTGCACGTCAGGCACGCCGCGGCGGCCATCAGGGCCGGCTACGCGCGGACGGTCCTGGTCACCCACGGCGAGTCCGGGCGATCCCGGGTCGGCGCCACGCCGTTCCGCGGCGCCCCGTCCTCGGTGACCGGGCAGTTCGAGACGCCGTACGGCACGTTCGGCCCCACGACCACCTTCACGATCACCGCCCTGCGGTACATGAAGGACCTCGGGCTCACCCACGAACAGCTCGCCTACGTCGCGGTCGCGCAGCGCCGGTGGGCGGCCAAGAACCCCCGCGCGGCCTACCGTGACCCGATCACGGTCGAGGACGTGCTGGCCTCGCGGATGATCGCCTACCCCTTCCACCTGCTCGAATGCTGCCTGGTCACCGACGGCGGCGGCGCCCTCGTCATCACCTCCGCCGACCGCGCCGCGGACTTCCCCAAGCCCGCCGTCCACGTGCTCGGCACCGGCGAGTCGTCCGAGACCCCGCTGATCTCGCAGCTGGCCGACTTCACCGCCTCGCAGGCCTTCCGCCTGGCCGGCCAGGACGCCTTCGCCGAGGCCGGGATCGGCCCCGCCGACGTCGGGCACCTGATGATCTACGACGCGTTCGCGCACGTGCCGATCTACGGCCTGGAGGCCCTCGGCTTCGTCGGCCGGGGCGAGGCGGGCGCGTTCATCGCCGACGGCAACACCGAGCCGGGCGGCCGCCTCCCGCTCAACACCAACGGCGGCGGCCTGTCCTACACCCACACCGGGATGTACGGCATGTTCGCCATCCTCGAGTCCGTCCGCCAGGTCCGCGGCGAGGCCGCCGCCCAGGTCGGAACCGCCGACATCAGCGTCGTCCTCGGCAACGGCGGCTCGTTCTCCACCGCCGGCGTCCTCGTCCTCGGCCGCCACCCGCGCCCGTGACGCTACCCGTCGTGGTGCTCCCCTCCCGTCCGTGGCTATCCGCCCGTCTATCGGTCGTTGGGTGCCCCAGCGCCCACCTATTCGGCGTAGGTCCGCAGCACGCGCAGCGCCGTGGCCCCATGCGGGCCGGTCGCGGTCAGCCGGGCGTCCGCCGGAGCCAGTCGGCGCACAGCCACCCGGCAGAACTCCCCGGCCGGCCCGGCGATGGCCGACTCGGCGTCCGCCGGGCCGTACCGCCAGGTCTGCGATCCGGCCGGGTCGGTCAGCTCGCACCGCACCGCCACGGTCGGCGACTCGCCCGCCACGGCCAGCGCGTACGGCAGCGTCCGGTGGGCCAGCCAGGCGATGTGCCGCAGCCGATCCGTGTCGGGAAACTCCAGCCCGAGCGGCCCGGTGATATCCAGGCCGTGCGCCCAGTGCTCGGCCAGCCGCGTCGTAGCGAGCGTGGCCGGCTTGACCGGCCCGGTCACCCAGGTGACCGGCTGATCGGGATCGCCCGCCGTCAGCGCGGCCAGCGCCGCGCTCCGGGCCCGCCGCCACCGATCAAAGACCGAAGCAGGCGCGGCCCGCTCGGCCCGGACCGCCGCCTCGGCCCGCTCGTCCATGGAGTTCCCGCCGGCCGCGGCCAGCCCCGACCGGAGACCGCCGCCCGTCATGGCGGCCTGGACCGCCTCCTCCGACTGGGCCAGGTGCAGCACCACGTCGGCCACCGTCCACCCCTGCGCCGCCGACGGCGCCAGCCACTGCGCCTCATCGAGCAGAGCCAGGATGTCGTCCAGCCTGGACTGCTCCGCGTCCAGATCGTCAAACACTGTCATGCGTGGACTATGGCATACCGCCAGCCTCAGGGTTCTGCCATGGCGGCGATCTCGGTGCCGCCGAATTGGCCGACTCCGTGGCCCGGATACCGGACGATCGCCGGCCAGGAGGTGAACGCCCCGCTATACAAGGCGCTCACGCGCATCACTTCCTACGACGCGCTCGAGTCGCTCGTCCTCGGTCCGCTGGGCCTAGTCGCCGTCGGGTCCTACCGCAACGGTGCTGTAAACCCTAATGAGCCGCCACCGCGACCGTGCCGAAGTCCGGGTGCGCGGCTCCGAGCCCGCTGTTGTACTTGGTGCCCTTCTGGAACCCGCCAAACGCCAGCGCGAGCACGATGAGGATCGCGATCAGCAGCACGACCCACAGCAGGCAGCCGACGGCCCTGGATCTCGGCCGCCACCGGCGGCCGTCGAACCTCTCGCGGCGCCGCCCGAACCCGTACCTGTACATGCACGTGTAGCTTCCCAGGCCACGCGCAATATGCGGCCCGGCCCGAATTATCTGAACCGGCGCGGGTAGCTGACGGGCGCCCTGGAATCACGCTCGAACACGAGGCAGGGGAAATGGCGCGCACGCCGAGGGTGAGCTCGCTGGCCGGCCTGGCGGCCGCCATCGCGTCCGCCGTGGTCCTGATCCTGGTCCTCTCCGCGATCCACCTGCTGCCGCAGCTGAAGAATCCGTTCGCGGAGACCACCACGGTGACCAGCCAGCCCGTCCTGCTCAAGTCCATCACCGCGCTCAGCCGCTACGAGGCGGCCAGCGGCTCGTTCGAGGTCGTGGTCGACCTCACCAAGCGGGTGTCGCTGATCCCGTCCTTCCTCGCGGGCAGCGAGACGCTGTTCATCGGGCAGGGGACCGACATCGCCTTCATCGATTTCTCGCAGCTCAAGGGCAGCGCCATCACCGTCAGCGCGGACCGGACCACGGTGACGGTCGCGCTCCCCAGGGCGCAGCTCGAGCCCGCCGTGCTGGACGTCTCGCAGTCGTACGTGTACGCCGAACAGCAGGGGCTCTTCAACCGGATCGGCAACTTCTTCTCCGGCAACCCGAACAGCCAGCAGCAGGTCTACGTCCTGGCGCAGCAGAAGATCCAGACCGCCGCCCAGCACAGCCCGCTCCTCGCCCAGGCGCAGAAGAACACCGAGGGGATGCTCACCGGCATGCTCACGTCCCTCGGGTTTAAGCACATCACGGTCACCTTCGGCGCGGCCAAGGCTTGATCGCGGTAACGCTCCCCGTAACGCTCCGGGCGTACCGTGGCGCTCATGGGGAGGACACCGCCAGCGGGCGGGCCGGGATCGGCCACCGCAGGCGTCGGCGCGCGCCGTTTCCGCCTGGCGTCGCCGACCACCGCACTGGTCCTGGGCGCGGTCGCGCTGGTGCTGATGGCCGCTAGCGATAGCGCTGGCCGGCCCCGTCCACCAGCTGTCGATCCTCGGCTCGGGCCCGATCGTCCCCGTCGTCCTGATCTACGCAGGCGTGGGCGTCGTCGTGGCTCCGGCGCCAGCCGCGGAACCCGATCGGCTGGATCCTCATCGGCTTCATCTTGCTCTTCCTGCTCAGCGGCATCGCCGGATTGTACGCCGTCCTCTACTACCGGTTCGGCCACCACGGCCTCCCGCTCGCGAGAGCCGCCGTGATCCTCCAGCCGCTGTGGGCGCCCGCGATCCTGATGTTCCCGGTCGTGATCCTGCTGTTCCCAGACGGCAGGCTGGCCTCGCGGCGCTGGCGGTGGGTGCTGCTGGCCTACGCGGTGGCCAGCGCCTTGGCGTCGGCGGCGATCATCGGCCCGGCGATCGCCGCGGTCGCCGGTCACGACGTCCACCTCGACTCCTTCGGGGACATCGTTACCAGCGCCCATCACTCCGGCGGCGCGCTTGCCGGGGCCGAGGTGCTGGGGCTGGCCGCGATCCTGGTGATGTGGCTTTCGTTCGTAGCCCACCAGGTGCTGAGCTGGCGGCGCGCCACCGGCGACCGCCGCCAGCAGCTCAAGTGGTTGGCTCAGCGGGGGTGCGGTCACTGTGGCCGTGGTCGCCATCTCGTTCGGCATCCCGTCGACGAGCGTCTCGGGGCAGGTGCTCGGGATCGGGCTCGCCGCGCTACCCGCGGGCATCGGCGTCGGCATCCTCAAGTACCGCCTGTACGACATCGACCGGATCATCAGCCGGACCCTGGCCTACGCGATCGTGACCGGCGTGCTGGTCGGGGTGTACGCCGGGCTGGTCCTGCTGGCCACGCAGGTCCTGCGCTTCCACAGCACGGTGGCCGTGGCCGCCTCGACCCTGGCCGCGGCCGCGCTGTTCGCTCCCGTGCGCCGGCGGGTGCAGCGCGCGGTGGACCGCCGCTTCAACCGGGCGCGCTATGACGCCGACGAGGCCGTATCCGCGTTCGCCGCGCGGCTGAAGGACGCCGTGGACCTGGACTCGGTGCGAGACGACCTGACCGGTGTCGTCCGGCAGGCCCTGGAACCCGCCCACATCTCGGTCTGGGTCAGCCACCGCGGCTGAGGCGAGCCCGGAGAAACTGGACCGGCCGCCACCCGCCACCCGCCACCCGCCACCCGCTACCGCACCACCCCGCTACCGCACCACCGTTGCGATCCGCGCGTTGACCGGGATGTTCCGCGACCTCAGGCTGGGCCGCTGCCCGTGGAGGTCGAAGTCGAGATTCACCCCCGGCCCGAACATCAGGCAGTGCGTCGACCCGCCGAAGTGGAACATGCCGAGCTGGTCGCCCTTCTTCACCCGCTGCCCCTCGTACACCGTGATCTCGCAGGTGGAGACCTCCGCCATGCCGACCGGCAGGACGCACATCAGCCCGATAGCGGGGTTATCGGCCTCGATGAAAATGATGGCCCTGGTGGCGATCTCGGTGAGGTAAGCCTGCGACTCGTTCCCGCCCGATGGGTCGTACCCCTCGGCGGGCGCCCCGGCGTAGTACGTGCCGTCCTGCACGTAGGCCTTCGCGATCCGCCCGTCAACCGGGCTGTGCCAGCGGTGGTAGCTGAGCGCGCTGAGGTACGCCTGGTAGACGGTCCCGCCGACGAACGCCTCGGCCCAGGGGTCGTCGGCCAGCATGTGCGCGACGGAGTAGGGCTGCCCCTTGACCCAGAAGTGGTCGTGCCGCCGCACCCCGGATCGCAGCCGGTACGGCGCCGACTCGCAGGCGTTGACGACGACGTCGGGGTCGTCGGGGGAGGCCACCGGCCGGGCCCCCGGGCGGAACCGCCGGGTGAAGAAGTCGTCCCACGAGGTAAAGCCGTAGTGCGGCGCGCCCGGGTCGCACACGAACTCCTCGGCAAAGTGCGGCATCTTGGCCAGCGCGTGGCGCCCGAACCAGCCCGCCTCCGAATCGTCGAGCACGCTGGCCGAATCGGCGGACCGCAGGAAGATCCCCCACTCGTTCAGTAGCTTCTTGAGCTGGGCGTTGACCCGGTCGTTCAGGAACGCGGCGAACCCGGCGTGGGTGCCCATCGCCCAGCACAGGATCGCGACGATCGGGCAGCCGACGAGCGCGGTGTCGTTGTACTCCGGGGCCTCCGTCAGGATGTGGTTGAGGAGCCTGAGCAGCTTGTCCACCGTCCTGACCTGCGGCTCGTAGTCCGGCGTCTGGTTATAGGGGACCTGCCTCAGCATGGACACGAACAGCATCGACACCACGGGGTCCCGCTCGATCAGCTGCCGGAATTCCTCGACCACGGGAAGCAGCGGCACCTCGCCCCGGGCGTCGGCCTTCGCGGACAGGTCATCCAGCCACCGCACCAGGGCCCGCTGATCCGAGGGAAGCAATTCGCCCACCCCGAACGGAACCGCGCCCTCCATCACGTCTCCCTGCCTGACCCGCCATTAGGGCAGAAGCATAGCCACCGAGAACCACCCGGCCGCCCGCCGCCCGTTCCGACCCCGCTCGCGCCGGTTCCACCCTGTTTAGCGGGGCTTGTGGCGCCCCTGCCTTGCCGGTGGCCGGGCAGCTGATCTCCGCGCGGCGGCTTGACCTATCCGCCCGTGGCGCGCGCAATTGCTGGGCTGACCAGTTTGGCCGACGGCGGCGGCGGGCTCAGTTCAGCCCGGACCAGAGGTACTGGGCGGCGATGGCGATGGCGAGGGTGCCGAGGATGCGGCGGATCAGGGTGTCGGGGAGCCGGGACTGTATCCGGGCGCCGGTGTAGCCGCCGGCGATGCCGCCGATGCCCAGGGCGATGCCGGTGGGCCAGTTCGGGGCGACCGGGCTCTTGCTGATGGCCAAGATGGTGAAGGTGATCACGCCGCCGAGGGAGGTCACGAAGGTGGAGGCGAGGGCGGCCGGGGCGACTTCGGCGGCCGGGCGGCCGGACCCGATCAAGATGGGTGCCAGGATCGAGCCGCCGCCGATGCCGTAGATGCCGCCGGCGCAGCCGGTCAGGCAGGCCAGGAAGATCAGCACGGGAAGCCGGGATCTGGCGGGCCGGGCGGGCCGGGTTGCGGTCGCGGGCGGGGCCAGTGACGGCGAGCCAGCTGCCCAGCGGCAGCAGCAGGGCGGCGATCATCAGGTCGAAGATGCGGGGACCGGGGACCAGTTCGACGCGGATGATGGATCCGGTGATCACGCCGGGCAGGGTCCCGGCGGTCAGGAGCAGGGCCAGCCGACCGCCGGTCTGGTGCTGGCGCCGGTACCGGTACAGCGCGCCGGGGGTGGAGACCACGTTGTAGAGCAGGTTGGTGGGGGTGACGGCCGGGCTGGGCGTGCCCAGCACGCTGACCTGGAACGGGAGCAGGACGACCGCCCCGGAGATGCCCGCCGGGGTGGCCACGGCCGAGACGGCGAAGGCCGCCGCCAGGGCCGCGGCCTCGGTCCACCCAGCGCCGAGCACCTGGCCACAGTAACCGGCTCCGGGCTGCCCGCGCACCTGATGACCGGCAAGTTTGCGCAGGTCAAACCCTGTTAGCGGCCGATGTGTCCGGCCGGATGGCCGGCTAGTCCAACCCCGGGCTCAGATCGCAGTCGTACGGCGTTGGTGTGGCCGGGTGCTGTGCTGGCTGTTTCAGGCGGTATCTGGTGCCGCGAGGAAGATGCGGACGCTGCCAGGGGGGATCGTTACGGTGATCGGTTCGCCGGGCTGCGGGCGGAGTGATTCGAGGTCTCGGTGCAGCACGAGCGCGGTCAGGGGCGGGTCGGCGGCCAGGGTGATGCGGGCCAGGGGCCGGGTGGGGAGGACCTGCGCGGCCGGGGCGGTGAGGCTGGCGGCGGGAGGCATTCCGGCGGGCGGTGTTCCGAGGAGCAGGTCTTCGGGCCGGTAGAAGATGCGCACGGGACCGTGGGTGCCTGGCGGCGCGACGTCGGGGAGGTGGAGCTGGCCGGTGCTGACGGTTCCGCGGTCGGCGGTGCCTGGGCCGAGTTCGGTCCAGCCGAGCAGGCGGGCGGTTTCGGGGTCGGCGGGGTCGGCCGTGACCTGGCTGGCCGGGCCGGCCTGGCGGAGCCGGCCGCCGGTGAGGATGGCCAGGTCGGTGCCGATGCTCAGTGCTTCGTCACGGTCGTGGGTGACGTGGATGGCGGGGATGTCCAGGGCGGCCAGGAGTTCCGACAGCAGCGCGCGGAGGTCTTCGCGGGTGGGCTGGTCCAGGGCGGACAGGGGTTCATCGAGCAGCAGCAGTCCGGGCTGGATGGCCAGGGCCCGGGCGAGGGCGACCCGCTGGCGTTCGCCGCCGGACAGCGAGCGCGGGGAGCGGGCGGCCAGCGGCGTGATGCCCAGGCGGCGGAGCAGCGGCTCGGTGCCGGGGCTGGGCGGCTGGCGGCGGGCTCTGGGCCCGAACCGGATGTTCTCGGCGACGGACAGGTGCGGGAACAGGGCGGCGTCCTGGAAGACCAGGCCGATGCGGCGCTGTTCGGGGGGCAGGGCGGTGATGTCGGCCCCGGCCAGGCGGATGCGGCCGGAGCGGTGCGGGCGGAGCCCGGCGATGGTTTCCAGGAGCATGGTCTTGCCGGCCCCGGACGGGCCGAGGACGGCCAGGACCTGGCCGGGTGCGACGGCGACGCTGACCGGGCCGAGGCGGAAGGATCCGGCCTGGCCGGTCAGGTCGCTGACGGCCAGGCCGACCTCAGCGGTAGGCACGGTTGATCCGGGTCAGCAGGCGGCCCGAGGCCAGGGTGCGGAAGACCAGGAAGGTGGCCAGCGTGACGATCAGCAGGACGACGGCGGCCGCGGCGGACTGGGTGAGCCCGGATTGCAGGAACAGGTTGTAGATCTCGACCGGGGCGGTGGCCGGGTAGTAGGCGATGATCACGACCGCGCCGAACTCGCTGATCGACCGGGCGTAGACCAGGGCGGCGCCGGTCAGCACGCCGCGCAGCCCCAGCGGCAGGGTGACGCGGCGGAACGTGTGCCACGGGGTGGCGCCCAGGCTGCGGGCGGCCTGCTCGAGCCGGGGGTCGATGGCCTCGAACGCGACGCGGGCGCTGTTGACCGCGAACGGCACGCTGACGAACAGCATCGCGGCGATGATGCCGAGCTGGGTCCCGTAAAACGAGATCCCTAGCCGGCCGGCCGGGCCGCCGACCCAGCCGGTGCGGCCGAGCAGGAACAGCAGCGCGATCCCGGCCACGGTATGCGGCACCGCCAGGGGCAGGTCGACCACGGCCTGGACCAGGCCGCGGCCGCGGAACGTGCCGCGGGCCAGCAGCCAGGCCAGCGGCACCCCGAACACCGTCGCGATCACGGCGGTGATCGCCGCGGCCTGCAAGCTGAGCAGCGTGGCGTCGCGGATCGCGGCGGTGGCGGCGGCCTGCCGCAGGCTGGCTGGCGGCGAGGTGGCCGCCAGCCGCACGATCGGCAGCACGATGAAGGCCAGCAGCAGCCCGCCGGCCGTCCACATCGCCGCGCCGAACCAGCCGCCCGGCCAGCGGCGGGCCGGCGCCCCCGCTGCGGCCGTGCTCATGGCGTGTCAGCCACCGGCGGCGGGCCACGGCGTGGTCGCGGACCGCAGCGGGGCCGGGAGGCTGGCCTGGCCGGCGGCCAGCGCGGGTGAGATGACCACGAACCCGTTACTGGCTCATGATGGCCTGGCCCTGCGGGCTGAGCACGAAGGCGATGAACTTCTGGCCCAGTGCCGCGTCTGGCGCGTTGCTGGGGATGGTCAGGCCGTAGATGATGGGCTTGGCGGTCAGCGCGCCGAGCGAGCCGGCGTTGATGGTGACCTTGGCGTAGGCGGCGGCCATCGATGGGTCGGACAGGTTGATCTGGGCGGGCAGCGTGATGTACTTCAGGTGCTCTTCCAGTGCGTCGGACCGGTAGATGGCCAGGTAGTCGATCTGGCCGGATTGCAGGGCGGCCAGCAGCGAGGTCTCGGTCTCCGCGACGCTGGAGTCCGGGGAGTTTTTCAGCACCGCGGCGGACAGGCCCGGGTCGTGGTAGTAGCCCTGGGCGAGCTGGAGCATCTGCAGGATCTGGTATCCCGACGGGTCGGCGGCGGGGTTGGACCGGCCGATGTGCACGCCGGGCTCGGCCAGCACCTTGTACCAGTTCGACGCGGTGAGCTGGCTGGCGCCCTTGCTGTGGCTGGTGTAGGCGAAGGTGATCTGGTTCGACACGAACCCCAGGTACCAGCTGGCGTGCGGCTTGGACGGATCGGACATCAGCTTGGGGATCAGCGAGTAGTCCGCCACGCCGAGCACGTCGGCGGGCTGGCCCAGCTGGGTGACGTCCTTGATATCGTCTGCGCTCGCGCCGAACTGCGAATGGATCGTCACGCCGGGATTCTGCTGCTTGAACGCCGCCAGCTCCGCCGTGAACGGGGTCGACAAGGTGCCCGCGCCGAACACGATCAGCGTGCCGGTCGCCCCCGCCGGGCTGCTCGCGCTGCTGGCCGGGCTGCTGCTCGTAGTGCTGGTGCTGCTGCTGCAGGCCGCGGTCAGGGCCAGGACCAGCCCGGCGGCGGCCGCGAGTCCGCTACGGCGCAGTCCGCGACTCATAGCTGCCCTCCTCTACTGTAGTACTACAGATCGGTGCAGAGCCTAACAGCGGCCCGGGCAGATGCGACACAGCCGAGACCGCACTGCAACCCCGGCGGTAGCATCCCGGACATGGCACGGTACCTCCAGGTCAGCAGCGACATCGCCGAGCGCGTCGCGGCCGGGATGCTGGCGGGCGGGGATGAGCTGCCGAGCATCCGCCAGGCCGCGCAGCGGTATGACACCACGGCCACGACCATCGCCCGGGCCTGGCGGCACCTCGCCGACGCCGGCGTGATCGAGGTCCAGGACCGCGCCCGCGCCCGGGTCGCCGCCGCAGGCGCCGCCGCCGCCCGGCGCCTGCTCGGCGGGCACCCGGCGCTGCGCCTGGCCGGCAGCGATGACCCCGGCCTGGACATCGCGCTACGCAGCGCCGGGACAGCCGTGGCCACCACCGGCGCGCGCGGCAGCTTCCACGGCCTGACCCGGATCTGGCGCGGCACCGCCGACGCCGCCGCCATCCACCTGCGGCACCGCTCCGGTGACGGCAACAGCCCGTTCGCCCGCTCCCTGCTCCGCGGCCGCCAGCCCGCGATCATCCACCTGTGGCGCCGCGAGCAGGGCCTGCTGGTACCGCCGGGCAACCCCGGCCGCGTCAGCGGCCCCGCCGACCTGCGCGGCCTGCGGATCGCCCGCCGCCCGTTCGGCACCGGGACACGCGTCCTGCTCGACCGGCTGCTGGCCGACGCCGGGATCCCGCCCGCCTCCGCCACCGGACCCGACGCCGCCTCCCACCTCGAAGTCGCCATGACCATCGCCGCGGGCCAGGCCGACGCCGGGCTGGGCGTACGCGCGGCCGCCACCGCGCTGGACCTCGGTTTCGTCCCGGTCACCTGGGAAGACTTCGACATCGTGCTCAGCGGCGACGCCCTGCCCGCAGCCGAGCCGCTGATCACCGCGCTGCGCGACCCGCACGTGCAGTCCGCGGTGAACTCCCTCGGCGGCTATGACCTGTCCCGCGCCGGCGCCGTGCACCTGCTCGGCTGACCAGCGGCGCAGATGCCCGCAGGCGCAGCCCCGGCCGCCTCCCCGGGCCCAATTCCGGCCCGCTTCATCCTCCACGTAGAAGTCCAGTCTGACATAGGTAATACTGGACTAAATGTCTTACGTCGAGATCCTGATCCTGCGCCGGCTCCGGTCCGGGCCCGCGCACGGGTACGAGCTGCGCAAGCGCGTAGAGCAGACCACGGGCTTCGTGCTCCACAACAACTCGCTCTACCCGGCGCTGCGCCGCTTCGAGGAGGTCGGCGCCGTGACCAAGACCGCCGAGCCGCAGCAGGGCCGCCCGTCGCGCCTGGTGTACACGCTCACCGAGGTTGGCCACGAGCTGCTGCACGACATGCTGGCCGACCTGCCGGCGGACCAAGCAGCCGATGACTCCGAATTCCTTGCCCGCCTCGGCCAGTTCTCCCTCATCACTCCCGCCGAACGAGCCGCCGTGCTAGACGCCCGCACCCGAGCCGTGCACCAGATGCTGGCGCACACCGAGACGATGCGCGACCTGGCCGTCGCCTCCCGCGAGCGCTGGGGCGCCCTAGTCACGACCGAACTCCTCGCCAGGTACACCCGCGAACTAGCCTGGCTGGCCGAACTCGCCGAACTCGCCGCCAAGCCCGAGACCGACTCCGACCCCGAACCCTGCGCCGAGCCCGGGCCCAGGGCCCGATTCGCGTCCGGGCCCGATCCCGCGTCCGAGTCCGATCCCGAGCTCGGATCATGACCTCGCACTCCGCCCGATCCAGCCTGCCGCCCGCCCCAGGCGCCGAGCAGACTCCGGCGCGCCCCGGACTCGGCCCCCTCGCCCAGTACGCCCTGCTGGCCGGGCCGCTGCTGTCGATGCTCGACTCGAGCGTCGTGAACGTCGCAGTCGAGCCGATCGCCCGCGAGCTGCACTCCAGCCTGACCACGGTCCAGTGGACGGTCAGCGGCTACCTGCTCGCACTCGGGGCGGGTCTGGCCGGCACCGCCTACCTGGCCCGCAGGTTCGGCACTCTCCAGGTCTACCGGGCGAGCGTGACCGCGTTCACCGTCGCCTCGGCGCTGTGCGCGCTCGCCCCGGACGCCCGCCTGCTGGTCGCCGCGCGCGTCGCCCAGGGCCTGGTGGCGGCACCGCTCGTCCCGCTCGCGATGAGCATGCTGCTCGGCGGCCGCGGCGCCAGGTCGATCTCGCCGCTGGCCGGCATCATGCTGTTCCTCGGCCCGGCGCTCGGCCCGACCGTCGGCGGCGCGCTGATCGGCGCGGCGGGCTGGCGCAGCATCTTCCTCGTCAACGTGCCGGTAGGCGCGCTCGCGGCGCTCGCGGTCCGGTCCGTCCCCTCAGCGCTCGCGCCGGGCCCCGCCCCGGGCGCGAAGTTCGACCTGCCGGGCCTGATCTTGCTCGCGGCCGGCCTGACCGGGCTGCTCTACGGGGCCAGCCAGGGCGCCACCTCCGGCTGGGCCTCCGCTGCCACGCTCGCCGCGCTCGCGGTGGGCGGCGCACTGATCGTGTGCTACGCCGGCTGGTCGCGGCGCCGCGATCAGCCGGCCCTCGACCTGTCGCTGGCCAAGCAACGGATACCCGCGTTGTCCATGGCGCTATGCGCGCTGGCCTCGATCGTCACCTGGGCGGCACTATTCCTGCTCCCCGTCTTCGTCCAGTCCGTGCAGGGCCGCAGCGCGCTCGCGGCAGGCCTGGCCATGGCGCCGCAGGGCCTGATCACCGGCCTATCCACCGCCCTGGCGCCGCGGCTGCTCGCCCGCCTCACCGTACGGGTCACGGTCCTGACCGGATTCGCGTTCCTGGCGGCGGCCAGCCTCGGCCTCCTGCTGATCACCGCAACGACCCCGCTGTGGCTGATCGCGATAATCCTGGCCTGCCGTTCGGTCTCCATCGGCCTGGTCATCAACCCGCTCCTCCAGGCTCTGATCGCCCCGCTGCGCCCCGACCAGCTCGGCGACGCCAATACCCTGTTCAGCACCTGGCAGCGGATCGCCGCCTCCTTCGGCATCGGCCTGATCGCCGCCCTATACACCGCGCAAACCCGCGTCCGCGGCCCAGTCCCCGCCCTGCACCTGGCGGCCATCCTCCTCGCGGCGATCGCCGCCGCCGGTACCCTCGCCGCCCTAGCCCTGCCCCAGACCCGAAATGTCAACGTGGCTTCAGAGCCTGCCGCACAGTGGCGACCGCATCGTCAGGGCTGAGTCCGGCCTCGGCGAACGCTCGGCGCCGTAGGCCTGCAGCTCGGCGAGTCGCTCAGCCTCTCCGTGACCCCATCTGCCGCATGTTGTGCGCAAGATACGTCAGGCCCAGCCCGCGCAAACGGCCACTTGGACAATGTCTTAAGAGAGAACCGCACGCGGAGCGCGGCTTTCGACCGCCTGATCTCAGGAGCGCTACATTTTTGTAGCACATTTCACGAGGCGTGTCGATTCGGGAAAATGTCAGCGAGGGCTGATAAACTCGAACAGAAGATCAAGGACCCTTCCTGCCGAACGAATCGGCTCAATCCTCCCAGGCGCCGCGCCCCGCAAACTCAAGTCTGCCCAGGCGCACCCCGATCGGAGGTGACTACCCCAGATGAGTACCGTCCCCGCGTTCGCCAGTGCGAGCCAGGCCCTGGACGTGGCCTGCGCAGCCCTGCGGTTCGCGGCCTCCGCCGACGCTGCGGCGATGCCCGACGCGGTCAAGGCCGAGTGCCTGCACCGCTACGAGCGGGCGGCCGCGGTGCTCACCGCGGGTCGGGCGTGGACCCTGGCGTCGTACACGGCGGGCCACGGGTATTCGGCGGATGCGGAGTACAGCGCGGGCGGGTGGCTGCGGCACCGGACCAAGGTGACCAAGGCGGCGGCCCGCGCCCACGTGGCGTGGGCCCGCCGTGCCGATGCGCACCCCGGCGTGCTGGCCGCGCTGGCCGAGGGCACGGTCGTGTCGGAGTCGGTGGGGCGGGCGATCTGCTGCTGGACCGACCGGCTTCCGGAAGGCTGCCGTGATGCCGCGGACGCGATCCTGGTCGCGGCCGCCCGAGCCGGGGCCGATGAGTGGGATCTGGCCGGGCTGGCTGCGGAGATCTACGCCCGCTCGCTGCCCGCCGGTGACGGCCCGGAAGACCGGTTCACCGACCGGTCCCTCCGGCTCGAGACCACCTACGATGGGGCCGGGGTCATCGCCGGGGACCTGACCCCCGAATGCGCGGCCCTGGTCGGCGCGGTCCTGGATGCCCTGTCCGCGCCGCTGGGCGCCCAGGACACCCGCACCCACGGGCAGCGTTACCACGACGGGCTGCAGGAGGCGATGCGGCGGCTGGCCGCCAGTGACCTGCTCCCGCAGCGGGCCGGGCAGCCCGTCAAGGCACTGGTGCACGTGACCTTGGCCGAGCTGCGCGCGCTGGATGGGGACTCGGCCCTGGAAGAGGAGTGGGTCACCGCGGCCCGGGCCCGGTGGGCCGCCGCCCGGGCCGCCGCCTCGACCGGCGGCGGTGACGGCGGCGCCTGGCTGGACGGCGACGCCGCCCGCGGCCTCACCTGCGACGCCATGCTGGTCCCGGTCGTCACCGGCGACGTGGACCCCGGCGCCCTAGAGGACCTGGTCCAGCTGTGCGTCACCCTGGCCGGGCACCACGGCCCCGGCCCGGCCGGTACCCGGCGGCCGACGGCCCGGCCGGCGAGACCGCGCCGACGGCCAGGCCGGGCACGGGTGCTGCGCAGCCGCGCCGCCGCTGACCGCGCACGCCCGGGAGATGCTCGAACGGCAGATCATCGGCAAGGCCGTCGACCTGGTCTCCGGCCCCGGCGGCCTGGCCAGCTTCCTGCGCCGGCAGCTGCTCGGCGCCCGGCTGGCCGGGCCGAGCCTGCCGCTGGACATCGGCTACTCCGCCACCATCCCGGCCGGGATCCGCACCGCGGTCATCCTGCGGGACCAGCACTGCCAGTGGACCGGCGGCTGCACCCAGCCCGCCACCGCCTGCGAAGTGCACCACGTCCGGCACAAGGCCGACGGCGGCCCGACCAGCCTCAAGGACTGCATCCTGCTCTGCGCGTTCCACCACCAGGTTGCATTCACCGCTGGGGCTGGACGCTCGTCCTCCACCCCGACGGCACCACCACCGCCTGGAACCGGAACAAAACCAAAGTCCTGCGCAGCCACAGCCCCCCACCAGGCCCCGGGTAGCCGGCCCGGCCATTCCGGCAGGTCAGCGCCACCACGGTAGGCGGCGCTGCTCGGCCACGTGGGCAGCCGGGTCGGTGATCGCCCCCGCGTGCGAGCTGAGGTGCTGCAGGTGCTCGTTTACCCAGAGCAGGTGCGGATGGTGCGGGGCGGTGATGACGCGGACCAGATCCTGGCCGTCCGTGCCGTCCTCGCTGGGCCCCCCGGGCCCGCCGGCCGCGCCCACCGCGCCGGATCGGCGCAACAGGGTGACCCCGCGGTCGTCGTCGTCCGCCCCGCTGGATCGCCCGGCCCCGTCGCTGCCCTCCACACCAGGGAAGGCCGGGACAGGGACTGGCAGCAGCACCTGCCCCGGGAAGGGCCGCCCGACCAGCACCGCGATGCGCTCGTAGAAGCCCACCAGTTCCGTGGCAGCCCTGGTCAGCGTGGCGCGCGCGTAGGCTATGTCTCCTCGCGGCTGGTGCCTGGCGTGGTCGGGCGCCTGCATCCCGGCCAGCGAGTAGGCGGTGAGCCGAATGCGCATGGTGGCCATCACCAGCATCCACAGTTCCTGCTTCGACACGCGCTTAGCGCCCTGCTCGGCCAGGAAGCCGCGGAGCGCCTCGTCGAGCCGGGTCGCGGCGGTGATGGCCGCGGCGCCCGCGTCTGGCGGGTCGTGCCGCGTGCCCAGGGCCCAGCCCACCGCCTGGGCCAGGTACGCCGAGTCGCGCCGGAACGCGTCGGCCAGGTCGTCGCCGACCACCGAGGCGGCGCCCCGCGGCCAGAACAGCACCCCTATCACCAGGCTGACCGCGCACCCGAGCGCCACGTCCTGGATGCGGAGCAGGCCAACCTTCCACCCGACGGGAACGAGCAGGTTGAACAGGACCACCACGACCACGGTGAACGCCGCCTGCCCGACCACGAACGGCAGCGTGCCCGGCGCGTAGGCGGCCAAGGCGACGGCGATCGGCAGGGCCGCCCAAAGCGCGGGCGTGCTGGTCCCGATGCCGAGCAGCAGGAGGGCGCCTACGGCGAAGCCGACGACGGTGCCGGCCAGCGCGCGCAGCGCGGTCGACTCGGTTGACGCGGCGTTGGTGCGCAGGACCGACAAGGTGCCGAGCACCACCCAGAACCCATGCTGGACCCCGGACACGTCGGCCAGCAGGACCGCCGCCGCCAGCGCGAGCGACCCGCGCAGGCTGTTCAGGAACCAGACCGACCGGAAGCTGGCGTGCCTGACCATCACCCCGATCGCACCGGAGAGCGCGGCCACCCGCCGTTCGGCGTGCGTCCCCTCCGGCTGGGCGCCGTACCAGCTGCGGCGGCGGGCGGCGATCGTCTCGGGGTCGGCGCGCCCGGTGGCGACCAGCGTATCGGCGACGGTCGCCTGGACGGCGATGGCGATCGCCTGCGCGTGGAAGGCATGCCTGGCGACGACCTCGACCGAGTCGTAGTCACCGCCCGGGGCCGCCGCCCGGTGGTAGGCGGCACTAGCCTCGCGCTGCCGGTCCATAGCCGTCACGGCGGAGATGGGGTCGGGCAAAGCACTGTCGCTGCCCGCTAGCAGGTCGCCTACGCCCCTGAGTACCGCGGCGGCCTGCGCCAGCAGGTCCCGGTCGGGCTGGGCGGCCTGGTCCAGGTTCGGATGCCCCTCGGTGGCGTCGGTGACCAGCACGCTCGTCCACTCGAGCAACTGGACGACGCTGGCCAGTCCCTGGTCGGCCGTGGCCAGGCCGATCGGCCGGTAGGGCGTGCCCGCGAACGCGTTCATCAGCTCGTGCTTGGCGGCCATGCAGGCGTCCCGGTCCGCGGCGGTGGCGGTGCCATGAACCGATGCGTCCAAGAGAACGGCCAGCGCACGGGCCGAGGCCGCCGCCGCCGCACGCAGCCGGTCTCCCGGCGACGGCGGCGAGATCAGCAGGACGGCCGCGGTCGACACGGCCGAGGCGAGCCACCAGCCCGCCAGCCGGTCCGGGATCATGCTGACGGTCCCCGGCGTGGCCACCGGGAGCACGAAGGGGAGCAGCGCGGCGGTAACGCCGGAGGCCGCGTTCGGACCCGCGACGCCGGCGAAGAAGATCCCGAACGCCACCGGAATCGTGACCAGGACGGCCAGCCAGTCGATCCGGTTCACCGCCGTGCCGATGATCAGCCCGATGCTCCCGGTCACGGCCAGTCCCAGGTGCGCCACGAGCTTGTCGCGCCTGCTGCCCCCGAACGACGCCATGACCAGGTTCGCGAACCCGCCGAACCCCGCGAACAAGGCCATCTGCAGGTTCCCGAAGCCCGCGAAGGTCAGGGCGAACAAGGCGGGGATCACGATGACCGCGCGCAGCGCCCGCAGGCCGGCGGCTTCCGACCATTCCGGCCACCACGCGGGTCTGGTCAAATCGGGCACTGGCCAAGTTTAAGTAACCGCGCGCGTTCCGTGACCAACGGGCCTGAACGGACCCTGAACGGACCCTGAACGGACTCGGCGCGACTGCGTCGCAGCACGTGATATCGTGAAACGCTGTCCGGCGAGTAGCCAGGGCAGACCGGGGCCTGCTGCACCCTCATGCGGCTGCCCCAACTCCGAAACGGGGAATCAGCTATCTGAGCCCGTTCCGAGCCAATCCTAAGGACTGAGGAGCAACGTGCCGCTCGACACCGCCGCCAAGAAGGAAATCCTGGCGGAGTACGCGACCAGTGAGGGTGACACCGGTTCGCCGGAAGTCCAGGTCGCACTGCTGACCAGGCGGATCAACCACCTGACCGAGCACCTGAAGGTGCACAAGCACGACCATCACAGCCGCCGCGGGCTGCTGCTGCTGGTCGGCCGCCGCCGCAGGCTGCTGAAGTACCTGGCCAAGAAGGACATCAACCGCTACCGCGCGATCCGCGAGCGGCTCGGCATCCGCCGCTAGCCCGCCGCGGCCGCGACCACGCGAACAGCGGCCAGGAACAACTGAATACTGACAACACCGACATCCCGTAGCCCCCGGCCCCGAGCGCCAAAGGGCCGGTCCTCGGTAGTGGTCCCCGGGCAGTACATCACAGGGCCCGAGGGCTTCGATCGAAGACCGGCCGGCTGCCCCCAGCGGGCGAGCCAGGCCACAAGCGGCACGGCGGCGGGTGGGTGCGGGATCTACCGCAAGGAGGTCTCACCCGTGGAGGGTGTCCGAAGTGCCGAAGCCGTCATCGACAACGGCGAATTTGGCGTGCACACAATCAGATTCGAGACGGGCAGACTGGCCCGCCAGGCGGCCGGTTCGGCCCTGGTGACTCTCGACGGCGAAACCGTGGTCCTCTCGGCGACCACGGCGTCCAGGACGCCGAAGGAAGGCCTGGACTTCTTCCCGCTCACCGTGGACGTGGAGGAGCGGATGTACGCGGCGGGCCGGATCCCTGGCTCGTTCTTCCGCCGGGAGGGCCGTCCGTCCGAGGACGCGATCCTCACCTGCCGGCTCATCGACCGGCCGCTGCGCCCGTCGTTCGTCAAGGGGCTGCGCAACGAGATCCAGATCGTCGAGACGATCCTGGCCCTCGACCCCCAGCACCTGTACGACGTGGTGGCGATCAACGCCGCGTCCATGTCCACCCAGCTCGCCGGGCTGCCGTTCTCCGGCCCCATCGGCGGGGTGCGGGTCGCGCTGATCAAGGACCAGTGGGTGGCCTTCCCCACGCACGAGCAACTCGCGCACGCCACCTTTGACATGGTGGTCGCCGGCCGGGTGCTCGAGGACGGCGACGTGGCCATCATGATGGTCGAGGCCGAGTCCACCCCGGAGACGCTCAAGCTGCTCGCCGACGAGGCCAGCGGTGCCGTGGCGCCCACCGAGGACACGGTGGCCGAGGGACTCGAGGCCGCCAAGCCGTTCATCAAAATCCTGTGCGAGGCGCAGCAGCGGCTCGCCGCCGAGGCCGCCGACAGCATCACGGCGCACGAGTACCCGGTGTTCGTCGACTACACCGAGGACCTGTACGAGGCCGTGGCCCGCGAGGTTTCCGACGAGCTCGCCAAAGCGCTGACGATAGCGGGCAAGGCCGACCGCGAGGCGGAGACCGACCGCGTGCGGGCGCTGGCCACCGAGCGGCTCGGCGAGTCCTGGGCGGGGCGCGAGAAGGAGATCGGCGCCGCGATCCGCTCGCTCACCAAGAAGCTGGTCCGCGAGCGGATCATCAGGGACGGGCTGCGCATCGACGGCCGCGGCCTGACCGACATCCGGCCGCTGTCCGCCATGACGCACGTGCTGCCCCGGGTGCACGGCTCCGCGCTCTTTGAGCGGGGCGAGACCCAGATCCTGGGCGTGACCACGCTGAACATGCTCCGGATGGAGCAGATGATCGACACGCTCAACCCGGAGCGCACCAAGCGGTACATGCACAACTACAACATGCCGCCGTACTCGACGGGGGAGACGGGCCGCGTCGGCTCGCCGAAGCGCCGCGAGATCGGGCACGGCGCGCTCGCCGAGCGCGCCCTGATCCCGGTGCTGCCCGCGCGCGAGGAGTTCCCCTACGCGATCCGGCAGGTATCGGAGGCGATCAGCTCCAACGGTTCTACGAGCATGGGCTCGGTCTGCGCCTCGACCATGGCGCTGCTCGACGCCGGCGTGCCGCTGAAGGACATGGTGTCCGGCATCGCGATGGGCCTGATCCACGAGGGCGGGCAGTACGTGACGCTGACCGACATCCTCGGCGCCGAGGACGCGTTCGGCGACATGGACTTCAAGGTGGCGGGCACCGAGCAGGTCATCACCGCGCTCCAGCTCGACACCAAGCTCGACGGCATCCCCGCCTCGGTGCTGGCCGGCGCGCTGAAGCAGGCCCGCGGGGCCAGGCTCACCATCCTGGAGGTCATGCGCAGCGCGATCAGCTCACCGGCCGAGATGTCCCTGTACGCGCCGCGGATCATCACCATCAAGGTCCCGGTGGACAAGATCGGCGAGGTCATCGGCCCGAAGGGCAAGATGATCAACTCGATCCAGGACGACACGGGCGCCGAGATCACGATCGAGGACGACGGCACCATCTACGTCGGGGCCACCGACGGGGCCTCGGCCGAGGCGGCCCGGGCTGCGATCAACGCCATCGCCAACCCGCACATGCCCGAGGTCGGCGAGCGGTTCCTCGGCACGGTGGTGAAGACCACGACGTTCGGCGCGTTCGTGTCACTGCTGCCGGGCAAGGACGGCCTGCTGCACATCACGCAGATCCGCAAGCTGCACGGCGGCAGGCGGATCGAGAACATCGACGACGTGATGCACATCGGCGACAAGATCCAGGTCGAGATTCGCGAGATCGACGACCGCGGCAAGCTGTCGCTCGTCCCGGTCGAGGTGGTCGAGCGGGAAGCCGCGGGCGAGGACCTCTCCGGCGGCGAGTCACGGGACTCGCGCGGCGACCGCCCGAGAGAGTCCAGGGAGCCCAGGGACTCCGGCCCCCCCAGGGACCGGGACGGGCACGACGGGCACCGCAGGACGCGCCACCGTACCCGGGGGCATAACGAGTAGATGGCTACCGAATCAACCCGTGATGTCAGCCGAACGGTTCTTCCTGGCGGGCTCAGGGTAGTCAGCGAGTTCCTGCCCGCCGTCCGCTCGGTGGCGCTGGGCATCTGGGTCGGTGTCGGCTCCCGCGACGAGGACGAGACGCACGCGGGCGCGACGCACTACCTGGAGCACCTGCTGTTCAAGGGCACCGAGCGGCGCACCGCACTGGACATCTCGGCCGAGATGGACGCGGTCGGCGGCGAGATGAACGCGTTCACCGCGAAGGAGTACACGTGCTACTACGCGCGGGTGCTCGACGCGGACCTGCCGCTGGCCGTGGACATCCTGTCCGACATGGTGACCCGTTCGCTGGTCACCGCGAAGGACGTGGACGCCGAGCGGAACGTGGTGCTCGAGGAGATCGCGATGAACGAGGACGACCCCTCGGACACCGCGCACGAGGCGTTCACCGCCAAGCTGTTCGGTGACACCCCGCTGGGCCGGCCCATCCTCGGCACGGTCGACTCGATCAACGCGATCACCAGGGAGCAGATCTTCGAGCACTACCAGGCCCGGTACACCCCGGAGCACCTGGTGGTCGCCGCGGCGGGCAACCTGGAACACGAAAGGTTGACGCAACTGGTGGCCGACGCGTTCGGCCCGGCGCTAGGGCGGGTCGCCGAGCCCGCCCCGCCGCGGCTGAACGGCAGCCACCCTGGCTTCGGCACCGCGGCCGGCGTTGGCACGACACTGGTCTCCCGCGGCATCGAGCAGGCCAACCTGGTGCTCGGCTGCGAGGCGATGTCCAGGACCGACGACCGCCGGTTCGCGCTGGGCGTCCTGAACGCGGCGTTCGGGGGCGGTATGTCCTCGCGCTTGTTCCAGGAGGTGCGGGAGAAGCGCGGCCTGGCGTACTCGGTGTACAGCTTCTCCGGGCAGCACGCCGACACGGGCCTGTGGGGAATCTACGTCGGCTGCCTGCCCGCCAAGGCCGACGAGGTCCTGGCCATCTGCGCCGAGGAGATCACCCGGGTGGTTGACGGCGGGCTGACCGACGCCGAACTGGCCCGCGGCAAGGGCCAGGTGCGCGGCTCGATCGTGCTCGGCCTGGAGGACCCCTCGTCGCGGATGAGCCGTATCGGCAAGTCCGAGCTGGTCTACCCGAGGCTCGAACCGGTCGAGGAGGTCCTCGAGTCCATCGACGCCGTCACCCACGACGACATCCGCGCCGTGGCCGCCGAGGTCCTGACCCGCCCCAAGGCCCTGGCCGTCGTCGGCCCCTTCGACGATCCCGCCGCCTTCGGCGTCTGAGGTCTGCCAGGATCGGGGGATAGTCCGGCGATCGGGAGGTCGCGATGATCAAGGTCGGCGTGCTTGGCGCGCGGGGACGGATGGGGCGCGAGGTGTCCCGTGTGGTCGCGGAGGCCCCCGACCTGGACCTCGCCGCCGAGGTCGACCTAGGGGACGCGCGTGACCCGCTGACCGCGTGCGACGTGGTGGTCGACTTCACCCACCCCGCCGCGGTCATGGACAACCTGCGCTGGTGTGCCGACCACGACCTGGACATCGTGGTCGGCACGTCTGGCTTCGGCGAGGACCGGCTGGACGAGGTGCAGGGCTGGCTGGCCGACCACAAGGACGTGCGCATCCTCGTCGTACCGAACTTCTCCGTCGGCGCCGTCCTGATGATGCGCCTCGCCGCCCAGGCGGCGCGGTTCTTTCCCTCCGTCGAGGTGATCGAGTTCCACCACGCGGGCAAGGCCGACGCCCCGTCGGGGACGGCGCTGCGCACCGTGTCCATGATCCGCGCGGCACGCGCCGCGGCGGGCCTGGGCGCACCGCCCGACGCCACCACGTCAGCGCTGCCCGGCGCCCGCGGGGCCGTCGTCGAGGACGTGCGCGTCCACTCGGTGCGCGCGCCCGGGTACGTGGCCCACCACGAGGTGTTGTTCGGCGGCCCGGGGGAGACCCTGACGATCAGGCACGACTCGCTGGACCGCGCCTCGTTCCTGCCGGGCGTGCTGCTCGCCGTCCGCCAGGTCGGCTCGCTCCCGGCCGGCCTCACCGTGGGACTTGAGGCCCTCCTCGGCCTGGATTGACGTACCGTCGAGGTATGTGCCGAAGCATCAAGACCCTCCGTCCGCCCTACGCCGAGCTGGTCACCGAGGACGACATCCGCGCCGCCGCGCTCCAGTACGTCCGGAAGATCAGCGGCTTCCGCACCCCCGCCGGGCACAACGCCGAGGCGTTCGGCCACGCCGTGGACACCGTCGCGGCCGCCACCGCCACCCTGCTCAGCCAGCTGGAGATCCGCTCCTCCGCGGCGCGGTGAGCGAGCGCATCCGGGCCTAGCCCGGTTCGAGCACCGACGAGCCGTCGAGCCCGCCGAACTGGGGGAGATAGACCGGCGCGCCGGTGGCTCGGCCGATCAGCGCCGCGGAGGCCCGGGCGGCCAGGAACGCGGGCAGGTAGCTGGCCAGCTCGCCGGGCTCCGTGAACCGGTACCCGTCAAGCTCTTCTTCCTGCAGCCGGATGGGCACGTGCTCGTCGAGCACGCCGCCGTCGAAGACGAAGTGCACGATCGGCTTAGGCCGGACCCCTTCCGGGGGTGTCCAGTCGATAGCCAGCAGCGGTCCCGGGGCGATGTCGAGGCCCAGTTCCTCCGCGACCTCGCGCCGGCAGCCCGCGTGCGGCGGCTCGCCGTGCTCGATGATCCCGCCCGGTAGCGACCAGTGCTCGCGGTAGTTCGGCTTGACCAGCAGGACCCGGCCCGTCGGATCGGTGAGCAGCGCCGCCGCGGAGCCGAACATCGTCGGGAGCCCGGCGTACCAGGCCGCCTCAGCCGCGAGCGAGCTCGCGGCACCGTCATTGGCGGCACTGTCACTGGCGGCAGTGTCACTGGCGGCACTGTCACTGGCGGCACTGTCGCTGTCGGGCACGGACCCGACCCTATCCGCCCGGCGGCACGGGCAGGCGCTCCCGGCGGTAGCCTAAGCCCATGCATACTCCGGGTCACGACACGACAGCGGCCGATACCGAGGAGAGCCGCGTCGAGGTGTACGTCACGACCGACACTTCGGCCGCGCCGCACAAGGCCGACGAGCCCAGGCTCTACGTGATGTACGACGCGGCTAACCCGGACGGCGACAAGCTGTACTTCACCGAGGCCGAATGGGAGGCGTTCGTCCTGGGCGTCAAGGACGGCGAGTTCGACCTCGACGAGTCGGGCAACCTGCCCTAACCGAACAAAGCAGAGGCGCGGTCCCGGGACCGCGCCTCGTGCCTGTTACCGAGCCCGTCGTACGCCTATCGGCGCGCCGGGCTCTCCCTGGTTTCTATTCGCTCTGCAGGCACCCGGCGGTACCGCCGGAACTAGCGAAGAGCTTGTTGCTGAACTCCTCCTGGGTGATGTACTTTCCGCCGTTGATGACCTGGTTGAAGTACGCCCCGGGCGCGCCGCGCGTCCGGCCGAAGACGTAGGCGCAATCGTCGCCGATCTCGTTGCCGGAGGCGTCGTACCAGCCGGTCTGGGTGTCCGGGTCGGTAATCGCCTCGCTTATCTCGTGGCTGGTGGGGCTGATCTCGACGTCGGCGTCGGGGTTACCGTTCGGCGACTCGATCACGGGGAACCTGGCGTCGGTGCCGCACGTGAACCCCACGGGGGACTGATAGATCGGGTAGTTGAGGCTCGCGTAGATGGCGGCATTCGTGTCGATGCTGTGGTACGCGCAGTACGCCGCGGTCGGCTCGTGGTTGATCGTGCAGAACTGCCCGTTCGGGCCCACCGAGGTCGTCTCACCAGGCAAGAAGCAGCCCTCGACGGCCTTGGGCAGGTACAGCACGTAGATGTGCGTGAGGTTGTGCGGGAGACCGTTAGCCGTGACGACGTCCTCGACTTGGCCCTGGAGCTGGGCATCATCCACGCAGGCGCTGTAGCCGGAGCCGTCAACGTAGATCCCTGTCGTGTCCGCGGCTTCCAGCGTGCAGCCGCTGGTGATCGGGTTGGTGTCCTCAACGGCGGAGCCGAGCTGGACGTTGTACTGGATCTGCCCGTTGTTACCGGAGTACTCGTCGAGCACCGAGAACACGTTGTGGCCGTGTCCGCTGTCCTTCGCCACGCCAGCGAGATAGGACAGGATGACGTTCTTGTAGGCAGAGGACATCGGGAAACCGGCCGGATCCCAGAAGATCGGCACGACGACCAGCGGGCCGGTCGATGCCGTCATCATGACGTTGCCATTGTCGCAGGGCTGGAAGACGCAGCTGCCTGCGCCCTTCGACCCATTGAAGAGCAGCGGTGGATTGCCGTTGAACGGCGGCTCGGGCGGCGGCTTGTGACCGGCGCCAGTAGCACAGCTGTTTCCTGCCGCGACGATGATGCCGCTGAGGTGGGCGCTGCGGCCCGCGCTGAGGACCTGCGGCCCCGATACCGTACAGGGTGGTGCCGCTGCCGCGGTGCTTGATGACGGCGTGGCGCTTGCTGCCATTGGGGTCGCCATGGCGAGCGCGAGCGCGGCCAGCGCGGCCAGGATGATGGCCACTCCGAGACCGCGTCGCTTGTGTGCTTTCCTCATTCGTTTCCTCCGTCGTGTGCGACGTCAGGGGCTACCCGCCGCAGCCCCAACCACCGTAAGCAGACACGAGGGCCGAATTCAGCTAATCCTCAACAAAGACGCATGTAGTGTCTATAAGACGACGATGAAACATTTACATGCTGTAAGAGATGAGAACCTTGGTCCGGGCTCAAGAATGGCGATTTCGACCTCGACGAGCCGGACAAACCATCATAAATCCGACCGGGGTCCACGGGCACGTGCCCCGCGTGACCGCCCCGATCGCTTGCCTCGGGAGCCTTAGCTAGACGCGCGACACCGGCACCCCGAGGACCGCGGCCAGGTCGGCCTCCAGGTGCGGCGCGGCGGCCGCCGGCTTCCCGATCAGGGTGGTGGCCCGCGTCTGGCCCGACACGGTCAGGCTGAGCCGCGGGCACCCCCTCAGGCTGTAGTCGAACGTGGCGAGGACCCGCTGCCCGTCGTAGAACGTGCCCGCGTAAGAGTTCCCGAACCTGAACGCGCAGAGGTCGGCCGGCACCGGGCGGCCAGCGTGGGCGAGGGCGTCGCAGAAATCCCGGAACAGCGCACGCACCTTGGTCGCGCTGCGCTGGGTCACCCTCACCTTGCCCGCGTGGACCGCTTCGGTGACCACCGCGCTCCGCGTGACGGTAACCGAGGTGGCCTGGTTCACGCTGGCGCAGCCGACCTCGGCTGTTGCCGCGAGCGGCGCGGCCGCTCCCAGCGCATGTGAGGTATTGGTGGCCGGCGATGGCGAAGCCACTGCCGTCCCGCATCCGGCCAGCCCAGCGCACAGCAGCCCGGCGCACAATAGTCCCGCGGCGGTCAGCCGGCGGTTTCGGCCCTGAGTAGTCATGCCTGTTGGACGCGCCCAGAATGTCATGCGTTCCATAATTCCTCCCGACGTCTTCAGAACACGCCGGCCGCTCGGCCCGGCGTGGCTCGTAGCCAAAAGCCAAGGCGCGGTCCCGTGAGCAATCCCGGAACCGCGCCTCGAACCTTCTCATCGGACCCGCCGGGTGCCTATCGGCGCGACGGGCTATTCACTTGTCGGATCGAGCGTCACGCGCCAGGGAATTCGGCCAGCCAACTCTGCACGCACCCTTCGGTCCCGCCGGATCTGGCGAAGACGCGGTTGCTGAACTCCTCCTGGGTCATGAAGCGCTGGCCGTTGATCGTCTGGTTGTAGAGCGCCTCGGGTGCACCGCGCGTCGCGCCGAAGATGTAGGCGCAGTCGTCGCCGATCTCGTTGCCGCTGGAGTCAAACCAGCCGGTCTGGGTGTCCGGGTCGGTCACCGCCTCGCTGGTTTCGTGGCTGAGCGGGCTGACCTCAGTGTCGGCGTCGGGGTTGCCGTTCGGCGACTCGACCACGCCGAAGTTGATGTCGGTGCCGCACGTGAACCCCGTCGCCGAGTCGTAGATCGGGTAGGCCATGTTCGAGTACACGGCGTCGTTCTGGTCCGTGCCGTGGTAGGCGCAGTAGGCGGTCGTTCCCGCTGGCGCCGGGCCCTCGTTGTTGATCGTGCAGGCCTGCCCGTTGGTCCCGGTGGTGGTCTCACCGGGCAAGATGCAGGACTCGACGTGCTTGGGCAGGAATAGCTCGTAAATGTAGCTGAGGTTGTGCGGCAGGCCATTGCTCGCCGTGACGCTGTCGACCTCGGCCTGGAGCTGGGCATCATCCACGCAGGCGTTGTAACCGGAGCCATCAGCGTAAATCCCCGTGGTGTCCTTGGCCTCCAGCGTGCAGCCGTTCGCGGGCAGCGCGTTGGTCGCGATAATGGACGGCCCGGCCCTGAACCGGTAGTTGATGGACCCGTTGTTGCCGTAGTACTCGGTCAGGACCGAGAACACGTTGGTGAGCTGGCCGCTCGCCGCCGCCACGTCACGGATGTAGGAATCGATGATGCTCTCGTAGGCAGACGAGATCGTGTGACCTGTCGGACTCCAGAAGATCGGCACGATGACCAGCGGGCCGGTCTGTCGCGTCGACATCACGTCGCCATGGTCACAGGGCGAGGAGGAGCAGATGGGCGGGCGTCCGTTGAACAGCAGCGGCGGAGTGCCGTTGAACGCCGGCCCGGCCGCGCGCGGCGGGTCCTGACAGGTACTACTGGTGCCTACCGCGACCACGATGCCGCCGATACCGTGCGCTCGGGCCGTGCTGTTGACCTGCGACGCCGCGACGGTGCATTGCGTCACCGCCGCAGTGGACGAAGGCGAGGCACTGGCCGCCGTCGGGGCCATCATCGCCAGCAGGCCTCCGGCGGCCAGGACCAAGGCCGCGCCCAGACCCAGCGGCCTGTGTGCTTTCCTCATTAGTTTCCTCCGGTTTTTGCGGACGTAAGTCCAGCACGCCGGGGATCCGTGACCAAGGTACTGAGGATGACGGCACGTCACCTGGCAAACACGAACGAATACACCTGATCTTTATAAATCATTCCAGATTTGGGCGGAAACTACTCTTTCAGGCAAGATGGGCGCTTTATCGATAAAACCCGTCAACAACCCCCCAGTCGGACGGCCCGAGCGCCCCGTGCCCCTAGCGCAAAGCTAGGGCGCGGCCCCGGGATTTCTCCCGGAACCGCGCCCCGAACCTCTCGTCGAACCCGTCAGGTGCCTATCGGCGCGACGGGCTCACCTATCGGATCAAATGTTCGGCCCGATGAATTCCTGCAGCCAGCTCTGCACGCATGCCTCGGTCCCACCGGACCTGCTGAACACGCGGTTGCTGAACTCTTCCTGGGTAATGAAGTGCTGGCCGTTGATCGTCTGGTTGTACAGGTGCCCGGGCCCGCCGCGCGTCGCGCCGAAGATGTAGGCGCAGTCGTCGCCGATCTCGTTGCCGGTGGAGTCGTACCAGCCGGTCTGGGTGTCCGGGTCGGTAATCGCCTCGCTGGTCTCGTGGCTGAGCGGGCTGATCTCGGTGTCGGCGTCAGGGTTGTTGTTCGGCGATTCCTCCACCGGGAACCGGGCCTCGGTACCGCAGGTGAACCCCACCGGGGACTGGTAGATCGGGAAGTTCATGCTCGAGTACACGGCATCGTTCAGGTCCGTGCCGTGGTAAGCGCAGTAGGCCGCGCTCGGCTCGTTGTTGATCGTGCAGATGTTGCCGGCCCCGTCCGACCCGGGGAAGAAGCAGCCCTCGACGCCCTTGGGCAGGAACAGCTCGTACATGTAGTTGAGGCTGTGCGGCAGGCCGTGGGCCGCGGTGACAGCGTCGACTTCGGCCTGGAGGTTGTTGTCATCTAGGCAGGCGGTGTAGCCCGTGCCATCGTTGTAGATTCCCTTGGCGTCCGCGGGGAGCACGGTGCAGTTGCCGGTCGTGGGGAACGCGTTGCTCGCGGAGATGGGCGACCCGGCCCGGATCCGGTACTGGATGGACCCGTTGTTGCCGTAGTACTCGGTCAGGACCGAGAACACGTTGGTGAGCTGGCCGCTCGCCACCGCCACGTCACGGAGGTACGCGTTGATGAGGTTCTCGTAGGCAGGCGAGAACGAGTAACCCGACGGAGCCCAGTAGATCGGCACGAGGGTCACGGGGCCGGTCGCTCGGGTCCCCATCACATCGCCGTCGTCGCAGACTGGGGCTGTACCACAGTCAGCCGGGCCCTGCCTTCCGTTGAAGAGCAGCGGCGGGGTGCCGTTGAACGCCGGCTCGGGCGGCGGCGGCGGGTCCTGACAGGTACTACTGGTGCCCTGCGCAATCACGACGCCGCCGATACCCACGGAGCGGGCCGCGCCCGTGACCGTGCTCGCCGAGATGGTGCAAGGCAGCGCCGCCGGCGCGGCGCTGGCCACCGTTGGGGTCGCCATCGCCAGCAGGCCACCGCCCACCAGGGTCAGGGCCGCACTCAGACCCAGCCCCCTGTGTGCTTTCCTCATTAGTTTCCTCCGTGTTTCCGGACGTCCGATCCGAACAGCATGCGGGAATCGTCACCACGGTACTGAGGCTGACGGTGCGTCTCCTGGCAAACACGAACGAATACACCTGATCTTTATAAATCACTCTAAATTTGGGCGTAGACCGCCCTTTCGGGAATGATGCACTCTTTTACCGATTAAATCGGACAATTACCCACGCCGCGAGGCCCGGAAGGGGCTGGCTGGAGCTGAACTGGGCAGGTCAGAGTCAGGCACCCGCCCGGTACGGCCGAACGCCCTACTTGACCGGCGAGAGGGTCTGCGACGGAGACCCGTACACCTGCGACTCCGGCAGCCCAACGACCGCGGCCATGTCGGCCTTGAGGTGCGGCGCGGCGGCGGCGGCCTTCCCGAGCAGGAAGGTGCCCCGCGTCCGGCCCGACGCGGTGAGTTCGAGCCGCGGGCACCCGCCTATGTTGTAAATAAAGGTGGCGAGGGTCCGCTGCCCGTCGTAGAACGTGCCCGTGTACACGGTCCCGAAGTCGGCCGGGCAGTCGATCGGGGGCTGCGGCACGTCAGCGTGGGCGAGGGCCGCGCAGAAGTCGCCGAACAGGGCCCGCACCCTGGTCGCGTGGCGCTGGGTGTACGTCCGCGTGCCGCCGTTGACCGGCTCGCGGACCAGCAGGTGCCGCGTGACGATGGCCCAGGTCGCCTGGTCCACGCTGGCGCAGCCGACCTGCGGCGTCGCCGCCGTCGCCAGCACCGTGGTGGCCAGCGCTGCCCCGCCTGCTCCCGACGCGGGCGCCCTCGCCGACGACGCGTCCCCCGTCGTCGGCGTGGATGACGCCGCCACTGTCCCGCACCCGGCCAGCCCGGTGCACATCAGCCCAGCGCACAGCAGTCCAGCAGCCCCGAGTCCGCGCTTTCGCCTCTGATTTGTCATTGCCCTTGGACGCGCACCAGACGTCGCCCGTTCCATCGTGCCTCCCGGCGCCTTCAGATTGCTCTTCAGAACACGCCGGCCGCCATCGCGGCCCCCACCCCGACCAACAACGCGCACGCTACCAGTTCACTGCGGTCTCCCGCGGCCGCTCCGATCCTCGCGCCGACCTCGAGGCCGACCAGCGACATGATCACGCTGACCACGCCGAACACCGGCGCGGCCACCGCCAGCCCGACCCGGAACGTGCCGAGCGCGAACCCGGCCGCCAGGTTGTCCACGCTCAGGGCGACGGCACTGACCAGCACGCGCCACGTCCCCCACCGCACAGCACCCGCTGGAACTCCCTCCCCCGGACCCGGACCCGGACCCGAACCCGGACCCGGACCCGGACGCGGACCCCGCAGCGCCAGGACCAGGCTGACCAGCCCGACCGTGATCAGCAGCGCCCCGCCGAGCCAGGGGGCCGACTGCCCGAGGCCGCTGGCCGCGCCGTGCCCCAGAACGAGCCCGAGCACGGGCATGCCCGCCTCGAACAGGCCGAACAGCACGGCGATCCGCAGCCTGAGCGCGCCGGTTACCCCGCTGACCCCGATCCCGATGGCCCCGGCGAGGTTGGACAGCCCCAGGGCGACGGCCAGGGGCAGCAAGGCGATCACTCGCCCACGCTAACTCATCCGCGCCGTCGCTCCGGGGGCGTCACCACAGCCTGGCCGGGCCCGCTCCCTCCATGCGGAGCAGCAGTTCCTTGCGCTCGAGGCCGCCGCCGTACCCGGTCAGGCTGCCGTCGCTGCCGATCACCCGGTGGCAGGGCACGATGACCGAGATCGGGTTCGCGCCGTTGGCCAGGCCCACCGCGCGCGACGCGACGAGCCTCTTGCCCAGCGCCCTCGCGATGTCGCCGTAACTGACCGTGCTTCCGTAGGGGATCTTGGTCAGCTCGGTCCACACCGCGAGCTGGAACGGGGTCCCGCTGGGCGCCAGCGGCACGGTGAACTCCTTCAGGTCCCCGGCGAAGTACGCCTCGAGCTGCGCGGCGACCTCGCCGAACGTCGCCGGGCTCGGCGTCAATCCCTCCTCGACCCGCCACGAGTGCCGGTCGGCGTCCAGCATCCACAGCCCGGTCAGGGCGTGCCCGTCGCCGAGCAGCAGCAGCCGGCCGATGGGCGAGCCGACGATATGGGACAGGCGCGGCGCGTTCAGGTCCGGCGCCACGAACGGGCTGTTCATTTCTCCTCCAGGTAGGCCCACAGGTGATGGACGGCATAGGAGCGCCACGGCCGCCAGTTCTCGGCCAGCTCCGCCCCGGCCCTGGCCGCCCTGGCCCGCGCCGCCCTGACCGGTGCGGCGGAGCCCGTCCCGGCCGGGACGGCCCCGAGCCGCGCCAGCGCGCCGAGCACGCCCGCGTCCCCGGGCAGGAACGCATCCGGGTCGGACAGGGCGCGCATCCGGACGTACGCCGCCGTCCACGGCCCGATCCCGGGCAGCGCGAGCAGGCGTTCGGTCGCCAGGTCCCGTTCGGCACCGGGATCCAGGGACAGGCCGCCGGAGGCGAGCGCCGTCGCCAGCCCGGTCAGCGCGGCGGCCCGTGCGCGCGGCATCGGCAGCGTGGCCGGATCGGCGCCGGCCAGCGTCTCCGCCGTGGGGAAGCAGTGCGTGAGCGAGCCGTCCGGCCGCTCGAGCGGCTTACCGTAGGCGGCCACCAGCCGGGACCCGAGGCGCCGAGCCGCGGCGACCGAAACCTGCTGGCCGAGCACCGCCCGCAGCGCGAGCTCGTTTCCGTCCACGTGCCCGGGCGAGCGCCGCCCCGGGCAGGCCTGCGCCAGCGGCCCGAGCACCGGGTCCGCCGCCAGGTATGAGGTCACCGCCTCGGGGTCGGCGTCCAGGTCGAGCAGCCGCCGGCACCGCTGCACCGCCGCCGTCAGGTCGCGCAGGTCCTCCAGTTGCAGCTCACACTCCACATAACCGGAGCCAGATCCGGAGCCAGATCCGGAGCCAGAACCGGAGCCGGATCTAGGCCCCGCCGGGCCGAGCGACACGATCCCCGTGCCATTCGGCAGCTGCAAAGTCCGCCGGTAGCACCCGTCTTCCGCGGATTCCACGCCCTCGATCGCGCGGGCGGCCAGGAAGCCGAACATCCGCTCCAAGTCGATCGGATGCCGGTACGCGAGCCGCAGCCTGATCAGCCCCGGCGCCGAGGTCTCCGCCAAATCCTGGGCCCCCGCCAGGCCCCGCGGCCCCGCCAGCAACACCGCTGCCCCCAGCCTCCGCGACCGCGGACCCCGCCGGCCCCGGCCTCGCGGAGCTGCGTGGGCGTCACCGCGAACACCTCCTGGATCGTGGCGTTGAACTGCCTGATGCTGGCGAACCCGGCCGCGAACGCGATCTCCGACAGCGGCAGCGTGGTCGTCTCGGTGAGCACCCGAGCCGTCTGCGCTCGCTGCGCGCGGGCGATGGCCAGCGGGCCCGCACCGAGCTCTGCCGTCACCAGCCGCCGGACCTGCCGCTGCTCGTAGCCGAGGCAGGTCGCCAGCCCCTCGACGCCGTCCCGGTCGACCACGCCGTCGGCGATGAGCCGCATCGCGCGCCCCACCACGTCGGCCCTGATGTTCCACTCCGGCGAGCCGGGGGAGGCGTCCGGGCGGCACCGCTTGCAGGCCCGGAAGCCGCCCTCCTGGGCCGCGGCCGCGCTGCGGTAGAACCGCATGTTCTCCCGTCTCGGCGTGATCGCCGGGCACGACGGCCGGCAGTAGATGCCCGTCGAGGTCACCGCGGTGAAGAACACGCCGTCGAACCGGGCGTCCTTCGACACCGCCGCCGCGTACCGCTGCTCATCATCGAGCGCCGCCACCCCGCGCCCCCGGCACCCCGGCCCCCGGCACCACCCGCCTGCGCCCACGCCTACGTTGCTGTTTCACGCTCTCCACGATGCCATCGCCGGCGGACTGCTACTAGCGGAAATCGGACACCAACCCCCGCGGGTAAGGTGGCGGTCATGCAAGCCGAGATCAAGGGCACCACCATGCCGATCCTCGAGGTCACCCTGGAGCAGGGCGAGCGGGTGGTCTCCACCCACGGCGAGCTGTCCTGGATGACCCCGAACATCCAGCTCTCCCAGCACATGAGCGCCGACGGCCCCGGTGGCCAGGGCGGCGGTGGCGGCTTCATGCAGGGCCTCAAACGCGTCATGGGCGGCGGCGGGCTGTTCCTCACCCAGTACGAGGCGATGGCGGGCACCGGCATGGTGACCTTCGCCGCGAAGATGCCCGGCCACATCATGCCGACCGACATCGCCCCCGGCCAGGCGTACTTCGTCCACCGCCACGGCTGGCTGTGCGGCACACCTGGCATCACGCCGAGCGTCGGCCTCCAGCAGAGCTTCCGCGGCGGCCTGTGGGGCGGCGACGGGTTCGTCCTGCAGAAGCTCGAAGGGCAAGGGCCGCGCCTGGATCGAGCTGTCCGGCGAGCTCGTGCACTACACCCTGGCCCCGGGCCAGACGCTGATGGTGCACCCGGGACACGTGGGCATGTTCGAGGGCAGCGTGCAGTTCCAGATCACCCAGATGCCCGGGATCGCCAACGTGGCGTTCGGTCAGGACGGCTTCCACCTGGTGGCGCTGACCGGCCCGGGCCAGGTCTGGCTGCAGTCCATGCCGCTGCCCATCCTCGCCCACGCGCTCGAGCCGTACCTGGCCCGCCAGACCGACCCGCAGGCCACGGAAGCCGGCGCCGTCGGCGGCATCATCGGCACGATCATGCGCGGACAGTAACCGATTCTTTAACACCCATTTTTCCCGAACGGCGTTTGGTCACTCCCCAGCGCAACCATCTCTGCCCACATTGGCCTCCACCAGCTCAAATTCCTCACCCGTCACGAATGAGTGACTCTGCGTGGAATGTCACCAGGTAGATAGGTAACTATCACTCTGTTACCCATTGCATTGTGGACAGTACATAGAGTTACACTACAAATGGTAGCGAAACAACTTCGTACCGTGTTCAGATCAGGATCGTAGGTGTAGGTCGTGTCCAGCAACTACCGGGGCGAATGCCGATCAGCGAACGAGAGCGGGGACGCGCGAGTCAGGCTGGACGACACCTGGACCTAAAAGCAGTCAGCGGCGGCACCGGGGCCTTCCTCTCCTCCGGCACATAGGCGTCCGGTGCCGCCGCTGACCCCAGCTACATCCGCTAGCAGAGCTAGATCCGCCAGAAGTCGAACCGATCGCGCCCAGCGCGGAAACCGGCCGCCTCGACCACATCGACCGCCAGCTTGAACTTGGCGCCGACCCGCCAGGGCTGGTGCGCGTCGCTCCCGAACGAGACCGCCCGACCCCCGGCGTCCCGCCACCACCCCAACAGCTCGACCGAAGCGAGCGGGCTCTTGGTGTTCACCTCGAGCACTCGCCCGCTGGCCGCCAGCGCGCCCAGCACGGCCCGGTACTCCGCCTCGAAGGCCGTCTCGTCGTAGGGCGGGGCCGAATACGGCCAGCTGCGCCGCGGGAAGTCCAGGTGCGCGAGCACCTGGAAGACGTCACTCCCCTCGATCAGCCGAACCACCTCAGCGAGGTACCTCCGCATCACCTCGCCGGCCGGCATCACCCCGAACAGCTGGTCGGCCGCCGTCAGCCGCCCGTCGAACGGTATGGCGTGCACCGAGCCGAGCACCCGGTCGAAACCGGCCCTGGCCACCAGGGCCGCCGCGCTCGCCCCGAACATGTGCGCCTCGCCGATCTCGGCCCCGGACAGGATCCGCAGGTCAGGGAAGCGCTCACGGCAGTCCACGATCGCCGCCAGGTACGCCGTGACATCGAGCAGCCGCATCCCGCTGTACCGGCGCGGATCCAGGTTCTCTTCCGCGATCCGGTCCCCGGCGGTCGAGTTGGTGAAATCCAGGTGGTCGGTGAAGGCCACGCACCCGACGCCGACCGCCAGCGCCTGCTCACAGCTGCGCGTCATCGACGCCGCGCCGGGCGCGTCCCACGAGAACTGCGTATGCACATGGTTGTCCGGCGGCAGCACGCTGCCCATTGTGTCATCCACCCGCATCAGCTCAGCAGCTCACCGGCTCATCAGCCCCACGCGCCAGCCCCCACGTACCAGCCCCCACGCGCCAGCCCCAACCCTCACCAGCCCGGCTGACGCGGGGGAGCGGACGTGATGACGTAGACCTCGGCGCTACCGGGGTCGGCCTCGGGCGCCGGAGCTTTCGGCGCGGCCGGCGGTTCGATGGCCTGGGCCTCCGAGGGTTCCGGAAGCGCGTCGTCGTCGCGGCGCTTCTTGGCCGCGTCGGCGGTCAGCTTGTCGGCCAGCTTCTGCCAGCGCTCTTCCCATTCGGAGACGTTCCCGCCGCAGGCCCGCACGTACGCGACGGCCACGGGCAGCGTAGGCAGGCGGAGCCCGCCCGCCGCCGACACGAGCGTCTTCATCGTGTAGTGCGAGACCTCAGCCATCTCCGGGTAGTCAAGCTCGGCCTTGGCCCGCAGCGCGCGCAGGTCCCGCGCGAACGCTTCCAGGCCGTCCGGCGCGATGCTGGCCACCGACCGCGCTGTACCCGTTGGCCGCTCCGGGGGAACAGCCGTCTCCCGCTGGCGGATCACGGGGCCAGGCGGCTCCGGCTGAATCGGCCCGCCCTGGATCACGTACGGCGCCCGTGCCCCCAGGTCCTCCCGGGCCTCCGGCCGCCCGGCGCCATAAGGCCCGCGGCCTCCCCCGGAACCCTGAGGCGGCGGCTGACCAGGGGCGCGCCCCGGCCGACTCCAGGCGTCGCCGAGCGGATCCTGGCCGACCGGACGCCCAGGAGTCTGTCCCGGACCCGGCCGGACCCGACTGCCCGCGGCCCCCGCCGCTCCCGGCCACTGCGGGCGGTAAGGCTGGTCATAACCGGGGGGAACCCGCCGCCCGTTCGGCAGCCAGTACTGGCGAGGCGGCCCGCTCGGGCCGCCCATTCCCGCGCCGTTCCCCAGCCCGCCGTTCCCCAGTCCGCCGTTCCCCGGCCCGGCCGCAGGTCGGCCGTTCCCGGGTCCGCTGATCCCTGGGCCACCTGCAGGTCCGCCGTTTCCGAGGCCGCCGTTCCCTAGGCCCATTCCCGCGCCGCTCCCCGGGCCGCCGTTCCCCGGGGCGCCGTTCCCGAGGCCGCCGTTCCCCGGGCCGCTGGCAGGTCCGCCGTTCCCTAGGCCGCCGTTGGGCTGGCCCCCCATCGGGGCCCAGCCGTTCGCGGGATCACCGTTCGCCGGGCCGCCAGCGGGATAGCCGCCGCTGCCGGGCGACGGGAAGCGGCCCGGCTGGCGCATGCGCGGACGCCCCTGCTGGCGCAGTCGCGGGCGGGGCTGGGACTCGTCGGGTCGCCGCAGCAACTGACCGTAGTACTCGTCGTCGCTCACTCCGTCGGCATCGGCCGGCTCGTCCACCGCAGCCCGTGGCCGGTAGGCGCGATGTTCACCTGGCCTCCGACGCCTGGGCAGACCGTAGGCATCACGGCCCACACCGGTGTCGCCACGTTCCACCAGGTACCTCCTGGACCCATTGTCCAGCGCGCCGCGGGATCTCTGCCCTTATCTGCAGAGTGTAGGTCGATGGAAATCCTCTGTAGGACCGAGACGGCCAATTGTCATCAATTGCACATAATCGGGGGGTATTGACCCGATAACGCCGCGTATTGCCGCCGCACGCCCGCCCCGGCGGGGCTTGATGCGGACAAAGCCGGGCGAGGGATACTCTCAAAGGAGAAGCGTTCAGCGGAGCGGCCACTGTGTCCTGGATCATATGGCTGATCGTGGCAGCCGTGCTCGGCGTTGCCGAACTCCTCACCACGACCTTGGCCTTCGGTCTCCTCGCCGTCGCGGCGGTCGTGGCGGCCGTCGTCGGCGCGTTCCACCTCGGCCTGACCTGGCAGCTGGCTGCCTTCGTCGTGGCGGCCGGGGCCGGGCTCGGCGTCGTCCGCCCGATCGCGATGAAGCATCTCAAGCAGCCGCCCGCGCTGCGCACAGGAACCGCCGCGCTCGTCGGTCGGCCGGCGGTCGTGCTCGAAGAGGTCTCCGACCATGGGGGGCGGGTCCGCATCGGCGGCGAGGAGTGGTCCTCCCGTCTGTACATGGAGGACTCCGAACCGATCAAGGTGGGCACCAAGGTCGACGTCATGCAGATCGTGGGGGCCACCGCCCTCGTCTATCCCCGGGAGTAGCCATGGTCTTGGCGGAGATCCTCATCGCGGCGGTCGTCGCAGTCCTCGTTGTCCTCACTGTGATGCGTTCTGTGCGGATCGTGCCGCAGGCCCGCGCGCGCAACGTGGAGCGGCTCGGCCGGTACCGGAAGACGCTGGAACCCGGGATGAACTTCGTCATCCCGATGATCGACCGGGTCAAGCCGATCATCGACCTGCGCGAGCAGGTTGTCTCGTTCAATGGCGCGCCGGTGATTACCGAGGACAACCTGGTCGTGCTCATCGACACGGTGCTGTTCTTCCAGGTCACCGATCCGCGAGCGGCCGACTACGAGATCGTTAACTACATCCAGGCCATCGAGCAGATCACCGCGACGATGCTGCGCAGCGTGATTGGGTCCATGGACCTGGAGCAGACGCTGACCTCGCGCGACAAGATCAATGCCTTGCTGCGCGGCGTCCTGGACGATGCGTCGGGGAAGTGGGGCATCCGGGTCACCCGGGTGGAGATCAAGGCCATCGACCCGCCAAAGTCGGTCAAGGACGCGATGGAGAAGCAGATGCGCGCCGAACGGGAGAAGCGCGCGGCGATCCTGACCGCCGAGGGCGTCAGGCAGTCCAAGATCCTCACCGCGGAAGGCGACAAGCAGAGTTCCATCCTGAGTGCCGAGGGCGCCAAGCAAAGCGCGATCCTGCGGGCCGAAGGCCAGGCGAAGGCCATCGAAACCGTCTTCCAGGCCGTGCACGACAACGACCCGGATCCCAAGCTGCTCGCCTACCAGTACCTGCAGACGCTGCCGCAGATCGCGCAGGGGCCAGGCAACACGTTCTGGGTCATCCCCAGCGAGGTGACCACGGCGCTGCGGCAGGTCGCCAGTGCCTTCGGCGGCACCGCCGACGAGCCGGTCCCCGGGTCCGGCCCGAAGCCCAGGCCCCGCCGCGACCCGCCCGCCGTGCCCGCCGCCGACGAGACACCCGCGATCGCCGCCGCGCCCGCGGCCGAAGCCCCGGCGGGCACCCCGGCCAACGACAGCATTGACGCCATCCTGGCCGCCACCATCCCCGGCCTCGGCTTCGTCGATGGGGGCGAGTCAGCCGACCCGCTGGGCCCAATCGACCCGTTGGGCCCAGCCCACCCGGCTCCGCCCAACGGCCAGGCCGGCCTTTCCGCTGGCGCGGAGGAGCCCGGCTCGGACTAGCCCTCCAGCGTCTTCTCCCACACCGACACGTGGTTCCTGGTTGTCCCAAGACCTCGCGAGGGCAGGCGAACCGTTTCCCCGGCTACCTGATCACCAGCACCAGGATGCTGCCGATGATCGCGGCAATCACCATGACCGCAGCCAGCCTCAGCGGGAAGAACCTGTCGCGCCGCGATTGATCCGGCACGACGGCAATCGTCGGCGGGCGAACCGGCTGTGTCGCCGCCTGCGCGGACCCGACCGCCCCGGCATACCCGGTTACCCCGGCGTCCTGCGCGGACCCGACCGCGCCAGCAAACCCGGCCGGCCCAACATCTTGCGCAGACCCGTCTGCCTCGCCATACCCGGCCAGCCCAGCATCCTGCAAAGATCCGACCGCGCCAGCAAACCCGGCCGGCCCAGCATCCTGCGCAGACCCGACAGCCCCGCCATACCCGGCCAGCCCAGCATCCTGCGCAGACCCGACAGCCCCGCCATACCCGGCCAGCTCAACGTCCTGCGCAGACCCGACCTCGCCAGCAAACCAAGTCGACCCAGCATCCTGCGCAGACTCAACCGCCCCGCCATACCCGGCCAGCCCGGCATCCTGGGCGGACCCTGCCGCCCCGGCAAACCCGGCCGCCCCAGTGGACTCGAGGTCCTGCGCGAATCCGGCAGACCTCGCATACCCGGCCGCCCCTGCAGACTCGGCGTCCTCCGCGAACCCGGGCTCACTCTCGGCCGTGACCGGCGGTACGAGTTGCTCGTCAACCGACCACCGCGCGGGCTGGGTGTCCTCTGGCTCCGGCCAAAGGCGTTCCGCCTCCGCCGGCGCGGCCACCTCGCTGTCAGCCAGCCAGGCCGGCACCGGATCCTCCTCGCTAACCGGGGCCACATCGGGACTGAACGACTCGGTGACGGCGGTGTCGAATACGCTGCCCGAGTACGTCGGGTGATGGTTCCCGTTGGTCGGCACGGAGTCCTGGCTGACCGAGGCGCCCCAGTTCGGAGTGGTGTCCCAGGCCGAAACCGGCCCCGCGCTCGCTGGCCAGCCAGCGGTATCACGGTCGCTCCAGCCCGTCGCCCGGCTGTTCCAGGTCGCGGGTCCTTCCTCAGTCACCGGGTCCGTGTGCCCAGGGTCGGGATCCACCCGCTGCGCAGCCGCGGTGCGCGCCACGCGGGTGGCGCGGTCCGCGGTCCCGCCGCGCAGCGCGGCCCTGATCCGCTCCGGGTCGTACGCGTCGGGCGGCGCTATGCTGACGCCGGCGCGGGCGCCCGCTACCGCGGCCGGGCTGGCGCCGGCGGCCCTGACCGGCAGTCCCGGGTCGCTCTCCGCCTCGCACGCCAGGCGCCGCCAGCGCTCTTCCCATTCGGGCACGTCCGCGTCGCAGGCCCGGACGTAAGCGGCCAGGATCGGCAGGCCGGGCAGGCCGGGCCCGTTCTCTGCTTCCTTGAGGATGTTGCTCGGATAGTGAGCCCGGGCCGCGAGTTCGTCGAACCCGATCGCGGCCGTGTCGCGCAACGCGCGGAGGTCGGCCAGGAACCGCTCCTGATTGTCGCCTTGACCGGCCGACCACATTCCCCGGGCTTGCAACTAGACACCTTCCCGTTGGACACGCAGAAGTTCAGGCACCCTGCGCGCAGCTCATCAACTGGGATTACGGGCAGAGTAACTCGCCAGCAGCCGTGATGTTGCTGATACCGCGCATTTCGTCTTAAGTGTCTCTCGTCTGGGGACGCCTCGCCCCCAGAACCGCCGGCATCCTGAGTTGCAAAAACGAATCGGAGTTCGCCTGGCTCAGAAGTGAACCGCGAGCCCGATCGCGAACGCGATTCCGAACGCCAGCTGGACCCGCCCCGTCTGGCCCAGCGCCCTGATCAGCGCCGGACCCGACGCCCCCGCCCGCACGGCGCTGATCGGAATGCGCGCCAGCGGCAAGGTGGCGGCGGTGATGAGCACCAGCGGCCGAAAGAAGGCGATACCCGCCACGAAGCCGAACGGCACGAGCAGGGCCACCACGTACCCGGCCCGGGTGCGCGCGTCACCGAGCCTGACCGCCAGGGTCCGCTTGCCCGCCTGCGTATCGGTCGGGATGTCACGCAGGTTGTTGACGATCAGCAGGGCGCAGGCCAGCAGCCCGGCCGGCACCGAGGCGACCAGCCCCAGCCAGCTGAACCGGGACATCTCCACGTACGCCGTGCCCGCCACCGCGACCACCCCGAAGAACGCGAAGACGAAGACCTCGCCGAGCCCGTGATACCCGTAAGGTCGGGGCCCGCCGGTGTAAAACCAGGCGGCGGCGATGCAGGCGGCGCCGACGGCCACCAGCCACCAGGACGTGACCGCGGCCAGCGCCAGGCCGGCCGCTCCAGCCACCGCAAAGCAACCGAACGCCGCTGCCAGCACCTGCCGCGGCGGCGCGAGCCCCGCGGCGACGAGCCGTACCGGCCCGACCCGCCGCTCGTCCGAGCCGCGCACGCCGTCGCTGTAGTCGTTGGCGTAGTTGACCCCGATTTGCAGGGCGAGCGCGACGACGAGCGCGAGAACGGCCCGCCACGCCGAGAACCTGCCGTACCCCGCCGCGACCCCCGACCCGATCAGCACCGGCACGATGGCCGCGGGAAGCGTCCGAGGCCGAGTCCCCGCCAGCCATTCCCGCGCATCAGCCACCCCCAGATCTTAGGTGACCAGCGTCGCGTGCATTAGCCTCGGGTAAGGCGTGAATCCTGTGGTCGCTGATCCTCACGGCGGGCGTGGTACGGCACCGGCTGCCGTGTGACGCGTCCCGCGGGTTCGGGAGCCGCCGTCAGGGCACGGGCGGTGTTATCCGCAGGAGGCGCAGCCGCAGGTGCGCCCGGTCCAGGCCCGGCGGCCTTCGATGACGGCCCAGCCGGCGATGCCGACGGCGACGACGCCGTCGAGCCACCAGGCGCCGAGCAGGGTGTTGGCGGCCAGCCCAGCGAACACGGCCAGGGCAAGGTAGGCGCAGAGCAGGTTCTGGGTGCCTTCCCCGGCGATGGCGGCCGAGCCGAGCCGGGTGCCGATGCGCCGTTTGGCCAGGCCCAGGGCGGGTTCCAGGACAGCGGTCCCGGCCGTCAGGATGAGTCCGGCGATGGTGGTCTCGGCGCGGTCGCTGGTGGCCAGGGCGCGGATCGCCTCGGCGGCGATGTAGGGGGCGAGCAGCCAGAAGCTGACCGCGACCAGTTGCTGGGCGCGGCGTTCGGCGGCTGGGCTGGCCAGCCGGGTTCCGGTCAGCCGCCAGATGACGATGATGCTGGCCAGGGCCTCGATGCCGCTGTCCAGGCCGAAGCCGAGCAGAGCGGTGGACCGGGCGATCAGTGCGGCGCCGATGGCGACCCCGCCTTCGACGCCCATCCAGGCCAGGGTGAGCCAGGACAGGGTCCGGGCCAGGCGAGCCAGGCGAAGCCATTCCGCCGTCAGCCGCGGGCTGGCGGCGGTGACGGGCAGCGGCCGGGGCGCCGGTGTCATGGGGTCTCGACGTGCTCCAGCACGGTGTAGTACTCCCAGGCCAGCCCGTCCGGGTCGTGCGCCCACACCTTGTCTTGCCGGGCGTAGCAGCAGACGGTTCCGGGCCGAGCCTCGACGGGCAGGCCTTCGGCGGCCAGCCGTTCCTGGGCCTTGGTGACCTCGCCGGTGGTGGCGACTTCCACGCCCAGGTGGTTAATGGTGCCTGGGTGCCCGTTGCCGGGCGCGTTCAGGACCAGCTTGAGCGGCGGGTCGTCAACGGCGAAGTTGGCGTAACCGGGCCGCAGCTTGGCGGGCAGCGTGCCGAGCAGCCGGGTGTAGAACGCGACGGCGGAGTCCAGGTCGCTGACGTTGAGGGAAAGCTGCACGCGGGACATCGGGTACCTCCCGGATCGGGTCTGGTCGAGGCCTACTGGCAGGTGCCTGGCAGGTCCAGGGCGGCCAGGATGCGCAGTGCGTCGGCCAGGCGCGGGTCGGCCAGTTGGTAGCGGATGCGGCGGCCTTCGGCGGTGGCTGTAACGAGCCCGCATTCGCGCAGGCAGGCTAGGTGGTTGGAAAGGTTGGCGCGGGTGGTGCCGAACTGGTCGGCCATCTCGGCGGGGTAGCCGGAGCCTGCGGCCAGGTGGACCAGCACGCGACGCCGGGTCGGGTCGGCCAGGGCGGTGCCGACGCGGCCGAGGGTGCCCAGGTCCGGCCGGACTGATACATCCATAACTTAACTATACAGTCACCGATGAATCAAGCAAACGATGCTGCGGCGGGCCGTTCAGCTGGTCAGCGGTGTCCCGTCCGGGCCGGTGAGCTGCTGCAGGGTGGTGGTCGCGAGTTGCTGAATGGCGGGGGGCAGGGGGACGTAGCCGAGGGTGGCGGCGTAAGCCTGTCCGGCGTGGGTGAGCCAGCTGAGCAGGGCGGTCAGGGCCTGGCCTGTGGCCTGGCTGGGCTGGCGGACCGAGACGATGACCCAGCTGTATCCGCAGATGGGGTAGTTGGCCGGGCCGGGCTCGTTGACGATGGAGAAGCTGGCCGCGGTGATGGCGGGCCGGGCGGCGGCGTCGGCGGCGATGGCCTGGGTGGTGGGGATGGTGTAGTTGCCGGCCTGGTTGGCGATGGCGGCGTAGGCCAGGGCGGGGCCTTTGGCATAGGAGCGTTCGACATAGCCGATGGCGAAGGTGACGTGGGAGATCGCGGCGGCTACGCCGGAGTTCCCGTCCGCGCCGTATCCGGTCGGCCAGTGCAGGGATCGGCCGGTGCCTGCCTGGGTGGCCCAGGCCGGGCTGACGGCGGACAGGTAATTGCTGAAAATGTAGGTGGTGCCGCTGCCGTCGGAGCGGTGCACGACGGTGATGGGCCAGTGCGGGATGTCGACGTCCGGGTTCAGGGCGGTGATGGCCGGATCGTCCCAGAAGGTGATCTGGCCGAGGAAGATCCGGGCGACGACCGGGCCGGTCAGCCGCAGCCGGGGCGGGTTGCCGGGCAGCGGGAGGTTGTAGGCGACAACTACCGCGCCGAGGTCGACCGGGACCTGAACGGCGGCGCCGTCGCGGGCGCTGGCCAGGTCAGTAGGACTGGCGGGGACATCGCTAGCGCCGAAATCGGCCTGGCCGACGGTGAAGGCGGTGATCCCGGCGCTGCTGCCAACCGCGGCGTAACTGATCGCCAGCCCGGGATGCTGCTGCTCATAGTTAGGGAAGGCCAGATCGAAGAACGGCGCGTCGAACGTCGAGCCCGCGCCCGTGAGCCGCACCGTGCTGGCGGCGGCGACAGAGGGCGGCGCCACGCCGGTGGCAGCGGTACTGGTAGAGCTGCAGGCGGTTAGCACAGCGCCCATGATTAGCGCGGCAGCCGCGGCGACTGTGACTGGGGCGCGGCGCGGCGGGCGGGGCCGTGGGTGAGGGTGCGGGTGTGGCATCATCGCCGTCCTCTCCGTGGCGGTGTGAGGTGGCTTATCCGGGGTGGTTGTGCCGGGTCCAGGCCTGGGCGCCGGCCTGGATTGCGTCCCAGGGGCTGCCCAGCGGCGGGGTGTAGGACAGGTCCAGGTCGCTGACCGTCTCGATGGTCATGTCGTGGAAGATGGCGGTGGCGGCGATGTCGATCCGCTTGGCGATCTCGGCGTCCTTGTGGCCGAACAGTTGCACGCCGAGCAGCCGGCCGGTGGCGCGGTCGCCGGTGAACCGCATCGTGATGCGGTGGCTGCCGGGGTAGTAGGCCTTGTGGTCGTCGGCTTCGGAGGCGATGGTGACGGGGTCGAACCCGGCGGCGCGGGCTTCGTGGTCGCGTAGCCCGGTGCGGGCGGCGGCCTGGTCGAAGATCTTGACCACCTGGGTGCCTAGGCTGCCGGCGAAGGTCCGGTTCCCGCCGGCCGCGTTTTCCCCGGCGACCCGGCCTTGCTTGTGCGCGGTGGTGCCCAGCGGCAGGTAGGTGACCCCGAGCAGCCGGTGGTGGGTGATGACGCAGTCCCCGGCCGCGTATACGTCGGGCAGGCCGGTCCGCATGCCGGTATCGACCGTGATCGCGCCCCGGACGCCGAGGGTGGCCCCGGCTTCGGCGGCCAGCATGGTCTCGGGCCGCACCCCGACGACCACGAGCACCATGTCCGCCAGGCGGGTCACCGGCGAGCCGTCAGCAGTGGTGGCCGCCACTACCAGCCGTCCCGCTCCGCCAGGCGGAGCCTTGCTGATGGCCTGGACGGCGGTGCCTGCCAGCACCTCCACGCCGTGCCCAGCCAGTTCGGCGTGGACCAGTGCGCCCAGCTCGGGGTCGACGGTGGGCAGCACCTCGGGCAGTTGCTCCATCTGGGTGACGGCCAGCCCGCGGACGGTCAGCGCGTCGGCCATCTCCAGGCCGATGTACCCGCCGCCGACGATGACCGCGCTCGCGGGCGAAGCCTGCTCCAGGGTGGCCATGACCGCGAAGGTGTCGCCCATCGAGTGCAGCAGGTGCACCCCGTCGGCGGGGCCCAGGGCGCCCGGCCCGGCCAGGCCGCCGATCGGGGGCTGGACCGGGCCCGCGCCGGTGCCGACGACGAGCTTGTCGTAGCCGAGCAGCTCCTCCCCGCCGTCAGCGGAGCTGACCAGCAGCTTGCGGCCGGGCACGTCGATGCGCCGCGCGACCGTGTCCAGCCGCAGCCGCATCCCGGCGGCTTCCAGGTCGGCGATGGTGCGGTGGGCCAGGTTGCGCCAGTGGGTGACCTCACCGGAGACGTAGTACGGGATGCCGCAGATGGAAAAGTTCGGGTAGGCATCCTCCAGGACCACCGTGACCTCCGCGGCCGGGTCCAGCTCGCGGGCCCGCAAAGCCGCGCTGATCCCGGCGTCGCTGCCGCCGATCATGACCACGTGCATGGCAGTCTCCGTTCGGAATAGCTGATCAGGCGGGGCGGTCGGCGGAGGGCAGCGCGCCGTCACGTGCGGCTGGTGCGGAACGGTCGCCGTTGTGGGGGACGATGATGCCGGCGGCGTCCTCCGGCGTGATGGCGGGGTACAGCGCCCGGATGACCACGACGGCCAGCACGCCGCCGACGATCTGGGCGCCGATAAAGGCCGGCGCGGAGGACGGGGCGATGCCGGCGAAGGTGTCAGAGAACATCCGGCCAATGGTGATCGCGGGGTTGGCGAAGCTGGTGGAGGAGGTGAACCAGTACGCCGCGCCGATGTAGGCGCCCACCGCGGCCGGGGCGGAGCGGGCGCGGCCGGACCGGGCCAGCGCAAAGATCACCAGCAGCAACCCGAGAGTGGCCACGATCTCCGACAGGAAGTGAGCAGGCGTGGCCCGGTGCTTAGCGGAGATGGTGACCGCGGGCAGGGCGAACATCACGTTGGCCAGCACGGCTCCGGCGGTGCAGCCTGCCACCTGCGCCGGGAGATACGCGACGGCATCGCGCCAGGACAGGCCGCCGAACGCGGCGTCGGCGAAGGACACCACCGGGTTGAAGTGGCCGCCAGACACCGGGCCGAACATCAAGATGATCGCGAAGAGCCCGGCCGCGGTGGCCGCCGCGTCCTCCAGCAGCTGCAGGCCGCCTGGCCCGGCGACAGCCGCTGCGCGGCGATCCCGGCGCCGATCACCACCGCGGCCAGGAACGCGCTGCCCAGGAACTCCGCGGTCAGCCGCCGCCACAGCAGGACCGGTGCAGTGCTCACGCGGCCATCTTGACAGAACACGATAGCTCAGTCAAGATTGACTCAATGTCCGCTGATCGAACTAATGACCTGGCGTGGCGTGCCCTCATGCACGCGGCGCTGGCCGATCCGGCCCGGCTGGCCATCACCGATACGCTGCAGGCAGGCGATGCCTCCCCATCCGAGCTCGCCGCTATGCTGGCCATGCCGTCCAACCTGCTCGCCCACCACCTGCACGTGCTCCAGCAAGCCGGGATCGTCACCCGCCACCGCTCAGAAGGCGACCGCCGCCGCACTTACCTGCAGCTGGTCCCCGGCGTGCTGGACTCGCTGGCCGCCCCCACCGCTCGCGCGGCGCGGCGGGTGTTGTTCGTGTGCACCGCCAATTCCGCCCGCTCGCACCTGGCCGCCGCGCTGTGGCGCCGGGCCAGTACTGTCCCCGCCGTCTCGGCCGGCACGCACCCGGCCGCAGCGATCGATCCCGGCGCCATCGCCGCCGCCCAGCGTCACCGCCTGCCGCTGCCCAGGCTGCGGCCCCGCCACATCAGCGATGTCCGGCGGCAGGGCGACATGGTCATCACCGTGTGCGACCTGGCCTACGAGGAACTCGCCGAGGCCGCAGCGGTGCACTGGTCCGTCCCCGACCCGGTCCCGGCCGGCGACCCGGGCAGCTTCGACGCCGCGCTAGCTCAGCTAGCCGACCGCGTTGGGCGCCTGGCGCCGCGCCTGGCCGCGGTTTCCTGAGCCCGACTGCGCCAGCGCTGGCCGCGGCACGGAACGCCGCGTGATCAGATGACCTGGCTGCGGCGCTCGATCAGGATCACGTCGCGCCAGCGGCCGTGGTGCCGGCCGAGGCGTTCGCGGACCCCGACCACCCGGAAGCCTGCCGCCTGGTGCAGGGCCAAGCTGGCAGTGTTCTCCGGGAAGATGCGGGACTCGATGGTCCAGATCCCGGCGGCCTCGGTGGAGGCGATTAGCGCGTCCAGGAGCGCCCGGCCGATGCCCTGGCCCCGGGTGGCGGGGTGAACGTAGACCGAGTGCTCGACCACCCCGGTGTAGACGCAGCGGCCGGACACCGGTGAGGCGGTCACCCAGCCCGCGACCTGGCCTGCTCGGGTCGCCACGAACCGGTGACCGGCCAGCCGGGCCGCGCTGAAGTCCGGCCAGCCCGGCACCCGGACCTCGAAGGTGGCATTGCCCTCCTCGATTCCGGCCCGGTAGATGGCCAGCACCGCCGCGGCGTGCGCATCGGTCATCACCTCGATAGGCACCGCGCTGGGGGCGGTCATGAGCTACGGCCTGGCCGCGCGGATGATCGCCGAGTGCACGCCGTCCGCGACCTGGTGGGTCGAGGCGATCTCGATGGCGCTGAAGCCCGCCGCGGCCAGCCCGGCGCGGTACTCGGCGAAGGAGGAAACGCCCGAACAGCCGACCTGGCCGCCGCCTTCGACCCGCTGGGCCGGGGTGAGGTGGTCCTCGGCGAGTATGTCGGTGACGCCGAGGCGACCACCGGAGCGCAGGACACGGAAACTCTCCGCGAAGACGGCAGACCGGTCGCTGGACAGGCAGATCACGCAGTTGGAGATGACCACATCCACAGAGCTGTCCGGCAGTGGTATCGCCTCGATGTGGCCGCGGAGGAACTCGACGTTGTCGGCGCAGGCCTGCCGCGCGTGCGCGCGGGCCAGTTCCAGCATCTCCTCGGTCATGTCCAGGCCGTAGACCTTCCCGGCCGGGCCGACCCGGCGCGCCGACAGCAGCACGTCGATGCCGCCGCCGCAGCCCAGGTCCAGCACCGTCTCCCCGGGATGCAGGTCAGCCACCGCGATCGGGTTGCCGCAGCCGAGGCTCACCCGCACCGCGCCCACGGGCAGGCCGCCAGTATCCGGGTACCCGGCCGCACCGAAGCCGCCCGCCGCGAACTCGCCCGGGTCGCAGTCGGCGACCGTCTGGCCCGCCTGGGCGGCCCGGGCCAGGCCGGCGTAGCGGGCGGCGACCGCCGCGCGGATCAGTTCAGGGTCATCCGGTCGGGCTGGCGGCATGGTCATCTCCTGGACTGGTAGCTGTGGCGGGCGGGATGGGTGAGGGTTTGCCCATCACCAAGTCGGCGGCGGTCGGGAAGCGCGTCACGCAGTTGCCGTTGATGCGGTATAGCCGGGACGTGCCGCGCTCTTCGGCCAGGACGAACCCGACCGCGGCCAGTTGACGCAAGTGCTCGGACACGGTCGACTGGCCCACCGGCACGGCCGCGACGATCTCCTTGACCGTCATCGGCCCGCCGCTGCGGGCGAGCAGCGAGACCACCTGTACCCGGGTCCCATCAGCCAGCGCCTTGAACCAGGCCGCGTACGTGTCGGCAGTCTGGCGGTCGAGTGGCTGCGTATCATTCATCGTTAATCGACGATAGACGATAGACTCATGAAACGGAAGGCCCCGAGGTCCCGGGTTTACTGCGGCGAGCAGCCGATCAGGGCGCCCAGGCTGGCCAGTGCCTGCGGGCGGACGCGGTAGTACACCCACACGCCGCGCTTGTCCCGGTCCACTAGCCCGGCCTCATGCAGCACCCGCATGTGGTGGCTGATCGTCGGCTGGGTCAGGTCGAATGCGGCGTTCAGGTCGCAGATGCAGGCCTCGCCCCCGTCGTGGGAAGCAACCAGGGATAGCAGCCGCAGCCGCACCGGGTCGGCCAGCGCCTTCAGTAGCGGCGCGACCTGCCCGGCCTGCTCCATGGTCAGGGGTTCGGCGGTCAGCGGCGCGCAGCACGCCGCCGTGTCCGCCGGGCTTGCCAGCGGCAGAGAAATAGGCACCCATCTATATTGACAGATGTCGATGCCCTGTGGCAAGCTCGGAAGTGCAAGACATAGACAGAGATCAATATCTCAGGAGGGCAGCCATGTCCCGGGTACAGCTCGCGCTGAACGTCAACGACATCGACCAGGCCGTCAGCTTCTACAGCAAGCTGTTCGGTACCGAGCCCGCCAAGCGCAGGCCCGGCTACGCCAACTTCGCCATCGCCGAGCCGCCGCTCAAGCTCGTCCTGCTGGAAAACCCCGGCCAGGGCGGCACCCTGAACCACCTCGGCGTCGAGGTCGAGGACACCGCCACGGTCGAGGCCGAGCAGGCCCGGCTCACCGGCGCTGGCCTGGCGGCGGTGGACGAGAGGGACACTACCTGCTGCTATGCCCGGCAGGACAAGTTCTGGGTCAAGGGTGCCCCCGGCGGCGAGCGGTGGGAGATCTACACCGTCCTGGCCGACAGCGCGACCTTCTGGGGCCAGGACGATGAGCGAGGCTGGGCCGCGGTCGAGACCGAGCTCGATGAGGCGGGCGGCATAACTGCGCAGGCCACGCAGTGCTGTGGCGGCCCGCAGCTGATCGGCGAAGGCCAGGACGCCGCCGGCGGCTGCTGCGGGTAACGCGCCCTCCCGACCCCGGGAATCCCTACTCGCTGATCCTTGTGTGCAGGCGGACGACCGGCACCCTGGTGCCCACGTCCAGCTCGCCCTGGGCGCCGTCAGGCGCCCAGCCAGCCGATTCGAGGAAGCGCCGCAAGACCGAATCCGCAGCCAGCGCCCAGATGGACAGCGTGTGGAAGCCGTCCTCTGCGAGCGTGTCCGCGGCCGCTTGCAGCAGCCTGCTGCCGTGCCCCTGCTTGGTCCTGTCCGGGGCCACGCGCAGCTCGTACAGCTCGCCGTCGGTGCCCGGCCAGCGGTCGGCGTCGGTGGCCGGCCCCGCCGACACGAACCCGACGACCTCGCGGGGCGGGATTTCCGACACCGCGACCAGCACCCGGTGCCTGGAGGTCGGCGGGTTGGTGATCGCTTCCCGCCACCGGTCCCGCCACACCTCCTGCGCCTGCTCTCCGGTCAGCTCGCCGAGCAGATCCGCGGGAACGATCCCGGCGAACAAGCACCGCCAGCTGGCCACCTGGACGCGTACCAGGCTGTCGGCGTCGCTCGCGCGCGCGGGCCGGGCGAACCCCCCGGTTCCCTCGGGGGTCACTTGTCCTGGTGGGCGATCAGGGTGATGTCGCGCGCCGCGCCGGAGGCGGCCGAGGTGGCCATCGCGGCGTAGACCTGCAGCGCCGCGCTGACCGGCCGCTGCCGGTCAGCTGGGCGGTATGACCCCAGAGAAGCCAAGACGCGATCACGACGGGAAGCGAGCTCCTCATCGGGCACGTCGAGCCGCAGGTCACGACGCGGGATGTCGATCACGATCGTGTCGCCGTCCTGCGCCAGGGCGATGGTCCCGCCCATCGCGGCCTCCGGCGCGACGTGGCAGATCGACAGGCCCGAGGTCCCGCCGGAGAAGCGCCCGTCGGTGATCAGCGCGCAGGCCCGGCCGAGCCCCTTGCCCTTGAGGAAGCTGGTCGGGTACAGCATCTCCTGCATGCCGGGTCCGCCGCGGGGCCCCTCGTACCTGATGACCACCACGTCCCCGGCCTTGACCGCGCCGCTGAGGATGCCCGCCACCGCGTCCTCCTGGCTCTCGAACACCACGGCGGGCCCGGAGAACCGCCATAGTTCCTCAGGCACGCCCGCGGTCTTGACGATCGCGCCGTCCGGGGCGAGGTTGCCGTAGAGCACCGCTAGCCCGCCGTCGGCGGTGTAGGCGTGCGCCGCGTCCCGGATGCAGCCGCCCACCCGGTCGGTGTCCAGGCTCTCCCAGCGAGCCGACTGCGAGTACGGGCGCGTCGTCCGCACCCCGCCCGGCGCGCCGTGGTACAGCTCGACGGCCTCAGGCAGGACCGAAGCGGAGCCCAGGTCCCACGAAGAAAGGAACTCACCCAAAGACGCACTATGTACCATCCGAACGCCGCGATTCAGGAGCCCGGCGCGGTCCAGCTCGCCGAGGATCGACGGGATGCCGCCGGCCCGGTGCACGTCCTCCAGGTGATACGAGCTGCTGGGCGCGACCTTGCACAGGCAGGGCACCCGGCGGGACAACTCGTCGATTTCCTTCAGCCCGAAGTTCACCCCGGCCTCGTGGGCCGCCGCCAGCAGGTGCAGGATCGTGTTCGTCGACCCGCCCATCGCCACGTCCAGCGCCATCGCGTTCTCGAACGCGTCCCGGCTGGCGATCGCCCGCGGCAGCAAGGACTCGTCGCCCTCCGCGTAGTACTGCCGGGTGATCTCGGCGATCAGCGTTCCGGCCCGCTCGAAGAGCTCGCGCCGCGCCGAATGCGTGGCCAGCGTGCTCCCGTTGCCCGGCAGGGCCAGCCCGATCGCCTCGGTCAGGCAGTTCATCGAGTTCGCCGTGAACATACCCGAGCACGAGCCGCAGGTCGGGCAGGCCGATTCCTCCATGGCCAGCAGCTGCTCGTCGGACACCGAGGGATCGGCCGAGGCGACCATCGGGTCGATCAGGTCGAGCTTGCGCCCGGAGGCACCGGCAGCCAGGCCCGCCGGAGAGCCGGCCTCCATCGGCCCGCCGGACACGAACACGGTCGGGATGTTCAGCCGCATGGTGGCGATCAGCATGCCCGGCGTGATCTTGTCGCAGTTCGAGATGCAGATCATGGCGTCGGCGCAGTGCGCGTTGACCATGTACTCCACCGAGTCGGCGATGAGCTCCCGGCTCGGCAGGGAGTACAGCATGCCGCCGTGGCCCATGGCGATGCCGTCGTCCACCGCGATCGTGTTGAACTCGCGCGGAATCGCCCCGGCCGCGCGGATCGCGTCCGCCACTACCTGGGCCACCTCGCGCAGGTGGACGTGCCCGGGGACGAACTCCGTGAAGCTGTTGGCCACCGCGATGATCGGCTTGCCGATGTCCTCCCTGGCTACCCCGGTGGCACGCAGCAGGGCGCGGGCGCCCGCCATGTTCCTGCCATGGGTGACCGTACGGGACCGAAGCGGCGGCATATCGGATACTCCTCCCCGCGCGAAAGCGCAGGAGCGTGATGTAAGGAGCACCAGCCTACCGGGACGACGGGTACCGCGTTCGGCGATAACGGCGAGGTCAGCCGACCGTCGCCTGCGGGAACGCCGTGCGGGCCGCCTTGTCGATCCGCTCCACCTCGCCGTCGGACAGCAGCCGGGTGTCCCCGTCCCGGGCTACGCGCCGCAGGTACCTGCGCAGGCGCGGGCCGCTGAACACGTCGACGTCCCTGATGGTCGCCACGTCCCAGTGGATCTTGGGCCCGTAGACCGCCATCGACGGGCGGACCGTGACCGGGCTCCCGAGCGCGCCGGACAGCCGGGTGGCGGCCCACTCGGCCTCCCCGCGCGCGTGCTCGAGCCGGTCTTTCATGCTGAACGGCCCGTGCCACAGCTGCCTGCCGTTCCTGGTCCGGACCGGCAGCCGCTTGTCCCAGGCCTCCGAGTCGATGGCGAAGACTCCCGCGGGGCCCATCACCAGGTGGTCGATCTGGTCCTCGGTCCCCGGGATGGCGATGTCGTGGACGGCGCGGTAGCCCGCGCGTTCCAGCTTGTCCAGCTGCCTGCACGTGCTCCGCCGGGCCGCGGCCTGCCGGACCGCGGCCGGGCCGGCGAAGACCCTGCGGGACCGGAAGATGGTGTCGGCGATGACCACGAGCACGGCGAGGGTCAGCCCGAGCAGCCAGGAACCGGCAATCGAGAGCCCCACCAAGATGGCGACCGCGATCACGGCCCGCCATACCCAGACCCGCCTCCGCGGGTCCCTGGACAAGTGCGCGATGCTCCCTATGTGCTGGCCGATGCCCTCCCGCCGCGGCTGATCCGCCTCAACCGCCACCGGGGTGACCACGACCTGCCCCGGCCGCCTAAGAACCTGGTTCCCCTGGTCCTGGTCCCGGTCTCGCTCGGACCTCCGGGACCTGCGGGAGGGCTCCTGGGACGCCGGGGTAACCCGCGGCGGGTCCGTGCTTGCCGGGGCCCGGAAGCCGGAGTAGTCGGGCCGGTCGGGCCCGTCGGGGTACTCGGGGCGGTCAGGCGCGAGGGCGTCCGATGGGTCATCGAGTTCGGACTGGTCCGCAGACCAATCCCAGAACGGCAGGTCGTCCGCGTCGGCGCCCTGGGCCGACTCGACCGCCTCGGCGCCCTGGACCGGCCCGGGGGCCGCCGCCGGAGGTGCCGCCAAAGGCGCCACCGTGGCGCCCGCCGCGTTACCGCCCGCCGCGTTACCGCCCGCCGCGTTACCGCCCGGCCAGATCAGCCGGACCGAATCCCCGGCCCTCGACTCGTCCCCCCCGGAGGCCGGCGCAGGCGTCGCCGCCCCGCCGCGGTTGCTGAAGGTCACTAGTGACCTGCGTTTTCTCAGCCTTGGCCACGCCATCCGGTATCACCCACCACCTCAGCGTAACGACCTCGGGACTATGCGCAAAGCACCGTCCACCGACGATTGTGCCCTATCCGGCCTGATTTATAGCTCGCCATTCGTCCCGGTAACGCGCTAAACGTCCCTGCTCCCTTGTGGTCTACGATCTTTTACCATGGCGCAGATTCATGACCTCACCATGATCGAGCTGGCCGCGGCGATTCGCGCGCGGGAGCTATCGCCCGTCGCCGTTACCGATCATTATCTGCGTCGGACGCAAGACCTCAACGACCGCGTCGGCGCGTTCTACACCGTTACCGCCGAACTCGCCGCCGACCAGGCCAGAGCGGCCGAAAAGGCCGTGCTCGAGGCGGAAGACCCGGCGGCGCTGCCCCCGCTGACCGGCGTCCCGATCCCGATCAAGGACCTCAACATGGTCGCGGGCGTCCGGCAGACGCTCGGGTCGATCGCGTTCGCCGACTACGTGCCCGACGCCGACGACAACGTGGTGGTCCTGCTCAAGCAGGCCGGCACCGTCATGACCGGCAAGACCGCGACGCCGGAGTTCGGGCTGCCCTGCTACACCGAGACCAAGATCGGGCCGCCGGCCCGGACCCCCTGGGACCTGTCCAGATCCGCGGGCGGGTCGAGCGGCGGCGCGGCCGCCGCGGTGTCGGCCGGCCTCGCGCCCGCCGCCCAGGGCAGCGACGGCGGCGGGTCGATCCGCATCCCGTCCAGCGTGTGCGGCCTGTTCGGCATCAAGCCGTCCCGCGGGCGGGTCTCCGAGGGCCCGCTCGTGCCGGACCTGGCGGGCCTCGGGGTCAACGGGCCCCTCGCCCGCACCGTCGCGGATGCCGCGCTGCTGCTCGACGTGATGTCGGGGAACTTCCCCGGCGACATGTACACCCAGCCCCCGCTCCCCGCGGGCGAGTCGTTCCTCGGCTACGCGCACCGCGCGCCCGGAAAGCTGCGGATCGGCCGGACCCTCCAGAACGCGGTCGAGGGCGCCGAGGTCCACCCGGATTGCATCGCGGCCTACGAGGACGCGAGCCGGCTGCTGGCCAGCCTGGGGCACGAGGTCGAGGACATCCCCCTGCCGCTAGGCCCCGACATCGTGCCGTTCTTCGAGATCCTGTGGTACGCCTACGCCACGCTGGTCCCGCTCGCCCCGGAGCAGGAGGGCATGCTCCTCCCGCTGACCACCTACCTGCGCGGCCGCGGCCTGGCCACCACCGCCTCCGAGCTCTTCTTCGCCCAGGCGTACCTGCAGGCCGTGGTCCGGGGGTCGCTCGCCGTGACCAATGCCTACGACGCCATCCTGACCCCGACGCTGGCCCTGCCCCCGCGCCCGGTCGGCTGGTTCGACGAGGTAGAGCCGGCGCAGAACTTCGAGCGGCAGAAGCTGTTCACCCCGTTCACCGCGGTGTACAACGTCTCGGGCCAGCCGGCCGTGAGCGTCCCGCTGCACTGGACCGACGAGGGACTGCCGATCGGCGTGATGCTCGCCGGGCGGATGGGCGACGAGGGAACCCTGATCTCGTTGTCCGCCCAGCTGGAGGAGGCCCGCCCCTGGAAGGACCGCCACCCCTCGATCTGGTGACCCTCACCCGCTAGCGCGTCAGAGTCCCCCCAGGAAGTCGATCAGGCCGGCGAAGTACACCTGCTGGTCGTCGTACATGGCCATGTGGCTGCCGTCCGGGCAGAGCAGGAAGCGCCCCTGGGGCAGCCGGCCGGCCATCATCTCCATGAACGCCGGGTCCATGGTGTCGTGACCGGCCCCGATGACCAGCGTGGGCACGTCGATCAAGGCCAGGTCGTCCGTCCGGTCCCAGTGGGCCAGCGTGGCGTCGGCGCTGATCCCCAGCTCGCTCGGCCCCTGCATCTTCACGTAGATCGCCGGGTTGATATGACCGAACGCCCGCTGTACCGGGTCCGGCCAGTCCGCCACGGGCATCCGCAGCACGTGGTGCACGTAATGCTGCTCGTTCAGCAGCTCGATGTACCGGGGGTCCTCGATCTCGCCCCGCGCCTCGTACGCCTTGATCTCGGCCAGCGCAGCCTGGTCCATGGCCGGCATCAGCACCTGCTCGGCGTACGCGTTGTAGGCCGGGACGTTGGACATCATGCTGGATATGACCAGCCCGCGCAGGTGCTGCTGGTGGGCCAGGGCGTACTCGATGGCCAGGATCCCGCCCCAGGAGTGCCCGAGCAGGACGAAGTTCTCCCGGTCCAGCCCCAGCGCCTGCCGGACCTGCTCCACCTCGTCGACGAACCGGTCGAGGTCCCACAGCGAGGTGTCATCAGGCTGATCGCTGCGCCCGGAGCCGAGCTGGTCGTAATAGTAGTACTCGATCCCCGCCGCGGGCAGGAAGCTGTCGCACGCCTCGAAGTACTCGTGCGTCGCCCCCGGCCCGCCGTGCAGCAGCAGCACCCGCAGGTCGGGGTGGTTGCCGACCCGCTTCACCCACACCCGGAACGTCCCAGCGGGCGTGTCCACCGGGATCATCCTCGAGCCCCCGCTCAGCACGTCGTCCCGGCCCGAATAGTCCAGGTAACCGCTCACCGCACCCACTCCTTCGACCTCGCGCCTACCCCACCCACTCCTCCTACCACCCCCCGCCTCTTCACACCACCCCCTCCCCGCTGCCAACGCGCCGGGTCAGGCGGGCCCCCGATATCCGGCCGCCTGACCCGGCGCTGACGGGCCCTTTTACCCCGTTACCTCGCACCCGCCGCCTCGAACTGATCCGCCGCGGACCTGGCCAAGCCCATTTGCCCGAACGCCGCGCCCCGGGGCGCCGGGATCCGCAGCGCCCTGGCCACCCAGTCCGGCAGCCACCAGTTCGCCCGGCCGAACAGGGCGACCATCGCGGGGACCAGCAGGCACCGGATGACCACCGCGTCGATGAGGATGCCCGCCCCGAGCCCGGTAGCCAGGACCTTCAGGTCGGTCTGCGGCCCGGTCGACATGGACAGGAAGCCGAGCATCAGGATCGCCGCCGCGCTGGTGACCAGCCGCCCGGTGCGGCCCAGGCCCTCGACCACCGCGTGCCTGGCGTCGCCGCTGGCGTCGTAGGCCTCCCTGATCCGGGTCAGGATGAACACCTCGTAGTCCATCGACAGGCCGAACAGGAAGGCGAAGACCATCAGCGGCACCCACATGGTGATCGCTCCGGTGGCCGGGATTCCCCACACGGCGCGGGATCCGTGGCCGTCCTGCCAGACCCAGGTCAGCACGCCGTAGGCGGCGGCCAGCGAGATCAGGTTGAACACCACGGCCTTGGCCGCGAGCAGCACCGAGCGGAAGGCCCGGATCAGGAGCAGGAAGGTGGCCGTGCCGATGATCGCCAGCATCAGCGGGAAGTCGCCGTAGACCGCGTGGTCGAAGTCGATCAGCGACGCGCCGTCGCCGCCCACCCCGATCACGTGCGGGCTGCCCAGCAGGGTCCGCTCCAGCGCGGCCACCGTCGCCTGGCCGGCGGGCACCCCGCTCTCGGTGGCCGGGAGGACCGTGACGATCGCCGTGCCGTCCCGCTGATAGTCGGGCGTGGCCGGGGCCACCGCGGCGTACACGCCAGGGACCACAGCGGCCCGCGCCGCGACCGCGCCCGGAGCGCCGGGCGTCGCGGAGACCAGGACCTCGGCGGGGGTGATGACCCCCGACGGGACGCCGCCGTCGGTCAGGGTGACCAGGGCGTTGTGCGCGGGCCCGCTGGTGGCCTGGGCCGAGCTGCCTGGCTCGCCCAGGTGCAGGGACAGCGCGGGCAGCATGAGGGCGGTCAGGATGCCGAGCCCGGCCAGCGCGGCCAGCCAGCGGTGCCTGTAGACCACGCGGGCCCAGGCCGAGAACACCCGGCTCGCGCGGCGTTCGGTCCGCAGCCGGGGCCAGTCCAGGCGCGGGCCGACGGTGGCCAGGATCACGGGCAGCAGGGTGATGGCCACGGCCACCGACACCAGCGGGACGAGCACGCCGCCGTAGCCGACGCTGCGCAGCATGGGGACCGGCAGGACGATCATGGACAGCAGCCCGATGGCCACGGTCAGCCCGGAGAACACCACCGCACGGCCCGCGTGGGTCATCGCGGCCAGGACGGCGGCCTGGTTGTCCCGGCCGGAGGCCCGCTCTTCACGCCACCTGCTGACCACCAGCAGCGAGTAGTCGATGGCCACGCCCAAGCCGACCAGGGCGATCAGGAACTCGACGATCTGGCTGACCCCGGTCACCTCGGTCAGCCCGCCGACCAGCAGGAACGTGCCCAGGACCGAGATTCCGCCGATGACCAGCGGCAGCAGCGCGAGGAAGCTGGCGAACACCAGGGCCAAGATGACCAGCGAGCCGATCGCGCCGATCATGGCCTCGGCCACGATCCCGGTGCCCTTGGCCTGCGTCTGCCCGTTCTCCAGCAGCTGTGAGCCGGTGACCCCGACGTGCCACCCGGCGGGAGCAGCCGCCGACACGGCGCGGTCGATCGCCGGGCCGAGGTCGGTCCCGCCGAACCCGCTAACCGGGGCCGTGTAGACCAGCGCGAACGTGGACCGGCCGTCACGGGTCAGGAACGCCGGGTCGTGCGTGGTCGCGTAGTCGGCGATCCGCACGTCAGGGATCGCGCGGGTCAGCGCCGCGAACGCCCGCCCGGTGGCGGCGGCCACGGCCGGGTCCGTGACCTTCTCCCCGGCCGGCACGGTGATCACCGGGACGTACGGGGCCTGGTCACCGCCGTTGCCGTACTGGCGGGCGATCTGGCCATCGACCCGGAACGCCTGCCCGGGCATGGAGAAGTCGTTGGTCATCCGGTGGGTGGTGCCGCTGATCGTCAGCACGCCGGCGGCGGCCACGGCGACCCAGAACAGGGCCACGAGCGCCTTGTGGCGAAGCACGAAGCGGGTGAGCGCGGTCATCGCGACCTCCGTTGTCCTCGGCCGGCGGGCGTTCCGCCGACCCTGGCCAGATTGCCGCCCGGTGCCCCCGCCCGTCGTCCGGCGGCGGGAGTCACTTGCCGGTACCACCCAGGGATCAGCAGCGGCCCGCGTACTACTGGGGGAGTAGGCGCACCATCAACCGGGGGAGGGCGACTCCGGGCCCCTGAGGTGCCTACGCTTCTGCCATGGAAGGTGTCGTGACGGCCTGGCGCCGCTGGCTGGCCTCGCCGGTCAGGGACGTGGCGCTCGCCGTCATGGCCACCTTCGTCCTGATCTTCGGCAGCTACGGCGAGGGCCACCCCGCGCAGGTCAGCGACCTGGCCCAGTTCCACGGCCACCCGGTGCCGCATCCGACCGCGGCGCTGGCGCTGGTCGGGGTCGCCTCCCTGGTGCTGGCGTGGCGGCGCCGCTACCCGGTCGCGGTCCTGGCCGTCTCGGTCACCGGCGTGGCCGTCTACTCGGTGCTCGGCTACGTGAACGGCGCCGCCCTGGCCGCCCCGGTCCTGGCCCTGTACGCGGTGGCCTCCCAGGTCAGCGCGCGCCGCGCGGTCGTCCTGGGCGTGGTGACCCTGGCCGCGCTGATGACGGCCACCGGCGTGAACAACCCGTTCGGGCGCTACAGCGACGGCGCGTTCATCCTCATCCCGGGCATGCTGGCCGCGGTACTGTTCGCCGGGATCGCTGTGCGGAACCGCCGCGCCTACGCGGCCTCCGTCCGCGACCGGGCCGACCAGGAGGCGCGCCGGCAGGTGGACGAGGAACGATTGCGCATCGCCAGGGAATTGCACGACGTGGTGGCCCACACCATGGCCACCATCAACGTCCAGGCCGGGGTGGCCGCCCACGTGCTGCCCACCAGGCCCGAGGCGGCCGCCGAAGCTCTGCAGGCGATCAAGACCGCCAGCAAGGAGGGCCTGCGGGAGCTGCGCGCCATCCTCAACGTGCTGCGCCAGGCCGACGACGTCGACCCGGTCCAGCCCGCCCCGGGCCTGGCCCGGCTCGACGCCCTGGTCGAGGGAGCCCGCCAGGCCGGCCTGCCGATCACGCTCACCGTGACCGGCGAACCGTTCGCGCTCCCGGCCGCGGTCGACCTGGCCGCCTACCGCATCGTCCAGGAGTCACTGACCAACGTCATCCGCCACGCGGGCCCGGCGTCCGCCGTGGTCCGCCTCAGCTACGGGCCCGACGAGATCGATATCGACGTGACCGACACCGGGCGCGGCCCCAAGGCCTCAGGAAGCGGCACCGCCGGGGGCGGCCCCAGCGTGGGCGGCCCCACAGTGGTCGGCCCCACGGTGGTCGGCACTGTCGGGCACGGCCAGGCCGGGATGCGCGAACGCGCCGCCGCCGTCGGCGGTACCGTGCAGGCCGGCCCGCGCCCGGGCGGCGGGTACCAGGTCACGGCCCGCCTGCCCGCCGACGGCGCCCTCCTCCACACGGAAGCCGAAGGGGCCAGGCCATGATCCGGGTCCTGCTCGCCGACGACCAGGCGCTGATCCGCGCCGGATTCCGCGTCCTGGTCGACACGGCCGAGGACCTGCACGTGGTCGGCGAGGCCACGGACGGCCAGCAGGCCGTGGACCTCGCCCGCAGTGAGCGCGCCGACGTCGTCCTGATGGACATCCGGATGCCCGGGGTCGACGGCCTGGAAGCCACCCGGCGCATCTCGGCCGACGAGGACCTGGCCGGGGTCAAGGTCATCATCTTGACCACTTTTGAATCCGACGAATACGTCTACCAGGCCCTGCGCGCCGGGGCCAGCGGTTTCCTGGTGAAGGACACTGAGCCGAACGACCTTATCCAGGGGATCCGCGTCGTGGCCAGGGGCGACGCGTTGCTCTCGCCGAGCGTGACCCGCCGGCTCATCACCGACATCGCCAGCCGCCCCGAGCGCCCGCGGATCAGCGACCAGGTGCTGGCTAGCCTGACCGACCGCGAGCGCGAGGTGATGGCGCTAGTCGCCGAGGGCCTGTCCAACGACGAGATCGCCGTCCGCCTGTTCCTCAGCCCGCTCACCTCCAAGACCCACGTGAGCCGCATCATGACCAAGCTGAACGCCCGCGACCGCGCCCAGCTCGTCGTCATGGCGTACGAAACCGGACTGGTCACCCCGGGCCGACGCGAGGCACGATAACGTCGCCCCGCGTATAGTGCGGCATGTGAGCCGGGGGGTCAGCGCGATCTTGCTCGATGCGGGCGGGGTCTTGATCTTCCCCCAGCCCGGCCTTCTGCTGCCGGCCCTGTTCGCGGCCGGGGTGTTCCCCGACGTCGCCGCGCTCGAGCGGGCCCACTACCGGGCGATGGTGGTCCAGGATCTCGCCGCCACGCCGCCCGCCGCGGGCACCTGGTGGCGCGATTACCTCACCGGATACGTCGCCGCCTGCGGCGTCCCCCCGGAACGGTGCGGCGAGGTGGCCCTTCAGATCGTCGAGGTGACCAGGGGCCACGCCTGGTCGCACGTCGGCACCGGCGCCCCCAGCGGCCTGCAGGCCCTGGCCGCGCTCGGCCTGCCGATGGGCGTGGTCTCGAACTCCGACGGCACGGTAGAGGCCGAGCTGCGCCAGCTCGGCGTCTGCTACGCCCCCGACGGACCACCGCCCGGCGGCCCATACGCGCCCCCGACCCCCCCGACGCCGGGGTCCGGGTGGGCGTGGTGGTCGACTCCGCGGTGGTCGGCGTGGCCAAGCCGGACCCGGCCATCTTCAGCATCGCGCTCGACACCATAGGCGTGCCCGCGAGCCAGACCGTCCTGTACGTCGGCGACAGCCTCCGGTACGACGTGGCCGGGGCCATCGCCGCCGGCCTGCAGCCCGTCCACCTCGACCCGTACGGGTTCTGCCCGTTGCCGAGCGGCCACCCGCACGTCCGCTCCCTGGCCGAGCTGGCCCGGACCCTCGAGCGCAACGGCCCGGTAGGCTTGGCCTGACCGAGCCCCCCGGCCGACCTGAGCGGCCTCGAAACCGCTCCGCGCGTACCCTGCGCCGCGGATAAACTACGGGCTTTCGGTGACCACGGCTTGAAAGTGACGGTCTGCAGAACATGCGCTGGTCCCAGATGCACATCCCGACGCTGCGCGACGACCCGGCGGACGCCGGCGCGCCCAGCCACCGCCTGCTGCTGCGCGCCGGCTACATCCGCCAGCTGATGGCCGGGCACTACTCGCTGCTGCCGCTCGGCCAGCGGGTCCGGCTCAAGGTGATCCAGATCATCCGCGAGGAGATGAACCGGATCGGCGCCCAGGAGATCCTCATGCCGGTGATGCACCCGGCCGAGCTGTGGCAGCGCAGCGGCCGCTGGGAGCTGATGGGCGACGAGATGTTCCGCCTCAAGGACCGGCGCGGCGCGGACCTGGTCCTCGGGATGACCCACGAGGAGATCGTCTCCACCCTGGCCCTCGAGCTGGAGTCCTACCGCGAGCTGCCGCAGATGTGGTACCAGTTCCAGACCAAGCTGCGCGACGAGCCGCGCCCGAAGGCGGGCCTGATGCGCACCCGCGAGTTCACCATGAAGGACTCCTACAGCTTCGACCTGGGCCCCGCCGAGCTCGACCTCTCCTTCCGCCTGCACCGGGACGCGTACGCGCGGTCGTTCGAGCGCATGGGCATCCCCGCCATCCCCGTCGCGGCCTCCAGCGGCGCGATGGGCGGCTCGGACTCCACCGAGTTCATCTGCCCCTCGCCCAGCGGTGAGGACCTGATCGTCCTCTGCCCGGAGTGCGGCTACGCGGCCAACATCGAGAAGGCCGCGTCCATGTTCTCCGCGGTGGACGACTCCGCCGAGCCCGCCCTGCTGCTGCCCGCGCCCGAGCCGTTCCCGACCCCGGGCGTGCGGACCATCGAGGACCTCGCGGTCGGCTACGACGCTCCGGCTGAGCGCCAGATCAAGACCCTGGTGTACTTCCTCGACGGCACGCTCACCCTGGTCCTGATGCGGGGCGACCACGCCCTCGCCGAGCAGAAGCTGATCGACGCCACCGGGGCGAAGATCGTCCGCCCGGCCCAGCCCGAAGAGATCCACGCCGCGCTCGGCGCGCTCCCGGGCAGCCTGGGCGCGGTCGGCGTCACGGACCACCCGGTGATCGCGGACGAGGCGCTGCGCGGCCGGCGCGGCATGACCACCGGCGCCAACGTCGACGACACGCACCTGCGCGGCGTGGACGTCGAGCGCGACATCCACGTCGGCCAGTGGGCGGACCTGCGCGAGGTCGCGGCGGGCGAGCCGTGCGTCAACTGCGGGCACGGGCTCGAGGTCGAGCGCGGCATCGAGGTCGGGCACATCTTCAAGCTCGGCTACAAGTACACCGACGCCCTGGAGATCCGCGTGTCCGGCCCGGACGGCAAGCCGCACCGGCCGATCATGGGCTGCTACGGCATCGGCGTCGAGCGCGCGATGGCCGCGATCATCGAGGTCCACTACGACGAGAAGGGCATCATCTGGCCCGCCGCGGTCGCCCCGTTCGAGGCCGTCGTCGTGATCGCCCAGCAGGACGACCCCGGCGTCGCCGAGGCGGGGGAGCAGGTCTACCAGGCGTTGCTGGCGGCCGGGGTGGAGGTCATCGTGGACGACCGCCCGGTCCGCGCCGGTGTCAAGTTCAGCGACGCAGAGCTCGTCGGCATCCCGTTCCGGGTCACGATAGGCAAGCGCGGCCTGGCCGCCGGGACCGCCGAGCTGACCGAACGCGCCACCTCCTCCACCGTCCACATCCCGCTGGAGGACCTGCCCAAGCACGTCCGCGAGGCCGTCGCCGGGGCCATCGCGGCCCACCGCTAGGAGCCAGGCGTGCCGGAGACCGTGAAGTGGCTGGCCAAGCCGGAAAACCATGACTACCAGGCGGCGGAGGACTACCTGTCGCTGATCATGCCGCCCAAGCAGGCGGAAATGTACCGGCAGAAGCTCTCCGACGCCCGGGACGACATCACCCACCGCAAGGCCAAGGACATCCTGCGTGCCAGCCAGCTCGCGCTGCTCGGCCAGGACAACAAGCACGTCGCGGCCGACCTGGCCAAGGTCAGCGCCGGGCAGGCCATGTCCCCGATCCTGCTGCTGCGCGGTAGCGACGGGCACCCCCTGATCGTCGCGGACGGCTACCACCGCGTCTGCGCGAGCTACTGGATCGACGAGAACACCGATATCCCCTGCATCCTGGTCTAGCACGGCCTTTCCAGTCCCATCCCGCAAGAGCACAATAGGGCCGTGGACTACTACGGCACGCAACAGCCGGACGCCTGCCCGCGGTGCGGGAGCAACGCAGACGTCCGGTCGGTCCAGGACCTGGTCGCCATGATGTCCGGCCAGGCGCCAGGCAACCCAATGCAGCAGCCCGACCCAAACCAGCCGTACGGCTCCGGGCCGGGGCCCGGCCCGTACGCGCAGCCCTGGTACGGGCCGGAGTCTGGTTACGGGCCGGCCCCCACCACCCCCAGCCGCGACTGGCCGGTCGACACGTCACCCGACCAGGAGATCGCCAACCTCGTTATCGGCGCGGCCGGCCGGTTCCTCGGCAAGGCCATCAAGAACCGGATGCAGAAGGTCGCCCAGGAACGCGTCATGCCGACCCTCAACGCCCGGGCCGAGCAGCAGCGGCAGGAAGTGGCGGCGATCGCCCAGCGCTACCCCGAGCTCCGCGCCTGCCTGCGCGACCAGGTGATATTCCTGGCCGGCGGGACGAGTACCGTCCCCCTGTCCCAGGTCAACTTCTCGCAGGTCACGCTGGCCCAGGCCGACGCCCTGGTCGCCCAGCTCCGCCAACCCTGAGCCTCCGGGCCTAGGCGGCGACCTCGTAGCTGAGGAAGGCCAGGCCATCACCGATGGTGCTGGTACGCAACAGGCGCAGGGGCTTCTTTCCGCTGGTCTGGCCGAACAGTCGCTCGCCGTCCCCCAGCACGACGGGGTAGACGATCAGCCGAAGCTCGTCCACGAGGTCGTGCTCCATCAGCGTGCGCCCGAGCTGGAAGCTGGCGTAACACACGATGTCGCCGTCTATCTCCTCCTTCAGCCGCCCGACCGCGCTCACCGCGTCGCCGGCCAGCACCGTCGAGTTGGCCCACTTCGGGTCGTTCAGGGTGGAGGAGACGACGTACTTGGGCATGCCGTTCAAGCTGTCCGCCAGGGCGCCGTCCCGGGCTGGCCACCGCGCGGCGAAGAACTCGTAGGTGCGCCTGCCCAGGAGTATGGCCCGGCTGCCCAGCTGTTCGTCGAGCACCACCTTGGCCCACGCCTCGCGGTCCCCCGGCGCGATCTGGGCGAACCAGCCGCCGTGCCTGAAGCCCTCCTCCCCGGTCGGGTCCTGGACGACCCCGTCCAGTGTGACGTTCTCGCTGATGATGATCCTGCCCACGTCGGCTCTCTCCTTCGGTCTGCGTTGTCAGCCGTCACCAATGCAGACACCGCGATGCGGGAAACTGGGCGCCCGCCCACCGCCCAGTTCGCTCCCGGGTGGGCCTCAGCCGCGGTAGCTGACCCACACCGATAGGTGCTCGGGTTCCAGCGCCCGGAGTACGGTCCCGGCCAGGTCATCCCGGACCGAGTCCAGGTCGACCTCGTCCTTGAGCCGCGCCGCGAACGCTGCCACGGTTCGTTCCGCGTCGTACCTGGCCCGGTTGAACCGCCGGTCCACCGCTCGCTGCACCCAGCGCCGCACCGGCGCGAACAACGCCGCCGCCGCCAGGGTCGACACGGCCACGGCCACCGAGCTGTGGAACCGGAACACCTGCGTGGCCAGCAGCACCAGCCCCGCGTACACCCCGACCAGCACGCCGGTCACGATCGCGTAGGCCAGCGTCCGGGAGAACACCCGGTCGATGTCGAACAGCCGGTACCGCAAGACGGCCACGCCGATGCTCACCGGGAGGAACGCGATGGCGCCCACCGCGACGGGGCCCGTGGCCCACGACACTCCAAGGGCTCCACCTCCGGCGGCGAGCGCGATACCGGCCAGGGTGGCGGCCGACCCGGCGAGCAGCCACTTGAGCTGCTGGCGGCGTACCCCGGATGACCGCCGGTAGCTGAGCGCCTGCCCGGCCAGCGACGCCAGCCAGCAGGCCGCCAGCAACGGGAAGAACACCGCCTGGAGCACGTTCCACCACTCCACGGCGGGGTCGCTGCCTCTCAGTAGCAGCAGGTTTCCGCCGGCATCTACCTGGGTGTGGTGGTCGATCAGCGCGCCCACCGTGATCACCGCGGTTCCCGCGGTCCAGAGCACTCCCACCACAAGGTAGGCCCACGCCAGCCACTGCCACCGCGACGAGGGCGGTCGGCCGTCAGGAAACAGCAGGATCAGCACCCCGGCCAGCACGATCGCGGGTGCCCAGGCGGGCTGCACGAGCAACGCGATCCCGCCCAGCGGAAGATCGCCGTGCCGGAGCCCGTAGTCGGCCACCGAGTAGTAGCTGGCATCCTCGCTCAGCGCGAAGAAAAAGCTCAAGCCGAGCATGATCCAGCCCAGCGGGTTACCCGGCCGACGCAAGGCCAGCACGAAACCCGGTATCGCGAGCACGGCCGACGCCCACACGGGCACCGAGCCGCTGCTGCTGCCGGGCCGGCTGGAGCCTGGCCTCGTAGCGGACGAACTCGGCCCGCTCGGCGGGCTGGCTCAGCTCGAGGGGCAGGTCACCGGTTGCCCGGAGGAAGCTGAAGTCTCCGCCCCGCTGCGCGTGGGCCGCTGCCTCGCCCCAGTAGTCGATCATCTCGTCGGCCACGAATCTGCCGGTGCGTAGGTAGGACTCGGCGGGGGTGGCCACCTGAAGCTGCCCGGTCGCAACGGGTGAGTTCACGTCAACCTGAAGGGCAAGCTGGCTTAGGACTTCTGCGGGCGTGGCCGTGTCGAGGAAGCAGAGGCACTGATCCCCCGCCCGGACACCTTCGGCCAGAAACGGAAGCACGATCTCATCCCGTCCCGGCGATCCGCTGTAGAAGGCGCACACGTGGGTGCCGCGGGGTAACCTCAGGCCCAGGGCCCCGAGTGCGATGGATTCGGAATCGTTCATTGCTATCCCTCTTTCGTTTTGGAGACAGCTAGACCTAACGTTCTCCCTGTTATCCGCCGAATCAGATCCGGTTGCCGCGATCCCGTTCTGAGGAAAGAAGAAGGACAGGGATTAAATCTAGGGGCGCTGTTGTGCGATCCCGGGCAGCCATGATGCGTGATCTTGCTGCGTCGGTCAGATCACCGGCGCGAGTCCGTCGAAGATGGTGGGCAGCTTGTGATGGACGGGGACGCCGGTGGCGATGTCATAGTGGCCGCGCCGAAGGTTCGGCATGGAACGCGTGACCCGCGGCCAGGATCCTTGCTGACCGGTGACGTTTGAGGCCTCGCATCGGCCGCAGCCGTGCCTTCGGCCGCCCGTGATCAGCCTCAATGGGGTTGTTCGCCTACCGCTGCACCGTGTGCAGGGCCGAGGGGACCAGCTCATCAAGGACCCGCCGATAGTCGGGTGCGCCCGGTGGCGACCTCGACCGGACCGTGCCAGCGCGTAGCGCCCGGGTGAAGAACCGCCGGGCCGCCGCCAGGTCGCGCCGCTCGAATAGCAGGACGTCAACGGCCTGGCCATACTGGTCAACCGCCCGGTACAGGTACGCCTACCAGCCGGCGACCTTGAGGTAGGTCTTATCTGGCCGGGCGCCCTCAACGAACTCAGGGGTGAAGCGCTGCACCCACCGGTCGATAGTGACGTGGTCAACGGGGATGCCACGCTCGGCCAGCAACTACCGCAACGTCGCGGTAGGACAGGCCGGAGCGCAGATGCCAGCGGACCGCGAGGGAGATCGCCTCCCGCGGGAAGCGGAAGCCAGCGAACACAGAAGATGAGCGCGACGACGTCACCGGATTGGTCTGCCTGCCCGGCGCCATCCACCAACGCAACAGCCCCGGCACACGAAGGCGTCTCAGTAATAATAATTCGTGAACAGCGGAATTTCCGCATTCTCGCAGGAATGCGCGCCCATACACCATGCCTGTACCTTTAAGGGCTCTCAACGATTACTGCCAAAGTTAACATGACCGTGATACCCGGTCAGGGCGAAGTTTGTGCTATTAGACCCGTTCTATGTCCCTGATTCGACAGGTGCAGGCGTGTGACTATAAGCGCGCTAACGATCTTCAATTGCGGAGGTTACGGAAGGGTGTGAGGTCGAGCCTGCCGGCGAGGAAGCCGTCGAGGAGGCCGGGCCGGTACTGCATCCGCCTGAGCTGGGTTTTCACGAGCGCGGTTAGCTGGCCAATGTCGCGTTTAGCCAGGTTGGCCAGGGATCTCTTCAGGAGCGACCAGACCGACTCGACCGGGTTGAGCTCGTGCGCGTACGGCGGGAGCCGGAAGACGGTCAGCCAGTCCCGGGTGGTGACCAGATCGGCCATCGCGCGGCTGACGTGGGTGTTCAGGCCGTCCCACACCACCACCAGCGGGCCGCCCAGCCGCTGGTGCGCGCGTCGTCCAGCAGCCGGGCATGGTCCGCCTCGGTGAAGCCCTTGCGCTGGTCATCGCGGGAACGGCGGCCGTGGTGCACCCGGTAGATCAGCCGGGGCCGGCAACCCGGCCTGACGGCGATCAGCGCGGCCAGCGACACCCGTTTGTTACTCCCGCCGGTCACCCGCACCACCGGAGTACGGCCGCGCCGCCCCCAGGTCCGGCCCATGGGCGGCCTCAGGCCCTGGCCTGATTCGTCTTCGAAGACCAGCCAGGCGCCCAGGTCCGCCGCCGTCTTTTTACCACGGGCCAGGCCTCCTCCCTCCACCTCGCGATCGCCGCCTCGTCCCGCCCGGCCGCCCGCCGCGCCGAGACCTGCACGCTCCACCCGAGCCGGTGCATCAGCACATCCAGCCCGGCCTGCAGGTACTCCACCTTGAGCCGCCGCCCACCAGCTCCGCGATCCGGGCCAGCGTCCAGCACTGGTCCTCCCAGCCCCAGATGGCCGGGCCGGCATCGAGTACCGCCTCCAGCTCGCGTACCTGGGCCTCGGTGAGCTTACACCGGGCCCCGCCGGCGCCCCTGGAGGCCAGCGCCGCCCGGCCGCCCGCGGCTAGCGCCCGCCGCCACCGGTTCACCGACATCCGCGACACCCGGAACCGCTTCGCCACCTCCCGGTCACTGACCCCCGCCTCGATCAGCTCCGCCGCCGCCAGCCGCACCTGCTCGCGCCGGGCCCGCTCCTGCGCCGTCAGCCCGCCGCCATCCGGATACCTCATGACACCGGCTTACCGCGACGCGGCAGCCATCACCAGAGGCAGTAACCCCCAAAAATGAAGATCGGTTAGCAGGTCAGCTGCGCAGGGTCTGGCTGGGCGGCAGGTCGAACTGGCGCCGGTAGGCGGCGCTGAACTGGCTCGGGCTGGCCCAGCCCCACTGGCGGGCCACAGCGGCAACCGTTACCCCGCTGGCCGGGTCGGCGGCCCGCAGTTGCTGGTGGGCGCGCGCGAGCCGGACCCGGCGCAGATACCAGGTCGGGGTTATGCCGTATAGCGGCGAAAGCGTGCTGCACCGCCCGGCCCGTCGTGCCCGCCGCCGCGGCGATGTCGGCCAGCGTGATCGGCTGGTCCGCGTGGGCATCGATAAACGCCGCGGCCCGGCGCACCGCGGCGGGCGGCATCCAGCCCGGGCCCCCGGTGTAGGCGACGGTCATCGTGGTGTTGGGGAATGTCTCCAGCAGGGCGGCGGCTGCCAGCTGGGTCATCTCCTGGACCATCAGCGGGCTGACCTCGGTGATACCGGAACTGACCAGTTCGTGGCAGATGAATCCGGCTGTCCTGGCCCACGCAGCCTGCCGGGCCGCTGAGACCGGAGGCATCGACTCGAACCGCAGATCCGCGGCCGGCACGCCGGTGGCCTCTTCTGCCAGCCGACCCACGACCGCCCATGGGACCTGTACCATCGCAAGCCCGACGTTATGCATTCTCGTCACGTGGGACAGATCGGGCGGAGGCATGAACGCATCTCCGCCGGTGAAGTACAGCTCCCCTCGGGCTGGGGAGACAACGCCGTCCCCCTGCAGCACAACCACCGCATGCGGGTCGCTATGGGGGTCGATATGAGCGTCATATCCAAAACCGCCGTAGCGCATCAGGCATGCGCGCAGCCCTCCTGCCGTCGCCGAGCGCACGCTCCTGTCTACCCGGCTCGGATCGGCACATCCGAAACGAGCCCGGTGCTCGACGTACAGCTGGCTGATCAGCTCCGCGATCAGTTCCATATCCTGGGTGATCAGCTCAGCGCGCTCGACCGGGACCACCCCGGCACTGGACTCTCTGCCTGCCATCAAGCACCACCTACAGGACTCGCCACAGCACTCAGATTGCGGCCATGCGCAACACGCTAACCCCAAGCGAAGGAGCGGCATCCCCGGGATGGATAGTCCAGCGCTGGCCCACGCGATTCCACGGAGTGGCCGACGTCCCGGCGCTACTTCCTCGC
>CAWCJS010000023.1:0-16882 GCA_963795795.1 uncultured Actinomycetes bacterium | reverse complement strand
TGTACGCACCTGACGACTGGCGAAAGACGTATCCGCGTCGGCGCCCTAAACAAGATGGTACCTTTCTACCATCAGAGGTACCATATCTGTATGGCGCTTAACATCAAGGATCCCGAGACGGAACGCCTCGCGGCCGAGGTGGCTGCATTGACGGGGAATACGAAGACCGGAGCCATCCGATACGCCCTGCGCCAGGTCCTAAAGGCGCACTCCGCTCCGTCCGTCACGCAGCGGGAGGAACACCTCACCCGGTTCCTCGAGGAAGAGATCTGGCCGCTGATCCCGCCAGATCAGCTCGGCAAGCCAGTGTCCAGAGCAGAACGCGAGGAGATCCTCGGTTTCGGCCAGGACGGCGCATGATCATCGATTCCTCCGCGATCCTGGCCATCATCGGCAAAGAACCCGGCTACGAGCGCATCGTCCACGAACTGGCCGCCGCACCGGGCACCCGGATCGGCGCACCGACCCGGCTGGAGAGCGGAATCGTGCTGACCGCGCGGTTCGGGCCGAGGGGCAAGACGGCCCTGGCCCGGTTTCTGCAGGAGAACTCCATCCAGACCGTGGCCTTCGATGACGCCCACGCGAGCGTGGCGCTCGACGCTTACTCCCGTTTCGGCAAGGGCAGGCATCCCGCCGCACTGAACTTCGGCGACTGCTGCGCGTACGCGGTCGCCTCGGTGGCCGGCGAGCCGCTTCTGTGCCTAGGAGACGACTTCGCCAAGACCGATCTGCTCCTCGTCAGCCTCGATACCGATCAGATCGGCAACGACACGACACAAGCCGGCGAGCCTGCCCCTGAGTAACCGGTGTTAACGCCATCGTGGCGACGTTGACGCTGGCCGTGTTTCTGCCGACGAGCCGGGTAGCACTGTCTGATGGGGACTGAACGGCCGCAGGCCAGCGGGGAACCCGGACACGACGCCGCCCCGCAGAGCGCCTGGCGGAGCAGGTGGCAGCGATGGCGGACCTGGCTGCCGTTCGTACTTTCGCCGCTCCGCCGCGGCGTCCTCCTCTTCATCCTGGTGCTGATCATCGAATACCTGGTCGTGCCCGAACTCGTCGGGGCCAGCAAGGACCTGAACCTGCTCGACCGGGTGAACCCCGCCTGGCTAGCGGCAGGAGTCCTGCTGGAGGGGGCGAGCCTGTTCTGCTACGGCCTGCTGACCCAGGCCCTGCTGCCGCCCGGCTCGGTCAACCCGGGCCTGTCCCGGCTGTTCCGCATCGACCTGGCCGCCGCGGCCATCGCGCACGTCATCCCGGCCGGCACGGTGGGCAGCGCCGGGATCGGCTACCGCCTGTTCACCGCCGAGGGCATCAAGGGCAACGACGCCGCGGTCATGATGGCCACCAAGGGACTGGGCTCTACCGTCGTGCTGAACGTCCTGCTGTGGCTGTCCTTGGTCATCTCCATCCCGCTGGCTGGCTTCCATCCCATCTACGTGACCGTGGCCATCACCGGAGCGGTGCTCCTGCTGGCCATCGCGGCCCTGGCCTTCGGCATCACCAGGCAGAGCAAGCGCGCCTCCCGGATCCTCCGTGCCGTCGGGGACCGGATCCCCGGCCTGACCGGCGACCGGCTGGAACAGGCCATCCGCGAGGCCGGGAACTCCCTGGCCGCGCTGGCCCGCAACCGGCGCGTCCTGGCCGCGTCGCTGACCTGGGCCGCGCTCAACTGGCTGCTAGACGCAGCGTCGCTGTGGTGCTTCGTGGCCGCATTCGGCCGGTTCGTCAACCCGGCCGAGCTGTTCGCCGCCTACGGGATCGCCAACGTGGCCGGCGCGCTGCCCGTGACGCCGGCCGGGCTGGGCGTCATCGACTCGGTGGCCCCGCTGCTGCTGGTCAGCTTCGGCGTGACCCGAAGCGTGGCCACGCTCGGCGTGCTCGGCTGGCGGCTGGTCAACTTCTGGCTGCCCATCCCGGCCCGCGCCGCCGCCTACGTCTCGCTCAAGGTGCCCCGCGGCGCGGGCCTGAAGGCCATACGCGCGGCCCTGGCCACGATGATGACGCGCAGCGGCCCGCGAGCTCCCCATGGACCGCCCTGAAACGCTCCACCTCCCGCCTCGGCCGGGCAATCCGGAATCGGCGTCGCTCCGAATAATCCTTGAAATGTCAGGTAAGTGCCGATGCCCACACCGGTCCCCTCAGCACCTGAGCACTCCGGCCCGCAGGCGCCGGGCGCCGCGCCTCATACCATGATTCCGGTGAATCGCGTCGTTGGTGAGATCCCCGCCCGGCTCGACCCGGAGTCAGCGGAGTGGCTGCGGGTGCTCGGTGTCGCCGGCGCGGGGCGGGAGGCGGCGCTGGCCCGCCTGCACGAGATGCTGCTGGGCATCGCGCAGCGGGAGGCCCGGCGGCGCGGTCCGCGGCTGCTGATCGCCGGCCCTGAACTGGAGGACCTGGCCTACCAGGCGGCGGCGGACGCGCTGATGGCCATCACCGCCAAGCTCGGCCAGTTCCGGGGGGAGAGCCGCTTCACGACGTGGGCCTACAGGTTCGTCGTCCTGGAGGTGTCGGCTAAGCTCGGGCGGCATTTCTGGCGCCGCCCGGACATGCCGCTGGAGGCGGAGGATTGGGACCGGCTGCCGGACCGGTTCGGTTTCGGGCCCGCGCGGGCATCGGAGTGGCGGGATCTGCTGGCCGCGCTGCGCCGTGCCGTAGACACCGAGCTGACGGCGCGGCAGCGCGAGGTGTTCGTCGCGATCGTGGTGAACGATGTTCCGCTGGATGCGCTGGCGGTCAGGCTCGGCTCCAGCCGCAACGCGATCTACAAGATAATGTTCGACGCCCGGCGTAAGCTGCGGGCCGCTCTTGTCGCTAACGGATATCTGGACGATGACGATTCGGGGCGCTCATGAACGGCTGGTCGGCGCTGGACCGCTTCCTGCGGACCGATCCGCGCGACGTCGGCTGCGCTAAGGCGATGGAGATGCTGCACGTCTATGTCGACTTGGCCGCCGTGGGCGGCGACGCCGAGGAGCGCTACCCAGGTATCGCGGCGCACCTGCGCGCGTGCGGCCCGTGCGGTGAGGACTTCGAGGCGCTGCTCGCCGCGGTACGCGACACCGCGGACTAAGCAGCGGACGCGCGACTGTTTGGCCGGCCGGAGCCGCGGCGGGACCTGACCGCGGCTCCGGTCCGTCTGGCGAGAGTTAGCTGACGACGATGCCTGCGGGCGTGGCGCCGGCAGGCAGCGCGAACGGGGAGGTCGCCAGCTCGGTCAGGTTGCCGCCGTTGACAGCGAACGCGCCGACCTTGCCGATCTTGCTCTCATCGACGTACAAGTAGCGGCCATCCGGGCTGAGCCGGGCGTCGACGGCACCGACGCCGCCGGTGGCGGCGACCGGGGTGCTGCCGAGCAGGGTCAACGTGCCGTCGGGGGCGATCTGGTAGCGGGATATCTCGCCGGATCCGGTGTTCACGGTGAACAGGAACTGGCCGTCTTGGGTGATCTCCACCCAGCACGGCGCGGTCTGCTGGTCCGCGAACGGGGAGGCCCCGATCGGCGACAAGACGCCGTTGAAGGAGTCGCTGTACGCGGAGACGGTTCCGGTGCCGGGGCCGACGTTGTGCGCGTTGGACACGAACAGCTGGTCCGGGTCGGTCGGCCGGAACTCGCTGCCGAACGGGCCCAGGCCCTGGGCCGGGAACGGCGATCCGGGGGCGGCGGTCAGCCGTCCGTCGAAGCCGACGGTGAAGCTGTCGATTATGGAGGTCCCTACCTCGGTGCCGACCAGCTTGGTGCCGGTGCCGTTGAACAGCACGTCAGCGGGCGCGGCGTTGGCGGCCAGGGTGACCGTAGAGCCGGGGATCGGGAACAGGCGGCCGTTGAAGCCGAGCCGGAAGCCGGTGTAGTTGGCATCGCCGGCGCTGGAGTTGGCCACGTACACCAGGTTGCCGAAGACCGCGACGCTATCGGGCTTGGTGCCGCCGGAGCCGGTGACGCTGACCAGGCTGAGCGAGCCATCGAAGTGGATCCGCAGCACGGAGATCTGGTTGCTGCCCGCGTCGACGGCGATCAGGAACCGGCCGCCCGGCGTGATCTGGATCGCGCCCTGATCGCCCAGCCCGGCGCCGGTCCCTGCCCCGCCGGCCGCGAATGGAGACCCGGCCTCGGGGGTCAGCGTGCCGTCCGCGTGCCGGTCAAACGCGCCGATCGTATTGGTCCCGGACGTGTTGTCGTTGACGTAGACATGCCCGAACACTGGGGAGGTATCGGCCCGGGAAGCACCGATCGAGGCCGAGGCGGACGCGGGCACCGCCACGGCCGCGGCCGCCGCTAGGCCGAGGATCAGCGCCCCGGTCCTGCCCCGTCGCAGGACCTGCCGTGCTTCTCGCTTAGCATCCCGGTTGCGGACGGCCGTCCGCCCCCGGCGCTTTGATACGAACTTCATCTGCTGCCCTTTCCTCGGCCAAGCCGGATACGATCAGCGGCGCCGACGGCGTCCCTGGTGTGCTCACCCTTGGTTGGCGTCCGGCGGCAGCCAGGTCTTACGTCATGCGGGCAAACAGCCGGGGTCAGTCTGCGGTGTCCGCTCTACCCGCCCGAGCCCGGCTGCCTTTCCTGGAAGCGACGGGGTAAGACTGCGCCTGCGAGCCGCCGCTAACTGCACAGACGGATCCAGGCCACGACATCCATGAGGAGGCAGGCCATGCCCCTGCTGCACCCAGGCGACACGTTCCCCGAGCTGACCCTCAACGTTCCCGACGCGCAGCCGATCCCGGTTTCCGGCGTGTTCGGCGGCGAGTTCGGGGTCCTGCTGTTCAACCGCGGAGCGTGGTGCCCCTACTGCACGGCTCAGCTGCGGGCGTTCCAGCGAGCCAGCGAACCACTGACGCAGGCCGGCATCCGGGTGGCCGCGCTCTGGGTCGACGACGAAAAGACCACCGCGGAGTTCATCGCCAAGCACGGCCTCACGTTCCCGCTGGGGCACAGCGCCGACGCCCGCGCGGTAGCCGAGAAGACCGGCGCCTTCGTCAACGAAGACCCGCTCTACCTGCAGTCCACCGGGTTCGTGCTGAACCCGCAGGGCAAGGTGATCGTAAGCGTGTACTCCAGCGGCGCCATCGGCCGCCTGGTGCCCGAGGACGTGATCGGCCTGGTCCGGTACCTGCGCGAGCATGCCGCAGCATCGGCCGGATGACCGGGTGAACGCGGAGTCAATGGTCTTCTTCCACGGGCGGGTGGGGCACGTTCAGGGCCTGGGGGATCTCGCCGTCTGCCGACGCATCCTGGTGGCTGATCCGGGCGAGTTCGAGAAGGGTGTCGATGGCGGTTTCGAGGGGACGGGTGTCGCGCTGGACCTGGGCGAGGAGGAGACCGCCCTGGAGTACGGCGAGGAGGGTGACAGCGAGGTCGTCCGTGTCGATGCCGTTCAGGAGGTGCCCGGTGTCGTGAAGACGGCGCAGCCCGTCGCTGATTGCGGCGGACCACTGCCCGAATCCCGCCGCGATCAGGGCGCGGGCCTGCACGTCGGTCTCGGCGAGCTGCCCCCCCCCCCCCCCCCCCCCCCCCCCCCCCCCCCCCCCTCCCTCCCCCCCCCCCCCCCCCCCCCTCCCTCCCCCCCTCCCCCCCCTCACTCCTCCCCCCCAGTTTTCTGGGTTTGACAACCCAGTTCGCGTCTGGCGAGAATGGGTCACGTAGCCCATTCTGAGTGAGCGGAGGGACTCATCGTGATTCTCGTGACAACGGCCGGTAAGGTCGGCTCCGAGGCGGTCCGCCTGCTGTGCGAGCGGGACGTGCCCGTCCGGGTGCTGGTGCGGGACCCGGCGAAGGTGACGGCGCTGGCCGATGCCGGCGCCGAGGTCGCCGAAGGTGACCTGGATGTGCCGGCCAGCGTCGATGACGCGATGGCCGGCGTCAGCGCCGTGGTGCTGGTCAGCCCGGCCGTGCCCGCCCAGGAGCTGAACGTCGTCCACAGCGCGGCCCGGGCCGGCGTGGGCCATGTGGTCAAGGCGAGCAGCAAGGCCTCGGCGGACTCGCCGATCGCGCGGCGGCGCTGGCAGGCTGAGATCGAGGCGGGGCTGGCTGCCTCCGGGATCCCGCACACGCTCTTGCGGTCGAACGCCTATATGCAGAACGTGCTGGCGCTGGCCCCGGCGATCGCGAAGACGAGCAGCTTCGGGTCCTCGGCCGGCCGGGGCCGCTCCGGACTGGTCGACGCCCGCGACGTCGCAGCCGCGGCCGCCGAGATCGCCGCTGCCCCCGGTGGGCACGCCGGCCAGACCTACTGGCTCACCGGCCCCGGGCTGATATCCAACTACGACGTGGCCGCCGTACTGTCGAAGCTGCTCGGCAGGACCATCATCTACCGGGAGCTCACCTTCGAGGAGAACCAGGACGCGATGATCCGTGCCGGCGTCCCCAGGCAGATCGCGGAGATGAACGCCCAGGCGTTCAGCCTGACCGCCGACGGCGACGCCGAATGGGTCACCGAGGATGTCACGTCGCTCCTGGGCCGCCCCGCCCGGTCCTTTGGGCAGTTCGCCGCCGACTACGCCGCTGCGTTCTCCTAGGCACCCCCGGTACCGCAGCCAGGCGGCTGGTGAACCTAGGGCACCGCACACCAGGCCCTGGCGCGCCCGGCGAGGGGGGGGGGGGGGGGGGGGGGGCCGCGGCGGGGGTCGGGGGGGCCCGGGGGGGCCTGTTGTGGGGGGGAGGGATGAGGCGGGTGGGGTGGCGCTGTCGTGGCACAAAGTTGAGGAACAGGGACGTTGATGCGCCGCTACCGGGGCCGCCTGTCCTTGGGCCGCCGCCGAGAGCGCGCCTAGCGCATTCCCCGGGCGTCCGTCCGCACGCGAACCGGCGGCCTACCAGGTGCCCCACGCCAGCGCCGGCGCGGGCAACCGCGGCGGCGTCAGGAAGGCCGGCGGAGCCGTCAGGTCCAGCGCGCCGAGAGGCGAGGTGGCCGCCGCGTCCCGCCGGGTTAGCGCGGGCAGGTTCCACTTCTCCTCGACGAGCTTCAGCACCGAGGTGTGGTCAAAGATGTCCGACAGGACGCAGTCCCGCCGCGCGTAGGGTGACACGATCACGGCGGGCACCCGGAAACCGTAGGTGTCGTAAGCAGTCGGGCCCTCGACGATCAGCTCGGCTTGCCGGACATAGCCGGGGTACAGCACCTTCAGCACGCTGCGGACCGGGGACGGGTGCGCGACCCGGCTGCGGCCGGGGACGTCGTCCGGCGGCACCGCCGCAGGCGGGGCGACGTGATCGTAATAGCCGCCGTTCTCGTCGTAGGTCCAGATGAGCAGCGTGTCTGCCCAGCCCGGACCGTGCATGATCCGGCTGATCACCTCGGCGGCGAAGCTCTCCCCCTTACGGATGTCTTGCGGTCTCTCCTCCGAGAAGATGCGGAAGTCCGGGTCGACGATGCAGAACGACGGGAGGCTGCCGGAGTCCGCGTCGGCGAAGAGCCGTTCGATGCTGCGGACGTGGGCCATGTAGCTGGTCATCCCGAGCGGGTAGATGGCCGACGTGAACTGGAGGTCCCGTTTGATCACGTCGGTGCTCTTGTGCAGCGGACGGCCGAGCGAGGCCAGATGGTGCCGCTTCCGGCGGTGCCGGTACCGCAGGTAGTGGCCGAACTCGGACTGGTCGCTGCTGGCCGGCCGGTAGTTGACCCAGGAGATCCCGTGCCTAGTCAGCATGTCCATGATCGTGCCGGCCGGCGGCCGGTCCAGCATGTTGACGGGCAGGTCATCCATCAGGCCGTTGGCCGTCCCGGCCAGCAGGAACCGGCGGTTCGGGAACGTGGGCCCAAGGCACGAGCTGAACCAGTGGTCGGCCAGCGGGAAGGTCCGGGCCAGCCCGTGGTAGAAGGGCAGATCCTGGTCGGTCCAGTAGGCCATGGCCGCGGTCTTGTCGGCCTCGGGCGCGGCCTGCTCGCTCGAGGTCACGAAACCGTTCATCTTGCCGCCAGCCCACTGCGTGTGGCCGGCGCTCCAGCTCTGGCAGGGCACATCGTCGGCCTGCACGGTGGAGCTCGCATGGTAGGACCGGATCATCGTCCCCGCGGAATCCGGATTCTCGGCATCCGGCGTGCCATCGTCCCCGAGCGGGAACCCCTCCCCCCGGCCGAGGGTGCCGAGGTAGTTGTCGAAGGAGTGGTTCTCCATCATCAGGATGACGATGTGCTTGATCTGCGGCAGGGTGTCCGTGCCGGCCGGGCGGGAGGGGTCGGGCCGGTCACCGGGCCGCGCCGGGCGGGTCCACCGCTCGCGCTGGTGCAGCCTCCGGCGTTCGATCCGCTCCCAGGTACTCGCGCTGGGCATGTCAGCTCGTCCTCCGCTGCTCGCTCCGACTAAAGGACACCGGGCCTGCCGCTGGCCGGGACCCGGATGCCGGTGACCGCCTCCGCCGGCGCACGATGACCGTGATGATCCCGGCGATCAGGAGCAGGGCAATCAGCCCGGCGATGATGTAGGCGGGGGTGTTCACCAGGTGCTGCACCCGCTGCCAGTTAGCCCCCGCCGCGTACCCGGCCCAGGCCAGGCCACCGATCCAGGGCACGCAGCCGGTCACGGTGTAGACGCCGAAACGCACTGGCCGCATGTGGGCGTAACCCGCAGGCAGCGAGATGAACGTCCGCACCACCGGCAGCAGGCGCCCGATGAAGACGGCACGCCCGCCATAGCGATCGAACCAGCGGCGGGACCGCTCGATGCCGGACCGGCCGCCGAGGAACCGCGACCATCGGTTCGCGGCCGCCTCGCCTCCGTACCGGCCGACGGCCCAGGCCAGATAGCTGCCGATGACATTGCCCGCCACACCGGCCAGGATGACCAGCGGCAGGCTGAGGTGCACCCCGGCCACCGCGCCCGCCGCTATCGCTCCGCCCAGGGGCATCGTGAGCTCGGAGGGCACCGGTATGCAGGCCGACTCTGCCACCATCAGCAGGAGTATGGCCAGATATCCGTAGGAGCTGATGAAGTGCTGCACCCGCGCCTTCCCGGTTAGTCCGTTTTCGGAACCGCCGTCCGGCGGTGCCGCCGCCGAGCTACCCCCCGATGCCCCGGGCAAACGGCTAGTGTCCTGGCCCGGCTCCTGCCCGGATCCCTAGCGGGTTGCGGGCGCTGCTTCTCGGCTGTGGTCGGCGCCCTTCCGGCGAGGCAGGCCCAGGGGCCGGCGGCCAGCGCGGTCGAGACCGCCCTCGGTCGGCCTTATGAGCATCGTGGCGGCGGTCAGCCACAGCCCGGCGAACAGCAGGCTGCCCAGGATGTCGGTGGGGTGATGCTCGCCCCGGTACATGCGGGCCAGGGCGATCATGACCGGCATGACGATCGCGGGGATCAGGAACAGGAAGCGCCACCAGCCGCGGGCGTAGCCGATGACCAGGATGGCGATCCCGATATACAGGCACGCGGTCGCGGCCGTGTGACCGGACGGGAACGCCGAGGTGGGCAGCTTCGAGTCGAGGTGGGGGACGTCCGGCCGCGGTCGCTTCACTATGGCCGCGATTGTGAGGAAGGCGGCCAGTTCGCCGAACATGACCACGGCGAGGAAGATCACCGGCCGCCAGCGACGCGTGACGGCGAGGAACGCGACGCAGGTGACGGCACTCACGATGAGGATGTCCTGAGTGGCCCCGAGGCTGCTGGCGATCTGGCTCAAGTGGTTCAGCGTCGGCGTACGGTGCGCGGCGAACCAGTGCGGGATCGTATGGTCACCGAGCAGGTTGCCGTTCCCGTTGTGCGTGATCATGATCAGCTTGCCGATGCCGGTGAGGGCACCGACGATCAGTACCCAGATCACCACCACCGCGGCGGCGATACGGCCGTATTTGCGAGCGCGGTCATGATCCATGGTCGTCTCCGGTTCTGCTGGCGTGAGGTCACTGCGGGCCTCGGGTTCGAGGCCCTCGGTCAACGGATCGGTCACCGGCGCCCCGGTGGCCTGGCGGGATAGTTCGAAGGCGAAGGCGGTAAGGCCCAGCCAGAAGATGCCGAGCGCCCAGGCGCCCAGCACGTCAGAGAGGTAATGCACGCCGAGCAGGAGCCGGCTGATACCGATCGCGGCGATCAGCGTGGCGATCACGACGATGAACACGCGGCGCCATATCCCGCGGACCGCGGGCAGGAAGACCAGGAACAGGGCGCCGTAGCAGACGAGCGAGCCGAGTGCATGCCCGCTGGGGAAGCTGTCGCCGGTGCCGTAAGCGATCGGATGGGCGACCACCGGGCGTAGCCTGCCGACCAGCGCCTTGAGGACCGGGTCCAGCGTCAGCTCGCCAGCGCCAGTGACCAGGAGGTAGATCACGAGCCGCCACCGGCGGCGGATGGCCAGCACGACGGCGGCCGCCCCGGTCAGCGTCCACAGCACGCCACCACTGCCCAGCCAGGTGACCGCCTTGACGACGCGGACCACCGGGGCGTGGCCAGCAACGAGACTGTTCAGCCAGGCCGCCGCACGGTGATCAACGGACTCAAGTGGCGCCCACTGCAGCCGGACCAGGAGGAGCAGGAGCGCAAAGAGGAGCGCTGCTGCGCTGACGATGGCGAGCGGGGTGAGAGACCGCCGGGTAGCGGCTGCGGACGACATGGTCGCCCCTACTGCCCGCTACGAACTGTTCCACACCTGTTCATCGCCCCGGAAATTGGAGGCCGACTTCAATACCTGGGGATACGAGAATCCCGGCGTGACTGATTTTCCGGCCGGAAAGGGAAACGCTTTCAGAAATCCGGATGCCCGTGGTTGTTAATGTTTGCCGACCTGCTACAGAGGTACTCACGGGTATGCACAAAGTATCGACGCCGCGCGTAATGCACACGGCAAGGCGGGCCTCTGACAGCCCGGCGGCACACTTCCTGGCCCGTGCGGGCCTGACCGCGCGAGGTGTCATCTACATCCTGGTTGGCTGGGTCGCGGTGCTGGTCGCGCTGGGGCACAGCTCGCGCGAGGCGGATCAGCAGGGCGCTCTGCAGCTGCTGGCGGGCAAGTCCTACGGGCTGGTCTCGCTCTGGCTGCTCGCCATCGGGTTCGCGGCCTACGCGCTGTGGCGGCTGAGCGAGGCCGCGTTCGGCGTCACTGGGGAGCGGCCCGGGGCCGGCCCCAGGCTCAAGTCGCTGGCCCGGGCGGTCGTCTACGCGGCCCTGTGTTACTTGACGTTCACGGTGATCTCCGGCACGGACCGCAGCCAGTCTCGTCGTCAGCAGGACATAACGGCCACCGCCATGCAGCACACGGGCGGCCGGGTGCTGGTCGGCGTCATCGGGCTGGTCATCGTGGTCTGCGGCATCACCTTGGTCGTGGAGGGCGCTCGCAAGAAGTTCATGAAGTACCTGCAGACCGCCCAGATGAGCGCCAAGACGCGCCGCGTCGTCGAGCTACTCGGCATGACGGGCACCATCGCGCGAGGGGTGGTCTTCGCCCTGGCCGGCGTGCTGGTGACCGATGCGGCGGTCACCCACAAGGCATCCGAGTCCGGCGGCATCGACAAGGCGCTGCTGACCCTGCGCAATCAGCCGTTCGGCGAGTTCCTGATGCTGGCGGCCGCGCTCGGCCTCGTGGTCTTCGGCGTCTACGGGCTATGCGAGGCCCGCTGGCGGAAGGTCTGAGCACGGCGGAAGCGCGTGCACGGTAACGACCGGCTCGGAAAGGAACTCAGCGTGGCTGACGTCGCGGTGGTAGCGCACTCACGGAAGAGCTTTGGGGGCGGTCTGCCCGAGCTGCGGCGGATCCTGGCCGCGGAAGGCGTGACCGATCCGCTGTGGTACGAGGTAAAGAAGAGCCGCGGCGCCCCTAAGTACGCACGCCGGGCCATGGCCCGGGGGGCCGACGTGATGTTCGTCTGGGGCGGTGACGGCACGGTACAGCGCTGTATCGACGAGGTAGCGGGGACGAACGTGGCGGTGGCGATCCTGCCTGCGGGGACCGCGAACCTGCTGGCGGCGAACCTGGGTGTTCCCCACGATCTCGCCGGGGCGGTGCAGGTCGGGTTGCACGGCGACCGGCGCAGGCTAGACACCGGCTCGGTGAACGGTGAGCGCTTCACGGTGATGGCAGGCGCGGGTTTCGACGCGCGGATGATCTCCGACGCCGACCGGGGCATGAAGGACCGGCTGGGCCGCGCCGCCTACGTCGTCACCGGGATCAGGAACCTCGGTGCCCGCCGGGTGAGGGCGACCGTAGAAGTGGACGGCAAATGCTTCTTCAAGGGCAAGGTCTCGTGCGTGCTGACCGCGAACGTCGGCAAGATACTCGGCGGAATCGAGGCCTTCCCGCAGGCGCAGCCGGATGACGGGCGCCTCGAGCTAGGGGTGGTGACGGCCCGGAATCCGGTCCAGTGGGCCCGGACGTTCGGCCGGCTCGCCCTGGGGCATCCAGAGCGGTCTCCCTTCGCCAAGGTCACGCAGGGAAAGAAGTTCAAGATCCGGTTCGACCAGAAGGTCCGCATGGAACTTGACGGCGGCGCACGTCCGGCCCGCAAGAAAATGCGCATCAAGGTCCATCCAGGCTCGGTCACGGTCTGCGTCCCGCCCGGCCACAGCGGGCCGGGGTAAGCGGATGACCACGGCGAAGACGCCGCCGAGGCAGGCCAGGCCGATGACGATCCAGGTCACGTAGTCGTTCACGACCCCGCTTTGGAAGCGGCGGGCGGCTGAGGCTAGCGGGGCGCTTGGCCGGTATGCGCGCAGCAGCGGCAGCCGCCGCCAGTACAGCGCGAGCCCGGCCAGGATCAGCGCTCCGATCACCGAGCCGAACCCGGCCAGCACGTCGGTGACCGTCACGCTGGTGGACCCGGCGGCGAACAGGGCCACCGGGTGCATGAGGTGCGCGCCGTGGAGCACGGTCGCGTCATATCCGGCCTGGTCCTCGAAGCGGACCGCCGCCGCCTGCACTGCAGGCCCGAGCGGGCCGATGACCCCTACCACGATGGCGGCGACCACGAGAATCGCCGGCGGGACGATCATCGTGAGCGGCGTGCGGGCCTTGCCGCCGGCCGTCTCGCTGGTCTCCTCGGCGGCCTCCCTGGCCATCTGCGGGTCTTCGGCGGGCGGGTCGCCGAGGCCGTAGAACACACCTCCGGCCACCCGCAGCACGGCCCCGCCGGCCAGGCTGGAGCAAACGATCAGAACGGGGATCAGCCAGGAGCCCGCGCTGGCCTCGATCCAGCCCTTGCCGAGGAACGTGGCGAACGGCGGCAGGTCGGCCAGCCCGAGTCCGGCCAGCGTGAAGACCGCCCCGGTGACCCGCAGCGGCCGGCCGCGGCCGTGCAGCGATGGTTCGTTGACCGAGCCGAGCCGGTGCAGCACGATTCCGGTGCACAGGAACAGGGCGCCCTTGACCAGCCCGTGGCCGATGACGTAGACGGCGGCGCCGGCCAGGCCGAGCGGCGTCAGCAGCGCGATGCCGATGAGGAACATGCCGGCGTGGCTGATCGTGGAGAACGCCAGCATCCGCTTGATGTGCCGCTCGCGAAAGCAGAACAACGCCCCCGTCACGGCCGTCAGCAGGCCGAGAGCGAGGAAGACGTGGCTGATGGCCGCCCGGTGCCCGAGCGCCTGGCCGAAGACCGACCAGTAGACCCGCGCGATCGCGTACAGCCCTAGTTCCACCATGACGCCGGAGAACAGCACGCAGACCGGCGTCGGCGCGACCGCGTGCGCGTCCGCGAGCCAGAAGTGGAAGGGCACGATCGCGCTCTTGATCAGCAATCCGGCGATGACCAGGACAAACGCGACGACCACGAGCCGGTCCGCCGGGTGCTTCGCGATCGAGGTGCCGATCTGCGCCATGTTCAGCGCTCCGGTCCGCCCGTAGATCAGCGCGATGCCCGACAGCGACAGGTACGCGCCCACGCTGTTGGTGATGGCGAAGTTGAGCGCGCCCTGGATCGGCCCGCGCTCCTCCGGCCGGTAGGCGGTCAGCGCATAGGCCGACACTCCCATCAGCTCGAACCACACGAACAGGTCGAACAGATCCCCGGTGAGGCAGAATCCGACGATGCCCGCCAGGAAGGTCAGCATCAGCGCCTGGAAATAGCTGGCGACCTCCTCGAAGTAACGCCAGGAAAAGGTCATCGCCGCGGTCACCAGCACCGCGCCCAGGCAGGCGAGGCCGGCGCTGAGCGGCTGGACCTCGAAGTCGATGCCGATGGACACCCCGTGCGCAGGCCGGAAACCGGCGAACCAGTAGACCTGGTCGCCGCCGGCGGTCCGGATCATGACGACGCCCAGCATGACGGCCACGCACGCCGCAGCCAGGATCGCCGTGACGTCGAGCAGCCGGCGCCGGTTCCGCAACAGCGGACCGAACGCCGTAACCGCGGCGGCCACCAGCAACGGCACCACCACGGCCAGGGCGAGCAGCTGATCCACGGCGAATCGTTATCCCTTCAGCGCGGCCAGTTCCTGCGGATCGAGGGTGCCGAACCGCTTGTAGGCCTGGATCGCGAACGACAGCAGCAGCGCCGTGACGGCCGCCTCGACCACCACGTCGGTGAGGGCGCACGCCTGCACCACGGGATCGACCGCGGGCGTGTGGTTCGGCACGTCGAAGAAGTAGGGAGCGACCGCTCCCGTCACGTACCCGACCCCGAGCAGCAGCACGTACGTCGACGACTGGACCACGATCAGGCAGATGATCTGGTGCACCAGGTGCCGGCTGGTGACGACGCCGTACAGCCCGACACCCAGGATCCAGGCCACGACGATGAACGGGAAGACCTGCATGTCGTTACCCCCTCTTCCTGACCAGCAGCGTCTGATCCAGCAGCTCGCCGACGATGAGGACGAACGCGGCGGCCACCTCGATCCCCACGAAGAAGCTGATCAGCGCGATCGTCCCGGACGAGCTCACCGCGCCGGGCACCTGGCCGAGCGGCAGGAAGTTCTTCAGGTACGGCAGGCCCATCGCCACGGCGGTGACCCCTACCGCGGCGAAGCCGGCCGCGCCCACCGCCTCGGCCACATCGGTGAGATCGACCGGGCTGAACCGCTTGAAGACCAGGAACTCCCCGGACAGGTAGATCAGGATGAACGCGGTGGCGAGCATGACCCCGCCCTGGAATCCGCCCGACGGGTTGGTCTGCGCGTGCGACGCCAGCCACCAGCCGGCCAGCACGACGGGGCCGACCAGCAGCAGCGCCACCATCCGTACCGCGCTGCTGGTGTCAGGCACATCCCGGTCGGCGGCCTCGTCCACGGCCGGCCGGTCCCGCTCGCCGCGCAGGCGGCGCAGCACGGTCGCGACGCCCGCCGCGGCGACGAACAAGATGAACTCCTCGCCCACGGTGTCGAAGCCGCGGTACTCGAAGTTGATCGCGGACACCACCCCGGTGGCGTTGGTCTGCGCGACGGCGACGCGCAGAATGGCGGGCCCGTACGGCCCCGGATACCTGCCGAAGCCTGGCAGGCCAAGCAGCCCCCACAGGTAGAACGCCACCAGGCCGGCGCCGGCCACCAGGAAGATCCAGCGCCGCTGCCGCGGCGTCATTGTTCTTTTTTTCTGACCTTGGCCAGCGTCAGCAGCAGGACCGCGGGCAGCAGCACCGCGCCGACGGTCAGCTCGGACAGCGTGACGTCCGGCGCCTGGAAGGCGAGGAACAGCACGGCCAGCAGCACGCCGTAGGTGCTCAGCATCAGCACCTGCCGGACCGGGGCCCTGATCAGGACCACGGCCGTGGCGCCGGCGGCCACCAGCACCAGCAGCGTGACCTGCAGCGCGTCCATCATCGCGACGGGCACCGTGTACGGGGTGTGGACCGCGAGGGTATTCACCGCTCTCCCTCCTCCCGGCTGGCGGCGCCGGCGCCCTGGCCCGGACGCCAGTCCCCCTGCTCGCGGACCCGGATCGCGCGCATGGTCGCGTGCGACAGGTACGGCCCGGCGACCGCCAGGAAGAGCAGCGCCACGCAGGTCTCCCCGGTGTTCTCGTCCAAGCCCGCCTGCACCAGCACGGCCAGCGCGACCAGAACCGGCGCGACCAGCGCGGCCGGCGTCACGAAGTGCAGCTTCTGATACGCGTCCCGCATCAGCAGCACGCCGAGCGAAGCGCCGAGCACGATCACCACGGCCAGGCCGAGCAGGACATCCGCGCATACGTCCCGGGCGATCACAGCCAGCGCTCCATGGCCCGGACGAACACCAGCCCGCTGCCGAACATCAGCATGGCGAGCAGCACCGGCAGCTCGAACAGGCTGGACCGCTGAAACGCCTGCGCCAGCAGCACGAGCACCATGACCACGACCGCGGTGATGAACTGGTAGCCGACGACCGCCGAGGCCAGGTCGCCGCGGGCTATCACCATCCCGGCCGGGATGATGCAGGCCAGCATCGCGATCGCCGCCGCGGTGAACCCCAGGACCATGTCACTCGCCCCCCTTGACCACCAGTTGGTGAAGGACCATCGTTCCGCTGCCGCGGTCGATGCCCAGCGCGAACGCGTTTGGCGCGAGGCTCCGCCCGCCGATCAGCAGCACCCGGCGCGTCACGCCGGCCGGGGTGTCGTCACCGAAGCGGACCCGCTCGGTGACGAACGCGCTGTCCGGCTGCTCACCCCGGATGAGCCTGCGCCACAGCGCGGCATAGACCGTCACCATCTCCGCTGCTACCTGTCCGGGCAGGCGCAGCGCCGGTACCAGCCACCCGACCCGCAGCCGGAACCGTGTCGCCGCCTGATAGGTGGCCAGCTCCGCGACCAGCGCCGCGATCGCGGCGGCCCCCGCTCCGGCCAGCAGTTCGTCGGTGGCCAGGGAGTCGTCGAGCATGACCCACAACGACGTCAACAGCACCCACCAGACCAGCCAGGCACCGATCCTGGCCGCAGGCGGCTGGTGGTACTTGCGCTCCCTCGGTTCCCCGGCGAGCGGGCCCAGGTCTGGCATGCGAGCCGACTACCCCGTGTCGCCCACGCAAACCTGACCAGGCCGTATCAGGTACCGCCCAG
>CAWCJS010000022.1:0-64786 GCA_963795795.1 uncultured Actinomycetes bacterium | reverse complement strand
CGATGTCGTAGTTATGCTCCCGCAGCGAGCGCGGCGGGGTACCGCCACCGGCCTCCTGCCGGGCGATCACCCGCCTGACGGTCTTCGGGGTCGTGCCGCTTGATCGCGGCGGCCCAGTCCCCTGCGCTTTCCTCACGGTAGGCGGAAATAAATGTCCATCCGTTCCCTCGCAGACTTCGATCAGAAGCGCCCTGGGCGGTGGCGGATGACTGGCTGACACCGCCACCGTCGCCGCCCAGGCCTGCGAACTCCTGGCCGACACGGCGAACGAGGGGTGGGGACTTTTAACTGGCCACCCAGCAAGGACTTAGACTACCGCCACATGCGGGGGACTTTCTCATGGCCACGGACAGAGGCGGCTGGTAACAAATCATGTAGGTCATGCTTCCATTGTAGTTTGACCAGGTCAGAAACTATTAATGCTGACTGTGCCGGATCCTTGGCTGTCATACGCCAGCCAGAGTTGCCGGCGGCTCAGTGCGCGCGTGCCCGGCAAGTGGTGGCGGCGGAGCGCTACGGGCGTAGCGGGTCGCGGGCGGCGTGACAGTTCCGTCCTTGCCAGCAGCCAGACCGACGGGCTGTGGCTTGAGTGCGGGAAGCTCGGTTCATCTGCTGCGACGCGGTTAGCCGCCGGGGACCGGACATGGGGGTTCAACTCGGGTTCATGGGGGTTCAACTCGGGTTGCAAGGTCATATGAGCCGGTTCACGGGGCTACGGCTCCGGTGCGGATACGTCCGGGCAGCAGCGGGAGGTGTCACCATGACTTCCAGACGAGAGAGTGCCGCAGTGCGGATGCCGCAGTCCGTCCCGGGCCGCGGCACTGTTCCGGCTGACCGCGATTCGTCGTTTCCCCAGGTCAGACGCCTGGATTAGTCATGCGGCCCGGCGGCGGCGCCGCTGCTCGCTTGCGGAATGCCGGGTGGAACGGCCCTTGGTTGTGTTAGCTTGGGATGGTGATGGATCCCCGGTTCGGGGATGTACCACCACGGACGGGGATCAAGTCTCGGACACGTTAAAACCCCATAACCGCCCGTTTCCGGGCGTGCGGGATCGTCACCTGGGTCCGGCCTGCCGCTGGGCGGGTGCTTTAGCTTTTCTTCTCTTCCCTCCTTCTCGTTCCGGGTTGTTCAGGTGGTGTCAGCGATCCTGGCCTATGGTGACCGCCACGGCGTCACTGCCGCGGGTGCGGATGGTCCGGGTGTCCGGGTCGTAGGTGAGGGTGACGCGAGCGGTCCGCAACCGGTCGATCAGGCCCGATGCCTGGCACGGGGCGGTGACCTGCGTGGTGCCGTCGCCGAGGAGGATGGCCAGGGCGGCCAGATGCGGCAGGATCTGGGCCTCACGCAGGTAGGCGTTCTTCGGCCGCCCGGAGTCCGGGCGGGCGGCGCTGGTGTGGCCGTGGCGGCACCGGTAGGCGGGCTTGCCGTTGGACCAGGCCGATTCCAGCTGCCGCCCGCAACGCCCGCAGGCCAGCAGTCCGGCTAGCAGGTACCGCCGGGTAGCCGGGCCGGCCGGGCCGCGCGGTGCGGTCATCTCCTGGACGGCGATGAAATCGGCCTCGCTGACCAGCGCCGCATGCGCGGGGTGCTTGGAGATCACCCACCCTTCCGGCAGGTTCCACCGCTGCACCTGCCGGTGCCCGAGTCCCGTGTTGGCCGGGTCGATCAGGTCGAAGTCGGTGCGCTGCCGGTTCCACACCTGCCGGCCCGTGTACCGGGGGTTGGCCAGGATCGCGGCTACCGTCCGCAGCGTCCATCGCGCGCCCGTGCGGTGCGGGTTCCGGACCGGGTCCGCCGCGGACGGGCACGGCACCCCGGCATCGTTCAGGGCGCGGGTGATCCGTGCCGCGCTGTGCCCGGCCAGCCGCTGGGCGAAGATCCACCGGACGACAGGCGCGGTCACCGGGTCCGGTTCCAGCTTGTGTGCCCGGCGTCCCCAGGCGGCGTGCGCCTTGTTCGGGTGCGGCCCGGCATCCCCCAGCCGGTACCCGTACGGCGGACGGCCGCCCAGGTACCGTCCCTGCTCCCGGGTCTGGGTCGCCATCGCGGTCCGGACCCGGATCCGGGTCCGGGTGATCTCCCGTTTGGAGGACAGGCCGAGCGCCAGCATGGTCTGCTCGTGGTCCTCAGCGTGCCCATCGACCCGGCCGCCGACCTCCGGCATCCACAAGCTGACGCCGTAGTGCTCGAACAGCGGCGCCATCGACGCGTACTGGCTGCCGTAGAACGCCCGCTCGTACTCCCCGATCACGACCGCGTCCCACCCCCGGTCCGGATCGGCCAGCGCGGCCACGAGCGCGGCGGCCTGCGGGCGCCTCGGCCACGGCAGCGTGCGGCTCTTCCCCGCATCGAAGAACTCGGCCACGATGACACCGTGCCCCGCGACGAGCATCACCGCCTGCTGCAGCTGCCGCGCCCGCGAGGTCACCGGATCCTGCCAGTCCTCGGTCGAGACCCGCCCGTAAAACGCGAACCGCAAGCATCTGCGGCCCGGCTTCCCCGCCCGGCCGGCGAGGCCCTCCGCCCACGACGCCAGCACGTCCCCGCCCCGGCCCGCGGCAGATCCGCCGACCGGCCGGCCCATCGCCAGCGCAGGAGCTATCTCCCCCTGCTGACGCACCCGGCCCGTCGTGACCATGCACCCCGGCTACCACTCCCGTCCACAGGTAAACATCAGCCCGTGCTGGGACAGGCCAGGTCCGGTCGCCGACGTGGCCTAACGATGCGGGTCACACGACGGTCAGCGCTCCTCGCGGACGCGCAGCGTGACGAGCGGAACATTGTTATCAGTTCGAACAATTACGGATCGCCGATTATTGACTGTTCTGGCAGTGTTCTGTGTGCTGGCGCGGTACACGCAGATCATCTGATTCTGCGCGTCGCACTTGTCGGCTGGTGCGTCGGCCCTCGTGTCGGTGAGCGAGTTCGACTCGGAGCCCGAAGCGACGTGGTCCGGCGAACGCCATCGTCGAGCTTGCGGTCGAGTATGCCGCAACGGACGTCGAGACCATCGGGTGACCGTTGAGCCGAGGAAGGCCGGGCGCCCGACCGAGCTTTCTGTAACGCGGACATCGCACAGTCGTGCGGCTGTGTCGTCTGCCGTACAACCTGCCATTAGTGGCGGCTCGCATCCAGAACGAGCCAAGCGGGCAGACGGTTATCGGCGCCCCCACTCGTCGCCCTTGAAGGTGTGCGGGCCAGCTGAGGGGTCCGGCTTCGACTCACGGACAACCCGATTCGGGCCTTCTTCCCAGCAGGGTGCCGGTCACCGTTCGGGCGCGCACAAATCCCTGTGCTCGACCGCGGCGGGCGGGGCGGTCTGGGCCGCGGCCCGCAGGTGCAGCTGAGTAGACCACGCGCGCGGCCCCCGGTGTAGCGTGTGCGGCATGTCCGTCATCATGAATCGCGCATGAACAAGCCGCGCATCTTCCTCGGGTCGTCGGGCAAGCAGGCCAAACTGCTCCAAGCCATCACGCGCGGGCTCGAGGACGTGACCGACGTCGAGCCCTGGACGACCACGTTCAACCCGGGGCGGTCCACCCTCGACCGGCTCGTCGAGCTCTCCCAGGAGGTCGATTTCGCCGCGTTCGTCTTCGCCCAGGACGACTGGACCACGACGGATGCGTCCCAGTCCGGCCAGGCGTCGCCGCGCGACAACGTCGTGTTCGAGGCAGGGCTGTTCGGCGGCGCGCTCGGCATCCGGCGCACGTTCATCATCCACGCCAACGGTTCGAAGCTGCCGACCGACCTGCTCGGGCTGACCTCCGTCCGCTACGACCCGGCCACCAGCACGGCGGAGGTTCGCGCGATCAACCAGAAGCTCCGCAAGGCGATCGAGACCGAGGGCCGCCGCAGCCCCGTTGAGGGGCTGTGGTGGCAGCTCTCGCTTACCATGCGGACCGAGGCTGAACCGTCGGCGGTGAGCCTGCTGCGCATCTGGCGGGACCGCGACGATGGCCTGAACGTGACCGGCCGGTCCTGGCAGGAGGACGGCACCCTGTCGGCCCGCTACTGGAGCGAGGCTGCGAAGGGACGCAGGGATCCGGCCAGCATCTTCTACTACTGGAAGGGCGAGCGCCCTCGGCACCCAGATGCCCCGCAGCTCGAGGGCACCGGCGAGATCAGGGTGGAGACTGCCGACCGCGCCACCGGGTACTGGACGACACGGTCCGATCGCGACCCCGGGCTGAGTGCCCGAACCTCCGGAATCTACCTTCGAGCCGACCCCTCAGACCTCCAGGTGCTGGACGGCGGGAGCGAGGAGGAGCGGGCCCAGCTCATCGCGCAGCGCCTCCGGGAGTGGAAGTCGGCCGCGAACGCATTCTGAGCACGGCCGCGTAGCGTGAATACCGACGACTCCACAGGTTACCGACGTTCGTCACGCGACGCCTGACGGCGACCCGAGGTCACCGCCTGCCTGGCGCAGAATGCACCTAATCTGCGTGCCCCGTCAGATAAGCCCCACCGGCCCCGCTCGGCGGCCGTACCGAACGGCGGTTATCTGAAGTCGTTTGCAGATAATGCCTGGTAGGCGGGCATTTCTGCGGCGTAGACATGTCACCGCCGCAGCAGCGAGAAGGGCCATCACCGGTGTCATCGCCATCCGGCGGGCGCGTCTTCGCGTGGTGCGCCCGCTGAAGGCGCGGTCGGCGGGCGAACTGGCCGCGACGGAGCGTAGCGGGTCGCAGGCCGACGATTCGGGCTGACGGTATCGAGCCGCTGGCCAAGAGCTTCGGTGCCTGTCCGGTGCGTGCGGACGCGGCCGCCGCCGCCGCGGTGCCTTCGACCAGCGCACAGCCTGTGCCCGCCGCGGGTCCGGACGCTCGCAGCGACGACCGTAATCCGGAAACGCTCAGCTGGCCCGCTCGCCCGCAGCCGTCCCCTGCCTGGCAGCCCCAAGCGCCGACGGGAGCTGATCAGCGAGCTCGGGACGCACGCCGCCGAACTCGTCCAGCACGTTGGAGTGGACCAGGAGAGTGCTGCGGCGGTTACAGCGGCTACGCGAAGACACCGCTGCAGATAACGTGTCCTCGCCGAAGCCCAGGACCTGCCGCGTTTACAGCGAAGACACCCAAAAACGGGCTGGAGATAACGGCGGATCGGCGCGCCTGTCCGGCGGAGCTGGGCTTCACGCTCAGTAGCTGCAGCGCCGGGCTGCGCCGGGATTCTGTGCTCCCGGCCGGGCGTGGCGATTGGCAGTTGGCCGTGACCTGGGTAGGGGCCAGGGCCCGGCTGCCTGCTCAGGACCAGAAGTCGATACTCGCCTGCGGGTCGGTAGTTGCGGCCCAGAACTCGGTGATCTTGCCGTCGCGGACATGGCTGACGTTGGCCACCGAAGTCTCGACCGACTTGGCCCCGCGGGAAGCCGACAGCGTGCACAGCGCCACGGCGTGCTCGTCGTTGGCGAGCACGTCGTGCACGTCAAGCCGGAACGTACCCGCTGTCTCCTCGGCCAGCCTGCCGAAGAACGCGAACACCTCGTCCCGCCCGTGGTAGTCGCCGCTGAGCGGCCCCACGCCTCGCACGTGCCAGGTCACCTCGTCGGCGATCAACTCCGCTAGCGCAGCCAGGTCTCCCTTGGCAAAAGCGTCATAGCCCCGGCGGGTCAGTTCGACGTTCGGGTGCTCGGTCATGACTGCCTCCCCTGCTGATCTGTTTGTATCTTTGCACCATAACGCCGCCCGGCCTGGGCGTCCTGAGTTTCTGCCGGGGCCTGCCGGACTCGCCTTAGCCCCCACCAGATCGGGCTGGACGACCTCCCGCGCGCCGACCAGCACCGCCGGGTCAGGCGCCCATACTTGCCAGATCGGCGCCCGGTGCGGGCGATCCCTCCGCGTCCAGGCAGCCGCCCCGAACGGCGGCTACACGCGCGGCGTATGGGCCAGGACCGGCCCGGGAAGCGCAGTAGCGCCCGGCCTGGCCGGCCGGGACAATGGCATCCGTGATGTTCTGCTCAGGTGCCTCAGCTTGGTCCGGTCTGGCGGCGCAGGCGCTGCTGGCGGACGGCTTGCTGGCGTGAGGCATCATCAAGCCGACACCGGCCCTGAGCGAGGTTCGGCTAGCGGGGTGCTGGCCGCTGCGGTCGCGAACCTGCTGGACCAGCAGGGCGCGCCGGGCTGCTGGGAAGGCGAGGTGGCATGGAACACCATGCTGCTGTCGCAGTACGTGCTGGCCTGCCGGATGACGGGCAGGTGGCCGCTCCCGGAGCGTGACCGCGGCCAGATCTTGCGCCATTACCACGCGGCGCGGCGCGGTGATGCGTCGTGGCCGCTGCACGGCGAGGCGCCGGGGTCGTTGTTCGTGACCGTGCTGGCTTATGTGGCGTTGCGGGTCATGGGCGTGCCCGCGGATGATCCGGTGACGAGCGCTGCCCGGCGCTGGCTGCGGGCCCAGCCCGACAGCGTCACGGTCTTGCCGTCCTGGGGACGGATGTGGCTGGCGATGCTGGGGCTGTATGAATACGAGGGCATCAACCCGCTGGTCCCGGAGACGGTATTGCTGCCTGGATGGGTGCCGGTCCACCCGGACCGGCTGTACGTGCACACCCGGATGATCTACTTCGGCCTGTCGTGCCTGTACGCCGAGCGGGCCAGGTTCGACCTCGGGCCGCTGACCGGGGAGCTTCGCGCCGAGCTGTACGACCGGCCGTATGAGCTGATCGACTTCGCCGCCTGCCGCAGGCAGCTGGCGGCCGCCGACGTGTTCGTGCGGCCGTCGGCGCTGGTGCGCCTGGCCGCGGACCTGCTGGCGCGGTACGAGCGTCACCCGGTGCGGGCGCTGCGCGCGGCCGCGGTGCGGCGCTGCCTGGCCCGGCTGACGGCTGAGCTGGAGGCATCGGCTGGGCAGGGCGTGTCCCCGGTCAGCGCGCTGCTGGCCTGCCTGGCACAGGCCTGCACCGGCGCGCCGCGCGATGCTATCCGGCAGGCGGTTGACCGCCTGGACGCGTGGCGGTGGGAGGACCAGGACGGCGGGCTTCGCATCGCCGGGGCCCGCTCCGCGTCCTGGGATACCGCCTTTGCCGTGCGCGCGCTGCTGTGCGCGCCTGCCACGCCGCAGGTCCGTGCCGCGATCGGCCGGGCCTACCGGTGGCTGGCGGGGGCCCAGGCCACCGAAGAGCTGCCGCAGCGACTGCGGCAGGGCCGTGACGCGGTCCTCGGGGGCTGGTCGTTTTCCGACGGCGCCCACCGGTGGCCCGTCTCAGACTGCACGGCCGAGGCGCTGTCCGCAGTGCTGATGGTGCACCGCCGGGCCGACCTGCACGAGTGCACCGGCCCGCGGCTGCCTGACACGCGGCTGTATCAGGCGGTCGAGTTCATCCTCTCCCGGCAGAACCCCGACCACGGGTTCGGCACGTACGAGCGCACCCGCGGCCCCGGGTTGCTGGAAAAGCTCAACCCCACCGAGATGTACGCCGGCTGCATGACCGATTTCTCCCACCCCGAACCCACCGCATCCTGCGTCGCGGCGCTGGCCCGGTTCCGGCACGACTACCCCCGCTACCAGCCGCGGCGGGTCGATCACGCCATCCGCCGTGGCATCCGGTACCTGCGCTCCTGCCAGCGCACCGACGGCAGCTACCAGGGCAGCTGGGGCATCAACTTCACCTACGCCGCCTGCTTCGTCACCGAGGCCCTGCTCACCGCCGGCGTCCCCGCCTCCGACCCGGCGATATCCGGCGCGGTCAGCTGGCTGCGTCGGCACCAGAAACCAGACGGCGGCTGGGGCGAGCACTACACCAGCTGCCTGACCGGACGCTACGCCGAACACCCCGACAGCCAGGCCGCCATGACCGCCTGGGCCCTGCTCGTCCTGCTGCGCACCGCCGGCCCTGGCGACCCCGGCGGCCGGCGCGCCCTGCGCTGCCTGGAGAGCCTCCAGCAGCACGGCACCGGCGGCGGATGGCCCCGCCAGGCGGCCAGCGGCATCTTCTTCCAGACCGCCGTCCTGGACTACCGCCTGTACAAAGACGTCTTCCCCGCCTGGGCCCTCGCGGCTGCAGCCACAGGGACTCAGTGACCTCATCCCCGACAGGCACCCCAAATCCAGCCCCAGATACCCGGTCGGCGCGCCGCGCAGATCACCCAGATCGGCGCCGCCATCAATTACGGTGCCAAAACGAAGGCGCCCATACCGAACGGCGGATACGCGAGCGCGCGAGTCATGGTGTTGATCACTGGGAGTTGTCCGTGCCGGCCGGCGGACTGGGCACGGCCTGCCCCCTGTGATCTGTACCGCTAGGTCCCGGTGGACCTTAGCGGGTGGCCGGCGAGGCCGGCGTGACCAGCCGCCTCGCCCGCGGATAGCCGTATTGGGCTGCCTGGAGGGTGTAGAGCTCGGCGTACTTGGGGGTCGAGTTCCATCAGCTCGGCGTGCCTGCCTTGTGGGATGACCCGGCCGTCACGCAGCACCGCCCCGGCCTGAGGCACCAGGCCGGCCTGTTCGGAGGGCCCTGCCCGCCAGTGTTTTCCCCCTGAACCGCCGGGGCCTGAAGAGCCGCGGCGCTGCTGCAGGTCGTTATGGCCCGGCGGCCTGCGCCTGGAGCTTGGCCCAGGTGTCCCTGAGGCCGAGGGTGCGGTTGAAGACGAGCCGTCCGGGCGTCGAGTCGGGATCCGGGCAGAAGTAGCCGAGGCGCTCGAACTGCACGGTCTCACCGACGGGCAGTTCGGTGAGCGCAGGCTCGACCAGGCACTCCTGGAGCACCGTCTCCGAGTTGGGGTTGAGGTCGGCGTAGAGGTCGCCGTCAGCGCCGGGATCGGGGCGGGTGAACAGACGGTCATAGATACGCACTTGGGCGGGCACGGCGTGCTCGGACGAGAGCCAGTGCAGCGTCGCCTTTGGCCGGCGCTCGTCGGGGGCGTCGCCGCCGCGCGTCTCCGGATCGTAGGCGCAGCGGACCTCGACGATCTCGCCGCTCGCGTCCTTGACCACGTTGGTGCAGGTCACGAAGTAGGCGTAGCGCAAACGCACTTCGCGGCCGGGGGCGAGGCGGAAGAACTTGCTTGGCGGGTCCTCCATGAAGTCGTCGCGTTCGATCCAGAGCTCGCGCGCGAAGGGCGCCTTGCGTGTCCCGGCCGAGGGATCCTCCGGGTTGTTGACGGCCTCCACCTCCTCGACGTGCCCCTCTGGGTAGTTCTCGATCACGAGCCTGAGCGGGCGCAGGACGGCGAAGCGTCGCAGCGCCCTCCGGTTCAGCACGTCCCTGACCTCGTGCTCGAGCATCTCGATTTCGGCGGCGCTCGTGCCCCTGCCTCCCAGCCCGACCATGTCGAGGAAGTTGCGCAGACCCTCGGGTGGGAAGCCGCGCCGGCGCAGGGCCGAGAGGGTGGGCATGCGCGGATCGTCCCAGCCTCGCACGTGGCCCTCGCTCACAAGCCGCCGTAGGAAGCGCTTCGAGAGCACGGTGTACGTGAAGTTGAGGCGGGCGAACTCGTATTGGTGCGGGCGCGAAGGCACCGGCAGGCTCTCGATCAGCCAGTCGTAGAGCGGTCGGTGATCCTCGAACTCGAGCGTGCAGAGGGAGTGGGTGATGCCCTCGATTGCGTCCGACTGGCCGTGGGCGAAGTCGTACAGCGGATAGATGCACCACTCATCGCCGGTCCGCGGGTGGGTTGCGTGCAGGATCCGATAGAGCACCGGGTCGCGCATGTTGATGTTGGGCGAGGCCATGTCGAGCTTTGCCCTGAGCACTCTGGCGCCGTCTGGAAACTCCCCTGCGCGCATGCGCTCGAACAGGTTGAGGTTCTCATCGATCGAACGGTCGCGCCACGGGCTGTTCTTGCCCGGCTCTGTGAGGGTGCCGCGGTGCTCCCGGATCCTGTCGGCGGACAGGTCGTCGACGTAGGCCTTGCCGGCCTTGATCAGGTGTACGGCCCAGTCGTAGAGCTGGTGGAAGTAGTCGGAGGCGAAGTAGAGATGCTCGCCCCAGTCGAAGCCGAGCCAGCGGATGTCTTCTTGAATCGAGTCGATGTACTCCTGCTCTTCCCCGATCGGGTTGGTGTCGTCGAAGCGCAAGTGGCAGCGGCCGCCGAGCTCCTGGGCGATTCCGAAGTTGAGCGCGATCGCCTTGGGGTGGCCGAGGTGGAGGTATCCGTTCGGCTCGGGCGGGAAGCGCGTCACGACCTCCGAGACTCTGCCCTCGCGCACGTCGGCGGCGACGATCTCGCGGATGAAATCGCGTCGTTCGGGAGAGGCTGGAGTGGGGGCGCTCACGCCGCTGTTGCTCGTCACCTCGATTACAGTAGTGCAGTACACCGCCATGTCCGGCGCAGTGGGCGCACTCACGCTCAGGTGACAAATTCACCGCACACCCGGAAGCCGGCGGCATCATCCGGCAGGCGAGCGGCTTCCCGCGCTTTGATGAATTCCCCGGACCTCGCCTCGGTCTGCCTGCGGTCCAGCTTGACCACCCCCACGGCATCTGGCAGATGAAGACAAAGCTCCCGCACCGCGTGGGCGAGATGGGACATCCGCGCAGGCGCACCTGGCGTCAACAGGAAAAATATGGCCGACGCGTAATACTCAGCGAGAAGCTAACTACGCTCAGCTAGCCAGGGCCCGGCAGCGGGACCTCTTGCGCCATGGGGGTTCAACTCGGTGACAATGGTTTTATCACAATTTGCGGGACTGGGACGATGGTGCCAGAGCCCTCCTTACCAGCCACCTCGGCCATGCACAGGCCAGGATGAGGCACAAACAGCGAACACTTCACCGAATAGCTGGAAATGATGGCCCGGCTCGTGTTACTCTTATTGCATGATTTCCCCGAACCGGGGAAATTTCCCCGGTTCCTGGGGGTTCAAGTCCCCCCTCGGACACTTTTTCGAAAAGATTCTCTGAGCTGACGGTAAGAGCATATCGTCGGTGCACCTCGGGAAATCGGCGGCCTTGGCCAGGTCGGACCGGGCAAGCAAGGCGGGCCAGCCGAATACGCGCAGCGCCGCAGCGGCCTGAAAGCAAGGCGAATAGTCGCGGGCTTGATCTGGCTGGCAACCTGCTGCTCGTCGTGCTGCTGCTGCTCCTGCTCATCCCGCTGGTGGACGGCCGGGTATCCGGCTGGCCGGCTTGGAGCTGGGCGCTGCTCGGCCTGGTCGTCCCGGTGGCGGGGGTGGTGGCCTGGTGGGAGATCCGCCTGGACCGCCGTCACGGGAACCGTCCTCAAGATCGGGCTGACGCACCACCGCTCGTTCTGGCCGGTCAGTGCCTTGCTCTTGAATTTCGCGGGCATTACCAGCCTGTTCTTCACCCTGTCCATCGTGTGGCAAGAAGGGTGGGCCGTAGCGCGCTGGCGGCCGCGAGCAGGGCCAGAGCAAGGAAAAGTCGACGCGGATCACAGCTTGATTAGGTCGGCTTGCGGGCCCATGCAAATGTAACCTTCGGCGATCTTCGCGGCGAGCCGGGCGGAATGCTCCCCGAATCCCGATACGTAGATGGGCGGAGGCTGGTCCGGCACCGAGTACAACCGGGCCGTGTCCACCCGGTAGTGCGTGCCGTGGTGGCTGAGCTGCTCACCGGTGAACAGCTGGGCGATGATCGTGACAGCTTCGGTGAGCATGTCCCGGCGTTCGGCCGCGGCGGGCCATTTCGCGCCGGTGATGTGCTCGTTCAGCGCCTCGCCGGTGCCCACGCCGAGGGTGAACTTCCCGCCGGTCAGCAGGCTCGCGGTCGCGGCCGCCTGCGCGATGATCGCCGGGTGGATCCTGGTCGTGGGACAGGTCACCGCCGTAGTAACCGGCAGGCTGGTGACCTGCGATATGGCCCCGATGACCGACCAGACGAACGGTGAATGGCCCTGCTCATCCAGCCAGGGATGAAAGTGATCAGAGATCCACAGCGCCTCGAACCCAGCCTGCTCCGCGAGCACCGCCTGACGGACCAGGCTGGCCGGGTCGTATTCCTCACAGGACAGGAAGTATCCGTAACGCGTCATTGGCGCCCGTTACCCGAGACCCGGTTCCTTACACGCCGGGCCGCCCGGGCCGCCTTCGCTGGCGAGAATCGACCGCCGCGCTGACGCTGATGCCCAGCACTATGGCTCAGCAGCTTCAGCACGGCGGCTTCCGCCCGGCCCCGGGTGGCCAGGTCACCGAACTCGGTGTCCTTGCCGAGATCGCCGAGCACCGACGCGATCGTGGTGCCGTCCTGGTAGAGCTCGATCACGCGCGGGTCGATGTAGGAAGCCCGCGCCACGGCGGGGGTGTTACCGAGGTATTCGGCGACCTCCTGCACGACACGGGCGACGGCCCGCTTGCGGGCGGCCTCGCTGGTGGCGGCAGCTGCCTCCGACACGGCCAGCCCCACAGCAGCCAGCACGGTCGCGTGCCAGGTACGGAAATCCTTGGCGGTGTAATCGCCCCCGGTGATCTCGCCCAGGTAGCTGTTGATGTCCGCGGCGGTCACGTCGTGCCAGCGCGGGCCGCTCCGGTAGACCAGAAGCTGCTCGCCCCCGCCACGGCGCCGTCTAAGGCTGCGCACCGCGGCGCACACCTGGTCCTCCGCGATGGCCTGCTCACGGTGCTTGGCACCCTTAGCGGTGTACTCGAACACGAGCTGGCCCTTGGTCACCATGACGTGTTCCTTCCTGATGGTGGCCAGCCCGAACGTCCCGTTCTCCTCCGCGTACTCCTCACCGCCAGGACGGAAGAACCCCAGGTCGATCAGCCGGATCGCGGCGGCGAGCACCCGGTCCCTGCCCAGGCCACGGGCCTCCAGGTGACGGCAGACGACCGTGCGCAGGCGCGGCAGGCACGCTCCGAACTCCAGCACCCGGTCGTGCTTGTCCCGGTCACGCTGCTCGCGCCACAGGTCGTGATACCGGTACTGGCGCCGCCCGGCCGCATCGGTCCCGACAGCCTGGATGTGGCCGCCTGGCTCGGCGCAGATCCACACGCCCTCCCAGGCGGGCGGGATGACCAGGGACTTGATCCGGGCGAGCGTCGCCGGATCCCTCACCGCTCCCGCGTCCGGTCCCAGGTAAATGAATCCGCGGCCACAGCGCCTGCGGCGGATACCCGGCCCGGCCAGATCGCTGCGAACGAGCTCCACCCCAGCACTCCCTCACGATCGGAAACGGCGACGGCCCACCAGGGCGGCGGGGTCATCGGTTACCCGGCACCGGAACACATAAACGACGACGCGCATGGCAGGACTGCTGGTACGCGGCCCTGCCGTTGACCAGGCTGACTCCGTCCGCTGCCCGCACACGCCGCAGGCGAGCAGTCCGCCGCCTCGGACAGCGGTGCAGCCTCGTCTGTGTAGCCGATGAACTTGCAGTGGCTGGGTGGCGGCCGACACGGCGGACACGCGCCTGCTGGCGGCCCGGCGCTGGGGCCAGGCATACGAAAGGTCAACCGCAGGCACGCCAAGCCACCTGAGCTGGGCAGGTGTAGGCCGATTCTGGGCGGGCAGGGGCGAAGGTGGGTCGGCTGGGGATTATGGCCGATCTAGGGCAAATGACGGGAGTCTGCAATGAGCACGACCGAACATGCCACCGTGACCGGTCTCAACAGGGTCGCGGAACTGGCCGCGCAGTTGCGGGTCGACTCGGTTCGCTCTTCGACCAGCGCCGGGTCCGGTCATCCCACATCGAGCATGTCCGCGGCCGACCTGCTGGCGGTGCTCATGACCCGGCACCTGCGTTATGACTGGGACCAGCCGCACCTGCCGGTCAACGACCACCTGATTTTCTCCAAGGGCCACGCGTCCCCGCTGCTGTACTCGGTGTTCAAGGCTGCCGGGGTCGTCTCCGAGGATGAGCTGCTTAACGGCTACCGGCGATTCGGCCAGCGGCTGGAGGGCCATCCCACCCCGATACTGCCGTGGGTCGATGTCGCCACCGGCTCGCTGGGGCAGGGACTGCCCGACGGTGTGGGAGTCGCGCTGGCAGGCAAGTACCTGGAGCGGCTCCCCTACCGGGTCTGGGCGCTGTGCGGAGACAGTGAGCTCGCCGAGGGTTCGGTCTGGGAGGCCTTCGACAAGGCCTCGTACTACGAGCTGTCCAACCTGACCGTGATCGCCGACATCAACCGGCTCGGCCAGCGCGGCCAGACCGATCTGGGCTGGAACCTCGAGGTGTACCAGCGCCGGATGGAGGGGTTCGGCGCCCGGGTGCTGACCGTCGACGGGCACGACCTGGCCGCCATCGACCAGGCGATGACCGCCGCGGCGGCCGGCAGCCAGCCCACGGTGATCCTGGCCAAGACCATCAAGGGCCGGGGGTTCTCCGAAGTGGAGAACAAGGACGGCTGGCACGGCAAGCCGTTCCCGCCCGACATGGCCGAGCGGGCGATCGCCGAACTCGGCGGTGTGCGCAACCTCGTGCTTCGCGGCCCGCTCCCGGAACCGGCCGGTCCCGGCCCGGTGCCGAGGAAGCCCACGACGGTCATCCCACAGCAGCCCAGCACGGACGCCAGGCCGGACCCGGCACCCCCGCAGTATGAGGTCGGCGAGAAGGTCGCCACCAGGAAGGCTTACGGCGACGCGCTCGTCGCCCTGGGCGCGCGCGACGACCGGATCGTGGTGCTGGATGGCGAGGTCAGCAATTCGACGTACGCCTTCGAGTTCGCGCAGGCCTACCCCGACCGCTATTTCGAGATGTTCATCGCAGAACAACAACTGGTGGCAGCCGCGACCGGAATCGCCGTCCGCGGCTACCGTACGTTCGCGTCCACCTTCGCGGCCTTCTTCACCCGTGCTTACGACTTCATCCGGATGGGCGCGATCTCCGGCGTGGACTTGCGGCTGGCCGGATCGCACGCGGGTGTGGAGATCGGCGCGGATGGCCCATCGCAGATGGCGCTGGAAGACCTGGCGATGATGCGGGCCGTGCACGGATCGACAGTGCTGTACCCGAGTGATGGCACCAGCACCGTGGCGCTGGTAGAGGCGATGGCCGGCACGCCGGGCATCAGCTACATGCGCACCACCCGCGGCAGCTACCCAGGGCTCTACCCACCGGGCGAACCGTTCCCGGTCGGCGGGTCCAAGCTGGTCCGGTCGGGAGAAAACGACCAGGTCACCCTGGTCGGCGCGGGGGTGACACTGCACGAGGCGCTACACGCCGCCCAGATTCTGCACGAGGAGGGCATCGCCGCGCGGGTCATCGACTGTTACAGCGTCAAGCCGGTGGACATCGAGACACTGGCCGCGGCCGCGGCAAAGACCGGCGGGCGGATCGTGGTCGCCGAGGACCACCACCCTGAGGGCGGGCTCGGCTCGGCCGTCGCGGACGCGCTGCTAGCTGCAGGACAGCAGAACCTCCACCTCACCCGCCTCGCGGTCAGCGAGATGCCGGGATCAGGAACAGGCGAGGAACTGCTCGCCTGGGCCGGGATCGACGCAGACCACATCGCGGCTGCGGCCCGCAAGCTGGTGGGTGGCTAACTTTCCCTCGCCTCGGGTCAGCGGCAGGACGAACCAGAGGCTGGTGAGCGCGCAGGCCATGACCGCGCGGCGGATAGCACGAGGCTGGCCGGGTAGAGGCCGCGCTGACCGCTGCCGAGGTGGTTGAACCTGGTGGTGAACGGGCAGCGACAGCAGGAAACAGACGGCACCTGCACGCCTAGGCTGACGACCCGCAGTTCCTGGATTAGCTCCGCGAGGTTGCGGTCATCGCGCTCGGCCAGCGGCTCCCGCCGCAGAACGGGTACCGCCCCGGATCCTTCCCGGCGTTGCGGGAGAGGCGGCCCCGGATTCCGCGAGCAGCCCGGCTGCATGGCTGGCGTGTACGCCGCAGCCTGCCGGGTAGCCGGCGGTCATGAAAACAACGGGGGAAGACAGACCCGACCACCGGTGGAACATAGCCCGCATTACGCCCGGTCCGTCTGGAACTCCGACGGTCCGTTTGACCGTCCGGAGAAGGGGGTAGCAGGCGTCGCCATGGTGGAGCAGAACGGAAAGCGGCCGGTGGCAGCGATGTTCGATGTGGACGGCACCCTCGTCGATACGAATTACTTGCACGCGGTGACCTGGTGGGAGGCGTTCGCCCAGGCCGGGTTTGAGGTGCAGATGGCGCAGATCCACCGCGCGATCGGCATGGGCTCGGACCAGATGCTGGACAAGCTGCTCCCGGCCGACCGGGATGAGGACGCCGACGCGGAGGTCCGCGCGGCGCACAGCGCCCTGTATTCCGTGTACTGGTCCCGGCTGCGGCCGCTGCCGGGCGCAGCCGACCTGCTGCGCGCATGCAAGCGCCGCGGCCTCGCGGTCGTGCTAGCCAGCTCGGCGGACGAGCCCGAGTTCAGCGTGCTGCGCGCGGCCCTAGACGCGGAGGACGCGATCGACGCGGCCACCTTCGCCGGGGACGTCGAGTCCAGCAAGCCCGCACCGGACCTGGTCGAGGCTGCGCTGGCCAAGGTCGGCGTGTCGGCCGCGGAGGCGGTGTTCACCGGTGACACAGTCTGGGACGTGCAGGCCTGCCGGAAGGCCGGGGTGCGGTGCATCGGCGTGCTGAGCGGCGGCGTCAGCCGCGACGAGCTCACCTCGGCCGGGGCGGCCGAGGTTTACAGCGGCCCGGCAGACCTGCTGGCCGTCCTGGACATAAGCCTGCTCGGCAACGGCGGCGAGCAGGCGTGATAGCAGATCCCGCCATGCCTGCAGGGGGAAGAACATGAAGCTTCGGGTTGCTGCTGTCACCACCGGCGCTGCGGTGGCGGAAGCGTCGTACCGCTAGCACGGACACGGAGTCCCGCGGTTGGCTCGGCCCCTCTTATTACTCCGTCTGGCGAGGAGCTGAGCGTAGTTAGGGTCACTGGACATGAGGGGAAAGCAAAGGGGCTGTACCGACCAGGCAGTGGGCGACGGAGCGCGGTTACGAGGTCAGCCGGGGAGGGTATCCCCGCCCATGGGGGCGAGAACCTCGCCTGAGTGGTAGCTGGACAGCTGCCCGCTGGCGAAGAACATGTAGGACGGGGCGATCTCGTCTTGTCTTGACCAGCGGTAATGCGGGCTCGCTACTCAGCGCGCAGTCGTTAATCCGGATTCGTTTAAGGCCGTGGACCGGGGTAGGAGCAGGCGGCACCAAACAGAACCGATAGCCCGGGAGTCCATCATTGCGCGAAGGCAACCGGCCAGCGGGCGGTAAAGAAGGCAGCCGCCCAGCAGGCGGTGGAGTACGGCGATCAGCAGATCGAGCGCGGTCACGGGGGGAGACCGACCAGGTAGCGGTCGGCAGTGCCCCAAGGCTCACCACCCAGCAGGGCGCCGTGTCTCCGATGGCTACCCCGCCACCTTTGCCCCGGCCGCCGGCGGCACCGCCGACCGCCCTGCACGATCCGGAGGGTCCGAACATGACCGGTGACACCCGCCATGACCCGCTGGCCGAGCTGTCCGCCCAGGGCGTGGCGGTATGGCTGGACGACCTTTCCCGTGAGCTGCTCGCCAGCGGCGAGCTCCAGTTGCTCATCACCGGCCGGCACGTCGTCGGCGTGACGACCAACCCCACGATCTTCGCCTCAGCCCTGGCCAAGGGCGACCGGTATGACGGCCAGCTGAGTCACCTGGCCGAGCTGGGTGCCAGCACGGAGACTGCCATCTTTACGGTCACCACCGATGACGTCCGCGCCGCCTGCGACGTCCTTGCCCCGGTGTACCAGCAGACCGCCGCAAAAGACGGGCGCGTCTCCATCGAGGTCGACCCCCGGCTTGCCCGCGACGCCGCCGCCACCGCGGACATGGCCCGCGCCCTGCGGTCCGCAGTGGACCGCGACAACATGTTCGTGAAGATCCCGGCCACCCCGGAAGGTCTCCGCGCTATCACGCAGGTCACCGGCGAGGGAATCAGCGTCAACGTGACCCTGATCTTCGCCCTGGCCCGGTACCGCGCTGTCATGGACGCCTACCTCAGCGGCCTGGAACAAGCCGCTGCTGCCGGCCGGGACCTTGCCGCCATCCGCTCTGTCGCCTCCTTCTTCATCTCCCGGGTGGACTCCGAGGTCGACACCCGGCTCGACCAGATAGCGACCAGCCAGGCCATCCAGCTCAAGGGGAAGGCGGCTATCGCCAACGCCCGCCTGGCCTACCAGGCTTATGAGGAAGTCATCGCCAGCCAGCGATGGCAGCAGCTGGCTGGGCTCGGAGCTCAGCCGCAGCGCCCGCTGTGGGCCTCCACCGGCGTCAAGAACGACGCCTATCCCGACACCATGTACGTGACCGAACTCGTCGCCGCCGGCACGGTCAACACCATGCCCGGAACCACCCTGGCAGCCTTCGCCGACCATGGCGAGGTGACCGGCAACACCATCAGGGGCCGATACGACGATGCGCGCCGCGTCCTGGATCAGCTGGCAACCGTCGGCGTCGACTTCGACGACGTCACCGCACGACTCGAGCGCGAAGGCCTCGCCAAGTTCGAGCAGAGCTGGCACGAGCTGAGCCACACCATCGCCGCCGAACTGCATCGCAACCACCCGGCCAGGCAATCCTGATCCCGGTCCGGCGGCGGACCGGATACCCTCGAGCGCCGGGCCGAGTGAATGAGAGCCTGGGGCCACCTTGTGTGCCGTCGCCGGAAGTCCGCGGCGTGATCAGCGCCCGCGCCCTTGCCGCCAGGCACGGCGAGCTGTCGCTCGCTGTCCGGCCGGGCCAGGTCCGACCCATACTGGACCTCGTTGACCTAGACGCCCAGCTCCCCGGTTTATCCCAGCATCCGCGAAGCGGCGGCAGACCACACTGCCAATCGCTCTCCCCCGTCAACCTGAACGGAGATCGTATCGTTACACCGCTGCTTCACCGCCGCGGGACCGGAGATTCGCAGCCGTCCGCAGCGCCTGGAGCGCTTCGGCTCGGGTCCGGGCGAGGAGGAGCCGACGGTCCAGCCCGGCTAGGCGGAACAACTCCCGGGTCTGCGGCCGGTCGCAGACCACCTGCAGGCTGGCGCCGTGAATGTCAGCCCGATGAGCAGCGCCAACCAGCGCGCCGAGTCCGGCAGCATCGATGAAGGAAACCTGGTCGAGGTCGACGATGACGGAGCGGCTGGTGTCCGCCAGCGTGAACAGCCGCTCACGCAGTCCGGCCACGGTAGCGATATCGACCTCTCCGGTCACGGTGATGACCGCGATCCCGCCCGGCTCGCGCCGGACTCGCATGGCCAGCGTGCCGCTGCTCATCGCCTGTCACCGTCCTTTACCCGTCCGCCTCCCAAGCGCTGAACGGGCCTGTGCATGTGTCCGGACCACGGCCCGGTATCACCTGCCTCCGCACATAGCTGGCGAACCGTCTCACCATCGGGAGAGAACTTCCGGCAGCATCAGTTACCCCGTCTGCCATCCTGAAACCAGGATCGCCGTCCGGCCGTGCAACGGAACCATCACCATTCCCGCCGAAGCCCGGCGCGCTCCGCCTGGACCCGCCGGGCGCCCGAGTCGAGGTCATCCTGTGCGACCACGACCTGATACTGCTTCCCCCGCGCCGTCCCTCGGGCCCGGCGGCGACCTGGGCTTCGACGAGCTCCGCGGGTACTTCGCCTCGTCGCGCGCCGTCTCCAGCGACCTGCGAAATGGTCCGTGAGCACATCATCGTCGACGGCAGATTCCTGGCGCGCGCAGCACGTTCGCTGGCGACTTCACCGGCGCCTTCGCATCCTCGCCCACCGGCCCCGTCGAGCCCACCGGCCAGCCCGCCGAGCGGGAAGTGATCAACACGTTCAGGTACAACGGGCGGCTGGCCCGAGGAGCGGGTGCAGACCGATTACCGCAGCTTGACCAAGCTCGGCGTGACCGCCACGGAGTCCGCCCCAACGCGAGACGATCACTAGCTGGGCTAGCGTGGCCGGTGATCTACGCCGGCACAGCCATTCCCGGTCACCCGGCTGCCATGCTGCCGATGGGCTGCGGCTGGGCCGGATCGGTCGTGGACGACCCGGGTTCCCGGCCCGCGCAGGGCCAGGCGGGAGCGGCGCCCTGCTCCGGGCGGTGACCGGGCTTGCCGTGGCGCTGTGTCGCCGGAACCTCCTGCGTGCTCGCGTCGCGCCCAGGCGATGTCACCATGCCAGGCCGCGAGCTGTGCATGCGACGCTTATGCCGGGGTAGGCAGACCGGCAAGTGCGGCGCTGCATAAGGAGGAAGGCCAGCGTGTTCGAGATTGCCAGCATCCGGGAATGGCGCGGTCACGACGTGGTTGACGCCGAGGGTCACAAAATCGGGGAGCTGGAGGCCGTCTACGTCGACACCAGTACCGACCTGCCGTCGTTTGGCACGGTCCAGGTCGGACTGCCGACCCGGCACCGGCTCGTATTCGTGCCCTTGAACGGAGCGACCGTGGGTCCGGGATACCTCAAGGTCGCCTACGACAGGAAACAGGTGAGGGACGCACCGTCGATCGGCACGGACGGCGAGCTGCCTGCAGGCGATGAAGAGGCGATCTTCAAGCACTACGGCCTGGCATACCAGCAGGGCGCTAGCGGCGAGCGGCTGCTGGCCCGCCGCTGAGCAACCGAGCGAAATGGAGGACGGATGATCGCTCTTTTCTTGCTGCTGGTGATTGCCGCGATCGCGCTGGGGATCGCAGGCGTGGCCGTGAAGGGCCTGCTGTACCTGCTGTTCATCGGCATCGGCGTGTTCCTGGCCGCTCTCATCTTGGCCGCCCTGCGGATGCGGCGCAGGCCCGGCAGGCGTCCGGCCCGGTAGATCCCCCGGGTCACGAGCCAGCCTGGGCTGGCGTCAGGATCACGGCAACGAGCCATGATCTCGTGGGCCATGATCGCCCTGATGACCGGCCGCGGCGCCCAGCACAACGATTTATCAGACGCTCACTGATCTTGCCGCCACCTGGCCTGGCCTTTGACGACCCGTGTGGTGGTCATCAACGGAGCGCGCCCGATCGGCAAGGGCACGCTCGCACGGCTCGTCGCAGCCACGTTCCCCGGCTCGGAGTTGCGCTATCAGTGCGAGCCTTTTGCCCCGCGGTGACTTTTGTCGGCGGCGACTGAATTCGAGCGCCGTTGACAGCTTTGTCGCCAGTCCGAGCTGAGGACGCACGAACCCTGATGGTTTTCACGAGACGCCCGCGGCGGCGAAGTGGCGGTCTCCGACCGGCTGCGCCTAACTCGCCAGAAATGGCAGTCGCGGCCACGGACCGACTCAGAGTCATCGGGTTCGCCGATTGCCGTCCCATGTTCGGGCTGTGACACTTCGCGCATCTCCGCCAAGGCCTGGACCCCCTCCCAGCTAAAGCGAGCCGCTGCGGCGACCGGGGCGTCGGGGCGACGGGCTGGCCCCTGTCCGGGCGCGGGAGGGGCCGGTCGCGCTGACCGCACAGGTGCAGGCGGTCCGGTTGTCCTAGGGGTCCGGCGAAGCCGCCCGGAGCAGGATGACCTGGGAGGTGAGCTGGCCGGAGCTCAGCAGGTGGCCGATCCGGCGGCTCTGTTCGTCAGCCGTCGTCAGCTCGGGTCTCCGCCCGTACCGGCGGTGCAGTTCGCGCTCTACGGCCTCGACCCGGTCGGCCCAGTCCGGCGGCTGGGTGATGTCGCGGAAGTCGGCCACATCCACTGCCTCCAGGCCGGCGTGGCCGAACAGGTCATGCAGCTGGCCGCTGGACGGGAAGTGGTTGCCCTGCGGGGGGTTGTCCAGCTTGGCTGCCTCGGCCAGGTAGACCAGCAGGCCTATCCGTCCGCCGGGGCGCATGACGCGGCGGAGCTGGCCGAGCATCGCCCGCTGGGCGGCGATGCCGGGCGCGGTGCACAGCACGCCCAGGCACCAGGCCAGGTCGGCGGTCGCGTCGCCGAACGGCAGGGCGGTCGCGTCGGCCTGGAGGACCGGGGCGCCGAAGAGTCGGACCGCCGCGCGGCACGCATCCGGCTCGGGTTCGGCCAGGAGGGGCTGCACGCCGCTCCGACGCGCAGCGTAGGCGGCGGGTCCGCCCAGGCCCGCGCCGACGTCGATCATCACCTCACCGGGTCGCGGCCCGAGGCGCTCGAGCAGCCAGTCCAGGATCGCAGGCTGGCCGCTTCCGCGGCACGCGGCCGGGATGTAGTACTCCGGGCCGAGGTCGGCGGCCACCTGGGCAGTCCACTCGGCCACGGTGTCGAACTCGGCTTCCATCGGGTCGTCGATGTTACGAGTCATGTGGGGGCCCCTTCCCGGATCCGGGCGGCCAATTCCGCTTTGATCCGAGCGGCGAACTCATGCCCACGGGCCGAGGCCCTTCCGGAGATGTTCACCCCGGCCACGCCCGGGATGGCCAGCAGGGCCCCGGCCTGCCGGGCCGCAGCCGCGATACCCGCCGCGATCGGGTCAGGGTCCTCCAGCACCGCACGCACCACGGCCGGATCCAGCTCCAAGCCGGGCAGCCCCGACAGCGCCGAGGCAGAGGCGGGATCGGTGAAGATGGCCACCGCGGCGATGACCGGGATCGTGACCCCGGCCCGCGCGGCGGCCGCCATGAAGCCAGCCACCGAGGCCACGGTGTCATGGTTGAGCACGGCGACCGCCGCCCCGGCGCGCTGCTTCTGGGCCAGCCGGAAAGGCCGCAGGTGCCGGGGCGGCGCGGCGGGCGTCTCCGGGACGGCGGCCGGCATCCCGGTCGAGGCGGCCAGCGCGGCCAGCCGCGGCCCGTCCAGGTCGAAGACCTGGGTCACGTCCGGCCGGACGTTGTAGGCGCGGGCATCGCCGGTCACGCACAGCACCGCGTCTACCCCCAGCTCGCGAAGGCCGCGCAGTTCCTGCTCCAGCACCACCCTGTTCCGGTCCCGGCAGGACAGGGTGATCCACGGCCGCGCCCCGGCCTGCTGCAAGATCGAGGCCAGATGCACGGGCGGGAAGTCGGGCCGGCCCTGGTGCTCGCCGACCAGCACAGCGTCACTGACCGGGGCCAGGACGCCCGCCACCGCGGCGTGGGCCGACACCGAATACGGCTCAGAGCTGAAGTCGGTCAGGATCAGCGGCACGGCCTCCAGCGGTACCGGCGGCACCGGATCGGGCCAGGCCACCGGGACCGGGAACACACACGGCTGCGGGCCGACCTCACAGCCGCCGTCAGACCGGACCCCGCCGCACGGGCCCATGACCATGCGCTTAGGGCAGCTCGGTTCCGCGGCCGGGTCACGCAAACCGAGGCTAGCGGCCAAACGCCCGCTCGATGCCCCGGCCCGCCTTCCTGAGGCCACTCCTGACGTCCTCGCCGAACTGCCGCGCGCCCGCGCCGACCGAGTCGGCCAGCCCCTCAGCCCGCAGCCGACGGTTCCCGGCGACCCCGCCGATCCCCCGCTTGGCCCGGCCGCGGCTGATCCGGACCCGGCTCCGGAGCCTATTCAGAAGCCTCATGGCCTCTCTCCTGCCCAGCAGATCACGCCGCAAGCCAGCTAGGCCCGGGGCAGCATCGGGCATGCCGTGAGCCCGACGTCGTAGCCGATGTGCCCACCGGTCTCCCGCCAAACCCCAGGCGTATCCCAGCCCCGCCATTTCCGGAGCGGCATCTTTCTCGCGGGAATTTCGTCAAGGGGATGTGCGTGCTGTGCAGGCTACTGAGAGATACCCTCGGTCGCGGCCCTGGAGCCGGGCCCTAAAGTGCGCCCTGCCTACTATCAAATACTTAGCATACGCTCATGTGTGATATGATCGTATGTATGGCACAGGTAGACAGGTTTTCCGTGACCATGCCGCCCGAGGTCGGAGAGGGCGTCCGGCAGGCCGCGGCCCGGCAGGGCACTAGCGTGTCGACGTGGCTTACCGACGCGGCGGCCGACAAGCTGCGCAATGAGCTCCTCGGCGCTGCTCTGGACCAATGGGAGGCGCAGGACGGCTCGTTCACCCAGGCGGAGCTGGATGAAGCGGCGTCCCGGCTCGGGCTTGCGCCGCGTTCGGATGTGGCGTGAAGGCGGTCCTGGACGCGGGTGCCCTGGTGGCGGTTGATCGCCGGAACCGCCTGATCGGCGCCCAACTGCGGGTGCTCCAGCAGCAGGGAACGCCGATCCGGGTCAGTTCCGCCGTGGTTGGCCAAGTCTGGCGGGACGGGCGCAAGCAGGCCAACCTCGCCCGGGTGCTGGCCGGCGTCGGCATCGAGGCACTTGGCAAGGACGACGGCAAGCGCATCGGCGAACTACTCGCGCTGTCAGGCTCCGCAGATATCGTCGACGCGCACGTAGCGCTGCTGACAGCGCACGCCGACCTCGTCTTGACCAGCGATCCCGGCGACATCCGCAAGCTATTGCAAGCTCGCAGGGTTCCGGCGCGGGTCCAGACCGTGTGAGGCTCCCGGACCCCGCGAATCTCCGCATCCAGCGGCAGGTCGGCCAGGTCATCGAGCTCGAAACGCCCAGGGTCGATCCCAGCCAGGCGCCAGGCATGAAACGGGGAGCCCCCGATCGCGCAGGCCAGCAGGGCACGCAGCCGCTCGCGCTGATGGGCGGCCAGCCGTCCGGCGTCCCAGGGGTGCTCCGGGCGACGCTGTGCCCGGCCAGCCGCTGCGCGAACATCCACTGCACCACCGGTGCCGTCGCCGGGTCCGGTTCCAGCTTGTGCGCCTGACGTCCCAGGCGGCGTGGGCCTTGTTCGGGTGCGGCCCGGCGTCGGCCAGCCGGTACCCGTAGGGCGGGCGGCCGCGTCAGGTACCGTTCCTGATCGCGGCGGGGTTCTTCCCCTCGCACGGGGTGCGCGGCGATCGGCGTCACCGACCAGTTCTCGGCCCTGGACGAACGCGGATGCGCAGATCGAGGTGATCGGACGGGTGCCCGGTGGATGCGTGGCCGGCGAGCTTCCTCAGGCCAGCAGCTAATGGCAGTCCCTGGCATGTATCCGCTGATGCGTTTGTTGGCGGGCCCGTCGGGTAGCCGCGCAAGTCTCAGCGAGCCGAGAGGAGCAGTATGTCATCAGACGCAATCGTGGTACTGAAGGCCGATCACAAGGAAATCCGGGGCCTGTTCCGCAAGTTCCAAGCTGCCGGGGACAAGGCGGTCAAGAAAAAAGAAGCGATCGTCGGGCAGATCATCGTCCTGCTCACGGTACACACCTATATCGAGAATGAGGTGATGTATCCCGAGGTATGCGCGTTGCTTCCCGACCTCAAGGAAGACGTGCTGGAGTCCTACGAAGAACATCACGTGGCCGACGTCCTGTGCATGGAGCTAGCCGGCATGCCGGCCGGGGCCGAGCGCTTCGATGCCAAGGCCACGGTGCTGATCGAGAACGTCACTCACCATATCGAAGAGGAAGAGCAGGACTGGTTCCCCAAAGTGCGGGCCGGCCTCAGCCGCAAACAGCTTCAGGAACTCGGGGCCAAACTCGAGCAGGCCCGGAAGAAAGCGCCCAGGTCGCCTGCCCAGCCCAGCGCGCTGAAAAAGACGATCGATGCCGTCATCGCCTGACCAGCAATACGTCGCCTCCCCGCCGACGGCGGACTGGGCGCCACATTCTGATGTATACAGCACGGGCTGAGCACACTTACCCCCTCAATGCCCATGCGCCATCTCTCATCACGAGCCATCAGCGGTCGGCGCCCGACCGGCCGCGGTTGCATATCTGTACTCGGGCCTTATGGAGGATGCACATGACCGGTACGACCAGCCAGTACAAGTCCGCGGCAGGCCGCGCACGCAATGCTGCGGAAAAGACCGCCGACTTCTGGACGCAGGGCGCGCGGACGGTGACGGACCTAGTCCCCGGGCTGCCGCAGGTCGACCTGGTCCCGGCAGTCGAACGCTACTTCGAGCTGGTGCAGCGGATGGTAGACATCAACCGTCACCTCGCCGTCAGATGCGCAGAGGCGGTGGGCACGCTGTCCGGCGTGGTCCGCGAGAAGGCCGAGTCGGCCGGTGACCTAGTGCGCGAAAAGGCCGAGGCGGCCGGTAACGCCGTGCGTGAACAGGCTGAGCAGGCCGAGCAGGCAGCACTGGAACAGGCCGAGCAGGCCGAGCAGGCCCAGAGGGAGCTGGCACGTCGGGTCCGCCAGGCCGAGCGCGAACAGGCCGAGAAGGTCGAGCAGGCCGCCCGCAGGCAAGCCGAGAAGGCTGAGCAGGCCGAGAAGGAGCTGATGCGTCAGACCCGCCAGGCCGAGCGCGAGCAGGCCAGACGGGCTCACAAGAGGGCCCGCGAACGCTACGAAGGCCTGACCAAGGCCGAGCTGAGCGACCAGCTGGCCAAACGAGAGCTACCCAAGACGGGTAATGTCGACGAGCTTATCGAACGCCTCGTCGAAGCAGACAGCAAGTAAAGGGCAGCGCGCTCAAGGCGGCCGGGCCGATCATGGCCGCGGCGGACAAGGCGCGCGACGCGGCAACCGGGGCGCGGTGACTGATCCGATCCGGCCGCGCCAGCCCTCGGGCGCTCGCACCGGCCGGCAGCGGGTACCACGGGCCGTTCGGCAAAAAAGGCTAAATTATGCCGAACGGGCCGTGGTGTTACGGTCCGGACCCGCTACGGCCGGACGGTAGCTGCCGGACGGTTACTACGCCGCCGGGTCGGCTTGCTCGGTGCCTGTGATGTTCTTGACCAGCTCGTGCGCCCCGGGCGGCGCGGGTGCTGTCTTCCTTCATGGGGTCGCGGAAGAACTGCGCGATGTCGTCCAGTCCGGCGTTTTCGGCCTCACGGGCATGCTGGGCGTAATCGCTGCCTTGAGCGCGTGGTACCGCACGGCGATGAGGTCGTAGGTCGCATCGGTGTAGCCGGTCTGTCCAGCGGTCATGTGCATGGTTCCTTCCTTGGGCAGGGGCATCGCGTTGCCCGGCCGCCGACCGGGAAACCGGTAGATCTCGGCACCGCTCGCGGGTGTCAACCCGGCGGCGGAGGGTAAAGCGGGCAACTCACCGGTCTGCTACCTGAGCGGCGCCGGCCGGTTCCGAGCGGCATCCGGGAGGGTCTGTGGCAACCAGCAACGACGAGGGCCGCCGCAAGGCGGTGCAGTACGGCGACCAGCGGGTCGAGCGCGGTCACGGCGGCGAGACGCACCAGATCGCGACCGGCACTGGCCGGCGGCTGACCACCCAGCAGGGCACGGTCGTTTCCGATGACCAGAACACTGGCTACCTGCGCACCAGCGCGGCGGGGGGATGCCGCGCCGGTAGCTGCGCGGTCCATACCTATCCACCAGACCTGCGCCTTCCTTGATGTTTGATCTTGCCCCGCGCAGCAAGTAAACGGCCTATGAGCGGCAACGGAACCGGCCAGCTGGGCGACGTGCGGACCAGTCCGGCGCAGCCCGGCCAGGGACCTGACGTCATCGTGTTCGGCCAGATCGCCCGTGATCTGGTCCTCGTCGTGGATTCGGTGCCCGGCCCCGGCCGGTCGGCCGATGTCTACCAGCGCCGGGAGATGCTCGGCGGCAAGGGCGCCAATCAGGCGGTGGCCCTGGCCAAGTTGGGGATGCGGCCCGCGCTGGCGGGCGGCGTCGGCGAGGATCAGGTCGGCCAGCGCCTGCTGGCCCAGGCAGACCGCGACCGGGTGGACACCTCAGCGGTGATCCACCGGCCTGGCGCGCGCACCGCGCTTATCATCGACATCGTCGACGCCACCGGGCAGTGGCGGTATCTGGAGGACATCCCGGCCGAGATGCTCCTCACCGAGCACGACGTCAGCACCTGCCGGCAGTTGTTCCTGCCCGGCGGCTGGGTCAGCGTGCAGCTGCAGCAGCCGCCCGCAGCGGCATTCGCCGCCGTCACCGGCGCGCACCGGGCCGGGTGCAAGGTGGTGCTGGATGGCGCGCCCGCCGATGCCCACTGGGCCGCGCTGCTGGCCATGGCCGACGTGCTCCGTGCCGATGCCCAGTGAGGGAAACCGGATTGCTCGCCGGTTGCGCCGTCTCCACCGCCGCGCAAGCCGGGAAGGTAGCGGCTGACCTGCTCCGCCAGGGTCCGTCCCTGGTGGCGCTGGCCGTCGATGGCGTCGGCAACCTTATCGCATGGCCAGGGGACTGTGTGTTCCTGCCGCTGACGGACACCCCGGTCGCAGACACCACCGGAGCCGGTGACGCGTTCACGGCCGCCCTGATCACGGCCCTCGCGCAGGACGGCAGCCCGCAGTGCGCCGCCAGGCTGGCGGTCGCCGCGGCCGGAGCCACCCTCGGCCATCCCGGCGGCAGGCAGGCGCTGACACCGGACGCCATCCAGCACCAGCTGAGCTTGCTGGCGGACGGTACCCGGCCATGACGCCGGCCGGACCGTAGCACCACGGGTCCGTCCGGCGTCCGTTGAAGACCGTCGACCCAACGGACCTCGGCTTCCCGGACCGCGCTCGCCGGACCCGGTCGTACCGTGAGCCGGGCGAATCCGGCGTCACCGCGGCCCTCCGGATCGTGGCTACGCACTGCGGGCCTGTGCCGCGTGCTTGCCCTCGGCGAACTCCTCGACGATCTTGGCGCAGAAGGCGGGCAGGTCGCCGGGTCCCCGGCTGGTCACCAGGCCCTGGTCGGTGACCACCTCCTGGTCGACCCAGATGCCGCCGGCGTTCCGGATGTCCGTGGCCAGGGTCGGCCAGGAGGTCAGGGTGCGGCCGCGGACCACGCCGGCCTCGACCAGCGTCCACGGGCCGTGGCAGATCACCCCGGCCGGCTTGCCAGCCTGGAAGAAGCCGCGGACCAGGCGCACCGCGCCGCCGTCACCGCGGAGCTTGTCCGCGCCCACCGTGCCGCCGGGCACGATCAGGGCGTCGTAGTCGTCGGCGGAAACCTGGTCGAAGGTCTTGTCGACAGTGAATGTCTCACCCGGCTCGAGGTCATGGTTGTAGGTGCGGACCTCGCCGGGCTCGGCGCCGATCACGTCGACCTCAGCGCCGGCGTCCTGTACCGCCTTCCTCGGCTCGGTGAACTCGATCTGCTCGCTGCCCGCAGGGGCGAGCAGGATGGCGACCTTACGGCCCTGCAGCGGCTGGCTGGCCATTGGCATGTCCTTTCCCGCGGCTGATGTGGGTTTGGGGAATCCGGCGGCACGGCCGTCCGGTCACGCGCGTTGGGGGCTGCGCGCTGATACCGGTCAGCGCCTCCGCCAGCCTCCAGCCTGCAGTCGTAGTGCAGGCCGGAGGCTGGCGAGCCGTGTCCCGGCAGGCCCGCGACAGGGGGAGCTAGTCGGCGCCCCGGCCCGTCACCGCGTCGCGCGCCTTGTCCGCCGCGGCGACCGCAGGGCCGGCCGCCTTGAGCACCCCGGGCGAGGGAGGCGTGTGCGGGTGCGGCCGGGTAGGCGCTGCCTTCTTGCCCTCGGTGATCTTGGTGCCCAGTTCGGCGGCCTTCTCGGCGCTTAGGGCAGCGCGCAGCCCGGGCCACACCTGCGTCTCCTCGAAGGCGATGTGCTCGCGCGCGTCGATGATGAACTTGGCGAGCAGCGGCTCGAATTCCGCGTCGCCGGCCTGGAGCTTGTCCAGCTCGGCGAGCACCTGCTTGGCGGCTTGTTCCTGCTCGGTCGCCGCGTCGGCCAGTGTGTCGCCGGCCGCGAGGTGCTCGCGCACGGCGGGCCAGAAGTACATTTCCTCCAGCGCCTCGTGCTTGGACTCCTCGATGATGAGCTGTTCGGTCATCTTCTTGCGTAGCGCGAGCTGGTCTTCGCCGGCCCCGGTAGCCCTGGCCGGACCCTTCTCCAGTTCGGCCAGCATGTCCTTGACTTCCTGGTGGTCCGTGGCCAGGACGGTGAACACGTCTGTCACTTGTCCTCCTTGCTTGCCGTGCGTGTGCGGAAGGCCGCCTTCCTGCCCACCCGAACGCGGGTTAACCGCGTCCCGGCACCCCTGTTAGCCGAGCAAATCGGCGCACCCGAACTCGGCGGCAACGCCAGCGAGTCCCATCCGCCGACTGAGCTTGCAGACCGGCGGGCCGACTAACCGGTGACACAGCTGAGGACGCATTCATGACCAGCGTGCCCCTGCCGGATCCGGTCACCGGCCGCACGGGGGCGGCCGGGGTCGCTGACCGGGCCATGACAAGCGCGCCGGGCTGGCAGCCCGGAGACCGGCTGACCCTCACCGCCGCCGCGGGCGAAGTCATCGTCCAAGCCGTCTGCTGTCCCGGCCCGACTTCATCGGCCTTGGAATGGACCAGGGTGCCCTGGGTAGAGGCGCCAGCCATGGCGAGCAGCGCCGGGGTCAAGTGCGAGCATCCGTGACGGAAGGTGGCTGAAATGCCCAGAGGGTCTAGCCCGAAGCGGGAACGGCAATACGAACACATCAAGGACAGCGCCAAGCAGCGCGGCGAGAGCACCAAGCGGGCGGAGGAGATCGCGGCGCGCACGGTGAACAAGGAACGCGCCCGGTCAGGCGAGGCCAAGACGGCGAGCCGCACGTCAACACAGGACATGTCTTCGTCCCGGCGCGGCGGGCTACGCTCGCACAGCGGCGCTGGGGGTCCGACCTATGCGCAGCTTTATGCCGAGGCCCGCAGCCGCAACATCAAGGGCCGTTCGTCGATGAAAAAAGCCCAGCTCAAGCGGGCGCTTGGCCGCTGACCCGCAGTCCTGGCCGGACGGCGGCGTTACATCACAGGCTGGCCAAGCCCGCTCACCGCTGAGCGACCTGGAAGAACCGGAGCTGCTCCAGCTGGGCGTCGAGGGGTAAGGCGACGGCTAACGTACGCTGCGGGCCCAGGCGGACGCCGACGCGCTGCCGACGCCGGGTACCTGGACGAGCTCATCTCCCGGGCCAAGAGCCAGGCCGATCAGCTAAGCTCGCTGGCGGCAAGGTCATTGACGGCACCGCGTTCTATGACAGAATCTCCTTCAACGACCTCTGGGCTCGCGTCCAGCCCTGGTGAGCCCGGCCAGCAAGTGCCGGCGGTGAACCCAGGCGAACGGCACCCCGGCCTCGATGGCCAGGCTGATCATCGCCCGGGCCTGCCGCGGCTTGGTGGCGAACTCTATGTCGCCGGGGATGCCCGCTCCGCGGCACCGGTCCCGGTCCTTGGTCCAGGACTGCGGCAGGTACAGCTCGCGGCCGACCGACGCATACACCAGGAACACCCCGACCTGGCAGCCGCGACACCGACCCACAAATCACCCGGATCTGCACCATCACACATGACGCCGTCACGTCCCAGGCGACCGAACAGGCGGAGCTTTCGCGCATGTCAGCCATTGGGCGGGCACGGAGTGTCACCGGGTGCGTGTACGCAATGGCGTACGCTTTAGCGGCGGCAGCGCCGGAGGTCTTGTCGTTCCGCGACTTCCGCGCCGGGCTCGCGGGCGTGCTGGACCGGGTCCGGCGATCGCCGGACGCCGCGGTCTTCGTCGGCGCCGGGGCGGTCAATGCCGCCTTCGAGCTGCCGCCGGACGAGGGGCTCCGCTACGAGGCGCTGCCGGAGCAGGGACTGTTCGCGGACGGCGAGGCGGCGGAAGGCATCCGCGCCTTCGTCGCCTAGCGCGCGCCGGACTTCGCCCGCGAAATCGCGCCGCAGCTAGGTTGACGACTCGCTGGGCTCCAGGCGAGGTGCGCGGGGCCAGGGGAACCGGTCGGGAGCAGTAGACCTGAGACTTCACGACATCCAGGTCTTCTGATTCAGGCTGACCTGACTTACCATTAATGGTATACATCATTGATGTGATGCACGAGATCGGCCTGGAGCCGGAGGTGGAGGCATGGTTGCTCGATCTGCCATACGGCCACTACCAGCGGGTCATGCGGAATGTAGACGACTATCTTGTCACCGGCGCTGTGCCGGATGGCGATCACGTCAAGAAACTGCAAGATGCCGATGACGTTTACGAACTGCGGGTCGCGCTCGATCGCACTACGTGGCGGATCAGCTTCTGGAAACCCGGGGGCCAGGTAATCATCCTGCTTACCGTCTTCCGGAAAACCCGTGAGGGTGTTCAGAAAGCCGATGTGGACCGAGCCGTCCGGACTAAGAAGACCTGCCAGGCAGAACACGACATGACGATCACCCGCCTCTTCGAAAGGAACGCCTGATGGCCGGGCACAGCCGATGGAAGACCCTCCAGGCCAAGCGCCTCGCGGAGACTGGTGACGTCGTGGAGCACCCCGAGTACGAGCAGGCCGGCCGAGACCTGCGACTGGGCGACCAGCTTCGCGCCATCCGCAGGAGCCGGACTCTCACCCAGAAGGAAGTAGCAGACCGAGCCGGAATCAGCCAGCCTGCCCTATCGCGCATCGAGTTGGGCGGCGGCGTGCCTGACCTCGAGACCCTGCGCAGGCTCGGGAACGCAATGGGAGTACGGTTCCACGTCATCGTCGGTGATGAGGACGCCGAGCAAGAAGAAAACCTGCTGCTCACCGGCTAAGCCGCGCCACGACCAGCCATCAGCGGACATGGTGGCTGAGGTCCCAGGCCTCGTTGCACAACCAGGCGGCAGTTCCGCATGTGGTCAGCCGATGGCTGGGCCGCGGCGGGTAGTCAGCGGCGCGGAAGCAAATGCCCTGCACCTACCGCCCCAACGATGCACAGGCCAGGTGGCGGACCGAACAGCGAACACGTCGCGGAATGCCTCGGACACGTTAATTCCCCATAAGCGCGTGTTTTCGGGCACGCCGGATCGTCACCCAAGCCCGGCCTTCGGTTGCGCGGGTGCTGTGCCTGGTTGTTCCCTTCCTTCCTGGTCTTTGATGCTGTTGGTTTCTAGCCGACGGTGACGGTCTGAGAATTCCTGGTGCCGTCCCGCAGGGTCCGCGTGGCCGGGTCGTAGATGAGCGTGATGTCGGAGATCCGCAGATGGTCGATCAGGTCGGCGGCCTGAGCAGGCGGCGTGATCTCGGCACTGGTCTGTTCTCCGCCCACAAGGGAATGACTGCCGTCGGCGCGCAGAATGGCCAGGGCGGCCAGCCGGGGCAGGATCTGGTCCTCGCGTACGTGAAGGTTCGCCGGCCGGCCCGGGTTGGGGCCGGTGGCGCTGGTGTACCCGTGGCGGCACCGGTAGGCGGGCTTGCCGTTGGACCAGGCCGATTCCAGCCGCCGCCCGCAGGTTCCGCAGGCCAGCAGCCCGGCCAGTAGGCACCGCCGCGTGGCCGGGCCCGCCGGGCCGCGCGGGGCGCTGGCCTGCTGGGCGGCGATGTAATCGGCCTCGCTGATGATCGCCGGGTGCGCCGGGCGGGCGGAGATCACCCACCCGGTCGGCAGGTTCCACCGCTGCACCTGGCGGTGCCCGAGCCCGGTGTTGGCCGGGTCGACCAGATCGAAGTCGGTGCGCTGCCGGTTCCACACCTGCCGCCCGGTATACCGCGGGTTCGCCAGGATCGCCGCCACCGTGCGGAGCGTCCAGGCCGTGCCGGTGCGGTGCGGGTTCCGCTTGGGGTCGGCGGCCGATGGGCACGGGACCCCGGCGTCGTTCAGGGCCCGGGTGATCCGCGCCACGCTGTGCCCGGCCAGCCGCTGGGCGAACATCCACGCCACCACCGACGCGGTGTCCGGGTCCAGCTCCAGCCGGTGCGCCCGCCGCCCCCAGGAGGCATAGACCTTGTTCGGGTGCGGCCCGGCGTCGGCCAGCCGGTAGCCGTACGGCGGACGGCCGCCCAGGTAACGGCCCTGCTCGCGGGTTTGGGTGGCCATCGCGGTCCGGACCCGGATCCGGGTCCGGGCGATTTCCCGCCTGGACGACAATCCCAGTGCCAGCATGGTCTGCTCGTGGTCCTCGGCGTGTCAGTCGACCCGGCCGCCCACCTCCGGCGTCCACAGCTGGATGCCGTAGTGCTCGAACAACGGCGCCATCGAGGCGTACTGGGCACCGTAGAAGGCCCGCTCGTATTCCCCGATCACGATCGCGTCCCACCCGCGGTCCGGGTCGGCCAGCGCCGCGACCAGGGCCGCGGCCTGCGGGCGGCGCGCCCAGGCCAATGTCCGGCTGTAGCCGGCATCGAAGAACTCGGCCGCAATCCGCCCGTGCCCGGCCACTAGCGCCGCAGCCTGGTCTCGCTGCCTCGCCCGCGACGTCACCGGGTCCTGCCAGTCCTCGGTCGAGACCCGCCCGTAAAACGCGAACCGCAGGCCGCCGCAGCCGGGGCTGGCGGCCCGGCTGCGCCCGGTAGCCTTCGCCCAGGCCTCAAGCGTGTCCCCGCCCATACCGCCCGGCGCTTCCCGTCCCAGATGACCGCGAGCCGTCAATTCAGCAACCACCGCTGCAGGCTGCCACGGCAGGCCGCGGGCGCACAGGGCCCAACGTCACTTCCGGCCCGGCAAAAGGCCCGGCCACCGCCGGACAGCCCGCCGCGATGAAAAACGCCGCTACCTGGTCACGTAACGTTACCAGCGAACGAATTGTCCTTGGCTCAAGCAATTTCAGATCGATGCTCCTATGCTTGTCAAGGCCTTCTTTCGCTGGGAATTCGGTCAGGTTGGCTTGCTGGCTGGGAGCGGACACGACAGGGATGGGCCGCTCCTGGCGGAGGGCAGGCTCTTATCAGGTCACGGGGTCAGCAGCTGGGGAGATGGGGGCCCGGGGCGGCCGGCGGATCGTTCGAAGGCCAGCACCGTCTGCGGCAGCCGATTCGCGGGCCAGGCCGCCCCGGGGGCTTGGCGTCAGCCGCCGGGCGCAGGTGGTGGTAGACCTCGCGGGCGACGTACCGCTTCAGGCAGCGGATGATCTCCTTCTTGGACAGGCCCTCCGCGGTGCGCCGCTCGACGTAGGCGCGGGTGGCGGGGTGGGCGCTCATCCGGGTGATCACGATCCGCCACAGGGCATGGTTGGCCTCCCGGTTCCCGCCGCGGTTGAGCCGGTGGCGCCGGACCTTGCCCGAGGACGCGGGGATCGGAGCGACGCCGCACAGGTGCGCCCAGGCGGCCTCGCTGCGCAGCCGCTCCGGACGGTCCCCGGCCGCGATCAGCAGCATGGCGGCGGTGTCGGGGCCGACGCCGTAAAGGCTGAGCAGGCCGGGGGCGCGGGCGGCCACGAGCGGGACGATGAGGTCATCGAGCCGCTCGATCTGCGCCGTCGAGGAACTCCACGCGCCGGCCGAGCTCCCGCAGCGCGATGCGGACCGCGTACTCGGCGGCGTCGCCGGGGCGGGGCCGCAGCGCCGCTATCCCCTCCGCCAGCGCGGCCGCGGTGGCCCGGCGAACCGGTCCCGCAGGTCATCGGGGCCGGTCACGATCAGCGCCCTGGCCTGGTTGATGGCCTGGGTCCGCTCGCCGCGGGCGCTGCGCCTGGCGGCCATCAGCGCGCGGATCGCCTCCACCGCCCCGTCCCGGCCCTTCGGCTCACCCGGCCGCTCGCCCCGACTGCGCGGCGCGGGCCGCGCTGACCGCGTCCAGCGGGTCGGACTTGCCCTTGCGCCGCCGGTCCTGCCGGTCCGCCCGGTCGACCTCCACCACCCGGACACCGGACGCCGCCAGATACCGGGCCAGCCCGGCGCCATAGCTGCCGGTGCCCTCGACGCCGACCAGGGCACAGTCCCCGAACCCGCTCAGCCAGCTCGAGCAGATCGGCGTACCCGGCCGCGGTCGCCGGGAACTCCCGCGTCCCGAGCAGCCCGCCGACGGGATCGAGCGCGGCGGCGACGTGCATCTCGGCGTGGGTGTCCACCCCGCCGGTGATAGCAGCGTGTGTCTTCTACGATGGTCATTGCCGTCCCTTTTTCTCTGTTTGAGGGATGGCACGCACCCGCTGGCCGCCCGACCCGTGAAACCCCGGCCTCTTGCCCAGGCCGGGCAGATCGGACCGGCAGCGCCGGTGGGTGCCTGAAGACCGGGACCCAGGCGACGAGCCGGTCACGAAGGACAACCCAGACCGGCGTCAGCCGATACGCAGGCCAGGCCAGGTCCCAGGCCGACCCTAAGCCCGAACCACGCAAAACCACGGAAGCAGGGCCGAACCGCATCCACATCCTCCCTGCCGACTCGGTACTCCGCTAATGACTGTCTCGCTAGCCAGGTCAAGTGGACAGATCCGCCGGTTATGGGTAGTCCGCATTGATGCTCAATTGCTCGGTTCGCCGAACTGCTTGAGCCGCTCGATTGCCGCATTGACGTGCGTGAGAAAGCGTTTGACCGCCGACTGCACGGACGGCTCGGCGGCGTGATCGGGAAGCGCCTGCAGAAGGTTGAGCCGACTGGCGGCCACCCACGCCGAGACGTCGGGCTCGCTCAACCATCGCCCCTCCGTGCGCCACGTGCGGCTCATTATGCGAGGCCAGTCCTCGATGGTGCTCGGGTAGGGGTTGGGTGGGCAGAGCCGGTTCTTGTCCGCGTCGTCGTCGCGGTTGGCCTCGACGAAGCCGACGAGCGCAGCGTTGAAAGTGGGTGAGAGGAATCGCACCTGCTGGAGCACGATCCGGCCGGGCTGGAAGATGGCCGTGGCGGGGGCGTTGTTCAAGCCTAGGGCGGTGCAGTCCACGTGGAGGACGTCCGGGCCGGTTTCGGTTTCCCCGCGCTCAAGCACGATTCGGCCGGCCTCGATCCGTCGCACTCGGCCGAGCCTGACGACGTCTTCGATCTGCCGCACGGCCTCCAGTTCGCGGGCACTGAGCATCGTGCCGCGGTACATCGTTGCCGGCCGCGAGGGGTCGATGCGCACGAGCCGCCCTGCGGCCTCGAGCCGCTCGAAGAGGTCATCGATGCTCGCCGCACTGGCGCCAGCCTCGGCGTCGAGGGATAGCCCCTCCATGATTGCGCCCACCTGGTCCAGCGGCTGAAAGTGGCGGCGGTCATAAAACCACGCGTCACGGGGCCGGATCCACCGAATCCGGTCTGGCTCAACGTCGTTATCCAGAAGCCAGATGCAGGCGTCCGCGGCCGTCTTGCCGGCCCCCAGCACGGCATAGGAGGGGGCCGATCCCGCTGTCTCCGGCAAGTCGTTGACAGGTATTACCCGTGCGCCTGGTGCCACATCGAACGGGCGGGCGTGAGTGGCGGGGATCGACGTCTCGAGATAGCGAGCGTCGACGATTTTGCGACGCACTACGACGTCGTGAAGCTCCCCCGTGCTCAAGTCTTTGACATGCTCGCCGTTACTTCCGCCGCCCAGGTGCTCATGGCCGGTGAGCAACCGGACCCGCCCCGTCTGCGCAAGCCGCGCGGCCGCCTCGGCGAAGTACTCGCGGACTTCGCTGCCGGTTGCCCGTTCGTAGTATCCGGCGTTCTCGCCAGCCTGGTCGATCCTGTCAACGCCGAGGGCGAGCGAGTTAACCCCGTAGTACGCGGAAGGCGTATGCAGGCGAATGAACGGATACGCGTGCAGCCAATGGCCTCCCGGGGCGGGCTGGCGGTCGACCAGCGTCACCTCAACATCCGCCGCCGCTGCCAGCGCATCGACGAACGCAAGACCGGTCGCACCCGCTCCCACGACCAGATAATCGGTATTGACAAGCACCTGCCCGCTCCAGATGTCATACGGACGACCGCGCACTGATTGTACGAAGCGGCGAGAGTCACGCTACCGCGAACGCGGATCTCTCCCCGGTGGCAGCAATCCACCCGCAACTCGCCACAAGCGCGCATCTCGACCTGGCCCCACGCCATTCAACCGGCAGGTCCAGCTCACAAGGCGCCCGGTGCTAGCCGGCAGTGCGAGAGCTGCAAGCAGCCGACCCGAGCACCCGCGCCTGCAGCGCTCCCAATTCGAAGCAAAGCCGCACGCATCGTAGCCACAGCCAGGTCGCGGTATTCGAGAAACTGCCCCAAGCGGCCTCCGCGCGCAGATCTACCAGATCTGCCTGCCTGAACTGATCAGCGCAAGGATACTGACGGCCGTCCAGAACGGCGGTTCGCGTTCGGGTTGGGGCTGCGGTCCGTGACCGATTACGCCATGACCTTCCGCGCCCTCGCGGGTTACCGGGCGGCACCCGCGACGTAGGCGGCCACGATGCAGGTCGCGTGCCGGTCCAGGCTGCCGCGGGCCCGTTCGCATTGTGGTCCGCGGATCGGTATGAGAGGCGGCTTCACCCGCGGCCGCCGTTCGGGACGGCTCGCCGGGCCGCCTGCCCATGCGAGCCGACCGGCCCGCCCTAGGCCTTCTTGGTCCTGCGGTTCCGTGATTTTGTAACGGGTTTCAAGCGGCCGCCTTTCCCAGTCGTGCGGTGGTGACGTAGTCGGTGATGGCTCGGTCGATGGTCGCCAGGGCAGAGCGCAGTTCGGGTGGTGCGGGCGGGTGGCTGGCTGCGAGGAGGGGACCGAGGAGGCGGTGGTGGAGCTTGGTGTAGAAGATGGCGACGCGGACGCCGTCGGGGGTGACAGTGTAGGTGTGGGTGCCGGGGATGCGCTCGATGAGCCCGTGCAGGCGGAGCCGGCGCAGGTCATAGCTCATCTGGCTGGCCGTGTAGTCGGTGCCGAGGAGTCCGGCGACCTGCCCGCGAAGGCTTCGGCTGGTCAGGCCGGTGGCGGCGTGGACGACAAGGCAGAGGGCGCCGGCCAGGGCCATGGCGCGGTGATCCCCGAAGCGCAGCGCTCCGGTTCGTTGGCCCTCCTGGTTGCAGGGCTGGTGGGTGCGCTCGAACAGCGCGGGCCCGATGGCACAGCCCTGGCCGGCTCGTTCGATCATAAGCAGGCGGTGGTTGATAGCCCGCGCCTTGGCGACCAGCTCGGGCAGGTGCTGCAGGCGGGACGGGACGGCAATGTCGGCGGGCTTGTTGATGACGGTCTCGATCCGGTAGGCGCGGCCCTGCTTGAGGTACTGCTTGATCCGGGAGTGCTTGAAGACCACGTCCATCTTCACCTCGGTGCCCGGCGAGAAGACCCGGGTGCGGTACAGGCTCTTGGTCTTGTGCGGCCCCTTGGTGTGCGGGCGGGCGGCGAACACCGCGGCCATCTCGTCCGGGCGGCCGATGCCGATGTTGTCGGTGACCAGCGCCTCGAAGAAGCCGCGGGCCCGGCGGGGGTCGTCGAAGACCAGGGTCCGCGACACCTCCACCTGCCGCATCGACAGCTCCCACCAGTACCCGGCGGCCCGGTCTGCCGGGGTGAACGGGGCCGGGATGACCCTCATCCACCGGTCGAAGAACGCCTGCACGTCAGGCGGCCCGAACCGGTCGCAGATGGCTTGCAGGCCGGCCGGGTCGCTGGCCGAGGCGAACCCGCTGGCCAGCTCGGTGAACGCGATCCCGGCCCGGGCGGCCTGTCGCTTGGCCCACTCGTGGCCGTTGACCCACACTTTGGCCGGATACGGGAAGTAGCTGCAGATCTTGATGAAGCCGGCGCCGAACTCGCGGTCGTGCACATAGAAGTAGTACGCGTTGACCCGCCGTTCCTCCTTGACGAAGTCGTAGCTGGCCACCCCCGGCGTGCGCGAGCGGTTACGCGCGCCGGTCACCCGCTGGAACTCCTGGGCGACCACGATGGCCACCACCCCGAAGTGCTGCTCGCGGGCAGCCCGGTCCAGGTGCGGGCGGACGTGGTCCAGCTTGCGGTCATCCCAGCGGGACCGGTCCGGCTTCTTCAAGTGCAGCACCGGGACGCCAGCCGCCGCGGCGAAGCGATCCACCTCACGACGGAACCGGTTGCCGATCTGCTGGAACAGCGCAGGTGAGGGAATCGGATGACCCAGATGCCCGGTCAGGAACCGGACCACCTGGCCGCCGACCTGAAGCAGCGGACAATACGCATTGAGATACAGGCGGTCCACGCACTCCACCTCAAGGCTGACATGCCCAGCCAGCACGTCGTTGATGTTCACCACGCTCGCCATGACACCAGCGTGCACCGCGAGGGCCGGCTTGTCCGGCCCGGAGCTCACCAGCCCCAGCCATGCACCGGGGGGGGCGGCTGGGAGGGGGGCCCGCCCCCCTCCCACTAATGATCCTGACCGCAACCGCCGGGCCGGTTTCCGCGTCTCCAGCCGGCAAGACCTGCCCACACGACCGGCATGGATGATCTGATGTTGAGGAGCCAGAAGTGCTGGGAAAGCTGACTGTTCGCTGTTGCGCACTGGTCCCCGCTGTGGCCAGCCTGTTTCTCGGCGGCGGTAACCGCCAGATCGCGGCGGACGAGGCCTACGTGGCCAGGGTGCACGGCAATTGCGCCGGGTTCACCCCGAGCCCGCACCACTGCTCGTTCGCGGTTGCCGCGACGCCGGACCGGGCCGGCGGGCGGTTGTATGCCGTCGAGTTGCGCTATCAGACCGGTGATGACTGCTACGCCGGCATCGTCTACTTCTTCGCCCAGACCCGGTTCATCACCCGGACCAGGGATCTTCCCCCGTACAGCATCGGCGGCGTCACCTCGGTCCACGCCGACGGCGCCGACCGGTTCACCGTCGTATACCTGGTCGACAAGAACAAGGACACCTCATGCGCCGCGGGAGGCGATGCCGGGACCGGCACCTACACCTACCGGTGGACGGGCCGCCACATGGTCAGGCAATCCGGGGCCCTGCCGCGCCCTCCTGAGGTCATCCTGGGCACCGGAGTAAACGGGCCGTGGCCGGCATGACGGCCCACGGCCCGTGTGCCCCCGGAGGGGACACCAAACAGCCCCCCGCTCTCTTCGCGCTCGGCCTGGTGGCGGGCACGCGCCCGGGGCCGCGTCCGGCGCTCCGCCCGGCCCGTAGCGTCAGGCTGGCCTGGTCCGCCTGACCTGCGGGGCCACGACGCGAGCCTTGCCGACGGCGTTTGTTCCGGGCTGCCGAACTTCGCTGCGCATTCGCCAGAAGGTAGCAACGCGACGGACGGTCCTGTTCAGTGCGCCTCGAACGGGCCGAACTGAAGGGGCTCTCCCAGTACATAGCGGATCCCGTGCGCCGAGCGGTACTCAGCGCACACTTCAGTCCGTGACGGAGCGCGGTGGCTGCGTACGCCGGAGCGTCGACTATTTTCCCGGTCCGCAGTCGGGCTCTTGGCATGCTCGCCAGTGCGTATCAGCCCCTTATGCGCGGCGCGGGTAACGTATCGTCTGCCAAGATCGGATCCATGTCCCGCCGGGATACTGCCGTCAGCCGCGATGTTCCTGGCCGGTTGGCCGGGCGGCTTGTCCGCCTGTTGAACTGGCGAAGCGCCGGAGCCGGGCCGGCCGCTGTGTTGATCTGATCGCCGCGGGCGTGGTGGCTGCTTGATGAGATGGCTCCGCGAGCCGTCGCCCGCTGCCGTCGCGGACGCGCTGCGGGTGGCCGCACCTGACCTGGCCGGGCTGCCGGTGACGATAGCCAGCCTGGCCGGCCGGGACGACCCGGTGTGGCAGATGTCGACCGCCGCTCTCGGCGAGGACTACATCGTGAAATTCGCGTGGTCACGGGCCGCGGCACGATTCGTGCTGCACCAGATCCGGGTCCTGGAGACGCTCGCGCTCGAGCCGGCGGTCCCCTGCCTGCCCGAGGTTGTTGCAGCCGGGACCAGCCCGCTGATCCTGGTCACCAGGCGGGTGCGCGGGATGAGCTTGTTCAAGGTCGTGGACGGGATCGGCCCCGATCATGCGGCCAGGCAGCTCGCGCGGTTCCTGGCGGCACTGCACGGCGACCAGATACGGCGGCGCGCCGAGGCGGTCATCGGCCCGGTCCCCGCGTGGTATCCACTGGCCACCACCGCGGCGCTGCGGGAACGCTTTGGCGCGCTGGTGACGCGGGAGGAGCAGCACTCCGTCGGACGCTGGTGCGACTGGGCAGATGAGATCCTGGCGCGGCCTTACCCTTTCCCGCAGGTGTTCGTGCATGGCGACCTGCATGGCGACAACCAGGTCTGGTCCGCCGCTGAACTGCTGGTGGTACTCGACTTCGAGAACGCCGGGCTCGGCGAGCCGGAGTACGAGCTGCGCGGCTTCCCCGGCCCGGACATGGGTCCCGGCGTCGAACTGCTGACCGCGACAATCCGTCACTACGTGCGGCTGACTGGCCGTGCACTGTCCGTGGAGCGGATCATGGCCTGGCACGTCCGCCACGCCCTCGGCGACGTGCTGTGGCGCAGCGAAGCCGGCATCCCGCTAGCAGATCGCCGGTCGCCAAGTGCCTGGGTAGACGACATCGCCACGCGTCTTCGCGAGCTCAACATCAACATCAGGTGATCCGCCAATCGCACGTTCCGCTCGCTCCACATCAGGAGACGCCAGATCGACCAGCTATGCATGCCAGACGCCGCAAACCGCAGAGGCCGCTCTGGGCGCCAGATCGGCGGCTCGGGTGCGACCTGCCCGGAGGGGCCTGTCACGGAACGTGGTGGAGTCGGAAGACGCGCCGGAACTCGCGGCTGACCGGGTGTCCGGGGCGCTTACCCACCTCACTCCATGCCCGCCGGGTGGAGAAGCCGGCCAGCCCCGGGAAGCGGCCCGGGCCTGGTCAGGCGATGATCTCGACCGCGCCGGAGGTCAGGTCATACCGGCCGCCGACGACCAGCAGGCCATCATCAGCGATCAGCCCGGCGATCAGGGGATCGGCCTTCAGTTCGGCCACGTCCAGCTGCACCTGCGCCCTGACCATGTTCTCGACCAGGTCCCCGGGCAGCCTGACCGCGGCGTCGTAGGCCGGACGCAGCGCGTCGACCACCGCCTGGATGTGGCCAGGCGCCGGCTCCCCGCTCCGGATCGCCGCGATCGCGGCGATGACCGCGCCGCACCGCTCATGGCCGAGCACGATGATCAGCCTGGAGGACTCATAACCGTTCGGCCCGAACTCGACGCTGCCGAGCACCACCTGGTTGTCCATGGCCTCCGCGCCGGTCCGGAACACGAACAGATCCCCCACGCCACGGTCGAAGACAATCTCGGGCGGAACACGCGAATCGATGCAGGAAAAGACCAGGGCCAGCGGATCCTGGTGGGCGGCGACGGCATGCCGGCGCTCGACGGACTGGTGCGGATGCTCCAGCTGCCCGGTCACCCAGCGCTGGTTTCCCTCCATCAGCAGCTCCAGTGCCTCCCGCGGGTCAGGCCGCCGCGCTCCCGGTCGTGTCACCAGGTCCTCCAGCTTGACCGGCGGCGTCCGTGCACGCCGCCGGAATGTCCGCGATCTGCCGGAACGGCTGCGGCGCTCACCGCCGCCGTCGCCTGGTCACGGCCACCCGGTCACCGCGAGCACTATGCCGGTCAGTGACCTGCCACCAGTCCCCGCCCTGCTCCCGCACGCAATCCAGCACCCGGTAGCTGCCGGGCTGCCCGGCCCGTGCCCTCAACTCCACATCGCACCTCTCGATCCCGCCGCGAGATTGCGTCCAGCGTGCCTGCCGACCCGCGATCGCCGCCCAGAGCCAAACCAGAACGCCTGACGTCCCTGGCTTGCCGCCGGGCCGGCGACCCTGGGAACGTTACCGCCGCGCTTGGTGCCGTCTTATCGGATAACGCGTACAACCGCTACTCCCCAGCCTAACGACCTGTCATGCGACGCCCTGCCCCACCAGAACCCAAGACCGAGCCGCGCAGAGCGGCGGCGTTGTGAATCTCGCCCAGGGCGAGGGCAGATTACGCAGAGTGTCCCGTCTCCAGGATGCCGAGCGCCGAGTCGGAGCGGCTGACCGCTAGATTGGCCCGCGTGGGGGGGGTGCGCGCTGATCTCCCGGATCTGTTTACCCGCGGTGCTACCGAGCTCGAGTCCGCTGCCGCGATTCTCAGGCAGGCGGAAATGGGCGCTTATCTGACATGGGGCGCTGAGACCGAGGGGATCTGGCTGGGGTGCGCCTGGCTCCTTGCTGTCGATCTGGGCGGGGTTCGCCGGTGGCCTGCCGTGGTGGCGTCTCGGCCAGCCGGGTGTCGATCCACTGGGCGGCCTCGGTGTGCGCCGCCGCGATCAGGTCGAAGTGGCCGCTGCCGTGATACCTGTGGTAGGCGAGCATTGCGCCGCTTGCATACAGGGAGCGCGCGATGTGGTCGGTGCTGCATCGGGCCACGATCGGGTCGTCGTTGCCTGGACGATCAGCGCCGGTGTGCGCAGCCGAAGCGTTGCTGGGTCATTGGCTGCCAGGACCTTCAGCAATGGGCCGGTATCGGCGCCGGGCCGGAACACGTCGGCGGCCGACAACGGTGGCCACGTGCCCGGGGCAAGGAGGTCGTCGATACCGCCGGTCTCGGCCCTGGCCAGCAGGCGCAGGGCGGCCGGGGTGAGCATCTGGTCCAGGCGCACGGCGCGGTCGGCGGCCGCGGCGCCGATCAGGACCAGCGCGAGGAAGCCCAGCGCGGGGGCCGGCGTGCGGATGTCCCGGAGCCCGGCGATCATGTCGTGAGCGCCGCCGACCGGGGCGATGGCCACGGCCCCGATCAGCTCGAGATCCGGGGCTAAGGCCGCCGCCAGGGCGGCGGTGAACAGGGCGGCGTGGCCGCCCTGGGAGTGACCCATCACCGCCCAGCGCCTGCCGATGCCTAGATGGAGCTGGCGGGCGGCGCGCAGGATGTCGACGGTGCCGCGTGCCGCGGAGGCCCCCACCAGGTACGGGTGGCGGCCGGGGGTGCCGAGGCCCTCATAGTCCGTCTTGGTAACGACCCAGCCGCGCTTGACCCACTGGTTCAGCGTCGCGTCGGTGAGCTGGTTGTAGATGTGTGAGGGATGGCCGGGCGCGTCGCGGGACGGAGCGCAGATGTCGGCGACACCGATGGTCCCGTGAGCCCAGCTGAGCACCGGCCAGCCGCGGGCGGGCGGCTGGCCCGGGGGATCGAGATCGTTCCGGAGACCGCGGTGTCCTGCCCGGCCAGCGTTCTGGAGTGGTAGAGGACGAGCAGGTTCTCGGTGGCGCCGGGGAGGGCAGCCGCGCCGGTCAGCTGCCGTGACCAGATCACCTGGCCGGCCGCCGCCGCGACCAGCGGCGAGGGCGGCACATAGAAGGCCAGCCCATCCGGTCCTGGCCGGCCGCCGCCGCGACCAGCGGCGAGGGCGGCACATAGAAGGCCAGCCCATCCGGTCCTGGCCGCCCGCTGCCCGGCGCCGCGTTGTCCGATGCAGCAGGCCTAGCGGAGGAAGCGGCGTGCTGGGATGGTGTGCTGCTGGCTATCATGCCGATTCCTTGACGGGATGGGTACGGGTCGTCCCGGACGTGCCAGTCCGCGACGCCCGGCGGCGGCAAGTACGAAGATGTGCACACCGGTGCTCGCCGCCCTCAGGCGTTTCTGCGGTTGAGGGCGTAGCTGGCCGCAGCCACGACGATGGCGGTGAACAGCAGGAGCAGGCCGAAGCCCGGCCATGCGGCCGGCTCTGGCCGAGTCCCCAGTCCAGGAACATCTCCGCCTCGTCGCAGCTAGCCCGCAGCACGCACACATCGCCGTGCCCGAAGACAAAGCGCGACAGCAGGCTGGACTTGCCGATCCCCGCCTCACCCTCAACCAGGACGACCCGCGGCCGCCCGGCCAGCACGGCCCGCATCTCGGCGTCGAGGACCGACAGCTCGCTCACGCGGCCGACAAAATGGTCCACCCCAGCAGTGTGGACAACCCCAGGTGCCCGGCGCAACGCCACCCATCGCCAGACGGCAACGCATAGAAAGGCGGCCGACACCACAGCAGCTGGATTCGCCCTGGTGCCCACGGCAATATCCCACCCAAGGGCAACCGCGGATAATGTACCTATCCCCACCGCACCGAAACAGACTTCGCCTCAGTTGCCAGCCGGCTGGGTTGGCTCACGTGGGAGGACTGCAACCGGGTGCTGCCCGGCGCATGCCGATGGTTCTCGCCTACGCCTGCGGGGATTGGCTGACGGCAAGCCGGCCGGCCGCCAGCCGGGCACGCTTGACCCCAAGCCGCGCTGTTCTTCGAGGTGAGCCTGCCGACATCGCCTCCGACGCGATTTGCGATGTGCTAGATCGCCGACTAGGCATTCGGGCCTCAGGCGACCGCGGCGCCGCATCCGGCGCACCGATCGCCGGTTCTATGCGCTCGGCTCCGCCGGATTTGGCGGTGGCAGGCGATCGCTTGTCTATATTGCCGTCCTGGCGAGGCCGGGGCGGGTTGTCCATGTCGAGGTGGAACCGGCCGTCAAGCCTGGTGGAGTGTCCGCCCGGCGGTTTCTCCTGCGGCGCTGAGCAGGTCCCGCCGTGGCTGATATCCGGCAGCGGCCATGCCGGGCCGAGGCCAGCCCCGGTGGCCGGCCACAGGGCTCAGCCGGATGTGCCGGCGGTGGCGCCGAATGCGTCCCCCAGGCCGGTGAGGTCAACGGAGAGCCGTGCCTGCCCGGGCACATGGTCCAGGAACGGGCGCATCGCTTCGAGGGCGGCCAGAATCTCGCGGCCGACCTGATGCGCGGATCGCATCGCGTCCACCGAGACCAGGATTCCACGGCCGCGGTACCACGAGATGATGGGGGACGTCACTTCATGGTAGAGGGCCAGGCGCTGGGCAATGACGTCTGGCGTGTCGTCGGAGCGATGCTCGAGCGCGGCGCGCGCGAGCAGCCGGCGCATGAGTTCCCCATCGTCGGCCTGCAGGTGCAGCGCCACATCCGCGGTCATCTCGAGCTCGCGGCCGATCAGGTAGGTCGCCCGGGCCTGGTACATGTTTCGCGGGATTCCATCCAGGACAAACCCGCCTCCGGCCGCCTTCGCGGCGACCATCGCCTCCCGCACCATGTCCAGGACGGTCTGGTCGGGCACGAGTTCGCCGCGGTCCAGATTCGTCTGGACGGCCTGGCCGAGCGCGGTCCGCCGCGCCACGTGATCGCGCAGCAGTTCACCGGTCGCGATGTGCGGGATGTCGAAGTGCCCGGCGATCAGCGCGCCCTGAGTCCCCTTGCCCGCGCCCGGCGGCGCGATCATCAGTACTCGCATTACTCATCTCCTCACGTCATCATCCCGCCCGCCGGCCCCCGGCCGATAGCGCGGCCCCCAGGCCATGCCCGGCGCCCCAACGCCGCTGGCCCGGGCGCGAGGTGGCGCCCGGGTTGCCAAGGCTCGCCGTCAGAAAACGTGCGCGCCGAACTCCCAGTTATGAGCGACAGAAACAGCCGTCGCTCACGTCCATGCCTTACGCCAAAACGGCGGCTCCGCGCGCGGAGATGCTTGTAGCGGACCGAACGCAGCGTGATGTCCTTCCCAGAGCATGAGAGAGCTGCCGATTAAAGCGGCTCAGAGGTGGGTTTTGCCTACCAGACTGACCAACGCATATGCGCTGGTTCGGCACGCTGCAAGTTGTGCACGCCGCACTGTGTCGCCCCTGGCAGCTAGGAAATCTCTAGCGCGGCCTCCGTAGCGGGCGCTCGTATGGGCGCCGAGGAGGAGGGTGTCCGTATCGCGGATAAGTGCCCCTATCGCAGGCGATATGCTCTCGATAGGCTACGTGTATCAACAAGGGGCAAATGTCGCAAAATAGCTCAAATACGGACAAGAAGTCAACGCAGTCTGACCGTACCATTTCGGCAGCGCTGATAACCGCCGCCGCGACAATCGTGGCCGCGCTGATAGCCGGTGCCGTCGTATTGTTTTCTCGCGGGGGAGGTAGTGATACGAACCCGGCAGCCGAAGTCACCCACTCTGCGGCCTCCACCAGCACTTCCCCGTCCCCGCCGGCGCAAGCAGCAGGCATCCCCGCCACCCCCTACCGTGTCTTCACTAACCCGAAGAGCGTGGATGTCTCCGCGGTCGCGTTTAGCCCAGACGGCTCGTCTCTCGCCGCCTCCGACGTCAATGGCGGCGCCTTCATCTGGAATATCGCTTCAAGCAGTTTTATCACGAGCCTTTATAGCCCAAACCGGCAGTCAGTTTGGGACGTTGCGTTCAATCCGAGCAGCACGACCGTAGCCGATTGCACCTCGAATAAGAACTACGTCAAGGGCAGCGTCTATCTTTGGAACGTCGCGTCACCAGCCAGGCCCATTGGCGCGTTCACCGATCCGCAAGGAGCAGGCGTCGGCACTATCGCCTTCAGCCCAGACGGGAAGCTGCTCGCCGCCGCAGATAACAACGGCACCGTATACCTGCTGAATGCGGCAACCCTCAAGGTGGCCAGGAAGTTTCAGGCGACCGCACCCGGTTCGGGCTACGGCGTCGGCGGCCTTGCGTTCAGCCGAGACGGCAACGAACTCGCGGGCGCAGCCAACAACGGGTCTATATACGTGTGGAACGTAGCGACGGGCATCTTGGTGAGTGGCCCGCTCTATGACCCCAGCGGCAAGGATGCGACGGGAATCGCGTTCAGCCCGGACGCCGCGATGGTCGCCGTCTCCGACACCAACGGGAATGCCTACCTGTGGAACCTGGCCACCAGCCGAGTAGTCAGGGCCTTTCGCGACCCGGCCAACCTCGAGGTTGAGGGAGCAGCGTTCACCCCAGACGGCAGTGTCCTCGTCACCACCTCTGAGAGCGGCAAGTACAACCACGACTCCGCCATCCGCGTGTGGAACGTGACCACCGGCGCGCTGATCCACTCGTTCTACGACCCGGGCAGCTACGGCAGTACCCGCCTCGCACTTAGCAAGAACGGGCGCATCCTCGCGGTAGCGGACGACAACGCCCATGCCTACCTGTGGAGCCTGGGCTGGCTTCGCAGCTAATCGGGCCCCTCAAGGACACATCTCTTAATCCGCGTGTTGTTGAGACCGCCTGCAGGCTTGACCAGAACGGCCATTCCGGCGCGCCTCTACTGCTCTACAGCCGAGTACCCTCCCGGATGCATATCAGGCGGATACGCGAGCAGCCATTATGACCGCAGAGGCGCAGGTCGCGCTCTCGGGGAGTGCGTCGTCTGGGGCGCGACTGACAGGCGCCCGTTGCCCGCCAGAAAGCTGGTGGACGACTATGCGCAGTTCGCGCAGGCCTGCCAGGACTGTGCCACCGGCACCGCAGATGCGTGCGGCCCCGGATCCCCGGATTCTCACCGGGTGGTCTGGGGCCTCACCTCACGTCCTCCGGTTTCCCCTGCGGGCTTTCCTCCGGTTTCCCGTTTGCCCGCCGGGTTCTTCCCCCTTCGCCCGCCTTCCTCTGGTTTCCCTTCGTCCGGCGTTCTCCGGTTCGTTCCCTTCGGCCGTTGCCCGGTTCCGGTTCTCCTTCGGTTTCCCTCCAGGCTCCCTTTCCCTTGAGCAATCCTCACGTTAACGCTGCCGCGGGGCGGTTCCGCAGGCATTGGTCCCGGGCGGCAGGGACCAAGGTCACCAGTCCTGCCGCGGCCACCTCGCCCGGATCGCGCGATCCGCCCGCACTGCAGATGGGCAGCGGCTGGGCAGGATTGGATGCCGCCACAGAATCGCCTGTTACGAGCGGCCGCGAGCGCAGGACATCGCCGCGACCGAACCGTCCAGATCGGCGGATACGCGAGCGCGCGAGTCACGGTGTTGATCACTGGGAGTTGTCCGTGTCGGCCGGCGGACTGGGCACGGCCTGCCCCCCTGTGATCTGTACCGCTAGGTCCCGGTGGCCCTTAGCGGGTGGCCGGCTGAGGCCGGCGTGACCAGCCGCCTCGCCCGCGGATAGCCGTATTGGGCTGCCTGGAGGGTGTAGAGCTCGGCGTACTTGGGCGTCGAGTTCCGTCAGCTCGGCGTGCCTGCCTCGTTGGATGACCCGGCCGTCACGCAGCACCGCCCCGGCCTGAGGCACCAGGCCGGCCTGTTCGGAGGGACCTGCCCGCCAGTGTTTCCCCCTGAACCGCCGGGGCCTGCAGAGCCGCGGCGCTGCTGCAGGTCGTTATGGCCCGGCGGCCTGCGCCTGGAGCTTGGCCCAGGTGTCCCTGAGGCCGAGGGTGCGGTTGAAGACGAGCCGTCCGGGCGTCGAGTCGGGATCCGGGCAGAAGTAGCCGAGGCGCTCGAACTGCACGGTCTCACCGACGGGCAGTTCGGTGAGCGCAGGCTCGACCAGGCACTCCTGGAGCACCGTCTCCGAGTTGGGGTTGAGGTCGGCGTAGAGGTCGCCGTCAGCGCCGGGATCGGGGCGGGTGAACAGACGGTCATAGATACGCACTTGGGCGGGCACGGCGTGCTCGGACGAGAGCCAGTGCAGCGTCGCCTTCGGCCGGCGCCCGTCGGGGGCGTCGCCGCCGCGCGTCTCCGGATCGTAGGCGCAGCGGACCTCGACGATCTCGCCGCTCGCGTCCTTGACCACGTCGGTGCAGGTCACGAAGTAGGCGTAGCGCAAACGCACTTCGCGGCCGGGGGCGAGGCGGAAGAACTTGCTTGGCGGGTCCTCCATGAAGTCGTCGCGTTCGATCCAGAGCTCGCGCGCGAAGGGCGCCTTGCGTGTCCCGGCCGAGGGATCCTCCGGGTTGTTGACGGCCTCCACCTCCTCGACCTGCCCCTCTGGGTAGTTCTCGATCACGAGCCTGAGCGGGCGCAGGACGGCGAAGCGTCGCAGCGCCCTCCGGTTCAGCACGTCCCTGACCTCGTGCTCGAGCATCTCGATTTCGGCGGCGCTCGTGCCCCTGCCTCCCAGCCCGACCATGTCGAGGAAGTTGCGCAGACCGTCGGGTGGGAAGCCGCGCCGGCGCAGGGCCGCGAGGGTGGGCATGCGCGGATCGTCCCAGCCTCGCACGTGGCCCTCGCTCACAAGCCGCCGTAGGAAGCGCTTCGAGAGCACGGTGTACGTGAAGTTGAGGCGGGCGAACTCGTATTGGTGCGGGCGCGAAGGCACCGGCAGGCTCTCGATCAGCCAGTCGTAGAGCGGTCGGTGATCCTCGAACTCGAGCGTGCAGAGGGAGTGGGTGATGCCCTCGATTGCGTCCGACTGGCCGTGGGCGAAGTCGTACAGCGGATAGATGCACCACTCATCGCCGGTCCGCGGGTGGGTTGCGTGCAGGATCCGATAGAGCACCGGGTCGCGCATGTTGATGTTGGGCGAGGCCATGTCGAGCTTTGCCCTGAGCACTCTGGCGCCGTCTGGAAACTCCCCCGCGCGCATGCGCTCGAACAGGTTGAGGTTCTCATCGATCGAACGGTCGCGCCACGGGCTGTTCTTGCCCGGCTCTGTGAGGGTGCCGCGGTGCTCCCGGATCCTGTCGGCGGACAGGTCGTCGACGTAGGCCTTGCCGGCCTTGATCAGGTGTACGGCCCAGTCGTAGAGCTGGTGGAAGTAGTCGGAGGCGAAGTAGAGATGCTCGCCCCAGTCGAAGCCGAGCCAGCGGATGTCTTCTTGAATCGAGTCGATGTACTCCTGCTCTTCCCCGATCGGGTTGGTGTCGTCGAAGCGCAAGTGACAGCGACCGCCGAGCTCCTGGGCGATTCCGAAGTTGAGCGCGATCGCCTTGGGGTGGCCGAGGTGGAGGTATCCGTTCGGCTCGGGCGGGAAGCGCGTCACGACCTCCGAGACTCTGCCCTCGCGCACGTCGGCGGCGACGATCTCGCGGATGAAATCGCGTCGTTCGGGAGAGGCTGGAGTGGGGCCGCTCACGCCGCTGTTGCTCGTCACCTCGATTACAGTAGTGCAGTACATCACCATGTCCGGCGCAGTGGGCGCACTCACGCTCAGGTGACAACCTCACCGCACACCCGGAAGCCGGCGGCATCATCCGGCAGGCGAGCGGCTTCCCGCGCTTTGATGAATCCCCGGACCTCGCCTCGCTCTGCCTGCGGTCCAGCTTGACCACTCCCACGGCATCTGGCAGATGAAGACAAAGCTCCCGCACCGCGTGGCGAGATGGGACATCCGCGCAGGCGCTTCTGGCGTCAACAGGAAAAATATGGCCGACGCGTAATACTCAGCGAGAAGCTAACTACGCTCAGCTAGCCAGGGCCCGGCAGCGGGACCTGTTGCGCCATGGGGGTTCAACTCGGTGACAGTGGTTTTATCACAATTTGCGGGACTGGGACGATGGTGTCAGAGCCCTCCTTACAGCCACCTCGGCCATGCACAGGCCAGGATGAGGCACAAACAGCGAACACTTCACCGAATAGCTGGAAATGATGGCCCGGCTCGTGTTACTCTTATTGCATGATTTCCCCGAACCGGGAAATTTCACCGATTCGGGTGTTCAAGTCCCTCGGACACGTTAAAACCCCATAACTGCCTGATTTTGGGCATATGGGAACGTCACCCAGGCTCGGCCTCCGGCTGAAGTGGGTGCTTTAGCTCCCTCCTTTCCTCCTTTCCGGGGCTGTTGTCTCGGTGGTATTAGCTGTGCTGGCCTATGGTGACCGCCGCGATGTCGCTGGCACCGGTGCGGATGGTCCGGGTTTCTGGGTCATAGGTGAGGGTGATGCCTGCGGTCCGCAACTGGTCGATCAAGCCCGCTACCTCACCTGGAGCGGTGACCTGCATGGTGCCGTCAGGCCGCCCCTGATTCTGGTCGCCGTGGAGGATGGCCAGGGCGGCCAGGTGCGGCAGGATCTGGTCCTCGCGGACATGGGCGTTCTTCGGCCGGCCAGGTTCGGGGCGGGCGGCGCTGGTATGGCCGTGGCAGCACCGGTAGGGCGGGCTTGCCGTTGGACCAGGCAGATTCCAGCCTACGCCCGCACCGCCCGCAGGCTAGCAGCCCGGCCAGCAGGTACTGCCGGGTCGCGGGCCCGGCCGGGCCGCGGGGTGCGCCCATGTCCTGGACGGCGATGAAATCTGCTTCGCTGACCAGCGCCGCATGCGCAGGGTGCCTGGAGATGACCCAGCCTTCGGGCAGGTTCCACCGCTGCACCTGCCTGTGCCCGAGCCCGGTGTTGACGGCCCGCGATGATCCGAGCTGGGACAGGTGGGACGGGTGAGCCAGCGATTACAAACAGGCCGGCCGCGAAGGCGATCGCGGCCGGCCTGCGGATGAGGGCGGTCAGCGCACGGCGGTCAGCCGGTGCAGCCTGGTGCGGCGCCATCCCAGGCCGCCGCTCAGAGTCAGCAGCGCCCCGGCTCCGATTACCGCGAGCCACGGTAGCGGTGAGCCCGGGCCGTGTGGCGCGGTGCCGCCGAAGCCGGTGCCCACGCCGCCCACGGGCGGCTGGCCGGATCCCACGGCATCGAGCAGGTTCTCGATGGCGATGCTCCCGGGCTTGGCGTCGACGACGACCTCGGTGTGGACGGTGTCGGCGGTGAGCGTGACGGGCAGGGCCGCCGACGTCGACGGCGCGGTCGCGGTCATGGTCCAGGTGCCGGTCGGTATGGCCGCGTAGCTGCTCACCGAGCCGGTTGCTGCGTCGGTCGTGATGTTACCCGGGGCTCCGGCAGCGCAGCTGCAGTGGAACGTCACCTGCTTCTGGTCGGTCGCCTGGATCACCCGCACCAGGGACTTGCCCTTCGGCGCGGCCAGGCTGTCGTCCAGGACCTTCAGCTGCACCCTCTGGGACGTCCCCGCCAGGGCCGCCACCGTGTACGCATCACCGCCCTGCACCGTGACGTTGGCAGACAACACCGGCGGACTCGACGCCGGCGCCCCGGCCGCCCGGGTCTGGACGCTGTAGCCGCCGGCGTCAACGACCTGATAGGACGACACCGTTCCGTAGGCGATGTCGGGCAGGACAATCTGGGCGACCGAACTACCGGCGGGATACACGTATATGTCCACCGGGGCCGTAGCCGGGGACAGGTTACCAAGCCTGATCCAGCCGGTACTGGTGGCCGCAGACGACGCCGTGGCGCTGGCGGGAATGGCAAACATCAGAGCCAAGAAAGCGAGCACCATGACCACTCGCCGGGGTGTTATCTGAACCTTCACGTAGATTCGTCTCCAAGCTGCGGGAATCTCCTTCGTCGGCAACAGGCCGCGTCCGCCGTCCGGCAGGCTGCGCGCCGCCCGGTAGTAGTCCGACGGCCAGTTGCTGGCTTACATACCACTTGCGGTCCATCCAGTTCCACTTCGTTCCACGCGCATCAGGATCACCACGCAGTAACGGCAAGTCTGAGCTGAGCCGGGGCCGGGTGCCGGCTACGTCATGCAGATCACCAGCGAGGGCCGCCACGCCTGCTAGCTGCGCGGCGTCCCTGGTGCGCGGCGTGGGCCGACACCGAATACGGCTCAGAGCTGAAGTCGGTAAGGATCAGCGGCACGGCCTGCAGCGGTACCGGCGGCACCGGACCGTTAAGCCACGAATCATGATCCAGCGTCAGGGTCGCGTCATCAGGCAGCGGCTATCCAGGTCTGGGGATTGGTCGCTACCGCCGGTTTCCGCAGGCTCCGGGTACCAGCTGAGGTACACCAGCCGGTCCACCCGGCTGGTGTACCTCAGGCCAGTGATGACCTTGCCGCCATACGACCAGCCGATCACGACAACCGGCGCTGTCGCGGCGTCAATGGCGGTCTGGACCTCCGTGACATCATCTAGCCGCCCCGCTGACCGATCCTGATGGGAGGCGAAGATCGGGAACGATCGTCTGGACACCCCGAGCGTGCAGGCGGGCCGCCACCCGCCGCCACCCAGCTGGGCTGGACCAGGCTCCGGGGACCAGTACCGCCGCGCTCATCAGCCCTCCTCGCCACGGTGGGCGATGCCCTCGAGTGCGCTCCAGGGCTTTGCGTATCGATCCTGGGCGCTCCAGCCAGGGGAAGTGCCCGCAGTCCTCCTCGATCTGGACCTCGGCACCGGGGATGAGACCAGCCGAGGCCACGCCGTGCCTGGCCGGGATCGGGCTGGCCCCGCCCAGGACGAACAGGGCCGGCATCCTCAGCGCGGGCAGGGATCGCTCCAGGGTGTGCCGGTCGAAGTGCGACTGGATCGAGGCGAAGGTCCCGGCGTAGCACTCCGCCGAAATGCGCAGTGGCGGCATCGGCGGAGCCGCCTGGGGTGAGGAGAAATACCCCGGCCACACGATGGCCAGGCTCTCCACCGCGTCCTCGGCGGTGCCCTGGCCGGCCGCGGCCCGCTCGTCGAGTTCCCGCGCCCGGACGGCCAGTTCCGGCCGGATCCGCTCGGTCAGGTTCTGCTCCATGTCGGCCAGGCCGCCGTCGGGGACCGCTCCCAGCGGGTCGACGATCACCAGGCCCAGCACCCGGCCGGGATGCCGGACCGCCAGGTGCATGGCCAGGTGGCCACCCCAGGAATGACCGATCACATACGCGCGGCCGACCCCGGCCGCATTCAGCACGGAGATCGCGTCCGCGACATGCTGGCTGATGTCGAACGGCCCGGACGTGACCGACGGCGCGAGGCCGCGCTGCTGGTACCGGATCACCAAGAAGGCATCGGTGAGCTCGGCGGCCAGCGGCTCGGTGTAATCCGACAGGCCCGGGCCGCCGTGCACGATCAGTACCGGCGGCCCGTTCCCGGCCAGCCAGCCGGTGATGCTGCCCTCTGGTAGCCGGGCCAGGAACTCGCCGGCCATGGGTCAGCCCCGCAGCACCGTCTCGGTCTGGGCGGTGTCCTCGGTGCCCCGGTAGTAGGCGATCTTGCCGTCACGGAACTTGAAGTAATGGTGCAGGTCCATCTCCGCGGCCTTGCCGGTACTGCGCGACCTGGCCCGGAACCGCACCACGGTGAGCACGTCGGTATCGTTGGCGGCTACCGATACCGGGGTGAACTCGACGACCTCCATCGTCGAGCCGAACGCGGCGAAGAACGCCGCGACCGCGTCCTTGCCGTGGCGCACGCCGTACCAGGGGGCGCCGTCCGAGCCCGCCTCGGCGGCCCAGTCGACGTCGTCGGTAAGCGTGTCCAGGATCGCGGCTACGTCGCCGCGCCCGAAGGCCTCGTAAACCTCCGTGATTGTCTTGATGTTGGCGTCAGCGCTCATGGTCGTTCGCCTAGTACTCGTCCGGCGAGGAGACGGCCTCGGCGATGGTGATCTCCGGCGGCTGCGGTGCGGCGCCGGCCATCGCCACCAGGGCCTGCAGGTCCGGGTTGGCGAAGAACTTCTGGAAGTGCTCGGCGCTCTCCCACTCGTCCACGACGAGGACGAAGCCGTCGCCGACCGCGAAGCGGTGATGGATGCCGCCGCCCGACACCCTGGCCTCTTCGGCCATCTTCGCGAACTGGTCGCCGTGATCGGTCAGAGCCTGGCGGAATCTGGCCACGTCACCTTGGAACTTCAGGGTGATGACGACGCTCATGATGTGGGTCCCTCCCTCGAGTCGTGTCCCGCGCGGCGCGCGGCTGACATTATGGGTACGTCACCGCCACATGCGATGGATCACCGGCGGTGGCCCGGGTTCGCGCGGGCGCTGGCACCGCTTCCAGCTGGACCGGCACTCCCGGCATGCCGACCGGTGAGAACCCCGCCCGATAACTCCGGTTGCCGCGGGAATGCGGGATGGTGATACCGGGCCGGTGGCCTGCCGGCCGGGCGCCAACTGCGCGAGCTCTCCGCCTGGCTGCGGAGGTCGCTTAGTCCAGCGCGAGCGTTGACGCCGCCGCCAGCACGATGGCGGCGCGATCCGGGTCTCCGGTGATGTGCAGGCTGAGCCTGTCGGGTGTGGCCCGGTTGGCGACCAGCTGGCAGAATCCGACCGCGTCGGTAACGATACTGATGGGGGCGGGGGCGGGCGGACTGTGGCCGATCGGGATGTCCCAGGTGCCGCCGCCGGGCCCGGTCAGCACCAGGTGCACGCTGGTGGGCTCGCTCAGGCCGCTCCGGGCGACGGCGTGCGGGAGCAGCCGGGCCGCGGCCTGGGTCATCATGCTCAACGTGGACGGGTCGGGGACCGTCGGGGGCAGGCCGACTGCCTGGCGGATGTCGTTGTCGTGGATCCACAGCTCGAACGCCCGGATCACGAGCAGCGTGCCCAGCGGCAGCCGCATGCCGTGGACCGCGACCTCGGCGCCGGTATCACCGGCGGCCTGGACGAGATCGAGGGTACGGTCGGCCGCGCGCCGCCACTCGGCCCGGGTCTGGGCCGGCGGGCGGCCGGCCTGGCGGTCTGCCGCAGGCTGGGTCGACCCGACGTGGCTGGCCAGGGCCACCTGCAGGTCCCCGGCCAGGGCGCGGTGGACGTCTTCCTCCACGCCGGTCAGGTGTCCGACTAGGCCCTGAACGTCCAGTCCGCGTAGCGCCAGCCTGCCCCAGTCCTCCTCGGCCAGGACACCAAGCATCCCGTAGAAAGCATCGGCCGCCCGGCTGAACGCCTCGGCGGGCGAAATCTCCGCAGCTACGGGTTCGGGCCGCCCGGCGGCGCGGATCCGGAGCGACGCGGCCAGGACCCGGTCGCGCAGCCCATCGGGCAGCGCCGGGCGCTGTTCCGCGGCGGTCATGACGGTTCCAGCAGCTGGCGGTCCAGCACCGTTTCCAGCTTGGCCAGCGCGAGCCGCAGCCGCGACTTGGCCGTGCCTTCCGGGATCCCGGCCGCCTTGGCGGCCTCCCGGCAGGTCAGTCCCCGGAAGTAGGCCAGCTCGATGATCCGGCGCTGGCTCTCGGGCAGCATCGCGATGGCCGCCCGAACCGCAGCGGCGGCCTCAGATGCCATGACGTGCTCAGAGGGTGAGGGGTCCGGCTCTCCGGGTTCCATCCGGCTACTGCGATCCTGCCGCGCCGCCCGGCGCATCTCGCTGCGGATCAGGTCCACCGCACGGTGCCGGGCTTGCATGGTCAGGTAGGCGCGCAACGGACCGGCATCGGGGTCATACCGGCCGGGATGGCTCCACAGCTCGACGAACACATCTTGCACAACGTCCTGCGCGGCCGCATGGTGCCCGAGGACACGCAGCGCGCCACTGTAAACCGCCGGTGCCATGCGGTCGAAAACCTCCGCCAGGGCAGTATGATCTCCGGCAGCCAGGCGCGCCGCCAGCAAGGCGTCCGCATCCCCCACTTCATGGACGCTAGCCCGGTTCCCGGCCACCGGGCAATACCCAACCCCGGACCGGACCCAGACCAGGTCATCCGCCCGGGAACACGTGGCGAGCACCGGCCTCCCTTTCGCTGCGCAACCTCATCACAGATACGTCACCGCACCACGCAAAGGATCAATCCGCCGCCCTGAGCGCAGGCTTTCCGGCGGCGCGAGGGCCGACGACAGGGCCGTTAACCCGCCAGCGCTTCCGGCTGGTCCGGGCCGGAATCGGCCGGGTCGGCCGCAGCCACCTCGGCCAGCCCTGGTACGCGCCCGGCCAGCCCCGGGAGGCGCTCGGCGAGCGCCCGTACGCCCAGACAAGCCGGGCAGGCCGCCTCCGCCCACGCCGCGGGCACCCGGTTACGCCGCCTGACGCGCCAGAACAGCAGCGCGCCGGCGGCCAGCACCGCCAACGCGGCCAGGGCCGGGCCCTTGGCCTGATCGAAGGCCCGGTCGGCCAGCGGCCCGAGCAGCAGGCCCAGGACCAGATGGACCTGGAGGAACACGCTGCTACCCAGGATCAGCGCGGGCAGCGCGCGCCGACCGCTCAGCCCGGAGACGCCCGCGGCAACCACGGTCAGCGTCCGCAGCCCCGGCGTCGCACGCCCGACGGCCAGCCCGGGCAGGCCTCGGGCCTCGGCCACGGCGGCCACCCGACGGACCCGCGCCTCGGTAAGCCCGAGGCGGCCGCCGTACCGCGTAACGACGCGATGACCCGATCCCCGGCACGCCACGAACAGCGCTGTGGTGCCTATAGCCGCGATGACCTCGAAGCCGGCCACGGCCAGCCACAGCGGGAACTGGCCAGCGGCCACTCGTTCCCCCACGGTGAACATAACCAGGTCGGCAGGCAGCGGGATCGGCACACCTGCCTCCATCGGCAAGAGCAGCACCAAGGCCGCCAGCCCGCTCACTCCCGCGACGCCGGTTCTCATAAGGCTGAGCCATCCGGGACTGCGGCGGAGCGAAGCGCCTTGCGGATACGCCGCTCAAGCACGATGACGGCCAGCGACATGAGCATGCTGAGGATCGCCCGCGGAGGGTACGTCAGGACGGGCGCGAGGAAGCGCCGCGCGGGCGGGGAGTGGCCGGGCATTCAGCGGCGCCTGAGTACGTCGATGAGCAGGCCGCCGGTCAGCAGCGCCGCCGCGGCCCCGAAGACGGCGGTCGCCCAGGCTGCCGAGTGCGCTGCACTCGCCGTGACTGCGGTGCCGACGATCGTGGTGGCAGCGGCCAGGCCGACAGCAATGCGGCGCCCGGCGAGCCCGATCGCGGCCGTGAGGTCCCTGGCCCCCCGGAAATCAACCTGAAGCCCGGTGCCGCCGCGCACTCCGAGGGTTCGTTCGAGCCTTACGACGATAAGGATCATGGCGCCTCCAGGCGCGAAGCGGACTGCCATAGGAGGTACGTCACCGCATGAACCCCGGGATCACCGGGGCAGCCCCGTCGGCGACGAGTCCGACGGGGGCGGTGGACGGTAGACCAGTACGAGTCAGCCGACGGAGTCGATCCAGTCGAAAACTCGCGCGTTGACCGGCACCGCTGCCTGGCCAGGGACCCGCAGGCGCAGGCTGACACGCGCCCAGCGATCTTGAGCATGACATGCGGATCGGTGCGACGTGACAGAACATCCGTCCTCGGGTGCCTTGGACGACCATCTTGGTCGCCGCCAGAACGTCCCGGGCGGCAATTACCTGAGCGTGTGCTCGCTCCGCCCATCATGGAAGGCAGCCCCGGGCCGACCGGCCCGGGGCTGCTCGTCGCCGCGGATGTCGACCAGCAAGGCGCCTTTCGCCTGCGCGGTGAGGGCCTCGGCCAGCAGATCGTCCTCGGTCATCCTCATCTCGCTCCCCCCTGCCTATCGGTGTGATCGCGCGGACGATGGGCGCATGCGAGGTCAGGGTCAGGTCCTGGCCACCAGGTACCGGAACATGTTCTCCTGCCTGTAGCTGCCATCTGGCTTGCGGCTGCCAGCGAATGCCCTGGTCAGCGCGCCGCGGACGGCCGGAAGCCCGGAATGCTGGATGGCTGCGCGCGCCGGGCCCGAGCTGAGCTGGGTGCGGACTGCTGTCGCGAGGTCGGGGTAGATCAGCGGGTTGGGCACGTCCTTGACGGCAAGCGGGGTCAGGCCAGCCGTTGCGGCGAGCTGCTCGAGCTGGCCGTCTTCGCTCCAGGCGATGGCACCGGGTGCGCCGGGTGGTGCAGGCGGCATCAGCGGGCCCAGCTCGGTGAAAAGCACACCACTCTCGCACTGTTCGGGCGGGCCCCAGACCACCACGCTGATGAGCCCGCCGGGCTTGGTTACCTGGCTCATGTTCTTGAGGGCAGCGACCGGGTCGGCGGCGTACTGCACCGAGTTGAATGCCGTGACGACATCGAATTCGCCCGCATCGAAGGGCAGCGGGTCTTCGAGGTCTGCTAGGGCGAGGGCGGCACCGGGGACGCGCTCGCGGACGATATCGAGCAGGGCCGGGGTCGTGTCGATTCCCGATACCGTGGCACCCCGCCTGGCGGCCAGCAGCATCGCGAATCCGCCGCCGCAGCCGACGTCGAGCAGCATGGTCCCGGGACCCACCTCGGTCGCGTCCAGGACCGCCTCATAGAACGGCGTGCACATCGGCTCGTTGTAGTCCGACCAATCACGCGCCCCCGGGCCCCATAGCCCGGCCTGTTCTTTGCCTGTCCCCATGACCGCTTCCTTTCTTGTTCCTGACAGGACCGGCTCTGGCGACCGTGCCTTGCTGGCCGGGTTCCTGTGTCCTTGGCTCATCGTTGGCTGGCCCGCTGACCAGGCGCATCGGTAGGAACGCGTATCCGGCCACGTATTTGCGGGCGGCAGGCCGTGCCGCGGCCGAACGCATGCAGCCCCTGATGTCCCGGTTTGCTGGGTGAGAACACGTAGCTGCGCACGTATCGGGCGGTACGGCGCAGGTGCGGGTCCGGCTGTCACGGCTGGCTGACCTGGCTGCGGAGCATAATGATCTGGTGGCGGACCTGCTGTGCCCCGTGCTCATCGGCCGCGACGCGGAGTCCGGGCGGCTGCGGTCCGCGCTCGGGGCGGCCCAGAGCGGCACGGGCGGAATGGTGTTCCTCACGGGCGAGGCGGGGATCGGCAAGTCCCGGCTGGCCAGCGAGCTGGCCGCCGAGGCGCGGGCACGGGGAGCGGCAGTGCTTGCCGGGCGCGCGGTACCCGCCGGCGCCAGCATCCCGTACCGGCCGCTAACAGAGGCGCTGCTGCAGGCGGTGCGCGAGCGCCCGTTTCCCGATGACCCTGGCCTGATTCCGTGGCTGCCCGCGCTACGGGCGATGATCCCCACCATCGCCGGCCGCAGGGGTAGTGGTCACAGCGACCACGCAGCCCCTGTACGCGGCGAGGCAGTGCTGCAGCTCCTGCGACGTTTCGCCGGGTCCGCCGGTCTGCTGTTGGTACTCGAAGACCTGCACTGGGCCGATCCGGACACGCTCGCCGTCGTGGAGTACCTGAGCGACAACCTGTCCGCCGAGCCCATGCTCTGCGTGGCCACCTGCCGCAGTGACACCACATCGGCGGGAGCTGAGCTGGTAGCCCGGCTGACCGGCCGCCGCGCTGCCACGCATCTGGCTCTCGGCCGGCTGACCGCCCACGAGGTCGCCGCGATGGTGCGCGCATGCCTGCCCTCGGCTGCCGACGATGTCATCACCCGCGTTCAGCAGGTTGCCGACGGGATTCCGTTCCTCGTCGAGGAGTCCCTTGCGGCTTCAGGCGTGCCGCGGTCGTTCGCCGATGGAGTCCGCTCGCGGCTTGCCGCACTGAGCGATGAGGAGCGCCTGGTACTGCATACCGCGGCGCTGCTCGGGCGTCAGTTCGACTGGCGGCTGTTGCCGACCGCCACCGGGCTGGACGCCGACCTCATCGCCGGCGCGCTGGAACACGGCGTTGAAGCGCAACTGCTCGCGGTCGATGCCGATGCTTTCCGGTTCCGGCACATGCTGACCAGGGAGGCGGTGGCCGCCGAGCTGCTGCCACCCCGGCGGGTCACCCTCGCCGCCCGCGCGCTCGCGGCCCTGGAGGCGGCTTACCCAGGGCTACCCGGGGAGTGGGGCGACCTGGCTGTGAACCTAGCCCTGCAGGCCGGCGACCAGGAACAGGCTGGCTCCCTGCTGTTCGCGTCGGGCCGGTCTGCGCTCGGCCGTGGCGCGCTCGCCACCGCTATCGACACGCTAAACCGCGCCGTGGAGCTGCTCAGTGACCGTGAGCAGCGCACCGAAGCCGAAATGCTGCTCGTCGAGGGCCTGGCGCTGGCCGGCCGGGTAGACGAGGCGATGCTGGCCGGCGACCGCCTCATCGCCAAGATGCCGTCAGGTGACGGCTCGGCCACCGTCCGGGTCTCGGTGCACCTGAAGCTGGCTCACGCGGCGGTGGATGGAACCCGGTGGGCGGCGGCGAGGCGGCAACTTGGAATCGCCGGCGACCTGCTCGCGGCCAATCCGCGCGCCGGTCTCGCTGACGAGACAGCCGTCCTGAACGCCGAGGTCGCATTCGCCGGCAACGACATCGACCGGGCCCGCGCCCTTGCCGAGGGCGCCGTGGCCTCGCCGCGGGTGAGCCCCCGGGTCCGCTGCCATGCTCTCGAACTGCTCGGCCGTATCCTGCGGGGAAAAGATCTGGACACCGCCAGGGACGCCTTCGAGCAGGCCCTGGCGACCGCGGATGCGTCAGGCCTCGCCGTGTGGCGGCTGCGTGCCCTGCATCAGCTCGGCACCATCGACATGTTCGACGACGCTCGCACCGACCGCCTCTCCCAGGCTCGGCGTATTGCCGATGAGCTGGGCGCCACCAGCACTGGCGCGGTCATTGACCTGCAACTCACCGCCGCTGCTATGTTCCGCTTCGAACTCGGCGAGGCCGAACATCACGCCCAGTCCGCGCTGGCTGTCAGCACCCGGCTCGGGCTGGCCAAGACGCATGCCATCGCGCTGCTTTTCCTGGCCGAGATACAAGCATTGCGCCGTGACCGCGTGGGCATGGATCGCTTTCTCGCCCTCGCCCATGCCGCCGAACCCGGCGATCCGGAAATCGAAGGCAGCGCGCTGGCCGGTGCGCACGGGATGCTGGCACTGCTGGACGACGACACGGCGGGCGCTCTCCAGAGCCTCGGCCGCGGCGTCGCGATCCTCGACACGCTGCCCCAGCAGGGTCCGGCCCCATACCGGGCGGTATGGCCGTTGCTGCTGGCAGCGAACGGCGACGCAGGCGCAGCCGCCGCGACTGGCAATGCCCGGCGGATCGGCCTGGCCGTCAACCGGGTCAACCGGGGAATCCTCGGCTACGCCGACGCGATCCTCGCCGGTCGCGCCGGGAACCAGCACCAGGCCACCGAATTGGCCCTCGCCGCGGACAGTGAGCTGCGCCACTACCCGGTCTGGGCGGACCTGGCCCGGCTCTACGCCGCCGGGCCGGCGCTGGCTGACGGCTGGGGCCAGCCGCGGCAGTGGCTGGAGATGGCGGTCGGCACTTTCCTCCGGCACGGGATCGAGCCACTGACGCTGCGGTGCCGCCGGCTGCTGGAACAGCCGCAACCTAGCCGCTGGTCCAGGCTGGGCATCACCGACCGGCAGGCCGACGTACTCCGGCTCATAGCCGAAGGCATCCCCAACAAGGAGATCGCGGCACGATTGCATCTCTCCCCCCGCACCGTGGAGAAACACGTCGAAAGCCTCCTCCGCAAGACCTCTGCCCGGTCCCGAACCCAGCTCGTGGCAATCGCCGGGCCGGAATCACCCGTAGACGTACGGCAATCGCGAGGCTCCGCATGACCGAGGCAGCCACGGGAAATCACCCGCTCAATCAGCACGCTTGGCACCGGATCAACCCCAAGCCAATGCCCTAATCACTTCGTCCAAGTCCGCGTCCACCCGGTCCGCTCGAACCGGGTGCGCAGGGAGACCCCAAGTACGAAAGGTACTCGGCGCGTCGAGGATGACCGGGCGGAGTAGCAGGCGCGACGTCTAGTCACGTTCGGTTACGTCACGCTGGCTCGGGTAGGGTCTCCACCAGCGTTTCCAGCGCGGCGGTCCAGCTTTCCCAGTAGGGGCGGCCCGGTTCGGCCGCGATGGCCGCGATGAGCTGGCGCCGGAACGGTTCCCGGTCGCCGCCGAACGCGTGCTCGACGACCGCGGCGGCCAGCGCGAACGCCGTGCTCTGCCAGGGCGCGTCGAAGGCCAGCTCGCCGTTCCGGCGGGCAGGTCCATCCCCGACAGGCTCGGCGGCGCGCTCACAGCCGGGCCACGCCGATCATCGAGTCCCGGGTGACCAGCCCGGCCAGCTCGGCCTACGTCATGCCCTCGGTCCCTGCCGGGCGCTCGGGCAGGACGAGATAACGGACTTCGGCGGAGGAATCCCACACCCGGATCTCCGTATCGCCGGGCAGCCGGCAACCCATCTCGGCGAGCAGCGCCCTCGGCTCGCGGACCATCCTGGCCCGGTACGGAGGATCCTTATACCAGGCCGGCGGCAGCCCCAGCGTCGGCCACGGATAGCACGAGCACAGCGTGCACACGATGACGTTATGCACGGCAGGGGTGTTCTCCACGACCACCATGTGATCGCCTTCCGCGCCACCGAAGCCGAGCTCGGCGATGGCGGCGGTGCCGTCGGCCAGCAGCCGTTGTTTGTAATCCGGGTCGGTCCAGGCGCGGGCCACGACCTTCGCCCCGTTCAGCGGGCCGATCTCTGACTCATAGCGGCGGGTGATCTCCTCGATGAACCCCTTGGGCACCAGCCCCCGCTCGGTCAGCAGCGCCTCCAGCACCGCGACCCGCTGCTCGACCGGCGAGACCGGAGCGGGATGATGGCCCCCCTCGTTCATGCCCCCTCCAGGTAGCTGTCCCACAGGTCGACGTGCACCCACACGCCGCGCTGGCCGTCCCGCCACAGCTCGGCGGCGTCGAACCGGACCGAGTACGTCGGCTCGCGGCGGCGGGCGGCGCCGTGAGCCTCGATGTCGGGTACCGAATAGATTCCGTCCACCCGCACCACCGTCCCGGCCTTGCCCCGCACATACCCCGGACAGCGAGTGTGGCCCGGCGGATGCCACTCGCGCACCCGCACACGGTCCCCGACCCCGAAGCGGGCCTCCTCGACGTCGGGACCGGCGTCAGCCACCAGCGGCGCGAGGACCGGCCCCGCTCAGCGGGAACCGCCCGCCGGCGCGGCCCTCGAGCTCCGCACGGGTCACCAGCCCATGCTCGACAGCCAACGTGGCCGCCGCGGTCAGCCAGTGCTCGTAGTAGCTCGACGTCAGGTAGTGGCCCGGCTCCATCCGCTCAATCGAGTGCCGGAACTCACCCCCGCTGGCCTGCACCGCGCCGGCGACAACCACCATCAGCGCCCAGGCCAACGCCTGCCACCGACCGGGAAACGCAGGCTACGCCGGCGAATGAGCCACCGATCCGAAACCCTGCCTGCCACCCAGGTCATGGATGCCGTCCACCAGCAGGACTCTACCCGTCCGGGCTCCTGTCAGCCGCCGCGGACGCG
>CAWCJS010000021.1:0-18279 GCA_963795795.1 uncultured Actinomycetes bacterium | reverse complement strand
CCGACGCCAGCGCCAGATGTGGGCCCGCTCTAGCAGGGCCACCTCCAGCGAACGGCGGCGGCGCGGTGTCATACTGGTACGAGATCACAATCGGTGTACGAACGCTTGCCGTAGGCGAGCCTGACCGAAGCCGCGCGAACGCTGGAACCGATGCACGATCCTGCTTGCGCCCCGTTGCGGCTGGCTGAGGCCGCGGGGGTGCTGTCGCTGGCCACCGACCTGGCGATGGGCCAGCCGCTGGAGCACGGGCTGCGTACGGCGGTGCTGGCCGTGCGGACGGCTCAGGCGATGGGCCTGCCCGAGGACGACCAGGTGACTGTCTTCTATACGGGCGTGCTGCATTTCGCGGGGTGTACGGCTGAGAGCGAGATCGACGCGCGGTTTTTCGGTGATGAGCTCGCGGCGCGGCCGCGGATGATGATGGTGGCCCACGGGTCTCGGGTCGAGCTCATCGCTGCGGCGATGCGGGTGGCGCATCAGGGCAGCGCGCCGCTGGCGCGGGCGGTGATGATGGCTAGGGCGGCCTTCGGCGGGGTGGCAGAGTTCCGTAGGTGGGCGGCCAGCCATTGCGATGTCGCCCGCCTGCTCGGAGCGCGGATGGGCCTCTCCGGGCAGGTCCAGCAGGCGCTACGGCACCTGTACGAGCGGTGGGACGGCAACGGCATGCCGGGGGAGCTGCGCGGCACGCAGATCCCCATGGCGGTCCGGCTGATGCAGGTGGCCCAGGACGCCGACGTGGCCTCGCAGCACGGCGGGACCGCGCTGGTGCGCAGCACCCTGGCCGAGCGGGCCGGTTCCGGGCTGGACCCGCAGGCGGTCAGGACCTTCCTGTCGGCCGGCGATGGGCTGTATGAGGACCTGGATGCGCCCTCGGTGTGGGAGGCCGCGATGGCGGCAGAGCCGGGCCCGCGGCCTGTGGTGGCCGGGCCGCGGCTGGACGCTTGCCTGTCGGCGATCGCGGATTTCGCGGACCTGAAGAGCATGTGGACCGCCGGTCATTCCCGCGGCGTCGCCGACCTCGCCGGGCGGGCCGCCGCCGCAGCCGGGCTGGCCGCCCCCGAGGTGCTCACGCTGCGCCGGGCGGCGCTGGTGCACGACATCGGGCGCGTCGCGGTACCCGTCGGCGTATGGGCCAAGCCTGGCCCGCTGACCCGCAGCGAGTACGAGCAGGTCCGGCTGCATGCCTACTACAGCGAGCGGGTGCTCGACGCCTGCCCGGGGCTGCGCCCGCTGGCGCGCCTGGCGGGGGCACACGGCGAGCGGTCCGACGGGTCCGGTTACCACCGGGGTAGCCGGGTCGGCGACCTGCCGGCCGCGGCCTGGCTGCTGGCGGCGGCGGACTGTTACCAGGCGATGCGCGAACCGCGGGCGCACCGTCCCGTCCGGTCGGCCGCGGCCGCGGCCGACGAACTGTGCCGGGACGCGCAGGCAGGCAAGCTTCCGGCCGGGGCGGTCCACGCCGTGCTGACCGCAGCCGGCCAGCAGCCCCGGCCGGCGCCCCGGCCCGCCGGGCTGTCGGAGCGGGAGTGCGAGGTCCTCGCCCTCATCGCCAGCGGGATGGCCACCAAGCAGGTAGCCCGCCAGCTGGGGATCTCCCCGAAAACCTGTGACCACCACATCCAGCGGCTGTACCGCAAGACCGGCCTGTCCACCCGTGCCGGTGCGACGCTGTTCGCGCTCGAGCACGGGCTCATCCGGCCGGACTAGCTATCGCCCCGCGGGGCGCGATAGGGAATTCTCCCTACTGCGCGGCCGGGTGGTTTTGCCTACCCTGTGCGGTAGCGCCGGTCACCGGGAGGAGACGGCCCGCCCGGGGAGGCGTGGCCGTGGTGGTCCGGCGCTCTGTACGCACGGGACCGGCGATGACGAGGGACAACCGACGTGCTCACGATCCGCAAGACGGTCGTCAGCGGCTCTACGCCCGATCAGATCCGGGACCAGGTCGAGGGCCTCGCGACCGACCGGCTCGGCGATCTGGCCGTCCGGCTCGCGGCGGATCAGGATCTGACCGTCTCGGTAATCACCTATGACGACGGCCGGCTGGAACTGGAAGTCCTGCACACCGGCCCGCCGCACCGCACCGAGGACACCATCGACTGCCGCCGGTTCACCGGTCAGCACCCGCAGGCAACGTCCCGGACGTTTTCCATCGCCACCCAGACCGGTCTCCAGGACGCCGTCACGATAATCCGCGCCATCCTCATAGACGCCACGCCCCCCTGACGGCCCGGGACCGTCCGCTCGCGCTGGGCATAACGGGTTAGCCGGTGAAGGGTTTGGGTCACCAGGCCTTCAGGACAGCGGCGCTCGACTCTCATTTATCCACACCGAGACGTGAGCGGGTTCCAACGCCTGATCCACCACGGCGACCAGGTCGGCCCGGACCGAGTTGAGGTCCACGATGTCTTTCAGGCGGCCCGCGAATGCGGCGATGGTCTGCTCGGCGTCGTAGCGGGCCCGGTTAAACCGCCGGTCCACGGCGAACTGCACCCGCCGCCGCAGGGGGTTGAACACCGCCGCTGCGGCCAGCGTCGCGGCAGCCACCGCGACCGTGCTGTGGAACCGGAAGACCTGGGTGGCGAGCAGGACCAGGCCCGCGTACAGACCAACCAGCAGGCCGGTAACGATGGCGTAGGCCAGGGTGCGGGAGATGATCCGGTCGATGTCATAGAGCCGGTACCTGAGCACGGCGACCGCGACCGCGACCGGCACGGTCAAGACGGCGATCATCATCGCGCCCTCGATGACGCGGCCAGCAATCCCGGCGCTCAGCGGGAGTATCTCCGACACGATCGTCGACGACACCAGCGTCAGCGCCACCAGGCACCCCGAATACGCCAGCCACTTAATCTGCAGTCGCTCCACCGATGGCCCGCGCCGGCTGCGCGAGAACAGCGACCACGCGGCCAGGACAACACAGCCGAGCAACCCGACCAGCCCGGAACCGATCGCGATCAACGGCACCCATGCTGGGGAAACCCCGAACGGATTCCGCAGGACCGGCAAGCTGGCCACGGAGCCGTGAGTGAGAGCAAGCCCGACCACCTCGATGGCGCTGAAACCCCCGGCCAGCCAGCTGACCAGCCGCCAGCCGGGCCCGGGTGGCCGCCCGTCCGGGAACAGCAGGAACAGGTAGACGGTGATCAGCGCGACGAACGGCAGCCAGATCCATAGCTGCACCCAGCCCACGTACTCACCGGCCGGCAAGCCGCGGTGGCCCACCACGGCGGCCAGCGCGTACTCGAAGGTGGCAAAGTTCACCGCGGCCACCAGCCCCGCGACCGCGAGGATCCAGCCCACCGGGTGGCCGGGCCGGCGCCAGGTCAGCAGGGCGCCCACGCTGCCGAAGCCCAGCGCCCACAGGCCACTGAATCCGCGGACGCCGAACGAGCCTCTCGGCACCGGGGTCGGCCAATCCCAGACCAGCAGGGCCAGGCCAGCTGCGGCGACGACGAGCGTGGCCGCCCACAGCAACCATGCTGATGTGCGTATCCAACGGCGCCCGGGCGTGCGCCGAGCTGACCGTGTTCTCCTCACAGCCGTGACAGTACGCCCGGATCGTTCCGGGAACGTTACCGCTCAGCGCAGCAGCGCCATAACCTGAGTGCCGTACCCATCGTCATCCGCAGGAAGAACCCATCGAACGGTCATGAGGGATGACGCGGGCCACGGGCCCGCCCGGGCCGACGCCCGGCTGACCGCGCAGCGCGGGCTGCGCCGCGCCCTCGTGGTGGTCCTGGCCGCCGCGGCGGGCGCGGCGTGCTCGGCTCCCGCGCCGGCCAAGCCCGCCCCGGCGGTCTATTACCTCGCCCTGGGCGACTCGCTGTCCCGGGGGGTCCAGCCCGACGCGGCCGGCACCAGTGTCGAGACCGCGCAGGGTTATCCGGACCTGGTGTACGCCCAGCTCCGGCGCGGCCATCCCGCGCTACGGCTGGTGCAGCTCGGGTGCCCCGGGGAGACGACGCAGACGATGACGCGCGGCGGCATCTGCCATTACCCCGGCGGTTCGCAGCTCGCCGCCGCGGTCACCTTCCTGCATGCCCATCGCGGGCACGTGCTGCTCGTCACCATAGACATCGGCGCCAACGATCCCGAGGACTGCGGCGGCCAGGCGGACCTGGCCAAGCTCGCCTCCTGCGTCGGCCAGGTCCCCGCGACGGCGACCCGGCTGGCCGCGATCCTGGGCCGCCTGCGCGCGGCGGCGGGCCCGGCCGTGCGCATCGTCGGGATGAGCTACTACCTGCCCGATCTGGCGCAGTGGCGCGACGGCACCCTGGGCCGGGCGGTCGCATGGGTGAGCGAGCGGCTGGATGTCGCCTTCACGAGCCTGCTTGACCGGGCGTACGCCCAGGCCGGCGTGGGCGTCGCCAACGTGTTCGCCGCGTTCGACACCACCGATTTCGGCGATCAGGTGACGGTCCCTGGGATCGGTTCCTTGCCCCGCAACGTGGCACGGATCTGCGAGTGGACCTGGGAGTGCGCTCCCCCGCCCCGCGGCCCGAACCAGCACGCGAACCCGGCCGGCTACCGCGTCATCGCCACCGCGATCCTGAAGGTCGCGGGCCTCTCGTAACAGATCTTCGGGAATGATTCTCATTATCGGATGGTTACACGGGCATGAGTCGCAGCACACTTCGCCCCGTCATCAAGCTCCGGTCGACCGCTGGGACTGGCTACACGTACGTGACCAGGAAGAGCCGCAGAAACGATCCCGACCGACTTGTCATCCGCAAGTACGACCCGGTGATCGGCCGCCACGTTGATTTCCGAGAGGAACGGTAAACCATGAAGCAGTCCATCCACCCGGACTATCATCCGGTCGTCTTCCGCGATCGCGCGGCGAACTTCGCTTTCCTCACGAGGTCGACCGCGACCAGCGAGCGCACCATTACCTGGGATGACGGCAACACCTATCCCGTCATCGACGTCGAGACCTCCTCGGCGAGCCACCCGTTCTACACCGGGCAGGCGCGCGTCCTTGACGCGGCCGGGCGAGTGGAGCAGTTCCGCCGCCGGTACGGCAACCAGGCCAAGGGCGCCTGACGATCCCACGTCACTTGCGCGACTCCTCGGTCAGCTGATCGAGGAGTCAATTACCGTCGGCGGCGTGTCATGACCGTCGACGCTGTCGAAGATCCCCGGCGCGTTCTGGAACTCGCCGCTCGGATTGCGGCGCAGTGTGGAGTGCTCAATCCGCAAGGTCCCGCCGCCGGCATTGACCACGAAGAAGATTGCCCCACCTCCCTCACGCGCACTGTTGCCGCTGATGACCGTGCCGTCGATGGTCAGGCTGTAGTTATCGCCGTCGGTGTAGATCGCGCCGCCACTACCGCCCCCTGGTGTGCCGGAACTCGCCGGGTTGGCGCCCCAGCCCACCGCCTTATTGCCCGTCAGCACGCTGTCGATCACGTAGAAGTTCGCGTACAGTCCGCTCAGCGCGGCGCCGTTGGCGCAGGAATTGTCGGTGAACGTGTCGTTGGTGATGTAAACGGGCGCGGCCATGAACATGCCGAGCGCGCGGATGGCGCCACCGCCAAGGTCGGGCCCCGCGCTGTAGCACCGGTCGCCGGTGAAGGTCGAATTGACGACCTTGAGCTGGCCGCCCTGGTCGAAGATGGCACCTCCGCCGTAGTTCGATGTGCTGGTCTGCCGCACGGCCGAGTAGGCGTTCTCGAGCCTGATGTTCTGCACGACGAGCCGTGGCCACTGCTGCTCCCAGCAGTCATTGGTCGTGATTTTCTGCTTCGGGTCGCAGGTGTTCATGTACAGGATCCGGGTGGTGCCCGCGCCGTTCAGCGTGACCTTGCCGCCGCCATCGAGCACAATCTCGTGGCTGGTGTTCACGACCTTGGCCGTGGCGTTCATCGTGATCGTGACCGGGTGCGGGCCGCAACTGAAGGTGATGATGCCGCCTGCCGCGACGGCCTTGACCACGGCCGCTGAGGTGCAGCTAGCCGACGTCCCGTGTCCGATCACGTGATCCGGGTGGCTGGTGTTGACGGCGCGAGCGGCCGGCGGGACGTAAGCGCCGCCGGCCGGATTGCCCGCTTGGGGCAGGCTGCCAGCGTAGGCCGCCAATGCGGGCGCCATACCCGACGGCGGACCGGCTACGGCCATCAGGCAGGCCGCGGCCGCCAAGCCACCACAGCAGACGAAGGTGCCGAATCCGCGCATTGGCCGCATGGCGCACCATGCTAGTCACCGCGACGTGGGATCGGCCGCTCTACGGGCCGAAGCGGCGGGCCACCATGCCCCGGCGGGCGTAGGCCATCATCCAGGCGCGGCCCTGGCCCGGGCTCGGGCCCGCCCGGAGCACGCCGCCGGCGGGCAGGTCCGTCGGATCGACGCCCACCCCGAGCAGCGTGCGGGTCACCGCCTGCGCGTCGTCGAGCATGTCGTCCAGCGCGCGGGCCACGTGCGCCCCGGTAACCGCGGGAAGCGCCGGATCGTCGTGCAGCGACTCCAGCACGCTGCGCCGGATCAGCTCCTTCAGGAACGAGGCCGTCGTGCCGTCGGTGCGCTCGACGGCGAGGTCCACGTCCTCATCGGTCAGGTCGAGGGGCACATTCTGGCCGTAGAGCGTCAGCAGCCGCCTCCTGGCCAGGGCGTCCGGCAGGGCGATCTCCACGGCGATGTCGACCCGGCCCGGCCGCGCCGCCAGGGCCGGTTCCAGCAGGTCGGCACGGTTGGTGGTCAGCAGGAACAGCAGGTCGGCGTCGGGGGCCGCGCCGTCCATGGCGTCCAGCAAGTCGAACAGGACCGGGCTGGAGGACGGGCCCAACGAGCGTTCCTCGGCGACCAGGTCGACGTCCTCGAGCACGATGACGGCGGGCAGCAGGGCCCGGGCCAGATCGGTGACCTCCCCCACGGCGACCAGGGAGCGGCCCGTCAGGACCAGGCGGGTGTAGCCGGTCATCTGGCCCATCAGGTACCGCGTGGTGTGCGTCTTGCCGGTGCCGGGCGGGCCGTAGAGCAGCAAGCCGCGCTTGAGGTGCTGGCCGACGGCGAGCAGCTTCGCCCGGTGGCCGGCGACGCCGAGGGCATGCCGCTCGACCCGGGTCAGGACGGGGTCCGGCAGCACGACGTCGTCCCTGGTCAGGCCGGATGGGCTGGCGAACGCGAGGCTCACGCCGCCCATCGGGGACAGCGACACCTCGAGCAGGTGGCCGCGGTAGACGTTGAGCTCGGCGCGCAGCTGATCCAGCTCGGCGAGCAGGCGCTGAGCCATGGCCACCGGCAGGCCAGCGACCTCGACGCTCAGGCCCGGCTGATGCTCGTTAGGGCCCTCGACCATCACGACGTAGCGGCCGTGCTGGTCCGTCACCAGCAGCAACGCCAGGCGCAGGCACCCCAGCGTCGTGCCCGGGCCGTTCGGCAGATCGGTCAGCGCCGGTGCCGTCAGGCGCAGCGGCGGCAGCGACTCTCCGGCCACCAGCTGCTGCAACGACACGCTGCCGAAATGCGGCGGCAGCGCGATGCCGCGAACCTCCACCGTCCGTCCGGCCCGCGCTGACCAGGCATCGATGGCGGTCTGCAGGTTGACGTGCTCGAACGGGGGCAGCTCGCGGGTCACCACGGAGTGCTGCGCGCCGTCGGCGCCTAGGTAATCGCGGACCAGCGCGACCACCTCGTTGTCTTCGCCGGTGGAAGGTCCATGGATCCAGTCGAGGAACTGGCGGAACGCCGCGGCGAACTCGCGGGCCTCACGGTCTGGCGCCTGATCGGACATGGCCTGGGCCTCCAGCTTCGTTAGCTGCGAACGAGGGTAATGCCCCCCGCCGACCCGACGGGGCGATGAGGCCGGTCTCATAGGCAAAGACGACAACCTGAATCCGGTCGCGCAGGCCCAGCTTGGCCATGATGTGGCCGAGATGGGTCTTGACCGTCGCCTCGGAGATGTGCAGCAGGGCGGCGATCTCCGTGTTGGACAGGCCGGAGCCGACCTCGGCCAGCACCTCGCGTTCCCGGACAGTGAGCTCGGCGAGGTCCGGCGCAGGGCCGTCGGTCGGAGGCAGGTGCGGTAGGAAGCGGCCGATCAGGCGGCGCGTGGTGGAGGGAGCGACGACCGAGTCGCCGTTGTGCACGCTGCGGATGGCGTACAGGAGCTCCTCGGGCTGCGCCGACTTGAGCAGGAATCCGCTGGCCCCGGCGCGGAGCGCGGCGAACGCGTACTCGTCCAGGTCGAACGTGGTCAGGATGAGCACGCGCGGCCGGTCGCCCGCCTGGCAGATCTCGCGGGTCGCGGCCACGCCGTCCAGCCCCGGCATGCGCACGTCCATCACCATGACGTCGGCCGGGCACGACAGGGCCAGCTGGACCGCAGCGGCCCCATCGGCCGCCTCGCCCACCACGGCGAGGTCGGGCTGGCTGCCCAGCACCATGGCGAACCCGGCCCGGACCAGGTCCTGGTCGTCGACGAGCAGTACCCGGATGGGTGTCATGCGGTCCCCCGCTGGGCCTCGAGGGGCAGCCGGGCGGTCACCTCGAAGCCGCCGCCGGGGCGCGGCCCGGCGGCGACGGTGCCGCCGTACATCGCCGCCCGCTCTCGCATCCCGGCCAGCCCGTGACCCACCGGGTCCTGCGCCGCGGCCGCGTCGTAGCGCGGCAGCCCCGCGGGGCCGTGGCCGTCATCGGCCACGCGGACAAGCAGTTCGTCCTGATCGTAGCGGAGCGTCACCTCCGCCGCCGCCCCCGCGCTGGCGTGCTTACGGACGTTGGTGAGCGCCTCCTGCACGATCCGGTACGCCGCGAGCGACAGCCCGCCGGGCAGCGGCTGGGCGGGGCCCTCCACCGTGTGCCTGACGCGCATGCCCGCCTCGCGCGCCTGGGTCACCAGCTGGGCGATCTCGGCCGCGGCAGGCGCGGGGGCGAGCGGCGCCGCCTCCGGGCCGGTCCGCAGCACCCCAAGCAGGCTGCTCATCTCGGCCAGGGCCTGGCGGCCGGTGCGGCCGATCTCGGCCAGGGCCTGACGGGACCGCTCGGGGGCCGCGTCGAAGGCGTAGGCGCCCCCGTCGGCTTGCGCCACCATGACGCTGAGGCTGTGCGCGATCACGTCGTGCAGCTCGCGGGCGATGCGGGCCCGCTCGGCCGCGGCGGAGATCTGCGCCTGAACGTCCCGCTCCCGCTCGGCCCGGATGGCGCGTTCCTCCAGCGCGGCGGAGTACGCCCGTCGGTAGCCCATCGAGTCGCCGAGCACCCAGACGCTCACCGGGACCAGCAGGTAGAGCAGTCCGGTCACCAGGAAGAACTCCGCCTGGTGCCGGGGCTGATTCCCGCCCGGGTCGTACCGCACCACCACGGCCGCGAACAGCACCAGGCACGCTCCCAGGCCCGCCAGCGAGACGCGCCTGGGCCGTTCGGCCGCGACGGTGTAGAGCAGGATCAGGATGCCGATGTCGGCGAACGTGGGCTGCAGCGGGCTTTCGGTAAACGTCGGCCCGATGCCGACTATCACCTGGGCCACGCCGATCGCCAGCGCGGCGGCCAGGGCGCCGGCCGGGAAGCGCCGGCGCACCACCACCGTGCCGGCCAGCGCGAGGCTGGCCGGCAGGACAGCGGGGTAGAGGAGGTAGGCGTTAGCGGTGCCGGCCAGCAGGACGGCCGCCAGGGCCCCGTCCACGAGCCAGGGGTGACGGCGCAGCCGGGCGTAGACCCGTTCCACGGGCCCAGGGTAACCGCGCCCGGCCTGCGCCGCCTCCTCACGCATCGCGGCGGATGAACGACCAGGCGCCGAGGGCGAGCAGGACCGCCGCGTAGCCGGAGAACACGGCGAACTCACCCCAGGCCGAGAACAGGTGAGGGTCGAGCGGGGTCGTGGACCTGGCGATGGGCTCCAGCGCGCCTCCGCCGGGAAGCCATCGCTGCAGATCCGCAAACCAGGCGTTCGGCAGAGCCTGGCCCAGCAGCGGAATCAGGAAGACGATCCCGAGGATCGAGGTGATGGCCCCCGCGCTGTGCCGGATGATCGCGCCAGCGCCGTAGGCGAGCAGCCCGAAGATGGCGGCGATCGCCGCCGTCAGCAGGATCGCGCGCAGCACGCCGGGGTGGCCCAGCGTGGTGTTGTAGTGCTTGCTGGACAGGATGGCCTGCCCGACGAAGAAGTCGACGAAGCTGGTGACCAGGGAGATCGTCAGCGTGACGGCCGCGAACACGATGGCCTTGGCCGCGTACAGCACGCCGCGGCGCGGCATGACCGCCAGCGAGGTGCGGATCATCCCGGTGGAGTACTCCGAGGTGATGACCAGCGTGCCGAGGACCACGATGATCAGCTCACCGAGGGCGACCTGCCCCGTCAGGCTGGCTTCCGCCGCGTTGAAGCCCGGCCCTATTCCGTGCGAGACCGTGCCCGCGCAATCCAGGATCGCCCAGGCGATGCTCGCCGCCACGAAGGCCAGCAGCGTCCAGTAGGTGGAGCGGACCGAGATGATCTTGGTCAGTTCCGAGCGCAGCGTCCCGGGCAGGCCGGGCCGTTTTGCCGCAGCGGGGACGGCCCGGGTGCGGACGGTCATGGCTGCCGTGGTCATTTCTGAACTCCCGTCTTGGCCTGGTACTCCACGCTGTCCGCGGTCAGTTCCATGAACGCCTCCTCCAGGGACACCCTGACCGGGGCCAGGTAGTGCAGCAGGATGCCGTGGTCGAGCGCGAGTTGCCCGACCTGCTCGGCGGTCAGCCCGCGCGCCGTGAGCTCGCCGGCCTCGCCGCGCTCCAGCCAGCCGCCGGCCCCTGTCACTACGGCGGCCAGCCGCTGGTCATCCGGGGTCTTCACGGTCGCGGCCTGCGCCGTCCCGTCCCCGGTGAACTCGGCGATCGGGCAGTCCGCGATCAGCTTGCCGCGGCCGATCACGATCAGGTGGTCCGCGGTGTTCTCCATCTCCGACATCAGGTGGCTGGAGACGAACACCGTGCGGCCCTCGGCGGCCAGCGACCGCATGAGCAGCCGGATCCACCGGATCCCCTCGGGGTCCAGGCCGTTGACGGGCTCGTCGAACATGAGGACGTCCGGGTCGCCGAGCAGGGCCGCGGCGATGCCGAGGCGCTGGCTCATGCCGAGCGAGAAGCCTTTGGACCGCTTGCCCGCCACGTCCTCCAGCCCGACTATGCCGATGACCTCGCCGACCCGGCGGCGCGGGATGCCATTGGTCTCGGCCAGGCAGCGCAGGTGGTTGTACGCGCTGCGGCCGCCGTGGACCGCCTTGGCGTCCAGTAGCGCACCGACCTCGCGCATCGGGCTGTACAGCCCGGCGAACGGCTGGCCGTTGACCGTGACCGATCCTGCGGTCGGGCGGTCGAGCCCGAGGATCATCCGCATGGTGGTGGTCTTGCCCGCGCCGTTCGGGCCGAGGAAGCCGGTCACCCGGCCGGGCCGCACCGTGAACGACAGGTCGTCCACGGCCAGCTTGTCCCCGTAACGTTTCGATAGGCCCCGTGCCTCAATCATCCCCGAATCCCTCCGTAGGTTCCTGGGTGTTTCCCGGCCTCCAGCTAACCCGGAAGGCACCCGGGCGCGCATCGGCGCGGACGGCGATCTTCGGCTGCGACTGACGGTGGAGGGAATCATCCTCGCGGGTGATCCCCCGGCGCCCGCGGTACGTACTCTTCAGCAGAAGGGCGAGTCGAGGAGCTCCCGGTGTCCGTTTCGCAGCTCGAGGTGCCAGTCCGGCTCGCGTGGTGGCGGCGGCTGTGCCTCTCCTCGTTCGTCCTGGCCGGGATCACGGCGCTGATCCTGTGGGCGGCGCTCGACAACCTGCTCACCCAGGGCGGCCTCGGGACCGTGCTGTCGGCGGGCCGGGCCGAGCTCGCCGCTCCCCTGCTGGTCGCGCTGGTGGTGGCAACGGGGATGTGCGAGCGGGTATGGCCAGCCGAACGCCGTCCGGTGCTGGCCCGCGGTCATGTCCAGGACGCGTGCTATCTGGCCCTGCACGCCGTCGTGGTGATCCCGCTCATGACGCTGCTCAGCGTCGGGGCGGCAGTCCTGATCGGTGATCACGCGCGCTCATCGAGCTGCGCTCGACCGCCGCCCCGGTACTGATCACGATCTACGTGCCGTCAACCTCGGCGTCGTGCTGACGATCTGGGACGTCCTGGCCCGCTGCGCGAGCTTTCCCGCCCGCAGCGAGGCCGCGGGCCGTACCGGCCTGGAGGGCCGGCCGGTCCCGGTCGAGCAGGCCGACTCCGCCAGGGCGCTCCCGCTGCTGCTGGCCGAGCAGCTCATCGAGCCGTTCCGCACCCAGACCTGATTCGCCCGATATATTCAGCCGCGGATAGGCCAATCTCGAGTCGGGAGCGAACAGGTATGACAGCCATGAGGATGGGGTGGGGTGCGAGCGCGCGCGGCACGCTTGTACTGCTGGGCGCCACGCTGCTAGGCGCGGCGGGCTGGGCGGGCCAGGCGGCCGCGGCTACGGCGGGAACTCATGCGATGGCCGCAGTGCTGGCCTCGCCGTCGTCGAGCCATCCGTGCGGCACGCAGTCCAAGCCCGGCACCATCAAGCACGTGATCTGGATCGTCTTGGAGAACCACAGCTACAGCACGATCCTCGGCTCGTCCCAGGCGTCGTATTTCAACACGCTGGCCAAGGAATGCGGGGTAGCCACCAACTACCACAACATCACCCACCCCAGCCTGCCGAACTACATCGCCGCCACCTCCGGCCTCTCGCTTTCGTCGCTGCATGAATTCCTGTCCGACTGCAGCCCGAGTTCGAGCTGCGACACGTCGACCAAGAGCATCTTCGGCCAGGGCGAGACGTGGAAGTCATACGAGGAGTCGATGCCGTCGACGTGCGATCACAGCAACTCCGGCAACTACGCGGTGCGGCACAACCCGGCGGCGTACTACACGACGCTGGGCCGCTGCTCCAGCAACGACGAGTCTTATTCCCACCTGGCCAGCGACCTGTCGCACAATCAGCTGCCCGCGTTCTCCTTCGTCACGCCGAACCTGATCGACGACATGCACAACGGGACCGTCTCCGACGGCAACAGCTGGATGTCCCACAACCTGCCGACGATCCTCAACAGCTCGGAGTACAAGAACGGCTCGACGGTAGTCTTCATCACCTTCGACGAGGGCAGCGACGTGGGCAGTTACGCCAACGGCGAGAACTGCGCGACCCACACCTCGGACACCAGCTGCCACCTCTCGACCTTCGTGATCAGCCCGAGCACCAAGGCAGGGGCCAGGTCCGGCACGCTGTTCAACCACTACTCGCTGCTCGGCACCACCGAGCAGCTCCTCCGCCTGTCCAAGCTGGGCCAGGCAGCGAGCGCCCCGACGATGGTCGGCGCGTTCAACCTCTAGTAGCTGATTGGCATGCGGGCCCGGCTGAGACCTGGCCCGCATGCCAATCCTGACCGGTCAGTACCCGCCGTGGGAGCTGCTGCTCGCGCTGGCCGCGGGAGCCGGAGCGGCGCCACCCGAGACGGTCACGTCGTGCCACACGCCGCCCGAGAGGTTGAGCCCGTTGCCCTTGTCCTGCCCGGGAGCGGTGTCCGCGACGTAGGTGTACAGCGGGTGCCCGTCGTAGGTGGCCTGGATCGTGCCGTCTGCCCTGGTGATGGTGCCCAGGGTGCCGGTTACGCCCGGACCGGCGGTCACCGGGCCCACGACCGGCGGCCAGTAGGTCGCGCATGAGCCGTTGCAATTCGAGGTGGTCGAGGTGTCCGGGCCGAACGAGTACAGGGTCAGGCCCTTCGAGTTGGTCAGCACCGTCGTCCCGTTGATCGTCCTGGATAGCACCGTGTTGCCGGACGCGGCGGCCGCGGCCGGGGTGCTGCCCTGGGCCGCCGGGCTGCTCGAGCTCGAGCTGGAACTGGAACTCGCGCAGGCCGCCAGGGCCAGCACGACCGCGGCCAGTCCGGCGGCACTCCATAGTCTTCGCATGTCAGGTCTCTCTCTTCATCGTGATGAACTCCGTTATGGGTACGTACCGCGGCGGCATTTCGGTTCACTTGGGGCGGTCTGCGGCCGGTCAGCCGGCGTGGCCGCCGATGAGGCTGCCCACGGCGAACGTCACCGCGACCGCGACCGCGCCCAGGGCCAGCTGGCGCAGGCCGGAGCGGAGCAGCGGGCGGCCGGTCAGCTGGCCGACCACCATGCCGCCGGCCAGGAGTGCCACCGCCGCGATGCCCAGCGCCACGGACAGGACGGCCAGGCCGGCCAGGTACGGCAGCAGCGGGATCAACGCCCCCGCCGAGAACGCGATCAAGGAGAGCAGGCCGGCGGCGATCCCCGACGGCAGCTCGAACGGATCGACGCCGAGTTCCTCCCGGGTATGCACGCGCAGCGCGGTATCCGGGTCCTTGGACACCGCTGCGGCCATCCGGGCCGCGGTATCCGGGTCCGCGCCGTAACCGCGGAACGTCTCGGCCAGCTCGGCCTGCTCGGCGTCCGGGAACTTGGCGTGCATGCGGCGTTCGGTGGCGACCTCGGCGTGGACCAGCTCGTTCTGGTTGGTCACCGAGACGTACTCCCCGGTGCCCATCGAGAACGCCCCCGCCACCAGGGCGGCCACCCCGGTGAGCACGATGGTGTGCGCGGACACCCCGCCGCCGCCCAGCCCGGCGATCAGCGAGCTGTTGGTGACCAGCCCGTCCACCGCCCCGAACACCGTCGGCCGCAGCCAGCCGCCGGACACGTCGCGGTGCCGGTGCGACCACCCGGCCGCGAGCGCCGCCTGCCGCGCCGCGTGCCCAGGCTCGGGTATTTCCTCGCCCACCTGCCGGATTATCCCTCATCCGGGCGCCGGGGTCCGGTCGCAGGGCTGGCTCGGTGCGCGCCGTGCGGACGCCCCGCGCCGCGCTGACGGCGTAGCGTAGCCGCGTAGGACACGACGAGGGGAGCTGACGTGGCCGGATTCGCGCTGGCGCCGGGAGACGGTCCCGCATACGGCTTCCACGGGGCGACCGTGGTGATCAAGGCCGGGGGTGAGCACACCGGGGACCAGCTCGCGGTCATGGAGTCGGTCTATCCGCCCGGGCTCACCGTACGTCAACACGTGCATACCGGCGAGGACGAGATGTTCTACCTGCTCGCGGGCGAGCTGACCGGGTTCTGCGGCGAGGAGCGCTGGACAGCGACGGCGGGCAGCTTCGTGTTCGTGCCGCGCGACCGCGAGCACGGCTTCACCGTGACGAGCGCCGAGCCGGCCAGGGCGCTGGTGATCACTGGGCCGCCGCGGCTCGACCGGCAGATAATCGAACGCGGCGAGCCATCGTCGGCGGAGTAGGCCCAGGCGGCCACCGCTCACTCGGGACGGGTCGTCCACACCGTGATGTGGGCGGGTTCGAGGGCCGTCTGGACCACCCCGGCCAGGTCGTCGCGGACCGCGTCCAGGTCCACGGAGTCCTTCAACCGCGCCGCGAACGCCGCCACCGTCCGCTCCGCGTCGTACCTGGCCCGGTTGAACCGCCGGTCCACCACCCGCTGCACCCGCCGCCGCACCGGCGCGAACAACGCCGCCGCGACCAGCGTCGCCGCGGCCACCGCCACCGAGCTATGGAACTGGAACACCTCCGTGATGAGCAGCACCATCCCCGCGTACACCCCGACCAGCAGGCCCGTCACGATCGCGTAGGCCAGCGTCCTGGAGATGATCCGGTCGATGTCGTACAGCCGGTACTTCAGGATCGCCACGCCCATGCTCCCCGGCACCGCGTACACGGCCAGAACGGCGACGTGACCGACCACCCCCCACAAGCCCGTCTCGTTCTTCAGGATCAGCCCGATGACCACGCCGGCCAGGCCGACCCCGAAGCCGCCCAGCAGCCACTTCAGCTGCTGCCGCCGTTCACCGGACGAGCGCCGGAAGCTGGCGACCTGGCCGGCCAGCACCAGCAGCGAGCTCAGCCCCAGCGTCACCAGGACTGCGGCCTGGAGCACGTTCCACCAGCCGGGCGAGCTCGGCCCGTTGTCGAGCACGAGCAGGTTGCCACCGGAATCCACACGGATGTCGTGGCGGACGATGGCGTTGGCCGTGAGGACGTAGGCGCTGACCATCCAGACCAAGGCGGGCACCAGGTACAGCCACAGCACCCGCCGCAGCAGCGGCGAGGGCGGCCTGCCGTCGGGGAAGATCAGGATGGCCACGCCGATCAGGACGATCTCGATTGCCCAGACGGGCTGGGCGAGCATGGCCATCCACCCCAGCGGCAGCGTGCCGTGGCGGAGCCGGAAGTCGGCTATCGCGTAGAAGCTACCGTCCGCGCTGAGCGCCGCAACGACCATGCCGCCGACGAGGCACCAGCCGAGCGCGTTGCCCGGCTTGCGCCAGGCCATCACGAATCCCACCACTCCGAAGGGGACGATCTCCCACCACGGCGGGCTACCAGTGCTGGCGTTCACGCCCAGCCGCGCCAGGCTGGCCAGCGGCCATTCGGCGGCGACCAGGGCCAGGGTCAGCACGAGGCAGGCGAGCACAAGCACGGCGGCGGGCGAGGCCAGCCGGAAGCGACCGGTTCCCGTGCTGCTCATAGACCGGACTGTATGCCGGGAACGTTCCGGGAACGTTACCGCGCGACGGGGCCCCGGGCCTATTCGGCCAGGTGATCGGCGGCGGTCAGCATCTGCCTGCCGACGGGCTGGAGCCCGATCCTGGTAGCCAGGAGCCCGGTTGAGACCCGCTCGACGACGCCCCACTCCCAGATCGCCGTCTCGTCGAGGCCAGTCCGGCTGGCGAGCCACCGGGCGCGCTCGCGGGGGTCGCCGTGCAGGAGCTCGACGGGATCCTCGCGCATCATGACGCCCAGGTCGTACTCGGGCTCGGCCAGCAGGCCGTCCGGGTGCCGCCGGCGAGCCTGGCCCGGGCCACGAACGCCTCGGTCGAGTCGTGATACGGCCGTCCGACGCGGATCGACCAGTCCCGCTCCAGGCCTTCGACCAGCCCGGGAAGGTCGTCGAACCACTGGCCCGCCCCCGCCGCCAGGGCCTTTTCGCGCACGACGCCGGAGGGCGCCGGGCGAGTGCGGCTCCGCGGGCTCACCCGGCCCAGGATAATCCGGTCAGCCCGCGCAGGACCGCCGCCAGGCGCGCGGCGAGCAGAGGCGTAGACGCGAGCCGGAAATGACGGTCGCCGGCCACCGGCGGGAGCTGACGGGTCCGGTAGGTCGCGGCGAGCACCCGGTCCTGCAGTCCGGGCGGCGGGCGCAGGGACCTGGCCAGCGCGAGCCTAGCCGCGGTCTCGCGGAGCCCGCGGACCTCGGCGTCGCAGGACACGCAGTGGTGCAGGTGACGCTCGAAGCCCTCCCGTTCCTGCTCGGTGAGCGCGTCGACTGCGTAGCTGCCGGTGAGCACGTGCCATTCGTCGCGGACCAGCTTCACCAGGTCACCTCCAGGCTGTCGCGCATCCTGATCAGCCCGTCGCGGATCCTGGTCTGCACGAGGCCGGGGGTCACGCCAAGCAGCGCCGCGACCTGCGGACCTGAGTAGCCGCGGTAGTAGGCGAGCTTGATCGAATCGCGCTGGAGCTCGGTGAGGGCGTCCAGGCAGCGGAACACCCGCACGCGGTCCAGCGTCACCTCGACGACCTCGGCCATTGCGCCTCCGGGTCCGGTCCCGGCGTGCGGCGCAGTCCGGCGCTCGCGGCGCGGTGCAGGATTTCCTGGCCGGATCCGGTCGACCGCGCGCCGGTGGGCCAGGGTCAGGACCCAGGCGGACGCGCTGCCACAGGCCGGGTCGAACCGGGGCGCGGTCCGCCAGACCTCGAGCAGCGCCTCCTGCGCGACCCGCTCGGACTGGGCGGGATCGCGCAGAACCTGCCGGATCACGCCGTACACCGGCCCCGCCAGCTCCCCGCAGACGCACCTGAAGGCCTCGCGGTCGCCGCGCGCCACGCGGGCCAGCAGGCCAGCCAGAACCTCGTCCCGTTCCTGCGCAGGGTGATCTGGGTGGCTTGGGTGGGAGTCCGGCCACCGCAGACGTATCTCAGCCCTGTTCATGCCTGCCATTCGAGGCACACACGCTTCCGGTTTGCTCTCCACCTGCACGAATGTGAAAGACGGATCCGGGGGCTACCTGGATGGCGGCAAGTGTTCGGCTATCCGTCACTTTGGGTTAGCTGGGTAGTGGCCTGGCGCCTGATGCCCGTGAGAATCTTCTAGCGGATCTGTCGGGCAATCGGGCCGGGTGAGATATGGCGGGCATGTTCCCGACGCGGGGGGTGTGGCGCCGCCCCGGCCTGCGGCTCGTGGATCTCCTCGTGTTCGCCGCGCTGCTGGCCCTGCTGTTCGGGCTGCTGCGGCTGGCGCCGTCGCTCAACGCTCCGTTCCTGCCGAAGACCGCGC
>CAWCJS010000020.1:0-134636 GCA_963795795.1 uncultured Actinomycetes bacterium | reverse complement strand
TAGGTCTCTGACCGCCTGAAGAATTTCCAATAAAACAATTTCATTCAGAAATGATTTGCTCCATACTTGAGCTATGGCGCGTGCGGCGTTACGCATTGAGGTCACAACCAAAGACAGGAAGCAATTGCAGAAACTGTTGAGCGGAGGCATTCAACAGGTGCGGGTCGTTTTACGAACCGTGGCGCTTCTGCAGTTGGCCAAAGGCGTCAGTGCGCCGCGCATTGCGGACATGCTGCCCCTGACCCCTCAAGCGATCCGGAAGATCGGCCATCGCTATCGGGAAGGCGGACTGGAACGAGCGCTCTACGAAAAGCAGCGGCCCGGAGCCGAAACGCTGCTGGAAGACAGCGAGAAGCAGCGGATTATTGCGATGGTCTGCAGCGATCCGCCCGAGGGATTCGCCAGATGGACAGTGCGTCTGGTGGCTGAAGAAGCCGTTAAACGGCGACTGGTACCGCGCGTCGGCAGGGAAACCATCCGCGTTCTGCTCCTCAGCCACGACCTCAAGCCGTGGCGGGAAAAAAATGTGGTGCGTGGCCGAACTTAATGAAGACTACATCGACAAAATGGAGGATGTTCTGGAAGTTTACGAACGGCCTTATGATCCGCAGGAACCGGTCGTCTGTCTGGATGAAAAGCCAGTCACGCTGCACGCCGATGTGCGTCCCGCCTCACCCGCCAAACCCGGACGAGAGGCCCGGCAGGACAACGAGTACGAGCGTCGCGGCACAGCCAACCTCTTTTGTGCGGTCGAGCCGAAGGCTGGTCGTCACTTCACCTTCGCCACGCCTGATCGCTCAGGCTTCGAGTTCGCCAAAGTGGCCTTCGAACTGGCTCTTCAGTACCCGGCGGCGACGACCATCCACCTGATACTGGATAACCTCAATATCCACAACAGCAAATCCCTGACCGACCTGCTCGGCAGCGAAGTCGGCACCGAAGTCTGGAGCCGTTTCACCGTGCACTATACACCCACCCACGGAAGTTGGCTGAATCAGGCTGAGATCGAGATCGGGTTACTATCGCGGCAGTGTCTTGGCCGACGCCGCATCCCCGACTTGGCGACCCTGCGGCGGGAGACGCGCGCATGGAATCGGAGGATGAACCGTGCCCGCGTCAGAATCAACTGGAAGTTCGACCGCCGGGCTGCCCGCCAAAAGTTTGCTTACAAGCCCAACCCCTTGCGTTAGCGGAGACGGCGTCCGCTAAATACCACTTCAGAGGAGTCCTACGTGGACGAATGTTGAGGGAACAACCTCCTAATGCGGTCAATAACGCCTCCAGAGACACTCCCGCCTTGCACGAACGCCACAAGTTGTTCGCCGGAATACTCGGCTAGTCTCCTGTTTCTTAAGTTTCTTTATACTTGTTGACCTTCCGGATAATGCGGCTTGCGCTGGCGACCCATTGAAAGGGTCGTGGGTTCTGGTTGTAAAGGCGGATGTAGTCGTGGATGGTTCTGATCAGGTCACGAACGCTACGGAAGGTTCCCCGGCGGATTCGTTTCCGGGTGATTTCCGCGAACCAGCGTTCGATCTGATTGAGCCAGGAAGAACTGGTAGGCGTGAAATGGACCTGATAACGTGGCCGTGCCGCCAGCCACTTCTTCACTTGCGGGTGTTTGTGGGTTCCGTAGTTATCCAAGACCAGATGGATGTCCAGGCCAGCCTCTACGCAATCGTCGATCCGGTTCAGAAACCGTAGAAACTCCTGATGACGATGGCGCGGCTGACATTCTCCGATCACGGTCCCTTCGAGCACGTTCAGAGCAGCGAACAGCGTGGTCGTCCCGTGGCGCTGGTAATCGTGTGTTTGGCGCGCGGGCAGGCCGGGACGCAGCGGAAGGATCGGCTGTGTCCGGTCCAGCGCCTGAATCTGACTTTTCTCGTCCACGCTCAGAACAATGGCTTTATCCGGTGGGTTCAAATACAGCCCCACAATATCGCGGACCTTGCGCGCAAACTGTGGGTCGTTGCTGAACTTGAACGACTCGACCCGATGCGGCTGCAGTTTATGTTTTTTCCAGATTCGCTGTACCGTCGCGGAACTGACCTTCTGCGCCGCAGCCATCGCGCGCACGCTCCACTGCGTGGCGTCCTTCGGCGTAGTCTTCATGGTGGCCTCGACGATGGCGGTTTCGCGCTCTGCCGAGATCCGTTTGGGACGTCCGCTTCGCGGACGGTCTTCGAGAAGTCCGGCGATGCCATCACTTTCAAATCGTTTCCGCCACAACAGCACGGTGGGCACCGAAGTGCCAAGTTTGCGCGCCAACACCCTGTTGGCCAGTCCCTCTGCGGCACCGAGGACGATGTCGATGCGCAGCACGATGCCGCGCGGGGAACTGCGATGACGACCGAGTGCTACCAACTGTTTTCGCTCCGCATTGGTTAGGGCGAGTCCGGCGGCTGGGGAAGCGGCATAGCCACATCCAGTATGCCGTCATTTCCCCTATTAGTAAAGCTATTTCAGATACGGGAGACTAGTGTCCTGAGTGATAAATACGTTGAATAACGATCGGAATTGGGCGCATACTTGGGTATGGCTATTGGACGCCCCAATAAACCTCTGAACGTGACCGCCGAGGAGAGGGAAAAACTGGCGATGATGGCGCGTCGACCGAAGTCGGCGCAAGCCATGGCGATGCGCGCCCGGATCGTGCTCAGTTGTGGCCAGGGAATGAGCAACGGAGCCGTCGCAGCGAAATTGCACATCACCGGAGCGACGGTCGGCAAATGGCGGGAACGGTTTCGAGAGTGTCGGCTGGAAGGGCTTGCTGGATGAGCCGCGGGTCGGCGCGCCGCGCATGATTACCGATCGCACAGATCGAAGAGGTCGTCACCAAGACGCTGGAATCGATGCCGGCCAACAGCACGCACTGGAGCACGCGGCTGATGGCCGAAGAAAACCGGTCTCTCGCAGAACGCCATCGTGCGGATCTGGCATGCTTTCGGATTGCAGCCGCATCGGGTGGAGAATTTCAAGTTCTCCAAAGACCCGCAATTCGTGGAGAAGGTGCGGGATATCGTGGGGCTGTATCTGAATCCGCCGGATCGCGCGATCGTGCTGTGTGTGGATGAAAAGAGTCAGGTGCAGGCGCTGAATCGGACGCAACCGATTCTGCCGCTGGCTCCGGGCGTGCCGGCCCGGCAGTCGCACGACTACGAGCGCCATGGAGTCACGTCGTTGTTTGCGGCCATGGATGTGGCTTCCGGCGTGACCATCAGCAACTGCTACCGGCGGCACCGGCATCAGGAGTTCCTGCGATTTCTCGATGAGATCGAGGCCAATCTTCCGGGCGGCTTGGAGGTGCATCTGGTGATGGACAACTACGGCACGCACAAGGTCGCCAAGGTTCGCGGTTGGCTGGCGCGGCACCCCCGCTACCACGTTCACTTCACGCCCACCAGCGGCAGTTGGCTGAACCTGGTGGAGCGGCTGTTCGGAGAGGTGACCGAGCGATGCGTCCGTCGTGGCAGTCACACTGCCGTTCGAGCGCTGGAGAAAGCCATGCTCGACTATTTGGACCAGCGGAATCGGAATCCCAAGCCCTTCGTGTGGACCGCCGATGCGGATCTGATCCTCGGCAAGGTCGAGCGACTTTGTAAACGGATTTCTCGCTCAGGACACTAGAGACAGGGCTGCCGAGCTGTGGCATGCCGTTCGTAATTCCGGAATTTTCGAGATAGTTCAGGATATCGACGAGTGGAACCAAATCCTGGTACTTGGGAACCGTGACCGAGCCGCTCAAATACGCGTCCGGCAGCGGATTCAGCCAAAAACCCATCTTTGTAACAACACCGAAGTTGGACTGCGAGAATATGCCATCGACGTATGGGCCGGTGCCGTAGCGATAATCCTGCCAGGTGTTTGATTTGGGCGCGGCGCCCATACCGGTCCGGATGAGTTCTCCGGTCGGCAGAACTACTTCCATGCCGCAATGCGAGCCGAAGTGGTCACGCATTTCGGCAGTGGAGTAGCCCACTCCATGGTCGAGCGAGGTACCCACCGGACTTCCCCAGCCTGGGTCGGGAAGATCCAGCAACACCTTCAGGCCGCGCTCCTGGACATAGCGGTACAAATCAAAATACGAAACGCCCGGCTCGACTAGCGCGAAATGGCGTTTGTCGTCGACCTCCAGGACACGGTTCATGCGCTTGAGGTCTAGCACTACACTTCCCGATAAGTTGGGTGCAGAGCCTCCATACCCAAGATTCTTACCGGTGGAAATCGGGAATATCGGGACTTTGAAATTGTTGGCGATTTTCATCACCTTCTGGACTTGTTCGACACTATCCGGCGCGACGGCGGCAGAGGCGACAATCTCCTCCGGTTCCCCCAGGAAGACCGAATAGGAATCTTTATACAGCGCCACATCCTCATCGCTGGTGAACACCGACTCTTTACCGACGGCGGCTTCAAACTGTTTGATTGCTTCCCGAAAATCCTTCAAACTCAGGCCGGGTGGAAGTTTTGCCATCAGATTCCTCCTGCGGCACGAACGCGCGGCGCGATCACCCACGCGATGGGCGACTCCGGATTCTGGCCGATGATTGAAACCGAAATTGGTTTGCGATCGGCTAAATCGAACGGAAGGTCAAGTAGCGGCTGTGAGTCGAGCACATCCGCGGAGTAAACCAACCGCATGCCACGATCACGTGCGAGCATCTCCAAACAAAACAGAGATCCTTTTGTGGTAATCCCGGCAATCGTCGTCGTTCCGCTCTTCCAACGCAAACGCGAGGTTATGGAAATAAAGATCCGTTATGTCCCCCTGGATGACAGCGCATTTGAGCCCGGCCTGTTGGGCCCGTCGAGCGAAGTCGCGAGCCACCGCGAAACGCTGGTCAAAGACGACCTGGTCAAAAACAATCGGCGCGCTTGCCGCCAGGGTGCTTCGTGACAGCACGGGGAGGAACGAAACCGCTATCCCAGCCTGGAGAAATCCTCGTCGATTTGGCATAGATTCCATTTCTAGAACCGGTTACTGCACACAAAATCGGCTGCGTCGTCTGTGCTCCCGCTTCTCTTGTATCTGGCCACGAGCGGATAGGGGCAAAGTGGTCTCGACCGGGTGATCGCGCCTGCACCGTCGCGGCGAGCGGCCAGTAATGACGCCGGCGCTTTACCGTCCTCCACCCAGGAGCGCAGCGCGTCCAACTGCCCATAAGGAGCCGGACCTGCGCCACCTCCACAATGGCCCACACCTGGGGCCATGAAGAGGCGAGCAAATTTGGACGTCGTCTCAGCGCCTCCCATCTTTTGTTGTATGCGCACGTAGTAGTCGATCGTCCCCTCCGCCGCGATGAGCTGATCGGCCCACCCGTGCCACATGATCACCTTGCCGCCTCGATCGCGGAAGGCAGTCAAATCCGGATTATTCGTTCCGATGACGCTCCCGTACTGTTCAATCGATTGATCCCAGGAGTGCTCATATGCTTCCGGTGTGATCGTGGCCCAGTCAAGCTGCGGGTTCTGAGTGAGGAAATATCTGAACCAGTCCAGTGTGATGCCGAACGGTTGTGGCTTTAGAGGCGTCCCCCTGCTGCCCCATAGTGTATTCAGGTCTGCTCCGCGCGCCAAGCCGTACCAGAGGAAGCTCCCATCCTGGCGGCGCGGGCCTTCCCAAAACTCTCGGATCAGGTTGACATCAGCCTCGGTAAACGAACCGCAGTCTCCCGCTGAAAAGCCGATGAGCGCCTTGGGATCGTAGTTGCAGCGCGTCGGATCTTCGATGACGCCGTCCTTGACGCCGTCGATTCCGTCGCAGGCTGCGATCGCCGCTGCGGTTGCCGCCGCAAGCTTGCAAGCTGGGATGGGATTTCCCGCCGCATTCAGCAGCACAGGACCCCAGAGCTGTTGCGGGTGCAGCCTGTCCCAGTTGATGGCCGGCGCTCCTGATACAATCCCGTCGTAATCCTGCGGATACCGCTGCGCTTCCATCAGTCCTTGCCGGCCCCCTGTCGAGCAGCCGTTGAAATAGGAATAACGCGGCGCGACCCCATTGCCTGCGTCAGTGCTTTTCCGGCGGTCGTCATCTCATGAATCCCCACATGCGCGTTGTCCCGGATCGCTTGCCAATTCAGCCGCCCGTTCGCATCCAGAGCAAAGCTGCCACTCCCGCCTTCGTGGCCGGTATCGGTTGAACTCGACGCGTAGCCGAGGGTAGCGGGCTCGTTCACGGCAGCCGCACTTCGGCCCAAAAATCCACTGCCTCCCATCCCAAGAAATCTGCCATTCCAATTCAATGTCGGTATCGCAATCCAGATCCTGATCCGATCCCCGGCCGGCGGATGCGTCGTGATTACCGTAACCAGGCAGGTGTCCGGCTTCTCGGGATCCATCCGCGCAGATTCGATTGTCGTGTTCGGCAGCGTGACCGCCGCCAGGCTTTCGCAGGACCGGATAGTTTTGGCGTGGGGAATCGCCGGCTTTGGAGCGGAACCCAATAGAGACTGGGCTGCAGCACGACCCTGGCCATGAGCCGTTTCGACAACGATCAGCAACGCTATGATCAAGCCCCGGCTCACAATCGGATGCGCTACTCCAGGCACTGTCGCGCGGCACATGCAGCCACCAGAGCGTACGGCCGGAAGTAGATAAAGAACAATAGCGATTTCGCATCGTTCCAGAAGTATAAGATCTTGCTCCCACCGACGAGATCCGCTACACCTGAACGGATGGGGATCAGTCGAATGCGTACGCAAGTCGGGATTATCGGGGCGGGTCCCGCTGGGCTTCTTTTAGGCCACTTACTGCACTTGAAGGGGATCGACTCCGTCATTCTAGAGAGCCGTAGTCGCGACTACGTCATCGACCGGGTCCGCGCGGGCGTCTTAGAGCAGTTCACAGTCGATCTGATGACCCAAGTCGGCGTCGGAGCTCGATTGCACCAGGAAGGCATGCGCCACGAAAGCCTGTATCTGAGCTTCGCCGGGCAGCGCCACCATGTTCCGCTCACGGACCTCACATCGGGCAAAGCAATCTATGTCTACGGGCAGAACGAAGTGGTGAAGGATTTGATCGATGCGCGCTTGACTACGGGGCGTCCACTGAACTATGAAGTTCAAAATGTTTCGATACACGATATAGATTCGACCATGCCGGTGATTCGCTGCCAGACCGGCGGCGAGGAAAAAGAAGTGGCCTGCGACTTTATCGCGGGTTGCGATGGTTTCCATGGCATTTGCCGTCCGGCCCTGGGCAATGCTGTGAAGTCTTATGACAAAACGTATCCGTTCGCCTGGCTCGGCATTTTGGCGGAAGCAGCGCCGTCTTGCGAAGCACTCGTTTACACCTTTCACGAGCGAGGCTTCGCGTTGTTCAGCATGCGGTCCTCAAAGATCACACGCCTTTATTTTCAGGTGCCGCCTGGTGAGGACATCGGCAACTGGTCAGACGACGCGATTTGGGAGGAATTGCTGACCCGCACGAGCACCCGCGATGGCTGGAAGCCAAACGTCGGGCGCATTATGAATAAGAGCGTAACTGCGATGCGCAGCTTCGTTACGGAACCGATGTCGGCGGGGCGGCTCTTTTTGGCGGGAGACGCGGCGCACATCGTCCCTCCTACCGGCGCGAAAGGACTGAATCTGGCAGTCTCCGACGTTCTTCATCTGGCGCGCGCCATCACGCGGTTCTATTGCGCCTCCAGCACCGATTTGCTCGATCAATATTCCGATACAGCCCTGCATCGCGTCTGGAGGTCCCAGCGTTTCTCTTGGTGGATGACCCACGCGCTGCACCGGTTTCCCGACGAGAATCCGTTTGACTACAAACGCCAATTGTCGGACCTGGATTACCTGATCCATTCGCGGGCCGCGTTGACCAGCCTGGCGGAAAGCTACGTCGGCCTGCCGGTTGACGTTACGTTCTAACGAGTCCCGATCTATTCCGCAACCTTTTGCGCCCGCCTGAGCTGTTTGATGAATCGCTGCAGCGCCGCCGGAACGCTGGTGCGCCGCCAGACCCCGGTAAGATCTGCATATGCGGGCGGTCCCGCAATGTCGCGGTACACACACCCACGTGCACGCAGGTTACGCTGAAATGACTCAGGCACCAGCGCGACGCCCAATTGTCCCGCGACCAGGAAGACTGCGGTTTGCAGCAGTCTGGTCGGCTGAAGTCGAGGCGCGGGAACCCCGCGCGACCGCAGGGTCTCGAGAACCATTTCGTGGAAGCCCGCAACTGGCTGTCGCCGAGGTATGAGGAATGTTTCCGTTGTCAGATCGCTGAGCCGGACATTTTCCGCCGCTGCGCCGGGGTGCCCTGTTGGAAGGGCGATCATCAGGCGCTCCCTGGAAATCACCATGGAGTCGAACACCGGATCTTGAATAGTGAGGAAAAGCAAACCGATATCGATTGACTCTCGCCTCAGGGCCTCCACCTGTTCACCCGGTTCCATTTCGCGAATATCGACGGAGATGTGAGGAGCTTCTCGCCGGAAGCTTCGCAGCAGTTTCGGCAAGATACTGCAAACCGCCGTGCTCACAGCCCCGATCACCAAGTTTCCGGTGTCGCCCTGCCCGGCTCGTGTCGTTTCACGAACGGCTTGATCAAGCTGTTCGAGCATGCGTCCAGCCGAGCTTAGGAACACCTGACCCGCCGCCGTGAGCCGGACGCGCCGGTTTGTTCGTTCGAGAAGTTGGGTTCCCAGCTCTGCTTCGAGCTGTTTGATCTGTTGGCTAAGCGCGGGTTGCGCGACGTTCAAAAGCAGCGCGGCCTTGGTGAAATGGAGCTGTTCCGCGAGCACGCAAAAATAGCGGAGCTGCCGTATCTCCATCCGCACAATAATACCAACCAGATTCGTTCACACATCCGGTATCATGTGCGTGCCGCCCGTAGATGAATCACAATAACGATTTCGCATCGTTCCAGAAGTATAAGATCTTGCTCGCGACCACAAGATCCGCTACACCTGAACGAATAGGGACAGGTCGAAAAATCGTGAAGGAGGGTTATGCACCCACATCTCGATAACCGAGTCGTCGGCTATCGCCGCGTCGATCCGCGTAACCGGCCGCAACGGCTGTATGACGCGTACACCTCGACCGTACTGCGGTCGCCGCGCAAGCCGCTGATCCAGCTTTCGCACACTTTGTCTGAAGTCACGGGACCGCTGTATGGGCACAATCCGATCGGCGAAACAGATAACGACCTGACGCGTCAGCATTCGGGAGAACCGCAGGGGGAGCGCATTATCGTTACAGGACGCGTGCTCGACGAAGATCGCCGCCCGGTTCGGAATACTTTGATCGAGATCTGGCAGGCGAACGCCGGCGGGCGGTACTTCCATGCGAAGGACCAGCATCCCGCGCCGCTCGATCCGAACTTCACGGGAGCGGGCCGGGTATTCACCGACAACGATGGGCGGTATCGATTCGTAACGATCAAGCCGGGGGCGTATCCATGGCACAATCATCACAACGCATGGCGGCCTGCGCACATTCATTTTTCGCTGTTCGGTCCTGCGCTGGTGACGCGGCTGGTGACTCAGATGTATTTTCCGGGCGATCCGCTATTTGCTCACGATCCGATCTTTCAATCGATTCGCGATGAACAGGCGCGGCAACGATTGATTTCGCGATTCGACCTGGAGGCGACCGAGCCAGGGTGGGCGTTGGCCTATCAATTCGATATCATTCTACGCGGGCGTGAGAGCACTCCTTTCGAGGAGAATCGATGACTCCTTCACAAACGGTTGGGCCGTTTTTTCATTTCAGCCTTGCGGCGAATCCGCTGGGCCAGATGGCGGGACCCGCCGCAGCGGGTGAGGCGGTGCGTCTGGCGGTTCGTGTCTTCGATGGCGAAGGCGTTCCGGTGCCTGACGCGATCATCGAATTGTGGCAGGCGGATACTTCAGGAAAATACGAGCATCCCGAGGACACGCAGAATCGCGCTCCCGACGCGGCATTCTGCGGATTCGGCCGCATGGGGACCGATGAGACGGGGACCTGCGTGTTCGAAACGATTCGCCCGGGCCGAGTTCCCGGCATCGGAGAAAAGGCTCAAGCGCCGCATATAAATGTGATCGTGCTGGCACGCGGGATGCTGGATGGCTTGTTCACACGTATCTATTTCGCCGGCGATCCGGCGAATGCTGAAGATGCGGCGCTTTCCCTGGTGCCTGAAGATCGCCGGGCCACGCTGCTCGCGAATCCTGACACGGGTCGCGGGGGAACCTGGAGTTTCGAAATTCATCTTTGCGGAGAGCGGGAAACCGTGTTCTTCGATCTCTGATCTTCCGATGCTGATCGATTGTCTGGGCACTACGGAAGAATTCGTGGATCTGTTTTCGGATCGCTCGGTCCTGGAAGCAATGTTGCGATTTGAGACGGCGCTTGCCCGATCGCAGGCTCGACTTGGCATGATTCCCGGGCCGGAGGCGGAATCAGTTGCGGCCGTCACCACAGACCGATTCGACGCTGGGGCAATCGCTCGCGACGCGCGACGCTCGGCCAGCGTGGCGATTCCATTCGTGACGGCGCTCAGAGCGTATGGTGGCGATTTTGCCCACTGGGGCGCGACCAGTCAGGACGTGGTCGACACGGCACTCATCTTGTTGCTCACGCGCGCAAGGGATCTCCTTAATCGCGACCATCAGCATCTGGCCAAGGCATTGCGTGAACTCTCCGACCGGCATACAGGGACCATCATGCTCGCGCGGACGTTGATGCAACCGGCGGCGCCGACTACGTTCGGCTACAAGGTCGCGGGTTGGTACAGCGGCGTCGCGCGAAACTGGCGCGCGGTGGGGCGATCATTCGATGAAGCTCTGCGGCTGCAGTTCGGGGGAGCGGCCGGAACCCTGGCGGCTTATGGAGATCGGGGGCCGGAGTTGTCGGCCGAACTCGCCAGGGAATTGAAGCTTGTTCCCTCACCGCCCTGGCACACGCATCGCGATCGACTTGCCGCGCTCGTTTCAAATCTCGGCATCTATACTGGCAGTCTCGGAAAAATCGCGCGAGATGTGACTTTGCTGATGCAATTCGAAGTCGGCGAAGTTTCCGAAGCCGGCGGCGGATCGTCGGCGATGCCTCACAAACGCAACCCGGCTGGATCGGCGATTGCATTGACTGCGGCGACGCGGATGCCCGGGCTGGTCGCCGCTTTTCTGGCCTCGATGGTGCAGGAACACGAGCGCGCCGTCGGATCGTGGCAAAGCGAATGGCAGACAGTCTCCGAAATCGTCTGCGCGACCGGCAGCGCACTTGCGGCGGTCGCGGAATTTGTTGGCAGCCTTGAAGTGCATCCCGACCGCATGCGAGCCAATCTCGAAGCTACGCACGGCACCGTTTTGTCCGAAAAGGCCGCGATGCTGATGACCCCCGCGCTAGGACGCGAGGCCGCCGCGCGCGCAATCGCAAATGCCGTCGAGCAGGCTCTGAAGCAAGCACAGCCGCTCAAAGATATCCTGAACGTTACGCTCGGTGGCCCTGAAGATTATCTCGGTGCCGCTGAGATTTTCCGCCGCCAGCTACTCGAAGAACCGGAGTGATCGATGCCCCTGATTGAAGCGAACGGCCTGCGCCAATACTACAGGCTCGATGGAAATGAGGATCGCCCGGTCGTGGTTTTCTCGCACTCTCTGGGCTGCGATCATTCGTTGTGGGACGCGCAGGCGGCCGCACTCGCGCCGCACTTTCGGGTTCTCCGCTACGATACGCGCGGCCACGGCGCCACCGACGTTCCGGCCGGCGATTACTCGATCGAAACGTTGGCCGTGGATGCCCTGGCTTTGATCGATGCATTGGGAATCGACTGGTTCACGTGGTGCGGTCTTTCGCTGGGCGGGATGATCGGCCAGAGGCTCGGCGTTACGGCGCCGGCACGCGTCACGAACCTGATACTGGCAAACACGTCCCCCCGCGTGGCTGATCCGAATTCGATGGAAACTCGCAGGCGAACCGCGATCGAACAGGGGATGCCGGCAATCACAGAAACGGCCATGGGACGATTCTTTACAGCCGAAACTCTCGCATCGAATTCTCCAGCCGCTGCGGGAATTCGCAGAGTCTTGCTCGCAACGAACCCGGCGGGATATGCAGGCTGTTGTGCCGCGATTCGGGACATGGATCACACACGGATCCTCAGTTCGATTCGCATCCCGACGCTGGTGATCTCCGGGGACTACGATGTGTCGACGCCATGGAGCGGACACGGGGAAGTGCTCGCGCGAGAAATCGTGAATGCTCAAGTGGAGCACCTCGCGACAGCCCACCTGTCGAATCTCGAACGGCCTCGCGGGTTCATCGCAGCGCTATTTCGTTTTCTGATGCCGCAATCGGCGGATACTCTCGCCGCTGGATTTGAGCGACGGCGCGCCGTGCTTGGTGACGCACATGTCGATCGCGCGGTCGCGTCCGTCACGGATTTCACTAAGGCGTTCCAGGAACTCATCACGCGCTTCGCCTGGGGAACGATCTGGCAGCGGCCTGGGTTGGACGATCGCACCCGCCGTCTTCTGGTCCTCGCGATCACAGCGTCGCTCAGCCGATGGGAGGAATTCCGCCTGCATCTTGGCGCAGGCCTCGCGCATGATCTCGAAACTTGCGACGTCGAAGAAGCGCTGCTGCAGATCGCGGTCTATGCAGGAGTTCCGGCGGCGAACACGGCGTTTCAGTTTGCAAGGGAAGAGATCGCTAGGAATTCGCACTCCTGAAGATCGCTGGTCTGAAGTCTACATCCGTGATACGTCCATCGCCGGCGGCGGGCTGAGCGGTCGCGATTTAAAGCTTTTCTTTGTCATACGCTCTTAGCCCGGGCTTGTAGCTCTTCTCGTCGATGAATTGCCGGATTCCTTCTTTTCTTCCCTCCGTTTTGTCCATGGAGTTCGCGGCTTCTTGAGCGCGCACGAGATAATCCTCCGCATTGTCGAAGGTCATCTCCAGCACGCGGCGGATCGCGTCTTTGGTCGCCTTGAGAGTCACCCAGTTCTTCTCGATCAGTTTTTTCGCAACCTCCGTCACGCGGGCTTCGAGTTGCGCGAGCGGCACCGATTCGTTCACCAGGCCGGCGCGCGCCGCGGACTGTCCATCCATTGTTTCCCCCAGGAGCGCGTGATACATGGCCTGACGCATCGGCATGAGAAGGGTTGCAACCTTCGTTGCGCCGCCGCCGGGGAGAATTCCCCAATTGATTTCCGACAACCCGAATTGCGCTTCATCCGCACAGAAGGCGAGGTCGCACGCGAAGAGTGGTCCATAGCCCCCGCCCAAACACCAGCCATTCACCATGGCGATGGTGGTCTTTTGATACCAGCGCAGTCGGCGCCACCAGCCGTAGGCTTCACGCTGCGACTTCCGGATCGCCTTCAGTCCTTGCGCTTCTGTTTCTCGGAAGTATTCTTTGAGATCCATGCCGGCTGTCCAGGCCGACCCCTCACCGCGCAGCACCAGGACGCCGACATCATCGCGAAACTCAAGCTCGTCGAGAACTTCCATCATGCGGCGGTTCAGCATCGGGCTCATACTGTTTCGTTTTTCGGGACGGTTGAAACTGACCCAGGCGATGTTGTCGCGCACAGAAAAATGGACAAGATCTTCGTCAGTTCGTTCGTTGCTCATAGTATTCCTCATTCAGAGATAATCCCCGGCGCCGGCCAATTCGGGAAGAGGCCGCTACTCTCTGCCAGCAGCAGATCCATATCCCAGACGTCCCGCAGCCGCTCTTCGATTTTTCAAGACACCGTTCCAGCAGTCGCCCTACATTCGCGGGAACATCGCTCAGGTCCGGCTTGTCCTTCACCCACCGATGCCGGAGTTTCCGTGGGATCCTCGCCGTTGCCAGCCGCTTGCCAGTGATGATCTCGTACAGCACCACGCCGAAGGCCCACTCGACCTCGCCCATTCCGCAGGCGCGGGGCGCAAGGATTTCTAAGGGTGAGCTTATCGCTTGGCGAAAGTGGCATATACGTGAAGTCAGCCTAGTTTACTCAATTCGAAACTGGATTTGCGCCTGAATCACGGCGTATCTGGAAGTATCCGTCGATCGGAGTTGCCGGGCACTAGAAAATCGCCCCGTTGCGGGGCATTATCGGCGTCCGTTCCCAGCGCGCATAACACAAGCAGGTATACTCGCTTTCATGACTCGACGGGTGTGACGTGACGATGGCAGTCGCAGCGGCAGAAGCGAGAGCTCAGTACTCGGCTGGTCTGCGCGCTGCGATTCCTGTACACTCACACGCTCCGCCGCAAAATCGAGATCGAACGCATTCCGTTTCCCCGGCGCGAACGGAAGCTGCCGTTGATTCTGAGCCCGGACGAAGTCAAAGCCTTGCTGGAGGCTCCCACCAAGCTTCGCGATCGCGCCGTGTTGGCAGTGCTGTATGGCAGCGGATTGCGTGTGGCGGAAGCGACTCAACTTAAGCCGCGCGACATCGATGCCCGCCGCAACGTGCTGTGGGTGCGTCAGGGCAAAGGCCGCAAGGACCGGCAAACCCTGCTGCCCGAGAAGCTGCTGGAACTACTGCGCCGGTATTGGCGAGCCGAGCGCCCCGGAGACTGGCTATTTCCGGCGAGAGACGGCACCCGGCCCGTCGGCCCCAAGACCATCTACCTGGCTTGCCGCAACGCCGCACGCGCAGCCGGTAAGCCCTGGATCGCGCGAGTCGAATTATTCTGGACCGACTCGACAAGTTTCGGCACGCCGTTAAAGGATTCGATGGTGCCGGACAATGCGATCGGGGCTGGCTCAGTGGAAGTCGTCTGCGCGCTGAGGACAGGCAGAAAAGCGGCGACAGTAATGACCGACCGGAACATGCGGCTCACGGCCACTTAGGAACGTATCACATTTACTTTAGACAGCAGCTGCTAAGGCTGATGGCGCTGTTGGCTGGTTGTGAGCTCGATCGACAGTCTGAACCATGCCTCTGACAAAACTCGATAGCGTTCCCGCCCTGATCGCGATTGACCTGCAAAAGGGCGTCGTCGGCATGCCGACGGTACACTCGATCGGCGACATCGTCAGCCGGACTGCCCAGCTTGTTCGCGCGTTTCGCGAACGAGGTTTCCCGGTGGTTTTGGTGAACGTGTCGGCTGCGGCTCCAGGCCGCACGGATGCAGGACGGCCAAAATTTTCGTTTCCCGCCGATTGGACCGAGCTTATTCCTGAATTGGAGCCGCACCCCGACGACCATCTAGTCACGAAGCAACGATGGGGCGCGTTCCTTGGGACAGACTTGGATGACTACTTGCGCCAGCGCGGCGTAACGCAGGTGGTCTTGACGGGCGTCGCGACCAGTGCCGGCGTCGAATCGACGGCACGCAGCGCCTACGATCTGGGCTACAACGTGGCCCTGGTCGTGGATGCGATGACGGATCGGGATGCCGATGCGCATCGTCATTGCATCGAGAAGACCTTTCCCCGGCTGGCTGAGACGGCCACGACCGATGATGTTCTGAAGTTGTTGAACAGCTTCTGAGGACGCTTCGTTCCCGACTGAACGCACTCCCCTTGCACACGCCATTTCGGCTAAACTGATGAAACTCTCATGCGGCAGCCTATTCTCCTTGGTTGCATCGCGATCCTCGCGGCGGGGTCTTCCCACGCCCAGACGATCCTGGTCCGCTCCGATTCCGGCCCCGTCGCCGGCTCCGTTTCGGTTCGAACCCCGCGCGGCGAGGTAAGCGCCAGCGTCACCCCGGTTGAACCCCCGCGAAACTTGACTGCGCTCTTATTCGTTCAGACCCTGGTCTCCGATGACTTGGAAGCCATCCGCGGCGGCCTGCAGAAAATGTACACCGCCTTTCCGGATCTCAAGCTCGCCATCATTTCATCCGCGGGAGTCCAATTCGCCGGACCATTTGCAAGAGCACGGGATTTTAAAGCCACACTTGCCGAGATCAACTTGGAGGAAAGCGTCCCCGACCCAGCCGCGGCTCAGTCTTTTTATCAGCGCCTGCCCGCTGCTCTGCGCGATTTCGGCTCTGACTGGAGCTCCGTCATGCTGGTGGCTCGCTTTCCGAAGCTGGATCCCCCGCTCAACGACTTCGCTCCCACATTCCTGGCGGCCAAAATCTCCACCCAGAAAGTTCGCACACTCTATTGGAATTTGTCCCCCGAATCGCCGGCGGTCCTGGATCTCCTCGCATCCATCGCCGGCGGCGCCGTGGTCACGACGGACATCGATAGCGTCCTGACATCGCTCACCAGCTCCACCCAGTCGTTCGCGGAAGTTTCCTGGACCGACCCGAAGCTCCGCGCGGTTTCGAACTGATTGGCGCTCGAGTTCTAATGCCCGTCGCGCCCCTCGACGTGCCGCGCTTCGCCGCCGCGGAAGGCGTCGAATTTCCCGACCTGGCGCGCTACGTGCTTTACCGCCAGCAGTTCGAAAACGCAGCATCCTTGTCCCAGACCCCCGGCCGGGAGAGCGAGTTTCAATCCAGCCTCGATACCGTTTTGTCGATTAATCCGGGTGACGCCAAAGCTCTGCGGCTCGGGGCGGATTTCCAGGTTCGCCGCATTGACCATCGCCGCGCGGCCCAGTATCTCGAATGGCTCGCTGAAGTCCAGCCCGGTCGCGGGTTGCTGCTCGCCGAGCTCGGGCACGAACAATTTCTCGCCAAGGATCCCGACGCCGCGGAAAAAAACCTCCTTGCCGCGCGCGGATTGGCGGTTTCCACCCCCGAGATGTCGGAAGAGCTGATGCGGATCCACGTTTCCAGGTCAGACGACGCCGGGACGATTCCCTTTCTGGAAGAGGTTGTCAAATCCAACCCCAAGCGCCAGGATCTATGGCTGCTCCGTGCCGATACCGCCGCGCGTCTCAAGGACTGGAAGCTTCAGGCCGATTCGATCGAGCACGCGCTGGCGCTGGGCGGATCGCTGCTTGACCGCCGCACCACGCTGGTCCGCTTGTATTTCGGGCATGCCGATCCCGAGCACGCGCAGGTTCATGTCAATCTAGCGATCGCCTCGCTTCCACCGGATGCCGCCGTGCATGCGACCTACGCCGCTTTCCTGGAACAACTTCACCGCCCCGACGATGCCTTGCAACTTTGGCGCAAGACCGTTGCGCTCGATTCTTCGAGCGAACCCGCGCATTTCTCCGTCACTCGCCTTTTGATGGCGAAGAAAGACTGGCCGGCGACCTTGGCCGCATCCGAATCCGGTTTAACCGCCGCGCCGGGGTCCGCTCGACTGCATCTGGCGCGCGCCACCTCGCTCGAAGAGCTCGAACGGATCTACGACGCGCGGCGCGCTCTCGACCAAGCCTCTTCCATTGAAGATGGCGATTTACTGCGCTATCGCGCCCGCCTGGAGGATGCTTACGGCGCCGCCGCTCCTGCCGCGTATCGTCGTGTCGCCGAGATGCTCGAAAAGAAGGGCGCCGCCGATCTCCCCGCGACGCTCGATCGCGGCTTGGAGGTCTCCCTTCGCGACGCCGATGACCAGCAAGCTGCGTGGTTTCAAACCAAGCTTCAGCGCCCCGGCGCATCGCCCGCCGGTCGGGCATCCACACCGGGAGTTTGGATTCCCGGCGGATTCGCCGCGCTCGCGTTTATCGCGCGCGGAAAGGCCGACTCCTCGCCCGACGAATTTCTGGCCGATTACGCGCGGGCCCTCGTGAGCAATGGAGGTACCGGCCCCCGGCCCGTGCTCGCGTACCTCACGCCTCTTCGTGAATACTTCGAACGTTTGGGAACGCTGCTTCAATTGGGCGTGGTCCACGACCATCAGGCTGTGATCACGCTTTCGCTCACCGATAAGAGCGCGCGGCAGCGCACCGAAAAGGTGCTAGATATCCTCGGCTGGAAGCTGGTTCAGGTCAAGGGCCGGTTGAGCATCCAATCCGGAACCAAAGCGTCGCAGGCGCGCCGCCAGGATGTCGCCTCCGCGCTGGCCATCGATCAGGTCGGCATGGAGAGTGCGTTCGCCGCCGGAAAACCGTTCGACCTGGTGATCCCGTTCGAGTGGGCTTCGGTCGCGCTCGACGAGCAGACCTGGCGCACGCAGTTCTTCGCCGGCGAAAAATGGAGCGGCGGACTCGCCGAAGCGCTCGCGCGGCTACCTCACCTGGCGCCGGCCTACGCGGGCCTGGCTGCCGTGAATCGTTCCACTGCCGCGGCAATTGTTTCTTCCGTCGGCTTGAAAAACCTGGTGGAGAAACACGGCACCTGGCTGGCGGCGTTCTCATCCGTGCTGGTGGTGGGCGACGGCCGCGTGGAAACTCCCGGAGGAAGACAGGCGGCCGACGCCTGGAGTTCACTGATGGGCGCGCCAGCCAGCGATCCGCCACGGTTCCTGCGCGCGTTGCTCGACAAGGACGAGGGACGCTTGCTGGCGTTTTTCTTCACGCTCGGGCAACTCGATTTGCCGCACCAGCGCTTCTTCACGCTCAGCGCCAAGCGCCTGGCGCGCTTCTACGAAGTCTTCGGAGAATCGCCCGATGTGAAGCAGGCCGGCGGACGGCGTCTCTACGGAGACACCCTGGGTGCGTTCTTCCGCCAGATTCCGCTCGACGACGACGGGGCCGTCGAATTCCCCGGCAGCCCGGAAGTGTGGATGGTCGCCAAGGGTCAATCGAGTTCGGAATCGCGTACGGCGCATCTGCTCACGAAAGCCCACAAGAAAGCCGCCCCCGACGTCGAAGATGAAATCCTGCTCCGTCTGGCACGCACGCGTTACGGCCATCAGCGGAGCGAGCTCGACAACTTCCTGGCCGTCGTCCGCATCGACGCGCATCGTTCCGACCCGCTCGATGAAACCTCCGCGCTCGCCCAAAACTATCCTCGTTATTCACCCGTCTATCCGTATTTTCATGTGCTCACCGGGCTGACCGGGCGCGAATTTACCCAGTTTTTCCGCTTCGGAGAGAAGATCCAGGGCACTTCGCCGCAGGACTTGAACGTCATTCTGGGACCTTTCTACTCTGACCTGGAACTGATTCGCCTGGCCGTCGAGTCCCGCTCCATCACGGACGCGCGTGCAGGACCAGCACGGGCGTTTTATAGACGGGCTCACCAAAGATCGCTTTTCAGTGGTCGACGAAGGCCAGCCGCAGCAGCTTCTGGCGTTCGAGCCGGAATCGTCAGCTTTGTCCTGCGCGTTGTTGCTCGACACGACTGGAAGTATGCAGAAGGCGCTCCCTTCCGTCAAGAACGGGGTCGTCTCGTTTTTGGGGATGAGCTGCGGCCCTCCGACATGGCCGCCGCGTATTCCTTCAGCGCGGCTTTGAATCTGCTTCAGGATTTCACGCTGGACCATGAGTCTCTCAAACGCGCCATCCTCCGCACCCGCGCCGGCGGAAACACCGCCTTATTCGACGCCGTCGCCCAGGTCGCGCACGACATCTCCGGCCGGCAGGGAAAAAAGGCGATCGTCGTGTTCACCGACGGCGGCGATAACGCCAGCGTCCTGCGCGCCGAAGGAGCCGTCACGCGCGCCCAGAAAACTGGAATTCCGGTTTACGTCGTGGCGGAAGGCGACGCGCTCACCAGCCCGCAATTGATGAAGCTGCTGCGCTCTATCGCGAACGGCTCCGGCGCGAATGTATACGAAGCCAGGCACCTGAGCGATGTCGGAACAATCTTTCACGACATCTTAGGCAGCGTCCAGCATACCTACATGCTCGCCTACAAGCCGCCCCCGCTCCCAACTCGAATTGGCGTGCCATCCGTCTATCGGTGGAGGGCCTGAAGAACTATCGAGTGCACGCCAAGGAAGGCTACTTCCCTCAGTAACGCGGTCCTCTACAGCGCGGGAGCGTCGCTGGCCGGGAAGGATTCTTTAGACGCTTCGTCAATGGCATCTTCACGGAGAATCTCCGCTTCAGCCCGGAGCCAGTCGTCGAGCTCCGTCGCTGGCTCGTCACCCCGCTGAAGATAGATTTCGTAGGCTCGTTGTCGTATTCGCTCCTCGAGGGAGGGCGCCTCGGTTACAACCTCTTTCGCGCGCGCTGCGGTCGGCATGGGATCACCTCCGCGATCACCGTAGCACAGATTGGCGTCCACGGAAAGCCTTTGCTCAGTCACGTGGCTGAGTCGCTAAACTCACCACCATGAAACTCAACGTATTGGCCAGCAATCCCGCCTCCGCCGCCTCCAGTCCGAATAGAGTCGGATGCTGGAAGCGAGCCCACAGCATGACCGCGGCGGGTCCCAGAATCATCGACGTGATCGCTCCAGCTTTCGTCGCGCGGGACCAGTTCAGGCCGATCACCACCGCCGCGAAAAATGCGCTGGTCAGAAATTTGACCGCGAACAGAATGACGAAATTCACCAGATCCAGCTTGGCGAGCGCGATGCCGATGGGAGCCAGCGCGAGCAGCCCGATCATGACGCGGTGCATGACCAGCTTCTCCCCTTCGGAGGCTTTCGGCCGTAGGAAATGCAGATAAACGTCATGCGAAAACGACGAAGCGCTGGTCAACAGCAAAGCTCCTCCCGTGCGCGTGAGCGTCACCACCACGGCGAGCAGCAGCAGCACTCCGATCCACTCCGGAAGCACATATAAGCCCAGCGTAGGGACCGCCAGATCCGGACTCGCCAGGTACGGCATCAGGTTTCTCGCCGACAGCCCGCAGATCAGAACTCCGATGGCGACGAAGGCCTGGAACAGGAACGAATAGCCGATGGCGAGGCGCGTAGCCCGCTGGCTGGCTAGTGAATAAAACGCTGTGATCTCGTAAGGAGCCGTGGCCGTTCCCAGTCCAACGGCCAGCGAGAGCGCGATCAACTGCCGGATGCTGAACCATCCGCCGGTAAGTCTCGGATCGATCGCGTACAGCGATCCGGCCAGCGTCGAAAGGCCGCCCGTGTGCCGCAACAGAAACGGGACCGCGCAGCAGTAAGCCGCGATCAGAATGGCGGCTTTCAGCAGCCCGACGTAGGCATTGCTGTACATTCCGCCCAGCACCGTATACACAAAACTGATCGACGCGACCAGCAGCACCGCCTTCGTGTATGACAGCGCCGTCACCATGCCGAAGATCAATCCGCCGGCTTGATACTGCGCCGACAAAAGGAACGTGTATCCCATCAGGATCAGAACCGACGCCAGCACACGAATCGAATCCGATTGGAACCGCGTCGCGAAATAATCCGACAACGTCACACCGGTGAATTGGCGCAGTTTGGGCGCGACAAAGAGAGCAGCCACCATCCAACCAACCCATGTCAACGGCCATGTCCACGCGAAGCTAATGCCCGAAAAATAATGAAACCCGACAATACCGACCGTGGTCCCCGCGCTCACCTGGTTGGCCATCAGCGTCGCCCCGCCGAGGATGGGACCCAAACTTCGCCCCGCCACCAGGAAGCCGACCTCGTCCTTCGCCTTCCGCGCGCTCCAGATGCCGACCGCGCACACGAAAACGATGTAACATCCCACGGCGATCAGCATCAGCGTGGAAGTCGGCATACTTTCAGGCGGCCGGCCGGCGTGCCCACAGCAGGTACGCGATGGTCCAGGTGACGAGTATGCCGGTCAGTCCCCAGAAATTCCACTCGAAGCGTCCCACCGGACCACCGTTCGACGGCGGAGAAGCATTCCCGTTCTCCCATTCGAGTTGCAGTTGCGAGGGAACAGCGGGAAACGTAGCAGTCCACGTTTTCGATTCTGGATGGGCGAGGAGTTGCGGAACCGGGATACGGCTCAATCCGCTTCCGAGATCCGTGAGGATGAATGAAACGGAACCGACGGAGCGCTTGGGCATCAGGATCGGTACTGCGCACGTACGCGGTGACGCTATTACCGGCGCCACTATGTAACTAAGATCCACGGCAGTTGTCAAAGGGATCGAAACAGTAATCCACGGCCCTGATCCGCCGGCCTCGATCCGTCGCCCGCCGGCCAACTGAATCTCGTCGATGCGTCCGCAGGAGCTTGCGAGAAACACGAATTCGGTCGGACCGTTAACAGAATAATGCTCCCGCACCACCACGTGTCGTTCGGGCGAAATCTCGACCGCGATCGAATCGGCATAGGCGCAAAGGCTTGCCAACGGGATCAGGAGAAAGCGGAGCACCCGGCTAATCCAGCCTCTCGGCCGTAGCCATATTTCCGACCATGAACGCGTAATCGCCAGGGTTCACGCGCGTCACGCAGTTGCGGTGCAACACCATGATGTTCTGCTCAAACGGCGTTTCCATCGTCTCGATCGGCTCAAATGTCCGCATGCTGACGATCTCGGCCAGTTTCACGCCGCCGGGCCATTCCGTTCCAGGACGATGATCGCCCGACGGGTAACATAACCCGCCATTCTTCGGCCGCAACACTTTCAGTTCGTGGAGCGCGATCTGCCCGGCGCGGGTTTCAACTTCGCCTTCCAGCATGCCGGCGGCCCGCAGCATGTTGCGGATGCTTTGAACGCCGCGCGCGATATATTCGGCCTGTCCGATATAGCCGCCGCCCAATTCGATCACCACCGTCGGGACTCCTCGCGCCAGCGTCACCGCCGCTGAAACGCCCGGGTACATCTGCTTCGGTCGATACAGTAATTGGCACAGAAAGGCCCGCGCAAACCGTTCGTCATTGACCGAATAGCAATAGTCCACCACCGGAAACGTCCCTCCCGCGTGAATGTCGATGTAGTAATCGATCTGGTTGAGGAACTTGGTGGTGAGCGCGTATGAAATGCGATCCGTCAGCCAGCCTTCATCGGAACCGGGGAACGTCCGGTTCAGATCCAGCATGTCCAGCGGAGTATTGCGGCTGAGGGCTTCCAAAGACAGCGGATTGCACACCGGCAACATCACCAGCGTGCCCGCGACCTCCTCGGGCCGCAAGGTGCGCCACACGTCCCTAATCACTTGCACGCCGACCACTTCGTCTCCATGAATGGTTCCGGAGATGCCCACCGTCGGACCTTTTCGTTCCCCGTGGATGGTCATCACAGGAAGTGCAAGGTCCATGCCGCTGGCGAGCGTCGCAATGTGCATGCTCGATAGTTGCCGTCCAGTATCCGCCATCTTTGCATGATCCCAAAACTGGACGGCGCGACGGGCGCCTGCTCGAGCGCGTCTCGAGAATCAGATCGGCCACGGCAAATTCGGTGACCATTTTCTACTGTGGAGTCAGCATTTTGCCTCCGTGTCGCCTCCACCTTTGGCCACTCCGGTTTCCACCGGGGATTCGCATTTTAACCATTAACCCGTTTGGCTTAATACATTTTGAGGATTGACCTTAGCGCGTTTACACGTATGATCAGATGCAGGAGATTCCCTCATGAACCAGCGTCTTCTTGTTTTTTCAGCTACCGCTCTGTTTTTCTCGGCGGCCGCTTTCGCTCAGAACCCAATTACGGCTGATTCTCCCTTCCAGGTGCGGTACGCCGCTAACCTGAACATCGGAGATTCGGTCGTCAACATCACCAACACGGGAGCCACCGGCCAGCATCTGCGTCAATGTGTATACGTTTGCGCCGGATGAACAAGAGATTTCATGCTGCACCTGCCAGGTGACGCCGGACGGTCTCGCGTCCCTTTCGGTGAAAAACAGCCTCATCAACAATACGCTGACCGGCGTAATTCCGCCCTCTGTCGTGATCAAACTGATCGCGACGCAGGAGCTCCTGCAATGCAGCTGATCCGCCGACGAATTTAGCCACGGGTATGGCCGCATGGGGTACGACCATCCATGCTCTTCCGGTGACTGCCTGGCTCGCCGGCAACTACCTACGGGGTGACCGAGACCGCCTTCACGCCCTCCACGCTGAGCGCCACGGAACTTGTCGCGCATCACCTCGCTGTGCGGGTTTATTCAGAGTGAAGGCAGCGGCTATGGCATCTGCGGCGGAGCTCGGCCGGTGGCTTGGGCGCATCTGTCGCCCAGTAACTGACCAGCTGATTTAGCCTGCGCCTCAAGGAAGCGGAGATTTTTCCGCTTCCCTTGAAGGTGGGGGCTACGTGGAGCGATGTCTTGACCTGCATCGTTTTCCGACCGCACGCTGCCTGGGCGTCATCCTCGATCGGGGTGGACTATACAAGGTTCATCCGGGTGTCCGGAGTGATGTCGAGTCCGCGTTTGCCTGGCCTCCGTGGAGCTCTCGATTGTTGAATGGCACGCATCGGCGATTTCTTGCCCTGCGTATGGCTGCCATTACGTGTGAACTCTGGTGGCGTCTGTGTTGACGGGTGCTGTGGGACTTCCGGGCGTCAGGTAGCTTACCTTTGGTGCAGTTTCCGCCGGCCACCCTCCCGAACTGGTGCATCTGGGAGTGACGGGTTCGTAATGGCTGACCGAAGCGCTCGATTTGAGTGACCGTCGGTCGGACGAGCCGTGGTGGGCTGTCTTTGCCGAGTTCGAAGGTGGGATTCTCGGGAACGAGTGGGCGGGCCGGTAAGCGCCGCATACCACGCCCGCCAGGCGCGGAAGCTGTTCCGCGATGGCGTCGGCGAGGTAGAGAACGCTGCCGGCTTTAGATCGGGCGTACTCTCCGTGACGCCGTATGCTACCAGAAAGGAAGGCTTGAAATGCCCACCGGGAATGTCCCCATTCTTCACGACATTTATCAACTCAAGATCTCACTGGTTGGCACAAGCCCGCTCATCTGGCGCCGCGTGCTGGTGCCCGCGGATCTGACGCTGGCGCAGTTGCACAACGTAGTCCAGGTTTCCGTGGGGTGGGAGAACTGCCACTTGCACGAATTTCGTATCGCCAGCCGAAGATTTGGCGTTCCCGATCCCGAGGACAGTTTCCTGGGTGGGGCTCAGTGCTTCAATGAACGGAAGACCCGGCTCGCCGATGTGCTTGGCAAAGCCGGCGCCAAGGCCGAGTACACTTACGACTTCGGCGACAGTTGGGAGCACAACATTGTCGTGGAGAAGGTACTCCTATCCGATCCGGGAGTTGCGTATCCCATCTGTACCGGCGGCGAACGTCACGGCCCACCCGAGGATTGCGGCGGTCTGGCCGGCTACTACAATTTCCTGGAAGCGATTCGAGATCCGGAACACGAAGAGCATGAGGACATGCTGGAATGGATCGGCGGCAGCTTCGATGCGGAGGCCTTCTCGATTGATCTCGTCAATCGGAGCCTGGCGCCCTTGCAACCCCCCCTGGTGCAGAGATCGCAGCTCACGTAACTCGACGGTAGAGGGCTGTGACGCACCAGCAGATTCACGTTACCGGGATTTCGACGGCTCCATCCCGCTCTTCTTGATCGCCGCGGCTGCGTTTTCCGATGCGAGGAACGCGATCAGCCGTTTGGACGCTTCGGGTTCCTTCGAGCCCGCCACCATGGCGGCGGAGAACACCGAGATGTACTGGATCTCGGCCGGAATGGTGCCGACGAAATCGACGCCCGGGACGTGAAGCAGTTCGCTCACCGGCTGGACCGCGATTTCCGCGTCTCCTTTGGCTACGGCGGCGACGCCCGTGTGTCGTGATCTTCCCTGCGATTTCGCCGGCGATGCCGAGCTGCGGAAAAAGCTTGGTCGTCAGATAGATGCCGGTGGTGCTGCTCGGAAAGGTGACGGATTTCGCGCGAAGCAGCGTCTGTTTGAAGGCGTCGACAGTGCTGATATCGGGCTTGGGCGCGCCGGCGCGCACGGACACGCCGACGGGGTTTGGGCCAGATCGACCTCCGTTCCCGTGACGATTCTGCCCTCCGCGATGAGGTCGGCCAGCCCTTCCTTGCGACATGATCACCACGTCCGCGGGCACGCCGCGGCGAAGCTGGGCGCCGATGGTGTTCGGCCCGCTTCCCTGCGACGATCCGGATGCCGTGGTAACCTTGATGCCGGCGCGTCTTCTCGAACTCCGGCAGGAGTTCGCGGTAGGCGGCCGAAAAACCGCCGGAGATGATCACATTGAGCTGCGCGAACGACGCAGCCGGTAAAGCGAGCAGCCGCCGCGATCGCCCAGACCATCCTCGCGGGCGCGTGCCAACGCTTGTTCATCCGCCCTATCCTCTCAAATTGGAAGTGCGCGATCAATGCCACGCGTGTCTAAGTAAAATAATGTTCGTATTTGCTGGAACATTCCGATACTTGTGTCTACGTTATTGGAGTACGGTTCCAAATAGTATGCGAATCGGCTTCTTCGTGATCCTTAGCCTGGTCCCCGCGATCCAGGCGCAGACCCTCGCCGGGTGTCGCGTCTTCCCCGCGAACAACATTTGGAACACGCGCATAACCTACCTGCCCGTCGATCCGAATTCCGACAACTACGTCAGCCGCATCGGACCCACCAGCCCGGGACACGCCGACTTTGGATCGGGTCTCTACGATGGAGAACCCATCGGCATTCCCTACGTCGCCGTTCCCGGAAGCCAGCCTGCCGTTCCCGTCAGCTTTACCTACGCCGATGAGAGCGATCCGGGGCCTTACCCGATCCCCGCCAATGCCCCCATCGAGGGCGGCAGCCAGAGTACCGGAGACCGCCACGTGTTGGTGGTCGATCAAGGCAACTGCCTTCTCTACGAGATGTTTTCCTCATATCCGCAAACTGACGGCAGTTGGACCGCGGGATCTGGCGCCATCTTCAACCTCAACTCCAATGCCCTTCGCCCGGCAAGCTGGACATCCGCCGACGCAGCCGGATTGCCGATTCTCCCCGGACTGGTCAAATATGACGAGGTAGCCGCGGGCGCCATTCTCCACGCGGTGAGATTTACCGCGCCCAGTACGCAAAAGGCCTACATCTGGCCCGCGCGGCACTACGCTTCATCCATCACCGACACCACCTATCCTCCCATGGGCGCCCGATTTCGACTGAAGGCCAGTTTCAACATTTCCACCTTCTCGCCGGATGTTCAGGTCATCCTGACGGCTCTCAAGACGTATGGCATGATCCTGGCCGATAACGGATCCGCGTGGTTCATCTCCGGCGTCCCCGATTCTCGATGGAGCAACGATGATCTCCACCAACTCAGCACCTTGGTCGGCACTGATTTTGAAGCCGTGGACGAATCCTCGCTCATGCTGAACGCGAACTCGGGTCAGGCGGCAGTGCAATCCAAGCCGGGCATTTTTCGATCCGGATTTCTGTGGCTGCTGGACGCCGATGGTAACCACGCCTGGGACTCCCCTCCGGACCTGGCCTATGCCTACGGCGGAATTGCGGGCGATATTCCGATCACCGGCGATTGGAGCGGCACCGGGCAAACCTACCGCCCGGACCGAGGTCACCGACCAGCTGTTTGGGCTCGGGAAGCATCGGAAGTCGGCTACGGATGGAGTTGCCGGCGGGTGGCGTGCATGAGTTCGAGGGCGTGTGTTGGTCGGGTGCCGGCTTCCTCATCTCCGGCATTTTGCGCTCACCGCGCTGTTCCCTGCAGCAGGCGCTGCCCGGTGTCAGGGGCAGGGTGCGGTACCGGGACACCGGTGGCATGCCACACCGCGTTCGCGATCGCGGCGATCGGAGTGCTTGAGCATGTACGGCACGGTGTGCAAGATGTTGCCGACGAAGACCATCGACGCCTCCGCGTTCCTCGAAGACATGCAGCGGCAAGAGCATGCCGGGATAGAGCACCGCGCCGGGCGGGAACACGGCAGCATCTGGCTCGCACCATGACCGTACGCTCAGGCCGTCGCCTAAGGCAGCAAGACGATCTTGCCGAGAACGTGGCCCTCCGCGAGTCGCCGGTAGGCGTCCTGGACCCGGTTGAGCGGGAACGTCGCCGCGATGGGCAGTTCCAGTCCGCCCGCCTGATCAGGCCCGCGAGTTCGGCGAGCACGCTCGCGGTGGACGCGGCTGCGTTGCCCTCGGCGTTGACCCCGTACCGTGCGACGGCCTCGAAGTTGACGATCGTGTCGATGCGGACGGCTCCACGCCGAGTTCGAGGGCCAGCTGCACGTAGCCCGCCCCGAACGTGTCGATGAACGCGTCCACCTTGCTAGCCGCCTGCCGGATCCGCTCGCCATCCCGTCGCCGTAGGCCACCGGGATGACACCGTGCCCGGCCAGCCACGGGTGGTGAGCCTCGCTGGCCAGCCCGATCACGGTGGCACCGGCCTGCCGGGCCAGCTGGAGTCCTCCAGGCCCACGCGAATCTTTCGCCTCACCCGGGTTGATCCCCGCCGCCTTGACCTGGACGCCGAGCGCCGTGTCTACCGACCCGGCCGACCTGCCCTACTACGCGGTGCGGTCCCTGCTGCGGATGTTCATCGCGCTGATCTTGTCGGTCCTGTTCACCTTCGTCTACGCCGAGGCGGCCGCACGGCTGCGGCGCGCGGAGAAGGTGCTGATCCCGATCCTGGACATCCTGCAGTCCGTCCCGGTCCTCGGATTCCTGACCGTGACCGTCACCGCGTTCATCAACCTGTTCCCCGGCTCCGAACTCGGCCTGGAGTGCGCCTCCATCTTCGCGATTTTCACGTCGATGGCGTGGAACATGACCTTCGCGTTCTACCACTCGCTGATCTCCCAGCCGCGTGACCTGGACGAGGCCGCGCGCGTCATGCGGCTGACCAAGTGGGAGCGGTTCTGGCGGCTGGACGTGCCCGGCGGGATGATCCCGCTGGTCTGGAACGGGATGATGAGCTTCGGCGGCGCCTGGTTCTTCCTGGCCGCCTCCGAGTCCATCAGCGTGCTCAACCACACGTACGCGCTGCCCGGGATCGGCTCGTACGTGGCCGCCGCGATCAAGCAGGGGAACCTGGGCGAGGTCGGCATCGCCATCGCCGTCATGATCTTCATGGTCATCGTGGTCAACATCGTGTTCTGGCGGCCGCTGGTCGCCTGGTCCGAGCGGTTCCGCGCCGAGGAGTCCGCCGCGGCCGAACGCCCCCGCAGCGTCGTACTCGACCTGCTGCGCCGGTCCTCGGTCCCGGACCTGGTTTCGCGTCCGTTCCGGCCGGCCGGGCGGTTCCTGGACCGGGTCACACGGCCGTTCGGGCTGGCCGAGCACCCGCTTCAGCGTCCGGTGGTCCGCGCCAGGACCGGGGACGTGTTCTTCGCCGGCGCGGTTTCTGCCGTGGTGCTCTACGGCGCCTGGAAGGCGCTGGACTACGTGCACGTCCACACCGGGCTCGGCGCGTTCGGCCCGGCCTTCGTGGACGGGGCGGCGACGTTCGCGCGGGTCGTGGCGCTGTTGATCATCGCCAGCGTCATCTGGGTGCCGGTCGGCGTGTGGATCGGGATGAACCCGCGGGTCTCCCGGCTGGCCCAGCCGATCGTGCAGGTCCTGGCCTCGTTCCCGGCGAACTTCCTGTTCCCGTTCGCCACGGCGATCTTCGTGGCGTGGCACATCAGCCTGAACTTCGGCGGCATCCTCCTGATGGCCCTGGGCGCGCAGTGGTACATCCTGTTCAACGTCATCGCCGGGGCCTCGGCCATCCCCAGCGACCTGCGCGAGGCGACGCGGCTGATGGGCGTGACCGGCAGGCTGCGCTGGACGAAGTTCATCCTGCCCGCGATCTTCCCCGCCTACGTAACCGGCGGGATCACCGCGGCGGGCGGCGCGTGGAACGCCTCGATCGTGGCCGAGGTGGTCAGCTACGGTACGCACCACCTGACCGCGACCGGCCTGGGTTTTTACATCGCCCAAGCGGCGCGGGTCGGTGACTTCCCCAAGGTCCTGATCGGGGTGGCGGTGATGAGCGTGTACGTGGTCGGGCTCAACCGGCTGGTATGGCGCAGGCTGTACCGGCTCGCGGAAGGGAGGTACTCGCTGTGACTGCCGTCGACGCGGCCTCGCCGCCTCCTGGTACCGGCGCGGTGATCCTCGAGGCCAGCCTGGTCACCAAGACGTTCACCACGCCGGACGGGCGCGCGCTGCCGGTGCTGGACAACGTCTCGTTCCGGCTGCGCGAGGGGGAGATCGTCGCGCTGCTCGGCAGGTCGGGGTCCGGGAAATCCACCCTGCTCCGCTGTATCGCCGGGCTTATCGCCCCGTCGGCCGGGACGGTCACCTATCGTGGCACCCCACTGAACGGCGCGAACCCCGGCGTGGCCATGGTCTTCCAGTCCTTCGCGCTGATGCCCTGGCTGACCGTCCAGCAGAACGTCGAGCTGGCCATGCAGGCCCGCGACGTGCCGGAGGCGGCTCGGCGCGAGAAGGCGCTGCGCGTGATCGACCTGATCGGCCTGGACGGGTTCGAGTCGGCGTACCCCAAGGAACTGTCCGGCGGGATGCGCCAGCGGGTCGGCTTCGCCCGCGCGCTGGCCGTCGAGCCCGACGCCCTGCTGATGGACGAGCCGTTCTCCGCCCTCGACGTGCTGACCGCGGCCAACCTGCGCGGCGAGCTGACCCGGCTCTGGGTTAACCGGGAGTTCCCCACCAAGGCCGTCCTGATCGTCACGCACAACATCGAGGAGGCCGTGATACTGGCCGACCGGATCCTGGTGCTTTCCTCTAATCCGGGGCGCATCCGCGCCGAGCTGCACGTCGGGCTGGCCCGCCCCCGCGACCGGCACGATCCCGCCTTCGAGGCGCTCGTCGACACCGTCTACGGCATCCTGACCGGGCGCGAGGACGCCGCCGAGCGCGCCGTGGCCTCCGCCGAGACCGTCGGCCTCGGGCGGCTCGGCCTTCACCCCGGCCGACTGGCCGCTGCCCCAGGTCTCCGCCCCGGGGCTGTCCGGGCTGCTGGAGATCCTGTCCGCGCGCGGCGGGGAGGACGGCCTGGCGGAACTGGCCGACGACCTCAGCTTCGAGGTCGACGACCTGCTGCCGATGGTCGACGCGGCCGAGATGCTCGGGCTGGCCCGGGTGCACGACGCGCAACTTGAGATCACCGAGGCCGGGCGCGAGTTCGCCGCCGCCGACATCGACGCCAGCAAGATCCTGTTCGGCAAGCTGATCTCCGAACGCGCCCCGCTGATCAAGGCGATCATGCGGGCGCTGCACTCCACCAACGACGGGAGCCTGCGCGAGGGGTTCTTCCTCGACCTGCTACGGCGCGGCTTCAGCGCCGACGAGGCCCGCAAGCAGCTCGACATCGCCATCGACTGGGGGCGCTACGGCGAGCTGTTCGAGTACGACGCGGAGGACGGCCAGCTGACGCTGGAGGCCGCGCCTGCTACGGTCGCGAGCTAGCCGAGCTTGAGCCCGGCTCGGTCGGCGAACGCGGAGAGCTGATCGCGCTGTTCGCCCAGGTCGGTGGAGGCGGGCCCGAACACCAGGCGCGTGGTCCCGCGGGCAGCGTGGGCCTCGACGTCGGCGGCGGTCATGTCGATCGACCCCCAGCGCGTGTACTCCAGCGCGACCGCGTCCGCATCACGGGCCGCCTCACGGGCGGTGGCCAGCACGAGGTCGAACTGGCTGGCCCGCTCCTCCTCGGTGAGCCGCCCGCCCGGGAACCAGCCGTCGCCGCGGAGCCCGGCCCTCCGGGCCGCGGCGCGGCTCGATCCGCCGACGTGCACGGGGATCGGCGCCGTGGGCTTGGGGAAGCTGCACACCTCGGTGAAGGAGAAGAACTCGCCGTCGAAGCTGACGCCGCGCTCGTCACCGGCCCACAGCAGCCGCAGCGCGTCGATCGCCTCGTCCGCGCGGCGGCCGCGGGTGGCGTAGTCGACGCCCGCGGCGGCCGCCTCGCCCGGCAGGCTCCCCACGCCGATCGTCAGCAGCCTCATCCGGCCCTTGGACAGCAGGTCGACCGTGGCCAGCCGCTTGGCGAGCACCACCGGGTGGTGGTAGGGCAGCAGCAAGACGCCCGTGCCGAGCAGGATCCGGTTTGTCGCGGCGGCGACGAAGCTCAGGCATTCGAGCGGGTCGGCGATCGGCGTGGCGGGCGGGAACACCGCGGCGCCCACCGCCGCGCCCGGGTACAGCGCGATGTGCTCGGGCACGTAGAAGGACTCGAAACCGCAGTCCTCCGCGTGCCGGGCGACCGCGATCATCGCGTCCGGGTCGACCCCGTAGAAGCCTGTGTTGTACATGACGCCGAACTTCACCGTGCCCCCTTATCATCGGTGCCGTTATGTCCCCAACTTAGCGAGGGTCGGGTGGAGGAGTTCTCGGTTCCCCGGCTGACCGCCGATGACCACATGCGCGGCCCGGCGGACGCGCCGGTCACCGTCTTCGAGTACGGCGACTACGAGTGCCCCTTCTGCCGGGGCGGGGCCCGCGACGTGCACCGGATGCTCGAGGAGTACCCGGGCCTGGTCCTGTTCGTGTTCAGGAACTTCCCCATCGTCGAGCTGCACCCCCACGCGGAGCAGGCCGCGGAGGCGGCCGAGGCCGCCGCCGCCCAGGGGAAGTTCTGGCCGATGTACGAGCTCCTGCTGCGGCCTTCGGCCGACCTCGACCTCGGGTCCCTGCTCGGGTACGCCTCGCAGGTGGGCCTGGACCTGGGGCGGTTCCGCGCCGAGGTCACCGAGCGCGCCCACGCCGACAGGATCGAGCGTGACATCCGGGAAGGCATGCGGAACGGCGTCAACGCCACCCCGAAGTTCTACGTCAACGGCGCCCGCATCGACGGCAAGCTGCCCCTAGAGGGCCTCGAGGACGCGATCAGGGCCGGAGTCCGCGCCGCCGGGCGCTGAAGCCCCTGATTCTGCCCGTTTTATCCGCCTTTGCCGCAGCTTCAGACTGGGACATTTCGGGCCTCAGACCATGATCACGAAGACTTTTTAGTCCTCGTGCCGAGACGCAGGAGCTCTTGGCCGTGATCATGATCCGCCGAGGCTGTCGGCGATCGAGAAATCTACCGCTCGTTCGGCGTATCGGCGCTACGCTAACGGGAGCGGCGCGGCAGGTCGCGTGTGGTGCGGATGCTGCGGGTGAGCAGGAGTGAGCCGGAGGAGGCGTAGAGGGCCAGGTCGACCCAGAGGCCGTTCCGGACGCCCAGGGCGGTGCCGAGCGCCCCGGCGAGCAGGGCGCCGAGCGGGACCGCGCCGAAGGCGACCAGGCGCATGCTGGCGGTGGCCCGGCCGAGCATCGACGGCGGGCAGTATTCCTGCCGGAAGCTCGCGGCGATCACGTTGCTGGCGATGATGCCGCCCGACACGACCGCCGAGCCGATCACGTAAAAGGCGAGCCGCGGGCCGCGCGCGGTCAGCGGGATCAGCAGGCTGAACAGCCCGCTGCCCAGGTTGACCAGGATGAGCGTACGGGCGCTGCCGAACGTCCGGGCCAGCCGGCCCGCCATCAGCGCGCCGGCCAGGCCGCCGAGCCCGCCCGTGGCCGTTACCAGCCCCACGGCCAGGGAGCCCAGGCCGACCACGCGGACCAGGAAGACCACGACTAGGGCCAGGTTGCCGCTGTAGGCGAGGTTGGACAGGGCGGCGTACAGGGTCAGCGGGCGAAAATACGGATCGTGCGCCACCCAGCGGACGCCCTCCCAGACCTCGGCCCGCACGGTGGATCGGACCTGGGGCTCGGGCTCGGGCTCGGGCGTCGCGGCGGGGGCGGGAGTGCGGGCGGCGGGGACGGGGGCTGAGGCTGGGGCTAGGGCGGGGTCTAGCGGGCGGATGCGCAGCAGGCACGCCGCGGACACGAGGAAGCTGCCCGCGTTGAACAGCAGGGAAGGGGCGGCCCCGACCGCCTGGGCCAGGCCCACCGCGCCGCGGCCGGTGATCGAGGCCACGGACAGCCCGGCCTGCAGCTTGGCGTTGCCCTCCACTAGCTCGTCTCGCCTGACCAGGGACGGCAGGTAGACCTGGTAGGCCGTGGCGAAGAAGACGTTGACCGCCCCGGCCAGCAGGGCCACGGCGATCACCAGGGGTGCGCTCAGCGTCCCGGTCCAGGCCGCGACGGGGAGGCTGGCGAACAGCAGCGCGGAGATCACGTCGCAGGTGATCATGAGCGGCCGGGGCGGCAGGCGGTCCACCCACGCGCCGGCCGGCAGCCCGATGACCAGCCAGGGCAGGTAAGCCGCCGCGGTCAGCGCGGCGACGGCGAACGTGCTGGCGTGCAGGACCGTGACCGCCAGCAGGGGGACGCCCACCGTGGCCATCGCGTTCCCCGCGGTACTGACCGTCTCCCCGGTCCACAGCAACCGGAAGTTCCGCTGCCCGAGTAGCCCGAGGGGGCGCTGGCGGGCCGCGACCGCGGTCACGAGGCGCCTGGGTCGGCCCGGCGGGGCTCGCGGGCGGGCTCCTCGGCGTTCCGGCCCGCGGCGGGCTCGCCGCCCGCGTGAGCGGCGTCCGGGTGAGGGGCGCCCGGGTGAGGGGCGCCCGGGTGAGGGGCGCCCGCGTCAGCGGTATCGGCGTGAGCGGTGTCGGCGTCGGCGTGGGCGGCGCCCGCGTGTGGGGTGTCCGCGTGAGCGGCGCCCGGCGGGGCGGTGGCCAGCATCTCGGCGGCCACGGCCGACCACAGGACCTCGCGGGCGGCGTCCAAGACGCCGGGCGAGGGCGGGTCGACCTGGCCGAGCCGGTCCAGGTCTGGCAGGTCGTCGTTCACGAGCCCTCCCCTGCGAGCACCGGGCGGAGTGCGGCGCGGGCGCGGTGGAGCCGACTCCTCGCGGTGCCCGGCGGGATGCCGAGCACCAGGGCGGCCTGCGTCGGGGTCAGCTGCTCCCAGGCCACGAGTAGCAGCACCTCGCGTTCCTCGGACGGCAGCGCGCGGACCGCGCCGACCATCTCGCGGGTCCGCGCGGTCGCGGCCGAGTCCAGCCGGTCGATGACGTCATCCCACGGGTCCACGGCGTGGACGGCCCCGGCCCGGTCCGCGGCTTCCACGACCGCGGGCTGGTCCGCGAGCCGAACGCCCCGCCAGTGCGCCCGCAGCACGTTCCTGGCGATCCCGTACAGCCACGGCCGGGCGTCGGAGTGCGCCGGGTCGAACCCGGCCCGCCCGCCGAACGCCCGGACCCACACCTCGCCGAGCAGGTCGTCGGCGGCCTGCCGGCCGGCCCGGCGGGCCAGGAAGGCGTGCACGGCGACCTCGTGGCGGCGGACGACCTCGACGAACGCGTCGGGGCGCCCGCGCGCCGAACGCTCGATCAGGACGCCGTCCGTCTCCACCCGTCTCCTTAAGGTCGCCTCTACTGTGCTATTGCCAGGAAGACGCCGGAGCGTTCGGAGCGTAGGTGACCAGCGTCTGGTCGGGGTGGTCGGCGACCTGCAGGACGACGTGGGAGTACTCGACCGGGCCGAGCCGGGGGTGGCGCAGCTTCTTCGACCCGCTGCCGACGGCCGCGACGTCGTGGCGCGGCCACCAGTCGCGGACGTGCTCGCTGTCGCGCTGGAGCCCGGCGATCAGGGCGAGGAAGTCGGGGTCGTCCGGGTAGCGCGCGGCGGCCAGCCGGAACCGGCCGAGCATGGCCCGGGCCTCCGGCTCCCATTCCAGGTAGACCTCGCGGGCCGCCTCGGCGGTGAACATCCAGCGCACCAGGTTGGCTTCGCCCGCGCTGTCCAGGGCCACCCAGCCGCCGAACAGCTCCCGGGCGGCGGGGTTGGCGGAGAGCACGTCCCAGCGGCGCCCCTTGACCAGGGTCGGGTACGGCTCGAGGCGCTGGACCAGGTCGGCCACGCCGGGATCGAGCCGCTCCGGCGGCGCCGCGGCGCCTTCGCGCCCGACGCCGTGGGCCAGCACGAACAGGTAGCGGCGGTCGGCGGCGGACATCCGCAGCGCGGCGGCCAGCGCGTCAAGCACCTGGTCTGACGGGCGCACCGGGCGTCCCTGCTCAAGGAACGTGTAGTAGGTCGTGGACACGTTCGCGAGCATCGCGACTTCCTCGCGGCGCAGGCCGGCCGTGCGCCGGCGCCGGCCCGCGGGCAAACCCACGTCGGCGGGAACCAGCCGCTCGCGCCGCGACCTGAGCAGCTCGCCCAGGGCGGGGAGATCTCCGGGCATGTCATCCAGGGTACTCACGCCAGTACCAGTACAGAGCGGCTCTGGTTACCAGTGTCACGGGTCATGACGATGGAGGCCATGACCATACAGATCCCCGTGGGCGACGGCACCGTCCTGCCCGCCTATGTAGCGAACCCCGCGGCGGCCCCGGCGCCGACCGGCGTGATCGTGGCGCACGAGCTGTTCGGGGTCAACCCGGACATCCGCGGCGTGGCCGACGACCTGGCCGCCGCCGGGTACCTGGCCATCGCGCCCGAGTTCTACCACCGGGACGCCCCGCCCGGGCGCTGGCTCGAACGCGACGACAACGGACGCCGGGAGGGCTTCGGCTACCTGAACCGCCTCCGGCGCGACCACGCGGTGGCCGACGTGACCGCCGCGATGGACTGGCTGAGGTCGCAGCCGGGCATCCAGCGGATCGCGATCCTCGGGTTCAGCGCGGGGGGTCACCTGGCCTACCTGGCCGCGTGCCTGCTCCCGCTCGACCTGGCCGTCGTCCTGTACGCCGGCTGGCTGCCCACCACCGACATCCCGATGAGCCAGCCCACGCCCACGCTGGACCTCACCCCGGGGCTCACCGGCCGGCTCCTGTTCCTGGTCGGCGAGGACGACGCCCTGATCGACGCCGGGCAGCGCGACCACATACGCAAAGCGCTGGCGGCCGCGGGCGACAACCACGAACTGGTCAGCTACCCGGGGGCGGCGCACGCGTTCTTCTGGCCGGGGACGCCCGCGTACGACGCCGGGGCCCGGGCCGACGCGTGGAGGAGGATCCTGGCCCTGCTAGCTTGAGGCCGTGCATGTGGTGGGCCTGTTGCTGCATCCCGAGCGCGACTGCGGCGGCGCGGTCGGCTCGGTCCTCGACTGGGCGGACCGCCGGAACATCCGGGTCCTCGGCGTCATCGACGAGCTGCGCCAGCTGGCGTGCACCGCCGAGCCGGTCACCGCCGAGGAGATGCGCAAGCAGGCGGACCTGCTCGTCAGCCTGGGCGGCGACGGGACGATGCTGCGCGCGATGCGGCTGGCCGACAGCCAGCGCTTCCCCGTGCTCGGGGTCAACCTGGGCAAGCTGGGGTTCCTGGCCGAGGTCGACGTGCCCGACCTGCCCGACGCGCTGTCCGCGATCGACGGGCACGCCTACACCACCGAGCCCCGCCTGGCCGTCGACGCGGTCATCGGCGACCAGACCATCACCGCGTTCAACGACGTCGCGTTCGTCCGGTTCCCCGGGCACAAGACCGCCGAGATCGCCGTACTGGCCGCGGGCCAGCGATTCGTCAGCTACGCGGCCGACGCGATCGTGGTCGCCACGCCGACCGGCTCGACCGCCTACAGCTTCTCGGCCGGCGGGCCGATCGTCAGCCCGGCGGTGGAGGCGCTGGTGGTCACGCCGGTCGCGCCGCACTCGGCGTACAACCGCGGGCTGGTGATCGCGTGCGAAGATCAGCTGGCGCTGGAGATCCTGCCCGGCAGCGGGAGGCTCGCCGTCGAGGCCGACGGCATCGCCTCCGCCGAGGTCGAGCCCGGCGACCGGATCGAGCTGATCCCGCGGCCCGGCGCGGCCCGGGTCGTCCGCCTCGGCCGGACCACGTTCTACCAGCGAGCCCGGCGCAAGCTGCGGCTGAGCGACTCCGCGGAGATCTTCACCGTCTTTGGGGACCAGGCACCATGAGGGAGACCTACCTGCACGGCCACCACGACAGCGTGCTCCGGTCGCACCGGTGGCGGACCGCGGAGAACTCGGCCGGGTACCTGCTGCCCCGGCTGGCGCCCGGCGCGCACGTCCTCGACGTCGGCTGCGGCCCGGGCACGATCACCGTAGACCTGGCGGCCCGGGTGGATCCGGGCCAGGTCACCGGGATCGACGCGGCGGCGGATGTGCTCGCGCTGGCCCGCCAGGAAGCCGAACGCCGTGGCCAGGGCAACGTCACCTTCGAGACCGGTGACGCCTACCGATTGCCCTTCGGCGACGCCACGTTCGACGTGGTGCACGCGCATCAGGTGCTGCAGCACCTCTCGGACCCGGTCGCGGCGCTGACGGAAATGCGGCGGGTCTGCCGCCCCGGCGGGGTGGTCGCGGCCCGCGACGGCGACTACGCCGGGATGATCTGGTACCCCGAGGACCCCGAACTGACGGAGTGGCTGGACCTGTACCGGAAGGCGGCGCGGGCGCTGGGCGGCGAACCCGACGCGGGTCGGCGCCTGCTGGCCTGGGCCCGCGCGGCCGGGTTCAGCGAGGTGGAGCCGTCGGGCAGCGCGTGGTGCTACGCCACGCCCGGCGACCGGTCCTGGTGGGGCGCGCTGTGGGCCGAGCGGCTGACCGAGTCGCCGTTCGGGGACCGGGCCGTCGAGCACGGCCTGGCGAGCCGGGAGGATCTGGCGCGGCTGGCCCGGGCCTGGCGGCGGTGGGCGGACAGCGAAGACGGCTGGTTCTTCATCCCGAACGGCGAAATCGTGGGCCTGGCCTGATCCAGGTGTCGAGCCGGCTAAAGGTTTTCGGGCCGGGACGCGACTAAGTAGGTGTGATCCGCTCAGTGAACTTCAGCCGGGGTCGGCGCGCGCGTAGGCAGGTACCCGCGGAGGTGCGGCGTGAGCGATGACGGCGAGGTCAGGATTCCGCTCCGGCATGTCGCCGAGTTGAGCAGTTTCTTCGCGGCCCATGACCGGTGGCTGTTCGGCCACGCGTGCGTGCGGACCCGCGGCGACCGCGAGCTCGCCGCGGACCTGGTCCAGGACACGTTCGAGGCGGCCGCCAGGGCGTGGGAGACGCTGCGCGGGCGGGCCGACGGCCGGCAACGCGCCTGGCTGCTCGGGACGCTGGCGAACAAGGACGTCAGCGAGTTCAGGCGCCGGGAGGCGTTCCGCCGCAGGCACCCCGACATCCACGCCAGGTACCGGGCCACCGCGGCCGACACCGCGGCCGAGGCGCTGAACGCGATCGCGCTGCGGCGAGCGCGGGAGATCATCGACGAGATGCCGCCGAGACAGCAGAAGATCGCGCTGATGCGCTGGCAGGACCGGATGAAGGCGACGGAGATCGCCGCGGAGCTTGGCGTTACCGAGGGAACCGTGCACGCCCACCTGCACACGGCGCGGGCCAAGCTGATCGCCGGGCTGGAGCGGTACTACCCGTTCGCCCCGGACACCGGGAAGGGAGACCCGTCATCATGACCACCGGCGGGAGCGCGCATCAGGACCGCGAGGACTTGTTCGTGGCCGATTTCTATCCCGAGTTCGGCGAATACCTGGCCGCGCAGCACGCCAGCGGTTACGACGCCGAGGCCGGGCGCGCCCGTTTCCTGGCCTGGCTCGGCGAGCACGCCGACCGCGGCGCGGCCGTGGACCCGGTCCGGGACTACCTGGAGCAGATCGGCACGGTGCCCCCGCTCGACGCGGAGAAGGAGGTCGAGCTGGCCCAGCGGATCAAGGCCGGCCGCGACGCCGAGGAAAAGCTGGCCGAGGGTGGCCAGAACCTGACTACCGATGAGCGGATCGACCTGGAATGGACCGCGGAGGACGGGACGCGGGCCAAGAATGACCTGCTGGCGGCGAACCTGCGCCTGGTGGTCTCCCTGTGCAAGCGGTACACCGGCCGCGGGATGCCGTTCCTGGACCTGATCCAGGAGGGGAACCTCGGCCTGATCCGGGCGGTGGAGAAGTTCGATTACACCAAGGGGTACCGGTTCCGCACGTACTCGACGTGGTGGATCCGGCAGGCGATCACCCGGGCGGTGGCCGAGCAGGCCGCACAGCATCCGGATCCCGGTGCACATGGTCGAGGCGATCAGCAAGCTGGCCCGGGACCAGCGGCAGATGCGGCGGGACCCGGAGCGCGAGCCAACGCCGGAGGAGCTGGCCGGCGACCCGGACCTGACCCCGGAGGGGCTCACCGAGGTGCAACGGCACGGCCGCGAGCCCGAGCCGCCGCCGGGCGCGGGCGATTCCTGACCCGGCATACTCGCCAGGGTGAGCTTTGATCCCTACGCCCCGTACGGCCCCGTCGTCTCCTCGACCGTCCGGGTGGTCACGTGGAACGTGTGGGGGCGCTACGGCGCGGACACCGAAGCCCGGCAGGCCGCGCTGGAAGAGACGCTCGCGCAGACGGCGCCCGACCTGGTCTGCCTGGTCGAGGCCTGGCGGCAGGACGACCGCACCCAGCCGGCCCGGGTCGCGGCCCGGCTGAATCGCAATCCGCTGGCCGCCGTCGGCCTGTACCCGGACCGGCGGTTCGACTACATCCTGTCGGCGTGGCCGCGGCGCGGCGGCACCGGGCATCCGGTGCGCTGCTCGCTGCTCGGCGTCCGCGAACCCGGTGAGCTGCAGGTGTCCGACCATTACGGGCTGGCGGCCGACCTTCGATACTGACCGGCAGGCGGCTAGGACGTGTGACGCTTCGGGACGCAGCGGCCCATGGCGAAGCCGGCGCCGATCAGCACGAACGCGACCAGCAGCGCGAACATGATGTTGACTCCGGCCACCGGCAGGGTGAAGCCCGCGAGCCCGCCGCCGAAGCCCAGCTTTCCGTACATGTCTCGTTCCTCGTTTCTCGCGCTTACCAGGCCTTGCTCGTCCGCCAGAGCACGCCCCACAGCGCGCGGACCTGGACGGCCTGCAGGAACAGGTCGTAGAACCACTCGGGGAAGACCGCCACCGAGCAGAGCTGGGTCTTCCAGCCCCGCGAGCGGACGGTGACGACGCGCTCGAAGGCATACACCACGGTGATGGCCAGGCACCACAGCCTCGGGTGGAAGCCCAGCCAGGGTGCGGCGAGCAGCGTGCCCGCGTACACCAGCGTGGCGATGACGCCAAGCGTCGAGATCAGCTGCAGGCCCCAGCCCTTGAGGGTGTGCCGGGTCAGCCCGTAGCTCAGCAGGTCCTCGAAGGCGCCGCGCTTCCACCGCAGCCGCTGGCGGCCCAGGTCGCCCCAGGTCAGCATGGCCTCGGTGGACATGGTGGCGGTCTTCGGGCAGATGAAGGTGAACCCGAGGTGCTTCAGGGCCAGGGTCATCCAGTTGTCTTCGGTGAGGGTGGCGTAGCTGTACACGAAACCGCCGCCCGAATCCGGCAGGCGACCGTCGGCGATCGCCTCGGCCACGGCGCGCAGGGCGCTCACCCGGAACAGCGTCCCCACCCCGGTGATGCACAGTACGCGGCCCTGCTTGCGGGCGTTGTCGCGGGCGTACCGCGCGTACTCGTTCCGCTGGAACATGCCGCACAGGCCGCCGCCCTCCCGGCCGTAGAAGTTCCCGCCGGCCGCGGCGTAGCCCTCGTCGAGCTTGGCCGCGGTCACGGCGACGAAATCCGGGTCGAGGTAGGAGTCGGCGTCCTGGACCAGGATGGCGTCGTCGTCCTCCAGACCCGGCAGTACCCGGCGGAGCGCGTAGTTCAGCGCGCCGGCCTTCTTGTGGGTGTTGCCGCTGGTGTTCCAGACGGTCGCGCCGTGCTCCCGGGCGATCTGGGCCGTGGCGTCGGTGCAGTTGTCGCAGATCACGATGATCAGGTCGGGCACCCGCGTCTGGGCCCGGAGGGCCCGGAGCGTGGTGGCGATGCTGTCCGCCTCGTTGTGCGAGGGCAGCAGCGCGACGATCGTGTTCCGCATGCCCTCAAATCTCGCTGCAATCGGTTGCAGCGAGATTCGGCGCTCGGTTGCAGATTGGTATCAGACAATTACCGGGCGTATCGGGTCATACCGTGCGCAATGGCCCTGTACCGGAAGGTGGCGCGGGCGCTGGGCGGCGAGCGTCGGGCAAGATGGCAGGCCTGCGGGGCGGGGAGTAGTCAAACTTCTTGCTACCGCCAGCGGGCACTTGACACCAGCTCCCCGTGAACGATGATCCGCCATGGCGTAAAAACCAAGGTAACAGGGGTACAGGTCACGAGGGTGATGAAGTGCTTTCCCGCGATCGGCTTCAAGACATTGACGTCGGTGTAGTGAACGACGAATGGCTTGCCAGTGACCTGGTAGTCATATAGGCAGTTTGCCGTCCGGACGTAGATCTCGTCCCCGGCCTTGAGACTTTTCAGCCCCAAAAATGGGTTCCCGGCCGTGATGTCGTGTGCCGCGACCCCGAAGTTGGCTCCGCCGGGCATCGAGGTCCCGGTGATGTGTCCCGGCCCGAGCGCGAGTTGGGCCAGCGTCGTGCCCTCGACGACCGCGAACTTCCAATGTGAGCCGAACGCGGGGATCGTCATGAGCGCGAACGGCTGAGACGGCCGCAGCGAACCGAGGTTATCGGTGCAGGCCTCCGCGGCGGGCGGTATCGGCTTATGGGCCGCAGGTATGGGTTTCTGCGCCGCCCAGGAATGCTGTAGCTCCTGCTGAAGCGCATGCTGCCGGTGCCCGGCCAGCGGGTCCGCCACCGTCCAGGCGACGAGCCCGCCGAGCGCGAGCCCGGCAGCGATCAGCAGAGCACCCAGGCGCCGGTAAGAGAACATTGATCCGGGGCAGTCGCGCGGCGCGGCCGGTAAAGTCAAGCAGGGTGCTGGCCTGGCTCATGATCTCCGTCAGGTCACCGTATGCACTGTGCGCTTGGAGAAGGATCGCCAGGTCTGCGGGGTCGCCCTGCCACCGGGTGATCTTCTCGCCGTCCACCATCCATTCTTCGACCAGCGGGTCATGAAACCGGACACGCGCGCCCTGAGCTATCAGCCGCCGCGCGACGTGCGGGGCCGGAGATTCCCGCTGGTCCTTGATGTCCGGCTTGTAGGTCACGCCCAGGAGCAGCACCGTAGCGCCGTTCAGCGGCTGGCCCGCCTGGTTAAGCAGCTCAGCTGCCCGGGTCACGACGTAGGCGGGCATCCGGTTGTTGATCTCCTGGGCCAGCTCGACGAACCTGAACGGATAACCGAGCGTCCGCTTGACCTCGTGCGAGAGGTAGTTCGGGTCGATAGGAATGCAGTGCCCGCCGACCCCGGCGCCCGGGTAGAACGGCTGGAAGCCAAACGGCTTAGTCGACGCACACCGGATCGCATCCCAGATATCGATGCCCATATCGTGACTGAACACGGCCATCTCATTCATCAGCGCTATGTTCACGTGCCGGTAGGTATTCTCCAGCAGCTTGGTCATCTCGGCCTCGCGCGTTCCCCTGGCTACGATGACCTGGTCGCAGACCTTGCCGTAGAACTCGGCTGCTACCTCGGCGCAAGCCGGGGTGTATCCGCCGACCACCTTCGGCGTGTTCTGCAGCCCGTAAGCCTGATTGCCCGGGTCGATCCGCTCCGGCGAGAAGGCCAAGTGAAAGTCATCTCCGGCAGACAAGCCAGATATGTCCTGGAGGATCGGGCAGACCGTATCGTCGGTCGTGCCCGGGTATGTGGTCGATTCCAGCACCACGAGGGCGCCGGGCTTCAGCAGCCGCCCGGCGGTCTTGGCCGCCGCGATGACGGCAGACAGGTCGGGGCCGTCTGTCTCGGACAAAGGCGTCGGCACGCAGATGACCATGACGTCTGGGTATGACGCTGGCGCATCGGCCGCTGGCCTGCCGCACCTGGGATGCTCGACGGCAAGAAAGCCCGGAACCCCGCATCGAGCATGACATGAAGCTCAGCGTCGGAGAGGTCGTCTGATCGGGGACCGCCCCTTGTTCAGCATCTGGACCCGGTTGGTACTGATGTCGCATCCGGTGACGTCCATCCCGGCGGCAACTGCCTGCTGGGCCAGCGGCAGGCCTACGTAGCCCAGCCCGAATATAAGTACCTTCATGACTCTGACCGGAATGTTGGGAACTACTCCGCCGGTCGCATCGGCCGGAACGGTGTTCGTTGAGCACATGTCGTTTGCGTTCATCCACTGGACGATGATCGGCAGTGATTCCGCAGCCGGAGTCGACACCGTGGCGTTGAGGCCGTCGTGATAGCCGATGATCCAGGTCATCGAGCCAGTGCTCGTGTCCAGACCGGGGATCCAGTTACCTGACTCGTCCGTGTAGCCGTAGATGACGTCGTGCGCGATCTGGCTGCCGGTGAATTTGGCTTTCCAGTCCTGGCTGTCGATGATCTCCGTGCCGGGGTTTCCGTAGGACATCACGACACGTTCGCCCAATGAAGCGGCGATAGCGTTGTCCGCTGGGGTGATGTCGTCAAAGGGCGGACGGTACAGCGTCGGTGCCGGAGCGCCAGCCGCCACGATTGCCGCCGCGCCGCGCTGTAGTTCTGACCTGATCTGAGCGGCAGTCAGCGGCTTGGTCCCGGCCGACTGGCCGGTGAAATCGGCGTGATCCCAGGTATGGTTTTCTACCAGGTCGCCGTCCGCTACCTCCTGGCGGATCAGCTGCGGATTCTGCGTTGCTGCCGTGCCGAGCACGAAGAACACTCCGGTCGCGTGCAGTTCACGCAGGGTACTGAGCACCAGTGGTGTCCCGCCCGCAGGCGGCGACAGCGGGCCACCGTCGAAGGTGAACACGACCTTGCCGCCCGAGCAGCTGGCGTTGGTCAGCGGCACGATGGTGTTCGTCGGAGCCTGGCTGGCGGCCAGGTCCGCCGAGATGGTGCTGCGGTGCACACCGTAGTACGTGCCACCGAGCGCGAGCGCGCCGACTGCCACCCCGCTGACAAAGATCATGGTTCGCTTGAGCATGGGTATCTTCCCCTTGACTGTGGCACCGCGCGTTCCCCAGCTCTGGTCACGCAATTGGATAAGTGCGATGTATTTCGTCGGATTAAGGAACAGCAGATTGTAAACGGATTCAAATGGCGTGAGGAACAGCCAGGTAAGTACGCGCTCATACCATTTCAGGCCCGGACGCTCAACCATGTACAGGGCTGACTCGCCGTAGCGCATAAACAGATACACGCCAATGTACATGGCCAGCGTCTTCGGGTGGAAAGTTCCATTGTGCACAGCCATGAGCGAGTACACCGCGATGTAGCCTAGGGTTATTGGCGCGATGCACAATTGCAACAGCCCGAACAGCGGGAAGAACATCTGGCGGAACCGGTCCATGTTGGTCAGCACGAACGGGATCATGCACCACCACGACTTGGACCAGCGTAGACGCTGATGGTACGTGGTCGCACAATCCGGCGGCATGGCCGACCATACGACTGCCTCATTAACGCCGACCACTTCTCCCTCCAACGCGGAGTACATGGCCAGGCAGCGATCATCCCCGTAGGTGCCTGCGTTCAGGTACCGGTCAGCGTGCTTGAACAGAATGTGGGCCCGGTAGACGGCCAGCGCGCCGGATGTCGTTTCAAGCGTCCCGAGAAGCGACCGGCTGGCCCGCATCATCACACACGATGTCCCGATGTTCAGGTCAGCGATGCGCGTCAGCAGATTCTCCCGCATGTTGCGGACCAGGACCATGCCCGTCGTGGCCATAACTGAGGGCTTGGACATCGCGCGCAACTGGTGCTCCAGCGCATAATGATCCAGCACCGAGTCACCGTCCACGGTCAGGATAAAGTCCCAGTCAACCGGGTTCATGGCCTTGAGCGCATGAACCTGAGCGGCCCGCTTGCCCTGATTGGGCTGGCGCAACCAGGTGATCCTTGGGTCCGGGAACGGCACGACTGGATGCTTAACCGAGCCATCATCCACCACAAATACGTGGTCAGGTGGTCTCGACTGGTTGAGGATGGCATCGATGCAAGCCCGGAGTTCGGCCGGGTCCTCCTCGTACGCCGGGACGATAGCGGCCACTCGCCCGGGCGCCACTGGTCTCGCGTTGAATCGACGGCCCTTGATGAAGGCGTACATGCAGAACAGCAGCATGCAATTAGCCAGCAGCCAGTAGGCCAGCACGAAAGGATCGCGAACCATATACTTGAAAGTCACGGCAGTGACGGCCGCAAGTGCCACCACCACTGCCGCGACGATTGCCATGCACGCCATTCTTCCTAGCGGCGTACCTGACCGGGAACTAGGAAGTGATTCGGTTGGGGCGGGTATGCCTGCGGAAGGCAAGGCATCCGCCTGTGACACAGAGGACTGCGCCAAGGATGATGAGTCCGAAAAGAGGGACGTGCAAACCGATGATGGTTGCAGCTCCCGCTCCGGTGACTGGTAGGACCTTGTTGTACAAGAATTTCCTCCCTTCAAGGGATGAATGCTTTCCGCATCGTCGTGCGCGGGCAGCAGCGCCACGATCTTGTCCCGGCGGGCGCCGGGGGTCGGCTGGCCGCTGGGGGTCGATTCGTTGGGCATGCTCCCAATCTCGCCGCAATCGGTTGCAGCTGGGGTTGTCGTCCGGTTTCAGGTAGGTTGCAGGTTTTTGGGGCCGATCGGGTATTTAGGCCGCGATGCCCAGCGCTCGGGACTATATGGCCGCAGCTTTCATCCCGAACGAACGGCGGTGGTGCTTCTCACGCGTCGCGGCGGGTGATCATCAGGGTGGCGGCCAGCAGGGGAGCTGGCCGACGGCGCGATCGCCCTGGGCGGGGTGGTGCTGGCGGGCCGCCGCCCCCGATCGCCCGCGCTCATACCGTCCGCAGCGCCTCGGTCGGCGAGAGGCGGGCGGCCCGCAGCGACGGGTACAGTCCCGCGATAGCGCCGATGACGAGGGCGGCGCCCAGCCGCCGTAGAGGGCGACGGCGGGGACCTGCACGGACCAGTGCTGGGTCAGCGCGTAGACGGCGGTCGCCAGGGCGCCGACGATGGTGCCGGCCACGCCGCCCAGGACCGCCAGGAGCAGCGCCTCGGCCAGGAACTGCTCGGCGACGTGGCGGCGGGTGGCGCCCAGGGCCCGGCGCAGGCCGATCTCGGAGCGGCGTTCGAGGACCGAGATGACCATGACGTTGGCGATCCCGACGCCCCCGACCAGCAGGGCCACGGCGCCGAGGCCGAGGAGCAGCCCGTTGTAGGCCCCCTTGGCGGCCACCTCGGCCTTCAGGATGTCCGACGGATAGCTGACCGCCGCGACGGAAGGGTCGGCCGGGTCCACGGTGGCGGGCAGGACGGCAGCCACGGCGGTGACCTGGCTGGGCACGCTGCGCAGGTAGAGCCCGGTGGGGTGGCCGTCGAACCCGAAGTACTGCTCGGCGACGGGGAACCCGATGAAGGCCATGCTGTTCATCTGGGAGATCAGCGTCAGCGGGGTCAAGATGCCCACGACGGTGAAGGAGTGCCCGCCGATCCAGATCTGGGTGGGACTGGCCAGGTTGTCGATGCCGAGCAGGCTGGCCGCCTCGGCACCCAGGACGACCGCCGGGTACCGGGCCGTGGCCGCGTTGAGGAAGGTGCCCTGGGCCACGCTGGCGCCGAGGGTGGCGGGCAGGGCGGCATCGGTCGCGGTCAGCGAGATGCCGTTGTTGTCGATGGCCGGAACGAACGGGTTGCGGTACACGAAGACGCCGGAGATGGTGCCGACCTCGGTCACGCTGGTGACCGGCCCGATCCGGGAGACCATGCCCGCCGCGGTGGTGGGCAACTCGGTCGACTGCCCGAACGCCGTGCTCTGGGGCTGCACCGTGAGGAGGTTGCCGAGCTGGCCCAGTTCGTTCAGCAGACCCGTCTTGCTGGACTGGGAGATGCCGAGCACGCCGACGATGGCGGCGATGCCGATGCTGATCCCGAGCGCGGACAGCGCCGCCCGCACCCGCCGGGTACGCAGCCCCAGGCTCCCGACCCGGAGCAGGTCCCGGCGCGAGAGCCGGGAGGCATTGGCGTCATCGCCCGGTCGGCGCATCACGGATGATCCTCCCGTCCCGGATCTCGATGCGCCGCTCCAGGGCCGCGGCCACGTCGTGGTCGTGAGTGATGACCACGATGGTCGTGCCGTCGCGGTGCAATTCGCGGAGCAGTTCCAGGAGGGCCGCGCCGGTGGCGGTGTCCAGGTTGCCGGTGGGCTCGTCGGCCATGACCAGGGCGGGCCGGCCGACGAGGGCCCGGGCGATGGCGGTGCGCTGCTGCTCGCCGCCCGACAACTGGTTCGGCCGGTGCCCGGCGCGGTGGCCGAGCCCGACCCGCTCGATGGCCGCCTGCGCCAGCAGCCGTCGCTCGGCGGCCCGCCCGCCCCGGTAGAGCAGGCCTTCGGCGACGTTGTCGAGGACGGACAGGCCGTCGAGCAGGAAGAACTGCTGGAAGACGAAGCCCAGCCGCCGGGCCCGCAGGCCCGACAGCTGCGGGTCGGACATCGCGGAGGTGTCCTGTCCGGCGACGCGGACCACGCCGCTGGTGGGCCGTTCGAGGGTACCCATCACGTGCAGCAGGGTGCTCTTGCCCGACCCGGACGGGCCGACGATGGCGACCAGCTCGCCCTGGCCGATCCGCAGGCTGACCCCCGCCAGGGCCACGACCGCCGGGTCGCCGGGGTACGCCTTCACCACGCCGGCCAGCTCCAGAACCGGGACCGGCTGCGTCACGACGACGGCACCTCGACCCGCGTGCCAACCGTGAGGCCGGACCCGCTCACCTGGACCAGGGTGTTGCTGTAGAGGCCGGTGGTGACTCCGACCAGACGGGTCGTGCCGCCGGCTACCACCTCCACGCCGAACCCCCCGCCGGCCAGGGCCAGCAGCGCGTTCACCGGAACGGCCAGCACGGGGCCGGCCCGCTGCGTGGTGACGTTGACGTTCACCGGCGCCTGGTCCAAGGTGGCCTCGGGCGGGGTGCTATCCAGGGTGATGGTGACCGTCACCGTCGGGGTCGCGTTGCCGCCGCCGGACGAGCAGGGCGATTGGTCGGCCGAGCCAGCGCCGTTGCCGAGGCCGATGCCGCCGCCCCCCGGGCAGGTGGCCACGGTGCCGACCGCCTCGATGCGCCCGCCCACCGTCGAGGTGCCGTCGGGCAGCACGACCGATACCGTGTCGCCCGGCTTGACCAGGAACTCCTCGCTCACGTCCAGGTCGACGACGACGATGGGGGTCGTGCTGGTGGCCGTGAGCACGGCGCTGCCCGCGCCCCCGACGGGCGCGCCGGCCGACGGCGCGACCGACGTGACCCGGATAGGCCCGGGCTCGAAGACCACCTCGCCGAGCGGGATCTCGCCCGTCGCCGACAGGCCGACCGCGCTCTGCCAGCGCCCGACCGCGGCGGCGGTGGCCGAGGAGTAGCGGTCGCCCTGAGTAAGCCCGTTACCGTAGCCGAGAGCGATCAGGTCGCGGGTCAGCTCGCCGACGTCGGCGCCATCGGACATCCCGACCCCGAACGCCCGGTAGGCGGGGACGGAGCCGTACAGGAGCGGCACCGGTTCGTTGCCGACCGAGTAGACCGTCTGGTCCTGGCTGATGACTTCCCCCGGCTCCGGCAGCCAGGTGTAGACGCCCCCGGCCCCGCGCAGGGCGGTGACGGTGTAGGAGCCGTCGTACCCGATGGACCCGCCGACCTGCACCGTCGACGTGAGCGTGGTCCGCACCACCGCGGCGGTAGTGACCGGGCCGCCGCCTGGGGAGGACGAGCCCGTGCCGTTGCCGGTGCCGCTGGCCGACACTGCGGCTACCGTGCCGCCCACTATTCCCCCGACCAGAGCAGCAGCGACGGCGGCGATGGCCACGACCTGCCGGGCGGAAACGTCAGCCACCATTGGGGACCTGATTCGGGGGCTGGCTGGGCAGAGGGTAATGCATTCCGGCCGTGGTGACCTCGATGTCTCCCGGCGTGTCCGTGCCGTTAATCCACCAGGTGGGCGCGCCTATCTTCGTGCCGCATAGCTGACTGGCCCGCATCGAACGCCGGGCTGTCGGGGTTCACGCCGGCGTCGTTGAAATCGGGATGGTCCCCGTTCAGGGGGGGGTAATTGGGCACCCCGCTGGTCCGCATGCAGTTGACGTACTTCAGCAACTCGGACTGGTCCGGCGGGGGCGCGACCGGGTTGGCGGCCCGCAACTCGTTCTGGGCTTGCGCCAGGTACTCGGTGCACGTACCGGTGAGATCGTGGATGTCCCCGGCCGGCCTTACATTCACCGGGACGCTGATATTGATCACCCCGTTGGCGTCGATGGTCGGGTCGGCCTGGTTCGGATCGCCGTGGACTCGCTCGCAGGCCGCCCACTCGTCCACCAGCTGCGCCAGGTTCCCCGCCTCCTGCACCGTGCCGGTCCCCGGACTGGTGCCGGTCGCCGCGCTGGTACTTGTCACCGGGCTGGTCCCGGCCGCCGCGCTGGTGCTGGCCGGCAGGCTGGCCACCTGCGGGGAGTCCCCCGAGCCGCTGCACGCGGCCAGCGCGAGGGCGGTCGCCGCGGCAAGCACCGCCAGCGCGCCCGGTCGCCGGTGCCTCCATTGGTTACCGTTCATGGGGGACAGGTGTACTAAACGGCAGGTCATAACCCGGTCACAGTTGTGACCCGGCTGTGACCTGCGGCGTGGCAGGGTGAAGCGATGAGAGTGCTGGTTGCGGAGGACCACGAGCGGCTGGCCAGGGCCATCGCGGCCGGGCTGCGCCGCTACGGGATGACCGTCGACGTGGCGCTGGACGGCGACGATGCCCTCGGTCGCCTGAGCGCCAGCCGGTACGACGTGGTGGTGCTGGACCGCGACCTCCCCGGTACCCACGGGGACGAGATCTGCCACACCCTTTCTACCGAACGAAGTCAGAGCCGGGTCCTCATGCTCACCGCCGCCAGCTCGGTCAAGGACCGGGTCGAGGGGCTCGGCCTAGGCGCCGATGACTACCTGCCCAAGCCGTTCGACTTCACCGAGCTCGTCGCCCGGGTCCAGGCGCTAGGCCGCCGGCCCGGCGCGGCGAGGCCGGAACACCTGGGCTACCGCGACCTGACCGTGGATCCGGAACGACACCTCGCGGACCGCGCCGGTCGGCGCCTGGCGCTCAGCCCGAAGGAGTTCGCCGTCCTGGAGTGCCTGCTCGTGGCCGAAGGGCCGCCCGGTGTCGGCGGAGGAACTGCTCGAACGGGTGTGGGACCAGGCGGCCGACCCGTTCACCACGACCGTCAAGGCCACCATCAACCGCCTGCGCGCCAAGCTCGGTGACCCGCCGGTGATCGAGACCGTCCGCGAGCGCGGCTACCGGATCGGAGATCAGTGATGCGCGCTACGTGGCTGCGGTTCCCCCGCCGTACCGCCAGGATCCGGCTCACCGCTCTCTACGGCGCCCTGTTCCTCCTCTCCGGCGCCGCGCTGGTCGCCACTACCTACGCCCTGTTTCTACAAGCGACCAGATACCGAACGCCGCTCATCCCTAAGGTCCCGCGTACACCCGCCATCGGCACACTCCAGCCTCTGGTTCCGGGGCCAGCGGGTCTGTCCGTTCAGCTCGGCGTGGTCTCGAACCAGCTGGCCCAGACCCAGAACCAGCTGGCCCAGGATCAGCTTCATCCCGGTTCGTTTGTGACACAGAACCAGCAGCTGGCCCGGGACCAGCATCAGCTGGCGCAGGACCAGCATCAGCTCGCCCAGTCCGTGCGCCAGCTGGCCCAGTCGGTGCACCAGCTGACCCAGGCCGGGACCGTCCAGGCCGCGCAGCGCGCGGTCGACGCGCACGAGCTCCTGGTCAACTCGGGCATCGCCCTGGCCATCGTGGCCGTCCTCGCGCTGCTGGCCGGCTGGCTCGTGGCCGGCCGGATGCTGCGGCCGATCCGGACCATCACCCGGACGGCCCGGCGGATCTCCTCGACCAGCCTGCACGAGCGCCTGGCCCTCGACGGCCCGCAGGACGAGCTCAAGGAGCTCGGGGACACCCTCGACGGCCTGTTCGCGCGGCTCGAGGCCGCCTTCGAGGCCCAGCGGCACTTCGTCGCCAACGCCGCCCACGAGCTGCGGACCCCGCTGACGGCCGAGCGCACCCTGCTCCAGGTCGCGCTCGACGACCCCGGCACGACGGCCGCCGCCTGGCGGGCCACCGCCCGGGAGGTGCTCGCGTCCAGCGACGAGCAGGCGCGCCTGATCGAGGCCCTGCTTACCCTGGCCAGCAGCGAAAGCGGGCTGACCGGGCGCGAACCCGTGGACCTCGCCGCCACCGTGTCCGCGACCCTGGCCGGCCTCCAGGGCCAAGCCGACCGGCTCGGGATTCACCTCGAGGAGGCCACGGAACCGGCCTCCCTCGACGGGGATCCCCTGCTCACCGAGCGGCTCGTGGCCAACCTGCTCGCGAACGCCTTGGGCCACAACACCCCCGGCGGCCGGGTCGAGGTCAGCACCGGGGTGCAGGAGGGCCGGGCCGTCCTGTCGGTGACCAACACCGGCCCGCCCATCCCGGCCACGGACCTCGACCGCCTCTTCCAGCCGTTCCAGCGGCTCGACCGGCGCCGGGCCGCCTATAAGGACGGGCACGGGCTCGGGCTGTCCATCGTCCGGGCCATCGCGGCCGCGCACCACGCCAGCATCACCGCCCGCCCCGGGCCCGACGGCGGACTGTCCGTGAGCGTCACCTTCCCGCCGCCCGCGAGTGGGGACGCGGGGCAGGCGGGGCAGGCGGGGACCCCGCTCGTCACGCGTCGCGGCGGGTGATCAGCAGGGCGGCGGCCAGCAGGGCGAGGGCGGGCCAGGCCAGCAGGACCACCAGGGACAGCGCCGGGGCGAACAGGTTAGTGGCCGGGTGCAGCGCGGTGAGCTGGTGCGCCGCGTCCACCAGGGTGAAGCGGCCGATCCGGCCGCCCCACGGGGCCGGGAGCACGGCGAGGATGCCGGGCAGGATGATGACGCCGACCACCGCGGCGATCCCGCCCGCGGTGTGCCTGACGATCGCGCCGGTGGCCAGGCCCAGCATGGCCACGACGAACAGCAGCAGGCCCTCGGCCAGCACCGCCCCCGGCACGCCAGGCCTGGACAGCGACACGCCTCGGTGATGGCCGTTCAGGACGGCCTGGACTAGGAAGAACGAGGCGAAGGCGACCAGTTCCCCGGCGACCAGGGTTACCGCGCCTAGCACCCCCGCCTTGGCCGCGAGCACCGCCCGGCGCCTCGGCATCGCGGCGAACGTCGTGCGGATCAGCCCGGTGCCGTACTCCGTGCTGAACGCCAGCACGCCGAGCACGGCGACGGACAGGACGGCGTACTCCAGGCTGAGCAGGCCGGGCAGCAGCGGGTCGACCGGGGCGCCCCGCTGCGGCGCGTTCCCCAGGGTGGCCGCCACGAGCGCGCTGATCGCCACGGGGCTGACCACCGCGACGAGCATGGTCCAGTAGGTCGAACGGACCGAGACGAGCTTGGTCCACTCGCAGGCGAGCACGTCGCGGGCCCGGACGGCCAGGGACGGCACGGGAGTCCGGCCTGGCGTGGCGGGCCCGGTGGTAGCGGGCCCTGTGGTGGCGGGCCCTGTGGTGGCGGTCATCGGCCGGGCCCTCCTTCCGGGGCGGGCGCTGTGGTGGCGGGCCCTGTGGTGGCGGTCATCGGCCGGGCCCTCCTTCGGTGGCGGGCGCTGTGGTGGCGGGCGCTGTGGTGGCGGGCGCTGTGGTGGCGGGCGCTGTGGTGGCGGGCGCTGTGGTGGCGGGCACTGTGGTGGCGGGCGCTGTGATGGCGGTCATCGGCCGGGACCCTCCTTCCGGGGCGGGCGCTGTGGTGGCGGTCATCGGCCGGGCCCCTCCTTCGGGAGCGGCCGCCCGGTACTCGACGCTCTCCCCGGTCAGGTCCAGGTAGGCGTCCTCTAGGGAGGCGCTGCGCGGGATCAGGGCGTGCACGGCGAGGCCGTGCTCGGCGGCCAGGTCCCCGATGGCGGGCGCGTCGAGGCCGGTCACGGCCAGGGCGCCGTCGTCCCCCGCGGCGACGGTGGCGCCGCGGGCGGTGAGCAGCGCGGCCAGTTCGCTCGCGCGCGGCGAGCGGACCAGGACGTCGTGGCGGGCGCTGGACTCGATCAGCTGCGCGGTCGAGGTGTCCGCGAGGAGCCGGCCCCGGCCGATGACGATCAGGCGGTCCGCCGTCTGGGCCATCTCGCTCATCAGGTGGCTGGACACCATGACGGTGCGCCCGTCGGCGGCCAGGGCCTTGAACAGCTGGCGGATCCAGGCGATGCCCTCGGTGTCCAGACCGTTGACCGGCTCGTCGAACATCAGCACCGGGGGGTCGCCGAGCAGCGCGACGGCGAGGCCGAGGCGTTGCTTCATCCCGAGCGAGAAGCCCGCGACCCGGCGGCCCGCCACCGACTCCAGGCCGGTCAGTTGCAGGACCTCCGCCACCCGCTGGCGCCCGATGCCGTTGCTCCGCGCAATCGAGGTGATGTGGGCCCGGGCGGTCCGCCCGCCGTGCAGGGCGGTCGCGTCGAGCAGCGCGCCGACCTCGCGCAGCGGGCGGACCAGGGTGTCGTACCTGCGGTGGTTGATGAGGGCCGAGCCGCTGGTCGGGGCGTCCAGGCCCAGGATGACGCGCATCGTGGTGCTCTTGCCAGCGCCGTTCGGACCAAGAAAGCCTGTGACGTGACCGGGGCGGACGGTGAAGCTCAGGCCGTCCACCGCGGTCACCGCCCCGAACCGCTTGACGAGCCGGTCGACTTCGATCATGAGGGCCCGGTGCCCTTGAAGAACGCGGACGAGCTGCGCTGCCAGAGGAAGACCACCGCGGTCAGGCCGACCAGCCAGACCACGAGCGCCCAGATCCGGACCAGGCCGGCCAGCGGGGCGACCGCGGCGCCGACGAGCGTGTCGAGGGTAGCCAGGGCGAACAGCGCCGTCCCGGTGATCCGCGCCGCGTTCTTGCCAGCCTGGCAGAGCCGGGCCAGGACGATCCATACGGCGGCGCCGATCACGCCGCCGATGATGAACGAGGTGACCAGGACGTGCTGGACCGAACTGACCTGGCTCAGCGTCAGTTTCGGTGATCTCTTCTCGATGGCGGACTTGGTGGCGCCGACCGTCACGAGGTCGAAGGCGATGCCGATCAGGCTGGTGAGCGCGCCGGCGTACATCACCTTGACGGCGGTGGCCACCGAGGGCGGAACGGGCGGGCGCTGGCGGGCCGGCAGCTGGGCGCCGGTCGGGTAAGGCTGGTACATGGGTTCCCCTTTCCCTCGTAACGATGCGTTGGTCCAGGCGCGCAGCAGGCGCGCCTCGATGGCGTTGATCGGGATCATCCGGCTGGTCAGCACGACGTGCGTGCGGTGGTCGCGAATACGGAGGCCCAGCGTGGCGGTCGCGTCGGGGCCGGCCCCGGCGTGGAACGCGAGGTCTCCCCGCGGGCTGAGGAGCCAGCCGAGGCCGGTCACCGGTCCCTCAAGGTCCCCGGATACCTGGGGGGTGAGCGCCTCGCGCGCGAGGGGCGCGGGCAGCAGCGACGGCCACCCGAGCCCCAGGCGCACGAGATCGGCCCCCGTGGACCAGAGCCCGGCCGCGGCCTGGACCGTGCAGACCTGGGCCGGGAGGGGCTGGAACATCCCCTCCAGGGTCAGCGCGTAGCAGGTGACCGCGGCGGGGTCGATCCCGGCGGTGCTGGCCGGGAACGTCGAGTCGCGCAGGCCGAGCGGGTCGAGGACGAGGGCCCTGGCCGCGTCCGCGTACGGCGTCCCGGTGAGGTCGACGATGAGCTGGCCGAGGACCGCGACGCCGCCGTTGCTCGGCCGGACCGCCCCGCGCGGGCCGGAGCAGCCGATGACCGGGCCCATGAGCGTGGCCAGGTCCTGGACGGCGTCCGCGTACAGCTCGGCGGGGTTGTCGACGCCGCCGGTGTGGGCGAGCAGGTCCCTGACGGTGACGGCGTCGTCGGCCAGGCGGACCGTGCGCAGGTGGTCGTTGGCCGGCGCGTCGAGGCCCACGCGGCCTTCCGCGACGAGGCGGAGCACCGCGGTGGCGGTGACCAGCGCGGTGACGCCGGGCGCCGGGAACCGGTGACCGGGGTCCAGGACCTGCCCGCGGTCCAGGTCTGCCCAGCCCTTGGTGAGTACCCACGGGTCCTTGTTTTCGGGGGTCCCGCCGGCCAGGAGGAGGGCGGCCAGGCCCGACTCGGCGAAGGACTCCTCCGCGGCCGCCCCGATCCCCGCGGGCACCTCGCCCAGGGTGCGCGTCGGGGCGGGCGCGGTGACCCGCGGGTCGCGGACCCGGCGGCCGAGCGGCAGCGCGCGCAGCCCGGACACGCGGTGCGGCGGCTCGGGCTCGACCACGACGAGGTACTCGACGTCCGCCAAGCGGACCTGGGCCTCCAGCGGGCCCTGCCCGAGGACGGTCAGCTCGCCGCGCAGGTCGCCGGCCGCCGCGGCGATCTGCGCGGCCAGGGCGGCGGGCGGGATCACGGCCAGGACCTGATCGGTGAAGTGCTCGCGCAGTCTCGTCCTCGCCGGGCGCCGCCCAGCCCGGGTCGCCGGCGCGTTCGAAGCGGGAGATCACCCAGCGCAGCTGGGCCAGCGCGTGGCCGTCTTCGTCCGCGTGTGCCCGGGGCCGCGTGGGTGCTGAGGAACTGCTTGAGCGCGGCCCAGCTGGGCAGGCCGTGCTCCCTGGCGACGGCCGTCTGCGCATCGTGCAAGGTGGTGAACTCGCCCGCGGCCAAGCGGCGTTTCGCCTCGAGCCTGAGGTAGCGCAGGCTGGGCTGGCTGGGCAGCGAACGCGACCCACCGGGCATGGCAGTCCTTCCCTCACGCCCGGGGTCCGCGTACGTCGGGCGGGAAAGACTCGCCGTCCCACTCATCGCTAAGCGACCGGTGAGCTTGCAGCTCTGCCTGCGGACCCAGAGGCGGCCGGAACCACCACCCTTGATGATACTCCGGGCTGGCCCAGAGTCGCGCCGCCTATGTATGTAACCTATTGCACAGGGGTAGTTACTTTCTGTGTCGTAGACTGGGGCCTCTGGGACGCGAGAAGGAAGTGGGGGTTAGGGAGATTATGGCCGAATCTCGCGGATCCGGCGCCAAGGCCGGTCCGGCGCTGGTCGCGAACCGCGTGCGCCAGGGCGGGTCGGCGGCTGGTCTCCTCGAATTCGCCGTCGCGCAGATCCTGGGGGATGACACCGCGCTCGGCGCGCTGCCCGCCGTGCTCAAGCGGCTCGTCGACGCCTTCGGCCTGCGCGCCGCGCTGGCCTTCCAGCCGTCGGGCGGGCAGCCGGCCACCGTCCTGGCGGCGCATCCGGCTGGCTCCGCCAATCCCTCGCTGATGGCCAGGATCGGCGCGCTGTCTCTGGCGCAACGCGACGCATCGGCCGGCTGGGGATCCGGGGTCGGGCCGATCGAGCTGCCCGCCGAGGAATCGCCGGACGCGGGGGCCGTGAGCGTGCTGCTGGCCTATTCGGTGCCGGTCGACGGTCAGTGCCTATGCGCGCTGGCCCTGATCGGTGAGCTGGCGAGCTGGGACCCCGAGATCCGCTCCACCGCGTACGCGGTGGCCACCATCGCTGCGAGCCAGCTCCGGCACGCCAACGACCTGGCCACCCGACCCGATCGCCGGGCGCTGGCCGAGATCGAGCGCTCCCACGCCGCGCTGGCCGACCAGACCGAGCGCCTCAACTGCCTGATCGCCTCGGCCATCCCGGGCATCCTCATCACCGACGAACAGGGCCTGATCACGCACGTCAGCCGGAGCTTCGGCGCCTTGTACGGCATCGGCTCACCCGAGCGGCTCGTGGGCAGCCGGGCCGCCTCGGTCGTGCGCCGCGTACAGAGCGTCTTCGCCGACCCTGGCGCGTTCGCGGCGCGCAGCGCGGAGGTGCTCCGCGCCAGGGAGCCGGTCTCCGGTGAGCAGTTCGCCGCCGCCGACGGGCGGACGATCGAGTGCGACTACTGGCCGGTGCTCGTCGACGGCCGGTGGCGCGGTGACCTGTGGCTGTCCTGGGACATGTCGGACCGCACCGAGGTGGACAACCAGCGCCAGCAGATGCTCGAGGCCGAGCGCGAGCAGAACGCCCGGCTGCGGAAGGTCGACGACGCGAGGAACCAGTTCCTGGCCATCGTGTCGCACGAGCTGCGCACCCCGCTGACCTCGATCGTCTCGTTCTGCGAGCTGATCAGGGGGGAGGCCGACGGGCTCACCTCGGAGGGCCTGCGCTTCCTGGACATCATCGATCGGAACGCCGACCGGCTGCACCGGCTCATCGGTGACCTGCTCATGCTGGACCGGGTCGAGGCGGGGGCCCTGCCGCTGGATCTGGAGGACGTCTCCATCCCCGAGCTCACCGCGGAAGCGGTCAGGAGCGCTTCGGCCGGCGCCGCCAAGCAGGGGGTCACGATCGTGGTCAGGACCGGGGACGGGCCGCCCGTGCGAGGCGGACGCGCGCCGGCTGACGCAGGTCCTCGACAACCTGCTGGCCAACGCGGTCAAGTTCTCGCACCGGAACGGGGTGGTCCGCGTCACCGCCAGCTGCGAGGGGCGGACCTGGCGGATCGACGTGGCGGACTCGGGCATCGGCATCCCGCCGACCGAGGCCGACCAGTTGTTCAACCGGTTCGTCCGCGCCTCCAACGCACGCACCGCCGGCCTGCCCGGGATCGGCCTGGGCCTGTCCATCGTCAAGATCCTGACCGAGATGCACGGCGGGCGCGTCGAGGTGCACAGCGTCCTCGGCTTGGGCAGCACGTTCAGCGTCTTCCTCCCGGCGGCACCGTGAACGAGGCCAAGGGGCGGGTGCTGGTCATCGAGGACGACAAGGACATCGCGCTCGGGATCCGCACCGTGCTGTCCAGGAGCGGGTTCGACGTCGCGCACTCGGCCGACGGGAAGGAGGGCCTGCGCGCCTTCCACGACGCGCGCCCGGACCTGGTCGTACTCGACATCGGGCTGCCGTCCCTGGACGGGTGGGGGGTCCTGGAGCGCATCAGGGACCTGAGCGACGTCCCGGTCCTGATGCTGACCGCGCACGGGAACGAGGCCGACAAGGTGCGCGGGCTGCGCAGCGGCGCCGACGACTATCTCACCAAGCCGTTCGGTAACGGCGAGCTGGCCGCCCGGGTCGAGGCGCTGCTGCGCCGGCCGAGAACCGGCCAGCCGCAGGCCGAGGTGTACCAGGACAGCAAGCTGCTGGTCAGGCTCGACACGCGCGAGGTCATCGTGGAGGGCGACACCGTCGCGCTGACCCCGACCGAGTTCCGCCTGCTGGCCGCGCTCATCAGGAACCCCGGCCGGACCCTGACCCCCGATCAGCTGCTCGAGCTCGCCTGGAACGACCCGCTCGGGATCGGGCCCGAGCGGGTGAAGTTCTGCATCCTGCGGCTGCGGCGCAAGCTCGGCCAGGACGCCGGGGCCGGCTCGGCGATCGAGGCGGTCCGCGGTTTCGGCTACCGGTACGTGCCACCGCGGGGGCCAGCCGGATCGCGATAACCGGCGCGATAACCTCAGAGGATGCCCTGGGTTATCGATGGATCGGGAGCGGTCGTCACCGGCGGCGGCGCGGGCATCGGCCGCGCCCTGGCGCGCAGGCTCGCGGCGGGCGGCGCGCGGGTGGTCGTCAATGACCTCAACGCCCCGGCCGCGGCCGCGGTCGCGGCGGAGATCGGCGGTTACGCCGCACCGGGCGACGTGGCCACCGAGCAGGGGGTGCACGACCTTATCGCGGCCGCCCGCGGGCACCTCGGCGAGATCGACATCTTCTGTTCCAACGCCGGGATCGCCGCCGGCCTGGGGCCGGACGCCCCGGAGGAGACCTGGCAGCGCTCCTGGGACATCAACCTCATGGCGCACGTCCGGGCGTCGCGGGAGCTGCTGCCCGGCTGGCTGGACCGCGGGCGCGGCTGCTTCGTCGTGACCGCCTCGGCGGCCGGCCTGCTCACGATGCTGGGCTCCGCGACGTACTCGGTGACCAAGCACGCGGCCGAGGCCTACGCGGAATGGCTCGCCGCGACCTACGCCCACCGCGGGCTGACCGTGCACTGCATCTGCCCGCAGGGGGTCAAGACGTCCATGCTCGAAGCCTCCGGCGAGGCCGGGAAGGTGGTCCTGGCCGCGGCCGCGATCGAGCCCGAGCAGGTGGCCGAGGCGCTGTGGGAGGGCCTGGCGGACGGCAGGTTCCTCATCCTGCCGCACCCGGAGGTGCAGGGGTACTACGCGTTCCGGGCCAGCGACCCGGACAAGTGGCTGCGCGGGATGAACCGGATGCAGCAGCGGATCGAGGAAGTCGAGGGGTCGAAGGGTCATCAAGGGCTGGAGGCCGCGCAGTGAGGGCATGGCAGGTACACGAGCTCGGCGAGCCGCGCGACGTGCTGGCGCTGGCCGAGGTCCCCGACCCGGAGCCCGGAGGAGGGCAGGTGCTGGTCCGGGTGCGGGGGGCCGCCGCGAACTTCCCCGACGTGCTCATGTGCCGGGGCGGCTACCAGGTCCGCCCGCCGCTGCCGTTCACCCCCGGGATCGAGCTGTGCGGCGAGGTCGTCGCGCTCGGGCCCGGCGTGACCGGCGTCGCCGTCGGCGACCGGGTGATCGGCGGGTCAGCGCTGCCGTACGGGGCCTTCGCGGAGCTTGCCTTGATGCACGCCGGCGCCGTCCTGCCCGCCCCGGACGCGCTGGAAGACGACGAGGCCGCGGCCTTCTTCATCACGTACCAGACGGGGTGGTTCGGGCTGCACCGGCGGGCGCACCTGGCCGCCGGGGAGACGCTGCTGGTGCACGCCGCGGCCGGCGGCGTCGGCAGCGGCGCCGTCCAGCTCGGCAAGGCGGCCGGCGCCCGGGTCATCGGCGTGGTGGGCGGGCCGCGCAAGGCCGAGGCGGCGCGGGCCCTCGGTGCGGACGTGGTGATCGACCGGCTTTCTGAGGACTTCGTGGCGGTGGTCAAGGAGGTCACCGACGGCCGGGGCGCCGACGTGATCTACGACCCGGTGGGCGGCGAGACCTACGCCCGGTCCACCAAGTGCGTCGCGTTCGAGGGCCGGATCCTGATCATCGGGTTCGCCAGCGGGGAGATCCCGTCGGCCGCGCTGAACCACGCGCTGATCAAGAACTACTCGATCGTGGGCCTGCACTGGGGCCTGTACCAGACCAAGGAGCCGCAGGCCATCAAGGACTGCCACGCCCAGCTCCAGAAGCTGGCCACCGACGGCGCGATCCGCCCGCTGATCGGCTCGCGGCTGGGCCTGGACGAGGTCGCCGCCGGGGTGCAGAGGCTAGCCGACGGCGAGGTCGTCGGCCGGATCGTGTTCACGCCGTAATGACCGAGCCGATGCCCCGGTTCCCCGCCGGGTTCTACTGGGGAGTGTCCACCGCGGCGTACCAGATCGAGGGCGCCGTCACCGAGGACGGCCGCGGCGTGTCGATCTGGGACACGTTCTGCCAGCGACCCGGGGCGATCGTCGACGGCTCGTCCGGCGCGGTGGCCACCGATTCCTACCACCGCTGGCGCGAGGACGTCGCGCTGCTGGCCGCCCTCGGCGCCACCGGGTACCGGTTCTCGTTCGGCTGGCCGCGGATCCAGCCGGACGGGACCGGGCCGGCCAACCGTCTTGGGCTCGACTACTACGACCGGCTCACCGACGCGCTGCTCGCGGCGGGCGTCACGCCGGTGCCGACCCTGTACCACTGGGACCTGCCGCAGCCCCTGGAGGACACGGGCGGCTGGATGAACCGGGAGACCGCGGAGCGGTTCGCCGACTACGCGGGGATCGTGGCCGGGCGGCTGGCCGACCGGATCGGGCTGTGGATCACGCTCAACGAGCCGTTCATCGTGATGGCCCTGGGGTACGCGTTCGGGCTGCACGCGCCCGGGCGGGCGCTGATGGTCGACGCGCTGCCCACCGCCCACCACCTACTACTCGGGCACGGGCTGGCTACCGCCGCGCTGCGGGCGGCCGGCGCGCGCCAGGTCATGATCACCAACCACTACTCCCCCGTCTGGCCGGCCTCGACGTCGCCGGCCGACCTGGCCGCCGCGCGCGCCTACGACAGCCTGCACAACCGGCTGTTCACCGACCCGGTGCTGCTCGGGCGCTACCCGGACCTTTCCCCGTATGGGCTCTCGGACCAGGAGACGGGCGGGCTGTCCTGCGTGCAGGACGGGGACCTGGCCGTGATCTCGGCGCCCCTGGACGGCCTCGGGGCCAACTACTACGCGCCGACCCGCGTGGCCGCGCCGACCGATCCGCCGCTGCCCTTCAGCCTCCAGCCCATCACCGGGTACCCCGTCACCGCGTTCGGCTGGCCCGTCGTCCCGGAGGGCCTGAGCGAGGCGCTCGCCATGCTCGTCGAACGTTACGGCGCGGCGCTGCCGCCGCTGTACATCACCGAGAGCGGCTGCTCGAGCGAGGACGTTCTGGCGGCCGATGGCACGGTCGATGACCAGTTCCGGATCGACTACGTGGACGCGCACCTGCGGGCCCTGCACGGGGCGATCGCCGCGGGCGCCGACGTGCGCGGCTACTTCCTCTGGACGCTGGCCGACAACTTCGAGTGGAACCAGGGTTTCAGCCAGCGGTTCGGCCTGGTCTACGTCGACCACGCCACCCAGGCTCGCACCCCGAAGAAGTCCTACGACTGGTACCGCGACCACATTTCCCAACAGCGCGCGTAGGCCGTCCGCGCCATGGAGCCGGCTCGGAACGTGGGGAAACGCTGGGTCGCGCTCATCGCGCTCGCTAACCTCGGGCTCTCCCTCGGCTACTTCGGGCCGTTGGAGGTGCTGCTGCCCAATCAGGTCCAGGCCATCGCCGGGCCCGCGGGCAAGATCGCCGCGCTCGGCTGGGTGACCGGCATCGGCGCGGCCGCGGCGCTCATCGTTAACCCGGTCGCCGGGGCGCTATCCGACCGAACGACCTTGCGGTTCGGGCGGCGGCATCCGTGGACGGTGGGCGGCGCGCTGGCGGGCGCCGCGGCGCTGGTCCTGCTGGCGGGCCAGCACACCATCGCCGGGGTCATCATCGCCTGGAGCCTGGCCCAGGTCGGCCTGAACGCGATGCAGGCCAGCGTCGCGGCGGGCGTCCCCGACCACGTGCCCGTGCGGCAGCGCGGCGCGGTGTCGGGCTGGATCGGGATGCCGCAGATCATCGGCGTGGTGCTGGCCGTGGCGCTGGTCAGCGAGGCCGTCACGGGCAACGGCGGGTACACGCTGATGGCGGTGCTCGTCGTGGCCTGCGCGCTGCCGTTCGCGCTGACCACCCCGGACGCGCCGCTGGCCCGCGCCGCCCGGCCGCCGTTCGCCTGGCGGGAGTTTTTGGCGTCGTTCTGGCTCAGCCCGCGGCGTTACCCCGACTTCGGCTGGGCCTGGCTGACCCGGTTCACGATCAGCCTCGGCAACGCGATGGCCATCTTGTACCTGCTGTACTTCCTGCGCGACCGTATCCACTATTCGCAAAAGTTCCCCGGGCACCCGGCCGAGCAGGGCCTGCTCATCCTGGTCCTCATCTACAGTGCCGGGGTCATCCTGACCACGGTGGCGGGCGGGGTGATCTCGGACCGGACCGGCCGGCGCAAGCTCCCGGTCACGGTCTCGGGCCTGGTCATGGCGGTTCCCGGGGTCATGCTCGCGTTCTGGCCCTCGTGGCCGGTAGCCATCGCCTCGGCCGTGATCCTGGGCCTGGGCTACGGCGTGTACCTATCCGTGGACCAGGCCCTGATCACCCAGGTGCTGCCGTCGGCGGACGGCCGCGCCAAGGATCTCGGCGTCCTGAGCATCGCCGGCTCCCTCCCCGCCGTGCTGGGCCCGGCGATCGCCGCGCCGCTGGTCAGCAGGTTCGGCGGGTACCCGACCCTGTTCCTGACGGTGGCCGGGCTGGTCGTACTCAGCTCGGCGCTGGTCTGGAAGATCCGCTCGGTCCCCTGAGTCGCGGGGCTAGGAGGCGTTCAGCGCCCACGCGTTGGGGTAGACGAACGCCTGCGTGGTGTTGTTGCGCACCTCCGCAATCACCGTGAAGTGCCCGTCCACGGGCTGGGAGAGCACCAGCATCGTCGCCACCAGGTCGGTGGGCGCGGCGGCGCAGCTCGGGATGCAGGTGTCGATGTCGGAGGTCCCGGAGCCGATCGCCTTGGTGGCCGTCCAGGACGACCAGGTGATGCCCGTCACGATGTTCCCCGCGTCGGCGCTGAAGGCGATCTCCTTCGGCTTGATGCCGTGGTAGGTGCCCGCGACCAGGACCGGGAGTGCCGCCGGGGCCGTCGTGCTCGACGCGGTGTGCGTGGCAGCCGGCGTGCTCGCCGTGGGGGACCCCGTGCTACCGCCGTTCGGATTAATGGGGTGTTTGGTTAGAGCGAGGCCGATCGCCGTGCCGCCCGCGGCCACCACCAGCGCCAGGATCAGGGTGACGAGCAGGGTGCGTCGGCGGCGGCCGCGCTTCGGGGGGCGGGCGGCCGGGCTCGGCTGGGCGGGCCGGTTCTGCGCGGTCCGGCTCGGGCCGGGCCGGGGTGGCTCGGTTGCCCGGAAGGCTGCGGGGATCGGGGTCTCCGCCGTGGGCTCGAAGGCCGCCTCGTACGGGGCCGTCCGGGACGGCCGTTCGGGGGCCGGAGCCTGGGCTTGGGCGGCTGGCGCCGGGACGGGGGCGGCCGGGGCTGGCTCGGGCGCCCGCCAGGTCTGCGCGAGGATCGTCTGGGTGGCGTGGACGGGCTGGGCGGACGTCTTGGTCAGGCTGTCCAGCAGCTCGCGCGCGCTGGGCCGGTTACCGGGCTCCTTGGCCAGGGTCACCGCGACCAGCGGGCGGATCTCGGCCGGCACCGAGATCAGCTCGGGCACGGCGTGCAGGATCCGGAACATGATCGACTCGGGGGTGCCGGTGCCGAACGGGGGCTGCCCGCTGGCCGCGTAGACGATCGTCACCCCCCAGGCGAAGATGTCGGCCGCCGGGCCGGCGCGGCCCATGATCTGCTCGGGCGCCTGGAACCCGGTCGAGCCGATGGTCACTCCCGGCCTGGTCAGCGAGGTCGCGTCCTGGGCCTGGGCGATCCCGAAGTCGATCACCTTCGGCCCGGTCCTGGCCAGGAGGACGTTGGAGGGCTTGAGGTCCCGGTGCACGATCCCGGCCTCGTGGATCGCGGTCAGCGCCTCCGCCAGCCCGGTGGCCAGGCCGTACAGCATCGTGGCGGCGAGGGCGCCGCGGGCCTGGACGTACTCGTACAGCGAGGGACCGTCGACGTACTCGGTGACCAGGAACGGCCGGGCGGAGGTGGTGTCGGCCTCGATGACCCGCACCGTGCACACGCCCTCGACGCGGACCAGCGCGGCCACCTCCCGGCCGAACCGGGTCCGGAACTCCCGGTCTTCGGCGAGCTGGGGGCGCAGCACCTTCACCGCGACCGGCCGGCCGTCCTCGGCCGCGCCGAGGTACACGACGCCCATCCCGCCCGCGCCCAGCCGGGCAGACAGCCGGTAGCGCCCGACCCGCCTGGGATCGCTATCCAGCAGAGGCTCGCGAGCCAACCAGGTCCCCCTCGCTGGTGTGCCGGTGGTATGCGCGCCACCCTATATGGCTCACAGACAGATGTCGGCGGACACTTCCAGGACGCGGCCGGTGAGGTCGCGGGCCTCGTCGGACAGGAGGAACGCGACCCGGTCCGCGACCTCCGCGGCGCGGCCGAAGCGCCGCAGGATGATCGTCTCGGTCAGGGTGTTGCGGGTCGACTCGGGCACGATGGCGGTGGTGTCCTTGACGGTGACGGCCGGGGCGATGGCGTTGGCGCGGATGCCGAAGCGGCTGGTCATGGCGGCCAGCTCCCTGGTGAACCCGACGATCCCGGATCGGGCCGCCGGGTAGCCGCCGCAGGGAGCGTGGGCGTACACGCCGAACACCGAGGAGACCATGACGATCCGGCCCGATTGCCGCCTCATCATGGCGAACAGGGTGGCGCGGCACAGGTGGAACACCCCGTCCAGGCCGGTGTCGGCGACCGGGTGCCAGTCGGCGTCGTCCAGCCGGGTCAGCGGCTGGTCCCGGGTGATCCCGGCGCAGCTCACCACGGCCTCGACCGGCCCGAACTCCTCCTCGACCTGCCGCGCCCAGGCGGTGACCTCGTCACCGTCGGTCACGTCCAGCGGCAGCGCGAGCACCCGCGCGCCCAGCTCGGACGCGGCCTTCTCCACCTCGAGGGCGCGCTGCTCGTCCTCGTAATGGCAGAAGCTGATGTCCCAGCCTGCCGCCGCCAGCCGGCAGACCGTGGCCGCGCCGATGCCCCGGGAGCCAGCCGTGACCATGGCGACACGGCCGTAACCCTGGCTCAACGATTCACCTTCCCGCACACGAGGACCACGGTCCGCCCCCGAGCCGGTTTTCCCCCGTGGTGACACACAGTTAACAGCTTCGTTAATGGAAGGTGAACTACATCCGGGTCGCGGCGTGTCGGCGCGGCGTGCCCTACGCTGGTCAGACGTGGACCAGCTCACCGAAGCCGGAACGGACGCCGGGTCGGACGCCGCGCAACTCGCCGCCGACCTGATCAGGATCGATACGACGAACCGGGGCGGCGGGGACGGTTGCGAGCGCCCGGCGGCGGAGTACGTGGCGGCGCGGCTGGCCGAGGCTGGGGCCGATCCGGTCCTGCTCGAGGCCGCACCGGGTCGCGCGAACGTGGTGGCGCGGATCAGCGGCAGCGACCCCCGTGAGCCGGCCCTGCTGCTGCACGGTCACCTCGACGTGGTGCCCGCCGACCCGGCGTCCTGGTCGGTGCACCCGTTCTCCGGCGAGATCCGCGACGGAGTGCTCTGGGGCCGAGGCGCCGTCGACATGAAGTCGGCGGACGCGGTCCTGCTCGCGGTGGTCCGGCAGTGGGCGCGGACCGGCCGCCGGCCCCGGCGGGACGTGGTGCTCGCGTTCACCGCGGACGAGGAGGACACCCTGGCCTACGGATCCCAATGGCTGGTGGAGCGGCACCCTGGGCTATTCGAGGGGTGCACCGAGGCCATCGGTGAGTCGGGAGCCTTCACGTTCCACGCCGGGGACGGGCAGCGGCTGTACCCGATCGCCTCGGCCGAGCGGGGCACCTACTGGCTGAAGCTGACCGCGCGGGGGCGCGCCGGCCACGGCGCCAAGCCCCATCCGGACAACGCGGTGACCCGGCTGAGCGCCGCGGTGGCGCGGATCGGGGCCCACTCCTGGCCGGTCAGGCTGATCCCCACCGTGCGGGCCGCGATCGACGCCATCGCCGCCGCCACCGGCCGGCCCGCGCCCGCTTTTGACCTGGGGGCGTCAGAACTCCTGGCTGCGCTCGGCCCCGCGGGCGCCTTGGTCGCCGGGACGATCAGGAACAGCGCCAACCCGACCATGCTGCAGGCGGGCTACAAGATCAACGTCATACCGGACGAGGCGGTCGGTTACGTGGACGGGCGGATCCTGCCTGGCGGCGAGGACGAGTTCCGCCAGACGCTTGACGAGCTCACCGGCTCCGACGTGGCCTGGGAGTACGTGACCCATGAGACGCCGCTGGAAGCCCCGCGCGACGCCCCGATCATGGCCAGCATGGCCCGCGCCCTGCTAGCGGAAGATCCGGGCTCGGTCATCGTGCCGTATTGCATGACCGGCGGGACGGACGCCAAGCAGTTCGCCCGGCTGGGGATGAACTGCTACGGCTTCACGCCCGTGGTGCTGCCCGAGGGCTACGACTACTACGCAATGTTCCACGGCACGGACGAGCGCATCCCGCTGACGGCCCTGCAATCCGCGGTCCGGATCATGGACCAGTTCCTGACCGCGCCCTGAGCTACCCTCCGAGCAGGAAGCGCACGCGGTCCTGACCGAGGGCCAGGAGCAGCGTCGGCAGCCGCGGGCCGGTGTTCTTGCCGATCAGCAGCTGGTACAGCAGGATGAACCAGTCCCGCTGGGCGGCCTTCAGCTCTGGCGTGGGCGGCGCGGAGATCTTTAGGCCACGCAGGAGCTTAGGGACGCCGTACAGCAGGGTGGTCAAGCCGTCCAGGGACCAGTCGGCGGCCATGCCGTCGATCAGCAGCTTGAGGGCGCCGCGCTCCTCGTCGGTCAGCGCCGCCAGCCGTTCGGTGTCCGGGTGGTCGCGGACTTCGGTCCGGTCCTCGGGCGCGGCGTACTCGGTGATCCAGGCCTGCGCGCAGTCCAGGCGCGGACGCACCTCGTCCAGGTCCTCGACCGGGTCCTCGGCGGTCAGATCCCGGATGATCCGCAGGATCTGCGCCTGGTCGCCGGCCGTGATGTCGGCGACCGAGGCCAGGGTGCGGAAGGGCAGCGAGCGAGGCGTGACCGGGAGCGGCCCCTCGGCCGGGCCGGCGGCCCGTTCGAAGATCGTCTGGGCGGCCTGGTCGGCTGTGCCCACCGCGACCTTTCGGGACAACGCATCCCACTCGTCGTAGACCCGGCCGACCTCGGCGTCGAAGGCCAGGGTGATCGACTGCTCGGGACGCCGCCGCGCGTACAGCCAGCGCACCAGCGGGGCCTCGAAGATCTCCAGCGCGTCGGCGGGGGTCGGCGCCCCGCCCCGGGAACTGCTCATCTTCGCCGACCCCGTGGTGCCGACAAAGGAGTACGCGAAGTGCAGCGGCGCCTCGCCGTCGAAGATCTCCGACACTAGCTCCGCGCCGACGGTGAAGCTGGAGCCGGGCGTGGAGTGGTCCACGCCGGCGGGCTCGAACGTCACGTGCTCGTACGCCCAGCGCATCGGCCAGTCGACCTTCCACACCAGCTTCCCGGCGACCTGCGCGATGGGAGTTGGGCCTACCGTCGCGCCGCATGTGCAGGTGTAGGTAATCTCCGTGGTCTCGTCGTCGAAGGCGGTCACGGTGGTGTCGTCGCGCCCGCAGGCGGCGCAGTACGGGCGGAACGGGTAGTAGACCGCCGCCGCCTGTGGCTCGTCGTCGTCCGGGTCGGCCGCGCGCTTGGTGCGGTACCTGCCCAGGACCGCGTCGATGTCCACCCGGCGCCGCATCGCGGTCACGATCTGCGCCGTGTACGCCCCGCCGGTGTACATCTCGGTCTGGCTGATCTCGGTGACCTGGACGCCGAGACGGTCCAGTGCCTCGCGCAATGGCTCCTTGAAGTGCTCGGCCCAGTTCTCGTGCGCGCCGCACGGGTCCGGCACCGCTGTCAACGGGCGGCCGATGTGCTCGGCGAACTCCTCCGGCATGCCGACCGGAACCCGGCGGAAGCGGTCATAGTCGTCCCAGGACAAGATGTGACGGCAGGGCGCGCCCTCGCGCCGGACCTCATCGGCAACCAGGTGCGGGACCATCAGCTCGCGCAGGTTCCCCAGGTGCACGCGACCGGACGGGCTGATTCCCGACGCACAGGTGGGAGTCTCGCCGGGATACCTGCGCTCCCCCTCGGCGCGCACCTGCCCGGCCGTGCGCACCACCCAGTCCTCCGCCGCAGCCACGAGACGGCCACCTCCATCGTTGTCCCAGGCATCGTTGTCCGCAGGGCAAGCAAAGCGTACAAGCAGTGGCCCGCGGTGATGCGGCGCAATTATGGCCGACTATGGCGGATTACGGCTGCCCGAAGATCACGAGCCGAGCGCGGCGGGGATGACGACCGCAGCCAGGATCGCCAGCAACAGGAGGATGATCAGGGCCGTGAACACGTCGGTGCCGGGGTTCGGCGCCGTATGCCGTCCACCCATGCTGCTCTCCCTCAGCGCCAGCTGCACGCCAGCAGGTTCATTTTAGCGGGGATACCCTGCGGCGATACCCGTCACCCCGGGCCAGCTCAGGCCGGCCGCGCCATCCTGTCACGGTACGACCGGAAGGTCTAACGTTGTCAGGTATGACGCCTCCGTCCCCATTGCCTGACGGCACCCCTACGGGCAGGTCACTGCACCTGCACATCGACCGGAGGCGCATGGTCGTGCTCGGCGTGGCCGGGGGGTTCCTCGGCATCGCCATCGTGTTCGGGGCGCTGGCCTACTTCCAGACGGTCCCCACCCCGGGCGGCACTACGAACATCTCCGTTCCCGTGACCACCGCGGTCACCGTGACGCCGTCCGCTGCCGCTAGTTCGCCGGCGGGCGGGGAGACTGGTCCTCCCGTCCCCACCAGCCCCGCGGTGGTCACGATCACCGCGACCAGGATCGTCAGCGTGCCGCAGGCCTCCGCCGGGTCCAACCTCGGTGCGATCGAATCGGGCGCCTCCACGCTCGCCGCGGTGGTCGCGGCGGGCGCTGCGGTTATCGGCCTCCGCCCGCAGGGTCGAGGCCGCCCGGCCCCGCCCGCCCAGGCTGCCGCAGCCGACGCACCGGCTAGTACTCCCAGCGCTTGACCGCTACAGGGCCGGGGTGTAGGGGATGACCTGGGCTCCGAGCGCGCGGCGGGCCTTGTCGTCGTCGTCCACGCAGAGCACGGCCAGGAACAGGTCGTCGGAGACGCGGACGGGCAGGAGCACGTCGGCGTTGACACCCGCTTCGGCGAGCTTACGGAAGGTGGCCGCACCGGTGCCGGGCTGGTTCTCCATCCGGATGGTCAGCGCCGTGCGGATCGTGTACGGGATGCCGACCTGCTGCAGCGCGGTCTCGGCGCTGGCCTCGTCGTCGGCGATGAACACGACGGTGGCGCCGTCGCCGTGGCCCGTCGCGGACAAGACCAGGTTGACGCCGTGGCTGGTCATCGCCTCGCACAGCCGGGCCAGCTCACCGGGCTGGTTCTTCACATCCACCGTGAACACGCTCATGGGTGCGCCCTTCCCTCTGGCCTTGATCTCCACGATCTCACCGGAGGGGCATCGGGGCCAGCGCGGCCAGCGTGATTAGCTGTGCCAGGCGAACTGATCTCGCCAGTCGATGTAGGCGTAGTAGTTCGGCCACGCGCCTTCGAATAGCTTGCCTACGACTTTCATGGGGCGGGCTTTGGAGCTCTCCGGGTTGATGAGCCACAGCCCATCGTCACGGACGTAGAGCATGAGCTTGCCGCTTGAGGACCACGTTGGGTCCGCGACGGCGGTTCCAGCGGCGGAGAGCTGGTGCGCCTGGCCGCCCGGGACGTACAGCCACAGGGTGCGGGTCGCGTACCAGGCCGCGATGGACTTCTGGTCGAACGTCTGCGCACGCGAGAGGGCGGCGGAGGCGTGCACGAACGCAAGGCCCGGGCCGGTCGGCGAGAGCGCGGGGTCGAGGTTGGTCGCCCGGGGCACCCCGCCCGGCAATCCGCTGCACCCCCCGGCCGGGGCACACAACAGGATCGTCTTGTTATCCCAGAGCACGCGGTCGCCGCCGTTGTCGACGGCCACCACCTGCTGCGCCGGACTGGTGGCCAGGAACGGCTCGAGCAGCAGGGTGAACCCCAGCGTCGCCGAGGGCCCGCCGGATAGCGGGAAGGAGAGCAGGGACTGGCCGTCCGCGGCGAGCGAGGCCGAGCCCTGCTCGTCGGCCCAGGCCATCAACCCCTGACCATCGGGCCACCACCCGGCGACCAGAAGCGCGGCCTGGCTTGAGCTGCGCCGCACCACGGGCGTGCCGCCCGAGGCGGGGATGGTCTCCAGCTTGCTGCCGTAAAAGCCGCGCTTCGAGTTGGACAGGATCACGGTGAAGGCGAGCTGGCGACCGTCCGGTGACCAGAACGCCGGGCCGGTGACCGCGGGCACCAGGTGCGGCGTTCTGCCCGGCCGCAGCTCGCACAGCCAGGACTGCCCGTTGGCGGGGTTCGTCACCGTGGCGGCTAGGACGTCGGTGACCGGAGACCAGGAGAACGGCCCGGCGTTGGCCAGCACCGGGCGGGCCGCGCTCCCGTCCACATTCGCTAGCCACAGCGTTCCCATGGGGTCGGAGACGACGGGGTACGGGGACGGCGGGACGACCAGGAAGGCCAGCCAGCGCCCGTCGGGCGACCACGCGGGGGCGGTGGCCCCGCCGGGTGCGGCCACGGTGTGCAGCGTCGCTGGCCGTCCGGCGGCCGAGCCGTCGAGGACGTAAAGCCGCCCCGACGATACGAATGCGAGCCGGCCTCGGCCGGCGAAGGCTGCGGTGCCCACGGTGGGTGTCGGGGCCTGGGAGACAGCCCCCGCTGGCCGGCCGGCGGAGCAGGCTTCGCCCTTTGGCGCTCCGGAGGCCGTGGTGCTGGTGCCAGCCGACGGCGACGACGCCCCGTAGGCTGGAGCGGTGGCAGCCGACAACGACAACGCCACGTGGGCGGGTCCGGTGGCCGACAACGACAACTTGGCGGGTCCGGATGAGGGCGAGGCGTAGCCTGCGAGGACGACTCCCGCGATTACCGTGACGATCGTCAGTGATCTCCGCATGCACATCAGACGCGGCCACCACAGCCGGGGTTGCCCGCACGCGCGAGGGCTCATTCCGGGACCGCTCGGCACGGCATAGTCAGCCCCGAAGTCGGTCATTGAACCATGATGGCCGGGCGCCTGCTGCGCGCGTTGCTTAGCCGTCAGCCTTGGCCAAAGATCTTGAACAAATGTTCGTTAAACTGCCTCTGGTGTGTATCGAGTCTGCTATGATTAGACTTAGATTTCTTCCCGAGCCGGTGGTGGTAGATGACCCGGAATCGTTCCCCCGATCGCAGGCAGGACGGCGAGGAGCCGGACAGCTCCCGGCCGCTGCCCGGCGGAGGGAACGCGCCGGAGGACAGCTTTGCGGAGCAGGGCCTGTTCGTGTGCCTGCCCGCCGAGGAGCTGACCCTGGAGGGGTTCGCCCAGGACGGCCGCGTCGGACACGATGGCCCCTGGGCCGCTGCTGGCGACGGTGCTGGAGGCGATCACCGGGGAGGACGGGTCCGGGCTGGCCGCCCTGGCCGATGACCAGCTGATCGGGGTGCTGTCCGGGATCCGGCGGATCGAGGCCCGGGCCGCGTGGGGGCAGCTGGCGGTGCTGGCCGAGCTGGCCCGCCGCCGCCCGGCCGCCGGGGACCCCGGTGACCGGGGCCAGTACGGGTTCAGCGAGTTCGCCCCCGACGAGGTTGCCGGCGAGCTGCGGCTGAGCGTGCAGTCCGCGGCCGGGCAGATGATGTACGCGGTCGCGGTCGCCGGCCGGCTGCCGCGCAGCTTCGCGGCGCTGTCGGCGGGGCAGATCCACGCGGTCCACCTGCGGATCATCGAGGATGAGACCCGCATCCTGAGCCCAGAGCAGGCCGCGGTGGCCGATGAGATCCTGGCGGAGAAGGCTCAGTCCGCGACGTTCGGGGAGCTTAGGTACGCGGCGCGGCGGCTGGTCCTGAAGCTGGACCCGGATGCGGCCCGCCGGCGCAAGGAGGCCGCGGCTAAGCACGAGGCAGAGGTGCGCCGATTCCGGGAGGATTCCGGGAACGCCGGGATGATCGCCCGGGAACTGCCCTGTGATGAGGTGCTGGCTTCGTGGCAGCACGTCGACCAGCGGGCCCACGACCTGCGGGCCGCCGGGATGGCCGGGCTCGCTGCGCGAGCTGCGGATCCGCGCCTACCTCGACCTCCTGCAAGAGCGAGACAGCCGGCTGGCACCCGCGGGCCCGGATCGGGATGGCTCGGCGCCAGCACGGAACCGGGCGGCGACCGCCCGGACGCAAGATGACAGCGCCGGCCCTGATAGGAACGGCGGCCCGCAGGCCCGGACGGAGACGGTGGCCGGGGCTCGGCGGGAACGGCGGCCCGGGACGCGGCCCCGGGCGAGGCGGGCCAGCCGGGACGGGCCCGGCCGGTCCCTCCCGCCAGGCCGGGCCGGACCAGGGCCCGAGCGTGGCCGCGCTGATCAACATCACCGTGCCGCTGGACACCGTGCTCGGCCTCTCCGCCACGCCCGGCGAAGTCGCCGGATACGGGCCGCTGGACCCCGACGACGCCCGCGACCTAGTCGCCGCCGCAGCCCGGCACCCGGACACCCGGTGGTGCGTGACCGCCCTGCACCCCGACGGGACGGCAGCCGCGCACGGATGCGCCCGGGGCCGACACCCGCCACCCACACCCGGCCCCAGCCCCACCCGACCCGCCGATCCCAACGGTAACCCGCCGGATCCACCGCTCGGCAACTCCCATCCCACCAAAACGGGCAGTCATCCCGGCCCGGACCCACCGGCCGGCACCGCAACCGATAGCGGTCCTCCCGGCCCGGACCCGCCGCCCGGAGTCGGGGCGCGGGATTACCTGGCCGGGCTGCGGGTCCGGATGACCCCGGTAGCCCGCGGGCACTGCGACCACACCCACGCCGAGAGCGGGTACCGGCCCAGCCGGGCCCTGGCCCACCTGATCAAGGTCCGCAACACCCGGTGCACCGCACCGGGGTGCGGGCGGCCCGCCGCCCGGTGCGACCTGGACCATACCCTGGCCTGGGACCAGGGCGGGATCACCTGCGAATGCGGCCTGGCTCCTCTTTGCAGACACCACCACAGGTGTAAGCAGGCCCAAGGGTGGCGGCTCGAGCAGCCGGAACCGGGCGTGCTGAAGTGGCAGACCCCGGCCGGGCGCCGGTACACCACCGCCCCGACCGCCTATCCGGCGTAGGCCACCGAAGGCTTGTGGTGGGACCGCGCGTGGCTGCCGATGATGGCTGGCATAAGCGGCCGCATAGCGGACATGCTCATCGATCCGGGTGGCGGCGAGAGTGGATCTAGGGCTGGAAGCCGGTTTCGGTCCAGCGCTGGAAGACCTCGACCTTCTCGGGCGGCCAGGCGCCGTCGCAGGGCATGGTGCCGTTGCGGAGGCGGTCGAGGATGGCGGCCGCGTTGGCCCGGACGTCGTCGTAGGACCACAGGTCGAACGCGAACGTCATGGATTTCCTGTCGTGCTCGCGGAATAGCGGCTTGACGTGAGCTTCGAAGCTCACCGTCTCGTCGGGTCCGGGCAAGGTGACCTCCTCCTCCGCCGGGCTGGCCTCGGTGGGTGTTTCGGCGGGCGGGCCGGCCGGGCTCCAGTCCCAGGAGGGCAACGGTACGCCGGCCGGGGTCCGCGAGCTCCAGTCCAGGTATGACGCGAGGGCGGCGCGGAATTCAGGGTCGGCGGGCAGCTTGGCCTCGTCCGCCGCCTGGGTGGCCAGGGCCACCCACCTGGCTCGCTGCGGTTCGGTGAAGTCCTGGCTCGCGGTGGCCTCGCTGCCGTGGGCAGGTCCGCCGAATGCGCTGGCCATGAGGGCGGCCTCGCGCAGCGGGAGTTCGGGCGGCATGGCGGCGAACAGCGGGGCGAGTAGGTCGTCCGCAGGGACGTGCTTCTCGTACAGCAGGCGCGTCATCCGGGTCAGCGCGGGCAGGCCCCCGGCCCACTCGAACAGGGTCGGCTCCGCGCCCGGCGCGCGAACCGGATCGCGGAACCCGATGTACCAGTGCATGCCGCTGCAGAACGGCTTGTTCTGCGAGTGCCCGCACCGGCAGAGCGCGTAGTGCTCGCGGGAGGAGCCCGCGGCGCGGGGCACATCGTCACCGGCCGCGTCGATCAGGGGAACGCCGCCGGTCACGCGGTAGGGGCCGTCCTGGGTGATCTCGATGGCGCGCTCGCGCTGACCGTGCCAGTCGGCCAGGCTGCGCGTCTCCTCGCCGTCGAACGCCAGGCTCAGCGCCCCGGATGGGCAGTCGCGGACGGCGCGGATGAGTTCGTCCATCCGGGCGCCGCTGGGCGCGACGAACGGCTCCTTATCCGTGCGGAACGCGGTGGGCAGCCGGTCGGTGCACAAGCCCGAGTGCTGGCAGATCCCCCGGTTGTCGAAGATCGTCACCTGCTGGCCTGGGTAGGTGTCGCGCTGGTCGGGAACCCGGTTGGGATCCTTGTCATCGGTGAACCCGTTGGTCGCGTGTGTCCCGTCGCAGAACGGCTTCATCGCCGAGGCGCCGCACCGGCACAGCGCCACCTGCGGTGGGACGGTGAGCCGGTCGCCGAGAGGGGTGCGCAGCACCGGGACGTTGGTGACCAGGTACGGGCCGTTCTTCGCGGTCACGACCACCGGACGCAGGCCACGCTGGAGGTCCTCCAGGGCGGCGATCCGGTGGGCCCGCTCCCCCGGCGAGGCCTGGTCATAGGCCAGGAGCTGAAGCGCGGCGGCCGCCTCGAGCAGGCCGGGCGGAGCGTAGTTGGCGTACGCCGCCCGCAGCCTCGTGACGTGATGTGCGGCGTCCCATAGGGCGTCAGGGGCGGATGAGGTGGGTGTGACATGGGGTGCGGGGGCGAGCTCGGTGGCGGCACCGCGGGCGGGCGCGGTGGAGTCGGCGGGGGAGGGGAGCGGCGGGAGCGATGCCATGGGCGGTTGACACGTCGCTTACGGCTTCGGTCAGCGGGCGAAGCACGCTGTCGACGAGGCGCGCGACGATCCGGGGGTCGTCCTGGTGGGCCAGGACCGCCTGGTAGGCCGAGCGGGCGGCGTCGCCTAGGTGGGACAGGAACTCGTCGGAGTGGCCAGTGAAACCACCGGTCGTTCGGTAAAAATCTGCGGCGCGGGACAGGAGGCCGGGCAGGACCTCAGCCTGAGCGGGGGTAGGCGCGGCGGGGCGGACGTCGCGGGAGGGCATGTGTGCCTCGAGGGCCTCGGCGATCCCGGTCAGGCTGGCCTTGACCGCTTCCAGGTCGTCTGCGACCTGCGGGGCACACGGGATGCCTGGCTCGCAGAACGCGGCGGCCTGGCGGACGCGCTGGGTCAGCAAGATCCAGGCGGCTTCGCGGTGCGGCAGCACGTAGTCCGACTCGTAGAACAGCTCGAAGCTGGGGCCGGCCGTGCGGCCGGGGTATTCCGGGCCCGCCGGGAGCGTGGTGACCAGGTCGCCGAGCGGCTTGAGGGCCTGGAACATGAGCGCGACGGTCGCGTCGGCCAGCGCTTTGAGCTGCGCGTCGGTCTCCTCGGTGTGGACGAAGAAGCGCTGCAGCATCAGCAGCAGGATCTCGTAGGCGACGTTGAACAGGTCCATGACCTGGCGGGTCAGCGGGTCGGTGACCAGCGGGACGTCGGTCTCGCGTACGGCCGGGCGCACGTTGACCGTCACCACGGGGCGGACCGGGTCGAAGGCCGGGTTGGCCGCCCGGAGCTGGGTGTATTCGTCCAGGATGTCGACGAACTGACCGAAGTGGGCGTCCTTCCAGTCCCCGCGCGGGCCCTCGCCCTGTTCGAGGATCTCGTCGATGGCCCGCTGCGCGCTGGCCACGTCGGTCACCGCGACCAACTCGGGCCAGACGAAGTACTGGTGGGTGGCCTGGGCCCGCGGCGGGCCGATGAACAGCCACTGCTCTCCGAGCTTGTCGGCCAGGTGCGCGATCCCTTGCTCGATCGAGCGGTACAGGTGCCCGACGGTGGCGAAGTCCTGGCCGCGGGCTACGATCTCGCCCGGCTGCATGGCAGGCCTGGCGCGGCCGAAGGCGGCCATCCCCTCCGCGTCGTCCAGGTCATAGGTTTCCGGGCGCTCGAGGAACATGAAGTGCTTGAGCGCCTGCTCGCCGAACGGCAGCAGCGTCAGGTGGACGCCCGGCGGGTAGCTGCTGGCCGGGTGCGGGAAGTTCGCCCGGGACAGGTGCGGGGCGCAGCCGATGGCGGACAGCAGGTTCTGCACCAGGGACAGGTGCAGCATCTCCTGGGTGGCCACGTGCGAGATCGTCTTGCGCCAGCGCTGGACCGCTTCGGCTTCCTCGGCGGACAGGCCTTCGTCGGTGCTCTGCTTCAGTGAGAACGCGGCGTACAGGTACTGGCACATGATGCCGTGCTCGAGCTCCGCGGCTTCGCACAGCATGTAGATCAGCGCCTCGCGGTGCTCGATCACGAACGGGGCCTCGGGCGCCGCCAGGCCGCCTCGCGTCGCGATGACCTGGGCGAGCCGCCCCCGTCCCGCTGGCTGGCCCTCGCGTTCTTGGCTTTCGCTCATGGTGTTTAGGCCTCCTGGAAGACATTCTCGCCCGGTGGCCGGGGCCCGCGCGGCGGTTCGGATTGTGCCCTCGACGAACACAACTAAGGGGACGATGGGCCCGTTCGGCGGCTGGGACGGCGGGATTTCTCGTGAAAGTCGTGGTCTCGCTGGATAAGGCGCAGTAGTTCGGTGCGCTGTTTCTGGTCGAGCTCCTGGCGTGATTCGTTGAGGAGGCTCAGCACGGATGCGGCCGAGGTTGCGACGTTGACCGTGGGGTGGCTGCCGGGGCCAGGCGCGAGCGGCGGTGGGTGAGGACGACGACGCGCTGAGCGGTCACCTGCTGGCCGCGCTGGGCGAGGAAACGTTCCAGCTCGGTGGCCGACTCGTTGAGCTGCTCGCTCGGCGAGCGTCCCTTCCGGTCGGTGACCGGCCGCTGCTCGACAAGGTTTCCGTAGTTGTCGTACTTATCGGCGTGCCAGCGGTCGCCGTCGACGTGAACGGTGGCGTTGATGTTCTTGACCTCGATGGCGAACAGGCCGCGCGGCCCGAGGAGCAGGTGGTCGATCTCCCCGCGCCGGTTGCGGTAGCCGTGCAGGAGGGTCCAGTCGTCGGTCAGGCTGCGGCCTAGCTCGGCCGCGACCAGCTGCTCGCCGGCGATTCCGGCCCTGATCCGTTCTTCGGTGTCGGTGGGCTCGGTATTGCGGCCGGGCGGCCGGGGAACTCGCCGTTTCTCCGTCCAGACGGCGAAGGCGAGCCGCAGCCAGGCCCACCACTGGCGGTGCTGGCGGGCCCGGTCGCGCTTCACCCGCACGGTCTGGACGCGGGCCTGGTGCTGGATAAGGGCATCTTCGTGCCGTGAATGCGCCCGCTTATCGGCGCTCTGCCGGCGCCGCGATGCTTCGTTCAGCATGTCGGCGGGGTGATTGGACAGCTCAACGATCCGCATGTCGCTGCTCACTCTTGTGGGGGGTGGGTGGCGCCGTTACACTGATCGGCCTGAGCGCCGGGACGACCAGTCGGAGGGACTCTTAAAATGAGCGGAAAGTTCGTCCTTGAAAAGGGCAGCACCGGCAAATTCCATTTCAATCTGCACGCGGCCAATGGACAGGTCATCGCCACCAGCCAGCATTACGAAAGCAAGGAAAGCGCGCTGCACGGCATCGAGTCGGTTAAGCACAATGCACCCGACGCCCACATCGAGGACCTGACCGAAGAGTAAGAATGACGTGGGGGGCGCCGCTCTCGGCACCCCCCACGAGGTCTAGGCTTCTGACCTGCAGTTCTAGTTGCCCGACTGGCCGCCGAAGTCTCCCTCGATCGACTGCTCGCCTTGCTGGACTTCGCTGTCGAAATGCCCGCCGGTCTTATCGTCGACCATCTGGCCGGCTTCCTCGATACCCTTATCCGCAACGTCAGAATGCTCGCCTGCGAGCTGTTCTGCCTCGTGCTCGAGATTGCCGAAATCTGGCATGATGTTTCACTTCCCTCCAGTTGACCGACATGTTGGGCCTCCACCGTAGCCCCGCGCCAACCAGGCGGCAACCCATGGCTGGTTAAGTCCCCGTTGTATTTGCAGGCCGACCCGCGCGGTCGGGTCCGATAGCCTTGGGTTCCATGAAGATCGACAACAGCCCGGCCAGGGGGATGCGGGACTTGCTGCCCGCGGACGTCGCTGTCCGTGACCATGTGCTGGAGTCGATCGCGGGCGTGTATAGGAAGTTCGGCTACCAGCGGATCGAGACGCCGGCGCTGGAGGATATCGCCCGGCTGACGAGCGGGCAGGGCGGGGAGAACGAGAAGCTCGCCTACTGGGTGCTGCGGCGCGGGCTGCCTGCTTCGGTGGCGGCGGGCACTGAGCTGCGGGACCTGGTGGACCTCGGGCTCCGGTATGACCTGACCGTGCCGCTGACCCGGTTCTACGGGCACAACCACGCTCGGCTGCCGGTTCCGTTCCGGTCTTTGCAGGTAGGGCCGGTGTGGCGGGCGGAGCGGCCGCAAAAGGGACGCTACCGGCAGTTCTACCAGTGCGACATCGACATGATCGGGGAAGCCTCCGTGCTCGCCGAGGCGGAGCTCATCGAGGCGACCACCGAGGCGCTGGCCGTGGTCGGGCTCGAGGGGACGACGGTTCGGGTGTCGGACCGGCGGTTCCTTTCGGCGTTGGCGACCGAGTGCGGGGTGCCCGCGGATGCGTGGGGGCCGTTCTTCGTCACGGTAGACAAGCTGGACAAGATCGGGTGGGACGGGGTTCGGTCTGAGCTGGTGGAGCTCGGGTTCGATCGCGGGGTGGTCTCGTCGGTGGAGAAGATGATCCAGGGACTGGAAGGGGTACCCGGGGACCGGCTGGCGGCGGTTCTGGCCGACAGCTTGCCTGAGCTGCCTGCGGAGGTCGTATCGGACCTGGCCGACGTTGCGGCGTGCCTGGACCGGCTGGCCTCGGAACGTGCGCTGAGCTGGGTTTTCGATCCGACGCTGGTGCGCGGGCTCGGGTATTACACGGGGCAGGTGTTCGAGATCATCCACCCGGACATGAGCGGATCGGTGGCCGGGGGCGGGCGGTACGACAAGCTGATCGGACGGTCGCTGGGGCACGACGTTCCGGCTTGCGGGTTCTCCATCGGGTTCGAGCGGATCGTGGATCTGCTGGCCCAGGGGGTGGCGCGGGACGCGGTGGCGGTGCTCGTGGAAGGGGACGTGCCGATGGCGGACGCGTTGGAGGTGGCGCGGGAACTGCGGGGCGTTTACGGACCGGGGCGAGTCGTGGAGACGGTGCGGCGGAGCGGGAAGTTCGGGGCGCAGTTGAATCGGCTCGAAGGGGCGGGGTTCAGCGCGTTCGTCCTGGTCCGGGTCGAGGACGGGGTTACCGTCCGGGGTGAGGAGCGGGGCCTGAGTGGTTCTCTCGGCTCAGAAGATGAAGGGGATTAGCATCTTCGTTGACCGCTTGTACTCGGGGTAGGAGTCGGGGAAGCGTTCGGCCATGTAGCGCTCCTCTACGGTGGCGCTGTAGATGAAGTACCCGCCGAGCACGACGACCGCTACCAGCCAATACAGGCTCACGGCGATCGTCGTCCCGATCATCGCGAGGATGATGCCCGAGTAGATCGGGTGGCGGACCCGGCGGTAGGGACCGGTCGTGACCAGTTCCGGGTCGACCTTCTGGGTCATCGGCATGCCCCAGTTGCGCCCGAGGTACATCCTGGCCCACACGGCGAGCGCCAACCCCAAGAGGTAGACGGCAAGGCCGATGCCCTCAAGCCACGGGTCGTTCGTGGCCGCATGCGTCTTGAAGCCTTTGACCCGCAGCAAGAGCAGAACGATGAGAACGATGCCGAGCCGGATGCCTGCGAACCGGGTCCATCGCGTCTGGCCGGCCTTGACGCCGACCGATGCCACCAGCCAGTAGATCCAGAAGGCCACCCAGACGGCGAAGATGACGCTGTCGACGACGACGCGCATTTCAAGACTCCCCTGATCATGGACGACGGCCATGCTGTCAGCACAACGAACCGGGGGGGACGATAGTTCGGGGCGGTGGCAGACTGGCGGCATGGGCCTCTACCGGGACCAGATTCTGCCCCGCATCGTCGATCTGACCATGCGCGGGGATGACGTGGAGAAGGCGCGAGCCCGTGTCGCGGCGGGGCTCGATGGTGAGGTGCTGGAGATCGGGTTCGGGTCGGGTTTGAACATTCCCTACTATCCGGCCACGCTCAAGCACGTGTGGGCCGTTGATCCCGGCGGCCGTGGGCCGCAAGCTGGCCGCGAAGAGGGCCGCCGCATCCGCCGTGCCCATCGAATACATCGGCCTAGACGCCCAGAGGCTGCCGGTTGGCGACGCGAGTGCCGATCACGTGCTTAGCACCTGGACGCTCTGCACGATTCCGGATCCGATGGTGGCGCTGGCCGAGATCATCCGGGTGCTGCGGCCTGGGGGCGCATTCCACTTCGTGGAGCATGGCCGCTCCCCTGATACGAAGGTCGCCCGCATGCAGGACCGGCTTACCCCTCTGCAACGTCGCGTGGCCGGTGGCTGTCACCTCAACCGCCCGATCGACCAACTGGTGACCGCCTCCGGGCTCGAGCTCACCCAGTTGGAGACCTTCTACATGAAGGGCCCGCGGGCGATGGAGTACACCTTCGAGGGCATCGCGGTTAAGTCTTGACCGTGCCCCCTAGCCGCTAGCTCTTGTCGGTCGCTGTCGCTCGGATGCGGTCTACGATCTGGTTCGCCTCGTCCTCGGTGATCTCGATGAACTCGTTTTTCAGGTCGCCGCGCTCGGCCGAGACCAACAGCGCAGTGGGCTCCCAGACTAGATTCCGCGGCTGAATGCCTCGTCGCGCCTGCCGCCGGCCTCGAAGTAGGTGCGGCGGAGAACTCCCGCAGGCCGCTCACGGCTGCTCAGATCGTTCGATGATCGCGTAGTACGTGACCTTATCCGGCATCTGCGCCTCTCCTTCCGAGTAATCGGGAATGCCGACGGCGCCAGGCGGAACCGGCACCGCGGCGGTCACCTTTTGCTGGAAAGCTTCCAACACAAGCTACCTCCAACTCATCATGCCTGGGTGCGTACGGCAGCCGTTCGTAGGCGGGGTGGGTGAGCTCCTTGGCCTCGAAGCTGATGCGAGTATGAAACTGTACCTCGAAGCGTTGGCCGCTGTCAGGCTCGATCCACTGGCTATTGAATCCCCTTGTACTGGTCATCCGACCACATATTCTTGAGCATGTCCAGCTTAAATCCCTGCTCCTGCATGCGCGCGATATCTGCCCACACACCTTGCGTGTATCGAGCCTCCTCATACTGAAACGTGTAACGGATCGCGTCGGGAAGGAGCGAAATAGCTTCACTCGGGGAGCGGCCCAACAGTTCCATATCCTCGTGGACTTTTTCTTTGATGCGGTCAAGGCCTTTGAGATGATGCTCAAAGCCGACGAGGTGCCGATGTTGGATCTCGGCCCTCCACCTGCACGCATCGCTGGCGCGATCTTTTCTCCGCCCGATCCTCATGCGGCTGTATTCCGCTTCAATTCGTTCGTTGTCAGACGACTTCAGGTCTGTCGCCGTCGCCGCGCCAGGAGCCGGAGGTTCGATCCAGTCCACCGACGGGCGCTCGTTCGTGTCTGGCCAGTGGCGCTTGTACTCGCCCCACATCCAGCGGCCTAGTTCTGCCGTCTCCTCCCAGTTCGAGCCTGGCTGGGCTTGCTGGCCGTTCTCGGTTGGCTCACTGGCTAGCGGCCAGGGGCTCGGTGCGTTCTTCGTAATACTCCTCGCGGCTGCGGGGCTCGATCTGGTCGCGACGGGATTGTTCGGCGTTGTCTGCGGGTGGAGTCGGCCGGTCGGCCGAATGGTCTGGGCGTTCGACCGGCGGCTCGGCGGTGTCATCGGAGCGGTCGGCGGCCACCGGACCTCATGGAAACAGTCGCGCAATGAGACGGAATCATCACGATAGGTAGCGTACCGGACGGGGCGGAGAGCTGGGGTCAGGTCAGGTCGGCGAGGAACTGGGTTAGGTGGGCGGTGAAGGTTTCGGGGGCTTCCAGGTGGAGGGCGTGGCCTACGGCGGGGATCACTTGGAGGGAGTCGCGCCACAGGGTCGGGATGGTGAGCTTTTGCAGGTAGGCGAGGTTGACTAGTTGTTCGGCCTCGCCGTGGAGGATGGCTAGTGGCTGCGGGAGGGCATCGACGATGGCTAGCTCGTCGGTGAAGCGGCCTTCCAGGACGCTGGCGAACAGGCCGGCGCGGGCCTCGCCGTCGGTGCGCAGGATGTCGGTGACGAAGTCGTCCAGGGGCAGGGTGCAACCGGGAGCGGTGAAGCTGGCGGCGTAGGTGCGGGCCTCTTCGGGGGAGACGGCGGCGGTGAAGCCGACGTTCATGGCGGGGTTGGGCAGGAAGGCCTCGGGCATCTGGGCTGCCGAGGAGACCGGTGGCGTGCCGAACACGACGTAACCGGCCGCGGCGGGCAGGCCTGCGGCGGCCTCCAGCGCGATGTGGCCGCCCAGGCTCCAGCCGACGACCACGGCTTCGGTGGCGTCGGTGGCCTGCGCGAAGGCGGTAAGCGTTTTGGCGTAACCGGGCAGCGAGTAGTCCTCGCGGTTCGCCGCTGGGGCCGAGTCGCCGTGGCCGGGCAGGTCGAAGGCTAGGCAGCGGAAGCGCTGGCCGAACGGCCCCGCCAGGAGTCCGTTCCAGGTGCGGGACGAGGACGAGTTGCCGTGCACGAAGATGACGGGGCGGCCCTGGCCCTCGCTCTGCACGTACGCGAGCTCCTGACCGTCGACGTTGATGCGCTGCTCGTCCACTGCCGCTCCCTTCCGGATCACAGGTCGAGGGTTGTTCCGGGTTCCAGTCGCGAGACGGGCGCGCCGCTGGGGGCGGCGGCGACGGACAGCATCCTGGTCATCAGGGCCAGGCCGGCCTGGTTCAGGATCGCGTCGTGAATCGCGTAGCCGCGGGCGGGGGCGACGGCGCGGAAGTAGTCGATCATCTCCCCCGCCTTCAGCCAGGGGGCGCTGATGGGGACGAGCAGCGTGCCGACCGGCTCTTCGGGAACGGTGTAGGAGTCGCCGGGATGGAACAGCTCGCCCTCGACCAGGAACCCGGTGTTCACCACCAGCGGGATGTCCCGATGGATCAGCGCGTGATCCACGCCGTACACGTGGACCGAGAAGCCCGCCACGGACAGGGCGTCGCCGTGACGCGTTTCGCGCATCCGGTCGCCGAACTCGCCGAGCTGCCCCGTGATCGACGCGTTGGCCCACAGCGTCAGTTCGGGGTTGGCCTGGAGCGCGGCGCGGATCGCGTCCGCGTCGAAGTGGTCTGGGTGCTCGTGGGTGACCAGGACCGCGCTGGCCCCGGCCAGGGCCGCAGCGGCGTCGGTGAACGTGCCGGGGTCGATGACCAGGACGGCGCCGTCCTTCTCCAGCCTGACGCACGAGTGTCCGAGCTTGGTGAAGCGCACGGGCCTACCCTACGCGTCCGGGATAATGGCGGTGGAGGCTGATCGTGACCCTGGACGCGCCGGCGCACACGGGGCGGGATACCGCCCGCCGGGTGGTGCCGCTGTTCCGGCCGTACCGGGCCAAGGTGGCCGTGGTCATCGGCCTCATCGTGGTGACCTCGACGATCGGCATCGTCAACCCGCTGCTGATCCAGGCGGTATTCAACAAGGCGCTGTTCGTGCGGGGCGGGCCCAAGCTCGGTCTGCTCTTCACCCTGGTCGCCATCATGGCCGCGGTCCCGATCGTCAACGGCGCGATCGGGATCCTGCAGACCTACCAGACCAACCGGGTCGGGCAGCTAGTCATGCGGGACCTGCGGGACCGGCTCTACTCCCACCTGCAGACGCTCTCGCTGGCCTTCTTCACGAACACCAAGACCGGCGAGATCCAGTCCCGGCTGGCCAACGACGTGGGCGGCGTCCAGTCGGTCGTGACCACCACCGCCTCGACCATCTTGGCCAACGTCGTCACCTTCGTGTCGAGCATCGTCGCGATGATCATCATCAGCTGGCAGCTGACCATCGTCTCGGTCATCACCGTGCCGGTGTTCTTCTGGCTGACCAAGGTGGTCGGTGATAGCCGCCGGCGGGTGGCGCGCTCGACGCAGGAGTCGCTGGCCGCGATGAGCGCGCTCAGCGAGGAAACCCTGTCGGTGTCCGGGGTGCTGCTGGCGAAGGTGTTCGGCAACCAGGCGCGCGACACCGCCCGCTACCACCAGGAGAACGAGCGCCTGGCCGGGCTCCAGGTCCGCCAGCAGATGATCGGCCAGGGCTTCTTCGCCGTCGTGCAGGTGTTCCTCTCGATCACCCCGGCGGCCCTCTACCTCCTCGCCGGCCTGCTCATCGTGCACCACCACCCGATCTCGGCCGGGACCATCGTGGCCTTCACCACGCTTCAGACCCGCCTGTACTTCCCGATCGGACAGCTACTCCAGGTTTCGGTGGAGTTGCGATCGTCGCTGGCGCTGTTCGACCGGGTCTTCGAGTACATGGACGTCGCCCCGGACATCGTCGACGCGCCCGACGCGGTGGACCTGCCCGTATCCGACTCCGCGGGGCGGGTGGCGCTCAGGGACGTCCATTTCCGGTATTCAGGGACCGAGGTCGACGCCCTCAAGGGAGTGAGCTTCTCGGCCGAACCCGGGCATCTCGTGGCCCTAGTCGGACCCAGCGGAGCCGGGAAGACCACCATCAGCTACCTGATCCCGCGCCTGTACGACGTGACTGGGGGTTCGGTCGAGATCGACGGGCTCGACGTGAGGCGGGTCCGCCAGGCGTCGCTGGCCGCCGCCATCGGGTTCGTGACCCAGGAGAGCTACCTGTTCCACGACACCATCCTGGCCAACATCCAGTACGGCCGGCCCTCGGCCACGCTGGAGGAGGTGGAAGCGGCCGCGCAGGCGGCGTACATCCACGACCGGATCATGTCGTTCCCCGACGGCTACGACACCGTGGTGGGCGAGCGCGGCTACCGGCTGTCCGGCGGGGAGAAGCAGCGGCTGGCCATCGCGCGGGTCCTGCTGCACGATCCGCGCATCATCATCCTGGACGAGGCGACCTCAGCGCTGGACACCGCCAGCGAGCGGGAGGTCCAGAAGGCCCTGGATGACCTGATGGGGTCGCGGACCACGATCGCCATCGCCCACCGGCTGTCCACCATCGTCAACGCGGACGTGATCAACGTCATCGACGGCGGACTCGTGGTGGAATCCGGGTCGCACGAGGATCTGCTGCGCCAGGGCGGGCTCTACGCGGCGCTGTACCAGGATCAGTTCGAGGGCGGGCGGATCCAGTGGCGGTGCCCCGACGGGGACGTGCTGTCCGACGGAACCGTCCGGCAACGAGTCGAACAGCCTGCGTAGCGCCGGGTTATTGGCCGGCTCGGCGGGTGTCTTGCCGGATGGACAGGCGGCCGTTCGCCATGATGCCGACGCGCTGGGCGCGGCGGGCCACGGCGCTGTCGTGGGTGACGAGCACGAGGGTCAGGCCGAGCCGGCGCCACAGCTGCTCGAGCAGCGCGGTGATCTCGTCCCGGGTGTCTTCGTCCAGGTTGCCCGTGGGCTCGTCGGCCAGCAGCACCCTGGGTTCCTTGATCAGGGCGCGGGCGATGGCGACGCGTTGCTGCTGCCCGCCGGACAATTCGCCGGGCAGGTGAGCGGCCCGGTCGCCGAGCCCGACCGATTCCAGGGCGGCGGCGACCCGTCGGCGCCGCTCCGCGGGCCTCGTCCGGAGCGGGATGAGGGCGGACTCGACGTTCTCGGCCGCCGACAGGGTGGGGACCAGGTTGAAGGTCTGGAAGATGAACCCGATCGAGGTCGCGCGCAGCCGGGTGACCTGGGCTTCGCGGAGTTCGGCGAGGTCGCGGCCGGCGAAGGTGACGGTGCCCGCGCTGGGGCGGTCCAGGCCGCCGAGGATCTGCAGCAGCGTGGACTTGCCGTGCCCGGTGCGGCCCTGGACGGCCAGCCACTCGCCGTCGTCGATGACGAGGTTCAGGCCGCGTAGCGCGACCACGGTAGAGCGGCCCTTGGGGTAGTTCTTGGTGACGTTGGTCAGCGTGTACATGGCTCTTTCTCACTCCACCCGGCGGAGGGCTTCGGCCGGGCGCAGCCTGCTGATCCGCCAGCCGCCGAACGACCCGGCGACCAGGGCACCCGCGATGGCCAGGATCACGGCCAGCACGATGGCGCCGACCGTGACCGGGGCGGTGAAGGGGACCGCGACGGTGTGGGTGGCGTTCGGGTTGGCGAAGGTCTCCACCGGGCCGCCGACGGTGGCGTGGAAGACGCCGCCGCCAGCACCGAGGCCCCCGCCGAAGCCGCCCGGGCCGTTGTCGGCGGTCTGGACGGTGGCGGTCAGCTTCGGTGCAGCAGCGGACGCGGCTAGGGCGCCGACCAGCCCGAGGGCGATCCCGGCCGCGGCGCCGGCGAAGCCCATGGCGATCGTCTCCCCCATGACCTGGGCGGTAATCCGGCCGCTGCGCCAGCCGAGGGCCTTGAGCGTGCCGAACTCGCGGACCCGGCGGCCCACCGCCGCCAGGGTCAGCAGGCTGGCGACCGCGACCGCGGCCATGAGCGCTAGCACGGCCAGCCACGTGCCCAGGCTGCGCGCCAGCTGCGCGGTGGTCTTCAGCGACCCGGCCACCCCGCTGGCCAGGCTGGCCGAGTTGGTCACGGTGGCTGACGGGAGCAGCCGGGAGATCTCGCTCGTTGCTGTGCCGACGTCGGCGGCGCTGGCGGCCTGCACGTAGATGACGTTGACCTTGCCGGGCAGCTTGGCCAGGGCCTGGGCGCGGGCCATGGGGATGTAGAGTTCCGGGGCGTTGCTGCCGGGCGCCTGGCGGACGATCCCGATCACCGTGAACCTCGCCCCGGCGATCGAGACCGCCGAGCCGACCTTCAGCCCGTGCGCGGCCGCGTAGGCCGAGTCCGCCAGGGCCACGCCAGCGTCCGCCTGGCTCGTGGCGAAGGCCCGGCCGGAGACTAGCCGGGCCGCGGCCAGCGGGCCGAGCCCTTGGTCACCGGGGTCCACGCCGGCGACGCTGACCTGGACCGGGGGCTGGAAGCTGGGCGGTGGGGGGGCGTTGTCGGCCGGGATGGTCGACTTGATCTCGGTCAGCACCAGCCCGCCGGCGGCGGTGTTCACGTCATGCAGCCGGGCGATGGCCGCCACCGCGGACGCGGTCAGCGTGCCCTGGGTGGGGCTGCCTAGGACATCCTGGTGCTGGGCATACGGCTCGGGAGTGATCTGGTTGAAGCCGGCCGAGCCGGAGGCGGGCGCGGTCGCCGTGGTGACCGTGATGTCGGTGCCCACCCCGAACAGCGCCCCCAGGACCTTGCCCTGCGCGCTGCGCACCCCCGAGGACAGCGCGGTCACGGTGATCACCAGGGCGATCCCCAGGGCCAGGCCCACGGACGTCACCACGGCCTGCCGCATCCGGCGCCGAAGCTCGCGGCGCAGGTAGGTGAAGAAGAACATGTCAACCGACCTCCGCTAGGCGGCCGGGACCAGGCTCCCGGAAGATGACTGGTCAGATCGAGACGGTGCCCAGGCCCAGCTCGGCCAGCGTCGCCGCGACCTCGGCGTCGCCCTCGTCGGCGCGCTTGCGCATGGCCTCGTGCAGGCTGACCAGCGCGCTGAGGTACTGCGCGTGGGTGAACCCGCGGGCCCCCGCCGCGCCGCGGAAACGGTGCGCGACCGCGGCCGGGACCCGGCGCAGCATGATGTCCTCGTGCTCGCGGCCCGGCGCGCTTTCACTTTCGACCGCGTAGTAAAAGTTCCTGCCGGGCGGGGCTGGAGGGCCAGGAGGGCCGGGCGGTCCCGGGGGGAACGGCGCGGTGAACGAGCGGGTCTCCCAGTTGCCTTCGTCCGGGGTTTCGTGATCAGGCATAGCTTCCCTCACTTGATATATGACGCTATCTTGATAGCGGACGCAATCTAGATTGTCAAGGAGGTGCTGCCGGCGAGCGGAGGGTCGGGCCCGGGAGCCGCGACGGGAACGAGCTGGTGATCGCGGGAGAAGGGCCGCGCACGTGGAGGGGCCGGCCGAGACGTCGCGGGAGGGGCCGGCCGAGACGTCGCGGGTGATAATTCCCCGAACGCCGATGACCCGGGCCAGCCGACGATCATGGGGCCGGCGGCGGCTAGCGGCGGCGCGGCGGCCAGCGGCGCTTGCGGTGGCGGCGGCTAGCGGCGCTTGCGGTGGCGGCGGCGGGGTTCGGCTGGGCCGTCCTCGACGTGCAGCGGCGGAGCGGGGGCAGCCGAGCCGTACATCTCGCGCCTGGCGTCCGCGTCGGCCTGGAACAGCCTGCGCAGGAACCGCTTGAGTCCGCTCTCACGCCTGTGCGACATCGCGACCCCGTTCATCGTCGTGGCCACTCATCGCCATGGTAACTAGTGACCGGCGGGCGCGCCGGTTGCGGTGAGCGGCCTGGTGTCGGTGGGGCGGAGGGGTTCGCCGCAGGCCTCGCAGATTACCTGGGCCGTCACCTGGTGCCCGCAGTGGTGTTCCAGGACCAGCGGCGGGCCGTCCTCGCCCGCCAGGTACTGGTCGCCCCAGCGCATCAGGGTGACGATAACCGGGTACAGGTCGCGGCCGGCCTTGGTCAGGTAGTACTCGAAGCGGGCCGGGTGCTCGGAGTAAGGGCGCCGCTCCAGGATCCCGGCGCCGACCAGGGTGCGGAGCCGGGCCGCGAGCGTGTCGCGCGGCGCGCCGGTGCGCTTGACCATCTCGTCGAACCTGCGGTTGCCGAGGAAGACCTCGCGCACGGCTAGCAGGGCCCACTTCTCGCCCACGATGTCCAGGGTGCGCGCGATCGAGCAGGGTCGCGGCTCGGCAGGGACACTCACCATGTTCCGGAGTCTACCTCATGGGTTGGTTTTCTGGACGCACTGGGTGATCGTGGGTTAGAGTACATCCAGATTCCGGACTTACTAGGAGGCTGACGGTGAGCTCCACTCCCCCGGCGGCATCGGCCGCGCCAGATTCACGCCGGGTCGCGGCGGTGGTCGGCGTGCTGGCGCTGGCCGTGTTCATGTCCAGCCTGGACCTGTTCATCGTCAACCTGGCGTTCCCGTACATCAGCAGGCAGTACCCGGACACCAGCCTGAGCTCGCTGTCCTGGGTGCTCAACGCCTACACGATCGTGTTCGCGGCGGTGCTGGTCCCGGCCGGTCGGTGGGCCGACCGGATCGGGCGGCGCACGGTATTCGTGGCCGGGCTGGCCGGGTTCACCTTCGGGTCGGTGCTCTGCGGGCTGGCGCCGGGAGTGGGCGCGCTGATCGCGGCCCGGGTCGTCCAGGCGGCCGGGGCGGGGGCGATGGTGCCCGCGTCGCTGTCGCTGCTGCTGGCCGCCGTCCCGGCGCAGGCGCGGGCGAAGGCCCTGGGCACCTGGTCGGCGCTGGGCGCGCTGGGCGCGGCGCTCGGCCCGGTCATCGGCGGCAGCCTGGTCCAGATCAACTGGCGGTGGGTGTTCTGGATCAACGTGCCGGTCGGGGTGGCCGCCGTGATCCTGGCCCTTCGGGTCGTGCCGGAGAGCCGTGACGTGACGTCGCGCGGCCGGCCGGACCTGCTCGGCGCCGGGCTGCTGGCGGCGTCCGTGGGCCTGGTCGCGCTCGCCCTGGTCAAGGCCCCGGGTTGGGGCTGGGGTTCGGCTGGATTCCTCGGCTTGCTGGCCGCCTCGGTGGCCGCCGGCGCGGCCATGGTCTGGCGGTCGCGGCGGCACCACTCGCCGGTCCTCGAGCTCGAGCTGCTGCGCTCGCGGACGTTCAGCGGCGCGTTCGCCGCCTCGATCCTGTACTACGCCGGGTTCGGCGCCTTCGTGCTGAGCTCGGTGGAGTTCCTCACCGGGGTTTGGCGGTACTCGGCGGTGGACGCCGGGCTGGCCATCGCGCCCGGGCCGCTCATGGTGCTGCCGTTCGCCCGGTTCGTCGCGCCGCGCCTGGCGGCCGTCCTGGGCGGGCCCGGGCGGGTCGCGGCGATCGGCTGCCTGGTCAACGCCCTGGCCCAGCTGCTGTGGCTGTGGCGGATCCAGGCGGCGCCGGATTACGCGACGCACCTGCTGCCCGCCCAGCTCCTGGGCGGCGCCGGGGTCGGCCTGGCCATCCCCTCGCTGCTCGGGGCCGGCAGCGCGTCGCTGACGCCGGCCCGGTTCGGTACCGGGAGCGGGATCTTGAACATGGGGCGGCAGATCGGGACGGTGCTCGGGGTGGCCGGGCTGGTGGCCATCTTGTCCCGGGTCTCGCCGACCGATCCGGTCGCGGCGTTCCGGAATGGGCTGGTGCTGGTCATCGCGTTCTTCGCCGCGGCGGGGGTCGTCTCCGCGGCTCCTGCTGACCGCACGCCCGGTCCCGGCGCGGGAGCCCGCCGCGCCCGCGGACGGGGTTCCGCACGTGGGGGCCGAGGAGGGAGTCCGGGCGTAACACCATCGCCGTTCGGGATAATCATGATCTTTTTTACCGAACGAGCGGTGGTGCGCGGACCGCGGCGGTCAGGCGTCGCGGGTCATCATCCGCCAGGCGCCGATGGCGGACCAGCCGACGATCCAGCCGACGATCACCGAGATCATGGCCCAGGTCGGCATCGGCGGGATGCCGAGGGCGCCGCGCCCGCCGAGCAGTATCCCGCCGTGGCCCCCGCCGGACTCGCCGGCGGCGGCCAGGTCCGCGGGGCGGAGCTGGTCCATCGCGATGCCGACGATAAGCCGCTGGCCGTCGATGAAGTACGGGAGCTGCACGCGCGCCAGGAGCGGGGTCACGATGATCTCCAGCGCGATCAGCACGATGGTCGTCGTCGTTCGCTGCCCGGTCAGCGATCCGAACCCGAGGCCGACCAGGAACCCGATCCCGACTTCGAGCTCGAGCCAGAGCCCGATCTTGGCCATCTCGTTGTCCGCGGGGCTCTGGCCGCTGATCTCGGAGGCGGCGTAGGTGCCGTAGAAGCTGGCGATGTTTGTGTCGATCACCGAGCGGACCTGCGCCGGGGTGGTCCCGGGGCCGACGGGCAGGTTGTTGGCGGCCTGCTGCGGGCGCTCCAGGAGCCAGGTCTGCAGCTCGGCCTGGTCGAAATGCTCGGGGACGTTGAGGCCGAACAAGGCGACCGTCGTGGGCTGCGGGGGTGCCTCGTAGCTGGTGACCAGGCAGGTCATCAGGAACGCCAGGGCGACGAGCGGGATCAGGATGGCCAGGCCGGCCGGGATGCGCGCCAGGTAGAGGGCCAGCCGCGACCGGCCGGTGATGACGAGGTGGCGGAACACGCCCTCGGACAGGTCCGTCGTCCCGGCCGCCGCGCCGAGTGCCGCGGCGGCGATGAACCCGAACTCGGCGATCAGGTTGCTGACCTGGGAGAAGAGGTCCGGGGTGCCGGCCGGGCCGTAGCTGTGCGGATCGACCACGTGGAACAGCAGGCGCAGGCCGTAGAAGAGGACCGTCGGCACCACGATCAGCACCACCATGGTGATCATGAGCCCGGTGCGCTTGCGGATCTCCAGGTTCTTGGTGGTGATCATGTCCCACGTGGGCACCATGGCGGTGGTCACGATGGCTCCCCCAGTCGGCTCGTCACGGACAAGAACCAGTCCTCCAGCGACGTCTGGATCTCCCGGAGGCCGTAGACGTCGATGTCCGCCCGGACCAGCCGCCGGGTGAGGTCGGGGATGACGGCGCGCGACGCGCCCGCGGGGAAGGTCACCGTCAGGCCGGTTTCGGTGAGGGCGGTGCCCGCGGCGATACCCGCCTCGGTGATGAGCTGGGCCGCCCGGGCGGGTTCGGCGCAGTCGACCTGCACGACCAGGCCGCCCGCGCCGCGGGTCAGTTCGTCGATCGGGCCCTGCCGGATCACCCGGCCGTGGTCGACGATCGCCACCGCGTCACAGGTGCGCTCCACCTCGTCGAGCAGGTGCGACGACAGGACGACGGTGCGGCCCTCGGCGACCAGGCTGAGGATCATCGCGCGCATCTCGTGCATGCCCGCCGGGTCGAGCCCGTTCATGGGCTCGTCCAGGATGAGCAGTTCCGGGTCACCGAGCAGGCACGCCGCCACGCCCAGGCGCTGGCGCATCCCCATCGAGTACGAGGCGACCTTGTCCCCGGCGCGTTCGGCCAGGCCGACCCTGGCCAGCGACGGCGCGATCCGCTCCGCCGCGGCGCCCCCGCGGGCCGCGGCCAGCAGGCGGAGGTTGTCCCGCCCGGTCAGGTGGGGGTGGAAGCGGGGCTCGTCGACGATCGCCGCGACCCGGGCCAGGGCCTTGCTCCGCGCGGCCGGGACCGGGGTGCCGAGCAGCGACATCGTGCCGCGGTTGGCCTTCGTCAGGCCGAGCAAGGTCCGGATCAGGGTGGTTTTGCCAGCGCCGTTCGGGCCCAGGTAGCCGAACGCGGAGCCGCGGGGCACGAGCAACTCGACGTCATCGACCGCGACGGTGGTCCCGAATCGCTTGGTGAGGCCGTGGGTCTCGACCGCCCAGCCGCCGTTCTTGTGTGACGGCGCGGGGCGCGGGCTTGGCCGGTCGAGCCATGGGGTGGGCGCGTTAGGGCTTGGCGCGTTGGGGCTGGGGCTCGGGTTGGTCAGGTCGGGCATCGGGCCTGGCGTGTCGGGCCTCGGGAACGGCGGGTCGGGCCGGGTGCCCGCGCGCTGGCGGTGGGTGCGGCGCGACAAGCCGTAGGCCAGCCCGCCGATGACCAGGAGCGCCAGGATGATGGGTCCGCCGCCGATGCCGACGTGGCTACCGTGTACGGCGGCAGCGACGCTGGCGGTAAGCAGGTCGTTGGTCTTCATCGTGTGCCATCGTGCCGGGCGGTGGTGCCGCTGTCATCGGACGCGCGAATTATCTTCAGCGTCATCCCCGGGGATGATGCGCGTACTTAGGCCGTGGCGACGAGGCCGGATTCGTAGGCGAGGACGACGAGCTGGGTGCGGTCGCGGGCGCCGAGCTTGGTCAGGATCCGGCTCACGTGGGTCTTGACCGTCGGGAGGCTCACGTGCAGCGTCTCGGTGAGTTCGGCGTTGGACAGGCCGCGGGCGACCAGCGAGAGCACCTCGCGCTCGCGCTCGGTGAGTTCGTCCAGGCCGCTGAGCGTCCGCCTCGGAACCCGGTCGCCCTCGGTGAAGTGGGCGATGAGCCGGCGGGTCACGCTCGGGGCCAGGAGCGCCTCGCCGGCGGCGACGGTGCGGATCGCGGTGAGCAGCTCCTCCAGCGGGCGGCTCTTCAGCGCGAAGCCGCTCGCCCCGGCGCGCAGCGCCTCGAAGACGTACTCGTCCAGGTCGAACGTGGTGAGGATGAGCACGCGGGGCGTGGTTCCGGCCTGGCCGGCGGTGATCCGCCGGGTGGCCTCGATCCCGTCCATCACCGGCATCCGGACGTCCATGAGGACGACGTCCGGGTGCGAGGGTTGCCGCCAGCTCGACCGCCTGGCGGCCGTCGGCCGCCTCGCCGACCGTCTCCAGATCCTCCTCGGCGTCGATCAGCGACGAGAACGCGGCGCGGAGCAGCGCCTGGTCGTCCACCACCAGGACCCTGATCGTCACATCGAACCCTCGATGGGGACCTGGGCGCTCACCCGGAAGCCCCGGTCGCCGAGCGGCTCGGCGGCGAGACGGCCACCGAACGCCGCGATCCGCTCGCGCATCCCGACGATCCCGAGGCCCGTGCCCGCGTCCCGCTCGCCGACCTCGGCCGGAGGCCCGGCCGGGGCGCCGTCGTTGGTGACGTCGAGGAGGATCTCGTAGTCGGAGACGGCCAGGGCGATCGAGGCGCGAGCGCCCGGCGCGTGCTTGACGACGTTGGTGAGCGCCTCCTGGACGACGCGGTAGACCGTCAGCTCGAGCGCCGGGGAGAGCGGGCGATCGGTTCCGGACATGTGCAGGTCCACCGGGGTGCCTGAGGCCCGGACGGTCTCGACCAGTTCCTTGACGTCGACCAGTCCCGGAGCCGGGGCCAGGGCCGCCGTCCGGTTCTCCTCGTCGCGCAGGAGCCCGAGCACGACGCGCAGTTCTTCCTGGGCGGTCCGGCCGATGGTCTCGATCGATTCCAGGGCCATGCTCGCCTGCTCCGGACGCCTGGCCATCAGGCGCCGTCCGACCCCGGCCTGGACGGTGATCACCGCGAGGGTGTGGGCCACCACGTCGTGCAGCTCGCGGGCGATGCGCACGCGCTCCTCGCGGACTTGCTGGCGAGCTCGTTCGGCCTCGGCGACCCGGGCCCGCTCGGCCTGCTCGGCCAGCCCGGCCAGGTAGCGCGTGCGCGCCGCGGCGCTGTCACCGATGAACCAGCCCGCCACCAGCGGCAGGAAGCCCACCACGCCCTCCTGGGCGAGGAGGGGGTGCCCGGCCGTGAGCCCCGCGTACAGCAGCGCCCCGCCTAGGGCCGCGGCGCTGGCCGCAGCGGCGGGGATCGACATCCGTCTCGGCAGGCGCGAAGCGGCTAGGTACGACCCGACCCCGAGCACGATGCCGAACGGCAGCACGGCGTTGCCCGCGGCCATGACCATCGCGTTAGCGGCGGTCACCGCCGCCAGCACCGGCAGCGGCCAGCGCCGCAGCAGCATGATCGGGCCGCACAGCACCAGCGCGAGGAGGAGGCGCTGCCCCTTCTCGTGCGGGTACGGCCCGAGCGCGAGGGCCGGCACGACCAGTTCCGCGCACACTACGAGCACGGCGAGGACCAGCCACCGGTGCCGGTCGAACGCGGCGGGCAGAGACGCCCGCGGCCTGGTGCCGGCCACGAAATTCCTAGCCACAGCACCGACGGTAATCAGCGGACCCGCTGCGCGCATCGTTCTGGAGGTTGAGATCCTCCGCATTCCGCGGGACACGCACCACCGCTCGTTCGGGAAAATGGGATTTTAATTATCCCGAACGGCTGGTGGTGTCACTTCCTGAGCCCCCGGGAGCTCGGTGGGGAGGGTGCGGGCTCGCCCGGCGCTGGGCCGGTGGAGCCGCGGACGACCAGCTCGGGCTCGAACAGCAGCGTCTCCGGGTGGACGGAGACGCTCTCCATCTGGTTGACCAGCAGGGCGACCGCGGCCTTGCCCATCGACTCGATCGGCTGCCTGACCGTGGTGAGCGGCGGATCGGTGCAGTTCAGCAGCCAGGAGTCGTCGTAACCGACCACCGAGACGTCACCGGGCACGCGGAGCCCGGCGCGGCGCACCGCGCGGATCGCGCCGAGGGCCAGGACGTCGCTGCCGCAGATGATGCCGGTGACGCGCTGCCTGAGCATCCGGGTCGCGGCCGCCTGGCCGCCTTCGATTGAGAACAGCGTGTGCTCGACGGGCGCCACGGTGAGTTCCGCCCGCTGCACGTGGTCCAGGAACGCGGCCAGCTTGCCCCGCGAGGGCATGTGATCCTCGGGCCCGACCACCAGGCCGATCCGCTCGTGCCCGAGCGAGGCCAGGTGCCTGAAGGCCTGCCCGGCGGCCGTCATGTCGTCCGTGGCCACGCACGGGAAGTCGAGGTTGTCGACCGCCGCGTTGACCAGCACGGCCGGGATGCCGCGGGCGTGCAGCAGCTTGTAATGCTCGTGGGGGGAAGCCAGCTCGGCGAAGTGACCGCCGGCGAATACCACCCCGGAGGCGTGCTGGTCGAGCAGCAGGTCCACGTAGTCGGCCTCGGACAGGCCGCCCGCGGTCCGGGTGCACAGCACCGGCGTGAACCCGCGCTGCGCCAGCGCGCCCCCGATCACCTCGGCCAGGGCCGGGAAGATCGGGTTCTGCAGTTCGGGCAGCACCAGGCCGACCAGCCGGGCACGATTCCCGCGCAGCTGGGTCGGGCGCTCGTAGCCGAGCACGTCCAGGGCCCTGAGCACGGCCTCGCGGGTGCTGTCGGACACGCCGGCCTTGCCGTGCAGGACCCGGCTCACGGTGGCCTCGCTGACCCCGACCTTCTGGGCCACGTCGGCGAGCCGCCGGGCTGGGGTTCGCGTCATGCCGCAACAATACGACATCTGGCCGCAAGAACTTGCGTGACCTGGATCACTCCGCGGCACATCAGCAGGCCCGGAAGGCGTCAAGTTATTTCTTTGCTAAGTTTCATCGCTATCTTGCGGCCAGTTGTCCGTCTCTGTATGTTCAGTGCCAAAAGGGCAGCGCTTCGCCCGCGTTCGGCCTGAGGGAAGAAGGATTGATCGATGAGCAGACAGCTCTACCAGCTGGCCGGCTTCCGCAAGGTAGCCGCCGTGATCGCCGTTGTGGGTCTGGGGCTCGGCGCTGCGGCCTGCTCGAGCAGCAGCAGCAGTGCCACGAGCTCGGGTAGCACCGGCAAGGTGACCGTCAGCATCGACTGCGCGCCGCCGGCGGCTCAGAACCCGGTGCAGCACAAGGAGTGGGTGGAGGACGTCGCCATCTTCGAGAAGGCGAATCCGAACATCACGATCAACAGCGTCTACAACTACCCGTGCGAGGTGCCCGCGACGTTTACCTCCATGCTCAGGGCGGGGACCGAGCCGGACGTCTTCTACAGCTACTTCACCGACCTGCCGCAGGTGCTGCTGGCCGGGCAGGCCGCCGATATCACCAAGTACGTGAACTCCACGACCGTGCCGACGCTGGGCGACATCGTGTCCGGCTCGATGAAGGCGGTGACGGCGGGGTCGACGATCTACGGCCTGCCCACCGTCAACTACACCCAGGGCCTGATCTACAACCGCGCCCTGTTCAGCCAGGCGGGGCTGAACCCGAACGACCCGCCCACGACGTGGGCGCAGGTGGAGACGGATGCCACCGCCATCGCCAAGCTCGGCCACGGCATTGAGGGCTAGGGCGACTACAGCGCCGGCAACAACGGCGGCTGGCACTTCTCGTCCTACATGGACGCGCTCGGCGGCTCCATGGTCAACGGCAGCGCCGCGCCGCCCACCGCCAGCTTCGACAACGCCGACGGCATGGCGATCCTGCAGGCGCTCCACACCCTGCGGTTCACCGACCACGCGATGAGCGTGACTCAGGGCCTGGCCTGGGGCACGCTGCAGCAGCAGTTCGCCGCGGGCAAGCTGGGCATGTACATCGCCGCTCCGGACGACATCTACAACGTGATCGTGCCCACCGACAAGGGCAACGTGAACGACATCGGGATGGGCCCGCTGCCGAGCGTGAGCGGTACGCCGGCCGGGTCGCTGTCCGGCGGCAACGACTACATCTTCGCCAAGCACGACACCCCGGCGCAGATCGAGGCCGGCATCAAGTTCATCGACTTCGAGGACCTGACGCCCGGCGACGGCCAGTTCAACTTCGCCAGGATCAAGGCGGACGGGCTGCCGGTCGGCTTCCCGGAGCCTGAGCTGTTCGACGGCGCGACCGGGTCCCAGATCAACGCGCTGCGGGCCAAGTACGCGACGGTCAACACCGCGTACTACACGCCGTTCGTGAACGCGAACGAGGCCGGCGACGGCGAGCCGCTCGACGCCCAGGCGGTCTACAAGACGCTCGACCCGGTCATGCTGGCCATCCTGACCGAGCCGAACGTCAACATGAGCGATCTGCTGAAGACGGCCGCGGCCAACGTCAATACGATCCTGGCCAACAGCGCGGGATAGCCCGTTAGGGAGTCGCGTGGGGCCGGTCATTGCGGGGGCCGGCCCCCACGCCCGGCGGACGAGGACAGGAGAGCGCGGATGGCAGGCGTCGCGACGCTGCGTAAGCCCAAGGCCCAGCCCCAGACGGCGCGCGCGGGGTGGCGGCTCGCCGACTCGGGCCGAAGATGCGGCGCAACCTGTCGGCGCACGGCTTCCTGATCGGCGCGGTGCTCTGCTTCACGTTCTTCTCCTGGTACCCGATCGTCCGCGAAGTCATCATGAGCTTCCAGAAGGCGGTGTTCGGCGGCGGCTACGCCTGGGCGGGCTGGACCAACTACATCCGGATCTTCCGCGACCCGACGTTCTGGCTGGCCTGGCGCAACACGCTGGAATTCACCGTCCTGGCCCTGGTCGTCGGTTACGCGGTGCCGTTCTTCGTAGCGCTGCTGCTGAACGAGTTGCGGCACGCGAGGGGATACCTGCGGGTCCTGGTCTACCTGCCGGTGATGCTGCCGCCGGCCTCGGCGCTGCTGCTGTTTGCCTACTTCTACAACCCGCAGTACGGCCTGTTCGACGACATCCTGCGGCTGCTCCACCTGCCGACCTCGCAGTGGGTGTTCCAGCCGGGCAGCGGATTCATCAGCGTGGCGATGGTGTCGGTGGTGATCGCCTCAACCTGGATGAACATGGGCGGGGCGACGCTGATCTACCTGGCCGCGCTGCAGAACATCCCCGGTGAGCTGTACGAGGCGGCCGAGCTGGACGGCGCCGGGCTGTGGCGCCGGATCCGGCACGTCACCATCCCGCAGACCCGGCTGATCCTGATCATGCTGCTGATGCTGCAGATCGTGGCCACCATGCAGATGTTCGTCGAATCGTTCGTGCTGACCAACGGCGGTGGCGGGGTCGGCGACAACACGCTGTCGGTCGTGATGCTCATCTATCAGTACGCGTTCGCGCTGAGCGGCGCCAGCAACTACAACAGCGCGTCGGCCCTCGGCGTGATGCTCATGCTGGTGCTCGCCGTTTTCTCGTTCGGGTTCTTGTGGGCCACCCGAGAGCGCGGTTAGGGGCCTTTCGATGACAGCACTTGCCGCTACCGCCCGCACGCTCCGGCGCCGGCCTGCCGCCGGCGCGACGACCCGGACGCTGATCTCCAGCTCGGCGCTGAACCGGCGCCGCGGCAAGATCGTCTACCGAGTCGTCCTCACCCTGGCCATCATCGTGTTCACGCTGGTTTTCATCGGCCCGATGTACTTCCTGTTCACCGACGGGCTGAAGTCAACCCACGAAGCGATCGCGACGCCGCCGACGCTGTACCCGCACCACGTGTATCCGGGCAGCTACAGGCAGGCGTTCGACCGGCTGGACATCGCGCGGCTGCTCTGGAACTCCGTCTATTACGCGTTCGGCGCGCTGGCGTTCCAGCTTGTCTTCGATGTGGCCGCGGCCTACTCGCTGTCCAAGCTACGGCCGGTGTTCGGGAACGTCGTCTTCTTCCTCATGCTGGCGACGCTCATGATCCCGACCACCGTGCTGGTCGTGCCGCAGTACATCACCGTAGCCTCGCTGCCGATATTGCACCTGAACCTGATCGGGACGCCGGAGGCGATCTGGCTGCCCTCGGTGGCCAACGCGTTCAACATCTTCCTGCTCAAGCGGTTCTTCGACTCGATCCCGGCCGACTACATCGACGCCGCGCGGGTCGACGGAGCGTCCCCGCTCCGGATCCTGCGCTCGATCGTGCTGCCGATCTCCCGGCCGATCATCGGCGTGGTCTCGATCTTCAGCCTGGTCGCCGTCTGGAAGGACTTCCTCTGGCCGCTGCTGGTCGAGTACGGCTACACCCCGACCAGGGAAACCCTGAACGTGGGCATCTGGCAGGCCACCTACGGCACGCCGCAGAACCTGATCATCGCCGCGTCCGCCATGGCCGCCGTGCCGACGATCATCTTCTTCCTGTTCTTCCAGCGCAACATCATGTCCGGTCTTACCGCGGGGGGCCTGCGCGGGTGATCCCGGCCCGGTACGCAAAGAAAGAGGTTTCCGTGCCAGATCGCGCCTGGTGGCGCAGCGCCGCCATCTACCAGCTGTACGTGCGCAGCTTCGCCGACGGGAACGGGGACGGGATCGGCGATCTCGCGGGCGTGCGCGCGCACCTGCCCTACCTGGCTGGGCTCGGCATCGACGCGATCTGGTTCAACCCGTGGTACCCCTCGCCGATGTCGGACGCGGGTTACGACATTTCCGATTACCGGGGCATCGACCCGGTCTTCGGCACGCTGGAGGACGCAGACGCGCTCATCGCCGAGGCGCACGCGCTCGGGATTCGGATCATCGTCGACGTCGTCCCGAACCACAGCTCGGATCAGCATCCGTGGTTTCGGGCCGCGCTTTCTGCTGGGCCGGGTTCGGCCGAGCGGGACCGGTTCTGGTTCCGGCCGGGGCGCGGGCCGTCCGGCGACCTGCCGCCGAACGACTGGCAGTCGATCTTCGGCGGGCCGGCCTGGACGCGGGTTTCCCCCTCCGGGGAGTGGTACCTGCACCTGTTCGCGCCCGAGCAGCCGGATTTCAACTGGGCGAACCCGGCGGTCCGCGCCGAGTTCGAGGACGTGCTGCGGTTCTGGTTCGATCGCGGCGCGGACGGCATCCGGATCGACTCCGCGGCGCTGCTCAGCAAGGACGCCTCGCTGCCCTCGGTAGGGCCGGAGGTATTGCCTGGCCCCTCGCATCCCTTCGTCGACCGCGACGACGTACACGAGATCTACCGGTCCTGGCGCGCGCTGGCCGATGGCTACCAGGGCCGGGTGCTCATCGGCGAGATCTGGATCCCGGACGCCGCCCGGCTGGCCAGGTACGTGAGCCCGGGTGAGCTGCACACCGTGTTCAATTTCCCTTACCTGAGCTGTCCGTGGGACGCCGCGGAGCTGCGCGAGGTCATCGACCAGACGCTGGCCCTGAACGCGCCGGTCGGCGCGCCGGCCACGTGGGTGCTGTCCAACCACGACGTGGACCGGATCGTGTCGCGGTACGGCCGCGCCGACACCGCGTTCAGCCTGCAGCGGCGGGCGTACTTCCACAGCCTGCCGGTCGACCTGGAGCTCGGTACCCGGCGGGCCCGGGCGGCGGCGCTGCTGACCATGGCGCTGCCCGGCTCGGTCTACGTCTATCAGGGCGAGGAACTCGGCCTGTGGGAGGTGCAGGACATCCCCGATGAGCTCCGCCAGGACCCGATCTGGCGGCGCACGGACGGCGCCGACCCGGGCCGGGATGGCAGCCGGGTGCCGCTGCCGTGGGCCGGGGCCGAGTCGCCGTTCGGCTTCTCGCCGGCCGACGCCGTGTCCGAGCCCTGGCTGCCGCAGCCCAAGGAGTGGCGGGATCTGACCGTCGAGGCGGAAACCGGGAAGCCGGGCTCGATGCTCGAGCTGTACCGGGCCGCCCTGGCGCTCCGCCGGGCCGAGCCCGGGCTCGGCGACGGGCCTATGACCTGGCTGCCGGTCGACGACGGCGTGCTCGCGTTCGACCGCGGCGCGAGCGTGCGCTGCGTGGTGAACATCTCAGCCGCCCCGGTGCGGCTCCCCTCGCATGGGGGCCTGCTGCTGGCGAGCGGTCCGCTGGATGGTGAGTTGCTGCCGCCTGACAGCACGGTGTGGTTGCGGGTCGGACGCTGAACTTTTGGCGGGCGGTTACGGCGCGGGTCGGGGCACCAGGCGGATGATCGGCAGCCCACCGCGGGTTCCCGCCGTTGTATCGAAGCTCATGTCACCTCTTTGGTCGAGGATGCCGGTCATGACTGGGCGGGCGCTTGCGCGGCGGCCTGGGCGGCCCGGACCCGGAGCGTGCCGGGGGCGAGCTCCCCGTCGGCGCGGGCCTTCTCCAGCGCCGAGGACCACCAGGCCAGGTCGTCGAGCATGACCTGCAGGCGGATCTCCGTTTCGGGATTGACCGGCTCGTTTTGGTCGTCGAAGGCCGCCCGTACGAACGGGATCACCACGGTGTTCCGCAGGGGGACGGCCTCGGCCTCGATGAGCACGTGAGCCAGGTGCTCGATGGCGCGGATCCCGGCTCCGATGCTGCCGCTGTAGCCGATGGCCGCCACCGGCTTGTTCCGGAACCCGAAGGACAGCCACACGGTGTCGATGGCGTTCTTCAGGACGGCGGGAATGCTGTGGTTGTACTCGGGGGTGATGACGATGAAGGCGTCGGCTTCCTTAACCTTCTTATTCCAGGCCCGCACGAGCGGCTCGGAGTACGTCGGGTCCTTGATGTCGCCGAGCGTCCCCAGGTGCTCGGCGAAGATCGGCAGCGGCCAGTCCCGGAGATCGGCGACCTCGACGTCGAAGCCCTCGTGCGCCCGGGCCCGCGCGGTGACCCAGGGCACCACGAGGTCCGACGCCCGCCCTGGGCGCGTGCTCCCGACGATTACCAGTACCTTCGACATCGCTGCTCTCCGCCTGGTCGTTAATGTAGCAGACTATAAACGGCATTAACTATCATCGTCATGTACTGTAGTGTCGTGAGCGAAGCGGCGCAAGCGGTCGCGGCTCCGACGGCGGCAGCGGGCTGCGCGGCGGGCGGGCCGGGCATCGGTTGGGACCTCGACGCCGCCACCGGGCTGATCCAGCTCACCACGCTGGTGCAGGCCATCTACGCGCGGGTGTCCGAACGCCACGACCTGACTCCCGTCCAGGCCAAGCTGCTGTCCGTTCTCCTGGAGGGACCCCGGGGCATGGCCGAACTGGCCTGCTACTTCGGCGTAGAGAAGGCCGCTCTCACCGGCCTCATGGACCGGGCCGAGCGGCGTGGCCTGGCCCGGCGGTCACCCGTCCCGGGCGACCGGCGCGCCCTGCAGGTGACGCTGACCGACACCGGCCACCGGGCTGCCGCCGCCTTCAACGCCGAGGTCAGCGCGGAGCTCGACCGTCTCGTCGCGCCGCTGTCCGTCCGGGACCGCGAGCACTTCCGCCTCACCATGGCCGAGATCATCGCCCGCTGCAGGTCCTCGCGCCCGGGCCACTGCTAACCGAAGGCCCCCTACCGCAGCCAGACCCGGCGTGCCACCCTGATGGCTGAGCTGTTCAAGGACCTGAACACGGGGAGCAGTGAGTCATGAGCAATCCAGCCCGTAATATCGGCACTCGCCGGCCCGCGGTGGCGGGCGCGGCGCTGGTGGTGGCGGCAGGCCTGATCGCCGGCGGTTGCTCGAGCAGTGGTAGTGGCAGCGGCAGTTCGAGCGCGTTGTCGTGCCCGTCCAAGCACGGCGCAGCGCTCACCGGGTCTGCCCCGGCCGCAACGGGCCAGCCTGCGGCGGGCTGGACCCTGCCGGGCGCGGACCTGGCCAACACCCGGTACGTGGCCAGCACGATCACCAGCGCGGACGTCTCGACGCTCGGGGTGGCGTGGACGGTGCCACTGACGATCTCCACGACCCGCACCGACGGGGCTTACGCAAGCACGCCGGTGATCGTGAAGGGGGTGGTGTACGTCCAGGACCTTGAGTCGAATGTGCTGGCGATCAGCCTGGCCACCGGAAAGGTCTTGTGGACGCACAAGTACAACTCGCCGAACGGCGGACCGGACGGCGTGAATGTGGTCGGCGGGGTCGTGTATACGGCGACAAGCACGTCCGCGGTCGCCCTGGACGCCGCGACCGGGGCGCAGTTGTGGAGCAGGACGCTCATCGGCAACGACCACGAGGGCATCGCTATGGCGCCTGGTTACAACCACGGCACCGTGTACGTGTCCACCATCCCTGCCAACGTGACGGGTCAGTACCTGCCCGGCGGCAAGGGGATCTTGTGGGCGCTGAACGCCACGACCGGCGCGCCGGAGTGGTCCTGGAGCTCGGTGCAGAACCTGTGGGGCAATCCGGGCGTCAACTCCGGCGGCGGGCTGTGGTACTCGCCATCCTTCGACGCCCAGGGCAACATCTACCTCGGCATCGGCAATCCCGGCCCGATCTTCGGCACCAAGAGCTACCCGCTGGGGAGCAGCCGGCCCGGCCCGGACCTGTACACCGACTCGGTGGTGAAGCTGAGCCCGGCCGGAAAGCTGCTGTGGTACTACCAGCTCACCCCGCACGACCTGTACGACTGGGACCTGCAGAACCCGCCGGTGCTCAGCACCGCGAACGGGCGGCCGGTGGTGATCGACGGCGGCAAGGCCGGCATCCTCATCGAACTGGACGCGCAGACCGGAAAGCTGCTGTGGCAGCGCCCGGTCGGCGGCCACGACGGGCACCAGAACGACGGGCTGCTCACCGAGCACGCCACGCCCACCTCCCGCGGCATCCTGCCCGCGGAGTACTGCCTCGAGCCGAGTCTTTACGGCGGCATCTTGACCGAGCTGGCCAGCAACGGCTCCACCGACTTCGCCGCCGTCAACGACCTCGCGCTCCCGACCACCCCGGTCGACTACACCGGATCGGCAAGCGGCGTCTTCGAGGCGATCGAGAACGCCAGCGGCGAGATGGTCGCGGTCAACCAGGACACGGGCACCGTCGAGTGGGACACCCTCCTGCCGTCCTCGCCGTACGGTGCCGCGACGGTGACCAACGACGTCGTGTTCACCACCACCTTCAAGGGCTACCTGTACGCGCTCGACGCGACCACCGGTGCGATTGTGTTCAAGACGCCGATGTCCGCCGGGAGCAACGCGCCGGTCGCCGTCGACGGCGGCTACGTCATCGCCGGCGCCGGCGCCGCGCTGTCCAGCACGCAGAAGAACATGATCATCGCCTACAAGCTCGGGGCCACGGGCAAGCTCCCTGAGACGGTGGGCTCATAGGTCTAACGCCTCTACTTGGCACCAGACGACCTTGCCCCTCGGTTCCCTGGTGGGATACCAGCCCCAGCGCGCACTCAGCGCCGACACCAGGAACAGGGCGGCGGGCGGCGACCATGGGTCGGCGTCCCAGACCTCGACGAGGATTTGGCTGCCGTCGCTCGACAACCGCAGGCGGACGGCCGCCTCGTCGCGTCCTGACTTGACCTTGACCGCGTTGGTTATCAGCTCGGCGACCAGGAGCTCGGCGTCTGAGGCGAGCCAGTCCAGTCCCCACTCCCACAGCATGTTTCTGGCGTGCAGCCGAGCGACCGCCACCGCGGCGGGCCGGGCGGCGAGCTCAAGGTAGTCATGTGGCAGTACCGGTTGGTCAGGATGGAGAGCAGGGCCGACGCCAGGGTCTGGCCCGAGATCACCAGCGGGTCGTGATCCATGCATGACGTCAGCCCTGCTGCTCATACTTAGGTCAGCGCCGATTGCTCCAGATGTGTCACACCGGCGTTCGGGATAAAGGGCGGCAGCGGCGACAGCGGTAGGTTGGGGTCATGGCGGACCGGCAGGATGGTTCTCCTGAGGACAGCTACGACCCGATGCGGCAGTTCGCCGAGCTCGCCGGGGACGTACGTGACCCCTACCCGATGTTCGCCGGGATCCGGGCGGACACCCCGGTCCTGGAGGTCCATTTCGGCTCTCGTTCGGGCGGCGGGTCCCGGCAGGCCCCTCAGATGTCATCCCTGTTCACGGTCACCAGCCACGAGCTCGCGGAGCAGGTGCTTACTGATACCGCGCGGTTCTCCTCGGCCGGGTACGCGTCGACCATCGGGCACGTCATGGGCCGGACCATCCTGGAGATGGACCCGCCGGAGCACCAGCGTCACCGGGCCCTGGTGGCCCGGGCGTTCCGCGCCCGGGTCCTGGACACCTGGAGCGACACGATCATCGGCTCGTGCGTCAGCGAGCTGATCGATGCCTTCGCCGGAGACGGGCACGCCGATCTCGTCCCACAGCTGACGTTTCCGTTCCCCGTGCGGGTCATCGCCAGGGTTCTCGGGCTGCCCGAGAGCGACTGGCCCCGGTTCTTGCGGCTGTCGACCGAGCTGATCGCGGTCATGCGGAACCGGGACCGTGCCGTGGCGGCCAGCCGGGAGTTGCGGGGCTACTTCGGCGAGATCATCGCCGACCGGCGGCGGAACACCCGCGATGACCTGGTGAGCCAGCTGATCTCGGCAGAGGTCGAGGGGCACCGGCTCAGCGATGACGAGATCTATCCGTTCCTGCTGCTACTCCTGCCCGCCGGGGCGGAGACGACGTACCGGTCGTCGAGCAACCTGCTGTTCGGGCTGCTGGCGGATCCGGGTCAGCTCGAGGCGGTTCGGGCGGACCGGGACCTGGTGCCGCAGGCGATCGAGGAGGCGCTTCGGTGGGAAACGCCGCTGCTGACCGTCGCCCGGACGGCGACGCAAGACGTGTCGCTGGGTGGCGTGATTATTCCTGCTGGGGGGTTCGTGGCGGTCTCGCTCGGGGCGGCCAACCGGGATCCGGGACGGTATCCGGATCCGGATGCCTTCGACGTGTTCCGGGAGGATAAGCAGCATCTTTCGTTCGGCGATGGGGCCCACAAGTGCCTGGGGATGCATCTGGCGCGGCTGGAGATGCGGGTGCTGCTGAACGCGGTGTTGGATCGTCTGCCGGGGGTGCGGCTGGATCCGGGCGCGGAAGACACGCACATCCACGGGCTGATATTCCGCTCTCCCCCGAATCTGCCGGTCCGGTTCGATCCCGCCTGACCCTCGGCGCACGTGCCGGTTACGCGGCATGTCGCACCACCCGGCCCGTTTGGGTGGGAGCGGGTCGCGTCGATGGCCGCCTGGACGTCCGCCAGCCGCTGTCGCTCCCGATAGATCAAAGTGCCATCAGCTCACGCTCGGCGCGAGCGCGAACTTCGGGCTTCAGGTCGTTTGCTGGCATTAGGTCGACTTTGGTGCCGAGGATGGCTTCCAGGTCAGCCTGGACCCGTCCCAGCCCGAGCAGGCCCATATGCGGAGGCAAGTCCACAAGGCAGGTCCACGTCGCTGTCGGGCCGGTCCTCCCCTCTAGCCACGCTGCCGAAGACCCTCAGGTTGGTGACGTTATGGTTCGCGGCCGCCGCGATAGCCGGGAAGCTAGTCTCCACTACATTTGACGGTTAACTCACATGCCCCTATGAGGGCCGGGCCTCTTTCCAGCTCAGCCCGGTAGCAGGACGCTCCGGGTGAGAAGTTCCGAGCTCGGGAAAGGAGACCCGGCAATGTCTATCTACGTCGGCATCGACGTGCACCGCAAGCGCTCCCAGGTGGCGGTGGTCGCCGAGGACGGCAAGGTGCAGGTGAACAAGAACGTGGTCAACGGATCCACGCCGATGCTGCGGCTCATCGGCGATCTGCCCTCGGGGACGCCGGTGGCGTTCGAGGCGGCGTTCGGCTGGAGCTGGCTGGCTGATCTGCTGGAGGACTACGGCTTCGAGGCGCACCTGGTGCACCCGCTGCGGTGCAAGGCGATCGCCTCCGCGCGGCTGAAGAACGACAAGGTCGACGCCGCGATCTTGGCGCAGTTGCTGCGCGCTGACCTGCTGCCCGAGGCGTGGATCGCCCCGGCGAAGGTCCGCGAGCTCCGCGCGCTGCTCCGGCACCGGATCAGCCTGGTCCGGCTGGGCACCCAGCTGCGCAACCGGATCCACGCGGTCGCCGCCGACCACGGCTACGACCGGTCCGCCAGCTACTGGACCGGGCCGGGCCGCGGCTGGCTGGCCGAGCTGGACCTGCCGGCGACGTCGCGGGAGATCATCACCGACTGCCTGGCGGTCATCGACGCCCTGGCCGTACTGATCGACCGGATCGACGGAGAGCTGCACGCCCGCGCCAAGGCCGACCCGCGGGTCAAGGTGCTCCGGACGCTGCCCGGCGTCGGGGAGTTCACCGCGCTGGTCATGGTGGCCGAGATCGGCGACATCAGCCGGTTCCCCAACGCCCGCAAGCTCGCCAGCTGGGCCGGGCTGACCCCGACCGTGCGGGGCTCGGACCTGAAAGTCCGGCACGGGCACATCTCCAAGCAGGGCTCAGTCTGGCTGCGGTGGGCCATGAACCAGGCCGCGCAGACCGCCAAGCGGTCCCCGGACTTCGCCGCCACCTACACGGCCATCGCCAAACGGCGCGGGAACAAGATCGCCACCATCGCGATCGCCCGCAAGCTGGTGACCCGCGCCTGGCACCTGCTAGCCGAGCTGGAACCCGGCGAGGCCAGCACGCCGCCGCTGCGGCGGCCATGAGACGGGAGGGTCGCCAAGCCCCGGGTAAGCTCGCCCTTCGGCATGAGCCGGCGCCCGCGCCGCGCTCGATCACATGACTGAGCAGCCCGGTCCCGGACACATGGTCATGGCAGCCGCCCGCACACCGGGGCGGCGCCGGATGGGTGCTTGTGAGACCACTCCGCCCGCCACGAACCGGGAAACAGCACACGACCCCTGACAATCCAACCGCAACCGGCCCTTCCCCGCCCTCGATGATCTTCCGCCGCTAGCCGGCGTCAAGGTCGTTCGTCCTCGCCGCTGCGCGGCTAAGGTCGCGCTCGGCATGTCAAGGCGAGCGAGTTCTCCCAGACGAGACGGTCGCCAGGCTCCGCCAAATCAAAACCGGCCTGCGACCCCCAGAGGCGAGCCACAGCGCATGTACAGTATAACATTTTAATAAAATCTCGCGATGGTCGGCAGGTGGGTAGTTACCCGGGCCGGCAATGTTAACTTCGGGAGGGCATTCATGCTTTTGACCTGCCTTTTTCGCAGCCTTTCTCGGAACACGATTGCCTCCTGCCGTCTCCTGCCGTCTCCTACTGTCTTACTGGGGGCTGATCTGATGTTTTGCCCATCGGGCTGATCATTGCATAGTGGGGCTGTAGCAAATGTAGGTGGCACCAAGCTGCCGCGTGCTGGCCGAAGGAGGCAGCAGTGGAAAAAGATGGAGGCCCCCTCGGGCGATTGATTACTGAGATCCGACGGACGGCCGGAGCTGGGTGGGCACCGATCCCCCAGGTCGGCGCATCCGCCCATGGCTCGATCTCCGGCTTCTGCCGCATTGACAGCACCCATGGCCACGTACTGAAGAGGATCAAGGTATGACGACGTTGTACTGCCGCCCGGCGCACCGTATAGCCCTCACTGTGAAGCCTCAGCTTGCTAGCTGGGACTTTGCCGGAAGTCCGGGCCAGGTCAGGCTCGGTGACTTCCTGGATCACGCCGAGGCCGCGGCGGGGCCGACGATCGCGGCAATGGACGGCCTGCTGGCGGTCGAGCTCACTGTCGGGCTCCGTGGGGAGCTGGCACTGACGAGCGGCGGCCGGGATCTGGATAACTACCTTTTCCCCCTCGCGCAGCGGCTCGGCGCGACACGCATAGTGGCCATGTTCGGCCGCAAGGTTCGGGGACCATCCTTTCTGGCCGTTGGCCAGGCTCAACCGGATCACGTCGAGTCATCCCCCCAGTTCTCCGCTCAGATCGCCGGTTCCTATGTCCGCGAAGAATGGAAGGTGGCCCTTCGCGAGCGGCTCCTGCAGGTCCAACCCGCCGTCCCCGCAGTGGGAGCTATCGACATGACCATCGGCATCACGACTGGGCCTGGCCGGAACTGGACCAACATCTGGAAACCACTCATCGACGCCTTCGGCCCGATTCTGGGCGAAAATTCCGGACGGCCCTTCTACCCCAACGACGACCGCATAATCAGCCTCGGTCTGCACCACAACGTCAATAACGCTATAGGCCACGATGTGATAATCACCGCCTGGTGGATGAACCTGTAACTGATCCACTCTCATGCCGCTCCTCGTGCATTCGGCAGGGCTGGCGATGGCCTGGATGGCAGCGACGGTGCGGTGGCGAGCCTGGTGATCGTATAGTGACGGCCATGTCGGCCGCCTTGCCCGCTCCGGACGCGCCGGTGGCCTCCGTTGCTGGGGCGATCGCTCGCATGGAGTCCATCGGGGCGGCGCTTCCCGCAGCCGATGGGCTGGCGTGTTTCAACCGCATGTACCTGGACATGACCAGGCAGGTGAACAGCCAGCTCGGCATGGGCTTTTTCGCCGACCCGGCGTTCATGACCGCCCTGGACGTGGCGTTTCCGAACCTGTACTTCGCCGCCGCCGGTACCGCCAGCACTGCCGCGGCGGTGCCGCTGGCCTGGCGGCCGCTGGTGGCCCGGCGCGCGGTGGCGGGGATCGAACCGGTCCAGTTCGCGCTGGCGGGCATGAATGCCCACATCAGCCACGACCTGCCGCTGGCCATGGTCAGCACCTGCATCGCCCTGGCCACCGCCCCGGACGCCGCCCCGCATTACGCGGACTACCAGAAGGCCGACCAGCTGCTGGACGCGGCCGAGCAGTCCATCCGGCAATCGTTCGAGTCCGCCGAGGAACTGGCCGCCGACCGCCACCTGGCTGCGGTGGCCAACCTGATCGCCACCTGGACGATCAACAGCGCCCGGGATATGGCCTGGAACAACTGCCTGCTGCTGTGGGCCGTGCGCGATGATCCGATCGCGCGCGGGCTGTTCCTCGATACGCTGGCCGCCTCGACCGCCCTGGCCAGCCAGCTGCTGCTCGTGGCAGTCTGAGACCGCCTGGCAACACGCGAGCGCCTCTCGCACGCTGCCCCGCACAATGCGTGGCCCTGCTCACGGCCGCCGCTACTGCCGATGTGCGTGTGAGTAGTGTGAGGCAACTGACCCGCCCTCACGTGCCGATGTGAGAATGTCTTTTATAATACTGGCGGGAAACGCCCACCTGCTATCCGCTGTCGGCAGTCCGGAATACTTCCAGTAACTGGTAGTCTCGTGGAGGTTTCCTTGCGATCACCACGCGGTAGAAACAAAATCCCAGCCGCGTCTGCGCGTTCAGCCTTTACGAAGCTCATCTGATACGCATCGCTCGATAGCCTTCGTCAAGTTGCCAGGGCCGCCATCGGGTAGGCCCGGGTCCCTGAGACGGCGGGCCCAGAGGATCAATCGCTTCGCTCTGCCTGGCGGTTCTGGATCGACAGCCGGGATCACAAGGTTGTAGAGCGCGGTCCTTGTCGTCTCAACAACCAAGTCGTCAGTCACGTTCTTGAACGATGCCGTCCAGCGATCGAATGCCCGAGTCGTATCGTGGCTGGCGAATATCACGATCCGGGCTCGGAGAGCCACGAAGAACGAGGAGCCGGGAGCCGTGTTATTCAAGTCAGGATCACCCGCTGCCGGATCAGCTTAAGTTTTAACCTGATTTCGGGTCATATCAGCGCATAGTGGTGCTATTCGCGTATATGCGCTAGTTCCCGCATAGGTGCGGCCGTTTCCCTCATGCTGGTGTTGCGACACATCGGCATGGAAGGAGAAACGGCCGTGCTGGATACCCTGCCACGATCAGGCGGGCGGCTGCAAGCCATCCTGGGCGCCAGCGGCGTGGGCGGCGTCCAGGTGGCGGGCGGGCCGGCCGGGATGGCGCCGCGGCCGCCGGACCCGGCCCAGGTCGCGGCCGCCGTCGCGCGGTACCGGGCGTACCAGGCGCTGCGGGAGTTCCGGGCCCGGCTGTACGGGTGCCTGACCGCCCGGGCGGACGCGGCGTTCGAGCTGGTCGACGCGATCTTGTGCGCGGATCACGCGGTGACGTCGCTGGCGGAGCTGTCGCTGGTGCCGGCGTTCCGCCGCGGGCACGGCGCGCTGTATGACGCTCTCGCCGCCGGGCGGATCGGCCAGGAGAAGCTCGCCGCGCTGCTGACCGGCACGTTACCGCAGCTGGTGGACGGGGACGAGAGCCGCGCCTGGGTCGCCGGGCATGACAAGATCGACCGCGGCCTGCTGGAGCAGGCGCTGGCCGGCCTGCCTGCCGGGCAGGCCGCCCAGGTCCGGGAGGCGTGCGCGCGGTGGACCCGGCTGCGGTTCGCGATCGATGCCACCCCCTATCCCCGCCCGGACGCCGAATGCTCGCCCGGCCGCGGCCACGTCCACCACGACGCGTGCCGCTGCGACGGCACCCGCAAGACCATCCCGGGCTGGGAGTACCAGTTCACCGCCGCGCTGGGGCACCTGCGCACCGCGTGGGCCGCCCTGATCGACGTGGAGCGCACCACCCATGCCACCCGCACCCGGCAGACGATCCGGCAGGTGCGCAACCTGCTGCGCCGCCTGGCCGCGGCTGGCCCCGATGGCGGCGGCGCCCCGCTGGTCATCTGCGACGCCGGGTACAGCGCCGCCGCGCTGACCGCCGGGCTGGCCGGGCTGCCCGGTGCACCTGCTCATCCGGCTGCCCGCCGGCAGCGTGTTCTACGCCGACCCGGTCACCTGGCCCGGCAAGAAAGGCCGGCCCGGCAAGCACGGCATGCCGGTCACCTGCGCAGGCGACCGCGGCCAGGCCAATCCCGAGCCGGACGAGTCCCTCACCCTGCCCGGCACCCCGCGGTACGGCACCGTCCGCGTCGACGCCTGGCGCCAGGTGCATCCCCTGATCCACGGCGACCGCGGCTGGTTCGCCGGCTGGGACGGCGACCTGCCCGTCCTGCGCGGCACCGTGCTGCGCGTCCGGGTCGAGCACCTGCCCGACGGCCGCACCCCGCCCAAGACGATGTGGCTGTGGCACGCCGGCCCCGCCCCGCTGTCGTGTGACGAGCTGTGGCGCGCCTACCTGGCCCGCTTCGATGAGGAGCACGCCTTCCGGTTCGCCAAGGGACACCTGGGGTTAACCGCGGCCAGGGTCCGCACCCCCGACCAGGCCGACCGGTGGGTCCGCCTGGTCATGGCCGCGGCCGCCCAGCTCCTGCTCGCCCGCCCGCTGGCCGCCGACCTGCGCCGCCCCTGGGAAAAACGGCCCGACCCCACCCGGCCCCTGCCACCCGGGCGGGTCCGCCGCGGATTTGCAAACATCCGGCCCCGCCTGGGCACCCCCGCCCGTGTCGCTAAACCCACCCGGCCCGGCCCCGGCAGGCCCAAAGGCTCCGCCAGCGGCCCGGCACCCCGATACCCCGTGCCCAAGAAAACGGACACCAAAGACCAAACAGCCACGCCAGCCGACGGGTAAGAGGTTAAAACCTAAGCTTAGCTTAAGTTTTAACCTGATTTCGGGTCATATCAGCGCATAGTGGTGCTATTCGCGTATATGCGCTAGTTCCCGCATAGGTGCGGCCGTTTCCCTCATGCTGGTGTTGCGACACATCGGCATGGAAGGAGAAACGGCCGTGCTGGATACCCTGCCACGATCAGGCGGGCGGCTGCAAGCCATCCTGGGCGCCAGCGGCGTGGGCGGCGTCCAGGTGGCGGGCGGCAGGCCGGGATGGCGCCGCGGCCGCCGGACCCGGCCCAGGTCGCGGCCGCCGTCGCGCGGTACCGGGCGTACCAGGCGCTGCGGGAGTTCCGGGCCCGGCTGTATGGGTGCCTGACCGCCCGGGCGGACGCGGCGTTCGAGCTGGTCGACGCGATCTTGTGCGCGGATCACGCGGTGACGTCGCTGGCGAGCTGTCGCTGGTGCCGGCGTTCCGCCGCGGGCACGGCGCGCTGTATGACGCTCTCGCCGCCGGGCGGATCGACGAGGAGAAGCTCGCCGCGCTGCTGACGGGCACGTTACCGCAGCTGGTCGACGGGGACGAGGGCCGCGCCTGGATCGGCGGGCATGACAAGATCGACTACGGCCTGCTGGAGCAGGCGCTGGCCGGCCTGCCTGCCGGGCAGGCCGCCCAGGTCCGGGAGGCGTGCGCGCGGTGGACCCGGCTGCGGTTCGCGATCGACGCCACCCCTTATCCCCGCCCGGACGCCGAATGCTCGCCCGGCCGCGGCCACGTCCATCATGACGCGTGCCGCTGCGACGGCACCCGCAAGACCATCCCGGGCTGGGAGTACCAGTTCACCGCCGCGCTCGGGCACCTGCGCACCGCGTGGGCCGCGCTGATCGACGTGGAGCGCACCACCCATGCCACCCGCACCCGGCAGACGATCCGGCAGGTGCGCAACCTGCTGCGCCGCCTGGCCGCGGCCGGCCCCGATGGCGGCGGCGCCCCGCTGGTCATCCTCGACGCCGGGTACAGCGCCGCCGCGCTGACCGCCGCGCTGGCCGGCTGCACGTGCACCTGCTGATCCGGCTGCCCGCCGGCAGCGTGCTCTACGCCGACCCGGTCACCTGGCCCGGCAAGCACGGCCGCCCCGGCAAGCACGGCATGCCCGTCACCTGCCACGACGACCGCGGCCAGGCCAACCCCGAGCCGGACGAGTCCCTCACCCTGCCGGACACCCCGCGGTACGGCACCGTCCGCGTCGATGCCTGGCGCCAGGTCCATCCCCTGATCCACGGCGACCGCGGCTGGTTCGCCGGCTGGGACGGCGAGCTGCCCGTCCTGCGCGGCACCGTGCTGCGCGTCCGGGTCGAGCACCTGCCCGACGGCCGCACCCCGCCCAAGACGATGTGGCTGTGGCACGCCGGCCCCGCCCCGCTGTCGCTGGACGAGCTGTGGCGCGCCTACCTGGCCCGCTTCGACGAAGAGCACGCCTTCCGGTTCGCCAAGGGCACCCTGGGGCTGACCGCCGCAAAGGTCCGCACCCCCGACCAGGCCGACCGGTGGGTCCGCCTGGTCATGGCCGCCTACGCCCAGCTGCTGCTCGCCCGCCCGCTGACCGCCGACCTGCGCCGCCCCTGGGAAAAACCGCCCGACCCCACCCGGCCCCTGCCACCCGGGCGGGTCCGCCGCGGATTTCCCAACATCCGGCCGCCGCATCGGCACCCCCGCCCATGTCGCTAAACCCACCCGGCCCGGCCCCGGACGGCCCAAAGGCTCCGCCAGCGGCCCGGCACCCCGCTACCCAGTCCCCAAGAAAAGGCACCAAAGACCAAACAGCCACGCCAGCCGACGGGTAAGAGGTTAAAACCTAAGCTTAGACCGCAGCGGGCACTGGTCCCGTCAGTTCATCGATGGGGCGGCGTGTCCGCCCCGCGTCTGTCTCGATGGCGAGTCCTTCGCGAGCCCAGTACTCGAAGCCGCCGATGAGTTCCCGCACGTGGCGGTAGCCAAGCGACGCCAGGGTGAACGCCGCTCGCGTGCTGCCGTTGCAGCCCGGCCCCCAGCAGTAGACGACGATGTCCGCATCCCGGTCCGGCAGCACCGCAGGGGCGCGATGGGCGAGTTCTGGTCCCGGGATGTGGAGCGCGCCGGGGATCCGGCCCTGCGCCCAGCCAACAGAAGATCGCGTGTCGATGACGACCGGGCCGGCGCCGGTGGCGCGGATGGCGGCGAGGTCGGAGGGATCGGTCTCATAGTTCAGCTTGGCGGCGAAGAAGTCGGCCGCGGCGATGATGGTCTCCATGGCTATTCATCCAACCGGGGATCGGCGAGACATTGAATGATGATCCCTGGCAACATGGCCGCTTGGCCTGTTGATTCACCGGTATTATTCACATTATGGCATCGGATCAAAGGCCTGGACTCGATCGGACCGACCAGGCCATCCTTGCGGAACTGCAACGTGACGGGCGCGTGAGCGTTGCGGACCTCGCGCGTCACGTCTCTCTGTCGGCAAGCTCGACGGCGGACCGGCTGCGCCGCCTCGTCGACGGCGGCGTGATCACGGGTTACACCGCGCTGCTCGCCCCCGAGGCGCTGGGCTACCCGATCACCGCGTTCGTCCGGCTGAGGTACCCGCTGGGGAACTACAAGCCGCTGCACGATCTTCTCGGCACCACGCCGGAGATCATCGAGGCGCACCACATCACCGGAGATGACTGCTTCATGCTCAAGCTGCTGGCCCGCTCGATGACTGATCTGGAACGCCTCGCCGGGAAGCTCGCGGGACTAGGAGCGATCACGACCAGCGTCGTCTACTCCAGTCCCCTCGCGCGCCGCGCACTAGTCCCGCCGAGCTGAAACCCGGCACCGCATTCCCATCGGTGCGGTTGTCATCAGTCCCTGAGCTTGCGGAGAATGCGGGCGAGGTGGTCGCGGTCGGTCTGGCTCAGCCGGGCGAAGACCCGTTCGGCCTCGGTGCCGCGGGCCTCGCGGATGGCGTCGAGGACGCTGGCGCCTGGCTCGGTTACCTCGACCAGGGTAGCCCTCCGGTCGCCGGGATCGGGGTGCCGCTCGACCAGGCCCCGGGATTCGAGGGCGTCGACGACCTCCGTGGTCGAGCGCGGCGCGATGTGCAGGTGCTCGGACAGTTCCGACAGGCGGATGACCCCGTGGTGCTCGAGCGTGCGCAGCGCCCGCAGGTGGGAAGGCGTGAGGTCCCAGGGGGCCAGGGCCTCCCGGGAGGCCTCCCGGAGCTGGCGGGAGACCGACCAGAAGGCTTCCGGGAGCGTCTCGTCGCCGGCCGGGTCGGGCTGGCCCGTCAGGTCGCGGTCCTGGCTCACCGGAATATGGTACCAGCATTAGGTGTTGTAGCCTCATATTGAGGTAGCCTCAGTAATATACTTACTGGACCCGCGCCCGAGCGCGGGCCCGCCCCGACAGAATCGAGAAACCCCTTGGCGCCACCACCACACACGAATCGAGACGTCCGCGGCGGGGACCGGGCCCGCGGCCCGAAGACCGTCACCGCCGCCGAGAAGGCACAGGCGCGCGAGGTATCGCTGCGCCGCATCGGCGGGCTGTTCGCCCCCTACCGGTGGCCGCTGGCGATCGTCACCGCCATCATCGCCGCCTCCTCCGTCGTCGGCCTGGCTTCGCCGTTCCTGCTCCGCGCGGTCATCGACACCGCGCTCCCGGAGCGGAACGTGCGGCTGCTGGCCTGGCTGGTCATCGCGATGGTCGCGGTGGCCGCTGTCACATCGGCGTTCGGCGTTATCCAGACCTGGATCAGCACCAAGGTCGGCCAGCAGGTCATGCACGGGCTGCGCACCAGCGTTTTTGCCCACCTGCAGCGGCAGTCGATCGCCTTCTTCACCCGCACCCGGACCGGCGAGGTGCAATCCCGCATCCAGAACGACATTGGCGGCATGGAGGCGGTGGTGACCTCGACCGCGACCTCCATCGCGTCTAACGTCACCACCGCGATAGCCACGGCCGTCGCCATGGTCGCCCTGTCCTGGCGGCTATCGCTCATCTCGCTCGTGGTCATGCCGCCCGCCATTTTCCTGACCCGCAAGGTGGCCAGGATGCGCCGGGCCATCACCGCCCAGCAGCAGCGCGAGCTCGCCGACCTCAACGTGACCATCGAGGAAGGACTGTCGATCAACGGCATCCAGCTGGCCAAGACCATGGGGACCGGCCCGGCCCTGGTGCGGCGGTTCACCGACTCCTCGGCCCGCCTGATCGACCTGGAGCTCCGCTCCCAGCTGGCCGGACGCTGGCGGATGGCCTCACTCAGCATCATCTTCGCCGCGGTCCCCGCGATCATCTACCTCGCCGCCGGCCTGCCGGTTACCGCCGGCACCGTGAGCCTCGGCACGCTGATCGCCTTCACCACCCTGCAGAACACCCTGTTCCGGCCGATTACCGGCCTGCTGTCCACCAGCGTCTCGGTGATCAGCTCGCTGGCCCTGTTCGCCCGGATCTTCGAGTACCTCGACCTGCCCGTCGAGGTCGACGACCCCGCCCATCCCGTCGAGATCGACCCGGCCAAGATCACCGGGCACGTCCGGTTCGAAGGCGTCAGTTTCGCCTACCCCGGCGCCGACCGGCCGGCGTTGACCGACATCGACCTGGACATACCGGCCGGCCGCACGCTCGCCCTGGTCGGCGAGACCGGCTCGGGCAAGACCACCCTCGCGGGTCTGGTCGCCCGGCTCTACGACCCCACCCGCGGCAGCGTCCGCATCGACGGCATCGACCTTCGCGACTTCAGGCTCGCCGACCTCGCCGCGATCGTGGGCGTGGTCAGCCAGGAGACCTACCTGCTGCACACCACGGTGCGGGAGAACCTGCGCTACGCCAAGCCCGAGGCCACCGACGCCGAGATCGAGGCCGCGGCCCGCGCCGCCCAGATCCACGACCTGATCGCCTCGCTGCCCGAGGGCTATGACACCATGGTCGGCTCTCGCGGGCACCGTTTCTCCGGCGGCGAGAGGCAGCGCATCGCCATCGCCCGGACCCTGCTACGCGACCCCCGCGTGCTCGTGCTCGACGAGGCCACCAGCGCCCTGGACACCGAAACCGAACGTGCCGTGCAGCAGGCGTTCGACGACCTCGCCCGGGGCCGCACCACCATCACCATCGCCCACCGGCTCTCCACCGTGCGCAACGCCGACCAGATCGTCGTCCTGGACCACGGTCAGGTCGTCGAGACCGGCACCCACGCCAGCCTCATCTCCGACGACGGCCGCTACGCCGCCCTCGCCGCCTGAGCCTGTGCTGCGCGGGACTCTGGACAGACTTTCCCTTTCAGGAGGGAAAGGCATCACCAGGGCGATCGCCGTGGCGTCCTGGTTGGTGCCGGAATGCTGCCGGTCCCGCGGCGCAGCCTTCATCGCGCTCACGCAGAACCGAACCCGGTCAGGTCAATCGATCAGTTCGAAGTCGATGTCGAGGGCGCGGTAGGTCTCGGCGGCCCGGCGATCGCGGGTGGCAAGGGTGATTTCGTGTTCGGCTGCCGTGGCGGCGACGAGGGCATCGTAAACGGCGCCGCCCGCGATGCCGAGCGGCGCCAGCCTGGCGTGAAGCCGTTCCGCCCCCTGGGCGCTGAGGAACCGCGAACCGGGGAAGTTGTGTGCGAGCAACCGTGCCACGGCGATGGCGGTGCGCCGGTTGGGCGGCGGCAGCCGGGTCAGCACGGAGAAGGTCTCGAAGGCCGCGTGGCCGCTGAGCCCGCAGCTCCGGTCGCCGATGGCCTTCCTGGTGGCCTGATGGTGCTCATGCCCGGCGGCCGCGAGGGCGACGGCGACGCTGGTGTCGATCAGGAGCTGCGGCCGGTTATCGCTGGTCGGCATCGCGCAGCGTCCGGACGAGGTCATCGCTGACGGTGCCGTCGGCGGCCGGGATGACGAGCAGGCCGTCTTCGTCCTCTAGGCGGTCGTCGGCCAGCGGTTCTATGTGCAGGCCGGCTCCGTCCGGGGTTATCTCGACCTCGCCGGGCACCAGGCCGAGGCTGTCCCGCAGCATCTTGGGTATAACCAGTCGCCCTGCCTTGTCTATGGTTGAACGCATACCATCAATCTACCATTTACTTGGCAGGTATCGCGGATCGCCGTCGGATCGGAGAGGGGACCTGGGCCCACCGCCGGGCACGATCTGATTGACCATGCCACCATGGCCTCCAAGCGGAGCGAGGAGCCGGTCATAAGCCTTTGTTCGAACGGGCGGTGGTGCTACGCCTTGGACAGGTGCGTGCGGAGCAGTCTCCGCCATAGTCAGAGAACACGGTCGACGCGCTCGATCGTAATCACGTCATCGTCAAGCACGTACTTGATTCGGTACGGGCCAACCCTTAATCGCCGGTAGTCGGACCTGACAAACGCGTCCGGTGGATTAGGGTCAGCTGCTAGAGCAGCGACCGCGACGCCGATCGCGCGCATTCCGTCCTGATCGGTCATATACCGGCGTGCGGAGGCTCGGGCCGTAGGAGACCACTCAATCCTCACTGGCTACCTCCAAGCAGCTCGGCCATCGCCTCCTCGTGCGAGACCGCACCCGGTCGGCCGACAGAAACCCACTCCCGATGGCTCTGCAGCACAGCGTCCGCTTCCGCGGCGTCCAGTTCCTCGGCGGAGGCGAGACGCTCTAGTGCCCTCAGCTTCCGGTACTCGTCCACAGGCACTACTACAGCGGTTTCGCCACCAAGGTGGATGACGTCATGCTGGTCGTAGGCTTCGGCAGGATGCGCGGTCACGACTTCATCGTAGACAGCACGGGGGACATTGCGGCCGCAGATCTCACGGCGTGGCGCTCGCCCCTCGTTAAACTATGCGTTTCGGGGGTTACGGGTTGCGCAGGGAGATCTCGTCGGACTCGGCTATGTGGTCGGCCTGGACGGCGCGCAGCCCCTGGCCCAGGCGCTCGCGGGCCTGCCGCAGCAGCTTGAGGGAATTGCTGGAGGTACTCGGCGCCGCGCCGCGCTCAGGGTCCGCCCCGTGTTCCTCGATGAGGTGGGTCTGCAGGGCGGCGGCGACCTCGTCGGCCGCCTTCAGCGCTTGGTAGATGGCCCGGTCCCGTGCTGCGTCGTCAACCATGCGGACAGTATCGCGCATTTGGCCGGGAAATAAAATCATGAGGGTCCTCATTATGAGAGATATCAACGTGAGGCGGGTCAGCGCCCGCGCACGGTAGAGAGAGGCCAATGATGATTACACCCGAGCAGGTTGGTGTACGGTACCTCGCCGTCCATCACCGGATGCTCCGGGCCGTCAACGACGAGATGCTTGGATGCGGTCTGTCGATGGCTCGCACCAAGGTGCTCCGGCGGCTGCACGAGCAGGGGCCGACCAGGCAGAACGTGCTGGCCGCCGATTTCGGGCTATCGCCGCACTCCATCACCGACCTCGTCGACGGGCTGGAGCGCCTGGGCCTGGCCGAGCGCCGGCCGGACCCCACGGATCGCCGGGCCAAGCTCGTCGCGATCACCGACGCGGGCGAGGCCGGTCTGGACGTGGCGAACGCGACGCTGGAGAGGCTGTTCACGCAGATCTTCGGTGCGCTGAGCGACGCGGACCGGGCGACCTTCCTCCGCTTGCTCGACGGCCTGGACGAGGCGGCCCGGAGGCTGATCTCGGCACCGGCCACGCCGGCCCTGCCGGCGGCGGTCTCGGCATGACCGCCGGATCCCGCCGCACCATCACGGCCATCGCCAGTCACATTTCTCACCGGGGGTACCGCTCGTTATGTCATCCGTCACACCCGTCGCGGGCAGTCAGCGTCCCGCGGAAAGCGACCACCGGTGGCTGGTCCTGGTCATCGTGGCCATCGCCCAGCTCATGGTGGTACTCGACTCCACCGTCGTGAACATCGCCCTGCCGTCGGCTCAGCGCGCCCTGGGCTTCCCCAACAGTGACCGGCAGTGGGTGGTGACCGCCTACGCGCTGGCGTTCGGCAGCCTGCTGCTGCTCGGCGGCCGGCTGGGCGACATGTTCAGCCGCAAGCGGGTCTTCATCATCGGTCTGGCCGGGTTCGCGCTCTCATCGGCGCTCGGCGGCGCAGCCACGTCGTTCGGCATGCTCGTGGCCGCCCGGACCCTGCAGGGCGTATTTGGCGCCATCCTCGCCCCGGCCGCCCTGGGCACCCTGGTCAGCACCTTCCGTGACCCGCGCGAGCGCGGCCGGGCGTTCGGCGTCTTCGGGTCCGTCGCGGGCGGCGGCGGGGCCGTGGGCCTCATCCTCGGCGGCGTCCTCACGCAGTACTTCTCCTGGCGCTGGACCCTGTACGTCAACCTGGTCTTCGCCGCGATCGCCATCGCCGGCGCCCTGACCTACATGCGGAGCAACCGGCCGGAAACCCGGCCGCGGATCGACTGGGCCGGAACCGTGCTCGCCTCGGCCGGGCTGTTCGCCATCGTCTTCGGGTTCTCGCACGCCGAACTGGCCGGCTGGACCGCCGCCCTGACCATCGGCTCGCTGGCCGCCGGGGTGATCCTGCTGACCGCGTTCGCGTTCGCCGAGAGCCGGGTCAGCCACCCCCTGCTGCCGCTGCGGGTGGTCCTGAACCGGGCCAGGGGCGGCTCCTACCTCTCGGTCGGGCTGACCGGGATCGCGGTGTTCGGCGTCTTCCTGTTCCTCACCTACTACCTGCAGACGATCAAGGGCTACAGCCCCGTGACGAGCGGGCTGGCCTTCCTGCCGATGATCGGCTGCATCCTGCTGTCCTCGAACACCTCCAGCATCGTGCTGCTGCCGCGGGTCGGGCCGCGCGCCCTGATCGTGACCGGCATGCTGCTCGGCGGCGGCGCGATGGCCTACCTGACCCAGCTCACCGTGACCTCCAGCTACGCGGGCAGCGTCGTGCCGGCCTTGGTGGCCCTGGGCCTGGGCTTCGGCATGATCTTCTCCCCCGCCATCAACACCGCCACCGCCGGAGTCGCCCGCCGCGACTCAGGTGTGGCCTCGGCGCTGGTCAACACCATGCAGCAGGTGGGCGGGTCGATCGGGACCGCGGCGCTGAGCACGGTGGCGCTCACCGCGACGGCTACCTACCTGACCGCGCACCACGTCGGGAGGCTGGCCCCGGCCACCGCCGCGGTGCACGGCTACAGCGTGGCGTTCTCGGTCTCCGCGGTGCTGTTCGGTGCCGGCGCGCTGGCGGCGGTACTGCTGGTGCCGTCTCGGCGCAGGCTCGAGGAGCTGCGGAACATGGAGCCGACGGCCAGTGCCGCGCCGACGGCGAGCCCCGCCCTGACGGACAGCGTGTCCGCCGGGGATGGTATCCCGGGCTAACCGGATTGAACTCGTAGTGCAACGGGACTGACGGTTGCCGCGATCAACCGCTGTGCGCCGGCAATCGCCACGTCGACCGCGCCGCTGAACCAGGCAGCACGAGCTTCTTGTGGCCCGAAATGCAAGATGTCACCAAAGCCGTGGTTCCGCAGGAGGCCTTCGATCTCGTCTGGGACAAACAGACTCACGAAGGGTTCGCCCATTTCCGTCGCGATCGCCTCGAAAGTACTGGTCACCTGGAGAGCACTGTCATCCAGCACACGGTGAGGCTGGTTGTAGGTGAGCGCCACCTGGCTACCCGGCATGCACTCCGAGATCGTCCCCAATGTGGCCTCGATGGCATCAAGAGTCAGGTACATGGTGACACCGATCCAGGAGAACACCGCCGTACGAGCGAAGTCGAACCCCGCGCTTACCAGGCCTGCTCGCAGGGTCTGACGCTCGAAATCAACGGGAGCAAAGACGAGGTTGCCCGGGATCTGGATACCGAGATCGCCAAGCCGGTACTGCTTCCAGGACTGCGAAGCGGGATGATCGACCTCGAAGACCCGCAGACGATCCATCAGATCGCTGCGCCGGTAGGCGAAGGAATCCAGGCCCGCGCCGAGGATCACGTATTGGTCAACGCCCCGGCCGATCGCCCTCTCGACCAGGTCCTCGGTGAAACGAGACCGGATGCACATCCATCGGCAAAAGGCCAGCACATGCGACCAAGGCAGCTCAGTCCGAAGTCGCTCGGCAAGCGCCGCCCCCTCCTCACCCGCCAGCCCTAGAGCCAGATCGTCGTCCAAGATCACCGGCCCAGGTTCGCCACCGTACAGAGCACGAGCGACGGCGGTCATGACAGCAGTACGGCTCGGCCCCCGGAGCGGCTGGTCCACGGCGACACGATAACGGCCAGCTCCCCAAACCGCCATGTCCTGCGCGCGGATTAGCCAGCCAGGAATGCGGTCGTCTCCGCGAAACGTCCTGGACCCCGTTCGCGCGAGCGTCCGTTCCGGTAGGGAATACGCGATTCCCGTAGCCGCGGTTCAACAGGCCGCGACCAGTTCTCATTAGCCGGCTCATGGCCTGGGGGCGCAGAAATTTGTCGGGGAAGAGATGAACCCGGCACGTTCGGCTCTGCGTACCCCTATCCAACAACGATCCTGCCGCCTCTACCGCGGTGGGAAGCCTAAGTCGGCCGGGCTCGAGACGCCGGCGCTAACAGTTGGGAGATCGTCCATGGACAGCACCAAGTACTTCCGCCGGGGGCCGGGCCGGTACGTGACCGCCGCCCTGGCCGTGGCCGCGGCGACCGCCGTGCTGGGCACCGGCCCTGCCGCGTACGCGGCAGCGGCGGCGCCGCAGGTCAGCCTGCCGGTCGCGCCGATCGCGCTGGGTAGCGACTGGTCCGGCCAGGCCGGGTTCGGCTCGACCGCCCCGGGATTCTACGTGGAAACCTCGCTGGTGTTGCCGGACGTGGTGCACCTGCAGGGGGCCGCTCGGCAGGTATCGAGGGCCGGGTCTAACCCGGACCTGCTTGGCACGCTGCCGCCGGCCGCCCGGCCGGACCGGTTCGTGTACGAGCTGGTGCACACGTTCAGCGGGACCTACGCCGACGTGTCGATCAGCCCGTCGGGGCAGATCAGCCTGATCGCCCCGCGGCCGCCGGCCGTGCGGGACTTCTCGTTCGTCTCGCTGGAGGGCATCAACTACGAGCGGTCCATCTCGGCCACGAACTTCCCGGCTGCCGGTGAACACGGCGAACTGGTCAGGCAACGCCGGGTTCGGCGCGACGGCGCCGAGCGCGTGGGTCGACGGATCGGGCGTCGTGCACCTGGAAGGCGCGGTGACCCAGACGTCGGGCCAGGGCACCGGCGCGGACGTGCTCGGGACGCTGCCGCCGGCGTTCCGGCCGAACCGCAACGTGTTCATGGTCACCCACACCTTCGCCGGCACCTACGCGGACCTGGGGATCTCGGCGTCGACCGGCCAGATCACCCTGATCGGCGCGCGCAGCCCGGCCGGGCAGGACTACCGGTTCGTGTCGCTGGAGGACATCAGCTATCCCCAGGCCGGCGTCGAGGGAATCAGCAAGGAGCCGCTCCCGGTGAACACGGCGAACTACTCGGGCACCACCGCGTTCGGCACCCTCCGGCCAGAGATCGGTTTCGACGCGGAGGGCACCGTATACCTCTCCGGCGCGGTCGCCCGGACCTCCGCCGGCGGGACCGGCGCGAACACGGTCGGCACGGTGCCCGTCGGCTTCCGCCCGCACCGCGATGTGTACCTGATCACCCACACCTTCGCCGGCACCTATGCCGACCTGGTCATCACCCCGGCCGGCCAGATTAACCTCATCGACCCCAGGCTGCCGCTGGCCACCGACCTGTCCTTCGTGTCCCTGGAGGGCCTCAGCTACCAGCCGTGACATCCGCACCCGGATCGGCCCCGGCCCGGCCTGCCGCAGCGGCGGCCCGCGGCCGGGGCCGTCACCTTGCCTCGTAGGCGGCGAGAAAGGCCTGGGCTCCGGCGTCGGCATAGCGGTCGAGGTCGGCTTGGGCGGGCAGCTCGGCATCGCCGCAGAGCATTACCCGGTTGAGCGGGGTCGACATGACCAGCCAGTTGAAGTGCTCGGCGGCTAGCCGCGGGTCCTCCAGCCGCAGCGCGCCGCGGGCAGCAAGGACTTCGAAGGTAGCGGCCAGGGTGGCGATGGTGCGCCCGGGGCCGCCTGGCCAGCACTACTGTCCTGGACTCGAGCCTGGTGGTCTGCGAGTCCCGCCCGAAGCTTCCGGCGTGACGCTGGCCTAGGCGGTCGTTATTGAGCCTGCTGGGGGGCTGATCCGTCGCCCGCTGCCTGCCACCCGGGCTTGCGGAGCCGGTCCATCAGCAGCGGCGGGAGGATCCCGACGGCGACGATCCCGGCCAGGATCAGGACGGCGTACGTGAGCGGGTTCAAGTGGCCGAACTGCGACGGAGGGATGAACCCGATCACGAGCGCGGCCACGGACGAGACGGCGCCGACCAGGCACAGCAGGCCCAGGGCCGGGGCTCGGTAGCTGCGCGGCTGATCCGGTTGCGAACGGCGCAGCCTGATCGCCGCGATGAACATCAGCACGTACATGATCATGTACACCTGCGTGGCCATCACGGCGAAGATCCAGTAGGCGTGCGAGACGCTCGGGATGAACGCGTACAGCAGGGCGATGAGCGTGATCACGACGCCCTGCGCGGAGAGAATGCGCACCTCGATGCCCTGCCGGTTGACCTGCTGGAAGTAGGGCGGGAGGAACCCCCGCTCGCGCCCGATCCTCAGCAACCCCTCCGACGGGCCGTCCAGCCAGGTGATCATCCCGGCGAGCGCCCCGATCGCCAGGGCGATCGCGATCAGCGGCACCGCGAACCCGACCCCGAAGTGGGTGAACAGGCTGTTGAAGGCCTGCATCACGCCTGCGGTGAAGCTGATCTGAGCCGAGGGGATGACCCAGGAGATCGCCAGTGTCGGGAAGATGAAGACCGCTAGGACCAGCGCCATGGCCAGGAAGATGGACTTCGGATACTCGCGGGCCGGGTTCCGGAGTTCGTTGACGTGCACGGCGTTGACTTCGACGCCGGCGTAGGTGAAGAAGCTGTTGACGACCAGCACGATGCTGGCCAGCCCCGTCCACGCCGGCAGGAGATGGCGGGCCGTCATCGGCGCGGCCGGGTGGTGTCCCTGGACCAGGTATGCGATGCCGAGGGCGACGATGAGCGCTCCCGGGATCAGCGTCCCCAGCAGGGTTCCGCCCGATCCGAGCCTGGCCACGAGCCCCGACCCGCGTGAGCACACCAGGACGCCGCCCCAGAACAAGACGATGATGATGACGGCGTTGTAGACACCGTTGCCGGCCAGGCCCGGATCGACGACGTAGGCGAGCGTGCTGGCGACATAGGCGAGCAAGGCCGGGTAAAAGAAGATCGTCTGGGCGAACTCGCACCACACCGCCAGCAGCCCCATCGGGGCGGAGATGCCCTCTTCCACCCAGTGGTAGACGCCGCCCGGCCAGCCGGAGGCCAGCTCCGCGGCGACCAGCGACACCGGCACCAAGAACACGAGCGCGGGAAGCACGTACAGGAAGACCGAGGCGAGCCCGAGGACGGCCAGCGGCGGAGCCGACCCGAGGTTCCCGACCGATCCCACGGTCAGCAGCGCCAGCGCGGTCCAGCTGATCAGTCGTGGAGCCGACGGGTGCGCGGCCGACTGGACCGGACGCGGCGGGCCGTGAAGCGGGGCAACGGCCCTGGCGGGCGCTGCTCGCGGCTGCCGACGTCTTCGGACGAACACCGATTACCGTCGCTGACTCGAGGCGGGCATCGGCTGGCGTCGCACGCGCTAGGCGGCGATGGCGGGGGGACGCGGGGCGCGGCGCAGCCATTGCCAGAACGTGCGTCGCGGCCGGCGGGGCGGAGGGGGTGGCCCGGCGGTGATGGCTGCGCCGCGAACCGACCCTGCGATCTCGACGCGCAGGTAGACGGGGACGCCAGGACCAGGCGGCTCGGGCAGCGTAACGCTCCCGCCGTGCACTGATAGGTCACCGGCGTCCACCGCGATGCCCGGCGTAGTGATCAGCCTGAGCTCCCCGCCATTCACCTCGGCGGTGATGCGCAGCAGTGGCTGCGTGATCACCGCCTCGGTGAAGTCCAGCGTCACGGCGCCGCCTTTCACCTTGACGTCTAGTTCCTTCGGCACCACCCAGCGGCCATCTCGGCGGACGCCGCTGCCGTGGACGTGGATCCGGACCAGATCCTTCGGCGTGACGCTCACCGCGCCCGCGCCAGACGGCACGACAGCACCCGGCGTGGCCGGCAGGTCGGTCGTCAGCGCCGCGAGCTCGGCGTAGGTCCTGGCGGTCAGCGCGCGTTCCAGGCGGTCGTCCAGCTCCTCCGGGGACAGCCGGCCGTCCCCGGCGGCTACCCGCAGCAGTTCCACCACCTGGTCCCGGTCCGAGTGTGATGCGCGGAGTTCCCCGCCCACCACGGTGGCAGGCAGGTCGATCGGGCCGTCCGTGCCGGATTCCGGGTCCGCCATGCCCAAACCCTAGGGCAGCGCGCCCATGCGCGCCACGCCAGGCGACTTCGCGGTGCGCTAGGCGCGGGCTTAAGAACGGGCCAAAGGCCAAGAACTATCCGTAGGCGGCGAGAAAGGCCCGGGCTCCGGCGTCGGCGTAGTGGTCGAGGTCGGCTTGGGCGGGCAGTTCGGCATCGCCGCACAGCATGACCCGGTTGAGCGGGGTCGACATGACCAGCCAGTTGAAGTGCTCGGCGGCTAGCAGTGGGTCCTCCAGCCGCAGCGCGCCGCGGGCAGCGAGGCCTTCAAAGGCGGCGGCCAGGGCGGCGATGGTGCGCCCGGGGCCGCTGTCGTAGAACAGGCGGCCCAGTTCCGGGAAGCGGCCCGCTTCGCCGATCACCAGGCGGCGTAGCTGCATCATCCGGGGCTGGATCACCTGGGCGAGCAGTGCGCGGGCCAGGCCGCGCAGGCCGGCCTCCAGGTCGGTGCTGTCGCGCAGGCTGGCGACCTGCTCGGCGACGGGGTCGCTGACCTGGGCGACGGTGCCGGTTACGATCTCGCGGAACAGGCTCTGCTTGTCGGCGAACTGCTTGTAGACGGTCTGTTTCGACACCGAGGCCGCTGCCGCGATCTGGTCCATGCTGGTGGCCAGGTAGCCGTCGCGCAGGAACAAGGTGGTGGCCGCGTCCAGGATCGCCTGGCGCTTGCGTGCCGTCCGGGTCTGCCCGCCGTGGGCTGGCGTGCTGGCCGTAATCGTCTCGCTCATAAGCGAATAGTACTGGACAGTCCAGTACAATTGAAGCTAGAGTACTGGACAGTCCAGTTCTTACTGCTGGACCTGCAGGCCGGCACTACCGAGGAGGATGGCGATGCGGGAACTCACCGCGGACATGTTTGTGTCGCTGGACGGTTACGCCGCCGGAGCCGACGGCGGCCAGTCCTGGACGTTCGGCTACTTCGGCCCGGAGTTCGCCGCGTACGCCCAGAAGGTCCTGGACGAGCCGCAGATCATGATCATGGGCCGGGTCACCTACGAGATCATGGCGTCGTCCTGGCCATCCTCCCCTGGCCCGCTCGCCGAGCAGATGAACGGCCTCCCCAAGCTGGTGTTCTCCACCACTGTGGCCGAGCCGCTCACCTGGGCCAACGCCAAGCTGGCCACGCGCGGACCGACCGAGGAGATCCGTGCGCTCAAGGCCCAGCCCGGTGACCCGCTGCGCATTATCGGCAGCATCACCCTGGTGCGCCACCTGATGGCAGCTGGCCTCGTCGACCGGCTCCGCCTGGTGGTGTTCCCGCACGTGCTGGGGCAGGCTGGCCAGGAGCCAGTCTTCGCCGGCTACCCGGAGACCAGCCTCAGCCTGGCCAGCACCACCGTCCTGGACTCGCGCCTGGTGGTCTGCGAGTACCGCCCTAAGCCTCCGGCATGACGCGGCGCCCCCTAGGCGTCTCGGACGAACTTGTAGGTGAGGAAGACGAGGCCGTCACCGACGGTCTTGGCGTCGACGAGGCGCATGGGTTTCTTGTCGCTGGTCTCGCCGAAGAGGCGCTCGCCGGCCCCGAGCACGACCGGGTAGACGAACAGCCGCAGCTCATCGACGAGGTCGTGCTCGATCAGCGTGCGCCCGAGCTGATAGCTGGCGTAGACGACGATATCCCCCGATAGCTCGTGCTTCAGCTTCGAGACCTCGCTAACGACGTCACCCCTCAGGACCGTCGAGTTGCTCCATTTGGGCTCTTGGAGGGTCGAGGACACGACGTACTTGGGCAGGCTGTTCAACCGGTCCGCCCACTCGCCGCTCTTGGATAGCCACCGCACGGCGAACCACTCGTCGCTGCGCCGGCCCAGCAGCAGGGCCTCGGTGCCCAGCGCCTCCTCGAACTCGACCTTGGCCCACTCTTCGAGGTCCTTGCCCCCGAACTGGCCGAACCAGCCGCCCAGCCTGAAGCCCTCCGCACCGTCCGGGTCCTGGACGACTCCGTCGAACGTGGCGTTCGTGCTGATCACGATCTTTCCCATGGTGGTTCCCGTTCTGGTTGGCGTTGTCGATGATGTAGGCGCCGCTGCTCCGGGAAAGTGGGCGCGCGCCAACCGCCCAGTTCGCCACTCGGCCGACGTCTGTACCCGATGGAGGCGCGGAAAGGTGCGGGAAGAAGGTGACGCGATGGTGGTGGCCGCCGACCTGATCGCCAGGGCGCAGGCCGGGGACGGTGACGCGTTCCGGGAGCTGACCGAGCCGCACCTCCGGGAACTGCAGGTGCACTGCTACCGGATGCTCGGATCCTTCGCCGATGCCGAGGACGCCCTCCAGAACACCCTGCTGTCGGCCTGGCAAGGCCTGAGCGGATTCGAGGGGCGGGCCTCACTGCGCACCTGGCTCTACCGGATCGCTACCAACCGGTGCCTCGATGCGCGCCGCGCGATCGGCCGGCGCCCCGCCAGGGAGTGGGACGTCCCGGGGGTTGAACCGCCCGAGCCAACCCGGCTGGGCGAGGTCGTGTGGCTGCAGCCGTTCCCCGACGCCCTCTTGGAGGGGGCGATCGATGTGCCGCCGGGCCCGGAGGCCCGCTACGAGCAGACCGAAGCCATCTCCCTGGCCTTCGTGACCGCCCTGCAGGTCCTGCCGCCCCGCCAGCTTGCCGTGCTCATCTTGCGCGACGTCCTCGGATTCCACGCCAGCGAGGTGGCCGGCATGCTGGACGCGACCGTCGAATCGGTCACCAGCGCCCTCAAACGGGCCCGCGCCAGCCTGCAGCGTCAGCAGCCGCCAGCCGCCGACCGCGAACCGCCTCCCGCCGGCGGCTCACCCGCCGAGGATGCGCTCGTGGCGAAGTTCGTCCGCGCCTGGGAGTCCGCCGATCTCGACGCGCTGGTGGCCCTGCTGACCGACGACGTGTTCATGTCGATGCCGCCGATGCCCTTCGAGTACGAAGGCCGGGACGTCGTGGCCCGCTTCTGTGCCGTCCTGTTGGGCGGGGGCCGCAGGTTCGACCTCGTGCCGACGCGAGCCAACGGCCAGCCGGCGTTCGGGGCCTACGTGCGCGCCCCGAACGGCGTCAGCCACGGAGTAGGCCTTTACGTCATTGCCATCAGTGGCGACCGGATCTGCGCCTTGACCAGGTTCGAGACCAGCGTCCTCACCTGGTTCGGGCTACCGCGATCGCTTCCGAGCCGATAGCCAGCTCGCGAGCGGCCTGGAAAGAGGACTGTGATAGGCGAGTCTGGTCAGCACCGTTCTAAGCGGCTAATCGGGCGGTACCTCCGGGATCTGGGATTCTGTGCATGCCTTTCCGTCCGCTCCCGGTCGGGTACGGGTGAGTCAGCTAGGGGGCTTTCCTACTGCGGCAAGGAGAGCATCCAGCGCCACAGTGCCCTCCTGGAGGTACGAGCCAGCGGAGCCGGTGCCGTTGGTGCTCGTGCGGAGCAGCACCGACGCCTGGAGGAAGTCGTTCATCGCCTTGTCGAAGGGAGCGATGCCAACTGGCGGCAGGGTCGCCTCCGAACCCCGGACATCGGAGCACAGCGACACGGCGAGGGCATGGAGCGTCGCCTGAGGGGTGCCTGGAGCCTGGATAGCGTGGAGGGTGCCTTCCAGCGTCTGGATCGTCGGATAGCCGCCAGCGGCGGAGAGCCACGCCGACAGCGGAGTGATGGTAACGGGCCTTGAGCCGTACGCCACCTGCCCGCACCACAGCATGGCACCGGCTGCCGTCGCCGGGATGGTCGTGACAGGAGCCGCCGTCGCGGGAGCAGCGGAGGATGCGGCAGGCACGGACACGGGCGTGCTTGAGATCCTTATGAGGGTGATCGCGCCCGTCATCACCATCTTGTCCGCGGAAAGCTGCTCCATCGTGGCCGGGTTCGTGTTGGAGAACGTGCAGGTATTCGCGTACCAGTACTTCTCGGTTCCCGAGTAAATGGGAGCAGCGGGCAAATCCGAGGGGACTGCGGAGAACGTTGCTTCCTGAGTGCCCGGAGGCAGGGAGCATCCGTTCGGCAGGCCGCCTGCAAGCTTCAGCGGGGTGCTCGTGGTCAGGATGTACTGCCCGCCCGATTCGGTGATGGAGTACTGGCCGTACACGTCGGCGGGGTCTGAGGTGGAGACCGCACTCCATGTCCCTACCGGAGTGGTGGTCGGCGTGCTGCTGATCGCTGACGCTGGTGGCAGTGTAGCTGCGGGCGTGGGAGCGGCTGCAGTCGTTGCCTGCGGTGCTGTGGCAGGCGGTGATGACGAGCTGCACGCTGAAAGCGTTGCAGCAAGAGCCAGCACTGATGCTGGCGCGATGAACATGGTGCGTTTCAAGTCTTTCTTCCCCTCCTCATTCTTTGGCCGCTCTGTTGTCACGCCAGCTTGTCTACCTGTGGATCATGCTGGCCTGCGTGCCGCACGGCCGTCGGCATGCTGGAAGGGGCTCTGATCCCAATCCTCTCGCAAGGCCGGGCGGCCAAGGCGCCGCCGTGGACCGGGAGTCGGGTGCCGGAGCCTGGGATGTGACGGAGCCGCGGTTAGCCCGCCTGCCCGATGATGGTGGTCATCTCGTCGGCGCTGAAGGCCCGCATCGTGTTCGCGCGGGCGGTGCCGAGAGACCCTACCTGAAGCAGGGCCGCCGTCGCTGTCTCATCGTCGGGGAACTCGACGACCTTAACGATGTCGTACTCGCCGACCGTCCAGAGCCAGTTCGCGTACCCGGCCGCCTGAGCTCTCGGCGAGCTTGGTGACATCCGCCACGCGACTCGGCGAGTCCTTGTAGTTCTTAATGCCCTGGTCGGTCCAGTGGATCAGAGATACGTAGGTCGGCATGCTCATAACCCCCCCTTGGGTGCCTTGCAAAGACCAAACTACCGTCTACGCGGGTAAACGCGGCGGTCGAGGCTCAGACCTCCGGAAGTCGGTGCGCCGCGAGCTGGTAGGTAATGGGCCGGGTGTCGCCGGGCATGCGGGGCGGGGTTGCGTTGATCTCCTCGATGAGCAGGCCGAGGGCGCGGGCGTCGCGGATGGCGCCAAAGGCGACCGGGCAGTGGTGCAGTCCCGGCTGCGCGCGGTAGCCGTGTGGGAGATCACGACCGCCAACCCGGTCGCCGTGCCGACCTCGGCTACCGTCAAGTGGTTCCTGCCCGAGCTGCTGCCGCGGCGGCGGCACTTGGCGTTCCCCGCTATCACCCTTTAGTGATATTGCCATATACTAATAGTGCGGTATTATTGGTGTATGGCAATACCGGACGACGAGTATCTCGTGATTACCGCGCGAGATCTGGGCGCTGCGCTGAAGCACTTCAGGACCGTGGCCGGGGTGCCGCAGACAGCTGCGGCCGAGGCCATGGGTATCGGGCAGCCGTACCTGTCGTCGCTGGAAGGAGGCAAGTTCGGCAGGTCGCTGACGCACGCGCTGCGGCTGCTGCGCTTCGTCGGCTGTGAGGTCGTCGTCCGCCGGAGGGAGCAACGTGGCTGACCGGCTCGTGGCGTGGCTCTATGACACACCGGTCGCGGTACTGATTCCCGGGCCGGAATTCCGGATCCGGCTCGAGTGGCGCCCCGAGGGGATCGAGCGGTGGGGCCTCGGCAGCCCCGCTTTGTCCGTCGGGCTGCCGATCGGCTCCCCGACCGGCCCGCGGGACGCGCGCGGCCTGGACTTCTTCGAGAACATACTGCCCGAGGGACCTGCTCTCCAGCGGATGGCGGCGCTGGCCGGGGTCCGCCCAGTGGATACCTACGGCATCCTCCGGGCCTTTGGCCATGACTGCGCAGGCGCGATCATGGTGCTTCCCGACGGGGAGCGGGCAGCCGGCACGGGCAGCAGCGGATACTCCCCCATGGCGCCCGGCGACTTGCTGCGAGTGATCGCGAACCTCGATGTCGCGCCCCTCGGCGCTGCGCCGGAGCGCGGCTTCCGCCCGTCGCTGGCCGGCTTCCAGCGCAAGGCGCTGCTGGGCCGATCCGGAGACGGCACCTGGCAGCTCCCGTACGGGGACGCCCCCTCCACGTGGATCCTCAAGCCCGACGGCCCGCTCGCGATGGCCGCGAACGAGGCCACGTGCCTGCGGCTCGCCGCGGCCTGCGGGCTGTCGGTGCCCGAGGCAGAGTTGGTCGACGTCGCCGGTCTCCCCGTCTTGGCGGTCAAGCGCTACGACCGGCAGGACGCACCTGCCGGGGACATTCCGGTCCGGGTGCACCAGGAGGACGGCTGCCAGGCGACTGCCGTGCCTCCCGCGCTGAAGTACGAGGAACAGGGCGGACCGGCGCTGCGTAACTTCACCGCCGTCATCAGGAACTTCGGCGATCCCGGCGACGTAACCAACCTGCTGCGCCGCACGACGTTCAACATGGCCGTCGGCAACGCGGACGCGCACGCCAAGAACTTCTCCGTGCTGCACGAGCCGGGCGACCCGGCCATCAGGCTCGCCCCGCTCTATGACGTGCTCTCGACCATCGCCCTCCAACTAACCGACAGCACGGGGCAGCCGATGCAGGCGGATACGCACCTAGCCCAGCGAGTCGGCGGACAGGTCGACATCCGCAAGGTGACCGCAGCCAACCTGATCGACGAAGCGGTCACGTGGGGTATCCGGCAGCGCGCCGCGTCAGCGGTCGTGACCCAGACCCTCGATCAGGTCCTCGCCGCCATCGCGACGACGCCAGGGGATGCCCGGGTCCTGGCCGTCATCCATGAGCAAGCCACGCGGATGCGCCGGGGGTGACTGCGCTGGACACTATCTTCGGCGCCCGTCGGGAGCGTCCGGCCGCGATCGGATAGGCCCTCGCGTGTTCGGGGGAAGCACCAAGGTTCGTTCGGGAAAATGACTTTGATTCATCCCGAACGGGCGGTGGTGGGAGCCCTGAAGCCTCATCGGGGATGTCACCGCAACTCGGGACACCTGTGCGCCGTCGTAGTAAGCGTGATGCGCCGTTTCCGGGCCGCCCTCGACGTGCCGGGATCTCCGGCTGGGCGCGGTAAGCCGGTTCGATCCGTGGCCGTGCTGGCCGCCTCGGCGGCGGCAGGCGTTCTTGTCGGGGCTCTCCTCGCTTCACCGGGCAGCATCCCGGCGTCACCGTCAGCCCCGGCGGCGCCTGCATCCGCCAGCCATCCGGCGGCTGTGTCTTCGCCGCCGGGCGTGGCCGGAGTATTCGGGCGGCCGTTGCTGATGCCGCAGGTCACCGCCACGGCGGCCGGGCTGTACGTCGCGTGGCAGGTGTCACGGCCGGGGGGCGTGGTGCAGTCCGAACTGGCCCGGGTCGATGCGGCGACCGGCCGGGTCGAGGCGGCACGGTACCTCGGCGCGGCGTTCGAGCAGGCCATTATGGCCGCGGGCGCGCTGTGGGTGGCGACCGCGAGCTACTCGACTCCGGGCGCCACGGTGCTGCTGAGACTGAATCCGGACACCCTCCAGCTGACCGGGCGGTGGCAGGTCGAGACCGGCGGTGCGCCACACTGGGCTTCGCAGGTTCTCGTGGTCGCAGGCGGTGGACTATGGGTGGTCGGCGGGAACCGCCTGCTGCACCTATCGCTCCCCGGCGGCACGATAATCGCCTCGATCGCGCTGCCCGGGGTGGCCAGCTCGGAT
>CAWCJS010000019.1:0-77568 GCA_963795795.1 uncultured Actinomycetes bacterium | reverse complement strand
GGTCGTCGACTATCTGTGGCAACCGGAGGAAGGATCTCCCGACCTGGCTGTCCTGGCCTTGGACGCGACCAGCTCTGGCGGTTCACTGCAAGCTCACAGCCACCTGCTGTTCAGCCAGGGCGCCCGCTGCACCGTCTGCCTGTACACCGCGCTCATCAGCTCCGACGGATCCACCCTGACCGCGGTAGCGGAGACTGCTGTGCCGCCGCTCCCGAGCCATCCCGCAGAGCCCTGGTACCGCCTGCTGGTGCTGCAGCTCTCCTTGGCCACCGGGCAGCCGAGCGGCATCTTGTACCGCTCGGCCCCCTCGGTCGGCTCATACGTGGGGCTTGTTCCCGTGCTTTCCACCGATGGCCCGGCACAGCACTGGTTGCTCTGGAACGATCCAGAGGGGTTCGGCTGGATCTCCGGCGGCAAGCTGGTCCCGCTCCGGAAGGCACCGTCGGGGGTGCTGGCCATTATCTGGTGACATGGGTGCGGTTAGTACCCTTCCGGTCCGATCACGTTGCGGAGGGGCTGGCCCGCGGCGTAGCGGGCCAGCTGGTCGCGGACGATGACCAGGGCGTTCGGGATGGTCTGCGTGGTTGCCCCGGCCACGTGGGGCGTGAGCAGCAGGCCCGGCGCCGACCAGAGCGGGTGCCCGGCCGGGAGGGGTTCGGGATCGGTGACGTCGAGCGCGGCGCGCAGCCGGCCTGACTGGAGCTCGGCGAGCAGCGCGGCGGTGTCGACGATCGGGCCGCGGGCCGCGTTGACGAGCAGCGCGCCGTCGCGCATCAGGCCGAGGAACCGCGCGTCGGCCAGGGCGACGGTGTCCGGGGTGACCGGGACGAGCAGGACCACGACGTCCGCCCGCGGCAGCATGACCGGCAGGTCGTCGACACCCGCCACGCCGGGGCGCGAGTGGCGCGCGACGCGCTCGACGGTGACGCCGAACGGGGTCAGCACGCGCTCGGTGGCCTCGCCGATCGAGCCGTAGCCCACGATCAGGACGGTCTGCCCGGCCAGGGACGGCGCCTCCGCGAACTTCCAGGCGCCCCGCTGCTGCGCCGCCAGGAACGCGGGCAGCCCTCGCACCTGGGCCAGGATGGCGGCTACGATCCACTCGGCCACCGCGGCGTCGGGCGCGCCGCGGGCATTGCAGAGGGTGACCCCGGCCGGGAGGTACGGGATGACGCGCTCGGCGCCCGCCGACATGAGCTGGATCAGCCGCAACCTGGGCAGCGTGGCCAGCACGGCCAGCCGGGAACTCGGCACGCCGAACGGCATCACCAGGACCTCGACCTCGCCGGACGAGTCCGGCAGCTGCTCGCCGCCGGTCCAGACGTCGGCGGCCATCCCGTCGGGCAGACCGCCCATCAGCTCAGCCGAATCGGCAGCGGGAAGCCACACGGTAATAGTGGACGCCATGACGGCGAGGTTATCGGGCCACCACGAGACGGGACCCGGGCGATGGGGCGCCGTTACCTGGCGGCGCCGGAGCCCTCTAGCTGCCGTGAGGCGGGTACGAGGTCGTCGCGGTCCTGCGCCGGCGCTCCGGCCGCGTCGGTCGAGGAAATGATGACGACCGGGCACGGGGCGGCGCGCAGGCACGCCCGGATGACGGGGCCCGCCCCGCGGTACAGATCGGGGCCGTGTGATACCTGCCCGAGGACCAGCATGTCGGCGTGCGCCGCGTGGTCGAGCAGAACGCGCGCCGCGAGACCCTCGGTGATCTCGGTGCGCACGCTCACGCCGGGATACAGGCTGGCCGCCTCGCTGACCGCCTCGCGCAGGACCTCTCGGGCGGCGCCCCAGCTCCCGCTGATCTGCCTCGGGGCCGGGGCTGCGTAACTTGCTACCCGGTGACACGCAGCCTCCAAGGCGAGCACCGCGTGGACCTCCGCGGCGCTGAGGCTGGCTTCCCTGCAGGCCCATCTCAGGGCAGCCACCGACTCCGCTGAGCCATCGACACCGACCACGATGCGCCGAACATCGAGATCTCTGGTCATGACGAATTCCTACCTGTTCGCCACCTCTGACACATACGTCCGTCCCGCCACAGCCGTTCGCTCAGAGGACTTTTCCAATTCTTGACTGGCAGTTTCCGATCGTAAACCGCGGGCCGGTCCCGCGACGAGGGGTCGGTACCGACTTTCGCGACGATCTGCGTCCGCGCTGAAACCCGTGAGTCATCGTATCGTTATAAATAGTCTTGTGGAGGAAATAGACGTCATGAGCCTCTTGTCCGACATATGACGTCTTGGGAAATTAATGGGCACGCACGGTCAGATGGCTGCCGCCGCGACCCTTGTGCACCCGGATCTGGGCGGGGATGCGCTGCCTCAGCTCGGGGACGTGGCTGACGATGCCGACCATCCGGCCTCCCTCGCGCAGGCCGTCCAGCACGGTCATGACCTCCTCCAGGGTGTCCTCGTCCAGGCTGCCGAAGCCCTCGTCGACGAACAGCGCCTCGATCCGGGTGCCGCCCGCCTCGGCGGTGACGACGTCGGCGAGGCCGAGGGCCAGGGCCAGGGCCGCCAGGAACGTCTCACCGCCGGACAGCGTGCTGGTGTCGCGGTCTACGCCGGTCCACGCGTCCTGGGCACATAGCCCAAGCCCGGAGCGGCCCGCGCCCCGGCGGGCGTCGGTGTGCACGAGCGAATAGCGGCCGGAGGTCATCCGCAGCAGCCGCTGGCTGGCCGCCGCCGCGACCTCCTCCAGCCGGGCGGCGAGCACGAAGGAGGACAGGGTCATCCGCAGCGTGTTCGCGCCCTGCCCGGCCGCGAGGTCGGCGAGCCTGCGGGCCTCGTCGGCTTGGGCACTGAGGGGGCGCAGCGCGTCGATGTGACGGGCTAGGTCAGGGGCGAGGAGCGCCAGCTGGTCGGCCTTGTCCCGGGCGAGGCCCTGCGCGGTAACCGCCGCGTCGTGGGCGGTGCGCGCCGCTTCCACCGCGACCGACGCCCCGGCCACGTCGGCGGCCGGGTCGAGGGCGACGTCGAGATCGGGGTGGGCGAGCAGTTCGGCTACGGCGTTCGCCCGGGCCTCGTGGTCGCGGATGCGCTGGTCCGCGGTCGCCCGCCACTCAGCAGGTCGCCGCGCCCGGCGGGCCGCGTCGAGGTCCTGGAATCCGGCGTCGGCGGCGGCCCGGGCGGCCTGGTCGGCGGCTTGCCCGGCGTCGGCCCGGGCGCGTTCGGCCGCCTCGGCCGCGTCGGCGGCGTCCGCCAGCGCGCCGGCCGCCGCGCGTTCGCGGGCCAGCGCGGTGTCCAAGTCGGGGGCGCCGTCGAGCTGGGCCGCGAGTGAGTCACGGTGCCGCGCGGCCCGCTGGTCGGCGTCGGCGGCCCGGCGGAGCTCGGCTTGGTGCTGGTCGGTCAGTTCGACCAGGCGCTGATCGGCCTGGATGATCGACTGGTCGAGGTCCTCGAGAGCGGCCTGCGCGTCGGGCAGGCGCAGGGCGGCCAGCCGACCGGCTTCGGCCTTCAGTTCGCGTGCCGTGGCGGCGAGCCTCCGCGCGTCGGCCTCCAGCGACGCCTGGTCAGCGGCGACCGTGAACCCGGCCGCTTGGAGCCGGGCCGTGAGATCGGTGACGCGCTCGAGGGCGGCACCTAGCTTGGCCCCGATCGTCTCGGCCCGTTCCCCCGCGTCGGCGGCCTCGGCGTCGGCGGCCTCCTCCTGCTCGCGGGTCACGCGCTCGCCCTGAATCTCACACAGCTCCGGATGTTCGAGCGAACCGCAGACGGGGCATGGGGTGCCGTTGACGAGGGCGGCGGCGAGCTCGGCGCGCATGCCGTCGATGCGCGCCAGCCGGAGCCTGGCGGCCTCGTTCATCAGGCCGGCGTGCTCGATTTTCGCGGTGATGTAGGCCTGCGACTGGTCGGCCTTGTCGGCTCGCGCCTGGAGCAGCGAGGCCATGTCGGCCGCAGCCCGCTCGTGGCGGTCGGCCTCGGCCGCAGCGGCGGGGAGTCGTTCGGCCGCCTCGCGGGCCTGGTCGCGCCGGAGGCTGAGCCCGGGGCGCTGCTCGCGCCGGGCGACGGCTTCCCCCTCGGCCGCCTCGATCCTCGCGGCTGCCGCGGCTGCGGCGGCCCGGGCGGAGGCGGCGGTCTCGTCCTCTTGCGCCGCCTGCTCGGCCAGGGACCGCAGGCCGTCCAGCCGACCGGAGTTCGTGACGTGCCGCTGGGCGTCGGCACGCAGTTCGGCGGCGGTGGCCTGGGGACGGGCGTTCGGTAGCAGGGCCACGGCGGCCCGGGCCCGGGTCTCGGCGTCGCGGGCGTCGGCCAGCGCGGCAGCGGTCCGCTCGGCCTGGTCAAGCGCGGGGGTCACCTCGGCGCCCCGCAGGGCCGCGGCGAGTTCGCCTCTCAGTTCCTCGACACCGGGCTCATCCTGGTCGATCTGGTCACGAGTCCGCAGCGCCTCGGTGCGGCGGCGCTGGCGGTCGGCCAGGCGCTCCGCGACGCGCAGCCGGTCCTGCGCCTGGTCGAGCGCGGAGCGGTGGGCGCGGACCTGATCGGCGCAGGCAGCCGCATCGGCCATGGCGGTCTCGGCCAGCTGCGAGGCCCAGCCCGGATCGGGTTGCGAAGGCTCGCCGCAGCGGTGGTCGGGCAATCCGGGCTCGCCCGGGCGAGGAGCGGGCACCGGATCCGGCTGTCCTTCGGGTCCGGTGACCTGAGCGACCTGGGCGACGCGGGCGACTAGCTCCCTGATGGAGCCCTCGGCCTCGTCCACCTCGCGGGCCGTGGCCCGGCGCCGCTCGGCGAGCCACTCCTCGACCGCCCGGAACCGGTCCGTGCCGAACAGCCGCTGCAGCAACCGGGCCCGGTCGCCGGCGTCGGCGTGCAGGAAGTCCGCGAACTTCCCCTGCGGGAGGAGTACGACCTGGAAGAACTGCTCGGCGGACATGCCCATCAGGTCCCTGATCTCCTCGTCCGCCTCCCCCGCCCGGGTGGAGACTGCACGCCAGGACGCGCCGCACGCCTCCTCGAGGAGAACCTTGGCCTGCTCGGTGGTGGTCCCGCCGCCCCGGAGCTTCGGCCTGTCCTGCTCCGGCCTGCGGGTGATCCGCACCCGCCGGCCGCCGATGGTCGCCTCCAGCAGTACCTCGGTCCGGGTGCCCACCGGGGCGTGATCCGAACGCAGCCGCCGGGCCTTGCCCCGCTCCCCCGGGACCCGGCCGTACAGGGCGAAGCCGATGGCGTCCAGCAGCGTGGTCTTGCCCGCGCCCGTCTCGCCGTGCAGCAGGAAGAGCCCCCCGATCGCGAGGTCATCGAAGCTGACCTCGACCGTGCCACCGAACGCGCCGAACGCCGTCACGCGCAGCCGGTGCGGGCGCATCAGGCGACCTCCGCTCCGAGGGGTTCTTCCATCCGTTCCGCCTCCTCGGTCTCCTCGGCGCGGGCGGCCTCGAAGGCGCAGGCGAGCAGGCGGCGCTCGCCTTCGGTGGCCGGGGCGTTCCTGACGTGGCGGACGAACTCGGCCGCGATCGCCTCATCGTCGCGCCCGGCGATCCTGGCCCGGTACCCGCGGCCGTCGGGTACAACGCCCTCCGGCTCGAACGCGAGCACCAGGACGTGCGGGAACCTGGCCCGCAGCGCGTCCATCGCGCCCTCGGGGCGGCTCGGGTCGGTCAGCGTAACGGACAGGAAGTCGTCGGCGTACCCGGCGTACGCGGCCGAGCCGAGCAGGTCGGCGAGGCGCCCGCGGAGCACGCTCAGCTTGCGGTACGAGGGCGCGGGCACCCGCTCGGCGCGCACCACCCCGTGGCCATCCAGCTCGACCAGCCAGCTGCCCTTGTGGTGGGAGGCCTCGGAGAACGAGTAGGGCAGCGGCGAGCCGCTGTAACGCAGGTGCCCGGCGATGGTCTGCTGGCCGTGCAGGTGGCCGAGCGCCACGTAGCTGAACCCGTCGAACAGGTCGGCGGGGACCTGCCCGACGCCGCCGACCGTGATGTCACGCTCGGAGTCGCTGGCCGCCCCGCCGGTGACCCACCCGTGCGCCATGGCCACCCGCCGCGCCACGCCGCGGGCGTCGGCGTCGGCCCGGATGCGGCGGACCGCGTGCCCGAGCACGCCCGCATGCCCGCGTGGCTCGGTATCCACGGCGTCCGGTTCCAGGTACGGCACGGCGTAGACGGCGACGGGCCCATGGCAATCCGCGAGCAGGACCGGCTCGGCGAGGGCGCTGGCGCGGGTGCGCAGGTACACGCCCGCCTCGTCCAGCAGCCGGCTGCCGAACCCGAGTCGGCGCGCGGAGTCGTGGTTGCCGCTGATCAGCACGATGGCGGCGCCGGTCGCGTGCAGCCGCAGCAGGGCGTCCTCGAACAGCTCGACCGCGTCCACCGGCGGCACCGCGCGGTCGTAGATGTCCCCGGCGACGAGCACCACGTCCACCTGCTCCGCGCGGACGGTGGCGACCAGGTGATCGAGGAACGCGGCCTGCGCCTGGCGGAGGTCGGCCCGGTGCAGGGACCGTCCCAGGTGCCAGTCTGACGTGTGCAACATCAGCATGGCCCGGACCATAGCGGAGGGCACCGACATTACGCCGCGGTACGAGCGGGCCACGCCGGCGTTTTGAACAGTCCTGTCGGAATTGGCGTCGGCCGCTCCGGGGAGTTGCGTAACCTTGGGGCCCATGGGCTTGCACCCAGCACGGCGACACCGCCCGGTGGCCGCCGCGGCCTGCGTCGGGGCGCTGGTCACGGGGCTGCTGAGCGCGTGCAGCTCAGGGCCCACCCCGCAGTCGACCGCCAGCGACTACCTCACGGCCTGGTCCCAGCAGAACTGGGCCGTGATGAAGCAGCTGGTCGACAGCCCGCCGGCCGATTTCACGGCGGTGAACCAAGCGGCGTTCGCCGATCTGTCCGTCCACAGCGCCAGCTTCACCGCGGGCACGCTGTCGCAGTCGGACTTGACGGCGACCGTGCCGTTCACCGAGACGCTGGCGCTGACCGGCGTGGGCACCGTCAGCATCCACCCCACGCTGCACCTGGTGCAGGTCCAGGGGAAGTGGCTGATCCAGTGGTCGCCCGCCACGATCGTGCCGCAGTTGCGCCAGGGTGACCAGCTGGCGCTGCGCGCCACCTGGCCGGCCCGCGCGCAGATCCTCGGCGTGGGCGGCGCCCCGCTCACCACCCAGGGCCAGGTGGTGACGATCGGCGTGGAGGGCCTGCGGGTCAAGGATCCCGCCGCAGTACAGGCCGCGCTGGTCTCCGTGGGCGCCACCGCCGCGCAGGCCAGCGACGCGCTCGCCGCCGCGAAACGCCACCCGACCTACTTCGAGCCGGTCTTCACGGTGTCCAGGAACCGGTACAACCAGATCCAGTCGACCATCTACCCCATTCCCGGCACGGTGTTCCAGCAGGGGACCGCGCTCAGCGCCGTCACCCCGGGCCTGACCGCGGGCATCGTCGGCACGGTCGGGCCGATCACCGCGCAGGAGCTCAGCCAGCTCGGCGCGCCGTACACCGCGCAGAACGTCGTCGGCCAGACCGGCCTGGAGGGGGCCTCGGAAAAGCAGCTGGCGGGGACCCCGGGCGCCACGGTGTCCGTCGTGCGCCCCAGCGGGGTGAGCGTCGCGACGGTGGCCACGCTCCCGCCGCATCCGGGCACGGCGGTCACCACCACGATCAACCCCTCGGTACAGATGGCCGCCGAGGCGGCGCTGGCCGGCGAGCAAAAGACCGCCGCGCTCGTCGCGGTGGACGCCTCCACCGGTGGTGTGCTCGCCGCCGTCACGGTCAACGAGGGCGACTTCGACCTAGCCCTCGACGGCGCCCAGCCGCCCGGCTCGACGTTCAAGGTCATCACGTCCACCGCGCTGATCACCCACGGGCTCACCCCGCGGTCGGCGGCCAGCTGCCCGCTCACGGCCACGGTCGACGGCGAGGTCTTCCACAATGCCGAAGGCGAGGCGCCGGTCAGCACGGTGCTGCAGGCCTTCACCGAGTCGTGCAACACCGCGTTCATCGAGCTGGCCACGAAAAACCTGACGGTGCCTGACCTCCCGGCGGCGGCGGCGATGTACGGGCTGACCAAGGCGCCGAAGCTCGGGCTCCAGGCGTTCGCGGCCTCGGTGCCGCAGCCGACCGATGAGGCGGACCTGGCGGCCACCTCGATCGGGCAGGGACGGGTCCTGGTGTCACCGCTCGGCCTGGCGATGGTCGCCGCGGCCGTCGACACCGGAACCGTCCGCGCGCCGCGCCTGGTCGTCGGCGCACCCGACGACAGCGCCGCCACCAGCCAGCTGCCCCAGGCCCTGGTCAGCGCCCTGCACGAGATGATGGCGTCGGTGGTAGCCAGTGGCACCGCGGCGGGGCAGGGCCTGCCGGCGGGCACCTACGCCAAGACCGGGACCGCCCAGTACGGGACGACGACCCCGCTCAAGACCGACGCCTGGCTGATGGGCTTCAACGGCAAGATCGCGTTCGCCGCGCTGGTCGTCGACTCCGACGGGAACGGCGGGCCGACCTGCGGCCCGATCGTGGCCAAGTTCCTCGACGCGCTCGCCTCCTCAGGCGCGGCGGCTAGCCCGCCGGGCGCCCAGCCAGGCATCTACCTCGCCCTTCCATCGCTCCTGGTCGGCCTCGGGCGCGAAACACGCGTCGAACGAGTTCTTCGCCAGCCGGGCGAGCTGCTCGTCTCCCCAGCCGAACGCCGCCCGCACCGCGGCCAGGTTGTCGTCCACGTACCCGCCGAAGTAGGCGGGGTCGTCGCTGTTCACCATCGCGAGCAGCCCGGCGTCCAGCATGGCGGGCAGCACGTGGTCGCCCAGGGTGTCCACGACGCGCAGCGCGACGTTCGACAGCGGGCACACCGTGAGCGCGACCCGCCGGTCCCGCAGCTCGGCGACCACCCCCGGGTCCTCCATGGACCGGACGCCGTGGTCGACGCGCTCCACGTGCAATATGTCGAGCGCCTCGCGTACGTAGTCGGGGCCGCCCTCCTCCCCCGCGTGCGCCACGCGCCGCAGCCCCTCGGCGGCGGCCATGTCATAGACCCGCCCGAACAGCGCCGGCGGGTACCCGATTTCGGTCGAGTCGAGCCCGACGCCGATGAACTGGTCACGGAACGGGAGCGCGGCCCGCAGCGTCTCCTCGGCGGCCTCGGCGCCTTGGTCCCTGAGGAAGCACAGGATCAGGGCGGAGGAGACGCCGTGCTCCCGCTCACCGTCGGCCAGGGCGGCGCTCAGCCCGCCGAACACCTCGGCCAGGGGCACCCCGTGGGCCACGTGCGTCTGCGGGTCGAAGAAGAGCTCCGCGCGACGCACCCCGGCGGCCGCGGCCCGGGCCAGGTAGGCGCTGGCCAGGTCGTAGAAGTCCGGCTCGGCCCGCAGCACCCGCAGGTTCGAGTAGTGGATGTCGAGGAACGACTGCAGGTTGTCGAAGGTGTACCTGGCCCGCAACTCGCCGACGTCCGTGGTCGGCAGCGGGATGTCGTTGCGCGCCGCGAGCCGGACCAGCAGCTCGGGTTCGAGCGTGCCCTCGATGTGAATGTGCAGCTCAGCCACGGGCAGCATGCGCGTTTCTCCTTGGCGCCTTGAGGTCCTGGCGCGATTCTGCCGCACCGCGATGGTGCGCGTACTTTTTATGCCGAACGGGCGGTGGTGCGTGCCCCGGTACCTTTGATGGCATGTATCAGGCCAACGGGGGCCCCGCGATCTTGGTCGAGGGGCTGACGAAATCGTTCGGGCAGGTTCACGCGCTACGCGGCATCGACCTGGCGGTGCCGCAAGGGACGGTGCTCGGCTTGCTGGGCCCTAACGGCGCAGGGAAGACGACCGCGGTCCGGATCCTGACCACGCTGATGCTCCCCGACGGCGGGCGAGCCACGGTCGAGGGTTACGACGTGGTCCGGGAGGCGGCCGCGGTCCGCCGGTCCATCGGGCTGGCCGGGCAGTCGGCGGCCATCCAGGAAGAGCTGACGGGCCGGGAGAACCTGGAACTCGTCGGCCGGCTCTACCACCTGAGCTGGCCGACGGCCCGGAGCCGGGCCGTCGAGCTGCTCGAGCAGTTCGGGCTGGCCGACGCGGCCGACCGGGCGGCCAAGACCTACTCGGGCGGCATGCAGCGGCGCCTGGACCTGGCCGCCAGCCTGGTTGGCCAGCCGCGAGTGCTGTTCCTCGACGAGCCGACCACGGGCCTGGACCCGAGGTCGAGGCTGGGCATGTGGGACGTCATCCGGTCACTCGTGGCGGACGGAACCTCAATCCTGCTCACCACCCAGTACCTGGACGAGGCCGACGAACTCGCGGATCAGATCGTGGTCGTCGACCGCGGGCTGGTCATCGCCGCGGGCACGGCCGAGGAGCTGAAGAGCCAGGCCGGCGGGGACGTGGTCGAGTTCACGGTCCCCGACCGCGGGCGGATCACCGATGCCGTCGCGGCCATCGCCACGCTGGTCGGAGGCGCGCCGCACGCCGATTACGAGACCGGGCTCATCAGCGTCGGCGTCGGCGGGCGCGGGTCGGACGCGCTGGTCGACGTGGTGCGCAGCCTGGACGGCGCGGGCGTCGTGACCCGCGGCCTGGCGCTGCGCCGGCCTTCGCTCGATGACGTGTTCCTGACCCTGACCGGGCACGCCGCCGAGGAAGAGGACCAGCCGGGCGGGCGAAGGCGCGGCCGACGCCGGGCCGGCCGCGCGGATACCGTGAGGGCCGCGTCGTGACCGCGGCCGCGGGCGCCGTCGGCCGCGCGGGCTCGGGCTCCGCAGGCACCCCGAGCCTCCGCGTCAGGCTTGGCTGGGTGGTGACCGATACCCTCACCATCACCCGGCGCAACCTGATCGTGTGGATGAGGGTTCCGGCTTACCTGGTCTTCACGCTCGTTCAGCCGGTGATCTTCGTCGTGCTGTTCCGTTACGTGTTCGGCGGCGCGATCCCGGTCCCCGGCGGGAGGTACGTCGACTTCCTGATGCCCGGGATCATCGGCCAGACCGTGGCGTTCGGCTCGTTCGCGACCGCGATCGCGCTGGCGCAGGAACTGAAGAAGGGCGTGATCGACCGGCTGCGGTCGATGCCCATGGCCCGCTCGGCGGTGCTGGCTGGCCGGCTGGTCGCCGACACCGGGCGGATGTTCATCACGGTCCTGGTCATCATCGCAGTGGGCTACGCGGTCGGCTTCCGTTTCTCTAACGGGTTCCTTCCCGCCGTGGCGATGGTCCTGCTCGCCACCGTGTTCGGCCTGGCGATCTGCACTATCAGCGCGTTTACCGGCCTGGCCATCGGCGACGAGGAGTCGGTCCAGGCGTTCGGGCTGATCTGGGTCTTCCCGCTCACCTTCATCAGCTCGGCGTTCGTGCCGATTGCGACCATGCCGGGCTGGCTGCAGGCGTTCGCCAAGAACCAGCCGGTCACCAACGTCATCGACACGATGCGCGCGATGGCCGTCGGCGGCCCGATTGAGACCAACCTGCTGAAGAGCATCGCCTGGCTGGTCGTCATCTTTGCGGTGTTCGTGCCGCTGGCGATCCGCGCCTACCGCCGGGCCAGCTGACCTAAGCGCCTGTCACAGCGCCGTCAGGCCGCCGTCCACGACCACCGTGGTGGCGGTGATGTACCCAGCCGCCGGACTGGCGAGGAAGACAACCGTGGCCGCGAGTTCCTCCGGGTCACCGGCCCGGCCTGCGGGCACGCGCGGTAGCTGGGTTTCGATGTACCCCTCGGGAAACTGGTCCGTCATCTCCGACGGGAAGTAGCCGGGCGCGACGCCTACCACGCGAATGCCCTTGCGCCCGGTCCACTGGACGGCGAGGTCACGCGTCAGCCCGATCAGGCCGGCCTTGCTCGCCGAATAGGCCGCCTGTGGGAGGCCGCCGCTCGCGAGCCCGGCGACGCTGGCGATGTTGATGATCGCGCTGCCCGGCTGCATGACGCGACCGCAGGCCTGAGCCATCCAGTAGCAGCCGTTCAGGTTGATGTCGATGACCTCGCGGAACTGCTCGGGCGTCTCGCGCGTGGCCGGCACCGCGGTGCCCTTCCCTGCGTTGTTGACCAGGACATCGACGTGCCCGAACTCCTTGATGGCAACCTCGACGACGGCCGTGGCGTTCTCCGGCAGGACCATATCGGCGGCGACCGTAATGGCGCGCCGGCCGGCCCGCTCGACGATCTCGCGCGTCGCTTCGAGACGCTCCGCGCGCCGCGCCGCAAGCACGAGATCGGCCCCGGCCTCGGCCAGCGCCTTAGCGAACGCCACGCCGAGGCCCGAAGAGGCCCCGGTCACGATCGCGACCTTGTCGTCGAGGCGGAAGCGGTCAAGCACCGTGGTCATGTCTGCCCTCTCAGTCTCATGACGTAACACATCGCTCGTTCGGTAAATAGGTCTTGATGATCGCATCCGGCCGGTTCTTGCGTATCAGTGGATAGCTAAGCTGGCCAGATGACCGAGACCCTAGGGCGAATCAGCGACCTGCTGCACGAGGCGGGCGAGACGCACCATCGCGTGTTCCGCATCGTCGACGGAGCCGACGACGACTGGGCCTCCTGGTACGCGAAATGGCTGATCAACCTGTCCGAGCTACCCGACCTACTGGGCGTGAAGCCCGTCCGCAGCGAGCTGATCTACCTGCTCGTCACCCTCGACAAGCAGTACACGGCCGAGGCTCCCGGCGAGCCCTGGGAGGGCTTTTACGCGCGTCAGATCGTCAGCCACTTCAGCCCACCAGCGTGACGGAAAAGTTGACGTCCGGGGTGTCCATGATGTCGTGGTCGGGATTGCCGGGGAAGAAGAAGAACGGCCGGGCCGCGTCGGTGGCCGCGTCCACGGCGTAGCTGTAGTTCAGCGCCCCGGCCAGGAGCCGGGTCCCGCCCGGCAGCCAGAGCGCCCAGCCGGCGTCCTCGGTGGTGTCCAGGCTGGCCCCGCCGACCAGCCGGACGGCTCCGGTCCTGGTGTCGGCGAGCCCCAGCACAGAACCGTTATCCCGGAGCGGGTCCAGGCTGGCCGTCCGCGCGAACACCGCCAGCCGCGAGCCGTCGGGTGAGAAGGCGGCCCCGATGGTCGTAAACCCGTGGTGCAGCGGGCTGCCGACCGTAACGGTCGCCATAGTCGCGGTGTTGGTGATCTCGATCGGGCAATCGCCGAGCAGGCATCTCGCCGGTTGCCAGGCGAGCAGGCTGTACCGGGCGCCGGGTGGGGTGTAGGCGGCCATGACCAAGGCGCCGCCTCGGCCGATGATCCTGACGCCCCCGCGGCCAGGATTCCAGACGGCCAGGTTCCACGGACGCGCGCCCGGGCCGCCGGGGCGCGAGACCACGACGACACCGCTGGCGACCGCCTGGTCCGGGGGGTCGACGTACCAGCCGGTCGGGACGGTTAGCCGCCTGGCTGCCCCGCTCCCGCCGGCGGGCAGCTCGAGCAGGCTGGTGTCGCTCTGGACGACGTACAGCTGCCGCCGGTCCGCGGAGGCGAAGACGGCGGTGCCGGCCACCACGCGCCGGACCGCCCCGGTCGCTATGTCGACCTGCCTGATGACCGACGACCCGCCCGCGTACAGGCGCCCGCCTGCCTGCACCTGCGAGCCGGGCCCGGCCCCGGCCAGCGCGGGAACGGTGGCGACGACGCGCTGGGTCAGCGTGGCCACGTCGCCCACGTGCAACTGCCCGCCGTAGTCCACCCAGGCCACCGTCGCCGCCGGGAGGCTGAACCCCGGTGCGCCGGTGCCGGCCGACCGGGCGTTCCCGTGGCGGGCTAGCGGGATCCGGTCCCGCGTCCAGCTGGTGGTGAGGCCGAGGACCACGGCGATGACCGATACCACGCTGATCAGGGCGTACGCCAGATGGCGCCGCCGCCGGCGGCGGTGCGCCTCCCTGAACAGCGCCTGGATCCGAGCCTCGAGGCTGTCTCCCGCGTCTGGATCGGTGACCGCCAGGCTGGTCTTCCGCGGCCCCGCCTCAGTCATGGAACTACTATCACTAGGACCATGCTCGATGTCAACCTCGCCGACGCCTCTGGCCCCACCGGCCCCGGTTCCGTACATTGGCCATGGGCCGCGACTTCTTACCAGGGACAGGTGCGATGCCGGACGACATCCTTTCGATCTACGCGCAGAGCCAGCCGGACAAGCCGGGCGTCATCGACGACAGACCGGACGGGACCGTCGTCATGTGGACGTACGCCGAGCTTGAGGCGCAGTCGAACCGGGTCGCGAACCTGCTGCTATCCCTGGGGGCCGGGCCAGGCCGGAAGATCCTGTGGTGCGGGCCGAACTCGCCCCAGGTCCTGGCGGTCATGGGCGCGGCCAGGAAGCTCGGTGCCGTCGCCGTTCCGCTGAACTACCGGCTGACGCCGGAGGAAGCGGTCTACATCATCGACCACAGCGACGCCGAGATTGCTTACGTCGACTACGAGCACGCCCCCATGTTCGCGGCGATTCGCGACCGGCTGGCGAGGGTCCGGCACATCATCGCGGTCGGCGGCCCCGCCCCGGACGGCATGCTGACCGACGCCGACATCGCGGCCGCGCCGGCCCACGCGCCCGACGTCGGGGACGCGCTGGGCACGGGCGGGGCGATGATCTACACCTCCGGCACCACCGGCAGGCCGAAGGGCGCGGTCCGGACGGGCCCGCCGGACCCGGAAGTCATGGGCGCCCTGCTGATGCTGTTCGGCTACCGGCCGGACGACGTCTACATCACCTCCGGCCCGCTGTACCACAGCGGCCCCAGCGCGTTCATGGGGGCTGGCCTGCTGTTCGGCCAGACAATCCTCGTTCAGCGCAAGTTCGACGCCGAGGACTGGCTGCGCCTGGTGGACAAGTACAAGGTGAGCTCGACGTTCTCCGCGCCCGCGCTGGTCCGGATGATCTGCGCGCTGCCGCAGGAGGTCAAGGACCGCTACGACCGCTCCTCGATGCGCGTGATGGTGGCCAACGCGGCGCCGTGGAGCTACGCGCTCAAGCAGCAGTACGTGGCGGATTTCCCGCCCGAGTCGCTGTTCGAGGTCTACGGGTCGACCGAACTCGGCGTGGACACGGTCCTGCTGCCCGCGGACCAGATGCGCAAGCCAGGATCCTGCGGCAAGCCGGCGCCCCTGATCGAGATCAGGCTGCTCGACGACGACGGCAACGAGGTCACCGGCACCGGGCCGGACCATACCGGCGAGGTCTTCATCCGGTCCAAGGTCGTGTTCGACACCTACTACAAGAACGACGCCGGCTATGAGTCCAACAGCCGCGGTGACTTCCACACGGTCGGCGACATCGCCTACTGGGACGACGAGGGTTACCTGTACATCTGCGACCGCAAGTCCGACATGATCATCTCCGGCGGGATGAACATCTACCCGGCCGAGATCGAGGCCGCGCTCGAGCAGCATCCCGAGATCTACGACGTGGCGGTGTTCGGGATCCCGTCGGACGAGTGGGGCGAGGCCGTGCACGCCACGATCGTGCGGTCACCGGGGTCGTCGCTGACCGGCGAGGAGATCGCCGCGTTCGCCCGCGAGCACCTGGCCAACTACAAGGTGCCCCGGTCGGTTGACTTCACCGACGAACTCCCGCGCACCGGATCGGGCAAGCTCCTCAAGCGGCAGCTCCGCGCCCCCTACTGGGCCGGGCGCACCGCCCAGGTCGGATAGCCCGCCAGGCACAGTCTCCTAGCACTCGGCCCCGGCCGGTTGGTTCGGCTACGTTCTGGATACAATTGGTTACTAGAACTGCTGGATCGGGGTTTGGCTCAGTCGGCCGACTTGCTTAGGAAGGCTGCCCATGTCCTATCGGGGAACCGGACGGGCCCGCGTGTTGCTGTCCGTCGTCGCGGTACTGGCGGGGGCGGCCGGGCTGGCCGCGTCCGCCGCCTTTGGCACGCCTGCCCACGCCGCGACCACGACGCTGTGCAACTCGCAGACGGCCTCGGTGGGCGGCGGGAGCTACATCGTCCAGAACGACGAGTGGAACTCCGGCGCCGCCGAATGCGTCACCACGGACGGCAGTGCGGACTTCACCGTGGCGAACTCGGCGATCTCTAACGCCACCAACGGGGCCCCGGGCGGGTATCCGTCGATCTACCAGGGGTGCCACTGGGGCGAGTGCAGCTCGGGCGGCCTGGCCGCCACTCCGGTGCAGGCGTCCAGCCTGAGCGCGGGCAAGGTCACGACGAGCTGGAGCACCACCCAGACCGGGACCGGCGCCTACGACGTGGCCTACGACATCTGGTTCAACAAGACCGCCACGACCACCGGGCAACCCAACTGCATGGAGCTGATGGTCTGGCTCAATCACCAGGGCAGCGTCCAGCCGTTCGGTTCGGAGGTGGCCACGAACGTCAGCATCGGAGGTCACGCCTACAACGTCTGGGAGGGGGCCAGTAGCTTCGGGGACACGGTCTCGTACGCGATGACCACCGGCACCACGTCGGTCACCAACCTGGATCTCGGGCCGCTGGCCCAGGACGCGATCGGCCGCGGGTACATGACGAGTTCCTGCTACCTGATCGACGTCGAGGCCGGGTTCGAGCTGTGGCAGGGCGGCGCTGGCCTGGCGACCAAGTCGTTTTCCGTGAACATCGGCACCGGCGGGAACACGGTCTCCGTCACCAACCCCGGCAACCAGGCCGGCACGGTCGGTAAGGCCGCCAGCGTTCAGGTCCACGCGTCCGACTCCGCCACCGGTCAGACCCTGACCTACAGCGCGTCTGGCCTGCCGCCGGGCCTGTCCGTCAACTCCTCGACGGGGCTGATCTCCGGTACCCCCACCACTTCGGGGACGTACAGCGCGACCGTGACCGCGAAAGACGGCACGAGCGCGTCCGGATCGGCGACCTTTACCTGGGCCATCATCCCCGCCGGAGTCGGCACCTGCACGGCCACCTACGGGATCGTCAACAGCTGGCCAGGAGGATTCCAGGCCCAGGTCACGGTGACCGCGGGAGCCTCCGGGCTGGCGGGCTGGACCGTCGGCTGGACCTTCCCGGGCAACCAGAAGATCACCGGCCTGTGGAGCGGCTCATACAGCCAGTCCGGTGAGGGCGTGACGGTCGGCAACGTGTCCTACAACGGCACGCTGGGTGCGGGAGCATCAACGACGTTCGGCTTCAACGCCAGCTACACCGGTACGAACGCCGCGATCCCCAGCTTCTCGTGCACGTGACGGCCGCCTGCTGAGGTCTGCCGCATTTAGGGTCCCTAGAGGAGGCCCTGACCTGTGCCGATGGCCGCAGGGTCCGCCTAGCTGTCGATCGGGCTCGTGGCCGTTCGTGTAGGGAGCAAGCGCCGGTATGCGACCGGCCCGGCGGTAAGGAGAGCGTGATGCCCGAACCGAAGGTTCTGCTCGGTGCCCTGGGGATTCCCGAGTCGCCGCGGTGGCACGAGGGAAGGCTCTGGTTCTGCAACTGGATCGACCGGCAGGTCGTGGCCGTTGACCTGGAGGGCCAGGCGGAGGTCATGGTCACCCGCGACCCGGCCAGTTACCCGATGGGGTATTCCATCGACTGGCTGCCCGACGGCGCCCTGCTAACCACCGGCGATAAGGTCCGGCGCCAGGAGCCCGACGGGTCGATGGCCGTCTACGCCGAGCAGTCGGCGAACGAGATCGTCGTGGACGCGCGCGGCCACGCCTACGTCAACGGCGCGGACTTCGGGGATTTCGCCGCCGGTAAGCCGCCCGAGCCGGGCTACATCAAGCTCGTCACGCCGGACGGACAGCTACGCCAGGTCGCCGACGACATCCACTTTCCCAACGGCATGGCCATCACCCCGGACGGGCGGACGCTGATCATCGCCGAGTCGTTCGCCGGCCGGCTCACCGCGTTCGACATCGACGCCGATGGCGGGCTGTCGGAGCGGCGGGTCTTCGCCGAGGGCCTAGGGCCGGATGGCATCTGCACGGACGCCGAAGGCGCGGTCTGGGTCAGCGCCGGCGGGTTCTCGGTCGCCCGCGTCGCCGAGGGCGGCGAGGTCCTGCAACGCGTCGAGCTTTCGGAGAACCGGGCGCCGTTCGCGGTGATGCTCGGCGGCCCGGACCGGCGGACGCTGTTCATCTGCACCGCCGAGTGGCACCTGGCCGACCCCGTCCCCGTCAACCTCTCCCGTCTTACCACGGGGCCCCGCACCGGGGAGATCCTCGCCCTCCCGGTCGACGTGCCCGGCGCCGGCCGTGACGCGCCCACCGGGCAGTCAGACCCGCGAGGCGATCGTCACGACGTGCAGGTCATCGACGGCCGTGATGGCGCAGGGCGGGACGCCCGCCGACAGCAGGTCCGGGGGCAGGGCCTCGTCGCCGAGGAGGGTGCGCAGCAGGTCGATCGTGACGCCGCCGTGGGTGACCGCGGCCACCGGGCCAACCGACCCGCGGAGGTCGGCCAGGAAGGCCAGCAGCCGCGCCCCCGCCTGCCGGGAGGAATCCCGCCGGCGGGCACGAAGTCGCGGTCGTCGGTGGTGCGGGCCCACCGGACCAGGAAGGCGTCGTAAGACTCGCGTCCGTCCCAGTTCAGGCGTTCCCGCAGCCTGGCGTCGGTCTGGACGGCGAGCCCGGTGACCGACGCGATGCCGTCGGCGGTCTGAAGCGCGCGCCGCATGGGGCTGCTGTACAACGCGCGGATCCCCTGATCGCGCAGCCACTGGCCGGCGCGGACGGCCTGGTCCCGGCCGGCCTGCGTCAGCCCGGGATCACCTGGCAGGCGTTCCTTCTCGCCGTGCTGGACCAGGTAGGCCATCGTCATGGGACGATCCTGCCCGAGTATCGAATCGCCCAATACTGGAGAATCAACTCGTGGAGCATCTTTCTCGCGAGCGCCTATTCGCCGGGCTGGACCGGATCCGCGATGCGCCGCCGGACGGCGGCAGGCTGGTGCTGATCGTCCGGCGGCCAGCGACCGGCGAGCGCGAGGTGCTGGCCGAGGCGGTCCTGGGCCCGGAAACCGGGCTCGCGGGCGACAACTGGCTCGCCCGCGGCAGCACGAGAACGCCGGACGGATCGGCGGACCCGCACAAGCAGATCACCGTGATGAACGCCAGGGTGGCCGAGCTCGTCGCGGGCGGGACCGACCGGATGGCCATGTGCGGTGATCAGCTCTACCTCGACCTGGACCTGTCCGTCGACAACCTCCCGGCGGGGAGCTTGCTGGCGGTGGGCCGGGTCGTGCTGCGGGTCAGCGAGGCCCCGCACACGGGCTGCGCGAAGTTCGTCGAGCGCTTCGGCGGCGAGGCGATGCGCTTCGTCAACGGCCGGATCGGCCGGCAGCTTCGGATGCGCGGGCTGAACGCGAGCGTCGTGGTCCCGGGCACCGTCCGGCTTGGTGACCTGGCCGTGAAGGCTCCGCTACCACCTGAGGGTGGCGACCTGGTCGTAGTCAGCCGAGGAGTAGGCGACCAGGCCCTCTGACATGGCGAAGATCCACTCCGCCACGCCCAGGGACAGGGCCAGGCGGCTGCAGCGCGCGCAGAAATGTGGTTCCTCGCGCCGCACCGAGTCGTCCGGCCCGAGCCGGACGTAGATCAGCTTCGCGCCCGGCAGCATCCGCCAGCCGTCACCCTCGCGGGCCAGCGTGATCGCCCGCTGCTCCGCGTGGGTCCGGCACTGGTCGTGGTGGCCGAACTCGGCGAACTTGCAGTGGCAGTGGTCCTCACCGGGAAACGGCACACCGTTGGTTCCGCAGGCGAGCAAGCTCTCGTCGCGTACCAGGATCGCGGCGTGCCGGGTCCGCGCGTGGGAATCCCGCGCCAGCTCGGCCGCCCGCTCCACCATTTGCTCAGCCACGTGGCTGTCCTGGCGTTTCAGCGGCCACCACTGGGGCCCCGGCCCTGATTCCATGCCCCACCGCCCTTCGCAGCACAGGCTATTCTCCGCCATCGCGAGGCCGCGCGCGGTCATTGGGCGAACCTGGCGCCCGCGTGGCGCTGGCCAGCCGGGCCGGCCCGTGGCAGTCTGAGACCTCATGGCCGGGAATGTCGCGGTGCGGCGCGCGATCACGACGGAGGCGCCCTGGTGAACGTGGTGATCACGGGCGGGGCCGGCTTCCTGGGCGCGAGGCTGGCCAGGGAACTGCTGGCGGCAGGTTCGCTGGACATCGCGGGCGGCGGGGCCCGCCCGCTGTCCCGCGTGACGCTCATCGACCAAGCTCCCGTTCCGCCCGATCTGGCCGCCGACGGGCGCGTGACGGAGGTCCGCGGCGACCTGGACGAGCTCCTCGAACCCGGGCCGGCCGGGCGGGACCTGCTCGCCGGCGCGGAGGTGATCTTCCACCTCGCCGCCGCGGTCAGCGGGGAATGCGAGGCGGATTTCGATCTGGGTCTGCGGGCGAACCTGCGCGCCACCGAGGCGCTGCTCGCGGCCTGCCGCGCGCTGGGAACCGGCCCGCTCGTGGTGTTCGCCAGTTCGGTCGCCGTCTTCGGGGGTTCGCAGGAGCACCCGCTCCCGCCCGTTATCGAGGACCAGACCCTGCCCAACCCGCAGACCAGTTACGGCACGCAGAAGTTCATCTGCGAGCAACTGGTGGCCGATTACACGCGCAAGGGGTTCATAGACGGACGGGCCCTGCGCCTGATGACCGTCAGCGTCCGCCCGGGACGGCCCAACGCCGCGGCATCTGGCTTCCTGTCGGGCATTATCAGAGAACCACTGGCCGACCAGCGGGCGGTGTGCCCCGTCGATCCGAGTACCGAGGTGGCGCTCGCCTCGCCGGCCAAGGCCGTTGCCGCGCTACTGCGCGCCGCCACGTCGTCAGGCGAGGCGTGGGGCGGCCGGACCGCGGTAACCATGCCCGCGCTCACCGTATCGGTGGCGGAGATGGCCGCCGCGCTGGAGCGCATAGCCGGGCCGGAGGTCAGCTCGCTGATTAACTGGATCCCCGACCCGGCGATTTCGCGGATGTTTGCGACCTGGCCCGCCAGGATCCGGGCCGATCGCGCCGCACGCCTTGGCCTAACTCCCGACCCGGACATCGACTCCATCATCCGGATGCACCTGGCGGAGTCCCGGTTACCGGCGGGAGATCCGCGGGGACACCAGCCTGCGCAGGCGCAGGATCTCGGTGTCCCTGGCCTCCAGCACGGGCTCGACGACGTTCATGGCGGCGTGCACCGCAGTCTCCAGATCGCCGACCAGGCCGTAGCGGAGGAAGCTGCGCGCAAGCGCCTTCCTGAGCCGCTGCGCGGTCACGGCCAGCAGATCCACCGGGTCCTTGCGCGCCCCGGACTCGGGGGTCAGGCCACCGCGCACCGCCCGGCCCGCGGGTACGCGTGAGTTGGTGCGCCGGCCCGGGCGCCCCGGAGGGCGGTCGGACCGGCGCCCGGGTGGCGGGGCCACGTCGGATTCGTCGCTGTCCGGCACGCAGAACAGCGGGGTCATCACCAGCTGCGGCGGCAGCGCCGGTGCGGCAGCCGAAGGCTTTGGTATGGTCGGCTCCGGGAGCATTGGCGTGGCCTTCCTTTCCAGGATTGTCTACACAGCGCTAATGCTCCCTCTTTGTTGCCCTCACGTAACAGATGTCCAGGTCACACGGCGTGTCATCAAAGCTCCGTAGCGTCCCCGCCGACGATTTCCGCACGCGTCATAACTGGCAATTCAGGGCGAGATCCGGCGCGTCTCGCCGGGCCTCGACACCGGTAATTCACTGCGCGGTTTCTTTCCGTTCGATTTTACCTTCGAAGGAAATCGGAGTGCGCCGCAGGCGTTTCCGAGGTACGGTCCGGGCGTGGACGACGAGGACGGGTATTTCGGCGAAGGCGTCGCGGCGACGTACGACGAATCGTGCGGGGACAGGTTCGCGCCGGACGCGCTGGACGAGACGGTCGGCGTCCTGGCGCACCTGGCCCGCGGCGGCCGGGCCCTGGAACTAGGCATCGGGACGGGGCGCGTCGCGCTGCCGCTGACCCGCCGGGGCGTCCCGGTCCACGGCATCGACATGTCCCGGGCGATGGTGGCCCGGCTGCGGGCCAAGCCGGGCGGCGACGCGATCGGCGTGACGATCGGCGATTTCGCGACGACGCGGGTGGCGGGGACGTTCCGCCTCGCCTACCTGGTCTTCAACACGATCATGAACCTGACGGCGCAGGACGCGCAGGTGGCCTGCTTCGCCAACGTTGCCGCCCACCTGGAGCCGGGCGGCTGTTTCGTCGTCGAGGTCGGGATCCCCGATCTTCGCAGGCTCCCGCCCGGAGAGACCGCGGTGATGTGGGAGGCCGGCCCGGAGGGCTGCGCGTTCGACTTGTATGACGTCGCCACGCAGGCGATGAGCTCGAACTACTTCACGGTGAAAGACGGCCGGGGCGAGTACCGCTCGATTCCGTTCCGGTACGTGTGGCCGGCCGAACTCGACCTGATGGCCCGGCTCGCCGGGCTGGGACTGCGCGAGCGATGGGAGGGGTGGAACCGGGCCCCCTTCACCAGCGAGAGCCGCCAGCACGTCTCGGTCTGGGAGAAGCCCGCCAGCCAGTGAGATAGCCTGGCCCGGCCGCCTGCTTGCTGGGTACCGAGGAGGGCTGGGCCGGATGAAGCCGATGCCGGAGGACTGGGAACGGGCCGTCGCGGTGGTCGCTCACCCCGACGACCTGGAATACGGCGTCGCCGCCGCCGTCGCCCGCTGGACCGGGCAGGGGAAGAAGGTCGACTACCTGCTCGCCACCAAGGGGGAGGCGGGCATCGCGGGCATGTCTCCGGACCAGACCGGGCCGCTGCGGATGGAGGAGGAACTGCGCAGCGCGCGGGTGGTGGGCGTGGACACCGTGGTGTTCCTCGACCATCCCGACGGGCTCGTGGAATACGGGGTGCCGCTGCGGCGCGATCTGGCCGCCGCGTTCCGCAGGCTGCAGCCCGAGGTGGTGATCACGATGAGCTTCGACCTGACCTGGGGCGAGGAGGGACCGATCAACCACGCCGACCACCGCGCCGTCGGGCTCGCCGTGCTCGACGCCTGCCGGGACGCCACCAACGGCTGGGTCTTCCCCGAGGCCGGGCCGCCCTGCCCCAGCATCAGGGACGCGTACGTGGCCGCGGTCGGCGAGCCGAACTACTTCGTCGACGTCACCGGCACCATCGACGCCGGCATCGCCTCGCTGCGCGAGCACCGCGCCTACCTCGAGGGCCTGGGCGGCGAGTTTGACCCCGACGAGTTCCTGCGGAACATGGCCGGGTTCATCGGCCTCGGCGCCGGGTGCGACTACGCCGTCGGCTTCCGGCGCTACCCGATGGGCTAAAAAGCCTCACAGGAAGTGTTCCGGGACCGCTGGGATGTCCCAGCCGTCGTACCCACCGTCGCGCAGCGTCTGCTCACATTCCCTGCAGCGCTGGCCTCGCCGAGCACTACCGTGCGCACGGCGCCGATCCGCCGCGCCGCCACGGCGGCCAGCAGGGGCAGATCCCCCAGCACAGCGCGGACAGCAGTCCGTAAGTCATGGGTGCCCGCTCCAGTGGCGCGGCTGGCGGCGGGACGGATCGTGGCTATGCTGCACCTTATGTCACGCCCAGTGGCGAGCAGCGCCGAAGTGCCTGGTCCGGCCCCCGATGGCGTGCAGCGCATCCAGGCGGTCGACCGGGCCATGGTGCTGCTGAAGGCCGTCGCCGCGAGTTCGACCCCGCCGACCGTGCTCGAACTGGCCCGCCGGTGCGGGATCAACCGGGCCACCGCCTGGCGCCTGCTGCGGACCCTCGAGCACCACGGCCTGGTCGACCGCGATTCGGTCACCCAGCGGTACACGGTCGGGTACGTCGCCACCGTGGTGGCGTCGGCGGTGACCGATGACGCGCTGATCCGCCGGGTCCGGCCGCTGCTGACCGACCTGTGCCTGCGGACCGGCGAGGTGGTCACGCTCGCCGTGGCCAGGCGGTTCAACCTCGTCTACGTCGACCAGGTGGAGCCGCCGAACATGATGGCGCCGAACTGGACGGACAAGCCGCTGCCGCTGCACGCGACGTCGGGCGGCAAGGCATTCCTGGCCTGGCTCGGTCGCGACGAGCGAGACGCCATCTTGCCTGCCGAACTCCCGCGCTACACCGAGCACACCGTCACCGACCGGGAAGAACTCGAACGCGAGCTCGCCGAGGTCCGCAGGACCCAGTTCGCGATGTGCGACCGGGAGTACGAGGAGTTCTCCTCCGGCTCGTCGGCCGCGGTGCTGAACTCCGGGCGCGCGCCGATCGCGGTCGTCAACGTGTGGGGTCCGGCGGCGATGAACTCGGCGCGGCGGCTGCGCGAGATCGGCCGGGAGGCGGTCACGACCGCCGGCGAGATCCGCGACCTGCTCGACTGACCGCGCTTTTGGTCTCTTGACCCATAGTAATTTGGGCAGATACGCTGCACATTAACAACAAAACGTTCGTATCGTGAACACCTGGAGGTGCCGCGATGGCAGGCAAGGTCATCATCACCTGCGCGCTCACCGGGTCGGGGCACACTCCGTCGATGTCTCCGTATCTGCCGTATACGGTCAGTGACATCGTCGACCAGGGGGTGGCCGCGGCCGAGGCCGGCGCGGCCGTACTCCACCTGCACGCCAGGAACCCGGAGGACGGCAGCCCCTCCCCCGACTCGGCGATCTTCGCCGAGTACGCGAAGGGGATCAAGGCGCGCAGCGACGTGGTGCTGAGCTTCTCCACCGGCGGCGGCACCGGGATGAGCGTCCAGGAGCGGCTGCAGCCCGTGCTCGACCTGCGGCCGGAGCTGTGCACGCTGAACCTCGGCACGATGAACTACGGCAGCTTCCCGATGATCGGCCGGTACCAGGGCCAATTTCGGTATGAGTGGGAGGAGCCGTACCTGGAGTCCACCCGCGCCGAGCCCTTCGTCTCCACGTACGCGGACATCGAGTACATGCTGAAGGTGGTCGGCCCGCAGACGGGAACCCGGTTCGAGGCCGAGGCGTACGACACCTCCCACCTGTACACGCTCGCCTACTACCTGGACCAGGGCCTGGTCCGGCCGCCGGTGTTCGTGCAGACCATCTTCGGGACGATGGGCGGCACGGGTCCCGACGTCGACCACATCGTGCACATGAAGCGGACCGCCGACCGGCTGCTCGGCGACGCGTACCAGTGGTCGACGCTGGGGGCGGGCCGCTACCAGCTGGGCATCGTCACCGCCGCGGCGATCATGGGCTCGCACGTCCGCGTCGGCCTCGAGGACAGCCTGTACCTCGGCAAGGGCCAGCTCGCCCCGTCCAACGCCAGCCAGGTGACCAAGATCAGGGGCATCCTCGAGGCGCTGTCGCTGGAGATCGCGACGCCCGCCGAGGCCCGGGAGATGCTGGGCCTCAAGGGCCTGGACCACGTGGGCTTCTGACCGTCGTCCGGGGGTGACCGCTATGCAGCCGGAGCAAGGGCGCCGGGTGGGGATCGTCGGGGCCGGGGTGATCGGCGGCGGGTGGGCCCTGCACTTCCTGCGGACCGGCTTCGACGTGGACGTTTACGACCCGGCCCCGGGCGCGCGAGCGGACCTGCTCCGCATGGTCGAGTCGACCTGGCCGCTACTTACCCGGCTGGGGCTGCGCGACGGCGCCAGCCCAGACCGGCTCACCTTCCACGACACCCTGGCCGCGGCCGTCGCGGACGCCGACTTCGTCCAGGAGAATGCGCCGGAGAACGGGCCGGTCAAGCGCCGCGTGTTGGCCGACATCGACCGCGCCGCGCGGCCGGGCGTGGTCATCGCCTCCAGCACGTCGGGGTTCGCGATGACGATTCTGCAGGCCGACTGCGAGCACCCCGAGCGGTGCGTGGTCGGTCACCCGTTCAACCCGCCGTATCTGATCCCGGTGGTGGAGGTGGTGGGCGGCGAGCGGACCGACCCCGCCGCCGTGGACTGGCTGGCCCGCTTCTACGCGAGCACGGGCAAGCGCCCGCTGCGGCTGAGCCGGGAACTGCCCGGCTTCGTCGCGAACCGGCTGCAGGAGGCGATGTGGCGCGAGGCGCTGCACATGGTCGCAGCGGGTGAGGCGAGCGTGGAGGAGATAGACGCCTCGATCGCGTTCGGCCCCGGGCTGCGCTGGGCACTGATGGGACCGTGCCTGACCTTCCACCTGGCCGGTGGCGGCGGCGGCATGGCGCACATGCTGGACCACTTCGGGGCCGCGCTGGAAGAACCGTGGACCCGGCTGCAGGCTCCGCCGCTCACCCAGGAACTGCGGGACCGGATGATCGAGGGCTGCCTGCGGGAGGCGGATGGCCGCTCGATCGCCGAGCTCGAACGGACGCGCGACGAGTTCCTGGCGGATCTGCTGGTCCTGGTGGAGCGGTACGCACCCGCCGGTTCCGGCCCGGGGGCGGAGCTGGCCGGAGAGCCGGCGCCGGCCGCCTCCATCGTCGCCTGATGTGATCCTTGACACACCGCGCTGGCCGTCTCTACCATCGCCCTATCGCACATTATGCACACTGTGTTCACATCATGAACATCAGGCCTTTGGCGGCCTAACCGAACGAAAACCGCGGCATCCGGACTCATAGCGGCCCCACCGCTTTACGCACCGCCGGGAGCAGATAATGACCATCAGCCGCAGGGATTTCCTCAAGGCCGGCCTGGCCGGCTCGGTGGCCGTGGGAACGGGCGGGCTGCTCAGCGCCTGCGGAACCGGCAACACGATCAAGCCGTTCACCGCCTCTAACGTGGGCAAGCCGCGTACGGGGGGCCAGTTGCGGGCCGGCCTCACCGGCGGGTCGACCGCCGACACGCTGAGTCCCGCTCAACGCCATCACCAACGTCGACTTCTCCAGGATCAACAACCTGTACGAGCCGCTGGTCGGGCTCACCCCGGACGCGCAGCCGGTCTTCGTGCTGGCCGATGAGCTCACGCCCAACGCCAAGGCCACGCAGTGGACGCTCCGGCTCAAGCAGGGCATCACCTTCCACAACGGCAAGACCCTGACCGCCGACGACGTCATCTACACCTTCCGGACGATCCTCAACCCGAAGGCCCCGGCGTCCGCCGCGGCCGGCCTGGCCTCCATCGACGCCAAGGGCATGACCAAGCTCGACACGTACACGGTGCTGATCCCGTGCAGCACGCCGTTCGCCACCCTGGGCGAGGCCCTGGCCATCCCCGGATACTCGGACATCATCCCGGTCGGCTTCAACCCGGCGGCCCCGGTCGGCACCGGCCCGTTCAAGGTGAAGAGCTTCAGCCCGGGCACCCAGTCGACCTTCGTCAGGTACGGCGGCTACTGGCAGGCCGCGCCCTACCTGGAGGAGATCGTCATCACCGACTACGCCGACCAGACCAGCCAGGTGAACGCGCTGCTGGCCGGGCAGGTCGATGTGGTCAACCTGCTGAGCGACGACGTGATCTCCGAGGTCCAGGGCGAGTCCAAGAACGTCCTGCTCTCGGCGGGCGGCGGCTGGAACCCGTTCACCATGCGGGTGGACGCGGCGCCCTTCAACGACGTGCGCGTCCGGCAGGCCTTGCGGCTGCTGGTCGACCGCCAGCAGATGCTCGACCTGGTCTTCGGCGGCTTCGGGACGCTGGGCAACGACGTGTTCGGGATCTGGGCCCCGGAGTACGACCACAGCCTCCCGCAGCGGCACCAGGACATCGACCAGGCCAAGTCGCTGCTCAAGGCGGCGGGCGCCGAGGGCCTGCACATCACGCTGGTCACCTCCGACATCGCCCAGGGCACCGTCCTGGCCGCGCAGGTGTTCGCCCAGCAGGCGTCGGAGGCCGGGGTCTCGGTGAGCGTGGATGACGTGACCGTCAACGAGTTCTACGGCACGAACTACCTGAAGTGGCCGTTCGCCCAGGACTACTGGTTCTACAACTTCTACCTGCCGCAGGTGTCGCTGGCCACGCTGCCGACCGCGCCATTCAACGAGACGCACTGGAAAAACGCTCAGTACGACTCGCTGTACGCCCAGGCCATCGCCACCGTCGACCCGACCCTGCGCACCGAGATCGCGCAGGAGATGCAGCGGATCGAGTACGACCAAGGCGGCTACATCATCCCGTTCTTCCCCCCGGTCATCGACGGATTCGGCGCCAACGTCGGCGGCCTGGCTTCGTCCAAGATCGGGTTGTCACTGAACGCCTACGACTTCAGGGGGGTGTGGCTATCGTGACGACGACGGCGACCCCGGAGACGGAACAGGCGCGGGAGCCCGGGCCGCGCAAACCGCATCCCATGCGGGACATGCTGATCAAGCGGGGCGTGATCGGCATCCTCACGCTCATCCTCGTATCGATCCTGGTGTTCGCCGCGACGCAGACGCTGCCGGGCAACGCCGCGAGCGCGGTCCTGCTGAACACGGCGACTCCCCAGCGCCTGCACGCGCTGGAGCAGCAAATGGGCCTGAACCGCCCCGCGGTCGAGCAGTACTGGACCTGGCTCACCGGCGTGCTGCACGGTAACTTCGGCAAGTCGCTGGCCAACGGGCAGCCGGTGAGCACCCTGATAGGCGGGCGGATCCTGAACTCGCTGGTCCTGGTGGTCCTGGCCGGCGTGATCGGCACGCTGATCGGCGTGGGACTCGGGGTGCTCGCGGCGGCGCGCCGGGACAGCGTGTTCGACCACGTGCTGTCGGTCGTCTCGCTGGCCGTCACCGCGCTGCCGGAATTCGTCGTGGCGGTGGTCCTGATCATCTTCTTCGCCGCGGTAGTCGTCCACTGGTTCCCCGCGGTCTCGGTCTTCGTGCCGGGGACCGCGCCGTGGTCGAACCCGAGAGAACTCGTGCTCCCCGTGGCGACCCTGGTCATCGTGATCGTGCCGTACGTGTTCCGGATGATGCGGGCGTCGATGGTCGACGCCCTGGAGAGCGACTACGTCCAGATGGCCAGGCTCAAGGGCGTGCCGCGGTGGCGGATCTTGCTCGTGCACGCGCTGCCGAACGCCATCGCGCCGACGATCCAGGTGATCGGGCTGAGCTTCCTGTACCTGGCCGGCGGCGTCGTGGTGGTCGAGTACATGTTCAACTACCCGGGACTGGGCCAGGCCCTGGTGTCGGCGGTCTCCGACCGGGACATCCCGCAGATCCAGGCGATCGTGCTGGTCCTGGCGGCGTTCTACATCGCCGTCAACATCCTGACCGACGTCATCTCGCTCGCCGTGAGCCCGCGGCGGCGGCTGCCCAGATCCTGAAAGGGAGGTGCTCATGGCGCGCAGATCCGAGGCCATCGCCGTGGTCGGCCGCGCGGTGCGCACGCCGCGCGGCGCCACCGGGCTGGTGATCGCCGGGCTCGTGGTGCTCGTGGCCGTGATCGGCCCGGCCATTGCCCCGTACTCCACCACCCAGTTCGTCACGGCTCCGTTCGCCCGGGCGTCCAGCGCCGCGTGGCTCGGCGGTGACGTGCTCGGCCGGGACGTGCTGAGCCGGACCCTGGACGGCGGCTGGGAGCTGCTGGCCATGGCGGCCGTGGCCACCGCGCTGGGCGTCGCCGTCGGGGCCGCGCTCGGCGTGATGGCCGCCTACTACGGCGGCATCTGGGACAGCGTGATCATGCGCGCGGTCGACGTCATCCTGGCCTTCCCGCAGCTCGTGTTCGCGCTGCTCCTGGTGTCCATTCTCGGCCCGAAGATCTGGCTGATCGTGCTGGCCGTGGCCATCTCGCACGCGCCGCAGGTCGCCCGGGTGACGCGCGCGGCGGCCCTGGACATCACCGAGCGGGACTTCGTCAAGGCCATGCAGATCCTCGGCATCCCCGGCCGGCGGATCATCCGCAAGGACGTGCTGCCCAACCTGACCTCGGTCCTCATGGTGGAGATCGGGCTGCGGCTCACCTACTCGATGCTGGTCATCGCCGGGCTGAGCTTCCTCGGGTTCGGCCTGCAGCCGCCCGCGGCGAGCTGGGGGCTCATGATCAACGAGAACCGCGTCGGCCTGATCGCCCAGCCGTGGGGGGTGCTCATGCCGGCCATCCTCATCGCGCTGTTCACCATCGGCGTCAACACGTTCACCGACTCCGTGGCCCGGGCCTCGCTCGGCGTCGGCGGCCGCGCCACCGAACCGGACGCGGAACTCGCGCTGGTGGCCAGGGAGGTGACCTGACATGACCGCACCGTCCGAAGACATCCCGGTGACCGAGGTCCCGGCGGATCCGGGCACGCCCCGGCTGGCGGTCGAGAACCTGCGGATCATCATGGCGCCCTCGCGCGGGCGGCCTGAGGTCGATGTCGTCGACCAGGTGTCGTTCACCGTGCAGCCGGGGCACGTGCTCGGCCTGGTCGGCGAGTCGGGTTCGGGCAAGACCACGGTCGCGCTCGCCCTGCTCGGCCTGGTCAAGCGCGGCCTGGCGATCGGCGGCGGCCAGGTGCTGATCGACGGCCAGGACATCCTCGCGCTGTCAGAGCACGAGCTGCAGAAACTGCGCGGCAAGACGGTCGCCTACGTCCCGCAGGACCCGGGCAGCGCGCTGAACCCGGTGCTGAAGGTCGGCACCCAGCTACGCGAGGTCTTCGCCATCCACGGCGGCGACGCCGAGCGGCTCACGCAGGTGATGGCCGAGGCCGGCCTGGAAGATCCCGGGCCCATCCTCGCCTCCTACCCGCACCAGCTCTCCGGCGGGCAGCAGCAGCGCGTGGCCCTGGCCATGGCCTTCGCCTGCCGGCCCCGGCTGATCGTGCTGGACGAGCCGACGACCGGCCTGGACGTCACCACCCAGCGCCGCGTCCTGGACACGGTGCGCGGGCTGTGCCGGACCTACCAGGTGGCCGCCGTCTACATCAGCCACGACCTCGCCGTGGTGGCCGAGATCGCCGACCACGTCGCGGTCATGTACTCCGGCCGGCTGATCGAGATCGGCGCCGCCGGTGAGCTGTTCGGCAGCCCGGCGCACCCCTATACCCGCGGGCTCATGCGGGCCATCCCGTCCCTGGAGATGTCCCACCAGCTGCTGGGCATGGCCGGCTCCCCGCCGCGCCCGGGCAACCGCCCGGCCGGCTGCTCCTTCCGGCCGCGCTGCGAGTTCGCGATCGCGGAATGCGAGCTGCGTGAGCCGCCGGCCGTCGTGGTATCCGACACCGGGCACGCGGCCAGGTGCGTGCGCGCCACGGAGGTCGCCGCGCTGTCCGGCACCGCCCTGCTGGCCCGGGAGCGCACGGCTCCCCCGGCGCAGGAGCCGGTGCTCACCATCAGCGGCGTATCGGTCTCCTACTCGACCAAGCGGGTGCTGCGCGACATCAGCCTCGACGTCGGGGCCAGGAAGTCGGTCGCGATCGTCGGCACCTCGGGGTCGGGCAAGACCACGCTGGCGCGCTGCGTCGTCGGCCTCCACAAGGACTGGACGGGGACGATCACGTTCGGCGGTCAGGAACTCCCGCCCGGCGTCCGCGGCCGGACGCGGGACCAGCTGCGCAAGATCCAGTTCGTCGCGCAGAACCCGTACGGCTCGCTCAACCCCCGGCGGACCATCGGCCAGATCATCGGGGAGCCGCTCGCGCACTTCACCAAGCTTGGTGCCCGGGAGCACGACAAGCGGGTCGCGGACGCGCTGACCTCCGTCGCGCTCCGCGAGTCCTTCGCGGCGCGCTACCCCGACGAGCTTTCGGGCGGGGAACGGCAGCGGGTCGCGCTGGCCCGCGCCCTGGTGGTCGACCCCGAGCTGCTGGTCTGCGACGAGATCACCTCGGCGCTCGACGTGTCGGTGCAGGCGGCCATCGTCGAGCTCCTCCTGCGGCTGCAGGCCGAGCGCGGGCTCGCGCTGCTGTTCATCACGCACAACCTGCCGCTGGTACGCAGCATCGCGGACGACGTGACGGTGATCAGCGCCGGGGAGATCTGCGAGCGTGGCCCGGTCGCGGAGGTCCTGACGGCGCCGAGCCACTCCTACACCCGCCAGCTGCTCGCCGACGTCCCGTCCATCGGGCCTGAATGAGCCCGCTCGACACTGGCGGCCGGATCGTGCCCCCGGAGTGGATCGACTACAACGGGCACATGATGGACGCCTACTACTTCCTGGCGTTCACCGAGGCGACCGAGGCGTTCCTGGACCACGTGGGCCTCGGCGCCGCGTACCGGGCCCGGACCGGCGGCGGCATCTACACCGCGGAAAGCCACCTGTGCTTCCTGAGCGGCGTGACGGGAGGCGCCGCGCTGACCTACCGGACCCAGCTGCTCGGTCATGACGCCAAGCGCCTGCACGTGTACCACCAGATGACCAGCGCAGACGTGCTGGCCGCGACCTGCGAGCTGATGTTCCTGCACGTCAGCCAGGAGCACGTGACCCCGATGCCGGACGAGGCGGCCGCCGCCGTGGCCGCGCTGGCCGCCGCGCACGCGTCCCTCCCCCGCCCGGAGAAGGCCGGCCGGCACATCGCCATGCCGGACCGGGTCACGCAGGCGGCCGTTCTGGGGTCTTAGCCGAGGGCAGGTCCCGGCCTCGGCCGTGCTGGCGCTACGGCCAGGGGGGAGTGGGCCACGGCCAGGGGAATCCAGGCGTGCTGGGCGGCCCGTGCGTCACGGGCGGCGTCCGGACCGTATGCCGGGGCAACGGCCGGCTCGGGGATGGGGAAGGCTGCGGGGTGGCCGTCGGCGTCTTCGCTGGGCTGGGCACGTAATGCACGTCCGGCGCGGCCGTCGGCCTGCGCGGGTGGGACCTGTGGGCGGCCGACGGCGAGAGGGGCACGACCTCCGGGGCGGCCACGAATGAGCTCGAGGCGAGGCCCGCCTCGGCGCGGGGCGGCGCGGCGTGGCGACCACCCTGGGTGAGCGTCAGCACGATCGCCGTCGCGGCGACGGCGAGCACCCCGGCGACGGTGGCGGCGCCCGTGCGGAAGCTCAGCTCCTCCATACGGGCGTAGGTCATCCGCCGGAGCCGGCCCACCCAGCCGATCCATTCACTCACGACAAAGCACGATACAGGGGTATCAGCCGATTGGGGCGGAGGCTGACGATCGAGGGCCGACGGTTAGTCCGAATGGCACGGCCTTCCGCCGGAATGTCCCCGCACTGATTTTCCGCGACGGGCGCGAGTGGACACGCTGCGTAGCCAATCGCGGTGGGAGATCGCGTTGCTACAGGACGACGTCGAGCATCATCGGCCGGTCGGGCCGGCCGGAACCGCCCGCGGGCTCGGCGGTCAGGACCAAGCGATCCCCCGGGCGCAATCCGGAGGCGATGACCGGGCCCATCGTGCCGTGGCGGCCCGCGGGGAGCATGCCCACCGGGCGGTCGCCGGACGGGCCGACCAGCCACAGCTCGTAGCCGCGCGAGGACGGCAGCGCGTGCAGGCCCGCGGCGGTGAACACCAGCGCGTGCCTGGAGTGGGACATCACGATGGTCGCCGTTCCGCCGCCGGATACCGCGTTGGTCCGCATGACGGCGTCCTGCGCGGTCAGCACGGCCGCGATCTGCTGGCTGCTCGACTGGGCCTGGTCAAGCTGGTGCCGCATGCTGCCGTTGGCCAGACCGAACGCCACGGCGGCCCCGAGCACGGCGACGGTTACCACGGCGCCGGCCGCGGCCGCCAGGCGGACCGGCCAGCCTTGCCGTGCGATCCAGCGCAGCCAGGAGACGGGCCCCAGGGCCGCGACCCCGGTCCTGGCGGCCGGTGAGCCTGCGGGGCTTTCGGCGGGCGCCTCCTGCCTGGTGATGGCCGCCGCCGCGAGCACCCGTTCCCTGAAGCCGGGCGGCGGGGTCACCGCGGTGGCCGCGGCCAGCCGGGCGGTGGCCTCGCGCAGGCTCGCGATCTCCTGCGCGCAGTCCTCGCACCCGGTCAGGTGTCGCTCGAAGACGGCCCGGTCCCGCGCGGACAGGGCATCCATCGCGTAGGCCCCGGCCAGCGTGTGCTCGCTGCTGCCTGTCCCCCTCCGCCACGGCCGTCGGCCGGCCCCCCATGGCTTCATACCGCCACCCCCAGGCAGTCCCTGAGCCTGATCAGCGCGTCCCGCATCCTGGTCTTGACCGTGCCGGTCGGAACGCCCAGCAAGGCGGCGACCTGGCCGTACGTGTAGCCGCCGTAGTAGGCCAGGGTGACCGACTCGCGCTGCAGTTCGGTGAGGGAGCCGAGGCAGCGCCGGACGCGCTCGCGCTCGAGCTTCGACTCCACGGCCTCGGTGACCTCGTCGTACGGGATGTCGGCCGCGGCGGTCCGCCGCTCGCGCTCGGCCTCCCGCTGCACCGACCTGACCCGGTCGACGGCGCGGCGATGGGCCAGCGTCATGACCCAGGCGAGGGCGGTGCCCCGGCTGGCGTCGAACTTGAACGCGGTCCGCCACACCTCGAGCAGGACGTCCTGGGCGACCTCCTCGGCCTGGGCCGGGTCGCGGATCACGCGCCTGACGATGCCCAGGACCGACGGGCCCACCTGCTCGTAGACGGCCGCGAACGCGGCCGCGTCCCCCCGCGCGACCAGGCCAAGCTGAGCGGCAAGATCGGCACCGACCCCGTGAGGGCCGGTACCCTGGGCATGACGCGCAGAGTTCCGGTGTTCCGGGCGTTCCGAGGCCCTCATGATTGATATTCGTAGCAGGAGCCGCCACGGTTTGGCAGCAGCACCAAACCCGCGCTTGCGCCGCACCGAATAAGAGGTATGGGAATGCACGGGACAGGACGGAGGCACCGGCGCGCGGGGAGTCGCCGGCGCGCGGTCCTCGGCGCCGTCGCCGGGCTGCTGGCCGCCGGCACCGCGCTGGGCGTGGGGCAGCTCATCGCGGGTTTCACCGGCGCCAACGGATCGCCCGTGGTCGCGGTCGGGCAGCTGCAGATCGATTTCACGCCGCCGTGGCTGAAGAACTTCGCCATCAACGAGTTCGGCTCTGACGACAAGCTGGTCCTGGTGAGCGGCATCCTGGTGGTACTCGGGATCTTCGCCGCCGTGATCGGCGCGCTGGCCACGCGCCGACTGGCCTACGGCATGGCCGGCCTGGCGGTGTTCGCGGCTGTCGGGCTGACCGCCGCCGCGACACGGCCCACGGCGACGTTCGCCAGCGTGCTGCCTACCCTGGCCGCGACGGGGGCGGCGGTATTCGTCCTGCGCATGCTGATCGGCCTCGCCACCCGGCCGGACCCGGCCAGCCTGGACGCATGGCGCTACGACTCGTGGGACGCGGCCTGGGCCGCTACCGAACCGGGCCGGCCAGCCGAAACCACACCCCTGGATCCTGCCTCGCCGTCGGCGGCCTCACCTGCGGACCCGTTCATGGCCGATCCGGTCCTCCCCGACCAGTCCGTCCCGCCGGATCTGCCCGCCGACGCTAACCGGCCTCCCGCCTCGGGCTCGGTGATCAGGCCCGCCGCCGGCCAGGCCGGCCCAGCTGGCCCGCTCCGCCCGGCAGGCCCGCGGAGCCCGGGTGGCCCGGTGCGCCCGGCTGGCCCGGCTGGCCCGCAGCGCCGGAGCTTCCTGGCCGCGAGCGCCGCGACCGCGGGGGTCGCCACCGTGGCCGGGCTGGCGGGCCGCCTGCTCGCCGAGCGGGGCAGTGTGGCCAGCGCGCGCAGCGCCCTGCGGATCCCCAAGCCCGCGCAGACCGTCCCGGGCCTGCCCGCCGGCGTCAACCTGGACATACCGGGCCTGAGCTCGTTCGTCACGTCCAACACGAACTTCTACCGGGTGGACACGGCGATCGTCTTGCCCCAGGTCGATCCCTCCAGCTGGCAGCTGCGGATCCACGGCATGGTGCAGCGCGAGATCACCCTCAGCTTCGACGAACTGATCCGCATGCCGCTGATCGAGGACTACGTGACCCTGTGCTGCGTGTCCAACCCGGTCGGCGGACCCTACATCGGCAACGCGCTCTGGCTGGGCGTGAAGCTGGCCAGCGTGCTGCGCCGGGCCGGGATCAAGGCCGGGGCCGACCAGTTGATGTGCACGTCGGTGGACGGGTTCACGTCGGGCACCCCGGTCCAGACCGTGATGGACGGCCGCGACGCGCTGCTCGCGGTGGCGATGAACGGGCAGCCGCTGCCCGTCGCGCACGGCTTCCCGGTCCGCATGGTCGTCCCCGGGTTGTACGGGTACGTGTCCGCCACCAAGTGGGTGACCGACATCAACGTGACCACGTTCGCGGGCAACTACGCGTACTGGGCCGTGCGCGGCTGGTCACAGCAGGCCCCGATCAAGACCGAATCGCGGATCGACGTGCCGACCGGGACCGGCCAGATCAAGGCGGGCAAGACGGCGGTGGCCGGCGTGGCCTGGGCCCAGCACAAGGGCATCGACGCCGTCCACGTGCGCGTCGACTCCGGTCCGTGGAACCTGGCCACGCTGGCCGCCGTGCCCGGCCTCGACACCTGGCGCCAGTGGGTCTACGAGTGGGACGCGACCCCCGGGAACCACCTCATCGAATGCCGGGCCACCGACAACACCGGTTACACCCAGACCGGGCTGGACGAGCCGCAGGAGCCCAACGGGGCCACGGGTTACCCGATGGTCCAGGTCGGCGTCACGTAGACCCAGGTCAGCGCTTGCATGGGTTCGGGTCGGCGCTGGGCGTCCTGGACGGACCTCGACTCGCGAAGGTTTCGGATCGGTCTTCCTGGTGAGTTGGGGACACATGACAGTCAGTACCACGGCCGCGCTGTCCTCCAAGATGGCCACGTCGGTCGTGGACCTCGTGCTGGGCTTCGCCATCGGCTCGCTCCTCAGCGAGGTCGGCGTGCGCGCGATGCGGCGAGCCGCGGTGAGCGTCCGCTACGAGGCCGCCTACCCGCCGGCCTACCCGCCCACCTACCACGGCTAATCCTTAGTTTGGGAAATGAAACGCCCGGCCCATGTTGTTAGCCTGTCTGCGGGCGGCGATGGCGAGGTGGGGCGGTAATACTGTCAAGGCGGACGGGGAGCGCGGCAGGCGGACGGGCTCAGGCCGACGGGTGGCTGCGACGGCTGGCGGCCTACTGCTGGCGCTACCGCCGGAACGTGACGATCGCGCTGGGCGGCGCCCTGCTGGCCACCGCGGCCACGGCCGCGATACCGCTGATCCAGCGGCAGATCATCGACCAGGTCATCATTACGCACCGGCAGTCGGTGTGGCCGCTCGCGACCCTGCTGCTGGTCGCGGCCGGCGTCAACTTCGCCGGGATCTACCTGCGCCGCTACAACGGGGGCCGGGTCTCCCTCGACGTCCAGTACGACATGAGGACCGAGCTCCTCGACTCGCTGTCCCGGCTGGACGCCGCGCGCCAGGACGAGATCCATACTGGTCAGCTCATTGGCCGGTCCATCTCCGACCTGAACATGGTCCAGGGCCTGCTGTCGATGGTGCCGATCACGCTCGGGAACCTGGCGCTGTTCATCGCCTCCCTCGGCATCATGGTCGTGCTGTCTCCGGTGCTCACCCTCGTGACCGTGGGGGTCGCCCCCGCCCTGTGGATGATCGCGCTGGCGTCCCGGCGCCGGTTGTTCCCCGCGAGCTGGGACGCGCAGCAGCAGTCGGGCGACGTGGCCGGAATCGTGGACGAGGCCATCGGCGGAGTGCGGGTCGTCAAGGGCTTCGGGCAGGAGGAGCAGGAACAGGAGCGGCTGGAGGAGGCCAGCTCGCGGCTGTTCGCGTCCCGCCTGCGCATGATCAGGCTGACGGCCAGGTACAACCCCGCACTGACGGCCATCCCCTCGCTCGGCGTGGTCGGCGTGCTTGCGCTCGGCGGCTGGCTGGCCATTCACGGCTCCATCACCCTCGGCACGTTCCTCGCGTTCTCCGCCTACCTGGCCCAGATGAGCGGCCCGGTCCGCACGCTGGCCATGATGGTCACCATCGGGCAGGAGGCGCGCGCCAGCGTCATCCGGGTCTTCGACATCATCGACTCGCGCCCGCTGATCACCGACAAGCCGGACGCGATCGCGCTCCCGCCGGACGCGAACGGCATCAGCTTCGATAACGTGCGGTTCGGGTACGTGGCCTCCGAACCGGTCCTGCGCGGCCTATCGCTGCGCGTGGCGCCCGGCGAGACGGTCGCCGTGGTCGGCGCGTCCGGCTCGGGCAAGTCCACCATCGCCCTGCTGCTGCCCCGCTTCTACGACCCGCAGGGCGGCTCGGTCCGCATCGGCGGGCACGACGTCGCGGACGTGACGCGTGATTCGCTGCGGGCGGCTATCGGCATGGTCATGGAGGACAGCTTCCTGTTCTCCGACACGGTGCGGGCGAATATCGCCTACGGCAGGCCGGACGCGACGCAGGACGAGATCATCGCCGCGGCCCAGGCCGCGCAGGCCCACGAGTTCATCGAGCGGCTCCCCCACGGCTACGACACCGTGGTCGGCGAGCAGGGCCTGACGCTTTCCGGCGGGCAGCGCCAGCGGGTGGCCCTGGCCCGCGCGCTGATCACCAACCCCAGGCTGCTCCTGCTGGACGACGCGACGTCGGCCATCGACCCGCGCCTGGAGGCCGAGATCCACGCCGCGCTCCGCGAGGTCATGCGCGGGCGCACCACGCTGATCATCGCGCACCGGCGGTCGACGCTGAACCTGGCCGACCGGATCGTGGTCCTCGACCAGGGCCGGGTCGCCGACAGCGGCACCCACGAGGAGCTGACCGAGCGCAGCCCGCTGTATCGGCAGCTCATCATGGGTACGGAGGCTAGGCCCGACGCCGGCGTCCTGGTCCGGACGCGCGCGGGCCACACCGTGGAAGAGGCGCTCGACGGGCGCGGGACCCTGGCGGGCTTGGCTCCGGCCGGTACGCAGGGCCTGGCCCGGCTCGGCGGCGCGGGCGGCCGGGGGTCCGCGGGACGCGGCCGGGCCGGAGCCGGAATCGGGGGGGCGAACGTCTCCGGGACGTTCGCTAGCCTGCCCCCGTCGCCACAGCTGCTCGCCCAGGTCGAGGCGCTGCCGCCGGCCAGGGACGTGCCGGACGTGGACCTCGGCCCGGCCCGGGCGGCGGACCGGCACTTCACGCTGCGCAGGCTGCTGCGGCCGCTGATGTTCGCGCTGATCGCCGGGCTGGTCCTGGACGGCCTGGACGCCCTGGCCGGGATCGCGCTGCCCGCGCTGGTCAGGAACGGCATCGACCAGGGCGTCGAGACCAAGGTCTTCCACGCGATCGTCGTCGTTTCCCTCATCGGGCTGGCCATCGTGCTCGCCGACTGGCTGATCAACGTCGTGGAGACGATGATCGTCGGGCGCAACGGGGAACGGCTGCTGTTCACCCTGCGGGTCAAGATCTTCGCCCAGCTCCAGCGGCTCGGCCTGGACTACTACGAGCGCGAGATGTCCGGCCGGATCATGACCAGGATGACCACCGACGTGGACGCCCTGTCCACCTTCCTGCAAACCGGGCTGATCACGATGGTCAGCTCCGTGCTTACCTTCTTCGGCGTGCTCGCCGCGCTGCTCATCATCAACCTCAGACTCGGGCTTTACATCCTCGGCATCTTCCCCGTGCTGCTGGTCGCGACCGTGGTGTTCCGGTCCAAGTCGGCCAAGGCCTACGGCGAGGCGCGGGAGAAGGTCGCCGCCGTCAACGCGGACTTCGCGGAGAACGTGGCCGGCCTGCGGGTGACGCAGGCGTTCCGGCGCGAGCAGGCCAACCGGGTCAAGTTCGGCAGGCTCAGCGACGCCTTCCGGGTCACCCGGCTGCGGACGCAGCGCTACATCGCGGTGTACTTCCCGTTCGTGCAGACGCTGTCGACGGTGGCGGGCGCGATCGTCCTGGTCGCCGCGACCGGCCAGGTGCGCAACGGCACGCTCGGGGTGGGCGCGCTGATCGCCTACCTGCTCTACATCGACATGGTCTTCTCCCCCGTCCAGCAGCTCTCCCAGGTCTTCGACGGCTACCAGCAGGCCATGGTCGGCCTGCGCCGGATCACGGAGCTGCTCAGGCTCAGCACGTCCACCCCGGCGCCTAGCCAACCGGTTGTCGCGGGTCCGCTGCGCGGCCGTATCGAGCTGCGCGACGTGGACTTCGGCTACACGGGCAGCGAGGTCAACGCGATCGACGAGGTCAACCTGACCATCGAGCCTGGCGAGACCGTCGCCCTGGTCGGCCAGACCGGGGCCGGCAAGTCGACGCTGGTCAAGCTCGTGGCGCGGTTTTACGACGTGACCGGCGGGTCCGTCCTGGTCGACGGCACCGACGTCCGCGACTACGACCTGGCCAGCTACCGGCACCGGCTCGGCGTTGTTCCGCAGGAGTCGTACCTGTTCGCCGGGACGGTCCGGGATTCGATCAAGTACGCCAGGCCGGACGCGAGCGACGCCGAGGTCGAGGCCGCGGCCCGCGCGACCGGGGCGCACGACATGATCAGCGGCCTGCCGGACGGTTACGACCACCAGGTTTCCGAGCGCGGCCGCAACCTGTCGGCCGGCCAGCGGCAGCTCATCGCGCTCGCCCGCGCCCAGCTGGCCGATCCCGCCGTCCTGCTGCTCGACGAGGCGACCGCCGCGCTGGACCTGGCCGCCGAGGCGGCGGTGAACCACGCCATCAGCGAGCTGACCGCGGCGCGCACCACCATCGTGGTCGCCCACCGCCTTACCACGGCCGCCCGCGCGGACCGGATCGTGGTCATGGACGCCGGGCGCGTCGCGGAGATCGGCAGCCACGAAGAGCTCCTCGCGGCAGACGGCACCTACGCCTCGCTCTGGGCCGCCTTCACCGGCGAATCAGAACTCGTCGCCTAGTCCAGGCACTCAGCCATCCCGGCCCGGTCCTTCGGCCCTGTTGCGCGGCCCGGCATTTCGGAGCAGCATGGCACCCATGAGAGGTCCCGTTCGCAGTGCCTTGCGCCGGCTGACCCAAGTCACCCGGCCGCTCGCGCTGAGATCGGCCGGAAAGGCAGGATCCGCCACTTCGGTCGTCCGCCACGTCGGGCGCAAGTCGGGTCAGGAGTACCAGACCCCCGTCGTAGCCGTCGAGCACGACGACAGCTTCCTGATCGCCCTGCCCTACGGGGAGCTCACCGACTGGGTGAAGAACGTCCTCGCCAAGGGCTCGGCGACCCTCGTCACCGATGGACGCACGTACCGTGTTGACGAGCCCGAGGTCATCCCGATGGCGGAGGCGACCGGCTACTTCCGGCCGAAGGAGCAGCGCATGCACCGGCAGTTCGGTGTCGGCACAGCGCTCCAGGTCCATCGCGTCTCCGCAGAGGCGGCGTTACCCGACCGGCCTGCCGGGGATATCGACCTCGGCCCAGGCCGCTTCCCATAGCGTGCTGACGATCACCCGGATCCGCCTCGCAGCCGGATTGACGGGCGGCCAGAACCAGAACTCCCCGCTGCCTTCCGGTGAGCCGCCCCCGCCGCCGGGCACGCCTTCATGCTCGATGCCCGTGTCGTCGACCGCCCGCACCTGGAAACACGGCGCGATCATCGGCCAGTACTCAGCGGTCACCCACGGATGCCCGTACAACTCGACCGACACCAGGCCGTCGCGCGCGGCAATGCTCTCGAGCACCGCGGTGGCCCGGTGCAACGGCAGCCTGACGGCCAGGCCCGCCCGTTCCGCCTCCACGTCCCGCGTTCGCTCGCGGGCCTGGCGGCCCCACAGGTATTTCAACTCCTCCCGCCAGCCCTCGGCGCCGGGGCCTGCCGCGGTCCGCGCGGACAGCAGCGCGCTATCGGGCGGCAGCGCGCCCACCCAGAGCAGCGCGTCGGCCACGGCCGCGCTGATCCGGGCGGTATCGAGCTCCACCGTGCCGCCGTCGGTGGCGATCGTCATCGAGGTAGCCGCCCCGAGGACCGCCAGGTAGCATTCGGCCGGCGTCGGCCACGGCGGGACGGCCTCGCCCGTGGCCACCTGGGCGGGCGGCCGGAGATCAACGCGGACGGCTGGGCCCGACGCGGTGGCGAACTCGAGCCATTGCGTCGTTCGGGCAAAATCTGGCTCAACGGGGCGGTGCTCCGGTTCGGCCATCATCTCGCCGCGCCACCGGTACTCCGCTGGCCCGCGGCGCTCGGATGTGACGGTGCCGCCGCCGCGGATCGGCCGCAGCCGGTACGCCCGGCCCAGGTCGTCGGTCACCGACAGCCCCGACTGGATCGCCTGGACGACCTGCTGGAACGGCAGCACCCGGTGGGGCCGCCGGGGCGGCCTGGACGGCCGGCCCTCGTCCGTGCCGGTGGCGCGCAGGCGCAGCCACACGCCACTTGGGGTCAGCGTCGCCCAGGTCAGGTTCAGGTCCAGGCCCTCGATCGCGATGGGCACCGGACCCGGCGCAAAGGCCAGCGGGATCCGGGTGAGGCGGTCCGGATCCGCCGCCCGCGCTTCGTGGTACCCGTGCGCGCCGGGGCGGACGCTCAGTTCGCCGGTCAGGACCCCCATCCGGAATCCCTTGGCCTCCAGTTCCGGGCGGTATTCGGCCAAGATCTCCTCGGCGCGTTCGGATGGGAGCAGGCCGAGCATCACGAACGCGTTCGCCACGGCCTCCCGGCTGAACGGAACGCCGGGCAGTGGCTCACCCCGCCGCGCCGCGCTCAGCGGAACCAGCATCGCGCGCAGGAACGCCTCAGGATCGTCCGGAACCATGAAGACACGATAGATCGCGAGCTTTCTGCGGCTTGCCGTCGGGGTCACCGCAGCGGGGCGGAACCGGCCTGGTCGAGCAGATTCCGCAGCACGCTGGTGTAGCGATCCAGCGCGCCGCGGCCTTCGCTGGTGAGGGACACCGAGGTCGTCCCGTTGACGCCGCTGCCGGACTTCTCCATCCGGACGTATCCGGCGTCGTCCAGCTTGCGCAGGTGGGTGATGAGGTTGCCCGGGGTCAGCCCGATCAGGTCCTGGAGCCTGGTGAAGGACAGGTTGTCCCCGTCCGGCAGCGCAGCCAGTGTCACCACGATGCGCAGCCGGGCGGGGGCATGAATGACCGGGTCGAGCTCGTCTTCGCTCACTGGTGCCGGTCCAGCGCGGGCCCGAGCGCCGCCATCAGCAGGTACCCCAGTCCTCCGGCTACAGCGGTCACGGCCCAGACCCCCACCGGGCCCGCGAACGCGCCGCCCGCTGCCACGGCAACCAGCCAGACGCCGAGCCCGAGCGCGGTCCAGTTCAGCCTGACGGCGGAGTTTGCGATATAGACCACCCCGGCGACCAGAACGGGTGCCGCCGCCTGGTAGACGCCGAAGACCACCGAACGGCTGGCGCCGGCGTGGTCGAGCGCGGCCTCCAGCACGAGCGCCGCGACGATCCCGACGGCCAGGGCCAGGATGGAGACCCGGCGCTGCACCGCCGAAAGCCGCTCACGCCGCTGGTCGCCCGGCTGACGATGGAGGCGGCGACAGCCGCGGCGAACCCGACGAGCACCACCTGGCTGAAGGCCGCCTCCGGCGCTGGACCCTGGTAGGGGTGCTGCCCGCGGACCGAGAGCCAGATCGCGCCGTAACCGAGCAGCCAAGCGACTCCGGCGCTGATGAAGATCACCGGGTGACTGACCCGCAGCTCACGGCGGGCCCGCTCGCCCGCCTCCTGCATGATGGCCGCCGCAGCCTGCGGATCCATGCTCGCCCCGTCGTCCAGGTCGGCGCCGTCCTTCATGTCGACGTCCTCGTTCATGTCGACTCCCCTTCCTGAACTTTGTGTTGCAAAGCTAGCTTACTTTGCGTTGCAAAGTCAAGGCGCCTTTCGGAACCGGCCGGGTCGGGCGGGAGCCCGAATCCGCTGCTACCGATGCGCAACTGTTCGGCGAACGGGGCCGCTACCCCCGCGACCGAGGCTGAACTCACCAGCCCGAAAGCGGAGCAAGACCCGGAGGACGACACCATGAAGCTCACCAGCCTCGCCGGCGCCCTCGCCACCGTCGCCCTCCTCGCCGGCTGCGGCCTCACCACCCACCACACCGCCGCCCCCGCCGCGCACACCCCGGCCGCCCGCACCGCGGCCGTCCCGGCCCACGCCCTGGCCGCCGACCCGTCGCTGCGCTGGCTCACCTCCCCCGGCGGCCAGGCCCAGGTCACCTTCAACCAGGACGTCGACACCCTGGCCTCCGCCCTGGTCATCGAGAACCAGGCCACCACCGTCGCCAACCACCTGGTCTTCGAAGCCGCCGCCCGCACCGTCCGCACCGAGGCCCGCACCATCCTCGCCAACCCGGCCCTGCTCCCCGCCGTCCACCGGGCCGCCTACGTGAGCATGCTGAACGACTTCATCACCGTCGCCAGCATGCTCCAGCCCGGCGCCCGCTACGGCACCACCCCCCAGGACTACACCGCCTGGTACACCGCGCTGCGCGCCTCCAACATCACCGTCGCCTGACCGGCCCGCAGCACACCGCACCTGCCGCACCAGCCTCCGGGCGTCCCGGTTCCGTTCCCCAGGCGGAGCCGCGGGCGCCCGGTTTTTGCGAGTCCGCGGGGTTCACGCCGTCCGTGGGCATGCGCGGCGCTTTGCGCCAGCGTTCCGGCAAGAATCGGATGGCGGCGTGTGTCGGCCCGGTAAATGTCAGGGGCAGCTAGTAGTATTAGATTAGAAAACAGTACTGAAGATCTTTTAGGGAGTATCAGGCTAGTGGGACGCATTGTCTGAGCAACACCCTCGGGGGAGGTGAGACGAAAGATGGGCACAGTCGCAGTCCCGGCCAGCGCGGCCGAAGCGGTGGAGATTTGGTTGACCTCGGTCGGCTATCTAGCGGACCTGGACGCGGCGAGCCTGCCGGCCGCGGCGCTGGCCGAGCTCCTGCAAGGGATGGAGCAGGCCGAGGCGGTGGCCACAGCGGCGTGGGCTCAGATGCTGGCCGCCTTTGACGCCAAGGACGGGCACCAGGCCGACGGGCAGAAGACGCTGGGGGCCTGGCTGGTGCACATGGCCCGGGTCACCCGGGCGCAGGCCGCCCAGTACCGGGCCATGCGGGCCCTGCCGCGCGACCACGACCCGCTGCTCGCCGGGCTCCGCACCCGGGCGCTCACCAAATCGGAGGCCCTGCAGCTCGCCAAATGGACCCAGGCGATCCCGGCGGAGTTCCGCGGGCAGTCGGAGGAGATCCTCGTCGCCGCCGCCCGGGCCGGGGCAGACCTACGGGCACTCGCCCAGATCTGCGCGGAGATCCGGTCCCGGACCGTCCCGCCCGACCCCGGCGGCCGGGACCCGGCGCTAGACCGGGCCCTGTTCCTGGACACCACCCTCGACGGCGCCGGGGTCATCCGCGGCGACCTCACCCCCGAATGCGCCGCCATGGTCCAGGCCGTCCTGGATGCGCTGTCCGCCCCGAACGGCGGCGGGGACATGCGAACGAAGCCACAGCGGTACCACGACGCGCTGGCCGAGGCGATGAAGCGGCTTCTGGCCTCCAACCTGCTCCCGGCCCGGGCCGGGCAGCCGGTCAAAGCCCTCGTGCACATGACCTTCGCCGATCTGTGTGAGCTGGACGTGGATTCCAAGCTGCAGGAGGCGTGGATCGCCGGGTACCGGGCCCGGTGGGCTGGCCAGCGGGCCGCCGCGTCGGTCAGCACCGGGGATGGCGGGGCCTGGCTGGAGGGTGACGCGGCCCGCCGGGTGGCGTGCGACGCGATCCTCGTCCCCGTGGTCACCGGCGACCTGGACCTGGGCGCGGTGGAGCAGCTGGTCGGCCTGTGCGTGCAGTATGACCACCTGCGCCGGCATGCACCCGCCGGACCGGACACGGACCCCGATGGCCCCGATGGCCCCGATGGCCCCGATGGCCCCGATGGCGGAGACGCCCGCCGTGGCGCGGTCGGATCAGACCACAGCCCCACCGCCCAGGCCGGCCGGGCGGCGCAGGTGCTGGCCATGCTGGAGCACCAGATCCTGGCCACCGTCCTGCAGATCGTCTCCGGCCCCGGCGGCGTCGCCTCCTTCCTCCGCCGGAACCTGCTCGGCAAGGGATTGAACGGCCCGTCGCTGCCGCTGGATGTCGGCCAGACCGACGACATCCCGGTCCATCTGCGGCGGCTGGTGGCCCTGCGGGACCAGACGTGCCAGTTCCCGGGCGGGTGTGACCAGCCCGCGTCTGCGTGTGAGCCGCATCATGTGGTGCACCGCCAGGACGGCGGCCGGACCAGCCTGGCGGGCCTGAAGAACTACTGCTAGTGGCACCATCACGTGGTCCTGCACGAGATGGGCTGGCAGCTCACCGTCCGCCCGGACGGGACCAGCGAGGTGAAGAGCCCCGGCGGGAAGATCATCCGCAGCCACAGCCCGCCACCCGGACCCAGCCCGCCCGCTACCACCGCAGGGCAGGATCCCGAAACCTGACATACCCGTTCTGCGGTGGACCGGTGGGTGAAGTTGTGAGCTCACCCCTTCAGGTTCTGGCCACTGTCGCGTAAGTGGCTGGCCGTGGCAGGCACCGCTAGCGCGCCCTGGGACTACCCGAGGCGGCCAGTGCCCGCAATCCGCGGCGGAAGCCGTTGATCTCCTTCAGTAGCGCCTCGCCGCGCGCCGTGCGCTGGTCCCGGCGAAAGCGCCGCAGCCGCCCAGGCCGCCGCCCGCAAGTTTCACTACGCCCGCCGGACCCGAAGCGGCCACTGCCCAGCCGTAGAATCGCCGGGGCAGCCTCGACAGGCGCGGGAGCCGCAGATGAGGGTGGGGATCTCCGGGACCCACGGGACCGGGAAGACGACGCTGGCCGAGGCGCTGTGCGCGCACTTGCCGGACCACGTGGTGGCAGACGAGCCGTACTACCTGCTTGAGGAAGAGGGGCACGAGTTCGGGTTCCCGCCAACTCTTGAGGATTACCGGGCACTGGCAGCCCGCTCGGTGCGGAGCCTGACCTCACCGCCGTTGCTGCACGGGGTCGTCTTCGACCGGACGCCGCTGGACTACCTCGCCTACATGGCCGCGACCGGCGCGGACCCTTCGGCTCAGGCCAGTGCCGCAGCGCAGCGGCCGGCGTTCGCAAGCCTCGACCTGCTGGTCATCACGCTGATCACGCCGGAAACGGAGCAGGTTCTGCCGGCCGCGGAGATGGCCGGGCTTCGCCTGGAGATGAATAACGCGCTCCTGGAACTGGTCTACGACGACCCTCTGAATGCATGGACGGATGTCCCAGTGCTAGAGCTGAGCGGGCCGCTCGACGGCCGACTGGACGCAATCCTCGCCGCGCTGGACCAGTCCCGGCGACCAGCCCGCCGGAACTGAACGCGTGACCATCAGGCCGCCGACCGGCTCCCGCAGCACGGAATGTCACAGGACTCCGTTGTAGTACTAGGCCGCGGGCTTGATGAGCGGCGCGTCTCGCGTGAACGGCCGGAACCCGACTCCGTAGTACAGCCCGCGCGCCTGCGGGTGCCCGGGGGCACCCAGACTTGCCACGGTCATGTGAGTGGCTCCAGCGTCGCGCGCGAGATGCATCCCGTGCAGGAGCATCGCGCTGCCGAGCCCTAGACGCCGGAAGGCTGGGTGCGTCCCGACCGGCTCGAATTCGGCGGTGCGGTTGGCATCATCCAGCCACATGATCGTCGAGGCGGCCATGGTCCCGTCCGGTGCCTCCACCAAAACGTGGAGGTCGCTGCGGTAGGTCGGCGTCTGCCGGACGCCCTCGTAACCCTCGGCCGTGTAGCTCGATGGCGCCCACGCATCCACGTGAGCCTGGACCGCGGCCTCGGGACCGGCCTCGGCGGCGTTGCGGAACCGGAACCCATCCGGGAGCGTCGGGTGCGCCACAACGGTGAGGTCCCGCTCATTGACTTGAGTCCAGAACCCGGTGTCGCCGAGCGACGCCGGGTCGGCCTGGTAGCCGTGCGCCTCCCATCGCTTCAGCGCGAACTCGTCGGCCATCCGCGGGAGCACCGTGCGCTCGAGGTTCGCCGCGATCCGGTCATACCAGTCGATCACGTCGTCGACCAGTTCCGCTTGGTCGGGGTGGACCTGATATCCCAGGTAGGCCCCGGTGACCTCCTGTACCGACCCGTCGCTTCGCCGCACCTGGTGCGGCAGGTAGGCCCACCCCCACGCCACCAGCTCACCGCCGGAAAACCACAGGCGACACGGCCAGGTCCGGCCGTCGGAGGCGTGCCCCTTACCCCAGATCCAGGCCAGTTCCCCGAACGTCGCGTCGCTGTTCACCAGTTCATGCCGGGCCGCGGTCACGCGCTGGGCCAGACCCTGCATGAGCCGTACGTCTTCGGTGGTAACCAGGCCGGAGTTGGGCATGCCGCCACTGTGTCAGCACTCCGGCCAACCGTCGAACGGATTTCTGCTCGTTACTCCGCGCTGGGCACGACGACGACCGGGCAGTGCGCGTGATGCACCACCTGGCTGGCCACGGCGCCCAGGCTGAGCCGGGAAAATCCGCCGCCGCCACGGTTGCCGACCACGACCAGATCGCTGTCCGCTGATGCGTTGATGAGCGCCTGCGCCGGGAAGCCGTTGATCACGGTCACCGTGACCTGGGGCCGGTTGGCATCGAGCCCCTCGAGGGCCTCCGCGACCGCGTGCTCGGCGGCGGTCCGGGCCTTTTCCAGCAACGGCGCATCGCCGGGAACGGTGACCGGGTTTCCCGTCCAGTAGCTGGCCATCACCTCGTGGACCGCCAGGACCATGAGCGGGACCTGGCGCAGCGCAGCCTCGCGCATGGCCCAGTCCAGCGCCCGGTGACCGTTGTGCGAACCATCAACGCCTACAGTGATTCCTGGCATCGCAGATCATCGCCTTTTCATCTATCAGCCCGCCACGCAGGGCTCTCCAGCACCATGATCTTGCGCCGGGCGTCCCGCCGACAAGGGACCTTAGTCATCCGCGGGCGACGCACCTGCGGGGGGAAGCACTAGCGGCGTTCGGGATAATGCCCTTGATCTTTTCGGGGTGAGGACGTGTACCGGCTGCTGTTTCGGGTGGTGCTACGGCGGGTGCCTGCCGAGGCGGCGCACCGGGCCGGGTTCGGGCTGATCCGGGTGCTCGGACTGGCGGCGGGAGTGCCGGGGGTGGCGGGAGTGCTGCGCCGGTGGTTCGGGCCGCGCGATCCGGTGCTGCGGGTCCGGGCGCTCGGCCTGGAGTTCCCCGGGCCGCTCGGGCTGGCGGCCGGGTTCGACAAGGACGCGCGGGGTGTGGCGGGGCTGGCCGCGCTCGGGTTCGGGTTCGTGGAGGTCGGCACGGTGACCGCGCGGGCTCAGCCGGGGAACCCGCGGCCGCGGATGTTCCGGCTGCCCGCGGACCGGGCGCTGGTCAACCGGATGGGCTTCAACAACGACGGGGCCGCCGCGGCGGCGGCCAGGCTGCGCCGGCTCGTGGAGGATGCCCGGGGCGGCCAGGCCCGGGTGATCGTCGGGGTCAATATCGGCAAGACCAGGGCGGTGCCCGATGAGGAGGCGGCGCGGGACTACGCGGCGAGCGCGCGGGCGGTGGCCGGGGTCGCCGACTACGTGGTGGTCAACGTGAGCTCGCCGAACACGCCGGGGCTGCGCGACCTGCAGGCCGCGGACCGGCTCAAGCCGGTGCTCGTGGCCGTGCGCGAGGCGCTCGACGCGGCCGCGGACCACCGCGTGCCGCTGCTGGTGAAGATCGCGCCGGACCTGGCCGACGCGGACGTGGACGCGATCGCGGACCTGGCGCTCGAGCTCGGGCTGGACGGGATCGTGGCGACCAACACCACGGTGTCCCGGGACGGGCTGGCCAGTTCGCCGGCCGAGGTGGCGGCCGCGGGAGCGGGCGGGCTGTCGGGGGCGCCGCTGCGGGGCCGGGCGCTGGCGGTGCTGCGGCGGCTGCACGCCCGGGCCGGCGACCGGCTGGTGCTGATCGCGGCGGGCGGCATCGAGACCGGCGACGACGCGTGGGAGCGGCTGGCGGCCGGGGCCACGCTGGTGCAGGCCTACACCGGGTTCATCTACGGGGGGCCGCTGTGGCCGCGGCGGGTTCACGCGGGCCTGGCCCGCCGGGTTCAAGGGTCCCGGGCCAGGTGATCTCCAGCGGCTGGTACGCCACCTCGCAGGGGTTGCCGGGTGCGAGCCAGAGGTGGCCGGCGTTCGGGTCCATGAGGAGTGAGGCGATGGTGGCGCCCTGCTCGAGCGGGTGGTCGGCCGGGTCTGGGTGGGAGCAGATGCTGTGCGGGTAGTCGGCGTGATCGGCGAGGAGGGCGCGGAAGTGGTCCAGCGTGAGGGCGCACCCGGGGCCGGGCTGGCCGGTGCCCGCGCGGAGTCGCTGCAGGCGGACGGCGCTGCTGGGCATGGCCCACAGGGACACGTCGACCGGGGCCAGGCCCGGCGCCAGGAAGTGGTTGGTGTGCAGCAGCACGCCCTGGTCGGGGTACAGCGGGTACAGCCGGGTGAAGTCGCCCGGCGCGGCCTCGACGTCGAGGGCGGCGCCGCTAGCGTGGGCGATCAGGAAATTGGCCGACGACGAGCGCGGCCCAGCCTGCAGGACCTCCAGGGCCTGCGTGACCGTCTCGCAGTCCAGGATCGCCCGCAGCAGCACGTGGTACGGCAGCCCGGGGGCGCCGACGTCCGCCTCGGTCACCAGGGCGTTGGTGACCAGGCCGAGGCCCGCGGCGTTCAGGCCGGCCTTGGCCAGCAGGCCCGCCTCCACCACGGTGACGAAGTCCGGGCCTTCTTCTTGGGTGACCTCCAGCACGACCAGGGTCTGCCTCGCGTGGAGCAGCCAGTCCCAGTTCTGGCCGATGAGCGTGGCGCCCGGCTGGCCGGGAGCGGGCACGACCGCGAACGCGCTGCACTCGGCGGGGGGCTGTGGGGCCTGCGGGGTCGGCGGGGTCGGCGGGGTCCGGGCGGCCAGGGGCGCCAGACGGGCCTTGGCGGCGTACATCACCTCGGTTCGCACGTTGATCGCCAGCACGTCGGCCAGGTCCAGCCCTGCGCCTTCGGCGATGCCGCGCATCTCCTCCAGGTAGGCGGGCCGGAACCCGGCGATAGGCGCCTCGAACCCGGCCGCCGCGCGCCGGACCGTGTCCCAGTCCCAGCCCGCGTAGTACGCGAACACCTCGCGGTAGGCCTGTACCGACCGGTGCACGCGGTCCCGCGCCTGGACGCCGTACTGGCGGCCCCGCTCGCGGGCGGACCCGGCCACACGGACGCGGGGAATCGCGGTCATCGTCATCGTTCGCCCCCGGGCTTGCTCGCGGAGCCAGGTTTGTCCCTTCTACGGTACGGGCGCGGCGGGGCCATCGGCACGGCCGGTGCGGGCTTAGGCTGGTGGGGTGAAGCTGAGCCGACCGCGGTTCGACCTGAGGGGCTGGCTGATCCGGATCTGGGGTCACCTCCCGTTCGTCCGCCGACGCGGCGGGTCCGGGCTGGCGGGAGTCCGCGAGCCCAGGCGGCCCCGGCCGCCGTTCCGGCCGCCGCAGGCGCTGGCCGCGGAGCCCGAGCGGGACGAGTACCTGGGAACTGGGGTCGGGACCATGGTCCGGCCCGCCCGGCGCTGGTGGCGGCGGCGTCCGAACGCGCGGCACGCCTGACACGGAGCACGCCTGAACGGAGCCGCCTGACGCGGACCGCCTGACGTGCGGACCGGTTACCACCCGGGGGTGCGCCCCGGGCGCTGCACCTCGATCCGGCCGTAGCGCATCCGGCCGGCCAGTTCGACGCGGAGGACGACCTTGACCCCGGGCTCGGCGCTCGGGCGCATCTCGACGTCGGTGTAGCGGACGGTCAGGCCTTCGGCGTCCACGACGACGCCGGGCCCGGCCACCAGGGTCAGCGTTCCGCCGCGCATCCTCATGTCGATGAGCAGCGTGTCATGCCTGATGATGGCCTCAGTGAAGTCGAGCGTCACGTCGCACCACGACGGGCGAAGCTCGATCCGCCGCGGGACCGCCCACGGGCCGGTGCGCGAGACCGAACCTCCGCGCTGGGAGATCCGCATCTCCCCCTCGGGGGGTGCCGCCGCGGCACGGACCACGGGCCGGCCGGTCAGCGCAGACCCGGGCAGGGCAGACCCGGGCAGGGCAGACCCGGGCAGGGCAGACCCGGGCAGGGCAGACGCAGACGCGGGCGGCAGGTCGGCGGTGAAGGGAGCCAGCTCACCGAACGTCCGGGCCGACAGGACGGCCTGCATCCGCTCCTCGAACTCGTCGGGGGTCAGCCGGCCCTCCCCCACGGCGACGCGCAGCACGTCAATAACCCGGTCCCGGTCCGCGTCGGACGCCCGCATCTCGGGTGACGGGCCGGGTTGCGCTGGCTCGCCGGTCGGCATTGGGTACCCCATTAAGCTCCTGCGGTACCTCCGCTACCACCGATGCTAGGCCCGCGGCACCCACGGGAACAGGTCGCCTACGCGGGACCTTGGTCCTTAGTAACGGACGAGCCGAATGTCTAGAGTTGAGCCGTGAGTACCGGGCCCGCCGACGAGGCCGCCGAGCCGATCGCGGTCTTCCTCCTGGACGACCACGAGGTGGTCAGGCGGGGTGTCCGTGACCTGCTGGAGGCCGAGCCGGACATCAGGGTAGTCGGCGAGGCGGGCACCGCGTCCTCAGCGCTGGCCAGGATCCCGGCGCTGCGCCCGGACGTGGCGATCCTGGACGTGCGGCTGCCCGACGGCGACGGGGTGTCGGTGTGCCGGGAGATCCGCTCCCGGATGCCGGAGGTGGCGTGCCTGATGCTGACGTCGTTCGGCGACGACGAGGCGCTGTTCGACGCGATCATGGCCGGGGCGGCGGGGTACGTCCTCAAGCAGATCCGCGGCACCGACCTGGTCGGCGCGGTGCGCACGGTGGCCTCCGGCCAGTCCATGCTGGACCCGCGGGCGGCGAGCCAGCTGATGGCCAGGCTGCGCGACCAGTCGGCCAAGCACGATCCGCTGGCCGGGCTGTCCCCCCAGGAGCGCAGGATCTTGGAGCTGATCGGCGAGGGGCTGACCAACCGGCAAATCGGCGAGCGGATGTTCCTGGCCGAGAAGACCGTCAAGAACTACGTGTCTGCGCTGTTCGCCAAGCTCGGCATGGAGCGGCGTACCCAGGCCGCGGCCTACGCGGTGCGGGTGTTCGGCGACCAGCACCCGGGTCATGACTAACGGCGGGGGACCCGCCACTCCAGCCTGGTCCCCGGGCCGACGGCGGAATCGGGGTCCTCGAGAGCGGAGGCGTCCGCCGAGGCCGAGCCTGAGCTCGCCGCCGAGCGCCACGGCGCGGGCGGTCAGGTTGCGCAGCCCGCTGCGTCGCGCGCCGGGGGGCACTCCCGTCCCGTTGTCGGTGACCACGACGGCGAGGATCCCTTCGGCGTCCACGTCCACCGTCACGTCGACCTGGCTGGCGCCCGCGTGCCTGGCCGCGTTGGACAGCGCCTCGCGCAGCGCGGCCAGCGCGTGCTCGGCCACCTGCGGGCTGACCTCCGCACCCAGCCCGGCGCCCAGCCGCAGCGACGGCGCGAAGCCGAACGCCGGCGCCATCTCCTCCACCAGGCCGACGATGTCCCCGCGCAGGTCGGATGGGGCCGGAGCGTCGCGAGCCTGCAGCGCGAAGATGACGGCCCGGATGTCCTTGATGGTCTCGTCCATCGCGTCCACCGCGCTGGTGACGCGGCCGGCCACCTCCGGCCGGGTGATCATCGGCATCGTCCCCTCCAGCGACATGCCGGTGGCGTAGAGCCGCTGGATGACCAGGTCGTGCAGGTCGCGGGCGATCCGGTCCCGGTCCTCGTACACGGACAGCCGCTTGGCCTCCGCCTGGCTGGCGGCCAGCTCGAGCGCGACCCCCGCCTGGGCCGCGAACGAGGCCACCATATCCGCCTGCGCGGACGGGAACGGCGTCGCGCCGTGCACGCGCCCTACGGTTAGTACCCCGCGGACGTTGCCGGGCGCGCCGAGCGGGAACACGATCGCAGGCCCGATCTGGCCCATCGCGCCTCGCGCGGACGCGGCAGCCCGCTCGTCGGCGGCGAAGTCGGCAGACGTAACCGGTTCGCCGGTGGCCAGCACCCGCCCAGACAGGGACCGGCCGACCGGGAGAACCAGGCCGCGCGCGGCGTCCGCGCCGTCGCCCTCGGCGTAGGTGATCGTAAGCCCTCGCCCCTCCGCGTCGGGCAGGGCCAGCACGGCCAGGTCGGCGCCGGACAGTTCCAGCGCCTGCCGGGTGATGTCGGCCAGGACCTCGGCGGGCTCCGAACCCGACAGCAGCCGGGTGGTGACCTCGGCGCTGGCCTGGATCCAGCGCTGCTGCCGGCGGGCCGCGTCGTATAGCCGCGCGTTCTCGATCGCCACGCCGGCCGCGGCGCCCAGCGCGACGAGCACCGCCTCGTCGTCCTCGGAGAACTCCCCACCGCCGCGCTTGTCGGTCAGGTACAGGTTGCCGAACACCTCATCACGGACCCGGACCGGGACGCCGAGGAAGCCGTGCATCGGCGGGTGCCCGTCGGGGAAGCCCGACGAGTCCGGGTGCGCGGCGATGTCGGCCAGGCGCAGCGGGCGGGGGTCGTCGATCAGCAGGCCGAGCAGGCCGCGTCCCTCCGGCCAGTGGTGGATCCGCGCGATCTGGTCCTGGGTCAGGCCGACCGGGATGAACTCCGCCAGCCGCTTGCCGTCGCCGATGACGCCGAGCGCCCCGTAGGTCGCGTCCACCAGGCCGACCGCGGTCTCGACGATCCGCCGCAGCGTGGACTCCAGATCCAGGCCGGAGCCGATGGCGACGACCGCCTCGAGCAGGCCGCGCATCCGGTCCCTGGTCTGGATGACGGCCTGCAGCCGCCCGTGCAGCTCGGCGAGGAGCTCGTCCAGCTGCAGGTTCGGCAGGATCTCGGGCCGGCTCGCGGCACCCGGTTCCACGGCAAGTCCTTCCCGCGGTAGGGACGAAGGTCATTATCCCGAACGAGCGGTGGTGCGAGACAATGATGTGCTTTAGGTGCCCAGCGCATTCGCATCCGGGTCAAGGAGGACCAGCCATGGCAGGCAAGCCCATCGTCGTCGGTACGGACGGTTCCAAGGAATCACGGCGTGCGGTCGAGTGGGCCGCCCGGGAGGCCGTGCTGCGGGACGCCCCGCTGCGGATCGTGTCGGCCGCGTCGCTGCTGCCCCGGATGGCCAGCAGCACCGGTACGTCCGAGTACGAGACCGTCTCCGATCTGCTTCGCGACGAGCGTGACGCCGCGCTGGCCTCGGCGGCCTCGGTGGCGGGGGCGACGGCGCCCGGACTGCTGATCGACAGCGACCAGCTGACCGGGGCGCCCGCGCTGGCGGTCACCGAGGCCGGGAACGGGGCGGCGATGCTCGTGGTCGGCTCCCGCGGGGTCGGCGCGTTTACGGCGATGCTGCTCGGCTCGGTCAGCCGGTACGCGGCTCTCCACGCCTCCTGCCCGGTCGTGGTCATCCCCGACGAGACCTGGGCCGCGCACAAGCTGATCGGCGTCGGCGTCGCCGACCCGGAGGGCTCCCCCGCCGCGCTGGACTTCGCGTTCGAGGAGGCGGCGCGGCGCCAGGCCGGCGTGCTGGCCGTCTACGCGTGGCACACCCCGGAGTTCGACATCTCGCGGGCGGGGCGCGCGCCGGCCGGGCCGGCCGCGGACGTCCTGCAGGACGCGGCCGCCCAGAACCTTGACGCGCTGCTGAACACCTGGCGGGAGAAGTATCCCGACGTGCAGGTCAGCCATGACGTGGTGCACGGGCACCCCGGCCGGGCGCTCGTGGGCGTGTCGGCGCGCGCCGACATGGTCGTCATCGGCCGGCGCAGCACCCAACAGGGCCAGCACGGCCCCGGCACGGTCACGCACGCGTTGCTCAACCACGCGCACGGCCCAGTCGTCACCGTCCCGTCGTCCTAATGGCATCCTCGGCCGGGCCGACTCTCGCGGCGCCGGTCCTGGCGGGCCGGCGGGTGCTGCTGCTTGACCGCGCCCGGATGTACGTGTGCGGGATCACCCCGTATGACGTCACGCACCTCGGGCACGCGGCGACCTTCGTCTGGGTCGACGCGCTGGGCCGGGTCCTGCGGATGCTGGGTGTCGAGCCGGAGGTGTGCCGCAACGTCACCGACGTCGATGACGTGCTGGACGTGGCGGCCTCGCGGGCCAGTGCGCCGTTCGACGCGTTCGCGGCCATCCAGCAGTACCACTTCGAGCACGACCTGACCGCGCTCCACGTGCGTCCGGTCCGGTACGAGCCGCGCGCCCACCGGTATATCGAGCACGTCATCAGGCTGGCGCAGGGCCTGGAGGCGGCGGGTCACGCGTACGCGCAGAGCGGCAGCGTCTACTTCCGCGGCCAGGACGTGGCCGCAGAAGCCGGCCTGGACCGGGCCGAGGCGCTGCGGCTTTCCGCCGAGTACGGGGGCCGCCCCGATGACCCGGCCAAGGACGATCCGCTGGACGCCGCGGTCTGGCAGGCGGCCGAGGCCGGGCATCCCGCCTGGGATTCGCCCTGGGGACCCGGCCGACCGGGCTGGCACGCCGAGTGCGTGGCCATGGCGATGTCGGCGTTCGGCGTCGGCGTGGACGTCCACGCGGGCGGCGCCGACCTGCGCTTCCCGCACCACGCCTACCACGCGGCGATGGCCGAGGCGTTCACCGGGGTCAGGCCGTACGCGCGCGCGTGGCTGCACGCGGGGACGGTGACGGTCGGCGGGGTCAAGATGGCCAAGTCGGCCGGGAACCTGGTCCTGGTCAGCGACCTCCTGACCCGCTACACGCCGGCCGCGGTCCGGCTGATGATCCTGGACCGCCGCTGGGCGCACGACTGGGATTACAGCGAAGAGGCTCTGGAGGCCGCCGCGGCGCGGCTCGCGGACCTGTACCAGGCGGCCGGGCGGGCAGGCCCGGGCTCGGGCTCGGCGGACGCGCCCGCCGCGGGCGAGGTCCGCCGGCTGCTGGCGGCGGACCTGGACGTGCCCGCCGCCCTGTCGGTGGCTCTCGATGACGGCGGCGCCGCGGCCCGCCTCCTCGTCGCGACCCTCGGCCTGGACTGATCCCCGTGCCCGAGGTCGTGACGGAAACGTGTCGAGTTACCCGGTGACCGACTTCGCCGGGCTCGCCGCCGCGTGGGGCCGTCCCGGGCAGGTGGTCCTGGACGTCCGGCGCCCCGACGAATGGCGGGCCGGGCACCTGCCGGGGGCCGTGCACATCCCGTTCTGGGAGCTCGAGCCCCGGACGGACGAGGTCCCGGCCGGCGAGGTCTGGGTGCACTGCGCCAGCGGATTCCGCGCGTCGATCGGCGCGTCCATCCTGGCCCGGGCCGGGCGCCAGGTCGTCCACGTCGACGACCAATGGGAGCAGGCCGAGCCGGCCGGACTGCCGGTCACCAGCTGACCGTTTGGGAGCGGTCACCAGCTGGGGGTCTGGCACCGGGGGCGGGCGGGACTGCCGGTCACCAGCTGACCGTCTGGCACCGGGGGCGGACGGGGTGGCAGGAAGTGTCACACTGGTGCGATGGCGCCATGGCGGGTACGCGATTTCCACGCCGACGACCTCGACGCCGCCGTTCGGTTGTGGGACAACCCGTCGGCCAGCAGCGAGGCGCCGGCCTTCGGCCTGTCCGACCTCATCGCGGCCGTCCGGGCGCACGAGCCGTCGGTGGTCGCGGTGGTCGGCGAGGAACTGGTCGGGGTGGCCGTGGCCACCATCGGCGGTGACCGGGCGTGGGTCATGCGGATCAGCCTGGCCGCCGCCTGGCGGCACCGGGGCATCGGCAGCGCGATGCTGGGCGAGCTGGAGCGGCGGCTGGTGGCCGCCGGGGTCCACCGGATCCAGTGCCTGCTCGCCGCCGGCAGCGACCTTGGCGCCCTGGCGCTGGAGCACGCCGGGTACACCGCCCGCGAGGGGATAGTGCTGTACGAACGGCTGGAGCCGGTCGACCCCGGCCGCGCCGGGGTGCTGGGCCAGCTCGGCGGGCGGATGGTGCGGGCCGGCGCCTGGGATCAGCTCGGCGGCATGGTCAGGGAGAAGGAGCTGATCGAGCGGCGGGTCATCCTGCCGCTGGCGCAGCCGCAGCTCGCCGAGCGGCTGGGCCTGGTCCCGCCGCGGGCCATCGTGCTGTTCGGGCCGCCGGGCACGGGCAAGACGACGTTCGCCAAGGGCGCCGCCTCGAGGCTGGGCTGGCCCTTCGTGGAGCTGTTCCCCTCGCGTCTGGCCGGGGACTCCCCCGCCGGCCTGGCCTCGGCGCTGCGGGAGGCGTTCGCCCTGGTCGCGGAGCTGGACAAGGTCGTGCTGTTCATCGACGAGGTGGAGGAGATCGCCGGGGCGCGCCAGCCGCGCACGGTGTCGGCCGCGCAGGGCGTCACCAACGAGATGCTCAAGCTCATCCCGCCGTTCCGCGAGCAGGACGAGCGGCTGCTGATCTGCGCCACGAACTCGGTCCGCGCTCTGGACGGCGCGTTCCTGCGCCACGGCCGGTTCGACTACGTCATCCCGGTCGGGCCGCCCGACCCGGCCGCGCGGGAGGCGATCTGGGATCGCTACCTCGCCGCCGTCCCGCACGGGACGCTGGACATGACGGCCATCGTGGAGGAATCGCGGCTGTTCACCCCAGCCGATATCGAGGTCGCCGCGCGCCGGACCGCGCAGCTCGCCTTCGAGCGCGTGCTGTTCGAGCACGGCGCCGAGGAGGTGACCACGGGCGACGTCCTGCACGCCATCGGCCAGACCCGGCGCACCCTGACCGCGGAAGTCGTGGCCGAGTTCGAGCAGGACATCCTGGACTACGCCCGGGTGTGAACCGCGGAGGCGCGGGTAGCTCTCCTTGACGGTCTCCGGCCGCGGAAGTAATCCTGGGGCGGGGAGCACTCGCCCGGCGGAGTAGAAGGGCTCGGACATGAAGAACATCACGGGGACGGCGCTGCAGGCCGTCGCGGGCCTGACCCTGCTCGGTGCCGCCGCGGCCCTGATCGCGAGTAAGGACGACATCCGCAGGTACCTGCGCATGCGCAGCATGTGACCTAGCGCGGCTCGGCGCCCTGGGCCTCGATGAAGGCGGCGATTCGGTCGTTCAGTTCGTCGACCCGGTTGAAGCCGCCGTGGCTGCCGGGGACGATGACGACCTCCGCGTGCGGCATGACGCTTCCGCGGGCGCGGGCCTCCGCCGGGGTGAGCATGGCGCTGCGCGCCCCGGTGATCAGCAGGACCGGCACGGTGATCGCGCGGAGTTCGTCGTCGGTGAGGATGCCGGGGAACTTCGGCTCCATCCGGTAGCCGCGGCTGCCGGCCCACATGACCGCCATCAGCTCTGGCTCCAGCATGGCCGGGCTGTCCAGCCACCGGGCGAGGTGGCGGCGCAGCGGCATCGGGGTCAGGGTGGCCAGGCCGCTGATCCCGAACCACCACCAGAAGCGGGCGTCGAGCTTGGTGAGCCCGGCCGGGTCCAGCAGCGTGATGGAGGCGACCCGCTCGGGCGCGCGGATCGCCTGGTTCATGGCGACCCAGCCGCCGTAGGACAGGCCGACCAGGTGCGCCGGGCGGTCGCTGAGCTGGGCGAGCAGCTCGTCAAGCCAGGCCGCGCAGGCGGCCGGAGGAGTGAGCGGGGCGCGCAGGATGCTCGGGTTGGGATCGCCGGGCATGTCGATCCCGTACACCGGGTGGTGCCTGGCGAGCGCGCCGACGTGCGGGTACCAGCCCGAGGCGTTGTACCCGGCGCCGGTGAGCAACACGACCGGCGCCCCACCGGGGTGCGGCCGGTAGGCGTGCACCCGTGTGGTCGCGGTCGCCGTCTCGAGATCGAACTCCTCGCAGGGCTGCGGCCAGAGCGCGAAGGCCCGCTCGTAGGCGGCCATGAACTTGTCCCGCGCCGCATCGCTCACCCACGATCCCACGTCGGCCTTGGGTGCCAGCATGTCTCGCCTCCCCATTTTTTATGATACGAGCGTATCATTAAAGGTGTTGGGCTGGCCACGAAGGGATACGGTGAGCGGGTGCCGAAGCGGGTCGATCGCGAGGAGCGCCGGCGGCAGATCGCGGACGCGCTGCTGCGGACGGCGGCCACGCGCGGGCTGCACGCCACCGGAATGCGCGAGGTCGCGGCCGAAGCCGGCGTATCCCTGCGCCTGGTCCAGTACTACTTCGGCACCAAGGAAGAACTCCTGCTCTTCGCCACGCAGCAACTGGCCGCCCAGTTCAGCGAGCGGGCCCTCACGCGGATCAGGCGGACCAGCGAGACAGGCGGCCCGGCCCGCCCGCGGGACATCATCGCCGCCATTCTGACCGAAGGGCTGCCCGCCGACGAGGAGCGGCGCACCTTCACCATCATCTACACGGCCTACCTGGCGCTTTCCCTGACCGACCCGGCGCTGGCGATCACTCCCCTGGTCAGGGGTTCAAACGTCGTGATCGACGTGGTCGCCGCCCAGCTGCGCGCCGCCCAGGCCGCCGGCGACACACCCAGTCACCTGGACCCGGACACCGAAGCCATCAGCCTGCTCGCGATGTCCGCAGGCCTGGGCACCAGCGTCATCACCGGCCAGTCCTCGCCCGAGGCGGCCCAGGCCACCATCGACTACCACCTGGACCGCCTGTTCCCCGCCTCCCGGCCAGCGTTACCCGCACAGTGACGGTCGTTCCGTCGCGGGTCATCCGGAACTGACCGGGAACCTGCCGGAGCAGGTCTGCCACCCTGGCGTTCTGGGCGAGGATCGACGCCGTCAGCTCGCTGACCTGCTTAGCATGAGCAGAGGCGGCGATCAGTTGAGCGACAAGCTGGCGTCCGATCCCACGGCGCTGCCAGGCGTCTTCCACCAGGACGCCCAGTTCGGCGGAGCCGCCACGGCCGGGAATGAGGGAGGCCAGGGCGGCCACCGCACCGCCGCTCCCCTGCACCGCCACCAGGCTGGTAGCCGGATCGGACAGCACGGTTTCCAGGTAGGTAGTCGGGATATCTCTCACCGGGGCATGGAACCGAGCGATCCGGGTGGCCAGCGAGCACCGTTCCCACATGGCGGTGATGCCCGGAAGGTCACATCGGGCCGGAGGCCGGAGCATCACGGGGGCGACAGCCGGTTGCCCGGTATCCATAACCGTCACTATCCGGCCGCGGTCCGGTCTTGTCTGGCAGGAATCGGACCAGGTCATCCTAGCGCGGAACCACGTCCGTTCTGGAGTAAGGCTCACGGTTCCAGAACGGACGTGGTGTCAGCAGCCGCCAAGGCGACTTGGCCGCGCTAGGCGAACGTGGTCCCCGCGCCCGCCACCAGTTCAGGGTTCCATGGCACGCCGCCGATGGTCTGCCAGTAGAACTTCAGGCGAGTGATTCTGGCCCGCGGGCGGCGATCACGGACGAGTTGCCGACCTGGGCCACCGACGGCGCAGAAAACGTCGACCCGAACGGAGCCACGACTTCGGGGTTCCAGGGCACGCCGCCGATCGTCTGCCAGTAGAACATCAGGCTGAAGCCCGGGCCCTGCGCCGCGATTACCGACGAGTTGCCGACCTGAGCGACCGACGGCGCGGAGTAGGTGGTGCCGGGACCGGCCACGACTTCGGGATGCCAGGGCACCCCGCCGATCGTCTGCCAATAGAACCACAGCGAGTGGTTCGGCCCCTCTGCGGCAATCGCCGACGAGTTGCCCACCTGGGCGACCGACGTGGCGGATGCAGCGGCCGCCGGTCCGAGGATGGCTGCGCCCACCGCCGCCTCGGCCAGCCCATCGTCCGCCACCGCGGGCAGTACTGCTACGTCGCCGCCGTCCTGCCCGGCCACCGCGAGCCCACCCCGATCCTGCGGCTGCGCTACCAGGGATCAGCCGAGCACTGGGCCATCGGCATCTACCGGGCCAGCACCGGCCAGTACACCGAGTCCGAACTGCCCGCCTCCTTCGGGCCCGCGACCGGCACCCCCGAAGAAGGAATCGACGAGACCTTCATCCTCTACGCAGGCCCGAAAACCAGCCGCTGACGGCGGACCGTGGCTATGCCAGGGCTTCATCTGGCTCCACCCGGAGATCAGCTGACGCCTTGATCCGGCCCCACCTGTTCCGCCTCGTCTGAGATCGCGTAGCCGAGAGCCGTGAGCTGGCATGCGTCAGGTTGGATGAGATCCGCTCGATTTCGTGATCAGCCGGTGGCGGCCCGGTAGCCCGGCGGCGGCCGGGGTGCATTCCCGGCCGCCGCGGCTGATCACTGGGCCGCGTAGAAGACGACGTGCTCAGACTTGATCTTGCTGTCCTCGTCGAGGAGGTAGAGCCGGGAGCCGGGCAGGGTCACCGTCCCGGCGCCGAAGTCGGCCTCGACGGTCAACATGATTAGTGCGTTGCGATCATCGCCGGTGCTGGCGATGATGCGTGCACTGCCGGGCACGACGGCCTGCGCGAACTGGATCAGGCCGGTCATGTAATCACCGGCGCCGGTCAGGTCGGTAGGCGGCGGGAACGGCATGGTGGTGATCGCGGTGACGTGCACGTCCGGCGCCAGGCCGCTGCGCGCCGTGTCATAGTCGTGGTTGCTCCAGGCTTCGACGTGCGCGCGGGCAACAGTGACGGCCTGGGATTCGTGCGGTGCGGACATCTTGATTCTCCCTATCGGTTGCGGTACCTGATGTACTGCTGATGGAGACGGCACCTGGCTGGCGATACTGGGCGGCTGCAGCCCGCCCAGTTCCTTACCGCGCGATCGTCTGTACTGGACCGGATCGGAGGCTGCACGGTGACGACCGATCTGCTCGACCGGGCCCAGGCCGGCGACGCCGACGCGTTCGCCCGGCTTGTCGGCCCGTACCGGCGTGAACTGCAGGTGCACTGCTACCGGCTGCTCGGGTCGGCGGCGGACGCCGAGGACGCGCTGCAGGAGACCTTGCTGTCGGCCTGGCAAGGCCTGCCCGCCTTCGAGGGGCGCGCGTCGATCCGGACCTGGCTGTACCGGGTAGCCACCAGCCGGTGCATGGACGCGCTCCGGTCGGGCCGCCGCCGCCCGGCGCCGGTCACCCCGCCACCGGACGGGCTGGCGCCGCCGGAGCCGACCCGGCTCGGCGACGTGCTGTGGCTGGAGCCCTACCCAGATGACCTGCTCACCGGCATCGCCGACAGCGCGCCTGGCCCGGAAACCAGGTACGAGTCAAGGGAGGCGATCTCGCTCGCCTTCATCACCGCCCTGCAACTGCTGCCGCCACGGCAGCGGGCCGCGGTACTGCTCCGCGACGTGCTCGGCTTCCACGCCAGTGAGGCCGCCCGCATCCTGGACGTCAGCCAGGAGTCGGTCACCAGCGCGCTCAAGCGCGCCCGCGCGGCGCTCGAACGGCACCGGCCCTCAGCACAGCTGCCTGCGCCCTCACCTGGCTCGCCCGCCGAGCGGGAACTCGTGGAACGGCTGACCGCGGCGTTCGAGTCGGCCGACGTGGACGCCATCATCGCGATGATGACCCAGGACGCCTGGCTGACCATGCCGCCGCTGCCGCTGCAGTACCAGGGCCGCAAGCTCGCCGCCGAGTTCCTTACCGCCACGGCGTTCCGGCCTGGCTGGACCGCCCGGCTCATCCCGGCCAGGGCGAACGGCCAGCCCGCGTTCGGCTTCTATGCCCGCGACCCCGACACCGGCAGCTATCACACGGTCGGGCTGATGGTCCTCACCCTGTCCGGCACCCAGGTCTCGGCGATGACACGCTTCGATCCGGCTGTCCTGCCCAGATTCGGGCTCCCGCCATCCCTCAGCAACTGAAGCTGACGCGCATCCGCTCCAGCATCGCGGGAAGCACCACGACCTCGCTCCTGACCGCCAAGCTCGAATTCCGGCATCCGGGCCGGAGCTACCAGGCTCGCGCGGCCGTTGACGTGCAGCCCGATGAGGTCATCGGTGAAGTCTGCAAGGAAGATGCCGATGTGCGGGTTCTCCACCATGTTGCCGAGGCGTTCCTGGAGGAAACGCTCACCGTCTGGCTTACCCGGCGAGCTCCAGGTGAGCTGATCGAGCCGAAAGGAGTATGCGCGGGCTCAGGGTCATTCCGTCGGGGGCCGCCGACCCCATACACCGATATGGACGAACCCGCACGCCAAGAAGTCATCGTCGCCGGGCCGGTCGATGAGCGCCGTCGCCTGGTCGAGGCTGAGCGTGCCGGCTTGCACCTTCGGAAGGGCGAGAGCGGCCTGGGACAGCGGTAGAACTCGGCCAGATCGGTCCGGCCTGGATATGTCGACCTCGGCGTCGGCACCGACATCCTCCAGGCCGAGCTGGTGAATCTGGCGGAGCAGGGATCGGCCATGCTGGGGAAGGCGGCGTGGGTCGAGGGGGGAGAGGTCGCCCACACGGGGTCGGCGTCACCGATCCACATGCCGAAGTCTGGTTCCTCGAGCACCAGCCACCCGCCGGGAGCCAGCCAGGTGACGATCCGTCGCAGCAGGTCCGCGCTGGGGGAAATATGCATGAGCACCGCACGGGTATGGATGAGATCGAAAGAGCCGGGCGGAAACGTGTCGGTGCGGACGTCGTGCCGGATGACCTCGACGTTCGAGGCGTCTATGTCGCTCAGGAATCCGACCTGCAAGTCGGTGGCGATCACGCGCCCGGTCGGGCCAACCACATCGGACAGCCACCGAGTGATCGACCCGCGTCCCCCGCCGATCTCCAGGCACCTAGCGCTGTTGCCGACGCCAAGACGCTGAATGCGCTGCTTCGTAAGCGGGTCGAGACGTTGCTCCAACAGCTGAAGACGGCGCGATTCGTCCCGGGCGGAATGCGAGAACGCGTAGTCCGGGACCTGGCTCACAGCCAGGATCATAAGCCGCGGCACGGCGTGTGGCCGGCCGGTCCCTAGCTGACGGCGTCCTGGCCGATTCCCAACTCGTCGGGCCGCCCGAGCGCCGTCAAGATCGCACGGTTCAGCATGCTCCGAGTTCGCTCTCGGTCACTTGCCCCCCGAGAGTTCGTTCGTGCCGGGCTGTATTTCTAACCCAGCGCCGAAATTCGGTCGACATCGGGGACCTGACGGTGTGCAGTGGACTTCAGGCGCGGGAGGCACGATGGACGATCTGCTTGAGCGGTACGAGGCCTACGGCGACGAGGTCGTGTACGCCGAGGCCAGGCGGCAATACGAGCAGGCCCTGGGGGCGGGGCGAGACAGACGCCCGGCTACTGACCAACTTCGGCTATCTCCAGGAGTGCCATGGCCGCCTGTCGATCCGCGCGGCCGTCGAGTGCTACGAGCGGGCCATCGAGGCCGACCCGCAGTACGACAAGCCGCACTGGCAGCTGATCCTCGCGCTATCCGAGCTGGGGCAGGCCGACCAGGCGGTGGCCAGGTACCGGCAGCGCGTGGCCGAGGCGCCCGCCGAACTGCGCTGGTACAGGTTCCTGGCCAGCGCCTACATGTACGCCCGGGATTACGTGCACGCCGCGGAGGTCATCCGGGCCGGCCTGGACCTCTCCCCCGGCGACGCGTCGCTGACGGAGCAGGAGGGCGACGTGCTCGCCAAGACCGGCCACCCCGATGAGGCCCTCGACCGCTGGCGGCGCGCCTTTGCCGCCGACCCGGAGAACCTCAGCTCGCGTTACAGTTCGGCGTTCCTCCTGGAGAAGCAGGGGCGCCTGGCGGCGGCGGCCGCGGAATGGCGCTTCATCATCAGCTGGTGCGAGGATCATGGGTACGCCGTCACCGCGGACTGGCCCAGGCGCGAGCTCCAGCGCCTCGAGGCCCAGAAAGAAAGCAATCACGAGGAGATCAGCCATGACCCCGCTCAGCGCGGAGGAGAAGGCCCGGGCCGAGGCGAACTTCTCCCCTTATGTCGCGCAGGCGCTCATGGACAGGGGACGGTTCCGGGTCAGCGCCAATACGCCCGAGATGGTGGAGTTGTTCCAGCAGGTCGCCCGCCGGGTGGGTGAGACGCTCCGGCGGCCGGTGGTCAGCTACGCCAACGGCCGGGAGATCGTGATCGCCTTCGGCCAGGAGGAGCCGCCCGGCCTCGCCGGCCAGGGCACCCTCTCGGTGGAGGGGTAACCCCGGGGCTGCCGAACGTTGCGCTGAGGTGTCGCGCTGGTTAACGCTGGCGGGCCGGCCGGCCCGAGCGGGGCCCGGCGAAATAGCCTGAATCGAGAGCCACCGGGCGCATGCAGGGGGCCGGGGCAGGCACCATCGCCGTTCGGGATAAAGGGGTTTTGAATGAGTATGACCTCGCAGGAGCAGGCGAGCCTGTCGGGCGACGAGCTGGACGCGCTCGACGCCTGGTGGCGCGCGGCGAACTACCTGTCGATCGGGCAGATCTACCTGCTCAGCAATCCGCTGCTGGCCGAGCCGCTGCGGCCGGAGCACGTCAAGCCGCGGCTGCTCGGGCACTGGGGCACGACGCCCGGGCTGAACCTGATCTACGCGCACCTCAACCGGGTGATCAGGAACCAGGACCTGAACGTGATCTACGTATGCGGGCCGGGGCACGGCGGGCCCGGGATGGTGGCCAACACCTATCTCGAGGGCACGTACACCGAGCTGTTCCCGCACATCACGCAGGACGCCGCGGGCCTGGCCGCGCTGTTCAGGCAGTTTTCGTTCCCCGGCGGCATCCCCTCGCACGCGGCGGCGGAGACGCCCGGGTCGATCAACGAGGGCGGCGAGCTCGGTTACTCGCTGACGCACGCGTACGGGGCCGCATTCGACAACCCGGACCTCATCGTGGCCTGCGTGATCGGCGACGGCGAGGCCGAGACCGGGCCGCTGGCGACCAGCTGGCACTCCAACAAGTTCCTCAATCCGGCCAAGGACGGCGCGGTGCTGCCGATCCTGCACCTGAACGGGTACAAGATCGCCAATCCGACGGTGCTGGCCAGGATCCCGCACGCCGAGCTCGAGTCGCTGCTGCGCGGCTACGGGTACGCGGTGCACACGGTCGAGGGCGACGACCCGAAGCTGGTGCACCGGCAGCTGGCCGCGACCATGGACGCGGTGATGTCCGATATCCGCGACATCCAGCGCCGGGCCCGGACCGTCGGGGATGCATCGCGCCCGGCCTGGCCGGTCATCGTGCTGAAGACCCCCAAGGGCTGGACCGGGCCGAAGGTCGTGGACGGGCTGCCGGTGGAGGGGACGTGGCGGGCGCACCAGGTCCCGCTCGACGCGGCGCGGACGAACCCGGAGCACCTGGCCCAGCTCGAGGCGTGGATGCGGTCGTACCGGGCGGAGGAGCTTTTTGATCCCTCGGGCCGGCTGGTGCCGGAACTGGCGCGGCTGGCGCCTGCCGGTGAGCGGCGGATGAGCGCGAACCCGCACGCCAACGGGGGCCTGCTGCTGCGTGACCTGCGGCTGCCCGACTTCAGGGATTACGCCGTGACGATCAGCAAGCCGGGCGCGGACCTGGGCGAGTCGACGCGGATACTGGGCGACTTCCTGCGCGACGTGATCACGGACAATCCGTCGAACTTCAGGCTGTTCGGTCCGGACGAGACCGAGTCCAACCGGCTTACCGACGTCTACGAGGTGACGAACAAGCAGTTCGAGGGGACGATCGTGCCCGGGGATAACCACCTGGCGCCCGACGGCCGGGTGGTGGAGGTGCTGTCGGAGCACCTGTGCGAAGGCTGGCTGGAGGGCTACCTGCTGACCGGCCGGCACGGGCTGTTCAACTGCTACGAGGCGTTCATCCACGTCGTCGACTCGATGTTCAACCAGCACGCCAAGTGGCTGAAGGTGTGCCACGACATCCCCTGGCGGCGGCCGGTGGCGTCGCTGAACTACCTGCTCTCCTCACTGGTCTGGCGGCAGGACCACAACGGGTTCTCGCACCAGGATCCCGGCTTCATCGACCACGTGATGAACAAGAAGGCCGAGGTCATCCGGGTCTACCTGCCGCCGGACGCCAACACCCTGCTCTCGACGGCGGACCACTGCCTGCGGTCCCGCAACTACGTCAACGTCATCGTGGCGGGCAAGCAGCCGCAGCTGCAGTGGCTGAACATGGACGACGCGATCATCCACTGCACCAGGGGGGCCGGGATCTGGGAGTGGGCGTCGTCGGATGCCTCGGGCGCACCGGATGTCGTGATGGCCTGCTGCGGCGACATTCCCACCCTGGAGACGCTGGCCGCGACCGCGCTGCTCCGCGAGCACCTGCCCTCGCTCAAGGTGCGGGTGGTGAACGTGGTGGACCTGATGCGGCTGCAGCCCTCGTCGGAGCATCCGCACGGGATGTCGGATGCCGAGTTCGACGCGCTGTTCACGGTGGACCGGCCGGTGATCTTCGCCTACCACGGGTACCCCTGGCTCATCCACCGGCTGACCTACCGGCGGAACGGGCATGCCAACTTCCACGTGCGCGGGTACAAGGAGGAAGGCACCACCACCACGCCGTTCGACATGGTCATGCTCAACGACCTGGACCGGTTCCACCTGGTCATGGACGCCATCGACCGGGTGCCCGGGCTGGCGTCCACGGCCGGGCACGTGCGGCAGTTCATGGTGGACAAGCGGATCACGGCCCGGGCCTACACGCGGCAGGAAGGCGTGGACGCGCCGGAGGTCAGCAACTGGAAGTGGCCGTACTGACGGTTCCTCCGGCCAGTCCGGTTCGGCGCGCCGCGATGTTGATAAGATACATTGGTTGTGTACATCATCAACATTCGTGGAGGTTGATATGGCGCTGACACAGGTTGACATCGATGAGGAAGCGCTCGGCGAGGCCATGCGGCTATCCGGGGCGAGGACGAAGAAGGAGACGGTCAACCTGGCGTTGCGGGAGTACGCGGCCCGGCACCGCCGGGTCGCGGCGCTGGAGCACTACGCGGCGCTGGCCGAGGGATGGGACTTCGAGGGATGGGAGCACCGGCGGGCGGCTGAGAAGGACCCGTCGGAGTGATCCGGTACCTGCTCGACTCGTCTGCCTTGTGGCGGATCTTGCGCGACGCTACGCTGCGGGCCGCCTGGGCCGACGTGGTGTCGGTGGGCGCCGTCGGTTCGTGCCACCCGCAGCGCGTGGAGTTCCGCCGCTCCGCTCGCACCGTCGATGAGTACGACCAGATGTCGGGGATGTTCGATGCGCTTTACCCGGACGCTGCTGTCCCCAAGGGCGCGTGGCGGTGGATCGAGTCGGCGCAGTATCGCCTGCTGCGCCGCGGAGCCCACCGCGCCATGTCGGCCGTGGACCTGCTGATCTGCGCGACCGCGGCCCAGCATGACCTGGTTGTCCTGCATGACGACGCTGACTTCGTCACCGCCGCCCGGTACCTGCCTGACGTGCGGGAACGCTCTGTCCGCGACATGCCGGACGCAAGTTAACTCACCTGGCCGCCTTGATCCGCGCGAGCGGGCCGGCCAAGAATGAGGGATGTTCGGAGAGCCTGGCGCGTCGACCGGAGGTAGGGATACATGGCACGAGCCGACGGCACGTCGCGGCGCGTCGACATCGGCGGGGTGAGCCTGCATTACCTGGACTGGGGCGGCGACGGGCCGCCGCTGGTGATGTTGCACGGGCTGACGGGCCATGCGCATACGTGGGATCACACCGCGGCCGCGCTCAGCGACAGGTACCGCGTCCTCGCCCTCGATCAGCGCGGCCACGGGGACAGCGGGTGGGCTCCCCCGTACGGCGGCGGCCAGATGGCCGAGGACCTGCTGGCCTTCCTGGACGCACTGCACCTTGGCGAGGTCACCCTGATGGGGCTGTCGATGGGCGGCCTCGTGGCCTTCATCTTCGCGGCCAGCCACCCTGAGCGGGTCAGGGATCTCATCGTGCTGGATATCGGGCCCGAGATCGCGGTGGCCGGAGCCAGGCAGGTCGCCGCCGGCCTGGCCGCGAAGCGCGTCTTCGGCTCCGAGGACGAGGCGGTCGCCCAGGCGCGGGCGTTCAACCCGCGCCCGACCGAGGAGGCACTGCGCCATCGTGTTCGGCACAACCTGCGCCCCCTGCCCGACGGGACGCTGACCTTCAAGTACGACGACGCCCTGCGCGAGCGCGGCGCCATCTTTGACCGCTCCACCTCGCAGTTGTGGGATGCGTGGCAGGCGGTGAGTTGCCCGATCCTCCTGGTCCGCGGTGACGACAGCGATATCCTCGCCGTCGAGACCGCGCAGCGGATGCTGGTTTCGAACCCTCGGACCAGCCTGGCCGGCGTCCCGGACTGCGGCCACAGCATCACGCTCGACAACCCGCAGGGACTGCTGGACGCGGTGAACCCCTGGCTTGCGGCGCGCGTCTGACCCTCTGGGAGAAAGCGATGGATGAGACGTTTGTGCTCTTGCATGGGTCGTGGCACGGCGGGTGGGCGTGGGAGCCGACCGCGTGGTGCCTGCGCGAACTCGGCCACACCGTCTATGCGCCCACATACCCCGGGCACTGGCGGGAGGCGAGCCGGGCCGGCCTCACGCACGATGACTACGTCAGGGCCGTATGTCGCTTTATCGAGCAACGAGATCTGCGGCAGGTCATCCTGGTCGGTCACAGCTTCGGCGGTTCGGTGGTCAGCCGGGTCTCCCAGGAGATACCTGACCGGCTTAAGCGCCTGGTCTTCCATACCGCCTTCGTGGTCGAAGACGGCACCAGCGTCAACGACAATCTCCCGCCCGAGCAGACCTCACTGTTCGCTGCGGCCGCCGAGGCGAGTCCCGATAACACGGTGGAATGCCCGTGGGAGGTGTTCCGCGACCTGTTCATCCAGGACGCGCGGCCGCAGGACGCCCGGTCAGTGTGGGAGCGACTGGTTCCGCAGCCGTTCCAGCCGTGGGACGCCAAGCTGGATCTCGCGGAGTTCTACCGGGCCGGGCTCCCCAAGAGCTACATCGCGGTGGCGGACGATCTGGCGCTGCCGGAAGGGGCCTGGCATCCGGGCATGTCGTCCCGGCTGGGCTCCTGCAAGATCGTTGAGATGGCGGGCAGCCACGAGGTGATGTTCACGCGGCCGGCCGAACTGGCTCGCACGCTCGTCGAGGCCGCCCACGACTGAAGCCTCGGGCGCGTGTTTACCCCGATCGTCCAGGACTTCGTCCGCTGCTGTCTGGAGAACAAGCCGCCCGATCTGCGGTAACCCGGCCTTTGTACCCTGGGCGGAATGAAGCGGAGCGCAGATCGCATCATCACCACCCACGTCGGGAGCCTGCCGCGGCCCGAGCCGTTGCTCGACCGGATGAAGGGCGGTGAGCACGGTCCCGAGATGGACGGCGCGATCACGGAGGCTGTGGCCGCGGCCGTGGACCAGCAGGTCACGCACGGCGTGGATGTCGTCACCGATGGGGAACAGGGCAAGACCGGGTTCTTCGCGTACATCGGCGAGCGGCTGACCGGGTTCGAGGCGCGGCCGGGTGCCCGCGGCGAGGTCTGGAGCGCGGAGGTCAGCGCCTTCCCCGAGTACTACGCCGAGTACTTCCGCCGGGCCATGGTGGGCGGATCCGTGGTGACCCCGCAGCCCCTGGTCTGCGTGGGCCCGGTCTCCTACCGGGGGCACGAGGCGATCGCCCGGGATATCGCGAACCTGAAGGCCGCCCTGCTGCGGCACCCGGACGCCGAGGCCTTCCTCCCCGCGACGGCGCCGAGCGGCCTGGGCATCATGACCGGCAGTGCCGAGACGGCCAACGAGTATTACCCGTCCTACGCGGACTACCTGTTCGCGGTGGCCGACGCCCTGAGCGAGGAGTACCGCGCGATCGTGGACGCGGGTCTGCTGCTCCAGGTCGATGATCCGTCGCTGACCGACATCCTCGGCGACGCCCGGCTCAGCCCCGGCGACGCCAGCGAGCGCGCGGACTTGTTCGTCGAGGCGACCAACCGGGCGCTGCAGGGCATCCCGCCGGACCGGGTCAGGTTCCACACGTGTTACGGGATCAACGAGGGGCCGCGCGTACACGACGTGGACCTGGCCCTGGTGATCCCGTGGATGCTCAAGGTCCGGGCGGCCGGCCTGTCGTTCGAGGGCGCCAACGCGCGCCACGAGCACGAGTATCACGCCTGGGAGACCGTGCGGCTCCCCGGCGACCGCGTGCTCCTGCCCGGGGTGATCACCCACGCCAGCAACATCGTCGAGCACCCGGAGCTTATCGCCGAGCGGATCACGCGCTACGCCACCATCGTGGGCCGGGAGAACGTCATCGCCAGCACGGACTGCGGCTTCTCCTCCCAGGCGACCTACCGGCCCGAGGTCGACCCGCGGGTCATGTGGGCCAAATTCGACGCGATGGCGGAGGGCGCGCGGCTCGCGTCGGAGCGGCTCTGGCCGTAACCAGTGAACGACGGCTGAAGGGCCGTCAGGCTCCTGGGACCCGGCCTAGCGCGAGGGCCACGACGGCCGGGACTATGGCCAGCAGCACCGGGGTTAGCGCGAGCACGGCGGCGCCCGCGCCCAGCAGGTGGCGGCGGAGCCTGCTCAGCGGCTCAGCCCTGGCCGGAGCAGCCGCTGGACCCGCTGCACGGCGTCGGTGGTGGCGGCGGCGAGCCCCGGCGCGGGACCGGCCGCGGCGGCAAGGACGGCCAGGGCGGTGGCCAGCGGCCTGGTGTCGCGGTGTGCGGTGGCCGCGTCATCGGCGTGCATCTCGACCAGCCGCGTGATCTGCGTATCCGCATCCCGCATCAGCGGGAGGAAGGGGAATACCTGGCGTCCGATTCTCGCGATGGCCAGCAGCAGGTGGTGGTGACTCGCCAGGTGCGCTCGCTCGTGCGCGAGGACGGCATCGACCTGATCGGGATCCAGCGCCTGCAGCGCGGCAGTGGTCAGGATCACGGTCGGGTGCGGCCCGGCGACGCAGTAGGCGGCTGGCCGCGCGTGGTCGACCAGCATGGCGCCCAGGTCTGGATCCGGGCGCCCGATGAGCCGGGCCGTTTCCGCGTGCCGCACCGCCTGCCGCCGTACTGACGCCAGTGGGTAGCCGCCGTGACCGCGGTGCGAGCCACCACGGCTCCGGCGAGGGTGAGGCCAAGCCCGGCTACGGCGGCGCCCCCCGGGTGGCGTAGGTGTCCCGGAGCCGGATCACGCAGGCGCCGATCAGGCGGCTCAGCCCGCCGCCCAGGGCGGTGGCGTCGACCGCCAGGGTCAGGCCGGCCAGCCCGAGCGCGGCCACGACCGACCACGCGGCGGCCAGGTAGATGGCGATCCCCGGCAGCGGCGCGCGGAGGGCCCACCCGGACCGGCCGAGCAACCTGGAGCCCATCGTGCCGACGCTGGCCGCGTAGACCAGCAGGATGGCCGCGACGGTCACGGTGTTCCGCCTTCGGGCGGCTTAGGGTGGGCCTGATCGAGGGCCTGCTGCAGCAACTCGGCGTCGAGCGGGCTCATCTGCAAAACGAAATGGGCCAGCGCGGTGCGCCGGTCCGGGCTGGTCGCCAGCGCGTCGCTCATCAGTGCCGCCGTGTACCCGGACCGGGAGCCGGTGGGCTCGTAGCGCCAGGCCCGGCCATCCCGGTGTCGACGCAACCATCCCTTGCGGTGCAGGTTCTCCATCACGGTCATCACCGTGGTGTACGCCAGCGGCCGGTCTTCGCGCAGATCATCGAGCACCTCGCGAACCAGCGCCGGCCTGCCTCGCTCCCACAACCGATCCATGATCACGGCTTCCAGCTCACCGAACTGACGCACCTTCGACTCCCGGACCTGCCATCGCCAAGCGGCGGGGTCACCTTTGCTTACTAAAACGGTTAGAACACGGCGCTCGTTCACGCGGATATGTCCCCTGAACTGGCCAACGCCGACGGTGAACGTTTCCATCCTACTATTCGTGATAGTAGTTATGCTAGCTCTCTCAGACACCGCCAGCGGCGAGCTGCCAAGTGACGCCGACGCCGCGATCCGCCTGCTCTACGCAGACCATGCCCGGGTCTTGCGCAGGTACGTCGAGCGGTTCTGTCCCGACCAGGCCAGCGCCGACGACATCGTGCAGGAAACATTCATCCGGGCCTGGCGGCACCTGCCGCAGCTGAGCTCCGTCGACTTCCCCGTGCGGCCCTGGCTGTTCCGGGTCGCCCGGAACCTGCTCATCGACGCCGACCGGGCGGCTCGATCGCGACCGAGCACGGTTCCAGCGCAGGCCGCCGACGAGGCCCATGACGATACGCGCCTGAATCGGGTCCTCGACCAGCAGATCATGGCCGATGCCCTCCATCAGCTGTCACACGCGCACCGCACCGTCCTGGTGGAGACCTTCTACGGAGGACGCACGCTCGCGAAGGTCGCTCGCCGGCTCGGGATTCCGGATGGCACGGCACGATCACGGCTCCATTACGCCCTGGAGGCCCTCCGCCGGCAGTTGGAGGACCGCGAAGCGATCGAGCCGCGATGATCCTCCACCGGTCCGGGAGCCTGCCTGCGGCCGCCCGCGGTACGGCGAGACCGATCGCGACCCGGTTGCCCATCCGCCGGGTCACCGCCATGATGCTGCTCGCTGCGGCCGTCCTGGACCTGACCCGGTGCGGCCTCGTCGTGGGGACCGTTACGCAGGGCGGGATCGCCGCCGGGCTGGTGTCGGCCGGCGTGGCCGCGGCCGCGGTCAGCCTGTGGACCGCGCGCGGCTGCCGGCGCGGCGCGCGCTGGTCAGGCTGGGCTGCCTTTCTCATCGGAACCGCGTCAGGGCCGCAAGCCGCCGTGTCCGGTTTCCATGCCGCCTACCGGATCCCCGACGTCGCGACCGCCGCCCTGGGGGTTCTGGTGGCCGCGGGCGTCCTGGCCACGGCCCGGACGCACCAGCCAACCGTGTGATGCACGCCGGGTGGTTCAGCCATCCTGCCCGGTATTTGCCCGGCGGGCGATCGCGGCGAGTTCGGCGTCGGGCACCTCATCGGCGGCTGGGGCGCTTGTGAACCTAAAAGCTCGATTACCCGTTTCAATAGGTATGGCAGGTCCGTTAGGGGCGGCCAGGTGATCGTCTTCCAGCCTCCCGCTCAGGTCGTCCGTCCCCGGGCGGCCCACGTGTGCGCACGCCCGCCATCTTGCTGCGGCCGGGGGCACGGGGCCATCCCGGATGGACGTAACGGTGCCCGGCAGCGATACGTCGTTCGGGCAAAATGAAGACCGACCGGGTGCCGTGCGCGCAGATACGACCGGAGCTGGGGGTGTATCTGCTCGGCGCGATCGAGCCCGCCCGGCGTCCCGTGGTGGAGTCCCATCTGGGGGAATGTCACGGCTGCCGCGCGGAACTATCCGGCCTGGCCGGATTGCCGTCCTTGCTCCGGCGGGTACCCGCCGATTCGGTCGAGCAGTGGGCGGCCGACGACCCGGGGCCGGTGATGGCGGAACCGCGGCTGAACTCGCTGCTGGCGCGGATGGGTGCCATCCGGCGCCGCCGGAACCTGCTCGCCGTCGCGGCCGTGGTCGCCGCCGCGATCGCCGCCGCCGGGCTACAGGGGCTGCACGATGCCACCGCCCATCCGCCCTCGGCCGTAGCGCCGACGCGGACGGTCACCGTCCAGGCGGCTAATGCGCAGACCGGGGCCTGGGCGGCCGTCCGCTATAGCGCCCAGCCGTGGGGTACCGAGCTAGCGGTCAGCGTCTCCGGAGTCACCGCCGGCACCTGGTGCCAGTTGCTGGTCACCGGGCCGCAGGGACAGGTGATCAGCGCGGGCGGCTGGGACTATGAAGTCGGCTCCCAGCCGGCGTGGTACCCGGCGTCGGTGCCGCTCCCGGCCGCCAGCCTGCAGCGCTTCACGATCGTCGCCGACGGCAAGACCGTGGTGAGCATCCGGGCCCGGTGACCCGGCCGCGTCACGGATGCGGGCCCGTAGGGAACGGGAAGGGTCGAGACAGCCTGGTGTGGGGAGGGCCGCGGGGTTAGGTTCAGCGCATGCGCTTCGGGATCATCGACCATAACGACGACACGGGACGGCCGCATGTCCGGCAGATCGCCGAGCGGTTGGAGCTGATCGAGGCCTATGACCGGCTGGGCTTTTACGCCTATCACCTGACTGAGCACCACGGGACGCCGCTGGCCGTCACGCCGTCGCCGCACCTGATGCTGGCGGCGGCCGCGCAGCGGACCTCCCAGCTGCGGCTCGGGACGCTCATCACGATCTTGTCGCTCTACCACCCGATGCGTGTCATCGAGGAAGCAGTGACGCTGGACCAGTTGTCCAACGGGCGGCTCGACCTGGGGGTGGGACGAGGCGTCTCGCCCGCCGAGCTGGCCTTCCACGGCGTGTCGGGTGAGGAGGAGGCGCAAGGCCGGTTCGACGAGGCCTTCGCGATACTGCGGCAGGGGCTGACGTCGGACAGCGTGACCTTCGACGGGAAGTACTACAAGCTGCTCGACGCGCCGGTCATCTCACGCCCCGTGCAGCGGCCGCACCCGCCGCTGTGGTACGGCACCCGGACACCGGCGAAGGCCCAATGGTGCGCGCGGCTCGGCATGCCGATGATGGCGCTCGTCCCGTCGCAGGCCGTCCGGGCGCTGACCGACACCTACAAGGCCGAGTGGGCGTCGCTCGGGCGCTCCCCCGATGACCTTCCGCCGCTGGGCATCTCCCGGAACATGGTGCTCGCGCCGACCAGCGAGGAGGCGATGAAGATCGCCAACCGGGCCTTCGCGCGGTTCAAGGACAGCCTCTACTACCTCTGGAAGAAATACGACATCCCGGTACCGGCGGTCTTCCCGGCCGAGACGTTCGAGGGCATCCACGCGACCGGCCACTTCTACGCCGGCGACCCGGCGGGCGCCCGCGAGTGGGTCGCCCGCCATCGCGACATCGGCGGGATCAACTACATGGCACTGGAAACGTGCTTCGGCGACATGACCAAGGACGAGGCACTGCTGTCGGCCGAACTCCTGGCCACCGAGGTGATGCCGCACTTCGCCTGACGCCGCGCCCGCCCGCATCAGCCCACCGAGCAGGCGCGGCACTCGGGCGTTGCTCGTCAAGCGCTACTTCTCGACGTAAAAGAGCCGCTTGTTGACGAATTCGTCGATGCCGAGGGGGCCCAGCTCGCGGCCAAAGCCGGAGCGCTTGGTCCCGCCGAACGGCAGGTCCGCGCCCTCGCCTGCCGGGGTGTTTACGTTGGCCATGCCGACGTCCAATTGCTCGGCGACCTTGATAGCCCGCTCCTCGTCGGTCGACCAGACCGCGCCGCCCAGGCCGAAGTCCACCACGTTGGCGAGCTGGACCGCCTCGTCGTCGGTGCTGACCTTGTAAACGACGGCGACCGGGCCGAACAGCTCCTCGCGATAGGCCCGCATGTCCGGGGTCACGCCGGTGAGCACGGCCGGGGCGAAGTAAGCGCCCTTGCCGTCACCGAGCGTGCCACCGACGTGCAGCGTGGCGCCCTTGGATACGGCGTCCTGCACCTGGGCCAGGAGGCTCTCCGCTGCTCTACGGGAGACCATCGGGCTGTAGGAGCGCGCGGAGTCATCGCCCGGCTGGCGCGGTGACATCTCGGTGGCCCGCTTGACCAGGGCGGCCACGAAGTCGTCGTAGATGTCATCCATGACGATCATCCGCTTGTTGGAGTTGCAGGCCTGGCCGACGTTCTCCATCCGGGTAACCCAGGCGGTCTTAGCTGCGCCCTCGACGTCGTCGGTGTTGAGGATGATGTACGGGTCGGAGCCGCCAAGCTCAAGAACGACCTTCTTCAGGTTGCGGCCGGCCGTCTCGGCGACTGCGGTGCCGGCCCGCTCGGAGCCGGTCAGCGACACGCCGTGCAGCCGCGGGTCGGCGATCATCGCGGCGACCTGCTCGTGGGTCGCGAAGAGGTTGACATACACGCCGTCCGGCACGCCCGCGTCCTTCATGATCTGCGCGATCGCCAGAGCCGAGGTAGGGCAGTTTTCTGCGTGCTTGAGTATGACGGTGTTGCCGACGATCAGGTTGGGCGCGGCGAACCTGGCCACCTGGTAATACGGGTAGTTCCACGGCATTACGCCGAGTACCGGGCCGACGGGCCGGTACTCGACCCGCGCTGTGTCATGGCCGGGCAGTGCCTTGTCGGCGATGAGCCCGGGGCCGTTGTCGGCGTAATAGTTGAAGATGTCGGTGCAGAACTGGGCCTCACCGACGGCCTGGGCGGGCCGCTTGCCCATCTCCTTGGTGATCAGTGCGGCCAGGTCGGCGGCGCGCTCGGTGAACAGCTCGGCGATTCGCTTCACGACCGCGGCGCGCTCGGCGACCGGGCGTAGCCGCCATGCCGCGAACCCTTCGGTCGCGGCGGCGAGCGCCTCCGATACCTCCGCGTCCGTGGCGAAGGGGAAAGTCTCGGTCACTTCGCCGGTCGTCGGGTCGGTTACCTGA
>CAWCJS010000018.1:0-299890 GCA_963795795.1 uncultured Actinomycetes bacterium | reverse complement strand
GGTCAGGCTGATGCTGTCCATGGAGGCGCTCTACAACCAGCAAAGCCGCAAGGCAGGCCTCACGGCCCAGCAAGCGCGGTTGCTCTGCGCTGCCGCCCGCCGCCGAGCCGGACTAGGCGAGATCGCCGAAGCGCTGCACTGCGACCGGTCCAACGTCAGCCGCCTGCTGGACCGGATCACCCACCGTGGCCTGGCCTACCGCGCGTCCGACAGCCGCGACGGCCGCGTCTCGGTACTCCAGCTCAGCCCTGACGGCCAAGCGCTCGTCACCAGCTTCGAGACAGACCTGGCGGCCAGGCTCGGCCGCCTGATGGCTGACTGGCCCGCCAAGAAGCGTCAGGCCGCCGCAGGGACTCTGGTCGATCTGATCGACGCGATTAACCGAGACCTAGCCGAAGAAGACCAGGAATAACCTGCCCCGCCGGGCCACTGATCCCGCGCTCCGGCCCCGACCTGCCGCCCGTTCCGGCCCCGACTTGCCGCCGGTTGCGGCCCCGACCTCCCGGTTGCGGCCCCGACTTGCCGCCGGTTGCGGGCCCCGACTTGCCGCCGGTTGCGGCCCCGACCTCCCGGTTGCGGCCCCGACTTGCCGCCGGTTGCGGGCCCCGACTTGCCGCCGGTTGCGGCCCCGACTTGCCGCCGGTTGCGGCCCCGACCTCCCGCCGGTCCCGGCACCGACCTCCCGCCGGTTCCGCCCCTCACCATCCCGCAGCATCTCTGATCCCGCCCCCGTCCAGCCCCGGCTAGCCCCGTCGCCCCTCCCGTCCCCGCCGCCCCCTTCACCCCGCCAGCAACTACGCAGAAATGTCAGAGGTCGCAGTTAACGTGTGTCCGTCCATTCACGGAATGCAGGGAGGCGTCATGATAATTGATTGCGGTCGATGCGAGACGCGCGGTAACGGATGCGGAGATTGCGTCATTACCGTCCTTGGGCCGCCAAACGTGGCAGGCTACCTAGGGGAGGCCGAGGTGCGAGCGCTCGGTGTTCTCGCGGACGCCGGCCTGGTGCCGCCGCTACGGCTCACGCTGGTCGACGCCGGGCAGCCGAGCCCGCGGACCTGGGCCGGGACGGTCTTTCCCGCCGCCAAAGCGTCGTGATGATAGCGCGAAGATGTCGTTCCCACCGGTGAATCACGACACCGTAATCGAGTAGTTGGAATTAGCTGAATCGGTTGTAACGCTCTTTTGCCTTCACTACGCTTGCCGAGCAGTTGCCTGGCCAGTAACCGAACGCAAACGACCCGTGTGAACACGCAGGGTATGCGAAGACAGGAGCGTGGAAGCCACGTGCGTACGCGGCTAGCGGGCAGCAGGTCCCGGTTGCTCCGCGCCGCAGTGATCGCGACCGTCCTCGCGACGGTCGCCGGGCTCGCGGTCTTCACCGTTGGCGCCCTCGCTACCCCCACGCCGACCGTGGCCCAGGTCCAGGCCAAGGTGAACGAGCTCACCTCCGAGTTCGACAAGGTCACCGAGCAGCTCGACCAGGTTACCGAGCAGCTTTCCGCGGCCCAGACCAGGCTGGCCCAGGTTCGTGCGGACGTCCGCCACGCCGACTCCCAGTTCAGGGCGGCGCAGACGGAAGTGGCCCAGATCGCCGCCGCCACGTTCGAGGACACGGGCGCGACGTCGATCGCGGGCGTGCTGACCTCGGGCGATCCCTCCGTCGTCCTGCAACAGGGATCGCTGCTCGTCGAGCTGTCCGGTAATCAGGATGCCGAGACGCAGCAGCTGCTCATCGACGCCAGCACGCTGTCCGGTGTGGAGCAGGAACAGGAGCGCACGGAAAGCGGGATCGTCTCGCTGAAGGCCCAGCTCACTAACCACAAGCATTCCCTGGGCAAGCTCCTGGCCACCGAGCAGGCCACGCTGGCCAGCCTGACCGTGCCGCAGCAGCGGCAGGTAGAGAACAACTCGATCGGCGCGAACGGTAACTCCAAGCCGCAGACGTACACCGGGCCGACCTCGACCGAGGCGGGGAAGGCCGTCGAGTTCGCCTTCAACCAGCTCGGCTGCCCGTACGTATACGGCGGCACCGGCCCGTGCAACCTCGGCTACGACTGCTCCGGGCTGGCGCAGGCCGCATGGGCGTTCGCGGGCGTGGCGATCCCGCGGGACAGCTACGAGCAGTGGGCCGAGCTGCCGCACATCGCCCTGTCGGCCCTCGAACCCGGCGACCTGCTGATCTACAACGGCGAGGGGCACGTCGCCATGTACGTGGGCGGCGGCTACATCATCGACGCGCCGGTACCGGGCCAGAGCGTGGAGAAAATCCCCATGAACACCCCGTGGTACGCCGCAAGCCTCGACGGCGCGGTCCGGCCTTAGCCGGTTACCTTCGCAGGGTTTCCGGGCGGCGGTGCGGGACCGCGCCTACAGTGGATACCTGTGCAGTCGCCTCGGCTCCGGCACGCCGTCCAGGCCCTCCTCGTTTCCGTGATGGCTCTGGGTATCACGGGCGCGGTTGCGGTCCGCGTCGGGGCCGGCGCCCTGAGCCCGGAAGCTGCCGCGCACATCCTGAACGCGTCGCGCCAGGCCACCGCGAGACCCGCCGCGCTCGCGCCGACGACCGCGACCCAGACCACGACGCCGAGCCAGTCCGAGCCTCAAACGCCGACCCAGACCCCGGGTCCCTCCGGCATCAAGATCGCGGGCGGAGCCCTGGTCAACGCCGCCACCGACCAGATCTTGTGGAGCGAGAACCTGGATACCGAGCGGCCCATCGGCAGCATCGTCAAGGTCATGACGGCGATGGTGGTGATCGAGGAGGGCAACCTCAACCAGGTCATCAGGGTCCCGAAGTCGGTGATCGCCTACCTGAAGAGCCAGGATCAGCCGAGTGTCGCCGGCCTCAAGGTCGGGGATCACCTGACCGCGCAGGAACTGCTCGAGGCGCTGATGCTGCCGTCCGGCTGCGACGCCGCATACACCCTGGCCATGACCTACGGCCCCGGGATAACCGCGTTCATCGCCAAGATGAACGTCCTCGCCCAGCAGTGGGACCTGACCAGCACGCATTTCTCGAGCTTCGACGGGATGCCGTGGCCAACCGAGTATTCGACCTGGTCGACCCCGGCGAACCTGATCATGCTGGGCCTGGACGCGATGCAGTCCTCGGTGTTCCGGGGCATCGTGGCCCAGAGCAGCTACCGGCTCCCGGCTGGTAACGGGCACCACGCCTACCTCTGGCAGAACGCCAACCCGCTGATCGGCACGTGGCCCGGCGCGAGCACGTACGCCGGCGCGATAGGAATCAAGACTGGCGACACCAAGGCCGCGAAGAACTGCCTGCTGTTCGAGGCGACGCGCGGCGGCCTGACCCTGATCGGCGTGACGTTGGGCACCCCCGGGAACGACATCAGCGTCACGGGTCCCGTCGCCACCAAGGTTTTGAACTGGGGCTTTGCCCACTACTAGGCCCCGGATCGGGCCTATTCGTCCACCACGGTGACGTTGGCTAGCCGCCACTGGCCCCACGGCGTAGGCCGTTCGGCCTTGCAGTACTCGCACGCGGTAGCCAGTTCCGACCGGTACGCCCGGCCGCACGCCGTGCAGTTCCGGCTGGCGAGCGTCGTGCTGGGGTCCGTGCGGATGCCGGCCGGCCGGGTGAAGGCGAGGTCGTACTGACCATCCCAGGACAACCAGTCCAGGCCGGCTGGTGCGCCGTCCATTCGCTGGCTCATAGCCTGGCCAAACGAGCCTGCCAGCGACGTGAGGCTGGTGGCCGTGGCCATCGCGGCCTGGCCCTCGGCGCCGGGTGCGATCATGGCCATGAGCTGGCTGAACGAGACGCGGATACGGGCGCGCTGCGGCGAGCCGGGCGCGAGATCGATCAATTCGGGCGCGGATGCCTGGTAGTCGAGGGGCAGGCGGGCCTGGCGCGCGGCCCGGCCATCCGGGCCACCCCGCGATCGCCTCACCCGGGCGTCGTGAGCAGAGGTCTTCACCCAGCGTCCGAAGACCGTCGACCAGAACGGCGGGGTCACCAGTCGGCGGATGGCCTGCTCGTCCCCGGTCGCCATGGCGGCGAAGATCACCAGGCACGCCATCTGGGCCGCGTCACGCAACAACTGCGCGTCGAAGTGCGGATCCCCACGGCGCATCTCGGCCAGCTGGGCCGGCAAGCGCGGGTCCGCATGAGTCACCACCGGAGGCGTCCGGAGCCGTCGGCGCTCCCTCCTGCCCCGCAGTACGGTCAGGTAGACCAGCATGCCGATGAGCACCGCAAAGAGCAGGGCCCAGCTCGCAAAGATGACGAGTTCGAGGACCGCGAACGCCACCCTCACGCCGCTGGCCGCCAGCACCGGGCTGGCTACGACCTGGCCTACCACGGCTCACGCTGCCAGGAGACCAGTACCCAGTCGTGGCTGCCGGCGGTGACGATCCCGTGGCAGTAACGGCACGCCCCGTCGGGATCGAGGTCGAGGCCCGCGCCGCAGGACGGGCAGCGACTGGCCGGCAGGCCGCCCGTGCCGGGTGTGACCGCGGTGGCCGCGCGGGCGAAGGTCAGGTCCTCCGACCAGGTGGCCGTGTCCGGGCCGCCGCGCAGCGTGACGCCCGTCGGCTCGTGTCGTTCCCAGCACCAGCCCTGGCAGGTCACGCGCACTCGCACCTCATCTTCCAGCACGCTGCGGGTGGCCTCGACCACGAAGGCCTGAACGGCCTGCCAGGTACCCGCGCAGGACACGTCCGCCTCGGCTCGCAGTTCGAGTAGCGCCTGGTGGGTCCGGTACAGGCCGTTCGACATGAACGTCCGGGTGAGGACCGCTTCGCCGGAGACCAGACTCTGACCGATCAGCGCGCTCGCCTCGGTGGCCCACTCCGTCAGGGCGCGGGCGCGGAAACCCGGGTCATGGCCCGCGATGGTCGCGAGCCCGGCCCTGAGCTCGGCCGGGTCGGGCAGGGGCGGCAGCACGCCGTGTCCCCAGCGCGCCGCAGTCCCATTGCTGGTCCTGATGGCCACGCCGTACCGGAAGCCGGTCCGCCCGGTCTGAGCCAGCCGCACCAGCACGATTGGCAGAAAGAAGAGCGGGCACAGCACCAGGACGAGGAGGAACACCACGAGCTTGACCCACGTGAGCGGGTTGCCGCAGCCCTGCCGCCGGGCGGCGCCGTCGGAGCCCGACCCACCGATGCTGGCCCAGCGCGATAGCGCGGTGAACGCCTGGAGGAGGCGTTCGGACAACGGGAACTTTTCGCCGTCGTCAGGCATGCACGCCCTCTCCGCGGAGCATCGTCGGTACGCGCCCATTATCGAGGTGGATCCGGGCGCCCGGCCGCGTGGCCTAGCCTTGGCGCGTGGAGGAAGGCCGCGGTCCCGCCCGCCTGAAAGGGTGGCTGCACGGGTCGGCCCGCAGGCCGCCGAGCCGGGTGCGCCAGGTCGCGATGATCGTCATCTTCGACCTCGGCGGACCGCTGCTCCTCTACGCCCTGCTGCACCACGCCGGGATGAGCGCGGTGAGCGCGCTCGTGATCAGCGGGGTCCTGCCCGCCATCGGCATCGCTCTCGGCGCCATGATGGACGGGCGGCTGGACATCATCGGCGTCGTCGTCCTGGGCGGCATTGCCGTGGGCACGGTCCTGGGCCTGGTCAGCCACAACGCCAGGCTGTTCCTCCTTGAGGGGTCGGTGCCGTCCCTGGTGTTCGCGCTGGCTTGTCTAGCTTCGCTGAAGGCCTCCAAACCGCTGATCTACCGTTTCGCGGTGGAGATCCTCGGCCCGGATACTCCTAAGGGCCGCGACGTGACCGGTGCCTGGAAGTACTGGGGGTTCCGCCGCGCATTCCAGGTCATCACCATGGCCTGGGGAGTCGGCTACCTGGTCGAGGTCGCGGTGCGGGTCGTGATCATCGAGACGACGTCCACCGGGATTGCCCTGCTCGGCTCCAAGCTGCTGCCCTACGTGTTCGCGCTGGCCCTGTCCGCCTGGACCTTCGGCTACGGCGAGCACGAGAAGCGGAAGGCCGAACGCCTGGCCGCCGCCACCCCGTCGAGCGAAACCGAAGAGGTATCTTCCGCCCCCTTATACACTCGTCCGGGTGCGCCGCACGCTGATCGTGACCAACGACTTCCCGCCGCGCCAGGGCGGCATCCAGTCATTCGTCCACGCGCTGGCCACCCGGCTGCCCGCGGGCACGGTGACCGTGTACGCCCCCGCCTGGGCGGGCGCCGCCGAGTTCGACGCCGAGCAGCCCTTCCCGGTGGTCCGCCATCCGACGTCGCTGATGCTGCCGGTCCCCGCGGTCTGGCGCCGGGCCGCGACCATTGCCCGCGAGTACGGCTGTGACACGGCCCTGTTCGGCGCCGCCGCGCCGCTTGCCCTCATCACGCCCGCGCTGCGCCGAGCCGGGGTGACCAAGGTGGTGGCGTGTACCCATGGGCACGAGGCGGGCTGGGCAGCGCTGCCAGGCGCCCGCCCGCTGCTCCGCCGTATCGGCGATGAGGTCGACGCGCTTACCTACCTCGGCGAGTACTTCAGGGTGCGGCTGGCCCGTGCCCTGTCCCCGGAGGCAGCCAAGCGGATGGTCCGGCTGTCGCCCGGTGTCGACATGACGACCTTCCGGCCGGGCGCCGGCGGCGGGGCCGTCCGGGACCGGCTCGGCCTGGCTGGCCAGCCGGTGGTGGTCTGCGTGTCCCGGATGGTCCCGCGCAAGGGCCAGGACACGCTGATCCTGGCCTGGCCGCAGGTCCTCGCCGAGGTGAGCGATGCTGTCCTGCTCCTGGTCGGCGATGGTCCCTACGCACCCGACCTGCGGCGCCTGGCCCGGCAGGTGGGCGTCAGCGATTCGGTCCTGTTCACCGGGCCGGTCCGCTGGCCCGATCTCCCCGGCTATTACGACGCGGCCGACGTGTTCGCGATGCCCTGCCGCACGCGGCGGGCGGGGCTTGACGTCGAGGGCCTCGGCATCGTGTATCTGGAGGCGTCGGCCACCGGCCTGCCGGTCATCGGTGGTGACTCGGGCGGCGCTCCCGACGCCATCCTCGACGGCGAAACGGGCTACGTCGTGAACGACGGCCCCGGTCTGGCCGCGCGCATCATCGAGCTGCTGAAGGATCCCGATAAGGCCAAAGCGATGGGGGAGAAGGGCCTGGCCTGGGTGGACCGCGAGTGGCGCTGGGAGCTCACCGCCGACCGCCTGTCCGCGATCCTCGGCTAACTCCCCGGTCGTACGGCTACCCGGTAAGTCCGTTTTTGGCATTCCGTACCGGTCTCCAACCGCAAGGGCATTGGCATCGTCTCCAAAGGCGCAATCCGATCGCACTAGAGACGTTGAGGGCCTGGAAATGTCGATCATTGCGAAGATGGCCGCCGTAGGCGGCCGCGGCCGGCTGCTGCTGGCACTGGGAGTAGGCTGCGCGCCCCGCCTCAAGGACCGTTCGCTCGGGCCGCCTTATGCTGCTGCCATGAGTGCGACGGAACCGGTAACAGGCGAGCGTGCCGACCTGCTGCAGTCCCTGGCCACGCAACGTTACTTCCTGCGTCGCACCACCCGCGACCTGACCGACGAGCAGGCCGCGCAGCGGACGACGGTCAGCGAGTTGACCCTGGGCGGCCTGATCAAGCACGTCACGCTGACCGAGCGGCAATGGATGCGGTTCATCATCGAGGGACCCTCCGCGATGAGCTGGGATGAGGCGAGCGCTGGCGACTGGATGGCGGCCTTCCGGATGCTTGACGGCGAGACGCTGGCCGGCCTGCTCGAGAGCTACGCGCAGGTCGCGCGCCAGACCGAGGACCTCGTGGCACAGTTGCCGGACCTCGATGCCGCTCATCCGCTGCCCCCGGCGCCGTGGTTCGAGCCGGGCGCCCGCTGGTCGGCGCGCCGGGTGCTACTGCACATGATCGGCGAGACCGCCCAGCACGCCGGCCACGCCGACATCATCCGCGAGTCCCTCGACGGCGCCAAGTCCATGGGATAGCACGGTCAGCAGCCCTCTCTGCGCCAGCGAAACCGCATCCATGATCATCACGCCAGGCGGCCCCGAGAATTTAGCGGACCCTGGCTTCGGATGGCCCGCTAGGGCGTGATCGGTGTCTCGAGCCACCCCATGAAAGCCATCACGTCCCGGGCGACTACCCCGATGGGACGGTCGTTGCTGATGGCCACGTCCTCGACGCCAGTACCTTCCCCGGCCGCGATCGAGGATGCGGCCTCCCTCAGGTCATCACGTCGGCCGCTGGTGACGTCGCCAGCCAGCCGCCGTTCGATGCAGGGCAGTTGGACCGTCAGGCGCACCACCCGCAGCGGCAGCCCCATGGCCTCCCGCACGCCCTGCACCTCGCCCAGGCTGCGGACGAAGTAAGCGAGCACGAAGAATCGGATCCCAGCCCCCAGGTAGTTCGACCTAACCGCAGCCAGGTTCTGCAGCATCAGTCCGAATTCGGCCGCCCGGTCATCGCCGCCGGTCCCCGCCCAGCTCAGGTAGTCCAGGTCAAGCAGTGCGTACGGTTCGCCGCGCTGCTCGAGCAGGTACGCGATCTCCTGGGCGACCGAGCTCTTTCCCGACCCGTAGACCCCCGTGAGCAGGACGCCCTCAGCCCTTCTCCTATTCACCCGCCAAGACTAGAGCGACAGGTCCATCGCCCCGGCGGGCGCCCGGCACACTCAGACACCCGGGCGTCGTGGAATGCTAACGTCGCCGCGCCGGGGGCAGCGGCGCTAGGTTCTCGGTACGGTTGCTGGGTATCGGATCAACCTTTGGAGGAGGATCTGGCTATGAGTGAGCACATGCCGGAGCCGGGAAACGCCGGCGACTACGGCAGCGAGTCCGACCTGTCGAACACCGCCGAGTTCGCCAAGATGCGAGAGGTGATGCGCGCATCGGAAAAGCACCGGGAAGGCGGACTCGATCCCGAACTCGAGGACGAGGATCCCGATCCCGGCACCTGACCCGGGGGTCACTCGGCGCCGAACGGACGCTCGTCCGTCAGGCCCGCTTTGCGGTGTTCGGACTGACCTTGTCCGCAGCATGAGCGACCACCCGGCGCGCTATCCGTTGAGGATCTGCTCCCTCAGGATGTCTGCGTGCCCGCAGTGCTGGGCGAGTTCGCGCAGTACGTGGAGGTACACCCACCGCAGCGGGAGCGGGCCGCGCCAGTAGCCGTGGACTCTGTCTTCCAGCCCAAGGGATGACGTCGCAAGCCGTGATGACTCGCATGCCTCGCGGTGTGCTTGCCGGACGCTGGCGATGGTGTCGTCGTCATGAAGAATGAACGATTCGTCCGAGATCGCGGGGATACCGATCTGAGCACGTGAGCGGCCTGTGACAGCTTGGTCGAACCAGACCTTCTCAACGAAGGTCGCGTGCTTCACCAGGCCCAGCAATGTAGTCCGAGACGGCACCAGCAACTGGCGCGCCTGCTCCTCCGTCAGCCCGTCCAGGCAGCGATTGAGTTGACTGCGGTGCTCGTCGAGGAACGCCTCGAACTGGGCACGAGCTGGCTGATTGATGACATCCTCAGCGAACGTTGCTGGCAGGGAGGGCATAAGCAAAGCATTTCAAGAACATGGGGTTACGGGGTACTGCGTTCGCGCTGGAGGTACCCGGCTGTCATCCCGCCGTCGACCAGCAGCGTGGTCCCGGTGATGAACCCGGCCTCGCCGCTGGCGTAGAACACCGCGGCAGCGGCCACGTCGCTGGCCTGGCCGATCCGGCCGATCGGGGGCACCGGCCACGGGTCGCTGGTTTCATCCTGGTCCTGCTCACCGGGCGGGGCCATGTGCCGCATGCCGGGCCAGATATCGCCCGGGCACAGCACGTTGGACCGCACGCCGTCCCGGCCGCCATCCAGCGCGAGCATCTTGCCCAGCATGACGACCGCGGCCTTGGTCACCGAATACAGGCCGATGGCCTGCTCGCCCCAGATCCCCGCGTCGGAAGCGACGTGGATCATGCACCCGCGGCGCCGGGCCAGGTACGGGTAAGCCTGCTGCGCGTACAGCAGGTAGCCCCGGACGTTGACATTCATCACCCGGTCATAATCAGCCAGCGGCGTATCGATCAGCCGGGCGGCCACCCCTACGCCTGCGTTGTTCACCAGCACGTCCAGCCCGCCCAGATGATCCGCGGCGGCACTGACCGACGACGCGACGGCACCCGGGTCGGCGGCGTCCGCGGCCACGAACCGGACACCCGGCCCGAGCAACTGCTCCGCGTGCCGGCCCAGATCATGATCCCGGCCGGTGATTACCGCCCGCGCGCCCTCACCCACGAACCGCCCGGCGATGGCCAGGCCCAGGCCGGTAGTGCCGCCCGTAATCAGCGCGCACTTGCCCTCCAGCACCCTCATGGTCCCCTCCGCCACGCCCATGACCGCCAGTCTAAAAGCCGGCCACCAGGCATCATGACCCGGCGGTACCGCGGGGTGGGTGCGGCGCGGACCGTGCAGCCGCAGACCCTCCGGTGGCCGTCTCCGATGCTCGCCGCCGGATCAGTTCCGCGACCGCGCCGGATGAACGCGCTCGCACCGATCGCGGCGGCCATGGCCGTGATCGTCGTCATCGCAGCAAGCGTGGCTCTGCCGCACCTGCTCACCGGCGCCTCCCGCAACCCGGCAGCTCCGGGGATCAGCGCGCCCGCGCCCGGGCATTACCCGCCGTTCCGGGTGGTGGTGACCACGAACGCACGACAATCGCGAGTCCAAGCTGCTGGTGGAGTCGGCGGCGACCGGGCACGCGGTGAGCACGCTCGCCCCGCCATGGCAAGGGGCCATGTGGATAGATGTCGCCGCGACCGCAGATGCCAGGAGGTTTATCGTGGCCGCCGCGCCGGAGTCCTCGCCGTATACCCCGACCCGGCTGTATAGCCTCACGCTGTCGGCGCGGGGCACGGTCACCCGGCTGGCCCCGCTGGCCGTGCCGACCCTGCCCGGGGAGATCACCTCGCTGGCGGCCAGCGCGGACGGCAGCACGTCGCCTACACCACCTTCGGCCCGGGAGCCGCTTACCAGGCCGGCGTGATCACGGGCGGCAGGACGCGGCAGTGGAGTGTGCCCGCCGGAGAGGTCGGGGGGATGTGGCACGTCTCGGTGTCCAGCGACGGAGGCATGCTCGCGGTCATCGCCCAGAGCCTGCGCGGGGGCAGCGTGGAAAACACGGCATGGGCCCTGCGGACCGGATCCGCGCCGGGCAGCCTCACGGCCAGGGCCAAGAAGGTGTACGACCACTCATACGTCGGCGGCACCAGGCATGCGATGACGATCCTGGAGTCGGCGCTGATCAGCCCTGATGGCGGCACGCTGTACCCCCCTCTCCACGACCGCCAGCTCGGCCCGCGGCAGGACCGTGACCGTGGTGACCGCGTACAGCACGGCGGACGGGGCATCGCTCGGCCCGATATCGACCTGGGAAGGCGGCTACCCGACGCTCTCCCCGGTCGGCGGCATGCTGCTCGTCTGGGACGGGGACTCATCCACCGCCTACCTGATCAACCCGGCGACCCGGACGAGGACGACGCTGCGGCTGCGCGGACTCCCCCGCGTGCAGTACCTGACGCTCGCCTGGTGATCCAGCAAAACCACTCCTCGCGCGTTCTGCCGGTATGGCCATAAGTCAACCAGGCGGCGCGCTAGCGACCGAGGAGCTGCGCACTGGTCGATCTTGTGTGCTCGGCAAGCGAAGATGGACTGGGTTCCGGACGCCACCCATTCGGCAGGACGCTCACGCCCTGGAACGTCAGTCGCGCTGCGTGACGATCGCTGGCCGCGGGCGCGCGAATACCCGCCTTACCTGCATTGCCCGGTGACCGCAAGCGTTCGTTTCCGGGTTTCATGGCCATTGTCACCGTGGTCTGGGGATGACTGAGTCTGCTCCCTGTCCCTGATAGCTGCCGGGTCCTGCGAGCGGGCGGGCGGGTCAAGGGGCGCGAGCGCCCGCGCAGCAAAGCCGCGAAGTTAAGAGACCTGTGGTCATGTCAAGGGCGATCGCCTGACGGCGTGGCGGTGGCAGGAAGACGGGACCTCTGGTAGATCGGGGTCAATCCGTCACGATCGTCCCGGACACCGGAGGTCCCGTTGCGTACTCAGTCTGCCACGACCACGATCACCCGCGCCGTCACCGTCGCCGCGGGGGTGTTCGCCCCGGGCCATCTGGGCGAATTAACGCAGTACCTGCCGTTCGAGCTGGTCGATGACATCCTGGAGCAGACCAAGACGGTGCAGCGCCGGCTGCGCGACCTGCCGTCCCGGGTCGGGGTGTACTTCGTGCTGGCGCTGGGGATGTACCCGCGGCTGGGCTATGCCCGGGTCTGGGCCAAGCTGACCGCCGGGCTGGCGGGCCTGGCCGTGCCGTGCCCGTCGGAGAAGGCGCTGCGGGACCTGCGCCGCCGGCTCGGCCCGGCGCCGCTGAAGGCGCTGTTCGAGGTGGTCGCCGGGCCGCTGGCCCAGCCGCGCACGCCGGGGGTGCGGTTCGGCGGGCTGCGCACGGTCGCCTTCGACGGCTGCAACTCGCTCAAGGTCCCCGACACCGGCCGCAACCGCTGCTGGCTGGGCCGGATCCGGTACCGGATGGGCTTTGCCGGGTATCCCACGCTGCGGCTGATGGCCCTGGCCGAGACCGGCACCCGCGGCCTGCTCGGCGCCGCGCTCGGGTCGGCGGCCGACCGGGACGAGGCCACCGTGGCCCGGCGGCTGCTGCCGCTGCTGCGGCCGGGCATGCTCGTCCTGCTGGACCGGGCCTTCGACGCCAACGCGTTCCTGGGCGAGGTCGCGGCCACCGGCGCGCTGCTGCTGGCGCGGGCCAAGTCCACCCGCCACCCGCCCGTCCTGGGCCACCTGCCCGACGGCTCCTACCTGTCGGACCTGGACGGGCTGAAGGTCCGGATCATCGAGGCCAGCGTGACGGTGACCGGCGCCGACGGCAGCCGGGTCCGCGACGGCTACCGGCTGATCACCACGCTGATGGACCACCGCCGGTTCCCGGCCGCCGCCGTGGTCCGGCTCTACCACGAGCGCTGGGAGATCGAGTCCGCCTATTTCGCGCTGCGGCACACCCTGCTCGACGGCCATGTGCTGCGCTCGGGCGACCGGCCCGGCCTGGAGCAGGAGACCTGGGCCCTGCTCACCCTCTACCAGCTGCTGCGCATGGCCATGGTCACCGCCATCGAGACCCGCCCGGGCACCGACCCGGACCGGGCCAGCTTCACCACCGCGATGGAAGCCGCCAAAGACCAGCTCACCGCCGCCGCCGGGATCTGCCCGGACGGCCCGGCCGACCTGCCCGGCGCGATCGGCCGGGCCGTGCTGGCCACGCTGCTGCCCGCCCGCCGCCCCCGGTTCAGCGCCCGCAAGGTCAAATGCGCCACCTCCCGGTACCTCAACCGCGACGACGGCCGCCCGGCCCACCCCGCCGCCATCACCGCGATCGACATCGCCATCTGCACCCCGCCCGTCGACCTCAAGCCCGGCCGGACCCGCCGCGACCGCAGCACACCCCGCCCCGCCCCGCCCGCCCGGCCCGCCCACCCGCCGGGAGCGGATCACCGCCATCATCACCAGCCAGCCCCCGCGCGACTGGAGCGGCCACGAACTCGCCGTCCTCCTGGGCGTCAAACCCCGCAACATGCTCACCCAGCTCGGCGAATGGGCACGCCTGGGCTTCTTCACCCGCACCGGCTTCGGCACCTACAAACTCAACACGCCGCCAGCCGATACCCCCTCGACAAACCCGCCCGACCCTTAACTTCGCGGCTTTGGCCCGCGCAGCGGCGCCGTAGGCGCCCTTGACGCGGCCGCCCGGGAGCGGATCATGCCGGGCGGCAGGGCAGGGAGCCCTGGTGGGCGGGAGGGTGTCAGCGCTCCGCGCGTGGGGGCCTTTCTGTGCGGGTGACGTCGAGCCGTGACGGCCGGGGGCCGGGTCGGGGGCAGCCAGCCTTACCTTGGCCCGCGGGGCTTGGTGTGCCCCGGTGACATGATGATTGATTGGGTGTCCCCGCCTGCGGGGATGCGGCCGCTCAGTCTAATCAGGCCGCCCGCCTGGCCCGTGCGGGCCGGCAGCGGCTGACAGCGGATTGGCGGGAGCTGGCCGCGGTGGTCCCCATCGGGTGAATTCGGCTGCGGCGGGCCCGGCCGGGCCGGCGGTCACGTGCTGGTCACCATGGCGGGCGTGTCAGGCGGCGGCGAGCGCGTCGTCGCCGAGTTCGGCCAGGATGTGGTGGGCCTGCCGGAGGATCTTGCGGGCCTCGGACAGGCAGGCGCGCTTGCTGTTCTTGCGGTCCTTGACCGCGGCGTAGTAGCGGTGGTCGGGGGCGGAGGTGCGGGCGTGGGTCTTGGCGGCCTCGTAGAGGGCCCAGCGCAGCACCGGCGGCCCCTGCCGGGACAGCTTCCCGGGCGGGCCCTTGCGGTCGGAGGAGCAGACGGTGATGTCCAGCCCGGCGAACCGGACCGCCTGGCGGGAGGAGGAGAACCGGCCCGCCCCGCCCAGCCAGCAGGTGATCGCCAGCGCGGTGACCGGCCCGACCCCGTACAGCCGGGCGGCCAGGACCTTGGCCCCGGCCAGGTGCCGGGCCGCATCCAGCAGCTGGTGCCGCACCACGTGCAGCCGGGCCTCCAGCGCGTCGGTCACCTCCAGGGCGGTGGCGACCTGCAGCTGCCCGGCCGGGGACAGGCGCGCGGCCGCTGCGGCCCGCAGCTCGGCCACGCCCTGCCCGGTGCGCAGCGCGCCCTCGCCCAGGGCCGGGGCGCCCTGATGGAACAAGACCGCGTGGATGCGCTGCGACCAGGCGGTGCGCTCGCGGCGCAGGTCGTTGTACAGCTCCAGCAGCGCCCGGCACTCCAGGATGCGGGCGGGCGGGATCCAGCACTCCGGCAGCCGGCCCTCGGCCAGCAGCATCCGCAGGTGCCGGCAGTCGGTCTTGTCGGTCTTGGCGTGCCGCTTGCGGCCGCGGGCGAACGCGGTGTCGGCCGGCTCGGCCAGATGCGCCGTGATCCCGGCCGCGGCCAGCTCCTCGGCCACATACCGCCACCCGGTGCACCCCTCCAGCGCGAACGCGGCATCCTCACGGCCGGCGAACCGCGCCAGCCAGGCCCGCAGGTGCTCCCGGTCCGCCGGGCTGATCTGGCCGCGGCACACCTGCCCGGTCACCGTGTCGAGGTAGTCGAAAGTGATCTGCTTCCGGTGGATATCCAGCCCGCCTACGATGGGCATCGGGACCTCCTCAAGCTCCGGAGGGGCGCACACGCCCCCCATGCGAATTGCCTACGCGGTTAATCCTGACGCGCGTCTGAGCTGGGGAGGTCTCCCGGCACCCGGCCGCCGACCTCAGCTCAGTCCGGCCCGATGCATGTCATCTAATTGAGACTTCGGGTAGACGGTGCGGGCCTGGCCGGGATGGCAGTGAGCCGGGGTCGTAGCGTTGAGAGGTCCCGGTTGGCCTGGCTCTCGACCCGCCTGCCGCCCTGCTGGGCTTGGCTTTCGAACGACGTGCCTGCTTGCCGGGGCCTCGCCGTGGCGTGGCTCAAAAGAGGCGCGAGCGCCATCAGGTCCTGGAATTAGGCGTGCCCGCCACGGTCCTCACCGGGCTACGAAGGAGGGGCCATTCCGATGGCGGCAGTGATGATCGGGGTCGATCCGCACAAGGCCTCGCATACGGCGGTGGCGATCAGCGCGGCGGAGGAGCCGCTGGGCGAGGTGCGGGTCCGCGCCTGCGCGGCCCAGGCGGAGCGGCTGCTGGCCTGGGCCGCGGCCTGGCCGGAGCGGACCTGGGCAGTCGAGGGCGCCGGCGGCACTGGGCCACCTGCTGGCCCAGCAGCTGCTGTCGGCGGGTGAGCGGGTGCTGGATGTGCAGCCCAAGCTCGGCGCGCGGGTGCGGCTGCTGGCCGCCGGGGACGTGAACAAGAACGACCCGAACGATGCCCGGTCGGTGGCCATCGCCGCGCTGCGCTCGGCCGGTGTCCAGGAGGTCAGGCCCGATGATCACGCGGCGGTGCTGAAGATCTGGTCCAAGCGCTACCGTGACCTGGGCCGTACCCGGACCCAGGTCGTCTGCCGGCTGCACGCGGTGCTGTGCGAGCTGATCCCCGGCGGTGTCCCCAAGGCGATCACCGCGGCTCGGCCGCCCGGTCCTCCGGGCGATCACGCCGCCCGGGGCGGTGGCCGCGGCCCGCTGCGAGCTCGCCGCGGCCTTCCTGGATGACCTGCGCCGCATCGATGCCCGGATCCGCGAGACCCGCAAGAAGCTCGCGGTCGCCGTCGCCGCGGCCGGGACCAGCCTGACCGGGCTGTTCGGGGTCGGCCCGGTCATCGCCGCCGCCGTCATCGGCGACGTCCGCGACGTGTCCCGCTTCCCCGGCCGGGACCACTTCGCCGCCTACAACGGGACCGCGCCGATCGAGGTGTCCTCCGGCCCGCGCAAGGTCTACCGGCTGTCCCGGCGCGGGAACCGGCGGCTCAACCACGCCATCCACATGGCCGCGATCACCCAGATCCGCCACCCCACAGCCAGGGCCGCGCCTACTACGACAAGAAGCTGGCCGAGGGCAAGACCCCGCAAAGAGGCCCTGCGCTCGCTGAAACGGCAGGTCAGCAACGCCATCTTCGCCTGCCTGCAGGCCGACGCCCGCCGCGCCGCAGCCCGCGGCGAGGGCCCGGGAGGGCAGCAGGGGAACGACTCTGTCGCCAGCGCGGCCGGCTCGCACCCCAGGCACCGGCTCTTCGGACAAGCCACTCCCGGGCCTGGTCACCACCCTACGGCCACGCCCGGCAGCCCGCCGCCTGGTCCCGCCCGCGGCCGGGGCACGCTGGCCATTCCTCGATCGCTGCCACCCTGCCGCCGGCGACGCCGCAGGTCCAGGTGGAGCGCCCGCAGCGAAGCGAGGACGAACGACCTGGAGGTGCGGCAAGACGACGGCCACACTCGGCCGCGAGGAAGGCCACGGGCCAATGTTCCTGCGAAACCACAGCGCCCGAAGGGCACCTCACACACCGAGAAAAGACCGACGGAACTCCTTGACACAAAGACTTCATGCCACTGACGTGGCGCCCGCGGATGGATGAAACTTGGGGCGCGCCGCCCGCTGACGTCGTTGCCTCTTGGCGCTGCGTGCCTGTCACAAAGACTGACGCTGGAGCCCGCCCGGTAGGTACCCCGGATTGCTGCTGCGAGCGCGTGTCACAGGATCTCGATCTTGTCGCGGGCTCTGCGGGCGGCGCGCCCGTATCCAGTATCGGGGGGAGGCAGGGAGGCGGCGGTGGATATCGTCCATCCGCGCGTCGCGGGGATCGACGTGCACAAGAAGGTGGTCTGGGTCGCGGTCCGGCTGCCGGGCGAGGCGCCCGGTGAGCGGACGGTGGTCATCAAGAGGTTCAAGACGTTCTGGCGGTCGCTGACGAAGATGGCGGCCTGGCTGGCGGAGCTGGGCGTCACGGACGCGGCGATGGAAAGCACCGGGGTGTACTGGTGGCCGGTCTACCATGCCCTGGCCGGTGCCGGGATCGAGGTGTGCGTGTGCAACGCGGCGCACATGCGGAATGTCCCGGGCCGCAAAACCGACCTGAAAGACTGCCAGTGGATCGCTGAGTTGCATGAGCACGGGCTGCTGCGGCCCAGCTTCATCCCGGCGGCCGAGGTGGCGGCGTTGCGGCAGCGGACCCGCTACCGCAAGCGGCTGATCGAGGCAGCGCACCGCCGAGAGCCAGCGGCTTTCCAAGGTGCTGGAGGACGCCGGGATCAAGATCGACTCGGTGGCCAGCAGGCTGCTGGGCAAGTCCGGGCGGGAGATGATCGAGGCGCTGACCGCCGGGGAACGCAACCCCGGGCGGCTGGCAGACCTGGCCAAGGGGGTGCTGCGCCGCAAGACCGATGACCTGCAGATGGCCTGCGACGGCCGGTTCACCGGCGGCCACGGCCAGATGTGCCGGCTGCACCTGGACGCCTATGATCACCTGACCGCCAAGATCGCCGAGCTGGACGCGCTGATCGCCGAGGCGGCCGCCCCGTTCGCGGCGGTTATCGCCCGGCTGATCACGATCCCGGGGATCGGCCAGCGCACCGCCGAGGTGATCGTCGCCGAGACCGGCGGCGACATGACCCGGTTCGCCACCAGCGCCCGGCTGGCCGCCTGGGCCGGGCTGGCGCCCGGCGACAATGAGTCCGCCGGCAAGCGCAAGCACGCCGCCGCCCGCCAGGGCAACCGGCACCTGCGCGCGGCCATGACCGAGTCGGCCTGGGCCACCGCCCGCACCCGCACCCGTCCCGGCGCCCGGTTCCGCCGCCTGGCCCGCCGGTTCGGCAAGGGCAACGAAAAGAAAGCCGCGATCGCCGTCGCCCATACCCTGATCTGCATCGCCTGGGCGGTCATGGCCCGCGACCAGGACTACGCCGACGCCGGCGAGGACTACTACGACCAGCGTGACCAGCGCAACCGCGAGCACCTGATCCGCCACCACCAGCAGGCCCTGGCCCGGCTCGGCTGCCAGGTCACCCTGTCCCGCCCGGTGACGGCGCCCCGCCGCCCGGCCCCAGCCCGCACCCAGGTCAGGCCGCCTGACCGCTACCCACCTCACCGGCGAGCCTAGAGCCGGCTCCGCCGGCGCTGCCGCGCGCCTGCTGGGGTCCCCAAGTTTCGTTACAGAGGCGTTCGATCTGTTTCGCCTGTCGTAGGCGGTTCCTGGGGCTCCTCGGGCGGGCTGAACTGGGTGCCCTGCTCGGGGTTGGCATTGTGCCGTGAGGCCCGGCCCGGTGGGCGTGCCTGGGCCGGGCCTCTGCCTTGACCTGGTCATCTTGGCCGTGAGCTGGCGGCGTGCCGCGGCGTGGGGCGGAACATGGGTCCCAGCGGCGTCAACGTTCCCCTGTCAGGGTGCGCGGTGTTGAAGGGCCACGGGCACGGGCACCCGGAGGGCTGGGCGGTGGCCCAGGCCGTCGGTCCTGGCGGGCCGTCGGCCGCCACCCAGACTTTCCCGGTATAACTCCCCCCGCGTGCCCAGGTACATGTTGCCGTCCATGTATCCGATCCAGTTGACTTCGACGTAATCCGTGTTCAGTGCTTCGCTCAAGTCGTAGGTGAGCACCTCTACCCGGACGGTGACGCCGGCGTTGAAGCCGCCGACATAGACCTCGACCTAGCCCGGCCCGCCGTTGGCCGTGACATAGGGCCCGGCCGCGTACGCCGGGGTGGGGCCACGGTCAGGCCCGCGAGAGCCCCGGCTGCCGAACGGCGCTCAGCAGTAGCCGCGGGCGGCGCCACGATCGCTTCATGACTCGTGTTCCTTTCCGGCGCGAGCCTGGATGCCTGGTTTCGTGCCGGGTATGCTGCGCGGCCGCGCACGGGTTCACTCGTGTGACCCGGATCACAGATACACGCCGCGAACCAGGGCTGACCCGGACGGCAACGAAATCCGGGTCCCGCAGCCTGCTGGCAGCAGCCCGGACGGGCTCGATGGCACGCCGGCTGGCTGCAGCACGGACGCTGATCCGGCGCTGAGCCGCGGCCGCCCCCGCCGGCCACCGCACGGCGATCCTGGCTCCGGCGGCATGCCGGAAACAACGTCCGGGCCGGGGCGCTGATTGGCGAGCGGAGGGTAACCCCCTTTTTTTTTTTTTTTTTTTTTTTTTTTTTTTTTTTTTTTTTTTTTTTTTTTTTTTTTTTTTTTTTTTTCGCTGGACGCCGTTTGACGCCAGTCCGCGCTGTGAAGCTGTGATCCGGGTCACACGTGCGAACCTGCGTGTGACCGCGCGGCGTACTCCTGTCCGAACCAGTCGCCCGGCACCGGCCCGGGCCGTGCACGGGAGGAATGCCAGTCATGAAGCTATCGTGGCGCCTGCTGCGGCTGCGGCTGCGGCTGCTGCTCAGCGCCGTCCTGGCCGCCGGGGCCCGTTGGCCGGCGGCTTGCTTGCCGAGTTGCTTGTCGTTGTCTGGGCCGGGCTCGCCGGCCGGCGACGGCGGTCGTGGTGTTCATGTCCGCCGGGTACGCGGCCCGGGACCGGGCTCGGCACGAGCGGCGCCGCGCTGGCCGGGCCGGTCAGGGTTGCTGCGGTGTGACCAGCCCGGCGTCGTAGGCGAGGATCACCGCCTGGACCCGGTCACGGAGCCCGAGCTTGCGCAGCAGGCTGGACACGTGGCTTTTCACGGTGGCCTCGCTGATGTACAGGCGCCCGGCCAGCTCGGCGTTGGACAGGCCGGCGGCCAGCAGCCGCAGCACCTCGGTCTCCCGCTCGGTCAGGGCCGACAGCGAGGCTGGCGTCGCCCGCTGGGCGGGCAGGGTGCGGGCGAACTGGCCCAGCAGGCGGCGGGTCACCGACGGCGCGAGCAGGGCGTCGCCGGCCGCGATCACCCGGATGGCCTCGGCCAGCTGGGCCGGCTGGACGTCCTTGAGCAGGAACCCGCTGGCCCCGGCCCGGATCGCGGCGTACACGTACTCATCCAGGTCATAGGTGGTCAGCACCAGGATCCGGGCGGGGCTGCCGGCGGCCACGATCTGGCGGGTGGCCTCGACCCCGTCCAGGTTCGGCATCCGGACGTCCATCAAGATCACATCGGGCTGGGTCTGCCGGGCCAGGCTGACCGCCTGCGCGCCGTCCTCGGCCTCGCCGACGACCTGCAGGTCCGGCCGGGCCTCCAGGATCATCCGGAACCCGCCGCGGACCAGGGCCTGGTCATCGCACAGCAGCACCCGGATCGTCATGACGGCCCGTCCCCGGGCAGGGGGAAGCTGGCCCGGACCCCGAAGCCGCCGCCCGGCCGCGGCCCCGCCTGGCAGGTCCCGCCGTGCAGCGCCGCGCGCTCGCGGATGCCGATCAGCCCCCGTCCCCCGGCGGCCCGCGCCGCCCGGCCGGCGCTGCGGGCTGGCCGTCGTCGGTGACCTCCAGGACGAGCCCGGCCGGGCTGTAGCACACGGTCACCTCGGCCGCCTGCGCCCGGGCGTGCTTGAGCGTGTTCGTCAGGGCCTCCTGCACGATCCGGTAGGCGGCCAGGTCCAGCCCGGCGGGCAGGTCCGCCGGGGCGCCGTCGATGCGGGCGGTCACCTCCAGGCCGGCGGCCCGGACCCGGTCCAGCAGCTCCCCCAGGCCGGACAGCCCCGGCGGCGGCGCCCACCCGTCCTCCTCGCCGGGCTGCGGGCGGACGGCCGCCAGCACCCGGCGGAGCTCGGCCAGCGCCTGCCGGCCCGCCGACCCGATCGAGCCCAGCGCCTGCCGGGCCGCCTGCGGGCTGGTACCGAACACGTCCTCAGCGGCGCCGGCCTGGATGACGATCACGCTGAGGGTGTGGGCGATGACGTCATGCAGCTCACGCCCGACCCGGGCCTGTTCCTCGGCGACCGCCCGCCCGGTCTCCAGCTCCTGCTCCCGGCGGCTGCGCGCGGCCCGGCCCCGCAGCTCACTGACGTACGCGCCGCACACCCACCCCAGCGCCGGCAAACCAGGATGAAACCCGGGCCGAGCACGGCGCCAGGGCGACCTGCCCGGGGGACTGGTGGACGGCCGGACCGCCGCCACCGCTGCCGTGTGATGAAGAAGGCAAGGACCACGGCCCCGGTGGCGATGCCCGCCCAGGCCGCCTGCCGCCGCGGGCAGTACGCGGCCACCGAGTACAGCGCCACCAGCATGGCGACCAGCCCGACAAGACCACTGCCATCTCCGGTATTCACCGCGCCCGCGTGGCCGCGGCCACCACGGCCAGCACCCAGACCGGGCGCCACCGCCGCACCGCCAGCGGCAGCGTTCCCAGCAGGGCAAGGGCGATGCCGGCCGCCCGGTCCGGCTCTGCCGCGCCGGCCCGGCCGCCGCCGAGGCCACGGCCCCGGCCGCCAGCGCCAGTGCCAGCGCGGCATCGCCCGCGATGAGCAGCCACCGCCTCCACCGCGGACCAGACCGCGGATCCGGCTGGCCGTCCGGCTCAAATCCGTTTCTTTTATCGCTGCCGTCTGCCTCGGCGGCAGCGGTGCCGTGCCCGAAGCTACGGTCCCGGCCCGGCCGACGGCATCTGGCGGGAAGCTGACCCGGACGCCGAAGCCGCCGCCCGGCCGGGGCCCCGCCTCGCAGGTCCCGCCGTGCAGCGCCGCGCGCTCGCGGATGCCGATCAGCCCCCGTCCCCCGGCGGGCCCGGGCCGCCCGGCCGGCGCTGCGGGCTGGCCGTCGTCGGTGACCTCCACGACGAGCCCGGCCGGGCCGTAGCACAAGGTCACCTCGGCCGCCTGCGCCCGGGCGTGCTTGAGCGTGTTCGTCAGGGCCTCCTGCACGATCCGGTAGGCGGCCAGGTCCAGCCCGGCGGGCAGGTCCGCCGGGACGCCGTCGATGCGGGCGGTCACCTCCAGGCCGGCGGCCCGGACCCGGTCCAGCAGCTCCCCCAGACCCGACAGCCCCGGCGGCGGCGCCCACCCGTCCTCCTCGCCGGGCTGCGGGCCGACGGCCGCCAGCACCCGGCGCAGCTCGGCCAGCGCCTGCCGGCCCGCCGCCCCGATCGAGCCCAGCGCCTGCCGCGCCGCCTGCGGGCTGGTACCGAACACGTCCTCAGCGGCGCCGGCCTGGACGACGATCACGCTGAGGGTATGGGCGATGACGTCATGCAGCTCACGGCCGACCCGGGCCTGTTCCTCGGCGACCGCCCGCCCGGTCTCCAGCTCCTGCTCCCGGCGGCTACGCGCGGCCCGGCCCCGCAGCTCACTGACGTACGCGCCCCACACCCACCCCAGCACCGACAGACCCAGACCGAACACCCCGTCGGTCGTGGTCCACAGCGGCCAGGCCAGCACGGCCCCGGTGACGATGCCCGCCCAGGCCGCCTGCCGCCGCGGGCAGTACGCGGCCACCGAGTACAGGGCCACCAGCAAGACGACCCCCACACCACCGTTGGAGCGGCCGGGGATCTCCGCGGCCACCGTGCCCAGGGTGGCGGCGACCACCACGGCCAGCACCCCCACCGGGTACCACCGCCGCAGCGCCAGCGGCAGCGTCTGCAGCAAGATCAAGGCGAGCCGGCCAGACGGTCGTCGTAGTGCGCCCCGGTCGCCAGGTAGAACACGGCCGCCAGCGCCACCGCCAGCGCGGCATCGCCCGCGACGAGGAGCCACCGCCTCCACCGCGGACCAGACCGCGCATCCGGCTGAGCCCGCAAGGCCCGCACGCGCATCACGCTACGCCCCTGCGCCCGGGCCGGTCACCAGGCGTCGCGGGAGCAGGCCCGCCACGCCCCGGCCGCCAGACACCAGCAGGTCCAGCCCTCCGGCCAGCCCTCCGGCCTGGACCGCGCCGCCGCCGGTCCGGCCCGTCCGGCTCACATCCGTTTCCTTCATCGCTGCCTCCCCCTCGGTGACATCGGTGCCACGCCCGAAGCTACGGTCCCGGCCTCACCGAAGGCATCAGGCCCGGGAACGAATTCCGGCGCCGGCCAAACGATGCACGCGGCCCGCCCGGTCCGCCGGAAGAATGAGCCCGGCGCGACCCGGGGGCTCCCGGGTAACCCGGTAACCGGTCTCCCCCCAGGTCCACGCTGCCGCCCGATCTAGACGGCGCTGGTGGGCTGCTGACTGCGTGGCCGCAGGCTCACTCGGCTGGATGAGGCGGCTCACGATCCGTGCGTGCTTGCCCGCCTGGCGGACCTGGTGAAGTCATGGTCGTCGAAAAGCTCGACGGTCGCGCTGAACAGGAAGCGGCCCTGTGCCTGGCGTCCGGCGGTGACCTCGGAGATCGCCTCGGCAAGCCCGCCGCCAAGGTGTGCGATCTGGTCCTGCGCGCCTTCCAGCGCGGCCCGGGGCATCTGGGCCGGCGGCGCCGCGGCGGGCAGGCCGTGGCGAGCTGAGCGCGGCCATCCCCGCTGACCGGCAGCTCCAGGCCAGCCCCGATCCGGAACAACAGGCCCGCTGTACCAGTTCGAACGGTGCTTACGATCGGGCCATGCTGAGCTGGGACGCGGCCGGGGCGAAGAGATCGAGGGCTTCCCTGGCCTTCCGCAGCTGTTTTGCGGGCGCGACGAATTCCAGCGTGCGCATGTTGTGTAGCCGGTCTGCCACCTTGATCGTGAGCACCCTGTTGTCGGCGGACTCCGCGGCGGCCATCACCTGGGCCAGCTTGCGTCCCCGGCTGCCCTTCAGCTGGTCCAGCGCGGCGGTTTCCGCCACCAGGGCCGCGACCTCGGCGCCGAACTCGCAGCTCAGTGCGGCAAGCGTGCAGGGCGTGTCCTCGATCGTGTCGTGCAGCATCGCCGCACACACCATCTCGTCATCCGCGCCGAGCTCGGCCAAGATGGTCGCGACCGCCAGCGGGTGCGCGATGTGGGGGTCACCGCTCAGGCGGGTCTGCCCCTGATGCCAGTACGCCGCCACGTCGTAGGCCCGCCGGATGAGCTCAACATCGGCACCTGGCCGAGTGATCCGCAGGATCTCGCGAAGCCCGGCAAGAACATCGTCCTGGCAGGCGGCCGACTGCGGCTCGATCCGCGGGCGGGCGCTCATAGCGATGCCCCCAACGTGCCCGGCCGCGCAGTGCTCAGGCTCGACCGGCGTTTCTCGTGCCTGGCGGAGATCTCCGCCAGGGCCAGCCGAGCCTGCTCGGCGCCATCTTTGGTCAGCTGATAGTAGCGCCGCCGCGGTCGGCCGTCTCTGATGCTCAGATCCGGGTCTTCCCAGCTGCTTTCCACCCAGCCCACACCCTCTAGCCTGGCCATGACCGGATATAGGGTGCCCGTCTCGAGGCCAGCCTGCTTGCTGATCTGGAGCCCGTACTGCGGGACGGCAGCATCGTCCAGCATGGCCCGCAACACCTGCTGCACCGGTCCAGTCATCTTGATGCTGTACTTCATATCTATAACTCTATATAGCTAGAATTGAGATGTCCAGGCTCGTCTTGATCCATCGACGTCCAAGTTGACCGGCAGTTGCGCTCAGGTGGTCCAAGCGGACACGGCGTCGGTGCCCCGCGAAGACGACGGCGAGGGGTCACGCACCGCAATGTCAACATGAACGCGAACCGCCGTTCTGGTCGGCGGACCGAGAGCCAAGCATGGCAATCCAATCGCGCCAGAATTAGGCGATATGGGACGGCGCGAAACGTGTCACCAGCCCCATATGAGCGTGGCCGTGGTTGGGCCAGATTCTTGAGCAGATCCGCGCGGGAAGCGGTAAGCGTCAGTCCAGATGCGCTGTCGTGGTGATCGGCCACCAGCGCGGGCGATCTTCAGTACCTGGGCAATGGAACGTCGTAGCGGCGTCCTGATTCAAGCTGCGCCGCGGCCCAGTCAGGACAGGAGTTCGGGCTGCTGCCAGGCCTGCCCGCGCAGGTGCTCGGCCAGGAATGCCAGGACGGTCTGGTACCAGACCTCGACATTGCCTGGCTTGAGGATCCAGTGGTTCTCGTCGGGGAAGTACAGGAACCGGACCGTTTTGGACCGGCTCGACAGGTCCGACCACATCCGCAGGGCCTCGCCAACCGGCACCCGGTAGTCCTTGTCCCCGTGGATGATGAGGATCGGCGTGACGATCTTGTCGGCGTGCAGGTGCGGTGAGTTCGCGACGTACCGCTCGGGCCTGAGCGCGAAGTCGCCGAAGGTCCGGCGCCAGAAGGCGGGGGCGTCGGTCGTGCCGAGCACCTGGTCGAGCGCCCAGGTGCCCGCGTGGCTAACGATGGCCAGGAACCGGTCGGCGTGGCCCGCGATCCAGTTGGCCATGTAGCCGCCGAAGGAGCCGCCCATCACGGCCGTCCTGGTGGCATCGATGTCGGCGCGCTTCTCCGTCTCGTCGGTGATGGCCATGACGTCGGTAAACGGCACACCGCCCCACGCGGAGTAACCGCGCTCGATCATGTGCTGCCCGTAGCCGGTCGACAGCGCCGGGTCGGGCAGCAGGACGGCAAAGCCGCGGGCCGCTAGCAGCCACGGGTTCGACCGCCAGGACCAGCCTCTCCAGCTAGTGATCGGCCCGCCGTGCACCCAGAGCACCAGCGGGGCCGGAGACTGCGCGCTAGCTTCGGCCGGGACCACGAGCCAGGCCCGGATCGTGGTCCCGTCGGCGGCCTCGGCCGAGACCTCCTCAAGCCGGCCGGGGAACTCGAAGCTCGCGCCCGGGCTGGCCAGCCGGTGCGGGCCGGCGCCCGGATTGTCCAGGTCGATGCGGACCGGGGCCGGCGCCGCGTCAAGCGCGGACCGGAGCGCATACAGACTGGCGCCGCCGGGCGCCGGGCACAGGCTCTCGTATGCACCGTCGTCGGTGGTGACTCGCGCGACCTCGCCGGAGGCGAGGTCCACCCGGAAGACCGGGCGCCTGCCCTCGTGGTCCGCGGTGAAGAACACCGACCTGGAATCGGGTGACCAGGCCGCCTCCCCCGGATACCGGTCAAACCCCGGCAGCAGGTCCCGCGGCTCGCCGCCGTCCATGGACGTCAGCACCAGGGTTGCGCCGCCCGGCCGGTCGTAGGTGTCATGCTCGAGCCGGATCGCGACGACGAGCTTGCCATCAGGGGAGACCTTCGGGCTTTCGAAGTCCAGTCCTGGCCCGGCCAGCAGCGTGCGCCGCTGCGCGGTGGCGGTATCGATGATCACGATCTCGGTGCGAGCGTCGCCGTCGGGCGCGGTCACCACCCACCCGGTCACCACGGCGGCACCGTCGGGCGTCAGCTCGAAGGATTGCTCGTCCAACGCCCGGCCGGGTTCAGGCGTCAGGTCGCGCGCGGTGGCGAGCGCCGTGTCGGCATCCTGGCCGGCCGCGGCCGCCGCCGGGACCTCGGCGACCAGCAACCGCAGTTGCTCGGCGCCGAGGTCGTGGTCCCAGTGCCGCAGCCGCCCCGAGTCATGCAGGATGGCCGCGACCCCCGCGTCCGTGCGCGCCTTCCGCAGGGCAGCGTCCTCCTCGCCGGCCTGGCGGCCGCGGAAGGTCGCAGCGGAATAAGCAAGGACGCTCGCCGCCCCGGCCGCCGACACCCCGGAAACGCCGCCACCGGGCGCGGCGATCCGGCGCGCCTCACCGCCGCCGGCGGGCAGAAGCCACAGGGCCGGCTTGGCGGCCGGCTTATCCGGGCCGCCCGACGCGGTACCGTCCGGCCGCCTGGACACGAACGCCAGCGATCCGTCGGGCAAGAACGCAGGGCTGCCCTCGCCCTCGGCGCTGCGGGTAAGCCGGACCGGAACGCCGCCCGGCTCGGTATCCACGCGCCAGATACTGGTCAGGTATTTCGGCGGGGTGCCACCAACGGTCTGCACGGCCAGCGCCACCCAGGTGCCGTCCGGCGAGAGCGCCACCGAGCCGACCCGAGGCGCCCGGGCGTATTGGTGAAGGTCGCCGAAACCCATCATTATTGCAGCGCTCCCGGTCTCGTCATCTCGGGCTGGCCGGCCCCGGCAAATCCCCGGATACCCGCCAGCATCCTGGTGTGGTCACAGCTCAGCTTGTCCGCGTAGGGCTCGGTGCGGGCGCGGCCCGGCGCAGCGCCGCCCGGCGGCGCTGGAGCCGGCCTATCCCGGCCAGCCGGCCCTGCTCACGTGCACGGGCGGCACCCCTGCCCGCCACCTGCGTGTTCGAGCGAGGACTCGGCGTCAAGACGCTGTTCTTCTCGTTCTCCATCGCGGACGACGAGCAGGATCAGCGCCCCGGTGATGGTGAGCGCCCCAGCGGGGTCGTAGCTTCGCCGGGTCAGCACGGCCCGGCTGTCGCGCCCGGCCGATGCGGACGATTCCATCGTCAACCTCCAGGGTCGTTCCCAGCTGCGGCGGCACGATCCGGCGCTCGGATCGTTCGGGCGGTCGGTAGTGCATACACCGCGGCGCCGGGAAACTGGGCGCCCGCGAGCCGCCCAGTTCGCCCGATGACGCCCACGGCGCAATCCCCCGACGCGGCATTGTCACAATGCCCTACGCCCTTCAGCACGGCAGACCCCAACCATCCCGAGCAACTAACCGGGCGTTCTGCGCCCGCCAGCTTCCGCCCAGCCGCACATCCTCCTGAATGCCGACTCGGCGATCAGGAATTCGGCGGCTAGCGTTTCCGATCACGCTCAGCCGCTATGGCTGGCCGACCGGCGCAGACCCACGGGCGTTCCCTGGTCACCCGGGCACCTGTTGCGCTCGACTGCCCCTTAGCCTGCCTGGGCCCGGACTCGCACCCGAGGGCCGTATTATGCCTGGAGGCTTGGCGGGGCAGTATGGTGCGCATGGCAACTGAACTGGTGCTGCTGGGTACGGCCGGTGCGCCGCTGCCGGTGGCCGGCCGGGCCGGGATCTCGTCCGCGCTGGTCGTGGACGGCCGGGTCTTCGTGATCGATTGCGGCCGCGGTACACCATCCGGCCTCGCCGACGCGGGGCTCGACTTCGCCCGGCTGGACGGGGTGTTCCTCAGCCACCTGCACGCCGACCACACCGGAGACCTGGCTGGCCTGCTGCTGTACCCGTGGGGAATCCGGGTGCGCCCGGACGGGCCGGTACCACCAGTGCACGTCTACGGGCCCGGCCGCCCGGCGCAAGTGCCTGCCGGTGACGCTGGCTTCGGCCGGCAGACCACAATCCACCCGGAACTGCCCGCTCCGGGCACCACCGACCTGGTCGGGCACATCCTGGCCGGCTACGCCTACCACCTGAACGTGATGCCGCTGGACGCGGCCATGCCGGACCCGGGCCAGCTGGTCCGAGCCACCGACATCGCCGTCCCGGCCCGGGCGCACGGCCAGCCCCAGGTGCCGGCCGTGGTTCTCGACGACGGGCACGTGAAGGTCCGCGCGGTCGCGGTGACGCACGGCCACGCGGTCCCGGCATTCGCCTACCGGTTCGACACCCCGGATGGCTCGGTGGTGTTCTCCGGCGACACCACCGTGAACGAGGACCTGATCGCGCTGGCCCAGGGGGCCGACATCCTGGTGCACCATGTAGCCGACCTCGGCTACCTGCAGCGGCACGGCTGGGCCGGCGCTGCGCTCGACCGGATGGCCGGACTGCACACCGACGTCACCCGGGTCGGCAGGGTGGCCGAGCGGGCCGGGGCCGGCGAGCTCATCCTCACCCACTACCTGCCGGCCGAACCCGGCGCGATCAGCGAACCGGACTGGGCTGAGCGGGCCGGGGTGGGGTTCAGCGGCCGCACCACGGCGGGTCGGGATGGGATGCGCCGGACGCTGCCTTCCGGCGACCCTAACTCTGCGACCTGATGCGCCTGCTCACCCAACGTGATTGATGCTCGACCTGAGCGAAGCGCGCACTCCCGCCGTTCTGCATGGATCTCCAGGTCGTCCGGCTGACTTAGGTGGTACGCGGATTGGCTTATTCTGTGCCGACGTTCGGAGCTGACGTCGGACTTCGTGATGTCATCGCCGACCACGGCAGATCCTAGGAGCCGATCAGATGGAGTACGTCCCAGCGACCGTCGAAGACGTGCGACCTTTCCTCCGGGGCCCGCACCGTGCCGTGCTGTCGACTCTGGGCAGCGATGGCGCTCCTCACCTAGTCGTCGTGGATTACCTGGTCGAAGATGACAGTCTTCTGGTGAACGGCCGGGTCAGCCGGCGCTGGGTGCTGAACCTGCGCCGTGATCCGAGAGTCTCCGCACTCGTCCACGACCCTGCCGATGTGAGCCACTGGGTGAGGATCAGCGGTACCGCCGAGCTCGTCCGTGACGGAGATGACAGGGCTGTAGAGGATGCCAAGGTCATGGCACGTCGCTACGGCGATGACCCGGAGCAGTTCACGGGTCAGCATCGCGTGACCTGGCGGCTGGTCCCGCGCCAGATACTGGAGCGAGCCGACTAGCCCCGAGGTTTGTGAGCCGCATGCCCCTTACCGGTAGCTGAGCTCGTCGTCAGCTCACACGTTCGCGGAAGCGGCACCGCCGGATACGACGCACCGGAGCAACGAACCCCTCTGAGCGCCGAACGGATGATCGGCCTGCGTCAGACCGGTCGCCTTCGGTTTACCGTGGGGACGGAATCGGCGATTCGATCGCTCCACAGGCTTGCCTGCGTTCCTGCGGAGAGCGGAACTACCGCATGCTTGTCGCCGCCCCCAGCCGACACGCCGGGCGTCATGGAATGCGGTCGCGATGGGCCGGGCTGAGCCGGTCTGTGGGTGTGGGCTGGCAGCTGCGGCTGGCGCTGTACGGGGTACAGGGAGCAGTCGGGGTATCCCCTGGGGGGTGCCAGGCCCGCAGCCTTTACTGGCCGGGTCTTACGGGGGGTCCTGCGGCCGCCGACCGTAGCCAGGCGGAGAGAATCGGATGCAGCTCGCCGCTTTTGCTGCTGCCGACCTGAGGCTGGAACGCGGTCGCGAGGAAGAACCGGTACTCCGCCAGTTCCAGGGCCTCGGGGTCGGCATCCGCTGCGTGCGCGGAGATGACGACGCCGGCGTCCTGCAGCTTCGCGGCGAAGTGCTCGTCTAGGCCGTAACCGCAGTAGTGAAAGCCCTCGAACGGCGCCTCGCCGCAGATCGAGGCCAGCAGGGTGCCGGGCACCGGCGTTACCATCCGCCGCTCGCCGTACAACGCGCACTGCAGGGCGACGATGACGTGCTGATCGGCGTCCGGATCCGATTCAGCGTGCCCGGCACCGGCAAGTCCGAGCCGGGCCCGGGCCAGCGCCACTGCCGCGTACTGAAAACCGCCGCACGTGCCCAGAAACGCAGTGCCGGTGTCCAGGCAGTGGCTGATCGCAGCGTAGGCAGTCTCGTCATCGCGGTACGGGGTGCCGGGCAGCAGCCATACCCCGTCGTAGCTCGCCAGCTCGCGGGCGCGAGGATCATCGGTTGCGACCCAGCGGCACTCGACATCAGCTGGCAGAAGCTGCAGCGTCGAATCGATCTCACGGTGGGTCAAGAAGTCCGGGTTGCGATCGCCGAGGGCCAGTAGTCTCATGTTCCGGAGGATATGCACGACGGGTTCGGCGGCGCCTGACCTGCGGGGGATCGTGAAACCCTGAACCGCCTCCCAGATCCTTGCCAGCCAGGGAGATGGTTCCGGTTACCGGTCCGTCGGCGCCATTGCCCCGGCTGCGAGCAGGCGAGCCGGAAGCGGACAAAACCGGGCGATCGACGCGCCGGCCTTCGTGTCCAGGCCACCAGCGCCCGGTTCGCCGAGCCGATCCGCGCAGAGTCAGGCCAGAAGGCAGTCACATTCTGTCATTATCGCTGGTTGGCGCGAGGACATACAGTCCCGCCGCTATCCTCGGCAATCTGACTGCTGGGGCGGCCGCCCGGCGCCTGGCCGATCCGGGTGATCTGCGTCGGGCTGTGGGGCTTGGCCTGGTCCGCCGCCGGTCGCCGGCCTGGGTTTCCCCCTGGCGGGCGCGGCGTGGCCTTGCTGCGCAGGCCGTCCCGGCTCTGGTAAGGGCCGGTGCGGTTCCTCGGCGAGTAAAGTCCCGGATTCGGGGTCGCGGCCGGATCCTGACCGCGGATAATTCGGGTGACCCGGCTCGGTTGGGGTGGCGTACGTTCCCGCTATGTCAGCTGTGTAGGTGCGCCCGTTCCACGCCGGCGATATCCCCGCCGCCGGGGCGCTTGTTGCGGCGCGGCATCGGGCCCATCGCCTCAGCTGCCCTCTGTTGTCGCCGCGCTACGAGCACGAGCTGGCGGCTACTGCGGAGGTCGCGGCGGCCTTCGCGCTGCCAGACGCCTCCGGCGCGGTGGCCGTGCAGGGCGAGAACATCGCCGGCTTCCTGCTGGGCGCCCCCAAGGCCAGCCCGGTATGGGGCTGCAATGTCTGGGTCGATGCGGCCGGACAGGCGACCACGGAGCCGGAGCTGATGCGCGACATGTACGGGCTGGCGTCTGCCCGGTGGGTTCAGGAATCACGCAACGCCCAGTACGTGCTGGTGCCCGCCAGCGACGAGAGCCTGCTGCGCGCGTGGTACCGCCTGGGATTCGGCCAGCAGCAGGCACACGCTCTACGTCCGCTGCCGGACGAAACGCCGGCCCGCGCCGCCCAAGGTCGCGGTGCGGCGCGCACGGCGCAGCGACCTGCCCGCGCTGGCCAGGCTGGAGGTCGAGTTGCCGCGACATCACAGTCTTGCCCCCACCTTCGCAGCCGCCCCGGTGCCGAGCTATGTCCTGGTCAGGTCACGATGGCCGGCGCCGATGCCGCGCTGATTCACCGGGTCGGCGACCCCGGCGCGGCACAATGGCCTGATGGCGCCGGTGGTGATGTTCCATTGCGGAGATCCAGGCGATCGGCGGGCGGCCAGCTTACGACCGTCAGTCAGGTCTCGCGCTGGGTGCCGTCCTGGCCGTAGCGCTCGCCTCGCCGGCCGCGGACGGCGAGGTCGACGGCGCGCAGGCGCTTGGTGTCTTCCAGGATCGTGCTGAAGCCGGGCATGAACATCATGGCGACGTAGTCGCCCAGGCTGTCCTCCAGCAGTGACCGGAAGCCCTGGGCGTCCTGGGCTTTGTTGATCTGCAGCTTGGTCATCCGCAGGGTGAACGGGTGGTTCTCGGCCACGCGGCGGGCGAAGGCACGGGTCTCACGCTCGAGGTCTTCTGCGGGGAAGACGCGGGAGACGAAGCCAGCGGCCTGGCACTCCGCGGCGGTCATGAAGCGGCTCTCGAAGCAGATCTCCTTGGCCTTGCGGAAGCCCAGGTCCCAGGGGATGGAGTTGTACTCCACGAACCCGCCCAGGAACTGCGCCTGGTCGGAGGCGAACACCAGGTCCATGACGGCCGCCAGCATCCACCCGGCGTAGATGCAGTAGCCGTCGACCATCGCGATGGTGGGCTTGGGAAAGCCGCGCCACTTGAGCAGCAGGTCCAGGTTGTACTTCTTGAACTCGTTATACCGCTCCAGCGGGTCGTCGCCCCGCTGCTGGCCTGGGCTCAGATCGTGGCCGGCCGAGAACACGCCGCCCGCGCCGCGCACGATGACCACGCGGATCGCCTGGTCGGCCTGCGCCAGGTCGAACGCCTGGTCGACCTGGGCCAGCAGTTCGTAGCCCTGGGCGTTCAGCACCTCTGGCCGGTTGAGGGTGACGATCCCGAGGGGACCTTCGATGTGGAACGTGACTTGCCCGAGGTCGCGGACCTCGGGCGCCCGGCTATCGCTCATGCTCGCTGCCTCCTGCCGTGCCGCCGGTCGCCGCTGGCGCCGATCTGGCTGCTCGCCACCGTCTGCCCCGGCCGATGCAGCTGGGGCGGCCTACTCAACGATGCCAGGCAACCCGCGGCGACGGCTCAGCGGCATGTGCGCTCCCGGCGAATACTCGCCACTCCCCGGTCAGCGCGCAGGACAGCCTGATAGGGGCGCCATTCATCCCGGGATGCCGGCCGGCCAGTCAGATGCCGAACTAGGTGATCTGTCAGGGCCTGGCCGCTTCGGCTAGCTGACTGAACGGGCGCGCGGAACCGGCAGGAGCGAGGGAACCGCGGCCCGTGCAGCCCGGACAGCCCAGCCGGCCCGTTCGCTGATGGCTGTCAGCGGAAAGGCTGTCAGCGGCCCAGGAGATGCAGGAGCCGCTCCAGCGCGGTGGCCCCTTCGGGGAGGGGGCTCGCGGGCGGCTTGAACCAGCCGTAGGCGTATACGGCGTCCTTCTGCATCAGCGGCAGGTAGAACTCATAGCTGAGCTCGATGAGCTGCTCATCGAGCCCTGGGTCCACGCCGATGGCCGTCGCCAGATCCCAGGAGTGGACAACGCAGTCGGCCACCAGCTGGACCAGCAGCTGCCTGCCCGGCATGTCACCGATGGTGTGGTGCACGGTTCGCTCCAGCGCGCCGGGCTGTGCGAATGCCGCGCGGACCGAGCGCACGGCGCTTTCGCACGCCGCGACAGGGGCATCGCTGGCCGCCCCGCCCTGCTGCAGTATCAGCCTCAGCTCCGCGACGGGAACGCCCTCAAGGAAGCCGCGGTACACGTGCCTGCCCATGATCAGGTGACCGACCAGCGACCTGACATTCCACTCAGTGCACGGCGTGGCGCCATCCCACTGACCGGACCCGACTTGCCGGACGAGCTGCACATTGCTCTCGCCGACGGCGTCAAGGGCGTCCAAGGCGTCCATGGCCACAGTTTCCTGCGCCCGCCTCCAGGAACACAAGGCTCGGGACCGCTGCGCCCTCCGCGCTACCCGATGCGCCGACTAAGCCGCCCTAAGTCTCCCTCAGGGCAGTCTAAGGCCCCCCTGAGCAGGCAAAATGAGGATTTTCTCCGATGCGGGATGGGGGGTCTTACGACGAAACTCGATAGTGACCGGCCATAGCTGGCCGGATATCGAGGAGGAACGATGTACACCTTCACGCCTCAGGCCCTGGTCTGGGACCACATCAAGGAGTCGCGTCAGCAGGCGGCGGCGGCCCGGCGCGCCAGCGCGGCGCGCAGCTCGCAGCGCAAGGCCGCCCACGCATCCCGGCGCAGCCACCGGGTAGCGCGGGGGGCATGACGATGACTCGGCGGATGACGGCGCTGGCCCGGCCTACCACCGGGCTGGCCCGGATCGGCCGGCGCGTCGGCGACGCCCTCGCCGAGTGCGACTACGCCCAGCGCCGGATCTTCAGCCTGATGACGACTCCCGACGCCTATCTCACGGACCGGGACCGGGCACCCGACAGCTACGGCGAGTTCCTGTTCCGGACCTCAAGTTCCCTATTGCACGAACCGACCGCAGTCGACCGGGCCGACCGGGCCCGCGCGCACCGCGCCGCCTGAACCTCGCGACCGAGGCCGGAGAGCCAGCACGGGAGCCTCGCTCTCCGGCGGCAGTCGCGCCTTGTCAGTGGCGGCGCGTGAATCGCTCCTATCGGGAGCCCGAGACGCGCTACGCCAAGTCGGGAGACCTCGCATAGCGCCAACGAGACCTCTCAGCCGGCTGGCACGATAAATCGCGTGCTCGCTGTCCGCCGTTTCACGGCTGGAGATGCTCCTGCCGTCATGGCCATCATCCGGGGCCTGCCGGATTACTTCACCGACGACGTGCCCGAGAAGGCCGCCCGCGACGCCGCCCGCGACGAGGCCTGGGTCCTGACCGACTCGGGAACGGTCGTCGGCATAGCCATAGCCGCCAGGAAATCACCCGGCGGGGCAGAAATCTTGTGGCTCGCCGTCGCCGCGGCCCGGCGCGGCCGCGGCCATGGAACCAGGCTGCTCGGCCACGTCCTGAATTACCTGGCCGCCGAAGGAATCAGCGTCGTGGAGGCCAAGACCCTGGACCGCTCCTCCGGCTACACCCCCTACGAGGCGACCCGGGCCTTCTGGGAACGCAACGGCTTCGTCCACATCGACACGATCGATCCGCTGCCCGACTGGCCGCCCGGCAACCCCGCGGCAATCTACGTGGCCGCACTCCGCCCAACTCGATGACCAGCACCCGAGCCGACCGGCAAACACAGGAAGCTAACGAGTCATGCGTGACGCTCGGCCCGGATGATGAGCTTCCTATCAACGGTGTGCGTCCTGGTTCAGGGAGCCCGCGTACCAGATGCCGGCTTCGCCGCCATAGTCGCCGGCCGCGAACGTTGCGCCGCTGGAACTGAAGGCGACCGAGAGGACCGGCTTCCCGTCAGCCGGCGTAATGGTGTCGAGGAGCGTGCGGGTCGCCGCGCTCCAGGCGTATATGTAGCCGTGCGCGTCCGCGGTGAGCAGGATCGTCCCGGCGAGATTGAACACCACCATCTTCACCGCCTGGGCGATGTCGCCGGCCTTTAGCGAGCCGAGCAACTGTCGGCTGGCCAGGTTCCACAGGTAGGTCTGGCCGTTGTTGTCGCCGGAGGCCAGGAGCGAGCCGTCGTGGCCTCCGAACGCCACCGTGACCGCTCCCATGCTGTCCGGGTCGGTCAGGGTGAAGGACGTATGGGCGGCGATGTTCCAGACGTCGACGTTCCCGTTGTAGCAGGCGATCGCGAGCATGCGGCCATCTGGGCTGATCGCCAGGGCGTCGAGGGAATCGCCACACCGGCCGGGGAACGTCGCGACAGGGCCAGCAGCTGCGGAACCGGGGGCGGGGATGTGCCACTCGTAGGCATTGCGTCGCCATCGGCGGTAAAAACGGTGTTGGCTGGCCCGAAGGCGACACCAGCCAGGTCGACCCTGGCCGGATCGGGGAAACTAGCGACGGGCGCCGGGGCCTGGCCGGATACGCTCCACACATAGGTGGTGTCGTTCCCGTCTGCGACGGCCAGCATTTTCCCGTCCGAGCTGAAGGCCGCCTGCACGACCCCTTTAGTACCCTGGTCCGCCACGGTCGTGGTGTGGTCGGCGGCGGCGACGCTGGCGCAGGTCACATCCCACAGGACGAGGCCACCACCGTGGTTAACCGGGAAGGCGTATGTCGAATATGTCGCGTTGAGGCTGCCAACCGCGAGCCGTTGGCCGTTTGGACTAAACGCCACCGAACTCACCGAGTCGCCGTCGGGTGCGGTAAGCGAGGCGAACGGCGCTGACACCGACACATCACGATCCGCTCCACCCGGACTTCTCATGCAATTGCGCGATGCGTCAACGCTAGGAGTACCTAGGAGTACAGGGCCTCGATGTCGGAGGCGAAATCCTTGGCCAGAACGCTGCGACGGATGCCCATCTTGACGGTGAGCTGCCCGCTCTCCTGGGTGAAATCACCGTCCAGAATCCGGAACTTCCTGATGGACTCGGCCCGGGAGACCGCCTTGTTGGCGTCATCGACGGCGGCCTGCACCTCCGCGACCAGATCCGGGTCGTCGCGCAGCGACGTGGGCGTCGCGTCGGCAGGCTTGCCGTGCCTAGCCTTCCACGGCCCGAACACCTCGGCGTCCAGCGTGACCAGCGCCGCCACGTACGGCCTTCCGTCCCCGACCACCATGCACTGGCTGATCAGCGCGTGGCTGCGCAGCCTGTCCTCGAGCACCGCGGGGGAGACGTTCTTGCCGCCCGACGTGACGATCAGCTCCTTCTTCCGCCCGGTGATCTTCAGGAAGCCCTCATCGTCAAGCTCGCCGATGTCCCCGCTACGGAACCAGCCGTCCTCGGTGAAGACCTCCTTGGTCGCCGCCTCGTTGTGCCAGTAGCCCGGGAAGATGTTCGCCCCCTTGATCAGGATCTCGCCGTCCTCGGCGATCTTGATCGAGACGCCGGGCAGCGGCCGGCCGACGGTGCCGATCTTGTTCCGGTCGGGCTGGTTGACGGTGCCGGCCGCGGTCGTCTCGGTCAGGCCGTACCCCTCCAGGACCGTGATGCCGATGCCGCGGAAGAAGTGCGACAGCCGTTCGGTGAGCGCGGCGCCGCCCGAGACGGCGTATGCCGCCCGCCCGCCGAGCGCGGCGCGCAGCTTGCCGTACACCAGCCGGTCGAACAGCGCGTGCTGGGCCCGCAGGCCGGCGCCAGGGCGGCCGCCGGGGGAGTCGAGCGCCTGGCTGTAGGCGATCGCGGTCCGGGCCGCACGGTCGAAGATGCCGCCCTTCTTGTCGCCGATGGCCCGCTGCTCGGCGCTGTTGTACACCTTCTCGAACACCCGGGGCACCGCCAGGATGAACGTCGGCCGGAACGCGGCCAGGGCGGGGAGCAGCGCGTTCAGGTCGCCGCAGTGCCCGAGCGTGAGCCCGCTCTCGATGCACGCCACCTGGATGATCCTGGCGAAAACGTGCGCGAGCGGCAGGAACAGCAGCGTGCCCGGGTTCTCGGTGCCCGTGACGAAGCTCAGCGGTCCGGCCACCGCGTTGCGGACGTCGGAGAGCAGGTTCTCGTGGGTGAGCTCGCACCCCTTGGGCCGCCCGGTGGTGCCCGAGGTGTAGATGATGGAGGCCAGGTCAGACGCGGTGACCGCGGAGGCGCGCTCGCCGATGGCCTCCTTGCCGACCTCCGCGCCGGACTCGACGAGGGCGTGAATCGGGTCCCCGTCACCCGGCTCGATCACCCACACGTGCTCTAGTGCGGGCACCCGGTCACGGAACTCGCCGATCAGGCTCTCGAACCCCGTCGTCTCGACGAAGGCGGCCCGCGCGCCCGAGTCGCTCAGGATCCATTCGGCCTGCTCAGCCGAGGAGGTCTCGTAGACGGGCACGGTCACCGCGCCCGCGCTCCAGATCGCGTAGTCGATCAGCGTCCACTCGTACCGGGTGTGCGACATCAGCGCCACCCGGTCGCCGGTCTGGATCCCGGCCGCGATCAGCCCCTTGGCGATCGCCACCACCTGGTCCCTGAACTGCTCGGCGGTCACGTCCGTCCACTGCCCGCCCAGGTCCCCGGGCACGGCGGGCCGGCGCAGCATTACCGCCTGCGGCTGCTCGGCGGCCCGGCGGAAGACGGCCTTGGCGAGATTCGCGGTCGCGGGGACCTCCGCCAGGGCCGGGACGCTGAATTCGCGCACGGGTTCTCCATCCAGGTTGAGCGATCCTTGGCAGGACCAAGCTTAAAGTGCCAGCACGCGTTGTCCCAGCCAACGAACCGCACGCCGGCCCAGACCCGTAAAACCGATTCAGAAGAGCCGTACCGTGGTGCCATGCGAGTTCACGTGGTGAGCGACGTGCACGGGCGCGCGGACGCGCTGGCGGGCGCCGGGCACGGGGCCGACGCGCTGATCTGCCTGGGCGACCTGCTCCTGTTCTTGGACTACGCCGACTACGGGCAGGGCATCTTCGCCGACCTGTTCGGCGCCGAGCACGCGCGCACCTACGTCGAGCTGCGCACCGCACGGAAGTTCGACGAGGCCAGGGAGCTGTCCATCAGCCTGCTCGCGGCCCGGACCGAGCCCCCGGCCGTCCTGTTCCAGGACGCCATGGCCAGGCAGTACGCGGCGATGTTCGGTGCCCTCCCCGAACCCGCCTACCTGACCTACGGCAACGTCGACATCCCTCAGATGTGGGAGCGGTTCACCAAGCCCGGGCACCACGTCATCGACGGCGGCACGGTGGAGCTGGACGGGTGGACGTTCGGGTTCGTCGGCGGCGGGCTGAAATCGGCCTACCGGACGCCGAACGAGATGACCGAGGAGGAGTTCCGCGCGAAGATCGAGGCGGTCGGCGCGGTGGACGTGCTGTGCACCCACATCCCGCCCGCCGTGCCCGAACTCCTCTACGACACCGTGGCCAGGCGCCTGGAGAAGGGGAGCACGGCCCTGCTGGACGCGATCAGGGTCACCCGCCCGAGGTTCTCGATCTTCGGGCACGTCCACCAGCCGCTGGTCCGCCGGACCAGGATCGGCGTCACGGAGTGCCTGAACGTGGGCCACTTCCGCGCCACCGGCACGCCCTTTGTCCTGCAGTGGTAGCGGTACGATCAAAGCAGGAGGCGTCAGGTGTCCGAATCCCGAGATGACGGCCCGCCGCGTAACAGCAGCAGCGGCCAGTCACGAACCAACGGCCAGGCCGACGACAGCAGGCCGGGCAGCAGTAGCAGCCGGCCCAACCGGGGCAGCGATCCCGTCGCCGATCTCCAGCGCTGGCTCATGCGCGCGGGCGCGCGCAGCATGGCGAACCAGGTGGCCGGCCAGGTCAAGCGGTCGCTAGGCGCCGAGAAGCGCCAAAGCGGCGACGTCTGGGACACGGCCACCAACGAGCTGCCGCCCAACGAGCCGCCCGAGTGCCAGTGGTGCCCCATCTGCCAGGCTGCCCGCGCGGCCCGCACATCGGGGCCCGGGCTCGGCACGATGCTCCAGGATGCAAGCGGTGCCCTGGCCGGACTGGCCCAGGGCGCGTTCTCCGCGTTCGAGCAGCTCATGAAAACCCCAGAGAATACCCCTTCATCCGAACGAACGGTGGTGACTCCCCCGCCAGCTGCGCCTGACCGCGGGGACGCCGCCCAGTGACCCTGGCCATCGGCGTCGACGTCGGTGGCACCAAGGTCGCGGCGGGGGTCGTTGACGAGCGCGGCCGTATCCTCGCCAAGCTGAAGCGGTCCACGCCCGCGGCGAGCCCGCTGCGGACCGAGCAGGCCATCGCTGACGTGGTGACCGAACTGCTCGCCGCCCACGAGGTAGCCGCCATCGGCGCCGACGAGGTGGTCGCTATCGGGCTCGGCGCCGCCGGGTTCGTCGACGGTGACCGTGCGACCATGCTGTTCGCCCCGAACCTGGCCTGGCGCGGCGAGCCGCTTAAGCAGCGGGTCGAGGAGCGCCTCGGCCGGACCGTGCTGGTCGAGAACGACGCGAACGCCTCGGCCTGGGCCGAGGCGCGGTACGGGGCGGCCCGCGGGTACCGCGACGCGATGCTGGTCGCGGTCGGGACCGGCATCGGCGCCGCCATCATCATCGGCGGCGAGCTCTACCGCGGCCGGTGGGGCATCGCCGGAGAGCCCGGGCACGTCCGGGTGGTACCCGACGGGCGGCTGTGCGGGTGCGGGAACCGGGGCTGCTGGGAGCAGTACGCGAGCGGCAACGCGCTGGTCGCGGAGGCGCGCGATTTCGCCAGGCGCACCCCGGACGGCGCCAGCCGGCTGCTGCAGCTGGGCGGCGGGACGCCCGAGGGCATCTCGGGCCCGGAGATCACCCAGGCGGCGAACGAGGGCGACCCGGCCGCGCTGCGCTGCTTCCAGATCGTCGGCGGCTGGCTGGGCCAGGGGCTGGCCGACCTGGCCGCGATCCTGGACCCGGCCTGCTTCGTGATCGGCGGCGGCGTGTCCGAGGCGGGCGACCTGCTGCTCGATCCCGCCCGCGCGGCGTTCGAGCGCGCCCTGACCGGGCGCGGTCACCGGCCGCTCGCCGAGGTCAAGGCGGCCGAGCTCGGCGAGGATGCGGGGATCGTCGGCGCCGCGGGTCTGGCCATCGAAGCCGCCCTCAAGACCCAAGCCGAACCCAAGACCCAAGCCGCGCCCAAAACCGAAGCGGCGCCGCAGACAGGGACCGGCGAGCCGTCAGACCACCGCGCCGTCGTCCCCATCGTCCGGGCCGCCTGGGCCCGGCTCGTGCATCCGGAGCACGAGGATGGCGAACCCGGCGACGAACGCCGCGACGGCGACGAACGCCGCGAATCCCGATACCGTCCAGCCCGCGGCCGTCGCCACGACTAGGTAGCCGGGCCCGCCGAACAGCGCCAACCAGGCTCCCTTGGCCACGGGGTCCAGCTTGGGCAGCGGCGGCGGGGGCGGGGGGATGAAGTGATCGTCATCATCGTCGGCGGCCGCGGGCAGGCCCCGACCCGTGGAGCCCCCTGAATCTGTGGCCGGTCGGACGAGCCGGGGGACCGGCATCACGTGTGATTCGTGCGTCCCCGTCCCGTCCCCGGCCCGGCGTCGGATCCGGTGGCAGGCACCCGGCCGACCTCGACCCCGGATATCCCAGCGCCCTCGACCCCTGCTATCCCGACGCCGCCCAGCGCCGGGTCACCCTCGCGCTCCGGCCATGGAACCGGCTCCTCAGCGGTCAGCGCGACGTCGTACCTGGCTACGAGATCACGCCAGACAGCGTCCTCGTCGCCCTCACCGCTGTCCGTGTTATCCCGGTCCGCCACGTCCCCACCGCGCCAGAAATCGAAGCCTGCCATCAACGATAGCCGCCCGCGGGCCGGTGCCGGGAGGGATAAACGATCCTTATCCGGCGTGATCCTGGACGAACTTCAGGCTGCCCTCGAAGATGGCCTCCGCGTCGTTGTCGAGCGTCGCGACGTGGTAGCTGTCGGCTAGCTCGCGGACCGTAACGAGGCCCTCGGGCACCCCGGCGAGCAGCACGCGCATGCTGGCAGGCCCGACGACATGATCGACGGTGCTGCGGTAGACCAGGACCGGCTGCGTCACCTCGTTCAGGTGCTTGGTGGTAATGCCCCACAGCCCGGGCAGCGACGCGGCCGCCGCGACGGGCACCTTGTCGTAGCCGACCTCCTTGATGCCGGGCTTCTTGATGTCGCTCGCGATGCCCGGCACCGACTTCAGCACGTACTTGAGCACCGGCGCGACCGTGAGCAGCTTGTTGTCCGCGGCCAGCGACGGGTTGACGACCACGAGCCCGCGCACCGCGCTGCCGTGCACCTCGGCCAGCCGGAACGCCAGGCAGCCGCCCATGGAGATGCCGAACACGAAGGTGTGCTCGCACCGCGCGGCCAGCGCCGTGAACGCGGCGTCGACCGCGCCGTACCAGTCCTGCCAGCCGGTCCGCGCCATATCCTGCCAGGTGGTGCCGTGCCCGGGCAGCCTGGGCAGGCTGACCGACAGGCCCTGCCCGGCCAGGTAGTCCGCCCACGAGCGGACCGTCTGCGGGCTGCCGGTGAAGCCGTGGCACAGCAGCACGCCGACCGGGCCCCCCGCGTGCTCGAACGGCTCCGCACCCGCCAGCAACGTGCCTGGGTTCTCTGGTGACATGGGGGCATCGTCGCACGGGACGATGGCGGGGTGTTCTACTGGGTGCCCTAGCCGCCATGCGCCCACGGGGGTCATGCCACGCGGTCCAGCTGGCTCCCGGGCGATGTGCACCTGCCCCGGGACATGGGACGATAAGAACGTGTTCTACTGGGTGACGAAATATACGCTCGGGGTGACCCTGCGGATTGTCTTCCGGCCCCGCGCGACGGGGGTCAAAAACGTTCCCCGGCGGGGCCCGGTCATCCTGGCCAGCAACCACCTCTCGTTCTCCGATCACTTCTTCGGGCCGTTCCCGGTGCCGCGGAAGGTGATCTTCCTGGCCAAGGCCGAGTACTTCACCAAGCCCGGGTTGATGGGGCTGATCAGCAAGGCGTTCTTCGCCGGTGTCGGCGTCATCCCGATCGACCGGAGCGGTGGAACGGCGAGTGAGGAGGCGATCCGCACCGGCCTGCGCGTCCTGGCGGAGGGACGCGTGCTCGCCATCTACCCGGAGGGGACCAGGAGCCCGGATGGCCGCCTGTACCGCGGCAAGACGGGGGTCGCCAGGCTCGCCGTCGAGTCGGGTGCCCCGGTGGTCCCCATGGCCATGATCGACACCTTCGAGTTCCAGCCGCCCAGCACCATCTGGCCGAACCCCCGGATCCGGCCCGGCGTGAAGTTCGGCGAGCCGCTCGACTTCTCCCGCTACCACGGCCAGCCGACCGACGCTGCGCTGCTGCGGGGTATCACCGACGAAGTCATGCAGGCGATCGCCAAGCTGTCCGGCCAGGAGTACGTCGACGTGGACGCCCGCCGGGCCAAGGCCCAACTCGCCAAAGCGGCCGCCGGCGATCACGCCGACCCGGACGACCAAGCGCCTTAGTTTCTCCGGGCTCTTCCCGCAGCCATCCGCGCGGCGCTCCATCCCACTAAGGTTGGTGGCATGCGAGTGGGAGTCCTCACCGGAGGCGGCGACTGCCCCGGTTTGAACGCAGTAATCCGCGCCGTGGTCCGCAAGGGCGTGCAGGAGTACGGCCTGGAGTTCGTCGGGTTTCGCGACGGGTGGCGCGGGCCGCTCGAAGGCGACACGATGCCCCTGGACATCCAGGCGGTCCGTGGCATCCTGCCGGTCGGCGGCACGATCCTGGGCTCGTCCCGTACCAACCCGCTGAAGGCCGCGAGCGGCGGCGGCCGCAACGGCATCGAGCGGATTAAGGACAACCTGGCCGGCCTGGGCGTCGACGCGCTGATCGTCATCGGCGGCGAGGACACCCTGGGCGTGGCCACCCGGCTCGGCGAGCAGGGCGTGCCGGTCGTCGGGGTGCCGAAGACCATCGACAACGACCTGGGCGCGACCGATTACACCTTCGGCTTCGACACGGCCGTGAACATCGCCATGGAGGCGATCGACCGGCTGCACACGACGGCGGAGAGCCATCACCGGGCGCTGATCGTCGAGGTTATGGGCCGGCACGCTGGGTGGATCGCGCTGCACGCGGGCCTGGCGGGCGGCGCGAACGTGATCCTCATTCCGGAGCGGCCGTTCGACATCGAGCGGGTCTGCGCCTACGTCCAGCACCGGTTCCAGACCAGGTTCGCGCCGATCGTGGTCGTCGCCGAGGGCGCTCATCCGCTCAGCGAGGATCTCTCCACCACCCACGAGCAGCTCGACTCGTTCGGCCACGTCCGGCTCGGCGGCGTGGGGCAGCTGCTGGCCGACGAGATCGAGAAGCGGACCGGTAAGGAAGCCCGCTGCACGGTGCTCGGACACATCCAGCGCGGCGGCACGCCGACCGCGTTCGACCGGGTGCTGGCCACCAGGTTCGGCGTCCACGCCGTCCAGGCGGTGCACGACGAGGCGTTCGGGGTGATGGTGGCCCTGCGCGGCACCGAGATCGTCCGGGTCCCGCTCGTAGAGGCCACCAGCCAGCTGAAGCTGGTCCCGCCGCACCGCTACGCCGAAGCCGAGGTCTTCTTCGGCTGACCCCGTCCAGACGGTAAGAGCGGGCCCCCGGTCCCGGGCCGGGATCGGGGGCCCGCTGTTTGCGGCGTTCGGTCAGACGTTTTTCTGGTACGAGCGGAACGTCGCCACCGACACCGCCGCGCACGCCACCGCGAGCACCAGCAGGCCGCCGGCTCGGACGCCGATCGCGCTCCAGTCCGGGTGGGCCGAGACCGCGGAACGCCCGATCTGGACCACCCAGTTGAGCGGGTTGCGCGACGCGATGGCCTGCATCCACCCCGGCATCAGCCGGGTCTGGATGAACGCCGAGGACAGGAACATCAGCGGCAGCATGAAGAACGTGTACACGCCGATGATCGCCTCGCGCGAGCGCAGCAGCATGCCGGTCGCGTTGGACAGCGTGCCGAACACCACGCCGACCAGGATCGAGGCGGCGACCATCACGGCCACCCCGGCGACCCCGCCGTGGTAACGCGCCCCGCCGATGAGGCCGAGCCCCACGATGATCAGGGACTGGACGGTCGTGCTGACCCCCTGCTCGACCACGCTGGCGTTCATGATCCCGACCCGGCTGGCCGGGGAGGCCAGGAACCGGTTCAGCGTGCCGCGGTCGATCTCCTCGATCATGGACATGCCCGCCCACATGTTGTTGGCCATCGCGTTCATCGCGATCAGCCCGGGCACCAGGTAGTCCAGGTAGGTGCCGTGGTAGGCGAAGCCCGGGATGTCGATGACCTTGCGGAATAGCTGTCCGAACAGGAACAGCCAGATCACCGGCTGCACCACGCTGAACGCCAGCACCCACGGCTGCCGGACCAGGGCGTGCAGCTTCCGGCCGGTCAGGTACCAGGTGTGCGCCATCGTCGTGCCGAACGCCGTCGTGTTCGGCCCCACGGAATTGATCGGCGCCGCCCCTGCAGGCGCTGATCCGAGTTGCACGGTAGCCATTACTTGCTCGCCTCCACCAGTTCGCGCTGGTCCACTGATCCGTTACGGTCCGCTGTCCCGGACTCGCTGTAGCGCCGCCCGGTATGCCGCAGGTACACGTCGTCCAGCGACGGCCGGGCCACCGCCACCGAAGCCGCGTTGATCCCGGCCCGCTGCAACGCCGCGAGCACGACCGGGACCGCAGCCGCGCCGTCGTCGCTCCGCGCCGACACGTTGCGCCCGGCGATGACCACGTCGCGCACCTCGCGCACGCCGCCCAGAACGCCGCGGACCAGGCCCGCATCCGCGTCCGCGGGCAGCTCCACCTGCACCACGTCGCCGCGCAGCTCGCCCTTGAGCTCCTCAGGCGCACCCGTGGTGACCACCCGGCCGTGGTCCACGATCGCGAGCCGGTCGGCCAGCCGGTCGGCTTCTTCCAGGTAGTGCGTGGTCAGCAGCACGGTCAGCCCGTCCCGCGAGGCCAGCCGCGCGATCTCCTGCCACATCGCGGCCCTCGACTCGGGGTCCAGGCCGGTGGTTGGCTCGTCGAGGAATAGCACCGCGGGCCGGTGCATCAGGCCGAGCGCGACGTCCAGCCGGCGCTGCATGCCGCCGGAGTACGTCTTGACCAGGCGTCCCGCCGCCTCGGTGAGCCCGAAGTGCTCGAGCAGTTCGTCCGCGCGGGCCCGGACCGAGCCGCCGCGCATCCCGTACAGCCGCCCCTGCAGGATCAGGTTCTCCCGCCCGGTGGCGGTCGGGTCGGCGCCGGAACGCTGCGAGACGACCCCGATCACGTGTCGGACCTGCCCGGGCCGGGCGAGCACGTCGATGCCCTCGACAGAAGCCGTGCCCGCGTCCGGCCTGGCCAGCGAGGTGAGGATCTTGACTGCGGTGGTCTTGCCCGCGCCGTTCGGCCCGAGCAGCCCGAAGATCATGCCGCGCGGGACGGCCAGGTCAAGCCCGTCCAGCGCCCGGATGCCGTGCTTGGTGCCGCGCACGGCGTAGGTTTTGACTAGCTGACGTGCCTCGATGGCACAGTCGATGGAACTCATCGCGTTTCTCCTGCGGTGTGTGGGGGTGACGCTCCAGCCCCGCGAGGAGAAACCCGGCTACTCTTAGCTGTGGGACCTCGGGTTCCGCGTACTCGCGGGATCGGTCTGAGGTTGACGGCCCCGGCTCGAGGTGTTGCCGCACCAGGCCGGGGTCGTTCGCTTAGGTCTCTGTGGCCCCGTCTCCTTCCTGCGCCGCCGCTTGCCGCCCGCTTCCTTCCTGCGCCACCCCTTGTGGCCCTTGCTGGAAGAGCGGCAGCAGATCCGCGGGGAACTCGCCCGTCTCGTGGAAGTGACGCCAGCCCTCCAGGCCGGGGAACGTGCCGTCGGTGAACTCCTTGAGCAGCCCCCGCACCCACTCCGCCTCGGCCTGGCGCAGCGCCAGATAGTACTCCGATTCGATCAGGAACAGCCGCGGCAGCCCGGCGGCCCACGTCTGCATCCCCGCCTGGTACTCGGCGATCGCCGCGTCCAGCGCCTCCAGCCGCTGCCGCAGCAGGCTGGCCACCTCGTCGGGCGGCAGCACGGCGGCCTCGCCGAGCGCCGCCTCGAACCTGGTGTACTCACGCTCGGGAACGCTGAGCAGTTCGCGCAGCCAGTCCTTCAGCTCGGCCAGCCCCGCCTCGGTGATCTGGTACGTGGTCCGCTCGGGCTGCCTGCCCTCCCGGCCGACGTTCACGGCCTCGATGAAGCCGTACTTCTCCAGGTTCTGCACCACCGTGTAGAACGAACCCCAGTTGATCTTGATGGACTGGTCCTTGCCCCGCCCGCGCAGCTCCGACGCCATCTCGTACGGGTACATGGGCCGCTCCGTCAGCAACGTGAGCATCGACAACGCCATCAGGTTGCCGACCTTCCGCCGCTCGGCCATCTCGATCACCTCGCATCCGAGTCTTCGTCTCAGAGGACTCGTTTCAAAGTACTCGTAACCGAGTATACGCACGCGAGCTTTCCCCGCAACCCCCAACCCCAAGTTCTTTACGCCGAACGTGCGAACGAACCGAGCTCAGGCTCTTCGTCGTGTGCAGCGTCGCACTGGTCCCGGCAGGCAAGGCTTGTGGCCCACCAGCCTCACTCAGAGCCGGGGCCTACCGGTGCGCGCCTTCCAGTTCGATCGGCAGGGTCTCGGCCTCCGGAACCCCGGGCACGACGGCCCCGAGGGCGACGCTCTCCTCCAGCGCGTGCCCGAGTGGCTCGTCCGCCGGCAGTGCGGAATCGTTACTGCGCATGGCGCGGACGTCGCGCGGGATAAGGGCCAGCGCCGACGCGACGACGATCACCGCCGCGGCCGCGTACTGCGCGTGCGAAATCCCGATCGCGGCGCCGAGCGGGCCGGCGATCAGCGCCCCGGCCGGCATCGCCATGACAGAGCCGAGGACGTCGTAGGCCGACACCCGCGCCAGCTTGTCCGGCGAGATGTTCCGCGCCATCGTCACCGTCCACTGCACCATCATCATCTCGATGAATACGCCCAGGCTGAACGACGCGACGCATACGGCGGGTAGTGGCAAGACCATCGCCAGCGAGAGCGGGCTGATGGCCACCGCGCCGCCGATCAGCACGACGAACCGGGTGGGTCGGCGCGGCGTGAACCGCAGCGAGATCAGGCCCCCGGCGATCAGGCCGAACGAGTCGGCCGCGGTAATCGCTCCCCAGGCCGCCGGACCGCCCAGATGCTCCCGGGCCACGACCGGCCCGAGCACCGAGAACGCCCCGTACCAGGCCATCATCACGACACAGAACTGGCAGACGACCACCCAGAGCCAGGTGTGCGAGCGGAATTCCGCCCAGCCCTCGCGCAACTCGGTGAGCATGCTCGGCGCGGCCGTGGGCTGCTCTCCTTCGTCGGCGGCGTACCCCGCGTCGGGCCGCACCCTCTGGCGCCCGCCCTTAATGGACAGCAACATCGGCACCGTCGACACCATGCCGATACCGCACAACGACAGGGCCCAGCCCGGTCCGGCCGCCGCCACCAGCAGGCCTGCGGCCGCGGCGCCGCCCATCATCCCGGTGTTCATCGCCATCCGGCTGATCGCGCTGGCGTCCTGCAGCATGCTGCCGGGAACGAGGCGGGGGAGCAGCCCCTGCGAAGCCGGATAGAACAGCGCGACCCCGATCCCGGTCAGCGCCTCGAGGCAGATCATCGCCCATAGCGGCGGCCGCCCGGTCAGCACGAGCAGGCCGAACGTCCCCTCGCCGACCGCCATGATCAGGTTGGCCGCCAGGATCACCCGCTGCGCCGGGAACCGGTCGGCCGCGACCCCGCCGATCAAGGCGAACACCAGCGCCGGCGCGATCTGCGCCGCGAGCACGAAAGACAGGTCTGAAGACGACCCGGTGGCGTTGAGTACCGCGAACGAAACCCCGACCATCGAGAACCCGACCGAGGCCGGCGCAATCAGCCGCTCGGCGAGCAGTATCCGGAAGTCTCGGATCGCCAGTACGGGGAACCGGCGGACGAGGCCACCACCCCGTGACATTGGCTTAATCCTTCCCATCGGTGCCGACCAGCACCTGGTCGGCACGCCCCAGCCCCCTGACGGTAACCAGCCGGGCAGCCGTGGGGCAACTAGTTTTCCCAGCTAACGGCGCCGGGTTCGTGGAGCGATCGCTCCCTTAGGACAACTGATCGATCCTCGTCCAGATTCCCGGCGGGTTATCCTCGCGGGGCAGCCACAGCATCGGCTGCCTGCCCTCGTACCTGGCCTGGAAGCCGAGATCCCCGGGGAAACGGCCCCTCCGGTCGGGCCAGACCACCTGGAGGGCAGGCGGCCTGACGTAGCCGAAGTACCGGTCCGAGACCGCGAACAGGCTGGTCGCCCGCCAGCTCGCGTGGACCGGCCGGACGGCGAGCGTGCACGGGCAGATCCCGTCGATGGATTCGCCGGCCTCGAACACCTCGCCGGACGAGATCCGGTCTCCGACCGAGTTCAGGATGACCGTCAGGTGCTCGACGGGCAGGCCGAACATGGCCAGTTCCGGGCTCTGATGGCTGAGCCACAGGCCGATGGTGTACGCCCAGGGCGGTGCGATCTCGTCGCCGAGCACCGCGGACACCGACCAGCCGACGGTACGGATATCGTCGGCGACGGCCTGCATGCAGGCCTCAGGATCGAGGTTCGTCCCCTCGGTCAGCGCGTCACACTCCGCGCACCGGCACCGCTCTGCCGGGAGGTTAGCGCGGCGTCTCCGTGGTGAGTTCATACCGCCCACACTACGAGGGGGGTATGACATTTTCGGGGCTCCAGCGAGCCCTCCGCTCCTATCCCGCAGCGGCGGGCGGATCCTGCGGTTCCCCCAGGTCAATGCCGTGTTCCCGGAGCAAGGCCAGGAGCCGGGCGACCTCGCCCTGCAACCGGGCCACCTCGTCGGCGCCGCCCGGTGCCGGTGCCTCGCCGGAGCCGTGTTCTGTCGCCGATCCGCCCTCCGGCTCCGGCTCTGATTCCGCTCGGGCGGCCCCGCGCAGGCGGGCCTCGTCCAACTCGACCTCCCGCCGTGCCCGCTCCGAACGCAGTTGCTTTTCCTCCGCCCGCAGCGCAGCCGCCCGCTCGAAGTCCTGCCTCTCGATGGCCTCTTCCTTCGCGCCGAGCACCTTGGCGATCCGCCTGTCGTAGGTGCTCAGCTCGTCAGGAACCGAACGGGTGATGCCCAGGTGCCGCTCGATCGTGGTCAGCCGGGCATCGATACTGTCCAGGAGGCCCTGGACCACTCCCGACAGCCGCTCCGTGCGCGCCGTGGCGATCCGCACACGGGGGCCCGATTCGGCCCCTTCTTCGGTGTCATCCGCCAGGAGCTCGACGACCCGCGCGCGGAGCATATTCAGGTCAGCACCGAGGCCGACGAGGATCTCGACGCCGACGCCGTCGTCCTTGCGGATCAATCCCAGCAGGAGGTGCCCCGTGCCGATGTAGTTGTGGCCCAGGGCCAGGGACTCCCGCAGCGACAGCTCCAGTGCCTTCTTGGCGCGCGGCGTGAACGGGATGTGCCCCGATTGCTCCTGGTTGCCCCGGCCGACGCGAGTCTCGACCTCGCGCCGCACGGCCTCCAGGGTGACGCCGCCCTGCGATTCCAGCGCCCGCGCACCGGTGCCCTGCCCCTCGCGCAGGAGGCCGAGCACCAGGTGCTCGGTGCCGATGTAATTGTGGTTGAGGCTCCTCGACTCTTCCTGGGCGAGGACCACGACTCGTCGCGCCTGGTTGGTGAACCGCTCGAACATGGCACTCCCCGGTGTAGCCGGCTCGACGGCAGAGCACGGACTCCCTCAAGTGTGCACCCGCCCGCTGGCTGGCATCGCCCAGGACGCCCAGCGGAAACGCCTGGCCCGGCATCCGAACTACGTCCCGCTCGAGGCCTCCGTCGACGCCGGGCCGACCGAAGTCGAAGACGGCGATCCCGTCGGCCTGAGGTAACGACCAGGCCCTCATCGCGGCGGCCGCTCGGGCGTGAGCGCGTGCGCGGGCAGGTCGCGGACGGCGACCCGGTACTGCTCGCCACCCGGCAGCGACGCGGCGGCGCGGGTCACCACCGAGCGAGCGGCCGGTGCGGTCAGGTAGATCACCTGGGCGTACCGCGGCGACGTCAGCAGCCCGGCCATGATCCGCGCCGTCCGGTCGGCCGCCTTGGGGGTGAGCTCGACCTCGATCGCCCACACCTGCCCGGCGTAGGGGCCGTGCTCCGTGCTCGGCCAGTGGATCTCCGCGTCCGGGACGTGCCCGCCGCGCGTGGGCGCGGGCCGGTCGGCGTGCAGCCGCCGTTCGCAGTGCCACCACGGGTGCCCGGCCGCCCAGGCCGGGCTGGCCTGTACCCACAACCGCACGGCCAGGACGGCCCGGATGTGCGCCAGCCGTCCCAGGGCCGGCCGGACCACGGGGAACCCCAGCCCGGTCGCGGTCATCCCGTCCCGGGTCAGCCAGCACCACCGCGGGCCGGGGCCCAACAGCCCGGTGGCCGCGTATCCGGCTCGCCGCCACCGCGCCGTGATCATCGGCAGCCGGTCCGGACGAACCTGTAGCGCGTCGGCCAGCAGGTCGGCCGGGGCACCGTAATGCTCCCCGCACAGCAAGAGTCCGTCGATATCCCGCTGCGACAGCCGGACCGCGTCCGCGCTGGCTCGGCGCGCCTGCCTAGGCGCGTTGATGGTGTTGGTCGCCTGTCCCGTCATCGTGTCCCCAAGCTGGTCCCGTGCCCACAATCCCGAATGCCCCGTGTGCCCGGAAGCGCACGAGATGTGACCGATTCTGGCCCGACCGGGGCGTCAGTCCCGGGCTCGCGGGGACGTCGTAAGCGGATCGTCATGAGTCCGCTACTCCGCGTCCGGCTGGACCAGACAAAAACCGGAAATCCGCCGCGGCATAGATTGACACTGTCCAGCAAGGCGGAGCCAGTGACCAGGGAGGCAGGGACGTGCCGGAGCTCGACCGCGACACCGCACGGGACTGGATCGAGCGCTGGGACCGCCAGCAGGAGGAAAGCCTGCCGGACCGGGAGGACAGGTTCACCGCGCTGATCGACGCGGTCGAGGAGGGCGCCGGCCGCCCGGACCCGCTCGTGCTCGACCTGGGCTGCGGGCCGGGCTCGCTGTCGGTCCGGCTGCTCGGCCGGCTGCCGCAGGCCACGGTCATCGGCATCGACGCCGACCCGGTTGCGCTGGCCCTGGCCCGAGCGGCCTACCCTGACCTGCCCGGGCTGCGCCTGGTCGACCTGGACCTTCGCGCGCCCGGCTGGTCCGGACCGCTGGGCCTCAACCGCCCCGCCGACGCCGCGGTGAGCACGACCGCGCTGCACTGGCTGCCCGAGCCGGACCTGCGCTCCCTGTACGCCGAGCTCGCGCGTGTGCTCCGCCCCGGCGGCCTCCTCCTCAACGGCGACCATTTCGGACTCGACGCCGAACAGTCTCCGGTCCTGGCTCACCTGGACAAGGCCCTACGGCGGCGCGAGGAACTGCGGCGCTTTCCCGGTGGGCACCCGGAGAGCTGGCATGGCTGGTGGGACGCGGCCGCGGCCGACCCCGCGTTGTCGGGGTACGTCGCGGAGCGCGAGCGCCGCCACGTCGACACGGATCACCACGCCACCAGTTCGACGCTGCTCGCGACCCACGTCGACGCCCTCGCCCGGGCGGGCTTCGCGGAGATCGGCACGCTGTGGCAGCGCGGGGACACCCGGCTGCTGTGCGGTGTCCTCCCCGCCGCGCAGCCAGCCTCGTTAGCCGCCGGCCCCGCCCACCCCGCCGGCCCCGCCCACCCCGCCGGCCCCGCCCACCCCGCCGGCCCCGGGAGCCGCCGATTCCCGCAGCCGCCGCTCGATGGTGCCCAGCCGGGCGGCGATGGAGGCGAGCCGGTCGGCCAGGGTCTCATCGCCGGGCCCCACCCGTATCGCACCCACGCCGTGGTGGCCGTGGCCGTGCAGCACCTCGATGACCCGCTGCCGGGTCCGGTTCAGGTCGGCGCCGAGCCGCACGAGGACCTGCGCAGCCACCCCGTCGCCCTCGCGGATCAGGCCGAGCAGGATGTGTTCGGTGCCGATGTAGTTGTGCCCAAGCGCAATGGCCTCGCGCAGCGCCAGCTCGAGTACCTTCTTGGCCCGCGGCGTGAACGGGATGTGCCCGGACGGCGCATGCTGGCCCCGGCCGATCATCTCCTCGACCTGCTGCCGGACCGCCTCAATGCTGATCCCGAGTGACTCAAGCGCCTTGGCCGCTACCCCTTCGCCCTCGTGGATGAGGCCCAGCAGGAGATGCTCGGTACCGATGTAGTTGTGCTGCAGCATCCTGGCTTCTTCTTGCGCCAGGACGACGGTCCGCCGCGCCCTGTCGGTAAATCGCTCGAACATCGTCCGCTCCCCAGGTCAGGGTCGTCGGTTGGGTCAGCGGCGCCGCGCGTGGGCGATGTTGATGATGACGATGGCGGTCCAGATCAGCAGGACCATGACCGCCTGGGCTCCCGGACCCGGCATGCGGGACGACACGATCGCCGTGCCCAGGACGCCGAACGCCATCGACCCGAGCGCCGTGACCGTGAACGCCACGCTGCGGCTCGTGCTCGAGGGAGAGGGCGGCTGCGCCCCCGGGGCAGGAACCGGGTACCCAGGCGGCACAGGCCCCTGGTACCCCTGGTACCCAACAGGCCCCTGGTACCCCTGGTACCCAGGGTAACCGTAGTACCCCGGATAGCCCTGGTAACCGGGAGGCGTCTGGTAACCAGAAGGCACCTGATAACCGGGCGCTTGGTAACCGGGGGCCTGGTAACCCGGAGGCGCCTGGTAGTACCCAGGCGGCGCAGCAGGCCCCGAAACCCCCGGCGGCAGGGCCATCCCCGGCGGCCCCATAGCCCCCGGCGGCATAGCAACCCCCGGCGGCAGCATGACCCCGGGCGGAAATGAAACCCCCGGCGGCGGGGCAGGCCACGCCGGTACGGGCTGCCCCGGTGACCCCTCAGGCCCCGCCGGAGTCCCCGGCACCCCCGGGGCACTACCTGCGATCCAGCCGGCGAGCCCACCTGCCCGAGCCGCGCGTCGATCCGCTTGTCGATTTCCGCGCCGATCCGCTCGACCAGGCCTTCTGCCACCGCGTCGTCGTAGCGGGAGCCCAGCTCGTAATGCGCCCCCACCGAGGCACGGATCTCAGCCTCGTGGTCGCTGCCCATGTCCGCACGCTACAACGCGGCGGGGGATCGTCACAAATATTGTTACGGGCGACGGGCGTAGGAAATGTTGATCGCGGCGATAACGACCCAGATCAGCGCCACGAGAAATCCCTCGATGGCGTCTATGCTGCCGGTGCCCCGCGGCGAGATCACCGCCACCGTCGCGCCGATGCCCCCCGCCATCGAGACCAGCGCCAGGAACACCGGTGCCACCCCGATCCGGCCAGGTTCCCTGACCCGCCGCGGCCGGGGCGCCGGCGCCGGTGCGCGCCTGCATATGCCCGAACAACCGGGCGTCCACCCGCCTGTCGATCTCCTCGCCGATCCGCTCGACGAGGCCCTCCGCCACGGCCGTGTCGTAGCCCGGCCCGAGATCACGGTGCGCGGCCGCCGACGCTGCGACTTCATCCCTGAGGCTCACGCCGTCACGCTATAGCCGGGCGGCACGCCAGACATTGGGGCTAGCACCCCTTTCGGCCCTCCTGCTTACCCCCAGGAACGGGCTCGCCACCAGTTCAGGATGGGCCCGCTCGGCTGGCAGACTAGGGGCGTGCCGGAGATCCCCGCCCCCGAACCCCCTGGCGAGCCCTGCGTCCTCCTCAAGCTGGGCGAGATCGTCCTGAAGGGGCGGAACCGGCAGCAGTTCGAGCACATCCTGCACGGCAACATCAGCGCCGCCGCGCGGGACACCGGCGTGCCGGTCGAGATCAGGCAGCGGCAAGGGGTCGTCCTCCTCCGCATCGCCGGGCAGGAGAGCGACCAGGGCGGCGGAGCGGGCCGGGCCCAGGCCGCGGGCACCATCGCCGCCCGGATGCGCGACGTCCCCGGCATCGTCACCGTCTGCCAGCCGCTCCGGGTGGCCAAGACCCCCGAGGCGGTCGTGTCCGCGGCGGTGGCGCTGACCAGGGACAAGCCGGGCACGTTCGCGGTCAAGGCCCGGCGCAGGGACAAGCGCTTCCCCGTGACCTCAACCGAACTCGCCGTCCTCGTCGGCCGCGAAATCCAGGACGCGCACGGGCTGGCGGTCAACCTGTCCCGCCCGGACACCAGGGTCTTCATCGAGGTCGACCAGGATGAGGTGTTCGTCTTCACCGAGGGCCTGACCGGGACGGGCGGGCTCCCGGTCGGGATGAGCGGCCGCGGCGTGGCGCTCATGTCGGGCGGCATCGACTCGCCGGTGGCCGCGTACCGGATGATGCGCCGCGGCCTGCGCTGCTTCTTCCTGCACTTCTCGGGCATGCCGCTGACCGGCCCGGAGTCGATCTACAAGGCCTACGCGCTGGTCCGCGGCCTGGACCGGTTCCAGGGCGGCTCGCGCCTGTTCGTGGTCCCGTTCGGCAAGGCCCAGCAGGCGCTGGTGACCTCCGGCGCGGACCGGCTGCTGATCGTGGCGCAACGCCGGCTGATGCTCAAGACCGGCGAGGCCCTGGCCCGCCGCCTCGGCGGCACCGCGCTGATCACCGGCGACTCCCTCGGCCAGGTCAGCAGCCAGACGCTGCCCAACATCACCGCGCTCGACGACGCCGTGAAGCTGCCGATCCTGCGCCCGCTGATCGGCTGGGACAAGGCCGAGATCATGGCCGAGGCCCGCCGCATCCGCACCCTGGACATCTCCGAACTGCCCGATCAGGACTGCTGCACGCTGCTCACCCCGCGCCGGGTGGAGACCCGTGCCCGCATCCCCGACCTGCGTAAAATCGAAGGCCGCCTCGACGCCGACGACCTAGCCGAGGAACTAGCCCTGAGCGCCCAGGAGTACCACCAGTAACACCCATTTTTATCCCGAACGAGCGTTGGTACCCCTCCCGTTCACCCCGCCCGCCCGCCCGCGTCCAAGCCGCTCGCGTTTACTTCGGCACACTGGTACCCGCCCGTTCACCCCGCCCGCCCGCGTCCGCGTTTGACTTCGAGCGCACTCCAGCCGCGAGACTGGGCGCATGACGTCCGCCGAACTGACGATCGCCGAGGTGGCCGAGCGCACCGGCCTGACGCGGCACACGCTGCGCTACTACGAGCGCGACGGCCTGATGCTCGGCGTCGACCGGGCCGGCTCCGGGCACCGCCGCTACTCCGAGCGCGACCTCGGCTGGCTCGAGCTGATCACCAAGCTGCGGGCGACCGGCATGCCGATCCGCGAGGTGCGCCGCTACGCCGAACTGGTCCGCGCCGGCGACGGCAACGAGGACGAGCGGCTCGCGCTCCTGCGCGCCCACCGCGAGCGGGTCCGCGCGCGCCTTGAGGAGATGGCGGCCTACCTCGACGCCATCGACCTGAAGATCGGCTACTACGCCGACGCGGTCGACGCGTGCGAGTCACCGGACAGCTACCTCAGTTCGCCGCGTCTAGAAGCTGCCGCTGTTCCGCGCTGAGCTCCAGGTCGACCGCGGCCAGGCTCTCGTCGAGCTGCGCTACCGAGGACGCGCCGACGAGCGGCACGACCGGCAACTCGCCGCCGATCAGCCAGGACAGCACCACCTGATTCGCGGTCGCGCCCGTCTCCTTGACGACCTGATCGAGCGCCTCGAGCCGGGCGCGGGTCCCCGGGTGGTCGTAGGCATGCCACAGCTCCTTGTCGGGACGGGTGTACGCGCCGCCCAGCAGCGGCGAGTACGCCACCAGCGTTGTCCCGGGCTCGGCGCGCACGTAGCTGAGGATCGACCCGTCCGCGACGCCGATCTCGCCGTCCGACGAGAACCGCCGGTCGGGGATGTCGGTACGCATGCGCAGGTAGGTGTGGTGGTATTGCAGCACGTCGGCCCGGGCGCTCCCGGCCGCGGTCGCCAGGCCGCGGGCCCGCTCCACCTGCCAGGCCCAGTGGTTACTCAGCCCGAGCAGGCCGACCGTCCCGTCGGCCACCAGCTCGCCGAACGCGGCGACCTGCTCCTCCAGCGGAACCCCGGTCTGGTCAGGCACGTGCGCGTAGTACAGGTCGATCCGCTCCACGCCGAGGCGTTCCCGGCTCCGCGCGCTGGCCTCCCGGATCGCCGCGCGGGACAGACCCTCCCGCGGCGTGTCGAAGCTGGTCGCGGGCGTGATGGGCCGGGCCCCGACCTTCGTGGCCATAACGATCTCGTCACCGATACCGCGGCTGGCGCGCCACCGGCCGAGCAGCGCCTCGCTCTCGCCACCCTGCGTCCCGTTCACGAAGAACAGGTAGCTGTTCGATGTGTCGATAAAGTTCCCGCCCGCCGCGACGTACCGATCCAGGATCGCGAACGACGTCGCCTCGTCGGTCCGCGTCCCGAACCACATCGTCCCCAAGCAGAGCACGCTGACCCCGCGCGCCGCCGGCGAGTCACTTCCGATGGTTGTGTATCGCATGCCCCCACGCTCGCAGTTCGCGCGCGCTCGAAGTCAACTCCGCGAGCGTCTGTCGCTGGGCGATGGCGTCGTTCCGCAGGCCTTCGCCCACCAGGTGAACGACCCCCAATTCGGCGAGCGTGATCCGCGGCGGCTAGAGCTGTCCACGCTGTCGGCCTCGCACATGCGCCACCCACGGGTGGTTGAATGAGCCATGGCTGATAGCGGGTGGCCTGACGACTGGAACGAGCGGATGGCCGGACGCGCGTGCCCGCTGTGCGCGGCCCTCGGCCAGGGCGACAGTCACTACTCGGTGTACGTCCGTACCGGAGAGTTCGCCGAGGTCTACCTGGAGCGGCGGACGCGCCTCCCGGGCTACTGCGTGGTCATGTGGCGGCTGGGACACGTCGCGGAACCAACCGACCTCAGTGACGAACAATCGTGCGGGTACTGGCGTGAGGTACTCGCCGTGGGCCGCGCGGTACGGGACCAGTTCGACCCGGTCAAGATGAACTACATGACCCTGGGCAACACCGTCCCCCACCTGCACACCCACGTCGTGCCCCGCTACCGGGATGATCCGGCTCCGGGCGGGCCGATCGCCTGGGAGCAGATCTTCGCCCCCGAACCCGTGCCCGAGGCCGACCTGCACCGCCAGGCCGCCAGCCTGCGCACCCTGCTCGCCCGCTGAGGCCTTACTGAAACTCAGGCCAGGGCCAGGCTCGCGCGGGACCGCCGGGGCCGGGGTGAGGGTGCGGCCGACCAGCGGCGACAGGTGAGCGGCCACGCTGGCTAGCTCCCGCAGGTCGGATTCCACCAGCGCCTGCGGGCCGTCGCATAGGGCGCTTTCCGGGTGCGGGTGGACGTCGACGATGATGCCGTCGGCCCCGACCGCGATCGCCGCCCTAGATAGCGGCAGCACTAGGTCGCGTCGGCCGCCCGAGTGCGACGGGTCCACGATCACCGGCAGGTGGGACAGCCGCTGCGCGACCGGGACCGCGCTGATGTCCAGGGTGTTCCTGGTGGCGTTCTCGAACGTGCGGATGCCCCGTTCGCAGAGCACGATGTCCAGGTTGCCGCGCTGGGCGATGTACTCGGCAGCCATCAGCCATTCCTCGATGGTGGCGTTCATCCCGCGCTTCAGCATGACCGGCTTGCCCACCCCGCCAACGGCCTGGAGCAGCGGGAAGTTCTGCATGTTACGGGTGCCGACCTGCAGCATGTCGGCGTAGCTGGCGACCAGTTCCACGTCCCCCGGGTCGACCACCTCGGTAACGATAGGCAGCCCGGTCTCCGCGCGCACGTCGGCGAGGATCTTCAGGCCGGCCTCGCCCAGCCCCTGGAACGCGTACGGCGAGCTGCGCGGCTTGTAGGCACCGCCGCGCAGCAGCGACGCGCCCGCGGCCCTGGCCATCAGGGCGGACGCCAGCGTCTGCTCGGCGGTCTCGACGGCGCACGGCCCGGCGATGACGGTCAGTGTGTCGGGGCCGATCGGCACCCCGCCCACCCTGATCACCGAACGCTCCCGGTGATGCTCCCTGCTCACCAGCTTGTACGGCGCGGTGATCCGCACCACGTCGCTCACCCCGGGCATCCCGCGCAAGTTCAGCATGTCCAGCCGGTCGATGTCGCCGACCAGGCCCACGATGGTCCGGGACACACCCCGGCTGACGAACGCGTCGCCACCCGCCCCGCGCACCAGGTCGACGATCCCCTCGACTTCTGCTTCCCCGGCCTCCGCCGCCATCACCACGACCATGTCGCCCTCCTCAAGTAATAAAAAAAGCCCCGGACCTTTGGCCCGGGGCTCCGTGTAAGTCGCCTGCGTCAGCGCAAGGTCTGGCGGGCGACCGGCCGGGAACCGGGCCGGTAGCCAAACCAAAACCAGAACTGCTGGCGCATGACCGGGAGCCTACCTCATGCGCGTCCGGATCGTGCGCCTTCGTCGCCCGATCGTGACCCTGCCCGGCGGCCCACTCAGAGGCCGAGGCCGCCCGTTTGGCCGAAGCCGCCCGTTTGGCCCACGGCGAGGGTGATGGTGCTGCCCCGTGGCGCCAGGCCCACCGGGCTGTAGTCGAAGACCCGGTTGCCGACCACGCCGAACGTTTCCACCTGGACCTGGAATCCGGCGGCCTCAAGCTCCCGCGTCGCCAGGTTCACGTTCAGGCCGATCACGTCGGGGACGTTGACCATAGCGGGACCGTTGGAAACCTGGACGATCACGGTCTGGCCCGGCCGGTACGCGGACCCGGCCGTGGGTGTCTGGGCGGTGATCGTGCCCTGCGGCTGCTGGCTGTTCTGGTCCTGCTGCTGTTGCAGCGTGACGCCATGCTGCTGCGCCCACTGCTGGGCGGTCTGCACGTTCTCCCCGACGAAATTGGGCAGGGGCGGGCTGGCGGCCAGCATGATGGCCACGGGCTTGGTCTGCGGCCAGGTCTTGCCCGCGGCCGGGTCCGTGCCGAGGACGGTGCCGACCGGGGAACTGGAGCCGACCCGCTCGATCCGGTAGGTCAGGTGCACGCGCTGCAACGCGGCCTCGGCCTGGGCGAGGGTGTCGTGCTTCACCACGGGCACGGTGGAGGTGAACGGCCCGGCCGAGATGAGGATCGTAACCGCCGAACCCCGCGCCGCCCGGCCCGCCGGGCTCGTCCCGACCACCAGTCCCCGTTGCACGTCGTTGCTGTGTACCTGCCTCGGCGAGGTGAGGGTAAAGCCGTCGCCCGTCAGCGCGGTGGTCGCCACGGCCTGCGTGTCGCCCGCCACCACGGGGACCGACGCGTACCGTCCCGAGGTCAGCCACCAGGCGCCGACTCCGATCCCGATGCCGAGCACCACGATCAGCGCGATCACGCCGAGCCGGGCGCTGAACAGCCAACGCTGCAAGAACGGCTCGCGGCCCAGGTTCCTGCCGCCGTCCTCGCGATGGACGACGAGTGTGTGCGAGCCGCCCCCATCGTGCCCGCCCGCGCCGAACTGCTCCGCGCCGAACTGACTGGCCCCGTACTGGCCGACCCCGAACTGGCCAGCACCGAATTGGCTGGCCCCGTACTGGCCCGTGCCGGATTGCCCCGCGCTGAATTGGTCCGCGCCGGACTGCCCCTGACCGGGCTGCCCCGTACCAAACTGCCCCACCCCGAACTGCCCGGCTCCGGGCTGCCCGCCTCCCGTGGCACTCGCGCCCGGCGCCGCTGGCTCCGGGCTCCACCACTCATCAGGCCCGATCGGCCCGGCGGTCGGCGCGATCGGCCCGGTGCCCGGCCCGCCCACAGGCACCGGCCCCGTCCCGCGGGCCCACCACCCGTTGGTGGCGGCGGGGGTGTCGAGCTCGAGCCACGGCGCCTCCGCGAGACCCTGGACGCCCGCCCCCATCACGTCGGTGAGCCCGCCTGGCTCACCCGCGCCCTGCCTCACCATGCGGACCGCGCGCGCGAACTCGGCGGCGTCGCCGGGGCGCCGCGCCGGGTCCCTGCTGGTCGCGGCCAGGACGAGCTGGTCGACCGCCGAGGGTATGCCTGGCATGAGGGAGGAGGGCGCCGGGACGTCCTGGTTGACGTGCTGGTACGCGACCGAGAGGGGGGTGTCGCCCCGGAACGGCTGGCGGCCGGTGAGCAGCTCGAAGAGCATCACCCCCGCCGAGTACACGTCGCCACGCGGGCCCGTGGCCTCGCCGGTCACCTGCTCGGGCGGCACGTACGCCACCGTCCCGATGAGCAGCCCGGCCCTGGTCTGGCCGGCCGCCGCCTGGGCCCTGGCCAGGCCGAAATCCGCCACCTTGACCCGCCCGTCGGCGGTCAGCAGGACATTCTCGGGCTTGACGTCGCGGTGCACGATGCCGGATGCGTGCGCGGCGGCCAGGCCGTCGAGGACGCCGGTCATGATGTCCAGGGCCGCCGCCGGGGAGAACCACCCGCGCTCCCTGAGCAGTTGCCTCAGCGTCCGGCCGTGGATGTACTCCATGGCCAGGTACAGGAAGGGCCCATCGGCCCCCTGGTCGTAAACCGCGACCACGTTCTGGTGCGACAGCCTGGCGACCGACTTGGCCTCGCCGATGAACCGGCGGACGAAATCGTCGTCCCTGGCCAGTTCCACGTGCATGACCTTGAGCGCAACCTCGCGGTCCAGCCGGGTATCCGTGGCCCGGTAGACAGTGGCCATCCCGCCGTGTGCGATTCGCGCCGTCACGGCGTAACGCCCGTCAAGCAGGCGCCCGGCCAGCGGGTCTGCCAGCGTGTCGTCCATCGTGTCGAGTTTACGGTCGTTTGCCGATTGCGGGGCCGTGAATGATCGCGTCCCGCTGGCTATATGACGTCCCAGTGGCCCGGAAGGATGCGCGTAGCCTGTCTGGTTGTGGCGGATCACGGGCGGATCGTGGTGGCGGGCGCGGGCCTGGCCGGCCTGCGGACCGTCACCGAACTAAGGTCGCGCGGCTTCACCGGGCCGATCACGCTGGTCGGGGCCGAGGCGCGGCCGCCGTACGACCGGCCGCCGCTGTCCAAGAAGGTGCTGACCGATCCCGCGCTGGACCCCTCGCTGCGCGCCGACTTCGGCGCCCTGGACGTGGACTTCCGCCCGGCCGAGACCGCCACGAGCCTCAAGGACGCTGCCCTGGTGACGGAGCGCGGCTCGTACCCGTTCGATCACCTGGTGCTGGCCACCGGCGCGCTCCCGGTGGCGCTGCCCGGCACCGGGCGGCAGCGGTTCCTGCGCACCTACGACGACGCGCTAGCGCTGCGCGACCTGCTCAAGCCGGGGATGCGACTGGCCATCGTGGGGGCGGGCTGGATCGGCGCGGAGCTGGCGACCGCCGCAGCCGGCCACGGCTGCGAGGTCACGGTGGTCGAGGCAGGCCCCGCACCGCTCGCCGCGGCCATCGGCGCGCAGGTGGGGGAGCGGACCGTTCCCTGGTACGCCGAGGCGGGCGTCACGCTGCAGACCGGCGTCGCCGTGGCGTCGGTCGAACCGGGCGGCTTGGCGCTGGCCGGGGACGGCTGGATCGCCGCGGACGAGATCGTCACCGCGGTCGGGGTCCGGCCTGCCACGCGCTGGCTGGAGGATTCCGGCTTGCTGCTCGAGAACGGCGTGGCCGTCGACGCCGGGCTGCGGGCGTCGCGGCCCGGCGTGTACGGGGTGGGCGACTGCGCCGCGTTCGAGTCGTTGCGGTTCGGGCGGCGGCTGCGCTTCGAGCACTGGGACGTGGCGCTGCACGCGCCGGAGGTCGTCGCGGCCAACGTGCTCGGCGAGGACGCGGTGTACGACCCGGTGCCGTACTTCTGGTCCGAGCAGTTCGGCCGGATGGTCCAGTACCAGGGCTACCACGGCGACGCCGAGCGGCTCCTCTGGCGCGGCGACCCGGAGGCGCCGACCTGGGCCGCGTGCTGGCTCGCGGCCGGCCGCCTGGTCGCGATCCTGACCGTGAACCGGCCCCGCGACCTGCTGCAGGGCCGGCGGGTCATCGCCTCCGCCGACCCCGTGGACGCCGAACGCCTCGCCGACCCGGCCATCCCCGTGAAGGACGCAGTCGCCGTCTGAGCGGGCCCGGCGGACCGGACCGGGAGGTGTGCGCCGCCCCCGGCGCGGGTAAACGTCCCGTAAACCAGGCATGGCCCGGGTGTTTGGAAAACGCCCGTGCGTGGGACATTGGATTCGTGGCACAGATTGACCCCACCACCGACGCCATGGTCCGCGATTGGCTGTCACTCCCCGATGTAGCCGCCCTGCTGGGCATCCCGGTTGGGCGCGTGAAGCAGCTCCTGCGCGACAGGAAGCTGCTCGCCGTGACCCGCCCCGAAGGGACGCTGGCGGTCCCGGCCGCCTTCCTTGACGGCCACCAGGTCGTCAAGGGTCTGTGCGGGACCCTCACCCTGCTCTTCGACTGCGGGTTCGACGACACCGAAGCGCTCCGCTGGCTGTTCACCGCCGACGAGACGCTGCCCGGGACACCGATCGACGCGATCGTCGGGCGCCGGAGCACCGAGGTGAACCGGCGAGCCCAGGCCATGGCGTTCTAGCAGCGGCTACGCTGGCTGCATGCCGCCGAGCCCGCCGCGCCCGCGGCGAACCGCGGGTGCGATGCACGGGCGCGCCGCCAGCCCGCCGCGCCAGCGCCCCGCCGCCCCGCTGATCCGCGACCTGCTCGCGGCCGGGCGCCAGTCGTTCTCGTTCGAGTTCATGCCGCCCAAGACTCAGGCCGAGGAACAGCAGCTGTGGCTCGCGATCAGGCAGCTCGAGCCGCTGCGGCCGACGTTCGTCTCGGTGACCTACGGCGCGGGCGGATCGACCAGGGACCGGACGGTCAGGGTAACGGGCCGGATCGCCGAGGAGACCACGCTCACCCCGGTCGGGCACCTGACCGCGGTGAGCCACTCGGTGGCCGAGCTCAGGCAGGTGATCGGGTCGTACGCCGCGGTCGGGGTACACAACATGCTCGCCCTGCGTGGTGACCCTCCTGGTGATCCGAACGGCGATTGGTTCCCCCATCCGCAGGGCCTGACCTACGCAGCCGAACTAGTCCACCTGATCAGGGCGGTCGGTGATTTCTGCGTCGGGGTCGCCGCGTTCCCGGAGAAGCACCCGCGGTCGCCCGATCCCGAGCAGGACGCGCGGCACTTCGTGGCCAAGTGCCGGGCCGGCGCGGACTTCGCGATCACCAACATGTTCTTCTACCCGGAGGACTACCTGCGCCTGCGGGACCGGGTCGCGGCGCAGCACTGCGAGGTGCCGATCATCCCCGGCATCATGCCCGTGACCAGCCTGCGGATCATCGAGCGCGCGGTCGAGCTAGGCGGCTGCCGGGTGCCCACCGAGCTGTGGAGCAAGTTGCAGGCGGTGGCGGACGACCGGGCGGCGGTACGGGAGATCGGCGTGGACTACGCGGCCGGGATGTGCGCCCGCCTGCTCGCCGAGGGCGTGCCCGGCCTGCACTTCTACACGCTCAACTGGTCACGCGCGACCAGGGAGATCTACCAGCGGCTCGGGTTGGGCCAGCGGAGCCTGGCCGAGCCCGGCCCGGGAGGCAAGATCCGCAACGGGAGCTCGGCGCCCATTACGGCGTAGGGCGGCTCGCTACCGGGGTAGAACGAGAAGCTGGTCAGCAGGTCGGTGAACCCCACCCCGCGGTACAGGCGTCGCGCTCGGGTCTCGGCATCCCTCGTGGAGAGCACGGCGGTCCGTTCGGGCCGTCCCGAGGTCAACCTGAATAGCAGGCCCGACCCGATCCCGGAGCCCTGGTACCCGGGCGCCACGTGCAGTTCGGCCACCTCGAACGTATCGTCCAGCCACGCCTCGGCGGCCTGCGCGCCGCGGGTGGCGGCCAGCGCGCGGGCGACCGTGTCGTACCACCATTGCCCGGGTGCCCCGCGGAAGCCGTAGCCGAACCCGACGGCCTCGTCGTCCTCGGCCACGGTGAGCGCGCGGAACCCCGCATAGACGGCGTGCCCGGCCATGATCGACCGTCGGCCGGCCAGCGTATCGGCCGCCGGGCTCATCGCGGCCGCGTACACCGAGATCACCTGATCCAGCCGCGCGGTGAACTCGCCGGGACCCAGCTCGCTGACCATAAGCTCGCGCTGCACCCTTGCCAGCTTAGGAGAAACAGTAAGATCAGCTGGCCCGCCTGGGGCACCTGCTGGGATTGCACCTGGATGCGGGCCCGGCCGAGGTCCGGGTGGGTGGCGGTCACGGTGATCGTGCCGGGCTGCCCGGGCAGTGAGCGGACCCAGACCGCGCCGAGCCCGCCGTACTCGCCGAACGCGAACGGGTTATCGCCCACCAAGATCCCAGGGCCCGACAGGGTCAGTGCCACCTCGCCGACCAGGTACCTGCGCTGGTTGCCGTACGCGTCGACCGCGCGGAACACAACTCGGGTGGTGTCCGTCCCGTCGGCGGAGATCGCGGCGTCGTCGGCGGTCATGGCGAGCTGGTCGCCGGACGGATCGGACGACATGCGGAGCTCGGCCACCTGCTGGCCGGCCACCCAGCCCTGGATCAGCAGCTCAGGCAGCCCGGTCCGCGAACGCGTCGGAAGGCGGACGAAGAAGGGCGGATAGGGCAGGTTCCGGTACAGCGGGGAATGGCTGGCGGCCGTCGCGGTGGCCACCGGGATGTTGTCGATAAAGATCTGCAGCTCGTCGCAGTTGCTGGCGATCATCGCGGTCGGGGCCGGAACGGGGAGCGCCCCGCCCAGCTCCCAGAAGAACAGGGGCAGGATGACCGGGCGGATGGCCGGGTCAACCTGGGCCTGGTACATGGCGGCGCCGGGCTTGGGTACCCGGAAGCCGTCCATCACCCCGGCCCACTTGACGGCGTCGGGATCCAGGCTCAGCAGTGAGGCGTAGTCGAACCCAGCCCACGCCAGCAGCCCCGCGTAGCCAGGGTGCGAGCGGGCCAGGTTCTGCACCTGGGCATGCAGCTCCGCCTGCTTGACGAGCAGTTCGGGCGGATCGGTCCAGGTGAAGTACTCCGGCTTGGCGTCCTCTACACCGACCGACTCGGTGATCAGGTAGGGGACGCCAGGGATCGGGGGCCGCAGCGTGGCGTTGCCCGTCTTCCCGTTGATCCCGTAGTCGTTGTAGGCGAAGACGTCCTCGTTCCACTCGGCGTCGGAATGGTAGGTCATCGCGCCGGAACTCGGCCGGGAGCCGTCGAGCTCAGCGGCGACCTGCCTGGTCGATTCCCACAGACCGGGCAGGTCGGGTGCCTCGTTGAGCCTGGTACCCCAGATGACCACCGAGGGTCGGCTCCTGTCCCTGATCACCATGTCGCGCACGTTCTGGACCACGAGGTCCTGCCAGGCCGGGTTGGTGCTCACGTTGCGCCAGCCAGGAGCCTCTTCCCAGACCAGGAGCCCGAGCTCGTCGCACGCGTCGAGGAAGTGCGGGGACTGGGGATAGTGCGAGCAGCGCACCATGTTGCAGTTGAGCTCGTTCTTGAGTATCTCCGCGTCCCTGCGCTGGACCCGCGCGGGCATGGCCATTCCCGCGTACGGGAACAGCTGGTGCCGGTTCAACCCGAACAGCTGCAGCCGCTCGCCGTTCAGGAAGAAGCCGTCGGGCTGAAAGGAGAGCTCACGGAACCCGATCCGCCGGGTCAGCACGTGACTGCCGACTCCGGGGATCGCCAGGGTGGCCCGCACCGTGTAGAGCTTCGGGCTGCTGGTCGACCACAGGCTGATCGGCCCGAACCCGGTCAGGCTTATCTTCGGCGTGGTGGAGGTGCCTGAGCCAAAGGTGACCGACACGGCCTGCGTGGCGATCCGCTGCGACTCGTCAAGCAATTCGACCGTCAGGGTTCCCGAGGTGGTGCCAGTCAGCCCCGAGTCGATGGTGGCTTCGACGTCCACGCCGGGCTGGGAGGTGAGCACGCTCGTCGGCTGCGCGAACAGGTCGGACAGGAACGCCCGCGGGACTGCCCGCAGCGTAACGTCCCGGTAGATCCCGCCCGGCTGGAAGAAGTCGATGCTGGATGCGCCGCCCCCGGGGGTTATCGGCGGCACCGACAGGCAGCGCGCGTCCACGATCACCGACAGGAGGTTGTCGCCCGCGGTCACCTGACTGGTGAGTTCGGCGGAAAAAGGAAGATACCCGCCCTGGTGCGTGTAGACCGGCTGGTCGTTGATCACCACCATCGCGTTGACCATGACGCCGTCGAAGTCGACGAAGATCCTGTTGCCCGGCGGGCGCGGGCTCACCAGCGGCCCGCCGCTGAAGTGGCGCCGGTAAATCCAGATCTGCTGCCACGCGTTCGGATTCCAGTTACGCCAGGACAGCCCGGTGACCGAGTGCGGCAGCGCGACCGGCGCGAAGTTGCTGTCGTTGTAGAACACGCTCTCCGAGCCCGCCATGTACTGGCCCCCGAACAGCCAGTTCGCGTTCAGCGGGAACGTCAGGTTGGTCGGCTGTTCCCCCTGAGACGGGGTGTGGCTTCCGATCAGCGAGAGCAACGGCACGGCGGCCGCCCCCGCGCCGCCGATCAGCCCCGCCTGGATCAGCCTCCGCCGCGAAATCCGCCGCCGAGCCCCGGTCACGCGCTCTTCCCGCGCGCCATCCCCACCCTCAACCCGCTGCCCCCGCCGTGTCGCCCCGCCATCCCCGTCCCCGGTCGACCGCCCGTGCTGCGTCGCCCCGCCGTCCCCGTCTCCGACCCGCCGCCCCCGCCGCGTCGCCCCGCCGTCGCCGTCAGTGTCCCGCTGCGCCCGCCTCATCGGCACGTCCGTCGTACCCGCCCGGCCCGGCCGCTGCAGCCCGCTTATCCTCCCAGGAAACCCTTGCCTGCCCGCAGTGCCCGGAGACACTGGCGTTCCCGCCCCGCCCCCCGATGCTGCCGCGCCAGCTCCTGCCTCCAGCCGCCGGTGCCGCGCCAGTCTTGCCCGGAGCCGGTGCCGCGCCCGTCCTGCCCGGAGACGTCGGCGTGCCCGCCCTACCTCCAGACTGCGCTGCGCCCATCCCACCGGAGGTCGGCGCTGCGCCCGGCCGTGCCGGTGCCACGTCCGCCCGGAGCCGTGCCGCGCCCGTCCTACCCGGAGACATCGGCGTGCCCGCCCTGCCACCAGACCGCGCTCCGCCTACCCCGCCCGGGGTCGGCGTCGGGCTCGGCCTGCCAGGAGATGCCGACGTGCCCGCCCTGCCTCCCGGCGATGCCGCGCCCGTCCTGCCGGGAACCGGCGCTGCGCCCGTGCTGCCCTGAGCCGGCGGCCTGCCCGCCCTGCCTCCCGGCGGTACCGCGCCTGTCTTGCCGGGGGCCGGTCCGCTGACCGTCCTTCCCGTACTCGGCGCCGTCCCGTCCCTGACCTGTGATGGTGGTGTGGCCGTCTTGCCCGGGCTGGTCGGCGCGGCTGTACGGCCCGTGAGCGGCGGCGTGCCGGGCCTGCCCGCAGGTGGAAGCGTGCTGGGGCTGCCCGGGGGTGGAAGCGTGCTGGGGCTGCCCGGGGGCGGAAGCGTGCTGGGGCTGCCCGCGGGCGGAAGCGCGCCCCGCCTGTCGGTAGGCGTTGACGCGGGAGAAGTCGGCGCATCCCGCCTGCCGCCGGGCACTGACGGGGCCGTCCTCCCGGTCGGCGGGACTCCTGCTTGGCCGGTGGACGCTATCGCCCGCGGCCTGTCCGTCGGCCCTGACCCGCCCCTCCGGCCCCCGGCCAGCGAGGCTCCCCTCTCGTCCACGGACGGCTTCGCGCCCCTGTCGATCGCAGAAGGTCCCGCGTCTGGCCCAGTCGGCCGCGCCGACCCGTCCCCCTGCGTGGGACGCGCCCCCGTCCCAAACCATCCTGTCCCCTGGCCCGCGCTAGGAGTCGCGGTCCCTTCATTGGTGCTGGTGGGGGCGTCCGTCCCGGCGGGGGAGGGCGGCTCCTGCGTTGCCGCAGCGCTGCCGTCCGCGCGTACCTCGTCCGGCGGGTGCGGCGTGTCCTTCTCCTGCGCAGGCTGCGCCGCGTGGGCTGGTGGTGCGGTGCCTGTCCCAGTTGCGCTTCCGGGCGCGACCGGCAGGACGATGCTGGGAGCCTCAAGGTCAACGTCAACCACGAGGGGAATGGGCTGAGTGTCTGCCAAGCTGGCCAGCAGCGCCAAGTGCTCCTCGGTCAGGCGAGGCCGGGCGTCGGTCTCGGCAGCGGACACCACGTCATCCATGCCGGGCGCAGCGGGCTCCGCGCCAGCATCCCAGTTGAGATCCTCGTTGCTGCCAGGGCGCGGGCCCGGGTCCCCGGCGAGTGGTCTCGCGCTCCCGTCATCAGTGGCGGGTCGGGATGGCACGCGATAAAAATACAGGCCCCAACTTGCCTTGTGCACGAACAGGCGCGTTGCACCCAAATAACCCCTTCTCTACCGCGGCCGACCCCCGCCCCCGGGCGGGTCGGCCCAGTCCAAAATGTCAGACCCTCCCTGTACATTCGAACAGACATCGAATAAGGGCTGGACATCAGACCGAATTTAGGTTCGAATAGGTGGACCAGCACCGGCCGGGTGGGGTGAGGGGAAGCGTCTCGCCTGGCCGGCCAGAGGAGGAGATGAAGACCGATGATGAAGGCAGCGGAGGTGCGCCCGGGCGGCATCGAGGTCGGCTCGCGGCACCCGGGGAGTCCTGGGCTGGCGCCGACGGTGCTCAGCATGCTCCGGTCCGCGCGCCGCGGGCTCGACGAGGCGGCCGACGAGACGGCGCCCGGAGCCCGTTACGTGACGGCTCATCTGGCGGCGCTGCGCGCCGCGGCTGCGGTGGTAGCGGCTCGCGGTGAGCCCCGGACCAGGCGCAGGAAGCCCCACAGCGTGTGGGACCTGCTGCCTCAGGTTGAGCCAGCCCTCACCGAGTGGGCGGCGTATTTCGCGGCCGGAGCCGGCAAGCGTGCGGCGGCTGAAGCGGGCCTGCCGCGCGCGGCGTCCGCGCGCGAGGCAGACGACCTGCTGCGGGATGCGGAGACCTTCCTGTCACTAGCGGAGACCGCACTCGGTGTACATGTGCAGTCTCCGCTCCCGCTGAGGTCGGCGGGCTAGGGCCCTAGAACGCTTCCATCGCGCCGCGCGCGTCGGCGTCGAGCACGCCCCAGCTAATGAGTTCCTCGGTGAGGTCGGAGGGGGACTTGTCGTAGATAACCGCAAGCGAGCGGAGGTCCTCGTGCCGGACGGACAGCACCCGGCCGTTGTAGTCGCCGCGCTGGCTCTGGATGGTGGCGACGTAGCGGGCGAGCGGGCCGACCTTGTCCTTGGGCAGCTGGCCCATGCGCTCGAGATCGATGACGAGCTTAGGGGTGGGCACGAGCGGGCTCGGGGCGGCGTCGCCGGGCAGCAGTTCGGAGACGGGGACCCCGTAGAACTCGGCCAGTTCGGCGAGCTTCTGGACAGTTACCGACCGGTCTCCGCGCTCGTAGGAACCTACGACGACGGCCTTCCACCGGCCGCGGGACTTCTCCTCAACCCCGTGCAGTGAGAGTCCCTGCTGCGTGCGGATGGCGCGCAGCCGCGCGCCGAGTGTCTTGGCGTACTCAGATGGCATGGTTCCTCGGTTCGGCCAGTCGTCGCTTACAGTGACGGTTACGCTCTGTGACGGTAGGCGGCGAGCGCGACAAGGTCAAGCCGAATGGCAAAAACTGGCTTAACTCGTCAGGTAACCGGCTTGCGTTCCGTGATGGATTCATACCCTCCGCCGGCCACCGAGAACCCATCCGAGATCAGGTTTCCCGTCGCTGTGGGCACATCCCGGGTCAAGGCGGGCTCTCACGGCGTTCGGGTCGTATCGGTCTTGTGTGAGGTAAATCACACACCGTGTCGACCGTCGCGAAGCGGTCGGGCCCGGTGGTAACTCCCCGTATGATCATGGACGTAGACATCCTTTAAGGACCGTCCGGAGAGACGGGGAAGGAGGTCCGTTCTATGTGCGCAGCCACCAGTTCGGTCGCTGGGCGTGATGGCCTCGCGGTGCTCGATGCGGAGGAAATCAGGCGCGCGCTGACCAGGATCGCCCACGAGATCCTGGAGCGGACGCACGGCGGCGAAGAGGTCATACTGCTCGGCATCCCGACCCGCGGGGTACCGCTGGCCCGTCGGCTGGCCGCCCGTATCGGGGAATTCGAGGGGCTCGAAGTCCCCTGCGGATCGCTTGACGTGACCATGCACCGGGATGACCTGCGGCTTCGCCCGGCGCGTGCACTGGGCCGCACCGACCTGCCCGTCGGCGGCGTGGACGGCAAGACGATCGTCCTGGTCGATGATGTCCTGTACTCGGGCCGCACCGTACGCGCCGCGCTTGACGCGCTGGCCGACCTGGGCAGGCCCAGGGCCGTCCAGCTGGCCGTGCTTGTCGATCGCGGTCATCGCGAGCTCCCCATCCGAGCCGACTACGTGGGCAAGAACCTGCCCACCTCACAGCGCGAGGTGGTGCGCGTCCTGCTGTCCGAGGCTGACGGGCAGGACGTCGTACTGATCGGCGAGGAAGGCCGGAAGCTATGAAGCGCCACCTGATCTCGGCCGCCGACCTGAGCCGCGCCGACGCGCTGCTGATCCTCGACACCGCGGAGGAGCTGGCCAGCCTCGCCGACCGCCCGATCAAGAAGCTGCCCACGCTGCGCGGCCGGACCGTGGTCAACCTGTTCTTCGAGGACTCGACCAGGACCAGGATCTCCTTCGAGGCCGCCGCCAAACGCCTGTCCGCCGACGTGATCAACTTCTCCGCCAAGGGGTCGAGCGTCGCCAAGGGGGAGAGCCTGAAGGACACCGCGCTGACCCTGGAGGCCATGGGCTCGGACGCGGTGGTCATCCGGCATAGCGCATCCGGTGCCGCGCACCGGCTCGCGGGGTGGGTGCAGGGCAGCGTGGTGAACGCCGGGGACGGCACCCACGAGCACCCCACCCAGGCCCTGCTCGACGCCTTCACCATCCGGCGCAGGCTCAAGGGGAGCAGCACCCGCGGAGCCGGACTCGACGGCATCCGCGTGACGATCGTCGGAGACGTGCTGCACAGCAGGGTCGCCCGGTCCAACGTCTTGCTGCTGAGCACCCTTGGCGCGGAGGTGACCCTGGCCGCCCCGCCCACGCTCGTGCCCCTGGCCGTCGAGAGCTGGCCCTGCGCGGTGAGCTACGACCTGGACAGCGAGCTGCCCAAGAGCGATGTGGTCATGATGCTCAGGGTCCAGCAGGAGCGGATGACTGCCGCGTACTTCCCCAGCGTGCGCGAGTACAGCCGCAGGTACGGGCTGGACGCGGCGCGCATGGCCCGGCTGCCGGACCACGCGATCGTCATGCACCCGGGACCCATGAACCGGGGAGTGGAGATCGCCGCTGACGTCGCGGACTCGGTCCGCTCGACGATCGTGGAGCAGGTGGCCAACGGGGTCACCACCAGGATGGCGGTCCTCTACCTGCTACTCGGCGGCACCGAGTTCCCGGCGGTGGCCCAGTGAACGCCCATCTCCCCGGCCCCGACCGCCTAACGGACCCCGCCGCCCCGTGGCTGATCAAGGGCGTCATGGTCGCCGGGGCCGGCAGCCTGCAGGACGAGTTCACCAACATCCTGCTCAGCAACGGGGTGATCGCAGCGATCGGCTCGGGGCTGAGTGACGCCGGCGCCCACGTGCTGGACGCCGAGGGCCTGATCGCCCTGCCCGGCCTGGTCGACCTGCACACCCACCTGCGCGAGCCGGGCCGCGAGGACGCGGAGACCGTCGAGACCGGCACCAGGGCGGCCGCCCTCGGCGGCTACACCGCCGTGCACGCCATGGCCAATACCGACCCGGTCGCCGACACCGCCGGGGTGGTCGAGCAAGTCTGGCGCCTGGGCCGAGCGGCCGGGCACTGCGATGTCCAGCCGGTGGGCGCGGTCACGGTCGGGCTGGCGGGCAGCAGGCTCGCCGAGCTCGGCACCATGGCGGACTCGGCCGCGCGGGTCCGCGTGTTCTCCGACGACGGCAAGTGCGTCGCCGACTCGCTGCTCATGCGCCGGGCCCTCGAATACGTCAAGGCCTTCGACGGGGTGATCGCCCAGCACGCGCAGGATCCCAGGCTTACCGAGGGCGCCCAGCTCAACGAGGGCGAGATGTCGGGCCGGCTCGGCCTGGCGGGCTGGCCTGCGGTCGCCGAGGAGGCGATCATCGCGCGGGACTGCCTGCTCGCCGCCCACGTAGGCTCCGCGCTGCACATTTGCCACGTCTCCACGGCCGGATCCGCGGAGATCATCCGCTGGGCGAAATCCAAGGGCTGGCCGGTCACGGCGGAGGTCACACCGCATCACCTGCTGCTGACCGACCAGCTCGCGGAGGAATACGACCCGGTGTTCAAGGTCAACCCGCCGCTGCGCACCGCAGCCGACGTAGCCGAGCTCAGGCGTGCGCTTGCCGACGGCACCATCGACTGCGTGGCCACCGACCACGCCCCGCACCCGGTGGAGGCCAAGGAGACCGAATGGGCGGAGGCGGCCTTCGGGATGACCGGGCTGGAGACCGCACTTCGCGTCGTGCAACTGGCCATGGTGGACACCGGGCTGCTCGACTGGCACGGCGTCGCCGACCGGATGTCGGTTCGCCCGGCCAGGATCGGGCGGCTAGCCGGGCACGGCGCCCTGCTCGCCGTCGGCGGTCCCGCCAACCTCACCCTTTACGACCCTGCGGCGGCCGCCGAGCCGGCCGGGCCCGGCGCGTCCAAGAGCCGCAACACGCCGTTCGCCGGGATGGACCTGCCCGGCCGGGTGGTGGCCACCTTCCTGCGCGGGACTCCCACCGTCCTAGAAGGAAAGCTCACCTGACGTGCCTGGGGAAAATGCCCTGCTGGTCCTGGAGGACGGAACCACGCTGCTCGGCACCGCCTTCGGCGCCGAGGGGGAGGCCTTCGGCGAGATGGTCTTCAACACCGGCATGACCGGCTACCAGGAGACGCTGACCGACCCGTCCTACTGCCGCCAGATCGTGGCGATGACCGCACCGCACATCGGCAACACCGGCGTCAACGACGAAGATCCGGAGTCCGGGCAAGTCTGGGTTAGCGGCTACGTGGTGCGCGAGCCGGCCAGGGTCCCGTCCAGCTGGCGGGCCGACCGCGACCTGGACGCCTACCTCCGCGCCGAAGGCGTCCCCGGCATCGCCATCCGCGGCACCCGGGCGCTGACCAGGCGGGTCCGCGAACAAGGCGCCATGCGGGCCGCCATCAGCACGGTCGAGACCGACCCGGCCCGGCTGCTCGACCGGGTCCTGGCCAGCCCGCAGATGACCGGGGCCGACCTGGCCCGCGTGGTCAGCACGCCCGAGCCCTACACCGTCCGGCCTGAAGGCCAGACCAGGTACCGGGTGGTGGCCATCGACCTCGGCATCAAGGCCTCCACCCCGCGTAACCTCGCGGCCCGGGGCTGCGAGGTGCTAGTAGTCCCGGCCACCGCAACGGTCGAGCAGATCCTCGCGGCCTCGCCGGACGGGGTCTTCTTCAGCAACGGCCCCGGTGACCCGGCCGCCGCCACCTACGCGGTAGACGCGATGCGCGGGGTCCTGGACGCGGGCGTCCCCACTTTTGGCATCTGCCTGGGCAGCCAGATCCTCGCCCTGGCCCTCGGCCTGAGCACCTACAAGCTCCGCTACGGCCACCGTGGCGTGAACCAGCCGGTGATGGACCTGTCCACCGGCCGGGTCTACATCACCAGCCACAACCACGGCTTCGCCGCCGCACTCCCCGGCGATCCGCCGGACCCCGCCGCCCTGCCGGCCTCCCTGCCTGGCGATCCGCATCCCTCCGCGCCTCCCGGAGTTTCCGCGGAAACGCCCCACGCAATTGCGCCAGACGTTTCCGCGGAAACGCGCCACGCCACAACGTGGTCCCACGTACCGCCCCGGTCCCGCCAGCCCTTCGATACCCCGTACGGCCCGGCCGTGGTCAGCCACGTCAACCTCAACGATGGCGTGGTCGAGGGCCTGCGCCTGCTCGACCGCCCGGTCTTCAGCGTCCAGTACCACCCGGAGGCCGCCCCCGGCCCACACGACGCCGCCGACCACTTCGACCGCTTCTGCACCCTGCTGGAGCGCGCCCGATGAGGGGGCCGGACCATCGCCGCTCGGCCATAAGCAGTTGCCGCCCCAGAAACGCGCCCCATTCGGCGTCCGGTGGTGCGCATGCGCGCAGTGGTGCCCAAGCGCGTCCCGGTGCAGCCAGCCCAGAAAGATCGCCGGATCCTCCCCGCAAAATGGTGCGTTTGCGCGCCGTGGTACGCCAGCGCCTCCTGGTGCACGCAGCCCAGAAAGATCATGGAAGATCCAGGTTCTGTGGAAGTTTTGGGGGACTATAGACCCCTGAATCTTCCACTAAGCTCGAATCTTCCACGAGAGATGCCGCACAATCCGAAAAAAATGCCGTATGGGACGGCTGCGGCGAACGGTGGACCGGGGGTGTGCCGTGCCGCGGCGTGAGGACCTCAGGTCGGTGCTGGTGATCGGGTCGGGGCCGATCGTCATCGGGCAGGGGTGCGAGTTCGACTATTCGGGGACCCAGGCCTGCCGGGTGCTGAAGCAAGAGGGGATCAGGGTCAGCCTGGTCAACTCCAACCCGGCGACGATCATGACCGACCCGGAGTTCGCCGACGCGACCTACGTCGAGCCAATCACGCAAGACACGCTGGAGAAGGTCATCGCGATCCAGCGCCCGGACGCGCTGCTCCCCACGCTGGGCGGGCAGACCGCGCTGAACGCCGCCGTCGCCCTGCACGACTCCGGCGTCCTGCAGCGCTACAACGTCGAGCTGATCGGCGCGAACATCGACGCGATCAGGGCCGGGGAGGACCGCGAGCGGTTCAAGCAGATCGTCACGGGCCTGGGGGCCGAGGTCCCGGCCAGCCGCATCTGCCGCAACCTGGACGAGTGCCTGGCCGCTGCAGGCGAGGGACCAGGCGAAGGAGCCACAGGCAACGGAGCCGAAGGCGCAGGAACCGAACAAACCCCAGGCCTCGGCTACCCCGTAGTAGTCCGGCCCTCGTTCACCCTGGGCGGGGCCGGTTCCGGCATCGCCAGGGACGAGGCGGACCTGCGCCGCATCGCCGGGGCGGGCCTGGACGCGAGCCCCACGCACGAGGTCCTGCTAGAGGAGAGCGTCCTGGGCTGGAAGGAGTTCGAGCTCGAGCTGATGCGCGACGCCAAGGACAACGTGGTGGTCGTCTGCTCGATCGAGAACATCGACCCGATGGGCGTGCACACCGGCGACTCGGTCACCGTGGCGCCCGCCATGACGCTCACCGACCGCGAGTACCAGCAGATGCGCGACACGGCGATCGCCATCATGCGGGCCGTGGGCGTGGACACCGGCGGCTGCAACATCCAGTTCGCGGTCGAGCCGAACACCGGCCGCATGGTCGTGATCGAGATGAACCCGCGCGTCTCGCGCAGCTCCGCGCTGGCCTCCAAGGCCACCGGCTTCCCGATCGCCAAGATCGCCGCGCGGCTGGCCATCGGCTACACGCTCGACGAGATCGGGAACGACATCACCGGCCAGACCCCGGCCTGCTTCGAGCCAGCCCTCGACTACGTGGTGGTCAAGGTGCCGCGGTTCGCCTTCGAGAAGTTCCCCGGCGCCGATCCCGCGCTCACCACCCACATGAAGAGCGTCGGCGAGGCGATGGCCATCGGCCGGAACTTCCCCGAAGCACTCCAGAAGGCCCTGCGTTCACTGGAGAGCAACCACGCCTCGTTCGGCTGGAAGAACGAGAAAAGGGACGCACAGAACCTGCTAAAAGACGCCAGCACCCCACACGACGGCAGGCTGGCCACGATCCACCAGGCGTTGCGAGCCGGCGCCAGCGTGAAAGACGTAGCCGACGCAACAGGCATCGACCCCTGGTTCATCGAGCAGATCGAGCACATCGAGCACGTAGCCAGGCACATCAAAGAAGCCGAAGCGCTGGACAGACAGACCCTCCAAACGGCCAAGGGCACCGGCTTCTCCGACATCCAGATCGCCGAACTCCGCAACACCACCGACACCGTGATCCGCGAGATCCGCTGGGCGCTCGGGGTCCGCCCCGTCTACCACGCGGTGGACACTTGCGCCGCGGAATTCAAAGCCCGAACCCCCTACCTGTACTCGACCTACGACGACGAGACCGAGGTCCCGGAAGGCAGCACGCCGAAGGTGATCATCCTCGGCAGCGGGCCGAACCGCATCGGCCAGGGCATCGAGTTCGACTACGCCTGCGTGCACGCGTCGTTCGCGCTGGCCGCCGCCGGCTACGAGACCGTGATGGTCAACTGCAACCCGGAGACCGTCTCGACCGACTACGACACGTCGGGCCGGCTGTACTTCGAGCCGCTGACCCTCGAGGACGTCCTCGAGGTCGTCAAAGCGGAGCAGGCCACCGGCCCGGTAGAAGGGGTGATCGTCCAGCTCGGCGGCCAGACGCCGCTGGGGCTGGCCCGAGCGCTCGCCGCAGCCGGCGTAACCGTGGTCGGCACCTCGCCCGAGGCCATCCACCTGGCCGAGGACCGCGGCGCGTTCGCCCGCGTCCTCGAACAAGCCGGGCTGACCGCCCCGCGCTACGGGACTGCCACAAGTCAGGACGCGGCGGTGCAGATCGCCCGCGAGATCGGGTACCCGGTGCTGGTAAGACCCTCGTACGTGCTCGGCGGGCGCGGCATGGAGATCGTGTACGACGATGCCACGCTGCGGTCGTACATGAGCAAGGCCACCGAGGTGAGCCCCGGCCACCCGGTCCTCATCGACAGGTTCCTCGACGACGCGATCGAGATCGACGTCGACGCCCTCTACGACGGCGAAGAGCTGTACCTCGGCGGCGTGATGGAGCACATCGAGGAGGCCGGCATCCACTCCGGCGACTCCGCCTGCGCGCTGCCGCCGATCACCGTCGGCCGCGGCGAGATCGCCCAGATCCGGAAAGCGACGGAGGCCATCGCCAACGGCGTGGGCGTCCGAGGCCTGCTGAACGTCCAGTACGCGATGGCCGCCGGGGTGCTGTACGTGCTGGAGGCTAACCCCAGAGCCAGCCGGACGGTGCCGTTCGTCTCCAAGGCCACCGCGGTCCCGCTGGCCAAGGCCGCCGCGCGGATCATGCTCGGCAGCACCATCGCCGAACTCCGCGCCGAGGGCATGCTCCAGCCCCACGGCGACGGCGGCGAACTCCCGCTGGACGCCCCCGTCGCGGTGAAGGAAGCGGTGCTGCCGTTCGGCCGGTTCCGCGACCCGAGCGGGGCCGGCGTCGACACCGTGCTCGGCCCCGAGATGCGCTCGACCGGCGAGGTGATGGGCATCGACACGACGTTCGGCACGGCCTACGCCAAATCCCAGGCAGCCGTGTACGGGTCGCTGCCGGTGAAGGGCCGGGCCTTCGTGTCGGTGGCCAGCCGGGACAAGCGGTCGATGATCTTCCCGGTCAAGCGGCTAGCCGACCTAGGTTTCGAGATCTGGGCCACCGAGGGAACCGCGGAGGTGCTGCGGCGCAACGGGGTTCGTGCCAAGATCGTGCGAAAGCACGGCGACGGCCCCGGTCCCGACGGCGAGCCGACCGTGGTGACGCGGATCCTGGCCGGGGAGGTGGACCTGATCGTGAACACGCCGTTCGGCAGCCCGGGGCAGTCGGGTCCCCGGCTTGACGGCTACGAGATCCGGACCGCCGCGGTCCGCCGCGGCATCCCGTGCGTCACCACCGCGGCCGGCCTCGCCGCCGCCGTGCAGGGCATCGAGGCGATCATCCGCGGCGAGGTGGGCGTGCGGTCGCTGCAGGAGCACGCGGCGCTGCTCAAAGGGGAACCTCCCCGGGCCGGCACCTAATGGCGCCGGTCCAGGTCCGCGCCACCGTGCTGACGGTGCGGCGCGTCGACGCGTACCACGCGCTCACCCTGGTCGCCCCGGCCGTCGCGGCCAAGTTCAGGGCCGGCCAGTTCATCACGCTGGCCGTCGGCGGCCAGGAAACCTCCATGCTGGGGCGGCGGGCGTTCACCGTGCACGACGTCCGCCCGGATCACGGCGGCACGGTGGAGTTCGTGTTCGAGGCGCGGGGCCCGGGGACCAGGTGGCTGGCCTCGCTGCACGCCAGGGACACCCTGGACGTGGTGGGGCCGCTCGGCCGGCCGTTCCCGGTGCCCAGGAGCCCGTCCCAGTGCCTGCTGGTCGGCGTCGGGTACGGCAGCGCGCCGCTGTTCGCGCTGGCCGCGCGGTTGCGCGAGCGCGCCTGCAGCGTGGACTTCCTGCTCGGCGGGGCGAGCGCGGACCGCGTGTTCGGCGCGCTGACCGCGAGGCGGACCGGGCGCAGCGCCACGGTGGCCACCTCCGACGGCTCGCTGGGCGCGCGCGGCACGGTCAGCGAGATGCTGGAGCAGGTCATCCGCGAGGCCCGCACCGAGGTCATCTACGCGTCCGCGCCCGTGCCCGACCTGCGCGCGGTCACGGCGCTCGCCGCCCGGTACGACATCCCGGTGCAGGCGTCGGTCGACGTCGCCATGGCCTGCGGGACCGGGGTCTGCATGGGGTGCGTGCTCCCGGTGACCGGCAACGACGGGATCACGCGGATCGTGCGCTCGTGCGTGGACGGGCCGGTGTTCCGCGCCGATCTGGTCCGCTGGGATGACATGGGCACGATCCCGTTCGACGCCCTGGGCGCCCCCGGCTGGAAGCCTGCGCCGGAACGATCAGTCGGATCCGCGCCGAGCGCAGAATCCCGCCATGCCGGCTGAGGAGCGCCCGCATGCCGACTGACCTGCGGTCCAAGCTCGGCCAGCTGGAGCTGCCCAACCCGGTGCTCGCCGCGGCGGGCTGCGCGGGCGCCGGGCGCGAACTGTCCTACTTCATGGACGTCGCCCGGGTCGGGGCGATCATCAGCAAGTCGATCATGACCGAGCCGCGGACGGGTAACCCCGCGCCGCGGCTGGCCGAGACGCCCAGCGGACTGCTGAACTCCATCGGCCTGCAGGGCCCGGGCATCGACGCGTTCCTCCAGCGCGACCTGCCGTGGCTGCTGTCGCACGGGGCGCGGGTGATCGTGTCGGTCGCGGGCCAGACGATCCGCGAGTACGGCGCGCTCGCCGCGCGGCTGTCCGACGCGGCCGGGGTGTCCGCCGTCGAGGTAAATCTTTCTTGCCCGAACGCCGAGGAAACCGGCCGCCCGTTTGCCTTTGACCCGGGGACGGCCGGGCAGGTCGTCGCGGCCGTCCGCGCCGGCCTGCGGCCCGACATCCCGGTGTTCGCCAAGCTGTCGGCGGACGTGACCGACATCGTGGCCGTGGCCGGGGCCTGCGTCACGGCGGGCGCGGACGGGCTGTCGCTGATCAACGTGCTGCTCGGCATGGCCATCGACCTGGAAACGGTGCGCCCGGCGCTCGCCGGGACGTACGGCGGACTGTCCGGCCCGGCGATCAGGCCGGTCGCGGTGCGGTGTATCTGGCAGGTCCGGGAGGCCTTCCCCGACGTGCCGATCATCGGGACGGGCGGCGTGCGCAGCGGTCGCGACGCACTCGAGCTGATGCTCGCGGGCGCCTCGGCGGTCGGGGTGGGCACGGCGATCGTGCACGACCCGTCGGCCTGCTCGCGCGTCCTGCGCGAGCTGGAGGAGGAACTGGCCGTCATCGGCGCCGACCGGGCGGCCGACGTCATCGGCCAGGCCCATGCGGCCCACGGGGCCGGGGCCCACGGCGCCTACGGGGCGCCCGGGGCGTACGGGGCCCACGGCCGGCTCACCCGCGGCGCGACCCGGTGGGGGTAGCGGGCGCGGTATCGTCAAGCGGCGGCGCCACGCGACACAGCGCGAGCGACGCGTTCGGAGGAGTGGCCGTGAGCAATCCGGCGCCGGTGGCGGTGGCCCTCGACGCGCCCGACCTGGAAACGGCCGCGCGGTGGGCGGCAATGGTGACGCCGCACGTGAGCACGGTCAAGGTCGGGCTTGAGCTGTACCTCCGGTACGGGCCGCAGGTGGTCGCCACGGTGCGCGGCGCCAGCCGCGTGGCCGTGTTCCTCGACCTCAAGCTGCACGACATCCCGGCTACGGTGCGCGGTGCCGCCCGCGCCGTCGCCAGGCTCCGGCCCGACGTGCTCACCGTGCACGCGGCGGGCGGCCCGGACGTGATCCGCGCGGCCGTCGAGGCCGCGCCAGACACGCTGGTCGCGGCCGTCACGGTGCTGACGTCGCTGGACGACGACGACCTCGGCCGCATCGGCCTGGCGGGGCCGGTGTCCGACGCGGTGCGGCGGCTGGCCGCGCTCTCGGTGGAGTCCGGCGCGCGGGGCCTGGTCTGCTCGCCGCGCGAGGTCTCCGCGGTCAGGTCCGAGGTCGGGCCGGGCGTGACGCTCATCACGCCCGGCGTGCGCCCGGCCGGGACCGAGGCCCACGACCAGGCCCGGGTGGCCACGCCCGAGGAGGCCCTGCTGGCCGGCGCGGACCTGCTCGTGATCGGGAGGCCGATCACGAGTGCGCCCGATCCGGGAGCCGCAGCGGCGGCTATCGCCGCCTCGCTGCGCCGGCTCCGACCCCAGACCCCTTAGCGCGACACGCCCTAACGGGCGCCGCCCCGGCACCCCAGCACCTCGCCCCAGGGGCCCCGACAACAACACCCGTCCCAGGACCCCGCCGCAGGATCCGGCAAACGCCCAGGACAGCCGTGATGTGACATGGGGTGACGCTCAGCTCACGCAGCGAGTAAGATGTCAGGAAGCTCAGCAGGCCCCAAGTACGCCTAAGTCTCCTACGCCCCCCGAGCTACCCCTAAAAGCCTACAAAAGCCCACGAAGACCGTAAAAGCCATAAAAGCTCCACGGCACCACAACAATCACTCGATCATCTTGAAACTTGAAATTCAGGGCTGAACGACCCAGCACGGCCGAGGTCGGCGGCACCAAGCCCGGGCCGCAGCGAAGCCGGATCAGCGACGCCCGGGCCGCGGCGAAGCCAGATAAGCGCCATGGGAAAGCTCGCCGGGAACCCGGGGCGGCGTGGCCGAAATATCAGCCGAATCCACGACGCGCCGGACCCGTCGACGAACCGGCCTCGGGCAGATGGCATACCCTGGTGTCCTGCACCGTAGCGGCGGAATATCGAAAGGACAGACCCGCCGCCGAGCGTATAACCTGGGCAGATGTAACTCTGAGTAATCTCTCTCTTACAAAGAGTAATATATTTAAAATTGTGACGACGTAAACGGGGGTTTGCGTTGCCGAAAGGGTACGTGATTGGCTAGTTTCCCCTCCCGACAAACAATTTTCCCAACGAAACCCGAGGTGACCCCGAGTGGCTCTTCCTCCCCTCACTCCTGCAGAGCGTGCGGCTGCCCTGGAGAAGGCAGCCCGTGCACGCAAAGAACGCGCCGAGGTGAAGAACCGCCTCAAGCGCGGGGCCACGACCTTGTCCGATGTCATCAAGGAAGGCGCACACGATGACATCATTGGCAAGATGAAGGTCTCGGCTCTGCTTGAATCTCTGCCCGGCGTGGGCAAGGTCAGGGCCAAGCAGATCATGGAAAGGCTTGGCATAGCGGAATCGCGCCGCGTCCGCGGGTTGGGTACCAACCAGCGGGCCGCGCTTGAGCAAGAGTTCGGTGCCGATATCTGAACCGCATAGCGGGCGGGAGCCAGGCCCCGGCGGTGCCGCGGTTGCGACCACGGTGCATTCGCGACTGACCGTGCTCTCCGGGCCCTCCGGGGTCGGGAAGAGCACGGTCGTCGCCGAACTCGCCAAGTCTGCCCCTCAGATCTGGATCTCCGTCTCGGTCACGACGCGGCGTCCCCGTCCCGGGGAAGTGGACGGGCGCCACTATCACTTCGTCGACGACGGCGAGTTCGACCGACTGGTGGCCGAAGGCGCGCTCCTTGAGTGGGCGCGCTTTTCCGGCCACAGGTACGGCACGCCCCGCGCGCCACTCAAAGAGAAACTCGACGCCGGGGTGTCCTGCCTGCTCGAGATCGACGTGGCCGGGGCGCGGCAGGTCAGGAAGGCGGAGCCCGAGGCTCGCCTGGTGTTCCTGGCCCCGCCGTCCTGGGACGAGCTCGTGCGCAGGCTCACCGGCCGCGGCACGGAGCCGCCCGAGGTGCTCGAACGCAGGCTCGCGGCGGCCAAGGAGGAGCTCGCGGCCGCCGATGAGTTCGATATCACGCTGGTCAACACATCCGTCCAGGACGTATGCCGCCAGCTGGTAGCCTTGACGGAGCAGTGACCTACGGAAGGCAGAACGTGGCAGGGACTCAGGGCGCCGCCGGGATCATCAACCCGCCGATCGACGAGCTTCTCGAAGTCGTGGACAGCAAGTACCGGCTGGTGATCATGGCCGCGAAGCGCGCACGGCAGATCAACGCTTACTACTCGCAGCTGGGCGAAGGGCTGCTGGAGTACGTCGGCCCGCTAGTGGAGACCCGCAGCCAGGAGAAGCCGCTGTCCATCTCGCTGCGCGAGATCAAGGAACACCTGCTCTCCGTCGAGGCGACGGAAGGCTGACCGGAAAGCCCGGGAAGCCAAGCTCAGGCATGTCGGCCCGCGTCGTCCTCGGCGTCGGCGCCGGCATCGCGGCGTACAAGTGCTGCGAGCTCCTCAGGCTGCTCACCGAATCCGGTTACCGCGTCCGGGTTATCCCGACCCCCGACGCGCTCCGTTTCGTCGGCGAGGCGACCTGGTCCGCCCTGTCCGGCGAGCCCGTCACGACCGACGTCTGGACCGGCGTCGCCGAGGTGCCGCACGTCCGGCTTGGCCAGTCCGCCGACCTGGTCCTGGTCGCCCCCGCGACCGCCGACCTGATGGCCCGCGCTGCGGCCGGAATGGCCGGGGACCTGCTGACCGCGACGCTGCTGACCGCCAGGTGCCCGGTCCTGTACGCGCCGGCCATGCACACCGAGATGTGGGAGCACCCCGCGACCCAGGCGAACGTGGCGCTGCTGCGCAGCCGCGGGGCCATCGTGCTCGACCCGGCCGTCGGCCGGCTCACCGGCGCGGACAGCGGCCCCGGACGGCTGCCCGAACCCGCCGAGATCTTCGCCGTCGCCGTCCGCCTGCTGACCGGCGGCCTACGACAGGATCTGAAAGGCCGCCGCGTCGTCATCTCCGCGGGCGGCACCAGGGAAGAGATCGACCCGGTCCGGTTCATCGGCAACTGGTCAACGGGAACGCAGGGGTACGCCCTCGCCCGAACGGCCGTCGCCCGGGGCGCCGAAGTCACCGTCGTCGCGGCCAACGTCACCCTGCCCGATCCCGCGGGGGTCAAGGTCACCCGGGTCGTCTCCGCGCGGGACATGCAGGACGCCGTGAACTCCGCCGCGCCCGGCGCTGACGCGATCGTCATGGCGGCCGCGGTGGCGGATTACCGCCCCGAGGCCCGCAGCGACGCGAAGCTCAAGAAGGACGGCCAGCCGCCCGAGCCGCTGCGCCTGACCGAGAACCCGGACGTCCTGGCCGGGCTGGCCGCCCTCCGCGCCCAAGCCCGTGCCGCAGCCCAAGGCCAAGCCCAAGCCCAAGCCCAAGGCCAACCCCAGACCGGCCAGACCACCCAGAACCGCCAGGTCCTGGTCGGGTTCGCCGCCGAGACGGACACCTCGGCGCAGGCGGCCCAGGCCAAACTGGCCAGGAAGGGGTGTGACCTGCTCGTCGTCAACCCCGTGGGAAGCGGGCTCGGCTTCGGGACCCCCGACAACGAGGCGGTGGTCTACGGGGCGGACGGGACGGTCACCACCATCCCGCGCGGGCCCAAGGAAGCGCTGGCCGACGTCGTATGGGACCTGGTGGCCCAGCGTCTCGGCTAGCGCCAACGCGCCAGCTCACCCGGCCACCAGCTGCAACCGTCACCCGGTAAACTCACGGAAATCCCAAATTACGAGGAGAAACGACGTGGCGCGCCGCCTGTTCACTTCCGAGTCGGTCACGGAGGGTCATCCCGACAAGATGGCCGACCAGATCAGTGACGTCATCCTGGACGCGATGATCAAGGACGACCCAGGCAGCCGGGTCGCGGTCGAAACGCTGATCACGACCGGCCAGGTGCACGTCGCGGGCGAGGTCACCACCCAGACCTATGTCGACATTCCCGGCATCATCAGGGACAAGATCCTGGAGATCGGCTACGACTCCTCGGCCAAGGGCTACGACGGGGCATCCTGCGGCGTCTCGGTCTCGATCGGCTCCCAGTCCCCGGACATCGCCCAGGGCGTCAACGACGCGTTCGAGTACCGCGAGGGCGAGGGTACCGACGAGTTCGACCGGCAGGGCGCCGGCGACCAGGGGCTGATGTTCGGCTACGCGTGCCGTGACACCCCCGAGCTCATGCCGCTGCCGATCATGCTCGCGCACCGGCTGGCCAGGCAGCTCGCCGAAGTCCGCCGCGCCGGCACCGTCCCCTACCTGCGCCCGGACGGCAAGACCCAGGTGACCATCGAGTACGTGGGCGACACGCCCGTCCGCCTGGACACCGTGGTGGTCTCGACGCAGCACGCGCCCGACATCAACCTCAAGGAACTGCTGGCCCCCGACATCAAGGACTACGTGGTCGAGCCCGTCCTGGCCGACGCGGGCATCGAGACCAGCGGCTACCGCCTGCTCGTCAACCCCACCGGCCGGTTCGAGATCGGCGGCCCGATGGGCGACGCCGGACTCACCGGACGCAAGATCATCATCGACACCTACGGCGGCATGGCCAGGCACGGGGGAGGGGCGTTCTCCGGCAAGGACCCGTCGAAGGTCGACCGGAGCGCCGCCTACGCGATGCGGTGGGTGGCCAAGAACGTGGTCGCGGCCGGGCTGGCGGACCGGTGCGAGGCCCAGGTGGCGTACGCCATCGGCAAGGCGATGCCGGTCGGGCTCTTCGTGGAGTGCTTCGGCACCGAGACGGTCCCCGTGGAGCGCATCCAGGACGCGGTCATGCAGGTCTTCGACCTGCGGCCGCGCGCGATCATCGCCGCGCTGGACCTGCTCCGCCCGATCTACGCGCAGACCGCGGCGTACGGGCACTTCGGCCGCAGCGAGCCCGACTTCTCCTGGGAGCGCGCCGACCGCGCCGACCAGCTCCGCGGCGCCGCGGGCCTGTGACACGCCCCGGAAACTACTTTTCATTCTTATCCCGAACGAGCGGTGGTTCCCCTCCCCGTCCCCCTCGGAGGCCGGGTCGCACGCCGGTCGGGTTCTGATAGGACTTCAAGCGTGGCTAAGGGGCCCAAGGACCAGTCGATCAGCGCGCGCCTCCCGGTTGCGCGGGTGGCGGTGGACATCTCCCTGGCCCACCTCGACCGCCCCTTCGACTACCTGGTCCCGGCCAGCATGGACGATACGGCCGTGCCGGGCTGCCGGGTCCGGGTCAGGTTCGCCGGGCAGCTCGTCGACGGCTACCTGCTAGACCGGACCGACTCCAGCGAGCACCAGGGCAAACTGGCCCGGCTGGAGCGGGTAACCTCGCCCGAGCCCGTCCTCACCCCCGAGATCTTCGACCTGGCCCGGGCCGTGGCCGACCGCTACGCGGGCACTCTCGCCGACGTCCTCAGGCTGGCCATCCCGCCCCGCCACGCCACCGCCGAGCGCGAGGCCCCGCAGGCCCCCCCACCGGATCCGGAGCACCCCGGCCACCCCGACCAGCCGGACCGTCCCCGGAGGACCCGGAGCCCGGCTCCTGGATCCGCTACCCGGCCGGGCAAGCGTTCCTGCCGCGCTGAGCCGAAGGCCGTCCGGTCCGGGCCGCCTGGTCGGCCCTCCCCGGCCCCGACTGGCCGGCCGAGATCGCCATCGCCGCCGCGACCACCGCGGCCGCGGGCCGCGGCACCGTCATCGTCGTCCCCGACGCCAGGGACCTGGCCCGCGTCGATGAGGCCCTCCAGGGTGTCGAGCACGGAGGCCACGTCAGCCTGACCGCCGACCTCGGCCCGGCCGAACGCTACCGCCGCTGGCTGGCCGTGCGCCGCGGGCTCGTCCGGGTGGTGGCGGGCACCCGGGCCGCGATGTTCGCCCCGGTCTGCCAGCTCGGCCTCGTGGTCCTCTGGGACGACGGCGACGACCTGCACGCCGAACCCCGCGCCCCGTACCCGCACGCCCGTGAGGTCCTCGCGCTGCGCGCGCACCGGATGGGGGCGGCCGCCCTGATCGGCGGCTTCGCCCGCACCACCGAACTGACCCAGCTGGTCGCGGCCGGGTGGGCGCGCCCGCTGACCGGCCGCCCGGACGCCCTCCGGCAGGTGATGCCGCAGGTCCGGGCCGCGCCCGACGAGGCCGAGCTAGCCCGGGACGCCGCGGCCATGACCGCGCGCCTGCCGAGCCTCGCGCTACGCAACGCCCGGACCGCCCTATCGGGAAATGCCCGCCCCACCCCGGGGCCCGGCACACGCAGCACCCCGGCGGACGGGGCCAGCGGCCAATCGGACCGGGCCGGCACCCCGGCAGACGGGGCCAGCGGTCGGCCGGACCGGGCCAGCGGCCGGCCGAACGAGGCCAATGCTCGGCCCAACGAGGCCAATGCTCGGCCGGTAGGCGCCCTGGCGGGCGGGCCGGTGCTCGTCCAGGTCCCGCGGCGCGGATACCTGGCCGCGATCGCGTGTGCCCGGTGCCGCGCGCAGGCCAGGTGCGCCGTGTGCAGCGGGCCGCTGCAGATCGGCGGCTCGAACGAGATCCCGGGCTGCCGCTGGTGCGGGGCCCTGGCCACGGACTGGGCGTGCCCGCGGTGCGGATCCGACCGCCTGCGCGCGATCGTCACCGGCGCGGCGCGGACCGCGGAAGAACTCGGCCGCGCCTTCCCGGGGATCCCCGTCCGCACCTCGGGCGGTGAGCACGTCCTGGCCGAAGTATCCGCCGAGCCCGCCCTGGTCATCGCCACTCCCGGTGCCGAACCCCTGGCCGCCGGGGGCTACGCCGCCGCCCTGCTCCTGGACGGCTGGGCCCTGCTCGGCCGGCCCAGCCTGCGCGCCACCGAGGAGACGCTGCGCCGGTGGCTGAACGCCGCCGCGCTCGCCAGGCCCGGCGCACCGGTGGTGGTGCTGGCCGATGCGGCCCTCCCCGCGGTCCAGGCCCTCATCCGCTGGGATCCGGTCACCTTCTCCGAACGCGAGCTGGCCGAACGAGCCCAGCTCGGCTTCCCGCCCGCGGTGCGGATGGCCGCCGTCACCGGGCCCGCCTCCGCCGTGGCCGACTTCGTCGCCTCGGCCGGGCTCCCCGAGCAGGCCGAGGTGCTGGGACCAGTGCCCGCGGAGACGCCCGCCCCCGGCCGCGCCGGGCCGGACTCAGGCCCCGATTCCGAGCCGCAGGAGCGCGCGCTGATCAGGGTGCCGCGGTCCGCCGGCCTCGACCTGGCGCGAGCGTTGCACGCGGCGCAAGCGCAGCGCAGCGCCCGCAAGGAGGGCGCCGCGGTCCGCGTCCAGCTCGACCCGGCCGAGGTGGCGTGACGGCTAGAATGGGAGTGCGGCGGCACGTAACCGGCTGCTCGCTGTTAGGTGTCCAGGAGGTTTCGTGAGCGTCAAGCCGATCCGTCTGTTCGGTGACCCGGTGCTTCGCACCCCGGCCGAGCCAGTCCGCGACTTCGACGCCGAGCTCCGCAGGCTCGTCAAGGACCTCACCGACACCATGCTCGACGCGCCCGGCCTCGGCCTGGCCGCGCCGCAGATCGGGGTCGGCCTTCGGGTGTTCACCTACCACGTGGACGACGACGAGGCGGGGCACCTGATCAACCCCTCGCTCGATCTGTCGAAGGACGAGGAGGACGATGGCGAGGAGGGCTGCCTGTCCTTCCCCGGGCTTTCGTACCCCGTCAAGCGCGCGTACCGGGTCATCGCCAAGGGCTTCAACATGTACGGGGACCCGGTCACGATCGAGGGCACCGACCTGCTGGCCCGCTGCATCCAGCACGAGACGGACCACCTGGACGGCATCCTGTTCATCGACCGGATGGACCGGGCCCAGCAAAAGCTGGCGATGAAGGCGATCCGCGAGGCCGAATGGTGGGCCGACCCCATCCCCAGGGTCAAGGTGTCCCCGCACGAGACGCTCGGCCGGGCCTTCTGACATGCTCGTGCTCCCGGAGCCGTGGTGAACGATGCGGCTGGTCTTCACGGGTACCCCGCAGACCGCGGTGCCATCGTTTGACGCGCTGCTGACCTCACGGCACGACGTCGTCGCCGTGGTGACGCGTCCCGACGCTCCCGCAGGGCGCGGCCGGAAGGTGGAGTCGAGCCCGGTGGCCCAGCGAGCCGCCGAGGCAGGCCTGGAGGTGCTCGCCCCGGCCCGGGCGCGCGACCCCGCGTTCCAGGAGCGCCTGCGCGAGATCGCCCCCGACTGCTGCCCGATGGTCGCCTACGGCGCGCTGATCCCGCAGTCGGCACTCGACATCCCGCGGTACGGCTGGGTCAACCTGCACTTCTCCGTGCTCCCCGCCTGGCGCGGGGCCGCGCCGGTGCAACACGCCATCATGCACGGCGACGACGTGACCGGTGCCAGCACCTTCCAGGTCGTCGCCGAGCTGGACGCGGGCCCGGTCTACGGGGTGCTCACCGAGTCAGTCCGGCCCCGTGACACGAGCGGCGACCTGCTTGCACGCCTGGCCCACTCCGGTGCGGAGCTGCTCGTCGCGACGCTGGACGGGATCGAGGCCGGGACGCTGACCGCGATCCCGCAGCCCGCCGAGGGCGTCAGCTTCGCTCCGAAGATCACCGTCGCCGACGCGCGGGTGGACTGGAAGCTACCCGCCCTCGCGATCGACCGGCTGATCCGCGCCTGCACGCCCGACCCCGGAGCCTGGACGGATCACGAGGGCGCCCGGCTCAAGCTCGGGCCCGTCTCCATCGCCGACCCGCCGTCGGGCCCGGCCCCCGCCCCCGGCGAGCTACTGGTCGACCGGCACGCCGTCTACGCGGGGACCGGCTCCCGCCCGGTCCGCCTGGGCGACGTGCAGGCCGAGGGCAAGCGCCGGATGGCCGCAGCCGACTGGGCTCGCGGCCTACGCTCCGACGGCCCGATCCGGCTCGGCTGACATGCCCAGGCATCCGAAGGCCCGGCCCGGCTCGGCCGACGTAGCCCAGAACCCGACGCCCGCGCCCAGCCCGGCTGACCAGGCCCGGCATCCGGCCATCCCGACCGGCTCGGCTGGCAGGCCCCGGCGTCAGTCGGCCTCGTCCGGCTCGGCTGACGTGGCCCGGCAGCAGCCGCGGCGTGCCCGGGCGAATCGCGCGGGCGGCTCACGCGCCGCCTCGTTCCGCGCCGATCCGGCTCGCCGCGCCGCCTACGACGTCCTGCGCGCCGTAACGGACCGGGACTCCTACGCCAACCTGCTGCTCCCGGCCCTGCTCGCCGAGCGCGGCCTGACCGGCCGCGACGCGGCCTTCGCGACCGAGCTGACCTACGGTACCCTGCGCGGCCGCGGCACCTACGACGCGATCCTGGCCGCCTGCAGCGACCGCGACCAGCTGGACCCGCCAGTCCAGGACGTCCTCCGGCTCGGCGCGCACCAGCTCCTGGCCACCAGGGTCGGCCACCACGCCGCCGTAGCTACCTCGGTTGACCTGGTCAAGGACGTGTGCGGCCCACGTCCGTCCGGCTTCGTCAACGCCGTGCTGCGCCGCGTCGCGACCCGCGACCTAGAGGCCTGGATGGCGATCGTCGCCCCTGACCGCGCTCAGGACCCGTCCGGGTACCTCGCCGTCCGCCACAGCTACCCGCGCTGGATCGTCGACGCGTTTCGCGAAGCCCTCGGCGACGCCGCCGACGCCGAGCTCGAGGACGCCCTCGCGGCCGGCAACGTCCGGCCGGACGTGGTGCTCGCGGTCACCCAAGAACCTTCCGATCTCCCGGAGCCGGGTCAGGCTGCCGAGCGGACGCAGTGGTCACCGTACGGCCTGCGCCTGACCGGCGGCGACCCAGCGCCGCTGATCGCCTCGGGCCAGGCCGCCGTCCAGGACGAGGCCAGCCAGCTGGCCGCCCTGGCGCTGACCCGCGTCGAGTCGGCCGACGCCGCGAGTCAGGATCGTGCCGAACCGGCCGGCGCCGCGAGCCAGGACCGGCTCTGGCTCGACCTGTGCGCGGGTCCGGGCGGCAAGGCGCGCCTGCTAGCCGGCCTCGCCGCGACGCGAGGGGCCCGCCTGGTCGCCTCCGACCTCCGCCCCCACCGCGCCAGGAAGGTCCTGCGCGCCCTCCGGCGCACCCGGCCCGACCACGCGAACGACAGTGCCGTCGTCGTGGCCGACGGGCTCCACGTTCCATGGCCGCCGGGCACCTTCGATCGCGTGCTGGCCGACGTCCCCTGTTCCGGCCTGGGCTCGCTGCGCCGGCGTCCCGAGGCCAGGTGGCGTAAGACCCCGGAGGGCGTGCTCGACCTGGCTCGCCTCCAGCGCGGGCTGTTGAACGCAGCCCTGGATTCAGTCCGTCCGGGGGGCGTAGTCGCCTACGTGACGTGCTCCCCGCACGTGGCCGAGACCCGCGAGGTCGTCACCGCGGTCGCCGACCAGCGCGCCGACGTCACCATCCTGGACGCCCCCGCCGTCCTAGCCGAAGTCCCCGGCCTGCGAGTCTCCGAACCCGAGACCCCGCAGACCGTCCCGCAACCCGGATCCGATCCCCGCTGGGCCCAGTTCGCTCAGTTCTGGCCGCATCGGCACGGGACCGATGCGATCTTCCTAGCCCTGCTCAGGCGCGGGTGAGCGCCTTGGTCTGCCCCAGCCGGGCGTTGCCGATGTCGGCCCGCTGGCCCTGGGCGAAGCCGGCGCCGTAGCCCCGGCCGCTGTAGGTGATCCGGGTCTTCCGCGTAATGGGGTAGGCCTGCTCCAGGTTCCTGCGGATGACGACCGCCCGGTCCGCGAGGACCAGCGCGGTGCTCGGACCAGAGCGAGCTTCCCCCTCGGCGGTAGTGGCGGCGCGGTCCTCGGCCGACCGCACCCGCGCGATGACGGCGCTGACGAAGCCGAGCAGCCAGCTCCGCCGCCAGGCCCGCGGGCTACGGACCCCGGCGGGTACGACCGCTACGGTCAGGCCGCGGGCCATCTGCAGCAGCAGCGAGGTGTAGAGGATGTCGGCCCGTTCCAGGTCCGAGGCGTAGCCGAACACGTGAATGCGCGTCCCCGGCCGGCTGGTGTGCAGGATGACGCACTGGCACCGCATGGCGCCCGCCAGCCCGGCCAGCAGGTGGGCCCGGACCTGGGCCCACGGGTTGTCGATGTCGATGATGCGGCTGTCCGGCCGGTCCGTGTCCGGGCGAGCGGCGGCCAGCCGGGCCCGGTCGATCCCGTAGCGGGCCATTAGCTCGGCGGCCTTCGCGGTGAGCGCCTCGGCCTCCGGCGGGGTGACCCCCTCGGCCTCGGCCTTCGCCAGCAGCTTGCGCACCCGGTCAAGGAGCGCGCTGGGCGGTTCTGACGGCATTAGCAACCTCCAGGTAGGTTCATTGTCGAACTCAGTATCGAACCATACCCGCCAGGTACGACATTCCCGATCCCCGCGTCCCCGGCCCCATTCCCGCACTCTACACTCGGCCTTATCATGGCCGTTCAGATCTCGCCGAGCATCCTGTCAGCGGATTTCGCCCGCCTCGCCGATGAGGCCGCCGCGGTCGCCGCCGTTGCGGACTGGCTGCACGTGGATGTCATGGACAACCACTTCGTCCCGAACCTCACCCTCGGCCTGCCCGTGGTCGAGTCGCTGCTCAAGCACGCCAGGCTGCCCCTCGACTGTCACCTGATGATCGAGGAGCCGGACCGGTGGGCGCCGGGCTATGCCGAGGCCGGCGCCGGCAACGTCACGATCCACGTCGAGGCGGCGCAGTCCCCAGTGCGGACGCTGCGCGCCATCCGCGCCGCGGGCGCCCGCTCCGGGCTCGCCGTGAACCCCGGCACGCCCGTCGAGTCTTGCGAGGACCTGCTGTCCGAGGTCGACATGCTCCTGCTGATGACGGTGGAACCGGGTTTCGGCGGGCAGCACTTCCTGGACATGGTGCTGCCTAAGCTGCGCCGCGCGCGTTCGCTGATCGCCGAGCACGGCACCGCCGTCTGGCTCCAAGTCGACGGGGGAGTCAGCGACGAGACCATCGAACGGTGCGCGGAGGCCGGAGCCGATGTGTTCGTGGCTGGCTCGGCCGTATACGGCTCCGACGACCCGGCCCGCGCCGTCCAGGCCCTGCGGGCGCAGGCCGAGCGCGCCACGGCTCACGCGCCCTGGGCCGCATACCCTCAGCCGGGCCGTCCCAGCTGATGCCGTCCGGCCCGTTACGCCCAAGAACAAGGCCAGCTGGGCTAGCCGCTACTGCTGGACGGCAGTGGTACCCGCCGGGAAGCCAAACGCCTGGCAGGCCTGGCCGATTGGGTCAGGCGCAGTCGGCGGGTAGGTGCTCAGCAACCACCTAGCGGCCAGGGACGAGAAATTCTGGTGGACCCACGCCGGATCGTAGCCGGGTGGCCCTAGATCCAGGGACAGTACCCGGTAGTGCCCGGGAGAGCCGGAAAGCACCATCACCTCACCGATGCTGGGATAACCAGAGCTACCCTCGATCAACGTGCTGCCACGGCGAGCGAACTCACCACAGTTCAGCATCATGCCGACGCGCCACCGTGGGCCATCCGGCCTGATCTCGATGATGCCCGCGTCGCAGAACACCTCCGGCTTGAGCCGCGAGTCCAAGGACCCGCCAAACCCGAGCTGCCCACCGTGCTCGTGCAGGTACGCCTCAATAACTGGCTGCATCGCCCGGGCCTGCGCCTGGTCTACCGCGGGATGACGGAACCACCAGACCACCCAGCCCACGACGGCAGCCATCAACGCACATACCACGCCGACAGTAATCAGCGTCGACCGCCGCGTCGGTTCCGATCCCTCGGTCTCCTCCAGTTCCGGCCAGCGATCCACGACCGAAGCGTATCCCCGGCGCCATCAGGTGAGGAGCCACGAGGATGAACAACCCTTGGATGGTCCCGGCCCCGCTGGGCCGAACACACCGCAGGATGTCACGGCACCCGACCCCCCGGACCCGGTGCGGGCACGCCGAGATTGAGGCTCAGCACGACCGTGACGGTGATCCCGCCGGGCTGCACGGTGAGCTGCCCGCCCACGGTGAGCAGGTTGCTGGCGCTCACGGTTACGGTCGTGCTGGAGCCGGAGGCCAGCGTGCCGGACGACGGTGACACGGTCAGGCCGCCGATCAGGCCCTGCGACTCCGTGACGGACCAGCTCACCGGGCCGTTCGACGCCGTCAGGGTCAGGGTGGCGGAGCTGCCGACGCTCAGCAGGATCGACGTGGGGCTCACACCCAGCGTGCCCGGGCTAGGGGGCGGTGACGAGGACGAGGGCGGGGGAGTGGTGGCGGGGGTGCTGGTGGTGGCGGCGGGCGAGTTCGGGCCCATGGTCACGCCAGACGACGACGGCTCGGGAGACGGGGTCAGCCCCGGCGACGCGGGCGCACTGCTCTTCGCCGAACGCGAGGCGCTGGGCGAGCCCGACGATGCGACGGCGCCGACCGTGCCGCTCGCCGGTCCCGACGGCGCGACGGAGACCACGGGGCCGGGCGAACTCGGCACCACCGCACCCGCCGATGCGGTTGGCTGCGGCCGCGGGCTCTGCGTGGGCGGCCCGCTGCCCGACACCGTGCCGGTGCTGCCGGGCGCCGCTCCCCGGGCGAGGGCCGCCTGCCCAGCGTGGTTCCCCGGGCCGCCGCTGGCCAGTGCCACGCCGATCACGGCGGCGGCGACCGCGGCCGCCGCCACGCCGCCCGCGGTGACCTGCCCCTGCCGGGTGCGCCACCAGGGTGGTGGCTTCGGCGGGTCCAGCGGCTTCGGGAACCCCGTGTGTCCGAACAACGCCGTGTGCTGCGCCACGATGGCCCGGTGCGCGACGGCCTCGGGCGTGTCGCTGCTGGCCAGCTTGAGCACGTGCGCGCGTAGCCCCGCGGGCATGGCCGCGCTCGACAGCGCGGCCAGCGGCGCCAGGCCGAGCAGCAGCGCGGGTGCCAGCTCGCGGCGCTTCCGCTCGGCGCAGACCGGGCACCGCTCGATGTGACGGTGGAGCCGCTTGCGCATCAGGACGGTCAGCTGCCCGTCCCAGCCCTCGAGCATCGCGCTCAGGGGGGCGCAGTCCTCCCGCCCGGTGCGGGCCACCAGCAGCGCGCCGAGCGAGGTTTCCAGCTGATCGCGGGTGCGGGACAGCAGCGCGTGCGCGTGGTTGCGCGACACCCCGAGCATGGCCGCGATCTCCGCGACGTCGAGCCCCTGCCGCATCTGCAGTTCGATCAGGTCCTGATCGCTGGCATTCAGCCCGCGGACCGCGGACCGCAGCAGCGCGCGCAGTTCCGCGCGGTCGGCTTCGCCGCTGAGGTCCGCTGTCGCATCGGTCACGTCGGGCATCGTGTCCAGGGGGGCCGTGATGGTCGTCGCGGTCGCGCGCATGCGCCGGTAGCACTCGTTGCGCGCCACGGCGTAGAGCCACGGCCGGAGCCGGTTCTGATCACGTAGTCCCGCCAACCTGGACGCCGCGATGACGAAGGTGTCCTGCACGACGTCCGCGGCATCAGCCGGCTCGCGCAGCAGGGAGCGGCAGTAGGCGTACAGCGGGGCGGCGTACTTGTCGTAAGCCTCGGCCAGCCCGCCGGGGTCGCCTGCCACGATCGCCGCGACCACCTCGCTGTCGCGCATATATCTATGTAACCGCGCGACCACGCATACGGACAATACCGGACGGCTATCACGCCTGTACCAGCCCCGCTCCAGGCCGGACGCCGGGAACTTGCCCCCCCTCCGCGGTAAGTTCCCGGCGACCGCCGTTTCCCTTGTGTTTGCTCCCACCGGTATGAGTCGGGCCGCCCGGATCCGCCAACGGTTTTTCGCGAAGTTTTTTGCCGAATCTCACCAGTCGGGCAGGACCGTGACGATGATCCCGCCTGGCTCCAGGGTGAGCTGCCCGCCCTCGATGAGGAGGTTAACGGGCGTGACCGTGACGGTAGCGGTCGCGCCCGCCGCCAGCGTGCCAGCCGACGGTTCGACACCCAGCACGCCGATCAGGCTCTGTGACAGCGTGATAGACCACCTCACGGGGCCGTTCGAGGCCGTCAGGATGAGGGTGACGGAGCGCCCCGGCAGGGGAGCGAGCGTCTTGGGGAGCACGGTCAGTGTTCCCTGCGGGGGCGGAGGCTTGGCGTTAGCGCGTTGCGGTGGCCGATTTGGCTGACGGGGCGGGTGAGGCTCGCCGGGACGCTGACCCGGTAGCCGTAGGCCGCCGCGAACTGGATGGCGCGCCGCCCACCGCCGGGCCGACCGTCGGCGGCACGCGGCCCAGGGTCACCGTCACGGTCACGGAGGGCAATGCGCGCCCGGACCTCGGGGGGCGCGCGGACCTCGAAACTCCCGGGCCGACTCCGGCCCCGCCATGGCCGCCCGTGCCCGCCGAACCCCCCGAACCCGCCGAATCCGCCGGACTGGGCCTTCCCGCGAGGGCGGCCCCCTCGTGATGCCCGGACCCGCCGGCCAGCGCCAGGGTCAGCAGCGTCGCGGCGGCGACCGCGCCGGCGATCGCGACACCGGCCGCCGCGGCGGCCTGCCTCTGCCGGGACGGCCACCACTGCCGCCCGGGCGGATCGATGGGCTTGGGGAAGCCGGCGTGACGGAACGGCGCGGTGCGCCGCGTCACGCTGGCCCGGTAGGCCACCGCTCCCGGCGTACCGCTGTTGGCCAGCTGGAGCACCCGCGCGCGCAGGTCCTCGGGCATCGCGACGAGCGGTGACGCGGCCAGCGGCGTGAATCCGAGCAGCAGCCTCGGACCCAGCTCGCGGTACCTCCGCTCGGCGCACACCTGGCATCGCAGGATGTGGCGGTCGATCCGCTTTCTCATCGGGACGGTCAGCTGCCCGTCACCGTCCTCGAGCAGCGCGCTCAGCGCGTCGCAGTCATAACCCCCGGTGCGGGCCACGAGCAGCGCGCCGAGCGAGGCCTCCAGCTGGTGCTGAGCGCGGGAGAGCAGGGCGTGCGCCCGGTTGCGCGACACCCCGAGGATGGCCGCGATCTCGGCCACGTCGAGGCCCTGCCGCCAGCGCAGCTGGATCAGGTCCCGTTCGCCGGCGCCGAGGCCCCAGGCGGCCGCGCGCAGCAGCGTGCCCAGTTCCGCGCGCTCGGCCGCGTCGAACGCCGCTCCCGCCCCACCACTCAGCTCGGCCACCGCATCGATCGCGAACGCATCAACCGGCACCGTCTCAACCGGCACCGCATCGGCCGGCACCGCGTCGACCGGCACCGCAGACGCCGCGGCGCCCCCCGTGCGCCGGAGGCATTCGTTGCGGGCCACGGCGTAGAGCCACGGCCGGAGCCGGTGCCGATCGTGCAGTCCGGCCAGCTCAGCCGCTGCAATGACGAACGTGTCCTGCACGGCGTCGGCGGCATCGCCCGGATCGGGCACCAGGGAGCGGCAGTAGGCGTACAGCGCGGACGCGTACCTGTCGTACGCCTCGGCCAGCCCGCCAGGGTCGCCGACCGCGATGGCCGCGCCCATCTCGCCGTCCCGCATACAGATATGTAATCGCGTGATTACGCAAATGAACACCACCGCCGGGCATTCACGCCCCGTGTCGAGCTCACCAGCCGTCGAGGTGCCCCGGTAGCTCAGCCAGCCGGGTGATCACCGCATCGGGCGCGACCCCGTCAAACCCGGGCACATCGGAGTTCGGGACGAGGACGGCGCGCATCCCCACGCCCTTCGCCCCGGACACGTCGTCGTAAGGCCGGTCGCCCACGAACACGCAGGATCCAGCATCGGAGACACCAACGGCGCGCATGGCCGCGCGGAACGCCTCCGGGTGCGGCTTCACCCACGGGATCTCGCTGGTGTAGACGGCGCCGTCGATCAGCTCCAGGACCCCATCCCGCCCGAAGATCCGTTCATGGGCGGCGCGCGGCCACATGGTGTTGGACAGCACGCCCACCTTGACCCCTCGCCGGCGTAGCTCGCGCAGGAGCGGCGGCACGTCCGGGTCGGTGAAGGTATGCGGGTCCCAGGCCGAGAAGTAGCTGGCCAGGAACGAGGCCGAGGGCGTGACCCCGGCCCGCGCGAACACCGCGTCCAGCGTGGCACTGCGGTGCGAGGATTCGCACATCCGCCAGTGCTCGGTCTCCGAGGCCCGCATGGCGGCAGCCACCGCGGCTGCCTCGCCGGCCGGGTAATGCCGCGAGCACACCGCGAGCCACAGCGCGTCGTGGTCGATGCCGTGCCAGGGCGTGAGCGTCCCGCCCCAGTCGAAGATCACCGCCCGGACCGCCATGCCAGCGATCCTATGCACGCATCCTGACAATCCAGTCAGGCTGCGGAATACCCGGTGTGGCACACTGGCTATACGAGCAAGGCGTGCTCCGGGGTCGGTGAAACTCCGAACCGGCGGTGAAAGTCCGCGACCCGTCCGCAGCCAGCGGCCGGTTGACTCGGCGAAATTCCGGGACCGACGGTTAAAGTCCGGATGGGAGGCAGCACGCACGCGGTCGGCCAAGCGTCGGCCGTTGCGCCGCGCGTACCCGCGTACCCGCGCGAAACCCGGAGCCGAACGGCAGCAGGCTTCGAGGAGGCAAGTGCGGATGTTCACCGGGATCGTGGCAGAACTCGGCGAGGTCGCCGGAATCGAGCACCGTGGCGACGCCGCCCGACTGACCATCCGAGGTGACACCGACGGCGTCACGACGGGGGAGTCGATCGCGGTCAACGGCGTATGCCTGACCGTCACCGGCATCCTCGACGGCACCTTCACCGCGGACGTCATGGGCGAGACCCTCGACCGGACGAGCCTGGGTGCGCTCACTCCGGGTGCGCCGGTCAACCTAGAGCGCTCGGTCCGCCTCGCCGACCGCATGGGCGGCCACCTCGTCCAGGGCCACGTGGACGCCATCGGCACCCTGATTTCCAGGTCCCCCAAAACCCACTGGGACCAGGTCAGGATCACCCTCCCGGCCAGCATCGCCCGGTACGTGGTCCACAAGGGATCGATCTGCGTTGATGGCGTGAGCCTCACCGTCTCCGCGCTGGGACCCGACCAACCCGACCCGACCGCAGGCTCCTGGTTCGAGGTTAGCCTCATCCCGGAGACTCTCAAGCGCACCACCCTCGGCACGCGCCAGCCCGGCGACCCCGTCAACCTGGAGGTAGACGTCATCGCCAAGTACGTGGAGAGGCTCATGGATCGGGAGGCACAGCAGTGAACCAGGTACTCGACGACATCGACCGGGCGATCAAGGACATCGCCGCGGGCCGCCCGGTCGTGGTGGTCGACGACGCGAACCGGGAGAACGAGGGGGACCTCATCGCCGCGGCCAGCCTGGCCACCCCGGAACTGCTCGCGTTCATGATCCGCTACACCAGCGGCGTGATCTGCGTTCCCATGCGGGGGCCCGACCTCGACCGGCTGCAGCTGCCGCTGATGACCTCCCAGAACACCGAACGCATGCGCACCGCCTTCACCGTCTCCGTCGACGCCCGCGACGGCGTCACCACCGGCATCTCGGCGGCCGACCGCGCCGCCACCATCGCCCGCCTGGTCGGCCCGGCCACGACAGCGCAGGAACTGGTCCGCCCCGGCCACGTGTTCCCCCTGCGCTACGCCGAAGGCGGCGTGCTGCGCAGGCCCGGGCACACCGAGGCCGCGGTCGACCTGGCCCGGCTGGCCGGCCTGCCGCCGGCCGGGGTGCTGGCCGAGGTCGTGAACGACGACGGCAGCATGGCCAGGCTGCCTGAGCTGCGCGAGTTCGCGACCGCACACGACCTGGCGCTGATCTCCATCGAGCAGCTCATCGAATACCGCAGGCGCACCGAGCGCCAGCTCACCCGTCAGGCGCAGACCAGGCTCCCGAACTCCTTCGGCCAGTGGCAGGCGTACGGCTACCGGCACGAGATCGACGCCACCGAGTACGTCGCGCTCGTCCTCGGCGAGGTCGAGGGCGGCACGGACGTGCTGACCCGGCTGCACTCCGAGTGCCTGACCGGCGACGTGTTCGGCTCGCTGCGCTGCGACTGCGGTGCCCAGCTCGAGGCGGCCATGGCGGCGATCGCGGAGCAGGGCCGCGGCGTGGTCCTGTACCTGCGCGGGCACGAGGGCCGCGGCGTCGGCCTGCTCAGCAAGCTCCAGGCCTACGAACTCCAGGACGCCGGCGCGGACACGGTGGACGCCAACCTGGAGCTCGGCCTCCCGGCCGACGCGCGCGAGTACTCCGCCGGCGCGCAGATGCTGGCCGACCTGGGCGTCCGCTCGATCCGCCTGCTCACCAACAACCCGGCCAAGGTCACCGGCCTGACCAGCTGCGGAGTGGACATCACCGACCGCATCCCCCTCCCCGCCGCCGTCACGCCCTACAACCTGAGGTACCTGGTCACCAAGCGCGACAAGCTCGGTCATCAAATTCAAGATCTCCATGAATCCGAACGAGCGATGGTGACTCCCCCGGGACGCCGCGGAGCTCAGCGTCAGCCCGCCCGCCAGACACCCCCTTCCCCGCCCGCCCGCCTATCTCCCTCCGCTCCGCCCGCGCGTCCGCCCCACTCCGCCCCGCCCGCTGCGGAGTCCGCGTGAGCGGCGAAGGCTCCCCGGGGGGCCAGGGCGCGACGGCGGTCGACGCGTCCGGGCTGAGCCTGGCCATCGTCGCGACCCGCTGGCACCAGGAGATCACCGACTCGCTAGTCGCGCGCGGGACGGCCGCGGCGCTCGCGTGCGGCATCCCCGACCCGCTGGTGGTCCGGGTGCCGGGCGCGATCGAGCTGCCCGTGGTGGCCGCCGAGCTGGCCCGCCACCACGACGCGGTGGCCTGCCTGGGCGCGGTCATCCGCGGCGGCACCCCGCACTTCGACTACGTCTGCGACTCGGTGACCGCCGGCCTGACCCGGGTCGCGCTCGATAGCCGAACGCCGGTCGGCAATGGCGTCCTCACCTGCGACACGGTAGAGTCGGCCCGCGACCGGTCCGGCTTGCCGGGCAGTCGTGAGGACAAGGGATGGGAGACCGTGGTGGCGGCGCTCGAGGTCGCGGTCCTGCTGCGCTCCATCCGCCAAAGCCACCAAGAGCCGCTCCCGGTGGAGGCCTAGCCCGCATGCTCTCGCTGGTACTGCCGAAAGGCTCGCTCGAGCGTGCCACCCTAGAGCTGTTCGACGCCGCCGACCTGACCGTGCAGCGGTCCTCGGACCGGGACTACCACGCGTCCATCGACGACCCCCGCATCGACAAGGTGCGGTTCCTGCGCCCGCAGGAGATCCCGTCCTACCTGGAGCGCGGTCTTTTCGACCTCGGCATCACGGGCCGCGACTGGATCGAGGAGACCGAGGCGGACGTGGTCTCGCTCGGCGAACTCCAGTACTCCAAGGCCACGTCCCAGCCGGTGCGGGTGGTCCTCGCGATCCCTGACGCCGCGCCCTGGCGGACCGCCGCCGACCTGCCCGAAGGCGTCCGGATCTCCACCGAGTTCCCCTCGCTCACCAGGCGGTTCCTCGAAGCGCACGGGGTCAAGGCCATGGTGATCCCGTCCTACGGCGCGACCGAGGCCAAGGTGCCCGACATCGTGGACGCGATCGTCGACCTGACCGAGACCGGCTCCTCGCTCAGGAAGAACGGCCTGCGCATCCTGGACACCCTGCTGACCAGCTACACCGAGCTGATCGCCTCCGCCCAGGCGTTCGCCGACCCGGACAAGCGGGCGGCCATGGAGGACATCGGGCTGCTGCTGCGCGGCGCGATCCAGGCCCGCGGCAACGTCCTGCTCAAGCTCAACGTGCCCGCCGACCGGCTGGCCGCGGTCACCGAGATGCTCCCCGCCCTGTCCTCGCCGACGATCACCACGCTCGCCCGCGGGAACATGAACGCGGTGGAGACCGTGGTCCCCAAGCGCGGCGTCAACACGCTGATCCCCGCCCTCAAGGCCGCCGGCGGCCAGGACATCCTCGAGATCCCCATCAGCAAGATCGTGGAGTAGGCAGGTGGGAGTCCCGTGGCGCAGGCAGACCGCCCGGGTACTGCCTGTCGACCTCGAAGGGCGGGTCCTGCTGCTGCACGGCTGGGATCCCCGTCGCCCCGCCGAGCCCTACTGGTTCACCATCGGCGGCGGGGCCGAACACGGGGAATCGATGCGCGAGGCGGCCGCCCGCGAGCTGCGCGAGGAGACCGGCATCCGGATCGACCCCGAGCAGCTCGGCGAGCCGGTCGCGCAGAACACCGTCGAGTTCTCCTGGTCCGGTTACGAGATCACCCAGGGCCAGGTCTTCTACGCCGTCCTCGTCGAGTCGGCCGAGGTCAGCCTGGACGGCCTGGACGCCTGGGAGCGGGCCACCACCGACAAGTACGCCTGGCTGTCCGCCGAGGACCTGGAGGCCGGCGAGCCCCTCTCCGATCCCGATCTCCCCGCCCTGGTCCGCTCCGCCGTCGCCGCCGTCCGCGCCCGTTAAAGCGCGGACGTGAGCTGCGGCGGGGAGCCGGGAATACCCTTGGGGCGGCATCGGGTTCCGGTGACAGAGCGAGCAGGAACGGCGGCGGCATGCGTGACATCCTGAGCAAGGTCACGAAGTGGTGGGAGGCGGGAGACACCGTCGGCCTGGCCACCGTGGTGCGCACGTACCGCAGCGCTCCCCGTGACCCAGGCGCGGCGCTGGCGGTCTCGGCCGAGGGCGAGGTCATCGGCAGCGTGTCCGGCGGATGCGTGGAAGGCGCCGTGTACGAGCTGTCCCTCGACGTCTGCGAGACGGGCGATCCGGTCCTGCAGACCTACGGGGTCAGCGACGACGACGCGTTCGCGGTCGGTCTGACCTGCGGCGGGATCCTGGACATCTTCGTGGAGCCGATCGACCAGGCCCGCTTCCCCGAGCTCGGAGAAATCGCCTTGGCGGTGGAGCGCGGCGAGCCGGTCGCGGTCGCCACGGTCATCGCGGGCCCCGGCCAGACCGGCGCGCGGCGCGTGATCTGGGCCGGGGACGGCTGCCGGCGAGGGCGCGGCCGCCGACGGCTGGCACGTCGGCTCGTCGGGCACCCTCGGCTCGGGCGACCAGGCTGGACCAGGCGGTGGACGACGACGCCCGGGGCATGCTGGCCCAGGGCCTGACCGGCATCCGCAGGTACGGCGAGCACGGCGAGCGGCGCGGCGACGAGCTGAGCGTGTTCGTCAACTCCTTCGCCCCGCCGCCCCGGATGCTGGTCTTCGGGGCGATCGACTTCGCCGCCGCCGTGGCCCGGGTCGGGAAATTCCTCGGGTACCACGTCACCGTCTGCGACGCGCGGAAGGTGTTCGCGACGCCGGCGCGGTTCCCGGACGCGGACGAGGTCGTGGTCGAGTGGCCGCACCGTTTCCTGGCCGGGACGAGCGTGGACGCCAGGACCGTCATTTGCGTGCTCACCCACGACCCCAAGTTCGACGTGCCGCTGCTCGAGGTGGCGCTGCGCACCCCGGCCGGGTACATCGGCGCCATGGGCAGCCGGCGGACCCACGAGGACCGGCTGGACAGGCTCCGCGAGGTGGGCCTGACCGACGACGAGCTGGCCCGGCTGCGCTCGCCGATCGGCCTCGACCTCGGGGCCAGGACCCCCGAAGAGACGGCGGTGTCGATCGCGGCCGAGCTGATCCAGCTCCGCTGGGGCGGCACCGGCACCCCGCTGACCGACACCGAGGGCCGCATCCACCACCAGATCGCCGGTTAGGCCCGCCAGGCCGGGCGCGTACGCTGGGGCCGTGCACGCTGCGGTCGCGGGAGTGCTGCTCGCCGCGGGGGAGGGGTCCAGGTTCGGCCAGCCCAAGGCGCTCGTCGAACTGGGCGGCCAGACGCTCGCCGAACGCGGCGTGGAACTGCTGCGGGCCGGTGGCGCGGACCCGATCCTGGTGGTCAGCGGCGCCGCCCCGGTCCAGGTCGGCGGAACGCAGACCGTCGACAACCCGGAGTGGCGGACGGGCATGGGCTCCTCGCTCCGCGCCGCCCTGGCCGCCCTGACCGGAACCGATGCGGGCGCGGCGGTGGTCGCCCTCGCCGATCAGCCGCTCGTCGGGCCGCAGGCCGTGGCCCGGCTGATCGCCGCGTACCGGGACGGGGCGAGCGTGGCCGTCGCCACCTACGGCGGGCAGCCCCGCAACCCCGTGCTGCTGGCCCGCGAGCACTGGCCCGAGGTCATCGCCATGGCGACCGGCGACACCGGGGCCCGGGCCTTCCTGCGCGCCAGGGCGGATCTCGTCACGCCGGTCGAGTGCGGCGACACGGGCCGCCCCGACGACATCGACACCCCCGCGGACCTCGCCCGGATCGCTGGCACGTCATGCCCCTAACCTGGCCAGCCCTGCAGTACGAGCGGACCTGCGCTGACTGCGGTCACACCTGGCGCGTGCCGCGGCGATTCGCCCGCAAGCGGTTGCTGTCGATGCCCGGCGTCGTCGGCGGTTCGCGACTCATCCTCGGTTCCACCTACCCCTACCAGGGCCGGCCGCCGCCGACCTGGGGGCCGGAATGAGAATCGGGGAGGAATTCGACGCTCACCGCACCTGCCAGGAATGCCGTTCGCGGCGCTACTCCCAGCGCTGGTCTGTGCTAAGGCCCGATCAGGGGAACGTCTCGGGATAGGCGGCGGGCACGGAGCCGATGACGGCCAGGGACTCCACGAAGAAGTAGATCGCCTTGAAGAACTCGAGCAAGTCACCCTCCTCGAGCACGATCTTGCGGTACATGACCGTGCGCTGCGCGTCGTACCCCTCGTGCAGCGCCTTCCAGTCCTGGTAGTCCATGCCGAGCACGTAGGTCGCCTTGAGCGGCTCGTCCGGGCCGATGATCCTGCATTCGGTCACCACGCCGTCGGCCCACTGCACGAACAGGTACGCGGTGCAACTAAGGCCGGGCAGCTCCCGGCAGCCCAGCGCCCAGGACGCCGGGTACATGCTCTTGATCAACTCGAAGAAGGCCCAGTACTCCTCGAGCTTGCCCGCCCGCGCCTGCTCCGAAGGCCCGGCGGTCAGGGACTCCCGGACCGACTCGGCCCACGATGGGCTGAAGAAGTCGGACACTGGCTCACCCACCCGCCAGGACCGGCTGCACCTTCTGCAGCAGGTCCTCGAGGTCGGGCGAGAGCCCGATGCCCACGTCGTTCAGCTTGCGCCGGAGCTGGATGAAGAACAGCGCCCGCACCTCGTCGTCGGTCCAGCCCAGCGGCTCGTAGTAGATCCGCCGGCTGACCACGCCGGACACCGACAGGATCGTCCGCAGCGTGTCGTGGATCTCGTTGATCATCGTCGGGTCCTTGCGCACCGCGTCCTGCAGGTAGCGCATGCCGCCCTGGACGTGCCGCGACTCGTCCCGGCAGGTCGCGGTGAACCCGGTGTAGTAGGCGGGGAGGAACCCGCGCCAGCGGGCGTAGGACAGCGTGACCTTCATGACCGACAGCGCCAGCACGCCCTCGATCCACAGGAAGTACGTGGTCCCGTAGCGCACCCGCGCCCGCTCGTCGTACGGATGGAGCCGGACCTCGTCCGCCTGGTAGGCCAGCAACCCGAACGGCGCCACGAACGTCTCGGACACCCAGGGGAACGACGCGTCCAGCACGGACATGATGTCGTCGCCGTCCAGCCCGACAACCTCACGGTAGAACCGGTCGAAGAACACCGTGTGCCGCGCCTCGTCCTCGATCTGCGCGGCGATGTGGAGCTTCTCCTCCTCGCTGGCGCCGATCATGAACACCGGCAGCTCGATCTCCACCTGCCGCTCGCCGTGGTGGAAGCCGGAGGCCACGGCGATGAACGATTGCCGTTCCGCCTCGGTCATCTTCTCCTGCCAGTCCACCTTGTCCTGGGTGAAGTCGAGGTCGTAGACGTCCCACCGCTGCTTGAGGTACTTGCGGTACAGCGTGGTGAAGTCCGGCAGCGACTTCAGGTCCTTGTGGACGTACTCGATGACGTCGTCGATGTCGACGTTGAGCACCTCGGCGAGGGCGGATTCCTCGATCTCCCGCACCTGATCGTCGCTGAGCGGCCGGGGGCCTTCCCGCAGGACCGCCGTCGGACTCTTGCGTTCGGCCATGCCAGCCCCCTACCGCCGTAACCGGATACTAGAACGCAATTCTGTAAGTCATTCGACCCGGTTCGCCCGCTTCGCGTCAAGATCCGCCCGCGAAGCGGGCGGGCCTGGATGCCCACCTCCCGCCCGCGTCAGCCCCACCAGGCCCGGATGCCCAACTCCCGCCCACGCCGCCCAGCCGGCCTGATGCCCAACTTTCCCGCCGCGCTGCCTAGCGGGCCTGATGCCCACTTTCCCGCCCACGCCGCCCAGCCGGCCTGATGCCCAACTTTCCCGCCGCGCTGCCCTAGCGGGCCTGGATGCCCCAGGTGTGAGTGACGGCCTGGCCGGGTTCCAGGACGAGCAGGTCATCGCCGGTCGCGAAGGCGTTCGGCGGGCAGGTCATCGGCTCGATCGCCACCGCCTTCCTGCGGCGGTCCGGCCCGAGCGAGTCGCCAGTGAAGACCTGCATCCAGCGATAGCCTTCCCCGGCCCAGAGGGCGATGCGGGCTCCGGCGCCGCCGTCGGCGGCCAGTTCCGCCCAGACGCGGCCCTCGCCGTCGCGGTCGAGCCCGGTCAGTGCGTGATCGAGCTCGGTGCCGCCGATCACGCGCGGCTTCCGGAAGTCGTATGCCGTGCCGTCGACCGGCTCCGTCGGCCCTGACGGTATGCCGCGGTCGTCCATCGGCAGCCACCGGGCCGCGGGCAGGCCCAGCTGGCACCCGTCGACCGAGTCGGTCCGGACGGTCAGGTAGGGGTGCGAGCCGGTGCCGTACGGAGCAGCGCCGGTGCCCTGGTTGCGCGCGGTGATCGCGACATGCAGCCCGGTCTCCGCCTCGAGCCGGAATTCGGCGTCGATCTCCACGCAGAACGGGTAGCCCTGGTAACCGTGCGGGCCGCTGCGGAGCACCACCGCGCGGCCCGCGTGCGTGACCGGTGCCCACGCCGTCCACCGGGTGAGACCGTGGATTGCGTTGCCTCGTGCTGGCTCGGTCAGGGCCAGCTGGAACTCGGTGTCGCCGAACGTGTACCGCCCCGCTTCAATCCGGTTCGGCCAGGGCGCAAGGAGCGCACCCGCCCCGGCCGGGGGCAGTTCGTCGGGTCCGTACCCGGCGATCAGCGGCTGGCCGCGGAACAGCAGTTCGCGCAGCCCTGCACCAAGCTCTGTCACCGTGGCCCGGTACTCGCCGGCCGCGATCTCGTACTGCTGTCCGGTAAGCGGAACGACCATTGCGTCAGGATACGGAAAGCAGCAGGGCGGCGCGGCAGCCGGCCACCAGGCCCCAGGCCAGCTCGGCCCCCTGAGCCGCCGTGAGCAGCCGGGCGGCCGCGGGTTCGAGCGGCTCCTGGCCCGCCATCCCGAGCAGGACGGCGGACACCTCGGCCGCCGCCTGGCCGCGCGCGGCGCAGTGCAGCAGCGAGGCCGCCAGCGTGGTCGTCCGCTGCGCCGCGTTGAAGGTGGCGGCGGCGCTGAGCCAGTTCGCCAGCCACACGGCCCGCGTCCCGCCGGAGATGACCCCCCCGAGCAGCCTGAGCGCGAGCAGGACGCCGCTGACCACGCTGTCGCCGCTCGGGACCAGGCCCGGGCCCAGCCCCACCAGGTGCTCAACCGCCTCGACGGCGCCCGCCAGGTCGCCGGACGCACAGCAGGAGGCCAGCCGGAAAGGCCCCTCATGGCCGGCCAGCCCCGCCGGTGAATCCTGCGCCGAGCAGAGCCTGGCCAGCACGCTGCAGCCGTGATCGAGCCTGGCCCGGGACAGCGGCCCGAACACCGGGGAAGGGTCCCACCAGCGCACGATCCTGATGTCGAGCCCGCAGGCCACGACCCGGCTCCCGCCCGCCCAGCATTCCGCGGAGGCGCGTGCCTCCCACGGGCCGCCGATGATGGCGTTCGGCAGCCTGATGGCGTCCGGCGGCGAGATGGCGATCACCCGCGGCTCCGGGACAGGGTCCGCGAATTCCAGGTAAATCGCCTGCGGCAGGATCGCGAGGACCTTTCCGTGACGGGGTGCCCCGCGCAGCAGGTCGCTGGCCGCCAGGCTGGCCACGCCGGCGGTCAGGGTGGGCGGATCGGTACTCGCGTCGGCCGGCTCAGCCCGGACCCGGGAGGCGCGCTGGCCTGGTGCGCCGGTCACGTAAGTCACAGTACTGGGACCGCCGTACGCCATTCCCGCTCTTGCGGTTCAGGCCGGTTCGCGCGAATTCGGACTAGTTATGAAAGAATAACCGGTTTGTGATATGCAGGAGGCTTTTGTGAACATCGCCTAGGGAGGCCGACGGGGCTGCTTGGGGAGCGGGGGACCGTCAGCCCCGCCGGCTATTTAACCCTAGCGGGACCCGGTCTCGATTCGTGTCACTTTCTACCGCGTAAGTACTTCGAAACGTTTTGCGTTGACGCCGGGGATGCGCCGATCCCTCCGGATCCGTTCGCGCGGCCGTTAGCCCGGCCGGGTCCTCGGGCCCCGCGCGGACCGAGGCGTCCGCTGCGGATCGCCTCGGCCGCCAGCACCCCGAACAGGTAGAAGTAGGCCGCCTCTTCGTCCTCGAAGAAGCGCACCTCGAGGCGTGCCTCGTCCGTGCAGCTGAACACCTCGAAGCCGCCGTCCGCCTTGACCAGGCACATGGCGCCCGGGACTTCCTCGTTGACCGCGTAGGAGGCCTGCGAGATGGCCGCCAGGCCCAGGAGCTCGGCGAAGGCCGACTGGGGCGTCACGCGGTCCTTCCCGGCGCCGCGCCGCGCTGGCGGCGGGACGGTCTCCGGCGCAGTCCAGCCGCCGGGCTGGCCAGCAGCCTGCGGCTCAGTCCAGGCTCCGGGCTCGTTCCCTCGTGCTGGCCCATTCCACGACCCGGGCCCATTCCCCGGCCCGGGCTCGCTTCTCAGTCCGGGCTCAGCCCGCTGCCCGGTCCCATTCCACAACCCCGGCTCGTTCCCCAGTCCGGGTTCAATCCGCGGTCCGGGCTCGTGCCCCGGCCCGGGCTCAATCCACGATTCGAGCTGGTTCCCCAGTCCGGGTTCAGCCCGCTGCCCGGTCCCATTCCGCGATGCGGGCTCGACTGCCGGTTCGGCCCCGTTCCACGGTGCGGGCTCGATTGCCGATTCGATCCCGTTCCATGGTGCGGGTTCTGCCCGGAGTCCGGTGCCATTCCGCGATGCGGGCTCGGTTCCCGGTTCGGCCCCGTTCCACGGTGCAGGTTCGGTCTGCTGGCCGGTCCCATTCTGCGATCTCGGCTCAGTGTCTGTTCCGGGCCCATTCCACGATCCCGGCTCGGGCCACGGCTCGGGCTCCGGCCAAGGTTCCGGCCAGGGCGAGCCATGCCAGGCCGCGGCCCGGTCCGGTGTCCGGGACGCGTGATCCCCGGGGACCGGCTCCGGCGGGCCTGCGTCCAGCCCGGCAGACCCGGCCGCCTCGGCGGCGGCCAGCGCCGCCTCACGCGCCAGGGGCGGATCGGTCGGATCGGACGGGACCTCGCGCGCGTCGCCCGACGGCGGGAACATCGCCGCGGCCAGCGGGAAGTCCACCCGTTCCTCGGTCAGGTCGGCGACGTCCTGCCGCGCCACGACGACCTCGAAGACCTCCCGGTCGATCTCCCAGTAACCCAGCTGGATCGCCCGCGTGGTATCCCGGCCCAGGTAGGCGATGTGCAGGCGAGCGCCGAGGTCCTCGAGCACGAGGCATGGTTCCCCGCGGTACTCACCGACCGGCCGTGACTGCCACAGAGCATCCAGGTCCATGACGCCCACCTGCTTGCGCCAGTACCCGCCGGACGCCGTGAAGCCGAGTTCCTCGGGCGGCGGGCCGGGTGAGAACAGCGTCACGTCCGTCCCGTCGGGACCGAGTCCAGCCTGGTAGGGGACGCCGAGATAGGTGGCCATAAGCAGCAGTCGCATCGCTCACGGCTCCGTCTGCTGCCAGGCCAGGCCGTCGTAGCGGGCCACAAGCTCGTCGCCGTCGGCGCCGAGCCTGCACATCCCCGCCCCGACCGGTATCGGGATGGGCTCGAGGTAGAACTCGGGGACGCTAGGGCCCGCGGTCCGCTGATAGCCGTCGACGGTCCGGGCGAGCCAGCACAGCAGGTGCAGCTCGGTCATGTCGCGCGTGAACTCGGATTCCTCCCAGCCCAGGCTCAGGGCGAGGTAAGCCTCGGCCGGGTTGTGGAACCGTACGTCCTGGGCCCGGTAGACGTACCCGGCCAGCACGCCACGCTGCCCGCTGAGATAGGGGCCGACCAGGCGCGGCGGTACGGCCTTCCACATCGGCGTGCCCGGCGCGATCGCGGGCGTCCGCTCCGACTGGATCACCAAGCTCCCTTCCGTCCGCGCGCGGACTACTCCACTCAACCGATTGTGCCTAGTTAGTGACTGTCATTAGCTTGAAATGCATGATTCAGAGGATGCATTACTCGCAGTAGCGATCTACTTGCCCCGTGGTGCAGGTGATACCCAAGCGGTGAGCCTTGAAGCAGGGAGTGACGTAAGGTCCGACTGTGTCCCGGTACCTGAATCCCGGCGGGCAGAACTTCCGCCACGACCGCGGCACCACCGATCCCGCGGTGGCCGCGGCGCTCGCCGCGTACCTGGCCGGGCAAGGCAGCGAGCAGGCGGCCCTCAGCGCTCTCGCGTCCGCCCGCCTGCTCGTCCCCGTGGTCGCCACCCTGGCCGACGGCTCCGAGCCCGCGGACGCCTCGCAGGGCGACAAGAACAGCGAGATGGCGCTGCCCACGCTGATCGGCCGGGACGGCAGGCCCGCCCTGCTGGCCTTCACCGGCATGGACGCGCTGGCCCGGTGGCGGCCCGACGCCCGCCCGGTGCCCGCCGAGGCGGACCGGGTGTGGCGCGCCGCCGTCGCCGAGGGCTGCGCGGTGGTCATCGACGTGGCCGGGCCGGTGCCGCTCGCGGTCGAGGGGGCCAGGCTGGCCGCCCTGGCCGCCGGGCGACCGGTACCGTCGCCGCACGAGGACCCCGACATCCGCGCCGAGGTCGAGGCCGCCGTGGCCGGTGAACCCGGCATTATCGGGTTCACCCTGACCCCCGGCCACCAGGACGGCACGGACCTCGCCGTCACGCTGCGGCTGGCCCCCGGTGACCACGGGACCGTGCTGACCCGGGCCGCGAACACCATCGCCGCGCGGCTGGCCGGGCGGCTGCGCCGCGGCGTCGAGTTCAGCGCCGCGCAGTCGCCATAGGATCATGACCATGTTTCGCTGGCTGACCGCGGGCGAATCGCACGGGCGCGCGCTCGTCGCGATCTGCGACGGCGTGCCCGCGGGGGTCCTGGTGAGCACCGAAGACATCGCCGCGGCGCTGGCCAGGCGACGGGCTGGCTACGGCCGCGGCGCGCGGATGACGTTCGAGCAGGACGAGGTCGAGCTGACCGGCGGAGTCAGGCACGGCCGGACCCTGGGCGGCCCGGTCGCCGTCAGGGTCGCCAACACCGAATGGCCGAAGTGGGAGACGGTCATGTCCGCGGACCCCGTGGCCGCCGACGACCTGGACGGGCTGGCCAGGAACGCGCCGCTGACCAGGCCGCGTCCCGGGCACGCGGACCTGGCCGGGATGCAGAAGTACGGCTACGCGGACGCCCGCCCCATCCTCGAGCGGGCCAGCGCCAGGGAGACCGCCGCCCGGGTCGCGCTCGGCGAGGTGGCCCGGCGGATGCTCGCGCAGGTGCTCGGCGTGCAGATCCTCAGCCACGTGGTGGCGCTCGGCTCGGTCCGCGCCCCCGATGACCTCGCACCGGGCCCGGACGACGCGGCGGCGGTGGACGCCGACCCGGTGCGCTGCTTCGACCCGGCGGCGAGCCAGGCCATGGTCGCCGAGATCGACGCGGTCCGGAAGGACGGCGACACCCTGGGCGGGGTCGTCGAGGTACTGGCCTTCGGGGTGCCGCCGGGGCTCGGCAGCTTCACGCACTGGGACCGGCGGCTGGACGCCAGGTTCGCCGGCGCGCTCATGTCCATTCAGGCCATCAAGGGCGTCGAGGTAGGGGACGGGTTCACCACGGCCGCCCGCCGAGGCTCGGTAGCCCACGACGAGATCGAGGCCACCGGCGGCGGGATCAACCGGCGCACGAACCGGGCCGGGGGCATCGAGGGCGGGATGAGCACCGGCGAGGTGATCAGGCTCCGCGCCGCGATGAAGCCCATCTCGACTGTGCCGCGCGCCCTGGACACCGTGGACGTGCAGACCGGGGAGCCGGCCAAGGCGATCAACCAGCGCAGCGACGCGACCGCGGTGCCCGCCGCGGGCGTGGTGGCCGAGGCCATGGTGGCCCTGGTGCTGGCCGAGGCGGCGGTCGAGAAGTTCGGCGGTGACTCGGTGGACGAGATGCGCCGCAACGCGGAGAGCTACCTCAAGGCCCTGGTGATCACGTGACCAGCCCGGGCGCCACTGGTCGTGCTGATCGGCCCGCCTGGCGCGGGCAAGAGCGCGGTGGGCCCGCTCATCGCGGCCCGCCTGGGCGTCCCGTTCCGCGACACCGACGCCGAGGTCGGCGCCGCCGCGGGCCAGCCGGTCAGCGACATCTTCATCGAGCACGGTGAGGAGGCCTTCCGCGCGCTCGAGCGCGAGGCCGCCGCCCATGCCCTCGACGAGCACGGCGTGCTGCGCGAGCACGGCGGCGTGCTCGCGCTGGGCAGCGGCGCGGTCCTCGACGACCAGATCCTGCGTCTGCTCGATGGCCTGCCCGTGGTCTACCTGTCCGCCGATTTCGCGACGATCGCGCGGCGGATCGGGCTTGACCGGCCCCGCGTGGTGGTCCCCGGGAACCCCCGCGGTCGGCTGCGCGCCATGCTGGCGGAGCGTCATCCGGTCTACGAGCGGGTGGCCGCGGTCACGGTGCCGACCGACGACCTGGACCCGGATGAACTCGCCGACCAGATCGCCGCCCTGGTCATGGCGGCCGAGGGCGAGGGCCCGCGGTGAGCGCGACCACGATCGAGGTCCGCCCGTCGGACGGGGCGCCCTACCCCGTCGTAGTCGGCGTCGGGATCCTCTCCGAACTGCCCGCCCTGATCCCCAAGAACGCCCAGACGGTCGTCGTCATCCACGCCCAGGGCCTCGGTGAGATCGCGCGCCCGGCCTGCGGCGCGCTGTCCGAGGCCGGCCTGACCGTACATCCCGAGCCGGTGCCCGACGGCGAGGCCGCCAAGACCGCGCGCGTCGCCGCCCGGCTGTGGTCCAGGCTGGCCCGGCACGGTGTGACCAGATCCGACTGCATCGTCGGCCTGGGCGGGGGAGCGGCCACCGACGTGGCCGGGTTCGTGGCCGCCACCTGGCTGCGCGGCGTGCAGGTGATCCTCGTCCCGACCACGCTCCTCGGTATGGCCGACGCGGCGGTGGGCGGGAAGACCGCGATCGACATCCCCGAGGGCAAGAACCTGGTCGGCGCGTTCCACTCGCCCGCCGGGGTCCTCGCCGACCTGGCCACGCTCGAGACGCTGCCCCGGGCGGACTACGTGAGCGGGCTGGCCGAGGTGATCAAGGCCGGGTTTATCGCCGACCCGGCCATCCTGGACCTGGTCCGCGCCGACCCCGAGGGTGCCACGGTGCCGCACGGCCCGCACTCACGCGAGCTGATCGAGCGGGCGATCAGGGTCAAGGCCGGGGTGGTGTCGGCCGACCTCACCGAGCAGGGCCTCCGCGAGATCCTCAACTACGGGCACACCCTCGGCCACGCCATCGAGCGCGTGGAAGGCTACCGGTTCCGGCACGGCGACGCAGTCGCCATCGGGATGGTGTATGCCGCCGGGCTGGCCCGCCTGGCCGGGCGGCTCGACGAGCAGACCGCCGAGCTACACCGGGCGGTACTGGCCAGCGTAGGCCTGCCTACCGCGTATCAGCCGGGCGCGTGGCCTGACCTGCGCGCGGCCATGGCCGTGGACAAGAAGGCGCGCGGCGCGCGGCTCCGCCTCGTGGTCCTCGACGGCCTGGCCCGCCCGTCCATCCTCGACGGTCCCTCGGAGGAACTCCTGTGGCAGGCCTACCGGGAGGTATCCACGTGATCACGCAGGTGCTCGTCCTCAACGGCCCGAACCTGGGCCGCCTCGGCATCAGGGAGCCCGAGATCTACGGCTCGGTGTCGTTTGACGACCTGGCCGAGCTGTGCCGCGCGACAGGCCGGGCTCTCGGGCTGCACGTGGACGTCCGGCAGACCGACGACGAGCGCGAGATGATCAGCTGGGTGCACGAGGCCGCCGACGCCCGGATGCCGATGGTGATCAACCCCGCCGCGTTCACGCACTACTCCTACGCGCTGCGGGACGCCCTGGCCATGCGGACGGCCCCGCTGGTGGAGGTGCACATCTCCAACCCGGCGGCGCGCGAGGAGTTCCGGCACACCTCCGTGGTCGCCGCGGTCGCGGACGGGACCGTGGCCGGCTTCGGGCTCGTCTCCTACCAGCTCGCGCTGCAGGCCATCGCCCAGCTGGTCGCGCAGGCTCCGCCGCCCGACCGGGAAGCATCCGGCCGCCCATGATCGTCCTCGTCGGGTTCATGGGGGCAGGCAAGACCACGGTAGGTACCTTGCTCGCCGCCCGGCTGGGCCTGCCGTTCGCCGACAGCGACCAGGTCCTGGAGGACCGCGCGGGCCGGCCGATCAGGCAGATCTTCGCCGAGGACGGCGAGCCGGCCTTCCGGGCCCTCGAGTACGAGGTGATCGCCGGGCTGCTGGACGGCCCGCCGACGGTCCTCGCCCTGGGCGGCGGCGCGCCCGGCCACCCGCCGACAGGGGCCAGGCTCACCGGCGATCCGGCCGCTGAGGTCGTCTACCTCCACGTCGGGTACGACCAGGCGATGCGGCGCGTGGGCGGCGACCAGGGCCGTCCGCTGCTGGCCCGCCCGGACCTGCCCGCGCTCTTCCAGCGCCGCCTGCCGATATACGCCGCGGTCGCCACGCTGACGGTCCCCACCGACGGCCGGCGACCGGAAGACATCAGCGAGGACATCCTCGCGCGCCTCGTCAAGGCCTAGGCCACATCGTCAAGGCTTAGGTCACTTCGTCAAGGCCTAGCGCGCCTCGCCAAGGCCTAACCGCGACCCGCCAAGACCTAACCGCTACCCGCCAAGACCTAACCGCGACCTCCAAGACCTAACCGCTACCCCTTAAAGACCCAACCGCTACCCTCCTGGTATGCGAGTAGGGATCTTCCTGAACTATGCGGGCGGTTTCGCCCAGACCGTGGTGGAGCTGGCGGACTACGAGCGCGCCGGCGCCGACATCGTGTTCGTGCCCGAGGCGTACAGCTTCGACGCCGTCAGCCAGCTCGGTTACATCGCGGCCAAGACCGAGCGAATGCAGATTGCGTCCGGCATCCTGCCGCTGTACTCGCGCACCCCCGCGCTGCTCGCCATGACCGCGGCCGGGCTGGACTTCGTCTCGGGCGGCCGGTTCATGCTGGGCCTGGGCGCCTCGGGCCCGCAGGTGATCGAGGGCTGGCACGGCGTGCCCTACGACGCGCCGATCGGCCGGGCGCGCGAGATCATCGAGATCTGCCGGATGGTCTGGCGCCGCGACCGGCTGGCCTACCAGGGCCGGTACTACCAGCTACCGCTCGAAGGCGGCACCGGGCTCGGGAAGCCGCTCAAGCTGATTAACCACCCGGTCCGCGAGCGAATCCCGGTCGGCCTGGCCGCCATCGGCCCGAAGAACGTGGCGGTCGCGGCCGAGCTGGCCGAGACCTGGATGCCGATCTTCTTCCTGCCGGAGAAGGCCGGCGAGGTCTGGGGCGACGCCGTCGCCGAGGGCCTGGCCAAGCGCGACCCGTCCCTCGGCCCGCTGGACGTGACCGCCCACGTGGCGCTGGCCATCGGCGACGACGTGGCCGGCCTGCGCGACCGCGGCCGGCCGGAGCTGGCTCTGTACATCGGCGGGATGGGCGCCAGGGAACGGAACTTCTACAACGACCTGGCCTGCCGGCTGGGCTACGAGGCCGAGGCCAAGGCGATCCAGGACGCCTACCTCGGCGGGCGCAAGCAGGAGGCCGAGGCCCTCGTGCCGGCCGAACTGGTCGAGCGGACCTCGATGATCGGCCCCGCCGGTTACATCGCCGACCGCGTGGCCGCCTACCGCGAGGCCGGCGTCACCACCCTCAACGTCACCCCGCTCGCCCCCACCCACGAAGGCCGCGTCCGCCTGATCGAGCAGATCCGCTCCCTGGCGGACTAGTCCCCGCCGCAATCCATCACCCGGGGGTACCAGGGGGATCATTCGTATCTAATTTCCAGTCAATTCTGTGCTTGACGGATATTTAGGCGCCGTATTCGACGCATTTTCTTCCGTCAGGCACCGATCTTCCGCGTAAAGTTCCGCCTATGCCAGAGATTCACGCCGCGCGCCGCGCGCGCGTACAGGAGAAGATCGCCGAGGCGGGCGCGGACGCGGTCCTGGTCACCGCGGCACCGAACGTCCGTTACCTCACGGGCCTGGCCAGCTCGAACGCCGCAGTGCTGGTCCCGGCCGCCGGGGCGGCGGTGCTGGCCACCGACTCGCGGTACGCGCTGGCCGCCCAGCGGGACTGCCCCGACGTCGAGCTCCTCACCGAGCGCTTCATCGAACCGCGGCTCGCCGCGGAGATGACCGCCCGGGGCTGGCGCACCGTCGCCTTCGAGGCGCACGAGATGACCGTCGAGCGCCACGCGGACCTCGCGGCCGCCGCGCCGGGCGTCACCATCGTCCCGTTCGGGCGGAAGATCGAGGAGCTCCGCACGGTCAAGGATGCGCAGGAGCTCGAGCTGCTCGCCACCGCGTGCCGGATCAGCTGCCAGGCCATCGCCGACGTGTTCGCGCTGATCAGGCCGGGTCTGACCGAACGGAGGCTGGCAGCGGCGCTGGAAGCGCGAATGACGGACCTCGGCGCGGAAGGCCCGGCCTTCGACACCATCGTGGCCAGCGGGCCGAACGGCGCGATCCCGCACCACTCGCCGACAGACCGGCCACTGCGCCGCGGCGACCTGATCACGATGGACTTCGGCGCCAGCTACGGCGGCTACCACGCCGACATGACCCGCACCGTCGCGCTGGGCGAGCCCGCCGGCTGGCAGCGCGAGATCTACGAGCTGGTCGCGGCCGCGCAGCGATCCGGGATCGAGGCCGCGCGGCCGGGCGCCGAGCTCGGGGACGTGGATGCCGCGGCGCGCGACATGATCCGCGACGCCGGGCACGGCGAGCACTTCGGCCACGGCTTGGGCCACGGGGTGGGCCTGGAGATACACGAGGCCCCGATGATCGGGTACTCGCGGACGGGTAAGCTAGCCAGCCGGGTCCCTGTCACCGTCGAACCGGGTGTCTACCTGCCCGGCCGGGGCGGTGTCCGGATCGAGGACGTCCTCATCGTGGGCGCCGACGGGACGGGGCTGCTCACGACGACGACGAGAGACCTTCTCGTCCTGTTATCTGGAGACGTAAACGTGGCCACCACCAACGACCTGAAGAACGGCATGACGCTGAACCTCGACGGGCAGCTCTGGACCGTCGTGGAGTTCCAGCACGTCAAGCCCGGCAAGGGCGGCGCCTTCGTGCGGAGCAAGCTGAAGAACGTCATGTCGGGCAAGGTGGTCGAGCGGACCTTCAACGCAGGCGTCAGGGTCGACGTGGCCAATGTGGACCGGCGGGAGATGCAGTATCTGTACCGCGAGGGCGATGATTTCGTCTTCATGGACACGCAGGACTACGAGCAGCCCCGGGTCCCCGCGTCCGTGGTGGGCGGCGCGGCTGACTACCTGCTGGGGGAGCAGACCGTGACGGTGGCGTTCAACGACGGCGTGCCGCTCTACGTGGACCTGCCCGCCGCGGTGGAGCTCACCATCAGCCAGACCGACCCGGGCGTGCAGGGCGACCGCTCGACCGGCGGGACCAAGCCGGCCACGCTGGAGACGGGCGCGACGGTCCAGGTGCCGCTGTTCATCTCGACCGGGGAGAAGATCAAGGTCGACACCAGGACCGGCCAGTACCTCGGCCGCGCCTGATGTGCGCGACGCGCCCCGTGGTGTGCCGCTGCCGTCATGCCAGCGCGTAGCAAGGCGCGCAAGCGGGCGCTCGATATCCTCTTCGAGGCCGAACTGCGCGGCCTGCCGGTGCTCGACCTGCTCGCCGAGCGCGTGGAGATGGCCAGCCCGCCGGTGTCCGCGTACGCCGCCGAGCTGGTCCGCGGCGTGGCCGCGCACTCGGCGCGGATCGACGAGCTGATCGCGGCGTACGCCGAGGGCTGGACCCTGGGCCGGATGCCGGCCGTGGATAGGAACGTGCTGCGGATCGGGGTCTACGAGCTGTTCTGGGCGCCTGACGTGCCCGACGGCGTGGTGATCAGCGAGGCCGTCGCGCTTGCCGGTGACCTGTCCACCGACGCCTCGCCCGCGTTCATCAACGGCCTGCTGGCCAAGCTCCTGGAACTGAAGCCGACGCTAGAGGTCTGACGCAGCGGCAGGTCTGCGGCCGGAAGCGCGGCCTTATCAGACCGCGAAGCGCACGTGCAGGCCGTGCCGGCGCAGCACCCGGAAGAACCAGAGCGCGGATGCGCCGGTCCCCGCGACCAGGCCGCCTACCGTGACGATGGTGGTCAGCAGCATGAACGCCTTGACCGGCTCCAGCGCCATCGCCGCCGCCAGACCGAGGGTGGATAGGGCGAAGATCCCGGCCCACAGCCAGGTCGCGCCCTGGAAGAAGCGGTGCAGCCCGAGGTGATGGGACGGGTGGCGGAGCGCCACCACCTCGGCGGCTAGCTGCGCCACCAGCGGCTTGCGGGTGGGCGCGGTCCGCGCGAACAGCACGCACAGGCCGAGGTTGGCCAGCGGGAACTGCAGCAGGAAGAACAACACGCTGCCGGTGATGAGCACCACGGCCGTCTGCAGGGTGAGCACCAGGGCCGAGATCGTCAGCAGACCGGGGACGCTCCGGGTCAGGGCCTTGCGGCCGATCACGGTCAGCCACACCACGACCGTCGCCGCGATCATGCCGGCGTCTCGCCCGCCCAGCGCCGCGCCGGCGAAGTACCCCGCGACCGGGAGGCCCAGGGATTCGGCCAGGTTCCACCCTGCGGTCAGCATCAGCCGCCTGGGGCGGGGCAACTCGAGGTGCTCAGCCATGGCGATGAGGATACGGTGACCGGAGGCGGCCGCGCTGGAGTTGGGCTGAAGCGTCATAAAGAAGAATCTGGGAGTTCCGCACGGCTTGTATAACGGACGCCCGATTACAGAAGTTCAGCCTCCGAGGACAGAAAGTAATCAGGCGCCGTCGCGCCCGCTTCGCTGCCGTCGGCCGCTCGTGGTGCTCATGTCGCCAGAATGAGCGAGAGATAGGGCACTACATTGGACTCCTGGGGAAGGAGGCACGGGGTGGCGGCAGAGTTCAGGCGCGACGGCGTCCGCTCCTCGCTGCTGTGGGACGTGCTGCGCGAGGTCGCCTCCGCCCAGATGGCAGAGGCCGGCCGTCCGGCGCTCGACATCGTAGACGTGGGCGGCGGAACCGGCGGGCTGGCCGTTCCCTTCGCGTGCCTGGGGCACCACGTCACCGTCGTCGATCCCAGCCCCGATGCGCTCGCCGCCGCGCAGCGCCGGGCCGCCGAGGCGGGTGCCGTCCTGGCCGCCGTGCAGGGCGAGGCCGCCAGCCTGGACGCCGTAGCGGGCCCGGCCTCGGCGGACCTCGTCATCTGTCATAACGTCCTCGAGTACGTCGATTCGCCAGCCGACGCGATGGCCGCCATCGCGCGGGTCCTGCGCCCGCGCGCCACGGTCAGCGTCCTCGCGTCCAACGCGGTCGCCGCCGTGCTGCACCGCGCGCTGGCCGGCCGCTTCGCCGAGGCGCTGCTGTTGCTGGCCCGGGGCGGCGACCCCCCGGAACCCCCCGGTCTTGGGGGGAAGCCGTTCCCTCCAAACCCCCTCGGCGGCCCCCCCGACGCCCCGCGCCGCTTCACGCTGCCGGGCCTGACCGCGCTGATCGAGGGGGCCGGGCTGCGGGCGGGGCAGGCACACGGGGTGCGCATCTTCAGCGGCCTGGTGCCCGCCGTCCTGGTGGACGGCGACCCGGGCAGCGCCGAGGCGCTTCGGGCGCTCGAGGCGGCCGCTGCCGCGACCCCGCCCCTGCGCGATATCGCCGCCCAGTTGCATATCCTCGGCCACCGCTGACGGCATGACGGCCGACCCGGGTCACCAAGGCGGCACGCCGGATGACACGGGCTGTCACGTCCTGCACGTCGACATGGACGCGTTCTACGCCAGCGTCGAGATCAGGGACCGGCCCGAGCTCACGGGTCAGCCCGTGATCGTGGGCGGAGCGAGCGGTCGCGGCGTGGTGCTGTCCGCGTCGTACGAGGCGCGCGCCTTCGGCGTGCGCTCGGCCATGCCGGTGCTGCGGGCCCAGCGCCTGTGCCCGCAGGCCGTGTTCGTCCCGCCCCGGCACCAGGCCTACGCCGCCACCTCCAAGGAGGTGATGGCCATCTTCGGCACGGTCACCCCGCAGGTGGAGCCCCTGGCCCTCGACGAGGCGTTCCTCGACGTGCGGGGCGCGCTGCGGCGGCTCGGCCCGCCCGCGCTGATCGCGACGCTCATCCGGGCCCAGGTCGTCGAGCAGCAGGGCATCACCTGCTCGATCGGGGTCGCGCCGTCCAAGTTCGTGGCCAAGATCGCCTCCGCCCGCTGTAAGCCGGATGGCCTGCTGGTCGTCCCGACGGAGGGCGTGCTCGCCTTCCTGCACCCGCTGCCGGTCTCCGCGCTGTGGGGCGTGGGGGAGCGCACCGGCGAGGTCCTGGCCCGGCTGGGCCTGCGCACGGTGGGCGATATCGCGCACACCCCGCTGGCCACCCTGCAGCGCGAGCTCGGGGCGGCGGCCGGGACGCACCTGGCCGCCCTGGCCTGGGGCCGCGACGAGCGCCGGGTGACGCCGCACGTGCCCGAGAAGAGCATCGGCGCCGAGGAGACGTTCGCCACCGACATCGACGATCCGGACCGGATCAGGCGGGAGCTGCTCAGGCTGTCGGGCCGGACGGCCCGCGGGCTGCGGGCCGGCGGGTACCTGGCCCGGACGGTCTCGGTGAAGCTGCGGCTGGCCAGCTTCAAGACGATGACGCGATCCAGGACGCTGGCGTACCCGACCGACGTGACCAACCAGATCTACGCCACGGCCTGCTCGCTTTATGAGTCGTCGGGTTTGGCTGGCGGCGCCCGGCTGCGGCTCGTCGGGGTCCGGGTGTCTGGCCTGGTACCCGCGGCCGGCGCAAACGCCCAGCTCACGTTCGACGAGCGGCCGGTCGGGTGGCGGGAAGCGGAACAGGCGGTGGACCGGATCTCGCGCCGGTTCGGTTCCGGAGTGATCCGGCCGGCTTCCCTGGTCGAAGACCCGGAGCGCCCCGGACCGGACGCTTTCTTACTGCTATGGGGTGCGGTCTTCCAAGGGGTGTGTCAACGCTCGTATTCTGGAAAATGAACCGGGTATGTGAGGTGGCGGTCACCGCACACGTGCCGGGCGCAATGTTTTATGGGAGGCGACGTGCCGCTCTCGGAACACGAGCAGCGCCAGCTGGAGCAGATCGAGCAAGCGCTGTACAAGGAGGACCCGAAGTTCGGGCGCCTCGTGCGCTCCAGCGATCCGCGCGTGCACTATAAGCGCAAGCTGGTGCAGGCGTTGATCGGGGTGCTGGTCGGCGCGGGTACCGTCGCGGCAGGCGTGGTAACCCGCCATCTGTACCTTGAGGCGGCCGGAGCCGCGGTCGTGGTGCTGTCCCTGGTGTGGGGGCTGGTCACCTGGCGACGGCACACCGCCCGGGTGCGGGCCGTGCAAGAACGGGCCAGGACGTCGGCCCGGGGCCGCCCCGCCGGGCACCGCCAGTCCGATCTGGGCTGGAAGGGCCGGATGATGGAGCGGATGGAAGAGCGCTGGCGCCGCCGCCAGGAGGGTGACCGCCGGATGTAATCCCGCGCCGCTGGCGCGCACCGTCCCGTCCCGATTCCTCAACGCCTCTGCCAGTGCCCGTCCGCCCGTCCGCCCGTCCAGGCTCCTTAGCCCATCTGCTTGCGGTCCGTCAGCCGGCGCGAGACCAGCGCCGACATACGTTCAGTGATCGCCGCCGCGCCGTCGGCCGCCGCGGTCAGCACCGAAGCCGGGAATATCCGGGCGCGCCAGCGCGCGCCGCGCCGGGCCGTGACCGCGAGCCCGCGCCTGGCTGCGGCGCCGTCCTTCCGCAGGCTGGCCCCTGCGACCGGCCGCGCCGCGTAACTGGCCCGCTCCTCGGCCAGCGCGAGCCTGCGGACGGCCTCGCCGGCCTGCTCGGGCAGCCCCACGGTGACGCGGCCGGCCAGCGTCCGCGGCGGCTCGCTCGCCCTGGCGCTGACGCCGAGGTCCGCCAGGTCGTCGCGGAACTCCCGCCAGGCGGCGTGCGCCCGGCCCGCGTCGTCCTTGGCCAGCGCCCACCGCCACCGCCGCAGGACGAACCGGCACGTCGCGGGCGTGACCAGCATGACCGCGCAGGCCGCGCCGAAGGCGATGCCGACCGTCGCCCAGCCGGCCCGCACGTCGATCCCGGCGTGCGACAGGACCCGGTACAGCGCGAGCAGGACGACGGCCGCCGCGGCCGCCGCCAGGATCGCCGTGGCGAGAGTCACGGGCCTGCGCCGGGGTCCCTCGGCGTGGGCGGACAGGGCGCGGTGCGCCGGGGGCGCCACGATCGCGATGACCCCGCAGGCCAGCGCGATCGCCGCCAGCACCGCAAGGAGGATGGCGGCCCAGCCGGATCCGGCCGATTTGCTGGCCGAGCTGCCGACCGGTCCTCCGCCCCCCGGCAGGGGCACCTTCTTGAACGCACCGTTGTTGGCGCCGGGGCGCGAGCCGCCGGACGTCCCCGTAGAAGGCTGCGGGGTGGGGTTGACCAGCTGACCCGTCACGCCCGCCGGGCCCATGTAGTTGGGGGGCTGTGCGGTGCCCTGGCCGCTAGGCGTGGGCTCGAACCTGATCCAGCCGTACCCGGTGAAGTAGACCTCGGTCCAGACGTGCGCGTCGGAGGACTTGACCACGTAGCGGTTTTTTCCCGCGAGGGTGCCCGCGGTGTAGCCCTGGACCATCCGGGCCGGGATGTTGAGCAGGCGGGTGAGCACCGTCATCGCGTACGCGGACTGCACGCAGACGCCCTTACGCGTCTTGTTCAGGAAGGTCAGCAGGCCGTCGGGGGTGTCGAAGGATTTCGCCGCCTCGTCGTAGCTGAACAGGCTGCCCGATAGCCAGTCGGCTAGCGCCTTCACCTTCTCGTACTCGGTGTGGTCGCCAGCCGTAATCGATTGCGCGATGTGCTTGAGCGCGGCTGTCCGGTAGGCCGAAGGGAGTTGCAGATCCCCGGTCAGGGACGAGGACAGCGCGGGCGGCGTGGCCGCCTCCAGCTCCTGCGGGGTGGGATCCACCGCGTAGCTCGTGACCTGGTACGACGCGACGTTGGTGGAGTTCGCGGCGGAGAACACCATGAATTCCGGGTCGGTCAGCCACGTTCCGGCGACGGCCACCCTGGTCGCCGGGTAGGGCACGGGCAGGAAGGTCGGCGCCGAACTCGAGGACAGCGCGCCCTTGGTCACCGTCGTCACGGTCGTCGTCACCAGCTGGGCGGCGGAGAACACGGTCAGCCCGGGAGGCGAGGGGAGGGAAATGGACTGCGTGGCCCCCGTGTAGTAGCTGGTGACCTCCCATCCCGTCCCCGGGTCGCCCAGCGTATCGAGTACCCACTGGTGCAGGTACTGCGCGTCATCGCTCTGGAGGGCCGCCGAAGCCGAGGTCGTGTAGGTCAGCACCTGGGTCGGGTGGTTCTCGCGCAGCTGGGCGAGCGTCTGCGCCAGCGCGTCGGGGAGGAGCGCGCCCTGGCCCGGGGCGTTGCCGCCGATGCCAGGACCCGTGGCGAACGGCCTGCCCGGGTGCAGGCCCGGCACGATCAGCGGGATGCTCAGCGCGAGCACCACCGAGGCGAGCCCGACCCGCCGCCCCGCCGCGGCGAGCGCGCGGGTGTCAGGGCCTGCGCTTTGGCCGCGGTCCGCGGACGGGTCGGCGCGCCCCGGGCCGCGGCGGCCCTGGATCTCGTGCAGCGGACCGGAGCGCCACAGCGACACCAGCCTGCCCCAGACCCGGATCCGCTCCCGGCCGTCCGCGCTCAGCATGGCCAGGTATCCGGCTGTGCCCAGGCTGAAGACGATGATCGTGCCCTCGCCGCTCGGGGCGTTCATGGTGACGGGCACGGTGAACAGGACGAGCAGGGGCAGGCCGGCCAGTGCCGTCGACCGTAGCCGGACGGCGATCAGGTCGGTGGTCACCGCGGCGATGCCGATCCCGGCCGCGGCCAGTAGCACCAGGCCGGACGCCTGCTCCGCCGGCGGCGCAAACTTGTGCGCGTCGTAAATCCCGATGCTCGCCAGATCCCACAGCAGGCGGACCGAGGCCGGCGTCGGAAGGAACCTGAGCAGGCAATGGCGCGCCTCGAACACCACGTCGAGGTAGTACAGCAGGCCCAGCACGCTGACAGCCAGGCAGACGGCCACGGGCAGCGCCCGCAGCCTGGTGAGCGCCCCGCACGCCGCGGCCACGGCCGTCGCGCCGATTCCCGCGTAGAACCACGCGGCGAAGTCGAACAGCGGGTACATGGCGGTGGAGACGAGCACCACCGCGACCGCGCAGGTCACCGTCATCCGGCGGTTGAGCGTCATCCCGGCTCACCCCCGAGGTTGCCGACGCGAAGCGGCCGGTCGGCGGGTTTGTGCAGCTGCTGCCAGGCCGTGGCCAGCGGCGTGGTGGCGGTCGCCACGGCGACCCGCCAGCCCGAGGCCGACAAGATCTCCGCCGTCCGCGCCGTGTCCTCGCGTACCACGTCCGACGCCCAGCTGGAAACGGCCAGGACCAGCGCCATCGCGGGCGCGTTCCCGCGCCTGCTCGCGGCCAGCATCCTGGCGTCGTCGACGGACATGCGCCCCAGCACGGCGATGATCTGCCCCCCGGCGTTGGCCAGCGCGGTGGTGCCCGGCCCGAACCCGACCACCTGCGAGGGGCTGATGACGGCGAGCATGTCGAGCAGCGTGTCCTGGAACGTGCCGCGCGGGGCGACCTCACCGTCCTCGGTGATCAGCCTGGCCCGGAACCCCTCGCCAGACAGGTGCGCGCCGATCGAGGCCGCCGCGCTCACGGCGAACTCGAACGTGGCGGAGGTGGCGCCGACCGAATGCGCGCTGCGCCGCGTGTCGAGGAAGACCGACGCGCTGTTGCGCCACTGGTGCTCCTCACGGCGCACCATCAGCTCGCCGTACCGCGCGGTCGACCGCCAGTGCACCCGGCGCAGCCCGTCCCCGTCCTGGTAGGCACGCGGCGCCGCGTCGTCCTCGCCGATCGCGGCTATCGTCCGCATCCCCCCGTCGCCCTCGCCGAGATAGCTGCTCGGCGCCGCGGCCCGCGGCAGCTCCCAGATCCTCGGCGTGACCACCAGGGTGCTGGTGGTGCTGAACGACTTGGTGATCTCCACCAGCCCGAACGTATCCGCGACGCGGATCCGCAGCGGGCCGATGGTGAACCGGCCGCGGGCCTCGGAACGGATCTGGTAGGTGAGCTCCCGGTGGCCGGCCGGCTCGATCTCGTCCAGGACGAACCGCGGCCTGCTGCCGAGCGAGTAAGGCGTGGTGTCCTCGGCGAGCAAGACGGCCGTGCGCAGCCGCGAGACGTTCTCCAGCCGCGCGGTGACCATGGTCGGGTGGCCGGCCGGCACCCGCGGCGGGTCAAGCCTGCGGCTGCAGGACAGCCGGTAGCGGGACCGCCGCGCGATCAGCGCGGACACCAGCGGGAGGATGATCAGCAGGGCGCCGACCCGGACCAGGTCCGGCTCCGGTATGGCCAGGCCGCACACCATCGCCGCGCCGCCCGCGGCCATGAACGACCTGCCCCGCGTGGTCAGTGAGCCGAAGAACGCTTGCATGGCCCCGCCAAGATCATCGCCGCGGCAGGGGCAGCTGCGAGACGATCCGTTTCACTACGTGCTCGGGCAGGTGCCGCTCTACGATCGCCTCCGCCGTGGGCAGCAGCCGGTGCGCGAGCACGGGCGCCGCCAGGGCCTGCACGTCGTCCGGGATGACGTAGTCCCGCCCGTCGAGCGCGGCCCAGGCGCGGCTGATCCGCAGCAGGTGCAGGGTGGCTCGCGGTGACGCGCCCAGGCGCAGCTCCGGCGAGGTCCTCGTGGCGTTGGCCAGGTTGATGAGGTACTCCTTGACCTGGTCGGACACCATCACGCTGCGCACCGCGATCACCAGTTCCTGTACGTCGCTGGCGCGCGCGACGGGCTCGAGCTGGTCCAGCGGCGACGTGGCGCCGTGGCTGTCGAGCATGGCCCGCTCGGCTGCGGCCGACGGGTAGCCGAGCGAGATGCGCGCCGTGAACCGGTCCCGCTGCGCCTCGGGCAGCGGGTAAGTCCCCTCCATCTCCACCGGGTTCTGGGTGGCGATGACCATGAAGGGCGCCTGCAGCACGTAGGTCGTGCCGTCCACGGTGACCTGGCGTTCCTCCATGCACTCCAGCAGCGCCGACTGGGTCTTGGGGGAGGCCCGGTTGATCTCGTCGCCGAGCAGGATGTTGGCGAACACCGGTCCCGGCTTGAACTCGAAGTCGCGCCGCTCCTGGTTGAAGGCGCTCACCCCGGTGATATCGCTGGGCAGCAGGTCCGGGGTGAACTGGACGCGCTGGACCGTGCCGTCGATCGCCCTGGCCAGGGCCTTGGCGAGCATCGTCTTGCCGACGCCAGGCACGTCCTCGATGAGCAGGTGCCCCTCGGCGAGCAGGACCGCCAGGGTGAGCCTGATCGCCTCCGGCTTGCCCTCGATCACGGCCTCGATCGCCTTGCCGATCCTGTGCGCGGCCGGAACCAGATCATCGATGACGCCCCGCATCTGCCGCCCGGTGTCCAGAACCACATGGCCTCCTAGGGGTCGCTGGCGCAAGGGCGCCAGCACGCCTGGTCTCCCGTCACGTGGCAGGCCCCGGCCGAGCCGCCGTATCGCTACAGTACGTCTTTCTTTGGTCAAAACGCGACGCTGGCCAGGCTTATCTATCCCGCCGGCGCGCTCCCAAACCTGTCTTAAGGGCCTGACCTGCGGCGTTCCGCCATGACCGCAGGGCTGGCGGGCTGGCTCACCCCGGCACCGCCCCGGCGCCCGGCGCCTCGTCCCCCACTTCGCTCCACCCCCCGCTAGCTGCCCTTCCGTGGGGGTGGAAGCCAGATCAGGGGTCATATGACGTTGACGGTGGGGGAAAGTGGGGTACAGTGGAGCCCAAGTGGAAGCTTATGGCGGCAGGAGGTGAGCGCCGTTGTTGTTCCTCGGCACTCACACGCCACGGCTGGACGACAAAGGCCGGCTGTTCCTGCCCGCCAAGTACCGTGACGAGCTGGCTGGGGGCGTGGTGATGACCAAGGGGCAGGGGCAGGAGCGCTGCCTCTACGTCTTCACGAAGGACGAATTCGCCCGCATCGCCGAGGCGCAGCGGACCGAGGGCGAGACGACCCAGGCGGTCAGGGACCGCCGCCGGATCTTCTTCGCCGGTGCCTCCGAGGCGCTCCCCGACCGGCAAGGCCGGATCAGCATCCCGCCCGCTTTGCGTACCTACGCCGGCCTGGAGCATGACTGCGCGGTGGTCGGTGCAGGCACTCGCCTGGAGATCTGGGACTCGCAGGCCTGGGAGGCCTACGAGGCCGCGCAGGAGGCCGCTGGCGCCGAGGAGGTGCTCCCGGGAGTTCTGTAGCGATCGCGGGCGATGAGGGGATTGACGGGACGGTCCCCATCCGCCGTTCCCTGCTGGCATCACTTCCCCGGTGCCAGCCGGTGGCGCAGCGGATGGGGACCGCAGGAAGTAAAGAACGCGGGAACCGCACCGGGAGAGGGGGACTCATGACCGGGGCTGCGCACGTGCCGGTGCTCGTCGGCCGGGTCACCGCCCTGCTCGCCCCCGCCTTGGCCAGCCCGGGTGTCGTGCTGGTGGACGCCACCCTCGGCCGGGCCGGGCACGCCCGCGCCCTCCTGGAAGCCAACCCCGACCTGCTCCTGATCGGTATCGACGCCGATACGGCCGCGATCGCGGCGGCCCGCGAGCTGCTCGCCCCCTACGCGGGCCGGGTCACCCTGGTCCACGCGCGGTACGACGAGATCCCCGAGATCGTCGCGACCATCCCCGGCCCCGTCATGGGCCTGCTCTTCGACCTCGGGGTGTCCTCGCCCCAGCTCGACGATCCGGCGCGCGGCTTCGCCTACGCCCAGGACGCCCCGCTGGACATGCGCATGGACCTGACCGCGGCCCAGACCGCGGCCGACGTCGTCAACGGATACCCGGCCGCGGACCTGACCCGCGTCCTGCGTGACTACGGCGAGGAGCGCTTCGCCCGGCGGATCGCCGACGCGGTGGTCCGCGAGCGCGCCCGCGCGCCGATCACATCTACCGCCCGGCTGAGCGCCATCGTCAAGGACGCGATCCCCGCGGCCACCCGGCGCACCGGCGGAAACCCGGCCAAGCGCACCTTCCAGGCGCTCCGCATCGAGGTAAACGACGAGCTCGGCACCCTCCGGCGGGCGCTGCCCGCCGCCCTCGGCGTGCTGGCCCTCGGCGGCCGCGTCGTGGTGCTGGCCTACCACTCACTCGAGGACCGCATCGTCAAGCGGGAGCTCGTGCGCGTGTCCACCGACCAGGCGCCGCCCGGCCTGCCCGTACCCGACCAGGCGTCGATCGCGCAGTTCCGCCTGCTCACCAGGGGCGCCGAGCGCCCGGATAGCGAAGAAGTCGCCGTCAATCCGCGCGCGGCCTCCGCCCGGCTGCGGGCCGCGGAGCGTGTCAGGGAGGCCGCATGACCCGAGGACGAGACATGGGCACGGACACGATGCCGCGCACCTTCCGGCAGGCGCCCGGCCGCCCGGTGCCCCCCGGCCGCGCCCCCGTGCCCCCCGGCCGCGCCCCCGTGCCCTCCGGCCGCGCCCCCGTGCCCTCCGGCCGCGCCACGCCACCAGGCCAGACCGCGCCACCGCAAGGCCGCGCCATGCCCCCCGGGCCGCGACCGCGCCACCGCAAGGCCGCACCATGCCACCGGACCGGACCGCGCTACCGCAAGGCCGCACCATGCCACCGCGCCGGACCGCGCCGCCGCCAGGCCGCGGCACGCCACCAGGTCGCGCCACGCCGCCAGGCCGCACCGCACCGCCATCCGGCCGTGCCGCGCCGCCGACCGACCGCACCATCGCCGAGCTCCGCGCCGAGCCCTCCCTCCGCCGCGATTCTTCCCGCCGCGCCCGGCCGCGCCGGCCGCGCCGACCGCCCCGACCGCGCCGACCGCCCCCGCCGCGCCGAGCGCCTCGGCCGGACTGACCCCCCCGACCGGCCCGAGCGCCCCCGCCGCGCCGAGCGCCCCAGCCGAGCCGAACGCCGCCGCTCGAGCCCGGACGCCCCAGACCGCGCCCGCCCCGAGACCCGACCTGGCACCGACACAACGCAGTACCCGACCCGGCCCCCGCGACCCCAGGACGCGCCCGCCCCGCGCACCCCGCCACACCAGGCCCGCCGCGGGACCCCGCACCAAGCCTTCCTTCAAGCTCCGCGCCAAGGCCGCCGACTGGGCCGCGGCGGCCGCACGCCCCCGGCAGCGCCACCCGCGGGCCCCGTTCATCCTGCTGGTGTTCGGCCTGCTGGGCGGCGCCCTGATCTCGCTGCTCATGATCAGCACGACCCTCGCCCAGGGGTCGTACCGGATCAGCAACATGCAGCAGCAGAACACCAACCTGGCGCGGCAGGAACAGCTCCTGTCCCAGCAGGTCGCCCAGGCCGAATCGCCGACCCAGATCGCCCAGGAGGCCGAGCAGTTCGGCATGCAGCAGAACCCGAACCTCCGGTTCATCAACCTCAAGACCGGGAAGGTCGTCGCCGGCAAGGTCAGCACGGCCGACTCCCAGATCAACGTCCCCGGGTACACCCCGTGAGAGGTGCCGGTCCCGGCGGAACTCCTGGCCCCGGGGGCAGTGCTGGCCCGGGAGGGCGACCCCCCGGAACCCCCCGCGCGCGGGGGGGCTCTCCGCCCGGGCCCCCCGGAACCCCCCGATCACGGCACGGCAATCCGCCGCTGCGTACCTCCCCGAACCGCGGCGCTCCCGACCCACCACCGGGGCGGCGGAGCGCGCGGGATTTTCCCCACCTGCCGCCGCCCGGGCGACGCGGGGCCCCCGGCACCGCTCGTTCGGAGGAAAGGTATGAAAGGCATGAGCAGCCCCGAGTCCGTCCCGCAGACCTGCGGGAGGGGCACGGGTTTATCCGCGAACCACCGGTCCGCGAGTACGAGCCGTTCGTTCCCGTCCGGCCGCGCCGGCGCATCCCGCGCGGTAACCCGAGGCGCCGCCTCGGTATCACGTTGCTGGCCGTCGTCTTCATCCTGTCGCTGTTCGCCGGGCGGCTCGTGCAACTCCAGGGCATCGAGTCCGGCACCTACCGGCAGCTAGCCAGCAAGCAGCGGGACAAGACGATCTTCCTGCCGGCGCTGCGCGGCAGCATCACCGCCGCGAACGGGCAGGTGCTCGCGATGACGGTGGAGACGTACCTGGTGTACGCCGACCCGCTGCAGATCCCGGTCGCCGACCAGGCCGAGGTCGCCACCAAGCTCGCGCCCTACCTCGGTGTGGCCGCGGCCCTGCTCATCGGCGAGATCCAGCACCCGACCTCGCAGCAGTACGTGGTCCTGGCCAAGGGCGTATCCGCGCAGACGGGCGACCAGATCTCCGCCCTGCACCTGCCGGGCATCGACCTGACCCCGAGCTACGCCAGGTCCTACCCGGACGGCTCCGTCACCGCCAACATCATCGGCTTCACCGGCACCACCAGCAACGGACTCCTGGTCGGCGGGGCCGGCCTCGAGCAGTCCGACAACGCCCTGCTGTCCGGCCACCAGGGCACCGAGCACGTGCAGATCAGCAACAACGGCCAGCCGATCCCGCTCGCGGGCAACAACGACACGCCGGTAGTGAACGGCAGCGACCTGCGCCTGACCATCGTCCCCGCGCTGCAGTACGCGGCCGAGCAGGCCTGCGCGGCCCAGGTCGCCAAGAGCGACGCGAGCAACTGCACGGTCGTCATCATCGCCCCGCACACCGGGCACGTGCTGGCCATGGCGCAGTGGCCGACCTACGACCCCACGAATGTCACGGACGTCAGCCAGGCCAGCGACATCGCCGTGCAGAACGTCTTCCAGCCGGGCTCCACCGCCAAGGTCATGACCGCCGCGGCCGCGTTCGAGCGCGGCGGGCAGACGCCCATGAGCGCCTACAACATCCCGTACTCGATCTACGAGGGCGGCCAGCGCATCATGGACGCGGAGTGGGGCCCCGGCGAGCGGTACACCATCGCCGGCATCATCGCGCACTCCTCCAACGTCGGCATCTCCCAGGTCGCGGCCCACGTACCCAGGCAGGTCCAGTACGACTACCTGCGGGCGTTCGGCCTCGGCCAGCTGACCGGCATCGGGCTGCCGGGGGAGAGCCCGGGCATCTTCCCCACGGTCTCGCAGTGGTCCGGGGACACCCGGTACACCCTGGCGTTCGGCCAGGGCGTGGCGGTGACCGCGCTCCAGATGGCCGAGGTCTACGCGACGATCGCGAACAATGGCGTCCGGGTCAGCCCGACGCTGATCGAGGGCACCACGAACTCCGCGGGCACCTACACCCCGGCCAGGGCGTCCGCCTCCCGGCGCGTCATCCAGCCGAAAACCGCGCACGAGCTGCTCCAGATCCTGCAGCAGGTGCCCGCCATCGACGAGGCGGGCGGCCAGCCCTGGGGCATCATCCCCGGGTACGCGATCGCCGCCAAGACGGGAACTTCGCAGGAATCCAACGGAACGTGCGCCCTGTGCGTCTACGGAGCGAGCTACATTGGCATGGCGCCAGGCAACGACCCGCAGCTTGTCGTCGCAGTGAACGTGCAGAACCCGCGCAAGGGCGGCTATTTCGGTGACATAGTCGCCGGCCCGGTCTTCTACCAGGTCATGAAGGACGCGCTGGCCACGCTGCAGATCCCGCCGGACGGGGCCACGCCGCCGTACATACGCCTGAACGCGTGATGATTGGAGGTACCCTCACCCCGTGGCGATCCGTCCGGCCCGCACACCGCCGCGGCCGCTGTCCGAACTCGGCCCGCTGCTGGGGATCCGGCTCGCGCCCGTAGGAAAGTCATTTTCCCCGAACGACCTAGGCCTGGCCTCCGGGATCACCCTCGACTCCCGCGTGGTGCGGGCGGGGGACCTGTACGTGGCGCTGCCCGGTGCCCAGGTGCACGGGGCCGAATTCTGCGCCGCCGCGGTGGCCTCGGGCGCCGTGGCCGTCCTGACCGACCCGGACGGCCGGGCCCGCGCCGCGGCCAGCGGGGTCCCCGTCTTCGTGGTCGCCGACCCGCGGGCCAGGCTCGGCGAGGTCGCCTGCTGGATGTACGGGGACCCGTCGCGCCGGCTCCTGCTCATCGGCGTGACCGGGACCAGCGGCAAGACGACGACGACCTACCTGCTTGAGTCCGGGCTGCGCGCGGCGGGCCACCGGACCGGCCTGATCGGCGGGGTCGAGACGCGGATCGGCGCGGAGCGCCTGGCCAGCTCGCTGACCACCCCCGAGGCCCCCGACCTGCAGGCCCTGTTCGCGGTCATGGCCGAGCGGGGGGTGACCGCCGCCGCGATGGAGGTGTCGAGCCACTCGCTCACCCTCGGCCGGGTGGCGGGCACCAGCTTCGACGTCGCGGTCTTCACCAACCTGTCGCAGGATCACCTGGACTTCCACGCCGACCTGGAGGAGTACTTCCGGGCCAAGGCGTCGCTGTTCGTGCCGCCCGTCGTCGGGGTCGTGAACGTCGACGACAAGTACGGGCGCAGGCTGGCCTCCTCGGCTCCCGTTCCGGTTACGACGTTCTCCGCCTCGGGCCGGGACGAGGCCGACTGGCGCGCCGTCGACGTCAGGTCCGGCGCGGACGGCAGCGCGTTCCGCGTCATCGGGCCCGGCGGCGTCGAGGCGGACGTGTCGGTCGGGCTGGCCGGGGTGTTCAACGTGGCCAACGCGCTCGGCGCCGTCGTCGCGCTGGTCGAGGCGGGCATCGCCCTGGAGGACGCGGTAGCCGGGGTAGCGGCGTGCGAGGGCGTGCCCGGCCGGCTGGAGCGCGTGCCCGCCCCCGACCTCGGGGTCACCGCCTTCGTCGACTACTCGCACAAGCCAGGCGCGGTGGAGGCGGTGCTCCGCTCGCTGCGCCCGGTCACCCCGGGGAACCTGATCATCGTGCTCGGCTGCGGCGGCGACCGCGACCGCGGCAAGCGCCCCATGATGGGTGCCGCCGCCGCGTCCCTGGCCGACGTAGCCATCCTGACCAGCGACAACCCGCGCTCGGAGGATCCGCTGGCGATCCTCGCGGCGATGCTGGACGGCGTGCTGAGCGTGCCGCAGGACGAGCGCGCCCGGGTCATCCTCGAGCCGGACCGGGCCGCCGCGATCGGGCGGGCCGTCTCGCTGGCCACGTCGGGCGACGTAATCGTGGTCGCCGGCAAGGGCCACGAGACCGGGCAGTACGTGTCAGGCGCGGTGCTGCCGTTCGACGACCGTCAGGTCACGGCGCTGGCCCTGCACCAGCAGGCCGACACCCACCGGCCCCGGACGGTCCCCGAGGACGCTCCGTGGGCGGTGAACCGGTGATACTCCAGCACGCCGATACCCAGCGACCCCGGACGGCCGCCGCCGACGGCCGGTGGGCGGTGAACCAGTGATACAGCTCTCGCTGGCGCAGATCGCGCAGATCACCGGAGGCCAGCTCACCGGCCCGCCGGAAGCGCTGGTCACCGGCGAGGTGGTGATCGACTCCCGCCGGGCGGGCCCCGGCGGGTTGTTCGCGGCGCTGGCGGGGGAGCGGTCCGACGGGCACGACTTCGCCGCGGCCGCGGTGGGCGCGGGCGCCGTCGCGGTGCTCGCCACCCGCCCGGTTGCGGCGCCCTCGGTCCTCGTGCCCGACGTCCCGGCCGCGCTGGCCGCGCTGGCCGCTTTCGTGGCGGACGCGCTGCCCGCGCTGCGGATCGCGGGCATCACCGGGTCCTCGGGCAAGACCTCGACCAAGGACCTCACCGCCCAGCTAGCCGAGCGCCTCGGGCCGACGGTCGCGCCCGCCGGCTCGTACAACAACGAGCTCGGTCACCCGCTGACCGTGCTGCGCGTGGACGCCTCCACGCAGAACCTGGTCCTCGAGCTATCCGCGCGCGGGGTGGGACACATCGCCTACCTGTGCCGCATCGCCCCGCCTCGCTACGGCGCGGTGCTGAACGTCGGGCACGCGCACGAAGGCGAGTTCGGCGGCCTGGACCAGATAGCCCAGGCCAAGGGCGAACTGGTCGAGGCGCTGCCCGCCGACGGGGCCGCCATCCTGAACGCCGACGACCCCCGCGTCCTGGCCATGGCCTCCCGCACCGCCGCCCGCATCGTCACCTTCAGCGCCGGAGATCCTCTCCCGTCCCACGTGCCCCAGCCGACGATCCTGGCCGCGGACATCCGGCTGGACGACCTCGGCCGGCCGAGCTTCACCCTGCTGGCACCCGAAGGTTCAGCTCCGGTCACCCTGCGGCTGCACGGCGCGCATAACGTGCCCAATGCCCTTGCCGCCGCCGCCCTCGCGCGCGAGCTCGGCCTCGGCCTCGCCGACATCGCGGACGGGCTGTCCGCCGCCGTCGCGCGCAGCCGGTGGCGGATGGAAGTCCACCGGCGAGCGGACGGAGTGACGGTCATCAACGACGCGTACAACGCGAACCCCGAGTCGGTCCGGGCCGCGCTCGAGGCCCTCGGGCACCTTGCGCAAGGCGGGCGCGCCTTCGCGGTCCTCGGCCACATGGCCGAACTCGGCGACACCTCGCCCACGCGTCACGCCGAGGCCGGCGAATTTGCCGCCCGGGTCCTCGGCCCCGCCCTGGCCGGGCTGATCGCCGTCGGGCCCGAGGCGGCCCCGCTACTTGAAGGCGCCCGGCAGGTCCCGTCGTGGCACGGTGAGGCGCTGGGCGTGCCCGACGGGCCGGCCGCGCTGGCCGTGCTCGCCGACCGGCTCAAGCCCGGCGACGTGGTCCTCGTGAAGGCTTCCCGCGCGGTGCGCCTGGAAGGCGTCGCGGAAGAGCTGCTTGCCCCCGGGGGAACGGTGCTGGCCCCGGGGGGACGACCCCCCGGGATCCCCCCGATCCTGGAGGGAAGCCGTTCCCCCCAGACCCCCTCGGCCCCCCTTGGGGAGGCGGACCGGTGAAGACCGTACTGCTGTCGGCGGCCGTCTCGATGTTCCTCGCCCTGTTCGGGACGCCGTTCGCGATCAAGGCGTTCACCCGGCGCGGCCTCGGCCAGGAGATCAGGTCGGACGGCCCCGCGCATATGTCCAAGCGGGGCACGCCCACCATGGGCGGCACGGTGATCATCACGGCCTCGCTGGCCGGGTACCTCGTCGGTCACCTGGTCACCGGCGACGCGATGTCCCCGTCCGGGCTCCTGGTCCTGTTCCTGATGACCGGGCTCGGGCTGGTCGGCTTCGCCGATGACTTCATCAAGCTCTACATGCAGCGCAGCCTGGGCCTGCGCAGCGGGGCCAAGCTGGCCGGCCAGGCGATCGTCGGCGGGATCTTCGCGCTGCTGGCGATCAGGTTCCCCGACGGGTACGACCTCACGCCCGCGTCCACCCACCTGTCCTTCTACGGGGATTTCGGGATATCGATCGGCCCGGTGCTCTTCGTGGTCTGGGTCATCGTCATGGTGCAGGCGACGTCCAACGGCGTGAACCTCACCGACGGGCTCGACGGCCTGGCCACCGGCGCGGCGATCCTCGCGCTGGCCGCCTACATGATCATCGGGATCTGGCAGCTGCGCAACGACTGCACCGTCTACCTGGCCCCGGCCTGCTACGACGTGCGTGACCCGCAGGACCTGGCCATCGTCGCGGCCACCGTGATGGGCGCCTGCATCGGGTTCTTGTGGTGGAACGCGCCGCCCGCCAAGATCTTCATGGGCGACACCGGCTCGCTGGCCCTGGGCGGCGCGCTGGCCGGGCTGGCCATCACCACCCGGACAGAGCTGCTGCTGTTCCTGCTGGGCGGCCTGTTCGTCCTCATCACGCTCTCGGTGGTGATCCAGGTCGGCTCGTTCAAGCTGACCGGTAAGCGGGTATTCCGCATGGCGCCGCTTCAGCACCATTTCGAGCTGTCCGGCTGGGCCGAGACGACCATCGTCGTCCGCTTCTGGATCATCGCCGGCATCTGCGTCGCCCTAGGCCTGGGCATCTTCTACGTCGGCTGACGCCTACCCCACCGCAGCCGGGTTTACCTATCCCCACCCCAGCCGGGTTCACCGTGCTTTCCGGTAACGTTCCCGGAACGCTGCGGGCGTAGTTTTGCTTCATGCGGGAGGCGCAGCCGCCAGCCCGGCCGGCACCGGTGACGAACCAGGTTGCCGCGCGCCGCTTCGGTGTGGCGTCATCAACCGCCGCGGTCGTACTGGTCGTTCTTGCCGTGCTGCTCGCCGCCGCCTCCGTGCCGCTTTACGACCTGGCGCACCAGAACTGGGAGGTGAACGGCGGTCAGAACATCGCCGTGGCCGTGCTCTTCTCGGCGGTGGGCCTGGTCATCGTCCGTCGGCAGCCCCGTAACGCGATCGGCTGGATCCTGCTCACCGCCCCCGCGGGCCTCCAGCTGCTCCCGGCGGATGCCGCGTCCTATGCGCTGCTCGCTTACCGTCTGGGCCACCGCCTGCCGTTTGGCGCGGTCGCGCTGCTGCTGGAGTATTCCTGGGCGCCCGCCATCGTGCTGCTGGGGCTCGCGATCCTGCTGTTCCCCGACGGGCGGCTCCCGTCGCCGCGCTGGCGCCCTGCGCTGTGGTCCTACCTGGCGGTGGTTGCGTGCTACGCGGGGGGTACGTATGCGCTCGCGGCTACCGCCCTGGCCGCGCGCCATGTCCGCGTCGATTCAGGCGGGGGTCTGGAGGCCATTTCGTCGGCCACCTTCTACTGGCTGATCTTCCCGGTGATCGCCGCCTTCTTGCTGTCGTTCGTCGCTGCGCAGGTGCTGAGCTGGCGGCGCTCGTCGGGAGAGCGGCGCCAGCAGCTGAAGTGGCTGATGAGCGGCGCCGCCGTCCTTACCGTCTCCCAAGTCATCTTCCAGCCAGTACTGGCGGTCTACCCGAATCTGCCTGAGGTCCAGCTGATCCTCGGCTTTCTGCTCGGGCTCGGCGCGGCGGCCCTTCCGGCCAGCATGGCCGTGGCCATCTTGAAATTCCGGCTGTACGACATCGACCGGATCATCTCCCGGACCCTGTCGTACGCGATCGTGACCGGCCTGCTGATCGGGGTGTACACGGGACTGGTGCTGCTGGCCACCCAGGTGTTCCGGTTCCATAGCACGGTGGCGGTGGCCGCCGCCACGCTCGCGGCGGCGGCACTGTTCAATCCGCTGAGGCAACGGGTGCAGCAGGCGGTGGACCGGCGGTTCAACCGGGCTCGCTATGACGCCGACAAGACCGTGGCGGCCTTCGCGGCACGGCTGAAAGACGCTGTGGACCTGGACGCGGTCCAGGCCGACCTGGCCACTGTCGTGCACCAGGCCCTGGAACCTGCCCACGTTTCGGTATGGGTGAGCCAGCGCGAGTGAGACTGGGATGTCAGGGCGGGTAGGTGGCCTCGATCAGGAGCCGGCGCACCGGCTTGGCTGGCCGATTGGGGGACTTAGCCACAATGGCTCTGTCAGGCCGGGTGCCGCATCCACATGGTTTAGGCGTGGTCCGCTAAGCTCCAGCCCCACCCCGCCCCGGCTACTGATCCAGGCTGAGCGTGAAGGTGGGCCGGGGAGAGGTATCCGGGAGCTTGTGCTCGTCGGCGAGCCGGCGCACGGCGGTGCCGGTGGCCAGGAACTCGGTCGCGTGCTCGCCCCAGACGTGGTTCTTCACCTCGACGGTGACCCCGACGATGCCCGAACTCCGGGCCGCGGCGGCCTCGGCCTGCATCCGGGTCAGGGCCAGCTCGCGGGCCTCGTAGACGCCCTGGGTGAACTGCATCATCTCCTGGTTCTGCCCCATCTGGCGCAGCGACTGCATTACGCCCTGGTGAGCGATGTGGTACACGCAGGTGCCCAGGACGAACGCGACCGGTACCGCCCCGGCGGCCAGCAGCCGGAAGAAGTCCTGCGCCGACAGGTCCGAGGTGAACGCCCGGCCATCGGGGGCGCGGTGCGCACCCTGCCCGGCCAGGTGCCGGACCGCGGTGCCGGTGGCGACGAACTCCAGGCAGTTCTGGCCCCAGGAGTACATCTGCATCCGCAGCGCCACCCCGACGATCCCGTCGGCGCCCAGGTGGTCGGCCTCGGCACGCATCCGGGCCATGGCCAGCTCCCTGGCGTTGTACATGGCCTGGGTCAGGACCACCAGCTCCTGGTTCTGGTTCCAGCGGCCGATCTGCAGCCCGACGTGGTAGATCGACGAGCCGATCACGAACCCCAGCGGCTCGAACCCGGCCTCTCCGAGCAGCACGTACTCCGATACCGACAGGTCCGAGGTGAACACGCCGGCCTCATCGGCGCCGGCGGTCTTCGCGAGCCGGCCGCTAGCCGCCTGCGGCTCCCACCCCGCCGTGGTGCCATCCGACTTGCTGGGGAACATCGGCATCGTCGCCTCCCGGGCGCGCTTCGTTACTGGCCACCCGCAGCCTACTACCGCCCTACGCCGACCAGGCGAAGCCGCGCAGCGGATCGTCGATGGGCGCGCCGGTGAGCCGGTTGGCCAGGGTCGACATCGTGTAAGTGCCGATCCCGAGGACCACCTCGAGCGCGTTCTGCCTGGTGTAGCCGCTGGCCAGGAAGGCCTGCAGCGCCTCATCGCCGACATCGCCCGCCGTGTCGAGCAGGCGCAGGGTGAACACCCGCAGGGCGTCCAGGCGCTCCTCGTCCAGCGGCGCGGCGCTCCGCAGCGCGGAGATGAGTTGCGCGTCCGCGCCCAGCTTGGTCAGCGCGGCGGTGTGCATGGCCACGCAGACGTGGCAGCCGTTCCTCGTGGCGATCGTCATCACGACGACCTCGCGGGCCACCGGGTCCAGCGTTGACCCCTCGAAGATCGCCGTGAGCCTGCCGAAGCCGTCCAGCAGTTGGGGCGAGGCCGCCATCCGGCCCACCGCGGCGGGAAGGTACCCGAGGTGATCCTGTATCGCGGTCATGAATCTGCGCGCCCCCGACGGCGCAGACTCGACGGTGTAGTCGGTGAACCCGACTGCATTCCCGGACATGGACCGTCCTTCCTCGCCAGACGCCACCACTCGTTCGTGTTCAGACCCCACCGCTCGTACGTCTTCCGGCCCTACTGCTCGTCCGTTGTCTGACCCCACCGCTCGTACCTCTTCCGGCCCTACTGCTCGTCCCTTGTCAGACCTCACCGCTCGTACCTCTTCCGGCGCCATCACTCCCGACCCCTTTCCGCTAATATGGACAATCAGGTTGTCTAAAACGGTAAATGAGGTTGTCGATCGTGTCAAACGACGAGGCGCATACCTACGGGTTCGAGCTGCCGCTGCTGCTGTTCGGCGGGTTCCGGTCGATCATCGAGGAACTGCACGCCGAGCTAGCCCGCCGCGGGCACCCGGACCTCCGCCCGGCGCACGGCTTCGCCCTGCAGGCGATCGGCCCCGGTGGGGCCACCGCCGCCGAAGCCGGCCGGCGCCTGGGCGTCTCCAAGCAGGCCGCGGGCAAGACGATCGAGCGGCTCGAGACCCTCGGCTACGTGTACCGCGACCCCGACGGCACGGACCGGCGGCGCAAGCTCGTTCGGATCACCCCGCGCGGCCTCGACGCGCTGGGCGCCTCGGCGCTGATCTTCGAGGACATCCGGTCCCGGTGGGACGCCGAGCTGGGCGCCGGGCGGCTCGCCGCCCTGGAAGCCGACCTACGCGCCATGGCCTCGGACCAGGCGTTCCGCCTCGACGTGCCAGGCTGGCTCGGCCCCTAGCCGGCTGTTGCGGAGGGGTGGATAACCGGCCGGTAGCCCGCCGCCAGCACGGCCACGGTGGCTCGCGGGGTAATCACCGTCACCTCGTCCGCAGGCGCCTGCGCGTTCCCGTCCAGGTACCCGCCCGGTGTCCAGGCCAGCAGCCTGCCGCCGTGAACGAGGAACGGTGCGTCCCTCAGTTCGATCATGGCGCCGTCGGGGAGCCCGCCCAGCGCAGCCCGGTACGCGCGCCGGACCCCGGGCCCGGCCAGCCGGTCCGCGTGCAGCCGCGCGTCGATCGCCTGGACGCCGGGCCGCTCGCCGCCGTGAGCCGCGGCCCACGCGTCCTTGAACGCCTGGTAATCCCGGTACCGGCACTCACCGCACGGCCGGTGCCCGGCGGCCAGCCCGGTGGCCTCGTCCAGGAAGTACAGCTCGGTCAGTCGGCCGGGCACCCACTGCTCGCGGCGCCTGCCCTTGAAGTCGAGCACGCAGATCGCCCAGGCCCGGCCCCGCGAGTAACGGGCCAGCCGGCCCTCCGGGTTGAGCAGCGGCCCGCGGTTCCCCCAGAACATCCCGCGATCGGGGACCGCGATCAGCGCACCATACGGGGTGACCCGATTCTGTCGGGGCATCTCACAGGCCCGTTGAACGGACTAGGTCGCGGGGCGCCTGGCACCGCCAGGCGTCTGTGATGAGCTCCCGGAGCTCGTCCTCGCCGACGGCGGCCAGCCGGATCAGCACCGCGGGATACCCGTTGTAGTGCGGCTCGGTGAAGAATTTACCCGCGTCGGCGGCCAGCAGCATCTCCTTCTCGGCCTGCCCCGCCACCCGGACGGCGAGCACGTCAGGCCGCGGGACGCGCGGCTGGCCCGGCGTCACCCGCTCGTGCCAGGTCCAGGCGAACTGCTTCGTCCCGCTCCGCCCGGCCTTATTCCTGACCCGGAACCCCGAATGGTCCTCCGCCTCGACGGTCTCGGGCAGCGCCAAGGCGATCCGCCGTACGTCATCCTGATCGGCCACGATCCCATGATCTCAGGCCGGGCTCGGCAGCTTCCGCCCCGACTTCCAGGTCGCCTCGGCCTCGCCCATCGGCGTGCTCGGCGGGCCCTGGAAGAACGGCCAGATCTCCTCCGCGATGCGCCGCCAGTCCGCGGTCGCCGACAGGTCGCCGAGCAGGGCGAACAGGCCCAGGTTGATCCGCTGCAGGATCACGTAGGAGCGGGGGATCGCCGCGTAGGCGGCCAGCGGGCTGTGGAAGTCGAAGAAGCGCCGGGTCACCGCGGAGGCATAGTCCCCGGTCATGGTGACCGGCCCGCGGACCCGCACGGTGTCGTAGAACACCGCCATGTGCTCGACGATCATCTCCGTGGGCAGCGGCGCGTGCTTGACCAGGAACCCGGCTTCCTCCATCGCCCGCCTGAACGCCTCGGGGTCGTTGTCGAGGCACAGGTGCTTGACCATCGCCGCCAGCGGGCGCATCTCCTCGGCGGTGAAGTACTTGACCAGCCCGAAGTCGAGGAAGGTGACCCGGCCGCCGCCGTGGAACAGGTAGTTGCCCGGATGGGGATCGCCGTTGAACGCGTGCGCCTCGTACAGGCTGCGGAACACGAAGCGGTAGATCGTCTCCGCAGCCAGGTCGCGCTCGGCCTGCGACCAGCCGGCCAGCTCGGCGAACCTGGCCCCCTCGGCCAGCTCACTGGTCACGACCCGGCGCGTGGACAACTCCCCGATGATCTCCGGCACCACGATCGTGGGGTGGCCGCGGTAGTAGTCGGCGAACATCTGCTGGTTACGGGCTTCCTTGCGGTAGTCGAGCTCCTCGGTGACGCGATCGCGCAGCTCCGCGAGGAGCCCGTCGACGTCCTGGCTGGGCACGCTGATCTTGAGCATCCGGCGCAGCAGGGCGGCGTTGCCGAGGTCGGCCTCGATGGTCTCGGCGATCCCCGGGTACTGGACCTTGACCGCGACGGCGCGGCCGTCGTGCGTGATCGCGCGGTGCACCTGCCCGATCGAGGCGGCGGCGATGGGTTCGGGATCCCAGGTCGCGAAGGCCCGCTCGGGCGGCAGGCCCAGCTCTTCCGTGACCACCTGCGCGGCCAGCGCCGGACTCATCGGCGGGACGCTGTCCTGGAGCCGGCTCAGCGTCCGGCGCGCCGCGGGCGACAGGCCGTCGTTGACGTAGCTGGCCATCTGCCCCAGCTTCATCAGCACGCCCTTCATCGTGCCCAGCGTGGCCGTGACGTCCTCCGCGGTCTGCAGCGCCAGGTCGTTCCGCAGTTGCTCCCGCTGCTCGCCCGCGGCGGCGAACAGCCGCGGCGCGCTGCTCGCGTACCGCGCGCCCCCGCGCGCGGCCAGGCCCAGCGCCGCTATCCCGCGCTCGACCCTCAGGCGCCCGGTCCGCCGTCCCGGCGCAGCCAACTCGCGCCCTTCCCGCACGCGCCCGGTCCGCCGCCCGAGCGCCGCCACGGCCCGTCCCGCCCGCAGCCGGCCCGTCCGCCGCAGGACCCCCAGGACCCCCACGGCCGCGAGTGCCGTGCCGCCCACCGCCGCGGCCACGGCCGCCTTCCTGGCCCGGGTGCTCATCCGTGGGGTTCCCCTACTCACCCGCGCATCCGCACGGTGAGCCGCTGCCGGGCCTCGAGCACGCCTGGCTCGGCGAGGAAGACCGCGTCGAGCACGCCCAGGGTCTGGCGGATCTCCGTCCGCCGGGCCGGCGTCAGCGGGGTGAGGGTCGGCGGGGCCGGGTAGCCGTACATCTCCCGCGCCCAGCCAGGCAGGGCGGCGACCGCGGCGTCCCTGATGTCCTGCCAGAGGTCGGCGATCTCCTCATCCAGGCCGGGCGGGTCCAGCAGGTAGCTCATCGATTCCGCCGCGGCCGGGGTGCAGCGCAGATCCGGCCGCGTGTCCGTGATGTACCGCCCGAGGGCGGCTACCGTGGCCGGGACCATATCTTGCGGAACCCCGAGCAGCGTGGCCGCGACGGCCATCTCGGCGACGTACCGGTCGGCGTCCGCCTCCCCGATCGGCGTGCCGAACAGGTCGACGGCGGCCAGTGCCGAGTCCACCAGGGCCGCGTGCACCCACAGCAGGAGTGCGGGGTCCCCGGCGGCGTACGGCAGGCCGGTCACCCCGTCGACGCCGCGGACGCGCTCGTGGATCGCCCGCACCCGCTGGGCGGCCCGGTCGGCGCCGGCCCGGTCGCCGTAGGTGACGGTGGCCGTGTACGCCGAGGTCGCGGCCAGCCGGCCGACCGGATCGCGCCGCCAGGCGCTGTGCTGGTCGACGCCGGCCATCGCGAGCGGGTGCAGGGCCTGCATCAGCAGCGAACGCAGCCCCGCGACCGGCGCGGACAGGTCGCCGCTGACCCGCCAGGTCACGCTCGCAGGCCCGAAGTACCCGTCGTCCTCGGGCCGGTCAGGGACCGCGGCGGCATAGGCGGCGGCGGAGCGCTCCACCAGGCCCGCCGCGTCGGCGTAGGGCCCGGCGCTCATCGTGCGTCGTCCGGGCCCGGCTGATCGTCCTGACCAGGCACAGGGCGCAGCCCGGCGAACAGGTCGTCCTCGGGCAGCGGCGCCCCGGTGCTATCGCCGGCCCTGATGAAGTGCTCGCGCCCGAAGGTACTTTCCGCGACCTCCCTGGGGATCTTGCTGAACCAAGACTCGGACATCTGGCTGCCGTGCGCGAACAGCGCCTCGCGCTTGCGCTCGAGCACCGTACGGATGTCGACGGTCGTCGTGATGCGCTGCTCGGCCTCGATCGCCTGCTGCAGCGCCTCGGGGGATTCCTCCCATTCGGGCACGTCTACCCCGGCCTCGCGCAGCGCATCGTTTACCTTGCGCCAGTCGCTGCCGCGGATGGCGCTGAGGTAGAGCTTGGCCGGGATACCGGATTCGGCGAACGCCGCCTGGGCGCACACGCTCGCCTGGACGTGATCGGGATGCTGGTACAGGCCCCGGTCGTCGTAGGTGATCAGGACCTGCGGGCGGTACTTCTCGATCAGTCCCGTCAGCCTCGCCACCACCTGCGCCTGCGGGATGTTGCAGAACGCGTCGGGCCGGTCCTTGTACTCCCATTCCGGCATACCGGAGTCGTGGTAGCCGAGCAGTTCCAGGTCCGTGACGCCCAGAATGGCGCAGGACTCGCGCAGCTCAGCCAGGCGCTGCTTGGCCACGGCCTGCTCGTCGTGCCCGTCCTGCCCCGGCTTGACGCCGCCCGCACCGTCCCCGAATTCACCGTTGGTGCAGGTCACGACCACCGTCTGGATGCCCTGCGACGAGTAGAGGGCCAGCACGCCGCCGGTGCTCGACGCCTCGTCGTCGGGGTGGGCGTGCACGGCCATCATCGTCAGTTTGTCTGCCATGATTCCAGCCTGCCTGACCGGCGGCCTGATCGCCCAATCGGGGCGTCCCTAACCTCGCGCTGATCGCGGTCACTACGGCCAGGACGAACGTGGCTATCGCGGCGAAACCGTGGACGACGGGCACCAGCGGAACCAGTTCCAGCCTGCGCCGCCGCCTGGCCTGGTACGGCCGGGCGAGCAGGGTGGCGATCATCTCGTCGGTGACAGTGAACGGGTCGGGATCCTCTGCGGGCCCGGCGTGGCCTTCCGGCTCGGCGGGGCGCGCGACATCGGGCCTGACCGGATACGGAGTCCACAGGGTGACCATGCTGATGCCGAGGGTAATGGCGATTGCGATCAGCAGGACACCGACCCAGGCCAGCGTGTCCACGCCGCTGGCCAGGTAAGCGATCCAGACCGCCAGCCCGGACAGGGCGGCGGACGGATGACTGAACACCAGGCCCGGCGGCGCGCCCACGCCGGTCGTGCGCTGCCGGCGCAGGCCGCCTCGCGCAATCCAGGTCCGCAGCATGTAGGCGCCGATGCTCACGGTGAACAACCAGACGATCAGCGCCGCAATACCCGTGGTCATGGTTCACATCCGCAACAGGTAACCGCAGCGTACCCGTCGGGCTGTTACCGCGATACTCCGAAACCGCGCGATACCGGGCGGATGCGCTCAGCGGGTGCCTTCGGCCGCCTTGATGATGGCCTCCGGGTGCTTGCGCTGATAGTGCTCCGTCAGCACCGCGCTCGCCTGGCCTGGCCGGTAGGCCACGGTACGCCCGCATATCTCGCAGCGCGTGACGGGAAGCCTCGTAACCGTCACGGGAAATCGAGAAGAATCTGACCTGCTCATCGGAACACATGATGCCAGATCAGTCGTCCTGCCCCGGCCGGGCCCACTCGGAACAGAACGGCCCAACGACACGGCGCCCATCGGCGTCTAGGTAGGCGCAATACGGATTGCGCGAAAACCGACCCGGAGGTGGCAGATGCCGCGACGCCCTGGACTGGCACCCGCCCTGGCGGCCGGGGCGTGCGCCCTGCTTCTGACCTCCTGTGCGGCGCCGGCCGCCTCGGCCGGCCCGCGCGTTTCTGCCGCGTCGTCCATGGCACCGGGCGCCGGCGCGATCCCGGCCAGCGCCGCGCCCGCCGCGCCCGCCACGGCAGCGGGCAGCGGCACGATCTCGGCGAGCCCCGCGCCGTCGTTCACCGCGCTGGCCTTCCCGACCGCCTCGGCAGGCTGGGTGCTCGCCAACACCACGGCCGGCCCGGCCCGCGCGCAGATCTGGCACACCAGCACCGCGGGCTCAACCTGGCAGACGCAGTGGCAGGGTGCGGGAAGCCCGCTGACCATCACCGCCACCGACCCCGCGCACGCCTGGGCGCTGATCGCCTGCGCGGCCCACCAGGGCTGCAAGCGCGAACTGCTAGCCACTGCCGACGGCGGCCTGCACTGGCGCGTGGTCACCTCGCTGCCGGCGGCCGTGAACCAGGTCCGGTTCTACCCCGGCGGCCTGGGCCTTGCCACCTCCGATCCCTGCCTGGCCAACCTCGGGCTAACGCACTGCCCGGGCCAGGTGCTGGTCAGCCGCGACGGCGGCGCGCGCTGGAAGTCGGTGCTGAGCGGAACCGGACCGGAGTTCGCCACCGCGAGCGCCACCGGGCAGCTCTGGGCGGCCGAGGTATCTCCCAGTTCCTTTGGCAACTCCGGGCCCGGACCTTCCGACGTCAAGTTCGTCACGAGCACCGATGGCGGGCACACCTGGCACCTGCTGGGTCAGCTCAGCAAACTCGGCTTTCTGTCGCCTGAGGTCCAGCTCACCCTGGCCGCCAGCCCCTCCGGGCTGACCTGGGCCACCGTGTTCGACCAGCTCAGCTGCGCCATGCACGGCTGCACCGCGGCCGAACTGCTGCACAGCGGCAACGGCGGCCGGACCTGGAGCGCAGCCGCCCTGGCCGACGCCAACCCGGATGAGTGCGCGAACGACAGCATCGTGTTCTCGGCCGCACCGGACGGCAGCGCCCTGGCGGCGACCGGCCGGAACGGTGCCGCCTGCTACCCGCCGTACGGCCTGGCGTACCAGTACGGCCCGTCCGGCTGGGTGCAACTGCCGCCGTGGCAGCTGACCCAGATCACCGCGCTGGCCACGGTCAGCCAGGACGTCGCCTACGCGCTCAGCGACCAGGGCGTCCTGTCCCGTACCGGCGACGGAGGGCAGGACTGGACCCAGGTCCTCCCCGCCCCCGCGCCCGCCGGGCAGGTCGACGCGCTGAGCCCGGCCACGGCCCTGGCCGCCCAGGACCAGGCTGACGCCGGCGCCATCTTGCGCTCGGATAACGGCGGGCACAGCTGGACGGAGATCTCCCACCTGCCCGGCGTGGTGACCCGGCTGGACTTCTGGTCGGCCGACGACGGCGTCGCGGCCTCGTACTCCCCGAACGCCGCATCCCCCTGGCAGCTCTTCGACACCACGGACGGCGGCTCGATCTGGGAGCCCTACGGCGCCCTGCCCGGGGGTAACACCGCCATCGACGGGCCGTGGATGTCCGCCAGCGGAAACGGTCTCTTGCTGACCGTGAGCGGGGGCACCCCGTTTGAACCTGGCAACGGCGGCCAGCCCCCGGTGCGGATCTGGACCACGAGCAACTACGGCCTGAACTGGACCCGTGGCGCCCTGCTCCCGCTCGGCAAGGACAGCCTGGAGGGCCAGGCCAGCTTCGCGCCGTCCGGCGGTTCCGGGCCCACCAGCCCGGCGCGGTGGTCTGGCTGGCTGGACATCGCGACCGCCAGCTTCGCCCAGCGCGTCGCGGTGACCGACGGCGGGCCGCTGCGGCTGCTGCCCGCCGCGACCCCGGCGGGGTCCCTGCAGCTGGTCAGCCCGGGGACCGGGTTCGCCTGGGCCCTCAACTACTCGAAGTCGGCGTCGGCCGTCCTGTCCCTGGCCCGGACGACCGACGGCGGGCGGACCTGGCAGCGCTCGAGCATCCGGATCGATATCCCGGCGAGCTCACTGAACGCGCCGCTGCTTGGCTTCAGCGACGCGAACGACGGCTGGCTCGTCATCGGCAACGCCACCTGGCGCACCGCCGACGGCGGCCGCACCTGGATCCGCGGCTAGCCGCCCGGACCCCGGGAAAGCGGCGGCCGCGCGGAAATCACGAGCGACACGCCTCGGATGTCCCTGTTTTGATGTCGGCCAGCTAACAGACTTGGACCATGCTCTACCAGGACAACCCCGGTCTGCCGAGCCTGGAGTCACCGGGGCGTAACCGGCTGGGCCTGCCGGGCCTTAGTGCCGTGCGGGACCGGATCGGTTCCTGGCGGACGCTGCTGGACCGCCCGCTCACGTCTTATTACCTGGTCCTCGGCATCACCGTCCTGCTGCTCGGGCTCGGCCTGGTGATGGTGCAGTCCACCGCGTCCGTAGCCGACCTGAGCGCGGGGCTTTCCCCCTACTCCGACTTCAAGAAGCAACTGCTCGGCGCGGCGGTCGGCCTGCCGCTGATGTGGGTGGCCGCGCGCTCGTCGCCCAGGCTGTTCCGGGCCTTCGCCTACCCGCTGATCGCGCTCTCGGTCGTGGGGCTCTGCCTGACGCTGATCCGCGGCGTCGGCGTCGCGGAGAACGGCGCGGCCCGCTGGATCTCCATCGGCGGGCAGCAGGTCCAGCCGTCCGAGATTGCCAAGCTGGCCCTGGCGGTCTGGGGGGCCGACCTGCTGGCCCGCAAGGACAAGCTTGGCCTGCTCACCGACTGGCGGCACATGCTGGTCCCGCTCATGCCGGGTGCCGCCGTGCTGTGCCTGCTCGTCATGACCGGCGACGACCTGGGCACGACGTTCATCCTGCTGATGATCTTCCTGGCGCTGCTGTGGGTCATCGGCGCGCCCGGGCGCGTGTTCACCGGCATGCTGGTCCTGATGCTGCTGGCCATGGGGCTCATGATCGTGACCGCGCAATACCGTCTCGGCCGGCTGACCGGCTTCCTAGGCCCGCAGGGCAGCGCCACCGGCGCCAACATGCAGCGCATCCAGAGCCAGTACGCGGTCGGCTCGGGCGGCGTCTTCGGCGTGGGCCTGGGCGCCGGCCGGGAGAAATGGGGCTGGGTCCCCGAATCGACCGACGACTTCATTTTCGCCATCATCGGCGAGGAACTCGGGCTGGTCGGCACGCTCTGCGTGACGTTCCTCTACGGCGGGCTGGCCTTCGCCGGCCTGCGGATAGCCAGGCGCGTGCCCGACACCTTCGCCCGGCTCGCAGCGACCTCCATCACCGTCTGGATCGTGGTGCAGGCGGCGGTGAACATCGGCGTCGTGATCGGCGTCGTGCCCGTCGTAGGCGTGCCGCTACCGCTGGTGTCGGCCGGGTTGTCGTCCCTGCTGGTGACCCTGGTCGCCCTCGGCATGCTCATGTCCTTCGCCCGCCTCGAGCCGGGCGCACAGGAAGCTTTGGCCGCACGCGGCCCCGGCTGGCCGCTGCGCGTTCTAAGCTGGCTCGGTCTAGCCAAGCGCCGACGATAAGCGCGGCAGTTCAAGGACGAGGCAATGAGGGTACTGCTTGCGGGCGGCGGGTCGGCCGGCCACATCGAACCAGCTCTGGCGGTGGCCGACGCCGTGCTGCGTCTTGACTCCCGCGCCGAGGTGACCTGCCTGGGCACGGAGCGCGGCCTGGAGACCCGGCTCATTCCCCTGCGCGGGTACCCGCTGGAACTCATCCCCGCGGTACCGATGCCCAGGTCGATGACGCCCGCGCTGCTCACGGTGCCCGGCCGGCTGGCCGGCGCGGTCAACGCGGCGGCCGCCGTGATCGACCGGACCAGGGCCGAGATCCTGGTCGGGTTCGGCGGGTACGTGGCGACGCCCGCCTACCTGGCCGCCAAGCGCCGGAAGATCCCTATCGTCGTGCACGAGGCGAATCCGAGGGCAGGCCTGGCCAACCGGATCGGCGCCAGGTTCACCACGCACGTCTTCACCGGTCACCCGGACACCCAGCTCAAGAACGGCACGTACGTCGGCATACCGATCAGGCGCGAGATCGCCGAGCTGGACCGGCTGGCCGTCGGCGATAAGGCCCGCGCGCACTTCGGGCTCCGCCCCGACCTGCCGGTGCTCCTGGTGACCGGCGGGTCGCAGGGAGCGCGGTCGCTGAACGTGTCGGTGTTCGGCGCGGCGGAGTGGCTCAAGGCCGCGGGCGTCCAGGTGCTGCACGTCATCGGCCCGCGCAACGGCGTCGACGCTCCCGTCTGCGCCACCGGCGTGCCCTACGTGGCCGCCCCCTACATCGACCGGATGGATCTCGCCTACGCGGCGGCGGACTTCGCGCTGTGCCGGGCCGGCGCCATGACGTGCGCCGAGCTCACCGCCGTCGGCCTGCCCGCCGCCTACGTACCGCTCCCCATTGGCAACGGAGAGCAGCGGCTGAACGCTCTTCCGATCGTCCAGCACGGCGGCGGCATGCTGGTCGCCGACGCCGAACTGACCCCCGAGTGGATCCGCGACACCCTGCTGCCCGTGCTGGTCAACATCGACCAGGTCGCGGACATGTCAGAGGCGGCCGCGTCGCTGGGGCGCCGTGACGCCGACCGCAAGCTCGCCGAGGCGGTCATCGAGATAGTGGAGGGCGCGGGTGGGGACCCTAGCGGTCAAAGGGCTGATCACGCCGACTGAACCGGTACCCGCCGTCCACCTCGGGCGGGTGCATTTCACCGGGATCGGCGGCGCGGGCATGTCAGGCATCGCCCGGATCCTGCTCGCCCGGGGCATCGCGGTGTCGGGCAGCGACGCCATGGCCTCCGCGGTGCTCGACGACCTGCACGCTCAGGGGGCGCGCGTGTACGTCGGGCACGCCGCTGGCCACCTGGGCGATCTCGGCGCCGCAGACACGCTGGTGGTGTCGAGCGCGATCCGCGCCGACAACCCGGAACTGGCTGAGGCGACCAGGCGCGGGATGCGGGTGATGCACCGGGCGGCGGCGCTGGCCTCGGTCATGGCCGGGCGGCGGGTCATCGCGGTCGCGGGCACGCACGGCAAGACCACGACGACGTCCATGCTCACCACCATCCTCCGCGAATGCGGTGCCGATCCCGGCTACGTCATCGGCGGCGTACTGAACGAGACCGGGCTCGGCGCCGAGGATGGCGCGGGCATGGATTTCGTTGCCGAGGCGGACGAGAGCGACGGATCGTTCCTCCTGCTGTCGCCCGACGTGGCGATCATCACGAACGTGGAAGCGGACCACCTCGACCACTACGCGAGCCTCGAGGACATCAAGACCGCGTTCACCACCTTCGGCCGTAGCGCCAGCGGTCTGGTCCTGACCTGCGCAGACGACCAGGGTGCCGAGGACGTGGCTGCCCTCCTGGACCCGCTGCGGGTGCGCAGGTACGGCGAGTCCTGCCCGGCCGATTACCGGCTCGGCGATATCCGCCCGGACGGGATGGCCGTCAGTTTCACGGTCACGGCCGACCAAAGTCCGTTCGGTGAAATCTTCACCAAGCTGACCGTGCACGTGCCTGGTCACCACAACGCGCTGAACGCGACCGCCGCCTTCGCCGCGGCCGTCGAACTCGGCTTCGCGCCGCCGCGGGTCGCGGCGGCCCTCGCGGGCTACCGCGGCGCGCGGCGCCGGATGGAGCTCAAGGGCGAGGCCGGGGGCGTCCGGGTCCTCGACAGCTACGCGCATCACCCGACCGAGCTCGCCGCCGACCTGCGCGCCGCGCGGGACATCCTCGCCGGAGGCTCGGGGGGGCACGGGGGGGTCGTCCCCCCCGGAACCAGTACAGCCGCAGGCTCGGGGGGGCACGGGGGGGTCGTCCCCCCCGGAACCAGCAGAGCCGGGGGGCAGGTGATCGCCGTCTTCCAGCCGCACCTGTACAGCCGGACCAGGATCTTCGCCGCGGAGTTCGCCGCCGCGCTGGATCTGGCGGACGCGATCGTCGTCCTCGACGTGTACGCCGCCCGCGAGGACCCGGAGCCCGGCGTGACCGGCGCGCTCATCACGGATGCGGTCCCCGGGGGGCGGGCGCACTTCGTGCCCGACCGGGCGCAGGTCGCGCCGCTGATCTCGCGGATCGCCCGGCCGGGCGCCCTGGTCCTGACCATGGGGGCCGGGGATGTCACCGCACTCGGACCGGAGCTCGTCGAGGCCCTCGGGAAGCGGCACGAGTGAACGGGCCAGGCAGCGCGCCCTGGACCGGCGAATCCGCTCAGGCCGCGGCCCCCGACGGCCCGGTCCCCGGTCGTGCTGTCCCCGCGGGTCCCGCCCGCCGGCGGCGCCGCTCCTGGCCCGTGCTGGTCGCGGTCCTGGCCGTGGTCGGCCTCGTCGGCGGCGCGGCCTGGGTGCTGCTCGGCTCGCGGCTGATCGCGGTCCGCTCCGTGATCGTCACGGGTACCCACCTGGTCACGAAGGCCGAAGTCCTCAAGGTCGCGGGCGTCCGGCTCGGCACGCCGCTGATCCGCGTGAACACCAGCCAGATCGCGGGGCGCGTCGTGACGATCAGGCGGGTGCAGAGCGTCCAGGTGACGACTTCCTGGCCGGACCGAGTCGTGATCGCCGTCCGCGAGCGGACGCCGGCCCTCGCGGTCACCGCCCCGGGCGGCGGCTTCGACCTCGTGGACCCCGACGGGGTCACCGTGCTCTGGGCGGCCCACCGGCCCTCGCGGCTTCCGCTTTACCTCACCACGGGCACCGCCGCCTCGCTGGATGGCAGCCCGGACGTCGCGGCGGCCGCAGCCGTGCTGGCCGAACTCCCCGCCGGACTCCGGCATTCGCTGGCCTCGATAACCGCGCCGAACCCCGATCAGGTGACGCTTGAGCTGTCGAACGGGGTAACGATTCTGTGGGGAAATGCCAGCGACGCCTCGGCCAAGGCGAAAGAGCTCTCCCTGCTCATGCGGACGCACGCGCACTATTACGACGTAAGCGCACCGGGCACGGTTATGACTAACTGACGCGCCCGCGAGACTCGCGGGACCGGCAGATCCGCGACACGCTGGCTTGTTCTCGCGTGGTTAGTTGACCCGGGTGCCGCCCGACCCTACTGTCCGTATCAATCATACGGACGACAAAAACTCTAAATCTTAACCTGAAGGTTAAACCTGACGGTGACGGACGATGCCCCGGCGGTGAAATTCCGCAGCACCAACAGGGCGGAGGTTTCCCAAGCCCAGGGCCATAATCTGCGGGCCATAGCGCACAAACGAAAAGCACGTGCATACCCGTTGACATGGCAAAGATAAAACGAGCGGAAAGGTACCGTCCTCGTGGCAGCCCCGCAGAACTATCTGGCGGTTATCAAGGTCGTCGGAATCGGCGGCGGCGGTGTCAATGCCGTCAATCGCATGATCGATGAGGGACTCAAGGGCGTCGAGTTCATCGCGATCAACACAGACGCCCAGGCGCTGCTCATGAGCGATGCCGATGTCAAACTCGACGTCGGGCGCGAGCTCACCAGGGGACTGGGCGCCGGCGCGAACCCCGACGTGGGCTGCAGGGCCGCCGAGGATCACCGTGAGGAGATCGAGGAGGTCCTCAAGGGCGCCGACATGGTGTTCGTCACGGCGGGCGAGGGCGGCGGCACGGGCACCGGGGGAGCGCCCGTCGTGGCCAACGTGGCGCGCTCGCTCGGCGCGCTCACCATCGGGGTAGTGACCAGGCCGTTCGGGTTCGAGGGCAAGCGCCGTATCGTCCAGGCCGAAGCCGGCATCGAGAAGCTGCGCGCCGAGGTCGACACGCTCATCGTCATCCCGAACGACCGCCTGCTGTCGATCTCCGACCGGCACGTCAGCGTGCTCGACGCGTTCAAGGCCGCGGACCAGGTCCTGCTCTCGGGTGTCCAGGGCATCACCGACCTCATCACCACGCCTGGCCTGATCAACCTCGACTTCGCCGACGTCAAGTCCGTCATGTCGGGCGCGGGCTCGGCGCTGATGGGCACCGGCTCCTCGCGCGGCGATGACCGCGCCGTCGCGGCCGCCGAGATGGCGATCTCCAGCCCGCTGCTCGAGGCCAGCATCGACGGCGCTCACGGCGTGCTGCTGTCCATCCAGGGCGGCTCGGACCTGGGGCTCTTCGAGATCAACGAGGCGGCCCAGCTCGTCGCCAACTCCGCTGCGGTGGACGCCAACATCATCTTCGGCGCGGTCATCGACGACGCCCTCGGCGACGAGGTCCGGGTCACGGTCATCGCCGCGGGCCTGGACGAGAACCGGAACAGCCGAGCGGGGGGCAGCGGTGCGGCCCGGGTCAGCTCGGGCGCAAGCACGTTCGGCAGCAGCGGATCCAGTGGCGCGGGCGGGACCACCGCGAAGACGGGCGGCGCCACGCCCCGGCCCGGACGCGCCGAGCCGGCGTCGCACTACGTTCCTCCGGTCGAGGACGTCAGCTCCGCCGATACAACTCCCGCGTGGGACGCGGACCCCGAGCTGGCCTACGACAGCGACAGCGAGTCCGACGAGCTAGCGACGGCCGGCCTGGCCGCCATGCTGAGCGCGCCGGTGATGCCGGGTGCGGAGAACGGGGTCGGCCGACACGCTGCCAACCTCGGGCTGGCCGATCACGAGGACGACCCCGACGACACGCCGCTGTACGACACCCCGGAGTACCTGTCGGACGTGACCTACTCGTCCGTGTCGCGCTCGACGCGCACCGAGGGCCGGACCTTCGACGTCCCCACGAGCCGCCGTCGCCCCGTGGTCTTCGAGGAAGACGACGACCTGGATGTCCCCGACTTCCTGAAGTGACAGGCCCCTCCCGGCGGGACGAACTCGCCGTGCGGCTCACCGCCGTGCAGCAGCGCATTGTCGCCGCCTGTCAGGCTGCGGGCCGGGATCCCGTCGGCGTCACGCTCATCGCGGTGACGAAGACCTTTCCCGCGTCCGACGTCAGGCTGCTGAGCGAACTCGGCGTCCGCGACGTCGGCGAGAACCGCGACGCCGAGGCCGAGCCGAAGGCAGCGCAGTGCGCGGACCTGGATCTCACCTGGCATTTCATCGGCCAGCTGCAGACCAACAAAGCCGCCAGCGTGGTCCGCTACGCCACCTTCGTCCACTCGGTCGACCGGGTGCGGCTGATCCGCGCGCTCGGCACGGCCGCGCGCCGCGCGGAGACCGTGGTGCAGTGCCTGGTCGAGGTCAGCCTGGACGGCGACCCGGCTCGCGGCGGGGCCGTGGCCAGCGAGGTTCCGGCCCTGGCCGAGACGCTGGCGGCCGAGCCCGGGCTGGTCCTGGCGGGCGTGATGGCCATCGCCCCGCTCGGCATGGCGCCGGCCGAAGCCTTCGCCACGCTGCTCGATAGCGCCGCCGTCGTGCGGGCCGTCCGGCCTGCCGCGACCGTCATTTCGGCCGGTATGAGCGGTGATCTCGAGGAGGCCGTCGCGGCCGGCGCGACACACCTGCGAATCGGTACGGCGTTGCTCGGCGATCGGGGGCCTGGTGTCCGGTAATGTCCGACGCTAGAGCCGGAACGGCTGGCCACGACGGTACAGGCTGGGAGGACTGAAGGATGAGTGCCATGCGTAAGATGGCGGTCTACCTCGGCCTGGTTGAGGACGACCCTCAGTACCAGGACAAGTACGACTCTTACGGGGAGTACGAAGAGTACGACGAGCCAGACCGGACGGCGGTCCCGGATGAGGCGGACCTGCGGGCCAGCCGGGACGACTACAGCCGGGACGACTACAACGGTTACCACACGGACTGGCGTCCCGAGCACGTCCCTGTCACAGATCTCACCCGTATTACGACACTGCATCCACGCACTTACAATGAAGCGCGTACTATTGGGGAGCACTTCCGCGAAGGCACGCCAGTGATCATGAACCTGACCGAGATGGTCGATAGCGACGCCAAGCGTCTCGTCGACTTCGCGGCTGGCCTGATCTTCGGCCTGCGCGGGAGCATCGAGCGCGTGACAAACAAGGTCTTCCTGCTGTCGCCGGCTAACGTCGAGGTGACCGCAGAGGACAAGGCTCGCATGGCAGAGCGCGGCTTCTTCAACCAGAGCTAGCAGCAAGCAGTGGTGACGTGACGCTGATCAGCAGCACCGCCGTCGCAGACGGCACCAGGGGCGGGGTGGACTCGTGCAGTATGTGAAGGAAGTCCTCGTCTACGTGCTGTATCTGTATCTCGTCATCCTGGTCGGACGGATGATCTTCAGCTGGGTGCAGTCGTTCGCGCGTGACTGGCGCCCGACCGGCTTCGTCCTGGTGCTGGCCGAGGTGATCTTCACACTGACAGATCCGCCGCTGAAATTCCTACGCCGCTTCATTCCGCCGCTGCGGATCGGTATGGTGGCCTTGGACCTCAGCTTCATGGTTCTGTTCATTGTGGTCTTGATCCTGCTAGAAGTGGCTGTGCCGCACCTCTGATTCAGGTACCGTCATGAAGAACACGGTCCAAGTGCGCCGAGGAGACGAGATGCCGCTGACGCCCGCGGATGTTCGGAATAAGCAGTTCAGTACGACGAGGCTCAGGCCCGGCTACGACGAGGAAGAGGTTGACGCCTTCCTCGACGAGGTCGAGGCCGAGCTTGACCGGCTGATCCAGGAGAACGAGGAGCTCCGGGCGAAGCTGGCGGAAGTCATGCGCGGCGGCAAGTCCGCGGTGCCCGCGTTGAGTTCCCCGCTGTCGGACCCGAAGCAAGACATGATGGTTCCCGAGCCAGTGATGCCGGAACGCAGGCAGCCTGAGCCGGTGATGATGGGCGGGATGCCGCACATCGAGGACAACATGGACACGGCCGCGCGCGTGCTCTCGCTCGCGCAGCAGACCGCCGACCAGGCGATCGCCGATGCCCGCCGGGAAGCCGACGAGACTCTGGGCCGCGCCCGCCGCGAGGCGGACGAGGTGCTCACGAAGGCCAGGCGCCAGGCCGAGCAGATCACCGGCGACGCGCGAGCCCGGGCAGAGAGCCTGGAGCGCGACGCTCAGGAGCGGCACCGCCAGGCGATGGGGTCGCTGGTCCAGACGCGCGAAGAGCTCGAGCGCCGGGTCGACGACCTGCGCGCGTTCGAGCGCGAGTACCGCAGTCAGGCTCAAGGCTTACCTCGAAGGACAGCTCCGCGACCTGGAGGCCGGCGTCACCGACAGCGGTACCTTCCCGACCATGGGCGGTCCAGCGACCCAGCCGGCGTCGATGCCGGCCGCGCTGGGTGCCCCGGTCGGCGTCCGCAACGGCGGTCAGGGCCCGAGCCAGTACGGCATGCCCGAAGTCGTGCCGCACTCGGGTGGTTTCCGTACGACCGAGGGAGCGCCCTCGCGCGACCGCCGGTAGGCGCTGTACTAGGACGCTGCACGCACCGCCGGGAGAACGCCTGTGATCGTGTTCAGTGCGTTTCTCGTCGTGGTCGCGGTCGGGATGCTTGTCGCGGGTGTGGTCACCAGCAAGCTGTGGCTGGTCTACCTGGCGATCGGCGTGAGCGGAGTCTCCCTGCTCGCGCTGGCTCTCGGCGCGATCATCAGGCGCCGCGAGCTGTTCGGAAAGACGCAGGAAGCCCGGCCCGCCGCACCGCCACCCGTGGCGGCCCAGGTTCCGCGCGCTCATGACGATCTAGGGGCGTTGCCGCAGCCAGCCGCGGCGCCCGCGGGGTACGGCTGGTCGGGCGCCGCCGCCCCGCCCGGACCGCCCCGGGCGGGCTACCTGCCGTCCGACCCGCCGTCGAGGATCCGTCCCCCCGCCGCCCAGCCGTCGCCAGCCTGGGGGAGCGGCCTTCCCCCCGCAGCCAGCTTCCCTCCCGCAGCCACCTTCCCCGAGCCCCAAACTCCCGCCCCGGCAGCCGGCTTCCCTCTCGCGGCGAGCTACCCAGAGGCCCGGCCCTCCGTACCAGCGGCCGGCTTCCCCCGGCGGCCAGCTTCGCAGAGGCCCAGCCTGTCCCACCGGCAGTCGGCTTCCCTCCCGCGGCCACCTTCCCCGGAGCGCAGCCCGCCGCGCCCGCACTTGGCTTCCCCCCGGCGGCCAGCTTCCCGGAAACCCAGCCACCCGCCCCTGCGGCCGGCTTCCCCACGGCCCAGCCCGTCGCCGCGACCCCGGCCGGTCCTCCTGTCGGCGACCGCCCTCAGCCACCGTCGCCCGGCCGCCCGGACGACTTCGAGCGCCCGCCCGCCGCGTTCACGCCCCGTACCGCGGCCGGCAGCACCACCCCACCCCCGGCCTCGGACGCCTGGGCATGGCGCGACACCTTCCCCGCGGCCCCGCCGCCTGCGCCATCGGCCCCGCCGCCTGCGCCATCGGCCCCGCCGCCTGCGCCATCCGCCGCCGATGACCCCGCCACTCGCGCCGACCCCGCCCCCGACCGGACCGCGCCCCGATGCCGTGCCCACCGCGGCTTTCTCGGCCTTTGCCCCTGCCGTTGCCCCGGCACCTACCGTGCCCACGGTCCCCGCCGAGCCCCTCCCCAGCGTCACCCCTCTCGACGACCAGCCCCCGGCAGCGGACCAGGTGCTGACCGAGACTCCGGCACCCGCCGAGACCGAGCCGACGGCCCCCGCACCGACCGAGCACCTGCAGCCCGCCGCCCCAGGCGAACCGCCAGCGAGCGAAGCAGAGCCCGCCGTCCAGGACCACCCGGCCGCCGCGGACGACCGGTCAGCTGAGCCAGAACCCGAATCCCGCCCTACGCCAGACGAGCCGACTCCCGCCCCGGAGCAAGCCCTCACGACGCAACCCACGACGGAGCGGGCCACCGCACCCGAGCCGACTCAGCCGCCCCAGGACGAACAGGCCCTGGCAACCGAACCGCCGCCACCCGACCCCCAGGAATCGGCCGCCACCACCGCCACCGAACCCCCTCCCGCGCAAACAGAAGCAGAACCGGAAGTCGACCTGCTCCTCCAGGTCACCGTCGTCCCGGGCGTCCCGCGCTATCACAACGCGCAGTGCATCCTCATCCGCTTCATGGGTGAGGGCGACCTCAACCGGATGACGCTCGGCGAGGCCAGGCAGGCCGGCTGCACGCCGTGCCGGGCCTGCCAGCCCGACCAGCCAGAAGCGAAATCCGAGTTACCTCCGGCTTCCAGCCAACCTCGAGCAAGCGCCGCCCGCGTAGCGCCGGGACCAGTCACGTTGTGCACTGGAGCCTTGCCAGCCCCTCGCGTCATACACCTCACCCGGCTCATTCAGTCGTTGTGACAACGTAGTGCCTCTTTGGTGCAGGTTGCCACTTTCATGCCCCACGGCTGCCGGGAGAGACGGCCGCGACAAGACCACCCAGCTGCGCGCCGAGAATCACCCCGCCTACGACATCAGCCACCTGCGAGGAGACCTCCAGCGCCCCGCCCTCCTCCTCCCCGCCGGCCACAGCGCCCAGCTCTTCGGCGATCAGTACTCACAGGCATCCGCCATCATGGGATGCGCTGATCCCCAACCCGAGAGGGCTGACCTTGATCATCTGGCTGAACGGCGCCTTCGGCAGCGGCAAGACGACCCTGACCGAGGAACTGCACCGGAGGCTTCCCGAGGCGGTGATCTTCGATCCCGAACACGTCGGCTACGTCCTGACGCAGGCGGTCCCGGCACCAACCGGCGACTTCCAGGATCTGCCCAGCTGGAGGCACCTGGTCATCGAGCACGCCCTCACCTTGCGCAGGTTCCACGCGACAACCCTTATCGTGCCGATGACGCTGGTGAACCGGCAGTACTTCGACGAGATCATCGGCACCCTGCGCGAGGCCGGAGAGAAGGTCCACCACGTCTTCCTCGACCTGCCCGCCGACATCCTCGAATCCCGGATCAGGGCCCACGTGATCTGCCCCGGCGACCCCGAACGCGACGAGAGCTCCCGGCAGTTCCGCCTGAAAAACATCGCACGCTGTGTCGCGGCAGCCAAGGAGCAGCCCGAGGACACGCTCCTGCTGCGTTCCGACCTGATGGACCCGTCACAGCTCGCGGACGCGGTGCTCACCGCCGTCGAGGCTAACGTCAGACGCGCCTAACCCAGAACGTCAGGCCAAGATCGTGGTCCACATGTTCCGCCGCCACCGGACCAGCCGCCGCCACCGGACCAGCCGCCGCCACCGGACCAGCCGCCGCCTGGTCCTCCGTCCAAACCCCGTAGTCCACGGCGAGCACCTCGGAGGCGATCAGCCCAGCGTGCTCGGTCAGGGCCGCGCTCACCTCAGGATCCCCCGAGGACCAGCGCAGGCTGATCCGGTCGGACACGTCGAGGCCGTCGTTCTTACGGGCATCCTGCACGAGCCTGATGACCTCCCGGGCGAGACCCTCCCGCCGAAGCTCCGGGCTGATCGTGATGTCGATGGCAACGGTCTCCCCGGCGTCGGTGGCCACCGCCCAGCCAGCCCTCGGCGTCTGGGTCACGATCACGTCGTCCGCCCCGATCACTACAGAATCCGAACCGACCCGCACCGTAACCGTCTCCCCGGCCAGCACAAAAGTCGCGATCGACTCGGCCGGGGCCGCAGCGATGGCCGCCGCCACCAATGGAGTCCGCGAACCGAACCTCCGCCCCAGCGACCGGAAGTTTGCCTTCACCCCGTAGGAAACAAGCTCAGAACCACCCAGCACCTCAAGCGACGCCACGTTCAGCTCGGCGGCGATCTCCGCCCGCAGCGAGTCCGGCAACTCCCCGAACCCCAAAGAACCGATCAGCGCCCGCCGCAAAGGCTGCCGCATCCGGACCGAGGCCCCCGCCCGCGCCGAACGCCCCAACTCCACCAGCCGTCTCACCTGCGCCATCTGAGCTGACAACACGGGATCTATAAGCGAGGGATCGAAGGCAGGCCAGGCCGCCAAATGCACGGACTCCGGCGAATCCGAACGCCGCAGCACCCCCCACACGTAGTCGGTGACGAACGGCGTGATCGGCGCCATCAGCAATGTCAGCACGGTCACGCACTCATACAGAGTCGCGAACGCCGAAGCGCCCCCAGGCGTAGACGGCCCCTCCCAGAACCGCCGCCGCGACCGCCGCACGTACCAGTTCGACAAGTCGTCAATAAAGGAAACCAGCCGCCGCCCGGCCCCGGCCGTGTCGAACGACTCGAGCGAAGCGGTGACCTCCCGCACCAACAAGTGCAGCTCGCTCAGCATCCACCGGTCGATCAGCGGCCGCGAGGCCACATCGGGAGCAGCCAGCTCCGAAGCCGACCAGCCACCCGCGTTCGCGTACAGGACCAGGAACGAGGCCGTGTTCCAGTAGGTGAGCAGCACCTTCCTGACGATCTCGCTGAGCTGGTCGTGCCCCACCCGGCGGGCGCCCCACGGCGAGCCCGAGGCCGCGAAGAACCACCGCAGCGCGTCCGCGCCGTGCGCGTCCATCAGCGGAATCGGCTCGAGCACGTTGCCGAGGTGCTTGCTCATCTTGCGCCCGGTCTCGTCGACGAGCAGCCCGAGGCACAGCACGTTCTCGTACGACGACCGCCCGAACACCAGCGTCCCCACGGCCATGAGCGAGTAGAACCAGCCCCGGGTCTGGTCGAGCGCCTCGCAGATGAACTGCGCCGGATACGCCGTCTCGAACTCCGCCAGGCCGCGCCACGGCGCGCCGTGCTGGGCGAACGGCATCGAGCCCGAGTCGTACCAAACGTCGATGACCTCGGCCACCCGCCGCGCCAGCTCCCCGCACACGGGGCAGTCGAACGTGACCGCGTCCACAAAGGGCCGATGCGGATCGAGCCCAGTCAGCTCACGCCCGGCCAGCGACGACAGCTCGGCCAGCGACCCGACGGCGGTCACGTGCGACTCGCCGCACTCCCAGAGCGGCAGCGGAGTGCCCCAGTATCTGGTCCGCGACAGCGCCCAGTCGACGTTGTTCCGCAGCCACTCGCCGTACCGGCCGTGCTTGACCGTCTCCGGATACCAGTTCGTCCGCTCGTTCTGCTCGAGGAGCTGATCCTTCCGCGCCGTGGTCTTCACGTACCACGACGGCACCGCGTAGTAGATCAGGGCGGTCCCGCACCGCCAGCAGTGCGGGTAGCTGTGCTCATGCCGCTCGGACCGGAACAGCAGCCCGCGGTCGCCGAGGTCGTCGATCAGCCGCCGGTCGGCGTCCTTGAAGAACAGCCCGCCGACCATCGGCACGCCGTCCTCGAAATGCCCGTCGGGCCGGATCGGGTTAACCACCGGCAGCCCGTGCACGCGCGACGCGGCCATGTCGTCCGCGCCGAACGCGGGCGCCAGATGCACCAGACCGGTGCCATCATCGGTGGTCACGAAGGACCCCGGGACGACAATGTGCGCATCGGGGATATCTATTATCCCGAACGGCGGTTGGTATCCCGCCCCGACCAGCGCCGAGCCCGGGAACGTGGCGGTGATGCGCCACCCGTCACCGAGCACCGCGCCGACCAGGTCGGCGGCGACTACCACGCGGTCCCCGTCCTCGGGATGCCGCGCGACCGCGTAGGTCGCCTCCGGGTGGACGGCCACTGCGGTGTTGGAGACCAGCGTCCACGGCGTGGTGGTCCAGACGAGCAAGTCGGCGCCGGCCAGCTCGGGCGGGGCCCCGCCCACCTCCCCTTCCCTCTTCCCTGGGACCGTGAGCAGCCGGAACCTGACCGTGATGGCCGGGTCGGAGACGATCTGGTAGACGTCGGGCTGGCCGAGCTCGGCGTCGGACAGCGGCGTGCCGCAGCGCGGGCAGTACGGGCTGATCCGGAAATCGCGCACCAGCAGCCCGGCGTCGTAGATGACCTTCAGCGACCACCAGACCGACTCGACGTAGCTGGGGTCCATGGTCCGGTAGGCGTGCTCGGTATCGGCCCAGTACCCCATCCGTCGTGACATCTCGAGCCAGGCGTCGACGTACCTGAGCACCGACTCCCGGCAGCGCGCGTTGAACGCCGCGATCCCGTACGCCTCGATGTCCCGCTTGCCGGTGAAGCCGAGCTCCTTCTCGACCGCGACCTCGACCGGAAGCCCGTGACAGTCCCAGCCCGCCTGGCGCGGGACGTGGAACCCCTGCATGGTCTTGAACCGGGGGAACAGATCTTTGAAGGTCCGGGCCTCGACGTGATGCACGCCGGGCAGCCCGTTAGCGGTCGGCGGCCCCTCGTAGAAGATCCAGGCCGGGCCGCCTTCGGTCTGCTTCAGCGACCGCTCGAAGATCCCCGCGTCCTGCCAGCGGGCCAGCACCTCGCGCTCGAGCGCGGGCAGGTCGACCTGCGCGGGAAGCGGCTCGAATCCCTGCACCGCCACAGAGTAGCTCACGCGCCCGGAACTTGGTTTGCCACCGGTAGCAGCGCGAACTATCCTCACCAGACCGCATTCCTCATCGTGAACCGGAGGCCGCAGATGTCCGCTACCCCGCGGTCTAGCGCCGCTGATCTTCCGGTGCGCCCGGGTGAGGAACCCTGGACCGACGACGAACTCAAGGAGATCCGCGCCGAGCTCGAGGCGGAAGCCGTCGGCCTGCGCGCCGACATCGCCAAAGCCGACTCCAATATCGCCGAACGCCTCACCGACTCGGTCAAGGATGCCGGCGACGACCCGGCGGACGCCGGGAGCTCAGCCTACGAGCGCGAACTCGAGCTGGCCCTCACCCAGAACGCCAGGCAACTGCTCGAGCAGGGTGACCGTGCCCTCGCCAGGATCGATGCGGGAACATATGGGGTATGCGAATCCTGCGGCCGGGCCATAGGAAAGGCGCGCCTGCAGGCGTTCCCCCGGGCGACCCTGTGCGTGGCCTGCAAGCAGCGGGAGGAACGCCGCTGACCGCCCAGACCTCCGACCCGCCGCGCCGGGTCCGCCTCCTGCTGGGGGTGGCCGTGTTCGTCATCGTGGCCGACGTCATATCCAAGGCCATCGCGGTCTCGCACATCCGCGAATACACGTATATCCACCTGATCGGCAACCTGCTCATGCTCACGCTGACGCGCAACGGCGGGGCCGCGTTCAACCTCGGCGGCACGGGCATGACGATCGTGTTCACCGCCATCGCGGCCAGCGTGATCGCCTACATCCTGCGCGCGGCGCGGAACCTGGGCAGCGCGGGCTGGGCGATCACGCTCGGCCTGCTCCTCGGCGGGGCCACGGGCAACCTGATCGACCGCATCTTCCGTGCCCCCGGCTTCCTGCGCGGTGACGTAATCGACTGGATCCAGCTCCCGCACTGGCCGGTGTTCAACGTCGCCGACTCGTCCATCGTCTGCGCCGGGGTCCTGGTCGTCCTGTTGTCCATGCGCGGAGTCCGCCTAGACGGCAAGCGGGTCGGCCGCCAGCCGACCCCGGCCCAAGCCCCGACCCGGATCCAAGCCCAGGCCCAGACCCAGATCCAAGCCCAGACCCAGACCGACGCGCCGATCCCAACCCAGACCCCGACCCCCACCCCCGATACTCCCGAATCGGATTATCCGGAACTGGAATATCCGGAACCGCAGTCACCGGCCGCGAAGTCGCATGACGGTACCTGACGAGCGCCGGCTCGCCGTCCCCGACGGCCTCGACGGAGAACGGCTCGACGCCGCGCTGGCCAGGATGTTCGGGCTGTCCAGGACCCGGGCCGCAGAGCTGATCGGAGACGGCCTGGTGCTGCTCGACGGCAGGCCCGCGGCCAAGTCCGATCGCGTGCTGGCCGGCGAGCCGTTGCAGGTCACGCTCCCGCCGCCGCGGCCAGCGGAGCCGCCGCGGCCGGTCGAGGGCCTGGTCGTGCTGTACGAGGACGACGACATCATCGTCGTGGACAAGCCGCGGGGCGTGGCCGCCCATCCGTCGCCCGGCTGGACCGGGCCGACCGTCATCGGCGGGCTGGCCGCGGCCGGGCACGCGGTGGCCACCAGCGGCGCCGCCGAGCGACAGGGCATCGTGCACCGCCTCGACGCGAACACCACGGGCGTGATGGTGGTGGCCAAGAGCGAGCGTGCCTACAGCGCGCTGAAGCGGGCCTTCCGCGAGCGGACCGTCGACAAGCGCTACCACGCGCTCGTGCAGGGGCATCCCGATCCGCTGCGCGGCACGGTGGACGCGCCCATCGGCCGGCACCCGTCCGGGGACGGCCGGTTCGCGGTGATCAGCGACGGGCGGCCGAGCGTGACCCACTACGACACGCTGGAGGCGTTCCGCGCCGCCAGCCTGGTGTCGGTGCACCTGGAGACGGGCCGCACCCACCAGATCAGGGTGCACATGGCCGCCATGAGGCACCCGGTCGTGGGCGACCTGCTCTACGGCGCCGACCCGGTGCTGGCCGCCAGGCTCGGCCTGACCCGCCAGTGGCTGCACGCGGTCAGCCTCGCGTTCGACCACCCGGCCGACGGCCGACCGGTCCAGTTCACCAGCACCTACCCCGCCGACCTGGCGCACGCCCTGGACGTCCTGCGCGCCGAGAGCTGACCCCTAAAGATCGGCCAGGGCGGCGGCCAGGCAGAATGGCGGCGTGGAAATCGCCGAGCACATCGACGCGCTGCGCCTTCATGGCACCCTGCTGGCGGACGCGGCCGAGCGGGCCGGGCTCGACACGCCCGTACCGCCGTGCGAACCCTGGCTCGTCAAGGACCTGCTACGGCACACCGGATTCATCCACCGGTGGGCGGCCAGGCACATCACCGAACTCCCGGCCAGCATCCTCGACGGGCCGCCCGAAGACGAGATCCTCAAGGGCGGTGCCGCCGATCCGGAGCTGGTCGCCTGGTTCCGCGCCGGACACGCCGCGCTGGTCGAGGTCCTGAGTGCCGCCGATCCGGCCCTGGAGTGCGCGACGTTCATGTCCGCTCCCTGCCCGCTCGCGTTCTGGGCCCGCCGGCAGGCCCACGAGACCGCCATGCACCGGGCCGACGCGGAGAGCGCGACGGGCGCGCTGCCCGCCTACCCCGCTGACTTCGCTGCCGACGGCATCGACGAGCTCATCATGGGGTTCGGCCGCCGGGCCAAGTACCGGCCGGCCACCGACGCCGACGGCGGCCGGCTGCGCGTAGTGTCGGCGGACACCGGCGACAGCTGGTCCATCGACGCGCACGAGGGGCGCATGCAGCCGCGGCGCGACGACGGCGAAGCAGATCGCGCCGCAGCCCAGGCAGGCCGACGGCGCGGGTGCCGCGGTGTGCACGGTGAGCGGCCCCTCGTCCGGCGTCTACCTGTTCCTGTGGCATCGCGCCGACGCCGCCCGGGCCGGTGTCACCGTTGCGGGGGATCCCGGTCTCCTGGAGTGCTGGCAGTCGAGCGTCCGCGTCCGCTGGGGCTGAGTAGGAACGGCCGTCAGTCGGCCTGCAGGACTAGCTCGCCGGAAATGTCGTACCAGCATGCTACCGTCAAAAGCATGTTCGACACCCCTCATCCCGTTAAGCTGCTGTGCCGGCGCGGCAGCCCGGCGGGGCGGACCGGGCTCCGCTAGGGTGAACAGCACCGGTTGATGACCACGCGCGCCGCCCTTGCGGGAGTGGCGGGGTGCGGCGTGCGCTGAGGGAGGCGGTTCGTCATGGCGGTATCCGGTGAACCGTTCGCCCATCTGCACGTGCACACCGAATACTCCATGCTCGACGGGGCCGCCCGGCTCAAGGAACTGCTGGCCGAGGTCAAGAACCAGGGCATGACGCACGTGGCGATGACCGACCACGGGAACCTGATGGGGGCCGCCGAGTTCCACAAGCAGGCCAAGCAGGCGGGCATCACGCCCGTCATCGGGATCGAGGCGTACGTCGCCCCCGAGGCCAGGGGCAACCAGCAGCGCATCCTGTGGGGCCAGCCACACCAGAAGAAGGACGACGTCTCCGCCGGCGGCGCGTACCTGCACAAGACCATCTGGGCCAGGGACAAGGAAGGCCTGCACAACCTGTTCCGGCTGTCCTCCCGCTCCTACGCCGAGGGCTGGCTGGTCAAGTGGGCCCGGATGGACAAGGAGCTCATCGCGGCGCACGCCGGCGGGCTGATGGCCTCGACCGGCTGCCCGTCCGGTGAGGTACAGACCAGGCTGCTCCTCGGCCAGTTCGACGAGGCCCTCAAGGCGGCCGCGGAGTGGCGGGACATCTTCGGGAAGGAGAACTACTTCCTCGAGCTGATGGACCACGGCCTGGACATCGAGCGCCGGGTCCGGGACGGGCTCGTCGCGATCAGCCAGAAGCTGGGCATCCCGCCGGTCGTCACGAACGACTCGCATTACACGCGCGAGCCGGACGCCCAGGCGCAGGACATGCTGCTGTGCATCCAAACGGGCAAGACCCTCGCCGACCAGGACCGGTTCAAGTTCGAGGGCACCGGCTACTTCATCAAGTCCGCTGCCGAAATGTACCGACAGGACAGCAGCGACCTGTGGCAGGAGGGCTGCCGTAACAGCCAGCTCCTGATCGCCGACCGGGTCGACGCCAGCGGCATGTTCGAATACCGCAACCTCATGCCGCGGTTCCCGCTCCCGGAGGGCTTCGAGTCCGAGGCCGAGCTGTTCGCCGCCGAGACATGGAAGGGCATGGACCGCCGTTATCCGGGCGGCTATGACGAGCAGCGGAGGAAGCAGGCCGAGTACGAGATCGGCATCATCTGCCAGATGGGTTTCCCCGGCTACTTCCTAGTGGTCGCGGACTTCATCATGTGGGCGAAGAACAACGGAATCGCGGTCGGCCCCGGCCGGGGCTCCGCGGCCGGCTCGATCGTCTCCTACGCGCTGGGCATCACCGACCTGGACCCGATCGTGCACGGGCTGATGTTCGAGCGGTTCCTCAACCCCGAACGCCTGTCCATGCCCGACATCGATGTGGACTTCGACGAGCGCGGGCGCGGCGACGTGATCAGGTACGTGACCCAGAAATGGGGCTCGGACCGGGTGGCGCAGATCGTCACCTTCGGCACGATCAAGGCGAAGGCCGCGATCAAGGACTCGTGCCGGGTGCTCGGCCACCCCTATGCCCTAGGGGATCGGATCACCAAGGCGTTCCCGCCGATGGTGCTGGGCAAGGACATCCCGCTCTCGGCGATCTTCGACGAAAAGCACGAGCGGTACGGCGAGACCTCTGAGCTGCGCTCGATGTACGAAGCCGAACCCGAGATCAAGCAGGTCCTTGACACCGCGCGCGGCATCGAGGGGCTGATCCGCCAGCCGGGCGTGCACGCGGCCGGGGTGATCATGTGCGCCGAGCCGCTGACCGACCACATCCCGGTCTGGACCAGGCACAGCGACGGCGCGGTCATCACGCAGTTCGACTACCCGACCTGCGAGGATCTCGGCCTGCTGAAGATGGACTTCCTCGGCCTGCGCAACCTGACGATCATGGCCGACGCGGTCGCGGCGATCGAGAAGAACATGGGGACCTCGATCGACCTGCTGAGCCTGCCCCTTGACGACAAGCCGACCTACGACCTGCTGGCGCGCGGTGACACGCTCGGCGTGTTCCAGCTGGACGGCGGGGCGATGCGCTCGCTGCTGCGGATGATGAGGCCCGACAACTTCGAGGACATCTCCGCCGTGAACGCCCTGTACCGGCCCGGTCCGATGGGCGTCAACTCGCACATCAACTACGCGCTACGCAAGACCCGCCGGCAGGAAATCACCCCGATCCACCCGGAGCTGGAGGAGCCGCTCAGGGAGGTGCTTGCGCCCACCTACGGCCTGATCGTCTACCAGGAGCAGGTGCAGAAGGCGGCGCAGATCCTGGCCGGCTACTCGCTCGCCCAGGCCGACCTGCTGCGCCGCGCCATGGGCAAGAAGAAGAAGGAGATCCTGGACAAGGAGTTCGTCCCGTTCCGGGAGGGCTGCCGGGAACGCGGCTATTCCGACAAGGCGATCCAGGCGATCTGGGACGTGCTCGTCCCCTTCTCCGGGTACGCGTTCAACAAGTCGCACACCGCCCCGTACGCCCTCATCGCCTACTGGACCGCCTACCTGAAGGCGAACTACCCGGCCGAGTACATGGCCGCGCTGCTCTCCTCCCTCGCCGACGACAAGGACAAGTCGGCGCTGTACCTGAACGAGTGCCGGCGCATGGGCATCAAGGTGCTGCCGCCCGACGTCAACGAGTCGGTGGCGACGTTCGCCGCGATCGGGCACGACATCAGGTTCGGCCTGACGGCCATCCGCAACGTGGGCGCGAACGTGGTGGAGGCGATCATCGCGGCGCGCAAGTCGAAGGGCGAGTTCACCGCGTTCGCCGACTTCTTGCGCAAGGTACCGCTGGTGGTGTGCAACAAGCGGGTGATCGAGTCGCTGGTCAAGGCGGGCGCGTTCGACTCGTTCGGGGACGCGCGCAAGGGTCTGGTGCTTGTGCACGAACAGGCCGTCGACGCCGTGCTCGACCTCAAGCGGAACGAGGCGATCGGGCAGGACTCGCTGTTCGGCGACGATGCCGAGGCGGAGGCGGTCTTCGACGTGCCGGTCCCGGCGGGGGAGTGGGAGAAGTCCACACTGCTGAACTTCGAGCGCGAGATGCTCGGGCTCTACGTCTCCGATCATCCGCTGTTCGGCGTCGAGCACATCATCGCCGCGGAAAGCGACTGCTCAGTGTCCGACCTGATGGGCGATGACACCGAGCGACCCCGCAGCGGCGACCGGTCCGAGGCGCAGATCGTGAAGGTGGGCGGCATCCTGTCCGGGGTGCAGCGGAAGGTGACCAAGCAGGGGAACCAGTGGGCGGCCGCCACCCTGGAGGACCTGGCCGGGGCGATCGAGGTGATGTTCTTCCCGCAGACCTACGCCGCGTACGCCGCCTCGATCACCGAGGACGCGGTGGTCGTGGTGAAGGGCCGGGTCGACCGCAGGGACGACGCGCCCAAGCTGATCGCCATGGACCTGACCGTCCCCGACCTGTCGGCCGCTGATTCCGCCCCTTTCGTCGTGTCCCTGCCGGTGGCCAGGTGCGTGCCGCCGGTGGTGGAGCGGCTCAAGGAGGTACTGGTCACGCACCCGGGGCCGACCGAGGTGCACCTGCGGCTCCGCGGGCCCGAGCGCACGACGATCGTGCGCCTTGACGACCGGCTCCGGGTCGCGACCTCGCCCGCCCTGATCGGCGACCTCAAGCAGCTACTCGGCCCGGCCTGCGTCAGCTAGGCTCCGGCCCGATCAGCTGGTCGAGGAACGTCCGGTACATCCGCAGCGTCTCGCGCAACGTCTCGGTATCGGCGGCCGAGGTGGTGTCCCACCGGCCGCGCAGGCCGCGCTGCCGTTCGGCGATCGCCGCCTCGAGCCTGGCGGCCACCTGCGCGAGGACGTCGGCGGCCTCGCTCACCGAGGCATGCGGGTCGTCGACGAACTTGTACTGGATCCGGTGCCACTGCGTCCGGAGGTCCGCCGAGTCCGTGATCAGGCTCGCGTACCCGCTCTCGCCACGGCCGAGCATCGTCCCGGACTCGCCAGGCCGCAGCTCCGCCTCCGCAGCCGGAGCTGCGGCCGCTGCCGCAACTGCTGGGGCCGCAACTGCCGGGGCCGCAACTGCCGAAGGCGCAGCGGCCTGAGCCGCAGCGGCCGGAGCCGCTCCGCTTGACCCGCCTCCGCCGAAGTAGCGGCCTCCGCAGCCGTCACGCCCGGAGCCGCCGCAGCGGCGTGCCGGCCCGCGGCGCCGTCCGGCTCCTCGGTCAGGGCGATCGGGACCGTCGGGATCGACGCTGCGGTCGGCCGCGGCGTGCCGAATATGTCGGGCTGCGTCATCGAGGGGTCCGTAGCGTCGTGAGCATCCGGACCCGCCTCGTCGCCCGGCTCATCCTCCGCCAGGCCGGCCGGGGCCGAGGGGGCCGTCTCCGCGTCGGCCGGGCGAGCGCTCGCGCTGGCCGCAGTGTCCTCGGTGACACTGGCCGCGGGGTCCTCGGCGGCGCTGGCCGCAGGGTCCTCCGCGGGCTCGTCCTCCACCCCGTCGACATCCCAGTAATCGCGCCCGTTGTCGGGACTGCTGACCGCCCGCACCTCTTCCGTGCGCGCCTCGTCCTCATCCGGACTGACGGGCTCCTCGGATTGGTCGGCGGGCTGCCCGGGCTGATCTCCGCGCAGCGCCGAGGCTACCTTCTGGAAGTGGGTCATCGGCGGGGCCTGGCCGGCCCCGGACGCGCCGGACTCGGAGTCCGGCACGACCTCGCCGCGGACCACATAACCGGCGGGCCGTGGCTGGCCCCACGGGTCCTGCGTCATGGGAACCCCTTTCCTGGTGGGTGTTAGCGGGCCGAACCCGCGGTACGGGCGTTGCGGGATGCGGTAAGTTCCGGTCGGCTCAGGCCGTCGACCGGCGCACCGAGCAGGTCCTGGAACAGCGCACGGCACTGGATCAGGCCCTTCCTGAGGTCTTCCGTGCTCGCGGACTCCAGCTTCACCTCGCGCACCTGCCGGTACCCGTTCAGGCCGCCGGCGTGGTAGACGGACAGCGCCTCGAGGCTAACCTCGCGGTTGTCGACCGGGTAACCGCGGGCCTGCATGACGTCCCAGATCAGCGTGTCGGCCGCGTTCACGGCGTCGGCCGGCGCGTCGACGAACCGCTCCTGGATCGTGGTCCAGTCGTCGCTGTAGCTGGCCTGCATCGTGGCCGACAGCGGGCGGATGCCGAGTTCATCAGCCCTCCGCTTCCGCGCGGAAAGCTCGGCGCCGGCCTTCTTGCTGCCCAGCTCCTTGGCCAGACGGTCGTATTCGGGACCGAACTGGCGGCGCATATTCGCCCGCCGCATCTGGGCGACGGCCGCCGCTGCGACTGCCGCCACGACGATGAGCGCGATGACGATGACGATCGCGATGATCGCTCCGCTCGACATGACTACCTCCCGTGGGGGTCGAATCGCCCTCCGACTCCCCCCGTTAGGCCGGGCTAAACAGGACAACGGGCCCGGAAAGACCAAGCCCACGGTCATCGTGTCACCCGCTCCGGCGGGTATGCCGACCGGCCCCCCGCCGGAATGACGGGTACGATCGTGCCGGAGCGAATCCGGCGTTGAGGGAGGACCGACGAAGGGGCGACTGGCAGCGTTCGCGGTGGGTCTCGCGGGCAGCGCGGTACTCGGCGTCGTAGCCGGGCTCATCTGGGCCACGGTCGCGCCACGGGCGCTGCTCCAAGAGGTCGCCGGCGGCCAGGCCCAGCTCGTGAACGCGGAAAGCCACGCATACATCTCCGCGGACGGCTGGTTCTGCGTGATCGTCGCGGTGGGCGGGCTGATCACCGGCTTGCTCGGCTACCTCTTCCTCGTCCGCCGCGCCGGCTGGACCGCGACCGCCGGGCTAGTGCTCGGCGGGCTGGCCGCCGCCCTCATCGCGCTCTGGGTCGGGGAGAACATGGGGCTGGGGACGTACAACCACCTGCTCGCGTCCAGCGCAGTCGGGGTCTTCTTCAACTCCTCGCTCGCGCTCGGGGCCAAGAGCGGGCTGGCGTTCTGGCCCCTCCTCACCTCGCTCGCTATCCTCCTGGCCGAGAGCGGCCGCGGGTCGGGCAAGCCACTAGCCAGCGTCGTCCGCCCCGGCGACCCTGACTGGCCCGGCGGGCACGCTCCGTAGACTAGGCGCGTGATTTCCCGAACCGACCTGCGCGGGCGCGCGCCAGGCGACCTCAGCCGCATCGCCCTGGCCGGCCAGTTGCCGCGGGCCGCCACCGACGTCGAAGCCGCCGTGGCCCAGATCCGCCCCGTCTGCGATGACGTCAGGCAGCGCGGCGCGCCGGCCGTCCGCGAGTACACGGCCCGCTTCGACGGGGTCGACCTGGCCACCACGCTGGTCCCGCCCGAGGCGCTGGAGGCGGCCCTGGCCGGGCTCGACCCGCAGGTCAGGCGCGCCCTGGAGGAGGCGGTCCGCCGCACCAGGCGGGTGCACGGCGCGCAGCTCCCGGCCGAGACCACCACCCAGGTCACTGCCGGCCTCACCGTCACCGGCCGCTTCGTCCCGGTCTCCCGGGCCGGGGTATACGTACCGGGCGGCCTGGTGGCCTACCCGTCCTCGGTGGTGATGAACATCGTCCCGGCCCAGGCCGCGGGCGTCGGCTCGATCGCCGTGGCGTCACCCCCGCAAGCCGACCAAGGCGGCCTCCCGCACCGGTCCGTGCTAGCCGCGTGCGCCCTGCTCGGGGTGCGCGAGGTCCACGCGGCGGGTGGGGCGCAGGCGCTGGCCATGTTCGCCTACGGCACCGCCGACTGCGCGCCCGTGGACGTCATCACCGGGCCGGGTAACGTCTACGTCGCCGCGGCTAAGCGGGTGCTGCGCGGCGTGGTGGGGACCGACGGCGAGAACGGGCCTACCGAGGTGGCGATCATCGCCGACGACAGCGCGGACCCGGTCTACGTGGCCGCCGACCTCATTGCGCAGGCCGAGCACGACGAGCTCGCGGCGTGCCTCCTCATTACCCCGAACGCCGATCTGGCCCGGCGCGTCGAGGCCGAACTCGGCCGCCAGGTCCCGGAAACCAGGCATCGCGAGCGGGTGGAACGGGCGCTAACGGGCCAGTCCGCGTGCGTCCTGGTCGATGACCTCGACGCGGCGCTCGCGGTGAGCGACGCCTGGGCGCCCGAGCACCTGGAGATCCAGACCAGGGATGCGGCCAAGCTGGCGGCGCGGGTCACCAACGCGGGCGCGGTGTTCGCGGGCCCGTACGCGCCGGTCTCGCTGGGGGACTACCTGGCCGGCTCGAACCACGTGCTGCCGACCGGGGGTACCGCGCGGCACACCAGCGGCCTGTCCGTCTTCCCGTTTCTGCGGCTGGTCAACGTCATCGAGTGCGACCGGCAGGCGCTGGCCGACACCGCGCCGCTGATCGACGCGCTCGGCGGCGCGGAGGATCTGGCCGCGCACGTGGCGGCCGTCCGGGTCCGGGTGCCGCGGGACACCGGGACGGCGTCATGAGCGTCTCACCCCCGCCCGTCCGGGATGACCTGGCGGACCTGCACCCGTACGGCGCGCCCCAGATCGACGTGCCTATCCGGCTGAATACCAACGAGAATCCCTACCCGCCGAGCCCGCGCCTGCAGCGGGCCATCGCGGCCGCGGCGGCGCAGGCGGCCGCGACGCTGAACCGCTACCCGGACCGGGACGCGGTGGAGTTGCGCAAGGACCTGGCCGACTACCTCGGGCACGGGCTGACCGCCCGCCACGTGTGGGCGGCCAACGGGTCGAATGAGATCATCCAGCAGCTCCTGCAGGCCTTCGGGGGCCCGGGGCGGCGGGCGCTCGGGTTCGAGCCGAGCTACTCCATGCACCCGCTGATCACCCGGGTGACCTGCACCGAATGGGTAGCGGCGGACCGCGATGAGGACTTCGGCCTGGACCCGGACCGCGCCGCCCGCGCGGTCGCCGACGCACGGCCCGCCATCGTGTTTCTCACCTCGCCGAACAACCCCACGGGCACCGCCGCCCCGCCCAGCGTGATCGAGGCGATCTGCGGCGCGGCCCCCGGCCTGGTGGTGGTGGACGAGGCGTACGCGGAATTCGCCCGCGAGGGATCGCCGAGCGCGCTCGGCCTGCTGCCCCGCTACCCGCACCTCGTGGTCACCCGGACCATGTCCAAGGCGTTCGCCATGGCCGGCGCCCGGCTCGGCTACCTGGCCGCCGCCCCCGAGGTCATCGAGAAGCTCCTGCTCGTGCGGCTCCCGTACCACCTGTCCGCCGTCACCCAGGCGGTGGCCCGGGCCGCGCTCGCCCACGCCGAGGAGCCCCTGGCCACCGTGGCCGCGCTGCGCTCCGAACGGGACGCGCTGGTCGGCTGGCTCAGGCGGCGCGGGCTGACGGTGGCCGACTCCGACGCGAACTTCGTCCTGTTCGGCGAGTTCGCCGACCGGCATCTCCTCTGGCAGGAGCTGGTGGACCGCGGCGTGCTGATCCGCGAGGTCGGCCCGCCAAACTGGCTGCGCGTCTCGGTCGGGACGCCGGAGGAGATGGCCGCGTTCCGGACGGCACTGGACGCGGTGCTCGGCAGGGGAGGGTCGTGACGAACCGAACGGCGCGAGTGGAGCGCATCACCCGCGAGACGCAGATCCTCGTCGAGCTCGACCTCGACGGCACCGGGAAGGTCGAGGTAGCCACCGGGGTTCCCTTCTTCGATCACATGCTCGCCCAGCTCGGCAAGCACGGCACCCTGGACCTGACCGTCCGCGCCGAGGGCGACACGCAGATCGACGCGCACCACACGGTGGAGGACACGGCCATCGCCCTCGGCCAGGCGCTGCGCGAGGCGCTCGGCGACAAGGCGGGCATCACCCGGTTCGGCGACGCGCTGGTCCCGCTGGACGAGACGCTGGTCCAGGCCGCGATCGACCTATCCGGGCGGCCCTACGTGGTGCACCACGAGCCCGACGGGATGGCGCCGCTCATCGGCACCTACGACACCACGCTGACCAGGCACTTCTTCGAGTCGCTGGCGGCCTCCGCGGGAATCTGCCTACACGTAAACGTCTTCGAGGGCCGGAACCCGCACCACATCGTGGAGGCCCAGTTCAAGGCGGTAGCCCGGGCGCTGCGCGCCGCCGCCGCGCCGGACCCGCGGGCGCCCGGCATCCCAAGCACCAAGGGCGTGCTGTGAGCGTGCCGCGCGTGGTCGTGCTCGACTACGGGTCGGGGAACCTGCGCTCGGCGCAGCGGGCGCTCGAGCGGGTCGGCGCCGACGTGCAGGTGACCGCCGACGCCGACGCCGCGCTGGAGTGCGACGGGCTGGCCGTGCCGGGCGTGGGCGCGTTCGCGGCCTGCATGGCCGGGCTGCGGGCGGTGGGCGGCGACAAGCTGATCGCGCGGCGCGTCGAGCTCGGGCGCCCGGTCCTGGGCATCTGCGTGGGCATGCAGGTGCTGTTTTCCGCCGGGGTGGAGCACGGGGCCTGGACGGAGGGCTGCGCGGCCTGGCCAGGGACGGTCGAGCGGCTGGACGCCGGCCGTGCTCCCGCACATGGGATGGAACACCGTCTCCGCAGCCCCGGCCTCGGCGCTATTCAAAGGGATCCCGGACGGCACGCGGTTCTACTTCGTGCACTCCTACGCGCTGCGGTCGGCCGGGGCGGGCGACCTGGCCGCTACCGGCGCGCTCATCTCGTGGGCCGAACACGGCGAGCGCTTCGCCGCCGCCGTCGAGCAGGGCGCCCTCTGCGCGACCCAGTTCCACCCGGAGAAGTCGGGCGACGCGGGCGCCGTCCTGCTGGCCAACTGGCTGGGCACGCTGTGACCGCGCTGGAGCTGTTGCCGGCCGTGGATGTCACCGATGGGCAGGCGGTCCGGCTCGTCCAGGGCGTGGCGGGCAGCGGGCGCGAGTACGGCGATCCGATCGAGGCCGCGCTCGGCTGGCAGCGGGCCGGGGCGTCGTGGATCCACCTCGTGGACCTGGACGCAGCCTTCGGGCGCGGGTCGAACGCCGGCCTGCTGGCGGACGTGGTGCGCCGGGTCGACGTGGCCGTCGAGATGTCCGGCGGCATCAGGGACGACGACTCGCTGTCCCGCGCGCTCGGGACCGGCTGTGCCCGGGTCAACATCGGCACGGCGGCGCTGGAGAACCCGGAGTGGGTACGCTCGGTCATCGCCCGCCACGGGGACCGGGTGGCCGTCGGCCTGGACGTCCGGGGCACCCGGCTGGCCGCGCGCGGCTGGACCGCCGAGGGCGGGGACCTCTACGAGGCGCTGGACCGGCTGAACGCCGAGGGCTGCGCCCGGTACGTGGTGACCGACGTGCTCAAGGACGGCACGCTGCGCGGCCCGAACCTGGACCTGCTCCGCGGCGTGTGCGAGCGCACCAAGGCGCCGGTGGTGGCCAGCGGGGGAGTATCCAGCCTGGCCGACCTCCGCGCGCTGGCCTCGCTCGTCCCGGTCGGCGTCGAGGGCGCGATCATCGGCACCGCCCTGTACGAGGGGGCGTTCACCCTGGAGCAGGCGCTCGCCGAGGTGGCGGGAGCCGCGCGATGACGGTTGCGGTACGGGTCATCCCGTGCCTGGACGTGGACGCCGGCCGGGTGGTCAAGGGGGTGAACTTCCGCGAGCTGCGGGACGCGGGCGACCCGGTCGAGCTGGCCGCCTGCTACGACGCCGAGGGCGCCGACGAGCTGACCTTTCTCGACATCACCGCGTCCAGCGACGGGCGCCAGACCATGGACGAGGTGGTCCGGCGCACGGCCGAGCAGGTGTTCATCCCGCTCACGGTGGGCGGTGGGATCCGCAGCGTCGCGGACGCGGACCGCCTGCTCCGGGCGGGGGCCGACAAGATCTCCCTCAACACCGCCGCGATCGCCAGGCCGGAGCTCCTCGCCGAGGCGGCAGAGCGCTTCGGGTCGCAGTGCGTGGTCCTGTCGGTGGACGCCCGCCGCACCGAGCCGGGGCTGACGCCGAGCGGGTTCGAGGTCACCACGCACGGCGGGCGGGTCGGCACCGGGGTGGACGCGGTGGAGTGGGCCGACCGGGCGACCCGCCTCGGCGCGGGTGAGATCCTGCTGAACTCGATGGACGCCGACGGCACCGCCGCGGGGTTCGACCTGGAGCTGATCCGGGCCGTGCGCGCCGTGGTCACCGTCCCGGTGATCGCCAGCGGCGGCGCCGGCGACCTGGCGCACTTCGCGCCCGCCGTCGACGCCGGAGCCGATGCGGTCCTGGCCGCCAGCGTTTTCCATTTCGGCACGCTGCGCATCGGCCAGGTCAAGGACGCCCTGCGCACCGCGGGGCACCCGGTCCGTTAAGCGGGAGGCCTAGCCCCGGGTGACGCTCCCCCGGAGGAGCCCGATATCGACCGCGGCCATCGCCGCGCCGACGATGCCCGCGTCGTTGAGCATCGCCGCGGGCACGATCCGGGCCCGGATGCCGGTCAGCCGCGGCACCCACTTCTCCGAGTCCTTGCTGATCCCGCCGCCGACGATGATCAGGTCCGGGGAGAGCAGCGCCTCCATGTGCTGGAGGTACTCCTCGACGTGCCCGGCCCACTTGCCCCAGCTCAGGTCGTGCAGCTCCTTGGCGTGCTCGGAGGCGCGGGACTCCGCGTCGCGGCCGCGGATCTCGATGTGCCCGAACTCCGTGTTGGGCACCAGCACGCCCCCGGCGAACAACGCGCTGCCGATCCCCGTGCCGAACGTCAGCAGCAGCACCGTGCCCCGCTCGCCGACCCCGGCGCCGAACGTCATCTCCGCGATGCCCGCCGCGTCGGCGTCGTTCAGGACCCCGGCCGGGCTCCCGATGGCCTTGGTGAACAGCGAACCCGCGTCCGTGCCCGACCCAGGACTTATCCAGGTTGGCGGCGGTCCTGGTCACGCCGCCGGCGACCACGCCGGGGAAGGTGATGCCGACCGGGCCGGACCAGTTGAACGAGGTGGTGAGTTCCTTCACCACGTTCGCCACCGCGTCCGGCAGGGCCGGGCGCGGCGTTTCGATCTTCTGCCGGGCGAGGAGCAGCTGGCCGGTGGCCACGTCGACGGGAGCAGCCTTGATGCCGGTGCCGCCGATGTCGATGCCGAGTGCGTGCATGGCCCTAGAGTATGCACCCGGCCGGTTCCGTGTCCCTGCCAAGGCGGGTAACCTCGCCAGTAGGGCATCTCTTCGGTGCTGGTGCTCGGGGGTCCTTCTCGAGGGAGGATGCGGCAGGATGAACAACTGCGTTCAAGGTCGCCGCCATCGGGGTCGGCCTAATCATCGCGTTCCTGATCGTCGGCTGGATCATCGGGTTCATTTCATCCTGGGCGCGATAACGACCATTTTGATCGCGGCGCTGGTGGTCGGCGGGGTCGCTCGTGGCGTCAAGGTAGCGCGCTCCCGCAAGCAAGTCTCGCGCAAGCGGGAGGAGAAGCAGGTCCGCGAGCCCGACTACAGCGAATACGCCAGGCCGCTGCCGCGCGCCGACATCGAGGTTATTGCCCCCCAGCCGAGCAGGCCGGGCGCGCAGGACGTCGACGACGAACTGGCCAGGCTCAAGCGCGAGATGGGCAGGTAGGCCTACCGCGCGTTAGCTCCGGTCAGCCTCTCCACCGCCGCGTCCGTCCCGTCGAACCGGACCCTCGCCGCGCCGGTGCGGCCCATCACCCACATGGTGAGTTCGGCCGGGCTGCCGATTATCGTAACCACGGGGGTGGCGTTCTTCGCGGTGATCCGGTAGGCCCGGCCGTCCTCTCCCGTATCCTCGCGCGCTAGCTCGACCCCCACCGGGGCCCGCCGGAGCATGAACTTGGCCAACCGCAGCCGCTGCCAGAGCACATCCGATTCCCCGGCGCTGATCGTCCTGGGCTCCCAGCCGGGCGCGCCACGCCGCACATCCTCGTGGTGCACGAAGAACTCCACCAGGTTGGTCCGCTCGTCCACGCCGGGGATCGCCATGAACGAGAACCGCGGCGGCCCCGACCGGATCATCCGCACCAGGTCGGCAAACGGGATCCGAGCCCGGAGGCTGCGCTGGACGCGGGCCGTGTACGCGGCCACCGGGCCGCCTACGACCCCGGCCGCGGCGTCGGGTCGGCGCTCGCGCAGCACCAGATGGGCGGCGAGGTCGCCGGTGGTCCACCCCTCGCACAGCGTCGGCGCGTCCGGGCCCGTCTTCTCCAGCAGCGCGCACAGCGCGAGGCGCTCTTCTCGGGAGTAGCTCACCTGCTGATGGTAGGCGCCATTGCTACCCTGACTGAAGTCACGACGAAATGAGGCTGCGATGCTCGATCCGGCCATCGCCGCGCGGCTGAAGCGGGATCCCGCCGGCCTGATCGCGGCGATCGCCCAGCAGTACGACACCGGCGAGGTGCTGATGCTCGGCTGGATGGACGACGAGGCGCTGCATCGCACCCTCACCACGGGCCGGTGTACGTACTGGTCGCGCAGCCGCCAGGAGTACTGGGTCAAGGGCGAGACCTCCGGGCACCAGCAATGGGTCAAATCGGTGGCGCTCGACTGCGACGGCGACGCCCTCCTGGTCAAGGTGGACCAGGTCGGAGCGGCCTGCCACACCGGCGACCGGACCTGCTTCGACACTGATGTCCTGAACGCCGTCCACGGGAGTCCCGCGGAGCGGGCCGGCCTCGGGCGATCGAGCGCCCCCAAGCAGGGGTTCCGCGCGTCGTTCCCCCGGTCAGCCCTTCTCGCCAGTTCGCGCTCGTCCTCGTGGTCTGCGCGGCCGGGGCCGGTCTCATCGTCCTGGCCCTGCGGCAGTCCTGGGCGCACGCGGTTTTCACGGCTCCGCACCCCCTGCCCGCGCAGGACATCCCCGTCTCCGGTCAGCAGCTTGTCCCGCTGGCGAGCGCGCTCGCGCTGGCGGCACTGGCCTGCCTGGCGGCGGTCATCGCCACCAGGTCGCTGGCCAGGCGCATCTCCGGGGTGGTGCTCGCGGCCCTCGGCGCGGGTGCGGCTGTCGCCGCCGCCGTCCCCGTCCACGCCTCGGCCGTGCTCGCGACGGCCCGGGCGCAGGCCGCGTCCGGCGCACCGGGCGGGTCGACCACCAGCGGCACCTCCTCAGGCGGTACCGCGCACGTCCTGATCATCGCGGGCGCCACCGGACACGCGGTCATGACGGGCACCCCGTGGCGAGCGGCCGCGGTCTGCGGCGGGGTGGCGATCGTGCTGACGGGACTGGCCACCGTGTGGCGCGGCCCGCGCTGGCCCGTGATGTCGGCCCGCTTCGACCGCGACAAGGGGGGTCCGGGGGAGATGGGTCCCCCCGGGAGCGGGGGGTTCCGGGGGATCGTCCCCCCGGGCAAGCACGAGATTCGGCGTCGATCTGGGAGTCGCTGACCCGGGACGTCGACCCGACCCTCGACGCGGAAGCGGACCGCCAGGACCTACCCGGTGACCGGACCCCCAGCTGACGCCGGACCCCCGGCTGACGCCGGACCCCCGGCTGACACCGGACCCCAGGCTGACACCGGACCCCCGGCTGACACCGGACCCCGATGCCGGACCCCGACGACTCCGGACCCCAGGCTGACGTCGGACCCCGGGTCGTCTCCAGGCCCGGCCGGCCGGTGCCCACCTCGGTCCTCCTGGCCGAACACGAGCCCGAGGTCGCCGAGATGTCGGCGCGCTACCTGCGCCGGGACGGGCTGGACGTCAGGCTGGTCACCAGCCCCGAGCTGACGCTGGCCGAACTGACCGGCGGGCCCGACGCCGCCGCGGTGATCGACCTCACCATGCCCGGCCTGGACCCCAGGCGGATCCGCCGCGCCCTGCGGACCCCGGTCATCTTCCTGGTCGCGGGCTCAGGCGGCCCGCGCCCACGGGGCCTGGCCGGCCGCAGCCAGCGCCGGTGGCTAGCCCGGCCGTTCAGTCCCCGGCAGCTCGTGACGATGGTCCGCGACGTCCTGGCCCAGGCGCAGGCCGAGGCGCAGGCCGGGGCGCAGGCCCAGCCCGCACCGGACGCCCGGTCCGCCGGACCCGCGCCCCTCGGCCCGAACGCCGGCAGCTGGCGCCTCGATAACCCGACCCGCTCCGCGATAGCCGACGGGCACCGCGTACCGCTGACCGCGACCGAGTTCGCGGTGCTCGCGGCCCTGGCGGACCACCCGGGCCGGGTCCTGTCCCGCCGCCAGCTGCTGGCCGCCGCCGGCCGCCACGGCACGGGCGACCGGGCCGCCGACGTCCTCATCGCCCAGCTCAGGGCCAAGCTCGGGCCGGACCAGCAGACCTGCGGAATCAGGACGATCCGCGGCGTGGGCTATGTCCTGGACCGGTAACCGGGGATCGTCAGCTCACCCGCCCGCGGTGTGGAACAGGCGGCCGATCAGGAAGCCGATCGCGGCGGCGCCCAGGCCGATCAGCACCATCTGGATCCCCTTCTTGCGCCAGTCACCGACCAGCGTCACCGCCTCGTAGCTGCCCACCCCGAACAGCACCAGCGCGCTCAGGACGATGGCGAGGATCAGCGCCGTCGTGCGCGGCAGCCAGACGAACGGCAGCAGCGGGATGAAGTGGCCGATCAAGGTGGCGCCCGTGATCACGACCGCGCTGCGGAAGATGTCCGGCGTCTCCACCGGCTGCAGGTGCAGTTCCTCGTCCATCATCGTGGCCAGCCAGGCGTCCCGGTTGGCGGTGATGGTCTCGACCACGCGCTCGAGCAGGTCCCCGGCGAATCCCTTCGCGGCGTAAATATCGCGGATCTCCTGCCGCTCGGCCTCCGGGGTCGCGTCGATCTCGGCCGACTCCGGGCTTGCTCGGCTTGGTAGTAGTCGCGTTCGGACAGGGCGGAGGTCCACCCGACGGCACCCATGGAGATCGATTCGGTGATCGCGGCCGCGAACCCCGCCGCCAGCAAAACCACCTTGCCGCCGCCGCCCGCGATGACGCCGAGGATGATCCCGAGGATGTTGACCAGGCCGTCCTGGCCGCCCAGGATGACGTCCCGCAGCCAGTTCGCCTGGCGGTGCTGCTCGCGGTGCTGCGCCTGGTCCCCCGGCCCGCCGCGCCCTCCACCGTCGCCCCGGCACCACCGCCCCCCGCGGTTCCGTTGCCCGTTAGCCGCGACCCACAGCCCGCGGCTCGCAGTCCCGCCGCCCACCGCGCGGACGGCCCGGCCCAGCCGCGTCAGCGGCCTCTGGTCGCTGGTGGAGCGGTCCATCCAGCACCTCCGATTCGTTACCGCGGCGAGCCGGGAGCAGCACGGCCTTGATCACTCCGTCGGCTCGCCTGTCGAAGCTGTCGAAGAAGGCGGGGGCGTCGCTGAGCGGGCCGTGGTGGGTGACGATCCGCCCGGGCCGGGCCCGCCCGGCCACGATCAGGTCCCGCAGCCGGGTGGTGTAGCGGCGGTCGTGGGTGCGCCCGAAGCCCACGCTGACGCCCTTGTTGAAGAATGTCGCCCAGGGCACCCGCAGCTCGCCGTCGGCGCTGCCCTTCGGGGCCGGGTGCAGGTCTTTTTCCGTGTAGACCCCGGCGATGGCGACGTGGCCGGTCGGGTTGACCAGCCGGGCCAGGTCCGAGACCACCTGGGCCGGGTTCTCGTGGGCGGGATCCTGGCGGTCCCGGGCCTGGAAGCCGACCGCGTCGATCCCGATCTGAACGCCGTCCATCTGCTCCTCGCCGATCGGCAGCCCGCGGCGATGCCGCAACTCGCGGATCTGCTCGACCGGGTCGCCAACCGAGAAGTCGACCGGGGTTGCTCCGAGTTCGGAGGCCAGCTCAAGCCGCTCGGGTACGCGATCGACCACGTACACCTCGCCGGCGCCGCGCAGCAGCGCGCTGTAGGCGGCCAGCAGCCCGATGGTGCCCGCCCCGAACACCGCGACCGTGTCGCCCGGCTGCATGATCGCGAGCTCGGTCGCGTGCCAGCCGGTCACGAACGCGTCGGCCAGCAGGACGAAATCGTCTTCGCGCTCGTCCATCGGCTCACCCGGTAGCGGCACGCAGTTCGCGTCCGCGAAGGGCACCCGCAGCAACTCTGCCTGGGCGCCGCGGTAGGGCCCCATGCCCGGGTACCCGTACGCGGCCCCGAACCCTCCCGGCCGCACCCGCAGGCACGCGGCGGTGTACCCGCGGACGCAGTTGTAGCACATCCCGCAGAACAGGTGGGTGGGGATCACTACCCGGTCGCCGCGCTTGACCAGGCTCACGTCCGCCCCGGTCTGCTCGACCACGCCGAGCGGCTCGTGCCCGATCACCAGCCCGGGCTCCGCGCCGGTCCGCCCGTCGTAGGAATGCAGGTCCGTGCCGCAGATCGCGCTCGAGGTCAGCCGCACGATGGCGTCGGTCGGTTCCTCGAGGGCAGCGTCCTCGACGTCCTGCACCGCGACCCGCCTGGTGTCCTCGAACACCACTGCCTTCATCGCCGTGCTCCTCTTCGCGAAGCGCCGCGTCTTATCGTCGCACGCCCCCGCGCGGCCCCGCATGCAACCGATTCCAGGGGGGCAGTAGCCGGTGCCCAGAGGCGGCCGGGCTACGATCGGTGGCGCAACAGTGTCGACGTGAGGAGACGAGCGAACCGCGTGAGTGTGCTCGACGAGATCCTTGACGGCGTCCGTGCCGATCTCGCCGACCGGCAGCGGCAGATCTCTCTTGACCAGCTGAAGGAGACGGCCCGGCGCGCGCCGTCACCGCGGGATGCGATGGCCGCGCTCAAGTCCGAGGGCGTCACCGTGATCGCCGAGGTGAAGCGGGCCAGCCCGTCCCGCGGCAAGATGGCCGCCATCCCCGACCCGGCCGCGCTGGCCGCGGACTACGAAGCCGGCGGAGCGAAGATCATCAGCGTGCTGACCGAGCCGCGCTTTTTCGGCGGGACCCTGGACGACCTGGACGCGGTCCGCCGGACGGTCCAGGTGCCCGTGCTGCGCAAGGACTTCGTGATCAGCTCCTACCAGCTCTGGGAGGCGCGCGCGCACGGGGCCGACGTGGTGCTGCTGATCGTCGCGGCGCTGGAGCAGAGCGCGCTGGTCTCGCTGGTCGAGCGGGCCGTCTCGATCGGCCTGCTGCCGCTGGTCGAAGTCCACGCCGAATCCGAACTCGACCGCGCGCTCGACGCAGGCGCCACCGTCATCGGCGTCAACGCGCGCAACCTGGGCACCCTCAAGGTGGACCGAGGGATCTTCGGGCGCGTCGCCGGAAAAATCCCGGAAGGGGTCATCAAGATCGCCGAGTCCGGCGTCCGCGGGCCGCGTGACCTGCTGGCCTACGCCTCGTGCGGGGCCGATGCCGTGCTCGTCGGCGAGAGCCTGGTCAGCGAGAAGGACCCGCGCCTGGCCGTGGCCGACCTGGTCACCGCGGGCTCGCACCCCGCGCTCCGCGGAGAGCGGGGATGACCCGCAGCGCCACCGACGCGAAGACCCCGCAGACCCCGGAGCCCGCCGAACCCGACATCGCCCCCGTCCCCGATACGCTCGGGCACTTCGTGGCGGACGGCACGGCGTACGGCGGGCGGTTCGCCCCCGAAGCGCTCATGGCGGCCCTGGACGAACTGGCCGATGCCTACCAGCAAGCCCGCACCGACCCGGCGTTCCAGGCCGAGCTCAATGGCCTGCTAAAAAACTACGCCGCCCGCCCCACCCTGCTCACCAGGGCGAACCGGTTCGGCGAGCAGGCCGGCGGCTGCACGGTCCTGCTCAAGCGCGAGGACCTCGCCCACACCGGGTCGCACAAGATCAACAACGTGCTCGGCCAGGTGTTGCTGGCCAGGCGGATGGGCAAGACGCGGGTCATCGCGGAGACGGGCGCCGGCCAGCACGGCGTCGCCACCGCCACCGCGGCCGCCCTGCTCGGCCTGGACTGCGCCGTCTACATGGGCGAGGAGGACACCCACCGGCAGGCGCTGAACGTGTCCCGCATGCGGATGCTCGGCGCCGAGGTCATCGCGGTCTCCGCCGGCACCCGGACGCTCAAGGACGCGATGAACGAGGCCTTCCGCGACTGGGTGACCACCGTCGGGCATACCCACTACTGCATCGGCTCGGTCGGCGGGCCGCACCCCTTCCCGATGATGGTCAGGGACTTCCAGCGGGTGATCGGGCTCGAGGCCAGAGACCAGGTCCTAAAACAAGAGGGCAGGCTGCCGGACGCGGTGATCGCCTGCGTCGGCGGCGGCTCCAACGCCATCGGGATCTTCCACGCGTTCGTCCCGGACGCGCAGGTCCGCCTGATCGGCTGCGAGGCAGGCGGCGACGGCCTCGACACCGCCCGGCACGCGGCCACCCTGACCGGGGGATCCGCGGGCGTCCTGCACGGGATGCGGACCTTCGTGCTGCAGGACGACGAGGGCCAGACCCAGGCGACCCATTCCATCTCGGCCGGGCTCGATTACCCCGGCGTGGGCCCCGAGCACGTCTGGCTGATGGAAACCGGCCGGGCCACCTACCGCGCCGTGACCGACGCCGAGGCGATGAACGCGTTCGCCACACTGTGCCGCACCGAGGGCATCATCCCGGCCATCGAGTCGGCCCACGCGCTGGCCGGCGCGCTCGACGTGGGCCGCGAGCTTGGCCCGGGCGGGCTCATCGTGGTGAACCTGTCCGGCCGCGGCGACAAGGACGTGGACACCGCGTCCAAGTGGTTCGGGGTCTGAGCCGCATGACCAGCAAAGTCACGGAAGCCTTCGCCAAGGCGAGCGGACAGCAGCGGGCCGCCCTGGTCGGCTACCTGCCCGCCGGGTTCCCCTCCGTCAGCGGCGCCATCGAGGCGGCCCGGGCCATGGCCGAGGCGGGAGCCGACGTCATCGAGCTGGGCCTGCCCTACTCCGACCCGCTGATCGACGGCCCGGTCATCGCCGAGGCGGTGCACCGCGCGCTGACCAGCGGGACGCGCGTGGCCGACGTGCTCCGTACGGTCGAGGCGCTCGCCTCGGAAAACATCCCGACCCTGGTCATGACCTACTGGAATCCCGTCGACCGGTACGGAGTGCGCGCCTTCGCCCGCGACCTGCACCAGGCCGGCGGCTCCGGCCTGATCACCCCGGACCTCACGCCCGACGAGGCCGGCTCGTGGCTCGACGCCTCCGACGAGTACGGGCTCGACCGGGTGTTCCTCGCCGCGCCGAGTTCCACCGACGAACGCGTGGCCATGATCGGCGGCGCCTGCCGCGGATTCGTCTACGCCGCCTCGCTGATGGGCATCACCGGCACCAGGGACGCCGTCAGCGGCGACGCGCCCGCCCTGGTCAAGCGGGTCCGCCAGCACACCGATCTCCCGGTAGGCGTCGGCCTCGGCATCAGCAACGCCGCCCAGGCGGCCCAGGTGGCGAGCTTCGCCGACGGCGTGATCGTCGGCTCCGCCTTCGTCCGCAGGCTGCTGGACGCCTCCGACTCGGGCGACCCCGCCGCGGGCACCGCCGCGGTCGGGCACCTGGCCGCCGAACTGGCGCAGGCCATTCACATGAACACGCGGTAACCTCCCGGTTGTGCCGCTCGCGTCGATCCCCAGCCCGGGACGCGCGTCGTGGCGCCTCGGGCCGGTGCCGATCCACGCCTACGCGCTGTGCGTCATCGCCGGGATCATCGTCGCCCTCGTCGTGGCCAGCCGGAGGTACCGGCACCAAGACGGCCGCAAGGGGATCATCCTCGACGTGGCCGCCTGGGCGGTCCCGTTCGCCCTGGCCGGCGCCGTCGTGCACGCCGTTCTCCTGGACGGCAAGCACGACTTCACCGCCATCGGCGGGCTCTGGCACGCCGCCACCGTGGGGGTCGCCCTCCTCGGCGTCCCCGGCGCGATCGCGCTCGGGCACCGCCGGGGCGTGGATCGCGTGCCGCCGGGCGGGCGTGAAACTCGGGCCGGTCGCGGGCGCGGCCGCGCCCGCCGTCGTGTTCGGGCTCGCCCTGGCCAGCCTGGGCAACTGGTGGACGCAGCAGTTCTACGGCCAGCCCTCGTCCTGGTGGTGGGCCGTGCAGATCTCGCCCACCCGGCGGGCCCCCGGGTACGAGAACTACGCCACCTTCCAGCCCCTGTTCCTGTACCTGGCCCTGTGGGACGTGGCCGTGGGCTTCGGCGTCATCTGGGCCGCCCGCCGGTTCTCCCTGTCCGGCGCGCGCACGTTCCTGCTGGCCGCGGCCGCCTCCGCGGTCGGCAGTCTCTGGGCCCAGGTGGCGCGGATCGGCCCGCTCACCCGCGTGCTCGGGATCCGCTACGGGGCGCTCGAATACGCCGTCGTGCTCGTCGTGGCCGTCATCGCCCTGTACCTGACCAGGCCCAAACCCAGGCCCGCGCCCCGCCTGCACCCCAGGTCAGAGCCGGTGTCTTTCGTAGACGATTCCCCGGGTGATGTAATGTCCTCGTAGAGGGCCAGTGTCGTCCCGAACACGTGACACGCGTATTCGAGACGACGGGAGCACGCATGGCGGCTGGCCTTTACGACCCCCGGTTCGAGCACGACGCGTGCGGCGTCGGCTTCGTCGCGGACCTGTCCGGCCAGCCCACCCACGGCGTGGTGGCCAGGGCGCTGCGGGTCCTGTGCAACCTGGAGCACCGCGGGGCCAAGGGCGGAGATCCCGGAACCGGCGACGGGGCGGGGATCCTCACCCAGATTCCCGATGCGTTCTTCCGCGCCGCCTGCGGTTTCCCACTGCCCGACGCTGGCCACTACGCGGTCGGCTTGGCTTTTCTCCCTTCTCCCGAACGAGCGGTGGTATCTCCCTCGATAGAACGCCTCGCCCGCGAAGAGGGGCTGACGGTGCTCGGCTGGCGCGAGGTCCCGTACGACCCGGCCGCCTGCGGGCAGGGCGCGCTGGCGGTCCGCCCGGAACTGGTCCAGCTGTTCGTCGCCGGGGCGCAGGGCCAGTGCGGCCTGGAGCTCGAGCGGATGGCGTTCTGCCTGCGCAAGCGGGCCGAGCACGAGGCCGGGGCGTACTTCGCCAGCCTGTCGGCCCGGACCATCGTGTACAAGGGGATGCTGTCCGCGCCGCAGCTCGAGCCGTTCTACCCGGACCTGTCCGACCCCGCGTACGCCTCGGCGCTGGCCCTGGTCCACTCCAGGTTCTCCACTAACACCTTCCCGTCCTGGCCGCTGGCCCACCCGTACCGGTACGTGGCGCACAACGGCGAGATCAACACGGTCAGGGGTAACCGCAACTGGATGCGGGCCAGGGAGGCGATGCTGGCCAGCGACCTGATCCCCGCCTCGGCGGACGGGCGGGGCCTCGAGCGGCTGTTCCCGATCCTCGACGAGGAGGCCAGCGACTCGGCCAGCTTCGACGAGTGCCTCGAACTGCTGCACCTGGGCGGCCGGTCACTGCCGCACGCCGTCCTGATGATGATCCCCGAGCCGTGGGAGAACCACGAGGAGATGACCCCGCAGCGGCGGGCGTTCTACCAGTTCCACGCCGCCCTGATGGAACCGTGGGACGGCCCGGCCCTGATCGCGTTCACCGACGGCTCGGTGGTCGGCGCGGTCCTGGACCGCAATGGGCTGCGGCCCGGCCGGTACTGGGTGACCAGCGACGGCCTGGTCGTCCTGGCCAGCGAGGTGGGCGTGCTCGACCTCGACCCCGCCACCGTGGTCAGGAAGGGGCGCCTGCAGCCGGGCCGGATCTTCCTGGCCGACACCGCCGCCGGCCGCATCGTCGAGGACGAGGAGGTCAAGGCGGCCCTGTCCGCCGAACACCCCTACGAGGCCTGGCTCCACGCCGGCCTGGTCCACCTGGACGACCTCCCGGACCGCGCGCTGCCCGTCCACCGCGCCGCGTGCCTCACCACGCTCCAGCGGATGCACGGCTACACCGAGGAGGAACTGCGGGTCATCCTGGCCCCGATGGGGCGCACCGGCGCCGAGCCCATCGGGTCGATGGGGACCGATACCCCGCTGGCCGTGCTGTCCGACCGGCCCCGGCTGATCTTCGACTACTTCACCCAGCTGTTCGCCCAGGTGACCAACCCCCCGCTGGACGCGATCCGGGAGGAGCTGGTCACCTCGCTCGGCACGATCACCGGGCCCGAGCAGAACCTGCTGGAGCCGATCCCGGCGTCCTGCCGCCAGATCGTCCTGCCCTACCCGGTCATCAGCGACCAGGACCTGGCCAAGATCATCCACATCAACGACGAGGGCAACCTGCCCGGGCTGGCCAGCCACCTCGTTGACGGCCGGTACGACCCGCGCGGCGGCGGCGACGCCCTGCGCGCCCGCCTGGCCGAGATATGCGCCGAGGTCTCCGCCGCGATCGCCAGCGGCGCCCACCTGATCATCCTCTCCGACCGCTCAGTGCTTGCCCCCGGGGGGCCCAGGGGGGGTTGGGGGGACGGGCAGTCCCCCCAAGAGCAGGGGGGGTCTGGGGGGGATCGCTCCCCCCGAGGGAACACAGCCCCCCCGGGACCCCTCGTCCCGATACCGTCGCTCCTGCTGACCGGGGCGGTGCACCACCACCTGATCAGGGAGAAGTCGCGGACCCGGGCCGGGCTCGTCGTCGAGGCCGGGGACGTGCGCGAGTGCCATCACCTGGCGCTGCTGATCGGGTACGGCGCCGCGGCCGTGAACCCCTACCTGGCCATCGAGACGGTCAGGGACCTGGTGCGGCGCGGCGACCTCGAGGGCGTCACCGAGAAGAAGGCCGAGGCCAACCTGCGCAAGGCGCTCGGCAAGGGGCTGCTGAAGATCATGTCCAAGATGGGGGTGTCCACGGTCGCCTCCTACACCGGCGCGCAGATCTTCGAGGCGATCGGCCTGGGGGAGGAGGTGATCGAGACCTGCTTCGCGGGCACCACCTCCCGGCTGTCCGGCGTGGGTTTCGACGCCCTGGCCGCCGAGATCGCCCAGCGGGCCGTCGCGGGTCCCGGACCGGACTACCGCCGGCTGCCCACCGGTGGTGAGTACGCCTGGCGCCGGGAGGGCGAGCCGCACCTGTTCAGCCCGGAGGCGGTCTTCAAACTCCAGCACGCGACGCGCAGCCGCCGGTACGAGATCTTCAAGGAGTACACCTCGCTGATCGACGACCAGGCCAGGCGCCTGATGACGCTGCGCGGGCTGCTCCGAATCCGGGGCGTCGACGCTGAGGCCGAAGCGGCGGGCGCGGGGCAGCCACCACCGCTCGTTCGGCTGGATGAGGTTGAATCTGTTTCGAGCATCGTTCGCCGGTTCGCGACCGGGGCCATGTCGTACGGGTCGATCTCGGCCGAGGCGCACGAGACCATGGCCATCGCGATGAACCGGCTGGGCGCGCGGTCCAACACCGGTGAGGGCGGCGAGGACCCGGACCGGTTTACTCCGGAATCCAACGGCGACCTGCGCCGGTCCGCGGTCAAGCAGGTGGCCAGCGGCCGGTTCGGCGTCACCAGCGAGTACCTGGTCAACGCCGACGACCTGCAGATCAAGATGGCCCAGGGCGCCAAGCCAGGGGAGGGCGGCCAGCTACCGGGGCACAAGGTCTACCCGTGGATCGCCAGGACGCGGTACTCCACGCCCGGGGTCGGGCTGATCTCGCCGCCGCCGCACCACGACATCTACTCGATCGAGGACCTGGCCCAGCTGATCCACGACCTCAAGAACGCCAATCCGGCGGCGCGGGTGCACGTCAAGCTCGTCGCCGAGGTCGGGGTCGGCACCGTGGCCGCCGGGGTGTCCAAGGCGCACGCCGATGTGGTGCTGATCAGCGGGCACGACGGCGGCACGGGCGCCGCGCCGCTGACCTCGATCAAGCACGCCGGCGCCCCGTGGGAGCTCGGGCTGGCCGAGACCCAGCAGACCCTGCTGCGCAACAACCTGCGCGACCGGATCGTGGTGCAGGCGGACGGCCAGCTGAAGACCGGCCGGGACGTGATCATCGCCGCGTTGCTCGGGGCGGAGGAGTTCGGCTTCGCGACCGCGCCGCTCGTCGTGGCCGGGTGCGTGCTGATGCGGGTCTGCCACCTGGACACCTGCCCGGTCGGCGTGGCCACCCAGAACCCCGAGCTGCGGGCCCGCTTCTCCGGCAAGCCCGAGTTCGTGGTGAACTTCTTCGAGTTCATCGCCGAGCAGGTCCGCGAGTACCTGGCCGCGCTCGGGTTCCGGTCCCTGGCGGAGATCGTCGGGCGGGTCGACCTGCTCGACGCGGCGCTCGCGGTGGACCACTGGAAGGCCTCCGGGCTCGACCTGTCCCCGGTGCTGTACGCGCCGCCGCTGCCTGCCGGGGCCGCCACCCGGTGCGTGAGCGCCCAGGACCACGGGCTGGACAAGGCGCTGGACCACACGCTCATCCAGCTCGCCGAGGGAGCGCTGGAGGAAGGCCGCCCGGTCCGCCTCGAGCTGCCGATCAGGAACGTCAACCGGACCGTCGGGACCATGCTCGGGTACGAGGTGACCAGGCGCTGGGGCGGCGAGGGCCTGCCCGACGGGACGATCGACGTCTCGTTCACCGGGTCGGCGGGCCAGTCGTTCGGCGCGTTCCTGCCGCGCGGGATCACCCTGCGCCTGGCGGGCGACGCGAACGACTACCTAGGCAAGGGGCTGTCCGGCGGGCGGCTCGTCGCGCGCCCGCCTGCGCGTGCGCCGTTCGCCGCGCACGAGCAGGTCATCGCGGGCAACGTGATCGGCTACGGCGCCACGGCCGGGGAGATCTTCCTGTCCGGCCTGGTGGGGGAGCGGTTCTGCGTGCGGAACTCGGGCGCGCTCGCGGTCGCCGAGGGCACCGGCGACCACGGCTGCGAGTACATGACCGGCGGCCGGGTGGTGATCCTCGGCCCGGTCGGGCGGAACTTCGCGGCCGGCATGTCCGGCGGCATCGCCTACGTGCTCGATCTGTCGGCGCGCCGGGTCAACCGGGAGATGGTCGACCTCGACCCCCTCGACGAGTCCGACGCCAGGTTCGTGCGCGACGTTGTGGAGCGCCATTACGCGCTGACCGGTTCCGCGGTCGCGGCGCGCCTGCTGGGCGACTGGGATCCCGGCCGGTTCACCAAGGTCATGCCCCAGGACTACAAGCGGGTGCTGTCCGCCGCCTCGCAGGCCGAACGCGAGGGCCGCGACGTCAACGAGGCCGTCATGGCCGCGGCGCACGGGTAGGGGGCGGCCATGGCTGACCCGAAGGGCTTCATGACCACGCCGCGGGAAACCCCGGTCCGGCGGCCCGTCGACCTGCGCCTGCTGGACTGGCGCGAGGTCTACGAGCCGTTCCCGCCCGGCCGGCTCGAACGGCAGGCGGGCCGGTGCATGGACTGCGGCATCCCGTTCTGCCACAACGGCTGCCCGCTGGGGAACCTGATCCCGGAGTGGAACGACCTGGTCCGCCGGCACGACTGGCGCGAGGCCGCCGACCGGCTGCACGCCACGAACAACTTCCCCGAGTTCACCGGCCGGCTCTGCCCGGCCCCGTGCGAGTCCGCCTGCGTGCTCGGGATCAACGCCGACCCCGTCACGATCAAGCAGGTCGAGGTGGAGATCATCGACCACGCCTTCGCGTCCGGGTGGGTGGTCCCGCGGCCCCCTGCCGTCCTGTCCGGCCGGACGGTGGCGGTGATCGGCTCGGGCCCGGCCGGGCTGGCGGCGGCGCAGCAACTGACCCGGGCCGGGCACGCGGTGACCGTCTTCGAGCGCGACGAGGCACCCGGCGGCCTGCTACGTTTCGGCATTCCCGAGTTCAAGCTGGAAAAGCGGCACCTGGACCGCCGGCTAGCCCAGATGCAGGCGGAGGGCACGCGGTTCCGCTGCGGGGTCTCGGCCGGAACCGATGTCAGCGCCGCGGAGCTCCGGGCCGCCTTCGACGCCATCGTGCTCTGCGGCGGCGCCCGGGTGCCGCGCGACCTCCCGCTACCCGGGCGGGACCTGGCCGGCATCCACCAGGCCATGGAATACCTGCCGTTGGGCAACCGCGCGGTTTCCGGGCCAGCGCCGGCTGAGCCCTCGATCAGCGCCCGCGGGCGGCACGTGGTCATCATCGGCGGCGGCGACACCGGGGCGGACTGCCTGGGCACCGCGCACCGGCAGGGCGCGGCGTCGGTGACCCAGCTTGAGATCATGCCGCGGCCCCCCGCGTCGCGGCCCGCCCACCAGCCCTGGCCCGTCTACCCGATGACCTACCGCGTCTCCAGCGCGCACGAGGAAGGCGGCGAGCGGGCTTTTGCGGTGTCCACGCTGGAGTTCCTCGGCGACGCCGGCGGCCGGGTCCGCGCCTTGCGCCTGGCCGACGCGGCCGGATTCGACCCCGTTCCCGGTACCGAACGCGAGCTGGAATGCGACCTGGTCCTGCTCGCCATGGGCTTCACCGGCGCCGAACGGCCCGGGCTCCTTACCGACCTCGGCGTGAGGTTCGACGAGCGCGGCAACGTCGCCCGCGACGCCTCCTACGCGACGTCGGTGCCCGGCGTGTTCGCCGCGGGCGACATGGGCCGCGGCCAGTCGCTGATCGTCTGGGCCATCGCCGAGGGCCGCAGCGCCGCCGCCGGCGTCGACCGCCACCTGACCGGGACCTCCGCCCTGCCCGCTCCCATCCCGCCGACCGCCCGCCCGCTGGTCTAACCCTGACAAAAGGCCAGGAAAAACGCGCCTGTGAACATATCCTGAGGTCCACGCGTCTAACGGACATAGGGGGTCTCAGGGCATCTCATGGTGATGGCGGTATGTCCGAACGGGCACGACTCGGCGAGCGACGACTTCTGCGACGTGTGCGGCAAGCACATCGCCAGGAGGTCGCCGTCCGACCCGTCGCGCACCTTCGGCAAGCACCACGTCGGCGGGCCGAGCCAGCCGACGGGTTCGGTCACCGCGTGCCCGAGATGCGGCGCGCTGAGCTCCGGACAGCTCTGCCCCGACTGCGGTTACCGCTTCTGGGGCCGCCGTCCCTTTGCCCCCCTGGACGAACCGGGATCCTCCTTCTCACCCGCCCAGACCACACCCTTCCCCTCCTCGCCCTGGCCCCCCGACCCATCCCCACCCCCAGAGCCGTCCTCTTCGTCGAGCCCGTTCCCTTCCTCTGGGCCGTCCTCCTCGGGGCCGTCCCCCTCCTCAGGGCCGCCCTGGGCCTCCGATCCCTTGCCGCCCCCGGGGCTGTCCGTTCCGACCGGGCCGGCCCCTTCTCGGGGGCCATCCTGGGCCTCCGATCCCTCCCCGCCCCCGGGGCCGCCCTTCGTCTCGGGGCCGTTCCCCTCTCCGGGGCCGTCCTCCCCTCCCGGCCCGAACTCCTCTCCCGGGCCGTCTCCTTCCGCGACGCCGTTCCCGTCCTCTGGGCCGTCCTCGTCGGGGCCGCCTTGGCCCTCCGATCCCGTCCCACTCCCGGGGCGGTCCGTTCCAACCGGACCGTTCCCTTCACCAGGGCCGTCCCCGTACTCAACGCCGTCGCAGTCCCCTTGGCCGTCTTCCTCCCCGGAGCCGTCCGCTACCCCGAGGACCTTCCGGTCCTCTGGGCCGTCCTCCTCCTCAGGGCCGTTCCCGTCCTCGGGGCCGTCTTACTCCTCAGGCCCGCCCTGGCCCTCCGATCCCTCCTCCCCGCCCTCGGGGCAGTCCTTTTCAACGGGTCCGCTCCCCTCGCCGGGGCCATCCTCCTCCTCGGGGCCGTTCCCCCCGATGGGGCCGACCTCTTCCTCGGAGCCGTCCTTCTCCCCGGGCTCGTCCTTCCCTCCGGGCCCGCTCTTCCCTTCCGGCCCACCGGAATCGCTGTTCCCTCCCGTCACCCGGCCCGGCCCGCCTCCGCTCGGCCCGCCGGAATCGTTGTTCCCGCCCCTCGCCCGGCCCGAGCGGCCTTCGTGGGACTGGCCTGAGCCGCCGTCCCCATCCGCGCCCCCGCCCGTGCCGGCCTCACCGACCGAAACGCCGTCCCCATCACCGCTTGCTTCCGCGTCGTTCTTCCCGAGGCCCTCCGAGCCCCATTTCCCGCCGCCCCCAGACCCGTACATCGAGCCGTCCCGGGATCCGTACGCCAAGCCGTCCCAGGACCTGTACGCGCTGCCGCAGCCGGATTCGGTCACCGACAAGGGTTCGCTCAACGGTGAGCCCCCGATTCCGGACCCGCCCAAGGTCCTAGACCGGCCCATGCTTCCGGACCGACCCGTGCTTGCAGACCCGCCCAGGGTCGCGGACCGGCCCGTGCCTGTGGACCCGCCCAGGGTCCCGGACGAGCCCGTGCTTGCATACCCACCCGTGGTCCAGGACCGGCCCGTGCTTACGGACCCGTCCGGAGTCCCAGACGAGCCCGTGCTTGCATACCGGCCCGTGGTCCCGGACCGGCCCCCACTTGCGGATCCGCCCAGGGTCCCAGACGAGCCCGTGCTTGCAGACCCGTCCACAATCCCGGAGCCCGCGTTTCGCGGTCCGCCCCAGAACCAGAACCAGGACGAGCCGGTGCCGCCCGCCGCGCCCGGGTCATTTTCCTGGTCCTCGCAGCCGGTATGGACCCAGCTGCCAGCCGCGCCTCGCGTTGCGCCCGAACCACCCCCCACCCCATCAGTCCCACCTTCCTATACAGCCCCACAGGCCCCGCCGATCCCGCCCGCCCCGCTGGAGTCGTCGTCTCCGCCCACCCGACCGACGCCGGCCTCCACCCCCGTCGGCTGGACGGTCGTCATCGGTGCCGACCGGGACTACTACGGGCGGATGCAGCTCACCAGGGCCCAGAACGGCCCTGCCGTCGCGTTCCCCGCCTTCACCAGCACCCGGCGGTTCCCGCTCGACGGCAGGCAGATGCGCATCGGCCGACACAGCGCGGCGCGTGGCCTCGAGCCAGAGATAGACATGGCGGTCCCGCCCGCCGACCCGGGCATCAGCCGTCTGCACGCGGTCCTGATCCCAGGCCCGGACGGCAATTGGTCGCTCCTCGACCCGGGCTCGGCCAACGGGACGCTCCTCAACGGCCGCGAGATCGCCGTCGGCGAACTAGTCCCGTTGCACGACGGCGACCGGATCAATCTCGGCGTCTGGACCGTTATCACGGTGCATCACGGCTAGCAGCGTTGCGGCGAAGTAGCTATCGATTGCGGGCAAAATAGAGAACGTCTTGATGCGTCGGTTCCGACGACGGGAGCGGACATGGCGGGCTGGCGATGACGGCCACGGTGACGGGCAACCCGCCTCGGGGGCAGCCGGCGCCGCCGGGGCCCGCTCCTGTTCGGCGGCGCAGAAGGATCGGGCTGCCGCGCGCCTCCACGACGCCCGGCAAGCTGCAGCTGATCGAGGCGGCCCTGGTCGTGCTGTGCCTGGCCTGGGGCGCGCTGGCCGCGTTCACCATCAGCCAGCACGCATCGGCCGCGGGCAACGTGGCCGGGACCAGCGAACCGATCAGCCTGGACGCCCAGCAGATGTACCAGTCGCTGGCCGACGCCGACGTCACGGTCTCCACGGGGTACCTCTACGGCAGGATCGAGCCGTTTGCCGACCGGCAGCGTTACCTGCGCGACATCGCGGTCGCCTCGGCGGACCTCCAGGCGGTCACGGGCGCTAGCGGAAGCTCCAGCATCGGCGCGAGCCTGAGCACGCTGACGGCGGCCCTGCCTATCTACACCGGCTACGTCGAGGATGGCGAGATCTACAACTCGCTGGGCTACCCCGCCGGCGGCTCGTTCATCCAGGTGGCCTCGGAGGAGATGCACCTGACCCTCCTGCCAGCCGCCCGCAGCGTGTACACGCAGGAGAACGCGCAGCTGACCAAGGCCAGCGCGCAGGCGACTGGACTGCCGCTGGCGATCGTCGCCCTCGCGGCTGGCCTGATCACCGCCTTCTTCCTCTTCCGCACGCAGCGCTGGCTGTCCCGGCGCACCCACCGGACGCTCAACGCCGGCCTGCTCGTCGCCTTCGTCGCCACGGTGGTCGCGCTGGTCTGGCTGGTCGTCGCGCTCGCTTCAGGCCGGTCGGACCTGCTCCAGGCCACCGGGCATGGCTCCACCCCGGCCGAGACGCTGGCCCAGGCCGACATCGCGGCGCTGCAGGCTCGCGGCGACGAGACCCTCAACCTGATCTCCCGCAGCGGCGACGCCAATTTCCAGCAGGACTTCAGCGCCGCCCAGAACAGGCTAAACACCCTGCTACCGAACGCCGCTGAACAGAGCACCGGACAAGGCGCGAGCCAGATTGACGCGGCCAGGAGCGCGGCGACCGCCTGGTTCGCCGTTAACCGACAGGCCCAGGCCCTCGACGCCGTCTTCGCCTACGGCGCGGAGACCCGCCTGGAGATCGGGTCGGGCCCCGGCACGGCCGGGACGTTGTTCGGCCAACTCGAGACCGACCTGGGGGCGGCGATCAATACCGATCAGGGCGTGTTCGCCTCCAACGCGGCGGCCGGCTCGGACGCGTTCACGGGCCTGGAGGCGGGCCTCATCGTGCTGGCCCTGGTCATGGCGTTGGGCTGTGCCTGGGGGCTCTCGCGCCGGCTCGCGGAGTACCGATGAGCGCCGCCCCGGTACTGACCAGGGAGCGGGCTCCTGGCGTGGTCCAGGCTGCGGTTTCCGAGCGCGACGCGATTCAGGCGAACCTGCTCGAGCTTGACGGCAGTTTCGGCAAGCGGGTGCTCGAGGGTGCCGCGCTCACCGGCCAGACCAAACGCCGCTGGGACTTGGCCTCCGTCGCGCTGGGCCGGCTGTGGCAGCTCTTCTCGGCCTACTCGGCCGTCGTCGACCAAGCGGCCGACGCGGTGACCAGGCACCTCGGGGCCAAGGAACTGGCCGGGATTACCGCCCTGCTCACCGGACCGTCCATCGAGCTGGCCTCGGGACCTGCCCCCCTCGGCGGGCGTGATCTCGCCGACTCGGGCCGCGAAACCCTCACCCTGGTCGCGGCCGTGACGAGGATGCGGCGCGCCTTCGCCGACATCACCGAGGTGACCTCCGGCGCCGAGCAGGTGTGGAACGAGATGACGGGCAGGCTCGACTCGGTCACCAGCGAACTGGCCCGGGTGAGGCCGCTGGCGGCCTCGTTCGGCGACGAGGCGCTCACGGGGAACGTGGCGGCCGCCGAGAGCAAGCTGGCCAAGCTGCGTGACACCCTGAACACCGATCCGCTCGCCCTGTGGCTGGGTGGGCCCGCCCCGGGGAAAGTCGATACGTCGGGCGCGGAGCGCCTCGCCGAACGGGTTGCGGCCACGGTAACGCGGGTCGATGAGCTCCTCCGGCTGCGCGACGACGCCCGGCAGCGCATCGCCCAGCTGACGGCAACCGCCGCCGCGGCGCGCGCCGCTGGCGAGGACGCGGCCGCCGCCTGGCAGCGAGCCGCTGCGAAGGTCACCGCGGCGTCCCTACCCGCCCAGCCTCCCGTGGTCACCGACCTGGCCGGACGGCTGGCTAGCCTCGGTGAGCTGCTGGACGCCGGGCGCTGGACCCGGCTGGCGTCCGAGCTCGACCAGGTCGAGCGCGATCTGGCCGAGGCCACAGCCGGCTTCCGCGCTACTGAGCGAGCCTCGACGGCCCTAGTCGGCCGGCGTGACGAGCTGCGCGGTCTGCTCGGCGCCTACCAGGCCAAGGCGGCGCGGTTCGGTGCCGCGGAAGACCCCCGCCTGACTGAACGCTACGATCGCGCCCATGGGCTGCTGTGGACGGCCCCGTGTGACCTCGAGGCCGCGGCCGAAGCCGTGACCGGCTACCAGCAAGCCGTCCTGTCGCTAGGAGGATAGCCGCGATGACCACGGCCATGGTCAGGTGCACGCAGCCTGGCTGCGACGGGACCATCCAAGACGGTTACTGCACGACCTGCGGCCTGGCCGCCGCTAGCCCGGCCCCGCCCCCGGCCGCGAGGTCATCCGGCCTGTCCGGGCCTTCGGGACCCTCCGGGCCCACGGGACCCTCCGCGTCCACGCAGAGCACGCGCTCCCGGGGGAGGGGATCCTCCGGCCGGGGAACCGTTCGGTCCTCCCGCGGCCGACTCGGTGCCGGCCTGGTGGATATCCCGCCCGTCCCTTACCGCGACCCGGCCAGCGCCGTCCTGGTGGATCCGCAGGTCGCGGAGGGCAAGCGCTTCTGCAGCAACTGCGACCAGCCGGTCGGGCGCGGCCGGGACGGGCGTCCCGGCCTGACCGACGGGTTCTGCCGCAACTGCGGCACCCGGTTCTCGTTCAGCCCGAAGCTGGAGCGGGGCGAGCTGGTGGCGGGCCAGTACGAGGTACTCGGCTGCCTCGCCCACGGCGGGCTCGGCTGGATCTACCTGGCCAAGGACCGCAACGTCAGCGACCGGTGGGTCGTCCTGAAGGGCCTGCTGAACACGTCAGACGCCGACGCGATGGCGGCCGCCCTGGCCGAGCGGCAGTTCCTGGCCGAGGTCGAGCACCCCAACATCGTCCGGATCTACAACTTCGTCCAGCACGCGGACCGGAAGACCGGTGAGTCGGCCGGCTACATCGTGATGGAGTACGTGGGCGGCAAGTCGCTCAAGCAGATCCTGCAAGACGCCAGGCAGTCCGGCGGCTCGGTCCCGGTCGCGCACGCGCTGGCCTACGCGATCGAGGTCCTCCCCGCGCTCGGCTACCTGCACGACCGGGGCCTGGTCTACTGCGACTTCAAGCCCGACAACGTCATCCAGACCGAAGAGCAGCTCAAGCTCATCGACATGGGCGGCGTGCGCCGGATCGACAGCGACGAGGCGATCTACGGGACCGTCGGCTACCAGGCCCCCGAGATCGAGGCCGACGGGCCCTCGCCGAGCTCGGATCTGTTCACGGTGGGCCGGGCCCTGGCCGTGCTCACCTTCGACTTCAGGGGCTACCAGGGCGCGTACAAGTACACCCTGCCGGACGGGGTGCCGGTCCTGGCCGAGCAGGAGTCGTTCGCCAGACTCGTGCGCCGGGCCACCAACCAGGACCCCGACCGCCGCTTCGGTTCCGCGAGCGAGATGACCGAGCAGCTCACCGGGGTACTCCGCGAGGTGCTCGCGGTCGACGACGGCGTGCCGAGGCCGGCCTTCTCGACCCTGTTCAGCCCTGAGGTCCAGGCCATCGGGACCGCAGTCGGCGACCGGCCCGACATGTCGGCGGCATTGCCCGCGCCCGGGCCTGCTGAGGTGGTAGCCGGATTGCCGCTGCCGCAGGTGGACAGGACGGACCCGGCCGCCGGCTACCTGGCCACGTTCGCGGGCCTCAACCCGGCCCAGCGAGTCGTCGCGCTCACGCTTGCCGTCGCGGGCGACCCGACGATCCCGCACGAGGTCACCGAGTCGGCGGAAACCCGCCTGGCGCTGGCCAGGGCCAGGATCGACGCGGGCGACTACGACGCGGCGGCGGGCGTCCTGGCCGACCTGGCCGCCGATGATCCCTCCGACTGGCGGATCGCCTGGTACACCGGGCTCCGCCAGCTCGCGGTCGGCCAGGCGCCGGCGGCGCAGGGCGCGTTCAGCGCCGTGTACGACGAGCTTCCGGGCGAGCTCGCGCCGAAGCTCGCGCTGGCCTTCGCCGCCGAAGCCGCGGGGGACCCGGTCGCCGCCGGGCGCTTCTTCCGGCTGGTCTGGACCGTGGACAAGTCGTATATCAGCGCGGCGTTCGGGCTGGCCCGGGCCCGGCTCGCCGCAAGCGACCGCCCCGGCGCCATCGCGGCGCTGGCCGGCGTGCCAGGAAACTCCAGCCATCACGCGGAGGCGCAGATCGCCGCGGTGCGGATCCTGGTCTCCGGCGACGGCCAGAGCGGGGTGAACGGGGACGACCTGCGCCAGGCCGACGGCCGGCTGACCCAGCTGGTCCTCGACGACGTGCGGCGCCAGCAGCTTACCCTCGAGGTCCTGCGCGCCGCGCTCTCCTGGTGCACGTCCGGGCAGCCGGTCGGCGGCGCGCGCATCGTCGGCTGCGAGCCGAACGCCCGCGCCGTGCGCTTCGGGCTGGAGCGCACCTACCGGGCGCTGGCCCGGCTGACGCCGGACGACGCCCGCCGGATCGAGCTGGTCGACCTGGCCAACGCCATCAGGCCGAGGACCCTGACGTGACGGGCGCGCCGACCGAGGCTGGTGGTATCTGTCCGACCTGCGGCGAACCCGTCGGTGCCACGGACAGCTTCTGCGAGTCCTGTGGCACCGAACTGGCCCCGGCCGTGCTCAGCACCGCGTCCCCGGGGTACACGCCGGAGTGCCCGGTGTGCTCGGTGGACCCGTCGGCCCCGCCCGGCGCGATCAGCGCCGAGGGTTACTGCGAGTCGTGCGGGCGAAAGGTGCCTTCCGGCCGCGACCACGCCGAGCTCGACCTTGGCCTGCTCGCCGGCGTGACCGACCGCGGCCTGCGCCACTCGCGCAACGAGGATGCGATGGCCCTGGCGACCGCTGCAACCCCTAGCGGCCAGGTCGCGATCGCCGTGGTCTGCGACGGGGTATCCAGCTCGCCCCGTCCGGACGAGGCGTCCATGGCCGGCGCCCAGGCCGCGGTCCGGGTCCTTCTGACCTCGGCGCGGCGCGGTGATGACCCGGCGGAGTCCTCGCTCGCCGCGGTGCGCTCGGCGCACCAGGCCCTGACCACCCTGAGCTCGCCCGGGGAGTCGCCGTCGGCCACATACGTCTCGGCCGTGGTCTCGAGTGATGCGGTCACCGTGTGCTGGCTGGGTGACAGCCGCGCCTACTGGCTGCCCGCCGGGCCCGACGGCACCGCGGCCCGCCTGACCATCGACGACTCCGTGGCCGAACAGCTGATCGCGCGGGGGGCCATGGGCGAGGCCGAGGCCATGGCGTCCCCGCAAGCCCACGTGATCACCGGCTGGCTCGGCGCCGACCTCACCGAGCCCGAGCCGCACCTCTCGCGGTTCGAGCCGGTGGGGCGCGGTGTCGTCCTGGTGTGCTCGGACGGGCTGTGGAACTACCGGCCCAACGCGGCCGGGCTGGCGGAGCTTGCCCTTCCCGCGGCGCTCAGCGACCCGCTCGGCACCGCGGCCAGCCTCGTGAAGTTCGCGCTCGACGCCGGGGGCGTGGACAACATCACCGTGGTACTGATCCCCTTCCCGCCCGTCAGCTCGGCGACGTTACCGAGGAGAATCGCGCCATGACCGAGTCCGGCTTCACCATCGACGTCGACCAGAACCAGTTCCTGCCCGAAGGTGGCCGCGATGTCAGCGCCATCGTCACCGTCACGTCGGCCGCGGACGCGACCGGGTTCTCCGGTCCGGGTCCGGCGGGAGGCCAGACGGGCAGCGCGGAGATCATCATCATCGACTGCTCGGGATCGATGGAATACCCGCACACCAAGATCGCCGAGGCGCGGGCGGCGACGGCCGCCGCCATCGACGTGATCCGCGACGGGACCTGGTTCGCGGTCATCGCGGGCACCAACCTGGCCTGGCCGGTGTTTCCCACCGACGGCAGCATGGCGGTCGCCGACCCGGGTTCCCGGGCCGCCGCCCGGCAGGCGGTAGCGGGCCTGCGGGCGGGCGGCGGCACGGCCATCGGGCAGTGGCTGGGGCTGGCCAGGCAGATCTTCACGTCCTACCCGGCCAGCCTGCGGCACGCCATCCTGCTCACCGACGGCAAGAACCAGCACGAGTCCCCGGAGCAGCTCGCGGCGGCGATCAGCCAGTGCGAGGGCGTCTTCAGCTGCGACTGCCGCGGCGTCGGCACGGACTGGGAGGTCAGCGAGCTGCGCCGGATTTCGACCGCGCTGCTGGGGACCGTGGATATCGTGCCCGATCCGTCCGGGCTAGCCGCCGACTTCGCGGCCATGATGCAGACCGCCATGGGCAAGCAGGTGGCCGACGTGGCCATCCGGGTCTGGACCCCGCAGAGCGCCACGGTCTCCTTCGTCAAGCAGGTGGCGCCGGCGGTGGACGACCTGACCGGCAGGCGTACCTCTCGCAACGCGCAGGCGGGCGACTACCCGACCGGCGCGTGGGGCCCCGGCGAGAGCCGCGACTACCACGTCGGCGTCGAGGTCACCCCGGCCGGGATCGGGCAGGAGATGCTCGCCGCCCGGGTGAGCCTGGTGGCCAGCTCGCCGGTCGGCGAGGAGATCCTGGGCCAAGGGCTGATCCGCGCGATCTGGACCGACGACGAGGCGCTGTCCACGAAGATCAACTCGCGGGTGGCCCACTACACCGGCCAGGCCGAGCTGGCCGAGGTGATCCAGGAGGGCCTGGAGGCCCGCAAGCAGGGCGACGAGGAGACCGCGACGGCCAAGCTGGGCCGGGCCGTGGCGCTGGCGCACCAGTCGGGCAACGAGGACACCGCGAAGCTGCTGGCCAAGGTCGTGGACGTGGTCAACGTGGACACCGGGACGGTGCGCCTGAAGAAGCAGGTCGAGGACGCGGACGAAATGGCGCTCGACACCAGGTCGACCAAGACGGTCCGGGCGCGGAAGTAGCGATCGCAGCACGCGGAGGAGACGGGCATGGCGGTTTGTCCCAACGGGCACGACTCGGCGAGCGACGATTTCTGCGACGTATGCGGCATGCGCATCCTCAGCCCCGCTTCCGCCTCGCCGCCTCTCGCGTCGTCTCAAGGTGCCCCACCAGGCGCCGCGTCCGGTGCCCCCTCCGGCAACGGCTCGCAGGCCGCGGGCCCTGACCAGTTGTGCCCCGTGTGCGGCACGGCGAGAGTCGGCCAGTTCTGCGAGTCGTGCGGCTTCAACTTCGCCACCGCCCAGCCCCCACCCGCATCCCAGATCCCGTCCGCACCTCAGACCCCATCCACACCAACGGACCTGCCAGCAACTCCATCCTCTTCAGCTACCCCATTCCCGTCCGTAAGTTGGGACCCGCCGGTGATGCAGGGCTCGCCGGTAACTCCAGTCCCCACCGAGATATCGGTCCCCGTGACGCCTCCGCCCACCCCGCCAGCAGCCCCTCCCGCGCACCCACCCGCAGCCCCGTCATCGCCGCCGATCTCATCCGCTATGCCGACCACGGCCGCGCCGCCCTACGCTCCGGTCGCCTGGACCGCCGTGGTGTCAGCGGACCGCGACTACTACGACAGCGTCCGGGCCGCGAGCGGCCCGGACGGGGAAGCCATCGAGTTCCCCGCCTACTGCGCCGAGCGGCGGTTCCGGCTGGCGGGCGGCCAGATGCGGATCGGCCGGCGCAGCGTGTCACGCGGCGTGGACCCGGAGATCGACCTGACCGGCCCGCCCGCCGACCCCGGCATTAGCCGGCTGCACGCCGTCCTGATCGCTGAGCCGGACGGCACCTGGTCGGTCCTCGATCCAGGTTCGGCCAACGGCACGTCTATCAACGGTGTCGAGATACCCACCGGGAACCGGATGCCCCTGCACGACGGCGATCGCATCAACGTCGGCGCCTGGACCGCCATCACGGTGCACCGCGATTAGCAGCACGTATTGCCGGGGGCCTCTGGGCCTGCGGCGACTCAAGGCACTAGCGTATGCACATGATTAACCAGTCGCCGTCGCGCGACCACAGCGAGGTCGATCTCGGCAATGCCGCCGGAGTAAGTGACCGTGGTTTGCGTCACCCTCGCAACGAGGACGCGATGGCCCTGGGCTGTGAGGTGACAGCCGACGGCCCTGTCGTGGTGGCCGTGGTGTGCGACGGCGTGTCGTCCTCGCCGCGGCCCGACGAGGCGTCGTACGTGGCCGCGCAGGCAGCGCTGCCGGTCCTGATGGCGGCCGTCCGAGAAGGCAGGGACCTCATCGAGGCCTCACGGGCCGCGGTCAAGGCCAGCCGCGAATCAGTCGCCGAGCTGCACGAGCCCTCGCACGACACCTCGGCCACGACCTTCGTCTCGGCCGTGGCGGCCCCCGGCCTGGTCACCCTGTGCTGGCTGGGCGACAGCCGCGCCTACTGGCTGACCCAGCCCGAGTCGGAATCCCGCCAGCTCACCAGGGACGATTCGGTCGCCGGGGGCATGGTCGAGGCCGGCCTGGCCACCGAGGCCGTGGCGATGGCCTCGCCGCACGCGCACGTCCTGACCCGCTGGCTCGCCGGGGACGCCGCCGATCTAGACGGGGACCCCAAGCGCGCCCCGCACGTCGAGCAGTACTCCCCGCCGGGCGGCGGCAGCCTGCTGCTGTGCTCTGACGGGCTGTGGAACTACCTGCCCGAGGCCGGGGACCTGGCGGAACTAGCCCTGCCCAAGGCGCTGAACGACCCGCTGTCCGCCGCGAACGACCTAGTCGACTTCGCCGTCGAGGCCGGCGGCGCCGACAACATCACCGCGATCCTGGTCCCCTACTCCGCGCCCCAGGAACCCTGACCCGCGTCAGTGCAAAGTGGCTAGGATCGCTCAACACAATGGTGCTCTGCCATGATTGCAGCTCGATCTTGCGCATGTGCTTCTTGCCCAGCCCGTGCTGCGGGAATAGGCATGGCCAGTGCCGCGAGCAGCAAATTACTTCGGTGCAACCCACTCGCTGATGGGTCCTGACCTTGTTATCGGGCCGGATAGTGCTCATGGCTCGCTCGCACTCCCTGATAAGCCCGGGCCATGCGTCCGCGCACATGATGCGCAGCCTCCATACGTCTTTGTCTCTCGCGCCGGCTCTGCTGATACACCCATCTCCGAGGTACAGCCCAAGCAGGTACGCGTAGTCGGCTTGCGGTTCAGGGAGCGTTGGGTTGGCCGCGCACCGGGAACAGGCGACACGCTGGTAAATGCCTCCTTCCGGGTGCTCGCGCCAGTCACGCAGCGTTGCCCGCGATATTCCGGTCGACATACTGATGCTGCGGAGACTAATACCGCGTCCGATGAGATCTATTGCATAACGCCGTACTTCAGGGCTATACATAATCTCATTGTGACAGACAGCACTGACAAAACCAGACCGCAGCCGGACGCGTCAATGCATCCGGTGATTGTGCCCCGAGTGGGAGTCGAACCCACACTTTGACGGGTTTTGAATCCGCTCCCTCTGCCGATTGGGGTATCGGGGCGTAGCAGGCTCACCATAGTTGGTGCAGCCCAATGACAACTCTACCTGATCACGGTACTCTCGTGGGGTGAGCCAGAACCAACTCCGTGTCGTGATCGCGGAAGACGAAGCGCTGATCCGCATGGACCTCAAGGAGATGCTGGAGGAAGAGGGCTACGCGGTGGTGGCCGAGGCCGGGCGACGGCGAAACCGCCGTCGAGCGGGTGGCGGCCCTGCGCCCGGACCTGGCCATCCTCGACGTCAAGATGCCGGTCCTGGACGGGATCTCCGCCGCGGAGCGGATCGCCGCGGAACGACTCGCCCCCGTCCTCATCCTGACCGCCTTCTCCCAGCGCGAACTCGTCGAGCGGGCCCGCGACGCCGGCGCGATGGCCTACCTGGTCAAGCCGTTCACCAAGGCCGACCTGGTGCCCGCCGTGGAGATGGCGGTCAGCCGGTACGCCGAAATCCGCGCGCTCGACGCCGAGATCGGCTCGCTGCGCGAGCGGCTGGAGGTCCGCAAGCTGCTCGACCGGGCCAAGGGTCTCCTCCAATCCGAGCACGGGCTCAGCGAGCCCGAAGCGTTCCGCTGGATCCAGAAGACCTCCATGGACCGCCGCCTGACCATGCGAAAGGTCGCCGAAGCGGTCATCGAGGGCAGCCTGGAGGTTCCCGACAACTCGCCCCAGCCCTGAGTCCGACTCGCCCCGCCCCCTGAGCCTGATAAGCCCAGCCCTAGGCCCGGCCAGCCTAGGCCCGGCTAGCACCGCCCAGCCCGCTACGCCCCGCCGCTCAGAACCGCCTGCCCGGGCTTTCCTGCAGGTCCCCGGGCCGGACCCGGGGGGCCTTTGGTGCCGTGTCCGCCTTCCCCGGCTAACACGTTGTCTACTTGAACCCCCCGGGCCCGAGGTCCCCACGTTAGCGATCCGCCGGCGCATCCCGCAAAAGGATCGAAGCCTTCGCCGCACTTCAGATAACTCTCCGTAACCTTTCAGTAACCCGGATGGCGCGATGCCCGTTGCCGTCTTGTCCCGGTACCTGGTCCCTAATCAGGCAGGTAAGCCGCGAAGTGCACACCCGCCGACCGGCCGAATCCGTTACGACGATGTCATACGTGGCCAGCGTCTGGCCCCCGTGCACCAGGGTGGCCACCGCGGTGACCTCGCCCTCCCGGGCGCCGCGATGGTGGGTCGCGCTGATCTCGATGCCGACCACGATCCGGCCCAGGCCCGCGTGCAGGGCCGCGCCGAGCGACCCGATGGTCTCCGCGAGCACGCAGGAGGCGCCGCCGTGCAGGAGGCCGTAGGGCTGGGTATTGCCGTCCACCGGCATCGTCGCCACGACCTGCGACGCGGACGCGGACGTGATCTTGATGCCCAGCCGGCCGGCGAGCGTGCCGTCGGCCACGGTCATCGCCATGGCCCGGTCCAGCAATTCCTGATCCATCCGCGCCTCCGCAGCCACCCGTAAGTCCACGTCCCAGGGTGCCACGGACCCTCTCGCCCCGCTGCGCCACCCAGTGTCACTGGCGCGCCATAGGATCGGTGCGTGGCGACACCAGATACGGGGACCCGGGACCGGTTGCTGCTGCTCGACGGCCATTCACTGGCGTACCGGGCGTTCTTCGCGCTGCCGATCGAGAACTTCTCTACCACGACAGGCCAGCCGACCAACGCGGTCTACGGCTTCACCGCGATGCTCATCAACGTGCTGCGCGACGAGCGGCCGACGCACCTCGCGGTCGCGTTCGACCGCGGCGAGCCGACGTTCCGGCACGAGCAGTGGGTCGAGTACAAGGCCAACCGGCGCGAGACGCCCGAGGACTTCCGCAGCCAGCTCAGCCTGATCTTCGAGGTGCTCGACGCGCTGGGCGTCCGCCGGCTGTCCGCGCCGGGCTACGAGGCCGACGACATCATCGCCACCCTGGCCACGCAGGCGGCCGACGAGGGCATGGACGTCCTGGTCGTCACCGGCGACCGCGACGTCCTCCAGCTGGTTTCCGACCGGGTCACGGTGCTGATGACCCGCCGCGGCATCACCGAGATGACCCGCTTCACCCCGGCGGCGGTGGTCGAGAAGTACGGGCTCACCCCGTCGCAGTACCCCGACTTCGCCGCGGTCCGCGGTGACCCGAGCGACAACCTGCCTGGCATCCCGGGGGTGGGGGAGAAGACCGCGAGCAAGTGGATCTCGGAGTTCGGCTCGCTGGCCAGCCTGGTCGACCGGATCGACGAGGTCAAGGGCAAGGCGGGCGACGCGCTGCGCGAGCACCTGGCCAGCGTGCTGCGCAACCGCTCGCTCACCTCCCTGCTCACCGACCTGCCCGCGGAGACGGTCGGCGCGGTCCCGGGCGACCTGCTGCCGGTGGCCTGGGACCGCGAGACGATCCACCAGCTCTTCGACACGCTCCAGTTCCGCGTGCTCCGCGACCGCCTCTACCAGACGCTGCCGCACGGCCTCATCAGCGCCTACGGTTCGACCGACCAGCCCGCCGCCCACGCCGAGGAGGGAAAAGAAGCCTTCGACGTGGTGGCCGTCCTGCTCGGCCCCGACGAGGTGAGTGCCTGGCTCGCCTCTCATTCTTCAGCCGAACGAGCCGGTGTGGCTGTCTCCGGCACCTGGGGCCGCGGAACCGGACACCTGAAGGCGGTGGCGATCGCGGCCGCCGACGGGCATGGCGCCCACATCGACCCCGTCGCGCTGACCGAGGCCGATGACCGGTCCCTGGCGGCCTGGCTGGCCGACCCGGCGCACCCGAAGGTGCTGCACGACGCCAAGGGCCCCATGCACGCGTTCGCGGCCCGCGGCCTGCCCCTCAAGGGCCTGGTCTGCGACACCGCGGTGGCCGCCTACCTCGCGCTGCCCGGGCAGCGCACCTTCGACCTGGCCGACCTGGCGCTGCGCTACCTGAGCAAGGAGCTGCCCGGGGAAGCCGAGGGCGGCCAGCTGACCCTCGACGGGTCGGCGGAGCGCGACTCCGCGACCGCCCTGGTCCTGCGCGCGCAGGCCACGCTCGAGCTCGCCAGCGCGCTCGACGCCGACCTGGAACGCCGCGAGGCGAGCGCGCTGCTGCGCGAGCTGGAGCTGCCGCTGGTCTCGGTGCTGGCCAAGATGGAGCACACCGGGATCGCGGCCGACCTCGACCACTTCGCCGCCATGTCCGCGATGCTGCACGGCGAGGTGAAGGCGGCGGAGCAGGCCGCGTTCGCCGTAGTGGGGCACGAGTTCAACCTCGGCTCGCCCAAGCAGCTGCAGGAGGTGCTGTTCACCGAGCTCGGGCTGCCGAAGACCAAGCGGATCAAGACCGGGTACACCACCGACTCCGAGGCCCTGATCAGCCTGCTCGCGCAGACCGAGCACCCGGTGCTCGAGCACCTGCTGCGCCACCGCGACGTGTCCAAGCTGATGACGATCGTGGACTCGCTGATCCCGATGCCCGACGAGGGCGGGCGGATCCATACCACGTTCAACCAGACGATCGCGGCCACCGGCAGGCTGTCCTCGACCGACCCGAACCTGCAGAACATCCCCATCCGCACCGAACTGGGTCGGCGCATCCGGGAAGGCTTCATCGTCGGCCCCGGGTACGAGTGCCTGCTGACCGCGGACTACAGCCAGATCGAGCTGCGGATCATGGCCCACCTGTCCGGCGATGAGGCGCTGATCGCGGCGTTCGAGTCCGGGCACGACTTCCACGCCGCCACCGCCTCCCGGGTCTTCGGGCTCCCGCCCGAGGAGGTCGGGCCCGAGCTGCGCGCCAAGATCAAGGCGATGAACTACGGCCTGGCCTACGGGCTGTCCGCCTTCGGGCTCTCCCAGCAGCTGCGCATCTCCACCGAGGAGGCGCGGGGCCTGATGGAGGAGTACTTCAAGGAGTTCGGCGGGGTCAGAGACTACCTGCACGAGGTGGTCTCCCGGGCCCGGATGGACGGCTACACCGCGACGATGATGGGTCGCCGCCGGTACCTGCCCGACCTGACCTCCGACAACCGTCAGCGCCGCGAGATGGCCGAACGCATGGCCCTCAACGCCCCGATCCAGGGTTCCGCCGCCGACGTGATCAAGGTCGCCATGCTGGCCGTGGACAGCTCGCTCACGGGCGCGGGCCTGCGCTCCCGAATGATCCTCCAGGTCCACGACGAACTCCTCATCGAGGTGGCGCCCGGCGAGTACGACGCGGCCCGCGACCTGGTGTGCGCCGCGATGGGAGGCGCCGCCTCCCTGCGCGTTCCCCTGGACGTTTCCGTAGGCACCGGCCGCAGCTGGGCCGAGGCCGCACACTGATGCGTCAGCTTGCGAGGCCACACCGTGGCCGTATTGTGGCCGGTCTCGATTGACCCGTTGACCCTGCTCTCATATCCTGACTGCTGCGCCGTGTCCTCGTGCGTTCCGTCGTGGCCGCTTGACACACAGTTTGCGAGTCAAGTGACCCGGCTGACGGCCGCCGGGCGTGCCGTGGTCGGCCCGTGCTGGTTCCGGTAGGTCCTCCTGGTCATCTTTGGGATGTACGGTAACTGGCGTGTCCTAAATTCCCTGTCCGCATCCGGAGCCAACCAACACATGACGAGCAGCACGCAAGCCAACTCGACCCCCAAGGTGGCGGTCAACGACATCGGGTCCGAGGAGGCATTCCTCGCCGCGATCGACGAGACAATCAAGTATTTCAACGACGGTGACATCGTCGAAGGAACAGTCGTCAAGGTCGACCGAGACGAGGTTTTGCTCGATATCGGCTACAAGACGGAAGGGGTCATCCCCTCCCGCGAACTGTCGATCAAGCATGACGTCGACCCGCACGACGTAGTCAAAACCGGCGAGCACATCGAAGCCTTGGTCCTGCAGAAGGAGGACAAGGAAGGCCGCCTGATCCTGTCCAAGAAGCGCGCGCAGTACGAGCGCGCCTGGGGCACGATCGAGAAGGTCAAGGAAGAAGACGGCGTGGTCACCGGCACGGTGATCGAGGTCGTCAAGGGCGGCCTGATCCTCGACATCGGGCTGCGCGGCTTCCTCCCTGCCTCCTTGGTGGAGATGCGCCGCGTCCGTGACCTGCAGCCCTACGTCGGCCGCGAGATCGAGGCCAAGATCATCGAGCTGGACAAGAACCGCAACAACGTGGTCCTGTCCCGCCGGGCGTGGCTGGAGCAGACCCAGTCCGAGGTCCGCCACACCTTCCTCAACACCCTGCAGAAGGGCCAGATCCGCCGGGGTACCGTCTCCTCGATCGTCAACTTCGGCGCGTTCGTCGATCTCGGCGGCGTGGACGGCCTCGTGCACGTGTCCGAACTGTCCTGGAAGCACATCGACCACCCGGGTGAGGTCGTCGAGGTGGGCCAGGAGGTCACCGTCGAGGTGCTCGACGTGGACATGGACCGTGAGCGGGTCTCCCTTTCGCTGAAGTCCACCCAGGAAGACCCGTGGCAGCAGTTCGCCCGCACGCACCAGATCGGCCAGGTCGTCCCGGGCCGGGTCACCAAGCTGGTGCCGTTCGGCGCGTTCGTCCGGGTCGAGGAGGGCATCGAGGGCCTGGTCCACATCTCCGAACTGGCCGACCGGCACGTGGAGATCCCCGAGCAGGTCGTGCAGGTCGGCGACGAGATCTTCGTCAAGATCATCGACATCGACCTGGACCGGCGCCGGATCAGCCTGTCGCTCAAGCAGGCGAACGAGGGCACCATCGGCGAGGCGGTCGGCGACGACTTCGACCCGACTCTCTACGGCATGCCAGCCTCCTACGACGAGCAGGGCAACTACGAGTACCCGGAGGGCTTCGACCCCGAGACCGGCGAGTGGCTGCCCGGCTACGAGAAGCAGCGCGAGGAGTGGGAGCACCAGTACGCCGAGGCGCGCGCTAGGTTCGAGGCGCACCGCAAGCAGGTGGAGGAGTCCCGCAAGGCCGACGAGGACGAGGCGGCCACGGGCGAATCCGACCACTCCGACGAGGCGGGTGCGGCCTCGGCCGGCAACGGGACTCCCCGCGGCGCGCGCGGCGGGCGCAGCGGCGGGTCACGGCCCGGTGCGGGCGCTTCCTCGTCCGCTGGGGGCGCCGTCACCACGAGCTCGACCCCGGGCCCTGCGGCCACCGGCACGCTGGCCTCGGACGAGGCTCTGGCCGCCCTCCGCGACAAGCTGTCCGGAGGACAGAGCTAAAGACACCAGCACCAAACCGAAGGCGGCGGCTGCACCTCGTGCGGCCGCCGTCGGCGTTTTCCTGGCCGCGAGCGGGCAGTTTTCAACGCCGCGAGGGCCGGCCCGGCCTCTCCCGGCGCGAGCACGGCCCTTCCTGGCCGCGACCGGAAACAACCACCCGCGACCAGAGTCCGGACCAGCCTCTTCGGACGCGAGCACAACCTTTGGGCCGCGGTGTGCGTCTCAAAGGCCGGAACCGTTCTACACGCCGCGCACCCCTGGCGTGCCAGACGCCGCTCACCCCTGGCGTCCTGCACGTCGCGCACCTCGGCGTTCGGAACGCCGCAAACCCTCCGGCGTTCTGCACGCCACCCAACCCCCCGGGCGGGCTGTTGATGATGATCGAGTCGCCGGATCAGCCGGGCTTTGATCAGCAGGGCCTAGACGACTTCACCGCCTTGTACGTCTCGCATTACGAGCAACTGCTCCGGCTGGCCGTGCTGCTGGTCGGCGACGTGCCCGCGGCGGAGGACGTAGTCCAGGAGGCGTTCATCCGGGTCCATCGCAGTTTGGACGGCGGGGCGGTGCGGAGCCCGCTCGCCTACCTGCGGCAGACGGTGATCAACCTGGCCCGGTCCGAGGTGCGCCGCAGGCTGGTCCGGCTGCGGCACGCGCCAAGGCCGATGCCCGACGCCGCCAGTGCGGAGGAGGGTGCCTACGCGGCCATCTCCCGGCAGGAGGTCATCCGGGCGCTGCGCAGGATTCCCGCCCGGCAGCGAGAGGCCGTGGTCCTGCGCTACTGGGCTGACCTGCCGGAGGCCGAAATCGCCGAATTGATGGGCGTCACTACCGGCGCGGTGAAGGGTTACATCTCGCGAGCCATGAGCCGACTCGGGCTTCTCCTGAAGGAATCGTCATGACGCCGCCCCTGAGCCCCGAGCGACTGACGCGCCTGCTGGATAAGGAACCGTCATGACGCCGCCCCTGAGCCCCGAGCAACTGACGCGCCTGCTGGATAAGGAACCGTCATGACGCCGCCCCTGAGCCCCGAGCAACTGACGCGCCTGCTGGACGACGCGGTCCGCCCCGTCACCGCGCGGCCCGGCGCATTCGACCGCATCCGGCAAGGCACTCGCCGCAGCCGCCGCCCGGCCCGCCGGACCGGGGTCGTGCTGCTCGCTGGGACTGTGATCGCGGTCGGCGCCATCACCGCCCTAATCATTGTTCCCGGCGGCGGCCCGGCCCGGATCGCGTCCCCCCCGGCCTCCGGACCTGTCTTCTCCACCGCGGCCAATTCTGCGCCGGGCGTCGGTCAGACGCAGACGACCGCGCTGCCCACGGCGGACCAGCATGCGGTGCCCACCGCAGCCAGGTCCGCGCTGCCCTCCTTCGCCGCGTCGGCCCCGCCCTCCGCCAGCCAGCCGGTGCTGGCTCAGCCCGGCGCGTCGGCCTCGCCCTCCGCTAGCCCGACGGTGCTGGCTTCGCCTGGCCCGTCGGCCTCGACCTCCGCGCCAGCCCCCACGCCATCCTCGGTACCGCCGTCGGCCACATCCTCGGCGCCACCCCCGGCATCGTCTTCGGCGCCGCCCTCCACCAACCGCCCAGCGGCCGCGGTCCCTTCGGCGGCCGGCTCCGTAGCCTGGGCCGTCGATGGCCCAGGGCAGCCCGCGGCCAGCGTGACGCTCGTGCCCGTCGGCAACGCCAAGACCACGTTCAGCTTCCGGCTCGTCGTCCACACGGCCAGGTACGGCACGCAGACCATCCCGTTCTCCGCGACCTCGGTGACCGACATGCCACCGTTCGGCCCGGTGGTCGTCGGCGCGGCCAACGCCGCGAAGGACGGGCATACGGAGCTCTTCGTGCTGGTCAACGCTGGCTGCTGCACCGAGTTCTGGACCATCTTCCGATTGGTCAACGGGCACGTCGTGCAGGTCAGACTGGCCGGCGCGCCGGTCCGCATCGCGGTGGGCGGCAGCGTCACGGACAACGGCGGCTTCAGCTGCGCCGGGCCGGACCTGGTGACCAACACCTACGCCTACCAGGCGACGAGCGGAACAGGCGAGACGTTCCTCGCGACGCGTGACACCTACCGCTGGGCCGGGGCCAGCCTGATCCTCGTCTCACAACGCAAGACCACGATTCGCGGCGCCCAGAACCCGCAACTGGCGCAATACAGCGGCGTATCGTGCGGTGCCCTGCCCCAGTACGTCCTCAAGCGCTAAGGCAGGGGCCGCGCTCGAGGACCTCGGCCAGGCGCCGGGCTGTCGAGGCGAGATTAGCCTGGTCCCCGATCCACACGTTCCACCCCAGGTGGGTGAAGCCGATGTGCAGCTCGTAGCAGTGGTGGCGGGCCGCGGCGTCGAGCAGGGCGCCGGGCTCGGCCAATACGCTCGGGGCCCGGAGCAGTCCCGACAATGGATCGGCGGCGGCGATCCCCGGGTGGAACGGCGTCGCCCAGAAGCTGCACCAGGCCGCATCGAAAAGGAAGTCGCCGCGCACCGAACACTTCCAGGACAGCACCGCTTCGACCCGGCTGGCGTCCGGGCTCACCAGCACGTTGCCGTGCAGGAGATCGCCATGGACCAGGTCACGGCGCTCGGGGCAGGCGTCCACCAGGGCCCGCACCCGCCCGGCGACCGCCGTCGAGAGGGCGGCCAGTTCCCGGTCGCCGGCCAGGGCGGCGCTCCACCCGTGGACCAGCTTCCCGGGATCATCGACCAGGCCCGCCAGCAGGTACTCCCGCCAGCTCCCGGCGGGCGGGCCCCCCTGGTGCCAGACGACCGGGGCATCCGGGGCCGCCGGCACGCGGAACAGGGCGACGAGCAGGCGGGTCAGGGTGGGGCTGATGGCAGCGGCTTGCTCCACCGGGGTGTCCTCCAGGAACCGCCCGTGGTGACGCACCGAGATGGCGTAGGCCCGCCCGGACGCGGTAGTGCCCACCTCCCTGACCTCCGGCACGGGCAGGTCCGGGCCGGCGAAGGCCATGGCCATCCGGTCGGCCTCGTACCAGGACACCTCCGGCCCGAACCGGACGACCAGCTCTTCGCCACCCGCCCGGTAAGCCCACGCCGATGACCACGCCCCACCCGAAAGCGCCTCCAGGCCCTCTGCAGGCGCCCGGCCGCCCGGCGAGGAACGCGACGACCTCCTCCCGACCCGGCTTCCCAGCGCTCACCACGCCAGTATCTGCCTACGTCCGCCGAAGCCAGGTCGCGGCTCGACCTATGCCGCCGAGCGATGCCCTTGCGGCCGACGCGTTTCCGGTCCCCGCCGCCCAAGCTCCCCGATCACCGGCCGTGGTTAGCGCAGCGGCTTAGCGGTAACGTTCCCGGAACGGCTTCACCAAGCTCTGCCGCCTGCCGTCGCGGCACCGGCGGGGCACGTCATCACCACTCCGGCCACTCCGGCCATCGACCCCGTACCCGCCGCCTCCCGACCCGCTGACGACGTCCGGCTACACGCTGTAACGAGAAAGCCACTCAGCCACGCAGACCGGCTTGGTGCCGCCCTCGCGCTCGAAGGTCACCGCAAGGGTGACCTGCAGCCCGCCGGGCACCTCCTCGACCGCGGCGCACGTGACGTCCGCGCGGACGCGGCTGCCGACCGGGAGCGGGGCGGGGAAGCGCACCCGGTTCAGGCCGTAGTTGATCCCCATGCGGGCATCGGCCACCTCGAACACCTCGTGTACCAGCATCGGCCCGAGCGAGAGGGTGAGGAAGCCGTGCGCGATCGTCCCGCCGAACGGTCCGGCCGCCGCCCGCTCCTGGTCGAGGTGAATCCACTGGTGATCGCCGGTCGCGTCGGCGAACATGCTGACCTGCTCCTGTGTCACCTCATGCCAGGCGCTGGCCCCCAGCCGTTCGCCGACATGGTTGCGCAGCTCATCGAGTTTGAGGGAAAGTTCGGGCATCAATCCTGCCTCTGCCTAGCGCCAAGGAGCGGACCTGTTCCGGCCCAGTATGCTGCTAGACCGGACGCTTCGGGAAGGGACGGAGGGCTGCGGTGCTGCGGGTCGGGCTGACCGGAGGCATCGGCTCCGGCAAGAGCGAGGTATCCCGGCGCCTGGCCGCCCTCGGGGCCGTGATCATCGACGCGGACGTGGCCGCCCGGCGGGTGGTCGACCCCGGCACCCCGGGCCTGGCGCGCATCGCGGAAACGTTCGGCCCCGGCGTGCTCCGCCCCGACGGCGCCCTGGACCGGGAGCGGCTCGGCGCCATCGTCTTCAGCGATCCTGCGCAGCTAGCCAAGCTGAACGCGATCACCCACCCGCTGATAGGGGAGTGGATGCAAGCCGCCGAGCGGGCCGTCACCGAGGCGGTCCGACGGCAACCCGATCGTCGTCTACGACGCGGCGCTGCTGGCCGAGTCGGGCCGCTGGGCCAACTACGACCTGGTCATCGTGGTGGACGTCCCGCCCGAGCTCCAGGTCGACCGCCTAGTCGCCCAGCGCGGCATGTCAGCAGACCAAGCCCAAGCCCGCCTGGCCGCCCAGGCCACCCGCGAACAGCGCCTCGCCCTAGCGGACCTGGTCATCGACAACTCAGGCTCACTCGAGGACCTAGACCATCGCGTCGCCGAGGTCTGGTCCGACCTCAACCGCCGCGCCGCCGCCCGCTGACGCGGCCTCCGGCCGCTGACGCCGGGTCCGCTCAGCCCGACTCTGTCCTCGAGCGCGTCCAGGCCCGCGGCCGCGAACCCCGTCACCGCGAACAGGGGCCATTCGTCGGGCGGCCCGTTCAGCCGGTAGCTGCCGCGCTCGGCGAAGGTGATCCCCGATCCGGTCACCAGATCCTTGACCGTCCGCGAGACCAGGATCTCCGCGGGCCGCGCGAGCGCAGCGACCCGATCGGTGATCTGCACCGAGGCCCCAGCGATGTCCTCCCCGACCAGGTCGACCTCCCCGGTATGGATCCCGGCCCGGACCTGGATCCCGGCCGCGGCCGCGTCCGTCGCGGACCGCGGCCGCACACCGGATCGCCTGCCCAGGCGCATCAAAGGTAGCCAGGATGCCCTCTCCGCCGTCCCTGATCAGGCGCCCCCTGTGCCCCCGGACCAGATCCCCGCCCGTCTCCGCGATCGGATCGAGCCCTCCGCCCCACCCGGTCAGTTGGTCGACCATAGTCGTGTGGTCATCTACCGGTCTGGCGCGCAGGATCGTGGCCAGCACGCGGTCGGGATCGCCGGCGGCGGGAGGCGCTCGGCGAGGAAGCCGGCGATCTCCGCGTACAGCGCGTCGCTGTTCCCGCTCGCGGCGAACCGCAGCGAATGATCGCCCGGCTGCTCGAAATACCGCGCCCCCGCGATGTGCGAGGCCAGGTAACGGCCGTGGCAGGGCGGCGTGATGCGGTCGTCCAGGCGCTGGATCACCAGGGTGGGCACGTGGATCGCGGGCAGCACGGCGCGGACGTCGATATCGCGGATCATCCGCGATCATGCCGCAGGAACGCGCTGGGGTTGATCGCCATCCGCTCGAACCGCCCGAACAGCTGGCGCGCATCCGGGCCGAGCCCGCCCGGCTCGGCATGTACCACTCGATGCTCGCGCCCTGACCCCAGCGGTGCGCGGCGATGTCGCCCAGCGCGTCGTACATCTCCTCCGTGCCCTGCCCGCACGGGTACCCCGGGGCCGGGAACCAGCGGGCCGAGGCGGAGCCCAGGATCAGCGCGGTAACCCGCTCGGGATTGGTCGCCGCGAACAGGATGCTCATCGGCGCGCCCTCGGAGTAGCCGAACAGCACGGCCCGGCGGGACCCGGCCGCGTGCATCACCGCTCGCAGGTCCTCCATCCGCTCCTCGAGCGACATGTCGCCGGGCGCGCGGTCCGACAGCCCCGTGTCGCGCTTGTCGAACATGATCAGGCGCCCCAGCCGGGCCAGCCTGCGGTAGAAGTCCGGCCGTCTGGTGGTCTTCCCAGATCAGCTCGAGATGGCTCATCAGGCCTGGCACGAACACGATGTCCCGCTCGCCCTCGCCGATCACCTGGTAGGCGATGTGGATGCCGTCGCCGTCTGGGCGTACCGAGTCTGCGGGACCGCGCTCGCGGTCGGCCCAGTCGGCCCTGCGCGACGCGCGGTCGCCGGCCCTTCGAGCGCGGGATCCTGGCGCAGGATGCGGGCGTGCAGCTCGCGCAGCTCCGGGCCGGGCTCGATCGCGAGCTCGGCGACCAGGATGTCGCGCAGTTCGCGGTAGGCGCGCAGCGCGTCGGCCTGGCGGCCGGCCCGGTACAGCGCGAGCATCCGCTGGGACCAGAACCGCTCACGGAGCGGATGGGCCGCGGTGAGCGTCTCCAGCTCCGCGATGAGGTCACGGTGCCTGCCGCAGGCCAGCAGCGCCTCGGCCCGCGATTCGAGCGCGGCCAGCCGCTCCTCCTCCAGCCGGCCCGCCTCCGCCCGCAGCGAAGGCGCGGCGTCCAGGTCGGCCAGCGCGGGCCCGCGCCACAGGCCCAGGGCCTGATCCAGGCGCTGCGCCGCGGTGGCGGCGTCGCCTGCCGCCAGCGCCACGTTCCCCGCGGCGGCCAGCCGCTCGAACCGCCGCGCGTCCAGTTCCCCGGGCGTCACCCGCAGCAGGTAACCCGGCGGCCGGGTGGCCAGCCGGTCGGCCTCCCCGGCCGACCGGAGCGCCTTGCGCAGTTCGGACAGCCGGACCTGCAGGCTGTCCGCCGCCCGGTCGGCCGGCTGGCCGGGCCACAGCTCCTCGATCAGCCGATCGGACAGAAACGACCTGATTGGCGTGCACGAGCAGCATCGCCAGCACGGCCCGGGTGCGCGCGCCTGCCAGCCCCAGCGACTGGCCGTCGGCCGTCACCTCGAGCGGACCGAGCACGCGGAACTCCACCTGGACTCATCCCACCTAGCAGGGCGCGCCGCGGGCCCGTCCCCGGCGTCGGTAAGTCCACCGTAAGCCCGCGGTAGGCCGCCGGGAACCCGAACCCGGACACGATGAACCGACCACAGCAACCCGAGGAGACGACCATGGCCACCGCCACCGTGCCCGGCACCGGACCAGCCGCTGAGCCTGCTGCTGGACCCGAACCCGCAACCGCCGAGCCCGCCGCCGCCGACGTCTACGCGCTGGGCAGCAACCCTGCCGAGAGCGCCAGGCTGCAACGCCAGTCCGACGAGCTGCGCCCGCAGACCGCCGAACTCCTCGCCCGCATCGGCCTGAGCCCGGGTCAGAGCGCGCTCGATCTCGGCTGCGGCCCGAGCGGGATCCTCGAGCCGCTCTCAGTCGCCGTCTCGCCCGGCGGCCGCGTGGTCGGGCTGGACGCCGACCCCGCGCACACCGCGATGGCCCGCCAGTATGTCAGCGAGCACGGGCTAGCCAACGTGGAGGTGGTGACGGCCGACGCCCGGCACACCGGCCTGCCCCCGGACACCTTCGACCTGGTCCACGCCCGCACTGTGCTGGTCACGATCCCCGAGCCGCAGGAGGTGCTCGCCGAGATGGTGCGGCTGGCCCGGCCGGGCGGCTGGGTCGCCAGCCAGGAACCGGACCTCGAGGGTGCGTTCTGCTACCCGCCGCTGCCCGCCTGGGACCGGCTCCGCGAGATCTTCTACGCAGGCTTCAGCCGGTCTGGTGCCGATCTCCAAATCGGCCGCCGCCTGACCGAGCTGTACCGGCAAGCCGGGCTGGAGGAGATCGAGGTCGTGGTGCACGCTCCGGTCTACCCGCCGGGCCACTCGCGCCGCACCATCCTGCCCGACCTGGTGCGCAGCCTGCGCCCGATGATCCTAGAGCTCGGCCTGTCCGACGAGCCGGAGCTCGCCGAGCTGGACCGGGCCGTCCGCGAGCACCTCGCCGACCCGCGCACCGTGAGCCTGGCGCACCTGCTGGTCGTGGCCTGGGGCCGCAAGCCGCCCGCCTGAGCCACGCCAGCCGCCCGCCCAAGCCACGCCAGCGCCCAAGCCGCCCGCCTGAGCCAATCCCAAGCCGCCCGCCTAGGCCCACCCCGAGCCGCCCGCCCCGACCGCACCCGGAATGTCAGACCCCCGGCCTAGAGTTATTAACCTGGAGGTGGGTCGTGCGTCCGGTTACTGATCTGCAGCGTAAGGTCGCGCCGATTCATGTCGTCACGGACATGATCCCGGCGGGCGATCAGCCGCAGGCGATTGCCGAGATCGAAAAGCGCCTCCGAGACGGGGACACCGACACCGTGCTGCTCGGCGCGACCGGCACCGGCAAGACCGCCACCGTGGCCTGGATCGCCGAACGCGTGCAGCGGCCGGTGCTAGTCCTGCTGCCGAATAAGACGCTCGCCGCGCAGTTCGCCAACGAGCTACGCGAGATGCTGCCGGACAACGCGATCGAGTACTTCGTCTCGTACTACGACTACTACCAGCCGGAAGCGTACGTCCCGCAGACCGATACCTACATCGAGAAGGACTCCTCGATCAACTCCGAGGTCGAGCGGCTCAGGCACTCCGCCACCAACTCGCTGCTGACCAGGCGGGATACCATCGTGGTCTCCTCCGTGTCCTGCATCTACGGCCTCGGCACGCCGCAGGAGTACGTGGACCGGATGCTCAAGGTCCGCCTCGGCGACACCATCGAGCGGGATCAGCTGCTGCGCAGGCTGGTGGGCATGCAATACGCCCGCAACGACCTGGCCTTCACCCGCGGGACCTTCCGGGTCCGCGGTGACACCATCGAAGTCATCCCGATGTACGAGGAACTGGCCGTCCGCATCGAGATGTTCGGCGACGAGATCGAGCGGCTGATGACGCTGCACCCGCTGACCGGCGAGGTGATCAGCGAGGACCAGGAGATGTACATCTTCCCCGCGACGCATTACGTGGCCGGGCCCGAGCGCATGGAGCGCGCCATCCGGGGCATCGAGGCCGAGTTGGCCGCCCGGCTCGGTGAGCTTGAGCGTGACGGCAAGCTCCTCGAAGCGCAGCGGCTGCGCATGCGGACCACCTACGACGTCGAGATGATGCGCCAGGTCGGCAGCTGCTCCGGCATCGAGAACTACTCGCGGCACATCGACGGTCGCGAGCAGGGCAGCCCTCCGAACACGCTGCTCGACTACTTCCCCGAGGACTTCCTCCTGGTCATTGACGAGTCCCACGTGACCGTCCCGCAGATCGGCGCGATGTACGAGGGTGACGTATCCCGCAAGCGTGTGCTGGTCGAGCACGGGTTCCGGCTGCCCAGCGCGATCGACAACCGCCCGCTGACCTTCGACGAGTTCCTCGACCGGATCGGGCAGACCATTTACCTGTCGGCCACGCCGGGCCCGTACGAGATGCGGCGAGTCGGCGGTGACGTCGTCGAGCAGGTGATCCGGCCGACCGGGCTGATCGACCCCGAAGTCGTCATCAAGCCGACCAAGGGGCAGATCGATGACCTGCTGCACGAGATCAGGCAGCGGGCCGAGCGCGACGAGCGGGTCCTGGTCACGACGCTGACCAAGCGGATGGCCGAGGACCTGACCGACTACCTGCTCGAGAACGGCGTCCGAGCTAGGTACCTGCACAGCGAGGTCGACACACTGCGCCGGGTGGAGCTGCTGCGCGAGCTCCGGATGGGTGAATACGACGTGCTAGTCGGGATCAACCTGCTCCGCGAGGGGCTCGACCTGCCCGAGGTATCGCTGGTCGCCATCCTCGATGCGGACAAGGAAGGCTTCCTCCGCTCGGGCACCTCGCTCATCCAGACCATCGGCCGCGCTGCGCGTAACGTATCCGGCCAGGTCCACATGTACGCCGACACGGTGACGCCATCCATGCAGAAGGCCATCGAGGAGACCAACCGGCGGCGGGAGAAGCAGGTCGCCTACAACGAGGCGCACGGCGTCGACCCGCAGCCGCTGCGCAAGCGGATCGCGGACATCCTGGACCAGATCGTCCGCGAGGACGCCGACACCGAGCAGCTGCTGATCGGAGGCGGCGGCCGGCAGCAGTCCCGCGGCAAGGCTCCCGTGCCCGGCCTGTCCTCACGCGCCCGCGCGGTCGCGGCCCAGGCCGCGGGAGCCACCGGACCGGCCGTCACCATCGCGCGCGGCGAGCTCATCGGCCTGATCACCGAGCTCACCGAGCAGATGCACACGGCCGCCGCCGAGCTGCAGTTCGAAATTGCGGCCCGGCTCCGCGATGAGATCCGGGACCTCAAGCACGAACTCCGCGGCATGCAATCAGCCGGCGTCTAACTCCCAGAGGCGCGCACCCGGGCCACTTCGCCGGCGTACCACAAACGAGAGGCCGGAATGAAGGTTGGCCTGGTCGCGGTGCATTATCCGCGTCCTGAGCACCGGGACGAGATGATCTCGCGCGTTCACCAGGCAGCGGCAGTCATGGTCGCCACCCCCGGCTGCCTAACGGTCGATTGCTGGGCGAGCGCGAGTTCCGCCCCCTCGAGATTCTGAAACTCGTGTCCGCATAATCGGTTGCTCTGGAAACCCAGCGGCCATCATGGAGATTCCCGAACGCTCTAGCGATCCTTGATCACTCTGGCCACACTCGTACCGACATCCGCCACCCGACCTGGCCATATGGACTCGCTGTCTGCCGTTAGATACCGCCGACCGATCGAAATCCGCCGCCCGACCGATTACCGCATGCGCAACTAAAAGATCCGGGAGGATCCGGGTTCCCGGGAGGATTTGGTGCACTATAGGCCCCCGGATCCTCCCGGAAGCCCGAATCCTCCCGCAAAACACGGGCCCGATAATCCCTTTAATCCTTATTTATCACAGCGGTATGGTGCGTAACGGAACCGGATACGGAGACACGAGACGGAACGCCGCAAGCCCGCGCCACGGAGCACCCACGAGCGGCCAATACGACGTGACGGGAGACGCGACCGATGAGCACCATGACCAAGGACGAGATCACGGAGATCAACGAGGCGGTCGGCCAGCGCTGGCGCAGCATAGACCCGCTCCTGCCCGAACCAACAGACCTTCCAGAGGGCTGCGGAACCGCGCTGGAAGCGACCGGCCCCGATGGAAGCCCAGCCGGCCTCGCCGTCTGCCGCCACCAGCACACTCCAGCCGACTCCCTGGCCCAGACCTGGGACACCGCCACCAAGTTCTCGCTGACCATGCGGCTACGCGAAGCGGATACGAGAGCCGCCGCCGACGACCTCCTAACCCAATGGCGCGATCACCTAGCCGACCTGCCCCTGCCAGAAACGGCCACAGCCGAGGACACGTCCGCAACAGTCACCTGGCCCTCCCGGGACGTCACCGGGGTGCGAGCCCTGCAGCGCCACGGACTGCAGCCCATCACCGTGATCGCCGCCCGACGCGCAAGAGCCAGCCTCCCGACCCTCGAGCACAACGACCAACCTGACCTGGTCATCCGCCACGCGGAGCCAACTGACCTAGACGCAATAACCGAGCTCGAGCTAGGCGTGATTCATTACGACGCGCACTTCGGTGCCGCGAAACCGCGCCCGGCCACGCCGACCCTGACCAGGGAGAACACCCGCAAGGCCCTAGAGCAAAGGCCCGACTGGACCTGGCTGGCCACGCGGCACGGAAAGCCAATAGGCCTGGCCGTGGTGGAGCCTCCCAGCGAGGCAGCATGGATCGCGGGCATGACCCGCCCAGGCCGGACCGCCTACCTGCCGTCCATGTTCCTAAGCCCCGAGGCAAGGGGCACTGGGACCGGCGCAAAGCTCATGACGACAGTCCACCAGGCCCTCGACGCCCGAAATATCGACCTGACCCTCCTGCACTACGCCCAGATGAACCCCTTGTCCGGGCCGTTCTGGCACCGGATGGGCTACCGCCCGCTCTGGTCAGTCTGGGCCGCGCGACCGGCATCGACCCTGCGCTAACCCGAACGCCGAAGGCGAGGCATGATAGAGGATGACATCGCCGGAATGCTGAACGCCCCCTGATGGTTAGCTCAAGGATGGTTAGCTCAAGAGGTAGTGACCCGGCGAAGTTACGGGCGGTCGACAGCGGGAACGCGCCAGGCGCGGGCCCGCAGCCAAGACAGCCGACTAGCGCAAACGCCGGGGGAGGTGTGGAGTTGCTAGTCAGCCTGATCGCGGCGATCATCGCGGCGGTCTTCTACGGTGTCGCCTCGGTAATACAGGCGATAGCCGTGCGCGCGGCCAGCCACCGGCCGCCGGAGGAGGCGAGCTCAGGCGTCGATCCCGGCCTGGTGGTGCGGATGCTGCACCAGTGGCGGTTCGTGGCCAGCCTCGGCCTCGACGCGCTCGGCTTCGTCGCGCAACTCGTGGCCCTTCAGCGCCTTCCCCTGTTCGCGGTGCAGGCCTTCGTCGCCGCGAACCTGGCCGTGACGGCGGTGGTCGCCTCCCGCCTGATCGGCATGACCCTGTCCTGGCGCGAGTGGGCCGCCGTCCTCGGCGTGGTCTCCGGCGTGGGCCTGCTCGGCTCAAGCGCGGGAGCCCAGGGCGCTGCGCAGGTGAGCAACATCTTCAAGCTCGCCCTGATCGTCGCGGTCGCGGGCCTGGCGGTGGTCGGCCTGGCCGCGGCCAAACTCAACGACCCCTACCGGACCACGGCGCTCGGCGTCACGGCCGGCTTCGGCTTCGGCGTGGTCAGTATCGCGGCCCGCGTCCTGGACGGCTTCGCCCCGCTCCACCTCGCCCGCGACCCCGCGACCTACGCGATCATCGCCGCGGGCATCATCTCGTTCATGTTCTACGCCACCGCCCTGGAAGGCGGCAGCGTGACGGTCGCCACGGCGGCGGTGGTGCTCGCCGAGACCATCCCGCCCGCCATCATCGGCGTCATCTTCCTGGGCGACCAGACCCGGCACGGCCTGGCCGCCGTGGCCTGGGGCGGGTTCTTCCTGGCCGTCGCGTCTGCCGTCATGCTGGCCAGATTCGGCGAAGCCCACCACGGCGAAGACGTCGCCCTGGCCGACGCGGTGGCCCACCGGCAGGCAAATGCCGGGCCAGCAGCCTACGAACTGTTATCCTGGTGGCCCGTGGACCTGCAGCTTTTCCTTGCCACACCGGATACCACGGGAGCCTCATAGTGGCCGCTTCATCACTTCACCCCCGACCGGTGCAAACCAGGCACCTCTTCGTCACCGGGGGAGTCGCATCCAGCCTAGGCAAAGGACTGACCGCGTCCAGCCTGGGCCGCCTGCTCAAGCTCAGAGGGCTGCGGGTCAACATGCAAAAGCTTGACCCGTACATCAACGTCGACCCGGGCACGATGAACCCCTTCCAGCACGGCGAGGTGTTCGTGACCGACGACGGCACGGAGACCGACCTGGACGTCGGGCACTACGAGCGCTTCCTGGACACGCGTCTGCAGGGCGAGGCGAACGTCACGACCGGGCAGATCTACTCCACGGTGATCGCGAAGGAGCGGCGCGGCGATTACCTGGGCGACACCGTGCAGGTGATCCCGCACATCACCAACGAGATCAAGGCGCGCATCCTGCAGATGGGCGGCGACAACGTCGACGTCGTGATCACCGAGGTGGGCGGCACCGTCGGTGACATCGAGTCGCTGCCGTTCCTGGAGGCCATCCGCCAGATCAGGCACGAGATAGGCCGGGACCGCTGCTTCTTCCTGCACGTCAGCCTGCTGCCGTACATCGGCCCTTCCGGCGAGCTGAAGACCAAGCCGACCCAGCACAGCGTGGCCGCGCTGCGGAGCATCGGTATCCAGCCCGACGCGATCGTGGCGCGCTCCGACCGGCCGATCACCACCGGGCTGAAGCGCAAGATCAGCCTGATGTGCGACGTGGACGAGGAGGCGGTGGTCTCCGCGCCGGACGCGCCGTCCATCTACGACATACCGAAGGTCCTGCATTCCGAGGGCCTGGACGCCTACGTGGTCAGGCGGCTGGGCCTGCCGTTCCGCGACGTGGACTGGAGCGAGTGGGACGACCTCCTGCGCCGGGTGCACCGTCCCGCCCACAGCATCACCATCGCCATCGTCGGCAAGTACGTGGACCTGCCCGACGCGTACCTGTCGCCGGTCGAGGCGCTCAAGGCCGGCGGCTTCGCCAACGACGCGCAGGTGAACATCCGCTGGGTGACCAGCGACGCCTGCGAGGACCCGGAAGACGCCGCCAGGGAACTCGACGGCGCCGACGGGGTCCTGATCCCCGGCGGGTTCGGGGTCCGCGGCATCGAGGGGAAGATCGGCGCCATCCGGTACGCGCGTGAGAACGGCATCCCCGTCCTTGGCCTCTGCCTCGGCCTGCAGTGCATGGTCATCGAGGTGGCCAGGAACCTGGCCGGGCTGGCCGGCGCGGACAGCTCCGAGTTCAACCCGGCCACCCCGTACCCGGTGATCGCCACGATGGCGGACCAGGAGGACGTGGTGGCGGGGGAGCGGGACATGGGCGGGACCATGCGCCTGGGCCTGTACCCGGCCGTGCTGGAGCCGGGCACACAGGTGCAGGAACTGTACGGCCGCACGATGGTCGAAGAGCGGCACCGGCACAGGTACGAGGTAAATAACGCCTACCGCAGAGAGCTCGAACAGGCCGGCCTGGTCTTCTCCGGGCTCTCGCCGGACGGTCACCTGGTGGAGTTCGCCGAGCTGCCGTCGCACCCGTTCTTCGTCGGGACCCAGGCCCACCCGGAGTTCCTGTCCCGCCCGACCCGGCCGCACCCGCTGTTCGTCGGCCTGATCGCGGCCGCGCTCGCGCGGTCCAAGTCCGCCAGCCACGCGTCCGGCACGCGCGCCGCAGCCAGCGCATGAGCGAGCTGGAGGGGCGTGGCGGCGCCTGGACCGAGGAGCGAGGGACGAGCGACGAGGGAAGGCGGCGCCTTAAGGCGCCCCGCAAGCGAGCGGGAAACACCGCATGAACATCGCCGATGTCCCCGAGCAGTGGCCCGTGGTCTCATCGGCGGAACTGCTCCGTGCCCGGCTTATCGCCGTACGAGCCGACAAGGTCCGTATGCCGGACAATCAGATAGCCGAACGAGAAGTGGTGCTTCACCCGGGCGCGGTGGCTGTCCTCGCCCTTGACGACACGGATCGGATCCTCCTGATCAGGCAATACCGCCACCCGGTGGGACGCCTGCTGTGGGAGATCCCCGCGGGCCTCCGCGACGTCGCGGGGGAAGCCCCGTATCTCACCGCGCAGCGCGAGCTCCTGGAGGAAGCCGGCTACCGGGCCCGCGACTGGCGGGTCCTCGCGGACTACTTCTCCTCACCCGGCTACAGCACCGAACGGCTACGCGTCTACCTCGCCCGCGACCTGGAACTCGTCCCTGAGGCCGAACGCGATTTCGTCCCCGTGGACGAGGAAGCGTACCTGCTGATCAGCTGGCTGCCGCTCGACGAGGCCGTCGCCAAGGTCTTTGCCGGTGAGCTGCATAACGGGACCACCGCCCTGGGCATACTGGCAGGGTATGCTGCCAGGTCAGGTGGGTTTGCCCGGCTTCGCCCGGCGGACTCACCTGAGTCTTGAGCTGTGTCGGCAATGGCGCTCCACAGTCTGGAAGGACCACCATGAAGGTCGGAATACCCACCGAGGTCAAGAACAACGAGTACCGGGTGGCGATCACGCCCGCCGGCGTCCATGAACTGGTCCGCGGCACTCACCAGGTAGTGATCCAGGCTGGAGCGGGAGTGGGCTCGTCCATCCCGGACGAAGACTTCGTGGCGGCCGGAGCGGAGATCCTCCCCACCGCCGACGACGTGTGGGCCGAGGGCGACCTGATCCTCAAGGTCAAGGAGCCCATTGCGGAGGAGTACCACCGCATGCGGTCCGGTCAGGTGCTCTTCACCTACCTGCACCTGGCCGCGTCCAAGGACTGCACCGACGCGCTGCTCAGCTCGGGCATCACCGCCATCGCGTACGAGACCGTCCAGCTACCCGACGGTTCCCTGCCGCTGCTCGCCCCGATGTCCGAAGTCGCGGGCCGGATGGCCCCCCAGGTCGGGGCGCACCACCTGCAGCGCGACGGCGGCGGCCGCGGCGTCCTGATGGGCGGGGTGTCCGGTGTGTACGCGGCCAAGGTGGTCGTGCTCGGCGCCGGCGTCTCCGGCATGAACGCGGCCGCGATCGCCCTCGGCATGCAGGCCGAGGTTCTGCTCGTGGACAAGAACATCGCCAGGCTCCGCCAGGCGGATGCCATCTACCAGGGCCACCTGCAGACGGTCGCGTCCAACGCCTACGAGATCGAGCGTGCGGTCATCGACGCCGACCTCGTCATCGGCGCGGTGCTCATACCCGGCGCCAAGGCGCCCCGCCTGGTCACCGACGACCTGATCAAGCGGATGAAGTCCGGCGCGGTGCTCGTGGACATCTCCATCGACCAGGGCGGGTGCTTCGAGGGCTCCCGGCCGACGACGCACGCGGATCCCACCTACAAGGTGCACGACACGCTGTTCTACTGCGTGGCCAACATGCCGGGCGCGGTTCCCCACACCTCCACATACGCGCTGACCAACGTGACCATGCCTTACGCCGTCGAGATCGCCAACCGCGGCTGGCGCGACGCCCTCCGCGCCGATCAGTCGCTGGCCCTCGGCCTGAACACCCACGCCGGGGTCGTGACCTACGAGGCGGTCGCGGAAGCCCACGGCCTGGCGTACACGCCCATCGCGGAGGTCCTCAACTAACCGGGCGGCTCGCCGTAGGCCCTCGGGGCCCTTGATGCTCTGCGCCCGGAACCGTCACAATCGTGCCAAAGATCCAGAGGATCGGGCGATGGAGCTGCTGGAACGCGCGTCATTTCTGCAGGCGCTGGGCGAGTACGCCGGTGAAGCCGCTCGCGGCGAGGGTCGGCTGGTCCTGGTGTCGGGGGAGTCCGGGATGGGGAAGACCGCGCTCCTGGAAGAGTTCCAGCACCACACCAAGGGGACCCGCTGGCTATGGGGCGCCTGCGACGGTCTGCTGACCCCCCGGCCGCTCGGGCCCCTGTTCGACATGGCCTCGCAGTCCGGTGGCGAACTCGCCGCCCTGTGCCGCGGGGACGCCGCGCGGGACCGGTTGTTCACGGCCTTCCTGGCCGAGATCGGTCCGCCCGCCCCGTTCACCGTGGCCGTGATCGAGGATGCGCACTGGGCCGATGAGGCCACGCTGGACCTGCTGAGCTTCGCCGGGCGGCGGCTGGGCCGGACGCGGGCGCTGCTGCTGGCCACCTACCGTGACGACGAGCTGGCCGACGATCACCCGCTCCGCGAGGCCGCGGCCCAGTACGAGCGCGGGCTGCGGTTCGCCAATCGCCTCGACCGGCCGGCGCTGGCGGCCCTGCACGAGGGCGTCGCGGGTGAGTACGCGCTGCTGGACCGCTGGGAGGACGCAGAAAGTGCGCTACGCGCGGCGCTGGAGCTGCGGCGCCAGCTCGGCGACGACCTGAGCGTCGGGGAGGATCTGCGGCTGCTCTCGCGGACGCTATGGCGGCTGTGCCGGGGGGAGGAAGAAGTGCGAGCCGCGGAGGAGGCGGTCCGCGTCCTCGCGGCCTTGCCGCCCGGTCGTGAGCTGGCCTGGGCCTACGCCGGCCTCGGAGCGTTCTGCAGCGCGGCAGGCCGGACCGATGAAGGCCTCGAGCTGCTCGGGAAGGCTGGGGCGCTCGGCGAACTCCTGCACGAGCCCGCTCTGGTGAGCTATGCCCTGACTCAGCAAGGGATGACCTTGATAGAACGCGGCTGCGACGGAACGGAGTCGGTAGTCCGAGCGCTGGGGATCGCCCTGACCGCGGACCTGCAGGAAGCTGCTGGCCTCGCCTACGTCAACCTGCATGAAGCCGTGTCACGCCTGAACATGTTCGCCGAGGCAGAGCGCTACTACGCCGAGGGTATGGCCTACTGCGAGGAACGTGAGCTCGGCGTGTACAGCATGTGCCTACTGGGCTGGCGGGCGGTCACGCTCGGTCTGCTGGGGCTTTGGGATGAGGCGGCGGAGATCGGCGCCGCGCTGCTGGGCCGCCACCGTATCTCGCCGGTCAACCGGCTGAACCCGCTGCGGGTCCTGGGCAGCATCCGCGGCCGTCGCGGCGAAGCCGGCGCGTGGGAGCTGCTGGACGAGGCGCTTGAGCTAGCCGAGGGCGTAGGCGAGCCGCCGTGGATCGTGACGGTGCGGGTAGCGCGAGCCGAGCTGGGGTGGATATCGGGCCAGCCCGATCTGGCGATTGCGGAGGCGCGGTCGGCCTACGACCGCGCGCTGGGGCGCACCGATCCGTGGCTGTTCGGCTCCGTGGTCAGCTGGCTGTCCAGGCTCGGCCAGCCGGTCGGCGAGGCCTCCGGCGTGCCGGAACCGTTCGCGCTGGAGATTGCCGGTGACTGGCGGGAAGCGGCGGCGGCCTGGGAGCGGCTCAGCCGGCCCTACGACGCCGCCCTGGCCAGGCTCGGTTCGGGGGACGAGGCCGCGCTCCGGCAGGCCCTGGCCGTCCTCGATGACCTGGGCGCCAAGGCTACAGCCGGCGCAGCCAGGAGGCGGATGAAGGCGCTCGGGATCACCTCGATCCCGCGGGGACCCCGCCCGGCCACCCGGGCCGCTCCGGCCGGGCTGACCGCCCGCGAGCAACAGATCTTGGCCCTGCTCGCCGAGGGCCTGCCCGACCGGGAGATCTCCCGGCGCCTGTTCATCTCGGAACGCACCGTTCACCACCACGTCTCCGCGGTCTTGGCCAAGATCGGCGTATCGTCCCGGGCGGCGGCCGTCCGCGAGGCCGCCCGCATGGGCGACCCGACCCCAACCTAGGCAATCCCGCCGCCAAAGCGGGCACCGGCTCCGGCCAAGCCGGGCAGTTCTCCCGATTTCCGGCCGACCCGGCCGTTCTACGGTCGCCTCATCGACCAACCGTGCTCACCACGGGGAAGACCGGACGTCAGGAGCATGACATGGCACTGTTCATGGATTTTCACGAGGATCTGAAGCTGCCCGCCGAGGCCATCGCGCAGATCGGCGACGACACCCGCAACGCCAGGGCCGACGAGTTCGGCGTCCGCCAGGTCGAGCTGTACCACAACCCCGACGGGAAGGTGTATTGCCTGCTCGAAGGGCCCGACGAGGACGCCATCCGCAAGCACCACGCCGCGCTCGGCGTCCCCTGCGGCGATGTGCACCAGGTGACCGGCCTGACCTGACCGCAGCGGCTCGCCTCGCTTGCCGGTGCCCAGAGCATTCGCACCCGGTCGGATCACCGCTCACTTTCCCCGTCCAGTCGGCCGGGATGCGTGTGCGCGGGTGGGGGCCGTGAGAGCGTGAGGTATGGCGTCGGGTCGGACGGTCCGCGAACTCGTGGCGGAGTACCTGCAGTACCTGCAGGTGGAGCGTGGGCTGGCGGCGAACACGGTCTCCTCGTACGGGCGAGACTTGTGGCGGTATGAGTCCGTGCTGGCCAGCCGCGGGAAGGACCGCCTGGCCGCCGTCGCGCCCAGCCGACGTCGCGGAGTTTCTCGCGGGGCTGCGGGAAGGCGACGACGAGCACCAGGCCCTTGCGGTCAGCTCGGCGGCCCGGGCGGTTATCGCGGTGCGCGGACTGCACGCATTCGCGGTCGCGCAGGGGCTCGCCGAGGTGGACCCGGCCCGCGAGGTGGCGCCGCCGACGCCGCCCAGCCGCCTGCCGAAGGCGATTGCGCTCGATGAGGTAGAACGCCTGCTCGACGCGGCGGGGCCGGGCCCAGATGCGCAGGCGGCGGCAGGCGGCGTCGAGCCGCGGCTGCTCCGCGACCGGGCCCTGCTTGAGTTTCTCTACGCGACCGGGGCCCGGATCTCCGAGGCGACCGGGCTGGACGTCGACGAGCTTGACCTGGGCGCCGACCCGGTGGTCCGGCTGGCCGGCAAGGGGGGCAAGCACCGGGTGGTTCCGGTGGGCCGCTACGCGGTCCGGGCCCTCGAGGCGTACCTGGTCCGGGCCAGACCTGCCCTGGCTGCGGCGTCGCGGCGCGCGTCGGTCAGCCCGGCCGTGTTCCTGAACGCGCGCGGCGGCCGCCTGACCCGGCAGGGCGCCTGGGGGGTGCTGCACGCCGCCGCCGGGCGCGCGCGCCTGCCCGAGGTCTCCCCGCACACGCTGCGGCACTCGTTCGCCACGCACCTGCTCGACGGCGGGGCCGACATCCGGGTCGTCCAGGAACTGCTCGGCCACGCGTCGGTCGCGACCACCCAGATCTACACCCTCATCACCGTGGACCGGCTCCGCGAGGTCTATGCGTCCGCCCACCCTCGCGCCCTCGCCTGAGGGCTTGCTCGGCACCCAAATGACTCGGCACCCTAAATGACTCGGCACCCCAAATGACTATGTCAGCGGAAGTGGCGGGCTAGCTCGTTGGCGTAGGTGCGGCCCAGGGTGCCCTTGTGGTCGCTGATCCACTGCAGCAGCGAGATCTCGCCAGCGGCGGGGCCGTCGGTGTCGGCCAGGCCCGCGGCCATCGCCTCGTACTCCTCGGCGGTGAGCAGGGTGTCGCGCAGCGCCAGGCCGAGGACGCGGGCGGCGGGCGGGATGAGCGAACCGGGCACGCAGATCACCCGGCCGTGGCTGCCCACCGAGTCCCTGATGTGGTGCACGAGCTCGAGGAAGGTCGGCCGGTCGGGCCCCACGGCGTCGATGACCTCGGTCTCACCTGATTCCGCCACCCGTACGGCGAGCCTGGCCAGGTCGTCGACGTGGATCGGGCGGACGCGGTAGGAACCGGTGCCGCCCACGGCGAAGACCGGCATCCGGCGCAGCAGCCACGCGATGTTGTTGATCAGGACGCCGTTACCGCCGAACAGGATGGAAGGACGCAGCACGGCGTGGGACAGGCCGAAATCGGCCAGGGCCAGCTCGACCGCCGCCTTGCCCCGGAAGTAGGGATAGGGCGAGTCGGCGCTCGGATGCGTGATCGACACGTGCACGACCCGGCGCACACCCGCCTCGGCAGCCGCCTGGAAGAGCACCCGCGACTGCGCCACCGCGGTCTCGTGGCTGACGTGTCCGTGGGCAAAACGCACCCAGTAGGTGTTGAACAGCGCCCGCGCGCCGCGCAGCGATTCGGTCAGCCCCGCGGGGTCGGTGAAATCCAGCGGCCTGGCCTCGATGGCGGTGCCCGCCGGAGCCCGGCCCGGGTGCCCGGTAAGCGTCCGGACGCGGCGCCCGGCCGCCTGCAGTTCGCTGGCGATGGCCGCGCCGGAGTAGCTGAACGCCCCTGTGACGACGTCGAAATCCCCCGCAGACTCGATGGCCATAATCCGACCCTGGTGAGCAGCGCGGTCAGGGTCGGGCCGAGCGGGGCGTCGAGGATCGCCGTGGCGTGCTGATCGCCGCGCGTGGACCCCTGATTGACGATCACCACGGGCCGCCCCAGCCGGGCCGCGTGCCGGACGTAGCGTAGTCCCGACATGACGGTCAGCGATGACCCGAGCACCACCAGGGCGCGGGCGCTCTCGACCAGCGCGTAGCACGCCTGGGCCCGAGCGGGCGGCACGTTCTCGCCGAAGAACACCACGTCCGGCTTGAGCACGCCCTGGCACGCCGAACAATCGACGACCTCGAACGACTCGGTCGCCTCAGCGGCGAGGACTGCGTCGCCGTCCGGGTTGATGGTCGCAGCCGATCCCGCGCCCCAGCCGGGATTGGCCGCCTCGAGCCGGCGCTCCAGGTCCACTCGCGAGGTGCGCTGCCCGCACGACAGGCAGACTGACCCGGTGCAGGCTGCCGTGGAGTTCGGTGACCTCGGTCGCGCCCGCCGCCTGGTGCAGGCCATCCACGTTTTGGGTGATGATCCCGGTCAGCAGGCCGCACCGGCCGAGTTCGGCCACGGCGCGGTGGCCGTCGTTCGGCCAGGCCCGGGCGATCCGCCGCCAGCCCAGGTGGCTGCGGGCCCAGTACCGGCGCCTGGCGGAGGCGCTCCCGGTAAAGGTCTGGTAGGTCATCGGCGTGGCGCGCAGGGCCAGGCCGGTCGGCCCGCGGTAGTCCGGGATCCCGGACTCGGTCGACAGCCCGGCTCCGCTCAGCACGAGCACGCCGCCGGCCACGACGACGTCGACGAGCGCGCCGAAGGAGTCGGTGGCCGTCGCGTCGGCTAGCTGCTCTACGGTCACCACTCCATGGTGCCTTACCGCACGAGGAACAAGGTCCGGGGACCTAGACCGCCCTGGTCGTGATCGCCCGGGCCACGGCGGCCGCGCCCTTGTCCTCGTAGATGATCGTGTAGTGATTCACGTCGGGCACCAGGACCGGGCGTAGCTGCGGGGCGCGCTCCTGCCACGTGGCGACGAGGTCGGGCGGCTGGAATCCCGGTGGCTCGCCCATGAGCCCGTCCGGAGCGGTCAGCAGCGGCGTCGGCCTGGTCAGGTGGCCGAGCGCGTCCGCGAACGGCTTTTCCGTCACGATGTCGCGGGTGTCAGCGCGGACCGCTTCCTCGATCGGGCGCGCCCTCAGGTGGCCGGGCTCGCCGATGATGTCGTACCGCGCGTACGCCTCGATGTCGGGGGTCCAGTGCCCGGCCAGCGCCGGATGGGCCCGCCAGAAGTCCAGGTACGCGTCGGTATCGGCGTAGGTCCGCTGGAGCCGGGTCATCGCCGGGCCGAGCGTCGCCTCGAGCGACGCCTCCGGGTCCACGCCGTCCGGGACCGGGCGAGGCAGGCCGCCGTCCACCAGGACGAGGCGCCGGACGAGCGACGGGTGCGCGTCGCGGGTGAGCAGCGCGGCGTACGCGCCCATCGAATGCCCCGCGAGTACGGGCCGGCCGCCGAAGTGCCGCAGTACGGCGGTCACGTCGGCGACGTGCCTGTCCAGGCCGTACGGGCCGGGCAGGTCGCGGCTATGCCCGCGTCCGCGCAGGTCAGGAGCGGCGAGCGTCCACGTGGACGGCATGTGGCGCGCGACCGCCTGCCACGACATGGCCGAGGCCGTGATCCCGTGCAGGGCGACCGCGACGTGCTTGCCGGAGCCCCACACCAGCAAGCGAAGGTCCCCACCTTCAACAGGGACGTCAATCAGCCGAGTTTGCATTAACCCTCCCCAGGCGGAGCTGTTTCAGCCAGAACCGCCATATCTCACCCTTTATTATCAGCCGCTAGGCTGCCGGCGAGATGACGCGCGGGACACGAAACAGTTACCGCCAAACCGTGCGATGCTGGATCGGTGGCGCCAAATGCCCGGTAAAACCAGCACGGAGGTAGGCGGCTCATGTCGGCAGCGCTGAGTTACTCGTCAGCAGAATCCGTAACGCCGCTGCTCGGCGACACCATCGGCGCCAACTTCGACGCCACGGTCGCGCGCTTCGGGGACCGCGAGGCGCTCGTCGACCGGACGACCGGGCGGCGATGGACCTATGCCGAACTCGCGGCCGACGTCGATGCCCTCGCGCTGGGCCTGCTCGAGCTGGGCATCGGCCAGACCGACCGGGTCGGCATCTGGGCACCGAATTGCCCGGAGTGGACGCTGACTCAGTACGCCACCGCCAAGATCGGCGCGATCCTCGTCAACATCAACCCGGCCTACCGCACCCGTGAACTCGAGTTCGTCCTCAACCAGTCCGGTACCAGGCTGCTCATCGCGGCGGAGCGGCTGAAGACCTCCGATTACGCCGCGATGATCGCCGAGGTGCACCCGCGGTGTAAAGGCCTTTCGCACGTAGTGATAATCGGCGGCCCGGCCTGGCAGTCACTTATCCAGCGCGGACGCGAGCTTGACCGTTCCGCCCTGGCGCGCATCGAGCTGGATACGGACGACCCGATCAACATCCAATACACCTCGGGCACGACGGGTTTCCCCAAGGGTGCGACGCTTTCGCACCACAACATCCTCAACAACGGGTTCTTTGTCGGCGAGCTCTGCAAGTACACCGAAGCGGACCGGATCTGCATTCCGGTGCCCTTCTACCATTGCTTCGGCATGGTGATGGGCAACCTCGCGGCGACCAGCCACGGCGCGTGCATGGTCATCCCGGCGCCCAGCTTCGACCCGGTCGCCACCCTGGAGGCCGTGCAGGCCGAACGCTGCACCTCGCTGTACGGCGTTCCGACGATGTTCATCGCCGAGCTGTCCGCGCCCGGTATCGCCGACTACGACCTGTCCAGCCTGCGCACCGGCATCATGGCGGGCTCGCCGTGTCCGGTCGAGGTGATGAAGCAGGTCATGTCGCGGATGTCGATGCACGAGGTGTCGATCTGCTACGGCATGACGGAAACCTCGCCGGTGTCCACGCAGACCCGGGTCGACGACTCGCTCGACCGCCGGGTGTCCACCGTGGGCCGGGTCGGGCCGCACCTGGAGGTGAAGGTCGTGGACCCGGCCACGGGCGCGACCGTGCCCCGTGGCACTCCGGGCGAGCTGTGCACGCGGGGGTACTCCGTGATGCTCGGCTACTGGGAGCAGCCGGACAAGACCGCCGAGGCCATCGACGCCGCCCACTGGATGCATACCGGCGACCTGGCCGTCATGGACGAAGACGGCTACCTGGCCATCACCGGCCGGATCAAGGACATGGTCATCCGCGGCGGGGAGAACATCTACCCGCGGGAGATCGAGGAGTTCCTCTACACGCACCCCGACATCCTGGACGCCCAGGTCATCGGGGTTCCTGATGCCAAGTACGGCGAGGAGCTCATGGCCTGGATCCGCCTGCGCCCCGGCGCGCCGGACCTGACGGCGGAGTCGCTGCGGGAGTTCTGCAGCGGCCAGCTGGCGCACTACAAGGTCCCCAGGTACGTCCATATCGTCGACGAGTTCCCGATGACCGTCACCGGCAAGGTGCGCAAGGTCGAGATGCGCGAGCGCTCGGTGGAGCTCCTCGCCCTCGACGACTGAGCTGCTCGTCCTCGGCATATGGGATACAAAAGCTCACCGTGGTCATGCATGTTCAGGATCGCGAACTTAATGACGGTAGAGCGTGAAAAATGATTGTATTGGAGGAAATCGCAGCCAGAACTAGTCACATAGGACTAGGATCAGACTGCTTTTGTGTGCAACCCCGCTGCTCACGGGGTTGCGGGGGGCGAGATGGGCCAGGAGAACCACGTCGTGACGTCGGCATCCCGCGACAGCCGGCTGAACCCCTCGTGGTCGCAGGTAGCGGTCACGACGATGCGCCTATGGTTCGAGCGCCGCAGCCGTACGGGCCAGGGCAAGCAGCTGACGGCGCGAAGCCGGCGCCTCATGTTCGCGCTTGGCGCGATCGCCGCCATGGCCCTCGGAGCGCTCGTGACCCTGGCCTTCACCCAGGCTGGGCAGAAGACCGCGTCCCCGCAGCCGAGCTATGCAGCCCACAACACGGCGCCGACCTCGCTGCAGATCGCCACGGCCAACCGCGCCCGGGCGGCCGCGTGGATCGCGCAGCAGATCCTGCCGAGCGCGGTCATCGGCTGCGACTCCGCGATGTGCAGCTCGCTCCAGGCGGCCGGCGTGCCGGCGGGCAGGCTGTACCAGTTCCAGCCGAGCACCCCCGACCCGCTGAGCGCGACCGTGGTCGTCGCCACGCCGGCGGTGCGGGCCCAGTTCGGCTCCCGCCTCGAGTCGGTCTACGCGCCGCTGCTGATCGCGACCTTCGGCACCGGCGCCGAGCAGGTTCAGGTCCGCGGAGTGTGGCCGGGCGGAACCGCGGCCTTTAACGCCTCGCTGCGGACAGATCTGTCCGCCCGCATCGAGGCTGGTGACCAACTTTTGACCAATAAAAACGTCCACGCGTCGCCGGCGGCCCGGATGGATCTTCAGGACGGCATGGTCGATCCACGCCTGCTTGTAACGCTTTCAGCACTTGCCGCCAAAATGCCAGTACAGCTGATAATCTTCGATGACTCGTCACCAGGCGCAAGTGCGGAGGTACCGCTCCGCGGTGCCGAAATCGGTGCCTCGTCGGCCTCCGGCCTGTCGGCGATTATGGGGTTCCTAGCTGTACAGCGGTCTGACTATCTGCCCTCGAAGTACACAACTGTCCAGCTTCAAAACGGTCAGTCCGCTGTGGCCGTACAGTTCGATGCCCCAGGTCCCCTGGGTCTGAACGGCACCTAGCAGCTCATCAAGCTGGGTTTTTGGGAGGGGTCAACATGAAACCGAGACTAACTAGGCGATTGCTCATGCTCTTGGCCGCGTCGGCCTTGCTGCTGGGCATACCCGCCGCCGCGACGGCGTTCGCGTCGTCGGCCACTACTGGGACGGGCTGGATCAGGCTAGCCCACCTGTCCCCGAACACCCCCGCCGTGGACGTTTACCTGTACTCATTCGGCAATTCGAACGCGAAGATCGTGCTGCACCACGTCGCGTACGGAGAGGCTTCGCCGTATGAGACGGTGACCGCGGGCGACTACAGCGTCGCCATGCGCCTCGCCGGAGCGTCCCCGTCGACCTCGCCGGTCCTTTCCACCGGCGTAACCATCGCAGCAGGTCACGCCTACACCGTGGCCGGAATGGGCCCCGAATCGGGCCTTCGGCTCCAGGTCCTGAATGACGACCTGACCACCCCATCCGGGCAAGGCCTGGTCCGGGTGATCCAGGCGTCCCTCAAGGACCAAACGGTCAAGGTGACCTACGGGTCCACCGTCCTGGCCGGCAGCCTGGCGTTCGCGACCGTGACGTCGTACAAGGCCGTCACGCCCGGCACGGTGACCGTGGCCGTGACCGCCGGCGGCGGGGACGCCAACACCAGCGTCAGCGTCGCCGCGGGCACCGTCCATACCCTGGTCGTCCTCGACGGAGCCAACGGCCTGGAGATCGACAACCTCACCGACGCCGCTGGCAGCGGTGAACCGCCCGGAGGCGGCGTTAGCACCGGCTTCGGCGGCACTGCGGCACACGGGCCGGGCTCGGCACTGCCGTGGCTCGCGCTCATTGCGGTCGGCCTCGCGCTGGCCGTAACCGGTGCGCTGACCGGGCGCAAGCGCCCCCAGCCGCGCCACGGGTTCTAGGCAATGCGCTCGAGCAGGCCGGCCGTGTTCCTTGCGGCCGGCCTGCTCGTCGTCGCGGCCGGAACGGCCGGCCTGCTGCTGACCCGGCACGGGACCCCGGCCCTGCGCCCCGTCGCGCTAGGCGTGAACGCCGTGCCCGCCCCCACCGGCCGGATCGTGGCTCCGCCGCCGTCGGCGCCGCCCCGACCGGTCTCCCGCCCGGTCTCGCTGACCATCCCGCTGATCGGCGTCCAGACCAAGCTCATGTACCTCGGCCTGAAGTCCGACGGCGAGCTGCAGGTCCCGCCCTTGTCCATGGTCGCGGTCGCCGGCTGGTACACCGGAAGCCCCCGCCCCGGCGCCATCGGCTCGGCCATCATCGTGGGCCACATCGACTCGCACAATGAACCAGGGGTCTTCTTCCGGCTGAGCACGCTACGCCGCGGGGACAAGATCTACGTCAGGCGAGCCAACGGGACGCTCGTCGAGTTCCGCGTCACCTCGGTCCAGACCTACCTGAAGGACCACTTCCCGACAGAGGACGTCTACGGTCCCGTCCCCGACGCCGAGCTTCGGCTCATCACCTGCGGTGGCGCCTTCGACTACGCCACCGCCACTACCTCAGCAATATCGTGGTTTACGCCGCAGAGGTCGGCTGAGGTCGCGGACCCGCTCTCCCGCCGTTCCGCATAAAATCCCCTGATGCCCGAACGAGCACTGGTTCCCGCTCCGCATTTCCCGCCACGGACGCGTTGACGACGCCGCCCGCCGCGCGAGCGCGGACACAGGGCAGGGGAGAGGTCGTAGTGGTCTCGGACACGGGCGGCCCGCCGCCGTGACCCCCTCCCCTCCAGGACGGCCGCCCCGATTTCCGCCGTCAACCACGCCGGGGCGGCGAACGTCATAGTGTCGACGCCATCCGGAAAGCCGACTCGGGCGGAAGGAAACATTGATGACACTCATGGCGCGGACCGCCGGGGCCCGGCTGGCGGTAGCGGGCACGGCGCTGGCGGGCCTGACGATGCTCGTCGGGGGTTGCGGTGCCGCGACCGGCTCATCGACCGCGTCGGACACCTCGGCTCCCGCGGCATCTCCGGCCAATTCCGCCGACCCTTTGAACCCAACCGGTACGGCCACCGCGGGCTCGGGCGCCCAGACGCCAGTTCCCGCCCGGACGCTGACCGCGCCGCCTGCGTACGGATTGACGAACCCCGGTTACGCGTGCCCCATGTCGTCTGTGCGGGTCACCCTGGGGCTGGCGCAGGGCTCTAAGTCCGTCACGTACCAGGTGATCGAATTCACCAACCGCGGTCCCAAGCAGTGCAGCCTCGGCGGTGCACCGGGAGCCTCCCTGGCCGGCGGGTCGCCGCTCGCCCAGATCGGCCTGGCCGCCACGACGGCCGCCACCGGATCGAGGCCGCGGATCACGCTCAACCCGGGACAGGTCGCCAACGCCCTGCTGATAATCAGCAACGCGAGCAATTTCTCCAAGGCCGCTTGCGATCCCGTCCATGCGTCGTACCTGGTGATCGCCGTGCCGAACACGCTCGGCTTCTACAAGCTGGCCTATAGCACGACCGCCTGCGCCAAGCCGATCCAGCTCTTGTCAATGGGCGGCCTCGCCCACGGGTCGGGCGGCTAGCCGCCGGTCACTATCCTGGGCCCTGCTGGCTCAGCGGGGCCCGGAGGTGGTCATGGAGTTGGAGGTCGCCGACCATCCTGAGCAGGAGAGGTTCGAGATTCGCGCCGACGGCGAGCTCGCCGGGTTCGTCGACTACCGATTGCACGGCGGCGAGATCGCGTTGATGCACGCCGAGACCCTCAGTAACTTCCGCCACCGTGGCTTCGCAGGGCAGCTCGTCCAGTTCAGCCTCGACTCCGCCCGCGAACGGCAGCTGGCCGTGCTGCCCTACTGCCCGTTCGTGCGCCGCTGGATTGCCGACCACCCCGAGTACGCTGACCTGGTCCCGGAGGATCGCCGCCCGCACTTCGGCCTGTTACCTCGCACGCCGGGACCGGGGGAGGGGAGGCCCGCATCGCGGCACCGATGAGTTTTACCGCGCGGCCTCGTTTCATGGTAGGAATCGGCGCCCGCCCGATGCGAACGCAGGAGGCTAAGCCATGGACTACAAGCTGGAACTGGTGCTCATCCCGGTCTCGGACGTGGACCGCGCGAAGAAGTTCTACCTCGAGGAGGCGGGCTTCGGCCTGATCGTTGACACCCCGATCGGCGAGGGCATGCGGGTCGTCCAGGTCAACCCGCCCGGCTCCGCCTGCGCGATAGGGTTCGGCACCGGCATCACCGCCGCTGCCCCCGGCGCCGCGCAAGGTTTGCACCTAGTGGTGACCGACATCCTGGCCGCGCGCGACGAGCTCACCGAGCGCGGCGTGACCGTCAGCAACGTGCGCCACCTGGAGTCAGGCGCGTGGGTGGACGGCCCGCACGCCGAACGCCATGATTACGAGTCGTTCGCCGACTTCAGCGACCCGGATGGCAATACCTGGGTCCTGCAAGAGGTCGGCCACGACCGGGCGTGACGATGGACGAGGCCGCCTTCACCGCCCTGGCCGAGCCGCACCGGCGGGAGTTGCACGTGCACTGCTACCGGATGCTGGCGTCGTTTGACGAGGCCGAGGACGCGGTGCAGGAGACGTTCCTGAACGCCTGGCGCGGCCGGTCCGGCTTCCAGGGCGGATCCCAGTTCCGCGCCTGGCTGTACCGGATCGCCACCAACGTCTGCCTGGACATGCTGCGCCGCAACTCGCGGCGAGCCGGGACGCGCTCGCTCGCCGAGGTTCCGTGGATCCAGCCCTATCCGGACCTGCTGCTGGACCAGGCGGCCGCCCCGACCGACGAGCAGCCGGAGGCGGTCGCCATCGAGCGGGAGACGATCTCGCTGGCGTTCCTCGCTGCCCTGCAGGCCCTGCCGCCCAGGCAGCGCGCGGCGCTGATCGCCCGCGACGTGCTCGGCTGGCCCGCCAGCGAGACCGCCGAGGCCCTCGGCACGAGCGTCGCCGCGGCCAACAGCGCGCTCCAGCGCGCCCGGACGACCATGCAGTTGCACCTGCCCGCGCGCCGGGCGGAGTGGTCCGCCCGCCCGCCGAGCGCCGGGGAACGCGAGTTGCTCGAGGAGTTCATCGAGGCGCACGAGCGGCTCGACACCGAGGCCGCCATCGCCGTCGCGGCCCGCGACATCCGGATCACCATGCCGCCCTTCCCGTTCGTGTACGACGGGGCGGACTCGATCAGGCCGCTCATGGCCGAGGCGACCGCGATGGGAGAATGGCGCGTCATCGCGACCGGAGCCAACCGGATGCCGGCCGCCGCGGGCTATCTGCGCAGGCCGGGGGACAGTGTGTTCCGTGCGTTCAAGCTCGATGTGATGCGGATCGAGGCGGGCATAATCGCCGAGATCACGACCTTCAACGCGGCTCTGTTCCCGGCCTTCGGGCTGCCGCTCGAGCTGGGGGTCTAATCTCGCTGCTGTGGCTGAGAACCTGGACCCCGTCGCTCACAACCGGGCCGCCTGGGACCGCGAGGTGGAGCGGGGCAACGAATGGACCCAGCCCGTCGGGCCCGACGTCATCGCCAGGGCGCGGGCCGGTGAGTGGTCGGTGGTGCTCATCGGGTACGAGCCCGTGCCCCGTGACTGGTTTCCCGACGACCTGGCGGGTGCGTCGGTCCTCTGCCTGGCCTCAGGTGGCGGCCAGCAAGGCCCGGTGCTGGCTGCGGCGGGCGCGGACGTCACCGTGTTCGATAACTCGCCCCGCCAGCTCGACCGCGACCGGGAGGTGGCCGCGCGGGACGGCCTGGCCATCCAGACCGTGCTTGGCGACATGCGGGACTTGAGCGCCTTCGCAGACGCCAGCTTCGACGTCATCGTCAACCCGGTCTCGAACGTGTTCTGCCCGGACCTGGCTCCGGTGTGGCGGGAGTGCTTCCGCGTCCTGCGCCCGGCGGGCACGCTGCTGGCCGGGTTCATGAATCCCGACGTGTTCATCTTCGACATCGTGGCGCTGGATGACCGGGAGGAGTTCGTCGTCCGCCACACGATCCCCTTCAGCACCGCGGACCTGCCTGATGCCGAACGCCTGCGTGACTACGGCGACGGGCCTATCGAATACAGCCACACGCTGACCACCCAGATCGGCGGTCAGCTGGCCGCCGGTTTCAGCCTCACGCACCTGGTCGAGGCGCCGCACCACGGCGACGCCACGGCCCGCTACATGCCCGGATACATCGCCACCCGCGCCGTCAAGCCGTCCCGCTACGGATCAAGCGGCTCCCCGTAGGCCCACTTCATCCGGAAATACCTGATTATCTTGCTCGCCTGCGCGTGCGTGACCTCAACCAATTCGTGCCCGATGCCGCCGCGCTCCCACTCGGCGATCAGCGGGCTGCCCGCCCAGCTGAAATCCGTCCGCATGCTCTCGTCAGAGGGACCGTCCTCGTGCTCGAGGCGCCTGACCAGCCCGTAGGGGTTCTCGATCGTCCGGTTATCGGCAATAACCGCGTAGTACGTTATCGTCCCAGGCACGACAACACTTCCTTCGTTAAGCCTCTGAGGCGGTCTTCGCCCTCGAGCCGGGACTTGAAACCCTCCGACGGCCACAGCATGGTCTCGACTTCCGTGAGTGACCGGACCACTACGGTGCCCGCCGCGGGCACGTTCCCGTCCGGCTCGCCTCGGACGATCTGCACCGCCGAGATGCCCAGCGCGACCGCGCCCGCGCAGAACGCCGCCTGATCGTCCACGAACAGGGCGTCGGTGGCGGCCACCCCGAGCTGGTCCAGGGCCCGCTGGTAGATCTCCGCCGTAGGCTTCGCCGCGCCCACCTCGCAGGACAAGATGACGGCGTCGGCCAGCCCGATCACGCCGAGTTCGGTCAGCAGCGGGCGCGTGTGCTCGCTGCAGTTGCTCACGATCGCGATCTTGAGGCCGGCGGACCTGAGCCTGTCGAGGAACGGGATGGCGTCGTCGTACAGCCGCGCCGAGGCGAACTGCAACTCCCGGTCCCGGTCGACGAGCGCGCGGACGAGGTCGGCGCTCGGCTGCACTCCGCAGGTTCGCAGCGTCTGCGCGAACGCCTCGGCCTTGGAGAACCGGCCGACCTGCACCGCGGCCCACAGCTGCGCGTAGGCCTCGTTCCAGGCGTCGGCCGCCACGCCGGCCAGCTTCGGCAGCTCACGCCTGTTGGGCGAGAAGTCGCAGTTCAGAAGGGTTTCGTAGAGATCAACGAGGCATGCGTCGCATCCGTCCACGAGTGCAGCGTATGAGCCGGCGTCCGCCGCCCTCAAGGCGTGCGTCTGGCCGGAACGCGAACAGGCTTGGGGGAGCGGCCCATGCGGCAGCGGAAGGCGACCGGCGCCCCGCTCTTCTACGAGGTAACTGGCCGGCGCGGATCAGCCCTCTGATCAGGTCGGCAAGTCTCGGCGGCCAGATCACCTCGTCGGTGGCGTCCATCTCCGCCATCGTCCACCAGTGCCAGGCGGCTATCCCGTCGGAGAGGTGCATCGCGGCCACCTCGCCGAGTCCCCGGCCTACGGCCTCGACTCGGGCCAGGAAGATCCGCTCGTGCTGCCGGACGATGGCGTCCGCATACTCCATCGTGCGCGTCCACTCGTAGACCTCGGCGCCCAGGGCCACGTCGGTCCACCCGGTCTCCTCGGCCAGTTCCCGCCGTGCCCCCGTCGCGTAGTCCTCCCCGTCGTCCAGTCCGCCGCCCGGCGTGCACCAGTGCCGCCCGTTGGGCGGCCCCTCGTCGTACCGGAACAGCAGGACGCGGTCACGCGGATCGAGCACGATCACCCGCCCGGCTCTCCGAAGCTTCAGGTCCCGGGACTCTCCCACGGGTCAGGACCCCAGGCCGACAGCGCCGAGGCGATCGCGCTCATCGCGCGTCAGCTGGCTGGCCAACTCCAGCGCGCCGAGACTCGCCGCGACCTGCTCGGGCCTGGTCGCCCCGAACAAGACGGTGGTCACCGACGGGTTCAGCAGCGCGAACGCCATCGCGAGCTGGGCCGGATCCCGGCCGATGTCTCGGGCCAGGACCGCCAGCTCGCGACCCGCCTCCACCGCTGGCGCGAAGCGCTGCTGCCCGACCGTTCCGGCCCGGTGGCCGGCCTCGGGGTCCTGGTCGTACTTCCCGGTCAGGACCCCGCCCGCCAGCGTGTACGACGCCACGATCGCGACGTCACCCGTCGCCGCCAGGCGCCGCATGGCCGGATCCTCGACGATCTCCCGGTGGACCAGGCTGTACGGCGGCTGCGTCGCCACCGGCCCCGGCACGCCCTCGCGGTCGGCGATCTCCCAGGCCCGCTCCATCTGCTCCGGGGTCCAGTTCAGCGTCCCCCATGCCCGGGCCACCCCGGCCCGGATCAGCCCCGTGATCATATCGATCGCGTCCTCGAGCCCCACGCCGTCCGGCGGCACCTCGGAGTAGATCAGGTCCACGTAGTCGAACCGCATCCGCGCCAGCGACCCGGCCAGCTCCTGCGCCGGCGTTTCATCAGGCCAGAACTCCCACCACAGCTTGTTGGACACGATCGTGTCGTCCCGGCGCCAGCCCGCGCCTCGGAACAACTCGCCGAACTCCACCTCGGAGTACCCGGTCGGGATCGGCGCGTGCCCGGTCTCGTCGTTGTAGCGGGCGTCGTCGAGGAAGTTGAGGCCGGCGTCCCGGGCGGCCTGCATGACGCGGATTCCCTGCTCGCGGCTGATCCGGTCGTACGTACGCCAGGAACCGAGCGCCAGCCGACTCACCTGGATGCCGCTGCGGCCGAGGGACACGATGGGCATAGATGGCACGCTCACGCCGGCAGCATAGCCCCCCGAGTACGAGTACCCGCCCTCTACAAACCGGAACTTGCGCCAATTAAGCTCGATCCAAAAGCCGACCGATCATAGGGGCAGGCCATGACTGTTGCCGGGATAGACCTGTCGGATAACACGTTCTGGGGCTTGCCGCTGGCCGACCGAGCCGCGGCCTTCGCGCAGTTGCGGGCCCAGGGCCAGCCGCAGTTCTTTGTGGAGCCCGAGACCCCGTTCAGCGAGATCGGCCCGGGCTACTACGCCCTGGTCCGGCACGCGGACATCATTGAGGCGAGTCGCCACCCCGACGCGTTCTGCTCGGGGAAGGGCGCGACAAGCATCGTGGATCTGCCCGTCGAGTTCAACGAGTACTTCGGCTCGATGATCAACATGGATGCCCCCAGACATGCCCGCCTGCGCCGGATCGTGTCCAAGGCGTTCAGCCCGCGCATGATCGCCAAGTTCGAAGACGACGTGCGGAGCGCGGCCGCCAAGGTCGTCGATGACCTGCTGGCCACCGGGCCGTGCGACTTCGTGTCCCACGTCGCGGCCAGGCTGCCGCTGAAGATCATCTGCGACATGATGGGCATCCCGGACGATCAGTACGAGATGGTCCTGGCCAACACCAACATCATCCTGTCCGGCGCGGACCCGGAATTCATGAGCGAGGACCTCAACGAGGCGGTGACCAAGCTGCTCGGCTCCGGTGCGGCCCTCGCAGAGCTGGTCACTAACCTGGCCACCGCCCGCGCCCAGGAGCCCAGGGACGACCTCGTCTCCGCACTGGTCACCGCGAACATCGACGGCGAGCAACTGACCAGCGCCGAACTCGCCTCGTTCTTCATCCTGCTGGTAGTGGCCGGCAACGAGACCACCCGGAACGCGCTCTCGCACGGGCTAATGCTGCTCACCGAATACCCCGACCAGCGCGCCCTGCTGCTCGCCGACCTGGAGAACCAGATCGGCGGGGCGGTCGAGGAGATCGTCCGTTACGCCTCACCGGTCATCTTCATGCGCCGGACCCTCACCCGCGACTACGCCATGAACGGCCAGGACTACCGTGAGGGCGACAAGGTCATCCTGTTCTACTACTCGGCCAACCGCGACGAATCGGTGTTCGCCGACCCCGAGCGCTTCGACATCACCCGCTCCCCGAACCCGCACGTCGGCTTCGGCGGTCCGGGCCCGCACTTCTGCCTAGGCTCCCACCTGGCCCGCCGCGAGGTCACCGTCATGCTCCGCGAACTGCTCACCCGAGTCCCCGACATCACGGCCGGCGAACCAGACCGCCTCCTGTCCAGCTTCATCAACGGCATCAAGCGCCTGCCCTGCGAGTTTTGAGTACCCCGCGGCTCCGTTGCGGCATCGTGCTCCGTGCCGAGGAGGATGCCTGCCAGGTCCTGGCGGGCGGACAGGCTATCTCCGCCCGGTACGCACCGCAGTTCCCCGCACCGCGGCGGGAGCGGGTATCACCGGGTCATCTAGTGGCCATGGCCGAGGCGCCAGGCGCCTCCGCTGTCGTGGTCTGGCGCTGGTACGACGCCGTGGTACTCAGCAGCGACGCGGGCTCGGTCCGGCTCTGGGAACCAGCCCATGGCGAGGTTGCCGCCCAGCGCCGCCGACCGCACCAGCACTATGATCCCGGCACTCGCGCATACCTTTCCGCAGGCCTGCCCGGCGCTGACTGGTGGGTCGCCGGCCGAGCGGTGGACCAGGCCGAGGACGCCGAGGTCGAGCTGAACGAGGTAGAGCGTCTCTACACCGAGCACGACATGTGGGACTCCGCCCTGGGCTGAGCAGCCTGCTCCTGAATCGTCCCAGACGGCATGACTATGGGCTCGGCGACCAGCACAAAAGTGTCAGCCTTGGAGATTGCCGCAGGCGGACGCGCGAAAGACGAGGCGCAGCACTCTTCGATCGGTTCCCGCTCGACCGGCCGGGTCAGCTCGAGACGCTTGCCGACCGTTCGCGCGGTTAACAACAGCTCATCGGAGGTGAGATCTCGGGGCTTCCGCCAGGCACATCACCAGGTCCTGTTGCCCTATCCGCCCTGGGCGGTAAGCCGGCGGGGTCGGCTACCCCAATGCGGGTGGCGGGCTGTGGCTGCGGATGATCTTGCCGTCCGGGCTGCGGACCTCGCTAGTGCCGTCCGGGTGGACGATGAGCTGCCAGCCCATCTCGTGCAGGACCACGTGATGGTGCCAGTGACAGTAGTTCTTCAGGCCCGCCAGGCTGGTGTGCCCGCCGTCCTGGCGGTGCACCACATGATGCGGCTCGCACGCGGACGCGGGCTGGTCACACCCGCCCGGGAACTGGCACGTCTGGTCCCGCAGGGCCACCAGCCGCCGCAGATGGACCGGGATGTCGTCGGTCTGGCCGACATCCAGCGGGAGCGACGGGCCGTTCAATCCCTTGCCGAGCAGGTTCCGGCGCAGGAACGAGGCGACGCCGCCGGGGCCGGAGACGATCTGCAGGACCGTGGCCAGGATCTGGTGCTCCAGCATGGCCAGCACCTGCCCGGCCCGCCCGGCGCCGCCCGCCTGGCCGGCCGGGGCGGTGGCGCTCGGGTCGGGTCCGGCCGCGCCGCCGCGGGCATCTGCGCCGTCGGGGTCCGCGGGGCCGTCGGGGTCCGTGTCCGACCCGTCCGGGTCGTCGGTGCTGCCGGGGGCCTGCCGGCGCAGGTGGTCGTACTGCACGCACAGCCCGACCAGCTGCTCCACCGCGCCCAGGTCCAGGTCGCCGGTGACCACGGGGACGAGGATCGCGTCGCACGCCACCCGGCGGGCCGCGTCGCCCTCCAGCCAGGCCCCGCCATCCCCGGTGCTGACCGACGCGGCGGCCCGCTGCCCGGCCCACCGGGCCCGGTACCCGGCGATCCACGCCTCCTGCAACTTGGAATCCACGTCCAGCTCACACAAGTCCGCGAACGTCATGTGCACCAGCGCCTTGACCGGCTGCCCGGCCCGCTGCGGGAGCAGGCCGGACGCCAGCAGCCGCTTCATCGCCTCGGCGAGCGCGTCGTGGTAGCGCTGCGGCCGGGTCCGCAGGTCCCCGGCCCCGGCCGGGGCCGACAGAGCGTCCAGCACGGCCTGCACCATGGCGGCGCACTCGGGGGTGAGGTCCCCGCGGATGACCCCGGCCCCGTCCAGGGTCGTGTCCAGGAACAGCCCCCGGTCCAGCGCCGGATCCCGGCCGTCCGGGTCCGGCGGGACGGTCCGGGACCGGATCTCCGCGCAGATCTGCGCCAGCGCCCGCAGGTCCGCCCCGGCCCGGGCGGCCGCGACGAGGATTTCCTCGGCCTGGGCCCGGAACTCCGCCGGGATGTCCCGGGTCCACTTGGCCAGCTGCAGGGCCTCGGACTTGGTGAGCGCCCGGGTGCGGAGCCCGGCCAGCAGCGGCTCGTGGTCCCGGGGCAGGGCCCGCATCGCCTTGAACTCGGCGGCCTGGCCCCGGGTCACCCGCGCCATGTGCACCAGCCAGGCCCCCAGCGACCGCTGCCCGTCCGCCAGGTGCCCGTCCTTCGCGTCATACGCGGCCAGCATCCGGGCCAGCGCCGCCGCGGCCACCGCGTCGGCCTGGACCAGCTCCCGGATGTACTGCCCGAGCACCTCGGCCGGCAAGCTCGCCGCGTCCATATCGGCCAGGGAGCCGACCAAAGTCTGCAGCTTCGCCAGCACCTCGCCACCCCTGGCCGGATCCGCCATGGTGCACATGCTCTGTCTCACCTCCCCCGAGGCACTCTTTAGACAGGGTGTATGATTTAACTCCAGGTCTTAGATGATCTTCAGTACTGTTTTCTAATCAAACTCTAGCAGCCGCCTCTGACATTTTCGCCGCCGACACGCCGAATGGGATGTATGTCAGATTTTTAGGTAACCAAGATCATCTTCGGGAGTTGGCAGGTCGCCCACGTCCGTCTGGTTGCGTTGCGCTGTCGCAAGGGACAGGTCTAGCCGCGGCGCAACCGTGGGCCTCCTAGGCACGTCTACTGGGTTGGCGGAGGAGGTGAGTGCGTTGCGGCGATCCGCCGAGGGACGGCTGTCCGTTCTGGATGTAGTGCTGCATCCTGCGGCGCGGTACCGCCGGTGGCGGCGGGCTGGCCTGGCCGTGACGATGCTCCTGCTGGTGGTATTCGCCAGTCTCCGGCTTGGCCAGGGCCGCTCGCCAGATGCAGCGGTAGGGCGTACTCCGGCCTCGGTTGAGGTTCGGGTCACCGCGTGTCCCGTCCCGGCGCGCGATTACGCCGGGCTGCGGTACCCACCGCAGGCGGCACCGGCCACGCTGAGCGTTCCGACATCCCTGGCGCCGCCTGCGAACGCGCAGATCTTCGGGACCTGGTTCATGCCCGGCCAGGTCGCGTACCTGATAGGCCCGAAATCTGCCGCCTGCGAGGCAGGACTGGCGGCCGCTGACGGCGGCGAGGGTATGGCGGCCACCCCGCTCTCAGATCGCTCTGCGATCGTGACGGTGCTGTTCCGCGCCGGCGGATTGGGACCGAGCACGGATCTGGCCTGCCCGTACATTCCCGCCGTCCGTGCCGCTGACGTAGCGCTCCGCCAGGGCTACACCTTTTGCGCGCATCCTTCGGCAGACGTGATTCGGCAGATCCCGACCGGCACGGCCAGCCTGTACGCGGCCGTCGTGTTCGTCCCGGCCGGGGTAAAGGACCCGCGCATCGAGGGCTCGGGCGGTGGCACCGACCCGGCCGTGGCGCTGTACACGGCCTGGGCTGGTTCGGACGCCGCCGCCGGCCAGATGGTCGCGTGCACGCTCGCGCCTGCTCAAGGGGATATATGCGCGGCCAGCCTGAAGTTCTTCCTCGCCACCCAGTCCGCGATCCGCACTCAGGTCAGCGCGGCGAACCTGGCCACGATGGAGGCCGCTCTGTCGTCATTCCTGGCCAAGCAGAACATCCGCTAGCGGCCCCGCCTGCTACCCGCGAGCCCGCAGCGGAGCCTGGTAGTCACGACCGTACGGGATACCCCTGATTAACAGGAGGGCCCGGATTATCGGCCACTCCGATGATCTGCCCGGTAGTCGTTCGTCTGGATGATGAGACTGGCTTACGAGCTGCCATCAGGCAGGGAGGCTATAGGGATGACGGAGATACGGACGCTGCTAACCGGCCGGGGTTTGGTCGAGTCGCCCCGCTGGAACGGTGACCGGCTGTACTTCTCGGATTGGTCGGCAGGCGAAGTGGTGGCCGTCGACCTGAATGGGCAGAGCGAGGTGATTGCCCGAGTCGACTCCCTGCCGCTGTGCACCGCCTGGCTGCCGGACGGACGTTTGGTGATCGTCTCCTCTCCGAAAGGGCGGCTACTGAGCCGGGAGAGCGACGGGTCCCTGATCACCTACGCAGATCTGGGCCAGCCAGGATGGAACGACATCGTGGCGGACGGGCGCGGCCACGTGTACGTCAACCGGGCCGGCTTCAACCCGATGGCAGGAGAGCCGTTCCAGCCCGGTTTCGTCCATCTGGTAGCGGCGGACCGTACGGTGCGCCAGGTGGCCGACGACATCGCGTTCCCCAACGGGATGACGGTGACCGCCGACAACTCGACCCTGATCGTGGCGGACTCCTACCGGCACAACCTCGTGGCCTTTGACATCGACAAAGACGGGAGTCTGTCGAACCGACGAACGTGGGCCGACCTCGACGACGGAACTCCGGACGGAATCTGCACCGACGTCCACGGCGCCGTCTGGTACGCCGACGTCCCGAACCGGCGGTGCGTACGCGTCGCCGAGGGCGGAAAGGTGCTGCAGACCATCGAGCTAGACCGTGGTGGTTTTGCCTGCGTCCTCGGCGGACCTGCCCGCACCACGCTGTTCATCGTGGCGGCGCAGTGGCGGGGCATGACCGACTCCGAGATGGTCGGGCCCCAAAGCGGTCAGGTTCTCGCCGCCGAAGTCGACGTGCCCGGCGCCGGCTGGCCATAACCGGCGCCCGGAACCCAAAGAGCCCCCGCTGTCACAATCCCCGGCCGCGGTCCGTCCTAGAGATTACAAGGGGGACAAATCAGGGAGAAGGCAGTCGATGAAGCTCACGGTCTTCGGAGCCACGGGTGGCATTGGCCGACAAGCGCTTGAGCAGGCCATCGCCGCAGGTCACGACCTCACGGCCGTAGCCAGGGATCCAAAGAAGCTAACAAGTACCCAGGCGCGCATCGCCACCGCCGACCTGTCGGACCCCGACCCGGCGGCACTCTACTCCGCTGTCAGCGGGGCCGACGCGGTTCTGTCGGGCCTCGGAGCCCGAACGAAGGCGGACGTCGGAGTCGCCTGGCGGGGGACCGCGGCCATCACCAAGGCCATGCAGGCGGCCGGAGTAGGCCGCATCGTGGTAGTCAGTGCGGCGCCGGTCGGGACGGTGCCCTCGCCCGGGCGCCCGGAACCGCCCAAACGCGATCCAAGCGACGGCTTCGCGATCAGGAACGTGGCCTTCCCGATCCTCAGGTGGGCGTTCCGCGAGAACTACGCCGATCTGGCGCAGATGGAGGACGTCCTGCGCGAGAGCGACCTGGACTGGACCGTCATCCGGCCGGTGCGGCTGACCGACAAGCCCCTGACCGGCACGTACCGGACGGCTTACGGCCACAACGTTCGGCACGGCCTGTTCATCTCGCGCGCCGACGTGGCCCACTGCATGCTCCGCGTGCTAGATAAGCCCGAAACCTTCGGGCAGACGGTCGGCATCGCCAACTAGGTGCCGCGACCGGTTCGCCGGGTATGCCGTACCTCATGAGCGTCTCGCTGGATGAGCACAGCTTGGGCGGCCTGCGCTGGATCGTCCTGCGCGGCCCGGACCTAGAGGCGTTCCGCGCGCTCGGTGAGCACATGCGCGACGAGGTGGCCGCGCTTACCGGCACGTGGCCGCTGCTGGACAGGCTCCGTGAGCACGTCTCCATCCCGCCCGGCAGCGATCGCCTCCAGGCCGTCCGGCAGGCCAGCATCCTCCGCTTCCCCGAACCCTGGGCCGAACTGGCCGCGTTCGCCGACGGCGCCGCGGTCCCGTTCGACGACCTGACGCTGATGAACTTCCGCGGTGACCTAGGCAATGTAATCGGCGGCATCGGGTGCAGTGACCTCGCCTGGCGGCGAGGGCGCTCCGTCATCGGCCACAACGAGGACGGCGCGCCGGAAAACGTCGGACAGTGCGCCCTGCTCACGCTGGCCCTCGACGGCCTGCCGACCGTCACCGCGTTCTGGTATCCGGGCTTCCTGCCGACCAACGCGTTCACCGTGACCGCCGACGGGCTCGTGTGGACCATCGATCACCTCCCGGTCGCCGAACCCGGAGCCGGAGTCGGCCGTCATTTCGTGGGCCGCGGCCTGCAGCGCACGGCCACCACCGTGGACCAGGTCATCGAAGGCCTGCGGACGAACCCCTCGGCGGGCGGGTTCGCCTACACGATCGGCGACCGGACCGGCCGCATCGTCAGCGTAGAAGCCGCCGCCGGCCACCACGCCGCCGTCGAGGTCGGCCCGGACTCGAGTCCCCTGCTATGGCACACGAACCACGGACGGTACATCCCCGGGTGCGAGGCGTCGTCCAGCGGCAACAGCGTGGCGCGCGGCGAGATCCTAGACGCCCTTTCCGTTCCCGCCGATGACCCGGAACCAGCCTGGTTCCTGCGCATCCTGGCCGGCGCCTCCCTGCCGGAGGGCGTCCGCGCCGATCCCGCGCCCGGCCGCCAGGCCACCACCCTGTGCACGTTCATCGCCGACCTGACCGCCGACGAGGCCGTCATCGCCGCCCGGGACGACCAGCCGGTAACCATCCCGCTGCCGGACCTAGCCGAAGGCCACCCGCACCGTCAGCGCGCGATGATCCCCGTGCCTCCCTGACCCGCCGCACCGCCCATGTCTTCACATTTGCCCGAACGACCTTTGGTCCCCGCCCCGATAATGACCGCGCTGAGGATCAGTCGTCGACCGTATGCCGGTGCCCGGCCGGGCAGGTACCGATGGTGCAGTCGTAGAACCCCTCATCGAACACCACGTACGTGTGCCAATCGGCGAGGCAGTACGCCTGTTCGCACTCTGGGCAATAAAAGGGCGCCAACTCCCAGTCGATCCGCCGCAGCTCGGCCGCGTCCGGCTCTTCGGCGTCGACGATCGCGCGCACGGCCGCGTAAATGCCGGGCTCAGCGGCCTGCCACTTGGTCCCGCCAAAGTAGTCCACGACGACCCCGTCCCGCCGGTTGGACTGCGGTCCCAGCGGCGGCCCCATATCCGCCGGAACGTCCGCCGGCACCGCCTTGACCACGGCGGCCACCTCGCCACAAGCCGCGCACCTGAAGCTGGCCGCGGCCTCACCCACCCGCGTCCCGAACCTCGTCGGCCCTGTCACCCGAAGCTACCTCCCGCCGTCAGCCGCCCCGCTGCCCAAGGCCCACCGTTTCCCCACCCAACGTCCCTAAACGAACTAATCGCTTACCAACCCATCAAGTCGACCATAGTCGTAAATAGTCTAGCTCGGCGGTCAAGAGTACCGCTCAGGCCGCGCCCGACCACCCATTCCCCCTGCGCCGCGCATAACTTGCTCCCTAGTCACCTCAGGAGTCCAGCGGCTGCCCGTACGGGCCCCAGTGCTGCGGAAGTACTGGATGATCCTCTCGCCTGCTCGTGGCTAACCTCGACGAGTTCATTGGCCGAAGTCGCCGCGCTCCCACTCGACGATCACCGGCGTGAACTTCCAGCTGAAGTCCTTCCGCAGGCCTTCGTCGGTGAACCCGTCGCCGTCGAACTCCAGCCGCCGCACCAGCCCGTGAGGGTTGTCGATTGTCCGTTGTCGCCGCCCGTGATGGCGTAGAACGTGATCTTGTCCGGCACCTAGAACCCTTCCTTCTGAAGTCGGGAATGTCCGCGGCGCCGTCCGGTACCTGGATCCATGCGGACACCTCCCGCTGGAACTCTTTTAGTTCGCCGCGCTCCTCATCCTTGTCAGCCGGATTGCGGATCCGCTCGTAGGCGCAGTGAGTCACGTACTGCTTGGCGTGGAAGCTTTCCGGCGTGTGGAACTGCACCTCGAAGCGCTGCCCCTCCGGGGTGACCCAGCGGGTGTTGATCCCTTTGTATTCGGGGTCCGTCCAGTAGTTCTGCGATAGTACATCTCGTATCCGCGGCTTTCCAGCCGCTCCTTGATGTCGTAGTAGCCCTTGGTGTAGTTCTCTGGCTGGAAGCAGAACGTGTAGCGGATCGCGTCCGGCATCTCGCGTAGAGCCTCGGCCGGCGGTCTGTCGCGGCACGACCTTCCAGCTCTCTCGGCGACCTTCTCCTTGAGGCGGTCCTCGCCTTTGAGTCGGTTCTTGAAGCCCTCCAGCCAGCAGCCGTACGTATTCTCCCGCTCGATCGCCTGCGAAGTCCGCCGAGATGGTCGGCTCGGCTCGCGCACCTCGCGGATCGCGTCGTCTCTGCGCATGCCGTTCAGGGGAGATCGAAGCCCCCGTCGCTTCGGACGACCAGCCGGTCGCCGAACGGTCCACGGCGCTCGTCGCTTGGTCCGCCAGTCCTTCTCATGCTCGGCGCGCAACTTCAGAAACCGCGGTACCTCGTCCCAGTAGCCTCTGCCGGTCGGACGCGTCGGGGCGCTGGCCGGGCGAAGCCTCGGCCGGCGTTTCCGCGGAAACGTTCGCTCGTGCCGCCTCGTAGGCGCGGCCACGTTCGTCAGGGTCGGGTAGCTCACGCGACCTATGCGTGCTCCGTTCCGGGCCGTCCGTGTCGGCCTGCCTCGCCCGCATTGGCTCGTCTGGCTGGTCCGGCAGGTCCAGGGACCCCACGACACTCCCAACCTGGGACTTACTGTGATCAAATCATCATCCTATGTAGCGGTTTCCTGCGAGGTGTGGCACCAGACGAACGGATTTATTACGTGATGAGCCGGCGCTGGTCGCGGACGGCAGGAACGTGAGTACCTCCTGGGCACGGTGGCGAACGTGACCAGCGGAGGGCACCATGGGTGTTATGACCGTTCCGGAGGTCTGGTCTGGACAGGATCGATGCTGACCGTCGAGGACATGGAGAACATGCCCGACGACGAGTTGCGCTACGAACTGGATGACGGGGTACTGATCGCAGCCCCGATGCCGTCTACCTCGCATCAGCTCGCAGTGGCACGCCTGACCGCTCGGTTCGCCGTGACCATCGTGCCATCCGCCCTCGTCAGGATCGGCTGATGTTCCTTACGGACCTTCCCGCGCCACGGTGACTCACCACCAGGACGAGAGGGCGAGAATGCGCCTCAGGCACCCTCTTCTCCTGGCGGTTGGCGCGACTACGGTCGCGGCCCTGGCCGGTGCCCTGGCGTTTCCAGCCGCCGGCACGGCGTCCGAGTGCGGGACTCAGGGCATCGCCTGCAAGTGGGTGGCTACCTGGACCGCGAGCCCGATGGCGGCAACTCCGGCCAGGCTGACGGGCCCCGATGACTTCTCCTCGGTGGGGTTCAATGACCAGACGATCAGGGACATCGTCTGGACCAGCGTGGGAGGCCAGGCGGTACGGATCAGCCTGTCCAATCAGTTCGGCCGACGGCCGGTCACGTTCGGTCAGGTGGATATCGGCGTCTCGGCGGGCGGCCCGCTCATCATCCCCGGCACCAACCAGCGCGTCACCTTCGCCGGGAAGATGGCAGTCACCATCCCGCCCGGCGCCTCCGCCATCAGCGACCCGGTGAGGATGACCGTCCCGGCGCAGACCGACCTCGCGGTCAGCCTGTTCACGAGCGGACCCACCGGGCCTGCGACCTATCACAGCGACTCCCAGCAGGTGAATTACGTCTCCGCAGCCGGAGACTACGCCGACAGCGGGTCGGCCACCGGCTTCACGACCACCAGCCAGCACTGGTACTTCCTCGACGAGGTCGACGTCCAGGTCGGTGCCGCGACCGGCGGCACGATCGTGGCGTTCGGGGATTCGATCACCGACGGCTACCAGTCCACGGTCGGCGCTAACGGCCGGTGGCCGGACGACCTAGCGGACCGGCTCGTAGCCGGCCCGGCCGGGCAGCTCCACCCGGTTGTCGACGAGGGCATCAGCGGCAACCGGGTGCTCGTCGGCTCGGTGCGCTTCGGGGTGAGCGCGCAGGTGCGGTTCCTCACCGACACAGCCGACGTGGCCGGGGCGCGGTACGTCATCCTGCTCGAGGGGATTAACGACATCGGGTTCAGCCTGACGCCCGTCGCGCGGATCATCGCGGGGTACGAGCGCCTGATCGCCGCCGCCCACGCGGCGGGCCTGAAGATCTTCGGCGCCACGCTAACCCCGTTCCAGGGCTCCGGCTACTACTCGGCCCCCGGCGAAGCCGAACGCGAGGCCATCAACCACTGGATCCGCACCAGCGGCGCGTTCGATGGCGTCATCGACTTCGACCAGGCGGTCCGGAACCCAGCCGACCCGCTGCGGCTGCTGCCCGCCTTCGACAGCGGCGACCACCTGCACCCGAACGACCTCGGTTACCAGGCCATGGCCGACGCCATCAACCTCGCGCTCTTCCAGCGCTAAGTTGAGGCGTCGGCCCGCTTTCAGGCGGCCCCGCCCTAACGCCTCATCAGTCAGCTCACGACGTTGAAGTTGCCGGTGTCCCAGACGTGGTAGAAGAAGCTGGAGCACGTCACGGTCGAGGTACCGTCACCCGTCACGGTGTTGCCGGTGATGGTCGGATCGTAGAAGCCATGAACGCACATGGCCTGGAAGTTCCACTGCTGGCCAGCTGGCCGGCCGCCGCAGGTAAGGGCCAGCGACTCGGTGCTGACCAGGTTCATCGAACAATCCGAGGGAATCTCGTTGCCGGGCAGGATGGTTTCGGTGCCCACGGAGCTGATATTCCCGGACGGGCTAGCGCTGGTTAGCTTGATCGTAAAGGTCAGCGGCGTGGTCTGGCCGGAAATCATCATCGGTACGTCGATCAGGCCGCCACCGCCCGAGATCGTCTCCTCGCCCGTCGATGGCCCGTAGAAGTTGACGCCGACCTGGGCCGTCCCATTGACCAGTTCGTAATCGACGGTCGCGTTCACGTTCGAGTTGTTCAGGCCCAGAAGAACATACATCTGGTTGTGCCCTTCGGACGTGCATGGCCCAGGGGTATAGCTGGCGCAGTAGAGGAATTCCTCGTTGGCCGAGGTGCTGGCCACCGTGTAGACCAGCCCACCAGCGGCCAGCGACGGGGTGGCCGGTACCAGGCTGAACGCGACCAGCCCGCCTATCGTGAGGCCGGCTGTGAGAACACGTCGAAGAGTTAGCATGCAGCTCCTTACGCCGTCGGAGTGTTGCCCGCCAACTGGACCACGTTCGCCAGCCGGCGGACCTGGAACATGCTCACTATTGCATCCGCGCGACCGGAGAACCAGTCTTCACATTGACCTTATTCGGTGGTAACCCAGGTTGGCCGTAGCGCGATGAAATGGCCCATTGTTCACTTCTGATCCGACCAAGCAAAACCTAATCCGCAGTCCGATGCTAGACCGTCCTGAACATCCTTAACAGTATCCCCGCGCGACTAAATAAAGCCCTTAATAGTTAATAGACAACACAGGTTCCGGCTGGAAGCGCGCGCAACAAAAGTCAGCCGAGGCGAGATATACGCCGGGACGCGCCGGTAGAACGATTACTTGCGGGTCCGCGTCCGGGCCGGTCTCGCGGCCGGGGGATCGACCAGCTTGACGGTGATGTCGGGTCCGCCCGCCTCGGCGATCTGGACCCGCTTCGGGAGCAGGGTCAGGAAGGCGCGAAAGCTCCGGGCGCCGTAGTTGTGCTCGTCGAACGACGGATCCAGCGCGAGCATCTTGCTCTTGAGACCGCCGGCGGTCATCGTCTCGGAGCCCGACTCCTCGAAGGCGCGAATCAGCAGCTGTTCGCCGTCGCCGACGTCGAACGCGGCGGCCGGGCGCGCGGCGGGCTCGACCTCGGCGACCAGCGTGCCCCAGTACTTGTACTCCGAGCACACCGCGACCAGCTTGCGGCTGGCGTTGGCCTCGGTTCCGACCCCCACCACCCACTTGCCGAACTCCCGTAGCCGCTGCACCAGCGGCGAATAGTCGCCGTCGCCGCTGACCAGGATGAACACGCTGACCTCCGGGTGGACGATCAGGGTCTCCATGGCGTCGACGGCCATCCTGATGTCGGCGGCGTTCTTGTTCTGGATGCCGACCCGCGCGACCTGGATCAGGTCCACGCCGTTCATGGCCAGGTCTTCCTGGTGGCTGCCGAACCGCGGATCGGCCCAGTCCGCGTAGGCGCGGCGCACCGAGGCATTGCCGTATCCGCGGCACAGCCTGGTCAGCGCCTCGTAGGGCGCCGGGTTCGCCTGGCCGGGCAGTTCCTTAACCGCGCCGAGCACGAGGTTCTCGAAGTCCACGAACACGGCCACCTGCGCGTTCCCGTCAGGCTCCATCGCCGCCTCCTTGGTCGGTCAGGGCGATGAAACGTTACCTCAGCGTCGGGACCTGCCGCGGCAAAGAAGCTCGGGCCTACTTGTCGCGCGTGGCGCGGGAGCGGCTCAGCATCCCGCCCGCGTACACGACGATTGCGGTGATGATCCCCACCATCAGCCAGGTCTTCAGCCCGGCCACGTGCCCGAAGACCGCCTCCCCGGCCGTACCGGCCGCGGTGATGACCACCACGAGCAGGACGAGGACCAAGGGGTGGACCGCCGGGCGCAAAGAAGTGACAGAGCGCGCGGCACCGCGCGCCGACACCCCGGCATCCGCCGAAGGCCAAGGATCCGGCAGGTCATCGAACAGCCCGCGCAGGTCCCCGCGGGTCTTGGCGTTCATCGCCTGGCCGGCGCGCTCGTCAAACTCAGCCTGAGTGAGCCGGCCCTCGCCGAAGTGCCCGGCCAGGCGATCGGCCACCTCGGCGCGCTCGGCGTCGGAGACCCGGAGATGCTGGTCGGTGTAGCCGTAGCGGAACCGCGGGACAAGACCGTGCGACCGGGGCGGACTGGACGGGGTTGGCCTGGTCATGACCCCAGCGTGCCGCCACCAACCCGGCCCAGACATCGGGGAAGACCCTGATTGCGACCCTGATTTCACCACCCAGACCAGTCGCCCCCAACGAACCGCCGAGCGACAATAAGAGGCCCGGACCCGCTAATGCACGTGGAAGCGCCAGTCCCGCGGGACGCGCCCGGCGGGCCCGGGCACGGGCTGGTCGAGCGGATGGTGCTGCGGCGGCGCGAGTTCCGGGCCGTCGTAGGCTTCCTTGGTCTCAAAGTTCCAGAACCAGTCCTCACCCGGCTCGAAACTCCGGATGAACGGGTGCCCGGTGGCCGCCGCGTGGGCGGAGGCGTGCTGCGAAGGCGAGGTGTCGCAGCAGCCGATGTGCCCGCACTGGGCGCAGCGGCGCAGGTGGACCCACCAGCCCCCGGCGGCATCGCACTCCACGCACCCGGTCCCGCTCGGCGGCACGGACGGGTCAATGCCCGGAATCGAAGTCATTCAGCTCTCCTCTTGCTCCGTGAGCTGCGTGATCGGCAGCCGCACCCGGAAACGCGTAGAGCCCGGTGCCGATTCCAGCGTGATGGCCCCGTGGTGCTTGTTCACCACGATGCGCCACGAGATGTCCAGACCCAGCCCGGTCCCCTCGCCGACCGGCTTGGTGGTGAAGAACGGCTCGAAGATCCGCTCCTTCAGTTCAGGAGGCACCCCGGGCCCGGTGTCCCCGAACTCCACGAACACCTGATCCCGGTCCCGGTCCAGCCCGGTAGTCACCGTCAGGACACCCGACGAGCCCATCGCCGACACCGCGTTGTCGATCAGGTTCGTCCAGACCTGGTTCAGCTCGGCCGCGTAGGCGGGGATGCGGGGGAGCCCGGCGTAGTAAGACTTGACCACGCTGATCCCGGGCGGAATCTTCCCTGACAGCATCAGCAGCGTGCTGTCCAGCAGTTCGTGCACGTCAACGACCTGGTACGGCGCCCGGTCCAGCTGGGAGTACTGCTTGGCCGCGCCGACCAGGGTGGAGATCCGGATGGTGGAGTCCTCGATCTCGTTCATCAGCAGTTCGGTCTCGACGGTGTAGCCCAGCCACCGCAGCGCGCCCTCGAGGCACTCGGGATCCACCGTGGCCTCGACGTGATCGAGCCAGGCGACGTCCAGCCCGGCCGAAACGAACATCGGGGCCAGCTCCCAGCCAGCGTGCACGCCGCGGTCGTCGAGCCAGTCGGTGAGGGCATCCTCCCGGTCCGATTCCTCGAGCGGGGTCAGCGCGAGCGCCTTCGGCACCCGCTCGGCCGCCTCTTCCTGGAGCCGGATCAGCGTCTCCAGGGTGGTCCGATCCCACGGCCCGGCCGCGATCATGCCCAGCTTGTGGCGCATCCCGGCGACCCGCTCGCGCAGCGCCGCCGTAGCACGGACCGCGGCGGCGGCCGGGTTGTTCAGCTCGTGGGTCAGCCCGGCCGACAGCGAGCCGAGCGCCAGCAGCCGCTCCCGCTGCCCGATCTCCTGCGCCCAGTTCTTGCTGCCGAAGAACGCACCCTCCAGCAGGTGCACCGCCATCGGGAACCATTCGTTCATCATCTCGGCGAACGCATCGGCGTCCAGCACGAAGAACTGGGACGGCGCCGCCACCCGCAGCGAGCTGTTGTAGGTCTGCGGCACTTTGTCGCCGAAGTAGGCCTGGAACGCCCCGGCGTACGACCCCCGGGCCGAGGTCCGGCCCACCTCCACGTCATCGGTCCCGACCCGCCGTGACAGCACGACGGTCCCCTCGAGCAGGATGTACAGGCAGGTGGCGGCGTCGCCCTCCGCGTAGACGGCCCCCACCGGGAAGGCCTCGACGTGCCCCCGCTCGCACAGCCACGTGAGCTGTTCGTCGGTCAGCTTCTCGAACAGGAACAGGGTCCGCAACTCGTCGATGCCGCACTCGAGCTCGACAGGCAGGGCGCCCGCAGAACCGGACTCGCTCATCTCTTCTCCAGGTACCTATGCACCAGCATGACGGCCAGCGCCCCCTCCCCGACGGCCGAGGCCACCCGCTTGGCGGACTCGGAGCGCGCGTCCCCGGCCACGAACACCCCCGGCACGCTCGTCTCGAGGTGGTACGGCATGCGGTCGAGCTCCCAGCCGGGCAGGCGCTCGCCCGCCACGGACAGGTCGGGCCCCGCGACGACGAAACCCCGCGCGTCCCGGACCACGACGTCACCCAGCCAGTCGGTCAGCGGCGCCCCCCCGATGAACAGGAACAGGAGCTGCGCGTCGACCGTCTCGGTCGACCCGTTCGCCGTGTCCCGCAGCGTCAGCCGCTCAAGGTGCCCGTCGCCCTCGGCCCCGATGACCTCGGTGCAGGTGCGCACGCGGACGTTACCGATGTCGGCGATCTGCCTGATCAGGTAGTACGACATCGACTTCTCCAGCGACGACCCCCGGACCAGGATCGTCACCGACTTCGCGTGCCGCGACAGGTAGACCGCCGCCTGCCCGGCCGAGTTCGCGCCGCCCACGACGTAGACGTCCTGCCCGAGGCACGCCGACGCCTCCGTCAGCGCCGAACCGTAGTACACCCCGCGCCCGGTCAGCTCGCTCAGCCCCGGCACGTCCAGCATCGTGTAGGACACGCCGGTGGCCAGGATGACGGTGTGCGCATCGATGAACGAATCATCGGCGAACCTGACCCGCCGGGCCGAGCCGCGTACCTCCAGGCCGACCACATCGCGGGTGGTGAGCACCTCGGCGCCGAACTTCGTCGCCTGCCGTCGGGCCCGGTCGGTCAACTGCGCCCCGGACACCCCGTCGGGGAAGCCCAGGTAGTTCTCGATCCGCGAGCTCTGCCCGGCCTGCCCGCCGGTCGCGGTTCGCTCCACCAGCACGGTGCGCAGCCCCTCAGAAGCGCCGTACACCGCCGCGCCCAGCCCCGCAGGCCCGCCGCCGATGACGATCAGGTCGTAGAAGTCCTTGGACGGCGTCGTCGCCAGCCCGACCCGGGCGGCCAGCTCGGCGTCGGTCGGCTCGATCAGCGGGTCGCCGTCCTGCGTGATCACGACGGGCAGCGCGCGCCCGTCCGCGCCAGCCGCGTCGAGCAGCCGCTGTCCCTCCGGCTCGTCCGAGTTGTACCACCGGTACGGCACCTGATTGCGAGCCAGGAACTCGCGGACCTCCGAGGACCGCGCCGACCACCGGTGGCCGACCACCTTGGTCTCCGGCACCGGCCGGTGGTCCGAGGTCAGCCACGCGTCCAGCAGCGCGTCCACCACGGGGTAGAGCTTCTCTTCCGGCGGGTCCCACGGCTTGAGCAGGTAGTGGTCGAGGTCGACGACGTTGATCGCGTCGATCGCCGCACCCGTGTCGGCGTACGCGGTGAGCAGCACCCGCCGCGCGCCGGGGTAGATGTCCATCGCCTGCTCGAGGAACTCGATCCCGTTCAGCTCCGGCATCCGGTAGTCGGCCAGGATCACCGCGACCTGCTCGCCGCGCAGCTTCATCTGCCGCAGCGCGTCCAGCCCCGCCGCGGCCGACTCGGCCCGCACGATCCGGTGCTGCTCGCCGTACCGGCGCCGCAGGTCGCGCGCTACCGCGCGGGACACGCCCGGGTCATCATCGACGGTGATGATCGCGGAACGGATTGTCTCTTCCGAGGCGGGCATAGTGCCCATACTAAATTCAAAGGAGGAACCCATTATTCCGAACGGTGGTGGCGCCTCTCCCGGTAACCCCGCTGGTCCCGCGTGGCTCAGAGACACCAGCACGCGGTAGCACCGGCGCTCTCGCGGCCCGCCCTCAGTCCTTGTCCTCTTCCTCCAGGGCGGTGCGCAGGGCCGACATGCCGCGCGCGGTGTGACTCTTCACCGCACCGCGGCTGATCCTCATCGTCGCCGCTATGTCGGCTTCCGATAGGTCCGCGTAGTACCGCAGGACGATCGCCTCGCGCTGCCGTTCTGGCAGCTTGCGGAGCGCCTTTATCACCGCGTCCCGCTCGAGCATCGCGAAGGCCCCGTGCTCGGCGCTCGGCATATCCGGCGGCGCGTTCTGGAGATTCTTCTCGACTACGACCCGGTGCCGCAGGACCGAACGCGACTTGTTCACCACGGCCTGCCGCAGGTAGGCGAGCGCCTTGTCGGTGTCTTCCAGCCGCTGCCAGCCTCCGTGCATCGCCACGAACGCGTCCTGCACCACTTCCTCGGCGGTGGGCGTGTCCCGCACGAGCATGGCGGCCAGCCGCACCAGCGACTTGTAGTGCTCGGCGTACAGCGCATAGACCGCATCGTCCGCGCTGCGCTCCTCCCGCAGCCAGGTCTGATACCGCTCCAGGCCGGCCACGAGGTCGTAGTCCTCGCTGAACCGGGCCTCCTCCCGGGCGGTGACCTGCTGGTACAGGCGGGAGAGCAGCACGTCGTGGTCAGGGTCGTCATCCGGATCACCAGGGTCCTGGTGGTCAGGCTCGAGCTCCGCGATCAACCTCTGCCGCGCCCGGTCCAGGTCTCGGCTCACCGTCTGGTCGGCCTTGCCCAGCGCCGCGGTGATCTCGACCTCTTTCATGTCCAGATGCCAGCGCAGCAGGGCCACCGCATGGGGCCATTCCGGCAGGTCCTGGATGGTCCGCCAGCATCGGTCCAGCACGTCCGCGGGGAGTGCCTGCTCGACGGGCTCGGCCTGCGTCTTGCGACGGCAGCCCTCCAGGTGGGGCAGCCGCTCGGGCAGCGTGGCCTCACGGTGGAACCCGCTGATCGCGCTGGTCACCAGCGTGCCGCGCAGCCAGGCGCAGCGCTGCTCGTCGTTCAGGCCCCGCACGACCGGCCAGGCCCGGCTCGCGGCTTCAAAGGCCCCCTGGACGAGATCGCCGGCCTGCGCCTGAACTCCCCGGGCCAGGATGCAGGCGTACCCGAACAGGTCACGCGCTTCGGCGGCATAGCAGTCGGCGAGTTCGCGATGCTTGTCATCGCTCACCGCCCACCTCCGCGCGAAAGGGCAACCAGGATCGCCACCGGGCCCGGCTCGACGGCCGCGCTGCTCATTGCGGTAAAGGTAACCGAAGACAGCAGCGGGACCGGCAAGAACCAGGCAGCTCAGTCGGTCGGCGGCGCCATGACCTAAACCGGATAACGGTGACAGGTGCCCGACCGTTTCTCGCCGTTCGGGTTTCACGTTACCGTCCGCGGGAACCGGTCTGCGGCCAGCGCGGGCCCGCACCCCCACCGCGAAGGCCGGCGCGCACCCCACCGCGCCGCGAGGGCGGACCTACCGTGCCGCGAGGGCGTCGCCCATCTGGACCGCGATCGCGGCCCACCCGTTCCCGTGGTCATCCACCCGCTCGGGCGGAAGCTGTTCGTGCTCGATGGTCATCATCGTCTCGTCCGGGCCGCCACGACGAATACCGCCGCTGACCGTCCCGCCGCGCGACATTCCGGACAGATCTGACCGGAACGCACCGATCGGCGTCACTACTGGCTAACCGCTCGTGTCTGCCCGTCGATGACCGTAGGCTCGAACCATCATGACCGTAACCGCCAGTGATCTTGAAAATGCGATCTCGTGCGTAGTCAGCGGCCTGTTGCCGGTGACCGATCGGGACTGGTCGGTGCGGGCGGGCACCCTGGAGTGGGACTGCTGGCACACGGCCGAACATATCGGCGACTGCCTCCTGTCGTACGCCTGGCAGCTCGCTGTCCAGCCCACCGCTAGGTACGTGCGCGCCGTGGCCTCGGCGGAAAAGGACGCGTCCCCGGCCGAGGTGCTGGAGTTCGCGGTCACCGGCGGGCGCGTCCTGGCCTCGATGGTGCGCACGTCGCCGGCGCACGTCCGCGCCTTTCACCCGGGCGGGATGGCCGACCCCGAGGGCTTCGCCGCGCTGGGCTGCAACGAGGCGCTCCTGCACGGCAACGACATCGCGCAGGGCTTCGGCCTGACCCTGGAGCCGCCGCGCGACGTGTGCCGCCGGGTGTTCGCCCGGCTCTACCCGCAGGCACCGTCCGGCCCGCTCGACGTCGACCCCTGGACGGCACTGTTGTGGGCCGGCGGACGCACCGAGCTGCCCGGCCACCCGCAGCCCAACTGGCGCCCGCACTCCGCCCCCCTCCGCACCTGACCCCTCGCGGAGGCCCCGCCCCTCCGCGGCCGATCCCTCGCGGGGCCCCCCGCCCCTCCCGAGGTCACCCCAGCGCGGAGGCGGAGAGGCGGTAGCCGTCACGGCTCGTACGAACCCGGGGTCCAGGCCCGGGTGCTGACGCCGATCGCGTTCCAGGCGTTGATGGTGACGATCAGGCTGACCAGCGCGGCGATCTCCTGCTCGCTGAACTCGGCGGCCACCTCCCGGTAGGCCTGATCGGGGACGTGCGTGTCGGCCAGCAGCGTCACCGCCTCGGTGAACGCCAGCGCGGCGCGCTCGCGGGCGGTGAAGTACGGTGTCTCGGCCCAGGCGGACAGCCCGTAGATGCGCTGCTCGGTCTCGCCGATCGCCCGCGCGTCCTTGGTGTGCATGTCGATGCAGTAGGCGCAGCCGTTGAGCTGCGAGGCCCGGATGCGGATCAGTTCGCGCAGCCTGGGATCGATCTCGGCCTTGTCGAGTTCCTTGGTCGCGGCCTGGTCCAGGTGCGCCATCGCCCGGGCGAAGCCCGCCGCGAAGGCGTCGAAGTCGAGCCGGACCGGTATCTGCGTGGTGTCGCTTGTCACTGTCATGTCTTCGACCCTACGAGGATAAGCGGCCCCAAGGTAAGGTCCACTTCTATGTCAGAAACATGGGCCAATGCCTCCGACGAAGCCAGGGCCGGGGGAGCGAGGACAGCCACGGTCGGCGGCCTCGACCTGCACCTGGACCTGTCCGGCCATCGCGTCCGCCTCGGCCTGGAGACCGCCCTGCGCGACGCCATCCGGGCCGGCCGGCTCGGCGCCGGGACCAGGCTGCCCTCGTCGCGGGCGCTGGCCGCAGATCTCGGCGTGGCCCGCAACACCGTCGCCGAGGTCTACAGCCAGCTCGTGGCCGAGGGATGGCTGACCGCCCGGACCGGCTCGGGCACCTCCGTCGCCGAACGCCGCGCCGCCACCGGCCCGGACCTGGACGAGGCGGCGCACCCCGAGACCGCCGTGCCCCGCTTCGACCTGCGGGCCGGGGTGCCGGACCTGTCGGCGTTCCCGCGCCGCGCCTGGCTGGCCACCGCCCGCCGGGTCCTGGCCGCCGCTCCCGACCGGCTGCTCGACTACCCGGACCCGCGTGGCCTCCCGCAGCTGCGGGAGGTCCTGGCGGGCTACCTCGCGCGAGCGCGCGGCGTCGTCACCGATCCGGGGCACATCGTGATCTGCGCGGGTTTCGCCCACGGCCTGGCGGTCACCTGCCGGGCGCTGCGCGCCCGCGGCGCCAGCACGCTGGCCGTCGAGGCGTACGGTCACCAGGCCCACCGCAACATCGCCCTGGCCCAGGGGCTGCGCCTGCGGCCGCTGCCCGTCGACGGCAGCGGGGCCGACCTCGGCGAGGCGGGCGCGGCCGACGCGGTGTTGCTGACCCCGGCTCACCAGTTCCCACTGGGCGTGACCCTGCACCCGCGGCGCCGCCGGGAGGCCGCGCGGTGGGGCGGGGTGGTAATCGAGGACGACTACGACGGGGAGTTCCGTTACGACCGGCAGCCCGTCGGCGCCCTGCAGGCGCTCGCGCCCGATCGTGTCGTTTACGCGGGCACGGCGAGCAAGAGCCTGGCCCCGAGCCTGCGGCTCGGCTGGCTGGTCGTCCCGCCGCACCTGCTGGACGCCGTGGCGGCCCAGCTCGCCGCCGGTCCGTCCGCGCTGGACCAGCTCACGCTGGCCGAGTTCATCGCCTCGGGCGGCTACGACCGGCAGGTCCGCCGGGCCAGGCTTGCCTACCGGCGCCGCCGTGACCGTCTGGTCACCGCGCTCGGCCGCCAGCACCGGCACGTCACCGGGATCGCCGCCGGCCTGCACGCCGTACTCGAGCTGCCGACGACGGACACCGAGCGGCGCGTCATCACCAGAGCCGCCGGGCACGGCCTGGCCCTGACCGGACTGGACAGCTACCGCGCCGACGGAGCGGGTCCCGCCGCAGGCGGCGACCGGGCCGGTCTCGTGATCGGTTACGGCCGTCCGCCCGAGCACGCCTACACCACGGCGCTGGCCAGGCTGTGCGCGGTCGTGTCCGAGGACGACGAGCCGACAAACCGCTGAAAACGTGATTACCTGCGTCGAACCGGAGGGGACAGGCTGTCGTACTAGTGAGTAGGAGCGGCGACAGCATCTTTGTGAGGCTGGAGTGGGGACGGGCATGCGCGGGATGCCGGACGAGCAGGGCCAGCAACGGGCCATCCGGCCAGCGCATTGGCCTGGTACCCGCCCGCCGGACGGCGTCGCTGCGCGGTCGGCAGGCGGCGCGAGGTGAGCCGCGGACTCCGGGTACTGACGTCCGGTGCGGCCGCCGAGGATGCGGTCATGATCAGATCCGGGCCCTTGCGGGCCGCGTCCGCCGCGGACTGGCTGGGCGGCGGTCTCGATGGTGTACAGGTGCTCGCGGCGACGCTGTACGGCTGCGTTCCGGTCATCGCCGCTGGCCTGCACGCTCCCGACAAGCAAGCAGAACAAGCCAGGGACCCAGGCCCGACCGGCCCGCTGGCCGGCGTCGTCTACCAGGCCGCAACCATCGTCGATGCTCTCGCGACGGAACTGGCCAGGATCGACGGCGTGCTGGACGAGCAGGCTCATACCGCGTCCAGGTACGGGGTCAGGATCGGTACCGACCGGCGTCCGCCGCCGGCCTTCGCCGCGCCGCCAGCAGATTCGGGGGCGGCCAGCGAGCAGCACTGGACCCTGGCCTACCAGGAGGCCTACGCGCAGGCCACGGCCGACGCGCACCGGGCCAGGCAGCAAGCCGCCCGACGGCTCGCGGAGCTACACGCCACGCTCGCGCCGCCGCGCCCGTCCCGGAGCCCGTCCGCCAGCGCCCCCGGCAGCCTCACCATCGGCCAGCTCCTGTCCAGCCTGAGCAGCCAGCTCGCCGGCTCGCCCGGCACCCCAGAGCGCGACCCGCACCTCCCAGCCCAGGCCGCACCCCATCACGCTCGCCAATAACCACCGTCTGGCCTGTCGGTAGGTTTTCGAGCCCGGCGTCCTAAGGCCCAGGCCGCACCCACCGCGGCCGGTAATAGACCAACGTGCTGCGCGTCGATCCGCTCTCGAGCCCAGCCGTCCTCAGGCTCAGGCCGCATCTCATCACTATTTGTAATCATTACGACACTCTTGCGTGTCGGCCGGCGTTCGAGCCGGGCCGACCGGCCGCGCGTGGATGAGGGTATGTGGATGGTGTACGCGGCGGGACCCGCCGCCAGGATGACCGTGCCGCAAATGGCGATCGTCGCGGTCGCGGCCATCGGCATGTTCTGGGCCGTGATGCTGCTGGTGCTAGGGATGTCACGCCGCGGCACCCGGCCGGCCCCGGCCACCGGGTCCGCGCCCGGACGAGGCACAACCGCCCGGGCCCACGGCCACCGGCCGCTCCCGTGAGCCTGCGGCCCTCGGCCCAGCGGCCGGCCGCCCCTTTGAACTTGCGGCCCCCAGCCCAGCAGCCGCCGGCCGCTCCCGTGATCCTCCGGCCGTCGGCCCAAGCGAGCCAAGATCAGGCCGACCGGGCGGGATCGTCCGGTTATCGCCCTCCATCGCCGTGGGGCGACGCGCCTGACGACCCGCACGGCTGGCGGTGACGGAGGCCGCTCACTGGCCGAACGGCGGCGGTGGCTCCAGCGACGGCGCGTCAAGGAACGGTATGACCGCGGCCGGCACGCCGGGCGCGGTGATGACGTCGTAGTGCGTGTAGCCGGGTATTACCGCCAGGCGTGCGACCGAGCGAGCCGAGCCGTCCCAGTTGGCGTCGCGGAGCCCGCCACCGACCAGGGCGTAGAACTCGGCGATGTGCGCCGGGCGGACGGAGTCGGCGTCGGCGAAGACCAGCATGATGGGCGCGCTGATCTTCCCGAGTTCCCCAGACCAGTCGTAGTCCCGCCGCAGCAAGTCGCCGGTCTTGCTCAGCAGCACCGGCCAGTCCTGCGGCCGGGGCGCGACGCGAGAATAAATCTCGTACGGCGGGGACTGCTTCATCGGCTCGGCGAGGTGCGGGCCCATCTGCTCCATCCCGGCTAGGCTCTCCGCGTGCCAGCCGTCCCGCCGGCACGGAAAAGCCACGATCACCAGACGGCGCACCAGGTGGGGGTGCTGGATCGCGGCGCGCAGCGCGGCCCCGGCGCCGAGAGAGCAGCCCATCACGTCCGCCTGGGCCAGGCCGAGGTGCTCGATGAGCCCGGCCAGGTCGTCACCGAGTGACTCGTACCGCAGCGGGCGGTCGATGTCGGCGGTGCGGCCGTGCGCCTGCAGATCGACCATGATCACCCGGCGGCCCTCGGCCAGCATCGGCAGGATCGGGCCGAACATCTCGCCCGAGCCCAGGCCGCCGTGCACCAGGACCAGCGGTTGGCCCGAGCCGTGCTCTTCGTAATACAGGTCAACGCCGTTCACGCTTGCGTAGCTCATCGCCCCTGCCTTCCTCTCGCGTGTACTTACTAGCGAATAGAACGGCGGAGCGCCGCCGGCCTCATCGGTCGGCCGATGAGGCAGCCCTTTCGGCCAGCGCGTGGATGACGTCATGCCGGTCCAGGCCCTCGGAGAACAGGAGCTTGGCCGCGGCGAAGGTCTCGGGCGGGTCGTCGTCCCAGAGTTCGGAGATAACGCGGTGCACGGCGGTCAGGAACTCCTCGCGCGAGAGGCCAGCGTGCGGGGTGCAGTCGGCGAACTCGGCCTCCGTAATGGCCCAGCGAGCCTGCGGATCCCCGGCGTCCTTAAGCTCGCTGGCCTGGCCGGGCTCCGGCATCGGCAGGGCAAACATCCGTATGCCGACCCGGGCGGCGAGCCAGGAGAAATCGACATCGCTGGTCGCCACGTCGGCCATGTAAGTGCGGGCCAGAGCCGAGGCGTCGTCGTCGTAGGCCTGGTCGAACCGGCTGAACACCCCGGGCAGGCGTTCGGTCAGTCGCGCGGTCGCCTTCTCGTCCAGGCTCCGGCGGGCGGCGGACCAGTGGGTCCACGCTGTCACGGCGGGCTCTAGGTGCTGGCGCTGGCCAGGGGTGAGGGTGAAGATGCTCGGAACGTTGCCGAGCAGTATGTGCGTGAGCTTGCGGGGGCCGACCTGGCCGGGCGGTTCGCCGGGCACGTGGCTGCTGTAGCCGGTGAGCACCTCCGCCCAGAACCGCGTGGCCGCCTCGTCCGTGGCCATCGCCTCGGCGGCCAGCGGGCTGCTCAGGAATTCATCCACGGCGGCCTTACGGTCGTCCGCGGTGAACACCGGCCCGGGCAAACCGTCGCCGGCGGGCAGCCGGCGGACCCGGGAACGCATGACCGGCAGGAATACGGCGGTGTCGTGGCCCCTGCCGGGGACGGGGTCGGCTTCATACCGGTCCAGCGGCTCTTCCAAGCGTCGGCGAGCTTCGGCCAGGCTGATCGACTCCACCCGCTCGAACTCGTCGTCGTCGCGGGTCATGCCCTCGATGACGTCGGCCGGGTTCGGGGTCACGCCGACCATGACCGCCGTAGGCGGGCCGGTCAGGTCCACTTGGGCCACGATGGCGTGCTCGGCTTCGCCGTAGCTGAACGTCACCGCGACGGCCTCATCGTCGCCGAACACGTCGTACCGGCGCCAGGCCCGCCCGGGAACTGGCTTCCCGGCCCCGGTCACCCAGTCCGGCGGATAGACGCCAGCCTGGGTCAGCCGGCCCAGGCCCTGGCTGGCCGCCCGCTTGGTGACCGATGAGCCCAGCAACGCCAGCAGCCGCAGCAGCGCGGCACCGTCCGGCGTCCGCATCGTGACGGCGCCGTCCACCAAGACGTTGGCGATGAAGTCCTCGACTTCCTTGGGGCTGGCCTTCCCCATGGCGTGAGGGATGGCCATGAAGGCGGCGGTCTCGAGCTCGGCCTTAAGCGGGTCGCCCGCCGAGACCGCGGTCAGCAGCCGGCCGAGGAGCCGCTCGACGACCGCGGCCTCGTCGCCGGCGCCTGTGGCCCGCCCGCCCGTACCCGCCTGACTGCTGGCCCAGCCTTGCGCGTCCCCGCGCGCCGTCGTGGTCGCCGCGGTACTGCGCGCGCCGGCCGCCCTGACGGTCGCCGGTGTCTTCCTGGCGGCCCCGCTGCGCCGCTGCCCGGTCTTCTTGCTCACCGCGCCATCCTAAGGCGGTTCCCCGTCATTCCTAGGGCCCTACCGCCCGGACCTCACCGACCACGGTGTCACCGCCGGTGACGGGGACGGTCGCGAATTCGTCGGGGACGACGGCCCCGAGTAGGCGCAGCGCGGCCACCACGACCGGAATCCGGCCCCGCCCCATCCCGTCGTCGATCTTGACGGCTCCCGCCCGTCCGTCCGTGAACGCGAACCCGGCTACGCCCTCGGCGCCGCCCTTGATCAGCAGATCGGGCACAGCGTCCATCAGCAGGCGCTCGTCGCGGTTCGTACCGCTGATCCACTCCGGGTACGCAAGCATCGCATCGGCCACCCTGCGCTCCGGCGTGCCCGGGGCCGCGAGCACCATCGCCCGGAAGGCGCGCGCCAGCCCGGCCAGCGTCAGCGCGAACAGCGGCGCCCCGCAGCCGTCCACTCCGGTCGCGGTCACCCGCTCGCCGGCCAGTTCCTGCACCGTGCCCAGGATCTCCCGCTGAAGCGGATGACCCTGGGCCAGGTAGCTCTCCGTCGGCCAGCCGTTCATCACGCAGGTGGCCAGCATCGCCGCGTGCTTGCCCGAGCAGTTCATCCGGATCCTGGATGGCTCGCCGCCGCTGGCGATCAGCCGGCGCGCGGCGTCGAGGTCCAGCGGAAAGGCGGCCGGGCAGCGCAGGCTGTCCTCGCCCAGACCGGCCCCCGACAGGATCTTCCGCACCCCGTCCACGTGGAAGTCCTCGCCGGAGTGGCTGGCCGCGGCCAGCGCCAGCAGTTCACCGTGCAGGTCCAGGCGGCAGCGGAGCATGCCCACCGCCTGCAGCGGCTTGTTCGCCGATCGGGGGAAGACAGGGACCGCGGTGCCGCCCATCCCGATGACCTGGGTCCCGTCGGCGGCCAGGGCTGCGACCGCGCCGCGGTGCCGTGATTCGGTGAACCCGGACCGCACGACCTCGGCGAGGATCGGGTTGGTGCCGTCGTGCTCGGAGAAGATCGTCATGCACGCAGTGTTCCCCCGTAGCCGCCCCAGGCCACACGCGCCCCGCCGGTACGTCGCGCCATGCCGGGAACCGGGAGCGGGGGTCCCGGGGGTCAGGGGGTACGGGGGGCGGAGAGCCCCGCCGTACGCGGGGGGTTGCGGGGGGTCGTCCCCTCGGGCTAGCACTTACCTATGCGGGCAGTGGTGCAACGGGTGAGCCGGGCCAGCGTGGCCGTGGCCGGTCAGGTCGTCGGGGCGATCGACGAGCCGGGGCTGCTGGTCCTGGTCGGCGTCACGTACGACGACACCCCCGAACAGGCCGCGAGGCTCGCCGCCAAGCTGTGGGGCCTGCGTATCCTCGACGGCGAGAAGTCCTGCTCCGACGTGGCCGCGCCGCTCCTGGTCATCAGCCAGTTCACGCTGTACGCGGACCTGTCTAAGGGCCGCCGCCCGTCCTGGTCGGCCGCCGCCCCGGGCCCGGTGGCCGAGCCCCTCGTCGACGCCGTGGTTCAGGCCCTGCGCGACCTGGGTGCCCGCGTGGAAACGGGCGTCTTCGGCGCGCAGATGCAGGTGTCCCTGGTCAACGACGGTCCGGTCACCATTGTCATGGACCTGTAGCTGTCATGGACCTGTAGCTGTCATGGACCTGTAGCGGCAGGCCCGAGCCCGGCCAGCACGCACTGCGGGCGGGCACGCAGCGAGATCTGGTCCTGCGACCGGAACGCCCCCCGGCAGAACGACCGGGCTTCCGGGCCGCAGTAGTGCAGGGTCGCCCCGCCGGTCGAACTGGGCACGGTGACGCTGACGCACCCGTGGCCGGAGCCCGCGTACGTGTCGGGCGCCAGGGCTCCCCAGATCCCCAGGCCGGCCAGGGCCAGGATCACGCAAGCGCCGACGATAGCCAGGATCCGCCTGCGCCGTGCGGTCAGCCGCCCGGCGCCCAGGTTCGTCTTCGCGTACATGAACGCCCAGTGTAAGAGGCCCGGCCAGGATCACGCTGTGTTAGCGTCGGCGGTAAAACTACAATCATGGGAGGTACCCAAGTGGTAACGCGCGATACGCGGTGGCCTGCCGGTACGCCTTGCTGGGTGGATGTCAGCGTCGATGACGTACCGAAGGCGGTCGCGTTCTACGAAGCCCTGTTCGGCTGGGACATCCAGGTCGGCGGGCCGGAGGTCGGCGGCTATGCCATCGCTCACCAGGACGGCAAGATCGTGGCCGGCATCGGCCCCAAGATGGGTCCCGCGGAGATGCCGTCGGCGTGGACGACCTACCTCGCCACGGAAGACGCCGACGCGACCGCGGCCAAGATCAAGGGCGCTGGCGGCCAGCTGCTGGCCGAGCCGATGGACGTCATGGAAGAGGGCCGGATGGCCATCGCCATGGACTCCGCCGGCGCGGCGTTCGGGCTCTGGCAGGGCCGGAACACGACCGGGATCGGCGTGGCCAACGAGCCGGGCGCGCTGACCTGGAACGAGGACATGAGCCGGGACTTCGAAGGGCAGCAAGGCCTTCTACCACGACGTGTTCGGCTATGACTACCAGGACATGAGCGGCGACGGCTTCAAGTACGCGATGCTCATGCTCGACGGGCACGAGGTCGGCGGGATCGGCGAGTACCCCGAGGGGACGCCTGCCGAGGTGCCCGCCGCCTGGGGTGCGTACTTCATGGTGGAGAACACCGACGCCGCGATGGCCAAGGCCGTCGAGCTCGGCGGGAGCGTCGTGCGCCCCGCCGAGGACACCCCCTACGGCCGGATGGGTACCGTCACCGACGACCACGGCGCCATCTTCTCGGTGATGACGCCGCCGGCGGGGTAAGTCCCGCACGGTCAGATGACGATAGGGGCGGTCGTCGCACTGGCGGCCGCCCCTATCCATGGCGGAGAGTGGGCGCATGGACTCTGGCGTCGGTTACCTGCGGATCGCGACCGAGGAGGCCTTCGCGCCGCCCGAGCTCGTCTCGATGTGGCAGACCATGCTGACCAACGGGACCGTCGATGACCCGGGCTTCGTCAGCCTGCAGGGCTTCTTCATGCTGAGCACCGCTCCCCGCCCGGCGGCGATCCTGGCCCGCCTGCAGGACCTGGGCGAACTGCGCATCGCCGACATGGACGCCGCGGGCATCGACCGGCAGGTCATCTCGCTGACCTGCCCCGGCACCCAGATCCTGGACCGGGACCGGGCCGTCGCGATGGCGACGCTGGCCAATGACCAGCTGGCCGAGGCGTGCCGGCGTCACCCCGACCGGTTCAGCGGCCTGACCGCGGTGGCGCCGCAGGACCCGGAGGGCGCGGCCGCCGAGATCGCGCGCGGCGTACACGACCTCGGCTTCAAGGGCGTCATCATCAACTCGCACACCCAGGGCGAGTACCTCGACAACCCGAAGTTCTGGCCGATCCTCGAGGCCGCCGAGGCCCTGGACACGCCCGTCTACCTGCACCCGAACACCCCGCCTAAGAGCATGATCGGCCCGCTCCTGGAGGCCGGCCTGGACAGCGCGATCTACGGGTTCGCCGTCGAGACGGGGATGCACCTGCTGCGGATCATCACGGCCGGGGTCTTCGACCGGTTCCCCAGGCTCCGGCTGGTCGTCGGGCACCTGGGGGAGGCGCTGCCGTTCTGGCTGTACCGACTGGACTTCATGCACGCGGCGCAGGTGGCGGCCGGGCGGTACGAATCCATGAAGCCGCTCCAGCGCCGGCCCAGTGACTACCTGCGGTCGAACGTCTGGGTGACGACCAGCGGCATGCCCTGGGCGCCGGCCATCATGTTCTGTCGCGAGGTGCTCGGGCCCGACCGGGTGATGTACGCGATGGACTACCCGTACCAGTACGTGCCCGAGGAAGTAACCATGCAGGACCAGCTCCCGATCGACGCCGCCGCCAAGCAGGCGTTCTTCCAGGGCATCGCCGAGGAGGTCTTCGGCCTCTAAGAGGGCCGTGACACCATGGCCGCGTGAGCTGGTTCACCACGCAGGCCGTCGAGGAGTTTCTGCCCGAGGCCGGGGATTTCCTGCGCGCGGATCCGGTGCGGAACACCGTCCTGCTGTCCGTGACCGAGAACCTCCGGGTCGCAGCGGCAACCCGACCGCCAGGACGCCCAGCACCCCCTTCGGGTGACGGGCCCCTGCTCGGCTGGTGGCGGCCCGGTCCGGCCGGCAGCCCCGGCCCGGTCGTCGGGGCGTTCCTGCACACGCCGGGCTTCCCGGTCGTCCCCACCTCGATGCCGGGCGAGGCCGTGACCGGCCTGGCCGTCGAGCTGGCCGCGTCCGGCCGCCGGGTATCCGGCCTCAGCGCGGAAGCGCACGCCGCGCAGGCGTTCGCCGATGCCTGGCGGCAGCGCACCGGAGACGTTGCCACCGTGCGCCGCCGGATCCGCCTGTGGCTCCTCGCCACGCTCGTTCGGCCAAATCCTGGGCCGCAGGGGGAGCCGAGGGTCGCCGATGAGCGGGACCGCCACCTGCTCGTCGAGTGGTCGAGGGCCTTCCTCCGCGAGATCGGAGACGGGGCCGAGGACCCCGCGGCCGAGGTGGACCAGCGGCTCAGCTACGGCGGCCTGACGGTGTGGGAGGCCGGCGGCTCGCCGGTATCGATGGCCGGGATCACCAGGATCGTGCACGCCATGGCCCGCGTGGGCTCGGTCTACACCCCGCCGGAGCTGCGGGGCCGCGGTTACGCGGGCGGCGTTACCGCGGCGGTCAGCCAGGTCGCGCTGGACGCGGGAGCCGCCGAGGTCGTGCTCTTCACCGACCTGGCCAACCTCACGAGCAACGCGCTGTACGCGCGGCTCGGCTATCACCCCGTCGAGGACCGCACGGAGCTGTCCTTTGCCACCGCCGGGTCCCTGGCGCCCGGGGGGCGTTAGGCTGGCGCGGTGAGCGGACTTGAGGACTTCGCCCGGCTGATCCAGGGCGATCACGGCCTCGTCGTGGTATCGACGCTGCGGCCGGACCTGACCATCCAGTCGTCGGTGGTGAACGCGGGCGTCCTGGCGCATCCGGTCACCGGAGCCCAGGTCGTCGGCCTGGTCGCCCGCGGCGACTCCCACCGGCTGGCCTACCTGCGGGCCCGGCCGCGGGCCACCGTGGTCGTCCGGGCCGGATGGCAGTGGGCTTCGGTCGAGGGCCCGGTCGACCTGGCCGGCCCCGACGACCCGCTGCCCGGGGTGGACGCCGAGCGCCTGCGGGTGCTGCTGCGCGAGATCTTCACCGCGGCAGGCGGAACCCACGACGACTGGCCGACCTACGACCGGACCATGGTGGAGGAACGCCGCGTCGCCGTGCTGGTCACGCCGGCCCGGACCCACGGCTGAGCGAAATACTCGCGCGCGCTCCGCGTGCGCGCACCGGTAGCATCTGCTCACCAGTCCCGTCCGGCCTTTTAAGGAGTACACCGTGTCCACCCAGCAGCTTCGCATCACCCTCGCCGGAAGCGAGCACGTGGTCGAGGCTGGCACTACGGCGGGTGCGGCGCTCCAGGCCCTGGCCGGAGCCGGCTCGCAGGCCCCGGCTTCGCACGCCCCGGCTTCGCTGGTACCGTCGTCGCCGCCCGGGTCAACGGCGAGCCGCGTGACCTGGCCCGTGTCCTCGCCGAGGGCGACGTCGTCGAGCCGATCGATATCGCCTCGGACACCGGCCGGTCGATCCTGCGCCACTCCACCACACACGTCATGGCGCAGGCCGTGCAGGACCTGTTCCCGCACGCCAAGCTGGGCATCGGCCCCCCGGTAGAGAACGGCTTCTACTACGACTTCGACGTGGAAAGGCCGTTCGCCCCCGATGACCTGAAGGCGATCGAGGCGCGGATGCGCCAGATCATCAAGCAGGGCCAGCGCTTCTCCCGGCGGGTGGTGAGTGACAGCGAGGCGCGCGCCGAGCTGGCCGACGAGCCGTACAAGCTCGAGCTGATCGGGCTGAAGGGCCCCTCGGACGCCGAGGAGGCAGTCGAGGTCGGCGGGGCCGAGCTGACCATCTACGACAACCTCGACCCGGCCAGCGGCGAGCTGTGCTGGAAGGACCTGTGCCGCGGCCCGCACATCCCGACCACCGCGCAGATCCCGGCGTTCAAGCTCATGCGCACCGGCGGGGCCTACTGGCGGGGCAGCGAGAAGAACCCGCAGCTCCAGCGGATCTACGGCACCGCCTGGGAGTCGCGAGACAAGCAGGACGAGTACCTGGCGTTCCTGGTGGAAGCCGAGAAGCGCGATCATCGCAGGCTCGGCGCTGAGCTCGATCTCTTCTCGTTCCCGTCCGAGATCGGCAGCGGCCTGGCCGTCTTCCACCCCAAGGGCGGCCTGGTCAGGAAGATCCTCGAGGACTACTCGCGGCGCAGGCACGCCGAGGCCGGCTACGAGTTCGTCAATACCCCGCACATCACCAAGTCGGAGCTGTTCGAGATCTCCGGGCACCTGGGCTGGTTCGGGGAGAGCATCTTCCCGCCCATGGAGCTGGAGGGCGCCAGGTACTACCTCAAGCCGATGAACTGCCCGATGCACATCCTGATCTATCGATCCCGCGGACGGTCCTACCGCGAGCTGCCGCTGCCGTTGTTCGAGTTCGGCACCGTCTACCGGTACGAGAAGTCGGGGGTGGTGCACGGCCTGACCAGGGTCCGCGGCCTCACCATGGACGACGCGCACATCTTCCTGACCAGGGAGCAGGTCGGCACCGAGCTCAGGCGGCTGCTCACCTTCGTCCTCGACTTGCTGCGTGACTACGGCCTGAACGACTTCTACCTGGAGCTGTCCACCAGGGACGACGAGAAAGAGAAGTGGGTCGGCAGCATCGAGGACTGGGAGCACGCCACCGAGCAGCTCCGGCAGGCGGCTGAGGAGTCCGGCCTGGAACTGGTGGCCGACCCCGGCGGTGCGGCGTTCTACGGCCCGAAGATCTCCGTCCAGGCCAGGGACGCGATCGGCAGGACCTGGCAGCTGTCCACCATCCAGGTCGACTACAACCTCCCGAAGCGGTTCGGGCTCGAGTACCAGGCCGCCGACGGGACCAGGCAGCAGCCGATCATGATCCACCGGGCCTTGTTCGGGTCGATCGAGCGCTTCTTCGGCATCCTCGTGGAGCACTATGCGGGGGCCTTCCCGCCGTGGCTCGCGCCGGTCCAGGTCGTGGGCATCCCGGTCTCGGACGCGCACGTCCCCTACCTGGAGAAGGTGGCGGCGAGCCTGCGCGAGCATGACATCCGGGTCGAGGTCGACGCGAGCGACGACCGGATGCAGAAGAAGATCAGGACCGCGCAGCGCCAGAAGGTGCCGTACATGCTCATCGCGGGCGACGACGACGTGGCCGCCGAGGCCGTGTCGTTCCGGTACCGGGACGGGTCGCAGAAGAACGGCGTTCCGGTCGACGAGGCGATCAGGGAGATCCTCACCGCCGTGCGCGACCGCGTCCAGGTGTAACCCCGTGCCCGACCCGGAACCCCCAGGCCCGGAACCTTCAGGCTCGGAACCCCCGGGCCCGGAGCCCATGGGCGAGGATCGGGTCTTCGCGGGCGTCCCCGACGCGTTCGGTCGGCTGTGGACGCCGCACCGGATGGCTTACATCAAGGGCGAGGGCAAGCCGTCAGGCCCCGGCGAAGACGATGGCTGCCCGTTCGACGAGGCACCGAAGCTCAGCGACGAGGACGGCCTGATCGTCGCCCGGGGCGGGCTGGTGTACGCGGTGCTCAACCTGTACCCGTACAACAGCGGTCACCTGCTGGTCTGCCCGTACCGGCACGTGGCCGACTACACGGACCTGACGGTCGAGGAGACCGCCGAGTTCGCCGACTTCACCAAGCGCGCGATCACCGCCCTGCGTCAGGCGTCGGGCGCGCAGGGCTTCAACATCGGGATGAACCTCGGCTCGGTCGCCGGGGCCGGCATCGCCGCCCACCTGCACCAGCACGTCGTGCCCAGGTGGGGCGGCGACACCAACTTCATGCCGGTCGTCGGCCGGACCCGCGTCCTGCCCCAGCTCCTGGCCGACACCCGCAAGCTCCTAGCCGAAACCTGGCCCGCCGCCTAGGGGTTAACGCGCGGAGTTGCGCAGCGCGCTATCGGACTCGTCAGCGGGTTTGTCACGACGGAATTCAACGACGGGTTAATGTCCGGTCAGCTCGGCGACGACAGGAGCGAGCGCATCAGCGGCGTTGGCGCCGACCACGAAGTAGGAGTCGAAAAACCGCCGTCGGCGATACGGCGCACCTGTTCACGCCACGCCGGTAGATCAGTTCTGAGGGGTGCGACGACCCCGAATCGAAACGGTCTCGTTCCGCCGGTCGCCTGATTGTCGGCCATCGTCGCTGTCCTTTCGCCGTCGCCCGAGCCCTGTGCTGGGGTTCCTACATCACATCGAACGGGCCCGGGCAGATCCGACAATCACAGTCGGCTCGGTAGGCCTACGCACCACCGGCAGCTCATCGGCCGGCGGTGTCCTCGGCTCTGGTGCTCGGCGAGGTCGAAGGTCACGGCCGGCGAGCACGTTCGGTCCCTGATGGGGGTACAACCCCGCGGCGGCACCGAGCCCGATCTGCCTGAACGGCCCGGCCGCTGAGCTCCGGAAGCCTCACCGGCCCCGTTGACCTCAGTGGCGCGTTCCACGACCACTTGTTCGATCTCACGATCGATTTATCGTGGAAGATCCGTGCTCAACGGTAATTTAGGCGCTGTAGGACTCGTCCCGTAATTACGTGAGTTGGCGGCGTGTCGCGTGACATCATGCGGTAATGGCGGATGCGGACTTGGTGGGGCGGATGGGCCCGGAGCTGGAGCGGCTGCTGCCGCTGCTGGATGAGCGGGCACGGCGGCTGGTGCTGGGCGCGGTGGCCCGGGCGGCCGGCGAGGGCGGGACGGCGGCGGTGGCGGCTGCGACCGGGGCGTCCTGGCAGACGGTCGCGAACGGCGCGGCGGAGCTGGCCTCGGGGGACAGCGCGCCGCCGGGGCGGGTACGCCGCCCGGGCGCCGGGCGCCGGGCGCTGGCGGATCAGGATCCGGGGTTAGTCCCGGCGCTGCGGGCGCTGGTGGAGGAGTCCACCCGTGGTGACCCGTGCTCGCCGCTGTTGTGGACCACGCTGTCGGTGCGCGATATCGCGGGCGAGCTGGCCCGGCAGGGGCACCGGTGCGGGAAGAACGCGGTCGCGCGGCTGCTGGCCGCGCAGGGGTTCAGCCTGCAGGGCAACGCCAAGACGATGGAGGGCAGGCGGCACCCGGACCGAGATGCCCAGTTCCGCCATATCAATGAGCGGGCGACGGAGTTCCTGGCGGCCGGCGACCCGGTGATCAGCGTGGACACCAAGAAGAAGGAGCCGGCCGGCCAGTACGGCAACCGCGGCCGGTGCTGGCGGCCGCAGGGCGAGCCGGTGCGGGTCCGCGACCACGACTTCCCCGACCCCGGCCAGGGGGTCGCGATCCCGTACGGGGTCTACGACGTGGCCGCCAACGCCGGGTTCGTCAACGTGGGCACCGACCATGACACCCCCGCGTTCGCGGTGGAGTCGGTCCGCCGCTGGTGGGACATGATCGGCAAGGACCGTTACCCGGGCACCCGGCGGGAGCCTGTTTAATCATTTGTGTGAGAGGGTGCAGGTGATCCCGGTGTGACGAATGTTGCGCTGGCGGAGAGGACACTCTGAGTGAGCACTGAAGAGGCCGGAAAGGTCCAGGAAATCGGCGCCGAGGGCGTGGCGCGTGAGGGCCTGCAGGAAATGGTGCTCCCCGCTGAGGAAGCCGCGGCGAAAAGGCTTGCGGACTTCGTTAGCGACGCGGCGATCGACAGGATGATCGCTGACGCGCAGGACGCCGGCGTTTCGCTGCTGGACGGGCCAGGCGGGCTGATCGGGCAGCTGACGGCCCGGGTTATCGAGCGGGCGCTGGGTGCGGAAATGGACGATCACCTAGGCTACGTGAAAGGCGACCCTGCAGGAAACGGGTCGGGGAATTCCCGGAACGGCTCCTACGGGAAGACGCTCACCACGACGTCGGGACCGGTGCGGATCATAGTGCCCCGGGACCGGAAATCTGTATTCGAGCCGCAGATCGTGGTGAAAGGGCAGCGGCGCGTCGGCCAGGTCGATGACATGATCCTGTCGCTTTACGCCCGCGGGATGACCACGCGGGATATTCATGCGCACCTGGCGGAGATTTACGGGGTGGAGGTTTCTCCGGCACTGGTATCGGCGGTGACCGACGTAGTCACTGACGAGATCACGGAATGGCAGAACCGTCCGCTGGACGCTTTTTACGCCATTCTTTACATCGACGCCCTGGTGGTCAAGGTCCGGGACGGCGGCGCAGTGGACAACAAGGCCGCCTACCTGGTCACCGGCGTCGACGTGGACGGGTACAAGCACGTGCTGGGCATCTGGCTGGGCACGGCCGAGGGCGCCCGGTTCTGGGCAGGCGTACTTGCCGAGCTCCGCAACCGCGGCATCAAGGACGTCCTGTTCGTCTGCTGCGACGGGCTCAACGGCCTGCCCGACGCGATCGAGGCGACCTGGCCCAAGGCCAAAGTGCAGACCTGCGTTATCCACCTCATCCGGGCGTCAATGAAATACGTTTCCTGGACGGACCGGAAGAAGGCTGCCGCGGCGATGCGGCCCATTTACACCGCGCTGAACGAGGCCACCGCGAAAGCGGCGCTGGAGAACCTGCGCCGCGACTTCGGGAAGAAGAGCCCCGGCCTGGTCGCCGCCTGGGAGCGGGCCTGGGACCAGTTCATCCCGTTCCTTGAATTCGACTCCGCCATCCGGAAGGTCATCTACACGACCAACGCCATCGAGTCAGTCAACTTCCAGCTGAGGAAGATCATCAAGAACCGCGGTCATTTCCCCGGCGACGACGCCGCGATCAAACTGCTTTACCTCGGCATCAGGAATATCACCGGCCGGCATATCGACGGCGACGGGCTCGTCCGCGAACGAGGAGAACGCGGAACAGGGACTTACGGCTGGAAAGCGGCCATGAACGCATTCGCCGTCGCATTCGGTGACCGCGTCCCCGTCTGACCCGGCACCGAAAAACTACCAACCAACATAACAAAAGGACAACGACTGCCCCAGCTCACACAAAAGATTTGACAAGCTCCCCGGCGGCTGCTGATCACCTGCGATGCCGGCGGCTCCAACGACCACCGCAAGCGCGCGTGGAAGGCGGAGCTGGCCAAGCTGGCCGCGCAGGCCGGGCTGGAGATCACCTGCTGCCACTTCCCGCCCGGCACCTCGAAGTGGAACAAGATCGAGCACCGGCTGTTCTGCCACATCTCCCGCACCTGGCGCGCCCGGCCGCTGGCCAGCCACCAGGTCATCATCGACACCATCGCCGCGACCACCACCGCCGCCGGGCTCACCGTCACCGCCGCCCTCGACATCGGCAGCTACCCTCCCGGGGCCGAGGTCAGCGACGAGCAGATGAAGACCCTCGAGCAAACGGTCATCACCCGCCACGCCTTCCACGGCGGCTGGAACTACACCCTCGCGCCCGTCCCCCGCCCGGCCCCCGGGCCGGCCCCCGCCCCGCCCGCAGCCAGCCCATGGCTGCAGACGCTGACGCACCCGGCACTGACCGGCATGCCCCGGGCCGGCCTCGACGACCTGGTCGCCGCGCTGGAACTCCCATCCGCCGCCGCCCGCGAGCAGCGGCTCCACCTGACCCGCGGCAAGCCGCGCACCAAGAACTCCGGCCGGCCCGGCAAGCTCACCCTCGCCGCCGCCGTCACCGCCGCCATCTGCCAGCACCGGCTGGGCATGCCCTGCCGCCTCCTCGGCCCGCTGCTCGGCACCGACCCGTCCACCGTCAGCCTCGCCACCCGCCGCATCAGGCCGCTGCTGGACCAGCAGGCAGTCACCCTCACCCCCGCCACGACCCGGATCACCAGCCTGGACGACCTGCACCGCTACGCCGCAGCCGCCGGCATCACCATCCCCGCGCCGACCCAGCCGCACACGCCCCCAGAAAGCACGTTACAGGCCCGCCACACACCGCAAACTAACCTTATTTCGGGACGAGTCCATACGGCGCCTTTTCTTCCGCCGAGCACGGATCCTCCGCGCAAATCCAAGCTTAGGCTGAGCGCCGCATTTCGAGGGCCGTGAGGTCCCGGACCGCGTACCGATGGTGCTGCCACTCCTCCTTGAGGACCACGTGCAGGCACTGCAGCACGGTGTGCTCTTTCCGCGGGTGGCCGGGGCTGGCCGGCGGGACGCAGGTTCGCTCCAGTTCTTCCGCCGTCGCGCCAGCGATCGCGCCGCGTACCTCGTCCATGCGCTCCCGCCGCACCGTGAGCACCTGGTCGAGCGACGGGTCGGCGTCCGGGTCGATGCCCCAACGGCGGGGACTAGTGAGCCACGAGCCGCCCAGCCCCCACGGGTGGTACGGGTGCGCGATCCCTTTCACCATCCGCCGTAGCCAGCAATCGGTGGCCAGCACGAGGTGGCGTTGCGTCTGCACGAAGCTCCACTCGCCGTTGACCTGTTCGTGGAGAACAGGCTCGGGCAGTTCCCTGGCTCGGGTGACTGTTGCGCTCCAGAGGGCTTCGACCATCGTCCAGGCCTCGGCCAGGCCCTGCGGGTCTGTCGCCTTCAGCTTCTCTCGCTGAGCCATGATCCTGGCCCGCTCGGCATCGCGACGTGCCACCTCTGCAGTGTACGGACGGCTACCAGCGCAGGCTCCGTTGCCCCAGTTCGGCCCGAGGCGGATCATGGGAAGCGTGGCAGCGTGCAGGCCCTGGTGGTACCTAACGAAAACGACGCGGGAGAGCGTCGTGACCGGCACCGTCTGGGTTGCCATTGGCGTCATCGGCTTGGTGGTCTTCTTCTTCTTACGTTCGCCGTGCGGCCTGAACCCGCACCCCGGCCCGCGCACAGAATGCTGCTGTGTATGTCAAGCGTTGCGCTTGACATCTCAATCATGCTTGATATAGTTAGCAGCAGAAGCCAACAAGGAGGCACACATCATGGCCAGCGCTAGCACCGTTACGCAGGACCTGCAGGACGCGTTCCTGTCCACCGTCCGCGAGAGCCAGGAGGTCGCGCTGGGCGCGATCAAGACCTGGGTGGACACCGTCCAGTCCTTCACCCCCGCGATTCCCTCGTTTCCCATGCCGCTGATCGACCGGCTGCCCAAGCCGCACCAGGTCGTGGACAGCGGTTACGAGTTTGTCGAGAAGCTGCTGGCCGGCCAGCGGAAGTTCGCCATCGAGGCCCTGAAGGCCGCGGCCCCGCTGTTCCCCGGCGACTCCGCCGAGTAATCCGCAGTTTCTGTCAAGCAGGATCGGTACGCGGCAGCACCGGAAGCCCGGTGCTGCCGCGTACCATAGTTTGCGTACAAGGAGGGGCCCGTGTCCGATCTGTGGGAAGCCCAGCGAGAGGCGCTCGGCGCCTTCATCCGCGATCAGCGCAAGCGGGCCAACCTCTCGCTCCGCCAGCTCGCCGAGATGACCAGCCTGTCCAACCCCTACCTCAGCCAGGTCGAGCGAGGCCTGCACCAGCCCTCGGTGCGCGTGCTCAAGGCCATCTCGGACGCGCTGAACCTGTCCGCGGAGACGCTGATGGCCCAGGCCGGCCTGATCGACGCGATAGCGGCTCGGGCCCCGGGCGACGACGACGACCAGGCCAAGGCGCCGCTGACCGAGGACGCGATCCGCGGCGACGAGCGCCTCAGCGACGACCAGAAGGCGGCCCTGATCGCGGTATACCGCAGCATGTTGGGGGGCTAGTGACACCGTCGGCCGGGCTCATCGGAGCTACGCTGGCAAGATGAGTGACTCGCCGCTGTCCCCCCAGGAGATCCGCGCCGCCGCCGAGGCGCACGAGGAACTCGGGCCGGAATACAGCGACGCCGTGGTGGCGGCGTTCCTGGATAAGGTCGACCGCGCCGTGGCCGCCCGCGTGGACGCGCGCCTGGGGGAGATGCGCCCGCCCGCCGCGCCCGCTGAGCAGGAAGATCGCCGCACGCTGCTGAAAGGTATCGCGATCGGGGTCAGCCTCAGCGGTATCGCGCTGCTGCTCGTCGGCGGCAATCCGGCCGAACGCGTGCACCGCATCATCGTGGTCCTCATGATCGCCGCGGTCGTCTGCACGATCGGCGCGACCTGGGAACGCAGGCAGCGGAGGGTCCGCCAGCAGTCGGCCTATCCCGCCGCCATGCCCGGCAGCGACCAGCGCCCGTTCTGACCGGCCCCGGGCGCTAGGGCGTGCCTGACCCCGCGCCGATCCTGCCCCCGCGCGCCGCACTCCTAGCCTGCCGCACCCCTAGCCCGCCGCGGCCTCGGCGACGTGCCGGAGCAGCAGGGCCGTCGTGACCGGCCCCACGCCGCCGGGCACGGGGCTGAGCGTCCCCGCGACCTCGCCGACCTTCGGGTCGACGTCCCCGGCTAGCCCGCCGTCGGCCGTAGCGTTGGTGCCGACGTCGATCACCGTCGCGCCTGCGGCCACGTGCTCGGGACCGATCAGCCCGGCGCGCCCCGCCGCCACGACCAAGACGTCGGCCGTGGTCGTGATGGCGGCCAGATCCCTGGTACGGGAGTGGCAGATGGTGACGGTGGCGTTGCGGTCGAGGAGCAGGTGCGCCACCGGCTTGCCTACCACCGGCGAGCGGCCCACCACCACCGCGTGCTGCCCGGCCAGCTCGATCCCGTGGTGATCGAGCAGCCTGAGCACCGCCTCGGCCGTGGCGGGGACGAAGGCAGGCAGCCCCGTCATCAGCCGTCCGAGCGAGACGGGATTAGCGCCGTCCACGTCCTTGGCCGGGTCGATCGCCGCGGCCAGCTCGGCCAGCCGCGCCCCGCCCGGCAGCGGGGTCTGCAGGATGATCCCGTGTACCCCCGGCTCCCCGCTCAGGGCGGCGAGGGCCGCCTCGATCCTCGCGGCGGTAACCTCGGGGCCCTCCGACGCGTCGGGAGTTAGGTCGGTGACGTCGCAGGCGATCCCGACCTTGCCGGCCGCCGTCGCGATCTGCCGGACGTACCAGACGCTCGCCTCGTCCGTGGTCGCCGTGACCACGGCTAGCCGCGGTGCGCGCCCCAGCGCGGTTAGTTCGGCCGCCCGCTCTGCGGTCCCGGCCCGGATCTCGGCCGCGAGCTCCCGCCCGGACAGCAGCGTCATCGGGCGATCTCCTCGCGCACCGCGGCGACCACCCGGTCGGCGCGCTGGATGATCTCGTCGGTGACCGCGGCCGTGGCCCTGAACTCGGCGACGAGCCCGGGGTCCTTGATGCCGCGCAGATTGACCTCGATGTTGACCCGCGCGGTCACCGCCGCGGCCCGGGCGGCCTCGGCGGCTGCGGCCACGTCGGTGATCACGTTGCGGTTGCCAGCCGGGAGAAGTTCCTCGGCCATCTCGGTCAGCGTGCGCGCCAGCCGGACCACGAAGGTGGGCGGCCACGCCGCCTCGGCTACCGCCTGGGCGATGGCAGCCGACCGCGCCTCCTTCTCGCCGCTGGTGTCCTTGGGCAGCCGGTAGGCCTCAGCCACCGCGCCGAACGCGGCCGCGTCGGTCTCGGCGAGCATCAACGCCTCTTCCCTGAACTTGTCGGCTCTGGTTACCAGGCTGTCCATGAGCTCGGCGTCGTACTTGGGCCCGTCGCTGTACCGGGCCACCATGGCGAGCAGCGCCGCCGCCTGCGCGGCGTGCAGGGCGGCGGTGGCGCCGCCGCCGGGGGCAGGCACTCGGGCGGCAAGCTCGTCGAGGAACGCCTCAATGGTCTGGTCGCGCATTCCCGTGAGGTTACCTGGAGCGGCGAGCGGCCCGTACAGTTGGCTCATGCGCGGGTATACGCAGGACAAAGACGCTTATCTCAGGCGGTTGCGCCGGATCGAGGGTCAGGTGCGCGGCCTGCAGCGGATGGTCGAATCCGACACCTACTGCATCGACATCCTGACCCAGGTGTCCGCGGTGACCCGGGCCTTGCAGGCCGTCGCGCTCGGCCTGGTGGAAGACCACCTGGGCCACTGCGTCACGCAGGCCATTGAGGAGGGCGGCCCGGAAGCCACCGAGAAGGTGAGAGAAGCCTCGGAAGCCATCGCCAGGCTCGTTCGGTCATAAGCGCTCCCGGTCATAAGCGCTCCTACCGAGCGCTCACCCGGTCAGGGCCAGCTTCTTCAGCCCGGCCACGATGTCCTCGTGCACGGCGTCCGGCGCCTGCGTCCCGTCCACGGCGAACTTCCACTCCCGGTCCGCGTAATAATCCAGCAGCGGCACCGTCATGTCCAGGTACACCTGGAGGCGGCGCTCGATGACGGCCTCGGTGTCATCCGAACCCCGTCCCCGCGCCAGCAGCCGGCGCACGAGTTCCTCCCTCGGGACGTCCAGGTGGATCGCGGCCTGCACCTCCGCGCCGAGGGAACGCGCCGTCGGGAAGGACGCCTGGGCCTGCTCGACGGTGCGCGGGAACCCGTCGAGGACGTACCCGCCCGCCTCCACCGCGGCGACGACGGGCTTGCGCAGCATGTCCATCACGACGGTATTGGGAACCAGGTCGCCGCGGTCGAGGTAGGACTTGATCGTCCGCCCGATCGCCGTCTGGTCCTGGACGTGCTGTCGCAGCAGGTCACCGCTGGAGATGTGGGCGATCCCGAACCGTTCGGCCAGCTTCCCGGCCTGCGTGCCCTTGCCGGAGCCGGGCGCGCCGATCAGCAGAAGGCGCATCGGATCACCTCCGCCGCACGTGACGCTAATGGATGAAACGCCACCCTAACAGCCGCACTCCGTTTGCTCACGCGTCCCCTTACCTTCAGCTACTTCCGGCCGGACATCAAACCTCGGTGCCGTCGGCGACGAATACCTGGTGTGCAAACCATCGAGGCGGCCGTGCGCCGCCACCGGTTCCGGCTTCGCCGGAGAAAGGTCAGCAGATGAAGTTTGTGAAATCTCAACGCGCGCGGACGGCCGTTCGCGCCGCTTACGCAGGACCAGCAGCAAGGCGCTTCCTGACCCGTGGCCGGGCGGGTGCGCTGATCCTCGGCCTCGCGGCGGCGGCCGCGGTAGCGGTCCCCGCCTCCGCCTCGGCCTCGACCGACACGTCCCCGGTGGTCGGGCACGTCTACGCCAACGACAACACGGTGGGAACCAACACGATCGGCGCCTTTGACCGGCACGCGGACGGCACGCTGACTCCCGAGGCCGGATCCCCCTTCGCGGCCGGCGGGGCCGGGACCGGCGCCGGGATGGCCTCCCAAGGTGCGCTGCAGCTGTCGGCCGACGGCCGGTTCCTGATCGCCGTCGACGCGGGCAGCAGCCAGGTCTCGGTGCTGCGGATCCGCCCTGACGGTTCCCTCCGCCTGGTGAGCCACGGCGTCGTCTCCACCGGCGGTGCCCTGCCCGACAGCGTGGCGGTCTTCGGTGACCTGGTCTACGTGGCCAACTCCGGCGCCGGCGCCAGCAACTACACCGGCTTCCGGCTGCGCCCCGACGGCCGCCTGGACGCGATCCCCGGCTCGACCGTCTCGCTGGCCGGCGACGCCGCGCCCGGTGACGTGCTGTTCAACGGCACCGGTACCAGGCTGGTCGGGACCGAGGTGGGCACCTCTATGATCGACAGCTTCACCGTCGGACCTGACGGGCTGCTGACCGCCGCCCCCGGGTCGCCGTTCCCGGCCCAGGGCGCCGGCCCGTTCGGCAGCGAGTTCCGCCCGACCGACCCGGACCAGCTGTTCGTGTCCAACGCCCACAACGGCACCGGGCTGGGTACGGTCTCGGCGTTCACCGACTCCTCCAACGGGGCGCTGACCTCGATCGGGGCGTCGCCGTACGCTAATGACCAGACCGCCCCGTGCTGGGTGGAGATCAGCCATGACGGCCAGTTCCTGTTCGCCGTGAACACCGCATCCGGCAACCTCTCCAGCTACCGGATCGCCCCCGACGGCGAGCTGGCCCTGCTCGGCAGTACCCCGGTGTCCGCCAAGGGTGCCGGTGCCGTCGACGCCCGGCTCAGCCCCGATGGCCGGTACCTGTACGTCGATGAGAGCGCGGTCGGCGCCGTGGCCACGTTCGCCGTAAGCGGCGGCAGCCTGGCTCAGCTGGCCAGCTCCCCGATCTCGCTGCCCGCCGGCGCCACCCCCGCGGGCATAGTCGTCACCTGACGATCTCGCCTCGCCGGCCGGAGCCCGCGGTAAGGCCCGCGGCTCCGGCCGGCGGCCGGCCCTCCGGTAGAGGACCAGGACTCCGACCAGGGCGACGAGGATGAGCCCTCGGGCCGACCGCTCATTTTCGGCGCGGCGGTTCGTCGTAACCCCGAAGGGACGAAGTCCCACCCGTTCCCAGGAGGTTTCGCGATGAGTCTTCCCGACGTCGTTTCCCGCGAGCAGTGGCTCGAGGCCAGGCTGGCCCTGCTGGCGCGGGAGAAGGAATTCACCCGCCAGGGTGACGCGCTCAACGCCGATCGACGCAGGCTGCCGATGGTCAGGATCGACAAGGAGTACGTCTTCGAGGGCCCGGACGGCCCGGTCGCCCTGGCCGACCTGTTCGGCGGCCGGCGGCAGCTGATCATCCAGCACGTCATGCTCGGCCCGGACTGGGAGCAGCCCTGCCCCGGCTGTTCGGCCTCCCTGGACGAGTTCCCGCTCGGCGCGCTAGATCACCTGCAGACCAGGGATACAACTTTCGTGCTGACCTCCCGCGCCCCCTACGACAAGATCGCCGCGGTGGCCAAGGAGCGCGGCTGGTTGGTGCCGTGGTATTCGGCTCACGGCAGCGACTTCAACTACGACTTCCAGGTCACGCTAGATGAGTCGCGGGACCAGGTGCAGTACAACTACCGCCCGGAGCCGGAGCTCCTCGGCGGCGAGCGTTCCAGCGAGATGCCCGGTTACAGCTGCTTCCTGCGCGACGGCGAGGACATCTACCACACCTATTCGACCTTCGCCCGCGGCGCCGAATACGTCGGCCCCACCTACGTCCTGCTCGACCTGACCGCCCTGGGCCGCCAGGAGGACTGGGAGGAGCCGAAGGGCCGGGTCGAGCCCGTCCGCGGCGGAGACCCGACCTTCACGAGCTGACCCCCGATGCCGTGTCATTACCCCACCGGGGTTTATTCAATACCCCAATGGGGTTTATCCGCCCGGCCATTGATACTCGTATTCCCTTGCCGGATATGGGAGCCGCCCAATAGCGTCATGTGTTACTTCGGCAAAGGGGAGAGGACCCCGGACATGAGCCAGAGCCTTGCGGTCGGCGGCGCCGTGGCCAGCCCGGCTGCCGATGCGCGGGTCCAGCCGGCGCTGCCGGACCCGCGCAGGAAGCTCCAGCTCGGGCTCGGCGTTATCTGGCTGCTTGACGGATTCCTGCAGTTGCAGCCATTCATGTTCGGCCAGGGATTCCCGCGGATGGTCGCGGCGAACGCGTCGGGCAATCCCGCTTTCGTCGCGCGTCCGATTACCTGGTCGGCCGGCTTCATCGATCATCATCTCGTCGCGCTGAACGCCGTTTTCGCGGTCATCCAGCTGGCCCTGGGCCTGGGCATAGCGTGGCGTCCCACGGTCAAGCTGGCGCTGGGCGCGTCGGTTCTGTGGGCGCTGGGCGTGTGGTGGGTCGGCGAAGGGCTCGGGGGAGTGCTGGCCGGGAACGCCAGCCCGGTCGACGGCGCGCCCGGAGCGGTGTTTCTCTACGCGCTGCTGGCGGTGCTGCTGTGGCCAGCCGACCGCGCCCCCACGGCGTCCTTCGCCGCCGCCCGCGCCGTGGGCCCGAGGGTCGCCCGCGCCCTCTGGGTGGTGGTGTGGGCGAGCATGGCGGTCCTCGCCGTGCTGCCCGCGTCCCGGGCGCCGCAGGCCATCGGCGACATGATCGCGCGGATGGCGCCGGGGGAGCCCGGCTGGCTGGCCTGGATCGACGCGCACGCGGCCAGCGCGCTCCGCGGCCAGGGCCTGCTCGCGTCGATCGTGCTGAGTTCCGCGCTGTTCCTCGTAGCCGTCGGCGTCTACCTCCCGACCTGGGCCGTCCGGGTGATCATCGTCCTGGCGATCGTGATCGCTTCTGGGTTGTGGCTGGCCCAGGGCATGGGTGGCATCTTCACCGGCTCGGGCACCGACCCGGACACCGGCCCGCTGCTGGCGCTGCTCGCGCTGGCCTTCTGGCCCCGCCCGGAGACCTGACATGGCTGGCCCCGTCTGGCTCACCGGCATCTTCGCGGCCGTCATGGTCACCGTGGCCGTCTACTGCTCGGGCCGCCTGGTCGTGGCGCGCCGATCGCGGCGTCCCACGGAACTCGACACCGACGGCGGCCACATCGCGATGGGCCTCGCGATGGCCGGGATGCTGGTCGAGCGCCTGCGCGTCCTGCCGGCCGGAGCCTGGGAGGCGATCTTCGCGGCCGGTGCCATCTGGTTCGGCTGGCGGCTACTGCAGGCCCGCCGCGGCGCGCCGTCCAGCCCGTGGCGCTGCCTGCACCCGATACCCCACCTCGTCGAGTGCGCCGCGATGCTGTACATGTTCCTCGTGCTCCCCGCGGCCCGGGCGGCCAGGAGCACGCCTGGCGGGACGGGCGGCATGGGCGCGCCCGCCGCCGGTTCGCGCTTCTCGTTCCTGGCCCTGGTGCTGGCCCTGTTCATGTTCGGCTACGTCGTCTGGCTCGGTGACCGCCTCAGCGCCCGCGCTCCGGCCCTCGCGTTCCCCCTGACCCGCCGCGCGCTGGCCGTCGGCTCGGCGACCGGTCCCCGCCCCGAAGCCAGCGGTCCGCCCGCGCCGCCGCCGGTGTCCGGCTGCCCCGCCTCTGCTCCGAGATCCGGGCCTGGCTTCCTGGCCCCGCGGTGCGCGGCCCTGTGCCAGCTCGCGATGGGACTGACCATGGGCTACATGCTGATCATGCTGCTGTAAGCGGGCGCGAGAAGTTCTTTTATACCGAACGAGCGTTGGTGCTTCCCCCGCGCTGACCCGGCTCTGCCGCGCACTTACCCAGGCTCGCCGTGGCGGGTGTAGCGGACGGTGAAGTCGTGCTCCCAGGTCCTGCCGCCATCGGCCGACTTCTGCCAGGAGCCGGTGATCTCCCTGCGGTCGGCGCTGACCTCGGCGTCGAAGCGCTGCGAGAACGCGGGCGTGTCCCGCCACATCCGCCAGGCCCCGTCGCCGAAGCTCATCCGGTAGACCCGCGAGACCCCGCGGTCGTCCGCGTACAGGACCTGGTAACCCGGCTCGGCGTCATCCCGGCCGATGATCCAGGTCGCGGCGGGAGCCCCCGCGCCACCCATGCGCATCACCAGCGCCGCGCCCTGCTCGACCCACTCGAAGGCAACCGGCCCGCGCAGCCTCGCGTCCGGGTCCGGCAGAAACGAGGCTTCCGACACTTCCATCTCCCAGCCGCCGACCAGGAACCGCAACTCATCAAGCGCCGGGTTGGTAGTCATCGCTTCTCCTGACCTAGCTAGGCCCCGGCCGGGCCATGGCCGCGACCGGGGCCGTCCGGCTAGTGGACGTGCGGGTTGTACTGCTGCTGGCTGAAGACCGTAACCGACTGGCTCGTGCAGTCCCGGACGTTGCCGCCCCACTTGTTGGCGACGCACAGCGTAATCGTCCCGTTGTTCGTGTTGTCCAGGGTGCCGCTGAACCGGTCGCTCTGGCCGGGACCGGCCGAGCCGATCAGTTCGCCCCGCCCCCAGGAGTTGGAGGAGGACAGGAACACCTCCTCGATGGTCCCCTGGCGGTAACGGTACTGACCAAAGCGGTAGTCCGATACCGTCCCGGACACAGTGAGCGAGCCACGGTCCCACTGGCCGTACTGGCCATACTGATCGAATTGGCCGCCGCTGACCGTGCCGCGCGCGCTTCCGTAGTTGTTGTACAGGCTGAAGCCCTGCCCCTGGAAGGGGAATTGGGTCGTCGAGGCCATGGCCGGCGAGGCGAGCAGGCCGGCGCTGGCAATAGCAGCTGCTGAGATAGCTGTGTAAATCACGGGGCGCCTGAAGCGCATCGTTTCCTCCCGTAAGAGTGCTGGACATTACCTGAAAGACAGCTAAAGTTCCTCTCCGAACTCCCCCTTTGGTCGCTGACCAGGCATTGTGTGAGACACGCCAGCCCGTAGCCAGGCTTTACGCGACATTGGGCATATATGTGCCCGGTCATCCCTGCGCGCGCTTCTTTATACAATTGCTCCCGTACCTGGAGATTCGCTTCAATAATTAGCAGGATTCCGTGATAATCAGGGTTTCGGCTCCGGTGTCCCGTTCGCGGGCCAGCCGGCCGGCGCTGGTGGCACCCAGATCAACAACCCGATCGCGCCGGAGCTGTCATACCACCTGTGCTACCGTTGTCTCATGGCTCAGCGTGAGAAGCGTTCGGTTTCCCTGCCCCCCGAGCTGGCGCGGGCAGTGGAGGAGGCGGCCCGCGCCGAGGGGACGACCTTCAGCGCCTGGCTCGCCCAGACCGCGGCGCACCGGCTCAAGCTGGAGGCGGGGCGGCAGGCCCTGGCGGAGTGGGAGCTGGAGCACGGCCCCCTGACCGAGGCTGAGCTGGCCGAGGGCAGGGCGCGAGCCAGGTCCTCGCTGGGCCGCGCTCCCGCGGACCCGGCCGAGCGCAAGTCCGCGTAGTCAGCATGGGCGGGGTCACCTACGACACCGGCGCGCTGGTCGCCGCCGAACGCGATGACCGCCAGATGTGGGCGTTGCACGCGGGCTACCTGGCGGAGGAGGTCATTCCCACGGTGCCCGCTCCGGTACTGGCGCAGGCGTGGCGGGGAGGTCCCCGGCAGGCCAGCCTGAGCCGTTTGCTCCGCATGTGTGACACCGAGCCGATGAGCGAGGAGCTGGCCAGGAACGCAGGCGTCCTGGCCGGGCGGTCCGATCACGACGACATCGTTGACGTATGTGTGGTGGAGGGCGCCGCCCGCCGCGGCGATGCCGTCGTCACCTCGGACGTGAGCCACATACGGAAGATCGCCGAGGCCGCCGGCGCCAGGCTGCGTATCGAACCCGTATGAACGATGCTGATCTGCGTATCGACCCGCTGACGGGCGCCTACGTGGTGGTCACCCCGTGGCGGCAGCAGCGTCCCAATCTCCCGCAGGGGTCGTGCCCGTTCTGCCCGGGCGGGCTCGAGGCGCCCGAGCCGTACGACGTCCTGCACATCACCAACCGCTGGCCCGCCCTGCCCGACGGGCGGCACGAGGTCATCCTGCACAGCCCCGACCACGATTCGTCCTTCCCGGCGCTGGGCGCCGACAAGTCGGCCCAGGTGGTCGAGCTCTGGTCGGCGCGCACACAAGCGCTCGGGTCCCGCGAAGACGTGGCCTACGTGTTCGTCTTCGAGAACCGCGGGCGAATGATCGGCGCCACGATCGACCATCCGCACAGCCAGATCCTGGCCTTCGGCACGATCCCGCCCGTCGTGCAAGCCGAGCTCGAAGCCCGCGAGTGCCACCTCTGCCACAACTCCGACGACGACCTCCTGGTCACCCGCAGCGAAGGATGGCAGGCCGCCGTCCCCTGGGCGCCCTCGTGGCCGTACGAGCTGCTGATCTCCCCCCAAAGCCACGTGCCTGACCTACCCACCGCCGGACCCGAGCGACGCGCCGGGCTAGCCGCGATCCTCGTCGACGCCCTGACCCGCATGGAACGCCTCCTCGGCCCTGAGACCCCCTACATGCTGTGGGTCCACCAACGCCCGAACGACGGTGCCAACTGGCCCGCCGCCCACCTCCACCTGCACCTGTCCCCGGCGCGGCGGGCTCACGGTGTGGCCAGGCACCTCGCGTCCGCGGAACTCGGGGCCGGCGTCTTCTTCGATCCGGTCGATCCGCACCACGCCGCGGCCGACTGGCGAGCCGCGGCCTCGTGAACGGGAACGGGAACCCGGACGAGAGCCCGGACGCCGCCGCCCGGTTTGCCCGCCGCTTCGGCCGTGAGCCGGAAGGCGTCTGGTTCGCGCCCGGCCGGGTCAACCTGATCGGCGGCCCGGACTACACCGAGATGTTCGTGCTGCCCTTCGCTCTCGGCTACGGGGTCTACGCCGCCGCGGCCCGCAGGCCCGACCGGCGGATCGCGCTGGTATCCCGGCAGTCCGATGGCGAGCCCGTCCGAATCGACATCGACGCGCTGGAACCCGGATCGGTCAAAGGCTGGGCCGCGTACCCCGCCGGGGTGGCCTGGGCGCTCCGCGAGGCGGGTCACCTCAACGGCGGCGCCGACCTGGCCATCGACGCCGACCTTCCAGCGGGAGCCGGGCTCTCGTCCTCGGCGGCGCTGGAATGCTCGGTCGCCCTCGCCCTGACCGAACTCCACGGGCTGTCCCTCCCGGTACGTGAGCTGGCGGCCCTGACCCGCCGCGCGGAGAACGACTTCGTCGGCGTGCCCTCGGGGATCATGGACCAGATCGCCGCGCTCCAGTGCCGCGAGGGCCACGCCACCCTGCTCGATTGCCACACCGGCGCCGTTACACCGGTCCCGCTCGACCCCGCCGCCGCCGGCCTGAGCCTGCTGATCATCGACACCGATACCCGTCGCGCCAACACCGACGGCCGCTACGCCGAACGCCGGCGCGCCTGCGAACAGGCCGCGTCCGCGCTGGGCGTCCGGGCCCTACGCGGCATCAGGAGCGACGAAGACCTGACCGCTCTGACCGACCCGTCCCTCCAGCGCGTGGCCAGGCACGTCCTGTCCGACAAACGCCGCGCCCTGCAGGCCGTCGACCTGCTGGAAGCCGGGGATCCCTCCGCGATCGGCCCGCTCCTGACCGCCTCGCACCGCTCGCTGCGTGACGACTACCAATTCTCCTGGCCCCAGGCCGACGCGGCCGTCGAGGCCGCCGTCGAGGCCGGAGCCGCGGGCGCCCGGATGACCGGCGGCGGCTTCGCCGGCTGCGTGATCGCCCTCATCCCAGCCGACCGCACCGCGCTGGTCCGCCAAGCGGTCACCGAGCGATTCAATCAGCACGACTGGTCACCCCCGCGCTACCTCGACGCCGTTCCCTCGGACGCCGCCCGCCGCCTACGCTGAAACCACCGTGACAGACACCCGGTCCGCGGACACGCCCGCGACGACGCTGCGGTTCGGGCAGGCGCCGGGAGCCTGGCCGCTCCTCGGCCACGCCGTGGCGCTGCTGCGCCGGCCGCTGCCGCTCCTCGATTCGCTGCCGGCTCACGGGGACCTGGTGGAGATCAGGCTCGGCCCACGCCCGGCCTTCGTCCTCTGCCACCCGGACCTGGCCCGCCGGGTGCTGACCGACTTCCGCAACTTCGACCGGGCGGGCCTGGGCTACGAGCGGGTCCGGGCGGCGATGGGCAACGGCCTGGCCACGGCCGGGCACCACGACCACCGGCGCCAGCGCCTGGTCATGCAGCCCGCCTTCCGGCACGAGTACCTGCCCGGCTACGTGGCCGTGATGCACAGGGAGATCTCGGCGACCCTCAGCACCTGGCACGACGGCGACCGCATCGACCTGGTGGAGGAGATGTTCACCCTCACCACCACGGTCGCCCTGCGCGCCCTGTTCTCCTCGCAACTCGACCCCGACCAGGCCGAACGCCTCCGCCAAGCCTTCGACGTCTTCCTGCGCGGCATCTACGCGCGGGCGGCGCTCCGCCTAGCGGGCCGGCTGCCCACCCCCGGCCACCGCCGCTACACCAAGGCCGTGGCCTACTGGCGCGGTCAGGTCGGCGAGCTCATCGACGGCTACCGCCAGGCCAACGCGGGGTCCGATACCCCCACTGACCTGATGTCCCGGCTGCTCGCGGCCCGCGACGAGCAGGGCCAGGGCCTGTCCGCCGCCGAACTGGCCGACCAGGTGGCTGTGATCATGCTGGCCGGCGGCGAGACCACCTCCTCCGCCGTGGCCTGGTCCTGGCACCTGCTGGCTGGCCACCCGGACGTCCTGGCCGCGGTACACGCCGAAGCCGACGCGGTCCTGGGCGGCGACGTCGCGGGCTGGGACCATCTGCCCCGGCTGGACCTGACCGCCCGGGTGGTCCGCGAAGCGCTGCGCCTGTACCCGCCCGGCTGGATCATCCCGCGGGTCTGCACCGGCCCGGTCACCCTGGCGGGCCGGAATCTCCCGGCCGGCAGCATCGTGGTCTTCAGCCCCTACGTCCTGCACCGCCGCCCCGGCCTGGACCCCGACGCGGACCGCTTCGACCCCGCCCGCTGGCTCACCCCGGCGCCGGAACTCCGGGCCTCCTACCTCCCCTTCGGCGCGGGCGCCACGAGGTGCATTGGCGAGGAGTTCGGCCTGGCCGAGGCCACGCTCATCCTGGCCTCCACCGCCGCCCGCTGGAGCCTGACCCCCGAGCCCGGCACCACGGTCTCCCCGGCCGCCCGCGCCGTCCTGGTCCCCAGGACGCTGCCGGTCCGCCTGGCGGCCCGCACCGGCTCGGCAGGTAACACACCGCCCGTTCGGAAAAACTGAAATTCTCTTTTTCCCGAACGAGCGTTGGTTCCTCTCCAGGACCGGTCCGGGCCCCCGGTTAGCTCGCCAACGCCTGGCTGTTCCCGTCCCCGTTCCCGTGGTGGTTGCCGTGGTGGTGCCGGACGGGCTTATGCGCCGCCGTGTCGGCGCCGATACCGGCGTCGGGGTTGGCGGACGGCTGCTGGCCACCGGACCGGGCCGGGACCGGAGAGGCCGTAGGCGCCTTGCTCGCCGAGGGCGCCGCCTGCGGCGGCCCGGAGGACGACCGGGCACCCGGGTCCGTGCCGCCCGCGAACCCGGTGACGCTGACCAGCATCAGGCAGGCCAGCGCTGCGAGCGCGACCAGGGTGGCGGCGGCCAGGGTCCACGGCCGGCGGGACCGGCCGCTGCGCGCCGGGGGCCGGACGACCCCCTGGCTCCCCAGGGCATCGGGGACCGTCGGCGGCGGGTCGGAGGGGACCGGCCGGGCGCCGATCGCGCCCGGGACGAGCCGATCTCGCAGCTGTCGCGCCTGGTCCGCGACCTGGCCCGCGTTGGCGGGCCGCCAGCGCGGATCCTTCGCGGTCAGCACCATTACGAACTCGGCCACCTCGGCCGGCAGCCATCCGGGCAGCGGCGGCAGCGGGCGGTCCCGGTGCGCGATCGCCACCTCCAGCGGCGGGCCCGCGAAGGGCCGCGCCCCGGCCAGGCATTCGTAGGCCACGATGCCCAGGGAGTACAGGTCGCTCGCCGGCCCGGCCTGGGCTCCGTCGATCCGCTCCGGGGCCATATAGCCCGGCGTCCCCATCACGGTCCCGGTGGCTGTCAGGGGAGCCGAGCCGACCGCGTACGCGATGCCGAAGTCCGTGATCCGGACGGTCCCCGCGGAGGTGAACATGATGTTCGCCGGCTTGATGTCGCGGTGCACCAGCCCCGCGGCGTGCGCGGCCTGCAGGCCGGCCGCGACCTGGGCCACGATGTCCAGGGTCCGCGCGACGGCGAGGGGACCTCCGGCCAGCACGCCGGCCAGGGACGGCCCCTCGATCAGCTCCATCACCAGGTAGGACGGCCCGCAGGCCGGCTCGCCGTAGTCGTAGACCCGGGCGATGTTCTGGTGGGACACGGCTCCGGCGTGCTGGGCCTCGGCCTTGAACCGGGCCCGGGCCTCGGGCTGGTGAACGTAACCGCCGTGCAGAACCTTGACGGCCACCGGCCGCGTCAGGACGGTATCGGTGCCCCGCCACACCGCGCAGAACCCGCCGGCGCCGATTTCCTCATCCAGGGAGTAACGACCGTCAAGGAGCGTCGCGGTACCGGTCACCCGCTCCGGTTACCCTCACCTGCGGGCTCTAACCACCGGCCACGGGGCGGACGGCGGCCGCGTGCCGGCGGGCCAGGTCACGGTAGACGGCGGGATTCGTGTCGACCCACTCCTTGGCCCGGCCGGCCACCTCGCGCAGGACGTGGGCCGGGACCCCCGCCGCCAGCATGCCGTCGGGGATGACCATCCCGGGCGGCACCGTGGCGCCGCCGGCGACCAGGGCTCGGCGGCCCACGGTCGCGCCGTCGAGCACCGTGGCGCCGTTGCCGATCAGCGCTTCCGCGCCGATGACGGCGCCGTGGACCACGCACAGGTGGCCGATGGTCGCCCCCGCCCCGATCTCGGTCACCGGGTCGTCGCCGCCGTGCAGGACCGACCCGTCCTGGATGTTCGCGCCCCGCCGCACGATGATCGGGCCGAAGTCGGCCCGCAAAACGGCCCCGTACCAGATCGAGGCCTCCGCCTCCACGCGAACGTCCCCCACCAGGGTGGCCGTCGGCGCGATCCACGCCTCCGGGCTGACCTGCGGCTCCCAACCTTCAAACGCGAACAGTGGCATCCGCCCATCATGCCCGAGCCCACTGGAGAAAACTCCGGCGGCTCATGGCCTTGACAAGTTTGTTTGGAAAGATTACGAACTAACTAGGTTCAAGTGGAAGGCGCCCGTCGGTCGCGGCCTGTGTCGCCGTAAGGGAGTGGCCAGCTATGAGTCGAACCATCCGTCCTCGTTTCGCCCGCCTGGCGGCCGCCGGCCTCTTGGTTACGGCACTGGCCTGGTCTTTGTCGAGCGCGCAGGCCGTCCCGGCGGCCACCACGGCGCCCGCTCGCCCGTCGCAGCCAGCCGTCGGCCTGAGCTCGCCCGCGGGCACCGGGGCCAGCGACGTCTCCGACCTGGGCACCGGCGGCTGGGAGGTGCAGAGCAGCGCCGTCGCGACGCAGACCGGCGCGAAGATCTCCACGCCGGGGTTCAACACCAGCACCTGGCTTCCGGTCACCCCTGACGACGCCGGGGCCCCGGGCACCGAGATCGAGGCCCTGGCGCAGAACGGCAAGTGCCCCGGGGACACCGCGCTGCAACCGGTCAACCAGAGCACCGACAACCCGAACAGCGTGTTCTTCTCGACCAACATGCAAGGCTGCTACGGCTTCATGAACGCCATCGGCGCCGATACCGTCGCCGAGTTCGACGTGCCCTGGTGGTGGCGGACCGATTTCACGCCGAGCCTGACCTCCGGCCAGGTCGCGACCTTGATCGTCAACGGCGTCGTCGGATCGGCGAACGTCTGGGTGAACGGGTCCGAGGTCGCCACCTCGAGCACGGTCACCGGTGACTTCACCAGGTTCACCTTCAACGTCACCAGCCTGATCCTGTCCGGCACGAACTCGCTCGCGATCGAGGTCAACCCGAACGACCCGCTGACCATGTTCACGCTGGACGACGTGGACTGGAACCAGATCCCGCCGGACAACAACACCGGCATCCAGTTCCCGGTCCAGCTCGCCGTCGACGGCGCGCTCTCGGACGGCAACGCGCACGTCGTGGAGAGCAACGCGGCTACCCTCGCCAGCTCCGCGCTGACCGTGAAGTCCGACATCACCAACCACACCACGACCGCGCAGAGCGGGACGGTCACGGCGACGATCACGCCGCCCGGCGGCGGGACGCCGATCACGGTCAGCCAGACCGTCACGGTCCCGGCGAGCACGACCCAGACCGTCACGTTCACGCCGTCGGCGTATCCAAGCCTGACGATCGCCAGCCCGCAAGTCTGGTGGCCGTACCAGATGGGCAGCCAGCCGCTCTACATCCTGGCGACCTCCGTGGCCCAGAACGGGACGACCCTCGACTCGACCACCGAGACCTTCGGGATCAGGACCGTCACCTCGTCCCTGGTCGGCTCCAACAGCGGCGAGCCGTCCGGGGCTAGGCAGTTCCAGGTCAACGGCGTTCCGTTCGTCGTGCGGGGCAGCGAGTGGAGCCCGAACATCTTCCTGCACTACTCCGCGGCCGACACCGCGAAGCAGATCGCGCTGATGAAGAACCTGGGCCTGAACACCACATCCGGCTCGAAGGCCACCTGATGCCGCAGGACTGGTACAACCAGATGGACGCGGCCGGGATCCTGGTCAACGCCGGCTTCCAGTGCTGTGACGCCTGGGAGCTGCAGTCCAGCGGCCTGACCACCACGGCCGACTACGCGATCATGACCAACTCCGCGGTGGC
>CAWCJS010000017.1:0-102207 GCA_963795795.1 uncultured Actinomycetes bacterium | reverse complement strand
CGGTCGGCCAGGTCGGCCGCGAGCGGCTGGGCGTCGGCCAGGGCCGGGTGATCGCGGTCGCGTACGGGTTCTCCTGGGGCCTGCAGCAGATGATCGACTTCGACTTCCACGAATCGCGCTCGCGATCCCGTTGCTGGCCTTCTCGCTGTCGGCGCTGGCCCGCGGGCGGATCAAGGCGGCGACCTGGTGGGCGCTGCCCCTGGTCTTCGTTAAGGAAGATCAGGGCTTCACGGTGGCCGCCATCGGCCTCTACCTGATCGTCTCCGGCCTGCGCGCCGCGGGCCCGGCACCGGGTCCCGCCTGGCTGAAGAAGCCTGACCGGCCCCGCGCACGTGGGGCCGGCGTCTTCGATGACCCCGATGGGGGACGCCGGACCACGGCCGGGCAGATCCTCCTGGTCTGGGGTTTCGTCTGGTCGTTCCTGGCCATCGCCGTGATCATCCCGCACTTCAACCCGGCCCATCATTACCCGTACTGGAGCGACGGCGGGGCCTTCGCGCCGGGCGGGCACCTGTCCGTGACGGCTGTGCTGGGCCAGTTCATGCACGCCTGGCCGGACAAGCTCTTGACCGTCGTGATGCTCCTGCTGCCGACCGCGTTCATCGCGCTCCGCTCGCCGCTGGCCCTGATCGCCGTGCCGAGCCTGTTGCTGCGCTTCTTCTCCACGAACAGCGCCTTCTGGGGGACGTCCTGGCACTACAACGCGACCCTGATGCCGGTCCTGTTCATCGCGGCCATCGACGCGCTGGGCCGGATCGAGGCCTCGGCGCGCGCCCAGGACGGCCTGACCGGCCTCGCGGAGTGGGCGAGCGGGCGGAGCGGGCCGCGGCGCGCGGTCCTGGCCGGAGCCCGGCGCTACGGTGCCGCGATGATGCTCGCGATCACGGTCCCGCTCGCTTTCCAGTACCCGCTGAGCGACCTATGGAACGTGGGGACCTACACGATCAGCCCGAGCGCCGCCTCGGCCGAGTGGCCATGGCGAAGGTCCCGACGGCGTGACCGTCCTGGCCACCCTGGACCTGCTGGCCCCGCTGGCCGCACGGACCGACACCTTCTGGATCGGCAACTCGGGCAACCCCGAGACCGATTACATCGTCGTCGACGGCGACGACTCCGACTACTCCCCGCCGATCGGCAACGTCCCGGCCTTCGTCGACGGCTTCTACCCGCCCCACACGTACACCGTGATCTTCTCCTCCGGCAACGTCTACGTCTTCCGCCTGACCCGCCTAACCGGCTGACCCCGGCATCTCAGCGAGTAGCCACAACAGTCCCCATCCGCCCATCACGTCGCAAGTATTCAGTCGTCACAGTCGATGGTTGTGGCACCGTACCGTCTCTTTTCGATAGTATGTGGCACCCATCGCCTGCCAGCGCGGCCCGCGTTGCCCTCGCGTCGCCCCGGCGCAGTGTCAGCCCCTCTTGCGCACCGTTCGATAATTCACTTGCACATTGCTCAAGTCGCTCTTATGCTCACACTTGAGCAATGTTCAAGTCGCAATCACGACCGGGAGTCACCATGGACGCCGCGATTGAGGTCAGCGGGCTCAGGAAGTCGTTCGGAGACCACGTTGTCCTGGGCGGAATCGACCTATCCGTCCCCGCGGGCTCGGTCTTCGCGCTGCTGGGCCCGAACGGCGCGGGCAAGACGACGCTGGTGCGGATCCTGGCCACGCTGTCCGCCGCCGACGCGGGCGAGGCCCGGGTCGCGGGCCACGACGTCGCCCGCGAGCCGATGGCGGTCCGCTCGATGATCGGCGTCACGGGCCAGTTCTCGGCCACGGACGCCTACCTGAGCGCCGAGGAGAACCTGCTCCTCATGGCCGATCTCTGGCACCTGACCCGGGAGCATGGCCGGCAGCGCAGCGCCGAACTCCTCGCCCTGTTCGACCTGGCCGACACCGGCCGCAAGCCCGTTTTCACCTTTTCCGGCGGCATGCAGCGCCGCCTCGACCTAGCGATGACCCTGATGGGCTCGCCGCGGATCATCTTCCTCGACGAGCCGACCACGGGCCTTGACCCGCGCGGCCGGCGCATGATGTGGGACCTCATCCGCGGACTGGTGCGCGACGAAGCGGTCACCATCTTCCTCACCACGCAGTACCTGGAGGAGGCCGACCAGCTGGCCGACCTGGTCGCCGTGCTCGACGACGGCGAGGTCGTCGCCCAGGGCACCCCCGCCGAGCTCAAGCGGCGCATCCCGGGCGGTCACGCGCTGCTGACCTTCACGTCGGCGAGCGCGCTCGAGGCCGCGGCCAGGCAGTTCGGCGACCGCGCCAGCCGGAACGACGCGGATCTCACCCTGCAGGTGCCCGCCGACGACAGCGGGCGCTCGGTGCAGGACGTGCTCAGCCGGATCGACGCCGATTCCGTGCGGCACGTCACGCTGCACACACCCGATCTCGACGATGTCTTCCTGGCCCTCACCGGCCAGTCCGGAACGGCCCAGTCCAGAAGGGCTCAGTCATGACGAGCTACGCCACAAGCACCCCAAAGGTCAAGGTCTACCCGCTGCGCGACACCTCGACGATGCTGCGGCGCAACGTCAGGCAGGAACTGCGCGACAAGGTGGCCATCGCCGCCATCATCGGCATCCCCGTGCTGTTCCTGCTCCTGTTCGTCTACGTCTTCGGCGGGGCGCTCAAGGGCTCGGTGCAGCTCGCGGGCACGCCGGCCTACGTCGACTTCGTCCTGCCTGGGCTGATCATCATGACCGCCGCGGCCGGGCTGATCGGCATCTCGACGCAGACCAGCGTCGACATGACGGTCGGCATCATCGACCGGTTCCGGACGATGGCGATCTTCCGCCCGGCCATCCTCATCGCCCGCGTCGTGGCGAGCTCGCTCCAGACCCTGGCCGCCATGGTGGTCGTGTTCGGGATCGCCGTCGCGGTCGGCTTCCGCTCGCACGCCAGCATCACGCAGTGGCTGGGCGCGGCCGGGCTGCTCGCGCTCATCACCTTCGCCCTGGCCTGGCTGGGCCTGGCCTTCGGCCTAGCCGCCAAAACCGTCGCCTCGGCCAGCAACGGGCCGTTCCCGCTGGTCCTGCTCCCGCTGGTCGGCTCGGGCATCGTCCCCACCTCGACGATGCCCACCGGACTGCGCTACTTCGCCGAATACCAGCCCTTCAGCCCGATGATCAACACGCTGCGGGGCCTGCTGCTCGGTACGCCCATCGGCTGGAACTGGCTCGTCGCCCTCGCCTGGTGCGCCGGGCTCGGCCTGCTCGGGCTGGCCTGGTCGATCAGCGTGTTCAACCGCAGGGACCGCAAGCGCGGCGCCCCAGGGCCCGGCTTCCAGGGCACCCCCAACCAGGGGTAAAACCAGGGGTAACGGCGTCAGGACAACAGGGCTTCCAGACCATCGAGGATGGCCCGCAGGCCGAACTCGAACGAGCCCTCGGGCGCCGCCCCGTAGTCGACCGCGGCCGCGCCGGCGCCGACGGCGAGGCGGTCGGCCAGCCGCGGGAACTGCGCGGCGATCTCAACCGCCTGCGCGAGGTGCTCGCGGAGAAGCTCCTGCGCGTTACCGCCACCCCGGCTGAGCCTGCGGGTCAGCGACGCCTCCGCGGCGGTGCCCAGAGCATTGCCGAGCACGAAGGTGAAGACGGTGGCCGCGGCCTGGTCGGCCTGGGCGCCGCTGAACCCGGCCGCCTCGTAGATGGCGAGGGTGTGGTCATCGTGGCGGGCTTTGCCGGGCCCGAACACCAGGAAGGACCCGAAGGCCTGCATCAGCCAGGGGTGCCGGGTGAGCATCGCGTGCAAGCCGGTGGCCATTGCGGTGGCCGCCGAGCGCCACCCGGTCGCGGCCGGGTCGGGCAGGGCGATCTCGTTCCACGCCTGGTCGGCGGCCAGGGCAATGAGGTTGTCCTTGCTCCCGACGTGCCAGTAGATCGCGGTGGCCGCCGAGCCCAGCCGGCTGCCCAGCGCGCGGATGTTGAACCCCTCGAGGCCGTCGCTGTCCAGCAGGTCGATGGCCGCCCCGACGATCTTCTCGCGGGTCAGCGTGTCACGCGGCATGGCGCCACGATAAGGGGCGGCCGCACGTGGATCAACAATGTTCAAGTCGAACTGAAGGACCGGGGCCGGTGCCATCGACCCTTACTGGTGAGGCGTACCGGCGAGTAGATAGGCTGGTGCGCGACTCTACGGGAGGTTATGCGCCATGGATTTCGGATTCGACGACAGGACGCATGAGCTCCGCGAGCGGCTGCAGGCGTTCATGGACGAGCACGTCCGCCCGGCCGAGGCGACCTTCAGGGAGCAGGAGGAGGTCGCGGTGGCCACCGGCCGCGAGTGGGAACGCGTGCCGGTCACCGCCGAACTCAAGGTCGAGGCGCGCCGCCGCGGGCTGTGGAACCTGTTCCTGACCGGCAAGTCGGCCGAGGCGGTCCGCAAGTGGGAAGCGGCCACCGGGGCGACGCACTCCCACCTGCCCGACCCGCCGCTGACCAACCTGCAGTACGCGCCGCTGGCCGAGATCACCGGGTGGAGCCCCGGGCTGGCCCCCGAGGCGCTGAACTGCGCGGCGCCCGACACCGGCAACATGGAGGTGCTGGCCGAGTTCGGCTCGCCCGAGCAGCAGGAACGCTGGCTCCACCCGCTGCTTGACGGCAAGATCAGGTCGGCGTTCTGCATGACCGAGCCCGCCGTCGCCTCCAGCGACGCGTCCAACATCGCCACCACGATCACGCGGGACGGCGACGGCTACGTCGTCAACGGGCGCAAGTGGTGGTCCTCGGGCGCGCTGAGCTCGGACTGCAAGATCTTCATCGTGATGGGCGTGACCGGCGATGGCGCCGACGGGCACGGCAAGCACTCGATGATCCTCGTGTCGCCCGATACGCCGGGGATCAACGTCAAGCGCGGCATGCACGTCTTCGGGTACACCGACGGGACGCACGGCGGTCACGCCGAGATCGTGTTCGACCAGGTCAGGGTGCCCAAGGAGAACCTCGTCGCGGGTGAGGGCGAGGGCTTCGCGATCGCGCAGGCCCGCCTCGGCCCCGGCCGCATCCACCACTGCATGCGCCTGATCGGCGCCGCGGAGCGCGCGCTCGAGCTGATGTGCACCCGGGTGGTCCACCGCACGGCGTTCGGCAAGCCCCTGGCCGACCAGGGCGTCGTCCAGGACTGGATCGCCGAGTCGCGGGTCAGGATCGAGCAGGCGCGGCTGCTGGTGCTCAAGACGGCCTGGCTCATGGACACCGTGGGCAACAAGGGCGCGCACAGCGAGATCCAGGCGATCAAGATCGTGACCCCGGCCATGGCCGAGTGGGTCATCGACCGCGCGATCCAGGCGCACGGCGGCGGCGGCGTGAGCCAGGACTTCCCGCTCGCCCAGATGTTCGCGAGCGCCCGCTCGCTGCGGTTCGCCGACGGCCCGGACGAGGTGCACAAGCGGTCCATGGCCCGCCGCGAGCTGCGGAAGTACACCGGGAGCTGAAGCAGGTCACCGGGGGAGCACCCAACCGCCGTTCGGGGTAGTAGTTCCCCGCCGCCCGTCCGGAGTAGCCGGAGTAGCCGGAGTAAAGGAAACAGGAGAAACCCTAGTGACAGACAGAGTCGCGATCGTGACTGGCTCGGCCCGCGGCATCGGGGCCGCGACGGCGCGCAGGCTGGCGGAGGACGGGATGGCCGTGGGCGTCCTCGACCTGGACGAGGCCGCGTGCGCCGGGACGGTGAAGGAGATTGCCGACATCGGCGGGCGGGCGCTCGCGGTGGGCGCCGACGTCAGCAAGACCGACCAGGTCGCGGCGGCGGTCGAGCGGGTGGCCGCCGAGCTTGGCGGGCCGACGGTGCTGGTCAACAACGCCGGCGTGATCCGCGACAACCTGCTGTTCAAGATGACCGACGACGACTGGGACACGGTACTCGGGGTGCACCTGCGCGGTGCGTTCCTGATGAGCCGGGCGATACAGAAGTACATGGTCGAGCAGCGGTGGGGCCGGATCGTCAACCTGTCCTCCTCCTCGGCGCTCGGCAACCGCGGGCAGGTCAACTACTCCGCCGCGAAGGCGGGCATGCAGGGCTTCACCAAGACGCTGGCCATCGAGCTCGGGCAGTTCGGGGTCACCGCGAACGCCGTCGCGCCCGGGTTCATCGCCACCGACATGACCGCGGCCACGGCCGCGCGCGTGGGCGTGCCGTTCGAGGACTTCCAGAAGCTCGCCGCCGACCGGATCCCGGTCCGCCGCGTGGGGCACCCCTCCGACGTCGCGAACCTGATCGCCTTCCTGGTCAGCGAGGGTGCGGGCTTCGTATCCGGCCAGGTCATCTACGTGGCCGGCGGCCCCCTCGACTAAACGACTAAGCGACTAAGCGGCAAAGGACGGCACCGTGCTGACACCCGAAGAACTCCGTGAGCGGGTCCGCGCCTTCCTCGCGGAGCATGATCCCAGGCAGACCCCGGCGCAGGATTGGCTGAACGCGCGGTTCGACGCGGGCCTGGCCTGGGTGCACTACCCGGAGGGGCTCGGCGGGCTCGGCGTGTCGCGCTCGCTGCAGCACATCGTCGACGCCGAGTTCGCCGCGGTGGCCGCCCCGGACAACAACTCGGGCCGCAACGCGATCGGGCTGGGCATGGCCGCGCCGACGATCCTCGCCTACGGCACGGAGGAGCAGCAGAAGCGCTGGCTGCGCGAGCTGTGGACGGGCCGGGAGGTATGGTGCCAGCTGTTCAGCGAGCCGGGCGCGGGCAGCGACCTGGCCGCGCTGGCCACCCGGGCGGTCAGGGACGGTGACGGCTGGGTGGTCAACGGGCAGAAGGTGTGGACCTCGCAGGCGCACCTGGCCCGGCGCGCGCTCCTGGTCACGCGCAGCGACCCGGACGTCCCCAAGCACGCCGGGCTCACCTACTTCGCCGTGGACATGACCGCGCCGGGCGTGGAGGTCCGCCCGCTGCGGCAGATCACCGGCGAGGCCGAGTTCAACGAGGTGTTCCTGACCGACGTCCGGATTCCCGACGAGGACCGGATCGGCCCGGTCGGCGAGGGCTGGAAGGTGGCCACCGCCACCCTGATGAGCGAGCGGGTGAGCATCGGCAGCGGCCGCGCGGCCCCCCGCGAGGCCGGGATGATCGGCCTGCCCGCCGCCACCTGGCGCGCGCACCCCGAGCTGCGCACCCCGGGGCTGCACGACCGGCTGCTGCGCCTGTGGACCGAGGCCGAGGTGGGCAGGCTGGCGGCCGAGCGGATGCGCCAGCAGCTGGCCGCGGGCCAGCCCGGGCCCGAGGGCTCGGCCGCCAAGCTGGTCTTCGCCCGGCTGAACCAGGAGATATCCGGCCTGGACGTCGAGCTCAACGGGGTCGCGGGCCTGCGCTACGACGACTGGACCATGCGCCGCCCGGAACACGCCACGTTCTTCGGCCGCGGCCCGGGTTACCGCTACCTGCGCGCCAAGGGGAACTCGATCGAGGGCGGCACCTCGGAGATCCTGCGGAACATCATCGCCGAGCGGGTACTCGGCCTGCCGCCGGAGCCCCGGCTCGACAAGGACCTGCCATGGAAGGATCTGCCCAGATGAGCGAGCCGGCGAGGCGCGGTGCCGCCTGGACCGAGGAGCGAGGAACGAGCGACGAGGGAAGGCGGCACCTTAAGGCGCCTCGCCGGCGAGCGGGAGGAGGAGAGTGAGCACGGAGGACCTGCCCGACCTTCTTTATTCTGATGCCGAACGAGCATTGACCGAGAGCCTGAATTCGCTGCTCGCTGACCGATTCAACCTCGACAAGACCCTGGCGAGGACGGAGTCTGCGGAGACCTACGACGACGGCCTGTGGCACGCGGTGGCGGGGGAGCTCGGCTGTGCCGGGCTGCTCATCCCCGAACACGACGGCGGGGCCGGCGCCTCCTACCGCGAGGCGGCCTCGGTCGCGGAGACGCTGGGCGCGTCCGTCGCCCCGGTGCCGTTCATCGGCAGCGCCGTGGTGGCCACCGCCGTCCTGCTGAGCGTGGCCTCGGGCGCCGCGGCCACCGCGGGGGCACCCGCCCAGGCCGCGACGGACCTGCTCCGCCGGATGGCGGACGGCAGCGTGACCGTGGCGCTAGCAGTCGGGTTCGCGACCGCCCCGCGCGGCCCATCCCCGGTCTCGGTCCGGGTCGCGGGCTTCCGCCCCGGCGACACCCAGACCGGAGTCGCCCGGCTGCGCGGGACGGTCAGCGGGGTCGCCGACGCGCTGCCTGCCAGCATCCTGCTGGTCCTGGCGGACGGCGTGCCCTCGGCCCTATACATGGTCGACGTGTCGGCCCCCGGGGTGGCCAAGGCGCCGGTGACCTCGCTGGACATGACCAGGCAGCTGTGCGACCTGTCATTCGACGACGCCCCGGGGACCCTGATCGCGTCCGGCGCGGTGACCTCGCGGGCGGTCAGCGCGGCGCTGACGGCGGGCGCGGGCATGCTCGCCGCCGAGCAGGTCGGGCTGGCGCAGCGCTGCCTGGACATGACGCTGGCGTACACCAAGCAGCGCCATCAGTTCGCCCGCCCGGTCGGGTCGTTCCAGGCGCTCAAGCACCGCATGGCGGACGTCTGGGTGGGGGTCACCCAGGCCCGGGCGGCGTCCAGGTACGCGGCGGCCTGCCTGGCCGCGGGGCACCCGGACACCGACGTCGCGGTAGCCGTGGCCAAGGCGTACTGCTCCGAGGTCGCGGTGCGCGCCGCGGAGGAATGCGTGCAGATGCACGGCGGGATCGGGTTCACCTGGGAGCACCCCGCCCACCTGTACCTCAAGCGCGCCAAGGCGGACTCGCTCGGGTTCGGCACCGCGGACGCGCACCGCGCTGCGCTGGCGGCGCTGGTCAACCTGCCCGCGCCCTGACGGGTGGGCACCGTGATCGGCGAGGAGGAGCTTAGGCGGCGGGTCGGCCGCCTCTCGCTTGACCAGAAGGTCAGGCTGCTGACCGGGGCCGGTTTCTGGGCGCTGTACGACGAGCCGGACGTGGGGCTGCGCGCGATGGTGGTCTCCGACGGCCCGGCCGGGGTCCGCGGCCAGACGTGGGACGAGCGGGACAGTTCGGCGAACGTGCCGTCGGCCACCGCCCTGGCCGCCACCTGGGACATCGGCCGGATCGAGGCGATCGGCGCCCTGCTGGCCGGCGAGGCGCGCCGCAAGGGCGTGGACGTGCTGCTCGCCCCCACGGTGAACCTGCACAGGACACCGTACGGCGGGCGGGGCTTCGAGTGCTTCTCCGAGGATCCGCTGCTGACCGCGCGGATCGGCGCCGCCTACGTGCGGGGCCTCCAGCGCCGCGGCGTCGGCGCCTGCGTCAAGCACTTCGTCGGCAACGACTCGGAGACCCAGCGGCTGACGGTCGACGTCCGCATCGACGAGCGGACGCTGCGGGAGCTGTACCTGGCGCCGTTCGAGGCGATCTGCCGCGAGGCGGGCGCCTGGTCGGTGATGGCCGCCTACAACGGGGTCAACGGGTCCACGATGACGGAGAGCCCGCTGCTGCGCGACGTCCTGCACCGCGAGTGGGGGTACGACGGCGTGGTCGTGTCCGACTGGACCGCCGCGCGCTCCACCGAGGCCGCCGCCGAGGCCGCCCTCGACCTGGCCATGCCCGGGCCCGCGACCCGGTTCGGCCCGTGGGGTGACGCGCTGGCCGAGGCGGTCAGGAACGGCAAGGTCGACGAGGCGCTCATCGACGACAAGGTGCTCAGGATCCTCCGCCTCGCCGCCCGCGTCGGCGCCCTCGCGGACGCACCGGACGCGCCCACCGCGCCCTCCGGCGCCCCGCGGGCCGGTCGGCGTGGACGCCCCGGACTCGCTGGCGGTCGCCCAGGAACTGCGGGCCGCCGCCGCGGCCGGGTTCGTGCTCGCCCGTAACGACGGCATCTTGCCCCTGTCGTGGTCCGTGCCCACGCTGGCCGGTCTCTCCCGCCCAGTGCGGATCGCCGTCATCGGGCCGAACGCCGAGGTCGCCAGGACCATGGGCGGTGGCAGCGCCACCGTCTTCCCCCCGTACACCGTGGCGCCGCTGGAAGGACTGCGAGCGGCCGGGCTGCACGTCACCCACGCCGCCGGGGTGTACGGGGACGCGCGGGTCCCGGCGGCGCGCGCGCCGTGGCTGCTGCGGCCCGACCGCTCCGGTGGCGGGGCCGAGGTCAGGTTCTACGGCGAATCCGGTGAGCTGATCGGGTCGGAGCTGCGCGACGGCGCGACGTTCATGTGGATGAGCGGATACGGCCCGGCGGACGACGCGGACCCCGTCGCCCGGCTGGAGATCCGCTGCGTCGTCCGCGCCACCGTGGCGGGCACCTACCGGCTCGGCGTCTCCGGTCTCGGCCGCTATCGGCTGGTGGTAGACGGCGCCGAGCTCTTCGACACGACCCTGGCGCTACCGGAGGACACCGACGTCGCCCAGTCCCTGATGCGGCCACCGCAGGAACTGGCTCCCGTGCCGCTGGCCGAGGGCCAGTCGGTTACCGCGGTGCTCGAGCACGAGGTGACATCCTCACAGCTCCGCGGGTTCGGCACGTTCCTGCAGGTCAACCTCGAGCCGCCGCACAGCACCGACGAGGTGGAGATCGCGGCCGCGGCCGCCCTCGCGGCCGCGAGCGACGTGGCCGTCGTCGTGGTCGGCACGACCGCCGAGGTCGAGAGCGAGGGTTTCGACCGGGCGTCGCTGTCGCTGCCGGGCCAGCAGGACGAACTGGTCCGCCGGGTCGCGGCGGCCAACCCGCGCACCGTGGTCGTGGTCAACTCCGGAGCCCCCGTCCTGATGCCCTGGGCCGGCGACGTGGCGGCGGTGCTGCTGTCCTGGTTCCCCGGGCAGGAGTTCGGCAACGCGCTCGCCGACGTGCTGATGGGGGAGGCCGAACCCGGCGGACGGCTGCCCATGACCTGGCCCGCGGCCGAGGCAGGCCTGCCGTCTCCAAGCCCGGCCGACGGCGTGCTCACCTACACCGAGGGCCTGTTCATCGGGTACCGCGGTTACGACCGTGACCACCGAGTGCCCCTGTTCCCCTTCGGCCACGGCATCGGCTACACGACCTGGGCGTACGAAACGATCACCGTGGACTGCGACGTCCCCGGTCCCCGTGGGCCCGGCGCCGTCTCGGTCTGCGTGGGCGTGCGGAACACCGGCTCGCGCCGCGGCCGGGAAGTCGTCCAGGTCTACACCGCCCGGCCCGGCTCGGCAGTCGAGCGCCCGGCCAAGTGGCTGGCCGGCTTCGCCGCCGTCGACGCGGATCCCGGCGAGACCGTCACCGTCGGAATCCTGATCCCCGAGCGGGTCTTCCAGCACTGGACCGGTGGGGCCTGGGACACCGAGCCCGGCCCGTTCACGCTGTCCGCGGGCCCCTCGTCCGCGTCCCTCCCGCTGACCGCCAGCCTCGAGCGACCGTAGCCGCGCACAGAAAGGTCCGCGACGATACCCATGGCTGAGCTCCCCACCGAACCTCCCGTGGCAGGCGACGAGACCGCCACCCTCCTCGGCTCCCTCGAGCGCCAGCGCGCGATCTTCGCCTGGAAGTGCGGGGGACTCGACGCGGCGGGCCTGCGGGCCACGGTCGGCGCCTCGACGATGACCCTCGGCGGGCTGCTCAAGCACCTGGCCGTCGTCGAGGAGGAGTACTTCTCCCGCAGGCTGCACGGATGGGAGTTCGGGCCCCCGTGGGACAGCGTGGACTGGGACGCCGACCAGGACTGGGACTGGCACTCGGCCGCCGACGATACCCCCGAGCAGCTCTACGCGCTCTGGCAGGACGCCGTGACCCGCTCCCGGGCGGCGGTCTCCGACGCGCTCAGCGACGGCGACCTGGAACAGCTGGCCAAACGCCGCTGGCCGGACGGCCGGGCGCCCAGCCTGCGCCGCATCCTGATCGACATGATCGAGGAGTACGCGCGGCACGTCGGCCACGCGGACCTGATCAGGGAGACGGTCGACGGGCTGGTCGGGGAGGATCCGCCGCGCTGACGGCGCCATCGGTGCCCCGCCCGCGCTCTGACCACCGGTAGGCCGGCCTCCAGCCGAGGGCGGCCGCGGCGGCGCGGCAGTCCAGGAGCGCGGCGCACGGATCGGCCAGGTACCGACCGGGGGCGGTGACGGGTACCCCGGGCGCGAGCCGCGCGGCCAGGTCCAGGCTGGGCCCGGTCCCGGCGATGTCGGCGGCGCACAGGAGTACCCGGTGGTGCCCGTGGAGCGGCACGGTCAGCGCCAGGTCCACCGCCGCGGCCACGTCGCGCGCGTCCACGAACGCGCCGTACTCCCAGAACGGCTCCCATTCCGCGCTCGGCTGAGCGCGCCACAGGGCCTCCACCGTGGTGTACCGGCTCTCGGCCCAGACCGCCACCGGCCGCGGGCAGACCGTGGCGATCCCGGTCCGCGCGGTGAAACCCTCGCACAGGTCCTCGACCAGGACCTTGGACAGCCCGTACGGGCGCATCGCCCGGCGGGGATGATCGTCATCGACGGGGAAGTAGTCGGGTAGCCGCTCACCCTCCGCGATCCCGAGCACCTGCGCGCTGGAGAAGCAGATCACCCGGCTTGCCCCGGCTGCCTCGGCCGCCAGCAGCGCGTGCCACGTGCCCAGGACGTTCACCGCCATGATCTGCTCCGGCGTGCCCGCGGTGTCGTGGGCCAGCGCCGCCAGGTGCACGATCGCCGCGCAGCCCCGGGCCGCGCGCGTGACGGCGGCCAGGTCCAGTACATCCGCCCCGTCGGCGAGGTCGAACCCCGTTACCTCGTACCCGGACCGCCGCAGGTGCCCCGCGACCGGGACGCCGACCTTGCCGCGGTCCCCGGTAACCAGTACGCGCATCCCCGCCGTCCCGTCAGCAGACCGTGAAGGACTGCGCGGGGCCATGAATCATCCTCCTTGAGCCGGAACGGTCGCCAGCATAGTGCCGGCCGTCACGGGATACTGGGCACGCTGAGCGCTTCGAGTTGCTCAGAGAGGTAGTTCGAGACCAGCAGCCGCTGCCCGCCCGGTACCAGGGCCGATCTCGCGCGGGAACTCGCCCGGCCGGGATGTTCCCGATCACGGCGGGCCTGCCCGCCAGCGCCGCCGCCACGTCCACCACGCTGAGGTCGGCAGCCGTCTACAGGACCCCGCTCACGGTCTGCCACATCTGCGCGGGGTTGAAGGTGCCGTTTACCAGGTTGAGCTGGTGGGTGGTCAGCTTGTCCCCGACGGCGCTGCCCGCGGTCAGTACGACCGGCGTGTTCTGGACCGTATCGGTCCCGGCGATCAGCGGCTGGTACCCCCCGATGGTGTCGATCGACAGCAGGATCCACGTCGTCTCGGCGTCTACCCCGCACCGCTGGAGGCTGACCTTAGTGCCGTTGACGGCGGCCACGGCGGTTCCGAGGCACAGGCTGCTGTCTACGTTCCCCGGGGTGTACTGGTACTCGTAGACGCTGTTGTTCGGCCAGGTCGTGCACACCACGCCCGTCATGATGCCGGCGTTGCAGAAGTCAGTGACGGTGCCTTGGAACTCGGCCTTGAAGTCCTCGGACTCGGTGTCCGCGGCGGCGGACAGGATGATGTACTGCGGTTTGCCTGCCGCGGCGGCCAGGACCGCGCTGACGTCGGCCGTGCCGAAGCTCTGCGCGTACAGGGACAGGCAGGAACTACCGCAGGCCGAGCTGGCCGCGCTGGCCCCAGGTCCGAGCGCCGCAACCGCGCCGCCGGCCAGCGCGAGCGCCGCCAGGCCCGCGAAGACTCTCTTCTTGCCCCGCTCCATCGGTCCTCCTCGTGTCGTCCAGTCCAGCTAGCTTCTAGCGGACGTTCAGCAGCACAAGCTAGCGGGGACGATCGGCGGGCGTCTACATCTGCCCTGCGACACACCTAGGTAACGTCCGCCGCGGGCGTTACCGGCTGCGTAACAATCGAGAAACGCGGCCGAAACCCGGCCATGGGAAACATGCCTTGCAGGAATTAGAAACGGCCGGGGTAGAGCCATCGCTGACGTTGGCCCCCAGAAGGCCCGATAGCCCCCTGGAGGCGGAGTGGAACCCTATCGCTAGCTGGCTGAACGCCGGGGATAACTCCTGGCAGATGACAGCAGCCACGCTTGTCGGCCTGATGTCCATCCCTGCCCTGGCCGTCCTCTATGGCGGCCTGGTGCAGAAGAAGTGGGCCATAAACACCGTGCTGATGGTGTTCTGCACGTTCTGCCTGACGCTCATCGTGTGGGTGCTGTGGGCCTTCAAGATGGGCTTCGGCACGCCCCTGGTCCACACCTTCCTCGGCGACCCCCGTTCCGTACTCGGCCACGCCGCAGAGGAGGGCCAGGCGAACATCCCGCTGCTGAACGGGCTGATGCCGAACTTCAGGTTCCCCCAGTCGACGCTGATGTACTTCCAGTTCGTGTTCGCGGCGATCACCCCGATCCTGTTCATCGGCAGCGTGATCGGCCGGATCAGCTTCAAGGTCTGGCTGATCTTCGTCCCGCTGTGGATCACCTTCGCCTACGCGGTGAACGCGTTCCTGCTATGGGGCGGCGGCTACTGGGCGGGCAAGGGCGCCCTGGACTTCTCCGGCGGTTACGTCATCCACCTGGCCGCGGGCGTGTCCGGCTTCGTCGCCGCCGCGGTGGTCGGGCCGAGGCTCAAGCGCGACCGCGAGCGCGCCGTCCCGAACAACCTGCTGTTCGTCGCGGTCGGCGCCGGCATCCTGTGGCTCGGCTGGAACGGCTTCAACGGCGGTGACCCGTACTTCGCCGGCGCCGACGCGGGCGCGGCGGTCGTCAACACCAACCTGGCCACCGCGGTGGCCATGATGACCTGGATCGTCATGGACATGGCGTTCAGCAGCGAGAAGAAGCCGACCTTCCTGGGCGGCGTCAACGGCATGATCTGCGGCCTGGTCGGCATCACCCCGGCGGCCGGCTACGTGAACGGCTTCGGCGCGATCCTGATCGGCCTGATCGACTCCGCGATCGTCTGGGTGGCCTGGTACTACCTGCCGAAGTACGTATGGCCGTTCAACAAGGTCGACGACGCGCTCGGCGTCGTGTACACGCACGGCATCGCCGGGCTGTTCGGCGGCCTGATGGTCGGCCTGTTCGCGGACCCGAAGATGATCGAGTACATCGGCCTGGGCAAGAACCCCTCGGTCTCGGGGGCCGGGCTGTTCTACGGGCACCCGAAGCAGCTGGCCATCCAGGCCGGCGCCGCGCTCACGGTCATCATCTGGGATGCGGCGGTCACCTTCGCCATCCTGATGGTCATCAAGTACGTGTTCAGGATGAATCTCCGGCTGCCCGATGACGTCCTGGAGATCGGCGACGTGGCGGTGCACGGCGAGGAGGCGTACCCGTCCGACGAGCTGGTCAGCGTGAGCGCCGCCTCGATCGCCGACGAGAAATCGTCACCGGACGGGAAGCTGCCGGAAAAGGCGGCCGCCGCCTCGAAGGACGATACCTAGCGTGCGCTGCGTGCGGCCGTAGCGTAACGGTTGCGCATCCGGGCATCCGTGCCCGGATGCGCAACCGCGTCAGACGCGCGGGCCGGGTCCCGGACACTATGCAATCAAGATCCAGCGGCCGCCCGGATCGTAACCATCGGCCCTGGTGCCCCGCCTGGAGGTGTACTACTGCGTCTGAGCTTCCGCTGCGCACAGGCCAGGCCACCGGGCTAGCGGACGATCCGGCGGCGCAGCCCGGCGGCGGCCGTGGCCAGGCCCGCCAGCGCGATCACCGGCCCGGCCACCGCCCAGAAGGTGGAGCCGGACATGACGCTCCCGCCGATGACGCCGACGCCCTGGAGAGTGAAGACGACACCGGCCAGCGCGACGAGCAGGCCCACGCCGACGAGCAGGGCGCTCCACATGATGGCTGCCTCTTTTCCCGGCCCGCTGAGCGTGGCCCGTATTTGCCTTCACCACTGAAACGGCCCGGCCTCGGCCGCGGTTCACGCCGCCGCGGTCAGTGGCCGCGGAAGGCTTCCTCCAGCCACCAGGACCCGCGCTCGGAGGTGATCTTAGCGTCGATGAGCAGCGGCCGCCGGCGCGGCCCTTCCAGCCAGTCGCGGACCGCGCCGAGATCCCCGACCCCGCGCACCGTGACGCCCTCGAACCCGAACCCCCTCGCGATCGCCCCGATGTCCGCCGGGGGGAACCGCACGGTGTCCAGCGGATCCCCGTCCGGCCCGAAGTGGTGCACCTCCGCGCCGTACGCCTCGTCGTCGTACACCACCACGACCATCGCCAGCCCGAGCCGCACGACGGTCTCGAGCTCGCTGACCCCCATCAGCGCGCCGCCGTCGCCGAGGGCGGCCACCGCCAGCCGGTCTGGCCGCGCGACCGCGGCCCCGATCGACGTGGCCAGGCCGAGCCCGATCGACTGGAACGCCTGGGTGAAGCAGAACCCCGCCTCGTCGGGGACGGACAGGTACATGCTCGGGTACCCCATGAAGTTCCCGGAGTCCACCGCCACGGTCCGCCCGGCGGGCAGCAGGTCATCCAGCGCGATCGACAAGGTGCGCGGATCGATCCGCTCCCCGTCGCTCTCGTCCGCGAACGGCACGTCCCGCCACCGCACCTCGCGCGCGATCCGCTCCCGCAGCGCCGCCGACCGGTACCCCGCCGCACCCGACGTACCCACCGCACCAGGTGACCCGCCGTCTCCTTTTTCCCGAACGACCCATGGTTCCCCTCCCGCGTCACCTTCCTCGCTCCGAGCGCCGAGCGCGTCCGCGACGGCGCGAGCGGTCTCGGCGACATCGCCGACCACGCCGAGGTGCACGGGCCGGTGCGCGCCGAGCGCGGTGGGGTCGTCGTCGACCTGGATGAGCGTGGTCCCGGTCCCGATCAGCTTGCCGTGCCGCATCGTCCACATGTTCAGCGAGCAGCCCCAGCCGACGATGAGGTCGGCGCCGGTGATCAGCTCGGCCGTGAGCGGCGAGGCGAACCCTCCGCTCACGTCCAGGTCCCACGGGTTGCCCTTGAACAGCCCCTTCGCGACGGCCGACGTGGCCAGCAGCGCCCCGCACGCGTCCGCGAGCCGCTCAAGCTCCGCGCGCGCCGAGGGCCGTCCGGCCCGCCCGCGCGCGCCGCGCCCCGCAATGAACACGGGCCGGTCGGCGCCGCGCAGCACGGCCGCGAGCGCCGAGGTCGCCTCGGGCGAGGGCGCGGGCGGGTAGGTCCGCGGGGCGGCCTGCACCGTGCCGACCCAGGGGGACGACCCCCCCAGACCCCCCCGCGAGGGGTCCGGCTCGCAGGCCGCGGCCTGGACGCTCAGCGGCAGGGCCAGGACCACGGTCCGCCGTCCGAGCGCCGTCTGCCAGGCGCGGTGCGCGTCGGCCACCGCCGACGCGGGGGAGTAGAGCCGCTCGGCGACCGCGCCGACCGCGGCGGCGAGCCCGGCCACGTCCACGTGGAAGTTGGACCTGACCTCCGGGGCCTCCGCGGCGAGCACCAACAGCGGGGTCCGGCTCTTGGCCGCCTCGGCGATCCCGGTCATGGCGTTGGTCAGCCCGGGCCCCTGGTGCACGGACACCACGCCAGGCCGGCCCGCGGTCCTGGCCCAGGCGTCGGCCATGACGGTGGCGCCGCCTTCGTGCCTGGCCGCGATGAACCGCGCCCCGCCGCCGATCAGCGCGTTGGTGACGTGGAAGTTCCCGCTGCCGACCACGCCGAACACCACGTCGGCGCCGAGCCTGGCCAGCTCCCGCCCGACGGCGTCCGCGACCCGCATGCTCAGTTGCGTTCGACCAGGGCCAGCGCGCGGCACGGCGAGCCTGAGCCGCCGACGATGGGCAGCGGGCTGGTGATCACGACCGCGCCGGTGGTGGGCAGCCGGGACAGGTTCTGCAGCTGGGTCAGGCCGTACTTGCCCGCCCCGAGCAGCATCGAATGGCACGGGAACGGCGGGTCGAAGGAGTGCGCGGCCCCGGCGTCGGTGCCGACGGTCTCGGTCCCGAACCCGATGATCGGCGCCTCCTCGGCCAGCCAGGTCGCGCAGGACACGCTGATCCCGGGGGTGTGCGGGCCGGTCTCGTTCGCGTTGAGGAACTCGGCCTGGTCGTGGGAGCGGACGTCCCACCCAGTGCGGTACAAGAGCCAGCCGCCTTCGGGCAGCGGCCCGTGCACCGCCTCCCAGCCCCTGATGTGGTCGATCTCGAGCAGGAAGTCCGGGTTGGCCGCCACCTCGTCGCTGAAGTCGAGCACCACCGCCGGGGCGATGAGCCGCGGCGCCGGGACCTGGGCCACGTCCTCGCCGTCCTTCCCGGTGATCCAGTGCACCGGGGCGTCGAAATGGGTGCCGGTGTGCTCGCCGGTCGTGATGTCGTTCCAGTACCAGGCGGGTCCGCGCTCGTCGTAGTGGCTGATCTCGGTGAGCCCGAACCTGACCGTGTTGCCGAACGGCGGGGGCAGCTGGAGGATCGGCGTGCTCGCGGACAGCGGGGCGGTGAGGTCGATCACCTCCACCGAGCCATCCCGGATCGCGTCGGTCAGGGCGGACAGCACGGACATGATGCTCCTTCGTTCGGCGGCTACCGGTAGCTTTCCGCATCAGTGGCCTCATCCGCTAGTCCTGTAATCTGGCTGCCGGGGTGATGCATGGCCACAGCGGTTGTCACGGCAACGACGCTGGTCACGGACGACGGCGTGCCGATCGACGCCATCCACCTGCCCGGTGAGAAGGACCTGGCGATCATCGTCGCGCACGGCTTCACGCTGTCGTGGCAGCGCCCGCACGTCTGGCGTGTCGCCAACCGCTTCAACCGGACGGCCGGCGTGATCACCTTCGACTTCCGCGGGCACGGCCGCTCCGGCGGCCTTTCCACGCTCGGCGACCTCGAGATCAAGGACCTGGACGTGGCGGTCGCCTACGCCCGCCAGCTCGGCTACGCCCGGGTCGCCGCGGTCGGCTTCTCGATGGGCGCGTCCATCGTCGTGCGGCACGCCGGCCTGATCGGCGGGGTCGACGCGGTCGTGTCGGTGAGCGGTCCGGGCCGCTGGTACTACCGCGGCACCAAGCGGATGCGCCGGGTGCACTGGGCCATCGAGCACCGGCTGGGCCGGCTCGTGACCAGGCGCTGGCTCAAGACCCGGATCAGCCCCGAAGGCTGGAAGCTGGTTCCGGTTCCGCCGGCCGAGGCGGCCGCGCTGATCTCGCCGGTGCCGCTGCTGATCGTGCACGGTGACCAGGACCCGTACTTCCCGCCCGAGCACGCCCGCCAGCTGTACCTGGCGGCCCGCGAGCCCAAGGAGCTGTGGCTCGTGCCCGGCCTGGGCCACGCCGAGTCCGCGTGCACCGATGACCTCGCCGACCGTATCGCCCGCTGGGTCGACCAGGCCACGGCGCAGCCCGTCACCCCCGCCGGCGAGATCACCCACCCGGCCGAACCAGCGCCCGCAGCCTCGAACCCCAGTGCCCCGGACGCCGCCGCCTAACCGCACACCGGACGCCGCCGCCTAACCGCACACCGGACGCCGCCGCCTAACCCGCACACCGGACCCGGAGCTCCTACCCCACGCCCCTCTGACTTACCACGCGTCCCACGGACCTCTCTCGCGCCCTCCGGCCTTCCGCACGCCCCACGGACACTTTCGGTAATGGTCTTTAATAACTCCTTAGCGCATCATGCCGCATCTTCCGCATGTGCCGTACTTATGCCTCCTACCAGCGCAATGTAAGCCGTGAACAATTGTCGACATGTCTGTTAACAGATTTTTGACGGCAGCGCAATGATGTTTATGGCGCATTAACAGACGCGCAGTTAGGTTAAGAACCGCGCCATTACCGGAAATCCAGCGCAAAGTGATCATGAAGGGGTCGCTATAGCCGCAAGTACCGAGGGGGGCCGGATTAGGAGGAAGCCATTATGCGTGACGCCCACCCGTCCTGCTTCGCCCGCGCCCTCCGCTGGAGGGCGCCATGACCACGAACGTCACCGGCCGCCCCCCGAACCGGCGGCCCCGCCTGATCATCTTCGCCGCGACAGCGCTGATCGCCGGCGCCGGGCTCTGCGCGGCCCCGGGTGCCGCGGCCGCGACCGGCGCTCCGGCGCAGGACCCCGCGTCGATGTGCCCGGGGGCGAACGTCGCCGCCTTCGGGCCCAACGTCTGCGTCTTCAACACCACCATGAGCCAGGCGACGATCCAGGCCGACCTCAACGCCATTTCCACCCAGCAGGTCCCGGTGGCCAGCCAGTTCGACAGCCAGCGTTACGCCATCTTCTTCGAGCCCGGCACGTACGGATCGGCGAGCAATCCCCTGGTGTTCCAGGTCGGCTACTACACCGAGGTCGCCGGCCTCGGCGCGATGCCGCAGGATACGGTCATCGACGGCGCCATCGACGTGTTCAACAACCTGTGCACGCCCGGGACCATCAACTGCAACTCCGACGACAATTTCTGGCGCTCGCTGTCCAACCTGACGCTCAACGTGGACCTGCCGAGTTCGGCGCCGGCCTACGCGCCGCCGACCGTGGATCCGTTCGGGGCCGGCTGCGACAACTCCGCCGAGATGTGGTCAGCCTCCCAGGCCGCCCCGATCCGGCGCGCCATCATCAACGGCAGCGTGGTCTTCCAGGATTACTGCGCGAACATGAACTTCGCCAGCGGTGGCTTTATCGGCGACAGCCAGATCAGCGGCGATCTCAACTTCTACGGCAACCAGCAGTACATGGTCCGCAACTCCTCCATCGGCGGAGCGAACGGTTGCGCCCCCGATAACAGCGGCCTGTGGAACTGGGTCTTCTCCGGGGTCGAGGGCGCGCCTGCGGCCGCCTTCGGCGGTCAGTGCGACCAGAACACCGTCCTGTCGGCGAGCCCCGTGACGCAGGAAGAGCCCTTCCTTTACACCGACGCCCAGGGCAACTTCGACGTGTTCGTTCCCGCCGTCCAAGACAACTCGTCAGGACCGTCCTGGGCCGGCGGCTCGGAGGCGGGCACCTCCCTGCCTGTGTCGAAGTTCTTCGTGGCCAGCCCGAACACGTCGGTCCTGGCCATCGACGTCGCGCTGGCCCTCGGCAAGGACCTCATCCTCACGCCCGGCGTCTACGACCTCAACCAGCCCATCCTGGTCAGCCGTCCCGACACGGTGGTACTGGGCCTGGGCCTGGCCACCCTGGTCCCGCAGCGCGGCAACGCCGCCATGGTCGTGGTGCCGAACGACGGCGTGAAGCTGTCCGGGCTCATCATCGACGCCGGCCCGGTCAACTCGCCGGTGCTGCTCTCGGTCGGGATTCCCGGGCCTAGCTCGGCCGGCGACCCGGACCTGATCCAGGACGTCTTCTTCCGGATTGGCGGCGCCGAGACCACGCCCGTGAGCGCCACGGTAAGCCTCCTGGACAACGCGGGGAACTCGATCATCGACGACGTCTGGGCCTGGCGCGCCGACCACGGCAACGCGGTGGGCTGGACTTCCAACACCGCCGACACCGGCGTCGTGGTCACGGGCCGCGACGTCACCGCCTACGGCCTGGCCGTGGAGCACTACCAGAAGGACGAGGTGATCTGGAGCGGCCAGGGCGGCACGGACATCTTCCTCCAGAACGAGATGCCCTACGACCCGCCCAGCCAGTCGGCCTGGATGGCCAGCGCGAGCCAGGACGGTTACCCCGCCTTCCTCGTCACGCCGAACGTCACCACGTTCCAGGGCTACGGCCTGGGCAGTTACTCCTTCTTTAACCAGGGAGTAGCCATTGTCGCCGCCATGGCCTTCCAGGCCCCCGACACGCCGAACGTGGCCTTCCACGACGTGTTCACCCAGTTCCTGAACGGCTCGGGCGGCATCAACTCGGTCATCAACGGCACCGGCGCCGCCGTGAACTCCGCCAGTCACGGCCCCAGCGACGTCGTCGCCTATCCCTGATCGAACCAGGTCGGCTCCCCGGTTTCCTGGGCCGGGGAGCCGACCACTATCCGGCGGGTCATAGCTCGGCGAGCAGCTTGGCCTTCTGGAATTCGAACTCATCCTCAGTGATTGCGCCGACGTCTCTTAGCTGCGCGAGCCTGGCGATCGTGGCGAGAGGGTCCGATCGGTCCGCGGTCGCGGGTCCCATCGCTACGGGGGCCGGCCGGGTCGGCGCCGACGCGCTCGCCAGGACCGTTGGTCCCTGTCCGGCCGCCTGGGGCGCCTTGGGTGGCCTGCGTCGCTTGCGCAGGGTGACGACGACCGAGAGCCCCGCCAGCGCGAACAGGCTGACGCCGCCGACCCCACCAAACGCCCTGGCCCCGGTAGTGGCGGTGGTCTCGCCGGCGATCGTGATCAGGCCCACGCCAACGCCGAGGCAGAACGAGGGCCACAGCCACCCCCAGGCGTGCGCCATCAGCCAGCCGACTATCGCGGCCGCCGGGCCGACGAAGGTCGCCGACAAGATGTACAGCGCCTCGCTCCCGGGGCACTTGGCCACCGGGCCGTAGGAGACGTAGCCGGTGCCCGAGCACGTGCCGGTCTTGGCCAAGAAGTGCGCGCCATAGCTCGTCAGCGTCACGCCCAGACACATCAGCGCGATGCCACCGATGAAACGGGTGGAGCTGACGCCCGGCCTCCGGTCCGCCGACCGCCGGCCGCCCTGATCTGGTGTTGCGACCATCGTCCTCACTTCCCTGCGTCGCGCGGGCCGCACGCCAGCCCGCTCTTACCGTTGTAGGGTCGGCCTTCCTGTCAGCGCCTGAGTAGCGGCTACTCAATTCCGTCGCCAGGGGCCATCCGCCTACGATGACGCCCATGGACCGGCTGCAACTACGGTCGATGACCGCCGCGGAATTCGATACCTACCGGGCCAGGCTGGTACCCGAGTACGCCGCCGAGCACGTTCGCGCCGGGGATTGGGCCGCCGACCAGGCCGAGACCCTGGCCACCCGGCAGCTCAACGACCTGCTGCCAGCAGGACCCGACAGCCCCGGGATGCTCCTGCTCGTGGCCAGCACCTCAGGCGGCGAGCCGGTCGGTCTGGTCTGGGTGGCGCTCGACCGGCCGCGTGCTGGTGAGGCATGGATATATGACATCCAGGTCAACCCCGAGCACCGCGGGAAGGGCTATGGTCGTGCCCTCCTCGAGGCGGCCGAGCAGGAGGCGGCCCGGCACGGCAGCCAGGCCATCGGCCTCAACGTCTTCGGTACCAATGCCGTCGCGCGGCGGCTGTACGAGTCATCGGGTTACGAGATCACCGCGATGAACATGCGCAAGGAACTCGGCGCTTCCTGATGCTGATGGTGGTCTCAACGGGAGGCCAGCCAGTTCATGTTCCACAAGTACGTGCTGCCGTTGTAGTCGGCGGCGGCCAGGTCGGCGCCGCTCGGGCTGAACGTCACGCCCGTGACGGCCCGGCTGCCCGGGTCCGTGATGGTGCCGGTGAGCTTGCCGGTGGCTACGTCCCACACGTAGATGCTGCCGTTACGGTCGGCGGCGGCCAGGTAGGTCCCATTCGGGCTGAACGCCGCGTCGTAGACGCCCTGGCTGTTCGGGTCGGTGAAGGTGGCGGTGAGCGTGCCGGTGGCCACGTCCCACAGGTAAGTGCTGCCGGCGTAGTCGGCGGCGGCCACATAGGCCCCATCGGGGCTGAACGCGACGCGGTCGACGCCCTGGCCATTAGGGTCGTCAAAGGTGGCGTTGAGCTGGCCGGTGGCCACGTCCCACAGGTAGGTGGCTCCGTTGTGGTCGGCGGCGGCCAGGTCGGCGCCGTCAGGGCTGAACGCCACGTCGTCGACGCCGGTGCTGCCCGGGTCGTTGAGGGTACTGGTGAGCTGGCCGGTGGCCAGGTCCCACACGTAGGCGCTGCCGTTGCCATCGGCCGCCGCGACCGAACCGCCGTCCGGGCTGAACGCCACACCGAGGACACCCTGGCTGCTTGGGTCAGTGAGGGTGCCGGTGAGGATGCCGGTGCGCGTGCCCGTGGCCAGCTCCCACACGTAGGTGCTGCCGTTGTCGTCGGCTGCTGCGATCGAACCGCCGTCCGGGCTGAACGCCACATCGAGGACGCCCTGGCTGCTCGGGTCGTTGAGGGTGGCGGCGAGCGTGCGGGTGGCCACGTCCCAGAGGTAGGTGCTGCCGTTGTCGTCGGCGGCGGCCGCATAGGCGCCGTCCCGGCTGAACGCCACGGCGTAGAACTGCTTGGTGCCCGGGCCGGTGAGCGTGGCGTCGGGTTGCATGGGCGGACCAGCCGGGACGAGCACAGCGAGCAGGGTCACGCCGACGGCTACGATAAAGGGGATCATCACGGCGAAGACCAGCCCCCGGTCTCTGCGCCGTACTCTCCGCCGGAGGCGGTCGCGGTCTAGGACCTGTTCCAGGCCGAGCCCGAGGAGTTGCCGGCCGACCTCGTCTCCGAACACGTAGGTGTAATAGAGCGTGCGCACCTGCCCAGAGGGGCCGCGATACTCGACCGACGCGCAAACCCGGGGGCGCTCGGCTGGCCTGGTCAGCGGCCGCAGGCTCGCGCCCTCGCGGAGATCGCTGAGCGCCAGTCGCCCGGGGCGCCGCGTATACATGGAGACTTCCACCATGAGCACCCGCCGACCGGTCACCGCGGCGTAGTAGACCTGCACGTTGCGGTTCCGGGCGATGGCCCGAATCCCGCCGATCAGATCCACGACGGCGGCAAAGATAGCCAGGAAGCCGGTGCCGTACCACGCGGATCCGAAGTCCAGAGGACCGCTGTACAGCACGGCGCAGATCTCGATGCTCTCACCGGGTTCCAGGTACGGGGTGATGACCCGCCGGATGTCACGCAGGACCGAGCTCTTTCGCGTCGGGCGGATAGCCGTGATCGCGCGGAGTGCGTAACGCGCGCTGTTCTCTACGTTCGCCGGATGTTCCTGCGTTCCGCTGGGAGTACCCATGACGACCCCTCTTCGTCCGGAGCGGATGCATCAGATGCTAGGCCTGGATCGTTCCGTGAACGTTACGGCTCGCCCGCTTCTGAACAGAGCCGATCCTGGGCCAGTCAGGCGCGGCCCGGCTCGGTGTGGACGACGACCCAGATGGCGTGCACTGGCTCGCCGGTCTTGTTCAGGTACTCGTGCGGGGTCGAGGAGTCGAACGCGATCGAGTCGCCCGGTCCGAGCTCGTAGCTCTCGAAGCCGACGTTGGCCTGCAGCGTGCCGCTGATGACCAGGCCGTACTCGCGGCCGTCGTGCCGCAGCGGGCGGCGCTCGTCGGTGGAGTGGCCGCCGGGGGAGTAGACCACCTCGAGGAAGTCGGTCATGACCTCGGTACCGGGGGTGAGCCGCTCCCAGCGGACCCCGCTGGCCAGGTCGATGATGCTCCGGCAGTCACCCCGCTGCACGATCCCGGGCGCACCCGGCGCAGGGCCTGTCCCGCCGCCACTTTCCGGAAGCGGCGCGGTCACCGGATCCGCGGTCGGCCGGCGCGGATCCGCACCGAACAGCAGGTGGTCTAGCGAGCTGCCCAGCTCGGCCGCCAGCGAGTAAAGCACCCCTACGGAGGGGACGGAAACGCCCCGCTCGATCTGGGAGATGAGGCTGGCCGAGCACCCGATCCGGCGGGCCAGCTCGCGCACGGACAGCCGCCGTTGCTCGCGGGCCAGGCGCAGCCGCGGACCGAGCCCGGTGCCGGGATCGAAGTCACTCGGCATGCCGTCCCGCCATGATGTCAATGTACACTGCACGTTCTCCGATGGCAACCTTGACAGTCTCACTGCACACGGCATTGGATGGTGGGGACGAGCAGAGGAGCTGCCATGGCCGTACCGTCGCTGCCCATCGCCCCCGCGCCCGGGCGGATGAACGTGGACTTCGAGGAGCGGGTGGACTTCACCCGGCTGCGGCATTACCGCCTCGATCGCGCCAAGGCCGCCATGGAGGCGGCCGGGCTGGGCGCGCTGCTGGTGTTCGACAACAACAACATCAGGTACCTGACCGGCGTCGCGATCGGCGAGTGGACCAGGGACAAGCTGTGCCGCTACGCGCTGTACACCAGGACCGGCGAGCTGGTGCTGTGGGACTTCGGCTCCGCCGCGGTGCACCACCGGATGTACTGCCCCTGGCTGAAGCCGGAGAACTGCATCGCCTCCTACACCACCATGCGCGGCGCGGCCCCGCCCGCCTCCGGCCTGACCGCGAAGGCGGTGGCCGAGATCTCCGAGCGCCTGCGCGACGCCGGCGTGGCCGGGGAGCCGGTCGGCGTGGACTGGGCCGAGGTCCCCACCTTCTTCGAGCTGCAACGGCAGCACATTGACGTCAGGGACGGCCAGCAGGTCATGCTGGACGCCCGGGAGCTCAAGTCCAGGGACGAGGTCACGCTGCTGGCCACCGCGGCGAGCATGGTCGACGGCACCTACCAGGACATCGCCGCCGCCCTGCGCCCCGGGATCAGGGAAAACGAGATCGTCGCGCTGGCCAACAAGCGGCTGTACGAGATGGGCTCGGACGACGTGGAGTCGATCAACGCGGTGTCCGGCGAGCGGTGCAACCCGCACCCGCACAACTTTTCCGACCGCATGATCCGGCCCGGCGAGCAGGCGTTCTTCGACATCATGCACTCCTACAACGGCTACCGGACCTGCTACTACCGCTGCTTCGCGGTCGGCTGGGCCACCGAGTCGCAAAAGGACGCGTACAAGCGGGCCCGCGAGTGGATCGACGTCGCCATCGACATGATCAAGCCCGGCGTATCCACCGACCAGGTAGCCCGGCTATGGCCGGAGGCGCAGGAGATCGGGCTGGCCGACGAGAAGACCGCCTTCGGCCTGGAGTTCGGGCACGGCCTCGGGCTGGCCCTGCACGAACGCCCGATCATCTCCCGGCTCACCTCGCTCGACGCGCCCCTGGAGATCAAGGAAGGCATGGTCTTCGCGCTGGAGACCTACTGCCCGGCGACCGACGGGCGCTCGGCCGCCCGGATCGAGGAAGAGGTGGTGGTGGGGCCGAACGGCGTCGACATCCTGACCAAGTTCCCCGCCCAGGACCTGTACGTCACCAACCCCTACTGACGAAGGCGATCCCGTGCCAGAGATACCCGAGGCCCCGGATATAAGCACCGCGCTCGAGATGTACCGGAAGATGATCGAACTCCGGCTGTTCGAGAAGCGCGCACACGACCTGTTCCTGCAGAACCTGGTCAAGGGGACGACGCACCTCGGCACCGGCCAGGAGGCGGTCGCGGCTGGCGTGTCGCAGGCGATGAACGCCGATGACTACACGTTCACCACCTACCGCGGCCATAACCACGTGCTGGCCCGCGGCACCCCGATGACCCCGGTGATGGCCGAGCTCCTCGGCCGCGAGAACGGCCTCATGCACGGCAAGGGCGGGTCGATGCACCTGCTCGACGTCTCCCACGGCATCCTCGGCGCCTACGCGATCATCGGCGCCCAGCTGGTCATCGCCAACGGCTCGGCCTGGTCGGCCCTGTACCGGGGCACCAAGCAGGTCACGGTCTGCTTCCTCGGCGACGGGGCGACCAACATCGGCGCCTTCCACGAGGCGCTCAACCTGGCCGCGGTCTGGCGCCTGCCGGTGGTCTTCGTCTGCGAGAACAACCTGTACATGGAGTACACGGCGATCGGGACGGTGACCGCGGTACCCCGGCCCGCCGCCGACCGCGCCGCCGCCTACGGGCTCGACCCGGTGGTGGTCGACGGCAACGACGTCGAGGCGGTCTACGAGGTGGCCCAGACCGCGATCGGGCGGGCCCGCGACGGCGGCGGGCCGAGCCTGATCGAGGCGATCACCTACCGGCACGGCGGCCACTCCCGCGCCGACCCGGGCAAGTACCGGCCCGACGAGGAGGTCAAGGCGTGGCTGGCCCGGGACCCGCTGCCCGCCTACCGTAAGGTCCTCGTCGGCCGCGGCGTCGACGAGGCCACCCTGGACGCGATCGACAAGAACGCCAAGGACGCCGTGGACCGCGCCACCGAGGAGGCCAAGGCGGGCGCCGAGCCCAGCGTCGAGCAGGCCGCGACCAACGTGTGGGCCGACGGCGGCCACGCCTGGAGGAACTGATGACCGACGTGGTCATGCCCCGGATGGGCGAGACGGTCGACGAGGGCACCGTGAACGAGTGGTTCAAGCAGGTCGGCGACCAGGTCACCGAGGGCGAGCCCCTGCTCGAGATCGGCACCGACAAGGTAGACACCGAGATACCCGCCCCTGTCACCGGCGTCTTGGCCGAGATCCGCGTCGCCGAGGGCCAGACCGTCCCGGTCGCCACGGTCATCGCCGTAATTACCTGAGATTCTTACCGAACGGAGCCGTGGTGGCAGTTATCACTTACCGCGAGGCGGTGGCCCGGGGTATCGCGCAGGAGATGCGCCGCGACCCCAACGTCGTGTTCCTCGGCGAGGACGTCGCGGCGGCCGGCGGGGTGTTCAAGACGACGGTCGGGTTGCTCGAGGAGTTCGGCCCGCAGCGGGTCCGTGACACCCCGATCAGCGAGCAGGCCATCCTCGGTGCCGCGGTGGGCGCGGCCATGACCGGGCTGCGTCCGATCGCGGAGATCATGTTCAGCGACTTCTTCGCAGTCTGCTGGGACCTGATCGCCAACGAGATGGCCAAGATCAGGTACATGTCCGACGGCCAGCTGACGCTGCCGCTGGTCGTCCGCTGCGCCAACGGAGCCGGGGTCCGGTTCGGGGCCCAGCACTCGCAGTCGGTAGAGAACTGGGCCATGGCGGTCCCGGGCCTGAAGGTCGTGGCCCCGTCGAACCCGGCGGATGTGGTCGGGCTCATGGCCGCGGCCATCCGTGACCCCGATCCCGTCGTGTTCTTCGAGCACAAGGGCCTGATGGCGAGCAAGGGCGAGGTGCCCGACGGCGAGGTGGTCGACGAGCTCGGCCGGGCCACCGTGCTGCGGGAGGGCGGGGACGCGACGATCCTGGCGCTGGCCGCGATGGTCCCGCGGTCGCTGGCTGCGGCGCAGCGGCTGTCCGCCGACCACGGCATCGAGGCCACGGTCGTAGACGTCCGGTCGCTGGTGCCACTGGACACCCGGACGATCCTGGCCGAGGTGGCCAAGACCGGCCGGATGTTCACCGTCGAGGAGAACCCGCGCCTGTGCGGATGGGGCGCGGAGATCGTCTCGATCGTGGCCGAGGAGGCGTTACGGCGCGCTCACCGGGCCGCCGGTCCGCATCACCACCCCTCATATCCCGCTGCCCGCCGCGGATAAGCTCGAAGACTACGTGCTGCCCTCGGCGGACAGGATCACCGAGACCGTGCAGAAGACCTGTTAACTCGGGGACGACCCCCGAACCCCGGAAATGCTTTGTAGGAGGACAAGTGAGCGGCAACCTGGCCGAAGTGGTCGGCATCGATGTACCTACGCGGCCTGCTGATCGGCGGGGAGTGGACCGGCGGGCGCGGCGGTGACACGCTGCCGGTGATCGATCCGTCGACCGAGGACGCGGTGGCCGAGGTGGCCAACGGGACCGTGGAGGACGCGCTGGACGCCGTAAGCGCGGCCCACGACGCCCTGGCCGGATGGGCCGCGACGCCGCCGCGGCAGCGCGCCGAGTGCCTCCGCCGGACCTTCGAGCTGATGACCAAGAACGCGGACGCGCTGGCCAGGCTCATGACCGTCGAGAATGGCAAGGCCCTGCGCGACGCGCGGGGCGAGGCGGCCTACTCGGCCGAGTTCTTCCGCTGGTATGCGGAAGAGGCGGTCCGGATGGAGGGCGTGCTCATGCAGGCGCCGTCCGGGGCGAACAAGATCCTGGTCATGCGGCAGCCGGTCGGCGTCTCGGTGCTCGTCACCCCGTGGAACTTCCCGGCCGCGATGGCCACCCGCAAGATCGGGCCGGCGCTCGCGGCCGGCTGCACGGTCGTGCTCAAGCCGGCGTCGGAGACCCCGCTGACCGCCCTGTACATCGCCGACCTGCTGGCCGAGGCGGGCGTGCCTGACGGCGTGGTGAACGTGCTGACCTCACGTAAGTCCGGTGCGGTGGTCTCGGCGATGCTGAACGACCCGCGGGTCCGCAAGCTGTCGTTCACCGGGTCGACCGAAGTCGGGCGGGTCCTGCTGCGCGAGGCCGCCGACACCGTGGTGAACTGCTCGATGGAACTCGGCGGCAACGCGCCGTTCATCATCTTCGAGGACGCGGACGTCGACGCCGCCGTCGAGGGAGCAATCATCGCCAAGATGCGCAACGGTGGCGAGGCGTGCACCGCCGCCAACCGCTTCTACGTGCACGAGGCGGTCGCGGACGAGTTCACCCGGGCGTTCGCGGCCCGGCTCGAGCGCATGGTCGTCGGACCGGGCCTGGACGAGGCCACCGACGTCGGCCCGCTGGTCAACGAATCCACCCGGTCGAAGGTGGCCGAGCTGGTCGAATCGGCGGCGGCCGACGGCGGCAAGGTGCTCACCGGGGGGCACGCGCCCGAGCGGCGCGGCTACTACTACCAGCCGACGGTGATCGACCAGGTCCCGGTCGGGGCGGGCATCCTCGGCACCGAGATCTTCGGCCCGGTGGCGCCGGTGGTCAGGTTCACCTCCGAGGCCGACGCCATCAACTGGGCCAACGACACCGAATTCGGGCTGGTGTCCTACGTCTACACCCGGGACCTGGCCCGTGGCCTGCGGGTATGCGAGGCGCTCGAGGCCGGGATGGTTGGCCTCAACCGCGGCCTGGTCTCCGACCCGGCGGCTCCCTTCGGGGGCGTGAAGCAGTCGGGCATCGGTCGCGAGGGCGCCCATGAGGGACTGCTCGAATTCACCGAAACGAAGTACATCGCAACCAACTGGTAATCCCGCCCTAAGCCAGACCGGATAAGCTTCCTTAACCATGGGCGGACTGCGCACCGGGGAGCAGACCCAACCACGGCCCGGCCCGGCTATCGCCGAGCCATGGGCACGTGACCGCAGACCCAGCCAACGCAGGCGCTGGGCTGTAGTCGCGGCGTACCTGCTGTGCGGCCTGGTCCTGTTCGCGGCCTACGCACGGCTATCGCAGACCTACACGCTGAACTCTGACAGCGCCAACATCCTGCTGATGGGCTCGGACCTGCTGCACGGCAACCTGTTGCTGCACAGCTGGTACATGTCGGACGTCTCGTTCTACCCGACCGAACTGCCCCAGTACGCCCTGCTGGAGAGCTTCCTCGGGCTGCGCGCGGAGACCGGGCACATCGCCGCCGGGATGACCTACACGCTGGTGTTGCTGTTCGCCGTGATGCTGGCCCGGGCCGGATCGTCCGGGCGCCGCAGGCTGATCAGGACGCTGATCGCGGCGGGCATCATGCTGGCCCCGCAACTCGGGCTCGGCATCTTCGCCATGGACCTGTCGGTCGGCCACATCGGCACCGCGGCCCCGCTGCTGCTGATCTGGCTGCTGCTCGACCGGACCGAACGGTCCGCGCCCCGCTGGTCCGTGCCGGTGCTCATCGCGGTCCTGCTCGCCTGGGTCCAGGTCGCCGACCCCATCGTGTACGTCGTCGGGATCGGGCCGCTGGGGATAGCCTGCGCGCTTCGGGTCATCCGGGGCTGGCGGAAGGCCGACGGAAGCTGGTGGCGGCGGCTCACCGCCCAGTGGTACGACCTGATGCTGGGCGCGGCCTCGATCGCCGCGGCCGGCCTGGCCTGGATCGCGAACAGTGTGCTGTCCGCCCTGGGCGGCTACACCGTGAACAGGCTGCCGTTCTACCTGACGCCCTGGTCCGACCTGCACTACAACTGGCCGGCCGGGTGGAAGGTGCTCGAGGTCTTCGGGGCCAACTACACCGGGCTGAGCGGCATCCCGCTCGTCCTGGCCTTCCTGCACATGGCGAGCGTCGCCCTGGTGGTCTGCGCGCTGGCCCGGGTGGCCTGGCGGTTCTTCGGCGTGCGGCTGGTGGACGACATCCTGGCCGTGGCGATCGTGCTCAACATCGTGCTGTACCTGCTCACCAACGCCTCGGACGAGGCGGCGCACGAGGTCGCCATCATCGTCCCGTTCGGCGCGGCGCTAGCCGCCCGGGTGCTCGTCTCGGGGGACATGGTCCTGGCCAGGGACCGGTTCCTGGCGCGGCGCAGGGGCCCGGCCGGCCATGGAGCTCACCGGTTCTCCTCGGCCCGCCGGATCAGGCTGGCCCGCTGGGCTCAGGTGGCGGGCCGGGCTCTGGCCGCTGGCTGGGTCCGGCTGACCGGCTGGGTCCGGGCGCCCGGCCGGGTCCTGGCCCATGGCTGGGTCCGGCTGACCGGCTGGTGCCGGGTGCCCGGCCGGGTCCTGGCGCGCGGCTGGTCCTGGCTAGTCCGCTGGGTCGCGATACCCGGCCGGATCGTGGTGGCCGGTTGCGTCCGGCTGGCCCGGTGGATAAGGCTGCCCGGCTGGGTCCGGCTCGCCCGCCGGGTCGGGCACTCCCGCGGCCTGAGGCTGGCCGGTGCCGTCGCCGGGATCCTGGTCCTGATCGGCTACGCCGCCGGACTGGGGTGGGAGGTCACGCAGCCTGCCCTCCCGGCGTCCAACACCACCCTGGCGACCTGGCTGGCCGACCATCACCTGACTTACGGGCTCAGCGGCTACTGGACCTCCAGCAGCGTCACCCTGGACAGCGGCAACAAGGTCCAGGTCCGGGCGCTCATGCAGCACACCATGCAGGACGACCTGTGGATGTCGAAGGAGTCGTGGTACGACCCGCAGACGCACTACGCCAACTTCATCGTCCTCGACAGCGCGCCAGGGTACTTCTCGCACTGGGAGCCGCTCGGGCTGATCAAGGAGTACTTCGGCACTCCGGCCCGGATCTACCACGACCCCCCGTACACGATCATGGTCTGGAACCGGAACCTGCTCGCGAGCATCCCCGGCAACCCGACCGTCCAGGGCTGAGCGGTCCGAAGCCGTAAGGCCCAGTGCAGCCTGAGCCTGATCACCCCGTCGAGCACCGGCAGCAGGCCCAGCGCGAGCGCGGGCAGCAGCCAGGCTCCGAGATGCGGTACCAGCCGGCGCGGACGCCCGAGCAGGACGACCACCGCCAGCAGGTAGACCTCGACGAAGGACCGCAGGTCGGCGCTGACGCTGTTCCAGGTGCTCGGGGTGACGACGCAGATCTCGACCAGGAACAGCACCAGGGCGAGCTTCTCGTGGGGCAGCGCGCGCGAGATCCGCAGCGAGCACAGCGCCGCGACCGCGAAGATCAGCAGGACGGCCACCTCCGCGAGCCACACGTCGATCGCGTTGTAGCTGTGCCAGTCGATGTGCTGCAGGTTGGCCTTCAGCGCCTCGAACGGGGCGATGAAGGGCCTCCCGGCGTTCCGGCCGCCGTCGGCGAGGATCGGCATGCTACCGGTGAACCAGAGGACCAGCAGTTCCCAGACCGCGAAGACGCCGGCGGGCAGGACCCACACGATGTCGTCTCGCCCAGGCCGGTACCGCCGGCGCAGGAAGCCGACGATCCGGACGATGGCGATGGCCGCGACCAGGATCATCACGGTTTCCCTGGTCAGCGCGCCGAACGCGAGCAGCGAGGCCGCCAGCCTGCGCCTGCGGGCGCGGATGGCGAGCAGCCCGGCGAGCATGCACGCGGCGGCGACCGGCTCCCCGGTGTCCCGGCACAAGCTGGTGACCAGACCGAAGTACCCGGGCAGCAGCAGGCCCCACGCGGCGTGCCGGCCGCCCTGGATAGCGAACTGCCCGCCGAAGTAGCCCAGCGCGCCGATGGCCACGACGTTGACCGCGACGAGCATGTAAGGCACCAGCGAGAGGTGCCCGAACGAGACGAACCAGGTCACTACGGGGTACCCGATCCGCATGAACCGGTAGGCCGCGTCGATGGTGACGCCGTAGGCGGTCTGGTGGAAGTTGAGCGGATTGATCGCCAGCCGGTAATAGAACTGGCCGTCGTACCCGTACTTAGCCCGCAGCGGCATGCTGGCCGGGAGCTGGGCCGGGTGCGCGAAGTTCTGCCCGATCAGGATGAACCTGCTGATGCTCCGCCGGGACCACATCTCCCACCGGGCCACCACGAACCCGGTGGCGGCCAGCAGCGTGATCAGCCCGGTCACGACCGGGCGGTCCGTCCAGACGATGAGCGGGCGGGCCCGCCGCCGCCAGTTCGCTAGCACCGCCCGGCGGGTACGTCCGGCGGCCGGTTCCGGCTCCGCCACGCCCGGCAGGTCAAGCTCCGCCGCGTCCGCCAGCTCCAGCACGAAGACCCCGGGCGGCTCCAGCTCATCGGTCGGCGGGTCTAGCACGGCCGCCCCAGGGTGCTCCAGGCCAAGAGCCTCCAGCTGCCTTGCCTCGGGCGCTGCGGGCTGGTCCGCGGCCGCCGTGAGTTCAGGGGTTTCAGGGCGCAGGCCGTTACTCGCCACCTCACCGGGGCCAGCGGCGGTTCCGCGCTCCTGAATGGCCATCGTCTGCCCTTCACCAAGGCGGGCCAGACCAGGACACACCGCCACACTTTCGAGCTTGCCGGTGCAGGATCGTACAGGATTCAACTCTTTGACGCCCGTGAACAGGCTTAACGCAGGATGTGAGAATTGTGAGAACCGTGCCGCGCCGGGCGGGAACGCCGCGCCACGGCGATACGCTGCGAAATCTGCCAAACGTCACGACCCGACCAGCCTACGCTGTGTGACCACGACGATGGCGGGCAGGGCAAAGGCCGCGAGGGACGAGAGCAGCCAGGTCGAGGAGGCCCGCCGGGGCGTGCCCAGCAGGATGATCACCGCCAGCAGGTACACCTCGATGAAGGACCGCAGGTCGGAGTCCAGGCTGTTCCAGGTGCTTGGCGTCACGACGCAGATCTCGACGATGAACAGCACGAAGGCCAGCCGTTCGTGGAGCGGCGCGTTCGTGGACCGCAGGCACGCCAGTGCGGCGAGCGTGAAGGCCACGAGGATGGCTACCTGCAGGAACCACAGGTCCACCTGATCGAACCGCTGCACGTTGAAATGGGCCAGGTTGTGCTCCAGCGCCTTGAGCGGGGCGACGAACGGCTTACCCGCATTCCGGCCACCATCCGCCAGCAACGCAAAGCTCCCGGTGGCGGCCTTCACGACGACCTGCCAGGCGAAGAAGGCGACGGTCGGCAGCAGCCACGGGAGGTCGTCAAGCCCGGGTCTGACCGGCTGCTGCCTCCGGAGCAGGCCGATGACGCGCACGGCGGCGATGGCGACGACGGCCACCATCACGGTTTCCCTCGTCAGCACGCCGTAGACCAGTAGCAAGGCCGCCGGGACCGGACGGCGCGCGCGGACCGCGAGCAGCCCGGCGATCAGGCAGGCCGCGGCGAGCGGCTCCGCGGTGTCACGGGACAAGCTGGTAATGATCCCGAAATAGGCCGGCAGCATGAGCCCGACCAGCGCGTGCCGCCCGGCCTGGCGGGCGATCACGCCGCCAAGCCAGCCCAGTGCGCCGATCGCCGCGACGTTGACCACGACCAGCATGACCGGGACCAGGACCTGCTGGCCCAGGGAGATGACCCAGGTCAACGTGGGGTAGCCAATTCTCATGTACCGGTAGGAATGGTCCATGGTGATGCCGTACGCCGTCGGGCGCATATTCAGCGGATCCAGGGCCAGCCGGTAGAAGAACTGCCCGTCGTAGCCGTAGGTCGGCGACACCGCTATCCCGTGCGGCAGCTGGGCCGGAGTGACGAAATGCCGCCCGACCAGGATGAACCGGCTGATGTGGCCCTTCGCCCACGCGTGTAGGCGGGCCAGCACGAACGCCACCGCGGCGAGCAGGGTAATGAGCCCCGGTACGGCGGGCCAGTCCAGCCGGGACGCCAGGCCGCGAGGCGGCGGGGCCATTCCGTCGGGCCCGCCCTGCCCGCGTGCGGCGCCGACCGTCATCGCCGCGTCCGGGCCGTCCGGCATAACCGACTCCGCGACCCAACCGCAGGCCGACGCGTAGTCCTGACCAGGCATCTTCCATTCCTATACGGGTCCAATGGGCCAGGCCGGGAACGCCGCGCTAAGCCGCGGCGCGAGCCTACGCTCGTCCTCCGAAAAGAAACCTGAGCGTAGTTGTCAGATTCCAGAGAAAACGCTGTCAGGAAGCTGAGAACAAGGTCAGCCGTCGGCCGGCCTGGATCGCGCAACCCCGGTGGGCGGGACAAGCCGGGCGGTAAGGTAGAGCGCCAGACATGAGACGGCGGCGCCGGAGGCCGTAAATCTGTAGCTCCGGCTGCCTCGTAGGCCTGCCATGATAGCCGGAGGTACGCGTGACGAAGGTGCCGGATCTGCTTGAGCGAGACGTCGTCGTCATCGGCGGATGCGGGCACGTGGGCTTGCCGCTCGCGCTCGCCTTCGCCGACCGGGGCGCCCGGGTGGGCATCTACGACGTGAGCGAGACCGCCGTCGCCACCGTGAACGCGGGCCGGATGCCGTTCGCCGAGCCCGGCGCGGAGGAGGTGCTGCACCGGGTGCTAGCGGCCGGGCGCCTCGAGGCGTCCGTCGATCCGGCCATGGTCGGCTCGGCGGAGCACGTGGTGGTGGTCATCGGCACCCCGGTCGATGAGCACCTGAATCCCGACCAGGCGGCGATCCCCAAGGCGCTGGGCGGGTGCGCGGGCTACCTGCACGACGGGCAGCTCCTCATCCTGCGCAGCACCGTGTTCCCGGGAGTCACCGCCCTGGTGGAGAAGATGATCGCCGGGCTCGGCCTGCAGATCGAGGTCGCCTTCTGCCCGGAGCGGATCGCCGAGGGCAAGGCGATGACGGAGCTGTACGAGCTCCCGCAGATCATCTCCTGCCGCACGCCTGCGGGCACCGACCGGGCCCGGCGGCTGTTCGGCAGGCTGACCACCCAGCTGGTGGTCATGTCGCCTGAGGAGGCGGAACTGGCCAAGCTGTTCACCAACGTCTGGCGCTACATCAAGTTCGCCACCGCCAACCAGCTCTACATGATGGCCAACGAGCGGGGCCTGGACTTCGAGCGGATCCGGCAGGGGCTGGCCGAGGACTACCCGCGCGCCGCGGACATGCCGGCCGCCGGCTTCGCGGCCGGACCCTGCCTGTTCAAGGACACGATGCAGCTCGCGGCCTTCAACCACAACAACTTCCCGCTCGGGCATGCGGCCATGGCGATCAATGAGGGCCTCCCGCTGTACCTCGTGCACCGGCTCGAGCAGCGCTTCGACCTGGCCTCGATGACCGTCGGGATCCTGGGGATGGCGTTCAAGGCCGGCTCGGACGACACCAGGTCCAGCCTGTCGTACAAACTCAAGCGGATCCTCGCGTTCAAGGCCGATGGCGTCCTGTGCACCGACCCGTACGTGACCACCGATCCGGCGCTGCTGCCACTCGACGAGGTCCTGGCCAAGTCCGACCTCCTGGTCATCGCGGCGCCGCACCCCGAGTACCGGGCACTGGTGATCGACAAGCCGGTCGCCGACATCTGGGACATCCTCGGGCAGGGCGTGCGGATATGACCGAGTACCCGCGGGTCTCCGTGGTCGTGCCCGCGTACAACGAGGGCGACCAGGTCGTCACCGTGCTGGACCGGCTGTTCGAGTCGGTGCGGCTGCCGTGCGAGGTGCTGGTCGTGGTGGATTCGGCCGACGACACCACGGTCCCCGTGGCCGAGGAGTACGCGCGGAAAGAGCCGCGGCTGAAGTGCCTGATCAACACCTACGGCCGGGGTCCCGCCAACGCCATCAGGTACGGCATTGACGCCGCCACCGCTCCGGTGGTCGTGGTCACCATGGCGGACGGGTGCGATGACGCCCGGCAGATCGACGAGCTCGTCCGGCTGGTCGAGCGGGGCGTGGCCGTCGCGGCCGCGTCGCGCTACATGCCGGGCGGCCAGCAGGTCGGCGGGCCCGTGCTGAAGGGCACCCTGTCCCGCCTGGCCGGGCGGTCGCTGCGCGCGTTCGCCCACGTCGGCACCAGGGACGCGACCAACTCGTTCAAGGCCTACTCGACCGATTTCGTCAGGGAGGTCGGCATCGACTCGCGCGACGGATTCGAGATCGGCATCGAGCTGACCGCCAAGGCCAAGCGCCTGCGCCGGCCGGTGGCGGAGATCCCGACCATCTGGCTGGACCGGCAGGCCGGGGTATCCAACTTCAAGGTCGCGAAGTGGGTGCCCAGCTACCTGCACTGGTATCGTTTCGCCTTCGGGCCGCGGCTCACCCCCGATCAGGTCCGGGCCCGCGGCGCGGGCGGAGAACCCAGGCAGCAAACCGGGCAGGAGAGTTGATGGAGCAGGTTCTGGTCAGCGGGTCTGCGGGCTTTATCGGCGGCTACGTCGTAGAAGAGCTGCTGCGGCGCGGCTACGCGGTCGTCGGCCTGGATAACTTCTCCAAGTACGGGAAGGTCAGGAAGTCCTACGACGAGCACCCGAATTACCGCCTCGTCGAGGGCGACGCCAGGGACGTGACCCTCATGACCGAGCTCCTGGCCGGCTGCGATCACTTCATCGCGGGCGCGGCCATGATCGGCGGGATCTCCTACTTCCACACCTACGCCTACGACCTGCTGGCGACCAACGAGCGGATCATCGCATCCTCCTGCGACGCGGCGATCGCCGCACACAAGGAAGGCCGGCTGCGCAAGGTCACCTACCTGTCCTCCTCGATGGTCTTCGAGAGCGCCGACGAGTGGCCCTCGCCCGAAGGACAGGAGCGCCGGATACCGCCGCCCCTGTCCTCCTACGGGTTCCAGAAGCTGGCGGTGGAGTACTTCGCGAGGGCCGCGTGGGATCAGTACGGCCTGCCGTACACGCTGGTGCGCCCGTTCAACTGCGTGGGCATCGGCGAAAGCCGGGCCCTCGGCGACACGGAGATCCTGTCGGGGAACGTCCAGCTCGCGATGAGCCACGTGGTGCCCGACCTGGTGCAGAAGGTGCTCAAGGGCCAGGACCCGCTGCATATCCTCGGCTCGGGCGACCAGGTGCGCCACTACACCTACGGCGGTGACCTCGCCGAAGGCGTGGTGACGGCGATGGAGCACCCCGACGCGAGCAACGAGGACTTCAACCTGTCGACGGCGGAGAGCACGACCGTACGGCAGCTGGCCGAGGTCATCTGGCGCAAGGCCAAGGGCGATGACGTCCCGCTGACGCTGGTGCACGACGATCCGTTCGAATACGACGTCCAGCGCCGCGTTCCCGATACCGGGAAGGCGAAGCGCGTCCTCGGCTTCGAGGCGAGCACGACGCTCGACGAAATGCTCGACGAGGTCATCCCGTGGATCGACGCGGCGATCAAGGCTGGAACCATCTGAGCTGGGTACGGACGGCAGGCGGTAACGGTGGCCACAGGGTCTGAGTCGGTTCGGAACCGGCCCGACAGCCGGGCCACCGGACCCGCCGACCCGGCCGCGGCCGACCGGGCCGATGGCCGCAGGCCCTGGTGGATCTGGGCCATCCCGTTCGCGTTGCTGTTCGCGCTGCTCTGCGCCCGCAACTCGTTCCTGTTCACCACCCGCCTGTACGAGCAGGGTGACGCGGGCGCCAACTCGATCCTGATCACGCAGGCCAAGCACTTCACGCTGCTCATCGGCAGCTACTCGCGCGAGGGCTTCCACCATCCCGGGCCGGCCTACATGTACGTCCAGGCCCTGGGTGAGTACCTGTTCCTGAACGCGTTGCACGTGGTCCCGACCGCGTGGAACGCGCACGTGCTCGCGGTATTCGTGCTGGACAGCGCCTTCCTCGCGCTGGCCGTCGGGATCGTCTATGGCTGGACACGTTCGCTGGCGGGGGCGGCCGCGACCTTCGCCGTGTTCATCGGCCTGGCGGTCGTCTACCCGCAGGTGGTCAACTCCGACTGGATGCCGTACCTGTACGTTCCGACGTACGTGGTCTTCCTGCTCGCGGCCGGCTCGGTGACGGCCGGGCGGGCGGCGGACCTGTGGATCCTGGCGCTGTCCGGCTGGTTCCTCATCCACGGGCACGCGTGCTTCCTGCTGTTCGTCCCCGTGATCACGCTGGCCGTGCTGGCCGCCACGGCGGCCGGGCACCGGCGGGGCATGCTCCGGTCGATCCGGTCGTTCTTCGCCGAGCAGCGGAAGGCCTGGATCCCGGCCGCGGTCATCAGCGTGGTCTTCGCGTTCCCGATCGTGCTCAACCTGATCCTGCACTGGCCGGGAGACTTCGGTCAGTACCTTTCGTACGGCAACTCGGGCGGCACCCTGGGCCTGGCCGGCCACTACACCGCGGCCCAGGTGACGGACTACGTCCTGTGGTTCTGGTGGCCGCACGCCAACGCATGGCTGGCCCCGGTGCTGCTCCTGGTGGCCGCGCTCGGCGTCATCGTCGGTCTCGCCCGCGGTCCGCTGCGCAGGTTCCTGATCGCGCTGCTGGCCCTCAACGTGGTCTCGACGCTGGCCTTCGTGCTGTACACGGCGGTCGGCATCGACGACCTTTTCTCGCGCTACATCGGGTACTTCTACTGGTCGGCGCCGCTCATCATGGTGCTGATCATCGTCCTGGGCGTGGTGGATGCGCTCCGCCTGCGGTCCCGCCGGATCCTGCGCGCAGCCGCCCCGGCGGTGGCGGTGCTGGCCGCGGCGGCCGCGTTCATCACCCTGGCGGTGCTACCGGGGACCAGGACGAGCACGGGTGACATCAACGAATCCCTGCCGGCGGCGGTGGCGGCCCTCGCCGCGAGGTCACCAGGTAAGACCATCGCGCTGGAGGTCGACCACATCGTCTGGCCTCAGGCCATCGGCTTCCTCGATCAGGCCGAACGCACCGGTGTCCGGGCCTGCCTGGTCGATCCGTGGTACACCTTCCTGGTGACCCAGCAGTTCATCTGCACCCCGTCGCAGGTGGCCGGCAGCGCCGGCTACTGGATCTACCCGCCGGCCGCGCCGGAGGGCACCGACGTCATCCTGCGCTTCACCGGCTTTTCCGTGGCCAGGGCCTGGTGAGCCGCGGATGAGCGTCAGCGGGCGTCAGCGGGAAGCCTCCGCCGAAAGCACCCAGCCGGCGCCGGACTCAGCCAGGCGCCGGACGGAGCGCACGATCCTGGTCGTGCTGGCGGTCGCCGTCCTGTTCTTCTGCTACCTGCGCCAGTCCTCGGCGATCCCGGTATCGTCCGACGGTTCAGGGAACATCCTGCAGGCCTGGGACATGCTGCACGGGAACCTGCTGCTGCGGCACTGGTACTCCTCCGACGTGTCCTTCTACACCACGGAACTCCCGCAGTACGCGCTGATCGAGGCCCTGCTGGTGCACTGGCTCGGCCTCGGGGCCTGGGTCGTGCACGTGGGCGCGGCCATGACCTATACGCTGCTGGTCCTGCTCGCCGCCCTGCTCGCCAAGGGGCGGGCCCAGGGCGGAGCTGGGCTGGCCCGCGCGCTGCTCGCGGCGGGCATCATGATGGCGCCCCAGGTCAGCGCCACCTCGATCGTGCTGTTGTCGCCGGACCATACGGGTACCGCCGTGCCGGTGCTGGTGGCGTGGCTGCTAATAGACCGTTACCCGCACGCGCGGCCGCGCTGGCTGGTCCCCGCGGCGGTGGGCGCCATCCTGGCCTGGACGATGGTGGCCGACTCGGTCATCCTGATCACGTGCATCGCGCCGCTGGTGCTCGTCGTCGTCGTGCGCGCATTCGCGTCCCTGATCAGGGGCGACGGCGACCGGGCCGCCCGGTGGTACGAGCCGTCCCTGGCCGGAGCCGCCCTGATCGCCGCCGGACTCGGCACCCTGGCGCCGCGGGCGATCAACGCCCTCGGCGGGTTCCACGTGTGGCGCATCGGGACCAAGTCGGCGCCGGCTGGCCGCTGGCCGCACGGGGCCGTGTTCATGGCCCAGGGCTTCCTCGAGTTGTTCGGCGCCAACGTCTTCGACGCCAAGACGGGGCTCGCGCTGGTCTTCGCGGTGTTCCACCTGGTCGGGGCGATCCTGGTGCTCTGGGGCCTGGGCCTTGCCCTCCGCCGGCTCCTCCGCCCGGACGAGTTCATCGTCGCCGTGCTCGCCGTGGCCATCCTGATCAACCTGGGTGCCTACACGATCAGCACGCATACCCACAATCTCCTGGGCGCGCGCGAGATGGTCGAGGTCCTCCCGTTCGGGGCCGCGCTGGCCGGGCGGATGCTCGGCGAGCGGGCCCTGGCCGCGCTGCGGGCGGGGCCGAGGGTGCTCAGGCCCGCCCTCGCGGTGGTCCTGGCCGGCTTACCTGGGCGCGCTCGGGTACGGCGCGGCGCAGACCCCCGCTCCGCCCGTCAACCAGCCGCTGGTGGCGTGGCTGGTCGGGCACGGGTTCCGCGACGGGCTGGCCGGTTACTGGGAGGCCAACAGCACCACGGTGGCCAGCGGCGGCCGCGTCCGGGTCAGCGCGGTGACGCGGACCGACAACGGCAAGCTGACCCCGTACCAGTGGGAGACCAACGAGCAGGACTTCAACCCCTCGCTGCACTACGCGAACTTCCTGGTGGCAGGGGGCCCGGCACCGCTCAGGGAGGCCAAGGCGTCCGCGGAACTGACCTTCGGCCCGCCGCAGCGTGTCTATCAGTTCGACGGCTACATCGTCATGGTCTGGGACACCAACCTGCTGAACAAGCTGGTCAGGTTCCGGACCCATCCCTGAGCCCCGTGTCCCGGGCCGCACCGGGAAGGGACGTCACATGTACAGCGCGCGGCGCCTGGCCACCACCAGCAAGGCGGGCAGCACCCAGGCGAGGATCAGGGTCAGGTTAAGCGAGGAAAGGTACCGCCGCGGCGTCGCGAGCAGCAGGATCAGCGCCATCAGGTAGGGCTCGATGAGCGAGCGCCCGTCGCCGAAGGTACTGGTCCAGATCTGGCTGGACAGCAGGCCCAGCTCGAGCACGAAGAAGACGAAGGCCAGCCGCTCGTGCACGGGCGCGGTGGTGAGCCCGATGACGGCCAGCCCGGCCACGATGAAGACCGCCACCGTGGCGTACTCCAGCAGGGCGATGTCGATCGGGCTCAGGTGAGCGGTGTTGATGTGCGCGACGTCGTACTTGAGCGCGTCGACCAGCGCGGTGAACGGCGCCGTCAGGTTACGGCTGGTGTTCGCCAGGAGCGGGAACTTCCCCTTGACCACGAAGTGGACGGCGACCTCTAGGACGCCGTAGGCGACGGCGGGCGCGACCCAGGTCAGGTCGGCCAGGCCCGGGCGGCCCCGGCGGCGGGCCATCGCGACCAGCCGGACCACGGCGATGGCCGCCGGGGCGAACAAGATGGTCTCCCTGGTGATGGCGCCGAACGCGAACAGCGCGGCGGCCAGCAGGTACCTGCTCTGCCGGTAGGCGAGCAGGCCGCCCAGCATGCAGGCCTCGGCGACCGGCTCGGCGGTGTCCCGCCCCACGCTGATGACCAGGCCGAAGTACGCGGCAAAGGCCAGCCCGAACAGGGCGTGGCGGCCGGAGGCGCGGGCGAACACGCCGCCGAGGACGGCCATGGCCGCGACGCCTACCAGGTTGATCACGACCAGCACGACCGGCACGAACTGGTGCTGGCCGAACGAGATCAGCCAGGCCAGCACCGGGTACCCGATCCGCGTGTACCGGTAGGGCTGGTCCATCGTGATGCCGTACGCCGTCCTGGCCCAGTCGAACGGGTTCAGCGCGAGCCGGTAGTAGAACTGCCCGTCGTACCCCGCGGCGTTCGGGTCGGCGATCACCACGCCCTGCGGCAGCTGCGCCAGGTGCGTGAACCCGGTACGCCCCGAGCCCAGCAGCATGAACTTGCTCAGGTTCCCGTGCGCCCAGATCTGCCAGCGGGCCACGACGAAACCGAGCCAGGCCACCAGGGCGATCACGCCCGCCACGATCGGCCGGTCCAGCCTCGACGGCGAGGCCGGGCGCTGCCGGAGGGATTCGTCGCCTTCCGACGTGGAAGTGAGCTGCAAGCGCGTGCCTCCACCGTAGCTGTCAGGCGGGAAGGGCAATCCTGGACCAGGCGCGCAGCCTACCAGGGCGATGCCAGACTACCCTGTGAGGGTTCATCGGGAAGGTGAGTAGCGAGCATGGTGCGCAGAAGCGGGACACCGGAGGCTTCGGCCGCGCCGCCCGACGCCGACCGGCCCGCCGCCCGCCACGCCCGGTCGGCCGGGGACGGGAGCCGCGAGCAAGCCGGCCAAACCCGCCGCCTGCTCGCCGGGGCGGCCATCGCGCTGACCGCGGTCCTGCTCTTCGTCGCGTACCTCATGGTGTCCCGCACCTACCCGGAGAATTCCGACGAGGCGAACATCCTGCTCATGGCCTCGGACATGCTGCACGGCAACGTCCTGCTGCACGGCTGGTACCTGTCCGACGTCTCGTTCTACACCACCGAACTGCCGCAGTACGCGCTGCTCGAGCGCCTTATCGGCCTGCACGCCGACACCGCGCACGTCGCCGCGGGGATGACCTACACCCTCGTCGTGCTCATGGCCGGCCTGCTGGCCAGGGGCGTAACCCGGCAGGGGGCCTGGCCGCGGACCCTGCTGACCGTCGCCATCATGGCCGCCCCGCAGCTCGGGGTCGGGGTCTTCGTCCTGCTCCTGTCCGTCGGGCACATCGGTACCGCCGTCCCGCTCATGCTCACCTGGCTGGTCATTGACTGGGGCGCTCGGGGGGGCGAGTCCCCCCGAGGGGGGTTTGGGGGGACGCGCAGTCCCCCCAAACGGGGGGTCACCGGGGGGTCGGGCCCCCGGGGGCTAGCATCCTGGTCGGGCTGCTGTTGACCTGGGTGCTGGTCGCCGATCCGCTGGTCCTCGTGATCGGGATCGTCCCGCTCGTCGCGGTCTGCGCCGTGCGCGTCACCAGCGCGGTAGTCGCGGCGCGCCGAAGCGACCGCAGCTCACCCGGGTGGCTCGGGGCAGGCCTGCGGGCTCGCCAGTACGAGGTGTTCCTGGCCGCCGCGGCGATCCTCGCCTACGGCGCGGCCTCGCTGGTCAACCGGCTGCTCCGGGCCAGCGGCAGCTTCATCTTGCACCCGGTGGGGTACAAGCTGGCGCAGCCGCACACCTGGCTCCACCACGCGCAGGTCACCGGGCAGGGGCTGCTCGCCCTGTTCGGGGCCAAGCCCCAGGGGCCGGCGGTAGAGATGGCGTTCGCCGTCGTGCACCTGGCCGGGGTGGCGCTGGTCGCCTGGGCCATCTGCCGCGTGGCGAGGCACTTCTTCAGCTGGCCCGATCTGGTCAGCCAGATCCTCCTCGTCGCGATGATCGTCAACGTCCTGGTGTACGTGCCGAGCACGCTGGCCGACGCGACCGACCTGAACGCGCGGGAGTTCGCCGTCGTCCTGCCGTTCGGCGCCGTCCTGGCGGGCCGGACGCTAGCGGCCCGCCTGCTGGGCTCACGCGGCGAACGGTCCGCCCGCTCCGGCGAACAGGCCGCCCGCTCCGGCGAACAGGCCCGCTCCGGCGAACAGGCCGTCCCGGCTGGCTCCGCGGCGCCACCTGGCGCGCCGGGGTAGCGGCGGCGCTGCTGGCGGGCTACGCGGCCAGCCTCGGGTACGCCGCCGCCCAGCCGTCCGCCCCGCCGGCCAACCTCCAGCTGGCCGAATTCCTGGCCGAGCACCACCTGACCGAAGGGGTGGGCGGCTACTGGCTGTCGAGCATCGTGACGGTCGACAGCGACGGCTCGGTCACGGTCCGGGCGCTGCTCCCCGGATCTCTCCAGCCGGATCTGTGGGAGTCGAAACCGTCCTGGTACGACCCCGCCTCGTTCCGGCCGACGTTCCTGGTCACCGACAGCCAGCCCGGCTTCTTCCACTACTGGAAGCCGAACCCCGCGGCGCTGGCCGCCTACGGCCCGCCCGCCCGCACCTACCACGTCGGCCCGTACACGGTGTTCGTGTGGGATAAGAACCTGCTCGCCGGACCGGGTTAGGGTCGGCCAGCCGGTGCTGTCGCCAGGTGACCGCGGGACGTAGCCTTGGCGTGTGGATCGGCGAATCTTCGGGCTCGAGAACGAGTACGGCGTTACCTGCACCTTCCGCGGTCAGCGGCGGCTCTCGCCCGACGAGGTGGCGCGTTACCTGTTCCGGCGCGTGGTGTCGTGGGGCCGCAGCAGCAACGTGTTCCTGCGGAACGGGGCGCGGCTCTACCTCGACGTCGGCAGCCACCCGGAGTACGCGACGCCCGAATGCGACAACGTCCTCGATCTCGTCGCGCACGACAAAGCGGGCGAGCGGATCCTGGAGGGCCTGCTGGTCGACGCCGACCGCAGGCTCCGTGAAGAAGGCATCGCCGGCGACATCTACCTGTTCAAGAACAACACCGACTCGGCGGGCAACTCCTACGGCTGCCATGAGAACTACTGCGTCGGCAGGCACGGCGAGTTCGGCAGGCTGGCCGATATCCTCATCCCGTTCCTGGTCACCCGGCAGGTCATCTGCGGCGCGGGCAAGGTCCTGCAGACGCCCAGGGGCGCCGTGTACTGCGTCAGCCAGCGGGCCGAGCACATCTGGGAGAGCGTGTCGTCCGCGACGACCAGGTCGCGCCCGATCATCAACACCCGCGACGAGCCGCACGCGGACGCCGAGCGGTTCCGCCGCCTGCACGTGATCGTGGGCGACTCCAACATGAGCGAGACCACGACCCTGCTCAAGGTCGGGTCGACCGACCTGGTGCTGCGGATGATCGAGGCCGGGGCGATCATGCGGGACCTGACCCTGGATAACGCGATCCGGGCCATCCGCGAGGTCAGCCACGACATGACCGGGCGCAGCCGGGTCCGGCTGGCCAACGGGCGCGAGCTCGGTGCGCTCGACATCCAGTACGAGTACCTGAACCGGGCGAAGGATTTCACCGACAAGAACGGCGCCGACCCGGTCAGCAAGCGGGTCCTCGACATGTGGGAGCGGGCGCTCGGCGCGATCGAGACGGGCAACCTCGACCTGATCGCGCGGGAGGTCGACTGGGTCACCAAGTACCAGCTGATCGAGCGCTACCGGGCCAGGCACGACCTCCCGCTGTCCTCGCCGCGGGTCGCGCAGCTCGACCTCGCCTACCACGACGTGCACCGCGGTCGCGGGCTCTATTACCTGCTCCAACGGGCAGGGGCCGTAGAGCGGGCCGCGCGTGACATCGACATCTTCGAGGCCAAGTCGGTCCCGCCGCAGACCACGCGGGCGAGGCTGCGCGGGGAGTTCATCCGCCGGGCCCAGGAGAAGCGCCGTGATTTCACCGTCGACTGGGTCCACCTCAAGCTGAACGACCAGGCGCAGCGGACGGTCCTGTGCAAGGACCCCTTCCGCTCGGTCGACGAGAGAGTCGAGAAGCTCATCGCCGGCATGTGAACCCCCGGGGTCGAAAACCCCAGTAGGCTGTCAGCGCCGAAGTCCAATACACCTGAGGGTTTTCATTCATGCGACGCTTTCTAGGCCTTATCGTCATCCCGGTGCTGGCCAGCCTGGTCCTCGCAGGGTGCGGCGGGACGCCCAACGCCGTGCCCGGCACGACCCCCGCCGTCAACGCGAATGCGAAGGTGACCGTCACCGGAGCGTTCGGCGCCACGCCCGTGGTCAACATCCCGAAGCTAGCCGCCAGCAACACGCTCACCGTCAAGACGGTCATCCAGGGCACCGGCCCGGTCCTGACTAAGAAGGATTCCCTGGTCGCGAACTTCCTGCTGTATTTCTGGACGGGGACGAGTTCCACGCTGAAGGCCAATACCTTCCTGACGAACCCGTCGATCGTCGGCGGCCAGATGATCCCCGGCCTCGAGACGGCCCTGATCGGCCAGAAGGTCGGCAGCCGCGTCCTGGCCATCATCCCGCCCGCCCAGGGCTACGGCACGAGCGGTGACTCCCAGCTCGGCGTGAGCCCCAACACTTACCTCGTGTTCGTCATCGACGTGATCAAGTCGTACGCGTCCACCGCGGCCGCGTCGGGCACCACGGAGTCCAGCGGCGGGAGCGGCCTCCCGACGGTCAGCGCCGCGCCGGGCGGGGCTCCTGCCGCCACGATCCCGTCGGGCACGCCGCCGACCAAGCTCGAGGTGAAGACCCTGATCAAGGGCACGGGCCCGGTCCTGGCCAAGGGTCAGTACATCATCGCCCAGTACGTCGGCTACATCTGGCGGACCAAGAAGTCCTTCGGCTCCTCCTGGACGAGCGGCTCTCCGTTCGGCTTCATCTTCCAGGATGCGACCCCGCAGGTGATCCCCGGCTGGGACACCGGCCTGACCGGCCAGACGGTGGGCAGCCGGGTGCTGCTCGTCATCCCGCCCAAGGACGGTTACGGCAGCGCCGGAGCATCCCAGGCCGGCATCAAGGGCACCGACGTCCTGGTGTACGTCGTCGACATCCTCGACGCGTTCCAGAACTCAACCCCGGGCGCAGCCGCGAGCGCAACTCCGAGCGCAGCCGCGGCCCCGAGCTCGTCCCCGAGCTCGACTGGCTGACGAGGAGTCTTAGCGGAGCAGGAGCAGCCGGGCGGCGTGCCGCCCGGCTGCCGCCGCCGCCAGGAAATACGCCAGGTCCTCGTCCAGGCCGCGGCCCATCGTGACCAGTGGGGCCGGGCACTTCCGCAGTTCCGCCTCCAGCCCGTCGACCGCCACGGTGACGATGGCGTGACGCGAGCCCAGCGGGCCCGCCTGCGCCGCGATCCTGCGGCCGAACTCCCCGGGCAGGTCCGGGACGACGACGTCGGCCCGGGCCAGCGCGACCCGTCCGTACGCCGTCAGGCTGTGGTGCGAGATCCCGCGGTGCCGATCCCGCGGGTCCGCGTCGCTGACCCGCAGGCAGGCCACCGGGCGCCCGCCGAGCACCGCCGCCGCGTTGACCGCCTCGCCCGCCGCCACCCCCGAAAACCCCCACCGGGTTCCCGTCCCCAGGTTGCCCGGCCCCTGCGCGACGACCGCGACGTCGGCACCGAGCACGTGCCGGGCGGCGAGCAGGCCGGTATGCACGGTCACCGTCTCCAGGTCACCCCCGAACGACTGCCCGGTCGTGATCACCGCCGTCAGCCACCCCGCCTCGCGCAACGCCGCGCAGGTGCGGGAGAACCATGCGGGCAGCGCCCCGCCGTCCTGCATGACGTAGACCACACGGGGCAACGCCTCGCGAGAGCCAAGACCCGAACCCGGGCCCCCGGCCAAAGCTCGTTCGGGCGATGAGAACACGCCCGCCAGCACGGCCGGGAGAGCGGAGTGCAGGTCGGCCACCACCACGGGCATCCCGCCGAGGTCGTCGGCGTCGCGGAGCACGTCATGGTGGGGCGAGCCCTGCTCGTCCGCGCCGAGTACGGTGGCCTGCAGCGGCGTGTACCGGCCCTTGACCAGGTGGCCGGCGAGCACGGGATCGGGCGGCAGGCGGTCGGGCACCGCGACCACGAGCGCGTAACCGCCCGTGCCCAGGCCCAGCTCGAGCGCGGTGGTATTGAGCAGCACCCGGTCGCCGACCCCAACCGGCCCCGTGAGCGCCGGGTAGGCGAGCGCCAGCACCGAGGAACCGTCGACCAGCACGTCGAGCTCGATCGCGCCGGGCCACTCGCGCCGCGTCCCGCTGACCACCCCGTTGCGCCATGTGATCACGTTGGCAGCGTAGCCGTGCCGGCCGCCGAGGGGGTTTGGGGGGAAAGGCTTCCCCCCAAGATCGGGGGGATCCGGGGGGTCGTCCCCCCGGACTAGCATGGTGGCACGGGGGAGGGCCTGGGAGGTGTGAAGGGGCCGTGTCGAGACGCAAGACCGAGCGGCTGCTCGGGCTCGTGGTGTGCCTGCTGTCCACCAGGCGCTATCTCACCGCGGACCAGATCAGGTCGGCGGTCCCGGGCTACCCGGAAACCGACGACCTGTTCAAGCGGATGTTCGAGCGGGACAAGGAGGACCTCCGCGAGCTCGGCGTGCCGCTGGAGACCGGGTTTAATCACCCGTTCGACGACGATCCCGGCTACCGGATCAGGCGCCAGGCCTACGAGCTGCCCGAGCTGCGCCTCGAGGCGGACGAGGCGGCGGTGCTCGGCCTGGCCGCGCGCGTCTGGAGCCGGGCCCAGCTGGAAGGCGCGGCAGCGGGCGCGCTGATGAAGCTGCGCGCGGCGGGGATCGACGAGGCCAGCCTGGAGGCGGGGGAGTCCCGCAGCGACATCGAGCCCAGGGTGGGCACGCCCGAGCCGGCGTTCGGCCCGCTGTGGGAGGCGGTCAGGGACCGTCGGCCCGTGACGTTCAGCTATCTCGCCGCGGGCCGGAGCGAGCCGCAGCGGCGCGAGCTCGAGCCGTGGGGCGTGGCGAACCGGCACGGGCGCTGGTACGTAGCGGGCTGGGACCGCGGGCGCCAGGCCACCCGCGTGTTCAGGCTGGGCCGGATCTCAGGTCCCGTGAAGTTCTGCGGGCCGGCGGGGAGCGTGACCGTGCCGGAAGGGACGGACGTCCGCGAGCTCGTCCGCGGCCGGAACGAGACGCCCGCACCGGACCGAACGGCGGTGCTCCGCGTCCGGTCAGGCACGGGGTTCGGCCTGCGCAGGCACGCGGTTGATGTGCGTCCCGACGAGGACCAGCCGGGGTGGGACCTCGTGACCACGCGCTTCGCGGATGTGGGGGCGTTCGCCGACTACGCCGCCGCCGACGGCCCGGACGCGGTCGTGCTCGATCCTCCCGACCTGCGCGAGGCCGTAATCGCCCGGCTCAAGGGGGTGCTGGCGTGAGTGCCTCGGTCACGTCTACCGAACGGCTGCAGCGCCTGCTGGCCCTGGTGCCGTACGTGGTGAGCAGGAAGGTGGTCGGACTGGCCGAGACGGCGGCGGCGTTCGGGGTCAGCGAGCGTGAGCTGGTCGACGACCTGAACCTGCTGTGGTGCGTCGAGCTGCGCGGCCCCGACCCCTACTGCCCGATCGACCTGTCGTACGAGGGCGGCGAGATCGTCGTCAGCCAGGCCGAGTCGATCGCGAGGCCGCTGCGGCTGGCCGTCGACGAGGCGAGCGCCCTGCTCGTCGCGCTCCGAATGCTGGCCGAGGTGCCGGGCCACCAGGACCGGTCGGCCATGTCCAGGCTGATCGCCAAGCTCGAGACGGCCGCTGGGGAAGCCGCGTCGGCCAGCTCCCAGGTCGACGTGCAGGTCGACATGCCGCACGGCGACGGCGCCGAGGGCGTGGCGGCCCAGATCGGCGCCGCGCTGGCCGCGGAGCGGCGGGTGCACCTGCGGTACTACGTTCCTGGGCGGGACGAGGCGACCGAACGCGACGTCGACCCGATGCGGCTGCTGGTGGTGGAGGGGCGGCCCTACCTGGAGGGGTGGTGCCGGCGCGCCGAAGCGGTCCGGCTGTTCCGGCTGGATCGGGTGCTCGCCCTCGAAGTACTCGACGTGCCCGCCGAGGCCCCGGCCGAGGCCGAACACCGCGACGTCGACCAGGGTCTGTTCCGGCCCTCGCCCGACGATGTGCGCGTCGAACTCGAGCTGTCCGCCTCCGGGCGCTGGGTGGCCGAGTACTACCCGTGCGAGTCGGTATCCGAGCTGGAAGACGGCAGGCTGCGGGTCGTGCTGCGCACGCCGGACACCGGCTGGGTCCGCCGGCGGGCGCTGCAACTCGGCGAAGAAGGCCGGGTCGTCTCGCCGCCCGGCCTGGCCGCCGAGATCCGCGACGCGGCCGCGGCGGCGCTGGCGAACTACGCTGAATTACCGGCACTTATAACCCGTCCGCCGGGCGGACTGCGCCGAATTAAGAGCAGTAATAGCCCGTCGCCTGCACAAACTGTTTCCCGTCAGGTCGCCGTGTAGACTCGGGCTCCAAGGACGTCTCCCTGCTGAAGAGGACGGACATGATTGGTGACCTTTTCGACAGCCCCTGGAAGGTGCTGATCGTCGCCGCTTTGATCCTCGTGCTGTTCGGGGCGAAGAAGATGCCGGAGGCGGCGCGTTCCCTCGGCAAGTCGATGCGCATCCTGAAGACCGAGGTCGGCAGCCTGCACCAGGATGAGGCCCCCGTGAGCAGCCCGGTTCAGAGCGACCCCGTGCCGGCGTTCCCCCAGGTGCAGCTCGCCGCGGCCCAGCCGCAACCCGACCAGCAGTCCCAGCTCGAAGCGCTCCAGCAGCAGGTCCGTGACCTGCAGCGCGCTGCGACCATGGACGCCTCAGCCTCGGCCGTCCAGGCCGGAGTCGCTGCGTCAGAGTCCGGCCGGACCCAGCAGCCCGGCTAGGCGCAGGGAACCCCGCCCCTACTGCCGGAAGCGGTCATGGCGAAACTCCCCGGTGCCGTCGAGGGTGCCCGCATCGTCGGCGAGCGCTTCGTGCGCTCGCAGCGGCAGCAGAACCCCGAGGGCCGTATGCCGCTCATGGACCATCTCCGCGAGCTGCGGAACCGGGTGGTCAAGATCGTGCTCGCCTTGGCCGCGGGCATGGCCCTGGGGTTCGTCTTCTTCAACCCGGTCTGGCACGTGATCGAGCGCCCGCTCTGCTCGGCCACCATCCGCGGCGTGAACGGGTGCCACACGCTCGGCGTCAACATGCCCGCCCTCGACGGGCCGCTTGACCCGTTCTACCTGCGGGTGAAGGTCGCCCTGGTGGTGGGGATCATCGTGTCCTCGCCGGTCTGGCTCTACCAGATCTGGGCCTTCATCGCCCCGGGCCTGTACTCCAGGGAGAAGCGCTGGAGCTATATCTTCATCGGCTCCGCCGTCCCGCTGTTCCTGGCGGGCAACGTGCTCGCGTACTACTCGCTGGGCCGGTCGATGCACTACCTGCTCGGCCTGACTCCTAACGGCGTCGCGAACATCATCCAGGTCGACCAGTACATGAGCTTCGTCATGACGATGCTGATCGCCTTCGGGATCGCGTTCGAGGTGCCGCTGCTGATCGTCATGCTGAACCTCGCGGGCATCCTGACCCACCAGCGCTTCAAGAAGTGGCGCCGGATGATGATCTTCTGCGTCTTCCTCATCGCCGGCATCGCCAACCCGAGCCCGGACCCCAGCATCATGCTGATCCTGGGCGGGTGCTGCGTGGCCCTGGTTGAGGTGGCGGAGTTCATCGTGTGGCAGAACGACCGGCGCCGGGCCAGGCTGCACCCCGACCCCTACGCCGGCCTGGCCGACGACGAGCTGTCCCCGATCGACCTGGACACTAACCAGACGCACGACACCCTCAACTGACGGCCCGGCTGCCCTAGCCGATTAGTCTGGACCTCATGGCCACTCCGGCGGAACGGTACGCCGCGTCCCGCGAACGGCAGTCAGACCCCGAGCTCGTCACCTTCCGCGGGCTGTACGACTTCGACTTCGACCATTTCCAGGTCGACGCCTGCCGCGCGCTCGGCGCGGGGCGGGGCGTGCTCGTGGCCGCGCCCACCGGATCGGGCAAGACGGTCGTCGGCGAGTTCGCCGTGCACCTGGCGCTCGCCCAGGGGCGCAAGTGCTTCTACACCACGCCGATCAAGGCGCTGTCCAACCAGAAGTACGCCGACCTGGTCCGCCGGTACGACTCCGCGACCGTGGGGCTGCTGACCGGGGACAACAGCATCAACGGCGACGCGCCCGTGGTGGTGATGACCACCGAGGTCCTGCGCAACATGCTGTACACGGGGTCGCCGACGCTGGCCGGCCTCGGCTACGTCGTCCTCGACGAGGTGCACTACCTGGCGGACTCCTCCCGCGGCGCGGTCTGGGAGGAAGTGATCATCCACCTGCCCGAGTCGGTGCTGGTGGCGGCGCTGTCCGCGACGGTGAGCAACGCCGAGGAGTTCGGCGAATGGCTGGACCAGGTCCGCGGCGGCACGACGGTCATCGTGGACGAGCACCGGCCGGTGCCGCTATGGCAGCACGTCCTGGCCGGGCACCGCCTGTACGACCTGTTCATCGACGACGAGCACAACCGGGTCAACCCCGAACTCCTCCGGGTGGCCCAGCGCGACACCTGGCTCGAGCGCAAGGCCCCCGGCCGGCCCGGCCGCGGCGGCCGCCGGCCGCGCCGCCTCCCGCTGTCCTACCGCCCCGACGTCATCTCGCGCCTGGACAACGCCGGGCTGCTGCCGGCGATCACCTTCATCTTCAGCCGGGCAGGCTGCGACGCGGCGGTCCAGCAGTGCCTGCGCGCGGGGCTGCGCCTGACCATGCCGGAGGAAGCCGAGGCCATCCAGCAGACCGCCGAACGCCGCACCGCGGACATCCCGGAGGAAGACCTGGCCGTCCTCGGCTACCGCGAATGGCTCGAGGGGCTGCGGCGCGGGATCGCGGCGCACCACGCGGGGATGCTGCCCGCGTTCAAGGAGGTCGTCGAGGAGCTGTTCGCCGCCGGGCTGGTCCGCGCGGTGTTCGCGACGGAGACGCTGGCGCTCGGCATCAACATGCCCGCCAGGACGGTGGTGATCGAGAAGCTCGACAAGTGGAACGGCGAGACGCACGCCAACCTGACGGCGGGGGAGTACACCCAGCTCACCGGCCGCGCCGGGCGGCGCGGCATCGACGTCGAGGGCCACGCGGTCGTGCTGTGGCAGCCGGGGATGGATCCCGGGGCGGTGGCCGGCCTGGCCAGCACCCGGACTTACCCGCTGAACTCCAGCTTCCGGCCCTCCTACAACATGGCCGTCAACCTGACCGGCTGGGCCGGGCGGGCCCGGGCGTCGGCGCTGCTCGGATCCTCGTTCGCGCAGTTCCAGGCCGACCGGGGCGTCTCGGGCCTGGACCGGCAGGTCCGCAAAAACCGCCAGGCGATGGCCGAACTCGCCGCCAAGATGACCTGCGATAACGGTGACTTCGCCGAATACGCAGATCTAAGAGCTCTTTTGTCCGAACGAGAGAGCGATCTCTCCCGCGCTCGTGCGAGTTCCCGTCGGGCGCAAGCCGCCAAATCGCTGTCGCTCCTGCGCCCGGGCGACATCATCCGCGTCCCGGGTGGCAGGCGGGCCGGCCTGGCGGTGGTCCTCCAGCGCGGCCTGCACTCCGCCCCGCACCCCGACCCGGCGGTGCCCGGCGGCCCGGGTCCGCTCGTGCTGACCGAGGGCCGTCAGGTCCGGCGGCTGGCCGTGGCCGACTTCCCGGCGCCCGCCGAGGTCATCGACAAGATCAAGATTCCCGGCTCGTTCAGCCCGCGCTCGCCGCAGCACCGCAAGGACCTCGCGGCGTCCATGCGGAACCGCCTGAACAGCGCCGTGCCAGCCCGGGGGGGCGACCCCCCGGAACCCCCCGATCACGGGAGGGCTGCCCGCCCCCCCGTCCCCCCCGGGGCGCCGATAGCGACGCGGCCGGCGGTGAGGTGGCCGAATTGCGCCGGCGGATGCGGAAGCATCCGTGCCACGACTGCCCGGACCGGGAGGAGCACGCCAGGTACGCCGAACGCTACCGGCGGCTGCGGCGCGAGACCGAGGCCATCGAGCGCCGGGTGGCCGGGCGCTCGCACGTGATCGCGCGGACCTTCGACCGGGTGTGCGCCGTCCTGGAGCGGCTCGGCTACCTGGCCGGGGACACGGTCACCGCCGACGGCCAGCGCCTGGCCGGCCTGTACACCGAGCTTGACCTGCTGGCGGCGCAGTGCATGCGCCAGCGCCTGTGGGACGGCCTGAACCCGGCCGAACTGGCCGCGTGCGTGTCCGCCCTGTCGTTCGAGTCGCGGCAGCCGGATGACGCTCACCCGCCCCGTCTGCCGAAGGGCCGGGTGCCCGAGACGCTGTCCGCCATGGTCCGGACCTGGGGCGAGCTTGACCAGCTCGAGAAGGACCATGACCTGTCGTTCCTGCGCGAGCCCGACCTCGGCTTCGCCTGGGCCGCCTACCGCTGGGCCCGCGGGGACAACCTGGAAAGCGTGCTCGAAGGCTCGCCCGACCTGACCCCCGGCGACTTCGTCCGTTCGGTCAAGCAGCTCATCGACCTCCTAGACCAGATCGCCAAGGCCGCCAGCCGCGCCCCCGCCCCCGCCGGTCCCTCGGCCGCCCCGGCCGACCGCCCTGCCCCGGCCGACCGCCTGCCCCGGCCGACCGCCCTGCCCCTGTCGGCTCCCCAGCCCCCGCTGACTCCTCCGAACCAGTCGCCACCCCCGAAGCAGTCGCCGCTCCCGCGACGGGCGCCCCCTCGCCGCGCAGCCTGTCCGTGACCGCTCGTGCCGCCATCGACGCGATGCGCCGCGGCGTGGTGGCCTACTCAGCCGTCGCCGACTAGAACCGCGATCGTGTCCCGCAGGTCGTTGAATCCGACCGCGCATCCGCTCACCAGTACGACATCGGCCAACTATCACGGAAGATTCGTGCCTAACGGAAGAAAAGGCGCCATATCCGGCGCCTAAATTTCCGCCAGGCACCGATCTACCAAGATCTTTCCGGTGATGCGGCGCACCAAGGCGCGCGCTCCTGCACCCAGGGGCGCGCACCACCGCTCGTTCGGCGAAAAGGAAAGAATCGCGAACCGGGCGCTTGTGGAATGATCGATGCCGATATATCGTTAACCTAACGACAAAGATCGAGAAGCGATCTAGACACGTTGAAGGAGTCAACAATGCACGACGAAGAGTGGGACGATCCCCGGGAAGGCCATCGCCACGGGCCGCATGTGCGGCGCGTCAAGATGCGCAGCGGTCCCGGGCCGTGGGGCGGTCCCGGGCCTTGGGGTGGTCCCGGGCCGTGGGGCGGTCCCGGCGGTCCGGTCCAGTTCAAGATGCGCGGCGGGCCGTTCGGGCCCCCCGGAATGGGCCGCGGGTTCGCGGGCCGTGGTCCGCGCGTCCGGCGCGGTGACGTCCGCGCGGCGATCCTCGACCTGCTGGCCGAGGGCCAGGCGTGGAACGGCTACCAGCTCATCCAGGAGATCGGCGCGCGCACGCAGGGCGTGTGGCGGCCGAGCGCAGGGTCGGTCTACCCGGCGCTGCAGCAACTGGAGGACGAGGGCCTGATCACGGCCGAGGCCGGCGAGGACCGGCGGCGGAACTACACGCTGACCGACGAGGGCCGGACGTACGTCGCGGCTCACGCGGACGAGCTCAGGGCCTCCTGGGACGCCGTGACGGGCAGCGTCGACGACGCCGCGTTCCAGCTGCACAACCTGTCCAGGCAGGTCATGATGGCCACCATGCAGGTGGCCCAGGCGGGCACGCCCGCCCAGGTCCAGCAGGCCAGCAAGATCCTGGCCGACACCCGCAAGGCCCTGTACCGTATCCTCGCCGCAGACGACGAGGAGACGGGGGAGGCCACGCACGAGTGACCCCAGCGGTCTCGGTCAGCCAGCTGACCAAGAAGTACGGGGAGATCGAAGCCGTCCGCGGCATCGATTTCGAGGTCGACACCGGCGAGACGTTCGGATTCCTCGGACCGAACGGCGCCGGCAAGTCCACCACGATCAAGATCCTGTGCACCCTGGCGGACCCGACCTCGGGTACCGCCAGGGTCGCGGGGCACAACGTCGTGAAGGAGCGGGACACCGTGCGCCGGAACATCGGCCTGGTGTTCCAGGACACCACCCTGGATAACTACCTGACCGGAGAGCAGAACCTGCGCTTCCACGCCGAGCTCTACGGGGTGCCCAAGGCGGCGTTCGCGCCGCGGCTGCGGCAGGTGCTGGAGATGGTCGGGCTGTGGGATCGCCGCGACGGCGTGGTGGCCACCTACTCCGGGGGCATGAAGCGCCGGCTGGAGATCGCCCGGGGCCTGATGCACGCGCCGCGGGTGCTGTTCCTCGACGAGCCGACGGTGGGCCTTGACCCGCAGACGCGGGTCTCGATCTGGGACTACATCAACGACCTCAAGCGGCGCGAGGACATCACGATCTTCCTCACGACGCACTACATGGACGAGGCGGAGAACTGCGACAGAATCGCCATCATCGACCACGGTCAGATCGTCGCCCTGGACACCCCCGAGGCCCTGAAGGCCTCCGTCGGCAAGGACCGGGTACAGATCAGCACCGCGGACGACCCGGCGGCCATCCGCGCGCTCGCCGACGAGTTCGGCCTCGAGGCGGGAATGCACGAGGGACTGGTGACCTTCTCCGTGGAGTCGGGCGAGCACTTCGTGCCCCAGCTGTTCTCGCGCCTACCGGTGGCGATCCGCTCGGTGAGCGTATCCCGGCCCTCCCTGGACGACGTGTTCATGTCGTACACGGGTAAGACGATCCGTGACGCCGAGGCTTCGGTGGTCGACCGTAACCGCATGCTCGCGTCGCGGTTCGGCAGGAGGTAGCGCACGATGGCAGCCCAGGACACCGCGCCGCGGGACACCCTTGAGGTCGACGAGCAGGCCCTCACCGACATGATCAGGGTCGCGGTCCCGGAACGCAGCCTGCGCCACGACCTGCGCGCGGTCAGCATCGTCTGGCGCCGCGAGCTGATCAGGTTCCGTAGCGACCGGCTGCGGGCGGTCACGGCCCTGGTGCAGCCCATCCTGTTCCTGTTCGTGCTCGGGACCGGCCTGTCCAGGCTCGCGTCCCGCGGCCTGCCGAGCGGGGTGCACTTCGAGACGTTCATCTACCCGGGCGTCCTCGCGATGTCGGTGCTGTTCACCGCGATCTTCTCGGCCGCGTCGATCGTTTGGGACCGAGAGTTCGGCTTCCTGGCCGAGATGATGGTCGCGCCGGTGCGCCGGTGGACGATCGTCATCGGCAAGTGCCTGGGGGGCGCCACCGTGGCCACCTTCCAGGGAATCATCTTCCTGGCCCTGGCCGGCGTCGCCCACGTGCCCTACTCGCCGACCCTGCTGCTGACCCTGCTCGGCGAACTGCTCCTGCTGTCCTTCACGCTGACCGCGTTCGGGGTGATGATGGCGGCCAGGATCAAGCAGATCCAGGCGTTCATGGCGCTCACCCAGATGGTCGTCATGCCGCTGTTCTTCCTGTCCGGCGCCCTCTACCCGCTGGGCGGGCTGCCCGCCTGGCTGACCGTGCTGACCCGCATCGACCCCCTGACCTACATCGTCTCCCCGATGCGCCACGCGGTGTTCAGCCACCTGTCGCTCAACCCTCTGGCCACCGCCGCCCTGAGCCCGGGCATCACCTGGGACGGCTGGCTAGTCCCCGTCGGTCTATCCCTAGCCATGGTCGCCGCAATGGGCGCCGCCATGCTAGCCATAGCCATAGCCGAGTTCCGCAAGACCGAATAACCCATTCCCTCCCACAATGTGGCCTCGCGCTCATTGCCCCGGCGCCCCGCGCCATTGATCGGATGTTTTAGCTATACCCTCCAACAAAAACCCAAGCCAAATGATCAGCGCCCGCTTACCATTCCCAGAGCCCCCTCAGAGCCCCGACTGAATACATTATGCAAACCCGCCCCCCGCGAGCCGCGCCCCCGAAACCCAAGTGCCCCCAGTTAAGGAAGTGTCAGCCGCTACGGGAGTGGCACCCCATCGACCCGCTTCCCCGACCGCTTCCCCTGTGAACTCTGGTCACATTGAGACTACTGTTGCCACGCCGCTCTCCCCGAGGCGGCAGTTGCTCTCCCAAAAAGCAGCAGCGAAGACAACCCCACCCACCTGCAAGCATTCCCCATGAGCAGAAGCTGACCGAAGGCGCGATGCTGACCAACGGCGCGATGCTGGCCCACGCGAGGCTGACCGACGGCGCGATGCTGGCCCACGGCGAGCACCGGAGCGGCCAGGGGCCACGCGGGGGGTTCCGGGGGGTCGTCCCCCCGGGAAAGCACTGCGAGCCCACGCGAAACCGCCTGAAAGGCGGTGAGTTTAGGGCGACGCCGGGTGGCTACGGGGGCAAACCACCCGGCGTCGCGATCATCGGCGTTCCGACGGGGGCCCGGAACGCCGGCAGTGGTGCCCCGACGGGGGACCAGAGCACCGATATGAATGCTACACGGAAACTACCCCCTATGTGTCAAGACCCAATTACAACCAGGTCTCGGGACAGGGCTGAGCAGGCCGAATCAGTTGTCGCCCGGGCGCGGCCACTCGGCGTGGCCGTTGTTTGCGCCGCCGTTTCCATCTGAGGTCGGCCGGGGCCGCTCGCGGGTAGTCGGCAGGTTCGGCTGGTACTCCATGAACCCGCGGGTGTTATCGGGCTCCCGCCCGCCGTTGGCGAACACCACGGCGAAATACGGAATGACGATGGCGCCGACGGCGGGTATGGCGGTCAGCCAGCCGAGATGATTGATGAACATGACGACGGCGATCACGAAGCAGACCGCGCGGATGCCCATCATCAGCAGGTACCTGCGCTGCCGGTAGGCGATGTCATCGGACAGCGACCGCCGCGCCTGCGTCACCATGTGCACTGGCGCCCGCCCGCGGCCGGCGTGCCCTACCCTCATCCCTCCACCGTATGCTCCTGCGCAAGCCGCGGCGAGATCAGCTGGCCTGGCTCACCGACGACATGTTGAACCCCTCGACCCGCACCGGCGGCATCGCCGCGCGGTTGAACCAGTCACCCCATTCGCGCGGCAGCGTCGGCACCGTCCCGCCGACCTCGAGCAGCCGCCCGAGCATCGCGATCGGGGACTCGTTGAACCTGAAGTTGTTCACCGCGCCGACCACCTCGCCGTTCTCCACCAGGTAGACCCCGTCCCTGGTGAGCCCGGTAAGCAGCAAGGTCTGCGCGTCCACCTCGCGGATGTACCACAGGCAGGTCAGCAGTAGCGCGCGGCCGGTCGACGCGATCATCTCCGGCATGGTCGGCAGCGCGGCGGCCCCGTCGGACGAGGCGGCGAAGGTCAGGTTGTCGATGGCAGGCGTGACCGGTAGCCCCGCCAGCGCGGCCGAGTGCCGCGAGGAGTGCAGGGCCGCCAGCGTGCCGTCCTGGATCCATGAGGTCTGCCGCAGCGGAAGCCCGTTGTCGAACACCGAGGAATCCGAACCGGACGTGTGCGCGATCACGAAGGGCGCGCAGCCGAGTCCGGCCGCCCGCGGGTCGCTGGACAGCGTGACCGGCAGCGTGGACAGCTGCTCGCCTACCCGGGTGCCGCCGCCCGCCTTGCTGAACACCGTCCGCCCGTCCGCGGCGTCCTTCGCGCCCGCCTGCCAGTACAAGTAGACGAGCAGGTCCGACACGGCGGTGGGCGGTAGCAGGGTCTCGTACCGGCCCGGGGGCAGCGACACCGACCGCTCGGCCCACCCGAGGCGCTCGGCGAGCCCGGCGTCCAGCCCGGCGATGTCCACGTCGGCGAAGTCGCGCGTCCCCACGCCGGTCCAGGCCGAGCGCGTCAGGTCGGCGGACTTCGCGTTCAGCTCGATCCGCCCGGCCGGCTGATCGTGCCGCAGCCGCAGCCCGGCCGAGGTCCCGAGGAACGTGCTGGTCATCTCGTGCTCGGCGAACCCGTACAGCTGGCGGCCAACCCCCGCGGCCTCGCGCAGGGTCTCGCCGAGCGCGCCCGCGAACTCGCGCAGCACACCGATGCCGGTCCGCCGGGGCGGGTCCGCCCACCCGTCGTCGGCCGGACCGGAAGCCGCGGCCAGGTCCGGCCCGGGCAGCTGAGCCTCGTCCTCGGCGGGCGTGGCCTCGGCGGCGGCCTGTTCCGCCTCGCGGACCACTTCCTCGATCTGGTCGGGAAGCACCCCGGACCGCGAGACGACGCCAGCGGCCGCGCCGCCGGCGCGCCGGTCGATGGCGATGACGGTGAGCTGGCGGGAGCGGGTCACTCCGTTGGTGGTCAGCGTGTTTCCCGCCCAGCGCAGGTTGGCGTCCGAGGTCTCCTCGGCGATGACCACGCAGTCGCCGCTCCGGGCCGCGGCCAGCGCGCGCTCCACGGTCTCCTGGGGGGACAGTCCGGTCGTGGTCATGCGGCCGCCCCCTCTTCCGCCGTGTTAAGTATTCGCACGCCGCGCATCAGCGCCGCCGGGCACCCATGGCTGACCGGGGCGATCTGGCCGGGCTGGCCCTTCCCGCAGTTGAACGCGCCGCCGAGCACGTAGGTCTGCGGCCCGCCGACCGCCTCCATGGCGCCCCAGAAGTCGGTGGTGGTGGCCTGGTAGGCGACATCGCGCAGTTGCCCGGCCAGCCGCCCGTTCTTGATCTTGAAGAACCGCTGCCCGGTGAACTGGAAGTTGTACCGCTGCATGTCGATCGACCAGCTCTTGTCGCCGATGACGTAGATCCCGTCTTCCACCCCGGCGATGAGATCCGCGGTCGACGGGCCGCCGACCGGGGCGGGCTGCAGCGAGACGTTCGCCATCCGCTGCAGCGGCACGTGGCCGGGGCCGTCGGAGAAGGCGCACCCGTTGGACCGGCCGAACCCGCAGCGCTGCGCCATCCGCCGGTCAAGCTGGTACCCGACCAGGATGCCGCCGCGGATCAGGTCCCACGACTGGCCGGCCACTGCCTCGTCGTCATAGCCGATGGTGGCCAGGCCGTGCTCGGCGGTACGGTCGCCGGTCACGTGCATGACGTCTGACCCGTACTTCAGAGTGCCGAGCTTGTCCAAGGTGGCGAACGAGGTTCCGGCGTAGGCGGCTTCGTAGCCGAGCGCCCGGTCCAGTTCGGTCGCGTGCCCGATCGACTCGTGGATGGTGAGCCACAGGTTGGACGGGTCGATGACCAGGTCGTAGCGGCCCGGCTCGACCGAGGGGGCCAGGAGCTTGGCCGCGAGCAGGTCGGGCATCTCGGCCAGCTCAGCGGCGAAATCGGCTGGCGCCCCCGACGTCAGGTACTCGTAGCCCCGCCCGGCGGGCGGGGCCAGTGTCCGCATGGTGTCGAACCGGCCGTCGTCGGTGACCGCGATGGCCGTGATCACCGGGTACAGGCGGATCCGCTGCTGGGTGGCCGTGGTCGCGCCGTCGGAGTAGAACTTGCACTCCCTGACCTGCTGGAGCGAGGCGTCCACGTGGCTGACGGCGGCGTGCGCGAGCAGGGCGTTGCTCCAGCCGGCCAGCAGGGCGACCTTGTCCGCGACACTGACCGTGAAGGGATCCACCTCGTAGGCCGAGACCCAGGTCACCTCGCCGTAGGCGGGCTCGGGGGCGAGTTCGATCGGCTCGGTGTTCATCGCGGCGGCCACCTTGGCGACCTCGACCGCTTCCCGCGCCGCCTGGGCGGCCGAGTCCGCGTCCAGGTCCACGGCCGAGGCAAAGCCCCAGGTGCCGTCCACGACGACGCGGACGGCCAGGCCGGTGTCGTCGGCGTCGATCGCGCCCTGCAGGTTTCCGTCCGACAGGCCGAGGTGCTGACCCCTGATGCGCTCCGCGCGGAAGTCGGCGTGCTGGGCGCCCAGGGCCTTGGCTTGCGCAAGTGCCGCATCCGCGAGTTCGCGGAGCGGGAGGGCGGTGAACTCGGGGTCGATCCGACCGTACTGATCATCCACGGCACCCCAACCTACAGTGCCTCCCCCCGGAACCCGCCCCGGACCCCGGCCCCGGAAGCTGGGCGGCCATCCTCTCCGGGAGCCTTCCCCGAGACCGCCTCGGCCCGCACACCGGGCGGCCATCCTCTGCGGGGAGCTATCCCCGAGACCGCCCCGGCCTGTGTACGGGCGGCCATCCTCTGCAGGGGAGCCCTTCCCTCCAGACCGCCCCGGCCCCGTACACTGGGCGGCCATCCTCGTAGTCTGAGGGCGGAAGGAGAGGTGCTGGTGGGACGTTCGGTGCTGGTGACCGGGGGGAACCGGGGGATCGGGCTGGCCATCGCCAGGCGGCTCGCGGCCGGCGGCGACAGCGTCACGGTGACGTCCCGCTCCGGCGACCCGGTGGAGGGGCTGGCGGTGGTCCGCTGCGACGTGCGGGACGCCGCGTCGGTCGACGCCGCGTTCGCGGCCGTGGAAGGCGAGCAGGGGCCCGTGGAGGTGCTGGTGGCGAACGCCGGCGTGACCCGCGACCAGCTGCTCGCGCTGATGAGCGAGGACGACTTCGCGACCGTGCTCGACACGAATCTGGTCGGCGCGTACCGGGTGGCCAGGCGAGCGGTACGCGGCATGGTGCGGATGCGCCGGGGTCGGCTGATCTTCATCTCCTCCGTGGTCGGGCTCTACGGATCGGCCGGGCAGGCCAACTACGCGGCGTCGAAGGCCGGACTGGTCGGCCTGGCCAGGTCGCTGGCCCGCGAACTGGGCTCGCGCGGCATTACCTCGAACGTGATCGCGCCGGGCTTCGTGGACAGCGACATGACGGCGGCCCTGCCGGAGGACAGGAAGGCGGCCATCCTGGCCGCGGTCCCGCTGGGGCGGTACGCGTCGCCGGACGAGGTAGCCGCGACCGTGGCGTTCCTGGCCGGCCAGGACGCGGCCTACATCACCGGTGCGGTCATCCCCGTCGACGGCGGGCTGGGGATGGGTCACTGAGGCGGCCGGAAACCGGGCCGTTGTTGTCGGGAACCCACAACCGCGTGCGCGGTAGCTTCGTGACGCAGGGCATTTAGCGTCCGGTCCTGACGAGGCAGGGTGGAGAGCTTAAGGTACGCGCCGATCTGGCAGGGGAGTGAGGATGTGATGGGAATCCTGGCGGGCAAGCGGATCCTGGTCACGGGGGTCATCACGGACGCCTCGATCGCGTTCCACGTGGCGCGGGTGGCGCAGCAGGAGGGCGCGACCGTGGTCCTGACCGGGTTCGGCCGGCTGAGCCTGGTCGAGCGGATCGCGAAGCGGCTACCCTCGCCGCCGCCCGTCCTCGAGCTCGACGTGACCAACGATGACCACCTGGCCTCGCTGGCCGAACGGGTCTCCGAGCACGTGGACGGCCTGGATGGTGTCCTGCACGCGATCGCCTACGCGAACCCCGCCGAAGCGCTCGGCGGAAACTTCCTGTACACCAAGTGGCCCGATGTCGCAACCGCCGTGCAGGTCTCCGCGTACTCCCTCAAAGCCATCACTATGGCCGCGCTGCCGCTGATGGGCGGCGGCGGGTCGGTGGTGGGCCTCGACTTCGACGCGAGCGTGGCCTGGCCGGGCTACGACTGGATGGGGGTGGCCAAGGCCGGGCTCGAGTCGTGCGCGCGCTACCTCGCCCGTGACCTCGGCGCGCAGCGCGTGCGGGTCAACCTGGTGGCGGCGGGGCCGCTGCGTACCATGGCGGCCAAGTCCATACCGGGCTTCGACAAGTTCGAGGGGGTCTGGGGCGAGCGTGCCCCGCTCGGCTGGAACATCACCGACCCGGAGCCGGTCGCGCGGGCGTGCGTCGCCCTGCTTTCCGACTGGTTCCCCGCCACCACGGGGGAGATCGTGCACGTGGACGGCGGCGTGCACGCGGTGGGCGCGTGATGGGCGAGTTCGTCCTCACGCTGTCCTGCCCGGACCGGGTCGGGATCGTTCACGCGGTGGCCGCGTACCTGCACGAGGCGGGCTGCAACGTCCTCGACAGCCAGCAGTTCGGCGACCGGACGGCGGACGGGCCCGGCCGGTTCTTCATGCGGGTCCACGTGGAGGCCTTGCCGCCCGCGCCCAAGACATACCAGGACCTGTACCGGGGCTTCATCCCCGTAGCGGCCGAATTCGCCATGGAGTGGGAACTGCACGACACCTCGGTCCAGCCCCGGGCGCTGATCATGGTGTCGAGTGCGGGCCACTGCCTGAACGACCTGCTGTACCGGCGGGCGGCGGAGTCGCTGCGGATCGACATCCCGCTCGTGATCGGCAATCATCCCGACCTGGCCCCGCTCGCCGCGGCGCACGGGGTCCCGTTCGAGCACGTGCCGGCCGGGTCCGGACGATCAGATCCGCTGGCCGCCCAGCGAGCCGAGGGCCGCCTGCTCGAACTCATCGGCGAGCTCAACATCGACTTCGTGGTGCTGGCCCGCTACATGCGGATCCTGTCGCCCGAGCTCTGCGCCAAGATGCCCGGGCGCATAATCAACATTCACCACTCCTTCCTCCCGAGTTTCAGAGGAGCGCGACCGTATCACCAGGCGCACGCCCACGGCGTGAAGCTGATCGGGGCCACCGCGCACTACGTGACCGCGGACCTCGACGAGGGCCCGATCATCGAACAGGAAGTCGCCCGGGTCGACCACACCAGCAGCCCGGAAGACCTCGCGGCCATCGGCCGCGACGCCGAGCGTGTCGCCCTCGCCCGCGCGGTCCGCTGGCACGCCGAGCACCGGGTCCTGCTGCACGGCCGCCGCACCGTCATCTTCCGGTGAGGATGCTCCGCCCGTGATTGATGGCAAGTTGTGACTGTTTCGCCGAGAGATCGATGCAATGGCGAACCTACGGTGGGCAGCAGCACCGGTTGCGCCGGGGGACACGGACAGTAACCGGGGCGGCCTGCCATGGGCCGATGCGCCGGGAGATGAAATCGAAACCGGCTGCCTTGCCATGGGCGGCGCGGGCCGGATGGACAGGCCATGACGGTTGCGGACTGCAACCTAGGGCCCGAGATGGTGGCGGAGCGGATCACCGGCGACCTTCGAGATAGAAGGGCGACACGCTCATGACCACAGGACGGACCAGCTGTGCCAACCATGCGAGGAGGGAGAAGCGCCGACGCAAGATTTTCGGGGTCGTCGTGGCGCTAGCGAGCCTGACCTCGCTTGCCGCCTGCAGCAGCAGCAGTAGCAATAGCTCGACGACGACCACTACCACCCCGGGTCACGTGACGATCCCGGGCGGGATCGGCTCGGTGCCGCTCGCGGCCGCCAGCGGGCCTAAGAAGGCCGGGACGATCACCTGGGCGCTTCAGCCCGGTACCGCCCCCACCTGGATCTTCCCGATCGTGCCTGGCGCTTCCAACTCGGTCTTCAACACCTTCACCTTCAACCAGCAGATGTGGCGCCCGCTGTACTGGGTGGTCAACGGGGTCGTGCCCGAGGTGTACGCGCCGATGAGCATCGCCGACCCCCCGGTGTACAGCAACGGCGACAAGACCGTCTCGGTCACGCTCAAGAGCACGTTCAAGTGGTCGAACGGCCAGCCCATCACCGCCAACGACCTGCTCTTCTACCTCGACCTGATCAAAGCCGCGATCAAGGAGTCCCCGGCGAACTGGGAAGGCTACGTGCCTGGCCACCTGCCGGACAACCTGGTGAGCACGTCGGAGCCGAACGCGTCCACGCTGGTGCTGAACCTCAGCTCCGCGGTCAACCCGACCTGGTTCACCGATGACATCATGGGCAACCAGGGCCCGCTGACCCCCATCCCGAGCACCGTCTGGGCCAAGGAGTCGGCCAGCGGCTCGATCATCCCGCCGTCCGGCTGGACCCCCGCCGTCATGAAGCAGATCTTCGACTACCTGAACAGCCAGGCCAAGTCGCTCAGCACCTTCGCGACCAACCCGCTGTGGCAGACCGTCGACGGGCCGTACAAGATCTCCGCCTACAACGCGACCACCGGCGGGTTCACCATGGCGCCGAACACCACCTACGGCGGCCCGCACGTGACCCCGATGTCCAGCTTCCAGGGCGTCCCGTTCACCTCGAACGCCGCTGAGTTCAACGCCATCAGGGCGAACGCGATCGACGTCGCCTACGTCGACTTCGACGACGTGCCGCAGCTACCGACGGTCCTGCGGCTCGGCTACAGCTACTTCGGCGAGCCGCCCTTCGGCCTGTACTACGCGGCCTACAACTACAAGGACACCACGGGCGACTTCAACAACATCATCGCCCAGCTGTACATGCGCCAGGCGCTCGCGCACCTGGTGGACCAGCAGGGCTGGATCACCGCGTTCATGCACGGCGCGGGCGCGCCTGCGTACGGGCCGATCCCGGCCTACCCGCAGAGCCCGTACCTCCCGGCCGACGCCTCGACCAACCCGTACCCGTTCAGCATCTCCGACACGGTCAGCATCCTCAAGGCCAACGGCTGGACCGTCAACCCGGGCGGGACCGACGTGTGCGCCAAGGCCGGCACCGCCGCGGGTGACTGCGGGGCGGGCATCCCGGCCGGGACCAAGCTGGCCTGGAACTACATCTACACCTCCACCCCGAACCTGGTCGGCGAGCAGGCCACCGACTTCGCGTCGAAGGCCAGGCAGGCCGGGATCAACATCACCCTGTCCAGCAGCAACTTCAACTACATGATCGCCAACTACCTGGACCCGTCCGCGCCCGCGAACGAGAACAAGTGGGCCATGGAGGACTTCGGCGGCTCCACGGACGAGCCGTACGCGACCACGTTCGGCCTGTTCAACACCGGCGGGCCCTCACAGGTCGGCGATTACAGCAACCCGACCGCCGACTCCCTGATCAACGCCTCGATCTCGGGCGGCGACCCGGCGGCGGTCAAGAACGAGGCGTCGTTCCTGACCATGAACCAGCCCGTGCAATTCCAGCCCGTCATTGATTACATCTGGGCCTGGAAGAACTCGCTGTCCGCCACGATGCCGCAGGCCTGGGAAAACCTGACCCAGTACTACGCCACGCCGGAGTACTGGTACTTCACCAAGTAACTATCCGCTCGACTGCCCTGGTCTCCGGTCGTCCCGGAGGCCAGGGCACTTCATTGGGCAGCGAATGGGCGGCGCCTCGCCAAAAAGTTACGCTTAGTAGTCACGACTCGGGGGTATATCGCTCCCGGAACCGGGAGCACCGCGCGGGGACGCTCGGCGACGATTGTGGCGAGGGCGGCCGGCGCGGACGGAGATTCTGCGGCGCGTCGCCGCTTCCGCGGCAATCCTTCACGCCGCCGAGGTCGGCGAGGCTGATGAGGCGAATATTACAAAACCGTATAGATCCAGAAATGTCTGGATGCCGGCGAAGGCATCGCGGGATGCTGCAGCCAGGGGATTGATGGCAAGTTGTGACTTTATTGGCGAGAGATCGATGCAATATGGATCTTACGCTTCCGCTAACTCATGACACCGGTAACTGACCGGTCGGCCCGCTGTGGGCCGGCGCGGATGTGCCGGGGGATACGGGCCGTAACCGCTAAGGGGACTGCGACCCAGAGCCCCGCGACGGTGCCGGAGCGGACCACCGGCGAACTTCGAGAGAGAAGGGCGACAAGCTCATGACCCCAGGACGGACCATCGGCGCCGGCACAGCAGGGAGGGAGGGCCGATGATGAGATTCCGGAGTAAGGCTGCCGGAGGGCTGCTCGTAGCGGTAGCCACTATCACCGCGCTTGCCGCCTGCAGCAGCAGCAACAGCAGCAGCAGCAGTGGCTCGACGAACAACAACACCACCCCAGGCTCCGTCACGGTCCCGGGCGGGATCGGCTCGGTGCCGCTCGCGTCGGCTAGTGGCACGAAGCACGCGGGGACGATCACCTGGGCGATGCAGCCCGGCGCCGTCCCGAACTGGATTCTCCCGGTCGTGCCCGGCGCATCCAACTCGGTCTTCAACAACTTCACGTTCATCTGGGAGATGTGGCGGCCGCTGTACTGGACGGTGTTCGGGACCGATCCCGAGCTCTACCCGCCCATGAGCGTCGCCAACCCGGTGGCGTACTCCAACGGCGACAAGACCGTCACGATCTCGCTGAAGAGCAGCTACAAGTGGTCGAACGGCCAGACCATCACGGCCAACGACATCCTGTTCTTCATCGACCTGGTCAAGGCCGCGATCAAGGAATCCCCGGCGAACTGGGAAGGCTACGTGCCTGGCCACCTGCCGGACAACATCGTGAGCACCTCGGAGCCGAACGCGACCACGCTGGTGCTGAACCTCAGCTCCGCGGTCAACCCGACGTGGTTCACCGAGGACATCCTCGGCCAGGGCCCGATCATCCCGCTGCCTAGCACGGTCTGGGCCGTGGACTCGGCGGGAGGCGCGGTCATCCCGCCGTCCGGCTGGACCCCCGCCAACATGAAGAAGATCTTCGACTACCTGACCACCCAGGCCAAGTCGCTCAGCACCTACGCGACCAACCCGCTGTGGCAGGTCGTGGACGGACCGTACAAGGTCTCCGCCTACAACGCCACCACCGGCGGGTTCACGCTGGTGCCGAACACCACCTACGGCGGCCCGCACGTGACCCCGATGTCCAGCTTCCAGGGCGTCCCGTTCACCTCGAACACCGCTGAGTTCAACGCCATCAGGTCCAAGGCCGTCGACGTCGCCTACGTCGACTTCGACGACGTGCCGCAGCTGCCGACGGTCCTGCGCCTCGGCTACAGCTACTTCGGCGAGCCGGACTTCGGCCTGACGTTCGCGGCCTACAACTACAAGGACACGACCGGCGACTTCAACAACATCATCAACCAGCTCTACATCCGCCAGGCGCTCGCGCACCTGGTGGACCAGCAGGGCTGGATCACCGCGTTCATGCACGGCGCGGGCGCGCCTGCGTACGGGCCGATCCCGGCCTACCCGCAGAGCCCGTTCCTGCCGACTGACGCCGCGACCAACCCGTTCCCGTTCAGCGTCGCCACCGCGGTCAGCATCCTCAAGGCCAACGGCTGGACCGTCAACCCGGGCGGTACGGACGTGTGCGCCAAGGCCGGCACGGCCGCTGGTGAGTGCGGCGCGGGCATCCCGGCCGGCACCAAGCTGGCCTGGAACTACATCTACAGCTCCTCGCCGGCCCTGATCGGTAACCAGGCCACCGACTTCGCGTCGAAGGCCAAGCAGGCGGGGATCAACGTCACCCTGACCAGCAGCAACTTCAACTTCATGATCGCCAACTACCTGGACCCGTCCGCGCCGGCGAACGTGAACAAGTGGGCCATGGAGGACTTCGGCGGTGAGACCGACGTGCCGTACGCGACCACGTTCGGCCTGTTCAACACCGGCGGGCCCTCGCAGATCGGCGATTACAGCAACCCGACCGCCGACTCCCTGATCAACGCCTCGATCTCGGGCGGCGACCCGGCGGCGGTCAAGAACGAGGCGTCGTTCCTGACGGAAAACCAGCCGCTGCAATTCCAGCCCAACCCGGATGACGTCTGGGCCTGGAAGAACACGCTGTCGGCGGTGAACCCGCAGGCCTGGGAGAACCTGACCCAGTACTACGCCACGCCCGAGTTCTGGTACTTCAACTCGATGTGATGTAACTATTCCGCTCGACGCTGGACTGCCCTGGTCTCCGGTGATACACCGGAGACCAGGGCAGCGATTCGGCCGGACGCGGCCTGCGGAACGCCACGCAAGCTCCTCGCGGCGTGATATGCCGCGCAGGGAAGGCAGGGATAAATGCTCACCTACCTGATGCGCCGAGTCATCACCTCCATCATCGTGCTGATCGGCGTCTCCATCTTCATCTTCCTCCTGTTGCACGCGGCCTACCCGTCACCGGCCCGGGCTGCGCTGGGCCTGCTCGCCAGGCCGGCTCAGATCGCCGCGTTCAACAAGGCCAACGGCTACGATGACCCGGTCATCGTGCAGTACCTGCACTACATCGGCATCATCCCCCACGGCGGCAGTGGTCCGGACCTGCTGAAGGGCAACCTGGGCTACTCGTACGTCGAGAACCAGTCGGTGTTCGCGCTGTTCCAGGAGCGGCTCGCGCGCAGCGTCTACCTGTCCGCGGCAGCGCTGATCATCTCGATAATCATCGCCCTGCCCCTGGGGATCTTCCAGGCGGTCAAGCGCAACAGCATCGGCGACAACGTGGCCACCAGCGGCGCGTTCATCCTGTACTCGATGCCCTCGTTCTTCCTCGGCCTGATCCTCATCCAGGTCTTCGCGCTCTCGCTCCCGATCTTCAACTTCGAGGCGAGCCAGTCCACGAACGTGTGGTACGTCATGGGCGACTGGTACTCCATGACGCTGCCGATCTTCACGCTGGCCCTGATCCAGGTGGCCGCCTTCTCCCGGTATATGAGATCCGCGTCGATCGACGTGCTCGCGCAGGACTACATAAAAGTGGCCCGGGCTAAAGGCCTGCCAGAACGGCTGGTGCTGGGGCGGCACCTGGTCCGTAACGCCAGCCTGCCGATGGTGACCCTGATCGGGCTGTCCCTGCCCGGCCTGCTGGCCGGGAACTTGATCACCGAGTCGCTGTTCAACTACCCAGGCCTGGGACTGCTCTTCTTCGAGAGCCTGAACAAGGTCGACTACCCGGTGCTGCTCGCCTACACGTTGGCGGGCGCCGTCCTGGTGGTCGTCGGAAACCTAGTCGCGGATATCGCGCTCACCGTCGCTGACCCGCGCATCCGGCTGGCCTGAGGAAGGAGGCAGAAATGGCTACATCATCCCTGCCGCCGCTGGACATCCAGCGAGCCCCCGAAGGCGGCGAAATCGGAGCCGTCCAGAGCGGGTGGCGGCTCGCGCTACGCGAGTTCATGAACAACCGGCTGGCCGTGATCGGCTTCGGCATGCTCATCTTCTTCGTGCTCTTCTCGTTCGTCGGGCCGCTCATCTACCACACCGACCAGCTCGACACCAACCTGACCCTCGCGAATCTGCCGCCCTCGGCCGGCCACCTGTTCGGCACGGACACCAGCGGCTTTGACGAACTAGGCCGGATGATGAAGGGCGGCCAGGCCGCCCTGGAGATCGGCTTCTTCGCCGCGTTCGTCGCCATCGTGATCGGCACCCTCTGGGGCGCCGTCTCGGGTCTGGCCGGCGGGATCGTGGACTCGGCCATGATGCGCGTGGTCGACGTGTTCCTCTCGGTGCCGTTCCTGTTCGTGGTGCTCATCCTGGCGGTCAAGTTCGGGGCGACGGTCCTGTCGCTGAGCCTGGTCATCGGCGGTTTCGCCTGGCAGGTCCCGGCCCGGCTGGTCCGGGGCGAGGTGCTTAGCTTGCGAGAACGCGACTTCGTCCTGGCGGCCCGGACAGCGGGGTCCAGTAGCTGGAGACTGATCAGCAGGCACCTGATCCCGAACTCGCTCGGCGTGGTCATCGTCAATGTGACGTTCCAGGTCGCGGACGCGATCCTGGCCGTCTCCTACATCGGCTTCCTCGGCTTCGGCCTGCATTTCCCCAACGTCGACTGGGGTGACCAGCTCTCCACGGGCAGCACTTACCTGGAAGACGGTTACTGGTGGCTGATCTTCCCGGTCGGCGCCTGCATCGTCCTGACCGTGATGGCGCTCAACTTCATCGGCGACGCCCTTCGCGACGCGATGGACGTGCGGCTGAGACGCCGGTAGCGGCCAGCCCGCCGAGGCGGGTGCGACGATGAACCACTGCCACCATCAACGAGAGGTAGCGGCCTGATGGCCCCAGTCCTTGAGATCGAGAACCTGTCGACGCACATCAAGCTCACCAGGTCCGTCGTTCAGGCCGTCGGCAACATTGACATGCGCGTCGACGCCGGGGAGACGCTCGGCATCGTCGGGGAATCCGGCTGCGGCAAGTCCATGACGGGCCTGTCGATCATGGGCCTGCTGCCGCCGGGAGGGTCCATCATCGGAGGGTCGATCAAGCTGGACGGCCGTGAACTCGTCGGCCTGAAGGGGGAGGACCTGCGGCACGTCCGCGGCAACGAGATCGCGATGATCTTCCAGGACCCGCTGACCTCCCTGGACCCGACCAAGACCATCGGCTACCAGGTCGCCGAGCCGGTGCGGCTGCACAGGGGGGCCTCCAAGGCCGACGCCCTCGACCGGGCCGTGGAGGTGCTGAACCTGGTCGGCCTGCCCCGGCCCAAGGAGCGCCTGGACGACTACCCGCACCAGCTGTCCGGCGGCCTGCGGCAGCGCGTGATGATCGCGATGGCGCTGGCCAACGAGCCCAAGCTGCTCATCGCCGACGAGCCCACGACGGCCCTTGACGTCACCATCCAGGCGCAGATCCTGGCGCTGCTCAGGGACCTCAAGGATCGGCTCGGCATGGCGATGCTGCTGATCACGCACGACATGGGCGTGATCGCCGGGCACGCCGACCGGGTCAACGTCATGTACGCGGGCCGGGTCGTGGAGACGGCCGAGGTGATGCAGCTCTTCACCGAGATGCACCACCCCTACACCCAGGCGCTGCTCGCGTCCATCCCCCAGCTCGATCAGGACGCGAGAAAGGCGCTGCACGCTATTCCCGGCCTCCCGCCCGACCTGTCGAACCCGCCGCAGGGCTGCCGGTTCGCCGCCAGGTGCTCCCGGGCCACGGACAAGTGCCGGACCGACGAGCCGTCGCTGTCAGGAAAGACGTACGAGCACAGGTTCTCCTGCTGGCACCCGGTCGACGGGCCGCTCGTCCTCGCCTTGATCGGGCAGGGCGGGCCGGACGCCGCGAGCACGGGGTTGCTCGCACCGGACGCCACGAGCGTCGAGGAAGCCGTGGCGCGCCGGCGAGCCCCCGCTGGTCGCCGATGCCCCGCTCCCGGATTCGGAGCTCGCGGGGGCGGACATCGGGCAGGAGAGCGCCGAATCCCGGCCCGCCGTGGTGGCGGCGGGCCTGACCCTGACGGCCGACGGCCGTCTGGAGGTGACGGAGCGCCCGGTCGAGGCGGTCACGGCCGACGGGAACGGTGTTGTCCCGCTACTCGAGCTGCGCAATCTGGTGAAGGAGTTCCCGGTCACCTCCGGGATCATGCAGCGCAAGGTGGGGGCCGTCCACGCCGTGTCGGATGTTTCCTTCTCCGTGCCGGCCGGCACGACGTTCGGGCTGGTCGGCGAGTCGGGCTGCGGGAAGACCACGATCGGCAAGCTGATCGTGGCGCTGGAGAAGCCGAACTCCGGCTCGGTCACCCTCGCCGGCGTCGACGTGTCCAAGATGCACGGCGCCGATTTGCGGCGCAAGCGCCGCGACCTCCAGCTCATGTTCCAGGACCCGCACTCGTCGCTCGACCCGAGGATGCGCGTGGGCGCGATCATCGGCGAGCCGCTCGCCGTGCAGCGCCTGGGCAGCAAGCGGTCGCAGCGGGATCGCGTCTTCGAGCTGCTCGGCGAGGTCGGGCTGCCGCGGAACGCGGTCGAGCGCTACCCGCACGAGTTCTCCGGTGGCCAGCGCCAGCGCATCGGGCTGGCCCGGGCGCTCACCCTGAACCCGAGGCTCATCGTGGCGGACGAGCCGGTCAGCGCGCTCGACGTGTCGATCAGGGCCCAGGTGCTGAACCTGATGAAGCGGCTGCAGGCCTCGCACGGACTGACCTACGTCGTGATCTCGCACGACCTCGCGGTGGTCAAGTACATGGCCGACCGGATCGGTGTCATGTACCTGGGCAAGCTGGTCGAGCTCGGCTCCGGGCAGGACATCTACGAGCGGCCCGCGCACCCGTACACGGCGGGCCTGATCGCCACCATCCCGGCGCCCAAGCCGTCGGCCGAACGGGCGAAGCGGGAGGTCGCCATCAAGGGCGAGCTGCCCAGCCCCGTGAACCCGCCGTCCGGCTGCCGGTTCCGCACCAGGTGCAAGTACGCACAGGAGCGCTGCTCCGTCGAAGAGCCGCCGCTGCGGACCTTCGGCCCCGGCCACGTGGCGGCCTGCCACTTCCCGCTGCAGACCGCATACGGCGCGGACGCGGACGTTCCCGCGATGACGAGCACTGGCGATCCGCTCTAGAGTCGGCTGCTGGGGAAGGCACCTATCCGCAGCATTGGCTTGCCCTGGACGCGGATGATGCAGATACTCCATTCATGGGAGGGTCGGCGGACAGGCCCGCAACGCCCGCGTTTCTCCGTGCTTCCGACGCGGAGCGCGACCACGTGGTCGACGAACTCCGGAAGGAGTACGTCGATGGCAGGCTGTCCCACGAGACCTTCGTCTTCCGCATGGAGACCGCCCTCGGCGCGCGTAACCACGGTCAGCTTGAGCGCCTGTTCACCGACCTGCCGCCGCGCCGGACCAGGCTGCTGGCGCGGGTGAAGGCCGCCCTGCTGGGCCGCCCCCGCCGCGATGATGACGAGCAGCCGGACGCCTCCGTTACGCCCTTGCTCCCTCCGGGGCCGGGCCTGCCGCCGGGGGCGTACGGGCCCGCGGGGTACTCGGCGGCCTGGTCTGGCCGGCCCAGCCGACCCGCGGAGCCGCCCGCGCCGGCGCCGCTTGACTTTCCGCGCGGCAGCGGGACCACCTTTACCATCGGGCGGACCCAGGACTGTGACCTGCGCATCTCCGACATGTCGGTGTCGCGGCGCCACGCCGAGCTGACGCGCGGCGAGGATGGCTGGCTGCTGTCCGACCTGGGTTCGCACAACGGCACCCGGATCAACGGCTGGCTCGTCCGTGAGCCGGTCCCGCTGCGCCCCGGAGACAAGGTGCAGTTCGGCTCGGCGATGTTCGTCGTCCAGCCTGGCCAGGGGGGTACGGGGGGGCGGGAAGCCCCTCCGTGATCGGGGGGTTCCGGGGGGTCGTCCACCCGGGCTAGCACTGCGGCTACAGTCGGAGGCGTGACGACCGTTTTGCTCGTGCGGCACGGGCTGACCGCGACGACCGGGCACGTGCTGACCGGATGGTCGCCGGGCATCTCCCTGGACGATCGCGGCCAGGCGCAGGCGGCGGCCCTGGCCGCCAGGCTCGCCCCGCTTCCGCTCGCCGCGATCGTCAGCAGCCCGCTGGATCGGTGCATGCAGACCGCGGCGGCCATCGCCGGCGGGCGAGACGGCCAGCAGGTGATCGCCGAGGACCGGGTGGGGGAGTGCCGGTACGGGGACTGGACGGGCCGGCCGCTGAAGAAACTCGCGGCCGAGCGACTCTGGCGCGTCGTGCAGGCGCACCCGAGCGCGGTGACATTCCCCGGTCCCGAGGGGGAATCCATGCCGGATATGCAGCACCGCGCGGTGGCGGCGGTCAGGGACTGGAACGCCAGGCTCGGCCAGGACGCCACCTACCTCATCTGCTCACACGGTGACGTCATCAAGGCCATCGTCGCCGATAGCCTGGGGCTGCACCTCGATCAACTCCAGCGGATCCAGGTCGATCCCTGCTCGCTGACGGTTATCAGGTACACGCCGCTGCGGCCGTTCCTGGTCCGGATGAACGACCGGGGGGGCGGGGTCGAGGACCTCATGCCCCGCCCCGACCGACACGGTTCCGGGGTCCGCGGCACCGCGGACAGCGATGGGGCCGTCGGCGGGGGTTCCGGCGGGGACGGATACAACGGGCACGCTGGGGCCGTGACCGGGACACCCGGGGCCACCCGGCCCGATGCCGCCTATCCGGCTCGTCAAGAGCCGGCGGACGCGCAAGGATAGGACTATGCCGGTCTACTTCTATGACCCGCCGGACAGGTTCGTAGCCGGAGCGGTGGGGCAGCCAGGAGAGCGAATCTTCTATCTGCAGGCGACCTCCGGCGGTCGCGTCACCAGCGTCGTGCTGGAAAAGGTCCAGGTTAGCTTGCTGGCGGAACGGATCGATGAGCTCCTGGACGAGGTGCTCAGGCGCACCGGCGGATCACCCGAGGTGCCAGCCGCCGCTCCCGCGGCGCTGCAGGACGACGGGCCGCTCGACCTGCCCCTGCTCGAGGATTTCCGGGTCGGCGCGATCGCCCTGGCCTGGGACGGCGACGGCGGCATGGTCGTCATCGAGGCTCAGGAGGAATCGGACGAGCCGGTGGAGCCGCTGGCCGAGGACATCCCGGCCGACGGGCCCGGCGTGCTGCGGGTGCGGATCACCCCCGGCGCCGCTCGCGCCTTCGCCCAGCGCGCCGCCAAGATCGTCGCCGCCGGCCGGCCGCCTTGCCCGCTGTGCGGCCTGCCCCTGGACACCGATGGGCACATCTGCCCCAGGCAGAACGGTCACCGTGTCAGCCAGGCTTGACCGCGCTGACCCCGGGGGGCGTACTCCAGGCGTCCAAGGTGGCGAGCAGGCCGCCCTTGACCTGCTCGCCACCGGGAAGCTCGAAGTCAAGGGTCGGCTGGTGGACGCGTCCAACGCCACGCTGTACTGCACGATTAACCTCGGCGGTCGCGAACCGAAGTCGGCCAAGGGCACCAAGAACAGCAAGAACGCCAAGGACGCGAAGAACACGATCGCCTGCGTCTACAAGCCGATCGCGGGCGAGCGTCCCCTCTGGGACTTCCCGGCGGGCACCCTGGCCGGCCGGGAAGTCGCCGCCTACGCCGTTTCCCGGGCGGCCGGCTGGGACGTCGTCCCTCCCACGGTCATGCGCGACGGGCCGTTCGGCCCCGGCATGTGCCAGCTGTGGATCGACCACGATCCCGAAGTTGACCTGATCGCGCTGTCCCGCCGCACCGATCACGTCGGGCTGCGGGACATGGCCGTGTTCGACGCCGTGGTGAACAACGCCGACCGGAAGATAGGCCACCTGCTGCCGGTGGCCGACGGGCACCTGTACGGGTGCGACCACGGGGTCTGCTTCGCCGAGGACTACAAGCTGCGGACCGTGCTGTGGCAATGGCGCGGGAAGACCCTGCCGCGGCGGTCAACCGAGGCGCTGCGCCGCCTGAACGTCCAGCTCACCGAGGGTGGCCTGGCCGCGGAACTGGCCGGGCTGCTGACCGCGAGCGAGATCGACGCCACCAGGGGAAGGATCGAGACGCTGATCGAGCACCGCGTCCACCCCTACCCGCCCGCGGACTGGCCCGCCGTCCCGTGGCCCCCGATCTGAAGGTGGCCTGCCGGGTCAGCTGCCGCCCGGTTCCGGTGATTCCCCGGCGCTGCCGTTGCGCCTGAAGTAGCGCTCGAATTCGCGCGCGATGGCGTCGCCGCTGGCCTCGGGCAGGTCCATCGCGTCCTTGGCCTCTTCCAGGGTCCGCACGTAGTCGGCGACCTCTGAATCCTGCTGGGCGAGCTCATCGACGCCGCGCTCCCAGGCGCGGGCCTCCTCGGGGAGGTCGGCCAGCGGCAGCGGCGCGTCCAGGATGTCCTCCACGCCGCGCAGCAGCGCCAGCGTGGCCTTGGGGCTCGGCGGCTGCGCCACGTAGTGGGGCACCTGGGCCCACAGCGAGACGGTCGGGATGCCCGCCGTGGCACAGGTGTACTGGAGGACCCCGACGATTCCCGTGGGGCCCTTGTAGTCCACCCGGCTACCGCCGCCGACGGCGGCGGCCGCGGCGGCCAGCTTGGCGTTGGACGAACCGATGGACACGGGCACCGGGCGGGTATGCGGCGCGTCGGCCAGCAGCGCGCCGAGCAAGATGATGAGTTCCACGCCCAGGCTCTCCAGACCCTGGACCAGTTCCTCGCTGAACGCCCGCCAGCGCATGTTCGGCTCGATTCCGTGCACCAGAACGACGTCCCTGCTCAGCCCCGTGGGCGGCACGGACTCTTCGGCGGGATTCGCGTGGGCGACCGAGATCCGGGTCGTGGGCCAGATCAGGCGCTGGGTGTGACCGCCCTCGATCTCGATGACCGGCCGGTTGACCTGGAAGTCGTAGTAGTCCTCGGGATCGATGGCGCCGATCGGGGTCGCCTGCCAGGCGATGCCCAGGTGATTGACCACACCGCTGGCGGCCTCGCCCGCGTCGTTCCAGCCCTCGAACCCGGCGATGGCGACCGGGGATGCGAGTTCGCCGATGTCGTTGAACTCGATGACTGGTCACCTCCCCAAGCACGACGCCGGCCGTCCCTACAGCCTACGTGGTCAGCCTTGCTCATTGGGTTATCGCCTTGCGTGTCCGGCCGGGCTGGGGAAATTGCCCCTCGGGCTCTTAGGATGGTCGGTGATGAGCACACTACGGACCGCCCTGGCCGAGCGCGTCGTGGTGGCCGACGGGGCGATGGGCACGATGCTCCAGGCGAGCGACGCCACCATCGACGACTTCGCCGGCTACGAGGGCTGCAACGAGATCCTGAACGTGACCAGGCCCGACATCGTGGCCGGGATTCACGACGCGTACCTGCAGGCGGGCGCGGATTGCGTGACCACGAACTCGTTCGGGGCCAATCTGTCCAACCTCGGTGAGTACGGGATCGCCGACCGGACCGGGGAACTCTCGCTGGCGTCCGCCCGGCTGGCCCGCGCGGCGGCCGATGCCTGGGCCACGCCGCAACGGCCGCGCTGGGTACTCGGCTCGATGGGCCCGGGCACGAAGCTGCCCACGCTCGGTCACATAACGTTCCGCGAGCTGCGCGACGCCTACCAGGCCAACGCCGAGGGACTGCTGCGCGGCGGCGCCGACGCGCTGATCATCGAGACCTGCTACGACCTGCTCCAGGCCAAGGCGGCGATCATCGGGGCCAGGCGGGCCGCGGCCGACGTAGCCCCCGGAGCGCTGATCATCGCGCAGGTGACGATCGAGACCACGGGCATGATGCTGCTCGGCAGCGAGATCGGCGCGGCCCTGACGGCCCTGGAGCCGCTCGGCATCGACATGATCGGGCTGAACTGCGCGACCGGCCCCTGGGAGATGAGCGAGCACCTGCGGTACCTGGCCGCGCACTCGACGATATCGCTGTCCTGCGAGCCGAACGCCGGGCTGCCTGAGCTCACGAAGGACGGTGCGCGCTACCCGCTGACCCCGGACGGGCTCGCCGACGCCCACGACAGGTTCACCAGGGAGTTCGGGCTGTCGCTGGTCGGCGGGTGCTGCGGCACGACCCCCGAGCACATCGCGGTGCTGGCGGCCCGGGTAGCCGGGCGGCCGGTCGCCCGGCGCAAGCCGCGCCCCGAGCCGGGGGTGGCGTCGCTGTACGCGCACGTGCCGTTCCGCCAGGACACGGCTTTCCTGTCGATCGGCGAGCGGACCAACGCCACCGGGTCGAAGGCGTTCCGCGACGCCATGCTGGAGGGCAGGTACGAGGACTGCGTCGAGATCGCCCGGGCGCAGACCCGGGACGGCGCCCACCTGCTCGACGTGAACGTCGACTACGTGGGCCGGGACGGCGCCGCCGACATGCGCGCGGTGGTGAGCAGGCTGGCCACCGCCGCCACCCTGCCGCTGGTGCTCGACTCCACCGAGCCCCCCGTGATCGAGGCCGGCCTGGAGCTGACCGGCGGGCGCGCGGTCATCAACTCGGTCAACTACGAGGACGGGGACGGTCCCGGTTCGCGGATCGCGCGGGTCATGCCGCTGGTGCGCGAGCACGGCGCCGCGGTCATCGCGCTGACCATCGACGAGCGCGGCCAGGCCCGGACCGCCGACTGGAAGGTCGCCATCGCCGAGCGGCTGATCGCCGACCTGACTCAGAACTGGGGCATGCGGACCCATGACATCATCGTCGACTGCCTGACCTTCCCCATCGCCACCGGGCAGGAGGAGACCCGGCGGGACGCGATCGAGACCATCGAGGCGATCGCGGAGCTGAAGCGCCGCCACCCGGCCGTGCAGACGACGCTGGGCGTGTCCAACGTGTCGTTCGGCCTGAAGCCCGCCGCCCGCGCCGTGCTGAACTCGGTCTTCCTGGCCGAGTGCGTCCGGGCGGGCCTGGACTCGGCGATCGTGCACGCGGCGCGGATCATGCCGATCGCGCGGATACCCGACGAGCAGCGGCAGGCGGCCCTCGACCTGGTGTACGACCGGCGCCGGGAGGGCTACGACCCGCTGGCCAGGCTGCTCGAGCTGTTCGAGGGCGTGGACGCGGAAGCGCTGAAGGAGAGCCGGGCCGCGGAACTGGCCGCGCTGCCGCTCTGGGACAGGCTCAAGCGGCGGATCATCGACGGGGAGCGGGTCGGGCTCGAGGCGGACCTGGACACGGCGCTGGCGCAGCGGCCCGCCCTGGAGATCGTCAACGACGTGCTGCTCGACGGGATGAAGACGGTCGGCGAGCTGTTCGGCTCAGGGCAGATGCAGCTGCCGTTCGTGCTGACCTCCGCCGAGGTGATGAAGACGTCCGTGGCCTACCTCGAGCCGCACATGGAGCGGACGGCCGACGTCGGCAAGGGCAAGATCGTGCTCGCCACGGTCAAGGGCGACGTCCACGACATCGGCAAGAACCTGGTCGACATCATCTTGTCGAACAACGGCTACGACGTGGTCAACATCGGGATCAAGCAGCCCATCTCCTCGATCGTGGCGGCCGCGGAGGAGAACGACGCGGACGTCATCGGGATGTCGGGCCTGCTGGTCAAGTCGACCGTGGTGATGCGCGACAACCTCGCCGAGCTGAGCTCGCGCGGCCTGGCTCACCGGTGGCCGGTGCTGCTCGGCGGCGCCGCGCTCACCCGCGCCTACGTGGAGCAGGACCTGGCCTCGCTGTTCGAGGGCGAGGTCAGGTACGCCAGGGACGCGTTCGAGGGGCTGCGCCTGATGGACGCCGCGATGGCGGTCAAGCGCGGCGAACCAGGGGCGAGGCTTCCCGAACTCCGCACCAGGCGGGTCAGGCCCACCCGGGCGTCCGACACCGGGGCAGACAGCGGGCCCGGAGGAGACACCACCGCTCGTTCGGACATATCTGCCGATGTGCCGGTGCCGGAAGCACCCTTCCTGGGCACCGAGGTGATCAAGGGCATCCCGCTGGCGGAGTATGCCGCCTACCTGGACGAGCGGGCGCTGTTCATGGGCCAGTGGGGGCTCAAGCCGTCGCGGGCCCGCGGCGGGGCGAGCTATGAGGAGCTGGTGGAGACCGAAGGGCGGCCGCGGCTGCGCATGTGGCTGGAGCGCATCCAGACCGAGGGCCTGCTCGAGGCGGCGGTGGTCTACGGGTACTTCCGGGCCGTGAGCTCGGGGAATGACCTGATCGTGCTCGCTCAGGACGGCACCACGGAGCTGGAGCGGTTCACCTTCCCCCGGCAGCGGCGCGACCGCAGGCTGTGCCTGGCCGATTTCTTCAAGCCGGCGGGCTCGGGCCAGACGGACGTGGTGGCGTTCCAGCTCGCGACGATGGGCGCACGCATATCGGAGGCCACCGCCGAGCTGTTCGCGAAGAACGCCTACCGCGAGTACCTGGAGCTGCACGGGCTCTCCGTCCAGCTGGCCGAGGCGCTGGCCGAGTACTGGCACACCAGGATCCGGCGCGAGCTCGGCGTCGGCGGCGCGGATCCGGACCCTTCCACCGACCTGGCCGGGTTCTTCAAGGTCGACTACCAGGGCGCGCGGTACTCCTTCGGCTACCCTGCCTGCCCGGACCTGGCCGACCGCGCGAAGGTGGCGCGCCTGCTCGACCCGTCCCGCATCGGCGTGGAGCTGTCGGAGGAGATGCAGCTCCACCCCGAGCAGTCCACCGACGCGATCGTGGTCCACCATCCCGAGGCAAAGTACTTCAGTGTCTGACCCCCGAGGGGCTAGCACAGCAGTCCTATTCGACATGGACGGGCTGCTCATCGACTCCGAACCGTTGTGGCTCCAGGTCGAGACGGACGTCATGGCCAGGCTCGGCGCGGAGTGGACCGAGTCGGACCAGGCGCAGCTGATCGGCGGCAGCCTGGTCCGTTCGGTGCGTTACATGCTCAGTCGGGCGGCCAAGCCGGCGCCGCCCGACGTGGTCGGCGAATGGCTGATGTCCGGCATGGCCGAGGTCGCCCGCCGCGACGGCGTCCCGCTCCAGCCGGGCGCGCGCGAACTGGTCGCCGAGGTGGCGGCGGCGGGCCTGCCGCACGCGCTCGTGACCTCGTCGGAGCGCCGGTTCATGGACCAGGTGCTGGCCAGCACCGGCCTGCGGTTCGACGCCCTCGTGTGCGCCGACGACGTCAGCGTCACCAAACCCGACCCGGAACCGTACCTGCTGGCGGCCAAGCTGGTCGGCGTGTCCCCCGGCGACTGCTTCGCCCTGGAGGACTCGCCCAACGGGGTGGCGTCGGCGGAAGCCGCCGGATGCCGGGTCATCGCCGTCCCGTCCCTGGTCCCGATCGAGCCCGCTCCCGGCCGGACGGTGGTGCGCTCGCTGCTCGACCTGCGCGCGGACGCCAGCGGCGTATCGGTCAGGGCCGGTATCAACCCTTCGACCCCTTTGGGGGGTTAGCCCCCATGCTCACGCGCCCGTAAACGACTTAGACTTCAAGCAGAACCGCGGGGAGGCTCGCATGTCCACCTACGACAAGATCGCCTGGTTGCCGCTATGCGGGGGACTGACCGGGCTCGGCCTGGTGCTCAGCTACCTCGTCATGCGGCGGCGCGGTCTCGGGGCAGGCCTGCGCGGGGCGGCCTGGTCGCTGCTGCCGATCGCCGCCTACCTGACCGGCTCGATCGAGATGTTCTGGAAGATGGGCGTGGCCATCGGCGACTTCGCGAAGGGCTTCGCGTTCTCGCCCCGGGTCTGGTCCGGGATCGCGCTGGCCGGGGTGGCCGTGGTGCTGTTCGTCGTGTCGGGCCCGCTGCGCCGGCGGAGCGTGAAGCGGAGCAAGGGCCAGCAGGCCGTCGGGCCCGACGGCGAGGCCGCCAAGCGGCCGGCCGTATCCGGCGGGGGACAGCTGGCTACCCGGCCTGCGGCCGTCGCGGCCACGGCGCCGGTCAAGGCGCGCAAGGGCAAGAACGCGGGCGACGATGACGACGACCTCGGGGACGTCGAGGACATCCTGCGCCGGCACGGGATCAGCTGAGGTTGCGCCGGGATATCTTTCGCCCCTACGGCATCAGCTGAGGATTTTTTTAGTCACAATCGCGCTACGACGCCGGCTTTGGTCTGGATTTCGGCGCGAGAAGCGCAGAGTCTCTCCAGGTAGGCAGTGATCACACATCGGGGCGCCGACGGCTGCCTTGATACCCAAGTTCGTCACCAAAGGAACATGCCCATGATCAGTGCACCAAACCGGTACTTCGCGCTGGGCGTGGCGGTGCTGGCTGCGGCCGGGCTCGCCGCGTGCAGCTCGTCATCAAGTAGCACGCCGTCGACCAGCAACAGCAGCTCCAACGCTCCGGTCACGGGCGGGACGCTGAACGTCGTCGCCGCCGCCGGCCCGGACCACATCGACACCGTGGCCGCGTACTACACCGCGGACTACGAGTTCGAGCACGCCTACGCCAGGCAGCTCCTCCAGTACCCGAGCACGGACTACAGCAGCACGTCGGACGCGGGCTGGACCGCGGACGTCACGCCGGTCGCGGACATCGCGACCGCGGTGCCGACCGTCGCCAACGGCGGGATCACCAACGGCGGGACGACCTACACGTTCCACATCAAGCAGGGCGTGGACTGGAACACCACCCCGCCCCGCCAGGTCACCGCCGATGACTTCATCCGCGAGTTCAAGGCGTTCTGCAACCCGGCCCCCGGCGGGTTCGTCGGCAACATCACGTACTTCGCGAGCACGATCGCCGGGCTGAACTCGTACTGCAACGCGGAGCAGGCTTACTTCGCGAACGCCAAGACGCACGCGGGGACCGCGGCGAACATCGCGGCCTTCCAGAACGCCAACAACATCAGCGGCCTGTCCGCGCCGGACCCGCTGACGCTGCAGATCACCCTGATGGCCCCGGCCAGCGACTTCGAGTACATGATGGCCATGCCGTTCACCTCGGCCCGCCCGGTCGAGTACGACGCTTACGTGCCGAACAGCCTCCAGCTGGACCAGCACACGATCTCGGACGGCCCGTACCAGATCAGCTCGTACATCCCGGGCAAGTCGATGACGCTGGTCAGGAACCCCGCGTGGAAGGCGTCCACCGACTCGCTCCGCAAGGCCTACGTGGACAAGATCGTGCTGACCATCGGCGTCACCTCGGCCCAGACGCAGCTGTCTGACATGCAGGCGGGCACCGAGGACGTCACCAACGACACCCCGCTGAACCCGGCGTCGCTGCCGGCGCTCGAGACCTCGGGCAACCCCAACTTCAAGATCTGGCCCTGGTCGAGCACCGAGCCGTACATCGTGTTCAACCTGCGCAGCCCGGACGCGGGCGGCGCGATGGGCAAGGTGCTGGTGCGCCAGGCCGTGGAGTACGGGCTGGACAAGGTCGCCGTGCAGAAGGCCTACGGCGGCCCGCCGGTGGGCCCCATCATCAACACGGTGATCCCGCCGGGCAACGCCGGGTACCAGAACACCAACTTGTACCCGGACAACAACGGCCAGGGCAACGTGGCGATGTGCAAGTCCGACCTGGCCAAGGCGGGTTACCCGAACGGCGTGACGCTCTTGTACATGTACCAGAACGACTCGACCAACACCCGGGCCTTCGAGGCCGTCCAGGCCTCGCTCGCCCAGTGCGGGATCACGCTGACCAGCAAGCCGGAGCCGGGGTCGAGCTTCTTCGTCGACGCGGGCAACTCCCCGGTCAACAACAAGCCCAACCAGTGGGACATGTCCCAGGTCGCCTGGATCCCCGACTGGTTCGGCAACAACGGCCGCACGATGATCCAGGCGCTGTTCGCGCCGCGGTGCACCGTCAACACCAACAACTACGGCTGCTACGACAGCCCGGCCGTCAACGGGCTGATCACCCAGGCGGAGGCCGCGACCTCGCTCTCGACCGCCGCGGCGGACTGGCACTCGGCGGACGCGGACATCATGCAGGACGCGGCGATCGTCCCGATCATGGACCAGGGCTTCCCGAACTTCGCGAGCGCCCGGACCAGGAACGTCCTGTTCCAGCCGAACATCGGCGAAGTCGACATCACCAACCTGTGGCTCGCCAACGGCTAACTAGATAGCGCACGATGCGGATCTGGCTGGGAGGAGCACAAATGCCCAGCCAGATCCGTCTATAGCGGCAACGACGAATCCTGTGTCACGCTTGCCTTGTCTCGTGCGGCAGGCGGCGAGCGGAGGTATGCCTTGGCCCTGCTTGAAGTAGAGAACCTGACCGTCAGCTTCCAGACCGGTGACGGCGTGGTGCGCGCGGTGCGGGGCGTGTCGTTCGCCGTCGAGCCGGGACAGACCCTCGGCATCGTCGGCGAGTCCGGCAGCGGCAAGACGGTCCTGACCCAGACCCTGCTCGGGCTCACCCCGGGCGCCGCCATCACCGGCAAGGCGGTCTTCGAGGGGACGGACCTGCTGCAGCTGAGCGACGGCCAGATGCGTGAGGTCCGCGGCGCCCGGATCGCGGTGATCTTCCAGGACCCGCTGACCAGCCTGCACCCGCTGTACCGGGTGGGCTGGCAGATCTCCGAGATGATCCGCGCCCACGAGAAGGGCGTCACGAAGAAGCAGGCCGCCGAACGCGCCGTGGAACTGCTGGGCCGGGTCGGGATCCCGCATCCGGCGCAGCGGGTGAACGACTACCCGCACCAGTTCTCCGGCGGGATGCGCCAGCGGGCCATGATCGCGATGGCGCTGTCCCTATCCCCCCAGATGATCATCGCCGACGAGCCCACCACTGCGCTGGACGCCACCGTGCAGGCGCAGATCCTCGACCTGCTCCTGAAACTGCAGCGGGAATCGGATACCGCGCTGATCATGATCACGCACGACCTCGGCGTGGTCGCGGACATCGCCGACAACGTCATGGTCATGTACGCGGGCCGGGCCGCGGAGAAGGGCACCAAGCAGGACATCTTCTACCGGCAGCACCACCCGTACACCAAGGGGCTGCTGGAGTCCATCCCGAACAGCTCGTTGGCGGGCGAGCGGCTGCGGCCGATCACCGGCATGCCGCCCAGCCTCATCAACCTGCCATCGGGGTGCAAGTTCCATCCCCGCTGTGCCTACGTGATGGACCGGTGCCTGACCGAGGAGCCCGAACTGCGCCAGATCCGCGACTTCTCGCACCAGTCCGCCTGCTTCCTGCCCGCGGCGGCCGTCGGAGTCGGCAGCGACGCCGAGCGCCTGCGCGCCGAGACCGTGGCCGAGGGCAGGGCCGGGGCCTCGGTCGAGGTGGCCGAGGCGATCGCCGCGGCTCCGGAGGTGGCGTCATGACCGATGAGTCCGTAGCCCAGGTCATGACCGGCGCCGCGCCCGGCGGGGACGACTTCCTGGTCCGGGTCGAGAACCTGGTCAAGTACTTCCCGGTCCGGACCGCGGGGTTCGTCCGCCGCACGGTCGGAAACGTGCAGGCGGTCGACGGCGTGTCGCTGGCGATCCCGCGCGGCAAGACCCTCGGCCTGGTGGGCGAGACTGGCTCAGGCAAGTCCACCCTCGCGCGCTGCGTGGCCGGGCTCCTGCCGGTCACGTCGGGGAAGGTGTTCTTCGACGGGCACGACATCACCAACCTGTCCCGCGGCCGGATGCAGCCGTACCGGCGCGAGATCCAGATGATCTTTCAGGACCCCTACGGCTCGCTGAACCCGCGCCGCCGGGTCGGCGCGATCATCGGCGACCCGTTCGCCATCCACAAGACCGTCCCCAGCGGCGAGCGCAAGCGCACGGTGCAGGAGCTGATGGAGCGGGTCGGGCTCAACCCCGAGCACTACAACAGGTTCCCCGCCGAGTTCTCCGGCGGCCAGCGGCAGCGCATCGGCGTGGCGCGGGCGCTCGCGCTGCGGCCCAAGCTGATCATCTGTGACGAGCCGGTCTCGGCGCTGGACGTGTCCATCCAGGCGCAGGTGCTCAACCTACTCGCCGACCTGCAGCGCGACTACGGGCTCACGTACCTGTTCATCGCGCACGACCTGGAGGTCGTGCGTCACGTCAGCGACTCGGTCACGGTCATGTACCTGGGCCGGGTCGCCGAAGTCCGGGCCGCGGGACCTCGTGTACGACACGCCCCGGCACCCCTACACCGCGGCGCTGCTCTCGGCAGCGCCGGCCGCCGATCCGAACGCGGCGGCGAGCAGGCAGCGGATCATACTCACCGGCGACATACCCTCACCCATCGATCCTCCCTCCGGCTGCCGGTTCCATCCCCGGTGCCCGAAGGCGCAGGAGCTGTGCAGTCAGCAGGACCCGCCGCTTGAGGTCAAGGCAGGCGACGCGGCCACCCACCTGACCGCCTGCCACTTCCCGGTCGAGGCGGGCGAGAACCTCGCCGCCGAAGCCGCTGCCAGGAGGTAGTCCCATGAGTATCACCGAGATCCAGCTCCAGGCGTCGGCCGTCGAGAGTGCCCCTGTGCATGCGGTCGAGGGCCGCAGCCAGTGGCAGCTCACCTGGCGGCGGCTGCGCAGCGACAAGGTGGCGATCGCGTCCATGATCGTCATCGGCGTGATGGTCTTGCTCGCCATCGGCGCCCCGGCTGATCGCCGCGCTCGTGCACCACCCGGCGAACGCGGCCTTCCCGAACACCGGGGAGAACGCGGTCGGCAACCCGGTCGGGCCGGGCACCCACGGCTTCTGGCTCGGCACCGACGACACCGGCCGCGACCTGATGGTCCGGATCTTCTACGGCGCGCGGATCTCGCTGTTCGTGGGCGTGGTGACGACGTTGATCGGCACCGTCGCCGGGGTGTCCGTGGGGATGATCGCCGGGTACTTCGGCGGCGTCATCGACGCGATCCTGGCCAGGTTCACCGACGCCGTGCTCGCCTTCCCGTACGTGGTGCTCGCCCTGGCGCTGGCCGTCGTGTTCGGCCCGTCCCTGTCGGTGATCATCGGGATCATCTCGTTCTTCGCCTGGGCCGGCATCGCCCGTATCGTCCGCGGCCAGACGCTGTCGCTGAAGGAAAAGGAGTACATCGAGGCGGCGAGATCGCTGGGCGCCGGGCCGTTCCGGATCATGTTCATCGATATCCTGCCGAACCTGCTCGCCCCGGTCCTGGTCCTCGCCACCTTGTACATCCCGGCCGCGGTGGTGTTCGAGGCGACGCTGTCATTCCTCGGCCTCGGCATCCAGCCCCCCACGGCCAGCTGGGGCAACATCCTGGCCGCGGCTCAGCCCTTCTACACCGTGGCCTGGTGGTACACGGTGTTCCCCGCGCTCGCGCTGCTGATCACCACCCTGGCGTTCAACCTGCTCGGCGACGGGATCAGGGACGCGATGGACCCCACCACCGAACGCCTGCTGAGGGCCCGTAAGCGCACCAAGCGGCCGCGCAGGACCAGGCCCCTGGTCCTGTCCGAGGAAATTCCCGGCGCGGTCCTGCCGCCGGCCGCCCAGTAGCCGAAGGAGGCGTCTGACATGACTATCGTCCGTTTCCTCATCCGGCGCATCCTGACCGGCATCGTCGTGCTGTGGCTAGTGGCCTCGGGGGCGTTCTTCCTGTTCTTCGCGCGCCCGGTGGCGACGGTCGCCCGCAACCTGGCCGGACGTGAGGCCACCCCGGCGGTCATCAACCAGGTGATCAAGGACCTGGGCTTGGACCAGCCGATCGGCGTGCAGTACTGGCACTTCCTCGACCGGCTCGTGCACTTCAACCTCGGCCATTCCTACTTCACCCAGGAGTCAGTCAACACGATCATCAGGCAGGACCTGCCGCCTACGGCTTCCGTGGTGATCGGCGGCACCATCCTGTGGCTGGTCGTGGGCCTGGGCATCGGCATCCTGTCCGCGACGAAGGCCCGCAGCCTGTTTGACCGGCTCTCCACGGTCGGCGTGCTGGTCGGCCTGTCGATGCCGACGTTCGTCATCGGGGAGTTCCTGCTCCTGATCGTGTTCGTGCCGCTGAACCAGCACGGGTTCCACTGGATCCAGGATCAGTACGTCGGGCCCTCGCAGGGGATCGTCACCTGGGCGGGGCACATGATCCTGCCCTGGATCACGCTGGCCGCCGTCCAGGCCGCCGTCTACACCCGGCTGATGCGCGGGCAGCTGCTGTCCACCCTCGGCGAGGACTACATTCGCACCGCGCGGGCCAAGGGGTTGTCCGAGCGCCGGGTGATCTTCCGGCACGGGGTGCGGGCGGCGCTGACCCCGGTCGTCTCCCAGCTCGGCGTCGACATGGGCCAGCTGCTCGGCGGCGTGGTCGTGGTCGAGGTTGTGTTCGGCCTGGGCGGCCTCGGCCAGGTCTCGGTCCAGGCCATCCAGACCGAGGACCTCCCGGTGATCATCGGGTTCGTCATCGTCGCGGCCGCGTTCGTCGTGGTGGCGAACATCGTGGTCGACCTCGCCTACGCCATGCTCGATCCGAGGGTCCGGATCAGCTGACCGTGCCGAGCCAGTCCGGCGTGATACCCGGCCGCGGCCTGCCCGCGGCCGGGCACGAGGTGTACCGCCTGGGTACGCCCGTGGTCTTGTGGTGGGTCTGGGTGGCGTTCGCCGTGGCGAACGTCGTCGACCTCGCCGTGCAGCGGACGACACCGCACACCGAGTTGGTCATCGACGCGATCGTCCTCCTGGTCACCGGGTTCGCCTACGCGCTGGCCCTGCGGCCCCGCGTCATCGCCGACCAGGCCGGCCTCACGATCGTGAACCCGTTCCGCGACCACCGCGTACCCTGGGCGGTCATCCAGGGCGTGGATACCGGGGACTGGGTCAAGGTGCACCACACCCGGGACGGTTCGCCGGTGACGGCCATCGACGTGCCGGGGAAGACGATCGAGTGCTGGGCGCTCTACCTCTCGGCCCGGACCAAGCGGAAGGAAGCGCGCCCGGGGCCGACGCCGACCCGATCAGGCGTATTCAGCGTCTTCGGCGCGCCAGGGCCGCAGGGGTCCGACGGGATGTCGCGCATGCCGGCCGAGGCAAGGTACCTCGCCTCCCTACCGCCCGCCCGGGCGATCGCCGTCACCCTCGACAACCGGGTGGAAAAGGAACGCGCCCGGGCCAGGAAGGCCAGCTCCGCTAAGGACCAGCCCGACCCGAGTTCCCCGCCGGGTCCGGTCGCCGCCCGCTGGGCCTGGTTCCCGCTGGCCGCCATCGCGGTCCCCGCCCTAGCCCTGCTGATCGTCCTGCTGACCTGACGCCGCCGGGCCGCCCTCCGGCGGGAGGGGCGGCGGGGTACCGCCGAACTCGGGGCAGAACGCCTTGTGGTTGCACCAATCGCAGAGCCTGCTCGGCCGAGGGCGCCAGTCTCCCGCGGCCCTGGCCCGCTCGATGGCCTGCCACAGGGCGGCGACCTTGCGCTCGGTGGCGAGCAGGTCGCTCTCGTCGGGGGCGTACCGCAGCACCTCGCCCTCGGCGAGGTACATGAGCTGCAGCAGCCGGGGCACCTGGCCGCGGAGCCGCCAGATCACCAGCGCGTAGAACTTCATCTGGAACAGCGCGCTGGCCTCGTACGCCTCCCGGGGCGCCCGGCCGGTCTTGTAGTCCACGATCCTGATGTCGCCGCCCGGGGCCACGTCGAGCCGGTCGATGTACCCGCGCAGCCGCAGCCCCGAATCGAGCGTGGTCTCCACGTAGGCCTCGCGCTCGGCCGGCTCCAGCCTGCGCGGGTCCTCAAGGGTGAAATAGGCGTTGAGGATGGCGTTGGCGGACGCGAGCCAGTCGGCGCGTTCGGCGTCATCTCCGAACAGCGCGGCGAGATCCGGTTCGGCGTCGGCCAGCCGGTCCCACTCGGGGTTCACCAGCGCCCGTGCGGCCTCCGGGGTCCGCTGGGCCGCGGGCAGGTCGAACAGCCGCTCGAGCACGGCGTGCACGAGCGTCCCGCGCGCCGTCGCCGTGCTGGGCGGCTCGGGCAGCCTGTCGATCACCCGGAACCGGTACAGCAGCGGGCACGTCATGAAGTCAGCCGCGCGCGAAGGCGACAGCGCGGGCCCCCGCGGCTGCTCGGCCGTCGGCTCACCTGTATCCGCGACCGCCCGGGAGCGGCCCGGGGGGTACGGGGGGGCGGGAAGCTCCCCCGTGATCGGGGGGATCCCGGGGGGTCGTCCCTCCGGGGCTAGCACCGCGGTTTCCTCCACATGGCCAACGTAGAGCACGGTAACGACATTCGGGTGGATCTCCGGCCGCGCGGGTCGTCCCCCGGGGCAGTACTGCACGTAGCATCGGTACTGTGCCAAGCACGACGCCGGAGAAGCCGCAGCGCCGCATCCCAGGTTCCGGGATGGTCATCGCGCGCCCGTTTGGCATCCCGGTGCACATCTCCCCGTGGTGGTTCGTCATCGCGGGCTTCATCGTCCTGAGGTACGCCCAGGATCTGGCTTCCACGCTGCACGGCTCGACCAGGTTCGTGGTCGCCGTGGCCTTCGTTGTGCTGCTCTACGCGTCCGTCCTCATCCACGAGCTGAGCCACTCGCTGGTGGCCCGCGCGTTCGGACTCCCGGTGCGCCGCATCCTGCTGTACCCGCTGGGCGGGGTCTCCGAGCTCGAACGGGAGCCGCCGACGCCGTGGCGGGCGTTCGCGGTGTCCGCGGCCGGGCCCGCGATATCGCTCGTGCTGGCGGCCGGCGGCTACGGCCTCACCCGCGCGGTCCCCAGCGCGGACGTCGTCGCCTCCACGCTGGTCTTCCAGCTCATGTGGGCCAACCTGGTCATCGGGATCTTCAACCTGCTGCCCGGGCTGCCCCTGGACGGCGGCATGATGCTGCGCGCGGCGATCTGGAAGGCGACCCGCCGCCCGGCGACCGCCACGATCGCCGCGGCCTGGTCGGGCCGCGTACTCGCGCTGTGCCTGTTCATCCTGGTGCTTGACCCGGCGGTCGAGACCAGGATCGGCGGGGACATGACCACCGTGCTGTGGCTGGCGCTGATCGCCGCCTTCATGTGGACCGGTGCCGGGCAGGCGATCAAGGCGGCTAAGTTCCGCGAGCGGCTGCCCGCGCTGCAGGCGCGCCGGCTGGCCCGCAAGGCGGTCTCGGTCACCGCGAACACCCCGCTGGCCGAGGCGATCAGGCGGGCGAAGGAGAGCGACGCCCGCGCGGTCGTGGTCGTCGATCACGAGGACAAGCCGATCGCGATCCTCAACGAGACCGCGGTGATGGCCACGCCCGACCAGCGCCGCCCCTGGATCGAGGCGGGCTCCCTGGCCAAGACGCTGGAGCCGAACATGGTGCTGCCGGCCGACCTGTCCGGGATGGCGCTCCTCGACGCTCTCCGCCGCGCGCCCGCGTCGGAGTACCTGCTGGTGGAGCCCTCCGGTCAGGTCTACGGGGTGCTTGCCGCCCGGGACGTCGACCAGGCCTTCGCCGGCGGCGTCTGATACCTTGCGGCATGATCGAACCGCGGCGGGGACCGCTGGCGGCCGGCGAGCCCGTGCAGCTGACCGACCCGAAGGGCCGGAGCCACCTCATCACCCTGCGGCCCGGCGCGTCCTTCCACACGCACCAGGGCGCGCTGTGCCATGACGACCTGATCGGCGGCCCCGACGGGAACGTGGTGCGGTCCTCGGGCGGCACGCCGTACGTGGTGTTCCGCCCGCTCCTCGCCGACTTCACGCTGGCCGCCAAGCGCGGCGCGGCCGTGGTGTACCCGAAGGACGCCGCCCAGATCGTGGCGTTCGCCGACGTCTTCCCCGGCGCGCGGGTGCTCGAGGCCGGGGCGGGCTCGGGCGCGCTCACCTGCTGGCTGCTGCGGGCCGTCGGCGAGCACGGCAGCGTGACCTCGTTCGAGCGCCGGGCCGACTTCGCCGAGATCGCCCGGCGGAACGTCGAGCTGTTCTTCGGCGGCCCGCCCCCGGCGTGGCAGCTGATTACCGGCGAGTTCGGGCCCGGAGCCGACCTGGCCCCGGCCGGATTCGACCGGGTCATCCTGGACATGCTCGCGCCGTGGGACTGCGTGCCCACCGCCGCCGAGGCCCTCGCGCCCGGGGGTCTGGCCTGCTGTTACGTGGCCACCACGACCCAGCTGTCGCGGACCGTCGAGACGCTGCGCGCCCACGGCGGCTTCGATGAGCCCGCCGCCTGGGAGAGCGTGATCCGCGGGTGGCACGTGGAGGGCCTGGCGGTCCGCCCCCAGCACCGCATGGTGGGGCACACCGGCTTCCTGGTGACCGCGCGGCGCCTGGCGCCCGGCGTGGTGCCCCCGCCCCGCAGACGGCGACCAGCCAAGGGCGCGCAAGACGAAGACCATTAAGCCGAACGAACGGTGTGTTACGCCCTCGCGAAATGATCACTCTCAGTCATGAGTTTATGACGTAATGACGCATAAATGAGCGGCAACACGGCATCGAAACCCCCTCCCGAGGTTAGGAAACGCTCGTGTGTAGGTAATGTCTAGGTAGCGCGTCAAGAGGAGGTGAGGGCCATGGCCGCCAGAGAAGAGAGCGGGCGCTCCTCGCGGCACGAGGACGAGGTGAAGAGCCTGACCGCTCAGATCTCCTTCCTCGACGAGGAGATCGCGGTGCTGCGGCGCAGGCTCGCGGACTCTCCGCGCCAGGTCAGGATGCTCGAGGACCGGCTGCGCGAGACCGAGGGCAGCCTATCGGGGGTCTCCGCCCAGAACGAGCGGCTCGCGACCACGCTGCGCGAGGCGCGCGACCAGATCGTGGCCTTGAAGGAGGAAGTAGACCGGCTGGCGCAACCGCCCTCCGGGTTCGGCGTCTTCCTGAACCCCTGCGAGGACGGCACGGCCGACGTCTTCACCGGCGGCCGCAAGATGCGCGTGAACGTCTCGCCGAACGTCGAGTTCAGCGAGCTGCGCGCCGGCCAGGAGGTCGTGCTCAACGAGGCCCTCAACGTCGTCATCGCCCAGGGGTACGAGAAGGTGGGCGAGGTCGTCATGCTCAAGGAGATCCTCGCCGACGGCGAACGCGCGCTGGTCATCTCCCAGGCCGACGAGGAGCGCGTGGTCCGGCTGGCCGAGCCATTGATGAACTCGCCGCTGCGGGCGGGCGACTCGCTGCTGCTCGAGCCGCGGTCCGGGTACGTGTACGAGCGGATCCCGAAGGCCGAGGTGGAAGAGCTCATCCTCGAGGAAGTGCCGGACATCTCCTACTCCGACATCGGCGGCCTCTCCGCGCAGATCGAGCAGATCAGGGACGCGATCGAGCTGCCGTACCTGCACGCCGACCTGTTCAAGGAGCACCAGCTCAAGCCGCCCAAGGGTGTCCTGCTGTACGGCCCGCCCGGCTGCGGGAAGACGCTGATCGCCAAGGCGGTGGCGAACTCGCTGGCCAAGCAGGTCGCGGCCAGGACCGCGGGCCCGGACGGCACGGCCGAGCACAAGAGCTTCTTCCTCAACATCAAGGGCCCCGAGCTGCTGAACAAGTACGTGGGCGAGACCGAGCGGCACATCAGGCTGGTCTTCCAGCGGGCCCGCGAGAAGGCCAGCGAGGGCCAGCCGGTCATCGTCTTCTTCGACGAGATGGACTCGATCTTCCGCACCCGCGGCTCCGGCGTGTCGTCCGACGTGGAGAACACGATCGTCCCGCAGTTGCTGAGCGAGATCGACGGCGTGGAGGGCCTGGAGAACGTCATCGTCATCGGCGCCTCCAACCGCGAGGACATGATCGACCCGGCGATCCTGCGGCCCGGCCGGCTCGACGTCAAGATCAAGATCGAGCGCCCCGACGCGGAGGCGGCCAGGGACATCTTCACCAAGTACGTGCTGACCGAGCTGCCGCTGCACCCCGACGACCTCGCCGCGAACGGCGGCTCGACCCGGGCCACCGTCGAGGCCATGATCCAGCGCACGGTCGAGCGGATGTACACCGAGTCCGAGGAGAACAGGTTCCTCGAGGTCACCTACGCCAACGGTGACAAGGAAGTGCTGTACTTCAAGGACTTCAACTCCGGCGCCATGATCGAGAACATCGTGTCCAGGGCCAAGAAGAATGCCATCAAGGAGTTCCTGGACACCGGGCAGAAGGGCATCCGGGTCAGCCACCTGCTGTCCGCCTGCGTGGACGAGTTCCAAGAGAACGAGGACCTGCCGAACACCACCAACCCGGATGACTGGGCGCGCATCTCCGGCAAGAAGGGCGAGCGCATCGTGTACATCAGGACCCTGATCTCCGGCAAGACCGGCACCGAGGCGGGCCGCTCGATCGATACCGTGGCCAACACCGGGCAATACCTCTGATGGTTGTTCGCGCTAAGGGAAACCGTGTCAGCATGCCGGCTTCGTTCGTAGCGGCGTTAGGCTGCTTGGCATGAGCGTTCTTCGCGTAATGGGGACCGAGACCGAGTACGGCATCTCCGTGCCCGGCCAGCCGGGAGCCAACGCGATGGTGACCTCATCCCAGATCGTCAACGCCTACCAGGCGGCCACCGCCGCCCGGGCCCGGCGGGCGCGCTGGGACTTCGAGGAAGAGAATCCGCTGCGCGACGCCCGCGGGTTCGACCTGACCCGTGAGGCGGCGGACTCCTCGCAGCTGACCGACGAGGACCTCGGCCTGGCCAACGTGATCCTGACCAATGGCGGGCGGCTGTACGTCGACCACGCGCACCCCGAGTACTCCTCGCCCGAGTGCACCAACCCGCTCTCGGTGGTGATCTGGGACAAGGCCGGCGAGCGCGTCATGGCCGAGGCCGCGACCAAGGCCGCGACCGTGCCGGGCAGCGCGCCCATCCAGCTGTACAAGAACAACACCGACAACAAGGGTGCCTCGTACGGCTCGCACGAGAACTATCTGATGCGGCGCGCCACCCCGTTCGCCGACATCGTCCGGTACCTCGTCCCGTTCTTCGTGTCCCGCCAGGTGATCTGCGGGGCGGGGCGAGTCGGCATCGGCGCCGACGGCCGGGGCTCCGGATTCCAGATCAGCCAGCGGGCCGACTACTTCGAGGTCGAGGTCGGCCTGGAGACCACCCTGAAGCGGCCGATCATCAACACCAGGGACGAGCCGCACGCCGACCCGGAGAAGTACCGGCGGCTGCACGTCATCCTTGGCGACGCGAACATGAGCGAGATCTGCACCTACCTCAAGGTCGGCACGACGTCGCTGGTGCTGTCGATGATCGAGGACAAGTTCCTCGGTACCGACCTGTCGGTCGATGCCCCGGTGGCCGAGCTGCGCGCGGTCTCGCATGACCCGACCTGCCGGCGCCTGATCACGCTGAAGGACGGCCGGAAGATGACCGCCGTGCAGCTGCAGGCGGAATACCTGGAGCTCGCCCGCAAGTACACCGAGGACAAGTACGGAAACGACGTCGACGACGTCACCGCCGATGTCCTCGACCGGTGGGAGTCGGTGCTGAACCGCCTGGCCGAGGACCCCATGCTGCTGTCCAGGGAGCTCGACTGGGTGGCCAAGCTCGAACTGCTCGAGGGGTACCGGTCCAGGGACGGGCTGAGCTGGGATCATCCGCGGCTCCAGCTCGTCGACCTGCAGTACTCCGACGTGCGGCCGGACCGCGGTCTGTACAACCGGCTGGCGGCCAGGGGCCGGATGGTGCGGCTGACCGACGACGCGACCATCAACCGGGCGATCGATAGTCCGCCCGAGGACACCCGGGCCTACTTTCGCGGCCGGTGCCTGCGGCAGTACCCGGAGGCGGTCGCGGCGGCCTCCTGGGACTCCGTTATCTTCGATATCCCGGGGCGTGAGTCGCTCCAGCGGGTCCCGACGCTCGAGCCCCTGCGGGGCACCAGGGCGCACGTAGGCGACCTGCTGGACCGCTGCCGCAGCGCGGCCGAGCTGGTCGCCGCGCTCACCGGACAGGACTAGCAGGGTCCGGGTCCGGGTCGCGAGTTCGTACCGATTTCGGCCCGGCGTGATTGCGCGGGACTCCCACGGGTGACGATAGCGTTGGGACTGACGGAGGTAACGACATGGCAGCATCCAAGGACTCAGGCGGTCAGCGCCAGACCACCAAGCGCGCCGAGGAGACCGAGCAGGCGGAGCCGGGTACCAACGAGGAGGCCAGGGAGCGGCACGAAAAGCTCTCCGACGACGTCGACGCGATACTCGACGAGATCGACGAGGTCCTCGAGGAGAACGCCGAGGAGTTCGTCAGGTCGTACGTGCAAAAGGGCGGCCAGTAGCCAGCATGTCCGGTTCGCCGTAGGCGGACGCACCGGCGCCTTCGGCGGGCCGCCCCGCTCCGGCGCGGCAGTAGGGTCCTAACAGGGCAGTGCTGATGACCACCTCGGGAGGAGGTTCGCGTTGGGCTCTTACTTCGACGGCAGCCAGTCCGGGCCGTTCGGCGGGGGAGACGGGGGTTCCGGGCGGATGCGCGGCGCGGAGGGACCTCGGTCCAGGCCGCTGGCGGGCTTCATGGACCGGCAGGGCTCATCGTTCGCCGATTTCCTCGCCTCCTACTCCCCGGATCTGATGCCGGGCCGGATGCCCGCGCCTGGTGTCCCCGCGGGCGACGGGCAGGCGCTCCGCGATCTGCCGCACGCCACGACGATCGTGGCCGCGTCCTGCGAGCGCGGCGTGGTGCTGGCCGGCGACCGCCGCGCCACCTCCGGGAGCATGATCGCCAAGCGCGACGTGGATAAGGTCTTCCGCAGCGACGAGTACTCGGCCATCGGTTACTCGGGCACCGGGAGCATGGGGATGGACGTCATCCGCGCGTTCCAGGTTGAGCTTGAGCACTACGAGAAGATGGAGGGCCGCTCGCTGTCCCTGGAGGGCAAGGCCAACCGGCTGGCCTGGATGGTCAGGAGCAACCTGGCCGCCGCCATGCAGGGCTTCATCGTCGTGCCGCTGTTCGTCGGCTACGACGAGGACGCCGACCGCGGCCGGATCTTCAGCTACGACCCGCTCGGCGGGCCGTACGAGGAGCACAGGTTCTACTCCATCGGCTCGGGCTCCGTCTTCGCCCGGGGCTCGCTGAAGAAGTTGTTCGTCGACGACATGCCGGTGGGCGATGCCGTGCTGGCGTGCGTGCAGGCGCTGTACGACGCCGCGGACGACGATTCGGCGACCGGCGGGCCGGACCTGACCAGGCGCATCTTCCCGGTCATCGCCACGGTGACGGCCGATGGCTTCCGGCGGCTGTCCGAGGCCGAGTCCGAAGACTACGCCCAGCAGGTCGTGCAGGGCCGGATGAGCGCGCCTGACGGACCGTCGGCGCCGCTGCGGACCGCAGGCTAGCCCGGGCCCGCCGACCTAAACGACCAAGACCCCGCCTATCACACACCAGTAAAGGAAGCGCCCGCGGTGTCCATGCCGTTCTACGTGTCGCCAGAGCAGTCCATGCGGGACAAGGCCGACTACGCGCGGAAGGGCATCGCGCGCGGTCGCAGCTGCGTGGCGCTGAAGTACGCGGGCGGGATCCTCATGGTGGCGCCCAACCCGAGCAGAGCCCTGCACAAGATCAGCGAGATCTACGACAGGATCGCGTTCGCCGCGGTGGGCCGGTACAACGAGTACGAGAACCTGCGCAAGGCGGGGGTCACCTACGCGGACATCACCGGCTACCAGTATGACCGCGTCGACGTGACCGCGCGCGGCATCGCCAACTGGTACGCCCAGGCCCTGGGCACCATCTTCACCGAGAGCAACAAGCCGTTCGAGGTGGAGATCGTCGTCGCCGAGATCGGCAGCCAGTCGGCGGACGACCAGATCTACCGGATCACGTTCGACGGGTCGGTGTCCGACGAGCCCGGCTTCGTCGCGTTCGGCGGGCAGGCGGAACAGGTGTCCACCGTGCTGAAGGAGCGGTACCGCGAGGGCTTGTCCCTCGTCGAGGCGTTCGGTGCCGCGCTGGCGGCACTGGCCGCGCCGTCCAACGGCGAGCAGCGCCCCGACGCGGTGGCCGCCCAGCTCGAGGTGGCCGTCCTGGACCGGGCCCGCGACCACCGCACGTTCCGCCGCATCAGGGCGGCCAGGCTCGAGGAGCTCATCGGCGAAGTCCGCGCGGCCGACCAGAAGGCAGCCGAAGCGGAGGCGGCCGAAGCGGCCGAAGCGGAGGCGGCCGAAGCGGAGGCGGCCGAAGCGGCCGAACGGCGGCGGAGGCGGCGGAGGCCGCCGAGGCCGCCGAGACCCCGGCCGAGCCCGACCCGGCGGACCCAGGACCCTCAGTCGGCCCCGACGCCGCCGGCTCGGACCGCGGCAGCGGACTGCCCGACGGCGGCGACGCCCCGTCCAGTCCCCTGTAAATCAGGCCGCGGTCGGCTTGTCCATCGGCTGCTCGGTCCCGCAGTACTTGCACTTCGAGGCGGCCGCAGGCAGGTCGCTGGCCAGGCACGCGGGGCAGGTCTTCAGCGCCGGCGGGTCGCCGAACACCACCTGCCCGCGGCGGGCCTGGACGTGCTTGTAGGGCTGCACGATGAGGAAGTACACCACCGCCACGAAGATCACGAAGTAGATGATCGCGGAGATGAACTTTCCGAAGTTCAGGTAGGTATTAGTGTTGCCGGCCTGGCCGAGTTGCACGCCCAGGCCGATGGCCGACTTCCCCTCGGCCCTGGCCACGATCGGGTTGATGACGTAGGTCGTGAACGAGCTGATCAGCGTGTTGAACGCCAGGGCCACGACCAGCCCGACCGCGACGACGATCACGTCTCCCCGCATGAGGAAGTTTCTGAATCCCCGCATGTCGTGTCCTCCCACTGGTGACGGTTGGTGTTCCGGCACGCCACACGATTCCGTTTCGCGCCGTGCCACGCAAGCATTTCGGAACCAGTGCCGTGGCACCCACCTCCCGCTATATGGGACTTGAGACCCCTCAGCCCCGGCAGAAACGGGGCTTGTGGGCCACGAGCACCGATAGACGAGGCTTGTGGGCCGCAAGCCCCAAACACGCCAACCTTGGCAGTGACTAATGCTGCCCGTGAGACATATGAGGTGATTGGTTCGCTATCCGACGGGCGCTGGGGGCCCCGACGACCGATAGGACGCGTCCTTTTTTAAGGTGAGTTTGCGGTGTGCCGGGGGTTGTTAGCGTGGCGTGCTGGGGGCGTGCGGGGCCGGGTCGGGCAGGGCGATGCCGGCGGCGGCGGCGTAGTCGCGCAGGTCCTGGTAGGTGGCCAGGGTGACGGGGCCGGGCGGGATGGTGGTGGCGGTGGCGGCCAGGAGCTGGCCGATGCGGGGCAGCTCGTGGCCGATGGTGGTGCGGTCGCAGCCGAACAGGGCGGCGATGGCGCGGGCGGGCAGGGCGAACCGCTGGTGGAGGATGGCGGCCAGGACGTAGCCGGGGAAGGTCATCTTGTGCCGGGGGTCGTTGCGGGGGGTGTCGGCGCGCTGGCGGGGGCGGCCGCGGCGGTTGGTGTGCAGCCGGGCGGCGCGGCGGGCGGCGTGCGGGATGGCCAGGGCGGCGGCCAGGGCGGCGGCGCCGCCGGGTGGCAGGCCGGTGAGGGCGGGCTGGTCCAGGACGGCCAGGTCCGGGGCCGGGCGGGACGGCTGCGGCGCGGGGGCGGGCGCCGGCCAGGGTCCGGGGCCGGGCGGGGGGCCGGGAGGATGGCGTAGTTCCAGTCACCGTGGAAGCCGTGGCGGGCGATGACCCGGTCTTCGAGGTCTTTCATCTGCGCGTCGGTCACCTCGGACCCGGTGGGGTAGCGGCCGGCATCCAGGACGGCGGTGACGGTCAGCCCGGTGCTGGTGGCCGTCGCGGCGATCGTATTCACCACCACCTCGTAGCTGGTCAGCGGGCGGCCCCGCCAGGTACGGGTGATGTGGCAGAACAGCCGGTGCTCTATCTTGTTCCACTTGGAGGTGCCGGGCGGGAAGTGGCAGCAGGTGATCTCCAGCCCGGTTCCGGCCGCGAGCCGCGCCAGCTCCGCCTTCCACCCCCGGGCGCGGTACCCGTTGGAGCCGCCCGCGTCGCAGGTGACCAGCAGCCGCGCCGCATGCGGGTAACGGCCCTGGCCGATGGCATGCCACCAGCGGCGGACCGATTCCGCGGCGAACCGCGCGGTGTCGTGATCGGTGCCGACGTTCACGAACCCGGAATCATCCCCGATGTCGTAGACCCCGTACGGGATCGCCTTGCCGTCCGGGCCGGGGAAGTCATGGTCGCGGACCCGCCGCGGGTCCCCTTTCGGGCGCCATTCGGCGCCCTTTTGGGCATACAGCCCGACCAGCTCTTTCTTCTTGGTGTCGATGCTGATCACCGGCTCCCCGGCCGTCAGGTACCGCTTCGCCAGGTCATCGATGTACCGGAACTGGGCGTCCCGGTCCGGGTGCCGCCTGCCCTCGATGGCCCGGGAGTTCCCCTGGGTGCTGAACCCCTCGGCGTGCAGCATCCGCAGCACCGCGTTCTTGGCGCACGGGTGCCCGGCGGCGGTCAGCTCCGCCGCGATGCCCCGCACCGATAGCGTCGTCCACGTGATCAGCGACATCGGATCCCCCCGGGTCGATGCCCCCAGCAGCTCCCGCAGCGCCGGGATTAACCGCGGATCACGCTCCTCCAGCTTCTTGCGGCCGCCGCCCGGACGCCGGACCCGGCCGGGCCCGGCGTCATCGCCGGACGCCAGCTCCTCCGCGCCGTCCGCCACCGTCTGCCACGACGCCCCGGCCGCCCTCGCGACCGCGGTGATCCCGCCGTCCCCGGCCGCACGCGCCACCGCCCCCAGCACCAGCCGCCGCGACCGCTCATCCAGCCTCGGCAGCAGCAGCTCAAGCTCCGGCCCCATACGCCCGATAAAATCCGTGTCCGCGCCCATCAGCACATCCTGTCACGCAACACGCCGAAAACTCAGGTTAAAAAAGGACGTGTC
>CAWCJS010000016.1:0-386184 GCA_963795795.1 uncultured Actinomycetes bacterium | reverse complement strand
AGCAGCACCAGCCGGGGCCGGCCGACCACCGCGCGCGCGACCTCGACCAGGCGGCGCTGGCCCATGCCGAGGGTGCGCACCTTCGTGTCAGGCCCGGCGTCGAGGCCGGTGAACGAGATCGCGTCGAGCACGTCGCGGCGGCGCGCGCCGGCGCCCGCCCTGGAGTGCTCGTGCACCATCGCGACGTTGTCGAACACCGACAATTCCTCGATCGCCTGCTCGGTCTGGAACGTCCGGCGCACCCCCCAGCGGGCGCGGCGGAAGTGCGGCCATCGACAGCAGGTCTACCCCAAAGCGCGGACGGTTCCCCCGGCGGGCCGGACGAAGCCGCTCAGCACGTTGAAGAACGTGGTCTTGCCCGCGCCGTTCGGCCCGATCAGCCGCAGGTGCCTTGCTCGAAGGTCAGGCTGAGGTCGTCGAGCGAGGTGACGCCGCCGTAGCGGACGGTCAGCCCGGTTACCTCGATCATCCCGCGCCACCCCCGGACGGCCGCAGTCGATGAGGAGGCGGCCGAGGCGGGCCAGGTCCCTAGGCACCTGATCGGCCAGCCCGGCCGGCGCGGTGGTGAGCACCTGCACGACGCCGAGCCCGAACAAGATGATCAGCCAGTCGGCGGAGACGCCCCAGTTGTTGAGCAGGGCCGGGAGAAACTGGTAGAGGAGCGCCGCCACCACCGCGCCCCACAGGCTGTAGGCGCCGCCCATCAGCACCACGGCCAGCAGCGTGATCGAGTCCTGGGTCGGGAAGCCGATCGAGTACAGGTAGTGGACCGCGCCGGCGAGGACGCCGCCGGCCACGCCGGTGATGAACGAGGCCAGCGCGAACGCCCACAGCTTGTACAGCCAGGTGTTGATCCCGGCGGCCAGCGCCGCGGGCTCGCTCTGCCTGATCGCCGCCCAGGCCCGCCCGGGCCGGGTCCGGATGTGCGCCAGCACCAGCAGGAACATCAGCACCGCGACGATCACCGAGTAGCGGAAGTAGGCGGGGTCGCCCGCCGCGACGCTGGGCCTGCGGATCGGCGGGATGTGGATCAGGCCGCCGTTATAGCCGAGGAAGCCGTGGCCGCCGTTGGGGAAGTTCACCGTCGCGAGCACCACCGTGATCGCGCCCGCCAGCATCAGCGTGATCAGCGCCAGGTACAGGCCGCGCAGCCGGAGCGCGGGCAGCCCGATCAGCGTGCCCGCCACCATCGTGATCAGGCCCGCCTCGAGCAGGACCAGCGGGTACGGCTGCGTGGTGGCGAACAGCAGCCGGGCGGCCACCCAGGCGCCGATGGCGAGCACGGCCACCTGGCCGAGGGAGACCAGGCCGACCCGGCCGACCAGGATCCCCAGCGCGAGCGCGACCATCGAGTAGATGGCGACCTGGGTCATCGCGTCGACGTAGTACAGGCTCAGGAACGCGGGGAACCCGAACAGCACGAACAGGACCAGGGCCGCGACGACGCACCAGCGGATCAGCTGCGTCCTGCTCGCGCGCACCCTAGGCCTCCTCGCGGGACTGCGCCAGGACCTGATGCCGCGACAGCACCAGCAGGCCGACGGCGGCGATCACGAACGGGGTCATGTCGCGGTAGTTGGTCAGCGAGGTAATCGGGGTCAGCAGGTCGTGCAGGAGGCCGACGACGATCGCCGCCCCGAACGCGAGCGCGATCGAGCGCAGCCGGGCGATCAGCACCGCGGCCAGCGACGAGATGACCAGGAAGGTGAGGGTCGTCGCGTCGAGCGCCACAAGGTCGGCCAGGAGCAGCCCGGCCACGCCGGCCAGCACCCGCACCCCAGCCAGGCGGCCGCCTCCACCCGGCGGACCGGGACGCCGAGCGTCGCGGTGATCTCGCGGTCGTTGGCCATCGCCCGCATCGCCGTGCCGAGCTTGCTATACCGCAGGAACGCCCCCGTCGCCGCCGTGATCACCACGCCGGCCGCTAGCGCGATCACCTGCGTCCAGTTCACCTGGATCTGCCCGATGGAGAAACCGCCGTTGTCGGTGGGCAGGGTGATCGAGCGGGCCTCCCCGCCGCTGGTCGTCCAGAGCAGGTCCATCGCGCCGTACAGGATCAGGGTCAGCCCGATGGTGGCCACCGCCTTGATCAGCGGCCCCCGCGCGGCCAGCGCCGGGCCGAACACGACCCCGTACCCGAGGGTGACGGCCGCGGCGAAGGCCACGCAGACCAGCCAGCTGAGCCAGCCCGGCGCCCCGGCCTGCATCAGGGACCACGCGATCAGTGCGCCCATCGCACCGACCGCGCCGAACGCCAGGTAGAGGACGCCCGTGGCGCGGTACAGCACGACCAGCCCGACCCCGGACAGGGCATACACCCCGCCCAGGGCCAGGCCGCTGACGATAAACGGCTCGAAGTCCGACCAGGACGGCACGAACCGACCCTACGACGCCGGTTCCAGCGCCGCCGTGCCGGCCGTGCTGCGGTACGCCGCGATCTGCGGGTCGACCGCCGAGATCAGCGTGCAGCCCTGAGCCGTCACCATCTTGCCGTTGTCCGGCGTGACCGTGGAGTCCTCGTTGTTCGGGATGTGCGTCGGGGAGCTACCGTAGCTCCACAGCTGGCACAGCATCCCGGTGCTGAAGTTGGACACCGCCTTGAACGCGGCGTTCACGCTCGCCACCGTGTAGGCGCCGGTGACCGACTCCAGCGCGTGCACCGCGATCTCGGCCTCGGTGAAGCCCATCTGGCTGAAGCTCCCGATGCCGCCGGAAACCGCCGAGCCGTACTGCTTGAGGATCGCCTGGTACAGGTTCATCGTCGGCGTGTTCGTGACGTCGGGCGGGAGCAGCTCCGCGTTGACGAAGAGCTTGTTGTTCCACTTGGGTCCCAGCGAGGTGGCCAGGAAGTCCGTGTTGCACGGCGTCGAGCAGCCCCACAGCTTGACGTGGTCCTCCAGGCCGAGCTTCTGCGCCGCCTGCAGGATGATCAGCGCCTCGGGCGGGGTGAAGTTGAGCACCACCGCGCCGTTCGGCCCGGCGTCGTCGACTTCCTTGATCGCCACCGAGTCGGCGTCGGAGATCGGCACGTTCTCGGTCAGCTGGACGATCGGCACGCCCGCGGCGGCGGCCAGCGCCGACGGGCCTGCGGCGATGTACCCGGTGCCCGGCACGTTCGACTGGTCGAAGACGATCTTGGAGACGTGCTGTGCGAGCGCGTACTGCACGGCTCCGTCGGAGCTGTACCGCGGCCCCATGTTGACCGCGGCGCTGTTCGGCGTCCCGTAGCACTCGGGCGCGATCCCGGAGTCGATGATGTAGAACCCGAGCTTCTGCCAGTAGCTGCTGTCCACCGAGCACTCGATGATGGAGGTGTTGCCGACGATGCCGACCACGTGATCGGTGTCTACCAGCTGCTTGGCGTCGGCCGCGATCTGGGCCGGGTTGGTCTGCTCGGTCTCGATGTAGAGCTTGACCGGGTGGCCGTTGATGCCGCCGTTGGCGTTCACGCAGGCGAAGTACGCGGCCGCCATGTTCGGGATGTCGGTGAACGAGGTGCCCGGCTGGTTGGTGGCGATGGCGCCCAGCGCGATCGGCGTGCCCGTCGCCGCGACACCGGGGTTGGTGCCGCACGACGACGTGCTCACCGCCGTAGCCGGCGCGCTCGAGGCGCTCGGCGGGGGCGTCGAGGCGCTCGGGCCGCTGGAACTGCTCGAACTGCTGCTGCTACTGCTGCTGCTACATCCGGCGGCGCCGACGGCTAGGGCGGCCGCGGCGAGGACGATCATCGTGCGCGCCGACGGCGCGATTATTCCTCTGCTCATCTCTCCCCCTCAGGGCAGTGATTTCCGGTGCATTAATTGACGGTCACTACGATCTTGATCGCGTCCTGTGGCCGCCTCATCGCGAATTCGAATGCCTCCGCTGCGCGCTCGAGCGGGAAATGATGCGAGAAGAGCGCGGTGAGCGATGCGCTATGGGCCGATACCAGCCGCACCGCATTGCGGAAATCCTCGGCGGTCGCGCAGCTGGAGCCGATAACGTCAATTTCCTTCTCCGGGAAGGCGCCGGGCCGGACCGCCGCGGTGCCCGAGGACATGCCGATGACCACCACCCGGCCCGCCGCACCGACCATCTCGATGGCCTGCGGCAGGACGCCGGGCTCGCCGCTGGTCTCGACCACCAGGACCGGGCCCTCGCCGGCGGTCCAGTCCCGGGCGGCCGCCAGGAGTTCGCCGGGCGTGGCCCAGGCCACGCGCTCGGCGCCGAGCCGCTTGGCCAGGTCCCTGCGGCCGGCCACGGGATCGACCGACAGCACCCGCGCGCCCGCGTCCGCCGCGGCGAGCACCGTGGCCAGGCCGATCGGCCCGGCGCCGAACACCACGACCTGCTCCCCCGCCTGCACCCGCCCGCGCGCCAGGGCGTGCACGACCACCGAGGCCGGCTGACGAACGTCGTGCCGTCGGGGTCCAGGTCGCCCGTGGGGAAGACCGCCGACGCGGGCACCTCGAGCCGTTCGGCCAGGCCCCCGTCGAGGTGCACCCCGACCAGCCGGAATGACACGCACACGTTGGGGCGCCCGATTCGGCATGGGTAGCAGGCCCCGCACGGGAGCAGCGGCCAGATCGCGACCCGCTCGCCTTTTGTGACGGTGTGGCTGTCACCGGGATCTTCGACCACCGCGGACACCTCGTGGCCCTGGATCCGCGGATAGAAGTCGCGCAGGCCGGAAAGCGCGCCCACGTCACCGGAAAACAGGTGGAAGTCCGAGCCGCAGATACCGACCGCCTCCGGCCGCACGATAACGTTCCCGGCACGGGCAGGTCCCGAATCGGGAACATCCTCGATCACCATGTCGCCAGGTGATCTGGTCACTGCGGCCAGCACTCGGGCCCCTTACTTAGGCAGCCAAAATTCCCGCTCATTTCGCGCTTAGGCGGAGATTTCCATGAAAGGCGCAGCGGAACAATGACGCGATCCCCAAATCAGCCCGGCCGCTTCCTGAGCCGGACCACAAGCGGCTAGCGCGGGTCGGCGCCGGGCTAGCCGAGCCCGGCCGCGTCGCGGAGAATGGCGGCCCGGTCCGTGTACTCCCAGGTAAATCCGGGCTCGTCGCGCCCGAAGTGCCCGTAGGCGGCGGTCCTTCGGTACACGGGGCGGCGTAGGTCCAGGTTCTGGACCAGGGCGGCGGGGCGCAGGTCGAAATGGTCGCGCACCAGGCCAACAAGGGCACTGCGTCCCATCTTTTCCGTGCCGAACGTCTCGACGAGCAGCGACAGCGGCCTGGCCACCCCGATCGCGTAGGCCACCTGGACCTCGACCCGGTCGGCCAGCCCGGCCGCCACGATGTTCTTGGCCACGTGCCGGGCCGCGTAGGAGGCCGACCGGTCCACCTTGGTCGGGTCCTTGCCGGAGAAGGCGCCGCCGCCGTGCCTGGCGAACCCGCCGTAGGTGTCGACGATGATCTTGCGCCCGGTCAGCCCGGTGTCGCCCACCGGCCCGCCGATCACGAACCGCCCGGTCGGGTTGACGTAGAACTCCGCGCGCAGCGCGGCGGGGTCGTACAGGTCCGGTGGCAGCGCCTGCGTCACCACCTGTTCCCACAGGGCGTCGGAGAGCTTGGCCTCCACCCCGTCCTCGTGCTGGGTGGAGATGAGCACCTTCTCCACCCGCACCGGTCGGCCAGCCGCGTCGTAGCGCACCGTGACCTGCGTCTTGCCGTCCGGCCGCAGGTACGGGAGCAGCCCGTCCCGGCGGACCTGCGCGAGCCGGCGCGCGAGCTTGTGCGCCAGCACGATCGGCATCGGCATCAGCTCAGGCGTTTCGTTGCTCGCGTAGCCGAACATCATGCCCTGGTCGCCCGCGCCGACCGAATCGAACGGATCGGTGCTCCCCAGGCGGCGCGCGTCGTGCGACTCCGCCACCCCGCGCGCGATGTCGGGCGACTGCTTGTCCAGCGCCGTGATCACGCCGACCGCGTTGCCGTCGAACCCGAAGTCGCCGGTGTCGTACCCGATCTCGCAGATCACCTGGCGGGCGATCGCCGCGAAGTCGAGGACGGCGGCCGTGGTGATCTCGCCGGCCAGCACGACCAGGCCCGTGGTCAGGAGGGTCTCCACCGCCACCCGCGAGGAAGGGTCCTGGGCCAGCGCGGCGTCCACGATCGCGTCGGAGATCTGGTCGGCCACCTTATCCGGGTGGCCTTCCGTCACCGATTCCGAGGTGAACAGGAACCCCTCCTCGGCGCCGCTCATGCCTTGTCGCCTCCCTCCAGTTCGGCCCGGACCGCGGCGGTCCCGGCCACCATGGCGCGCAGCTTCTGCCTGGCCACGTCGGGCGCCAGGTGCCGCAGCCCGCAATCCGGGTTGATCATGAGCCGGTCCGCCGGCACGTACTCCAGCGCGCGCCTGATCCGGGACGCGACCAGCTCGGCCGACTCGACCTGCGAGGTCTTGACGTCGATCACCCCGAAGCCGAGCCACCTCTCCCACTCGTACTTCCGGATCAGCCGCAGGTCGTCCAGGCCCTTGCGGGCGAATTCCAGGACGATCTGGTCCACCCGCGCCGCCTTGACCGCGGGGAACAGGAAGTCGTAGTGCCCCTCCCAGGAGGGGCGCGCGTACCTGTTCCCGTAGCACACGTGCAGCGCCCAGGTCGCGGGCACGCCGTCGGTGACGATGTTGACCGCCTCCACCGCGAGCTCCACGTGCTCCGGGTACCCGGCCAGGAACGGCTCGTCGATCTGCAGCAGGTCAGCGCCGGCCGCGGCGAGCTCGCGGGCCTCGGCGTTCAGCCTGCGGGCCAGCGCGCGCACCAGGCCGCCGGGGTCGGGGTACGCGTCGTCGCGGATCCGGCGGGACAGCGAGAACGGGCCGGTGAAGGAGAACTTGACCGGCCGGCCAGTGAGCTGGCGGGTGAACAGGAAGTCGTCGGCCAGGCCGAGGCCCTCAGGCACCTCGGGCAGCGGCCTGGTGACCTCGGCGTCGTAGTAGTCGAAGTAGTCGGTCTTGCCCCGCTGCGGGATATGCACGCCAGGAATGCGGGCGAGGAAGTAGTCCACGTCGTTGTCCCGGCGCAGCTCACCGTCCGAGACGATGTCGATGCCGGCCAGTTCCTGGTCCTTGACCGCCGCCTTGATGGCCACCTCGTGGATCTCGGCGAGGTGCTGCGCGCTGATCCGGCGCTGGTAGTACTCGGTCTTCAGCCGCTCCAGCCATTCCGGCACCGAGTACGAGCCCACCACGGTGGTCGGCAGCAGGACCATGATCAGTCCCTGGCCTGCGCGGTGAGCGTGGTGATGTTCGAGCCGGGCCGCTGGCGGAACGGCGCGAACTCGACGCCGAACCCCCGGCGGCTCGCGACCAGCTGCAGCAGCGGCCCGTTCACCCAGTTGACCACCGACCCGTCGTACTTGCCCGGGCCGTAGAACCCGGTGCGGTACTGCGGCCGGCTGGTCAGGAACAGGTCGTGGCACTGCACGCGGCCGTACGGGTGCAGCAACGGCAGTGTCCCGGTGAAGCTGGCCAGCGCGCCGTTGCTGACGTGCATGCGGACGTCGCCTTCGGACTCGAGCAGCGGCCGCAGGATCTCGCCGGTCAGCGCGGGGGTGACCTGGTAGCGGTCCAGGCCCTCCAGCGGGGTGTACCGTTCCCGCAGCCGGAGCGCGTCCCACACCGCCTGCCAGAACGAGACCGCCTGGCCGGGGTCGGCGAACTGCGCGGGGGCGGATTCGCTCAGCAGCTCGGGCCCGATCCGCAGCAGCCGGTCGATGAGCGGGACCAGCCCGTCCGGACTGGTCCCGAACCGGTCCGCGATCACGCTGGCGTCGTCGTCACCCAGGAAGGCCTGCGTCTCGACCTGGTAGGTGCGCCCGTGGATGGAGGCCACCTCGTCGGTGGGCAGGTTGTCGTACACGTTGGAGATGTAGACCAGGAAGGTCTTGCCGGTCAGGAAACCGAGCGTGACCGCCGGGCGGGTCGCCTCGACGACTAGCGCGCTGACCTTCTCGCCGTGGTGGGCGACGGCCTGGTGCGCCCGCTCGAGCACGTGGGCCGAGTAGTCCCCCATCAGGTAGCGCAGCCTGCGGTAATAGTCGCGCCCGTGCCGCTGGTCGAGCCGGACGAACTCGTCCAGCCAGGTGCGGGCCTGGTTCCCGTTCCCGACGCCGAGCTCGAGCACGTACAGCTCGTCGGGCAGCGCGCGGCGGGCAGCAAGGTCGTCCCAGAGCCGGAAGAGCTCCAGGATGAGCTCGCTGGCCGCCTCGGTGTTCCGCGCGTCGCTCTCTCCGCCGGGCAGGGACTGCTCGTACTCGCGGCCGGTGGCCTGCTCCCAGACCGACAGCGCCTGCCAGTACAGCGCGTTGAACCGCCAGATGCAGCTGTCCCGCCCGGGCACCCAGGGCTCCAGGGCCAGTCCCGACTGATCGGATAGCGCGCGCTTGACCTGGCCGGCCAGGTCGTCGGGGGTCTTCGGGTCGATGTCGCCGCAGCGGCGCAGGTCGACCGCGAGCTCGACGTCCGTGCCCCCGATCGGCCTGCTGACCACGGCGTCGCGGAAGTTGCTCCGGTACTGGATCCAGTCGCAGACCACCCGCAGGCGGGACAGGTCGGCGGGCGAGGCGCACACCGCCTCGATGATCGGACCGATCGCCGCCCGCGCCGCGGCGGACTCGCGCAGCTTCCTGACCGGCCGGAGGTCAACGTCCATCGTGGCCCACCCCGAGGCCGGCCCCGTCCAGGATCCCGGGGACCGCCTGCTCGTTCCCTGCGACCAGCAGGTGCACCCCCGCCACGCCCGGGATCTCGCGCACCTGCTCGACGATCTCGGCGGCTAGCAGGACTCCCTCCGCCGCCGTTCGGTCTGAAGGGATTGCCCGCAGCCTGCGGTAGACCTCGTCCGGCACGTGCACCCCCGGCACCTTGTCGCGCATGTAGTCCAGGGCTCGCAGGGACCTGACCGCGCCGACGCCGGCCAGGATGGCGCACCGCTCGGTCAGCCCGAGGTCGCGGACCTGCGCCATCCACCGCCCGAACGCCGGGACGTCGAACACGAACTGCGTCTGCACGAACTGCGCGCCGGCCGCGATCTTCTTGCCGAGCCGTTCGGCGCGGAAATCGACGGGCGGGGCGAACGGGTTCTCGACCGCGCCGAGGAAGCACTCGGGCGCGGGGTCTAGCGTGCGCCCGGACAGCAGGACGGCCTGGTCGCGCATGGTCCGCAGGGTCCACAGGAGCTGGATGCTGTCCAGGTCGAACACCGGCTTGGCGCCGGGGTGATCGCCGGCCGTCGGGTGGTCCCCCGTCATGACCAGGATCGTGCGGATGCCGAGCGCGGCGGCTCCGAGCAGGTCGGACTGGAGCGCGATGCGGTTGCGGTCCCGGCAGGTCATCTGCATGACCGGCTCGAGCCCGGCGGCCAGCACGGCCAGGCTCCCGGCCCAGCTGGCCAGCCGCACGTTCGAGCCCTGGTTGTCGGTGACGTTGACGGCGTCGACCCAGCCCCGCAGCAGCGTGGCCGCCCTGGTGATCGGGTCCGTGCTCGCCCCGCGCGGCGGGCTGATCTCGGCGGTCACCGCGAAGCCGCCCGACGCCAAGCGCTCGCGCAGGCTCACCGATCCGCTCCCGGGTAGCCGCCGGTCTCGCTGGCCTGGCTGGTCCACAGCCCCTCGTCGCGGCCCTGCCAGTAGTTCAGCCACGAGCTCTGGCCCCAGCGGCGGTGGTCGGCGGGGCGGTGCAGCAGGCGCAGGTCGGCGGCCCGGCCCTGGCTGGCGGCGCGCTCGTAGGCGTCGACCCAGACGCACGTCAGCGCCGGGTACACCTCGCAGGAACCGTCCGGGCCCACTCCCCCGCACGGCCCGTTGCGCAGTTCCTTCGGGCAGCCCATCGGGCACACGTAGCCGGTGACGGGCAGGGCGCACTGGCCGCACATCCGGCAGCCGAACAGGTCCTCCTTGACCACCCGCTCCGCGGCGGTGAAGCCGGCGCGCGCCGGGCCCGACGCCTCGATCCTGGCGCTGAGCCACCGCCAGCCCGCGTTGGGCCGCAGCGCCCGTTGCAGCCGGTACGCCATGCGGACGCCCAGGTGCGGGTGCGCGGGGACGGGCGGCCCGGCGGTCACCAGGCCAGCCGCGATCGGCGGAATGAAACGGCCGGGGACACGAATTGCGAATGGCGGGAATTCACCCGGCGGGGAAAAAGAATTGGCGGCGGGCCGTCCTTGACCATACGGGACCCCATGCTGGCTATCCTGGGCGTTCAGGGCCGGGAAAGCAACGACGAGCGCCACAAGCTTTCCGGGGGTCGGTTGTCGCGGCGCACAAGGCCGACCCGGGATAAACCGGATTAACGCAATGGTTAATAGTCGTGCGACACAAAGGCCACCGCACGGGATTGTGGTGTTCCTCAGTCGCCCCAGATGTCGTGGGCGGTCTCGACGATCAGGCGGAGCTTGGCCAGCTGCTCCTGCGCACTGAGGGCGTTGCCCTCCACCGTGGAGGAGAAGCCGCACTGGCCGGACAGGCACAGCTGGTCCAGGGGCACGAACTTGGCCGCCTCGTCGATGCGGCGCTTGAGGTCGTCCTTGGACTCCAGCTCCGGGCGCTTCGTGGTGACCAGGCCCAGGACGACCTGCTTGCCCTTAGGGACGAACCGCAGGGGTTCGAAGCCGCCGGAGCGCTCGTCGTCGTACTCCAGGAAGAACCCGTCCACGTCCAGCTCGGAGAACAGCGCCTCGGCCACGAAGTCGTACCCGCCGGAGGCCACCCAGGAGGAGCGGAAGTTGCCGCGGCACATGTGGGTGGTGATGGCCATGCCCTGGGGCCGGTCCTTGACCGCGGCGTTGATCTGCTTGATGTAGCGCAGGTGCAGGTGGTCGGCGTCCTCGCCGCGCCCGGCGATCTCGGCGCGCTGGGCGGGGTCGTTGAGGTAGGCCAGGCTGGTGTCGTCGAACTGGAGGTAGGTGCAGCCCAGGGTGGCCAGGCGCTGGACTTCGTCGGCGTAGGCGGCGGCCAGGTCGGCCCAGAACTCCTCGATGTCGGCGTAGATGGCCGGGTCCAGCATGGCCGGGCCGCCGCGGTAGTGGACCATGTTCGGCGAGGGGATGGTGAGCTTGGGCACGGCCGTGGTGACGTGGGACTTCAGGAAGGTGAAGGCGTCGGCGAAGATCGTGTCCTCGATGCTGAGCTTCCCGTCGACCACGATCGAGGCGGGGGTGAACTCGATATCACCCGCCGCGTTATGGAACTTCACGGCCAGGTGGCCGGGGGCCTTGGAGACGCCGCCCAGCGCGTAGATGAAGTCCATGTGCCAGGAGGCGCGGCGGAACTCCCCGTCGGTGGCCGACTGGAGACCCACCTCTTCCTGCATCCGGATCGCAGTGGGGATTTCCTCGTCCTCGACGGCGCGCAGGTCGGCCGCGGTGATCCGCCCGGCGGCGAAATCGTCCCTGGCCTGCAGGAGGCGCGGCGGGCGCAGCAGGCTGCCGACGTGGTCGGCCCGGAACGGAGGGCTGGTTCGGGGGGACATGGCTGGACCTCATCTCACCAGGATTGACGGTTCACGCTGCTAACCCATGGACCGTCTAAGTTCATATCACGCGCTTCCCGCCGCTCAAAATGTCACCTGTCGGCTGCCCTTGGGTGTCATGGCTGCTTCCGCCTCCACGGCAGGGGCGCGCCAAAGTTATTCTCGTTCCGTGAGGAGCCTTGCCGACCTGGACGCTGACCAGGCCGGACCGTGGACTTCGCCCGGCGCCGCCGCGGAGCGGCCGCCGCGGCTGCTGCTCACCCTGCTCGGCGACTACTGGTGGCAGCGGACCGAACCGCTGCCCTCGGCGGCGATCGTGGCGCTGCTCGGGGAGTTCGGCGTCAGCGACTCGGCGGCGCGGGCCGCGCTGAGCCGACTGACGCGTAACGGGCTGCTGGTCACCTCCAAGACCGGCCGGCGTACGTTCTCCCGGCTGAGCCCCCGGGCGGCGGCGATCCTCGACGACGGAGCCCGGCGGATCTTCTCCTTCGGCGCGGCCAACCAGCCGTGGGACGGGAGGTGGTCGCTGGTCGCGTTCTCCATTCCCGAGGACAACCGGGCGGCGCGCGACGCGCTGCGCAAGCAGCTCCGCTGGCTCGGGTTCGCGCCGCTGTACGACGGCCTGTGGGTCTCCCCCCGCGACCACGCCGCCGAGGTGATCGGGTACCTGAAGGACCTCGGGATCACCACTGCGACGGCGTTCCGAGCTACCTCGGTCCCGACCGAGTGCGATATCCCCGCCAGCGCCTGGGATCTGGGCGGGCTGCGGGCCCGGTACGAGCACTTCATCGCGTTCGCCAGCCGGCTGCGGGACACCACGGCGGCCGGGCAGGTGCCTCCGACGGACGCGCTGATCGCCAGGACCCGGGTCATGGACGAGTGGCGGGCCTTTCCCGGGCTCGACCCCGACCTGCCAGCCGAGCTCCTCCCCGCCGCCTGGCCGCGGTCGGCTGCCCGGGAGCTGTTCATCGGCTGCTACGACCTGCTCGGCCCGCTCGCCGCCCAGCGGGTCCGCCAGATCATCACCAGGTACAGCCCCGACCTGGCCGGCCGGGCCGCCTACCACAGCTCCGAGCTGAAGCTCAGCACCGCTCCTGAGACCCACGTTCCCATGCTGACCGGAGGCCAACGGGGGGACGGGACTCTTGGGGCCGGACACATGGACCGCGCGGTCGGGTCGGCGGATGATGTGGCAGGCGGACGACGCGGGAGGTGGCATGAAGACCAGGGCAGCGGTGCTCAGGGACGTGGGCAAGGACTGGGAGATCATCGAGCTGGAGCTTGACCCGCCCAAGGAGGGCGAGGTGCTGGTCAGGTTCGTGGCGGCCGGGCTCTGCCACTCCGATGACCACCTGCGCACCGGCGACATCCCGGTCCGCTACCCGATCGTCGGCGGGCACGAGGGAGCGGGGATCGTCGAAGAGGTCGGGGCCGGGGTCGTCCGGCTCAAGCCCGGCGACCACGTGGTCTGCTCGTTCCTGCCGACCTGCGGGCACTGCCGGTTCTGCGCCAGCGGCATGACCAACCTGTGCGACATGGGCGCGCTGTTCGTAGACAACTGCCTGCCCGACGGCACGTTCCGGTTCCACGCCGACGGCGATGACTTCGGCCAGATGTGCCTGCTCGGCACGTTCTCCCAGCGTTCGGTGGTGTCCGAGCACTCCTGCATCAAGATCGACGACGACCTGCCGTTGCAGACGGTGGCGCTGGTCGGCTGCGGGGTGCCGACCGGGTGGGGCACCGCGGTCAACGCGGGCGGCGTGCGGCCCGGCGACACGACCGTGATCTACGGAATCGGCGGCGTCGGGATCAACGCCGTTCAGGGCGCGGCGTTCGCCGGCGCGCGCAACGTCATCGCGGTCGACCCGCTGGAGTTCAAGCGGGAGAACGCCATGGAGTTCGGCGCCACCCACATCGCCGCCGACGCCGCGGCCGCCCAGGAGATCATCACCGAGGTGACCCGGGGGGTCGGAGCGGATCAGGCCCTGATCACCGTGGGCGTGGTCACCGAGGAGGTCATCGCGTCCGCGTTCGCGGCGGTCCGCAAGCGCGGGACGGTGGTGATCACCGGGCTGGCCGGCCCGGGCAAGAAGACCATCCAGCTGCCGAGCTTCGAGCTGACGCTGTTCGAGAAGCGGATCCAGGGCGCGCTGTTCGGCAGCGGGAACCCGTTCGAGACGATCCCGCGGCTCCTCGAGCTGTACCGGGCGGGGCAGCTCAAGATCGACGAGCTGGTCACGAACCGCTACTCGCTCGACGAGGTCAACCAGGGCTACCGGGACATGCTGGACGGCCGCAACATCCGCGGCCTGCTGATCCACGAGCCCTAAATCGATGACCGGGATTTGATAGCTGGTCGGCGGTGGTCGTGTGCGATTAGGGAGCCTTGACCGGTGCGCCCATTCGCCAGTTGTGCCAGATGGCGGCGTTGAGCGCCGGGCAGGCGCTGGACGATCCGCGCCCCGGCGGGGCGGGGACGGACCTGATCCAGAGCTCAGCTGGGATCGGTGCCCGCGGCCTGCGCGGTCAGGTCCGCGATGATCGCCCGGGTGGCCTCGGAGCACGCAGCACCGGCCTCGGACAGGGTGAGCCGGTACTGATCGGCGAGGACGACCCCGGCATCGGCGCTGGCGAGCAAGGACACGACCGCCACGGCGCGGCGGGTCTCGCCGTGGCCCGCGCCGATGCTCGCCAGGACATCCTGGATGGCCTGCAGCCGCTGGCCGCGGCGGCGTCGGCGCACCTCGGTACCGACGCTGCTGTTCACCAGGGCGCGCAGCAACGGGAGCTGGCCCTCCGAGGCCCGGTAGACCGCGGTGACCAGGTCCGGCAGTTCGGTCGGTGTCCGCGGCAGCGGAGGGGGCTGCGGGAACAGCCGCGTTTCCACTTCCGCGGCCACCGCGGCGAGCTGCGCCTCGGCGTCGGGGAAGTAATGGTGGACGGTCCTGATCGACACGCCAGCGGCGCGGGCGGCTGCGGCAGGGGAGAGCGCGATGCGCCCGGCGTCGCCGAGCTGCGCGATGAACGCGTCCACGATGGCCTGCCTGGTCCGCTCGCGGCGCACCTGGCGGGCGGGGCTGTGGTAGGGCCTGGTGGCCGTCATCCGGGCAGCATGACCTCGAGGCCGTGGCGGGCCGCCACGGCTAGCACCGCGTTCATGTCGGGTGGCAGCGTGGTGACCTCGGCGTCCATCTGCACGAAGAACTCCCGGGCCTGCCCGGGACCTTCGATGGTCAGGAAACGGCAGTCAGGGCTGCCGTTCCGGTAGGCGTGGACCTGGCCGGCGGGGATGCAGACGCACGCCCCGGCCTTGGCTTGCTGCCAGCCGTCCCCGTCGAAGACCTCGAGCATCCCTTCCAGGACGACATAGATCTCATCCCACGGGTGACGGTGCGGTGGCGGCCCGGCTTGCTCGGGCCCGGTCGTGTCGAAGATCTCGATGCTGAGCGCCCCGGCCGGGGTTAGCGGCCTCAGCTGCTCTCCGAGTACGTTGAGCGCCGGGCCTTGCGTGGTGGTGAGGACGCTGACAGCCATGGCAACCTCCATGCTCGCAATTTCATTGCATTATGCTGCAATGAATTAATCGGTGTCAAGAGGCGAGGCGCATGCGGTCAGTTCAGGGCGATGGCGGCGACCGCCAGGGCGCACAGGCCAGAGCCGGCGCGCTGGGCGAGGCTGAACCGCGCACCACCCCGGCGGCGGGGGCGCGGCCGAGCGGGCGCCCGGGGGCGCGGCCGAGCAGACGCGGGGGCACGCGGCCGAGCAGGCGCCGAGGGATGCGGCTGGGCGACCGGCGGGGAAGCGACAGCGCCTGATCGCCGCGGCCACCCAGTTGCTGCACCAGCACGGCGTCGAGAAGACGACGCTGGCCGACATCGCCCAGGCCGCAGACGTGCCGGTCGGCAACGTCTACTACTACTTCAAGACCAAGGACGACATCATCGCCGCGGTCATCGAGGCCCACGTCCAGCAGTCCAGGGCGGCGCTCGCCGCGATCAGCAGCAGTCACCGCTCACCGAAGGGCCGCCTGAAGGCCCTCGTCGGCGAGTTCGCCGACCAGCGGGAGGTCATCGCCCTGTTCGGGTGCCCGCAGGGCAGCCTCTGTTCGGAACTCGACAAGCGCCCCGGCCGCCCCGACTTCGCGCTCCCCGACCTGATGCGCGTCCCCATCGAGTGGGCCGAGGAGCAGTTCGCGGCCCTGGGCAGGCGCGACGCCCATGACCTCGCCGTCAGCCTCATCGCCAGCTACGAGGGCAGCGCGCTGCTCACCAATACCTTCCGCGACCCGGACATCCTCGCCCGCGAGGCGCGCCGCCTCACCCGCTGGATCGACGAGCTGTAACCCATCAAGGCCGAACGCAGAGGTCGTCGGAGCGCCCGGCCTGCAGTCGCGGCCACTGGGCGATCGGGCGCCCGCCCGGCCACGCTGATGCTGGTGGCCAGGCGGGTGGGCCGCCGTCAGTCCGCGTGTAGGTGCACTGTTGCGGCCAGCCGGGGGGCGAGTCCTCCCATGGTTCCTGACGTCCGTACACGGTGAGGTCCATGAGTGCATAGCCGTAGTCCATGGCCTCCGCGCCGCGGCGTTTCGTCCAGTAGGTTTCGAAGACACGATCGCCGTCCCTCAGGTAGCACACCAGATGGAACAGGCCGATCTGGCGTCCCGCGAAGAGCGCGTCAAGGGAGTCCTGGGCCGAGTACCAGGGCACGTCCCAGCCCATGAAATCGCGGTAGCGGATGCTCTCCTCGTAGGCCCCTTGGCAGAGCACCGCGTAGGTGATGTCACGGGAATGCAGGTAGGACAGCTCGGTGACCTGGGTGGTGACCCACGTGCAGCCTTCGCACTGCTCGGCCGCAGGGTGTCCGGGCCACCACATGAAGTAGTAGGCGATGAGCTGCCGCCGCCCCTCGAACGCTTCGAGCAGCGTCACCGGCCCGCGGGGCCCGGTCAGCATGAGGCTGGCGTCGACCTCGACCATGGGCAGGCGCCGACGGGCCGCAGCGATCGCGTCGCCTTCCCGGGTGTGCGCCTTCTCCCGGACCCGCAGCGTGTCGAGTTCGGCCTCGAAGGCAGCCCGGTCGACGAGCGCGGGCAGGCCGGGGCTGGCTGATTCATCCGTCATGACGCTCCCTCTTCTTGTTCTCCGCGTGCGCCGCTTCGGCGAGCTGTTTGATGGCGCCGAGCCGGCGGTCCCATTGCGCGGCGAGCTCGGCCATGGCCCGGGTGGCCTGATCGAGGCGGTCGCCTTCTACCTGGTAGAGAACCTCCCGGCCCTGCTTGCGCCGGCTGATCAGCCCGGCCCGTTCGAGCACGACCAGGTGCTTGGAGACGGCCTGGCGGGTGAACGGGACCCGTCCGGCCAGCCAGCTGGCGCTCACCTCGCCGTGGCTGACCACCAGGTCGAGGACCTGGCGGCGGGACGGGTCGCCGATGGCCGACCACAGCTCGTCATCGGCCTGCGCTGTCAGTCCGGCTGGCACTGTCATTCCGGCTGGCACTGTCATTCCGGCTGGCACTGTCATTCCGGCCTCTTCCGCTGGCACTGGGCGAGCAGCACGGTAAGGCGGTCCAGGTAATCGACCCAGCCGTCCCGGTGCTCGTCGGCGTAACGCTGCTTCTCCGTGTCGGGCCACACGAGCAGCTCGTGACCGCTTTCGACCACGCGAAGACGGGTGCGCTCGTCGCCCTCAGGCGCCTCGATCAGCACCTCCCGGTCGATCGTGAGGTCTGGCATCACAATGGGCTCCCTTATCCGCCTCCCAGCATCTGCAACCGACGGTAGCACATGGTCGACCAAATCTGCAACTATCGGTTGCACTTCTGCAGAGGCGGTGGTGGTTGGTGCGGGGAGGTGGCCGGGTGGTGCGTGGGGTGGCTGGCAAGCGCGGGGGCTGGCTGGTGCGAGAAGCGGCTGGCCAGTACGAGAGGTGGTCAGCCGGTGCGGGGGCTGGATAGGCGGCTAGTGGTCCCCGCCTAGCCATCGCACCAGGTTGCCCCACAGCGGGTCGTATCCCGGCCAGTCCATGAAGGCGGGCGGGCACCAGTGCGGCGCGCAGTCAGAGGCGAAGGCGGCGCTGCGGCCCGCGCCGTGGCTGCCCACCGTCAGCAGCGGGTCGGTCCCGCAGGTCACCAGCACCTGGGCTTCGGGCTTGGCGGTCACCTGGTTGTAGCCGAGCAGGGCCGGCCAGTCGGCCGGCACGCCGTCGAGCACCGGGTGGCTGGGCTCGGTGACCAAAGGCCACACGCCCTCCGGGCGCTCGGCCCGGTCGTCATGGACGCTGATCGTGACCGGCAGCGCGGCCTCGACCGGGGTGGCGTGGTACCGGGCCTTGCCGTCGATCCCGGCGAACGACAGGTAACCGCCGATCATCAGCAGCCCGCCCCCGTCGCGCACGTACTGCTCGACGGACGCCAGCCGGTTCGGGGCGATGGCCGAGCGCTGGAAGGTGGCCGGGGCCAGCAGCAGGCTGTTCGCCCCGATGTCGCTGAGGATGACCGTGCCGTAGGCCGCCAGTTCGGCGGCGGACCAGGGGAACCGCCCAGGCACCAGGTGGCCCGGCAGATAGTCGACGTCGAGTCCCGCCGCGCCGAGGGCACCGCGCAGCCGGTCGGCCCCCTCCACGTAGGTGCTCGTGTTGAACGAGTCCACGCCCTTGATGTGCACGCTATGGGTGACCCAGCTCTCCCCGCACAGCAGAACCCGCATGACCCATCCTCCGTAGAACTGCTAGCCAGACGTGCCCGGAACCATCGCCGGTGCGGACGCCGACTCGCGGATCACCAGCTCGACCGGGAGGACGTGCGTACGGACCGGCGCCTGGGGATCGGCCAGCCGCTCGAAGAGCAGCTCGACGCCGAGGTGCGCGAGCCGGTCCAGCGGCGAGCGGACGGTGGTCAGCCGCGGCCGGACGTACTGGCTGAACCTGATGTCGTCGAAGCCGACGATCGACAGGTCGTCGGGTACCGCGATGCCGTGCGCCTCGGCCGCCGAGATCACCCCGAGGGCGATGTAATCGCTGGCCACGAACGCGGCTGTCGGCGGGTGGGCGGCGGCCAGCAGGTGCGGGAGCGCGCTCATCCCGAACTGCTCGGTGAACGAGCCGGACAGCCTGACCTGTCCCTCGGCCTCGATCCCGGCCTTGCGCAGCGCGTCGAGGTAGCCGCGGTGGCGCTCCTGGACCGAGCCGAGCTCGGCCGGGCCCGACACGAAGGCGATCCGGCGGTGGCCGAGCGCCACCAGGTAGCTCGTGGCCTGGTAGCCGCCGGCGTAGTCGTCCATTACTACGGTAGGCACGGGCGGCAGCCCGGCGATCGGCTCATCGACCACCACGACGGGCAGTCCCTCGGCGATCGCCACGGCGAGGCGCTCGTTCGACCGGAACGACCCGAGGTACAGCATCCCGTCGATGGCACCGGACGCGAGCAATTCGATATAGCTGGACTGCTTCACCGACTGGCTGCGGTGCGAGCAGAGCAGGACCAGCCGGCCGTGCCGCTCGACCTCCTCCACCACGTGGTCGGCGATCGCGCCGAAGTAGGGGTTGCTGATCTCCGGCACGACGAACCCGATCACCCCGGACCGGCGGCGGGCCAGGTTTTGCGCCGTGGCGTTGGGCACGTAGCCGAGGTCCGCGACCGCCTCGAGCACCTTCGCCTCGGTGGCGGGCGACACCTTGAGCTGGCCGTTGAGGTACCGCGAGACCGTCGAGGCGGCCACCCCCGCCGCGCGGGCCACGTCCTGGATCGTGGTCACTTCGCGCCACCCGCCCCTTACTTAACCGGTTGCGCTAACTATAACTGCGGACGAAACCGGCTAGCTCTTGACGGCATGATCAACAGATTGACAATTGGAGGAAACCGGTTGCGCAACGAGGAGGTCCTGGCGATGACCGCTCAGGCAGCCAGCCCCACGACGACACCCTCCCTCCGGCGGAACGTGCTGGACCTGCCGCAGGTCGTGTTCCAGGGCATCACGCACATCGCGCCGTCGATCAACGTGGTGTTCACGTTCCCGGTCATCGCCCTCAAGGCGGGCCCGGACATGCCCATCTCGTTCCTGCTGACCACGATCGTGTGCGTCTTCATCGCGAACACGGTCTCGCAGTTCTCGAGGTACCTGCCGTCCAGCGGCGGCTACTACTCGTTCGCCACCCGCGGGCTCGGCGCCCGCCCCGGGTTCATGACGACGTGGAGCTACCTGATCTACGACATCATCGGGCCCGCCGGGGCCATCGGGTTCATGGGCTACCTGGCCTCGACCACCATCCAGCAGGCGACCGGGACGGACGTCCCCTGGTGGATCTTCGCCCTGGCCTTCTTCGCCATCGTGTGGGGCCTGACCCACTACGGCATCAGGCTGTCGATGCGGACCACGGCGATCTTCGGCGGCATCGAGATCCTGATCATGCTCGCGCTGGCCTTCACCTTCCTGGCCCACCCCGGACACGGAACGCACTACAACGCGCCGCTGATCCCGAACAACTCCCCGCACCACTACGGCGGCATCCTGGCCGGCATGGTGTTCTCCGTGCTCGCGCTGAGCGGCTTCGAGGCGCCCGCGCCGCTGGCCCAGGAGACCAGGCGGCCCGGCAACTTCATCAGCCGCGCGGTCATGCTCTCGCTGCTGCTGATCGGGGCCTTCTACGTCTTCACCTCGTACGCGTCCGCGATCGGCTGGGGCACCGGGAACATGGCGGCCTTCGCCTCCAACGCGAACCCGTATTACCTGCTCGGCCACACGCTGTGGGGCGCGGGCTGGTGGTTCATCTTCGTGGCGCTCATCAACAGCGCGGTAGCCTGCGGGCTGGCCTGCACCAACGCCGCGTCCCGCGTCGCCTACACGATGGGGCAGGCGGGCACGCTGCCGGCCCGGTTCGGGAAGATCCACCCGGTCCACCGCACGCCCACGTTCGCGATCGCGGTCCAGCAGTCGCTCGGGATCATCGCCATCCTGATCGTCGGCCTGGCGCTGGCGCCCGGCGACATCTTCGCCTTCCTCGGCACGATCACCACGCTCGCGGTCATCGTGCTGTACATCATGGCCAACTTCGCGCTGACCGCGTACATCCTGCGGGAGCACCGCGACGACTACAACGTCTGGAAGCACCTGGTGCTGCCCGGCATCGGCACGCTGGCCCTGCTGCCCGTGCTGTGGACGACCGTGTACCCGTACCCGTCCTGGCCGATCAACCTCACGCCGTACATCTTCGTCGCCGCGCTGATCGTCGGCGCCGGCTACATGATCTGGCTGGAACGCCGCCGCCCCGGCGCGCTCCAGCGCGGGGCGACCGAGCTGGTCGGCCGTACCACCGACACGTCGGGGGACGTGGACTGGGACGCCACCCAGGCCGGGGCGTGAGCCTGCCGAACGCCGACGGAGTGGAGCTCGGCCCGGTCGACCTGCCCAGGTACGACCTGCCGGCCGAGCAGCCGTCGGTACCCGCCGCGACCTACCAGGGCCGGATCGCCGCCGCGGCGGCCGCCGCGGCCGGGGCGGACCTCGACGCGCTGGTGGTCTACGCCGACCGGGAGCACTTCGCGAACCTGTCCTACCTGACCGGGTACGACCCGCGGTTCGAGGAGTCGCTGCTGATCCTGACCCCGGGCCGAACGCCGGTGCTGCTGGTCGGCAACGAAGGCGTGGCGTACGCGAAGGTCGTACCGGACGGCATCGAGATCGTGCGGTACCAGAGCTTCAGCCTGGTCAGCCAGGACCGGTCGGCCAGCCCGCCGCTCCCGGCCGTGCTGCGGGCGGCCGGGATCGGCGACGGCGTGCGGCGGGTCGGGGTCGCCGGGTGGAAGTACTTCGGCCCGGACGAGACCGACCGGCCCGAGACGTGGATCGACGCGCCGGCGTTCATCGTCGACGAGCTGCGGGCGCTGGGCTGCCAGCCGGTGAACGCCACCGCGCTGTTCACCGCGCCGGGCCGGGGCCTGCGCCTGGTCAGCGACGCCGATCAGCTGGCTTGTTTTGAGTTCGCCGCCACGCACGGCTCGGAGTCCATGCGCCGCCTGCTGCACGGCGTTCGGCCCGGCCAGACCGAGCTGACGGCGTTCTCGCTGTACGAGCCGATCGGGCTGCCGTACTCCTACCACCCGGTCCTGCTGTCCGGCGAGCGCACCGTGCTCGGCCTGGCCAGCGCCTCGGGGCGGGTGCTGCGCCAGGGGGACCCGATGAGCGCGTCACTCGGCTACTGGGGCAGCAACATCGCCCGCGGCGGGTTCCTCGCCGCCGGCGAGGCCGACCTGCCCGCGGCGGCCAGCGACTACCTCGCCCGGCTGGTCACGCCGTACTTCGCCTGCGCCGCGGAGTGGTACGAGACGGTCGGCATCGGCGTGACCGGCGGCGAGCTGTTCGAGGTGGCGCAGCGGCACCTGGCCGACCCCTTCTTCGGCGTGCACCTGAACCCCGGCCACTTCATCCACCTGGACGAATGGCCGAGCTCGCCGGTGTACGCCGGGTCGGAGGTGACGCTGCAGTCGGGGATGGCGCTCCAGATCGACATCATCCCCGCGACCGGCACGGCCTATCACACCTCGAACATCGAGGACGGGGTCGCGCTGGCCGACGAGGCGCTGCAAGCCGAGCTGGCCACGCGTTACCCCGGCATGTGGCAGCGGATCGGGATCAGGCGGGCGTTCATGGCCGACGTCCTCGGCATCCGGCTGCGGCCCGAGGTCCTCCCCCTGTCGAACCTGGCCGGCTACCTGCCGCCGCTCTGGCTATCGCCGCAGCTGGCCATGCGCCGGAAGTAGGCGATTGTCCCGCGCGACATTCCTCGCGTGCCCCGGTTGTGCTCAGGCCACGGGCCCGTGCGTCGACGGCGGGCAGCGGTTGCCGCCCGGGCTGCGGGCGGGGGACGCTGAATCTCGACACGGGCACGACACGTACGGAGGACCCTATGGGCGAGGCAGCGGGCGGCGAGTTCTGGCGGGAGTTCAAGCCGGTGGCGCAGGTGTTCCGGCCCGGCGCGATGCCGGAGGCGTACATCGCCAACGCGGCCACCGACGACTTGCGGTACTACGCTCCGCTGTCGGAAACGGTCGGCACCCGGCCGCTGTGGATCTCGCCGAGCCAGAACCGGTGGTGCGACGTGCTGATGTGCCGCGGGGCCGGCCTGGTGAACCGGCACTACCACCCGCAGCAGGTGTTCGCGTACACGATCTCCGGCAAGTGGGGCTACCTGGAACACGACTGGGTGGCGACCGCCGGCGACTGGATCTTCGAGGCGCCGGGCGAGGCGCACACGCTGATCGCTTATGAGTCCGACGAGCCGATGAAGGTGACGTTCAACGTCACCGGGCCTCTCATCTGGCTGGACGAGAACGGTGAGCCGAACGGCACCTTCGACGTGTTCGACTACATCAAGCTGTGCCGGGACCACTACGAGAAGATCGGCCTCGGCGCGGACTACGTCGACCGCCTGTTCCGCTGAGGCGTGACCGGGGCAGTCACCATCGCTCGTTCGGGATAAGGGAACGTTCCTCAGCCGACGGCGGCCAGCAGCGGGGCCAGGACGGTCAGGTCTTCCTCGGCGGCGGTCAGGATCACGCCGCTAACCAGCGTGCGGGCCTCGCGGAGCAGGTCCGCGGCCAGGTCGATGCCGACGGCGCGGGCGCCACCGCGCCCCGCGCGGTCCAGGGCGCGCAGCGTGTCCGGCGGAATGCGGACCCCCGGGACCTCGTGGGCCAGATAGTCCGCCTCCTCGAAGCTGCGCAGCGGGGTGACCGAAAGCAGCAGCGGGATGTCGTCGGCCGCCAGGGCCGAGGTCACGCGGAGCAGCGAATCCAGGTCGTAGACGGGTCTGCTCACCAGGAAATGCGCGCCCGCCCGGACCTTGGCGCGGGCCCGGGCGATCTCGGCGTCCGGGTCGCGCGCGCCGGGGTTGACCCGGGCGCCCACGCAGAACGACGTCCGCGTGGTCAGCGCCAGGCCGTTGGAGTCACGGCCGGCGTTCAGCCCGGACAGCAGCGAGATGAGGCGGAGCGAGTCGACCTCCCAGATCCCGTCGACCGCCGGGTAGTCGCCGAGTACGGGCGGGCTCCCGGTCGTGCAGATCACGCTGCGCACGCCGAGCGCGTGCGCGCCGAGCAGGTCGGCCTGGAGCGTCATGATCGTCTTGTCCCACGTCACGACCGTGGCGATGGTCTCGACGCCGGCCTGCTGCTGCAGGTGCAGCGCCAGGTCGAGCGAATCGGAGTGCGTGCGGGCGCTGTCCGGCGGCTGGACCACGAACACCTCGATGCCCTGGGCCCGGAGCTCGGCCGCGGCCTGGACGGCCTCGCCGGCGCGGGCCCCGGCCGGGGTCGCGATCGCGGCGGCGGCGATGAACCGCCGGCTGGCCAGCTGGTCCGCGAGGCTGCCCGCGACCGGGCGGGCGGGCTCGGGCGCGGCCGCCCGCAGCGGTCGGGTGCGCTGGCGCGGCGGGGCCTGCGCCAGGGTCGGCTCCCCGGACGGGCGGATAGCGGCCACCGCCTCGGCGATGTGGGTGGGCGTGGTGCCGCAGCAGCCGCCGACGAGCGTCACCCCGGCGTCGGCGAACCGGCGCAGGTACCGGGCGAAGTACCCGCCGTCGATGCTGAACTCGAAGCTGCGCGGGCCGGTGCGGCGCGGCTGCCCGGCGTTCGGCTGGGCGCTGACCGGGATCGTCGCGTAGCGGACCAGGTCCTCGGCCACGGTGAGCATCCGCTGCGGGCCGATCGTGCAGTTGGTGCCGAGCATCGCCACCGGCAGGGCGGACAGGACGGTAGCGACCTCACGCGGGGTCTCGCCGCCCAAGGTGTGCGCGTCGTCGGCGAAGGTGGCCTGCGCGACGATCGGGACGTGGCAGACGCCGCTGGCCACGTGGACCGCCTCGACGAGCTCGTCGAGGTACCCGAACGTCTCCAGGATGACCAGGTCGACGCCGGGGCCGGCCACGAGGGCCTGGACCTGCTCGCGGAGCACGTCCATGCGTTCGGCCGAGCCGATCCGCCGGCGCTGCGGAGCGGTGACGGCCGGCGACACCGACCCGGCGACCAGGACCTCGCGGTCGCATTGCGCCTGGGCCTCGCGGGCGATCTGGACCCCGGCGCGGTTGATCTCGGCCACCTGGTCGGTGAAACCGTGATGGCCGAGCCACAGCCGGTTCGCGCCGAAGGTGTTGGTCTGGATGATGTCCGCGCCCGCCGCCAGGTAGCTCTCGTGGATGGCGCTGACCAGGACGGGGTCGGACAGGTTGAGCTCGGGCAGCGAGCGGTCGAGCGCGGCGCCCGCCGCGTGCAGCATGGTCCCCATCGCACCGTCGCAGACCAGGACGCGCCGGCCCAGGTCGGCGGCCACCCGGTCGCGGCGGGCGTCCGTCACGGCTCGTCCCCGAGCGCGTCGAGGATCTCCAGCGCGACCTGCGCGATGAGCCGGTCGGTGTAGTTGTCGAGGCGCAGCCCGGTGATCTCCTCGATCCGCTTGACCCGGTAGGCCACGGTGTTCGGGTGCACGTGCAGGATGCGCGAGGCGCGCTGCGGGCTGTTGTTTTCCCGGAAGTAGCAGGCCAGCGTGGCCAGGTACTCCGACTTGTGCTCCTGCTCGTGCATGCTGAGCTTGCCGAGCACGTCGGCGGCGAAGGACCTCAGCTCGGACAGGTCGGGCACCTGGAGCAGGAGGCGGAGAATCCCCAGATCCCCGAACGCCGACACTGCTCCGGCCCGTCCCAGCCGGCGCAGCGTCGCGGTCGTGCGCTGCGCTTGCGCGTAGGAGCGCGCGACCTCGCGGGGGTCGCGGCAGGTCCCGCCGATCCCGATGACGATCCTGGCCGAGGGGAACAGCTCGGCCAGCCTGGCCAGGCACGCCGCGGCGAGCTGGCGCGCGTCCATCGGCGCCGCGGTGACCACCACTACCTCGGCCTCGCGCGCCGAGACGATCGCCTCGGGGGCCCGGGTGGCCACGAAGTGCTCGATGCTCTCCCAGATCCGCTGCCGCTGCGCCGCGGCGTCCCCGCGGCTGGCCACCGGGAGCGCCGAGGCCGGCAGGTCGAACGCGATCGCCACCACGTTGTGGTCGCGGGCCGGGTCATAGCCGAGGTGGGCGGCCCACCGGCCGGCGTCGGCGCTGTCCCGGCCCCGGCCGAGGAGCAGGCCCTCGACCAGGTCGTCGCGGACGCGCCGGGCGGCCGCGGCCACCACGCGCTCCCGGCCCAGGATGACCCCGCAGATGGTGGCGGCGTGCTCGGTGACCAGCAGGCTCATGTCCTCGCCGAAGATGTTCTCGGCGGGGTCGATCGTGATCAGGTACGACGGGACCTCGTCCCCGACCAGGATGGGCGCGACGATGATGGCGGGCATCCCGCCGACCTTCGGCAGCCGGAGGGCGCGCTGGCTGAGCCGCGACGCCCGCAGCACCTGGCCGAGCCGCGGGTGGACCACGTACTCCCGCACGTCGGCGGCGGCCTTCTCCGCGGGCACGCCCGGCGCCGCCGCGGTCAGCACGTCCATCAGCTGGGTGACCACCGCGACGGTCGCGGACGTCCGGTCGGAGATGAGGCGCACCACCCCGGCCAGGTCCGCGTCCTGCAGCGCGAGCCCGGACAGGTACCGGTACACGGTGACGAGCTCGCGCAGCGCGGCGTTCTCTCGGTCCAGTTGCCGGGAGCCGGCCGCCGGGTCGGGACCCTGGGAGTCGTTGGCTCGCGCACGGCCGGCGGCGAGCGTGGGTGACCAGTTCGGTACCGCCATGACCGGATCATACGATGGCTGGCCGCGCCGGTCGCTGTGGCGGGCCACAAGGCGCCCTCCAGCCACGTTGTCTACCTGGCGGAATCGTTAACAAATGGTCATCGCCCCGCCGGGCAGACGGGGTGATACTTGACAAGTAGCGCGTCAGGCGTACAGATTTACAAACATTTATCTGTGGCCCCAGTGCCGCCCAAGCTGCGCAGGAAGGGCTGCGCAGGAAGGGACCCGTGTTGCTCGAGTACCGGGACTTGTACGCAGGCGGCCGACTGGTCGGATCCGGGTCGGCCGACGTGATCACGATCGTCAACCCGGCCACCGAGGAGGTCGCCGGCGCCGTCCCTTCGATGGTCGCGCGCGACGTCGACGTCGCCGTGGCCGCGGCCAGGCAGGCCTTCGACGCGGGCCCGTGGCCGCAGGTCAGCCCGGACGAGCGCGCCGCGGCCCTGGACCGCCTGGCGGCGGCTCTCGAGGCGCGCGCCGAGGACACCGCCCGCCTGGTGACGGCCGAGATGGGGATGCCGATCACGCTGTCCCGGCGGAACAACGTGTCCATCCCGTGCGGGATCATCCGCTACTACGCCGCGCTGGCCCGCGACCTGCGCACCGAGGAATACCGCGAGGCGGTCAGCTTCGCCGGGCGCACGATGATCAGGCGGGAGCCGACCGGGGTGGCGGCGGTGATCGCGTCCTGGAGCTACCCGCTCATCCTGGCGTTCTGCCAGCTCGCCCCGGCGCTCGCGGCCGGGTGCACGATCGTGCTCAAGCCCGCGGCCGAGACGTCGCTGTCCGGGTACATCCTGGCCGAGGCGTTCGAGGCGGCCGACTTCCCGCCCGGCGTGTTCAACCTGGTCACCGGGACCGACCAGGTCGGGGAGCTGCTCGCCGCCCACCCGGGGGTGGATACCGTGGCCGTGGCCGGGCCTACGACCTCGGGCCGGCGCATCGCGGCGATCTGCGGCGAGACGCTCAAGCCGGTCACCCTGGAGCTCGGCGGGAAGTCCGCCGCGATCGTCCTCGACGACGTCGACCTGGAGGCCGCGGCGGCCGAGCTCGGCTGCCTGTGCTTCGCCAACTCCGGGCAGGCCTGCTTCACCATGTCGCGGGTGCTCGCCCCGCGGGCGTTGTACGGCGACGCGGTCGAGGCGCTCGCCTTCCAGGCCGCATCCCTGCTGGTCGGCGACCCGATGGCCGAGCAGACGACCATGGGACCGCTGGCCAGCCCGCGCCAGCGGGCCAGCGTGGAGACGTGCGTCACGGCGGGGGTCAGCGCGGGCGCGCGGGTGGTGACCGGCGGGCGCCGGCGGCGATGCCGGTGCGCGGGTACTACTACGAGCCCACCGTGTTCGCCGAGGCCACCGCCGGGATGGCCATCGCCAGGGACGAGATCTGCGGGCCCGTCGTGACCGTGATCCCCTACGACGACGAGTCCGAGGCGGTGGCGATCGCCAACGATTCGAGCTACGGGCTGGCCGGGAGCGTGTGGACCGACGACCCGGAACGCGGCCTGACCATCGCCCGCCGGGCCCGGGTGGGGACGTTCGGGGTGAACCTGTACGTGCCCGACATCGGCGCGCCGTGGGGCGGGCGCAAGGCCAGCGGGATGGGCAGCGTGTACGGGCCGGAGGGGCTCGACACCTACCTGGCCACCAAGTGCGTGTTCCTGCCCCGCGTGGCCGCCAGAGCTGTGGCGGCCGGGGCGGGGGCCGGGCGGGCGGCGCTGCGCTAACGTCGGAGGCGTGGATCTAGTCCTTCGCGGCGGGCGCGTGGTCGACCCGGAATCCGGCCTGGACGCGGTGCGGGACGTCGCGGTCTCGGGCGGACGGGTCGCCGAGATCGGGAACTCGCTGGCGCCCGGCGCGGCCGAGGTCGACGCCGGCGGCCTGGTGGTCACCGCCGGGTTCATCGACCTGCATTCTCACGTCAACACCGTGGCCGGCCTGTGGCTGCAGGCGACGGACGGCGTCACCACGGCGCTGGAACTCGAGGCGGGCGTCACTCCGGTCGCCGCCGCGTACCGGATGGCGGCGGCCGAGGGCCGGCCGGTCAACTACGGGTTCGCCGCGTCCTGGGCGATGGCCCGGATGGAGGCCGTCGCCGGGATCGAGCCGGAGGCCAACCTGTCCGCGTTCCTGGCCAACATCGCCAGCCCGGGCTGGCAGCGCCCGGCCGCGCCCGGGCAGATCGCGGCCATGCTGGCCCGGCTTTCGGCCGACCTGGCCGACGGGGCGCTCGGCATCGGCCTGCTCCTCGGGTACGCCCCGGCCAGCACCCCGGACGAGTACCTGCAGGTCTGCGCGCTGGCCGCCGAGGCGGGCGCGCCCACGTTCACGCACGCGCGGGACCTGATCGAGATGGTCCCGCAGGCACCGGTGGACGGCGCGGAAGAGATCGTCCGGGCGGCCGGCCAGACCGGCGCTCACATGCACTACTGCCACATCAACAGCACCTCGCACCGGCACATCGACCGCGTGCTCGCGCTGGTGGCCCGGGCGCAGGCCGCCGGGGCCCGGATCACCACCGAGGCCTACCCGTACGGGTCCGGGATGACCGGGATCGGCGCCGCGTTCCTCGCGCCCGAGCGGCTCGCCGAGCGCGGGCTCTCCCCCTCGTCGCTGATCTACGCGGCCACCGGCGAGCGGGTGGCCAGCGTGGAGCGGCTGCGCGAGCTGCGGCAGGCCGATCCCGGCGGGCTGGCCCTCATCGAGCACCTGCGCGAGGACGACCCGGGTGACCGCGCGCTGCTGATGCGCTCGCTGACCTTCCCCGGCTCGATCGTGGCCAGCGACGCGATGCCGCTGACCTGGACCGGGCCGGGCCCCGTGCGCGGAGCGAGCCCCGCGGCGGGCGGCGGGTCCGGCCCGACCTGGCCGCTCCCCCGGACCGCGATCACCCATCCGCGGACGGCCGGGACGTTCTCGCGATCGCTGCGGCTGCTCACCCGGGACGGCGGGCCGTTCACGCTGGCCGAGGCACTGGCCAAGTGCAGCCTGCGGCCCGCCCAGGTCCTGCAGGATCGCGTGCCCGGCATGCGCCGTAAGGGCCGGATGCAGGCCGGCTGCGACGCGGACATCGTGGTCTTCGACCCGGGCACGATCACCGACCGGGCCAGCTACGACGACAGCACCCGCCCGTCGGCGGGCATCAGGCACGTCCTGGTCAACGGCACCTTCGTGGTCCGCGACGGGGACGTCGTGACCGACGCCCGGCCGGGCCGCCCGGTCCGGGCCGACCCCCGCTGAGGCTGCGCGGCAGAAGGCCGGGCTCGGCTGAGGCAGAACGCGGCGGGGCCCCGCATACGCGGGGCCCCGCTTTTACGCAATCTGTTTCGTCAGGCCGCGGTGCCCGACGCCCAGGTCCAGGTCCTCCTGGTGGGCGTCCGCCGCCGCTTCGAGAGCGTGCGCGACGGTCTGCTCCTGGCCGAGGCGGCTGTTCACGGCGAAGTAGAACACCGCGAGGCTGAACACCCCGATGATTATGAGGTCCCACCCGAACCTCATGTGGAGGCCGAGCTTGGCGCCGAGGAACGTGGCGTAGCCGCCGCCCGAGCCGGTGTTGCCCGGGCCCGAGCTGATCCCGCCGACGTAGCTGTCGCCGAAGATGGACAAGATGGTCAGGCCGACGACCCACGGGATCGCCCACGCCCCGGCCCGGAAGTTCAGCGGCTCCTGGTTCGGGTCGAGCCGGCGGGCGACCAGGTACAGGACCAGGAAGAAGACCACGGCGGCGTCGATCTTGAGGTTGTTGGCGGTGCCGCTCCAGTAGATGATGAACCCGGAGACCACGAAGCTGAACGGGGCGATGATGTTCAGTATCGGCGCATGGTACGGCCGGGCCCGGTCCGGGTCGCTCTTGCGGAGCGAGACCGCGGCTACCGGGGCGAAGCTGTACATGAACGACGACGCCGCGGTGATGGCCCCGACCAGCGCCGCCCAGCTGCCGAACGGCAGGAACAGGATGCAGCCGAAGACGCCGCCGAAGATGATGGAGAACCACGGCACGCCGCGCCGGTCGATGCTGGCGAACACCGGCGGCACGAAGCGGGTCTTGGCCAGCGAGTACGACAGCCGGGAGGCGGCGCTGACGTAGACCAGGCCGGTCCCGGCCGGTGAGACGACCGCGTCGATGATCAGGATGGTGCCGAGCCAGCCCAGGCCGACCGAGGTGGCCAGGGTGTAGTACGGGCCGAACGTGCCGACGTTGGCGCCGAACGGGGCGGACCAGCCGTGGGCGATGTTGGCCGGGTTCAGCGCACCGGTGAAGCACAGCTGCAGCAGGATGTAGAGGGCGGCGCCCATCAGCATGGAGCCGACCACCGCGATCGGCACGTCCCGCTTGGGGTTACGCGCCTCCCCGGCCAGCTGGGCGGCCTGCTCGAAGCCCTCCAGGGCGAACACGATGCCGAGCGGGATCGCGATGAATACGCCCTTGATGCCGTACGGCATGAACCCGCCGCCCGCGCTGAAGTTCCCGCTGTGGAAGACCTTGCTCATGATCAGGATGACGGTCGCGAACGGCACCAGGATCTTCCAGTACATGGCGACCGTGTTGGTCCTGGCCATCCACTTGATGCCGAACAGGTTCAGCGCCGTGAACACGAACATGAAGCCGATCGCGATGAGCAGGCCCTTCCCGGTGAGCAGGCCCTTCGAGTTTTCCAGCCAGGGCCAGTACTTGGCGTGAGGTACCCGAGTGTGGCCTCGACCTCGATGGGCGCGACGGCCATCGCCTGCAGGTAGGAGTAGGTTCCGGCGAAGAAGCCGCCCAGGGTCCCGGAGTGGATCCAGGTGAACCGCGCGGTGCTCCCGGAGATCGGGTAGGTGGAGCCGAGCTCGGCGTAGATCAGCGCGATGCCGATCAGCAGGACCACGCCGATGATCCACGAGATGATGGCCGCGGGCCCGGCGGCCTTGGACGCGTTCAGCGTGCCGAGCAGCCAGCCGGATCCGATGACGGACCCCGCCGAGACCATGAACAGCGGCAGCAGTCCCACATCTCGGCGAAGTCTTGGCGGAACATCCGAGATCTCTTGAGCAGCCATCCTCGTGCCACCCCTTCTGGTGAGCGATAGCGGACGGACCTGCTGCCCGGCTCCGCTATTTTCGGCCGATCCCCACTTGAGCTGTCCCGCGATACGGGAGACCGCCCATATCGTGGGTCTGCATGCGAAATGCAAACAGCACGCTAACACCGGTTATACCGGTGGAGCATCTCGCGGAGAAGATCCCGCAGGTCACAATTCTTAGCGCTTAACCGAGCGGTGCCATTGCCGTTGTCTACTCCGCGAAACGGCGTTCTCACATTCTGGGTTCGGGCTGGCCTATCACCAGGTGAGGTCGAGGGCCGGACGGTGCAGGGCGAGCACGTGCTCGTGGGTCTCGCGCTCAGCGACCAGAGCGGCGCGGCCGTCCCGGCAGAACACGATCGGCGGCTTCAGGGCGCCGTTGTAATTGTTGGCCAGCGTGTAGGTGTAGGCGCCGGTGACCGGCATCGCCACCAGGTCCCCGACGGCGGGCGCCGGGATGCGCAGGCCGGCCACCAGCCGGTCGCCGGACTCGCACTGCCGCCCGACCAGGTCCACCACCTCGTCCGCGGGTTCGGCCATGCGGGTCGCCAGGACCGCCTCGAACGGCTGGCCGGTGAGCGACACGTCCAGGTTGTCGGCCATCCCGCCGTCGACCGCGACGAACGTGCGGCCCGTGTGCTTGACCGTGGTCACCCGGTACAGCGTCGCGCACGAGCCCGCGACGAGCGAGCGGCCCGGCTCGATGACCAGCTTGGCGCCGGCCGGGAGGTGCGCGCGGGCGGCCGCGGTGACGGCGTCCAGGTACCGCTCGACGCTCGGGGCGTCGTCGGCGCGGGTGTAGGCCACCCCGAGCCCGCCGCCGACGTCGTAGACGGGGAAGGTGCCCAGCACCGCGATCGCCTCGACCGCTTGCGCGAACTGATCGATGTCGAAGATCTGCGACCCGATGTGCAGGTGCAGCCCGTCCAGGACCAGCCGGTCGCTGGCCCGGATCCTGGTGATCGCCTCGCGCGCCTGATCGAGCGGCAGCCCGAACTTGGAGTCATCGCCGCCGGTGGCCTGCGATTCGTGGGTCTGCGCGTTGATCCCGGGGATGATCCGGATCAGGACGTGCTGCGGGCGGGTGGCTATGGCACAAAGGCGGTCGATGTCGTCGAAGTTGTCCACCACCACGCATCCGACCCCGGCCTGGTGCGCGGCCGTCAGCTCCGCGGTGGTCTTGGCGTTCCCGTGCTGGTAGATGCGCTCGGGCGCGACCCCGGCGGCGAGGGCCATGACGAGCTCGCCGGCCCCGGCGACGTCGATGCTGAGTCCCTCCGCGGCGAACAGCTTGTAGGCGGCCAGGCAGGGGAACGACTTCGACGCGAACACCACCTCGGAATGCGGGTAGCGGGCGGCGAGCCCGTCGCGCATCCGGCGGGCCTGGTGTCGCAGCCCGGCCTCGTCGACGACGTAGGCGGGCGTCCCGAACCGCTCGGCCAGCTCGCGGACCCCGACGCCGGCGATGAGCAGTTCCCCGTCCGGCGACACGGAGCTGTGCTCGGGAAACAGCGGGAGCAGGTCGGCACCTGAGGTAGCGGTTGAGGTCATGCCCGCACCTTAGCCTCCCCCGGGACGCGAGGGAGACGGGGCGCTACGTCGTGGTGGAGCAGGAGGCCGCGCCGACCGTCACGCGCACGGTGTCGCCGCTGCCGGCGTCCAGGTACACGTCGGCGTAGCCGGTGGAATCGGTGTGATAGGTATGCGATGCCCCGTTGCTCGCCGTGGCGGTGACCGCCTTATCCGGCTGGTTCGAGTGCACGTAGATGTCGTAGTCGCGGTACGTCGCGCTGTAAGACGCGCTCGCGGTGCACCAGGCGCCGGAACCGCCACCGCCCGCCGCCCCCGGCGGCCGCCAGGCCGAGCTTTCGCTCGGCAGTCAGCCAGTCCGACGCGATGGCGTTCTGGGCCGCGGTCAGGCTGACCCGGCCGTCGCAGACGGCGGCGTTCAGCGCGTTCTCCACGGAATCCTTCGGGTTCGGCGTCGGCGGGGACTCCGGCCACAGGTTGGTGGCATCGTTGCTGCCGCCCAGTTCCAGCGGGACCAGGTGGTCAAGTTCGGTTCGCTCCGCGGACGGCGTGCCGTAGGCCGGGTAGGCCACGTCGTACTTGAACCGCTCCGTCTGGGCCTCGGGCGGCCTGACCGTACGCGTCCACCCGCTCTTGCAGATGGTGGAGCCGAGGTCGGCCCGCGTGACGTCGGGATCGATGCTGCCGGGGGTGCAGCGGGGATCGGGGAGCTGGCCGTGGTCCCGGTAGGTGCAGTGGCCGTGGATCGTGCCGGTTACCCGGCCCGGGTCGTGGACCTTCTTCAGGCCGTGGCCGGAACCAGCGGGCGCGGCCCCGGCGGCCGGAGCGAAGCCGACGAGGGCGAGAGCGAGGGCCGCGACGCAGCCCACGGCCAGGGCGCGCGCGGAGGGGCCCACGGCCAGCGGCCGCCCGGAAGGAACAGTCACCGCGGCAGCGTACCGCCACGGATGGTACATAGCTGGCTACTTGACGAGAAACGCGGCGAGCCCCTCGGGCTGCTCGGACTGGACGGCCACGTCGTCCACGACCGCCCAGCGAGGGCCGCTGCGGGCCCACTCCACGAGCCGGCGGACCTCCTCGTCCGGTCCCTCGAACACCGCCTCGACCCGGCCGTCGGGCAGGTTGCGCACCCAGCCGGCCACGCCGCTCTCCTGCGCCAGCCGCCGGCACGCGTCGCGGAAGAACACCCCCTGGACGCGGCCGGAGATCAGCATCCGGTAACGAACCACGAGCACGACGTTACGCCGCGTGCGCCCGCCGGCCTAGGAGCCGCGCGGGCACCTGGGCGGCTTGCCAGGCGAGGCTGGTCATGGACGGGCGGGGAACCAACGCTCGTTCGGATAAATGGGTGTTAAGGGCGTTGCGGAACGCCGCCAGCCGCGCGGGGCTGTCCTCCAGGCGCCAGTCCTGGTGGTAGAGCCCGTCGTGCGATTTACCCGGCGTCGATCAGACGGGCGGTGTCCCGGGCGATCATGAGTTCCTCGTCGGTCGGCACCACCAGGGCCTGGACCGGGCCCGGCGCGGTGATGCGGCCCCGGGTGCCCTGGCCGTGCCTGGCGTTCGCCTCGGCGTCCTCGGTCAGGCCCAGGAAGCCGAGCCGGCCGAGCACGAGGCGGCGGATCAGGACGCTGTGCTCGCCGATGCCGCCCGTGAAGACCAGGGCGTCGAGGCGGTCCAGGCTGGTCACCAGCGCGGCGATCGCCTTGGCCAGCCGGTGCACGAACACGTCGATCGCGAGTTGCGCCCGCTCGTCACCGGCGGCGGCCGCGTCCTGGATGGTGCGCATGTCGCTGCTGGTGCCGGACAGGCCGAGCAGGCCGCTGCCGGTGTTCAGCACGTCGGTGAGCCCGGCCGCGGTCATTGAGGTCTGGCTGGTCAGGTAGCCGAATACGCCGGGGTCGATGTCCCCGGACCGGGTCCCCATGACCAGGCCCTCCAGCGGGGTCAGCCCCATCGTGGTGTCCACCGATACGCCGTCCCGGATCGCCGCGGCGCTGCACCCGTTGCCGAGGTGGGCGGCAACCAGGTGCAGCTCTTCCAGGGGACGTTGCAGGAGCACCGCGGCCTGCCCGCTGACGTACCGGTAGCTCGTGCCGTGGAACCCGTACCGGCGGACCAGGTGCGTCGTGTACCAGTCCTGCGGGACCGCGTAGCGGAAGGCGCGCGGCGGCATGCTCTGGTGGAACGCGGTGTCGAACACGGCGGCCTGCGGCAGATCCGGCCGCGCGGCGCGGACCGCCTCGATGCCGGCCAGGTTGGCCGGGTTGTGCAGCGGGGCCAGCGCGCTGAATGCGCGGATCGCCTCGATCACCTCGTCGTCGACCAGGACCGAGGCGGTGAACCGCTCGCCCCCGTGGACCACGCGGTGGCCCGCCCCGGCCGTCTCGTGCCCGGCGTCGGCCAGCAGGTCCAGGATCCGGGCGATGACCGCCTCGGGTTTGGCGCTGGGGAGCGGTTCGGTGACCGGTTCGCCCGGATACCTCCTGACCTGCAAAGACGCCTCCGGCGCGCCTATGCGTTCGGCCTCACCGTCCACCCTACGCTGGCCGCTTACGGGGTCTACCAGCGCGAACTTAACCGAGGAGCTGCCTGAATTGAGCACGAGCACCTGGCCGGTCACCGTCCGGATGCTACCTCGGTTTTGTCCTGGGCTGCCGGAGACCTCCGATGTGCCAGAAAAGTCGAACGTTACGGAAACTTTTTGAAATGCGACCCATCCGCAACTCGTGCTGTCGCGAAGTTAGCGCGTGACAGGCGATCCGGCGGCCGCACGGCCGTGTGAGGTCCCAGCCGGCGTGGGCACCGGCTTTCGCTCCGGCGTGCCCGCCGGGTCGCCACCTACCCCGTTTCCCCCGAATGACGTTGCCTCCGCCTGCGGCGACGTGCCTGCCAACCATCACGGAAAGGATCGTCATGCCCCGAAACGATGAAGAGCGCCGCTCTTCGGGGTCCTCCGGTCGCCGCCTGTCCAGGCGCTCCCTGCTGCAGGGCGCCGCGACCGCTGGCGCCGCAGGTCTGGCCGTCACCGCCTTGGGTGCGGCGAACCCGGCTCTGGCCGCCACGAACCGGAGCGCGTCGCCGGATCTCGACCCGGCGAAGACGCCTGCCGGACCGATCGTGGTGCACGTCCGCGACGCCCGGGCCGGAGACATCGAGGTGCTCTCCGGGACCAGCGCGACCCGGCTCCGCGACAAGGACCTGGCTGCCCGGATCGTCCGGGCGATCGGGTGAGTCCTGCCCCCTGACCATTCGAGCCTATTCGAACCCATTCGACCCCAGTTCGAGCAGTGAGGTTAATACATGTCATCGCATCGCGAGGCACCCGAGATTTCCAAGGACCCGGTCGCGGACAGTACCGACCTGTACGCGTTCGTGAGCCCGGACAAGTCCAGCACCGTCACCATCATCGCCAACTACATCCCGCTGCAGCTTCCCTCCGGCGGGCCGAACTTCTACGAGTTCGGCGATGACGTCCTCTACGCCATCCACATCGACAACAACGGGGACGGCCGGGCAGACATCTCCTACCAGTTCCGGTTCCACACCACCGTGCGCGACGGGGAGACCTTCCTGTACAACACGGCCCCGATCACGTCGCTGGGCGACATGAGCTGGAATCGGTTCCAGACTTATGACGTCGCGGTGGTGTCCGGCGGGTCCTATACCGTCCTCGGCACCGGCCTGCCGTGCCCGCCGTGCAACATCGGCCCGCTGTCCACCCCTAACTACGCCAGCCTGGCCTCCCAGGCCATCTCCAGCGTCGGCGGGGTCACCGTGTTCGCCGGGCAGCGCGCCGAGGCGTTCTACGTCGACCTGGGCTCGATCTTCGACCTGGGCAACCTGCGGCCGCTGGCGAACGCGCACGCGTTCGGCAGCCTGAGCGCGGGACCGGGGGTCAACGCGACCAATAACTTCAACGTGAACTCGATCGCGATCCAGGTGCCGATCTTGGACGTGACAAGATCCGGTCATCCCGTCATCGGGGTCTGGACCACGGCGAGCCGCCAGAAGGCCAGGATCTTCGACGCTGACTCGGGCGACTACGTGAGCGCCGGGCCGTGGGAGCAGGTGTCGCGGCTGGGCAACCCGCTGGTCAACGAGGTGCTGATCGGGATGGGCGACAAGGACCGGTGGAACGCGCTGCCGCCCCACGACGACAAGGAGTTCCTCCACTACGTCACCCAGCCCGGCCTGGCGGGCCTGCTGAACGCCCTGTACCCGGGCGCGTTCCCCAACCTGGCCGCGGCGGTCACGGCCGGGACCGCGCGGGCGGACCTGGAGGCGATCTTCCTCACCGGCATTCCGGCCGGCGTCGTCAACAAGACGTACACCACCTTCACCGGAACCGTGCTCGCGGACATGCTCCGGCTCAACACCTCGGTCCCGCCGGCCGGCTCGCCGAGCATCCTCGGCATCCTGGGCGGCGACGTGGCCGGCTTCCCGAACGGCCGACGGCCGGCCGACGACGTGGTGACGATCGAGCTGCAGGCGCTCGCCGGGGCCACGCTGCCGCTGGTCGACCCGACCTACAAGGTGGACGGAGTGGTCAAGTCGGTCACCGACTTCAAGCCGGACCCGCCCGCCATCGGCTCGCCCCCCACCGGCTCGTTCCCCTACCTGGGTACGCCGTACAGCGGCTACAACGAGCCGTCCTGACCCTCATTAGCTCCTTGCCCCCGGCTGCCTGGCCGGGGGCAAGGAGTGTCGTAAAGGAGTTCAGCGTGACCGAGCACGCCCACGGGCCTACGGGGCCCGGCACCGTCGTCATGGAGCTCGGCGCGGACATCGGCGCCCTGATCCTGTACACCCCCGCCGACCTGGACGGCGCGGAGATCGAGATCAGCCGGCACGGCGATCTCCTCGGCCGGCGCACGCACTCGCAGGTCCGGCAGCGTCACGTCGCTAGCGTCACCAAGTACGCCGCCGTCTACTCGAGCCTGACCGCGGGGCAGTACACCATCTGGCGCGACGAGGAGCATGTGGCCGGCACCGTCACGATCGCCGGCGGGCAGATCACCAGCTGCCGCTATCCGGAGTAACCCCTTTCGCCCCTTCCGTAGCATGGCGGTATGGTCCCTTCCGGCCGCCTGCTCGCGTTCGCGGCAGTGGCGCTCATCATCATCGTCATCCCCGGGCCCAGCGTGCTCTTCGTGGTGGGCCGGGCGCTGGCGCACGGGCGCCGGGTCGCGCTCGCCTCGGTCCTGGGTAACGAGGCCGGTTCCCTGGTCCTCGTGGCCCTGGTGGCGGCCGGGGTCGGGCCGCTGCTGCAGCGTTCGGCGCTGATCTTCACCGCGCTCAAGCTGGCGGGCGCGGCGTACCTGGTGTTCCTCGGGGCCAGGGCGTTCCTTCAGCGCCGGCGGCACGCCCTGGCTGATGCGGCCGCCGCGGCCGCCGCCCCGCACGGGTGGGCGCGGGCCGTGCTCCAGGGCTTCCTCGTCGGGGTGTCGAACCCCAAGACGGCGGTCTTCTTCGCCGCGATCCTGCCGCAGTTCGTCGCCCGGTCCCGCGGGGACGTCCCGGTCCAGATGCTGGTGCTCGGGGCCATCTTCGCGCTCATCGCCACGATCAGCGACGGAGCCTGGAGCCTAATCGCGAGCGGCGCCCGGGGCTGGTTCGGGCGCTCGCCGCGCCGGCTGGAACTGGTCGGCGGAACCGGCGGGCTGGCCATGATCGGCCTCGGCATCACGGTGGCGGTCACCGGGCGCAAGAGCTGACCCGCGCATTCTCTTCCCCAGTACGGACCGCATAGGCCCCGTCGGCGCCGGAATGTCCTGATTCGGTAACGAGTGCGGAGGAGCCGTTGACGGCGCCGCGCGCGCCGAGAGATAGTTTTTCCGATGAAGAAAGAAAGTTTGACCAAGCACGGGATCCGGCGCGGCGACCGCCAGCTCATGGTGGACATGAACCGCAACCTGGTCCTCAACGTGCTCCGGACCGGGGCCGCCTCACGCGCGGAGGTCGTCCGGGCCACCGGCCTGAGCCCGGCGACCGTCTCCACCATCGTCGCTGAGCTCATCGCTAGCAGCCTGGTGGTCGAGACCGGACAGGGAAAGTCGACCGGCGGCCGTCCGCCGCAGGCGCTGAAGCTCAACGACGAGTCCAATTACGCGGTCGGGCTGAAGCTGCGATCGCACGCCATCTCGGCGGTCATCACCGACCTGAACGCCGAGGTCGTGCACGCCGAGGTATTCGATCTCCCGGCCGATCTGGTGGCGCGAGCGCCGGCCGCCGTCGTCCCGGCCGGGCCGGTGCTCTGTGCGGTGTCCGGCGCGGTCCGCGACTCGATCGCTCACGCGGGCATCGCCCCCAGCGCGGTGGTCGGGGTCGGGGTCGGCATCGGCGGCCTGGTGGACGCCGAGGGCGGGGTGTGCCGCTACTCGCCGTTCTTCGGCTGGACCGACGTTCCCGTCGCGGTGCCGCTGGCCGAAGACCTCGGGCTGCCGGTCCTGGTCGACAACGACGTGAACACGCTGACCATCGCCGAGCAGTGGTTCGGCGACGGTCACGGGGTGGACCACTTCGTCGTCGTCTCCGTCGGCGAGGGCATCGGGGCCGGGATCGTCGTGAACGGCAAGCTCTACCGGGGCGCGGACGGCGGCGCGGGGGAACTCGGGCACCTGCCGATCGCGGACTCCGGTGTGCGGTGCAGCTGCGGGTCGACCGGCTGCCTGGAGGCCGTCGCGTCGGACGGCGCGATCCTGCGCCAGGTCCGGGCGGCCGGCCTGACCGCCGTCCGGACCATCGCCGACGTTCGCCGGGCCGCCGAGGGAGGGGACGAGGCCTGCGCGGCGGCGCTGCGCGACGCGGGCGCGATGCTCGGAATCGGGATCGCCGGGATTGTCAACGTGCTCAACCCGCGGCTGGTCATCCTCTGCGGCGAGGGCATCGAGGCCTGCCCGATCCGCTTCGAGGCGATGACCGCGGCCCTGCGCGGGCACGTCTTCGGCGGGATGGTCCAGGACATCCAGCTCATCGCCGAACCGATCGACGACGTGACCTGGGCCCGGGGCGCCGCGTGCGTGGTCCTCGGCGAGCTGTTCGTCGCGCCGACGCACCGCTCGGGGACGTTCGCACGGGAAGTCATGGCCGCGACCGGAACCGCGGAGGGCTGATCTCGTGTCCCGCCCCGACCAGGTAGCCGCCAGCGTGACCGCCATGCTCAGGTACCAGTCCGCGTACGGGTCGTTCGTCGCGTCGCCCGACTCCGGTCAGTACCAATTCTGCTGGCTGCGGGACAGCTCGTTCATCTGCCGCGCCCTGGACGCCGCGGGCGAGCAGGCCGCGGCGGCCCGCTACCACCGGTGGGTGGCGGGCGCGCTGGGCCCCTTGCGCCCCGCCATGGCGGACGCCGCGGCGCTGGCCGGCCGCCCGGGCGCGTCACGCCTGCTCCCGCCGCCCGCTTCGCCCTGGACGGCAGCACCGTCGCCGATGACTGGCCGAACTTCCAGATCGACGGGTACGGCGCCTGGATCTGGTCGCTGCGGGAGCACCTGCGGCTGGCGGTGATCGCGGGCTGCTCGACGAGATCAGGGCCGTCGTGGACGCGACCTGGCGCTACCTGGACGTGATGGCCCTGCACTCCTGCTTCGACGTGTGGGAGGAACACGGGGACCGCGTGCATACCTCCACCCTGGCCTGCGTGCACGCCGGGCTGTCGGCCGCGGCCGACCTGCTGGGCGAGCCGAGGGCCGCCGCGCGCGCGGCCGAGGTCGAGTCGTTCCTGCTCGACCTGGCCGCCCGGTACGGCCGGTTCCCCAAGTCGGCCTCGGACGGCGAGGTCGACGCGAGCGCGCTGTGGCTGTGCGCGCCGCTCGGGATCGTGGCCCCGGCCGAGCCCGCGATGGCGGCCACGGTGGACGCGATCAAGGCCGAGCTCGACCTGGACGGCGGGATCCGCCGCTATCCCGGCGACACGTTCTTCGGCGGCGGGGCCTGGCCCGTGCTGACCGCCTCGCTGGGCCTGTACTGGCTGGCCGCGGGGGACGGCCGGGCCGCCGAACAGTGCCTGGCCTGGATCGAGGCGAAGTTCGACGCCGAGGGCCGGCTCGGCCAGCAGTTCGGGGGCGAGCACGTCAACCCGGCCATGTACCGCGAATGGGTGCGCCGGTGGGGTCACCCGGCCCGTGACCTGCTCTGGTCGCACGCCATGTACGTCCTGCTCGCCCTGGCGGCGGGCTTATCACCCGACGCTACCTTCAGATCCCCGAAGGGAGCACCAGTGACACCGCATTTCCCGAGGGCCATGGCCCTGCGACGTAACCGCCCTGGCCTGGCCGCGTGCGCGATCGGCTGCGCCGCGCTGGCCGTGACCGCGTGCAGCTCGTCCTCGTCATCCTCGTCATCCCCGTCGTCGACGTCCTCGTCGTCCGCTGCGAAGACCGTGACCCTCCAGTTCTGGAGCGCGTACAACACCACCGACGCCGAGGCGAGCACGATGGCGAACGTGGTCATCCCGCAATTCGAGCGGGAGAACCCGGGGATCAAGGTCGACTCGGTGGTGTACCCGTACGCCGACCTGCTGCAGAAGTTCCTGGCCGCGGCCGCGGCCGGGGACCCGCCGAACATCATGCGTTCGGACATCATCTGGGTGCCACAGCTGGCCAGCCAGGGTGTCCTGCTGCCGCTGGGGAACCTGCCCTGGTACTCCCCCATCGCTAGCAGCGCGCTCCCCGGCCCGCTGGCCACCACCAAGTGGCAGGGCCAGGCGTACGCGCTGCCGCTCGACACCAACACCCAGGCCCTGTTCTGGAACAAGGCGGACTTCACGGCGGCCGGCCTGTCCGGGCCGCCGACGACGCTCGCGCAGCTGTACGCCGACGCGGCCAAGCTCACCATCAAGAGCAAGCAGCAGTTCGGCCTCGGGGTGGACGGTACCGACATCTGGAACGTCGCGCCCTATATCTGGAGCAACGGCGGCGGGTTCACCAACGCGAGCTACACCACCGCCACCGGGGTGATGACCGACAGCAGCACCATGGCGGAGGTCGCCACCCTCGATGACCTGCTGAAGGCCGGCGATATCGGGTCGGACTTCCGCGGCGGGTCCGGCGCGGTGTCCGGCGAGACCGGCTTCCCGAAGGGCGAGTACGCGATGTACCTGGACGGCCCGTGGGCGGTGCCCACCTACACCGCGCTGCAGCCGCCGCCGGACTACGGCATCGCGCCCGTGCCCTCCGGCGCCGGGGGCTCGATCTCCACGGTGGGCGGCGAGGACCTGGTCATCCCCAAGAACGCGGCAAAACCTCGCGGCCACGGAGAAGTTCGCGCAGTTCCTCGACTCCCAGTTCGCGCAGCTCGCGATGGCGAAGGTCGGGCAGATGTCCGCGATCGCGACCTTCGGCCCGCAGGAGGTAGCGGTCACGCCCTACTACTCCATCTTCGTCCAGCAGCTAAAGACCGCGGAGGCGCGCCCGGTCAGCCCTGGCTACACCAAGCTCGACACGGACTTCTCCAACGAGCTGGCGATGATCATCGACGGCAAGGTGTCGGTCTCGGCCGGCCTGAGCGCCGCGGTCCAGCAGTCCAACACGGCACTGTCCGGAAGTTGATTCTCCTCTCGCGCGGCAGGCGGCGTCCGGTGGTCCGGCCATCGGCCGCCGCCGCGCGCGGCCGCAGGATGCGCGACGCCCTACCTGCTACTGCTGCCTGCCGCGGCGATGTACGCGGTGTTCACCGTGTACCCGCTGTTCCGGCAGTTCGACATCAGCTTCTACAACTGGCACATCTTCCCCGGGGCGTCCAACCCGTTCACCGGCCTGTCGAACTACCGTCAGGTCATCCACGACCCGGTGGTGCGCACGGCCGCGTTCAACACGCTCCTGTACGCGGTGATCACCGTGCCGGCCCAGATGCTGCTCGGACTGGTCGCCGCCGCGATGCTGACCGACCGGCTACCCGGGCGGGCGCTGTGGCGGGCGCTTATCTTCATCCCGGTGGTCACCTCGTGGGTGATCGTGAGCTACATCTTCGCCTACCTGTTCAACGCCCAGGACGGGCTGGCCAACAGCGTGGTCAGCCTGTTCGCGGGGCACGCGATGCACATCGACTGGCTGGCCCAGACCTGGACGGGCAACGGGGTGATCTGGCTGGTGGGCATCTGGAAGGGCGTCGGCTGGTCGTTCGTGATCTTCCTGGCCGCGCTGGACGGCATGCCGCGCGATCTGGTCGAGGCCGGGCGGATCGACGGCGCCTCCGAGCCGGTGCTGTGGCGGAAGGTGATCATCCCCTCGATCCGGCCCGCGATCGTCTTCGTCCTGGTCCTGCTCGTCATCGGAGCCTCCCAGGTCTTCACCCAGGTGTACCTGATGACCCAGGGCGGCCCCTACGACTCGACCCAGGTGCTGTACACCTGGGCCTACCAGCAGGCGTTCACCAACTTCGAGTTCAGTTACGCGGCCGCGCTGGCGTCACTCATCGCGGTGGTCGTCCTCGCGCTGAGCGTGGCCGAGGTCCAGGTGCTGCGCCGGAACCCGGGCGGCTGATGGCCCGGCGCAGGTAGCGCCGGCGGCCGCACCAGGGCTGTTCGGCATCAAGCGACGGCGTTCGCTGCGGCTGACCATCGCGCTGCTGTTCGCGGCCGTCTCGGTCTTCCCGCTGCTGTTCATGGTGCTGCAGTCGTTCGAGCCGCCCAACGACATCCTGTCCGGCCCCTCGCTCGACCGTGTCCCATCCGACGCTGTTGAACTACCCAGCCGCCTGGACGGCCAACAGCTTCGGCCAGTACTTCGTCAACAGCGTCTACGTCTCGGTGGCGACGGTGGTGATCACGGTGGCGTTCGCGTCGCTGGCCGCGTTCGCGTTCGCCCGCTTCCGCTTCCGGTTCCGCGAGGTGATCTTCTACATCTTCCTGGGCAGCCTGGCCGTGCCGAGCGTCGAGCTGATCATGCCGCAGTACCTGATGATGCAGCCGGCTGCACCTGATCGACTCGCTCCAGGGCCTGGTACTCATCTACGTCAGCGCGAACCTGCCGTTCTCCATCTTCCTGCTGCGCGGCTTCTTCGAGGCCATCCCGCGCGAGCTGGAGGAGGCGTTCCGCCTCGACGGCGCGGGGACGCTCCGGATCCTGACCCGGCTCATCATGCCGCTGTCCGCGCCCGCGCTGGCCACGGTGGGCGTGTTCACCTTCAACGCGGCCTGGGATGAGTTCGTGATCGCGCTGACGCTGATCAACACCCCGTCGCACCGGACCCTGCCGATCGGGCTGGCGCTGTTCATCGGGGCGCATGACACCGCGTGGGGAGCGCTGTTCGCCGGGTCGGTGATCGCCACCGATCCCGAGCATCCTCGTGTACCTGCTCGCGCAACGCTGGTTCCAGGCCGGCCTGTCGCTCGGCGGTCTGCGCTGACCGCGGGCGCTTCGCCGTTCGCCGACCTGCCGGCGTTCTGGCCGACGGGCGCGCCGCTGCGCCCGGGGCCGCTGCCCGCTGGCACGGACCGGCTGCTTGCCCGCAGCGCCCTCGGCGTCACGGTGGCGGCGGTCCCGGAAGCCGGGTTCGCGGGGCCTTCCGCCTGCCACCTGGGCCATCGAGGCCTGGTCGGCCGACGCAGGCTGCTCGCCGACGAGCTCGTCGTGGTCGCCGACCATCCTGGGGCCAGCCCCGTGCCCGGCTTCGCCACCACCTTCACCGGCGACCCCGCGCCCGTGACCAGCTGGCTGCGCGCGCTGCGGTGCACGGTCGTGCAGGCCTACGACTGGATGGCGAGCTATTCCCGGCCGCTCCCGGCCGAACCGCGCTGGTCCGATCCCCTCGGCCGGCCGGTGGAGCTGGCCGCGCTGCGCGCCCTGGCGGACGGGCTCGCCGCCGGGGGCGCCGTGCTGCAGGCCTACGCGCCGGTGTACGCCGCCGATCCCGCCTTCGCCGGGGCGCACCCGCAGGAGCGGCTCTACCGGAGCGACGGCGCGCCCCAGCACCTCGGTGACCTGCTGGAGATCATGCACCCGGGTGACGAGCGGTGGCAGCGGCACTGGCTCGGCGTCCACGGGGCGGCGCTGGCCGCGGTCGGCTTCGGCGGCCTGCACCTGGACACGTACGGCTACCCTCGCGCGGCCCGCGATCACGCCGGGCAGCCGGTGGACATGGGCCGCGCGTACCGCGCCTTCCTAGCCGCCGTCGCGGCCGCGTTCCCGGCCGCGGTGGTCAGCTTCAACCAGGTCAACGGGGTGCCGCCGGGCTTGCGGCTGAGCTCGGCCCGGCGCTTCCGCTACCTCGAGGTCTGGCCGCCCAACCACGCGTGGCGGCACCTGGAGGGCCTGATCGCCCGCAGCGCCGACTCCGCGCCAGGGGGTGGCGAACCGGTCGTGCTGGCCATCTATCCCCCGGTCTGGTCGTCCCCGCGGGCCGACGCCCTCCGCACGGTCCTGCTGACCGAGGCGGCCGCGACCGTACTCGGGGCCGCGCTGCTGGTGTGGGGTGACCGGCGCGGCGCGCTGCGGCACCCCTACTACCCGGACCACGAGCGGCTGTCCGGGGCCGAGGCGCGGATCGCGCTGCGCTGGCACCGGTTCGCCCTGCGCCACCGGGACCTGTTCGATCGGGCCATCGACACGAGCTGGTCCGAGATCGGCGATGAGAACGGCAGCGTGACCGTGCACGGCGCGGCCGTCGCTTCGCCCGAGCCGCTCGGCGGCACGATCTTCACCCGGGTCGTCCGGCGCGATGACCTGGTGGCCGTCAGCCTCGTCGACCTCACCGGATCGGTCTCGGGCCGCTGGGACTCACCGACCGGCCCGCCGTCCGCCGGCGCGGCCACCGTGGACGTGCTCGTCGACTCCCCCGGCCACTGGGTTGCCGAGGTCGCGGTCCCTAGCCGGCTGAGGCGGGCGCTTCCAGACCGTCGGGACCCGTGCGGTCACTCACCGGGAGGGCACCGCGGTCAGGCTCGCCGTTCCGCTTCGCGACGGCTGGGCCATCGTGCGCCTGGCCCGGCGGCCCGCCGCGGGCGCTGAGATGGGCCGGGCCCCGGACGCCTAGACGGTCAGCGCGATGATCGGGTTCGTGGTCGGGTGGGTCGTCCCGGGGGCGGGCTCGACGGTCAGGCCGAGCTTGTCCCCGGCCAGCAGCCCGGAGGCCACCACGGGGGCGGTCTGTCCCGACCTGGCCGCGGGCAGCAGGCCCGCCGACACGGTCCTGTTCTTCCCGATCAGCCAGAGCTGGTACACCTTCCCGGCGGGCAGCGCCGGGCAATCCGGTGGTGGTCACGATCAGCTGGTGCCTGACCGAGGCCAGCAGCACGACGGCCACCCCGCCCTTGGTCGACCGCTGGGACAGGACCCTGACGTGCGGCGCGGCCATGATGGCGGCGAGGAGCTGGTTCTGGTTGCGGGCCTGGTCGAGCTCCTGCATGGTGCGGGCCTCGATGGCGGCCAGGCTCTGGCTCTGGGCCCGGGCCTGGTTGAGCTCCTGCTGGGTGTGAGCCTGGGCGAAGCCGAAGAGCACCGCGATGACGATCCCGGCGGTGGCGATCGCCCCGGACAGCCACGGCACCCACGGCACCCAGGTGCGGTTGCGCTTCGGCCGCGCGTGGGTCCTGATCTCGGGGGGCAGCTGGCGGGTGCGCGCGACCGCCGCCAGGACCTCGGCGCGCAGCGCGGGCGGCGGCTCGAGCGTGGCCGCGAAGGCCATCGCGGTGGCCACCTCGCGGAACCCGCGGACCTCGCCGGCGCAGGTCGGGCAGCCGTTCATGTGGCGGGTGAACCGCTCGCGCTCGGCGCCCCGGTCGATCGCGTCCAGGGCGTAGGCACCGGCCAGGGCGTGCAGGTCATGCCGGAGTAGCCGCATCAGCTCACCCCCAGGCAGTCGCGCATCCGGATCAGCCCGTCGCGGATCCTGGTCTTGATCGCGCCGAGCGTGACTTTGAGCAAGTCGGCCACCTGGCGGTAGCTGTAGCCGCCGTAGTAGGCCAGGGTGATCGACTCGCGCTGGATCTCGGTGAGCGCGTCCAGGCAGCGGCGCACCCGCTCCCGATCCAGGCTCGCCTCCACCGCCTCGGCCACCTCGTCCCGTGGAGTTTGGACCTCGGCGTTCCGTTGCTCACGCCCGGCCGCCGCCGTGCTCGCGCGGACTCGGTCGATGGCGCGGCGGTGGGCGATGGTGAGCACCCACGTCGCCGCGCCACCCATCGCCGGGTCGAACCGCGCGGCGTTCCGCCACACCTCGAGGAGGACCTCCTGGGTTACCTCCTCTGACTGCGACGGATCGCGCAGAACCCTGCGGACTACGCCATACACCGGTCCGGCCAACCGGTCGTATATGGCTTCGAACGCGACCTGGTCGCCACGCGCCACGTGGACAAGCAGGTCGTCGAGGTCCCGCTCTCCCCTCCTATCCGTGGACGTCGATCTGAACCGGGACGCGTCCGAGTCGCTCGGGTTCACATGACACCTTCGGAGTCGAGGGCAGATCGGATGGGCGGGGAACCGAGAAACTTTATTAAATCCGTACTGCCGTGGCCGCGTACGGTAACAGAAGTGTGCCCGGAAAACTCCGGCCCCACACGGAAGTCCGGTTTGCCCGGGTGGCTCGCGACACCCAGCTAAGCTTGGTGAGCTTGTCTGCCATTAGCTCGTGCAATCCACGGAAGGGGCGGTCATGGCTGACGCCGCGCGCACGGCCCGGTCGATGTGGACGCTGTTCGAGCCGATCCACGCGGTGACGTACTTCTCGCCCGAGGCGCGTTCGGCCTTCGAGCAGGCCGGCCTGCGCGGCTTCTGGAGAGGGTACTTCGCGGGCCGGGCCGCACCGCTCGGCCCGGCGAGCGCGGCCGTGGTCACCGCGTCGTTCTTCGTCTTCTCGCCGGCCTTCGTCGCCCGCGCGATCCCCGGGGTCTGGGAGCTGATCTCGCCGGAGGAGGCGCTGCGTGCCCGCGCGGCCGGGGCGGCGCAGTCGCTGCGCGGCCTGTTGTCCGGGCTGGAAACCGAGGCAGCGGCCGGCGCCGACCTGCTGTGGCGCATGATCGGGGACCTGGACTGCCCGGGCCGGGTGCTGGCCGCCGCCAACGTCTCCCTGCCCGATCCCGGGGACGGGCCGACCTCGGCCACCGACCGGCTCTGGCAGGCGGCCACTGTGCTGCGCGAGCACCGGGGCGACGGTCACTTCGCCGCGGTGGCCGCGGCCGGGTTCGACGGCTGTGAGGCCATGGTCCTGCGCTGCGGCCTGGACCTGCGGCGGGAAGACATGCAGCCCATCCGGGGCTGGACCGACGAGCAGTGGGACGACGCTCAGGCCCGGCTGGCGGATCGCGGCCTAATGGACGCGGAAGGCAAGCTCACCAGCGAAGGCCTAGACGCGCACGCGGCCATCGAGGACGCCACCGACCTAGCCGCCGCCCGTCCCTGGGCCCACCTGGGCGCCGAAACCACGGCGGAACTTCGCACCGTACTGACCCCGCTCGCCCAGGCCTGCGCGAGCCTCATGCGGTTCCCCAGCCCGATCGGCGTGCCCGCTCCCGGCACCGTGTGATTTCTTCCTTGGTAGCGGCAGACGGCTAATCGCTGGCGGGGGATCCACCAGGTCGCCGCGCGGCCGCGGGACTCGGCGCGGGTGAGGAGTTCGGCTTCCAGCATGTTGTGCAGGCTTCCGCGGCCCAGGCCGCCGGCCTCGGGGAAGGTGAGCAGGCGCCTGCCCCAGGTCACCAGCGCGTCGGAGTCGGTCCGGGTGGCTAGCAGCTTCCGCCGGTCGCGCAGCGCCTGGAACAGGTACAGGGCCGTCCGCTCGTCCGACTCGTCGCTCGGCACTCCGCGCATCAGCAGGTCGCAGGCGGCATCGAGGTCATCGGGATCTGGCCGCTCGGCACCGGGCCACGCGTCGCGGTACCGGTCGTAGCTCAGCCGGCCCACCATCAGCGCCACGTCCCGCCAGGCCGGACCGCCGGACGGCAGCTCGTAGAGCAGCGCGGAGGACACCGCGATGGCCTCGTTACGGTCGGCGCGGACCGCGGCCACCGCGGCGGGATCGTCGTGATCCAGCCGCGCGGCCGCCCGGGTGAGCCGCTGGTAGAGCAGGCCGGCGAGCAGGGCCCGCGCCTGGGTGACCTGCTTGGGCCCGCCGCTAGGCTCGGGGGCGCGTAGCACCGTGGACAGGGCCGAATGGGCCTGCTCGATCGCCGCGTCCAGATCCTGATCCGGGCTTGCCGCGCGTTTGGCCAGGTCGCTCATGACCGGTCCTCCCGGCGCCTGGCCAGGTGACGGTCGGCTCCGTCAGGGTGATACTCGGCCGTCACCTGGACCCTCGGCGTCACGGCGGCCATCACCGTGACCAGCTAGTGGTAGCGGAGACCGGGCTCGGCTGGCTGCGACCCGAACCACGGGCCGCGGCGGGCCGCTTTGCGCGGCAGGAACAACAGCATGTATCCGACGAATACACGTAACCCCCCCAAGGGCTGACGATTCGTTGACCGGCGCCAACCCGCCACGGCGGGATAAGGCCGGGCCTAACAGCTTCGCGCCACCTACCATGCGGCGGACGTCATACAGGCCTCGCAGGCTCTTCGCAGGCACTCCCCTCCACGAGCCTCATGAGCATCAGGGTGAGTTTAATGTAGCTCGATAAAGGATGTCTGTGTATACATAATTTACGTCGATAAAGATCCGGTTCCGCATCCTCGTCCGATGAGAAGGCCGCCGACCCGGCCGGGCGGCTCACGAGTTCCCCAGCGGCGGAGCCGAATTCGGCGGCGGGCGGGTAGGCGACGGTGGCCGCGAGCCAGCGGGCGCGCAGCGTGCCGGTTATCTCCGCGGGCAGCGCGCGGCCGCCGTTTCGCCGGCCAGGATCTCCACCGGCCCCAGGACGTACACCTCGGCCAGGGTCGGCAGGTCGGCGAACTCGGCCGCCGGGCGGGAACCGCCGGGCAGCCGGGTGGCCCGCTCGATCAGGCCCGCGCCGAGCTGCCACACCGCGTGCCCTTCCCCCGCCAGGAGGCACTCCACCGCGGCCAGGATCTCCACCGCCATCGCGTACGACTCGGTGAGCATCAGCCCGGCGCCGAACTCCGCCGGGCTGGGCGCGGCCGGTCCCGGGCCGCGCAGCCGGGACAGCGCGGCGAGATGGTCCAGGTGCGCCCCCTCGTGGATGCCGCGCCAGATCTGCTGGGCCAGCGGTGTGGCAGTGGACGGGACCTCGGCGATCGCGGTGCCCAGGCCGGGCAGCCCTGGCAGGCACATCCAGGTCCGCCGGGCCAGCCGCCGGGATATCGGCGGGTGCACGGTGACGTGCTCGTCGGTGGGCCATGGCCGGTAGCGGGCCCCCCAGGCGAGTTGCCGGGCGCTCGACAGCGGGCACATCGGCCCGGGGGGAAGCCCCGCGGCGGTCGTCATCAGCAGCTCGCCGAACCCCGCGATGAGCCCGGCCGCCCGCCAGGCGCGCGGCCCGACGCTGCGGATCGCGCCTGGCACCGGGCGGGTGTCGGGATACCACGGCGGCACCGGCCCGGCCGCCCGGCGCAGCGAACGGAGCCTGGCCGCCTGCGGGCCGCCGGAGACGACTGGCACCGCGCGGATCACCTCATCGAGCCCGCTGAAGGCACCGGTCAGGTCGCGATTCGCCGGGCCGTCGAGCGCGAGGCAGCCGACGGCCACGTCGGCCCACCCTCGCACGGTCCACGCCGCGGCCTCCGCGTCCGCGACGGGTACCCTGACCGCGGCCTGCGCCGCGGCCATCGCCCACGCCCGCGCGTCCGCCGCCGCGACAGGCATCAGCCCAGGAGCCCGGGCCCCTGCGCTGAACATCTCACCACCCATCCGGCACGGATCCGGCTCCGAAGCTAGCCAGGACGGGCGGAACGGGCGGGTAACCGCTCCCGGGCGACCGCCCGCAAGTCGGCCATAATAGCTGAGCTAGCACAAAACCATCATATGGCATTTAGTTATGAAAAATCGGGCTCCCTGATCCGGGGATCACCGCACTCATCATGATCTTGGACAATTCATAGACGATGATGATCTTGGGGCATGATCATCACATCAGGGGGAGGATCCAGTGGCTACGCAGGACGAACGGCTCGCGGCTATCGCCGCGGCGGCCGCCGTCACCTTGCGCCACACTCCCTATCACGCGGTCCGGGCGGGCGACGTGGCCGCCGCGGTGCGACTGCCCGGCGAAACGGGGCGATCCGCGGTCTGGCTCTACAACGAGGTGCGTAACCGCCGGGTGCTGGTCGCCCTAGCCGCGGCGCACGCCTGGCGTGAGTTCCCGGGGCACGTGAACGCCTCACCTCCCGAGCCCATCCAGTCGGTCACGGCCGCCAGGTCGGCCGCGGCAGGTGCGCTGGGCGTCATCGTGGCGTTCCATCGGGCCGATCAGGCGCTGATGACCCAGGTCGGGTACGGGATCGGCGACATCTCCACCGCGGAGAAACGGCAGCTCGCGTCGGGCACCGACCTGGCCCCGCCCATCTGGCCGGACAGCTATTGGGGCCGGGTCGCGGCGGAGGCCTGGCACGGCCGGTGCGCGGCGTTCACCGATTTCCTCCGCCCGGTGCTGCGGGCCTGCGCGGAGTCGGTCACCTACCTGGCCGAGCCGAACGCCGCGGACAGCGCCGCACGGCTGTCGGACATCGCGTTCCGGACCTGCCTGGCCGACCTCGAGGCACCCGTCGATCTGGTCGCCCGCGGGCTCGCGGCGCTGTGGTTCGAGCGGGACCTGGCCCGGGTGGCGGGCACCCTGCCCCGTGACCTGGAAGGCAGCGAGACCGCGCTGGCCACGGTGGCCCGGCGCAGTACCGATCCGCGGGCCGAGGCGAACGCCAGCGCCGTCGTGGTCCGGGTGCTGCTCGAGGCCGGCACCCTGCACAAACGGTGCATGGGGGAGGCCCGGCAGACCGTCTCGCTGTGGCAGGAACTCGCGGCTAGCCCGGACGAGCCGACCGAGCCGGGGATCTCGCTCATGTCCCGGGCGGTCTGGCATGACCTGCAGCGGCTCAGCGACGCCGCGAGCCATCTCGGGCTCGCCGCCGCGCGGTACGGGGACCGGCGTTCGGCCGCCGAAGCCTGGCGGCTATCCCGCCGGGTGGCCGAGCACGAGCTGGCGGGTGACCTGCCGAGGATGTCGCGCGCCGACACGAACCTGGCCGCGCTGGCCGCCGAGGCGGGGCGGGTGCGCGAGGCCAGCAACCTCATCTCCGGCGTGTTCAGGACCCGGCTCGAACTCGCGGACCGCCAGCCGGAAAGCGCGCCCGCCTGGCGGCGGCTGACGGTCACGGCCCGCACCCGCGCCGACATCGCCCGGATCGGCGGGCAGGTCATCGAGGGCGTTCGGCTGGCGGCCGACCTCCTCGCCGACCGGCAGGCCCGGCTGGGGGATCCCGCCCACGCCGACGTCGCCGAGGCCCGGCTCGTCCTCGGGCAGGCGCTACTGGCGGCCGGGCAGCCGGTCCCCGCGCGCCGTTACCTGGAGGAGGCCGCCGAATCCCGGCGCGGCCGGTTCCTGCCCACGTCCTACCGGGTCCAGGAGGACCTGCTCTGGCTGGTCAGGACCGCGCTGGTGCTCGAGCACCCCCGGACCGCGCTGGACCTGCTCGCCGAGGAGGCCGCCGTGACCGACTGGTTCGGTGACCGGGTCTCGTTCCGGCTCGGCTACACCGCGCGGCGCCTGCTCGCCCTGGCCCACGGCGGGCTCGGCCGCACCGACGAGGCGATGGCGTCCCTGCTGGCCGACCGGGAGCGGCTCGGCGACCGGCCGCTCTGCATTGGCCTGGATCCGCTCGTAGCGGACTTCGACCGGGCCCTCGGCGAGGTCGCCCTGCTCGGGGGTGACTTCGCGGGCGCGCTGACTACGCTGGCCAAGCTCGCCGAGGCCGAGGCCGCGGCCGCGGCGGCAGCCACGCTGCCCACGCGGGGCTGGACGCTGGTCTTGCTCGGGCGCGCGGCGGACCGGCTGGGCGACGCCCGCCGCGCCGCCGGATCGTTCCGCTCGGTCGCCGACCTGGTCTCCGGGGGGATCGACCCCTGTCATCCCGTGATCCTGACGGCGCGCTACGACCAGGCGGTCCGCTGTGCCGTGACCGGCGACACCGGTGAGTCGGCGGACCTGCTCGAGCCCGTGCTCGACCGGACCCCGCTGGCCCACGGCCACCCGGCGCTCGGCGACGCTCACCCCCTGCTGGTCAGGGCGCGCGCGCTCGCCCAGCGCTTGGGCATCTCCGTACCCGAGACGATGACCGGCCCGGATGCCGCGTCTTTGGACATCGACGTCTGAGCCCGGCGCCGCAGCGATCGGGCGCAGCGCGGTCAGCACGCCGGCGCTTCTCACCATGCGCACTACCGCGACCGGGCTCCGCGCGCGGACGGCAGCGCGATGAGGTAGGCGACGACCGCGGCCGCCAGGCCGGCCACGGTCAGCCACGCGGAGGCCGTCCGGTGCAGGGCGAGCGCGGCCAGGACCGCGCCGGTGCCGATCAGGCCTCCGATGACGAGGAACGCCTGGCGGCGGAGCCAGCGACCCGGCCGGGTCAGCCCCGCGGGCGCGTCGGCGGCCAGCAGGTACGCGAGGATGAACACCCCCTCGGCCGCCAGGACGGTGGTCCCGGCGCGCGAGTAGGCGCAGGACAGGACGGCCGCCGCCACGGCGATCGCGGGCCAGCCCCGTCCCTGGTCCACCGGGGTGAACGCCGCGCCCAGCACGGCCACGACACCGGCGCCCGTCGCCACGAACGCCCACGCGGGCGCCCACGCCAGCGGCCACGCCAGCACCAGCATTCCCAGCGCGGCGGCGACCGCGGTGCTCGCGCGGGTTTTCATGACCGCGAAGACTTTGGTATTTGTTTTCGATACCAAACCTTTCGTGATCATGGACGGGTCGCGCCGGGTGGCGGAGTCGGGGCTCATGGACGGGCCCCGCCGGGTGGCGGGCTGCGGGCTCATCGGCGGGCTGCCAGGGCGCGGGTGGCCCGGCCCTGGCCGGGGGGCGGCTGGCGGAGGGGGGCGAGTACGCCGTCGAGTTCGGTTCCGGCGGGCCAGGCGAGGACCGGGATGCCGAGGGCGCGCAGGGACGCACGGGTGGCGGCGCGGTCCAGGCGCCACAGGCGCAACGCGAGGCGGGCGTTCGGCGGGCCGTCCTGGCCGGGGGGCTCGTCGCGCAGCGTGTCGACCACGATAAGCGGGAACCCGCGCCTGCGCAGGTCGGTGAGGGCGCCGAAGCCGCGCGGGTCGAGCAACGGGGAGAACACCACGACCAGCGTGCCCGGCGGCAGCGCGGTACGCGGGATCCGGCCGACGTCGGGGGTGACGAAGCTGCCGTAACGGGCCGCGAGCATCATCTCGGCGATCCGGTAGAACTGCCGGTCACCGGAGGCCGGGCCGAGCCAGCGGAGCATCCCGCCCAGCACGACCAGCCCGGCCCGGTCGCTGACCCCCAGGTAGGCCGTCACCAGCGTGGCCGCCCCGTGCACGGCCAGGTCAACCGCCCGTTCGGAGACGGGACCGGCGTCGCCGAACGCGTCGATCATCACCACCAGGTCCGCCGCGCGCGCGGCGGCCCGCTGGTTCACGTGCAGCTGGCCGCGCCGCTGGCTCACCGCCCGGTTCACGTCGCGCAGCTGGTCACCGGGCACGTAAGGCCGGATGCCCGCGAACTCGACACCCTCGCCCACGGCACGGCCGGTATGCTCGCCGATCCGGCGCAGCAGCTCGGCGGGCACCAGGCGGGGGCGCATCCGCACCGGCCGGGGGAACACCTCCACCGGGTCCAGGGAAACCGGGAGCAGGGCCTGGAACCCGCCGAAGCCGGACCGGGCCGTCACCAGGACGATCCCCGGCGAGTACTGGCCCCACCGGTCGGGGCGCACCACCCACCGCGCGCGCGACGGCCCGGGCCCGGCGCCCCTTAGGAACGTCTGCGTCCGCTGCCCGGGGTCGGCCAGCGAGACCTGCGGCGCGGCCTCCAGTTGGATCGTGACCTCGTCCAGCGGCCCCGGGCCGACCGTCGCGGTGATCGTCAGGTCCTCGCCCTCAAAGCAGCGCGACCCGGATACGGTCACGTCCACGGCCAGCTCCCCGGTTCGCGGCCGACGCGGCATGAGCGCGAGCGCGGCCAGCGCCGGCGCCGCCAGCAGGACCAGTCCCGAGTGACCAGTCACGATCGCGGCGACCAGGGCGAGCAGCGCCGCCGTGGCCAGGTTCCGTGACCGCGGGGACGGGATCCAGCGCACCGGCCCCAGGCGGTCGGCCACCGCAGCGGCCTCCGCACCCGCCGGAGCCGCGGGCTCGACGGCGCTTTCTGCCACCGGGTGCTCGGTGGGGGAGGCGGGAGGGGAACCACCGCTCGTTCGGGGAAAATGAGGTCTTTTCATGTGGTGCTTCTGGGCACCGGGACCTGGGTCAGGATCTCCGTGGCCACGTCCTGGCCGGTCACCTGGCGCACCCACATCTCCGGGCGCAGGACCAGGCGGTGCGCGAGGGCCGGGACGGCGACCGCCTTGATGTCCTCCGGTGTCACGTAGGACCGCCCGGCCAGCACCGCGTGCGCGCGGGCCAGCTGGACCACGGCCAGCGTGCCGCGCGGCGAGGCCCCGACCATGACCTGGGGGTGGTCCCTGGTGGCGTTGACCAGGGTGACCACGTAGGCCAGCAGGTCCGGGTGCAGCTGGACGGACTCCAGGGATTCGCGCATGGCCAGCAGGCGTTCGGCGTCGGTAACCTGCAGCGGGGCCGGGGCGGCCGACCCGCGGGCCAGGCGGCGGCGGACCATCTCGGCCTCGCCGTCGGCGTCGAGGTAGCCGAGGCTGAGCCGGGCGATGAACCGGTCGAGCTGCGCCTCGGGCAGCGGGTAGGTGCCCTCGTACTCGATGGGGTTGTCGGTGGCCAGGACCACGAACGGCCGGGGCAGCGGGCGCGTCACGCCGTCCGCGCTGACCTGGCCCTCGCCCATCGCCTCGAGCAGGGCGGCCTGGGTCTTCGGCGGGGTCCGGTTGATCTCGTCGGCGAGCAGCAGGCCGGTGAAGACCGGACCAGGGCGGAACACCGCGTCGCCCGTGGCCAGGTCGAGCACCATCGCGCCGGTGAGGTCGGCGGGCAGCATGTCCGGGGTGAACTGGACCCGGGTGAACTCCAGGCCGAGGACCGTCGCGAACGTGCGCGCCAGCAGCGTCTTGCCCAGCCCGGGCAGGTCCTCGATCAGGATGTGGCCGGAGGCCAGCACGCCGAGCAGGACCATCCGGACCGTGTCCCGCTTGCCGACGATGACCTGCTCGACCTCGGCGAGGACCCGCTCGGCCAGCCGCGCGGTGTCCGCGACCGTCCGGGTCAGTACGTCCGTCACGGTTCTCCCTCCAGCCTGGCGACGATGCGCTCGAGCGTAGCCAGGGTGACGCCCGGCCCGTCCGGATCCAGGGCGTTCCCCGGTCCGGCCAGGTCGGCCACCGCCCGCGGCCGCCCCAGCGAGGCGGCCAGCCTGACCAGCAGCGGGCGCATGCCGTGCTCGTAGTGGCGCCGCGACATCTGCGCCCACTCCAGGTCCGAGGCGATCGAGGCGTAGGCCGGGAAATCCGCCGCCCGGACCGCCGGCCGCCGTAGCAGGCCGCGCCGGTGACCTTTATCCCGAACGGCCCGTGGTTTCTCATCCCGGACCAGCCCCCGGGCCAGCACCAGGACGCCCAGGGTGGTGAGCGCGGCCGCGTCGACCAGGCCCGTCGGCCCGGCCGCAGCGTACCCGGCGCCGATCGCCGCGGCGACGCCGATCACGGCGGCGCCCATACCGATCACGCGGCGGGCGCGGCTCACCGGTCGGCTCCATGGCTGGCTCCGTGGCTGGGTTCGAGGCCGGCTGCCGGGCCGGGTTCGAGGTCGGCGGTCAGGCCCCGCTCCAGGCCCGGTTCGAGGCCTGCTTCCAGGTCCGCGCGCATCTGGGCCAGCGCGCTCGCCGCCGCGCCCGAGTCGGCGCTGGTCATCGGCTCCGCGCTGTACCTGGCGCGGCGGAACAGGCCGGTCAGCACCTCGGGTGAGGAGGATCGGATGATCCCGGCGTCGGCCGCCCGGGCCAGGACCTCGGCGGGGGTGTCCGCATCGGCCGGGGCGGAGCCCGCGGCGGCGAAACCGCGCTCCATCGCCGCGTAGCAGGCGATGATCGCCTCGCGGGGATCCGCATGGGTCCTCAGGGCGTCCTGCCCGGCGGCCAGGCTGTCCAGGAACCTGGCCAGGCGCGGGGACCAGTCCCGCGGCCCGCCCGCCGAACGCCGGCGCCGGGACCACACGGTCAGCGCGACCACGACGGCGATCGCGATCACCATCCCGGCGATCACCGGCCACCCCCCGCTCGGGGCGTGGCCAGCCAGCTTGCCGGCGCCGGTCGGCACCACGCCCCGCTGGGCCGGCGGCTGCAGGGCGACTTGTCTCTTGCTCTTCTTCGAGAAGAGCACCACGAACGGCGTGATCATCACGGCGATAGCGACCAGGACGGCGAGGGTCTTCGCCCACCACGGGAAGGGAGGTCGCGGGGGCTCGTCGGTGTCGGGCTTCTTCTTCCGCTCGGGGCGCGCCATGGCGAGCACGAGGATGAACGCGACGACCGCGATGCCCTCGCCGGTGGCCACGAGGATGGCGAGGAGGGATCCGGTGACCCCGGTCGCCGCCGAGTGCGCCGCGCGCGAGAACGTGCCGTGCGCGCGGAGTCCGGCGACCGTGACCGCGAGCAGCACAGCGACCGCGGCCACCCGCCCGGCTCCCCCAGTGCGGCCCGCCCCGGCGGAGGCCAGGGACAGGCCGGGCAGTTCGCGCATGGCTCACCCGCTCTCGCGCCGGCGGTGCCTCAGCCAGCTTATGCCCGGGCCGGAGGGGTCAGGGAATCCGCACGTCGTGGTGCTGCCTGGCGAACTCCCGCTCCCCCTCGGTCAGGTCCTTTTCGCGGACCGGGACGACGAGGCTCCAGTGATGACCGACCGGGCAGCGCTGGACCCTGGCCACCACCAGGTCGAGCGCCTTGAGCTTGACGCCGGGGATCCAGATGGTGGAGAAGACGTGACCCTGGCGGCACCGGACGACAACGTTGGTGCCGAGCTTGTAACCGAGCAGCCGCGCGACCGCGGTGCCGCCGGCGATCACGCCGACGGTGACCACGATCGGGGTTATGACTCTCCGTGACATTCCGTCATTATGACACCCGGATGGTGGCGGGCTCAGGGCGAGTGGGCCGGCGGGCGCTCGGGTCCCCGTCGGCGCCGGGCCGCGCGTGCGCGGTGCCGGGAGTCGAGGACCTGCGCCACGGCGGCCAGCAGGGCCAGCAGATCAACGCAGACCACGAAGGCGGCCAGCTTGACGAGCCCGGCGCTGCCGGTCAGGTAGCCGGCTTGCAGCAGCGCGACCGGGATCGAGATCGCGAAGATCGTCAGGGATACGGCCACCTCGACGTTGACCCGCTGCGGGCGCCGCGGGGCCGCGGGCGGGCTAGGCGGCAGGTCGGCGGTGACGGCGGCCAGGTCAGCGTAGGTCTTGGCGGTGAACGCCTGGCCGATCCGGGCGTCCAGCTCGTCCTTGGTGAGCCGGCCCTGCACGAACGCGACCTTGAGCACGTCGACGACCTGCTCGCGGTCGGCGTGGGACGCGCGCAGACGCAGGCGCTGGCGGTCCGGCACGTACTTGTGGCCTCCTGGTCCTGTCACCACCGGCGCCCTCCCGACAAGCACGTGCAGCCTCAGGGTAACCCGGCGGCCGCGGTGCCGACAGCGCCGGCCCAGCCAGGCGGCTAGCGTGGACGCGCCTGCTAGGGCGGGGCCTCCCCGCGGGGCCACTGATCTGGCGCACCCGCTGATCTTCGTCACGGCGGGCCAGCAGTTCGGCCTGCAGTTCTTCGTCCACGGCTCCCCCGATTCAGCGGGCCGAGCCGAAGTCGAGGGACTGCGGCTCGTCAGGAAGCGGTGCGATGGTGATGGTGGTGGTCACGGGGGTGTCCTCGCCGACCTCTTCGAAGCGCAGCCGGGCGAGGTCCACTGCTCCGGCGCCGCTCAGCAGCGCGCCGAAGAGCAGGCGCCTGGCTTGCTCCGCCACGTCGAGGACGATGGCGGCCTCGGTCCAGTCGGTGGTCCCGCGCAGCGCCCGGTCCTGCATGTTGTCGATTACGAGCGTTCCGTTGGGGTCGTCAACGCGCAGCCAGAGCCCGGCCCAGTCGGTGACCTCGCGGGTCCGCATCGCCGCGCTGTAGCGAACGCGGCGGCCCAGGTAGCGGGGGGCCGCGATGGTTTGCACCAGCGCGCCGAAGCCGTCGGGTTTGGCGATAGTCGAGCGCAGCCGGAGTTGCGCCACGCGGTCCCCGTGGTAGGTGATCCCGGGGACGATCCCGGCCTCGTAGTCGGGGGCCCGGCTACCGGTGACATGCCAAGCCGCTGGGAGCGGTTCGAGGTCCGCGAGGGCCTGCAGGTGGGCGAGGGCCTGGGTGTAGTGCTCGCCGGTTTCGGCCATGCGAGCGCGGACGAGTCGCTTGAGATCCTTGTTCTGCGGCACGGTGAACAACCTCCGTCTCGGTGACCACCCCAACGCCCGTGGCCGGGCCGGCCCGATGACAGACGTCCGTTCGCCATGCAGGTGGAAGGTCCGGGAGTGTGCCCCCCTTCGCCCCTGACCTGGCCCTGTTGGGGAAGGGCCGCCGGGCTCGGCGTCAGACCGCGCCGTTGCCCCCATGGTGGCTCGCGTGGCCTGCCGGGTCAACTGGCCCTGTCCCTACACTCGGTGGCGTGACCGGTCTTCCCACGCTGGTGGTGGTTAGCGGCCCGGCCGGGGCCGGCAAGACGACGCTGGCGCACACGCTGGCGCAGGCCGTGGGGTGCCCGGTGATCAGCCGGGATGAGATCAAGGAAGGGATGGTGCACGCCAGCCCGGGGTTCGTCCCGGCCGTGGGCGACGAGCTGACCGCGCGGACGCTGCCCGTGTTCTTCGGCGTGCTCGAGTTGCTGCTGCGGGCCGGGGTGACCACCGTGGCCGAGGCGGCGTTCCAGGACACGGTGTGGCGGCCCCGCCTGGAGCCGCTCCGGTTCCTGGCCGAGCTCCGGATCGTGCACTGCGTGGTCGACGCGGACGTGGCGCTGGAGCGGATCCGCAGGCGCCGGGCGGACAATCCGCTGCGCCGGGCCCACGTGGATGGTTCGGCCGGGTACGACCCGACGCAGCGCCTGGGCCACGCCGCGTTCGACCGGGTCGCGATCGACGCGCCCCAGATCGAGGTCGACACGGCCGACGGGTACCGGCCGGGTCTGGCGGAGATCCTCGCGTTCGTCAACGGCCGGGGCTAAGGGCGTTCGGTCCAGGACGGGGCGTGCGGCCAGCGGACGCTCCACGCGTCCCCGGCCAGGTGCCGGTGCAGGCGCAGGAGCGTGGAGCCGATGCCCGGGGCCCCCTGCATGTAGCTGGTCTCCGGCGGAAGGTCCGGGTCAGGCCGCCGGAACTCGTAGTTCGACCACCGCATCCCTGACTCGTCCTCGATCGCGTGGCTGAGGATGTCGTCGACGAGGGTGACGGCGAACGCCAGGTCCTCCGGACGGCCTTCCAGGCGGTGCAGGTCCAGGAAGAACTCGGCCACCCCGGCCGAGCCGCAGCAGCGGGCGACGTTGTCCCAGAACCCGGGCGCCCGGCGCGTGGGGATCCCGCTCAGCAGGTCGGCCCGGGCGGCCCGGCGGAGCCAGGTTCTCCAGGTGGCTTCGCCGGTGGTCAGTTCCAGCTGGCGGAAGAGCCAGCCGAGCCCGGGCGGACCGTGGCACCAGCCCAGCGTGAACAGCTCCGTGCCGTCGGGTTCGTGGTGGTAAGCCGCGCACGTGTCGTCATCGGTGCGGACGGTCGTCATGATCCACTCGGTCCCGGCCAGGCTGGCGTCGAGGAACCTCGCCTCCCCGGTGACCTGGGCCAGGCGGGCCAGGAAGAAACCGATGCCGGCGGTGCCGTGCGCGAAGTTCGGGAAGCGGCGCTTCCGGTCGGGGTACCGCGCCTCGTACGCCGGGCCTAGCGACCACCGGATCCCCGCGGGGGCGCTCTCGGCCTGGGCCAGGAGCCAGTCTCCGGCGCGTTCGGCCAGTTCCAGGGCCTGCGAGCCGAGGTAATCGGCGCCCGGAGCCAACATCAGGCACCCGATGCCCGCGGTGCCCCACAGCATCTCGGTCAGGTCGTGCCAGTGCACCCCGGTGTCGGTGACCGAAGTTTTCGCCGTGATCGTGCCGAGGACGGTTTTCGCCAGATGGCGGGCCTGCTCGTCATTAGCCGCGTCGGCCAGCTCGTTGAGCACGACCACCCAGCCGCCGACTCCGGTCAGCAGCCCGCAGCCCGCCTCTTGCTCCGCGGAAGGGCCGAGATGGTTTTCCATCCAGCGGACGCCCTCGCGCGCGGCGGCGAGCCAGCGCTCGTCCCCCGTGGTGCGGAAGGCCTCCACGAAGAACAGCGCCGGACCCGCGGTGCCCCACCCCAGCCCGGGCTCCACGTCGGCGGAGACGCCGGGCTGCACCGGCCAGCACCAGCCCTCCGGGCTCCGCTCGGCGGTGGCCAGCAGCCACTCCCCCGTCCGCTCGGCGGCGGCAAGGTACGACACACCTCGCAGCCTAAGGTAGCGGTGTGGACATTCCGCGTCACTACACCATCCGCGAGGCCAGCCACCGCATCCACAATCCGTTCACGGACGAGAAGCTGGCGACGCTGGGCCGGGCGCTGAGCCCGGCGCCCGGGACCTCCGTGCTCGACCTGGCCTGCGGTACGGGCGAGCTGCTGTGCACCTGGGCGCGCGACCTCCGGCTGACCGGTACCGGGGTGGACCTCAGCACGGTGTTCGTCGCCTCGGCCCGTGCGCGGGCCGCCGAGCTCGGCGTCGCCGACCGGGTCAGCTTCGTGCACGGCGATGCGTCCGGGTACGTCGCCGACCGGCCGGTCGGCATCGCCGCGTGCGTCGGCGCGACCTGGATCGGCGGGGGCGTCGCGGGCACGGTCGACCTGCTGCGGCGCAGCCTGGCCCCCGGCGGCCTGATGCTGATCGGCGAACCGTACTGGCGCCGCGAGCCGCCCGACCAGGCCACCGTCGAGGGCTGCGACGGCATCGGGGCCGATCAGTGGCTGCCGCTGCCGGAGCTGATCGAATCCTTCGGTCAGCTTGGCTGCGACGTCGTGGAGATGGTCCTCGCCGACCAGGACAGCTGGGACCGGTACACCGCCGCGCAGTGGCTGAACATCCGCCGGTGGCTCGACGCCAACCCCGGCGACGAGCTGGCGGGGCAGCTGCGGGCGGAACTGGACAGCGACCCCGCCCGCCATGTCCGGTATCGGCGCGAGTACCTGGGGTGGGGCGTCTTCGCGCTGATGGACCGCTGAGCCGGTCAGGCTGGGCTGTCCCGCGTTAGCGAGCCCGTCAGCCCGGCGGCAGCCGCCCGCCCGGCCGCTTCTGGCGCCGTACGTCGACCATCATGCCTACCGTGACGATCGGGGTCACCAGCACGGTGATGGCCGCGAGGATAAACAGCGCGAACGCCCCGCCGTTATCGGGGTTCGTCAGCACGATGGCCGCGATCACGCCGGCCGCGACGATGATCACGCCGACGCCGATCCGGACGTCCTTCCTCGTCGGCGGCCTGGCCGGAGCGTTCATCCGGCCGACGGGAAGGTCCGCGATGAGCGTGGCTAGCTCAGCACGAGACTCCAAGGCCGCCGCCTGGCCCACCCGTTCGTCGTATTCATCCTCGGTCAGCCCGGCCTTGCCCCAGCGCGGTCTTGAGCGTGCTGATCACCTGAAAGCGATAGACGGGCACGAGTTCGTCGCGCCCCGCGTCTACGGCGTCTACGGCCAGGTCGCTTCGGGGCTCGGTCATGACGCGGGCGCTCTCACGGGCCGACACCGGGTGCCGACCGCGGCGGCGACTTCCCAGCTGAGCGCTTCCCGAGACGGGAGGCGATCATCACGGACAGGCCGAGAATCCAGAAAACGGCGTAGACGACCCCGGTGTAGGTGAGCACCTCCGTGGCGGTGAGAGGACCAGGCCCGCCGGGGAGGGCCGCCAGCGTGATGAGCCCGGGCAAGATCACCGCGTAAACAACGACCCAGGCGGTCTTCGTCGCCCGCCACGGGTCGCGCGGAACCCTGGCTACGGTGGGGATGTCGACGGTTACCTCGGCCAGTTCCGCGTACGTCCGCGACGCGTACACCTGATCCACCCGCGCGTCGAGTTCATCCGCGGTCAGCCGACCCTGGACGAACGCGTCCTTGAGGGTGCCGATCACCTTCTCGCGGTCGGCGTGGGACGCGCGGAGGGGCCCGTCATCCGGGCGTTGTCCGGGTGCGGCGTTAACGCCAGGCCCTGCCGTCACGGCACCTCCCCACGAGCATGCGGGAAGCGTAACGCCGATACCGTCGGGCTGGCTATCCCGCGGCTAGACAGGGTATGCGGCGGGGGTGGTGGAGATGCGAGTCCGTAGGTCGGCGCGGGTCTGGTCGGTGCGGTGGCTGGGAGGGACCAGGTCATGGCCGACGCCGTCGCGTGGTGCGGCAGCCAGGGCGTGGCCGCCCGGCTCCGGCCGGGGCGGCAGGTGCTTACGGAAGCGTCGCTGCTTCACCGAGGCGGCCGCCCCGCGTCCCAGGATGACAAGGGCCGTGACCACGAGGGCCAGGGCCAGGGCATTCAGCACGCGAATCCAGGCGTGATAGGAGCCGGTCGCCGCGCCGTAGTCCCCATTAGCGATGATGTTGCCGGACTGCACGACAGCGGCCGCGATGACCAGGAAGCAGCCCGACTTCACGGAGGCCCTAGCCAGCGGCCAGCGGCGGACCAGGTCAGGCGGGCCCGGCACCTCGGCTCGGGCCAGGGCGCTCGGGCCGTCCAGCCGGGATGCGCCTGGGATGTCGGCGGTGACCGCGCCCAGCTCGGCGTAAGTCCGCGCCGCGAGCACCTGGCCCGTTCGCGCGCCGAGTTCTTCCCCGGTGAGCCGACCTTGCATGAACGCGTTCTTCAGCACCTCGATCGCCTGCTCGCGGTCGGCGTGGCCCGCCCGGAGCCGGTCACCGCTCGTCGTAGCCGGGTCTTGCGGTTCTGTCATCGCCGACACCTCCCACCAGCATGATGCAGGCAAGCGGAACGGCTCCGCATGTCATTTTCGTGGCGGCTACATCGGGTATTCGGTGGGGGTGCTGGTGTAGCGGCGTCCAGAGGGGGTCCGCCAGATCAGGACGCCCGGTTCGGGTTGTTCCAGGTGCCATCCCTCGGCTTGTTTACACCGGTGGTGATGGCGGCAGAGCGGGGCCAGGTTGCATTCGCAGGTCAGGCCGCCGTTGAGCCAGGCGACCGTATGGTCCTTGTCGCATCGGGCGGCTGGGCGGCCGCAGCCGGGTGCCGAACACCGGGCGTTGCGGGTGTTGACCAGGTGCTCCAGCTTGCGGCTGGGTTTGTAGCCGGTCTCGGCGCGGGAGTGATCGCAGTGGCCCCGGGCGATCGAGGTCAGCCGATCGGTGAGTTTTCGCAGCAGATCCTGGACCTGGTCGGCTGGCGGACCCGGGCCCGCGCGGCCCTCGGGGATCAGGTGACGCCCCGCGGCGCAGCCGTGCGCGGCCGCGGTCCCGTCGGGGTGCAGCGCGGTCACGCACCACCTCGTGTCCGGGTGCCGGGCCGCGGCGGCCATCAGGTCCCTGGTCGCTAGGGCGTCCAGCAGCCCGAACCCGCCGATCTCCCCGGGCAGCTCACCCCGGCCGAGCGCGGTCCCCGCCGGCACGGTGATGGTCACCTGCGCGGCGATACTCGGGCCCGGGTCCGGGCTTCTGGCCGGTCCGCGGCCCGGACCGCCGCCGCCGCTCCCGTCCCCGCCGCCGTCACCGTTTGCGCCTGGCGGGCCAGTCGGTCCGCCAGGTCCGGCGCGGCTGTCGCGCTCCTGCAGGAGGTCCAGGTAGGCCTGGACTCGCAGTTCCCGGAGCGTGCCGGGCAGTCCCGCGGCGCGCAGGTCATGGGCTCGCTGATCGACGTGCTGCCAGGACGCGAGGACCTCGTCGGAGGGCAGTTCCCTGGCGATCATCCCGGCGTTTCCTGATTCCTCGCGGAACCGGCGGACGTGCGCTTCCTTCCGCGCGGCCTCCTTGCGGCGGCGCGCGGCGTCGGGGTCGAGCCGCAGCACCAGGCGGTGGGCGGCGGCTCGCAGCTCGCCGAACGTCTTGGACTGCGCCGCCTCGGCCAGGATCGCGTCGGCCCGCGCGGCGTCGGCCGCCGTCAGCACGCGGGTGACGTCCTCGATGATCCGCACGTGAACCGGATGGATCAGGCCGGCCGCGAGGGCCGCGAAGGTCTGCGGCAGCCGCTCCGCGACCAGGCACGCGTAGGCGATCTGACCTTCCGCGCACTGCCGGGTGAGGTGGAACGCGAAGGACAGCTCGTCGGCGGCGAACATGCTGAACGCCGCACCCTTGGCGCCTTCCGGTCGCTGGCCGCGGTCCCGGGAGGCGGGCCGGCGAGCGGCAAACTCGCGCACCGCGGCCATCTGGGTCCAGGCGGTCCGCGCCTCCATCCGCCGGGCGGCGGCGATGACCCCGATCAGCTGATCGTCGGACAGGGCGGCCAGCCCCTGCCCGTCCTCTCCGGTGATGGCGTGGACCGCGGCGGCCAGCAGCGGGCCGGGCAGCGTGGTCTCCATCGCGCCGTGGCTGGCGAACCCGGCGACGTCCGTGTCCTCGGCCGGCAGGCACACGAACAGGCCCTCGACCGGTCCTTCCGGCGGCAGCTCGTACCGGCCCTCGTCCACCGCGGCGATCCGCGCGTCCATGGCCGCCTCGGGATCCCAGTCGTCCCCTGGCCAGATGTCGCGCTCCCGGCCGCCAGGCCCCGGGACGTCACCCTCCGAAGCGGGGAACGGGTCGCGGAGCATGCACCACCGTCCGTTCGGCCAAATAATGATTTTGCAGATTGAACCTAGTATATCGAACTCATAGACGATTGGCAAAGGTATTTCGAACGGGGCGGGCGGACGTGGGGGCCCTGGGCGGGGTGGGTAACGTATGGCGCGTGACGGATGCGGTTCGGGGTCGGCCGTCGCCGCTGGGGGCGACGGCGCGCGACGGCGGGATCAACTTCGCGGTGGCGTCCGGGGTGGCGCAGGCCGTGGAGGTCTGTCTGTTCGACGCGGGCGGCGGGGAGACCCGGGTCCGGCTGCCCGACTACGACGGCGGAATCTGGCACGGGTTCGTGCCGGGGGCCGGGTACGGGCAGGCGTACGGGTACCGGGTCCACGGGCCGTGGGCCCCGGGCCGGGGGGTGTACTGCAACCCGGCGAAGCTGCTGCTGGATCCCTACGCGCGGGCGGTCCGCGGGCAGGTCACGTTCGGGCCCGAGGTGTACGGGTTCGACGCGGCGAACGCGGACGCGCCGAGCGCGCTGGATTCGGCGGGGCACGTGCCGCTCAGCCTGGTGGTCGACGAGGCGTTCGACTGGGGGGACGACGCGCCGCTGCGGCGCGACTACGCGGACACGGTCTTCTACGAGGTGCACGCCAAGGGCTTCACCATGCGTCATCCGGGGGTGCCCGCCGAGCTGCGCGGCAGCTACGCCGGGCTGGGCCACGAGGCCGCCCTTGAGCACCTGACCAGCCTCGGCGTGACCGCGGTGGAGCTGCTGCCGGTGCACCAGTACGTGCCGGACAGCTTCCTGCTGCAGCGGGGGCTGACCAACTACTGGGGTTACCAGAGCATCGGGTACTTCGCGCCGCACCTCGCGTACTCCGCGGCGGCGCGTTCGGGGCAGGCGGGGGCGCAGGTCGCCGAGTTCAAGGCGATGGTGCGGGCGCTGCACCGGGCGGGGCTCGAGGTCATCCTCGACGTGGTGTTCAACCACACGGCCGAGGGCGGGCCGTCCGGGCCGACGCTGTGCTTCCGCGGCCTGGACAACGCGGCGTACTACCGGCTCGACCCGGCCGACCCGGGGCGCTATTACGACACCACGGGGACCGGGAACACGCTGAACGCCGGGAGCCCGGTCGCGCTGCGGCTGATCATGGACTCGCTGCGGTACTGGCTGACCGAGATGCACGTCGACGGGTTCAGGTTCGACCTCGCGGCCGCGCTGGCGCGCCAGGACGGCGGGTTCAGCACCGTCTCCGCGTTCTTCGACCTGATCGCGCAGGACCCGGTGGTGTCGCAGGCCAAGCTCGTCGCCGAGCCGTGGGACGTCGGGCAGATGGACAGCTACGACCTGGGGCAGTTCCCGACGCTGTGGCGCGAGTGGAACGGGAAGTACCGGGACACCATGCGCGACTTCTGGCGCAGCCAGAAGATCGGCGGCCTCGGCGAGTTCGCCACCCGGTTCGCCGGCTCCGCCGACCTGTACGGGGACGACGGGCGCAGGCCCACCGCGTCGGTCAACCTGATCACCGTGCACGACGGGTTCACGCTGCGGGACCTGGTCTCCTACGACACCAAGCACAACGAGGCGAACGGCGAGGACAACGGGGACGGCACCAACGACAACCGGTCGTGGAACTGCGGGGCCGAGGGCCCGACGCCGGACCCGGAGGTGGTGGCCCTGCGGGCCAGGCAGTCGCGGGCGATGCTGACGACGCTGCTGTTGTCGTTCGGCGTGCCGCTGCTCCTGGGCGGCGACGAGCTCGGCCGGACCCAGGGCGGCAACAACAACGCGTACTGCCAGGACAACGAGACCTCCTGGTTCGACTGGTCCGCGGTCGATACCGACCTGCTCGCCTTCACCACCCGGCTGCTGGCGTTCCGGCGGGCCCACCCGGTGTTCCGCCGCCGCCGGTTCCTCACCGGCGCCGAGGCCTCCGAACTGGGCTGGTACACCCCGGCCGGGGCCGAGATGACCCCGGCGGACTGGACCGACCCCAACGCGCTGGCGCTCGGCATCTACCTGGACGGGTCGGACGACCCCGACGAGGGCCCCGACGGACACCCGCTGGTCGACGACGACTTCCTCGTCCTGGTGAACGCGTGGTGGGAGCCGATCGGGTTCTCCATCCCGGTGACCCGGGCGGGCACGCAGTGGCAGCCGGAGATCGACAGCTACGAGCCCGCTGCGCCGGGCGGCCCGCCGCAGCGCGCCGGTGCCCAGGTCACGGTCGGTCCTCGCTCAGTGTGCGTACTGCGGGGCTCCACGCTGGCGAACCCGCCGCCCCCGCCCATACCTGGGACTCCAGCTGAGCCGTGACCGACGTGATCGACGCGATCACGCCGAGCGCGGGCTGGTGCTGCGGCCTCGCGTGCGCTGGAGACGGCGCGGCCCAGGCCATCATGACGAAGGCGGCCGCGACGATCAGCAGGCCGGTCGCCCCGGTGAGCCACGTCCTCGTGGCACGCTCCGCGCGTACGACGGCAGTCATGTGCGGCACTCCGATTCCCCGTTAAGCATCCCCGTACCCTTCATACGGTAGGGACGAGGTATGACATTTCCGATGGTGCTAGCCCCCGAATTCGGAAGGGGGGGTTAGCCCCCCGGCCGATGCGGAAGGGGAACCGGGCCGATGACGTCAGCGATTCCGGTGATCGATCTCGAGGCGGCCAGCGCGGGCGACCGCGCGCAGCTCGACGCGATACGCGCGGGGACCGAAGACCTGGGCGCGATCCAGGTCGTGCACCACGGCGTGCCGCAGGACCTAACCGACGACCTGAACCGGCGGATGGCCCGGCTGCTCGCGCTGCCGCGTCCGGAGAAGGCCAGGCTGGCCAGCCCCCACCCCTATCGCGGCTGGCGGCAGTGGCCGGACGACTTCGGCCACCTCGAACTCGAGCGGTTCAACGTGGCCCAATTCGACGGGATACCGGACGCCAGCGCGGCGGGGGTGCCCGCGGAGTACCTGGGCCTGTACGCCCACGCCAACACCTGGCCGGAGGATGATCCGGGGCTCAGGGAAACGGCGTTCGGGTATATGGAGGCGTGCCGGGGGCTGGCCGCGCGCATGCTCGGGCTGTACGCGCGGGCGCAGGGCCTGCCGGAGGACACGTTCGGCCTGGGGCGGGTGCCGCACTATCGGCTGACCGTGAACGACTACCCGACCTGGACGTACCAGGAGGATTCCGCTGGGGACGCTGGGGACGCTGGGGACGCTGGGGACGTCGGGGACAAGCTGCTGCTCCTCGAGCACGCGGACGACTCGGCGGTCACGATCTTGGCGCAGCAGGGCGAGTACGAAGGGCTGCAGGTCCAGGGGCCCGACGGGGACTGGAACCGCGTGCCGCTCATCCCCGGCGCGCTGCAGGTGTTCTCCGGGCACCTGCTCGCCCGGTGGACCGGGGGGCGGCTGCGCCCGGGCCGGCACCGGGTCCTGGCGGGCGGCACCGAGACCCGACGGTCAACGGCCGTGTTCGTCTACCCGGCGCTGGAGACGGTGGTCGAGCCGCTCGCGCCGTTCGCGCCGTTCGCCGCGGGGCCAGGCTTCCCGCCGGTCCTGGTGTGGGACCACGTCAAGGACCGGGTGGCGTGGTACCTGGCGGAGTACGGCCGACCGGAGCAGATCGCGGCCTGGCGCGATGAGACGCCGTACGTGGCCGAGCTGGCGCAGGACTCGGCCGGGCGGTAGCGCTGTGGCCCAGGCCGCTTGTCGCCGCGTTCGGGACACCGGGCCGATGAACGGCCGTCGGGCGGCAATACGGCGCGATCGGGCGGTATCGGGACGACGGGCGGAAAACCACGAGAATGGCGATTGCGGCGAGTAATTTGCTATTCCCGTGGTCTGCGCGTTACAGCCTGTGACCTGTGGATTAGTTGTTAATTATCCGGTGGAAAAACGCCGCTACGTGCGGATAACTGCCAGATTTCTGTGGATAGCATGTGGATTTAAAAAAGAGCAAAAATAATTAGGGAAAGCTCTTGCGCGGCACTCGCCGAGGCCGGTAGAAATGCTTTCACCGCAAGAAACGGGCACCACTCCCGGGGCAACTCGGGGGACGTGCGGGAGGCCGGGAAACCGGTATCCCGAGCGGGTGCCTGGCCCTCGCGGGTGGATCCGAAGCTTCGGGGCAGCCAGGAAACTGGCCGATCCGGGGCGAGTATCGGGGAAGCCAGGAAACTGGACGAACTGGTGCGAGCATCGGGGAAGTCGGGCGACTGGCCGATCCGGTGCGCGGAACCTGGCGAGGCCCCCTCCATCTCATACATGGGGGGGGCCTTGTTTCATTCTGCCCGACAGCGCCGTTTTTGCCACGAGCGACACGCGGGAATTCGCTAGCCTGCCATCCCGGCGTAACCGCCGCGCCGGTGAATGGCCGCACGGCGCGACGGGGTCGCGGGATCGCGTCTGGGCGGGGTCGCGGCTGGGCGGGGTCGCGGCTAGGCGGTGAACGCCACCACCAGGGCGATCAGGCTGACGGCGACGATCGTGCCGGTGACGATCTTGAGCCGGTCCGGCCGTTGGTAGGCCCGGCGGCCAACCGCCCAGATCGCCGGGGCGAGGCACAGCAGGATCAGGCCGGGGATGACCTCCTTCTTCAGGACCACGCCGCCGACCGCCGCGAAGGAGATCGCCGTCCGGGTCCAGGCCAGCTGCGTCCGCTCCCGGGCCAGGCCGGGGTCGATGTCGGGCAGCCCGCCGGGGGCGGTCATCGCAGGGCCGAGACCAGGACCACGACGGCGGACACGATCGCCATCAGGCAGACGAGTCCGGCCAGGATCTTCGGCATGACGGACCTGGGCAGCGGCTGTCCCTGGCGCATGGCCCGCTGGCTCTTGCCCCACTCGCCGTACGCGGTCACCGCCACGATCGCGCCGAACACGATAAGCGGGACGCCCAGGACGTGCCAGGCCCCACGGCACGCCCGGGAACGGCGGGAGCAACTGGATGATCCCCAGCCCGGCCACCACCAGCGCGAGCGCCGTCCGGCTCCAGGCCAGGAAGGTCCGCTCGTTCGCGAAGGTGAACCGGGGATCGGGCTCGGTGCCGTCGTCGTCCGGGTGTGAGTCTGGTGAGTCTGCCATGGCAGGAGAAATCTTCCCAAAAAAGCGTTGGCGCCGGCAGGGCCCCGTCCTCATATCGGAGGGAGCCGGTCAAGGGGGGCCGTAACCGAGGGGCGTGCCGGGGTCTGGTCGCCAGGGAACACCACGATCCCGGCATGCCCCGCCCCCAGCTCAGCCCACGCCGGCGCGGACCGCGGCGAAGCCCGCCGACCTTGACCTGCCGCTACTCGGCCTCGGGCACGTCCGCAGTTGCGATGCTCTCCACCGCGTCGGCCGCGAGGTTGAGGATCTCGTCGCGGTCGTGGACGAAGACGTACCTGTCGCCGTGGCGACCATAGGAGTCGGCCTCAACCTCCTGGGTCCGGCCGTCCTTGTAGGTGACCCTGTACGGAGCCATACGCTCAGCTTCCTAGTACCTGCGCTCGACGGTCGAGCGCTGTCGCCACGCTACTGAACGCGAGTGACATTTCTTCTGCGCGGGAGACGCCGCTACTCCCTCAAGGCCTCCCGCATCTCCTGCATGAGCTCCGCGAGCTTGGGTGCAGTTGTATGAGCGTTCAGGCCGCTGGGATTCGGCAGGACCCACAGCCGCGCATCGCCCAGCCGGTCGGGCTGCGGTCCCGTGGTAGCCCCCTTCTGGCCGAACGCCGTGCGGTAGGCGGTCACGCCGGCTATCGCCACGATGCGCGGGCGGTGACTGCGGGTCAGGGCGGCCAGGTGCTCGCGGCCGGCCCGGAGCTCGATGTCGTCCACCTCGGCGGCCTGCGCAGTGGCGCGCGCGACCAGGTTGGTGATGCCGAGCCCGAGGGCGGGGAGCAGGTTCTGCTCGGCGGGGGCGAGCAGGCGCGGGGTGAACCCGGACAGGTGCAGGGCGGGCCAGAACCTGTTCCCCGGCCGCGCGAAGTGCCATCCGGTCGCGGCGGAGTACAGACCGGGGTTGATCCCGCAGAACAGCACGGCGAAATCCGCTCCGGGCTCGGGCAACACGTCCGGGATGGTGCGGTTCCTGGCCGCCGCCAGGTCCGCCGGGCTCAGGCGGGACGTCATCGTCCTATCATCCCTTGGTGGCCACCCCCGGCTCGGCGCTTTCGAGGCGCGACGTGGCCCGGCGCCCTCTGATGGATCGTCAGCCTGGGATACGGCGGAAGATCCGCGCCGGACGGAAGAAAAGGCGTCATATAGGACTCGTCCCGAAATAAGGTTAGTTTGCGGTGTGTGGCGGGCCTGTAACGTGCTTTCTGGGGGCGTGTGCGGCTGGGTCGGCGCGGGGATGGTGATGCCGGCGGCTGCGGCGTAGCGGTGCAGGTCGTCCAGGCTGGTGATCCGGGTCGTGGCGGGGGTGAGGGTGACTGCCTGCTGGTCCAGCAGCGGCCTGATGCGGCGGGTGGCGAGGCTGACGGTGGACGGGCCGGTGCCGAGCAGCGGGCCGAGGAGGCGGCAGGGCATGCCCAGCCGGTGCTGGCAGATGGCGGCGGTGACGGCGGCGGCGAGGGTGAGCTTGCCGGGCCGGCCGGAGTTCTTGGTGCGCGGCTTGCCGCGGGTCAGGTGGAGCCGCTGCTCGCGGGCGGCGGCGGATGGGAGTTCCAGCGCGGCGACCAGGTCGTCGAAGGCCGGCCCGGGGCATGCCGGTCAGTGCCGGGTGCGTCAGCGTCTGCAGCCATGGGCTGGCTGCGGGCGGGGCGGGGCCGGCCCGGGGGCCGGGCGGGGGACGGGCGCGAGGGTGTAGTTCCAGCCGCCGTGGAAGGCGTGGCGGGTGATGACCGTTTGCTCGAGGGTCTTCATCTGCTCGTCGCTGACCTCGGCCCCGGGAGGGTAGCTGCCGATGTCGAGGGCGGCGGTGACGGTGAGCCCGGCGGCGGTGGTGGTCGCGGCGATGGTGTCGATGATGACCTGGTGGCTGGCCAGCGGCCGGGCGCGCCAGGTGCGGGAGATGTGGCAGAACAGCCGGTGCTCGATCTTGTTCCACTTCGAGGTGCCGGGCGGGAAGTGGCAGCAGGTGATCTCCAGCCCGGCCTGCGCGGCCAGCTTGGCCAGCTCCGCCTTCCACGCGCGCTTGCGGTGGTCGTTGGAGCCGCCGGCATCGCAGGTGATCAGCAGCCGCCGGGTGCCCGGGTAACGGTCCTTGCCGATCATGTCCCACCAGCGGCGGACCGACTCCACCGCGAACGCGGGGGTGTCATGGTCGGTGCCCACGTTGACGAACCCGGCGTTGGCGGCCACGTCGTAGACCCCGTACGGGATCGCGACCCCCTGGCCGGGGTCGGGGAAGTCGTGGTCGCGGACCCGCACCGGCTCGCCCTGCGGCCGCCAGCACCGGCCGCGGTTGCCGTACTGGCCGACCGGCTCCTTCTTCTTGGTGTCCACGCTGATCACCGGGTCGCCGGCCGCCAGGAACTCCGTCGCCCGCTCATTGATATGGCGGAACTGGGCATCTCGGTCCGGGTGCCGCCTGCCCTCCATCGTCTTGGCGTTGCCCTGCAGGCTGAACCCCTGCGCGGCCAGCAGCCGCGCGACCGCGTTCTTCCCGCACCGGTGCCCCTGCCGGGCCAGCTCGCCCGCGATATCGCGCACCGACAGCGTGGTCCACAACAGCGGCGAGCACGGGTCACCACGGGTGGACTCCTCCACCAGCGCCCGCAGCGCCGGGACTAACCCCGGATCCTGATCCGCCAGCGCCCGGCGCCCGGCGCCCGGGCGGCGTACCCGCCCCGGCGGCGCGCTGTCCCCCGAGGCCAGCTCCGCCGCGCCGTTCGCGACCGTCTGCCAGGACGCCCCGGTCGCAGCCGCCACCGCCGCCGTCCCGCCCTCGCCGGCCGCCCGGGCCACCGCGCCCAGCACCAGCCGCCGTGCCCGCTCATCCAGCAGCGGCAGCAGCCGCTCCAGCTCCGGGCCCATCCGCCCCACCAAGTCCGCATCCGCCATTACCGCATGATGTCACGCGACACGCCGCCAACTCACGTAATTACGGGACGAGTCCATCCGGCGCCTTTATCTCCGCCAGGCACCGATCTACCAAGATCTTCCGGAGGCGTCGGCTGGCGCGGCTGGCCCGGACCATCAGATCAGACTCGAGCCGAGGCTCAGTGGTCAGCCCGGCGGCCAGGCCGTGATCCGGCAGGGTTGGTGCGGTTCCCTCTACAGGTACCGCTTGACGAACAGGCGCAGGGCCTGCTGCAGCTGGGGGAGAAAGGCCGCGGCTGGCCGTAGTTGGCGGCCGAGCCGGTCGGATCCTCCTTGAGCACGTGATCGACCCCTGTCAGCTGGACGAAGTCCGTGGCCGCCTGGCCCGCAGCCAGCCCGGCGAGCAGGTGGTGGACCTCGCCGCAGGTTACCTGCAAGTCGGCGTTGCTGCAGGTGACCAGGACGGGCGTACCAGGGGGTGGTGCTGGTGCTGGCTTGGCTGCACGCGGACACAAGCCCGAGGCCGGCCAGGGTCAGGATCGCGGCCAGGGATCGTGGCGGGCGGCGCGGCTTGGGCGGGTGGTGCGGGTTGGGCGGGTGGCGCGGGTGGTGCTGGAATCTCGTCATGGCGGGTCACATCCCGGTGGCGCTGCGGATCGCGGCTAGGGTGCTGTCCGGGTCGTTGACCGACACCACCAGCCGGGCGAAGGGGGACTCCTGGCTCAGGTCGACCCGGACCGCTGGCTTGCCGCCAACCACGGCGGTGAAGTCCTGGCCGTGCGCGAAGCGCCGGAGGCCGAGTGCGATGACCCCGGGGATCCCGGTCCCGACGCGGATCCCCCGCAGGGCGCCCCAGGGGTGCGGCTCTACCTCAGCCGACTGCACGGCGCTGAGCGGGACGCGGACGTCCCCGCGTAGCGCGCCGAGCTTTTCCAGCGACGACATCTGGACGACGAGGTCCGGGCCGTCGACGATCAGCTTGGCCATGACTGGCTCCTTAGGGTTTGTCCAGGAAGAACAGGCCGACGACCTGCCCGGCGCCGGAGAAGCTGACCCGCCCGGTGAGCTCGGCGGCTTCGAAGTGTAGTGGGATGTCCACCACTGTGTAATCACCGGCCTGGTGGGCGACCGGCTCGCCCATGCCCTGGTACGCGCCGGCCGTCCCGATGACCTGAGCCCACGCCGCGGCCAGGCGCTGCGCGTCGAGGGCTTCGGACATCCGCCGGTCGAAGCCGGCCCGCGCCTGCTCCCAGCGCCCCTCGGCCACGTCGGCGATCAGGGTGGCCGCCCGTCCGGTCGCGCCCGGCAGGATCGCGTCGGCCATGGGGGCTCCTGTTCTCGGGTCGAGGAGGCGGCCAAACCGCTGGAACGCCGCCTGCCGGGTCGTGCCCAGCAGGTCGCCAAGCTCCGCCCAGGTGTGACCCGCCTGCCGCGCCGCCTGTACGGCCTCGCGCATCCCGTCCTCGACGACGCGCGCGAGCGACCGGACCACCGCGACGGCGCCGAGCGGCGTCAGCGCGGCGTCGGGCGGCACGTCATCCAGGGCCACCCGCGCCGCGCCGATGACCCGACTCAGCGCTGGCGGGTTCCCCGCGGGCGTCCCGGTTGGCACGTTGTCAAGGCTTCCTTCACGACTAAGATTTGTCAAGTTGATCTTGACATCACGTTCGGGCGGTACGGCCCGGGTGGCGGCCTGGCGGATCCGACGTGCTGCGCTACGGCATGACGCGTTGCAGTAGATACGGACTCTACCTGGCCCTTGCTGTGCGGGAAGCACCCGTCCGCACGCCGCGCAATTGCTGGACGCGGAGCCGATATTCGCCACGACCGACCTCCGTTAGCTCAAGTTCCACGCACGTAATCGTAGCAGCGAATTAAAACGTGCGGACAGGAAGGAATCTGGGCTGCGGGCGCGGGCAGCGGACTTGTCCTAGTGAGCGTTTGATGAATCGGCAGCTCGAGACCCTGGGGCTTAGGCCGGGCGGTTCTCCGTTCGCGCGGCTGGTGATGCCCTGTGTACTCCTGGTGCGTCCACCCCCAGGATTCTCCGGGAGGATACGGGTTCTCGGGAGGATTTGGTGCACTCTGATCCCCCGGATCCTCCCGCAAGCCCGAATCCTCCCGCAAAAATCTGATCAAGTCGAATTCATGAGCGACCGGTGCGCCAACGTGGTCCATGAGGTCAGCGGGAATCTGGAGACCACCCCGGCGCCCGCTGAGCCCGGGATGGCGCGGCGCCTCTGCGGCGAGGGCCGCGTTAGTGGCTGCTCGCCGTATTTATCTAACGGTCAGCTACTCGAGGCGTGGTGGGCGTAACGCTTGCCGTAACGCTGCTGCAGTAGCGTCGGGTTCGTGGGGGGTACCACCACCGAGCAGGGCCAGCGGCCGGGCGCGGCCGGCCGCTGGCCCAAGCTGGCTTCGCCCGTGGTGGCGGCGGGCCTCGGCGGGCTGGGGCTGGCGTTGCTGGCCGCCTGGGTGCTCCTGACGGCCCTGACCCGCGACGTGCAGGTCTCCCGCGACGGGGCCGCGGTGGTGGTCGCCCTAGGCACCGGCCTGCTCGGGCTGCTCGTGGCCCGCCGCCAGCCACGGAACCCGGAGGGCTGGCTCCTCCTCGGCGTGGCGGCGGCCGTCCTCGCGGTGGTCGACAGCGGCCTGTACGCGGTGCTGGACTATCGGATGCACCACGGTCGGCTGCCCCTGGGCGAGACCGCCGTATTCATCAGGGGCAGCCTCGGGCCGCCGTTGCTCTTCGTCGTTGCGCTCGTCATCCTGCTTTTCCCTGACGGGCGCCTGACCCGGCGCTGGACGTGGATACTGTGGCTGTACCTGGCCGTGGCCATTGTGGCCGCGGTGGGCATCGCCGCCGACCAAGCCGGCAGCATCGCCGGGCAGCACATCCAGGTAGACGTGAACGGGAACTACACGGGTCCCGGCAACCCCACCGGTGCGCTGGGCGTGCTGGCCGGCGTCACGTCGCCGGTGTTCGCTGTGGTTCCGCTGTTCTGGCCCGTCTTCGTGGCCCGCCAGGTCTTCAGCTGGCGGCGTTCGGCCGGCGAGGGCCGGCAGCAGCTCAAGTGGCTGATGGCCGGGGCGGTCATCGCGCTGGTCGGCGTCGTGCTGATCGCGTTCGGCCCGTCGAACGACGAGCTTGCCGGCCGGGTCGCCAGGGACGTGGCCTTCCTGTTCGTCGCCGCGCTGCCGGTCAGCATCGGCGTCGGGATCCTGAAGTACCGGCTGTACGAGATCGACCGGATCATCTCCCGGACCCTGGCGTACGCGATCGTGACCGGGCTGCTGGTGGGGGTGTACACGGGGCTGGTCCTGCTGGCCACCCAGGTGCTGCGGGTGCACAGTACGGTGGCCGTGGCCGCCGCCACCCTGGCTGCGGCGGCGCTGTTCAGCCCCGCGCGCAGGCGGGTGCAGCGCGTGGTGGACCGGCGGTTCAACCGGGCCAGGTACGACGCTGACCAGACCGTGGCGGCCTTCGCGGCGCGACTGCAGGACGCCGTGGACCTGGAATCGGTCCGGACCGATCTGGCCAGCGTCGTTGACGCGGCACTGGCCCCCGCCCACGTCTCGCTCTGGGTGAGCGGCGGGCCCGGCTAGGGCTGGCGGCCGAGCCAGGCGGCGAGTTGCGCGTACACGCCGGCGCCGGGCGGGACCGGGACCACCGGGCCGAACGGGATCTCCTCCCCTCCCCTGGGCTCGGGCGGCAGGATCCGCTGGGCCACGGCGAGCACCCAGGACGCGAGCTCGGGGTCGAGTTCGGTGGGCTGGCCCGTGGCCTTGGCCAGGTCCCAGCCGTGGACGGTGATCTCCTGCACGTAGCCGGAGACGGCGATCCGCCCGGGGACCTTGCCCCACGGCACCTCGAACAGCGCGTCGAGCTTGGCGTCGTCGGCCCAGGCCGCCCTGACCCGCACGGCCGCGGCCTGGTAGGCGTCCAGCCACCCGTCGTCGGGCACCCCGTCGGCGCGGGCCGGGATGGCCAGCGCGTCGCCGCCCTCGCCGACGATCGCGATCCGGTTCAGGCCGCCGACCGTATGACTGAGCAGCGCGTGGACGTCGTACTCCGCGCAGGGCGTGGGCAGCCCGAACTGGGCCGGGACGATCGCCGCGACGATCGATTCGGTCTGGGCCACGGCCCGCTGGTGGATCTCACGTGGATCTGTGGTGTTCGTCATGCGGCCACCCTGACAGCTAAACCTGACAGGTAACGTCATATTTTAGGAGGCATGAAATCAGGCCGGCTGCTGGAGATGCTGCTCCTCCTCCAGGCCCGCGGCCAGCTCACCGCCGCCGAACTGGCGGAGCGGCTGGAGGTCTCACCCCGGACCGTCTACCGGGACGCGGAAGCGCTGTCCTCGGCCGGTGTCCCTCTTTATGCCGAACGAGGTCGGGCTGGGGGTATCCGCCTCCTGCCGGGCTACCGGACGGACGTGACCGGGCTGACGCGAGACGAGGCGCGGGCCCTGTTCGTGCTCACGACCGGGGGCCCGCAGGAGGATCTGGGGCTCGGGTCGGCCGCTCGTTCGGCCATATTGAAGGTGATGCGGGCGGTACCGGAGCCGTTCCGGCCTGCGGCTACGGCGACCAGCCAGCGCATCCTGGTGGATCCCGCGGGGTGGATGCGGGCGCCGGACGCGGTCGGGCAGCTGGGCGTCTTGCAGGCCGCGGTGTTCACCGACCGGCGGGTGCGGCTGCGGTACCGCAGCAGCGGGCAGCGTTCGGCGGGCGAGCGGGTGGTGGACCCGTACGGGCTGGTGTGCAAGGCGGGGGCCTGGTACCTGGTCGCGGACTCCGACGGCGAGCCGCGGCTGTTCCGGGTGTCGCGGGTCGCGTCGGCGGCGGTGGATTCCGAGCCGGTGCGGCGCCGGGACGGGGTGGAGCTCGCGCAGGTGTGGGAGTCGCTGCGGCGGCAGGTCGAGGACCGCCCGGCCGGGTTGCTGGTGGTAGCCCGGGTGCGGCGGGAGCGGCTGGACCTGTTCTGCCGGATCTGCGCGGGGAACCTGGCCGGGCCGGTGGAGGAAGCGGGCGGCGAGGGGCCGGCGGTGAGTGGGTCGTGGTTCCGCTGCGGTTCCCAGGGGTGCCCGCGGCCCGGCCGCTACTGAGCTTCGGTGCAGACGTCGAGGTGGTGTCGCCGGAGGAGGTCCGCGCCGACCTGGCCTGCGTCGCGGCCGACGTCGTGGCCGCCTACAGGTGACGCATCCAGAGGTTCGTCTCCGCGTACGTGCCGAGGTCCCGCTCCCGGTCGATCTCCACGAGATCCAGCGCCCCGGGCACCACGTACCGGCCGGTTTCGGGGAAGGCCATCCCGGCCCAGAGTTCCCATTCGGTAACGGTGCCGGTGACGACCATCGATCCCGGGGCCGGCCCGAGGATCACGCCGCCGAGGCGCAGGTGGGTGCGGATCCACGGGTCGACGTGGGCACCGTCGGCGCGCGTCCACCGGGCGTAGTTCGCCATGGGGATCAGCGGGTACCTGCTCTTGAGCACCGGCCGCACCGGGGCGATCATCCGGTTTAGTCCCGCCGCGGTCGCCCGGGACCGCAGCGCGGTCAGGACGTACCCGCCCAGCCCGGCGCCCTGCCGGTCCGGCCGGACGGCGGCCGCCATGACGCACAGCGTGTCCGGCGAGACGGCCTGCTCGTGCCCGGTGATGGCCCTGGTCAGCGCGTCGTCATACCCGGCGGGCAGGCCCTCGGCCGTCGCGTTCCACGCCAGCAGCACGCCCCAGCCGCCGGCCACGACCTCGCCGTCGTCCAGGATTCGCAGGTCGAAGCGCGGGAAATACTCCGCCGCCCGCGGGATGAGCTCGGAGCTGATCGCGTCGTGGAAGATGAACTCCGGCCAGCCGGGGAGCACGGCCGCCTTGGACTGCTCCTCGAGGTCAGGCCGGTCGGACGTGGTGACGATCTCCCGGTCAGGCATCGGGGCCAGGTTACCCCGGAGTCGGCAACGCCGGCCTGGCCACCCCGGGCGCGAGGGCCTGGCGCGGCAGGCTCGGGAACGAGTGCGACCCGATCCGGGCGAGCGCCTCCGCCCGGCGCGCCTCCATCGGCATCGCCAGCAGGTAACCCTGGCCGAAGTGGCAGCCCATCGAGATCAGCAGGTCACGCTGGAGCTCGCTTTCGATGCCCTCGGCGATGACCTCGAGCTGGAGCGTCCGCGCGATCTGGACGATGCCCTCGGCGAGCGCCAGGCGCTGGGCGGAGATGGCGATCCCGTCCACGAAGGACTTATCTATCTTCAGCACGTCGATGGGCAGCTCCCGCAGGTAGCTGAAGGAGGAGTAGCCGGTGCCGAAGTCATCGATGGCCAGCCGCACGCCGATGGCCTTCAGCTGCATCAGGTCGGACTGGACCCGCTCGTCGCGGCGCAGCAGGACGCTCTCGGTCAGCTCGAGCATGAGCGCACGCGGTTCGAGACCCGACGAGCCGAGGACCCGGCGCACGCCGTCGACGAAGCCAGGGGCGCTGAACTGCCGGGCCGACACGTTCACGCTTACGTACGGCCCGTGCGGATCGTCTTGCGGATCGCGGCGCCAGCGTGCGATGTCGGCCGCGGCCCGGGCCAGCACCCAGGAACCGAGCGGAACGATCTGGCCGGTCTCTTCGGCCAGGGCGATGAACTGGTCGGGCAGCATCATGCCCCATTGCGGATGCGGCCACCGGATCAGGGCCTCGAACCCGGCCAGTTCCCCGGTGGTGAGCATGACGATCGGCTGGTAGGCCAGCGCGAACGCGGAGGTGGCCACGGCCTCCTCCAGCGCCGCCTGCAGCTCGCGCCGCTTGATCAGCCCGGCGCTCAGCACGGGCTGGTAGCGGCGCCACTGCCGCTTGCCCGCGGCCTTCGCCGCGTACAGGGCGAGGTCGGCGTGCCGGAGCAGCTCATCGGTGTCGGCGCTGTCTTCGGTGGTGGCCACCCCGACGGTGACCGTGGCGAGCACGGAGCCCGAGGCGAGCGCGAACGGCTCGCTGAACACCGAGACGACGCGGTCGGCCGCCGTCTCGACCGCGCTGGAGTCCGCGACGTTGCCGATGAGCAGAGCGAACTCGTCGCCGCCCAGCCGCGCCGCCGTGTCGGCCTCGCGGATCAGGCCGGAAAGCCGCTCCGCCGTGGCCACCAGCAGTTCGTCGCCCACGCTGTGGCCCATCGTGTCGTTCACCATCTTGAAGTCGTCCACGTCGACGAACAGCACGCCGGCCGTCATGCCGTCCCGCCTGGCCGCGGCGACCTGCTGGGAGATCCGGTCCTGGAACAGCAGCCGGTTGGGCAGGCCGGTCAGCGCGTCGTGGAAGGCCTGGTGCTTGAGTTCGGATTCGAGCTTGCGCTGCTCGGTCACGTCGCGCAGGGTGAGCACCAGGCCAGCGACGGTCGGGTCGTCACGCAGGTCGCTGCACCTCAGCTGGACCTGGACGATCACGCCGTCGCGGCGGGTGATCTGGCGGTCCACATAGCGGGAGCCGAGGCTCGCGCCGGCCCGCAGGTTCAGCAGCATGCGGACCAGGTCGTCGTGCTCCCCGTCCGCGACGAGGTCCCAGAGGTAGGCGCCCTCCACGAGGATGTCACCGAAGATGCTCGCGGCCGAGGGCGTCGCGAAGCTGACCCTTCCCTCGTCGCCGACGATCAAGATGACGTCCGAGGTGTCGTGGATCAAGGTCCGGAAGTACGCCTCGCTTTCCCGGCGGATCACCTCGTCGCGCAGCGAGATCCGCTCCACCGTGAGGGCCACCTGGTACGCGAGGATCTCCAGCGTCGCGAACAGGTCCGCCAGCGCGCGCTGCCCGTCGAACACCGCGAGCACCCCGACGAGCGGATCGCCCGACGGCCGGTCCTTGACCGTGAGCGGGCAGAGCAGCATCCAGTCACTGCCGGGGACGAGGGCCCTGGCCTGCTCGGGCAGGCTCGTCACCGGCGCGAGGAGCGGCGCGGAGTCGGTCATGAGGGGCAGCCAGGTCTCGGTCAGCTCACAGAACCTGCTCATCAGCGCCGGGTCGGCCGACGCCTGCGCGAGCGCGCGGAACGTTCCGTCGGTCCGCACCGCGAGCAGCAGGTCGCCGCTCGCGGTGGCCGGGCCGAGCAGGGCGTCGGTCGCGGACCTGACCGCGGCCGCGACCTGGTCCACGCTGACCGCCGCCACCAGGGATACCCCCGCCTGGCGCACCACTCGCTCCCGGCCGAGCGCGCGGCGGTGCGAGGCGGCCACGTCCGACAGCCGCCAGAGCACGAGCAGGTACAGGGCCGCGGAGAACACCGCGATCACGCTCAGGTTGCTCCCCCGGAACCGGTACGACTCGATAAACAGCACGGCCGGGGCGATCAGGGAGGCGAGCGTGAGCACGGTCAGCCTGACCGGCGAGACCTCCGCGCGCAGCCGGGTGACCGGCTGGGCGAGCCCGGTCATAGTCGGATCCAGCGCGGCGGCGCCGCACGCGCCGTAGAAGACGGCCCAGCCGAGGTCGACGACAGTGCCGTTGTGAAACGTCCCGTGCAGGACGAGCAGGCCGTACGCCGTATCCGAGACGAGTGCCCCGACGACGCCCAGGGCCAGGAGCTGGACGCACCGGACCCGCCCGGTCCCCGGCGCGAGCAGCCTGGCCAGCATGGCCAGGAGGAGTACGTCGCCGAGCGGGTAGGCGATCGCGACGCTCTTCTGCAGCCAGGACAGCCCCGGGTTGTGCACGTACGGCAAGACCAGGTAGATCCACGACAGCAGGGCCAGCCCCACGGTCAGGGTCAGCGCGTCGATCACGCTGCGCCGGTCCCCGCCGGGCGTACGACACCAGATGAAGATCAGCAGCCCGGCCGCGACCAGCGGATAGGTCAGCAGGTACAGCACGTCCGCGAACGAGGGGAACGGGAGCGGGGTCCCGATGAGCTGCGAGACCAGGAAGCTCACCTGGCCCGCAGTGAAGCTCGCCAGGCCAGCGGCCAGCAGCAGCCAGGGCAGCTTACGGGCGGGACGGTTGATGACCACACCCGCCACGATGGCGCTCACTCCGCTCAGGCCGATCAGGCCCCAGGCCTCCACGCGGAGGCCGTGCAGCCCGTAATACGCCCCGATGAGCAGGCCGATCCAGATGGTATAGCCGCCGAGCACATACCGCCGCGTTTGCACCGTGATCCCCCAATGCCCATCTATATCATCTGTGACCATTAGCCCCAGAAATGCACTGTAGTTGTTCCCATATGCGTATCGCTGTATGCGCGTTCTCACTTGCGGCGCGGGCCAGCGGGTTTGGGGCGAGCTAACCCTAAGGGTTCCGGTGTGAAGATTCTGGCGATTTGCCCGTCAGTGACGAAGGGCGACTCGGTCATGACGGATGCGTATCGGCGAGGCTCGCCGTGGGCATGAATTAATGCGATAAGTCAAACTTCTCGCCCCGGATGATCCGGACAAATGGGGTCTCGCAGCCATGAGCCACGTGAACGATCCGGGGAATCCGACGCGGAACGCCTTTACCGTCGTCGTCAACGCCGCGGGCCAGTATTCGCTGTGGCGGGCCTCCGGTCACCCGCCGGCCGGCTGGCGACGGCAGTCGGCCGTCATGTCCCGGTCCGCCTGCCTGGACGCCATCGCGGACGCCTGGCCGGACATCGCCCCGGCCCAGGTCCGGGCCGGCGTTCCGATCGGGGACGGGGCCCGCTTCGTCCATGAGCGGTTCGCCGAGCAGGCCGCTCGCCGGCCCGGCGCGGTCGCGGTCATCGCCGCGGGCACGCAGCTGACCTACGGCGAGCTTGACCAGTCGGCCAACCGGCTCGCCCGCTGCCTCCTGGACCTGGGCGCCGGCCCGGAGACCCTGATCGGCGTCCACGCTGAACGCGGTACCGACTCGATCCGCAGCCTGCTCGCGATCATGAAAGCGGGCAGCGGGTACCTGCCGCTGGACCCGTCGCTGCCGCCGGCCCGCCTGGCCCGGATATGCGCGGAAGCCAGCCCCATCGCGATCCTGACGGACCGTCCGGCCAAGAAACCCTTTCCCCGGGGAACCAGGGTGCTCGCGCTCAGCGAGCTTGCCGCCGTGCTCGAGCGCCAGCCGTCTACGGCCCCCTCGGTCAGCCTGGATTCGGACCACCTGTGCTACGCCATCCACACCTCGGGATCGACCGGCGAGCCCAAGGCGGTCGCGGTCAGCCACGGCAGCCTGGCCTGCGTGATCACCGCACTGACTCGTTCGTACCGGATCTCCGCCCGGGACCGGGTAGTGCAGCTGGCCGACATGGCGTTCGACACGTCGCTCGAGCAGATCCTGGTCGCGCTGGTGAGCGGAGCGACCCTGCTGCTGCCGCCGGCCGGCACCATGGCTCCCGCCGACCTGCTCCGCTACCTCGAGCACCAGCAGGTCACCGTCATCGACCTGACCCCTGCGTACTGGCACCGGCTGCTCGCGGTAACCGAGCCTGATGACGGCCGGCTGCGGAGCGTCCGCCTGATGATCACCGGTGGTGAGATGGCGGATCCCGCGGACTGCAGCGCGCTCCTGCGGGCGGCGCCCCGGGCGAGGCTGCTGAACGCCTACGGGCTGACCGAGACCACCATCACCTCGGCCCTGTTCGACGTCAGCGCTTCGCCGCGTCCCGTACCGCCGGAGGGCCCGGTGCCGGTGGGCAAGCCGGTCAGGCACGCGCGGATCATGGTCCTCGACGACGCGCTGCGACCGGTGCCGACCGGAGCGGTCGGCGAGATCTACGTCGGCGGCTGCGGAGTCGCCCGGGGCTACCTGGGCCGCCCGGCGCTCACGGCCGAACGGTTCCTGCCGGACGGCAGCGGCGCCCCCGGCAGCAGGATGTATCGCACCGGGGACCTCGGACGCTACCGCCAGGACGGCGCCCTGGAAGTCACCGGGCGCGCCGACCGCCAGCTCAAGGTGCGCGGCTTCCGCGTCGAGCCGGCCGAGATCGAGAGCGTGCTGGCCACCTACCCGGGCCTCGGGCAGGTGGCCGTCGTAGCTACCGGGCACGATCCCGGGGACACCCGACTGACCGCGTACTACACGCGGGGTGACCTGGGAGGGCAGCACCCCGAGCCAACCGCGACTAACCTGCGGCGCTTTCTTGGCGAGCGTCTGCCCGGCTACATGATCCCCGCCGTGTTCGTCGCGCTCGACCAGATGCCGCTCACGCCGGAAGGAGAACCAGCCAGGGACGCCCTCAAGCCGCCCGCGACCCCTCCGGCCCGGCATGACCAGGCCGGGCCGGGTACGCCAGTGCAGGCGGGGCTCACCTACCTGTGGTCCGACCTGCTGAAAACAGATCGCGTCGGCCTTGACGACGATTTCTTCGCCCTGGGCGGGAACTCGCTACTGGCCGCTGAGATGCTGGCGCACACGCGCGTCATGTTCGGGATCAGCGCGCACTACGTGCGCCCGCTCACCCGCAGCCTGCTGCGCGACCCGACGCTGCGGGCGTTCGCCCGGGCCACGCAGGACGCCCGCGCGGGCCGGCTCGCCGTGCACGGTGATCACGCCACGGTTGACTTCACCCGCGAGGCGGAGTTCAGCGATACGGGCCGCCTGCATGCGGACCCGAGGTACGGGCCACCGGACTGGAGAAGGCCACGGGAGATACTCCTCACCGGATCGACCGGCTTCTTCGGGGCTCACCTGCTGAGCGAACTGCTGGCCGCCACCACCGCGCGGGTCTGGTGCCTGGTCCGGGCGCCAGACGCGGCGCAGGCGATGGCGCGCATCACTGATGCTGCCGCCCGCTACGAACTCGCCGACCTGCCCGCCAGCCGGGTGGTGCCGCTGCCAGGCGATCTGGCCTCGCCCCGCCTCGGCCTTTCCCCCGCCCAGTTCTGCGAGCTCGCGCGGAACGCCGACGTCATCTATCACGCGGGCGCGGCCGTGAACTTCATCTACCCGTACGAGGAGCTGCGAGCCGCCAACGTCACGGGCACGCGTGAGGTGATCCGGCTGGCCGCCGAGGCCCGGGGCATTCCGGTCCACTACGTCTCCACCACCGCGGTACTCGCCGGCCTGGGCGTCATGGGCGTGCGCGAGGTCACCGAGGAAACGCCGCTCGCGCATGCCGACCGCCTCGGCGTCGGCTACGTGGAGACCAAGTTCGTAGCGGAGGAGTTGCTGAGGAACGCCGCGCGGGCGGGCCTGCCCGTCGCCATTTACCGCCCGCTGGACATCGTGGGGAGCGGCCGGACCGGCGTCTGGAATACCGCAGCCGAGATGTGCGCGCTGATCAGGTTCGTCACCGACACCGGCCTGGCTCCCGACATCGACCTGCCGCTCGACTTCGTCCCCGCAGACATCTGCGCGGCGGCCGTCCGGCACATCTCCTCGGTGGAGGAGGCCGACGGGCGGACCTATCACCTGGCCAGTCCGGAACACGCCCGGCTCGGGTTCCTGGTCGGCCGGCTGCGCGCCTACGGGTTCGGCGTCAGCGAGATACCGTACGACGCCTGGGTGAGCGAGCTGCTGCGACATGCCGCCCAGAACCCGTCCCACCCGATGACGCCGTTCCTGCCGCTGTTCATCGACCGCGACCCCGGATCCGGGTTCACGCCCGCGGAGATGTATTTCGAGCACACCTTCCCGCGCTACACCCGGTCGAATACCGAACGTGCCCTCGCGGGCAGCGGCATCGTCTTCCCTCCGGTCGACAGCCGGCTCATCGACAGCAACATCGGGCGCCTGATCGCCCAGGGGTACCTGAGCGCCCCGCGGGATTCCCGGCGGCCTGCCCAGCGCGCGGAACGCCAGGCACCGGACTGGCCTGCACATGCCGATTAGCCGCTATCCAGACTGGGAGTCGCTCGAAACCCGCTCGTCCGGTGACACCCCGGTCGCGTTCTGCGCGGACCTGAGCCCCGACGAGCGTACTCGGCGCGTACCGGCGAGGGATCATCCCGGTTCCCGCGGCCGATGAGTATTTTCGCACCATCAACGAGGTGGGGTACGAGCACCAGGTGGCGGACGGGACGATCGGCCTGGTGGGCGGCGGGCAGGACGATCCCTATTGGGTGGCGTGGTACTCCCCCGACCCGCGGCCAGTGATCGGCGCCGGTCACGCCCACCTCGGACGCAACCTCAGGAAACAGCTACGCCGAAGCGACATGCGGACGACCGCCAACGTCAGCTTCGGTCGGGTCGCCGAGGAATGCCGCGCGGATCGCGAGCCGCGCTGGCTGACCGACGCGCTGCTGCGGACCCTGCTCGAACTGCACCGGGAAGGCTGGGCGCACAGCATCGAGGTCTGGCTGGACGGCGACCTGATCGGCGGCACGATCGGCATCGGCATCGGCCAGATCATCAGCGGAGACTCCCTGTTCAGCCGGCACCCCGGCGCGGGCCGGGTGGCGGTAGCGGACATGGCCGCCCGGTTGGCCCTGGCCGGCGGCATCCTCATCGACGCGCAATTGGACAGCCCCTTTATCAGGTCGCTCGGCGCCGAACTGCTGCCGCGAGAGCGCTATGTGCCGCTGCTGGCGCGCTCGACGCAGCGGGTGGCGCTTCCGTCCGACCCGCTTGCGGCGCGGCGATTGCTCACTCGAACATGAGTTTGGATGTGTGGTAGCCTGTTCGCATGAGTGTTTCAATGCAGGAATCGCTGCTGGACGCGGGCGGCGAGCCCGTGCTCGGACCGCTGGAGGGCGAGGTGCGGCGGACGCCGCTGGCCCGGGGCGCCTGGGTCGACCACCGGCCCGGGTGGCTGGCCGGGTCAGGCGACAGTGTTCTCCCGCCTGGCCGAGGTGGTGGCGTGGCGGGCGGAGAAGCGGCACATGTACGACAAGGTGGTGGAGGTCCCGCGGCTGCTGTGCTTCTACGCGGAGGGCGCCGACCTGCCCGACCCCGCGCTGACCGCCGCGTTGCGCGCGCTGAACGCGCACTACGGGGCGGAGCTGGGCGAGTTGTTCCGCACGGCGGGGCTCTGCCTCTACCGGGACGGGCAGGACAGCGTCGCGTGGCACGGGGACACGACCGGCCGGGGCAGCCGCGAGGACACCATGGTGGCGATCCTGTCGCTGGGCACGCCGCGGGCCTTCCTGCTGCGGCCGCGCGGCGGAGGCAGCTCGGTCCGGTACGAGATCGGGCACGGGGACCTGCTGGTCATGGGCGGCAGCTGCCAGCGCACCTGGGAGCACTCCGTGCCGAAGACCACCCAGGCCGTCGGCCCGCGCATCAGCGTGCAGTTCCGTCCCCGCGGCGTGCGCTGACTCTTCGGCCCCGCAGCAGGAGAATGTTCTCGGCGCCCTGATGCAACCACCGGCAGGCATCCGGTGGTCTTGCCCGGTTGAGGGGGTGAGCCGTGAACGCGGAGCTGGACGGAGAGTTCCGGGAGTTCATGAGCGCCCGGTGGCCGGTCATGGTCCGGCTCGCGTACGGGCTGACCGGAGATCAGGGCCATGCGGAGGACGTGGCGCAGGCCGCGTTCACGCGGGCCTACGTGTCCTGGCCGAGGGTCAGGCGCAGCGGTGACCCCGAGGCGTACGTCCGGCAGATCGTGGTCAACCAGAACCGGAACCGGTTCCGCAAGCACCGGGTGGCCGAACGGCTGACCGACTCGCCACCGGAGTCCGGCGTCGTCCACGCGGCGGGCACCGATGCGACGAGGGAGTACGACGAGCGTTCGGCGCTGATCACGGCGTTGCAGCGGCTCGGCCCCAGACAGCGGGCGGTGATCGTGCTCCGCTACTGGATGGACCTGACCGAACAGGAGACCGCGGTCGCCCTGAACTGCTCCGTCGGCACGGTCAAGAGCCAGGCGTCGCGCGCCCTGGCCACGCTCCGGCAGGACACGGAACTGGTGGATGGGGAATTCCAGTGATGATCGACGACGAGCGTGACCTGCACGAGCGGCTGGAGGCGGCCTTCGAGGCCATCACCCCGCGGTCGGCCCCGATCGACGGGGCGGTCCGGCGGGGCCGGGCGATCAGGGTCCGGCGGCGCGCGGCTGTGGCGGCGGGCGTGGCCGCGGTGGTGGCCATCGGGGTCTTTGCCGTTCCGGCTCTGCTGCACAGTCCGGCGACGCCGGGTCCCGTGGCGCCGGGCGGCTCGTACACCGTGACGGTGCAGGCCCCCGGCCCGCACTCGGCGCCTGGCGAGATCGCGCTGGGCACCATCGACGGCCAGGGCTGGCAGTTCATCGCGGCCAAGCCGGGCAGCGGCGCGCCCGGCCGCAACGGGCAGTTCTTCACGACCCTCGGCCCGGCTTTCGCTGGGGAGGCGACCTCCCTGCCCGGCACCGCGCTGGCCGTGTACGGCGCGGCGCCTGTCTCCTTCTTCGAGCTCACCTGCGGGCCGGTCCAGGTCCAGTACGGCGCGGTCCGGGCCGACGTGACGTATGTTGCGGTGCTGCTCGACAACGGCACCACGCTCATCCTGCACCCGGTCGCGGTGCACGGCGTCCGCGCGGTCGCGTTCGCCATCCCGGTCGGGGCCGGGGTCGTCGAGGCCACCGCGTACTCGCGCCACGGCGAGATCGCCGCCGCGTTCCCGTTCAACGACCCGAGCGGGACGGCCGACTTCGGTGTCTGGCTCACGCCCGGGCAGCACGGGCTCGCCCGGGCTTCGGGCCGGATCGGTTCGGGCCCCACCATCACCGGGAGCACATGGTCGGCCACCGCCTACCTGGGCCCTTGGGGCATCTGCATCCAGGTCAGCGGGCTCGGGATCGCCTGCGTGCCAACCGCTTCTGGCCTGGGCTCGGGCTACTGGTCCTTGACCCAGGGCACCCTATCGGTAGCCGGCGGGGGCGCGCCGGCCTCGACGGCCCGGATCACCGTGAACCAGCCCGATGGCACCAGGGCGACGGTTCGGCCTGTGACGGTGGAAGGTCAGAGACTCTTCGCGTTCCAGCTGCGCACCGGCCCGAAACGGCTGAGCTGGACGGACTATGACAGCTCGGGAGCTGTGGTCGGGTCGATGCCAGGGTGAGCCGGGCCTCCCGGTAAACGGGTCGACGGCTGCGCGCTTTTCGTGCCACCGTGCACCGTATGCAAGACGGGCACGAGGCGGAGCTGCGGGAGCACTACGAGCGGGGCGAGGAACGCGATCGGCTCGAACGGCGCGCCGGACTGCTGGAGTTCGCCCGGACGACCGAGATCGTCCTGCGGCGCCTGCCGCCCGCGCCCGCCCTGGTCGCTGACATCGGCGGCGGCCCGGGGCGGTACGCGCTGTGGCTGGGCGGGCTCGGGTACCGGGTCGAGCACCGGGACCTGATGCCGCTGCACGTCCGGCAGGTCCAGGACGCGGCTCTTGGCGCGCCCTGGCTGCGCTCGGCCCTGGGCGATGCGCGCGACCTGGATCTGGACGATGCCTCGGTGGACGCCGTTCTGCTGCTGGGGCCGTTGTACCACCTGCGCCGGCGGGCCGACCGGGTGCGGGCGCTGGCCGAGGCCCGGCGGGTGGTCCGGCCGGGCGGCCCCGTCTTCGCGGCCGCCATCTCCCGCTGGGCGCCGCGTCTCGACGGCGAGCTAGCGGCACGGCTCTACCAGCAGTACCCGCACTTCCGCGAGCTCACCCCGGAGGTCGAGCGGACGGGGTTGCTGCCGCCCCTGTATCCCGGCTCGTTCAGCGGCTTCTGTCACCGGCCGCAGCAGCTGCGCGGCGAGCTGCGTTCTGCGGGTCTCGAGGTGGCGGACCTGGTCAGCGTGGAGGGCCCGGCGTTCCTGCTCGGCGACCTTGCCGAGCGGATGGATGACCCCGTCGACCGCACCGTGATCCTCGACGCCGCCCGCGCGATCGAGCGGGTCCCCGAACTACTCGGCATCGGCCCCCACCTGCTGGCCACCGGGGTCTGCCGATAGCGGACCGGGCCCGGCCTGGTAAGGCTCGCGTGCCTCACCGGGCATCAGATAGCCTGGTTTGCGGCAGCACCGCCTGCCGCTCTCCGAGCGATCCTCGCCACGCCGAGGTCAGCGACGAGGACAAGTGCTCCCAGGGGCAGCGCGGGTTGTTCGTCGTCATGTGTTCCCTTCGTGGCGGGCGGGCGTGGGCGTCCCGCACGAGAGGTCGAACGATGACGAACGCCGATCACAAGGCCGCGATCCGCGAGCGCATGGCCAGTACGGGCGAGAACTACACCACCGCCAAGCGCGCGATCGAGCTGGCCCGGCTGAAGGCGCAGAGCGGGCAGCTGGACAGCACGCTCGCAGAGCAGCGCACTCGAACCCTGAACGAACGATTCGACACGGTCGCCGAGCAACTGGGTAGCGATAAGCCACCAGCCGTCCGGCTGGCCGCGGTGTATGCGATGGCGGGCCTGGCTGATGACTGGCAGGACCACCGGCAGACGTGCGTCGACGTGCTGTGCGCCTACCTGCGTATGCCCTATGAACCTGTGCCCGGCGATGATGCTCCGATGGAGAAGCGGCTGGCCCTCCAGGCCAGCCGCGAGGTCCGCCACACCGTCATCCGGGTCATCGCCGCACATCTCAACGGCACCGCGCCCGTCTCCTGGTGTGGCCTGAACTTCGACTTGGCCGGCGTCGTTTTCGACGGCGGCGACTTCAGCGGCGCCAAGTTCTCCGGCGGGACGGTTAACTTCGTCGGCGCCGAGTTCACCAGCGGGACGGTCACCTTCGCCGGCGCCGAGTTCTCCGGCGGGAAGATCACTTTCGCCGGCGCCAGGTTCTCCGGGGCGGGGGTCAACTTCTTCCTCGCCAAGTTCTCCGGGGCGACGGTCGACTTCGCCGGCGCCAAGTTCGCCGGCGGGACGGTCAGCTTCAGCCACGCCGGGTTCTCCGGCGGGCCGGTCAATTTCAGCAGCGCCAAGTTCTCCGGCGCGGAGGTCCAGTTCTTCCACTCCAAGTTCACCGGCGAAGGCCCCGCGTTCACCGGCGCCGACACCTCCAGCGGTTTGGTCTTCTTCCACGCCGCCGAGTTCTCCGGCGGGACGGTCAGCTTCTCCCGCGCCGAGTTCGCCAGCCAGACGGTCGACTTCACCGGCGCCGAGTTCTCCGGCGGGACGGTCGGTTTCACCGGCGCCGAGTTCCCCGGCGGGACGGTCGGCTTCGCCGGCGCCAAGTTCTCCGGGGGGACGGTCGACTTCAGCCGGGTCGCGAGCTGGACGCAGCCCGCGGACTTTGGCTCAGGTTTCGATATGTCCCATCCACCGGCCGGTGTCCTGCCGCCGACAGCTGCGAGCCCTTCACCGGCTCAGGCCTAGACGGTGAAAAAGAGACTGGGCGCCGGGTTCAGCGGAAGTCGCGGCTGGGGACGGCGGCGGTGACGCGGAGGGGGCGCAGGGCGGCGGCGACCAGGTTGACGGCGCCACCGGTGCGCTCGACCCGGCCGTGGATCAGGAGCGCGGGCGCTTCGGTGGCCATCCGGCGGTGGCGCTCCCAGACGTGCGGCGGGCAGATGACGTTCACCAGGCCGGTCTCGTCCTCCAGGCTGATGAACACCACCCCGCGGGCGGTGGGCGGGCGCTGCCGGTGGGTGACCAGGCCGGCCACGGCCACCTGGGTATCCGCGGGGGCGGAGGCGACCGACGAGGCGGTGAGGACCCGCCGCTCGGCGAGCCAGGGCCGGACGTGCGCTACCGGGTGGGTGCCGTAGGTCCCGGTGGACCACAGGTCGGCGAGCGTCACCTCGGTCGGAGTCATGGCCGGGAGCGGTGGCGCGGAGCCTGGGCCGTCCGGGTCGAGCCCGGTGACGGTGCCGGGCAGTTGGCCCTCGCGGACCGAGGCGGCCAGGCCCGCGGCCCACAGCGCGGCGCGCCGGCTGAGCCCGAAGCAGCCGAACGCCCCCGCCGTAGCCAGCGCCTCCAGCGCGGGGGCGGGCAGCGCGGTCCTAGCGGCGAAGTCCTCGAGGTCCTGGTAGGGGCGCCCGGCGGAGACGCGTTCGGCCTTGGCCAGGCCCAGGTTCCGCACGCTGGCCAGGCCGGGCCGGATGGCGGGGTCCTCCGGGTCCGCGGTGGGCTCGAGGGTGGCCAGGGCGTCGCTGGCGTTCACGTCCACGCCGAGCACGGTCACCCCGTGCCGGCGCGCGTCGTTGATCAGGCTGTGCGGGGCGTAGAACCCCATCGGCTGGTTGCGCAGCAGCGCGGTGGTGAACGCGGCCGGGTAGTACCGCTTGAGCCACGCGCTGGCGTAGACCAGGTAGGCGAAGCTGATCGCGTGCGACTCCGGGAAGCCGTAGCTGGAGAAGGCGAGGATCTTCTCGTAGATGTCCTCGGCGACCTCGGCGCCGATGCCGCGCTCGGCCATCCCGTCGAGCAGCCGCTGGCGGAGTTCCTCGATGCGCTCTGGGGCCCGCTTGGCGCTCATCGCCTGGCGCAGCCGGTCGGCCTCGGCCGGGGTGAAGCCCGCGCAGTCGATGGCGAGCTGCATCATCTGCTCCTGGAACAGCGGGACGCCGAGCGTCTTGCCCAGCGCCTCGCGCATCGACTCGTGCGGCATCGCCGGCTCCTCGAGCCCGTCGTGCCTGCGCAGGTAGGGGTGGACCGAGCCGCCCTGGATCGGCCCCGGCCTGATCAGCGCCACCTCGATGACCAGGTCGTAGAACTGCCGGGGCCGCAGCCGGGGCAGGGTGGCCATCTGCGCGCGGGACTCCACCTGGAACACGCCCACCGTGTCGGCCTGGCCCAGCATGTCGTAGACGGCCGGGTCCTCCTGCGGGATGCAGGACATCGACCACTCCGTGCCGTAGTGCGCGTTCACCAGGTCGAAGCAGTCGTGCAGGGCGGCCAGCATGCCCAGGCCGAGCAGGTCGAACTTGACCAGCCCGGCGTAGGCGCAGTCGTCCTTGTCCCACTGCAGGACGGTCCGGCCGGGCATGCGCGCCCACTCGACGGGACACACCTCCCCCACCGGGCGATCGCAGATCACCATCCCGCCGGAGTGGATGCCGAGGTGCCGCGGGAGCCGCTGCATCTGCCTGGCCAGCTCCGATACAGCCGCAGGGACGCCGTCCGGGTCGCCCTGGCTGCCGGTGGGCAGCGACTCCCCCGCCATCGCCGGACCGGGCCCGATCTGGCGCGCCCAGGCATCGAGCTGCGCGGGTTGGAACCCCAGCGCCCGGCCCGCGTCCCGCAGCGCCAGCCGCGGCCGGTAGGAAATCACGTTGGCGACCTGGGCGGCCCGGTCCCGCCCGTACCGGTCGTACGCGTACTGGATGACCTCCTCCCGCCGCCGGTGCTCGATGTCCAGGTCGATGTCTGGCGGGCCGTCCCTCCCCTCGGACAGGAACCGCTCGAACAGCAGGTGGTGCGAGACCGGGTCCACGCTGGTGACGCCGATCGCGTAGCACACCGCCGAGTTCGCCGCCGAACCCCGGCCCTGGCACAAGATGTCGTGCTCCTCGCAGAACCGGACGATGTCGTGCACGATCAGGAAGTAGCCGGGGAACTCCAGCTGCTCGATCACGTCGAGTTCCCTGGCGATCTGCCGGTACGCGCCGGGTACCCGCTCCGCGCCGGGCGGCCCGTACCGCGCTGGCGCCTTCCGCGCGACGAGCTCGCGCAGCCAGCCCGCCTGGGTGTACCCGGCGGGAACACCGAAGTCCGGCAGCCTCGGCGCGATGACCCGGAAGTCGAACGCGCACTCGCGCGCCAGGGCGACGGTCCGCGCGGCCACGCCGGGGTAGCGCCGCAGCAGGGCGGCCATCTCCGCGCCGGAGCGCAGGTAGGCGGTGCCCGCCGCGGGCAGCCAGCCGTCCTGCTCGGCCAGGCTCCGCCGGGCCCGGATCGCGGCCAGCGCCTGGGCCAGGCGCGCCTGCGCGGGCACCGCGAAGTGGACGTTGCCGGTGGCCACGACTCCGACGCCCGCCCGGTCCGCGAGGTGCGCCAGCGCGTCGTTCCGCTCGTCGTCGCCCGGATCGTGCTGGCCGTGCAGCTCGACCAGCACGTTGTCCCGGCCGAACATCCCGGTGAGCCTGACCAGCTCCCGCGCGGCCGCGTCCGGGCCGCTGGCGGCCAGCGCGGCGGGCACGTGTCCCTTGCGGCACCCGGTCAGGACCACCCAGTGCCCGTCGTGCGCCCCGGCCAGCGCGCCCTCATCGTAGACCGGCCGCCCCTTCTCCCCGCCCGCCAGCTGGGCCGCGCTGATCACGGCGCACAGCCGCCGGTACCCCTCCGGGTCGCGGGCCAGGACCAGCAGGTGCCTGCCGACCGGATCGGGCACGCCCGTCTGCCCGGACGGCAGCCCCAGGCTGAGCTCGGCGCCGAACACCGTGCGCAGGCGGACGCCCTGCCCCGCCAGCTTCGCCGCCGCCTGCGCGAACTGCGGGACCCCGTACATCCCGTCGTGGTCGGTGATGGCCAGCGCCTCCAGCCCGAGCCTGGCCGCCTCGGTGACGAGCTCGGCCGGGGTGGACGCCCCGTCGAGGAAGCTGTACGAGGAATGGCAGTGCAGCTCGGCCCACGGCTCATCCCCGGCCGCCAGCCGCCGCGCCAGCCGCGTGACCGTGGGCGGCGCGGTGCCGGGGCTGGCCCGGTCGGCGCGGTCGGAGCGGTCGCCGGGGTCGCCGGGCTGCGGGCGCTGCCCCGCCGCGCGCCAGGACATCCGCCGCTGGAGTTCCCGCCACGGGACCGGCGGGTTATCCCAGCCCACGGCCCGGACTCACCAGTAACCGGCCTCGATCAGCCACCGACCATCCTGTACCGCCGCCAGCCAGGCGCGCCCGTCGCCGGTCAGCAGCTGGAACCTGGCCCGCCGGCGCGCGGCGACGGGATCCCACCAGCGTTCGGACAGCGGCCACGGCCCGGCCCAGCCGGTGACGTGGCGCACCGGATCCCCGTCGATGACCAGGCGGGCCGGCTCCGCCGAGATGACGCACCGCCCGGTGACCGTGACGGCGCGCCCGGCGTCGTCGGTCACCTCCGCCTCGCGGCCGTAGGGGTACACCACCCCAGGCGCCGCGCCCATGATCCGCCCCGGCCACGGCTGGGCCACCGCGCGGCGTGGCTCTCTCTTTTCCCCGAACGGAACATGTGTTACCTGCTCGCCCACGTTCCTCCCGCCATCGTGGACCGGGCGCAGCACGGCCGCGTGCCCGAGCATGGCCTGGACCCGCATGGCGGCCCTCGCCACCTGGTCGCTGACCACGGCCTCGCCCCAGAGCGCGAGCTGGTGGCCGGTCGCGCGGATGACCTGATCCGGTACCAGCCGCAGGACCGCGATCCCGCCGGTGCCCGGCTCGCCGTCGTGCGCGGCGGGATACCAGCCATCGAGCTGCCAGCGGACCCGGTCGGCGACCGCGGCGGCGGACAGGAACCCGTCGTGCCGCCACAGCCTGCGGCTTTCCCGCCCGTCCGCCCAGGAGGCCCGCACCTGCACGCGGACGCAGGTCAGGCCGCGGGCGGCCAGGCCCTCGTGCATCCGCTCGGCCAGCGCCTTGGCCGCGAACACCACGGGCTCGGCCAGCGCCTCCGGCGGGTCGAACTCGCAGGCCACCGACAGGTCCTCGGCCGGCGGGCGCACCGCCAGCGGCAGGAAACTCTCCCCGCTGGCCAGCCGGTGCGCGGCCTCACCCGCGGCGCCGAACCGGCCGGCCACGTCGCCGAACGGCAGCGCGGCCAGGTCCCCCAGCGTGCGCAGGCCGAGCCGGGTCAGCAGCCCGGCCAGGTCCTGGTCCGCCAGGACGCTGACCGGGTACCGGGCCAGGAACTCCGCCGACCCGCCGGGCGGTATCACGCGGACCTGACCCGGGCCGCAGGCGGCCAGCCGCGCGGCGAACAGCCCGTCGGCGACCCCGACGCAGGGCTCGAGGCCGAGATCCGCCACCGCGGCGATGATCTCGCGGGCCAGCGCGGTCTCGCCGCCGAAGTACCGGGCCGGCCCGCGCGCACCGAACGCGCACACCCCCGGTTCCACCGCCTCCACCGCGGGGCAGACCAGGGTCACCGCGTGGACCACCCGTTCGAACATCTGCGCCGCGGCCCGCGCGTCCGCTGCCCCGCACAGCTGCGGGCAGCGCACGACCATGATCCGCGCCGCCCCGGGCTGGATGGTCTTCACCCGGTGCTCACCGCCCGCAAGATGCGCGCGAGCTGGGGCTGGGAGGGTCTCACCCAGCGCTCACCGCCCGCAGGATCCGCGCGGGCTCGGCGGGTGGGATGTCCGCGATCGGGACGTCCGCCGGGTCGGCCGCGGCGACGCTGCCGTCTTCCGCGGGCAGCCAGAGCCAGCGGGTCCGGGTCATGGCCGCCTCCCCGCGCCCGTCGGCCAGCACCTCTGCGCAGCACGCCCGGAGCCTGCCGTGCCCGTCGCCCAGCCCGGTCCAGCCCTGGGTGATCACCCGCAGGCGGACCTGGGCGCCCGGCCAGTCCCCCGTCACGAGCAGCACGCCGCGCCGGCGCCGCAGCGTCGCCTCCAGGCGCTGCCGGACCTGGGCCGGCGCCTGCGCGGGCGGCCGCAGCACGACGAGCTCGCACCCGTCGAGGAGCGACGCCACGACCTGCGGCCAGCCCTCGCCCGGGTCCGGGACCAGCAGGGTCCGCTCCGGGTCCAGGCCCAGGCCCGCGGCGGCCAGCACGCCGGCCTCGGGCACCCCCGCGATCCCGCACCAGGCGCCGTCCGCCGAAGCGCCCGCCACGAGCGCTAGGGCCAGCAACCCGAACTCCGCCACGGACACCACCGACCCGCGCGCCAGCCCGCCCCGCGGCAGCAGTTCCCGCAGCGCAGGCAGCACCGGCAACGTTCCGGACCCCGGCAGCCCGGGCACGCCCAGGTTCGGTTCCGGGTTCCTCAGCGACCGCCGAAAGCGCAGGCGGCCAGGCCAACATGCGCCTGACTTCCGCAGGCGTGCTCCCCATCTCGTCTAATATCGAACACGCGTTCGCTCATGTCAAGATCAACATGGGTGAGACACTGGGCCCATGGCGGGCGGCGGATGGACCACACCGCGCCAGAGCATCGCGGCGGAGTGCCAGCGCCGGGGCACGTCAGCGGTGGTCTCCGGGTGCATCGACCTGCTGGAGCGCCGCGAGGTCGACGACGGCCTCATCCTGGCCCTCGGCGGACCACCGGCCGAGTACGTGCTGAGTGGGCACGAAGGCGGCCGGGAGGGGTACTGGCCGCGGGTGTGGGCGGCGCGCGGTCTCCTGCACGCCTGGGACGACGGCGCGACGGCGGCGATCATCCAGGCCACCGCCGACGACGCCTGGCGGGTCCGGGAGATGGCGGCCAAGGTCATCGCGCGGTACCGGGTGGGCAACGCGCTCCCGGCGGTCGCCGGACTCCTTGATGATGTCGTTCCCAGGGTCCGGGTCGCGGCGGAGCGAGCCGTGGCCGCGCTCACGGCCAGCCGCGCCTGAGGATCCTTCCGGACGATAATGCGGTGGTGGGACGCGAGCGCTGGGCCGGGAGCCGTACGGGCGGTGCGCTGGAACGGGGGACGCTGGACGTCGCGGGGGTCCGGCGTAGTTACTGGCTGGTGCGCGGCGCGGACGAGCCGCGGCCGGACGGGCCGCCGCTGCTCATGGTGCTGCACGGCTCAGGGACGAACGGCAGGGACGTGGCGACGGCCTTCAGCGCCCTGGCGGCCCGGGGCCCGGCCGCCGGGGTGACCGTGGTGTTTCCCGACGGGTGGGAGGGCGTCTGGCACATCGCGCGGCCACCGGAGGGTGAGCCCGCGCTCGACGACGCCGCCTTCCTACTGGCCCTCGCCCGGCACCTGCAACCGGGTGACTCCGACAGCCCGACGCGGCCGGTGTTCCTGGCGGGCATTTCCAACGGGGGCGGGTTCGCCGAGCACGTGGCCAGGCACGGGCTGCTGCCGGTGGCCGGGCTCTTCCTGGTGGTGGGGACGATCAGGGAGTTCAGCAGGCAGGCGGAACCCGTTCCGCGGCAGCGGACCGCGGTGACGATCATGGCCGGGACGGGCGACCCGAGGGTGCCCTACGACGGCGGCGCGCTCAGGGCGAACGGCGTGATCGGCCTCATGCTGCGCCGGCGGGCCGCCCGGCACGGCGACTTGCCGGCCGAGCGCCGGGTCGCGCCCGCGGAGGCCGTCGCGCGGGACTGGGCGGCTGGGAACGGGATCACGAGCGAGCCTGCTGTCGAGCCGCTGCCCAAGGTGGCGGGCGATCCGCCGGTGACGCGGCTGACCTGGTCCGCTCCGGGCTGCCTGCCGGTGGTGCTGTACCGGATCGAGGGCGGCGGGCACGGCTGGCCGGGTGGGCCGCAGTTCCTGCCGGCCCGGGTCATCGGCCCGATCCCCCGCCACCTCGACGCGACCGGGATCCTGCTGGACACGGTGACCGCGTCAAGCTTGACGTCGAGGTGCCCAGCAGCCGTCCCCTCGGCTACGGCCTCGGCGTCTAGGTGCCCGCAGCCGTCCCCTCATGACGGCTCACGGGTGTATCTGCCGGCCGTTCCCGTGCTCCGTGTAGGTGGGACGGAAGGAGAAGCACGTGTCTGACGCGACAACAGGATTCGATCCCACTGACGGGACTACACCCGTGACGCTGCCCACCCAGGACCCATGCTGTCAAAGCCCATGCGATCCGCCCTGGCAGACCGGACCAAGCTGCATCACATTCACCGAAACCAAGACCTCCGTCGTGAGCCTCGAGGGCAAGGACGTGGGCCGCGGCTTCGTCACCGTCAACGTGACCTACGCGCACAGGATCTGCCTCATCGGCAAGCAGCATGGTGGCCTGGCCTTCACGCTCACGCTGCTGCCTGGCGAGACCATGACCCTGTACCACAGCGACCGGTATCGCCGCACCACGTCGGACACGGAGCGGTACTCCGTTCAGACCACCTTCGCCCAGTTCGTGCAGGCGGTGTACCAGCAGCAGACGTCCAATGACTCCAGCGCGCTGGTCCAGGTGCTGAACAACCAAACGCAAAGTTCCAGCGCGTCGGGCGGCGGCGGCATCAACGTGCTTGGCTTCAGTCTCGGAGGCGGCGCCAGCGGCAGCAGCTCGTCCAGCTCCAGCTCCGCGGCTGACCTGTCCGCCCAGTCAAGCGCCAGCCAGTTCTTTTCCCTGGCCCAGCAGGCCGCCCAGTACACCGACCTGCAGCGATCGATCACGGTCAGCAGCTACGAGGACTCCGACACGGTTTCCACGACCCAGCGGACCCTGGTTAACAACAACCGCTGCTACGCCGTGAACTACTTCGTGCGGAAGGTGCTCGACGTATATTCGAGCACGACGACGGTGACGTCGGTGACGTTCCAGGTGACGGTCGGAAACTACGTGTCAGGCGTGCTGACGCCGGCGCAGATCGGGCAGGTTGAGCCCGCCTACAGAGCCGCGGTGGAGGCCATCCTCAAGGGCCTGCCGACCGTGGGCGAGGTCATCCAGCAGCCGACGGTCTTGTCCGTTCCGACCGACGGAGTGGTCTACGATCCCGAACTGGCGCACTGCTGCGCCCTGGATCCCGAGCTCGACCAGGCAGAACTGATCAAACTAGAACGCGAGCAGGCGGAAGCTCAGAAGATCGGCCTGCAAGTGCAGCTCATGGCTCTGGAGGTCCAACGCCGGCAGGCCCTGCTCGCGGCGGGCACCCTTACCCCATTCGAGCCTGCAGCGACGGAGACCGTCGTGGCCTGACCGATGGACCACGTATCGGTGTATCAGATGGCGCTCGGCCGCCCTCCGGGTTAGAAAGAGGTAACGCCACCGACCGAGGCGCTGATCGTGGAGAAGACGAGCCGCCCAGGACCGACCAAGCGCGATGACCCGTCCGTCATCGCGATGGTCACCCGTGCGGCCGGGAGCGACCAGAGTGCCTGGAACGAGATCGTGGAACGGTACGCGCCGCTGGTGTGGTCGATCTGCTCCCGGTTCCAGCTGAGCAATCACGACAGCGAGGACGTAGGGCAAACCGTGTGGCTGCTGCTGGTCGAGCACCTCGGGGAGCTGCGCGAGCCGGCCGCGCTGCCCGGATGGCTGGCCAAGACCACCGCACGCGAGTGCCTTCGCGTGGTGACGGCGGCCTCTAGGTCCGAACGACTCGCGACGGGGCTGGATGATGCGGAGCAATTCGTGGATGGGGCAGTAATCGACGAGGAGATCCTGCTGGCCGAGCGGAACGCGGGCCTCCGCACGGCCTTCGCCGAGCTCCCGCCCCGATGCCGACAGCTACTCGCGATGCTCCTGTCGGATCCGCCTCCCTCCTATATAGAAATCAGCGCGACGCTGGAGATACCGGTCGGAAGCATCGGGCCGCAGCGAGGCCGCTGCCTGGCCCGGCTGCGCAGGTCCCCCGCCCTCATCGCGCTCGTAGAGGGTGACATCACAGTCGCCGTTCCGGGAGGCGAGCCAGGTGCGTGAAGGCTGGGACGACGAGCAGCTGATGGCGGCGCTGGGCGAGGCGATGAGGGCCCGCCAGGCCGTCCCCGACTGGTTCGTCGAGACGGGCAAGAGCGCTTACGCCTGGCACAACATCGACGCTGAGCTAGCGCAGCTGACCTATGACTCCAGCCGTGATACGGAGCGCACGGCGGTCACGCGGTCCGAGAATGCGTCGATCCGGGCTCTCACCTTCGCCTCGCCCCATCTCCGGGTGGAACTCGAAGTTTCCGGGCACTCGCTGCTCGGCCAGGTCATCCCGCCGCAGGCCGGGACGCTCGAGACGCACACCAGAGCGGGCGTGACCACCTCGCACGTGGACGAGATCGGCTGCTTCGCGGTCGACCCCATCCCGGACAGCCCGTTCCGCCTGCGCTGTCGCATGGCCGACGGGAGCGACGTGCTGACGGGATGGATCACGCTCTGAGCCGCCGATTCAGCCCGCGCCCAGCGTCAGCAGGGACACGGCGGTGGCCCGCTGGACCGGGTCGTCGGTGAGCCCGCGCCGGACGTTGTACATCGATTCGGCCAGGGTCTGGCCCGCGCGCAGGTGCCGGTGCAGGTCCACCATCAGGGGCACCACGGCCTGATCGTTCAGCGGCCCGAGGGCCGCGATTATCCCCGCCGTCCCCAGCGGGAGCAAGCTGCTGACCAGGCCGAGCAGCTCATTGGCTCCGGCCGGGGCCAGCACGCCGGAGTCGCAGCTGGACAGGACCAGCCGGTAGGGCGCGCGCTGCAACCGCTCGAAGTCGTAAACGGTCAGCTGCCCGTCGTACATCCGCAGCGAAGAGAACAGCGGACTGTCGGCCCGGAAGATCCCGTGTGCCGCGATGTGCGCCAGCCACGCCCCGTCCAAGGCGGACAGCACCTTGTCGGCCGTGGCCGCGCTGTCGTCCAGGACGGTAACGTCCTCGTACAGCTGCGCGATAAGGGGCACCTCGGCACCGTCCGTGGCCAGGGCGGGTCCGCGGGCCAGCGTGACGTGACGGTGTTCGGGTGGTCGCGCGCGGTGGGCGCGCATCCAGGCGCTGGCGGACGGGGCGATGCTGACCACCCGGTCGTTCAGCGCGGGCATAGTAGTCCAGGGAATGGCGTGCAAGGTACCGGGCGGGACGATGACGACGGGTCCGTCGCCCAGGTGGCGGGCGGCTGGTCCGAGCAGAGCCTGCTGGAGGGCTGGTCCCTGCTTATCCAGAATGGCCAGCGCACTGGCCGGGCCCGCCGACCCGTCGCCGAGCCGACTATTGGCCAGGCGGCGCAGGGCGAAGCGGGCGAAGTCCGCGGCCTTCATGGCGTCGCTGACGCGGCCCGCCGCGAACTGCCTCATGCGGCCCGATCCGCAGGTCAGGACATACAGGTCGCCGTCGACGTCGATGATCTCGACCAGGCGGGTGGGACCAAGCTCGTCGAGCAGGTCGGCGGGCCGGAACGGGGATCTCCCCGTACCGGCGGCTCCCCTGGCACGCAGCGCATTAGCGCGCACTGCGCTCTCTAGGGTCTTCTGTTCCCGCTGGAGAGACGCGCTCGGCTTACCCTGGCTTTGCGCGGCCTCCAGCTTCCTCGTCACGCTGCGCAGCGTCATCAGGAGGGTGCTGAGTTCCGGGTCGGCGGGCGGCCGGACGGGGGGAACCGCCAGCGCCGTAGCCCGCCAGCGCTCGCTCCAGGTCAGCAGGAGCCGCGGGCGGTGCGCTTGCGCGGCGTGGCGCAGGGCGGGCGCGGCCAGTTCGGCGCCGTGCACGGTGGCCTGGGCCCGAAGCTCGGAGGCACCCAGGGTAAAGCGGTGCTCATCGAGGACGTCCAGCCCCTGGCGGCAGGCGGCCAGCATCCGGTCCGGACGCCCGGCGGCCTCGGCTCGCAGTGCCTCGCCGAGCCAGCCCACGACCCGGGATAGCGCAGGCCCGCGCCGCCTGGTCCGCGCGGCGGCGACCAGGTGACGTTCGGCTTCGTCGCGGCGGCCGAGGTCCAGCGCAATCCGCCCGGCCACGAGATGCGCTTGCGCCGCGTCGCCGGAACCAAGGGCATCAAGCAGGGCGACGGCCCGGTTCGCCTCGCGGAGCAACGCGGTCGATACCGGGCCGAGGGCGTATCGAGCCTGGACCAGCACGCGTGCGGCGTGAGCCTGCCACCAGGCACTTCGCTGCGACCGAAACAAGCGGTAGGCGGCCTGCGCCCAGTCCCTAGCGGCCAGGGGGCGCGCCGCCGCGAGCGCACAATTGGCGGCCATGAGCAGGAGTTTTGCCTTCTTGGGGACTTGGCCGCGGCCCTCCTCCATTTCACGCACCGCGGTCTCCGCCTCGGCCAGGGCATCGCCGGGCAGCCCGGCCGCCAGTAGCACCTCGCACCGGTCGAGGCTCAGCCAGGTGGTCGTCGGCACCTCCAGCCGCCGGAAGCTGAGGATGGCCGCATCGAGGTAGGCAAGCGCAGCCGGGAGATCTCCCGATGTCCAGGCGGTCAGCGCGCGATTGTGTACGTTGTAGGCGGCCTCCAGTTCCTGCCCGATTTCGGAAAACAGCCGCCCGGCGGAAACGAAACCGCTATCTGCTTCTTTGATTCGCCCCATCGCCAGGTGGACTAGGGCGCGGCCATTGAGCACGCGAGCCACATAGAGCAAGTCACCGGCGCGCTCTAGCTCGTCGGACGCGTTCTTCCAGTATTCCAGGGCCGCCTGATAATCGCCCAGGGCCACAAGAGCGATACCGCGCCGGACCAGCACTCGCGCCAACACGACACCACTGGACTGATGCATGGCCTGATCGAAGGCGGCCAGTCCGTCTGCGGTCCGGCCCGCGTAGACGAGCGCCACTCCCAAAGTGCCGAGTACATCGGCTTCACGCTCGGCCGAGCGCGCCTGTCGCGCCAGGCGCAGCGCCACGCGCAACTCACGGACCCCGGCTTCGACATTACCGAACTCACGCGTGACAATCGCTGCCGCCTGATGAGCCACCGACGCCTCAACCGGGCCCGGCCGCCCGGCTAGGACGGTACGCGCTTTGGCCAGCGCCTCCTGAGGACGGGACAACGCTAGCCTGAGCAAGTCGTCCGCATCGCGCGGACGTGAACCGTCGGCGCGGTTTCCCCCCGCCATAGGCCGATCTTAGGTCTCTAGATTTGCGCGGTCCATGTATTAAGGCGCCGCGCCTGTGCCTCCGTAGATGCATCCGAGTGCGCGCGGTTAGATCGAGTAAATGATCAATTCCGGGAGGGCACAGTGACAGAAAAGATTTACTGGGACAGGACAGAAGAGAGTTCCTGGGAGAGCCAGCTTGCGGATACGGCCCGCGCGGAGGCCACCACGATCGTCCGCGCGTTCCGCAAAGAAGGGATCGAAATCGGCGCCGCTCGCGACCTGCCGGTCGAAGAGCCCAGCGTGGAGTCTGACGGCATCGCCTTCATGTACGCCAAGGATCACATTCTGACCCGTGAGCAGTATCTCGGCGGGGACGGAGGGACCCGCCGCGAACCGCAGAACACCGAGGGCACCAGCAAGCAAAGAGGGGTAGTGGACATACTCAGGGGCCAGGACGTCACCGAGTATCGGCTCACGCGCGTCGTCCGGGATGTCGTGCTCCTCTGCTTGAACCCTCGTCACGGTGACCACGCCAGCGATGACTGGGGAACCCCTGAGGGCGATCGCGGGATCGCTGAGGGTGAGCGGCCCGACGTGCTCGACCTGCTGAACCTCATCGATGACGAACTCGGGGTGGGAGTCGCCACGCCTGATCACGTGGTGACCGCTGCCAACGGAGCAATCGGTCCGTGCTCGGCTACCGAGCCGGAGGAGGTCTGGGCCGGGGCCGGACCCTACCCCGCGCCCTGCCGGGACGGCGGCGCCAGGGTCCGGATCTTCGTAGCCGACACCGGACTGCTCCACAATGCCGCGGCCATCTTCCCGTGGCTGGACGGCGTCCGAGGCGATAACGACCCGCGGACCAGCAGTAACCCGGGCGGCACGATCCGTCCCTACGGTGGACACGGGACGTTCGTCGCGGGCGTCCTGCGGTGCATGGCACCGGAAGCGCAAATCCACGTCGCCAATATCTTCAACATCGCGGGCAGCGCGCTGGAAACGGACTTCGTGCGCAGGCTCAACCAGGCGTTCGGCTTCGGCTTCGAGATCCTCCACCTGACGGCTTCGTGCATGACCAGGAACAACGTCCAGCTAATGGCGCTGGAAACCTGGCTGGAGTTGCTCGAGTCGTACAAGGGCGTGGTCTGCGTGGCCCCGGCGGGAAACAACGACACCCGGCGGCCGTCATGGCCGGGCGCACTCCCCGGAGTGATCAGCGTCGGGGCGCTCGCGACCGACTGGCGTAGTCGCGCGTGGTTCAGTGACTACGGCGGCTGGGTCGACGTGTACGCGCCCGGCCAGAAGCTCATCAACGCTCTCGGCATAGGCACGTACACCTGCCAGGTCCCGCCCGCTAGCGCCGGGATGCCCAGAGTATTTTCCGGCTTGGCGCAGTGCAGCGGGACGTCCTTCTCGGCCCCCATCGTGACCGGGCTGATCGCGGCCCGGATGGCCCGCCGCGGGGAAAGTGCCAGGCAGGCGGCCGACGCCCTGCTGGCGCAGGCCCGCGCGCAGACGATTCCCGGCGTGGGCCCTGTCCTGCTCCCCTCCTGCGGAGGCGAGGATGACGAGTGCCGCTGCGACCGAGAGAGGTGCGGCGACTGCGGGTGCGGCCATGGTCGGTGCGGCTGCCATTGCCGCGGCGGCCACGGCTGAGGGTTTCGCGCCCGCCGGTTATGTCGGTGTGGCGGCGGCGGACGGGCCCGCCTGGTCGGGTTCGTCTCCGACGATAACCGCGCCGCCGTGACCCCAGGCGACGTAGCGGTACGTGAGGTTGATCAGCGTCGACACGCGGTTGCGGCCGCCGAGCAGGTAGACCAGGTGCAGGGCGAACCAGGCCAGCCAGGCGAGCGTGCCGCGCATCCGCAGCCCTCCGGCCAGCTGGACCACGGCGGCCCTGCGGCCGATCGTGGCCATCGTGCCCTTGTCGTGGTACTTGAAGGGGACAGTCGCGGTCTTGGCTTCCAGCCGGACGATCTGCGCGCCGGCGTGCCGGCCCATCTGGATGGCCGGCTGGGCGAGCTGCGGCGTGGGATTGTCGGGGTCGACCGCGACGTCGCCCACGGCGAAGATCCGGTCCTGCCCCTGGACCCGAAGGTCGGGTCCGATCAGGATGCGGCCACCGTGGCCCTGCGGCAGGCCCCAGCCGACGACCGCTCCCGACGTGGCGACGCCCGCGGCCCAGACGGTGAGGTCGCTGGGCACCGCCTCCCCGCCGACGAGGAGTACCTGCGTCGCGGTGACCTCCTCGATCCGCGTATTCAGCCTGATGTCCACGCCGCGGCGGGCCAGCTGCACCCGGGCGTACTCGCGCAGCTTGGGGTGGAACGGCCCGAGCAGCGACGGCGCCATCTCCACCAGCCGGACGTGCACGCGCGCCGGGTCGACGTCGGGGAAGGTGGCGCCGAGCACGGTGGCGCCCAGCTCGGCGGCGGTGCCGGCCAGCTCGACGCCCGTGGCCCCACCGCCGACCACGGTGACGGACAGGTCGCCGCTTTCCACGCTCAGCCGCTCGAAGGCCGCCATGAGGTGGTCGCGCAGTGCGATCGCGTCGGTGCGGGTGTACAGGGCGAAGCTGTGCTCGGCGGCACCCTTGATGCCGTAGAACGCGGCCGACACGCCGGTGGCGAGGATGAGGTAGTCGTAGCCGAGCTCGAGGCCGTTGCCGAGCTTGACCGTGCGCGACACCGTGTCGATCGCGGCCAGCTCGCCGCGCCGGAAGATCGCCCCGTATCTGCGGGCGAAACCGCCCGCCGGGTAGGCGACGTCGCCGGGGTTCAGCCCGCCCGTGGCGACCTGGTAGAGCAGCGGCTGGAACGTGCTGTACAGGTGGCCGTCCACCAGGGTCACCCGCATTCCCGCGCGGGTCAGCCGGGAGATGGCGGAAAGCCCGCCGAAGCCCGCCCCGCAGATGACCACCCGCGGCGCGTCCGGGTCAGCCTGCCGTCGTCTCGCGATCGTCCTCACCTCCGGCGGCCCCGGCCACTTCGACCATGATGTCCTCCTGCTTGCGCCGCTTTTCCACGTCCGCGTACAGCTCGTACGCGCGTCGGTCCTGCTCGGTGTACGGCGGCGGCGCGATGCTGCGCGGCCACAGCCGGTACGCGCGTACCACGTTAATCTCCACCGCGTACAAGGTCAGCTCGGCCTGCAGGTACAACCAGGTGATAAGCCCGAGCACGAGCGCGAACGTGCCGTACAGCGGTGAGGCGTGAGCGAGCTGGTGGGACAGGAAGTAACCGCCGAAGGTCTGCAGGACCTGCCAGACGATCGCGCTCATCACGGCGCCGAGCCGCAGCTGCCTCCAGGTGACCTCGCGCACGGTGCGCAATCCTGAACCCGAGCCAGAACAGCCCGAAGTTCAGTACCAGCGACACCGCCACGGCCAGCACGTGCGCTCCGGCGCCGGACAGCACGCGCCCTGCGCCGCCCGCTAGCGTGGTCAGGCTGGTGGTGACGATGAAGCCCAGGCCGATCACGAACATCAGGGCGAAGCTGCGGAGCCACGACCACGGGAAGTGCGGCCGGCGGTCGAAGGGGATCTCCCACGCCGAGTTGAGCGCGTTCTGCAGCGCGCTCGCCACCCCGCGCGCCCCGATGAACGTGCCGAGCAGGCCGATCACGAGCGCGAACCCGGTCTCGTGCAGCCGGCCGATGCTGTGCACCAGGTCCGGGCCGACCACCGGGTACTGGGTCAGCGCGGCGTTCAGCACCCGCTGCCTCAGCCCGGAATCGTTCTTCAGGACGATGTCGAGCACGGTCACCAGGACGAGCAGGAGGGGGAAGATGGCCACGAAGGCGTAGTAGGCGACCAGCGCGGCCAGGTTCCCCGCCTGGTCGTCGCCGAACTTCTTCCACACGGCGACCGGCACGGCGAGCCAGTCGTGCCGCTGCTGCAGTTCATCCGCGGCCCTGACGGCCCGCTGCACGAGGTTCATCGCCACCTCAACCTCCCCTGCCCGGGCGCATCCATGCGCCGGTTATACCCTGCGCGCCGCTAGAGGCTGAGGGCGACTAGCTCCGGGTGCAGGCACCCCTGGCCCACGGGCGGCGAGGGCGACGGGCTGCCGCCGGTGCCGGGGGTGGCGCTCGCGGATCCGGACACCGGCGTGCTCGGGGTGGTCAGGGCCGAGGTCGGGGTCGAGGCGGGGGTGGCGAGCTGGGTAGGGGAAGAGGTCGGGCTCGGCGTCGCGGGACTGGCCGGGGTGGTTGGGCCCAGCTGGGTGCAGGCCGCGATGACCACGGTGTTGCTCGCCGGGTCGGCGCTGCCCCCCACACCGTCGGGGTCGACGAAATAATGCGGCCACGGCAGCCCGGGCGCGGCCAGCGTCACCCGCTGCGCGCTGACGTCATAGCCCCACGCGTCCCCGCCCGCACCCTGGTCGAGCCCGAGGGCCACGCCGCCCCTGACCACGTACAGGCCCCCCGACCCGTTGACCGCGGAACCGGAGGCGGTCGCCGTGACCCGGCCGGTCAGCGGGTTCACGCCGACCAGGTCCGATCCCTCGGTGAGGTAGATCCGATTCCGGCGCGGATCGGTTCCCTCGGGCACCGCCCCGCGAGTGAACCAGAGCCAGGCTCCGGTGGTGCCGTTGTACGCGGTCACCCCGCCCGCGGAGGAGAACAGCACCACGCCGTCGAACGCGGCGCTGAGCGTGCCGGGGAAGGACAGCCCTTCGAGCGGCTGGACCAGGTATTCCGCGCCGCTCGCCAGGTCGATCCGGCGCAGCGCGGTGACCGGCGCCGAGCCCAGGAATCCGCCGGCCGATTCCGCCACGTACAGCGAGCTGCCGTCGGTCCGCCAGGTCTGCTCGACCGGCCCGGTGGCCCGCTGCCAGCGGATGCGCCCGGTGGCGTTGTCGTAGCTGGTCACCGCCGTGGCGCCGGCGACGACGGTGTACTGGGCGCTGCCCCCGACGGCGCCGCCGAACGGGGCCGCGGGGTAGCGGCCCGTCAGGGCGCCCGAGGCGGCGTCGATGACCACCTCGGTGCGCTGGAGGCGCCCGGCGCGGGAGTAGGAGACGCCCGCGGTGACCTCACCCGGCCAGGTGCGGACCGACACGATGGCCGCGGCCGCCGGGAAGCCGGTCAGCGCCTGGCTCCACAGCGGGGCTCCGGTCCTGGCCGAGTAGCCGTATACGGTCAGGCCGATCCCCAGCGCCGCGACGCCGTGGCCGACGGACACGTACGCCAGCCCGGCCGCGGGCACCGTCCCGGTCAGCCCGGACACCACGTCCCACGACCCGGGCAGCGGCCTGGCCCAGGCGACCATGCTCGGCACGACCCCGGAGCGGCAGCCGGACCGGCAGGCGGGGGCGGGCGGCCCGCTCGCCGCGCTCTGCGCCGGGTACGGCACCAGGGCCATGCCGACCAGCACCAGGGCGAGCACCCAGCGCCGCAGCCGCGGGGACGCCCCGGCCGTGCCCACGCGGATCCGGCCGGCGAACCTGCGCTGCGCCCGGCGGCGCGTCCTGGCCAGCACGAGCCGCATGGTCCGCCGGCGCGTCCGCCTGCGGGCCTTGCGGAGCCGATTACCCGGCTGCTGCCTCACACCTTCACCGTAAGAGAACTCTGGATGGTCCAGGTCGGCGGTAGCCCCAAACGTGATCATCCGTCCCGGGCTTCGGTAGCGTGGACGCGTTCACGCCGACCCCGAAGATTCCGCCTCGATGAGGAGCTGAGCCATGACCGATCGCCCGCCGCTGCCTTATGACTTCCATCCCGAGGTGCCGTCGTTCGACCTGGAGAGCGACGACGTCGCGCACGACGAGATGATGTCGCAGAACCAGGTCTTCGACGGGTTCGGGATGACCGGCGGGAACATCTCGCCGTCGTTGCGGTGGTCTGGCTTCCCGGCCGAAACCAAGAGCTTCGCGGTCACCTGCTTCGACCCGGACGCGCCGACCGGGTCCGGGTTCTGGCACTGGGTCGTGCTCGGTATCCCCGCCTCGGTGACCGAACTCGAGACGGGCGCGGCGGGCACCGACGGCTCCGGCCTGCCCGGCGGCGCGTTCCACGTCCGCAACGACTACGGCGCCAAGGACTTCGGCGGCGCGGCCCCGCCGGCCGGGGACCCGCCGCACCGCTACGTCTTCGCCGTCCACGCGCTCGACGTGGACTCCCTGGACGTCAACGACGAGATCTCACCGGCCGTGGCCGGCTTCAACCTGCGTTTCCACACCATCGCACGGGCCGTGCTCATCCCCGTCTACGGCCACTGACGCCTCAGGAACGCTCGCCGCAGGCGCTGGGGTCGTAGCCGGGGAGGCTGGCCAGCTGGGCCAGCAGCCACGGCGAGGCCAGCACCTTCAGCAGCCCCTGGACCTCACGGGAAGCAGCGTGCTTGGCGGGCAGGACCAGGTCGAAGCGTTCGTCGGCGAGCGAGATGAACTGCAGCCCGTACGCCAGCGCGGCCGGCTCGCTCGACACGCCCGCGTCGGCGAGCCGGCCCGCGACCGCCGCGGCGACCTGGAGGTGCCCGGCCGCCCGGCTGTCGTAGCCGGGGAGCTCGGCCTGCTCCAGGCGCAGCCGCAGCCGTTCACGGTCCAGCAGGGTCCGGGCCTGGGCGCCCGGCTCGCGGTTCACCAGGCGCAGCCCGTGCCTGGCTACGTCGCCGAGCCCCGTGACCTCGGCTGCCCGGGCGGACCACCAGGCCCTCCCGCCAGGCGGTGAACCCCACCACCTCGGCGCCGCCCGGAATCCCGTTCGCGTCGCCCGCGGGGTCCGGCTGGTCCCCGGCCCGGTGCACGCCCGCGACGTGCACGAGGCCCGCCGCGGCCAGGCGCAGCGCCTCCGCGTTCCCGCACGGCCACCAGGCGAACCCGACGGGCGGGTCGAGCAGCGCCAGCGGCGTCTCCAGCAGCGGGAGCGCCGGATCGCAGCCCGCCACCACCAGCGTGGGCCTGGGCGGCCCGATGGGCCGCACCGCGACCGGCTCCCCGGCCCGCGCAGCGCCCCCGGCCGGGCTCGCCGACGACCAGGCCGCCGGCCGGGCCGAACCCGGCCCGGTCCACCGTGTCCCCGCGCAGCGGCAGCGCCACGAACGTGTCGGCGACCGTCGCGAGCACGACCCGGGAACCATCCCCGCCAACCGGGGCGACCGGCCTGGCCAGCACCGGGTCGGCCGGGTCGCCGGGGCCGAACAGGTCCTCGACCGTCATCGCCGAGCGCGCGGGACAAGGCCAGGGCGACCCGCAGCGAGGGGTCCGAATGCCCGGACTCGACGGCCGATACGGCCTGCCTGGTCACGGCCGCCATCCCGGCGAGCTGCTGCTGGGACAGGCCGCGGGCCTGCCGGGCCAGCCGCAGCCGCGTCCCCGCCGCCGAGGGGACTTCGGACATACCGGCCTCCGCATCAGGTCCTGAGCCTTCCATCGTGCCACGACTCCACCCGGGGCGGGCCCTATGATCCCCGCCATGAAGACGCAGATCATCTCGGTCCGCACCGGCGGGCGGGAAACGGTCCTGGACATCACCGCGGACTGCGCCGACTTCGCGGGCACGGCGGCGGATGGCGGCGACGGGCTGCTGCACGTGTTCGTGCCCCACGCGACCGCGGGGATCGCGCTGCTCGAGCTCGGCGCGGGCAGCGACGCAGACCTCCTGGCCGCCCTCGCCGCTCTGCTGCCCGCCGATGATCGCTGGCGGCACGCGCACGGGTCCCCCGGGCACGGCCGGACGCACGTCATGCCCGCCTTCGTGCCGCCGTACGCCACGATCCCGGTGATCGGCGGCCGCCTCGCCCTCGGCACCTGGCAGTCGGTCACGCTCGTCGACCTCAACGTAGACAACCCCGAGCGCCAGGTCCGCCTGTCGTTCCTCGGCTGATGCGGGTCCTGATCGAGGGGACGGGCGGCGCGCACGGCTGGCCGGAGCCCGGCTGCCGGTGCGCTTCCTGCCGGCGCAGGGCCCGGGACGGGAGCGCACGTAAGAGGTCGACCATAGTCGTCGATGGGGTGCTGAAGCTGGCGCCCGGGGAAGCGGAGCCTGCGGCGGCGGGGTACCTGGTGCGACGGCTGCCCGACGCGCGGGGCGCGGCGGGGGGCGGCGGGCTCGGAGGCTGGGACGCACGCGGCGGCGGACTGGGGTCGGACGCGGGGCCCGGCGGACTCGGGGGGTCGGACACGGGGCCCGGCGGGCTGGGGGGGTGGGAGGTGACGGGGCCGGACGGGGGGCGGTTGCTGTACCCAGCGGGGCCGGGGGCGGTACCGGTGCCGCCTGCAGGGGGCGGAGCCTTATGACCTGGCGTTCCTTGACCTGCTGGGCGAGCCGGCGCAGCTCGGCCTGCTCCGGGCGCGGGGGCTGGTCACCGGGGACACGATCACCGCCGTCGCGTTCGCCGACCACCGGGTCCCGTCAGAAGCCGAACTCCGCCAGCGCTGCCGGTTCTGGAACGCGGGAGTGCCAGGAGAAGGCGAGACAGTCACCAACGCTCGTTCGGGAGAAAAGGCACTTTCTGCAACCACGCGGGAGGGGCCATGGCGGGTACTCGTGCTGGGCGGGGCGCGTTCGGGCAAATCGGAGCGGGCGGAGCTGCGGCTGGCGGGCGAGCCCGACGTGACGTACGTGGCCGCAGGCGCGCGGGGGCCGGACCTGGATGCGGACTGGCCAGATCCGGATTGGGCGGCGCGGGTGGCCGCGCACCGGGCGCGGCGGCCGGCCTGGTGGCGGACGGAAGAAACGACCGACGTGGCGGGGGTGCTGGCCGCGGCGACCGGGGCGCTGCTGGTCGACGGGATCGGGACCTGGCTGGCGGCGGCGCTCGGTGAGTGCGGCGCCTGGGACGAGGCCGACGGGTGGGCGGAGCGGCTCGCCCGCCGGACCGGTGAGCTGGTCGCGGCGTGGCGGCAGACCGGGGCGCTCGTGGTGGCGGTCAGCGACGAGACCGGTCTGGGCGTGGTGCCCGCGACACCCGCCGGGCGGCGGTTCCGCGACGAGCTGGGGCGGCTCAACCAGCAACTGGCCGCCGAGTCGGACGAGGCCGAACTGGTGGTCGCGGGGCGGATCCTGCCGCTGGCGCCGGGGTGACGGACGCGGCGGCATAACAGTCCGGTGACAATCCGGTTAGCGGAGCGTGTTCCGCGTACGTCCGGCCGGGCCGGTCGCTACACGCGCTGGCCAGCGTGGTCGCCGACCGCTACCGTAGGAAGTCCTGCGGACGGCTGGCCGACCCGCACCACGCCGCCGGTATCAGGCTGTCTTTGGCGGCTGCCTTCCAGGCCCGGACACCCAGGGGGAACGCCGTCAGGGCTAGCACAGCATTGGGGTGATGACGAGTATGGCGCGCGTGGTTGTCATTGGCGACCTGATGACGGACACGGTTGCCCACGCTATGGTCGCGCTCGCGCGCGGCAGCGACACGCCCGCCAGCGTGACCATGCACGGCGGGGGTTCCGGGGCCAACATCGCGGCCTGGATGGCGGCCGACGGCGGCGACGTCGCGTTCGTCGGGCGGCGGGGCGCGGACATCGCCGGGCGCAACCGCGACATGGAGCTGATGGGGTACGGCGTCGACGCCCGGCTGGTCATGGACCCCGAACGGCCCACGGGCACCTGCGTCGTCATGGTCACCCACAAGGGCGAGCGGACCATGCTCTCCGACCCGGGCGCGAACGCGGCGCTGTCCCCCGATGACCTGCCGGGTGACCTGTTCGTCCCCGGCGCCCACGTGCACGTCTCCGGGTACACGCTGCTGTCGGACGGGGCGCGGTCGGCGGGGCTGGCCGCGATCGACTACTCGCGGCGGACCGGGATGACCGCATCGGTCGACGCGGCGTCCGCCGCGCCCCTGGAGCGGGCCGGCGCCGAGCCGTTCCTCGAGCTGTCCGCCGGGGCCGTGCTGCTGTTCGTCAACGCCGCCCAGGCCAAGGTGCTCACCGGGCGGGACGACCCCGAGCAGGCCGCCCGGGTGCTGACCGCGTGGTACCCGCACGTGGTGGTCAAGCTCGGCGCGGAGGGGGCGCTGTTCTACGCCAACGGCCGGCCGCCCGTGCGGGTGCCCGCGCCGCCCGTGGACCGGGTGGTGGACGGGACCGGCGCCGGTGACGCGTTCATCGCCGGGTTCATCCCGCCGTGGCTGGACAAGAAGCCGCCGGGCGAGGCGCTGGCCAGCGGCTGCCGGCTGGCCGCGCACGCGCTGAACCTCATCGGCGCCCGCCCGGTGCTGTGACGGACACCGAGTACCTCCGCGAGCTCTTCTCGCTCGACGGACGGGTGGCCGTGGTCACCGGCGGGAGCTCGGGGATCGGCGCGGAGATGGCGTTCGCGCTGGCCCGGGCCGGGGCGCGAATGGTGCTGGTCGCGCGGGACGCCGAGCGGCTCGAGGCGGCGGCCGGGCGGTTGCGGGCGGCGGGGGCCCTGGCCGCGTGGATCAGCGCGGACCTCGGCGAGCGTCCGGAAGTCGAGCGGGCGGCGACAGAGGCGGCCGCGGCGTTCGGCGCACCGGACATCCTGGTCAACTGCGCGGGAATCAACCTGCGGCCGCCAATGCCGTCGCTGACCGTTCCCGAGTGGGACCTGACCATGGCGGTCAACCTGACCGCGCCGTTCCTGCTCGGCCAGCGGTTCGGGCCGGTCATGGCCGAACGCGGCTGGGGGCGGATCATCAACGTGACGTCGCAGCAGGCGCAGCGGGCGTTCGCCAACAGCGGAGCGTACGGGGCGTCCAAGGGCGGCCTGGCCGCGCTGACCCGGTCGCAGTCCGAGGCGTGGGCCAGGTCCGGGGTGTGCTGCAACTCGTTGTGCCCGGGGTTCGTCCCGACCCGGCTCAACGCTCACGTGGCCAGCGATCCGGTGCTTTCTGCCGCCTTGGCGGCGCGGACCATGGTGGGGCGCAACGGCGAACCCGCCGACTTCGCCGGGGCGGCCGTGTTCCTGGCCTCCCGGGCCAGCGACTACGTCAGCGGTCAGACGCTTTACGTGGACGGCGGCTTCGCCGCGACGTGAACCCGCCTGGTGCGCGGGTCAGTGCGGGTAGAGCGCCTGGACCTTGTGGATCAGGCTGCCCATGGTCGTCGGGGAGGGCTCGTCGTTCGTGCCGCTCTGCTGCCACATGCTGTACACGTCCGTCCCGGCGACGGCGTAGAGCACGTCGACGAACTCCGTGGCACCCGGGTGCTCCGACAGCGCGATCTGCTGGGTGACCGCGAAGGCCGCGTTACCGCCGACGGTGGTCTTCGACACCCCGATGGTGCTGATCTGGAAGGTGCCGCCGCCGGGAGTGGTGTCGGTCGGGTTGGGCTCGGAGAAGGACAGGCAGGCCAGGTACTTCGCGCGCGCCTGCGTGAAGAACGTGGTGGCCGCCGTGGCGGTGGCGAACTGGATGACGTCCTGGAACCCCTGGATGATCGCCTCGGGGCGCTGCATCGCGGCGTTCGGGTTGACGTACTCGGCCAGCGCGCCAGCGGTGTTCCCGAAGCCCGAGACGTAGATCTTGCCCTCGAACGTGCTGCAGCTCGTGGTGGGCCCGTTCTGGGTGGCCGAGGTGGTGGACAGGAGTCCGCTACCGGTGTTCAGCGTGGTGCCGGGGGTGAAGCCGGCCCCGACGGCCGACGCCGGGAGCAGCCCCGTCTGCAGGCGTGACCCGCTGATCTGCGGCACCGTGGGTTTGGGCAGGCTGTCGCGCGCGGACGGCTGCGCCACCGCCGAGCCGGCCCCGGCCGCGGCGATCGCGCCGACCGTGGCCAGGCTAAGGGCCGCGGTGGCCGCGACGATCTTGAACCTCATCGCTTCCCTCCCCTGCTCCCCTGTGAGCCCAGGCGCTCGCGGCTAGTCGTTGCTGAGGACGATCCACTGCCGGCCGTCGAGGAGCTCGGCGGCCGCATCCAGGTGGCCCGCGTGGCACGCGGTCTCTTTGAGCACGTGCAGCATGACGAACTTCAGGTCAGTGAACCGCTTCCCCCACTCCCCCCAGCGCGGGTCGAGCTGCCGCGGCGGCGCGTCCGGCGGGGTGGCCGCGATGATCGCGTTCGCGTGGGCGATCTCGTCCCGGTACAGGGCGAAGACGTCCTCGGCCTTCTCTTCGGGGGCGATCTGCCACGCGTTGTCGCCTGGCACGGAGTCGAACGACTCGCCCGCGACGACGCACCGGAACCAGTAGTGCTCGTCGTCCAGCGCCAAGTGCCTGACCATGCCCAGGCAGCTCCACCCGGACGGCAGCACCGGCCGGCGCAGCTGCTCTTCGGAGAGTCCCTCCAGGATGCCGAGGACGTGCTCACGTTCGGCGTCGAGGAAGCTCAGGAGCACCTCCGTGTCGTGATCCACCAGACCATCATGGGTGAACGGGGCCATCTGCACGTGCATTACGCGGAAAACGCGAGCGAAACGCCGACGCCCGCGCAGACGTGTGCCGCCGTAATGACCGGCCCGCACGGCACAATGACGTCATGCCAGCCGGACGAAACGGTGCCACGCCTCCCCACGGCCCAGGAACCACCGAGGATTTCGAAGAGAACATCGTCGACGTCGACGTGACCGAGGAGATGCGCGGCAGCTACCTCGAGTACGCCTACAGCGTCATCTACTCCCGCGCGCTGCCCGACGCGCGGGACGGCCTCAAGCCGGTGCAGCGCCGGATCCTGTACCAGATGAACGAGATGGGCCTGCGCCCGGACCGCGGCCACGTCAAGTGCGCCCGCGTGGTCGGCGAGGTGATGGGCCGGCTGCACCCGCACGGCGACTCGGCGATCTACGACGCGCTGGCCCGGATGGCCCAGCCGTGGGCGATGCGGCTCCCGCTGGTGGACGGGCACGGGAACTTCGGCAGCATGGGCGGGGACGACGAGCCCGCCGCGATGCGGTACACCGAGGCACGGCTGACGGCGGCCGCGATGGAGATGGTCGCCTCCATCGACGAGGACACCGTCGAGTTCGTCCCGAACTACGACGGCAGCGAGACCCAGCCCGACGTGCTGCCTGCTGGCCTGCCTAATCTGCTGGTCAACGGCACGTCCGGCATCGCGGTCGGGATGGCCACGAACATGGCGCCGCACAACCTGACCGAGGTCGTCGCCGCGGCGCGGCACCTGATCCGTCACCCGGACGCCACCCTCGCTGACTTGATGCGCTACGTTCCGGGCCCCGACCTGCCCACCGGCGGGCGGATCGTCGGCCTGGACGGGATCCGGGACGCGTACGAGACCGGCCGCGGCATCTTCCGCACCCGGGCGACCGCCCGCATCGAGCAGATCAACCCGCGCCGGGCGGGCATCGTGATCACCGAACTCCCCTACACCATCGGCCCGGAAAAGGTCATCGCCCGGATCAAGGACCTGGTCCAGGCCAAGAAGCTCAACGGCATCGCCGACCTGAAGGACCTCACCGACCGCCAGCGCGGCCTGCACCTGGTGATCGAGGTCAGGTCCGGGTTCAACCCCGACGCGGTGCTGGCCGAGCTGTACCGGCTCACGCCGATGGAGGAGACCTTCGGCATCAACAACGTCGCGCTGGTCGACGGGCAGCCCCGGGTGCTCGGGCTGCGCGAGCTCCTGGAGATCTACGTCGCGCACCGGCTCGAGGTGACCAGGCGCCGCACCGAGTTCCGCCGGCGCAAGCGCGCCGAGCGCGTGCACCTGGTCGACGGCCTGCTCATCGCCTTGCTCAACATCGACGAGGTGATCCAGGTCATCAGGTCCAGCGACGACGCGGCCGCGGCCAGGGAACGGCTGATCGCGGTCTTCGAGCTGTCCGTCATCCAGGCCCAGTACATCCTGGACACCCCGCTGCGGCGGCTGACCAGGTACGACCGGCTGGAACTCGAGCGCGAGCAGGAGATCCTGCGGGCCGAGATCGCGGCGCTGACCGAGATCCTGGAATCGGACGGCAAGCTGCGCGACCTGGTCAGCGAGGAGCTGGCGGAGGTCTCCCGCAAGTTCGGCACGCCGCGCCGGACGGTCCTGCTCGAGGGGGACGCCGAGGTGCCCGCCGCCGCGGTCCCGCTCGAGGTGGCCGACGACCCGTGCGTCGTCCTGCTGGCCGGGACCGGCCTCGTGGCGCGGGTGGCCGCCGCCGCTGCCGATGATTATCCCGAACGGCCGTTGGTTCCTCCCCTGGGCGGGCTGAGCCGGTCCGCGCACGACGTGATCGTCTCCGCCGTCCGGACCACGGCCCGGGGCACGGTCGGGATGGTGACGTCCGCGGGGCGGCTGGTCAAGGTGAACGTGCTGGAGATCCCGGCGCTCCCGTCCGGCGCGGGCGCCGCGGCGCTGGCCGGCGGGACGCCCGCTGGTGAGTTCGCTTCGCTCGAGCGAGGCGAGACGGTGGTCGCGCTGTGCGCGGTGGACACGCCGGGGGCCGGTGTCGCGCTCGGCACGGCCGAGGGCGTGGTCAAGCGGGTGCTGCCGGAGTACCCGCAGAACCGGAACGAGTTCGAGCTGATCGCGTTGCGCGACGGCGACCGGGTGGTGGGCGCCGCCCAGCTAGACAGCGAGTCGGCGGAGCTGGTGTTCATCACCAGCGACGCGCAGCTGCTGCGCTTCTCTGCTTCGTCGGTGCGGCCGCAGGGCCGGGCCGCGGGCGGGATGGCCGGGATCCGGCTGACGGCGGGCGCCTCCGTCGTGTGGTTCGGCGCGGTGGACTCGGCCGCAGCGGAGGGGGTACCGGTCGGGCCGCCGGGTACCTACTCCCCCGCCGTGGTGGTCACGGTGGCGGGGAGCGCGGGGGCGCTGCCCGGCGCGGCGGGGCGCAGCATCAAGGTGACCCCGCTGCACGAGTTCCCCGGCAAGGGCCGGGCCACCGGCGGCGTCCGCTGCCATCGCTTCCTCAAGGGCGAGGACGTACTGGTCATGGCCTGGGCCGGACCCGCCCCGGCGGTCGGCGCCACCGATTCGGGCGGCCCGGTCGACCTGCCCGACCCGGTGGGCAAGCGCGACGGGTCCGGCGTCGCCCTCGCCCGTCAGCTCGCCGTGATCGGGAGCGCAGGGCGGGTGCCGTAGCGTGCGGCGGCTCCCATGGCTCCGGTGGCTCCGTGGCTCCGGTAATGAGTGGTGCAGGTCCTGGCGCTGCTCTGACGGCCGCCTGGACGCGTGCCGGGCCGGGAATCCGGCCCGGGGCGGGCGGCGGTCCAGCAGGGCCTGCGCGGTCTGCGGAGTCTGCGGGGTCTGGGCGGCCTGCGCGGCCTTTGCGGCGGCCGGACTCCGGCGCCGCGCGGGCGCGACCCGGACGAGTTCGGCGAGCAGGTCCGCGGGGCCCGCGGTGCTCTGATCGGCGAGCTGCCATTCCGTGACGATGGGCCAGCCCTCGGGGCCGGGATCGTAGGCGCCGCCCCGGAAGCACCCGGCCGCGTCGAGCGCCGCGATCTGCGGGTCGCTATCCGGGATCCGCTCCAGGTAGCAGGCCGCGTCGAGCAGGGACACCACGCTGCGGGTGACCTGCAGCGCCGGGGCGCCCGCAATGTCAAGCCGCCACCAGGCCCGGGCCCGCAGGAATTGTGCCACGAGAGTCGCCTTAGTCACGAAGAGTAATGTTAACCAGACTCAAAACGAACACCCGGTAACGCTGCGTCGTTGATTTTTCGGGCGTGTCGCGGATTAGGGCTGGTAGCTGTGCGTTTCCGGCCCGCGACGCTCAGGTAGCTACGTGTCGATGCGGGAGGGATCGAGCTCGACCGCGCCGCTGACGATGAAATCGCGGCGGGGGGCCACCTCGTTGCCCATGAGCAGGCTGAATATCTCGGCGGCCGAGGCGGCGTCCTCGATCTTGATCCGGCGCAGCGTGCGGTGCCTCGGGTCCATGGTGGTCTCGGCGAGCTGCCCGGCGTCCATCTCGCCTAGGCCCTTGTACCGCTGGACCGGCTCCTTCCACCGCTGGCCGCGCCGCTCCAGCTCCAGCAGCGTCCGGTTCAGCTCCGCGTCGGAGTAGGTGTACCGGTACTTATCCTGGCCCTTGCGCGGGTTGGTCAGCTCGATCCGGTGCAGCGGCGGTACCGCGGCGAAGATACGCCCCGCCTGGAGCATGGGCCGCAGGTACCGGTGGAACAGGGTCAGCAGGAGGGTGCGGATGTGGGCGCCGTCCACGTCGGCGTCGGCCATGAAGATGACCCGCTGGTACCTGGCCGAGTCCAGGTCGAACGAGCTCCCCGAGCCCGCGCCGATGACCTGGATGATCGCGGCGCACTCGGAGTTCTTCAGCATGTCCGCGAGCGACGCCTTCTGCACGTTGAGGATCTTGCCCCGGATCGGGAGCAGCGCCTGGAACTCCGAGTTCCTGGCCAGCTTGGCGGTGCCGAGCGCGGAGTCGCCCTCCACGATGAACAGCTCGCTGCGGTCGTCGGCCGACCGGCAGTCGACCAGCTTGGCCGGCAGCGACGAGCTGGCCAGCGCGGACTTGCGCCGCTGGTTGTCGCGGTGCTCACGGGCGGCGATGCGCGCCTGCGCCGCCGCCAGCACCTTTTCAAGTACCGCCTTGGCCTGTAGCTTGGCACCGCGCGGCGGCGACTCGAAGTAGGACTTCAGCTGCGCGCCGACCACCTGCGCGACGATCCTGGACGCGGCGGGGGTGCCGAGCACCTCCTTGGTCTGCCCTTCGAACTGCGGCTCGGGCAGCCGGACCGAGACCACCGCGACCAGGCCCTCGAGGACGTCTTCCTTGATCACGTCGCCGTTCTTCAGCATCCGGGCCGCGCGGAGCTGCTCGTTGAGCATCTTGACCATGGCCCGCTCGAACCCGGTGACGTGGGTACCGCCGTGCGGGGTGGCGATGACGTTCACGAACGAGCGGACCACGGTGTCGTAGCCGGTCCCCCACTGGACCGCCACGTCGACCACCAGTTCCCGCTCCACGTCGGTGGGGGTCATGTGCCCGCGGTCGTCGAGGACCGGGATGGTCTCGGTGAAGTTACCCGAGCCGGTCAGCCGGATCGGGTCGGTGACCGGGTCACCCTCGGCCAGGTGCGCGCAGAACTCGCTGATCCCGCCCGCGAAGCGGAACTCCGCCTGGCGTGTCGTCCCCTCGCTGTCGCCGGTCGCCGGGGTCTCCTCGCGGATGGCGATGGTCAGGCCGGGCACCAGGTAGGCGGTCTGCCTGGCGCGCTCGGACACCACGTCGAAGTCGAACCGGGCGTCGCGCAGGAAGACCTGCCGGTCCGGCCAGAACCTGGTCCTGGTCCCGGTGGTCTTCTTGGTCACCCGGCCGACCGTGCGCAGGCCCGCCTTCTTGGTGAACTCCGCGTCCGGGCCCGGGCCGGCAAACTCGCCGGTCACGCCGCGGCGGAAGCTCGCCGCCCAGGTGTGCCCGTCCCGGTCCACCTCCATGTCCAGCCGCGACGCCAGCGCGTTGACCACGGAGGCGCCCACGCCGTGCAGGCCGCCGGAGGCCGTGTACGACCCGCCGCCGAACTTGCCGCCCGCGTGCAGCCTGGTCATCACCAGTTCCACACCGGAGAGCTTGGTCTTGCGCTCGACGTCGACCGGGATGCCCCGGCCGTTGTCCCTGACCTCCGCGGAGCCGTCCGCGTGCAGGATCACGTCGATCCGGGTGCAGTGCCCGCCCAGTGCTTCGTCGACCGAGTTGTCGAAGATCTCCCACAGGCAATGGCGCAGGCCGCGGCTGTCGGTCGACCCGATGTACATGCCGGGACGCTTGCGCACCGCGTCCAGGCCCTCCAGGACCGTCAGGTGCCGGGCCGTGTAGGCGTCGGCCGCTTCGGCGGGGATCCGGGCTGCGGTGGTCAGGGTGGACACGCCGACCTATCTCCTTTCCGCCTGCAGCCCCACGCGAGGGCCTCACCGAAGGGTAACGTCCCGGGCGGGCTGCGGTCTCACGCCACGCGGCGTTCGGGGGGTAAATCCCTCCGGTCGGCGTGGCGCCTGCTTCACCTGCCCACAATTCGAGAATATATGCGAACCTGGAAGCGAACGGGAAGCTGACGCTCTCGTCGGTAAACCCGGTAGCTCAGGTAACGGTTTCGCTTGTGGCGTACGTGGCCTGGAGTAGGGAAGGCCTACGGGTGGGTATGTGTTGTGCAGAAGGTATAGGCAGGAAATGGGAGCCATCCGGCTACAGAAGCCGGTGGCCTGACGCGAGGAGGCGACGATGACTGGAGCACTAGCTCCCACCAAGCCGCTGACCGCGCTGGACGTCTGCGATCGTTGCGGCGCCCAGGCGTATGTTCGCGTGCTCCTCGCCAACTCGGGGGAGCTGCTCTTCTGCGCGCACCACGGTCGCCTGCACGCCGCGGCGCTGGCCAAGGTCGCCGTAGACATCCAGGACGAGAGCAACCGTCTGTCGGAGCCAGTGCCGCACTAAGCGCGTCGCGGCAGCGGCTAGGCCGGCCGACCCTTGAGGTCGGCGGCCGACGGGGTTCGGGGTCACGGGGTCCGGAGGCTTTCCGGTGCGCGGGGTACGGGGAGCGGTGAAACCGCGGCCGCAGGCCGCTGCGCTCCCGAAGATTGTGGTGGATCCGGGTTCTGCGGTTGACCAGATGCATCCGGATACCCCAATCAACCGCGAAGCCCCAATCGACCACATGAACCGGAGCTCGTCGGCGCCGCCGCGGGCAGACTTCTAATCAGACCGCCGGAACCTCCTTGAGGGCTCGATTAATGCTGCAGACGGGTGGGTAGTGAGGGGCGGATGAGACCGGTGCGGACGGTGGTGCGCCGAGCTGCCGAATTCTCCGGGAGGATCGGGGTTCTCGGGAGGATTTGGTGCATCCCGATCCCCCGGATCCTCCCGCAAGCCCGGATCCTCCCGCAAAATCCTGGACATTCCGCCCCTTGATGGGATAGGAGGCGGATGAGGATGGCGGGACGGATAAGCCCCTGAGCAGGCGAGTTTCACCAAGCTCCGCAGCCCCTCGTGCACCAAAAGATCATGAAAGATCCGCGCTCCGTGGCGTCCGACCGTGAGCGCCGCCGGGGCCCGGGGGCGGGTGGGGATAAGTCCAGGTAGTCCCGGAGGACTTGGGAGCGGCTGGGATGACGGAGCTTGGACATGGTCTTGGACTCGATCTGGCGGATGCGCTCGCGGGTTACGCCGTAGACCTTGCCGATCTCGTCTAGGGTCTTCGGCTGGCCGTCGGTCAGGCCGAAGCGCATGGAGACTACGCCGGCCTCGCGCTCGGACAGCGTGTCGAGGACCGAGTGCAGCTGCTCCTGCAGGAGGGTGAAGCTGACGGCCTCGCCGGGCTGGATGGCCTCGGAGTCCTCGATCAGGTCGCCGAACTCGCTGTCGCCGTCCTCGCCGAGCGGGGTGTGCAGGGAGATCGGCTCGCGGCCGTACTTCTGCACCTCGATGACCTTTTCCGGGGTCATGTCCAGCTCGACGGCCAGTTCCTCGGGGGTCGGCTCGCGGCCCAGGTCCTGGAGCATCTGCCGCTGCACCCGGGCGAGCTTGTTGATGACCTCGACCATATGCACCGGGATGCGGATGGTGCGGGCCTGGTCGGCCATGGCGCGGGTGATCGCCTGCCGGATCCACCAGGTGGCGTAGGTGGAGAACTTGTAGCCCTTGGTGTAGTCGAACTTCTCCACCGCCCTGATCAGGCCCAGGTTGCCCTCCTGGATCAGGTCCAGGAACAGCATGCCGCGGCCCGTGTACCGCTTGGCCAGCGAGACGACCAGGCGCAGGTTCGCCTCGAGCAGGTGGTTCTTGGCCCGCGTGCCGTCCTCGGCGATCCACTCCAGGTCGATCCTCGCGTCGGTAGCCAGTTGCCGGGCGCCCTCGGCCAGCTTCTCCTCGGCGAACAGGCCCGCCTCGATCCGCTTGGCCAGCTCGACCTCCTGCTCGGCGTTGAGCAGCGGGACCTTGCCGATCTGCTTCAGGTAGTCCTTGACCGGGTCCGCGGTCGCGCCCGCCACCGCGACCTGCGCAGCGGGCAGGTCATCGTCGTCGTCGCCGAAGACCAGGATCTCCTCGTCCTCGCCGGCGCCGTCCGGGGCGATCTGCACCACTCGCGCGCCGGCCGCCTCCGGCCCGTCGGCCTCCGCCTCGGCCTCCCCGGCCGCCAGTTCCGGCTCCGGAGCGTCCAGCGCGTCGATCCCGTCGGGGCCTTCCGGCTCCTCGCCGACCAGGTCCTCGCCGACCAGTTCGCCTTCGGCCAGCGCGGCGACGTCGGCCAGGTCGGGGTCCTCAAGCTCGCCCCCGGCCAGCGCGGCCTCTAGGCCCGCGTCGTCCTCGTCGTCGAACTCGTCGAAGTCGTCGAGCTCGCCGGTCTCCGGGTCGCGCGCGTCGCCGAGGCCCGCCACGGCCAGGCCCCGATCCTCGGTGGCCCGGCTGGCGTCAGCGTCGGCGTGCGCCGCGGAATCGTCCGGGCCGCCTAGTTCAGGGCTCGCGGGCCCGCCCGCCGCCGCAGCCGTCTCATCGTCGACGGCTATGGCCTGGTGGCCCGGCGTCCTGGGGCGCTTCCGCGCTGCGGAATTGGCAGCGCTCACGACCGCAGTCACCCCTTCCTTCGCTGGGTAGATGCCACTCGGGACTGATTCAACCCGCCTGCCTCCCACTCAATCACCATAGGCCGAGGCCGGGAGTGATCTGTACGTCCCGGCCGTGGCCGTCCCTCAACGCGCGCCCTCCGCGGGGCGGTGAATCACCAGCACGGTGACGTCATCGTCCTGCGCGAGACGGGCCAGCATGTGATCTACAAGGTACTCAAGGAGCCGCTCGGGCTGGCCCAGCACGTCGGCGTCCGCCCGGGCGGCGACCGCGGCCAGTTCGTCCAGCCCCGCGTCAAGCCCGCGGTTCCTGTCTTCCACGAGTCCGTCCGAGTAAAACACCGCGGTGCTTCCCGGCTGCAAGCTGAACGCGTGCTGCTTCCGGGGGCTGGCCCAGCCGAGCGGCGTGCCGGCCTCGACCTCGTCGAAGCGCGGCGCCCGGCCCGCCTCGAGGACCAGCGCGGGCAGGTGCCCCGCGTTCCCGAGCACGCCCTCGCCGGTCTCCGGGTCGATGACCAGGTAGGCGACGGTGGTGACCTGTTCCTCCTCCTCGGTGGCGGCGAACAGGCGGTCCAGGCCGCCCAGCACCGCCGCCGGGCGCGGGTCGGTGAGCGCCAGCGCGCGCAGCGCGTTGCGCACCCGGCCCATCCCCGCCGCCGCGGCCAGGCCCTTTCCCATGACGTCGCCGACCGCCACCGCCAGCCGGTTTTCGGGCAGCCGGAACGCGTCGTACCAGTCGCCGCCGATCTCCATGTTCCGCGTGACCGGCAGGTACCTGGCCGTCAGGACCAGGCCGGGGACGCTCGGCAGCCGGTCGGGCAGCAGGCTGCGCTGCAGCGTCTCCGCCGTGGTGTGCTCGCGCTCGTACAGCCCCGCCCGCTCGACCGCGAGCGCGCACTGGCCGCACAGGGCCTCGAGGAAGACCCGCTCCTCCTCGGTGATCTTCCGCGGCCTGCCGAACGAGAACCGCAGCGCGCCCAGCGGCGCGCCGGCCGTGATCAGCGGGAGGCCGACCCACGAGCGCTCGTCGGAGGTTTCCACCACGGTGGCCGGGTCGATGTCCAGCTCGTCCGCGAACTGCCTGCGCAGGTCGTCCGGATCCTCGACGAGCACCGCGTGCCGCGTCGCGATCGCCCTGGTCATCACGCTCGGGGAGTCCAGCGTCAGCGGGCCGCCCGCCGAGTCAGGTGCGCCCCGCATCCCGTCCTCGTTGACGACGCGCAGGCGCATGCCGCCGCCCTCGAGCAGCGCCACCGCGGAGCGCAGCGCGCCGATCGCGGTCCGGCCGACCTCGGTGATGACCTCGACCACCTGCTCGACGGTGAGCGCCTCGGCCAGCATCGAGGTGGCCTGCTGCAGCCGCGCGGTGCGCAGCGCCGCGGCCGACAGCTGCTCGGTCAGCCGCCCGCGCATCTCCTCGGCCTCGCGCTGGCTGGTCACGTCGGTGCTGGCCCCGACCCACTCCACGATCTTGCCGTCCCGCTCGATCGGCACCGCCCGCACGTCGTAGTGCCGGTACGAGCCGCCCTTGGTCCGGATCCGGTAGCGGTCGTCGAACACCTTCCCGGTCCGGACGCATTCGTGCCAGTCGCGCTCGACGCGCTCGCGGTCCTCGGGGTGGATCGAGTTCAGCCAGCCGCTGCCGAAGTACTCCTCGGCGGACTGCCCGGTGATCCACCGCCACTCGGGCGAGTCTTCCTTGATCGCGCCGTCGGGACCGGCCACCCAGACCACCTGGGCGCCGCCCTGGACCAGCGAGCGGTACCGCTCCTCGCTGCGCCTGATCTCCTCCTCGGCCGCGGGCCCGGCGCCCTCGACCAGGATGAGGCCGACGCCGGAGATCTCCCCCGCCGCGCCGTGCACCGGGAACCAGGACGCGGTGCCCGTCCCCTGCGGCGCCAGCACGAGCACGCCGTCGGCCAGGACCTTCCGCAGCGCGGCCTCCGCCTTCGCCGCGGGCTCTTCCGCCCACACGTCGGCGGGGCGCAGGCCCGCGTACCCCGACGGGTCCCCGGACGGCGAGCCGTCGAGCCGGGCTAGGGCGGTGTTGGCCAGCCGGAAGCGAAGGTCGGGCCCGAACAGCGCGAGGCCGACCGGCGCCTGGCGCAGCAGCATGTCCACCAGAGCGGAATCGGGTATGTCTTGATGCATAGGTATAGGTACTGACGTGTCCGTACTCACCGAAGTCGCCCAGGTGCCGCGCCGGGGGCTGCCATGGGCGGCTCCTTCCCCGGATTCATCGTTCCCGCAGCCAACCAATTAAGCGTGCCACAGTCCGGCAATTGGTGCTGCCAGGTAACCGGATTCGCGGACAGCGAACGGAACTCTACCCGGTCCCCCGCGCGGATTCGCGTGTCGCGTGCCCCCGATAAGGCGAAATTACAGCGGGCATGACCACGTAGCATAGCGTCCGCATGTCCCGATCTGAGAGGCTATCAGCGTGAGCCCGCACAGCCGACGCAGCCAACCCGCAGGCGCACCAGGCGGCGGCAACCGGGGCGAGACCGCTGTCCCGCCGCCGAACGCGCTGTTCGCCGAGCTGCTGCGCGCGGCGCGGGAGCTGCTGGCGGTGCGCAGCCCGCTGGACGCGGAGCTCATGGTCAGCGAGCTGCTGGGCACCTGGTGGGGTCAGCGCGGCGGCGGAAGGCGCGCCGCGACCGTGGAGCAGCTCGTCGGCGAGGGCCTGGTCGACTACGCCGCCAACCAGCACAACCCGGCGGCGCTCGCGCTGCTGTCCGGGATCGCCGACCTGGGCACCTCTCGCCAGGCGGCCAAGGCCGAGCGCGCCGCGCTGGAGATGATCGAGAGCGGGGTGCCGTGCCCCGGCTGGGCCGAGCACCTCGGCGCCGTGACGCCGGCCGAGTGCTACGTCAACCCGGACATGCTCGGTGACACCGACGAGGTCATCTGCGTGTTCAGCTACGCCGGGGAGGAACCGCACGCGCTGGTCACCGTGGTGGACTACAACTCCGGCGGGATGATCCGCGACGGCTGGGTGACCTCGCGGGTAGGCAAGCTGCTCGAGCACTGCCGGGAGACGACCGAGCTGCGCGGGGCCGAGGGCAAGCAGGCGTTCCGGGAGATCGACGCTGGGCAGGCACGGCAGATGCTGGAGACCGCGCTGAGCGTCACCGACGCGGCCGCCGACCCCGCCGTCAGCGAGTCGTTCCCCTCGTACCACGCGTTCATCCGGGCCAGGATCCGGGCCCTGCCGCCGTCGCGCGGCCGCGCCACGTCCAGCACCACCGGGCCGCGCCGGCAGGCCTGGAGCCGGGACCGCCGGGCGATGCTCGCCGCTGAGTTCCTGGCCTCCGACGAGGCCGAGGACCTGTCCGACCGCGGCGCCGCCAGCCACTGCGCCGACCGGATCATCGACTACGGGTGCGACAAGGACTTCGGTCGGCCGCTGCGGATGAGCCCGACCAAGGTAGAGACGTTCCTGCTCGGCTGGCTGCCGCGCAAGGTCATGCTGTCCCAGTCGGAGCAGGACGCGATGCCGCACGTGCTGGCGGCCTGGGTCCGGTGGGCGGGCCGGCGGCGCGGGCTCGCCGAGCCCGTGGTGGCCGAGACGCTCGAGGCCGTGTTCAACGCGATCGGCGTGTTCGCGCAGGCGTACCGGGATCCGGCGGAGTTCGGCCTGGACCACGTGTTCGTCGCCCGGCTGCTGCCGGACGGCGACCTGGAGGCGCTGCCCCGGCGCGCGTTCGTTTTCCCCATCCTCGAGGGGTGGCACTCCGGCACCGACCTGAGCAGCCTGGACCCGGCCGACCCGCGGGACCGGCGCGCGCTGCTGGCCGCCGACCACGCCACCCCGGCGCCGGGCGGCGTCGGCCGGCACATCGAGCGGCACCTGGTGCTGGCGGACCGGCTCTGGCGCGGCGATCCGCCGGAGCTCTGGGAGGCCGCGCAGCGGCTGCTCGACGCCGGCCAGGACCGGCACCTGGTCCTGCACGAGCTGATGGCCGTGATGGACCACACGGCCGGGAACGAGGCCGCCCTCGTGGCCGTGCTCCGCGAGCTCGAGGCCGACGAGTAACGAAGGACGAGTAACGAAGTCTGTGGGTGCTGCACGGTAACGGTTCTTCTCGGTACGGTGCCACACCCACCGCATCGCCGACCCGCGCCGCACGGCCCTGCTGCCCGTTACGCCCGTTATGCCCGGACTGGCGGCGGCCCCGGGACTTGCCACGGGCGCGGGAGAGATACCACCGCCGTTCGGGATAAAAATTAGCCCTCTTCCGGCGGCCCGAACCCGCCGCCGCCGGGGGTCTCGATGACGAAGACGTCGCCGGGCTGGACGCGGACCGAGTCGCAGCCGCCCATGGCCGTGACCGACCCGTCCGGGTGCTCGATCCAGTGCCGGCCGAGCCCGCCGGGCTGCCCGCCCGCCATGCCGAACGCCGGGACGCGGCGGTGCCCGGTCAGCGTGGTGACGGTCATCGCCTCGCCGAAGCGCAGCCGGCGCGTGCCGCCGTTGCCGCCGTGCCAGCGGCCGGGCCCGCCGCTGCCCGGCCGGATCCGGTAGGACTCCAGGAGCACCGGGAAGCGCCACTCCAGGACCTCGGGGTCGGTGAGCCGGGAGTTGGTCATCTTGGTCTGCACGACGTCGGTGCCGTCGAAGCCGTCGCCCGCGCCCGAGCCGCTGGCGACCGTCTCGTAGTACTGGTACCGCTCGTTGCCGAACGTCACGTTGTTCATCGTCCCCGACCCCTCCGCCATCACGCCGAGCGCCGCGTAGAGCGCGCCGGTGACGGCCTGGGAGGTCTCCACGTTCCCGGCCGCGACCGCCGCCGGGTACTCCGGGGACAGCATCGTGCCGGGCGGGATGATCACGTTGAGCGGCTGCAGGCAGCCGTCGTTGAGCGGGATGTCGTCGTCGACGAGGGTCCGGAACACGTAGAGGACCGCGGCCATGGCCACGCTGGACGGCGCGTTGAAGTTGTCCTTGAGCTGCGGCGAGGTGCCGGTGAAGTCGATGTCGGCGGTCTGGCGCTCGGGGTCGACGCGGACCGCGACGTTGATCACCGCGCCGTCGTCGAGCTCGTACGCGTAGTGCCCGTCGTGCAGGGCGGTGATCACCCGGCGGACCGAGGAGGCGGCGTTCTCCTTGACGTGCCCCATGTAGGCCGTCACGACGTCCAGGCCGAAGTGGTCCACCATCCGGTGCAGCTCGCCGATGCCCTTCTCGTTGGCGGCGATCTGGGCGCGCAGGTCGGCGAGGTTGGTGCCGGGGTCGCGGGAGGGGTATTCGGCGGTCTGGAGCAGGTGCAGCGTCTCGGCCTCGCGGAACCGGCCGTCCTGGACGAGCAGCCAGTTGTCGATCAGCACCCCCTCCTCCTCGACCCGGGTGCTGGCGGCCGGCATGGACCCGGGCGACAGGCCGCCGATCTCGGCGTGGTGCCCGCGCGAGGCGACGTAGAACCAGATCTCATCCCCGGTGTCGGCGAACACCGGCGTGACCACCGTGACGTCAGGGATGTGGGTGCCGCCGTGGTACGGGTCGTTCAGGACGTAGACGTCGCCCCGGCGGATGCGCGGGTTGCGCCTGATGACCATCTTGATGGACTCGCCCATGGAGCCGAGGTGGACCGGCATGTGCGGGGCGTTGGCGATCAGGCCGCCCGCGGCGTCGAAGACCGCGCAGGAGAAGTCGAGCCGCTCCTTGATGTTGACCGAGTGCGCGGTCGACTGCAGGCGCACGCCCATCTGCTCGGCGACCGACATGAACAGGTTGTTGAAGATCTCCAGCATCACCGGGTCGGCGGTGGTGCCGACGTCGGACCGCGCCGGGCGCGCGAGCACGCGCGACAGCAGGAGGTCGCCGCGGGCGGTCATGACGGCCTGCCAGCCCGGCTCGACCACGGTGGTGGCCAGGTCCTCGGCGATGATCGCCGGGCCGTCGACGGCGTGCCCGGGGCGCAGCGCGGCCCGGGCGTACAGGTCCACCTCGGCCCACGCGCCGCTGGTGAACATCCGGACCCGCGCGATGCTGACCGGCCGCTGCGGTGCCGTTTCCTTTTTGGCCGAACGAGCGGTGGTTTCTCCCTCGTCAAGTTCCTCCTGCGCGCCGGTGACCTCCACGGAGACGGCTTCCACCAGGATCGGCTTGTCGGGCATGAGGAAGGCGAAGCGCCGGGCGTACTCCGCCTCGAACGCGCGGGTCATCTCCGCCAGCGAGGCGACCGGGACGATGAGCGCGGTGTCGGTGCCCGCGTACCGCAGGTGCGCACGGTGCGTGGCGCCGATCCGGGCCTCCGGGACACCTTCGGCTTCGACCTCGGCTCTGGCCTCCGCTTCCAGGGGCTGGATGATCGTGGGGAGCTCGCCGGCCAGGTCGGGCGTGAGCGGGGCCTCGACGGCGCGCTCGCGCATGGCGATGATGTCGGCCAGGCCGATCCCGTACGCGGACAGGACGCCGGCCAGCGGGTGGATGAGGACCTTCGACATGGCCAGCGCGTCGGCCACGGCGCAGGCGTGCTGGCCGCCCGCGCCGCCGAACACGTTCAGGACGTACTCGGTCACGTCGTAGCCGCGCTGGACGGAGATCTTCTTGATCGCGTTGGCCATGTTGGCCACGGCGATCTCGATGAACCCGGCCGCGACCTGCTCGGGGCCGCGGCGGTCGCCGGTGGCCGCGGTGATCTGCTCGCTCAGGTTCTGGAACAGCGCTTGCGTGGCTTCCGCGTCGAGCGGCTGGTCCGACCCCTCGCCGAACACCTCGGGGAAGTACCCGGGCTGGATCCGCCCGAGCAGCACGTTGGCGTCGGTCACGGTGAGCGGGCCGCCGCGCCGGTAGCAGGCCGGCCCGGGGTCGGCGCCGGCCGAGTCGGGCCCGACCCGGTACCTGCTGCCGTCGAAGTGCAGGACCGAGCCGCCGCCCGCGGCCACGGTGTGGATGGCCAGCATCGGCGCGCGCATCCGCACCCCGGCGACCTGCGTCTCGTACTCGCGCTCGAACTCGCCCGCGTAGTGGGAGACGTCGGTGGACGTGCCGCCCATGTCGAAGCCGATGACCCGGCTGAAGCCGGCGTTCCGCGCCGTCCTCGCCATGCCGACGATGCCGCCAGCCGGCCCGGACAGGATCGAGTCCTTGCCGCGGAAGCTCGCCGCGTCGGTCAGGCCGCCGTTGGACTGCATGAACAGCAGCCGGACGCCCGCCAGTTCGCGGGCGACCTCGGTCACGTACCTTTGCAGGATCGGTGAGAGGTACGCGTCCACCACCGTGGTGTCGCCGCGGGAGACCAGTTTCATCAGCGGGCTGGTCCGGTGCGACTCCGACACCTGGGTGAAACCTGTTGCGCGCGCGATGACGCCGATCCGCTGTTCGTGTTCCGGATACCGGTAGCCGTGCAGGCAGACCACGGCGACGCTGCGGAAGCCGTCCGCGTAGGCCTGCTTCAGCTGGTCCGTGATGGCGGGCTCGTCCAGGTTGGTGATGACCTCGCCGTGGGCGCCGATCCGCTCGTCGGCTTCGAGGACGCGCTGGTAGAGAAGTTCGGGGAGCAGGATCCGCCGGTCGAAGATGCGGGGCCGGTTCTGGTAGGCGATGCGCAGGGCGTCGGCGAAGCCCTTCGTGATGACCAGGACCGTCGGCTCGCCCTTCCGCTCGAGCAGGGCGTTCGTGGCCACCGTGGTGCCGAGCCGGACCGAGCCGATCCGCGTCGAGGGAACCGGTTCTCCGGGTGCGAGCCCGAGCAGGTGCCTGATCCCGGCGACCGCGGCGTCCCGGTAGGCCCGGGGGTTATCGGACAGCAGCTTGTGCGCGACCAAGCGCCCGTCGGGTCGCCGGGCGACGATGTCGGTGAACGTGCCGCCCCGGTCGATCCAGAATTCCCACGCCTCGCCCACCGGATCGAGCGTAGCCGCCTAGCCCTGGCCGGGGACGGCTAGATCGCGGTAGGCGCTCTCCACGTCCGCGGTAGTCACCGTGGTGAGGTCGGCCGCGGTCGCCTGCTCCCCCAGCCGGACGACCCGGACGTCCCGAGTCGCGCAGGCCCGCTCGAACAGGGACCTGGCGAACCGGCCGTTGCCGAGCTCGTCGATCCGCCCGGATTCGCACGCGTGCGCGAAGATCACGCCGAGCGCCGCGACCGCGTCGTCCTCGAAGCTGTCCCCGGCCTGCTCCGCCAGCAGCTTCGCTATTCTCACCAGGTCATCGGGACGGTAGCTGGGGAAGGTGACCCGCATGCTGAACCGCGAGGCCAGGCCGGGGTTGCTGCGCAGGAACCTGTCCATGTCGTCCGGGTAGCCCGCCAGCACGACGACCAGCCGGTCGCGATCGTCCTCGGCCCGCTTGAGCAGCGTCTGGACCGCCTCGGCGCCGAACGCGTCGCCGCCGGAGTACCCGTCGTTATGCAGCGAGTACGCCTCGTCGATGAACAGGACGCCGCCCATCGCGGAGTCGACCAGCTTGTTCGTCTTGATCGCCGTCGAGCCGAGGTGCTCGCCGACCAGGTTGGCGCGGTGCGCCTCGACCACCTCGGGCCGCACCAGCAGCCCGAGCGCGGCGAAGATCCGGCCGAGGATCCGCGCGACCGTGGTCTTCCCGGTGCCGGGCGGCCCGGTGAACACGAAGTGCCGGGCCGGGGGCTGGCTGGCCAGCCCGCGGATGTCGCGCATCTTGGCCGCGCGCAGCTGCGCGGCGATGGCGCGGACCTGCTGCTTGACCGGTTCCAGGCCGACCAGCGCGTCGAGTTCGGCGATGGCGCCCTCGACGGTGGGCGTGTCCTCGTACCCGCGCAGGCGGCTCGTGAGCTCGGTGAACGCCTGCTCCAGGTCGGCGGCCCTGATCGTGACTAGGTCCTCGCGCGCCGGCTCGGCCAGGCCCGTCATGACCCGCACGTCACGGGCCTGGCCCGCCTTCTCGAGCAGGCTGCGGACGAACCGCCCGTTGCCGAGTTCGTCGGCGATCCGGCGCCGGCCTACCTCCTCGAGCGTGCGCCACAGCACCGGCCGCGCGTCGGGGTCAAGCTGCTCGCCCCGGCGGTCCAGCGCGGATTCGGCCAAGGCCAGCATCTCCGCCGGGGAGTAGCTGGGGAACTTCAGCCGGGTCGCGAACCGGGAGGCCAGGCCGGGGTTGGAGGTCAGGAACCCCTCCATCTGCTTCTCGTACCCGGCCAGGATGATGATCAGGTCCTCGCGGTTGTCCTCGGCCCGCTTGAGCAGCGTCTGTACCGCCTCCTGCCCGAACCGGTCGGTCTGCCCGTCGCCCTCGTTGACCAGGCTGTACGCCTCGTCGATGAACAGCACCCCGCCGAGGGAGTTGTCGACGAGATCGTTGGTCTTGATCGCGGTCGCGCCCAGGTACTCACCGACCAGGTCGGCCCGGTGAGCCTCGATGACGTCCGGCATCTCGAGCAGGCCGAACGCGTAGAAGATCTTGGCCAGCGCCCGGGCCACCGTCGTCTTCCCGGTGCCTGGCGGGCCGAGGAAGACGAAGTGCCGCATCGGCTTTTCCGTGCTGACGCCCGCCACCGCGCGCCGCCGCGCGGCCTCGATGGAGGCGGCGATCGAGCGCACCTGCTCCTTGACCGAGTTCATCCCGATCATCGCGTCCAGCTCGGCCATGGCGTCCTCGACCGAGATCTGCGGCCGCGGGCGCGGCGCGCCCGCCGGATGGTCGCGCGCGGCGTGCTCGGCGTAGGGCAGCGCCGCGCCCTGGGCCCTCATGCCGTAGGCCGGGGCACCCGGGTGGGCGGCGAAGCGCGCGGTGCCGGCTTGGTGCTGATACGCCGGCGGGTGCGACGCGCTGGCGGGCGCATTCGGGCCCAGCCAGCCCGCCTCGTTCCCCGGGCCGCGCATGCGCGCGTCCTGCACGCCCTTGGCCACCCGCCAGCCGAGCACCGCCGCGGCCAGCACCCAGGCGGCCACCGTGCCGATGAGCGGCTGCTTCGGCCAGACGCGCAGCGCGATCGCGCCGACCGGGACGGACCACAGCAGGACCCAGGCCACCGTGCGGCAGGGCACGAACCAGCGCGCCAGCGGGCGGGCGTGCGCCGCCAGGGCCACCGCGACGGGTAGCAGCAGGAGGGCGTATAGCCAGGTCCGGTCCCCGCTGTACAGGCCCGTGAAGGCGGCCAGGCCCCAGACCGCGACCGACGCCGACGCGCCGGCGGTCCGCCGCCCCTGGACGACCGAGACGACCGCGTAGACCAAGGCGGCGAGGATGATCAGCCCAAGGGTTATCGGGAAGAACAGGATCGCGGCGGCGATCACCAGGACCTTGAGCCAGGTGGGCGCCATCTTCTGCGCGCGCAGGATCCGGGAACCAAAGCTCGGCTTGTCCCGCGCGGCGGGCTGGGCCCGATCGTGTGGCAGCATCGCTTCCTTGCCCCTAGTTCCCGCCTGGCCCGCAGTGCACGCACCCGGTTGCCGGACAGTCGTACGTCCCTGTATAGCGCATCACCCAGGCTCGTGACAGCGCACACGTCGATACCGTCGGTGAAAAATGCATCTGGTGGACCGGAACCGGGGGCCTCCTGGTGAACGTGGCCGGGTTTCCATCATGGACCGCGAACGCGCCGGCACGTCAAGATATGGTGGGCGAGCCCCGGCCGACCCGGGGCCACCCGTACCTTCTCAACCTGGGGAGCGCCGATGCACAGGATCGAGGCAGAGCTGCTGATTCCCGGGCGTGGCGAGCCGGTCCGGGGCGGGGTGGTGGTCCTCGACGGACCCCGGATCAGCTACGCGGGCTCGGCCGCGGCGGCGCCGCAGACACCAGGCGCATCGCTCTGGCGGGCGGCGGCGGTCATGCCGGGCATGTGGGACTGCCACGGGCACTTCATGGGCGCCAGGAACTTTGACCTGAACCGGGTGACGCTGGAGCCGCCCGAGTTGCGCGCCGCCCGGTGCGCGCGGGACCTGAGGGCCGCCCTCGACGCGGGCATCACCTCGGTGCGCGAGGTGGGCGGGTACGGCGTCTACCTGGCCCGCGCGGTCGACGAGGGGGTCCTGGACGGCCCGGCCATCTACGCCGCGGGCGCGATCTTGTCCACCACCGGCGGCCACGGGGACCTGCACTCCTTCCCGCTGGCCTGGGTGGACGACCTGTCCAGGCACGGGGGCATGGAGCGGCTGGCGGACGGGCCCGACGAGTGCGCCAAGGCCACCCGCGAGCAGCTCAGGCGCAACGCGAAGGTGATCAAGGTGTGCGCGTCCGGCGGCGTGCTCTCCGAGGTCGACGACCCGGTCCACCAGCAGTTCACGGTGGCCGAGATGAAGACCATCGTGGAGATCGCGGGCCTCGCCGACCGGGTGGTCGCGGCGCATTGCCACGGCAAGCCGGGGATCATCGCCGCCCTGCGGGCCGGCGTGCGCACCATCGAGCACGGCACCTACCTGGACGACGAGTGCTGCGACGCCATGCGCGAAACCGGCGCGATCCTGGTCCCGACGCGGACGGTGGTCGAGGACTTGATGGCCAACATCGCCATGGTGCCGGACTACGCGGTGGCCAAGATCGAGCTGGTCGCGGACATCCACGCGCAGGCCGTGACGCGCGCCTACGAGCACGGGGTCACGATCGCGATGGGCACCGACATCCTGCTGACCGGCCCGGACCTGCCGAACACGTGGGGCACGAACGGGGCAGAGCCAGGGCACCTGGTCAAGCTGGGCCTGTCGCCGCTGGAGGCGATCGAGGCGGCCACCGCCACCGCGCCGCTCACGCTGGGACCGCAGGCGCCGCGCAGCGGGCTGCTGGCCGAGGGGTACGACGCCGACGTGATCACGCTGGACGCCGACCCGGTGGCCGACATCGGCGTGCTCGCCGACCCGGACCGCATCACCGCGGTGTGGACGAGGGGGCGCAAGGTCAAGGGCGCGGCCGCCTGAAGGCCTGCTCCCGGCTACACGCGCAGCGTGAGGTCGATCTCGTCGCGGAGCGGGATGCCGTAGTCGCCGACCCGTGGGATCTCCGGCTTGTGCTGGCGGGCCCGGTCCACCGCGCCGGGGCGGAGTTCGGCCAGCCGGAAGCCCCGGCGCTGGTAGAAGCGCAGCGCGTCGACGTTGTCGTTCGTGGTGGTGAGCCGTATCTCGTGGCAGCCGAACCGCCGCGCGGTGGCGACGGCCGCGTCGATGAGCATGGTCCCGATGCCGGAGCGGCGCTGGAGGGCGTTGAGCGTGACGATCTCGAGGACAGCGCCGGCCGCCTGGTAGGTCAGGAGCCCGACCACCCGGCGGGAGCGCTCGGCGATGAACCCGGGCAGCTCGGCCGGCCGCAGGGCATTGCCGTGCACCGCGACGACCTCCGACCCCCACAGCTCGGCCACGAGCCACGCGAGCATCGGGCGATCGCCGTCGCTGACGGCCCTGATCCGCACGTCCGGCTCGTTCACCCAGCCATTATCCTGCGCCGCCACCCCGGTATCGCCGCGGACTAGGTGGCTGCTTCCGGGTCGGAGATGTCGGCCACGGATGCGTTAAGGGCTTGCAGGACCTCGTCGGCATCGACCGCCAGGGCGAGACCGTGTTCCCCGCCGCCGAGGGTGATCTCGCGTCCGCGCACGCGCTCATCCGCGATCACCGGCCACGGCCGGACCGATCCGAGGGGCGTGATCGTGCCGCGTTCATACCCGGTCACCTGCCTGGCCACCTCGGCATCGGGCATGGAGAGCCGGCTGACACCCAGCAGCCCGCGCAGCTTCGGCCACGAGATGGCGCGGTCGCCGGGCACGAGCACGAACAGGAAGTCGTCCTCTCCGCGGCGCACCACCAGGGTCTTGATCACATCGGCGGGCGTCACGCCGCGCGCCCGCGCCGCCTCGGCCAGGCTGTTTACCGGGCCGTGCCGGATCACGCGGTGGGGAATACCGGTGGCCTCGATGGCCGTCAGTGCAGGGTTGGGCACGGTTCAGTATTGCGGCTAGCGCGCCACGCGGTAGCGGAGGTAGACGACTGTCGAGCTGAAGGTGCGGGTCTCGACGAGTTCGAGATCGACCCGGCGCTCGCGCTGGGGAAAGAACGGAATGCCACCGCCTACCAGCACCGGGTAGACCCTGGCCCGGTACTCATCGATCAGGCCCAGCGCGGCCGCCTCGGCGGCCAGAGCCGCGCCGCCGATCGCGATGTCGCCCTGCGCCGGCTCGGCTCGCAACCGCTCGATCTCCCCTGCCAGGCCGCCGGAGGCCAGGCGGGCATGGCCCTGCACCGCCGGCAGCGTGGTGGAGAACACCACCTTGGGGAGCCGCTTCCAGATCGCGGCCCACTCGAGCATTGCGTCGTCGAGCGATGGATCCTGGTCGGCGGTCTCCCAGTACAGCATCGTTTCGTACAGCCGTCGTCCCAGCAGGTGGACGCCGACCTGCCGTATCTCGTCGGTGACGAAGCGGAAGACCTCCTCGTCGGGCGCCGCCCAGCCGAAACCGCCATCCGGCCCGACGATGTAACCGTCAAGTGAGACACCCATCGAATAGGTCACACTGCGCATCCGAAGTCCTCTGGCTAGCGTTCAGGTGGAGGTACCACCATGGGCGAAGGCTGCGTGTTCTGTGATCAAAGCTGGATGAGAGAAGCGGAGATCTTCATCCAGACTCCCCATTGCATATTCGCATCGACCAGGGACCCGGGCATCCGGGCCGGAGCCGGACTGGCGGAGGGCATCTTGCCCGGCTCCGGGGCCATCGTGCCCATCGCCCACCGGACTTCGGTTTTCGAGCTGACCCCCGCGGAGTGGGCCGACACTCAGGATCTGTTGCTTCGGGCCAGGATGGCGCTGCACGATCTGCTGGCCCCAGACGGCTATCTGCTGGGCTGGAACCAGGGCGGCGTCCTGCATCCCCACATGCACGTCATTCCGCGATTCGACGACGAACCGCTGGCTGACCGCTGGCTGCGCTCGGCGATCAACGTCCCGGAGAACAAGCGGCCCGATCCGTGGGCGCCCGGGAGCGGGCGGGGACTTCCGGCGGCTAGGTGATCCAGGGGCCCGCAGCTCGTCGGTGGTCAGGCTGGTGCGGCTCGTTCCGTGGGCGGCTCGGGCCGTTCCCGGGCACCGTGACCCGCCCTCAGGTGGCTGGCCTGGGATCCCCGCAGCGGCCGGAACGGCCCGGCCGTCTGCGCGGCGACCGGCTCGGTGGTCAGGCAGACGTGGTCGCCGCCCTCGTCGAGCAGCGCGATGCGGCGTACCGCCAGCCAGTTGGGGCACTGCCGGAGCACCGGCGCGCCGCCGGGCCCGGAATCCACCTCAAGGCCGGCGAACTTGTCGACGGTATCCCCGGTCTGGGTGCCGAACAGCTCGGCGAGCGGCAGATCGTCCGCGGTCAGGAAGTGAATGACCAGGTGACTTGAGTGCAGCGCCACCCGGTACGTGTAGTTGGCCTTGGACAGCCACACGCAGTACCGCTGCGGGTCGATGCTGGACTGGGCGTGGAACTCGACCAGGCAACCCGCTCGCTCCCGCTCATCGGCCGTGGTAACGACGATCAGCGGGCTGTCCAGCGCCGCCATCAGGGTATTGAAGTCGTGCCCTGCCATCAGCGCCTCGTTTCCCAGCCACGACGGGCGATTGTCGACGTGCCCGCCATGCCGATCGGCCAACCCTCACGGTACCGGGACAGCTGGGGCCAGCCCTCCATGGAGCGCCGGACAGGGTCAAGAAAGCAGCAGGTCGACCTGGACAGAGGGGTAGCGGGCGGGCATCTTGCGGTCGAGGGTGGTCAGTGTGGCGTCGCTGGCCTGGGCAAAGGCGGCCAGGTAGTCATCGGTCCACAGCTTGCAGCTCTTGTCATCACGCGCGGAGATCGCGCGCCAGACCGCATCCAGTTCCGTTGGCTCATCTGCCCAGAGAACGCGCTCGTCAGCCCAGAGCTGATCGTAGACTCGCCATGCCTCGCTGCGGTCGATGGCATCAGCGCCCATGATCGCGGGGTTGGACAGCAGCCGGAGCAGCCCCATCTGCGTGACCCGGCAGAAGACGATGTCATCCGCCTCCCTGCCGAACCAGTCCGCCGCGATCGGGTGGTGGACGTGCCGTCCCCAGACCGCGGCCAGCCAGACGCCGACGTCTACCAGCTTCATCGGGCGGCGTGCCTCTCAATGTCCTCGGCATCGAACGCGTCCGCGATGTCCTCATTGGTGACGAGGACCGTCGGCGTGGCGTCACGTGCGATCAGCGGCAGAGTCACGCGCCCCCGCTTTCCTTTTGGCGTGGCGGGAAGGCCTACTTCATGCGCTACCGCCCGGTTGACGAGATCCTTGAGGCTCTCACCGTGCTCGGCGGCACGCGCCTTCGCCGCCCGCATCAGGTTCGGAGGGAGGTCAATCGTGGTGCGCATAAAAGCATATTAGCATCACCTGGCCGAGCTACGTAGGGCAGAGAGCTCTGTCGTGCACCCCGACCCCGGTGTGAGCGCCGAGCCCACCAGCTCATCGTGCGGTGGCGCGGTACCGGATTTCGAGCATGGTGCAGCCGGCAGGCGTGCGGTAGGGGCCGTGGGGCATGCCGGGCCGGCGGCTCGCGTAGTGCCCGGCCCGGAACGTCCGCCCGAGCGTAAGGTCGGTGAGCTCGCCTTCCAGCAGGTACACCTCCTCGACGTAGTCGTGGGTGATCACGCCGACACCACTGGTGTCCAGACCTGGCACCCACCGTACGAGCCGCGTAAGCACAGCCGGGTCATCGGCATCCCGGGACAGCACCTTCTCCTCCGTGCCCGGCTGCTGGGCCTCCCGCCACGCCATGGCGTCCGCGGCGAAGAACTCAAGTTGCCGTTTCATCCCACCGACTCCTGACCCCCCCCTCCCCCCCCCCCCCCTCCCCTCACCCCCCCTCCACTCCGTCCCACAGTCAGGCCTGTTGCTTCGTGCAACGATCTGCGCCGCAGGCTCAAGACGCACACCTAGCGCGCCCCTCGCTGGCAGGACTTCTCCTAGCGCGGCCTGGATCGCCCTTTCGGGTGCGTATTCCCCGTCCGTCGCTGGTGCCTCGCCGCGCGGTAGGCATCAACAGCCCTACGAGAGCTGCGCCAGATTCCGTCAGATCCCTGTACGGCGTCGAGCCTTCGGCGCTGCGCTGCCCGGCGCAACGCGATCAGCGTGACTCTTCATCAGCAAGTGCGGTGAGCGGGACCATGCGCGCAGGAACGGCGACGTTAGGGACGATGAACCGGTTGAGGTTGTCATACATGGCTCGGGCGATCAGTTCTCCCAGCGCCCCGTAGTCGCCGCCATCGGCCCGTTGCATCGCCGCCAGGTACGCGCTGCGCTGCCTCTTGAGGATGATCACGGGCGGATAGCCACTCCGGACCAGTACGAGGTTCATGACGAGCCGCCCTGTCCGGCCATTTCCGTCAATAAATGGGTGCACCCTCTCGAAATGGTTGTGAAGTCGCGCCAGTTCCTCCGGTAGCCAGCGATCGATCTCGCCACGCCCGACGCGCTTCGAGGTGGCGCAGACATCATCCACCCACTGCTGCATCTGGGCGGGCACCAGCGGCCACGTCGGTGGCGTCATCCCGCCCGGAACGGGTGAATGTCGTGCTCGCGGAAGCTGCCCGGCCCTTCACGATCGGTGGCGTCATGGTGCGGCGTCACGTCCCAGACGGGGGTCATCGCCAGGTGGTGGATATGACGGATCTCGCTCATGGTAAGGAGGCGGCCGTCATGCCAGTCGCCAGGTTCCATGGCGTGTCCGTAACCCAGCGGGCGCATCGGCGTATCCTTTGACCTCGTTGTACTCCCGCAGGGGCTTCGCTCCCACGGCCCGGCCCTGGATCAAGAGCATCTCGACCTCGCGCAGGACCAGCGTGTTGCCCTCAAGTGCTGTGGAGTGGTGCGCCTCCTGGTGCCAGATGTCGGCCCAGATCGACTCGGCCTCTTTCGGGTTGGCAGTCCCCCCAAGCGCTGATCCAGCTCATATATGGCGTGGTCAAGTCGTTGTAGACGCTGGCTCTACTTGGTCGGCCTCTGCCCGCCATGAGCACTCCATTCATGCATCAGACGGAAGTTGGTACATCTAACCCGAAGCTAATTGAACATACCAACTATTCGGAGAGTCCGACGGCAGCGCGGCGACGAGAGTCTCATGTCAACAGGTTGATCAGATGCAACGAACCGCGTCCAGCTAGCACTGAGGAGGGGTGCGACCAGTGGCCACACTCCTCCTTAGGCCGCCCCTACAGAAGCCCGTAACGACGCGCGTAGGCGGAAAACTCGGCGCCCGTGCAGGCAGCCTCATCCCTGTCGATCGCAACGCGTCGACCAGGTTCCCCGCAGCAGGTTCCGATAGCTTGCCATCTCGACAAGCTCCTGCAAGCAACCAGATGGTGCCATGCACGTCGAGGCCGTCGTTCGCGACCCGAACCGCCTCGCGATCGTCAGTAATGGCTGTTGCACCGTGAAGTTCCGCCGTTGCGAAGACACTGGCCTCGCCGAGGTCACGCTCGCCGGAACCCGTACGGCCGACCCAGGACACGAAAAGCTTACCTCTCCAGGGGTCGAGTCCGCGACTCTAAGCCAATCACCTGCACGAACGCCCAGCAGGGCGGGATATTCGGCAACACCCTTATCCAGTTCCTCAAGCACCACGCGGTCGTCCAGCACTCCTTGTCGACCAAGAGGTCGCGAAGAACATCGAGCCGCTCTGCTCGAGCGAAGTGACTCAAGCATGTGGCATCGAGCACCCAGACGGGGGCGACGACGGCAGGCTCCTCCGTCACGGCTCAACATCGGCCTCAACGCCGACCGGCAGATCGGCCAGAGTTATCTGTCCGTGCATCAGCTCTACTGCCCTCGTGGCTGTGACACGGCCTCTGCTTCCAGGCCTCTACGACGGCATGCGCGTAACCCGGGGGTACCCGTATCGACTCCAGATCCGGCTGCGGCACCCACCCCACGGCCTCCATGAACTCAGCCCGAGTAGGGGTAGACCGGCTCCACTCACGTCGGGCCTCTTCGGTCAGCACTCCGGCATGATCGGCTTGCCGGATAGCCAGTGACCACGAAGTCCGATAGCGGGCCGCAAGCTCGATCAGTTGATCCCGGGTTATGCCATCCGCCTGGGCTGTTTCAGTGAGGACTTGCGTTGGTAGCAGGAACTCGGCCGCGAACGCGTCTAGTACCGCCTCCCGATCAGCTCGCGACGCATGGACTCCAAGGTCGTTGGAGTATTCATCGCCGATCACGAGGTGGCCCAGCTCATGAGCAGCGGTAGCGCGGCGACGTCCAGGTTCACCTTGGATGCTCACCACCGCAGCCGCGACATTACCGTCAACCACTGACGCCCCATCGCCTGGAAGCTCAGTAACGAGCACATATTGGCCCGCGCGTTCGCACAGCTCCATGAGGGACTCGACGGGCTCAGAGCCCTCCTCAAGTTCCGCGCGAACCCAAAGAGCGAGTTCCCGGGCAGCCGCCGACGAATCCACTGGCGTCTCGGTCCTCAATAGCGGCTTGGGTTGCAGGACATTGAGTCCGATGAGCTGCTGAACATCGTGCAGCCAGGCCACCAGCACCACTTCCAGGCGCTCCGACTCCCGGGTCACGTCCGTGCCTGTGTCCTCAGCCACGGCCGGCGCGGCGCGACAGGATAGGCGGAGCAAGCCGAAGCAGATAGTCCACTGGCACCTGAAGCGCAGACGCGATTCTGATCAACTCAAGAGCGTCTATGCGCCTACTCCCCAACTCGATCTTCGCGATCATGTCCGCTCCAGCCCCACCCTGGCAGCCAACTCCTCTTGAGACAGACCAGCTGCCAGCCTGGCCCCGCGCAGGCGCTCGCCGACATCAGCCCATCGGATGTCGTCTCCCATGGTGCGATAATCGCACACTCTTGCGTTTGCGGCCAAACCGAACGGACCACGTACGAAGACATGACACTCTGCACCGGACGCCAAGCCACTCGATGCAGAGCATGCGAGGCTCAGCAGTGGATACGGTGGACGACTTGCCAGGTCTGTCAGAGTAACCGCACAGCCGACCTTTTCATCTCCTTCTCTTAGGCTGTGTACGTGCAGGTCCCACCCGTCATCGACAGACTTACCGTTGGCCTACCGGCGGTGCCGAGTAAAGCTCTAGGGGCTAAGAACGAGACGGTGTTCTTCAGCATCCCCGTCCGCCTCTGCCCTTCACGACGACTTAGCATTAAGCGGCAGACAGCGTGTACCTTCTCCACGGTATCCGGCCAGGTTGTAGCCTACTGAGGAAGCTGACGATATCCCTGGCGACCGTTATAGGTGCGAATACCTCCGCTGTCCTGTGCCATCAGAACGATCTCGATCGACCCGAATGCTCTGACACCGAACTGTCTGACATTGACCTGCTCCGCAGTGTTCTGTAGTACGTGGATGTAACAATGATGATACCGAAAGTGACTCCTTGTTCTTGATCTTCGCGCCTTCAAACTGCATTTTGTACACCTCCCCTCTTATATTTATTTAACTAAACACACACACTATTCTTGCATTCTCTTAGCTGCAGCCGCTGGTGGAGCCGCAGCCTTCGCAGACGTAGCAGCTGCCTGCGGGGCGCATCTTGCTGCCGCAGGTGAGGCACAGCGGGGCGTCTGCGGTGCGGCCCTGCTGGGTCTCGATCAGCTCCATGGAGCTGTGCGGGGCGACCCCGCCCGGAAAGGGCTGGCCTGCCGGAGGGTTGGGCTGGACCGGGGGAGTTTCCACCGCTCGTTCGGGAATATGGGGCTGTTCTACGGCGGCGGACTGGGCAAGTTCCACGGGATCGAGGTCGTCGCCCAGGCTGGCCGGGTCGTGCCCCGCCACTTCGGCGGCGCGCTCGGCAGCGGACAGGATGCCGAGTTCGGCGCGCTGGTCGTAGGGCAGGTGATCCAGGGCCAGGCGGCGGAAGATGTAGTCCATCACCGAGCTGGCCAGCCTGATGTCTGGGTCGTCGGTGAGGCCGGCCGGCTCGAACCGCATGTTGGTGAACTTGGCGACGTAGGAGTCCAGCGGGATGCCGTACTGCAGGCCGACCGAGATCGCCATGGAGAAGGCGTCCATCACGCCGGCCAGCGTGGAGCCCTGCTTGCCGAGCTTGAGGAATACCTCGCCGATGCCGTCGTCCGGGTAGCTGGAGGCGGTCATGTAGCCTTCGGCGCCGGCCACGGAGAACCTAGTCACGGTGGCCGGGCGCTGCCTGGGCAGGCGCTTGCGGACCGGGCGGTGCTCGTGCGGCTGCGCCGGGGCGGGTTGTGCCGCGGGGGCCTCAGCCTCGGCCGCCTTCTTACCGGAGGCCGACAGCGGCTGGCCGACCTTGCAGTTGTCGCGGTAGATCGCCAGCGCCTTGAGGCCCAGTTTCCAGCCCTCGTAGTAGATCCGCTCGACGTCTTCGACGGTGGCCGATTCCGGCATGTTGACCGTCTTGCTGATGGCGCCGGACAGGAACGGCTGGACGGCGGCCATCATGCGGACGTGGCCCATCGGGCTGATCGCGCGCTCGCCCATGGCGCAGTCGAACACCTCGTAGTGCTCGGGGCGCAGGCTGGGGGCGTTGATGACGTGGCCGTGCTCGGCGATGTACTCGGTGATCGCCTCCACCTGCTCGTGCGGGTAGCCGAGGTTCTTCAGCGCGCGGGGCACGGTCTGGTTGACGATCTGCATCGACCCGCCGCCGACGAGTTTCTTGAACTTGACTAGGGCCAGGTCGGGCTCGATGCCGGTGGTGTCACAGTCCATCATGAGACCTATGGTGCCAGTGGGCGCCAATAGGCTGGCTTGGGCGTTTCTGTACCCGCTGGTGTCGCCCAGCTGGACGCATTCCTGCCAGGTCTCGCTGGCCAGGTCGAGGATGTCGCGGTCCATGGGGCCGATCGCGCGGATCTTCCCGCTCGCGTCCGCGTGCATCCGGATGACGCGCTGGTGCGGCTTGGCGTTGCGCGCGTAGCCGTCGTAGGGTCCGACAGCCGCCGCGAGTTCGGCCGACCTCCGGTACGCGGTGCCGGTCATCAGCGAGGTGATGGCGGCGGCGATGGCCCGGCCGCTCTCGGAGTCGTAGGCGTGCCCGGTGGCCATCAGCAGCGCGCCGAGGTTGGCGTAGCCGATGCCGAGCTGGCGGTAGGCCCGGGTGACGGCCGCGATCTTCTCCGTCGGGAAGTCGGCGAACGTGATCGAGATGTCCATCGCGGTGATGATCAGCTCGGTGATCTTCCTGAAGCGCTCGGCGTCGAAGGTGTCGTCGTCGCGGAGGAACTTGAGCAGGTTGATGCTGGCCAGGTTGCAGCTGGAGTTATCCAGGTGGACGTACTCACTGCAATTAGCGACAACCGTGCCGCCGACGATGTAGGAATGGTTCCTCGGCTCGGTGAGGTTGTAGGTGGTCTCGAAGCCCTTCGACGCGCGGCTGATCATGCGAACGGTCCGGTCGACCTGGTAGAAGCCAGACTGCTCGACTATTTCGGCCAACCTGGCTTGCTTAGCGGGGAGGCTGAAGCCGACGAACCGGTGGAATTCCCGGATGGCCCCTGCAGTGATCCGAAGGTCGTAGGACGGGCCATTGGAGCCGTAGCTGGCCTCGGTGCCATCCTTCCTGGTGTAGTGGAACGAGGCCTTCTTGCCCTGGCTCGTGGTGTAGATGTGTGAGGCGATGCCCAGCGAGGCGAGAAGCTCCTGGACTCCGATCAGCAGTTCTTCCGAGCGGCTGCCCAGGCCTACGTACCGGGTCTGGTTAACCGCCTGATTCACGACACAGCCGTCCGCGTCGAACAAGCCGCGCAGGAACGCGGTCATGGCATCCTCGGGGGCCTCATAGACCGAGGCGGGGACCACCTTGTCCGCCGCGTGTCCCTCGGCAACGCCCAACTGGTAAAGGAACTGGCTGAAGGCCTGCCGGGTCACGCGTAGTTGCAGAGTCCCGTTCAGCTGTACGCTCGGCTTGCTCTCGAAGCCGGTGATCCGGGTGAGCAGGGCATGGTGCCTGGGCAGCACGACATCCTTGTCCTCGTCAGACCCGTAGACGGTCACGGCGGTGGCGTCGCGGGCGTCAATGCAACCGTCACCGACCAGCCAGCCGAGGTAGTGCGCGAACTCTTCGTCCCACTTGCTCGGGACTTGCAGCGGCTTTCGGGTCCTCTCGTACTCGACGGCGAGAATCGCGTGCATGGGCAGGCGGTTGTCCGCCATGGTGCGCGGGGCGTGCTGGAACGAGCGAACCACCTTGTCGCTGGCAGTCAGGTCTTCGGCGCGGACCCAGCCCCGGTTCGCGGTCCAGATCCGGTGCTTGGGGGTGCAGCGGAGCCTCGCGCCATCCGAGAAGCGGAGCTCAAGGATCTCGTTGCGGCCGGTGACCATATATCGGCTCGGGGACGTTGCTACTACCCGGTCCCGGGGGCCGGTCTCGGCCGTCACGTCGTTCGTGTAGACCTCGAACTGCTCCTCGTTGGCGGCCCGGCGCACCAGGTCACCGATCCGGATAAGCCCCTTGTCTGTGACCACCCGCTGGTCAGCGGGGAAGCACGGGTTACTTGCCGTGATGCGGCCGGATTCGGGGCAGGTGTGCCAGTCGTTGATCGTGCTGTCGTACTGGATGCCGGGGTCGGCGCACTCCCACGCGGCCTGGGCCATGCTCCGCAGCAGCTTCCTGGCGTCGACCCGCTCGACGACCTCGCCGCTCCGCCGGGCCAGCAGGTCGAACTGCTTGCTTTCCTCCACCGCGTGCATGAACTCGTCGGAGACGCGGACGGAGTTGTTGGCGTTCTGGTACTGGACGCTGACGATGTCCTGGCCGCCGAGGTCCATGTCGAACCCGGCATCGCGCAGGACGCGGATCTTGTCTTCCTCGCGGGCCTTGGTGGTGATGAATTCGGCCACGTCGGGGTGGTCGACGTCGAGGACGACCATCTTGGCCGCACGCCGGGTGGCGCCCCCGGACTTGATCGTGCCGGCCGAGGCGTCGGCGCCGCGCATGAAGGACACCGGGCCGCTCGCGGTGCCGCCGGAAGACAGCAGCTCCTTGCTGGACCGGATCCTGGACAGGTTGACGCCAGCGCCGGACCCGCCCTTGAAGATCAGGCCCTCCTCCCGGTACCACTCCAGGATGGAGTCCATCGTGTCGTCCACGGCGAGGATGAAACACGCGGACACCTGCTGCGGGGAGGCGGTGCCGACGTTGAACCAGACCGGGGAGTTGAAGCTGAAGATCTGGTGGACCAGGGCGTAGCGGAGCTCGTGGCCGAAGATCTCCGCGTCCTCATCGCTAGCGAAATAGTTGTGCTCCCGGCCCGTCTTCTCGTACATGCCGACGACGCGGTCGACCAGCTGCTTGAGGCTCCACTCGCGCTGGGGGGATCCGATCGCACCGCGGAAGTACTTGGTGGTCACGATGTTGGCCGCGTTGACCGACCAGAAGTCCGGGAACTCCACGCCACGCTGCTCGAAGTTGATCGAGCCGTCCCGCCAGTTCGTCATGACCACGTCCCGCCGCTCCCAGGTGACCTGGTCGTACGGGTGGATGCCCGGCGTGGTGTGGATGCGCGCCATCCTGAGCCCGCCGTGAGCCTCCTGGGGCCCCTTCCCCTTGCGGGCCGCGCCGCTCGCCGTCTCCGTCATTTCTTCCCCCTTCCGGGATCCCCTGTGATCCCTGCCAGGCCCCGCGTGGCCATGCCGAAACGATGTCAACTGTGGTGCCGCCTTACGGCGTGATTTCCGAACCCGCCCCGACCTGCACGGCACCTCGGTGGCCGTGCCGCAGGGCGGCGATCTCGTCCTCGAAGTCGGTGAGCGACTCGAAACCCCGGTAGACCGAGGCGAACCGCAGGTAGGCGACCTCGTCAAGCTCCCTGAGCGGGCCCAGGATGGCCAGGCCCACGTCGTGCGAAGGGACCTCGGCCAGGCCGCGGGCCCTGATCGTCTCTTCCACCTGCTGGGCCAGGATGGCGAGCTTGTCCTCGCTGACCGGCCGCCCCTGGCACGCGCGCTTAACGCCCCGGATGATCTTGTCCCGGGTAAACGGCTCGGTGACCCCGCTGCGCTTGGCCACCATCAAGATGACCGTCTCCTGGGTGGTAAACCGCCGTCCGCACTCGGGGCATGACCGCCTGCGCCGGATCGCGGCACCGTCGTCAGCGGTTCGGCTGTCGATGACCCTGCTGTCCGGGTTACGGCAGAACGGGCAATGCACGCGATCACCTCCCGGACGATCTTGCCAACACAACCTGTGGAAAAAATACAGCGATGTAAGTACTATATGTTGTGGTGACGCTAATAGGCAAGCGGTCCGGAGGCAAGTCGCCACGAGCTACAAATCCGGAAACGCCGGCGCCCGTGGCGTTGTAGCCAGGGCGGCCGGCGTGTCGCACGGTTTGCCCGCCGGCGTGTCGCGGCGGGCGTGAACTCAGCCGCGGGGTACCCACAGCTGCTGGCCGGCCTGGATCTCGTCGCCGGCCAGGCCGTTGAGCTCGATGATCTGCTGCATGACCTGCCGGGGATCAGCGTTCGGGTCGGCGGTCTGCGCGACCGACCACAGGCTCTGGCCAGGAAGCACGACGACCTGAGCGAGACTCCGGTCCGCGCCGTGCGAAGGCGCGGAGGGGCCGGCCGCCCACGCCCCTCCGGTGAGCACGAGCGACAGCAGGGTGACCAGGAGCGCGGCCGCGGCGGCAATTACGATGCGTCCGCGCCTGGTCAGCCGGAGCGGGGCGGGTGCGGCATCGCCGCGTGGTACCCGGGCATGGACGACCTCGGCACGGATCGCCTGGACACGGGTCTCCTGGCTACGGGTCTCCTGGCCACGGACCATCTGGCCGCTGGCTGTCTGGCCACGGAGCGTGCGGGCCGCCTGGGCACTGGACGCTTGGGCACTGGACGCTTGGGCACTGGACGCTTGGGCGCGGGCCGCCTGGGCGGGGAGACTACGGTGGCGGGCCGTCTCGGTGGGGGTCAGCCAGTCGGGAAACGCCCAGGTGGCGTCCGTATCGCTGGCCGGTTCGTCGTCCGGCCAGTCCAGTGCTGGCATCGCGCTCATGGCTACCCCTAAGGTCAAACCTGCGTTCGAGACATGCTATATTCGATAGAACTCTCCTTCGATCGTATACCTGTTCGATCGAAGGAGCTACTACCCCGGTTGTACCGCGCGGGTCTGACATTTTTCGCGACACGTCGAACAGATGTTTGGGGCAGCGGGCGCGGAACGTTAGTCTTTAGTCAGCACGCAAGAATCCGGATAAAGAAGTTCATCAGATGGAGGAAACCGCTATGGGAGGTACCACAACCGGCACTTCCGGCACCGACACGCCCCGGCCCAAGGGGCGGCCGGGCCGCAAGCCAAAGGGCAGCGTGCCCGTGGTTACCCTCGAGACGCCGGACAAGCCCGACCCCGACCATGTACTGACGTGGCGGCAGCGCAAGGTGCTCCAGGTCATCAGGGAATCCGTGCAGAGGCGCGGCTACCCGCCGTCGATGCGGGAGATCGGTGAAGCGGTCGGCCTGACCAGCACGTCGAGCGTCTCGTACCAGCTCAGCACGCTCCAGCGCAAGGGCTACCTGCACCGCGACGTGGGCCGGCCGCGGACCGTCGAGGTGCGGCTGCCCGGTCACCCGGCCGTTCGGCCGGAGCCGGGCCGTGACGAGGACGGGGCGTCTGACATTCCCGGCTTCGACATCCCGTCGCAGGGGGCGGCCTACGTCCCGCTGATCGGGCGGATCGCCGCGGGCGGGCCGATCGTGGCCGAGCAGTACGTGGAAGACGTCTTTCCGCTGCCCAGGCAGCTAGTCGGCGAGGGCAACCTCTTCCTGCTCAGCGTCAAGGGCGATTCGATGATCAACGCCGCGATCGCGGACGGGGACTGGGTCGTGATCCGGCAGCAGGAGGACGCGGAGAACGGGGAGATCGTGGCGGCCATGCTCGACGGCGAAGCCACGGTGAAGACGCTCAAGCGGAGCGACGGGCACGTCTGGCTGATCCCGCACAACCCCGCCTACACGCCGATCCTTGGTGACGAGGCCAGCATCCTCGGCCGCGTCGTCGCCGTACTCCGCCGCGTGTGAGCCCGCCGGGCGCAAGCCCGGCGAGGCCCCAGAGCTAGGCCTAGGAGCTAGGCCGCGACGATACTGACGAGCTTCGGCGCGCGGACGATCACCCGGCTGACCGAACGGCTGCCGAGCGCGCGTACCACGCCCGGCGCCACCAGCGCGAGCTCGCGGAGCTCGTCGTCGGTGATGGCGGGCGGGACCTCTAGCTTGTCACGGACCTTGCCGTCGACCTGGACCACACAGGTGACCTTGTCCTGCGCCAGCAGGCTCACGTCCGCGACGGGCCAGGCCGTCCGCGCCACAGACGGCTTGTGGCCCAGCAGTTCCCAGCACTCCTCGGCGGTATAGGGCGCGAACAGCGAGAGCAGCACGGTCAGGACCTCGGCCGCCTCGCGCACCGCGGGATCGGCTGCTCCGGGGCCCGCGGCGGAATCGATGGTCCGCCGCGTCGCGCTGACCAGTTCCATCAGCCGCGCCACGGCGACGTTCAGGTGATACGACGCGACCTGGCGGGTGACCTCGTCGATGGTGCGATGCGTGACCTTGCGCAGGTCAGCATTCCCCGGGTCACCGGCCAGACCGTCGGTCCCGGAGTCGGCGGCGGCGACGTCTGCGGCGATGCGCCAGACCCGGCCGAGGAACTTGACCATGGCCTCCGGGTGCATGTCCGCCCAGTCGATATCGTCCTCGGGCGGGCTAGCGAAGATCATCGTCAGCCTGATGGCGTCGACCCCGAACCGCTCGATCTGCTCACCGAGGTCGACGCCGTTGCCAAGGGACTTCGACATTGCCTTTCCGTGGTTGATGACCTGACCCTGGTTGATCAGCCTGGTGAACGGCTCGGTGAAGTCGAGCAGGCCCATGTCGTAAAGGATCTTGGTGAAGAACCTGCTGTACAGCAGGTGCAGGATGGCGTGCTCGACGCCGCCCACGTACATGTCGACCGGGGCCCATCGGCGGACCTCCGCCGGATCGAACGGGCCGTCGGTGTAGCCCACCGAGCAGTACCGGAACATGTACCAGGCGGAATCCACGAACGTGTCCATCGTGTCCGTGTCGCGCTTGGCCATCTCGCCGCAGCGCGGGCAGGGCACGTTGACCCAATCTTCCGCCGCCGCCAGCGGAGACACGCCGCGGGGCACGAGGTCCTGGCCGCGCAGGTCGGGCAGCTCGACCGGGAGCTGGTCGTCCGGCACCGGCACCTCGCCGCACGACGGGCAGTGCACGATCGGGATCGGGGTGCCCCAGAAACGCTGCCGGGACACCAGCCAGTCCCGGAGGCGGTAGTTGACCGCTGCCTGGCCCAGCCCCTTGCCCGCCAGGATCGCGGTGATCGCGGCGATAGCCTCCGTCTTGGGCAGGCCGTTGATCGGGCCGGAGTTCACCAGCGTCCCGTCACCGGGCGTCGCGATCCCGGTCTGGGCCGGATCGGACCCCCCCGTTTCGACCACCACCCGGACGTCCAGTCCGTAGGCGCGGGCGAAGTCCAGGTCGCGCTGGTCGTGCGCGGGCACGGCCATGATGGCCCCGGTGCCGTAGTCGGGCAGCACGTAGTCGGCCGCCCACACCGGGATCCGCTCGCCGTTCACCGGGTTGACGGCGTACCGGCCCAGGAAGACGCCGGTCTTCTCCCGGTCGGTCGACTGGCGCTCGATGTCGGTCAGCTTGCGGACCTGGGCGACGTACGCGTCCAGGTCGGGCAGGCGCTCGGGGGTGCACAGTTGCTCGGCCAGCGGCGAGTCCGCCGCCACCACGAAGAACGTCGCCCCGTACAGGGTGTCGGGCCTGGTCGTGAAGACCGTGACCGGCTCGTCCCGGCCCTCGATCGCGAAGTGGACCTCGGCTCCCTCCGAGCGGCCGATCCAGTTGCGCTGCATCAGCAGCACGCGGTCCGGCCAGCAGCCCTCGAGCTGCGCCGCGTCCGCGAGCAGCCGGTCGGCGTACTCGGTGATCTTGAAGTACCACTGGTTCAGCATCCGCCGGACGACCTCGGCGCCGCAGCGCTCGCAGTGGCCGGCGATGACCTGCTCGTTGGCCAGGACGGTCTGGTCGACCGGGCACCAGTTCACGTACCCGTCGCGCCGGTAGGCCAGCCCGCGCTCGTAAAAGCGCAGGAACAGCCACTGATTCCAGCGGTAGTAGGACGGGTCGCAGGTCTGCAGCCTGCGGCTCCAGTCAAAGGAGGTGGCATAACGCCGGAACGAGGCCGCCTGCGTCTCGATGTTGGCGTAGGTCCAGTCGGCCGGGTGGGAGTTGTTCCTGATGGCGGCGTTCTCCGCGGGCAGGCCGAAGGCGTCCCAGCCGATCGGGTGCAGCACGTTGCGGCCCTGCAAGAACTCAAAGCGCGCGAGGGCATCGCCGATGGCGTACGCCTCCGCGTGGCCCATGTGCAGATCGCCCGACGGATACGGGAACATGTCGACCAGGTAGAAGCGCTTCCTGGTATCCGCGGGGTCTTCGCCGGCGCGGAACGGGTCTAGCTCCGCCCACCGCGCCTGCCACTTCTCCTGGACATCGCGCGGGTCATAGCGCTGCGCCAGATCGGCGCTCTCGGCCGCTGTCATTATTTCCCTCACCATTGAAGATCGGCTGCAATGAAAACGCCCCTCGAGACGAGGGGCGGCCGCGCCAACGACGGTAAGTCGGCGCGGCTAGGTAAGAAGCAGCCGGACGTCATGCATGCGCACAGGATAGCGCACGTACGGGGTAGTCGCGGGGCGCCCGCGGCCGACGCGGCGCCCGGAGCTAGGCCGCGCGACGCACCCGCATAGCGGGCAAAGGCCGCAAGATAGGCCAGGAATGCACTCGCAAGAAGAAATCAACGTGTCTCGTCATTCCCCTTGACGGACGGTCACCGAGCAATTATTCCTCGTTACTGAGAATCACCGGGGAAACCCGGTGGCCGTTCCTTGACAGGGGAGCAATGGACGGTCAGGGAGATCACGACGGGTCGGTCGCGATCATCGGCATGGCCTGCCGGTTTCCTGGCGCGAGCGACCTGGTCGCCTTCCACCGCGCCACCGTAGCCGGCCGGACCAGGTTCGGGCCGGTGACCGGGTGGCCGGGCGGTGAGCTGTACGCGGCCCTGGTCGACGACTGGGCGGCCGCGCCGACCTTCCTTGAGGACCCTGGGTCCGGGGCGGAGGACATCGGGCCGGTCCGCAAGCTCGCGGCCGAGATGACCGCCCTCGCCCTCTCCGACGCTGGCCTGCGTGAGGCGGCAGGCCGCGGCAGGACCGGGCTGGTCATCGCGAGCTCGGCACCCGGGCTGTCTGGTCTGGTGGCCGGCGAGCTCGGGTTCGCCGCCGACGTGCCGCATGCGCCGGACGCGTCCCTGTCGTCGCTGCACGCCGTGGTGGCGGCTGCTCAGGCCGTGGCGGCCGGCGACCTGGACCTGGCGGTAGCGGGCGGGGCCGAGCTCGGGCTCGACCCGGTCTGGCTCGCGCTGCAGGCGCGAGCCGGGCTGCTGGGCACCAGCCAGATGCGTGTCTACGCGGCCGACCCGGCCGGCCTGCTGCCCGGGGATGGCTGCGGCGTCGTGGTGCTGGCGCGCCCAGACGACGCCCGCGCGGCGGGCCTGCCCTTGTACGCAGAGATCGCGGGCTGGACCGCAGGACCGGAGGCCCTGCAGGCCTACCGGCGGGCCGACGTCGATCCCGCCGACATCCAGCTGATCGAGGGACTGGGCATCGGCACCGCCGAGGCCGACCTGGCCGAGCTGACCGCGTTCACCCGGCTGCGGCGGGTCGCGGGGACCCCCGCGGCGCTCGGCGCCGTCTCGGCCAGTATCGGTTACACCAGGGCGGCGGCGGGCGTCGCCAGCCTGATCAAGACGACTCTGGCGATGGTCGCCGGGACGATCCCGGCTGGTACCCGGTGCGGGCGGCCACACCCGCTGATCGAGGCGGGCGACGCACGGCTCAGACTGCCGGGTCAGCCGGAACCGTGGCCGGACGTGATGCCGGGTGCCGGGCGGACCCGGCTCGCGGCGGTCAGCTCGCCCGGCACCGCCGAGGTGCCCGCCATGCACAGCCTGACCGGCGCGCGGGACGTACCCGGAATCCATCTCGTCCTGCGGCGCGACCATGGGACGGGCGGCCAGGTTGGCCCACGGCGCCGCACGGCAGAAGGGGCGGACGCGCCATCCCCGCCCAGCGCCACGGAAACACGGGACGCGCCATCCCCGCCCGGCATCGCGGTTCCACAGGACGCGCGTTCGGTTCCCGGCACGGTGGAGCCGCAGGGTGCGCCAACGCCGCCCGGCACCGCCGAACCACGGGGTGCGCTCACCCCTTCCGGACCGGTGGATCCACTGGTAGCTCCCGCGATCGCGGAACCGCTGCACAGCCCGGAGCTCCCGCCAGTGCCGCGCCGGGTGGCTGATGTCACCTGGGGGTCCGCGTCGCACGCCAGCGTGTTCGCGTTTTGCGGGGAGCATCCTGGTGAGCTGGCCGGGCGGCTGGAGGCTATCGCCGCGAGTGTCGACGGGCTCCGGGAGGCCGAACTACCTGAGGTGGCGCGGCACCTGGCGTTCGGCGTGCTCGCGGCGGGCGACCGGGGGGCGTCGTTGCGGGTGGCCCTGACGGCCGCCACGCCTGACCAGCTGGCCGACCAGGCCCGGTCCGCCGCCCGGCTGCTGCGGGCAGGCGGGCCTGGTGCGGCGGCCGAGCCGGGGGTCCACGTTACGGCGGGGCCAACGCCGGAGGTTCACGTTCCGGCGGGGGCGACGCCGGGGGTCCACGTCTCGGCGGGGACGGCGGGGCGGGTCGTCGTGCTTTTCGGCGGGCTGGCCGGGTCGGGGCTCTCCTACTCGGCGCTGTTCGCCGCCTCGCTGGCGGCCCTGCGGACCCTCGAGCAGCTCGGCGTCAGGCTGGACGCGGGGGTGGGCTACAGCCTGGGCGAGCTCTCCGGGCTGGCGTGGGCGCAGTGCCTGCCCGCGGCCGAGGCGGCACGCCTGGCGGCCCAGTGCGACCAGGTCCTGCGCGGCTGCGCGTGCCACCCCGCCGCGATGGCCCGTATCACCGCCGACGCCGAGACCGTCCAGGGCCTGTGCACGCACGACCGCCTGCACGTCGCGGCCTACGAGGGGCCCCGGACGCACGTGCTGGCGGGGTCCACGGCGGGCATCCGCGAACTGACCCGGCGCGCCGCCGCGCTGGGGATCGCCGCGGACGTGCTCCCCAGCCTGCACGCCCTGCACTGCCCGGCCATGGCCAGGTGCACGGTCCCGCTGCGGAGCGTCTTCGCGGGCACGCGCTTCGCGCTGCCGCGGCGGCGCCTAGTGTCCACGATCACCGGCCGCGTGGTCATGCCCGGCGATGACCTCGCGGACCAGCTCTCCCGCCAGCTGAGCCTGCCGGTGCTCTTCACGCAGGCGCTGACGCTGGCGGCCGCGGACGCGGACCTGATCGTGGTCGCCGGACCCGACCCGGAGCTGGCCGCCCTGACCGCCGGCGCGTGCGGCGTTCCGGCGGTCGCGGTCACCGGAACGGCCCCTGGTCATCCCGCGGACGCGGCCCGGAACACCCCGGCCGCCCTGGTGGCCGCCCTGTTCACGGCCGGGGCCATCTCGGACCTGGCGCCGTTCATGGCGGCACCCGCGCCCGTGGACCTGCTGGCCCGCCAGGCCATCCCGCGCATGCGGGAGGCGGAGCCGCCCGGGCGGCACCGCGATGGCGCGAGTCGCGACGGGGCGAATCAGGATCCCGGGAGGAGAACCACGGCTCGTTCGGGATAAGGAGGTGAGCACCCGCCCGGGGTCCCAGTCGGGCCGGAGCGGCATGCCCGATGTCCCGTCCGAATGCAGCCGGACGCCGAGCACCTGGTGGAGCTCGATGTGGTTGGTGTCGAAGCCGAGCCGCGAGCCCGCCATGTACAGCCGCCACACCCGGGCGGTGCCCTGGCCGACCTCCTCGACCGCCTCGTCCCAGTGCGCGTCCAGGTTCGCGCACCAGGCCGCCAGGGTCTTCGCGTAGTGCTCGCGCAGGTTCTCCTCGTGCCGGACCTCGAAGCCCGCGTCGTGCATGAGCGAGATCAGGTAGCCGGGCCCCTCGAGCTCGCCGTCGGGGAAGACGTACCTGTTGATGAACCCCTGCTTGCGGATGGCGGGCTCGAGGTTGTCCGGCCGGGTGATGCAGTGATTGAGCAGCCGGCCGCCGGGGTTCAGCTTGCCGTACAGGTACGCGAAATAGGCCGTGAGGTTGTCCTTGCCGACGTGCTCGGTCAGCCCGATCGAGCTGACCGCGTCGAAGCCCGTCTCCGGCACGTCGCGGTAATCCAGGTGCCGCACCTCGGCGAGCCCGGACAGCCCCTCCCGCTCGATCGCGGCCTGCGCCCAGGCGGCCTGCTGGGCGGACAGCGTGACCCCGAGGGCCTTGACGCCGTACTCCCGCGCGGCGTGCATCACCATGCCGCCCCAGCCGCAGCCGACGTCGAGCAGCCGCATGCCCTGATGGAGCCCGAGCTTGCGGGCGACCAGGTCGAACTTGTTGACCTGCGCCTCTTCCAGGGTGGCGTCCTCGCGCGGGTAGCAGGCGCAGGTGTAGGCCATCGTCGGCCCGAGCACCCACTCGTAGAACCGGTTGGACACGTCGTAGTGATGGGAGATCGCCCTGGCGTCGCGGCCCTTGGAGTGCAGTGGGCCGATGGTCCAGCGGCGGCGCACGCTGACCTCCTGGGGCGGCGGCGGGATCCGGTGCAGCAGGAGCTTCGGGCCGCCCAGCGCACGCAGCAGGGTCAGCTTCTCCCCCAGGCCCATGCTGATCGACTGGGCCCTCCTCATCCGGACCAGCGCCTCGTACATGTCGCCGTCGATGTCCAGGTGCCCGGACACGTACGCCCGGGCCAGCCCGAGCTCACCCGGTGCCTGGGCCAGGTAGGCCACGGCAACCGGCGAGCGGACCGTGACCTTGACGTCCGATCCCTCCTTTCCGGCGTGACTGCCGTCGTAGGCCGTGAACTCCACCGGGGTGTCGGGGCCCGCGAATGCCTCGAAGACCTCAGCTAGTGCCATTCCATCCGTTCCTTCCGTCCGTGAGGGGTGCCTCAGCGTCCCCTGACGCACTTGTCGTACAGGCTGAGCAGCCGTCCGCCGCCGTCGTAGGCGCTCTTGAGCGCCCGGTATGCCTCGCCGTTGTAGAGCAGGTCGAACTCGTCCTCGGGGTAGAACGACGTCGAGTACAGCGACTTGTGCCCGTCCAGCTTGGCCACCTCGTCCTCGACGAGGCGGTTGTAGTAGCCGTCGTCCTGGCCCGGGGGCAGCGGCACGGTCCCCCAGAACCCGAAGTTCACGTACACCTCGCCGGGCGCGAGCGGGTACAGCGGCCAGGTCCGGTCGCCGCGCAGCCGGAGCGGGCACATCCAGACCGGGCTCATCGGCACGGTGCCGGCGAAGAAGCGCAGGAACTCGGCGCCGCGCGCGACCGGGATCTCCACGTCCTGGGTAACCGCCTCGCGCTGCGGTTGCTGCCGGCGTGCGTTCATGGTGGCGGTCAGGCCGTAGCGGCGGTCCATGGCGACGAGCTTGTGGTACACGTCGGATCGCCGGTAGCGGCGAGGCCACAGCCGGCGGACCAGCGGCCGCTGCACGCCGAAGGCGCGCGAGCACCAGAACCAGTCGGTATCCCACCGCCACAGGTAGTCGCGGATCGTGAGGAAGTCCTCCTTGTCCCGCCGGACCGACTGGTAGTAGATCTGCTGGCCGGTGTAATCGCTGCGCCAGGGCGCGACGTCGCTGAACGACCCGACGGTCAGGTACAGCTCGTCAGGCGAGAACGCGGTCCCGTCGATGAAGTCCGCCCGGTGACCGCGCAGGCTGCCGTCCGCCGCGGCCTGGGCGACCGCGTCCATGCACGCTTCGGGCGTGCTGAACGGGAAGTGGCGCAGATGCACGAACGGCTGCACCGGTTCGAGCTCGATCGTGATGGACAGGGCGTAGCCGAGGGTGCCGTAGGAGTTCGGGAAGCCGCGGAACAGCGCGGCGTGCTCGTTGTCATCGGTGGCGCGCACGACGCGGCCGTCGCCGGTCAGGATCTCCAGCTCGGTCACCGACTCGTGCGGCAGGCCATGGCGCAGTGAGGTGGACTCGATGCCCAGGCCGGTGACGGCGCCGCCGAGCGTGATCGTCTTGAGCTGGGGGACGACCAGGGGCATCAGCTGGTGCCTGAGCGTGGCGTCGGCCAGGTCCTCGTAGGTGGTCATGCCGCCGACCCGCGCGGTCCTGCTGGCCGGGTCGACCCGGACTACGTGATCGAACGCGGACAGGTCCAGGCCCGCTCCCGCGCCCTGGGCGTCACGGAACCGGAACAGGTTTGACGTGCGCTTGGCCAGGCGCACCGGCGCGCCCGGCGGGAGGGCCGCGTACGCCTCACGCACGCTGGCCACCGCGACCTCATGCGAGCCGGCCGTCATGCGGTCATCCTTCCGGTTAAGTCCTGCCTCCCACTAAGGAAACGACAGGGGACGGACAAAAGACAAGATCCGCCCTGAGCAGGACGAACCTCCAGGCAGTCTAGCGGAGCGTGGCAGGCGATCCCGGCCGCCTCCGACTTCGGCCTGCCCCTGACCTCACAGTTCGCGGTCAAGGTCCGGGTCCTGGACGTCCGTGTCCAGTTCGTGGGCGGCCTCGTCGCCGGCGCCGTCCTCGAGGCCGTCGTAGCTGGCGGCGACCTCCTCGGGGGTCATCGGCAGCCTGGCCAGAGACGGCGGCGCCCCGGCGCCGATCACCTGCCGCAGCAGCAGCGCCATGGAGTAACCGGGGTCGTCGGTCAGGGCCCGGTCGAGGGCGACGTTGGCCAGCGCCCCGTCGCCGGACTGCCAGGCGACGAAGGCGAGCAGGGCGGCCGCCGGGGCCACGTGCCCGGGCTGCGCCCGGCGGACCACGTCCGTCCACAGTCGCAGGTACGCATCGGCGTGCTCGGGATCCATCCGGGCCCACGCGTCGTCCCTGACCCGCAGGTCCCGCAGCGCCACCGAGATCCGCGCGATCTCGTAGTCCGAGGTGAACCGGCCGTCGTTCCGGTACCTGAGGATCATGGCGCCGACCGCGGCCAGTCCCTCGGCGGCGATCATGCGCCGCGCGGCGCCGATGCGGGAGGATTTGCGCACCCTGGCGAGCAGCCGGGCGACGTGCTGTTCCGCCCGGCGGGTGGCCTGGCGCATCGACTCCGCGGTGTCACCGCCGAGCGGCGCGATCCGCGCGGCCACGGCGGCCCGGCCGGGCAGCACCCGCAGCCCGGCGCCGTCCAGGGCGGCCGAGGCGGGGTGCGTGCTCCCGTCGAACGGCACTCCGGCGGCCGGGCAGCACGCCTCGTCGTCGCAGCGGTACGACCAGTAGCGGCCGTCCTGCACCCGCAGGACGTCAAGCAGCGTGATCCCGGCCAGGTGCGACGCGTCCAGGAACGCGCCCGCCACCGGGGTCACCAGCGCCTCGGGTCCATAGCCGATCGCCATCGCGGCGGGCAGCCGCTGCGCACCGAGGACGCTGGCCGCGTGCGCGGCGATGTCCGCGGCCAGGTCCGCATCGGGCGGATCGGGCAGGTCGTACCGGAGCGTGACCCTGATGCGGTCGCGAGGCGGCGCGGTCCCGATCACCACGAGGCTCAGGTCCGGCGCGAAGCCGAGCAGGTGCGGCACGACCGCGAGCAGGTCCGTGGGCGAACCGGCCCGGATGACGGCACTCGGCCGGGAGGTCTGCGGGGTATCGTCACCCGCTGTACTTGTTTGTCTCATTCTGCCAGGGTGCGGTGCCTGCGACGCAGCGGGCGGGGCAGGCCGAGCGGCTGTGGAAAACCTGGGGTGTTATCCACAGGCAGGGCTGCGGCCTTGACCTCAGGCCGGGGTTGGGTAGGTCAGCTCTTGCGTGCGACGCCGCCCCACATGACCGTGGGGCTGGCCGCTTCCAGGTCCGACGCGGGTCGCCACTGGGGTACCGGTACCACTCCCGGCTCGACCAGCTCGAGGCCGTCAAAGAACCGCAGGACCTCGGCCTGGGTACGGAAGGTAGACTTCTCGGCGACCAGCTTGTTCATCCTGTCCGCGATCCGGGCCATCGCCGCGGCCTGGATGTCGCGGGCCGGGTGTGATAGCGCCAGGTAGCCCCCGGACGGCAGCTCGGCGACCAGCCTGGCCACGATCCCGTACGGATCGTCCTCATCGCCGATGTGCTGCAAGATCGCCACCAGCATGATCGCCACCGGCCGGGAGAAGTCCAGCACCTCCGCCGCCGCGGCCAGGATCGTCTCCGGGTCGCGGAGGTCAGCGTCGACGTACGCCGTGGCGCCGTCTGGCCCGCTGGCCAGGAGCGCCTTGGCGTGGGACAGCACGACCGGATCGTTGTCGACGTACACCACGCGGCACTCCGGCGCCTCGCTCTGGGCCACCTCGTGGGTGTTGTTCGCGGCAGGCAGGCCGGTGCCGATGTCCAGGAACTGGCGGACCCCGGCCTCGCCCACCAGGTACCGTACCGCCCGCCCCAGGAACGCCCGGTTCCCGCGCGCCGAGCGGACGATATCCGGATAAGCCGCGATCACACGTTCAGCGGCGATCCGGTCGACGGCGAAGTTATCCTTCCCGCCTAGCCAGTAGTCATAGACCCGGGCGATGTGCGCCACGGTGATATCCACCTTGCGCGCCATCGGTCCAGCTTCGTCCGGCGGGCCGGACGACATCCAGGGCCCTGCCACGATGCGCCTCCTCTACTTCTTCGGCTTACTGCGCGCGGCCTGTTTCGGGGGTAGCGACCGCGCGTGCTCGATGCCGATGTCCACCCATCGGGACAGGTCGTCGTCGCTGGCGAGGTCGGCTGGGCTGACGCGGAGCCAGCCGGGCATCTCCCGACCCTGCATGACGGCGATGGTGGCGGTGGTCGTGGCCACGAGGTCGTCTGACCGCCCGGGATCGACGTGGACCAGCACACCGCCTTGGCCGCTGGCGCTGATCGCCATGTGCCCCCGGATGAGGAAGGCCAGTCCGCCGAACATCTTCTTCTCGGTCAGCTCTGGGTCCGGGCCGATCAGGTCCCGGATACGAGTGGCGAGATGTTCGTCATAGGCCATGCGGCGATCGTACCGAGACGTCCGAGCCGCGTTCGACTCAGCGTAGTGTGGGGGGACGAGGCGGCCGCTTTGATTTGTGGCATGGTGTCTTCCGGCAGCGGGCAGGCAGTGCGGGTTTCAGCGGTAGGTGCCCTGTTGTCGTGCGTATCCGGAGAGGATGACCGTGTCGCGAGCCAGCCAGGCATCGAGCCAGGCGCTCGCGACGAGCGAGGAGAGCCAGGACGCGCTGTCGGTGATCGGTGATGACGACGAGGACCTTCCCGCCCCCCGTCTGGTAGCCCCGGGGGCCACGGCCGATCCGGTGAAGGACTACCTCAGGCAGATCGGCAAGGTGCCGCTGCTCAACGCCCAGCAAGAGGTCGATCTGGCCAAGCGGATCGAGGCGGGCCTGTTCGCCGACCAGAAGCTCACCGATGCCGCCCGGCACCTGTCCACCGACGAGCGCATCGACCTGGAGCAGGTCGCCGAGGACGGGAGGAGGGCCAAGGAGCACCTGCTGGAGGCCAACCTGCGCCTGGTGGTCTCGCTGGCCAGGAGGTACACCGGCCGCGGCATGCTGTTCCTGGACCTGATCCAGGAGGGCAACCTGGGTCTGATCCGCGGCGTGGAGAAGTTCGACTACACCAAGGGCTTCAAGTTCTCCACCTACGCCACCTGGTGGATCCGGCAGGCGATCACCCGCGCGATGGCCGACCAGGCCCGCGCCATCCGCCTTCCGGCGCACGTCGCCGAGGCCATCAGCAAGCTGGCCCGGGTCCAGCGGCAGATGCTCCAGGACCTGGGCCGCGAGGCCACCCCCGAGGAGCTCGCGGTCCAGCTGGACATGACCCCGGAGAGGGTCGTCGAGGTGCTGAAGTACGGCCGCGAGCCGATCTCGCTGCACACCCCGCTCGGCGAGGACGGCGACAGCGAGCTCGGTGACCTGATCGAGGACTCCGAGGCCATCCAGCCCGGCGACGCGGTCAGCTTCACCCTCCTGCAGGAGCAGCTGCATTCGGTCCTGGATACGTTGTCCGAGCGCGAGGCCGGCGTGGTGTCCATGCGGTTCGGGCTGACCGACGGCCAGCCGAAGACCCTAGACGAGATCGGCAAGGTCTACGGCGTCACCCGCGAGCGCATCCGCCAGATCGAATCGAAGACCATGTCAAAACTCCGCCACCCGTCCCGATCCACGCTCCTCCGGGACTACCTCGACTGACCGCCGCCATGCCGTGTTGCCTGCTGGCGGCGGGGGTGTAACGGATACATTCTGGCGTGGACTATTCACTATGACCGGTCTTGCCGTAAGAGGGGGGCACCGATGGCCGATTCCGGCCCGCGCTATGACGATCTGGCCGCCTTGTATATCAACTGCACGCTGAAGCCGTCGCCGCAGCTCAGCCATACCCAGGGTCTGATCGACGTCAGCGCCGCGATCATGCGCAAGCAGGGCGTCCGGGTGGACACGATCCGCGCGGTCGACCATGACATCGCGACCGGGGTGTGGCCGGACATGACCGGGCACGGCGCCGCCACCGATGCGTGGCCGCAGCTGTATCCCGCGGTGCTGGCCGCCGACGTCCTGGTCATCGCCGGGCCGATCTGGCTGGGCGACAACAGCTCGGTGACCAAGCGGGTGATCGAACGGCTCTACGCCTGCTCCCACCTGCTCAATGAAGCCGGGCAGTACGCGTATTACGGCCGGGTCGGCGGCTGCCTGATCACCGGGAACGAGGATGGCGTCAAGCACTGCGCGATGAACATCCTGTACAGCCTGCAGCACCTCGGGTACACGATCCCGCCCCAGGCCGACGCCGGCTGGATCGGCGAGGCAGGCCCTGGCCCGTCCTACCTCGACCCGGGCTCGGGCGGCCCGGGCAACGACTTCACGAACCGCAACACCACGTTCATGACCTGGAACCTGCTGCACCTGGCCCGGATGATCAAGGACGCCGGGGGCATCCCGGCCTACGGCAACCAGCGCTCGGAATGGGACGCTGGCTGCCGTTTCGATTTCGAGAACCCCGACTACCGCTGACCGGCCGGCTGCCGCCGTCATAGTAGTTCGGGATCCTGGCTGACGTGCAGCATGGCGGGGCCGTCGGCGGCGAACAGCTCGGGTCATGGCCTGGTCGAGCTGGTCCCTCCGGTCGGCCTTGAGGCCGACCGCTCCGCACAGCCCGGCGTAGGCGGCCCAGTCCGGGTTGTGCAGCGAGGTATGCCAGACCGGGAAGTCGGCGGCGAGCTGCTCCTTGCTGATCTTGCCCAGGGAGCGGTTGTCGAGCAGGACGTGCTTGACCGCCGATGCCGTACTTCACGGCGGTGGTGAGCTCGGCGGCGTACTGGCCGAAGCCGCCGTCTCCGGTAACGGCCACGACGGGTCGGCCTGGTGCGGCGGCCCAGGCGCCGAGCGCGGCAGGATAGCCGAACCCGATCGATCCCGAGGTAGCCCGACATCAGGACCGGCTGGCCGCTGGATTCCAGGTACCGGCCCAGCGAGTAGGCGTGGTTGCCGACGTCGACGGTGACCACCGCGTCGTGCGGCAGGTGCCGTGACAGCGCGTCGAAGACCGCCGCGGCGGACACGCCGCGGCCTCGTTCGTCAGCGGCCCGCCGGGCCTTCTCCGCCCGCCAGATGGCCCACCGCGCGGCCACGGCCGGGCGCTGGTCCTCGGTGCGGGTCGCGCCCAGTTCCCCGAGCAGCGCGTCCAGCGTGAGCACGGCGTCGCCGACGATCCCGGTCCCGACCGGGTCGAAGCGGCCGATAGCCGCCGGGTTGTCGTCGATCTGCACGATCGGCTTGTACGGCGCGATCCCGGTGTGGTTGGCGAAGGACGCGCCGATCACGATCAGCAGGTCGGCCTCGTTCATCAGCCAGCTCGCCACCGGCGTGCCGCTGCGCCCCAGCACCCCGGCGCCCAGCGGGTGAGTGTCCGGGATCAGGCCCTTGGCCTTGAAGGTCGTCAGGACCGGCGCGCTGAGCCGCTCGGCGAGGTCGGCGAAGGGACCCGGCGGCCTGGCGGGCGCCGTGCCCGGCGATCAGCACCGGCCGCCTGCTGGCCGAGATCATGGCGGCCGACGCGGGCCAGTTCGGGCTGCCCGGGCTGGGTCAGCCGCCCGGCCAGCCGTCCTTGCGCGGTCTTGGCGGCGGCGTCGCTGGGCTGGGTCTGAACCTCGTCGGGCAGTACCAGGTGGGCGACGCCCCGGGCGTCCAGGGCGTGCTTGACCGCCAGGGCGGCCAGTTCGGCGTGGTCGCTGCCGGCGTGGCACTTCGGCGGTCCACGCGGCCACGTCTCCGAAGATCGCGGTCAGGTCGAGATCCTGGAAGGCTCCTCGCCCGAGGACCTTGGAGGGAACCTGGCCGGAGATGGCCAGGACCGGTGACTGGTCGAGCTTGGCGTCGTACAGGCCGGTGAGCATGTTGGTCGAGCCCGGTCCCGCGATCGCGAAACAGGCCGCGGGCCGGCCGGTCAGCTTGCCGTACGCGCTGGCCGCGAAGGAGGCCGCCCCCTCGTGCCGGATCCCGATGTAGGTCAGCTCCCCGCGCTGCTCGGCTCGCCGCATCGCGTCCGCGAAGCCCAGGTTGGAGTGGCCGACCATGCCGAACACGTGCGAAACCCCGAACGCGACCAGCGTCTCCACCAGCACATCTGCCACCGTCCGCACCGTCGGTGCCGGAGCGGGAAGGCGCACGTAGACCCCGTCCGCCCGCTCCTGCACCTCGTACGCGGCTACCCCGTCGGAGAAGCCCTCCGGCGGCCGGCCGGTCAGCGGGTCGTAGTCGTACCCGTGCCACGGGCAGCGCAGCCAGCCGTTCTCGATCGAGCCCTCGCCGAGCGGGCCGCCCTGATGCGGGCACCGGTTCTCCAGCGCGCCCAGCTCCGCGCCACACCGGGCCAGCGCGACCGTGCGGCCGCCCACGGTCACGCTACGGACCCGGCCCTCGGCCGGGACGTCTACCGGATCGACCCGGTGCCAGCTGCCAGTTTCCATGCGTGAACGCCTCCGCCGATTGTCGCGGGCCGGGCGGCCCCTTATGCAGTCCCTCCAAACCAGGCCGACGTTACAGGTGGCCGTCCGCGCGTAACGCCAGGGCGCCCGGCCGACACGGTGGAGTGTGGGTAAACATAGGCGGGCTGACCCCGCTACCGGTCCCGCGGTCCCGGCTTGCGGCGGTAGAGTCCTGCGCGTGTCAGGCCTCGCCGATGACCCCGTCCGCGCCCCGGGGACCTATACCGAAGACGACCTCCTGCTGCACCGTCTGCGCTCGGGCGACGAGCAGGCGTTCGACCGCCTGGTCCGCACCTGGTCGCCGACTATGCGCCGGATGGCCCGCGGCTTCGTCTCGACCGATGCGTCCGCGCAGGAATGCGTCCAGGACGCGTGGCTGGGCGTCATCAAGGGGCTGGCCTCGTTCGAGGGCCGCTCCACCCTGCGCACGTGGGCCTTCCGGATCCTGGTCAACACCGCCAAGACCCGGGCGGTGCGGGAACAGCGGACGACCCCGCTGTCCTCGCTGGCCGCCGAGGACGACACCGGCCCGACGGTCGACCCGGGGCGGTTCCGGCCCCGCGACGACCGGGAGCGGCCCGGGACCTGGACGTCGGCCGGGGAACCGCGGCCCTGGGAGACCGACCCGGAGACCGGAGCGCTGTCCGGCGAGCTCCGCAACGTAAGCCAGGAGCGCATGAGGTAGTGGCCGATCGAGTCTTCGCGGCCTAGGCGGCCGCGAGCTGCGGCCAGCTCTGTGAGCTGGCCGGGGGTGAACCAGCGGGCCTCGAGGACTTCGTCGCCGTCGGGGGTCACCGCCTCGGTGAGCGCGGTGGCCCGGAACCCGACCATCAGCCCGGACGGGAACGGCCAGCCCTGCGAGCCCAGGTAGGTCACCGTCCCGACGAGGACACCGGTCTCCTCCGCCACCTCGCGCCGCACGGCGTCCTCGAGGCTCTCGCTGACGCCGACGAAGCCGGCCAGCGTCGAGAACCCGTCGGGGGCCGAGCCCTGGTGCCGGGCCAGCAGGCACCGGCGCGGTGCGTCCCCGCTCTCGACCACCATGATCACCGCGGGCTCGACGCGCGGGAAATGCTGGCGCGCGCAGTCCGGGTTCTGGCACGACCGCAGGTGCCCGCCGTGGCCGCTGCCGGTCCTGGACCCGCACGTCCCGCAGTACTGCTGGTGTCGGTGCCAGTAGAGCATCCCCCGTGCGTAACCGAGCAGGGCAGCCTCGGGCGGCCGCAGCGCGCTCACGAAGGCCCGCACGTCCAGGGCCCGCTCCCCGCCCGCCAGCTCGACCGCCCGGGACTCCTCCAGCGGTGACAGGTCGGCCGCGAACAAGCCCGCGCCTTCGCCGAGGCCGAGGAACACCGTCTCGGCCGCGGCCTCCAGGACGGCCCCGAACCCGGACGCCCCCGACGCCCCGGACGCGGTCAGGATCACAGGCACCGCCGGGTCCCCGGAGACGATGCACCGGTCCCGCCACATCGGGATCACCCGCGCCCCGGGCGCGGCCAGGGTCGCCTCGACCCAGGCGGGATCGGTCCGCTGATTGCTCGCGCGGTCGATCGTGCCGCCCGAGTAGGCCAGGACGGTCTCGCGCCCGCGCGCGTCCGGGGAGGTCATCGCCGACCTACAGGCTGATCCCGAGCCGGGCGTCGACCGTGTCCCTGACGAGCCGGGCGCCGGCCACGTCCCCGGGGGTCAGCCGCATCGGCGCCTCGGCCAGGAGGGTGTCGGCCCAGTGGTCGACCACGGCGAGAGCGCCGGGCGCATCCAGGTCGTCGCGCAGGCGCGTCCGCACCCCGGCGAGCACGAGTTCCGCGGCCGGCGACGGGTCGGCGGCCGGGACGTGCGGAGCAGCGGCCTCAACGTGGGCGAGCGCGTCGCGCCAGCGGGCCAGCCGGCCCTGCGCCTGCGCCAGCACCGCGTCGGTCCACTCCCAGTCCGACCGGTAGTGGTGCGCGAGCAGCGCCATCCGCACCGCCATGGGGTCCACGCCGTCCGCCGTGAGCCTGCTCACGAAGACCAGGTTGCCCAGCGACTTGGACATCTTCTGGCCCTGATAGCTGACCATCCCGGCGTGGGCGTAGACCCGCGCGAACACCCCCCGCTCCGGGGCGAACGCCACCCGGGCGTGGGACGCGCTCATCTCGTGGTGCGGGAACACCAGGTCGGACCCGCCCGCCTGAACGTCGAAAACGGGGCCCAGGTACTCGGCGGCGATCGCGGCGCATTCCACGTGCCAGCCCGGCCGGCCCGGGCCGCACCGGGAGTCCCAGGCGGGCTCGCCGGGGCGTTCGGCGCGCCAGACCAGGACATCCAGCGGGTCCTTCTTCCCCGGCCGGCCGGGATCGCCGCCGCGCTGCGCGGCCAGGTCGGCCATCTCACCGGGGCCGAAGCCGGACGGGGTGCCGGGCCCGGACAGCGCGCCGAACTCCGGGTCGGCCGACCTGGCGAAGTAGACGTCCTCGTCCACCTGGTACAGGGCCCCGCGCTCGGCTAGCCGGGCGGTGAAGCGGTCGATGATGGGCAGCGCCTCCACGGCCCCGATCAGGTGCGTGGGCGGCAGGACGCGCAGCGCCTCCATGTCGCCGCGGTAGCGCTGCGTCTCGCGGCGGGCCAGCTCGCGCCAGTCCTCGCCGTCCCGCTCGGCCCGTTCCAGCAGCGGGTCATCCACGTCCGTCACGTTCTGCACGTAGATCACGGAAAAGCGCGAGTCCAGCCAGGCCCGCACGAGCAGGTCCCAGGCGGTGTAGGTCGCGGCGTGCCCGATATGCGTGGCGTCGTAGGGGGTGATCCCGCAGGCGTACAGCGTCGCGACGGGGCCGGCCGAGGCGAGGGTCAGCTCGCCGGTGGCCGTGTCGTGCAGCCACGGCGCCGGGCCGCTCCCCGGGAGCGTGGGAAGTTCCGCGCGGCGCCAGGAATCCATGTCCGCCAGGTTATCGTGCGGCCCGGACCAGCCGATTCGGGCCGACGGGTGGCGGGGCGGGTTGGCGGGGCGGGTCGGCTCAGCGGGGCGGCTGGGCGATGCTGGCGGCCAGGTCGGGAGGCCTGGCGGGCCTGGGTGGCCTGCTCGAAGGCGTAGGCGAGGGCGATCAGCCGCGGCTCGGTCCAGCGCGGGCCGAAGAACGACACGCCGACCGGCAGGCCGGACACGTACCCGAACGGCACCGTGATCGACGGGCAGCCGGCGACCGCGGCCGGCCCCGAGGTATGGAACACGGTGTGGTCGCCGAGCACGTAGTCGGTCAGGCAGGCGGGGTTGGCGGTCAGGGCCACGATGGCCTCCACCCCGTCGGTGGCCACCGGCCCGGTGATGGCGGCCCGGGCGAGCCTGGTGGCGTCGCGCCGCGCCGCCAGGTAGTCGCGGTCGCCCAGGTCGCCGCTGGTGGCCTCGGCCTGCTCGAAGATCTCCTGGCCGAATCGGGCGAGGACCAGGTTGGCGTTCCGCTTGTTGAAGTCGATCAGCTCGGCCAGGGTGCGGGGCAGGGCGCCCGGGAAGCCGAACCCGGCGATGTAGGCCAGGTAGGCGTTGATCCCGTACTTGAACTCGTGCTGGAGCGCGGCGAACTCCGGCTCGCGGATCTTGTCCGAGTCGGGCAACGTCACCGGGTCGACCAGGACGGCCCCCAGCGTGCGCAGCCTTGCCACGACCGCGTCGAGCACGGCGGCGGTCGCCGGGCCCGCCGGGGCTGACCCCTCCCGCCAGATCCCGAGGCGCGCGCCGTCCAGGGCGCCGGGATCCAGGGCGCCGAAGTAGGCGGATGTGTCATCAAAAGCTCGTTCGGCATCATCTGAATCATCTGGTGCGACGGGATCTTCGGGGTCGGCGGCGGCCAGTACGGACAGCAGCGCCGCCGCGTCCGCCACGCACGCCGCCATCGGGCCGGCGGTGTCCTGTACCGGCGAGATCGGCACGATCCCGCGCCGGCTGATCAGGCCGTTGGTCGGCTTGATGCCGACGATCCCGCACGCGCTGGACGGGCAGACGATCGAGCCGTCCGTCTCGGTGCCGACTGCGAGCGGGGCCAGTGCCGCCGCGACGCCCGCCGCCGAACCCGAACTCGACCCGGACGGGTTGCGGTCCAGCGCGTACGGGTTGGCGGTCTGCCCGCCGAGCGTCGACCACCCGCTCGTGGAGTGCGTCGACCGGAAGTTGGCCCACTCCGACAGGTTCGCCTTGCCGATGATCACCGCGCCCGCCGCGCGCAGCCGCGTGACCAGGAACGCGTCGTTGGGCTCGGCGGGCAGCAGCGCGGGCGAGCCCGCGGTGGTGGGCATCCCGGCCACCTGAACGTTGTCCTTGACCAGGACGGGAATGCCGTCCAGAGGCCCGCGGGGGCCGTCCGCCGCGCGCGCCTTGTCGCTGTCGGCCGCCTCGGCCAGGGCGTCCAGGTTGACCGTGATGACGGCGTGCAGCGCCGGGTTCAGGCGATCGATCCGGTCGAGGTAGAACCCGGTCAGCGCTTCGGAGCTGAGATCGCCGGCGGCCATCACCGCCTGGAGTTCGGCCAGGGTCGCGTGGCTGGCGCGGAGGTGCGTGCCCGGGATGATCTCGGGGAAGTCCGGCATGCCGGAAGGATAACCGTGTTATCGCTGGTCTGGCCATGATCAGCCACCGCCGGTTACCGGCGGGCGGCGCGGAGCCTGGCGTTGATCGACTCCGCGGCCGTGATGACCTGGCGGATCAACTGGCGTCGTAGCGCGGCGGGCGTGCGCACCAGCGGCGACGGCACGGTGAGCACGGCGGTCATGCGCTTGCCCTGCAGCACCGGCGCGGAGGCGGCCCACACGCCGCCCTCGATCTCCTCTTCGGAGACCGCGTAGCCCTCGCGTTCGGCGATCGCGACCCGCTCCTCCAGGGTGGCGGCGGCGCCAGGGTCGCGTTCGGCCAGGGGGGCCAGGTACTGCGCGCGGACCTCGGGCGGCAGGCCGGCCAGCAGCAGCCTGGCGCTCGCGCCGCGGTCGAGCGGCAGCGGCTGGCCGGGCTCGAATGAGATGCGCAGCCGCTGGGCCGACTCGACCCGGTGCACGCACACCGCCGACCGGCCGATCAGCCGGACCAGGATGACCGTCTCGCCGGTCTCCGCGGCCAGCCTGCGCATCACGGGATCGGCGACGTCGATGATGCTCTCCGCGGCCTCCGCCGCCCGCGCCAGCCCGATCAGGCGCGCGGACAGGCGGTAGCTGCCCCGCTCGTCCCCGGCCATCAGCCCGGTCTCGCGCAGCAGGGCGATATAGCGGTAGACGCTGGGCAGCGCGATGCCGGTGGCGGCGGCCAGGTCGCGCGCGGTCAGGGTGCTGTTGTCCGCCGAGAAGGCGAGCATCAGGGCCAGGACGCGGCGCGCGCCCTCGCAGCCGTGGACGGCGTTGGCCTCCGCGGGCATCTTGACGGCCGTGGCTCTGGCCATGCGTCCCTTCTCGGGTCGTCAGAACGGCACTATCGTCAGGCGATAATTACCGCAGTGTATACCGTCTACGGATGGACGGACACGTGGGGCAGATGCCCGTGCAGGGGGATCAGGAGCAGGCTGCCGCCGACCACGGCGGCGAGCGAGACGAGGTGGAACAGCGCCACCCACAGGCCGGTGGGGATCCGGGTCAGCCGGAACAGGTGGTCGGCGTCCGAGAGCCCGTGATGCCCCTTGAGCGCTCGCCGCGGCAGCTCGAGGACCGGGCGCAGCCCGCCGAACAGCAGGAACCACGCCGATGCGTAGGCGAAGCCCGCCTGGACGAGCACCGAGGCGAACAGGGCGACCGCGAGCACGCCGCCCCCGGTGGCCACCACGGCCAGCACGCCGAACGCGTTCCTGGTGACGAGCAGCGTCGCGGCCAGCAGCACGAACGTCACCCACAGCGTCGCGGTCACGTGCTGCGTGTCGAGCAGCCACGCCGCGCCCGCGCCCAGCGCGGACGGGCTGACGTACCCCGCGGCGGCCGTGGCGACCAGGCCGGGACCGGTCCGCTTGCCGCGCGACCGGGTCACCCCCGAGCTGTCGCTGTGCAGCCTGATCCCCTCCAGCTGCCGCCCGCTCATCAGGGAAATCAGCGCGTGCCCGCCCTCGTGGGCGATCGTGATGACCTTCCCGGCCAGCCGCCACAACCCCGAGTGGAACACCAGGACCGCTGCCGCCAGGCCGCCCGCCCCGACCACCCAGCCCGGCGGCACAGACTGGCCGGCGGACACCTGGTTCGCCAGGGTGCTCATGGCGAGGGCGCTCATGGCGGGGGTGCTCATGGCGCGGGGAGCCAGGACACGTGGCCGGCCAGCAGGGCGTAACCGACGAACGCCACGGCGTCGATCAGCGTGTGCGCGATGATCAGCGGGGTCACCCGGCCCCACCGGCGGTACAGGTAGGCGAAGATGACGCCCATGGTGGCGTTGCCGATGAACCCGCCCGCCCCCTGGTACAGGTGATAGGAGCCCCTGATGGTAGCGCTGATGGCGATGGCCACGGGCGGCTTGACGCCGAGCCGGTCCAGCCTGCTCATCAGGTACCCGACGACGATGACCTCTTCGAGGATGCCGTTCTGCAGGGCGGAGAGCAGCAGGACGGGGATGCGCCACCAGATGTCGGGCAGGTTCTCCGCGACGACGTTCAGCTCCACGCCCAGGTGATACGCGACCAGGTACAGGCCCAGGCCGCTGCCGCCGATCACGGCGGCCAGCACCGCGCCGCGGGCCAGGTCCAGGCCTGGCTGGCTCGCGTCCAGGCCGATCGAGGACGGCCGCTCCCCCGCCCGGGCCAGCAGGTAGAAGACGAGCAGGACCGGGGCGAGCCCGATGGCGATCGACAGCAGCTGGAGGAACAGGTCGAACAGCGGGCGGCCGGGCGCCAGCGTGCCGTTGAGCACCGTGGTCTGCTTGCCGAGCGACTGGTGCGCCGTCAGCGAGCCGATGAACTGGACCAGGGCGTACAGGCCGCTGGCCCCGAGGGAGACGGCGAAGACGACGACGATCTCCCACCGCAGCAGGCGGGCGGCAGGCGGCGCCAGGCGGCCGGCGGCGGGCGGCGCCGGGCTCTCGTTAGAGCTCGGCCGACTCTCGCTGGAGCTCGCCGGGCTCTCCTCGATCATGCTTGCCAGTATCGCCCGGCCGCGGGGCTTAATAGCCCGGATAGGGCGTTGCCACTAAGCTCAAGTAGGTCACAAACCGGGCCGCGGCGTTCGGCACGCTCACTTAGCAGAGGTCATCATGTACCAGCCTTACCCGTCCGGCGGCAAGCCCATGGAGGCGCTGCGGCCCGACGCTCCCGTGTCCGTGCTGAACGCGGTCAAGCTCATGTACGCCGGCGCGGCCGTCAGCCTCGTCAGCCTGGTCATCTCGCTGACCGATATCAGCGGGACCAAGACGGCGATCCGGAAGGCGCGCCCCGACCTCACCGCCACCCAGATCAGCCAGCTGAACGGCTTCATCATCGGCCTGGCCATCGTCTCCGGCCTCGTCGGCATCGGCCTGTGGCTGTGGATGTCGTGGGCGAACAAGGGCGGCAAGAACTGGGCGCGCATCTTCTCCTCGGTCCTGTTCGCCCTGGCCACCCTGGACCTGTTCGGCGTGTTCAGCCAGCCCAAGACCTTCCTGGGCCTGATCTTCCCCCTGGTGACCTGGGTGATCGGCCTGGGCGCGATCGTTCTGCTCTGGCGCCCGGATTCGAGCCGGTTCTTCAAGCCGCCGGTCGGGCCGTAACTGGCCCTACGGTCGTTTAGCCCGTTCCGGCCGCGCCTTGGGATTTTGCGGGAGATCTTTCCGAGGTCGGCGCACCATTGTGCTCAGCGGCAACACCACTCGCTCGCGACCCACACCACGGGACCGGAGGCTGGCGCCGAAGCCGTAACCCGCCTGCGCACCGATTAGAGCGCTCACTTAGTGAGCCTGCGGTCACAATTTCCGCCGTCCTCTAGGCGGCCGACGCCGTTGCCGACCCGGTGAGCATGATCCCCGTGGTTCGGCCGGTTTCCGCGTGAACCTCGGGTCGGGGTCGCGCGTCTTTTTGGGTAGAGGTCCGGCGAGAAGCGGGGCGCCGGACCTCTACATCGCTCGGCAATCGTGCGGGTGCCGGGCGGGCAGGCCCGGCGAGAGCGGGGCACCGGACAGCTGGCCGGTGTGAGCGGGGCGCCGGGTCTGGACAGCTTTCAGATGGCAGGGGATGGGCCGGCGACGCAGGGTTCGGCGGCCCACAGTCGTCTTTACTGGTCGGTGTCGAGCACTTGGTGCGCGCGCTGGATGAGCGCCGGGACGGCCTGGCCATCGCGCTCGAAGCCCTCGCCGACCGTCTGGCCCAGCTGGTACCGCGCGTTGATGCCCTCGAGCACGACGGCGAGCTTGAAGTAGCCGAACGCCACGTAGTACCCGATCCGGGATACGTCCCGGCCGGTCCGCCGGGCGTATCCAGCGGCGAACTCGGCCCGGGTGGCGAACCCGGAGCGGGCGGTGGCGTCCGCCAGTAGGGTGCGGACCGGAACCGGGCGGGTTCCGTCGCGCGCCTCGGCTTCCGGGGCCAAGGGGCTGAGCCAGCCCTCTTCGTCGACCTCGGTCCAGTAGACGAGGGTCAGGCCGAGGTCGGCCAGCGGGTCGCCCAGGGTCGCCATCTCCCAGTCCACCACGGCCGCGATGGCGGGCTCCGGCGAGAGGGTCACGAGGGCGTTGTCCAGCCTGAAGTCCCCGTGCACCAGCGTGACGTCGCCCTCCTCGGGCAGCGCGGCGGTCAGCCGCTCCACCAGCCGGGCGTACTCCGGGAGCTCCCTGGTCACCGACAGGTCCCACTGCCGCTGCCAGCGGTCTAGCTGACGCCGCAGGTACCCGGCGCCGCGGCCCAGGTCGCCCAGGCCGACCGCCTGGACGTCCACGGTGTGGATCGCGGCGAGCATGTCGGCCAGGCGCTCGGACAAGGCCGCGCACTGCGCATCGGTCAGCCCGGCGGTGTCGGCCCTGGTCCGCAGGATCACCCCGGGCACGTACTCCATCAGGTAGAAGGGCGCGCCGATCACCTCGGCGTCGGTGCAGTTTGCGATCGGCCGGGCCACCGGCACCCGGGTGTCCGCCAGGGCGGCCAGCACGCGGAACTCCCTGGACATGTCGTGGGCGGTCGGCAGCACGTGCCCCAGGGGCGGGCGGCGCAGGACCAGCAGGCGATCCCCGGAGGGGTCCGACACCGAGAGCCGGTACGTCAGGTTGGAGCGGCCCCCGGCGATGAGCTCGATGCCGGTCAGCTCGACGGGCCGCTCCTGGACGTGGTCGTTCAGCCACGCGGCCAGGCGCTCGGGGCTCGGGATCCCTGGTGGGCTGCTGGTTTCGCTCATGATCTAACGAATCGTAGAACGGAACAGAACGGGAAATCTCTCCTCCCCCACCTATGGACTAATCGCCCGTACTGACGTAAGCAGGAAAAGAAGCTAAAGGTCTAGACCTGGGAGGGACCCTGTGGCTGATGCGTGGATGCCGGGCGCCAGATGCATCCGGGCAGAGACCGACGGGGGACAACTGGGAGGGGGCGCACCGCGGGTCATCTGGATGACCCTCGGCGCCGATCCGCGCGTCATCTCGGTCTGGTCGGCCGCGCAGCGGCTCAATCAGGAGAACCGGCCGACTCACCTCGTCTGGGATCCGCTGACCGGCGACGTCGCGCAGCTGCTGCCGATCGTCCGCGCCGGCTGTGCACTGGGCACTCATGAGCATCTCGACTACGCCCCGGAACGGCTTCCGCACCCGCAGCCCGAGGTGAATCACGAAGGCCGGCTGTGCGTCCAGATCGGCGTCCTCGCCTCACCCAGGGAACCGTTCACCTGCTACCAGATGATCGGGCTGAGCGAGATCCTGGACTGGCTCGACTCCTGGCAGATCCCCCGCCGCTGGCCGGCCGGGGCGCCGGCGCCCTACCGGCATGCGGCCAGGCCGCGTAGCCGGGCCCTGTGGGCCCAAGGCGGACATTTCGGCGCCTCCCAGGTGCCCGACTGCGATAGCATCGGCCCCGGCGGGATCGACATCGACCAGCTCACCGGCCAGGACACCATCGACCGCGAGCTGGCGGAACCGCCGGTGGCTGATTCGCCCGCGATCCGCCTGGGCCCCCGCACGGCGCAGGTGGTCGCGGCGGTCGGCTAGTGCCGGTCCGGCCCGGGCGTCGGCGTACCGTAAGGCCTCATGACAGTACCTGAACTCTCCAACACCTCGCGCACCGCGCTGCACCGGCATCGCGAGCGCGGCCGGACCGATCGCGATGACCTGTACGCCGTGCTCGACGCCGGATTGATCTGCCACCTCGGTGTCATCGCGGACGGCGCGCCGCGCGTCCTGCCCACCGGGTACGGCCGCCTCGGCGACACGCTCTACCTGCACGGGTCGTCGGCCAACGCGACGTTCATGGCCGGGGCCGGCCGCGAGGTGTGCGTCACCGTGACGCACCTGGACGGGATCGTCTGCGCCCGGTCGGTCTTCAACCACTCGATGAACTACCGCAGCGCCATGATCTACGGCGTGACCCGCCTGCTCACCGACCCCGCCGAACGGACCGAGGCCCTGCGCATCATCACCGAGCACCTGGCCCCGGGGCAGTGGTCCTACGTGCGCCAGCCCACCAAGAAGGATCTCGCCGCCACCTCCGTCCTCGAGCTGCCGCTCACCGAGGCCTCGGTGAAGATCCGCGACGGCGGGCCGCACGACGAGGCCGAGGACTATGAGCTGGACATCTGGGCGGGCGTGGTGCCGGTGACGGTGGCGTTCGGGCAGCCGGTCCCCGATGAGGACCTGCGGCCCGGGATCGCCGCGCCCGAGCACATAACGAATCGGGTGTTCTGACGACTGGTCGGCTGGCCAGGCACCGCCGAGGGGGCCATACTCTGTGAGGGTGAACGACCGGCTCGTGTGGATCGACTGTGAGATGACCGGGCTCGACATCGAGCGCGATGCCCTCGTCGAGATCGCGTGCCTGGTGACCGACGCCGAGCTCAACCTGCTCGACGACGGCGTGGACCTGATCATCAAGCCCCCGGCCGAGGCTCTCGCGGGGATGCCGGAGGTGGTCCGCGAGATGCACACCACCTCCGGGCTGCTGGCCGAGCTGCCGGGCGGGATCCCGGTCTCCGAGGCCGCCGAGCTCGTGCTCGGCTACGTGCGCGGACACGTCCCCGAGGCGAGGAAGGTGCCGCTGTGCGGCAACTCCATCGCCACCGACCGCTGGTTCATCGCCCGTGACATGCCCGAACTCGACGCCTACCTGCACTACCGGATGATCGACGTGTCCAGCATCAAGGAACTCGCGCGTCGCTGGTACCCGCGCGCCTACTTCTCCTCCCCCAAAAAGGACGGCGGGCACCGGGCGCTGGCCGACATCAGGGAGAGCGTGCAGGAACTGCGCTACTACCGCGACGCCGTGTTCGTCCCGCAGCCGGGCCCCGACTCGGCCACCGCGCGCGAGATCGCCGCGCGCTACGCCTCCGAGGACCCGGCCGAGCGCCCGCAGTCCTGACTCGGCTCGCGGGCGCCCCGGGGCCGCTATACTCGTGGTTACCCGCGCGATGTCCTTCGGGGACAGCGCGCGTTCTGCTGTCGTTTGGGCGTTTACCGCGCAGACGGCGGCGATGGTGGGCGTAGCTCAGTTGGTTAGAGCGCCAGGTTGTGGTCCTGGATGTCGAGGGTTCGAATCCCTTCGCTCACCCCATTGTTTGTCGCCGGTGACCTGCAGGGTTCGACAGAAGCCCGCAGTTCCGCTAACTAAGCGGTTAGCATTTCGGTAAGCACGCCTGTGTGACGGCAGCGCGCTCTACCTCGGCGGAGTCTCGTATGACAGTCAGCCCGGGCTGACGGCGTTCACCTGTCCCCTGATCGGGCCGGTGGGGTATTGGCTGATGGCGATCAGCTGCCCCCTGATCGGGTTGGTGGGGTATTGGCTGGTGGCGTTCACCTGTCCCCTGGCCGGGCTGCTGGGGTAGTAGGCGGCGCCGCGCTGCTGGTGGTCGGGCAGGATGATCCAGCCCGCCCGGTAGGTGCGCCCGTGCCAGCGGGCCGTTCCGGCAAAGATCCCCGCTCGTTGATCGCCTGCCGGTGCCACGGCGATGGCGAACCGAAGAATGCGACCGTCAGCCAGGGCCAGAGTCCCCGTCGCGTCCTGGCCGGTCAGGCGGGCGGTCAACCGGATGTGATGCTGGCTGCTGACCGCCGTCAGCTGGTCGTGGCGGACCGGTCCGGCGAACCAGTCGGCCAGAGTGCCGACCCGCTGCGGGGTACCGTCGCAGACATAGGCCCGGGCCTGCCCGCTCTCGAGAACGATGCCGATGAGCGCGGGCGCGCCGGTGACGGTCCCCAGGTAGGTCCGGGCTGCCCCAGCGGAGACGGCATGCAGGCCACTCAGCGCCGGGCTGCGCGGGGGAGCCGGGGTCGCGGGCGCGGCCGAGCCGCAGCCGGCCACCAGCGCGATCGCGGCCGCCAGCCCCGCAGCCAGCAGGCCGCGCCTAGCGGCGGTCATCAGCGTGTCCGGTTCGCCGGACCGGGAAGCCTCCCGGCGATGGTGGCCGGACGTCAAGCGGTTCATCATCACGATCTCCGTGCCCATCGGTGCGGACTGCTGTCGGGTAGGGGTACGCACCGGGGCCACTGCGCGGTTCGGCTCGGCCCCGGCGGATTCCTGACCCCGGTTGAGGATGAGGGCACCCACGCGTTATTCCTTGCACGAGCGTCAGGCCGTTGGCCGGGGCGCCGACCAGCCCCCGGGGCTAATCCCCAGCCATACGATGAGGTGCGGGAGCGGCGAAGGAGCGTCTTTGGTGGCCGACCCGAAACCGGCCGACCGCTCTGCCCCGAGTACGCCGTCTGGCGCAGCGGCTACCCGACGTGACCGTCGTCAGCCAGAGTCGCGCCGAGGCTGAGGAGTTGCTGCTCCACGAGGTCAAGGGCGCGCATGCTGTGCTCGGCCCGAGCGAAGACGAGTGCGCCTTCGGTCGAGGCGAAGAGCATCCAGGCGAAGTCGGCCGCCTTCGACCGGTCAACGCCGGCGGCCTCGAGCAGTTCCGTGAGGTCCTCGATCCAGAGCTCGAAGACGTTTCTCGCCGCGGCCCGGGCCGTCTCTGACTCACCGCTCACGGTGACGCCTGCGGTCGCGCAGCCGGCCGCGAACGCGCTCCTGGTCAGCACGTTCCGCCACAGATTGATGAATCCGGTGACGATGCCGGCGACATCGGAGCCGTGGAGCGCTCGCAGCGGGACTCGGGCGTCGGTGGCCATGTACTCCATGGCGGCGCCCACGATCTCCTCCTTCCCGCCGGGGAAGTGGTGATAGACCGATCCGCGCGGTGCGCCGCTGCGCTCCAGCACGTCGGCGATGGACGTGCCCTGAACCCCGCGCTCGGCAATCAGGTAGAGCGCGCTCAGCACCATCCGCTGTCGTACGTCGCCAGCCAAAAGTTCACCTCCCGCCCCTTGCGAAGGGCCTTCTCTATGTTAAGTTGCATAGACGTTATGACGATCGTCATAGTCGCTACCAGACGTGTACGGAGGCCGCTCCCATGCCGATGATCGATGTGTACGCCGCGACCGGGACCTTCGCTGACCCCGCGCAGCTCGCTAAGGACCTCGCCGCCGCGGTGATGGCGGTCGAAGGAGTCCCGAACATTCCGATGTTCCGCAAGAACACCGCGGCCTTCGTGCACGATCTGCCCGCGACAGCGCTCGCGAATGTGGACGGCGACAGTACGTACGTCCGCGTGCAGGTCCTGACCAACGCCGGGGCTCTCGACCGGGATAAGCAGATCGCCCTGGTCGCCAAGCTCACCGAGATCGTGGCCGCGGCCGCCGCTGACCCGTCCTTGGCCGAGCGCACCTGGGTGCTGCTGACCGAGGCGCCGGACGGCGGGTGGGGCCTGTGGGGCCACGCCCACACCAACGCAGAACTCGTCGCCGCCGCGCGCGCTCAGATCGCCAAGCTGCAGGCCTGAGACCGCGTTACCAGAGGTCGCCGCCCGTGAGTACGTAGAGGAACGGCACGAGCGGGATGAGGGCAAACACCGCCCACGCCACTTTCGCGAGGCCGCCGATGTTACGGCGAGTGGCCAAGTCTATCCAGACGAGGATCACGGCGACGGGATGGAGGAAACAGACCAGGAGCTCGAGGACCTTCTTCACGCTTCCGAATCTACCCGGAGCTCAGGAGCCGCACGGACCCGTAGATTCCTCACGTGCCTGCCCGCGGCTTCTTCTTGGGCTTCCTGGGCCGCTGATTCTTACGCTCAGCGGAGGGTACGGGCTCGGTTCCAGGCCAGGTGACCAGGGTGACCTGGGCAGGCGGGATCGGGGCCGGGACGTAGCAGAACCCGGTATTCCAGGTCACCAGCTCGTCCTCCCCTACGCCCGTCACTTCCCATACGTCGACGGGGCCGCCGGTGTTGTTCAGGTTGACGAAGAAGCCCGCCTCGAAGTCGTCCCGGCACACGAACACGCCCTTCTCCTCGGGCTCCGTGCTGCCGGCGATACCCGGGGCGGGTCCCATCCGCGTCCAGTCCAGGCCGTGGGCCAGGATCGAGTCCCGGTTCAGGGCGGAGCTGACGTGGAAAAGGCGCGCCATACCGCGAGCGTAGCCGCCGACGGCCCGGAGGCGGGAGGGCGCGAAGGCGCTCCGGGCTGGGACCGGGGTGGCCGGAAAATCGTTCGCGTCACGGCGGGCTAGGTACGACAATGCGTGGCGTAGCAGCTAGTGGATCCGAGGTCGGAGGGAGTCAGTGATGCGAGGAGCGCACGTGTCCATCGAAAAGCGTTTGCGGGCCTATTCGAAGGATGTGGCGTGTGCCTCGCGGAATACTGAATCTCGGGATCCTCGCACATGTTGACGCCGGCAAGACAACGCTGACGGAGCGACTGCTCTATTGCGCTGGCGTCATCGACGCGCCCGGCAGCGTCGATGAGGGGACGACCCAGACCGATACGCTCGCGCTGGAGCGTCAGCGCGGGATCACGATCAAGTCGGCCGTCGTCTCGTTCACCGTCGGCGACACCACGATCAACCTGATTGACACGCCCGGCCACCCGGATTTCGTGGCCGAGGTGGAGCGCGCGCTGAGCGTGCTGGACGGGGTCGTGCTGGTGGTCTCCGCGGTCGAGGGCGTCCAGCCGCAGACGCGCATCCTGTGGCGCGCCCTGCAGCGCCTGCGCGTACCGACGCTGTTCTTCGTCAACAAGATCGACCGCCGCGGCGCGGGCTACGATCGCCTGCTGGCTGACATCGCCGGGCGGCTGACACCAGCGATCATCCCGATGAGCTCGGTGAGCGGGCTGGGCACGCGCGAGGCCGCGGTCATCCCGGACGACGGGGCGGCCCCGGTGGCCCGGGCGCGCCTGGCCGAACTGCTGGCCGAGCACGACGACGCCGTCCTGGGCGCCTACCTCGACGGCCAGGCGGCGATGCCGCGCGACTGGCTGCGCGACAAGCTCGCGGGGCAGGTCCGGGACACGCTGGTACACCCGGTGTACTTCGGGTCCGCCATCACCGGGGCGGGCGTCGAGGTGCTGCTGCACGAGCTCGGCGGCCTGCTGCCCGCAGCGGAACAGGACGCCAGCGGCCCGGTCTCGGGCCGGGTATTCAAGGTCGGCCGCGGGCCCGCCGGCGACAAGATCGCCTACGTCCGCCTGTTCTCCGGCACGATCGCGACCCGGGACCGCGTCCGGTTCGGCCGCGACCGCCACGGCAAGGTCACGGCGATCAGCGTTTTTGCCGACGGCGCCGCGGTACGCCGCGATGAAGTGACCGCAGGCCAGATCGCCATGGTTTCGGGCTTGGCGGACCCACTTCCGCCTGGAGACCCCGGCCGACACCCTCACCGGCCTGCTGCCGGTCCTCGCCCGGCTGCACGCGGTCCCGGCGGTGGCGGCGAGCGGGGATTCCTGGTGCGTCCTGGAGGGAGACATCCCGGTGACCAAGGTGCACGAGCTCCGGCAGCAGATCCCGCCGCTCACCCGGGGCGAAGGCGTCATGGAATCATCCTTCGACCGCTACGAGCCGGTCCGGGGGCCGGTCCCGACCCGGCCGCGCACCGACGACAACCCGCTCAACCGCGAGGAGTACCTGCACCGGGTCCTCCGGCGCGGCGTTCGGGATAAAGATGAGCGGCAGGTGGGCGGATAATCGCTGGCATGAAATACGTCAATCTGGGCGGCACCGGCCTTCGGGTATCCCGCGTCTGTCTCGGCATGATGAGCTTCGGCACCAGTACCGAGCGCCCGTGGGCCGTGGCGGAGGACGACGCCGAGCCGATCGTGCGCGCGGCCGTCGAGGGCGGCGTGACCTTCTTCGATACCGCCGACGCCTACAACGGCGGAGCGAGCGAGGTCATCACCGGGCGGCTGCTCGGCAAGCTCTTCCGCCGCGACGAGGTGGTGGTGGCCACGAAGGTCTTCATGCCGACCGGTCCCGGGAAGAACGACCGCGGCCTGTCCCGCAAGCACGTCCTGGCGGCGATCGACGCCTCGCTGGGGCGGCTCGGGATGGACTTCGTCGACCTGTACCAGATCCACCGGTGGGACTACCGGACCCCGATCGAGGAGACCATGGCGGCGCTGCACGACGTGGTCCGCGCCGGGAAGGCCCGCTACATCGGCGCCAGCAGCATGTTCGCCTGGCAGTTCGCCAAGGCCCAGTACACCGCCGACCGGCACGGCTGGACCCGCTTCGTGTCCATGCAGGACCACTACAACCTGATCTACCGCGAGGAAGAGCGGGAGATGATCCCGCAGTGCATCGACCAGGGCGTGGCGGTGCTGCCGTGGAGCCCGCTGGCCCGCGGCCTGCTGGCGGGCAGCCGGACCCGAGCTGGCGAGCGGCGCACGAGCCGGTCGGGCACGGACGCGTTCCTCGACTCGTTCTACGGCCATCCCGCCGACTTCGACGTGATCGAGCGGGCCGCCGAGGTGGCGGCGGCCCGCAGCGTCCCGCCCGCGCAGGTCGCGCTGGCCTGGCTGCTGCACAAGCCGGGGGTGACCGCGCCGATCGTGGGCGCTACCCGGCCCGGGCACGTCGAGGACGCGCTGGCCGCCGAACGGCTGGAACTCACCGACCAGGAGATCCTCCGCCTGGAGGAGCCCTACGTCACGCACCCCGTGTCCGGCCACCAGTAACCGTTGTGGCGGTGTCATGGCTCGATCAGTTCACCGGGCGGGCGGCGGGCGGTGGCGTGAGTGGTATGGGCGACGCCCAGCTGCAGCAGCATCTGAGGGGCCCCTGGCAGCGAGAGGCGATCGCGGATGAGCGCGCGGATGGGGGCGGCCTCGAGCGGCTGGGTGTACAGGCTCGCGAACACCCACCGGCTCGCGGCGTGCAGCAGCAGCCGGTACAGCGCCTGGCCGGCGCGCAGCCAGTCGGCGCGGCTATCATCCGGGGTGAGGAGCACGGCGGTGACGGCAGGGCCCGGGCCGGCGGCGGACAGCAGTCCCAGGCCACGGCCGAGGTCGAAGTCGCGCTGGCGTAGCCGCCCGGGCCGGCGGCGAGACCGCCAGTCCGCCGTCGCGGGGAAGGCGTGCGCCGGGACGCCGTCGCGGGCCGGACTGGCCGCCTCCCGGCCCCATCGCCGCACCTCGGCCCGGGCCTGCAGGTCAAGGTCCAGCCGACGGGCGGCTGTGCCGACGATGTCGGCGAGCCGCTGGTACGCGATCCCCTGGTCAACCAGATCGAGGATTGCTCCCTCGGCCAGCGCGTCGTGCTGGAGTCCGGCCAGGAGACCGGCGGGCAGCGGGCCGACGTCGAAGGCGCCGCGGTGCGTATGCCGGTGCGGCATCGCCTTGAGCATCTCGCGCTCCATGACGGTCATCGGCTCCGCCGCACCCAGGCTCACCCGGGCCAGCAACCGCAGCCGGGCCGGGTCGGGGAGCAGCTCGACGACGGGCAGGTAGCCGAGTGAGCGCACCGCGAGCCGCAGCCCGAACAGGGCGGCGCCGCAGCTGATGAGCATCTCCCGGCCGATCGGGTCGACCTGAAGCTTGCGGCGCTGGTCGCAGTACAGCCCGATCGCGGACCGGTCGACCCGGAACCGCCACGGCTGGGTGTTGTGCACCGACGGCGCGCGGGCCGCGGTCGCGATCAGATAGTCGGCGTGATCAGCCAGGATCGGCGTCGCCTCCCGGATGGTCTCCTCGTTCATGCTGGCCACCTGCCCTACGTGAGTGATCAGGATCTCTCTGGCCAAGCGCGACATCCCAGGGCCTTTGGGCACGCCGATATGGTGACCAAGGTCCCGTGGTAGCCAGGTTTGACGGCGTGAGGCCCGGGGTCCGGGAGCATCGCTGCTCCGCGTACACCCGGGCCTCATCGGTGACCGGCGGGCGGCCGGACGACCGGGGTGGCGCTACTTCTGCCCGGCGGGTTCGGACTCCGGCTGGCTGGCGGTCCCGCTCGCGGCCTGCCGGTTCCAGTCTCGCCAGATGAGCCGGTGCACGGGGATCCACCGGGGGATGTCGCGCAGGCCCGGGATGAACGGGATGCACAGCAGCAGGATGGTGGCCGCGCCGGTGAGGTAGATGGCGATCAGGTCGGCGTTGGCGGAGGTCCGGAAGCCGGGCAGCTGGTACCAGAGCTGGTACAGCCACAGCCAGGGCTGGCCGGGGTAGCTGCCGGTCTCGTTCATGATGCCCCACTGGCTGCCGGTCAGGTTCATGCTCTGGGCCAGGCCGGCGTAGTACATGCCGTCGTTGAGGAACATCAGCGGCAGCGTGTAGTTGGTGCCGTAGAACGCCTGCTGGGCGATCAGGTCCGCGTCGATCGCGCCGCTGCGGGCCAGGGCCAGCTCGCTGGCGAGCATGACCGGGACCGGGCCGTCGCTGGCCGGCGGGACGACCGGGACGCCGTTGCTGAACGTCACCTTGGCCAGGGCGGTGCCGTAGTTGGTCGCCCAGGTGTTCTGCTGGGTCGCGGACGCGGCGTTGTAGGTGGCCAGGGCCGCGGCCAGGGCCGGGTTGCCGGGGGCCACGGCGGCCAGCGGCTTGACCACGAAGGCCTGCGCCGTGTCGATGGGCATGGTCACGCCGAACCAGCCCGCCGGGGCGAACAGGATCTTCTGCGGGCTGCCGTTGGTGTTGTACGGCGGGCCGTAACCGCCGGTCAGGGTGTTGCCGGTCAGCTCGCTGGCGGCGGTGCCGAGGAAGTCGGCCGGAGCCGCCTTGGCCCAGCTGGCCACGGTGACCGGCGGGACGTCCGGCGAGGACAGCAGCGCGGCCAGGGCGACGGTGAGGACCAAGATGACCAGCGCGGCGATGCTGCCTTCCTTCAGGATGTCGTAGCGCCGGGTCGGGCCGCGCCACGGCGCCCGGTCGGCCCTGCGGAGAGCACTGAGCGCGAGGCGCCCGCGCGGCGTCTTGGCCGGCAGCGGGTGGCTGACGCCGCGGACGCGGACCAGCAGGACGTGCGCGCCCACGATCGCGACCAGGATGATCGGGACGAGCACCACGTGCCACAGCAGCATCTGGCCGAAGTTCATCAAGTTGAAGAACGCGCCGACCCCGACCCCGTTGAACGCGTCCTTGCCGTTGGTGGCGATCCACTGGGAATCGAAGTTCTGCTGGGACAGGTACCCGGTGAAGCACTCGATGATCGAGGCCAGGAACGCGACCACGCCGGTGATCCAGGTCAGGGTCCGCCGGCCGCGCCAGGCGGCCATCCAGAACTTGCCCCACAGGTGGATGACCAGCAGCGCCATGAACAGCTCGACGCTCCACAGGTGCAGGCTGTTGAAGAAGTGCCCGACCGGGTTGGTGTGCCACCAGTCGGTCCCGCCCAGCGCGATGGTGAACCCGCTCACGATCGCCATGCCGAAGGCGGCCAGCGACGCGACGCCGAACACGTACACCCAGGACGACACGTAGGCGGGCTGGCGGTCCGGCAGCACCTTGTTCGGCGGCAGCGCGCCCATCACGCCGCGGCGCACCCGCGCCGTCCACATCCGCTCATCCCCCGGCGCCGCCGGGTACGGGTCGGCAGGCGCCTCCGGCGGGGTCACATCCTGCGCATCGTCACCCTGGTGGCGACGTCGGCCGGGGAAGGGAATCAGGAGCGCGGCGCCGAAGATGACGACCATGACAGCGATCAGCACGAGGTTCGCCACCGAGATCGTGAAGACGTTCCAGTGCAGGTAGGAGCCGGGCGAGTTCAGGTCGATGGCCTGGGGAGCGTGTCCCGCCAAGACGGTGGTGGTCAACGGGGCCTCCGGTGGGGTCAGACCGCTCGGCCCAGGCCGCGCGGCGGATAGCTAATGTTCTGATCCTGGTCTCCAGGCGAAGCCACTTGAAGTGATGTGGGTCATGGGATCGCGGGACCAAGGTCCCGTCCCTAGGACCGGTGTTCCTGAACGAACCGTGGTGCACGCATCCGGTACGGCGGGACAGGTCAGCGCAACTTGCGCAGGAACGGGTCCTGCGCCTGGTAAGGGGCGGCCCTGACGCGCGCGTCCACGACGAACACTCCATCCGGCCTGGCGATGACCGGGTTGAGGTCGACCTCGGTGACCTCGGGCAGGTCGTCGGCTAGCCGCGACACGCGTAGCAGCAGGTCGCGCAGGGCGTCGAGGTCGGCTGGGGGGCTGCCGCGGTGGCCGCGCAGCAGCGGCGCGGAGCGGATCGAGCCGATGAGCCGGTCCGCGTCCGTGTCGGTCAGCGGCGTGAGCCGGGCCGCGTGGTCGCCGCCGACCTCGGTAGGCACTGCGCCGAGGCCGAGGACCACCAGCGGGCCGAACACGTGGTCGTCGGACACCCCGACGATCATCTCGGTGCCGCCCGAGATCATCGGCTGGACCAGGACCTGGCGTTGCCGCTCGCCGAACCGGCCCGCCAGCCTGCCGTAGGCGCTCCGCACGTCCGCCTCGGTGCGCAGGTCGAGCTCGACCGCACCCGCATCGGACTTGTGCATGAGCCCGGGCACGTCCGCCTTGAGGACCACCGGGCCGGCCACGGCCTCGAACGCGCGGACCGCCTCGTCTTCGCTGCCGACCGCGATGAGCTCGGCCAGCGGGATGCCGTAGCAGCGCAGCAATTCGGCGGTCTGGTCCGGGGGAAGCCAGCCGCCGCCGAGCGTGGCGTGGAAGAACCCGTGCAGCAGCGCGCGGGCGTCCTCGGTCCTGACGTCGGGCAGGTCAGGTACATGGCCGCGTGGCTCGGCGCGCCAGGCCCCGTACCTGGCGGCGAGGGCCATGGCGGCGGCCGCCGCCTCCGGGTACCCGTAGGCGGGGATCTGGCCGTCCCCGTCAGTGCGCGGGAGCATCCGCACGGACTCCGGCTGGTCGAGGACGACGGCGGTCAGCGGGACGCGGACGTCCGCCTCCTGGATGGCCGCGACCAGGTCGCCGGTGGCAGCGGTCGGCAGCACCAGCGCGATCAGCGCGTCGACCTCGTCGTCCGCCGCGACCAGCTCGAGGCACTGCCGGAAGTTCCCGGTCGAGATCGCGGCCGTGGTGTCGACCGGGCCGCCGACCTCGCCGGTGTCCGGCACGAGCGCGCGGAGCCGCCGGATGGTCAGGCCGTGCGGGCGGTGGACGGTCAGGCCGAGGTCGGCGCAGGCGTCCGCGGCGAGCATCCCGGCGCTGTCCACGTTGGACACGATGGCGACCGTGCGGCCCGCTGGCACCGGCTGGCTGGCGAGCAGCGCGGCGGTCTCGACCAGTGCCCCGAAACCGGGGGTGGTGATGATGCCCGCCTGCTCGTACAGGGCTTCCCGGCTGACCAGCGGCGTGGCCACCGCCGCGGTGCGCGAGGCCGCCGCCTTCTGGCGCGGCGCGGAACGCCCCGCCTCCACGGCCAGGACGGGCATGCTGGCGCCCACGCGGCGGGCGGTCCTGGCGAACTTGCGCGGGTTGCCGAACGACTCGATGTACAGCACGGCGAGCTTGGTCACGCCGTCGTTCTCCCACCACATCAGCATGTCGTTGCTCGAGACGTCGAGCTTGCTGCCCACCGACGCGAACGAGGAGATCCCGACGCCGAGCCGGGACAGCTGATCGACCAGGGCGACGCCCAGGCCGCCGGACTGCATGACCAGGCCGGCCGCGCCGGGCTGCGGGTGCCGGGCGGCGAACGTGGCGTCCAGGCCGATCGCGGGCACGGCCACGCCGAAGCAGTTCGGGCCGACCAGCCGCATGCCGTGCCGACGGCACACCGCCAGCAGGTCGGCGCAGGCCGCGGTGTCCAGCCCGGACGTGATCACCACCAGGGACCGCACGCCGCGCCGGCCGCACTGCTGCGCCACGTCCAGGACCGCCGCGGCCGGGACCGCGATCACGGCCAGGTCGGCCGGCTCGGGCAGGTCCAGCACCGAGGCCAGGCAGTGCTCGCCGCTGATCTGCCGGGCGCGCGGGTTGACCACGTAAAGCCGGCCGGCGTACCCGCCGGTGCGGATGTTGTCCAGGATCGACCGGCCCACCGTGCCCCGCCGGCGGCCCGCGCCGATCACCACCACTGACTCGGGCGCCAGTATGTGCCGCAGGCTGGCGACCTCCGCGCGGCGTTCCCGCTCGGCCACCGCGTCCAGGTAGCTGTCCAGGGCGGTGCCGCCGACCTCGCTGGGCAGGGGAATGGTCAGCTCCATGACGCCGTCCTCGTAGTGACGTTGCACCGGCAGGCCGGCGTCGGCGAACACCCTGAGCATCGGGGTGTTCTCGGCCAGGGTCTGCGCGGTGAACACGGTGATCTGGTGGCTGCGCGCGTACGAGACCAGGTGCTCCAGCATCAGCGTGGCGATGCCGCGGTGGTGCATGCGGTCGGCCACCGCGAACGCGACCTCGGCCACGGGCCCGGGATCGTCGGGGTGCCCGGGTTCGCCGGACGCGTCGTAGCTGGCGCAGCCCACCACCTCGCCGGCCGACAAAGCCAGCAGCGCCGCGTGGCCGGGCCGGGGCTCCCGGCAGATCCGGCGCGCCTCGGTCTCGCCCGCCAGCCGGCTGAAGTTGAAGAACCGCAGGTAGAGGTTGTCCGGGGACATCGCCTCGTGCATGGCCTTGACCACGTCGAAGTCGAGCAGGGCCGGCCGGGCGGATCTCGACCGTGCTGCCGTCGGCCAGCAGCGCGTACGCGTGGTCAGCGGCCGACGCGGTGCCCATGCCCGCCCGCCTAGAAGTACAGCCCCGGCGGGATGACGTGCTCCGCGGGCGGGTAGGCGAGCTGGTCGCGTACCGCCACCACGCCCTGGACCTGCCGGATCGCGTCCACGACCTGGTGGCCGAGGTCGGCGGTTTCCGGGTTGCCGTTTAGGGTCACCACGCCGTCCCTGACCGTCACCATGAACAGGGCCGGGTCGATGAGGAACCCGTGCAGAATGACCTCGTCGGTGATCTCGGCGAGGATTTCCTGGTCAGGGCGGTCGAAGACCGAGAGCACGTCGGCCCGGCTGACGATGCCGACCAGGCAGCCGCCCGCGTCGACCACCGGGAGCCGCTTGACCTGCAGGGAGTACATCAACTTGGCGGCGTGCGCGGCCGAGTCGCCGGGCCTGACGGTCACCGCCGGGTGGGTCATCAGGTCGCCCGCGGTGACGCCGCCCGCCTTCTTGACCTCCTTGTGGTGGACCACGCTGGCGATCCGGCCCGGAATCCCGGGCTGCCCGTCCGCCAGCGCCTCCTTGGCCAGCAGGTCGGCCTCGGAGACCACGCCGATCACCTTCCCCTCGTCGTCGATGACGGGAAAGCCGCTGACCCGGTACTGCCGCAGCGTGGCCGCCATCTCCTTGAAGGTCGCGTTGCGCCTGACCGCCACGATCTGGGTGGACATGAGGTCCTTGACGGTGGTCTTCATCGTTCTCATTCCCTTCTTGTTCCCTCCCGGCCGCCCTCAGCGGGACAGGACGACCTTGAGCGCGCTGGTGTCCGCCGCGCGGGTGAAGACGTCGTACGCCTCGTCGAACTCGTCCAGGCCGAAGTGGTGGGTGATGAAACGCTTGGCGTCGATCTGGCCGCTGGTGACCAGGCGCATTAGGGCCGGGGTGGACGAGGTGTCGACCAGGCCGGTCGTGATCGTGATGTCCTTGCTCCACAGCTCTTCCAGGTGAAGCGAGGCGGACTTGCCGTGCACGCCAATGTTCGCGATCCGGCCGCAGGGCCGGGCCAGCTGGACGGCCAGCTCGAACGTGGCGGGCGTGCCGACCGCCTCGATGGACACGTCCGCGCCCAGGCGCCCGGTCAGGTCCCTGATGACGCTGAGCGGATCCTCGCGGGAATTGTTCACGGTCACGTCGGCGCCGAAGTGCTTGGCCGCCTCCAGCCGGGCATCGGAAAGGTCGATAGCCACGACGTGGCCGGGGCTATACAGCTGCGCGCCAGCAATCGCGGCCAGGCCGACCGGGCCAGCTCCGACAACGGCGACGACATCGCCCGGTCGCACGCCGCCCGCGAGGACGCCGACCTCGTAGCCGGTCGGCAGGATGTCCGCCAGCATGAGGATCTCCTCGTCGCTGGCGCCGCGGGGAACCTGGTAGGTCGACATGTCGGCGAACGGCACGCGGACGAACTCGGCCTGGGTACCGTCGATCTTGTGGCCGAGGACCCAGCCTCCGCCGCACAGGCACTGCCCGTAGCGGCCTTCCCGGCAGAACCGGCAGGTCCCGCACGCGCTGATGCAGGAGACCAGCACCCGGTCGCCCGGCGCCACCGTGTGCACGCCCTCGCCGGCGTCCCAGACCGTCCCGACCGCTTCATGGCCCAGGATCCGGCCCTGGTGCACCTCGGGCACATCGCCCTTGAGGATGTGCAGGTCGGTACCGCAGATCGTGACCGCATCGACCCTGACGATGATGTCGCCCTCGTCGAGGATCTCCGGGTCCGGTACCTCTTCCCAGGCCTTCCGCCCAGGACCGTGGTAGACGACGGCTCGCATGACTGCCTCCTAAAGCTTATGTACTTCCAGTACCAGCCTCGTCATCAGGCCGGGCCTACGGCAGGGCCGAAAGTCCATTTCCGGCCGGGTTGAAGGTCACCACCGCGGCGCCTAGCGCTAGGGTCTGACTGAGAGCCGCACCCGGGAAGGATCAGGCATGGCTGATCGCGTCATCGAGGAGCTCGACGAGGCCGAGAGCCTGCTGCTGATAGCGCCGGGCGGGATCGGCCGCATTGCCTACGCCAGCCGGTTCGGTCCGGCCGTGCTGCCGGTGAACTACAAGTGGCACGACGGGGCGATCGTGTTCCGGACCACCCGGCACAGCGCGCTCGACGAGGACCTGCAGACCGGGATCGCGGGCGGGGACTACACGGTGGCGTTCGAGATCGACGAGATTGACGTCCCCGGACGCCAGGGCTGGAGCGTGCTGATCCAAGGACCCGCGCACCACGTGGAAGCCGAAGCCGAGCGCCGGGCCGCCGAACAGGCCGGAGTCGAGCCGTGGCCCGCCGGGGAGCGGGAACTCTTCCTGCGGATCGTCCCGAAGCGCGTCACCGGCCGCCGCATCAAGCCCGCCTAGCCTTGGGGCCGAACGTCCCGTCCGCGCGGGACGTCGGGCCGCAGCGCCCGGTGGCGCGCGAGGGAAGGCTGGGCGAACGATAAGACGTCGATGGCGGAGGTGAACGTCCATGACCACCGGGAACGGGCATGCCCTGCGGATGCTTAGCCCAGCTGAGTGTTTCGACCTGCTGGAACCAGGCGGAATTGGCCGGGTCGGATTTACTGCCGCCGACGGGATGATGATGCTGCCGGTCAACTTCGCCGTAACCGCAAAGACCATCATCTTCCGCACCGCGCCGGACACGCTCCTAGCCCTGTACGCCAGCGGCCAGGTCAGCTTCGAAGCCGACTGCCTCCACGAGGCGCTCCGTGAGGGCTGGAGCGTCCTGGTGCAGGGCCGGGCACACAAGGTCACCGGGGAGCGCGAGATCGAACAGCTGCAGAACCGGACGCACCTTGAGCCGTGGGCGGCTGGTGCCCGCGACGTGTACATCCGTATCACGCCGACCCGGATCAGCGGGCGACGCATCCAGCCAAGCTGAACTAGCTGGGAAACCCTCGAGCGCGTGCTGGGACGTGGCATCCGGCCGATCACGATGGGCCAGGGTATGGCGCGGCTGGCGGGCGCCCTCCGCTATCGCGACCGGCTGGACTCATGCCATACCGTCGACGCCCTTGTCGTCGCGACCGTGATCCGCCTTGGCGGCGGCCTCATCGCGACTGGCCCGCGGCCGCCGTCCGGTCCGACTCATCCGGCTCCTGGCCCCCCGGCGATCGCCACGAACGCCTCCTCGAGATTCGCCGGGACCTCCTCGACGCTCACGTCGAGGCCCGCTCGGGACATCAGCTCGCCGATGGCCGCGGCCGACCCGGCGACCCGCAGCGCCGTCCCCTGCACCTGCACGGCGAAGTCATCGGCGTCGAGCACGGCAAAGGCTCGCCGCAGGTCGTCGCAGTGAATTTCGGCCACCGTGCGGTCGCCGATGATCCCGGCCGCGGTGCCCGTCGCCACGATCTTCCCGGCCGCCATCACGACCAGGCGATCGCACTGCTCCGCCTCCTCCATATTGTGGGTGGTGACGAGCGCCCCGGCATCTCGGCCGGCGGCCCCGCGGATCTGCTCCCAGAGCCGGGCCCCGCCGAGCGGCCCGACCCCCGAGGTGGGCTCATCGAGGATCAGGAGCTCCGGTGAGTGGGATAGGGCGACCGCGAACGCGACCTGGCGTTGCGCGCCGAGCGGAAGTCCCGCGACGATCTCGTTCTTCCAGGCCGAAATGCCCTCGGGTATCGCGGCGCCGGCGTTGCGGAACGCTGCGGCCGTGAAGGCCCAGTTCTCCGCCACGGTCAGGCCGGCGTACAGGCCGAGGGTCTGCGGGACGTAACCCACCCTTCGCCGCGTCGAGCGCGAGGGAGCGGAGCCGAACAGCCGGACCACCCCGTCGCTGGGCCGCAGCAGGCCGAGCAGCAGGCGGATGAGGGTGGTCTTGCCTGCGCCGTTAGCCCCAAGCAAGCCGACCACCTCGCCGCGCCCGACCGCGAGGTCGGCCGCCGATACGGCGGTGAAAGCGCCGAAACTCCTCGTGACCTGGCTGGCCTCGGCGAGGGTATCCACCGGCTACCCTCCCTCCCCGGTTGCGGCCTCAGCGGCGAGCGCGGCGACGACGACGGCGTCCTCGAAGTCGGGCTGCACGGGCTGCACGCCGTCCGGGAGCCCGCCCGCCGGGGTCCATACCCGCCAGCTAGCGCCGCGCCGCCATGACAGCGGAGTGGGGCGGTCGGCTCCTGGCCAGGCGCCGACCGCACCAGGGACGTTGCGGAGGATCTGCTCTGGCGTGCCGCTGGCGAGCATGACCCCGGATTCCAGCAGCACCACCGAGGCCGCGCGGGCCGCCTCGTTGACGTAGGTGGTGCTAACCGCGACGGCCGCGCCCTCGACGGCGGCCCTGGAGATGAGCCGCCAGAGCTCCGCGCGGCTCACCGGGTCGACGCCGGTGGTCGGCTCGTCCAGGATCAGCAACTCGGGTGAGTGCAGGAGCGCCAGCCCGACGGCCAGCTTGCGCTGCATCCCGCCGGACAGCTGGCTGCCGAGCCGGTGGCGGGCGCCACCGAGCCCGGTCTGCTCGAGGATCTGGCCGGCCATCCGGTCCCGCTCGCCGCGAGACAGCCGGTACGCGGCGGCGGTGAAGTCGATGTTCTGCTGAACGGTCAGGTCCGCGTACAGGCCCGTGGTGGCCGGCACGTAGCCGATGCGCTCCTTGGCGGGGCGGCGCACCGTCCCCTCGTCGGGCTCGAGCAACCCAGCCAGTACCTCGAGGCAGGTGGACTTGCCGGCCCCGTCCCCTCCCACCACCACGGTGACGCGAGACGGGTCGACGGCGACCGTGACCCCGGCGAGGGCCACCTTCCGGCCGCGCCTGAGGAGGACCTCGTCAAGTCCCCACTTCATGCCGCTACCCGCTGCGTGGCGCGCGCGGCTGCTCGCGTTTCCCGGCTGCTCGGGGCCAGGTCGCGGCGGAACCTGACCACGGCCAGGCCGAGCACGGCAACGGCCAGCACGGCCAGCAGGGCGAGCGGTTCGGCCAGGGCGGAGATGGGCGTCGCCTTGAGCATCACGCCCCGGCTGATCTCGGTGAAATACGTGAGCGGGAGCACGTAGGAGATCCACCGCACGCCCGCCGCCATGGAGGCGATCGGGAAGATCAGCCCCGATAGCAGGACCTGGGGCAGCGTGAGCATGAACGCGAGCTGGATGGCCTGGCCCTGGTTCTGCGAGACGGTCGAGACGAGGATGCCCATGCCCAGGGTCACCAGCAGGAACAGCGCGGCGCCCAGGGTGAAGGTGGCGACGTTGCCGGCGAAGGGCACATGGAAGACGCCCATGCCGATCGCGATGATGATCACCAGGTCAACCGCCGCCATCATCAGGTACGGCGCGATCTTGCCGGCGATGACATCCCAGGCGCGGAAGGGCATGACGGCCAGTTGTTCCAGCGTGCCGGCCTGCCGTTCCCTGACGACGCCGAGGCTGGTGATCAGCGTGCCGATGAACACCAGGATCAGGCCGGCCAGGCCGGGGACCATGATCCACGAGGTGATCAGGTCCGGGTCGTAGAGGATCCGCACCCGGGGCGCTGGCACGCCCGCGGCCGGCGCCAGCCGCGCCAGGGCGCTCTCCGCGGTCTCCACCGAGAACAACTGCGTGCCGTCCATCAGCACCAGCGGGCTGCTGCCGGTGACGACGGCGATCACGTCCTGACCGTCCCGCAGTCGCGCCTCGGCGGCGGATTCCCCGGCCGCGGGATCGACCTGCGTGACATGGAACGTCGGTTCGCGCAGGAGCGCCGCCGCCCGGCTGGCGCCGGGGCCGACCGCCGCCACCGGAATGTCGTGGACCTTGAAATTGGCGGCATACCCGAAGACCACCAGCAGGACGACCGGCAGGACGATCATCATCGCCACCGTCCGCCGGTCTCGCTGGAGCTCATGGAACTCCTTGGCGATCATCGCCCACACGGCGCAGACCTCCGTATCTCAACGACCGTTGAAATATGCCTGACAGGAATTCTATGGGTGTTGAGTTTCGCTCGTCAACGGTGGTCGCCCGGCGAGAAACCTAGGCCTGCTCGGGTTCCATCTCGATCGCGCCGCACGGGCATTCGGCGGCGCACAGGCCGCAGCCCTTGCAGTAGTCGTAGTCGATGGCGTACTGGCCGTCGGCGAGCTTGACGATGGCGTTGTCGGGGCAGACGCCGTAGCAGTTGTCGCAGCCGAAGCAGTTCCCGCAGGACATGCAGCGGCGCGCCTCGAACAGCGCGGTCGACTCGTCCAGGCCGGTGACCACCTCATCGAACGTGGTGACCCGCCGGGCGGCCTCCAGCGTGGGCCGCACGGTGGCCGGGGCGTCAGCGTAGTACCACGTGTTGAGGCCGCCGAACCCGGCGAGCTCGTGCTTTTCGGGCGTGGAGTGGTGCCCGCCGCGGAGCCAGGCGTCGATGTGGCGCGCGGCCTTCTTGCCGTGGCCGATGGCCACCGTGACGGTCCGCTCGGACGGCACCATGTCGCCGCCGGCGAAGATGCCGGGGTGGCCGGTCATCAGGTCGGGCCCGACCTCGGTCACGTTGTCGGAGAACGTCACGCCCGGCACGTTCTCCAGCACGGTCAGGTCGGCGTTCTGGCCGAGCGCGAGCACCAGGGTGTCGGCTGCCAGTTCCTCGAACTCACCGGTCGGCTGCGGGAACCCGGTCTCGTCCAGCTTCATCTTCTCGATCAGCAGCCTGCCCTCGTCGGCGCGGGAGATCGTGGACAGCCAGCGCATCGTGACGCCCTCGTCCAGCGCCTCCTCCACCTCCATGTCGTGCGCCGGCATCCGGTCCCGGGTCCGGCGGTAGACCACGACGGCCTCGGACGCGCCGAGCCGGCGAGCGGTGCGCGCCGCGTCCATGGCGGTGTTTCCGCCGCCGTAGACGGCGACCCGCCGGCCGAGCAGCGGCGGCGCGCCGTCTTCCATGCTGTGCAGCAGCGACACCGCGTCCAGGATCTTGGCCGAGTCGCCGGCCGGGATATAGGCGCGGCGGCCGATGTGGGCGCCGACGGCCACGAACGCGGCGTCGAAGCCGCCTCCCGCCCCAGCATGTCCGCCGGCGGACTCATTCAGCTCGGCGAGGATGTCGGTGACCTTCGCGTTCAGTTCCAGGGTGACGCCCATGTCCAGGATGCGGGTGACCTCGGCGTCCAGGATGTCGCGGGGCAGCCGGTACTTCGGGATGCCGTAGCGCATCATGCCGCCGGGCGCGGAGCCCGCGTCCTTGATGGTCACCGAGTGCCCCAGGCGGGTGAGATGGTAGGCGGCCGACAGACCGGATGGCCCGGCACCCACCACCAGCACCTTCTTTCCCGTCGGCACCGCGGCGACGGGAACGTGCCAGCCGCGCCGGAGCGCCTCGTCGCCGAGGAAGCGCTCCACCGAGTTGATGCCGACGGCCGAGTCCAGCTGGGCCCGGTTGCAGGCGGTCTCGCACGGCCGGTAGCAGACCCGGCCCATGACGGCCGGGAACGGGTTGTCCTCCATGATCTGCCGCCAGGCGGCCCGGTATCGCTCCGACCCGCCCTCCTCGGCGTCGTACAGCCACTGCTGGATGTTCTCCCCGGCCGGGCAGGCGTTGTTGCAGGGCGGCAGGTTGTGCACGTAGACGGGCCGCTCGGTGCGCCAGGCTCCGGTGTGGTTGGCCCGGCTCGACCCGACGTCCAGGGTGATCGCGAATGGCTTGCGCATGGTCCTCACTGCCTTGCGGGAGAGTCAGGTGTCGCCGGAGGGGGAACCACCGCTCGTTCGGTAGAAATGGTCTCCGGCATCAGCCCGAACCTGGTGATGTTGCGGTCGGCGGCGGCCTGGATGCGGGCGATGGTCTCGGTCCGCTCGGCGGGGCGGAACAGGTGGGCGTAGCGGGCCTGGATCCGCAGGTAGTCGGTCACGGGCACCCGGTGGCGGATCGGGGTGGAGCTCACCACGACGCCGGTCTCGGCTTCGAACACCGGGAACAGGCCGCTTTCGGTGGCCAGCCGGGCGACCTTGATCGTGTCGGCCGGGTCGCTGCCCCAGCCGAGCGGGCAGGGCACCAGGATGTGCAGGTAGCGGGCGCCGTGGAAGTCCATGGCCCGGGTGGCCTTGTACTCCAGGTCGCGCAGGTCGGCCACGGTGGCGGTGGCGACGTAGGGGATCTCGTGCGCCATCGCGATCAGCGGCACGTTCTTGCCCTGGCCGAACCGGTTGCCCGGCTCGGGGCCGACGGCCTGGGTGGTGGCGGTGCGCGCCGCGGGCGGGGTGGCCCCGGAGCGCTGCACGCCGGTGTTCATGTAGGCCTGGTTGTCGTAGCAGATGTACAGCACGTCGTCGTTGCGCTCGAACATCCCGGACAGGCAGGCCATGCCGATGTCGACCGTGCCGCCGTCGCCGCCCTGGGCCACCACCCGGATGTCGGTGCGGCCCTGCGCCTTGAGCGCGGCGGCGACGCCGGAGGCGACCGCGGCCGCGTTCCCGAACAGCGAGTGCAGCCACGGGATCTGCCAGGACGTCTCGGGGAACGGGGTGGAGAACACCTCCAGGCAGCCGGTCGCGTTGACCGCGATCATCTGGCCCTTGGTGACGCGCAGCACCGCGTCCAGGGCGTAGCGGGCGCCGAGCGCCTCGCCGCACCCCTGGCAGGCGCGGTGCCCGCAGGTCAGCGCGTTGGAGCGCTGGGTCCCCGACTGGATGCTGCGCTGCTCCTCGTGCAGCAGCCGGTTCCCGACCGCCAGGCTCCCGGTCTGGTAGAACGTGATCCGCTGGTAAGGCATGGTCCTATCCGATCCGTGCGGCGGTGATACCGAGGTCGCGGAGGATGTTCTCCGGGCTGGGGCCGGACCGGCGCGTGGCGCGCATCCGGGCCAGTTCCCTCTCGACGAGGCTGGTGTCCAGGTCCAGGAAGGTGAAGGGCTCGAGGTCGCCCGCGGCCGCCCTGGTCAGCAGGGCGCGCAGCGACTTGCTGGTGATGGCGCGGCCGCCCAGGCCGGCCACCACGGTGGACATGCCGGGGGCGGCGGCCCGTCCGGCGAGCGCCGAGCGCAGGTCGGCGGTCACGATGCCGCCGGTGCCCGGCGACAGCGCCCGCTCCAGTACGACCAGGTGCCGGTTAGCATCGGTGAGCGTGTCGCGGATGGCCTGGTCGGGGAACGGCCGGAACGAGGTGATGCCGAGCACGCCGACCCGCAGGCCGCCGGCGCGCAGCTCGTCCACCACGTCCTTGGCGGTGCCGAGCACCGAGCCGAGCGCGACCACGACGACCTCGGCGTCTTCAGTCAGGTACGGGCGGACCAGCCCGCCGGAGTCCCGGCCGAACTGGGCGCCGAACTCGGCCGCGACCGCGGGGATGACCTGCAGCGCCTGCTGCATGCGTTCGTGGGCGAGGTAGCGGACCTCGGTGAACGCCTCGGGGCCGACCATGGCGCCGATCGAGACCGGCTCGTCCGGGTCGAGCACCTGGCGCGGATCGTACCGCGGCAGGAACGCGTCCACCTGGTCCGGGTCCGGGATGTCCACCCGCTCGCTGGCGTGAGTCAGCAGGAAGCCGTCCATGCAGACCATGACGGGGACCGACAGGCGTTCGGCGATCCTGAACGCCTGAACGTGCAGGTCCAGCGCTTCCTGGTTGGACTCGGCGTAGAGCTGGAGCCAGCCCGCGTCGCGCTGGGACATCGCGTCGCTGTGGTCGTTCCAGATGTTGATCGGCGCGCCGATCGCGCGGTTGGCGACCGTCATCACGATCGGCAGGCCCAGCCCGGCCGCGTTGTACACGGCCTCGCTCATGTAGAGCAGGCCCTGGCTGGCGGTCGCGGTGTAGGCGCGGGCCCCGGTCGCGGACGCCCCGATGGCGACGGACAGGGCGGCGAACTCGGACTCCACGTTGAGGAACTCGGCGGCGAGGTCGCCCTTCTTCACCATGGCGGACAGCGCCTCGACGATGTGGGTCTGCGGGGTGATCGGGTAGGCGCAGATCACCTCGGGGCGGCACATGGCCACCGCCTCGGCCACCGCGCGGGAGCCCTCGATCTGCTTAAGCATCGGTCAGTGCCTTCCGCTCGTCGGCGACGAAATCGAACGCGGCCCGGGCTGCTTCGGCGTTGCCCTCGGCGACCTGGCCGGAGAACTTGCCGTTGATCGCGGCCACCACCGAGTCCAGACCGACCATCTCGGTCAGCGCGGCGAACCCGCCGAGCAGGGGCGCGCCCGGCAGCGGGCGGCCCAGGTGGGTCATGGCCAGCGCGGAGGCCGGGACGACCAGCAGCCGGTCCCGGTGGAAGCCGGCGACGAACTCGTCCAGGCCGAGCTCGCCGAAGCTGCTGGCGGAGTTGATGAGCATGTAGCCCTGATGGTTCAGCCCGGCGAACAGGTCCGCCTGGTGCAGCAGCGTCGGGTCCTGGACGATCAGCGCGTCCGGTTCGGTGACCGGCTCGTGGGTGCGGATCGGCTTGTCGTCGAGCCGGCAAAACGACATCACCGGCGCGCCCATCCGCTCCGAACCGAAGCTCGGGAACGCCTGCGCGTGCCGGCCCTCGATGAACGCGGCCTCGGCCAGCAGTTCGGCGGCCGTGACCACGCCCTGGCCACCGCGCCCGTGGAACCGTACCTGGAACATCGTCCGCGTCCTCTCGCTATCTGGATCCTTCGCCCGGCCCTCCGGCCCGGCCCCGTGGTTTGGGGCGCCGGGCCGGAGGTGGTTTCCCGTTGCCGTGTGGTGTCTGGCTGGTTGGCCCGGTGAGGGTCATGCGGTCTTGACGGCATCCCCGGTGGCCGGGATCGCCTCGTGGGTGATCTCGGGCCGACGGCCGACGGACAGGCCGCCCAGCGTGACGAGGAAGGCCAGCCCGGCCAGCCCGAAGGCAACCAGGGAGGCGATGTAGGTGATCTGGGAGACCTTCCACCAGCCGTACGCGTTCAGCAGCATCGACCGCAGCGTCTCGCCCTTGAACACGGTGGCGACCTGGCCGGCCAGCTTGGTGTTGTTCGGCGCGGCCATGGACAGCGCGGACAGCTGGGAGTAGGTCTTGCCGCCGCCGATCTCGGCGATGTGCACGCCGATGAAGTTGTCAGCGTAGGCCTCGGCCTGCTGCCCGGTGAGCAGCTGCTCCCCGGCGTACTGCGAGATGCGGGGGATCATGGACGGGGTGATCTCGGTGCCCGCCTTGGGGTGCGCGAACGCGGCCGCGGGCGGGAAGAAGATCTGCTGCGCGGCCAGCTGGTTCTGCACGGTGTTGTGCACGTAAGCCGACCCCCACAGCAGCAGCCCGCCGGCCACGGCCAGCAGCACCGCGGCGGCGAACCCCGCGACCGCGAGGGTGAAACGAGAGTTGCGGCGCATCGTAATGCCTCCTTGACAGCGCGGCCCCGGGACACCGCCCGGACCGCTTTATTGACCTTTCAACCGCAGTCTCACCCCCGCACCCCCGCCCCCATCACGGCCACACGTCACCAACCCAGCCGGGACCTCCGTCACCTTCTCGCCAGGGCTAACGCCGTGGGCTCCACCGCGGCCCGCAAGCCAGCCACCCCGCAACCCACGCCGCCGCGGCCGCAGCCGGAACGATTCAGCTGCGCAGATGTACGCTGAAGGGGTGACTACCGCCAGTGCACCGCCGCCCGAGGAGCCAGTCCGCGGGCAGATGGTCCTGCTGCCAACTCCGCCACCCGGTGGCTTCACCGCCGGTGACCTGCCCCGGCTGATCGAGGCTGTTGACGCCCGTTTCGAATTGCTGGACGGTGAAGTCCTCATGATGGCCCCGGCCACCCACTGGCACGACGAGGTAGTGCACCTTCTGTGGTTCGCGCTGCGGCAGATCGCCCCGCGGCAGGTTGTCATCGCGACGGAGAAGGGCATCGACTTGGGCCACACGGTGCCCGAGCCGGATGTCCTCGCCGTGTCACGGGCGGCGGTAAGGTCCGACAGCCTGCTGTTCCAGCCAGCCGATGTGTACCTGGCGATTGAGGTTGTATCGCCGGGGACCAGGACGAAGGGCCGCACGCTGCGTCCTGCCCAGTACTCCGGTGGGGGAATCAAATGCTTCTGGCGGGTGGAGAACGAAGACGACGCCATGGTCGTCTACACCTTCGAGCTGCTGCCGGAGGGAAGCTACGCGCCCACTGGGGTCTTCCACAGCAGAATCAAGCTCGATCGCCCGTTCCCGATCGACATTGAGATTCCCGAGGTTGCCTGGTAGTCCGTCGGCGGCACCATGATCGGGCCTTGGTCCCTGCCCGGGCGGGCCAGGCGTGAGTACCGTGCGCTCATGGCTGCGGCCGGGTGAAGGGATGTGGATCGGATGAGTCTGATGCGCCGCCTCGCGACGCTGTTCCGGGCTAAGGCGAATAAGGCGCTGGACCGCGCAGAGGATCCCCGCGAGGTGCTCGACTACTCCTACGAGCGGCAGCTGGAGCTGCTGCAGCAGGTGCGCCGCGGGGTGGCGGACGTGGCGACCAGCCGCAAACGCGTCGAGCTTCAGCTCGCCCAGCTGCAGCAGTCGTCGGACAAGCTGCAGGGCCAGGCACGGCAGGCGCTCGCCGCCGGGGGGGAGGACCTGGCCCGCGAGGCGCTGATCCGCAGGGCGGCCGTGACGGCGCAGATCGGCGACCTGCAGGGCCAGCAGGCTTCGCTGCAGGCGGAGGAGGAAAAGCTCACTGCCGCCTCGCAGAACCTGGCGGCGAAGGTGGACGCGTTCCGGACCCGTAAGGAGACCATCAAGGCGACCTATACCGCCGCCGACGCCGAGACACGCATCCGCGAGGCCGTCACCGGGATCTCCGAGGAGATGGGCGACGTGGGCATGGCCATGCAGCGCGCGCAGGACGGTTCCATCATCGGCTCGACCCAGCACGTGCTGCTCGAGCACGCCCGCGGCTCGGTGGCCGTCGTCCCTTCCGGCGACTGACGAGGCGGTCAGGGACCAAAGGCTCTCGTTTGGACTCGTCCCGAAATAAGGTTAGTTTGCGGTGTGTGGCGGGCCTGTAACGTGCTTTCTGGGGGCGTGTGCGGCTGGGTCGGCGCGGGGATGGTGATGCCGGCGGCTGCGGCGTAGCGGTGCAGGTCGTCCAGGCTGGTGATCCGGGTCGTGGCGGGGGTGAGGGTGACTGCCTGCTGGTCCAGCAGCGGCCTGATGCGGCGGGTGGCGAGGCTGACGGTGGACGGGCCGGTGCCGAGCAGCGGGCCGAGGAGGCGGCAGGGCATGCCCAGCCGGTGCTGGCAGATGGCGGCGGTGACGGCGGCGGCGAGGGTGAGCTTGCCGGGCCGGCCGGAGTTCTTGGTGCGCGGCTTGCCGCGGGTCAGGTGGAGCCGCTGCTCGCGGGCGGCGGCGGATGGGAGTTCCAGCGCGGCGACCAGGTTGTCGAGGCCGGCCCGGGGCATGCCGGTCAGTGCCGGGTGCGTCAGCGTCTGCAGCCATGGGCTGGCTGCGGGCGGGGCGGGGCCGGCCCGGGGGCCGGGCGGGGACGGGCGCGAGGGTGTAGTTCCAGCCGCCGTGGAAGGCGTGGCGGGTGATGACCGTTTGCTCGAGGGTCTTCATCTGCTCGTCGCTGACCTCGGCCCCGGGAGGTAGCTGCCGATGTCGAGGGCGGCGGTGACGGTGAGCCCGGCGGCGGTGGTGGTCGCGGCGATGGTGTCGATGATGACCTGGTGGCTGGCCAGCGGCCGGGCGCGCCAGGTGCGGGAGATGTGGCAGAACAGCCGGTGCTCGATCTTGTTCCACTTCGAGGTGCCGGGCGGGAAGTGGCAGCAGGTGATCTCCAGCCCGGCCTGCGCGGCCAGCTTGGCCAGCTCCGCCTTCCACGCGCGCTTGCGGTGGTCGTTGGAGCCGCCGGCATCGCAGGTGATCAGCAGCCGCCGGGGAGCTTGTCAAATCTTTTGTGTGAGCTGGGGCAGTCGTTGTCCTTTTGTTATGTTGGTTGGTAGTTTTTCGGTGCCGGGTCAGACGGGGACGCGGTCACCGAATGCGACGGCGAATGCGTTCATGGCCGCTTTCCAGCCGTAAGTCCCTGTTCCGCGTTCTCCTCGTTCGCGGACGAGCCCGTCGCCGTCGATATGCCGGCCGGTGATATTCCTGATGCCGAGGTAAAGCAGTTTGATCGCGGCGTCGTCGCCGGGGAAATGACCGCGGTTCTTGATGATCTTCCTCAGCTGGAAGTTGACTGACTCGATGGCGTTGGTCGTGTAGATGACCTTCCGGATGGCGGAGTCGAATTCAAGGAACGGGATGAACTGGTCCCAGGCCCGCTCCCAGGCGGCGACCAGGCCGGGGCTCTTCTTCCCGAAGTCGCGGCGCAGGTTCTCCAGCGCCGCTTTCGCGGTGGCCTCGTTCAGCGCGGTGTAAATGGGCCGCATCGCCGCGGCAGCCTTCTTCCGGTCCGTCCAGGAAACGTATTTCATTGACGCCCGGATGAGGTGGATAACGCAGGTCTGCACTTTGGCCTTGGGCCAGGTCGCCTCGATCGCGTCGGGCAGGCCGTTGAGCCCGTCGCAGCAGACGAACAGGACGTCCTTGATGCCGCGGTTGCGGAGCTCGGCAAGTACGCCTGCCCAGAACCGGGCGCCCTCGGCCGTGCCCAGCCAGATGCCCAGCACGTGCTTGTACCCGTCCACGTCGACGCCGGTGACCAGGTAGGCGGCCTTGTTGTCCACTGCGCCGCCGTCCCGGACCTTGACCACCAGGGCGTCGATGTAAAGAATGGCGTAAAAAGCGTCCAGCGGACGGTTCTGCCATTCCGTGATCTCGTCAGTGACTACGTCGGTCACCGCCGATACCAGTGCCGGAGAAACCTCCACCCCGTAAATCTCCGCCAGGTGCGCATGAATATCCCGCGTGGTCATCCCGCGGGCGTAAAGCGACAGGATCATGTCATCGACCTGGCCGACGCGCCGCTGCCCTTTCACCACGATCTGCGGCTCGAATACAGATTTCCGGTCCCGGGGCACTATGATCCGCACCGGTCCCGACGTCGTGGTGAGCGTCTTCCCGTAGGAGCCGTTCCGGGAATTCCCCGACCCGTTTCCTGCAGGGTCGCCTTTCACGTAGCCTAGGTGATCGTCCATTTCCGCACCCAGCGCCCGCTCGATAACCCGGGCCGTCAGCTGCCCGATCAGCCCGCCTGGCCCGTCCAGCAGCGAAACGCCGGCGTCCTGCGCGTCAGCGATCATCCTGTCGATCGCCGCGTCGCTAACGAAGTCCGCAAGCCTTTTCGCCGCGGCTTCCTCAGCGGGGAGCACCATTTCCTGCAGGCCCTCACGCGCCACGCCCTCGGCGCCGATTTCCTGGACCTTTCCGGCCTCTTCAGTGCTCACTCAGAGTGTCCTCTCCGCCAGCGCAACATTCGTCACACCGGGATCACCTGCACCCTCTCACACAAATGATTAAACAGGCTCCCGCCGGTGCCCGGGTAACGGTCCTTGCCGATCATGTCCCACCAGCGGCGGACCGACTCCACCGCGAACGCGGGGGTGTCATGGTCGGTGCCCACGTTGACGAACCCGGCGTTGGCGGCCACGTCGTAGACCCCGTACGGGATCGCGACCCCCTGGCCGGGGTCGGGGAAGTCGTGGTCGCGGACCCGCACCGGCTCGCCCTGCGGCCGCCAGCACCGGCCGCGGTTGCCGTACTGGCCGACCGGCTCCTTCTTCTTGGTGTCCACGCTGATCACCGGGTCGCCGGCCGCCAGGAACTCCGTCGCCCGCTCATTGATATGGCGGAACTGGGCATCTCGGTCCGGGTGCCGCCTGCCCTCCATCGTCTTGGCGTTGCCCTGCAGGCTGAACCCCTGCGCGGCCAGCAGCCGCGCGACCGCGTTCTTCCCGCACCGGTGCCCCTGCCGGGCCAGCTCGCCCGCGATATCGCGCACCGACAGCGTGGTCCACAACAGCGGCGAGCACGGGTCACCACGGGTGGACTCCTCCACCAGCGCCCGCAGCGCCGGGACTAACCCCGGATCCTGATCCGCCAGCGCCCGGCGCCCGGCGCCCGGGCGGCGTACCCGCCCCGGCGGCGCGCTGTCCCCCGAGGCCAGCTCCGCCGCGCCGTTCGCGACCGTCTGCCAGGACGCCCCGGTCGCAGCCGCCACCGCCGCCGTCCCGCCCTCGCCGGCCGCCCGGGCCACCGCGCCCAGCACCAGCCGCCGTGCCCGCTCATCCAGCAGCGGCAGCAGCCGCTCCAGCTCCGGGCCCATCCGCCCCACCAAGTCCGCATCCGCCATTACCGCATGATGTCACGCGACACGCCGCCAACTCACGTAATTACGGGACGAGTCCTTCCCGTTCCGTTTTCCGCCAAGGTCTGAGTATGTCTTCGGTCACACTGCCAGCCACCCTGGTGGGCGACGGCCTCAGGGTGCCCTGTGTGGACGGCACGGAGCGGCCCTACCTCTCGTTCGACGCATCCGCATCGACAAGCCCGCTGCCCCAGGTGATGGAGGCGGTCCAGGCCTTCGTCCCGTGGTATGCGGGCGTGCACCACGGCGCAGGCTACAAGTCCCAGGCATCCGCGCTCGCCTATGCCAGCGCGCACCGGGCCGCGCTGTCCTTTGCCGGGCGCGGCGGGGATTCCGGCGACGTCGCGGTCATCTGCCGCAACACGACCGAGGCCATCAACCACCTGGCCTACCGGCTGAGGCTGGGCCCTGGCGACGTCGTCGTCACGACCGTGGCCGAGCACTACTCCAACCTGCTGCCGTGGACACGGGCGGCTACCTGCCGGTTCGTAGAATGCGGCAAAGACGGCACGTTCGAGCCCGCAGACGTGGCGGCCGCGCTCGACCAGCGGCCCGTGGCGCGGCTGCTGACGATCACCGGAGCCTCCAACGTGACCGGCTGGCTGCCGCCGCTGCCCGAAATCATCGCCGCGGCGCATCACCGGGGCATCCCCGTGCTGGTGGACGCGGCCCAGCTCGCGCCGCACCGGCCGCTGCCTCACGAGGCGGACTTCCTGGCCTGGAGCGGCCACAAGATGTACGCACCGTTCGGGGCGGGCGTGCTGGTCGGCCCCCGGCGGGTCTTCATGACCGGGGATCCGTTCCTGGTCGGAGGCGGTGCCACGGCCATCGCCAGCCTGGACGACGTGACCTGGCTGGATCCCCCGGAACGCGAGGAAGCTGGGTCACCCAACGTGATCGGCGCTGTCGCGGTGCGCGCGGCGATCGGCGCTCTCGAAACCATCGGCTGGCCCGTGATCGCCGACCATGACCGACGCATCGGCTGGTTGCTGCGACGCGGGCTGGCGGCCATCCCAGGGGTACGGCTGCTGGGGCCCGGTCCCGATACCGAGACCCTGCCCGTCGCCACGTTCACCGTGGACGGCGTGCCGGACGCGCTGGTCGCCGCCCGGCTCGCCGCCGAGGAGGCGATTGGCGTGCGGCACGGGAACTTCTACGCCTCCCCCTACCTGACCAGGCTGCTCGGGCTCAGCCCGACGGAGGCACGCACGGGCGGGAGCCAGGCGCGCGATAGCGGCAATCGCGCGAGGGCGGGAGCCGTCCGGGCGAGCGCCGGGATCAATACCTCTGAACGGGACGTGGCCCGGCTGCTGGCCGCCATAGCGCCTGATGGCCAGCGAGCCTCAGGTCAGGTACCTGCAGGACCCGTTGACCGGCGAGTTCTCTCCGGCCACGCCGGCAGCTCGCAGGCCCGCATGCTGACCACATCCTTTGTCTGCCTGCCTCCAGCGCAGCCGGCCTCGTGCCGCCGGGCCAGGAACTTGGGCCCCCGACGGCCGGGACCAACGGCCTCTGGCTAGCGGTTCCCGCCCGTCATGGCGCCACCGTCTGCCCCTCGCCCACCACCGTGATGCCGCCGCTGGACACCACCAGACCGCGGGCCCGGTCGTGGTCCTTGTCCACCCCGACCGTTGCACCCTCACCGACAACGACGTTCTTGTCGAGGGTGGCGTTCTCGACGACAGCGTGCCGACTGACCTGCGAATCGTAGACGGGACATGCCGCGAGCCTTAGGGACCATAGTCCCGAAGGCTCGCGAGCAGGGCGCCAGTTGTCCTGGCTAAACGGCGGAATGCTCGGTCGGGGCGGGTCGTGACACCGCGGGGTGCTTCGCCTCGCCGAGCCGGTTCACGACGTCGACCACGCCGTCGATGTCCCAGATCATGCGGAGCATGAGCGTAAGGAGGTCGCGGTGGCCGTCGGCCGGTACCGCCCCGGTGAGGGCGACCACTCCGTGATGAACGGCCACGATGACGTCCTCGGGGTCGGTGACCAGGATCTCGTCGAGAACCTGGCGGACGTCGTGGGTGATGTCGGCGTCGGGGCGCAGGAAGACGCTCAGCAGGTCGCGTCGGCTCACGATGCCGACGAGCTTGCCGTTCCCGTCGACTACCGGCAGCCTCCTGATGTGGTGCGTGTTCATCAGCCGGGCCGCCGCCGGGATGGTCGCGTCGGGGCCTATGGTGATGGCCGGTGCGGTCATCAGGGTCCCGGCGGTCAGGCTCGCGGGCGGCTGCTTGCGGAGCAGCCGTCGCCCGCCGACCGAACTGGCCATCCGGGCCCGGCGGTTCGTTTCGTCCTCCGCGGCGAGCAGGTCGGCTTCGGTCACTACGCCGATGACTTCACGGCCCATTTTCAGTACCGGCACCCCGCTGATCCGGTGCTGGGTGAGCACCCGGTCGATTTCCTGGTACGGGGTGATCCGGTCGACGGTCACCACCGAGGTGGTCATCACGTCGCTGACCCTGCGGGCCCACCGGCGGTGCCGTGGTTCGTCGCCTTGACCGGACGGGCGAGGCCGTGCGGCGCGGGCGGGGCCGGGGTGCGACGGTGGCTCGTTCAGGTGCTCTTCCACCGTGTCCAGCGCGCGGGCCACGTCAGTGCGGGTGGCCCTGCCGTGCAGGGACTCGTAGTATGCGGCGCCGAGGTGGCGCAGCATTGCATCCAGGTGAGCTTCGCTGCGCGACATCATGCTCACTTCCTTACTTCGTTGAGCGGCGAGCTACCTCCGGCCCGGCTCCCTTGGTGGGGGCGCGGGCCGGAGGCGGTTTTCTGTTGTGCTGGGTGTGGTCTGGCTAGCGGCCGCGGCCGGGGTCAGATGTGCGTGACGGGGGTGCCGTCGATGACCTCGTGGACGATCTCCGGGTGCTCACCCACCGTCAGGCCGCCCAGCGTGACGAGGAAGGCCAGCCCGGCCAGCCCGAAGGCGACCAGGGAGGCGATGTAGGTGATCTGGGAGACCTTCCACCAGCCGTACGCGTTCAGCAGCATCGACCGCAGCGTCTCACCCTTGAACACCGTCGCGACCAGCCCGGCCAGCTGGGTGTTGTTCGGGGCCGCCAGCGACGCGGCCGACAGCTGCGAGTAGGTCTTGCCACCGGCCATGTCGGAGATGTGCACGGCGATGAAGTGGTCAGCGTAGGCCTCGGCCTGCTGCCCGGTCAGCAGCTGCTCCCCGGCGTACTGCGACACCGACGGGATCATGCTCGGGGTGATCTCGGTCCCCGCCTTGGGGTGCGCGAACGCCGACGCGGGCGGGAAGAAGATCTGCTGCGCGGCCAGCTGGTTCTGCACGGTGTTGTGCACGTAAGCCGACCCCCACAGCAGCAGCCCGCCGGCCACGGCCAGCAGCACCGCGGCGGCGAACCCCGCGATCGCGAGGGTGAAACGAGAGTTGCGGCGCATCGTAATGCCTCCTTGACAGCGCGGCCCCGGGACGCTGCCCGGACCGCTTTATTGACCTTTCAACCGCAGTCTGGCCCCCGCCCCCCCGCCCCCATCACGGCCACACGTCACCAACCCAGCGGGACCTCCGTCACCTTCTCGCCAGGGCTAACGCCGTGGGCTCCACCGCGGCCCGCAAGCCAGCCACCCCGCGCCCCACGCGGCCAACCTGCGCCGGTCCAGCGCCCAGCGCGCCGCCCAGCCGATGATGAGCAGTGTGACCGCGAGGGCGGCCACGGCGAGCACCCGGGCCGAGAAGACCCGGCCCGTGACCTGGCTGGGCTGCAGCGGGGGATTGGTGAGCTGGCCGGCCTGGGTGACCCAGACCATGACCGTGCTGCCCGCCGCGGCGACGCCGGGGACGAACACCTGCCCGGTACACACGTGCCCGTCCGGGGCGTGCCATCGAGCGCTCGCATCGAATCCGTATCCGCCGGAGGCCACGGGCGCCGCCGCCTGCAGCAGAGTCGCCGGGACCTGATGCAAAGCGGCCTGCTGCGCTTGCTCTTCGCGGGCGGATCCGGCGTAGGTCCAGCTTCCCGCGGCATGGGCCGCGAACGGGGCGGCAGCCAGGAAAGCGGCCACCAGGACGCCGAGTATGGCGGTCTCGGCCCGGTCCGATCCGCGCCGCAGCGGGTTTCGGTCAAGCCACCGTCCACGCACCAGCCTAACCAGCCAGGTGCTCCTGGGGCTTCTAGGACTCCTGGGGCTGCGCCATGCTCGCATCGATCTCACCTCATCCGATCAGCACGGTGTGCGCGTCCACCATCCCGCCCTAGCGAGCGGCGCAGCCAGGGCCGATCTCCCGGCTTTACCAGGACCTTGTACCTGTCTGCTCGTGGCCGAAGGGCCGATGGTCCCGGGCTTAGGTGCCCATTGGCGCTACCCGTGATTGGCCCGGCCCGCCCAGGCTGCTGGTGGAAGCACCAATGAGGAGGAAGCTCACATGACTGTCAGAGTGGGAATCAACGGCTTCGGCCGGATCGGGCGCGCGTTCACGCGCCTGACGCTGGAGCGCACCGACCTGCAGGTGGTAGCGGTGAACGACGTCACCGACGCCAGGACGCTGGCGCACCTGCTGGCCTTCGACTCCGCTTACGGCCGGCTCGGCCAGACGGTGGATCACACGGATGATGCGCTGATCGTCGCTGGAAACCCGATCCCCGTACTGTCCGAGCGCGACCCGGCGGGGATCGACTGGGCGAAGCTCGGCGCGGACATCGTCATCGAGTCCACCGGTAAGTTCCGCACCCGGGACGGCGCGGCCCTGCACCTCAAGGGCGGCGCGCGGAAGGTGCTGATCTCAGCGCCCGGCAAGGGCGCCGACCTCACGGTCGTGATCGGGGTCAACGACAGCGCCTACGACCCGGCGCGGCACGACGTGATCTCCAACGCGTCCTGCACCACGAACTGCGTGGCGCCGATGGTCAAGGTGCTGCACGACGCGTTCGGCGTGGTGCAGGGGTTCATGACCACGGTGCACGCCTACACCGGGGACCAGATGCTCATCGACGGTCCGCACAAGGACCTGCGGCGGGCCCGGTCGGCGGCGGTCAACATCGTGCCGACGACGACCGGCGCGGCCCGGGCCACGGGCGAGGTCATCCCCGCGCTGGCCGGGAAGCTGGACGGCGTGGCCGTCCGGGTCCCGGTGGAGGACGGCTCGCTGACCGACCTTGCGGTCGTGCTCAGCCGGGACGTCACCGCCGAGGAGGTCAATAGCGCGTTCGCCACCGCGGCGTCCGACCCGGACAGCTCGCTGAGCGGTGGCATCCTGCGGTACAGCACCGATCCCCTCGTCTCCCGTGACATCATCGGCGACTCCGCGTCGTGCGTGTTCGACTCGGCCTTGACCCAGGCGTCCGGGCGGCTGGTCAAGGTGTTCGGCTGGTACGACAACGAGTGGGGCTACACCTGCCGGCTGGCCGACCTGGCCGCTCTCGTCGGCGGGCAGCTGTAACGGCATACGGGTTACCGGAAGCAGCGGGGCCGCCCCGGCCGGGGCGGCCCCGCTCCGCGTTGCGGCGGCCGGATCAGCGGGCCTCGACCCGGCGGCCGGTGATCGTGTCCGGAATGATGCGCACGTAGACGTCGCGGTCACCGCCGGGCCACGGCCAGATAGCGGCGTCGCGCCGGACGATCTTGAGCTCGGCCGGGTGCGCGACGCGGTGCGCCCGCCCGCGCACGAGGACGCTCCAGCCCTGGCTGAGCGCCTCGTCGAGGTGATCGACCTCGAACGCGACTTGCTCGTGGGCGTGGCCGTCGACCGCGCTGCCCTCGGCGGTCCTGATGACGATGGTGCCCGCCACGACGGCGAAGTTGACCGGGAGCACGGCCGGGCCCGAGGTCGTGCAGAACGCGATCCGCCCGATGCCGCCCGGCGCGATCAGCCGATGGCACTCGGCCGGCATGAGCTTGGTAACCACGGGCGGGCCATCTAGGCGGCCGTATCCGGGCGGCTCTTGCGATCCCCCGCCCAGCAGGGCGGACGGCGTAGTCTGCAGCGCGGCGGCGAGCCGACGCAGTGCCGCCGCGTTGGGCCGGGCCGGGTACCTCTCCACGTATTCCAGGTAGCGCAGGCTTACCCCGGCCCGGGCGGCCACCTGCGCCTGGCTCAGGTGGAGTTCGGCGCGCCGCCGTGCGACGCGCTTGCTCAGGTCACCCGGATCGGGAGGCGACGGCCACCCCCATCCACCCTGCGGTGATCCGTCGGCCTCGTCCAGCCCGCTGGACCTCTCGGGTTCCTGCCTGGGTATGTAGCTCACGCTCATCGGGATCACGGCGCCGCCGGCCGGGCCGGAGCCTGGGCGCCGCTTCACCTCCTCGGTTCTATCGGCTGTCATGGGAGGCTTTCGCCCCGCATAACCCCAGCCTCAGCACGGGCAAGCCCGGGGGCGAGTGGCCTCCGGCATGTCCGACCGGGACGTTGGTCCACTAGTCCGCCCCCCTTCCACCGCCTCGCGCCGTAGCCATGGTCCCGGCGGCACGTGACCTAAGGCCCTGGCGGGGAGAGCACCGTGCGGTAAGGGTCGAATACACTGAGAGACAAACGCTGGGCGGTGATGTCCCATGACCGAGGTCAGCGCGGCGGCTCTGGCCGCCCATCCGTTCCTGCGGGGCATGTCCCGCGACCAGGTGAGTGTCCTCGCCGAGGCTGCCCGTGACGTCAAGTTCCCGGCCAGGTACCGGCTCTTCGAGGACGGCGGCAACGCCACCCGGTTCTGGCTGATCCAGTCCGGTCATGTCTCGCTGGATCTGCATGTCCCAGGCGAGGGTCCGGTGGTCATCGAGACCATCGGCATGGGCGAACTGCTCGGCTGGTCGTGGCTATTCCCGCCGTACACGTGGGCGTTCGGCGCCGTCGCGGCCACCGCGGTGGAAGCCTTCGAGTTCGACGCGCCACTCGTACGGGAACGCTGCGCCGCTCACCCCGAACTGGGCTACGAGTTCAACCAGCGCATCACGCGGGTCCTGGCCAAGCGGTTGCAGGCGACCCGGATCAGGCTGATCGCTCGTTCCGGCCACTCCTCGGCCGTGCACTGACAAAGGTCCCCTGACACCGCGGGCTAAGGGCTCTGACCGCCGGGCCACGGCGACGCCAGGCTGGGAACTGGAGTCCGGGACACCACCCGGAGCCCTTTTCAGCATCGGGTCAAAGGAGCTCTCGTGATGAAGACCATCGATGACTTCGCGGTGGCAGGCCAGCGGGTCCTGGTGCGCGATGACCTCAACGTTCCCCTCGACGACGGCCAGGTCACGGACGACGGCCGGATCCGGGCGGCGCTGCCGACCCTGACCGCCCTACAGGACCGTGACGCCAAGGTGATCGTCTGCGCTCATCTCGGCCGCCCGGCGGGCCAGCCCGACCCGAAGTACTCACTCGCGCCGGTCGCGGCCCGCCTCAGCGAGCTGCTCGGCCGCCCGGTGACGCTCGCGGCGGACGTCACTGGCCCGTCCGCGCAGGCCGCGGTCGCTTCCCTGCGTCCCGGCGGCGTGGTCATGCTGGAGAACCTGCGGTTTGACGCGAGGGAGACCAGCAAGGACGACACGCAGCGGGGCCTGTTCGCCGCCGAGCTCGCCGCACTGGCCGACCTATACGTCTCGGACGGGTTCGGCGTCGTGCACCGCAAGCAGGCCAGCGTCTACGACATCGCCCTGCGCCTGCCGCACGCCGCCGGTTACCTGGTCCGGGCCGAGATCGCCGCACTGCGCCGCCTGATCACCGACATCCGGCGGCCCTACGTGGTCGTGCTCGGCGGCGCGAAGGTCGAGGACAAGTTCGGCGCGATCGGCGACCTGATCGGCGTGGCCGACCGGATCCTCATCGGCGGGGCCATGGCCTTCCCCTTCCTCGCCGCCCAGGGCTACAAGGTCGGGACATCCCTGCTGGCAGCCGACCAGGTCGACCTGGCTCGCGCCACCCTGGACCTGGCCGCCCGGGCGGGCATCGACCATCATCCTGCCGTCCGACGTCGTGGTGGCGGCCGAACCAGCCGCTCGACGCGCCGCACGAGGTCACCGCAGCCGACGCCATCCCAGCGGACCAGATGGGCCTGGACATCGGCCCGGAGACAGCCAGGCTGTTTACCGCCAGCATCCGCGGCGCCGGGACGGTCTTCTGGAACGGCCCGATGGGCGATCTTCGAGCTGGCCCCGTACGCCGATGGCACCCGGGCCATCGCCTCGGCGCTGGCCGACCAGCAAGGCGTTCACCGTGATCGGCGGCGGCGACACCGGTGCAGCCATCCGCGCTCTGGGCTTCGCCGACAGCGCGTTCGGCTATATCTCCACCGGCGGCGGCGCCAGCCTGGAGTTCATCCAGGGCAAGACGCTGCCCGGCCTGGTCGTCCTGGACGAGCCGTGAACGAGCACGGCTTTCCTTATCGCCTGATCCTGCTGCGGCACGGGCAGAGCGAGTGGAACGCCGCCGGGGTGTTCACCGGCTGGGAGAACGCCCACCTGACCGCGCAGGGAGCACTGGAGGCGACCCGCGCCGGGGTGATGCTCGCCGAGCACGGCGTGCTCCCGGCCTTCGCGCACACGTCCCTGCTGCGGCGCACGATCCGCACGACCGACCTCGTGCTGGAGGCCGCGGACCGCGACTGGATCCCGGTGCGCCGGTCCTGGCGGCTCAACGGCCGGCATTACGGGGCGCTGCAGGGCAGGAACAAGGCCGAGGTGGTCCGGCAGTACGGCGAGCAGCAGGTCATGCTCTGGCGCCGCTCCTACGACGTGCCGCCTCCGCCGCTCGATGCGGAGGCCATGCCGTCGCAGCGCCGCCGATCCGCGCTACCGGGGCCTGCCGCCCGAGGTGCTGCCGCGCACGGAATCCCTCGCGGACGTCACCGCCCGGCTGCTGCCGTACTGGTACGACGTGATCGTCCCGGACCTGCGGGCCGGCGGCTGCGTACTCGTCGTCTCGCACAACAACACCCTGCGGGCGCTGGTCAAGCACCTCGAAGTCCATCCCGGACGACCGGATTGCGGGGCTGGAGATCCCCACCGGCATCCCGCTGGTCTACCAGCTCGGGCGCGACCTGCGCCCGGATGCCCTGGGCGGTCAGTACCTCGACCCGCACGCGGTCCGCAACGACATCGGGGCCAGCAAAGTGCTGGCCCAGGACAGACCCTGAGGAGGTCCGCCATGAAGAACAGGCAAAACGAGGAGTGGCCGCGCATCGTGGTCGGCGTGGATGGTTTCGAGTCGTCCAGGGCCGCGCTGCGCTGGGCCATCCGGCAAGCGAAGCTGACCGGAGCGGTGGTGGAGGCGGTGACCGCCTGGCATATCCCAGCGGGCACCGGCTGGGTGCCTACTGCCGACATGCCCGACTACCAGGAGGACGCTTTCACTGTGCTATCCGAGGCGATAGCCGGGATGTGCACCATCGACCCGGATGTCCAGGTTTGCCCGCGCGTGGTGGAAGGCCAGGCCGGGCAGGTGCTGGTTGCCGCGGCCGAGGGAGCCGACTTGCTCGTGGTGGGCTCCCGGGGTCACGGCGGGCTGGCCGAGGCGCTGCTTGGCTCGGTCGGCCAGTACTGCGTGCATCACGCGCCCTGCCCGGTCGTCATCATGCGCGGCAAGCATGAAGGCTAAGCGCACCGAGACGAAACTCCGCTTCCTGCCGTTTGGTGAAAGCGGAGTTTCGTTTGCTTACTGCCGGGGGCCGGTCGGCTAGGGCTCCAGGACGAGCCGCGCCTTGGCCTTGCCGTGCAGCACCTCGCTGATGGCGTCGTTGACGCTGGCCAGCGGCCTGGTCTCGTAGATCACCCTGGTCCGGCCTGCGGCGTGCAGCCCGAAGACCTCCATCAGGTCGGCCCGCGTCCCGACGATCGAACCGATGACCGACGTCCCGTTCAGGACGGTATCGAAGACCGGGATGCTCAGCGTGCCGGAGGCGGGCAGGGCCACCAGCACGAGCCGTCCGCCGCGGCGCAGGCCCCGGTAGGCGGTGGCGAACGAGCGTTCGTCGACGGCCAGGCCGATCGCGACGTCGGCACCGCCGTGCTTGTGCAGCACGTCGGCCGGGTCCTCCGTCCGGGCGTCGATGACGATGTCCGCGCCGAGTTCGGCCGCCAGCTCGAGCTTCTCGTCGGTGATGTCGACCGCCGCGACCGTCCCGCCGAAGATCTTGGCGTACTGCACCGCCAGGTGCCCCAGCCCGCCCACGCCGGAGATGACGACCAGGTCGCCCGGGCGCACGTTGCCGACCTTGACGGCCTTGTAGGTCGTGACCCCGGCGCAAGTGAGCGGGGCCGCCTCGCGGGGGTCGAGGCCGGCCGGAACATGCGTGGCGAAGGCCGCCGGGGCCAGGAAGTACTCGGCGTAGCAGCCGTCGACGGAGTAGCCGGTGTTCTCCTGTGCCAGGCACAGCGTCTCCCAGCCGGTCAGGCAGTACTTGCACGTGCCGCAGGCGTAGCCGAGCCACGGCACCGCGACCCGCTGCCCGACCACCGGACTGCTGACTCCCTCGCCGACCCCGGTCACGATGCCCACGCCCTCATGCCCGGGGATGAACGGGACCGTCGGCTTGACCGGCCAGTCGCCGTTCGCGGCGTGGATGTCGGTGTGACACAGGCCGGATGCCTCCATCCGGATGACGACCTGGCCCGGACCTGGCTCGGGTACCGGCCGGTCCTCGATGACCAGGGGTTGGCCGAAGCCACGCACTACTGCTGCCTTCATGGGTTTCCCTTCAACGCTTTACGCGGCACCGTGCCGCTCCCTGACCACCCGCCTCCCCCGGCGGGAGGCGTTAGGTATACGGGTCATGACCCGCCGGGACCTAAGTCCCGCACGCCTGGCCCGGTCAGTTCCGTACTTCAGTCCTTGGCCGGCGGGAACGATGGCAGAACTCCGTCCGGGTCGTACAGCAGCACCGTGCCGGCGAAGAAGTCGCCTGCTGACCGCAGGTACCTGCTGGACAGCCAGATGAAGAATCCGGACAGTAGCTGGCCGTTCAGGAGGAAGCCGGTGATCTGACGCTGCGCCAGCTGCTTCGGTCCAGCTACCCGGCGAGATTCCGGCAGCCAGCACCGCAGCTCTGCGCTCGTCCTGGATGCCGCCAGGCGCGATCGGTCGCTCGCGCGGTCCGGACGCGCAGCAGCGCCGTCGACCGGCGTCACCCCAGATCTTCCCGTCGGCCGATCACGCGCATTACATGCTGCGCATACGGTGGAACCTGCGGATGTCATCCAGGCCGGCGAGCAGGGCTGCGCCCACCAGGGCCACGCATCCGACGGCCAGTGCCGTTCCCGCGATGTGCCTCATTTTTCTAGCCTTCCTCCAGCTCCGGGCGCAGCATCCGCGTCCGGACGTGAATCTCGAAACCAGACCAGAATTGCCTCCGTCCGCGCGATCCGGTAGGGCCGAAGGCCGGCCCTGGCCATGACTCAGGTCCCGTCGGGGCGCGGATCGTCCTACGGGCTTTGGACGCAGCGATCAGCGAGGAAGTCGGTCCGGCCGATCGTCAGCGGGTCACCGCCCGGGTCATCAACGGCCACCCGGCCGAGGTTCTGCTGAAGGCCGCGGCCGGAGCGGACCTGCTCGTCGTCGGCAGCCGCGGCCACGGAGCGTTCGCCGATGCGCTGCTCGGCTCGGTCGGCCAGTACTGCGTGCATCACGCGCACTGCCCGGTGCTGGTCATGCGCGGCGAGCCTCAGCGTGCCGCCGCGTGAGTCCGCGCCGCCGTCCGTCGCGGCTAACCGGCGTGGCGCTCGCCGGGCCTGGCTGCTCAGTGCATCGGCATGGTGCCGTGCATCCCGGCGGCTACGGCCAGGCCGACGACGATAGCGACAATGCCCAGGATCACGGCCACCCAGCCGAGTACCAGGCCCGCGAGCGCCAGGCCAGCTCCCTGTTCGCCGGTGCGCTTGATCTGGTGCCTGGCCATGTGGCCGAACACGATGGCGGGGATCGTGGCCAGCGGCCCGAACATGAACTGCGCGAGCCCGCAGGCGAGACTGGCTATCGCGAGCCCGTTGATCCTGGCCACCGGGCTCACCTCGGCCGTCGGCGCGGCAGGCCGGTCGGCTGGCAGGTCGGCTGCGATCTGGTCCAGGTCGGCGTAGGTCCGCGCGGAGAAGGCGTTTTCCAGGCGGCCGTCGTATTCGTCCCTGGACAGCCGGCCTTCGCTGTAGGCCGTGTTGAGGAGTTCCACCACCCGGTCGCGGTCCGCATCGCAGGCCCGCATCCTCCCCCGTTCGCCACCGCTCGCGGGCGGCGCGGCCCGGTTATCGCTGACGAGCCCGGTGTCGTGGTCATTCATCTGCACCACCTCTACTGGGAGGCTGTAACCGGGGCGCTGGCGTCGCCAGTGCCGTTGGTCCCGGCGATGGTCCTGCCCGCCGACGGCGCGACGCCGGGTGGCGTCGTCGTTGACATTGCCGGTGAGCTGGAACTCCAGCAGTGCGGCGTGCCGGTCGGCGGAGATCTGGTTGGCGTTGGCCTCCTCGAGCGGCGACCGGATCTGGGCCACCCGCCCGGTGGCCTCGATCCTGGTCAGGACGCCCCGGATCGCCGCCTGGTAGACGGGCGCGGTGACCTGGAGGCTGCCGCTGGAGAACAGCACCTCATCGTTGGCGCGCAGGGGAAATTCCGGTCCATCATCTGCTGCGCCTGCGCGGTCTGTCCCGACCCCTCCTCGGCGGAGGGCAGCTGGATGGTTCCGGCCAGGCGCCCGGTCAGCAGCAGAATCACGACACAGCCGAGCCAGGCGAGGATCGCCGTCCACGGGTGGGTCGCGCTCCACCGGCCGGCGGCCCCGGTCAGGTGTCGTGCGCTAGTCATGTCGCCACGCTCTGCCGGGCGCAGCGCGCGCACAAGGGACGAAGGGCCCGCCAATCAAGAACCAACGCCCATGACCGCAGGCGGCCACGCTGACCGACGCTAGGTGGTGAAAGGCATTGATGCCGAACGGACGGTGGTTATGTCTCCCGAGACCGGTAGTAGTTCCGCCCCCCGCGTGATCGCGGTCGACGGGCTCGGCGATCTGTACCGGGTTCTCGTGGCCGAGGGATACCGCGTGATCGGCCCAGCCGTCCAGGACGGCGCGATCGTGCTGCGGGAGCTGTCGTCTGCCGCGGAGCTGCCGTTTGGCTGGGGGGTCCGGCTGGAGCCCGGCGGCTACCAGCTTCGGCGCCGTGACGACGAGGCCGCCTTCGGTCACTCGGCCGGACCGCAGAGCTGGAAGCGGTTCCTGCACCCGCCGCGGGAACGGCTATGGTCGGCGGCGCGCACCCCTGACGGCGGCTTCGAGTTGGCCGACGAGGCCGATGAGGACGAACCGCCGCGGTATGCCTTCCTCGGCGTCCGGCCGTGTGACCTGCGTGCGATCACGATCCAGGACCGGGTACTAAGCCAGCCGGGCTCGCGGTACGCGGCGCACCGCGCCCGGCTGTTCATCGTCGCAGTGAACTGCACCGAACCGGGCGAGACCTGCTTCTGCGCGTCCATGGGCACCGGGCCCGGCGCCGACCAGGGTTATGACCTGGCCCTCACCGAGAGGTTGGACGAAGGCGCCCACCGCTTCCTGGTCGAGGTCGGTTCGTCGCGCGGCGCCGGCATCCTGGAGCAGGTACCGAGCGAGCCCGCCGACGAGAGCGTCGTGCGGGCGGCGCGGTCGGCTGTGGAGGAGGCGGCAGGCCGGATGGGCCGCCAGATGGAGATGGGCGACCTGCGGGAGCTGATGGCGGACAGCCATCAGGCCGCCCGCTGGGACGACGTGGCCGCGCGGTGCCTGACCTGCGGAAACTGCACCATGGCCTGCCCGACCTGCTTCTGCACCGCCATCGAGGACACCACCGACCTGACCGGCGAGGTCGCCGAGCGCTGGGAACGGTGGGATTCCTGCTTCGACCTGGACTTCTCTTACCTGCACGGCGGCGGCGTCCGGAAATCGGCCAAGAGCCGGTACCGGCAGTGGCTGACCCACAAGCTCGGCACCTGGCACGACCAGTTCGGCTCGTCCGGCTGCGTCGGCTGCGGCCGGTGCATCGTGTGGTGCCCGGCCGGCATCGACCTGACCGAGGAAGTGCGGGCGCTGCGCGCGGAAAGAGATCAGCGTGACGCCCCCGGGGAGGAGTCATGACGGCGGCCCCAGCTCCGATGCGGCCGGTCCCTTATGTGGTGACAAGTCGCCACGCCGAGACCTCCGACACGGTGACGCTGATGCTCCGCCCGGCCGGGCACCCCATCGAGCTGCCCCGTCCCGGCCAGTTCACCATGCTGTACTCCTTCGGCGTGGGCGAGGTCCCGGTCTCGGTCAGCGGCTTCCACGGTGGCGAGGTACTCGTGCAGACGATCCGCGCCGTCGGGGCGGTGACCCGGGCGCTGTGCGCTGCGGCTCCCGGCGACACCATCGGGGTCCGCGGCCCGTTCGGCACCGACTGGAGGCTGAGCATCGCCGACGGCCGGGACGTGCTGATCGTGGCGGGCGGCATCGGCCTGGCGCCGCTGCGCCCGGTGGTGCTGGCCGCGCTGGACCAGCGGGCCAGGTACGACCGGGTGGTGCTGCTGGTCGGCGCGCGGTCGCCCGAAGACATGATCTTCACTCGGGAGCTGGAGACCTGGCGCAGGCGCGGCGCCGACGTCCAGGTGACCGTCGACCACGACCGGGCCGGCTGGGACGGGCACGTCGGCCTGGTGACGAGCCTGATCGAGCACGCCATCGCCGACCCAGCGGACACGGCGGCGTTCGTATGCGGCCCGGAGATCATGATGCGGCTGTCCGCGGACATGCTGGTGCGCTGCGGCGTCCCGGCCGCGGATATCCGGGTCTCGCTGGAGCGGAACATGCGGTGCGGGGCGGCGCTGTGCGGTCACTGCCAGCTCGGCCCGCTGCTGCTGTGCCGCGACGGCCCGGTCGTCAGCTACGCCGAAGCCGCCCCCCTCGTCGTGATCAAGGAGCTGTGATGACCGGCACGAGCAAGCCGAAGCTGGCTGTGTGGAAGCTGGCCTCGTGTGACGGCTGTCAGCTCACCTTGCTGGACTGCGAGGACGAACTGCTCGCCCTGGCCGGGGCCGTCGAGATCGCCCACTTCACGGAGGCATCTAGCGCCGAGGTCGAAGGGCCCTACGACGTGTCGCTGGTGGAAGGGTCGGTGACCACCGAGCGGGACGCCCGCCGCATCGCGGAGATCCGCGCGGTATCCCGGGTCCTGGTCTGCATCGGGGCCTGCGCCACCGCCGGCGGGATCCAGGCCCTCCGCAACTTCGCCGACGTCAGGGAGTTCATCTCGGTGGTGTACGCGCGGCCGGACTACATCTCTACACTCGCGACCTCCACGCCGGTGGCCGACCACGTGCCGGTGGACTTCGAGCTGCGGGGCTGCCCGATCGACAAGCGCCAGCTGCTCGAGCTGCTCACCGCGCTGCTGGCGGGGCGCAAGCCCCAGATACCCGTCGCATAGCGTCTGCTACGACTGCAAGCTGCGCGGCACGTCATGCGTCATGGTGGCCCGCGGAATCCCGTGCCTCGGGCCGGTCACCCAGGCCGGCTGCGGCGCCATCTGCCCCGCCTTCGGCCGCGGCTGCTACGGCTGCTTCGGCCCCGTGGCCAACCCGAACCTCGCCGCGCTGACCGCCCAGCTGCGCCGCCTCGGAATGACCGAGCACGAGGTGAGCCGGGTGTTCGCCACGTTCAACGCGGGCTCGCCTGTCCTGGCCAGAGCCGACTGAACCGGCCGGTGGATCAGATGCCGACGGTCAGGGACGCGGTCGGTGACCGGCCAGCGCAGCAGCCACCTTGCGCGACCGGCTCGACGACGAACTGGGCTGGACAGCGGCCGTACCCGCCCTCGGCGAACGCGTTACCGTCAGAGCCCGCAAGTTACCGCAACCGGCCGCCCCGGCCGCGGCGGGAGCCAGGTGCTCGGCGTCCGCTCGGCATGGCCCGCCTAGTCGACGTGCTGATGGCCGTTAGGCTGGGCGATCCCGTGCCCGTGCTGTGTCGGCTGCCCCTGGCCGGACGGCCCGTCCCCGGCGGCCCGCTGGTCGTAGAACTCGCGGAACGCCGCGAAGGCCCGCGCGCCGTAGACGGTGGCCGGACCGCCGTTCATCACGAACGTGACGCCGATCGCCTCAGCGGCCTCCTGCGGGGTTGCGCCGTGCCATACGGCGGCGTGGGCGTGGGCGGCGATGCAGCCGTCGCATTCCTTGCTGACCGCGATAGCCAGCGCGATGAGCTCCTTGGTCTTGGCGTCCAGGGCCCCGGGCGCCAGCGCAGAATCGTGCAGTTCCTTATAGCCCGCGTAGACCCATGGGATCGCGTGTCGCAGCTCCCGCGTCGGTACCTGCAACTCGTTGCGCACGGTCGTTCCGTAACTCATGGCGTTCCCTTCCCGATGACAGTCCAGATACCTCCGGGAGTATGTGATGCAGGGAAGCCCAACTACGGCCATAGGTCCCGTCCTGTGCGCGCAAGGGTCCCGCGGCCGGACTAGAGGTGGAGGCGGGTCCGCTCGTGGGTGATGCCTTCGATGTCGGCGGCGGCCGCCAACGGCCTCCGCAGCTGGCTCAATGGTCCCGGCAATCGGTGACCATCGGCCCTGCCGCGGACAGCGCGGCCGGCCGATGGTGATCGTAAGAGTTCTATGCGCATGCGCGAAATGAGGTGCCCTCATGGGGAACAAGCTGGTACTGGTGATCGGCGGGAACTTCGGGGGGCTCACCGCGGCTCTGGAGGTCAAGGCCGAGCTGGGCAGCGACGTCGACGTCACGGTCGTGTCGGCGGCCGACCGCTTCCTGTTCAACCCGTCGCTGATCTGGCTGCCGTTCGGCAAGCGCACCGTCGACCAGATCACCTTCCCGCTGCGGCCGGTCTTCGACGCGCACGACATCGGCTTCGTGCACGCCGAGGCGACCGCCATCGACCCGGCCGCCCGCACCGTCACCACCACCGGCGGCCGCTGGAACTACGACTACCTGGTGATCGCCACCGGATACCGCAACAGGTTCGACGTGCTGCCGGGCCTGGGTCCCGACGGCTACGCGCAGACGATCACGACGCTCCCCGACGCCCAGAAGGCCGCCCTCGCCTGGGCCAAGTTCCTGGACGACCCTGGCCCGGTGGTGATCGGCGCGACCCAGGGTGCGAGCTGCTTCGGCGCGGCATACGAGTTCCTGTTCAACACCTCATACCAGCTGCGCAGGTTGAAGCTGCGCGACGTGGCGCCGCTGACGTTCGTGACCGCCGAGCCGTTCCTCGGCCACTTCGGCATCGGGGGCCTGCCCGGCGGCGAGACGCTGCTGAAGATGTTCCTGCGTAAGGAGGGCATCACTGCCGTCACCGGCGCGGCCATGGACGAGGTCACCGGCGACCAGGTCAAGCTGGCCGACGGTACCCGGCTCCCATTCCGTTTCGCGATGGTGATCCCGCCCTTCGTCGGGCAGGATGTGGTTCTCGCCACCCCGGGGCTCGCCGATGACAAGGGCTATGTGCCCGTCGAGGACACCTACCAGTCCAAGGCGTACCCGGAGATCTACGCGGTCGGCATCGCCGCGCAGGTGCCCGTCCCCTGGCAGACGGCCATACCGATCGGGATCCCGAAGACCGGGTTCCCGGTCGAGTCCATGGCCAAGGTCGCCGCGCGCAATATCGTCGCGGCGATCAAGGGCGAGCCGCCCAGCAGCCACAAGGAGTTCGGCGAGATGGCCGCGGTCTGCATGATGGACGCCGGCAACAACGGCGTACTGATCCTGGCCGACCACATGCTCCCGCCGCGCAAGGGCGGCGTCATGATCCCTGGTCCCCAAGTCCACGCGATGAAGCTGGCCTTCGAGAAGTACTACCTGTGGAAGAGCCGCCACGGCTACGTCCGGCTGCCGTAGGCGGATGCCGGTACCACCACCCGAGAAACGGGGAGGCACTGCGGGCCGGATCAGCTCACGGCCGTCGGTTCGGGCTGACAGCCAGGCGCAGCCGGGCGGCGTCCGCTAGCTCTTGCTCCTCCAGGGCGAGCGTCACTTCGGCCAGGGCCTGCTCGAGGCGGGGAATCCAGCGGTCCTCGATCGCGCGCAGCCGGTACCGGGTAGCCAGAGCCTCGGCCTCGATGACGCGCAGCGCCTCGGCCGCGGCGGCGTACTTTACCGAGGCCTCGAGGGCGGCGGCGTGGGCCTGCCGGGTCCGGGTCAGCGCCGGACCGTCCCACGTGCTTGAGGCGGGGACAGCACAGGCGGGGCTGACGGGGTGCCGGACTCCCATGGTGACGGTGTAGGGGATCGTCACCGTCGCGGGCTGGCCGTCGGCGGCCAGCCGGACGGCCCGCTCGCCGCCGAGCATCGAGGCGCGCAGCAGCCATTGCTCGGCGTCGGCGCAGCAGCGGTCCCAGTCCGCCATGGTCCGCGCCTCGGCGTCGCGGAACCGGCCGAGTTCGGCCGATAGGATCCGGAGCTTACGGTCTAGCAGGTCGGCGCCGCGCCGGGCGACCTGCAGGCGCCTGGTCAGCCAGAGCCGTCCGGCGCGGCCTGGCGGCACGGTGAACCCCCGCGCGCTCACGGCTCGCCGCCGCCGGGGTAGTAGGCGTCGAGGAACTGGGCCGGGACCATGGTCAGCTGGTTCCGCGGCAACCTCGCCAGGACCCGCCAGGCGCGGTTCAGGCTCTCCTCGAGGCTGCGGTTCTCGGTCCGCTCCTGGTCCATGAACTCGCGCTCGAAGGCGGTCTGGAGCGCGAGGTACTGCTGGTCGAGCGGGCTGAGGGCCGCGCTGCCGAGCAGTTCGGCCAGCTCGCTGGCGTGCCGCGCGGCGGCGAGCGCGGCCAGGATCTGCGCGGCCACGTCCAGGTGGTCGTCCCTGGTCCGGCCGGGACCGGCACCGTGCCGCATGAGCCTGGACAGGGAGGAAAGCGCGTCGACCGGCGGGTACACCCCGCGGGCCTGGATGTCGGGCGAGAGCACGATCTGCCCTTCGGTGATGTACCCGGTGAGGTCGGGGACCGGGTGGGTGATGTCACCGGCCGGCATGGTCAGCACCGGGATCACCGTGACCGAGCCGGGCAGGCCGCGGATGCGCCCGCACCGTTCGTACAGCGAGGCCAGGTCACTGTACAGGTAGCCCGGATAGGCGCGCCGGGCGGGAATCTCGCCGCGCGCCGCGGAGACCTCACGCAGCGCCTCGCAGTAACTGGTCATGTCGGCCATGACGACCAGTACGTGCCGGCCGAGGGTGAACGCGAGCCGCTCGGCCACGGTGAGTGCCAGCCGCGGCGTCAGGATCCGCTCGATGACCGGGTCATCGGCGAGGTTGAGCAGCAGCACTAGCTCACCCGCCGCAGAGCGCTCCTCGAGTACCACGCGGACGGCCGAGGCGTCGGCGTGGGTGAGACCCATCGCCGCGAACACGACGCTGAAGGGGTCACCGCCGGCCGACGCCTGGGCGGCCAGCTGTGCGGCCAGTTCGAGATGAGGCAGGCCCGCGACCGAGAACACCGGGAGCTTCTGGCCACGCACCAGCGTGGTCAGCGAGTCGATGACCGAGATCCCGGTCAGCACCGGCTCGGCGGGCGGCTCCCGCAGGACGGGATTGATCGGGGCGCCCGCCACGGGCATGATGACGTCACCGGTGACCGGCGGGCCGCCGTCGACCGGATCGCCGCGGCCGTTGCAGACCCGGCCGAGCCAGTCCGCCCCGACGGGAATCCGCAAGGGGGTGCCGCTGAACGTGACCCCGGTCCCTGTCGTGCGCATCCCGCCGGTTCCCTCGAGCACCTGCACCACGGCCAGGTCGCGATCGGCCTCCAGGACCAGCCCGTGCCGTGTTTCCCCGGTGTGGGTCCGGATCTCCGCGAATTCGTCCCAGCCCACGCCGTCCACGCCGCGGACGATCATCAGCGGGCCGCGGAGCTCCGCTATCCCGGTGTACTCGCGCTGCGCCCAGCCGGTCATCCCGGACCTCCGTCCTGGCTCTGCCGCAGCAGGTCCTCCAGCCGGGCGAGCATGGCCTGCTGCCCGGCTGCGACCGCGTCGGGTGTCGCGGCGTCCTCCCGGGCCCGCAGGATCGGGGAGAAGTCCAGTTCTTCGAGAGCCGCCGGGGGCACGGCAGCGTCAGCCAGCTCTCGGCACCGCTGCGCTACGGCCAGGATCGCGTCGCCGAGGGCGGCGGCCCGGGCGCGGTCACACGAGGCGTCGACGGGGCTGAGCGCGCTTTGCTGGAGCAGGCCTTCCCTGATCAGCCGGCCCGCCAGGATCGTAACGCGCTCCCTGGGCGGCAGGGCGGTCGTGCCCATGAGCTCGGCCAGCGAGCTGAGCCGGTCTGCCTCGGCCAGCAGCGCGGCGAGCTGGGTCCTGCGACCGGTCCAGCCGGGATCCCCCGCCCCGGCCTGCCAGGCGGCGACGGTGCCGACGTCCCGGCAGAACGATCCGGACCAGGAGACGGCCGGGTAATGCCGCGCGTAGGCGAGGTCGCGGTCCAGGGACCACAGGCTCCGGACGAAACGCTGGGTGTACGCGGTGACCGGCTCGGTCATGTCGCCGCCCGCCGGCGACACCGCGCCGACGATCGTCACCGAGCCCTCGCGCCCGCCGCTGGTGACGACGCGGCCTGCCCGTTCGTAGAACGCGGCCAGGCTGGATGACAGGCTGGCCGGATACCCCTCCTCGGCCGGGAGGTCACCGTTGCGGGACGCGAACTCGCGCAGCGCCTCGGCCCAGCGAGAGGTCGAATCCGCCACCACCACGACGTCCAGGCCCATGTCCCTGAAGTGCTCGGCGACCGCGGCGGCACTGTAGATGCTGGCCTCGCGGGCCATCATCGGCATGTTCGACGTATTGGCGATGACGACGGTCCTGGCGGCCAGCTTGCCTCCGGTGCGCGGATCGCTGAGCCCGGCGAGTTCGGCCAGCATGTCGGCTAGCTCGTTGCCGCGTTCCCCGCACCCGACGTACACGATCACGTCCGCGTCGCACCACTTCGTGATCTGCTGCAGGAGTACGGTCTTCCCAGTGCCGAACCCGCCGGGCACGGCGCAGCTGCCGCCCTTGGTCACCGGGAACAGCACGTCGATCACCCGCTGCCCGGTGAGCAGCGGCGCGGATGCGTCGAGCCGCCGGCGGTAGGGCCGCGGGCGGCGCACCGGCCAGCTCGAGGTCAGGTGCACGTCCGTGCCTGAGACGGTGGCGATCACCGCGTCACCGGGCGCCGGGCCGGCCTCGCGTACCTTTTCTACCGTTCCGCCTACGCCGGGCGGCACGAGGACCCGGTAGCCGATCCCGCCGGAGACCGTCACCGAGCCCAGGCTGGCGCCGTCGCCGACGGCCGCGCCGACCTCGGCCTGCGGTGTGAACTCCCACTCCTGACCTCCCGCGGAAGGGAAAGGATAGCCGGGCTCAAGCCAAGCAGGCGCACTGCTGAGCGGCCTGAGCAGCCCGTCGAAGATGCCGCCGAGCAGATGCGGGCCCAGGCGCGCCGACAGCGGCTCGCCGCGCGACCGGGCGGGATCACCGGGCGCGAGGCCGCCGGTGTACTCGTACGCCTGCACGGTGGTCACGTCGCCCCTGATAGCGACGGCCTCACCGGGCAGCAGGTGCTCGCCGAGCTCGACGATGTCGTACATCGCGACCCCGGTCAGGCTGGTCACCTCCACCAGCGGCCCGTTCACCCGGACGACTCGCGCCGGGCTCGCGCTCACGGCGTCCATAGTTCCCGCACCTGGTCTCCGAGTTCGTCGACGGCCAGCGCCGCCAGCCTGGACAGAGTGCAATCGACGACCACACCGGGGGCCCGCGCCACCACGCCCCCCTCCGGCTGGACCGTGACCTCCGTGCCATCACCGGCCGCCCGCGTGGCCATGGCGACGAGCCGGCCGAGCAACCCCGGGTAGCCGGGCTCGGTCCGCAGGTCGCCGACCGCGGCCACGGCCTGGCCGCGCAGGTCCTGGTACGCCGCACGCTGGGCGCCGAGCATGATCGACCGGGCCTGATCACGACCCCGGCTCCGCTCGGCGGCGGCCGCCGGGGCGGCGTCCGCTTCACCCAGCGCGCGGGCCCGGTCGACTATCTCGGCCGCGCTGCTCCGGGCCTCCTGCAGGATGGAGTCGGCCTGGGCACGAGCCCCCGCCAGGATGCGGCCAGCCTCGGCCTCGGCCTCGCGCAGCAGGTACGCGCGGACCGGTGCGAGCGCCTGCTCCGCCTCGCCGCTCACGGCGGCATCACCGCGAGCAGCACGTCCCGCCGGGCTCGCGGCGCGGTACCGAGCCACGCGGCAGCGCGCGGGGTCAGCACCAGGACGGCGACGTCGGCGGGCAGCGAGGACCAGGCCGCGCGCGCTTCATCGGCGTCCTCCGCCGGGAAGACCAACGCGCCGGCCAGGGCGAAACCCGCCGTACGGGCGGACTCGCCGATGACCGCAGCCCGGGACATCTCATGCCTTCCCGATGAGCAGGATCCCGATGATCAGGCCGTAGATGGCGATTCCCTCGGCCAGGCCGACGATGACCATCGCTCGGCCGAATAGTTCCGACCGCTCGCTCATGGCGGCCAGGGCCGCGGCGCCGGCGTAGGCGACGGCGATGCCCGCGCCGATGGTCGACCCGGCGACCGCGATCGCCGCGCCGAGCAACGCGGCCGAGTTCGACGATGTCCCTGACGCCGCCGCGGCGGACTTGGCCGCGCCGGCCGCAACGGCCGCCCCAGCGGGCCCAGCGCTGAGCGCCGCCACGAGCAGGACCACCGCGCCTATCATCAGCACCGCGCCGATCCCGGCCAGGATGTAGATCCCGGACCGCCCGCGCCGCGTCACCACGCGCGCCAGCACCACGGCCGCAGCGATGAGCGGCAATCCGACTAGCCATGCGGATGTCATGTGCTTTCCTCCTTGATGCCAGTCGCGGGGATCCCCGTGACATCGGCCAGGCCGCTTACCGTCGGCACGTGCCATGGCCTGAACGGCCGGCCCTGAGTCACGAAGACGCGCGAGAACAGTTCGTAGTACTCCAGGCGGAGGGCCTGGATGGCAGCGACGAGGGCTTCCAGGCTGAACGCCAGGGCGGTCCCGGCCGCGAAGACGACCACGGCCGCCGCGGCGAGCGGCCCCCCGCGGTGCCACAGCGCCCGCGTGCCCTCCCACACGAGCAGGCCGAGAGCGGCGTGGGTCAGGCCGAACGCGGCGAGCCTGGTGAACGACACCACATTTGAACCCAGCCGGACCACCAGGTCGAAGACCTCGACCGCGGCCTGGATCCGGCCCGCGCCGCCGCCGCCCGCCTCGGCGAGGAACCCGGCGGCGGCCAGCCCCAGCCCGGCTAGGGCCCCGAACCCGCCTACGGCGAGCAGCAGGCCGTGATGGGAATACCACCCGCCGACCATGACGCCCGCGCCGAGGAACACCGTGATTCCGGCGATGCCCGACGACGCGTACACCGCGGAGGGCCACCCGCCTTCCCGCCACCGGTTGATCGTTCCGAGTGCGTAGGCACCCGCCAGCATGACCGCCCCGGCGCCCATGGCCACGAGCAGCAGCGTGACCGCGTGATCCAGCGGGTTGATCCACAGCACCGGTACCAGGCCGGTCGGCCCGAAGCATTCTCCGTACAGCAAGCCGAACAGGGTAGCCGCCGCCCCGGCGCCCGCGACGAACGGCCAGGCTGACCTGAACCGGCGGACCCAGCCCGGCCAGCCGGCCCGCAGCGCGGCCGCGACCCCGAGCAGCACGACGCCCTCCCCCGCATCTCCGAACATCATGCCGAACATCAGCACGTACGTCACCCAGGCCAGCCGGACGGGATCGACGTCGGCGTAGGGAACCGTGCCGTAGGTCTGGACCAGCGGGGACAGCGAGCGGCGCAGTGGCCGGCCGGTCACGAGCGAGGGAGGCTCCACTCCGGGCGGGTACGGAAGCGGGACCACGGCACCGCCGACCTGCGCGACGCTGGCCGCCACGGCGGCCAGCCGGTCAGCCGGGATCCAGCCGGCCAGGGCGCCGGCGCCTGACCGCCTAACCGCGCCCGCAGCATAGGCCTCGAGCTGGGCCTCGCCGGCGAGCAACTCGTAGCGGCCCGCTTTCTCGACCGCGTCGAAGTCAAGCGGCGAGGCGGACAGCAAGGCACCGGTCACCGGGCGGTCGGCGTGCCTGAGCCTGCGGGCCGCTTCCCCGCCTGTTCCCGGCTCGCCAGGTGCGGGGCCCGGGGCGCTTGCCTCCCCCCCGGGGAGCCCGATCTCCACCGCCGCCGCGTCCGCGACCCGGACCAGCACATCGCGCAGCGATTCGTCGGCCGCGACCAGCGCAACGCGCTTCATCCGGGCCGGGATCACCCCGTCAAGCCAGCTCATCGTAGGCCCCCATTGGTTCGCCGCCCCGCGCGGCGATCTCGAGCGCAGCGCGGACCCGCCACGCGTCGCAGGCCATCACCGCGACCGCGCCCAGGACCGTGCCGCTGTCCAGGCCGGACGTCCGCAGCAGCCGCAGGCCGTCCTGCTCCACCCTGGCCAGCAACGCCTGTTCGGCTCGCCACAGGTCGGCGGGCGCGGTAATCCCGGCGAGGACCCACCCGGCCCGCGGCGGCAGGCCGCGGGCCATCTCCTCCAGGGTGGCTGCGCGGGGAGCGGCGGGTCCGAGCAGGCTGAGAGCATTGCCGATGATTCCGGGATCCACCGCCCGGCCCGCCGCGAACCGCTCAGCGGCGACCAGCACCGCGACCGCGCCTGCGGCCCAGCTCCGGGCCGGATCGCCGACCGCGGCAGCTCTCGTTGCCCATCGCGCGCGGATGCCCATCCGCATCGCGTAGGTGCTCTCCCCACCCGGGTCACGCCAGGCCGACGTGGTGAGCGCGGCCCGAAGTTCGCTGTTGCTGGCCGCCTGGCGGAGCCGCGGCCAGGCCGTGGCGAGCGCGCCCAGCTCGAACTCGGGCTCAGCCGGGCGCCCGGCGATGGACTGCAGCAGTTCGTCGACGTTGGCCACCTCGAACCAGGCGCCCAGGACGCGCAGCAGCCGCAGGCCCTCGCTCGGCAGCCAGCCTGCCAGTACCCGCAGGTCCCACAAGACGCTGCTGGCGACCTCGTGCTGAGCCGCGGCGAGGGATTGTTCCGGCCGCAGGTTGGCGCCGTACGCGGTGGCGGCCAGCATCCGCAGTGCGTCGCTCAGCGAACCGCAGGAGGCCAGCCGCCGGGTTTCCGCCGCACCTAGCCGCCGGCGGGCCAGGGCTCTGGCCCGCACGCTGCCCGCGACCCATCCGGCACTCATGTTTCGTCGACCTGCAGTTGCCTGATCATGCCCACGACGCGGCCGACCAGGGCAGGCGTGCGCTGGCGGGCGAGTTCACGGATCTGCGCAGCCTGCTGCCCGGCGGCGTCCACCGTCCTGGCGGCCTGCTCCCGGGCCGCGGTCATCACCTGCTGCGCCGCCTGTTCGCGAACCGTCTCGGCGTGCTGCGCCGCATCGGCGGCGATCGCGTCTGCTGCTGACCGCGCGGCAGCTGCGATCTGCTCGGCCTCGCGGCGTGCTTGTGTTATGAGGCGCTCACGTTCTGCCTGGGTATCGTCCAGGAGGGCCAGCACCGGAGCTACCTCGGACTCCAGTTCGCCGGAACGATCTGCGGGCACTCCGGCGCGCGCCGCTGCTCCCGGGGAGCCTGCAGGCCGGAACCGCGTCAGGAAATCTCGCAGCGGGGGCACACCCTCAGGCAAGCATTCCGGGCGGGCCGGAGGATAGGGCCGAAGGTCTCTGGCGGTCCGGGAACTACGTCTCTACAGGCCCGAGGCATCGCACGCCGATGCTTGACGCATGAGGCCGAGATTTGCGCATATGGGCACCGAAACGGGCACTCCGGGCTTCGGCATGCCGCAAGACGAGACGCTGTCGGGCTGGCCAGCCTGGCGCGAGGATCGCGCGTGCTGCTGGATAGCCGGATGACGATGATCAAGCGGCACGGCACCGGTGCCGCCGTCCCCCGGGGCGCCGGCCAGCCGGTCGCTCTGGCCATCCTTTGCACGCTGCTGTTCCTGACGTTCCTGGATAACACGGTCGTGAGCGTCGGGCTCGGCAGCGTGCAGGCGGACCTGCACGCTGGGGTGCTGGCCCTGCAGTGGGTAGTCGGCGCGTACGCGCTGACGTTCGCCAGCGCGATGCTGGGCTTCGGGATGGTAGGCGACGAGTTCGGCCGTAAGAAGGTCATGCTCGCGGGCGCCGGGGTGTTCTGCGTCGGCTCGGTCCTGTGTGCGCTGGCGCCCGACGCTGGGACGCTGATCGCCGGCCGGGCCGTCATGGGACTGGGCGCGGCGGCCAGTGAGCCGGGGACCCTGTCCATGCTCCGGCATCTTTACCGCGATGAGCGGGCCCGCAACCGCGCCATCGGCGTGTGGGCAGCCGTGTCGGGGCTCGCGCTCGCGGTTGGCCCGGTCCTGGGCGGGGCGCTCGTCGGCCTGTGGAACTGGCGTGCCATCTTCTGGTTCAACCTGCTATTCGGGGCGGCCGCGCTGGTCGCGGCCGCGATTGTCCTGCCGGAGAACGCAGATCCTGAGGCGCACCGGGTCGACATCGCCGGCGTGATGCTCGGCGCGGCGGCGCTGGCGGCGCTGATCTTCGCGGTCATGACCGGTGAGAGCACCGGGTTCACCACTCCCGCGGTGCTCGCGCTATTCTGCGTCAGCGCGGCAGCGGGCTCCGCCTTTCTCTGGCGGGAGTACCGCGCAGCCCACCCACTGCTGGACTTGCGGTTCCTCCGGGTCGCACGATTTACCATCGCGAACTCGGTCGCGTTCTGTTCCTATTTCGCGACGTTCGCGATCTTCTTCTTTACCGCGCTTTACCTCGATGAGGTCGTCGGCTATTCCGGATTCCGGATCGCGCTCGCGTTCCTGCCGATGACGGTGCTGATGATCACCTCGTCGGTGCTGGCGGGTATGTGGCTGAGCTCGGCGAGACCGCGCTGGTCGATCAGCGCGGGCTGCCTCGCCTTCGCGGCCGGGCTGTTGCTGACCAATGCCGCGCTCAGCCCGCATCCGCCGTTCACCGTGCTGGCTGCGGCGCTCGCCCTGACCGGTGCCGGCATCGGCTGGACGGTGGTGCCGATCACCTCGTCCGTCCTCGGCGCGGTACCGCCGGAACGCTCCGGCATGGCCGCGTCGGCGGCCAACACCAGCCGCGAGATCGGCGCCGTGACTGGCGTGGCCGTGCTCGGCGCGCTGGTCAACGCGCAACTGCACGCCGATCTCATCAGCAGGCTGAACCGCCTGGGGATTCCGCCCAACTTCCAGTCCATCGTCGTAAACGCGGTCGAGACCGGCGGGGTGCCGCCCAGCGGCACTACCTCCTCAGCAGGAGGACCCGGAAACGCCGCGGTTGTCCAGCAGGTGATCAACGCGGCGTACCACGCCTTCGGGACCGGCTTGCACGCCGCTCTCTATCTCGCGGCGGGTCTGGTCATCGGCGCGGGAATCCTGGCGGCGGTCGCGCTGCGTCCACCGGCCCACCCTGGCGGACCGGGCCATGCGGCCAAGTCCAGGTAACGCCAGGGCGCTGATCCACCGATCAAGGGCCCTTAGACCCTGGCCTCGGCGCGCCGCCGCGGCTGCGATGGCGGAGAGTTTCCGATCAAGTCTGCAGCGCGCGGAGGTACCCACACGTACGGCCCTACGTGGCCATCCTCGGGAGTGTCCATCGTGGTAAGCGCAGGAGTGGGTCTTCACTCCGAGGTGCGTAGCCGACGGTGGGCGGCCGGGTGTCTGTGGAGGTGCGACATGACGGAAGTCGGATGCTGGCGGCCGGGCAGGGCGCCTGTGCTCCGCGGCACGGTGGCTCGTTCCGCTCGCCTGGTCGCCAGGCCACGCACGCCGCGCCGCGCCTGGGTTACCGGGCTGGCCGTGCTCGCGGCGACGGCCGCGTTGACCTCTGGGTGCGGGGGATACAGCACTGGGTCCGCGCTCCAGGCCCGCCTGCTGTCGGTGGCTGACCTGCCAGCCGGGTGGTCGGCAGCGCCCGCCAGCCCGGGAAGCGTGCAGACCAGCGCACCGTGCCTGGAAGGCCTGGCGGCCAACCAGAACGGGCTGACGTACGCGACCGCGGCCTTCGTCGAGGGAACTGCGATCCCCACCGTGGTCGAGGTCCTGGCCGCAGGCCCGAAAGCGCAGCAAACATGGCGAAGCCTCGCCCAGGCCCTGGCACACTGCCGCACAGCCACGATCACCATCACGGGCAAGAAGGCCGCGGCCACCATCCGGCCGCTGCCCTTCCCGCGGGTCGCCGGCACGTCGTCGGCCTACGCATGGGCCTTCACGACCGCGGGAATCCAGATCGGCTTTGACCTCGTCCTGTTCGAAACCGGGGCGTACACGGGGTATCTCACCTACGCCGACCTGGGGGCGCCCGCGGTCGCTACGGTGCAGGCCTTCGTGACTGCGGCGGTGGCGAAGGCGAGGACGGGATCGACGGCCCAGGTCCCGGGCACGGTCTCGATCGCGTCCGCCCCGGTGCGAATCGCGCATACCAGGCTGGGCGCGGTCGCATACCGGGCCGTCGGGAGCGGGCCACCCCTGGTCCTGATCACCGGCTACAGCGCAACCATGGAGAGCTGGGACCGGAGCTTCGTCGATGCCCTCGCCCAGCGCTACCACGTCGTGATCTTCGACAACGCCGGCGTCGGCCAGACCCAAGCCCTGCCCGGACCGCTCAGCATCGACGCGATGGCCAATCAGACCAGCGCGCTCATCGCCACGCTCGGCCTCCGACAGCCGGACGTCCTCGGCTGGTCGATGGGCAGCATGGTCGCCCAAGCACTGGCCGTGCTCCACCCGGACCAGGTGCGCCGTTTGGCCCTGTGCGCCAGCTACCCGGGCAACGGAACGGCGCTGCGGCCGTCCCAGCAGGCCATCAACGCGCTCACCAGCGGCGACACGCAGCAGGCGATGGCCGACCTGTTCCCGCCCGGCCAGAGCGCCGCACAGAACACCTACCTCGTCGCGATCTCGAGCTACCCGTCCGCCCCCGGGGCCCCGGCTGGCACCGTGACCGCCCAGGCGCACGCCGTGCTCGCGTGGTGGGCCGGGACCGACCCGGGCGGCCAGCTGGCCACCACCATCGCCGTCCCGACGCTCATCTCCGACGGCACGGCGGACCGGCTCGACCCGCTCACCAACAGCGATACCCTGCTCCGCCTGATCCACGGAGCAAGGCTCGCGTCGTATCCCGGCGCCGGCCACGCCTTCCTGTTCCAGGACCAGGCAGCCTTTGTCGCCCTGCTCGAGGCCTTCCTCGGCTGACAACCCGCGCCGCGTTTCATCTCCCGCGGGGAAGGCACCGAACCATCAGCCAGGCAAAGCGGGGCTGCCCAGGTCAGCCTGGGGGCGAGATCACGGAGGCGCTTTCGAGCAGTTCCCGGAACTCGGCGGCGAACCGGGCGGCAGGCGCCCCGTCCACCACGTTGTGGTCGATCGCCACGGTGATATCGAGCACGTCCCGTATCGCGACCTGGCCGTCGACGACGCGCGGGCGCTGGCTCATGCCGCCGACAATCACCTCCAGGGAAAACAAGGTCAGCGAGGTGACGCCGAAACCGCCGCCGCCAGCGAACATGCCCACGGAGGTCACCGCGACCGTGCCGATGCGCTGCCGGGCCGTGACCGATCTGGCCATCACGGCATACATGGCCGGTACCGCGCCCGGGATCCGGGTCGCGGCCGGGGCGGCTCGTTCCAGCCACCGGCCGCTGCTGCTCGCCGATGGCTCGCGCTTGACCCGGCGCAACTCAGCGGTGAGCTCGGACACCCCACGGACGTCCGCGTCGCGCAGCACGTGTGGCATGGCAAAGGGACCATGCGGGGTCGAGATCTCGACCATCGTGCCCACATCGACGTGCTGGTGGGTCACCAGTTGTCCGCGCCAGTTGCGGTAGGCATGGACTTCCGGGTGGGCAGCGGCGGCGCGCGCCACACTCGCCACCACGAAGGCGGTCAGGGACCCGGGCGGATCGTGGCTGGCCAGCAGCCGGTTCGCCGTGGTTACATCCACATCGACTAGCCCGTACATAGGCATCTTGCGACGTCCGGCGCGCATGGCCGCGGTGACAAGGTGCCGGTTGGAGGGAAATGGCCGCACCTCCACCCGGCGCCGACGTTCAACTGCCACCCCTAAAGTCTGACACCACAAGAGCGACGGGCTGTGAACCGTGGCAGGACTTTCCACCCTGCGCCGACCACGCAGCCTGGCAGCGGACCAGCAGGTTACTCCGGCCGACGGGTACGAAGGTCCCGTTCTGTCAACCCTTTCGCCTCTGTGGCTACGCATGAGCCCGCAGTAAGAAGAGTCCCGAGGGAAGGACACATATCTAGCAGAGACTGAGCACCGTGGACCTGGATGTGGATTATGCGACCACGTTGGTGGCTGCCGTGCTGCTCGGCATCGGCTTCGTTCTCCAGCAGTACTCCGCCTGGCAGGAGCCTGAGTCGCGTTTCCTCAGCCTGCGGATCCTGACCGACCTGCTGGGTAAGCCGAGGTGGCTGCTCGGCATTGCGTGCATGGTGGCCGGCTACCTGCTCACGGCCTGGTCGATCGGCCATCTCGAGCTGACGCTCGTGGAACCACTGCTGACCACCTACCTGGTCTGGGCCCTGGTGCTGGCCGTCCCGATGTCCCGGCAGGCTGTCAGGCTCACCGAGGTAGCCGGCGCGCTCATCCTGATCGGCGGCGTGACGCTGCTGTCGGCGACCCGGGCAACTAAGCCCGTCGGCCTGTCGTTCGGCTCGTTCTCGCACTGGTACGCGGCGGCGATCATCGCGGGCATCGCATTCGCCGCCGTGCAGGCCGGACACCATAGGCGCGGGCACGTGCGCGCCACCCTCACCGGCCTGGAGCCGGCCTGGTCTTCGGCATCCAGGACGCGCTGACCAGGCAGACGCTGGAGATCCTGCAGGCACACTCGTACTCGTTCCCGGTGCTGTTCACCAGCTGGCCGGCCTACGCCCTGGCCGGCGCGGGCATGGTCGGCATCTGGCTGATGCAGAACGCGTTCAGCTCCGCCCCGCTGCGTGCCTCGCTGCCCGCCATCGCCGCCGGCGAGCCCGTCGCCGGAATGGCACTGGGAATCGTCGTGTTCGGCGACCGGGTACAGATCTCCGCCGGGCTGCTCGCGATGGAGGCGGGCGGGATCGCCGCGCTGATCATCGGGGTCGTCGCGGTAGCCCGCGCGTCGGCCTTCAGCGGGCTGCGCACGGTGACCCCCGAACCTCCCCAAGCCTCAGGTCCGCGGACAGGCCGACCCACGCGACGCTCACCGCCCGGCCGCCGGCCCGGAGGTCCTCCCGCCCGGCGCACCGCCAGGACGCCGTAGCGCCGTCCCGCGACGCTGTCCTGCCAGCGAGCGGCACCGAATACGCGCTATCAGCTTTCGGAGATCGAGCGAGGTTGCGGAACGCCGTGGCCCTGCTGCGAGCGATCGGGCGCGGCGACGAACGCGCCCAGCATCGGCAAGACCAGGCTACTGACCCAGCTCTCGAGCACCGCGCTCTGGATGCGCAGCGCGCCCGCGCTCGGCGCCACCGGGGTCGCCGACGATCCCGACGAACCCCGGCATCGGCGCGACCTCGGCGTCCTCTGGCTGGCTGCCGGCGACTTCGGCCGTTCCCATATGACCAGGCGGCGACCGCCCCCAGTCCTGCGGCTAGAGACGTTCGTCCCGATCTCCCTGGCGTGAAGTCCCGGTTGGCCGGTTGTGACCATTGACCCTAGCGCTGCCGTCCGCAGTCGGCTCTGATTCGCCGTGGGGGGTTGGAGGTGGCGAGATGTTCTTCGTTGACCGCGCGGATGCGGGACGGCACCTGGCGCGGCGGCTGCGGCACCTGGACGGTGCCGACGTTGCCGTGCTCGGCCTCCCGCGCGGCGGCGTGCTGGTCGCGTTCGAGGTGGCCGAGGAATTGCACGCACCGCTGGACGTGATCGTGGTCCGCAAGCTCGGCGTTCCGTTCCAGCCGGAATACGGCTTCGGTGCGATCGGCGAGGGCGGCGCCCGGGCCATCGACGATTACGTGGTGCGGCAGACCGGACTGACCGGGACGCAGATCGCGGAGGTAGAGGCCCGCGAGCGCATCCTGCTGGACCGTCGGGTGAGGCAGCTGCGCGGTGACAATCCGCCGGTCCCGCTGATGGGACGCACGGCGATCATCGTCGACGACGGGATCGCCACCGGGTCGACGGCCCGAGCCGCCTGCCAGGTGGCGAGGGCCCGGGGCGCAAACCGGGTGGTACTCGCGGCACCCGTGGGACCGGTGGAGGCAGCCGCGGCGCTGCACCGTGACGCCGACGAAGTGGTGTGCCTGCATACCCCGCCGCGCTTGTTCGCGATCGGTGAATGGTACGGCGACTTCTCCCAGGTAACCGACGAGGAAGTCACCATCCTGCTAGGCAAGGCGGCGGCATGGCAGTGGCCGGCGTGCTGAACCGCGCCGGGCTAGGCACTTGGCGGGTCGGCGGCTGGCCATGGTGCGGGCGCCCACCCTGCTCATCGTGGGTGGCGCGGACGGGCCGGTCCTCGACCTCAACCGACAGGCACAGGCGCGGCTGACGTGCGAGAACCGCCTTGAGGTCATTCCCGGGGCCACCCACCTGTTCGCGGAGCCTGGCGCGCTGGAGCAGGTGGCGGACCTGGCCCGGGACTGGTTTACCCGCCATTTCGCCCAGCAGGCCAGCGCTAGCGCCGGCCTCAACTAACATGCCCGGAGGCAGGCAGGCCATGGTGGCGACCTTCCGGGTCGGGCCGGCGATCGCCTGCGCGGTGGTCCTGGCCGCCTGCCAGAGCGCGCCGCCATCGGCTGGTGCGGCGCCGCCGGCCGGCATGGCGCCCTCGGCGGGCGTGACGCCTCCAACGGGAGCGGCGAGCGTGGCCCCCGCGGCCGACTGCGGGGCCTCTCCTTACGGTGCCCGCGTCGATGCCCCGGGCGGTGCCAAGACCGTGGCGCTGACCTTCGACGACGGACCGGGCAAGAGCACCGCGGCCATCCTCGCGATCCTGGAGCGCTACCAGGTGCCCGCGACCTTCTTCAACATCGGCGTGAACATGTCGGCCCGGCCGTCCCTCGTGCGGGCCGAGGTCAAGGGTGGCTACGCGACGGGAAACCACACCTGGAACCACCCAGACCTCGACGACCTGACCGCCGCCCGGCAAGCGGCCGAACTGGACGAGGCCAGCGCTGAGCAGCGGTCGATCACCGGTACCGTGCCCTGCGCGTTCCGGCCTCCGTACGGCGACTACAACTCCACCACGCTCCGGCTCGCGCAGCAACGCCGGATGGGGGTGTGGCTGTGGGCGGTCGACACCCAGGACTGGAAGGCGGACGGCTCGGGTTCTCCGTATTGGGTGCACTACATCATCCGGCTCGCCGAGGAGGAGGGCGGCGTACTGCGGCACCCGATCGTCCTGATGCACAACGAGCCGATCGGGAACCCGGCCACCGTCAGCGCGTTGCCGGTGATCATCCAGTTCTTCCGCGCGCGGCTACCGCTTCATGACGCTTTGACGGCGCCCGCCGATAGAGGCTGCCGTCCGGCCGTGGCAGGGCTTTGGTGCCTTTCGCGGGCCGGACCGCACGGAGACCGAGAGCGCGCGGGTCGCCGGATCGGGACCTATTGCCGCCAGCTCGCGGGACCTAAGGCTCTGCCGAACGCCTGCCGTCCGGGGCATCATGTGCCGTCGTGAACGGAAAAGGGGATGCAGCCATGGCATACGGTCATGCCGAACGCACTCTGGCCGCGATACGCCTGCTCGAGGCGGAGACCAGGGAACTGCTCTCCCGCCATGAGGGTTTGGATCCGCAAGAAGCGGAATGGCTGCGCAAAGCCGCCGAGTCCGCCTCCCGGCGCCTGCGCTCCGGGACTACGCACGACCCGGCTGGTGTCCGGTGATCAGGCGCGGAGCCACCGCCCGTTCGGCTCAGATTTGCTGATAAACCGAACGGGCCAGGTCAGCTTGCGGCGTCGAAGACGCCAGGCTGGGCGGCGTAGATGGTGCGAGCGTCCGCGACCGCTTTTGCAGCGGCAGCGCGACCGGCAGGTTGGAGCGGATGCCCCGCGTCCGGGGTCACCTCGCTGCGATGCTCCTGCCCGGCACTGCGCGGCGCGGTTCGCGGCCGGTGCCGAGCGTCGCGGCCCGGATGATCGCAGGGGTCAGGTCCCGGTGTAGCGCTGGCGGATGGCGGTGGTCAGCCTGGCCCGTGCCTCGGCGGTACTGGCGGTGCCGGTGCGGACCGCATCCTCGGCTGCGGCGATCGCGGCGGCTAGCGGTGGGTCGCCGAGAACGTCGGCGACCCAGCGGGAGAAGTCACCGTGCTGGCAGTGATGGACGATGACGGCATCGTCGCAGGTTCGCAGCTGGTGCTCGAGTTCCCCCGCGTTTGCGGCGGTCATTCCGGTCGGGGTGTCCGCGTCGCGGCGGAAGTAGAACCGGCGCTGCGGGTCCAGGTGGCCGCCGGAGTACTTGTGCCAGTGCCGCATGTGCGCGGTCTCCCGCTGGCCGATCGTGACGACCGCGCCGGTTCCGGGGTGCTCGCGGTCCACCAGTACCGCCTGTCCGGGTCCGGCCTGGGCCAGGAGCGCGGCAGCCGCCGCATGGGACATGGTGCCGGCGGCCGCGACCAGGTCCGCGAGGCGGCCGGCGGGATCGTGGCCGGGCAGGGCGATCAGGATGTCGACGGCGAGCAGGACCTCCGGACGCAGGTCCTCGGGACGGTGGGTGACTAGGCAATAGCCTGCCGCTGCGGGCTCGAAGAACGCCCGGGCGTCGCGGGCCAGCGGCAGCTGGGCCTCATCGATGATCAGCCAGTGCGGCAGGCCGGTCGCGCCGCGCGCCGCCTCCAGCTGGCGGTGCGCGGCGTCCAGGTAGCCGGCGCGCTGCCCGGCCGGGACCGCGGACAGGTCCACCACGACACCACCGGAATGGTGCCGAACGGTCCGGGCCAGATCCTCGGCTGACGGCGGGTTCCCGGCCGTCCCGGTGACCAGCACATCGCGCAGCAGGCCGAGCCCGGCGTGGTCGCCCTCCGGGTCGAAGATCACCACAGAGTAGCCGAGCCGGATCAGCTGCTCGCCGATCAGTCCGGCCACGTACGACTTCCCGCGTTGCGGGACGCCCGTCACCAGCACGTTCACCTGCGACGCGGGGATCGATGCGGGCGTGCCGTCGGCGAGCGTGCCCAGGGTGATCCGCCAGCGCCGCGGGTGCACCCGCTCCCGCCCGGCCAGCACCGGCCCGCGCAGGAACGATGCCACCCCCGCTCCGTCCGCCTCGGCCAGGACGAAATCGGCGCCGGCTTTCAGTGCGCTGACCGCGTTGGCGACCGCGACGCCCAGCTCCGCGGCCGCCAGCAGCGAATGATCGTTCTCAGCGTCCCCGATCGCTATGGCGTTGTGGGCGGAGATCCCCAGCTCGGCCAGCCCGGCGGCCAGGCCCGTGCCCTTGGATACCCCGGCGGGCAGCACCATCAGCTCGGCCCGGTTGCGGATCAGCTGGCATTCCAGGCCCAGCCTGCGCACTTCCTCCAGCACCACATGCTCGTCAGCACCGTTGCACGCCAGCAGCACCGCACCGCGGCGGCAGGCCACCCCCCGGCGGGTGAGCGCCGCGGCCAGGCCGACGGGCACCGGCGCGGCCAGGCACCGGCGCTGACCCCCGCGGGCCAGCACCGCCCCGTTCTCCGCCACGATCAGGTCCGCATACTCGCCAGCGTCGGGGAAGACCGCCTCCAGCTCCGCCAGGATCCGGCCGGTCACGATCACGACGCGCAGGCCGTCGGCTCGCGTCTCGTCCAGGGCAGCCAGCACGCCAGGGTCCGGATACCCCGACTCGGTGAGCGTGCCGTCAAAATCGACGGCGACCGCATGGAAGAACCCCGGCCAGCGGGTGGGCCCGGTCCCGGCACGGCCCGGGCGGCATTCAGTCTGCACACCAAGAGCTTCCGGTCAACGCGCCCGGACGTGCAGAGGCGAAGGTCACCGGTCATGCTCTGAGCGCCGACCTGCAGGCATGAAAGGCCGAGAACAGGCAGGACCGAACGGTGGCCGACAGCCGCATGGGCCGCCGGATCGGGACCTCCCGCCGCAAGCCCGCGGGACCTGTGGCCCGGCCGAGCGCCTGCGACGGCCGTATCGCCTGCCTACTCCTGCGGACCCGAAGGCTGGTGGTCCCGTCTTGTGACACGTTAGTGCGTTGTCTGGTGGCGGCGTGCGGTGTCTGCCAGTTGCCCTCTGACCCCAGTCGGCGAACCTCCTCGATCTGGGCGTCGTCAAAGCTCATTTCGGTGTTACGAGCCAGCCGACAAGTCCGCCAAGCCCGAGAATAACTACCAGGATCACGACGATGATCACCCTGACCGTGGTCCATATCGCGATGTTCTGCCTGGTCTCCTGACGGACGTGGCGTTCGATGTAGTGCAACAGGAAGAAAGAGAGGAGAGCGAACGCCAGCGCCACGCCAGTAACGATGACGTCACGTACAGGCACCAGACCTCCCTGCAAGCCGACGGAATTCTAACGCGTGAACGGCGGAAGCCCGGCTCGAGGATCAGCTGGGCGGCTGGTGGGCCCGCGAAGTTGACCAGTGCCTGATAGAACTCGACCGCGCCTTGGCAGGGCACGGTGCAGCCGTGCGTGCCCTGCGCGATGAGGAAACCTGGGCAGGGGCCGGCCGGGAGTGAGGTAGGTGATCGGGTCGGCTGCCCTGGCCCGGGCGGGAACTGGCCAAGGGACTAGAGGCCCGTCATGCCGACCGGATGTCCTGAACTCGATACCTGCCGCCCGGGTACCACGGTCATAGGTCCCGTCCCGGCGACTCGGCACGATCATGCGGCTGTGCGATCGCCGTGACCTTGCTGCGAGCGATCGGCCGCGGCGACGAACACGGCTAGCATCTGCACGACCAGGCTGTCGGCCCAGCTCTCCAGCACCGCGCTCTCGATGCGCAGCGCACCCGCGCTCGGCGTCGCATCGTGCGAGGGAAGTATCCGCCGGAGTTCCGCAGCCAGGGCCGGGGACACCGCAAGCTCTAGCTGGCGGCGGAGCGACCGGAGTTGCCGCTGCAGCCCGGGCATACCCCCCGGCGGCAGTGCGGCACCATCCAGCTGCTCGCGCGTCGCCCGCAGCACCGACCAGACCCGCAGCAGCCGGGCAGGGTTTTCAACCCGGAAAGCAGAGCCACCGCCACCGGGGTCGCCGACGATGACGACGAACCCCGACATCGGCGCGACCTCAGCGTCCGCTGGCTGGCTGCCTGCGACTTCTGCCGTTCCCATATGACCAGGTTGCGACCGCCCGCAGCCTGCTGCCAGAGACGTTCGTCCCTATCTGCCCGGGGCGAAGTCCCTTCCGGCCCGCACCAGGACTGCGCACGACCGGGCTGGTGCCGGTGATCGGGCGTGGAACCACCGCCCGTTCGGTCAAATCTTCTGATTATCCGAACGGGCCGCCCGAGGTCCGGTAGGTCCGACCGGGCCGCATGTACCGGGGGGCCGGCCCGCCGACGAGCAGTACGGGGGGCTGTGGCCGACGAGACCTCGCCCTTCCACGGAACGTTCCGCACACCAGGACGGTAGGTCGGAGCCGCCGGCCGGGACAGTGGCCAAGGTCCCGTCCAAAAGGACCGGTCGGCCCTGCCAGGCCGGCCAGGGCCGGCGGCATTGTGCTGGCGTGGACCTTCACGCCGGCACCGGGACCCCGCCATGCTGACCCGGCTGCTGCGCGCCTACCTGCGCCCGTACGCCGGCCGGGTCGCCATCGTGGTGACGCTGATGGTGGCCCAGACCGTCGGGAACCTGTACCTGCGCTGTGGTTCGGCGGCCGACTCGTGAGCGCGGGGTCGATGCCGATCGTGAGGGAGGACGGGCGGATCGTCGAGCAGGGTAACCACGAGGACCTGCTGCACCGCCACGGCGTCTACTACGCCCTGTACAACAGCCAGTTCACCGAGGCGCCCGCGGAGGCGGCCTGACCGCCGCGTCCGTGCCGGTCGACGGTCGCTTGGTCAGGCGCCGGGCTTGTCCAGGCCCTGCCGCAGCGTGCGGGCGGTGGCCGGGGTGATGGTCGGGTGCGAGGGCGGCGCCGCAGCACGCGACGCCTTGGTGTCGCTGGCCTGGTCCGGGATCGCCGTGGTCTTCTTCCTGACCGCCTGCGCCCTCTACCGGAGGGCAGCGGCCAGGTAACCCCTCCCAGTTCGATGAACCGGTATGACGTCAGCTGGCGACCAGGGCCTTGACCGAGGCGATGATCTCGGCCAGGCCGGACTTGGCGTCGGAGAAGAGCATGCCGGTCTTCGGGTCGATGTACAGCTCGTTGTCGATCCCGGCGTAGCCGTGTCCCATGGACCGCTTGATCACGATAACGCTCTTGGCCTGGTCCACGTTCAGGATCGGCATGCCTGACACCGGGTTGCCCGGGCGGCGGGCGGCCGGGTTGGTGACGTCGTTAGCGCCGACGACCAGGGCCACATCCGCGGTCGGGAACTCGGGGTTGGCCGCGTCCATCTCCTTCAGGTCGGTGTAGGGAACGTTCGCCTCGGCCAGGAGCACATTCATGTGACCGGGCATCCGGCCGGCTACCGGGTGGATGGCGAAGAACACGGTCGCGTGTTCTTGCAGCAATGCGGCCAGCTCGGCCGCCTCGTGCTGGGCCTGCGCGGCGGCCAGCCCGTAGCCGGGGACGATGATGACCTTGCTGGCGTAGGCCAGCTGGATGGCGGCGTCCTCGGCGGAGATCCGCCGGATGCTGGCACCCGCGCCGACCGCGGCCGGGCCAGTGGCCGGACCGCTGTCGCCGGTGCCGAAGCCGCCGAGCATGACGCTGATGACCGAGCGGTTCATGGCCCGGGCCATGAGCAGGGTGAGGATGCCGCCGGAGGCGCCGACCAGCGCGCCGCCGATGATCAGGCCGCCGTTGTCGATGACGAAGCCGGCGATGGCCACGGCGATGCCGGTGAAGGAGTTCAGCAAGGCGACGACCACGGGCATGTCCGCCCCGCCGATCGGCATCGTCATGGTGACGCCGAAGGCCAGGGCGGCGCATACGACCAGGATCAGCATGGCGGTCGAGTCGTGGCCGGCCAGCAGGTAGCAGCTCGCCCCGACCCCGACGACGGTGAGCGCGGCGGTGATGAGGCGGGCGCCTCGGAAGACCACGGGACTCGAACTGACCCAGCCCTGCAGCTTGCCCGCGGCGATCAGCGAGCCGGAGAAGGTGACCGGGCCGACGATGGCGTCAAGGACGGTCGCGATCATCACCCGGCTGGAGATGCCGGCGCCGCCCGCCAGGCGGACGAAGTCGCCGGCCGCCACCAGGGCGGCGGCGCCCCCGCCGACCGCGTTGAAGATACTGACCACCTGCGGGACGTCGGTCATCTTGACCCGGCGGGCCATGACCAGTCCGGCCGCCGCGCCGCCGGCGCCGCCGGCGGACAGCACGATCCACCCGGTGGTGGTGATCGTGGCGTCGTGGATGATGCTGGTCAGCGCCGCGGCCACCGCCACGATCATGCCCAGCCACGACAGCCGGCTGCCCTTGCGGGCGGTGGCCGGGGAGTTCATCAGGTGCAGGGCCACGACGAAGCCGGCGGCGGCCACCAGGTAAGCCAGGTCCACGGCGATGGTGACGGAGTTCATGACAGCTCCTTCGTCCCGTCGTGAGCGGGCGGCACGGGCCGCTTACGGAACATCTGCAGCATCCGGTCGGTGAGGCTATAGCCGCCGACGACGTTCATCCCGGCGAAGAACGCGGCCACGAAGGCCAGCGCGTAGCCCGCGTCCGTGCGGGCCTGGGAGGCGGTTATGAAGGCCCCGATGATGACGATGCCGTGAATGGCGTTGGACGCCGACATCAGCGGCGTGTGCAAGGTGGACGGCACCTTGGTGATCACTTCGTAGCCGACCAGGATGGCCAGTACGAACATGTAGATGTCGGACATCAGGCCCGTGGTCATCGACTGCCTCCTGAGGCTTGTCGGTCCGAGCGAGGCGGCCACCGCTGGGTGGATCACCTTGCCCTGGTGCGTGATGACCACGCCGGCCTGGATCTCATCGGCGGGGTCGATCGTCAGCGCGCCGTCGCGGATCAGCTCGGCCAGCAGCGCGGCGATGTTGTGCGAGTAGGCGGCGGAGGCGGCGGTGGGCACCTGAGCGGGCAGGCTGGCCCGCCCCGATGATCCGCGCGCCGTTCTCGGTCATGACCGTCTGGTCCGCCACCGAGCCTTCGATGTTCCCGCCCAGGCTGCTCGCGGCCAGGTCGACCAGGACGGCGCCGGCCTGCATGCCCTTGACGGCTTCGGCGGTGACCAGCAGCGGCGGCCGCCGGCCCGGCACCTGGGCGGTGGCGATGATGACGTCGAAGCGGGCGATCTGCGCGGCGAGCTCGGCCTGCTGGGCGAACTGCTCGTCGGCGGTCAGCGCCCGGGCGTACCCGCCCTCGCCCGCCGCCGAGGCGACCGATTCGAGCTTCAGGAACCTGGCGCCGACGGACTCGATCTGCTCTTGGGTCTCCGGCCGGATGTCGTAGCCGGTCACCACGGCGCCGAGCCGGCGAGCGGTACCCATGGCCTGCAGGCCGGCCACGCCCGCGCCGAGGACGAGGACGGTGGCGGGCCGGCTCGTCCCGGCCGCGGTGATCAGCATGGGGAAGAACCGGCCGAAGTTATCGGCGGCGACCAGCACCGCCTTGTACCCGGCCACGTTGGCCTGGGAGGTGAGCGCGTCCATGGACTGGGCCCGGCTTACGGTCCGCGGCAGCCCGTCCAGGCTGATCGCGGTCACCCCGGCCCCGGCCAGCTGGCGGACCAGGTCCGGCTGGACCAGCGGCCGCAGCATGCCGATGACCGCCTGACCGTCGCGCAACCGGGCGAGCAGTTCCGGCGCGGGCGTGCCGACGCTGACGAGGATGCCGGCTCTGTCGATCGCCTCGTTCCTGCTGACGACTTCCGCCCCGGCTCGTTCGTAAGCGCTGTCGGGGAAGCACGCCGCGGCACCCGCGCCGGACTCCACGAGCACGTGCACCTGGGCGCGGGCCAGCACCGGGACCGACTCGGGCACCAGCGCGACGCGCTGCTCGCCCGGCGCCGTCTCCCTGACGGCGCAGACTGTGACAGCCGACTCTGCTATGGGGTCGCTCATGATGACGGTTCTCCTTTCATCCCCCGCAGCGCGGCTAGCTCCGTGGCGGAGAACACGCGGGACCTGGTAATGAAAAGCCGGTCATCGCCGGCCGGCAAGGAGAAGCCCTCGGGCTCCCCCGCGCCGACGTCGATGATGAGCTGGGTGTGCTTCCAGACCGCATACTGGCGGTCGTCGATGTAGACCGGGCAGCCGCCGACCGACCCGAGCAGCACGTCACCGCCGCCGATACGCAGGTCCCCCTGCTCTAGGCAGACCGGCAGGCTGCCATCGCAGCAGCCGCCGGACTGGTAGAGGATGACCGCCCCCCGCTGCTCGCGCACCCGGGCCAGCGCGTCCAGCGCCGCGGGCGTAGCCGTCACCCGGTCCACGGAAGGCTGGCCATCCTCGTATGTCATCGCTGCCTCGTATCCGCCGGTCAGAACAGCCCGAGAGGCTGGTCGCTGTAGCTGACCAGCAGGCTCTTGGTCTGGCTGTAGTGCTCGGTGAGCGTTTCGCGGTACAGCTCACGCCCGACACCGGACATCTTGTAACCGCCGAAGGCCGCGCCTGCCGGGTACTGGTGGTAGCAGTTGGTCCACACCCGGCCGGCCTTGATGGCCCGGCCCATGCGGTAGGCCAGGCTGCCATTGCGGGTCCACACCCCGGCGCCCAGCCCGTAGAGGGTGTCGTTGGCGATCTCGAGGGCATCGGCCTCGTCCCTGAACGTGGTCACGGCCAGGACCGGGCCGAAGATCTCCTCCTGGAAGACTCGCATCTTGTTGTGGCCCTTGAGCACCGTCGGCTCGAAGAAGTAGCCGTCCGCCAGCTCGCCGTCCAGTTCGGGCTGCTTGCCGCCGATCAGCAGCTCGGCGCCCTCCTGCAGGCCGATGTCGACGTATGACCTGATCTTGTCGAGCTGCTGCTTGGAGTTCTGCGGGCCCATCTGGGTACTCAGGTCGAGCGGGTTGCCCTGCCTGATCCGGCTGATCCGCTCCAGGGCGCGCTCCATGAACCGGTCGTAGATGGATTCCTGGATCAGGGCCCGGGACGGGCAGGTGCACACCTCGCCCTTGTTGAACGCGTACAGCACCAGGCCCTCGACCGCCTTGTCCAGGAACGCGTCGTCGGCATCCATGACGTCGGCGAAGAACACGTTGGGGGACTTGCCACCCAGCTCGGTGGTGGACGGGATGATGTTCTCCGCGGCGTACTGCATGATCAGCCGGCCGGTGACCGTCTCGCCGGTGAACGCGATCTTGGCGATCCGCCTGCTGGTCGCCAGCGCCTTGCCGATCTCGCCGCCGGGGCCCGTCACGATGTTGAGCACGCCCGGCGGCACGATGTCGCCGATCAGCTCGGCCAGCTTCAGGATCGACCACGGGGTCGACGAGGCGGGCTTGATCACCGCGCAGTTTCCGCCGGCCAGGGCGGGCGCCAGCTTCCACGCAGCCATCAGCAGCGGGAAGTTGAACGGGATGATCTGCCCGACCACACCCAGCGGCTCGTGGAAGTGATACGCGACCGTGTCCTTGTCGATCTCGGTGCTCGTCCCGATCAGCGCGCGGGTTTCCCCGGCGAAGTACCGGAAGTGGTCCGCGGCCAGCGGGATGTCCGCCGCGAGCGTCTCCCGGACCGGCTTGCCGTTGTCCCAGGTCTCGGCGACCGCCAGCATCTCGGTGTGCTCCTCGATCACGTCGGCGATCCGGTTGAGGATCCTGGCGCGCTCGGTCAGCGACGTCTCGCCCCACGCCTCCTTGGCCGCGTGGGCGGCGTCGAGAGCCAGTTCGATGTCCTCCTTGGTCGACCGCGGAACCTCGGTGAACTGCCTGGCTGTGGCGGGTGACAGGTCCTTCATGTACTGCCCGTCCACCGGTGCCACCCAGTGGCCGCCGATGAAGTTCTCGTAGCGGGACTTGACCTCCACCGGGCTGCCTGCTTGTCCCGGGGCTTCGTAGACCTTTGCCTCCGTCGTAGTAGTCACGCTCATTGCGCACTCCGTTCGTCCAGGCCGCGTCTTGGCGGCCTCCTCCCTACGTCACTCCCGCTGTACGCGGGGAGGTGAGAGCCGAACGCCCGGTGATGCGAGGACCAAGGTCCCCGGCCTGCTTGTCGATCGCCACCTGGCCGGGGTCGCGCGGCTGCATCGGTCACCGTGGCTGCCGGTGGTGTTCGTCGACCCGGCGTTCCGCGCCTTTGAACCAGCGCCTCAGCATGACCAAGGCGAGCACTACGACAACCAGCAAGAACCACGGCCCGGCCGTTGCCCCGCTGATCAGCCAGGCCACGAAGGCGCCGACGGCGACCCCCAGCCAGAACGGCGAGACGGCGGGGTGTCTGCCGTCGGGGACCTGGACCGTCCCCTGGGTGCGCCGCCCGGGAAGCGGAGGGTGGCCGACCCGCTGACTCGGGAGCTGACCGGGATCAGTGCCTGGCAGATCCGACATCAGGTCATCGAGATCACCGAGTGTTTTCGCGGCGTAGGCCCGGTCCAGGCGTTCGTGATACTCCTCTAGGGTCAGCCTGCCGGCCGCGTAATGTTCGCTCAGGGCGGCGGCGCTCCGGTCCCGGTCGGCGTCGGAGGCGCGAACCCCCCGCTCACGGCCATGGCCGCCGGCCAGCGTGACGCCCGAACCCGCCGTCCCCATCATGACCTCTCCTTCACCCCGGGGAGTCCTCAACTTCCCGGGATTACAACTCCAGGGTCGATCCCCGGCGCGGAGCAGGCCAGAGACCTTGGTCCCCGGGCATCCGGCGAACGGCCCTCTCACAGGGATGGTGAAGGCTCCGACGACAGCGAAGGCGCGGAGCGGGCCTGGACCGCGGTCAGTGCGATCGTGTAGATGATGTCGTCCACTAGGGCGCCGCGGCTGAGGTCGTTCACCGGCCTGGCCAGGCCCTGCAGCATCGGGCCGATGCTGACGACCTGGGCGCTGCGCTGGACTGCCTTGTAGGTTGTGTTGCCGGTGTCCAGGTCGGGGAAGATGAACACGGTGGCCTGGCCGGCGACCGGGCTGCCCGGCCGTTTGGCCTGTCCGACCGAGCCGATGGCGGCGGCATCGTACTGGAGCGGGCCGTCGATGGGCAGGCCAGGTTCGCGCTCGCGCGCGATCCGGGTGGCCTCGGCGACCTTGTCCACCTCCGAGCCGGCGGCCGAGGTTCCGGTGCTGAAGCTGATCATCGCGACGCGGGGCTCGATCCCGAAGGCCCGCGCGGAGGCGGCGCTCTGGATGGCGATGTCGGCCAGGTCCTCGGCGCTGGGCTGGGGGTTGATGGCGCAGTCTCCGTAGATGACCACCTGGTCGGGCAGGCACATGAAGAAGATCGAGGACACCAGCCGACTGCCCGGGCGGGTGCCCAGGATCTGCAGCGCGGGGCGGACGGTGGCCGCGGTGGTGTGCGCCGCCCCCGAGACCAGGCCATCGACCTCGCCCTGTTGGAGCATCATGGTGCCGACCGTGATCGGGTCGGCGAGGTGCTCGCGGGCCATCTCCTCGGTCCAGCCTTTGTGCCGCCGGAGTTCGGCCAGCGGCGCCACGTATCGCTCGGCGACAGTTCGCGGGTCCACGATGGTGACGCCTGCGGGCAGTTGCGGCCCGAGGTGCCTGGCCTGGGCGGTCACCTCGCCGGGCGCGCCCAGCAGCAGGCAGCGGGCGATACCGCGCTCGGCGCACGTGACCGCGGCTCGCATGGTGCGCGGTTCGGTGCCTTCTGGCAGGACCACGAGCGCGTCGGCGGCCCGGGCTCGCTCGACCAGCTGATACCGGAACGCCGCTGGGCTGAGCCGCCGCGGCCGGGACGTGCTGGTCAGCGACTCCAGCCAGGACGGATCGAGCGCGTCAGCGATATGGTCCGTCACGCGCTCGATCCGCTCGGTGTCGTCGACGGGCAGCCCGGGGTCGAGGTCTCGCACGCGGGTCGCGGTCTGGTAACTGTCGTGCTCCACGAGCAGGACGGGAAGGTCGGCGGCCGCGGTGGCCCGAGTGATCTGGGTGATCCGCGGATCGGGCGCGGTTCCCGTGCTCAGCAGCAGGGCGGCTAGGCGGGTTCCGCTCAGCTCAGCCAGGTAGGCGGCCATGATGACCTCGTGGCGGTCGCCGGGGACCACGACCAGCCGCCCGGTGTCCAGGACGCGCAGGCCGCCCGGGATGCCCTGGGCGAACACCGCCACGTCCTTGATCCGCCTGGACAGGTCACCTTCGTGCAGGACTTCCGGATGCAGCTCGCGGACGAGATCACGGACCCGCGGCCACGTCAGCTCGGGGCGGGCCGGTACTCCGGCGATCAGGCGGAGCCGGCGCTTGGCCAGGGCGGCCCGTAGCCGTGCGGTGGCGGTGGCCTCCGCCCCGGGCAGGCCGTGGACTACGCAGCCGACGACCCGCGCCTGCTCGCCGGAGACGTATCCGCTCGCCGCGATGGCGAGCTGCTCGGCCAGGCCGTCTGCGTCACCGTCGGCAGGCCAGCTCCCGGCCAGCACCACGTCGGCATCCAGCGCCCGGGCCAGTGCCTGGTTGAGCGAACTGGCGTACAGCTTCGTGGGCCCCGAACTGAGTCCCTCGACCACCACCGCATCCGACTCCCGGTAGATGGGCTCCCAGGTGGCGACGATCTTCTCCAGCACGACGTCCAGCCCGCCCTCGCCCAGCTGCCGTTCCAGCTCGGCGGTCGGCAGCGGCTCCGGGGGGTGCAGCGGGGTGATCGCGCTCACCAGCGCGGCCGAAGGGTCCGGGCCGCCGTCGGCCCCGGGCTGGGCCACCGGCTTGACGAAAGCGACCTTGACCCCCCGCCGGTCCAGGGCGCGCAGGAGCCCCAGGCAGGTCCCGGCCAGGCCGGCGTCCTCGGCCGCAGGCGCGACGAGCAAGCTCCGGGCCATGTGGCCCCTCCTCACGGTGTCAGTGGATCGTTCCCTTGGGCAGCAGGGGCAGCGAGCGTAGCCGACGGCCGGTGGCCGCGAAGATGGCGTTGGCGATGGCCGGGGCGACCGCGATCAGCGGGGTCTCGCCCGCGCCGGCCCCGGGCAGGTCGGGGCGGACCAGCAGCACCACGTCAAGCTCGGGCACGTCGGTGAATCGCGGCACGCGGTAACCGGACAGCGACGTGCTGGCCACGCGGCCGCGGGCAAACGCGACCGACTCGAACAGCGCGCCGCCTAGGGCCATGACCGTGCCGCCCTCGATCTGGCTGATCACCGCGTCGGGGTTGACCACGGTCCCGCACTCGTAGGCGGTGACGATCCGCCTCACCTGTACCTGCCCGGCCGTGTCGGCGAGGATCTCGGCGCAGGTCGCCACCCGACCGCCCTTTTCCAGGCCGATGGCCAGGCCGACGCCGCGCCACACCCACCGGCCGTCCCGCCAGGCCGGGTGCCCGGCAGGCTGCCAGCCGGGGCACCAGCCGAACCGCCCGGCGGCCGCCTGCAGGACGGCGGCGAGACGATCGTCATTCAGGTGGCGGAGCCGGAAGCTCAGCGGGTCGGCGCCCGCGGCGTAGGCGAGCGCGTCGATGTGCGACTCGCGCGCGAAGGTGTTGGCGGTCGCGGACAGGGCCCGGTACGGCCCCTGCGCGTACGGGGAAGCCGCAGGCTCGAACCGCAGGCGCCGGTTGGGCACCGCGTAAGGGAAGGCGAAGCCGTTGGCCCCCGCGTTGATGTCCAGGAAGTCCCATGCGGTGATCGAGCCGGCCGCATCGAGGCCCGCGCGCACGTCGATCACCGCCATCGGGCGCAGGAAGCCCCACTGGAATTCCTCGGCCCGGCTCCAGTGCACCATCACCGGCCGGCCAGAGCCACGGGCCAGGCGGGCCGCCTCGATGGCCTCCTCGCCGTGCTTGCCGCCGAAACCGCCCCCGACCGGCGGCACGATCACCCGGATCGCGGCCTCGTCGATCCCGAACGCCTGGCTGAGCCGGGCGCGGACGGCGAACGGGACGTTGGTGCCCGTCCACACGGTCAGCCGCCCGGCCTCCCACTCCGCGACGGCCGCCCTGGTCTCGAGCGGGACATGAGCCAGGTAGTCGGTGGTGTACGTAGCCTGCACCCCGGTTTCGGCGGCAGCGAGCGCGGCGACGACGTCTCCGGTCTGCGAGTTGACGGCGCGCTGCCACCCCTCGCCATCGACCAGGTGAGTACGCAGGTAGCTTTCCAGATCCACGGGGGCGGGCGAGGGCTGGTCCCAGTCGGCCTTGATCGCGGCCATGGCCCGCCGCGCGGTCTGCGGGTCACCCGCCGTCACCCCGATGAAGTCACCGTCCCGCACGACCCTGACGCCCGGCATGGCCTCGGCCGCCGCGGTATCGGCCGCCCGGAGCACGGCCCCCGCCACCGGCGGACGGAGTACGGTGCCGTGCCGCAGGCCCGGCCGCATCAGGTCGGACACGAACTGACGGCTCCCGGTGACCGCATCGACCCGGGGCGACGCGTAAGGTCGCCCGGCCGTGGCCCAGTCCGCCGGCGAGATCACGGGCGGCTCCTCGACCAGCACTTCCACCAGTTGCGTTCCGGTCAGCAGCGCGTAATAGGGCAGGCGAACGCCGGTGATGGCGCAGACGACCGACCCCTGGTCCGCTCTGAAACGGGCGTGCGGGCCACCCAAGCGTGCGGCCGCGAGATCGATCAGGACCTCCCTGGCGCCAGCCGCCGCACGTCGCAGCGCCTCCCCGGCGTCCGGCATCGACCGGCTGCCGAACGTCCCCGCGTCATAGGGACACAGGTCGGTGTCGCCCTGGACGAGGCGCACGGCGGCTGGATCCACCGCCAACTCCTCCGCGACCAGCAGCCGGAATGCGGTCTCGTTATCCTGCCCAACGTCAACCTTGCCGGTGAAGGCGGTTACCGTTCCGGACGCCGCGACGTGCAGCCAGGCACCCCCCGACCGGAGCCACGGCTCGGCCTGAGAGGGCGGCCACACCAAGACAAGCCCTTCGCCCAGCACGCCGAACCAGTCCCGCTCCTCCGCCGCGGTCATGTCCCATGGTCTCGCGGGCCGCGCCAGCGAGGGCAGGTCCGAGGATGCCGTCGTGGCGAGCTCGGACCCGGTACCGGTCTCGCCCTCGCCGCGGGGCAGGGTCGCGGCCCGGTGCACCGCGCGGACGATGCCCGGGTAGCAGCCGCACCGGCACACGCACGGGTTCAGCGCCTCGGCGATCTGCCCGTCGGCCGGATCAGGGTGCACGTTCAGCAGAGCTGCGGCGCGCAACGCCATGCCTGGCGTGCAGTACCCGCACTGCGATGCTCGTTCGGCGATCAGCGCGCGCTGAACCGGATGCAGCGGCTCACCCGCCGAGTCGGCTAGGCCCTCGATCGTGGTGACCGAACGGCCGGTCGCCTCCTCGGCCCGCAGCTGGCAGGCCAATTCCGGCTGGCCGTCGATGAGCACCGTGCAGGCGCCGCACGTGCCCTCGCCGCAGCCCGCTTTGACCCCGGTCAGGCCCAGCTCGGACCTCAGCAGCGCCAGCAGGCTCCCGTCTGGCCGGCTGATCTCGCAGGTTTTTCCGTTGACGACGGTGCTACTCATGCCTGCGACCCTCGCGGGCGAGGGTTTCGGCGCGCTGCTTGATGCCGAGCAGCATCTTGCGTTCCATCACCAGGCTGCCGGGTTCCATGACCAGCATGTTGAACACGCGCACGGGCAGCGCCGCCCCCGGTGCCGCGATCCGGTTCCGGCTGATCAGCCTAGTCCGGCCGTCCTCGGCGACCAGCGTGAAGATCCACACCCAGTTCCCGTCGGCGATCCTGATCGCGAGCGTTTGCCCCGGGTCGCAGACCTCTACCCGCATGAGCGGCCGGCCCGGGCCGAGCGGCAGTTCGTCGCCGACCTTGAGGTCCTGGAACTGCGGGAGGATCTGCCTGGCACTGTGCATGTTCAGGCCGAGCAGGTTCTCGATCCAGTCGTAGGTGTACGCTCCGCCGCGTCCGCTGCCCATCTGCACCAGCCAGGGCCAGACGGCGCTCGGAGGCGCGTCGATCGTGACCGCCCTGGTCGACACGAGGCCAGCCTCCGGTAGCAGTTCATCGCCTGGAAGCTTGCGGGAGACCTCCTCAGCCGTAGCCCCCCAGGTCAGGCACCGGCGCCGGAAGAAAAGCGGGTACGCGATCACCCCGGTCCCGGCGCCCCAGGCCGCGGCGATGGCGATCTTGGTAAGCCTATTGCGCATCATGGTCCCTCCATTCAGTGACCAGTTCCAGCTCATCTCCTGCAGTCGGAGCCGGGCAGGGCCAACCGTCCCGGACCCGCGGGACGATCGGCACTTGCCCGGCGGCAGAGCGTTGTGGTGAACCAGAAGCAGGAGGCGGTTGATCGTGGATGCGTTCTTCAAGCTCATCGCGGCGGGCCCGATGTTCTTCGTCAGCGCCTGGCTCTTGATGCTCTTCGCCGGCATCGTCGGGACCGACGTCGGGATCCGGCCGTTCGGTTACCTGACCTCGATGGTGGTGACCATCGGCCTGTGGCTGGTCCTGGCCCCCGCCATCGGTGCGGCCGGGCGGCCTGCGGGGAAGAGCAAGAAGTGATCTCGGAGGTTCCGACCGGAGCGACCGGCCGCAGTGTCGTGGTGCTGGAGAAGCTACCACTCGCCTATCCGGCGGCGCTGCGGGCGCTGGCGGGCTGCGTCGCGAACACCGCGAGGCTGATCTGGCAGCGCCGGATGCACCTGCCTCGACAGCGGGTGGGGATTCGGCTGCACTTCGCCGACGGCACGTCGGCGCCGGTTTTCCGTGAGACGGTCGTGGACCGGGGGGCGACGGCCGACCCGTGCGTGCTCGTGGTGGAGTTCCGGCTGCGGGCCGTGCGCGGGCGTGGGCATGCTGCCTTCCGCCGGGAGAGCCTGCTCAACACCCCGCTCTTCGCCGGGTTCCCCGGCTTCGTGTCGAAGCTCTGGCTGGCCGACGACGAGCGCGGCCGGTACCGGGGCCTGTACGAGTGGGACGGGCCGCGGCTCGCCGAGAACTACGCCCGCGCGCTATGGCGCGTGCTCGCGCTGGTGTTGGTGCGAGGCTCGATCCACTACGTGGTGTTGCCGGGACTGCGCCGTGACGCGGTGCTGGCCAGGCCGGAGGCGCTCGCTGGCGCCGCAGCGGACGCGGCGGCCTGGTGGCGGCTGGCCGAAGCCAGGTGAGGGCGGCAGCGGACGTCCTGGTGGCCGGTGCGGGTCCGGCCGGGCTGGCCCTGGCCTTGCAGGCCCACGACCACGGTGCCGCCGTCCGGGTCGTCGACCGGCGGCCTGAGGCTGACCGGCCCTCCCGTGCGCTGATCCTGCATTCCCGCACGCTCGAGGTACTGCGCCCGCTCGGGGTGACCCAGGCCCTGCTGGGGCGGGCAGACACGGCGCCCACGGCGGACCTGCAGCTCGGCTCCCGGGTCATCAGGGTTACGCTCGCCGGCCTCGCGCTGCCGGACACCGCCTTCCCCCACCTGTCGCTGATCAGGCAGACGGATGCGGAACGGGTGCTGGCTGAGGCCCTGGCCGACCGCGGGATAAAGGTTGAGCGCGGGACCGAGCTGATCGGCGTGCGCGACGGACCCGGCGGTGCCCGGGCCGTCCTGCGGTCACCGGCCACGACAGAACAGGCCCTGTTCGGTTTTGTCGCCGGGTGCGACGGCCCGGCCAGCACGGTCCGGGCCCAGGCGGGAATAGGGTGGCCCGGGCGGACGTACCCCGTGGAGGTCGTGCTGGCCGACGCCGAACTGGATGGCGATCTCGCCGGTGACGCCGCCCGGGTCGCGGCCGGCCGACGGGGACTGGTGTTCGCGTTCCGGCTCGGCGAGCGGGCCACGTGGCGGCTGCTCGCCACCCGGACCGCCGGGTCGGGCCAGTCAGTACCGGGCCAGTTCGGGCCCTCGGTCCCCGTGGCCGAGGTACAGGCGCTGATGGACGAAGCAGGCCTCGGCGCCCAGATCGCCGAGCTCGCCTGGTCCTCGCGGGTCACCGTGCAACGGCGCTTGGCGGACAGGTTCGGCCGGGGGCGGCTGTATCTCGCCGGGGACGCCGCGCACGCCTACTCCCCCGCTACCGGCCAGGGAATGAACGCGGGCATCCAGGATGCCGTCAACCTCGGCTGGAAGCTCGCGTTCGCGGCGGGCCAGCCCGGCGACGGGCGTCTGCTCGACTCGTACGACCGGGAGCGCAGGGCGGTGGCGCGCCAGGTGCTGGCGATGACGCACGTCGTGTTCTGGGCCGAAGCCTCGCTGGGACCGGTACCGTCCGCGCTCCGCGGCCGCCTGATCCCGGTCGCCGCCCCCCTCGTGCCCACCGTGCTCGGCCGCCGCCACCTAGTCGCCGGAGCCGTCCGGCTGCTGTCACAGCTCGGGGTGAACTACCGGCACAGCCCGCTCTCGATGGAGGGAACGCCGCGCCGGCCCGGCGGCCCGCGCGCCGGGGACCGGCTGCCCGATCAGCTCGTGAGCTCGGCCGGGCGGACCGTCCGGCTGCATGAGCTGCTCGCCCGGCCCGGCGTGCACATACTGCTGGACCGCGACGCGGACCCGCTCGGTACCCTGCGCCCTAACCGGTTCGTCACCATCCACCGCCTCACCAGCTCCCCGGGACGCGGCCTGGTCGCGGTCCGCCCAGACGGCCACATCGGCTTCCGCGGCCAGACCACGGACCCTGGCCCGCTGGCCACCTGGCTCGCATGGATCAGGGCCGGGGACGGCGTGACCGACGGCGCGCGCGGCCAGGGCTGACGCCCCTTTCACGATCGTTCCTGGCGGCCGCCCATATGATTCTGTTTACGAAGTTCTGCTTGCGCGGACGGCCGTACAGGTCGCCTGGTTTCTGCGAGGTGAGCCAGAGTCCATGGACACCGGGTCTGTCGTGTTGCCCGCCGGCCGTGCGGTGGTGCTGCTGCGCCTTGGCCGGGCGCTGGAGGTGATCACCCTCGGGTGGAACGTGGCCGGGATTGTGGTGCTGGCCATCGCGGCCATCAGGGCGCGGTCGGTGGCGCTGGCTGGGTTCGGCCTCGACTCGCTGATCGAGATCGGGGCCAGCACGGTGGTGCTCTGGGAACTGTCAGGCACCGGGGAGGACCGGCAGCGCCGGGCGCTGCGGCTGATCGGCGGCGCGTTCGTGGCCCTGGCCGCGTACCTGGCCGTCCAGTCCGCGGTGGTGCTGGCGACCGGCTACCGGCCCGGGCACAGCGTGCTGGGCATCGCCTGGACGGCGGTGACGGCGGCGGTCATGTTCGCGCTGGCCGCAGGTAAGGCCCGGACCGGCAGGCAGCTGGGCAACCCGGTGCTGGCCACGGAGGGACGCGTCACCCTGGTGGACGGCATCCTGGCCGTGGCGGTGCTCGCCGGGCTCGCGCTGAACGCGGGTGCCGGGGTGTGGTGGGCGGATCCGCTGGCCGCCCTGGTCATCGTGTTCTACGCGCTGCGGGAAGCCCGGACCATCTTCCGTCCCGCGACCGGCGGCTTACGTCATCGCCCGGGATCTCACCTTGGCTTTATGGCTCCAGGCTGAACGGTATGGAGTCGCTAGGCCCGGACGGCCGTTCGGTGCGGCCGTTCTGGTCATAGATCTTCACCCAGTGCACTGACGGGAATTGCTTCAGCGTCGGCATGATCTCGCTGGCGATGGTGAACGTGGATCCGCCGCTGCTGAGCTTGCCGGTGAGCTGGACCCGGGCCACCCCACCGCTGATCGAGAGGATCTTGAACCCGGTCGCCCCCGAGCTGACGAACTTCAGCCCGCGGGCCTGCTCGGCCTGGGTCGGCCCGGCGAACAGCCGCTGCAGGGCGCCGAACGCCGTCGCCGGCGGGATCACCGAACGGGACACCGCCTGGGTGAGCGGACCCCGGCCGGTCGCGAACTGGTGCGTGCTCAGGAAGTAGTCCCGGACCGTGACCGTCCGGTACGGCGCCTGACTCTGGAGGACCACCTGGCCCGCGCTGGGCAGCGCGTACATGCGGAACGGCTCGGCCGTGGCCACCCCAACGCCGAAGCTGAGCACCGCCTCGAAGTCACCGGCCCTGACCACCTGGATCAGCTCGGGCAGCGCGTAGGTGCGCCGCGCCGGCCCGTAGGTCGCGACGCCGTTCGCGTTGTGCCCGGCGGCAGGCGAGAACGTGACCCGCAGGACAGCGCTGCCGACCACGTTCACCGGCAGGCCGGACGGATCCGCCGTCACCTTGGAAACGTACCGGGCGCTGTACCTGGCCGGCACACCGCCACGGAACTGGAACACCAGCGTGTCGTGGCCAGAGTAATGTCCGGCGCTTACCTGGACCAGGGCGGGTATGACTGGAGCCGTCGTCGCGGCTGCCGCACCTGCGCTTGCCGTCAACATGGTGCCCGCGCTAAGCCCCGCGAGCCCAAGCATCATCCCGGCGATTCGAACTCTAGACATTGAGAACCTCCTCCTAACAGCTCACGCTTCCACATAAATGGACCGGCACGTCGCGGCCTAGGACAGGTAGTCCCAAATGCCGTGGCGATGCGCGGCGGAGAAATTACCGGACCCGCGCGGCGAGAGCCTGACCGCGCAGCCGCAACTGCGCCGCCTCAGGCTCGGGTGCGGCGGCCTCCACGAGGGCGGCCAGTTCCGCCACGATCGCAGCCAGTTCCGCCAGCTCACGGTCCGGTTCCTCAACCGTGATCTTGGAAAAGGGCAGGGCGACGGTCACTCTGTTCGTCGGCATCACGATGGACGGCCGGCGTGACCGCCCCATCCAACCGGCGCGGGCGTTCTCGGTCATGTCACTCACCGCCGCGTCCCGCGCTGGCGTTCGATCTCACGGTTGATCTCGCCTTCGGAGTTCGGCTTGTTCCCGAAGACGGCCCAGGCGTGGGCCGCCACGACCAGCAGGCTGGCGCCAAGCGGGTAGATGATCCAGAGGTTCCACACCCCATGGATCCCCGAACTCTGGCTGAACCCGTGAACCGGCCAGCCGCCTGCGTTGTGGTACTCCGTGGCGGCTCAGATGATCACCGGAAACGTATCCTGTGAGGTCTGTTATCGTCAGGGCCAAAAGTCCCAAATATATGTATAGATCACATTTGTCGGTTGCTGACCAGTAGGTTGCCGCTGGCCCGATATCACGTCGGCCATCAAACGCTGCGACAGCCGGCCGACTGGCTGGCTGGTACGGGACGCAGCCGCTTACGTGCCGCGGTGGCGGCGGCGCGGGCGAAGGCGTGGGCTTGCCGCTGGGTCAGGGCCGGATCGTCCCAAGTGACGGCGACGGGGCTGAGGCAGACGCGACCGGCTGGTGCCGGACTCCCATGATGACGGCATAGGGGCGTGCCCGGCCGGAACAGGGTTCGGCGGCCACCGCCGCGAACCCCTCAAGCTGGCGCGGGGGGCGTACGGTCACGATGTGGCCGGCGGGGAGGGCTGACTGGCTGCTTCCGTCGCAGTCCCCTCGATGGCCGCCGGGGCACCGGATGCCGGCAGCTGTGCTTTCATGCGGGCTAGCTCGTCGTCCACGTCATGGCCGGCAGTCAGCGCATCCAGCTGGGACTGGATCTCGTCGCGGCCGCCGGGCACGGTGGCGTCCTGCAGCGCGCCGGAGGCCAGTAGCTCATCCAGTGCGCCGGCCCGGGCCTGCATCTGCTCGGTCTTGTCCTGCGCGCGCTGCATGGCCATGCCCACGTCGCCCATCTCCTCGGAGATCCCGGTGACGGCCTCGCGGATGCGTGTCTCGGCGTCGGCGGCGGTATAGGTCGCCTTGATGGTCTCCTTACGGGTCCGGAACGCGTCCACCTTCGCCGCCAGGTTCTGCGAGGCGGCAGTGAGCTTTTCCTCCTCCGCCTGCAGCGAAGCCTGCTGGCCCTGCAGGTCGCCGATCTGCGCCGTCACGGCCGCCCTGCGGATCAGCGCCTCGCGGGCCAGGTCCTCCCCCCCGGCGGCGAGCGCCTGCCGTGCCTGGCCCTGCAGCTTGTCCGACGACTGCTGCAGCTGGGCGAGCTGAAGCTCGACGCGTTTGCGGCTGGTCGCCACGTCCGCCACCCCGCGGCGCACCTGCTGCAGCAGCTCCAGCTGCCGCTCGTAGGAGTAGTCGAGCACCTCGCGGGGATCCTCTGCGCGGTCCAGCGCCTTATTCGCCTTAGCCCGGAACAGCGTCGCGAGGCGGCGCATCAGACTCATCCGATCCACGTCCCTTCACCCGGCCGCAGTCCGCGGCATGTCCGTAAGCCAGGGACGCCAGCAAGGCCAACGCCCAAGGACCGACTGAGCAGCTGCGGCCAGCGCCGCTGGTGGGCGGCCGGCACGCTGGAAACGGCCGGTCACGGCGTACCGTAACGGAGCCCGGGGGTGGCAGCGGCGATTTCGATCAGGCGGTTGTACTTGGCTACACGCTCGCCGCGGGCAGGCGCGCCTGATTCAGCTGCCCGCACCCGGTGCCGACGGCCAGGTCCGCGATGAACGAGTCCTCGGTTTCCCCTGACCGGTGCGACACCATCTGCCGGTAACCAGCCCGGCGGCACACGGCCATCGCCGCCAGGGTCTCGGTGACCGTGCCGATCTGATTCAGCTTGATCAGTGACGCGTTCGCGATGCCACGCCCGATCGCATCGCTGATAATGGCCGGGTTGGTACAGAAGTTATCGTCACCGACCAATTCCACCGCGGCGCCGAGGCGGGCGGTGAGGGCAATCCATCCATCGTCGTCGTTCTCCCCTAGGCCGTCCTCGATGGAATGCACGGGAAACTCGGCAGTAATGCGAGCCAGCCGCTCGATCAGGTCACCGCTGCTCAACAGAACGCCAGCGACCAGATAGCGGCCGTCGGGCTGGCGGAACTCCGACGCGGCGAGATCTAGGGCAATGCTCACCCCGTCCCGGCCGGCCCGGTACCCGGCGCCGTCGATGGCCTGCACGAGGAGCCGCAGCACCTCCTCCGGCTCGATGATCTCGGGAGCGAACCCGCCCTCGTCGCCCAGCCCGGTGGACAGCTTCCGGTCGGCGAGTTCTCGGCGCAGCGCCGCGTAGACCTCGGCGCCCGCGCGTACCGCCTCGGCTATCGACAGCGCCCCGATCGGCGCGACCATGAACTCCTGGAAGTCCAGTTCGTTCGGCGCGTGCACCCCGCCGTTGAGCACGTTGAAGTGGGGCACCGGCAGGCAGGGCGTTACCCCGTCTGGTGCCAGCCAGTGCCATAGCGGGACACCAGCCGACGCAGCCAGCGCCCGGGCCAGCGCCATCGACACCCCGACGATGGCGTTGGCGCCGAGCCTGCTCTTGCCCGGAGTGCCGTCCAGATCGGCCATGGCCTGATCCGCCTCGGCGAGGGTGGACCAGGATCGTCCGCGCAGCAGTCCGGCCAGCTCCGTGTTGACCGCACTGACCGCGCCGAGCACGCCCCGGCCCTGATAGCGGGCGTCATCCCCGTCCCGGAGCTCAACCGCTTCCCGGGACCCGGTGGACGCGCCCGACGGCACCCCCGCGCGGGCCTGCGTCCCGTCCCCGAGCCGCAGGGTCGTCGCCAGCGTCGGCCGGCCACGCGAATCCAGGATCTCCAGCGCGGAAAGCTCGCTGATGTCAAAACCTGTCATGTCTTTCTCCCGGTTGGATGACGGCGCCCTGGGCGGCCAGGTCGGCGGTGGGCGATGGCGGGCCGCACATTGGTGAGCGTCTCCACCTCGATCATCGGCGCCTGCGGCACCCTGGCCTCCTATAAGCGGGTCAGTTCAGCTTCACCGTTGAGCGCCGGCATCGGGGCGGCCGGGGGGCCGGCAGCCGGGCGGGCGAGGCTGGCGGCGGCCTTTTCGCCGGCGATGAAGGAGCCGAGTTCGGTGATGGTGGTCATCAGCGGGGCGGGGAACACCACGGTGGTGTTCTTGTCCACGCCGATCTCGACCAGGCTCTGCAGGTTCCGCAGCTGCAGCGCGAGCGGGTGGGCCATCATCGTGTCGGAGGCCTGCCCCAGCGCGGCGGCGGCCATCGCTTCCCCCTCGGCGTTGATGATCTTCGCGCGCTTTTCCCGCTCGGCCTCGGCCTGCTTGGCCATGGCGCGCTTCATGCTGTCGGGCAGCTGGATGTCCTTGAGTTCTACCAGGGTGACCTCCACGCCCCAGTCGGCGGTGGTGACGTCGAGGATCTTGCGGATGTCCAGGTTGATCTGGTCGGTTTCGGACAGGGTCTGGTCCAGGGTGTGCTGGCCGACGACCTTCCGCAGGGTGGTCTGGGCGATCTGGTCGATGGCCGCGCGGACGTTCTCGATCGCGATGACCGACTTCACCGCGTCCACGACCCGGTAGTAGGCCACGGCGGAGACATCGACGCTGACGTTGTCGCGGGTGATGATGCCCTGCGACTGGATCGGCATGGTGATGATCCGCAGCGACACCTGGCGCAGCACGTCGATGAACGGGATGATGAGCCGCAGCCCCGGGTTCCGCGAGCCCTTCAGTCGGCCGAGCCGGAACAGCACGCCCTGCTCGTACTGCTTGACTATTTTCACCGCCATCGCGAGCCCCAGCAGGACCAGCAGCGCGACGACGACGAGGACAATGACCAGAGCTTTCACGGCAGCTCTCCTTTTGGGCTTGCTTTGAAGCCAACGTCACGCCGCGGGCCGCTGCCCGGTCAGAGGCGAAGGTCCCGCATATCGGCCTCAGCCCTGAGGCGCTGGCCCGTGAACCGGTCAGCTCGCCGGGGACCTTGGTCCCTGCTGCTGGACAGGGTTCTGGGCGTAGCGTGACGGATATGCCGACCGGACCAGCGCGACGGGACGTCACGCCGTTGCCGGATCTGCTGCACGGGCGGTCCCGCGCCGGGCCGGTACGCCAGCAGCGGCCTGTTTATGTCGACTTGCTGCCGCCGTGTAATGCAGGCTGCCCGGCCGGGGAGAATATCCAGGCGTGGCTGGCGCACGCCGAGACCGGCGACCACGAGGGGGCGTGGCGGCAGCTGGTCGCCGACAATCCGATGCCGGCGATTCACGGCCGGGTCTGCTACCACCCGTGCGAGAGCGTGTGCAACCGGGCCAGCCTCGACAGCGCGGTCTCGATTCATTCGGTCGAGCGGTTCCTCGGCGATCTCGCGCTCGAGCGGGGATGGTCGTTCAACCCGCCCCTGGTCTCAAGCGGCAGGCGGGTGCTGGTCATCGGGGCAGGGCCGAGCGGGCTTTCCGCCGCCTACCACCTGGCCCGGCTCGGCCATGAGGTTGAGATAAGGGATGCCGGGGAACGGCCTGGCGGGATGATGCGGTACGGCATCCCGGCCTACCGGATGCCGCGCGACGTCCTGGACGGCGAGCTGGACCGGATCGCCGCGCTGGGCGTGCGCATGAGCTGCGGACACCGGGTAGAGGACCTGGACGCCGAGCGACGGGACGGCGGCTTCGACGCGGCCTTCGTGGCCGTGGGCGCGCACTTGTCCAAACGGGTCGACATCCCGGCCAAGGACGCGCGACGGATCGTGGACGCGGTGTCGTTCCTGCGCAGTGTGGCCTCGGGTGAGCGGCCGGTGATCGGGCGGCGGGTCGCCGTCTACGGCGGTGGCAACACCGCGATGGACGCCGCCCGGGTGGCCCGCCGCCTGGGCGCGAATGACGCGCTCATCGTCTACCGGCGTACCCGGGCGCAGATGCCGGCCCACCCCGAGGAGGCCGAGGAGGCCGAACGGGAGGGAGTGCGGATCAACTGGCTGCGCACGATCACCGCGTTCGACGCCCCGGAGCTGACCGTCGAGGCCATGGAACTAGATGAGCACGGATTCCCTCAGCCGACCGGGCGGTTCGAGACGCTGGCCGCGGATACCGTGATCCTGGCGCTCGGCCAGGACACCGACACCGCGTTCTTGCGCCGGGTACCCGGAGTGGAGTTCGCGCGGGACGGCACCGTGCAGGTGTCGGCGTCGATGATGACCGGATGCCCAGGTGTGTTCGCCGGCGGTGACATGGTGCCGGCCGAGCGCACCGTGACGGTCGGGGTGGGGCACGGCAAGAAGGCAGCTCGCAACATCGACGCCTGGCTGGCCGGCACCGCCCCGGTGAGCCTGCCTAAGCACGAGCTTGTCTCGTTCGGCGACCTGAACCTGTGGTACTTCGGCGACGCCGCCCGCCGGCAGCAGCCGGAGGCCGCACCGCAGGAGCGGATCGCGGGTTTCGGGGAGGTGCTTGGCGGCCTGTCTGAGCGGGAGGCGACATACGAGGCGCGCCGTTGCCTGTCGTGCGGCAACTGCTGCGAGTGCGACGGCTGCCTGGGTGCATGCCCGGAGGAAGCGGTGATCAAGCTGGGTCCCGGGCATCGCTACGAGTTCGACTATGACCGGTGCACCGGCTGCGGCGCATGTTTCGAGCAGTGCCCGGTGCACTCGATCGAGATGGTCCCGGAGGAAGGATGACGCGTGCTACGGTCGACGGCAACGAGGCTGCGGCGTCGGTCGCCTACCGGCTGAACGAGGTCTGCTGCATCTATCCGATCACGCCGTCGTCGCCGATGGCCGAGCTCGCGGACGAGTGGTCCAGCCAGGGCCGGCCCAACGTGTGGGGCAGCGTTCCAGCGGTAGTGGAGATGCAGAGCGAGGGTGGCGCCGCGGGGGCGTTGCACGGGGCGCTGCAGAGCGGGGCGCTGGCCACCACCTTCACCGCGTCACAGGGCCTGCTGCTGATGATCCCGAACATGTACAAGATCGCCGGTGAGCTGACCCCGGCGGTGCTGCATGTCGCGGCCCGGTCGGTGGCGGCGCAGGGACTGTCTATCTTCGGCGACCACTCCGACGTGATGGCGGTGCGGCAGACCGGTTTCGCGCTGCTCGCCGCCGCGTCGGTCCAGGAGGCCCATGATCTCGCAGTGGTAGCGCAGGCGGCCACTCTGGCGACCAGGGTGCCGTTCGTGCACTTCTTCGACGGGTTCCGCACCTCCCATGAGCTGAACACGATCGAGCTGCTATCCGACGATGACCTGCGCGCGCTCGTCCCCGTGGACCTGGTCCGCGCGCACCGGGCTCGGGCGCTGTCTCCAGAGCGGCCGTTCATCCGGGGCACCGCGCAGAATCCGGACGTCTACTTCCAGGCGCGGGAGACGGTCAACCCGTTCTATGCCGCCGTGCCGGACGCGGTCCAGGAGGCGATGGACCGCCTGGCCGCGCGCACCGGCCGCCACTACCGCACCATGGAATACTCCGGTCACCCGGAGGCTGAGCGGGTCATCGTCGTGATGGGCTCGGCCGCGCAGACGACCGGGGAGACCGTGGCCCACCTGTGCGCGCAGGGCAAGCGGGTCGGCGTGCTGCAGGTCCGGCTGTTCCGCCCGTTCCCAGCCCGGGCGCTGCTGGACGCGCTGCCCGCGAGCGCGGGCCGGATCGCCGTGCTCGACCGGACCAAGGAGCCAGGCTCGAGCGGGGAACCGCTCTTCCTCGACGTGGTCGCCGCGCTGGCCGAGGCGCACACCGGCGGTGAGCGCACCGTAATGCCCCTGGTGACCGGCGGCCGCTACGGCCTGTCCTCCAAAGAGCTCACCCCCGGCATGGTCGCCGGGGTGTTCGCGGAACTGGCCCGCGAGCGACCGCGGCGCCGGTTCACGATCGGCATCACCGACGACGTGTCCGGCCTGAGCCTGCCGTATGACGCGACGCTGGACGTCGAGCCGCCCGGTATGGTCCGCGCGGTCTTCTTCGGCCTCGGCTCGGACGGAACGGTCGGCGCGAACAAGAACACGATCAAGATCCTCGGGGCCGAGGAGAACCTGAACGCCCAGGGGTACTTCGTCTATGACTCGAAGAAGTCAGGCTCGCAGACCGTGTCCCACCTGCGTTTCGGGCCGCAGCCGATCCGCGCGCCGTACCTGGTGCGGCAGGCCGGCTTCGTCGGCTGCCATCACTTCGGCCTGCTGGACCGGGTCGACGTGCTGGGCCTGGCGGCACCAGGAGCGACGCTGCTGCTCGACTGCCGGCAGCCACCGGACGAGGTCTGGGATGCGCTCCCGCGCCCGGTCCAGGAGAAGATCCTCGCCAAGCGGATCGACGTGTACGCGATCGATGCCGGCCGGATCGCCCGCGAGGCCGGCCTGGCCGGGCGGACCAACACCGTGCTGCAGACCTGCTTCTTCGCCATCTCGGGCGTGCTGCCCCGCGAGGAGGCGATCGCCAAGATCAAGTCGGCGATCGCCAAGACCTACGGCCGCCGTGGCGCCGAGGTGGTCGAGCGGAACCACGCCGCCGTCGACAGCGCGCTGGCGGGACTGCACCAGATCGAGGTGCCCGGCCGGGTGACATCCACCCGGGAGCTGCCTCCGGTCGTGCCGGCCAGCGCGCCGGAGTTCGTCCGCACCGTTACCGCCGCGATGATGGCCGGACGCGGCGACGACCTGCCGGTCAGCGCGCTTCCGGTCGACGGCACCTATCCGAGCGGCACCGCGGCGTATGAGAAGCGCAACATCTCCGAGCTGGTCGCGCAATGGGATCCGGACCTGTGCATCCAGTGCGGCAACTGCAGCTTCGTGTGCCCGCACAGCGTGATCAGGTCCACCTACTACGACGAGTCACTGCTCGCCGGCGCGCCCCCGGCCTTCCGGTCGGCTCCGCTGGATGCCCGCGGGCTCCCGGACACCCGCTTCACGCTGCAGGTGTACGTCGAGGACTGCACCGGCTGCGAGCTATGCGTGCAAGCGTGCCCGGTCGGGGCACCAGGAGACCCGGCACGCAAGGCAATCAACCTCGCTCCTCGGGAGCCGCTGGCGGACGCCGAGCGGGACAACATCGCGTTCTTCGAGACGCTGCCGGTGGCCGACCGGTCCCGGGTGGACTTCGGCACCGTGCGCGGCACGCAGTTCCTGCAGCCGCTGTTCGAGTTCTCCGGCGCCTGCGCCGGCTGCGGCGAGACACCGTACATCAAGCTGCTTTCGCAGCTGTTCGGCGACCGGCTGATGGTCGCCAACGCCACCGGCTGCTCCTCGATCTACGGCGGGAACCTGCCCACCACGCCGTGGACGACCGGTCCCGACGGACGCGGCCCGGCCTGGTCGAACTCCCTGTTCGAGGACAACGCCGAGTTCGGCCTCGGGTTCCGGCTGGCGGCCGACCGGCACACCGAGCTGGCCCGGCGGCGGCTTGCGGAGCTGCGGGACGCGATCGGCGCCGGCCTGGCGGACGAGATCCTCGGCGCGGCCCAGCTCACCGAGTCGGAACTGCGCGCGCAGCACGAAAGGGTGGCCGCGCTGAGGCGGCGGCTCGATGGCCTCGAGCAGGCTGACGGGCCTGCCGCCGACCTGCGCAGCGTGGCCGATCACCTGGTCCGGCGCAGCGTATGGATCGTCGGCGGGGACGGCTGGGCCTACGACATCGGGTCCGGCGGCCTCGACCACGTCCTGGCCAGCGGGCGGAACGTGAACGTGCTGGTGCTCGACACCGAGGTCTACTCCAACACCGGCGGCCAGTCCTCCAAGGCCACGCCGCTCGGCGCCGTCGCCAAGTTCGCCGCGTCCGGCAAGACCACGCCGAAGAAGGACATCGCGCTGCAGGCGATCGCCTATGGCTATGTGTACGTGGCCCGCGTGGCGATGGGCGCAGACCCGCAGCAGACCCTGCGCGCTTTCCGCGAGGCGGAGGCCTACGACGGACCGTCACTGATCATCGCCTACAGCCATTGCATCGCGCACGGCATCGAGATGCGCGACGGGCTCGGCCAGCAGTACCGCGCCGTGGCCAGCGGTTACTGGCCGCTGATCCGGTACGACCCGCTGGTGCGCGCGGCCGGCGGCAACCCGTTCCTGCTCGACTCGCCGAGACCGCGCATCGCGCTGGCCGATTACACCCAGCGGGAGCTTCGGTACCGCGCGCTCGCCAATACCCACCCGGTTGAGGCAGAACGGCTGGGCATCCTGGCCCAGGAAGCGGTCGACCAGCGCTGGGACACCTACGAGGAGATGGCGACCCGCGGCGCGCACCGGTTCCCCGCCGATGCGCGGAAGGAGCGCTGATGGACCTCTCGACCCGCTACCTGGGCTTGGCGCTGCGGAACCCGCTCGTCGCCTCTGCGTCCCCGCTCTCGAACACCCTCGACGGCGTACGGCGGCTAGCCGGCGCCGGGGTCGGCGCGATCGTGCTCTTCTCCCTGTTCGAGGAGCAACTGCGCCGGGAAGCGGAGCGGAACGCGCGGCTCGCCGACGCTGGCACCGACAGCTTCGCCGAATCGCTGTCCTACTTCCCGGCCGGAGCGGATGAGGATACGGGCCCGCGCCGCTACCTGAGCTTGCTTGAGCGCGCGGCCGGGACCGTGGACATCCCGGTGATCGGCAGCCTCAACGGCGTGACGCACAGCGGCTGGACCAGCTACGCGCGAGCGATCCAGGACGCGGGCGCCGCGGCGATCGAGCTGAACATCTACTACATCGCAGCCGACCCACGCATAACGGGCCGCGAGGTCGAGCAACGGCACGTGGACATCCTGTGCCGGGTCAAAGACGCGGTGACCGTGCCGGTGGCGGTCAAGCTCGGCCCGCAGTTCAGCTCTCCCGGGGAGATCGCGCTGCGGCTGGACGAGGCCGGCGCCGACGGCCTGGTGCTCTTCAACCGGTTCCTTCAGCCGGACATCGACCCCGAGACCCTCGCCGTGCTGCCCGGTGTGGACCTGTCCAGCCCGGCTGAGGCCAGGCTGCCGCGCACCTGGATCTCCCTGCTGCGCAGGCAGGTCCATGCCTCACTCGCGGCGACCAGCGGCGTCGAGGGGCCAGCCGACGTGGTCAAGTACCTCCTGGCCGGAGCCGACGTCGTGATGACCGCGTCCGCGCTGATCCGGCACGGACCCCAGCACGCCGCCATCCTGCTCGATGGCTTGTCAGAATGGATGGCCCGCAAGGGATACACCTCGGTCAGCGACCTGCGCGGAATGCTCGCTGTGCCCGCGGACACTGATCAGGCTGCCTACGAACGCGCGGGCTATGTCCGCGCGCTGCGCGGCGCCAATGGCGTCCCGTGGTAGCGAGGTCCCGTCGCCAGCCGGTCCGCGCCAGCGTCAGGCGCGATCCACCGTGAGATCGAGGAAATGGGTCGCGCAGGAGATGCACGGGTCGCCCCGGCCGCGCAGCGCGTCGAACAACGCGGGAAGCCCGTCGACATCGACCACCACAACCTGGCCAGACGGCTGGAGCTCCGAATCCTCATCAGGGTGCATCACGGCCTCCCCGTGCTCGCCGCCGCTCCGGTCACGGCCAGAGTCAGCTTAACTTCTCTCGTCCCGCGGCCAGGCCTGGCTCGCTCTCGGCTCCTGCTCGATCAGGCTGAGCAGCGCGGACGTGGGCGACAGCGCGGCATCGACGCCCCAGGACTCATCGAACAACCAGGCGTCCTCGCTGTTATTCACGAGGGCGACGACACGACCGATCGCGAAATGCCGCTTGGCAACAAAGGAGATCAATAGGTTCTCCTCGTCCGTGCCGGTGCAGGCCGCGAGAACCTCGGCGCGCAGCGCGCCCGCTGCCTCAAGCGCGGGAAGAACGGCGGCATCACCTCGCACGACCGTGAGGCCGAGTTGTCTGAGCCCCAGGGCCCTCGTGGCGCTCAGCTCGATGATCGTGACGTCGTGGCCGTCCGAGCTCAGCCTCTGCGCGGCCTGCAGGCCGATGGTCCCGCCGCCGGCGACGATGATTCGCATCAGTGCCCCGTCGCATCGAGGAAGCTCCGCAAGCGGCCGAGCGATCCGGACGCGACGATGAAGCTCACGAAGTCATCCGGCTGGAGCATCGAGGTCCCCTCCGGCACCGACGAGTGGCCGGCACGACTGATCTCTACGACCTGGATCTCGCCGGGGACGTTCAGCTCGGCGACTCGCCTGCCTGCGAGATAGCCGGGAACGAACGAGCGGACCAGCATCGTCTCGCCGTTGCCGAAGGTGAGCTCAGGCTCCAGCCCCCGGTGATGGAGGAGGTGGTGCACCCGGTTGACGTTGGTCTGGACGGAACCGACGGCCGCGATGCCGAGCTCGGTGTAGATCGGCGCCCGGGCTGGGTCGCAGAGACGGCTGAACACTCGCGGCACGCGGTAGAAGTCCCGGGCGGTGCGCGTGGCGACGATGTTGGCGCTGTCGATCGGGCTGAGGGCGACGAACGCTTCGGCGTGGGCGATGCCGGCTTCCTCCAGCAGCAAGCGCGAGCTTCCACTGCCATGGATGAACCGTCCCTTGAAGCCAGCGGGCAGGCGGTTCTGGGCGCTCTCGTCCGGATCGAGGAGGGTGACGCCGTCTCCTTCCGCTTCGAGCCGGGACGCGAGAGCCGAGCCGGTCCGGCCGCACCCCATGATGACGACTTGCATCAGACCTCCCTCTTTAAACCTGGCCAGCTCGCTGCGGGCCTGGGGTTCGCCGCCTGGCTAAGCTCTCGTCCCGCACCGGCCTCTGCGCCGGCGGGCCCCGGCATGACCATAGGGCTTTGCGGCTGGCCGTGGCGCCTGCGCGAGCGCCGCCACGCCTTGCGGGCTTCTTCACATGCCAGAAGCAGCGCTCCCCAGGCGAAGAGCAGAAGCCAGTCGCCCGGCCGCAGCGGCGCCGTGTTGAAGACGGACTGCAACGCGGGGACATACGATACGGCGGCGATGAATCCGAGGCTGATGCATTCGGCCGCGATCAGCGGCCGGTTGGAGAACAGGCCGATCTTGAAGATGCTCTGCTCGTCACTACGCACAGCGAAGCTGTTGAAGAACTGGCTGACGACAATGCCCGCCTGAGTCATCGTGACCGCCTGCCGGTACGTCGGGTTGGCCGACGTGAACGCGTCGAAGGGGATATGGGCACTGTGGATCTTCCAGAAGAACGCGAACACCACGCCGCATGACTGAATCGTCCCGAGGAAACAGAACCGGCGAACGACAGCCCAGTTGAACAGTTGCTCGGCAGGCGGCCGCGGCGGGCGGGACATGATGCCGGGTTCGGGCTGCTCGGCACCCAACGCCAGAGCAGGAAGGACGTCTGACCCGAGGTCGATCGACAGCACCTGCAGCGCGCTCAAGGGCACGAGCGGGAATCCGACGAAGACGGCCGCGAGGATCGGGGCGAGCTCCGCCAGGTTGTGGCTGAACAGGTAGATGAGGAATTTCCTGATGTTCTGGAACACCGCGCGCCCCAGCTCGACTGCGGCGACGATGGAGGCGAACGAGTCGTCGAGAAGGATCATCACCGAAGCTGCCCGGGCGACGTCGGTACCCCCCTCGCCCATCGAGACGCCGATGCTCGCCCGCTTCAAGGCGGGCGCGTCGTTGACGCCGTCACCGGTCACCGCGACGACTTCGCCGCGACTTTGCAGGGCGCCGACGATCCGCATCTTGTGCTCAGGGCGCACACGGGCAAAAATCAGCTGCTCGCCGGATTCGGTCATGTCCGCGAGCTGATCGCCGGTCATCGCGTCCAGATCCGCGGCCGACAGGATCCTGACGGGACCTTTGGTGACGATTCCCACCTTGCGGGCGATCGCCTCGGCAGTCAAGCCGTAGTCGCCGGTCACCATGTAGATGCGGATGCCGGCCTGCCCGCATGCCGCAACCGCATCCACGACCTCGGCCCTCGGAGGATCGGACATGGCGACAAGCCCGAGCAGGGTCAGGCCGGACTCGGCTTCGTCCTGGCGGGGCCGGTCACCGGTGACGACCCTCCGGGCGATGGCCAGGACCCTCAAACCCTCGGCGGCCATTGCATCGTTCGCCGCGGTCACCCGTGCGCGCAGCATCTCGGTGGCCGGGACCTCCCCGCCGTCCCGCCATGCTGCCGTCGTCCGCTCGAGCACCGCTTGAGGTGACCCCTTCACGTACGCCTCGTGACGATCGGGGCCGATCCGGTGCACCGTCGTCATGAGCTTGCGGTCGGCGTCGAACGGAAACGTGGCCACCCGGGGCGACAGCTCTTCCTCGGCGACCAGATCCAGCCCGGCCTTCTGGGCCGCGACGAGGATCGCTCCCTCGGTCGTGTCCCCGAGGATCCGCCATCCGAGCGCGCGGACGGGGTCCGGGGCAAGCAGGCGGGCATCACAGCACAGGGCTCCGACTCGCAGCACCTCGCGCGCGGGCCCGGGGTCGGTGACCTCGCCGGCTGGAGCGTACCCGACGCCGGAGATCGCATGATGGCGCCCGGACTCCCACACGACCTGCGCGGTCATTTCCGCCTTGGTGAGCGTGCCGGTCTTGTCCGTGCAGATGACCGTCGTGGACCCGAGCCCCTCGACGGCCGTGAGCCGCTTGATGAGCGCATGCCGCCGGGCCATGCGGCGGACGGCGATCGCCAGCGAGACCGACATCGTCGCGGGCAGTCCCTCAGGTACCAGGGCGACCATGACGCCCAGCGCGAAGACGAACGACCCCGTGATGGTATGGCTGGCCAGGGCCCGCAGTGCGAATACCGCTATCCCGGCGCCGATGGCGACGAACGACACCCGCCGGGCCATCGTCGAGACCTGGCGCTGGAGCGGGCTCGCCTCCTGGGGAACCTCTGCAGTGAGCCGGTAGATCCGACCGAACTCGGTCTGCAGGCCCGTCGCGAACACGACCGCCTTGCCGCCGCCGCTCACGACGGACGTGCCCATAAACACGCAGTTGCGTGCCTCGGCGACCTCGACGTCGGGGCCGGCTGCCTCCGCCACCCGGCCGGACGGCCGGCTCTCCCCGGTCAGAGCCGCCATCTCCACGGCGAGTTCGCGCACCTCGACGAGGCGGCAATCGGCCGAGACCGCGTCCCCGGCGTCGAGCACCACGACGTCGCCGGGGACGAGCTCAGCGGCGGGTATCTCGGTGAGCTCGCCGTCCCGGAGCACCCTCGCCAGAGCGGGCACCATCGCCTGCAGCGCTTGAGCTGTCCGCTCGGCGGCGTGCTCCTGGACGAAGCCGATCATGGCGTTGAGGAGCACGACGCCCAAGATGCCGATCGCAAGCTCGAGATTCGCCGCGACCCTCGGCGCGCTCAGCACATAGATCAGGAACGTCAGTCCCGACGCCACCATCAAGACGACCGCGAACATGTTGGCGAACTGGGCGGCAAGCTCCTTGAGCACCGAGCGCGGCTTGGCCGGGGGCAAGGAGTTGGGCCCGGCCTCAGCACGCCGAAGCGCGACCTCGGCAGCTTGCAGGCCGACAGGAGAACTCCGCAGGGCCCCGTAGACGTCCTGTGGCTCGAGTGAGCAGACACGCACCGTCTCCATTGAAGAGCATCAACGCGCCCGGCCACAAGGGACCAAAGGCCACACCCAGGCAGGTCAACGCGAACTGGCCGGCAGCCGGTTCCCGCATGCCAGCCACCAAGTGCCAGGTAGCGCTGAGTGACTGATGGACCGGACGTGCCGTGGCCGGGGTTAAGCGGTGGTGCGGGCGGTCCAGGTCAGGCGGGTGCCGCCGTTTGCGGGGGTGGTGAGCTGGAAGGTCCCGCGGTTGCGTTCGGCGCGGCGGCGCATGCTGGAAAGGCCGCTGGAACGGGCGGGTGTGCCCAGGCCGCGGCCGTTGTCGGTGACGTCGAGGGTGATCAGCTCGTCCTGAAGCATCAGGGAGATGCTGACGGCGGTGGCGTGGGCGTGCCGGGCGCAGTTAGACAGGGCTTCGCGAGTGACGGCCAGGATGTCGTGCGCCAGTGTCTGGTCCGGGCCCGGGTCCAGCGGGCCGGCGAAGCTGATGCCGGCGGTGAAGCCGAGCTGCGGGGCGTGCTCGTCGATGATCTCCATCAGACGGGCGGGCAGGCTGGCGGGGGCCTGGCGGGGCTGCTGGAGCCCGAAGATGCTGGTGCGGATCTTCTTGATGATCTCGTCGAGGGTGTCGACATAGCCGTTGACCCGCTCCGCCGTGACCGGGTCGGTGCGCGCCGCGTGGCCCTGGAGCCTGATGCCGAGGGCGAACAGTTCCTGGATGACATGGTCGTGCAGGTCGCCCGCGATCCGGTCGCGGTCTTCTGCCTGGGCCAGGGTGATCTGGTCGGCGCGGGCCCGGGCCAGTTCCATGGCCACCGCGGCGTGGCCGGCGAAGGAGGCGGCCATGTCCAGGTCTGTCTCGGTGAATCCCGGGCGTGCGGCCAGCCGGCCCAGCAGCAGCGCACCGCGGACCCGCTCGCCCGCTGCCAGCGGCACGACGATCAGCGGTCCGATATCGGCGGCCAGTTCGGCGGCGGCCGCTGCGCGGTCCTCGCCGGTGACCAGGCGGGGCTTGCCGGTGCGGATCGCCTGCCCAGTCAGCGAGCCGACCAGCGGCAACGTCCGGTTCATCATGCCTCCGGTGAGCTCGCCGGTGACGCCTGTGACGATGACCTCGTCCGCCTCGTGGGGCACGGCCAGCGCGGCGAAGTCCGCCGCCGCGGCGGCCGCGGCGTGCCGGGTAATCAGCGCGTGCTGCTGTCCCGCCTCACCGGATAGCAGCAGCGGTACCAGGTCGCCGGAGGCGTCCAGCCAGCGGCGGCGCTGCTCGGATTCAGCGAACCGCCGAGCGTTAGCGATCGCCGCGCCAGCCGCCGCAGCGAGCGCGATCGCCAGCTGTTCATCTTCTGCGGTGAACTCTCCGCCCCGGGAGCGCTCGGTGAGGTACAGGTTGCCGAAGACCTCCTCCCCGATGCGGACCGGGACACCGAGGAAGCCGGCCATCGGCGGGTGTCCTGGCGGGAACCCTGCCGACGCCGGATGAGCGGACAGGTCACCAAGCCGGATCGGGACCGGCTCGCTGATCAGCAGGCCCAAGATCCCCCGGCCCCTGGGCAGGTCGCCGATCGTGGCGACCAGCTCGCCGTCCATGCCGGCGTGCACGAACTGCTCCAGCCCGCCGTCGCGGCCCAGCACGCCCAGTGCCGCGTACCGGGCGCCGAGCAGGTCCCGGGCCGCCCCCACGATCTGCCGTAGCACCGCCGGCGCGCTCAGCTCGCCGGCCACCAGGGCATTCGCGCGCAGCAGCCCGCGCAGCCGCGCCTGGGTGGCCAGCACGTCATCAGCACGGTCCCTCAGCTGCACCAGCAGCTGATCCAGTTCCAGCCGCGGTACGTCAGGAAAACCCAGCCCGCCCGGCGCGTCCGCAGCACCCGCGCCGCCCGGCCCCTGCGCAGCGGGCGGCACCGGACCGGGCTCACCTGCCAGGGCGGTCATCCTTGCTCCCCATCGGGGGCGCACCGGCCGGCCTCCCGCGGCAGAGCGCCCGGGCAAAGACCGTTCCCGGCAGCGGCACCAGGTCGCCGGGGGGGTATCTGCCGCAGCCCGGGCCATTCCCGCCGGGCCCCGGCCGTCCCGCCGATGGCCGCATCCGCCCGGACATCGATTCGCCCGCCCATTAGCTCTCCTGCTGTCGCCGATAAGAGCGACGGGGTAAGCACATGGTCCGGACCGGCCAGGCCGCAGCTCCAGTCAACGGCATTAACGGGTCCGGCGCAAGATCACGGCTGTCGGCAGCAGGTGATTCCGGCTGGCCTGCGAAAGCCCGGCCCGGGCAGGATTGCGGACACTAGCGTCCCGCCCTGGCCTGCGAAAGCCCGGCCCGGGCAGGATTGCGGACACTAGCGTCCCGCCGGCCTGGGCGTCTGCACCAGGGCCGAAGGTCCGGGGTCACGGGCGCCTGGCCAGGACTGCTGGGAGGCGCGAGCCCTTGGCAGCTCAGAGCGTTTCGCGCTGGTTACAACCTGCGCCACCCCTGGTCGGCAGTTCCGGCCTGGCTGTAGCTGCGCGGCGAGTTTCCTGGTGACTTTCGGCCATACCGTCCGCCGCTATACGGCGCGATGCTGAGGCGTGGAGATTCGGCCGCCAGACCGGGCCTCGTCCTTTCACGAGGACCTGAGGTGCCCAGATCGGCTGCGCCCGCTCGGCTGGGTGGTGGTCTCCGCGCTGGCGCTTTTTCTCCTGAACGGATCGACGTGACGGTGACCGGGGCAGGCTCACGGTTCGGGCCGGATGGCGCTCTGCGCGGGACCTCGGTCCCTGGGCAACCGGCCGCTTCAGTCAGCACGCTGAGAATATGCCTTTAGCCCTGCTGGCCGGTCTGCTGATGCGGGGCCGCTCCAGGTTGACGTGGGTGGTCTCCCCCGCCAACCTGCTGTCGATTGCGCTGCCCGTCTACGTCGCCGCCCGGAAGTCGATCAGAAGAAGGTGAGTTCGATGGGAGCGCTCCACGTGCCCTGGGCCAAGATGGGTTTCACGGTTCTTTCCGGTGTGCTGGTGACCGGCTTCGCGCTGTCCGGCTGCGCGTCGCCGCACGCGCCGACGGCGCCGTCGAGCCAGGCACCGCCGACGGCACCGTCGGTCACCCCGCGGCAGCCGATGACCCCGGCGCCCCGGGGCGGGCCGGTCCCGAGCGGCTTCACCGCGACGTCGGTCACGTTCGTCTCGACGCAGGAAGCCTTCGTCCTCGGTACGGCGCCTTGCTCGAACGCGGTGTGCACGTCGATCGTCCGCACGCTTGACCGTGGCGTGAGCTGGCGCGGGCTCCCGGCGCCGGTAGTCCCGCTTTCCGCGCCCGGCGGAACCGGTGTGTGGGGCATCCGCTTCGCGACGCCTGAGCACGGATTTGTGTTCGGTAACGGACTGTGGGAGACGACCAATGGGGGGCAGCACTGGACCAGCGCCGCCTACCCTGGCGGTTCGATCCTGTCCCTGGCCACCATCGACGGGCAGGTGCTGGCGCTGACGGCCACCTGCTCGGCTCAGGGCGGCTGCGCCCAGCCCGGGACGTTGCTGCGCCGGCCGCTGGCCGGAGGCGCGTGGAGCCAGGTCACTGCCGTGCGTATCGCCGGCATCACCGACGCCACCGACCTCATCGCCACGCAGGCGGGCGTGGCCGCGGTGCTCGACGGCATCGATGTCATGGTCACCAGTAACGGCGGCATCACGATCACACGGCATGTCACCCCGTGCACCACGGCGGCCATCACACAGGAGTCCTCCGTCGCGGTGATCGCGCCCGACGGGCTGGCGCTGCTGTGCACCGGCCAGGGGTTCACGGGACACACCGTCAAGACGGTCTACATCGGCAGCGAGCTCGGCACCACGTGGGTCAAGGCGGGCATGCCCGGCACCGCGGGCGACGGCGGCACCATCGCGGCGGCCAACCCGAGCCAGCTGGTGATCGCCACGGCCAGCGCCGCGAGCTGGCTCGACTACTCCGGTAACGGCGCCGCGCGCTGGCAGACGGCCGTCACCGAGCCCGACGGCGGGCAAGGCTGGGCCGACCTCGGCTTCACCACGGCCAGCGACGGAGTGGCCATCCACGGCCCGGCCACCAGGGGCTTCGTCGGCCAGCTGATACTCACCGAGGACGGCGGCCTGACCTGGCGCCAGGTCAGCTTCTAAGCGGCCCAGCTGCGCCGCGGCCCGCGCGCAATATCAGGTTGAGAGAGCCCGGCGGGCTGCGCGGTCCGGGCTATCACATCAACGGTTCGCGGATCAGCGGGCCTGTCGTATCCTGTGGGGTGCCAGAACCCGCGCAGAGCATCTGACCTGGGCTTCTATCCTCGGCACTCGTGCTCTTCCGTCTCGCCTACCTGCTCATGGTCCGGCGGTTCGGCTGGCTGACGCTGCTCGCGCGCAGCGACATGTCCAAAGACGCGGAGATCCTGGTGCTGCGGCACGAGGTCGCGGTCCTGCGCCGTCAGGTCGCCCACCCGAAGCCGAACTGGGCTGACCGTGCCGTGATCGCAGCCTTGGCGCGGCTGCTGCCCGGGCACCTGCGGCTGCACCGGATCGTGACACCCGGCACCCTGCTCGCCTGGCACCGGCGCATCGTCAAGAACACATGGACCTACCCCAATACCACCGGACGCCCGCCGGTCCCGGCGGAGATCCGTGCGCTAGTCCAGCAGCTGGCCAGGCAGAACCCGCGGTGGGGACACCGGCGCAGCCAAGGCGAACTCGCCGGCCTCGGGTACCGCATCGCCGCAGGAACCATCCGCCGGATCCTGGCCGCAGCCGGGCTCACACCCGCACCACGCCGGGCATCACCGGCCTGGCGGCAGTTCCTGACCTCCCAGGCAGCCGGGATCCTGGCGTGCGATTTCCTGCACGCTGACACCGTGTTCCTCAACCGCCTGTACGTGTTCTTCGTGATAGAGATCCAGACGCGCCGCGTGCACATCCTGGGCGTCACCGCGCACCCCACCGGGCCGCGGGCCGCCCAGCAGGCCCGTAACCTGCTCATGGATCTGGGTGAACGCGCCGGCAAGTTCAGCTTCCTGATCCGCGATCGCGACACCACGTTCACGGCGGCGTTCGACGACGTGGTCACCGGCAACGGCGCGCGGATCATCAAGGCGCCGGCCCGGTCGCCCCGGGCAAGTTCCCTTGCGGAACGGTATGCGGGAACACTGCGGCGCCAGTGCCTTGACCACCTGCTGATCCACGGCGAACGACACCTCCGGCGGATCCTGGCCGAGTACGCGCGGCACGACAACGAGCATCGGCCGCACCAGTCGCGGGAACAACGACCTCCGCTGCATGAATCCGGCCAGCCGATCGATATGACCACCCGGACCACGCGCAGGCAGGTCGTCCACCGCCTGATCAGCCAGTACCGCAGAGCAAGGCTTATGACCGCGAGAAACACCACCTCAGCGCCCATGTGCAGGTTTGGCACGGCACAGGCCCGTAGCAGTGACAGAGCGTCACCGTCGACCTGGGAGCGGGTGCGCGATATCCGCTGGCTCCCCGCTGACGGCCGGTCGTCACCGGCGCCGGGTCGTTGCAGGTATCTGGCGTGTTGGCGGCCGACTGGGTACCGATTGTCCGGTTTTGATTACCCGGAGGAGTCCGGTGAGGGCGGAGAGCCCGCCGATTCCGGCCCAGCGCGCAGCTCATGTCCGGGCCGTAGAGGAACAGCCCCTTCCAGTTCACCTTGAACAGTGCCGTCGGCATTACGGCTACGGCCGCCGGGATACCGAACTCCCACAGCAGGGGCAGGGCCCGGCAGCGACCCTGCGCCTCAACGCCGGGCCGCCGGGCCAGCCGCGCCAGCGACCAGCCCTCGGCAGCCAGGGCGACTGCCACGGCGGCGTCGAACCCGGCGTACAAGGCGCCGATACCGGTGTCTGTCACTGTCCCGCCGGCCACCATCCCGGTCACGCTTTGCTCGATCGCCAGCAGCCCCGGCAACGCGCCGCCGTGGATACCGACGTTGAACAGCACGATGACGCCCCAGTTCCCTTGCGGTACCAGGACCATGCCAGCATGAGCGCCGGGTTCGTCGCCGGGATGGTATGACGCGTCCACCCCGCCCCATGGGCCGGTAAACCAGCCCATGCCGTAGCCTGCGCCGGCAAATGCGCCACGTTTCTGCGGCGGGCCCGGCTGCATCATCTGGTCGATGCCGGCCGGGGAGAGCACCACCTGGCCGCGGTAGCGGCCCCCGCCCTGGTACATGGCCAGATAGCGGCTCATGTCTTCGGCTGTGGAGATGATGCCGCCGGCCGGAACGGTGCCGCCGTGCCCGGGCGCGTCGAAGGCGACCGGGAACCCGAACCAGTACCGGTAGCCGGACGCGAGCCCGTCGCGCTGGGCGTCTTCGATGGCGGTGTAGGTGTGGTGCATGTTCAGCGGCTCGAAGATGTGCGTCTTCAGGTAGGCGTCGAATGGTTCTCCGGCCGCCATCTCCACGACCAGCCCCAGCGTGGTGTAGTTGAGGTTGGAGTACTCAAACGCCGCGCCGGGGGACCGGGCCAGCCCGGTCGTGGCAAGCGCCCGGACGGCGGGTTCCAGCGGGTGCATCCCAGCCGCCAGCGTGGCTCCGCGGCCGGCGCGCTCGGTCAGGCCGCTGGTCTGATTTAGCAGGTGACGGACGGTGATCAGCGCGGACGCGTCCGGATCGGCCACCCGGAACCACGGTATGTAGTGCTGGACCGGCGCATCTAGATCGACCTTCCCGGCCTCGGCTAGCTGCATGACCGCCAGGGCGGTGAAGAATTTGGAGTTCGACCCGATGAAGAAAGGAAGGTGTCTGCGGTGTGAACGCCCGCCCGGAGTCATCAGCCCTGCCGAAGCCTCGCAGGTGCACAGGGTGGCCGTCGTGGACGATACCGAGCGCCAGTCCCGGGATGCGAGCATCTTTCATCTGCCTGCGGATATACGCGTCGATCGCGGCGAAGCCGGGCGCGGGCGCCGCACTGGCCTGGAGACCGGCCGCTCCAGGCCGTCCCAGCCGCGTCCGCAGGCCTTTCCCGGCGCGGAGGTGACTCGTGCTCTGCATCGTTATCGCCTCCAGGGATACACCCTGACCAGGGTGCGCCGAGATGACGGCCGCCCGGCAGGGACTAAGGGTCTCGCCATCCGGTCATTAGTGCCTTATCCCCCTCCGGCGAATGCTGCGCACAGCCGAGGCGCGCTGCCCGGTACTCGCGACCTCGCTTGGGGCCGCCACCTGGAGCGCTAGCCGACGGCGGTTCCGGTGCGTGAGTGCGGGCCGCGGTCATGACCAATGGCCCTGGCGGGAGCGAGCCGATGCGGTGATGGTGCTTCCATGGTCACGGTCGCGCGCGCCTCGCCGGACGAGCTGGGTTCGGCGGAGGCCGCCGGCCTGTCGCCTGATGAGGTGCTCGGGCGGCTGGGAAGCAGCACAGCTGGGCTCTCGTCGGAAGATGCGGCGGAACGGCTCGGGCAGTTCGGGCCGAACGCACTCGGCACGCATCGGGTGCGTGCGGCCGACGTGCTCCTCCGCCAGGCCCGCAACCCGATCCTGATTCTCCTGCTCGGGGCGGCGCTGGTGTCGGGGCTGACCGGTGGCGGCACGAACGCGCTGATCATCGCGGTAATCGTTGCCCTGAGTGTCGGCCTGGGCTTTTTCAACGAGTACCGGGCGGAGGTGGCGATGGCCGCTCTCCGCGCCCAGATCCGGCAGGAGGCCGAGGTCCGCAGGGACGGGCAAGAGACCCGGGTCCCGGTGACGGACCTCGTACCTGGTGATGTGGTGTCGCTTCGCATCGGCGCCCTCGTCCCGGCCGATCTGCGGCTGCTGAAGGTCGATGAGCTTGAGTGCGACGAGGGCGTGCTCACCGGTGAGTCGATGCCGGTGGCTAAGGCGGTGACGTCCGCCGGGGTCCGTGAGCCGCAGGACCAGTCGGGCTGCGCCTTCATGGGCACGATCGTCCACCAGGGGTCCGCCCTGGGCGTGGTGGTCCGGACCGGAGCCCGCACAGCCTTCGGGCAGATCGCTGCGGGCTTGGCCGAGAAACCGCCACAGACCGCCTTCGAGGCGGGTCTGTCGCGTTTCTCGCGCTTCCTGTTCGCGGTGGCGGCCGTGCTGACGGCGTTCATCTTCGCCATCAACGTAGCGCTGTCAAGGCCCCTCATCGACGCACTGCTGTTCTCCCTGGCCATCGCCGTGGGCATCGCCCCCGAGATGATGCCGGCCATCGTGACGGTGAGCCTGTCCGCCGGCTCCCGGGCCCTCGCCGCGAAGAAGGTGCTGGTCAAGCGGCTGGTCGCCATCGAAGACCTGGGCAACATCGAGATCCTGTTCACCGACAAGACGGGCACGCTTACCGATGGGCTGATTACCTTCGGCCAGGCCCTGGATGCCGATGGCCGGGCCAGCGATCGTCCGCTGCTGCTCGGGCTCGTATGCAACGAAGCCGCGGTCACTGCCGGGGTACCGGTCGGAGGGAACGCACTGGACCAGGCCCTGTGGTCGGCTCCCGGGGCAGCTGCGGGCCACGGGGCCGCGGCTGCGGCCGGCGCCTACCGCAGGCTAGCTGTCCTACCCTTCGACCACGAGCGGCAGCTGGCCTCGGTGCTGGTGACGGGCACTGGCGGCCGGCCGCTCTTGATCACCAAGGGCGCACCCGAGGCGGTGCTGGGCCGGTGCCTGAATGTTCCGGCCGGCGCCCGGTCGGCGATGGAGGCATTGTTCTCCCGAGGCGCCCGGGTCGTGGCCGTGGCTACCCGCCCGGCTGAGGGCGTCCAGGCCCTTACCGCCGCTGACGAGCAGGGGCTGACGCTGGAGGGTTTCCTGACCTTCGCCGACCGGCCGAAGGCCGATGCCGGCACTGCAATCGCCCAGCTCCGACGGCTGGGCGTCGAAGTCAAGATCATCACGGGAGACAACGGCCTGGTGGCGGCCTCGGTGTGCTCGCAGATCGGAGTCGACTGCGCGGGGGTGCTCAGCGGCAGTGAAGTCGAGTCGCTCGACGATGACCAGCTCGCGGCGGCGATCGGGACCACGACGGTGTTCGCCCGGATCAGCCCCGATCAGAAGTCGCGCATCATCAAGGTCGCGCGGCGCACGGGCAAGGACGTGGCGTTCCTGGGCGACGGGGTCAACGATGCGGTGGCGCTGCATCACGCCGACGTGGGCATCTCGGTGGACTCGGGAACCGACGTAGCTAAGGAAGCCGCCGACGTGGTGCTGCTCGACAAGGACCTCGGCGTGCTGGCGGAAGGCGTCATGGAGGGCCGCCGCATTTTCGGCAACACCATGAAGTACGTCCTGATGGCCACGTCCTCGAATTTCGGCAACATGTTCAGTGCGGCCGGCGCCTCGGTGTTCTTGTCGTTCCTGCCGATGCTGCCGTCGCAGATCCTGCTCAACAACCTGCTCTACAACACCGGGCAGCTGGTGATCCCGACCGACCGGGTCGACGCCGAGGCGCTGGCTCGTCCGGCGGCGTGGGACATGAAGTTCATCCGGAACTTCATGGCCGTGTTCGGCCCGGTCAGCTCGATCTTCGATTTCCTTACCTTCTGGGTCATGCTCGCCCTGCTCCACGCCGGCCACGATGAGTTCAGGACCGGCTGGTTCGTCGAGTCGATCGCCACCCAGACCCTCGTCGTTTACGTGATCCGGACCCGGCGGATCCCGTTCTTCAAGAGCCGGCCCAGTATGCCAATGCTGTTCGTGCCGACAGGGGCAGCGCTGGTCGGCGCGGTCCTGCCGTACACCGGTCTGGCGAACCTGCTGGGCTTCACGCCGCTGCCGGCCACTTTCTTCCTCCTGCTCTCCGGGATGGTGGTGCTGTACCTGGTATTGGTGGAGCTGGCGAAAACCCGGTTCTACCGTGCCTCCCACGCCCGGAGCCCGCGGCTGGCATCCACCCAGGCCCAATTGCTGGAGCGACGCATCCGCCGCCGGGCCTCACGGTATATCCGCCACCCCGGCCTGGAGAGTGGGCGCCAGGAGTGATGGTGGATGGAGCGCGACGACCTGATGTCGGCGGACCTTGCGCATGAGCCCTACGCGGATATCCCGGAAACGCAATCCGCCGTGGTGTTCTTCGCCGAGCCGCCCCTACGTGCTCCCGGGCTGACCGGCTGCGGCACGGGGCTTCAGGGGCCGGTCACCGAGTCGCGGATCACCACGACGGGACAGGTGGCATGGTGCACGCAATGCTGGCCGACCGAGCCGAGCAGGGCCTCGGTGAATCCGCCGTGCCCGCGGCTGCCGACCACCAGCAGCTCAGCTCCCGCTGACGCATCCAGCAGCACCCGAGCCGGGGTGCCCTCCGCCACCATCGATCTGATCTTGACTGGCTCGCCCTGGCTGGAGACTGCGGCGATGGCGTCGGCGACCACCTCCGCGGCGATTCCCGCATAGTCAATGCCGGAGGGTACGGGCACCGGGTAACCGTAGGTTGCCGGGAACTCCCAGGCGATCACTGCCTCCACCGCCGCGCCGGTGAGCCTGGCCTGCTTGACCGCCCAGGCCAGCGCCGCCTTCGAGGGGACCGATCCGTCCACGCCCACCACGATCCGGCGCTCACGCTCACCGGAAGGCTGCGTCATCACTTCTCCTGTCCGGGTGGATGCTCGACGACCCATCCACAACGATACGCGGACCTGGGCCTGCGGCCTGCCCGCACCCTCCCGCCGTGCCTCCCGCCTGGCTCCCGTCCGGCGGCGCTTCCCGAAGACACGTGGTGCCAGGCCGCCGGTCGGCCCACGCCGCGATCTGGGTACTGATGCCTGTCCCGGCCGGCGGGGTGCTGCGGGGGCGGGGCTGGTCAGGAGTAGAGGGCCTCGACTTCGGCGGCGAACTCGGCCAGCACGTGGTCGCGGCGGACCTTCTGGGTCGGGGTCAGCTCATCGCCGACAGCGAAGGCGCCGGGCAGGATGCGGAACCGCTTGATGGCTTCCGCGTGATACGGCCGTGTTCGCCTGGTCCACCGCCTCGCGGACGGCGGCGAGCAGGTCCGGGTCCTGACTCAGGTCGCCGGTGGTCGTGCTGGCCGGCTTGCCCTGCCGGCGCTTCCACCGGGCGAAGGCCGCCTGGTCCACGGTGACGAGGGCAGCGATGTAGGGTCGCTGGTCGCCGACGACGACGCAGTCCTCGATGAGCCAGTGTGTGCGCAGCCGGTCTTCCAGGACTTCCGGAGCGACGCTCTTGCCGCCGCGACCCGGAACGCCACCGGCACTGCCCGGGCCTGTGGCGCGGCGAGATCACCCGGGGCTACGCCGGCGACGGCAAGCGCACCCGCTGCAAAGTCGGCGGCACGACCAAAGCCGCCGTGGTGGACAGCTCCGCGACCTGCACCTCCAGCTCGACAAGGGCATCACCCCCAAGGCCGGCTACACCCATTACACCGTCCGGCAGGCCGCCGCAGACTAGCTCGCCAGCGGGCTGGAGGGCCGCTCCCCAAGACGGTCAAGAAGAACCAGAACGTGCTCGAGCCGATCCTAGGCGTCATCGGCGCCCGGAAACTCCGCGAACGATCGGCGGCCGACGTGCGGCAGGCGCTGGCCGCGATGGCCGCCGGGTACTCCACCGCCGCGGTGACGATGGGGCACCTGGCGCTCAAGCGGGCCATCCGGCACGCCGAAGCCAACGACCTGGTCGCCCGCAACGTCGCCGCCCTGGCCGACACCCCCAAAGGCCAGCACGGCCGGCCGTCCAAGTCCCTGACCCTGGACCAGGCCGCCGCGGTCATCACCGCCGCCCGCACCCTGCCGGTCATGGAACTGCGGCCCGGCCTGAAGGACGTCCGCCGCCCGGTCCGAGCCGCCGAAAACCCGCACAACCTAGCAGCGGATCTCCGGCTACCTGACCTCCCGGCCCGACAAGCGATGACCAATCAGCCCATCTGGCAGTCCATCACGCGCCGTGACCATTCGTCGGGTCGCCGCGAGTTCAGATCCACGAATAACTGCCCAATCCTCGCCTCCTGTGCTCGCGCAGCGAATACAGATCTCCCCATTCTGAGCGCCGGCCGCCTCAGCCGGTTGAAGCAGCGTCGCGCGCGGTTTGGTGCGCAGCTCGGCACTGAGGGCGCGGCGTTACCAGCAGCCAGGCCAGTCCGGCGGCCACCCACCTAGTGCCGGGGCAGCTTCGCTGAGGCTGCCCCGGCTCATAGGAGAATCAAAGCGTGAATACGCCGGGCTATGTCGCCGCTGTCTTGGCCAAGGCCGAGGCCGGGGGCGTCCGCGCCGCTGAGCTGGCCGCCCTGCGGAGGCGGCTGCTGCAGTTGGGTGAGCACCAGGCCGGAGGCTTGCCGGGCGAGGTTTTGGAGCCACTTGGGGACCTGCCGTGCCTGGACGAGCTGCCCGGGCCGTCACGCGGCCAGGCCCGTGAAGTGCTCGGCCGGCTGGTAGTCGTCAAGCTCAACGGCGGACTGGGGACGAGCATGGGCCTGTCGGGGCCGAAGTCGCTGCTGGAGGTCAAGCCCGGCACCCGCTTCCTTGATGTGCTGGCTACGCAGGTGCTGGCCCTGCGCGAGCGGTACGGTGCCCGGCTGCCGCTGGTGCTAATGAACTCCGCGGCCACCCGTGATCCCTCGCTGGACGCGCTGCGCCGCTACGACGGCCTGCGGGTAGCTGGCGTGCCGCTGGATTTCCTGCAGGGCCGCCAGCCGAAGATCCGTGCCGATGACCTGCAGCCGGTGCGGTGGCCGGCCGACCCGGAGCTGGAGTGGTGCCCGCCGGGGCACGGCGACATCTACACCGCGCTAGCGGCGTCCGGCACGCTCGACGCCCTACTCGGCGCCGGGCTGCGCTACGCCTTCGTGTCCAACTCCGACAACCTCGGCGCGCTCGCCGACGTCCGGATCGCCGCATGGCTGGCCGCGCAGCAGGTGCCGTTCGCGCTGGAGGCGGTGCGCGGCACGCCGGCCGACCGCAAGGGCGGCCACCTCGCCCGCTACCGGGGCCGGGTGGTGCTGCGGGAGACGGCGCAGGTGCCCGACGGCGATACCTCGTTCACCGACGTCGAGCGGTGGCGCTGGTTCAACACCAACAACATCTGGATTGACCTGCGCGCGCTCAGGAACTTGCAGGCCGCCGACCCGGCGGCACCGGCGCTGCCGCTGATCGTCAACCGCGAGAGGGTCGACCCGCGCGACCCGGCGAGCACCCCGGTGATCCAGCTCGAATGGGCGATGGGCGCGGCGATCGGCTCGATCCCGGGCGCCAGGGCGGTCCACGTCCCCCGCTCGCGGTTCGCCCCGGTCAAGACCACGGACGACCTGCTGGTCGTGCGTTCCGACGCCTACGAGCTCACCAGTGACGGGCAGATGAGGTCCAGCTTCGAGGGCCCGGGGCCCGTCGTCACGCTGGACAAGGACTATTACAAACTGCTGCCCGACTTCGAGCAGCGGTTCCCTGCCGGGGCGCCGTCGCTGCGCCGCTGCCGCCGGTTCGAGGTCGACGGCGACGTCACCTTCGGCGCGGGCGTCGTGGCCGTGGGCGACGTACGGGTGGCCGGTCCGCGTCACGTCCCGGACGGGCAGGTACTCAGCGGATGAAAGCGAACGGCTGCTCGGATACTGATCACGCAGCTGCTCGTCCGGTGGTGTCGGCTAGAGCAGCGGCCGCGGCTGGTATCTTCCCCGCCAGGCCTCATAAGGAGGAAGCCGATCGCTTCAGATCGTTGCGGCACGGCGAGGCTAACCACATCGGCGGTAATGCCGCAGCTGTTCATAAAGTCAGATTGTCGTAGCGTTTCCTGCGCGTGGAGGCGTCGTTGTGCGAAGGCTCACGGGCGGGGCGGTAGCCGCCACTGTCTTGCTGGCGGCCACTGGATGCCTGACCCCGCTGAGGTCGCAGCAGCCCCTGACGCCGGTCCCCACCCCGGCAGGCCCGCTGGTCGGTGTCTACGAACCCGGATCTCCCGGCAGCTGGTCGGAGATCACGGAGTTCACCGGCGCGACCGGCATCAAGCCCAGGATCGTCGAGTACTACTCGGCGTGGAACGACCCGTTCAGCACGTCATTCGCGCAGACGGCCTGGGACCACGGCGCCTACGTGCTCGTCCAGCTTCAGCCGAGCGGCGTGATGCTTGCCTCCATCGCCGCGGGCGGCTCGGACGCCTACCTACGCTCCTACGCTGACGCCGTCGCCGCGTTCGGCCATCCGGTGATCTTGTCCTTCGGGCACGAGATGAACGGCAACTGGTATTCCTGGGGTGACGGCCACACGCCGCCCGCGACGTTCGTGGCGGCCTGGCGGCACGTCGTGCGGGTCTTCCGCGCTGCGGGAGCAGCCAACGTCACCTGGCTGTGGGCGGTCAACTCCATCGAAGGGGAAGGGGCGGCAAGCTCGCTGAGCCGGTGGTGGCCGGGCGCGGCGTGGGTCAGCTGGACCGGTGTCGACGGCTATTACTACCAGGCCACGGATACCTTCGGCTCGGTGTTCGGCTCGACCATCGCGGACATCCGCGGGTTCAGCAGCGCACCGCTGCTGATCGCCGAGACCGCTGTGGGCACCACCTCGGACCGGGAGAGCCAGATCGACGCGCTGTTGGCGGGCGTCCGCGGGGAGCGTCTCGCCGGGGTGGTCTGGTTCGACGAGGCGCAGCACGCGGGCCTTTACCACCAAGACTGGCGTCTCGAAGACGACCCGGACGCCCTCGCGGCGTTCACCGCGGCGGTGGCGACGTACCTGGGCGCGTGAGCCCGAGCGTCGCGGCTGCCGCTTGGCCGGGCCGCCTCGCGCCAAACCGGGAAATTGCGTCATTAAATCGGGACCTACGGCACATCTCCATCTGGCGGTACGGGACCAGACTGGAAGTGACCTTTCCGACGCTGAGAGGCTTTCATGCTTGAGGCACTGGTCATTGCCGGGATCGTCGCCGCGCTGCTCGGCTCCGCCGCGCTTTTCCTGCCGGTCCGGCTCCATGAGCGTGCCGCGGGCGCCTGGGCGGCGGCGTGGCGGGTCATCCTGGCTGTGGCCGGGTCCGCGGTGCTCGCCGCCGCGGCGGCCGGCGTGCTGTACCTGCTGAAGGCGACGGACGTCAACGTCATCATCGGGGGAGCGGCCCTGGTGGTGGCCGGCCTGCTCTGGCTCCCGGTCACCAGGAACTGGTCGGCGCGGGCGCACCTGTGCTGGGCGTCGTCTACTTTCCTCTTCGCGGTCTACCTGGTGTATGCGCTTGAGTGGACCTTCGCCAGCCACCTCGGCGCGGCGAGCACGGCTGGCGGCGTGCTGCTGTGGTGCCTCGAGGTGGTCGCCGCGCTGATGTCCTGCGCTTACCTGTGGGAACTGTGCGACGCGCTCGGCACAGAGCACTGGCACCGCAGGCGCGCCCCGCTTGACCCGCGCCAGCGGGTGCCCACCGCGATGCTGCGGGCGGTAGGCCCGGCGCCCGTTAACGCTCCGCCGCTGGTCAGCGTGCACGTCCCGGCGCACAACGAGCCGCCGGGCATGGTCATCGACACGCTCCGCGCGCTGCTGCGGCTCGACTATCCCCGGGTGCAGATCGTCCTCGTCGACGACAATACCGACGACGAGTCGCTATGGCGCCCGGTCGAGTCGTGGTGCCGACGGCACCACGTCACGTTCAAGCACCTGGAGAACTGGCCCGGCTACAAGTCGGGCGCGCTCAACTACGCGCTACGGCACCTCACTCACCCGGACGCCGAGATCATCGGCGTTGTCGACTCCGACTACCAGGTCGAGCCGGCCTGGCTGCGTGACTGCGTGCCACTCTTCGCCGACCCGTGGATCGGGTTCGTGCAGGCACCGCAGGATTACCGCGACTGGCAGCAGGCCCGCTACTACCGGCGGCTCTACTACTCCTACGAGTACTTCTTCGCCGTCTCCCAGCCCTCAAGGAACGAACGCGACGGCGCGATCTTCGCAGGCACCATGGGCCTGATCAGGAGGGTCGCTCTCGACGAGCTCGGCGGCTGGAACGAATGGTGCATCACCGAAGACGCGGAGTTCTCGCTCAGGCTGCTCCGTGCAGGCTGGTCCGGCATGCAGGTCGACGAGTCCGGCGGCCGCGGGATCATGCCGCTGACGTTCGAGGCGCTCAAGGGCCAGCGGTACCGGTGGTGCTTCGGCGGGATCCAGCTGCTGCGCATGCACTGGAAGTCCCTGCTCCCCGGCCCGCAGACGAGAAAGAACCACCTGTCGGCCAGCCAGCGCTGGTCGTACCTGTCCGGCGCGCTGCAGTGGTACGGCGACCTGCTCGGAGTGCTGTTCCTGATCTTCCTGCTGGCCGGCGCGGCGAACCTGGCGACCGGTGGCGGGCAGCTCTTCCGCAAGCTGACGGTCTTCCTTGTCGCCGCCGTCCCCGTTCTCATCCTGCTCGGCCTAGTCCGCGCGATCGCGCTGCTGCGCCGCAGCACCGGCGCGTCCTGGCGCGACGCGCTCGGCGCGTTCTTCATCTGGCAGTCCACCTCGCTCGTGGTAGCCCGCGCCTCGGTGCTCGCCTTGTTCGCCAAGAAGGCCACCTTCCTGCGCACCCCGAAGACCAGCGAGCGGACCAGCTGGTGGCACGCGCTGCGCGCCAACTGGGCGGAGACCATCCTCGCGCTCTTCGGCGCGGCCGGGATCGCCGGCGCGCTCACCAAGACAAGCACGCTGAGCGGCCCGCTGCTGGCCGGCCTGCTGTTCGTGCCCACGCTCGGCATGGCCGCCGCGCCGTTCAACAGCTGGGCCGCCCGCCGAGCCGCGCTCCCCGCCTGGCTACGCGAGCGCCGCCGCACCGAGTACCGGCGCGATCGCCACGCATTCGCCACGGGCATGGCGACCGGCGGCGTGATCGCCGTCGCCGCCGTGGCGGCGCTCGCGATCGCGCTGATGCTCACCGGCCGCCACATCACCGGGCCCAGCCTCGTCGGCCCGCTCCAGTCCCCGGCCGCGACAACACCCGCCCCGACACCGTCCGCCACCCCGACATCGACACCAACGGCAACCCCGACCCCGACAGTGACCCCGACCCCCACGACGACCCCGACAGTGACCCCGACCCCCACGACGACCCCGACAGTCTCTCCGACACCGGCGACCCCGACCGCTATCACTGCCACGGCCACGCCCTCCGCCACCGTCACGCCCACGGTCACCTCCCCGAGCACGCCGCCGTCCTCGTCAGCCCCGGCCGCCGCCGGCCACCTGAAGGTGAGTGGCCGACCCGGTCGGCCCAGTGCGGCTTCGGGCGGGCGACCTGACCACGCAGGATCGTGACCTCACGACGCAGCACCAAGATCTCGACGTCCTTCAAGGTGTCGCTGCGGGCGAGCAGCGCCAGCCGGCCGAACAACCGGACCATGAGCGGTAGGCGAGGCGAAGAGCACGAGTGCGGAGGGTAGAAGCCCAGGTCAGATGCTCTGCGCGAGTTCTGGCACGCTACACGGGCCGGCGACCGCCGCGATCACCGGGATCAGGCGGCTGACCACGACCGGCGCCAGGCCCAGGGACAGCTCGTCGATGAGCAGGTAGGCCGGCTGCGAGATCAGCGCCTGGGCCAGCACGACCATCTGCTGCTCGCCGCCGACAGGGTCCTGGCCTGTGCGGCCAGCTGCTGTCAGCACCTGTTCGGAGGACGAAGGTCCGCAGGCATGGTGACGCAAGTCCCTATACGGATCGGTGCCGCGAAGAAAACAGTCTGGCTAGAAGCAGGGCTAGCCCGGGTGCATGACGGCAGGGGTCAGAGTCACCAGTACGGCAACGGCGGCCTTTACCGAAGGGGAACTCTATGAGATTCGCCACCAAAGCAACGATCATGGGCGCCTTCGCCGGACCGGCGGTCGCGGCCTTGATCCTCACGGGGGTGGGGCCGGCTAACGCAGCCGTCACGACCACCACCACACACACCACCTCGAGCAGCTCGTCGCCGTTCTTCCCGTTCTGCAGCCCGCGCCATCTCGAGCGGTGGAACTTCAACGGCTACAACACGGTCGACCTCAGCTACGGCACCAGTTCGTACACGTACTCAGTGCATTTCGTCCAGCGGGGCAGCTGCCTCAGCGGATCGCTGACCGATCTGGGTCTGATGTCAGGCGAACAAACCGGGCCGATTCACGGAACGGTCGTCCGGAACCAGGTTACGTTCAGCTTCAACTATCCGACCGGTTTCCAGGGAACTCGGACCTTCAGCGGCTACATCGACCGGCGGGGGCATATCTCCGGAACGTGGTCCGAGACGGGCTCCGAGGCCGGCAGTGGCTCCTGGTCGCTGGCTTACCATGTGAGGCCAGCGTGCCCGCAGTTCTTCCCGTGGCTCGGATTCGGTGAGTTCGGAGCGGGGTGCCCGGTCCCCTTCCCGTTCTACTTCTACCACTAATCCGGCCTTAGGGCCCGATGGCCGCGCGCGGGGTCGCACGACCGCGCGCGCGGCTTTTCGCGCCCAGGCGGTGGTACCACCGTTCGTTCGGCATCAAGAAATAAGGGGTTACCGGGGGCGGTCGAGGTTGCGGTCCCCGGCTGGGCAGCCCGGGGGCCGGGGCCGGCGGTGCTGCCGCGGAGCAGGTACGCCGACCTGAGCAGGTCCGGGTTCGCGCGCAGCTCGCTGGCCGGGCCGGAGAAGCGGATTCGGCCGCCCTCCATGATGTGCGCGTAGTTAGCCAGGCCCAGCGCCACGGTCGCGAACTGCTCGATCAGCAGCACCCTGTGGGGTGCCAGAAGTCTGCTTGGCCTGTGAGCTGCAGGGATGATGAGGGTGAGCCGTAGGGCATCATGATCGGGTCGGTGTCTTTCCGCGTGCTCTATCTCATCTTCGTCCAGCTGTGCGGCGGCTGCTCCCGGGACGGCTGCGAGCGCACCGGCTGGTCACCCCTGGCACCGTCCTGCGCTGGCACCGCCGCCTGATCACCCGCAAGTGGACCTACCCCTACCGGACGGGAAGGCCGCCAGTCAGCGCCGAGATCGCCGCACAGGCGGATCGCCACCGAGAACAACGGCTGGGGATACACGAGAATCCAAGGTGAGCTGCTCAAGCTCGGCCACCGGGTCAGCGCATCGAGTATCCGCCGGGTCCTCATGGCGCTGGAGATCCCTCCGGCGCCCAAGCGGCGCACCGACACGACGTGGCGGCAGTTCCTGCACACGCAGGCCCCGACGATGCTCGCGGCTGACTTCTCCCACGTGGACTGCGCGGTGACCCTTCAGCGCCTGTACTGCCTGTTCGTGATCGAGGCCGGCTCCGATATGCGCATATCCTGGCAGTGACCGCAAACCCGGACGGGCCATGGACCGCCCAGCAGATCCGCAATCGCCTGATGGATCTCGGCGATCGCGCCGGGGATTTCCGGTTCCTGATCCGTGACCGGGCAGGGCAGTTCACCGAGGCAGAGTTCAGTCTGCAGCACGGCGCGGGCTGCCAGCCGGAGAACTGGCGGGGCTACGCTGGCTCTGTACGGCATCCCATGCGGGGAATGACTGTGTGCACATGCATTGCCGCGGAGAGGAAGGCGGGCGTGTTCGAGGCAGGCGATATCCGGGAGTGGCGGGGCCACGACGTTGTTGACTCCGACGGTCACAAGATCGGGGAGCTGGAGGCCGTCTATGTCGACACGAGCACAGACCTGCCAGCGTTCGGCACCGTCAAGGTCGGGATGCCCACCCGGCACCGGCTCGTGTTCGTTCCCCTTGCTCAGGCGACCGTGGGTCCCGGATACCTCAAGGTCGCTCACGACAGGAAGCAAGTGAAGGATTCTCCCTCGATCAGCACCGACGGCGAGCTGCCAGCGGCCGGCGAAGAGGCCATCTTCAAGCACTACGGCCTGACATATCAGGCAGGCACCAGCGGTGAACGGCAACTGGCCCGCCGCTGACCGGTACGACTGAGCGGAGCATCAGATGCTTGCCTTCTTCCTACTCCTCGTGATCGTGGCGATCGTGCTCGGCATTGTGGGTGTCGTCGTCAAGGGCCTGCTGTATTTGCTGTTCATCGGCATTGTCGTGTTCCTCGGTGCCCTTCTCCTGGGTGCCCTGCGAATGCGGCGGCGGCCCGGGAAACCCCCGGCGCGGTAATCCCTCACCGAACTCGGATTGCTGTGCGGGCTGCTCAACGCCTACGCCTTCGGAACCATGGGCATGATCGCCGGCATCTGCGCGATCGCCCCGTTCATCGCCGACGCCGTCATGCTGATGCTCAGCGGGCCCGGCCTGATGCACGCCCGCCGCTTCTCCCCGGCAGCAGAGATCCTCGGCGGCCATCCCGCCCGCGCACGGACCCGGTCTGCGCATCATCGCCGCCATCCGCTCACACCAGTAACCAGCAGCCCGCCGACGATGGCTTTGCCGTCGGCGCCCCGACCCGTCATCAGCCGCGCCCGCGCGACCGCAACAACTATGCCACCCGCGACGTGCCCGGGTCCTCCCGCGCTTTGCGGTACGTACCCGGTGCAGCGGGCCGGCCGACAGGCGGTCGTGACGCTCCCGAAGCATATCGACGTGTCCAACGCCGGGTGATCCGCGAGGAGCTGCTGTCGGTCATCAACCGCGGCGCCGAAGCACTCATCGCGGACATGACCGCGACCGTCTCCTGTGATCACGTCGGCGCTGAGGCCGTGGCCCGCGCGTGGCAGAGGGCCGTCGTCACCGGCGCGGAGCTGCGACTGGTGATCACCTCCCGGATCGTCTCGCGGGTGCTCAGCCTCAGCAGCCTGGACCGGCTGGTCTCTACCTATCCGTCCCTGGAAGCGGCTGTGGCCGCTTCCAGGGTGCTAGCGGCGGTCCCCGCCCCGGCCGCCTCAACAGCGCTGCCGATAACCAATGGCCAGGGACAGTCCCGCCCCGCCGGAAGGACAACAGGCCAGTTCCCGCAAGCCGGGCCGCCGGACGGGAACGGATCAGCCATCCCCCCGGCCGTAGCATGGAAGCTACTCGACGCCCTCCGGGTGTCAGTTTCCGAAGTCGTCTGCTCGGCGCTTCGTTCCCTTGGCTACGAAGGGACCCGAAACTCACGGACTGCCCGGCGCATCCTCGGACCTGCCGGTGCGTCTCGCGGGAGCGGCGCTGGCTGAGCGGTCAATGTCCCTTGTCAAGTCCCGGTACCCGGGCGACAGGGATCGCACACGGTCAACTGTCCCCTGCCGACAGCCGATAGACCCCACCTGCGGCCTTATATCTTACGTTAACTTTTTTCGAATAATATCTTCTAGCTGCAGAGCCCCGTTACGGAATCGAACGTAGACCTTCTCCTTACCATGGACACCAGACCGTACCCAGGGCCAGCAGCGACCTCAGCCAACGTGAAACTCTACCTGCGATTTCTTGTCCTGAAGAGTCTGGAAATGCCTGGGCGAGGCTGGCCGTCGTCACCACCGAATGTCCCCACCACTGGTTGACTGTCACCATGGCTACCCGGCGGAGGCGCGGCGAAGACGGCATCTCCTTCGAGCACCGCGGCCCCTGCCGCGACCCGGAGCGCCACCGGCACTGCCCGGGCCTGTGGCGCGGCGAGATCACCACCGGGTACACCGGCGACGGCAAACGCACCCGCCGCAAGGTCAGCGGCACGACCAAGGCCGCCGTGTTGGACAAGCTCCGCGACCTGCACCTCCAACTCGACAAGGGCATCACCCCCAAAGCCGGCTACGCCCATTACATCGTCCGGCGAGCCGCCGGGGACTGGCTCGCCAGCGGGCTGGACGGCCGCTCCCCCAAGACCGTCAAGAAGAACCAGAACGTCCTCGAGCCGATCCTGGCCGTCATCGGCGCCCGCAAGCTACGCGAGCTGACCGCGGCCGACGTACGGCAGGCGCTGGCCGCGATGGCCCGCCGGGTACTCCACCGCCGCGGTGACGATGGGGCATCTGGCGCTCAAGCGGGTCATCCGGCACGCCGAAGCCAACGACCTGGTCGCCCGCAACGTCGCCGCCCTGGTCGACACGCCAAAGGACGGCAAGGCCGGCCATCCAAGTCCCTCACCCTGGACCAGGCCGTCGCCGTCATCGCCGCCGCCCGCACCCTGCCCGTGATGGAACTGCGGCCCGGCCTGAAGGACGTCCGCCGCCCGGCCGAACTGATGCACGCCTACATCGTGCTGAGCCTGCTGGCCGGGATCCGCACCGAGGAAGCCCGGGCCCTGCGCTGGACCCACGTCGACCTGGACGGCCACCCAGCCGCCCGCCCGTCCCGCCGCACGTGGCCGTCTGGCGATCGGTCCGCACCCACGGCGAGAGCAAAACCGAACGGTCCCGCCGCACCCTCGGCCTCCCCGCGGTAGCGGTCCAGGCGCTGCGCGCCTGGACCGGGAGCCAGGCCGGCGAGCGGCTCGCGGCCGCAGAAGCCTGGCAGGACACCGGGCTGGTGTTCACCACCCACCACGGCGCCGCGCTGGACGCAGGGAACGTCCGCAAGATGTTCAAACGCATCTGCGACGAGGCCGGCCTCAGGGACAGCTGGACACCGCGCGAGCTGCGGACCACCTTTGTCGGCCTGCTGAGCCACCACGGCGTCAGCATCGAGGAAATCGCCCGCCTCGCCGGACACGCCTCCACCCGCACCACCGAGATCGTCTACCGCCGCGAACTGCGGCCGGTCATCACCACAGGAGCCGAGATCATGGACGAACTCTTCACAGCAACCTAGCCCCCGCGCCCGCGCCAGCCTGCCCGCCCCTCCGCCGTCACTCACAACCCTTATCCCGAACGCTCAGTGGTTCGCCTCTCCGGCCCGGCCTCACCCGCAGATGGCTTGCGTACTGTGCTCCGCCATTCCGCGACGCCGGCGAGAAGTTTCGGTATGGTTCTCGATTTACCTGCTGCTACTCTTAGCAGTATGGAGCTGACAGCTGCTGCTCCTTTGTACACGCGGACCGCAGAAATGCTTCGCACGAGGATCACCAGCGGCGTATGGACTGTCGGGAATCGCCTGCCGGCTGAGCATGAGTTGTGCCGTGAGTTCGGTGTCAGCAGCATCACGATGCGAAGGGCTATCGCCATGCTTGCGGCTGAGGGACTGGTGGTCCGGCTGCAGGGTAAGGGGACGTTCGTGTCAAGCAGCCAAGCTATCGTGCACGGTCCTCCGCAGATGACCTCCTTTACCCAGGACATGGAATTGCGGGGCTGGCATCCGAGCGCGCGCCTGGTACGCTCGGACATTGTGCCGGCCGATGAGAAATTCTCGGTTCGGATGGGCGTGCCGGAGAATTCGAAAGTGTTCGTCCTCACCCGGATCAGGCTTGCGGACGGTCAGCCGATAGCGCTGCAGACAGCCTATATTCCGGCCCGGCTCGTGCCCAACCTGGACAGCTTTGACTTGTCGGCTGGCTCGCTCTACGAGTTGCTGGAAAAAGAGTACGGCCTGCGCCCGGCGCGGGCGAGTGAGTCATGGGAAGCTGGCATCGTGAGCGACGTCGAGGCGGAATTGCTTGAGGTAACGGCGGGTAGCCCGGCGTTCAGGGTTGAGCGGCTGACCTCCGACAGCAGCGGGCAGCGGATCGAGCTGGTGCAGTCCGTAATCCGGGCCGACCGGTATAGGTTGGTCCTGCAGCTCGGCCCCCGGCGATGAGCGCGGGCTGAGATCACCTGACCGGACCGGAACTCCCATGGGGCTCCCGGTGCCGGCCCGTGGCCGCGAGCTGGATCGGCCCGGACGTCTTCCAGCAGATCAGCTCGGCCACGCCGGGATGAACGTAGCTGTTCAGCGAGCCGACTTCGGCATAGCCGTGCCGCTGATAGAACCTCCGTGCTCGCGTGTTCCACTCCGATACCAGGAGGAAGACGTTGGCCGTCTGGGTGAAGAGATCCTTTTCTGCCGCTTCGAGGAGGCTGGAGCCTACGCCGGTGCCCACGCGGTCCTGCCGGACGGCAAGGATGCGGATATACCCGGAGTGGAAGAATGTCCCGGTGGGCTCGTACCATATCCACCCGGCCAGTTGGCCCTGGTCGGTGGCCTGAAGCAGGCACGATCCGACTTCTGCGGACTCCAGCACGGCCCGCGCGTCGTCCACGTGCATCCCGTAGCGGGCCCAGGGCGTTCCCGGCTCGACCATCAGCGCCGCGGCAGCCGGATAATGATGCCGCGCCAGGACGTCGATGTCCGGGCTCACGCAGTGTCCCTCTCCGCACCCATGGCCGGTTCCGGGAGCGGTGTAACGTCGGGCATCGTCTGGCGGGCCCGGCTGAGCCAGTCTTCCTGACCTGTCCGGCTCATGCCCCACACGAGCGCGAGGCCGAGGATAAGCCAGCCCGCGACGATGAACGGTGCGGCGTTGACTGGCGAAGCCGGCAGGGGAACGATGGATTTATATCCTACGTAGATAAGAGCGATGGTCGAGAAAACGGGGAAGACAGCGTGCAGGATCGGGTTGAACTCGCTGCGCCGTTCCCTCCAGTAGTATCGGATGACACCAATATTTCCAGCGCCGTAAACGAAGATCAGGGTCAGGGTGATCACGACGCCCATGAGGTCGAATTCGTTGACCGGAGTGAGCCCGAATCCGAGGCCGAGGCCGACGGCCAGCGTTATGACGGTCTGCAGCCAGATCGCTTTCGTCGGTGTACGGAATCGGGGGTGGATCTCTGCTAGCCGGGAGGGTAGCGAGCCGGATCTGGCCATTCCGTAAAACACTCGTGTCGAGGCGACCATATTGGCCATCGAGGTGCCGATAGCGGAGTTGACCAGGGCGAGGAAAACGATGACCCAGGCCACGCCCCATAGCCGTTTCCCGACTACGAAGAATGGGTTCACGCTAGAGTTTATCAGGCTCGCGACATGGTTCGTGCCCCAGCCGGCCATAATACCCCAGGCGGAGAGTATGAAGAACACGCCCATGACGAGGATGGACACGATAATCGCTCGCGGCAGCGTCTTCTTGGGGTTGACCGATTCTTCGGCTATCGGTGCCACGGACTCGAATCCGGTGAACGCGAAGATCGCGAAAACGATGGCAAGGAAGAAGCCGTTGCCACTGGGCGCTGCGCCCGGGTTGAAGCCCGACGCGTTGAGCCCGCCGCTGCCGGGATGGATAATACCGCTGAGGGCCAGCGCGACGATGATAGCGGTCTCAGAAAGGCCCAGGATGACGAGCGCCCGGCCGGTCAGCTTGATCCCGCGGTACACCAGGACGGTGATCAGGCCGACCGCGAGCAGGAAGAACAGCCACCACGGAAAGCTGGCGCCCCATTCAGCCTGCAGGGTCGCGTTGAAGATGTAACCCATGAACGCGAATTCAATGGCCGGGCCGATCGGGTCATACAGGAAGTAGAACCACGACGTGAGGAAGCCCGACCGGGGTCCGATGGTCCGGCTGACGTAGGTGTAGTAGCCGCCCGCTGACGGCAGGTACTTGGCCAGCTGAGTCAGCGAGATCCCCAGCGTCAGGATGATCACGAAGGCGATGGCATATGCGAGCGGCGCTGCCTTGCCTGCTTCCGACGCAATGAACTGGATAGTCAGCAGGATGCCCGCGGCCGGCGCAATATGGGTGATCGCCTGCATGAGGACCGGCCAGAAGCCGATCGCATTCGGCTTGAGCCCGGAACGGGCCGAGACTGCCTTAGATGGTTGTGCGGCCACGATCTCTCCCACTCAATTCTTCTCGGCCAGGCCGGTCAGCTCCGCGTAAGCGCGAGCGAGCGCCGCCCAGTACTCGTTGTCGATAGACCACGACAGTCCCGGATATGACATGACGGCGGCGGCGCCGGCATCCACGGCGCCGTGCACGGCATCGGTGATCTCGCCCGGGCTCGCCGGGGGACCGCCTTGGATGGCCGCGCATACACGTGCCTCCAGTTCACGCAGATGCCAGGTGATGTCTCGTACCCACCGGATGGACCGCGAGATATGACACGTGGGCTCGTCGGTGAACCGGTGGTAGAGCATGGGCGCGACTTCATCGCATATCGAGCCAAGTGCCGTGTGGTCCTGTCCGAACCGCGCCCGGGCCTTCGGAAGCTCGGCGGAGCCTAGGCCGTCCGACCCCCAGAAGGCCAGGAAACAGGAAAGGGTGATGTCATGCGATGCAGTGATGTCGCGGACCGACTCGACCATTGACGTGATGGCACCGGTCCGCCATGACTCCCAGGATCCGCAAACGGCGGGATCATGGAGTTGCGCGACCTCCGCGCCGGTCGAGGCGGTGAATCGCTTCTGGCACGTCGGGCAGTAGCAGAAGTCACGGGCTGGCGTCTGGTCGCGGGCCGGTTTCCACGGGAACCGGATGAAGTCCAGGTCCACACCGTCGAGCGGGTAGCGCCGGGCCAGCTCATCGATGAACGCCAAGGTCCGGTCACGCTGCCGGTCCTGGACCGGGCACAGGTGGTAATACCAGTCCTCGGCCCAGCCCGGCCGTTGCGCCGGCACGGTGTCGTTGCCCACCGCGACCGCGTCCGGCCAGCGGTCCGCGGCGTAGGCGTCAGCGAACACGGCCACCGAAGCGCGGACCGACATCCCTGCCTCGTGCAGTGCCTCGCACAGGTCGGCGAACGGGTCACCGCGCAGCTTCCACGTCGGCACGACGTCGGAGCGGCTCCAGCTGCGGCCCATGGAGTCCTTGACCGAGACGGAAAGGAAGTCAGCGCCCAGTTCCAGGGATCGCTCTGCCACCATGCTGCCGTTGGTCCCGATCCACGGAATGAAGAACGCGCCCCTACGTACCGGGCCGGGGTGATCGCCCGGACCGGCGAGCTCAGCCACGGCAGGGGGCCCTTCCGGAGTCGGCCAGGGGGCGCCGTCGTACGCTACTGGGATCGACGATCTCGGCGGTCGCCAGATTAGCCATATGACTCCAATCCGTATAAGGTTATACTGAGTCTCCTACCGATCGGCCTTCGTCGTCAAGAGGTCAACACGCGTGGATGATGACCCGGCTAACCGCGGCACCCAGCGGATCTTCCAGCGCCGCGCCGGTTCACGGCCGCGAGCCGTTCCCTCTCTAGTGCCAGGGAGTCAGCGTGCTGCCGAGTGACCAAGAGGCACTGCATCAACTCGCCACCGAGCGAGCCCAGCCCGAGTTTGCGGACCTGGACCTGCTGCCCTTGGACGACCTCGTAGGTCTGCTGTGCGCAGATGTCCGGCGCGTGCCCGATGCCATAGCCGGAGCGTACAAGGCGATCTGCGCCGCGGTATCCGCGCTGTCAGGCCGCCTGGAAGCTGGCGGGAGGCTCATTTACGTGGGCGCCGGCACGGCCGGGCGCCTGGGCATGCTGGATGCAGCTGAGGCCGGGCCGACGTTCGGCCTGCCACCCGGCCGTATCGTCGCTGTCCTGGCCGGCGGCCCTGACGCTGCCAGTCAGGCGGTCGAGACCGCCGAGGACGACGCAGCCGCCGGGAGGCAGGCGATGGTCGACCTCATGCTGACCCGCCACGATGCCGTGGTGGGTATTTCAGCGAGCGGACGGACACCGTATGTCCTCGGCGCCATCGACACGGCCAACACCGAAGGTGCCCTGACGATAGGCATCGCCTGTAACGAGTCGTCGGCTCTGAGCCGCGTTGCCTACCTGCCGATCGAGATCCCGGTAGGCCCGGAGGTTATCGCCGGTTCCACCAGGCTTAATGCGGGGACCGCCCAGAAGGTGGTCCTCAACATTCTCTCGACTGCGGTCATGATCAGGCTGGGTCGCACCTACGGGAACCTCATGGTCGAGCTCCGGACCACGAACGACAAATTGCGTGACCGCGCGGCCCGCATCGTCGCCCAGATCACCGGCGCCACCGCAGAGCAGTCCATCTCCGCGCTCCGTGATGCCAACTGGAGCATCAAGGAGGCGACGCTCCTGCTTCTCGGGGCCGCCTCGGACAGCGAGGCCAAGCAGGTCCTGCAGCGGACCGGCGGGCGGTTGCGCCCGGCGGTCACACTCGTGTCCGGACGGGTAGGTCCCGCAGGCAAGTCGGGGCCGTGGAAGCGCCTGGGCGTAGCCGCGGCCTTCACCGGGAAGTCCCTCATCCCCGGGGACGTGGCAATTTCCGGGGATGAAATCGTCGCCTTCGGCTTGCCGGGGAAGGGCCGGGGGATTGCCGCCCCCGGCCTGGTGGACCTGCAGGTCAACGGGTACGCGGGAGTGGATGCCGCCGCTGCGGACGCGGAAGGGCTGGCCACGATCGGAACCGCGCTGCTGCGCGAGGGGATCTTCGCCTACCTTCCCACCCTCATCTCCGGGGATCCGGAGCGCACGCGCGAGGCCGTCACCCGGCTCAGCCGGCTCGCGTCTCAGCAAACCACGCAGGCCGCGCGCGTCCTCGGGGTTCATCTCGAGGGACCATTCCTGTCTGCGAGCAGGTCTGGCACCCATCCGGTCACGCGATTGCTCGCCCCAGACCCCGCTATCCTGTCCGACCTGCTGGAATCCGGTTTCGTGCGCATGGTTACGCTGGCTCCGGAACTGCCGGGATCGGCCGACCTCATCGGAGTGTGCATCCGGCGCGGCGCCGTCGTCTCTCTCGGGCATACTGCAGCGTCCGCGGCGCAGGCGCACCACGCCTTCCAGGCCGGCGCCCGGGCGGTTACCCATATCTTCAACGGGATGGAACCTCTGTCGGCCCGGCAGCCGGGCACAGCCGCAGCAGCGCTGACCACCCCAGGCATCGCCATCCAGCTGATCGCTGATGCCAGGCATGTCGCGGCCGAGATGATCAAGCTAGCCTTCGCCTGCGCGCCTGGCCGCTGCATCCTCGTCAGCGATACGACAGCGGCAGCGCGAACCGACCAGCCGACGGCTGATCTAGGCGAGGTGCCGGTCAGCGTGGCTGGCGGAGTGGCACGCCGTGCCGACGGCACCATCGCGGGAGCGGTTTCGAGCCTCGCCGAGGGCCTGGCCAACCTCGGACTGCTCGGCATCGACCCGGCGACAGCGCTCGCGTCCGTAACTCACCGGCCGGCCGCCCTCATCGGCCAGCCTTCCGCGGGAACCCTGTCCGAGGGACAGCGAGCCGACCTCATTGTCCTGACCGAAGACCTGGTGGTCGAGCGTGTCCTGCGCGCGGGCCGGGAACTCTAGGTAACCGGAACCCGGTGGCAATGGACCTCGAGCACTGGTGGCTCGGCGAGCCTTTCCGCAGCGAGCACTATGACCAGCAGACATTGCCTGCCGCTGCGGCAGGTCTGCTCGCCCGGCACGGCACGGTACTCGGCGTCGATGCTGGCGGTACCGGAAGCAGGGCCGTGCTCATCGTGAACGGGACTATCGAGCGGCACTACTGCGGGCCGCCCCTCAACGCGCTCCTGCACGGGCAAGCCGGAACGGTACTTGCCGAGCTGCTCCTGGCTCATCGTGTGGACGCGGCCGGAATCGGCCTTCCCGGGATCGGCCGTCATGCTGCGCTGGGCGCACAACTTGTGACCGACCTGGAAACGATCACTGACTCGCGTGTCCGCGTGGCGACTGATTCCGTGGCCGCCTGGCTCGGCGCGTTTCTCGGCGCCCCTGGCATCGTGGTTATCGGCGGGACCGGGTCGGTGGCTATGGGAGGTTACTGTCCACCCCTGACACAGGCAGGGGGGTACGGGTATCTCCTTGGCGATGAAGGGTCGGGCTACTGGATCGGCAACCAAGGCCTCCGGGCGGCGTTGGCAGCAGCCGATCACTCCGGCCCGGCGACCGCACTGTCTGAGTACCTGACCTCCGCCGCCGGCTGCAGCCTCGATGAGCTCATGGCCCGCATCTACCAAGACCCAGGTGACCGGCTCGTACTCGCTCAGCTGGCACCCGTCGTAGCGGCCGCAGCGGACACAGGAAACGATCCGGTAGCCCAGCAGGTCATCGATTCCGCGGCGGCCGAACTCGCGCGCCTGGCGAACATGCTCACATCGCACCTGGGCGACCTTCCCGTCAGCCGGCAGCGGCCGGGTCTTCCGGATTAGACGCATCTGGAATACTTTCGCCACGCTGACAGCCGCCCGCCATCCCGCGGCGCCTCCAGAAATCGGTGCGGCACTGCTCGCCACTCTCTGAGTGTTCCGTCACGCCGTCAACGCTGTGACCATAGCGGCTCGACCATGCGCGGCATGACCGGATGCGTTCCGTGAAGGAACTGACGATGTAGCCGCAGGCGCGAGCGCGTCAGGCTCCGCAGCACGAAGGCCGATAGCCAAATGTTCCTACAATCGTAGGCGAGATGTAGCATGAACGTATGACTACCAAGCGGCGGCTCTCGGCCTCGGTAGACGCCGAGCTGGTGGCTGCGGCACAGCAGGCTGTCACCGGAGGCCACGCCGAGAGCATAAGCGCCTGGGTCAATGACGCCCTTCGGCTGAAGGCCGATCACGACCGGCGGCTGCTGGCCCTGGATGAGTTCCTGGCCGCCTACGAGGCCGAGCACGGGGAAATCACCGACGATGAGATGCGGGACGCCGCCCGGCGGGCACGCGAGCGAGCCATCGTAGTCAGGGGCACCCCGGAACGGCGCTCACCCGGGCCGGCGCAGCACGGCCGGGGAGCTGCCTGATGCTCGTCCTGGACACAGGAGCATTCGTTGCCGTCGAACGCGGTAACCGTGACGTCGTCGCGCTGGTCAAGCGCGAGCGTCTCGCCGGACGCCCGCCGGTCACCAGCGGCGGCGTGGTCGCCCAGGTCTGGCGCGGCGGTAGCGGACGGCAGGTGCCCGTAGCCCGGCTCCTTGCCGGCACCGACGTCGCTCCCGTCGACGACAGGCTGGGACGGCGAGCCGGGATGCTGCTCGCCCGCAGCGGCCAGTCCGATGCCATTGATGCCACTGTGGTGTGCCTGGCAGCCGACGGCGACGACATCCTCACCTCTGATCCCGGCGACCTGCGCGCACTTGCGGAAGCAGCCGAGATTCACGTAGAGCTCGTCCCGGTCTAACCCGCCGCTCGTCTGCCCTCCGTACACGAACAGCGGCATTATGCCGGTGATCAAAGATCACATCGCCCTTCGGGCTCGGCATAATGCCTGATCATGCCTGTGATCGCGGCGCAGCGCGCCTCGATCCTGGTGCCTCACGATCACAGGCATATCAACCATGTGCGGTCGCTCCGTGTCTCTGCCAGACAGGTCCGCATGTTGCGCTCGGATGCTGCCGCTTGTTTGTTCTCAGTAGCTTTGTTCTCAGTAGCGCTGGGGATACAAGAGAATCCAGGGTGAGCTGCTCAAGCTCGGCCACCGGGTCAGCGCATCGACGATCCGCCGGGTCCACGCGGCGCTGAAGATCCCTCCGGCGCCCAGGCGGCGCACCGACACGACGTGGCGGCAGTTCCTGCACACGCAGGCCCCGACGATGCTCGCGGCTGACTTCTTCCACGTGGACTGCGCGGTGACCCTTCAGCGCCTGTACTGCCTGTTCGTGATCGAGGTCGGCTCCCGATATGCGCATATCCTGGGAGTGACCGCAAACCCGGACGGGCCGTGGACCGCCCAGCAGATCCGCAATCTCCTGATGGATCCCGGCGATCGCGCCGGGGATTTCCGGTTCCTGGTCCGTGACCGGGCCGGGCAGGGCAGTTCACCGGGGCATCCGGCGCAGTCCTGGCCGGCGCCGGTATCGAGGCCGTGACGATCCCGCCCCGGAGCCCTCGCGCGAATGCCTATGGGGAAAGATTCGTGCTCACTGCCCGGACCGAGGTCACCGACCGGATGCTGATCTTCGGCCAGCGGCATCCGCGGACGATCCTGGCCCGGTATGAGGCTCACTACAACGACGCCCCCATCGCGGCCGCCAACTCCGCCCGCCCTGGCCCGACCGCTCTGTCGCCGGCCTCTCCCAGGCGCGGACCCGGCGTCGGCCCGTCCTCGGCGGCCTCCTCAGCGAATATCAGCGGGTCGCCTAAAGGCCCAGGTCAGGACCGGCGGCCGAGTTCTGGAACCCCACAGCCTTCTCACGATAGTGCTGGAAATCTTGACTAACGTTGGATCCGGCGCGACACCCGCCCAGCTTGAGGAAATTGTCCGGGGTCCGCGTGGCGACCGATGTCGCATACGATGCCGAAGCCCGGCACGTCCGGCGCGCGGTCTCCGAGCAAATGAAGTATCCGACTGATACGGAACTGCGGAGTGCCCTTGACCGGCTTCCTGAAGGTAACGAGCAGAGTCCTCGCTATCGAGCAGAACGACAACTTGCTGCTCGCGAATTTCTCCAGCATGAGGGAAGGGACGACGGTTTCCGCCGGGGAGCTGGTTCGATTATCCTTACCTGCGTCCTCGCGACACAAAACTCCCTTCTTCCTTCCGCGCGTTGTCCGATGCGGGCTATGACCGGTTGACCGGCATAGGGTCTCCCTTTCTAGGAGTGGTGGGGCTCGACGTCCTAGATCCGATTCTCTACGACGCGTTGATTGCTGACGAGCTTGCACGTTTGACAGTTGTTCCGGAAATGGGCAGTTTGGGCAAAGATGGCGAGATCAATATTGGCCCTAGATCATATGATCTTGTGTCGGCCAATACCAGCAAGGCTGCCGCTGAGCAGTACCACGGTCGGGTGAGTCAGATAGGCCTGGAGATGATGAGATGCCAGCTCGGAGCTTCCCGGAACCGCTGACGATGGTAGAGCCGGCGCACAGGCACATGGCCGCTGAGCTGGAAACCGCACGTGCAACCTGGGCAGCGATGCACGACAACATGCTCAGCCAGCGCCAGCCCCCGGCGCCAGGCCCCAGCACCCGGCGGCATACTGAAGCACTTCATCAGGCGATGCATTCATGCGGTTCGCGTACATTTCCAGGTACATGCCAGCGATCTCGGTCAGACCAAGCGCGGCCTGCTCCACCGCGGCCGGGCCGCCTTCCGCGGCTATTTCGGCGAGCCGCTGCGCCACTTTAGGCCGCCAATGCGCTTGATCGGTCGCTCGCCAGACTGTGAGGAGGCTGATTGCCAACGGCCAGCTCCGGTCCGCATCCCGGATATCGCTCTCGAAAGGAGCAGAATCGGGGTCTGGGCGGGGCGGCTCGGTTGGGTTCATCTGCCTATTACTGACTGCCGGGTGCGGCCCGGCAAGCTTGGCTTGCGTACGGTTTCGCCTGACAGACAGGAGCTTCGTATGCTGATAAGGGCAGTGTGTGTCTGATCGCGTGACTAGAGCGGGCAATGCCGGAGGTGTCGAGTGGCAGGCAGGGCAACGGATGCCACGGCGGTGCCGGTCCAGCGCACTGAGATGGCCACGCGTGACATGCACGCGATCGCGGACCTGATCAACCGGCAGTTTGTCGAGCACCGGCCGAGGTTCCGCTGCGCTGAGCCAGTCCAGGTCGACGCGGGCGCGCGCTCGGTGACCGCGGGCCCGCTGGAGGCTTCTGTCGTCCGTTACAAGGGCTTTGATTACTACGCCCGCGTCAGCCCGCCCGATGATTTCTTCGGATTGGTCACCCTGAGCGGCACCGGCATCCTGGCCACGGACCGGGAAGAGAGGCGCTTTGTTCGCGGCGATGTCCTCCTGGATCCTACCGACCTGCCCTACACGGCAGACATGCACGACTGCGCGTTCGCGCTGCTCCGGATTCCGCGCTCGGTGGTAAGCGACCTAGCCGAGGAGTACACGGGCTTGTCCGCTGCGGATCTGCGGTTCGAGTCCATCGCCCCGGTCTCTGCCCAGGCCCGCGTATCGTGGTCGCAGACGGTGGCGTTCACTTGCCGGCAGCTGCTCGGCTCTGGGATCACGCAGATCAGTCCGATCATGGCGCAGGAAATGGCCCGGCTGGCCGCCGCCGTGCTGCTGGGAACCTTCCCGAACACCACGATGAGCTCCGCCCACATCCCGGATCCGGGACACGTGCCGCCGGTAACAGTGCGCCGCGCGGCGGCGTTCGTTGACGCTCATGCTGGGCGGCCCGTCACCGTCACCGAGATCGCTGCGGCCGCGGGCGTGACTCCCCGGGCGCTGCAGTACGCATTTCGCCGCCACTACGGCACCACCATCACGGGTTATCTGCGCCGGGTCCGGCTGGAACGCGCGCACCGGCAACTGCAAGTCGCCGATCCCACCGCGGGCGCTACCGTTGCCCAGATCGCCCGCCGCTGGGGCTGGACCAGCCCCGCCAGCTTCGCCGCCGCCTACCGGAACCAGTACCAGGTGCCACCGAGCCACACGCTACGCACCTGATCTTCCCGCCAACTAGCTGCGTACTATTGTGAGCCAGCTCAGGCCTCAGCGGACTCAGCGGACTCAGCGCTCTACGACGGCCTGATTGAGTCTTGAGGTACGCGTTGCGGCCTGGCCGGGATGGCAGTGAATCAGGTCGTAGCGTTGAGAGGTCCCGGCGGGCTGGCTCTCGAACCACCTGCCGGCCGATTGTGGTGGTCTGGCTGTGACGAAACTTGGGGACCCCAGCCGGGCGCGCGGCAGCGCCGGCGGAGCCGGCTTTGGCGGTCCGCTGGTGAGGTGCGGCGAGGGTCAGGCGGCCTGGCCGGGGGTGGCGGGCGGGGGCGGCGTGTCTGGAGCTGGCGGCGGGCTGCTGTCACCAGGCTCGGCGAGGATAACGTGCAGGCCGAGGCGGGCCAGCGCCGTTACGATGCCATTCCGGCGCGGCTGCCTTCCGATATCGCGTCCACCAGGCGACGTGGGGCGTAGCAGTCGCTGTCGCCAATCATCTCGACCTTGAATGGGGCCTGTTCTGCGCATAGTTCATGGCCGAGGCTGTCTTGCGCGGTCCGGTGGCCGATGTAGACGATCAGGTCGACGTCCGCGATGGTCCGGCGTTCTCGCGTCCATCGGTGCACCAGGTGAGGCGGCTCATCCTTGGTCTGGTCTAGGAGCAGTTCTGCCTGGCAGGTAATTCTTCGTGTGGCCAGGTCGCGGAGCACGGGGCCGCGCTGGAAGGGGTCGATGCCGGCGCATGGCGATGCTAGCGGTGTGACCAGTTCTACTGACGCGCCGGCCTGTCGTGCGAGCAGGGCTGCGCTTGAGCCGCGAATCGATCCTTCGAGGTCGTAGATCAGGACGGTCCAGCCAGGTCTGGGGATTACTCTCCTGGTAAGCAGATCCCGGTCGGTCGCCGAGCGTCCGGGAGAGGCCAGGGCTTCGGCGGGCAGTTCGTCCCGGGATCCGGTCGCGATGACCACCATATGGGGACGAGCTTGCCGGACTAGCGTGGCTGTCGCTTCGGTATTGAGGTGGACGTCGACGGGCAGGCGGCTTGGTGACCGGGCGAGCCACTCGACGTAGCCGCGCAGGGTGGGGCGGTCGGGGGCTAGGGCGGCGGTGCTCAGCTGCCCTCCTAGGTGGCTGTCGCGTTCGAACAGGATCACGTCATGTCCGTACTCGGCTGCGGTTCTTGCCGCGAACCCGGACGACCCGTGGACTGTACAGCAGATCCGCAACCTCGTGATGGATCTGGGTGATCGCGCCGCTGGCTTCCGGTTCCTGGCCCGCGACCGGGCCGGGCAATTCACCGAGGCCTTTGACGTAGTCCTGGCCGATGCTGGTATCAAGGTCGTGAAGATCCCGCCCCGCAGCCCGCGTGCGAGCGCTTACGCGGAAAGGTTCGTGCTCACAGCCCGGACCGAAGTCGCCGACCGGATGTTGTTCTTCGGCGAAAGGTATCTGCGGCTGGTCCCGGCCGACTACGCGGCCCACTACAACGGGCGGCGCCCCCATCGCAGTCGACAGCTCCGAACGCCCGGACCCGACCACCCTGTCGCCGACCTCTTCCAGGAGCGGATCAAGCGCCGGACTGTCCTCGGCGGCCTCATCAACGAGTACGAGCGAGCCGCATAGAAGCCCAGGTCAGGACCGATAGCCGAGTTCCGGAACCCCACAGGCTCTGCGGAAACCGGACTCCGCACCTATACCACTCTTTTCATTGTTCGAACGGACCTTGGTATCAGCCCCGCGTCACGTTCTCCGCCATCATGGCGGCTAGCCCGCGGGTGCCAGGATGATCGAGGGCGAGACATACACCGCGAGGCTGAACTCCCACCCGGCGGACACCTGCGAGACACCGGCCAGGCCGGCGACCTGGACTGGCCCGCTGGTGCTGGCCGTGCCGCCGTCGCCGAGTTGGCCTTGGGAATCGGCGCCCCAGGCCAGCACGGTCCCGTTCGACCTGAGCGCGAGCAGGTGATCGTATCCGGCTGAGAGCTGGGTAATCCCGCTGCCGGTCCAGGTCATCTGCAACCCGATAGAGGCAGGTCAGGACGGCTTGATACACCCGGTGTCAGCGCAGGTCAGATTCGTCGCCGTGGGCCATTCAAGAGCTGGGCCGGACCCGCGCCGGTGAGATGGGCCGAGACGCCGCCCGACAGGCACAATGTGCTGCGCAGCTTCGGCCATCTGATGCCGTCTACCGGTCGGCGGTGGCCTCACCGAATCCGCGCGGTGGATCGAGGCTGAGAGGTCCTACGAGAAGGCTTGAGAGACGGCTGCCCGTGGCGACCTTGCGGGGAGCCGGATAGGCGGCCTTGCTGTGACGCATCCGGAAGCGGGCACGGCCCTCGGCGACGGCCAGGGCAGCGTGGACGGGATTCACCACCGGCACCCCCAGCTTCGCCTCAAGGGCTGGCCCAAGGTCGAGGAAGGCCATGCTCATGCACCCGAGAACGAGGACCGTGGCGCCCTGACGCACCAGTTCCCCGCCCGCGGTGCTGGCGCGTGCCGCCGTTTCCCCGGGGTTTTCCTGGAGCGCCAGGACCGGGGTGTCCACTACGGCAACGCCGAGCAAGCGGCCATCCAGGCCAGCGCGGGCCGCCATGCGCCCGATGGGACCGACGACCCCTTCCGTGACGGTGATCACTCCGAATCGGCTGCCGAGCATGCAGGCGAAGTGCATGGACGCCTCACCCGGGCCTACGACAGGCAGCTCGGAGGTGACTTCGTACAGCGCGTCCAGGCCCGGGTCGCCGAAGCAGCCCACGATGGCGGCATCCGCCTGCTGCTCCTCCTCCAGTTCGGTGAGCGCGGCAGCCAGTCCGGCCACAGACAGGTACTCCTCGTACGCGGACTCGATGGAGGCCGGCCCATGCGGGCACTCTCGCACGTCGATCTCGACGTCGGGAGCCGCCCAGCTACGCAGGATGTCCTGGCGGCGCGCCACTTCTCGCGGGCCGAGCGGGCCCTGCGACATCGGGCCCGGGATGACGTAGCTGATCTTCATGGTCGGCCTCCTCGGCGCATATCACCGTCACTCAGTCCCTGTGAGTAGGTCGTGGGCGAGATCCAGCAGCGTCGCCAGCAGGACCTCGGCTCCCCCGGCGATCGCGTCGAAGCTCGTGTACTCATCTGCTGCGTGACTGCGGCCGCCCCGGCTCGGCACGAAGATCATGCCGGTGGGGCCCAGGAGCGCCATGTTCTGCGAGTCGTGCCCGGCCCGCGAGGGCAGGTCCATTCGGCTGAGCCCCAGGGCGGCTGCCGACCTGATGATCGTGCGCCGGACGCCGCCGTGCATCGGGACCGGATCGATGAGCGGCTGCCGGTGCCACGCCGCGGTCACGCCGTGCGCGGCCGCGGTGGCCATGGCCGCTGCCTGAAGCCGATCACGCAGGGTCGCCAGCTGCTGCCGGTCGGGGTCGCGGAAGTCCAGCGTCAGCGACACCCGCCCGGGGATCACGTTGGCCGCCCCCGGCCAGACCTGCAGGGTCCCGCACGTGACCACGGCGTCGGCACTGACCGCAACGGCCAGATCGGGGAGCGCCGAGACGAACGCCGCCGCTCCCACCAGGGCGTCGCGGCGGCCCGTCATCGGCGTGGTGCCCGCGTGGCCAGGCTGGCCGGCGAATTCCACCCGCGCCCCGCAGAGCCCTGTGATTGCGGTGACCACCCCTATGTCGGCCCGCTCTTGTTCCAGTCGCGGCCCCTGCTCGACGTGCAGTTCGACGAAGGCGTGGATCCGGCCGGGCGCGATTCTGGTGTCGGTGGCGTCCCCGGAGGCCCACCGCCATCTCGAGAGGACCTCCGCCAGACGCTCGCCGTTCACGCCGGTGATCGAGTCCAGTTCGGCGCGCCGGTAGCCGTGCGCCAGCCCGTAAGAGCCCAGCAGCCGACCGCCGAAGTAGCCCTCCTCGTCGGCGAACACCACGGCGCGCACCGGGCGCGGCAGTTCGACACCGGCGTCGGCGATGGCCCGGACGCACTCCAGCGCCGCCACCGCGCCCACGGCGCCGTCGAAGGCGCCGCCCTCCGGCACCGTGTCGAGGTGGGAACCAGTCCAGACCTCCGCCCGTTCGGGCCCGGTCCGCGGAGGTCCGGCGAACATGTTGCCCAGTCCGTCCAGGGACAGCTCGAATCCGGCGTCACGGCAGCGCGCCGCGTACCAGCTGCGAGCCTCGGCGTCCGCCGCCGAATAGGCCGTCCGGCTGACACCACCCGCCGGAGTCCGCCCGATCTGCGCGAGCTCCGCCAGATCCGCCCGCAGCCGGGCCGGGTCAACCCGAGGTCTCAACGGGCACTGCCCCCATCTTCCGGCGCAGGGTTCACGCATCCGGCGCTCGTCACGCGCTGCCCGCCCCGGTAGACCTCGGACACCATGCGGACGGCGTCTATGTCCGCCAGCGGGTCGGCAGGCGCGACGACGAAGTCGGCGAAGGAGCCGGGTTGCAGTACCCCGACGCGCGTGTCTGAAATCAGCTCTCCGCCATTGCGGGTGCCCGCGAGGAGGGCCTGCGAAGGCGTCCAGCCGTGCTCCACGAGCCACTTGATCTCGCGGCCGAACATGCCGTGCATCGAGTCGGTGCCCAGAGCCAGGCGGCGGACGGCGCGCATGCCGTCGACGACGCTCCGCATATGGCTGCGCGCGCTCAGCAGCTTGTCCATTATCTGGGGAACCTGCCCGTCACCGGACTCGATGGCCTCGGGCGCGAACAGGATGCTCGTCGTGAGCACGAGCCAGGTGCCGGCGCGTTCGATCGCGGCCAACTGCGGCAGCGTGAGCATTGTCCCGTGTTCGATCGAGTGAATGCCGGCGTCCAGGGCAATGTCGACCCCCGGGCCGCCCAGGGCGTGGGCTGCGACGTTGATACCTGCCTGCCTTGCTGCGGTGACTATCGCGGTGCACTCGGCAAGGTCGTAGTTAGACTCGGTGAGCTGGGAGCCGGCGGATGAGACCCCGCCGGTCATGAAGACCTTGATGTGGTCGGCACGGCGTGCCACGCGCTCCTGCACCGCAGTTCGCAGCGCCGCTGGGCCGGTGACCCCCCATTCACCGCTGCCGTGGCCGCCGGGCGGACTCAGCCCGAAGCCTGACACCAGCAGCCGGGGCCCGGCGATCTCCCCGCGGGCGACCGCGTCCCGGAACTCAAAGTCGATGCCGTGGGCCTCGCTCATGATCCGGGCTGTCGTCACCCCGCTCGACAGCATGTCGGCGAGGTTGCGGACGCCTCTAATCGCCTGCCAGGCCGAAGGCATCCGGAGCTGGCCATGCTGGTCGCCCTCGCCGGGCCGGATCGTGATGTGCGTGTGCGCGTCCACGAAGCCCGGCAGGATCACCGAGGAGCCGAAGTCGTGCTCCTCGTCCGCGGCTCCGCGCAGGTCCCGGTAGGGTGCGACCGCCACGACGGAACCGCCGTCGACCAGCAGGGCGCTGTCGTGGCTGGTGGACCCCGTGATCCCGTCGAACAGTCCACTCGCCCGAAATAGCGACCGCCGGCGGGCGGGCAGAGTGCCGCGCACGCCCGTTACCAGATCTCGCCGAGCGCCCGCAGGATGTTGCCGCCGATGACCGCCTTGATGTCGCCGTCGGAGTACCCGTGCTTGACCAGCCAGCCGACGATGTTGTGGTAGTTCTCCGAGGGATTCTCCAGGCCGTCCACATACGCGACGGGGTCGAAGTGGGGGCCGTGCTCGATCTGCGCGGCGATGCCGAGGTTGTCGGAGAACTCCTTATGCAGGCCCACGTGGTCGCCGAAGAGCGTGTCCGGGCCGAAGGTGACGTGCTCCAGGCCCATCAGGTTCGCGCAATACTCGAAGTGCTCCATGACCGACTCGATGGAGTGCGCCCGATGCCGCTTGGTGAGCGTGGTGTGCGGCGCCGCTTCGAGGCCGATGACGCCTCCTGATTGCGCGCAGCCGATCAGCACCTCGTCCGGCTTCATCCTCGGGGACTCCCACAGGGCCCGGGCGCCGGCATGGGTGATCAGGACCGGTTTCGCCGAAGCCTCGAAGGTGTCCATGCAGGTGCGGTCGCTCGAGTGGGAGACGTCGATCGCCATCCCGAGCCGGTTCATCCGCTCGACGGCACGGCGGCCGAACAGGGTGAGCCCGCCGTCACCTGGCTCCTTCAGGCCGGAGCCGAGGGCGTTGGACTCCGAGTAGGCGATCCCCATCTGCCGGACGCCGAAGCCGTACAGCACGTCGATGCGGTCCACTTCGTTCTCGATCGGGGTAGCCGCCTCCAGGCCGAGCACCAGGGCCAGGTGGCCTTGCTCGTGAGCGGCCAGGATATCGGCGACGGAGCGGGCCACGACCACGAAGTCCTGGTGCGCCAGGTCCGATAGGCGCATGCCGAGGTCGTAGATGATGTCGTCCCACTTCCAGCCGAACTTGCTGGTGACGCAGGCCGTACCGTCCATGAGGTTGTCGAAGACCGCGGTCATGCCGGACGCGGCCAGGCCGCGGAAGCCCGTATGCTCTCGCGCCGTCCGGATGTAGTCACGCACCCGGTTCATGTCCTTCGGGAAGACCGCCGGATGGTCATGCAGGCTGATGACGACGCTCTCCGCGAGCAGGCGCTCGGCCCGCTCGTGCTCGGCAGGCGCGAGGCCCAGTTCGTGTCCGGGAACCCGTCCGATCTCGACGTCCAGCTCGAAGGAAGGGTAGTCCGTGCCCGCCCTCAGGTACGAATAGGACTCGTATCCGCTGTACTTCGACTCGACCATCGGACTTGTTGCCTCCATTGCTAGGGTTCGCGGACCGCAGGCCTCTATGCGATGGCCTGCTGCGCATGTACGTCCTGGGCGGGCGGATCTACGTCTACGAGCAGCCGGAATGCGCGCTTGATGGTCTGCAGCTCGAGGTCCACCTCGATCTCCCGGATTCCCATGACATCGCCCATGACGCCCGTTATGAACTCGTGCAGTGACGTGTTGTCCCGGAAGATGGCTTCGCAGGAAAGGTCGCTGTGCCCGGCGGTGGCTGACAGGTAACGAACCTCACGGCGGCGGGAGAGAAAGCGGGCCACGGACTCGATCCGCGACGGGTCGATCTTGAAGTGCAGGAAACCCTCCACTCCGAAGCCCATGATCAGCGGGTCGACCAACGCGATGACGCCAAGCTGTCCGGCCTCGATCAAGGCCCGATGTCGCCGCGCCACTGCCGTCTCGCTGATGCCGAGCTCGGCCGCGAGGTCCACAAAGCTACGCCTGCCGTCCTCCCGGAGCGCGGCGATCAGCAGCCGGTCCAGGTCGTCCAGGGGGCGAGGCCTGAACCCAGCCTCCCGAGCATCGTGGTCCAGAGCGTCTTTGCCCGTGTCGGCGAGCAGGCCTCTGCTCCACTCGTCGCGCGTTTTATAGGTACGCAGGACGATGGCCGTTGAGGTGGAGCGAACCCCGTCGATGACGCTCAGCTCCACGAGCAAGACATTGGCCAGGTGCGTGCGGTCGCGGACGATCAGCTCGCAGACGATGTTGTTGTGGCCGTTCACTATGGAGACGAAGCGCACGTCCGGCCGCGCGGCCAGCGTGTGCGCGACGCGCAACGTGGCACGCGGCTCGGTGGTCAGATAGACGAGCGCCGGGTCGCCCAGGCCGCAAAGCTGCGCGTCCACCACCGCGATGACCGCTATCGCACCGGAACTGCGCAGGCGCTGCAGGCGCCGCTGGACCGTCGTCTCCGAGGCGCCGATCAGGGCAGCCAACTGCGCATAGCTCGCCCGAGGGTCTCGCTGGACGGCGGCTACCACCCGCGCGTCCATGTCATCGAGAGCCGGCTTGGGCTCCAGCGCAGCCATGCATGTCAAGTTGCCTCAGAATCCTGCATGTGTCAAGCAATATCTGCCTGAATCCATGCATATAGACGTACGGTACGTGAGATTCACGCCCACGGCGCTTGGATGGGCGCTGCCTGGTATGAGCGGGCGCTGCAGACGCCTCGACCGGATTGTGGCCCCAGGCCTGGTAATAGCCCACTTGCCGGGCACGCAGGCAATCGGCCGGAGCCTACCCAGAAACCACCACCCGCTGCGGCAACCACTGCTTGGAGCCGCGTTAGCGCCGGAAATACGCGTTAAACGTGGTAGACATGCCGAAATACTGCATGTAACGTTGGCTGATCGCACGTATCACCCGCCCGGACGGGCCGGACGAGTCGGCGAAACGGAGGTGTCACAGTGACGAAGGGCTCTCAGGGTCCCGCGCTGGGGATAACCACACAGCAGGTTCGGCGGACGCGACGGCGTCTTAGCGGTCGCCGCCTGGCCGCCCTCGGGTTGGCCGTCGCGTGCGGCATCGCTCTTGCCGCCTGCTCCTCTGCGAACTCTTCGAGTTCGGCCGGATCGGGCACCTCCAACGGCGGTTGGGCCGCGTCGCCGGTACGCCTGGTCTATGCCGGGCTGGCTCCGACCCACATCGACCCGCGGCAGGCCACGGACCTCGACTCCTTCACGGTCACCCGCAACCTGTACGATCCGCTGGTCTGGAGCACGCCCCAGGGGGCGATCATCCCGTGGCTGGCCACGTCATGGCACGTCTCGGCCAACGGCCTGGCCACCACGTTCACCCTGCGGCAGGGCGTCAAGTTCGCGGACGGCTCGACGTTCACCTCGGCCGACGTGAAGTCGACGATCGATGCCATGCTGGCCACCAAGGCGGGCCAGACCGGTTCACTGCTGTCTTCGGTGACCGGGGTGAGCGCGCCGAACCCGCAGACGGCCGTTATCACCACGAACGCACCGGATGCCTATCTTCTTACGCACCTGACCCGGATCGGCATCGCCAGCGCGGCCGGGGTCCAAGCGCACCGGACTGCGTCGGATCCCTGGGCCTTTACGTGGTTCGACAACAACTCCGACGGCACCGGTCCCTACGTGCTCGGCACTTACAGCAAGGGCACCGACCTGACGCTCATCAAGAACAAGCAGTGGTGGAAGGGATGGCAGCCCGGCTCGATCGACGAGGTGGTCGACGAATTCGTCCCTGACACGGCGACCCGGGTGGAAATGGTCGAGCGGGGGACTGCGGCGCTGACTGAGCTCTGGAGCGTTCCCGACGCGGAGCGGGTGGGCAAGCAGAGCGGGTTCACCCTGAACACCTACTCCACCTACGACATCGACCCGCTGCTGTGCTTGAACACCCAGAAGGCTCCGTTCAACAACAAGCTGGTGCGTCAGGCGGCGCAGTACGCCTTCAACTACCAGGCGATGATCGCGTACTGGAACGGGCAGGCCACGGCCCCCGGCGGCCCGATGCCCAACGACTACCCGGGGGCCGCACAGTTCCCCTCGTACGCCCAGGACCTCGCCAAGGCGAAGCAGCTGATCGCCCAGAGCGGAGTCAACCTGGCCGCGAATCCGGTGACCATCACGGTGGTCGCCGGCGTCGCCGAGTTCTCCGTGATCGGCACGATCGCGCAGCAGTCGCTCGAGGCCGCCGGTTTCAAGGTCAGCCTGCAGACGCTCCCCGGCGCCCAGGCCCTGGCCGTCCTCGGAAAGCCCCAGCAGGCCGCGAACGCAACCACGCTGATCTCCAGCCCGTTCACGACCGACCCCACGCTGTTCCTCGGCAACTTCTACCTGCCTACCGGCAGCTTCAACTTCTCCTTCTACAACAACCCTCAGGTCGACTCCCTGATCCAGGCCGCCAGGACCAGCACCAGCTCATCCACGGCCACCACCGACATCCAGCAGGCGGAGCAGCTCATCCGCTCCGACGCGCCGGTGATCTGGGCCGCCGTGCCGAAGACCCTGGTGCCGGTGCCGAACTGGCTGGTGGGCTACCAGCCCTCGTTCACCGACTTCCGCTGGACCACCTACTTCTGGCCGTTGCGGGAGAAGGCTCACTGACCGGCGCATAATCTGCTGACCTGGGAAACTTCCCGGCGGTTAGGAGAGGCGGTGCGGTGCTTGCCTACGTGCTAAGACGCCTGCTGTGGATGATCCTCGTCGTCTGGGTGATCACGGTGATCACGTTCCTGCTGTCGCACGTGATACCGGCCAACCCGGCGGCCGCCGCCGCCGGCGTTGGCGCCACCCCGGCCCAGATCCATGCCCTGGCCGTGAAGATGGGGTTGCAGCATTCCCTGCTCACCCAGTACGCCGACTACATGAAGGGACTGCTGTTCCACTTCGACCTCGGCACTTCGATCAGCACCGGTGACCCGGTGCGCTCCGACATCGCGACCTATCTTCCGGCGACGCTCGAGCTCGTCGTGGTCAGTTTCGTGGTCTACCTGATCCTGGCCGTGCTGCTCGGCATGCTCGCCGCGCGCAAACCTGGCGGAGTGGCCGACGGGGTCATCCGGGTTTCCTCCATCCTGAGCTCGGCCGCGCCGGTCTACTGGCTCGCGCTGCTGCTGCAGCTGGTGTTCTTCGCAAAGCTCAACTGGCTGCCAAGCGGCGGCCGTCTGGACATCTTCGACACGCCGCCGCCGAAGACGACCGGCTTCTACACGATCGACTCACTGGTGCACGGCCAGTTCGCGACCTTCCTTAATGCCGTCGACCACCTGGTCATCCCGGTCACCGCCATCGTGCTGAGCATGCTCGGCGTGGGCGTGCGCCTTATCAGGGCCAGCGTGATGGAGGAGCTTGACCAGGCCTACGTGCGGACCGCCGAGGCAAAGGGGCTTCGGGCCAACTCGATCCTGGTCCGCCACGTGCTGCGCAACGCCCTCAACCCGTTCGTCAGCATGTCGGGGATACAGCTCGGCTACCTGTTCGCCTGGATCATCCTGGTGGAGACCATCGTCCAGTGGCCTGGCATCGGGCTGTACGCCTACCAGTCCTTCCAGTCCCTGGACTATGACCCGATCATGGGCATCACCTTGGTGGTGTCCGTGATCTTCGTGGTGCTCAACTTCCTGATCGACCTGCTGTACCCGTTGCTCGATCCCCGCGTGAAGACTGGTTAGAAGGTCAGTATGAGTACCGTCGCGATCGACGCGCTCGAGCCGATCGAGGCTCGCAGCGGCTGGCCACGGCCGAACGCTTCCACCATCGCGGGCGGGCTGATAGTGGCCCTTTTCGTGGTGATGGCCATCGCCCCCGGCCTGTTCAGCAGCCAGAGCATCACCGCGCTCAACGTGAGCGGTCATTTCGCCCCGCCCAGCTGGCACCACCTGTTCGGCACCGACGAGGTGGGCCGAGACATCTTCAGCCGCGTGGTCCACGGGACACGGTACTCGCTGACCATGGCACTGTCCGTGGTGGTCATCGCCTGCGCCATCGGGACCGTGCTCGGGCTCATCGCCGGCTATGCCGGGGGCTGGGTGGACCAGCTGGTGATGCGCTTCACCGACATCTTCTTCTCGTTGCCCGCGTTCATCGTCGCCATGGCGCTGGCGGTGGCGCTGGGCCGCGGCATCGTGTCGCTGGTGGTCGCGCTCAGCATCATCTGGTGGCCCACCTACGCGCGGCTGGTTCGCGGCATGGTGCTCTCCATCAAGGAGCGACCGCACGTACGGTCGGCACGCGCCCTCGGCGCCAGCCGGTCGCGGATCCTCCGTCGTCACGTCCTGCCCTTCGTGCAGCAGGCGTTGCTGGTCCGGGCTACCCAGGATGTCGGCTATGCGATAGTCGCCGTGTCGAGCCTCAGCTTCATCGGGGTGGGGGCCCAGCCCCCGACCCCGGAGTGGGGGCTGATCCTGGCCGGTGCCCGCCTCAACGTGACCTCCTCGTGGTCTTACGTGGTCTTCCCGGGACTGGTGATCATGCTGGCCACCACGGGGTTTGCCCTGCTGGGCGACGGACTCGGCGGTGGCGGCAGGCGCCTGCGCCGGGCCGCGAAGACGGCCGCGACCGAAGCGAAGGCAGGGTGAGACGGTGTCCCGGGTAGTGATCAGGGGGGGCGAGCTGGTGACTGCTGGCTCGCGCTTCGTCGCCGACCTGATGATCGCAGACGGGAAGATCGTCCAGATCGGTGGCGACATGCCCTCGGCTGATGGCGCCGTGCTGGTGCTTGACGCGGCTGGATGCCACGTCCTTCCCGGCGGCGTCGACATGCACGTGCATCTCACTCCGGCCTTCACCCCGGCCGGCGTCGGGCCGGGCGGCGTGGCGACCGAGGCCGGGGAGGGTGCCGTCGAGACCGCGCACTACTGGAGCGACGATTTCGCCAGCGGCTCCCGGGCGGCCGTGGCCGGCGGGATCACGACCATCGGGAACATGACGTTTCCCCACGTGGGCGAGCCTTTGCCCGCGGCGATCGAGCGGACCGCGGAGGAGGCCAGCGGGCTGAGCCTGATCGACTTCACGCTGCACCCGATCGCGCTGGCCGCGGTCGGCGCGAAGGCGCAGCTCCCTGAGCTCGCCGCAGCCGGCTGCGGCACCATCAAGATCTTCACGATGCTGCCGAGCTTCGACCAGGAGGCCGCGGAATACCTGTCGCTCATCGCCGAGGCCGGGCGGCACGGGCTCCTCACCATGATCCATTGCGAGGACGCCAGCATCGTCGCGCACGCTACGCACCAGCTGATGGCCGACGGGAGGGGTCATCCGTCGAACTACGGCCTCGCCCGGCCCGCGCTCGCCGAGGCGATAGCCGTAGCGCGCGCGGCCGCCTTCGCCGAGGCGACCGGGGCGCCGGTCTACATCGTCCATGTCTCGAGCCAGGCCGCACTGCGGGCGGCGGCCGAGGCCAGGTCGCGCGGGATCCGCCTGTACGTCGAGACCCGCCCGATCTACCTGCTGTTCGACGACTCCCGCCTGACCGGCGAGAACGGGCCGCTCTACATCGGGAACCCGCCGTTGCGGAGCGCCTCCGACGTGGCAGCGCTCTGGCGCGGCCTGGCCAACGGCGAGGTCGACACTTGCTGCACCGACCACGCGCCCGCATCCCGAGCGGACAAGCTGGGCGAAAGCCGGGACCTCACCAATGTCTCGCCCGGTCTCGCCGACCTGGAGACCATGCTGCCGATCCTCTACTCCGAAGGCGTCGCCACCAGGCGCATCTCGCTGGAGCGCTTCGTCGAGGTCTCGTCCACCAACGCGGCCAAGATCTTCGGCTTGTATCCCCGCAAGGGGACGATCGCCGTGGGCAGCGACGCGGACCTCGTCCTATGGGACCCCGCGGCAGAGTGGACCTTCCGCTGGCAGGCCGGGCAGAGCCGCTCGGACTTCAGCCTGTACGACGGGTGGCGCCTCAAGGGCCGGATAGTCGCGACCATCAGCCGGGGGGACGTGGTCTACCGGGATGGAGAAATCGCAGCAGAAGGCGGCCGAGGCAAGTTCCTGCGCGCGGCGCGGGCGGGCACGTCGTGAGGCGCCCTGCCGCCGCATCTCTAGAGGGGTGCATAGGAGGATGACGGTGATAAGGCCATTCAAGCTCGCCGCGGTGGGCGACATCGTGCTGACCCGGCCCTCGATTCCCGGGTCCGGCGTCAGCGAAGGGCTGGCCACCGTGCTGGGCTGGCTCCACCGGGCCGACGTGCGCTTCGCCAACCTGGAGACGGTGTACAGCGAGCGCGGCTACCCTCGGGAGAAGCTGATCACTCTGCGGGGCAACCCGAAGCTCGTGGACGACCTGAAGCAGATGCACTTCGACGTCCTGTCGGTGGCCAACAACCACTCGGTCGACTTCGGCGAAGACTCGCTGCTTGAGACCATCCGGCTACTCGAGGACAACGGCATCCGCACCGTGGGCGGCGGCGCTGACCTCGAGGCGGCCCTAGCTCCGGCGGTGGTCGAGGTCGGCTCTACCCGGGTCGGTTTCATGGCAGCAAGCTGCCTGCTGCCCGTGGGCTCCGCGGCCAGCGCGGACCGGCCGGGACTCGCGCCCATACACATCCACTCCTCGTTCGAGGTGGACCCCTACATCCAGATGGAGGAGCCGGGGCACGCCCCGGTGGTACACACCGTCCCCGACCAGGCCGACCTGTCGGCGATCTGTGCCAGGATCGGCGCGGCCCGATCGACCGTCGACTTCCTGGCCGTGTCGGTACATATGGGCCGTGGCTTCGGTGAGGATCTGGCCGAGTACGAGCCGCTGGTGGGGCGGGCCCTCATCGACGCCGGCGCCGATGTGGTGTTCGGCAACCACGTGCACGCGATCCACGGGATAGAAAGCTACGCTGGGCGCGCCATTCTTTACAGCCCCGGGAACTTCGTGGCGCAGCAGCCCCGGGAGGGACAGCCTCCCGAGGTGCTGGCCATCTATGACCAGATGTCGCCGGACGCCTACGCCGCCGAACTCCAGGTCACCGGGCAGGGGGACTACCTGCTCGTGGTCCGGCCAGTGATCTGCGACGCGGACGGACTTCCCGTCCCCGCAGGCGGCGAGGATCGCGAGCGAATCTGCGAGCAGGTCGTACGGCTTTCCGCTCGGCTCAACTCGAACGCGCGCTCCGTCGGCGGCGCCGTGGAAATCGACCTGCGGTCGGCGTAAGCGCGATGCCCGCTAGATCCCAGCCCGCACGTCCTCCCGGCACCGGCGACGCCGTGGACGCCGACGAGGTGCTGGTCGTCCGTGACCTCCACACCGAGATCGACTCACCACACGGGCTGGTCCGGGCCGTGGACGGAGTGAGTTTCTCCCTCCGCAAGGGACGCACGCTCGCCGTCGTGGGCGAGTCCGGGTGCGGCAAGACCATGACCGCCTTGTCAATCGTGGGCCTGTTGCGGCACTCGAACGCCCGGACGACGTCCGGGGAAGTCCTATTCGAGGGGCGGAATCTGCTCGCACTCGGCCGCCGGGAACTTGAGGACATCCGCGGCCGGGACATCGGGATGATCTTCCAGGACCCGATGACCAGCCTGAACCCGGTAAAGACCGTCGGCGAGCAGATCACCGAGACCCTGCGCCGCCACCGCGCCCTCAGCCGCCGCGACGCCAAGGCCAGGTCGGTCGAGCTGCTCGCAGAGGTCGGCATCGCCCGGCCGGCCGAAAGATCCGGCGCCTACCCGCACGAGTTCTCCGGCGGCATGCGGCAGCGCGTGACGATCGCGATCGCGATCAGCTGCAACCCGCAGATCCTGATCGCCGACGAGCCGACGACCGCCCTCGACGTCACTGTCCAGGCACGCATCCTCGACCTGCTGCACCGGCTGCGGGAGCAGCACGGCATGGGCCTGATGCTTATCACCCACGACATGGGGGTGGTCGCCGACGTCGCGGACGAAGCGCTCGTGATGTACGCCGGCCAGGTCGTGGAGCAGGCAGACGTCTACGAGCTCTTCGACCGGCCAGAGCATCCCTACACCAGGGCGCTGCTGGCGGCCTCTCCGTCGCTCGTCGATGGCGAGGCCCGCCATGACCGGCTGCCCGCGATCCCGGGCATGCCGCCGAGCCTGATCAATCCGCCCCTCGGATGCCGCTTCGCTCCGCGCTGCCCGTACGCGCAGCACCCGGACGGCTGTGCTGACGGACCGGTCCAGCTCACCGAGCTCCGCCCGGGACACCTGGTGCGGACGCGGCACCCGGCGAGCCTGCTCACCGCGGAGGGCGCACGATGACTGAACCGGAAGCTGCGGTCCCGCCGTTGCTCGAAGTTCGCGGGCTGCGCAAGTACTTCCGGATGCGGGGCCACGCAGCGCAGGAGCGCCTGATCAAGGCTGTGGACGACGTTAGCCTGTCCGTGCCCGCGCGGCAGACCGTGGCCCTGGTGGGCGAGTCGGGCTCGGGTAAGTCCACGACGGCGTACTGCATCCTCCGGCTGGAGAACGTGACCAGCGGGTCGATCTTCTTCCAGGGCAAAGACATCACCCATCTGCCCGCCCATTCCCTGCGGCCGGTCCGCCGCGACATGCAGGTGATCTTCCAGGACCCGCTCGCCGCGCTGAACCCGCGCATGACCATCGGGGACATCATCACCGAGCCACTGGTCATCCACGGGGTCGGCGATCACGCGTCGCGCCAGGCCCGAATGTACGAGCTGCTCAACCGCGTGGGCCTCAGCCGGAGGACCTCGTCCAGCAAAGCGCACGAACTATCGGGCGGACAAGGGCAGCGCGTCGGAATCGCCCGGGCACTGGCGCTCGAGCCCAAACTGATCATCTGCGACGAGCCGGTCAGCAGCCTCGACGTATCAATCCAGGCCCAGATCCTGAACCTGCTGAAGGACATCCAGGAGGAGTCGGGAGTCGCCTACCTGTTCATCGCGCACGACCTAGCCGTCGTCCGCTGGATTAGCCACCACATCGAGGTGATGCGGTCCGGGCGGATCGTGGAGTCGGGGCCGACAGCGCGCATCTGCCAGGAGCCGGGCGACCCGTACACGAAGGCGCTACTCGCCGCCGCTCCGGTGCCCGATCCGCGGGCGATGCGTCGACGGCGTGCTGACCGGGAGGATCTTCTTGCGGCCTACGAGCCGACAGGCTGATATGAAAGCTTCGGACGGTCAGGAGCGCCCGCCCGGTTCCTCTCTGACGAGCTTGAGCCATCACCGGGCATCAGCGTCTTGCTGCGCGAGATCGGTTGCGGCCCGATCGCGATCTTCTGGGGATCGCCCGTCCAGGCTGAGGCATCCACACAGTGCCGGTGCCTGACGGTGCCGTTACCCAGCCAGGACCTGCCCGGCGTCCTGTTCCCAGGGTTACGAACAGTTCTGGGATCTCAGGGACTGCGCCGGATCTTCCAGGAAACCCGGCGGCCGTGACCTCGCCGCAATTGCTCTAGCTGACCTGCCTATGACCCGTCCTAGGACCGTTAGGCCCCACCAAGGGTCCTGATTGCTATCTGATCTTTTTTTGAATCTCGCCTGTGAGCTGCGGAGCCCCGTTACGGAATCGAACCGTAGACCTTCTCCTTACCATGGGAGTCTGGGATATTCGTTCCCTACTACATGGTTGACCGCCAGCCGTTCAGACGGCAGAGAACTAAGTCCCCTCGCGTCCGCCGAAGGACCGATGTCGTGGAGGACATCCTTACCGGTGAGCGATCGGTTCCGACATCCTGCGAAGCGGGATGGCGATCAGCAGGGCGCCGCCGATCAGGCAGGCGAAGCCGCCGATCAGGAGGCTAGTGGCGATCCAGGGCAGCGGGGGCAATGTGGCCGCGGCATTGACCTGAACGCTGACCGGCCGCGAGCCGTCGGCGTTCATGGCCACGATCATCCAGTCGCCGCTCTTCACCGCCCAGGTCAGCGTCTGGGTGCCGGGCCCAGACGCCTGGGCGGTCCAGATCCCGGCCGAGGCCGGCAGCACCGCAGGTGCGGATCCGGCCTGCTCGGCATAGGTCCCGTGGTGATCGATCGTGCCACGCACGATCGCGTAGCTCACCCCGGTCAGGTAGCGGTCAGCCGCTCCGGCCGGAGCAATCCCGATGAATACCGGACCACTGCCGCTGGCCGGGGTGACGCGGATACGCACCGTACCGATCAGCGCGGATGCGGGATCCCAGCGGCTGCCGGCCACGTCGACCCCGATCGTGCCGCTGGCCATCGCCAGCGCGTAACCAGTGGTGCTGTAGCTGGCGGTACCGAAGTCGACGTAGCCGCCCTGCCGCAGGGTCTGAGCCCACAGCGCGGTGCCGCCGCCGCCGAGCAGGCCCATCGAGAGCAGCACTAGCACGGAACCGGCGATCACAGAGACGATCCTGCTGGCGGTCCAGCCACGCGCCTCAGTCGGGCCACTCACCCCAGGCGGCGATTCTGGTCCGGCCGACTGCTCCTGCTCGGCCGGCGGCTCCCGCCCGGCTGGCGGCACGACGAAGGTGCCGGGTTCGTGGCCGCCCATGTCCAGCCGGAACGGCGGGTACTGGTCGGTCATCAGGCCGGCGTACGCCGCCACCCGGAGCACCCACCGGTTCAGGCCCAGCACGAAGTCGAAGATCTGACCTGGGTACCGCCCGGTCACCAGCAGCATGACCGCGGCGATCAGCGCCAGGACGCCGATCAGCCCGAATCCGCCCCAGCTCCTGTCCTGGTAGCCCAGCTGCCACCCGGCCCACAGCCCGGACCCGGTGAACACGCCGACGATGATGTACTGCGGGATGGCCAGCAGCCACCATTTGACCAGCGCCAGCCCCCGGGATAGCCGCTGCGGGTACTCGATCTCCAGGTGGGCGGGATACGACGGGTCGTCGGCCAGCGTGAACGGCGGGTACCGGTCGGTTCCGAACGCGCCGATCGCGTAGTACTGCACCCGCCAGGTCCACCGCAGGACACCCACGTTGTACTCGAAGATCCCCCTGGGGTAGCGCCCGGTGGCCACGATCGCCACCCACGCCACGGCGCTGAGAACCACGAACCCGGCCCACAGGAAGCCCAGCACGATGTAGTGCGGGATCACCAGCACCCACTTGACCATCCACAGCCAGCGGGACAACGGCGCGTCCAGCGACGCGTCCACCCGCACCGGATACACCTCGGCAGCAGACATCCTCATCACCTCCGCCGCCAGATAGCCTTCAGCTTCGACTCTGCGAGCCGGCGGTCGCGTCCGGGAAGAGCCGGACGTCCCGCCCGCAGCGGCAAAAGTCCCTGGTTAGCGCCGGTGCTTCCGGCGCCGCTGGCATCCGGTCATCCTGTGCCGAGCTGGATGGCCTTGATGAGCAGCAGTAGCACCGCGATGACCAGGTAGCCGCGCAGCACCAGCATGGCCAGCTTGAGCGCGGGTGACCAGGGGTCAGCCGTGATCACCCAGGCCTAGGGCCGGTGCTGACGGTCGCTCGATAGGGAGCTGCGACTGTTCAGGTGCCCGCGGGAACATCAGCGACGGTCGCGGCGGCGCCCAGCAGGGTGCCCCACCGGCGGGCCCGCGAGGCCTCGCCGTCGATCACGGTGCTCCGCTGGCTGACCAGGAAGCTCTCCGCGGGCGCGATGAGGAAGTAGCCGTGCCGCATGAGCAGTTTCCTGATGCCGTGGCTGGCGCGGCCGGTCAACGCGGGCATGCCGGTCACCCGGGTGTCGAAGGCGGCGGCCGGCGCCGCGTGCCTGTCCGCCAGGCCGTGGAGCCAGTCCCGCAGGCCCGGTCCGGCGACGTCCGGTTCCAGCATCAGCCCGCTCCCCGTCTTGGCGGCCGACTTGGCGGCAAGTTCCCTGGACGAGGCGGTGGACAGGCCGTGCATGTGAGTCGGCCCGCCGACGACGAGGAGGTCGGCCCCGGCGACGAGATCCGCGGTAGCCATCGCTACCGGGACGATTATTACCTCGTGCGTCTCGCGCAGGCCAGCCGCGATGTCGGTGGCGATGGCGTGCGTGTTCCCGTACATCGACTCGTAAACCACGAGTGCTCGCATGTTGATCACGTCCCTTGAAGTCATCGCTTCCAGCACAGTCACCCTGGGGCCGCCCGGCCAGGGGCGTGGGTCCCGCAGGGCCGGGACCAACGTCCAACCTGGCCGGGCTCAGGCTGCGGGCGCCTTCGCGCCACGGATGGCAAGCAGGGTCCGGTGGCCGGGCTCAATGAGGTCCATTCGCACCTGGTCGAAGCCGGCGGCGGTCAGCTCACGGGTGAGATCCTCGGCCTGGTCGCGGGTGAGGCCGTGGGCGGCGTGGCCGCGCGCTCCCGGCTTGGCCTGGCGTTCGACGAGCACCAGGCGCCCGTCCGGGGCGAGGATGCGCCAGGCCTCGCCGATTCCGGCGCCGCGGTCTTCCCAGTGGTGAACCGAGTTGATCGCCCAGGCCACGGTGGCCTGGGCGTCCGCCAGGGGCAGCTTCTCGGCCCGGCCCTCGAGCCAGTCGACGTTCGGCGATCGCCGCAGCGCCGTGATCCAGCGCGCGAGCCGCAGCATGGCGGGATCGGGGTCGATGCCGGTCGCGGTGGCGGCGCGCCGGGCGGCGCACCGCACGGCGGCGCCGGGTCCGCAGCCGACGTCGACGACGCGGTCGGCGGGGGTCAGCTCCGCCGCGTCGGCGGCGGCCCGCGCCAGCGAGCCGCGCCCCACGGTCATCGACGCCACGGTGATGGTGTGCCAGGCCCGCTCTGATAGCTTCTTCACCGTTATCACCTCTGCGACTAAGTAGCTTAACTACTAAGCAGTATAGCGACTTGCTATACTGCGTTCAATGACGACTCAACCGGCGGGTGACCTGGCAGGCAGCCTGCAGAGATTCGGCTTGCAGCGCGACCGGATGCGTGCCGTCCTGGCCCGCCGGGCGCGCATCAGCGCCACCGATCTCGACGCGCTCGAGCACCTGGAGGCGGACGGCCCGCTGACCCAGCGTGAGCTCGGTGAGCGGCTGTCGCTGACCTCCGGCGCGGTCACCATGCTGGTCGACCGGCTGGAGCGCGCCGGGTGGGCGCACCGCCGACCGCATCCCGGCGACCGGCGCTACGTGCTGATCGAGCTGTCACCGCGGGCGGCGGCGGACGCGCCGGAGGGACTCGCCGCGTATCACGCCCGGGTCCGGGCGCTCGCGGCCGGGGTGCCCGCCGGGCAGCGCGAGGCCGTGGCCGCGTTCCTGGCCGCGGCCACGGACGCGGCAGCCGCGGCGGTCGTCGAGCTTTCCCGCTGACCGCGATTCACGAGCAGCGGTCGTCGAGCCCTCCCGCTGACCGGGGTTCAGGACGGCTCGCGGCGAGGTCATCGAGGATGGCGACGGCCACGATCTCGACGGCGGCGGCCACGGCCGGGGTCAGGCCGGGGCCCTGGGTCAGGTCGGCCGCCTCGATGGCGTGCACGATCAGCCGGCCGGGCATCCGGTCCAGGGCTATGGCCAGGGCGACCGCCTCGTCGAGGCCGAAGCCGTGCGAGCTCGCCGCCTGACCCGCGGCGGTGCCCGGCCGGTCCACCACGAAACGGTGGACCTGGCCCGGGTGCGGCGGCTCGGACCCGAGGACCCGGACCGCGTCGACGACCACGGCGAGCGCGGTCCCGGTCCAGGCGTCGATCAGCCGGGTGGGCTCGCCGTCGTTGACCACCAGCCGCACGCCGACCGGCACCCGCCCGCGCAGCTGGCCGATGACCGCGGGCCCGGCACCGTCGTCGCGGCGGAACTCGTTGCCGATGCCGATCACCACCGCTGGCCCGCTGCCGGGATCGGACACGGGAACCACCGTCCGTTCGGTCAAATAATGATCTTTCTACGGTCAGGTCGAGGAAGTGCGCCGAGCAGGATATGCACGGATCGTAGTTGCGGATGGCCTGCTCGCACTGGCGGGTGAGCTCGGCGTCATCCAGGCCGAGCCGGGCCTGCGCGAAGGCGCGCAGGTCCGCCTCGATGGCCGCCTGGTTCTGCGACGTGGGAGGAACGATGCGGGCGCTGGCGATGAGGCCGTCCGCGCCGATCTCGTACCGGTGGTACAGGGTGCCCCTGGGCGCCTCGGTCACCCCGTGCCCGGTGCCGGCCCGCGGCGGCACCTCGGCGGCCGGGGGATCGGGCGGCTCGTAGGCCGCGATGAGCCGCAGCGCCTCCTCGACCGCGTACACCGTCTCCACGGCGCGCACGATGATGCTGCGGAACGGGTTGTCGCAGGCCGGGCCGAGCCCGGCGGCGCGCGCGGCCTCGCGGGCGAGCGGGGACAGCCAGCGCGAGTTCAGCGAGTACCGGGCCAGCGGCCCGGTCAGGTACCGGCCGCCGCCGGCCAGATGCGCGTGCAGCGCGGTGGAGTGCGGGACCTGCTCCTCGATCACGTGCTCGTCCCAGCCGGCGGCGGGGAACGCCAGGCCCGAGCGGGTCTGCACGGTGCCCCGCTCGATCGGGTAGGTGCCGGGCTGGGACAGCGCGAGCAGGTCGGCCTGGGCCGCGTGGTCGGGGAAGTCGAACCCGGCGACCCAGGTGGCGGTGGCCAGCGCGTCGTCGAGCGCGCGGCGGAGCGGGGCCGTGAGCGCGGCGAGTTCGGCCGGGGCGGGGGCCCGGTAGAAGCCGCCGACGCGGACGTTGACCGGGTGGATGGCCCGGCCGCCGACCACCTCCATGATGGCGTTCCCGGCCTTCTTCAGGGCCAGGCCGCGCTCGATGAGGTCGCGCCGGGCCGCGGCCATCTCGATCCCGCTGCGGTAGCCGAGGAAATCGGGCGCGTGCAGCAGGTAGATGTGCAGCGCGTGGCTCTCGATCCACTCTCCGCAGTAGAGCAGCCTGCGGAGTTCGGCGATCGGGCCCTCGACGGTGACGCCGCAGGCGGCCTCGATGGCCTGGCATGCGCTCATCTGGTAGGCGACCGGGCAGATGCCGCAGATCCGGGCGGTGATGTCCGGCGGCTCCGTGTAGGACCGGCCGCGCAGGAACGCCTCGAAGAAGCGGGGCGGCTCGTAGATGTCGAGGCGGGCCTCTTCGACCCGGTTGCCGCTGGCCCGGATGTACAGCGCGCCCTCGCCCTCCACCCGGGATAGCTCTTTAACCGATAGGGTCCGCTCGTTCTTGTGCGTCATATCAGCTGCATTTCGTCGTCCGTGCATTTCGGTGAAGTGCGGGCGTCCGACTGGGCGCTAGCCGCAAGATGATTATGACGGTCCAGGCCGAACGGCAGTGGCCGCGCCCCGTGGGACGCGGCCAGCCTCGTGGCGCCAGGATCCTACTTGTCCTTGGTGACCTCGATCTTGTCCTTGTGACCTCGATCTTCTTGGCCGATGCCTTTTGCTCGGTCTTCAGCCCGACGGAGATCGTGAGGATGCCGTCGTGGTAGCTGGCGGCGACCGCGTCCTCGTCCGCGTTGACCGGCAGGCTGAGCACGCGGCTGAACGAGCCGTACCGGAACTCCGACCGGTGCTTGCCCTCGATCTTGTCCGACCGCTCCGCGCGGATGGTCAGGTACCCGGATCCGACCATGATCTCGACGTCCTTCTCCGGGTCGATCCCGGCCAGTTCCGCCCGGATCAGGTAGTGGTCACCCTCGACGTACTCCTCGATCTTGATCGGCTGGCCCAGGTAGGGACGGAGCGTGAGGAACGGCTCCTCGAACCAGTCCACCAGGTCCGGGACGATGGTCTTGGGATCCCTGTGTAGTAGCAGAGTGCTCATCTGATCTGCCTTTCTCTGCTGGTTGCTGATCGGTGCGGCGGGAAGGACCCATCCGGCTTCTCGCGGATCCCGATTGCGCGGTGTGCGGACCGAGCCGTGCGGCCGGAGGCCGTGCCGCCGGCCAGGTCCGTAACTCCGCGTCCTCGCTACGGGTCCTTCCCGTCGCTTCCATGCCATCGCCTCGCTACCGCGCCCGGCAGGGCCGATGGTCCCATCCGGCGGTGACCAGCGACCTTTAATCGCGTTGAGACTCCCCGGCGCCGCGCAGCCACTGCCCGGTCACGATGGCGGGCTCGATGCGGATGAAATGGTCCCGGGCTCCCGGCGCCCACGAATCCAGGCCGAGCTTGTCCAGCCGGGCGATGCCCTCGGCGTCGGTCATCTCCTCGCAGCGGCCGACCACGGTGACGCTCCAACCGGACCGCAGGACCAGATCGAGTTCGTCGGCCTGGAAGGCCACGACGGCACGGCGGACGGCCTCGGCGAGCTTCCCGCCCGCATTCGTCCTGAACACGATCGCTTCGTCGTCGAGGACAAAGTTCACCGGCTCGACGGCAGGCAGAGCCCGGCGAGTATAGGAGATCCGCCCGATCGGCACGGCGGCCAGCAGCCGCAGGCATTCCGCCCTGGACAGTTCCTCCAGCACGGACCCGTCAGGGGGCATCGGAGACCGTCATAGCAGGTGAATCCCTCCCGCTGGTGTGGCAAGCCTTCATCTCATCGCAGGCGTCAGCCTCGCGCTAGGGACGAAGGTCCGCCTGTGTCACCTGGCCGACCGTGCCAGGCCGAGTCCCCTGCGGCTGCGTTACATCAGCCTGCGCGATGCCAACGGAGGGTAGGGACCGCGGATCATGGGCGATTCGTCTTGCTCCGGAGCGTGGCGCGGCTTGGTGTCATCGATGGCGTAGCCGAACTCACCTTCCACGCCGATGACCCCGTCGACGGCGCGGACCTGCGACCGGATGAAATCCAGCATGCTTTTGCGCTCGAGTTCGCCGGACAGCCGCACCACCCCGTCAGTCACCTCGACCTGCACGAGGGCCGGGTTAGTGCCGAAGTAGCCGACCAGGACGTCCCTGATGATCTTAGCCCGGATCTCCTCGTCGGGCCGGAGGAAAACCCGGAGAATGTTCCGCGGGCCGACCATGCCGAGTAGCTTCCCGTTCTCGTCGGTCGCCGGCAGGCAGGTGACGTTGTGCCTGTCCATCAGACGGGCTGCCTCGGCCACGGTGCCGTCCGGCCGGACCGTCACCGGGACCAGGCTCATGATCTCCCCGGCGGTCTGTGCGGTGACCATGTCCCGCCGCGCCCGGTAGTTCAGGTGAACCGAGTGCGAGGCGTCCGGATCCCGCTGGAGCTCTTCCTTCCTGAGCAGGTCCGTCTCGGTAATGATGCCGAGGACCTTGCGCTGGAGGCTTACCACCGGTATGGCAGCGACCTGCTGCTTGACCAGGAGGTCAGCTACGTACTTCAGCGGGGTGGGCGGGGTAACCGTCACCGGATCGGCCGTCATGACCTCACCGACTTTGTGATGGCGCATCATGCGCTCCTTTCCGGCCTGAGTTGGGGCGGATGCTGCCCGGCGAGAAGCCGTCATTCATTTCCACTGCCTGGCTGGACGGTCTGGACCGAGAGGATCTGCACCGAGGTGCTCGAGCAGGCCATGGCGCTCAGGGTGATATATAGGGCGCTGGTCTGGCCTGGCGGGAAGACCCTGAGCCGGTGCATGCTGGCAGGAATGCAGGTAGGCGGCGGGTAATTCTGGGCGTCGGTGATCCTCAGCTCGGCGTGTACGGTGCTGCCAGGCGTCAGGTGACCAGCAGCCGCGGGTAGGTGGGGTCTTCGGCCGCGGCCGCACCGACCTGAGCGCCGGAGGTGCGGCGAAGGAGACACCCGGGTATCCGTACAGCGAGCAGGTCGTGCCGGAGACGTTGGTGAACTCGATCGGGTAGTAACTGCTGCCTGCCGCTCCGCTCCCGGGGCCGAGCGACGCGGTCAGCGCCGTGGTCAGACAGCTCGGCGGACCTGCGGGCGTAGTTACCGGGGTGACCGGAGCCGGACTTGTGGCCGGGGCGGCCGGTGCCGTCACCGACAAAGATGCCCATGGACGCCCACGACTCGTCGGGCTTTCTAGTCGGCTGCCATTGTGCTCGTAGTCATCGATGCCTGCGGGCGAGAGCGTGCGTCTGCTATGCGTAGCGCAGCGCGGTGCCGGGCCGGAGGTGGGTGGCGCGCCTGATCGGCACGAGCGTGATCAGGAGTGCGAGCAGGATGGTTCCGGCGAGGGTGAGCGCGAGGTTCCAGGCCGGGAAGGCGAACGTGAGGCTTTGATTGAGGGCCGCCTTGACCAGCCAGACCAGGAACCGGTCGAGCAGGTAGCCGAGCGGGATCCCGATCAGCCAGCCTGCGGTGGCGAGGGTGAGGGTTTCGGCGACGAAGATGCGGCGGACGTCGCGGGCGCGGGCGCCGATGCAGCGGAGGATGCCGATCTCACGGGTGCGCTCGAGGACGCTCATGGTCAGTGCGCTGGCCAGGCCGGCCATGCTGATCGCGACCACGAGCAGGCCGACCACGGCGAGCGCGGTGGTCTGGGTGCGGTAGCTGGCGATCTCGTCCGCCAGCCTGACGTAAACGATTTCGCTGCTGACGTCGTAGCCGTGGGCCGTGAGCGTGTCTTCGATGCGGGTGGTGGTGCGGTCGATGAACGCGTGGTTGTGTGAGGTGGTCTGGACCCAGTAGTCGTTGGCGTCGGCGGGCATGCCGGTCATCAGCGCATGCATCGTGGTCAACGGCACGAACAGCGCGGTGCCGGATTCCTGCTGGTTGGCCGAGATGCCGATCACCCGGAAGCTAGCCGGGCCGACGGCGGTCTGGACGGTGATGCTGTCGCCGAGCCGGGTTCCGGTGGTCTGGGCGATGTCGTGCTCGATGACGGCGACATGGGCTCGGGCCTGTTGCTCGGCGGGGGTGTACCAGCGTCCGGCAGCGAGCCGGTAGTGGAACATCGTCGCCTGCTGCACGGCCCAGATCCTGGCGTCCTTGCCGTCGAGCTTGACGTCGGTCACGAACATCGGCTCCACAGCCGCTACGCCGGGGATGGCGCGGATCAGCGCCGCGGCGCGGGCGTCGAGCTGATGGCCCATCACCGCGTCGATCTTGACGTCCTCGCCGTGGTCTGCCCACGAGCCGCGGCTTGCGCTGCTGATCGCGGCGGCGAGGCCGAGCACCGCGAGCAGGGTGCCGACGGCGAGCGCGACCACCAGCGCGGTGGACAGGCTGCGCCGCCGACGCCGGCCGACGTTGCGCAGCCCGATCTGCGCCGGGCGGGGCAGGAAGCGCACCCGGCGCAGCAGCCTGTCGCCAGCGTCCTGGCCGCCGACCGCCGAGCCTGTCGCTTCCAGGGCGTCCCGCACCGGCATCCGGACGGCGCGCCGGATCGCAGGCAGCGCGGCCAGCGGGGGACCGACCAGTCCCACCAACGCGCTGATGAGCACGATGGCCCAGTCAATGCCGAAGCCGACGCCCACCGCGTAGAACGTCGAGCCGAAGTAGTCGGTCAGGACGTAGGCGAGCACGATCCCGAGGACGACCCCTGCCACCGTTCCCAGTGCGCCGAGCAGCAACGCAGTCTTCAGGTAGACCGCGGCGATCTGCCGCCGGCGCCCGCCGACCGCCTTCATGATCCCGATCTCGGACGTCTGCTCCGCGACCAGCGTCGTCACCGTGTTCGAGATCAGCACGAGCGCCGAGAGCAGCGCGAGCAGGGTGATCACGTACAGGAACTTCGAGGCGTTCTGGAAGCTGGACTTGCCTGGCCAGTCACCCGCGGCCCGCACCTGCGGCAGGTCGGTGAAACCGGTGAAGCCGGGGACCGCGGCGAGCGTGCGGCGGATCGCGGCGGTCGTCGCGGTGACCGCGGCCGGGCGGGTATCGGCGAGAGTGAAGAACAGCTCGTCGTAGCCGGGGGTCCGGCTCAGCGACGCCACGGTTGCCGGCGTGGCATACAGCACGATCACGCCGGCGGAGGTGACGGTCTCGCCGCCGTCGAGGTTGCGGCCCTCGCCGCTGACCTGCAGCGAGCGCACTGCCCCGTCGGCGGCGATGATCTGCACCGTCTGCCCGGCCTGCACGTCAAGCAGCCCCTGCCTGGCGTTCTGCACGTCGGTCAGGACCGCGCCCGTTCCCGGCGCGGCACCCGAGGCGACATGTACGACGTTCACAGCCTGCCGGGTGAGGTCCGGGATCCCGAGGACCTGGGCGAACGCGCGGCGGGCGCCGATGTAGACCCGGCCGCCGAACAGCGACCGCGGCTCGACGGCACGGACGTTCGGCACCGCGGCCAGCGCGGCCAGCTGGGCCTGATCGAGCACGAGCGGGTGCGTATAGATCGTCAGGTCGGGCAGCCGGTCGGCCGCGACCTCGGCGCTCATCGCGCGGTTCATCAGCGTCGGCGTCGCGAACAGGCCGATGCTGGCCACGGCCAGGGCCAGGGTCGCGGCCGCGAAGAAGGTGCGGGACCTGCGCCGGCTCAGGTCGGTGATCGACTTGCGCAGCAGCGACGTAACCATCTCGACCTCCTCACGCCGCGACGACGGCGCCGTCGCGGATCGAGACGATCCGGTTGGCGCGCTTGGCCAGCTCGAGATCGTGCGTGACGTACAGGACCGTCTTGCCCTCCCCGTTCAGCCGCTTGAACAGCTCGAACATCTCCGCCGCGGTCACGCTGTCGAGGTTGCCGGTCGGCTCGTCGCCGACGATCAGCTGCGGATCGGCGGCCAGCGCCCGCGCGATCGCCACCCGCTGCTGCTGCCCCCCGGACAGCTCCGCCGGCAGATGGTCGGCCTGGTCGCCCAGGCCGACCAGCGCCAGGTTGCGGCGGGCGCGCTCGAACCGGTCCCGTTTCGAGCCGCGGCGGGCGAAGTCCAGCGGCAGCACCGCGTTCTCCAGCGCCGACAGCGTCGGCAGCAGCTGGAAGAACTGGAACACCACGCCCACGTGCTCGCCCCGCCAGACCGCGAGCTCCTCCTCGCTCATCAGGTCGATCCGCCGGCCACCGACCGTCACCGTCCCCGCGGTCGGCCGGTCGATCCCGGTGACCAGGTTCAGGATCGTCGTCTTGCCGCTGCCCGACGGGCCCACGACGGCGACCAGCTCGCCGGCCCCGATCTCCAGGTCGATCCCGCGCAGCGCCGGATAGTCCAGCCGGCCCATCCGGTAGGTCTTCTCTACTCCCGCCAGCTCGATGAAGGGCTCAGAACCCTTCACCTGCCCGGCCGCCCGCTCGACCACGACCTCCTCGCCCATTACCGCACCTTCTTCGCATCAGCGGTCACTGTGGGTGGCCGGCTTGACTTTGCTTGCAGGCTCCGGCGGCTGGCCGCGGCGGGCTAGTGACGTAGGTCACCTGCCGCTCGGCGATGGGCCCCTGCTGAGGCTGGCTGGGTACGGTCTTAGGTCACCAACCCGCAGGTCGCGAACGCGCTTGCCCATGCGAAATTACCGCTCGGGTCCGGCCTGGCGCTCGATCTCGGTCCAGGCGTCGATCAGCCGGGTGGGCTCGCCGTCGGTGATCACCAGCCGCACGCCGGCCGGCGCGCGCCCGCGCAGCTGGCCGATGACCGCGGGCCCGGCACCGTCGTCGCGGCGGAACTCGTTGCCGATGCCGATCACCACCGCTGGCCCGCTGCCGGGACCGGACACAGGAACCACCGTCCGTTCGGTCAAATAATGACCTTTCTACGGTCAGGTCGAGGAAGTGCGCCGAGCAGGATATGCGCGGATCGTAGTTGCGGATGGCCTGCTCACATCGGCGGGTGAGCTCGGCGTCGTCCAGGTCCAGGCGGGCCTGCGCAAAGGCGCGCAGGTCGGCCTCGATGGCCTGGCACGCGCTCATCTGGTAGGCGACCGGGCAGATGCCGCAGATCCGGGCGGCCGGAGGCCGTGCCGCCGGCCAGATCCGTAACTCCGCGTCCTACGGGTCCTTCCCGTCGCTTCCATGCCACCGCCCCGCTACCGCGTCCGACAGGGTCGCCGGTCCCTGATGCCAGGGACCGGCGACCTTAGGACAGAGGTTTACGACGCGGCGCTGGCCCGGCGCGAGCCGTACACGGCGTCTTGCACTGTCCAGATGGCCGAGGTCAGCGCGTCGAACCTGCGCAGATGCCGGCACATCGCGCTGGCGTCTCCCGCCCGGGCCGCGGTGATCGCGTCGTCGGCTGCGATCGCCAGCCGGTCCAGCCGCACCCGGAGGAAGGTCCCGCCCTCCGGATGGTCGCCCTGGAGACCGACCGCCGTCAGCATGGCGCGGCCTGCGGCCTCGGCTTCGGCGAGCACCGTACTGGTGGCCTGGGCGACCTCGATGACGACCCACCGAGGGAGGGGCGTTCCCGCATCGCCCTGGGCCAGCATCCGCAGGCTGATCAGGGGCACTAGGCAGTTTTCCTGGTGATCGTATGTCTGGTTCGCGACGGACATGGCGGCTCAGAACCTTTCACGGGTCCGATATATCCCAGATCATGGCTTCTTCCAGCCGCGAGCCAAGGGACCAAGGTCCCTTCTTGAGCGTTCCGTGGCCCCTGCGGCGTAGCGGTGTCCATGGGCGGCCGGATAACCCGGCTGCTGGATGAGGTCACAGCAGCGAGGGCGTCGCCGGGCGGGCTCGCCAGTGGTCACGGCGTCAGGCGGCTCGGCGCGGTCAGGAGGGGTACTTGGCCAGTATCTCCCTGAGCTGGGCGACGAGCCGGAGCGAGTCGTCGTGGCTGCGCTGGAAGACGTTCCGCCCGAAGATCAGGCCGGTGGCGCCGGCCTCCATCGACTGGCGGGCCTTCTCCAGCATGGCCTCATCGCCAGCCTGCTCGCCGCCGGAGACCAGGAGCAGCGTGCGGTTGGCCGACCTGACCACGGCGTCGATGGCTTCGGCCGCGGAGAACCCGCGGCGGTAGGCCGCCGGGACGCCTGACTGCTTGTCCGGCTGCGGGAAATTCACCTTGACCACGTCGGCGCCCAGCTCGCTGGCGGTCCTGGCGGCGTAGTCGACCGCGTAGAAGCAGTCCCGGCCGCCCTTGGCGTCGATCGCGGCGCCGCGCGGGTAGGACCACACGATCAGCGGCATCCCGAACCGCTCGGCGTCCTCGCGGACGCGCAGGTACTGGGCGAAATCCCGCTCCTGGGCCGGGGTGCCGACGTAGAGCGTGTAGCCGACGGCGTCCGCGCCGAGGCGGACCGCTTCCTCCACCGTGGCGTTCACCGGCGAGAGCGGGTCGATCGCCGACGGGATTTCGGTCTTGCCGTTGAGCTTGAGCACCAGCGGGATCTCGCCGGCGTAGTCCCAGTAGAACTTCCTGGCCAGGCCGATCTGAATGGCGATGCCGTTGAAGCCGCCCTCCAGCGCGAGCTTGAGGATGTTCTTGGGGTCGCCGGCTTCGGGGTTGCCGAAGAAGTCCCGCGGGCCGTGCTCCAGGCCGTGGTCGTAGGGCAGGAAGATCGCGGTGCCGTTCCGCAGTCCGTGCTCATGGAGAATCCGGTACAGCCGGGCCTTCTTTCCCGTGCTGAGACCGAGCTGTGCCAAGGAAGGCCTGGTAATCATCGGTAACCTCCACCGTCGGTACTCGTATCGCTTCCACGCTTTTTCCCCGGGTCCGAGGCCGGCAGGGTCGGCGGTCCTGACCTGACCCGCAAAGGTCCCGACCTGCCCGGCGACGGCAGAGACCTCATATCCCGAACGGGCGGTGGTGGCCCTCTCGCGCAGGCGATGGTCCCTGGCTGACGCCGCGCCGGGACCTTAGGCCTGCCGGTCTGGGAGGTAGGTCTCTGCCGTCCCGGCCCGCCCGGGACGAGCATGAAGCCCGCGACATTCCATGAGGAGGTCAGTCATGCGAGCGCAAGTCGGAGACGAACTGACGGTCAAGGGAGTCCATCAGGGTGACGAGGACCGTCACGGCACCATTGTCAAGGTCGACGGGGCAGACGGCGCGCCGCCTTACGTAGTCCGCTGGGAAGACGGTCATGAGAGCGTCTTCTTCCCCGCATCCGGCACTATGGTCCAGCACCACCCGGCCGGGTCCGCAGCCTAGGAGCGCACATGATCACCCGGGCGGAAGTCGAGAAGCTCGGCGCCATACACGCTGTGGCGCCGACGATCCTGTCGGTCTACCTGACCGTTCCCTCGCATCCCGGAGAGCCGGGCGACCTGGCCGCACGCGGTGGCGAGCTCATTGCCACCGCCGAGACCGCAGTCGGCGGTCCGGGCTGCCTCAGCGAAGAGGACCGGAACAACGCGCTGGAGATGCTGGCGGATGGCGCCCGTAATTGGCCTGGCCAGACGGTGGCGGTCTTCGCCTGCGCAGATGTCGGCCTGCTCGAGGCTCTTCCCCTGCCCTGCCCCGCGCCGGACAAGGCGGTCCTGGGCACTAGGCCGCATATGCGCCCGCTGCTGGCGGCGCTGCAGCGGTGCCCCGCTTATCGGGTCGCTGTCGCCGACGCCCACCACGTCTGGCTGCTGGCGATCGCGGGGAAGGAGATCCAGACCGTCCCGGCTTGGCCGACCTACTGCTCGGAGGACTGGCCCGGCCTGCCTTCCAGCTGGGTGCGGGAGCCGATCAACTGGCTCACGGCTCACTCCTACTACGACGCTGCCGCCGTCCTCAATCGAGTCGCGGGACCAGCCGGGCCGCAACCGCTGGTCATCGTCGGCCATGGAGACGGCATCCAGCGCCTGCTCACCGGCCTGTCGCCGGCCGTGCGGGCGGCGTTCGCGGGCAGCACCATCGCCGACGATCCCACCCTCACCTCCGCTCAGGTGCGGGACCTGGCGGCGCCCGTGGTCGCCCGCTGGGCTGACGAGCATGCCAGGCAGGTCGCGGACGAGATTCGCGCGATGCCGTCCGGGCGGCCCGCCTGCCCGCCCGCCATCGGTCTACAGGCGTGCCTGGCCGCCGTCACCGCGGGCGTCGTGGACACCCTGGTGGTTCCGCGCGACGAGCTCGTGCCCGGCTATGAATGCGGAAGGTGCGGTGCCCTCAGCACCGGAGCCGACAGCTGCCCGGACTGGGGTACGGCTCCCCTGCCGGTCCCGGACGTACTCGAGGAGATGGTCAGCAGGACCCTCGAAGACGGCGGCCAGGTACTGGTGATCAGCGATTATCCATACCCGATGGCGGCCGGGCGGCATTCTCCCGCTGCGGGTGCCGGAGCGGCATGAATATCCAGGCCCTGCCGCGCTACTGCTGGCGGCATGGAAATCTGCCTCCTTCGTGTTCGTGGCTATCGTCCCGGCCGGCCGATGACTTTCTGCCCTGCCTGGCCGGCCGCGGCGAGTCCATGCTGATGCTGGGAGACGAGTGAGCTCCTACATGAGAGTTCACGGCTCCCACGACTGAGGGAGTCATCATGACGAACATCCTGGATGAGAAGGCTGAGGGCCCCGGCTCGTCCGTTCCCTCCAGCCCGAGCAGCTCGCTCGCGAGCAGGCGATCAAGCAGATCGAGCGGAGGCGCCGTTACTGGATAAGCACCGCCATATCCACGCTCGGCATGCTGATCCTGGCGGCCATCTGGGCGATCACCGAATACCACAACGCGGGCGGCTGGCCGACCCAGGGATTCAGCCAGAGCTCGGGCATCCATGACGTGTGGAACATCTGGATCATCTACCCGGCGATCGCGTGGGCGTTCCTGACCACGGCGGTCGGCTTGGGCGTTTACCTGCGCAAGCCGATCTCGGAGAGCCAGATCAAGCGCGAGATGGACCGGCAGGCGCATTGACGCCGCGGGCCCCGGAGTGATTGAGAGTGATGACGGTGGCGGGTCGCCGCGGGCGTCTGGCTGGTGCACTTGTCACCGCGGCGGCCCTCGCCGTGGTGCCGCTCGGCGGCTGCTCCTCGCCGGTGAACACGCAGGGGGCGCGGTCTTGCACCTGACGATTGACAGCCGGTTCGTGCACGGCGCGATGCCGCTGACGCTGGTGACGCCCGCGGGTGGCGGTGCGCACCGCCCGCTGCTGGTGTTCTTGCACGGCGTGGTCTACGACAATAATTCCCAGCTCACCGACCAGATGTTCGCGGCGCTGCGGGCGCTGGGCCCGCTCGCCCCGGACATTGCCTTCCCTTACGGCGACGGCTCCTACTGGCACAACCGCGCCAGCGGCGCCTGGGCCTCCTACGTGCTCGACGAGGTGATCCCGACGGCGCTGAAGGTGCTTGACGCCGATCCGCGCCGGGTGGCGATCGGCGGCATCTCGATGGGCGGCTTCGGCGCCTACGACATCGCCCGCCTCGACCCGGGCCAGTTCTGCGCCGTCGGCGGCGACTCCGCCGCCCTCTGGCCGACGTTCGGGGGCGCCGCGCTCGGCAGCCCGGGCTCCTTCGACGACGCAGCCGACTTCGCCCGCAACGACATCATCGCCGCCGCCCAGGCCGACCCGGACCTATACGGCCGCGCGCAGCTGTGGCTGGACGGCGGCGATAACGACCCGTTCCATGCGGCCGACGAGGAACTCGCTAGTGCCCTGCACATTCCCCTGCATGTGTGGCCAGGCGGCCACGACTTCGGATACTGGAACGCGCACTGGAACGAATACCTGGGCTTCTACGCGCGCGCGTTCGCGGCCTGCGGATAGCACCGCAGGGCGGTATGGCGGGGAGCGGCTGCGGCCGGTGCGCGGGAGACCCAGCGGGTCCCCCGCAAGGCTTCCGGTCACCGGCGCGCCTTGGCATCATGTACCCGTGGACAGCGACTGGGACGGTTTCATCTCCCGGTGCCAGCAGGCCCTGGGCGACCTGGTCGAAGGACGACCCGGACCCTTCAAGGCGCTGTGGTCCCACGCCGATGACGTGGTGATCATGGGCGCGTTCGGCGGCTACGAACGAGGCTGGGAACAGGTCAGCGCGCGGCTCGACTGGGCCGCCGCCGGCATCAAGGCCACCGATCGCGCCGCGGAGAACGTCGTGACGGTCGTCGGCGATAACCTCGCCTACACCGTCGACCTGGAGCACATGACCCGTCACGCCGGTGATCACCCCACGCCCAGGACCCTGCGCTGCACCCAGGCCTACCGCCGTGAAAACGGCGAGTGGAGGGTCATCCTGCGCCACGCTGACGAGCTCCCCGGCAAAGACGAACAGCAAAGATAACCCACCGCCGCGCGTCACAGCACGCCGCTGACGCTTGCTGAATAGCTACACCCAAACCCAGCCGCGGGGGAGTGCGCTGCCTGGTGACGATTGTCCGGCCCGGCGGGACCTTCGCCTCTCGATACCGCGGTCGTCCGGGCCCATCCTGGCCTCGTATCAGCCCCTGCCGAAGGAGGTTGCCATGGCTGGGATGACTGACGGGGTTATGGCCGGGTACGACGGATCGGCAAGCAGCGATGAGGCATTGCGCTGGGCGGCCAGGGAAGCCTGGTCTCGCGGCACGGTACTGACCATCTGCTTCGCCTGGCCGCCGGGTGAATTGGCGCTGCCCGGCGATTCTGGGGTCCTTGATCGTGCCCGGCCTGGCGGCGAGGAGATCCTCGCCCGCGGGGCGCGGTCCATCGGGTCGGTCGTCGACCCTAGTGATGTCCGTACCATCCTGGCCGAAGGGCCACCCGCCCGGATCCTCTGCGAGCGCAGCGGCTCGGCCGAGATGGTCGTGGTCGGCTCCCGCGGGCACGGCGGGCTCTCCGGCTCGCTGCTGGGGTCGGTCTCCTGGCAGGTCGCCAGCCACGGCCGGGGACGGATCGTGGTCGTCCGCGGCCGGTGGCGGCCGGTCAACCAGTCCCCCGGCCCGGTGGTGGTCGGCGTCGATGGATCACCGGGATCGCAAGCCGCGCTGGCGTTTGCCGCCGAGGAGGCAGCGCTACGGGACGTGCCTCTGGTCGCGGTGTGCGCCCTGGCCGACGCGCCCGGCGTGCTCGGCGGCGCGGCGCAGATGGAAGAAGGCTTCAGCCACCTGATGACGCTTCGCGAGAAGGAGCACCCCGAGGTCACGGTGCTGCGGCAGGTATCGTTCGGCCCGCCGCGTACGGCCCTGCTGAACGCCGCGGCCGGGGCCCAGATGCTCGTGGTGGGTGCACGAGGTCTGGGCGGGCTCGAGGGCATGAGCCTCGGCTCGGTCGCCGCGACGCTGCTGCACCACTCGCCCTGCCCGGTCGGCGTCGTTCACCCGCCGACGCGCTAGCTCTCCCCCGCTTCGGCCGCGACAGACTCTGACGGGTGGGCTGCTTCGGCGTGGAGGTAGGGCCTCGGCACGATCAGGACCGGGCGGCTGGCCGTGTGCAGCAGCCTGCTGGCCACGCTGCCCAGCGGGATGCGGGGCAGGTCGGTCCGGCTGTGCGAGCCGAGCACCACCATGCGCGCGTCGTGGTCATGCGCCGCATGCAAGATGGCCGCGGCGATGTGCCCGAAGTTGGCCTCGCGGATCTCACCCTCCGCGCTGACCCCGGCCGCCTTCAGGTCGGCCACGATCTTCTCCACCACGGCCTCGCCCTCGCCATCGCCGCAGTCGACCCGGATCCGGCCGAACCGGCCGGTGGCGAACTCGTGCACGTGCAGCACGATGACATGGTCTCCGCTATCGCGGCTCAGGTCGCGCGTCATCTCCACGGCGGCCGCCACGTGGCGGGCCGGATCGTGCGACGCCGCGTCAACGGCCAACACGATGTTCTTGCTCATCGATCCTCCAGGGTGAATATCACGTCGTCACGGATCACCGGACGATCAGGACCGGCCGGTGGCTGAGGTGAATGACCTTGTGCGCGGTACTGCCCAGCAGCAGCCCGGTGAGATCACCGCGGCCGCGCGACCCCATCACGATGACGTCCGCGCCGATCTCCTCGGCGTCGCCGACGATCTCGCGTGCCGCGTACCCGAAAATAGTGCTCCTGACCTCCCCGTGCGCCTTCACCCCGGCCTGGGTGAGCACCTCCACGGATGCCGCCACCTGGGCGTTCGCCTCCTCCGTCGTCTCGTCGGCGGTCAGCGCACCGGTCTTGACCCCCACCTCGCGTTCCCGCAGGTGCAGCACCCAGACCTCGCCGTGTGACAGCACAGCCAGGTCCCTGGCCGCGATTACCGCGCGGTCGGACATCTCCGAGTGGTCGACCGCGACCAGGATCTTGTCGTACACCGGCCTGTTCCCTTCATGCCGAGCCGATAAATGGGAAACTATAGGTCCTTTCCCCCGCGGTCTTTTTACTCCCGCATCACGCGGAACGCCAGGGACCGAAGCAAGGTCAAATCGGGACGTTCGTCCCTACCGGCTGCCGTGCCGGGGTGCAGCTTGGCCCGACTGGTGCTCAGAAGCCGGTGTCTTTCGGGCTGGTGATCAAGGACTTGCGTCCCTAACGCCGCTGATCGCCTCGTGCGCACGCTGGTTTCGCAACGAGCCGATCGGGTCACTGGCGTGCCCCTGGTCGGCACTCGGGAGGAGGATCCGATGTCCGCACTTGTCGGCCCCCGTATCGGCGGCGGGCAAGATCATGAGCCTGCGCCCACGCGGGCGCAGCAGAAGGCCCGCGCGCTGGGCCTCACGTCGGCGACCGGCCTGGTCGTCGGAAGTATAGTCGGAACCGGGGTCTTCGCCATGCCAGCCGTGCTGGCCGGCGCGGGCACCAGCTCGATCGCCGTCCTGGCCGTGATCGCGGTCGGCGCGATGCTGCTGGCCGCGCTGTTCGGCCAGCTGACCAGGCGGGTCCCGAACTCCGACGGCGGGCTGTACGCGTACGCCCGGCACGAGTTCGGCGACTTCGCCGGCTACCTGACCGGATGGTGCTACTGGATCCAGGCCTGGGCCGGTAACGCGGCCATCGTCTCGGCCTGGGTCTTCTACGTCGACGCCCTGTTCGGCATCAACCCGTCGGGGTATCGGCAACTGGGGCATCGCCCTGGGCGGCCTGTGGATCCCGGCGATCATCAACCTGGCCGGAGTCAAGCAGATGACCTGGTTCCAGAACCTGACCGTGGTGCTGAAGTTCCTGCCGCTGCTGTTCATCGGCGTGGTCGGCTGGGCGTTCGTGTCCAAGGCCAACTTCGGCGCCTTCAACGCCTCGGGCGGCAGCCTGTACGATGCGATCGGCATCGCGGCCGGGGTGGCCCTGTTCTCCTTCATCGGGGTCGAGGTCGCTGCCATCACCGCGAAGCGGGTCAAGAACCCTCGCGTCAACGTGGGCCGCGCCTCCCTGCTCGGCACCGCCGCCTGCGCCATCCTGTACATGGCCGTGTCGGCCGCCGTGATGGGCCTGGTCCCGCACCACGAGCTCATTCACAGCACGGCCCCGTTCGTGCTCGCGTTCCAGGTGATCTTCTCCCACGGCACGTGGGCCGGCAAGCTGGTGGCCGCGCTGGCCGTCGCCTCGGGCATCGGCGCCCTGAACGGCTGGACGCTGGTCACCACCGAGGTGTCCCGCGCCGCCGCGCAAGACGGCCTGTTCCCGAAGGCGTTCGCGTGGAGCGACCGCAAGGACTCGGCCTGGTTCGGCATCGTGATGGCGGCGCTGCTGCCCTCGCTGCTCATGCTGTGGAGCTACACCACCGCGACCGGGCTGAAGGTTTTCACCGACCTGGTGTACCTGACCGTGGTCACCGTGGCCATCCCTTACCTGTTCTCGGCCTGCGCGCAGCTGGCCTACCTGGTGTCCAAGCGGCGCAGCGTGCAGGGCTGGCAGCTGGTCAGGGACCTGACCATCGCCGGGGCCGGCGTGCTGTTCTCGCTGTGGGTCACCTTCGCGGCCGGTTACCAGTCGGTGTACCAGGCGCTGATCCTCGTGCTCGCCGGGGTCGTCCTGTACGCCTTCATCAAGGCTCGCAGGGAGAACCTCGGCCAGGTCGCCGCGCCGCAGGACAATCCCGCGGAGCCGGAGCCAGCGCCATCCGTTGACCCGCAGGCCTGATGAGACCGGTGAGTGAGATGAACTTCAACGTCCAATCCGAGGTCGGCCAGCTCCGCCAGGTCATCGTCCACCGGCCAGGCCTGGAGCTGTCGCGGCTGACGCCGCGGAACGTCGGCGAGCTGCTCTTCGACGACGTGCTGTGGGCGAAGAAGGCCAAGGAGGAGCACGACGCGTTCGCCGAGGCCCTCCGCGAGGCGGGCGTGCGGGTTCACTACTTCGGGCAGCTCCTGGGCGAGACCCTCGAGCTGCCCGAAGGCCGGGCCTTCGTCCTGGACCGCCTCTGCACGCCGGAAATGCTGGGTCCTCAACCTGATCCAGCCGCTGCGCAGGCTCTTCGACGACCTCGACGGGCCGGCGCTGGCCGAGTTCCTGGTCGGCGGGGTGCTCAAGGCGGACCTGCATCCCACGGGCGCGCACAGCCTCAAGTGGGACATGCTCCGGGCGGACGACTTCGTGCTGCCCCCGCTGCCCAACCATCTGTTCCAGCGCGACAACTCCTGCTGGATCTACCGGGGCGTCTCGGTTAACCCGATGGCCAAGCCCGCCCGCCAGCGCGAGACGCTGCACAGCCGGGCCATCTACCGCTTCCACCCGATGTTCGCGGGCGCGGACTTCACCCGGTACTACGGCGACGACGACGCCAGCCACCTGCCCGCCACCATCGAGGGCGGCGACGTGCACGTGCTCGGCCACGGCGCGGTGATGATCGGCATGGGCGAGCGGTCCACCCCGATGGCCGTCGAGCTGCTCGCCAGCGCCCTGTTCCGGTCCGGGCAGGCCAGCACGGTGATCGCCATCGAGCTGCCCGCCACCCGCGCGATGATGCACCTCGATACGGTCATGACGATGATCGACCGTGACACCTTCGTCCAGTACCCGTACCTGGAGCACCAGCTCCGGTCCTGGACGCTGACCCCGAACGGGGACGACCGCACGGTGTCGTTGACCCGCAACCACGACCTGTGGGAGACGGTCGCCGAGACGCTCGGCGTGGACAAGGTCACCGTACTGAGGACCGATGAGGACATCCGGGCGGCCGAGCGCGAGCAGTGGGACGACGGGGTTAACTACCTGGCGGTCGCGCCCGGCGTCATCATGGGCTACGAGCGCAACGTCGCCACCAACACCATGCTGCGCAAGCACGGCATCGAGGTCGTCACCATCGCCGGCAGCGAACTCGGCCGCGGCCGTGGCGGACCCCGCTGCATGACCTGCCCGATCGAGAGGGACCCGGCATGAACCTGCATGGACGCAGCCTGCTCAAGGAGATCGACCTGACCGCCGACGAATTCCGCTACCTGGTCGACTTGGGCGCGCGCCTGCGGCTGGAGAAGCGCCTGGGCGAGCGGATGCACCGCCTGGCCGGACGTAACATCGCGCTGATCTTCGAGAAGACCTCGACCCGGACCCGCGCCGCCTTCGAGGTGGCCGCGCACGACGAGGGCGCCCACGTCACCTATCTCGGGCCAGGGGAATCACAGCTCGGCCGCAAGGAGTCGGTGAAGGACACCGCGCGGGTGCTGGGCCGGATGTTCGACGGCATCGAGTACCGCGGGTCCGCACAGGAGGCGGTCGAGACGCTCGGCGCCTACGCCGGAGTCCCGGTGTGGAACGGGCTCACCGACGACTGGCACCCCACCCAGATGCTGGCCGACATCCTGACCATGCGCGATCACGCGGACCGACCGCTCGCCGAGATCACCTACTGCTACCTCGGCGACGGGCGGAACAATACCGCGAACTCCCTGCTGGTGACCGGGGCCATGCTCGGCATGGACGCACGGATATGCGCTCCCGGTCCGCTGCAGCCCCCGGCCCCAGTGCAGGAGATCGCCGCGAAGCTCGCGGCTGGATCGGGCGCCCGGCTTACGGTCACCTCCGACATCCAGGCCGCCGTGGCGGGCGCGGATTACCTGTACACCGACGTCTGGCTGTCCATGGGGGAACCGGAGGAGGAGTGGGACGAGCGGATCGACCTGCTGCTCCCCTACCAGGTGAACCAGGGCGTGCTGGCCGCCACCGGGAATCGGGCGGTGAAGTTCATGCACTGCCTGCCCGCGCTGCACAACCGGGAGACCACGATCGGGCAGCGCCTGTACGACAAGCGCGGCCTGGAGGCGCTCGAGGTGACCGAGGAGGTCTTCGAATCGCCCGCCTCCATCGTGTTCGACCAGGCGGAGAACCGGCTGCATACCATCAAGGCGCTCATGGTCGCCACGGCCGGGGAGATCGAATGAGGATCGTCGCCGCGCTTGGCGGCAACGCCCTGCTCGAGCGCGGCGAGCCGCCCGAGTCCAGCATCCAGGAAGCGCACGTGATCAAGGCCGTGCAGGCGCTGGCCCCGCTGGCGGCCGGGAACGACCTCGTGATCACCCACGGCAACGGCCCGCAGGTCGGCATGCTGGCCCTGGAGAGCGCGCAGGACCTGAGCCTCTCCCGGCCCTACCCGTTCGACGTGCTCGGCGCGCAGACCCAGGGCATGATCGGCTACTGGCTGGTCCAGGCGCTGCAGAACACGCTGCCCGGCCGGCAGGTGGCCTGCCTGGTCAGCCGGACCCTGGTCAGCCAGGACGATCCGGCCTTCGCGCACCCGTCCAAGTTCGTCGGCCCGGTCTACGACGAGGACCAGGCCTGCGCCCTGGCCGCGAGCATGAACTGGGCAATCCGCCAGGACGGCAGCCGCTGGCGCCGCGTGGTGCCCTCCCCCGAGCCGACCGAACTGCTAGACCTCCCGGCCGTCCGGATACTGCTCGATCGCGGGGCGATCGTGGTCTGCTCCGGCGGAGGCGGTGTGCCCGTCGTGGCCGGAAACGGCTCCGCGCTGGTGCGCGGCGTAGAAGCGGTCGTGGACAAGGACCTGACCGCATCGCTGCTCGCCCGCGAGTTGGCGGCGGACGCGCTGCTGCTGCTCACCGACGTGGCGGCGGTACAGGATGGATACGGCACCCCGCAGGCCCGCCCGATCCGGCGGGCCACGCCCGCCGAACTTCGGGCCCGCTCCTTCCCGGCCGGATCGATGGGCCCCAAGATCGAGGCCGTCTGCCGCTTCGTCGAATCGACCGGGAAACCTGCTGCCATCGGGCGGCTCACCGACGCCCGGACTCTGCTGGACGGGCAGGCAGGGACGCTCGTTACCTGCTGAGCACTCCGCCCGTCAGCCCGAGGCGGACGGACCGGAGGGAACGGTGACGACCGGGCCGTGCGCGTGGCTGAGCACGGCGTGCATGACCGAGGCGGGCCCGTGGTGCGCGGACCGCCTGCCGAGGACCACCAGGTCGGCACGGGCCGACAGGCCCACCAGCGCCCGGCCGGGGTGGCCGTGGACGAGCTCCTGGCTGACCGGGACGTCGGGGTACTTGGCCCCCCAGTCGTCCAGCAGCTGCTCGAGCCGCTTAGCCGTTTCGGTTTCCTGGACGTAGCCGGCTGGTCCGGAGGGCGCCGACCCGGCTCGTGAGACGTCGGAATCCGGCAGGTGCCAGGAGTGGATGGCGATCAGGCTGGCCTTGCGCAGCGTGGCCTCCTCGAAGGCGAAGGTAAGGGAGGCTTGGTTCTCCAGGTCGCCGATGCCGATGCCGACCTGCCGGTGCATGGCCCCGGTCTCCTCGCGGACCACCACGACCGGGCAGGCCGCGTGGGTGGCCGCGTAACGGCTGACCGACCCGAGGACCATCGCCGCGAACGCGCCGTTGCCGCGCGATCCGACGACTAGCATCAGCGCGCCCGACCCGGCCTCGGTAACCGCCTCGGCGGGTGACCCGTCCAGGTGGTCGGCGTCGACCAGCAGCCCCGGGGCCGCCTGGGCGGCGCGCCCGGTCGCGGCGGCCAGGGCCTGGTCCCGGTGCTGGCGGATGGTGTCGGCCACGGTGTCGTAGTCCGACATGGCGTGCCCTCCGATCATCCGGGGCAGCGTCGCCGCGGCGGAGACGATCCGCAGCGGGGCGCCGCGCAGCACGGCCTCCCTGGCGGCCCAGTCGACCGCCCGCAGTGATTCCTCAGAACCGTCCGTAGCGGCCACGATGGGCTTCGCTGACATGCTGGCCTCCGCGTCGTTGTGCGCCATTGGCACCATGATCGCGAGCCGCAGCCAGGCGCGGAAGAGACCAAGCTCACCCCTGGAGGTGCCAAAGGTCCCTCACCTTGGACCCTGGCCGTGACCTGCGGTGCGGCGGTTTCCTCGAACTGTACGGATCGCTGATCACCACGCAGCAAGCGTGGCCGCAGGTTGGAGGACCTCGATGGTGGCCGCCGCAGACGTGAACGGTCCGCAGCATGACGTACCGGAGCTGCCGGACGGGCTCTGGTACTCGGCAAAGCGCCGGCTGCTCGGACCGCCGCTGGTGACCGAGCAGCTGGCGAGCGAGCGCCTGTCCAAGCCGCTCGCGCTCGGCGTGCTGTCCTGCGACGGGCTTTCGTCGGCCGCGTACGGCACCGAGGAGATCCTCTACGCGCTGCTCCCGTTCTTCGGGCTGGCGGCCTTCGCGCTGGTCCTGCCGCTGACGCTCCTCGTCTTGTTCGGCGTGATGCTGGTCGTGCTGTCCTACCGCGAGGTGGTGTCGGTGTACACCCGGGCGGGCGGCTCATACGTGGTGGCGCGGGAGAACTTCGGCCCGCGCGTGGCGCAGGTCGCCGCGGTCGCGCTGCTGATCGACTACGTGGTCACGGTCGCGGTGCAGACCGCCGCGGGCAGCGCCGCCATCGTGTCCGCGTTCCCGGCGCTGTCCCGCCTCCCGGTCATCGGGCCCAAGATCCTGCTGGTCATCTCCGTGCTGGCCATCCTGCTCATGTGCCTGGGGAACCTGCGCGGCATCCGCGAGGCGGGCCGGATTTTCGCGCTGCCCACTTACCTGTTCGCTGCCTCGGTGATCGCGATGATCGTCGCCGGCCTAGTCCGGGAACTAACCGGAGGCCTGCAGCACGTACACACCGGGCCCGGCACCGTCGCCATCGGGTCGCACTCGGGGCTGATCGCCATCGGCGCGATGTACATCGTGGCGAAGGCCTTCGCCAACGGCGGCTCGTCGCTCACCGGGATCGAGGCCGTCTCCAACGCGGTCAGCGCGCTGCGCCCGCCGGAGGGCCGCAACGCACGGCAGATCCTGGCCATGCAGGGCTCGATCGTGGCGTTCCTCATCGCCGGCATCTCCTGGCTCGCGCACGTCACCCACGCCACCCCCTACACCGCCGGGTTCCCGACCGTGCTAGCCCAGGAAGCCGGCGTGGTGTTCGGGCATACCGCGGCCGGGCACGTCATGTTCTACTTCCTCCAGGTCGCCACCGCCGCCATCTTGTTCACCGGCGGCAACACCAGCTTCACCGGCTTCCCGTTCCTGGCCAGCTTCGTCGCCGAGGACTCCTTCCTGCCCCGGTGGCTGACCCGGCGCGGCCACCGGCTGGTGTTCTCCAACGGGATCGTCCTGCTCACCGCGCTGTCGGTGACGCTGATGGCGGTGGCGGGCGCGACCGTCGACGCCCTGATCCCGTTCTACGCCATCGGCGTATTCACCGGGTTCGCCATGGCGGGCTTCGGCATGGCCCGGTACCACCGCCGGACCCGGGAGCCGGGATGGCGGCGCCGGCTGGTGATCAGCACCACGGGCGGGATCTACACCGCGCTGGTCGTGGTGCTGTTCGCGGTGGTGAAGTTCACCGAGGGTGCCTGGCTCATCGTCATCTTGTTCCCGAGCCTGGTGTACCTGCTGATCCGGCTCAACCGGGAATACCGGCACGAGGCCGCCATCCTGGACAGCCTGAACGGGGGCGACCTGCGGCCGAACCCGCCGAACTACGCCCGCCGCTGCGTCCTGGTCCTGGTGGACAGCTACGACCTGGCCACCATCGCCGCGCTCAGGTACGCCAAGAGCCTGCGGCCGACGTCGTTGCGCGCGGTGCACTTCAGCGTCGACAGCACCCGGGCCGACAAGCTCAGGCAGCAATGGCTGTCGGCGGGCACCGGGACCCCGCTGGACCTCGCGGACTGCCCCGACCGGCGGCTGGCCCACGCCGCGGCCCGCCTCGCGGCGGCCGAGGCGGCCACGCCCGGCACGCACGTGACCGTCGTCCTGCCGCGCCGCAGCTACCCGGTGCTGGCCAGCCGGCTGCTGCACGACCACACCGCGGACCGGATCGCCCGCGCGGTCAGCCGGGTTCCGTCCGCGGCGGCCACCATCATCCCGTTCGACGTGCAGCACAAGGTCGAAACCCTGCGCGCGAAGCGGGCCAGGACCGACGGTCTCATCGACTACCAGCGGCCGCAGCCGCCGCCCGGTACCGACCCGATCGGGTCACTGCGGCAGCCCGGCCGCGCCACCGTGCAGGGCCGCCTGCGCGCGGCGCAGGTCCGGCCCGTTCCGGGCAACAACGTGCTGGCCTGCGAGGTGGCCGACTCGACCGGCGAGCTGACCGCCGTGTTCTACGGCCGCACGCAGATCGCGGGCGTCGAGCCTGGCCGCCGGGTCCGCCTGCACGGCATGGTCGGCATCGGCGGGGACGGCCACCCCGCGATGATCAACCCGGCCTGCGAATTGCTCAGGTAGGGACCAAAGTCCCTGGCCATCCGACCAGACGACCCTGCCGCCGCGGGCCAAGCGAACCTAGGGTCGGTACCGGAAGCGCGGCGCGGAGCTACTGCAGAAGGAGAACGGAAATGCCCGGGATCGTCGTCGGCGTGGATGGATCCGGCCCTTCGCAGCGGGCCCTGGAGTGGGCCATGCGCGAGGCGGCCATCCGGCAGGCGCCGCTCAGCGTGCTGACCGTCCACCCGGCCGTCGTGGGATATTTCGGTGGCGTCGTCAGCACCCCGCAGGACCTGGAGCTCACCGGGCAAACGAAGGCGGCGGTGCAAGCGGAGACGGACAAGGCGCTGGCCGGGCTGAACGGACCGCACCCGGAGTCGGTCACGGTCAGGGCCGTGCACGGCTTCCCGGTCGAGGAACTCGTCAACGCGAGCAAGGAGGCCGACATGGTCGTGCTGGGCTCCCGCGGCGTGGGCGGATTCACCCGGCTGATGCTGGGCTCGACCGCCGGCCAGGTGGTCCAGCACGCGCACTGCCCGGTGCTGATCGTCCCGCCGGAGGACCGCGGCTGAGCCGGCGTAACCCGCGGATCCGGGGGCCCCGCGCCTCAGGTGACGATCAGGCTGGCCAGCCGGTCGAACGCCTCGTCCATGCCCCGCCGGATCTCGGCGGCGGCGCGGTCGGGGGACGGGCCGAGCCGGTCATCCGGGATGGCGACATGCAGGTGGGCCTCTGACCCGGACGGCCGTTCGGTGATCCGCAGCGAGCCGCGGTAGCCGTCGTCTCCTTCGGCTCCCCAGTCCAGCCGCCGGTCGCTCTCGTCGGTGCGGAGCAGGCTGTCCAGCGAGTACGGATGCCCGTGCGACTCGCCCTCGACGTGGACCTCGTCCGTACCCGACGGCTGGGCGCGCCGCATGGTCGGCACCCAGTCGGCGAGCCGGGCCGGGTCGGCGACCACGGCCCACAGCGCGTCAGCGGTTACGTCGAACGCCCGTGATCCATCGATCTCTGCCATCCGTCACCGTCCTTGTCGGTCCGCGAGAAGCCTAGGGCATGAGCCCGTGGTGCGGGAAGACGGCCTTCCTGGTGGCCATGATGGCCCGGTCGACCGGATCGCCCGGGTCGTGGCCGGACTCATAGTCGGCGAAGGTGGCCGGGGCGCCCTCGGTCATCCGGTCGGGTGCGCTCTGGCTGGTCGTCCAGGAGACGTACTCGCGCCAGAGTTCCGGGGTGGGCGCGGCCGGGTCGAGCGGCGCGCCCGCGGCCTCGAACAGCAGGTGGGTCCAGGTCCTCGGCACCACGTGCACGTGCTCGTAGCCCCCGCCGCCGGTGAACAGCCAGCGGCCGCCGCAGACTTGGTGCGCGAGCGCGTGGATGGCGGCGTGCGCGGCGCGCTGCCCGTCGATGCTCAGCTCCAGGTTGGCGAGCGGATCGTCCCGGTGCGAGTCGCAGCCGTGCTGGCTGACCAGGAGCTGCGGGCCGAAGGCCCGGACGACCGGGGGCACCACGGCGTGGAAGGCCCGCAGCCATCCGGCGTCGCCGGTGCCCGCCGGCAGCGCGACGTTGACCGCCGACCCGTCGGCGTGCGCGCCGCCGGTCTCGCCCGGCCGCCCGGTGCCGGGAAACAGCGTGTCCGGGTGCTCGTGCACGCTGACGGTCAGGACGCGCGGGTCGTCCCAGAAGGCCGCCTGCACGCCGTCGCCGTGGTGGGCGTCCACGTCGACGTAGGCGATCCGCTCCGCGCCCTGGCTCAGCAGCCACGCGATCGCGACGGCCGGGTCGTTATAGACGCAGAACCCGCTGGCGCTGCCAGCCATGGCGTGGTGCAGGCCGCCGGCCAGGCTGGCCCCGTGTAGTGCCGCCGACGTCCAGACCGCCCGGGCCGCGGCCAGCGTGGCCCCGGTCACCATCGCCGCCGCCTCGTGCATGCCGGGGAACAGCGGATCGTCCTCGGTGCCCAGCCCGTGCATGAGCAGCGCTCGGCTGGTCAGGCCGCCCGACAGCGTGCCCTTCGCGGCCTGATGCCCGGCCAGCCGCACCATGTCGATGTAACCGGAATCGTGAACGAGTTCCAGTTCGGCGGTCGTGGCCGCGGCTGGGACCTCGACCGTCACCCCGTCCAGGCGGTTCAGGCCGAAGGCCCGCGCCAGTTCCATGGTCAGCGTGAGGCGCAGCGGCGCCATCGGGTGGCCCGGACCGAAGTCGTAGCCGGCCAGGCGGTCGTCCCAGGCCACGTGCAGGGTGCAGGTCATCGGTACGCCTCCCAGAGCCGCTGGTAGGCGCCGCCGGACCGGACGAGCTCGGCGTGCGTGCCGCGTTCGGCCACCCGCCCGTGGTCGAGGACCACGATCTCGTCCACCTGATCCAGGCCGTCCAGGTCGTGCGTGATCAGCAGGGTGGTCCGCCCGGCCGTCGCGGCCAGCAGGTCTCCGGTCAGCGCGCGGCGGTTGTCCGGGTCGAGGTGGGCGGTCGGCTCGTCCAGGACGAGCACGGCCGGGTCGGCCAGCAGCGCCCGGGCCAGGGCGAGCCGCTGCCGCTGCCCGCCGGACATCGCGCTGCCGTGCGTCCCGACCGGGGTGTCCCAGCCGAGCGGCAGCGAGGTGATCCAGTCCAGCAGCCGGGCGCGCCCGGCGGCCGCGGCGAGCTCGGCGTCGCTGGCCTGCGGCCGGGCCAGCCGCAGGTTGTCCCGGATCGTCGTATCGAAGATGTGCGGGTCCGCCGCGCAGCCGCTGATCACCGCACGGACGTCGTCGGGGTTGTATCCGGCCAGGTCCCGGCCGTTCAGCAGCACGGTGCCCGCGCTGAGATCGACGAACCGGAACAGGACCGCGGCCACCGTGGACTTCCCCGCGCCGGTGGCCCCGACGAGCGCGACCCGCCGCCCCGGCAACAGATCAAATCGATATCCCGAACGGCCGGTGGCGCGTCCGCCGAATACCGGACCGTGGCGCCCCGGATGGAGACCTCCACCGGCCTGGACGGCGGCGGGAACGGATGGTCCGGGTAGCGCACCGGATCCGGCGCGTCCAGCACGCCCGCGATCCGCCCGGCCGCGGCCCGGGCCTGGCCGAGCTGGAGCGCGGCCGCGGGCAGGGCGGTGACCGCCTCGAAGGCGGCCAGCGCGGTCAGCGTGATCACGGCCAGCGGCACCCGGCCCAGGGATCCCGACCCGGTCACCGCCACACCGAGCAGCAGGACACCCCACAGGGTCAGGCCGCTCGCGGCGGCACCCAGGCCGGCGCCGAGGCCGGACGCGGACGCCGACCGCCGGGCGAGCCGGGTCAGCTCGGCGTCCGCGGCGCGGGTCCGGGCCAGGCCCGCCTCCACCGCGCCGAACGCGTGCAGTTCGGCCGCGCCGCCCAGCAGGTCGGTGACGGCGGCGCCGAGCTCACCACGGGCGGGGGCGGCCAGCCGGGCGGCCCGGCGGGCCGACGCGGCGGTGACCAGGGGCACCAGGATCCCGGCGGCCAGCAGGCCAGCGGCCAGCACGCCCGCCGCGGGGGCCAGGATGAGCAGGACCGCAGCGGTCGCGCCGGCCCCGACCAGCGCCGCCGTGAGCGGCGGGGCGATGCCCCGGATGAACAGGTCCTGGGTCGCGTCGACGTCGCTGATCAGCCGGGTGAGCATGTCACCGGACCGGAACGCGGCCAGGCCCGCGGGGGCGAGGCGCTCCAGCCGGCGGTAGATCGCCACCCGCACGTCGGCCAGCACCCGGAACGCGACGTCGTGCGAGAACAGCCGCTCGAGGTAGCGCAGCAGGCCGCGGCCGACGGACAGCGCGCGGACCATGACCACCGCGACCGAGATGGCCACGATGTTCGGGTGCTGCGAGGCGCGGGCCAGCAGGAAGCCGGAGACCGCGAGCAGCGCCACCCCGCAGCCGCAGCCGGCCGCGCCGGCCAGCACGGCGAGGACCAGCTGCCCGCGCATCGGGCGGGCCAGCCGCAGCAGCCGCAGCAGCGGGCTGCCTGTCGCGGTCGGCGGGGTGATCGCGGTCATGACGACGCCGCCAGCAGGGCGGGGGCAGACGGGGCTGCCATCAGGCTAACGACCTGCGTGAGCCTGCCCTGGTCGAGGGTGAGCATCCGGCCGGAGGCGGCCTGGACCGGGGCGCGGTGGCTGACCTGGATCACGGTGCGGCCGGACGTCAGGACGCCGAGGGCGGCGTCGAGCCGGGCCGCGCTGGCCGCGTCCAGGTGGGCCGCGGGCTCGTCCAGCAGGAGCAGGGGCGCGTCGCGCAGGAAGGCGCGGGCCAGCGCGATCTGCTGGCGCTGCCCGGAGGAGAGCCGTAGCCCGCGCTCGCCGACCGCGGTGGCGTAGCCCTGCGGGCAGGTCCTCGATGAACCCGGCGGCGCCGGCCGCCCGGGCCGCATCCCGGATGGCCTCGGGGCTGGCGGACGGCTGGCCGAGCGCGATGTTGTCGGCCACCGACGCGGCGAACAGGTACGGCTGCTGCGGGACCCAGGCGATCTGGCCGCGCCACTCGTCGAGCGGGATGGACGCCAGGTCCACGCCGCCGACCTCGATCCGCCCGCTGGTCGGCTCGGCGAAGCGGAGCAGCAGCGCGAGCAGCGAGCTCTTGCCCGCCCCGCTCGGCCCGGTCAGCGCGATCCGGTCGCCCGGCCGGATGCTCAGGCTGACGTCGTGCAGGGCATCGTGCTCGCGTCCTGGGTAGGTGAGCGTGACTGCGCCCAGCCTGATGGTGTCCTGGCGCAGGTCCACGGGGCGGCGGATACGCGGGCCAGGCGTCGCTGCCGCTGGCGCCGGGGTATCGAGGATCTCGAAGACGTCCCGGGCCGCGGCGGCGCCCTCGGTGCTGGCGTGGAACTGCGCGCCGACCGCGCGCAGCGGGAGGTAGGCCTCGGGCGTGAGCAGCAGGACGAGCAGCGCGGTCTGGTAGCTCATGTGCCCGGCCAGCAGGCGGAGCCCGACCTCGACCGCGACCAGCGCGGTGGCCAGCGCGGCCGCCAGTTCCAGCACGAAGCCGGACAGGAACGCGATGCGCAGCGAGGACATGGTGGCGGCCCGGTACTCGTCGGTGACCTTGCCGATCACCTCGGCCTGCCGCTGGCCCCGGCCGAACAGCTTGAGCGTGGGCAGGCCCTCGACCACGTCGAGGAAGTGGCCGCCGAGCCGGGCCAGCAGCCGCCACTGCCGCTGGGTGACCACCTGGGTGTGCCGGCCGACCAGGATGGCGAAGACCGGGATCAGCGGCAGGGTGACGCCGATGACCAGGCCGGAGATCCAGTCCGCCAGCCCGACCCGGATCAGCACCGCGAACGGCACGACGCAGGCCAGCACGAGCTGCGGCAGGTAGCGCGAGAAGTAGGCGTCCAGCCCGTCCAGGCCCCGGGTGGCCAGCGTGGTGACCTCGCCGGATCGGTGCCGGGCGAGCCAGGACGGCCCCAGCCGCAGCGCGTGGTCGGTCAGCCGGCGGCGCAGCTGGGACTTTACCGCGGCGGCGGCGCGCAGCGCGGCGGTCTCCCCGCCGTAGCTGGCCGCGGCGCGGGCCAGCAGGACGGCGAGGAGCACGCCGAGCGAGCCGGCCAGCACGGCGGTGCCGGTGCCGGTCGCCGCGCCGGCCAGGAGGCGGGCCAGCAGGCTGGCCTGGACGAGGATCAGGCCGGTGGCGGCCAGGCCGAGGCCGACGGTGACCGCCAGGTAGCCGCGCGCCGCGGCCGAGTAGCGGAGCAGCCGCGGGTCGAACGGCTTCACGACCGCCCGCCGACGGGCTCCACCGATTCCGGCCCGGTGACCGGCGGGGTCGTGTGCCCGGCCGGCACGATGTCCGAGCGGCTCAGCCGCTTGCGGAACACCCAGTAGGTCCAGCCCTGGTAGACGAGCACGACCGGGGTGAAGATCAGCGCGACCCAGCTCATCACGACCAGCGTGTAGTGGGCCGACGAGGCGTTGTTCACGGTCAGGCTGTACGCGGCCGAAGTGCTGGACGGCAGGACGTTCGGCCACAGGTCGCCGAACAGGGTGGCGACCGCCAGCACCAGGGTGAGGGCCGTGCCGACGAACGCCCAGCCCTCCCGGCCGCGGAGCGCGGCGGCCGCGCCGCCGATCAGGGCGACGGCGGCCACGGCGGCGGTGACGTCGGTCGCGGGCTTGCCGTGGCTGACCTGGGTGACGGCCAGGAAGATCGCGGCCAGCGGGACGGCGGCCAGCGCGGTGCCGGTCGCGGCCCTCCTGGCTCGCTGCCTAAGCTCGCCGGTGGTCCGCAGGCCGAGGAAGATCGCGCCGTGCAAGGTGAACAGGCTGAGCGTGACCAGGCCGCCGAGCAGGCCGTACCAGTTGAGCAGGGTCAGCAGGTTGCCGGTGTAGACGTGCTGCGCGTTGAGCGGCACGCCCCGGACGATGTTGGCGAAGGCCACGCCCCACAGCAGCGCGGGCAGCGCCGACCCGGCGAAGATGGCCCGGTCCCAGCTAGCCCGCCAGCGCGGGCTGTCCACCTTGCTGCGGAACTCGAAGCAGACGCCGCGCACGATCAGCGCCACCAGGATGAGCAGCAGGGCCAGGTAGAAGCCGCTGAACATCGAGGCGTACCAGAGCGGGAAGGCGGCGAACGTCGCTCCCCCGGCGGTCAGCAGCCAGACTTCGTTGCCGTCCCAGACGGGGCCGATCGTGTTGACCAGGACCCGCCGCTCGGTGTCGTCGTGGCCGAGGAACGGCAGCAGGATGCCGACCCCGAAGTCGAATCCCTCGAGTACGAAGTACCCGGACCACAAGATGGCGATGAGGATGAACCAGAAGGTCGCGAGGTTCATGACGGTTCCTTACGTCAGTACTGGAAGACGGGTAGCGGCTCGGAGGCGCCGGGCTGTTCGCTCTCTTCCGGAGCGCCTTCCTTGACGTGCCTGACCGTCAGCCAGCCCGCGATGGCCGCGAGGCCGGCGTAGAGCAGCGTGTACACGGTCAGCGAAATGATCACCGAGGAGGCGGTCACGCCGGGTGAGTCGCTCTGCGTGGTGGTCAGCAGGCCGAACACCGTCCACGGCTGGCGGCCCATCTCGGTGAAGATCCAGCCCATCGTGCTGGCCAGGTACGGCAGGGCGAGGCCCCAGAGCGCGGCCCGGTAGAACCAGCGGCTGCGCGGGATGCGGCGGCGCCTGGTCAGCCACAGCCCGATCGCGGCCAGCAGGGCGGCCAGCATGCCGAAGCCGACCATGAGGCGGAACGACCAGTAGGTGACCGGGATGATCGGCTTGTACTGCCCGGCCCGTACTTCTTGGCGTAGGCGGCCTCGACGTTGTTGATGCCCTGGACGGTTCCGTGCGGGTTCAGGGTGGCGATCAGGGACAGCAGGTCGGGCACGCGGATGCTCCACAGTTCCTTGCTGCCGTTCAGCGAGCCGATGGTGAACAGCGAGAACGACGCCGAGTCCGAGGTGTTGTAGAGGGCCTCGGCGGCCGCCATCTTCATCGGCTGCTGCGAGTCCATCAGCCGGGCCTGCACGTCGCCGGTGACGGCGGCCGCGATCCCGGCGGCCAGCGTGACGGCCAGGCCGACCCGCATGACCGGGCGGAACACCTCGAGTGAGGACTTGCGGGCCACGTGCCAGGCGCTGACCGCGATCAGCACCACGCCGGCCACCATGAACGAGGCGAACCACACGTGCGGCCAGGCGGCCAGCGCGGTGGAGTTGGTCAGCAGCGCCCAGATGCTGGTCAGGACCACCCGGTGCGTGCCGGGCTGGACCTGGTAGCCGACCGGGTGCTGCATCCAGGAGTTGGCGGCCAGGATGAAGTAGGCCGACAGGCTGGTGCCGATGGCGGCCAGCCAGATCGTGGCCAGGTGCAGCCGGGGCGACAGCCGGTTCCAGCCGAAGATCCACAGGCCGATGAAGGTCGACTCCATGAAGAAGGCCAGCAGCGCCTCCATCGCCAGGGGGGCGCCGAACACGTTGCCCACGAACTGCGAGTAGGCCGACCAGTTCATGCCGAACTGGAACTCCTGGACGATCCCGGTGACCACGCCGACCGCGAAGTTGATCAGGAAGATCTTCCCGAAGAACTTCGTCATCCTCAGGTACACGGGGTCCTTCTTGATCATCCAGGCGGTCTGCATGCAGGCGACCACCAGGGACAGGCCGATCGTCAGCGGGACGAAGATGAAGTGGTAGACGGTAGTGATCCCGAATTGCCACCGGGATAGCTCAAGGACGGTCATAGGTACCAAGCCGACCAGCAGGCGGGCCGGGCGACCCAGGGCCCGGCGGCCCCCAGGCCCGGGACCTTGGTCACTGGCCGGCGGGCTCGCGCCTGGTGAATCTGGTGACATGACCGCGCGAACCGGGCCAAAGACGGCTGGCCCCCGTCACCGATCGGACCGCACGCCGCGGAGGCGTCGCTGGCTGCGCTGGATCGCCGTTGCCGTCGCGGCGATCGTCGTCCTGGTCGTGCTGGGCGCGTGGGCGTTCATCAAGTTCGGGCCCACCGCGCCGCCGCTTGCGCTGCCGGCCAGTGGGCCGGCCAGTGCCCCGGCCGGCCCGCTGGACGGCAGCTGGGTCGTCGCGAACGGCTCGATCGCCGGCTTCCGCGTCCGGGAGAGCGCCCTGGGCATGAGTAACGACGCCGTGGGCCGGACCAGCGCCGTCACCGGAACCATCGTCATCTCCGGGAGCCGGGTCACCAGCGCCGTGGTCCGCGTCGACCTCGCCGCGATCACGGTGGAAGGCAAGCCGCAGCCGCAGGTGGCCGGCAGCCTGCGCACCGGGCAGTATCCGGACGCGACGTTCACCCTGACCGCGCCGGTCACGCTGAGCCCCTCGTTCGCCGCCGGAGCCACGGTCAGCTTCACGGCTACCGGCCAGCTCGCCATGAACGGGACGACGCACCAGGCGACCGTCAGCCTCAGCGCCCGGCGCGACGGAGCCAGCCTGCAGGTGGCCGGATCGATTCCCGTCACCTTCTCGGCCTGGCATATCAACGGACCAGGCAACTTCGGCTTCCTCGGGTCGCTGGCCGACCACGGCGTCGCCGAGTTCCTGCTGATCCTGCGCCTGCCCTGAAGGGAGGGGTCATGAGTTTCAATCTCGCTGTCATCCTCAGCGAAACCGCCCGTTCGTCACCGGACCGGCCCGTGGCGTTGTTCACCGGCGGCCAGCTCACGTACCGGCAGCTGGACCAGGCCTCCGACCGGCTGGCCGGGTCGCTGGCCGCTACCGGGATCAAGCCCGGCGACCCGGTAGCGCTTCAGCTGCCCAACATCCCGGAGTTCCTCGTCTCGTACTTCGGCATCCTTAAGGCGGGCGGCATCGTGGTTCCGCTCAACGTCATGCTCAAGGCTCCGGAAGTCGCCTTCCACCTAGGCGACAGCGGAGCCCGGATGCTGATCACCTGGGCAGGGATCCTCGCCGAGGTGGCCAAGGGAGCCGAGGCGGCAGGCCTCGACCAGATCTACGCCGTCGGCCACGTCAGCGACTCAGCGGGCGCCGCCGCGTTCGAACGGCTCCTGGACGTCGTGGTGCCGCGCTTCGAGATGGTCACCAGGCAGCCGACCGACACGGCCGTCATCGTCTACACCTCGGGGACCACCGGCCGGCCTAAGGGCGCGGAGCTCACCCACCTGCAGCTGTACATGAACGCCGACATCCCGGGCCGCCTGTTCGACGTCCGGTCCGACGACATCGTGATTACCGTCCTGCCGTTGTTCCACGTGTTCGGCCTGTCCAGCATCTTGGACGTCTGCGTGCGGTTCGGCTGCACGATGTCGCTGGTCCCCCGGTTCACCCCCGCCGCGGTGCTGACCGCGATCGGCCGGGACCGGGCTACCATCTTCGAGGGCGTGCCGACCATGTTCGCCGACCTGCTGTCCTACCCGGACCTGGACGACTACGACCTGTCCTCGCTGCGGATCGCCATCTCCGGCGGGGCGTCCATCCCGGCCCCCGTGCTGGACGCGTTCGAGGAGCGCTTCGGCCTGGTGATCCTGGAGGGCTACGGCCTGACCGAGACGGCCTCGACCACTACCTTCAACGTCAGCGCGGATGAGCGCCGGGCGTACAGCGTGGGCAAGCCCATCTGGGGGACGCAGACCCAGGTCTGGGACGACCAGGACCGGCCGCTGCCACCCGGGTCCGAACACGTCGGCGAGGTCGTGACTCGCGGCCTGCACGTCATGAAGGGGTACTGGCACAACCCCGAGGCCACCGCCGCCGCCTTCACCGGCGACTGGCTGCACACCGGCGACCTCGGCTGCTTCGACGAGGACGGGTTCTTGTTTATCGCCAGCCGCAAGAAGGAGCTCATCATCCGCGGCGGGTACAACGTGTACCCGAGCGAGATCGAGAACGTCCTGCACACGCACCCGGCGATCGCCGAGGCCGCCGTGGTCGGCGTCCCCGACGAGCGGCTCGGCGAGGAGGTCATGGCGGTGATCATCCTCCGGCCGTCGATGGACCTGCTCGAGCACGAGCTCGTCTCGTACTGCCGGGCGCGGCTGGCCGCCTACAAGTGCCCGCGGGTCTTCCAGTTCCATTCCGAGCTGCCGAAGAACACACTCGGCAAGGTCCTGAAGGACGAACTGGTCCGGGACAGGCCCTAGGAGGGCAGCCATGCCACGCACGCTGGATCGGATGAGTACCCTCGACGCCGAGTTCTTCTACGCCGAGCACGACAACGTGCCCATGCACATCGGGTCGGTCGCGGTCTTCGAAGGGCCGGCTCCCACCCGTCAGGATCTCATGCAGCTGTTCGAGGCGAAGCTGCCGCGGGTGCCCCGGTACCGCCAGGTAGTCCGCACCACGCCGTTCGGCCTGTTCCGCCCGGTATGGACCGACGATGACCAGTTCAACATCAAGCACCACGTCCGGCAGGGCACGGTCGCGGTCCCGGGTGGACCTGAGCAGTTGCGTGCCGTCGCCGCGAAGCTGTTCGCGCGGCGGCTGGACCGGAGCCGGCCGCTGTGGGAGGAGTGGCTCCTGGACGGGCTGGAGGGCGGCCGGTGGGCCATCGTGTCGAAGATCCACCACTGCATGGTCGACGGCATCGGCGGCAACGAGCTGATGGCGCTGGTCTTCGACACCGATCCCGGGCAGCGCCCGCCGGAACCGACCGCCTGGATCCCCGCGCCGCGCCCCTCGCTCGCCGAACTCGCGGCCGATGACGTACGCGACGCTATCCGAACGCCGCTGCGCCGGCTGGCCGCGACGCCGGGCTTGATCCGGGGAGTCAAGACCGAGGCCATTGCGGACTACGGCCGAGGGCTGAGCGCCAGCGCGCGGCGGCTGGCCGAGCCGTCCGCGGGCTTCCTCAACGGCAAGATAGGCCCGCGCCGCCGGTGGGCCTGGAGCACCGCGACCCTGGCCGAGCTGAAGCAGATCCGCTCGGCCCACGGCGGCACCATCAACGACGTGGTGCTCGCGGCCATTACCGGGGGCTTCCGCGACCTGCTGGCCGAGCGCCACGAGCTTTCCGAGGGGCTGGTGGTGCGCAGCCTGGTCCCGGTGTCGGTTCGCGGCCCGGACGAGGCCGGGGCCATCACCAACCGCGTGTCGGCGGTGCTGGCCAACCTGCCGGTCGGCGAGCCGGATCCGCTCCGGCGGCTCGGCCTCATCCAGGAGGAGATGGCTAGCCTCAAGCACACCCACCAGGCGGTCGGCGCCGAGATCCTCACCGGGATGCTGGGTTTCGCGGCACCCGCGTGGCTCGCGCTCGGCACCCAGGCCGCCTTCCGGATCCGCCAGCCGCTGGTCCAGACCGTGACCACCAACGTCCCCGGCCCGCGCACGCCGCTTTACGTCCTGGGCCGCCGCCTGACCGCGCTCTATCCGTACGTCCCGATCGGGAACGCGGTGCGGATCTCGGTCGCGATCTTGTCCTACGTCGACGACGTCGCCTTCGGCGTCACCGCCGATTACGACTCCTCGGCCGACCTGGACGTCTTCGTCGGCGGGATCCGGCGCGGCCTGGCCGAGCTCAGCGGCTGACGATCAAGGTCATGGTCACGCACGCGCAGTCGCGCAGACTATCCCGCCGGATCTCCGTCCCCGCCGCCCGGAAGGCCCGTGAGGACCTGCTGGAACGGGGAGCAGCCCCGGTGGGCGTCAGGGGGATGGTCGCCGACTCGTGGTTGAGGTCAGCGGCGGCGGGCGTGAATGCGGATACCAGCGAACCGCCCATCACGCTCGCGATGGACCGGCTTCGTGACTACCGGGCCGAGCATCCCCTGGCCGAGATCTTCCCGCTGCTGTACGACATCGCCGGACGCGCCGCCGAGGACTGCGACAGCGTACTGGCCGTCGCGGACGAGCGAGGACAGCTGCTATGGGTGCGCGGCAAGCCGGCGGTGCTGCGCCGCGCCGAATCCATCTGCTTCGTCGAAGGCGCACAGTGGGACGAGCGTCACGCGGGCACCAACGCACCAGGGACGGCGCTGTGCCTGGACGCGCCCGTGACGATCAAGTCGGCCGAACACTTCGTCCGGCCTGTCCAGCGCTGGAGCTGCGCCGCAGCGCCGGTACACGAACCGGGTTCAGGCGCGATTCTCGGTGTCGTCGACGTCACCGGCGGCCGAGGCGTTGACTCGCCGCAGACCCTCGCGATGGTCAGGGCCGCCGCGCGGATGGCCGAGTCCGAGCTGGCCAGGCGATCTCTAGCCGCTGCGGTGAGGTATCCGGAACCGGCTCAGAACGGCCCGGGAGGTCACCGTGCCACACCGGGGATCAGCCTCAGCGCCCTGGGCAGATCGGAATGTGTCGTGTCGATCGGCCCTCGCACCCTCCGGCTGAGCCCTCGGCACAGCGAGATCATGGTCATCCTGGCCGCCTGCCCGGCCGGCCTGACCGGCGACGAGCTGGGCTACCTGCTCTACCCCGATGACCTGATCTCAAGCACCCTGCGCGCGGAGCTCGTCCGGTTGCGCGGCCTGCTCGGCGGCCAGGTGCTCGCCTCCCGCCCGTACCGGCTCACCTGCGAGGTCACGTCGGACTGGTCCGCGGTATCGGCACAGCTGGCTGCGGGCGACCTGGCCGAGGCCCTTCGGCAGTACCGCGGCCCGCTGCTGCCGCGCAGCGAGGCACCCGGCGTGGTCGAGCTGCGTGGAGACCTCGATCGCGCGCTACGGGCGGCGATCCTCGCCTCGGGCCAGCCCGAATTCCTGATCCGCTGGACCAGGTCCCGCTGGGGTGCCGATGACCTCGAGATGTGGCAGCGGCTGTGCGCCGTGCTGCCCAGGTCTTCGCCGTTGCGGCCCATCGCCGCGGCGACAGCCGCGAAGCTCGACGCCGACCTCGCCTGCTGAGCTTCCCGCCGCACCGTCCCGGCGCTGGGAACGCGAGACAGGCTGCAACGTACATGCAACGTTGCGATACGTAGCGTGGCCCCACACTCTGCCCGATTCAGCAAGGGGTCACCATGACACTGTACGCAGCACCCGGTCAGCCCGGCAGTCCCGTCTCGGTACAGGACCGGTACGGCAACTACATCGGCGGCGAGTTCGTCCCGCCGGCCAAGGGCCAGTACTTCGAGAACCCGTCCCCCGTCAACGGCCGGTCGTTCACTGACGTCGCCCGGTCCACGGCCGAGGACGTCGAACTCGCGCTCGACGCGGCGCACGGCGCCAAGCGCGCCTGGGGCCACGCCTCTGCCACCGAGCGCGCCAACATCCTGAACACCATCGCCGACCGTATCGAGGCCAATCTCGAATCCCTGGCGATCGCCGAGACCTGGGACAACGGCAAGCCGGTCCGGGAGACGCTGGCCGCCGACCTGCCGCTGGTCGTGGACCACTTCCGCTACTACGCCGGCGCGATCAGGGCCCAGGAGGGCAGCCTCTCCGAGATCGATGGCGACACCATCGCCTACCACTTCCACGAGCCGCTGGGCGTCGTCGGCCAGATCATCCCGTGGAACTTCCCGCTCCTGATGGCCGCGTGGAAGCTGGCGCCCGCGCTGGCCGCGGGCAACTGCGTGGTGCTCAAGCCGGCCGAGCAGACCCCGTGGTCGATCCTCAAGCTCATGGAGGTGATCGGTGACCTGCTGCCGCCGGGCGTGCTGAACGTCGTCAACGGCTTCGGCGTCGAGGCCGGCAAGCCGCTCGCGTCGAGCCCCCGCATCGCCAAGATCGCCTTTACCGGCGAGACCACCACCGGCCGGCTGATCATGCAGTACGCCAGCCAGAACCTGATCCCGGTGACGCTGGAACTGGGCGGCAAGAGCCCGAACATCTTCTTCTCCGACGTGGCCGCCGCGCGAGACGACTTCTACGACAAGGCGCTCGAGGGCTTCACGCTGTTCGCCTTCAACCAGGGCGAGGTCTGCACCTGCCCGTCCCGGGCCCTGATCCAGCAGGACATCTACCACCAGTTCCTGGCCGATGCCGCCGCCCGGACCAAGGCCATCAGGCAGGGCAACCCGCTGGACACGCAGACCATGATCGGCGCGCAGGCCTCCAACGACCAGCTGGAGAAGATCCTGTCCTACATCGAGATCGGCAAGGCCGAGGGGGCCACGGTACTTACCGGCGGCGAGCGCGCCCACCTAGACGGTGACCTGGCCGGCGGCTACTACGTCACGCCGACCATCTTCGAGGGCGACAACTCCATGCGAATCTTCCAGGAGGAGATCTTCGGCCCGGTCGTCGCCGTAACCAGCTTCGCCGACGAAGCAGACGCGCTGAAGATCGCGAACGACACGCTGTACGGCCTCGGCGCAGGCGTGTGGACCAGGGACGGCGCCCGGGCCTACCGGGCCGGCCGGGAGATCCAGGCGGGCCGGGTCTGGACGAACTGCTACCACGCCTACCCAGCGCATGCGGCCTTCGGCGGCTACAAGCAGTCCGGGGTCGGTCGCGAGACCCACCTCATGATGCTCGATCACTACCAGCAGACCAAGAACCTGCTGGTCAGCTACTCACCGAAGGCCCTCGGCTTCTTCTAGGCCCCGACGTCATGATGATGCACGAACCGCGCCGTGTCGATCTCACCGCCGCCGCAGCTGACCTGCTGCGGCGGCTGGCCGGCCAGTACGGACCGCTCATGTTTCACCAGTCGGGCGGCTGCTGCGACGGGTCATCGCCCATGTGCTATCCCGACGGGGAGTTCCAGACCGGCCAGGCCGACATCCTGCTGGGCGAGCTGCCCGTCCCCGGGCTGGACCGGCCGGTCCCGTTCTGGATGTCGGTCTCGCAGTACGAGTACTGGAAGCACACGCACCTGACCGTCGACGTCGTGCCCGGCCGGGGCAGCGGCTTCTCCGTCGAAGCCCCGGAGGGCGTCCGCTTCCTGATCAGGTCCCGGCTGCTCACCAACCAGGAGCTGGAGCACTTCCAGCTCGCCCCGCCAGAACGCTGACATGGGAAGCGGACCGATGTCCGGGACGCAAGGGGACTTAGGACCCTCATACCGGGACATATGGCCGGTTCCCCCGGGCCCGACGACACGTAGCGTCGGCTGTGACTTGGCCACGACCGAAGAGGCTGTCCCCCGCGTTTCACGTCATCGTGCGGGACAGCAGGAACAGATTAGGAGCGAGCACGATGACGACATCGACCGAATACAAACCGGCCGGCACTAAAGGCCCGCTGGCAGACCGGGTGGCGTTGGTCACCGGTGGAACCCGCGGCATCGGCGCCGCGATTAGCCAGCGCCTGGCCCAGGACGGCGCGCACGTCGCCGCCGGGTACTGGCGGCAACACGATGCGGCGGAGAAGTTCACGGTCAGCATGAACGACGAGTACGCGGGCACTATGACCGTCCACCACGGGAACATCGGCGAGCCGGAGGACTGCCGACGCGTGGTGCGCGAAGTCATCGAGCAGCATGGCCGCCTGGACATCCTGGTCAACAACGCCGGGATTACCATCGACCGGACCGTGGCCAAGATGGGTGATGAGGACTGGCTCCGGGTCATCTCCATCAACCTGTCCGGCGCCTTCTTCGTGGCCCAGGCCGCACTGGACCACATGCTGGCGCGCGGCACCGGGAGGATCATCAGCGTCTCCTCGGTGATCGGCGAGACCGGCAACATCGGGCAGGCGAACTACGCAGCCTCGAAGTCAGGGCTGTTCGGCCTGACCAAATCCCTGGCCAGGGAGGCCGTGTTCATGCTGAACCGGTCACCGCACCCGGCCGGGGACGGTCCCGGGCTGACGGTCAACGGCGTCACACCCGGGTACATCGCCACGGACATGCTGGCCACCATCCCGGACAAGGTGCTGGACCGGATACGCGGCCAGATACCGCTGGGCCGACTCGGCAGGCCAGAGGAGATCGCCAGGGTGGTCGCGTTCCTGGCCGCCGACGAATCGTCGTACATCACCGGGCAGATCTGGGCCGTCAATGGCGGCCTCGACATGTGAGATGAGGAGAATCATGGAAGAGGTTTTCGTCCTGTCCGCCGTCAGGACCCCGATCGGCAAATACGGCGGGGGCCTGGCTTCCGTGGCCCCCTGCGACCTGGCTGCGAAGGTGGTGCGCGAGGCGGTCAGCCGGTCTGGCGTGGAACCGGGGCAGGTTGGCCACGTGGTGTTCGGTCACGTGATCCACACCGAGATCAGAGACATGTATCTAGCCCGGGTCGCGGCGCTGAACGGGGGCCTGGACGACGGGACACCCGCCCTCACCCTGAACCGGCTGTGCGGCAGCGGGCTGCAGGCGATCGTGTCGGCCTCGCAGTCGATCATGCTGGGTGACTGCGACGTGGCGGTGGCCGGCGGGGCCGAGTCGATGAGTCGCGCCCCGTACTGGCTGCCTGCCTTGCGCTGGGGCCAGCGGATGAACGACGGTCTGGCGATCGACCCCATGGTCGGCGCGCTCACCGACCCGTTCGACGTCTGCCACATGGGCGTGACGGCCGAGAACGTCGCCGCGGACTTCGGCGTGTCCCGGGCCGACCAGGACGCCCTAGCGGCCGAGAGTCACCGCCGGGCCGCGGCCGCGGCCTCGGCAGGCTACTTCACCGAGCAGATCGTCCCCATCGAGGTGCCCGGCAAGAAAGGTACAACGATCGTCGACGCCGACGAGCATGTCCGGCCCGGCGTCAGCCTGGACGACATGGCCAGGTTGCGCCCAGCCTTCGCGCCCGACGGCACGGTGACCGCGGGCAACGCCTCCGGCATCAACGACGCGGCCGCGGCCGTGGTGCTCGCATCAGCGTCCTTCGTGGCCGCCAGCGGCCTGACCCCACTCGGCAAGCTGGCCGGGTACGCGCACGCCGGGGTCCAGCCCCGGATCATGGGCATGGGTCCGGTGCCCGCCACGCGCAAGGTACTGGACCGCACCGGCATAAAGGTCGACGAGATCGACACATTCGAGGTGAACGAGGCTTTCGCCGCCCAGGCGCTGGCGGTGGCCAGGGAACTGGACCTGCCGCCCGAGCGGACCAACCCGAACGGCAGCGGGATTTCCCTCGGCCACCCCATCGCCGCGACCGGAGCGATCTTGGCCGTCAAATCCCTGTACGAGCTCAAGCGAACTGGCGGCCGGTACGCCCTCGCCACCATGTGCATCGGCGGCGGGCAGGGCATCGCGGCGATCTTCGAACGGGTCTGAGCCAGGCGTGAGGAACGTGCGGCCGCCTGCCCCGGCCATCCCGGGGCAGGCGGGGTGAGCCGGAGCCGGTACGCGCGCAGCGGCGTATTGCGGATCGGCTACGAGCTGCGCGGAACCCTGGGCGGGCGGCGCCCGTGGCTGGTTCTGGTCCAGGGCATGGGATTCGACCGCCGGGGATGGCAGCCAGTGCTCGGCAAACTGGGGCGCCACTTCCGACTGGTGCTGATGGACAACCGGGGATCCGGGCGCAGCGACCGCACGACCAGCGCGTTTGCCGTAGCCGACATGGTGGGCGACGTCGTCGCGGTGCTCGACGCGGCCGGGATTCACCGGGCCCACGTGCTGGGGGCGAGCCTGGGCGGCATGGTGGCCCAGGAGCTCGCGATTACCCACCCGGATCGGGTCGCCGGTCTCGTCCTGGCCTGCACCACACCGGGCTGGCCCTTCGCTTACCCGATGCCCGCGGCGACCATGCGGCTGATCGGCACGACCACTGACGGGACGGCCGAAGCGGCGGTGCGCCGACACACCCAGAACGCGCTGTCCGCCCGTACCGTCCAGGAGCGGCCGGAACTCGTCGACCAGCTAGTCAAGATCCAGGGCTCCCGGCCCGCGGACCCGGGAATCCTGTCGGCTCAGGCTAGCGCGGGGGCACGGTACGCGGGCCACCTGAGGCAAGTCCGCATCCGGGCCCGGACATTGATCGTGCACGGCTACGCGGACACCGTAGTCGACCCGCGCAACGCCAGACTGCTCGCCGGGCGCATCCCCGATGCCCGGCTTGTCATCTTTCCCGGCCTGGGTCATCTGCTCTTCTGGGAAGACCCGGACGGCTTCGCAGATGCGGTGACGTCCTTTCTTCTGACCGATGATCGTGGTGTCACCGGCTAGCCGGGGTTACCGACGCCAGCTATCCTGGCGATGCATTCTCGCGGGAGGGATCTGCTGGTGGAACCTGGGACGGGCCGCCCGGAGCTACTGCCAAGCCTGCAGCTGGACGAGCTGCTCGCCGAGCTGCAGGGACGGCTGCAGGCCATCATGGCCACCAGGGACCGGATGCGAGGCCTGCTGGAGGCCGTCGTCGCCATTGGCTCGGGCCTCGACCTGGAGTCCACGCTGCGGCGGATCGTCGAGGCCGCGGTCGGGCTCGTTGACGCGTCTTACGGGGCGCTGGGCGTGATCGGCGAGGACAGGCGGCTGGCCGAATTCATCCCCGTCGGCCTGAGCCAGGAGAAGATCGGCCGGATCCACCACTGGCCGGAGGGCCGCGGGCTGCTCGGCCTGCTGATCGATGATCCCCGGCCGCTGCGCCTGGCCAACATCGCCGACCATCCGGAATCGTCAGGTTTCCCGGACGGGCATCCGCCGATGCGTGGCTTCCTCGGCGTCCCGGTCCGGGTCCGCGATGAGGTGTTCGGCAATCTGTACCTGACCGACAAGCGAGGCGGCGGGGAGTTCTCCGAGGACGACGAGGCGGTGCTCGTCGCGCTGGGCGCCGCGGCCGGCGTAGCGGTGGAGAACGCCCGGCTCTACGAGGCGGCCCGCCGCCAGCAGCGCTGGATCCAGGCCAGCGCCGAGGTCACCACGCGGCTGCTGTCCGGCTCGGCGCCCGCCGAGGTGCTGGCCGACATCACCCGGCAAGCGCTCGAGCTGTCGGGCGCCGACCTGGCCGTGCTTGCCCTGCCCGACGAGGAGGGACGCCGGCTGACGATCACCTACGCCGAGGGCGACGGCGCCGACGCTGCGCGCGGCCTGGTCCTTCCGGTCGGCCAGTCGCTGTCCGGACGGGTGCTCGCCACCGGAGAGCCGCTAACGTCCGCCGACTTCGCCGCCGACGAGCGGGCCGCCGCGGCGGCGCGCGGGGCGATGAGCAAGATCGGACCCGCGATCGTGTTCCCGCTCGGCGCCCCCGGCAACGTCCGCGGCGTGCTCACCATCGGGCGCCTGCACGGCGCGGCACCGTTCCCGCCCGCGCAGGCGGACGTGGTGGCCTCCTTCGCCGCCCAGGCCGGGGTCGCGCTCGAGCTGGCCGCCAGCCAGGCCGAGGCCAAGCGGCTGTCCCTCTACGAGGACCGGGACCGGATCGCCCGCGACCTGCACGACCTGGTCATCCAGCGGCTGTACGCCACCGGCATGTCGCTGGAGGGCACCATGCCGATGATCACCCGGCCGGAGGTCGTGAGCCGGATCACCAACGCGGTGGACGCGATGGACATGACCATCAAGGACATCCGCGCCACCATATTCCAGCTGCAGGCTAGGGACAACGCCGATCGGTGGGACCTGCGCAGTGACATCGTCCGCCTGGTCGAGGAGATGACCGCGCTGCTCGGGTTCGCTCCCTCGCTGCGCCTGGGGGCGGGTCTGGGCGGCGACATCAGGCCGGAGGTGGGTGAACAGGCGCTGGCGGCGCTGCGTGAGGCGCTGTCCAACGCGGCCCGGCACGCCGCCGCTACCCGGGTCGACGTGACCGTGGATCTCAGCGCGGACCGGATCCTCACCGTCCAGGTCACCGATGACGGGACCGGGATTCCGGCCGACGGCAGGCGCAGCGGGCTGCGGAACCTGGCCAGCCGCGCCGACAAGCTCGGCGGCGAACTGCTGCTCGGCCCGGCCGACCCGGGCGCCTCCCCGCCCGGGACCAGACTGGAATGGCGCGTCCCCCTCGACTAATGGGCTGGAACGTTGTCGCTGGCCCGGGTGTACGTGGCGGTCTCGCCCTCTACCCGGGCCAGTCTGGTAGTCAACAGGAGCTGCTTGTTCCCCTGGGCCATACATCAAGAGTCCGCGCTGGGGGACGGGTACTCGTAGGGCTTCAGGTCTGCAGCGCCGGGGACCTTGGTCCCCGGCGTCCGTCCTAGACCTGGAATCCGAGCTCGCGCCCGGCGTCTCGCAACTCGTCCCGGACCGACGGGTGCGCGACCTGGGTGATGATCTGCTCGGCCTGCGCGGAGGCGTCGTGGCCCCATATCGCCGCTGTTCCCTGGTCACTGACGATGAAGCTGTGCTGGAAGGATGTCACCGGGCCTACCAGCCGGGGCACCACGGTGGACACGTTCGCCTTCGGGTGCCAGGAGGGCAGCGCGATGATCGCCTCGCCGCCCGGTGAGTGCAGCGCACCCACCACGAAATCGGTCTGCCCGCCGAACCCGGAGTAGATGAGCCCGTGCACGCGGCTCGCGTTCGCCTGCGAGAACAGGTCCACCTGGAGCGCGGTGTTGATAGAAATCATCCGCGATCGCTGCGCGATCCGCGCCGGGTCGTTAGTGATCTCCGTCCGCAGCATCGCGATGGCCGGGTTGCGGTCCATCCAGTCGTACAGTTCGGTGCTGCCGAAGGCGAACGACGCCGTGATCTGGCGGCCTGGATCCAGCGCCCCCGCCTTATGCAGCGCGAGCACTCCGTCGCTGAACATCTCCGACCAGACGCTGAGGCCCCGGCGCCCGCCGAGGTTACCGAGGACGGCGTCGGGCACCGCGCCGATGCCGAGTTGCAGTGTGGCCCCGTCGGGCACGAGCGCGGCGACCCGACGGCCGATCGACGCCGAGGCGGCGCGGACCGGGCGCGGCGGCGGCGAGGGCAGCGGGACGTCGGTCTCGATCGCGTAGTCGATCTGGTCGAGGGTCACGACGGCGTCCCCGTACGTGTACGGGACCTGTCGGTTGAGCTGGGCGATCACCAGGCCGCCGCGGGAGCGGACGGCCTCGATCGCCGCAGGCAGGATATTGACCTCGGTGCCTAGCGATATCGTGCCATCGGCCGGGACCGAGGCCTGGATGAGCACGACGTCGGGCGGCAGCGCACCGGCCAGCAGGACCGGGACCAGCGACAGGCGGCAGGGGAAATAACGCAGGCCCGGGCGTCCCCGCATGCCCGGCCCGACGAACGGTGACTCGAGGACCACGCCGTCGCGGTCGGGCACGCCTGGCTGGGCGTTGAGCATGAAGAGCCGGTATTCCGGGACGGCCGCCTCGAGCACCGCCAGGGCTGGCCAGGGAGTCGCGTAATTGCCCCCGGCCACCACGCGGGGCACGCCGGGCACCGCGGCGAGAATTGTTCCGAGCCGCTCCCGCGAAACTATGCGCACTGCGGCTCCGGCAGGTGCTGGTGACGGTGTTCTGAGCCGGGCGCTGACAACCGGCGGCCATTGAGAATTCCCGGCGAGATCCGGATGAAATGGTCCCGCGTACCGGGCGCCCACGAAGTGAGGCCCATGCGCTCAAGCCGGTCGATCTCGTCCGGGCCGGTCACCTCGTGCGAGTGCCCGATGGCGGTGACGCTCCAGCCGACATGGCCGTCGGTGTCCACGCTGTCGGCCTCGAACGCGACCACCGCCCCCCGGGTCGCGGCGGCCAGCTTGCCGCCGTGATCCGTCCTGATGATGATGTCGCCGTTATCGAGCGCGAAGTTGACCAGCTCCACCGCGGGCAGCGCCTGACGGGTATAGATAATCCGGCCCAGCGGCACCGATGCCATCAGGCGGAGACATTCATCCCTGCTCAGCTGCTTCAGGGCCGTGTCGTCGGAGTACATGATCGCAGCATGCCCGGAGCGAGGTGACCAGCCCAAGGGCACAAGGTCCCTAGTCGCCGGGACTCCGAGCGTCGTGCTGGTCATCAAAGACCCGGACCGCGTAGGCGGCGGCCTGGGTGCGGCGTTCCATGCCCAGCTTGGCGAACAAGGCCGACACGTAGTTCTTCACCGTCTTCTCGGCCAGGAACATCTGCTCGCCAATCTGCCGGTTGGTCAGCCCCTCCCCGATCAGCTCCAGGATCTTGCGCTCCTGGGCGGACAGCCCGGCCAGCGGATCGCGCTTGGCCGACTGATCGCGCAGGCGGGCCATCAGCTGGCTGGCCGCCCGCGGGTCCAGCATCGACTGGCCAGAGGCCACCGTGCGCACCGCGCCGACCAGGTCGGTGCCGCGGATCTGCTTGAGCACGTACCCCGCCGCCCCGGCCATGATCGCGTCAAACAGCGCCTCGTCATCACCGAACGAGGTGAGCATCAGGCACGCGACCTCGGGCATCCGGGACCGGATCTCCCGACAGACCGAGACCCCGTCACCGTCCGGTAGCCGTACATCCAGCACCGCTACGTCTGGCTTGAGCGCCGGGATGCGGGCCAGCGCCGAGGATGCGGTACCAGCTTCCCCGACCACCTTGATGTCCGGCTCGGCCTCGAGTAGGTCACGGACGCCCCGGCGGACCACCTCGTGGTCGTCGAGTAGAAAGACCGCGATCGGCTGCCTGGCCTCATCGCTGGACCCTGGACCGCTCACCTTGACTCCTGGCGTTCGCATGGACGACCCGACAGGGCCGTATGTCACCTCAACTCTAGGCACTCGGACCAGGTGAGACTAAGGACCAAGGTCCCCATAGGTCCTGAGGCACCGGAATTGGGGACCTTCGTCCTTGCGTGGCGGACCGCCAGTTCTGTGGAATGCAAAGATGTTCGTCGGCGATGAGGTGCTGCTCGAGGTCAGCTTCGCGGTCGCCCGGGAAAGGCTGACCCAGCTAGCCGAGAGCGGTGTGCTCATCGGCGCATCGCACGACGCGTATAGCCACGAGGGGACCCCCGTGCGCGTCGGTGTCGCCGGCCTGTCCAAACTGGTCCGAGTGCAAGTCCGCGAGCTGGCCCGCAGCGACGCGTCAGCCGGGCTGGCGATCCGGTGGGAGGCCACCGGACCGGGCGGTCGGCTGTTTCCGGTGCTCGACGCCGATATCAGGCTCGCTCCTGCCGGGGAGCGCGCCGCTCTGCTGGCGATCGCCGGCTCGTACCGGCCTCCCCTCGGCTCATTTGGTGAGGCGGTCGACCGAGCGATCTTGAACCGGGTGGCCAGCGCTACGATCCGCAGTTTCCTGGCCCAGGTGGCGGCCCAGATCGGTGGTCACCCGGGTGGTGCTGCCGAGGCGACCGCTCCCAACGGGGCCGGGTCCTCAGAGCCCCCGTGACACTATCCGTCACCTGAGGTGAAGGCATGATCGCGGATCTCGTGGATCACCTCATCCAGCTGGTCAAGCGCCTCGCTGAGGCGCTTACGGGCTACCTCACCGGGCAGGCCCGCGGCGGTCTGCAGGCTCAGCCCGACCTGGAACAAGTGCTGGACGACGCGGTCGAGCAGGTCTTTGATCGACGCCGGCGGCTGGTCAGCGACGATACCCCGGGCCAGGTCCGCCAGGTCATCCCGTCGGCGCACGACGGTGACATCGCGGATCACGGCTAGAACGCAGTTTTCCGTAGCGGTCGGCACCGGACTCAGGCTGATCTCGACGGGGAACGTGGTCCCGTCCCTCCGCAGGCCGACCAGCCGGGCCCGGTCGGCCATCGGCCGGGTCTGCGGTGCCCGGTGGTAGCCGATCCGATAGCCGTGGTGGGCTTCCCGCACCTCGGACGGGACCAGTTCGTCAACCGGCAGGCCGGTCAGTTCCTCGCGCCGGTAGCCGAACATCTCGGCACAGCGCCGGTTGACCAGCGCGATCTTACCGTCTTCGTCGGTCAGCGCGAGGCCGTCGTCCAGAGCGTCGAGCACCTGCCAGAGCACGGTCGGGGTGATAACCCGGACACCGGACACGCTGGTCAGGCCCCAGGCGGTCCCGCTCTCCTGCCGGGTATCGGCTCCGGGTGACGCCGCGCGGCGGCTGCCGCCAGGCACTTTCTCGGCGATGGCCGCCTCGAGCACGGGATAAATGGAAACCAGCCGGTCCAGTCCTTCGATGGTCAGCACGCGCCTGATGACCGGAGCGGCGACCACCAGCCTGAGCTGCGTGCCATTAGCCATGGCCCGCTGGTAGGCCCTCGCGAGAGCGTCCACCGCGGCGTGGTCGATGGACACCGTATCGGTCATGTCCGCGATCAGGACGCCGGCGCCGCGATTGATCACGGAAAGCAGCCGATCGCGGAGCTGGCCGACGTTGGAGACATCAACCTGCCCGGGGAACGTGACGATCGCCTGCCGACCAGCCCAGGTCACGGGGAACAGATCGTCAGGCATGACTGGCTCCCTCACGGTGGCCTGGTGTGCAGCCAGATTCTACGGTGAAACGCCGCCGCCTCGGCCCGGCACATTGTCGGTGCTGGCGCCGCGCGAGGGGCCGGATCACACCGGATAGGCGACCGGGGGTGGTACGGCCAGGACGCTGGCGGTGGCGGTGCCCAGGGTGGGGTGGGTGGCCGTGACGGTGACGGGGCCCGGGGAGCCGGGGAGCGAGCGGAGCCAGACGGCGCCGACACCGCCCGCGGCGGCGAAGTCGAAGGGGTTGTCGCCGATCAGGACGGCCGGGCCGTCGAGTTCGAGGGTGACCTGGCCGGCGGCGTAGGGGCGGGGGGCGCCGTAGCGGTCCACGACGCGGAACCACAGGCGGGTGGCGTCCGTGCCGTCGGCGGCTATCTCGGCGTCGTCGGCGGCCAGGGTCAGCACGTCGCCGGCCGGGTCGGCGGAGAACGAGCGGGACAGTGACCAGCTCGCCGCCCAGGTAGCCGTCGATGCGCAGGTCGGGGAGGGACGAGCCGTCGACGGCGGTGAAGTCGGCGAACGAGGGCGGGTAGGCGAGGTGGGGGTAGGCGGCGGCGTCGGGGGTAAGGGTCGCGAAGGGCTCGCCGGCGACGTAGAGCTCGAGGCGGTCCAGGTTCGCGCAGATCATGGCGGCCGGGAGGCTGGTGACCGGGGACGATGGGCCGAAGTCCCAGTAGAACGCGGGCGCGATGACCGGGGTGACGCGCGGGTCCGCCTGCGCCCGGTAGATGGCGGCGCCGGGCTTAGGCACGCGGAACAGGTCGACGACGCCGGTGTACTTCACGCCCTGGAACTGGTTGCCGCTGCCGGAGGGATAGTCGATCCCGGTCCAGGCGAGCAGGCCGCAGTAGCGGTCGTCGGAGGCGGCGAGGTCGTGCACCCGCGCGTGGGCCGTCGCCTGCCCCTGCTGGACGGCCTGCGAGTCGGTGCGCCGGTAGTAGATGGCCGGGCCGGACAGCGTGCCGACGGCCTCGCTGACCAGGTACGGCCGGCCGGCCGCGTCCACCGGCGGCTGGAGCGTCGGGTGCTTGGTGCCCGCCGCGTCCTTGACGGAGGAGTAGTCGTCCTCGCCGAACACGTCCTGCTCGAAGTCCAGGGTGTCGCGCATCCCGGGCATCGCGCCCGCCGTCTGGCGCGAGTCGTCCAGGGCGTGCGCGAGTTCGTTCGTGCTGGTGTAGAACGGGACGTTGTTCGGGGTCTCGTTGAGGCGGGCGCCCCAGAGAACGATCGACGGGTGGTTGCGGTCGCGGACGATCATGTCGTGGATGTCGCGGTACGCGAGGGCCAGCCAGGCGTCGTCGCCGAGGTAGCCCCACCCGGGGGCCTCCTCCCAGGCCATGAGCCCGACCTCGTCGCAGGCGTCGTAGAAGTCCGCCGACTGCGGGTAGTGCGCGCAGCGGACCATCGTGCAGTTCAGCTCGTGCCGGATGATCCTGGCGTCCCTGGCCTGAACCCGGGCGGGCATCGCGCCGCCGGCGAACGGGTAGAACTGGTGCCGGTTGACCCCGAACAGCTTGACCTTACGGCCGTTGAGGTAGAACCCGTCGAGGGTGAACGTGGCCTCGCGGAAGCCGGTCCGGACCCGGTACTGGTGCACCGGCCCGTCGTCCACCAGCAGCGTCGCGGTCACGTGGTACAGCTTCGGGTGGTCGGTGTCCCACAGCGTGATGTCGCCGAGCTCCGACAGCGTCGTCGTCACCGTGACCTGGCCGGCCTCGGTGATGACCAGGGGCGCGAGGCCGGCGGCGACCGGGCGGTTGTCGTCGAGGAGTTCGACGGCGACCTGGGCGGTCCCCGCCGGGACGATGGCGGCGTCCGCCGTGACCTGCACGACGAGCTGCCGGGCGGCCGGGTCCAGGACGTTGACCGGCTTGGCGAACACATCGCTGAGGAAAACCTGGGGCACCAAGCGCAGCCGCACGTCACGGTAGATCCCGCCCGGCTGCCAGTAGTCCACGGACGTCGTGGGGTACGGAGCGGGCCGGTCCGGCGGCACGTTGAGGTTGAAGGTGGAGTCGAGCCGCACCGCCAGGACGTTCCCGCCTGGCTGGAGCGTGCTCGTGATCTCAGTGCTGAACGGGAGGTAACCGCCGAGGTGCTCGGCGACCTCGGTCCCGTTCAGCGTGACCATGGCGTGGGTCATGGCGGCCGAGAAGTCGAGGAAGACCCGCTGGCCTTGCGTGCCAGGCGGCGCGTCGAAGTGCTTGCGGTACGCCCAGACCTGCTCCCAGGCGGACGGGTCCCAGTCCTGCCAGGACAGGGGCGTCACGGTGTGCGGCAGCGTCACCGGCGTGAACGCGCTGTCGTCGAAACCGGGCTGGCTGCTGTCCGCCGACGCGGGGCCGAAGAGCCAGCCGGCGTTGAACGAGAGACTTTCGCCCCGATTCATGCTCGCCTACCAGGGGAACGGATTGGTCCGGCCCAGGGTATCGCCACAATGCGGGCTCGGCGGCATGCCCTTCGCCCGCGTGGGTATGAGTCACCATTAAGGCATCCATGTCAGTGAATGTTCATTCACGTGAGCCTTCACGGGACTGACGCCGGAGGTTACATGGGCGACCGGGAGGATCCTCGACCGGACGGGGGTGACGTGTTCGCACTCAACGGCACGCGAGCCGATACCGGCTTGTCGGCACGCGAGGCGGAGGTCATGTCGCTGATCGCCGACGGGCAGACCAACGGCGAGATCGCCGCCCGCCTGTTCCTCGCCGAGAAGACCGTGAAGAACCACGTCCGGCGGATCTACTCCAAGCTTGGCGTCGGCTCCCGCCCCGCCGCCATCGCCTACTGGCGCGACGCGAGGAAACACGCCCACCCGTGACGCCGCTGGGCCCCGCCCTAAAACACCCACCTCATACACAGGGGCCGCAGGCCCTCTCCAGCGGACGTTCAGGTTATCCTCAGCGTGGCGGATGACAATGCAGAACATGGACACGCTGACCGATGCGCGCCAGCGACCGGATGCCAGGCTGCTCGTGGTCGAGGACGAGCCGAACATCCTTGAGTTGCTGTCCGCCAGCCTGCGCTACGCGGGTTTCGACGTCGTCACGGCGGCAGCCGGAACCGAGGCGGTGCAGGCCGCTCAGCGCCACCGTCCGGACCTCATCGTGCTCGACGTGATGCTGCCGGACATGGACGGGTTCGACGTCATCAGGCGCCTTCGCGGGGGCGGCGCCCGCATCCCGGTGGTCTTCCTGACCGCCCGCGACGCCACCGAGGACAAGATCCGCGGCCTCACCCTCGGTGGCGATGATTACGTCACCAAGCCGTTCAGCCTGGAAGAGGTCATCGCGCGGATCCGGGCCGTCCTGCGCCGCACCCGGGGGGACGGGGCCGAGCCGACACCCAGGCTCACGTTCGCCGACCTCGAACTCGACGAGGAAAGCCACGAGGTGTGGCGGGGCGGCGACCAGATCCAGCTCTCCCCCACCGAGTTCAAGCTGCTCAGGTACTTCATGAGCAACGCGAACCGGGTCCTGTCGAAGATGCAGATCCTCGACCACGTCTGGGACTACGACTTCCGCGGCGACACCGGGATCGTGGAATCGTACGTATCCGTGCTGCGCCGCAAGGTGGACACGAAGGAACCCCGGCTGATCCACACCCTGCGCGGCGTGGGGTACGTGCTGCGGCTTCCGTCGTCGTAGGAGGCCTACGAGGCATGGCTGAGCAGGGAATGGACAGCAGCGCGTGGGCGGCACGGCGGTGGCGGGCCGCTCGGCGGCTATCCAACCGCACGTCCTTGCGGGGCAAGCTGATCGCCTCGCTGCTCGCGCTGGTCATCATCGCGCTCGCGGTCATCAGCGTCGTGGGCGTCATGTTCATGCGGACGTACCTCATCGGCCAGGCGGATTCCACCCTGAAGAGCGGGAACCTGCAGAACGAGGCGGGCTTCGCGGTCAATGACCTGCTGGGCGGGGAGCCGTGCGGCCGCAACGTGCTGGGCCTGGCCAACCAGGGTTACGCGGTCTGGTGGATCCCGGCAGGCGGCCCGATCCAGCAGGTCGTCCAGCCCCTGTCCGCCGGATTCAGCCAGTCGTGCCAGAACACCGGCTACGGGCCGTTCACCTCGTCGGTGTCCGCGGTCAAATCGTCGCTGGTCACGATCCCGGAGTGGACCACCACCATCGCCGGCCAGTCGTCCGGTGACCGGTGGCGCGTGGTCGGCATCCCCGAGCCGCTCACCAACGGCACGACCGGCACCATGATCATCGGGCTGGACGTGAGCAGCGTCTACACCACCATCCAGCAGCTGACCGGGGTGGACGTCGTGGTCAGCATCGTGATCTTGTCCGTGCTGGCGCTGGTCGGATTCGCGGTAGTCCAGACGAACCTGCGGCCGCTGGTGGACATCGAGGAGACCGCGGGCGAGATCGCGGCCGGGCACCTGAACCGGCGGGTGCCCGAGCGGGACCCGCGGACCGAGATCGGCAGCCTTGGCCGGTCGCTCAACATCATGCTGAGCCAGATCGAGACCGCCTTCCACGCCCGGGAGGAATCCGAGGAGGCGGCGCACCATTCCGAGGAGCGGATGCGCCGGTTCATCGCGGACGCCAGCCACGAGCTGCGCACGCCGCTGACCGCCATCCGGGGCTTCGCCGAGTACTACCGCCAGCGCGGCGGTATCGGTAACGGCCACGGCGGGTCGGGCGGGCTGACGCCCGATGACCTGGAGCGGATCATGCTGCGGGTGGAAAAGGAAGCCGCCCGGATGGGAGTGCTCGTCGAGGACCTGCTGGTGCTGGCCCGGCTCGACCAGCAGCGCCCGCTGGCCCGGCAGCCGGTGGACCTGCTCACGCTGGCGGCCGACGCGGTGGGCGACGCGCGGCTGCTCGCCCCGGCCCGGGATATCGACCTGGCGGTCCAGCCGGGCGCCGCGTTCCTGGTCATCGGCGATGAGCCGAAGCTGCGGCAGGTCATCGGGAACCTCATGAGCAACGCGCTTACGCATACCCCGGAGGGGACCCCGATCCAGGTGGCGATCGGCTCCGGGGTCCTGGACCCGCGGGCCAGCAGCCCGACGCCGGCCGTGCTGCTCGACGTGGTCGACCACGGGCCCGGTCTTTCCCCGGAGCAGGCCAGCCGGGTGTTCGAGCGCTTCTACCGGGCGGACCAGGCCAGGACGCGCGCCACCGGCGGCAGCGGGCTCGGCCTGGCCATCGTGGACGCGCTGGTGACCGCCCAGGGCGGCATCGCCTCGGTGGACACGGCCGAGGGGCAGGGCGCGAGGTTCCGGATCGCCCTCCCGCTCGCTCCCGAGGCGCTGGACAGCCAGCACCCGGACGACGAGCCCGAGGTGACGCCGGCCGACGCCGACCAGGCGCACGCGGACCAGCCGCACCTGGCCTGACCGCCGCGAGGTTCAGCCGGCCAGCGCGGCGCGGGCGGCGGAACAGACCCCGTCCCGGTACGCGGCGCCGAACAGGCACGCGTGCACCAGCAGCGGGTGCAGCTGGTGGAGCGGGATCCGCGACCTCCAGCCGGCCGCCAGCGGAACCGTGTCGTGATACCCGGCGATGATCCGGTCCAGGCTGGGCGCGCCGAACAGGGCCAGCATGGCCAGGTCGGTCTCGCGGTGCCCGCCGTGCGCCGCCGGGTCGATGAGCCAGCCCCGGCCCCCGGACCACAGCACGTTCCCGGCCCAGCAGTCGCCGTGGATCCGGCTCGGCGGCTCGGCGGGCCCGGCCAGTGAGCCGATCCGGTCAGCGACCGTCTCCACCAGGCGCCCGTCCCCGGGTCGCAAGGCCCCGGCGTCCACAGCCAGCCGCAGGTACGGCAGTAGCCGGCGGGTGGCGTACCACTGCGGCCAATCGGATCCGCCCTCGTTGTCGAGGGGCAGGCTGGCGATGAACCCGCGCCACGGCGCGCCGAACCGGTCCGCGCCCGCCGCGTGCAGCCTGGCCAGGTCCGCGCCGAACCCGAACGCCGCCTCCGGTGTGGGCCTGCCGGGCGGGATCATGGAGATGACCAGCGCGGACGGGGCAACGGCGAGGACCTCGGGCACCGGGACGGCGCCGGCCTCGGCCAGCCAGCGCAGCCCGTTCGCCTCGGCCGCGAACGCCGCCGCTACCTGTTCGCCGGCGCCACTGGGAGCCGCACCGTCCGCGGCGGACGGTCCGGGCAGGACCGCCTTGGCGAACGCGCGGCGGCCGCCGGACAGCGTGAGCATGAGGTGCTCGTAGCCGTGCTGCGAGCCGACGACGCGCGCATCCCGCACAGCCAGGCCGGTCCGCCGCCCGACCCAGCCGGCGGCGGACGTGCTTGTGCTCACTGAGCGGTCGGCTCGAGCAGGTCGATTAGCCGAACGGCGATAACCGGTGCGGCCGTAGTGATCAGGCCCAGCACGTCATCGAACTCGCTCGCGTCGCCACCGTACGGATCGGGGATCTCGGCCCCGTTCCCCAGCCCGCCGACCTCGCCGAACAGGCGGATCCGGTCGCCGTCCGCCGGGCCCGCCATGCGCCGCAGGTCCGCGAGGTTAGCCGCGTCCATGGCCAGGAACAGGTCCCGTTCGGCGAACCAGGAGGGCTTGAGCTGGCGGCCCCGGTGCGCCGAGCCGTCGTAACCGCGGCGGGCCAGCGCCTGTTGAGCCATCCGGTTCATTGGCTGGCCGACGTGCCAGTGTCCGGTGCCGGCGCTGTCGACCACGACCGCCCGGTCGAGCCCGGCCTCCTCGACCGCGCCGCGCAGCACGGTCTCGGCCATCGGCGACCGGCAATAGTTCCCGAGGCAGACCAGGCAGATCCGGTACGGCCTACCCGGTTCGCGGGGCGGAGGCAGCGGCGGCGCGGGCGCGGGAGCCATGGCACCAGCATGCCGCAGGCGGCTATTCGGTGACCGCCCGGGTCCGGCCGGCCAGCACCGGTTCCGGGCCCGCGCGGACCCGGTCGGAACCGAACTGGCGATCGAGCCAGCGGGCCACCCGGCGCCCGACGCGTTGCATGGGCCGCTCCACGAACAGGTACGTCAGCGAGGACACCGCGATGACGGTGGCCAGGAACAGGCCGTCCACGAGCAGTTGCGGCCAGAACGAGTAGTGACGGTCCGTCCAGGCCAGGCGGCGGAAGACATCGACGAGCGCCGGGTGCAGCAGGTACACCGAGTAGCTGATCAGCCCCAGCCAGGTCAGCGCGCCGGGCCACCTGACGTGCCGGAACGTCAGCCCGGCCCCGAACGTCAGGCCGGCCAGCAGGAACGAGGAGACCCAGCAGCGCTCCCAGATGAGCTCGGCGTGCGGCGACATGCCCCAGGCCCGGCTGTGCCACAGGCCGGCCGCGATGGCGAGCCCGAGGACCGCGACCGAGACGGCGATGGCGTTCCGCCAGCGGTACTGACCCTGTTCGGCCCGGTACAGCATCGTCCCGGTGAACATGAGCGCCAGGATCGACAATGCTTCCCAGGGCGCCAGCCACGTGCCGTTGAAGGCGAGCAGGACCAGCCCGACCATCGCCGCCAGGGCCGCGCCCAGCATGCGCGGCATGCCGCGCAGGACGACCGCGAGGGCCAGGCCGGCGAGCACGACCAGGTCGGCCACGAGCGCGATGACCCGGGGGCTGGACAGGTTGTCCGTGAAGTACGCCTGCGGCAGCACGCCGCCGAGCGCGACGGCCGCGACGGCGAAGGCCAGCGCGTACCTGCTGCTGCGCCGGTGGATGCCCGCCATGAACAGGGCCGTGAGCAGCAGGTAGAAGATCATCTCGTAGGAGAGCGACCACACCACGTTGGGCAGGTTCTGCCCGGCCAGTACGTTCGACATCATCAGCAGCTGAGACAGGATCGACGTCTCGGGGTCCCCGCCCTCGCCGTGCAGCGACCCGACATGGAACAGGAACAGCGCCAGGCCTATCCCGACGGCGAGCAGGTAGAGCGGGTACAGCCGGAACAGGCGGCTGACCCAGAACGTCCGCACGCTGCCCTTGCGCTCCAGCGAGGCCGGGACTATGTACCCGCTGATGATGAAGAAGACGAAGACGCCGTAGTCCCCGGGATTGATCCACTGGTAAACGGCAGCCTTCACGCCCGCGGGCAGGAAGTAGCCGGAATGATTGAAGACTACGGCGAGGGCCGCCAGGCCCCGGAGCACGTCCAGCCAGGCCAGCCGGCTCTGCGGGGGTTCGGCTACGGGCGCCGGGGTGGCAGCGTCACGGCTGGTCGTCTGCGTCACCGACATGCGCCTCCGCTGGCCCTGGCTCCGGTATGCGTTGTCGCTACGCATCCGGGCCTAGCGCTCGCCCAGTCAGAGTAACCACGCCTCGTTCGGGATATGGATGTTCTTATTCTTTTCTTCCGAACGTCCCAACCGCCGCCAAGGCGCGGTCGGGCAGGACCGGTTCCGCGCGCGCGGGCATCCGGTCGCGGCCGAACTGGTGATCCAGCCAGCGGGCCACCCGCAGGCCGGCGTTCTGCATGGGCCGCTCGACGGCGAGGTAGGTCACCGAGCTGACCGCGATCACGACGATGCCGAACGCCGCGGCCAGGAGTATCTGCACCCAGAGCGGGTGACCGCGGGGCACCCAGGGCAGGTGCTCGTAGACCTCGACCAGCAGCGGGTGCAGCAGGTACATCGAGTAGCTGATCAGGCCGAGCCAGGTCAGCGCCCGCGGCCAGCGGACGTGCCGGAGCGCCAGCCCGGCGCCGAACGTCAGCCCGGCCAGCAGGATTGAGGTGACCCAGCGGCGCTCCCAGACCAGCTCGGCGTGCGCGGACAGGCCCCAGGCGTGGATGTGCCACAGGCCGGCGGCGAGGGCGAGCCCGAGGACCGCGACCGCGACGGCGATGGCGTGGCGCCACCGGTACTGACCCTGCACGGCCCGGTACAGGACCGTCCCGGTGAACATGAGCGCCAGGATGACCAGGGCCTCCCACGGGTAGATCCAGCCTCCGTTGAAGGCGAGCAGCGCGACCGCCACGACCGCGGCGAGCGCCGCGCCCAGGATGCGCGGCTTGCCGCGCAGGACGACGGCGGCCGCCAGGCCGGTGAGCATCGCCAGATCGGCGCCCAGCGCGATCACCCGGGGATTGGACAGGCTGTGCGAGAAGTAGGCCTGCGGCAGCAGGCCGCCGAGCGCCACGGCCACCCCGGCGAACCCGAGCGCGTACCAGCTGCTGCGCTGGTGGATCCTGGCCGTGAACAGGGCCACCAGGACCAGGTAGAAGACCATCTCGTAGGACAGGGACCAGACCACGTTGGGCAGGTTCGGCCCGGCGAGCACGTTGGACATCATGAGCAACTGGGACAGCACGGAGGTCTCCGGGTCCGATCCCGCGCCGCGCAGTCCCCCGAGATGCGCCAGCCACAGCGTCACCGCGAGCCCCACGGCCAGCAGGTACAGCGGGTACAGCCGGAACAGCCGGCCGACCCAGAACGTCCGCACGCTGCCCTTGCGCTCCAGGGAGGCGGGCACGATGTACCCGCTGATGATGAAGAACACGAAGACCCCGTAGTCGCCCAGGTCGAACCACTGGTAGATGGCCCACCGGGCGGGCTGGAGCACGTAGTAGCTGAGGTGGTCGAAGACCACGCAGAGCGCCGCCAGGCCGCGGAGCACGTCCAGCCAGCCCAGCCGAGTGGCCGAATCCCCGACCTTCGCGCCGTCTTTCGCGGCCGGCGGGGTCTGGGTCGGTCTGGGCACGGGCGGCGACTCTACCGTGTTACCGGTTGGCATGTCCGCGTAACCGTTGTATGCGCTGCTCATGATCTCCTTTAGGTCCGCACGCCCGTGGCCCGTCCTGGGTGAGCTACCACGGACCGTTCAGAATATGAGCGTTTGCCCGGTGAAAATGGCCGCTAGCGCTAGCGGCCGGGCCGGTCAACGATTGGCCATGCCTCGCCGATTGCTGCTACGATCACAGCGTTTCCGGACGCGCCGCTAGCTCAACTGGCAGAGCAGCGGACTCTTAATCCGCGGGTTCGGGGTTCGAGTCCCTGGCGGCGCACCCGTGCTGACCTGCTGAAACGCAGGACGTGTTCAGCAATGTCGTGGAACGAGTACTCGTTCCACGACCGGTCGTGCCTTACCTGTCCTTGCCCTGTCGTTGTCGGTGCTCTGGTGACGCAGGGTGACTGATAATTGGCCAGCTGGGACTTCGGGGAGCCAAGTCTTCGATGCGACCTGACTGACGCCGATGTGCACCGATCAGCGCAGCGACCTGAACGCCGCTCGCATCTCGCCCGCAAAGAGTTCCGGTTGTTCCCAGGCGGCGAAGTGACCGCCCTTGTCGAGTTCGTTGAAGTACACGAGGTTGGGGTAGGCGCGCTCGGCCCAGCTGCGCGGTAGGGGGATTATCTCTCGCGGGAACCTGCTCACGGCCGCAGGGAGCGAGACTACGCCGCCGACCTTGGTTTTGTGGGCGCTGTCCTCCCAGTACAGGCGGGCCGAGGACGCCGCTGTGTTCGTGAGCCAGTAAAGCGTGATGTCGTCGAGCATCTCGTCTTTCGTGAGGGCGCGCTCGGGTTCGCCGTCCGTGTCGGTCCATTCCGCGAACTTCTCGTAAAGCCAAGCGGCCAAGCCGACCGGCGAGTCCGCGAGCGAGTAGCCGATCGTTTGCGGGCGCGTGCCCATGATCGCCCGAAAGCCCGAGCCGCTCGTGGCGAAGTTTTTGAATGCTTCAAAGGCGATCGTTTCCTCGGCCGAGAGGCCCGCCGGCGCCGGTTCACCGTTCTTGAGCGCGTTCGCGACCTCGGGAGGCACGGCCGTTTGCATGCCCGGCGCTGGTGGCCGTTCGATCGCGCCGAGCAACGTGGTGACGTGGATACCCGCGAGACCCCCCGGCGCCTGGCGGCCCATCACGTCCGCGACGACCGCACCCCAGTCGCCACCCTGGGAGACGTAGCGCCCGTAGCCCACTCGCCTCATCAGCTCAACCCAGGCGCCGGCGATGCGATCGGGATTCCAGCCTGTCGCCTGCGGCCTGGCTGAGAAGCCGAAACCGGGCATCGAGGGCACGACGAGATCGAACGCGTCCTCCGCGCGAGCTCCATGGGACTCGGGATCGCTCAGCGGCCCGATCACCTTCACGAACTCGAGGAACGAGCCCGGCCAGCCGTGGGTCATGATCAGCGGCAGCGCGTTCGCATGCGGCGAGCGGACGTGGAAGAAATGGATATCGAGCCCGTCGATCTCCGTGATGAACTGGGGGAGCGCATTCAACTCGGCCTCGAGCTTGCGCCAGTCATAATCAGTGGCCCAGTAGTCGACGAGCTCCTGTACCTTCGCCAGCTGCGCGCCCTGGGTGCGATCGCTGACGGTCTCACGGTCGGGCCAGCGGGGCACCGCCACACGGCGGCGGAGCTCTTGGAGCGACTCCTCCGGGATGTCGATCCGGAAGGGGCGAATGCTGTCATTCGAAGACATGTCG
>CAWCJS010000015.1:0-319720 GCA_963795795.1 uncultured Actinomycetes bacterium | reverse complement strand
GCACGGGCGGCGCAGAGCTTCATGTACCGGCCGGGCGTCATGCCGAATGCCGCTTTGAACGTCCGGGTGAAGTGGGCCTGGTCAGCCAAACAGGCGTCGAGCGCCGTTTCTGCGAGGGGCCGCGTGTCGTGCAGCCAGCCTCGGGCCACGTCGAGGCGCCGCATCAGCGAATATCGGTACGGGCTGGTCCCGTCAACGGCATGGAACTGGCGTGCGAACCGGTAGCGGTCTAGGCCTGTGACCGCCTCCACCTCGCTCGATTGCACTATCGTCAGCCGACTCCGCAGGAAATCACGGCCACGCTCGACTGCGGGCAGGTCAACTCGGCAGCGCAGGGTGCCGGTGAGACCGGCAGCGCTGAACCGTAGCAGGCCCTCCGCTAGCTGAAGCACCAGAGCGTCAAGCGCCAGCGGCTCGGGCGCGCGCGCGAACGCCGTACGAACCAAGCGCGCCGAGGACTGGGTCGTCGGTCACGGGGGGAGCGAAAGGGGCAGCTGCACCGGCGGTCCCGTGAGGGATGGCAGGGCGGAGGCGATCCGGTCCGGGTTGACGTAGAATCTGGCGGTAGCCGAACGAAGCCCGGCCCATCTGCCCTGCCGTCGTGCAGTTCGTCGGGGTGCAGCACGAAGACCTGTCCCGGGAGGCTGCGCTCTACCGTGCCTCGGTAGTGAAACGCCTGGACCCCCTCCTCGGTGACGCCGATCGCGTAGACATCGTGCCGGTGGCGGCTGAACGGGCGGCCACGCAGCCGAGCGCGGAACAGTTCCACCCCATCCACCGGCCCTTTGGCGTCTACCCATTCGTCTGGGTCGCACGAATGTTCAAGACCAGCGCCTGCTGGATCACCCAGGCTGGATGTCATAGATCAAATCTACGGAGCGGCGCATGGAAGTCATACATGACCCCGCCCGGGTGATCGCGTTTGTCGCGTTCTCAGCGGTCGTCGCTGGCACTCCCGGCCCCAGCAATGCGCTGCTGACCGCCGTCGGTGCAAGGGTCGGCGTCCGGCACGGTCTCGCGAGCCTGCTGGGGCAGGTGCTCGGGATGGGCGCGATGCTGTTCGCTATCACCCTGGGACTGGGCAACGTGCTGCTTGCTCATCCTCTGGCCCTCCAGGTTCTGAAGTGGGGCGGGGCAGCGATGCTCTGCTGGATGGCCTGGCGGATCGCCACCGCGGGAAATGCCGAAGGGGCCACGAACGCACCTGCTGGATTCCTCGGCATGGCAGCCTTCCAGTGGATCAACCCCAAGGGGTGGCTGATCGGCGTCGCTGCCATCGCCACCTTCCTGGACCGGCGCGCCGGCGGTGCCCTGGGCCAAGCTGTCATCTTCGCGATCCTGTTTATGCTGGTCGCCCTTCCCAGCTGCTTGCCCTGGCTGGCGTTCGGCGCCACGCTCCATCGCTTCCTCCGGACACCACGCGCCAGGCGCGTCCTCAACGGTGCCATGGCGGCCCTGTTGGCCGCATCCACGATCCTGCTGCTCTGGGCGCGCTTTTGACCACGCGCCAGACCCTCCCGCCAGCTGGGCTGATCCACTCCTCTGGTTCCGGCGTGGCTATGTCCACCGATTACCCAGTTCTGCACGACGAGGTCGGCGCCTCTGTCAGCACGGCGCTTGTCGTCACGGGTGACCGGGCTCGGCCAGTACCCGGGTTGCGAGACCTCGCCGAGGTGTCAGCCTGCTACACCACCTGGCCGGCCCTCTATCGCCGCGCCGACGGCCGCCGACCTCTGCAATCGGGCTGCAACGCGGCCGGTCATGCTCAGCGGTAAGACAGATGCCGCCGCGGCTGGAAGGAGTGTTGAGATGGCCGGAGTGATGTTCGCACGCGCCGATGGGGGCAATCGCCAGGCCGTGGCCCGGTTCCTGACCCTCGGTTGTTCTCGGGCGGTGACCCGCAGACTGCGCCGGCTGGCCGCCTGCGCGGTGAGCGCGGTCGCGGTCGCACTGCCCGTGGGGCTCCTGGGTACCGCCGCGGCGCAGGCAGCTACGCCTGGCCTCGACGCAGTGACGAGCGGCTGGACCGCCCTGACGCTGCAGAACGGCTGGACGAGCTCGCCGTTCGGCACCTCCGCCCCCGCGGCGCGCACGATCTCGGGGATCATCCACCTCAAGGGCGCGATCGCCACCACGGGCACCAACCCGGTCCCGTTCACCCTGCCCGCCGGGTTCCGCCCGGTCAGCGTGGTGTTCGTCCCGGTGGACCTGTGCAACGCGACCAACGGGCGGCTGCAGATCGAGCCCACCGGCGTGGTCACCGTCCAGGCCGAGGGCGGGGCGTTCAGCAACGCGGCGTGCTTCACCTCGCTGGACGGGGTCTCGTTCGCGAAGTCGGCCAGTTCGTTCACCGCGCTGACGCTGCAGAACGGCTGGACGAGCTCGCCGTTCGGCACCTCGGCCGCGGCGGTGCGCGCGATCTCGGGCATCGTGCACCTCAAGGGCGCGATCGCCACCACGGGCACCAACCCGGTCCCGTTCACTCTGCCCGCCGGGTTCCGCCCGGCCCACGCGGTGTTCGTCCCGGTGGATCTGTGCAACGCCACCAACGGCCGGCTGCAGGTCGAGCCCACCGGCGTGGTCACCGTCCAGGCCGAGGGCGGGGCGTTCAGCAACGCGGCGTGCTTCACCTCGCTGGACGGGGTCTCGTTCGCGAAGTCGGCCAGTTCGTTCACGCCGCTGACGCTGCAGAACGGCTGGTTCAACTCGCCGTTCGGCACCTCCGCCCCCGCGGTGCGCGCGATCTCGGGGATCATCCACCTCAAGGGCGCGATCGCGACCTCGGGTACCAACCCGGTTCCGTTCACCCTGCCCGCCGGGTTCCGCCCGGCCCACGCGGTGTTCGTCCCGGTGGACCTGTGCACCGCGACCAACGGCCGGCTGCAGGTCGAGCCCACCGGCGTGGTCACCGTCCAGGCCGAGGGCGGCGCGTTCAGCAACGCCGCGTGCTTCACCTCGCTCGATGGAGTCTCGTTCGCACCCTGACGCCACCTTAGGCGAAGGTCGCAGTCCGGTCGGGCGGCGCATCCCGCCCGCCGGCACGCACGACCTCATACCTGTGGAATGGCCGCAGATCACTCGTCTCTGCGGCCATCGCCGACCGCCCTCACGCCCGCCAGTCCCCGCGCCGAACAGCGGGACTGCTCGCGCGCCAGCTCCGCGATCACGTAGCGGGCTGTGATCGGCGCGGGGTCGCCTCTGAACTCGCAGCTGACAGGTCGCCAGATTCGGCAACGGGGCGATTTGGGATCACATGCAGCACGAGTATGAGCGGTTGACGGCTGCATCGGCCGCGCGATGCCCTTGCGCGCAGATGTGCCTGGTATGGCTTCGCGGCGCAGGCCCTGACGGTGTGCTTGCCGGTCAGGTAGGGCAGGCTTGAGTCATGACTCTGGGTACAGTGGCTAGGCAGCGGCTTACCCTCGCCGTGGCGTGCACCGCTCAGGTCATGATGGTGCTCGATGTCATGATCGTAAGCGTCGCCCTTCCGTCTTTGCAGCACGAGCTTCACCTCTCGCCCGCGGGCCTGGAATGGGTGGTGAGTGCCTATGCTCTGGCCTTGGCCGCCCTGATTCCAACGGGCGGTGCGCTGGGCGACCATTTCGGGCGGAAGCGCCTTTTCATGAGCGGGGTCTGCCTGTTCACGCTTGCCTCGGCCGGCTGTGCTCTTTCGGATTCCGGTGGAATGCTGATCGGTTTCCGGGTGATCCAGGGAATCGGTGGCGCCGTCATGTCATCTTTGACCCTCTCACTGATTACCGAGGCCTATCCGCCGGAGGCCAGGACCGGCCCCATCGGGCTGTGGGCCGCGGTCAGCGGCCTGGCCGTCGCGGGCGGCAGCGTGGCTGGCGGCCTGCTGCTCAGCGTGTTCCCGTGGTCATCGATCTTCTGGGTTAATGTCCCGATCGGGATAGTGACCGTGGTTATCTCGCGAGTCGCGGTCGCGGAGTCCAGGGAACCTGTACCCCGCCCCTTCGACACCGGCGGGGTGGCGCTGAGCGCTTGCGGCTTGCTGCTCCTGACCTTCGGATTTGTCGAGTCCTCCGACGTCGGCTGGCATTCGCTGGCCGTGGCCGCCAGTGTCGCCGTCGGTGCAGTGGTCCTTGTCGTTTTCTTTGTGTGGGAACACTGGACCTCGTCGCCGATGGTTCCCCCGGCGTTGCTGCGAACCCCCAGCTTCGGCTGGGCCTGTACCGTGTACCTCCTGGCCTACCTTGCTTTCTCGGGATTCATCTACTACGTGACGCTCTTTTTCCAGAACATTGACGGGTGGTCGGCGCTGCGCACCGGCCTGTCCTGGCTTTTTTTCTGCATCCCGTACTTCATTGTGGCCCAGTCCAGCAAGCGGGTCGGGCGGCGGCTGCCGGTGGCGCCCGCGGTGGGGCTGGGGTGCCTGATCGCCGCCGCGGGCACGCTGGGCATGAGCCAGCTGAAGCAGGCGACGCCGTTTGCCTGGCCGGCTGCGTGCTACGTCCTGGTGGGAGTGGGCTTCGCCCTCATGGTCCCGGCGGGTTCGTCGGCGGCGATGGCCGAGGTTCCGGCGGGATCATCGGGGATCGGCTCAGGCCTGTTCAACGCCTGCCGTCAGATCGGCACTGCCACCGGACTGGCCATCTTGGGATCCATCGGCGCCGGCGTGACCCTGGCCAGCTGGAACCACCGGGCCAGTACTTTCCCCGCAGCCGGGCAGCGGCGGGCGGCCCAGGTTGGGACCGAGGTGGCGGGAGGTCAGGTGCATGCGGCCGCCGCGTACGTAGGCGGGCACGCGTACGATCCGGCGGTGGCCTCATTTCTCCAGGGCTTCGAGTCCACCCTGCTCGTGGCCGGGGCGGTCCTGGCGGCCGCTGGGATTGCGGGCTACCTGGGCTTGCGGCACCTCCCAGGCCCTAAATCACGGCAACGCCAGCTGACCGATGCGAAGATGAGCAGGTAAAAGCGGAAACTGACGCGGCATAGCCGCTGCGAAACCATTCATGCCAGCCGTTGACAATCCGCATGGAACCAGATGAGCTCCAGCGGGCCCAGGACAAGATCGCCACGATGCAGGCCCGGGCCGGCGGCGTCAACGAGCTGCTCCAATCCGGAGTGCTCGAAGGCGTCGGAGGAGACAGTGACAGCCACTCACCTGGGGTTGGCGCCACAATCGCCCAGCTCTTGCCGACCAGCTTCCGCAACGCTTTCAGCTTGGCGTTCCTGCGGGCTACCCCCGGCTAGTGCCGTAACCGGCAGCACTTGCCCTGTCCCACGCACCGCGATGAGTCATGCGGGCGTCCGGCGGTCGTACTGTCGAACCCGTTACCGAGGAGGACTTCTGATGCGCAGCGTGACCTATTCGATGGGCGTTTCACTTGACGGATACATCGCCGGGCCGGACGGCGGCTTCGACTGGACGGCGCCCGACGAGGAGGTCTTTCGCTTCGTCACCGACGAGATACGACAGGTCGGCGTCCACCTGCTGGGACGACGGCTGTACGAGACGATGCTGTATTGGGAGACCGCCGACCAGGATCCATCGCTCGACGACTCAATGCTCGAGTGGGCCGCGATCTGGAAGCCGCTCCCGAAGGTGGTGTTCTCCACCACGCTGTCGGCGGTGCGGGGCAATGCCCGCCTGGCCTCCGGCGGCCTGGCGGAGGAGATCGAGCGGTTGCGAGCTGAGCCGGCGGAGGGCGACATCGCGATCGGCGGCGCGACTCTCGCCGCCGAGGCGGCCGCGTTGGGTCTGATCGACGAGTACCGGGCCAGGGTCTACCCGGTGCTGGCTGGCGGTGGCATTCCGTTCTTTCCCCGGCGCGAGCGCCGGGTGGATCTCGAACTCGTCGAGACCCGCACCTTCAGCTCGAGAGTCGTCTACCTCCGCTACCGCGTGGCGCGCTAGGCTACGCGTCCGCCGAGCCCTCTCTGTCTCACGTCGGGAACGGCAAACCCACACCCTGCCGAGGAGGCGGCCGTCACTCAACGGCGCTACCGGGAGTTATGAGGATGACGGGGCAGATAGGCAATGAAATGACGTAATAGCATGGCCTGGCGTTCCTTTACTCCCAAGGCGTAACGTTCATCCGCTGCGCATAAAGCTGCTCGTAAAAGGGCCGATGATGGGCGGCGTACCGTGCGAGTTTCTCGGAGTTCTCGACGGTGTGCAGGTATGTCCGTTCGCGCCGCTCGAAACCGGAACTGTTGCTAGCGTCCGCGTGCCAGCCTGCGGACCGTTGCCACGCGGCCTGTTCACCCGGCCCCCAGGTAAGCGCTCGCGAATTAAAGCGCAGCCCGACGGCGGTGCAGTACGCCGCCATCGTCGCAGCCGGCCAGGCCACGAGGTCATCCGAGTCAATGACAACAGGCGGATTCCCGCCAGCATCGCTGATGGCGGCCTCCATCTCGCACAGCCGCTCCATCCCGATCGCGTTGATGGTCATCGGAGGGAACAGGGCGTAATAGGACGCTGCAATTTCCTCAGGACGGCGGATGAGGAACGCATGACGGGCTTCGGCCAGGAACAGCCGGTCGGCCAAGACCTCGACGTGCTGGTGGTCCATCGTGTCCTTGAAGAACACGTCCCGGTCGTGCGCCTCGCCACGTAGCCAGGCGAGCAGCTGAGCGGCCGAATCGAACGTCCGCCCGCCAACATCAGTCTCGCCGTAGTTCTTCAGGTTGCAGAACGGTTCGTGAAGTACGGTCAAATCACCGCGCTCGGCCATCGACCGAAAGAAAGCCGTTGATCGCGCTCGTGGTGCGCTCCACAATGCGAATACTGCCATAGCTGAAACATAGCCTTCCTACTGTCCGCCGCGTTTACTGGCCTCGCTTGAGTGGGTCGGCGCAGGTACGGCAGCATTTTCGCTGCTGCATGAGATGTAGTCAGGGGCGGGCTGCGGTTAGCCCTACACGGAAGCCCCCTGGCATGGGTGAGGCTATGCTCCCGTGAGGGTACAAGCGGCTGGCGGGCCGCTGTCGCGGGATATGCGCGGGATCGGGGCGCCTCAAGGAGCCGCCCATCCGTGCGTCGGGCCAGATCAGACCAGCCGCGCGACAGCTACGCCAGCCCGGCCTTGAAAACCGCTGAGACGTGCCCGTTGCGCGCCGATCAGGGGCGCGATCGCGGGCCCTGGCGGTCAGTCACGGCCAGCTCCATCGGCTGGTCCCGGCAGCGGGCCAGGCACGACCGACCCCGCGAAACGACCTGATAACGAAGAGATCGGGTCGCGGCGGCTGTTGCCGAAAACGCACGGGTTTGCCAAGCTCAGGCATCGAGGCGCTCAGCAGAGTCAGCTGGCCAGCAGGGACAACCGGACGAACATCGGGGCAGTTCAAGGGGGCAGTCATGGGATTCTATGAAAGACAGGTCCTGCCGCGGGTTCTCAACGTCGCGTGCGGCACCAAGATGGTCGAGCCGCTGCGCCGCCGGGCCTGTGACGGCCTGGCGGGGGATGTGGTCGAGATCGGCTTCGGCTCGGGCCTAAACACCCCGTTCTACCCGGCAGCCGTTATCCGGGTCGCCGCGGTCGAGCCCTCCGAACTGGGCTGGCAGCTGGCGGGCCAGCGCCTGAAGGCAGCCAGTGTCCCGGTGCAGCGCTCCGGCTTGGATGGCCAGTCGCTGCCCTTCGAGGACGACAGCTACGACGCTGCCCTGTCCACCTGGACGCTGTGCACGATCCCCGACGCCGCCGCCGCCCTGCGCGAGGTGCGACGGGTACTCAAGCCCGGGGGGACCCTGCACTTCCTGGAGCACGGGCTGGCCCCCGACGAGAACGTGCGCCGCTGGCAACGACGCCTCAACCCACTGCAGCAGCGGGTGTTCGGCGGGTGCAACTTCACCAGATCCATCGTTGACCTGCTGACCGCCGCGGGCTTCACTGTCAACGAACTCGACGTCTTCTATCAGAAGGGCGCACCGAAATTCGCCGGAGCCGACTCTCTCGGCACCGCCGTATCGCCCTAGCATGAGCGCGTGACCCGGCCGTGCTCGATCGGCGCCAGCAGATGATGGCGCAGCCGAGGCTGAGGAAGGCATGGTAGCGGTCTCGCGGATTGCCCGGCGGATGCGCAGCCGGCCGAACAGTCCAGCAAGCGATGGCCCGCCAGACCACGCAGCGGCCGCATAGATACCCGGTTGGTGGTGTTGATGCCCTCGATTGAGCAGATGTTGCGCGGATCCGTGATGAGCGGAGCATCAATCAACCTCGCCCAGGAGGTTTCCGCGGACGGCGGGGCCGTCGCCGGACTCAGCGATAGCGGTGGCCGAAGTGATGACAGGTTGCCTGCCTGCGGAGGGGGATCGGGCCCATACTGTGGCCATGGCGGCGTGGCAGGACGTGGAGCAGGCGGAGCCGGAGTTCGCGGCGCGGGTGCGGCGGCTCTTCGACGCGGGCCGGCACAAGACGATCGCGACGGTGCGGGCCGACGGCGCGCCGCGGGTCTCGGGCATCGAGTGCGAGTTCGCTGACGGTGAGCTCCGGTTCGGGTCGATGCTGGGGGCGCGCAAGGGCGCGGATCTGCGGCGGGATCCGAGGTTCGCCCTGCATGGCCCGGCGTTTCACCCGCAGGAGGGCAAGGAGGCCGAGTGGCCGGGCGAGGCGAAGATCGCCGGGCGGGCGGTTCTGGCCGGGCCGATCGGCGAAGGGCCTGCCGGAGATCTGTTTGTTGCCGACATTTCCGAGGTCGTCATCACCCGGCTGAACCCGGAGGCGACGTTGCTGGTCATCGAGTCATGGACGCCGCAACGGGGGCTCCGCGCGGTCGAACGCGAATGATGAGGGCGCAGTGCAGGATCGATATGCCGGTGACCTGGGTGATTATCTGAAGTTCGGGCTGCTTCGGTGGCTGGTTCCGCCGGATTCGTCGTTCTCGCTGCAGCTGGAGTTGTCTGGTACCGGACCCTCGATGAGGTGCATAACGCTGACGGCAAGCACATCGCCCTACCTGCAGCCCGGCCATCGGTCCTCGGCCCTCTTGCGCTCGGAACCGGATTCAACGGCACGCAGAACACCCGGGTCCGGCTATGGCAAGCCCATGTCCGAGTACGGGACCGCCTCTGCGGGACAGCGACGATCTTGGTTGCCACCGCGCTGTCAGGGAACCCTATCCCCTCATCTGACCGAGGCTTGAGGGCCCGGGTTGACCACGCAGGATTCACGCTATTGAGGGGCCAAGTTGCTGCCGCACAGAGCTGCCGCACAGCCCCAGGCTGGTGCGGTATCTGCGGGTTGCCGGTGCCTGCCGGGAGACGTTCCGCCACTGGCCGGTTATCGTCTCCGCGCTCCTTGTAACCTGACACCCCGTAGGAGCACTATGGAGGCACGGCGGTCTTTAGGGGGGTGGGCCGATGAATCCGATCGCGATGTTCGAGAACCCGGCCATGGCCGAGCAGCAGATGCTCTATCAGCTGCAGACGGAGCAGCAGCAATTCTGGTACCAGTTCCAGATCCGCCAGCCGTCTAATGACTGGGAACGCCAGCAGGCTATCAGCGCGCTCATGCAGCGGTACGGGCGCTTGTCAGCGCTCCAGGGCGACGCCATGTTCCTGAATTCGCAGGGATTCGGGCGGTTGCTCATGGCCATTAACCAGGAGCTGAATACCATCCTGGCCACCCGGGATCAGTACGTTAACGCGATGCAAAACCCGCAGCCACCGCCGGCCGTGCCGTCGCCGCCGGTGCCGGCACCCCCCGAGGGCGGTGACGTGCGGGAATGGCTAGCCGAGTCCTCGGCAAAGCAAGACGAGACCAGGCGGCGGATGGTCGGTGACTGCATCCACTGCGGGAAGCCGCTGGAAGGCCGGGCGCTGTGCCCGTATTGCGGGCGCTATCAGTGAAGCCTTTTGCCACACCGCGGGAGCGAGCGTGCATGGCAGGTACATCGGCCTGGTGGCGGGGGCCGGTGATCACCGGCCAGCCGCGGCGCTAGTGGACGGTGCCGGTTAGCTGACGGCGCTTGAGTCTGCCCGCGGCCGACCCCGTCCAGTCGAAGAATCCGGAGCGGGGAGTACGAGGCGTGCCACGCGGTCCTGTCAAACGCGTGCCAAAACGGTATTGGGCGCCCGCGTTCGTGCAGGTCAAGGCGTTTCCGTCAGAATGCAAAGCCGCTCCCGTTGTGAGCTAACCTCGATGATTCAGGGGTGGGCCGAGGTTGGTTACTGATTGTGTTGTGCCGGTTTTCGGCCGTGGTGTCTGGTTCGTGTTTCCCGGCGGGTGGCGGTGCTGCCCGGTGTGCCCGGGGCGGCACCGGCTCCGACTGCGCCGGGGCGGCCTCCTTTCCGGGTCGCAGGGACGGGGTGGCTGGTCAGGCGGGTGCGGGCAGGGCGCACAGCCGCTGCCAGCAGGCCAGGAACGCCTCCTTCCAGGGCCAGGTGCGGCTGATCTTCAGCACGCGGGCGCGGGCGTGGCGGACCAGCCGGGCGGGCAGGCTCAAGAGCCGGTAACGCAGCGTGTCCGGCTCGGCGTCCTTGAGGTCCTCGCAGTCGTACAGGCCGAGCAGCCGGCACCAGGCGGCCAGGTCGGCGGCGATGTTCGCGGCCAGCACCCAGCCGCAGTTCACCAGCCAGGTCTTCGACGGGAGGTTGCGCAGGCCCATCGACTTCGCGGTGCGCACGCCGTCCTCGACGACGGCGTGCTGGCGGTGCAGCACGTCGATGAACTGGGCGTGGTGGCTGCCGGGCACGCCGGGGATGCCGCCGGCGGCGGGGATGTTGGTGACGATGATGGAGTACCGCCAGCCGGTGGCCCGCTCGAACGCGGTCAGGTTCCTGGCCTGCCGCCGCGACGGCCTGGTGCGGCGCACGATCCACCGCAGCCCGGCAGGCCAGCCGGCGGCCCGGCTGGTCAGGTGGGTGATCTCGGCGATGTGCTTGTCTTGCTGCACGGCGCCGTCCTGGTCCACCGCGGCCTGCCAGCCGGTGGCGGGCAGCAGCCCGATCGCCTGCTCATCGGCGCCGGTGATGGCCCAGCCGGAGGTGAACAGGACGGTGCGGCGCCGGGACGCACAGCGACAGCAGGTGGGTGATCAGCTCGTGGCTGGCGCCGGCCCCGTCGACGCGGACCAGCAGCCGCGACCGCGCAGCGCGAGGGGATCTGGCGGATCGCCGCGGTCAGCACCGCGAGGTGGTCGGCGAAGGTGTTCGAGCCGGCGTTGCCCGGCCGCAGCAGCATCGCCAGGTTCTCGGCGGTATTGGCCAGCCAGGCCCCCAGCGGGATGGAAGCCGTAGCCCATCTTGAAGGTGGCAGCGGCGCCTTCCTTGTCTGCTGCGCGCGGTGATCAGCGTGGCGTCCAGGTCGATGACCAGCCAGCCGGCCAGCAGCTTCCCGGCGATGGCCAGCCACGGGAACCCGGCCGGCCTCGCCGCGATCAGCGACCAGACGTGCGCGCGGACCGCCGCCCGGACCCGGGCGATCTTGTCCAGGGTGCGCGGATCGGCCAGCTCCAGCGTCCGCCGCACCGTCGTGTCGCTCGGCGCGGCGCCGAAGACCGGCTCCTGGTGGGCCAGCAGGGTGATGTCGGTCATGCTGGTGGCCCCGAGCGCGATCGCCACCGCCATGGACACCAGCGCCACACCGCGGTCCACCAGCGGGAACTTCCCCTTGCGCGCCAGCGCCGATCCCAGCGCCGCGGTCAGCCCTGCCCGGTCGGCCAGCTTGCGCAGCAGCACCGCCCCGGCGTGCCCGACCAGGCCCTCGCCCTCGCCGGTCACCTTCAGCCCGTGATCCCACCGCGTATCCTGCATCATGAAGAGCGCTCCTGCCTGAGAAATTGCATTGGTGTGGTTACCGCGTAATCTCCCAGAACCAGGGCGCTCTTCGCTATCCGGACCGGTCACGCGCACGGCGGTCGCGCTGTGCGCCTGCTCCGGCAGCCCGGGCCTGTCCTGCCCGGCTGAAGGCCGCGAAGTCCAGAATCAGGTTGCAAGTGATCGTGCCAAGTCCGGGCTTACCTCGCCGTGCCGATGCCGGGACAGGGCGCCGGTACCGGCTACCAGGTCACCGGGCACTCCCGCCGATCCCGGTCGTTCCGCAGGGCCGCTTGTGCCTCATCGGATGATGGCCGGCTTGCGCCGGGGCCGGGTCAGCCCGGCCGGTTCCCGGGGTGGTCCCCTCAGCGCGGCCGGCGAGCAGCCAGCAGCGGCGGCAGTGGCCCTGGCGGCGTGCTGAGCGGGGTTGGTGACTCAAAGCCCGCCGCCCGCAACAGCTCCGTTCGCTCGTGGTCGCTGAGCAAGGTGCCCCCGAACAGATGCACCTGCCAGCGGGCGATCTCACCGCTGGCTCCTGGCTCGATAGCGGCGGCGGGCAGCAACAGCCACCCGCCTGGCCGCAGGGCCCGCAGCACGCGCGGCAAGCCCTCACGGACGGCAGCGGGCGGTATGAACGGCAACGGGAGCCAGGCCAGGTCGAACGCCTCCTCGTCCGTGAGGTCCTCCACGCCCTGGCACCGCAGCTGGACGCGCTCGGCCAGGCCGTGGCTGGCCACGGTAGCGGCGGCGAGTTCGATAGCGCGGGGCAGCGGGTCGATGCCCACCACCCGGGCCCCCGGTACGGCCTGGCAGAATGCGCAGGCCAGTTCGGCCACCCCGACGCCGACATCGAGCAGCACGCCGTCGCCGGCGGCGAAGCGTCCGGCCAGGCCGTCCAGGACAGGGACGACGAAGACGGCAAACCCCTGGCCACCCCTGGCCGACGCCCGGCCCTGGGCGGCCAAGATCTCATCAGCGAATGCACCCCAGCCTCCGCCGTGCTCGTCCCGGAACGCGGCGGTCGCCGCCTGGCCCAGGCTGGCGCGGATGCCGTCAGCGACGGCCCGCGCCCGGCCGCCGAACGCCTCCACGAACGCCGGCCTGGGCAGCAGCCCGCTTTCGGCTGCCTCCAGCAAGCCGTAGTCCGCCAGCACCCGGGCGGCCGGGTCGTCCGCGCTGAACGGCCCCTCCAGGCCGCTCGACAACACCGGCGCCAGCGCGCTCAGCACCCAGACCGCGTCCGTCAACTCCCTGACGGCCGCCCTGACCTGCTCCGCGGTCTCGAACACAGGCCATCACCCCCGAACTGACGATACGCCGCAGCATAACGAGATTGCACTTACCGGCGGCCGACCCCAGCCACCTTGCCCGGCGGCACCCGAACCGCAGAGCTGACCCGGACAACACCCGCCCCAGCCGTCCAGATCAACCCGGCGAAGGCCAGCACGAACAGCACGTCCGAGGCAGCCTCCAACTGGACAAGACACGGACCGCCAAGCCCGCCAGCCACACTCACCGCACCCATCGGGTGCGCGCCCGAACCCGATAAGAGCAGGCCAGCCGACGCAAAACCGCAGCTCAAAGCCACGAAGAAACCGTTACTTCTCGGCTGGCGGGTCAACGCTGAATCCCGGAGGCCAACGCCCTGGGGGGCGAGCACGGCGGAGCATCCAGTGCCTCCCCGCCCTGAGCCGCGCCGATCGACGATCCGGGTCGCATCCTTCGCCGGGGTAGGACCCGGCCTGGTGAACGAGTCCCAATCGATCACGTCCTCGGATTTCTCTCGCAAGCTCGACGTCACGGCGGTGGCACCTGGAGCCGGTTCGCCCTGGAGGTCACCAGCGGCCTCCATCGAGCTGGATCCGACGGGGAACTCACGACAGTTAAATAGGCGCGCTCACCAGTATCAAGCCCCGTGTCTGCTTCCGCTGCGTTGCCAGCGGCGCGATACGCGGCACGTGCCCTGTGCATGGACCGGAACCCGACGACGCCCTTTCAGCTCTGGCGAAGCCACAAGCTCATCGGAGCCGGCCGGCACCAGCGTCGTGGTGCGTGGCGTCCCGCGTGACCTTGGCGGGAACACCGCCGGTGAAGTGGTCCGGCAGGCCTCAGACGATGACCGCGATGGCGGGAACGTCCCCGGCCGCCCAGCATGGCGTTGTTCTCGCTGCGCCCGGCCGGTAGGTACGTTCGGGGAGCTTGTGGGCTGAGTTGCCCTGCCCGCTGAAAGCCAGCCGCGGCCTCGGCCGTCGCACCCGGACCCGGGCTCGCCCGGCGGCGCCGGGCACGATCAGCGGTGATTATGCGTTGGAGTCACGTGCAACGTCGTGCATGGCTCCAGCTCCCCTGAGTCAGGCGCGCGGCAAATCAAGATCTTCGTCCCGGAGTTGGTTTACCGGTCCGCGCTGGCCGGTGAATGACACGGTGCCACCGCGGCCGCACCCGGTATCCGCATTCAATGTCATCAGCAGATAGTTTCGTTAGAAGGCTCGTTTCTCATGGGGAACATGCTGGCGTTCCTCGGCCGCGACATGGCGGTCGACCTCGGTACGGCGAACACGCTGGTGTATGTGCGTGGCCGGGGGATCGCGCTGAATGAACCGTCGGTGGTGGCACTCAATACCGATACCGGCAAGATCGTTGCGGTCGGTGTCCAGGCGGAACGGATGATCGAGCGGATGCTGCGCTACTTCATCCAGAAGGTGCACCGGCGCCGGCACCTGGCCAAGCCGCGGCTGGTAGTGGCTGTGCCCAGCGGGATTACTGCGGCGGCCGGTCTTCGGGCCGCGGGCAGGCACGCCGGGTCCGGGGCGCAGGCGCGACGGCTGATCGGCTGCGGCGGCCAACAGCTATGACGCGGCTCGCGCCATCGACCGGTACCTCCGCGTCCGGGCCAGGCATGCGCAGGCGCACCGCGCCGGGCTCTGGCTCGGGGTGATCAACCGGGGGCCGCTGACCGCCAGCGGCATCTACCAGGTCATCGCCCGGCGGGGGCGGCAGGCCGGGATAGCGGTGTACCCGCACCGGTTCCGGCACCATTTCAGCCATACCTGGCTGGACCGCGGCGGCGCGGAGGGCGACCTGATGGAGCTGAACGGCTGGTCTTCCCCGCAGATGCTGCGCCGCTACGGCGCCAGCGCCCGCAGCGCCCGCGCCCGCCGCACCTACGACCGCATCATGACCGACCGGCCGTGACACCAGCTATGACCCGGTAACGCAGGCGCCGCGCCGGAGACCGCCTCGCCGAGCCAGAGATCCACGTGCGCTGGCGCGCCTGTCAGCAATCTCAGCCGCTGCGCATCGGCCACGCCTTACTCACATGGTTGATATGTAGGTGATCGTGAGGCTCCAGGATCGAGGCGCACTGCGCCTCGATCACCTACATGATCAGGCATTATGTGAGAGCCCGAAGGGCGCGGTGATCTTTCGATCACCCACATAATGCCGATGGCGGTGCATATCGCGTCCGGCGTAAGACGAGATGCGACAGCGGTATCGGCGGCTGGCGCGAAGCCGGGTGCCGATACCTGTGACGTCAGGCCCGTGACGGGCCGGCCGGGCCGAGATGCCGGACCAGGAACGAGTCATCGACCCGGACCAGCGCACATCGCGGTGATCGCCCAGGTTGGCGTGCAGCGTCTTTTCTTCTAGGCGAAGGTGTCGGACAACGCGAGAGCAGACTGGCGGTCGACGTGCTCGTCGTCCCGCGGGAGCAGGAACTGGACCGGGATGGTGACTCGTCTCGCCGCCTCTACCAGGGATTCGTGCACGATAAGCCGTCCGGCGAAGATCGCGGCGGTGATCCGGGGTCCGATCGCCGTCAGCGGTATCCCGGTCGCGGTGCCCGGCGTTATCCGGTCGGCGCTTCGGTGCCGGTCTCGGGCAGTTTCTGGAGGGCGTCCAGGGTCGCCTGCCATTCCGGCGCGGCACGCCTCGGAAAGTGCGGCAGTGCCCTTTGAGTGATGCCCCCGCGCTCCGCCGGTGAGGTGCCGTAGCGGGCGCTGATCGGCGTGCAGCGTTCGGTCTGGCCTGCCGCCCGGGCCTGCTGGAGGTCGGGCGGGTGGCTTTAGCGGGTGGTCTTGATGAACGCCAGGGCCGCTTCGGCGACGTCTTGCCAGCCGCTGTCGAAGACCAGTGAGTGGCCGCGGTCCGGGATCTCCTGGATGTGGGTGGCGGCGTGGTTGCGTTTCTGTTTTCTGTAGGAGGCGGCGGCGATGGCGTGCGGGGCGATGTGGTCTTTCTCGCCTGTGATGAGCAGCATGGGGCCGCGGTGCGGGTTCTTGGTGTCGACCTTGATCTCGGTGAATGGGTTGATGTTGGCTGTCGCGGCCTGGAAGAGCGGGATCCCTGAGCCTGGGACGGGGTAGGCCTCATACAGCCGGCGGGCCTCGTTCTCGCTGACGGCGTTGGCGAAGGAGTAGCGGAACTGCTCGTAGGTGAGCATGACCGCCCGCCGGTAGTTGGCCGGGTTGCCGATGACCGGCCTGGCGGACCGGAGCGCGGACAGCGGCAGTGGCAGTACCCCGCGGAACGGGGCGGAGTCGATCGCGACGGACACGGTGGCCAGTCCCTGGCCGGCGAGCTGCTGGGTGATCAGGGCGCCGAAGGAGTGCCCGATGATCGCTGGCTTGTGCCGCAGCGCCGCGATGGTCTCGGCCATGTGGCTGGTCACTTGCCCGACGCTCTTGCCCGCGAAGACCCGCGGGTTGGCTCGGGCCTGGTCGGTGGTTTCCGGGTCATCGGGCCAGCCGGGGGCGATGGTGGCGTAGCCGTTCTCCTCGAAGAACGTGCGCCATGGCTGCCAGCTCGAGGCGAGCATCCACAGGCCGTGAACGAAGACGACCGGCGGTCGGCCGGTCGCGTTGGCCCGGCTGATGTCGTGCGTCTCGCTGGTGCTGAGGCTCATTGATATACCGCCATCCGGGAGGGGAGCTGGGGATCCGCCGGCGCGTGTAACCGGCGGGCAGGCTGTCGGGCTGCTGCCCATCCTTGCGGGCTGGCCGCGGGAGGTCGATGTCCGGGCAGGCACGGTAACCGGGCGCAGATTGTTCCCTCGGACAATATCCTGTCCGGACTGGGCGGGAAGAGCCGCTATATTCCCGGTGATGCGGGGTTATCATTGGCCGGTGGAACAATCACAGCTGGACGATGCCGGCGCCGGGCTCGCCCTGCTCGGCGCGGAGCTCAGGGAGCGGGCCGGCGAGCTGGCTGACGGGATGGCCTCGCAGATCAGGGCAGCCGTGCCGGTCTACGCCACCGGCATGGTGATCAGCGACGAGGAGCTGCGCCGGACCTGCCTGGACAACATCGGGTTCGTCTTCGGCCCGATCGGGCGCGCCCCGGCGGTCGCGTCCCCGGAATCACGCGAGAACGGCAGACGGCGCGCGCAGGCGGGCGTGCCGCTGACCGCGGTGATGGCGGCCTACCGGGTCGCGGCCCGGTACCTGTGGGACTGCCTCGCCGACACCGCCGCCCGCAGTGCGGCGCCTGCCGGCGTCACGCTCCGTGCGGCCTCGGAGATGTGGCTCGCCCTGGACACCTTCACCCAGGAGATGGCCGACGGCTACCGGGAGGAGATCACCTTCCAGGTCCTCAGCCAGGAGGAGGAACGCTCGGCCGTGGTCCAGGCGCTGCTGGAAGGCCGGCTGGCTGAGGGCAATCTCTGGGAGGCGGCGGACATCCTGCGGATCCCGCTGCGGGGCAGCTATGTCGTCATCGCCGCCCAGGTACCAGTCCCCGGACGGCACGCCCTCCCGCAGCCGGAGGCGGCGCTCAGGCGCACCGGGGTGATCTCGGCGTGGCGGCTCCTGCACGACGCCGAAGTCGGGATCGCGTGGCTGCCCGGCCCCCGGCCTGACCTTACCCGCCTGGCGGATTCCCTGCACTCGCTCAGCCCGGGCCTGGTCGGGGTCAGCCCGTGCTACCACGATCTCCGGCACACCGCCCGGAATCTCCGGCTGGCCAGGATCGCGCTGCGCAGCGCGTTCACCGCTCAGCGCGTCACGGTCTTCGACCGCGACCTGCTCGCCGTCGCGGCGGGCAGCGACCCGGAGGTGATGCGGCACGTCGCCGGCACCATCCTGGCCGCGCTGGGCCAGATCCCGGCCGGCCAGCGGCCGGTCCTGCTCGCCACCCTCGGCGCCTGGCTCGACAATGGCGGCTCCGCGAGCAAGGCGGCCAGCGTCCTGTTCTGTCATCCCAACACGGTCCGGCACCGGATGCGCCGGCTCGAACAGCTCACCGGACGCTCCCTGTCCGATCCCCGCGGAATAGCCGAACTCACCCTCGCCTTCGAAATCGACCGCCGGGACGAACCCCCCGCACCTGAGACAACGGCCAGCGGCGCATAGGCGAGCGCCAGGCACCCGACCGCGGGCCAAGCGCTCTCCGGCCACTCATCAGCCAGCGCAGAAAGCCGCCCTCGTCATTCATGACGGCCCGCCAGCTGCGCTCAGACAACCAGTCACCCTGAGCTGAGGATCCCGGTCTCGTGAGCACCGAGGCGATCAACTTGGCCAGCAAGCACCATCGCACTGACCCCGGCGTGGTCGTCAGCACCGGACAGCCCGCCGCGATGAATGACCTGCGCCGAGCCGCGCCGCACTGTCCGGCCAGCAAAAGCAACTCATACTCGGCGCTCGGCTCGGCTTGCCTGGTCAGCGCGTTCACGCCTCGTGATCGCGCAGGCTGTGGCGGCGGACACCCGGGTTCCACTCGGGCTGGGGTGTATTGGCGTCGGCTCGGGTCCGGATCAGCGAGGCGGCCTCAGCGCTCACCCAAGCCGCAAATAAGCTGCAGTCTCGCAGGGATCGGCCGACCGCGCTGCGGCACGCCAGGCTCTTGGCCGCATTTACCTGGTGCGGGCGATTCCTCCTCGCGGGACGTAGGGTCCGAGCATGTTCACATACCGCGAGAACCGGGTCACGTTCCTAGAGCAGGGACGGCTGAGCTTTCCCTGCCAGGTCACGGTCAGCATGGAGTTGTCCTCGAATCCAGCGCTGGGGGACGAGGTGCCTGGCGGGGTCGCAGCGCTAGGTTCCACTGCTCAGATGATGTGGGATGCGAACATGGGCCGGTCTCAGGTTCTGTCCATGCCACCGCTGGCCCCGGCAAGTGCAGCTCTTGAGTGCGGCGGGATCGACTTCCGGCTGGACGGCAGGACGGTGACGGCAAGCTTCCGGGCTGACAGCCGCAACGAGCTTCTGGGAGCCATGCAGGTAATGCATGATGTGCTGCCCCTATCCCTGAGTCTTGCATTCCCCGATCCCTTCACAGTGGCGACCACCGCCGCCAATGCAGGCAACGCCCGGATCGTCTGGCAGGTCGCCAATACCGGAAGCAGCTTTGAAACCATGACAGGGGACAGCCGCGACGAGCGGTGTGTAGCGGCGATAGAGCGGTTGCCGGTCCTCTGCGAGCCGGCGAACCTGCGCGCGCTGGCGGCACTTGCCTATTTCGAGAGGGCCATCCGCCTGCTCGCGGCGGGACACGGGCCAACGGAGTTCGCGGGGGAGGCCATAGTAAATCTCTCAAAGGCCCTGGAGGTGCTCTTCCCCGGCGACAAATCACGCGACGCCGCTAAAGCTGGACTGCGACAGCTTGGCTATGAGGAACCTCTGATCGCTAACACGTTCATTCGGGTCATGATGTTGCGGGCGAAACTCGATGCTGCTCATGTCCGCCTCGCCAGCCTCACCTGGGATGAGCAGGCGAGGTTGCAGGCTTTCCTTGAGAGCGCGTCAGGAGCCTTCCGGACGATGCTTTCGGACGTTCTCAGCGCCGTCGCAGATGGTCGCCTAAAGCTCGCCCCGTACGCCAGGGCGCGGAATGCGCACGACGACATCTCCGCGCTCCTCGACGGGATCGGCCTCCCTCACCCCAGCTAGGCGCTAAGCGACCTCACCACGTGCGCGGGACGCCATGATAAGCACGGCGGCACCGTACCCGCCGTTCGGCACCGTTGCTGGGGTCGCCGTTGTTGTGTCAGGAAGTCGCACCCGAATGGGTGCTATGGGCGCGCCATGTCCAGGTTCTATTGTGACTAAACGATCGTGTCAACGGGATCTTGCGTCGGCGCCGGGCAATGCGCCGCGGGACGCGCCGGATCTAGTGGGCTGGTGCCGGCTGGCAGGCGCATTGGCTGGATGAGCGGCATCAGGATCTGATCCGCGATCTGGGTGAGCAGCTCATCGGGAGGCGGTGAGCGCGGCTGGCGGTGACACCCCAGTTGGCATGCCAGTCAGGCCTGTTCCGGCGGTTCGGCCGGGCTAGAGCCACCGGACGCCTTGGGGGCCGGGGTGATCTTGTTCAGCCAGCACAGCGGGCATAGCACGTTCGGCCGTCCGTGCCTGCCCTTCTCGTGCTCCGACGCGAAGTACGCCGCGCCAGCAACTAGCACCAAGTTGAGGCCTCCGCCGAAGGGAAGGCCCGGGACTCTCGGTATGGGGCGAGGCATCGCGGTTCACCTGTCCATCGATAAGGTCGGCGCGATCGGGGCCGATAGCAGGGAGCCGGCCCAGGCCGGCCCCTTCCAGTGTGACAGCATCAGGCCGAATCGACGGCAAGGCCTGGCGGCGCTGCCCGCGCCCACCCATGTGGTCGGCCAGCCTCACGGCGCCCGGATACGGCGATCTCGCGCCACGATGCAGGTCGGCGTTAGTCACGCAATGCTGTCGGTCCTGGTCACTCATCGCGCGGGATCCGCCGATGTGCACGCTAATCCACGTGGACTGCCTGGTCACGGCGGACGCGCCGAACGGGCTGATCTGTATTGGTCAGCAGCTGGGTGTCAACGGAAGCCGATATTCAACTTCCGTCGACACTGGGCGCCTTGATCCCGGGCGTGATGGCCCGGGCGGGAGCTGCCGTGATGACGGTGAGGTCAGTGTCCCGATGCCGTGCCGGGCTGGCCTGGTGGCGAACGGCGACAGCGCGCAGCCGGCACCGGTCGCCTTCGCACTTGGCTACAAGCCGCGGTCTTCGCGCTGTTATGCGTGGCGGCTCAGGGCGCCGGGCTGCCGCGCTGGTCCCGGACGATAGCGACCGCCTCCCGCTGGGTGAGCCCGGAGCCGGCGGAGAACGCCTGATCGAACCGGCTGCCGCCTAGCCTGTGGCGGACCCGGGCCGCCAGCTCGCCCTCCACCCGCCGCAGGTGCGGCCACGCCGGCAGGCCGACCCGCCGGCGCAGGCCCTCAGCCGCGCCTTCCAGCAGCGCCGCCCGGTCCGGGTCGCCGTCCGCGAAGGCCAGCTGGGCGTACCCGGCCAGGCAGAGGGTCACGAAGAACGGGGTGCTGCGGGCCGCCATGCTCAGGTCCAGCGCCTCATTCAGCAGCGGCCGGGCCTCATCGAGCCTGCCCCGCAGGACAGCCAGGATGCCCAGCTGCACCCGGGGGCCCGCGGCGAGCCAGTCACCGCCGATTCGCTCAGCCAGGTCACGCGCCTCACGCAGGTGTGGCAGCGCATCGTCGTAGCGGCTCAGCGCCATCTCCAGGGAGCCGGTGGTGAACGCGGCCAGCCCCATGAAGACGGGCTCATCCTGGCCTCGGAGCTCCTCCAGCGAGATCGCCGCCGCCCGCAGAGCCCCATCAAAGTCACCGGCGATCGGCAAGGTCCACGCCATCGCCAGCTGGGCCACCGCGTGCAAGAAGGGGTCGGAGATCCCGGCCAGCAGCGGCGCCAGGCGCTGGCGGGCCGCCAGCGCCGCCGCGTCGTCCGCGACGTCGACGGCGAGCACCGCCGCCGCCCAGGCCAGCTCGGCCCGGGCTTGCGGGTCCAGCGTGCCGGCCGCGGGCAGCAGCTGCTTCACCCAGGACCAGGCCTCGCGCTCAAGGTCCTCCTGCGTCCAGAACAGCCACAGGACCCGGAACAGGTGCGGCAGCGGCCCAGGGTCACGGGCCAGGTACCAGCGCACCGCGGCGGCCAGGTTGCCCGTCTCGGCCTGCAGCCGCTCCAGCCACTCGCTCTCGCCCGGGCTGCGCAGCGGCCGGTCCGCCTGCTCGGCCAGCGCCCGGTAGTACCCGGCGTGCCGCCGCCCGACCTCGGCGGCGTCGGGCCGGGCCGCGAGCCGCTCGGCCACGAACTCGCGGACGGTCTCCAGCATCCGCGTCCGGGACCCGAGCCCGGTACTGTCGAGGTAGACCAGGCTGTGCCGGGCCAGCGCCTCCGACAGCTCCAGCGCCCGGTCCTCATCCAGGCCCGCCACCTGGGCCACGGCCTGGATGGTCCAGCCGCCGATGAACACCGCCGCGATCTCCAGCAGCGACCGCTCGGGATCATCCAGCAGGCCTATGCTCCATTGCACCGTGGCACGCAGGGTGCGCTGCCGCTCCGGAAGGTCCACGGCGCCGGTCCCGAGCGCATCCAGCGAGGACACGAGCCGGTCCAGCAGCGCGGGCGGGTCCAGCAGCCGGGTGCGGGCGGCGGCCAGCTCGATGGCCAACGGCAGGCCCTCCAGGCGCCGGCAGATCTCAGCCACCGCCCCCGCATTGCCCTCGGTCAGGGCAAAGCCGGGCCGCGCCGCGCGGGCCCGGTCCACGAACAGCGCCACCGCCGGCGAGGCCGCCACCTCCGCGACCGAGGCAGCACCCAAACCGGCGGGCAGCGGCAGCGGCGGCACCGGGTACTCCCGCTCGGCCCGCAATCCCAGCGCCGTGCGGCTGGTGGCCAGGATCGCCAGCCCTGGGCAGCGGGCCAGCAGCTCGCCCAGGTCGGGGGCGACCTGGACCACCTGCTCCAGGTTGTCCAGGATCAGCAGCCAGGCGCCGTCGCCGAACGTCTCGGCCAGCGCCTCCAGCGGTGAGCCCGGTGCCTAGGTCGGCGCCCGCCGCCCGGCCGATGGCGGGCAGTACCAGCCCGGGGTCGGTGATCGCCTCCAGCGGCACCAGCACGGTGCCCGCGCCGAACCGGTCCCGCAGCCGCCCGCCCACCGCCACCGCCAGCCGGGTCTTGCCGACCCCGCCCGGCCCGGTCAGCGTCACCAGCCGCACGCTGGCCCGCCCGAGCAGCCTGACCACCTCGCCGATGGCCCGCTCCCGGCCGATCAGCGACGTCGTGATCACCGGCAGCCGGCCAGGGCCGCGCGGCCCGCCCGGCGGTAGCGGCTGTGCGGGCGCGGCCCGAGCCGCCCCGCCGGGGGTGAACCGCTCGCTCAGCAGCACCGCCAGGTCATCGCGGACCAGCCGGCCCAGCTCGGCGGGAGTACGGAAATGACGGTAGGAAGCCGAGGCCTCATGCTCGATGCGGGCCAGCAGATCGGCCAGCCCGGACTCGCGGTCCGGCGCCGGCGCCTTGACGGTAAAGCAGCCGCGGCAGCCCGCCCGACAGCTCGAACTCCTCCTCCAGGCCCGAGACATGCGCGCCCGGGGCGGGCTGCCCGTACCGCTGCCAGTACAGCCCGATGAACACATCGCTTTGCGCCAGGTACTGTGGTACACCTCCCGCGGCGGGTACGGCCGGGCGCCCAGCTCGAACATCACCGGAGTGAGCCGCAGCGCCGAGATCGCGCGCGCGACGGCTCGCCGCTCCTCGGCCAGCTCGCCCAGCGTGGAACTCACGAACACCCGCACACGGCGGTCCGGAGTCCGGATGACCGCCTCATCCGGCGGACCCGCGCTGGCCGCCCGCCCCTGATCAGGGCCCACCACGCCAGTCTGCAACCAGCCACCCCGGCCAGCAACCCCACAGGCATCCAACCCCTCAGCCAGCACCGGCGGTCCCAGCCGGCCAAGTGCTCACCGCCACCCGGCCACGGTCACCGACCGCCAACTCAAAGGCGTCCATCGGCGTACGTTTCGTTCGTCACGGTACGTCATTCCCGGCCTGGCCGCAGGGGTACCTGGACGGGCGGCTGACCAAGTCGGTCACCGGCGGCGGCCGGCCGTCGGGCCGCGGGCAGGCACGCCGGGTCCGGGGCGCAGGCGCGACGGCTGACCGGCTGCGGCGGCCAACACAGCAGCAACACAAGCCCGGCTCCGCGAGGGGTCCAACACGCAGATAACACGGACGAAACGGCATTACCCGGCACACGTTGGCACACCTGCTAAGCTGCTGCCGCAAGCTCCTGACAGGCCCATCTGCTGGTAAAAGGACTGCGGAGCTGCATCAGGCAGAGGCTCCCGGGTCGATGACAGACCTTCTGAAAAGCGGAAGGTCGACAGTTCGATCCTGTCCCTGACCACCAGCACGAACTACGTCAGTAAGGCTCTGACCAGCGACAACGTAAGTCTAGGTCACGGGTCGCTGATACGCTCTCGTAGCCGTTGCTGCCCGTTCGGGACCGTATTTTTCCGAGCGATGTTGCACGTAGGTTGCACGCGGAGGAAGGCTGATGCCCCGGAGCATGATGGCCGCATTGTTCCACGCGCTTCGTAGCGCCTGAGTGCCGAATATTGCCGCTTAAGGCAGATAAGCACCCCCGTCCTGTTCGTGCACGGCGCCCAGGATCGGCTCGTGCCCAGCTCGCACGCAACGTGGCTGGCGCAGCGCTGCCGCACGGCGGAACTGTGGCTCCGCCCAGACGAAGGACATGTCTCAATCCTCAATTCCAGCGTCATGGCCTTGGACTGGCTCCGTAAGCACGCCACTCATCGCTGAGCCCGAAACCCGCTAAGCTGACCGGCCACCAACAAGGTCTAGAGTCCGGCTCACGCATCACCCGACGACCATCCGGAAAGCATCAGCCGACGAATCACGCGGCCGCGCTATTCGATCCGGTATTTGCTGCGGGCTGCTTCCTATTCACCCGCGTCAGGGCGACTCCGGCCAAGACCAGGGCAATGCCCCCGAGCATCGTCGCGGTGATGTTCTCACTGAGCACCAGGACACCGAGCAAGATGGCGACCACGGGTAGCAGGTAGGTCACCGTCGAGGCGACGGTTGCTCCCTCGCTGGTGATGATCTGGTAATTCAGCACGTACGCGAACCCGGTCCCGATGACGCCCAGCACCAAGACGGGCGCCACGCTCGCGGCGGTCAGGTGCGGAGTCCGCACGCCCGTGACCACCAGGGCGGCAGCGACCATGACCGACGCGCACAGCAGCTGGCAGGCCGACAGCACGATCGGCCCGATGCCGCGGCGGGCCAAGACCCGGTCCATGTAGATGTAGCTGACCGCATAGCTGACCGAGGCGGCCAGGCATTCCAGGCCACCGGCTGAGACCAGCCCGGATGCCGCGTGCCAGGGCGTGAAGATCAGCAGCGCGCCCGCGAACCCGGCGGCCAGCCCGGCCGCCTGCCAGGTCGTCATCGCCTTCTGGTGCCGCACGGCCAAGGCCAGGACCACCGTCCACAGCGGGGTCGTCGCGTTAATGATCCCGGCCGTGGACGAGGTAACCGTTTGCTCGGCGACCGCGAACAGCAGGTACGGCACCGCGTTACCGATCAGGGCCGCCACCGCGATGTATGCCCATACCCGTAGCGAGCGCGGCACCTGCTCGCGGCGGGCGAGCACGATGGCGAACAGCACTGCCGCGCCTAGGACCAGGCGGGCCAGGGTGACCTCCACGGGAGAGAACCCGCGGTCGGCCAGCTTGATCCACAAGAACCCTGATCCCCAGATCAGCGCGAGCAGGCTGATGCGGGGCAGGACCGAGCGGCTCACCGTTACTCGACGGGTACGTCGTAGAGCAGCCCGGTCATGTCGCCGCGCATCACGAACTGGGTCAGCTCGTACGGCCGTCCGTCCTGGCCGATGCTGGTGCGCCAGACATCGAGCACGGACACGCCCGGCCGTAGGTGCAGGGCCCGCTTCTCATCGGGCCGGTGCATCCGCGCGCTGACCTCCTCCCCTAGGCGGGTCATGATGTGGCATGTCCGCTGGCGGCCCAAGCGGTGGCGGTGACTTCTACTGGGCCCGGTGGCAGCGAGCGTCGGCACTGCTCGCGGAGCGCGGTGCGCCGCTCTGGGGGCAAGGCCGCCAGATAGGCACCGGCTGGGCCGACGCCCAGGGTGAACGGCCGCCACCAGTCATCAAAGCTGGCGTGGCGGACGCGGACTGTGAGCGTGGTGACGTGCGCCGGATTCAGCCCGGCCTGCGAAAACAGGGCGGCCAGATGACCCTCGCGAACACCGGGGAGGTCCGACTCGTCGTCGGCAGCCGGATCCAGCTCGCGGACAGCGGACCAGAATGCGGTCAGCGGCCCGTGGCCACCTGCGTGATCCCACACGCATGCCGCGACCATCCCACCAGGCCGGGTCACCCGGCCCATCTCCCGCAGTCCCTCTACCGGGTCAGCCATGAAATGAACGACCAGCTGCGCCAGCGCGGCATCGAAGGTGTCGTCGGGGAACGGCAGCTGCTCGGCTGGCGACTGCCGGACATCCACTCCCGGCAGCCGCCTCCGCACCGCAGCGGCAAACGACGCCGATGGTTCCACAGCGCTGACCGACTCCGCCCCGAGCCGGTTCACCAGTGCGCTGGTCAGTGCGCCGGGACCGCATCCAACGTCCAGTACCCGCTGGCCGTAACCTATCTTGGCGAGGTCAGCGAACGGCGCCGCAAGCTGCTCCGAGTACTGCCCCATGAACTGCATGTAGGCATCGGCGCTGACCTCAAAGCTCACACCGGCAAACCCTACCCGCAGCACCGAAAGTCCGCTGGTGGCGTCGGCGCCCGGCCGATGATCGGACCTCTGCGGGGATCGCTCCAGGCGTGCTTGCGACCTCGCCACTCCCAACCCGTTACAGCACGACGTCCGGACCGCGCCGACTAGAACACCGACCAGCCGGTCAGCGTGGTGAACGCGTCGAGAGCCGCGATCCCTGCGATCGAGTTGCCCTTGTCGTCCAGGCCTGGGCTCCAGACGCACAAGCTGCAACGGCCCGGGATAATCGCGAGAATGCCTCCGGCAACGCCGCTTTTGGCTGGAACGCCGACTCGGTAAGCAAACTCGCCAGCCTCGTCGTATGTGCCGCACGTCAGCATGACCGCGTTGATGCGCTTGGCGTCGCTTCGCGACACTAGCCGCGAACCGTCGCGGCGGACGCCGTGGCGGGCGAGGAAGCCTCCGGCCAGGGCGAGTTCGGCGCAGCTCATGGCGATGGCGCAGTGGCGGAGGTAGTGATCAAGCACGCGATCGACTGGGTTTTCAAGGTTGCCGTAGCTCGCCAGGAAATGAGCGAGCGCGGCGTTTCGGTGACCGTGCTCAGCTTCGGAGGAGGCAACCACCTGATCGCTCGCGATTTCTGGGCAGTCACACTCTGTTCGCAGGAATCGCTCGACGGCGCCGCACGCGTCTCCGGTCAGCGTCAGCAGGCGGTCGGTGACGACCAGAGCGCCGGCATTGATGAATGGATTGCGCGGGATTCCGTGCTCGTACTCGAGTTGGACAAGGGAATTGAACGCGGTGCCCGATGGCTCGCGTCCAACGCGGGCCCAGATCGCCTCGCCGTCTTTCTCGATCACCAGGGCGAGCGTGAACACCTTCGAGATGCTCTGGATCGAGAACCGCCGGCGCCAGTCCCCGACGCCGTGCACTTCGCCCTCCACCGTGGCGACGGCCAGGCCGAACGCCTGCGGATCGGCGTCAGCGAGTGCGGGTATCCGATCGGGCACATGTCCGCTGCCGAGCGCACCACGTACCGTGCTGGTCACACCCTCCAAGATGCGTTCGTACTCCGGCCCGCCGACCGCTGAGGAGTTGTGCGAGACCATAATGTCTCCATCCCATGCGCCACGGCCCTCACTCAGCCGCGCTGTGGCCCGGTGCGGGCGTGGTTCCGTTCAGTCTGGCCTGGCCGTCCCGGTGGGTCCTCGTGCGGCTCGGGCTGCCCAGCCGGGATCGTGCCAGCAAGGCGGTCGGCCAGGACCTGCACGGTGCGCGCGGTCCAGGCGGAGGGGCGGGGGCGGGCCCCATCGGCCAGGCCGTTCCAGTAGATCGACCAGGTGCCGGCGATGACGCGCCGGACGGCTGGGGCGGTGAGCAGGCGGGTAACGGCTGATGTGGTCCTGGGCATGCGCAGCAGCGCGCGCTGCAATGCCGCCGCGCCGGTCATGTATTGCCCGAACGCCGCCTCGATCGACTCTGCGTAGGCGGGGGCGGCCCGGGCTGGGTCGGCCAGCACCGCCTCGGCGGCCAGCCTGCCGCTGACCATGGCCGGGCCGATGCCCTCGCCCTGCAGCGGGTTTATCAACCCCGCGGCATCTCCGGCCAGCAGGACGTTACCGGCGGCAGGCGGGGTGCCGGTGCCGCCCATGCGCAGCCATCCGCCCATGACCGGCCCCGGCCGCGCGTCCTGGCCCAGGTCACCCCGCTGGCCGAGCAGCGCGACCAGCCGGGCCAGGTCGCCGCGCAACGGCGCCTGCCCGCGGTCGCTGCCGAGGCCGACCCCGATGCCCACGTTCGCCTGGCCATCGGCACCGGGAAACAGCCAGCCGTAGCCGGGGTAGATACGCCACGGGCTGGCGTCGAGCAGGACTAGCAGCGGCAGCGGGACCTCTGCGGGCAGGTACGCGCGGATCGCGAACCCCCACAGCGCCGTCTGCGGGTCGAGCATCCCGGCCAGGCGGGCGACCGGGCTCAGCGCCCCGTCCGCGGCGATTATGACGTCCCCCGCCAGGCGCTGCCCATCGCTGGAGACGACGGCAGCCACCCTGCCGTCCGCGCCCGCCTCGACCGCAGTGACCCGGGCCCGCAGCGGGACCGCGCCGGCCTGCAGGGCGGCTTCGCGCAGGGCGTGGTCTAGCGCGAGGCGCGGGACGATGATCCCGTGGCCGGGGTAGGTACGCCCGGTAAAGGCGGGCAGCCTGGCGCGCCGGCCGGACGGGCCGACCGCGAGCAGGTCAGATCCCTGCCCGGCGTCGGGGACGCGCAACCCCAGGTCCGCCAGGACCTGCACCCCCCGCGGCCCGACCAGGTCTCCGCACGCCTTATCGCGCGGGAAGGCAGCCTTGTCGGCGAGCGCCACCCGGGCCCCGGACCGGGCCAGCACCAGCGCGGCGATGGCGCCGGCCGGCCCGGCACCGACCACCACCGCATCGAAACGGCCGCTCACTGGGCCGCCACTATCGCCAGCACCGCTCGCCCGGCGACCTCTGGCACCTTCCTCGTCACCCGCGTGACCGGGTCGTGGTCACAGCCCAGTCGGCAATCCGGGCGGAACTCTCTGCGACATTCACCACTGCGATCCTCCGGGGACGCAACTTGCGCAATCGGCCTTCAGTGCAGATTCAACCTTAAGTCGGACAGCCCGGACGGGATCTGGCGCTAGCACCGGGAGCGACGGGAGCGTCCGACCGTCTGCGTAAGTGATCGTGGAGGTTGTCAAGGCGTGGGGATTCGTCGGCCGAAGTAGATGGCGAATGCCTGGAGGGCTTGTTTGCACCCGAAACTGCGGATTCCGGTGTTCGGGCTGCGGTAGTCGGCCAGGTTCCGAACGGCCATGAGGAGCAGCTAAACCATGCGGTGATGCCATCGCATCCTAATCAAAGGACCTGGCACACGGCTGAAGCCGCCAGCCAGCCTAGGCTGATGTCCGATCGGCCCGTAGAGAATGGATGCCACGTGTCAAAGAGCAGGCGGGAGAGCGCGAGGGAAAGGATCGCCCGGGAACGGGCGGAGCAAGCGCGGCGTCGCAGGCGCCGCATCGGGCTGACCTGGGCCGGAGCAGCGGTGGTGGTCATCGGCGCGGCGGTCGGCATCACGCTCGCCCTCACCGGCGGGAGTACCCCGGCCTCGGGCGCGCTTCCGCTGGCTTCGCTGAGCACCCTGGGGACCCTCCAGCCCGCGCCCGCGGCGGGCGCGCTGGGCCCCGAGGGCGTGCCGGTTCCCTCAGCCGCCGCGCTGGCTGGGACCACTACGGCGGCGACCGGGCAGTCCGTGGACGGAATCAGCTGCCAGGCCGGGGAGCAGACGCTGTTCCACATCCACGCGCACCTGACGATCTTCGTGAACGGCTCGGCCCGGCAGGTCCCGGCCGCTATCGGCATCCCGGGCGCCCAGGCCACCTCGACTCCACAGGGCGCGTTCATCGAGTCCGGTACCTGCTTCTACTGGCTGCACACCCACGCCGCCGACGGCATCATCCACATCGAATCCCCGGTCGTCCGTACCTACACGCTGGGCAACTTCTTCGACGAGTGGGGGCAGCCGCTCGGGCCTGATCAGGTCGGCCCGGCCACCGGGCACGTGGTAGCCATTTACAACGGCCAGGTGTACCAGGGCAATCCGCGCAACATCCCGCTGAACGCGCACGCCCAGATCCAGCTGGAGGTCGGCACGCCGCTCGTGGCGCCCGAGCAGATCACCTTCCCGAATGGGCTGTAACCGCGGCTTCGAGGGCGGGCAGGGACAGCCAGCCGTCGTGTGACCACAGGATCTTGCCCGATGCGGAGACGAGGACGAACCAGGGCTGGTCCTGGACGCCGTACCCGTCGGCCACGCGGCCGTTGGTGTCGAGCGCGACCGGATAGCGCAGCTGGCCGAGCCCATTCAGGTAGGTCCGGACCCAGGACCTGGCTAGCCCTCGGCCGTGTGGGCCTGGGCCGTGGCGCGGTGGTCATCGTGGTGGGCGTGCTCGCCCGGGGCGCCGTCCATCATCTTCAGCATGGGGCCGCCGCCGGAACGGAAGAACCGGATGAGCAGGGCGGCGGCGACCAGCAGGAAGACGATGTTAAGGATGGTGGTGTAGTTCCAGGTGATACCGGCCTGGATGACCCGGGCGGTACGGGTGGCCGGGATCAGGCCGAGAGCTCCGAAACCGAACTCGACCACGTACCCGGCCGCGACCATGGTGGCGTAGAAGATCCCGAGCAGGGTCAGCATCATCCGGGTCCCGTAGTACTTCCGGTAGATGAGCAGGATCGGGATGATGATCAGGTCGGCGAAGATGAACGAGACCACCCCGCCGAAGCTGATCCCGCCGTTCCAGAGCACCGCAGCCAGCGGCACGTTGCCGATCGAGCAGACGAAGCTCAGCAGCGAGATGACCGGGCCGATGACCGGGCCCCACAGCTTGGCCGCCAGCGGGTTGCCGGTCAGGAACAGGTGCCGCCAGAAGGTGTCCGGCACCCACGCCCCGACCGCCCCGGCGATCAGCAGGCCGCCGATCACGTCGCGGATGACGGCAGCCCACTCCATCACGAAGATCTGGCTGACCGCGGTGTACCCGTCACGGCTGATCAGCCGGTGCCACAGGCTGCCGTCAGCCTGGATGCTCATGTCCATCGCGGCGTGGCCCTCCATCGACCCGGCCAGGCCTTTATCGGCCTGGAGGCGCGCCGCCTCGATGAGGCGCTTGCGGACGAACAGCCGGAACGCCACGGCCAGCAGCACGATCATGATCGGGCCGCCGATGAACTCGGCCAGGGTGAACTGCCAGGAGATCAGCAGGGCCAGGATGATGCCCAGCTCGATGACCAGGTTCGTGCTGGCGATCTCGAACACCATCGCCGCGGTGAAGCTGGCGCCCCGGCGGAACAGGGCACGGGCCAGCGCCACGGCGGCGTAGGAGCACGACGAGGACGCGGCGCCCAGGCCCGCGGCCACGGCCAGCGTCCTCGGCCGGTCATCGCCGAGGAGCCGGATGACGGCCTGGCGGCGGACCACCGCCTGGACGATTCCGGACAAGGCGAAGCCCAGGATCAGCGACCAGGTGACCTCCCACGTCATGGAGCCGGCCAGGCCAAGGGCGTGACCCAGCGCGTCAAGCACCCGCATTACTGGTCTGCCTCGGGTGCGGCGATGGTCAGCAGCTCGCGCAGGCAGTGCTCCAGCAGCTGATGGGGGAAGCCGTCGCTGAGCCGGTAGAAGACCATCCGGCCGTCCTTGCGGAAGCTGACCAGGCCCGCCAGCCGCAGCATCTTCAGCGCATACGTCACCTGGTCCTCGGTGGCATCCAGGGCCAGCGCCAGGTCGCCCACGCACAGCTCGGTCGCGGCCGAGAGGGCGAACAGGAGGCGAGAGCGTACCGGATCGGCCAGCATGCCCAGCAGCCCGGCCAGCCGCCCGGCGTCGCCGACCGACAGCATCCCGGCCCGGGCCGCGGCGACGCGCTCCTGGTCGACCGGATGATCATGATCGCTCGGGGACATCAGCACCTCCGTATATCCGTATAGTTGCACGGATATACGGGAGCTGTCAAAGCGGCCGACATTAGTTATGGGGGGTAAGGACGGCCCGATCGGGATGGGCACCGCGCTGGTCCACTCGTACATCTGGTGGTCGCGGTGGAAGGTAAGGACCGGGGCTGTGCAGAAGGTTACGGTGACGGGTGGCTGGTGCACGCGGCTGAGGGCGTCGAAGACTGGCTGGGCCGGGCCGTCGTTGTTGACGTAGGCGACACTTACGTGCGGTACGAACTGCTCGGGTGCGGGCGGAGTCACCGGTAGCGCCCTAGGGCCGAGGGCGGCCTCGATGGCCTGGAAGACGGCCAGGCGCAGCGCGTAGATCGGCTCGGCGGGAAGCACCTTGAGGACGACCGCCTCCTCCCAGACGGTCGGCTGGTGGAAGGTGACGACCGGGCGGGGTGCGTCGCGGAGCCGGTCCGCGATCCGTCTGGCGACCGCCTCGAGTTCGGCGGGGCTGACCTCGTCGGCCCAGCCGATCCGCTGCATGGTCAGGTGCAGCGAGCCGGGCGGGATGAGGTCCAGGTCCGGCAGGTGGGCGAGGGCGCCCTGGTAGTGGTCGATCAGCTCGCGCAGCTCGGGCTGGTCGTCCAGGGTGAGATGGCAGGCGTAAAGGTGCCGACCCGCTTGCCAGCCGGGCCGCCACCACCAGTGGTTGCGTACTGATTCGATGCGCGCGTCATCGGTCGTCGGCATGGGAGGAGGCTATCCAAGTCTCAATACTGGACATATTCGCTGCCTTGAACTGTTCGTGTTTAGGGCGATAGGTTGGCGGAATGGCCGCACCCGGGACTCCGACGACTGCCGATGAGCTGCGCGGGGCCGGGTTGCGGGTGACGGCCGCTCGGGTGGCTCTGCTCCAGACCGTCCGGGAGGGTGACCACCTCGATGTCGAGGCGATCACCTCCGGGGTGCGTGCGCACATCGGGCACGTGTCCCTGCAAGCCGTCTACGAAGCCCTCCATGCGCTCACCGCGGCGGGACTCGTCCGCCGCATCGAACCGGCGGGCGGCCCGGCCCGGTTCGAGGGGCGCGTCGGAGACAACCACCACCATGTCGTGTGCCGGTCGTGCGGGGTCGTCGCTGACGTCGACTGCGCGGTCGGCGAGGCGCCCTGCCTGACCGCTTCCGATGACCACGGCTTCTCGATCGGCGAGGCCGAGGTCGTCTACTGGGGCCTGTGCCCCGACTGTGCTACCGCCCGCAGTTCCTGAGCACCGTGATCCGACTAAGCCGGAAGGATTCGCATGTCCGAGAACCATGACCCGATAGACGTCGAAGGCTCGACCCCCGAGGCCGGGGAATGCCCGGTCCTGCCCGGCCGGACACACCCCACCCTGGGTGACGCCAACCGTGACTGGTGGCCGAACCGGCTCAACCTGAAGATCCTGGCCAAGAACCCGCCCGTCACTAACCCCATGGGAGAGGACTTCGACTACGCCGAGGCGTTCAATTCTCTCGACCTCGCGGCCGTGAAGCGGGACATCGCGGCGGTGCTGACGGCCTCGCAGGACTGGTGGCCGGCCGACTTCGGCAACTACGGCCCGCTCATGATCCGGATGGCGTGGCACGGCGCGGGCACCTACCGGATCAGCGACGGCCGCGGCGGCGCCGGCTCCGGTCAGCAGCGCTTCGCGCCGCTCAACAGCTGGCCGGACAACGTCAGCCTGGACAAGGCGCGCCGCCTGTTGTGGCCGGTCAAGAAGAAGTACGGCCAGAAGATCTCGTGGGGCGACCTCATGATCCTCACCGGCAACGTCGCGCTGGAGTCGATGGGGTTCAAGACGTTCGGCTTCGGCGGCGGCCGCGTGGATGTCTGGGAGCCCGAGGCGGACGTCTACTGGGGTCCCGAGACCACCTGGCTGGATGACGAGCGCTACAGCGGCGACCGCGAGCTGGCGGACCCGTTCGGCGCGGTCCAGATGGGCCTCATCTACGTCAACCCCGAGGGCCCCAACGGTAACCCGGACCCGCTGGCCGCGGCGCGCGACATCCGCGAGACGTTCCGCCGCATGGCGATGAACGACGAGGAGACGGTTGCCCTGATCGCCGGCGGTCACACCTTCGGCAAGACCCACGGCGCCGGACCGGCGGACAACGTCGGCGCCGATCCCGAGGCGGCCCCGATCGAGCAGCAGGGCCTGGGCTGGAAGAGCACGTACGGCACCGGAGTGGGCGGCGACGCCATCACCAGCGGTATCGAGGTCATCTGGACGAGTACCCCGACCACCTGGGATAACAGCTTCTTCCGGACCCTGTTCGGTTACGAATGGGAGCTGACCAGGAGCCCGGCAGGCGCCTACCAGTGGCAGCCGAAGGACGGCGCCGGGACGGGTACCGTCCCTGATGCCCACGACCCGGCTAAGCGCCATGCCCCGACGATGCTGACGACCGACCTCTCGCTCCGGTTCGACCCGATCTACGAGCCGATCTCGCGGCGTTTCATGGAGGACCAGGATGCGTTCGCGGACGCCTTCGCCCGCGCGTGGTTCAAGCTGACCCACCGCGACATGGGCCCGGTCGTGCGCTACCTCGGCCCCGAGGTCCCGGCCGAGACCCTGATCTGGCAGGACCCCGTCCCGACGGTGAGCTACGAGCTCATCGACGCGGCGGACGTCGCCACCCTCAAGGACCAGGTCCTCGCCTCGGGCCTGTCGGTGTCCGAGCTCGTGTCCACCGCGTGGGCGGCGGCCTCGTCCTTCCGCGGCAGCGACAAGCGCGGCGGCGCCAACGGCGCGCGCATCCGCCTCGAGCCGCAGAGCGGGTGGGAGGTCAATCACCCCGACCAGCTGGCGACGGTGCTCCGCACCCTGGCGGGGATCCAGCAGGCCTTCAACGCTGACCAGAACGGCGGCACGTCGGTCTCGCTGGCCGACCTGATCGTCCTGGCCGGCGGTGCGGCCGTGGAGCAGGCCGCCCGGAATGCGGGGTTCAACGTCGAGGTCCCCTTCTCGCCCGGCCGGACCGACGCGTCGCAGGAGCAGACCGACGCGGAGTCGTTCGCCGCGCTCGAGCCGAAGGCGGACGGGTTCCGCAACTACGTCGGGAAGGGCAACCGGCTGCCGGCCGAGTACCTCCTGCTCGACAAGGCGAACCTCCTCACCCTGAGCGCCCCCCAGATGACGGTCCTGGTCGGCGGTCTCCGCGTCCTGGGCGCGAACTACGACGGGTCGAAGCTCGGCGTGTTCACCACCACCCCCGGGTCACTGACCAGCGACTTCTTCGTCAACCTGCTCGACATGGGCACGGTGTGGCGGCCGACGTCCGAGGACGCGAGCACGTTCGAGGGGCGCGACACCGCCACGGGCGAGGAAAAGTGGACCGGCAGCCGCGTCGACCTCGTCTTCGGGTCGAACTCCGAGCTGCGCGCGCTCGCCGAGGTCTACGCGAGCGACGACGCGAAGGAGAAGTTCGTGACCGACTTCGTCGCGGCGTGGGGCAAGGTGATGGACCTCGACCGGTTCGACCTCGCCTAGGGCAGAACCGGATCGATCGGCGTGAGCGGGCCGAGGCGGTGCTCGATCGCCTCGGCCACGCCCAGGCAGCGCAGCTCGGTGTACTTACCGCCCATGACCTGGACCCCGACGGGTACGCCGTCGGCCATCCCGGCGGGGACCACCGCGGCCGGGGTGCCGAGCAGGTTGGCCGGGAGGACCGGGCGCATCAGCTCCAGGGTCGCGGCGGCGCCCTCGGGGGTGGCGATGTCGAAGTCCAGCGGGAAGGCGGGCTGGGACCAGACCGGGCTGAGGAAGATTGGGTACTCCTGGTACCAAAGGCTCCAGCGGCGGGCTAGTCCATGCCGGGCGGTATGCGCCATCGCCCAGGTAGCCAGGTCAGGTGCGGGAAGGGTCTCGAGCGAGTTGACGAGGAACTGGCGGCCGCCCGGGCCCATGAGCTGCTCCAGCAGCGGCTGGATGACCCGCAGGTCAGCGGAGAGGATCGTGCCCCACAGCTCGATCGCCTGCTCATAGTCGGGCGGCGCGGTCTCGGTGACCTCGAAGCCGTCGTCCGCGAGCGCGTCGGCCGCGCGGCGCACCGCCGCGGCCACTCCCGGGTGGGTGCTGCCGCCGGGCGGTTCGGGAAGCACGGCGACCTTCGGCCGCTCGCCGGGGGCCAAATCGGCGAAGACCGCGGGGACGCTCAACGGGTCGCGGGGGTGCTGGCCCGCGATCGCGGTGAAGCCGACCCGGACGTCGGCCACCCGGCGGGCCATGACGCCTTCGACGGCCATCAACTGGAAGGAGATGTTGAAGTCCTCTGGCGGGATCACGGTCGCGTGGGGCACCGCCCCGGTGGAGGGCTTGATCGAGGCCACGCCGCAGCAGTGCGCCGGATTGCGGAGCGACCCGCCGAGGTCGTTGCCCAGGCCGAGCGGGCTCATCCCGGTGGCCAGGGCGGCGGCTTCGCCGCCGCTCGAACCGCCCGCAGTCCGCTGCGGGTCCCACGGGTTACGGGTCAGGCCGTGCAGGGCCGAGTCGGTGTGCACGCGCAGGCCGAAGTCCGGCAGGTTGGTCCGGCCGATCGGGATCGCGCCGGCCGCGCGCAGCCGTTCTACCTGCGGGGCGTCGACCGGGGCGACCGCCTCGGCCAGGGCCGGGATCGCCTGCGTGGTCGGGGTGCCCGCCAGGTCGATGTTCTCCTTGACCGTAAACGGCACACCGTGCAGCGGCCCGAGCCCGGTACCGTCCGAGGTCGCCCGGTCGGCCGCGTCGGCGGCCGCGAGAGCCTGGTCTGGCAGGAGGCGGACGATGGCGTTGAGGTAAGGGTTGACCGCCTCGATCCGGTCCAGGTGCGCCTGGATGACCTCGCGGCTGCTGACCTCGCGGTCGCGGATCATGGCCGCCAGTTCCACAGCGCTCTTGCGCCACAGTTCGCTCACGCCTCACCTCAAGCCTGTCGTCGGATCGGGCCACGGTAAGGCATAAGACAAGCCCCGGTAAAGAGGGCCGGACCAGCACGTCGAGGTCCCGCTCGGCGTACAGGCGGTGCTCCCACTCCTCGTTGAGGATGGCCTGCAGGCACCGGCGCACGGCGAAGCTCTCCGGCTCGGGGAAGCCCGGCTCCGTGACCGCGACCGTGAAGCCGGCCAGCCTCTCGTCGGTCAGATCGGCCAGCACGCGGCGGACGGTGGCCATCCGGTCCGCGCGCAGGGCGAGCACCTCCTCCAGCGGCGGGCGCGCGTCGCGGTCGTGCGGGACGCCGGGTAGGTCGGGCATCTCGTCGAAGGGCAGGTCGAGCGGGTGCCAGGGTGCCGGCTGGCCCAAGATGGCGCGGTTAACCCAGACGTCGGTGGCGAAGACCAGGTGGCGGAGGGTCTGGATGAAGGACCACTCTCCGTCGACCCGCTCGTGCAGTAGCTCCGGGGCCAGCCCGCGGGCCCTGGCGACGGTCTGCGCCCACAGTCGCTCCAGCCTGTCCCAGGCGTCGCGGAACCCGTCGGCGTCAGCCGGGCGCATCGCGGCCCGGTCCGGGTAGCGGCGGTTCAGCTCGGCCTCGACCAGGGGCGCGACGTCGACCCCGTTGACCCGCAGGTTGCGGATCCGCCCGCTGATGTCCACGTCGATCAGGGCCGAGCCGCTGATCGACACCCCGGTCAGGTCGACCGCGCGCAGGCGCGCGCCGGTCAGGTCGACCGCGCGGAACCGGGTGCCGTTCAGGTAAACGCGCTCGAACACCGAGCCGGTCAGGTCCTCGTCGATGAAGTCGGCCACCACACCAGCCTGGCAGAAATCCACAGACAAGTGGCCGGGACCGAGCCGAAGCCCGGAATCCCGGCCACCTGAGCAGGCCAGACGGCACTATTCCCAGCTGAAGAAGCGCTTAGCCAGGAACCCGAACACCACCGCGTATCCCGCCAGGACCAGCAGCGGCTGGACCGAGGGGAACCCGGTGAGCATCGAGTCCTGCATCGCCTGCACCGCCGGGCCGAGCGGGCTGTAGTTGCTGATGTCCAGGAGCACGGGGGGCATCAGCGCCCGCGGCAGCCACAGCCCGGCGAAGAAGATCAGCGGGAAGAACGTCAGCCCGCCGATGACGTTCGCGGCGCCGGCGGTCTTGGACATGGCCGCGATCATCAGCCCGATGGGGAACAGCCCGGCGATGGACAGCGCGACCGAGACCAGCAGCCCGCCCGGGCTCTTCGGGGCGGGTGCCCCGAAGGCGACGACGCTCAGGACGAGGATGACGGCGAGCCCGGTCACCGCGACGCAGAGCTGGACGAGGCCCTGCGCGGCGAGCAGCCAGGACGGGGGAACCGGGGTGGTCGACAGCCGGCGCAGGATCCCGAGCTCACGGTAGGAGGCGAGCGGAATCGGGAGACCGAGCAGCGCGAGCATCGCGAGTGAGAACACGGCGAGGACCGGCACGTACGCGTCGAACGGGCTGATCCCGCCGAAGCTCGCCGAGGTCTGGTGGAAAACAGGGAGCTCGCCGAACAGGACCGTCAGGAACACGGGGAGGGCGACCCCGGCGATCAGGGCGATCGGCCGCCGCCACGTGAGCCGGGCCTCGTTCAGTACGACCTTGCCGAAGGCGGTGCGCCGTACCGTCGTGGACAGCGGCAGCGTGAGTGTGAGCGACGTCATGTCAGTGCTCCTTGCTTGCTTAGGGTGGCTTCCGGTGCTGACCGGCCGGTGAGCCGGACGAAGGCGTCCTCGAGATTCGACGAGTCGAGCCGGACGTCACGCGCGGTAACGCCGGCCGTGGCCAGGGCCAGGATCACCGCGTTGACGAGTTCTCCGGTGCCGGTGACCACGACGTGCTGGCCATCGTGCTCCACCCCGGTGACCTCGGGAAGATCCGTCAGCAGCCGCTCGTCGAACCAGGCCGAGGGCTGGAACCGTACGGTCTTCCCGCCCCTGGCCTGGGCGGCGAGGCCAGCCGGGGAGTCCAGCGCGACGATGCGCCCGTGGTCGATCAGCGCCACGCGGTCGCACAGCCGCTCGGCTTCTTCCATGAAGTGCGTGACCAGCAGGACCGTCACGCCCCGCTGGCGCATGCCCTCGATGAGGTCCCAGGCGTCGCGGCGCGCCTGCGGGTCGAGGCCCGTCGTCATCTCGTCGAGCACCGCGATCTTCGGCCGCCCGATGAGCGCCAGGGCGACGGAGAGCCGCTGACGCTGCCCGCCGGACAGGGACTTGTAGTAGTCGCCGAGCTTGTCGGCCAGCCCGAGCGCCTCGGTCAGCTCCCTGACGTCGGCGGGCTGGCGGTAGAACGACCGGTACATGTCGAGGATCTCCCGGACCCTGAGCTTCGCCGGCTGCGCGCTCGCCTGGAGTTGCACTCCGACGATCTCGTGGACCTGCTCCCGGTCGGCGTGCGGGTCCAGGCCCAGCAGCCGGATCGTCCCCGAGTCCGGCGAGCGGAGCCCGATCGCGCACTCGACGGTGGTGGTCTTCCCTGCGCCGTTCGGGCCGAGGATCCCGAAGATCTCGCCCTCGGCCACCGTGAACGACACGTCGTCGACCGCGGCCAGCGCCCCGTAGGTCTTGCGGAGGTGCCTGATCTCCACCGCGCTTCCAGATGCACCCATCGCCATCTCCCTGATTAAAAGTGATATCACTATGATAGATAAGCAATATCAAGGATGTCAACCGGGAAGCACGTGGACCTGGGCGGGTGTGAGGAAGGGCACAGTGGAGGACCAGGGGCGGGCCGGTCCCAGCCCGGATGCCGGAGGTGGTCAGTCGGGGGATGCCAGCGCCAGCGCGGGATGCCGGAGATCGTTAGTGCGGGATGCCGGAGACCAGGTCTCCCGCGCGGGCGAGCAGCGACGTGCGCGCCGACCGGCCGGTGTCCTCCAGCCGGTCCGCCGTGCGGTACAGGGCGTACAGGCCGTGGACGCCGGCCCAGCGCAGCGGCTCGGGTTCCCAGCGGGGGGACCGGTGCCCCACCCAGGGCAGGGTGGTGAGCGGGCTGGGCACGCCGCGCACCAGGTCGGCTAGCGTACGCCCGGCCAGGTTGGCGGCGGCCACCCCGTGCCCGGTGTAACCTCCCGCCCAGCCGAGGCCGGTGCGCGGGTCCATCATGACCGTGGCGCACCAGTCCCGCGGCACTCCGAGCACCCCGCACCACGCGTGCTCGATGCCCGCCTCGACCGTCACCGGGAACATCCGCCGCAGGATCCGGCCGAGCTGGGCGATGGTCGACGGCGGGATCGCGCCGTCGTGATCGATCCCCGAGCCGAAGCGGTACGGGACGCCGCGCCCGCCCAGGGCGATCCGCCCGTCCGCGGTGCGCTGCGCGTACATGTACGCGTGCGCCTCGTCGCCCAGCGTCTCGCAGCCGTCCCAGCCGATCGCCCGCCAGGCGTCGCTGCTCAGCGGGCCCGTGACGATCATCGAGCTGTTCATCGGGAGCAGCGTCCTGTGGACCCCGGGCAGGTCCGCCGTGAACCCCTCGGTGCACCGCAGGACGAAGGGCGCGCGCACGTCGCCCATCGGCGTCCGGGCCCGCCCGACGGTGATATCCGCAACCGGGGTCCCCTCATACAGCAGGACGCCGGCGCGGGTGACGGCCTCGGCGAGCCCGGCCACGAGATCGGCCGGCTGCACCCGGGCGCAGTCGGGCCAGTACAGGGCGCCGACGGCCCCCGCTACCGTGAGCCGCCCGGCCAGTTCCTCTTTATCCAGATACCGAACGATGTTTTCATCGGCTCCCCAGGACCGTTCGGCGGCCAGGTGCTGGCGTAGCCGCGCGTCTTGCGCCGCGGAGGTGGCGACGGACAGCGTGCCGCCCTTGACCAGGCCGGCGTCGATGCCCTCCGCGGCGCACACCCGGGCTACCTCGTCGACCGTCTCGCGCAGGTGCCGTTCGAATTCACGGACGCCCTGCGCGCCCCGCGAGTGCTCGGCGTACCGGGCCCGCGAACCCGGCAGGGCGGCGGTGACCCAGCCGCCGTTGCGGCCGGAGGCGCCGAAGCCGGCGAAGGCCGCCTCGAGCACCACGATGCGCAGCGCGGGGTCGGCCCGCTTGAGATAGTAGGCCGTCCACAAGCCCGTGTACCCGGCCCCGACGATGCACACGTCGGCCTCGGTGCCGCCCGGCAGCGGCGGCCGCTGCGCCGTCCGGCCGCGGGCCCGCCACCAGTACGACACCTCCCCGTTGTGCATGTTCAGACCTCCCCGGCGTCCGGGTACGCGCAGCAATGCTCGTTCGGAATAAATTATCTGAAATACCGCCAAACGGTCTCATGTGACGCGGGCGGATCACCAAGCGGCGGCGGCAGGGTAGCGTCAGGGTATGCGACTTGGGGTGCTGGACGTGGGGTCCAACACGGTGCACCTGCTCGTGGTGGACGCCTACCAGGGGGCGCGGCCAACGCCTGCGTTCTCGCACAAGGTCGAACTCAAGCTCGCAGAGTCCCTGGAGAACGGGAGCTCGCTGTCGGGTCCGGGCGAGCGGAGCCTGCGGGGCATCGTGGAAGAGGCGCTGCGCATCGCGGAGGACAAGGGAGTCGAGGACCTGATCGCGTTCGCGACGTCGGCCGTCCGCGAGGCGGGGAACGGCGAGCAGGTACTGGAGCGGATCCGCGAGCAGACCGGCGCGCAGATCACCGTGATGACCGGCCCGGTGGAGGCGCGCCTCACGTTCCTGGCCGCGCGGCGGTGGTTCGGCTGGTCCTCCGGGCGGCTGCTGGTGATCGACATCGGCGGCGGCTCGCTGGAGGTGGCGTCCGGGATCGACGAGGAGCCGGAGGTGATGGCCTCGCTGCCGCTGGGCGCCGGCCGGCTCACCAGGGACTGGATCAGCTCTGACCCGCCGTCGGCCCAGCAGGTGCGCGGCCTGCGCAAGCACGTGCGGGCGGTCATCGCCCGGGAGGCGGGCGGCATCCTGCGGCAGGGGTCGCCCGACCACGTGGTCGGCACGTCGAAGACCTTCAGGCAGCTGGCCAGGATCGGGGGCGCGGCGCCGTCCGGCGAGGGCCCCTACGTCAAGCGCGTGCTCCGGCACACCGACGTGGCCGCCCTCGCCGAACGGCTGCCCGCCATGTCCCAGGCCGAGCGGGCGCGGCTGCCCGGGGTTTCGGCCAGCCGGGTGGCCCAGCTGCCGGCCGGCGCCATCGTGGCCGACGCCATCCTCGACCTGCTCGGCGTCGATCAGGTCGAACTGTGCCCGTGGGCGCTGCGCGAGGGCGTGATCTTGCGCCGCCTGGACCTGCTCGCGCAGGGCCAGGACGGCGTCTCCTGATCGGCGCGTGACGCGCTAGCCGTCAGTCGTCCTCACTGCCCGGCAGGACGCGGGCGCCCGGGTCAGCCACCGCGGCGCGCGGCTTGTCCTGGACCGCCGGAGGCGCCTGGACCTGCGGCGACGGCTGCGTCTGCGGTCCGGGGGCCGGGCGAGGCGGCGCGTCGGCAACGACTGTTTGGGCGGCCGGGCGCGGTGCGCTCGGGCCCACGCTCGCCGGGCCGTTACGAGCCGGGCCGTTCGGTCCGGCCGGAGCCGGGGCCGGGCGTGCCCCGCCGGTCGGGTCAGCCGACCCGATGGCCTTGGCGGTGGCCTGGTCGACCTCGTCCTCCAGCGACATCCGGGCGGTCTCCGCGGCCACGAGGGCAGACACCCCGTCGTGGATCTCGGTGAGCCGCTTGATCGTGTCCGCGTGCCTGGTGGACAGCAGGTTCAGCCGGCGCTCGGCACCGTCGTGGATGGCGGTGGCCCGGGCCGTGGCCTCGTCGAGCGCCTTCTTGGCCTGGGCCTTAGCGTCGGACATGACCGCTTCGGACTTCTTCCTGGCGTCGGTCGTGGTGTGATCGGCCTCGGCGCGAGCGGCGGTCACGGTCTTGTCCGCCTCGGCGCGCGCGGACGTGATCGCGCGCTCGGCCTGCTCCTGAGCTGCGGTCAGCATGCGCTCGGCCTGCTCGCGGGCCTCGGCGCGGACCTTGTCCACTTCGGACTGGGCGTCGTTGCGCTGCTTGGCTATGTCGTCATGGGCCTTGGACTTCTGAGACCTGGCCTCGTCGTCGGCTAGCTTCAGGATCTGCGCGATGCGCTCGCTAACCTCCTCGTGGGCGGGCTTGGCGCCCATGGCCTGCTGGCGGGCCGTGGCCAGGTCGTGCCTGAGTTCCTCCTGGTCGTCAAGGGAACGGGCAAGTCGCTGCTCTAGGTCTCTGATCTGGCTGCGGCACCGGGCGATGAACTCGTCAACCTGACGGCGGCTATAGCCGCGCATCTGCATTTCGAATGCATCTTCGTGGGCTAGGTTCGGCAGGAGATCACTGTTGTCATTCATGGCTTCCCGAGATCATTTACTAGAAGGAGGGGAATCGGTGTCTGCGTTGTCTGCGTTAGAGCGATGCTAGCGAGGCGCAGGACCACCTGAGTGACTAACGGGACCCTGCTTCTGTAGTATGCGTGCTCAGGACGGGCGGGACGGGGGCAATACGTGCATGACTCTTGTCTGTCCGCACTGCCGTGCGCAACCGAAACGAACTACTGTCCAGTTTTATCCCGTTTTGCGGGCAACGGGCAGTGTTGAAGCCTATAAGTACTTTTGACGGGGATGCGGATGTGGCGCTTGTGGCGCCCATTACCGGATTGACGAGAACTGCGCGGTAGTTTGGCGGAATCGTTACCGCTCAGCTGGGTAAAACCGCACGTGAAGGTGGTAGGCGAATGGCCCTGATGGGTCATGCGGAGGAGCAGTGTCGGCACGTAACGTGGGGCGCAAGGAGACGGAGCCGCAAGCAGCGCCGGAGGTGAGCACGATTCCGCAGCAGCTGGATCTTCGTGTTCACGACCGAGTCGCCCTCGATGAGATCGAACTCTACGCCGAGGTGCTGACCGCGGTGGCGGCGAGCGACCGGCCGCTGACGTCTGCGGAACTCGACGAGGCGCTCGGCATCGGAAACAACTAACCGACGCGCGGGCGGTACATCGCGTCCGTGGCCGAGCGGGTAAAGCCGAGCGCCTCATACAGCCTGATCGCGGGGGCGTTGTCCTCGTCGACGTACAGCATCACCTCGGCGAGGCCGCGGTCCCGCAGGTAACGCAGCCCGGCCAGGGTCAGCGCCCGGCCGAGCCCGGTGCCCTGCTCGCCCGGGTCCACCCCGACGACGTAGACCTCGCCGATGCTCCCCGGCGCGTCCGCGGGCCCGTGCACCTTGGTCCAGTGGAACCCCGCCATGGCGCCGTGGCGGTCCGCGATGAGGAAGCCGGCCGGGTCGAACCACGGCTCCCGCTCGCGCAACTCCAGGTCGTGCCTGGTCCAGGCGCCCTGCTCGGGGTGCTTGGCGAACGCCCTGGCGTTGAGCCCTAGCCACTCGTCCTCGTCCAGCCCGGGCCTGAAGGTACGCAGCGTCGTCCCGGCCGGGAACACCGGCTGGTCCAGCGGGTCACCCAGGGGCCGCCGCATCTGCCACAGCGCGCGGAAGCGCTCGAAGCCGGCCGCGCGCGCCAGCATCGCGGCGGCGGGCAGGTCGCCGTGCGCCCAGAGCCTGATCGGGTACCCGTCCGCCGCGGCGGCCAGGGCACGCACCAGTTCCAGGCCCAGCCCGTGGCGCCGGTAGTCCGGGTGGACCACCAGCTCGCCGCTGCGATCCAGCGGCGGACGCTGCGCCGGCGGGTCCAGGTACGCGTAACCGGCGATGCGGCCGTCCCTGGTGACCAGCAGATCGCGGCCGGCGCGCGAGCCACCCTCGTATCGCACGTGGAGCAGCACGTGTTCCGACAGCGGCGCTACCCCGTCGCGGGCCGCCGCGGCCTCGGCCAGGGCCAGGACCTCGGCAACTTCGGCTTCGGTCATCGGGCCGGGGTCGTGGCGCGGCCGCCGTAGCCGCGCAGGGTCCGCTCGGGAGGTCCGGGACTGCGCTCGGACCGCTCGCCCTTGGGCGGGACGAACCGGTAGCCGACGTTGCGGACCGTGCCGATCAGGGCCTCATGCTCGGGGCCGAGCTTGGCGCGCAGCCGCCGGACGTGCACGTCGACCGTGCGGGTGCCGCCGAAGTAGTCGTAACCCCAGACCTCCTGCAACAGCTGAGCGCGGGTGAAGACCCGGCCCGGGTGCTGGGCCAGGAACTTCAGCAGCTCGAATTCCTTGAACGTCAGGTCGAGCACGCGGCCGCGCAGCCGGGCCGCGTAGGTGCCCTCGTCGATGGCCAGCTCGCCGGACCGGATCTCGTCCGGTTCTCCGGTCACGGACGCCAGCACCCGCCGGCCGATGGCGAGCCGGATCCTGGCTTCGACCTCGGCAGGTCCGGCGGTCTGCACCACCACGTCGTCGACGCCCCACTCGGCGTTGATCGCCGCGAGCCCCCCCTCCGTGACGATCGCGAGGAGCGGGCAGTCCAGGCCGGTCGTGTGCAGCAGCCGGCACATGCTCCGGGCGTGCGCTAGGTCACGCCGGGCGTCCACCAGCACCGCGTCGGCCGGCGGGGCCTCCACCAGGGCAGAGGCGTCCGCAGGCAGCACGCGGACCTGATGCAGCAGGAGCCCCAGGGCAGGCAGCACCTCCGAGGACGGCTCGAGCGCGCCGGTGATCAGCAGCAGGTCGCTCACCCGATGGCACCTCCACTCGCTATATAAACAGACAAGGACCCGGGGGCAACGGCGCCCGGGTCCCGCTGAGAAGAGAATAACTGATATGGCCAAAGTGACAATCCAGTACTGGGCCGCGGCCAAACAGGCGGCGGGCGTGGCCGAGGAATCGGTGGAAGCCGTGACGCTGGCCGAGGCCCTGGAGGTGGTCGCGGCGCGGCGCGGGGATGACGGGCGGCTGCGCTCGGTGCTCGCCACGTCCTCCTTCCTGGTCGACGGGGCACCCGCGGGCCGTCAGGCGGCCGGCGAGGTCATCCTGCCCGACGCCGCCCGCATCGAGGTCCTGCCGCAATTCGCCGGAGGCTGACAAATCGGTCAGCACCGGGTCTGGGCATCGCGCGGCTAATGCGGCACACTGGGGGACAAACGCCTATCGTGTCCGAACATGTACGTTCCGAAGTCAGATCCCGAGTGAGCGATGAGCCAGCACGGACCTCCGAGCCTTCCCGGCTCCGACGCGAACGGCCAGGGCCACGGCAATCACCGATTTCCTGGCCCGTTGAACCGTCCTGCGCAAGCCCACGTTCTAATGGGTGTGCCAAACGCGGGAACCGCGCCTCGCTCTGGGCGGGTGGCTGACGAGGCCTTTGTCCGGGCACTGTATGCCGAACACGGCGGCGCCCTGCTTCGCTATGCCCTCCACCTGACGGGCGGGGACAGGCAGCGCGCGGAGGATCTTGTGCAGGAAACGATAGTACGGGCGTGGCGCCATCCCGAGGCGCTCACCGACCGCCCGGCCAGGCCCTGGCTGTTCGCGGTCGCGCGCAACCTGGCCGTCGATTCCTACCGCGCGCGGCAGGCCAGGCCGCCGGAGACCGCGCAGGCCGCGCTGGAACTGCTCCCGGCGGACGACGACGCCGACCGCACCCTGGAGTCGTGGGCCGTGGCTGACGCGCTGGCGTCGCTGCGCCCCGACCACCGCCGGGTGATCATCGAGACCTACTACCGGGGCTGCTCGGTCGCGGAGGCCGCCGCCACGCTGGGCATACCGCCCGGTACGGTGAAGTCCCGGACGTTTTACGCGCTGAAGGCGCTCAAGCTGGCGCTGCAGGAACGAGGGCTGGCGCCATGACGCAGCAGCAGATATGGGACTGCCCCGAGGCCCGGCCGTCGCTGGGCGTGTACGTGCTCGGGGCGATCGACCCCGTCGAACGCGGTCTGGTCGATGCCCACCTGGCCAGCTGCCAGGAATGCCGCGACGAGCTCGCGGGCCTGGCGGGCCTGCCCGCGCTGCTGGCCCGGCTGAGCCCGGATGAGGTCAGCCGGATCAGCGTGGAGGACCCGGTCCGGATGACGTCCGACGAGCCCCCGGCGGAGCTGATCGGCACGGTGCTGGACATGGCCAGGGCCAAGCGGCGCCGGGAGCGGTGGCGGTACGTGTCGGCGGCGGCCGCCGCCGTGGTGCTCGCCGCGGGAGCGTTCGCCGGGCTCAAGTCCGCCACGACCAGGACCCACGATGTGCCCGTCCCGAGCGGCAGCGAAAGCAGCTGGGAGATCGCGCAGGGGTCGAGCCAGGCCGCCAGCGTCACCGTGGCCTACTCGAACGAGCTGTGGGGCAACGCGTTCGAGGTGCTAGTCCAGCGCATCCCGATGGGGACCACCTGCCAGCTGTGGGTCGTCCACCCGGACGGTACCCGCACCCAGGTCGCGGCCTGGACGACGGCACGTGACGAGGGCCACGTCTGGTACGCCGGCTCGATGGCGACCACCGCGGGGGCGATCAGCCAGTTCCAGATCACGGCGAATAACAAGGTGCTCGTCACCGCCGAGCCGACCTGAGCGGGAATTGATCGCGCCGCGCCCGTGCTATCTATGGGCGTGACCGGCGGGCTGATCGCGCTGGCCGCGGCGTTGGCCGTGGCCACGGGGATAGGCGTCGCCCTGCGACGGCGGGCCGGGCGGTTCCGGGTCGGCCCGGCGCCCAAGGCCGTCCGGGCAGGCGCCGCGCGCAGCGTCCTGACCGAGGCCGATCTCGGCAGCAGGCTGGGGGAGCAGGCCACGCTGGTCCAGTTCTCGACGGTCTTCTGCGCGCCGTGCCGTCCGACGCGGCAGATGCTGGCCCGGGTGGCGACGATGGTCGACGGCGTGACGCACGTCGAGATCGACGCCGCCGAAAGGCTCGACCTGGCGCGCCGGCTGCACGTCACCAGCACCCCGACCGTTCTCGTGCTCGGCCCCGACGGCGCCGTCGTCCAGCGCGCGGTGGGCCAGCCGCGCCAGGCCGACGTGATCGCGGCGCTCGGGACCCTGACTGGCGGTGGAAGTGACAGCCCGAGTTAGCCCGCATAGCATCTGGTGCGTGAGCTCCTGGACAGCGGAAATGCTGACCAAGCGGCGCGCCGTCGACTTCTGCCGCGTCGCCACTGCTCTCTGTCCTCGTCCGGCGGCCTGAACCCGGCCCCCTCGGCATCGAGGGGGAGAGCCTGCTTTACGGCGAGGAGCGCACCATGGAAATCGACCCGCGCGGTCCCAGATTCGGGGCGGCGATCACCACCGTGGTGCTCGCCGTGGTCCTGATCACCGGGAGCGCCTGGCTGCTCGGCGCGCAGCTGGCGGTGTTTGCCGTCGGCGCCTTGGCCGGGCTGCGCTACGCGCCGTACGGCGTGGTGTTCCGACGGGTCATCCGCCCCCGGCTCGGGCCGCCCGGCCATACTGAGGCTGAGGCACCCCCGAGGTTCTCGCAGGGGGTCGGCATGGTCTTCGCCCTCGGCGGCGTCCTCGGCTACGCCCTCGGCGCCACCGCGGTCGGCATCGTGTTCACGGCGTTCGCACTGGCTGCGGCCTTTCTCAACGCGGCCTTTGATTTCTGCCTGGGCTGCCAGGCATATCTGCTCATCCAGCGCAACCTAAGGGTCCGGCCGTCCGCCTAGCGGCCGAGCCGGAGAAGGAGGTACACCCACCATGAGCCGTTCCGACGTCCTCGTGGACGCCGACTGGGCGGAGGCCCATATCGGTGACCCCGATGTCGTGATCGTGGAGGTCGACGAGGACACCACCGCCTACGACAAGGGCCACATCCGGTCCGCGATCAAGCTCGACTGGAAGAAGGACCTGCAGGACCCGGTCCGCCGCGACTTCATCGACAAGACGGGCTTCGAGGCGCTGCTGTCCGAGCGGGGCATCTCGAATGACCACACGGTCCTGCTCTACGGCGGTAACAACAACTGGTTCGCCGCCTACGCGTACTGGTACTTCCGGCTGTACGGGCACGACAAGGTCAAGCTGCTCGACGGCGGCCGCAAGAAGTGGGAACTGGACTCGCGCGAGCTGAGCACCGACGTGCCGGAGCGCCCGCGGACCAGCTACACCGCGGCCGAGCAGGACTCCTCGATCCGCGCGCTGCGCGACGAGGTCGTGGCCGCCATCGGCAAGCGCAACCTGGTCGACGTGCGCTCCCCTGACGAGTTCACGGGCCGGCTGCTGGCCCCCGCGCACCTCCCGCAGGAGCAGGCCCAGCGGGCCGGGCACATCCCGACGGCGCGCAACGTGCCCTGGTCCAAGGCGGCCAACGAGGACGGCACGTTCCGCTCCGACGAAGACCTCCGCCACCTGTACCAGGACGAGGCGGGCCTGGACTTCGGCCGGGACACCATCGCCTATTGCCGGATCGGCGAGCGTTCCGCGCACACCTGGTTCGTCCTGCACGAACTGCTCGACCAGCCCAACGTCACGAACTATGACGGCTCCTGGACCGAGTACGGGTCGCTGGTCGGGGTGCCGATCGAGCTAGGGGAGGCTCGTTGAGCCCCGGTGGGTGCGGCGCGCCGGTAGGCGGGGCCGCCAAGCCGGCGGCCGCCGGCGGCCAGGCCGTCGTGGAAGGCCGGGTCGTCCACGGCGGCGCCCCGGTGGCGACCGGGTATGCCCGGCTGCTCGGCACGGGTGACGAGTTCGTCGCCGAGGTCCCGCTGGGGGAGGACGGCGGCTTCAGGTTCTTCGCCGCTCCCGGGTCGTGGACCTTGCGCGTGCTGGCCCCCGGCGGCCTGCGCGCCGAGCGGGCGGTGGAGGCGGATTACGGCCAGGTAACGACGGTCGAGGTCGCCATCTGACGCCCATCAGCGACGTCAAGGTCGCGGCCCGCCTCCTCGCAGATGGCGGGCCGCGACCTTTTGCCGTCTTCTCCACGATGCGGCCAGGCTTTCGGCGTGTCATCGCAACTCAGCTAGGCGTTCTGCGCCCGGAATTCCCGTGTGGGGTCATCGGGTCAGGATGGGACGCAGAGTCTGCACGCTGAGCGCGATGCGCGCGGTGCTGGCCGCCATGGCCCCGGTGGTTACCCAGGTCATGGACGGGATGGTGAGCATCATGCCGGTGATCATGATGGTGTCGAGCATGGTGACGCCTAGGCATCCTGCGAGTCCCGCGCGAGCGGCCAGCCGGTAGCGGGTCACCAGCGCGGCAGCTGCGAGCAGTCCGATGACGGTGAGGAGTGCTAGGCCGAGCATGATGCGAGCCGCGAGCGGGACGGGCCAGGCCCAGGCGCGGTTGGTGATCAGGACCGTGGCCCAGCAGCCGCCGACGACAGGCCCGGTGAGAAGCAGCCTGCGGGCGCCGCGGCGGGCGGGATTCACGCGGGCATAGGCGGACACGATGACGTGCGGGTCGCCGAATTCGGCTACCGCGGATCCGGCGGCGAGGTCAGGGGCCAGGTCTTGCCGGAGATAACACTGGTAAGTCTCGACCAGCCCGTCGGTCAGCTCCTCGACGATCGACGCGGGCAGCTGCGCAGCCAGCACGGCCAGGTAGTCGCTGATCAGGCGGGGTTCGGACACGGCCTGCCCTCCAGCGCGGCGCCGATGGTGGCCGCGAAGTCCCGCCAGTCGGCCCGCCGGCCCGACAGCGCCCGGCATCCGGCCGCGGTCAGCCGGTACTCCCGCCGCCGCCGGCCGCCCACCACCGACCATGACCCGGCGATCAGCCCGGCCTGCTCCAGCCGGCGCAGCGCCGGGTAGATGGTCCCGGTCGGCAGTCTTGTGGCAAACTCGGCAGAGGAAAGATATAGACAGTCATCGATCTCTATGCCTGGAGGTTCCCATGCCCGGCCGCGTGCAACTTGCCCTCAACGTCAACGACATCGGCCAGGCCGTTGCGTTCTACACCAAGCTGTTCGGCACCGGCCCGGCCAAGCTGCGGCCCGGCTACGCCAACTTCGCGATCGCCGACCCGCCGCTCAAGCTCGTCCTGCTAGAAAACCCCGGACAGGGCGGCAGCCTCAACCACCTCGGCGTCGAAGTCCCCGACACCGGCACCGTGGACGCCGAGCAGGCCAGGCTCACCGCGGCCGGGCTGGCATCTCAGGACAAGCGGGATACCACCTGCTGCTACGCCCGGCAGGACAAGTTCTGGGTCCAGGGCGCGCCCGACGGCGAGGCCTGGGAGATCTACACCGTCCTGGCCGACAGCCAGGATTTCTACGACCACGACCACGGTGGCCCCGGATGCTGCGCCGCCACCGCCGACTCCGGCGAGCCTGCCGCCACCGCGTCTGCGTGCTGCTGAACCGCGGCAGGCACCAGGCCCGGCGCGCGGTCACCAGAGCGCCGGACAAGGAGGGCGGCCGCCGGCGCGGCTACCCGGGCTGGCGGATGGTGTGGGCGCTGGCAGTCACCGAGACCATCTCCTACGGCGTCCTCTACTACTCCTTCGCCGCGTTCCTGTTGCCGATGCAGCACAGCCTGGGCTTCAGTCAGACGACGCTGACCGGGGCGTTCTCACTTAGCGTGTTGCTGACCGGAGCCGGGGCCATCCCCGCCGGGGCATGGCTCGACTGCTGCGGCGCGCGGGGCCTGATGACCGCAGGATCGCTGCTCGGGGCCGGCTGCGTACTGATGTGGGCCCGGGTGGCTGACGTGCCCGGACTCTACCTGGCCTTCGCCGGGGTCGGGCTGGCCGGCGCGGCGGTGCTGTATGAGCCGGCGTTCGCTACCGTCAACGCCTACTTTGACGCCCAGCGCCGGAAGGCCCTGCTCACCGTGACCATGGTGGCCGGGCTCGCCTCCACCATCTTCCTGCCTGGCTCGGCCCTGCTGATCAGCCGCCTGGGCTGGCGGCAGGCCCTGCTGATCCTGGCTGCGGTCCAGGCAGCTACCGCCGTGCCCCATGTCCTGCTGCTGCGGCGTCGGCCTGCTGACCATGGCTGGCAGCGCGACGGGGTCCGCGACCCCTCCGGCTCGCCTGCCGGGCCGGCAGCACGCAGCGCCCCGGCCATAGTGCGGCCGACCCCTACCAAAGGCAGGGAGCTTTCGGCGATGCTGCGGTCCGGGCCGGTAGCGCTCGCGACGACCGGCGCCGTCTTGGGCAGCGCCGCGATCGCCGCCGTGGCCGTGCTGTTCTTCGCGTACCTGCGCCAGGGCGGCTACTCCCTGGCGGTGGCCTCGGCCGCCGCTGGCGCGCTGGGACTCGTCCAGATCGCCGGGCGGGCGGTCCTGACGGTCCTGGCACGGGGCATGTCGACTGCCGTTGCCGCCGCCGTGATGCTCGCCGCGCAGACCGCCGGAGTGGCCGTGCTGCTGCTGGTCAGCGGGCTGGCCGGGGTCGTCGTCTTCGTCGTGTTGTTCGGGCTCGGCTTCGGTGTGCTCAACATCGCCCGGCCGGACATGCTGGCCCAGTACGCTCCACGCGGCCTGTACGCGCGCCTGAGCGGTATTCAGGCCTCGCTGGTCATCGCCGCGCAGAGGCATCAGCTCCCACTGCCGCCGCCGTCCTGCACGGGGCCAGCGGGAGCTATACGCCGGTGTTCGCCGCCGTTGCCCTCTGCTCGCTTGGCGCGGCGCTGCTCTTCGCGGCCGCAGATCGCGCCCACCGCCAGGCACGGGCTCCGCGCAGTCCCCGCCGACGCCGCACTTCCCGGCGTCCGACGTTAGGTTCTCTCTACGGCTCCGCAGTGCCTGCGCGGTGTCGGCGGATGTGCGGTAGCGGATCTTTCGCCGGCCTGCCGCAGATCCTCAACCTCGACGGCCTTGCTGGGCATAAGCGCCAGTAGGGGGACGTAGCTGTGACGCGGGGCCCCTTGGGGATACCCGGCCCGCAGCCATCTGACCAGCTTGCTAAGCCACGAGGGCAGTGACATGCTCGGACCTCCTTCCGGTGCCGTACTAGCCGACCCCGCCGGGAAAGCGGCTTGGTGAGGTACGACGACAGCGGCATGCCTGGGCTCCTTCCGGGCGGCCTTCGGCGGGGAGCGCCACGCTGACCTGGACCGTTCAAGTTGAGTTCCTGGTCAGCTTGAGAAGTGTGCCCCGCTGGGGCCGGTGACCTGCTGGAGCATGGTGAGGGCGAGTTGCCGGACCTGGGGCGGCAGGGGCACGTAGAGGTTCGCGGCGGCGTAGGCCTGGCCGTCGTGGGTGAGCCAGTCGAGCATGGTGACCAGGGCCTGCCCGGTGGCCTGGCTGGGCTGGTGGGTGTAGATCAGGGCCCAGCTGTATCCGCTGATCGGGTAGCTGCTGGCACCGGGCTGGTTGACGATGGAAAAGTCGGTCGGCGTGATGTCGGGTTTCTGGGCGGCGGCGGCGGCGATGGTCTGGGTGGTCGGGAGGACGTAGTTTCCGGCCTGGTTGCGGATTTCGGCGAATGGCAGGAGCAGGCCCTGGGAATATGCTTGCTCGACGTATCCGATGGACCACGGGGTGCGGAACACCGTGGAGGTCACACTGCCGTTGCCTTCGGCGCCCTCCCCGACCGGCCAGTTGAGCGTCTTGCCGGTACCGACCTTGGCCGCCCAGGTGGGGTCGACGCTAGACAGGTAGTTGCTGAAGATGTAGGTGGTGCCGCTGCCATCAGAGCGGTGCACAACGGTGATCGGCGCGACCGGGAGGGTCAGGCCGGGGTTGAGAGCGGTGATGGCCGGGTCGTTCCAGTGAGTGATCTGCCCGAGGAAGATGGCCGCGATGACCGGGCCGGTCAGGTGCAACCGGGTCCCCGCCGGGAGATCCAGGTTGTAGGCGATGCCTTCGGCGCCCAGGGCGTCGGGCACCTGGGTGACCGGGCCTCCCTTAGCGGCGGCTAGCTCGCTGGCGTTCATGGGCACGTCGGAAGCACCGAAATCGACCTGCTGGGTGCTGATCGCGGCGATGCCCGCACTGCTGCCCACGGCGGAATAGTTCACGGTGACCGCAGGGTGCAGCTGATGGTATTTGGCGAAGGCCAGGGCGAGGAACGGGGCGACGTACGTCGAACCCGCCCCGGTGAGGGTGCCCGGCCCGCCGATGGGGCCAGCGCTGACCGTGGCGCTTGTGGTGGTCGTGCTGCTGCATGCGCCGAGGGCGAGGAGGATGATCGCGGCAGCGGCGGCCCTGATGGCTGTGGGCATTGTGTGGTGTGGCTGAAGGCCGGGCCCTCTGTTGTGCCCTGACATGGGTTTTCCTCTGCTTAAAGATCCGGGGCGGGTTAGGGCCGCTGGGTGGCCCGGAGCCACGCCTGGGCGCCCATCTGGACTGCTTCCCAGGGGCTGCCGAGCGGCGGGGTGTAGGACAGGTCGAGGTCGCTGACCGCGTCGACGGTCATGTCGTTGAAGATGGCCGTGGCGGCGATGTCGATGCGCTTGGCGATCTCGGCGTGCCGGTGCCCGAACAGCTGCAGGCCAAGCAGCCGCCCGGTGGTACGGTCACCGGTGACCCGCATGGTGATGCGGTGGCTGCCAGGGTAGTAGGCCTTGTGGTCATCGGCCTGCGATGCGACAGTGACCGGGTCGAACCCGGCCGCTTCGGCTTCGTGGTCGCGCAGTCCGGTCCGGGCGGTGGCCTGGTCGAAGATCTTCACCACCTGGGTGCCCAGGCTGCCCACGAAGGCCCGGTTCCCGCCGAGCGCGTTCTCACCGGCGACCCGGCCCTGCTTGTGGGCCGTGGTCCCCAGCGGCAGGTAGGTCACCCCGAGCAGCCGGTGATGAGTGACCACGCAGTCCCCCGCGGCGAATACGTCCGGCAGGCTGGTCCGCATACCGGGGTCGACCGCGATCGCGCCCCTGACGCCGAGCCTGGCCCCGGCTTCGGCGGCAAGGGCGGCCTCGGGACGGACGCCGACTACGACCAGGACCATGTCGGCCGCGCGGGTCACGGCCGTGCCGTCGGCTGCGGTGGCCTGGACGTGCAGCCGGCCGGGCTGGCCTGCCGGGGTGCGGCTGATCTGCCTGACAGTGGTGCCGGTCAGGACCTCGACGCCATGCCCGGCCAGTTCGGCGTGGACTAGGGCGCCCAGCTCCGAGTCGACGGTAGGCAGAACCTCGGGCAGCTGTTCCATCTGGGTTACCTGCAGGCCGCGGATGGTCAGGGCGTCGGCCATTTCCAGGCCGATGTACCCGGCGCCGACGATGACCGCGCTGGCCGGGGCGGCCTGTTCCAGGGTGGCCATGACGGCGAAGGTGTCGCCCATCGAGTGCAGCAGGTGCACCCCATCGCCGGGGCCCAGGGCATCGGTCCCGGTCAGGCCGCCGATCGGGGGTCGGACCGGGACGGCGCCGGTGCCGATGACGAGCTTGTCGTAGCCGAGCAGTTCCCCGCCGCCGTCGGTGGTGGTGATCAGGAGCTTGCGGCCGGGCACGTCGATGCGCCGCGCGGTGGTGTCCAGCCGCAGCCGCATCCCGGCTGCTTCTAGGTCGGCGATGGTGCGGTGGGCCAGGTTGCGCCAGTGGGTGACCTCGCCGGATAGGTAATAGGGGATGCCGCAGATGGAGAAGTTCGGGTACGCGTCCTCCAGGACCACCGTGACCTCGGCGTGCCGATCCAGCTCGCGGACCCGCAGCGCGGCGCTGATCCCCGCGTCGCTGCCGCCGATCATGACCACGTGCATGGCAGGTTCCCTCCGATGTGTCTGTCAGCGGGGCCCGGCCGGGCCGGTCGGCCGGACCGCGGACGGTGGTACGCCGTCACGCGCGGCCCGGGTCGTGTCGCTGTCGTGGGGGACGATGATGTCGGCGGCGTCTTCCGGCGTGATGGCGGGGTACAGCGCCTTGATGACCCCGATGGCCAGCGCGCCGCCGAGGATCTGGGCGCCGATGAAGCTCGGTGCCGACGACGGGGCGATCCCGGCGAAGGTGTCCGTGAACATGCGGCCGATGGTGATGGCCGGGTTGGCGAAGCTGGTGGAGGAGGTGAACCAGTACGCCGCGCCGATATAGGCGCCCACGGCAGCCGGGGCAGATCGGCTGCGCTCGGACCGGGCCAGCGCGAATATCACCAGCAGCAGCCCCAGGGTGGCGATGACTTCGCCCAGGAAGTGGGCGGGCGTGGCCCGGTGCTTGGCCGAGATGCTGACCGCGGGCAGGGCGAACATCAGGTTCGCGATCACCGCCCCGCCGGTGCACCCGGCCACCTGGGCGGGCAGGTAGGCCGCGGCGTCCCGCCAGGACAGCCCGCCGAAGGCGGCATCGGTGAAGGACACCACTGGGTTGAAGTGACCGCCGGAGACCGGGCCGAACATCAAGATGATCGCGAACAGCCCCGCCGCGGTCGCCGCCGCGTCCTCCAGCAGCTCAAGGCCGGTCTGGGCCGGGGACAGCCGCTGCGCGGCGATCCCGGCGCCGATCACCACCGCGGCCAGGAAGGCGCTGCCCAGGAACTCCGCGGTCAGCCGCCGCAGGAGCGGGACGGGTGCACCGGTCACGGGGCTATCTTGACAGAGCACTGTAGCTCAGTCAAGAATGAGTCAATGTCTGCTGATCGAATCTCTGGGCTGGAGCGGCGTGCGGTTCTGCATGCCGCGCTTTCCGACACTGCCCGGCTGCAGATCACCGACACGCTGCTGGCGGGGGACGCGTCCCCGTCCGAGCTGGCCGCCCTGCTGGCCATGCCGTCCAACCTGCTCGCGCACCACCTGCACGTGCTGGAACAAGCCGGGATCATTACCCGCCGCCGCTCCGACGGCGACCGCCGCCGCACCTACCTCCAGCTGGTCCCCGGAGCCCTGGACACCCTCGCCGCGCCCACGGCCCGCGCGGCGCTGCGGGTGCTGTTCGTGTGCACCGCCAACTCCGCGCGCTCGCACCTGGCCGCCGCGCTATGGCGCCGGGCCAGCACCGTCCCGGCCGTATCGGCCGGCACCCATCCCGCGGCGGCGATCGATCCCGGCGCCATCGCCGCTGCCGGACGCAACCGCCTGCCGCTTCCCCGGCTGCGGCCCCGCCACATCAGCGAGGTCCGGCGCGAGGGCGACCTCGTGGTCACGGTGTGCGACGTGGCCCACGAGGAACTCGGCGAGGCCCTGGCGGTGCACTGGTCGGTACCGGACCCGGTCCCGGCCGGCGACCCGGCCAGCTTCGACGCGGCACTCGCCGAGCTCGGCTACCGCGTCCAGCGCCTCGCACCGCGCCTGGCCGCAACCCGCTGACCCTGCTGGCCTGCCCCAGCACGCTGACCCTGGTTTGGGAAGCGCGGACCCGGGCGCCTACAGCGGCGGGCAGCCGATCAGGGCGCCCAGGGCGGCCAGGGCCTGCGGCCGGATCCGGTAGTACACCCACACGCCGCGCTTGTCCCGGTCCACCAGCCCGGCCTCATGCAGCACCTTCATGTGGTGGCTGATCGTCGGCTGCGACTGGTCGAACGCGTCGTTCAGGTCGCACACGCACGCCTCGCCGCCCTCGCGGGAAGCGACCAGGGACAGCAGCCGCAGCCGCACCGGGTCGGCCAGCGCCTTCAGCAGCGGCGCCACCTGATCGGCCTGCTCCATGGTCAGCGGCTCGGCGGACAACGGCGCACAGCAGGCGGCCGTCTCCGCCGGGCTGAGCACCATCAGGGGATTAGGCACACAGCCATATTGACAGAGATCGATATCTTACGGCAAGCTGCTCATGATTTAGATATAGATGGACATCAATGCCTTGGGAGGCCATTATGTCCAGGGTCCAGCTCGCGCTGAACGTCAACGACATCGATGAGGCCGTCAGCTTCTACACCAAGCTGTTCGGCACCGGACCGGCCAAGCGCAGGCCCCGGGTACGCGAACTTCGCCATCCCCGGGCCGCCGCTCAAGCTCGTCCTGCTGGAGAACCCCAGGTGTTCGGGGCCATCGAGGCCCTGGCGCACCGCGTCCAGCTCCGCAGTCCAGGACGTCCGGGCCTGGAGTGCTAGTAAGGCGCCCAGTAGGCTTTGAGCATGGTCGAGCGTCGGCAGGAATTCGAACGTGACCTGCAAGCCATCGAAGCCAAGGTCATTGAACTGTTTGCCATGGTCGCCGAGGACCTGCCCGGGGCGACCCAGGCGCTGCTCAGCGGCAACAACGAGGTTCTCCAGATGCTGGCCGAACGGGAGCAGGCCATCGACGCCCTCTACCTGCAGATCGAGGAACTGGTCAACCGAGAGATCCTGCTGCAGGCGCCCGTCGCTTCAGACCTGCGCTTCTTGCTGTCCGTGCTGCGAATCGCGCCCGAACTCGAGCGCTCCCACGACCTCGTCATGGATATCGCCTCTCGGGCCAACCACATTCTCAGCGACGACCTCTCGCCGCGCACCCGAGGGCTCGTCGAGCGAATGGGCAACCTCGTATCCGACATGTGGCGCCAGGCTGCGGACTCCTGGTACCAGCGGGACCGTTCCGCCGCGGTCGCGCTGGATGAACGTGATGACGAGATGGACGAGCTTCACGCCAGCTTGATAGCTGAGCTGGCTTCGGGAGGGATGGCACTACCAGTGACGATGGAGATGACGCTGGTGGCGCGGTTCTACGAGCGCCTCGGAGACCACGCCGTCAACATCGCCCGCCGCGTGATCTACCTGGCCGGATCCCAATCGCCCGTCGACTGACCTACCTGGCCGGATCCCGAACCCTAAGACCCCTATGAGGGCTCGTGCAGTCCGGGGACGACCACGACGGGACACTCCGCGTGATGCGTGACCTGGCTGCTCACCGAACCGATCATGAGCCTGCCGAACCCGCCAATGCCCCGGGATCCCACGACGAGCATGTCCGTGTTACGCGAGGCCCTGACGAGTTCTTCTGCCGGATTTCCCGTAGCCACGCTCACGGTCACCTCAGGCACCATCCCGCCGATCTTCGCCCGCCACCTGGTCCACGAATTCCTGGAGCGCCTTCTGTGCCGCGAGATCCTCGGTATCCCTGTTCTCAGGGGAGGTGTGCAGACCCCAGTAGATCGTCGTAGCCGGGCGAACTGGGTTCGGGCGGACGGTAATGACGGTCAGCGGGACATGGCGCAGCACGGCCTCCTGAATCGCCCAGCGAAGGGCATAGCGCGAATGATCCGAGCCGTCCACACCGACGATGATTCCGGGCATCTATGCTCCTGCGCTCAGGCGGGTCTATGGGCTGGCTCAGCCCATCCGGCCGGTAACGTAGGCCTGGGTGCGGCTGTCCTGCGGGTCCTGGAAGATCTGCTCGGTCCGGCCGTACTCGACGAGGACGCCCGTGCGGGTATCGCTTATTTCGTCGCGGAGCACAGAGTAGAAGGCGGTGCGGTCGCTGACCCGGGTGGCCTGCTGCATGTTGTGCGTGACGATGACGATGGTGTACCGCGACTTGATCTCGTGCATCAGGTCCTCGATCTTGCCCGTCGCGATCGGGTCGAGCGCCGAGCAGGGCTCGTCCATGAGCACGACGTCCGGCTCGACGGCGAGCGTGCGGGCGATGCACAGTCGCTGGGCCTGCCCGCCGGACAAGCCCAGGCCCGACTTTCCCAGGCGGTCCTTCACCTCGTCCCACAGCGCGGACTGGCGCAGCGAGCGCTCGACGATCTCGTCCAGCTTGCCCTTGTTGCGCTCGCCGTTGATGCGCGGCCCGTAGGCGACGTTGTCGTAGATCGACTTCGGGAACGGGTTCGGCTTCTGGAAGACCATGCCGATGCGCCGCCGCACGGCGATCGGGGAGACACCCTGGGCGTACAGCGACTCCCCGCGGTACTGCACGTCGCCCTCGACGCGAGCACCCGGCACGAGGTCGTTCATGCGGTTCAGCGTCCGCAGCACCGTCGTCTTGCCGCACCCGGACGGGCCGATGAACGCCGTGATCTCGTGCTCGTATATGGACAGCGAGACGTCCGTGACGGCTCGGAAGGAGCTGTAATAGCACGAGACGTTCTTCGTATCGAAGACCTGTGCGCCCGGCGTATCGTACGCGGCTGCACCCGGCGTCGTCCGCACCTGGGGCGGAGGCAGCGGGATATTGGTGGCGACGTTCTGGTCTGACTGTTCCATAGTCTTCCTAGCGCGACTTTCTGGTGAGACATTCCTAGCGGGAATATCTGGCGAATCGTGCGGTGATGAGGCGGGCCACGATCATGAGGATGAAAGCCATCGCGATAAGCGTGAGCGCCGCCCCCCAGCCGCGGGCCTGCGCGCCGGTATACGGCGACGACGCGTTCGAGAAGATCTGGAAGGGCAGCGCGTTGTCGGCACCACTGAACACGTTCGGATTCGCCGAGAACGGCGCCCCCCCGAGGACGGTGAAGATTAGCGGCGCCGTCTCACCCGCAGCCCTGGCCACGGCGAGTAGCGCGCCGCTGACGATTCCGCCGATCGCCGCCGGCAACACCACCGTGAGCGTCACGCGGGCCTTGGTGGCACCCAGGGCGTAGCTTGCCTCGCGCAGCGAGTCCGGGACCAGCTTCAGCATCTCAACGGTGGAGCGGATCACGATCGGCAGCATCAGGCAGCCGAGGGCGAAGGCGCCGGCCAGGCCCGAGAAGCCGAAGTGCAGCACCCAGATCGAGAAGATGAACAGGCCCATCACGATCGAAGGCACGCCCGTCATCACGTCGCTGAAGAAGCCTATGAGCCGCGCCAGTACGCGATTGCCGCCGTACTCGTTGAGGTAGATCGCGCCCAGAATGCCGAGCGGCACGGCCATGACCGTGGCCAGGGCCGTGATCTCGATCGTGCCGAGTACCGCCGGCCCCATTCCGCCCACGTTTGCGGGCGCTGTGTTCGACGGGATCCCGCTGGTCAGGAAGGACCAGCTGATAATCGAGGCGCCCTTGGCGATCACGGTGACCAGGACGAACCCCAGCGGGACGAGCACAACCACGAACGAGAGCACCATCAGGACGGTCACGATGCGGTTGCTGGAGCGCCGCCAGCCCGACGGCTCCCGCAGGTCGGGCTTGCCCTGCGGTTCGGCGACGATGGCCATCAGGCACCCCGCTTTCGCCGGGCGGAACGCTCCACGATCCCGCGGGCAATGAGGTTGATGATGATCGTAAAGACGAATAGGAGCACGCCGATCCCCATCAGCCCGGCGCGCTGCACGCCAAAGGCCTCGCCGAACTCGTTCGCGATGACCGAGGGCATGTTATAGCCGGGAGCGAACAGGTGCGACGTGATCGCGGGCGACGAGCCGATCACCAGCGCGGCGGCGATCGTCTCGCCCATCGCCCGGCCCAGGCCGAGCAGGACCGCCCCGACGACGCCGCCTTGGCTGTGCGGCCAGACGGCGCCGCGGATCATCTCCCACCGGGTGGCGCCCAGCGCGTACGCGCCCTCCTTGTCGATGGCCGGCACCGTCGCGATGACCTCACGTGACAGCGAGGTCACGATCGGCGTGATCATGAAGGCCAGGATGATGCCGCAGGTAAAGAACGAGGCCCCGCTCACGGGCTGTCCGAACAGGTTGTCCAGCACCGGGATGCCCTTGACGCCCGAGGCAATCGAGGTGTAGATACCCTGGAGCCAGGGCGCGAACACCAGGATCCCCCACAGGCCCCAGACCACGGACGGAACCACGGCCAGCAGGTCGATCACGTACACGATCGGCCGCGACCACCGGTACGGCACGACCTCGGTCAGCAGCAGGGCGATGCCTATGCTGACCGGGACGGCCATCACGAGCGCGATGATCCCCGTGATGGCCGTGCCGTATATGAAGGCCAGCGCGCCGTAGTCGTTGGCCGACGGGTTCCAGGTGTTCGTGAAGATCTTCAGGCCCTCGGCGCTGAACCACGACGTGGCCTGCTGGCTGGTCGAGACGGCGATCAAGACCAGGATCACCAGCACCAGCAGGCCGGCCCCGAGCGCGAGGACCTGGAAGCCGCGGTCCCCGAGCGGCCGCCGCTGCGACAGGGCTGGGGCGGATCCGGCCGGGACGGCCGGATCCGCCCGCGCCGCAGTGCTCACGACGACGAGCCGATCTGATCTGCTTGCATTACGACACTCACTACATGCCTATCATGGCGATCTGCGTCTTGGCCATCGCGTCAATGCTGGCGGGCAGCGGCGCGAAGCCCAGGCCGGGCAACAGGGACTGGCCGGCTCCGAGCAGGTAACCGACCCACGCCTGGAGCAACTTGGCCGTGTTCGCGCTCGCCTGAGTTTCGTAAACCAGAACCCACGACTGAGCGGTGATCGGGTACGAGGTAGCGCCGGGCGCCCAGATCGCGCTGAACGTCAGGTTGGTCTTGACGGTGACCTGGCTGGCGGCGGCGGAGGCTGCCGCCACCGACGGCGCGACGTAGTCGCCGGCCTCGTTCTTGATCGAAGCGAAGGTCAGGTTGGTCGCCTTGGCGTCGGAGTAGTCCACGTACCCGATGGCCCCGGGAGTGGAATGGATGATCGACGCCACCCCGCTGTTGCCGCTGCCGCCGCGGCTGGCGGCGGGCCAGTTAATGGTCGAGCTGCTGCCGAGCGTCCATCCGTCTCCTGTGGCATCGACCAGGAACTGGGTGAAGTTCTGGGTGGTGCCCGAGGAGTCCGAGCGGCGGGCGATGGTGATCGCGGTGCTGGGCAGAGTGACACCGGGGTTATCCGCCGCGATCGCCGGGTTGTTCCACGTCGTGATCTTGGCCTGGAAGATGCTCGCGATGACCGGCGCCGACAGCTGCAGCGTCTTGCTGAGACCTGGCAGGTTGTACGAGACCGTGACCGGGGCGATCACGTCAGGGAAGTAGAGCACAGTCTTGCCGTTGAAGCTCGACAGCTGGGCGGCGGGGATCGGCGAGTCCGAGGCCGCGTATTGGACGACCCCCGAGGCCAGGTCCGACCGCCCCTTGCCCGAGCCGCCGGCACCGTAGGTGACCGTGATGCCGGACTGGACCGACTTGAAGGCCGAGATGGCCGCCTCCTGATAGGTCTCCTGGAGCGTCGATCCGCTCCCGTCGAGAGTGCCGCTGAGGGCGGCGGCGGCGGCTGCTGCTGGAGGCGGGCGCGCCGGTCGACGATGAGCTGCTGCTCGACGAGGAACTCGAGGAGGAGCATGCCGCGAGGGACAGAACTGTCGCCACGGCGGCGACCCCCGCTGTCGTGAGCTGCCGTCTGTGTGGAAGTCGCATATCGGGTACTCCTTACGGGTTTATATGTTTCCAGCCACAACGAGCGCAGCCCGGACGGCCCGGTCAGCCTGCAACCGCGGTGCGCCAGTCCAGTTTGGCCGCGCCGACGGTAATTACGGGTAAATGTACGGTGGACAAATGGGAGTTAAGAGGTTAAGTTCTGGTGTCCCAGGTTCCCGCGGCCAGTCTGCTGGCGGGTTAGGGTCGGCGCGCTCAGCAGGTCCAACGGGCGGCCGTCGGCCGATCAGGATGACCGAGAGTTCGAGCGCGACCACTGGGTTGCCGTCACCCTGCTGCTCTCGTTCGGCTTGCCGTCGCGTGGGGCGCCGAGCGGCCGCGACAACTGGTCCGCAGCGCTTGCGCATATCCTTGCCCGGTCCTTTGTTAACCCATATGACATCAAGAGGCCGTCTGTTCGTTGGTGTTTCGTTCATCTGAAGTGCATATCAATGGGCGTGGACAGACCGACCGTGCCACCCGCGCTTCGGGCGGGCACGCGGAGGTGGCACGTCGTGATGCGCGCAGGCGAAGGGAGCCGCGGGTAACTGCCCGAGACGGAACAAGGCCATACGGATCGCGCGTGCGAATACTGAAGGAGTACGCGGTGGCGGTAAAACTCCCTGCGCCGTACAGAGCGTCCGGTCTTCGCGCCTGCGGCCATGCGGGCAAGCGCGCCCTGGCCATGATCGCCCTCGCCTCGACCGTCGCCCTGGCGGCCTGCAGCGGGAGTGCCTCCTCGTCCTCATCGGGGTCCGCGCCCGCCGCAACGTCCCCTGGCGAAGCATCAGTTCAGTCGTCGCCCGCGTCCGGGCCGCAGAACCCTGTCGGAGACAGGCAGCTCACTCATGGCGCCGCTGTTCCCCCTGTGGGGAGCGGCCTACCATTCGCAGTTCTCGCAGGTGACCCTCCGTTCCGCGAGTTCCTCGTCGGGCGTGGGCATCTCTTCCGCGGCGGCGGGCACGACCGATATCGGCGCGTCCGACGCGTACCTGTCGCCGGCCGACATGACCAAGGATCCGGCCTTGGTCAACATTCCGCTGGCGGTCGCCGCGCTCATGGTGATCTACAACATCCCGGGAGTCAGCCCGTCGACGCACCTCAAGCTCAACGGCAGCGTACTGGCGCGGATCTTCTCCGGAAGGATCACCGCCTGGGACGACCCGGCGATCGCGTCCGTCAACCCCGGTGTCAAGCTGCCCGGTACCAAGATCGTGCTCGTGCACCGGGCCGACAGCTCGGGTAGCACGTTCTTGTTCACCTCGTACCTCAACGCCCAGGACTCCATCGACTGGAGCTCCTCGCTCATCGGCACCACGGTCGCGTGGCCCGGCCAGCCGGGTGAGATCGGCGCGTCGGGTAGCGGTGCGGTCGTCAGCAGCGTCGCGTCCGCCCCCGGCTCCGTCGGCTACATCGGCGTCAGTTACCTGTCGAAGGTCACGGCGGCCGGGGAGGGCGAGGCTGAGCTCGGCAATCCCTCGGGTAACTACGTACTGCCGACCCCAAGAACGATCCAGGCGGCCCTGGCCAGCTTCACCAACACGCCGGCGAATGAGGTCTTCTCCCTGATCAACAGCTCGGGCGCGGAGGCCTACCCGATCATCAACTACGAGTACGCCATCGTGAACATCTCGCAATCCAGCGCCACGAAGGCGCGGGACCTGCGGGCATTCCTCGACTGGGCGATCTCGAGCGGAACCTCCGAGCTGGCGCAGGTGAACTTTCAGCCGCTGCCGTCATCGGTCGTCAGCCTGTCCCAGGCGCAGATCGCCGAGATCAAGGGCTGACGCGTGACCGCGGACGCCATGGGACGTGACGGTCCGATTCCCGAACAGCCTGCCTCGCCGCTCGCTCAGGCGACGCCGCGTGGAGCTGAGAGAGGCCCGGAGGGAACGGACCCGCCGACCGCGGCGCCGGTCCGGGCCGCGGGCGTGCTGGCCGACCGGATGGCGGCGGCGCTCGTCCACCGCGAGCCGGGCTGGCGGCTGCCGCGGCGCAGCGCGCTCGCCAGACGGTACAACGTCAGCCTGACCGAGATCGACGCCGCCATCACCGATCTCGCCCGCCGATCGCTGGTCCGGCGGCTGCCCGACGGCCAGCTGTACCGGGCCAGTCCGGCCGACTACTGGATCCCCATCGAGGGGGTCGGCGGGCTCAGCACGCGCCTGGACCCCATGGGCGGCGCGATCACCTGCCACTCCCGGCACGTCTCGCGGCGCGAGGCGCCGCAGGACGTGGCCTGGGCGCTCGGCCTGCCGACCGGCGCGCCGATCCGCGTGATCCGCTGCGTGTGGTCGGCCGCGGGCGACCCCGCCGCCGTGTCCACCGCCTACCTGCACGACTCGGCGGCCGATCAGGATACGGACTCCTATCCGGAATCCGACGAGCAGTTCTCGTCCTTCGGCGCGGGGCTGACCGCCAGGCTGGCGGTCGCGGTGAGCGTGGAGATGAGCCCGCCTCAGCCCGCGGTGGCCCGCAGCCTGCGGCTGTCGCCCGGCCAGCCGGTGACCAGCGTGACGATCAGGTTCGACGACTCAGGCACAGAGGGCCCGGGCGGGCTCACCGTGGTGATGCTGAAACCGGAATTGTTCCGGGTCGCGATCGACACGGCCGAGGCATCGGTCACCGTGCCCTTATTTCGGCCGCCGCGCCCTTATTATCGAGATGCCGGAGGGTCGCAGCAGAGGCGGAACGGATGCCACGGCGTGCTCGATACCTCATCCCGAGGGGCCTACCTCGCCGCGGCGAGATCGTGGCCGCCTGCGCGGTCCTCATCATCCTGGCGCACGCGGTGTTCGCGCAGCTCACGCTCGTCCTCGCGATCATCTTCTGGCTGGTCACCAAGGTCACCAGGTGGCGGTTGTCGTGGCTCCTGGCCCCGGCGGCCGTCGGGACGGCCTGGACGCTGGCGGCGGGGCCGCGGGTGGCGGCGGCCGGATTCGCCGACGGTCCCGCCCGGGTGGTCCGCTACCTGGGCGCCGGCGGGCCCCACCTGCTGCACCTGGGCGCCGCGTTCGCCGGGATCGGCAGCTGGCTGCCGCGGCAACTACCGTTGGCCATCCTGGCCGGCTCCGCCGAAGCGGCGCTCGTCGGCTGGGTGAGCTGGCTGCACACGGACGAGCCGAACCTGCCGTCCGCCCGCCCCGGGCTGCTGGCGGCCCTGCGCCGCGCGGCGACCAGGCGGGCCATCCGGGCGGGCGGCGTCGTGACCAGGGACGGCGGCTGCCTCGGAGTGGCGGCGGGATCCGGCGCCCCGGTCGCGGTGTCCTGGTCGGAGGCGGCCGGCGGAGTCGGCGTGTGCGGCTCCGCCGAGGCGGACGTGCTCACCACCAGCTTTCAGCTCGTACACGCCGCGGTGCGGCGGCGCAAGCCGGTGCTCGCGGTGGACCTCACGGCCGACCCTGGTGTGCCGCGCCGGCTGGCTGCGGTGTGCGCCGCGGCGGGGACGCCGCTGCAGGTGTTCGGCCACGCGGGCTCAGGCCAGGACCTCGCTGACGCGCGAACCGGACCGGCCTGTTACGAGCCGTTCAGGTACGGCGATCCCGCGCACCGGGCCGCAGCTGATCATGGGCATGATCAGCTGGGAGGGACCGGGCAGCCAGTACCGGCGCAGCTGCGCCGCGTACCTGGAAGACGTCTTCGAGCTGATCGACGTGGCGACCGGTGACCCGCGGGTTCCCGTCCTCGACGAGATCATCCACCTGCTCAACCCGTCCGCGCTGCGGGCGCGCGTGGAGCACGTGCCGGCCAGCTACCCCCGGCGCGACGTGCTCGCCGAGCGGACCCGCGTATCGGTCAGCCTGCTGCTGGCCGAGCCCGCGACCACCGCGCAGCTCGCCCGGCAACTACGTGAGCTGCGGGCGTCGGCGTTCGGCCGGTGGCTGCGCCCGTCCGCCCAGGGCGCGGCCGGGGAGATCGACCTGCGGCCGCGCGGTGACCGAGCGCGGCGCGGTCGCTGTTCTGCCTCGGCGGTGCGCCGCAGGAGGCCGCCTCGGTCATGCTCACCCGGCTGGTCTGCCAGGACCTGCTGGCGGCGGGCGAAGCGCTGCCCGGATCGGACGTCGACGGCGACGGGATCGTCTGGCTGACCGAATGCGGCTCGATGCCGGCCGGTTCCGTGACGGACATGATCGCCCGCGGCCCGGTACGGGGCTGCCGGTGCTCGCCGTTACCACGCCGCGCAGGTGGCGGGCGAGCTGGCCGACCTGACCAACGTGCTGGTGGTCCACCGGATGACCAACGCGTCGCTGGCGCGGCAGCTCGCCGCGGCCGCGGTCGATCCGGCCGCGCTGCGCGACGGTGAGTTCGTGCTCGCGGTCAAGGACCCGCCGCGGCTGGTACCGTCGCGCCGTGGCCGTCCCGGCCCGGATCCGCCGGTCCCCCGGGGAGCGCCCGTGACACTCGCGCCCGGCTGAGCGCCTCTGCCTGGGCTGGCAGTACGCAACGCCATTTCCCGAGCCCGGGCCGCCGCCGCGCCGGCCCGTCCCGCCGGAGCAGGAACGGCTCAGCCCGGACTGGGCGGCGGCTCAGCGGCGCGAGGAGAACCTGCTCAACCGGCCGTTGCGGGCGGCGTTCGTCATCGCCGTGACGATCGTCGTCGCGGCGATCGCCCTGGGAGCGGCCGGCTGGCTGAACGACCTGGTGGCCGGGCTCGGCGTGATCTGCGGCGTGCTGATCGCGGCCGTCAGCGGATACGCCATCTGGCAGGGTGAGCGCGCCCTGCGAGCGAGGACGGCTGACGAGCAGGACCGGATCGACCGGATCCGCGAGGCCCAGGAAGGCCAGCTCTTCGCGGGGCAGGCCGAGCACGCCAGGCGGGTCCGCGACTGGCAGTCCCAGCGCTTTGCCTATGAGCACCAGAAGCGCTGGTACGCCGTGTGCCCGCCGGGCGGGATCCACCGCGTGGACGTCGCCGGCGGCACGCTCTCGGGCTGGGCCGCCATGCTCACCACGGTGGCCGCGCCCCGGCTGGCGGCCGGCGCCGAGGTCACGGTCCTCGACCTGTCCGAAGGCTCAGCCGCCCAGGACCTGATCGCGTTCGCCCGGACCCGCGGCATCGACCCGCTGGTCTGGGTGCTACCCGGGGACCTGCCCCGGCTCGACCTCGGCGCGGGACTGCGCACCCAGGCTCAGGCGGACGTGCTGTCGCTGGCGGTCAGCGTCACCGAAGACCAGGGCTCCACCCGCGACCTCTCGTTCGACCACGCCATCCTCGAGCGGGTCATCGACGTGCTCGGCGGCACGGCGAGGATCGCCAGCGTCACGGCCGCGCTGCGCGCGCTAGCCCAGATCGGCGACCCGCGGGACGACGTAGCCGCGGGGCTGATCACGGCCGGGCAGGTCGACACGCTCACCGCGATGTTCGGCCGCGGCGCCACCGACCGGGTGGTGGTCGAGCGGGCCTGGGTCCTGGAGTCCCAGCTGCGCAGGCTGGCAGCCATGGGCACGGCGCTCGTGCCGCTGCCCCGCAGCCCGCTCCGCGTGGTCGCGGTAAGCAGGAGCGCGGGCGTGCTGGACGGCAAAGTTCTCAGTACCTACCTGACCGTGGCGCTGACGCACGAGCTGCGCGGAGCCGAGCCGGTCCCGCCGTGGCAGCACACGCTCGTCGTGCTCGGCGCGGACCGGCTGCGCGGCGATACCCTCGACCGGCTCTGCGACGCGTGCGAGAGCACCGGCACCGGGCTCGTCCTCGCCTACCGCTCCATCCCGCCGCACGTCAGGCAGCGCCTGGGGCGCGGGAACGCGGCGGTGGCATTCATGCGGCTCGGCAACGCCGAGGAGGCCAAGGCCGCCAGCGAACAGCTGGGCACCGAGCACCGGTTCGTGCTCGCCCAGCTCACCGAGACGGTGGGGCTCTCGGTGACGGACACCACGGCGGGTACGTACACCAGCACCACGGGCTCGGTGAGCTCGGTCGCCGACTCGTGGTCGGCCAGCGAGGGCACGACCCGCGGCACCGGGTCGGGCTGGGCGGGCCAGGGGCCCTGGCCGGCCAGTTTCTCCCGCAGCGCCCAGGACGGCGCGTCGCGCAGCAGCGGCGTGAGCGAATCGGTCAGCGCAGGCGTCAACTCCAGTACCGCGTGGGGGATGACCACGTCCACGGCGACGGGCGACAGCGAATCGCTCGCCCTCGGGCTGCAGCGATCCAGGGAATTCCTCATCGAGCAGCACCAGCTCCAGCAGCTGCCGGCCAGCGCGATGATCATCACCTACGCGGGTCCGGCCGGGCGCCAGGTCGTCATGGCCGACGCCAATCCCGCCATCGGCGGGCTCAGCGCCGCGACCGCGATGACGCTCGAGGAATTCCGCGCCCAGCCCGCCGCGGTCGCGCCGGCGCCGCGCCCCGCGCCAAGCGGCGAAGCGCAGACGGCGCCCGCGGCGCCAGCGGCCTGGCGTTCTGGCGACGACCGTCCTCCGCCCAACCTCGGGCCGCCGCCGCCGCGCCTGGACTGGCGCAGGCGACGTTCGTAGGGCACGTGCCGATATCGGTGGCGTACCTGACGGTGACCTGATATTCACTCAGGGTGACTATGCCGCGGGAGCAGGGCGCTGAGATCGGTGCGGTGCTGGGTGAGCTCACGGCGGCGCGCGTTCCGTGGCTCGCGTTGGCCCTGGACGGATCTGTCGGCAGAACGGCGCAGGCCCGGTCCGCCCCGGCGGGCGACGCCGTGGTCATCGACCTCACGGACCCGCGCGTGCCCCCGGTCATGGTCAATCCGCTCGAACCCGAGCGCGGCTATCCGGTCCAGGCGCACGCCGACCGCGTGGCAGGCCTGTTCGAGGCGGCGTTCGCGCTGCCGGACCCGGTGGCCACCGCGATCAGGACCGGGCTGCGGCGGGCGTACGCGAACTCCGGCTGGGACGCCCTGGTCGGCGCGACCCCGCCCGCCATGGTGGCACCGGCGGCCGTCCCCGCCTTCCACCAGCTGCGGCACGCGGTCCTGGCGGCCGCCGAGGACCTCGGGTACGACCGGAGCACGCGGGCCGCGGTTCGCGGCTTCGTCCAGGCCAGGTTGGAGCCCCTCTGGGCCGGGCCGGCGGGGCGTTTCCTCGAGGGCGGGCACCCCGCCGACGCGGGGCGGCTGCTCAAGGGGGACATCGTGCTGTTGGCCAGCGGCCTCGCCGACTCCGCGGCGCAGTTCTTCCTGTCCGGCGTGCTGCTGATCAGGATCGCGGAGGCGCTGCGCGGGCGCGACGGGAGCGGCCCGGCGCGGGGCGGCCGCCGCGGCGGCGAGCACCACCGCCGGACCGCGCTGGACCCGCGCTTCGCCATCGTCGTGACCGAGCCCGGCGGACCCGGGCCGGGACCGCTGGCCGCCGAATGGCTCAGGCGGATGCTGGAGGACCTGCACGCCCACGGCGCACAGGTCGTGGTGGCCGGCGAATCCTGGAGCGTCGCGCCCGGCCCGGCCGAGCAGGCCGCGGCCGCGTCCGGTTCCGGCCAGGCCGGGCAGCTCGGCACGCAGGTCCTGCGCGGGCGCAGGTCGGCCGCGTGCGGCGCCCAGTGCACGCAGCGCCGCCCGTGCGACGGTTACGAACTGTCCGCGGCCGACCTGCTCGCGCACGGGGATGGACAGGTCTGGCTCCGGCTCTGGGCGCAGACGCTGGTGCTCGCCTTCCTCACCGGCAGGCCGCTGCCGCGGGTACCCCCCGAGCTGCGATCGGCCTGGCGGGCGCTCAGCCCACGCACCCGCGAGTGCGTGCTGGCCACCATCCTCGACGTCGCGGTGACGACGCGCGCGACGGCGCTGCGGCGGTACTACGACCCGCGGGGCCTGCTGTCGGTCGCCGCCGCGGTGGCGGTCAGGATGCTGGACGGTTCGGCCGACGTACCGTTCCGCGCCGGGCAGCTGTGGGTCATCCCGCAGCTGCGGTGGCTGCACGAGACCGAGCGGCTGAACCCGTTCGGACGGGACACGATCGGCCTGGACGACATCGCGCCGCCCCTGGACTTCGGCCTGGCCGGATTGCCGGACTGGCCCGGCATCCGGGTCAGGGACCGCCTCGGCGGCCTTCAGCGGCATCCGCTGTCCATGGAGTCGGCGCGGAATCGGCGGTCGGCGCGGGTCGCGCTGCTCGGCGAGGACGGCCGCGGGAGCTTCGACGTCGACCTCGCGACCGCGGCGATAGGGCTCAGCGTGCAGGCGCGCCTGCGCTACGCGGCGCGGATGATGGGCGTTGGCGCGCCCGGGTCGGAACCAGGGTGGCTGGAGGTGGTGCTCTCCTGGCCGCACCGGATCATCAGGCCGTCCTGGTACGCGGACTTGATCCCCGCGGCGACCGGATAGCATCAGCGCGATGAGCAATCTCGGGCCGCCGGATTCCTCCCGGTCTGGTCTTCCCCTGCGTGCGCGGCTGGCCACCACGGTGGGCGGCGCGGCCGGGCGCGCCTCCAGGCTGGCCGGCCGCGGCGACGGATCCGTCATCGGCGGGATCATCGGCCTGCGGCTGCAGCCGGACCTGCTCGCCCTGCTGGCCCGCGGCCGCCGCATCGTCCTGGTTACCGGGACGAACGGGAAGACCACCACGACCAGGCTCATCACCGCCGCGCTCGGCACGCTGGGGCAGCAGGTCGCATCCAACGCGTTCGGCGCGAACATGGAGGCCGGCCTGGTGTCCGCGCTGGCCAAGGCGCCGGATGCCACCATGGCCGTGCTCGAGGTCGACGAGAAGCACATGCCGGCCGTGCTGGAGGCGACGGGCGCGCGGGTGGTGACGCTGCTCAACCTCAGCCGGGACCAGATGGACCGGGCCGCGGAGATCTGGCTGCTCGCGCGGCGCTGGCGGGCGGCCCTGGCCGGCGCACCTGACTGCCGGGTCATCGCCAACGCCGACGACCCGCTCGTGGCGTGGGCGGCCGGCCAGGCGCGCCGGGTCACCTGGGTGGCGGCGGGCCAGCGATGGCACGACGACTCCTGGTGCTGCCCCAACTGCGGGTCGCATCTGCGGCGCGACGGCGACGACTGGCACTGCGGCGAATGCCCGAACCGGCGCCCCCCCGTCAGCTGGGTGCTCGCCGGCGACGAGGTGATCGACCCCACCGGCCGGTCCCGCACGCTCGACCTCATCCTGCCGGGCCGGGCCAACCGGTCCAACGCGGTGGTCGCGCTCGCCGTGGCGGACGTGTTCGGGGTCGGCGTCACGCCGGCGATCGGCGCGATCGAGCAGGTCCGGTCGGTCGCGGGCCGGTACACGCAGGTGCAGCGGCGCGGCTGCGATCTGCGGCTGCTGCTGGCCAAGAATCCGGCCGGGTGGCTCGAGGCGCTCGACGTCCTGGCGCCGGCCCCGGTGCCGGTCATGCTGGCGGTGAACGCGCAGGGGCCGGACGGGAAAGACACCTCATGGCTCTGGGACGTGGATTACCGCCGCCTGCGCGGGCGGCAGGTCTTCGTAGGCGGCGAGCGCCAGCTCGACCTGGCGGTCCGGCTGGAAGCGGACGAGGTGACGTTCCGCATCGTCAGCACGGTTGATGAGGCGGTGGATCTCGCCCGCAGCCCGTCCATGGACGTCCTGGCCAACTACACGGCCTTCCAGCAGATCCGCGCGGTGCTCGGCCGGACGGCCTGAAACGGGGCAGGGTGATGGAACGCGGACACGGCTCAGGACCCTCGGCTATCCGGCTCGTCTGGGTCTACCCGGACCTGCTCAGCACGTACGGCGACCGGGGCAACCTGCTCGTGCTGGCTCGCCGGGCGCGGCTGCGGGGCATCGGGGTCGAGATAGCCGAGGTCAATTCCGACCAGCGGGTCCCGGTGGACGGCGACATTTACCTGCTCGGCGGCGGCGAGGACCTGCCGCAGGTCCTCGCCGCCCGCCGGCTGCGGGCGGGCGGCGGCCTGTCGGCCGCCGTCAGCCGCGGGGCGGTGGTCTTCGCCGTCTGCGCCGGCTACCAGCTCATCGGCACGGAGTTCGGCGGGTCGGAGGGGGAACCGGTCCCGGGGCTCGGGCTGCTCGACCTGCGCAGCGGGCGGGGGCAGCGGCGGGGCGTCGGCGAGATCACGGCCGACGTCGATCCCGCGCTGGGCGTGGAACGCCTGACCGGTTTCGAGAATCACCAGGGCACCACCGTCCGCGGCCCCGACGTCAAGCCGCTGGCCACCGTGCTGACCGGGGTCGGCAACGGGGACGGGACCGAGGGTGCGTACTCCGGGCGGATCCTCGGCACCTACCTGCACGGCCCGGCCCTGGTCCGCAACCCCGCCCTGGCCGACCTGCTCCTCGGCTGGGTCGCGGGTACCCTCCCGGCGATCGACCCCCGGCACGAGGAGCTGGTCCTGAACCTGCGCCGCGAGCGGCTGGCCGCCCAGCCCGGTTAGCGCGCTGGCTAGTACACGAGGGCCTGGGCGCCTTCGGCCATGATCTCGGCGACGAAGGTCGCGGCGCCCGCGATGCGGATGCCGCTGATCAGGTCGTCGGTGGTGATGTCCCGGCGGGCGGCGCACTGCGTGCAGACGGTCACCGTGCCCGCGGCCAGCACTCCGGCCAGCAGGTCGGCGAGCGGCGCCGCGTGGGGGAGCGAAAAGTCTTCGGCGCGGCCGGGCAGGCCGAACCAGGCGGACTCACCGGTTAGCCATAGCGACACCGGGACCCCGCTGGCGACGGCGGCCGCGGCGACCGTGAAGGCCTGGTTGCAGCGTTCCGGGTCGTCCTTGCCCGCCGTGACCTTGATGACCAGGGAGCGCTCTGCCATGGCAGAACTGTAGCCCGGTGGTGATCCGGCGCGGCGGGGGTGTGGGCGGGGGCGCACGCCTGTACGAGGATCCGGCGCGGCGCGGGCGCGGGCGGCGCCGCGCCCGTACACTGCGGCCTATGCACGGCATGTTGAGCGCTGCCATCCTGATTTGCACCTTCGGTGCCGTCGCCGCCGGGTTCCTGTACGTGGCCGCGCGGGCCTACCTGGCCGGGGGGCGCGGTGGAGACGCATCCTGACCTCGCGCCGCTGGAGTTCCTGCTTGGCCGCTGGGAAGGGGCCGGGATCGGCGGGTACCCGACCATCGAGTCGTTCAGGTTCGGCCAGGAGATCAGCTTCAGCCACAACGGCAAGCCGTTCCTCATCTACGCCAGCCGGACCTGGCGGCTCGACGACGAGGGCCAGCTCGGCCCGCCGCTGGGCACGGAAACCGGGTACTGGCGACCCCGGCCCGATAACCAGATCGAGGTGATGCTCGCCCATCCCACCGGGATCGTCGAGATCTACGTCGGCGAGATCACGGGTACCCGCATCGAGATGGCCACCGACGTGGTCGCGCGCACCGCCTCGGCCAAGGAAGTAACCGCCGGGCACCGCCTCTACGGTTTGACCGGCGGCGACCTGGCGTACGCCTACGACATGGCCGCCGTGGGCCAGCCCCTCCAGCCCCACCTATCCGCCCAGCTCAAGTACGTAGGCCCCCCAGAACTGTTCGACCTCTAGCCCGCCGAAATTACGGCGGGTAGCGAGGAGCGAAAAGCGACGAGATCGCGCGGCTGCGGAGGGGGCAAGGGTGGGCTCGCGGGGAAAGGCAGAGCCCTCCCGGCCGCGTGATAGTCACGGCGGGCACCGCAGCCGGGGCGCGAAGCGCAGCGGGGGGTTCCGGGGGGTCGTCCCCCCGGGCAAGCAAGAGTCCCCGGGCGACTCCTGCCTGCCGCGTTTTGCGGAGCGCAGGGGCCGACTGGACTAGGTCGGCCAGCCCGGGGACTCGGTGTCTGCCAGGTGTAGCCGGCCGCCGTCTCGCTGGACGTCGTGCCGGCGGGAAGGCGGCTAGCTGACAGCCACCTCGCGAGTCCGTTGATCATGCATGCTTTCGGACCACCTCCTTTCCCGCGTATCTCGCACGTTATCCGCGAGGCGGGCGGACAGGCAAGACCATTTCACCGTCCGCCCGATCACACGCGCCCAACTACTATGGGGGCCATGGACGCCGACGCGGAGTCCCCGCCCCTGCCGGTGCGCTCGTGGGACGAGCAGCTCCGGGCTCGCGGCTACCGGGTGACCCCGCAGCGCCAGCTCGTCCTCGAGGCCGTGGCGCGGCTCGACCATGCCACCCCGGAGGAAATCGGCAGCCAGGTGCAGCAGACGGCGCGCGGGGTGAACATCTCCACGATCTACCGCACGCTCGAACTGCTCGAGCAGATCGGCATGGTCACCCATACGCACCTGGGTCACGGTGCGCCCACCTACCACCTGGCCAGCGACGCCGACCACGTGCACCTGGTCTGCCGTGAGTGCGGCCGGGTGACGGAGATCGGCCCGGACGCCATCCGGCCGCTGATCACCGCCCTGGAGGAGCGGCACGGCTTCGAGACGGACGTGGGCCACCTGACCGTCTTCGGGCGCTGCGCGGACTGCCGGGCGGCGGCGGATGACTGAGCGGGGACGGGGATAGGAACAGGATGACTGAGCGGGGACAGGAACAACGGCCCAGCCCGCTGCTCGGCTGGCCGGGAGCGGTCGAGGCCGGGTGGCCGGACCAGGGCGTGGCCGCGCACTACGGTGACCCGATGCGCGAGCAGCGCGCGCTGGCGGGCGGCGCGGGCCTGGTGGACCGGTCCAACCGCGGCGTACTGCGGATCACCGGCCGGGACCGGCTGAGCTGGCTGCACAGCCTCACCACGCAGCACCTGGAGGGGCTGGCGGCCGGCGAGAGTGCCGAGGCCCTGATCCTGAGCCCGACCGGGCACGTGGAGCACCACCTCGTGCTGACCGACGACGGCACCTCGACCTGGATTCACGTGGAACCGGGCACGGCGGCCGCCCTCGCCGCGTTCCTTGAGTCCATGCGGTTCATGCTCCGCGTGGAGGTCGCCGACGTCAGCCAGGACTACGCCGTGCTCACCGTGCTGGGTCCCGATGCGGCCGGTCTGGCCGCGGGGGCCGACGCGGCGGCGAAGGTGAACCAGCGGTCGTTCGGCATAATCGATCTGATCGTGGCGCGGGACCAGCTGGGCGACGCGGCCGGGGAATTGGTGCGGCGCGGTGGCGCGGTGGCCGGCATGTGGGCGTTCGAGGCCCTGCGGATCGCCGCGCGGGTGCCCAGGCTCGGCCTGGATACCGATCACCGGACCATCCCGCACGAGGTCGGCTGGATCGACGCCGCCGTGCACCTGAACAAGGGCTGCTACCGGGGTCAGGAGACCGTCGCGCGGGTCCATAACCTCGGGCACCCGCCGCGGCGGCTGGTTTTCCTGGACCTGGACGGCAGCGTGGACCGCCTGCCCGCGCACGGGGATCCGGTCGAGCTGGACGGCGCCACGATAGGCTTCGTCGGGTCGGCGGCGCGGCACTACGAGCTCGGCCCGATCGCACTGGCCCTGGTCAAACGGACCGCACCGGTGGAAGCTACCCTGGTCGCCGGGGGTGTGGCCGCCGCGCAGGAGGTCATCGTGCCGCCGGATGCCGGCGCGAACGTCCAGGTCACGCTGCGCCGACGGCAGATCGTTTGACCCACGAGGGAGGTAGCCCGGTGCTGCGCAGGCTCCTGCTCGCGGCCTCGGCCAGTCCGCGGCTGCGCCAGCTCATCACGGCCGCACCGCAGACGCGCGCCATCGTCGATTCCTACGTCGCGGGCGAAACCGCCGACGACGCGGTGCGCGTGGCCCGGGCGCTGCGCGCCGCGGGCCTCCTGGTCACCCTGGATTACCTGGGCGAGGACACGAAGGACCCGGCCCAGGCCGCGGCCGTCGCCGACGAGTACGTCCAGCTGCTGGGCAAGCTGGCCGCCGAGGGCCTGACCCAGGGCGGGGCCGCCGAGGTGTCGGTCAAGCCCACGGCGGTCGGGCTGTTCCTCGGCGCGGAGATCGCGGCGGACAACATCGCGCGGATCTGCGCGGCCGCGGCGCAGGCCGGGACGACGGTGACCCTGGACGCGGAAGAGCACGAGGCCATCGAGCCGACGCTGCGGATCGCCGCGCAGTTGCGGTCGGAGTTCGGCGACCTCGGCACTGTGGTCCAGGCGTGCCTGCGCCGCAGCGAGGCGGACTGCCGCGCGCTGGCCGCCCGGGGCGTGCGGGTCAGGCTCTGCAAGGGCGCGTACAGCGAGCCGGAGAGCGTGGCCTTCACCGCCCGCCGCGACGTGGACCAGTCGTACGCGCGGTGCCTGAAGGTGCTGATGAACGGCCCGGGCTACCCGATGATCGCGACCCACGACCCGCGGCTGATCGAGATCACCGGGTCGCTGGCCCTGCTGACCGGGCGGGCCCCGGACAGCTTCGAGTACCAGATGCTGTACGGGATCCGCCCCGCCGAGCAGCGCCGGCTGGCCAACGCCGGCGCGCAGATGCGCGTGTACGTCCCCTACGGCGGCGACTGGTACGCCTACCTGGTCCGCAGGCTGGCGGAACGGCCGGGCAACCTGGCCTTCTTCCTGCGCTCGCTCCGGTCGAAGACGTAAGGCGCGCCGCATGATCGCGATTATCGGAACCGGCAAGATGGGCGAGGCGCTCCTGTCCGGGCTGCTGCGCGCGGGCCGGCCGCCGTCCGCGCTGGTCGCCGCGGTCCGGCGGGAAGACCGGGCCGCCGAGCTGCGCGAGCGGTACGGGGTCATGGTCACCGACGCCGCCTCGGCTGCGAAGATGGCCGACACCCTGGTGCTGGCGGTCAAGCCCCAGGACATGAACCGGCTGCTCGCGGAGATAGCGCCGGCCGTGGCTGCGGACCGGCTGGTGGTGTCCGTCGCGGCCGGGATCACCACGGCGTTCATCGAGCGGCGGCTGGCCGGCGAGGTTCCCGTCATCCGGGTCATGTCGAACACGCCGGTCCTGGTGGACGAGGCGATGAGCGTGATCTCGGCCGGGGCGTACGCGGGCGAGGAGCACCTGTGCCACGCGGAGGAACTGCTCCGCCCGGTGGGCAAGGTCTTGCGGATCCCCGAATCACAGCAGGACGCGGCGACCGCGCTGTCGGGCAGCGGGCCGGCCTACGTGTACTACCTGGTCGAGTCGATGGTCGATGCCGCGATCCTGCTCGGCATGGCGCGCGGCGCGGCGCTGGAGATGGTGACCCAGGCGGTCTACGGCGCGGCCACCATGCTGCGGGAATCGGGCGAGCACCCGGTGATCTTGCGCGAGGCGGTCACCTCACCGGGGGGAACGACGATCTCGGCGATCAGGGAACTCGAGCGGCACGGGGTACGGGCCGCGTTCCTGGCGGCCATCGAGGCGGCCCGCGACCGCGGCCGGGAACTGGGCAGCGATCCGCCGCCGACCGGGCGGCAGTAGTGGCGGGCGACTTCACGCTGGTCTGGGACGAGCGCCTGACCGGCTACGACTTCGGCCCCGGCCATCCGCTGGCGCCGGTGCGGGTCGAGCTGACCATGGCCCTGGCGCGGGAGCTCGGCGTGCTGGCGCTGCCTTCGGTGTCCGTCGTGGCCCCGGCCCCGGCGACGCAGGACGAGCTGGAGCTCGTGCACGACGCGGCCTACATCGACGCGGTACGCCAGGCTTCCTACGACGGGATGGGCAACGGCCGGTACGGGCTCGGGACCCCGGACAACCCGGTGTTCGGCGGGATGCACGAGGCATCTGCCCTGGTCGCGGGCGCCACGCTAGCGGCCGCCCGCGCGGTCTGGCGCGGCGAGGCGCTGCACGCGGCGAACATCGCGGGCGGGCTGCACCACGCGATGCGCCGGTCGGCCAGCGGCTTTTGCGTCTACAACGACCCGGCCATCGCGATCAGGTGGCTGCTGGCGCAGGGGGCACAGCGGATCGCGTACGTCGACGTCGACGTGCACCACGGCGACGGGGTCCAGGCGGCGTTCTACGACGACCCGCGGGTGCTCACCATCAGCCTGCACGAGCACCCGGCGACGCTGTTCCCGGGGACCGGGCTGGCGTCGGAGATCGGCACCGGGGAAGGGCGCGGGTACGCGGTCAACGTGGCGCTGCCCGCGGGCACGGGCGACGCCGGGTGGCTGCGGGCGTTCGACGCGGTGGTCCCGCCGCTGGTGCGGGCGTTCCGGCCCCAGGTGCTGGTCAGCCAGCACGGCTGCGACAGCCACCGGCTGGATCCGCTGGCGCACCTGGCGCTCAGCGTCGACGGCCAGCGGCGCGCGGCGCTGCTGGTCCACGAGCTGGCGCACGAGACCGCCGAGGGACGGTGGCTGCTGACCGGCGGCGGCGGGTATGAGCTCGTTCAGGTCGTGCCGCGGACGTGGACCCATCTGCTCGCGGTCGCGGCGGGCCGGGAGGTCGATCCGGCGGTCCCGGTGCCGGCCAGCTGGCGGGCCCTGGCCAGCGACCGCGTGGGCGAGGCCGCGCCGACGGTGATGACGGACGGCCAGTCGGCGGCGTTTGTCCCGGTCGCCTCTGGGGTCGATCCCGGCGATCCCGTCGACGCCTCGATCATCAACACCTGCCGCGCCACCTTTGCCTGGCACGGTCTGTACCCGCCGATGTGACGAGCGCGCACAGATTGCATCACACGATGCGCGTGGGCGATTGCTGCCGAACAGTAACAACAATGAGGCTATGGGCGGGGTTGCTCTTTTCTGTACGGGACTTACCCTGGAGACGTACGTGACTGGTGCGCTGAATCCCGTCAAGTGCTCGGCTCCGTGCGGAAGAGGCAACTTGGATGGCAGGCGAAACCCCCCTTAGCGACGTTAGATTCCTCACCGTTGCCGAAGTGGCCACGATCATGCGCGTGTCAAAGATGACCGTGTACCGCTTGGTGCACTCCGGCGAACTGGAAGCGATCCGCGTTGGACGCTCCTTCCGGGTTCCCGAGCAGGCCGTCAACCGCTACCTGAACGCGGCCTTCGTCGGGACCGGGTGAGGTAACGCAGTCACCCGGGTCGGGCTGATCCGGGTTCTTTGGGGGGTGCCTAGGCCGGGTCCTGTCGCGGGGGATCCGGGTGGCCCGCGCGGCGCTGGGCGGCACTAGCACGCCGCATCGGGGGTAGTCTCTTAACGTTGGGTAGGTGTCCAGCCGCCCTTACCGGGCGAGCGCGTTGGCGTGCCCGTCATCCGCAACGCCCAGGAAGGGTGTGGTCTCGTGGGCTCTGTCATCAAGAAGCGTCGCAAGCGCATGGCGAAGAAGAAGCACCGCAAGCTGCTGAAGAAGACGCGCATCCAGCGCAGGAACAAGAAGTAACCAGCTAGGCGATCTTGGTCCCGCCCCCGGCGGGCATCGTGCACGATAGGGACTGATGTCTCTTCCGGTCCTGATCGGCTTCGCGGGCGTGCTGGTGGCGGCCGTGGCCACCGGCATGCTCGGCGGGCGCTGCGTGCGCCAGCCACGGATCGATTTCATCGTCTGGACGGCCGCGACGTTCGGGCTGACGGTCGCGCTCGCGGCGCAGAGCATCGGGTTCGCCAGCGGCTTCGGTTCGTTCACCTTCCGGGCGGTGCAGCTCTTCGCCCTGCTGCTCGCGCCGCTGTGGCTCGCCTGGGGCCTGGTGGAGCTGGTCGCCCGCAACGGCACGGGCCGGTTCGCCTTCAGGCTGGCGGCGGGCGCGCTGACGGCCGTCGGGGCGGTGATCCTGGCCACCGACCCGCTCACGGCACAGCCGTTCGGCAAGTCCTGGCCGGCCGCCGGGCTGCACTACCAGGCGCCCTCGCACTACGCGCTCGACTTGGTCCAGCTCCTGGCGGTGATCACGGCGCTGGCCAGCGTCGGCCTGGTCGCGGCGCGGGGCAGGAACGACCCGCAGTGGCTCGCCGCGCTGACCGGCGTCGCGCCGGTCGGCCTGGCCGTGCTCATCACCGTGACGCTCCGTTTCTCGCTGCCCGCCAGGTCGGCCTACCCGCTGCTGGCCATGCTGGCGGCCGGCCTGGTCTGGTTCGGCGTGACCAGGCTCCAGGATCTGCCGGGCCGGGCCACGCTGGCCGACCGGGGTGCGCTGGCCGACCGGGACGCGCGAGCCGGGCGGGGCGCGCGAGCAGACCAGGGCGCGCGGGCGGAACGGAGCACGCGGGCGGAACGGGCCGACTGGGCCGGGCGAGCCGGGGACAGCTACGGGCCCGGGGACCGGTACGAAGCCAACGGCCACGGCCGCCGCGGGGAGCCCTGGCCGGCGGGCCGACCCGACGGCCCGGGCTGGGCCGACGCACCGGGCCGCCCCGGCGAGCCCGGCGGCCGGTACGACTGGCCCGCTGTCCCGGATCCGGATGACCGCCCGCTGGACCCGCGCGAGGCTCAGCTGGCCCCGCCCCCCGGGGCAGGCGGAGCGGCCGGAGCGGCTGCAGCGGCCGCGGGGCTGGCCGGCGCCGAGGGCGAATTCGGCCAGTATGGCAAGCTGGCCGGATCTGCGGTCGCCAAACCATCCAGGCCGTATGGCCGGATCGTGATATTCACGCTGCTAGAGGACCGGGTCGCGGATTTCGACCGGCTCGCCGAGCAAACGGCGGAAGAGGTCAGGACCGCAGAGCCCGACACCCTGGTTTACGTTATTCATCTCGTGCCGAACGCTCCAATGCAGCGGATCTTCTATGAGATTTACCGGGACCGCGATGCATTTGACAGCCATGAGAGCCAGCCATATATGCAGCGTTTCGTCGCTGAGCGCAGATCGTGCGTGCTGGCGACCAACGTCATCGAACTGAGGCTTAAATTCGCCAAGGTCGCTCCGCTGCCGCACTCGCAGCCGGGCGACCTCGACCCGGAGCCGGGGACGCTGGCGACCAGTGCGCCTACGCGCCCGCCCGCGGCTCTCCCGCCGCTGCCGTCCGGCCATTCCGCGGCCTGGTCCCCGGGTCAGGTCCAGACCCTGGAGCCGCTGCCGCCGGGACCCGACCGCCGGCTGCCACCGGCTGGCCGGCGCTACGACGGTGCCTAGCGCGGCTGTGCCTAACGCGGCTGGCGAACCGTCGCCGCCCGTGAGCCGGATCACCCTGCTGGCCCGGCCGGGCTGCCACCTCTGCGACGACGCGCGCGCGGTGATCGAGCGGGTGGCGGGTGAGCTCGGCGTCGGCTGGGAAGAGCGCGACATCACCGTCTCGCCCGACGACATGCGCGACTACTGGGACAAGATCCCGGTGACGCTGGTCGACGGGGTCCAGGTGGACTTCTGGCGGGTGAGCGAGGCCCGCCTGCGGGCGGCGCTGGGCAGGACTTTGTGAAGCGGTGCACAAAGGCGTACCGTGGGAACGACGTCGGCTGACGCTGGCCCTTCGTGCCGCCAAACCAGGAGCTCTGCCGCGATGCACAGTAACGTTATGCCGCCAGAGGTCAGCGGCCCGGCCGGCGGGATACCCGAGGCCACCGTGGCGCGGCTGCCTATCTACCTGCGCGCGCTCTACGGCCTGTCCGAGCGGGGAATCAGCACCGTCGCCAGCGAGGAGCTTGCCGCCGCCGCAGGGGTCAACTCGGCCAAACTGCGCAAGGACCTGTCGCACCTCGGCTCGTACGGGATCAGGGGCGTGGGCTACGACGTCGACTACCTCGTCTACCAGGTCTCCCGGACGCTCGGCCTGACGCAGGACTGGCCGGTCGTGATCGTCGGCGCGGGGAACCTGGGTCGCGCGCTGGCGAACTACGGCGGGTTCGTCTCCCGCGGCTTCACGATCGCGGCGATGCTCGACTCCGACCCGGCTATCGTGGGCAGCAGGATCGCGAGGCTGACCGTGCGGCACGTCGATGAGCTCGAGGCGGTGGTGGCCGAGCACAAGGTGGCGATCGGCGTGATCGCCACCCCGGCCGGGTCCGCTCAAGGGGTCTGCACCAGGCTCGTCTCGGCTGGGGTCACCAGCATCCTCAACTTCGCCCCGGTCGTGCTGAGCGTGCCGGAAAGGGTAGACGTGCGGAAGGTCGATCTCTCGATCGAGCTGCAGATCCTCGCCTTCCACGCCCAGCGCAGGTCCGCGACGGGCCCGGGGACGGTCAACGGCCTGGTCGCCGCGGACCCGAGGCGGCCGGCGGCGCCGGAACTGACGGCCAGGGCCTAGGCGGTGAACCGGTGAGCGTGCTGGTCGTCGGGCTCAGCCACAAGAGCGCGCCGGTGGCGACGCTAGAGCGGGCCGCCGTCACCGGCGACGCGCTCGCCAAGCTGCTGCGCGACGTCGCGCTCGCGGAGTCGGTGGCCGAGACCTTCGTGATCTCCACCTGTCACCGGGTCGAGGTCTACGCCGACGTGGACCGCTTTCACGCCGGCGTGACGGCGATCTGCGAGCTGCTCGCGCGGCACTGCGGCGTCGACGCCCCCGATCTCACCCCGCACCTGTACGTGCACTACCAGGACAGCGCGGTTTCGCACCTGCTCTCCGTGGCCTGCGGGCTCGATTCCGTCGTGGTCGGCGAGGACCAGATCCTCGGCCAGGTCCGCTCAGCGCTCAAGCTCGCCGCCGAGCAGGGCACCCTGGGCCGGGTCCTCGGCGAGCTCGGCCGGCTGGCCCTGCGGGCCGGCAAGCGGGCCCGCGCCGAGACCGGGATCGACCGTGCGGGCCGCAGCCTGGTAAACGTCGCGGTCGAGCTCGCCGCCGCCCGCCTCGGCACGCCGCCGGGCGCTCCCGCATTCACGGGGCGCACGCTGCTCATCGTCGGCGCCGGCTCGATGAGCGCGCTCGCCGCCGCGGCGGCCGCCCGGGGCCAGGCCGCCAGCATCACCATCGCCAACCGGACCCGCAGGCGGGCGGAGCGGCTCGCGGCCCAGGTGGGCGGGACCGTGACCGCGCTGGCGGAGCTGCCCGACGCCCTGGCGGCGGCGGATGTCGTCATCTGCTGTACCGGTGCGGTCGGCCCGGTCATCACCAGTGAGATGGTGTCGGGGACCGCGCGCGCCCGGTCCGGCCCGCTCGTGCTCCTCGACCTGGCGATGCCGCGCGACGTGGAGCCTGAGGTCGGCGGCCTGCCCGGAGTGACCGTCATCGGCATGGATCAGCTCAGCGAGCACGAGACGGCCGCGAGCGCCGATGACGTCGCCGCCGTGCGGGCGATCTGCGAGGCCGAACTCGCCGCGTACCAGTCGGCGGTGGGTGCCGCCCGGGTCGCGCCGACCGTCGTCGCGCTGCGGGCCAAGGCCGCCACCGTGGTCGACGCCGAGCTCGCCAGGCTGGCCAGGCTGAGCGCGGACGGCCTGAGCGGGCGCGCGATGGATGAGATAGCCCAGACGGTGCGGCGAGTGGTAGACAAGCTATTGCATGCGCCGACGGTGCGGGTCAAGGAACTCGCGGGCTCGCCTGGAGGCGAGGAATACGCCGCGGCGCTGCGAGTTCTCTTCGACATCGATCCGCGCACAGTCGAGGCGGTTACCCGCGCCGCCATGGAGCAGGAGGCGCACGGTGACCGGTAGTCAACGTGACCAGGTCCGCGGGCGGACGCTGCGGCTCGGCAGCCGCAGGAGCCCGATGGCTATCGAGCAATCCCGCCAGGTGGCGGACATGATCACCGAGCGGACCGGGTGCCGGGTCGAGATCGTCGGGGTGACGACGCTGGGCGATGTCAGCCGGGCCCAGCTGACCCAGATCGGCGGCACCGGCGTCTTCGTCAGCGCGCTCCGCGAAGCCCTGCTCGGCGGCGAGGTCGACCTGGCCGTCCATTCGCTGAAGGACCTGCCGACCGGCCCCGCGGCCGGCATCGTGCTGGCCGCGGTGCCCCTGCGCGATGATCCCAGGGACGCGCTGGTCGCGCGCGACGGCGCCAAGCTCGCCGATCTCCCGCCCGGGGCCAGGATCGGAACCGGCTCGCCGCGGCGGGCGGCCCAGCTGCTTGCGCTCCGCAGTGACCTGCGTTGCGTCCCGATCCGCGGGAACGCCAACACCAGGCTGGATACCGTTACCCGGGGCGAGCTCGACGGGGTGGTCCTGGCCAGCGCCGGACTGGCCAGGATCGGATACGCCAGCGCCATCACCCAGGTGTTCGACCCCGACGAGATGCTCCCGGCCCCCGGGCAGGGAGCGCTCGCCGTCGAATGCCGGGTCGGCGAGCCCGGGCTGGCCGAACTGCTCCAGGCGGTGAGCGATGCGGCGAGCATGGCGGCCGTCACCGCGGAGCGCAGCCTGCTCGAGGCCCTGTCGGCGGGGTGCAGCGCACCGGTCGGCGCGTACGCGGCCGGGGCGGAGCAACTGCGGATGCGGGCGGGCGTCATCAGCACCGACGGAACCCAGGTGCTGCGCGCGCACGGCAGCGCGCCCAGCACCGACGCGCGCCAACTCGGCCGCGACCTGGCGGCGGAGCTGCTCCGCCGCGGGGCTTCAGATCTCATCAGCGTGCCACCGGCACCGACCAGCAGCGGGATTGATGCGGAGTGAGTAGTCAGGAAGAATCTGTCCGGCGCGAGACGGCGGGCTGGGTCGCCCTGGTGGGCGCGGGCCCGGGCGACGAGGGGCTGCTGACCGTGCGGGGGGCCGAGCTGCTCGCCAGCGCCGGCCTGGTCGTCACCGGGCCGGACCTGGCCGGGCTAGCGCGGCGCTACATGACCCCGCAGGCTCGCCTGGCGGATCCGGCCGACGGGGACGCGGTCCGGGCGCTGACCGAGGCCGTGGCGCAAGGCGAGCTCGCGGTCCGGCTCTACCAGGGCGATCCGCTGCTGAACGGCGCGGCCCAGGACGCGACGGCATGTGCCGACGCCGGGGTCAGGTTCGAGATCGTCCCCGGGGTGCCCTCGGCTATCGCCGTTCCCGCCTACGCGGGCATCCCCGTGGCCAGCGAGCCGAACGGTGAGTTGCGGGTGATCCACGCCGCCGAGGCCAGCCGGGTGGCGTACAGCCCGGCGACGCTGGTGGTGCTCGGCGCGGACGCGGGCCCGGCCGAACTCGGCAAGATGCTGGTGGCAGCGGGCTGGCCGGATGCCACCCGGCTGGCCATCACCTGGGACGGCACGACGAGCGCGCAGCAGACGGTGGTCTCCACGCTGGGGCGCGTGGGCCCCGACCTCAAGGCCGCGGGCGTGTCGCTGGCGAACACCAGGGGCACCGCCATCGCGGTGGTCGGCGACGCGGTCGCGGCGCGGGACCGGCTGTCCTGGTTCGAGACCAAGCCGCTGTTCGGCTGGCGGATCCTGGTCCCGCGCACCAAGGAGCAGGCCGCCGTCGTCTCGCAGCGCCTGCGCGAGTACGGCGCCGTGCCCGAGGAGGTCCCGACGATCGCCGTCGAGCCGCCGCGCACGCCGCAGCAGATGGAACGCGCGGTCAAGGGCCTGGTCACGGGTCGCTACCAGTGGGTGGCCTTCACGTCGGTGAACGCGGTCCGCGCGGTCAGGGAACGGTTCGAGGAGTACGGCCTGGACGCCAGGGCCTTCGCCGGGGTCAAGGTGGCCGCCGTCGGCGATCAGACCTCGGCGGCGCTCCTCGACTTCGGGATCAGGCCGGACCTGGTGCCGGAAACCGACCAGTCGGCCGAGGGCCTGGCCGCGGCCTGGCCGCCGTTCGACGACGTGCTCGACCCCATCAACCGGGTCCTGCTGCCGCGGGCGGACATCGCCACCGAGACGCTGCTGGCCCGGCTGATCGACCTCGGCTGGGAGGCGGAAGACGTGACGGCGTACCGGACGGTGCGCGCCGCGCCGCCGCCCGCGCCGGTCCGCGAGGCCATCAAGGGCGGGGGCTTCGACGCGGTCCTGTTCACCTCGTCCTCGACGGTCAGGAACCTGGTCGGTATCGCGGGCAAGCCGCACGCGGTGACGGTCATCGGGGTCATCGGCCCGCAGACCGCTCAGACCGCGGCGGAGTTCGGGCTGCGCGTCGACGTGACGGCCCCGAAGCCCTCGATGGCGGCGCTGGTCGACGCCATGGCCGAGTACGGCGCGGGCCTGCGCGCCGCGGCCGAGGAAGCGGGAGAACCCGTCCGCCGGCCGAGCGAGCGCCGCCGCGGCGCCCGCCGGCGGATCCGCTGAACGAGGAGGACGCGACCGCATGAGCCCGGGATACCCTGTCATCCGCCCGCGGCGGCTGCGCCGGACACCGGCCCTGCGCGCCATGGTGGCCGAGACCTCGCTGCGCCCGGCGGAGCTGGTCCTCCCGTTGTTCGTCAAGGAGGGCCTCAGCGAGCCGCAGCCGGTCGGCTCGATGCCCGGCGTGGTCCAGCACACCAGGGACAGCCTGCGGAAGGCCGCCGCCGAGGCGGCGGGCGTCGGCGTGGGCGGGCTGATCGTGTTCGGCATTCCGGCGGTCAAAGACGGTCGCGGCTCGGCGGCGGACGACCCCGCGGGCATCTCCCAGCTCGCCCTGGCCGACCTGCGCGCGGAGACCGGCGGCGCGTGCGTGATCATGGCGGACCTGTGCCTGTGCGAGTACACCGATCACGGCCACTGCGGCGTCCTGACCGACCGCGGCGACGTCGCCAACGACGCCACCCTGGAGCGCTATCGCGCCGTCGCGGTGGCGCAGGCCGAGGCGGGCGCGCACCTGGTCGCGCCGAGCGGGATGATGGACGGCCAGGTGTCCGCGATCAGGGCGGCGCTCGACGACGCCGGGTATCCCGAGGTCGGGATCTGCGCCTACTCGGCCAAGTACGCGTCGGCCTTCTACGGGCCGTTCCGCGAGGCCGCCGAGGGCGCGCCCGCGTTCGGCGATCGCGCGGGCCACCAGCAGGACCCGGCCAACGCGCTGGAGGCGCTGCGCGAGGTGGCGCTCGACATCGACGAGGGCGCCGACCTGGTGATGGTCAAGCCGGCGCTCGCTTACCTCGACGTCATCAGGCGGGTCGCGGACGCGGTGTCCGTACCGGTCGCGGCGTACCAGGTCAGCGGCGAGTTCGCGATGGTGGAGGCGGCGGCGGCCAACGGGTGGCTGGACCGGGACCGGGTGATCATGGAAACGCTGACCGCGATCCGCCGGGCGGGCGCCAGCGTCATCCTCAGCTACTGGGCGGCGGAGGTGGCGGGCTGGTTGCGCGGCTGACGTCGGGCGGCTGTGTGCAAAACGTGACCGTCGCGGTCCGCATACCTAGCTCAACTGGCCGAACGGCCTGTGGTTCATGCCCTACGATAGGTAATCGGGGTAATCAGGGGAAGGCCAGGGTGCCCATGGTCCACGTAATGCGGCGCGGCCGTGGCCGGGTTGCCGAGCGTCACCAGCCGCTCGGCACCGCCGCGGTGCAGTACGCGCTGCTGGGCTGGCCCGTCGTCCTGGGCGCGCACCCGCACCGCGGCATCCGCGGGGGCCGCGAGCCGGGGCGCGCGTGCTCCTGTGACCGGGTCGGATGCCCCGACCCCGGTGCGCACCCCGAGTCACCGGCCTGGCAGATGCAGGCCACGGTCGACATCAACCTCATACGTAGCTGGTGGGAAGCCCGGCCGGAGGCGAACGTGATACTCGTCACCGGCCGGGTTTTTGATGTGCTCGACGTGCCCGCGGCCGCGGGATCAGCCGCGCTGGCGCGGATGGAGGCCGCCGGTGCGGCCGTGGGCCCGGTGGCCCGCCTCGGTTCAGGACCGGATGATGTTCTTCGTGGTGACCAGGGGCGCGCCCGCCGACGAGGACGAATGGTGGTCGTCCGGTCTTGACTGCGAGCCGGAAAGCGTCACGCAGGGCCTGCGCTGGCACTGCCGCGACAGCTACGTGCTCGCCCCGCCGTCCGGGTACGGCCCGGGCCTGGCCGCACGCTGGCTCCGCACCCCGGATAAGCACCCGCTCCCGGACGCCCTGCGGCTGCTCGAGTACCTTATCGACGCCTGCGAAGGCTAGCGTGGAAGACCGTGCTGGCCCCGGGGGGCGACCCCCCGGAATCCCCCCGATCTTGGGGGGAAGCCTTTCCCCCCAAACCCCCTCGGCCCCCCTGGCCCCCCGCAGTGAGGCGCTGTTCGCCCGGGCCCGCGCGGTCATCCCCGGCGGGGTGAACTCGCCGGTGCGCGCGTTCGGCGCGGTCGGCGGCGTGCCCCGCTTTATGGTCCGCGGGTCGGGGCCCTACCTGACCGACGTGGACGGGCGCGAGTACGTCGACCTGGTCTGCTCCTGGGGCCCGATGATCCTCGGGCACGCGCACCCGTCGGTCGTGGCCGCGGTCAGCGCCGCGGTGCGCGAGGGGACCTCGTTCGGGACCGTCACCCCGGGCGAGGTGGAACTGGCCGAGGAGCTCGTGGCGCGCACCCCGGCCGAGCAGGTCCGGCTGGTCAATTCGGGTACCGAGGCCACGATGTCCGCGGTGCGCCTGGCGCGCGGGTTCACCGGGCGCTCCCTGGTCGTCAAGTTCGCCGGGTGCTACCACGGGCACGTGGACGCGCTGCTCGCCGCGGCGGGCTCCGGCGTCGCGACGTTCGGGCTGCCTGACTCACCCGGCGTCACCGGGACGGCTGCCGGGGACACCCTCGTGCTGCCCTACAACGACCCGGACGCCGTGTCCGCGGTGTTCGCCTCGCACGGTGAGTCGATTGCCTGCGTGATCACGGAGGCGTGCCCGGCGAACATGGGCGTGGTGCCGCCCGCGCCGGGATTCAACGCCCGGCTGGCCTCGCTGTGCCGGTCGGCGGGGGCCCTGCTGATCATCGACGAGGTGCTGACCGGCTTCCGCGTTACGCCGTCCGGCTGGTACGGGGTCGACGGCGTGGCCGGGGACCTGATGACGTTCGGCAAGGTGATGGGCGGCGGCCTGCCGGCGGCGGCGTTCGGCGGGCGCGCCGAGGTCATGTCGCGGCTCGCGCCGGCCGGGCCGGTCTACCAGGCGGGCACGCTGTCGGGCAATCCGCTCGCGATGGCGGCGGGCCTGGCGACGTTGCGCGCGTGCACCCCGGACGTCTACGCGCGAGTGGACGCGGCCGCGATCCAGGTCGCGAAGCTCGCGTCCGCGGCGCTCGCCTCGGCCGGCGTTCCGTTCTGGCTGTCCGAGGCGGGCAGCCTGTTCTCCGTGTTCCTCGGCCGGACGGCGCCGGTGGCGTCCTACTCCGACGCGAGAGATCAGTCGGCCGCCGCGTACGCCGCGTTCTTCCACGCCATGCTCGACCGCGGGGTGTACCTCCCGCCATCCGGGTACGAGGCCTGGTTCCTCTCCGCGGCCCACGACGACCGGGCGCTGTCCCGCATTGCCGACGCCGTGCCGGCGGCCGCCCGGGCCGCCGCCGTGGCCCTCGCCGGGAACCGCGACGGATAGAACGGGTAGGCTGGCCGGCGATGTCCGACTCAACCATCGTCCACCTGCTCAGGCACGGCGAGGTGGAGAACCCGCACCATATCCTGTACGGGCGCCTGCCCGACTTCCACCTGTCCGCGAACGGCCGGCTGATGGCCCTGGCCGCCGCGGATTACTTCGCCGAGCGGCCGGTGGCGGCCGTCTTCTCCTCTCCGCTCGAGCGGGCGGTGGAAACCGCGGGCCCGGTGGCCGAGCGGCTCGGCCTGCCGATCGTGACCGACGAGAGGCTGGTCGAGGCGGGGAACCATTTCGAGGGCCTGGCCTTCGGAGTGGGCGACGGGCTGCTGCGGCACCCGGCGCACTGGCCGTACCTGCGCAACCCGTTCCGCCCGTCGTGGGGCGAGCCCTACCGGGACATCGTGGCCAGGGTGCTCGCCGTGATGGAGGTGGCGCGGGAAGCGGCCGAAGGCGCCGAAGCGGTCTGCGTCAGCCACCAGCTGCCCATCTGGGCCACCAGGCGGATGGTCGAGGGCCGCCCGCTGTGGCACAACCCGGCCACCCGCCAGTGCGCGCTCGGCAGCGTGACGAGCTTTACCTATGCGGGCCGCCGGCTGGCCGGTGTGTCGTATGCGGTGCCGGCCCGGCGTCAGGTACCCCAGGGTGATGCGGCACAATAGGGCGGTACTACCCCCTGTAGGAGATCCGCCCGTGTTCAGAACCAAGCGCCGCGCGGTCGTCTTGGTGGCGGCCGTGATCACCGGGGCGCTGCTGGTCGCGGTGCTGGTCGCCGGCTGGGCGACCAGCGGGAAGCGCGACGTGACCGACGTCGACGGCAACCCCAACGCGGTCCTCTACACGGCGGGTCACCGCCCGCTGGCGCCGGAATTCACCGGCACCACGCTGACCGGCTCGCAGCTGAGCTTCTCCTCCTACCGGGGCCGGGTGGTCGTGGTCAACTTCTGGGGCTCCTGGTGCGTTCCTTGCCGCGAGGAGGCCGCGGCGCTCGCCGTGACGGCCCAGCAGTACGCGCCGGCCGGCGTGGCCTTCCTGGGCGTCGACGTACGCGACACGACGGCTAGCGCCGAGGCCTTCGCGCGCAGCTTCGGCATCACGTACCCGAGCGTGAGCGACTCCGGTTCGCAGATCACCCTCGACTTCACTGCGGTGGTCCCGATCGCCGGAACCCCCACCACGCTGGTCATCGACCGGACCGGGCACATCGCGGGGGCGGTCTTCGGCCAGGCGTCCTACGCGGAGCTGGCCTCGATCCTGGGCCAGGTCACCGGGAAGGCGGCGGCCCGGTGACGGACGTGCGCGCCCCGGAGGCGGCCACCACAGACCCCGGACCACCACGACGGCCCGCCCGCGGGGCCTTCAGCCTCGCCGACTGGCTGAAGTGGGGCTGGCGGCAGCTCACCTCGATGCGGATCGCGCTGGTCCTGCTCTTCCTGCTGGCCCTCGGGACCGTGCCGGGGTCGATGCTGCCGCAGGAAGGCGCCGACCCGGCCGGGGTTCAGCAGTACTACACGTCGCATCCGGCGCTGGCGCCCCTGCTCAACCACCTCGGCCTGTTCAACGTGTTCGCCGCGCCCTGGTTCGCCGCCATCTACCTGCTGCTGTTCGCCTCGCTGGTGGGCTGCGTGGTCCCGCGGACCTTCCGGCTGGCGGGCTCGGCCCGCACCCTCCCGCCGCGCGCGCCGCGCCACCTCTCCAGGCTGCCGCACTCTGCCGAGTACGGCACCGCGCTCGCTCCGGGCCGCGCGGTGGAGGTGGCGGCGGCCGTCTTGTCCGGTCACGGGTTCCGGCTCCGGCGCCCGGACGATCCGGGCGAGGCCTGGGTATCGGCGGAGAAGGGCTATCTCCGCGAGGTCGGCAACCTGTTCTTCCACCTGGCCTTGCTGGGGGTGCTGGTGTCGGTCGCGCTCGGCGGGCTGTTCGGGTACAAGGCCGACCGGCTCCTGGTCCAGGGCGACACGTTCGCGGACACGGCCAGCGCGCTGGACGAGTTCCACCCTGGCCGGCTCGCGACGGACGCCGACCTCGGCCCGTTCACCATCACCCTGAACCGGTTCACGGCCAGCTACATCACCTCGGGGGCGCAGCGGGGTGAGCCCGCCGCGTTCGACGCGCAGCTCACCTACACCGCCAGGCCCGGCGGCCCGTCGCGCACGGACGACCTCGAGGTCAACCGCCCGCTCTCGGTTGACGGGGCCAAGGTGTACCTCATCGGGCACGGGTACGCCCCGGTGTTCCGCGTTACCGACGCACGCGGGCAGGTGGTCTACGACTCACCGACGCCCTTCATCGCCGGCCCCACCGGGAACTTCCTCTCCGACGGCGTGGTGAAGGTCCCCGGCGCGCAGCCGGAGCAACTCGGCTTCACCGGGGTCTTCGTGCCGACCTGGGTCAACATCGGGGGGACCCTGGAGTCGGCGTTTCCCGCGGCAGAAAACCCCGCGGTGAGCCTGATCGCCTACGCCGGGAACCTCGGGATGAACTCCGGCCCCGCGCAATCGGTGTACGAGCTGGACACGGCCGGAATGCACCGGCTGACGGCCGAACCGCAGCTGCTGCTGCCCGGCCAGTCGCTGAAGCTGCCGGGCGGCCGGGGCACCATCACGTTCACCGGCTACGTCCCGTGGGTCAGCCTGGCCATCACCCACGACCCGGGCCAGCTGCCGGCGCTGGTCTGCGGCATCGCGGCCCTGGGCGGGCTGCTACTTTCGTTCATGGTCCGGCGCAGGCGAGTCTTCGTCCGGGCCCGCGCGAACGGGCCAACCAGTACGGTACAGGTCGGCGGCCTGGCCCGGACCGACGCCAGCGGCGGCTTCGAGGCCGAGTTCGCGTCGCTGGCCGCCGAGCTCAGGTCGGCGCACTCGCAACACGAGGAACAGTGAGGGGAGCTCGGGTTCAATGCCCGTCAACCTGGCCCTAGGCCACGTCAGCAACGACTTCCTGATCGCTGCCATCATCATCTACTCCATCTCGGTGGTCGCCTTCGCCGGCGACTTCGCCTTCGGGCGACCGCGGCGAGCCGATGCGACGGCTCGCGTGCGCCAGGCCCGTGAGCGATCCGCCGCCCTGGCCACCGTCGGCGCGGTCGGCGTGGCGGCGGGACGCGAGGTCCCCGCGGACCCCCCCGCGACCGGACCGGCCGCGGATTCGATGCCCGAGCTCGCCGTCCCGGCCCTGCGCGCGATCGGTCAGGCGGGTCCCTGGATACGGGCCGGCATGGCGCTGGCCGCCGCCGCGGTGGTCGCCCACCTGACGGCGGTGGTGACCCGGGGGCTAGCCGTACACCGGGCGCCCTGGGGCAACATGTACGAGTTCGTCACCGCGCTGACCTGCGTAGCCGCCATCTTCTTCCTGTTCGTGATGGTCCGCTACCGGGCCTGGACGCTCGGTGTCTTCGTCATGGGCGCGGTGGTGATCGCGCTCGGACTCGCGGAAACGATCATCTACACCGCGGCCGGGCAACTGGTCCCCGCGCTGCAGTCGTACTGGCTGTCCATCCACGTCACGGCGATGACGCTGGCGACCGGGATCTTCTTCGTGGCGGCCGTCCTGGGCGTCGTCTACCTGGCGGCCGACCGGTACGCCAGGCGGGTATCGGCCGGGCGCGCCGCGTCCGGCAACGGGATCATGCGCAGGCTGCCGAGTGTCGAGCAGCTCGACCGGCTGACCTACCGGACCATCATGTTCGGGTTCCCGGTCTGGACCTTCGGCGTCATCGCGGGCGCGATCTGGGCCGACCAGGCGTGGGGCCGGTACTGGGGCTGGGACCCCGTGGAGACCTGGGCCTTCATCACGTGGGTACTCTACGCGGCGTTCCTGCACGCCAGGGCGACCGCCGGCTGGCGAGGCAGGCGTGCGCACTACATTCAGCTGCTCGGCTTCGCCAGCCTGATGTTCAACATCCTGATCGTCCAGGTCTTCATTACCGGGCTGCACTCCTACGCCGGAGTGAGCTGACGCTCAGGCCTCTTCGCCGGCCGGCGGGTCGCGGTCGATCGTGCGGCTGAGCGCGCGGAGGAACTCCGGGTCGTCGTCCGGACCCCTGGGCATCAGCAGCGGGTCGCCCGCCATCGCCCGGCCCGCCGGGTGACGGGCGACGGCGTCGTCCGCGTCCGTCCACCGCGAACTGGCCAGGTAACCGTCCTCGTCAAAGCCGTCACGGGCCCGGTGCTGGGCTAGCGCGAGCGTCCGGTGCGGGGTGCGCAGTGGCCGGCGGGCGACGAGCCACGCGAGCGCGCCGGCGAGGAACGTGACCGCGATGACCGCTACCCACGCTGGCTTCGACAGGCCCCTGAATTCCCCTACGGGCGTGATGATGGCGTCCGTCAAGCAGTAGAGCCAGATCCCGGTCATAAAAAGGACAAGCAAGGCAGCCGAGAGCAGCATGGCCGAATCTTAACGTCAGGAAGTACGCCTGGTGGAGCAATGGTTAATTCGTTTCGTAAAAGCAAACATGGTCGGGCATTGGTGACATCGGGTGACGCGGCGGACGATCTCGGCATACGCTGGCCGTCAGGGCGATAGGGCAGGAGAACGGTACATGCGGCTAGGGCTGTTCGACCGCATCCGGAGGCTCGCACGCTCCCGTCGGTCCGCAGCCACGGCCGGGTACGCCCCGCCGGGAAAGCATCGCAAGGGCCAGCCAGGAACGTTGACGCACGGCGGGCCGGCTGCGGCGGGTGAATGGCCCGCGCCGCGCGAGGCGCTCCTGGGCAGCAGCGCTCGCCCGCCGGACGGGGGGGCCGCAACCGGCGGATCCTTCATTCACGGCGGGCCACCCGCACCGGCCCCCAGGGCTCCGGGTGGGTCTGCGGTGCGGGCCGGCGCGGCCAGGGCGAGGGTGCGTGAGGCACCCGGCGCGGCCCCGATGGGCATGAGTGCCGCGCCGAGCCCAGTGGCGGCGGCGCCGGGCTCACGTCAGATGTCCGTTCCAGACGGGCAGGCCGACGCGCTGGCCCGCGTGGCCGTCGGGGTGCCCTACCAGCCCGGTAGGGACGGACGTCCGTCCCTGCGGGCCGCCGGGGCCGCGTTGCGTGCGATGCTGCCCTTTGCCTCGCCGCATCAGCGGGGGCGGTCTGGGACCGCGGACGGCCGCAGGAACTGCGGCCGTCTCGAGACCATCCTCTGGCGCCAGTGGGACGAGGCCGTGCCGCCGCCCGCCGAGGTGGTACTAGCCGTGGACCGGCTCGCCGAGTTGCCCGAGCAGATCAAGGAAAGGCTGGCCGCTGGGCTCGACGCGATCTTTGTCGGGCCCGGCGGAGTCCCCGAACTCGACGAGATGACCGCCCTGCGCGGGGTCCGGCTCCCTTCCGGCCAGGCCTCGTGGGATGCGTGCGCGGGCGCGTACGGGGAGCGCAAGATCGTCGTCGGCTCCCAGCCGTCGCCGACTCCGGACGTGATGTGCCACGAGGTCGGGCATGCACTCGATGATCTCGATAGCCCGCCGGGCACATGGCAATCTGACTCGGCTGAGTTCCGCACGCTCTACGAGCACTGCCAGCCCCACATCGCCAGCGATTTCCACCGCCAGCCCGGTGGCCTCGGGCGCAAGGAGTTCTTCGCGGACGCGTTCGCCGCGATTGCCTCTAGGCAGCGCCCGGCCCTGGTCGACATGCTGAGCGGCGACACGCGGACCGCGTTGCGGGTCATGCTCTACTTCAACAAGCGCTACAGCATCTAGGGTGATCGCGCGATGTTTGTCATACGACTCCCGAACGGGAACCTGAAGGTCCCGCAGACCGCCATCGGCCATGACGGGCGCGTGATCGGCGATGTATACGTGGAGATCGGGCCGCAGGATGCCGACTACTCCAGGCTGGCCGCGCAGGCGCTGACCCCCGAGGAAGCCGAACGGCGGCGCGACCGGTGGCAGTCCGAAGATGAGGCGCTCCGCCAGGAGTTCCTCGAGTTCGCCAGGCGCAACGGCGAATCCAGCTGGCCGGATGCCCCGGACGACGGAGAGGAATTCTGACCGGAACAGGACCGTGGCCGCGCGGCGGCCGCGCTCGCTAGTTCCTGCCGCGGATCCGCTGCCAGCGGACGAACCAGCCCAGCCCTCCGAGTATCACGAGACCGGCGACGGCGATCGCGGCGAGGTTACCTGGGCTGTGCGACACGGTCGTGGGTGCGGCGCGGGGCGGGGAGCTTGGCTGCCGCGTCGCAGGCGTGACCCGCGTCGGTGATGACGGGGTGCCGGGGGCAGGCGCGGCGAAGGCGACCACGCGGTCCGCGCCCGGCGCCAGCAGGAGACCGTCGCCCACGCTCGGGGTCGGGAAATGATTGGCCAGGGCGCCGATCGGCGCTTGCTGCCGCACCCGGCCCGTGGCCGGGTCGAGCCCGTACAGCATCCCGCTGTACCCGATCCTCCAGACCAGGCCCGCCGCCACGATCGGCGGTCCGCCCCCGATCCCGGAACTCCACAGCAGGTGCAGCGCAGGCGGGGAGCTGGTCACCCGGACCGCGACGATGCCGCTGTTGCAGGGCAGGAAGACCGTCAGGCCCACCACGGCCGCGCCGCCGTCGATGTCGCCGCCGCACGCCGACCCCATGATCGTGCGCGGACCGCCGCCGAGGGTGGCTAGCTGGTGGCCGATGCCGCCGAGGCGCGCGCTGGCGAGCAGGTAGACGATCCGGGACTTCCCGGCCAGCAGCACCTGGCCGTCCGGGAGCAGGACCGGCGCGGTGGACATGTCCAGATCCCGGGAGTTGTCCGCGGGCCACGTGCTCGGGGCGAAGAACTGCAGGAGCCTGAGCGACGATGACAGTTCCAGGACCGCACCGCCGTCGTCGTAGGCGTGCGCGGAGGAGTGGACAGATCCGTTCCCGGTACTGACCCAGATATCGCCGCGGCCATCGATGACGGGCGCCGCCCCGCCCATCCAGACGGCTCCCTGCGACTCACCCGGTGCGGCGTCGACGGTGAAGTACCTCGCCCGCCCGCCCGTTTCCGGGACGGCCACCACCCTGCCGCGGTAGCTGGCGCAGTCGCCGAAGTTGCCGCCCAGGCCGAACACCACCTGGCCGGAGTCCAGCGTCAGCCCGGTCCGCTGCAGCAGCGCGGCGGGATCGGCGCCCGCCGGGTCCACGTCCTGGTTCACCTCGACGGTGCCCGTTCCCGTGCTGAGGCCCGCCAGGCGGTGCACCGGGCGTCCGCCGTCCGACTCGTCGGCCACCACGAAGATCTCTCCTCGCGACCGGTCGATCACCGGGGTGCCCGTGATGCCCACGCTGGGCGAGATATCGCCGCACGGAAGCGACGCCGCGGCCACGGGCGCGCCGAGATGCCGCGACCAGGCGACGGAGCCGGTGGCCGCCGACAGGGCATACACCGTGTTGTTCTCGGTAGCCACGTACACGCGGCCCGCGTACACCAGCGGCTCGCCGTAGACCTGCCCGTCGAGGGCGGGCGACGTCCACGCCCGCGTCCTGGTGTCAACCGCGGTCACCGGTGCCGCCACGCCATCCCCGGCCGGGTTCGCGTGGTACACGGTCCACGAACCTGAGCCGCCTGCCGGCGAGGCCGGGGCGGCCGCGTAAGCGAGCCCGCTGCCGATCCCCCATAGCATCGACGCCAGCGCAAGCGGGCCGATCGTTCTCCGGAGTGCGGTAGGCCTGGTTAGCCAGACGAAACGCGGATGCCGTGCCGCGGCGATCTCGGTAAGGTCAGGCGACCGGTGAGGCCGCCGCGTGACCCTGAGGAGATGGCTCGCTATCGCCGCGCAGCAAGGCACGTACCTCGGATTCACGGAATCTGCGGTGCCCGCCGGGGGTGCGGATACTGGTGATCCGCCCGGAGGCCGCCCAGCGGGTGACGGTTTTCGGATCCACCCGGAACAGCGCCGCCACCTCTCCCGGCGTGAGCAAACGCTCGTTGTTGCCGTCCACGTTCAGGTCCCCTCCGACTTTGTCTCCCTCAAGCCTCCGGTCAAGTCCCTCTAGTTTGGCGCTGAACGAGTACTTTCTACCTAGATTTCTAGAAATTAGATCGACGAATCGCTGATGTCGGGAAGCCATTGAGTAGCGCACGAACTACTTCCAGTAGTAACGGCATTTGTGTGCTGGTATTTCATCCGGGAAGGGGACACCGTGGCGCAGGGCACGACAGGGGCAGCCGAGCCCAGACTGGTCGGCCTGGCCGAGATCCAGGAGGCGGCGCGGGTACTCGCGCCGGTGGCGGTCCGCACACCGCTCCTTCCGGTCCCCGGGCTGAAGCCCGGACTTCTCGTCAAGCCGGAGTCACTCCAGCCCACCGGGTCGTTTAAGCTGCGGGGCGCCTACACCGCCATCAGGGCCGCCGGCCAGGCCGCCAGGCAGCGCGGGGTGATCGCTCATTCCAGCGGGAACCACGGCCACGCGGTCGCATACGCCGCCGCCCTGCTCGGCGTCCGCGCGGTCGTGGTGGTGCCCAGGACGGCGCCGAGGATCAAGACCGAGGCGATCGAGCGCTACGGTGCCGAATTGGTCACCGTGGAGCCCACGCTCGAAGCCCGGGTGACCGCGACCGAAGAACTCGCGGCCAGGCACGGATACGTGGTCATCCCGCCGTTTGACGACCGGGCCGTCATCGCCGGGCAGGGCACGATCGGCCTGGAGATCGCGGCCGACTGCCCCGAGGCCGATCTCGTGGTGGTGCCGGTCAGCGGGGGTGGCCTCATCTCCGGCATCGCGGCGGCCCTGCGGGCCTGCGCACCGGGGGCGGCCGTGGTGGGGGTGGAACCTGAACTCGCCGCGGACGCCCGCGAGTCCTTGCGCCGCGGCGAGCGGGTCGCCTGGCCCGCCGCCGACGTCCAGCGGACGATCGCGGACGCGCTGCGGGTCGAGCAGGTCGGCGCGCTGCCGTTCGCCCACATGCGCACGCAGGTGACCGACATCGTGACCGTGACGGAAGACGAGATGCTGACCGCGGTCAGCATGCTCGCGAGGCAAGCCCGCCTGATAGCGGAACCCGGCGGGGCCGCGGCGGTCGCGGCGTTCCTGTTCCGTTCCGGTGAGCTCCCGGAGGCCAAGGCACCGGTCGCCGTGCTTTCCGGCGGCAACATCGACCCGCCGCTGCTGGCGAGCCTCATCGCCCGGCCCGGCTAGCAGCCTGGCTCGATGAGCGCCTTGACCATGGCTGCCCACTCGTACGCGACCTGGTAGGGCCAGTCGTACCAGGGCAGGGGGGCGGTCACCACGTAGACGGGGCCGGAGAAGCAGCGCTCCACGCGCAGGCGGCCGCGTGAGTCTTGCGGCGTAATGGTGACCAGGACGATCGACCGCCAGTGGTACCGCCTGGCCAGCCGCCCGATGAACTCGGCCTCGCCCCTGGTGCTGGCCGGGCTGGGGTCGAAACATATCACCGTTACGCGGGGGATCGCCGGAGCGCAGTCGCCGCCGTGGCCGTAGTACGGGGATCCGCGCGAAATCACCACGAATGGCGCCCGGTGCTGCCAGGCCAGGCCCAGGGCGGTGTCGAGCCGGTGGCCGGGTCCGTTGAGCATGACGATCGCGCTGACGCGGTCAGGCATCCCCCGGTCGGGCCAGATGAACAGCCACGCAGTCGCCGTGCCGAGCGCGATCAAGCAGATGATCAGCGTTATCGCGATCAGCCGCCAGCGTTTGCCTCGCCTCTTGCTCACGGGCGTCGGCTCACGGGCCGTCCCCCCCTCCCCGCGTCCAGTCTGGATGTTACCTGGAGCGCAGTTCCAGGCGCGGAACAGGATCGGGACGCGTGCTGGCCGCAGGTCGTTATGCTGAGAGGGTCATGCGAACCACCCTTGCCTACGCGTCAGCACGGATCCTGCTGCTCGTCGTCTCGGTCATCCTGCTGTACCTGGTCGGGGCGCGCGGGCTGCTGCTGCTCGCACTCGCGTTCGTGGTCAGCGGGATCGCGAGCTTCGTGTTGCTGTCCAGGCAGCGGGACGTGATATCGCGGGCGCTGGCCGCGCGGGTCGGGAGCGGACGCGGGCGGCTAGCGGACTTCCGCGCGAGGATTGACGAAGGCGCACGCGCCGAGGACGACGACTGACGAGCCTGACGGACTTAGTTACAGCCGCCGGACCGCGGGACCCGGGCGGATTGGTGGCGCGGCCCGCGGGCCCGACGATCCTCTGGTCTGTTCGGGTTCCTCCGGTCCGGCGGCCAGCCACCCTCCGCTTTCGAGTAGCCTCAGCACCGCGCCGACCGCCTGATCACGGGTCATGGTCGAGGTATCGAGGACCAGGTTGGCGTCGCGCGGTTCCTCGTAGGGATCGGACACCCCGGTGAAGCCCTTGATCAGCCCGGCCTGGGCCTTGGCGTACAGGCCCTTACGGTCGCGCGCCGCGCATACCTCGATGGGCGTCGAGACGTAGACCAGGAGGAAGTCGCCGACCTCGGTGACCATCTTCCTGGCGACCGCGCGGGCCGCGGCGTAGGGCGCGATCGGCGCGCAGATGGCGATGCCGCCGTGCCGGGCGACCTCGGCCGCGACGTAACCGATACGCGCGATGTTGAGGTCACGATCGGCGCGGGAGAAGGTCAGCCCGGCGGAAAGGAGCTGCCGGACGTGGTCTCCGTCCAGCAGCGACACGGTCCGGTCGCCCCGCTCGGTCAGCGCCTCCGCCAGGCCGCGGGCGATGGTGGACTTACCCGAACCCGACAGGCCCGTGAAGAAGACGACCAGACCGCGCTCGGCCCGGGGCGGGCGGGCCCGCTGGAGCTCACGAGCCACGCCTGGCGGGGCGAACCACGAAGGGACCTCGGTACCCGAGTCGAGCAGCGCGCCGAGCTCGGAGTCGGTCAGCTCGTCGCGCTCGGCACCGGGTTCGATCAGGCCGAGCGGCCGCCAGACCTCCGAGCGCGGATCATAGGCCCACTCACCGGCGCGGATGACAGGAATCGCCACCCCGGGCAGGGCTATCGCACCGTTCTTCTGGCCGCCCGGCGAACCGGCCTGCTCCAGCACGGCCGGAGTGTCGACCAGCAGGTGCGTGGCCCCGTAGGCGGCGGCCACGACCGCGTGAGCGCGCAGGTCGGCGGCGGATCCGGCGGGCCGGCGGGCCAGCGGGACAGGGACGACGAGCGTGCCAGGAGGCAGCTGCTGCCGGGCGGCGAGCACGGCGCGGACGAGGGCCTCCGGCCGGGCAACGACATCGGCCGCCCCGGTGACCAGGGGCAGCAGGAGCAGGCGCGCGCTGAGCTGGCCGGCGTAGTGGCGGAGCTGTCCGATGTGGCGCTTGTTCAGCGGCCGCCGGGTGGCGTAGGCCAGTACGTTGCCGCCAGCGAGTTCGGCCCGCACGTCTTCGGGCCGCCGCCGCAGCTGGCGGAAGGGCCCGTGCTCAGGCTCCCGGAGCGCCGTCACCGGCCCGGCCAGGCGCATGAGGAGCGGACCGCTCGCGCCACCGGGCTCGTCGTGGACGCGCCGCTCGCTGATCGAGAGGACGGCCAGCGGCGACCCTTCCTGATCCTGCAAGACCAGGTGATCGGCGTCCGGCGGGATGACGTCGGCGGGCACGTCCAGGGTGACGGGGACCGGCCATACCGTGCCGTCGGCCAGCATCCCGCGCTCCGCCACCGCGGCTACGTCGGCGGCCCCCAGGTAGCCGCGCAGCGGCGCGAACACACCGGACGTGAGCAGCTCAAGGTCGCCCAGTTGGGCCGCGTCGAGCGTGCATACCGGCCAGTCCGGTAGCGCCGCGGGCAGCCCAGGCGGGGGATATTCAGTCAGCGGTGCCTCCGAGCAGACGTCGACTCTGGCTTTCCTATCACGTCACGCACAACTCGTCCGCACCAGTCATGGGCCCATGCTGCGGGAGATAGACTGGAAAGCACTACGCGGGAGAGCCGGATGAACCAAATCCGGCGGATTCATGCTGCCCGGACTCAGGCCAGGCTAGCAAGGACACCGGACAGATAGCGATCACAGGGACGTCATGAGCCTCGCCGGATTGCTCACCATCCTCGACGATGATCCGCAGCTACGTAACGCCGTCTCGCAGGAGGAACGCGAGATTGATCCGCTCCCGGCGACCGGGCCGGGAGCCGTCGCGCTCGCCGGAGAGGACCTCATCGCTCCGCCGTCGTTGCGGCCCGTGCTGGCCGCAACGCTGACGGGGCCGGACCAGTCCCGGTTTGTCCTCGCGGTGACCGCCACGGCGCGAGAGGCGGACGACCTGACGGCCGCGCTCGGCTCGTTCCTGCCGGCCAGCGCCGTAGCTGCCTTCCCCGGCTGGGAGACCCTGCCGCACGAGCGGTTGTCACCGCAATCCGACACGGTCGGGCGGCGCATCGCCGTGCTGCGCCGGCTGGCCCACCCGGCCGAACAGGGCCAGCCGAACGGGCCGCTCGCGGTCGTCGTGGCGCCGGTGCGGAGCCTGCTGCAGCCCATCGTGGCCGGGCTCGGTGACCTCGAACCGGTCAGCCTGCACGAGGGCCAGGCCTTCGAGCTTGATGACCTGCTGGCCAGGCTGGTCGAGATCGGCTACTCGCGCGCCGATCTGGTCTCGGCCCGCGGTGAGATCGCCGTCCGCGGCGGCATCGTAGACGTCTTCCCGCCCACCGAGGAGCACCCGCTGCGAGTCGAGTTCTTCGGCGACACGGTCGAAGAAATCCGCTACTTCAAGGTCGCCGACCAGCGCAGCATCGGGCGGGCCGACAACGGCCTGTGGGCGCCACCGTGTCGGGAACTGCTGCTGACCTCGGCGGTCAGGGACCGCGCCAAGGAACTCGCCGACGCCCACCCCGCGCTGGCCGACATCCTCGGCAAGCTCGCCGAGGGCATACCCGTCGAGGGCATGGAGGCGTTCGCGCCTGTCCTCGCCGACCGGATGGACCTGCTGCTCGACTACGTACCGGCGGGTGGCATCGTGCTGGCCTGTGACCCCGAGCGGATCCGGGCTCGCGCCGAGGACCTGGTCCGGACGAGCCAGGAGTTCCTCGAGGCCTCGTGGGTCAGCGCCGGGGCCGGCGGGGACGCGCCCATCGACCTGGGGTCCTCGGCGTTCCAGCCCATCGCACGGATCAGGGCGGCCGCGGCCGCGCTTGGCTTGTCGTGGTGGACGATCGCGCCGTTCGGCGTGACTGACGCCCCAGGCGACGAGCCTTCGATAGCCGAATCCGGAAGCCCGGACCGCACGCCGTTCCGCATCAATGCCTCGCTCGCACCGGCGTATCGCGGTGACACGGCCCGCATGATGACCGACGTGCGGAGCTGGCTAGCGGAGGAGTGGCGGGTCGTACTCGTCACCGAGGGGCACGGTCCCGCTCAGCGGCTGGCCGAGATGCTCCGCGGTGAAGGAATCGGCGCCCGTACGCAAGACTTCGAGGAGGCGCCGGAGCCTGGCGTCCCCTACGTGACGACCGCGCGCCTGCAGAACGGCTTCGTCTGGCCCGCGGTCAAGGTGGCGCTGCTCACCGAGAGCGACCTCGCTGGGCACCCGGCCGGGCTGCCGACCACCAGGGACATGCGGCGGATGCCGAGCAGGAGGCGCGGCGGGGTTGACCCGCTCCAGCTCAAGGCCGGCGACTACGTGGTGCACGAGCAGCACGGGGTCGGCCGCTACGTCGAGATGACCTCGAGGACCGCGGCTGGTGCCACCAGGGAGTACCTGGTCATCGAGTACGCCCCGGGCCGGCGGGGCCAGCCGCCCGACCGGCTCTACGTGCCCACCGACCAGCTCGACGAGGTGACCAAGTACTCCGGAGGCGAGGCGCCGACCCTGCACCGGCTCGGCGGGGCCGACTGGGCCAAGGCCAAGGGCCGGGCCCGCAAGGCCGTCCGGCAGATCGCCTCCGAGCTCATCCGGCTGTACTCGGCCCGGATGGCCTCACCCGGCTTCGCGTTCGGGCCGGACACCCCCTGGCAGCGCGAGCTAGAGGACGCGTTCCCCTACGTGGAGACCCCTGACCAGCTCGGCGCCATCGACGAGGTCAAGCACGACATGGAACGCCCGGTCCCGATGGACCGGCTGATCTGCGGCGACGTCGGCTACGGCAAGACCGAGATCGCGGTGCGCGCCGCCTTCAAGGCGGTGCAGGACGGCAAGCAGGTCGCCGTGCTGGTGCCGACCACGTTGCTGGTCCAGCAGCACTACTCGACCTTCTCCGAGCGGTACGCCCCGTTCCCCGTGACGGTCAAGCCCCTGTCGCGATTCCAAGGCCCCGCCGAGACGGCCGAGACCTTGCGCGGCCTGGCCGACGGCACGGTGGACGTGGTTATCGGCACCCACAAGCTGCTGTCCCCCGAGACGAGGTTCGCCCGGCTCGGCCTAGTCATCATCGACGAGGAACAGCGGTTCGGCGTGGAGCACAAGGAGTACCTCAAGCGGCTGCGCACCGAGGTGGACGTGCTCGGCATGTCGGCCACCCCCATCCCGCGCACGCTGGAAATGGGTGTCGCCGGGATCAGGGAGATGTCGACCATCCTCACGCCGCCCGAGGAACGGCACCCGGTGCTCACCTTCGTCGGCGAGTACGACGAGAAGCAGGTCGCCGCCGCGATCAGGCGCGAACTGCTGCGCGACGGCCAGGTCTTCTACGTGCACAACCGGGTCAGCTCGATCAGGCGAGCCGCCGCCCGGGTCGCCGAGCTCGTCCCCGAGGCGCGGATCGGCATCGCGCACGGGCAGATGAACGAGCACGAGCTGGAACAGATCATGGTCGACTTCTGGGAGCGGAACTACGACGTGCTGGTCGCGACCACGATCGTGGAATCCGGCCTCGACATCCCGAACGCCAACACGCTCATCATCGACCGTGCCGACGTGTACGGCCTATCCCAGCTGCACCAGCTACGCGGCCGGGTGGGCCGTGGCGCCGAGCGCGCGTACGCCTATTTCCTCTACCCGCCGGAGCACGCCCTGACCGAGACGGCCCACGAGCGGCTCGCCACCGTCGCCCAGCACACCGAGGCGGGCGCCGGCATGTACGTCGCCATGAAGGACCTCGAGATCCGGGGCGCGGGAAACCTGCTCGGCGGCGAGCAGTCCGGGCACATCGCCGGGGTCGGGTTCGACCTGTACGTGCGGATGATCGGCGAGGCCGTCAACGAGCTGAAGGGTGACGGACCGGCGGAAAAGCCGGAGGTCCGGGTGGAGCTGCCGGTCAACGCCCATATCCCGCACGAGTACGTGCCCGGCGAGCGGCTCAGGCTGGAGGCGTACACGCGGATCGCGGCGATCGACTCCGAGGCCGACGTCGCCGCGGTCCGCGAGGAACTGTCCGACCGGTACGGCCCGCCACCCGAGCCGGTGCTCAACCTGCTCGAGGTGGCACGGCTGCGCGCCGCGGCGCGCCGGGCCGGGCTCACCGACATCACCGCGGCGGGTCAGCACATCAGGTTTACGCCGGTGGTCCTGCCCGATTCCCGGGAGGTCCGGGTGCAGCGGCTGTACCCCAAGACGGTACTGAAGCCCGCGGTGCGTACGATGCTCGTACCGGTGCCGAAAGGCGCCCTCGGCCGACCACCGTTGCGGGATGGCGACCTGCTGGCCTGGTGCGGCGAGGTCATCCAGTCGGTACTGTCTGACCTACCGCCTGTAGCGTGAGAAGGGACATTCCGGTGCTCCGGAGGCTTATCAAGGTGTCCGCCGCCGTCATCGGCCTCGGACTCGCGGTGACCGCGTGCAGCCGGGTCGAGATGGGCGCCGCGGCGATCGTGGGCAACCAGCGGATCACGATCGCCAACCTCGACACCGAGGTCACCAACCTCAGCCAGTCCGCCAAGCAATACCCGGGCGTCGTCAACTTGACCGCGACGCAGGAGACGCAGGAAACGCTGACCTGGCTGGTCCGGTTCAAGATCAACGAGGAGATCGCGCGGCAGGCCGGCATCACGATCTCGTCCGCCCAAGAGGAGACCGGGCTCGCGCTGCTCTACAGCGCGGCCAAGTCGGAGGCCCAGGCGGAGGGCCTGTCCAACGTCACCCTGAACCTGATCATGGCCGCCAACGGGATCCCGCCGAACATGTCCGTCGAGCTCGGCCGGTACCAGGCCATCGAGACGCAGTTCATCGAGAACAACAACGGCGGCACGATACCTACCTCGAGCACGGCGCAGGCCGCCAGCACGAAGCAGTTCCAGCACGCGCAGTGCCTGGCGGCCAAGACCCTGAACATCCTCGTCAACCCGCAGTTCGGCCGGCTGGACTACTCCACCTACCTGGTGGTCTCCGTGCCCGTCACGGTGACGCGGCCCGAGGGGCCTGCCGTCGCGCCCTCTCTTTCCGGGCTGGCGCCCGCTTGCTGATCGTTCTCGCGACCAGCCCGCGGGTGGCGCCCGGGATGCTCAGCTGGCCAGCCTGGGAGGCATTGCGGACCGCTACCGCGGTGCTCGCGCCGCCGGACCACCCTCAGCTGCCCGCCCTAGATGAGGCGGGGATCGCCTACCGGGTGGTTGAGGAGCCCGATGTCGAGTCGCTCGCTCCAGATGCAGTTGTCGTGTGGCTGCCCTGGCCGGGTGATGACCCGCCGCTCCCGCCGGATACCCGGCTGATTCGCGGTTCGGCCGACCTGCCGGGCGCCCACCTGATCGACCTCGTCGAGACCATGGACCGGCTGCGCGTGGATTGCCCGTGGGACGCCCGCCAGACCCACGCCTCGCTCGCGCCGCACCTGCTCGAGGAGCCCTATGAGGCCCTCGAGGCGCTGGAGTCCGGTGACGCGGAAGCCTTCCGCGAGGAACTCGGGGACGTGCTGCTGCAGGTGGTGTTCCACGCGCGCATCGCAGCCGAACGCGCCGACGGTACCGGGTACACGATCGACGACGTCGCGGACGGGATCGTGGACAAGCTGGTCCGGCGGCATCCGCACGTGTTCGGCGACGTGACGGTCTCCGGTGCCGATGAGGTCAAGCGCAACTGGGACGCGATCAAGCGGGAGGAAAAGAGGGCCCAGGCCGAACGACGGGCGGGCGCCGAGGCTGGCCCGGCCGTGCCGTCCGCGCCGTCCGTGCTGGATGGCGTGCCGTTCGCGCAGCCCGCCCTCTCGCTCGCCGCGCAGCTGCAGCGCCGGGCGGCCAGGGGCGGAGTCCCCGAGGAACTGGCGCGCCTGGACGGCGAGCCGGAGGGCGGGGAGTCGGCCGGCGGCGGGGAGGACATCGGCCGCGAGCTGTTCCGTATCGTCGCCAGGGCCCGCGAGGCGGGCCGCGATCCCGAGATGGAGCTGCGCGCGAGCGCGCGCCGCTACCGGGACCTCGTACGCGCCTGGGAGCGCTCGTAGCAGCTCGGGTGCAAATTGGTTGCTTTCCTCCAGTTTGCCAATCTTTCGACATTCTGCGAAGTATGGTCCCAGATAGTGCAATGGAATGTATCGGACAAGTTACGACCTGTGTACGTAAACCGCTGGTTTTAGGTACGCGTCTCCTATGCGGGAGATCTCGGGCGGACTGAGTGGGAGCGTGGGAGTGCCGAGCATGCTAGGTGCTGCCCGCGGGGGGTGGGAGCGCATGTCTGATTTTGCTATTACCCGTGAACGCTACGGGCGGCAGGGCGTCAGGACCTCGTCCTCATGGGCGAAGGAGTACCTGCGCAAGGCCGCCGTGGTTGACCTTGGTTGTGCCGTCCTGGGCGTGTTCGCCGCGGTCCAGCTTCGCTTCGGCAATGACGTCACGGTGACCTATGTAGCCTTGAGCCTCACGCTGCCGGTGCTCTGGATCGGCGCCCTCTGGCTCGCCGGAGGGTATGACGTCCGCTTCGTCGGGACCGGGTCGGACGAGTTCCGCAAGGTCCTGAACGCCGGGGTTGGTCTCACCGCGGCGGTCGCGCTCATCTCTTTCGCGGTCAACCTCCAGCTGTCGCGTGGGTACGTGGTGATCGCCCTGCCCAGCGTCACGGCGTTCGACCTGGTGGCTAGGTTCGCGATTCGCAAGCGACTGCACCGGCAGCGGTCGTCCGGGCTGTGCATGCTCAGCGTGGTGGCGGTAGGCCACGAGCTGGCGGTGGCCGACCTGATCAGCGAGCTGCGGAGAGAGCGCTACCACGGGCTGAGGGTGGTCGGCGCGTGCGTGGCGCGGCCATCGGGGTGCGCCGAGATTTCCGGAGTGCCGGTCTACGGAGGGCTCGACGACGTCACGGCCGCCGTGCGCGCTTTCGACGCCGATACGGTCGCGGTGCTCGCCTGCCCGGAAATGGACGGAATCAAGCTCAGGAGCCTGGCCTGGGAGCTGGAGAAGACGGGCACCGACCTCTGCCTCTCGCCTGCGCTGCTGGATGTCGCCGGCCCGCGGACGACCATCCGGCCCACCGCGGGCCTGACCCTGCTGCACGTGGATCACCCGCAGCTTGGCGGTATCCGCCTGCTTTTCAAGGAGCTGTTCGATCGGTGCGTGGCGGCGACGGCGCTGATCCTTCTCTCGCCCCTGATGGTCCTCCTCGGGGCGGCCATCCGGCTCCATGACCGTGGCCCGGCGCTGTTCACCCAGACCAGGGTCGGTAAGGACGGCCGCGCCTTCAGGATTTACAAGTTCCGCACCATGGTCGTTGACGCCGAGCTGCGCAAGGCGCAACTCATGGCGGAGAACGAGCAAGATGGCGTCTTGTTTAAGCTGCCGAAGGATCCTCGTATCACCCCGCTAGGGACATATCTGCGGCGCTGGTCGATGGATGAGCTACCCCAGCTCATCAACGTCTTCCTCGGGCACATGTCACTGGTGGGGCCGCGTCCCCCGCTGCCGGATGAGGCGGCCAGGTACGCTGCTCATGTCCGGCGCAGGCTGGTGGTCAAGCCGGGGATTACCGGACTGTGGCAGGTGAACGGGCGGTCGGATCTGTCCTGGGACGAATCAGTCCGGCTCGACTTGCGATACGTGGAGAACTGGTCGTTCGTGCTCGACCTGCAGATCTTGTGGAAGACACTCTCCGCGATGCTCCGGGGATCGGGGGCGTACTAGATCGAGAGCAGCGACGGGAGAGGTTATGGACGATCCAGTCGTGGCTGCTACGGCTGATGTTGATCACCAGGCAGTACTCGGTGAGGGGACCACCGTGTGGCATCTGGCGCAGATCAGGGAGCATGCGCGCCTGGGTCGCAACTGTATTGTCGGCCGGGGCGCATACATCGGACCCGGTGTTGTCATTGGCGACAACGTCAAACTCCAGAATTATGCCCTCGTTTATGAACCCGCTCAGCTTGAAAATGACGTGTTCATCGGTCCTGCGGTGGTACTCACCAATGACACGTACCCACGTTCCGTCGACCCGTCGGGCAAGCTCAAGAGATCATCCGACTGGAATCCGAAAGGAGTTGTCGTACGGAAAGGCGCTTCGATCGGCGCGCGTGCGGTCGTCTTGGCGGGACGGGAGATCGGCTGCTGGGCTCTCGTCGCGGCCGGAGCGGTAGTAACCCGGGACGTGCCGGACTTCGCGCTAGTCGCCGGTGTTCCCGCCAAGCGGATGGCGTGGGTCGGCCGAGCTGGAGAACCGCTGACCGCGTCCTCGGCGGGGCGGTGGCAATGCCCGCTTACGGGCGAATTTTACGAGGAACGAGGCGATCGCTTGGTCCCGGCGGCTGGTTGACCGAGCACTGATCAGGGAACGATCGCACGATACGGGAATTAGGAAGGTTATTCGCATGGGGACCCATCAGGTTAGTGGTGACCGGCACGCCGGTGCAGGCGGGGGTAGCACGCAGCCCATCGGGCTGGCTGTGATAGGCGCTGGTTACTGGGGCCCGAACCTGGTTCGCACCGCGCAGGCCACACCGGCCCTCAGGCTGCAGTGGTTGTGTGACCTGGATATCCATCGAGCGCAAGCGGTGCTAGGACCCTCCAGCACGATCAGTGCCACGTCCTCTTACGAGGAGGTACTCGCGGACCCGGCGGTCGAGGCGGTCGCGATCGCGACGCCTGCCGCAACCCACTTTGATCTCGTGCGAGCAGCCCTGGAGGCCAACAAGCACGTGATGGTCGAGAAGCCGCTGACACCGTCGGTCGCCGAGGGCCAGAAACTCGCCTACCTGGCCCGGCGGTCCGGCCGGATCCTGATGTGCGATCACACCTACTGCTACACACCTGCCGTGCAGCGCATCCGCCAGCTCATCCGGGGGGGCGAGATCGGCGAAATCCAGTTCGTCGACTCAGTTCGGATCAACCTAGGCCTGGTCCAACCCGACGTCGACGTGCTGTGGGACCTCGCGCCGCACGACCTCTCGGTCCTTGACTTCGTTCTTCCCGAGGACATCATCCCGGTCGCGATTGCCGCGCACGCCGGCGATCCAATCGGTGCGGGTAAGGCCTGCATGGCCTACCTTTCCGTCTGGCTTTCCAACGGCGCCCTCGCGCACGTCCACGTCAACTGGCTCAGCCCGACGAAGATCAGGACGACGTTGTTCGGCGGATCCCGGCGCACGATCGTCTGGGATGACCTGAACCCGATCGCGAGGCTCATGATTCATGACCGTGGCGTGGACAAGGTACCCGCTATCTCGCTCGGCGAGGACGAGCGCAGGCAGGTACTTATTTCCTACCGGATTGGCGACATGCACGCCCCCTCGTTGCCTGAGCGGGAAGCACTGCTCAACGTCATGGCGGAATTCGGGAGCGCGATAGCAGATAAGCGGGAGCCGCTGACGGGAGCCATGTCCGGATTGCGAGTCCTCACGCTCCTGGAAGCGGCGTCCATGAGCCTGGAGCGGGGCGGCGCGAGGATTCCGGTCGACTTCGAGGAAGTGTAGATCTCATGACCATCCCGGTATCGCGACCATGGCTCGGCCCTGAGGAAGCGGCCGCTGCGGCAGCGGCGGTGAGTTCCGGATGGGTGGCCCAGGGGCCGCGCGTCGCCGCGTTCGAGGAGGCATTCGCCGAAGCGGTGGGGGCACGCCACGCCGTGGCTGTTTCTTCTGGCACCACGGCGCTGCATCTGGCCCTGGTGGTGACATCGGTCGGAGCCGGCGATGAGGTGGTCGTCCCGTCGCTGTCTTTCATCGCTACCGCCAACGCGGTTCGCTACGTCGGCGCCGAGCCGGTTTTCGCCGATGTGGATATCGAAACGCAGAACCTGACTCCAGCCACGGTCGAACCGCATCTGACGGAGCGCACACGTGCCGTTATCCTGGTCGATCAGGCTGGCGTACCTGCGGACCTCGAGGGTATGCGTGCTCTTTGCGCGCCGCGCGGAATAGCTGTCATTGAAGATGCCGCCTGCGCCGCGGGTTCGGTATATCGCGACAGACCCGTCGGTGCGGGAGCGGAGATCGCGGCTTTCTCGTTCCATCCGCGCAAGCTTCTGACGACTGGCGAAGGAGGCATGCTCACTACGCCCCACGCCGACGTTGCTGCCCGGCTGCGGCGTTTGCGCGAGCACGGCATGGATGTCAGCGCAGCCCAGAGGCACGCGAGTCGTCAACCGGTCATCGAAAAGTACCTCGAGACTGGTTTCAATTACCGCATGACCGACGTCCAAGCTGCGATCGGCCTCGTCCAGCTCGGCAAGCTGGATGAGATGGTCGCGAGACGCCGGGAACTCGCGGAGCGCTACCGGCGTCGCCTTTCGGTTATACCGAACCTGCGCACGATAACGGATCCCGATTACGGCACCACCAATTACCAGTCATTCTGGATACTGCCCCCTGACGACTCGCCCCTATCTCGTGACGAACTCCTCAGCACGCTGGCGCAGGCCGGCATCTCGGCGAGACGCGGCATTATTGCCGCCCACCTGGAACCCGCATACAGCGACCGTCCACGCGCTGCGCTCCCGATCACCGAGTTGCTCACCGCGCGCTCGCTGATCCTTCCGCTGTTCCACGATCTAACTGAGGAGCAGCAGGATGAGGTTGTCGAGGCCATATGTGCGAGCCAGCACCACCGTGGAGATGCAGTGCACGCCGCGCTCGGCGAGTTCACGAGGTGATGAGTATGCGACCGAGATATGTCATTACCGGCGGCGCGGGTTTCATTGGCTCTCACCTCGCCGAGCGGCTGGCTGGCGAGGCTGATGTCGTATTGCTGGATAACCTGCGCCGGAACTCACTGCAATTTACCGACCTGGCCAGCCAGCCAGGAGTCAGTTTCGTACAAGGCGACATCCGTGATCGGCCTTTTGTCGCGCGCCTGGTCCAAAATGCCGATGCCGTGTTCCACCTAGCCGCCATTGCCGGCGTATCGAGCTATTATGCCGAGCCAGAGACGACGCTCCGAGTGAATATCGAGGGTACTATCGCCGTCGTGGACGCGGTCGTTGCCGCGGAAGTTCCCAGGCTGGTCTACCTGTCCACGAGCGAGGTTCATGGCCCGAATGCGCACGATGTGGATGAGGAGTCACCGTGCGCCATCGGACCTTCAAGCGATCGGAGGTGGGTTTACGCCACAAGCAAGCTCGCCGGCGAACACCTTGTCCTCCGGGGTGGGGAAGTCCATGGGTTCGCCGCCACGGTGCTCAGGCCGTTCAACGTTTACGGACCACGCCAGACCGGAGAGGGCGCCATCCGGAACTTCTGCGTCGCAGCGGTGACCGGCACCCCGCTTGAAGTCTATGGCGACGGCTCGGCAGTGCGCGCGTGGTGCTACGTCGATGACTTCGTTACAGCGGCGCTAAGCACGATGAACACGCCAGCCGCTGCAGGTCAGGTCTTCAATATCGGCAACCCAAACGCGGCCGTCGATACAAAAGGCCTGGCTGAAATGATCGTGTCCTTGGTTCCCGGGGCGAAGGTCAATAACAGCGACGTAAGCCGCGCCGAGGTTGCCTATCGAACTCCGGTAATCGAGAAGGCGCGGCGGATCCTGGCCTTCGAACCCTGCGTCGGTCTGGGGGAAGGATTGACGCGGACGATTGAGTGGACCAGATCACAGCTTCTTGAGGAGACCCGTTCGTGAACGTTAGCGTGATCGGGGTCGGCAAGATGGGCTTGCCCATCGCCGTCTGGATGGCCGGCCGGGGTGCGATGGTGTGGGCCTGCGACGCCAACCCGGCCGTCGTCGAGGCCATACAGGATGGCCGTCCCGCCGTTGACGAGCCCGGGGTCAGCGAATTGCTGGCCGAGGCGCAGGCGGTCGGCCGGTTGTTCGCCACCTGCGATACGGCTAAAGCCGTCGCTGACAGCGACGTGGTCATCGTGATCGTGCCCGCCATTCTCACGGCGGAACGCGAGGCGGATCTGAGCAATCTGGAGGCGGCCTCCAACGACATCGCCCGGGGCCTGCAGCAGGGAACCCTCGTGATCTACGAGACGACGGTCCCGGTGGGAACCACGCGCGCGCGCCTGATTCCGATCCTGCGGGCCAGTGGGCTCGAGCCCGGGACGGATTTTCTCGTCGCCTACTCTCCGGAACGGGTCAAGAGCCGGCTAGTCATGCGCCACCTCACGGAGACTCCCAAGATCATCAGCGGCTTCGACGACAGGTCGGCGGCGGCGGCGGCACACTTCTACCAGACCTACCTCGGGGCTCCCGTGATCGACGTCGGCCCGATCGAGGCCGCCGAGTTCACCAAGCTCGCCGGCATGGTGTACCGCGACGTCAATATTGCCGTCGCGAATCAGCTGGCCGCGTACGCGGAGTCGGTCGGTCTTGATGCGCTGCCGATCTTGGACGCCGCAAACACCGACGGAGAGACCGCTTTGCTCAAACCCGGCATCGGGGTGGGCGGGCATTGCACCCCCATTTACCCGTATTTCCTCCTGGGCGACGCGGCGCGACGAGACGTTGACGTCTCGCTGACCGCCAGGGCCCGCGAGGTGAACGATCTCCAGGCCGATCGCGTCGTAGCGCGACTTGACACGGCCCTAGGCGGGCTAGCCGGGCGCCGGGTCGGCATTTTGGGGCTCGGATTCCGGCCGGATGTAAAGGAGCACATATGCTCCCCGACCTTCCTGCTCGAAGCCTGTTTGCGAGCTCGTGGCGCGGAAACCAGAGTCCACGATCCGCTGTACACCGACGCGGAACTTACCGCGCATGGTTTCGCCGGGTGGACGCCTGGTCGCGCCGATGACTGGGCACCCGAGGCCCTGGCGCTGGTGACCGGGCACAGCGCCTTCGCAAACCTCGATCTCGAGGCGCTCCGCCAGGACGGCCTGCGCGTCGTGCTTGACGGCCGGCGGTTCTGGCAGCCGGAGAGCGTGGATGGGCTCGGGCTGACATATGTAGGCGTCGGACGGGGAGACATACCGCTTATCGCCCGTCCTGGAGGGGGAGCCGACGAACCGGCCTGGTTGGGCGCCGACGTTCCCTTATGCCGTCAAAGCCAGGAAAACGCCGTGTCGTTATCATTTTGTTGCCTATTTCCTGCCATCCTCCGCAGGCGGCTCGCGCGTCTCCGATTAGGAGATCACTGGGCAACTTCCCGTGGGGGGCAGACATGTCGGACCCTGGGCTCCCTGTGCACCGCACGAGGCTGCTCAGGCTAGCCATCGGCCTCGGCTTCGCCGGGTGCCTCGGTCTGCTTGCCCTGCTCTTCCTGGCCCTGAACGCGTGGATTGCTCATGGCAGTGCCACGACGGCGATCCAAGCCCGGACCGTCTCCGAGGTGAACGCGGCATCCAACGCCGTCGCCGGGGCTGCATCCTCCACTCCCACGTCGCCGACCGGGCAGTGGAGCAGCCCGATGAACTGGCCCACCGTCGCGATGCACGGCGAGATGCTCCCGGACGGCGACGTCCTGACCTTCGGAGATAGCAGCCAGGGCAGCACGGCTGTCGTGTGGAATCCGACGACGAATGCCTTCACGACCGTTCCGGACCTGTACGCCAACCCATCATGCGGCGGCAATAACCAGCTGCCAGACGGCCGCGTCATCGACGTCGGCGGCGGCGGCATCAACCCCGACGACGCCAACACCAACGTCACCCTGTTCAACGAGGTGAACCAGGCGTGGGGGCAGGCCGCGAGCAACGCCTACCCGACCTGGTATGCCTCCACGACGGTGCTGCCCAACGGCAACGTGCTCCGCATGGGCGGGGTAAACGGCTGCAACAACTGCAACCCCGAGGTCCCCGAGGAGTACTCGCCGGCCACCAACCAGTGGACCACCCTGGGCCAGAACCCGACGCTGCTGCCGATGTACCCGTTCACCTACGTCCGGCCCGACGGCACGGTGGCGGTGACCGGCGCCTCGCTGATCCCGTCTGCGCTCATGATCTACAACCCCACCTCGGAGACCTGGACCACCAGTGATCCGAACGTGGTCGACGGCGGGTCGTCGGCGATGTACGACACGGGCAAGGTCATCAAGGCGGGCAGCACGTACGGGGGCAACGTTCTCTCCAACAACCCGTCGGCAGCGACCGCCTACATCACCGATCTCAGCCAGGCGACGCCGACGTGGACGCAGACCGGGTCCATGGCCTACCCGCGCAGCTACCTCAACCTGACGCCGCTGCCTGACGGCACCGTCCTGGCCACCGGAGGCGGAACGACCACCAATGGCGGCAACCTCAACGACGGGGTGCTGCCGGCGGAGGACTGGAACCCCACCACCGGGCAGTGGACGACCTGGGCCTCGATGGCGGTCCCGCGCCTGTACCACTCGATCGCCATGCTGCTGCCCGACGGGCGCGTGCTGGTCGCGGGCACCGGTGACCTCAACGGCGTCCCGAATGAGTTGAACGCCCAGATCTTCTCGCCCCCGTACCTGTTCAACGGCGCCCGGCCGACCATCACCAACAGTCCTTCCACGGTGCAGTACGGCAGCAACTTCCAGGTCACCACGCCGGACGCCGCCTCGATCACCAGCGTGTCGCTGATCCGCCCCGCGGCGGTGACTCACTCGTTCGACGAAAGCGCCCGGCGCGTCTCGCTGCAGTTCACCGTGTCCAACGGCGCGCTGAACGTGCAGGCTCCTGCCAACAGCGCCGACGCGCCGCCCGGCTATTACATGCTGTTCATCGTCAACAGCAGCGGGGTGCCGTCAGTGGCGTCGTGGGTACAGCTGCCCGCGTCGTACACCGACGACACGACCCCGCCATCCGCGCCGGGCAGCCTCACGGCGACGGCCACCAGCGACTCGTCGGTGAACCTCTCGTGGACGGCATCGACCGCTGACAATGGCGTGGCCGAGTACCACATCTTCCGCAACGGCACCGCCGTCGGCACCTCGACGACCACCTCCTACATCGACAACGGCCTGCTCAGCAACACCCAGTACACCTACACGGTCACCGCCACGGACACGCTCGGGAACGGAAGCACGTCCTCCAACTCCGTCAGCGCGACCACACCGGTGGCCCAGTGTCCGTGCAGCATCTGGCAGGACGGCACGCCGACCGGGGCGGTTGAGTCGAATGACCCGAGCGCGCAGACCCTGGGAGTGCAATTCCAGGCGAGCAGCAGCGGGTACATCACCGCGGTCCGGTTCTACAAGGAGTCGGCTGATACCGGCTCGCATATCGGGAGCCTGTGGAGTGCGACCGGGACGCTGCTCGCGTCGGGGACATTCAGCAATGAGACCGCGAGCGGGTGGCAGGAACTGGACTTCTCCTCGCCTGTGGCCGTGACCGCCGGCACCACGTACGTGGCGTCGTATTTCACGAGTACCGGGTACCCGGCCGCGACCACCCAGGGGCTGGCGGCGGCAGTGACCAACGGGCCGCTGACCGCGCTGGCCGGCGGCGGGGTCTACACGTACGGCTCGTCGAACACGTTCCCCACGAACACCTATAACAACAACAACTACTGGGTAGACGTGGTGTACTCGCCGACGTCGAGCGCCACGGCGCCCGGCGCGCCTGCGGGGGTGTCGGCGACCGCGGGGAACGGCTCGGCGACGGTAAGCTGGACGGCGCCGAACAATGGCGGCAGCGCGATCAGCAAGTACACGGTGACGCCGTATATCGGGTCGGCGGCGCAGACGCCGGTGACGGTGTCCGGCAGCCCACCGGCTACCTCGACGACGGTGACCGGCCTGACCAACGGAACGGCGTATACCTTCACGGTGTCGGCGACTAACGCGGTGGGCACCGGGCCGACGTCGGCGCCGTCAAACGCGGTGACCCCCAGCACGCCACCCACGGTGACGAGCGTCACGCCCAGCTCAGGGGCGACAGGGGTGCCGGTGTCGGTGGCGCCTACCGCGACGTTCTCGCAGGCGGTGATGTCGAGCACGGTGTCCTTCACGGTCAAGGATTCGGGCGGGAACTCGGTCGCCGGGACGGTGACCTTTAACAGCGGGAACACGGTGGCGACGTTCACGCCGACGAGTTCGCTGGCGGCCGGGATGACGTATACGGCGACGGTGTCGGGGGCGGAGAATGCCTCGGGCACGCCGATGAGCAGCCCGTACTCGTGGAGTTTCACGACCGTCGGACCCACGTGCCCGTGCAGCATCTGGCAGGACGGCACCGCCACCGGGTCGTTCCAGTCGAATGACCCGAACGCGCAGACCCTGGGGCTGCGGTTCCAGTCGAGCACCAGCGGCTATATCACCGCGGTCCGGTTCTATAAGGAGTCGTCTGACACCGGCTCGCATACCGGGAGCCTGTGGAGTTCGACCGGGACGCTGCTGGCGTCCGGGACGTTCAGCAACGAGACCGCGAGCGGGTGGCAGGAGCTTGACTTCTCCTCTCCGGTGGCAGTGACCGCGGGCACCACGTACGTGGCGTCGTTCTTTACGAGCTCCGGGTACCCGGCGGCGACCAGCGCGGGGCTGGCGTCGGCCGTGACCAACGGGCCGCTGACCGCGCTGGCCGGCGGCGGGGTGTACGCCTACGGTTCGTCGAACACGTTCCCGACCAGCACGTACAACAACAACAACTACTGGGTGGACGTCGTCTACTCGCAGACCTTGAGCACCACGGTGCCGGGGGCGCCGGCCGGGGTGTCAGCGACCGCCGGGAACGCCTCGGCCACGGTGAGCTGGGTGGCCCCGTATAACGGCGGCAGCGCGATCACCAGTTACACGGTGACGCCGTATATCGGGTCGACGGCGCAGACGCCGACCACGGTGTCCGGCAGCCCGCCGGCGACCTCGACGACGGTGACGGGGCTGACCAACGGGACGGCGTACACCTTCACGGTGTCAGCCACCAACTCGGTGGGCACCGGCCAGGCGTCGCAGCCGTCGAATGCGGTGACCCCGAACGTGGCGCCCACGGTGACGGCCGTGACGCCGACCGCGGGATCGACCGGCAACGCGGTTTCGGTCGCGCCGACGGCGACGTTCTCGCAGGCCGTAAAGCCGAGCACGGTGTCGTTCACGGTGGTGGACTCGGGCGGAAACTCGGTGGCCGGGACCGTGAGCTTTAACGGCGCCGACACGGTGGCGACGTTCACGCCGTCGAGTTCGCTGGCGGCGGGGGTCACGTATACGGCGACGGTGTCGGGGGCGCAGAATGCCTCGGGCACGCCGATGAGCAGCCCGTACTCGTGGAGTTTCACGACGGCCGGGCCGACCTGCCCGTGCAGCATCTGGCAGGACGGCACGACGACCGGGTCGTTCCAGTCCAACGACCCCAACGCGCAGACCCTGGGGTTGCGGTTCCAGGTCAGCAGCAGCGGGTACATCGCCGGGGTCCGGTTCTACAAGGAGTCGAGCGATACGGGCTCGCATACCGGGAGCCTGTGGAGTTCGAGCGGGACGCTGCTGGCGTCCGGGACGTTTACCAACGAGACCGCGAGCGGGTGGCAGGAGCTTGACTTCTCCGCCCCGGTCGCGGTGACCGCGGGCACCACGTACGTGGCGTCGTTCTTCACGAGCACCGGGTACCCGGCGGCGACGAGCGCGGGGCTGGCTTCGGCGGTGACGAACGGGCCGCTGACCGCGCTGGCCGGCGGCGGGGTATACGCGTACGGTTCGTCGAACACGTTCCCGACCAGTACGTACAACAACAACAACTACTGGGTGGACGTCGTGTACTCGCCGGCCGCGGGCAGTACGGCGCCGGTGGTCTCGACCGAGTCGCCCGGTTCCGGGGCGACGGGGGTGGCGGTGTCGGCGGCGCCGACGGCGACGTTCTCCCAGCCGGTGACGACGAGCACGGTGTCGTTCACGCTGAAGGCCTCGGGCGGATCCTCGGTGGCCGGGACGGTGTCCTTCAACAGCGCCGACACCGTGGCCACGTTCACGCCCTCGAGCGTCGCTGGCCGGCAGTACCACCTATACGGCTACGGTGTCGGGGGCACAGAATGCCTCGGGCACCCCGATGGCCAGCTCGTTCTCGTGGAGCTTCACGACCGGCGCGGTGGCCCAGTGCCCGTGCAGCATCTGGCAGAACGGCTCTGCCACCGGGTCGTTCCAGTCTAATGACCCGAGTGCGCAGACCCTGGGGTTGCGGTTCCAGGCGAGCAGCAGCGGGTACATCGCCGGGGTCCGGTTCTACAAGGAGTCGAGCGATACGGGCTCGCATACCGGGAGCCTGTGGAGTTCGAGCGGGACGCTGCTGGCGTCCGGGACGTTTACCAACGAGACCGCGAGCGGGTGGCAGGAGCTCGACTTCTCCGCCCCGGTCGCGGTGACCGCGGGTACCACGTACGTGGCGTCGTTCTTCACCAGCACCGGGTACCCGGCGGCGACAAGCGCGGGGCTGGCTTCGGCGGTGACGAACGGGCCGCTGACCGCGCTGGCCGGCGGCGGGGTATATGTGTACGGATCGTCGAACACGTTCCCGACGAGTACGTATAACAACAACAACTACTGGGTGGACGTGGTGTGGTCGCCGGCGGCAGGCAGCACGGCGCCGGTGGTGTCGACCGAGTCGCCCGGCGTCGGGGTCGACGGGTAACGCGGTGTCGGCGGCGCCGACGGCCACGTTCTCCCAGCCGGTGACGACGAGCACGGTGTCGTTCACGCTGAAGGCCTCGGGCGGATCCTCGGTGGCCGGGACGGTGTCCTTCAACAGCGCCGACACCGTGGCCACGTTCACGCCGTCGGCTTCGCTGGCGGGGAGCACCACATACACCGCGACGGTGTCGGGGGCGCAGAATGCCTCGGGCACGCCGATGAGCAGCTCGTTCTCGTGGAGCTTCACGACCGGCGCGGTGGCCCAGTGCCCGTGCAGCATCTGGCAGGACGGGACGACAACTGGGTCGTTTGAGTCCAACGACCCGAACGCGCAGACCACCGGCCTGCGGTTCCAGGTCAGCAGCAGCGGGTACATTACGGGGGTCCGGTTCTACAAGGAAGCGGACGATACGGGTTCGCATACCGGGACCTTGTGGAGTTCGACGGGGACGTTGCTGGCCAGCGGGACTTTTACCAATGAGACCGCGTCGGGGTGGCAGGAGCTGGACTTTTCTTCGCCGGTGGCGGTGACGGCGGGGACGACGTACGTCGCGTCGTTCTTCTCCAGTACCGGGTACCCGGCGGTGACGGTTCAAGGGCTGGCGTCGGCGGTGACGAACGGGCCGCTGACCGCGCTGGCCGGGGGAGGGGTGTACGTGTACGGGTCGTCGAATACGTTCCCCACGAACACGTACAACAACAACAACTACTGGGTGGACGTGGTGTTCTCGACCTCGCCCTGACTGGGCGCCACGCCACGAACGGAGCACGTCTTGAAGCGCATTTTTCCCCTGGCGGCGGTAGCCACTGTCGCCGGGCTGGCGGCCTGCAGCAACGCCGCCGCACCCGCCGCGGCGCCCGCCAGCGGTCCCAGCGTCCGCGTCCCGGTCAGCTGCAGCCAGCAGTACACCACCTGGAACCAAGGGGAAGGGAAAGGGCTGATCGCCGCCCTCGGTACCATCAGCACCGCCGAGACGGCCGGGGACGCGAAGGTCGTGACGGCCGCGCTGAAGACCACCAAGCCGGCTCTGACCTGGGCCGCCCACCACCCCGTGCCCGCATGCGCTGACCCCAGGGGCTACTGGGACGTCCTGCTGCAGCACATATCCGCAGCAGCGGGCTCGGGCTCCGCCTTGAGCAAGCACGCCGCGCTCAAAGGCGTGCCGGAGATCTACCAGCAACTCACCGGCGAGCTGAAGGCCCTCTAACGCGTGAAACTCCACGACACCCGCAGCCGCATGCATCACGCCGGCGAGGCGGACGTTCGTCTAGTAGGCACGCCCGATGAGCCGCGCGCCGAACGCCTGTACCGCCGGATGCGCTTCATCCGCCGCTTCGAGGAGAGCCTGCTCGACCTGTTCGAGAGCGGCTCGCTCAACGGGACGACGCACGCGTGCATCGGCCAGGAGGCCGATGCGGTCGCGATCGTCGAGCACCTTGGCGCCGATGACCACGTTTTCTCCAACCACCGCTGCCACGGACACTTTCTCGCCCGCACCGGCGACGCGCTCGGGCTCATGGCCGAGATCATGGGCAAGCCGGAGGGGGTGTGCGGGGGTATCGGCGGCAGCCAGCATCTGTGCGCCCCGGGCTTCATGTCGAACGGCGTCCAGGGCGGCATCGTCCCCAACGCAGCCGGGATCGCGCTCGCGAAACACCTCGACGACAGCGCCGGCGTGAGCGTCGTCTTTATCGGCGACGGCACCCTGGGCGAGGGCGTCACCTACGAGACGCTTAACCTGGCGTCGCTGTGGCGGCTGCCGCTCGTCGTCGTGCTTGAGGACAACGCATGGTCACAGAGCACGCCGTCAAGCGCCAACTTGGCGGGCAGCATCAGCGACCGTTTCACCGCCTTCGGGCTCCCGGTGTTCGAGATCGACTCAACCGATGTGGAGGAGATCGACGCCCTCGCCGAGCGCGCGCTGGCGCAGGCACGGACGCGAGAGGGGCCGGTGGCGATCGTTATCCACACGTACCGCCTCTGCCACCACTCCAAGAACGACGACAACCGTCCGGTCGAGGAGGTCGCGGCCCGCTGGGAGCTCGACCCGATCGAGATTCACGGCCGTCGGCTCTCCCCGTCCGCGCGCACGTTGATCGACGTCGAGGTGGAGTCGGCGCTGCGGGACATCATCGACCGGGCCATGGCGCTGTGATCGCCGCCCGCGCGATGGGGGACGCGCTGCGCATGGCCCTGCAGGACGACGATCGCGTCATCCTGGTCGGCGAGGATCTCGTTGACCCCTACGGGGGGGCCTTTAAGGTGACCCGCGGCCTGAGCACCGACTTCCCCGGCCGGGTACGTTCGACGCCCATCAGCGAAGGAGCCATTGCCGGCCTCTGCGCGGGACTCGCGCTGTCGGGCTACCGCCCGATCGCCGAGATCATGTTCGGCGACTTCCTGACGCTGTGCTTCGACCAGATCGTCAACCACATCGCGAAGTACGAAGCGATGTATAACGGCCAGGTGACGTGCCCGGTGATCATCCGGACCCCGTCGGGCGGCGGCCGCGGCTATGGCCCGACGCACAGCCAGAGCCTCGAGAAGCACTTTTTCGGCGTGCCGCATCTGCGCGTCGTCGCCAGCTCACTCGTCCACGACCCCACTGCCGTCCTGCGCGCACTGCTAGCGCAGAACAACCCCGTGCTGCTCATCGAGCACAAGCTGCTCTATCCTCTGCACATGTTGCTGCCCGTGGGCGGGCGCATCGAGGGCGACATTGCCGAGGAGCATGTCTCGGCCGACGGCCTGCGGACCGTATCGATCCGGTCCGTGCCGCGCCAGGACTGCAGGTTCACCGTGCTGGCCTACGGCTACCAGGCTGAGTTGGCCCGGCGCGTCCTGTCCCGGCTCGCGGTGGAGGAAGAGATCTTCGGCGAACTCGTCGTCCCGAGCCAGATCTCACCGCTCGACTGGGAGCCAATCCACGCCTCGGTCAACGCCACGCGGAGCCTGCTCGTGATCGAGGAGGGGGTCGAAGGTCACACGTGGGGCAGCGAGGTGAGCGCGCAGATCTCCTCGCGCTTCTTCGGCGAACTGCGCCACCCAGTCGCCACCGCGGCGAGCGACCCCACCGTAATCCCGAGCTCGAAGACCCTCGAGGCCGACATGCTGATGACCTCAGAACGCGTTGAGCAGGCGATCCGCAAGGCGGCAGCATGAGGCCGGTCATCGTTCCGACCACCGACGTCAACAGCGAGACCGGACTGATGCTGGCGTGGCTCGTCGAGGACCGCAGCCAGGTCCAGGCCGGTGAGACGATCGCCGAGATCGAGACGAGTAAGGCGATCATCGACGTGCCCGCGCCCGAGACGGGCATCCTCCTGCGCGCCGTGCGCGAGGGTGCCGAGGTGCGCCTGACGGAGCCGATCGCGCGGCTGTTCGCCGACGTAGGCGCCCTGGAGGCGTACGCCGAGACGGAGCAGCGCCAGCGGGCCGAGGCCGCGGGGTCCGGCCCGCGGGCCACCGAGCCCGCGCGCCGCCGGGCCGAGGAGCTGGGGGTCGACTTGGCCTCGATCGGCGGCGACGCGCTGATCACCGTCGGAATGGTCGTGGCCGCCGCAGCCGCGGCCACGACGGCGACGATCGACTTGCCTGACCCGCTGCCGGGCCCGGCGGGGTTGCCGCGGATCGCGCTGTTCGGCGCCGCCTTCGGCGCGGAGCAGGTCATGGGCATCCTGCAGGCCGCCGGGAGCGGAACCGCCGTGGCCATCGCCGACGACGACGCGTCGCGCTGGGCAGGCGAGGTAATGGGCGTCCCCGTCATAGGTGGCCTCGAGCGGCTCGTAACCCTGTTCGGCAAGGGCGCCTTCGACGCGGCGATCATCGCCATCGGGACCGTTTCGGCCCGGGCCCGGCTGCGAGAGGCGCTCGCGGCCAACGGCATCCCGCTGGCCAACGCGATCGATCCGACGGTCCGGATAAACAGCGGCGTGACGTTCGGCACGGGCAACATCGTCTGCGCCTTCTGCCACTTCGGTGTCGGCACCATCGTGGGCGACAACAACTTCCTGTCGGCCTACAACTCCTTCGACCACCACAACCGGCTCGGCTCGGATATAGCCACCGGGCCAGCGTGTACCACGTCCGGCCTGGTCGTGCTCGGCGACCGCGTCCGGCTCGGTACCGGCATCCACCTGGAGCCACACGTGGAGATAGGCGACGACGTCCAGGTCGCGTCCGGCTCGGTGATCGTCGCCTCGGTCCCGGCAGGCCACGCCGTCAAGCGCCGCATAGTCACGACTACGGTCGTGCCGCGGCGCTAGAGCACCAGCGGTAACACCAGCTAGCGACTGGCGATCTCGATCTCCGCGGTGGCGCGGAAGATGTCCTTGGAGCCGGTAGCCAGCTCAGACGCGGCCTGCTGGCGTAGTCCAGCATTCACGATGGCCTCGAGGCTTTCGTCCCCGGACTCTAGGGCTATGGCGGCTTGGCAGTCCGCCGCCCCCTTGGCCAGTTCGCCGAGGGCCTTTACGTAGAGGCTCTGCATCGCGGCGATCGGGATCGTCGGCCCCGCCTCGGCCGTTGACACGCCGTGAGCGAGCTGGGTGCAGGCGAATTTCATCTCCGCGTACTGCTTGAGGGCCTCCGCCTGGAGGGCTTCCCCGAACTGGCGCGTGACGGCGGCCAGGTCCCTGCCACCGGGGCCGGACTGCCAGGCGATCACGCGACTCCGCATGTCGGTCGGCACGGTGACCGCTCCGGCGCTCGCGGCGACCTGGGCGGCGGACGGAAGGTTGACTCGTGCCTTGCTGCTGTTGACCTGGCCCGTACTGACGCTGCCGGGGCTAGCCGGGGCTCCGCCCGTTACGGATGAGGTGCCGCCCGAAGCGGTCAGACGGATTCCACCGCCAACGATCAAAGCGACACCAGCCAGCGCGATCAGGATCAGCAGGATCCCGGACCAGGTCCTCCTGGTGCCAGGCAGGGAGAATCGGTCGGCGTGGCGCTGTCGGCTGTCCCGTGGCATCTCATTGCCATCCTCTGAGGCCTGATCCAGCTTTCCAGGACTGGTCATCGCGTCCCTCCCCAAGGTGCTCAATGATTAGACACCCGAGCACCCGGTTTGGCTTACCCGCTCGCAGGCACGATCTGTCCTACGTTCGGCTGGGTTGTCGGAGGCACCGCAGGGGGTCAATTTCGGACTAGACAGGGAAAATCTGGATAACGTTGTCATTTCGTTACATGTCGTTTGCCATCCGCAATGGTCTGTTCGCGCGTCCCCTACTTAAGGCTGAACAGGGAAACTTCTGGTGGGGGGCTCATGTCAGAGATCAGGCATGCGCGCGGGGCAGCGCGGCGGCGGCTAAGCGTCGGCCTCACCCTCGCGATGTGTCTGGGTCTGTTCTCCCTGGTCAGCGTCCGGTCGGCGGCGGCTGCGTCCAGTCCGTGTGGGCCGCCGGTGACGAGCGTGATTGCGTGTGAGAATTCGCTGCCGGGGGATCCGACGTCTGACTGGCAGGTGAGCGGGGCGGGGGATCCGACGTTGCAGGGTTTTGCGACGTCGATGAGCGTGGATGTCGGGCAGACCGAGTCGTTCAAGGTCTCTACCCCGGCGACGGCGTATCACATCGATATCTTGCGGATCGGCTGGTACGGGGGGGACGGGGCGCGCAAGGTGGTGTCGGACATGCTGCCGACGGCGACGCTGCCGCAGACGCAGCCGGCGTGCGTGAATGACACGGCGCCGACGGGGCTGGTGGATTGCGGTAACTGGGCGGTGTCGGCGTCGTGGGCGGTGCCGTCGACGGCGGTGTCGGGGTTGTATGTGGCGCATCTGGTGCGTGATGACGGGGGCGGCAGTGATAACGGCAGCCTGATCCCGTTCGTGGTCCGCAATGATGCGAGCCATTCGGACATTCTGTTCCAGACTGATGATGAGACCTGGGAGGCGTATAACACCTGGCCGGGGACGTCCGGTAACAGCTTGTACCAGTGCAGCAGCAACTGCCCGCCGGGGACGTCGGCGTCGTATAAGGGCGCGTCCGAGGTGTCCTACAACCGCCCGTGGAACGAGACCGTCAGCGGTAGTACGGGCTGGTTCATGTACGCCGAGTACCCGATGATCCGTTTTCTGGAGGAGAACGGGTTTGACGTGAGCTATACGAGCGGCGTGGATATGTCGCAGCCGGGTGCTTCGTCGATTATCGAGCAGCACAAGGTGTACCTGACGGCGGGTCATGATGAGTACTGGTCGGGGCCGCAGCGGGCGAATGTGCAGGCGGCGCTGAATGCCGGTGTGAGTATGGCGTTTTTCACGGGTAATGAGACGTTCTGGAAGACGAGGTTCGCGCCGAGTATCGATGGATCGAATACGCCGAGCCGGACGCTGGTGACGTATAAGGAGACGCATTACAACGCTCCGGTGGATCCGCAGGATCCGCCGACGTGGACGGGTAGCTGGATGGACCCGCGGTTCAGCCCCCCGGCGGACGGGGGGCAGCCGCAGAACGCGCTGACCGGGCAGCTGTTCGCGGTGGATTCCGGGTCCACCGATATCACCGTGCCCGCGTATTACAGCAAGCTGCGGTTCTGGCGTAATACCCGGGTGGCGACCCTCGCGCCCGGTACTACTACCACGCTGGCTCCGGGGTCGGACACCCTCGGGTACGAGTGGGACGTCGATGCTGACAATGGCTTCCGGCCGGCCGGGGAGTTCGAGCTATCGTCCACGACCAATACCGCCGCTCAGCCGTTTACCGACTACGGCAGCATCACCACGCCCGCCGCGACAAGCACCGTTACTCATCACCTGACTCTGTACCGCGCTTCGAGCGGTGCCCTGGTGTTCGGCGCCGGGACCGTCCAGTGGTCGTGGGGCCTAGACGATGCAGGTCTGTCGCGTAATACGGATCCGGCGATGCAGCAGGCGACGGTGAACCTGCTGGCCGACATGGGCGCTCAGCCCGCGACGCTGATGTCCGGGCTGGCGGCGGCTACACAATCGACGGATACGACGCCGCCGACGTCGACGATCACGTCGCCGTCGTCGGGTGCCTCGCTCGCGGACGGGTCGGCGGTGACGATCAGCGGGACCGCGACCGATGCGGGCGGCGGGGTGGTCGCGGGGGTCGAGGTCTCGACCGACGGCGGGACGACCTGGCATCCGGTGGGCACGATGTCGGCGCCGGCGACGTCTGTGACGTGGAGTTATTCGTGGATCGCGCACGGCAACCCGACCACCACGATCAAGTCCCGGGCGGTGGATGACAGCGGCAACCTGGAGACGCCCGGCGCCGGGGTGACGGTCAGCGTCAACTGCCCGTGCTCGATCTGGGGAGCCAACGTCACGCCGACGACTACCGACTCGGGTGACCCGGCGTCGATCGAGGTCGGGGTCAAGTTCAAGACCAATGAGTACGGCACGATCACCGGGATCCGCTTCTACAAGGCTGGCACCAACACCGGCACCCACATCGGCAACCTGTGGACCTCGACCGGGACGCTCCTAGCCACCGCCACCTTCACGAACGAATCAGCCTCCGGCTGGCAGCAGGTGAACTTCGCCCAGCCGGTGACGGTCAATCCGGGCACCGTCTACGTGGCGTCGTATTTCGCGCCCAAGGGGCATTACTCCGACGACGGGGCGTATTTCTACACGGTCCCGCAGATCCTGCAGCCGGAGAGCACGGTGAACAGCCCGCCGCTGTTCGCGCTGCAGAACACCAACGGCGTGACCAACGGCGTCTACAGCTACTCCGGCGCGAGCACGTTCCCGACCAGCTCGAACGACGCCTCGAACTACTGGGTCGACCCCGTGTTCTCGCCTGAGCCGTTTACCACTCCCGGCCAGGTCGGCAGCGTCAGCGCCACCGCCGGGTACTCCTCGGCCAGCCTGTCCTGGGCGGCCCCGTCGGGCGGCCCGGTCACGACGTACACGATCACGCCCTACATCGGATCGACCGCCCAGACCCCGGTGACGGTCACCGGGAACCCGGCGCCGACCACCGGCTCGGTTTCCGGCTTGACCAACGGCACGTCCTATACGTTCACGGTCACCGCGTCTGACCCGGCCGGCGCGGGCGCGGCGTCCGCCCCATCCAACGCGGTGACACCCTCGGCGAGCATCGCGCACGTGACGAGTGTCACGCCCAGTTCGGGAGCCACGACCGTCTCGGTATCGGTGGCGCCGACGGCGACGTTCTCGTCGGCGGTGACGCCGAACACGGTGTCGTTCACGGTGCAGAACTCGAGCGGGAACGCGGTAGCCGGGACGGTGAGCTTCAATGGCGCCGATACGGTGGCCACGTTCACGCCGACGAACCCGCTGACCGCGACCTCCAGCTACACGGCCACGGTTTCCGCGCCGCAGAACAGCCCGTACACCTGGAGCTTCTCGACCGGGCTGGCGTGCCCGTGCAGTGTCTGGCAGGACGGCACGCCGACCGGGGCGGTTCAGTCGAACGACCCGAACGCGCAGACCTCCGGCATCAAGTTCCAGGCCAGCAGCAACGGGTACGTCGCCGGGGTCCGGTTCTACAAAGAGCCGAGCGATACCGGTGCGCATATCGGGAGCCTGTGGAGTTCGACCGGGACGCTGCTGGCGTCCGGGACGTTCACCAACGAAACCGCGTCGGGGTGGGAGGAACTCGACTTCTCCGCCCCGGTGGCGGTGACCGCGGGGACGACGTACGTGGCGTCGTACTTCTCCAGTACCGGGTACCCGGCCGCGACGAGCGCGGGGCTGGTGTCGTCGGTGGTCAACGGGCCGCTGACCGCGCTGGCCGGCGGCGGGGTGTACGTGTACGGGTCGTCGAACACGTTCCCGACCAGCACGTACAACAACAACAACTACTGGGTCGACGTGGTGTACTCGCCGACGGCGGGGAGCTCGGCGCCGGTGGTCTCGACCGAGTCGCCCCTTGCGGGGGCCACCGGGGTGACGGTGCCCGTCACGCCGACGGCGACCTTCTCCCAGCCGGTGACGACCAGCACGGTGTCGTTCACGGTACAGACGTCGGGCGGATCCTCGGTGGCCGGAACGGTGAGCTTCAACAGCGCCGACACGGTCGCCACGTTCACGCCCTCGAGTGCGCTGGCGGGCGGGACTACGTACACGGCGACGGTGTCGGGGGCGCAGAATGCCTCGGGCACGCCGATGGGAAGCCCGTACTCGTGGACGTTCACGACGGCCGCGGCGGTCCAGTGCCCGTGCAGCATCTGGCAGAACGGCACCCCGACCGGCGCGGTTCAGTCGAATGACCCGGCCGCGCAGACCTCCGGCCTGCGGTTCCAGGCCAGCACCAGCGGATATATCACCGGGGTCCGGTTCTACAAGGAACCGAAGGATACCGGCACGCATATCGGGAGCCTGTGGAGTTCGACCGGGACGCTGCTGACGTCCGGGACGTTTACCAACGAAACCGCGTGCGGGTGGGAGGAGCTCGACTTCTCCTCCCCGGTGGCGGTGACCGCGGGGACGACGTACGTGGCGTCGTACTTCTCCAGTACCGGGTATCCCGCGGCGACGAGCGCGGGGCTGGCCTCGGCGGTGACGAACGGGCCGCTGACGGCCCTGGCCGGGGGCGGGGTGTACGCGTACGGGTCGTCGAACACGTTCCCGACCGGCACGTATAACAACAACAACTACTGGGTCGACGTGGTGTTCACACCAACCTTGAACACCACGGCTCCGGCGGCGCCAGGGTCGGTGTCGGCGACGGCGAGCAACCAGTCGGCGGCGGTCAGCTGGGTGGCGCCTTATAACGGCGGTAGCACGATTACCAGTTACACGGTGACGCCGTATATCGGGTCGGCGGCGCAGACGCCGGTGACGGTGTCCGGCAGCCCGCCGGCCACCTCGACGACGGTGACCGGGCTGACTAACGGGACGGCGTATACCTTCACGGTGTCGGCGACTAACGCGGTGGGCACCGGGCCGACGTCACCGGCGTCGAATGCGGTGACCCCGAACACGCCGCCTACGGTGACGGCCGTGACGCCGACGGCAAACTCGACCGGCAACGTCGTCTCGGTGGCGCCTACCGCGACGTTCTCGCAGGCCGTGACCCCGAGCACGGTGTCGTTCAAGGTGGTGGACTCGGGCGGGAACTCGGTCGCCGGAACGGTGAGCTTCAACGGCGCCAATACGGTGGCGACGTTCGCGCCGTCGGCCTCGCTGGGGGCGGGGGTGACGTATACGGCGACGGTTTCGGGGGCGCAGAACTCCTCGGGCACCGCCATGAGCAGCCCGTACTCGTGGAGCTTCACGACGGCCGGGCCGACCTGCCCGTGCAGCATCTGGCAGGACGGCACCACGACCGGGTCGTTCGACTCCAACGACCCGAACGCGCAGACCTCGGGTCTTAAGTTCCAGGTCAGCAGCAGTGGTTATATCGCCGGGGTCCGGTTCTACAAGGAATCTGACGACACGGGCGCGCACATCGGGAGCTTGTGGAGTTCGACCGGGACCTTGCTGGCGTCCGGTACGTTCACCAACGAGACCGCGAGCGGATGGGAGGAGCTGGACTTCTCCGCTCCGGTCGCGGTGACCGCGGGGACGACGTACGTGGCGTCGTACTTCTCCAGCACCGGGCATCCCGCGGCGACGAGCGCGGGGCTGGCGTCGGCGGTGACGAACGGGCCGATTACCGCCCTGGCCGGCGGCGGAGTGTACGCGTACGGGTCGTCGAATACCTTCCCGACCAGTACGTACAACAACAACAACTACTGGCTCGACGTGGTGTACTCACCGACGGCCGGCAGCACCGCGCCGGTGGTCTCGACCGAGTCACCCGGTTCCGCGGCGACGGGGGTGGCGGCGTCGGCGGCGCCGACGGCGACGTTCTCCCAGCCGGTGACGACGAGCACGGTGTCGTTCACGCTGCAGGCGTCGGGCGGGTCCGCGGTGGCCGGGACGGTGAGCTTCAACAGCGCCGACACGGTGGCCACGTTCACGCCGTCCGCTTCGCTGGCGGGCAGCACGACCTATACGGCAACGGTGTCGGGGGCGCAGAATGCCTCGGGCACGCCGATGGCCAGCTCGTTCTCCTGGAGCTTCACGACCGGCGCAGTGTTCCAGTGCCCGTGCAGCGTCTGGCAGGACGGGACGCCGACCGGGGCGGTTCAGTCGAATGACCCGAACGCGCAGACCTCGGGCCTGCGGTTCCAGGTCAACAGCACCGGGTACATCACCGGGGTCCGGTTCTACAAGGAGCCGAGCGATACGGGCTCTCATATCGGGAGCCTGTGGAGTTCGACCGGGACGTTGCTGGCGTCCGGGACGTTTACCAATGAGACCGCATCGGGGTGGCAGGAGCTGGACTTCTCCTCGCCGGTAGCGGTGACGGCGGGAACCATCTATGTGGCGTCGTACTTCTCCAGTACCGGGTACCCGGCGGCGACAAGCGCCGGGCTGGCGTCGGCGGTAACTAACGGGCCACTGACCGCCCTGGCCGGTGGCGGGGTGTACGTGTACGGGTCGTCGAATACGTTCCCCACGAACACGTACAACAACAACAACTACTGGGTGGACGCGGTGTTCTCGTACTCGCCCTGACCGAACTACCACGCCCTTATCGCAACGAGAGATGTGACGAGGCCTCGCATTCGCCCTTCGGCTTAGGCAGAAACCTGGGATGATGTTATTTCGTAACATGTCGTTTGACATCCGCCATGGGCCGTTCGCGCGTCTTCTTGCATAGGCCTGAAAAGGATGCTTCTGGTGGGGGGGCTCATGTCAGGGCTCAGGCATGCCCGTCGGGCAGTGCGGCTGCGGTTGATCATGGTTCTAGCCCTGGCGGCGCCTTTCGGCTTGTTCTCCGTGCTTAGTGCGCCGTCGGCGGCTGCGGACGATCCGTGTGGGCCGCCGGTGACGAGCGTGATTGCGTGTGAGAATTCGCTGCCGGGGGATCCGACGTCTGACTGGCAGGTGAGCGGGGCGGGGGATCCGACGTTGCAGGGTTTTGCGACGTCGATGAGCGTGGATGTCGGGCAGACCGAGTCGTTCAAGGTCTCTACCCCGGCGACGGCGTATCACATCGATATCTTGCGGATCGGCTGGTACGGGGGGGACGGGGCGCGCAAGGTGGTGTCGGACATGCTGCCGACGGCGACGCTGCCGCAGACGCAGCCGGCGTGCGTGAATGACACGGCGCCGACGGGGCTGGTGGATTGCGGTAACTGGGCGGTGTCGGCGTCGTGGGCGGTGCCGTCGACGGCGGTGTCGGGGTTGTATGTGGCGCATCTGGTGCGTGATGACGGGGGCGGCAGTGATAACGGCAGCCTGATCCCGTTCGTGGTCCGCAATGATGCGAGCCATTCGGACATTCTGTTCCAGACTGATGATGAGACCTGGGAGGCGTATAACACCTGGCCGGGGACGTCCGGTAACAGCTTGTACCAGTGCAGCAGCAACTGCCCGCCGGGGACGTCGGCGTCGTATAAGGGCGCGTCCGAGGTGTCCTACAACCGCCCATGGGACGAGACCGTCAGCGGCTTCGTGTCCTGGTTCACGTCAAACGAGTACCCGATGATCCGTTTTCTGGAGGAGAACGGGTTTGACGTGAGCTATACGAGCGGCGTGGATATGTCGCAGCCGGGTGCTTCGTCGATTATCGAGCAGCACAAGGTGTACCTGACGGCGGGTCATGATGAGTACTGGTCGGGGCCGCAGCGGGCGAATGTGCAGGCGGCGCTGAATGCCGGTGTGAGTATGGCGTTTTTCACGGGTAATGAGACGTTCTGGAAGACGAGGTTCGCGCCGAGTATCGATGGATCGAATACGCCGAGCCGGACGCTGGTGACGTATAAGGAGACGCATTACAACGCTCCGGTGGATCCGCAGGATCCGCCGACGTGGACGGGTAGCTGGATGGACCCGCGGTTCAGCCCCCCGGCGGACGGCGGCCAGCCAGAGAACGCCCTGACGGGGCAGCTGTACGCCGTGGATTCGGGGACGACCGATATCACCGTGCCGGCGTACTACAGCAAGCTGCGGTTCTGGTCTAACACCAGCGTCGCCACCCTCGCCCCCGGTACCTCCATCACGCTCGACCCCGGGGCCGGCACCCTCGGCCCCGAATGGGATACGGACGCCGACAACGGCTTCCGGCCGGCCGGGGAGTTCGAGCTGTCGTCGACGACCGATACCGCAGCCCAGCCGTTTACCGACTACGGCAGCATCACCACGCCCTCTGCCAACGCCACCGTAACCCACCACCTGACCTTGTACCGCGCGTCGAGCGGTGCGCTGGTGTTCGGTGCCGGGACCGAGAATTGGGCATTTGGCCTGGATAACGGCGGGACGTCGCGTAATACGGATCCGGCGATGCAGCAGGCGACGGTGAACCTGCTGGCTGACATGGGCGTGCAGCCCGCGACGCTGATGTCGGGGCTGGTGGCGGGAACAGAGTCGACCGATACGACGCCGCCGACGTCGACCATCACATCGCCGTCGTCGGGTGCCTCGCTCGCGGACGGGTCGGCGGTGACGATCAGCGGGTCGGCCACCGCTGCGGGCGGCGGCGTGGTCGCGGGGGTCGAGGTCTCGACCGACGGGGGGACGACCTGGCACCCGGTAACCACGATGTCGGCACCAGATACCTCTGTGACGTGGAGCTATTCGTGGATCGCGCACGGCAACCCGACCACCACGATCGAATCGCGGGCGGTGGACGACAGCGGCAACCTGGAGACGCCCGGACCCGGGGTGACGGTCAGCGTGAGCTGCCCGTGCTCGATCTGGGGCACCAACGTCACGCCGACGACCGTCGATTCCGGTGACCCGGCGTCGATCGAGGTCGGCGTCAAGTTCAAGACCGACGAGTACGGCACCATCACCGGGATCCGGTTCTACAAGGCCAGCACCAACACCGGCACCCACATCGGTAACCTGTGGACCTCGACCGGGACGCTCCTGGCCACGGGCACGTTTACCAACGAGACCGCGAGCGGGTGGCAGGAACTGGACTTCGCCCAGCCCGTGGGGGTGACTCCGAACACGGTCTACGTGGCGTCGTATTTCGCGCCCAACGGGCATTACTCCGACGACGGGGCGTATTTCTACACCGTGCCGCAGATGATGCAAGCGGAGAGCACGGTGAACAGCCCGCCGCTGTTCGCGCTGCAGAACACGAACGGCGTGGTCAACGGCGTCTACAGCTACTCCGGCGCGAGCACGTTCCCGACCAGCTCGAATGACGCCTCGAACTACTGGGTCGACCCCGTGTTCTCCACCGAGACCTTCAGCGCCCCAGGCCAGGTCGGCAGCGTAAGCGCGACCGCGGGGTTCGCGTCGGCCAGCGTCTCCTGGGCGGCCCCGTCGGGCGGCCCGGTCACGACGTACACGATCACGCCCTATATCGGATCGACTGCCCAGACCCCCACGACCGTTACCGGGAACCCGGCGCCGACCACCGGCCTGGTGTCAGGCCTGACCAACGGGACGACCTACACCTTCACGGTCATCGCGTCTGACCCGGCCGGCGCGGGCCCGGAATCCGAGCCATCCAACGCGGTGACGCCCTCGGCGGATGTCACGAACGTGACAAGCGTCACCCCCAGTCCGGGGGCCACCGGGGTATCGGTGTCGGTTGCGCCCACCGCGACGTTTTCGCAGGCCGTTACGCCGAGCACGGTGTCGTTCACGGTGGCCGATTCGGGCGGGAACCCGGTGGCGGGGACGGTGAGCTTCAACAACGCCGACACGGTGGCCACGTTCACGCCGACGAACCCGCTGACCACGAGCTCCAGCTACACGGTCACGGTATCGGTGCCGCAGAACAGCCCGTACACCTGGAGCTTCTCGACCGGGCTCGCGTGCCCGTGCAGCATCTGGCAGGACGGCACGCCGACCGGGTCGTTCGAGTCGAATGACCCGAACGCGCAGACCTCGGGGGTGCGGTTCCAGGCGAGCAGCAGCGGGTACATCGCCGGGATCCGGTTCTATAAGGAGCCGGACGATACCGGTGCGCATATCGGGAGCCTGTGGACCTCGACCGGGACGCTGCTGGCGTCCGGGACGTTCACCAACGAGACCGCGAGCGGGTGGCAGGAGCTCGACTTCTCCGCCCCGGTCGCGGTGACCGCCGGCACCACCTACGTGGCGTCGTACTTCTCCAGGACCGGGTACCCGGCCGCGACGAGCGCCGGGCTGGCCTCGGCGGTGACGAACGGGCCGCTGACCGCGCTGGCCGGCGGCGGGGTGTACGTGTACGGGTCGTCGAACACGTTCCCGACCAGTACATACAACAACAACAACTACTGGGTCGACGTGGTGTACTCGCCGACGGCCGGGAGCTCGGCGCCGGTGGTCACGACCGAATCGCCCAGCTCAGGAGCCACCGAGGTCGCCGTGCCGGTCACGCCGACGGCGACGTTCTCCCAGCCCGTGACGACGAGCACGGTGTCGTTCACGGTGGCCGATTCGGGCGGGAACTCGGTGGCGGGAACGGTGAGCTTCAACAGCGCCGACACGCTGGCCACGTTCACGCCGACGAACCCATTGGCGGGCGGCACCACGTACACCGCGACGGTGTCGGGGGCGCAGAATGCCTCAGGCACGCCGATGGGAAGCCCGTTCTCGTGGAGTTTCACGACTGGCACGGTGGCCCAGTGCCCGTGCAGCATCTGGCAGGACGGCACGCCGACCGGGTCGTTCGACTCCAACGACCCGAACGCGCAGACCTCCGGTGTGGAGTTCCAGGCCAGCAGCGACGGATTTATCGCGGGGGTGCGGTTCTACAAGGAGTCGGACGACACCGGTGCGCATATCGGCAGTTTGTGGACCTCCACCGGGACGTTGCTAGCCAGTGGGACGTTCACCAATGAGACCGCGTCGGGATGGGAGGAGCTGGACTTCTCCGCTCCGGTGGCGGTGACCGCGGGGACGACGTACGTGGCGTCTTACTTCTCCAGCACCGGGCATCCCGCGGCGACGAGCGCGGGGCTGGCGTCGGCGGTGACCAACGGGCCGCTGACCGCGCTTGCGGGTGGCGGGGTGTACGCGTACGGGTCGTCGAACACCTTCCCGACCAGCACGTATAACAACAACAACTACTGGGTGGACGTGGTCTACTCGCCGACCGCGGGCAGCACGGCGCCGGTGGTGTCGACCGTGACGCCTACGTCGGGGTCAACGAGCGTGGCGGTGTCGGCGGCGCCGGCGGCGGCGTTCTCGCAGCCGGTGACGACGAACACGGTGTCGTTCACGGTGGTGGACTCGGGCGGGAATCCGGTGGCGGGGACGGTGAGCTTCAACAGCGCCGACACCGTGGCGACGTTCACGCCGTCGGCTTCGCTGGCGGGTAGTACCACGTATACGGCGACGGTGTCGGGGGCACAGAATGCCTCGGGCACGGCGATGAGCGGTCCGTACTCGTGGAACTTCACGACGGCCGGACCGAAGTGCCCGTGCAGCATCTGGCAGGACGGCACCACGACCGGGTCGTTCCAGTCGAATGACCCGAACGCGCAAACCTCTGGGGTGCGGTTCCAGGTCAGCACCAGCGGGTACATCGCCGGGGTCCGGTTCTACAAGGAGTCGAGCGATACGGGCTCGCACATCGGCAGCCTGTGGAGTTCGAGCGGGACGCTGCTGGCGTCCGGGACCTTTACCAACGAGACCGCGAGCGGGTGGCAGGAACTCGACTTCTCCGCCCCGGTCGCGGTGACCGCAGGCACTACCTACGTGGCGTCGTACTTCACCAGTACCGGGTACCCGGCCGCGACGGTTCAGGGGCTGGCATCCGCGGTGACGAACGGGCCGCTAACCGCGCTGGCGGGCGGCGGAGTCTACGCGTACGCTTCGTCGAACACGTTCCCGACCAGCACGTACAACAACAACAACTACTGGGTCGACGTGGTGTTCTCGCCAGCGGCGGGCGATACGGCGCCGGTGGTGTCGACCGAGTCGCCCGGTTCCGGGGCGACCGCGGTGGCGGTGTCGGCGGCGCCGACCGCGACGTTCTCGCAGCCGGTGACGACGAGCACGGTGTCGTTCACGGTGGCCGATTCGGGCGGGAACGCGGTGGCCGGGACCGTGAGCTTTAACGATGCCGATACCGTAGCCACGTTCACGCCCACGGCGTCGCTGGCAACGGGGGTGACGTATACGGCGACGGTGTCGGGGGCGCAGAATGCCACGGGCACCCCGATGAGCAGCGCGTTCTCGTGGAGCTTCACGACCGGTGTGGTGGCGTGTCCGTGCAGCATCTGGCAGGACGGCACGGCAACCGCGTCGTTTGAGTCCAATGACCCAAACGCGCAGACCACCGGCCTGGAGTTCCAGGCCAGCAGCGATGGGTTTATCGCCGGGGTCCGGTTCTACAAGGAACCGGACGACACCGGCTCGCATATCGGGAGCCTGTGGAGTTCGACCGGGACGCTACTGGCCAGCGGAACGTTCACTAACGAGACCGCCAGCGGGTGGCAGGAGCTGGACTTTTCCTCCCCCGTGGCGGTAACCGCGGGCACCACGTACGTGGCGTCGTACTTCTCCAGTACCGGATACCCGGCGGCGACTGTACAAGGACTGGCGTCGGCCGTGACCAACGGGCCGCTGATGGCCCTGGCTGGCGGCGGGGTATACGCGTACGGGTCGTCCAACACGTTCCCGACCAGCACGTATAACAACAACAACTACTGGGTGGACGTGGTGTACTCGCCGGCGGCGGGTGCCGCCGCGCCGGTGGTGTCCACCGAGTCGCCCGCGTCCGGGTCGACGGGTAACGCGGTGTCGGCGGCGCCGACGGCGACCTTCTCCCAGCCGGTGACGACGAGCACGGTGTCGTTCACGGTGGCCGATTCGGGCGGGAACCCGGTGGCCGGGACGGTGAGTTTTAACGATGCCGATACCGTAGCCACGTTCACGCCGTCGGCTTCGCTGGCCGGCAGTACCACGTATACCGCTACGGTATCGGGGGCGCAGAACGCCTCGGGCACCCCGATGAGCAGCGCGTTCTCGTGGAGTTTCACGACCGGCGCGGTCGCCCAGTGCCCGTGCAGCATCTGGCAGGATGGCACGCCGACCGGGTCGTTTGAGTCCAATGACCCGAACGCGCAGACTACTGGCCTCGAGTTCCAGGCCAGCACCAGCGGATACATCACCGGGATCCGGTTCTACAAGGAACCGGATGACACCGGCACCCATACCGGGAGCCTGTGGAGTTCGACCGGGACGCTGCTGGCCAGTCCGGGACGTTCACCAACGAGACCGCGAGCGGATGGCAGGAGCTGGACTTTTCCTCCCCCGTGGCGGTAACCGCGGGCACCACGTACGTGGCGTCGTACTTCTCCAGTACCGGATACCCGGCGGCGACTGTACAAGGACTGGCGTCGGCCGTGACCAACGGGCCGCTGATGGCCCTGGCTGGCGGCGGGGTATACGCGTACGGGTCGTCGAACACGTTCCCGACCAGCACGTATAACAACAACAACTACTGGGTGGACGTGGTGTTCTCGACCTCGCCCTGATCGAGCCTACGACGCCTTTATCGCGACGAGAGATTTGACCAGGCCCATCATGTGCTCACTGCCTATCGTCGAATGCGGAAAATAGAAGGCCATCTCGGTTCGGCCGAGCAATTCGACGCTCATGGCCTGCTCGACGCTCTCCTTACGGTCTGACGCAGGGCTATGGGCCAGGGGCCAGTTTCGCGATACCCTCGCACGTGCTGATATCGGGAGAAACTGGAATCCGGGGAAGAGCCAGTGTGGCTCGATAGGAAAATAACGGTAGGGCGTCTGCACCCAGTGCCTGTCGGCTAGCCGGTGGACCGTGTCGGCAAAGCGCTGTCGCTGTGAATGCCCGCCTACGTGCTCAATTACCGAGTTGGAAAACACCAAATCATACCTGCCGTCACCAAGGTGCGATGGCAAGTTGCAGGCGTCCGCTCTATCGACGCGGATCCACGCGGGAACATCAGAAGTCTCCGACTCCAGGTTGATAATGTGCAGCGAGGCTGGGCGCACCGGCGCTCGCCGCCACGCCTCGGCAGTGCCACCTAGGTCCATCACTGACATCGACTCGATGTCGGTGAACGTTTTGGTGAACCACTCCCATCGCCTGGAACGCTGCCGTTCCCCTATGGAACCCTGCGCATCGACGAGCCGATTACGGACCTCATGCATGCTTCCCATAGCTTCCCCTCACATGTAAGCAGCGGCTTCCAGAGAAGGCGTGCCTGCTATGCCCGCCCCTAGCCTATCGAAGGAACCGGTACCGCCTACCTGAGAGCCCAGCCGGTCCCCGAGCAGCCCGGATCAGCGCACTGTACTATGGTTGGGTGGTTTACGGCATCTGACGGACTTCAGCCTGCTACCACCGGGGGGCCGGGATATGCGACTGCTTGTCGCCCTGCATCATCTCATACTGGGCGGCAGCCCGCTCAATGCACTCGACTTCGCCGTGGCGGCTCGCGACCGAGGCCACGAAGTGGTGCTGTTCTCCGTCTACGGGGACCAGCCCGGTCCGGTGGCGGAGAAGATCCACGCTGCGGGTCTGCGGCTTGAGCTTCTCCAGCACCCCCGTGAGAGCCCAGAACGGATGCTGATCCGGAGCGCGGTGGTACGAAAGCTAACCGATATCGCGGATCGGGAACGTATAGAGCTAATCCATGCCTGGGAAATCCCGATGATCATGGACGCGTTCTACGGTCCGCACCTAAGACTAGGCGTGCCGCTCGTCGGTGCTATTTACGGGCCATACGTGCCGTGGTGGCTGCCACGGTACCCGCCACTTGTCGCCGGTACGCGAGAACTCGCCCTTCGGGCTGCGCCGCACCGGACACAGACTCCAGTGATCATCGAACCCCCGGTGAATACCGATAACGATAATGCCGCGCTCGTCGACGGCAATGCATTCCGTAAGGAACACGGGCTCGATGCCGATATCGTGGCAGTGGTGGTGTCCCGGCTGGAACCAAGCATGAAAGCTCCGGGTATCGAGCTCACCATGAATGCAATTCAGGTTCTTGACGATCCGAGAATCCAACTGGCAGTGGTCGGGGAAGGGCCGTCTTCCGCTGCACTTAGCGGATTGGCGGACCGGGTCAACGGTAGCCTGGGGCGACGTGCTGTGGTTATGACCGGACCTCTAACCGATCCCCGGACTGCGTACGCGGCAGCGGACATCACGCTCGGCATGGGTGGTTCGTCACTACGGGCGATGGCGTTTGAGAAGCCGCTGATCGTGCTCGGAGTAGAAGGCTTCGCTAAACCGTTCCGGCCTTCTACCGCGGAGGAGTTCCTGTTCGGCGGGTTTTTCGGCGTCGGCGACGGTGATCTGGATCCCCGCCCGCTGGCTGGATACATCCAGGAACTCGCAGATCGCCCGGAGCTGCGGTCCGAACTCGGCGGTTTCAGCAGCCAGCTCGTCTGGGATCGGTTCAGCCTCAAGGCCGCATCGGCGTCGCTTGAGAGCGTTTACACGGCCGCTGTCAATCAAACCTATCCGCGCGGGCTGCGCCTGCGAGAGGCGGCCAGGGTGGCGGTCTGCAAGACCAGCTCAGACGGGCTCCCTGAAACCGTAAAGAACCGGCTGCGGCCTGTGGTGCGCCCGTTTCACTCGCGTGGACATCGATGAAGAACTAAGGCCCGCTCGCTTCTTGCGCCGGTGCGCGAATCGCTGCGTGAAGTCGTCGCGTGGTCCCACCGGCTACGCCCAGCCCCACCGATCGAGGACTGGTCGAGACCGCTTATCGGAAACGATCAGGACTTTGCCGCCTCGAGAGATGGCCTGGTCAAGGCGACCGCGGCGGTTACCGGGTCCGAGGTGGTACACCCCACGCCATCCCATAAGCCACCGGGATCGGATGGCACCGACCTACCTGCATTGCGGTGCTTGCTCGTGACCAGCGCGCTTGATGTCGGCGGCATGGATGAAATGGTGGCGTTCCTGGCCCGGCGATTGCCCGCCCATCGGGTGCAGACCGCGGTTCTCCACGTCAAGCCGGATCCGGCTGCCACGGGCGAACCGAGCGGTCGTCTGGGCCGCATGCTTTCCAGGAGTGGAATCGAGGTTCACGAGGCTGACGAGAGCGGTGCACCGGGCTGGGTCGAACGGTGGCGCCCCGATGTAGTCAGCGCACACGGTGCGCTGCCACCCTGGGTACTCGCCCTGGCCCAGCGTCTCGGCGTGCCTTTCGTGGACACACTGCACGGCATGCACGACATGTTCGGTGCTGACTGGCGAGCCGAAGCCGAGCGCGGAGCTAAGCTCTCGGCGATAGTGTCGGTGTGCGAACTCGTGCGTCAGCAGTACCTCGCCGGAAACCCGAGCTTCCCCGCGACGAGGATCGTCGCGATCAATAACGCGGTCGACGACGAACGGCGCTGTAGCGGCGATCGGGTAGCTGCCCGCCGTCAACTCGGCCTGGGTGACGAGTACCTTTTCGTGTCCCTCGCGCGGCATTGCCTGCAGAAGAACTCATACGGTTTGATCGCGGCGTTCGGAGAACTGGCGCGGCACCGGCCGGAAGTGCACCTGGTGATCGCCGGGCGACCTGACGACGTTCGCTACTACCGGCAGGTACTGCGGCTAAGGGAAAGCCTGCCCTGTCGCGATCGGATCCACCTGCGCGATCACGTGGCCGCGCCCGGCGAACTCCTCGCGGCGGCGGACGGTTTTGCCCTCGATGCCTTCTTCGAGGGCGGTCCCTTGGTGTCCATGGAGGCATTGTGCATGGGCGTGCCTGTGGTGTTGAGCGAGGCGGGTATGGCAGGCGAGCAGGTTGACGGCGACCGCGCGCGCGGCTACCTGGTGCCCAACCCACTGGGTGACCCGCTGAGCGTGAACTGGGAGTCCATCGGCGCAGCCCGTTATCGCCCGCAGGTAAATCGGGAGGCGTTCGTAACCGCCATGGAGCAGCTGGTCGCCGATCGGAAGGAGTACCTGGTCGACCGTGAGCGGCTGGCGGCTGAGTCCCGGGTGCGCTTCAGCGCGGATGTTTGCCTGTCGCGGCATGCGGCCGTCTTGCAAGCCGTGGTCGCCGGCGGAGACTTGCCGATGGTGAGGACATGACCATCGGACAGCGCGAACAACAGGCGGCGCTCAATGCGACGGCGACCAAACCCCCTGCGGAGCTTTCTGTCGTAATCGTCACGTACCGCAACACGACAGACATCATCCCGTGCTTGCAGGCGGTTGACCGGGCGGCGTCGCCCGTCCCAGTAGAGGTGATCGTCGTTGACAACGCTTCCGGTGACGGCACTGCCGCGGTGGCCCGGGCCGCTGCGCCAGGGGCCCGCGTGATAGAGCGAGCGATCAACGATGGATTCGCGGGCGGCTGCCAGGTAGGTGCGGCCGAAGCGGTCGGACAATGGCTGCTGTTCCTGAATCCGGATGCGGTCATTGCCCCGGAGGCGATAGATGCGCTGCTCGAGTGTGCCAACCGTCATCCTCGCGCTGGTATCGTCGGCGGCCGTTTCGTTCACGCGGATGGCAGCACTGATCCCCGATCGTGGTGGGGCAGGCCGAGCCCGTGGTCTACGTTGTGCTTCGCCCTAGGTTTGACCAGCTTGCTCCACGGGAGTGCCGTTTTCGACCCGGAATCGCCGCGCCCGTGGGCGGCCGATCCACAGGAGGCGCGCGAAGTGCCCGTCGTAACCGGGGCGCTCATGCTGGTGCGGCGCGAGCTCTGGGACAACCTCGGCGGCTTCGATCCGACGTTCTTCATGTACGGCGAGGACGCCGACTTCTGCCTCAGGGCCGCCGCGCAGGGCTGCCGTCCGATGGTGACGGCTAAGGCGGTCTGTATGCATGAGGGCGGGAAGTCATCGACGAGCATCGGCAAGTTGATCCTGCTGTTCACGGGCAAGGCGACCCTGATCCGGCGGCACTTCCCGCCTGGGCGACGTGCGGTCGGCATCGGCCTACTGCTGTTCGGGGTCGCCTTCCGGGCGATGGGCAGTCGGCTCGTGAGTTCCGTATCGCCCGCCCGGCAGGGCCGACCAACCACCCGGGGTGAGGACTGGCGAGCCCTGTGGACCGCGCGCAACCGGTGGCGAGGGGGATGGGCGGGCGCGGCACCTCCTACCGCATCATGATTCTTAAGGGCCTCACAATCAACCAAACCGGTCGTAATCGCGATCGCCCGCCTGCGCGTCTAGTTAGTAGTCGAAGGCTGCTGGGCAGTCTGTCCCGGGGCGAGACATCCCCGGTGAACTCACTCTGGAGGAAATCACGGTGACTGTCGACCGCCAAGAGATCCCACTCGTGGATCTCGGGGCTGCTCATGCCGAAGTCGCCGATGAGATCGAGACCGGCTTCAGCCGTGTCCTAGCCAAGGCAGTGTTCATCAAGGGGGAGGACGTCACAGCGTTCGAGCAGGAGTTCGCCGCCTTCAGCGGTGCTGCGTACTGCGTCGGCGTCGCCAACGGGACGGACGCGCTGGAGATTGCCCTACGTGCCGCAGAACTTCCTGCTGGGGCCGAGGTCGTGCTACCCGCGAACACCTTCGTAGCCACCGCCGAGGCGGTCATCCGTGCGGGCGGGCGACCCGCCTTTGCCGACGTGGATCCCGACTGCCTGCTCCTCGACCCAGCCTGCGCGGCCAAGGCGATCGGACCGGACACGGCGGCGCTGATCCCGGTGCATCTGTACGGTCAGCTTGCGTCTATGACGGCGATCAGCGATATCGCCGAGACTCATGGGCTCACGGTCGTAGAGGATGCCGCGCAAGCCCATGGCGCGAGCCAGGGGGGGCGTCCCGTGGGATCCTTCGCCACGGCGGCTGCCACCAGCTTCTATCCGGGAAAGAACCTCGGCGCTTACGGTGATGCAGGCGCGATCCTGACTAATTCCGCCGCACTGGCGCAGACGGCGCGACTGCTCGGCGATCACGGAAGCGAGCGCAGGTACGCCCACGTCCGTCTCGGGTTCAATTCACGGCTTGACTCACTCCAGGCGGTCGTGCTGCGGGCCAAGCTAGCTCGGCTGGCGGCCTGGAACGAGCGCCGCCGAGCGGCTGCGGAAATGTACGCTGAATTGCTCGCCGGAATCGATGACATTGCTCTTCCGTCCATCATGGCCGGAAATGAACACGTGTGGCATTTGTATGTGGTTCAGGTGCCGAGACGCGACCACGTTATAGATTTCCTACGCGCGCGCGGTGTGCAGGCTGGCATCCACTACCCAGTGCCGGTGCACCTCCAGCCTCCATTCCGGGAGTACGGATACGGGCCAGGTGACTTCCCGGTGACCGAGGCAGCGGCGAAAAGGATTATCTCTCTCCCGCTCTATCCGCAGATCACGCCGGAACAGCAGCGCCTAGTTGCTGATACGCTCCGAGACGCGTTGAGAGCGCCAGGCTAGTGGCTAATCGACCGATCGTCCTCGCGCGCAAAGTCACGAGCAGTATCCAGGGCCTCGACGCTGTCGCGATGTTGACCGTGTTTCTCGTGCTGCTCATGGCGATCCCCTCACGACTGGTTTTCGCGCCACTTGGCGGCGCAGGCACGCCTGCGACCCTGGTGGGGGATGCATTGTTTGGCTGGTACCTGTTCACCTGGCTCAACCCGGCCACCGAACTGGCCCGGGGCCGTCAACCCGTGCGGTTCGCAGCCTTGATGTTCCTTTGTGCCATCCTGGCGACATATCTCTCGGCCAGTCGACACGCGATGCCCACGTCCGAGCTCAATGGCCTCGATCGAGGGCCCATCCTGGTCGCCGGGTGGCTAGGGGTCCTGCTGGTCACCACGGACGGCATAGCCAGCATTGATCGCCTGCAAACGCTGGTGCGCAGGATCGTGGCAGGCGCCACAGCACTAAGCGTACTCGGCATTTTCCAGACCCTCACCGGCGACAATCTGGCCAAGTACATAAACATCCCCGGCTTGTCCGATAGCGCAACGTTCCTGGAAACGGAGATACGCGGTGACCTGGTCCGGCCTTCGGTCACGGCTATAAACCCGCTTGAATTCGCAGCTGTAGTGGGCACTTGCCTGCCGCTAGCCATATACCTGGCCCGCAATGATGCGCTAGGCTTGCGGAATCGCCGGTGGTTGCAAGTTGCTCTCATCGGGGCTGCTCAAGTCATGACTATATCCCGGACTGGGATCTTGGCCCTCATCGTCGTAGGTGTCGTGCTCCTGCCAACTTGGACCAGGCGGGAGCGGTGGCGAGCCTACGGCGCGGTGCTCCTTGGGGCATTCGTGCTTTTCCTGACGGTACATGGCCTGCTCGGGACGATCAAAAACCTGTTCCTCGCCTTCTCTTCCGATTCAAGCACCACATCCCGGACCGGTGCCTGGTCGTCTGCCGTTCCGTTTATTTCCCAGCATCCTTGGCTCGGGCACGGTTTCGGAACATTCTTGCCAGCAACTTATTTCTTTACCGACGACCAGTTCCTCAATACGCTCATCGAAGCTGGTTTCGTGGGTTTGCTTGCCTTGCTCGGATTGTTTGTCACCGGCTGGTTCGCGGCACGAAGCGCACGCCGCGCCAGCGATGACCATGGGGTTCGTGACTTGGGGCAGTGCCTGGCGGGATCGATAGCGGTAGCGGCAGTCACATTTGGTACATTTGATGCGTTCGGCTTCCCGATGATGGCCAGCCTGACCTTCATCATATTGGGGTGCGCCGGAGCGTTGTGGCGTCTATCGCGTGCTACGGCGCCTGTGCCAAGCTTCGGTCGCCTGCAAATGAGCCAGCTGGCATTTTCCGCGGGCGCTGGCGGCGGTCTGACATCATCCGATCGCTAGTAGATCAGCGTATGCCGCGCGGACACTCTCGAGTTCCCGCTTGCGACTGTAGGCGTCCAAGACGAATGCGGACGCCAGCTCGCCGCGTGAAATACACCAGCTCTCGTCGGCCGAATCCTCGGCAATGGCACGCTCGACCGCCTCGGCGACCGCGAGGACGTCACCTGTCTCCACCGGGCAGCTAAATTCCGGGCGCCAGAATTCTCGTCCACCAAACCCATGAAATCCGATGACGTAGTTACCGCACGCCATCGCCTCGGCCGCCGGCAAACCGAAACCTTCCTGGTACGACAGGCAAAGCGTGATTCGACTGGAACGTAGGCCTGCCGCGAACTCGGTCTGGCGCAATCCATCGAGGCTGACAACTTCCCAGCCCGCTAGGCGATCACGCAACATGTAAAGCACTTGAGTGATTTCCTGCTGGCCGCGGCGCGGCGCGTACGTGATACGTCGCTGCGGCGACTGGTTTCCTGGGTGAAAGAGCGCATCGTCGATCCCGTTGCGGACAGACCGGATCGTCCGATGCGGATATGCGTGGCTGAGCATCTGCGCGCTATGCTCAGACACAACGATCACGCCGAGAAGATCAGCCGCGGTGGCATAGTGGCGTGCCACGATTTCGCCGCCACGCGTCCACGTGAGATGGCCGTTCTGATTCAGCACAATATGGCGAACGTGCTGATTCAGCCGGGCCAACTGATTCAGGTCAAGTTCTGAAAGCACCAGGATATCGTCGGGACCTACCGCCGCCGAACGGATATCTGTCACACGTGTCGTGTTATCGAACCAGCTACAGCGAAAGCCCTTACGCTGGTGCAAGATGGTCGCATCGATTCCCGCCTCGTTCAAGATGTCGACATGACGGTATTGAACCCTTATTCCGCCAGATGGGATATCGTAATCCGGACACAGCATGAAGACCGTTGAGGCCGCCGATCTCGTGGTGATCGGAATTTTCAGTGGTGGGTATCGATAGCGAATTGCGGCTGTCCGTGCGGAATGATATATTGCACGCGCCACGGTCCGCGATGTGAAAGGCTCATGATGACTTACCATTACGACCCTTGAAGCCGGCGGAGGCCGAACCGTAACGAGGACGAGCGGCGAACGATCGATATGAGGGAGACAGATCGGTTGCGAGCTGGGGACTCGGCGCAATGTCAGATTCGTCCTGACTCCGGCGCCGTGCAGATATTCCCTCTGCGATCAATGGTATGCCGAAGGCTAGGGCGAGCCCGAGAACGAGTACGGCCGCGATCGGCCGGGCCTCCTTGCTGCGGAGGGTAGTCGGCTTGGCCGAGACCGCGAGAACGATTTCGGTGATCCGATCTTTGGACGGGATTCCTGCCTGCATCGCCGCGAGTTGCGTGCCAATATCGTTCGTTACGCCGCCGAGTGTGCGCTGCACCGCAGCCTGATTATGACCAGTGACCGTGACGAGCAGCACAGGTCCAGGCGCGTTGGGTGCATCTGCCACCTGATACGTGCTGGAGTAACCCTGGGCGGCGAGGGCCGAGGTGATCGCCGGGTCCATCATTCTCCGGCCTACGACGTCAGCAGCAATGTTGAGCGATGAGCCAAAGTCCAAATACGGATTGTTACCGGAGGCCTTGGCGCTAGTCTGCGAGGGGAGGAAGGCGACGGTCGAACTGGTCTGGTAGGACTTGGGCAGCTTGACTGCGGCCGCCGCGGTCGCGGCCAAGACCAGAAAGAGTAGCAAGGAAGTCAGCAGCCAACGTTTACGCAGAGTCCGAAGTGACTCGGATAGATTCATTAAGTACACCCGTCGTTGCGTCGTCTCATGTGCCGCGCTCCCAAGCTCCCTAGGCCCGGGTTTGAATCGCGCCACTACATCCAATATCATACAGTATGACGGTCACTTGGCCAACGGCGGAGGGGCTAGGAGTCGGGTGAATCGGAGAAGCGATGTGGAGCGCGGCTAATGAGCCTCCTTGACATAGCAGCACTCATGAGACGGCACGTGGTCGCGGTGATGATAGTGCTCGTGCTGGCAGCTGTGCTTGGGTATGAACTTAAGCACGCCAAACCACTGTATAACGACAGCGCCACAGTGGTGTTCAAGACGTCGGGGAACCCGTTTGCTTTCGGCAACGGATTCTTGGTTACAGCCGACCTCATGGCCCGGTCAATGATGAGCCCGCAGTCCGAGCAACGTGTCCGCCAGGCGGGCGGAACTGTTGATTATAACGTAAGTCTAGTCAACCTGTATAATATTGAATATCCGTATTACTCCCTCCCGTATGCAGGTATTTCCGTCACTGCTCCCGATCCAGTCGATGCCGCGCGTACATTCTCTGCTGTGATGAATGTACTAGCGAATGAGCTAAAGGAACGGCAGGCGGGGGACGGCATCAGCCCAGTGAATCAGATCGAGCATAAATGTGCTGTCCGAAACCGCAGGTGCCGTTCCGCTCACGGGTTATCCGAAACGAACCTTTGGAGCTCTCGCGGTCCTCACTATTATCGCAGTATTCTTGGTCTCGGCCTTTCTCGACAAGCGCCCGATTCGATTGAGGGGCAGCCCGCACTTCAGTCGTCGGCGTCCTTCGGCACGACCGTCAGAGAACGTTGCCGAACCGGTGCTTTCCAGACGACCTTCGGTCTGATGGGCTAATCACCGTCGATCAAAACATGGCGTTCCACGATCCTGGATTGCCGTGGGCGGGCAAAAGAAACGATTGGGTCGCGCCGCAAATTCTTACTATATATTTTGCCAGGTAAGACCCGAGCTCGAACGTGCCGGTTAAGTGCGGCCTGAGGCCGAACTTCTGCCAGATCCGTCCGATGGTGGACTTGGATAGCCCGCAGCGCGCCGCCATCGAAGCCCGCGTCCAGCGCGTCGCGTCCGGCGGCGTCTCCTCCAAGGTGGCGGTGATCACCTCCTGTACCTGGTCCAGCGTGATCGACGGCGGCCTGCCCGGCCGCTGCTCGTCGTGCAGGCCATCCAGGCGGCAGGCGATGAACCGTGCTCGCCATCGGCCCACGGTCGACTCATCCAGCCCCAAGTCGGCGGCGACCTGCTTGTTCGTCCTGCCCTCCGCGCAAGCCAGCACGATCTTCGCGCGCAGGGCCAGATACTGGGCGGTCTTTGCGCGCCGGGCCCACCGCTCCAGCTGGGCCCGCTCGGCGTCCGCCAGGATCAGCTCGGCCTTCGGCTGGCCGACCGGCGCTTCGTCCTCCAGCCCGGCCAGCCGCTGCGCGGCGAACCTGCGCCGCCACTTGGACACCGACTTGACCGCCATCCCCAGCGTCTGCGCAGCCCCGGCGTTTGACATTCCCTCGGCGCACGCCAGGATGATCCGGGCCCGCTCAGCCTGCCGCCCCCCCGGCAGCGCCGTCCGGCGCACCAGCTCCGCCCGCTCAGCTTCAGACAGCACGAGCAGCACGGCAGTGGGACCAGCATGCCTCATGACCGTAGAATAGCAGAAATAACCCTCGGGAGTTCTGGCGCAACTAACTAGCTCGAGATATCAAATGGCTCTACATAACAGATTTATAACGAGTATAGTGTAAGAGTAATCAACTCAGGCTGCGCGGACGTCGAAGAGTATGTGGCGGCTCGTCTCGGGCCTGCCGGGGCAGACTTACGGGCGATGGGCCCGAGGTGGGGGCCTAGTGAATATTCCAACTGACCGTGCCCGCCACGGCGGACAAACGAGTGACGCGGCGTCTGGCGATGGCAGCCTTGGAGCAGCATTCTCGTCCCAACGGCTGGATGGGCTCGTGAAAGCCGATCCAACGGGCGCAGACCTCATTTTCCGGCTACTCGGCATCACCGTCCGTAGCCTGCCTCTGGCCTTCCGCGACGGGGAGTTCGTGTTCCGGCTGGATGGCGTCCTCGAGCAAACGGGTAACTGGAAGCTCACTCCGGCCGGTATAAGCGATCGCTACGCAGCGATCACGGCACTGGGCCTGCTACGGCTGCCCGAGCACGCGCAGCGCGACGTACTCGCTGGAGAGACTGGCCACGAGCTAGTCGGCCGGCTCGCCATGCGTCTAGACGAGATGACCGGCCTCGGTGACGTAGCACTGACGTGCTGGGCGGCCGCGGAGTCCCGCCACGATGCCCTGCCTCGGGCACTGGAACGACTCGCTCAAGTAGATGACATGACGCGTCCGACGTATGTGGTGGACGCCGCGTGGACTGTCTCAGCCCTGGTCGCCGCTCGGTCGCTGGCAGACGCAGAGGAACATCTAGACCGAGCGACGCGGCGGCTCATCGCGGCACGTCGCGGAGCGCTCTTTCCTCGTGCTACCGGCGACGGCGGCGCGACGTGGTACCGGGATCACGTGGGCTCGTTCGCTGACCAGGTTTACCCGTTGCAGGCCCTCGCGCGCCTGCACGCCAGCGCGGATGACCGGTCGGCCCTGGCCATCGCGGAGACGGCGGCCGAGGCTATCTGTACAGCTCAAGGCGAAGCCGGTCAGTGGTGGTGGCACTACGACTCGAGGTCCGGCGACGTCGTTGAGGGCTATCCGGTCTACAGCGTCCATCAACATGCGATGGCCCCTATGGCCCTAATGGACCTGGCCGACGCGGGTGGGGCAAGTCACCAGGACTCCATCAGCCGCGGCCTTGCTTGGCTCAGAGAGGCGCCGGAGACGCGAGAAGCCCTCGTCCTCGACGATCCGCCCATCACGTGGCGGAAGGTAGCCCGCGCCGATCCCCGCAAGGCGGTACGTGGCTTGCGAGCAGCATCCACACGGGTTCGTCCAGGGTGGCGAATATCGCTTCTTGACCGGTTCTTTCCTCCCGGAATCGTCGATCATGAGTGTCGGCCGTACGAGCTTGGCTGGCTGCTCTATACGTGGCTGTCCGAAGGGCGCGCGGCGGGGACGTAATCCGGCGACGGGGGCAGGTCCCCCGTTCCGAGGAGTTTGGAGTTGTGATGGATGACACCCCTCGTGACCGAGACCGCAAGCATCTACTCGGCGTATCGATCGACGGGTTCACCCTGGTGCGGGCCTTGGAAGAGTGTATCGACGCGGTGGAACAGGGCCATTACCTATCAATCGGGGTGGTGAACGCCGCCAAAATCGTCGCCATGCGGCGGGATAAGCGCTTGCGCGAGGCTGTGGGCGGGTGCCGCATGATCCTGGCTGACGGACAGTCTGTCGTGTGGGCAAGTCAGATTCTCCGGGACCCATTGCCTGAACGCGTGGCGGGCATCGACCTGTTCGAGGCCCTGCTGGCCGAGTCAGCCACGCGAGAGAGCCGTGTCTATTTCCTCGGCGCACGGCCCGATGTCTTGAAGCAGATGGTGGCCGAGGTCGACCGCAGGTACCCGGGGATCAATGTCGTCGGAGCCCATGACGGATATTTCCAGGCCGACGAGGAGGCAGATCTCGTCGCGGAGATCCGCGGTCGTACCCCCGAGTTGCTCTTCGTCGGGATGTCATCGCCCAAGAAGGAGCTCTTTATCCAACAGTGGGGTGAGGCTTCAGGTGCGAGAGTAACGCATGGTGTCGGAGGGTCCTTCGACGTGCTCGCTGGGCTCACCCGGCGGGCTCCGCTCTGGTACCAGAAGCACGGTCTCGAATGGCTCTACCGCGCGCAGCAGGAGCCGATCAGGCTCGGTCGGCGGTATCTGACCACGAACGCTGTATTTATCGCGCTAGTCGCACGCGAGGCACTGCGCAGGTACGGCCGCCGCCGCGCGCCACAGGGCGCTGACCAGCCAGCACAGTCCTCAAAGCCTCAGGCCGGCTAGTCGGCTTGAGGCCGTACCCGCATCGGTACTACTGACGACTGCTCTCATCTCGCAGCCACGTGAGGTCGCGCCTCTTCATCGCGCGGCGACTTCGGGACCGCGCGATGACGGCTATCGAGAGGAATACAAGGATCCGGAGCACCATTCGTGGCTCCTGGGCGACAATCGAAATCAAGTCCGCTGGCCGCGTCCTAGCGGTTGAGGCTGGGGCGCCTTCAGTATGCTCGACCTGGGTCACACCCGTCTCAGCCCGTACACGGCGACGCAGGAGATCGGCCATCGTGCGCGGTACGTGGACAACGGCCCACGCGTCCTCCACGATCAGGCGCTCGTCTGGAGTAAAGGCCAACGACGCGGCTAGGTCATCAGCGAGCAACGGAGGAAGGTCGGCGATACGCGCGTGTCCGGCCGCGTTCACACCGATAACACCCCGGCCGAACAGTCCGTTGCGTACTTCAGGTAGCCGCGCCCAAACGTCGTAGTACCAGCGCACCAGCCGCGGCGTACCTTCCAACGCGAGAACCCGCTGCGGGGCGACCGCGAGGATTCCAGGATTGTGCAGTGCTCGATAAAGCGCCCTGACGTCTTTAGCCCCTAGCTCCACGTCGGCATCGACGTACAGCAGCGGGAAGGTGGTGGCCGCCTGGTTACCGGCCGCCAGGGCCTCGCGCTTTGACGGAACGGGAATCGATATCACTCGGATCATCGGCCCGTAACCGGCGGCAACCTGGGCCGTATCGTCGGTGCAGCCGTTGGCTACCACAATCACATCTAGCTCATCGGGGCTAGCGCCGGAAACGAGTTGTCCAAGCAGGCGTCCGATGACGCGGCCCTCGTTGTGCGCCGGGACGATAACGGTCACCACATCGCCAAGTATGGACCATCGCGCCTCTAGCGCAGCCAGCGGCGAGCATGCGCTGGGGAGGCCGGCCCTGGCCTCGAGCGGCTGGCCGTGCTGGAGTCTTGCAGTGTGGAAGCCGCAGCGGGCGCGGCCATCCGGTGCGGGCGCAGAGGTCCACATTTGAGAGAAACGCAATGATCCGTAACATTGAAGTGACGCTAAGCGCTGGCCATCGCCGGGTGGCGAGCTCGTGGCAGTGGTGTACATCCCTGGCCGGTCTCGGCGAAACTGGCGAGAAGCCGGGTATTAATGAGGTGTAAGAGACGTTGCGGAGGTTTGGGTAGCGGTGTCGTGGGTGGCGCTGCGGAAGATCGGCTGGAAGGTTGTCAGGCATCAGCAGAGGTGGTCGCGCCACTCCAACTGCCTTCCTGCCGGTGAGCTCGGGCTTCCTGGGGGGACAGCCGATGACTAGGCTCGTTGACGTACTCGTTCAGGGTCGGCTGCCGCAAGCGGCCGAACTTGATCCTTACACGCTCGGGACTACTCCGTCTGTGTATGGGAATGCGCGCAGCTATGGGCAGCATGATGCGTATGTCCATCGCAACGCCGACGAATCACTAGCCGCTGCGTTGCGCCCAGGTCGGCTCGTGGTAGTGGCCGGGCCGTCGGCGGCGGGAAAGACCCGCACGGCGTTCGAGGTGATGCGCGCGCATCGCGACTGGGGCGATGCGCTGGTGGCCACCCCGGCGCCTGGGGCACTGTCTGAGCTTGCTCAGCATCCGGCGGTGCAGGGTTCCGACGCGTTGGTGGTGTGGTTGGACGATCTCCCGCGCTTCGTGGCCCCCGCGGGAGTTTTGTCTCGGGCCACCATCGCCCGGCTATTCGACCGGCCAGGCCCGGTGGTGCTCCTGGCCACAATTGATGCTGCGCAGCGGGTCCTGCTGCAGTCTCGCGGCGGCGAGCTCACCCGCGAAGCGCGGAATGTCCTCGAGGGCGCAACCTCAATCGAGGTGGGTAGCCTTCGAGACGACCCCGGTGAAGTGGCCCGAGCCGCCGAGGCTTATCCAGAGGTCGGCGTCCCGCCGAACGGACTCGCCGAGACGCTGGCCGGCGTACCAGACCTGCTGAACCTGTACCGGAGCGCCGCAACCACTGATCCGGCATTGCATGCTTTGGCGCAGGTCTGCGTGGACTGGGTGCGCTGTGGGTTCGCGCGCCCCATCCCGGCGCCTGACCTGCTGGCCCTCGCCCGTGACGCCATCGCGAAGAATCACGCAGCCTTCGACGGAGGTGACCGTGAACTCGAGGCCGCACTCCAGCGGGCCCTTGCATCACATCCGGCCGCCTTGCTCCGCACCCACAAGCTGGCCCGCGGATCCCGTGGCTACGTGGTAGCTGGCTCCCTGGTAGCCGCCGACGACGGTCAGGATGGTGACCGCGCTCGTCCGGTCAACGAGAACACCTGGGCGAGCATGCTGGATCGGGTCACGGATGAAGACGCGCTGGGAGTTGGCTTCGCCGCCTACTTGCGTGGCAACATCCCCGCCTCCGTAGCGGCGACCACGCGCGCGGCCCACGCTGGTCACGCCGAGGCCCAGTACTGCCTGGGGGTACTACTCAGCGACCTGGATCCGCCAGATCTGGAAGCAGCCCGCAACTGGTGGACGCGGGCGGCGGAACAAGGGCATATGCGAGCACGGTACAGCCTGGGTGCGATGCTCGCGGAGCCGCTGGATCAGCCTGACCTGGCCAGAGCTCGCGACTGCTTGGCCATCGCCGCCGAGGCCGGGCACACGGACGCGCAATATGGCCTTGGCGTCCTGCTCGGATACGAGCCGGACCGGCCGGACTTGGCGGGGGCCGGAACCTGGTTGTCCGCCGCGGCTGACGCTGGGGACGCTCGCGCGCAGTACGGTCTGGGGGTACTGCTCGCGACTGCGAAGAACCCGCCTGATCTGGCTGGATCCCGAGCCTGGCTGAAACGTGCCGCAGAGGCAGGTCACACGCGTGCGCAGTACAGCTTGGGGGTCCTGCTGGCGGACCGGATAGATCCGCCGGATCTGGCCGAGGCACGCACGTGGTATGCCGCGGCTGCGGAGGCGGGGCATGCTGAGGCGCAGCTCAGCCTGGCCCGGCTGCTGGCCACCAGGGTGGACCCGCCGGATCTGGGCGAGGCCCGTACGTGGTTTACCCGGGCTGCGGAGGCAGGGCATGCTGAGGCGCAGCTCAGCCTGGCCCGGCTGCTGGCCACCAGGGTGGATCCGCCGGATCTGGGCGAGGCCCGTACGTGGTTTACCCGGGCTGCGGAGGCAGGGCATCCTGAGGCGCAGCTCAGCCTGGCCCGGCTGCTGGCCAGTAGGCTGGACCCACCGGATCTAACCGAGGCCCGTACGTGGTATACCAGGGCCGCTGAGGCCGGACACAGCCGTGCCCAGTACAGCCTGGCGGTGCTGCTGGCAGACTGGGTGGATCCGCCGGACCTTGCGGAGGCTCGTACCTGGTACACGAGGGCCGCCGAGGCCGGGGACACCGATGCACAGTTCAACCTGGGGGTGCTGCTGGTGGACCGGGTGGATCCGCCGGACCTTGCGGAGGCTCGTACCTGGTACACCAGGGCCGCCGAGGCCGGGGACACCGATGCACAGAACAACCTGGGGGTGCTCCTGGTGGACCGGATGCATCCGCCGGACCTTGCGGAGGCTCGTACCTGGTACACCAGGGCCGCCGAGGCCGGGGACACCGATGCACAGAACAACCTGGGGGTACTGCTGGCGGACCTGCTAGATCCGCCCGACCTGGCCGAGGCGCGCACATGGTGGACGTTGGCGGCCGAGGCCGGGGATAAGGACGCGCAGTACCATCTCGGGCGGTTGCTCGCCGAGCGGCTGGACTCCCCAGACCTGGCCGAGGCGCGCCGGTGGTTGACGCAGGCGGCCGAGGCAGGTCATACGGACGCGCAAGCCAGCCTGGGCAGGCTGCTCGCCGAGCGACTGGACCCGCCCGACCTGGCCGAGGCGCGCCGGTGGTTGACGCAGGCGGCCCAGGCAGGTCATACGGACGCGCAAGCCAGCCTGGGCAGGCTGCTCGCCGAGCGACTGGACCCGCCCGACCTGGCCGAGGCGCGCATGTGGTGGACGCTGGCGGCCGAGGCCGGGGATAAGGACGCACAGTTTAACCTCGGGCTCTTGCTGGCTGAGCGGCTGAACCCGCCGGACCTGGCCGGGGCCTTGGCCTGGTGGAGCCGGGCGGCCGAGGCCGGGGATGAGGACGCGCAGTTCAATCTCGGGCTCTTGCTCGCCGACGGGCTTGACCCGCCGGACCTGGCCGGTGCCTTTGCCTGGTGGACGCGGGCGGCCGAGGCGGGGCACACCGAGGCGCAGTTCAATCTCGGGCTCTTGCTCGCCGAGGCGCTTGACCCGCCGGACCTGGCCGGTGCCTTTGCCTGGTGGACGCGGGCGGCCGAGGCGGGGCACACCGAGGCGCAGTTCAATCTCGGGCTCTTGCTCGCCGAGGGACTCGACCCGCCGGAGCTGGTCGGTGCCCGCGTCTGGTGGACGCGGGCGGCCGAGGCGGGGCACACCGAGGCGCAGTACAACCTCGGGCTCTTGCTAGCCGAACGGCTGGACCCACCAGACCTGGCCGGGGCGCGCACCTGGTGGACCCGGGCGGCCGAAGCCGGGGACACCGAGGCGCAGTACAACCTCGGGCTCCTGCTCGCCGAGCGACTCAGTCCCCCAGACCTGGCGGAGGCCCGCACCTGGTGGACCCGGGCGGCCGAAGCCGGGCGTGCTGATGCCCGAGTCGAACTCGAGAAACTCGGGTAGGCGCCGTGAACCGTCGGGCCCGTCGCACAATCGACCGACATATCGGCAAAAGCCCGCGTTAGCAACCAAGTCAGCGCCTCGTGCCGCCCGTCAACCACCACGCCGGCCTCGGCGTCTTACTAGTAGCCGTACGGAGGTGAGAGTTCCCTGGCCATGGACGTAATGAACGCGGGATTTTCACATCCAGTTAAGGCTTCCCGTATCCGGTGAGTACTACGTCGGTACGGTCATCCGGCGAGAGACCGAATTCTGGAGATTCTCCGACCGGAGATTCACGGTCACTTTCCTCACGCGTGCGCCGTGGGGCACTGTGGAGCATCGCAAGTACCTTGGTACTCCGCCTGGCCAGCATATTCATCACCGCCATCGTCGCTCATATCCTCACGCCGCATGATTTTGGGGTATTTGCGGTAGCTACGACGGCGTACACGATCATAGCCAGCGTGGGTGAGCTCGGCGCCGCGTCGTGCCTGATCCGGGCCGACCTCGATGTAGACGCCCTGGCGCCGACTATGACTAGCGCATCATTCATGTCGACTGCGCTACTCGCAGCTGTGATGACCGCCTTCGCCAGGCCAATCGCCGCGGCGCTCGGATCCGCCGACGGTGCGGGTCCGATAAGGGTAATGGCTCTGGCGGTACTTCTCGTCGGTGTGTTCTCAGTACCCAGCGCGCAGCTTACTCGAGACTTCAAGCAAGATAAGCTATTCTTGGCCAATACTATTAGCTTTATAGTCTCCACGCCTGTACTGCTCATTTTGGCTAAGTCGGGTAGTGGAGCCATGGCCTTTGCCTGGTCCAGAGTCGTGGCTCAATTTGTGTCAGGTTGTGTGGTGCTCGTATCGGTGCCAAGAATCTACTGGCCTGGTGCTGCACGTAGTGCCTTGTCAGTACTGATCAAGTTTGGTTTCCCGTTGGCGGGTGCCAACTTTGTCAACTACGTGCTACTAAATGTTGATTACGCTTTCGTTGGCCATCTCATGGGTGCAGTCGCGCTCGGTACCTATGTTCTGGCGTTCAATGTGGCATCGTGGCCCGCCAGCCTGCTCGGCGCAGTAATCAATAGTATGTCAATGCCGGCATTCTCGCGAGTTAAACATGATTTCGAACTGTTGAACAACGCGATGGCTAGCGCCGTCCGCGCTGTGTCACTCATCGTAATGCCCATGTGCGCGCTGACGATAGCACTAGCACGCCCGCTCGTCCTCACTCTGTACGGAGCGAAATGGGCGGAGTCAGCAAATGTCCTTTCCGTTCTTTCCCTGTATGGTGCAATCTCTATTATTTGCGTCTTGTTTGCAAATATGATAGCGAGCCTAGGGCGGACACGATTCATCCTCGTGGTACAACTGGTCTGGCTCGGCACTCTGGTTCCCGCCATGGCAATTGGCGTGCACGAGCGCGGCATCGTGGGTGCCGCCCTCGCACATATCGCGGTCATCGGACCTATCGTACTCCCGAGTTACCTCGTAGCCCTGAAAAAGGCCACGAGAGTACATCTGACTGCACTCATGAGAGCCGCATTGCCCTCGATATTGGCCGGAGCGGCAGCGGCATTTGCGGCCAGAAGCGTGGCTTCGCATTTCACCAGGCCATTGCTCCAGCTAGTCGCGGGCGCCGCGGCTGGTGGCTTGATTTATCTAGTGTTGACAGCTCCACAAGCAATATCGCTGCTCAGTCACGAACAGCCCACGAAGGGGCCCCTGCTGCATATTTTGCGAGCGTACGATGGCATAGCGCGTTTCGCGCGGCTTCCTGTAAATACCAGGCCGAGGGAAACCGTTACCGTGGACGAGCGACTTGACACCACATGGCAAGACAGCAGAATACAGCCCCAGCTCGTTCCCTCCTGGGCTGACAACGCTGTTGCACCCGTCGTTTGGACTGGCAGAATACGTCCCCAACAAAAGCCCAAGGGCGCCAGAGGCCTAGAGGGAACCGGCCCATGAAGCGCGTGCTGCCGATCGCCCTTATCGTGCTTATAGCGGCCGGATCTGTCGCGGCCTGTAGTACTTCCGTGTACTCAAAACCTATCTCACCGCCAACGTCCGGGGTTCCCACTACGCTCACAGCCTTCCCGGATGCCAACAATACGGGCTACGAGCATGCGCCTGGTTACTCGGGTAAACTCACCGATTGCGGCACTGTTCATATCAAAAGTAACACAACGTACCGATTCTGCAACTTTTCAGGTGGACTCGTTATCGGAAATGCTAACGATCACCCGACCAACGTCAAGTTCATCGGGTGCCGATTCGCTTCGGCCAATGTGAGTGATGCCAACGTCGCTGACTATGGCAGTAACATAACTTTTTCCTACTCAACATTTGAACCGAGCACAGTGCCGGCCGACTCGGAACCAATCGACCCGAACGCCACAGCGATCTCCGCCTCACATTCATATGAGTATGGGATCGATCTTCGTGACGGCGGCGCGCTGACCGTCGATCATTCGGACTTCTGGGGCTTCTCCGACGCCGTGCAGTTCGGCTATTCAAGTGAGGCCAGCCCGGTCATCATAAGTAACTCATGGATCCATAATCCATCGCTTGACCCTACGGGAGCGGCCCATGTGGACGGAATCCTAAACAGTTATGGCGGGATTGGCTACATGACCTTCGATCATAACACCATTACCGGTAATGGAAACACCCAAGCCGTGGCGTTGCAAGGTGATGTGAAATACGATCATGTAATCATAACCAACAACTACTTCTCCGGTTTCGGCTACACGGTTTGCGTTGGCACTCATACGCTAAGCACTAACGTAATATTTACGGGAAACGTCTGGGGCACCGACATCAAGCCTACCTACGGACCGCTATACAGCGGTGAAATGTTTACGACACCGGGGCTTGGCAACGAGTGGCGTAACAATACGATTCATGTCATAACGGGGACATCGTGGATGGCGACAGCCAACAACGGGCTATATTGGTGGCCCGGCGATGGCGACCCAGCCAGCTCAAACCAGATAGTAGGGCATCGGAGCGACTACTCCGGGCCGTGAACTCAGAATACGGCTGCCGTTCACCAGTTAGTGGCCTTGGTGACCATCAGCCGTGTTAGCGTCCTGAGCCGGGAGCTATCCCGCCACACCCGCGAGCCGGGATTCGCTAAACGATGAGTCACGCAGCGCATACGCATCGGGGTCGATACTCCGGACCCGTATGGTTTACCGTGATCGGTACTATTTTCCTCTTGGGCTCGGGCCTGGCGTACGCGTCTTATGCCGCGCCCAGACCCGCTGCGAGTATTGACGCTCACCGGCAGCACCAAGGATCGGCTTCCGGCCACCCGCATCACCGGGTAAAGCATGGCCGTCGGTACTGGAACGCCTCACACCAGACGGCGGTATACGTCGCATCTCCGCCGACCCCAGATCCCGCGCCCGCGTCCGGCCCCCTTGCGAGTTCGGTGTCCGCGCCCGCCTCAAGCTCTGCGACCACGGCTCCTGTCAGCACCGCGACGACGGCTCCTGCGAGTTTCACGAACACGGCTCCTGCGAGTTCCATGACCACGCCTGCTCCCAGTTCCGCGACCACGGTCCTGCTCAGTTCCGCGACGACGGCTCCGGCGAGTTCCGCGACCACGCCTGCTCCTAGCTCCACTAGCACGCCTGCTCCGAGTCCCGCGACCACGCCTGCTCCGAGTCCCGCGACCACGCCTGCTCCGAGTCCCGCGACCACGCCCGCTCCGAGTCCCGCGACCACGCCCGCTCCCAGCTCGTCCGCTCCTTCGTCACCTAGCGGCTTCCCGGGCCCCAGTAACACGGGTTACGAGAACGCGCCCGGGTACTCCGGCCAGCTCATCAACTGCGGGAACGTGACGGTCAAGAGCAATACGACATACAGTTTCTGTGACTTCCCGAACGGGCTTGGCGTGGGGAACGCCGGTAACCAGGTGTCGAATGTGACGTTCATCGGCTGCCGGTTCGCCGCCCATAACCCGGACGACGCTGATGTCGCGGACTACGGCGTAAATATCCGGTTCTCCTACTCGACGTTCGAGCCCAGCACCGTCGCCGCCGGATCCGAGCCGACCAGCCCCACGGCCACGCCGATCGCGGCGTCCCAGTCCTATGAGTACGGGATCGACCTGCGGTCCGACGGGGGCCTGACGATCGATCACTCGGACTTCTGGGGGTTCTCCGATGCGGTGCAGTTCGGCAGTTCCACCCAGGCCTACCCGCTGGTGATCAGTGATTCGTGGATCCACAACCCGTCGTACGACTCCTCGGGTGCGGCCCACGTGGACGGGATCCTGGACAGCTACAGCGGTGCCAGCTACATGACGTTCAACCACGACACCATCGTCGGGAACGGCAATACCCAGGCCATCGCTCTGCAGGGCAATGGCGGGTACACCCATGTCACTATCACCAATAATTACCTGTCCGGGTTCGGGTATACGCTGGATTTCGGCGCGCACGGTACGGGTACCGAAATCACGTTCACGGGGAACACGTGGGGCAGCGATATCGAGCTGCCTACGGCCCGGTGTATGACCCCAGGAACTTCACCACGCCGGGTCGGGGCAACGTCTGGCAGAACAACAAGCTGCAAGTCGTGCCGGGAACCTCGTGGCTGTCCGCCGCCAATAACGGCCTGTACTGGTGGCCGGACGACAGCAATCCGGATAACCCCAGCCAGGTAGTCGGGCATACGGGCGATTACTCTAGCGCCTGAGGAATTCTGGCGGCGGCGCAGCAGTAGCCCGATGGCCGGGTGCGGCCTGTTTCAGTTAAGGTGTGGCCGGCGCATGGTGCTGGAAGTGGGCAGCGGACGCGGCTCCATGGCGCGCTGGTGGTGCGAGTAGGTGGGCCCGGCTGGCCGGGTGATGGCGATCGACCTCGAGACCAGGCTCGACGATCCGGACTTCCTGCCTGCGGCTTCGCGTTCATCGGCGCGTGGGGACGCCTGCCGGCTGGGTCGCTCGGATAGACAAATGGCGAATGCCCAGCTCACCCGCTGATGGGGAGGCCCAACGCACGCCGGTAGGCATCAAGCAGCACCGGCACCTGGGACTCCCAGTTCAGCTCCAGGGTAAATCGCTGTCGACCGATCTGCCCCATGCGTTCTCGGCCTTCGCGGTCTTCCAGGAGAGTCACGATACATTTTGCCAGCGAAGTAACGTCATTGCGGACTGCATACAGGCTGGCCTCAGCCGCTGAAAATTTCCCCTCACGCAGATCGAACTGTACGATCGGCTTCCCTACTGCCATGTACTCCACGATCTTGTTCATCGTGGATATATCGTTCAGTGCATTCGCTTCGTCCGGATCAACGCATACGTCGGCGGTCTTAAGCACGGCGCCCAGATCTTCTTCTGATAGTCTTCCCGTGAAGGTGACCGGATCGTCGATGCCCAGTGAGCGCACACGATCGCGCAGCCGCGGGAATTCCGGCCCGGCGCCAACCAGCACAAATTGAACGTCCTGTTGTTCCCAATCTCGGATTATCATCAGGGCTGCGTCGATCAGGTAGTCAAGGCCGTCTTGCAGCCCCATGACACCCACGTATGCGACCAGGTACTTTCGCCCGCGCCGCCACTTCTCATCCGGTTGCGAGTTTGCGAACCGGCTGGCCGCTGGGGCCGACCGCACGATGAAGACATCATCGCAGGGCATCCTGCCACGGGAAAGCGCGATTTCGCGATAGCTTTCATTGGTTTCGATAGACACGGTAGCGAGCCGGTAGGTGAGCCGTTCGCAAAGCTTTGCCACACGGACGAGCGGGCTTTCTTCCCGGTAGCCCTTTGCCATCATGAGTTCTGGGCACGCATCATGATGATCATAAACCACGCGGCACCCTAGTCCAATGAGCGGGAGGGCTACCAGGAAGAGCAGGTCTGGCGGATTGCAAACATGGACCACACTAATGCGGTGCCGTAGCCTGATGGCTAGCGCGATCCTAAGCTGCGCCAAAATGGCTATCCCGTATTCCATCAGATAGGCGGCCGATCGCCGCGCTTCCAGCACCGGGGGATATCGGTAGATGTGGACACCATCGAGAATCTCGCGCCGTTTAGGGTGCTCCTTCGTGCCCGGACAAATCACGTGAACTCGATACCCGGCATCTACGAGGGCCAGGGCTTCTTGCCACACGCGCCTATCAAATGGTACGGGGAGGTTTTGAACGAGAATCAAGACGTGTATCGGGCCGGGGCCTGGATGTCGTATTCTAGCCATCACGGTCACGGCCTTCTAGCGATATGCTAACGTCATAAAATTTACGTCGTCCGGGCTCAGCATGGTTATCTTCACAAGATCTCAAGGGTTTGGCGTTAAGGGTAGGCTTCGGGGAAGTATCAAACTTTTTCCTGATTCTACCGGACCGTACTTAGGTCCGTACAGGCTTCACATAACGCTCAATATGGGATGATTTGCGGCGTTACGGCCGTTCTTCCCGGCTTAGCGTGCCACAGCGCCGGCGGCACGGGGGTACGCTAAGCCTGCCGTAGAGACAGGACAACTCAGCCGCATCGCGAGAGGGGGTTCGGGGTGGACTCGCTCGGGATCGACGGCGCATGGGTCCACGAACCCAGAATTCATCGCGATGACAGAGGGAGTTTCCTGGAAAGCTTCCGTGGTGATGAGGTTGCCGCGGATCTCGGATACCGGATGGACGTCGCACAGGTCAACTGCTCGGTGTCACGACGAGGGGTTATCCGCGGGATTCATTTCGCTGACGTCCCGCCTGGCCAGGCGAAATATGTCAGCTGCGTGCGCGGCGCGATTATCGATGTCATAGTCGACGTCCGGGTCGGGTCGCACGGATTTGGAGCCTGGAAAGCTGTCCGTCTTGACGACCATAATCGGCGCTCGGTTTTCATCGCGGAGGGTCTTGGTCATGCTTTCATGGCTTTGACCGACGAGTGCACGGTGGTCTACCTGTGCTCGACTTCATACGCGCCAGGCCGGGAACATGGCGTGAACCCGATGGATCCCGCGATCGGGATCACGTGGCCCTCTGATGTAGAGCCGGTTCTCTCCGAGAAGGACGCGGCGGCCCCGTCCCTAGAAGGAGCCCTGCGCAGCGGGCTACTGCCCCGGTACGCCGAATGCGTGGCCTACACGGCCGGCCTGTCAGGCGGTCGGCAGGCGACGAGCTTAACCGTCGGCCGGAGAAGTCGAATGAGCTGGCCAGTCGCCTAGTGCTCTGCCGATGCGATGAGCAGTTCCGGGAAAGCGAGTTCCAGGCGGTTTCGCCAGTCGCCGATCGGCTTCAGATCGATCTTGGCCCAGGCGTCGTGGCCGAGCACGCTATAGGCGGGCCGCGGTGCCGGGCGCGGATAGGCGTCGCTTGTCGTGGCCCTCACCCGGGCCGGGTCGGCGCCAAGAAGGCCGAATACTTTCCTAGCGAGCCCGTACCACGTCGTCTCGCCGGAACTCGTGGCATGGTAGACGCCGCCGGGTGCTCCTGAGCGGATGAGCGCGATAATCTGCCCGGCGACATCGACCGTCCAGGTGGGCTGGCCGTGCTGGTCATCGACGACATCGACGAAGGGCTGTCGGCGCTCCAGGTCGATCATGGTGCGGACGAAGTTGCGCCCGTGAGCGCCGTAAAGCCAGGCGGTCCGTACGACGTATCCGGCCCCCCCTAGCTGGTCAAGCACCGCCTGCTCGCCGAGCGAGCTTGCCGCGTCCATAGGCGGTGCGCGGGGCAGGGAGATCGCTTTCCCCGTACGGACGGCGGGCATCGCCGGCGAACACGTAGTCGGTGGACACCTGGACCAGCACGATTCCGTAGTCCGCGCATACCGCCGCGAGGTCCCGTACGGCGTACCCGTTCACCAGGGACGCCGCTGCTTCACGAGCCTCGGCGTCATCCACCGCGGTCCAGGCCGCACAATTGACCACCACGGCAGGCCGGTAACGATGCAGGGTCGCGCGAACCGCGGCCGCATCGGTGATGTCGAGATCGCCGCGGAAACATCCGGCTGCGTCCTCGCCCTCGCGCTCAAGGCGGACAACCAGGTCGCGACCGAACATTCCCCCGGCCCCGGTGACCAGCCACGAGCTCACCCGGCCAGGCCGCCTTCGCCCGCGAAGGTTCCGGATGACCTAGCCGCCGCCGTGCCGTTGATGGACCGGCCCGCGTGCTTCAGCGGCTCCCACCAGTCGCGATTATCCGCATACCACTGCACGGTCGATCGCAGGCCGGCGGCGAACGGGATGCGGGGCGAGTATCCCAGCCCGCGAAGCGCCGCGTCGTCCAGCGAGTAACGGCGATCGTGGCCTTTCCGGTCTTCCACCAACGTCACCATGTCCCAGTCCGCGCCGCAAGACTCCAGGATGGCCGCCGTAAGCTCACGATTGGTCAGTTCGGCATCGCCATTGATGTGGTAGACACGACCGCGCTCACCGTGCTCGAGCACCAGCTGGATGCCGCGGCAGTGATCGTCCACGTGTATCCAGCCACGGACATTTCCGCCGTCGCCGTAGAGCGGAACTCGCTGACCCTCAAGGAGATTCGTGACGAAGAGCGGGATGACTTTCTCTGGGTACTGGTAGGGGCCGTAGTTGTTGCAGCAACGGGTGATGCTTACGTTGAGTCCGTGGGTCTGGGCGTAGGCCCGGGACATGAGGTCCCCCCCGGCTTTGGCCGCCGAATAGGGAGAATTCGGGGCCAGCGTCGAATCCTCGGTCCACGAACCTGATGCCACGCTGCCGTAGACCTCATCGGTGGACACCTGGACCACCCGGGGGATGGCGACCTCCAGGCAGGACTGAAGCAGGACCTGGACGCCGACCACGTTGGTGCTGACGAACTCGGCTGCTCCCTCGATCGACCTGTCCACGTGCGTCTCGGCGGCAAAGTTGATCACGGCGTCATGGCCGGGAAGCACGGACCTGAGCAGCGAGGCGTCGCAGATGTCGCCGTGTACGAAGCGGAACTGCGGGCTATCGGATACCGGCTTGCAGGTTGGCCAAGTTCCCCGCGTAGGTCAGCTTGTCCAGCACGGTGACGCTGGCGTACTCGAAACCTGGGTAACCGCCGGTCAGGAGCGTGCGCACATAGTGCGAGCCGATGAAGCCTGCCCCGCCAGTTACCAGGATTCTCATGAACTTATCTGAACCTTGCTGTGATCACCGAGGACTAGCCGGTGCGCCTTGGGCACCCTGGGCGCCGGAGTTACTTCCACATCGTGGCCGATTATGGAGGCCTCGATCCGCCCGACCCCTCGTATTGACGCGCGAGGCAACATGATGGAGTACTCGATCTCACTGTCGTCGATCGAACAGTCCTCCGCGACAGAGGTGAACGGACCGACGTATGAGCCGGTTACCCGGCTGCGCGCGCCGATGACCACCGGGCCAACGATGCGGGAACCGCTGACCTGGGCGTCGTCTTCGATGACGACCCGACCGATGATCTCGCACCCGGGATCCAGGGTGCCATGGCACCGCGGCTCGATCGTCTCCAGCACCATCCGGTTGACTTCGAGCATGTCGGCCACGTTCCCGGTGTCCTTCCAGTACCCGGTGATGACCGAGGACCGCACGGTATTGCCGTGGTCGATCAGCCACTGGATCGCCTCGGTGATCTCCAGCTCACCGCGCGACGACGGCTTGAGGTCACGGACCGCCTCGTGGACCGAGGGGCTGAAGATGTACACCCCCACGAGCGCTAGGTCGCTCTTGGGACATTGCGGCTTCTCCTCAAGGCCGATCACCTGACCGGCCTCGTCAAGTTCGGCCACGCCGAACTGGCGTGGATCAGGAACCGGCGTGAGCATGATCTGCGCGTCCGGACGCTTGGCGCGAAACTCCTCCACCAGCGGTGTGATGCCGCCCACGATGAAGTTGTCGCCCAGGTACATGACGAAATCGTCATCACCGAGAAAGTCCCTGGACACCAGCACCGCGTGAGCCAGGCCGAGCGGAGCCTCCTGCCGGATGTAGGTAGCACTGAGACCGAACGCTGACCCGTCGCCCACGGCGGCCTGGATCGCCGGCGCGGTATCGCCCGACCACCAGCCCGACCTCGGCGATGCCCGCGTCACGGATGGCCTCAAGCCCGTAGAACAAGACCGGCTTATTGGCGATGGGCAGCAACTGCTTAGCAGAGGTATGCGTGATCGGCCTCAGCCGCGTACCCGAACCCCCTGCCAGGACCAGAGCCTTCATGGAGCGAAAGTACCTTGTGACGCGCTGAACCCGTGAAGTCGGCCGTGATAGTTCCCCGAAGGTTATGACCAAAGTCACGCGGACTGGGCCAGATGCGGGCAATTCAACTACGTTGTGGCCATGGACGACCGCGAGGTTGTTGCGGCGATCGCGGCAGGAGACCCGAGGGGCATCAACGTGGCGTACGACCGGTACGCTGCGGCCCTGTACGGCTACTGTCACTGGATGCTGCTCCAGCCGGAGAGCGCAGCCGAGGCCCTGCGGGACACCTTCGTTATCGCCGCCGTCACGCTCGCGCGACGTTCCCGAGACAACCAAGCTCCGCCCGTGGCTGTACGCGGTGGCCCGCAGCGAATGCCTGCGCCGGCTTCCGGCCACGCGGGCGATCCGCCAGGGACAGGCGAACGTGGCGGCCCAGCGGACCGATATCGACCGGCAGGCCGCTACGGTGCGCCCGGCGCCCCGTGGTCTCGATCAGCCGATTGATGCGACCATGCCGTTCCGCGTGATTTCGGAGGCGGCCGGGATTGGCGATCCGCCGATTGATGCGACGATGTCGTTCCGCGTGATTTCGGAGGCGGCCGGGGCTGGCGATCCGCCGATTGATGCGACGATGTCGTTCCGCGTGGTCTCCGACGCGCCGGGTGCTGGCGATCAGCCGGTCGATGCGACGATGTCGTTCCGCGTGGTCTCCGAGGCGGGTCAGCCGGTTGACGTGACCATGCCGATCGACGTGGCCTCCCTGGCGGCCAGTGTGGCGGACTACGCTACCGCCGCCACGGCCCGCGCGAGGCAAGCCGAGCTGGCCGCGCTGGTCCTTGGTTTTCTCGATGAGCTCAAGCCGCTTGAGCGCGAGGTCATCGAGCTGAACCTGAGACACGATCTGTATGACGCCGATCTCGCCACCGTGCTCGGACTGTCGTGGAGCCGGGCGCATGCCCTGGCCTCGCGCGCTCACCGCCGGCTCGGGAAGGCACTGGGTGTGCTGCTCATCGCGAGAACCGGGCGGCAGACCTGTCCGGCGCTCGACGCGCTCCTGGCCGACTGGGACGGACGGCTGACCGAGCCGACGCGCGATCGGGTCGGCAGTCACATCGAGCATTGCAAGATCTGCGCCCGGCACAAACACGGCGCGCTGCGTCCAGCGGCGCTATCGTGCCTGCCTCCCCTGGCCGAGCCTCCTGCTGGCCTGCGCGAACAGATCATCGGGCTGTGTACTCTCACCACTGCCGATGCGATCGCGTACCGCCGCCAGGTGGTCCAACGCGCGGAGCCGCTATGGCCGCCGAGGCTCTACCGGGCGATCAGCCGGGTGAAATGGGATCGGCAGGTGGCGGTGGGCATTTCGGTGAGCGCGGTATGGGTCGCGGTAGCCGTGATCGTCGCCCTGTACGCGTTCATGGGCAACCGCCCCGCCCACGTCCCCGCGGCCCGGCCAACGGTCACGATCCCGGCGAGCAGTCCGGCGGCGGTCACTAACATCACCACGGCCACCCCCGCTGCCGCTCCAACCTCTGCCTCCCCCAGCCCGTCACCGACGGTCAGTCAGCCCGGGACGGTGGCGCCACCCCCGGTCCTGCCTCCGGCCTCGCCCTCCCGGAACTCCCCGGCCTTCGCCCTCGCGATCGCCCGGACCGTCGAAGACGGCCTCGGCGAAGCCGTCCACGTCGCTCTCGTCCACGCCATCCACGTCGCCTTCTCCGTCGCCGACGCCCTCTGCCGTCTCGTTAGCCGTCTACGTCGGTCGGCGTGGCCTGCGCGCCGAGTATGAGCGCTCCGTTAGGCTCCAATAAGGGTGACGAGAGGGTTCGGCCCGATCCAGGGCCTCGACACAGACCACAGGCAAGGAGTCGGCGGTGGCCTCCATTGAAGCGATCCATGCCCGGCAGATCCTGGATTCCCGGGGGAATCCGACCCTTGAGGTCGAGGTAGCCCTGGACGACGGGACCGTCGGGCGCGCCGGAGTGCCGAGCGGGGCATCGACGGGTGCCTTCGAGGCCGTCGAGCTCAGGGACGGCGGCTCGGAATACGGCGGCAAGGCGGTCGGCCGGGCGGTCCAGAACGTCATCGACGAAATCCAGCCGGAACTGCTCGGGCACGAGGCGGACGACCAGCGGCTGATCGACCAGGCGCTGGCCGACCTGGACCGGACGCCAGACAAGTCCAGGCTCGGCGCGAACGCGATCGTCGGGGTCAGCATGGCCGTGGCCCGGGCCGCCGCGGACTCGAGCGGCCTGCCGCTGTTCCGCTACCTCGGCGGCCCGAACGCGCACGTGCTGCCCGTCCCGATGATGAACATCCTCAACGGCGGCGCGCACGCGGATAACAACGTGGACATCCAGGAGTTCATGATCGCGCCCCTCGGCGCGGCGACCTTTGCCGAAGCGCTGCGCTGGGGCGCCGAGGTCTACCACGCGCTGAAGTCCGTGATCAAGCAGCGGGGGCTGTCCACCGGCGTCGGTGACGAGGGGGGCTTCGCGCCCGACCTGGAGCACAACCGGGCCGCCCTCGACCTCATCGTGGAGGCCATCGGCAAGGCCGGGTTCACGCCCGGAGCGGACGTCGCGCTGGCGGTCGACGCGGCGGCGTCGGAGTTCTACGCCGACGGCGCGTACACCTTTGAGGGGAGTCCGCGCACCGCGGCGGAGATGACCAGCCTGTACGCCGACTGGCTGGACGCCTACCCCATCGTCTCGATCGAGGATCCGCTGGCGGAAGAGGACTGGCCGGGCTGGCGAGCGCTCACCGCGAGCGTGGGCGAGGCGGTCCAGGTGGTCGGCGATGACATCTTCGTCACCAACCCCGAGCGGATCCGCCGTGGCGTTGCCGAGCACTCGGCGAACAGCCTGCTGGTCAAGCTCAACCAGATCGGCTCGATGACGGAGACGCTCGACGCGGTCACCCTCGCGCACCGCGCCGGGTTCAGCTGCGTGATCAGCCACCGCTCCGGCGAGACCGATGACACCACGATCTCGGACCTCGCCGTCGCGACCAACTGCGGCCAGATCAAGACCGGCGCGCCCGCCCGCGGTGAGCGCGTGGCGAAGTACAACCAGCTGCTCAGGATCGAGGAACTCCTCGGTGACGCGGCGAGCTACGCGGGGGCGGCGGCCTACCCGCGGTTCGCCGCACGGGCTGGCCAGGCTTAATCTCGCGCATGCCCTCCGCCGCCGTTCCCCGCGCCACCCGGCTGACCAGCCGGGCGGCGGTGCTGGCCGTGGTGATCTGCGCGATCGCGCTGAGCCTGGCGTACCCGGTCCGGGAGTACCTAGCCCAGCGGCAGCAGATCGGTCAGCTCGTGGCGCAGCAACAGACGATGCTGGCCCAGGTGAAGAACCTGCAAGCCGAGCAGGCCAGGCTCTCCGAACGCTCCTACATCGAGCAGCTGGCCCGGCAGGAGCTTGACATGTGCTTTCCCGGAGCGCAGTGCTACATCGTCGAGGGCGGCCACTCGCAGATCAGCGGCACACCTGCCGCGCGTACGGGACCCGCGCCCTGGTACGCGAAGTTGTGGCGTTCGGTCGAACAGGCCGACTCGAGCCGGGTGAAGTGATTACGGTGCAGGACGCGGCGGTCATCGCCGCTCAGCTCGGCCGCCAGCCGCGGGGACTGCTCGCCGTCGCTCACCGCTGCCCGTGCGGCCTGCCCGACGTGGCCGAAACGACACCGAGGCTGCCCGACGGCAGCCCGTTCCCTACCCTGTACTACCTGACGTGCCCGCGGGCGTGCGCCGCCGTCAGCAGGCTGGAGGCCTCGGGGCTGATGCGCGAGATGACCGCCAGGCTGGCCGACCCCGGGCTGCGCAGTGCGCTATGAAGCCGCACACCGTGACTACCTCACCCGGCGGTCGGCGGCCGCGCGGGCGGCGGGCATCGAGCCGCTGCCGCCTGGCACCCCGTCGGCCGGAGGGATGCCCGAGCGGGTAAAGTGCCTGCATGCGCTGGTCGCTCACGAGCTCGCGGCGGGTGAGGTGAACCCGTTCGGCCGCGAGGCGCTTGAGGCTGCGGGCGAGTGGTGGCGGCCGGGACCCTGCGTGCCGGGACCCTGCGGGCCCGGGCGGGGCTGATGACCCGCCGGGTGGCGGCCGTGGACTGCGGGACGAATTCCCTCCGGCTGCTAGTCGCGGACGTGAACCCCGACCAGGCCCAGGTGACGGACGTGGCGCGCCGGATGGAGATCGTCCGGCTGGGGCAGGGCGTGGATTCCACCGGGCGGCTGGCGCCAGAGGCGCTGGCCCGGACCACGGGCGTACTTCGCGACTACGCGGCCGTCATCGCCGCTTCCGGCGCGGACGCGATCCGCATGGTCGCGACCAGCGCAACCAGGGATGCGGCCAACGCGGAGGAGTTCACGCAGCGCGTCACCGCGGTACTCGGCATAGCGCCCGAGGTCCTCACCGGGGCCGAGGAGGCGAGGTTGTCGTTCACCGGGGCGACCGCGGAGCTGGCCGCCGAGGCCGACGGCGCCCTCTTCCTGGTCGCCGACATCGGCGGCGGCTCGACCGAGTTCGTGCTCGGGCAAGCCGGATCGGCGGACTCCACCCCGCACGCTACGTCCGTCAACATCGGCTGCGTCCGGATGACCGAACGGCACCTGCGCGGGGACCCGCCGACCCCCGGACAGGTCGCCGCGGCGGCCGCCGACATCGACGCCGCCCTGGACGCGGTGAGCGGTGCGGTACCGGTCCGGGAGGCGGGGACGCTCATCGGGCTCGCGGGCTCGGTCACCACCATCGCGGGCATCGCGATGGGCCTGCCTGCCTATGACGCCGCCCGCATCCACCACGCGCGCGTATCGGCCGCCGACGTGCACGAGGTGACCCAGAGCCTGCTGGCCCAGACCCGTGCCGCTCGCGCCACGATCGGCGTCATGCACGCGGGGCGGGTGGACGTGATCGGCGGTGGTGCGCTCGTCCTAGACCGGATCATGGAACGGTTCGGGTTCACCGAGGTGCTAGTCAGCGAGCATGACATCCTCGACGGGATCGCCTGGTCGCTGGCCGGCGACGCACGTGGCTGACCCCACGGGCGTAAGGGACGGCTGGCCATCCGATCCGGCCGGGCCGGATACGCCGGTCGCGCACCGCGCGGCGGAGGTTACCGAACTGGCCCGCAGCGCCGCCACGCTCCGTGAGCTCACCGCGCGGGAGTCCGTCTGCCGCGCGTGTCCGAGGCTGGTCGCCTGGCGGGAGGAGGTGGCCGCCGCCCCGCGCCGGGCGTTTCGGGGCGAACGCTACTGGGGCCGGCCCATCCCGGGCTGGGGATCGGACCGGCCGCGCCTGCTGATCGTCGGCCTGGCCCCGGCGGCGCACGGCGGGAACCGTACCGGCCGGATCTTCACCGGCGATCGCAGCGGGGATGTCCTGTTCGCCTCGCTGTACCGGTGCGGCCTGGCCACCCAGCCGACCAGCGTCGCACTGGACGATGGCCAGCGCCTGGTGGACACCAGGATGGTGGCGGCCGTCCGCTGCGCCCCGCCGGACAATAAGCCAGAACCAGGCGAGCGGGACGCGTGCGCGCCGTGGCTGGTCGCCGAACTCCGGCTGGTGGCCGCGGACCTGCGCGTCATCGTGTGCCTCGGCGGGTTCGCCTGGCAGGCGCTCTGGCCGGTGCTGGGCCAGTGCGGTTTCCTGCTGCCGCGACCGCGGCCGGCGTTCGGCCACGGCGCCGAGATACGCCTCGCCACCCGCGCAGGGCCGGGCGGCGTGCTGCTGATCGGCTGCTATCACCCCAGCCAGCAAAACACGTTCACTGGCCGCGTTACCCCCGCCATGCTGGATGGCATATTCACCCGCGCCCGCACGGCTGCAGATCCGGAAAGCCCCGGCGCGATTACTTAACGCTAATGTTGATCATGAACTTGTTACTGTCCGCATTTCTTTCTTGAATGCCATGCCGGTTGGACAAGAATTGTCCTTGTTACCCTCCTGTTCGGGAATTGGCCGAGGCGGTATTATGGGGCCGCCCCCGTAGCCCAAGGGAAGAGGCCGACCCCCTAAAAGGGTCCCCAGTGTCGGTTCGACTCCGACCGGGGGCACTATTGGTGATCGTGCCTCGATCGGGCAATTGCCCAATATGCCCGATAAGGGAAAAGATTCGGGTTTCCTGATCATGCGGAGAGACCGGACCGCAGATATCTGCATGACAGTTATGGCTTATTTTTGTACGGGCAAATCAGGATATATCCGAATTGCTGCCCGGCCGTGGGTCGGGCGACTCCGGTCGCGCCAGGCCCGCGCTTGGCATCACCGCGGCGGTGCACGGCAGGCAAGCCGACCGGCCTGCCCGCGGGCGTGAGACAAGAACCGACGCCGGCTTCGCCAGAAGCCGGTAATGACGTGCGGGTGCGGTTACGCTCCGTTAAGACGCAGGCGCCTACGCATCTCGTATTCGTGCACGATCGCGTAGGCGTACCCATGGGAGATGCCGGCGTCGTCGGCCAGCCAGACCGCGCGTTCTTCGCGGCGGAGGAACGCGGGGCCAGATTCGAGGCGATGGAACCACTCAGCGAGGTCACGGCCGGTGACGACCGGAATGCGGGCGATCAGGCTCTTGTGCATATTCGGTGAGTGGCTCAGGGACACGGGCACCTCCAGGAGACTCCTCTTGAGCTTGAGATTGCCTTATCCCAAGCCGCCTGGCAACCCCCTGATGGCAACCAAATGTTCAGCTGAGCCGCTCGAAGATCATCGCCATGCCCTGGCCGCCGCCCACGCACATGGTCTCCAGCCCGAGCGTCACGTCGTGGAATTGCAGGCTGTTCAGCAGGGTGGTGGTGATGCGGGCCCCGGTCATGCCGAACGGATGCCCGACGGCGATGGCCCCGCCGTTGACGTTGAGCCGGGCGATATCGATGCCCAGGTCGCGGTAGGACGGGATGACCTGAGCCGCGAAGGCCTCGTTGATCTCGACCAAGTCGATGTCGCTGATCGCCATCCCGGCCCGCCCGAGCGCCTGCCGCGACGCCGCCACCGGGCCCAGGCCCATGATCTCCGGGGACAGCGCGCTCACGCCGGAGGCCACGATCCGCGCCAGCGGCGTGATGCCGAGTTCGGCGGCCTTGACGTCGCTCATCACGATGACCGCGGCGGCGCCGTCGTTGAGCGGGCAGCAGTTTCCCGCGGTCACGGTGCCGTCCGGGCGGAACGCCGGTGCGAGCGTAGCGAGCTTCTCGACCGTCGTGCCCGGGCGAGGACCGTCGTCGGCCGTGACCACCGTGCCGTCGGGCATGGTCACCGGGGTGATCTCACGCTGCCAGAAGCCGTCGGCGATGGCCTTTTCCGCCAGGTTCTGCGAGCGCGCGCCGAACTCGTCCTGCTCCTGGCGGCTGATCCCGCGTATCTGGGCCACGTTCTCGGCCGTCTCGCCCATCGCGATGTAGACGTCGGGGAGCAGGCCGTCGTCACGCGGATCGTGCCATGGCCCGGCCTCCCCGGCGCTGGCCCGCTCGCTTCGCTGGTGCGCGCCGGCGAACAGGGGGTTGCGGGTATCGGGCAGCGAATCGCTGTTTCCCTTGACGAACCTGCTCACGCACTCGACGCCGGCCGAGATGTACGCGTCGCCCTCGCCCGCCTTGATCGCGTGGAAGGCCATCCGGGTGGTCTGCAGCGACGATGAGCAGTACCGGTTGACCGTGGTTCCCGGCAGGTGGTCGTGCCCGAGCATGATCGCGACCACGCGGGCCATGTTGAACCCCTGCTCGCCGCCGGGCAGCCCGCAGCCCAGGATCAGGTCGCCGATATCGGCGGGATCGAGCTGCGGCACCTGGGCCAGGGCCGCGGTCACCAGCTGCGCGGTCAGGTCGTCGGGCCGGATGCCGATGAGTGAGCCCTTGAACGCCCGGCCGATGGGGGACCGCGCGGTGGCGACGATCACAGCTTCGGGCATGGCACCGGCCTCCTCGCATAGGGTTACTCCAGAGTATGCCCCTGGCTGCTGCGCCCGGAAGGCCGCGGGCACCGCCCGGGATCGGATAGCGTCGGTCCAGCCAGGAAGAGGACAACCATGCAGGTATATGACTCACTGGCCGAACTGGTGGGGAACACCCCGCTGCTTCGGCTGCGATCGGTGACCAGGGGGATGCCCGGGTCGCAGGTGCTGGCCAAGGTGGAGTACTTCAACCCGGGCGGCTCGGTCAAGGATCGCATCGCGCTGCGGATGATCGCGGCCGCGGAGGCCTCGGGACAGCTAACCCCGGGCGGCACGATCGTGGAGCCGACCTCGGGTAACACCGGAGCCGGGCTCGCCATCGTTGCGGCCGAACGCGGCTACCGGTGCGTCTTCGTCTGCCCGGACAAGGTGGCGCAGGACAAGATCGCGGTGCTGCGCGCGTACGGCGCCGACGTGGTGGTGTGCCCGGGCACGGTCGCGCCCGATCACCCGGATTCCTACTACAGCGTCGCACGCCGGATGGCCGCCGAGATACCCGGCGGGTGGCAGCCCGATCAGTACGCGAACCAGGAGAACCCCGCCTCCCACTACGCCACCACCGGACCGGAGGTCTGGTCGCAGACGGACGGCACGGTGACCCACTTCGTGGCGGGGATCGGCACCGGCGGCACCATCACGGGCACGGGCAGGTACCTGAAGGAGGTATCCGGCGGCGCGGTGCGGGTCATCGGCGCCGACCCGGAGGGCTCGGTCTACTCGGGCGGGTCCGGGCGCCCGTACCTGGTCGAGGGCGTGGGCGAGGATATCTGGCCGGCCACCTACGACCCGTCGGTGTGCGATGAGATCATCGCGGTCACCGACGCTGAATCGTTCGGTATGACGCGGCGCCTGGCCCGCGAGGAAGCCCTGCTGACCGGCGGCTCGTCGGGGCTGGCCGTGGCGGCCGCGCTGCGGGTCGCGGCGGCGGCCGGACCGGGCGCGGTGATCGTCGTCCTGCTGCCCGACGGCGGACGCGGTTACCTGTCCAAGATCTTCAACGACGAATGGATGTCCGATTACGGCTTCCTCTCCGCCCAGACGACCGAACCGCTCGTGGCCGACGTCCTGGCCAGGAGGGATCGCGGCCTGCCCGAGCTCGTCCACGTGCACCCGGAGGAAAGTGTCGGCGCGGCCATCGCCCTGCTCCGCGAGTACGACGTGTCGCAGCTCCCGGTCGTCAAGGAGGAGCCTCCGCTGATGGCCGCCGAGGTGGTCGGATCGGTTGTGGAGCGCGACCTGCTGGACGCGCTGGTGGCGGGCACGGCCAGGCCGTCCGATCCGGTCGGCGGGCACATGTCGCCGCCGCTGCCCACCGTCGGCTCGGGCGAGCCGGTCTCGCGCGCGGTCCTGGCCCTGGAGAAGGCCGGCGCCGCGGTGGTTCACGTGAACGGGAAGCCGTCCGGGCTGCTCACCCGGCAGGACGTGCTGACCTTCCTGGCCGCAGGCAGCTAAGACATACGGGAGGGATGGACGTATGACCAGCCACGACGGGTTCGAGACCTTGGCCATTCACGCGGGCCAGGAGCCTGACCCGCTCACCGGGGCCGTGGTGCCCCCGATCTACCAGGTTTCCACGTACAAGCAGGACGGAGTTGGCGGGCTGCGCGGAGGGTACGAGTACTCCCGCTCCGGCAACCCGACCAGGACGGCCCTGGAGCAGTGCCTGGCCGCGCTCGAGGACGGCCCGGCCGCGCTCGCCTTCTCCTCCGGCCTGGCCGCCGAGGATGCTCTGCTCAGGACGGTCTGCTCCCCCGGCGACCACGTCCTGGTCCCCGACGACGCCTACGGGGGGACCTACCGGCTGTTCGCCCGGGTGCTGACCGGCTGGGGGCTGAGCCATAGCGTGGTCCCCATGGCCGACCTCGGCGCGGTCCGCGAGCAGCTCGCCGCCCGCCCGGTCAAAGTCGTCTGGGCCGAGACGCCGACCAATCCGCTGCTGAACATCGCCGACATCCGCGGGCTGGCCCACGCCGCGCACGAGGCCGGGGCGATGCTGGTAGTGGACAACACGTTCGCGTCGCCGTACCTGCAGCAGCCGCTCGCCCTCGGCGCCGACGCCGTGGTGCACTCCACCACGAAGTACCTGGGCGGCCACTCTGACGTGGTAGGCGGCGCGGTCGTCGTCGCGGATTCCGATCTTGCGGAGCGGGTCGACTACACCAGGAACTCCACGGGGGGCGTCCCCGGACCCTTCGACGCGTGGCTCACGCTGCGCGGCATCAAGACGCTGGCGGCCCGGATGGACCGGCATTGCCGCAACGCTATGCGGGTCGCGCAGATGCTGGCCGAGCATCCCGCGGTCGCGGAGGTGTTCTACCCGGGCCTGCCCTCCCACCCCGGCCACAAGACCGCCCAGGAGCAGATGAGGGCGTTCGGCGGGATGGTCTCGTTCCGCGTTTTCGGTGGCGAGCAGGCGGCCGTCCGGGTCTGCGGCCGGACGCGCCTATTCACCCTGGGCGAGTCGCTCGGCGGGGTCGAGTCGCTGATCGAGTACCCGGCCCGGATGACGCACGCCTCGGTCGCCGGATCGCCGCTCGAGGTCCCGGCCGACCTGGTGCGGCTCTCGGTCGGCATCGAGGACTGCGACGACCTGATCGACGACCTGCGCCAGGCCCTGTAAAACCCTGGGTCGTCAGATCAGGTGATCTTGCGCAGCCAGATGCCTCCCGGCCGCTCCGTTAGGGTCTCGGGCAGGTACTGCTTCACGATGGAACTGTGCATTTGCCAGACGTAATCGTTAAACAGGACGATCTCGAAACCTGAGCTATACGTCAGGAACGCCTGGAGGCAGTATGCCTCGTTCCAGTCCCGGTGTTCGCCAAGCCAGCCCTCCTGGTATCCGAGGCCGTACTCGGCGTAGAAGATGTCGTGGAAGTGCACTAGGACGCCGTTCGCCAGGTTAGGCAGGACCTGGAAGAGTAGGTACCCAACGTCGCTGCCGGCCTTCATGACGTGCGTGCTGTCGATAAAAAGGATGTCGTCTCGCTGCAAGCGGCGGAACAGCTCAAGTTTGGTCTCCTGGACCGGGGACTGGATCAGCTCCCAGTTCTGGTCACCGGGGCGAATCAATCCCTGCAATCGCGCGGGATACGGCTCGACAAACGTGAGCTGCGTCGCCTCGTCGCGGGTGTCCAGCATAACCGCGGATGAGTACCCCGACCCGACCTCGATGATCTGCTTCGGGGAGACCATCCGGATCAGCGCCGAAAGCACGGCGGCGTCGCTGCTCGGGAACATGGTGTTCCCAGGCGTGTCATACCGGCCTCGCGGGCGCTGCGGCCACAGCGGGGCCATGGTGCGGAGCAGGTCGAGCTGAGCGCCCTCACGCAGATCGATGCCCGAGAGCGACGGCGACGTCTTCAGCGCCCGCTCGATGTCGGACTTGGAGGTCAGGGGGCTATAAAAGTGACCCGCCGCAACGTACGGCGGTTGCACCGCTGCCCCGGCTACCCGCCTGGCCCGGCGCGCGATCTGCGAGAGTATTGCCACGGTTAGCCGCCTCCCTGGCCCGGTAAATCATCAGTGGAAGGCTATCCGGGGGTTTCTCAGGTCGTCGACGGATCAGCTAGGTTCACCAAACCCAAGCGCCCGCGTCCTGCCTGAGCGGGACGCGGGCGCTATGCGCGTGGCGAGGAGAAGTCAGCTCCGCCCGGCGGGCGAGCTCTCCCGGTCGTTCTGAGCCGGAGCCTGCGGCTTGGGCTTGAAGGCGAGGGCAAACCAGGCGCCAACGGCGAAGACGATGCCGACCACGAGGCAGCCGGTGGCCTTCAGCGGGTGGTGCCCGGTCGATCCCGCGATGTGACCCGGGATGAAGCTGGGCAGCGACTTGGCCGGTTCGGCCAGGTAGATGACGGCGACCACGACGAAAATCAGGGCGATGACGCCCAGGATCACGGCGAGGATCGTCCTGCCCGACGACCTCGAGCTTGATCCGCTCATTGAACTCACGATTCCTCCTTGTGCGGGCAATGCCGTAAAGCTGTGTTAGCGCCGCCGGTCGCGGCCGCCACGGTACGGGCCGGCTGCGACGGGTCAGAACCTCAGCCGACTAGGAGAATCTACCGCCGGTTGGCGGCGCGGGTGCGAAGAAAGTCCCGGATCACGTACTCACCGAGACGTTCGGGGGCCGCTTGCAGGACCCGGCCCCCGTTCCTTCTCGCCACATTGTCAACGAACGCGCTGAGCCGTGCATCGTCCGCCAGCATGAATATATTCAGCGCGGCGTGCCGGCGGGTCATCTTATCCACCTCCGCGAGGGTGAGCTCGAGCGTTTCCGGCGAGGGCGGCCAGTCGAACCAGGACCGCCCGTCCCGCTGGAGGTGAGCGGTCGGCTCGCCGTCGGTCACGATCAGGACGACCGGCTGGTGCTCGGGGTGCCGGTCGATATGGCGGCCGGAGAGCAGCAGCGCGTGGTGCAGGTTCGTGCCCTGGACCATGTCCCAGCCGAGCCCGGCGAGGTCGGTCTCGCGCAGTTCGCGCGCATAGTTGGAAAAGCCCACGACCTGGACGGCGTCCTGCGGGAACCTGCTGCGCAGCAGCGCGTGCAACGCGAGCGCCGTCTGCTTGGCCACCGCCCAGGTCCCGCGCAGGTGCATCGAGTAAGACAGGTCGACGAGCAGGGAGACTACGGCCACGGTACGCCGCTCGGTCTCCGCGACCTCGAAGTCACGCGCGGCGAGTTTCACCCGGCCGTCCGGGCCAGGAGCGTGCCGCAGCAGGGCGTTCCGCACCGTGACGGGGACGTCGAGCGGCTGCTCGTCGCCGAACTCCCAGGGTCGGGTGGTCCCGGTGAGCTCGCCGGCCTGCCCGGCGTCCCGCTGGTCATGGTCGCCGCCCCGGCGGCCGAAGTCCATGTCGGAGAAGATCCGGCGCAGCGCCGTGTCACCGAGCCTGCGGACGGCCTTGGGGGTGAGCTCCAGGCGCCCGCCGTTGCGGGTCAGGTACCCCTGGCGCTCGAGCTCGCGCTCGAGGCGGCGGAGGGCCTCGATATCGTCCACCGCCTGCCGGCCGAACGCCCGCCGGACCGCGTCCTCGTCGATGTCGTCCAGGCTCGCGCCCGGGTAATCCTGGCCGAGCGAGTTCTCCAGCTCGGCGAGGTCGGCGAGTTCGGCCAGGGCCGAGGTGGCGTCGCTCAGGCCGAGCGGATCCTCACCGGACATCTGGACGCCGCCCATCATGCCCGCCCGGTCCAGGTCCGGGCGCCTGGCGCGCAGCGCGTCGGCCAACGCCGCCATCTCGGCGGCGAGCCCGGCGTCGTCGAGGGCACTGGCCATCAGCCCGGCCAGCTCCTCGCGCTGTTCCGGGGTCAGCGAGCGGAGCAGTCTTTCGGCCGCGGCCATCCGGCTGACCAGGGAGTCGACGAGTTCGGAGAGGTTGCGCGGGTGGTCGGGAAACAGGTCGCCGTAGCGTTCCATGAACTGGTCGAAATCGGCCTGGGTGTGCTCCCCGCGCGCGTCGGCCGCCAGCATCGCGTTCAGGTCGGCGAGCATGTCCTTGACCCGCTGCATGGCCTGCGGGTCGGGGCTGCTCAAGGCCTGGCGCATGCCGCGGAACTGGCTGTCCAGGACCTCGCTGCGGAGCAGGTCCCTGAGCCGCTCGAAGGTCTGGCGCGCGGCCGGCGAGCGCCAGTCGTAGTCGGACAGCCGCCTGATCGCCTGCGCGGTGTCGGCCGGGAGGGCGTCCAGATCCGCCTCCCGCATCCTGGCCTCGTCGCTCGGATCGGGGAACAGCTCGGCCCGCTCCTGCCCGATGGCGGTGTCGAGCAGCGCGCGGGCCTGCTCGAGTATGCCGTCGAGGCGCCCGCGCCCGCGGATCTCCTGCTGCCGGTCCCGGACCCGGCGGAGCAGGTCATCCAGGCCGCGCCGGCCTCCAGGCAGCCCATTCCTGAGCAGGTCCCGCAGGGCTTCGGCGGGGGAGGTCCCCGCGAGGATCGCGTCGCCCATCTCGTCGACGGCACCGCGCACGTCGTAGGGGAGCGCGAGCGGGTCCGGGCCGTCGGTGTACCGGCCGTACCGGTAGGTCGCCACGGTCAGGTCCGGTACAGGCTCGTGCCGTCCGCGCTGTCCTTGGACAGCCGGCGCATCAGGTACAGGCCTTCCAGGGTGAACTCGATGGCCGCCGCCGCGTGCCCGAAGGACTCATCGCCGGCGTCCATGCCGAGCCTGGACATGATCCTGGCCAGCCCGGGGACGTCGCCGATACCGCGCAGGAGCTCGGTAGCGGGGACTAGCTCCCCGGCCTCGACCGTGCCGCCGTCCTCGAACCTGGCGAGCAGGCCGGACAGGTCGACGCTGCCCAGGTGCGACCGGAACGTGTCCGCGATCGCCCGGCGCAGCAGCGCGCCGAGCACCTCCTCTTCCCGGCCTTCCTCGCTGACCTCGAACTCGACCTTGCCGCGCAGCGTGCTGACCACGGGGGCCAGGTCGCAGACCCGGGCGACCGGCGGTTCCGAAGCTAGCCCCGCGAGCGCGGACCGGCGCACCGCCGAGGCGGTGGCGCTTTCCGCCGCGGCGATGGCGAACCTCGCGGAGACGCCGGAGCGCGCGTCCACGGCGGGCGACTCGCGGACGCTCCTGGTAAACCGCGCGATCACCTCGACCAGGTGCTCGGGTAGCTCGGCGTCGCCCGACAGGTCGGCTTCCTGCCTGATCAAGGTGAGCTCGTCGGCCAGGGACAGGGGGTAGTGGGTCCGGATTTCCGCGCCGAACCTGTCCTTCAGCGGCGTGATGATCCGTCCCCGGTTGGTGTAGTCCTCGGGGTTGGCGCTGGCCACGAGCAGCAGGTCCAGGGGGAGCCGCAGCGCGTAGCCGCGGATGCCGATGTCTCGTTCCTCCAGCACGTTGAGCAGGGACACCTGGATCCGCTCGGCCAGGTCGGGCAGCTCGTTCAGGGAGAAAATACCCCGGTTGGTCCGCGGCACCAGCCCGAAGGCGATGGTCTCGGGGTCGCCGAGCGTGCGGCCCTCGGCGACCCGGACCGGGTCGATGTCACCGATCAGGTCGCCGACGCTGGTGTCGGGGGTGGCGAGCTTCTCGCCGTACCGTTCGCTGGCGTGCCTCCAGGTGACGGGCAGCTCGTCACCGAGTTCGGTGGCGAGCCTGCGGCACCGCGCGCAGGCCGGTGCGTAGGGGTGGTCGCTGATCTCGCAGCCCCGCACGGTGGGGGTCCACTCGTCGAGCAATCCCGACAGCGTGCGGATGAGGCGGGTCTTACCCTGACCCCGTTCCCCGAGCAGGATGATGTCGTGCCCCGCGATCAGGGCCCGCTCGAGGTGCGGCAGGACGGTCTGGCCGAACCCGACGATGCCAGGGAACGGGTCCTGCCCGGCTCGCAACATGGCGAGCAGGTTGTTCCTTATCTCTTCCTTGACGCTGCGATGGACGTGGCCGCTCGCGCGCAACTCGCCCAGGGTGGCGACGGCGGGAGGCTGGTTTGATGGCTGCACCATTCGACACTATGTCGTTATCGCGGGCCTGCGCACCTGGCGCAGGTCGCGCCTACAGGTTGCCGCGCCGGGCCTGCTCCCGCTCGATCGCCTCGAAGAGCGCCTTGAAGTTCCCCTTGCCGAAGCCCTGCGACCCGTGCCGCTCGATCAGCTCGAAGAACACCGTGGGCCGGTCCTGCACGGGCTGGGTGAAGATCTGCAGCAGGTACCCGTCCTCATCCCGGTCCGCCAGGATGCCCAGCTCGCGCAGCTCATCGGAGGGGACCCGGGTCTCGCCGACCCACGAGCCGAGGTCGTCGTAGTAGCTGCCCGGGGTGGCCAGGAACTCCACACCCGCCGCGGCCATGGCCCGGACGCTGGCCACGATGTCGTCGGTGGCCAGCGCGATGTGCTGGACCCCCGGACCGCCGAAGTAATCCAGGTACTCGTCGATCTGCGACCTGCGCTTGCCGACCGCAGGCTCGTTGAGCGGGAACTTCACCTTGCGGCTCCCGTCCGCGACGACCTTGCTCATCAGCGCGGAGTACTCGGTGGCGATGTCGTCGCCGACGAATTCCTTCATGTTCGTGAAGCCCATGACGCGGTGGTAGAAGTCCACCCACTCGTCCATCTGGCCCAGCTCGACGTTGCCGACGCAGTGGTCGATCTCGGTGAAGAACGCGCGCGGCCCGGGGGCGACGATCGGCGGCGCGGGCACGTACCCGGGCAGGTACGCCCCCGAGTACCCAGAACGCTCCACCAGCGTGTGCCTGGTATCGCCGTACGTGGCGATGGCCGCCACGACGACCTTGCCGGCCTCGTCCTCGCAGATGTGCGGCGCCTCGAGGCCGGTGGCGCCGTGGGAGACCGCGTAATCGTAGGCTTCCTCGGCCGAGGTGACCTCGAGCGCCAGGTCGGTCACCCCGTCGCCGTGCGCGGCCACCCCACGGCCTAGCCGGGTCCCGGCCCTGGCCGGGCCGCGGAACACGAACCGCGCGCTGCCCGACTCCAGGACGTGCGCCGTCTCGTGCGGGTACCCGGTCTCCGGGCCGCGGTAGGCGGTGCGCCGCATGCCGAACGCGGTCGAGTAGTAGTGCGCCGCCTGCTTCGCGTTCCCGACCGCGAACACCACGGCGTCCATGCCGACGATGGGAAAGCTGTCCTGCGATGGCGTGGTCATGCCGATAGCATGCGGAATAGGCTTCAAACTGCGCAACCATGTGCGCGTACGCTAGTCACATTGCCTATTTATACCGAACGAGCGGTGGTATCTCTGTACACGATGACTAGCCCCGGACCTGAGCCGATCGACCGGCTGGACGCCGCGCTCATCGAGTTGCTCGCCGCCGAGCCGCGGGTGGGCGTGCTCGAGGCGTCCCGGCGACTGCGGGTCGCCCGGGGCACGGTGCAGGCGCGGCTGGACCGGATGCGGGAGCGCGGCGTGATCACCGGATACGGGCCCGAGGTGGATCCCGCGGCGCTCGGCTACGCGGTCACCGCGTTCATCACGCTGGAGATACGCCAGGCCGGCGGGCACGATCCCGTGGCGGAACGGCTCGCCGCCGTCCCGGAGGTGCTCGAGGTACACACCATCACCGGCGCGGGCGACATGCTCTGCCGCGTGGTCGCGCGCTCCAACGCCGACCTGCAGCGCGTGCTCGATTCCATCGTCTCTACCGAGGGGGTGGTCCGGTCCGCCACCCTCATCTCACTCGCCGCTCAGGTCCCCTACCGGATCCTCCCCCTGGTCCGCGCCGCGACCCAGGCACAGCCCTGAGTGATCAGGCCCTAGCGGATCAGGTCGGTGGCGAGTTCCAGGATGATCGCCCCCAGCTTGTCCGGGTCGTCGACCTCCTCCAGGTAGAACATGTAGGTCGCGCCGACACGAGAGCACGGCGGCGGTGGCGCGGACCCGGTCGCGCAGCGGGGCATCGGGCCCGGCGACCACGTCGACGAGCGCGTCCAGCCGGCCGCGAAAGCGCGCGAACCGGTCCTTGCCCGCCTGCATGGCCTGCACCGAGGCCTGGTTCTGGTGCAGGAAGCGGAACACCTCACTGCCGGCCAGCACGATGCCCACGTAACGCTGGAGGATCTCGCGCCGGGTGACGTCGGTCCGCGGCTGATCCTTGGCCCAGTCCACGAGATCGTCGATCTCGGCGAAGTAGTCGTCGGTGAAGCTGTGGACGATGTCTTCCTTGGACTTGAAGTGGTAGTACAGCGCAGCCTTGGTGACGCCGAGGCGCTCGGCGATCTCGCGCAGCGAGGTCTTCTCGTAGCCCTGCTCGGCGAACAGCTCCAGCGCGACCTTCTGCACCCGGGACCGGGTATCGGTACGCGGCGTAACTCCCGTCCGCCCCGCGAGCGTGCCGCGCCTGTCGCCGCGTCGTCGTGCATCCCTCGCCTGCCTCTCGAACTCCCTTGCGGAGCTGGGGCCGTAATTTACTTGACGGCCGGTTAGGTAGAGCCTAGCATATTAACTTGCCGACCGGTAAGTAAGTGTAGCCGGTGAAGCCGCGGACGGGAAGGGAGCGGGCAGGTGGCGGAGGTAACGGGGCCTGGCGGGAACGGGCAGGGCGGCTCTGGGGCGGCCGCAGCTGGCCCGAACGGGCAAGCGCTGCCGGGCGGGGGCGGGCAGTTTCTTGCACCGCGCGAGGTGATGATCGTCCTGCCGGGGCTCCTGCTCGCCATTCTGCTCGCCATGCTGGACAACCTCATCGTGAGCACCGCGCTGCCGCGGATCGTCGGCGACCTGGGCGGGGTCGCCCACCTGTCCTGGGTGGTGACCGCCTACATCCTCGCGTCCCTGGTCGTGACGCCGTTCTACGGGAAACTCGGCGACATGTACGGCCGCAAGAGGTTCTTCATCATCGCGATCTTGATCTTCCTGGCCGGCTCGGCGCTGGCCGGTCAGTCGCATTCGATGGCCGAGCTGATCGCGTTCCGCGCGGTCCAGGGCCTGGGCGCAGGCGGCCTGATGGTCGGCGCGATGGCGACGCTCGGCGACATCGTGTCACCGCGCGAGCGCGGCAAGTACATGAGCTACATGATGGTCGTGATGATGCTCGCCACCATCGGCGGCCCGCTGGTCGGCGGGTTTATCACCACCGACTTCTCCTGGCGCTGGATCTTCTACATCAACCTCCCGGTCGGCGGGCTGGCGCTGGTCTACATCGTCTCCACCCTGCACCTGCCCGCCAAGCGGGTCAGCCACCGGGTCGACTACCTCGGCGGCATCCTGCTCGGCGTGGCCGCCACCGCACTCGTCCTGCTGGCCACCTGGGGCGGCACCGAGTACCCCTGGGCCTCGGCGCAGATCATCGGCCTGGGCCTGCTGGCGGTAGCGGCCGCCGCTGGGTTCGGCGTGGTCGAGAGGCGAGTGGCCGAGCCGATCCTGCCGCTGCACGTGTTCAAGAACCGGAACTTCTCGCTCACGATGGCGCTGACCTTCCTCACCGGCCTGGCCATGTTCGGCGCGATGACGTTCCTGCCGCTGTACCAGCAGACCGTCCAGGGCGCGTCGCCGACCGTGAGCGGGCTCATGCTGACCCCGATGATGATCGGGGTCACGATCACCTCGATCGTGGCCGGCCAGGTGACCACCAGGACCGGCCGGTACAGGATCTTCCCGATCCTGGGGGGCGCCATCATGGGCCTGGGCATGTACCTGCTCACCAACCTGGGCATCGGCACCACCCGGATCACCTCGGCGATCTTCTACGTGGTCCTCGGCCTCGGCATGGGCTTCCTCATGCAGATGGTGTCGCTGATCGCGCAGAACAGCGTGGAGCAGAAGGACATGGGCGTAGCGAGCAGCGCGCGGATGTTCTTCCAGCAGATCGGCGGCTCGCTCGGCGTGGCGGCGTTCGGCGCCGTCTTCGCCCGGCGGCTGACCGAATCACTGGCCGCCGCGGGCGGCGGCGTGCACATCAGCGCGAGCAGCGGCGCGGTCAACCCGGCCACCGTCAACTCACTGCCCGCACCGATCAGGCACGACGTGTTCTTCGCCATCGCGCACGCCGTCCAGGCGGTCTTCGTCTATGCGCTGCCGGCCGCGGCGCTCATCTTCGTGCTCGCCTTGTTCATCAAGGAAGTCCCGCTGCGCGGGCGGGCGCCCGCCGAGCAGGCGCCCAGCCAGGAACCGGAACTCGTGTCATAGGCCGGGCAGGCCCTCGTAAAGCCCGACGGGCGGTGAGTGATACCACCGCCCGTTCGGCATAAAGAAGGCTTTTAGGCCCCGGCGTAGGGGACGGCTTCCAGGATCTCGACGGTGTTGGCGCGGCCGTTCGGCAGGGAGTAGGTGGCCTTCTCGCCGACCTTCTTGCCCATGATCGCGGCGCCCAGCGGCGAGCGGGGCGAGTAGACGTCGATCGGCGAGCCGCTCTCCTCGCGGGAGGCGAGCAGGAACGTCACCTCGTCGTCGTCCTTGACGAACCGGACCGTGACCGTCATGCCCGGGCCGACCACCCCGTCGGTGCGCGCCGGGGCGCCGACGCGGGCGTTCTCCAGGATGTGCTGCAGCGTGACGATCCGGGCCTCCCTCTGGCCCTGCTCGTCCTTGGCCGCGTGGTACCCGCCGTTCTCGCGCAGGTCACCCTCGTCCCGGGCCGCCTCGATCTTCTGCGCGATGTCAATGCGCCCGGGTCCGGAGAGGTAGTCGAGCTCGGACTTGAGCCGGTCGTACGCCTCCTGGGTCAGCCAGGTCACAGTGTCGTCGCGAGTCTCGGTCACGGATGCTCCTTGGTACTGCGCGGGCCTTCGGTAGTCCGCGGGACCACCTTGGTCCTCGGGCGTAATCTGCTGAGGCTAACAAGCGTCGGTGACTAGAGCGATCTAGTCAAATGCGGAATTCTACCAACCGCGTGCCGTGGGAATGTCCGACTGGTAAACGGGTGTTGCGGGACTAGGCGGCGTGGTCGGATGCGCACCGCTTCGCGGGGGGTGCCGGGGTTTTTCCCCGGGACGGGCACAGTCAAACGAGGGAGACCCTGTTGGGAAGCCAGCTTCGGCTGATGGCCGTGCACGCGCACCCGGACGACGAGTCGAGCAAGGGCGCCGCCACGATGGCGCGTTACGCCAGCGAGGGCGTTCAGGTCCTGGTCTGCACGCTGACCGGTGGCGAGCGCGGCGACATCCTCAATCCGGCCATGGACCGCCCCGAGATCAAGGCCGACATGGCCAGGGTCAGGCGGGAGGAGATGGCCCGGGCCCGGGACATCCTCGGGGTGGAGCACCGGTTCCTCGGGTTCGTCGACTCGGGGCTGCCGGAAGGTGACCCGAAGCCCCCGCTGCCCGAAGGCTGCTTCGCGCTGACCCCGCTGGATGAGGCGACCGAGCCACTGGTCCGAGCGATCCGCGAGTTCCGGCCGCACGTGATGCTCACCTACGACGAGAACGGCGGCTACCCGCACCCGGATCACGTCATGACCCACCGGGTCAGCGTGGCGGCGTTCGAGGCCGCGGCCGACCCGGACGCGTACCCGGATTCCGGTGAGCCCTGGCAGCCACTCAAGCTCTACTACTTCGTGTCGTTCCACGGCGGGAAGTTCGTCGCGCTGCACGAGGAGATGCTCCGCCGCGGCCTGGAGTCGCCCTACACCAAGATCTTCGAGGAGTGGGAGGAACGCGCGAAGAAGCGCGGCGAGCAGTGGCGCGAGCACGAGATCACGACGCGGGTGCCGTGCGGCGAGTTCTTCGAGGTCAGGGACGAGGCGCTGAAGGCGCACGCCACCCAGGTGGACCCGGAAGGGTTCTGGTTCCGCTGCCCGATCGAGGTGCAGCAAGCCGCCTGGCCCACGGAGGACTATCATCTGGCTAGGTCTGTCGTCGATAGCGAACTGCCGGAAGATGACCTGTTCGCCGGCATCAGGGAAAGCGTGAGCCTTTGACCCTCGGCGTCCTCGCCGCAGCCGCTGCGTCCTCCTCGGCCAGCAACGACATCGAACCCGGTGTCCTGGGGTTCCTGGTCGTCGCCGCGCTGGGCGTCGCGCTGGTCTTCCTGCTCCGCTCGATGAACAGGCACCTCCGCAAGATCACCCCGGATCCCTCGGCTCCCGGCGCTGACGACGATCAGGAGCTCACCGCGGCCCAGCCCCCGGCGGAATAGCAGCGCTCGTAAGGCTTAGATCACGGTTTAGTGCATTGCGCTCCGGGTTCGCTCTCCACTATGGTCATCGGCCACGCGGAGGTGGCCAGAGGGCCTGGCTGGAGTAGGCCGCGAAGGGGAGCACACGATGAAGTTCAAGTCGATCGCGGTCATGACCGCCGCCACGGCGCTGTCGCTCGGCCTGGCCGTCCCGGCCCTCGCCGCGCCGAACAGCGCCAAGGCCGCACCGCAGGTAACCGGCTCCCGGCTGGCGTCCGCGCTCCTGCCTTCCTCGGCCTTCGGGTCCGGCTTCACCACCTTCAACCGGCACAACAGCGGCAGCTCGCTCCATTCGACGCAGGCGCTCGTAAAGCCGTCCAACGCGAGCTGCGTGAAATTCGCGACGTTCATTTACGTCAGTGGCTATGGCAACACGGCCGGCGCGCTCGCCAGCTTCTTCAACGCGAATCCGGACTTCAGCCAATACCCGTCCCTCATCCTTCTCGGCGATCAGTATGTGCTCCAGTTCGCCAGTGCCGGGGCGGCCCAGACGTTCTACAACCGGGCGTATGCGCGGTACAAGCAGTGCTCGGCCTTCAATGAGCCCGCGCCGGCCTTCCAGACTCACGTCGAGCTGGTGACGCAGTCGCTGTCCAGCACCACCATCGGCGGTCACAAGGCATTCCAGCTCATCCAGCACGCCGACTACGCCTCGTTCGCGGGCTCCGACTTCTACGAGGTCACGGCGGTCGTGCTCGCGGGCACGAACGTCTACACCGTGGACGATGTAAACGGGACCAACGACCCGGTTTCCGCCTCGCTCATCGGTCGCCTCATCAGCCGGGTGCAGGCGCTCTACAAGCACTAACGGACGAGGTGGCCGGGTTTCGCGGTGTGTCGCCGCGCCGGGACGCCGGCGCGCTGTTAGCGTGTCTGAGAGGCAGGCGGATTCAGGGGTAGCAGGCGGCATGCGGGTCATCCACGGAATATGGGCGAACGATTCGCTCTGCCTGTGGGCCGAGGACCCGCTCCTCCCGCAGGTCGCGGCCGGTCCGCCCGGTGCGGGGCGGCCGTCGCGGGCGCCCGTGCCGCATCCGTTCGCGGGGCAGGCGGGCGAGCTGGCCGACCTGCTGGCCGCGCTGCCCGGGCCGGCCGGCGCGGCGGCGCGCAAGGCCGTTGACGACGAGCTCATCCTGCACCTGCCGTCGGCCGGGGACGGGCCGCTGGCCTCGCCGGAACTGATCAGGCCGGGCGCTGAGGAGGCCAGGCCGGGACCCCGGGGTCGGGTGTCCCTAGCCCGCTGGCGTGTGCCCGTCCTCGCCTTCGCCTCGGCCGCCGCGCTGGACCTGCTCGGCTCGGTCGGCGGTCTCGCCGACGTCGCGGCCGTCGCGGGCGGGTCGCTGCCGTACCTGGCGGCCCTGGCCCGGTTCGCCGACGGCCTGGCCGGCCGCGGGCGGGTGCTGCCGGTCCTGGTCGCCGAGGACGGGGGGTACGCGGCCCGCTGGCGTCCGGTGCTGGACGGCGCCGACGCCCAGCGCGCGCGTGACCTGGCGGCGGCGATGCCCCCGTCGTGCCGGGCGGCGGGCCCCGAGCCGCCGGGTTCGCTGCTGGCGGCCGCGCTGGACTGCCTGACCGATGCCGCGGCGCGAACCCGGTTGCCCGGACCCCTGCTGAGCGCGAGGCGGGGCCGCGCTCCGGCTCGCTTGCCCTGGCCCGAACGATTCGTGGTGGCGCTGACCACGACCGACGCGCGCCTCGAGGTGATCACGCCCCAGGACGAAACCGAGGCGGCCGCGCTCGCCGCTGACCTGGAGGCGTGGCTGGACGGCGCGCGGATACCGGCCGGCCCGGTCCGGACCTGCTTCCGGCTCGCCGAGCCGGCGGACCAGGACGGTGATCCCTGGCGGGTGGAGTTCGCGCTGCAGTCCGCCGAAGACCCGAGCCTCATGGTCTCCGCGGCCGACCTGTGGGCCGGCGAGGGGTCGGCGTTCCTCGGGGCCGGAGCGGGGGCCATCGGGGCAACAGGGGCAACAGGGGCCGGGGTCGGAGCCGATCCGGTCGAGGAGCTGCTGGCCGGGCTGGGCGCCGCGACCAGGCTGTTCCGCGAGGTCGAGGACGCGCTCCGCGAGCCGGCGCCGACCGCGGTGGACCTAGACACGCCGGGTGCGTTCCGCTTCCTGAAGGAGACCGGGCCGCTGCTGTCCGGGGCCGGATTCGGCGTGCTGCTGCCCGACTGGGTGCGTAAGGCCCGGCTCGGGCTGAAGCTGACCACCCGGTCGGTCAGCGCACCGGGCGCCTCGGCCGCGGCGCCGAGGTTCGGCCTGGGCGACCTGGTGAACTTCCGGTACGAGGTGGCGGTCGGCGATCAGGCGATCGACGCGGCGCAGCTGGCCGAGCTGGCCCGGCTGAAGGCCCCGCTGGTCCGGCTCCGCGGCCAGTGGGTCGAGCTCGACGAGGCCCACCTGAAGGCCGCGCTGAGGTTCCTCGAGCGGAACCCGCCGGGGACGATGACCGCCGGCGAGGCCCTGGCCGCCGGGCTGCACGGCCCGGACGGCCCGGACGGCGCGGTCCCGCTGGCGGAGGTGGACGCCGACGGGTGGCTGGGCGACCTGCTGTCCGGCCAGGCCGACCGGCGGCTGGCGGCCAGGCAGGCCCCGGCCGGGTTCGCGGGCACGCTGCGGCCCTACCAGGAGCGAGGGTTGTCCTGGCTGGCCTTCCTCGGCGATCTCGGCCTCGGCGGCATCCTGGCCGACGATATGGGCCTGGGCAAGACGATCCAGCTCCTGTCGCTCATCGCCGCGCAGCCGCCCGGGTCGCCGCCGACCCTGCTCGTGTGCCCGATGTCGCTGGTCGGCAACTGGCAGCGGGAGGCGGCCCGGTTCACCCCCGGCCTGCGAGTCCACGTGCATCACGGCGCGGACCGGCTGGACGGCGACTCGCTGACTTTGGCCCTTTCCGATGTGGACCTGGTGATTACCAGCTACGGCGTGGCCACCAGGGACCAGGCCGCGCTGAGCACGATCACCTGGGCCCGGGTGGTCTGCGACGAGGCGCAGAACATCAAGAACCACGCCACCAAGCAGGCCAGGGCGGTCCGGGCGCTGCCCGCCGCGACCCGGATCGCGCTGACCGGTACGCCGGTGGAGAACCGGCTGTCCGACCTGTGGGCCATCATGGAGTTCACCAACCCCGGCCTGCTCGGCCCGGCCGAGAAGTTCCGCGAGACGTACGCGATCCCGATCGAGCGGCACGGCTCCGAGGACGCCGCGCGGGCCCTGGTCCGCGCGACCCAGCCGTTCGTCCTGCGCCGGCTGAAGACCGACCGGGCGATCATCTCCGACCTGCCGGACAAGCAGGAGATGAAGGTCTGGTGCAACCTGACCGCCGAGCAGGCCAGCCTGTACGCCGCGACGGTCGCCGACATGCTCAGCCGGATCGAGGAGGCGGCCGACGAGATCAGCCGGCGGGGCCTGGTGCTCGCCACGATGGCCAAGCTCAAGCAGGTCTGTAACCATCCCGCGCACCTGCTCGGTGACGGCTCACGCCTGCCGGGCCGGTCCGGCAAGCTGGCCAGGCTCGAGGAGATCGCCGAGGAGATCGTGGCCGAGGGCGACAAGGCGCTGTGCTTCACGCAGTACGCCGAGTTCGGCCGGATGCTCCAGCCGCACCTGGCGGCCAGGCTGGGCTGCCCGGTGCTCTTCCTGCACGGGGGGACGCCGAAGAAGCAGCGGGACGCCATGGTCGAGACGTTCGCCGCGCTCGATGAACCCGCGCTATTCCTGCTCTCCCTCAAGGCCGGCGGCACCGGGCTCAACCTGACCGCCGCCAGCCACGTGATCCACGTCGACCGGTGGTGGAACCCGGCCGTGGAAGACCAGGCGACGGACCGCGCGTTCCGGATCGGCCAGCGCAGGAACGTCCAGGTCCGCAAGTTCGTCTGCGTCGGCACCCTGGAAGAGCGGATTGACGCCATGATCGAGGAGAAGAAGCAGCTCGCGGACCGGATCGTGGGCACCGGCGAGGCGTGGCTGACCGAGCTGTCGGTCGAGGACCTGCGGGCCGTGCTCGCCCTGTCGCCCGACGCGGTGAGCGCGTGAACACGCGCTGGACCGACTGGCCGCCCGTCTCCCGCCCGCGGCGCGTCGAGGGCGGGATCAAGGCCCGGAGCAAGCGCGGGGCGATCGGCGAGCGGTGGTGGTCCCAGCGGTTCATCGCCGTGCTCGAGTCGTACGGCATGAGCGGCCGGCTGGCCCGGGGCCGCAGCTACGCGCGGGCCGGGCAGGTGCTCGACTTCGAGCTGTCCCAGGGCAAGGTCACCGCCCGGGTGCAGGGGTCACGGATCCGGCCGTACCAGGTCCGCGTCGGGGTCCTGCCCCTGACCACGGCGCAGTGGCGGACGGTGGAGGGCAGGCTGGCCGGCCAGGCGCTGTTCCGCGCCAAGCTGCTCGCGGGCGAGATGCCGCGCGAGATCGAGGAGGTGTTCGCGGAGTGCGGCACGCCGCTGTTCCCGCACTCGCAGGGCGACCTGGACATGCGGTGCAGCTGCCCGGACTGGGAGGTGCCGTGCAAGCACCTCGCCGCGGTGTGTTACGTGCTGGCCGAGGAGTTCGACCGCGACCCGTTCGCCATGCTGGCCTGGCGCGGTCGCGGCCGGGACGAGCTGCTCACCGCGCTGCGCGCGATCCAGGCCGGACCTGGCGTCCGGGGAGGCCGCGAGGCCTTCACGGGCACGGCGGAGTCTGCGCCCGGGACGGCGGGCCGAGCGGGACTCGACGTCCCGGCCCGGCCACTGGCCGAGAGCCTCGACGCGTTCTGGTCGCCGGGGCTGAGCCCGGCCCGGCTGCGCGCGCTATCCGCGGGGCCCGGGTCCACCACGCCGGACCTGCTGCTCCGCATGTTCCCGCCGCCGGCGGTGCGGGTCAGGGGCCAGGACCTGGCCGACGTGCTGACCCCGGCGTACCACCAGCTCGCCGCCGATCCGGAGCCCGGATCCCCGGCCGACCGCTAGCCGGGCGTCCCCTCGGACGGGGCCCAGACGCGGCGCATGGCCTCGGGCAGTCCCCACCAGCCCAGCGCGGTCAGGCAGTCGTCGTCGTCGATCGCGCCCAGGACGTGCCACAACGTCGTGACCGGCAGGAACAGGCCCTCCATGCTGAGCTCGTCGAACTCCTCGACGTGATCGTCCGGCTCGTCGAATTCGCCGGCCAGCTCGTCCTCGTCACCTTCCTGGCCGTCCTCCTCACCCGGCTCGAGGTACCCGGGATCGTAGTCCCGGACGTACGCGGCCAGGTCGGCGGCCGACGCGGACGTGCCGGGCCCGCCCTCCGCGAGCGCCGTGATCACCGCCAGCCAGTCGAAATGGTCGATGGCGCAGATCGCGGCCACCGCGCTGTCGACCTCGCCCAGGTCGCCGCTGCCTCCGCCGGGCTCGTCCCAGTCCTCGGGCCCCCGGGGAGACGCCACGCCGGCGGCCAGGCCGAGCCACAGCGACGTATCGTCGGCGGGCAGGTCCTCCGGGCGCATCCCGCCGCACTCGATCAGCAGCTGACCCGGCCAGCCGGGCCTGCCGATATGCTCGCGGAGCCGCTCGCTGGCCGCGCGGAGCTCGGCCTGGGGGAGCGGCCGGTCGCCGATCCGGGCCAGCACGGCCTCGATCATGCTCAGCGCCTCGGCGTCCGCGGCGTCCCACTCGGCGCGGAACTCCTCGTCCTTCTCGTCGAGCAGCACGTCCATCGGGACCCGGCCATCCGGCAGCGCCGAGGTCATCCACCGCTCCTGCACGGCGATGTGCGCCCGGCAGGCCGCCGGGTCCCCGGCGGCCAGCAGGTCGGGATCGATCTCGCCCGCGGCGAGCCGGTCCTCCAGATGGCTGACCAGCCTGGTGTGCATCTCGGCGGCCAGCTGGCTGCGCTCGGATTGCTCGTCCCACATGTGCAGGCCGATGATCCCGTTCGGCTCGGTGCCCGTGGCTTCCAGCCACATCCGGACGTCGCCGACCGTAGCGTCGCCGTCGTCGATCTTGGATCAGGATGACCTCCGCCGACGACCAGAACACGGCGGACAGCGGATTGCCGGCCGCGAGCAGTCCCCGCCTGATGCCGGGCATACCGGCCAGGGCCTCGGCCGCGGGCACCGTGAGCAGGGCCAGCGCAACGTCGCGCCTGGTCAATCCGTTGAGCGGCCGGGCAGCCAGGTCAGCCACGCGATCAGCGTCGATCCTCACGCCTCGCAGCGTACGCTCCCGGGTGCCGGTTGTCCGCTCCGCCGAGACCGGCGGCTCAGAGCAGTTCCGCGCCCCCGAGGTAGGGCCGGAGCACCTCGGGCACCCGGACCCTCGCGTCGCTGGTCTGGAAGTTCTCGACGAGCGCGGCGAGGATCCGCGGCGTGGCGACCGCGGTGTTGTTCAGCGTGTAAGTGAACCGCACCGTGCCCTCGTTGTCGCGGTACCGCACGTTGGCCCGCCTGGCCTGCCAGTCGTGCAGCGAGGAGCAGCTGTGCGTCTCGCGGTACGCGCCGAGGGAGGGCATCCAGGTGTTGATGTCGTTCATCCGGTACTTGCCCGCGCCCATGTCGCCGGTGGCGCACTCCACCACCTCGTACGCGAGCCCGAACGCCTGCAGCAGCTGCTCCGCGGTACCGAGCAGCTCGGCGTGCCAGCGGTCCGATTCCTCATCGTCGGCCGCGCAGATGACGAACTGCTCGACCTTCTCGAACTGATGGACGCGCAGCAGCCCACGCACGTCGCGGCCGGCGCTCCCCGCCTCGCGCCGGAAGCACGGCGAGATGCCCGCGTACCGCAGGGGCAGGCGCTTATGGTCGAGGATCTCGTCGCCGTGGAACCCGACCAGGGCGACCTCGGCCGTCCCCGCGAGGTACAGGTCGTCGGCCGGGATCGCGTAGGTCTCCTCGCGGTGCGCAGGGAACATCCCGGTGCCGATCAGCGCCTCTTGCCGGACCAGCGACGGGACGCTGACGATGGTGAAGTCCTTGGCGCGGAGCAGGTCGATGGCGTAGGAGTGGACCGCCCGCTCGAGCAGGACCAGGTCGGACATCAGGGTGTAGGCGCGTTCTCCCGCCACCTTGCGAGCCCGGGCGAAGTCGGCCCAGCCGCGCTGCTCCAGCAGGTCGACGTGGTCCAGCGGCTTGAAGCCGAACTCCGGCGGGGTGCCCCAGGTCCTGATGGTCACGTTCGCCGACTCGTCGGGGCCGACCGGCGCGCCCGCCCACGGGATGGTGGGGGTGAGCAGCAGCAGTTCCTGGAGCTTCTCGTTCGTCTCCCCGAGCTGGTCTCGCAGCGACTTCAGGTGCGCCCTCGAGCTCCTCGTGCTCGGTCTTGAGCGCCGCCCGGCGGGCCTCATCGGCCTGGGCGTACTCCTTCGCCGAGCTCTTCCTGCGCGCCTGCGCCTGGTCCAGTTCATGCTGGAGCTTGCGGCCGGCCTGGTCGAGGTGGAGCAGCTCGTCCACGTCCAGGTCGATGCCCTTGACCCGGACGGCCGCCTGCACCGCGTCCGGGTTCTCCCTGATGAATCGCTTATCCAGCATGGGTACGCGTCAGCCCTCGTCCAGATTGGAGTTGCTTGCCAGCCCCCCGCAACGGAAACGCTACCAGCAGTGGCCGCCGGGCCGTCCGGCATAATGAGGCGGGAAAGGCGGGGCGAGTGCTGCTGACCAACCATGTCCTGTCCGGTGCGCTGATCGGGGCGCTGGCCCGCCGCCCGCTCCCGGCCTTCGCGGCGGGCGTGGCCTCGCACTTCGCGCTGGACGCGGTGCCGCACTGGGGCCACTGGGGGAGCAGGCGCCGGTTCTTGCGCGCGGCCGTACCCGACGGGCTGATCAGCCTGGCCGTGGTCGGGGCGTTCGCCGCTGTCTCGCCGGCCGACCGCCGCCCGGCCGTGGTGGCGGGCATGGCCGGGGCGGCGCTGCCCGACCTCGATAAGCCGCTCATCATGTGGCTCGACTGGTCGCCCTACCCGCAGGCCGTCCGCCGGTTCCACGTGCGGATCCAGGACGAGGCGCCGGGCCGGGCCCAGTACGAAGTCCTGGCCGCGGGCGCCTTCGCGGCCGCGGCGCTGCTGATCCTGCGCCGGTCGCGGCGGGCAGCGGTGGCTACGGCCCCAGCGGGTAGCGCAGGCCGACCAGGGACGCCAAGTCGCCGAGGGTGATCTCGAACATCGGGGCCGCGTCCGCCAGGGCGAAGCGGATGTGGCCGAACACCTCCATGGCCACCGCCCCGTACAGGACGGTCCAGCAGCGCAGGAAGGTGAGCACGGCACCGACCGGGATGTCGGCGCCGAGCGCGTCGCGGTAGCGCAGGAGCTCGTCGCGCAGGCCCGGGTCGATCTCCTCGGCGGCGGGCACCGGGAACTGCGCCGCGGCCCACAGCTCGAGGAACATCGTGAAGAAGACGCCGGCGAACGCCAGCGCGCACTCGTCGGCGATGTCGAACCGCCCGTCGTCGAAGCCGGGCAGCGGCACGCCGAACAGCAGCGCGAACTCGGCCTTGTGCGCCAGCCCCCAGCGGCGGAACTCCCGGCACGCCGCGACCATCTTGAGGGTCAGGTGCTCCGTCTTATGGTCGGGATCGGAGTGGTATTCCGAGTCCGCCGCCATGATGGCCCGGCGGATGTCCTCGCCCAGCTCGGTGAAGATGCTGGCGCACACGTACCTGACCAGCTCGGTGTGGCTGGCGAAGTACCGGTAAAGGCCCGGGGCGGTCATGCCCATCTCGCGGGCGATCGCGCGCAGCGATACCGCCTCGGGCCCGCTGGCCACCAGCAGGTCCCGCGCCGTCTGGATGATCTCCTCGGTGGTCGCCGCGCGCAGGCGGTCGCGCCGGGTCGGCTGGCCGGCCGGGCACGGCTGCGCCACCGCCGGGCCCGTCGTTCCCGGCGACCTCTGCCACCTGCGTCACTGCTGCCTCCTGCACCAAGTATTACCTCCGGGACCCGCCCGCTGGCGAGACCCAAAGACGCCGGCGTGGCCCGATGCTAACCCGCTTGACAAGAATGAACGCTGTATGCGAAGTTAGCGCTGTAATCAGTTTACATTGTTTACTTGAGTTATCAACATGTACAGCAAGGCTCAGGAGGCGAGATGTTCGAGGCATGGGGCCGCGCCTTGTACCGGAGGCGGCGGCTGACGCTGGGCCTCACGCTCCTCCTCGTCGCGTTCGCCGCGGTGTGGGGGACCGGGGTGTTCGGAAAGCTTTCGTCGGGGGACGACTTCACCCCGCCCGCCAGCCAGAGTCAGCACGAGGCCAACCTGGCCCAGCAGGTGTTCGGCCGGAACGACGCCGACGTCGTCGTGCTGTACCACAGCGCCGCCATGACCGTCAGCGACCCCGGGTACCGCCAAGCGGTCACCACCGCGCTGAGCGGCCTGCCCCGGGCGGACGTCGCCGCGGTGACCACCTACTGGTCGAGCGGGTCGCCCAGCCTGGTCAGCACGGACCGGCACTCGACCTACGCGGTCCTCGAGCTCACCGGGGCCGACGACGCGGCCAGGCACCAGACCTACGACGCGATCAAGAGCGACCTGGTCCCGGCCAGCCTTTCGGCCGACGGCGTGACCGCCCGGGTCGGCGGGAACGTGCCGCTGGAGGTCTCGATCAACTCCGAGGTCACCGCCGACATCGCCAAGGCCGAGGGCTTCTCCATGCCGGTCCTGCTGATCCTGCTGCTGGTGATCTTCGGCAGCCTGGCCGCGGCCAGCCTCCCGGTGGCGATCGGCGGCGTGGCCATCCTCGGGTCGTTCACCGTGCTCCGGCTGCTCACGATGGTGACCACGGTGTCCATCTACTCGGTGAACATCACCACGATCCTGGGCCTGGGCCTGGGCATCGACTACGGGCTGTTCATCGTGACCAGGTTCCGCGAGGAACTGCACCGCCAGCCCACGGTCGAGCAGGCCGTCGCGCGGACGGTCGCGACCGCCGGGCGGACGGTCGCCGTGTCGGGCGTCACGGTCGCGGTCGCGCTGACCAGCCTGATGCTGTTCCCCGAGGATTTCCTGCGCTCGATGGGCTACGGCGGGGTGGCCACGGTCGCGGTGGACATGCTGGCCGCGCTGACCGTGCTCCCCGCGCTGCTGGCGGTCCTCGGCCACCGGGTCAACGCGCTGCGGATCCGCCGCTCGGTGCAGCGCCCGGTCCGGGACGAGGCGTCCGGCGGGTGGTACCGGCTGGCGAACAGCGTCATGCGCAGGCCGCTGGCGTACGTCGCGGTGATCACGATCGGGCTGCTCGCGCTCGGCGCCCCGTTCCTGCGCATCTCCTGGGGCGGCACGGACGCCAGCACGCTGCCGGCCGCCTCGACCGTCCGGCAGGTCTCCGAGGTGCTGAACCGCGAGTTCCCGGTCAACTCCACCGCTCCGATCGAGGCGCTGGTCACGCTGCCGCGCACCATCACCTCGCGGGGGGGTTTGGGGGGCGTCCCCGGGCCGGCACTGCCGCGGCAGCGCTCGGCGCCTACCTGCACCGGATCGACGCGATCCCCGGCGTCACCGGCGCGCAGGTCACCGGGACCCGGGGTGACGTGGCCCGGGTGGACATCGGGTACGCCCCGGCCACGCTGTCGTCGGCGGCCAGGCACATCGTGACCGAGGTCCGGGACACCGCGGCCCCGCCCGGGGCCACGGTGCTGGTCGGCGGGCAGAGCGCCGGGCTGGTCGACGAGCTAGCCAGCCTGGGCGCCACGCTGCCGTGGATGGCCCTGCTGGTGGGCGTCTCCACCTTCGTGCTGATGTTCCTGGCCTTCGGGTCGGTGGTCCTGCCGCTCAAGGCGATCGTGATGAACGTGCTGTCGCTGTCGGCGACGTTCGGCGTCGTCGTGTGGATCTTCCAGTGGGGGCACCTGTCCGGCCTGCTCCAGTTCACCTCGACGGGCTCCATCGACCCGACCATGCCGATCCTGATGCTGGCCATCATCTTCGGCCTGTCGATGGACTACGAGGTGTTCCTGCTGTCCAGGATCCGGGAGCGGTACGACCAGACCGGCGACAACACCGCCGCGGTCGCGGCGGGTATTCAGCGGACCGGGGGCGTGATCACCAGCCTGGCGCTGCTGCTGATCATCGTGGTGGGGGCGTTCTCGGCCTCGGGCATCACGTTCATCAAGCTGATGGGCGTGGGCATGATCGTCGCGCTGATCCTGGACGCCACGCTCGTCCGGGTCCTGCTCGTGCCGGCCACGATGCGGCTGCTCGGCCGGGCGAACTGGTGGGCCCCGCGCCCGCTGCGCCGGCTCTACGCCAGGTACGGCATCGCCGAGGAGGACGACGGGCCCGCGGGGGCCACGGGGACCATCCCGGTACCAGCGGCGCGGGGCCAGTAACCTTGGTGCCGTTCCCGCGAGCAGCCCGAGGAGACCGACATGAACGAGCCCGACACCCTGCCCGAAGTGATGTCGGCGGACGTGCCCGCCGGGGCGTTCCTGCTGGACGTGCGCGAAGACGACGAGTGGGCGGCGGGGCACGCCCCCGACGCGGTGCACGTGCGGCTCCGCGAGCTGGCGGGGCACCTCGATGAGCTACCGGGCGACCGCGAGGTCTACGTGATCTGCCGCAGCGGCAACCGGTCGGCGTACGCGGCGCAGGCGCTGGCCGGCGCGGGGCTGAACGCCGTCAACGTGGCCGACGGGATGACGGGGTGGGCCGTCGCGGGCCGCCCCATGATCAGCGAGAGCGGCGCCGAACCCTACGTCGCCTAGGGGTCCGGCCGTGGACAACGTGGATCGGGTATCCGTCCGGGACCTGCGGGTCTCCGCGGTCATCGGCGTGCGCGACTGGGAGCGGGAGGTGACCCAGACGCTCACGTTCAACGTGGACATGTCCGCCGACGCCGGGCGGGCCGCCGCGACCGACGACCTGGCGGACGCGCTCGACTACTCCGCGGTGGCCCGGACGATCTCCTCGGTGGTCCGCGAGGGCAGGTTCCGGCTCATCGAGACCGCGGCCGAGCGAGTCGCCGAGCGGCTGCTCGCGGACCACCCGGTCGCGTGGCTCCGGCTCGAGGTGCTCAAGCCCATCGCCGACGGCGGCTACACGGCCGCCGTCACGATCGAGCGCGGCACGCCGGGCTAGGCCGTCCTAGGCCTGGTCCGCAGGCCGCTCATGCCGCCGTCGACGGCGAGCGCCGTCCCGGTGGTGGCGCCCGCCAGCGGGCTGGCCAGGTAGGCGATGGCCGCGGCGACCTCGCCGGCGGTGACCAGCCGGCCCAGGGGCTGCCGTGCGGTCAGCGCGGCGCGCTCGGCCGCCGGGTCGGGCGCGGCGTCGAGCAGCCGCCCCACCCACGGGGTGTCGACGGTTCCCGGGTTCACGCAGTTGACCCTGATCCCCTCGCCCACGTGGTCGGCCGCCATGGCCAGCGTGAGCGCGTAGACGGCGCCCTTGCTCGCGCAGTACAGCGCGCGCTGCGGCAGGCCCGCGGTCCCGGCGATCGAGCAGGTATTGACGATGGCCGCCTGGCCGCGCTCGCGCACGGCCTGTCGCAGCAGCGGCAGGGCGGCCCTGGTGGCCCGGACGATGCCGAGCACGTTCACGTCGAGGACCCGGTGCCACTCCTCGTCGTCGTTGTCCTCGACCGTCCCGGCCGCGCCGATGCCCGCGTTGTTGACCAGGATGTCCAGCCCGCCGAGCGCCCGCCCCGCCTGCGCCACCGCGGCCCGGACCGCGGCGTCGTCGGTCACGTCCGCCAGGACCGGGTACAAGCCCTCGCCTTCGGCCGCCTGCCGATCCTCCGGGGGCTCCACCCGGTCCAGCACCGCCACCCGCGCCCCGCGCGCCGCGAGCAGCCGGGCCGTGGCCAGCCCGATCCCCGAGGCCCCTCCGGTCACCAGCGCCACCCGCCCGGCGAATTCACTCGATTGCTCAGTCATACATCGGATGTATCACACCGTCCCGCCCCGCCGAGTGCCGGTCAGCCGAGGTGGTGGCGGTGGGCGTAGCCGATGGCGGCGGCGCGGTCGCGTGAGCCGGTCTTGGCGAAGATCCGGTTGATGTGGGTCTTGATCGTGTGGTTGCTCAGGAACAGCTGCGCGGCGATCTCCGGGTTGGTCAGGCCGCGGGCGATCAGGGCGAGGATCTCGACCTCGCGCTGGGTCAGGCCGTCGGGAGGCGGCCCGGGAGCCTGTTCGGCGCCGGGCCTGGCGGGGGCGCTGGCGGCCTGCAGGAGCATGGCGTGCACGCGGGGGTCGAGGACGGTCAGCCCGCCCGCCGCCGCGCGCAGCGCGCGGGCGATATCGGCCCGGTCGGCGTCCTTGGTGAGGTAGCTGCGCGCCCCGGCGTGCAGCGCCTCCAAGACGGAACTGTCGTCGGCGTAGGTAGTAAGCACGACGATGGCCACGCCGGGGTGCTCGGCGGTCAGCCGGCGGGTGGCGCCCAGCCCGTCGAGGACGGGCATGTGCAGGTCGAGCAGGATGGCGTCGGGCTCGTGTTCGGCCACGAGCTCCAGCGCCTGCTGCCCGTCCGCGGCGGCGCCGACCACCTCGATATCGGGCAGCCCGCCGAGCAGCAGGACGAGGCCCTCGCGGACGCTGGCCTGGTCGTCGGCGATGACGATGCGCAGCGGCCCGGCTGCCTCGCCGGACGTGGCCGTCATGAGGAGATGCTCTCAGGCCGGGGACGCGGCAGTCCGGCGGTCACGACCCACTGATCGTCGGTCCGGCCCGCCTCGAGCGTCCCGTTCAGCAGCCGGAGCCGTTCCCGCATGCCGGTCAGCCCGTACCCGCCGTTGACGGTGCTCAGGTCGGCCGGGCGGTCGGGGCCGGGGGCTTCGGGGTCCAGGTCGTTGCGGACGGTGAGCCTGACGTCGGCGTCCCCGTAGTCCAGGCGGACCGCGACGCCCTGGCCGGCCGCGTGCTTGGCCGCGTTGACCAGGGACTCCTGGGCGACGCGCAGCAGCGCGAGCGTCGCGTCGGGCGGCAGGGGCGCGGGGACGCCGCCGACGCCGAAGCTGACCGCGACGTGGTAACGCTGCGCGTGGGTGTCGCTGACCAGGGCGAGTTCCTCGTCGAGCGGCAGGGTGCCGGAGCGCAGGGCGTGCACCGCCCGGCGCGTCTCCACCAGGCCCTCGCCTGCCATCCGCTGGGCGGCGGTGAGGATCTCGCCGGCCTTGGCGATGTCGCCATGGTCGGCCAGCACGGCCCGGGCCGCCTGGATCTGGATCCCGAGCGCGCCGAGCGAATGGGCCAGCACGTCGTGGATCTCGCGCGCGATGCGCGTGCGCTCTTCGAGCAGGTCGGCCCGGCGCTCCTCGGCCTGCAGGCGTTCGCGCTGCGCGAGCAGCGCCGCCGCCTGCTCGGCCTGGATCCGGTAGTGGCCCCGGTTGCGCCCGACCACCAGGCCGCTCACCACGAACGCGGGCAGCCCCAGCAGGGTGCCGTAGCCGTCACCGAAGACCAGCCCGGTGACGTCGATGGCCAGGATGCCCGCGGCGGTCACCGCCAGGGCCGCCGAAAGCTCCGTTTCACTGCCCGCCACGATCGCCGCCACGACCGCGAAGACCGCGAGCCAGGTACCACCGCCCCCGGCGGTGCACCCGATTCCCGCGCCCACGGCTATGACCCCGAAGACCACCGGCAGTCCCGCGGCCCGGTGCCGGGAGGCGGCCGGTGAGAAGTCCAGCAGCGCCCACGCCACCTGCGCCGCGCCGACCAGGCAGTACCCCGCGATCTGGACCGCCAGGTGGGAAGCCCCGTGCGGCCGAGCCAGGACAAAGGCCAGCACGCCGACCCAGGTGAAGCCCAGTCCCCGGGCTACGTGGTTGACCGTGCGCAGCATGCCTCCAGTATCGGCTGGCCAGGCCGGGCGCTGCGTCAGCCCACGGGCCGGCCGTCGAGCCCACCCGGGCGGCCTGCCTGGTACCGACCGGTACCAGGCCCCTCACCTCGGCTCATGCCCAGGACCAGCCCGTGCTCCGATCCGCAAACCGGCGGACACGGCGATGGTGGAGCCATCAGCAAAACGCCCCACCACGAGGAGCACACCATGCTTTCCGAACTAACCGAGGCCATGATCGTCAACGGCGTCGTGCTCGCCACGGTCCTGGCCACCGACCTGGGCCCGGCGCGCACGATCGGCCGGATGCGGCTGCTGCGCCCGGTGATCGCCGCCGCCGTGATCATCCCGCTGTTCATCCAGAACCCCGTCACGCACGGGACCGGCTTGACGGTGGAGATCGCGGGCACCGTGGCCGGCCTGCTGGTCGGGCTAGCCGCCGCGGCGCTCATGAGCGTCTACCGCAGCCCGCAGACCGGGCGGCCGGTCAGCCGGGCCGGCGCGCCCTACGCGATCCTGTGGGTCGTCGTGGTTGGGGCCCGGGCGGCCTTCTCGTACGGCTCCGCGCACTGGTTCACCCACTCGCTGGTCAGCTGGGCCATCGCGAACCAGGTCAGCGAGGCGGCGATCACCGACGGGCTGATCTTCATGGCCGTGGCCATGGTGCTCGTGCGGACCCTCGGGCTCGGCGTCCGCGCCTCCCGCCTGCCGGCTCCGGCCGCCCTCGCCCCGCAGAACGCCTAGGCCGTGCGCGGCAGCGCACGACGGGGCTCCTGCCACCGCTCGTTCGGGATAAGGAAAAACTCCTCCCGGCGGGCGGTGGCGCGTGTCCGGGGCGGCTCAGCCGTTGGCCTTGCGGCGGTACAGGTGCACCGCCAGCGGCGCGAAGACGGCCAGCATGCCCACCGCCCAGCACCCGACGGCCAGCTCGGGGTGCTGCATCGGCCAGGCGTGCACCGCGGTGGCGGGGTCCGGGTTGCCGAACAGGTGCCGGCAGGCGGACGCGAGCGCGGACATCGGGTTCCACTCGGCGACCGGCTGGAGCCAGCGGGCCATGCCCTGGGTGGGGACGAACGCGTTGGAGACGAACATCAGCGGCAGGAAGATGATGAACCCGGTCTGCCCGGCGGCCTCCGGGCTGCGCAGCGCCAGGCCCAGGCACACGCCCGCCCAGGTGAACGCGTAGCCGAACGCCAGGGCCAGCGCGAACGCGGCGGCCACGTCCCGCACGCCGGTGTGCACCCGCCAGCCGATGGCCAGGCCCACGCAGGTCACCACGATGACGCTGATCCCCTGCTTGAGGAGTTCGGCCAGGGTCCGCGCGGTGAGCACGGCCCAGCGCGACATCGGCAGCGACCTGAACCTGTCGATCAGCCCGGTGGACATGTCACTGACCAGCGCGATGGCCACCCCCGGCGCCGTCTGGGCCAGGCCCATCCCCAGCATCCCGCCGATCAGGTACTCGTGGTAGTTCCCCCGGCCGGGCAGGACGATCGCGCCGCCGAACACGTACGCGAACATCAGGATGAAGATGACCGGCATCACGGTGACGTCGGCGAGCATCTCGGGTTCCCGGCTGATCCGCGTGATGCTCCGCTTGACCAGCACCCACACGTCGGCGGCGAACTGCCGGGCCGGGCCGTGCTGGTACGTCATGTCCCGCCGGGGGACCAGGCGCGCGGCGACGGCGGTCATGCCGCGTGCGTCCCTTCCAGCTCGGCCGGGTCGCCGGTGACGTGCCCGGTGAGCGACAGGAACACGTCGTCCAGCGAGGCGCGCTTGATGGTCACGTCGTTCACCCGGACCCCGGCCGCCTCCAGCGCGCGCACCACCTGCGTGGTCAGCCCCTCGCCCGCCGCGACGGGCACGGACAGCCGGCGCCCGTCCTCCTCCGGCTGCACCCCGCCCCGGGTGTACGGCTGGAGGGCGGCGATCGCCGCCCGCGGGTCCGAACCCCAGGCCAGCACCACCGTCAGGTACGCGCTCCCGGCGGACGACTTGAGCTGGTCCGGGGTCCCCTCGGCGATGACCCGGCCGCCGTCGATGACGGCCACCCGGCCCGCCAGCTGGTCAGCCTCCTCCAGGTATTGCGTGGTGAGCAGCAGCGTGGTGCCCTCCGCCGCGAGTTCCCTGACGATCTCCCAGGTCATCGCCCGGGCGTTCGGGTCCAGGCCGGTCGTGGGCTCGTCGAGGAACAGCACCGCGGGGCCGCCGATCAGGCTGGCCGCCAGGTCGAGGCGCCGGTGCATGCCGCCCGAGTAGGTCCGCACCGGCCGCTCGGCGGCCGCGGTGAGGCCGAAGCGCTCGAGCATCTCTTCCGCGCGCCGCCGGGCCGCCTTGGCCGTGCAGCCGGCTGAGCTGGCCGATCATGACCAGGTTGGCCCGGCCGGACAGGTGCTCGTCCAGCGCCGCGTACTGGCCGGTCAGCCCGATGACCCGGCGGACCCGCGCCGCCTGCGTCACCACGTCGAAGCCGAGCACGCGTGCGTATCCGCTCGTGGGGCGCAGGAGCGTGGCGAAGATCCGGACCGCGGTGGTCTTGCCCGCCCCGTTGGGACCCAGCAGGCCGTACACGGTGCCGGCCGGGACGGCCAGGTCGAGGCCGGCCAGGGCCCTGGTCGTGCCGTACTGCCTGGCCAGCCCTTCCGCCTCGAGGGCGGGAGTCTCGCTCATGGTTGCTCCCGACGCCGTGCCCGCTGTCTGCAGGAGATGACTGATCGTCGTCAGAACTTTACTGAGCGCACTCAGTCTTGGATGGCACTTCGGGATTCGGGCCACTCGGCCGACCGGATTAACAGGTATACCTGAATACCAATCGGCGGTGTAACCCTTAGGCTGGCAGGGTGGCGGAAACGGCGAGCCCGACGGCCTGCACCACGCCGGGGAACCTGGCCGAGCGGACCGCTCTCCTCTGGTGGGCGCGGACCGGGGACGCGTCCGGCGACCAGGTCGCGCTCCTGGACGAGGCGGAGCGCGCGCGCCTGGCCGCGTACCGGCGCGCGGATGACCGGGACCGTTTCCTCGTCGGGTGCGCCCTGGCCAAGACGGTGATCGCGGCGTGCACCGGGACCCGCCCGGAACAGGTCAGCTTCGACCGGACCTGCCGCCAGTGCGGCCGCCCGCACGGCAAGCCCGCCGTGGCCGGCGGCGGCCCCGAGTTCTCCGTCGCCCACTCCGGCGCCCTGATCGCGGTGGCGGTCGCCTCCGATCCGGTGGGGGTGGACGTCGAGCAACTCGACGGGCGCGCGCGGCCGCTGGGCGGCGACGGGGACCCGGACGCCCTCGCGCGCCTCGTCCTCGCCGAACCCGAGCGGGCCGCCCTGGCCGCGGCCGAGCCGTCCGCGCGGGCGCGGGCCTTCCTGGTCGCCTGGGCGCGGAAGGAGGCGGTGACCAAGGCCACGGGTGATGGCCTGCGCGCCCCCTTCAGCCAGATCGTGGTCGCCGAGTCCGGCGGGCCGCCCCGCGTCACGTCCTGGCCGTACCCGCAGGCGCCGGAGACCGTGTCCCTGCTCGACCTGGACGCCGGCCCCGGGTACGTCGCCGCGCTCGCCGTCCTCGGGCGCTGCACGGCGGCGCGTTCGGCTGACGGATCCGCCCTGCTCGCGGCGCGGGCCCGCGGGGGCGCCTGATGCGGATCGGCCTGTTCGTGACCTGCCTGACCGACACGCTGTTCCCCGACACCGGCCGGGCGGTGGTGACCGTGCTTGAGCGGCTCGGCCACCGGGTGGACTTCCCCGCGGCCCAGGCGTGCTGCGGGCAGATGCACTTCAACACCGGGTACCGGCGCGAGGCCGTGCCGATGGTGCGGGGGATGGTGGCGGCGTTCGGGGGTTACGAGGCCGTGGTCTGCCCGTCGGCCTCGTGCGCGGCCATGGTCCGCGAGTATTACCCGGCGCTGGCCGGCGAGGCGGGGGACGCCGCGCTGGCCCGGGCCGTGGCCGAGATCGTCCCGCGGACCTGGGAGCTGTCGGAGTACCTGACCGGCGTGCTCGGGGTCACCGACGTGGGCGCCTACTTCCCGCACCGGGTGACGTACCACCCGAGCTGTCACTCGCTGCGGATGCTCGCGGTCGGGGACGCCCCGCTGCGCCTGCTCCGCGCGGTGCGCGGCCTGGACCTGGCCGACCTGCCCGACGCGGAGTCGTGCTGCGGGTTCGGCGGCACGTTCGCGGTGAAGAACCCCGACGTCTCGGCCGCGATCTGCGCCGACAAGGTGGCGGCGATCAGGCAGACCGGGGCCGAGGTAGTGTGCGCGGCCGACAACTCGTGCCTGATGCACATCGGGGGCGCGCTGACGCGGCAGCGGTCCGGCGTCGCCACCATGCACCTGGCCGAGATCCTGGCCCGGACCGAGGAGGCCCGATGACGGAGGCCAGTGTGACCTACCGCCCGGGGATGCCGACCTACCTGGGCATGCCGGCCTTCCCGGCGGCGGCCGCCGCCGCGGTGGCCGACTCCCAGCTGCGCGCCAACCTCGCGCACGCCACGCGGACGATCCGCGCCAAGCGCGCGGGGGCGGTCGCCGAGCTGGCCGACTGGGAGGAGCTGCGCGCGGCCGGGAAGGCGATCAAGGACCACACCCTGGCCCACCTCGACCACTACCTGCTCAGGCTCGAGGAGAACGTCACCCGGGCCGGCGGTCACGTGCACTGGGCGCAGGACGCCGCCGGGGCGAACGCGATCGTGGCCGGCCTCGTCCGGGCGGCCGGCGAGGACCGCGTGGTCAAGGTGAAGTCGATGACCACCCAGGAGATCGGCCTGAACGAGGCCCTGGCCGCCGCGGGCATCACGGCGCTGGAGACCGACCTGGCCGAGCTCATCGTCCAGCTCGGGCACGACCTGCCCAGCCACATCCTGGTCCCGGCCATCCACAAGAACCGGGCCGAGATCAGGGAGATCTTCCTGCGCGAGATGCCGGACGCACCCGAGGGCCTGACCGACGACCCGCGGGCGCTGGCCGCGGCGGCGCGCGCGCACCTCCGCCAGGCGTTCCTGTCCGCGAAGGTCGGCATCTCCGGCGCGAACTTCGCGATCGCGGAGAGCGGGTCGCTGGTGGTGGTCGAGTCGGAGGGCAACGGCCGGATGTGCGTCACGCTGCCCGAGACGCTCATCTCGGTGGTCGGGATCGAGAAGGTGCTGCCCTCGTGGCGGGACCTGGAGGTCTTCCTCGCCCTGCTGCCCCGCTCGTCCACGGCCGAGCGGATGAACCCCTACACCTCGATCTGGACCGGGGTTACGCCGGGCGACGGGCCGCGGGAATTCCACCTGGTGCTGGTGGATAACGGCCGCACGTCGGCGCTGGCGGACCGGACCGGCAGGCAGGCGCTGCGCTGCATCCGGTGTTCGGCCTGCCTGAACGTGTGCCCGGTCTACGAGCGGACGGGCGGTCACGCCTACGGGTCCCCCTACCCCGGCCCGATCGGCGCGATCATCTCCCCGCAGCTGCGCGGGGTCGGCTCGCCGGCCGACGCGTCGCTGCCCTTCGCGTCGACCCTGTGCGGCGCGTGCTACCAGGTGTGCCCGGTCGCCATCAACATCCCGGAAGCACTGGTCCACCTGCGGGCCAAGGTCGTCGACGCCAAGCGGGAGAAGATCCTTTCTCCCGAACGAGCGGTGTTCGGGGTCTCCGGGCGCGTGCTCCGGTCGCCCCGGCTCCTGGCCGGCGCCCAGCGGGGCGCGTGGCTGGGCGGCCGCCTGGTGGCCAGGTCGGGCCGGATCCGCAGGCTCCCGCCGCCGCTGAGCGCCTGGACGGACACGCGCGACGCCCCGGCGCCGCCGCGTGAATCGTTCCGCGCCTGGTGGGCGCGGACCAGGGGCACGCGATGACCGCCGGGGACGCCAGGGACCAGATCCTGGCCAGGATCCGGGCCGCCGTCGGCCCCGGGGCGGGGGCCGGGGCTGGGGCTAGCGGGGGCGCGGGCCCAGCCGGACCCGCAGGAACGGCAGGTACGGCGGGCACGGCGAACGGCGGCACGGGCCACGCTGGGCAAGCCGACCGGGCCGACCGGGCCTATGCGGCGCTGCCGCGCGCTTACCTGCCCGCGCATCACGACCCAGCATGCTGCGACATCGTGGACCTGTTCGCCGAGCGCGCTGCCGACTACCGGGCCGTCGTCGAGCGCGTGCCCCAGGCCGGCCTGCCGGCCGCCGTCGCCCGCGTCCTGGCCGAACGCCGCGCCTCGCGGCCCGCGCCCTTCGTGGTCCCGGACGGGTTGCCCGCCGCGTGGCTGGCCGTCGTGCCGGCCGCGGTCCAGCTCACCTCCGACACCCCGCCGCTGTCCGCCGCCGAGCTCGACGCGACGGCCGGGGTCGTGACCGGGTGCGCGGTGGCGATCGCCGAGACGGGCACGATCATCCTCGATCACGGGCCCGGGCAGGGGCGCCGCGCGCTCACCCTGGTACCCGACTTCCACCTGGCGGTGGTGCTCGCCGCGCAGGTCGCCGCGGACCTGCCGGACGGCTTCGCCCGCCTGGACCCGGCCCGGCCGCACACGCTCATCTCCGGGCCCTCGGCCACCAGCGACATCGAGCTGATCCGGGTCGAGGGCGTGCACGGGCCCCGCCAGTTGCACGTGCTCCTGGTGAGCGGGGAACGGGGGGCGGACACCTGATCGTGATCCTCGCCGGGGTGTCCGGCAGCGGGAAGACCACCGTCGGCCGTCTGCTGGCGGACCGGCTGGGCTGGCCGTTCGCGGACGGAGACTCGTTCCACCCGGCCGCCAACGTGGCCAAGATGACCGCCGGGATCCCGCTCACCGACGACGACCGCTGGCCGTGGCTGGCCGCCATCGGGACCTGGATGGACGCCAGGAACGCCGCCGGCGGATCCGGGGTGGTGGCCTGCTCCGCGCTCAAGCGCCGTTACCGTGACGTCCTGCGCCAGGACCGTCCCGAGGTCCGGCTGGTGTTCCTCGAGGTCAGCCACGACGAGGACCTGGCCCGGCTGCACGCCAGGTCCGGGCACTTCTTCCCGGCCGCTCTGATGGACAGCCAGTTCGCCGACCTGGAACCACCCGTCCCGGCTGAGGGGGTGCTGGTGCTGGCGGCCCGGCGGAGCCCGGACGAGCTGGTCAGCGCGATCATCTCCGGCCTCGGGCTGATCGCTCCGGGCTGATCGCTTCGGGCGAACGGTCAGCGGAAATATAGTGAGGCTCTCCTTTCTTGAGTGTATGTGACTCAAGCTTTGGAGGCTCTTCATGAGTGAAACCCTCACGCTCCCGGTCCTGCCGCTGGACGATCAGGTGGTCCTGCCGGGGATGGTAGTGCCGCTCGAAACGTCCCAGCCGGAGGTCAGCGCCGCCATCGACGCGGCGCGGGTGCCGTCCAGGCAGGTTCCGGGTATGCGTTCGGAGGCCAAGGCCCGGGTGCTGCTGGTGCCACGTCTACCCGACCGCGGGCTGGCCGGCGTGGGCACGCTGGCCACGGTGGAGCAGGTCGGCCGGCTGCCCGGCGGTCAGCCGGGAGCGCTGGTCCGCGCGATCTCCCGGGTCAAGATCAGCTCGGGGACCACGGGTCCTGGTGCCGCGCTGTGGGTGCAGGGCGAGGTGGTCGAGGAGACCGGCCACGGCCCGCGCGCCGACGAGCTAGCGCAGCAGTACAAGTCCCTGGTCACCAGCATCTTGCAGCAGCGCGGCGTGTGGCAGATCATCGACGCGATCCAGCAGCTCAGCGACCCGTCGGCGATCGCCGACAACGCCGGGTACGCCAGCTACCTGTCCACCGCCCAGAAGCTCCAGCTGCTGGAGACCTCCGATCTGGTCGAGCGGCTGGAGCTGGTCGTCGGGTGGACCCGCGAGCACCTGGCCGAGCTCGACGTGGCCGAGACCATCCGCAAGGACGTCGCGGAGGGCATGGAGAAGCAGCAGCGGGAATTCCTGCTGCGCCAGCAGCTGGCTGCGATCCGCAAGGAACTCGCCGACCTGAACGGCGACACCGCGACCGAGGAAGACGACTACCGCGCGCGGGTGGAGGCGGCCGACCTTCCGGAGGCCGTCAACGACGCCGCGCTGAAGGAGGTCGCCAAGCTGGAGCGGACGCCGGACGCCTCACCCGAGACCGGCTGGATCCGCACCTGGCTGGACACGGTCCTCGACATCCCGTGGAACAGCAGGACCGAGGACTCCTACGACATCGCCGACGCGCGGCGCGTCCTGGATGAGGACCACACCGGGCTCGACGACGTCAAGGAGCGGATCATCGAGTACCTGGCCGTGCGCAAGCGCCGCTCGGACCGCGGCATGGGGGTTGTCGGCGGCCGGCGCTCCGGTGCCGTGCTCGCCCTGGTCGGGCCGCCCGGCGTGGGCAAGACGTCGCTGGGCGAGTCGGTCGCGCGGGCCATGGGCCGCAAGTTCGTCCGGGTCTCGCTCGGCGGGGTCAGGGACGAGGCGGAGATCCGCGGGCACCGGCGGACCTACGTCGGCGCGCTGCCCGGCCGGATCGTCCGCGCCATCCGCGAGGCGGGCTCGATGAACCCGGTCGTGCTGCTGGACGAGGTGGACAAGATCGGCGCCGACTACCGGGGTGACCCCGCGGCCGCGCTGCTCGAGGTCCTCGACCCGGCGCAGAACCACACGTTCCGCGACCACTACCTCGAGGTAGAGCTCGACCTGTCCGACGTGGTGTTCCTGACCACGGCCAACTCGCTCGAGACCATCCCGAGCCCGCTCCTGGACCGGATGGAGCTCGTCCAGCTCGACGGGTACACCGAGGACGAGAAGGTCCTGATCGCGCGTGATCACCTGCTGCCCAGGCAGCTGTCCAAGGCCGGGCTAAACGCCGACGACGTGTCGCTGGACGAGGACGCGCTGCGGCTCCTGGCCACGGATTACACGCACGAGGCGGGGGTGCGGTCGCTGGAGCGGTCCATCGCGCGCATCTTGCGCAAGGTCACCGCGCGGGTGTCCCTGGGCGAGGCCTCGCTGCCGGTCACGGTGGGCAGGCCAGAGCTGAGGGACTACCTCGGGCGTCCCAGGTTCACGCCGGAGACCAGCCTGTCGGAGGGCGAGCGCCGGACCAGCGTGCCCGGCGTGGCCACGGGGCTGGCGGTGACCGGGGCCGGCGGGGACGTGCTGTTCATCGAGGCGTCCCTGGCCGACCGGGAGACCGGCGAGACCGGGGTCACCCTCACCGGCCAGCTCGGCGACGTGATGAAGGAGTCGGCCAGGATCGCGCTGTCCTACCTGCGCTCCCACGGGGCGCAGCTCGGCCTCCCGGTCGGCGAGCTGAAGGACCGGGGCGTGCACGTGCACGTGCCCGCCGGCGCGGTGCCCAAGGACGGGCCTAGCGCCGGGGTGACGATGACCACCGCGCTGGCGTCGCTGCTGTCCGGCCGCCTGGTCCGCGCCGACGTGGCCATGACCGGCGAGGTCTCCCTCACCGGCCGGGTGCTGCCGATCGGCGGGGTCAAGCAGAAGCTGCTGGCCGCGCACCGGGCCGGCATCACCACGGTGCTGATCCCGCAGCGCAACGAGCCCGACCTCGATGACGTCCCGGCCGAGGTGCTCGGCAAGCTGGACGTGCACCCGGTCAAGGACGTCCGCGAGGTGCTCGAGCTCGCGCTCGAGCCCGCGCAGGACGCCATGGCAGTTCCCGCGGTTCCCGCCGCCGCCTGAGGCTGCCGCCTCAGCCCGGCAACTCGGGCCCGCCCGCCGACTCGGCTGGCGGGCCCGTTTCCGTTGGCGGGTCGCCGCCGGTCGCGGCGGGGAAGACATCGGTCGCCGCCAGGTCCCAGATGAAGCTCGGGTCGGGGGCCGGGCCGGGCGCCGGGTCCTCCTCCGCGACCGGCTCGGCGGGGAACGGGGCCACGTAGTCGTCGGCCACGGGGGCCGCGGCGAAGCCCAGGTTCTCGCGGGCCGGGAACTCCGCGGCGGGCGCCGGGCCCAACTCGACGGTGGCCGGCGGCGCGTCGAGGTCCGGGGCGCCCGGCAGCGAGCCGAAGTGAGGGCCGGCCGGGGGCGGGCCGAAGTGCGACCCGACTGGGGGCGGGCCGATATCCGGGACGGCTGGGGGCGCGCTGAAGTCGGGTAGGGGCGGAGGCGCGCCGAAGTCCGGGACGGCTGGGGACGCGCCGAAGTCGGGTAGGGGCGGGGTCACGGCGAAGCCCGCCGGCGGGGTGGGTGCGTCCAAGGGATGCGGGCTCAGGGGCTCGCTGACCGCGGCCGTTGGTACCGCCATGTCCCCCGGCACCCGGATGCCCGGGCCTGGCACCGGAGGCGGCGAGCCCGGGGAGGCTATCGGGAGGGGGCCGAACGTGCGGCCAGGTTCCGGTGCGGGGGCCCAGGGCGGCCCCGCGGTTTCGCCGCCGCCCCCCGCGCCGCGGCCGGGCCGGTAGCCTGCCCCGGCTCTCGGCGCGGAACTCACCGCCGGCCGGAAGGGCGGGTCCGGGGATGAGGGTTTCGGGGCGATCGCGCCGATGCCGCCGCCCTGCCAGCCCCCGGGCGAGGGCCACGGGTCGCTGGCGGGCAGGACCGGCCGCGTCGCCTGGGGCTGGCTCCGCGCGCCGTTGCCCTGATCGAGCGCGGGCGGTGCGGGGACGCGATCCGGCTTGCGTTGCTCGTGCAGTCCGCGGGCGTGGGTGCGGCCGGTCGGCGCGGCGCGGCCGCGCTCCCGCCGCGAGCGCATGACCAGAAGCATCACGATCAGCAGCACGATCAGCACGCCCACGCCGGCCAGGGCCGCGCGGAGCACCGACCCGGCCAGCGTGCCGACGCCGGGCTTGTGGGGAGCCGCGACCGGCCGGCGCGCGGGCTTGCGCGGCCGTACGGGCTGGACGGGCTGGACGTGGGGCTGGCTGGCGGCCGTGATGAGGGCGGCCAGCTGGATCGCGCGCGCCGCGTCTACCGTGCCGTATCCGGCGCCGGACGGAGAGCGGGCCGGCAACGGCGGCAAGGCGGTCGCGCCGGTGACGTCCGCCGTGCTCTCGGTCAGGGCCTGCGTCACCTGGGCCGCCGACAGGTGCGGGAACCTCGACATAATCAGCGCGGCGACGCCGGCCACCATGCCGCTGGCGGCGCTGGTGCTGCTCGTCATCTGGTAGCCGACCGTCAGGTCCGGGGCTTCGAGGCCGACCCCCGGGGCGGTCAGCGACACGTACGAGCGCCTGGCTGCTGAACGAGGCGAGCTTCCCGCTGCGGCTCACTGCCCCCACCGCGATGACGCCTGGGTAGGCGGCTGGGTAGTTGACGATGCCCGGGCCCATGCCGTCATCGCCAGCAGGGGCCACCAGCAGGACGCCCTTACCGAGCGCGTAGTCCACCGCCGCGTGCTCGGCGGGGCTGCCGCCCGCCGCGGCGGGGTTCCCCTGGCCGGCCAGGCCCAGCGTCCCCGGGTCAAGGGGCAGGTCGATGATCCGAGCTCCGTGCGCGACGGCGTACGTGATGCCGTCGGCGATGGCCTGCGGCAGCCTGCGGCTGATCGAGGCGTCCGACGATAGCGGGTCGTTGAATTCCAGGGTCACCCGGACCGAGAGGATCCTCGCCGCGGGCGCGATGCCGACGATGCCGGACCGGTCGCCGGCGCCGTGCCCGTGCCCGGCGATGATGGCCGCCACCGCTGTCCCGGAGAAGCCCCAGAAGGGGCTGCCCGGCGTGCGACCCGAACCGGTGTAGTCAGGTCCGGTGATCACGGCGCCGGCCAGGTCCACGGCGCCCAGGTCTACACCGGTGCCGAGGACGGCGACGGTGACATTCGCTCCCAGGGAGGTCTGCCAGGCCTGGGACACGTGCAGGCCAGTCAGCCACCATTCCTGGCTGCGGACGGAGGTGCCCGCCGCGCCCGCGGTCGCGCCCAGGGCGGGCAGCGGCCCGAGGACGCCAAGGACGGCCACGGTCGCGGCCAGTCCGGTGGTGAACGGCATCACAATGCCGCGGAGCAATCGGTGTGACACTTTGGTCAGATATCTCCTCCGAGGCTGCCGGACTGGCCAGCGGTAACGATGTTCCGGCCCGGCCTATGTAATCGTGCCACGAGCCCGCCTTACGCGGAATGCGTCATGGCCGAATTGCTCAGGGCAAGGCCGTGATCAAAACCCGCGCGCCGGGCGCCAGGCCGAGCCGCTGTGCCGCGTTCCCGCGGTTTACCGCCAGGCTCATCAACCCGGCGCTGTCGAGGAAAGCCACGAGCTCACCCGGGTCCACCGCGCCGAACATTTCCCGGAAAGGCACCGCCAGCCGGAGATTCGCGCACTGCACCAGCAAGGAACCGCCCGGCTGGACGCCGATTTGCGCGGCATCGGCGGCGGTGAAGGCGAGCTGGACATTGCCGAATCTGTCCACGGTCACGACTTCGCCTTCCGCGGCGGAATCGCGGATGATCCTTTCCGGGGCAGGCAGCGTGACCAGATCACGCACGTTGATTTCGGTTCCCGCCGAGGCCAGTTCCGCGCCTGCGGCCAGATGCGCGGCGACCGGCATGAAGATGTCGCGGCCGTGAAACGTCGCGGCCGCCTGGCTGAGCCACAGCTCGCGGTTGGTCAGGCTGACGGCGCGCGCCGCGCCGCCCGCCGCCGTCACGGCCCAGGAGAGCAGGCCGTTGTCGGGGCCGACGAATACCGACGCTCCGGCCTGCACCGCGACGCCGCGTCGGGCGGTGCCGACCCCTGGATCGACCACCGCCACGTGGACGGCCGGCGGCAGGTAGGGCACGGTCTGGGCCAGCACGGCGGCCCCGCGCCTGACGTCACCCGGCGCGATCAGGTGCGTGACGTCGATGAGACCGGCGTGCGGCGCGATCCGGGCCGCGACGCCGTGACAGGCGGCGACGAACCCGTCGTCGAGCCCGTAGTCGGTGAGGAAGCTGAGGTAAAGGAAATGGGTCACGACCGGTGAGCGTACGTCGGTGACATCCCGCGGAACAGGCTGGGAGGTCGGGTACGTTCGGCAATAACCGGGAAAAGCTGAAGGAGGTCGCATGTCCGAGCTATCCGCACTTGACATGCGAATCCTGGCGTTCGAGGGGCGCGGATGGCGCTCGCCCGGAGCGAAGGAGCAGGCCATCTCCGACGTGCTCGACCTCCCCGCCACCCGGTACTACCAGCTCCTGAACGAGCTCATCGACAAGCCCGAGGCGCTGGCCTACGACCCGGCGCTGGTCAAGCGCCTGCGGGCCCAGCGCGCCCGCCGCCAGCGCATCCGCTCCCCCCGGTCGAAGGGCCGGCCCGCGTGAGCGACGGGCCGCGCGCCAGGACCCCGGAGGGCCAGGCCGGCCTGGAGGCCCTGCTGGCCCGCCCTCGGGAGGCGCTGATCGCCACCGACTTCGACGGGACGCTGGCGCCGATCGTGGCCGACCCGCAGGCCGCGCGGGCCCTGCCCGGCGCGGCGCCGGTCCTGGCCGCCCTCGCCGCGGCGGTCGGCACGCTGGCGGTTATCACCGGCAGGCCCGCCGCGGAGGCGGTCGCCCTCGGCGGGTTCGAGTCCGTCCCCGGTCTGATCGTGCTCGGCGTCTACGGCCGCCAGCGCTGGCAGGGCGGCGCCTTGACTGGCCCCGGTGCCCCGCCGTCGGTCGAGGCCGCCCGGCGGGCGCTGCCCGGTGTCCTGCGCGAGGCGGGCGCCGCCACCGCGGGCACCTGGGTCGAGGACAAGGGGGAGGCGCTGGCCGTGCACGCCCGCCGGACCGCCGATCCCGAGGTGGCGCTGCACGCGCTGCGCGGCCCGCTCGGCGAGCTCGCCGCCAGTCTCGGGCTGGCCGCGGAGTATGGCCGGATGGTGATCGAGCTGCGCCCGCCGGGCGCGGACAAGGGCACCGCGCTAACCGGCCTGGCCGGGGAGCGCGCGGCGCGTTCGGTCCTGTTCTGCGGCGATGACCTCGGCGACCTGCCCGCCTTCGCCGCCGTGCGGGCCCTGCGCGGCGCGGGCGTTCCGGGGTGCGCGGTCGCCAGCCGCAGCGCGGAGTGCCCGCCGGTTGCGGACGCCGCGGACCTGGTCGTGGACGGGCCGGACGGGACCGTGGCGCTGCTCGCCGAGATCGCCCGCCAGCTCGGGCGGTGAGGTCGGCGGCAGGCCGGCCAGCTACTCGTCGAGTGAGGCTAGCTGGTCGCCCAGCCAGCGGGCGGGCGGCCAGGCGGCGGCGGTGGCGGCGAGCGCAGTGCTGCGCCGGGCGCGTTCGGCGTCGGTCATGGCGAGCGCCTGGTGCAAGGCCTCGGCGGTCTCGCTGACGTCGTACGGGTTGACGAGGAGGGCGTGGTTCCCGAGCGTCGCCGCCGCGCCCGCCTCGCGCGACAAGACCAGCGCGCACCCGCGTTCCGACAGCACCGGGCCCTCCTGGGCCACCAGGTTCATCCCGTCCCTGATCGGGTTGACCAGGAGCACGTCGGCCAGCGCGCATGCCGCGAGCGACCGGGGGTAGTCGTCCTTGACCTCCAGGACCAGCGGATTCCAGTCCGGCGTCCGGAACTCCTCGGTGATCTGCCGCGCGATCAGCGCCATCTGGTCGGTGTACGCGCGGTACTGCGGCAGGGCGGACCGTGACGGGTAGGCGAAGGCCAGGTGCACCACCTGGCCGTGCCACTGCGGCCGGGTCGCGAGCAGCTCGCGGTAGGCGGCCAGGCCGCGCACGATGTTCTTGGACAGCTCGGTCCTGTCGATCCTGACGATCAGCTTTTTCCCGTCGGCGGCTCGCCCGAGCGCACCGACGTGGGCCCGCACGTCGTCGGCCTGGGCCCGGGCCCGCAGCGCCGGGACGTCCACGCCGAGCGGGTGCACGGCCACCTCGGTCACGTGCCCGCGGTGAATGACCCGTCCCGTGGCGTCCCCGTCACCGCCGGCGGCCCGGCTGACCTGCGCGCCCAGGATCGCCTCGCAGCAGTCAAGGAACGCGTCGGCCCAGCACCGCGCGTGAAACCCGACGTGGTCCGCGGCGAGGATTCCGTCGAGGACGGCCTGCCCGACCTGGCTGGGAAGCAGGCGGTAGTAGTCGGCCGGCGCCCAGGGGGTGTGCGAGAAGTGCGCGATCCCGAGGTCGCCCTCATCACCGCCCAGCTTCTCGCGCAGCAGCCGCGGAACCAGGCTGAGGTGGTAGTCCTGCACCAGGACCCGGGTGGGGTCACCCGGCCCGGCCGCCGCCTCGTCCGCCAGCGCATCCGCGAAGGCCTGGTTGTAGGCCAGGTACGCCGCCCAGTCGAGGCGGAACTCGCGGCCGAACTGCGGCTGGTTCGGCGTATCGAAGAGCAGGTGGTGAATGAACCACAAGATCGAGTTCGCCACCTGGTTATACGCACGGTCGAAGGTCTCCGGCGGGATGTCGAGCATCCGGACCCGGACCTCGCCGTCCGCGGGTGCTGTCTCCGGGCTGCGGGCCGCCACCCGGTCCCCGTCGCTGAGCGCGGCGCAGATCCAGGTCACCTCGGCTTGCGCGACCACCGCCGCCAGCCCGGACGTCATGCCCGCGATCAGGCCCCCGCCCCCCCGCCGCCCGGCCAGCGTGCCGTCCGCGCCGAGCTCATAGGAAACCGGACCGCGATTGGACGCCACGAGCACCCGTTGCCTCATAACCCGGCAGGCTAACGCCCGCAAGAGAGTCCGGGGGCCCAGCGGGCCTCCCCGAGGGGTCTGGGGGGAAAGGTTTCCCCCCAGGATCGGGGGGATCCCGGGGGGTCGTCCCCCCGGGGCCAGCACTGATAAGCTTGTCTCGTTTGGACCACAACTGAATAACGCTCATCCAGAGGGGTGGAGGGATCGGCCCTGCGAAGCCCCGGCAACCTATCGCGCTTATATGTCCGTCGAGCACGGCGAGGCGCGTGACATGGTGCCAAGTCCGGCCCGCGGTCACGGTGACCGCTGGGAAAGATGGGGAAGGAAGCCCTCGCCACGTGACCACCGCCACGACCCGCACCCCGCCCACGGGCACCGGCCCCGGATCGGGCCGCCCGGATCCCCGTTTCGGCTACGCCATCGGGCTGTCCTGCCGCGAGTGCGGCGCGACCTGCGAGCTCGGCCCGCACTACGCCTGCGCCGACTGCTTCGGCCCGCTCGAGGTCCGGTACCAGTACCCGCACCTGACCAGGTCCGACATCCAGGCCGGGCCGCCGAACATGTGGCGCTACGCGTCGCTGCTGCCGGTGCCGCCCGATATCGCGGACCGGCCGACGACCGAACCCGGCTACACCAGGCTGATCCGCGCCGACAACCTGGCCAGGACCCTGGGCATGCGCAGGCTGTGGATCAAGGACGACCGGGGGAATCCGACGCACTCGTTCAAGGACCGCGTGGTCGCGGTGGCCCTGGCCGCCGCCACCGAGCTGGGCTTCACGGTGCTGGCCTGCCCGTCGACCGGCAACCTGGCCAACGCCGTGGCGGCCGCGGCCGCGCGGGCGGGGCTCCGCTCGGTGGTGCTCGTCCCCGCGGACCTGGAACTGCAGAAGATCATCACCACGTCCGTCTACGGCGGCACGTTCGTCACCGTGGACGGCACCTACGACGACGTCAACCGGCTCGCGTCCGAGCTCGCCGGGGAGCACGAGGACTGGGCGTTCGTCAACGTGAACGTGCGGCCCTACTACGCCGAGGGGTCCAAGACCATCGCTTTCGAGATCGCCGAGCAGCTGGGCTGGCAGGTGCCGGCCCAGGTGGTGGTGCCGATCGCCTCCGGGGCGCAGCTGGTCAAGGTGGACAAGGGCCTGACCGAGCTGACCTCGCTCGGCCTGGTGCCGGAGGCGCCGTGGCGGGTCTTCGGCGCGCAGGCGACCGGCTGCGCGCCGGTGTCCGCGGCGTTCGCCGCGGGGCATGACGTGGTGCGCCCGGTCCGGCCGGACACGATCGCCAAGTCGCTGGCCATCGGCAACCCGGCCGACGGGCCTTACGTCCTCGACGTGGTGCGGCGCACCGGCGGCGCGATCGCCGACGTCGGCGACGAGGAGATCATCGACTCGATGCGGCTGCTCGCCGAGGCCGAGGGCATCTTCGGCGAGACCGCCGGCGGCGTCACGCTCGGCGTGCTGCGCAAGCTGCTGGCCGGCGGGCAGCTCGATCCGGACGCCGAGACCGTGATCATCAACTCCGGCGACGGGCTCAAGACCCTCGACGGGATCACCGCGGCGGTGAACGTACCGGTCGCGATCAGGCCGACCCTCGAATCCTTCCAGGAGGCACTCTCGTGACCGTGCTGGTCCGCATCCCCACCATCCTGCGGTCCTACACCGCCGGCGCGGCCGAGGTGCCCGCGCCGGAAGGCACCCTCCGCGAGGTCATCGCAGGCCTGGACACCGCCTACCCCGGGCTCGGCGGCCGGATCCTCGACGAAGGCGGCCAGCTGCGCAGGTTCGTCAACGTCTACGTCGGCGACGAGGACGTCCGCTTCGCCCAGGGACTGGACACGCCGGTGTCCTCGGGATCGCGGGTCTCCGTCATCCCGGCCGTGGCGGGCGGCGCGTAGCGGGCCGCCAGCGGAAGCTCCGGCGTGCGGCAGATGACATGATTGGTGGGTAAGTGGCGCCAGGCGCGGTCGGTACAGGGTAAGGTCTATTCCGGTCGCCGTCGGACGGGGACGGGGTTCGTGCCACAGGCACGCAGCCGTTCCCATCGGTCTCGCGATCGACGGGTTCCGCGGTGACAAGGGCGGGGCTCGAGTCCCGAGCGCAGTTAGGGAGTTGTTTGGAATGGCTCAGGGCACCGTCAAGTGGTTCAACCCGGACAAGGGATACGGCTTTATCGCCGTCGACGGTGGCAAGGACGTTTTCGTCCACTTCTCGGCGATCCAGTCGGATGGCTACCGCACCCTCGAAGAGGGACAACGGGTCGAGTTCGAGATCACGCAAAGCGACCGGGGCGCGCAGGCCGACAAGGTCCACGTGGTCTCTTAATAGGTGCTAGTCCCCCGGGGGGCGACCCCCGGAACCCCCCTCGGGCCCCCCTCATCCCGCTTACTGCGGGCTGAGGGGGCTTGGCGTTTGCACTCTCGGTGGGAGAGTGCTAAACATGGTGCTGGCACTCTCCTAGTGTGAGTGCCAGCATTATGGCCGGATCGGGCGATGAGGCACGACCTCGCGGCGGGAAGGGACCGCCGTCAGAGGTGCCGTCCGTCGCGGGCATCGGCTCGATCCGCGCGTACGCCACGAAGGACTGGAGCCTATGGCAGCCAAGATGATCGCGTTCGACGAGGACGCCCGGCGCGGCCTCGAACGCGGTATGAACCAGCTCGCCGACGCCGTGAAGGTAACCCTCGGCCCGAAGGGCCGTAACGTCGTGCTCGAGAAGAAGTGGGGAGCCCCCACGATCACCAACGATGGCGTGTCCATCGCCAAGGAGATCGAGCTCGAGGACCCGTGGGAGAAGATCGGCGCGGAGCTTGTTAAGGAAGTAGCGAAGAAGACCGACGACGTGGCCGGCGACGGCACGACGACGGCGACCGTCCTGGCCCAGGCGCTGGTCCGCGAGGGCCTGCGTAACGTCGCGGCCGGCGCCAACCCGATGTCCCTGAAGAAGGGCATCGAGGCGGCGGTCGAGCGGGTCAGCGAGGAGCTGTCCAAGCTGGCCAAGGACGTGGAGACCAAGGAGCAGATCGCCTCCACCGCCTCCATCTCGGCCGGCGACACGGCCATCGGCGAGATGATCGCCGAGGCCATGGACAAGGTCGGCAAGGAAGGCGTCATCACCGTCGAGGAGTCCAACACCTTCGGCCTGGAGCTTGAGCTCACCGAGGGCATGCGGTTCGACAAGGGATACATCGCGCCGTACTTCGTCACCGACCCCGAGCGGCTCGAGGCCGTCCTGGAGGACCCGTACATCCTGATCGTCAACTCCAAGGTGTCGGCCAACAAGGACCTGCTCCCGCTGCTGGACAAGGTGGTGCAGTCCGGCAAGCCGCTGGTCATCATCGCCGAGGACGTCGAGGGCGAGGCCCTGGCCACCCTGGTGGTCAACAAGATGCGCGGCCTGTTCAGGTCGGTGGCGGTCAAGGCCCCCGGCTTCGGCGACCGGCGCAAGGCCATGCTCGGCGACATCGCCATCCTGACCGGCGGTCAGGTGATCAGCGAGGAAGTCGGGCTGAAGCTGGACAGCGTGGACCTGGACGTGCTCGGCCGGGCCCGCAAGGTCGTGGTGGCCAAGGACGAGACCACGATCGTCGACGGCGCGGGTGACGCGGACCAGATCTCCGGGCGGGTCAACCAGATCAAGACCGAGATCGAGAACACCGACTCGGACTATGACCGGGAGAAGCTGCAGGAGCGCCTGGCCAAGCTGGCCGGCGGCGTCGCGGTCATCAAGGCCGGGGCGGCCACCGAGGTCGAGCTGAAGGAGCGCAAGCACCGCATCGAGGACGCGGTGCGCAACGCCAAGGCCGCGGTCGAAGAGGGTGTCGTGGCCGGCGGCGGCGTAGCGCTGCTGCAGGCGGGCCGTAACGCCTTCGACAAGCTCGACCTTAAGGGCGACGAGGCGACCGGCGCGCAGATCGTGCGCCGTGCGCTGGAGGAGCCGCTTAAGCAGATCGCGGCGAACGCCGGCCTCGAGGGCGGCGTGGTGGTCGAGAGGGTCAAGACCCTGCCGGCCGGCCACGGCCTGAACGCCAATGACGGCGAGTACGTCGACATGTTCAAGGCCGGGATCATCGACCCCGCCAAGGTCACCAGGTCGGCGCTGCAGAACGCGGCCTCGATCGCGGGGCTGTTCCTCACCACCCAGGCCGTGATCGCGGAGAAGCCCGAGAAGGACAGGGCCCCCGCCGCCCCAGGCGGCGGCGGCGACATGGACTTCTGATTCTCCAAGTCACGACCACACTGAACGGCCCGGGGGTTCCCCCGGGCCGTTTGGCGTTAGCCGACGATAACGAGGCTGCGGTCTGGCGTTCCGGACCGATAGCCTTAGAAATGCCCGTAGCATCCTGTCGGTCAGCTGATCGCTGGTTGTTCTTAGTTCTCTCTTTCAACGTGAGGTCTGCACGTGCCTACCGGCAAGGTCAAGTGGTACGACTCCGACAAGGGGTATGGCTTCCTCGCCCGCGATGACGGCGGCGAGGTCTTCGTGCATTCATCGGCGCTGCCTTCGGGGACGACCGTGCTGAAGCAGGGGCAGCGGGTGGAGTTCGGGGTCGCCGAGGGACGCCGGGGAGCCCAGGCGCTCCAGGTGCGGGTCCTCGAGCCCCCGCCCACCGTCGCGGCCGTCAAGCAGACCCGCAAGAAGCCGGACGAGATGATCGAGATCGTCGAGGACCTGATCAAGCTGCTCGACGACGTGTCGACCACCTACCGTCGCGGCAAGCATCCCGACGCCCGCGACGGGAAGAAGATCGCCGCCGTCCTGCGCGCCGTCGCCGACGACATCGAGCCCTGAGCAGTGCTAGCCCCCGGGGGGACTCCCCCGCGGGACCCCCCGCACGGGAGGGCTCCCCGCCCCCCCGTACCCCCCTGGGCCTGTGCGCAAGAACTCGCCGGCGGCGCCGCGCGATCAGCGTGACCAGCGCGACGGTCAGGCCGGCCGCCGGGATGGCCAGGGCGACCTGGCCGTTGTTCAGCATGGACACCAGGACGCCGGCCACGCTGCCCGCCACGTTGGACACCTGGTTCAGCGTCTCGGACACGGCGAACGCCGACGAGCGGATCTCCTCGCCGATCTCGCGCTGCACGACGGAGTCCAGCGCGAGCTTGGCCAGGCCGGCGGCCAGCGCGGCGGTGAACGCGACGGTGATGGCTGCCCCGAGGCTGAAGAACCAGGCGGAGACGGCCGTCACGATCGGCGCGAGGGCGAGCATGGCGAACAGGATGAGCTGCGGCGCCCTGGCGCGGACCAGGGAGCCGATCGCCATCGCGGCCAGGCCGCCGGCCGCGGCCGCGGCCACCAGCGCGCCGAGCGCGAAGTTGTGCGACACGCCGAAGTGCTCGGTGCGCAGCAGGAAGGCCAGGAGGAAGACCATGTAGCCGGAGAACGCGCGCAGGACCGCGTTGCCGCGCATCGCCTCACCGACGACCGGGCCCACGTTGCTCAGGGTCCGCCACCGGCGGGCACCGGTGGGCGTCCGCGGACCGGGCCCGGGCTCGGCCTCCTCCGGTTCCTCGTCAGGCTCGGTGGTCCAGAAGGAATCGGCGGGCACGGATCCCGCTCCGGGCGGAAGCGACCGCGGATCCCCGCGGCCCGGCCGCTCGTAGGGGACGGTGCGGCCCGGTTCCCGCGGTGGGGCCGCCCTCGGTCCGCCCTCGGCTGAGCGGGAGAAGCGCTCACGCTCGTTCGGGGAAAAACGGGGCTGCGGAGCGGGACCGGCGGTCGGCGAGGTCTCGGCCGGGGCGGGGGCGGGAGAGTCCACTTGGTCCGGCAGCCGCAGGGCGAGGAACATGGCCGCGAGGTAGATCAGCGTCCCGGCGCGCAGCACCCACGCGGCCCCGGCGGTCGTCTCGATCCCCGCCGCCGCGCCACCGGCCAGCATGGAGGCGGTCAGCGCCAAGAGCTGGGAGCGCGCGTTCGCGGTCACCAGGGTGATCTCCGTGGGCAGCAGCCGCGGGGTGACCGACGCGCGCAACACGCCGTAGGCCTTCTGCAGGACCAGGATGCCGAACGCGGCGGGCAGCAGCGTCACCGGGCTGTGGATGGCGGCCGACATGCCCCAGCAGAGCAGGCCGCGGGCGAGCAGGGTACCGCCCAGCAGGTAGCGCCGGCCCTGCTGCATACGGTCGAGGAATGGCCCGATGAACGGGGCCAGGACCGCGAACGGGGCCATGGTCACCAGGAGGAAGAGGACCACCCGTCCGCGCGCCTGATCGACGGACGTGCTGAAGAAGATCGTCCCGGCCAGCGACACCGCGACGAAGGCGTCCCCCGCGCCGCCCGCGGCGGTCAGCTCGATCAGCGTGGAAAGCCCGGTGCGGCCCGCACCGGACGCACCGGTGATCCGGTGTACGAAACCGCCGGTCCTGCGGCCGGCGGTGGCCCCGGCGCGCGCCCCCGACCTGGCCGCGCTGCCCGTGGCGCGTGCGGCGCGGCCAGTTCGCCGCATCGCCTCGGACACCCGCATGTACCCAGTATTGTTGGTAGCCGCCACTGCGGCGACCTGCCCCTTGCCTCAATGAGCGGGTAACCATGACCGCAGCCCGCGTGATGAGCGAGGATTGGTGATCGTGAGCCCGGCCCGCACCGCCCGCACCAGGGAACCAGACCAGGCCTGCGCCGAGGCCGTCGACCTCGCGCGCGCCGCCGTCGAGGAGGTCGTCGGTGCCGCCAACGTGGGCGAGCATCTCGAGGTGCAGGCCGATGACGAGCGCGTCGTCACGCACGTGTTCGGCTGCGCGGACCCGGCCTACCTGGACTGGAACTGGGCGGTGACGGTCGTCCGGGCGCCCCGGGCCAAGCTGGTCACGGTCAGCGAGACCGTGCTGCTGCCGGGACCCGGTGCCCTCCTCGCCCCGGACTGGGTCCCGTGGCACGATCGGCTGCGGCCCGGAGATCTCGGCGTCGGCGACCTGATGCCCGCTCCGCCGGACGACGAGCGGCTCGCACCGCTGGTGGTGCTGGAGGGCGATGACGCCGTCACCGACTGGTATTCCGTCGACGAGGAGGCGGATCCGGCGGAGCCGGCCACGTGGCCAGCGCCCGGACGGTCCCGCGTGCTGTCGGCCATCGGGCGGGACGGCGCCTCCGCCCGGTGGTACACGAGCGAGCACGGCCCGCGGACCCCGCTGGCGCACGCGGCTCCCGCCCACTGCATCAGCTGCGGCTTCTTCGTCCCGCTCAGCGGCGGGCTCGGCCGGCTGTTCGGCGCCTGCGCGAACGCTTACGCGCCGGACGACGGCCGGGTGGTCTCGGACGACCACGGCTGCGGGGCGCACTCCGAATCGGTGGTGTGGCAGGCCGCGGGGCGCGCGCCGGTCATCGACGAGCTCGGTTACGACCTGGTCGACTTGCCCGGCGTTTCCGTCGAGGAGACGGTGTTCGAGCCGCTGTCCCGCGGGGCCGACTGATCGCGCGCCCTGAGCGCCGCCTTCGCGCGGGAGCGCTTGAGCCTCGGCACGTACCACAGCGCGAACAGGCCCAGGACCACACCCGCGAGGCAGGTCCAGATCCACCAGCGCGCGTCGCCGGGCAGGCGGTCGCGGACGATCAGCAGGACGACGAGCGCGATCGCCCACCCGGCCGTGCAGACGCCGGCGACCAGCTGTTCGTTCGCCTCGAGCGGCGGCGGCGGCGATGGGCGTTCGGCTTCGCCGCGGGATAGCTTCACCCGTTCAGGCTACGAGGTGGGGCGGTACCTTCGCGCGTGGCTGCGGGGGGTCCGCGGGCGTGATGTACTTACCTCGACGCCCCCGGCTGGCCGACGAAGGTTCAAGATGACGACAGTGACGCGGACCAGGACTGATGCCGGGCTGGCCACCGCCCTGCGGATTTCCGTGAGCAGGCTGGCGAGGCGCCTGCGGGCGCAGCGGACGGCCTCGGGGATGACCGAGGCCGTGCTGTCGGAGACCCAGCTCGCGGCGTTGTCGGCGCTGGAGACCCACCAGGCGATGACGCCCGGGGAGCTGGCCGAGCACGAGAAGGTCCAGCCGCCCTCCATGACCCGCGTCATCGCCGTGCTCGAGGAGCGCCAGCTCGTGCTGCGGTCACCGCACCCGACCGACCGCCGTCAGGTGATCCTCACCGTCACCGACGAGGGACGGGCGGTCGTGCAGCGCGTGCGGCGCAGGAAGGACGCCTGGCTGGCCCGCCGGCTGGCCGAGCTGACCACCGAGGAGCGGGCCACGCTCCGGGCGGCGGTGCCCATCCTGGAGAAGCTCAGCCAGTCCGATTCGTAACGGGCGTCAGGGCGCCGGGTCGGAGTCCCGGTCCGGGGCGGGCAATGGCCAGCTCGCCAGCGTCGAGTACCGCGGCCCCTCCGTCGCGCCCAGACGGCTGCGGACGAGGTGGACTCGATCCGCCGTCCAGGCCTGCCCCTGGAAATCGGTGAGCGCCGCGACGAGCTCGGTGACGTCGGCCGGCATGCGGCAGCGGGCGAGGGTCAGATGCGGCTGGAACCGGCGCCCCTTGTCGGGCGGCGGGGCGCCCGCGCGGCTCGCGCCCGCGGTGACCGACTCGGCCAGGTGGGCGAGCGCCCCGCGGTCGCCGGACAGGCCGCTCCACAGCACGTTCGCGCGCCCCGCGGAGGGAAAGGCGCCCGCCCCGCAGAACGCGAGGCGGAAGCGGTAATGGCGCCGGGCGGCGCGCTCCAGGCGGGGCAGCAGCCTGGTCACGGCGGCCTCGTCGACCTGCCCGAGGAAGGCCAGCGTGACGTGCCAGGCTTCCAGGCTGGTCCAGCGCAGGTCAGGCCGGTCGGCCCGGAGCGGCCGGGCCAGGTCATCGAGCTCGTCGAGCACGGCCGGAGGCGGGGCGATCGCCACGAACAACCGCATCAGGTCACCCGAGCTCGCACGAGATCCTCCGGACCGGCCGACCTGCGGTGGCGTCCGGCGGGCTAAAGCGGTCCGCGGCGGGTGAGCGTGCTCGCCGAGCACCCCGGCCCGGCTTGCGTGGTCATCCATGGCCCACCTCGGATCTTCCCTCGCCTGCGGGTTTGTAGGCTGTCATCGTGAACAGGGTGCCCCGATGGCTGCTTCCCGCCGTGCTCCTGCTGCTCGTGCTCATCGTCGTGATCGGGACGGTCATCCGCTAGCCGCCGCGTGCTCGACCACGTAATCGATGCAGGCGGTGAGGGCTGCCACGTCCGCCGGATCGATCGCGGGGAACATCCCGATGCGCAGCTGGTTGCGGCCCAGCTTCCGGTAAGACTCCGTGTCGACCACCCCGTTCGCCCGCAGGCACGCCGCGATGTCGTCGGCGGACAGCCCGTCGCTGACGTCGATGGTGCCGGTTACCCGTGAGCGTTGGGCAGGATCGGCGACGAACGGTTGTGCGTAAGCCGCCTGCTCCGCCCACCCGTACAGTATGGCAGCCGATTCCGCCGTCCGGGCGGCGGCCCAGGTCAGGCCGCCCTGGCCGAGCATCCACTCGATCTGGTCGGCGAGCAGGAACAAGGTGGCCACCGCCGGGGTGTTGTACGTCTGGTCCCTGACCGCGTTCTCCACGGCGACCCGCAGGGAGAGGAAGTCGGGGATATACCGGCCGGACGCGGCGATGTCGTGCACGCGCTCGACGGCCGCCGGGGACATCAGGGCGACCCAGAGCCCGCCGTCGGAGCCGAACCCCTTCTGGGGGGCGAAGTAATAGACGTCGAAGTCCTCGGCCCGGACCGGCAGGCCGCCGGCCGCGCTGGTGGCGTCGACCAGGATCAGGGCGCCCGGATCGGCCCCCGGCACCCGGCCCACCGGCATGGCCACGCCCGTCGAGGTCTCGTTGTGCGTGAGCGCGTAGGTGTCCGCCCCGGGCTCGGGCCGAGGCACCGGGTGCGTGCCCGGCGCCGACGCCACCACCGTGGGGGTCGCCAGCCACGGCGCCCGCCCGGCGATGGCCGCGAACCTGGCCGAGAACTCGCCAAAGCTCAGGTGCTGGGCGTGACCGGCGATCAGCCCGAACGTGGCCGCGTCCCAGAATGCGCTGGTGCCTCCGTTACCGAGCACGACCGTGTAGTCCCCGGGCAGGCTGAACAGCTCGGCCAGGCCGGCGCGGATCCTGCGCACCAGGGACCTGACTGGCGGCTGGCGGTGTGAGGTGCCGAGATACGCCGATCCCGAGCCCGCGAGCGCGGCCAGCTGCTCGGGGCGGATCTTCGCCGGACCGCTGCCGAACCTGCCGTCCCTCGGCCGCAGCTCCGCCGGGATGACGACCTTCCTCATTGCCGCAGCTTACCGGGGAGATCAGTGCGAGATCGGCGCGGAACGGCCCGGGATCGGCTCAGACGTTCCGGTCGAGCACGTCCCGCGCGCCGGGCACGTCGCGCACCGATCGGTTTGGGGGCCCGATGTACCGCGCGGCAGGCCTGACCAGCCGGCCGGTTTGCTTCTGCTCCAGGATGTGGGCCGCCCAGCCCGCCGTCCGCGCGCAGGTGAACATCGAGGTGAACATGTGCGCGGGCACGCCCGCGAAGTCGAGCACGATGGCCGCCCAGAACTCCACGTTGGTCTCGAGCACCCGGTCCGGGCGGCGTGCCCTGAGCTCGGCCAGGGCCGCGTTCTCCAGGGCCAGCGCGACCTCGTAGCGCGGCGCGCCGAGCTCCTTGGCCGTGCGGCGGAGCACCCGCGCGCGGGGGTCTTCGGCCCGGTACACCCGGTGCCCGAAGCCCATCAGCCGCTCGCCGCGGTCGAGCACGGACCGCACGTACTGCCCGGCATCCCCGGTCCGCTCGACCTCCTCGATCATGTACAGGACCCGGGCGGGCGCGCCGCCGTGCAGCGGGCCCGACATCGCGCCGACGGCCCCGGACAGGGCGGCGGCCACGTCGGCTCCGGTCGAAGCGATGACCCGGGCGGTGAACGTCGAGGCGTTCATGCCGTGCTCGGCCGCCGACGTCCAGTACGCGTCGACCGCCCGGACGTGCCGCGGGTCAGGGTCGCCGCGCCAGCGGATCATGAACCGCTCGGTGATGGTGGCCGCCTCGTCCACCCGGCGCTGCGGCACCATCGGGAGCCCGACCCCGCGCGCCGCCTGGGCCACGAAGGACAGGGCCATGACCGAGGCCCGGGCGAGATCCTCCCTGGCCTGCTCGTCGCTGATGTCGAGCAGGGGCCGCAGCCCCCAGGCGGGAGCGAGCATGGCCAGGGCGCTCTGCACGTCGACGCGGATGTCACCGGAGTGCACCGGGATCGGATAGGGCTCGGCCGGCGGCAGCCCGGGCGCGAAGGCGTTATCGACCAGCAGCCCCCAGACGTGCGCGTAGGAGACGTGGCCGACCAGATCCTCGATGTCGACCCCGCGGTACCGGAGCGCGCCGCCCTCCTTGTCGGGCTCGGCGATTTCGGTCTCGAAGGCGATGACCCCTTCAAGGCCCGGCTTGAAGTCCGACATCTGTTTCCTCCTCTTTGGGCACCAGCCACGATGCTAGCGCTACCGCTCCGGCATAGCATCACAGCAGGAGGATGAGGAGTTGACCGCCCACGGGCTCATTGACACCACCGAGATGTACCTGCGCACCATCTTCGAGCTCGAGGAAGAGGGCGTCATCCCGCTGCGGGCCCGCATCGCCGAACGGCTGGCGCAGACCGGCCCGACCGTCAGCCAGACGGTGGCCAGGATGGAGCGGGACGGGCTGGTCCACGTCGCGGGGGATCGGCAACTCACCCTGAGCGATACCGGCCGGGCGCTGGCCACCCGGGTGATGCGCAAGCACCGGCTGGCCGAGTGCCTGCTCGTGGGGGTCATCAAGCTGCCGTGGGAGGAGGTGCACATCGAGGCGTGCCGGTGGGAGCACGTGATCTCCGAGAGCGTCGAGCGCCGCTTGCTGGAGCTACTCGGCTACCCCGTCCGGTGCCCGCACGGCAACATCATTCCCGGACTCGCGGAGCTGGGGCTGCCGGGCGAGGCGCAAGAGCAGATGCGCGCGGCCATGGACGAGACGGGTGAGGCGATGACAAAGGCCGCATCACCGGACATCACGCAAGCCGTCATCCGCCGAATCGGCGAGCAAATTCAGAGCGACCTTTCCCTGATGCTTAAACTCAAGCGCGCCGGGATACAACCCGGACGCGAGGTGGTACTCATGTCGGTCGGCGATGGTGTGCGCGTGACGGTCGGCGACTCGGCAGACGCCGTCTCAACTGAGCTCCCTAGCCCCATCGCTACGCATATATTCGTTTCCGTAACCAGCCCGCATTAGTTGACGCCCGGAGCGTGATCATGTCATTCGGCAACGCTGCCGTGTTCGGGGGGAGCGGGGCATGACAAGCTGGGGTGAGGGCGCGTTCGACGCGTACCTCCCGGCGGATATGGTTCTCGGTCAGGCCGACATCGGAGTCGTCGCCGCCGACCGGCTCTGCAATCTTCTGTACCTCAATGAATACGCGGCGCGGCTTTTCCGCGTTTCCGGCGATATGTCGCGGCTGGCCGGCGGCCCGGTGCTTTCGCTGGGCCTGTTCGCCCACGATGACCTGCGCAAGATGGAGGATCTCGCCGGGCAGGTGCTGCGCGGCCGGTGGTGGGAGGACACCTTCTCCAGCACCCGGGCAGACGGGTCGCACGCGCTCCTGCGCGGTTTCGCGGTCCCGCTGCGCCACGCGGGCGGCGACATCGACGGGATGATGATCCTGGTCCGCGAGGCCAGCAAGCGCGACGGCCAGGGGCGGCAGGACATGATCGCGCTGCTCGAGCGCGTCGGCGAGCGGCTGGCGGGCTCCCTCGAGCTCGGAACCACGCTGAAGCACGTGGCGGAGATGCTCGTGCCGCAGTTCGCCGACCACTGCTTCATCGACCTGTTCCAGGGCGACCAGCTCGTCCGCCGCGTCCAGCGGCACGCGAACGACTGGGTGCCGCCGCCCGGCACCTGGGCCCAGACCGGCCAGCAGATCCACTACCCGGAGGGCCACTTCTGCCAGCAGGCGATGGCGCGCCTGGAGACGATCGCGGTCGTCGACCTGGAGACCGAGCACTACCCGGCCCCGAGCGCGGAGAGCATGGCGGCCGCTCACGAGGCCGGCCTGACCTCCGTGGTGGCGGCGCCACTGTACGCCCGTGGGGAACTGCTCGGCGTCATGAGCCTGGCCCTGTCTCGGCTCACCGACCGGGATGAGCGCAACTACGACACCCTCGACCGCGATCTGGTCAGCGCGATCGCCAGCCGGGTGGCCATCGCGATCGACAACGCGATGCTGTTCGAGACCGAACGGCAGACCGCGCTGGCCTTCCAGAAGAGCCTGCTGCCGCAGGCCATCCCGGAGCTTGACGGACTCGAGGTCGCCTGCCGGTACGTCCCGGCCAAACCGCTGGAAACGCACGGGCAGGGCATCCAGACCCAGGTCGGCGGCGACTGGTACGACATCATCCCGCTGGCGGCCGGGCGGGTGGGCATCGTCATCGGCGACGTGGAGGGCCGCGGCGCGCGGGCGGCGGCGATCATGGGCCAGCTGCGCGCGGCGCTCCGGGCGTTCGCGCAGGACGAGAAGGCGCCCGCCGACATCATGCGGAAGCTCGACGACTGGTGCCGGTCGCTCGCGCCCGCCGGAGACGACGGATCGCCGCTGGGCGGCGATCCGCCCACGGCCAGCTGCATCTACATGGTCTACGACCCGTGGTCGAGGGAGCTGACCTTCGCGAACGCAGGCCACGACGCCCCGCTCCTGATCAGCGGCGGCCAGTCCAGCCAGCTTGAGTTCCTATACAAGGGGATCCTGCTCGGGGTGCGCGGCAAGGGGATCCGCGGGCTGCCCACCTACAAGGAGGAGACGATCCGCGTGCCGCCCGGGGCCATCCTGGTGTTCTACACCGACGGCCTGACCGACCGGCGGGCGCGCGCCGACGGTTCCGGGCAGTACTCGGAAACCGAAGCGGTGGAGATGCTGGAGCAGGCGGTCCGCGCGGCGGCGGCGAGCGGGGACGCGGACGCGGTCGCCACCGCGGCCGAGTTCGCGGTGCCCGGGGACATCGACGATGACATGGCCATCCTGGTCGTCAAGTCCTCGCCGAGCGAGCTTGCCTTCACCGAGAAGGTCTTCCCGGCCGAGCCCATCATGGTCTCGGAGGCGAGGCGGCTGGCCGCGCAGACCTTCCGGTCCTGGGGCATGGACTCGGAGCAGATCGCCCTGGGCTGCCTGCTGGTCTCCGAGGTGGTCACCAACGCCGTGCTGCACGCTTCGGTCACGCCGAGCCCCGGCGACGACGACCTCGACTTCGACCTGGATCCGGTGATCATGCCTGCCCCGGTCGGCGCCGCCCACGCGCGGGATCTTGACCCGTTCCGCTCGCCGGCGCGGCCGGCGTCGGCGGTCGGGGGAATCGGGCCGGCCCCGGGGCCGGTCGAGGGCACCGTGGCGGCCCGGGCCGGCACCGTACCGGTCCAGGGGAGCGGCATGCCCGGCTGGGACAGCGCCCTGCCGGAGGCCGCCCGGCCGTGGTCCCCGCGCTCGCAGCGGCCCGCCCGCGAGTTCGCGCTGCGCCTGCGGCGGGGCGCGAACGCCGTGTGGGTCGAGGTGTTCGACGCCGACCTGCGGCTGCCCCGCATCAGGACCGCGGGGGAAACCGATGAGGGCGGCCGGGGACTCTACCTGGTCGAGCAGCTGGCGACCCGGTGGGGGTCGAGGCCTACTCCCGAGGGCAAGGCGGTCTGGTTCGAGATGCCGCGCAGCGGCAGCCGGCCCTTACCCGGCTGCGGCTGGCGTCTCTTAGTGACCCTTGCTCTTGGAGAAGAGCATGAGCACCACCAGGGCCACGATGAAAATCGGCCCCACCCAGCTCTTGCCCGAGATGGGCAGCTTCATCTTGCCGCGCAGTCGCGTCCACCCGAACGCGACGAGGGCACCGATGAGCACCAGCAGGATGATCCCGGTCACCGCGGCCTCCTTTAACCCGCCGTCGTGCGAACCCATACCGAGAGTATGGCATTCGGTTCCCCCGTGCGATACGAGGTACGGTGAGGACACGATTTGTCCCCGAAACGGAGGCCGTGATGACGGATGCGTTCATAGTCGGCGCGGTACGCACCCCCATCGGCAAGCGGAACGGCGGCCTGGCCGGGGTCCACCCCGTCGACCTGGCCGCCCACGCCCTGCGAGCGCTGGTCGACCGGACCGGGGTTGACCCAGGCGCGGTAGACGACGTGATCATGGGCTGCGTCTCGCAGATCGGCCCGCAGAGCCTCGACATCGCCAGGAACGCCTGGCTCTCGGCCGGGCTGCCCGAAACGGTGCCCGGCGTTACCGTCGACCGGCAGTGCGGGTCCTCCCAGCAGGCCGTCCACTTCGCCGCCCAGGCCGTGATGTCCGGTACCCAGGACCTCGTGGTGGCGGCCGGCGTGGAGAGCATGAGCGTGGTCACCATGGGCTCGAGCGTCGCGCTGCCCATGAAGGCCGGCATGCCCGCTCCCTACGGCGAAGGCTGGAAGGAGCGCTACGGCGGGCAGGAGATCTCCCAGTTCCGCGGCGCTCAGATGATCTGCGAGCAGTGGGGGTTCAAGCGCAGGCAGCTGGAGGAGTTCTCGCTGGAGAGCCACGAGCGGGCGGTGCGCGCGATCGACGAGGGCCGGTTCGAGCGCGAGATAGCGCCGCTGGCCGGGGTCAGCCAGGACGAGGGCCCGCGCCGGGACACCTCGCTGGAGAAGATGGCGGGCCTGGCGCCGCTCCGCGAGGGCTGGGAGATCACCGCCGCGGTCGCATCGCAGATCTCCGACGGGGCGGCCGCGCTGCTGATCGCCTCGCAGGCGGCCGTGGACCGGTACGGCCTGGTCCCGCGGGCGCGGGTGCACGCGCTCGCCGTCACCGGCGCCGACCCGGTCATCATGCTGACCGGCCCGATCGGCGCGACCAAGGCCGTGCTGAGCCGAGCCGGGATGAAGATCGGGGATATCGACGTCTTCGAGGTCAACGAGGCCTTCGCGCCGGTCCTGCTGGCCTGGTCGGAGGAGACGGGAGCGTCGCTGGACCTGGCCAACCCCAACGGAGGGGCCATCGCGCTCGGGCACCCGCTGGGCGGGACCGGAGCGATCCTGATGACCAAGCTGGTGCACGAGCTCGAGCGGACGGGCGGCCGGTTCGGCCTGCAGACGATGTGCGAGGGCGGCGGGCAGGCCAACGCGACGATCATCGAACGGGTCTGAAGCGCCGACGGGCCGACGCGCCCGCACCGCGCGCCGGCCCGCCAGTGACCTGAGTTACCAGTGCTTCCCGGCGCCTACCTTTCCGCCGGTGGTCATCGTGCTCAGCGGGGTGAAGAGGACGAGCTGGGCGTGCAGCATCCAGTTCGAGCGCGTCCCGACCACGACCGCGAGTTCACCGCGCGCGATCGAGTCTGTGGGCAGCCACGCGTACTGAGTGAACGTGGTCTGGGCCGGGGCCGGGGCCCCGGTGGCCGGGGTGGTCGCGGTCTGCGAGACCGCCGCGGTAGCGCGGGTCACGATAACGGTAACGGTAAGACTGGTGTTGGCCACGTGGACCGAGAACGTCTGCGGGACCGGGGTCGGCGTCAGCATCGCGGCGGCGGTGACCGGGCTGCCGGCCATGAGCGTCGTCGCCGGGATCATGTTGCCCGAGGCCATCGCCTGCTGCGTCGCGGTTGAGCTGGCCGTCAGCGCCATCGTGCCGGCCGTCACGCCCGCGACATCCTGGACCTGCGTGGCGCCCGAAAGCAGCCACAGGTGCAGCGACCCGTTGGCCGACTGCAGGATGAGGTAGTTGCTGGTGGCCAGGACCACGATGCCGCGCTGGATGTCGAGCGTCTTGCCCTGGTGCTTGGTCTGGCTGTAGCCCTGCACCTGAGTCAGGCTCGCCAGTTCGGAGTAGGCGGACTGCCGGGCGGAGTTCCAGTTGCCCAGGGCCGAGTTGAGCACGGCTCCCTCGCCGCCGGACCGAGCCGAGAAGGCGGCCGGGCTCACGGCCATCGCGGCCGTGTGGCCGGAAGCGGTGGCCGCAGCTATGGCCATCGACCCCCCGGCAATCGCGGCGCAGGCCAGGACGGCGGTCACGAGGCCGGCGCGGGTCTTAAGGACCGCCTGGCGGCCTCTGGTATAGCGCCGATCGCGGGCCATCATGATGGATGCCTCCTTAGGCGGACGGCGCGCCCGCCGCGCGCGTCCAGATCTGACGGGCGGGCCTGGAAGTCTGGGTGACCAGTGGACGGCCCGTTCGTATCCACGAATCCGAGCCTGCCGTCCCGATCGCCGACCTGGCCCGGATTCCCGGCGCACGTAAGGAGAACGTTCGAACCTGGGCCCGCGGACCCGCGTCACGGGCCGCGATAACCCGCCCGGGAGGCGGGGAGTTCAGCGCTGCGTTACATCTGCTCGGGAACCGGCACTCCGAGCAGGTCCAGGCCGGCCGTGAGCACGCGCAGGGTGAGGGCACACAGCGCGAGCCTGCGCGCCCGCAGTGACTCCGGCTCGGCCTTCAGCACCGGGCACTCCTCGTAGAACGTGGTGAACAGGCTGGCCACGTCGAACAGGAACGCGCACAGCCGGTGCGGCTCGGCGGTCTGGCCGGTCTGGGTGATGACGGCGCCGAAGTCGAGCAACCGCAGCGCCAGCGCCCGCTCGGGCGCGGCGGTGACCGCCACCCGCGATCCGCGGATGTCCGGGTCGGCCTCCACGCCGGCCCGGCGGAAGATCGACCGGATCCGCGCGGTCGCGTACTGCAGGTACGGGCCGGTGTTACCGCGGAACGAGATCATCCGGTCCCAGTCGAAGACGTAGGCGCTCTCCCGCGCGGTGGACAGGTCGGCGTACTTCACCGCCCCGATGCCGACCGCCTCGGCGATCGCGGCCAGTTCGGCCGGCTCGAACCGGGCCGGTGCCTCCAGCTCGGTCAAGATGCCCCGGGCGCGGTCGACGGCTTCCGTTAGCAGGTCGCTGAGCTGCACGTTATCGCCGGACCTGGTGCGCAGCCGGTTACCGTCGGTGCCGAGCACCAAGCCGATCTGGGCGTGCTCGAAGCTGGCGCCGACCGGGATCCAGCCCGCCTGCCTGGCCACCGCGAAGACCATCCGGAAATGCAGCGCCTGGTCCGACCCGACCACGTAGATCGCGCGGTCGCAACCGAGCTCGTCGATCCGGTACCGGATGGTGGCCAGGTCGGTGGTGGCGTAGTTGTAGCCGCCGTCGCGCTTGCGGATGATGAGGGGCAGCGGCCTGCCCTCACGGCCGGTGAAGCCGGGCGGGAACGCGCACAGCGCGCCGTCGCTGTAGACCGCGATGCCCTGCTCTTCCAGGGCGGCCACCGTACCGGCCAGCGTGTCGTTGTAGAAGCTCTCGCCCCTGATGTCCGCGTCGGTCAGGGTAACGCCTAGCTGGCTGTAGATACGGTGCAGGTAGTCCAGGGAGAGGTCGACGATCTCCTGCCAGAGTTCCAGCGTGCCGGGATCACCGCCCTGCAGGTCCACGACCCGCTTCCTGGCGCGGTCGGCGAACTCGGGGTCCGAATCGAACTTCCGCCGGGCGGCCTGGTAGAACGCGTTCGGGTCGGTGCGCAGCAGCGCCGCCTGCGGGGAGTCCTCGCCGACGTCGAGCAGGTACTCGATCTCCATGCCGAACTGGGTGCCCCAGTCGCCGACGTGGTTGTCCCTGATCACCCGGTGGCCCGCGAATTCCAGGACGCGCGCGATGGCGTCCCCGACGATGGTCGTGCGCAGGTGGCCGACGTGCATCTCCTTGGCGATGTTGGGAGAGGAGTACTCCACCACCACGGTCGCCGGCTGCGCCGCGGGCTCGAGCCCGAGCCGCGGGTCCTCAAGCATCAGCGAGGCCTGGGCCGCGATCCAGTCGTCGCGCAGGCGGAAGTTAATGAAGCCCGGCCCGCTGACCTCGGGCGGCTCGCAGATGTCGGACACGTTGAGCCGGCCGGCCAGATCCGCGGCGGCCTCGCGTGGCGGGCGACCAAGCCGCTTGCCGAGCGGAAGCGCCACGTTGGCCTGGTAGTCGGCGAAGGACGACGGCCGGATCAGCGGGTCGGCGTCGCGGTACTCGGGGCCGAACGCCGCGACGATGGCGTCGCGGACCCGTTGCGCGAGGACCTCCTGCGGATCGGCCATGCCAGTAAGGGTATCGGTGATCGCGAGCCCGGCGGGCGACGGCGGGCGACGGGGCGACGGGGCGGCGGGTCAGGGGCGACGGGCGGCGCGGTCAGGACGCCGGGCGGCGGGGTCAGGGACGGCGGAGGAAATGCCCGCCGCGCACGGCGCCCCGGCCGGGGCTGAGGCGCTGCGTGATCTTCTCCGTGATCTCGCCGCGGGCCAGGTCGGCCGCGAGCCGGCAGGCCGAGGTGATGGCGCGGGCCGTGCTCGCGCCGTGGGCGATGACCACGGTCCCGCCGAGGCCGAGCAGGACGGCGCCGCCGTAGCTCTCCGCATCCAGCCGCGCGGCGAGTTCGCGCAGGCCGCGGCGCTGCAGGAGCGCGCCGACGCGGGCGGCCCGGGTCCCGGTCACCGCGGTCCGCAGCTCGGCCGCGGCGAACCTGATCGAGCCTTCGAGCGTCTTCAGCGCGACGTTGCCGGTAAAGCCGTCGGTCACGATGACGTCGAGTTCGCCGGCGAGCAGGTGACCGCCTTCGACGTTGCCCGCGAAGGTCAGCGGGAGGGCGCCGTTGGGCGGGTCGGCGGCCAGCAGTTCGTGGGCGCGCCTGGTGAACTTGTTGCCCTTGCCCGGCTCCGTCCCGATGGTGAGGAGCCCGACCTTCGGTACCGCGACGCCCAGCGCGATCTGGGCGTAGGCCACGCCGAGCTGGCCGAACTGGACGAGCATCTCAGGCTTGGGGTCCGCGGTCGCGCCCGCGTCGATGAGCACCGTGCGCCCCGGGTGGGTCGGCAGCACCACCGCGAGCCCGGGGCGCAGCACGCCGGGCAGCGACCGCAGCCGCAGCCGCGCGGTCGCCACCACACCACCGGTCGACCCGGCCGATACCACCGCGGCCGCGTCCCCCCGCCGGACCAGCTGGCACGCCACCGCGACGCTCGACCGCGGGCGGCGCAGGCTCGCCAGCGCCCCCTCGTCCATGGCCAGGGTGTCCTCGGCGGGAACGATGCCGACCTCACCGGCCCGCGGGTCCGCGCCCAGCCCCGTCAGCGCCTGCCGCAGGCGCCCGGGAGGGCCGGTCAGCAGGATGCGGATACCGTGCTCGCGATGGGCCGCCAGCGCGCCCGCGACGATCTCGTCGGGCGCGTAGTCGCCGCCCATGGCATCGACGGCCAGCACGGGCCGGGCCGGGTCGGACCGGGGGCGGACCGCGCCAGGTCCCTGACCGTCTCGGTGCGCTGACGACCGCTCCAGGCTGTCCGGTGCCGCGTTCAGCTGGTCACCGGGGCGGGCGGCCGGGGATGATGCCTCATCCTGCGTGTCCTTCGGCGAAGAGGGCCTACCTGGTGCGCCCCATTATGACCCTGGCGCAGGTCTGGGCTGGCGCGGCCCCCCGGAACCTGCGCTCCCCGACCGGTGGGCCGGGGCGGGCCGGACGGTCGGCCGCCGGGCCGCAACCGCCGCGGCCCCGCGGATGGCACGGTCGAAAAGGCCGACCAACGGAGCGAATTTCACCGCAGGCGATGAGAAGTTGCTGTGACGGCGTCGAATACTTCCTGCGATCCACGGTACTTGTCTCGCCGGGAGACAAGCGGATGGAGAATCGGAACGGGCCAAGCGGCCGGAGCGTAACTAAACGAGGCAGCAGTTCTGGCCCGCGGGTCACGGGGAACGCGGCCAGGCCGGGGGGTACCGCTGGGGAGCGGGCGTCATCAGGCTTTTTCGCGCGCAGCGTCGTGCCTGGCGCGCGCGGCGCGCAGCACGGAGGGAGAAAGCGCGTGATCGATGCCCAGCAGGTGATCCCGTCGGCCCGGTCAGCCGGGCGCGGGTTTCGGGCCTACTCGGCGAGGCACCTGGAAATGCTCACCCAGCGAGCGGGTCTGTCGCCTGCCGAACGACTGGCCGTGCGGGCGGTAGCGACGGTACTTCCGTTCCGGACGAATTCCTATGTCATCGAGAACCTCATCGACTGGGACGCGGCCCCGGACGACCCGATCTACCGGCTCGTGTTTCCCCAGCCGGACATGCTCCCCGCAGCGGACGTAAGCCTGCTCGCCGGCCTGATCAGCGGCGGAGCGCCGGGAGCGGCCCTGTGGTCGGCCGCGCACCAGATCCGGATGCGCCTGAACCCGCACCCGGCCGGCCAGCTAATGCTGAACGCGCCGAGCCTGCACGGCAGGCCGCTGCCCGGCCTGCAGCACAAGTACCCGGAGACCGTGCTGTTCTTCCCCCGCCAGGGGCAGACCTGCCACGCGTACTGCACCTACTGCTTCCGGTGGGCCCAGTTCGTGGACGAACCCGACCTGAAGATGGCGGCCGACGACATCGGCACGCTCATCGCCTACCTGGGCGAGCACCCGGAGGTGACCAGCGTGCTGATCACCGGGGGCGATCCCATGGTGATGGGCGAGGCGGTCCTGCGCCGGTACATCGAGCCGCTCCTCGACCCGCGCCTGGAGCACCTGGAGTCGATCAGGATCGGCACCAAGTCGCTCTCGTACTGGCCCCAGCGGTTCGTCACCGACCCCGACGCCGACGCGACGCTCCGCCTGTTCGCCGAGGTGGCCGCCTCAGGCCGGACGCTCGCGCTCATGTCACACTTCTCCCACCCGCGCGAGCTGGAGCCGGCGGTGGTCGCGGCGGCGGTGCGCAGGATCCGCGGCACCGGGGCGGTGATCCGCACGCAGGCCCCGCTGATCAGGTCCATCAACGACGACCCCGAGGCGTGGCGGGCCATGTGGCGGATGCAGGTGCGCCTGGGCATGGTGCCCTACTACATGTTCGTGGAGCGGGACACCGGTCCCCAGGACTACTTCGCCGTGCCCCTGGCGCGCGCCTACGAGATCTTCCGCGACGCCTACCAGGGCGTTTCCGGCCTCTGCCGGACGGTCCGCGGCCCGTCGATGTCGGCCACCCCGGGCAAGGTGTGCATCGACGGGGTAGCCGAGGTCGCGGGGATCAGGGTCTTCGTGCTGCGGATGATCCAGGCGCGCGACCCCGCGCTGGTCGGGACCCCGTTCTTCGCCAGGTTCGACCGCACCGCGACCTGGCTCACCGACCTTGAGCCGGCCTTCGCCGCCAGGTTCCCCTTCGAGCCCGCCGCCTACGAGCCGATCCCCGACGAGCTGCCCGGGTTCTGGCCCGACGAGCCGGGCGAGCTGATGGTGCCCGCCATCTGACCAGGTTCCTCGCTCGGCACCGGTCCGCGGGCCGGGCCGACGTCGCGCTTGATCAGCACGCAGCTCGCGGCGGCCAGGGCCACCACGGAGATGGGCAGGACCATGGTCCAGCGCATCGCGAGGACGTAGCCGTGGCTGAACACGTAGCCGCCGAGCCGCTGCAGTTCGGCGGCGAGCGCCTTGGAGATGCCGTGCTGGGCGCCGGAGTCGGCAGGCCCGCCGCCGATCAGGCCGCTGGCGGCGGCCTTGCGGAACCCGCCGATGAAGCTCGCGCGGACCTGCGGGGGCAACCCGGCGGAGCTGATGGTGGCCTGGCTGGTCAGCGAGGCCACCAGCCTGTTCTCCAGCAGGGCGCCCACGGACGCGGTGCCGATGACCGAGCCAACCTGGCGGACGGTGTTGAGCAGGCCGGATGCTGCGCCGGCCAGCTGCGGCTCGATGTTGCGCATGGCGGTCGTCGTCATCGGCGCGAACGTGGCGCCCATGCCGAAGCCCGCGACGATCAGCGGGGGCAGGAAGTCTTGCCACGAGGAGTTGGGCCGGGCCACCAGGACCGCCCAGCCCATGCCCACCCCGAACAAGGTCAGGCCGCTCATCAGGATGTACTTGCCGCCGATCTTGTCGGTCAGCCGGCCGAGGAACGGGGCGATGAGGATCATGACGAGCGAACTGGGCGCCATGGTCAGGCCGGCCTTCAGCGCGGAGAAGCCGAGCGCGTCCTGCAGGTAGATGGTGAACGGCAAGAAGATGCCGAGCATGCCGATGGACAGCGTGCCCGACACCCAGTTCATCAGCGTGAAGTTCCTGTTCCTGAACAGCGCGAACGGGATGAGCGGCTCGCCGGACTGTCTGAGTTTCTGTACCAGGATGAACACGGCGAGCAGTACCAGGCCGGCCCCGATGACCAGCGGGATGGACACAAAGGAGGTGATCGTGCCCCAGTCGTAGCGCTGGCCCTCGACCAGCCCGTAGCAGATGCCGAGCAGGGCGAGGCTAGCCAGGACCACGCCGAGGATGTCCAGCCGGTGCCTCCGGCCCGGGCGAAGGTCGGGAATGACGTAGAACGTCACGGCGAGGACCGCGATCCCGATCGGCAGGTTCACGAAGAAGATCCACCGCCAGTCGAAGGCGGTGACGAGCAGGCCGCCGAGGGTCGGCCCGGCGATGGTCGCCAGCCCCGCCACCGCCCCCCAGATGCCGAACGCCGCGCCGCGCCGTTCCGGCGGAAAGACCATGGTGACGATGGCCAGCGTCTGCGGCATCAGCATGGCCGCGCCGAGCCCCTGGACCGCCCGGAAGCCGATGAGCCAGCCGGGCCCGGGGGCGAATCCGCAGGCGGCCGACGCGGCCGTGAACACGACGATCCCCGCCGCGAACATCGTGCGGACCCCGAGCAGGTCGCCGAGCCGGCCGGCCGTGATGACCAGGACCGCGAGCACGAGCGCGTACGCGTTGAGGACCCACAGCACGTCGTCGAGGGTGGCGTGCAGCTTCACGATCATGTTGGGGATGGCGATGTTCACGATCGTCAGGTCGAGCAGCGTCATGAAGAAACCCAGCGACACCACGACCAGGACCGCCCACGGGTTTCCGCGCAGCTTCGTCATGCCTCCGACCATAGCCCGGCGCATACGCTCTGGCCACGAAGGGGCGGGGCGCGGCCCCGAGATGGCCGGGATCGGGGCCTGGCCCAAGTAGGCTGGTCGGGCAGGTTGAGGTACGTTTCCGGTCTCGCGATCGTATGGCGGCGCGCATGGGTGGTATGACCGGCTGCCTGGCGCTGGCAGACGGAGCAGGACCCGACACCGAGTGGGTGGGGCGCGCCCTCATGCGCATCGGCCATCGCGGGTCCGACGGCGAGGGGTTCTTCGCCGACGCCGATCTGGCCATGGGGTTCAGGCGGCTGGCCATCATCGACGAGTCCCCGGCCGGGCGCCAGCCGATGCATTCGGCCGACGGCCGCTACGTCATGGTCTTCGACGGCGAGATCTACAATTACCCCGAGCTCACCCAGCGGCTGGCCGCGCGCGGGGTCCACCTGCGCGGCAGGTCGTCCTCCGAGGTCCTGATCGAGATGTACGCGTGGCTGGGCAAGGACGTCGTCCGCCAGCTCAGGGGGATGTACGCCTTCGCCATCTGGGACCGGCGCACGCGGGAGCTGTTCTGCGCGCGCGATCCCTTCGGCATCAAGCCGTTCTTCTACGCGCTGAACTCCGGAGGTCATCGTCACCCCGGAGGCCGGGGGGCCCCGGGATCCAGGCAAGGTCCCCAGCTCAGGTTCGCCTCCGAGCGCAAGGCGCTGGCCGACTCCGGCGAGGTGACCGCGATCGACCCGGACGCGCTGCGGAGGTACCTGTCCTTCCAGTACGTGCCGGCGCCGGCCACCCTGGTGCCGCCGGCCCGGTCCCTGCCGCCCGGGCACGTCCTGATCGCGCGGCCGGGCGGCCGGGTCGACGTGTTCCGGTACTGGCGCCCCGAATTCCGGCCAGCCAGGTCGCCGTCGTCGAGCAACCCGGAGAAGATCCTGGCGGCGCTGCGCGATTCGGTGCGGGTTCACCTGCGCGGTGACGCGCCGGTGGGCGCGTTCCTGTCCGGCGGGGTGGACTCGGCCACCCTCTGCGCGCTCGCCGCCGAGTCCTGCCCGGGCCTGCCGGTGTTCACGGTCGGGTTCGAGCGCGAGGGGTACAGCGAGATCGACCTGGCCGTCGAGACCGCCGAGGCGCTCGGCCTGAAACCCGTGTCGTACGTGATCACCCCGGAGGAATTCGTCGCCTCCCTGCCCCGGATCGTCTGGCACCTCGACGACCCGATGGCGGACGCGGCCGCCGTCCCGCTCTGGTTCGCGGCGCGCGAGGCGCGCAAGCACGTCAAGGTGGTGCTGTCCGGCGAGGGGGCCGACGAGCTCTTCGGCGGGTACGGCGTGTACTACCAGCCGGGCATGGTCCGCGCGGGCAAGGCGCTGCCCGCGTGGGGCCGCGCGACGATCGGCCGGGTCGCCGCCGAGATGCCGGCCGGCGCCAAGGGGAAGGGCCTGCTCAACCGGACCTCGACGCCGCTGCGCCGCAGGTACATCGGGAACGCGTACGTCTTCCGCGCCGACCAGGCGGAGATGCTGGTCCGGCACGCCAGCGGCAGCCCGTTCGACGTGACCGACCCGGTCTACCGGCAGGCGGCCGAGGCCGGCCTCGACGACGTCGCCACCATGCAGCTGGTGGACGTCAACACGTGGCTACCGGGTGACATCCTGGTCAAGGCGGACCGGATGGCCATGGCGCACGGCCTGGAGCTGCGCACCCCGTTCCTGGACCGCGAGGTGCTCGGGGTGGCCGCCCGGCTGGCCAGGCCGGAGAAAACCGCCGCGGGCACGACCAAGTTCGCGCTGCGGGAGGCCATCGGCGACCTGCTCCCGCAGGCCGCCGCGGAACGCGCCAAGCTCGGCTTTCCCGTCCCGCTCGGGCACTGGCTGAGCGGGGGGATGTACGGCTTCGCCGAGCAGGTGGTCCGCACGGCGCAGACGGGCCAGTGGCTGGACAAGGGGGCCGCCGTCGACCTCCTGCGCCGCTTCCGGGCGGGAGACCCCGAGGTGACCTGGCGCCAGGTATGGCTGCTCGTCGTGTTCTCGCTCTGGCACCAGATCTACGTGGAGAGCGTCTACGACCCGGTCGCCCTCGGCTGGGAGCCTGCGGCAGTCGGGTGAGGGCGCAGGCTCCCAGCCGGGGACCTGACCGGAGCGGGTCAGGCGCCAGGCGACTCCGCGGGGGCGGCGGCGAACCCGCCGGCCAGCAGCTGCTCCCTGATCTTCCTGCGCCCGCGGTGCAGCCGTGACATCACCGTGCCCACCGGTGTCCCCATGATCTCGGCGATCTCCCGGTACGGGTAGCCCTCGATATCCGCCAGGTACACCGCGGTGCGGAACTCGCCCGGCAGCTCGCGCAGGGCGCGCAGCAGGTCGGAGTCGGTGGTCCGGTCCAGCGCCTCCGCCTCGGCGGATGGCACCGGAGGGGCCAGCCGGTCCGCGGACATCTGCCACTCTTGCAGGTCGCCCCCGAGCGCCTGCTGCGGCTCCCGGCGCCGCTTGCGGTAGACGTTGATGAACGTGGTGGTCAGGATCCTGTTCAGCCAGGCCCGCAGGTTGGTACCCGGCGTGAATTGCCCGAACGCCGCGTAGGCCTTGGCCGACGTCTCCTGGACCAGGTCCTCGGCGTCGGTCGGATTCCTCGTCATGCGCAGCGCGGCCGGGTAGAGCTGGCCGAGCTGCGGAACGACGTCGCGCTCGAATCTCTCCCGGTCCTCGCTTGAATGTTCAGCTTTGCTCATCGTTCACCCCGTGGTGGTCGTCCCACTGTATATAGACGCAGAACCTGGCCGAAAACGTCCCCCTGTTGCGGTAAATCATGTCACTCATCCCCGAACTAATAAGCCCCCGCAAATCATGGTGCACCAGGCATCCCGGCAGCAAGCTGGATGAAACCTGAGAACTATCTGAAGGCAGATCTGGCGGAGGGCAGGGCTAGCCCCCGAAGGCCGGGCCGGGCGTCAGATCCAGCCCTTCCCCACCCGGTACCACATATGGCTCAGCCAGTCCGGGTACGGGATGACCTTGGCGGCCAGGATCGAGTAGAAGTACCAGAACATCAGCAGGACGCACAGCACGTAGGCGCCGACGATGCCCGCTCCCACCGAGCGCCGCAGCACGCTCGCCGCGGCCGGCCCGAGGATCAACCCCAGGCAGAGCACGATCGACAAGATGAGGAACGGCTCGAACTCCAGGGCGTAGTAGTAGAACTTGGTCCTGCCGACGAGCGGGAACCAGGGTCCCCACCCCGCGAGCACGCCGAGGAGCACCGCGCCGGCCCGCCAGTCGCGGTGCAGCAGCCACCAGCCCAGGCAGAACAGCAGGGCCAGGATCGACCCCCACCACAGGGCCGGGGTCCCGATCGCGAGGACTTCCTGCGACCACTCCGGGCCGCTGTAGGGCGACGGGCAGGCGTGCAGCGGGCTCGCCACCGGGCCGGTGTAGCAGCTGTAGTAGAACGCGACCGGCCTGGTCATGAGCAGCCAGTCCCAGGGCTGCGACTGATACGGGTGCCGCGTGGTCAGGCCGAGGCCGAAGGTGATCGCCTGCAGGTGGTACTCGTACAGGGAGTACAGGTCCGAGATCACCGGGATGTTGACCCCGTGCAGCTGGGCGTAGTTCCGGTCGTAGCCGGTGCTGGTGGCGAACCAGTTGGTCCAGGTGGCGAGGTAGGTGGCCAGCGGGATCGCGATGAACGTCAGCGGCGCCCAGCGGGTGTCGTGCTGGAACGCGCCGCGGACGAAGGACTTCAGGCCCGCCGCCCGGCGCGCGCCGATGTCCCAGGCGAGGCCGAGCGCGGCGAACGCGATGATGTACCAGGCCGCGTCCCATTTGGTCGCCACGGCCAGGCCCAGGAACAGCCCGGCGGCTACCCGCCATTTGCTGATGCCGAAGCGCGGCCCCGCGTCGCCGCCCTCGCCGCGCGCGACGCCCAGGGCGAGCCGGTCGCGGGAGTAGTCCCGGTCGATGACCATGCAGCCGAACGCGGCCAGGACGAAGAACATCAGGAAGATGTCCAGGATGCCGGTCCGCGACAGGACGAACTCCAGGCCGTCCAGCGACATGAGCAGCCCGGCGGTGCAGCCGAGCAGGGTAGACCTGGTCATCCGCCGGGCGATCCGGCACATCAGCAGGATGGCCAGCGAGCCGAACACCGCGCTGAAGAACCGCCAGCCGTACGAGTCCAGCCCGAACATCGCCTCGCCGACGGCGATGATCAGCTTGCCCAGTTCCGGCTGCACCACGTACTCGCCGCAGCCCGTCCCGCTGCACGGCACGAACAGGCTGGCCGTGTGGCCCTGCAGCATGAGCGTGTTGGCGTTGCTGATGTAGTTCCACTCGACGCCGTGCTGCAGGATGCTCCAGGCGTCCTTGGCGTAGTAGGTCTCGTCGAAGACCACGGCCCGCGGCACCTGCAGGCGGTCGAAGCGCAGCCACGCGCCGAAGGCGGTCACGAGCAGCGGGCCGAGCCAGCCCCACAGCCGGTCGTTGGGCATCGGCGAAGCCAGCCGGGCCCGCAGGGCCGACAGCCGGCTGGCCTCCTCGGAGGCCGCCGTCCCGGAGAGCTCGGTCTCGGTACCCATCATCGGCCACATGCTACTGGCGCCCGACAGGTCAGGCCAGCCAGACGGCCGAGCCCAGATCATGGGGAAGAATGCTCCCCATGGGCAAGCAGGGCGTGCTGACGCTGGCCGCGGTCCCGATCGGCCGGGCCGACGACGCGTCGCGCCGGCTGACTGAGGAACTGGCCAGCGCCACCGTCATCGCGGCCGAGGACACGCGCCGCGTGCGCTGGCTCGCGGCCAGCCTGGACATCGCGCTCCAGGCGCGCCTGGTCTCGTACTACGACGCGGTCGAGGCGCGGCGCACCCCCGGGCTCCTGGCCGACCTGCTGGCGGGCCAGGACGTCCTGCTGGTCACCGACGCGGGAACCCCGGGGATCAGCGATCCTGGGTACCGGCTGGTGGCCGCCGCCGCGGCGGCGGGGATCACGGTCACGGCGCTGCCCGGCCCGTCCGCGGTGACCACCGCGCTGGCCGTCTCGGGGCTGCCCACCGACAGGTTCTGCTTCGAGGGGTTCCCGCCCCGACGCCCGGGCGAGCGGGCCAGGCGCTTCGCCGAGCTAGCCGGCGACGCCAGGACCCAGGTCTACTTCGAATCAGGGCGCCGGCTCGCGAGCACCCTCGCTGAACTCGCGGCCTCCCACGGCCCGGACCGGCAGGCGGTGGTGTGCCGCGAGCTCACCAAGACCCACGAGGAGATCGTCCGCGGCACGCTCGCCGAGCTCACCGCCTGGGCGACGCCGAACCATCCGAAAGGTCCCAAGGACCAGGGCTCAGGCGCCGTCCGCGGCGAGATCACGCTCGTCGTCGCCGGAGTCGACCGCCGAAGCCGGCGGCGCAGCTCCATCGATGGCGGCGCGGGAGGTGTCGACAGCCCTCTCGCCCCGCCCCAGCCCGGTTAGCTGCTCCAGCGCGTCGCGGCCCGCCGTGCCCCGGCTGAAGGCCATGACCGCGGCGAGGCAGGCGAACGGCGCCGCCGGCAGGACGTACCGGTAGTCGAACTCGGCGGTCGCGGCGGGGACGAGGATCATCGCGAACGAGATGGCCCAGGGCAGCAGCGCCTCCCCGCCCAGCCGCCGCCAGGCCAGCACGATCCCGCCGAGCCCGGCGAGCAGGATGAGGCAGTAGACGGTCCCGGGCAGCCAGACGTACTCCTGGTACACCCGGATGATCGTGGCGAAGGGGTTGACGACGCCGGTCAGCGGGTTGCCCCGCACGTAGAAGGACGCGTAGGTGTGGTACTTCCCGAGGTCGACGCGATCCCAGTTCGGGATCGGCAGCGAGCGCGTGCCGAACAGGTACTCGTCGTAGGTCGCCGCCTGCGGGAACACGATCCGCTTCCAGCCGAACGCCATCACGGTGTCGTGCACGACCGCCTTGAGGTAGCCGAGCGGCTGCGCCTCGATGGCGCGGATCGCGAAGTTCTCCCCGAGCTGGTTGGGGACCGGGGTGAACTTCGGCGGCGGGAACTCGTCCAGCGGGGTGGGCGGGGTCCAGATGTAGGCCTGCGCGATCCCCAGCGAGTCTGTGGCGTTGGTGGGGGCGCACAGTTCGAGCTCATCGGCGGGCGGGTGGATGACCGAGCAGTTGGCGAACGTCATCACCCGCGAGTAGAGGAACACGCCGGTGGCGTCGCTCATCGCGAACTGCCCGTGCTGCAGGTAGAACACCCCCGCGTACCCGAAGACCGGGATGGCGCACACCACGATGGCGGCGGCCACCTTCCGCCAGTTAATCCGCCTGATGATCATGTACACGGCGAACACCGCCACCAGCGGCAGCCCGATCGAGCGCAGGACCGCGCCCAGGCCGAGGAGCAGGCCGATGACCGCGCACATGCGGGTGGACGGCCCCGCCGGGTTCCACAGCAGGAGCGTGGTGGCCAGCATGACCAGGAACAGGAACGGCACGTCGGCCATGATCAGGTGCTCGAGCTGGATCTCGAACCCGTCGTAGAGCACGGGGACGGCCGCCAGCGTAGCGATCCAGGCCTTGACCCCGAAGCGGTGCCTGGCCAGCGCGTAGACCATGACGCCGACCGACAGCCCCTCCAGATGTTGCAGAATCGTTATGAGAGCGTAGCTGTGGAACGGCTCCAGGATCCTGAGCCAGACGGAGTAGCCCGACACGCGAGTCGGGTCGAGGGAGAAGCTGATCGTGTTCGCCAGGTACTCGAACGAGTCATTGAACCAGGACTGCCACCGGTATCCCAGCTCGGCGTCGGCGCGGAGCAGCACGGCGGGCGCGAGCACGAGGATGAACACGCGGTGGTCGGACCAGACCCTGGCGGCGAGCGAGCGGGCGCGGGCCAGGCCGGGAGCGGTCGGCTGGACGGACCCGTCGGGCCGCGCCGACGGGGCGCGCGACGTGGCCCCAGGCATTACCCTCAAGCCGTACCCTCCTGTGCTGGGCTGACAACCCTGATAACGAACCAAACGGCCGACTTCGCGCTTTCGTCCCCGCCTACGGTAATACGATGCGCGACCAGGGACGGCCGATGAGGCAGGATCCGCGGTTAAGACACGGTGAAGGAGACGAGGAAGACGTGGAGCTGACCGTGGTCATGCCCTGCCTCAACGAGGCAGAGACCGTGGCGACGTGCGTCCGCAAGGCTATGGGATTCCTGCAGGAAAGCGGAATCAGCGGTGAGGTGGTCGTCGCCGACAACGGGAGCACCGACGGCAGCCAGCTGCTGGCCGAGCAGGCGGGCGCGCGGGTGGTGCCGATCGGCGACAAGGGCTACGGCAACGCGCTGATGGGCGGGATCCTCGCCGCCAACGGCACGTACATCATCATGGGCGACGCCGACGATAGCTACGACTTCACCAACCTGATGCCGTTCGTCGACGAGCTTCGCAAGGGCGCCGACCTGGTGATGGGCAACCGGTTCAAGGGTGGCATCGCGCCCGGCGCGATGCCACCGCTGCACAAATACCTCGGCAACCCGGTGCTGAGTTTCATCGGCCGGCTGTTCTTCCGCAGCAAGGCCGGCGACTTCCACTGCGGGCTGCGCGGGTTCAACCGGGACAGCGTGCTGGCGCTGAACCTGCAGGCGACGGGGATGGAGTTCGCCAGCGAGATGGTGGTCAAGGCGACCCTGGCCAGGCAGCGGATCACCGAGGTGCCCACCACGCTGGCCAAGGACGGCCGGAGCAGGCCGCCGCACCTGCGTTCCTGGCGGGACGGCTGGCGGCACCTGCGGTTCCTGCTGCTGTTCAGCCCGCGCTGGCTGTTCTTCCTGCCCGGCCTGGTGCTGCTGGCGGCGGGCCTGGCCATCGGCGCCATCGTGGTGCCCCACCCGTTCAAGGTCGGCGCGGTGACCTTCGACGTCGACACCCTGGTCGCGGCCTCGGCGATGGTCGTGATCGGGTTCCAGTCCGTGCTGTTCTGGCTGTTCACCCAGGTGTACGCCGGCTCGGAGGGCTTCCTGCCCGAGGAGCCGACGGTGCAGCGCGTCCTGGGGAAGCTGAGCCTGGAGCGCGGGCTGCTCCTCGGCGCGGCGATCGGCGTCGCGGGCCTGGTCGGCCTCATCATCTCCCTCGTGTACTGGCGCGGCCAGAAGTTCGGCCAGCTCGACTACGAGCACTCGCTGCGGCTCATGATCCCGTCCTTCACCGCCCTGATCGTGAGCTCCCAGGTGATCCTCGGGACCTTCTTCCTCTCGATCCTGGGCATCAAGCACACCCGTCACCCTGTGACAGAGTCACCACAGATCGTTCGGGATAATGGGGTTAGTCACCGCGAGCAGCCGGCGGCTGCCCCTAGGCTTTAGCCCATGCGCACCATCTTGTCCGCTCCGGCCTGGCCTTACGCGAACGGTCCCCGTCACATCGGCCACGTCTCCGGCTTCGCGCTGCCGTGCGACATGTTCAGCCGGTACCAGCGGATGGCGGGTAACCGGGTGCTCATGGTGAGCGGGACCGACGAGCACGGCACGCCGATCCAGGTGCAGGCCGACGCGGAGGGCGTGTCGGCCCGGGCGCTGGCCGACCGCTACAACCGGGTGATCGTCGACGACCTGACCAGCCTGGGGATGACCTACGACCTGTTCACCAGGACCACCACGGCCAACCACTACGCGGTCACCCAGGAGATGTTCACGGGGCTGCTGAAGAACGGCTACATCTTCCCGAAGGTCACCCTGGGCGCGATCTCGCCGTCCACCGGGCGGACGCTGCCCGACCGGTACATCGAGGGCACCTGCCCGATCTGCGGGTACCCCAGCGCGCGCGGCGACCAGTGCGACAACTGCGGCAACCAGCTCGACCCCGCCGACCTGATCAACCCCAGGTCCAAGATCAACGGCGAGACGCCGGTCTTCACCGAGACCGAGCACTACTTCCTGGACCTGCCCGCGTTCGCCGAGGTGCTCGGCAGCTGGCTGCAGGCCAAGGCGGGCCACTGGCGCCCGAACGTACTCAAGTTCTCCCTCAACCTCCTCGACGACCTCCAGCCGCGGGCGATCACCCGGGACCTGGACTGGGGCGTCCCCGTCCCGCTGGACGGGTGGCGGGACCGCCCGGACAAGAAGATCTACGTCTGGTTCGACGCGGTGATCGGCTACCTGTCCGCGTCGGTCGAGTGGGCCCGCCGCAGCGGCGACCCGGACGCCTGGCGCGCCTGGTGGAACGACCCGGACGCCGAGGCGTACTACTTCATGGGCAAGGACAACATCGTCTTCCACGCCGAGATCTGGCCGGCGATGCTGCTCGGCTACGCCGGGCTCGGGGCCCGCGGCGGCTCGCCGGGCCCGCTCGGCACGCTGAACCTCCCGACCGAGGTGGTCTCGAGCGAGTACCTGACGATGGAGGGCCGCAAGTTCTCCTCCTCCCGCGCCGTGGTGATCTACGTGCGCGACTTCCTGGCCCGCTACGACGTCGACGCGCTGCGCTACTACGTGGCCATCGCCGGCCCGGAGAACCAGGACACCGACTTCACCTGGCGGGAGTTCGTCCGCAGGAACAACGACGAGCTGGTGGCCACCTGGGGGAACCTGGTCAACCGCGCGGTGTCGTTCGCGGCCCGCAACATCGGCTCGATCCCCGAGGCGGGCGAGCTGACCGGCCTCGACCGCGACGTGCTGGCCGGCTCCCGGCAGGCCTTCGCCACGGTCGGCGAGCACCTGGGCGCCTCGCGGTTCAAGTTCGCCATGACCGAGGCGATGCGGACGGTGGCCGAGGCCAACAAGTACTTCTCCGAGCAGGCGCCCTGGAAGCTGCGCGAGTCGGACCCGGAGCGGATGCGCACCGTCCTGCACGTGGCCCTGCAGCTCGTCGACGACGCCAAGACCCTGCTCACCCCGTTCCTGCCCCGGTCGTCCCAGCTGGTGTACGAGATGCTCGGCGGCACCGGGACCTGGTCGGACATGCCGCGGGTCGACGAGGTGGACGAGGACGGCGGGATTCCCTACCCGGTCATCACCGGCCGGTACGATGGCGCCGCCCGCTGGTCGTCCGCGCCGCTGCGCGCCGGCACCCCGCTGGCCGTGCCCGCGCCGCTATTCACCAAGCTGGACACCGCCGTGGTGGACGAGGAACTGGCCCGCCTCGGCGCCTCATGACCAGCCATTTTCGGCCGAACGAGCAGTGGTGACTCCCCCGGCACCGCCCTCACCCCTACCCAGGCCGGCGCTCGACAGCCACACCCACCTGGACATGATCGAGGTGCCGATTCCCGACGTACTCGCGGCGGCGCGTTCGGTCGGCATCGCGCGCGTCGTCACGGTTGGCACGGACCTGGGGTCCTCCCGCTGGTCGGCGGAGCGCGCCGCGGAGCACGACGGGGTGTACGCGGCGGTCGCGATCCACCCGAACGAGGTGGCGGCGGTAAGCGCCGGGGCGGTCGCGGAGATCGAGGCGCTGGCCCGCCGGCCGCGGGTCGTCGCCGTCGGCGAGACCGGGCTCGACTACTACCGCGACCACGCCGCCCCCGAACTGCAGCGCTGGTGGTTCCGCGAGCACATCGCGATCGCCAAGCGGACCGGCAAGGCGCTGATGATCCACGACCGCGATGCCCACGCCGACGTGCTGCGCATCCTGGAGGAGGAGGGACCGCCGCCCCGCGTGGTGTTCCACTGCTTCTCCGGCGATGTGGCGATGGTCAAGACCTGCGCCGAGGCCGGGTACGTGATGTCGTTCGCGGGGAACGTGACGTTCGCCAACGCCCAGCCGCTGCGCGACGCCGCCGCGGCCGCCCCGGCCGACCTGCTGCTGGCCGAGACCGACGCGCCGTTCCTGACCCCGGTGCCGAACCGCGGCCGGCCCAACACGCCGGCCATGACCGCCTACACCCTGCGCTGCCTGGCCGAGGTCAAGGGGATGGACCTCGCCGACCTGTGCGACGCCGTGACCGCCACCGCCGAGCGCACCTTCGGCCCCTGGTGAGCGCCGAGGTCCGGCTGCTCGGCCCGGCCGACATCAGGGAGTTGGCCGCGCGCCTCGGCGTGCGGCCGTCGAAGCGGCTGGGCCAGAACTTCGTCATCGAGCAGGGGACGGTCAGGAAGATCGCCGCGCTGGCGGCGGTCGGCCCGGACGACGTGGTGCTCGAGGTAGGGCCGGGCCTCGGGTCGCTCACGCTCGCGCTGCTCGAGGCCGGGCCGGCCCGGGTCGTCGCCGTCGAGATCGACGCCGCGCTGGCGGGCGAGCTGCCGGCCACGATCGCGGCGCGGGCGCCGCGCCTGGCCGACCGGGTGACGGTGATCCACGCCGACGCGCTCGGGGTCCGCGAGCCCGACCTGGCGGGCTTTTCGCCTGACCTGCTGGTCGCCAACCTGCCCTACAACGTGGCGGTCCCGGTGCTGCTGCACCTGCTGGCCGCCCTGCCCACGCTGGCCCGCGGGCTGGTCATGGTCCAGGCCGAGGTGGCGGACCGGATCTGCGCGCCACCCGGGTCGCGGGTGTACGGCGCGCCGTCGGTGAAGGTGGCCTGGTTCGCGGCGGCGCGGCCCGCCGGTACGGTCCCGCGCACCGTGTTCTGGCCGGTGCCGAACGTGGACTCGCGGCTGGTGGCGCTGAGGCGGCACGACCCGCCCGCGGTGGCGGTCGGCCGCGGGGAGGTGTTCGCGGTGGTCGATGCGGCGTTCGGGCAGCGGCGCAAGACACTGCGCGCGGCGCTGTCCGGCTGGGCCGGGTCGGCGCCCGAGGCCGAAAGACTGCTCCGCGCGGCCGGGATCGACCCGGGCGCGCGCGGCGAGGCGCTCGGCGTGGCGGAGTTCGCGCGTCTCGCGGCGGTCCGGGCGGCCGAGCGGCGTACGCTTTGATCATCGTGACCGGTGTGACCGCGCGGGTGCCCGCCAAACTCAACCTCCAGCTCGCGGTGGGTCCGCCGCGAGCCGACGGCTATCACGGCCTCGTGACCGTGTTCCACGCCGTCGCGCTGTTCGACGAGGTCACGGTCGAGGTGGCCGAGCGCGACACGGTCACCGTCACGGGGGAGGGCGCGAGCGCGGTCCCCCACGACGGGGACAACCTGGCGCTGCGCGCGGTGGCGGCGCTCCGCAAGCAGGTGCGCGGCGCTAACCGGGCCGTCGGCGTGCGGGTGAGCATCGCCAAGCGGATCCCGGTCGCCGCCGGGCTGGCCGGGGGCAGCGCCGACGCGGCGGCGGCCCTGGTCGCCGCCAACGAGCTCTGGGCGGCCGGCCTTTCGCCGCAGCGGCTGGCCGAGGTCGCGGCCACGATCGGCAGCGACGTGGCCTTCGCGCTGCTCGGCGGGACCGCGGTCGGCCGCGGTCGCGGTGAGCTGCTTACGCCCGCCCTGGCTCCGGCCACCCCGTACCACTGGGTGCTGGCCTTCGCCGAAGGCCAGCTCTCCACGCCCAAGGTCTACGCGGCCCTGGACCGGTTGCGCGCGGCCGAAAGTGCGGCCCCTCCGGCCCAGCACCATCCCGACCTGGATGCCGCGCTGATGACGGCGCTGCGCTCCGGCGATGCCGCCCGCCTCGGCCGGGCGCTCAGCAACGACCTGCAGCCGGCCGCGCTGTCGCTCTACCCCGCGCTGCGCAAGACGCTGTCCGCGGGGCTCGAGCTCGGTGCGCTCGGCGCGCTGGTGGCGGGCTCCGGGCCGACGTGCGTGTTCCTCGCGGCCAGTGCGGAGCGGGCCCTGGAGCTCGCCGTGTCCCTGTCCGGTGCGGGCGTCTGCCGGTCGGTCGCCCGCGTGACCGGCCCGGTGCCCGGTGCCGCCGTCGTGCCCGCCCAGGGATGAACCGAGCGCAGTGAACCTGATCAGCCTGGAGAAGGTAGGCAAGGCGTACGCCAACCGGACGCTTCTCGACGGCGTCTCCCTCGGGGTGTCGGCCGGGGACCGGATCGGCGTGGTAGGTCGCAACGGCGCGGGGAAATCCACGCTGCTGGGCCTGCTGGCCGGGACCCTCACGCCGGACGCGGGCCGGGTGGCCAGGACCTCAGGGCTGCGGACCGGTTACCTGCCACAGGCCGGCCCGCTGACCGGGACGGTCGGGCAGATCGTGTTCGGGGACGCGGACACCCTCGCGCAGGCGCCGTTCCAGGCCGATCCCAGGGCGCGGGCGGTGGTGGCGGAGCTGCTGCCCGGGATCAGCCTGCAGGCCCCGGCCGGGCAGCTGTCCGGCGGCGAGCAGCGCCGGGTGGCGCTGGCGGCCCTGCTCGTCGTCGAGCGGGACGTGCTGCTCCTGGACGAGCCGACCAACCACCTCGACCTCGAGGCGATCGACTGGCTCGGCGCCCACCTGCGGGACCGGGCCGAGAACGGGCGCTGCGCGGTCATCATCGTCAGCCACGATCGATGGCTGCTCGACACCGTCTGCGAGCGGACCTGGGAGGTCGACCGCGGCCAGGTGTACTCGGCCGAGGGCGGCTACTCGGCCTACGTGCTCGCGCAGGCGGAACGGGAGCGCGGCGAGGAGGCCGCGGAGCGCCGGCGGCGGAACCTGGCCCGCAAGGAGCTCGCCTGGCTGCAACGCGGCGCCCAGGCCCGGACGACCAAGGCCAAGTTCCGGGTGGAGGCGGCCAACGCGCTGATCGCGGCGGAGCCTCCGCCGCGGGACAGCGTCGAGCTGACCAGGCTGGCCACCGCCCGGCTGGGCAAGACCGTCATCGAGCTGGAGGACGTCTGTTTGTCGGTGGAGAACGGCGGTCCGCCGCGCCCGCTGCTGGAGCACGTGACCTGGCAGCTCGGCCCGGGGGACCGGGTCGGGATCGTGGGGGTCAACGGCAGCGGCAAGACCTCGCTGCTTCGCCTGCTGGCCGGCTCGCTCGACGTAGCGGGCGGGCTGCGGGCGGAGGGGACGGTCGTGCGGGGCAAGACCGTCCGGCTCGCCCACCTGTCCCAGGAGCTCGCCGAGCTCGATCCCGACCAGCGGGTCCGTGAGGCCGTCGAGGAAGTGGCCCTGCGGATCGGGGTGGGTGATCGTGAGCTTTCCGCCGGCCAGCTCCTCGAGCGGCTCGGCTTCAGCTGGGAACGCCAGCGGACCAGGATCGGCGACCTGTCCGGCGGCGAGCGGCGCCGGGTGCAGATGCTCAGGCTGCTCATGGCCGAGCCCAACGTGTTCCTGCTCGACGAGCCCACCAATGACCTGGACCTCGAGACCCTCACCGAGTTCGAGGACCTGCTCGACGGCTGGCCCGGCACCCTGGTGGCGGTCAGCCACGACCGGTACTTCCTCGAGCGCGTCACCGAGCACGTGGTGGCGCTGCTCGGCGACGGCAGGCTCTCCTTCCTCGCCGGCGGCGTCGAGGAGTACCTGGCCCGGGTCCGCACCGCCCGCACAGGATCCTCGGGCGGACCGCAGCCGGTCACGGCGGCGCCCGGCCTGGCGCGATCATCGGCGGCCGAGGAGCGGAACGCGCGCAAGGAGATGCAGCGGCTGGAACGCCAGCTGGACCGGCTATCGGAGCGCGAGGCGGAGCTCACCGACCAGCTGGCCGCCAACGCGACCGACTACGAGAAGCTCACCGCCCTCGGCGCCGAACTCCGTGCCCTCCAGTCCGAGAAATCCGACCTGGAAGACCGCTGGCTGGCCATGGCAGCAGGGCTCGAATAGGGGGCCCCGTGAGCCAAAGGGCCGCGGCGGCGACCAGGGCCCCGCGAGCCAAAGGGCGCCGGCGCCGCCTGGACTCTATTTTCCCCGCAGACCCACCCCAGGCGCGACGAAGGAGCGACGAGGGAAGGAGGCGCCTTAAAGGCGCCCGGAGGCGAGTGGGGATAATTCTGCGTCGAACGGGGCGAGCAGGATGCGCATCAGGTCGGCTAGCTGCTGGCGTTCCCCGTCGTCCAGGCCCGCAAGCAGTGCCTCCTCGCGGCCGAGCAGATCCTCCAGGGCCGCGTCCACGCGCGCCAGGCCGCGGCCGGTAAGCGTGACCAGCACCCCCCGCTTGTCCCGCGGGTCGGGCTCCCGGCGGACCAGATCCGCCTCGGCCAGCCGGTCGATCCGGTTCGTCATGGTGCCCGAGGTCACCAGGGTGGCGCGGACCAGTCCGCCCGGGGTCAGCTGGAACGGCGGACCCTGCCTGCGCAGCGCCGACAGGACGTCGAATTCCCACGACTCGAGGTCGTGATCCGCGAACGCCCCGCGCCTGGCGATGTCCAGGTGCCGGGCGAGCCTGGAGATCCGGCTGAGCACCTCCAGCGGCTCGACGTCCAGGTCGGGCCGCTGGGCCCGCCACGCGGCCACCAGGTCATCGACCTCGTCCCGCAGCTCAGCCACCTGGCAGATCCCGTCCTCGGGACCCGCCCCGGCGCGCGGTCCGGCACGCTGGCCCATTACTAGAGCGTATCTCTTGACGTCAAGATGACGGGTCCTGTACAAGGGAAATCAGTGGGACGTGTCTCTCACAATGAGAAAAGGATCTGGCCACGATGTGGGACGCAACCCTCTATCTGAGGTTTGGTGGCGAGCGCGCCCGGCCATTCTTTGACCTGCTCGCCAGGGTCGGAGCAGAACTGCCCGACTACGTGGTCGACCTGGGCTGCGGCCCGGGCAACCTCACGGCGCTGCTGGCTGAACGCTGGCCGTCCGCCGCGGTGTGCGGCGTGGACAGCTCACCGCAGATGATCGAGGCCGCGCAGGAGCTGATTCCCGCGGATGCCCCACGGCCGTCCGGTTCGGGGCCGGTCCTGACCAGCCACGCGCCCGGCCTGTCGTTCATGCTCGACGATATTAGGCACTGGGAACCTCAGAGTCTTCCCGACGTGATCGTCTCCAACGCGGTGCTGCAGTGGGTACCCGGCCATCGCGAGTTGCTGGTCCGCTGGGCGGACCAGCTGACTGACGGCGGCTGGCTGGCCTTCCAGGTGCCGGGCAATTTCGACCAGCCATCGCACGTGATCCTGCGTGAGATGGTGGCCTCGGCCCGGTGGTACCCGCTGCTGCGGGACGTGGAGCTGAACCGGCAGTCGGCCGACCCGGCCGACTACGCGGAGCTGCTAGCTGGCGCCGGCTGCGAGGTCGACGCCTGGGAGACGACGTATGTGCACATCCTGCGGGGCGACAACCCGGTGCTCGAGTGGTACAAGGGCACCGGCTTGCGTCCCGTCCTGGCTGTGCTCGACGTGGACCAGGCCGCTGACTTCCTCGCCGACTACGGCGAGCGGGTGCGGGCAGCGTATCCGCCGAGCTCGTTCGGTACGGTCTTCCCGTTCCGCCGGGTGTTCACCGTCGCCCGCCGGACCCGGTTATCTAGTTTTCCCATTGATTAAATAGGAAAACTCTGGCAGGATCGCGGCATGCGCCGTGGCTTGCCCTCCCTTTCGGTGCCCTGCCGTCAGTGCGTTCTCGGCGTTCTCGCCGGCGCCTGTCCGCTGGTCCGTCGCGGCCAGCGGGGTCCGGTCGTCTCGCTCTGACCGGTCAGGCCCGTCCGGCCATCCAGTCGGTCCAGCCCCCGCCGTTCTGGTCCCAGCCCGTCTGGTCACTTAGACCACTCAGTTCCCACTGGCTATTCCCGCAGCCAGTCTTTTAGACGTGAGGAGAGAAACGAAATGAGCACCACCATCCGGCCAGACTCACCCGCCAGCGTGCAGCCTGGCCGGCTACTCGGGGCCCGGCAGCTAGCCGACCTGGCGCTACGCCTGGCGGCGAACCCCGTGGAATGGCTCGCCCGGGTCAGGCTGAATGCCGCAGGCCGCTGGTACGAGCGGATCCACCTCGACGACAGCCACGACGTATGGGTCATCAGCTGGCTGCCCGGGCAGGCCACCGGTTTCCACGACCACGGCGAGGTAACCGGGGCGTTCGCGGTGGTCTGGGGCACCCTGATGGAGCGCCACGTCGCCGTGCGTGCGGCGACGGGACGAGTAGTGGCCAAGCCGGTCGGGGCGGGCGGATCACGCTCGTTCGGACCCGGCTACATTCACGACGTGCGCAACGCCGCCGCCTCGGCGGTGGCGGTCAGCGTGCACGCCTACTCACCCCCGCTGACCACGATGACCCGCTACGAGCTCACGCCGGGCGGGCTGGTCAAGCTGGACACCGAGGGCGCCGCCGCATGGTGACGCGGAGGCCGCCGGGATCTCACACGATCGACGAGATCCTGGCGGCCGCCCGCGCGCGGCTGGTGCGGCTGGCGCCGGACGAGGCGTTCCGTGAGGTAGCCGGGGGAGCGGTGCTCATCGATATCAGGCCGGCCGCGCAGCGCGCGGTGCACGGAGAGATACCGGGTTCGGTCATCGTCGAGCGCAACCACCTGGAGTGGCGCCTCGACCCGTGCTGCGAGGCCCGGCTCCCGTGGGTCACCGGCTACGACCACCGGATCATCATCTTCTGCGAGGACGCCTACACCTCCAGCCTGGCCGCCGCGGCCCTGCTTGACCTGGGCCTGTACCGGGCCACCGACCTGATCGGCGGGTTCAACGCGTGGACGGCCGCGGGGCTGCCGTCGGCGCCTGGCGGTGCAGGCACGGTCACGCTGGCCCCAGGCGCCGCCTCGGCTGTGCTGCTCTCGCTCGCCTCCGGGCCGCCTTAAAGGCGGCTCCTTCCCTCGTCGCTCCTGCGTCGCTCCTCAGTCCAGACGCCGCCGCGGCCCTTTGGCTCGCGAGGAGAGCTCCTCAGTCCCGTGGCCGCCGCGGCCCTTTGGCTCACGAGCATTACCGCTTGGGCGACTTGTTGCCGTTCGCGTCTAGGTGGGACAGGCCGTTCCAGGCCAGGTCGATCAGGTTGGCGGCGACCTCTTCCAGCTTCGGCTTGCGCGCGTCCAGCCACCACTGCCCGGTGAACGCGACCATGCCGACGAGCATCTGGGCGTACAGCGGGGCGAGCTTGGGGTCGTGCCCGCGCGAGGCGAGGAAGTCGGCCAGGATGTACTCCACCTGGCCGGCGATGTCGCTCAGCAGCGTGCCGTAGGTTCCGGTGGTCGAACCGGGATTGGAGTCCCTGACCAGGATCCGGAATCCGTCGGCGTTGTCTTCGATGTACCTGAGCAAGCCGACCGTCGCGGCCTCGAACTTGTCCCTGGTGTGGTCGCCGCCCAGGAGCGCCGTGGCCATGGTCAGCAGGCGCTCTACTTCCCGGTCGACCACGACCGCGTAGAGCCCTTCCTTGCCGCCGAAATGCTCGTAGACCACGGGCTTGGACACGCCGGCCTGGGCGGCGACCTCCTCGATCGAGGTTCCCTCGAACCCGCGCTCGGCGAATAGCCGACGCCCGATATCCAGAAGCTGCTGCCGCCGTTCCTGCCCTGTCATCCGCTGGCGGCCGGATCTTTGGGCGGGGGCAGTCACGTGTTCATCATTGCGGCAACGCGGACACCGCGCCACGAGCCCGGCCGGCGCGCCGGGTCATCGAGCCGAGTTTCCGCGTCGCGGTGGCGGGGCGCTTGGCCGTCAGCCGCTCCTCATCCGGCCAGCGTACGTCGTAGGCCCAGCCCAGCTTCTCCAGCGCCCAGATGATGCGTGCGCTCGGGTCTAGTTGCCCCTTCAGCGCCCCGTGCCGCGCGCACGTCGGGTCGGCGTGATGCAGGTTGTGCCAGGATTCGCCGAACGACGCGATGGCCAGCCACGAGACGTTACGCGACTTGTCGCGTACCTCGAACTCCGTGTTGCCGAAGGTGTGGCAGATGGAGTTGATCGACCAGGTGACGTGGTGCAGGAGCGCGACGCGGACCAGGCTGGCCCAGAAGAAGGCGGTCAGTGCGCCGTGGATGGACATCCCCCACAGCCCGCCGATCAGGGCGGGGAGCAGCAGCGAGACCGCGACGAGCGCGGGGAACAAGCGGTCGACCCGGCGGATCCGGCGGTCGGCCAGCAGGTCGGGAGAGAACTTCTCCTGCGAGGTCTTGTTCGGGTCGAACAGCCAGCCGATGTGCGCGTACACCAGGCCCTTGGACAGCGCCTTCCAGTCGTCCCCGTACCGCCACGGCGAGTGCGGGTCGCCCTCCCGGTCGCTGTACTTGTGGTGCCGGCGGTGGTCGGACACCCAGGTAATGACCGGTCCCTCGATGGCCAGGCTGCCCGCGATGGCCAGCGCCACCCGCAGCCCGGTCTTCGCCTTGAACGACCCGTGGGTGAAGTACCTGTGGTAGCCGACCGTGACGCCGGGTCCCGACACCCAGTAGAAGACGAGCGCTATGACCACGTCGTGCCAGCCCAGGCCCCAGCCCCACAGCAGCGGGATGGCGGCCACCAGGGCCACCATCGGGATGGCGACGAACAGGCCGACCAGGAACCGCTGGAACGTCGAGCTCTGCTCGTCCTCGAAATCCGGCCTGGCGCCACGCGGCTCGGTGGTCACATTGACGGTGTCGGTAGAAGTGGTCATCGTGCTCCCCTGGTTCGGGCCTAACGGACAGGAGCGCTTGTACGCTTACGTAACCGTAGCCTACGAAACCGTAAGTTAGGCAACCCTCGCCAGGTAAATTTCTGCAAATAGACGCATGAATTTCGTGTGCGAGCCCGCTCTTGGCGTCTCAATATGCGAGACGATAAGCAGGACGTGTCGGTCTGGCTACGGTTGGCTGATGGCTTCGGCCCCAGCTTGACTGCCCGGCGGCCCTGTTCCCAAACGCCCACGCTGACCGCTTCAGCATCCGACGCAAGAATCGCAGCCCCACCGCCAGCACCCGGCGAACCGGTAGAGTAAGTGTTCGCGCAATCCCGGGTCGTCCAACGGCAGGACTAGCGGTTTTGGTCCGCTCAACGGAGGTTCGAATCCTTCCCCGGGAGCACTTCCCAGGGAGCTACTTCTCCGGAAGTCGCTTCGTATGGCTGGCGCTAGGGCGGCACTGGTTCTGGTCTAGTCCAGTGCCGAAACTGTGGTCGCTGCGGAGGCCCAGCCCTCGGTCCTCCTGTAGAGTTCACAGCTTTGCATGACATCTATGCGCAGGCAGCCGTGGTAGCTGTCGCCAGTGTTCTTCCGCGTGGTGAGAGGGTTGTGGCGCTTCACGGAGACCTTGCGGAACTGCTCGGGTTGCGCCCCGGTTAGTGTGCGCCAGAATCGCTTGGCCGATTCCACGTCGGCGGTCTCGTGGATTTGCAGCTGGAACGCCAGATCGGAGCGCGGGATCCCGGCAGTGTCCAGGAAGAGCAGGAAGAACGAAATGAGTTCTGGGTCGCTGTTCGCGAAGGTGACCCGGTCGACTCGTCTGTGCGGCTTGTTTCTGGCACCCTCGCACCGGTAGGCGACGGCGCCAGCGATAAGGATCTCGCGGTCGGTCAGGCCGCCGATGCTGGCGGCGGCCGCGGCGCTGGCTGCGGCACTGGCCACAGAGTGCCTCGCGGCGCGGACAGGACGCTCGGTAGCCCAGTATCGACGCATCCGTTCTGACGTGCGCGCGGCGCATCGTTCTGGAGTGACCCTGGGCGGCCTCGGGAGATCTCGAACCCAGAGCGAGACCGAACTCTTTGAGACGCTGAGCTGTGCGACGATCTCTTCGTAGTCCAGGCCCTGCAGGCGTAGCTCCCGGGCTTTGGTGCGAAGCGCATCCTTAGCGTTGGGCCGACGGGTCCACTCAGGTGGCGGTTCTCCCCTCAGCACATCGTGAAGAGTCCTGTTGCCGATCGGGCCCAGGATTTGCTTGATCTGACGGACGGACTTGCCCGCACGGCGCAGCGCTACCGCTTGCTCACGCAGCTGCCCGGAGTCTCGAATCGGTCTCACCCTGACCCCGGATTCAGTCGTTGGGCGTTCATGACGCCATGCGCCCAGCCGCTGATGTCGCGATACAGACCGCTGCTCTTGGCGACGGAGACCTGCAGGCAGCCGTGGTAATCCGTGTTGTCGCGGGGCTCCGATGTCCGCGGTACGTGGCGTTTGATGACGGGCCGCGCGAACTGATCCGGCGCCACTGCCGTCACGCTGGCCCAGTACCGGGTCGCGGCCTCTACGTCGGCGGATTCGTGGATCAGTATGCGGTAGCGGAGGCGCTGTCGCGATACCTCGGCCTTGTCGAGGAACTTGAGGAAGAGCTTGATCAGGGCAGGGTCGCTGTTGACAAAGCGGACTTGCTCGTCGATACGGTACGGCTTGCTCTTTGCCCCTTCGCACCAGTAGGCGATCGCGCCGGCGAGGATGATCTCGCGGTCGGTCAGCTCCCCGATCTGGGCCGCCGCAGCAGCGCTGATCGCCGCTCGGGCGGCCTCCCGGATCGGATGCTCAGCGGCCCAGTAGCGCCGGACACCCTCAGCGGCCCGCCGCCTCGATTCTGCGTAGCGTGGCCCGGCCCGTTCTGAAGGCAGCGGCTCGTCGCGGAGGAACTGGTTGAGCGTGCTGTTGCTGATGAACCCGAGGGCTTCCTTGATCTGGCGGTGGGATTTGCCCTGTCGGCGCAGTTGGACCGCCTGTTCCCGGAGGCGGTCAAGTTCTTGTGGAGTACGCATATTCGAATATTAGCGCGAGGCACCGACATTTCCGGGCTCGGCTGGCGTCCAGTAGCCGGTTCGCGGCAGTATGGCAGGAGGCGGGAACCCTGCCGGCCGTTCGGGGAGCGGGTTTATAATTAGTTAGTTGATGCCAAGCAAGTTATCTGGTTGTCCTGAATCGCACCTTCTGGGGGCTTACCGGCTATGACGGCCAACTCCGGCGTGACGGGCGCACCGGCGGGCAACGCCGGCGGCGTGGCGGTGGGGCCGCGCTACAAGTGGATCGCACTGTCTAACACCACGCTGGGCGTGCTGATGGTCACCATCAACCAGTCCATCGTGCTGATCGCGCTGCCGGACATCTTCCGGGGTATCGGGCTGAACCCGCTGAGCCCGAGCAACACCAGTTACCTGCTCTGGATGTTCATGGGATTCCTCGTGGTGTCCGCGGTGCTGGTGGTGTCGTTCGGCCGCTTGGGTGACATGTTCGGCCGGGTGCGGATGTACAACATGGGGTTCGCGATCTTCAGCGTGGCCTCGATCTTCCTGGCCGTTACCTGGATGCATGGCACCGCCGGCGCCCTGTGGCTCATCATCTGGCGGATCGTGCAGGGCATCGGCGGCGCGTTCCTGTTCGCCAACTCCACCGCGATCCTCACCGACGCGTTCCCGGCCAACCAGCGCGGCACCGCGCTGGGCATGAACTCGATCGCGGCCATCGGGGGCTCGTTCATCGGACTGATTCTCGGCGGCGTGCTCGGCCCGATCAACTGGCACTACGTGTTCCTGGTCTCCGCGCCGATCGGGGCGTTCGCCACGGTGTGGGCGTACTTCATGCTGAAGGACATCGGCACGCGCCGCCCGGCGCGGATCGACTGGTGGGGCAATATCTTGTTCGCCGCCGGGCTGATCGCGATCCTGGTCGGCATCACCTACGGCCTGCTGCCCTACGGCGGGCACCCGATGGGCTGGACCAACCCGTGGGTGCTAGGCGCGATGTTCGGCGGGCTGGCGGCCCTGTTCCTCTTTGGCTACGTAGAGACGAGGGTCCCCGAGCCGCTGTTCCGGCTGTCGCTGTTTAAGATCCGGGCCTTCGCCGCGGGCAACATCGCGAGCCTGCTGATGGCGCTGGGACGCGGCGGCATGCAGTTCATGCTGATCATCTGGCTGCAGGGCATCTGGCTGCCGCTGCACGGGTACAGCTTCAGCCAGACCCCGCTCTGGGCGGGCATCTACCTGGTCCCGCTGACGCTCGGGTTCCTGGTCTCCGCGCCGCTGTCCGGCGTCCTATCCGACCGGTACGGGGCCAAGGCGTTCACCACGGGCGGTGCGCTGCTGACCGGGCTGAGCTTCCTCTTGCTGCTCTTCCTCCCCGTGAACTTCTCCTACTGGGCGTTCGCGCTGATCATCGTGCTCAACGGCTTCGGCTCCGGCGTGTTTGTCGCCCCGAACCGCGCCGAGATGATGAACGCCGTCCCCGCGCACCAGCGCGGCGCGGCGGCCGGCATGATCGCGACCTTCATGAACACCGCCTTCGTGCTGTCCATCGGGATCTTCTTCTCGCTCATGGTGGCCGGGCTGTCCAGCTCGCTGCCGTCCACCTTGTCCGGCGGCCTGATCGCGCAGGGCATCCCAGCGACGGCCGCCCACACGCTCAGCCACCTGCCGCCGATCGGCGTCCTGTTCGCGGCGTTCCTCGGCTACAACCCGGTTAAGCAGCTGCTCGGCCCGCTACTCGCGCACCTGCCCGCCGCGCACGCCGCCTACGTCACCGGGCGCCAGTTCTTCCCGCACCTGATCACCAACCCGTTCCACGACGGCCTCGGGGTGGCCTTCGCGTTCGCGATCGCGGCGAACGTACTGGCCGCGGTTGCCTCGCTGCTCACCGGCCCGCGCCCGCCGGCCGAAGTCGCCTTGTCGGCCGGTGCCGTGGCCCCGGCGGCGGCCGGCGGTGGCGCCAAGCCGAGCGAGGTGGTAGTTCCCGGTCGGGCGGCCGATGGGGCCGGGAATGGGTCCGCGCGAGCCAACGGACAGTCCGCCCCGGTCACCGAGTCGGGGGGAAAGAAACCCGGCTGACCTCTGCGGGCCACCGGCTGGCCATAGGCTAGGGGGCGGGCTTGGGGTGGAGGAGCCGTCCGGCTGTCGCAAACTGGTCATCCGATCATGGCGACCGGACGGTATCCTGCAGGTGAGGGATGGGTGAACACATTCGCCGTCCCATGCGCGATCCCTAAGACCCTGGACCGCAGATATCAGCGCTACCCGAGGAGATTTGCCGCGTGAGCGAACCTCGCCCGGTCGCCGTCATTGTCCTCGCCGCGGGCGAGGGCACCAGGATGAAGTCGCGGATCCCGAAGGTGCTGCATCCCCTGTGCGGTCGCAGCATGCTCGGGCACGCGCTCGCGGCGGCCGGCGAGCTCGATCCGCAGCGCCTGGTCCTCGTGGCCGGGCACGGCCGTGATCAGGTCATCGCCGAGGCTGAGGAACTCGCGCCGGGCATCAGCGTGGTGGTGCAGGAGCGGCTCCTCGGCACCGGTCACGCGGTGCGCATGGTGACCGAGGCGCTCGGCGTCATGCCGGGCATCGTGGTCGTGACCTACGCGGACATGCCCCTGCTCCGGGCCCGGACCCTCGCCGCCCTCGTCCGCGAGCACGCGACGGCGGGAAACGCCGTGACCGTGCTCACCGCGCGGGCCGGCGACCCGGCCGGGTACGGGCGGATCGTCAGGGGCGGGGACGGCTCGCTGACCGAGATCGTCGAGGAAGCCGACGCGACCCCGGCCCAGCGCGGGATCGATGAGATCAACTCCGGCTGCTACGCCTTTGACGGGGCCCCGCTGGCCGACGCGATCAAGCGGGTCTCGACCGGGAACGCCCAGGGCCAGGAGTACCTCACCGACGTGGTCGCGATCATGCGCGGCGACGGCCACCGGGCGGGTGCGGTCCTGGCCGATGATCCGGCCGAGATCCAGGGCGTGAACGACCGGGTCCAGCTCGCGGCCGCGCGCCGCGCCTACAACGACCGGCTGCTGGAGCACTGGATGCGGGCCGGCGTGACCATCGTGGACCCGGCCAGCACGTGGATCGACGCGGACGTGACGATCGGCCGGGACACCGAGATCGGGCCGGGCACGCAGCTCGAGGGCCGCACGATCATCGGCGAGGGCGTGACGATCGGCCCCGCCTGCCAGCTCCGCGACACGACGGTGGCGGACAGCGCCGTGGTGAGCCACGCGGTGTGCGTGCGGGCCGAGATCGGGCCGGACGCCACCGTGGGTCCCTACGCCTACCTGCGGCCGGGAACCCGGATCGGCCCGGGCGCGCACATCGGCTGTCACGTCGAGCTGAAGAACGCGGTGGTCGGCGCGGGGGCGAAGGTCCCCCACCTGTCCTACGTCGGGGACGCCGAGATCGGGGAGCACGCCAACATCGGCGCCGCCACGATCTTCGCCAACTACGACGGCACGGCCAAGCATCACACGCGGGTCGGTGCGCACGCGTTCACCGGCACCGACACCGTCCTGGTCGCCCCGGTGACCATCGGGGACGGCGCGTACACCGCGGCCGGCTCGGTGATCACCGAGGACGTGCCCGCGGGCGCGCTCGGCATCGCCCGCGGCAGGCAGCACAACGCGGAAGGGTGGGTGGAGCGGCAGCGACCGGGCTCGGCGTCCGCCGCGAGTGCCCGCCGGGCCGCGGGCTCCCCGCGGGATGAGGGTAAGGGAGCACAGGACACGTGAACGACATGTCGTCAAGCGGCAAGAAGCTAATGATCGTCTCCGGCCGGGCCTTCCCCGAGCTGGCCGACGAGGTGGCCGCCTGCCTGGGTACCGAGCCGACGCCGTCCCAGCTCTTCGACTTCGCCAACGGCGAGATCTTCGTCCGGTTCCTCGATTCGGTCCGCGGCTGCGACGTGTTCGCGCTGCAGAGCCACACCTCGCCCATCAACCAGTGGATCATGGAGCAGCTGATCATGGTCGACGCCCTCAAGCGGGCCTCGGCCAGGACCATCACGGTGGTGGCGCCGTTCTTCGGCTACGCGCGGCAGGACAAGAAGAACCGCGGCCGCGAGCCGATCTCGGCCCGGCTCATGGCCGACCTGTTCGAGACGGCGGGCGCGGACCGGCTGATGGCGGTTGACCTGCACACCGCCCAGATCCAGGGCTTCTTCGACGGACCCGTGGACCACTTGTTCGCGCTGTCCATCCTGGCTAGCTACATCGAGAAGAAGCTGGACGTCAGCCGGGTCACCATAGTGGCCCCCGACGCCGGCCGGGTGAGGGTCTGCGAGCGGTGGACGGACCGGCTCGGCTGCCCGCTGGCCATCATCCATAAGCGGCGCGACCCGGACGTAGCGAACCAGGTCACGATGTTCGAGGTGGTCGGGCAGGTCGAGGGGCGCACGTGCATCCTGGTGGACGACATGATCGACACCGGGGCGACGATCGCCAAGGCCTCGGAGGCCCTGTTCGAGCAGGGCGCGTCCCAGGTGATCGCGACGGCCACGCACGGGGTGCTGTCCGGCGCCGCGGTGGACGTACTGAAGAACTCCAGGATCAGCGAGATCATCATCACGAACACGCTGCCCGTCCCGCAGGAAAAGCGGTTCGACAAGCTGACCGTACTGTCCATCGCGCCACTGCTCGCCCGCGCGATCAGTGAGGTGTTCCTCGACGGGTCGGTGACCAGCCTGTTCGACGGCCAGACCTGAACGCCGGGGATGGCCAGCAGCACGATATAAACGCGCCGCGGTGACCGTCGTCCCCGCCCCCGCCAGAGGCGCGGGGACGACGGCCATGCCAGCGGCCGCGGGCGGTCCTGGCCCGTACGGCCGGTCCCTCCCCTCCCCAGCCAGGGCCAGGACCGCTTCCCGCCGCCCACCCCGCTAGGCGAGCGGGCGCTCCTGGCGCACGTCGGGCGGCGCCCCCGTGGCCGTCCGGCGAGGTTCATTACGCCAGAAGGTCTCGTCGCCGAGGCGATAGGGTCATGCTCGGGCCGGGCGCTTATGTCCCGGTTGAGCGATGATTAAGCGAAGCCCTGTCGAGCCGGAGGCGAGTGATCCCGGGTAATGATGAGGTTCCGGCTGCTCGGGCCGCTTGAGGTCTGGGACGGAGAAGACTGGCGGGAGATCCGGGCCGCGAAGTGGCGCTCCCTCCTGGCCGTCCTGCTGATCAAGGCCGGGCAGGTCGTTCCCGTCGACGTGCTGATCAGCGAAATGTGGCAGGACGCGGCGCCCGAGACGGCGGCCAACCTGGTCAGCATCTACGTGCTCCGGCTGCGCCGGCTCATGGGCGACAAGGACAGTAGCCTCCTGCGGACCCGTGCTCCCGGCTATCAGCTCCGCCTGGGCGAGGCGGACAGCGACGTCCAGGTCTTCGAGGCCCTGGTCCAGGACGGCCGGCGCGCGCTGGCGGGCGGAGATGCGGAGGGCGCGGCGGGACTGCTCGCGCAGGCGCTCGCGCTCTGGCGCGGCAGCCCGCTGGCCGACGTCCCGCCCACGCCGCTCGTCGAGGCGGAGACCGAACGCCTGGCCGAACTCCGCCTCGATGCCCGCGAGTTGCGGATCACCGCGGAGCTGGCCTGCGGCGGGCACGCCCAGGTCATACCGGAGCTGCGCAGGCTCCTGGCCGACCATCCCCTCCGGGAAGGGCTCTGGGCGCTGCTGATGCGGGCCCTCGACGGCGCGGGCCGGCACGCGGAGGCGCTCGACGCGTACGGGCAGGCGCGGAACGCCATCGCCGGTGAACTGGGCGTCGACCCCGGGGCCGAGCTGCGCCACCTCTATACCGACATGCTCGCGCAGGACGATTTGCTCGCCAAGGAAGGCGGGGAGGCGCCGGGCAGCATATCGGCCGGCACGGTCACGGCCGGCGCGTCGGAATCCGTCCCCTCCGTCGACGAGACCAGGGTCTCGCGACCGGTCCCGGCTCCGGCCCAGCTGCCCGCGGACGTCACCGACTTCACCGGCCGCGAGGACCAGGTGCGGCACCTGTGCGACCTGCTGTCGGGCGCGGGCGCGCACGGCGAGAGCGGAGCGGTCCGCATCGCGCTGGTCGCCGGCTCCGGCGGGCTGGGCAAGACGTCCCTGGCCGTGCACGCGGCCCACCGGGTCCGCGGCAGCTTCCCAGACGGGCAGCTGTACGTCGACCTGCTGGGCGCAACAGCGCACCCGCTGGGGGTCGGGGACGTGCTCGCCAGGTTCCTCCGCGATCTCGGCGTGGACGGCCGGGACATACCGGTCGATGAGGCCGAACGCGCGGCCCGCTTCCGGACCATCCTGGCCGGGCGCCGGATGCTCATCGTGCTCGACAACGCGCGTGATGCCGCCCAGGTCAGGCCGCTACTGCCCGGAACCGCGTCCTGCTCGGTGCTGGTCACGACGCGCAGCCGAATGCCCGACCTGGCCAGCACGCAACTGGTCGACCTGAACGTGCTCGACGACGAGGACGCGCTGACGCTGTTCAGCAGGGTGGTAGGCAACGAGCGCGCGGCCGCCGAACCCGAAGCCACCGCCGAGGTGCTGCTGGCCTGCGCCGGCCTGCCGCTGGCCATCAGGATCTGCGCGGCGCGGCTGGCCACGCGGAGCGGCTGGACGATCGCGGCGATGGCCAACCGGCTCCGCGACGAGCAGCGGCGGCTCGACGAGCTGAGCGTGGGCGACCTGGCCGTCCGCGCCAGCTTCCAGGTCAGCTTCGCCGCCCTGTCCGCCAGTGCCCAGCCGGACGGCATTGCCCCGGCCGACGCGTTCCGCCTGCTGGGCCTGTGGCCCGGGCCTTCCGTCTCGGCTGCGGCCGCCGCCGCGCTGTTCGGCACCCGGGAGTACCTGGCCGCCACCGCGCTCGAAGCCCTGGTAGACGCGCGCCTGCTGGAATCCACGTCCACGGACAGGTACAAGTTCCACGATCTGCTGCGCGTCTATTCTTCCGAACGAGCGATGGCTGATCTGTCCGAGTCAGCCCGGGGCGCCGCCATCGGCCGGCTGCTCCGCTGGTACATGCGCACGTCGGACGCGGCGGCCACCGCGGTGGCGCCCCACCGCTACAACGTGCCGCTCGAGCCGGCGAAACGGGGCGACGCCGATCCTGCGCCGCTGACCTTCACCACGGCCGACGAGGCCCTGTCCTGGTACGACAGCGAACGCGTCAACGTGGTGGCCGCGACCCGTCAGGCGTCCTCGTCCGGTCTGCACGACGTCGCCTGGCGTCTCCCGGCGCCCCTGTTCGTCGTCTTTCAGAGCCGGAACAACTGGGTGGACTGCATCAGCACGCACCGCATCGCGCTGGACAGCGCCCGGCGGCTCGGCAACCGCCAGGGCGAGGCGTGGGTGCTGAACAACCTGGGTTACGCGCTCGGGATTACCGGAGACAGCGACAGCATCGGCTGCCTGGAACAGGCGCTATCGATCCGGCGCGAGATCGGCGACCGGATAGGCGAGGCGCAGGCGGCGAACAACCTAGCCGACGCGTACCGCGCGCTGGGCAAGAGAGAAGAGGCCCTGGAGCTGCTGCTCCGGGCCCTCGACCTGAACCGGGAGGTGGGCTACCGGCTCGGCGAGGGCGTGGACCTGGTCAACCTGGGCGACGTGCTGCTCGGCCTGGATCGCGCCACCGAGGCGATCGGCTACCTGGAGCAGGCCCTGCTGGCCTTCGCCGAGATCGGCCACGCGGACGGGACCGGGTACGCCCGGTACTGGCTCGGGCGGTGCTATGCGTCCCTCGGCCGCGACCCGGAGGCGCTTGACTGCCTGCGGCAGGCGCTGGCCAGTCACCAGGCCGCGGGCAGCCGGTACCGGCAGGCGGTCACGCTGCGGGATCTCGGCCGGGCCCAGGCCCGCACCGGCTTGGTGGCCGAGGCAAAAGAGTCGTGGGCCCAGGCCGCAGCGGCCTTCGATGACCTCGGCGACAGCGCTCAAGCGGCGGAGATACGGGGACAGAACATCTGACGTCCAGCATTTCCTGAGACGCCCTCTGGGCGGGTGCCCCGCCCGATACGATGCTGCGCGTCTGCCCCGCTTTTCTTATCCTTCTGGCTCCGGGGGCCAGGTAAGTGAGAGGACCAACATGGCACATTCAGCCGTCGCCGAGGAGCTGGTCAGCATCGATGAGCTCGAAGAGCTCTGGGTGCTGAAGGCGAGCGAGTCCGACGACGACGACGAGGAGTTGGACGACGAAGACGACGACGACGACGACGAGGACGACGAAGAGGGAGAAGAGCCCGAGGACATGCCCAGCCCGTGAGGCGCGGCACGATCAGGGTTCTCGTTCAAAAACCGTAAGACGTGGTCGGCATGGCCGGCTCGGTGACCGCAGTTGCCGGGTCGGCCATCCGCATCTGGCGGCTTTGTCGGCTACACTTCGAACTCGCATTGCGAGATAGACAGGAGTATTAGCCGTGCCCGAGGTCCGCATCGCCGCCGAGACTCGTGACGAGTTCGGCAAGGGCGCCGCCCGCCAGTTCCGCCGCGAGGGCCGGGTGCCCGCCGTGCTCTACGGACACGGCACGGAAACCCGCCACCTGAGCCTGCCTAGCCACGACCTGATGATGGCGCTGAAGACCCCGAACGTGCTGCTGCGCCTGGAGGGCCTCAAGCACGGCAGCGAGATCGCCCTGCCCAAGGCCGTGCAGCGCAACGCGATCAAGGGCATCATCGAGCACGTCGACCTCATCCTGGTCCGGCGGGGCGAGAAGGTCACCATCGAGGTCCCCATCCGGGTGATCGGGAACATCGCTCCCGACGGCCTGCTTGAGCAGCAGCTCGTGCAGATCTCGGTGGAAGCCGAGGCGACCAACATCCCGCAGGCCATCGACATCGACGTAGAGGGCATGGAGATCGGGTCGATGGTGCACGCCAGGGACCTGGTGCTGCCGCGCGGGGTCAGCCTGCAGGCCGACCCCGAGGTGCTGGTCGTGCACGTGGTCGGGCAGTCCGCCGAGCCGAAGAGCCCGAGGCCGAGGCGCCCGAGGTGCCTGAGGCCGTGGGCGGCGGCCGGCGAAGGGGAGCAGGCCGGCTGACCGGGGAACGCTGGCTCATCGTCGGCATCGGCAACCCGGGACCGGAGTACGCGGGCAACAGGCACAACGTCGGCCATATGGTGACGGCCCTGCTGGCCGAGCGGGCCGGCGGGCCAGGCACGCGCTTCAAGGCCCACCGGTCGGGCAACGACATCGCGGAGGTCAGGCTGGGCGAGGTTCCGGTCACCGTGGCCTGGCCCCGGACCTACGTGAACCTGTCCGGCAGGCCGGTCTCGGCGCTGGCCGCGTTCTACAAGCTCCCGCCCGAACGGCTGGTGGTCGTCCACGACGAGCTCGACCTGCCGTTCGGCGTCCCGCGGCTGAAGTTCGGCGGCGGCGAGAACGGCCACAACGGACTCCGCTCGATCACGCAGGCGCTGGGGACGCGCGACTACTACCGGGTCAGGTTCGGGATCGGCCGGCCGCCGGGCCGGATGGATCCCGCCGCCTTCGTGCTGCGCGATTTCTCCGCCGCGGAACGCAAGGAGCTCCCGTTCCTGCTCGACCGCTGCGCCGACGCCACCGAAACCCTGATCGTCAATGGCCTGGCCGTGGCCCAGAACACCTACCACACCGACCAGGCCGAGGACCCGGCGCCGTGAGGGCGGACGACCACGCCGTGGCCCGGGAGCTGGCGGTCGAGGCGGGCCGGCGGCTGGTCCAGTTGCGCGACCGGGGCGGCGAGCCGGACCTGCTCCGCAAGGCGGGTGACCGGCTGGCGCACGAGTTCCTCACCACCGAGCTCGCGGCCCGCCGCCCGGGCGACATTGTCCTCTCCGAGGAGGGGGCCGACGACCCGGCACGACTGGCGGCCAGCCGGGTCTGGATCGTCGACCCGCTGGACGGGACCAGCGAATTCGGCGAGCCCGGGCGTACCGACTGGGCCGTGCACGTGGCCCTCTGGGAAGCCGCAGGCGGGCTGACCACGGGCGGGCTGACCACGGGCGGGCTGACCACGGGCGGGCTGACCACGGGCGGGCTGACCACGGGCGGGCTGACCGCAGGCGCGGTCGCCCTCCCGGCCCAGGCCAGGGTGCTGTCCACGGCCGCTCCCGCCGGACCGCCGGTCGGCCGCGGTGGGAACGGCCCGGTGCGGATCGTGGTCAGCCGGAGCCGCGCGCCGCAGCTCGTTTATGGCATTTCCGATCTTATTGGTGCTGAATTGGTTCCCCTCGGATCAGCCGGGGCTAAAGTGGCTGCTGTGGTCTACGGTGAGGCTGACGCGTACGTCCACGCCGGCGGCTTCTACGAATGGGACACCGCCGCGCCCGTGGCCGTGGCGCGGGCGGCCGGATTCCACGCCTCGCGCGTCGACGGGTCCCCGCTCGCCTACAACCAGGCCGACCTGAGGATGCCGGATATCCTGGTCTGTCGGCCCGCCCTCGCGGGCACGCTCCTGCAAGCGATCCGGGAAGTCACGAATGCGCCCTGATTACCAGCTGTCCCAGCTCGACGTGCTCGAGGCCGAGGCCATCCACGTGATGCGGGAGGTCGCCGCCGAGTTCGAGCGGCCGGTGCTGCTGTTCTCCGGCGGCAAGGACTCGATCGTGATGCTGGACCTCGCGGCGAAGGCCTTCTGGCCCGCGCGGATCCCGTTCCCCGTCATGCACGTCGACACCGGGCACAACTTCCCCGAGGTGCTCGCGTTCCGCGACCGCCGGGTGACCGAGCTCGGCGTACGGCTGGTGGTGGCCTCGGTGCAGGAATCCATCGACGCGGGCCGGGTGACCGAGGAGACCGGCCGGCACGCGAGCCGGAACCGGCTGCAGACCGTGACCCTGCTCGACGCGATCGAGGAATACCGGTTCGACGCGCTGTTCGGCGGCGCCCGGCGGGACGAGGAGAAGGCCAGGGCGAAGGAGCGGGTGTTCTCCTTCCGCGACGAGTTCGGCCAGTGGGATCCGAAGAACCAGCGGCCGGAACTGTGGAACGTGTACAACACCCGGCTGCGGCGCGGCGAGCACATCCGCGTGTTCCCGCTGTCCAACTGGACCGAGCTCGACATCTGGACCTACGTGGAGCGGGAGGGCCTCGAGCTGCCGTCCATCTACTTCGCGCACGAACGGCAGGTGTTCGAACGGGACGGCCTGCTCCTGGCCGACAGCCCGTACGTGACCAGGGGCGAGGATGAGCCGCTGTTCGCCGCGACCGTCCGGTACCGGACGGTCGGCGACATGACCTGCACCGGGGCCGTCTCGTCCTCGGCCGCGACGGTACCGGAGGTGATCGGGGAGGTGGCGGCGACCCGGATTACCGAGCGCGGCCAGACCAGGGCCGATGACCGGGCCAGCGAGGCAGCCATGGAAGACCGCAAGCGCGAGGGGTACTTCTGATGGACGCTGTTAGCTCGGGGGGGACGACCCCCCTGCCCCCCGAATGGATATTCTGCGCTTCGCGACCGCCGGGTCGGTCGATGACGGCAAGTCGACGCTGATCGGGCGGCTGCTCTACGACACCAAGTCGATCTTCGCCGACCAGCTGGAAGCGGTCGAGCGGACCAGCCGGGACCGGGGCGAGGACTACACCAACCTCGCCCTGCTCACCGACGGGCTGCGGGCCGAGCGGGAGCAGGGCATCACGATCGACGTCGCCTACCGGTACTTCGCGACCCCGCGCAGGAAGTTCATCATCGCGGACACCCCCGGGCACATCCAGTACACGCGCAACATGGTGACCGGCGCGTCCACGGCCGACCTCGCGGTCGTCCTGGTCGACGCCCGCCACGGGCTCACCGAGCAGTCGCGGCGGCACGCGTTCCTGACCACCTTGCTGCGGGTACCGCACATGGTCCTCGCCGTGAACAAGATGGACCTCGTCGATTACAGCGCCGAGGTCTTCGAGCGGATCTGCGCGGACTTCTCGGCGTTCGCGGCCCGGCTGGACATCGGCGACCTGACCTTCGTGCCGATCTCCGCGCTGCACGGGGACAACGTGGTCGACCGCTCCGCCAACATGACCTGGTACGACGGTCCGTCGCTACTGCACCACCTGGAGCACGTGCACATCGCGTCGGACCGCAACCTGATCGACGTCCGGTTCCCCGTGCAATACGTCATCAGGCCGCACGCCGCCACCGACGCCGCGCTGCACGACTATCGCGGCTACGCTGGGCAGGTCGCGGGCGGCGTGCTCAAGCCGGGCGACGAGGTGATGCACCTGCCCTCCGGCTTCACCACCCGGATACGCGGCATCGAGGCGGCCGGGACCGCCGTGCCCGAGGCGTTCCCGCCGATGTCGGTGACGCTGCTCCTCGACGACGACGTGGACATCTCCCGCGGCGACATGATCTGCCGGCCCAACAACCGGCCCCACGTCGCCCAGGACATCGAGGCGATGGTCTGCTGGATGTCCTCCGAGACCGTGCTGGCCCCGCGCAGCAGGGTGATCGTCAAGCACACCTCGCGCACGGTCAAGGCCATCGTGACCGACCTGCACTACCGGATCGACGTGAACACCCTGCACCGCGACGAGTCCGCCGCCCAGCTGGGCCTGAACGAGATAGGCCGGGTCCGGCTCCGCCTCACCCAGCCCATCTTCTGCGACACCTACGCGAGGAACCGCGCCACCGGAGGCCTGATCGTGATCGACGAGGGGACCAACGCCACGGTCGGCGGCGGCATGATCACCGACGCCAGCTAGCCCAGCCGCCAGCCGGGTATGGTCTGACGCGAGCTTGCCGAGGAGGCCCCGTGAGCACTGACACCCCGTTCCATGACCTGAAGGACTTCGTGGCGATACCGCGGGCCGCGGGGCTGCGGCTGGCGCCGGACGGGAGCTGGCTCGCCGCGCCGGTCCAGACGCTGAGCGCCGACGGGAAGAAGTACCTGACCAGCATCTGGCGGATCGACCCGCAGGGAGGTCCGGCCCGCCGGCTGACCCGGTCCGCGGAGGGCGAGGCCAGCCCGCGGTTCCTGCCTGACGGCTCGCTGATCTTCACGTCCCGGCGGCCGGATCCCGGCGGGAACCAGGCGCGCCCGGGCGCCGCGCCCGGCGACGTCGCCGCGCTGTGGCTGCTTCCCCCCGGCGGTGGCGAGGCCAGGATCGTGGCCACCCTGCCCGGCGGCGTGGCGGCCGCCGAGGTGGCCAGCGACGCCGGGACCGTCGTGGTGTCATCGCCGGTGCTGCCCTCGGCCGGTCCGGGCCAGGGGGGGTCTAGGGGGACGGGCAGTCCTCCCAGACGGGGGGTCTCCGGGGGGTAGTCCCCCGGGAGATAGCACGGTCGCGGACGACGAAAAGCTGCGCAAGGAGCGCGGCGACGCCGGGGTGACCGCCATCTTGCACGAGTCGGCACCGGTCAGGTTCTGGGATCATGACCTGGGGCCCGACCAGCTCCGGCTGTTCGCCGTCGAGCCCGAGCGCCTTGCGGAGGCGGAACGGGCCAGCGTCGGCCAGCCGGAGGGAACCGGACTGCGTGACCTGACCCCGGAGCCGGGACGGGCGCTGGACGAGCAGCACTTCGACCTGTCGCCGGACGGCGCCTCGGTGATCACCGGCTGGTGGCACTGGGATCCCGCCGGGCAGTCGCACGCCGAGCTGGTGACGATCGACGTGGCCACCGGGAAGCGCCGGGTACTGCTCAGCGTGCCCGAGTACAGCTTCGAGGGCCCGCGCGTCTCGCCGGACGGCCGGCTCATCGCCTGCCAGCGGGAGAGGCAGCAGACCGCGGCGGAGCCCATGGACGTCACGCTGGTCGTACTGGAGAACAACGGCCCGGGGGCGGCCGGCGAGTCGGGCCGCGACCTGCTGCCCGGCCTGGACCGGTGGCCGGTGGAGCCGGCCTGGTCCCACGACTCCCGGGCGATCTACTTCGTGGCCGACGACACCGGCCGGCGGCCGGTGTTCCGCGTGGACGTGGCGACCGGGGAGGTCAGCCGGGTGACCCGCGATGACGCCGCGTACAGCGACCTGAATCCCGCGCCGGACGGCCGGTACCTGTACGCCCTGCGGGCCGCGGTGGACTCACCGCCGACTCCGGTCAGGATCGACCTGGAGCCCGCCGCCGCCGACGCCGGTCCGGTCGCGCTGCCCTGCCCGGGCACCCCGCTCACCCTGCCGGGACGGCTGGAGGAGGTCGAGGCGACCGCCGATGACGGCCACCCGGTCCGGTCCTGGCTCGTGCTGCCGGAGGCGGCGTCGGCGGACGAGCCGGCCCCGCTGCTGCTCTGGGTGCACGGCGGCCCGATGAACAGCTGGAATTCCTGGGCCTGGCGGTGGAATCCATGGCTGATGGCGGCCCGCGGCTACGCCGTCCTGCTGCCGGACCCGGCGCTGTCCACCGGATACGGCCAGGCGTTCATCGCCCGCGGCCACCGCGACTGGGGGACCAGGCCGTGCGCCGACATCATGGCCGCGACCGACGCCGCGCTAGCCCGCCCGGACATCGACGCGGACCGGGTGGCGATGATGGGCGGATCCTACGGCGGGTACATGGCGAACTGGATGGCGGGACACACGGACCGCTTCAAGGCGATCGTGAGCCACGCCGGGCTGTGGGCGCTCGACCAGATGTTCGGCACCACGGACCATCCGATGTTCTGGCGGCCGCAGTTCGGCGACCCGCTGACCGAGCCCGAGATGTACGAGGCGAACTCGCCCAACCGGCACATCGCGCGGATCCGGACGCCGATGCTCGTGATCCACGGCGACAAGGACTACCGGGTCCCGGTCGGCGAGGCGCTGCGGCTGTGGTGGGATCTGTCCCGCTACGGCGCCGAGGCCAAGTTCTTGTACTTCCCCGACGAGAACCACTGGATCCTGACCCCCGGGAACGCGCGGATCTGGTACGAGACCGTCTTCGCCTTCCTCGCACAGCACGTGCTCGGCGAGCCGTGGGAGCGCCCCCCGCTCCTGTAGGCCCGTAGGGTGGGGGGATGGCAGGAAGGGTCCGCGCCGATCTAGACAAGCGACCCGGCGAGGTGGCGGCGATGTTCGACGCCATCGCGGGGCGCTACGACCTGCTGAACGACATCCTGTCCGCGGGCCAGGTGAGGTTGTGGCGGCGCGCGGTGGCGCGGATCACCGGCGCGCGCCCGGGTGACCGCGTGCTCGATCTGGCCGCGGGCACGGGTACCTCCTCGCTGAGCTTCACCGAGACCGGCGCCGACTGCGTGGCCTGCGATTTCTCCCTGGGTATGCTCCGCGTCGGGCAGTCCAGGCAGGGGAGCGAGGCGGTCAGCGGGCCGCCGGAAGACGGCGGGCGCCTTGGGTTCGTGGCGGGTGACGCGCTGCGCCTGCCGTTCCGCGACTCCTCCTTCGACGCGGTGACGATCTCGTTCGGGCTGCGGAACGTGGCCAGTCCCAGCACGGCGCTGGCCGAGATGCGCCGGGTGACCCGGCCCGGCGGGCGGCTGGTGGTGTGCGAGTTCAGCGCGATCACGATGGCCCCCCTCGATATGCTTTACCGGCGTTACCTGATCCATGTCCTGCCCGCGATCGCCCGGCGGACGGCCCGCAACCCCGAGGCCTACGAGTACCTGGCCGAGTCGATCGCGGACTGGCCGGCTCAGCGTGAGCTGGCCGGCATCATCGAGGCGGCGGGCTGGTCCGCGGTGCGCTGGCGCGACCTGAGCCTGGGCGTGGTCGCCGTGCACGTCGCGCGCCGCCGATAACCCGGCGGAACGCCGCGTCCCGACGGGACTAAAATAAAGGCAAAGAATTTGTGAAGCCGTTCACAAGACACCCCCGGGATCTAATCACGTGACCGAGCACCACCCCCCGGCCGGCCGCGCCAGCAACGGGCGCGGTGCCGTCCCGCGCCGCCCCGCCGACGAGGCGGACGTCGTCGTCGTCGGCGCAGGCCCGGCCGGTTCGACTACCGCCTTCTACCTGGCCCAGGCCGGGCTCGACGTCCTGCTCCTGGAGAAGTCCAGGTTCCCGAGGGAAAAGGTCTGCGGCGACGGCCTGACGCCGCGCGGGGTCAAGGCGCTGGTCGGGATGGGGATCAGCGTCAGCGAGCAGGACGGCTGGGTCCGGAACAAGGGCCTGCGCGTGATCGGCGCCGGCCAGCGGCTGGAACTGCTGTGGCCGGAACTGTCCAGCTACCCTGGCTACGGCCTGGTCCGGCCCCGGACCGACCTGGACGAGATGCTGGCCCGGCGAGCCGAGCAGGCCGGCGCGCGGCTGCTCGAGGGCGTCACCGTCACCGGCCCCGTCCTCGATGACCGAACGGGCCGGATCACTGGTGTGATCGGTAAGCCCGTCGGCGAGCAGGACGAGCGCACCTACGCCGGGAGGGTGGTGGTCGCGGCGGACGGCAACTCGTCGCGGCTGTCGGTGGCCATGGGCCTGCGCAAGCGCGACGACCGCCCGCTGGGCGTGGCGGTCCGCACCTATTACACGACGCCGCGGCACGACGACGACTACCTGGAGTCCTGGCTTGACCTGTGGGACGGCGACCGGCTGCTGCCCGGGTATGGGTGGATCTTCGGCATGGGCGACGGGACGTCCAACGTCGGCCTCGGCCTGCTGAACACCAGCGCCGCCTTCGGTCACACCGACTACCACGCCCTGCTGCGGAAGTGGCTGGAGGGAATGCCGGCCGAATGGGGTTTCACCGAGGCCAACCGCACCCAGCCGATCCGGGGCGCGGCGCTGCCCATGGGCTTCAACCGGACCCCGCATTACTTCAACGGGCTGCTGCTCGCCGGCGACGCCGGCGGCATGGTGAACCCGTTCAACGGCGAGGGGATCGCCTACGCGATGGAGTCGGGCGAGATCCTGGCCCGGACCATCGCGCAGGCGCTGGCCCGGGCGCGGCGGGCGGAGACCGAGCGGGTGCTGGCCGGGTACCCGCAGGCACTGGCGGACACCTACGGCGGCTACTACGCGCTGGGCCGCGTGTTCGTGAAGGCGATCGGCCGGCCGGGGCTCATGCGCTTCGCGACCAAGCACGGCATGTCGCGGCCTGCGCTGATGCGGTTCGTCATCAAACTGCTCGCCAACCTGACCGATCCGCGGGGAGACGCGGCAGACCGGCTGATCAACGGCCTGTCGAGGCTCGCCCCTAACCCAGAGTGAGTGGTCATGCCAGGTGTCCCTAGGATAAGGGGTTGGCATTCGGCCGATGAAGGGAGGAACGATCGATGAGGCTGTACGTTCCGATCTTTGTGCTCGCCGTGCTCGCGGCTGGCTTCGCTACGTTTTCCGTGGTCATGGGCGTGCTGGCCGGCCCGAAGCGGTGGAACAGGGCCAAGCTGGAAAGCTACGAGTGCGGCATCGAGCCGACGCCGCGCCCGCCGGGCGGGGGCAGGATCCCGGTCAAGTACTACCTGACCGCGATGTTGTTCATCGTGTTCGACATCGAGATCATTTTCCTGTATCCCTGGGCGGTCACCTTCAACAAGCTAGGCTCCTTCGGCCTGGTCGAAATGGTGACCTTCGTTATCACCGTGCTGGTCGCGTACGCGTACATCTGGCGCCGCGGCGGCCTGGAGTGGGATTAACCATGGGTCTTGAAGAGAAGCTGCCGAGCGGCGTGCTGCTGACCTCGGTGGAGAAGCTGGCCGGCTGGGCCCGGGCCCGGTCGGTGTGGCCGGCCACGTTCGGCCTGGCCTGCTGCGCCATCGAGCTGTTCCAGACCGGCAGCCCAAAGCACGACCTGGCCAGGTTCGGCATGGAACGTGCGTCAAACACCCCGCGGCAGGCAGACCTGATGATCGTGGCGGGCCGGGTCAGCCAGAAGATGGCGCCGGTGCTCAGGCAGATCTATGACCAGATGTCGGACCCCAAGTGGGTCATCTCGATGGGCGTGTGCGCCTCCAGCGGCGGCATGTTCAACAACTACGCGATCGTGCAGGGCGTCGACCACATCGTGCCGGTGGACATCTACTTGCCCGGCTGCCCGCCACGTCCCGAGATGCTGCTCGACTCGATCGTCAAGCTGCACGACAAGATCATAAACATGAAGCTCGGCGCGGACCGCGAGCGGCAGATCACCGAGCTGGAGGAGGCGCGGCTCGCCATCCGGCCGCTGCACATCGCCTCGCCCGAGGGGTCCTCGCTGTGAGCGGACCTGAGGAGACACCGAAAGCAGGCCCTGAGGAAACCGGCGGATCCGAGGCGCCGCAGGGCCCTAAGCCTCCGTCGGCTGATGTTGCGGCGGCCGAGGCAGACGGCGACCTGGCCGCCCGGCTCGGCCAGGCGCGGCTAAGCGCGCCGGTCGAACGAACGGGCATGTTCGGCGTGCAGGACACCCCGGACACCTCAGGTTACGGGCTGCTCAGGGTACACAGGGCGCGCGCGATCGAGAGCCCCCGTCCGTACGGCTCCTATTTCGACGAGGTCGCCGATGCGCTCGGCGACGCGCTGCAGGCCGGCGGGCTCGGCTTCTCCGACGCCATCGAGCGCGTGGTCGCGGACCGCGGCGAGCTGACCTTCTACGTCCGCAGGGAACGTTTGCCCGAGGTGGCGGCGAAGCTGCGCGACGACCCTGACCTGCGCTTCGAGCTGTGCAGCGGAGTATCCGGTGTGCACTACCCGGAAGAGGTCGGACGTGAACTGCACGCGGTGTACCACATGCTGTCCATCACGCACAACCGCCGGGTGCGCCTGGAGGTGAGCGTGCCTGATGCGGATCCGCACGTTCCGTCTCTGGTCAGCGTGTACCCGACCTGCAACTGGCACGAGCGGGAGACCTGGGATTTCTTCGGCATCATCTTCGACGGGCATCCTGCGCTGACCAGGATCGAGATGCCGGACGACTGGAAGGGCCACCCGCAGCGCAAGGACTACCCGCTCGGCGGCATCCCCGTCGAGTACCGCGGCGCCAAGATCCCCCCGCCCGAGGACCGGAGGCACTACTCATGACGAGCAGCATGCCGCACGCGGCGGCGGGGGCGAGCGACGCCGAAGCCGCCGAGGGTCGCGTGTACACGGTCTCCGGCGAGGACTGGGACGAGATCATCGCCGCGGCGAACGAGGCCGGGGATTGGGAGAGCGGCGAGCGGATCGTGGTCAACATGGGCCCGCAGCATCCGTCCACTCACGGTGTCCTCCGGCTGATCCTGACCCTCGAGGGCGAGACCGTCGTGGAGATCCGCCCGGCCATCGGCTATCTGCACACCGGCATCGAAAAGAACATGGAGTACCGCACCTGGACGCAGGGCGTCACGTTTTGCACCAGGGCGGATTACCTGATGCCGATCTTCAACGAGACCGCCTACTGCCTCGCGGTTGAGCGCCTGCTAGGCATCGAGGACCGGATACCCGAGCGCGCCCAGATCATCAGGGTCCTGATGTTGGAGCTCAACCGGGTCACCTCGCACCTGGGCGGGATCGCCCCGATGGGCTTGGAACTAGGGGCGACCACGATCTATACGCAGGGCGCGCGCCTGCGCGAACGTGCCCTCGACCTGTTGGAGCTGATCACCGGCCTGCGCATGAACCACGCCTTCATCAGGCCCGGCGGAGTGGCGCAGGACCTGCCGGTCGGCGGGCTCGAGGCGATCACGGCGTTCCTGTCTATGGCGCCGGGGCTCGTGCACGACCTGCGCACGCTGATCGACGCGAATCCGATCTTCATCGGCCGGAACAAGAGCGTCGCCTACCTGGACCTCGCGAGCTGCATGGCGCTCGGCGTGACCGGCCCCATGCTGAGGGCGACCGGGCTGCCCTGGGACCTGCGCAAGTCCCAGCCGTACTGCGGCTACGAAACCTACGACTTCGACGTGCCGGTAACCAATACGTGCGACGCCTACGGCCGGTACCTGATCAGGATGGACGAGATCAGCGAGTCGCTGAAGATCATCAAGCAGTGCGTTGACCGGCTGGCGGCCCGCGGCCCGGGCGGCCGCGCGACCGATCCGGTCATGATCCGCGACGCCAAGATCGGCTGGCCGGCCCAACTGTCGCTGGGCCCTGACGGCCTCGGCCCCTCACCCGAGCACATCGCGCACATCATGGGCCAGTCCATGGAGGCACTCATCCACCACTTCAAGCTGATCACCGAGGGGTTCCGGGTACCGGCCGGACAGGCGTACGCGGCTATCGAGTCTCCCCGTGGTGAGTTGGGCGCGCACGTCGTGAGCGACGGCGGGACCAGGCCTTACCGCGTGCATCTCCGCGACCCGTCGTTCACGCACCTGCAGTCGGTCGCCGCGATCTGCGAAGGCGGCTTCCTGGCCGACCTGATCCCCGCGATCGCGAGCATCGACCCCGTGATGGGAGGCGTGGACAGGTGATCGATCGATCTTCTCGCCGTCGGCGCCAACGTCCGGTTCCGCATCGACGCTCCGCCCTTTTGGGGATGGGAGGCGTGGACCGGTAATGCCGTTCAGCGACCAGGTGCGCGCGCGGCTCGACGCGGATGCGGCGCAGATCATCGTCAAGTACCCGGGCTCGAGGTCGGCGCTGCTTCCGCTGCTCCATCTCGTCCAGGCCGAAGAGGGCTACGTCTCCGCGGACGGCATTGAGTACTGTGCGGACAAGCTCGGGCTGACCGAGACCGACGTCACCGGGGTAGTCAGCTTCTACACCATGTACAAGCGCCGCCCGGTCGGCCAGTACCACGTCGGCGTGTGCACCAACGCGGTGTGCGCGGTCCTGGGCGGCAACCAGATACTCGCCGAACTCCGCGAGCACCTAGGCGTGCCAGACGACGAGCCCACACAAGACGGCCAGGTCAGCCTCGAGCACATCGAGTGCAACGCCGCCTGCGTATACGCACCGGTCATGATGGTCAACTGGGAGTTCTTCGACAACATGACACCGCAGTCCGCCCGCAAGCTCGCCGACGACCTGCGCGCCGGGAACCAGGTGACCCCGACCCGGGGCCCGGGGCGGCTGGTCACCTGGCGCGAGGCGGCCCGGATCCTGGCCGGGTTCAACGACGACCAGGCCACCGACGGCCCGGCCGCCGGACCGGCCGACCTGCTCGGCCTCAAGATCGCCAAGCAGCACGCCTGGACCGCTCCGGAGCCTGCCCCGGCGGGCGAGCAAGGGAAGGAGCCGCGGTGACCGACACCCTGACCCCGGTGCTGACCGCGGACTGGGACCAGCCCGACATCTTCACCATCGACGGGTACCGGCGGGCCGGCGGCTGGCAGGCGCTGCCGAAGGCGCTCGGCATGGCGCCCGACGAGGTCACCGCGATCGTGAAGAGCTCCGGATTGCGCGGCCGCGGCGGGGCCGCTTCCCGACCGGCGTGAAGTGGGGCTTCCTGCCGCGAGGCGACACCAAGCCGCACTACCTGGTCGTCAACGCGGACGAATCCGAACCGGGCGCCTGCAAGGACGTCCCGCTGATGATGGCCACGCCGCACACGCTCATCGAGGGCGCGGCCATCGCCGCGTACGCGATCGGGGCCAGCCACGCGTTCATCTACGTCAGGGGCGAGGTGCTGCACGTCATCCGGCGGTTGCGGCACGCGGTGCAGGAAGCGTACGAAGCCGGCTTCCTCGGCCAGGACATCCTCGGCTCCGGGTTCAACTTGGACGTGATCATCCACGCCGGAGCCGGAGCCTACATCTGCGGCGAGGAGACGGCGCTGCTGGACTCGCTGGAGGGCAAGCGCGGGCTGCCACGTTACAAGCCGCCGTTCCCGGCCGTGGCCGGCGTGTACGCCCTCCCGACGAACGTGAACAACGTGGAGTCGATCGCCAGCGTGCCGTCGATCCTGCTGAACGGGGCCGACTGGTTCGCCGGCATGGGCACCGAGAAGTCCAAGGGGTGCGGGATCTTCAACCTGTCCGGCCACGTGGCGACGCCGGGCACGTACGAGGCTCCGCTCGGCACTACGCTGCGCGAGCTACTCGACCTATCCGGCGGAATGCGGGGCAGCCACCGCCTGAAGTTCTGGACCGCCGGCGGCTCGTCGGCGGGGATACTGACCGACCAGCACCTGGACGTGCCGCTGGACTTCGAGTCGGTCGCCGCCGCCGGGTCCGCGCTCGGCACCAGGTCGGTGCAGATCTTCGACGAGACGACCTGCGTCGTCGGTGTGGTGCTCCGCTGGACCGAGTTCTACCAGCACGAGTCGTGCGGGAAATGCACGCCGTGCCGGGAGGGCACGTTCTGGATGGTCCGCCTCCTGGAGCAGCTGGAACACGGTAAGGGCACCGAGGAAGACCTCGAGAAGCTCCTGGACATCTGCAACAACATCACCGGCCGCGCGTTCTGCGCGCTCGGCGACAGCGCGACGCCGCCCGGTCACCTCCGCCGTCCGCTACTTCAGGGACGAGTTCCTGCAGCACCAGAAGGAGGGCGGCTGCCCCTTCGACCCGGCGGCCTCGACCGTATGGGCCGAAGGCCTCGGCGCCTCCGGGGGGTCGTCCCCCTGGGCGGACAGCAGGGAGCACGGCATGACCGTCCAGACCACGCAGGACACGGTTACCGTCACCATCGACGGGTTCGAGATCACGGTGCCGAAGGGCATGCTGATCATCCGGGCCGCCGAACTGCTCGGCATCGCCATCCCGCGGTTCTGCGACCATCCGCTGCTCGAACCGATCGCCGCCTGCCGGCAGTGCCTGGTCGAGGTGGAGGGCCAGAACAAGCCGCCGGCGGCGTGCATCACCCCGTGCTCGGAGGGCATGGTGGTGCGGACCCAGCTCACCTCCGCGGTCGCGGAGAAGGCGCAGCGCGGCGTGATGGAGTTCCTGCTCATCAACCACCCGCTGGACTGCCCGATGTGCGACAAGGGCGGCGAGTGCCCGCTGCAGAACCAGGCCATGTCCAACGGCCAGGGCGAGACCCGGTTCACCTACGAGAAGCGGACCTTCGAAAAGCCGGTCGCCATCTCCACCGAGGTGCTGCTGGACCGCGAGCGGTGCATCTCGTGCACCCGGTGCACGAGGACGTCGGAGGAGATCGCCGGGGACGCGTTCATCGATTTCCTGGGGCGCGGCCCGGCGCAGATGATCGGCACCGCCGAGGGCAAGCCGTTCAACTCCTACTTCTCCGGCAACACCGTGCAGGTCTGCCCGGTGGGCGCGCTGACCGGCGCCGCGTACCGGTTCCGGTCCCGGCCGTTCGACCTGAAGTCGGTGCCGAGCGTGTGCGAGCACTGCGCCGCCGGGTGCCGGCAGCGGACCGACGTCAGGCGCGGCCGGGTGATGCGGCGCCTGGCGGGCGAAGACCCTGCCGTCAACGAGGAATGGAACTGCGACAAGGGCCGCTGGGCGTTCACCTACGCGACCCAGCCCGACCGGCTGACCACCCCGCTGGTCCGGGACGAGCGGGGGGTGCTCGTCCCGGCGTCCTGGCCGCACGCGCTGGCCGCGGCCGCCGCCGGGCTCGCCGCCGCCCGCGACGCGGATCCGGCGGGACCGCGGGGCGTGGGCGTGCTGACCGGCGGCCGGCTGACCCTGGAGGACGCGTACGCCTACGCGAAGTTCGCCCGGGTCGCCCTGGACACCAACGACGTGGACATGCGCGCTCGCCCGCACTCGCCCGAGGAGGAGCAGTTCCTCGCGGCCTGCGTGGCCGGGCGCGGGATCGACGTCAGCTACGCCGACCTGGAGCAGGCGCCCGCCGTGCTGCTGGCCGGATTCGAGCCGGAGGACGAGTCGCCCGATCGTCTTCCTCCGCCTGCGCAAGGCGGTCAGGCGCCGCCGCCTGCCGGTGTTCTCCATCGCGGCGCTGGCCAGCCCAGGCGTGGTCAAGCTGTCCGGTGAGCTGCTGGCCACCATGCCGGGAGACGAAGCAAGCGCGCTGACCGCGCTCGCGGCCGGCGGCGCGGCCATCGCGCCCGGCTGGAAGCCGGCCAGTGGGGAACCGGCAGAGCAGGCGTGGCAGCGGGGCGGGCAGGCGCTCCGGGCGCCAGGCGCGGTGATCCTGGTCGGCGAGCGGCTCGCCGAGGTGCCGGGCGCGCTCGCGGCCGCGGCCAGGCTCGCGGTCGCATCAGGCGCCCAGATCGCCTGGGTTCCGCGTCGGGCGGGCGAACGGGGCGCCGTCGAGGCGGGAGCCCTACCGGGCATGCTGCCCATGGGGCGGCCGGTGACCGACGCCGCGGCGCGCACCGAGGTGGCCAGGGCCTGGGGCAAGAGTTCGCTACCCGGCAGGCCGGGACGCGACACCGCGGCGATACTCGCCGCCGCCGATGGTGAACTCGGGGCCCTGGTGGTAGCCGGGGTCGATCCCGCCGACCTGCCCGATCCCGGGGCCGCGCTGCACGCCATCGAGATGTCGCCCTTCGTGGTCAGCATCGAGCTCCGGGCCAGCGCGGTTACCGACCGCGCGGACGTGGTATTCCCTGTCGCCGCCGTGGCCGAGAAGGCCGGGACGTTCGTGAACTGGGAAGGACGCGGCGGCTCGTTCGGCCGAGGCGCTTGAGCGTCCCCGAGGTCCGCACCGACCTCTACGTGCTCGGCGCGATCGCCGACCAGATGGACGTGCACCTGGGCCTGCCCGACGCCGCGGCCGCGCGCGCGGAGCTCGCCGCGCTCGGCACCTGGCGCGGCACGCGCCCGGAGCCGCCCGCGGTTACCGGCGAGTGGCCCGGCCCGCCTCCAGCCCACCACTTCGATGAGTCAGGCGTCCTCGACGTGAGGCTGGCGACGTGGCACCAGCTGCTGGATAGCGGGCGGATGCAGGACGGCGAGCCTGCGCTGGCCGGCACGGCCAGGCCCGTGGTGGCCAGGATGTCCGCGGCCACCGCCGCCGAAGCCGGGGCGGCCGATGGCGATAAGGTAACCGTGGCCACGGACCGGGGCTCGGTGACGGTTCCGGTCGAGGTCGTGCCGATGGCCGACCACGTGGTCTGGCTCCCGTCCGCCGGGCTGCCCCAGGGGGCCAGGACGGAGCACGCCGGCTCGACCATCCGCGCGGAACTCGCCGCCGGGCATGGCGCCACGGTCACGCTGAGGAGGCCGGAATGACGGACCACGCGGCGCTGCAGCACCTGCTCGCGGCGCCCGCGACCAACCCGACGCTCAGCGACTTCAACCAGCTCATCTGGTGGCTGGTGCTGCTCAAGGTCGGCATCGTCTTCGTCTTCCTGCTGCTGACGACCATGTTCATGATCTGGGCGGAACGCCGGGTCATCGGCCGGATGCAGAACCGGCCGGGCCCGAACCGGGCCGGGCCCTTCGGCCTGCTGCAGCCGATCGCGGACGCGCTCAAGCTGCCGCTCAAGGAGGACATCGTCCCGCGGAGCGCGGACAAGCTGGTGTTCGTCGTCGCGCCCATCGTGTCGGCCGCTCCCGCCTTCGTCAGCTTCGCGATCATCCCGTGGGGCCCTGAGGTCTCGATCTTCCACCACCAGACCCCGCTGCAGGTCGCTGACCTGCCAGTGGCGGTCCTGCTGGTGCTCGCGATGAGCTCGATCGGCGTCTACGGGATCGTGCTGGCCGGCTGGGCCTCGGGGTCGCCGTACTCGCTGCTCGGCGCGCTGCGCTCCGCCGCGCAGGTGATCAGCTACGAGATCGCGATGGGGCTCGCGTTCGTGGCCGTGTTCCTGTACGCGGGCTCCCTGTCGACCAGCGCGATCGTGAGTGCCCAGCAGCACGAATGGTACGCGTGGCTGCTGCCGGTCTCGTTTGTGATCTACCTGTTCACCATGGTCGGCGAGACCAATAGGCTGCCGTTCGACCTGCCAGAGGGCGAAGGCGAGCTCGTCGCCGGCTATCACACCGAGTACTCGTCGATGAAGTTCGCGATGTTCTACCTCGCCGAGTACGTCAACATGACCACGGTCGCCGCCCTGGCCACCACGCTGTTCCTCGGCGGCTGGCGGGCGCCGTGGCCGCTGTCGCTGTGGGCGAGCGCGAACCGCGGCTGGTGGCCGGTGTTGTGGTTCCTGATCAAGGTCTTCATCATCCTGTTCTGCTACATCTGGTTGCGCGGGACCCTGCCCCGGGTGCGGTACGACCAGCTGATGGCCATCGGCTGGAAGGTCCTCATCCCGGTGTCCATCGTCTGGATCCTGCTGATCGCGACCGTGCGCGCCTGGCGGCTCGACACCCACGACAAGGCCCCGTACGTGGTGTTCGGCTTCGTCATCGTGATCATCATGGCGCTGGCCTGGATGTGGGACAGCGCCGCCCAGCAACGGGCCGCCAGGTACGCGGCGACCGCCGAATCCGAGCCTGCCACCGGGTCGGTGTACGGTCAGGCTCGCGGACCCGCCTTCCCGGTGCCCCCGCTCGACCTGCCGCACTACCACGGCGTCGGCGTCGGGACCGAGGCGGAGCTCAGTAATACGGGCACCTCCCCCAAGGAGGTCACAGGTGCTTGATTTCCTCAACCCGGTCAAGGGGTTCGGGGTCACCTTCCACGAGATGTTCAGGAAGGTCGAGACCATCGAGTACCCGGAGGTCAAGAAGCCGACCGCGCCGCGGTTCCACGGCCACCACCAGCTCAACCGCTGGCCGGACGGGCTGGAGAAGTGCATCGGGTGCGAGCTGTGCGCCTGGGCCTGCCCGGCGGACGCCATCTACGTCGAGGGCCGGGACAACACGCCGGAGGCCCGGTTCTCGCCTGGCGAGCGGTACGGGCACGTCTACCAGATCAACTACCTGCGGTGCATCTTGTGCGGCATGTGCATCGAGGCCTGCCCGACGCGCGCGCTGACCATGACCAACGAGTACGAGATCGCCGACGACAGCCGGGAAAACCTGATCTGGACCAAGGAGCAGCTGCTCGTCCCGCTGGCGGACGGGATGGAGGCCCCGCCTCACCCGATGCGCCTCGGCGAGCGCGAGAAGGACTACTACCTCCTGGGCGCGGCCGGGCTCAGCGACGGCCCTAGGCGCGCCCGGGATGGCCGGGCCGGGCGGGCCGTCCGGCCCGGCGGTCTCGGCCGACTCCCCGGACGAATCCCTGTCGTGGGCCCCGCCCGAGGTCCGCGAGGCGTACCCGGATTGGGGTGAGGGCCAATGACCCACGTCTTCGCGGCAGGACCCAACGCCGACGCCATCACGCAGCACATCGTGTGGTGGATCCTCGCCATCGTCTCGTCGGGCGCCGCCGTGTCCTTGATCCTGGTCAGGCGGGCGGTGCACTGCGCCATCATGCTGGCCGTGGTCATGCTCTGCCTGGCCACGATGTACGCGATGCTGGGCGCGCCGTTCCTGGCGTTCGTCCAGATCATTGTGTACACCGGCGCGGTCCTCATGCTGTTCCTCTTCGTCCTGATGCTCATCGGCATCAGCTCGTCGGACTCGATCGTGGAAAACATCAAGGGCCAGCGCCAGTGGACGGGCCTGTTCGCCATCGGCCTGTTCGTGCTACTGGTCCTGGGCATCGGGCACGCCGCCCTCGGGCCCGCGGCCCCGGCGACCGCGGCGAACGGAACGGGCAACCTGTCCGGGATCGCCACGCTGATCTTCACCACCTACGTGTTCCCATTCGAGGCCACCGGGGCGCTGCTGATCACGGCGGCGCTCGGGGCGATGGTGCTGGCGCACCGCGAGCGCACGGTACCCCGGCCCACGCAGCGGGAACTCGCCGCGCGCCGGCTGGCCAGCGGCCAGCTGGCGCCCGATCCGCCGCCCGGTGTCTACGCGCTGCATGACGCCGCCGACCGGCCCGCCCTGCTCCCCGACGGCACGACCTCCGATCTTTCGGTGAGCACCGTGCTGTCCCCGCGCGACGTGACAGAAGCACCACAGTTCGTTCCGGCTGAAGAAAGAGTGGCGATTACGGCCGAAGCCCTGGAGCGGGAGCTCACCCAGGCAGGGGAGACCGAATCATGAGCCCGGTCTATTACGTCACGCTTTCCGTGCTCCTGTTCGTGATCGGCGGCGTCGGCGTGCTCGTGCGGCGCAACGCCATCGTGATCTTCATGTGCGTTGAGCTCATGCTGAACGCGTGCAACCTGGCGTTCGTCGCGTTCGCCAACATGTGGGGCAACCTGCACGGCCAGGTCATCGCGTTCTTCGTCATGGTGGTGGCGGCCGCCGAGGTCGTCGTCGGCCTCGCGATCCTGATGGCGATCTACCGGGCCCGCAGGTCAGCGTCGGTGGACGACGCCAACCTGCTCAAGTACTGAGGGGATGACGACGTGACCACCATTGCGGCGACTGGCGTGCTGCGGGCCTCGTGGCTGCTGCTCGCCTTCCCGATCTTCGGTGCGGTCGTGCTCCTGGTCGGCGGGCGGCGCACCGACAAATGGGGGCACCTGCTCGGGGTCGCCATGCCGGTCGCCTCGTTCGTCTACGCCGTGATCGCCTTCTTCGCGCTCCTCGGGGACCGCGACCGCAGCCAGGACCTGCACCTGTTCTCCTACATCCCGGTGGGCGGCTTCCAGGTCAGCATGGGGATCCTGGTGGACCCGCTGTCGGCCAGCTTCATGCTCCTGATCACCGGGGTCGGCTCGCTGATCATCATCTACTCGGTCGGCTACATGGCCCACGACCGCGACCGGCGGCGGTTCTTCGGCTACCTGAACCTGTTCATCGCCGCCATGCTGCTGCTCGTGCTGGCCGATAACTACCTCGGCCTGTACATCGGGTGGGAGGGCGTCGGCCTGGCGTCCTACCTGCTGATCGGGTTCTGGCAGTTCAAGAACTCGGCCGCGGTCGCCGCGAAGAAGGCGTTCGTCGTCAACCGGGTCGGCGACGCCGGGCTCACCCTGGCCATCTTCCTGATGTTCGCCGAGTTCGGCACGGTGTCGTTCACCGGGGTGTTCGGCTCGGTGCGCTCCGGGGGCAGCGGGGTGGCCACCGCGCTCGGGCTGCTCCTGCTGCTGGGCGCCTGCGGGAAGTCCGCCCAGGTGCCGCTGCAGTCCTGGCTGCTCGACGCCATGGAGGGCCCGACCCCGGTGTCGGCGCTGATCCACGCGGCGACCATGGTCACCGCCGGGGTCTACCTGCTGGTCCGGTCCAACCCGATCCTGGCCCTGACCCCCGACGCCCGGCTGGCCATCGCGATCGTGGGCGCGGTGACGCTGCTGTGGGGCGCGATCATCGGCTGCGCCAAGGACGACATCAAGAAGTCCCTGGCCGGGTCGACCATGAGCCAGATCGGCTACATGACGCTCGGCGCCGGGCTCGGCCCGGCGGGTTACGTGTTCGCGATCGCGCACCTGCTCGCGCACGGGTTCTTCAAGGCCGGGCTGTTCCTCGGCTCCGGGTCCGTGATCCACGCCATGGACGACGAGCAGGACATGCGGCGGTACGGCGGGCTGGCCCGCTTCCTGCCGGTCACGTTCGTCACGTTCATCCTCGCGTACCTCGCGATCATCGGGATCTACCCGTTCTCCGGGTTCTTCACCAAGGACGGCATCATCGAGGCGGCCTGGTACCGGGGCGGCACGGCCGGCCCGATCTTCGCGGCCTGCGCGCTCCTCGGCGCGGGGATCACCGCGTTCTACATGACCCGCATGGTCCTGATGACGTTCTTCGGCAAGCCACGGTGGCAGGACGAGGAGCCGCAGGCCCAGGAGGCGCATCCCGCTGCCCACCCGCACGAATCGCCCGCGGTGATGACCTGGCCCATGATTGTGCTGGCGGTGGGTTCGGTCGGCGCCGGCGGGTTCCTGATCATCGGGCGGCGGTTCGAGAAGTTCCTCGGCCCGGTCACCGGGGTGCCGCCCACCTCGCACGGCGTCTTCACCCTGCCGGGCGTCATCGCTCTGGTGCTCGCCCTGGCCGGCGCGGGCCTGGCCTGGGTCATGTACGGCCGGGTCCCGGTGCCCGAGACCGCGCCGCGAGGAAACCCCCTGGTCGTCGCCGCCCGGAAGGACCTGTACGGCGACGCGTTCAACGAGTCGGTCCTGATGCGTCCCGGGCAGTGGCTGACCAGGCTGTCGGTGTACTTCGACAACAAGGGCGTGGACGGCCTGGTCAACTCGCTCGCCGCTCTGGTCGGCGGCACCTCCGGGCGGGCCCGCCGGGCTCAGACCGGCTTCGTCCGCACCTACGCGCTGTTCATGTACGCCGGCGCCGTCGTGCTGGTCTTCCTGCTCCTGCTGGTGAGGCTCTAGTGAACGGCTTTCCCTGGCTGACGGTCGCGGGCGCGGCCCCGCTGCTCGGCGCGATCGTGATCATGCTGGTCCCCCGGTTGCCGCAGGACAGCGCCGCGGTTGACGTCCGGGCGCGGGAGGCGCTGGCCAAGTGGCTGGCGCTGGCGTTCTCGCTGGTGACGCTGGTCGTGGTGCTCATCATCGCGGTCAGGTTCCAGATCGGCGGGCCTAACTACCAGTTCACCGAGACCTACTCGTGGATCCCGGCGTTCGGCGTGCACTACGCGCTCGGCGTGGACGGGATCGCGCTGGTGCTGATCGCGATGTCCGCGGTGCTGATGCCGGTGGTGATCCTCGCCTCGTGGAACGACGCGGAGTCCGGCCGGCACAGCGTCAAGACGTACTTCGCGCTGATGATGGTCCTGGAGACGATGATGATCGGGGTCTTCGCGGCCACCGACGTCTTCCTGTTCTACGTGTTCTTCGAGGCCATGCTGGTCCCGATGTACTTCATGATCGGCAGCTACGGCACGGGCAAGCGGCAGTACGCGGCGGTCAAGTTCCTGCTCTACAGCCTGCTCGGCGGGCTGCTCATGCTGGTCGCGATCATCGCGCTGTACGTGTACGGGGCGCGCAGCGGCGCGACCGGGCACCACGGGACGTTCCTGTTCAGCGAGCTGATCAACGTGTCGCTGAGCTCGACCGTGCAGAAGTGGCTGTTCCTCGGGTTCTTCATCGCGTTCGCGATCAAGGCCCCGCTGTGGCCGTTCCACACCTGGCTGCCCGACGCCGCCGCGTCCGCGCAGCCCGGGGCGGCCGTGCTGCTGGTCGGCGTGCTGGACAAGGTCGGCACGTTCGGGATGCTGCGCTACTGCTTCGAGCTGTTCCCGACGGGCGCGAAGTACTTCACGCCGCTGGTCATCACGCTGGCCGTCATCGGGGTCCTGTACGGCGCCATCGTCGCGATCGGCCAGGCCGACATGAAGCGGCTGATCGCCTACACCTCGATCTCGCACTTCGGCTTCATCGCGCTCGGCGTCTTCGCGATGACCAGCCAGGGCGTGACCGGCGCGACGCTGTACATGGTCAACCACGGGTTCGCCACGGGCGCGCTGTTCATCCTGGCCGGGTTCCTGATCACCCGGCGCGGCTCGGACCGCATCGCGGACTTCGGCGGGGTGCAGCAGGTCGCGCCGCTGCTGGCCGGGCTATTCCTGATCTCCGGCCTGGCGGGGCTCTCGCTGCCCGGGCTGTCCACCTTCGTCAGCGAGTTCCTCGTCCTGCTTGGGACGTTCTCCCGGTACAAGCTGCCCGCCATCGTGGCCACCGCGGGGATCATCCTGGCCGCGATCTACATCCTGTGGATGTACCAGCGCGTGGCGGGCGGGCCGGTCCGTGACCAGGTGAAGGGGATGAAGGACCTCAAGCCCCGCGAACTGCTGGCCGTGGCGCCGCTGATCGTGCTGATCATCGGGGTCGGGGTCTACCCCAAGCCGGTGCTCGACATCATCAACCCCGCCGTTCGGGTCACGATGTCGCAGGTGCACGAGACCGACCCGGTGCCCGCGCACCCCGCCCCCGGCTACAGTACGACCGCCGCGCAGAAGGGAAACCTCCCGTGACCGGTGTCCTGGCCGACTCGGCCGCCCGCGGGGCCGGCGCGCTCCACGCGGCCGTGGTCCCCGGTGCGATCAGCCCGCCCAGCATCGAGTACAGCCAGCTCGCGCCGATGCTGATCGTGTTCGGCGCGGCGGTCGTGGGCGTGCTGGTGGAGGCGTTCGCGCCGCGCTTCATGCGGCGGAGCCTGCACCTGGTCCTGACCCTGGGCTCGCTGCTGGCCGCGTTCGTGCTGACCATCGTCGTCGCCTCGTCCAGCAAGATCTTCGCGAGCGGCGGCGCGGGCCACATCGCCGCGATGGGCGCGGTCGCGGTGGACCGCCCCACATTGTTCATCCAGGGCACGATCCTGGTCCTCGCCTTCGCCAGCGTCCTGCTCATCGCGGACAACAGCAACGCCCCGTTCGCCGCGCAGGCCGCGGCGCCGCCGGGCAGCCAGGAGGAGAGCGAGGGCCTGGTCGCCGGGGCCGCGCACACGGAGATCTTCCCGCTGACGCTGTTCGCGATCGGCGGGATGCTGCTGTTCCCGGCCGCCAACGACCTGCTGACCATGTTCGTGGCTCTTGAGGTGCTCTCGCTGCCGCTGTACCTGCTGTGCGGGCTGGCCAGGCGCCGCCGGCTGCTCTCGCACGAGGCGGCCATGAAGTACTTCCTGCTCGGCGCCTACTCCTCGGCGTTCTTCCTGTTCGGCGTCGCGATGCTGTACGGCTTCTCGGGCTCGGTCCGGCTGTCGGCCATCGCGTCCGAGGCGGGTACCAACAACGCCAACTCGACCCTGCTGTACGCCGGGATCGCGCTACTCGGCGTCGGGTTGCTGTTCAAGATCGGCGCGGTGCCGTTCCACGGGTGGAAGCCCGACGTCTACCAGGGCGCGCCGACGCCGATAACCGCGCTGATGGCGTCCTGCACGGTGGTGTCGGCGTTCGGCGCGCTGCTGCGCGTGTTCTACGTCGCGTTCGGCAACCTGACCTGGGACTGGCGCCCGGCCCTGTGGGTGATCGCCATCCTCACCATGGTCGCGGGCGCGGTCATCGCCATTACCCAGACCGACGTCAAGCGCCTGCTGGCCTACTCATCGATCGCGCACGCCGGGTTCGTGCTGACCGCGGTCATCGCGACCAGCGTCGCGGGGCTGTCCAGCAGCCTGTTCTACCTGGCCTCGTACGGCCTGACCACGATCGGCGCGTTCGCGGTGATCACCCTGGTGCGCGACGCGGGCGGCGAGGCCGGGCACCTGTCCCGGTGGGCGGGCCTTGGCCGGCGGTCGCCGGTCGTCGCGGGCATCTTCGCGCTGTTCCTGCTGGCCTTCGCGGGCATCCCGCTGACCAGCGGGTTCACCGGAAAATTCGCCGTCTTCCAGGCCGCGATCGCGTCGGGCGAGACGCCGCTCGTGATCGTCGGCGTGCTATCCAGCGCGATCGCGGCGTTCTTCTACGTCCGCGTGATCGTCCTGATGTTCTTCAGCGACCCGGTGCCCGACGGTCCCGAGGTAGTGGTGCCGAGCGTCTTCACCGGTACCGCGGTGGGGCTCGGCGTCGCGGCCACGATCGTGCTCGGCATCGTGCCCGAACCGGTCCTGAGCCTGGCCAGTCATGCCGCGAACCAGCTTTTCGTCAGCTGAGCTCGGACCTGCGGCGCTCCGACCTGCGGCATTGGTTCCGGCCCCCCAGAAGGGGGCATACTCGGGAATTCGAGGCGTTCGCGCGTGCCGACGACGGGAGAGCAAGTGACCACCGCGGTTCCGGTAGATTTCCCGGACTCCGCCCTGGCGGCGGGGGTTCTTGACGATCTGGCCCGGGTTGAGGCGTCGCTGATGGAGACGGCGCATCCCGATGACCAGCTGTTTACGGAGGCGTCCCGGCACAGCATCGCGGCGGGCGGCAAGCGGTTCCGGGCCATGCTGGTGCTCCTGGCCGCGCAGTTCGGCGACCCGAAGGACCCGCGGGTCATCCAGGCGGCGGTGGCGATCGAACTCACCCACCTGGCCACGCTGTTCCACGACGACGTCATGGACGAGGCCGACGTGCGCCGCGGCCATCCCTCGGTCAACTCGCGGTGGAGCAACTCGGTCGCCATCTTGACCGGGGACTTCCTGTTCGCGGAAGCCTCCCGCATTCTCGCCGACCTCGGGCCGGAGGCGGTCCGGATCCAGGCCGAGACGTTCAACCGGCTGGTCGCCGGGCAGATGGCGGAGACCCTCGGCCCGCGCCCGGGCCAGGACCCGCTCGACCACTACATGGACGTGATCACGGCGAAGACCGGATCGCTGATCGCCACCTCCGGCCGGTTCGGAGCCATGTTCTCCGGTGCTCCCGAACATGTCGCGGCACGGATCGCCTCGGCCTGTGAGCAGATCGGGGTGGCCTGGCAGCTCTCCGACGACGTGATCGACATCGCCAGCGATTCGGCGCAGTCGGGGAAGACGCCCGGCACCGACCTCCGCCAGGGCGTCCGGACCCTGCCCGTCCTGTACGCGCTGCGCTCGGTCGCTGCTACCGACGCGGACCGGCGGCTGCGGTGGCTGCTCGGCGAGGCTGACCTGACCGACGAGGCGCTCGTGGCCGAGACCCTCAGGCTGCTGCGCGCCCATCCCGCGCTCGCGGAGTCCCGCTCGGACGTGCTGAACTGGGCGCAGGGAGCCAGGAACGAGATCATGGCGCTACCCGACGTGCCCGCCCGGGCGGCATTCCTCGCCCTGTGTGACTTCGTGGAGAAGCGCACCGGCTGATGGCGGGCGGGCCGGAACAGCGGCCGGCCGCCGGTGGTTGAAGGTCGCGGAGGTGGATGCGATGAGTATTTTCGGATCACGCAAGACGCGGCAGGTGGACCCCGGTCAGGCGCTGCCGGGCCGGTCGCAGGCGATGCCGGTGGCCGCGCGCCATGTGGTGCTGGGTTCGCCGCTGGCCCCGCCTTACCCGCCGGGGACCGAGGTCGCCGAGTTCGCGCTCGGTTGCTTCTGGGGGGCGGAGAAGACCTTCTGGCAGACGCCGGGCGTGGTGTCGACCTCCGTCGGCTACGAGGGCGGGTACACGCCCAATCCCACCTATGAAGAGGTCTGCAGCGCCCGGACCGGGCACGCGGAGGCGGTGCGGGTGGTCTTCGACCCCACCCGGGTGTCCTACGAGAACCTGCTCAAGGTGTTCTGGGAGTCGCACGACCCGACGCAGGGCATGCGGCAGGGCCACGACGTCGGCACCCAGTACCGGTCGGCGATCTTCTATAAGAACGAGAAGCAGCGCGAGGCCGCGGAGGCTTCGGCGGAGGCCTACGGCAAGTCGCTGACCGCCGCCCGGTTCGGGGCGATCACCACCGAGATCGTGCCCGCCGGGGAGTTCTACTTCGCCGAGGACTACCACCAGCAGTACCTGTCCGACGCCAAGAACCCCTACGGCTACTGCCCCGACCATGGCACCGGCGTCGCCTGCCCGGTCGGCCTGACGCGCGCAGACGGCTGAGCGAACGGCCGCTCGGCCGTCTGGGTTCAGTTGACTGTCGCGGGCCCGGCCAGAGTGGTCCCTGAGGCACCCGTGTCCGCGGACCAGGCTAGGTTCAGCCGACTTCCCAGGTGTCATGGCCGGCGATCAGGGCGGCTAGGTCGCCGGGGCCGCTGTGGCTGCGGGCGGCGGCGATCTGGTCGGCCATGAGCTGGTCGTAGCTGGCCTGCTCGACCTGGCGGAAGACACCGATCGGGGTGTGCCGGAAGTCGGAGGTGTCCAGCCGGGACAGGGCGAATGCGTAGGACGGGTCGTCGCGGTGCGCGTCGTGGGTGAGCAGCGTGTCCGGGTCGGCCCCGGCTACGTCGACCGCCTCGAGCTGACCCTGCCGGCCGAACCGCAGGCCCATGGACGATCCGGCCCCGAACCTGATCGGCTCGCCGTCCGCCAGCCTGATCAGCCGCTCGGCGCTCGCCTCCGGTCCCTTCAACGGCTCGAAGGCGTCGTCGTTGAAGATGGGGCAGTTCTGGTAGATCTCGATGAACGCGGCGCCCTGGTGGTCCGCGGCCGCCGCGAGTACCGAGGTCAGGTGCCTGCGGTCGGAGTCGATCGTGCGCGCGACGAAGCTGGCGTCCGCCCCGAGGGCGAGGGAAATCGGGTTGAACGGGTGATCCAGCGAGCCGAACGGCGTGGACTTGGTGACCTTGCCCTGCTCGGAGGTCGGGGAGTACTGACCCTTGGTGAGCCCGTAGATCCGGTTGTTGAACAGCAGGATCTTGATGTTGACGTTGCGCCGCAGGGCGTGGATCAGGTGGTTGCCGCCGATGGACAGCGCGTCGCCGTCGCCGGTGATGACCCAGACCGACAGATCGGGCCGGGACGAGGCCAGCCCGGTGGCGATCGCCGGCGCGCGCCCGTGGATAGAGTGCAGCCCGTAGCTGTTTACGTAGTAGGGCAGCCGGGAGGCGCAGCCGATCCCCGAGATGACGACGACGTTCTCGCGCGGTACATCAAGTGAGGGCAGGAACGCCTGGAACGCGGCCAGGATGGCGTAGTCACCGCAGCCCGGGCACCAGCGCACCTCCTGGTCCGATTTGAAGTCCTTGGCGGCGGAAGGAACGGTGGCTCGCGGAACTAGCGTCAGCGAGGCCAGCCGGTGGCCGGGCGCCCCGCGCATGCCCTCGCCGTCCTCGTGGCCGTTCGCCTCAGACATGGCCGATCACATCCTCGATGACCCCGGCGAGCTCGGCCGCCTTGAACGGCAGGCCCCGGACCTGGTTGTAGGAGATCACGTCGACCAGGAACCGCCCGCGCAGCAGCAGTGCGAGCTGCCCGAGGTTGATCTCGGGGAGGAGCACCTTGTCGTAGCGCCGCAGCACCTCGCCCAGGTTCGGCGGGAACGGGTTCAGGTGACGCAGGTGGACCTGGGCGACCGGGTGCCCGGCGTTCCGGACCCGCCGGACGGCCGCGCCGATCGAGCCGAAGGTGGATCCCCAGCCGAGGACCAGCACGCGGGCGTTGCCGTCCGGGTCGTCGACCTCCAGCGGCTTGATGTCGGCGGCGATCCCGTCGATCTTGGCCTGGCGCAGCCGGACCATCCGGTCGTGGTTGTCCGGGTCGTAGGAGATGTCCCCGCTGATGTCGGCCTTCTCGATGCCGCCGATCCGGTGCTCGAGCCCGGGCGTGCCCGGGATCGCCCACGGCCGGGCCAGGGTGACCGGATCCCGCCGGAACGGCTCGAACTCGGTCGTGCCGTCGCCGGGCGGCGCGAACGCGAACTCGGCGCTCAGGTCGGGGAGGCTGGCCACCTCGGGGATGCGCCACGGCTCCGAGCCGTTGGCCAGGTAGCCGTCGGAGAGCAGGATCACCGGGGTGCGGTACTTGACCGCGATCCTGGCCGCCTCGATCGCGGTGGTGAAGCAGTCGGCCGGGGTGGCGGCGGCAACGATGGGAACGGGCGATTCGCCGTTCCGGCCGAACATCGCCCCCAGCAGGTCAGCCTGCTCGGTCTTGGTCGGCATCCCGGTGGAGGGCCCAGCGCGCTGGATGTCGCAGACGATCAGCGGCAGCTCGACCGACACGGCCAGGCCGACCGTCTCGGCCTTCAGCAGCATGCCGGGCCCCGAGGTGCTGGTGACGCCCAGCGAGCCGCCGAACGCCGCGCCCAGAGCCGCGCCGACGGCGGCGATCTCGTCCTCGGCCTGGAACGTGCGGACCCCGAAGCGCTTGTGCCTGGCGAGCTCGTGCAGGATGTCCGACGCGGGCGTGATCGGGTAGGAGCCCAGGAACAACGGCAGCCCGGCCAGCTGCGAGGCGGCGATGAGCCCGTAGGCCAGGGCGGTGTTGCCGCTGATGTTCCGGTACGTTCCGGGGGCCAGCGGCGCGGGCTTGACCTCGTAGCGGACCGAGAACGCCTCGGTGGTCTCGCCGAAGTTCCAGCCGGCCTGGAACGCGGCCAGGTTCGCCTGCATGATCTCGGGCTGGCGGGAGAACTTGGCCTTGAGGAAGCTGAGCGTGCCCTCGGCCGGCCGGTCGTAGAGCCAGGAGAGCATCCCGAGCGCGAACATGTTCTTGGCCCGCTCGGCGTCCTTCCTGGTGATATCGAAGGACTCCAGCGCCTTGACCGTCATCGAGGTGATGGGCACGGCGTGCACGGTGTACGGCTCGAGCGACCCGTCCTCGAGCGGACTCACCTGGTAGTCCACCTTGGTCAGGTTGCGCTTGGTGAACTCATCGGTATTCACGATCAGGGCGCCGCCCCGCGGCAGGTCCTTGATGTTGGCCTTTAGGGCGGCGGGGTTCATCGCGATAAGCACGTCGGGCGCGTCACCGGGCGTCAGGATATCGTGGTCGGCGAAATGAAGCTGGAAACTCGATACACCCGGGAGAGTGCCAGCCGGCGCCCGGATTTCCGCGGGGAAATTCGGCAACGTGGATAGATCATTGCCGAATACCGCCGTCTCCTGGGTGAACCTGTCCCCGGCGAGTTGCATGCCGTCACCCGAGTCGCCCGCGAACCTGATGATGACGTGATCGAGCTTCTGGACCTGCTTGGTCACAGCTGGAAGACCTCCTCCGCATGCCGCGGCCGAACGCTACGCAGCACCACCCCACGGCCGGGGGCATGAGTTAGGACGGTAGAAAGCTTACGCCAAGACAGGCGTGCGAACGTTGATCCGTCCGGTGATATTCCCAGGTCCGCGTTGATCCGGCGCGGCCAATGTAGTTTGCGACAGATTCCGGCAAGAAGTGGCTGCCAGGCATGTACAAAACGTTCCTGACTCGTCGGCTGAGACCTATGTCACACCACTGCGGGGACGTGTCATCATGCCACTGCTGGGGCAGGAACGCGGCCACTGGGAGGTGCTTGCCGTGCGCGGTGACCGGCGGCGGGCGGCCGCGCTGATCGGCGCGGCGGCCAGGCTCGCGATCACCGTGATCCTGCTGGCCGCCGGGTTCGCCGCGATCGGGGTCGTCGCCGCGGGCGGGCTGGGCGCGGTCGTGGCGGTCGTCCTGGCGGCCGCCCTCGTGTTCGCCGTCTACGTCTACGGCGACCGGATGGCGCTGTCCGCGATGGCGGCCCAGCCCGTCAGCGAGGTCGCGCACCCCGACCTCTATCGCCTGGTGCGTGAGCTGAGCAAGGCCGGCCGGCTGCCCGTCCCGCGCCTGTACGTGTCACCAGCCGGCCAGCCGAATTCCTTCGCGGTCGGCACCGGCCCGCGCAACGCCGCGGTCTGCTGCACCGACGGCCTGCTGACCATGCTGGACGAGGCCGAGTTGCGCGGCGTGCTCGGGCACGAGCTAGCCCACGTGTCCGGCCGGGACATCCTCGCCCCGACGGTGGCGGCGGGCCTGGCCACGGTCATCACGTTCCCGGCCGGCCTGGCCAGGCTGCTGCCCGGGCGCGCCGCTACCGCCGGGCGCGCCTCCGCGCTTAACGGGTCAGCCGGCCTCGGCCTGTCCGAGTCACTGCCGATGCTGGTCCTCGGCCCGATCGCCGCACTGGTCATCAAGCTGTCGGTGTCCGGAGCGCGCGAATACCGGGCCGACGCAGCGGGCGCGCAGCTCGCCGGCGACCCGGTCGCCCTGGCCAGGGCGCTGCGCAAGATCGACGCCGGGGCGGAAGAACTCGCGCTGGCGCCGGACGGGCGGCTGACCTCGGTCGGCCACCTCATGATCGCCAGCCCGTTCCGCGGCGACGGGTTCGCCAGGCTGTTCCTCGCCCACCCGCCCGCGGGCGAGCGCCTCCGCCGGCTTGAGGCCCTGGCGGGCTACCGCCGCTGACCGGGGCGGGCGGCCGGCTACCGGTAGTTGACGAACTGGATGGCGAAGTCGAATTCCTTGCCCTTGAGCAGGGCGATGACCGCCTGCAGGTCGTCCTTTTTCTTGGCCGAGACCCGGAGCTCCTCACCCTGGACCTGAGCGCGCACGGCCTTCGGGCCTTCGTCTCGGATGATCTTCGAGATCTTCTTGGCGTTGTCCTGGGTAATGCCCTCCTTGAGGGCCACGCTCATCCGGTATTCCTTGCCGGACAGCCTGGGGTCGGCCGGATCCAGCGTCTTGAGCGACACGCCGCGCTTGACCAGCTTGTCCTTGAACACGTCCAGGACCGCCTGGGCGCGCTCCTCGCTGTTGGCCCGGATTTCGACCGCCTGGTCGCCGGACCAAGCGATGGACGCGCCGACGCCGCGGAAGTCGAACCGGGTGCCGATCTCCTTGGCCGCCTGGTTCAGCGCGTTGTCGACCTCCTGCCGGTCGAGCTTGGACACGATGTCGAAGGAGGATTCTTGTGCTGCCACGACGTCCAGGCTAGACGGCGCGGCCACCGGGTGTGCGGCAGTCCCCGGCTTGACCGGCGTTCGGCTTAACAGCCCACCGGGTTCTGGGCTATCCTTCACTGTGCCGTCCGCGCGGCGGCATACGGCAGGTTGCCCGAGTGGCCAAAGGGAGCGGTCTGTAAAACCGTCGGCTAAGCCTTCGTTGGTTCGAACCCAACACCTGCCACACCAGCGAGAACTGCCCCCGACCTCTAGTTACGTGGTTGGGGGCTGTTCATTTCGCCTCAAGGCCCATGCAGCCAGATGCCGCTAGAAGCGACCGTATGCCGCTGGTCGCGGGATATACGTGGGATGGATCTCGCCGATCTGGCCGCCGCAACGAGCACGATCTACCAGAAGCAAGTTATGCGCCACGCAGAGCCGCGTCTATGCGGGTGTTGGCGATGTCGTCGCCGTCGTCGAGGCACTTGGCGTAGACCCGGAGCAGCACTTCGACGCTGTGCCCGGCGCGCTCGGCGACCCGAGGCGGGGGCACCCCCGCGCTTAGCCACAGCGATACGGCCGCGTGGCGCAGGTCGTAGGGGCGCCCGGCCAGGCTTGAGGCAGCCTGCGCGGGTGTCAGGGCAAGGTTCCGAGCCGCGGCCCAGACGTCGCTGATGGCGGTGGAGGCGATGGGGTGTCCGCGGTCGCTGCTGAAGATCCGGCCGTCGGCGGCGATGCCGAAGGTGTCGATGTGCTGGCGCAGTATGGCGACCAGCTCGGGCGGGATGGGCACTCGCCGTGTCTCGCTCGCCGGACGGTGCTTGAGTCCGCGCTCGTCGTGGGCTGACGCCGTGTCCGTCCAGCGCCGGTTGACCTCGGGCCGGGACTTCTCCAGGGTGAGACGGCCCCAACCGGTGGCGGGCAGGTAGCAGTCCTGCCGTCGTAGCGCGACTGCCTCGGCGGGTCGTAGTGCGGCGAAGTACATGCATGCGTACAGAGCCATGAGCCGCTGACCTCTCGCATGCGGGCCGCGTCGCTGCTGACCTACGTAGGTCACGGCGGTGAGCAGTTCGCGGGCTTGGCGCGGGTTGACCACAACGCGCCTGTCCACCACCTCGGAGACTTTCGGGGGCTTCCAGCTGAGCCGGTCGAGCGGGTTCGATGGCAGTTCTTCCAACTCGACGGCGTACCGGAGCACGTTGGCGAAGACGGATCGCTTACGCGCGATCGTCGTCGCGCTGGCGGCCCGGCCATCCTGCGTTACCGAGATCGCGTCCAGGACGGCACGGGCATGCTGGGGTTTGCCGACCTCGCTGACCGGGAGTGAGGCCTTCTCCAGCCACCGCAGCGCGGCTGCGACTGCTGGCGGTCGGTCCAGCTCGCGCGAAGCCGGGGCCAGCGCGAAATGCCGCAAGGCGCCGCGTAGTGTCCCGCGATCCATTCCGTCCGGGGCCTCCTCGCCGACGACGGCCGGGATGATGGTCGCCAGAGCATCGATCAGGGAGTCCCGTGTTTTCGGTGCTGCTGATGGCCATTTCATGTCCACGTAGGAGAGGCAGAACTCAAGCCACGACCGCCCGCGGCTGGTTGTCGTGACCATCGAGTCGGGCAGGCCGGTGCCGGTGTCGAATGCTTCGCCGTTCCGCGCGGCCTGCCGCAGCTCAGACAGGAAGTTGTCGGCCTGGGCCTTGTTGCCGAGCGTGCTGGAATGCGGCGTGTGGCCGACCTTCCACCGGACTTCATAGGTGCGTCTTGTCTTGGCCTTGCCGGGCCGGATCGCCCAGAACTTCACGTCGTAGGACTTCATGCGGCAGCGTCCTCTCGGAGTCGATCCAGCCAGGCGCGAAGATCGCTGCGCCAGATGCGCAGTTCGCCATTGGGGAGCCGGACGACGCTGGGCGCCTTGCCGGTCTCGCGCCAGCGATAAAAGGTCCGTGGCGATACGTCACCAAGTTCGGCGAGTACTTGAGGCACAGTCAGCAGTTCGTCACGCTGGGCCGCCATCAGGCCGCCCTCCCGTTTGCCGGAAGATCGGCCTCGGCGGCTCGTCGGCGGGCCTGGTCGAGGGCGGTCTGCCATTGGATGCGGTCGGCGACGACGTGCAGGAGCCGCTGGCCGGTGGGCATGTGGTCCGGGTCGCCGGGTTTGACCGGCTCCCAGGTGTAGCGGCGGGGGTCGGTTGCCGGAAGTCCGAGCATCCCGGTCAGCCAGGCCTTGCGGTCGGCGCGGTGGTCGGCCAGGGTCTTGCCGGACCATTTGCGGGAGACCAGCACGCGCCGCCCGGCGTAGCCGAGGTATTCGTGGCGGTGGGCTTTGCCCTTGCAGCAGCCTGGCCGCAGGCCCGGCCGGGCGTTCTTGGGCTGGATGCCGTAGCGGAGCCAGTTCGCGCACGTGGGGGAGCAGGGCTCATACCGCAGGGCGTCGGCGAGCCGCCCGGCGTGGGCGGCCGGGGCGTCGGTGGCGGGCTGGTGGCAGTCGCCGACGTGCTTGGTCAGGTACTTGGTGAGGTAGCCGATGCACCGGCTGGCGTCCTTGGATCCGGCGAGCACGCCCTGGGCGTCGAACCGCGGGCCGAACCGGGCTACGTGCCGCGGCTGGTCCTGGTCGCCGATGGCGTCGAGGGCCTGGTCCCAGGTCGGCAGGATCTCGCCGGTGCCGGGGTCGAGGTAGGTGCCGGTGTGCTCGTCCCAGACCGGCAGGTGCCCGCTGTCGTATTTGACGGTCTCGGTGGAGGGCCACCAGACCTGGTGGTAGGTCGCGGCGATGACCTCGCGGAGTTCGGCGCGGGAGATGGTGCCGCGGATGGCGATGTGGACGTGCGGGGCGAGCCGTTTCTGGGGTTCGATGGCGGCGAAGTACTGGATGTCGAAGCCGCAGAACCGGCGCAGGTTCTGGATGAACCGGTCGAACAGCGCGGCGAAGTGCAGCGCGTCCCGGGCGGCCGTGGTGGTAGTCGTAGGTGTCCGGGTCGGCGGGTGCTCCGTCCTGGCCGACCCGGCCGTAGGACGGGCAGGTCAGCGTGACGAATAGCGAGGGGCGGAACGTCTTGCCGTCCGGCGCGGTGTAGGTCTTGCCGATGGTGCGGGCGCTGACCGGGCGGCGGGGCAGCGGCGCGGCGTCCTGCCTGCGCCTGGTCGAGCGGTGGCGGCGCGGCCGGTTGGGGAGCACGGTGCCGCGCATCCCGGCGTCGGTGATCTGCTGGTCCAGTTCGCCGATCCGCTGGTCCAGGTCGGTGACGTCGAGGCCTTCGGCGGCTAGGGCGTCGCGGTCGGCTTGGACCTCGGCGCGGTCGGCGACCCTGGCCCGCTGCTGTTCGGTGGCCGGGTCCGGGTCGATGACGGGTTCCCGGTCGAGGTGCCAGCCTTCGCGGCATTGCGCGGCGCGCAGCAGCCGGGCCCGTTCGGCGCATGGCGGGCAGACCGAGGCCAGGGTGTGCCCGCAGGGGATGAGGACCTGCTCGACGTGGCCGGTGTCGATGTCGGTGCGGCGCAGCTGGACCGGCCGCTGGCAGGCGCCGTGCTCGGCGGCCAGGTCCTTGACCACGGTGCGGGCCAGCGGCATCGCCAGCCGCTGCGCCCGCGTCCCCGGGCGGTCCGCCGTCCCGGTCACCAGGCACCGTCCGCGGCCTCGTCGCCGGTGTCGAAGGGTCCGGCGTAGCCGCACTGGCGGCATTCGATCCGCAGCACCGGCCGCCCGTCATCGACGAGGACCAGCCCGGTCCCGCATACCGGGCACGGCTCGTCGGTCCGCCACGTGGTCTCCCTCACAGGGCACCGCCTGGCAGTCCGCCCGACCGTGGCGGCCATGGCCCAGATGTCCTCATCGGTGACGTAGGCCGCGCGGACCCGGACCGGATCGGGGGAGGCCTCCAGCCGCACGTACCCGACCCCGGCCCCGACGTCGGGCAGCGGGGAGATCTGGTCGGCCAGCGCGCCGCGGTCCCGGGCGCCGTCGCCGAGCACCATGTCCACCTGGTCGGACTCATCCAGGCGCAGCGCGATCCGGGTGGAGAACAGGTTCCGCAGGCTGATCACGTCCTTGCGCGGGTCTTGCAATGCGCCGACCACGCACACTCCGACCGACCGGCCCTGGCTGGTCAGCGTGGCGATCGCGGCCTCGGCGCGCTTGCGCAGGTCCCGGTCGGGCTGGTAGGCGGTCAGGAACGCCAGCTCATCGACCAGCACCACGACGAACGGGAACTCCGAGGACAGCGGGAAGGTGCGGGTCCGGCCGCCGAACTGCCCGGCGCGGTCGTGCATCTCGGCGACCGCGGCCTCCAGCAGCTCGACCATCGCCGTCGGCCTGGCAGGCGTACCGGTGGAACAGGGCACGGCCGAACGACAGTTCCATCCGCTTGGGATCCAGCGCCCACACCTGCACCCACCCCGCGCGTGATCGCGGGCAGCAGCGCCCGGATCATCGACCAGATCACCGAGCCCTTCCCGGACCCGGTAGCACCCGCGATCAGCACGTGCGTGGCGACCAGCCGCAGCCGCCATAGCGACCCGTCCTCGCACCGGCCCACCGGCAGCCTGGCCAGGTCGACCTCGCCAGCGATCGGCAGGGCGGGGATCGGCTGGGCGAGGGTGTCCGCGCGGACCAGCTCCAGCATCACGATGCCCGGCGCGACGTCGCGGACCCGGCACAGCCGGGCGCCGAAGGCGTGCGCCAGGTTCTCGGTCCTGGCGGCGAAGTCGGCGGGCGCCTGCCCGGTCACCAGGCCGACCCGCACCAGGTCCACGGACCCGGCGCGGTGCACCCGGCCGAGCACCGGCAGCACCGGCTGGCCCCGGTAATCCGGGGCGAGCCCGGCCAGCGTCATCGCGGCCTTCCAGCGGCGCCGGTAGAACCACCACCGCCACCGGTCCCGCACCGGCACCGCCACGAACCGGGCGAACCACTCCGGCTGCATCACCCGCAGCCCGGCCAGACCGATCGCGGCGGCCGCCGCCAGGCCCGCGACACCGGGCCAGCCCAGGCCCAGCCAGGCCACCACGACCAGCGCGGCCACGGCATCCAGCAGCGGATGCGTCAGCGCGAACCACAGCACCCGCCACACCAGCCGCAGCAGCTGCACGACCAGGATGACCGCCTCCGGGGTGCGGTACACCGGGGACCGCCACACCGGGGCGCGCGAACGGGTCGCGGTTGTCGACCTGGGCGAGCTGCTCGCCCCTCACCCAGTTACGGCCGCGCGGCATTAGACTCGCCTCCTCTCACCATGCGCCAGCAGGGGGAGACACCCGGGGCGGCAGGAATGCCCGTTCCTGCCGCCCCACCCATCGCCATCAGGACCATCAGGCCGCCTCGCCTTCCCCGGCCCCGCACCCGGAGGCCTCGCCGTCGGTGCCGCGATGCCGGGCGTGCAGCCGCTCGACCTCGGCCGCGAACCTGGCCGCCTGGGCGGCCAGTTCCCGGGCGAACTCCAGCGCCGAGTCGGTCGACCTTCCGGTCGGCCACGCAGATCGACACCGTCGTCGACCCGCACGTGATGTCCAGGATCGGCGTGTGATCCTCGTAGGTGCTCAGGATGCGTCCACCAGTCCGCGCCCACGTAGCATGCCGACGTGTCGCGAACGACCCTCCGCCGCTTTTCACGCCGCCGCCTCCCGCATCGTCCTGGGCGGGCCGCCCGCGGCCGGGTGCCCGGATCCCGGCTGCCTTGAGCGAGTAGGCCAGCCGCCCGGCCTGGTTGACGTAGTAGGTCACGGCCAGGCCGGTGAACTCCACCGGCGTGAACGGCGACCCGGCCGGGGCGGCCGGGACCACCGGCTGGACCTGCGCGGCGACCTTCACCTTGACCGCCCGCACCCGGGCGGCCGGGTCGGCGTCGATGACCTCGATCACCCACATGGGCATCCCGGTGGCCTTGTCTGTGGATTGGACGAACTTCTCCCCGGTGGAGGCGTCGAAGTTCCGCACCGGCTCGAACGCGCCAGCCGCGTACGCGCCGGACGGGAACACCACGCCGAACTCCACCGGGATCGGACCTTGCAGTGCCATTGGCTGCTCCTTGTAGATACCGGCTTGCTTGGCCAGTTGACTAAGCAAGTATCTCGAAGATACGACGCGCAGCTTGCTTAGTCAAGTGATCAGGCTAGGGGATCCCGGGCCGGGTTCAGCCGACCTGGTAGGCGTCCTCGAGCTCGTGCCGGTCACCGGGCATGACGACCTCCAGGACCAGCACCGGCTCGCCGGAGGCGTCCCGGGCGGCCACGTACATCGCCAGCACCGGCGCCGACCTGCCGACCCCCAGGAGCCTGGCTTCGGCGCTGGTGGGGTGCCGGGCGGTCACCTGCTCCAGGACGTGATCGACGCGGATGCCCTTGCGCCGGGACAGGTGCCCGCGGACCCCGCCGTGCACCGGCTCGTCCTTGGCCAGGTCGGTGCCCTCGCGCCAGGGGAGCGGGGATCCACCAGGTGAGCAGCTCGGAGGCCTCGCCGTCCTGCCGCACGACCAGCCGCCGGGCGAGCACCTCCCCGTCGCGGGCTCGGCCGAGCAGCGCGGCCACCCGGGCAGGCGGGCTGGCGATGCCCACCCCGGCCAGTTCCCCGGGCTCGCGTCTCATCGCGGTTGAGGGCCTGCTCGCCGGTCCGGGCCGATTCCAGCCCGGCCAGCGCCGGGCGGCCCCGCACGAAGCTGCCCTTGCCCTGCTGGGTCTCGATCCACCCGTCCTGCCGCAGCACCCGCAGCGCCCGCACCACGGTCGGCCGGGCGATCTGGAACTCATCACTGAGCTGATGCTCACTCGGCAGCAGCGACCCCGGGGGATACTCACCGGACTCGATCCGCCGCCGCAGCTCCTCGATCACCTGGGCGTACTTCGGCGGGGTGTACTCATAGGGCATGGCATGCGCCTTACTCAAGTAACTTGTCTACTCAAGCACCCTACTGCTTAGGTAACCGCCTGTCACCCCTTCTGGCCCAACTGGCGTCCCGCAGGTACGCTCCCGGCATCACCTGTACCGCAGCGCCCGGCCTGCCCGCACCCCGGTGAGCGCGGCTATCTGCTGGCGGCGCAGCTCACGATGACGGCGGCGATCATCTGGGCGGCCTTCTCCATCGCGGCGTCCTCGGCGATGTCGGCCCACCGCTCCCACGACACCTGGCAGCACCGGCCGGTGCCGTCCCTGCCGATGCTCACCGGCTCCCGGAACCGGTCACCGGCCAGCACGACCTCCAGCTCCAGCGACTCATCCTCGTAAGCGACCGCCGAGACGGCCAGTTCATCGTGTCTGGCCAGCTCCACCGCCAGCGCACGCAACCGGGCAGCCGCGGCGAACTCCGTCGCGGCCAGCCGCCCGCAGAACTCCTCCAGCCGCTCACCATCATCCGGCGTGCCCTGAAGCACCAGCTTGTGGACCGTCATCACGCCTCTCTCCCGCACGTCTCACCGGCCGGCCTCAACCCGCCCTGACTTCCCGCAAGCTCGCGCCACAGCTCCGCGGCATCGCCGGTGATCACCGCGTACACGCCACCCGCGCCCGGATCGCGCCACGCCTCGAACATCAGCCCCCGCCAGCCCGGGCAGATGTCGAAGGAGAACTCCGGGAACGCGGCCCGCAGCCGGACCAGTTCCGCCCGCATCCACGGCGGAACAATCGGCGCTCCATGAAGCGCAGACCGTCCGGCCAGCGCCAGCCCTCCGCTATGCGGATGCTCCGGCGCGGCTGGCCCAGCGGCCTGATCGTCAGCGTGCGGCGCGTCGTCCGTGCCGCCGGTCATGAGCCGGTCCGGCTCTGGATCTGTCCTGTGCCGCGGCATTCCGCGCAGGACCGGCGCACGGACTCGGCCTGGCCCCGGGTCAGCGTCCCGACGGTCCACGCCCGCCGGGAGCGGTGGAACTTCCAGCCCCGGCCGCGGCACGCCGGGCAGCTGTCTGGCCTGTCATCGGTACTGCGCATGCCGCCACGATCCACGACATCTCGTTACGAACCCATTACACACGGGGTTCTCACCGTGAGATGGGGGCGTAAGCTGCTGATCGCACCCAGTCACATGGGCGGCAGGCTCGGCACGACCGAAGGAACGCCATGCGGGCAAGCGCATTCGACCCTCCGTCGATACCGCCCGCCTTCTGGGAACGCCCCGATGTCTGCCAGGCGCTGCGCAAACGCGACATGGGCACGCTGTTCACCCTGCTCCGCCAGTACACCGGGCTCAGCCAGACCCGCATCGGCACCGCGGTCGGCCTCGGCCAGGGCCGGATCAGCGAAGTCGTCAACGGCAGCCGGGGCATCCGCCACGCCCACGTCTTCGAGCGCATCGCCGACGGCCTCGACATGCCCGACCACGCCCGGATCATGCTCGGCCTGCCCCCGCGGCAGATCCGGGCCAGCGCAGCCCCGCGCAGCACGGCGCCAGCCCGGCCCGGCCAGGACTCCGAGCTGCTCCGGCAGATCACCGCGGCCCGCAGCATCGACGGCACCCTCGTCCGCGTCCTGCAGGCCGAAACCGACAACATCCGGCTCCTGGACCGCCGCCTCGGCGCACCCGCCGTCGCAGCCACGCTCGAAGCACACATCAGCCCACGTCGAGAACGGCCTGCGCTTCTCCCTGCGCCCGGGGAACCGCCAGCAGCTCGCCGCGGTCCTGGCCGACGCCTCCGCCCTGGCCGGATGGCAGGCCATCGACATGGGCCACCTGCCCCGCGCCTGGGCCCACTTCGAGCGCGCCACCGCCGCCGCCCGCGAAGCAGGCGACCCCTGCCTGCTCGCCTTCGCCGCCGGGGAACAGGGCTACGTCCTGCTCGACCTGCACCGCCCCGCCGAAGCACTCGCCATGGTCCGGGCCGCCTACGACGAAACCCGCACCGCCATCCCGCACCAGCTCCGCGGCTGGCTCCGCGCAGCCGAAGCAGAAATGGCCGCCGCCGCCGGACAAGAATCCACCTGCCGCAACGCCCTCGACAGCGCCGCCCGGGAAGTCGGCCACGGCCCGGCAGGCGAGGACCTCCCCTACCTCGCCCTCAACGAGACCCACCTGGCCCGCTGGCGCGGCAACTGCCTGGTCCTGTTCGGCGACCCCCAGACAGCCGACGACCTCAACACCGCGCTCACCGCCATGGACGACAGCTTCACCCGCGCCGAAGCAGGCCTGCGCTGCGACCTGGCCGCCGCCCTGCACGTCCGCGGCGAGCAAGACGAAGCACGGCAGCACCTCAAACGCGCCAGGGAACTCGCCCAGGTCACCGGATCAGCCCGCCAGCGCCGCCGCATCCGCGACCTGTCCAAGCGGATCGCCAAAGCCGCCTAGCCCTCCGGCATCAGCAGCCGCATCAACGCCACCAGCGACCCGGCATTCCAGATCTCCCCGGCCTCGATCAGCCCCGGTACCGACGCAAGCGGCACCCACTCCATCCGCTCGATCTCGGTCGTCTCGGTCGGCTCCCCGATCCTCTCGGCATCCCGGCCGATGAACACCACATGCTCGGAATCCACCATGCCGACCATCGGCTGGAACGTGATCAGGTGCTCAACCCGGCCCGCCCGGTACCCCGTCTCCTCCTCCAGCTCCCGCACCGCCGTCTCGGCAGGCTCCTCACCCTCATCAACCAGCCCGCCCGGCAGCTCCCACCCCCACCGATCCTGAACAAACCGGTGACGCCACAACAGCAGCACCCGGTCCTGACCGTCCAGCAGCACCATCATCGCCGCCCGGTGCAGCCGCACCACGTGATGCCAGAACCGCTCCCCATCCGGCAGCTCCACATCCACCTGGCCCAGCCACACCCACGGGTTGTCATAAATCACCCGCTCGCCGAACGTCTTCCACCGGCTCGACCCGCCACCCGTCGCATCAGTCACAACCCCGACGCTAACGCGTCCGAGATACCAACCACCGCCATCTGAACCGCCCCGGTGAGTCCGGAGACTCAGGTTTGTGACACGGTCGCCTCGGCGAGGCGGTGTTTGTGACTGTAGTAGGCGGCCTCGAGCTCGGCAGGCGGGATGTCGCCGCAGGTCTCGTAGAGCCGCCGGTGGTTGAACCAGTCGACGTACTCGAGGGTGGCTATCTCGACCTGTTCGGCGGTGCGCCAGGGTCCGCGGGGCTTGATCAGTTCGGTCTTGAACAGCCCGATGACCGATTCGGCCAGGGCGTTGTCGTACGCGTCGCCGACGGTGCCGACCGAGGCGCTGACTCCCGCGGCCGCCAGGCGCTGTGTGAAGGCGATCGAGGTGTATTGCGATCCGGCATCGGTGTGGTGCACCAGCCCGGACAGGTCCCGGGAGCCGTCCCGCCGCCGGGTCCACAGGGCCTGCTCCAGGGCGTCCAGGACCAGCGCGGTCTTCATCGAGGTGGCGGACCGCCAGCCCAGGATCCGCCGGGAGTAGGCGTCGATGACGAACGCCACGTAGACCATCCCGGTCCAGGCCGGCACGTAGGTGTAGTCCGCGACCCACAGCCGGTCCGGCGCCGGCGGGCTGAACTGGCGGCCCACCAGGTCCGCGGGCCGGGCCGCGGCCGGGTCCGGCACCGTGGTGCGGACCTTCTTGCCCCGGCGGGCACCGCGCAGGCCCAGCTCCCGCATCAGCCGCTCGACCGTGCACCGGGCCACGCCGGTGCCCTCCCGGTTCAGCTCGAGCCAGACCTTGCGGGCCCCGTAGACGCCGTAATTATCCCGGTGGACCCGGCTGATCGCAGCCCTGAGCTGCTCGTCCCGCCGGACCCTCGCCGACGGCGCCCGGCGCACGGCGTCGTAGTAGGTGGACGGGGCGATCTGGCAGCCGTGCTGGGTCAGCACGCGGCAGATCGGCTCGACCCCGAACCGGGACTTGTGCTCGCAGATGAACTTCACGAGTACCGCTGCGGGCGGTCGAGCTCCGCCGCGAAGAAAGCCGACGCCGCCTTGAGGATCTCATTGGCCCGCCGCAGCTCCCGGACCTCCGCCCGGAGCTTGCGCAGCTCCGCGGACTCCTCACTGCTCACACCGGACCGCTGCCCCGCGTTAACCTCCGCCTGCCGGTACCACTTGCGCAGCGTCTCCGCCGACCCGATCCCCAGGCGGCTCGCCACGGCCACGATGGCCGGCCAGTCCGACGGGTAGTCCGGCCGCACCTCCGCGACCATCCGGACCGCGCGCTCACGCAACTCCGGCGGGTAGTTCGCTGATCGACGTCCCACGGCTCCATCTTCCTCTCACGAGATGGAGCCTCCGGAAACGCCGGGGCGATTCAATCGGCCAGGTTGGTACAACTTTCCCTAACAAACCTCAAGGGCGCACCTTCGGCGCGCCAGGGTCGCCCCGAGCCGTCTTCGCAGCGTGCGCGGGATATGCACGGGGAAGCGTTGAACGAACGAGTCACAGACGCGGAGCCGGAACGCCGCGCATTGTCCGGGCTGGATCTGACCCGTATTTCGTGACGGTAACGAACCCCTCTGCGGGTCGCATCTCGGACAATCCGTAACGATCTAGATCGTTACCACGCACGCCCGGCGTGTTGCGCGAGAGAAAAGAGGGACTCCTGGTAGTCCGGCGGTTGTCTAGGCCAGCCGTCCACTCCAGGAGTCCGGGTTGCCATTGTCGCAGGTCAATCGGTGTTTGTCATGCCGGTGCGGGATCAGTCTGGAGATGCTGCTGCCGCACCTGACCGGGGTGATCACGGAAGCCGCGGGACTGGAGGACGGCGCGGCTGCGCATCTGGGCGCACTCCGGTGCCGAAGGCGCAGCCTGCCGCCGGTGCGGCCAGTTCTCGGCGCGCGTGCACAGTACTTACCGCCGGCGGCTGGCCGACGTGCCGGTCGGCGGCCACCCGGTGGCGCTCTGGCTGGGGGTGCGCCGGTTCTTCTGCGGCAATAACGAGTGCAAGTCGGTCACGTTCGCCGAGCAGTTCGAGGGCCTGACCACGCCGCGGTCGCGGCGGACCCCGCCGCTGGCGGCGATGCTGACCGCGATCGGCCTGGCCCTGGCCGGGCGGGCCGGGATCCGGCTCGCCGCTCAGCTGGACTTGCCGGCCAGCCGCACCGGCATGCTGCGCCTGGTCATGGCGCTGCCCGACCCCGAGGCCGGCGGTCTGACGATCCTCGGTATCGATGACTTCGCGTTCCGCCGCGGCCGGGACTACGGCACCATCCTCATCGACGTCGAGACCGGCCTGCCGTTGACCTGCTCCGCGACCGCGAGGCCGACACCGTCGCGGACTGGTTGAAGGAACATCCCGGGATAAAGGTGATCTGCCGTGACCGCGCCGGCGCCTACGCCGACGGCGCCCGGCAGGGCGCGCCGGACGCGGACCAGGTCGCGGACCGGTGGCATATTTACCACAACCTGTGCGAGCACGTGGACAAGGCCGCGGCCCGGCACCGCTCCTGCCTGGAAGAACCCGCTCCCGAGGAACCGGAAGAGCCTGCTGCTCCCGAAGCGCCGCAAGTCCCTGACCTGCAGCAGGCCGCGGCCGAGGCCGCCGCCCGCCGCGTGGAGGAGTCGGTGCTCGCGGTCCGCACCCGGCAGCGGTATGGCCTGGTCCAGTCCCTGAAGGCCCAGGGCAAGGGCATCAAGCCGATCAAGCGCGAGACGGGACTGGCCAAGGGCACCGTCCGGCGGTTCTACTACGCGGAAACCGTCGATGAGCTGCTGGTCATGATCAAGGACGGCCGGCCATCGATCCTGGACGAGCACAAGTCCTACCTGCACCAGCGGTGGAACGACGGATGCACCAACGTCACCCGGCTGCACGCCGAACTGAAGGAACGCGGCTACAAGGGCAGCTACGGCGTCATACGCGACTACATGATGCCGTTCCGGCAGGCAGGCACCGCCCCGCCCGCCGTGCCCGGCCCGCCCAAAGCCCGTGACCTGGCCCGATGGATCACCGCCGACCCCGGCAACCTCGATGATGACGAGAAAGCGAAACTCGCCGAAGCCCGGGAACGCTGCCCGAGCCTGGACGCCCTCGCCGGGCACGTTACTGAGTTCGCCAAGATCCTCACCGGCCGGCACGGTGACCGGCTCGACGACTGGATCACCGCGGTCGAGGCCGACGACCAGCCCGAGCTTCAGTCCTTCGTCCGCGGCATCAAGCGCGACTACGACGCCGTACTCAACGGGCTCACCATGCCGTGGAGTTCAGGCGTGGTCGAGGGCAACGTCAACCGGGTCATTCTGTGGAATCAGAGTTGTCAAGTCGAGCCCCGTCAGGTCTGCCGCCGGGTCTGCCGGACATTGATGATGGGCAGGCTGGTCGTACGGGCCGGCGGATCGAGTTGCCGGGGCGTCGGCCCGGCTGGCGTGGGGGTGTCGGCGAGCCGGTCCAGCAGCCGGCTGAGGGCGGCGTCGCCGTCGTCGACGGCGGCCTGCTCGTCGTCAGTTAGCGGGATCATCGCCCGCATCTTCTGCAGGTTCTCCTTGGCCTCGAGGATCTGCGCCTGGCTGGAGCCCTTCGGTGCGTAGAAGTCGCATTTTGCGCAGGCCATGCGGTGCGGGCACTGCTCGAAGAAGGTGTAGGTGCAGTAGCCGTGGCCGAGGTCGTAGTGCTGCCAGGGTTCGCCGGACGCGGCGGTGCCGGAGGTGACCGCGTTGCGGTCGACGAGGACCTCGATGGTGCGGACGTTGCGGGAGAAGTACCCGGCGTCGTCGTAGGCCCGGGTCAGCGTGGCCGGGCTGATCTTTGCGTAGAACTGCGTCGACTGCGGTGACCGGTGGCCGAGCCAGGCTTGCAGCTCGAACAGCGTCATCGGCTCCTTGGCGTTGTAGAGCTGGCTGGCGATCGTGGAGCGGGCCCGGTGGCTGGTGATGTTCCCGCGGACGTCGGCGGCGGGGACGCCGGCCTTTCGGCAGAGCACCGGGATGACCGTGTTGTTGATATAGGAGGTGGAGACCTTCCGGGCGCGGAAGGCGAACAGCAGGTCGACGAGCTCGCCGGTGCGGCGGTCGGTGAACTTCGGCTGGGCGGGGCGGACGGCCTGCCAGGCGTCGAGGGCCTGGCCCAGGACCGGGTCGACCGGCTTGGTGAACGCGGTGCCGGTCTTGTGGGCCGGCACGTCCAGCAGGCAGACCGCGTCGCGGGCCAGGACCTGGTCACAGTTGCCGGTGATCGCGGTGCCGTCGTGCTGCCAGCGGATGCAGCCCATCCGCAGCCGGGCTATCTCGTCGCTGCGCTGGCCGGAGAACAGCCAGGCCAGCGTGACTGCCCGGACCAGTTCCAGCGGGTAGAAGTCCCCGGCCCGGGACTGCGGGAGGTCGTCGCCCTCCAGGTTCAGCCCGGCCCACATGAGCTTTGCCCAGGTATCGTCGGCGATCACGCGCGGGTCGGGGCCGAGCAGGGCCGCGATGCTGCGCGGGACGGCCAGCGCGCGCTGCGGGTCAAAGCGCCTGGGGATCTGCTCCCATTCCTGGAGATCGCGGAAGAACGTGCGGACCGCGGCGAGGTGAGCGGCCTTGGTGGCCGCTTCCAGCGGCTTGCCGATCTGGTCCTTCCGCCCGCCGGTGCGCTGGAGGTAGTCGCCCATCTTCATCCGGTCGACTGCGGCAACCCAGGCTGCGCAGGTCTGCCGGGTCCAGGAGGCCGGGTCAGCGGCCTGCGGCTGCTCGGCTTCCAGCCACCGGCCGGCCTTCAGCAGCGTGGTGCGGACATTGCCGCGGGCGCGGGGCGAGAGCGTGGACGTGACGTGCCAGCGCTCCGCCCACTCCGCCCACGCGGGTGAGCCCCCGCTCGCCCGGGCCGAGTGACGGCCCGTCAGCCGCTGCGGCGGGTCGCAGAAGCCCAGTTCGGCGACGGCACGCTGCATGGCGTGTAGCGTGTTGCCTCTCGCGGCGGGCAGGAGGCGCTCGCGGCGGGCCCGCTCGAACAGCTCTGTGCCCAGGTCCTCCAGGTGCGGGCTGCGGTTCAGGAGAAACATCTGGCAGGCGACCATCGGCAGCAGCTGGTCGTCGTCGCGGCCGAGCCGGTAGCCCCACCCGGCCAGCACTGAGCGGACCCGCCCGATCTCGCCGGCCACCCGGTCGCGCCCGAAGACGCGCCAGGCCAGGGTGAGACGGCTGAAGCCGCCGAGCCGGCAGAAAGCGGTGAAGCCGCCGAGCAGGAACGCGTGCGCGGCCAGATACGGGCGCACGGCGTCGTCCGTCCAGCCCGGGGCGGCTTTGCGGAACCCGTGCTGGTCCTGGCCCAGGAGGCTGGCCCACTCCTCGTCTGTCCATGACCAGTAGGACCGGCCGGTCTCGGCGCACCGCAGCAGCACCACCGCGGTCGCGTCGAGCATCGCCCGGCGCCGGTGAGAGGTCAGCGGGGCTTCCAGCGCCGCGGCGGCGTCGTCGAGCGGGCGCAGCAGGCGCCGGATCTGCTGCCAGCCCCGGGCAGCGGGGTCGTGCCGGGCCAGGCGGCGCAGGTTGACGGGCCCGAGCTCGATGACGGCGTCCTTTTCCGCCGCCCGGAGCACGGGTGCCGTGTCGTAGCGGGCCGGATCGACCGGCCACAGCCAGGAGCCGGCGCGGTTCGCGCGATCGGCGGAGGAAGCTGTCACGGGGCCGTCTCCGTGGCGTCGCTGCCGGCCAGGGCCTGGACACGCCAGGCGTGGATGTGCTGCATGCCCTGGCTGAGCTTGTCGGCGAGCTCCCGGCCGGACAGGTGGATATACCGCAGCGTCGAGTCAGTATGCCGGTGCCCGGCGAAAGCGGCGATCGCGTGGACCTCCCAGCCCATCCTGGCCAGGTCCGTCAGGCACAAGTGCCGGGTGGTGTGCGTGGAGAACCTCTCGACACCGCAGGCCAGGGCGATCCGGCGGACCACCTTCGACCAGGTCCACAGGCTCAGCGGCTGGGCATGGTTGCGCCGCGACTCCGACAGGAACAGCGGCCCCCGGGCCCGGCTGACCAAGGCCCGGTGCGCGAGGTACTCCGACAGCAGCACCCCGGTCGGGACCGAGTACGGGACGACGCGCTCCAGCCGGTTCTTCGTCGTCTCCACCCGGATCCGAAGCGTGCGATGAGCCGGGTCAACGTCGTCGGTGCGCAGCGAGCACAGCTCCTCGCGCCGCAGCGCGGCATCGTAGGCCAGCGCGAGCATCAGCCGGTTGCGCACCGGCTCGCGCCGGAACTCCTCCAGCAGCCGCAGCCACTGCTGCTCGCCGGGGATCCACGGCAGCTTGACCAGCCGCGGCACCAGGCCCCGCTGCTGACCGCCCGCCCGGCCGCCGGGGGTATAGCGACCCCGGCCCACCGGGTTCGACTCGCGGAGCCCCTCCTCCATCAGGAAGTCGTAGAACAGCCGGACCGGCACCAGGCGCTGCTGAATCGTGGCATTCGCCAGCCCCGATCCCGAATCGATCGCCACCACGTTCGCTCCGCGACGATGCGGCCGCGACGTCAGCTCCCGCACGTAGACGGCGATGTGGGCCCGGTTCGCGGTGACCGGGTCGACGTCCTCCCGCTCGCACGCCAGCAGGTACTCAGCCAGCCCGCGGGCATACGCGTCGATCGTCCTCGGGGCCCGCCCCAGATCGGTCCAGATCTGCAGCCACACCGCCGCCTGCTCGTGCCGGCCGATCACCGGCCACTTCTCCCTCAGCACCACCGTGCCGCTCAAGCCATCTCCCAAGTCCGTGGTTGCACCGAGGGAACATCATCACCCCGGCAGATTCCACGTAACTTTTATGTTGTTCACTCCTTCCGTGCGCCCGTTGTGGTGCGGGAGGGTGAGCGCGGCGGTGGCTGCCTGGATGTCCAGGTCCAGGCCGCGGGTGAAGGAGTGGAGGTGAGGGAGGTCGGCGGCGCGGGCGCCGGCGATCCATTCCGGGAGCTTGTCCTGGTTGGCGGGGTCGGGGTCGAGCATGGCGGCGAATTTGCCGATCAGCCTGGCCAGGGCTTTCATCTCCGGGCATGCTGCTGACAGGCGCCCTGCGGTTTCGCGCTGCTCGTCTGGGAGGTTGTCCGGGTTCGTGAGCAGGATCTGCGTCGCCTTGCGCGGCGCGATGTGCGGGCGCTGGGTATCGAGGCGTCCCTGGTTGATGTAACGGACGAGCAGGTTGGAGCTGCCGGGGTAGCCTTGCTCGCGGATCTCCCGCAGGAGCCGCTGGACGGGAACCCCGGGTTCGTCCTCTCTTCGCCTGCGCAGGTAGTCGCGGTAGGGGTCCACGAGTCCGGGCCGGTACTGGGGCGCGCGCTGCAGCCGCTCGGGCTCCCCGGCCCGGTCGTAGCGCTTGACCGTGTTCAGGGACAGGCCCAGCCGCCGCGAGCAGTCCAGCAGCCCGACGCCCCTGCTGCGCAGGTCGTGGACCTGGTGCCAGCGCTCCAGCGTGGTCTCGGCGCGTTTGCCCTGCTGGAGCGGGGCGGCTTCGGCCCAGCACGCCGAGTGCGCGGTGACCTCCTTCGCTGCGGCTTCTCCGAGGAGATGCCACAGGTGCCAGCGGTCGCCGCACTGCACGGCGTCCGGAAGCGCCGACTTCACGGCCTCGCCGTACGCCCCCGACCCGTCCCTGCACACGATCTCGACGCCGGGGTGCCGGCGCAGCCAGTCCGCTGCGACGCCGGCGGTGCGGCCTTCCAGGACGTCGACCCGCCGGCCGGTCTGCGCGTCGATCAGGATCGTCGCGTAGACCAGGCCCTTCCGCAGGGCGAAGTCGTCGATGCCCAGGACGCGAGGGACGCCCAGGCCGGGAAGGCGGATCGCCATCAGGGCGCGGAGCGCCGTGTGCCTGGAAACGCTGATGCCTAGCGCCGCGAGCAGCCGGGAGCCCGCGCGGCCTGCTAATTCGCGGACCGTTGCGCCGACCTGGCCGGTCAGCCTCGTGATGCGCCGCTGGTAACGCTCCAGGACGCCGCAGACCTGCTCACGGAACGTCTGCACCGTGCAGTCCAGGGCCGGACAGCGCATCCGGCGGACCCGCACCTTCACCACGACACGGCGGCCATCGACGGGCACGTCGGCTGGCGCCCGCTCGTGATACCCGTGCACGCGCGGCGTTTCCGTGCCGCAGCCCGGGCAGGCCACCGGCTCGCTCCGTGTCCTGGCCCGAACCACGATCGTGTCGCCAGCGTCCTCAACATCCTCGATGACCAGGCAAGACAACCCCGAGAACACAGTCCCCACAAGCTCTTCAGCATCGATCATGACTAAGCGTGTCACATCAGCACATTCTGCCACCACCGAAAGTGCGACA
>CAWCJS010000014.1:0-13362 GCA_963795795.1 uncultured Actinomycetes bacterium | reverse complement strand
CCGTGACCACCTGGGAGCGCGACTGGAAACGCCTGACCGGTTGGAAGCGGTGGCTCGTAGTCGCCGGCGCGGTCCACGCCTCGTTCACCGACCTCGTCCTGCTGGCGGATCAGATCGGCATCGACGTCGAACCCCACCTCCCCGGAGCCCGGTCCCTGGAGATCACCCGCGCCTACGTCCGGGCCCTGTTCGACCTGCACCTGCGCGGCGAACCGCAGACCCTGCTGGACCAGCCGTCGCCGCTCTACCCCGAGGTCACGTTCTGTTCCCCGTTACCCCGGTTCCCTCGTGCCGGGGACGACCAGGCCCGACTCGTACGCGGTAACGACCGCTTGCGTCCGGTCCCGTAGCCCGAGCTTGCTCAGCATCCGGCTGACGTGCGTCTTCACCGTCTCCTCGGTGACCACCAGGCGAGCGGCGATCTCTCCATTGGACAGGCCGTCGGCGACCAGCCGCAGGACCTGCGTCTCCCGCGGCGTCAGCGTGTTGAGCGCGGCCGCGGGCGCGCCGTCCGGCCGGGGGCGGATCCGTGCGAACTCGCTGATCAGGCGGCGGGTGACGGCGGGCGCGAGCAGGGCCTCGCCCGCCGCGATGACCCGCACCGCGTCGAACAGCCGCTCGGCGGTGACGTCCTTGAGCAGGAACCCGCTGGCGCCTGCGCACAGCGCGTCGTAGACGTACTGGTCGAGGTCGAACGTCGTCAGGATGAGGACGCGCGGACCCGGGCTCGCGGTGAGCTGCCGGGTCGCCTCGATGCCGTCCATTACCGGCATCCGCACGTCCATCAGGACGACGTCGGGGGAAAGCTCGCGGCACATCCGCACCGCCTGCGCGCCGTCGCTGGCGGTACCGACGACCGTGAAGTCCGGCTGGGTCTCCAGCAGCGCGGCGAAGCCGGTACGCACCACGACGTGATCGTCCGCGACGATGATCCGGACCGGGCCGGTCGTGCCGGTCATCAGGTCAGCTCCGCCACGGCGGGCAGCGTGGCCTCGATCAGGAATCCGCCGCCCGGGGCCGCGCCGATGCTCAGCTCGCCGCCCGCCGCCGCCGCCCGCTCGCGCATGCCGGTCACCCCGTGGCCCCCATCTGCCACTGTGGCCACCATCGGCGGCCCGGGGCCGTTGTCCCGGATCCGCAGCAGCAGGGCGGCGTCGGTGAACCGCAGCTCCACGTCGACGGCCGCGCCCGGCGCGTGCCGCCGGGCGTTGGTCAGGCCCTCCTGGATGATGCGATACGCGGCCAGCTCGACCCCCGGATCGAGCCGGGCGAGCGGCCCCGACACGATGAGCCTGGTGCCCGCGCCCGAAGCCTGCCTGGCCTCGTCCAGCAGCTCGTTCAGCTGCCCCAGGCCAGGCTGGGGACGCCGGTCATCGATCCCCGGGGCTGGGTCCACCGCTTGCGCGTCCTCGCGCAGCACGCCGAGCAGCCGCCGCATCTCGGTCAGGCCGGCCCGCGCCCGGTCCCCGATCTCCAGCAGCCGCTCTGCTCCCGCGTCGGGCATGCCCGGCGTCGCCAGCCGGGCCGTCTCCGCCTGCACGGCGATCATCGAGATGTGGTGGGCCACCACGTCGTGCAGTTCCCGTGCGATCCGCGCCCGCTCCCCGCGCGCCGTGTGCTCCACCAGGCTGTCCGCGATGACCTGCCGGGCGGCGCTGTGCGCGTGGGCCTGGACGCGGGCCTGCCGCGCGATCCCGGCCAGGGCCGCCGCCGGGGCCAGCGCCGCCAGCAGCACGGCCAGGACGCCTTGCTCGGTACCGGGGGAGAAGGACCCGGCCAGCGCCACGATCAGGAACGGCACGGCGAGCACCGGAGCCAGCAGCTGTCCCCGACCGCCGTCCCGGCCGAACCGGTACAGCGCGATGAGCACGGCCGCCAGGCCCGCCACGGTCAGGACCCTGTCCGCGGTGAGCGACAGCACGCCGGCCACGCAGACGCAGATGGCGGCCGCCGCGGGCCCGAGGAAGGCCAGCGGCACGGTGGTGCACAGGCCGAGTACGGCCGCCGTCAGGACGCCGGTCACGCTCGCGCCGCCCCGCGCGCCCGCCTCGGTCACCGCGGCCAGCCCCAGCACCACCCCGGCGATGACGGGCGCGTGCCGGGTGCCGAAGACCGCGGCCACCCGCCTGCCCCGGTCGGTCCAGCCGCCCTGCCAGTCAGCCACGATGCCAGTCAATCATCACCCTCCGCTGCCATTGTCTGACGGCCGGGCCCCGCGGCGCGTCACCCCGGCCGGGGATCCCGTCGTCCCCCGCAGGGGGGACGCGAAGACCGCTCCCCGGCGTGACGACGAGACCAGGCCCCGCTCCGTAGCGTTTCGTGGCATGGACGCAACTATCGAAGTCAACGGCCTGCGCAAGCGGTTCGGGCCGGTCATGGCCCTGGACGGGATGACGTTCACCGTCCAGCCCGGCCAGGTCACCGGGTTCGTCGGCCCGAACGGGGCGGGCAAGTCCACCACCATGCGGGTCATCCTCGGCCTGGATGCACCGGACCAGGGCACCGCGCTGATCGGCGGGCAGCGGTACCAGGACCTGCGCTGCCCGCTGATCCACGTCGGGGCCCTGCTGGACGCCGGTGCCCTGCAGCCGAGCCGGTCGGCCCGCAACCACCTGCTGTGGCTGGCCCACTCCCAGGGCCTCGGCAGCCAGCGGGTCGACCAGGTGATCGGCCAGGCCGGCCTGGAGTCCGCCAGCAGGCGGAAGGCCGGCGGTTACTCCCTTGGCATGCGGCAGCGGCTAGGCATCGCCGCCGCGATGCTCGGCGACCCGCCCGCGCTGCTGTTCGACGAGCCATTCAACGGGATGGACCCCGAGGGGATCGTGTGGATGCGGGGCTACCTCAAATCCCTGGCCGCCCAGGGCCGCGCCGTCCTGGTCTCGAGCCACCTGATGAGCGAACTGCAAGACGCCGCGGACCACCTGGTCGTGGTCGGCCGCGGGCAGGTGATCGCCGACACGAGCGTGGCGAGCCTGATCGCGTCCGCCTCCGGGGACCGGGTGCAACTGCGCACCACCGCGCGGACCGAGGCGATGACGGTGCTGGCTCACGCGGGGGCCACCGTCGCCGTCACCGGCCCCGACACGGCGACCGTATCCGGGCTGGCCGCCGAGAAGATCGTCAGCCGTGCTGACCGAGCACGCGATCCCGTTCTCCGAGGTGTCGGCCCACCGCGCCACGCTTGAGGAGGCGTACATGGAACTGACCCGCGACGCGGTGGAGTTCCGCGCCGCCGCTGCCGAGGAGGCATCGCGATGACCGCCCCGACCATCACGCCGTACCGTTCGGACACGCCCCCTGGGCGCGACGGGTTCGCCCAGCTGGTCCGCGCCGAATGGACCAAACTCCGCACCGTCCGGGGCTGGATCATCGGCGCGATCATCGCAGCCCTGGTCACCATGGGGCTCGGGTGGTTCGCCGGCGTCGGCGGGGCCAGCTCGTGCAATTCGGTGGGCGGCGGTCCCGCCCGCAGCGGCAGGTCTTGTGCGCCCAGTTTCACCCAAGGCCCCGGCGGTGAGCCGGTGACTGACAACTTCTACTTCGTGCGTCAGGCGCTGGCCGGGAACGGCAGCATCACCGTCCGGGTGACCTCGCTGACCGGCGAGCTCCCGGTCATGAATAACGGCCTGGGCAACCCGAACCAGCAGGAGCAGTTCCGGCCCGGGCTCCAGCCGTGGGCCAAGGCCGGCCTCATCATCAAGGACGGCACCACGGAGGGATCGGAATACGCGGCCATCATGGTCACCGGGGACCACGGGGTGCGCCTGCAGTCCGACTACACGCAGGACACGCCGGGCCTGCCCGGTGCCGTCTCGGCGGCCAACCCGCGCTGGCTGCGCCTGACCCGCTCCGGCGACACGATCACCGGCTACGACTCGGCCGACGGTGCGCACTGGACGCAGGTCGGCACCGTGCGGCTGGCCGGGCTGCCCCCGACGGTCCAAGCCGGGCTGTTCACCACGTCGCCGATCTACCAGACGCTCACCGAAAACTTCGGCGGCGGGTCCAACGGCAGCGAGGAACCCAGCACGGCCACGGGGGTCTTCGACCAGGTGAATCTCCAGGGTTCGCGGCCAGCGGGCGGCGCCTGGACCGGAAGCTACATCGGCGGCGGCGATTTCGCGCCGGGCATCGGCAGCTACCGTCAGTCCCAAGGCCGGTTCACCGTAACCGGATCCGGCGACATCGCACCGGTGGTGTCCGGCCCCAGCGGCCCGGGCGGCCCCGTCATCACGATCGCGAACCTGCTCATCGGCACGTTCGCCGGGCTGATCGCGCTGATCGTCGTCGCGACGCTGTTCATCACGGCCGAGTACCGGCGCGGCCTGATCCGCACCACGCTGGCCGCCAGCCCGCGCCGGGGCCGCGTCCTGGCCGCGAAGGCCGTCGTCATCGGCTCGGCCAGCTTCGTGACCGGGCTAGTCGCCGCGGCCGCCGCGGTCATCGTGGGCGAGGACATCGCCCGCAGCCGGCAGTACATCTTCCCGGTGTCCTGGGCGACCGAACTCCGCATCATCGTCGGCACGGCAGCGCTGATCGCCGTCGTCGCCGTTCTCGCCCTCGCCGTAGGCGCCATGGTCCGGCGCAGCGCCGCCGCCGTCACCCTGGTCATCGCGATCGTCGTCCTGCCCTACTTCCTGGCCATCATCGCGGCGCTACCGGACAGCGTGGCCGACTGGATCGTCCGCCTCACCCCCGCGGCCGCGTTCGCCGTCCAGCAGGCCGTGCCCGCCTACCCGCAGGTGGAGGCCATCTACTCGCCCGCGGGCGGCTATTACCCGCTGCCCGCGTGGGCAGGCCTGCTCGTCCTGGTCGCCTGGGCCGCGCTGGCCCTGACGGCCGCCATCGCGCTCCTCCGGCGGAGGGACGCGTGAGGATGCCTGCTGCGCTGCACGCGGAATGGACCAAGCTGCGCACGGTCGCCGGGCCGGCCTGGCTGCTGGCCGCGGTGGTCACGCTCACCGCCGCGGTCAGCGCCCTGGCGGTCCAGGCGAACAGCTGCCCGGCCGGCGCCGTCTGCGCGGTCGACACGACCAAGCTCAGCCTCACCGGCGTTCAGCTCGGCCAGGCGATCGTCGCCGTCCTGGCCGTCCTGGTGATCAGCAACGAGTACAGCACGGGCATGATCCGGGTCACCCTCGCGGCGATGCCGCGCCGCGGCGTCGTCCTCGCCGCCAAGGCGGCCGTCCTCAGCTCCCTCGTCCTGGGCGCCGGCGTCCTCGCCGTGGCCGGATCGCTGCTGGCCGGGCGGCTCATCCTGCCCGGCCACGGCTTCACTCCCGCCCACGGCTTCCCGCTGGTGTCCCCGGATTCCCCCTCGGTGCTCCGCGCCGCCGCGGGGTCGGTCCTTTACCTCGCCCTGATCGCGCTCCTCAGCCTCGGCACCGCGACCATCGTGCGGGATTCCGCGGTAGCGGTCGGGATCGTCCTGGGCCTGCTTTACCTCTTCCCGATCGTCGCTAACGTAGTGGGCAATGAGCAGTGGCACCGACACCTCGAGCAGATCGGCCCGATGACCGCCGGCCTCGCCATCCAGGCCACCACCGACCTGCGCAGCCTGCCCATCAGCCCGTGGGCGGGCCTCGGCGTGCTGGCCGCGTGGGCGGCGGGCGCGCTGCTAGCGGGCGGCCTCCTGCTCCGGCTGCGTGACGCGTGACGAGGTCGTGCCGGTGACCGCTGCGCCAGTGCCCGAGCCCGAGCGGTGGCCGGTCAGGAGGCTGTTCCCCATCCTCGGCACGATCGGCTTGATCGTCCTGGGCATGGCCGGCACGATCTGGGGGCCGCGCTACTACGGGACGAAGGCCTGGGCGACCCCCGATGACCTGTGGGCGACGCTGACCGCGGCGCAGCGGCTCCTGCACGGAAACCTAGGCGGCCTGTACACCCCGCCCACCAACCTGGTCTCGTTCCCCGGCGCCGCGATCATCCTGGTCCCCGTCGTCGCGCTCATCGACGCCGTGGGCCTGCCGATCACGATCCCGGGCCCGCCGCTCGGCGCCAACCACGGCGTGTGGCTGCTGGCCGGGTGCTACCAGACGGTCATCTCGGCGGTCGTCCTGTTCGCCGCCGACGACATCGCCGAACGCCTCGGCCTGTCCCGCCCCAAGCGCGCCCTCCTCGCCGCGGCGAGCGCCATCGCGCTGTGGAACGTCACGATCCGCTGGGGCCATCCGGAAGACGCCGTGGCGACCGGGCTGCTGCTCTACGCCATCCTGGCCCTGTCCGAGTCCAGAACCGGGCGAGCCGGGTGGCTCCTCGGAGCCGCCGTGGCCATCCAGCCGCTCGTCCTGCTCGCGCTCCCGATCCTCCTCGCCGTTATCGAGCCGCGCCGGATGCCGGGCTTCCTGGCCAGGTCGGCGGCTCCCACGGCGGTAGTGCTGGCCGCCGCGGCCGCGGCAAACTGGCACGCCACGTTCACCGCCGTCACCAAGCAGCCCAACTTTCCCACCGTCGACCACCCGACCCCGTGGCTGTTCCTCGCCCCCCACCTGAGCCGGACCTCGGTCGCCGCCGGGCCCGCCCGGACGCTGGCCATCGTGGTGGCCTGCGGGTGCGCCATCGCGCTCGCCTTGCGTTGGCGGGCCAGACGGCGAGACCGCCCGCCGCAGGCCCGCTGGACCCAGGACGAACTCAGGGAAATCGTCTGGTGGTGTGGGGTAGCGCTGGCCCTGCGCTGCGTGTTCGAGTCGGTCATGGTCGCCTACTACCCGTGGCCCCCGCTGGCCCTAGCCCTGATCGCCGCGTCGAGGAGCTGGGTCCGTCTGATCATCGCCGGATCGGTCGCGACCACGCTGACCTTCGTCACGCAGGACTCCTGGCGTAACACGTGGGGCTGGTACGCGATGGTCGTCGTGGGCCTCGCCGTAGACCCTCTGGGCCGCGAGCGACTGGTCCGTACGCCCAGTGCACAGGCAGCCCCTCCCCGAGCCAGGCGAACAGTTCGTCACCGACAGCGCCCCCTAGCACCAGACACAAAGATCTTGAAAATACGTTCGTATTTTGCTTGTAGCACCAGTTGTTATATGATAATCTCTTTGTAGAACATATCTCATACCTCTATCCCGAACGGGCGGTGGTTCATGCCCCGGGAACCCTTCCCCGACCGCAGGCCAGACGATCCCGAGCCGGAGAGCTCCGGATGGCGCCGGGCCGGCGAGACCGCACCCGCGGACGATGGCCAGGCTACGGAGCAGGGCCTGTTCGTGTGCCTGCCCGCCGAGGAGCTGACCCTGGCCGGGTTCGCGCAGGACGGCCGGGCCGACACCATGGCGCCGGGCGCGCTGCTGGCCACCGTGCTGGACGCCGTCGTCGGGGAGGGCGGCTCCGGCCTGGCGGCGCTGGCCGATGACCAGCTGATCGGCGTCATCTCCGCGGCCCGCCGGATGGAATCGCGGACCGCCTGGACGCTGATGGCCGCCCTGGCCGAGCTGGCCCGCCGCCGCCCGGCCGCCGGGGATGCCGGCGACCGGGGCCGGTACGGGTTCAGCGAGTTCGCCCCCGACGAGGTGGCTTTCGAGCTGCGGCTGAGCGTCCCGTCCGCGGCCGGGCAGATGATGTACGCCGTCGCCGTCGCCGGCCGGCTCCCGCGCCAGCTTCGCGGCCCTGGCCGCCGGGCAGATCCACCCGGTCCACCTGCGCATCATCGAGGACGAGACCCGCATCCTGAGCCCGGAACTGGCCGCGGCGGCCGACGAGATCCTGGCCGGGAAGGCCCAGTCCGCAGACGTTCGGGGAGCTCCGCTACGCCGCGCGGCGGCTGGTCCTGAAGCTGGACCCGGACGCGGCCCGCCGGCGCAAGGAGACCGCCGCTAAGCGGGAGGCGGAGGTGCGCCGGTTCCGGGAGGATTCCGGGAACGCCGGGATGATCGCCCGGGAACTCCCCTGTGACGAGGTGCTCGCGTCCTGGCAGCACGTCGACCAGCGGGCCCACGACCTGCGGGCAGCGGGGATGCCCGGGTCACTGCGCGAACTGCGGATCCGCGCCTACCTCGACCTGCTGCAAGAACGAGACAGCCGCCCGGCTCCCGGCGTCCCGGACACCGGTCAGGCCGACCCCCCAGCCGGACCGGACGGCGACGACCCGCCCGGCGGCAACGGCGGACCCGGGACCCCAGCCGGGCGGGAACGGCGGACCTGGATCCGGCCCGCAGGGCAGCCCGCCCGCCGCCCGCCAGGCCGGGCCGGACAAGGGCCCGAGCGTGGCCGCGCTGATCAACATCACCGTCCCGCTGGACACCGCGCTCGGCCTGTCCGCCACACCCGGAGAGGTCGGCCGGATACGGCCCGCTGGACCCCGCCGACGCCCGCGACCTCCTGGCCGCCGCAGCCCGGCACCCCGACACCCGGTGGTGCGTGACCGCGCTGCACCCCGACGGCACGGCCGCCGCCCACGGCTGCGCCCGCGGCCGCCACCCCCCGCCACCCGCACCAGCTCCCGACCACCCCACCGATACCACCGGCCCCGCCGGCGACCCGCCAGGCCCGGACCCGCCACCCGGAACCGAGTGAGCACGCATAGCAGGCTCATGGTACGGACGTGGCAGCATGGTCGACGTGTCGGAATCCCATCCCAGGTCGCTGCGCCCCACGTACCCCGTCCGCGGTGAGCGGTTGGTGTTGCGCCCGCTGGCCATAGGCGACGCCGACACCCTGCTTGCCTACCGCAGCCGTGAAGATGTCTGCCGGTACGTGCCGTTCGAGCCGATGAGCCGCGATGACATCGTCGAGCGGATCGCGGGGCAATGGGCGCGCACGGAACTCACCGATGAGGGGCAGTCGCTTACGCTCGGCGCTCAGGTGGACGAGACGAGCGAACTGGCCGGCGACGTTGTGCTGTTCTGGCGCAGCCGCGCGGACGCTGGCGGGGAACTCGGCTACGTCTTCAATCCTGCCTTGGGCGGGCGCGGCTATGCCACCGAGGCTGCGAACGTGATGCTGCGGCTCGGCTTCGAGGGACTTGGCCTGCATCGGATCATCGCGCGGATCGATGAGCGCAATGAGTCATCGGTGAGGCTGGCCAGGCGGCTGGGCATGCGGCAGGAGGCTCGCTTGGTCCGCAACGAGTTCTTCAAAGGCGAGTGGAGCACCGAGCTTGACTTCGCGATGCTCGCTGACGAGTGGTACGCGCGCCAGGAGGAATAGCGACTTCGACCTGAACCCTGGCCGTCGCGGCCCATCCCGCATCGCGTCCGGGACGCCCGTGAGGATGGCCGGCGGAGGGAAGCGGCGTTACGCTTGCCTGCACCATTGCTCGTGGGGAGGTGTCGGTGATGACAGGACCGCAAGACCCGGCTGCGGCGGGCGGAGATCGGCTTCGGGCGGGCCACGCCGACCGCGAGCAGGCGATCGAGACCCTGAAGGTCGCGTTCGTACACGGTCGGCTGACCAAGGACGAACTCGACACGCGAGCGGGTCTGGCGCTGGCCGCGCGGACCCGTGCCGACCTGGCCGCGCTCACCGCCGACATCCCGGCCATCCCCTCCGCGCCGGCCGCCAAGGCCGCCCCCTCCGCCCCGGCCGCAGCCGGGTTGGCGCGGCCGTCAGCCTCGGCACGCCGCTGGCCGCTGGCCAGGGCGGCTGCCAAGTCGGGGGGCTGCCTGGGCCTCGCGTTCGGCCTCATTTTGTTCGCCGCCAACGTCCTCGATCCGCATGGCCTCGGCAATCCCTACCATCCCTGGAGCAGCCTGTGTGCTGTCGTGGCCCTTGGCCTCGTACTCACGGCACTGGGCATCTTCGCGATGGGGGTGGCCACCTCGGTGGAGCAGCGGCGTTCCCGCAGGCAGCTGCCACCCAGGCCGGGCCCGGGCGGTCGCACGCTGGAAGCCGGACCCTCCACCAGCACCGGCCACGGCCCCGCCGTGCCCAAAGACCGTCCCGACCAGACCCGCACCGACCTGCGGTCTGACCGCTCACGGCCGGGCCGGTCGCATTCCTCCAGGCGGGGTGCCCGGACCCCGCGCGGCGTCCAGCCGGTACCGGACGCGGTGTAACGGACCACCCCCATATCCGGCAGACTCGCGCACAAAACGCATATGACCTGGTCACACTCCGGCCGGATCAGTGCGTACCATAATGTGAATGAGCGATACCCGGCCCTGTGAGCAGTGCGGCGCTGAATTCGCGCCGCGCCGTGAGCACGCCCGGTTCTGCTCCACCTCCTGCCGGGTCGCCTGGAACCGCGAGCGCGCGGGTGGCCTGGGCGTAGAGGTGACGGCGCTCGACTGGACCGTGGCCGCGATGTCCGACGTGCTCGAGTGGCTGGGCGGGGCCGGGGAAAAGGACCGGTCGCAGGCCTTCACCGTGATCAGCGAGGCGGTCTGGTGGGTCACCATCGTCGACGCGACGCTGATGCGCTACCACGTCGAGGCCTACGAGGCGGTCATGGCCACTCGCACTCCGGCCGAACGCCGCCTCACCGAGGGCACCTTCGGTGGCTTGCGCTTCGTCAGGAACCAGATGGGCTACCACGTCGACCAGGCTGACTTCGTCAAGCCGGGTGATGGCTGCATCATGGCCTGGTCGTGGCGGTCTATGCCCGAGCCTGCCCTCACCCTGCTGGCGCCGCGCGGGCAGGCCTGGGAGATGGCGCGGTACCAGGCGTACGAGGCTCACCTGGCCGGTCACACCATGGAAGAGGTGTTCAGCCCGGCCGCCGCGTTCCTCAAGCAGGTCTCCGAGCGGGCCGCCCTCCTCGCCGCGGCCACGGGGCTAAGCCCGAACATCCGGGCGGTCTGAGCCCGGCGTAGGCTGCCGCAGTGACCTGGATCGCACCCGACGTCGAGCGCTCGGAGCACTATCCGGCGCGCCGCAACGAACCCGAGCGGGAGATGCTCCGCGACTGGCTCGACTGGCACCGGGCCACGCTGCTGCGCAAATGCGCGGGGCTGGATGCCGCGCAACTGGCCAGGCGCGCCGTGCCGCCGTCGAACCTGTCCCTGCTCGGCCTGGTCCGGCACCTGGCCGACGCCGAACGCGGGTGGGTCAGGCAGGCCTTCCGCGGTGAGCAGATACCTGACCTGTACTACCGCTCCGATGCCCCGGACGCAGACATCGAGGAGGCCGACCCGGCCGGTGCCGAGGAGGACTTCGAGCGCTACCTGGCCGAGTGCCGGGCCGTCGACGCCGCGCTTGATGGCGCGAACCTGGACGACACCTTCACATTCCTGGAGCTGCCCGTCACCTCGGTGCGATGGATGTGGCAGCACCTCGTAGAGGAGTACGCGCGCCACAACGGGCACGCCGACCTGCTCCGCGAGGCCATCGACGGCTCGACGGGGTGTTGAGCGGCGTCGGATTCGCAGAGCCGAATTGCATCACTTGCACGCGGTGACGCCTCCCACGATCCAGTGGCCGGCCTTGTTCTTCACCACGTCGACGCGGTCGTTACCCGAGACGAACGAGGCCGCCTGGGCGTGGCGTTCGGTCAACTTCCACCCCGTTTCCGATAGCCATTGCTGATGCCCGGCGAGCACCGACTGCAGCGCCTGCTGCGGCGTTTGGTAGCCGCCCGTGCCTGGATCGCCATAGTCCGCGACGGCGCAGGTCTCGGTCGGCTGCGTGCATCCGCTCACGCCGGCGGTAGCCAGGCCGGCGATGACCGCCGCGGTGATCCATACGCGCATGCATCTATGCTGCGACGCCCCCCGGCCCCGTGGCCATAGGCTCCGTGGTTGTGAGTGTCCCCGCGCCGACCTGGGTGGTGGCGGGCCCGCCCGGGGCCGGGAAGAGCACGGTCGCCAGGCTCCTGCTCGCCGGGCTCGCACCGGCCCCCGCGCTGCTCGACAAGGACACGATGTACTCCTCGTTCGTGGCGGCCGTGCTCAAGACCGCGGGCCGCCCCCCAGGCGAGCGTGAAGGCCCCTGGTACGACGAGCACGTCAAGGTGCACGAGTACGCGGGGATGACGGCCACCGCCCGGGAGATCCGCGCCCACGGGTGCCCGGTCCTGCTGTCCGGCCCGTTCACCGGGCAGATCCACGACGCCGAACGATGGTGGTCCTGGGTCACCGACCTCGGCGGCGGGGCCGTCCATCTGGTCTGGGTCAGGTCCGACCCGGCCACCGTGCGCCACCGGCTCACCGCCCGCGGGCTGCCGCGTGATGCGGCCAAGCTCGCGGAGTTCGGGGAGTTCACCGACCGGATCAGGCTCGGCGTCGAGCCCGCCGCCCCGCACATCACCGTCGACAACCGCCTCTCCGCGGCCGTGACGGTCGAGGAGCAAGTCGCCGGCCTCGTAACCCGGTGGGGGGCGCCACCGCCCGCGGGGTAGCGTAAGGCTCACAGCTGACCCAACCACCGACCGAGGAGTCCCGGACATGCCTCTGAGCGCGCGGAACCAGATTCCGGCCCGTGTCACCAGCATCAATAGCGGAGAGGCCATCGCCAACGTCGAGCTGGACGCGAACGGTGTCCGCCTGGTGGCCTCGATCACCGTGGAAGCCGTCAAGCAGCTCGGGCTGACCGAGGGAAGCCAGGTCACCGCGGTGATCAAGGCCTCCGACGTCATCCTCGCGACCGAGAACTACTGAGCCATGGAGACCATCCAGCGGACCGCCCAGACGCCCGACGGCCGCACCCTGGCCATCGAGGAGGCCGGAGACCCGAACGGCCGCCCGGTCCTCGTCCACAACGGCACGCCGAACTCCCGGCACCTCTACGCGAAGAACGCGGCCGACGCCGCCTCCCGCGGCCTGCGCCTGATCGGCTACGACCGCCCGGGTTACGGCGGCTCGACCCCGCACCCCGGCCGGAACATCGCCGACTGCGCGGCCGACGTGCGGGCCATCTGCGCGGAACTCGGCATCGACCGCCTGGCCATGTGGGGCATCTCGGGCGGCGGGCCGCACGTCCTGGCCTGCGCGGCGCTGCTGCCCGATCTCGTCACGGCCGCCGCGTCGCTCGCGTCGCTGGCCCCGGTCGGCGCCGAGGGGCTCGACTGGTTCGCCGGGATGGGCCAGCTGAACGTCGACGACTTCAAGCTGTTCGAGCGGGACAAGGTAGCGTCGCGCGCCAAGCTCGAGGCCGACCGCGAGGAGATGCTCGCCGCGTCCCCGGCCGAGGAGGCCAAGATCCTCGAGTCGCTGCTGACGCCGACCGACGCGGCGGTCTTCACGGGCGACCTCGCGGAGTACCTCAGCTACTGCGGGCACGAAGGCCTGGCCCCGGGCGGCGAGGGCTGGTGGGAGGACGGCGTGGCGGACTCCGGCCCGTGGGGGTTCGAGCTGTCCGCCATCTCGATCCCGGTCCTGCTCCTGCACGGCCAACAGGACCAGTTCGTCCCGTTCGGGCACGGAGTGTGGCTCGCCGCGCACATCCCGGGAGTGGAGGCCAGGCTGACCGACAATGACGGTCACCTGACCCTGC
>CAWCJS010000013.1:0-60099 GCA_963795795.1 uncultured Actinomycetes bacterium | reverse complement strand
GTTCCATACGTGTTACGGGATCAACGAGGGGCCGCGCGTACACGACGTGGACCTGGCCGTGGTGATCCCGTGGATGCTCAAGGTCCGGGCGGCCGGCCTGTCGTTCGAGGGCGCCAACGCGCGCCACGAGCACGAGTACCACGCCTGGGAGACCGTGCGGCTCCCCGGCGACCGCGTGCTCCTGCCCGGCGTGATCACCCACGCCAGCAACATCGTCGAGCACCCGGAGCTTATCGCGGAGCGGATCACGCGCTACGCCACCATCGTGGGCCGGGAGAACGTCATCGCCAGCACGGACTGCGGCTTCTCCTCCCAGGCCACCTACCGGCCCGAGGTCGACCCCCGGGTCATGTGGGCCAAATTCGACGCGATGGCGGCGGGCGCGCGGCTCGCATCGGAGCGGCTCTGGCCATAGGCCTGTCCTACCAGGGGCACCTCGTCACCAGCCATCAGGCCGGCGGCTCGCTCAGCGTGGTCTACGGTTCGCTGCCGGCCGGCCTGTCCCTGCCCGCCATCGGATCAGCCCTATGCAGCTGCAGGACTCACAGGACAACATGGTGACCGCGACGCTGACCATCACCATCAACCCGTAGCCCCGTCGGCGCCGTCGCGGAATCCGGGGGAATAGGCCAGGTGGAACCCGCGGGTGGGGACCGTGGCGCCGAGCTGCGCGAATAGCCCGGCGGCCGAGAGCGTGCCCCGCCAGACCAGCGCGTACTCCCGCGGCGGCGTCAAGTTCCGCAGCGCGGGGGCGAAACGCGGCTCGGTGAAGTGGGCCATGAGCCCGCGCAGCCAGGGCCGCGAGTAGGTGAACGTGTCGGTGGCCGCCGTGACGACGATGGGATAGAGCAGGTCGACCACCAGGCGCGGATCCGGCTCGCGGCCGGGGGCGAGCGCCCCGACCTGGCGGGCCAGCCGCACCACCGTTGGCCCGTCACCGGCGAGGACCGCCGCGGCGAGTTGCCCGAACGCGGCCGGGATGCCATCGGGCACCGCGGCTACCGCCCCGAAGTCCAGCATGCCTAGCCGGCCTCCGGGCAGCAGCAGGAAGTTGCCTGGGTGCAGGTCCGCGTGCATCCAGCCCGTGTACGCGGCCGGGGCGTAAACGGCGTGCCCGAGCAGCCGGGCGGCCTGGTCCGCGGCCTCGACCGGGCTGAGCTCCCGCCAGCCCTCCGGCAGCAGGTCCATGCGCCCGTCGAGGAGCGTGGACAGGCTCACTCCATCCAGCCATCCGGTGATGAGGACCCGTGGGGTGGCCGCGTACACGGCCGGAACCGTGACGCTCGTCCGGCCCCGCGGCTCGCGTACCCCGGCGGCGCGGGCCTGGGCGATGGTCCCGGGGACACGCTCGGCGAACGCGGCGGCGACCTGGCTCTGGACCCGGCCCTCACGGACATAGTCCAGTTCTTCGACGACGCGCAGCGCGAGCTCGTCGGCCAGCCCGGTCACGTTCAGCCGGGTGAGCCGGGACATCACCCGGGCCAGCAGCCGGGCCTGCCGCAGATCGGACCGCAGCGCCTCGGCCACGCCGGGGTACTGCACCTTGACCGCGACCTCGATGACCTGGCCGCGGTCGTCTCGCCATAGCCCGTGGTGCACCTGACCGATCGAGGCGGCCGCCCGCGGCGTGTCGCTCAATGCCACCAGCCGCTCCCGCCAGTCGGCGCCGTAGGCGGCGCTCAGTTCGGCCGCGATGACCCGGTGAGCCGTCTCGGCTGGCATCGGCGGTGCCGCGTCGGTGAGCCGCCGGAGCGCCGATCGGTAGGGCGCGGCGACCCCCTCCGGCAGCGCCGCCTCGAATACCGACATCGCCTGCCCCAGTTTGGCTGCCCCGCCCTTGAGCTCGCCCAGCGTGCCGAACAGCTGCTCGGCGGTGCGGGCCGCGACCTGGTCGGCGGCCACCCGGGACAGCCGGGTAGCGGCGGCGGCGGTGCGCGCGGCGTGCCGCAGCGGCAGCGCGGCTCAGCCGGCCGGTGCGCCGCAGCCCACCGGCCGGAAGAACCGGCGCTTCCGGGCGACTCGCGGCCTGGGTCGCTAGCAGGTGTCCGGTGGTCATTGCGGCCTTCTCGCCGGAATATCGGCCCCGGGACGCCGGGGCGCTTCCTGGTGTGGCATGGCTGGCTCCTGCTCGTGATCTGTTATCTACTAAAACGCATAGTAGAAGTGCAGCGTTCATCCTCAGGAGCAGGTCGTTATCCGGTGAAGGGCGGCTGAAGGGCCGTCAGGCTCCTGGAACCCGGCCCAGCGGGCTGACAGCGCCAGGCCCGGCCATCCCGGTGTAGACGCAACCATCCCTTGCGGTGCGGCGGGGTCACCTTTGCTTACTAAAACGGTTAGAACACGACGCTCGTTCACGCGGATGTGTCGCCTGAACTGGCCAATGCCGGCGGTGAACGTTTCCATCTTACTATTCGTGATAGTAGTTATGCTAGCTCTCTCAGAGACCGTCCGCGACGAGCTGCCAAGTGACGTCGACGCCGCGATCCGCCTCCTATACGCAGACCACGCCCGGACCTTGCGCAGGTACGTCGAGCGGTTCTGTCCCGACCAGGCCAGCGCCGACGACATCGTGCAGGAAACATTCATCCGGGCCTGGCGGCACCTGCCGCAGCTGAGCTCCGTCGACTTCCCCGTGCGGCCCTGGCTGTTCCGGGTCTACTACGGAGGACGCACGCTCGCGAAGGTCGCTCGCCGGCTCGGGATTCCGGATGGCACGGCACGATCACGGCTCCACTACGCCCTGGAGGCCCTCCGTCGGCAGTTGGAGGACCGCGAAGCGATCGAGCCGCGATGATCCTCCACCGGTCCGGGAGCCTGCCTACGGCCGCCCGCGGGACGGCGGGACCGACTGCGACCCGGCTGCCCATCCGCCGGGTCACCGCCACGATGCTGCTCGCTGCGGCCGTCCTGGACCTGACCCGGTGCGGCCTCGTCGTGGGGACGATTACGCAGGGCGGGATCGCCGCCGGGCTGGTGTCGGCCGGCGTGGCCGCGGCCGCGGTCAGCCTGTGGACCGCGCGCGGCTGCCGGCGTGGCGCGCGCTGGTCAGGCTGGGCTGCCTTTCTCATCGGAACCGCGTCAGGGCCGCAAGCCGCCGCGTCCGGTTTCCATGCCGCCTACCGGATCCCCGACGTCGCGACCGCCGCCCTGGGGGTTCTGGTGGCCGCGGGCGTCCTGGCCACGGCCCGGACGCCCCAGCCAACCGTGTGATGCACGGCCGGGTGGTTCAGCCATCCTGCCCGGTATTTGCCCGGCGGGCGATCGCGGCGAGTTCGGCGTCGGGCACCTCATCGGCGGCTGGGGCGCTTGTGAACCTAAAAGCTCGATTACCCGTTTCAATAGGTATGGCAGGTCCGTTAGGGGCGGCCAGGTGATCATCTTCCAGCCTCCCGCTCAGGTCGTCCGTCCCCGGGCGGCCCACGTGTGCGCACGCCCGCCATCTTGCTGCGGCCGGGGGCACGGGGCCATCCCGGATGGACGTAACGGTGCCCGGCAGCGATACGTCGTTCGGGCAAAATGAAGACCGACCGGGTGCCTTGCGCCCAGATACGACCGGAGCTGGGGGTGTATCTGCTCGGCGCGATCGAGCCCGCCCGGCGTCCCGTGGTGGAGTCCCATCTGGGGGAATGTCACGGCTGCCGCGCGGAACTATCCGGCCTGGCCGGATTGCCGTCCTTGCTCCGGCGGGTACCCGCCGATTCGGTCGAGCAGTGCGCGGCCGACGACCCGGGGCCGGTGATGGCGGAACCGCGGCTGAACTCGCTGCTGGCGCGGATGGGTGCCATCCGGCGCCGCCGGAACCTGCTCGCCGTCGCGGCCGTGGTCGCCGCCGCGATCGCCGCCGCCGGGCTACAGGGGCTGCACGATGCCACCGCTCATCCGCCCTCGGCCGTAGCGCCGACGCGGACGGTCACCGTCCAGGCGGCTAATGCGCAGACCGGGGCCTGGGCGGCCGTCCGCTATAGCGCCCAGCCGTGGGGTACCGAGCTAGCGGTCAGCGTCTCCGGAGTCACCGCCGGCACCTGGTGCCAGTTGCTGGTCACCGGGCCGCAGGGACAGGTGATCAGCGCGGGCGGCTGGGACTATGAAGTCGGCTCCCAGCCGGCGTGGTACCCCGCGTCGGTGCCGCTCCCGGCCGCCAGCCTGCAGCGCTTCACGATCGTCGCCGACGGCAAGACCGTGGTGAGCATCCGGGCCCGGTGACCCGGCCGCGTCACGGATGCGGGCCCGTAGGGAACGGGAAGGGTCGAGACAGCCTGGTGTGGGGAGGGCCGCGGGGTTAGGTTCAGCGCATGCGCTTCGGGATCATCGACCATAACGACGACACGGGACGGCCGCATGTCCGGCAGATCGCCGAGCGGTTGGAGCTGATCGAGGCCTATGACCGGCTGGGCTTTTACGCCTATCACCTGACTGAGCACCACGGGACGCCGCTGGCCGTCACACCGTCGCCGCACCTGATGCTGGCGGCGGCCGCGCAGCGGACCTCCCAGCTGCGGCTCGGGACGCTCATCACGATCTTGTCGCTCTACCACCCGATGCGCGTCATCGAGGAAGCAGTGATGCTGGACCAGTTGTCCAACGGGCGGCTCGACCTGGGGGTGGGACGAGGCGTCTCGCCGGCCGAGCTGGCCTTCCACGGCGTGTCGGGTGAGGAGGAGGCGCAAGGCCGGTTCGACGAGGCCTTCGCGATACTGCGGCAGGGGCTGACGTCGGACAGCGTGACCTTCGACGGGAAGTACTACAAGCTGCTCGACGCGCCGGTCATCTCACGCCCCGTGCAGCGGCCGCACCCGCCGCTGTGGTACGGCACCCGGACACCGGCGAAGGCCCAATGGTGCGCGCGGCTCGGCATGCCGATGATGGCGCTCGTCCCGTCGCAGGCCGTCCGGGCGCTGACCGACACCTACAAGGCCGAGTGGGCGTCGCTCGGGCGCTCCCCCGATGACCTTCCGCCGCTGGGCATCTCCCGGAACATGGTGCTCGCGCCGACCAGCGAGGAGGCGATGAAGATCGCCAACCGGGCCTTCGCGCGGTTCAAGGACAGCCTCTACTACCTCTGGAAGAAATACGACATCCCGGTACCGGCGGTCTTCCCGGCCGAGACGTTCGAGGGCATCCACGCGACCGGCCACTTCTACGCCGGCGACCCGGCGGGCGCCCGCGAGTGGGTCGCCCGCCATCGCGACATCGGCGGGATCAACTACATGGCACTGGAAACGTGCTTCGGCGACATGACCAAGGACGAGGCACTGCTGTCGGCCGAACTCCTGGCCACCGAGGTGATGCCGCACTTCGCCTGACGCCGCGCCCGCCCACATCAGCCCAACGAGCAGGCGCGGCACTCGGGCGTTGCTCGTCAAGCGCTACTTCTCGACGTAAAAGAGCCGCTTGTTGACGAATTCGTCGATGCCGAGGGGGCCCAGCTCGCGGCCAAAGCCGGAGCGCTTGGTCCCGCCGAACGGCAGGTCCGCGCCCTCGCCTGCCGGGGTGTTTACGTTGGCCATGCCGACGTCCAATTGCTCGGCGACCTTGATAGCCCGCTCCTCGTCGGTCGACCAGACCGCGCCGCCCAGGCCGAAGTCCACCACGTTGGCGAGCTGGACCGCCTCGTCGTCGGTGCTGACCTTGTAGACGACGGCGACCGGGCCGAACAGCTCCTCGCGATAGGCCCGCATGTCCGGGGTCACGCCAGTGAGCACGGCCGGGGCGAAGTAAGCGCCCTTGCCGTCACCGAGCGTGCCACCGACGTGCAGCGTGGCGCCCTTGGATACGGCGTCCTGCACCTGGGCCAGGAGGCTCTCCGCTGCTCTACGGGAGACCATCGGGCTGTAGGAGCGCGCGGAGTCATCGCCCGGCTGGCGCGGTGACATCTCGGTGGCCCGCTTGACCAGGGCGGCCACGAAGTCGTCGTAGATGTCATCCATGACGATCATCCGCTTGTTGGAGTTGCAGGCCTGGCCGACGTTCTCCATCCGGGTAACCCAGGCGGTCTTAGCTGCGCCCTCGACGTCGTCGGTGTTGAGGATGATGTACGGGTCGGAGCCGCCAAGCTCAAGAACGACCTTCTTCAGGTTGCGGCCGGCCGTCTCGGCGACTGCGGTGCCGGCCCGCTCGGAGCCGGTCAGCGACACGCCGTGCAGCCGCGGGTCGGCGATCATCGCGGCGACCTGCTCGTGGGTCGCGAAGAGGTTGACATACACGCCGTCCGGCACGCCCGCGTCCTTCATGATCTGCGCGATCGCCAGAGCCGAGGTAGGGCAGTTTTCTGCGTGCTTGAGTATGACGGTGTTGCCGACGATCAGGTTGGGCGCGGCGAACCTGGCCACCTGGTAATACGGGTAGTTCCACGGCATTACGCCGAGTACCGGGCCGACGGGCCGGTACTCGACCCGCGCTGTGTCATGGCCGGGCAGTGCCTTGTCGGCGATGAGCCCGGGGCCGTTGTCGGCGTAATAGTTGAAGATGTCGGTGCAGAACTGGGCCTCACCGACGGCCTGGGCGGGCCGCTTGCCCATCTCCTTGGTGATCAGTGCGGCCAGGTCGGCGGCGCGCTCGGTGAACAGCTCGGCGATTCGCTTCACGACCGCGGCGCGCTCGGCGACCGGGCGTAGCCGCCATGCCGCGAACCCTTCGGTCGCGGCGGCGAGCGCCTCCGATACCTCCGCGTCCGTGGCGAAGGGGAAAGTCTCGGTCACTTCGCCGGTCGTCGGGTCGGTTACCTGATAAGGCGGGGTCTGCGTCATGCCTGCTCCCGGTGTCACTGCGGTAAAGGTCTAGTGAGACAACGTTACGGAAGCATGGTCCCCAGCCCAAGACCCATCCCCCTCCCGGGCCGGGACCGGGCCGGCTGGCCTGCATGATCGCAGGTGGAGCGGGTGGCCTCGAACCCAGGGAGCTCGGTCCCAGTGATGAATCTCATGTGCTGCTGGGCAGCGCGCGGCTGGCTCAGTGGGCGGCGGCCGACAGGCCGAGGGCAAGGCAGAGACACGAACGCGTACCTGCGCAACGGCCCGGCGGGGGGAAGCACAGCACGGGCCCGTGCCGCGACCGCCGCACGATCAGGCATCCGGGTCACGGTACCAGCCCGCTCACTGCCAGGGCCGTTCGCTGGCGCGCGGCTAAGACCAATAAAGCAGTGATCCCTGCCAAGAGCACCCAGCCACGTCCGCGGGTGAGCAAGCTCGGCGGTCGCAGAGTCCATGGTTTTACGCACCGCTGCCGCTGCAGTGTGGCCTGCGATGTGCGGCCGGTTTTGAAGTTGGCCGCGCGTTTGCCAGACTGACGACAGCCCGCGCCTCGGGCAGGAGGTCGCCAGGCTGGGTTGCGGCCGCCCCAGGCCGGACAGATCCGTCGACAGTCAGCTTGTCGGATGTGAACGATCCGTCGTGTAAGAGGGGTGGCGCAGTTGGACACGGTGCTCGACTACTTGGGTCACTGGGCAACGGTTCATCCCGACAAGTGCTTCAGTGTGTTTCTTGATCGCCACGGCAAGCTGCGCGAAAAATACACGTATCAGTCTTTCGAAGCCAGGACTCGTTTCCTCGCCGAGTACATTCACGATGAAACGGCTCTTCAGCGCGGCGATCGCGTAGCGCTGGTGTACCCGCCGGGACTGGAGATGATAGCCGCATTCGTCGCCTGTGTCCGCATCGGCGCCATTCCCGTTCCCGTTCCTCCGGTCACGTCAGTCGCGAACGGGGGGGCGTCACGACTCAGGTCGGTGATGCTAGACAGTGGGGCCGCGCTTGCCCTGACGGACTCATCGTTCGGATCAGGGCCACGTAGCCGTGATGAGGTCGACGATCAGGCCGACCTGGAGGATCCTCTCGGCCACCTCGGCGTTCCAAGGCTCGCCACCGACAGGTTGCAAGGCGCCGCACGCGGGGACGTAACAGATAATCCCATCCAGACCCTCTTCTTGCAGTACACATCCGGGTCGACCGGAGCGCCAAAAGGCGTGGCCGTATCGCACCAGAACGTTATACGTAACTGTCATTCAATGATCGATCACCAAGCAATCGGCGTTTCATGGCTGCCGCAATTTCACGACCTGGGTTTGATCGGCTACTATCTTTTCCAACTCGTCATCGGAGGCACGACATACGGGTTCTCGCCGCTGGACTTTCTGCGACGGCCCGCTCTGTGGTTGGAGACGCTCAGCCGATACAAGGCGACATATACCTCAGCACCGAATTTCGGCTTCGAATATTGCCTCTCTCCTGAGCGTGTTCCAGACGATCAACTAACGGGTCTGGACCTAAGCTCTGTACAAGTCTTTATGAATGCGGCTGAGCCAGTTAGGCCCAGTACGTACCGAGGCTTCTTGGAACGGTTCGAGAAGTACGGCCTGCGTCCGGCAGCGCACGTGGCAGCGTACGGACTGGCGGAGAACACATTGGCGGTCAGCAACTCGGGACGGCGATCCGTCAAGATCAACCGAAAGTCGCTTCATGCGCGTACCGTTATGATGACTGAGGCGGATACGCCTCCTGAGCAGCAACTGGAGCTGGTCAGCTGCGGCAAGCCGCTGGATGGGATCCACGTGCGGATTGTCGACCCAGGCACCAGGGTTGCAGTCGGAGACGGCGGAATCGGCGAGATATGGGTGTCCGGTAAGAGCAAGTGTCAGGGATACTGGAATCAACCTGAGCTTTCGGAGAGCGTGTTTAATAATTCGATCGCAGGCGATTCCGACGACGCATATTCATACCTTCGGACAGGAGATCTCGGATTCCTCGCGGAGGGCGAGCTGTTCGTCTGTGGCCGATTGAAAGATATCATTATCCTCAGAGGCCAGAACTACTACCCTGAGGACCTTGAGGTTGCCGTTGAGAAGGGCTCCGAGAAAATACAGATCGGAAGCGTAGCCGCGTTCCGAGGGCCAAATTGGGAAGAGAGACTCATTGTGGTCGTCGGCCTCCGGAATCCGGCTGACCCACCACACCCCGATGAGGTCTCCCGCTCGCTCCGCGTGCACGGCTACCCTGGGCCACATACGATCGTGTTCGTTCGACGCCAGGCCATCAAGAGAACGACCTCTGGGAAGGTGGCTAGAAGCCTTACTCGCGATAACTGGCTAGACGGTAAGCTGCGCACGATCGAGACCCATAGGCGCGATGGCGATGAAGCGGAACTGAACTGGACGCAGACTCAAGACGTTCAGGCTCACTACGGGCGTTTCCTGGAAACGTACACGCTAAGCGGGGACGAGAACGCCAGGCCAAGCGAGGTCGGCCTTGATTCTCTAGCGGTGGCCGAGCTCCTGGTGATCCTTGAGAAAGCGGTTGTTCAGGCTGGTGCTCTCGACTTGCAAGAGGCACTGCACATCCCGCTCCTGCAACGTTTGACCATTTCCGAAATATCGGCACTGGTCAGGGGGTTCCAACCGGACGATGCCGAGTGGGCCATCAACCTGCACGCGGAACTCGATGAAATTAAGCGGGAACGCGATGAAAGCGAAGCAGCGGCAATGCGAAGGGACGCAGAACTCGATCCGCAAGGCACTGGCGCCGTACCACAAGCAGACAGGACCTCCAATCACGTGCTCCTGACTGGTGCCACCGGATTTCTGGGGCCGTTTCTCCTCCGAAGCCTGCTGGACCAGACCGATGCGGCCTACACGGTCCTCATACGAGCAACCGACCCGTCGGCCGCACGCGAACGACTGAAAGCTGGGCTCAAGGCGGCAGGCCTTTACGACCTGCGCACGGCGGAGATCCTCGACGCCCGGGTACGTGTGCTATCCGGCGACTTGGCCAGTCCGCGCCTGGGGCTCCCAGAGCGCGTCTGGCTGCGGTTGACGGAAACGATCGACACAATCGTTCATAATGCGGCCTGCGTTGATTACCTCCTCGACTATGACACACTCCGGCCAGCAAACGTGGAGGGCACCCGAGAGTTGCTCAGATTGGCGCGGGCCTCGCGCCAGAAGCAATTTCACTTCGTTTCGAGCACGACAATCTTCGGGTGGACAGGAAAACGGAATCTTTTGGAGCAAGACTCAAACCCCGAAATGTCCGGGCTCGACTTCGGCTACGCACAGACCAAGTGGGTCTCAGAACAGCTTGTACTCCAGGCTCGCCAACAGGGCATTGATGCCAGAATATATCGGTCGGCCTTTCTCACGGCGTCCACCGCAGGATTCGGACATTCCACGGACATCGTGGCGCGCTTGCTTTCGTTCATGATTAAGTACGGCGTGGCCCCGAACGCCGATATTCAACTCAGCTTTATGCCTGTCGACATTGCCGCCCACAATATCGCCGCGGTCATGACCTCTTCGACCGAGCCTCAAGAGCCCGTATATCATGTGATAATCGACGAGTACTTCAACATGGTCGACCTGACCATGCAAATTAGCAAGGACTACGGAATTCCGTTCCGATACGTCGATCTGGAGAAATTCTCGCGCGAAATGAAGAGACTGTGCACCGCCGCGGATCCAGTCTTCCCGCTAGTGGATTTTGTCGCCCGCGCGCACTCGAAAATCGCAGTAATGGAAGGCAAGAGGTACCGGAATACAGCGTTTCGGCTAGCACTCGAGCACTCAGGTGCTGGTGTCCCTGACGCGTCCCTCCAGCAAACTGTGTCGTTTCTGATGACTCATCTGAGCGCTGCAGGAATGCTTCCAAGCGGATGAGCTCCGACGTGTGTGGGCGAAGGGCTTCGCAGCTGCCGCCGCCAGTCCACGAACCGGTCCACGGCTTAGGAATCCATGTCCCATCGTCCGCTACTGTGCGTAACATCGCCGAATGCCCCGCCTACGTCCGTGCGAGCGAGCCGCCAATAGCCCAGATTGCATCACTTGCACGAGTTACCCGGTCCACGAACCGGTCCACGCCTCACCATGGCGATCGCCGGATGTCAGCTACAGAGCGTTACCGTCGACAGACTCCGCCTCGAGGCCAGGCACGGTTTATTGTGTTACTGGAAGTGAGAGGAGGCGGGCTGGGATGACTGCTGAGTACCCACAGGGTGACGAGCCGTTGATTCCGATGCCCGCTCTGTCGCTCCCCGCTCTGCGTCAGGCGGTCGCCGCGGTCGCGCCGTCCCGTCTGCCGGAGTTCTTCCAAGAAATCCAAGACGCCTTTACCCAGTCTGGCGACGAGGACAGTGTCTTCCCCATCCGCCACTTCTACCAGCGTTGGGGCGCCGCCATCGCCATCGAGCGGCGGCCCTCGGTCGCCGCCCGGCTCCACGCCGCCGAACGAGCTCTCGCCGACCCCGACCCCGCTGTCCGGGATCAGGCAGTGCGGGAAGCCGCCGAGATCGTCCAGGCGGCCTACCGCGAGGTCGCGGGTGGCTGACTGGCACTGGGAACCCGTCACCGATGACCCGCTCGACGGGCTGCCACCTGCCGCCCTGGCAATGATCCGTCAGGTAGCCGAGGAACTGACCGCTCGGGAATCGATGATCTTCCTCGACGGGCGGGAGTTCACAGGTGAGCCGCCGGGGCTGCGCACCGTCCAGCGAGGACCGTTGATGCTCGTCTACCTGACCGACGTCCGCGGCGAACGCGTGGTCATCATCCAGCTGACCTGGATCGGCTGACCCAAGCAACCGCAGACTCTCCTCGTCAGCGCCGCTCACCTCGGTGCGGCTGCATACCACAGGCTGAGCGCCGCCTCTGGTGTCATCGGCATCCTTTACCGGTGGAACCGACACCGATCACCGCCTTGGAGGAATGCCTCGCCTAGGTTGAGAGTTGGCTGCTGACGATGTGGAGCCTTCTGCTTGCGGTCAGCGCGTGCGGCGTCGGACGGCTTGGAACTGCGGCGACTTCTTTGTTGGAGAGAAGTAGATAGAGGAGAGACGATGACTGACGGTCCCATCCGGCTCAACAAGGTTACGAGGGCAGCCGTGGACTCTGGGCGGCTCGTACACCTGGCCACCATCAACCCCGACGGCACCCCCCAGGTGACATGCGTCTACGTCGGCTGGGACGGGGACGAGATCGTCGCAGGTCATCTCGCTGACCACCTGAAGCTGCGCAACATTCGGCGTGACCCGCGGGTAACGCTATCGGTAGAGTCCGATGTGCCGTTCGAAGGGTTCAGCCCCTACCTGGTGATCAAGGGAATAGCGCGTGTCGAGGAAGGCGGAGCGGTAGACACGCTCCGAAAAATCACTAACGGTCAGTTCCCGCCGCCCGGACAGAACTACCCCGCGGGCTTCGTGACGCGCATCTCGCCGCGCAGGATCTCTGGTACCGGCCCCTGGGGCGTTGCCGATTGAGCGTCGCCTGGGATCGGCCAGGTACCGCCTGGCTGACGGCAGGACGTCGATGACCTGGCCGTGCTGGTCGATGGCCCAGAAGAGGTAGGTCCGTTGCCAGGCGACCTTCAAGGTATGTCTCCTCCGACGAACCAGCGGTCGCCGGGAGAATGGCGGCACGGCCGGGCCGCCTCGATGAACTCCGGGTGAACCGCTGCACCCACCGGTAGACAGTGACGTGATCGATGACTCCGCGCTCGGCCAGCAACCCTTCAACGTCCCGGGCAAGACAGATTGAGGTGGGCCGGTGAGCCTTCTCTCAGGATCCCTTGACGCTGTCAGGAGTCTGCGAGTCCTCGAACGAGCTCAGGCGTTTCGGCACTCGCCGCGCTGGGATTATCTAACGCGCCGGTCCACGAACCGGTCCACGGTCGCAGCGCCCATGTCCGATCATTCTGTTACTGTGCGTAACATCACCAAAGAGCGCTGGCCGGCCGGGCTGGTCCCGGCGCCCAGGGGCAGGACCGGCACGCCGAAGTAGCGGGCGTGTGGTCACCACCGCGGCCGGGCCTGAAGTCGCACGACGAGTTCATGGCTGAGGTGTTCGGCGGCTCCCGGTGAGGATCATCTGGTCAGAAATCGCGCAGGCAACCTTTGTCCGCTTCATGGCCGACAAGCGCTGGGCCGAACACGGCGCGACTGGTACCAATGGGTGGCCCTTTCCGCGGGTTGTCCTTACCCATGCAGTCGCACCGGCCGGCCAGACTTATCGGCGTTCGGCTTGGCCTGGCCGAATCGACGACGGGGTGAGTAGCACCTGCCGGAGGATTTCCAGCGGATGCCGGGCCGGGCGCCCCGTCCCGTGCGCTATCTGCTGTCGGCAGGAAACGCCCGTCGCCGCGATAATCGTCTCCCCGGCCTCGGCCCGGATGGCAGGGAAGAGCCGGAGTTCGCCGATGCGCATAGATAGGTCGTAGTGCTCTGTCTCGAAGCCGAAGGACCCGGCCATACCGCAGCACCCTGCGTCAATCTCGATGACGTCGGTGCCCGGGATGCTGCGAAGCAGAGCCATTGTCGCGGCGGTGCCCGTGAGGGCCTTCTGGTGGCAGTGGCCGTGGAAGAGGATCCGGCGCCCGCTCACGTCGTTCTCGCGCGGCACGATGAGCCTGCCGGAGGCAATGGCCTCCACGAGCAGTTCCTCAGGGAGGCGCGTGGCGGCCGCCACCGCCTGCGCTCTCGGATCGCCCGGGAGAAGCGCGAGGTATTCGTCGCGCAGCGTCAGCAGGCATGACGGCTCGACTCCGACGATCGGCACGCCTCGGGCGGCCGCATCGCCTAGGCGTTCGACCAGGCCCGCCGCCATCCGCTGCGCCTGGTCGACCAGTCCCTTGGATAGGCTGGCCCGGCCGCAACAGCCCCCGCTCTCAAGGCGGACCTGCCAGCCGGCGAGTTCCAAGAGCTCGATGGCCGCGCTGGCGACGCAGGGCTCGGTGAAGGTAGTGAACGAGTCGGCGAGGAAGACCAGGTCGCCCTGAGACCCGGGCGTGGCTCGGGCGGGCCGTCGGCGGAACCAGCCCCGCAGGTCCTGGCGGCTGAACCTGGGCAACGGTCGCGCGGCGCTGACGCCCAGCCATCGCTCCGCCACCAGGCGGGCAGGCCGCCATCCGGCCACGAGGTTGGACAGTGGGTAGGTGGCCGAGCCCACGCGGTTCAGCGTGCGGATAGCTCCGAACATGCGCGACCGCAGGGGGATGCCGTGCTGATCGTGGTAGGCGGCCAGCGTCTCAGTCTTCAGCGCGGCCATGTCGACGCCGAGCGGGCACTCGCTCTTACACGCCTTGCACTCCAGGCACAGGTCGAGAATGCGGTGCAGCCGGTCGCTGCCGAGGGCCGAGCGCGGGTCAGGCCTGGAGAGCGCGTACAGCAGGGCGTTGGCCCGGCCCCGGGTCGAGTGCTCTTCGTCGCGCGTGGCCATGTACGACGGGCACATGACGCCAGTCGACGCCTTGCGGCAGAGCCCGATGTTCATGCAGCGGTCGGCGGCGCCGCGCATCCCGCCGGGAACGTCGAACCGGAGCCGGGTGGCGAGCGGCGGCGGCGAGGCGGGCCGCGCCGCGTCGCGGAGGTGGTCCGTCATCGCGGGCGCGTTCACGATCTTCCCCGGGTTCATCCGGTTCTCCGGGTCGAAGAGCCGTTTGGTCTCTTGCATGGCCACGTACAACGCGTCACCGAAGACCCGGCGGTTGAATTCGCTGCGGGCCAGCCCGTCGCCGTGCTCGCTTGAGTTGACCCCGCCGTACTCCAGGACCAGCTCGCGCACCTCCTCCGCTACCGCGCGCATCAGCTCCGGCTGCCCGGGTGCGGACAGGTCGATGAACGGGCGGATATGCAGGCACCCGACCGAGCAGTGACCGTAGAAGCCCGCCGTCAGGCCGTGGGCGTCCAGGATCTGCCGGAAGCGATTCGAGTAGGAAGCCAGCTTGGCCGGTTCCACGGCGGTGTCCTCGACAAAGGCCAGGGGCCTGCGGGCGCCGGTACTGGCGGCCATGAGCAGGCCCAGGCCGGCCTCGCGGACCTTCAGCAGAGCCGCCTGTTCCGAGGCCTCGACAGCCCGGAGCGTGTGGTAGCCGTGGCCGTGTGCCCGCCAGAGCTCGTCCAGATGCTCGAGTCCGGCCACCGCCTCGACCTGGGTGTCACCGAAGAACGTCACGAACAGCAGGGCCTCGGGATCGCCGTGCAGGATCGATCCGAGCGACCGGTATTCGATCTTCCGGCGGGAGAGCTCGATGATGGCGCGGTCCAGGAGTTCGACGGCGGCGGGCTGGCAGGCGAGCGCGTCCTCGGTGGCCTCGATGGCCGCCTGCACGGACGTGAAGTGGCCGACGGCGATGACCCGGTGCCGTGGCGCGGGAACCAGCTTGACCGTCGCCTCCACGACGGTGACCAGGGTGCCCTCCGAGCCCACCACGAACTTCGCCAGGTCGAGCCCGGCGGATCGGGCATCGGGATCCAGCCGGTCCAGCCGGTAGCCGCCCGATTGCCGCCAGAACCGCGGGAAGCCGGTGGCAATGGCCTCCCGGTGGCGCTCGGCGAGGCTGGGCAGATCCCGGCAGATCGTCCCGTCGAGCGTCGGCGCGCTGGCGCGGCTGGCCAGTTCATCGGCCGCCAGCGGGCCGAACGTTGCCTGGCTGGCGTCGGACAGCACCACATCGAGGGTGAGCACGTGGTCGATCGTCATGCCGTACCAAACCGACTGGCTGCCCGCCGAGTTATTGCCGATCATCCCGCCGAGCGTCGCCCGGTTCCTGGTGGAGGTGTCCGGGCCGAATACCAGGCCGTGCCGGGCGGCCGCCAGGTTCAGCTGCTCCTGCACCACCCCGGGCTGCACCCGCGCCACCCGCCGCTCGGCGTCGATCTCGATGATCCTGCTCATATGCCGGGACAGGTCCATGACGATCGCCTGCCCCACCGTCTGGCCGGCCAGGCTGGTCCCGGCGCCCCGGGGCAGCACCGGTACGCCGAACTCGCGGGCGGTGGTCACCACCGCAGCCACGTCGGCCGCGTCGCGGGGGAAGACCACGCCGATCGGCTCGATCGCGTACATGCTTGCGTCGCGCGAGAACAGGTGTCTGGTGTAAGAGTCGAACCGGACCTCACCACCGACCACGCGGCCCAGCGCTTCCGCCAGTTCCGTCTGGGGGTCAGCGGCGGGAAGAAAGGACATAACTATGACCTACCAGAGCGGCCGGCACTTCCTCCAGGTACCCGGGCCGACGAATGTCCCCGACCGGGTGCTGCGGGCGATGGCGGCGCCCACTATCGACCACCGCGGTCCGGAGTTCGCTGCCCTGGCCCGTCACGTGCTCGCCGGACTGGCGCGGTTGTGCGGCAGCACGGGGCCCGTAGCCCTGTATCCCTCGTCCGGCACGGGGGGCTGGGAGGCCGCGCTCGTCAACACCCTGTCGCCGGGCGACCGCGTGCTGGCCTTCGAAACCGGGCAGTTCGCCGTGCTGTGGGCCGAGATGGCGCGGAAGTTCGGTCTGGATGTCGACTTTGTACCCGGGGACTGGCGACGGGGCGTCCAGGCCAGCCAGGTCGGCGAGAAACTGGCCGCGGACCCCGGGCATCAGATCAAGGCGGTCACCATCGTCCAGAACGAGACGTCCACCGGGTGCGCCAGCCAGATCCCGCTGATCCGGGCGGCGATGGACGACGTCAGGCATCCCGCCCTGCTGATCGTCGACATGATCTCATCGCTGGGGTCGGTCGAGTACAGCCACGACGAGTGGGGCGTCGACGTCACCATCTGGTGCTCCCAGAAGGGGATGACGCTGCCGCCGGGCCTGGGCATCAACGCGATCAGCCAGAAGGCGCTGGCCGCCTCGCGGCGAGCCACCCTGCCGCGCAGCTACTGGGACTGGCCGCCGGTCATCGCGGCCAGCGAGACGGGGATGTTCCCGTACACGCCCGCCACCAACCTGCTGTTCGGCCTGCGCGAGGCGCTGGCCATGTTTGATGAGGAAGGCCTGCCTGCGGTCTTCGCGCGGCACAACCGGTACGCCGAAGCGACCCGCCGGGCGGTCCGCGGCTGGGGTCTCGACATCGTGTGCCAGAATCCCGACGACTATTCGAGCACGGTCACCGCCGTCATGGTGCCTGACGGGCACGACGCGGACCAGGTGCGCCGGCTGATTCTCGACCGCTACAACATGTCGCTCGGGGCCGGGCTCGGGCGGCTGGCCGGCCGGGTATTCCGCATCGGCCACCTGGGGGACCTCGGCGACCTGTCCATGGCTGGCGCCCTGTGCGGGGTAGAGATGGGCCTGGCCAGGGCGGGAGTGCCCATCGCCCGCCAGGGGGTCAGCGCGGCGCTCGACTACCTCGGGTCCACCGGCTGACCGGCGGTGCTCGCGGGCGGCCCGATGATGCCCCGGACGATTCCTCTGCTCATCAGCTCGGCCGGCGTGAGGCGCAGCCAGCTTGCCACCTGCGGGGTGTCGGGCATGCCGAGTTTGAGGATCGACACCGCAAGCTCCGGTGCGGTCACCGCGAGGTAGCCGTCGTGGGCGATCCACAGGTCGCTTGGCGAGGCCAGTGCGAGGGCCCCGCCGGACACGCCTTCGCCGATGACCACGGAGGTGATCGGGACCTCGCTGGAGGCCATCGCGACGAACAGTTCCGCGATGGCCGTACCGACGCCAGCCGCCTCATCGGCCGGGCCGGCCGCCGCGCCTGGGGTGTCAATCAGCGTCAGGACTGGCAGCCGGAGGCGGGCTGCCAGTCCGAGCAGGCGGGTCGCGGTCCTGAACCCGGCCGGGGTGGTCCGCTCACCGGTCTGCGCGACATAGGCGATCGTGACGCCATGGTGTGAGCCGAAACCACAGCGCAAGCCAAGATCCACGCCCCCGCAGCGATCACCTCGGATTTCGACGGTCTGCCCGAAGTAGCCCGCCAGCCACTGGTCCGCACGGACCTGGCGCGGATCGCGCGCGCTGGCCACGTGTGTCCACGCGTCATCGCCCGGCAGCCCATCGCCGCCGCTGGCAGGCCAGGCGGGTACCGGCGCCCGGCGGAGGGTGTCGCCGCGCGACCGTGGTGATAGCAGCCGGACGACGGCGGCGACCTCGCCGCGCAGCTTTGGCACCGGCGACAGCACGTCGACGAAACCGTGCGCCCACTTGGCGTCAGCGAGGTATTCCGGGGAGCTTGGGTCCACACCGTGGGGCCGGGTGCGTGAGCCCGAGAAGCTCACCCGTGCGCCGGGCACGCTGATCAGCACGTCCGCGTCGGCGATGAGGGAGGACCACACGCCACCGGTCGTCGGGTCGCCCGCGACCGCGACGTGCGGGATGCCCGCTCGCCGTGCTCCCGCGATGGCCGCGGCCACCGCCTGCATCTGCAGCAGGGCGCTCGTTCCCTCCTGCATCCGGGATCCGCCCGAGGCCGCGACGCAAACGATCGGGAGACGCTCCGCCACCGCCGCCTCGAAGGCCCGGGCGATCCTGGCGCCCTCGGCGGTTCCCATCGAGCCACCAAGGAACCGGAAGTCGAACCCGACCAGCACGCAGGCCTCGCCGCCGACGGTGACCATCCCGGTGGTCACCGCGTGCCGGGCGCCAGTGGCGTTCCTGGCCTCGATGAGCTGGTCCGGATAGCCTGGCCAGTCACTCGGATTGGCTGCCTCGATCTCCTCGCCGAAGCGCGCCAGGCTACCGGCATCGGCGATCTCGGCATAAAGCGGGCGCGAGCCCGCCCGGCCCGGTCCAGCCTGCGCGGCCCCGTCAGCCGCCATCGGCCTGCACGGGGCGGAGCAGGGCGGCGCGCAACTCTTCAGTGTGCTCGCCCAGGCGCGGAGGCGGCAGCCCGGGCGCGACCGCGCTGCGGCTGTAGTGCACCGGATGGCCGGGCAGCCGGATGACGCCGAGCCGCGGGTGATCCACCTCCCAGATCAGGTCCTCAGCCCGCGCCTGCTCGCTGTCGTAGACCCGGTCCAGCGTCTTCACCTCACCCGCCGGGACGCCGGCCAGGCGCAGCCGGTCCAGCCAGTCAGCCACCCTTCTTTGCCCGAACGCCGCGTTCATGAGCTCCTGAAGTTCGGCGAGGTGGGCCAACCGGAGCGCGTTGGTGGCGAACCGGGGGTCAGCGGGATCGAGTCCGGCCAGCGGCGCGAAGCGCCGCCAGATATCGTCGTTGCCCACCGCGATGACCAGCGGGCCATCCGCGGCGTCGAACACGCCGTAGGGCGCGACCGTGGGATGGTGGTTGCCGGAGACCCCAGGTACCTGTCCCGCGATGAGGTACCTGGTGGCCTGGAAGGTGTGGATGCCCACCTGCCCGGCGAGCAGCGAGGTGGACACCCGCTGGCCGAGGCCGCTGTGCTCACGGTCCACCAGGGCACCCAGTACCCCGATGACGCCGAACAGGGCGGCGCTGATATCCGCGATCGGGACGCCGACCTTGACGGCCTGGCCGGCCTCGGTCCCGGTCAGGCTCATCACGCCGCCCTCGGCCTGCAGGATCTGGTCGTAGCCGACCCGGTCGCGGTCCGGGCCCCGCTCCCCGAAGCCGCTGATGGACAGCCGGATCAGCCGCGGGTTCAATTCGGCGAGCCGGTCATCCGCCAGCCCGAGCCGGTCCATCACTCCCGGGCGGAAGTTCTCGACCAGGATGTCCGCCCACCGCACCAGCGCCTGGACGAACTCGCGCTCACCTGGGTCCTTCAGGTCTATGGCCACGCTTCGCTTGCCCCGGTTGACGGACAGGAAATACGTGCTCTCGGCCACGTCTCCGGCGGCCTGGACGAAGGGCGGGCCCCAGTGCCTGGTGTCATCGCCCGTGCCAGGGCGTTCTACCTTGATTACCTCGGCACCGAGGTCGCCGAGCAGCATCGCCGCGTACGGCCCGGCGAGCACGCGCGCCAGGTCGAGCACGTGCACTCCGGCCAGTGGGCCCGCCATCGCATCCTGTCCTATTCCTGCAGCCGCCGCGTCAACCCGGCAGCAGGCCTGCCGCCAGCCGGAAGCGGAGCGGCAGGCCGGAGCCGGTGGTGGGCTACGGCGTGGCGGCCGCCAGCGCGCTCGCCGACATCACGTACGCCTGCTGCTCAATTCCCGCCGCGGTGGCCTTGAAGGCGCCGTACGGGCCGAAGGTGTTGTTGTACTGGTTGTAGTCGAGGTCGCCGCTGGCGCCCTCGTAGTTGATCTTCGTGCCCGCCTTGATGAGCGCGAGGCAGGACGCGTACGTGTAGCACGCGGTGCCCGGCGGGTTCGTGACCATAGTCATGTCCTTAGCGACCGTGGCCCCGTCGGTGGTCTTCGCGTAGTCGTCGGCCAAGGCCAGCGATATCACGGAGTCGTAGGCGTAGTTGGCGTTCGCGAGCGGGCCGGCGGCCTTCTGGCCCGGGAAGAGCTGGTTGAACAGGTTGATGAACGCGTCATTCGCCGCGCCGGTGACTGAGGTCCCGTACACCGAGGTCAGCACGTTGTGAGCGACCGGGTAGGTAATCGCCTTGAGGAAGTCGCTGCCGCTGGTGACGTCGGTCCCGATCCACGGGATGCTTCCACCGCCCAGCTGGGCGAACTCGCGGAACAGCACGGCCGCCGTCGGCGGGTCCTCCTGCGTGAAGATCACCTGCGGGTGAGCCGCGATCGCCTCGCGGACCTGGCTCAGGTAGGAGGTCTGGTCCGGGGTCACGATGATCGTCTTCAGGATCGTCCCCCCGAGCTTGGTGAACGTCGTGGAGACGGGCTTGAGGAACGTCTGCGCCGCCGGATCGGAGTAGAACAGCATGACCGCCTTGGTGTAGTTCTGCAGGTGCCCGTACAACGCCATGGCCACGCCCAGCTGGGAGTCCGACGGACTGTCCCGGAAGAAGTAGGGGTCGCTCTGGTGGTCGCGGGCGGTATCGCCGCCCTGGAACTCGTCGACGATGTGGTTGGCATCCAGGATCGGCTCGACGCCGTTGATCTCCTGGGTCTCCGGGCCGATCACGCCGCTGACGTTCTTGGTCAGCATCTGGTTGACCGCCGTGACCCCGTCGGCGACGTCGCAGCTGGTGTCACCGGTCACCAGCTGGAGCTTGCGGCCGAGGACGCCGCCAGCGGCGTTGATCTCGCTCTGGGCCACTTGGGAACCCTGGAGCATCGCCTGGCCGAGGCTCGCCAGCCGGCCCGTGAAACAGGAAAGAACGCCGTAGGTGATCGGGCCGGCGGACGTGCTGCTGCTGCTCGTGCCGCTGCTGCCCGCGCTGCTGCTCGAGCTGGAGGACGCGCAGGAGGCCAAGACGACCGCAGCGGCGCAGGCTACGGCCGATCTGATGATCGAGTTATGTTTCACGCTGGTTTCTCCTCTACTCGGTGCGAGCCGTCCGTCGGTGCCCGGTACGGTGCCCGGGACCTCAGGCCCGCCTCATCAACTCATGCGGCCGACGTAGAGCTCCACGACGCTCTCGTCGTGGAGCAAGTCCTGAGCAGGACCGTCGAGCCTGTTGCGCCCGAGCACGAGGATGTAACCCCAGTGCGCGTGGCGGAGGGTTAGCCGGGTGTTCTGCTCGACCACGCAGATCCCGACGCCCGTTGCGGAGATTTTCTCGATCTGCTCCCAGAGCTTGCCCTGGAGCAGGGGGGACAGCCCGGCGCTCGGCTCGTCAAGGAGCATCACGGCGGGCTTGAGCATGAGCGCCCTGGCCATGGCGAGCATGGTCCGCTGGCCGCCGCTGAGCATTCCTGCCCTGCGCCGCAGCGACATGCCGAGGTCGGGGAACAGCTCGCACAGTTCGTCGATCCGGGCGTCCACGCCGCGCCGGCGGGTGTACGCCCCCATTTCCATGTTCTCCCGCACGGTGAGGTCGGGAAAGATGTTGGAGACCTGGGGTACGTAGCCGAGCCCGCGCTTGACCAGCTTCTCCGGCGGGATGTTCGTGGTCTTCTGGCCACGGAGGTACACGTCGCCACGGGAGACCTTCAGCACCCCGCTCAGCGCCTTGAGCAGCGTGGATTTCCCCGCGCCGTTCGGCCCTACGATGGCGGTGATCTTCCCCGCCCTGACGGTAAGCGAGATGTCCTCGATGATCGGCGGCCCGCCGTACCCGGCGGTCAGCCGGTCGGTGCTCAGCACCGCCTCGGGTGGCTCAGCCATGGCTCTGGTCCATCCCGAGGTAAGCGTCGACCACCCTGGGGTTGTCGCGCAGGCCGGAAAACGGTCCCTGCGCGATGACCTCGCCCAGGTCCATCACGACTACCTGCTGGCAGGTTCGCTCGATGAACGGGAGGTTGTGCTCGACCACCACGACGGTGCGGCCCTCGCTCGCGAGTTGCCGCACGGCCTCACTGATCCGGGCGCCGAGCACGGGATTGACCCCTCCCATCGGCTCGTCCAGGATGATCAGGCGGGCTTCGGCGGCGGCGATGCGGGCAAATTCGAGCAGCCGCTTCTGGCCGCCGCTGAGTCTGGCCGCGAGCTCGTTCCTGAGTTCCGCGAGCTGGAAGCGCTCGAGGATGCCCCGCACCACCGCTCGTTCGGCCTCTTCGTTACGACGGATCCGGCGGGCCCGGGTCAGGGAGCGCCAGAGGGATTCATCGGCGAACCGGCGCCGCCCCAGCATGACGTTGTCCATGACGGTCAGGTTGCGCCACTCGCGCGGCGTCTGGAACGTGCGGATCAGCCCGAGCCGGGAGATGACGTCGGGACGCTTGCCGATGAGCGACTCGCCGGCGAACGTGACGCGGCCTGAGTCCGGCCGCCCGAATCCGGACACGAGGTCGACCACCGTGCTCTTGCCCGCGCCGTTCGGCCCGATCAGGCCGACCACCTGGCCTTCGGGAACCGTGAAGGTGCAATTCCTGACCGCCTGGACGCCGCCGAACGACTTGGACAGGTTCTCGATCTCGAGCAGCGCGGCGCTCATCCGGGGCCTCCGTCGTCGGCGGCCTGCTCCTGCGCCGCAGCGGGTGACCTGCTGCCCTTGGCGGCCGTGGCCAGCGCTCCGACCCAGCCCGGTCGCTGCTGCCCCACCGAGCGCTGACCGGTATCGAGCCCGGGGCGCTCCCGGAAGACCCCCTCCGGCCGGAACTTGAGGATCAGGATGATCATCAGGCCGATCAGGACCTGGCGCATCGCGGGACCGAAGTCCGGGCGCGACGCCGGCGACGGCAGGTACCTGGTGAGCTCGATGAAGCCGACGTAGACCACGAACGTGCCGAGAATGACGCCGCGGGGGTTGCCGCGACCACCCGCCAGGATCGCCGCGTAGATCACCAGGAGTTCCTGCGGCGTCCACGCCGATGGGTTGAACGCGCTGACGAAGATGGCGAACAGACCACCGGTCAGGCCCGCGAGCGCGGCACCGAACAGGTAGGCGCGATATTTCGTGAAGAACACCCTGCGCCCGTACGCGGCGGCGGCGCTCTCGTCCTCGCGGACCGAACGCAGCATCCGGCCGAACGGGCTCCGCGACAGCCGCTGCACCAGGAGGTAGGCCAGGAACAGCAGAACGAGGACGACCACGCCGAAGACGATGCGGTAGCCGTTGTAGGTCAGGTTCAGCGCCGACTGCCCGGGGTTGATCAGGCCGTAGACGCCGTTGTAGCCGTCGAACAAAGGCGTGTAGTTCTCGACGAAGAGGTACAGCGCGCTCACCCCGCCGAGGGTCGTCACCGCGAAGTAGATCCCGCGCAGGTTCCGCAGCGCGATGGGCCCGATGACTGCCGCGACGCACACGACGACCACCACGGCCAGCAGTATCGCCAGGAGAACCGGGAGGTGCCAGCCGATGATGTACTCGACCGGCGGTGTGGGCTTGCCGATCGAGAGCACGAAGGTCATGTAACTGCCGATGGCCAGGTACCCATAGAACGCCAGGTCGAAGTCACCGCCCCAGCCCCAGACCACGTCGAGGCCCAGGGCGAGGATGGCGAAGATCCCCGCTTCGGTGAAGACGCTGACCCAGTACATCAGGCGCGCACTGCTACCGAGCCGCGCCGGACGAACACGCCGTTCGGCCGGAACAACATGAGCACCACGAGGAGCAGGAAGGCGAAGACCAGTTCGTACGCCGAGCTGGTGTAGGTGCCCGCGATCTGGATCGCGAGCCCGACGATGAGGGCGCCGCCGAGGGTCGCGTACGGCCGCCCGAGGCCCCCGGCCACGGTGGCCGTGATGGTGAGCAGGAGGAAGTTGAAGCCGAGGAGGGGGCCGAAGGTGCCTATCGTGTAGGCGAGCGCGAAGCCCGCGAACCCGGCCACGGCGCCTGCCAGAGCCCAGGTCTGCATGACGATCCGCCGCGCCGGGATGCCGCTCACCTGGGCGAGCGGCCTGTTCTGCGACACGGCCCGGATCGCCTTCCCGAAGCGCGTTCGCTGCAGCACCAGGTAGATGAGGCCGGCCACGACCAGGGCCGAGATGATCACCTCGATGTCGGACGTGGTCCACAGGAACGGCCCGACGTGGTGCAGGCCGCCCTGGGCGAAGCTGTAGGAGACGTTCGCCGCCCCGTAGATCATGTCGAGCACGTTCTCTACGACGAGCGCCACGCCGAGCGTCGCGATCAGTACCGTGATGGCGCTGCGGCCCTTGAACTGCTCGATCACCACCGCGTTCAGCACCAGTCCGGCGACCGCGCCGGCCGCCGCGGCGATCAGGGCGGCGGCCGCGGCGTTCTGATGGAAGATCCCCGCCGTGGAGTAGGCGACATAGGCACCGATGGTGAGGAACTCGCCGTGGGCGAAGTTCGCGATCTTGCTGACCGCGTACTCAAGCGTGAACGCGACCGCTGACAGCGCCAAGATCGCGGCCGTGGCGAGCCCGACACCGACGGTCACAAAGAAAGTGGTCATGTCGTCCTTCGCGCGCTGGGCTGAAGTGACAAACACTAAGTGGCTGAGCCAGTAGCCCGAACGATATTCTCCGCTATCCTGGGGTGTCAACGGGCCTGGCCGCTACCTGCAGTGAAGGATCATGGATGCCGATGCGGCTAGAGGAGTAGGTGACGCGACACCATGCCAGGGAGCCCGCGGTCAGTGCGACCGAGTACCGAGGCCCTTCGTGCCCCTGACCGGCGCCGACTCTACGAGCAACTCGCCGCCAGACTGCTCGACTACGTGGAGGTCACAGGGCTGCGGGTGGGTGACCGCCTGCCCTCGGAACGCGATCTCGCGGAGGCACTGAGGGTGAGCAGGGCGTCGGTCCGTCAAGCCACGGTTGCGCTCGAAGTCCGGGGCACGCTGGAGGTGCGGCACGGGGACGGCATCTACCTCAAGTCGCTGCCAAATGACTCAGGCCATCTGATGGAGCTGATGACGCAGCGGCACCGGTTGCCGGCGATCCTCGAGGCCAGGGAGGCGCTGGAAACGCAACTGGCCGCGCTGGCCGCGGCGCGCCGGACCGAGGCCGACCTCGCGGCGATGGACCAGGCGCTCAACATCATGGCCGCTGACATCAATGCGGACGGCTTCGGCGAGGAGGGGGACCGCCAGTTTCATGAGGCCGTTACTCGCGCCGCACGAAGTCCTCTTCTCGCCGACTTCATGGCGGCCCTCGCGGTGCCAATCATCGAGACCCGGCGCAGCTCGCTCAGTGAGCCGGGCCGCCCTCCTCGGTCGCTGAGAGCCCACCACCGGATCCTCGAGGCCATCCGGCGGGGCGATGTGCCCGGTGCACGCCAGGCCATGCGCCGTCACGTGAACATGGTGGCAGACATCGGGCTGCTCAGGTGGTCGGCCGCTCAGCAGAATGGTGGAGATACAGGCTAATCGACCCGTTCGACCCCTGGCTTGTAGGAGAGGTGGGGCGGACTCTGCACGAGGGGTTCCCGCGCCGGCTGGCCGCCGGGATCGCGTGTCCTTCGGCGGCACTGGACTGCACTATGCAGTCAATGATGATAATATGCATTCATGACCGCGCTTACCATCCGAGATGTGCCCGAAGACGCCGTCCGTACGATGAAGATTCGCGCGGCTCAGTCCGGCCAGTCTTTGCAGGCTTACCTCCGCAGCTTGATTGAGCGCGAGGCGGCCAGACCCACCGTGGCGGAGGCTGTGGAGCAGGCCCGCAGGCAGGCGACCGCCGACATCAGCACCACCGACATCCTCGCCGCAATCGACGAGGGACGAACCGGACGTTGACCGTCATCGACTGCTCGGCCATGGTCGAACTGCTGGCAGCGAACACGCAGACAGGAGACGCCATCGCTCGCCGGGTGACCGCAGCGCAGACTCTGTATGCGCCGTACGTGCTCGACGGAGAGGTCATCTCAGCGCTTCTCGGGCTCAGACGCGGACAGAAAATCTCGGAACGAGAAGCCGACGCCGCGCTCTCCAACTACCGCGCGTTCCCCGTCGAACGGCAGGACGTGCTGCCCTTGTGGCCTCGCTTGAAGAGCCTTCATGCCAACCTGTCCGCCTACGACGCTCAGTATGTCGCCTTGGCCGAAGCCCTCCGCGTCCCCTTGATCACCGCCGACGCGAGGGTCAAACGCAGCGGTGTAGCACAATGCGAGGTCGAAGTCTTCGACGCGCACACCTGACCGGCGGAGTTCGCGGGCGGGCGTGCGTGGCAGGTGGGGCGGGTGGGGCTCGAACCCACGCCCGGCGGATTATGAGAAGCCCGGCCCCGCGCACGGAGCGGTCAGGAGCCCGGGCCCGGCCGAATGCGATCCCGAAAATAACGAACCGTGGGGTCTCGGCGCGCCTGCGCCGTCCAGACGGCCGGGTTGGCGGCGCGGCAAGTTAGCATCGTGGCATGAGCGCGCAACCTTCAGAACACGACAGTCACGACGTCATCCGCCTCGGCGGTGAAACCGCCGTCGTGGTTCCGCTGCACGAGTACCACACGCTGAAGGCCTTGCGGGACCGCGCATCCGCCGAGCAGGTCGAGGAAGCCGAGATCGACGCCGCCATCGCCGAGCACGAGGCGTGGAAGGCGGCCGGGCGGCCGGGCCTGAAGTCGCACGAGGAGTTCATGGCTGAGGTTTTCGGCGGCTCCCGGTGAGGATCATCTGGTCAGAGATCGCGCAGGCGACCTTCGTCCGCTTCATGGCCGACCAGGCCGGGATGATGGCCGTCAACCCGCGCCGTGGAAGCCTTAGCTGACGATCCGGCGCCTCCGGGCGCGTTCGTCCGGGGTGGCTACCGCAGGAAGGTTGCGATACTTGTACGACGTGGGCAGCCGCGGTGGGTTCTCTATCACCTTGCCTCGATCCTTCGCGGTAAACATTTACCCAGCTCATATGTGGTGACTAGCGGCGCGGTTCAGGCTGACGGTACGGGGAGAGCGCGGGTGCGTCAGCGGGCTGATCGAGCTCTTGCAGGGCATCGCAGGCACCCGTTGCCCTGCTGTCGACAGATGTTCCGGCATCGAAGCCCTGGCGTTCGGCGCGCAGTGGCCGACGGTGGGGGGTCCGGCCCCCCGCCATCTGTATCCGGTACGCGAGACGGCCGGAACCCGTCCCCACAGGTGAGCGCCCCGGCAAGACCGGTCCTGTCGGTCGTGTCGGTGCATAAGATCGCCGAGGCCTGCACGTCGACCGCAACGCATTAACGGCGAAGTCGCACTCGCTACGGTTCGTGCCGAACGGATGACCTGCTATCTGGGCTGCAGTCCGCGAGTATAGGCCCCGCGGTTGGACGAGAGGCCGCTGTTGTTCGTTAGCGGGAACCGGCCATCGCCGCCTGGGCAGTCGCCGACAGGTTCAAGGCTGATCTACCTTGCCTCGCGTTGTATCTGGACTTTCTCGGGGACCATGCCATCGGTTCTCGCCAACCGAGATTTTCAAACTTTTATTCAGGTTCTGTTAGGTGGGGCGGGTGGGCTCGAACCCACGACCGGCGGATTATGAGGAGCCTGTCGCGACGCTCCGGACGCACTACCTGCACGGATACCACGGAGCCATGCCGCCGATGGCCCGGATTGCACTGGTTGCACCGATGGCTCGGTCCACGAACCGGTCCACGACCGCGGCGCCCGACTCCCTATCCAGCTACTGTACGTAACATCGCCAGCAGCGCCCGGCCTAGGCTCTGCGGGAACGCGCATCCGCTGAGCAGTTCGAGGAAGCCGAGATCGACGCCGCCATCGCCGAGCACGAGGCGTGGAAGGCGGCCGGGCGGCCGGGCCTGAAGTCGCACGACGAGTTCATGGCTGAGGTGTTCGGCGGCTCCCGGTGAGGATCATCTGGTCAGAGATAGCGCAAGCGACCTTCGTCCGCTTCATGGCCGACCAGGCCGGGATGATGGCCGTCAACCGAGCCGTGGAGGCCTTAGCTGACGGTCCGGCGCCTCCGGGCGCGTTCGTCCGTGGCGGCTACCGTAGGCTGCGCGTCGGCCCTTACCGGGTGCTGTACGAGGTCGAAGGGAACCTGATCACCATCGTGCGGATAGACCGGGTATAAGCTGCCGCCCACCGATTCGAGCAGCTGACAGAGGGCCCTCCGGTACTGCACTAGCACCTCCAGCGGTATGACAACCGGTTCGTCGTGACAGGGCTGTCGCTGGTCCCGGGCCTGGTGCGGCCTGTGCCTGCTGTAGTGTCGGCGTAGGTCCGCAGTACGGCCCCGACCGCCGCCCGGCTCCACGCCGCCGGACGAGCCCTCCCCGGCCCCGCTATCCGGCAAGGCAGTCCGGAAAGCCGCCGAGATCGTCCAGGCAGCCTACCGCGAGGTCGCGGGTGGGTGACTGGCATCGAGAACCCATCATGGACCGCCTAGTTCGCTGGGCTACCAGGGACGGCGGGGATGCCTTCAGGGCCTTCACCGCGACCCGCGCAGAGCTGGACGAGTACCTGCATGGTCGGTAGAGGGATCATCAAGGCAGGTGCGGGGCGAGGGCGCTCAGCGCACCTCGGAATCGGCAGTCCGTCGGCACGCAAGTTCGGGCCGGCCGCCCGACGGCCGTCGAGGCCACCAACCTCTCCTCCGTCAGCGGTTTAGTCCGGTACAGAAGCCTCGCTCGCGTATTCCCTGACGGGCTGTCCTCACCCGGGCGTTGCCCTAACCCGCGCATGGGAGGACGATACGTATTGTAGCGGGCAATAAGCATAACGTTTGTGCTAGCACCGCAGCGCACCTAGGACGTACTCGCCGGACCCCGGTAGCCGAGCGTTCAACGCGGACCCGGACTGGGGTGGCCAAGAGCCCGGAGGACCAGGTGGGCATGGTGACAGAGCTGAGAGCGAGCCAGGATGCCGGCAGATGAGCATGGTGATCCGTTCGAGTTGGCCGAGTCGCTGTTTCAGGACTGGTTCCAGGATTCCCTCGCCGGGAAGCCGCCGCCGGCCGGCTACCGGCTGTGGGGATACAAGCTGGTGCGGTCGGACCGGTACGCAGGCGGCGAGCTGCGCTGGCCGGACCAGGCCAGGATGCTTGCCGGGACGGAGCTGAACGACGGTTACCGTGACGGCGTCACGTCCCCGGGGACGCTCGCGATCGCGAGAAAGGTCGCTGACGTAGCGCTGACGTCCGCAGTTGGCGGCAGCGTGCTCCTCACGGTGGCTTACAATCCGGAAGACATCGTGGATGTGCAGGACAGCGGGCTGGTGCTGGTTCGCCGTGCCTATGTCGCGGACGCGGATCCCGCCGCGCTGAACTTGGGCAGCGGGATCTTCCGGGACGAACGTTACCGGGCTTTCAACGCCGTCGATGTGCCGGGGTTGCGAGACCGGGAGCGGGCATCGTTTCTCGGCCCGGAGCCGCTAGAGCATCCGGGGCTTGACACACATCCAAGGACGCGGGCCCAGCTGGGCAGCGGAGATTGGGCGGCGGTAGCGGTAGGGCTGTACCGGCAGCCGCCTAACGATCCCTACGACCTGGCGCTGGCGCTGGCCCAGGTGGCGGCGGACGAGACCGCCCGCCAGCGGTGGGCGACGTTGAGTGTGCATGCGGGGATCCTGCAGCATGCGTTGCCATGGGATCGGCAGGTCGCTGTGCAGCGGCGGATCGATGGATACCTGCTGGAACACTTCGGCCGCGCCGACCCGCGTGATGAAGACCCGCAGCGGCCGATGGGCCGCGCCGAGCAGTGGCTTCACATGTTCCCGTACGGAACCGGGTTCCTGAACCTGGCCGAGACACTGATCGAGTACGACACCGGCTATGACGACCTAGCCGCCGACCCGGACGCGTTCGTACAGCGGCTTCTTCCCAAGCCGGGCAGGCCAGTGCCGCAGGCCGTGCTGCAGTCGCTGACACCCGGGCCGGTATACCAGATCTACCCTGGGCTCGGTGACGACGACGGGGTGCCACGGTGGCCCGAGTTGGACGCCGTGTACCTGCCCGCAGCGGGACAGCCGCGGCGGGCACGCCTCGAAGCCAGCGGGCCATGCTCACCGCGGGAACGGCACAGCTTGCTCGGCGGGCCAGTTGCTCACCTGCAGCTCGACCCGAAGACCCGGATGCTGCGACGGGCGCAGTCACCTGGCGACAGAGGCATACCCGTGAACGCGGCCGCCACGGCACTCCTGAGCCGGTACCAGAAAGCAGCCTCCCCGGATCCGGTCCGCGGGAACGTGCTGCTCATCGGAACCCGCGGCGACGGCACCGAGGCGGACGCCCCCGATGCCGCCGTGCGGTACCTGGCTGACCTTGGGCACCCGGTCGTGCCAAATGAGGGCTTACCCTGGTATTGAATGTCGTCCATTCTCGACCAGCCGATCCGCTTAACACAGCAGGATGGCGCCCACGATTGCGAACCCCTCCGGCGACGTCTGCCCTGCGCCCAGGGCTTTGCCACTGTGGGCCGCACGCAGGTAGTACAAGCGATCGCTCCACCTGATGCCATCTTGGCGGGCTTCGCTCAGGATGCGAGGTGGTCGTAGCCCCGGAGCTATTGAACAACGTAGAGAACGTCGGATGGTTCCCCACACTTCACCCTGCCCCGTATGGCGCTGTTCTAAATGCCCCGGTCCCGTACGCTGGATCGAGGACATTGCAGCATGGCGGCGGCTCGGCAAGCGACACACGCTAGAGCATTACGACCGCTATTACGTGTACCGGGGCGAGACGCAGGACGAGGGCGCGGTCTTTATCTCGCTGGGCTGGGCCGTGCGCTGCGGTGCATGGGGCGCGGACCGCCTCTACGTCGTGAGCTTCCTATCTCAGCGGGCGCCGCAAACGCCGTTGGCGGAGTTCCTGGCGGCCGACGATTATGCGGAGACAGGCGAGCTGATCGCTGTGATCCGGGGCAGCGACGGTGGTCGGCGGATGTACGGGCCGACCGAGGTCCTGCCGCCTGCTTACGCGCAGTTCCGCATCGTGACCTCCGGGATCGCGTGCAGGCCAGAGGGGCTTCGACAAGCTGGCGGTGGGGGGGGAGCAGCGGAGGCTCTTTAAAAATTCACCAGGCCGGACGTCGCGCATAGTCGGTGCTCGTCAAGTCGACGGGCGCAATGGCCCCATCGGCCAACGCCGAGCCGGAAGGCTGCTCACCGCGAGTCTTCTGCTTCCGAGTCAAGCTCGGCAAGGATCCGGGGGCACTCCTGGAGTTTCGGCAGGTCGTGTGTCACTGTGTTCCACACGACGTCGAGATCGATATCGAAGTAGCCATGGCTCACCCGATTGCGCATGTCGGTGATCACGCGCCACGGCACTTCAGGATGCGCGGTCGGAACCTTATCGCCTACGCCTCGTGCCGCTTCGCCGATAATCTCTATCCAATGAAGCACCGCGCTCTGCAGCAGTTCGTCGGTGTCGAAGCGCGTCCGGTCGTCCTGGACGTAGCGCCTGATCCTATCGATCGCGGCCAAGACGTCCGCCAGACGTTCACGGTCGTCTCTCACAAGGCGACGGCCGCCAGGACCCGGTCCCGGATATGCGCCTTCAGCCCGCGCGGCGTAGCCACATCCACATGACGCCCGACGATTTCCTCAACGTCAAGCGCGAAACCGCTGAGGTCGAACAGCGTGGTGTCCGGACCCGGGGCTACCAGGAGATCCACGTCACTCGTCTCGATCGCTTCCCCGCGAGCTACCGAACCGAACACACGCACATCACGCAAGCCGCGCTGGGACGCGGCCGCGAGATTGCCCCCGAGCCGCCGAAGGGACCCGAGATCGGCGGCCGTTCCTGCTGCGGTGGACCTGGCACTATGAGTCCTTTCCCAATACGCATGCTACTCGTGTCCTCGGCCACTTCACGGAACCCCAGGTCAGACCACCCGCGGCGCGTCATGCCAGGCTAGCCAGCTGGCCGCAACACCCTTGTCCAGTCCCGCATACTCTTAGCGAGCCACGCAAGCAGCCAGTCCGGTCCTTTCCGCCGTACGCCTTGCTACGCCAGACCCGCTCGACAGCTACTCTATGTGACCAGATGCGGCCCGACGGTTCGAACATCGCCCCGCCGACATCGGTATACAATCCGGTCCACGGCTCGCCGACCACGGGTATCAGAACCGCTGGTGGGGCGGGTGGGGCTCGAACCCACGACCGGCGGATTATGAGAAGTACGGCCACATGCATCGTGCGCACTAGCTGCACGGATACCACGAAGTCGTGCCGCCGATTGCCCTGATTGCACCGTTTGCACGGGTGGCTCGGTCCACGAACCGGTCCACGGCTGAGGCGCCCGTTCCGCTTATCCTGTTACTGTGTGTAACATAGCTAAGAGCGCCAGGACCTCGTCCGCGGCGAACGGCGACGCGGGTCTGCCGCGCCGTGACATGCGTGTCGAGTGTGGCGCACCCAATGCGCCTAACATGAGAGGCAGGCAGCGCTTAGGAGAGTGATACCGGTGAGCACGTCCAGCGCGGATAGCGACGCGGGCAAGGCGGCGGCCCGTCCGAGCGTGTCGGTCACGCAGTTGCTTGCCGCAAAGGGTGCTCGGCCGATCCGCTCTCTCGATGAGCTTGCCGCGGATACCTTCGAGTCCGACGAGGAATTGGAGGAGTTCCTGGCCTTCACCTACGCCGAGCGTCACCGCGACTTGGCCTGATCCTTCGCCGTGGACCCGGCCGTCTTGGACACCGACGTCGCCTCTCTGCTGCACAAGGGCACGCTCGCCGGGCCGCTTGCTGCCCGCTTGATCGGTCGCGAGCCGCTGATCACCTTCGTGACCTTCGGAGAGCTGGCCAAGCGGGCGGAGATCCGCAACTGGGGCCAGCGCCGCCGCGAGGAACTCACCAGCTGGCTGTCCCGCATTGCGGTACTGCCCGGCGACGAGGCAGTAGCCGCCACTTGGGGGCGGCTGTCCGCGGCAGCCATCCAGCGCGGGCGACCGCGGCCGGTCAACGACATGTGGGTCGCGGCCTGCTGCCTCACCCATGGCATCCCGCTCGCCACTTTGAACCTCAAGGACTACGAGGACTTCAACCAGCACCACGGCTTGCGCATCCTCGGCCGGGAGTAGGCGGGCGGCGTCAGGCCATTCGCGTCATAGGCGACGAGGTAGCCGCCCCAGGTGACTCCGGCGGCGTCGGCCATGTGGTCCGGCTCGTCGAAGTCCCCGGTGGTCGAGTAAGGCAGTTCTAGGCCTTCAGCATCCAGGACAGCGGCCATGTTGCGTGGCCATGTGCTGGACAGCTGACCGGGTAAGCCAGATCAGGCCGGGTTGCCGCTGGGATTAGGGAGGAAGCCGGTCATCGGATAGGGCGGGATGGCCGCGGTGACCGCGATCCCGGAAACCCGGAATGCCCGTCCGCCCACGGTGATGCGCTCGCCCACCTGCAGGCCCAGGACCTCGGCGAAGCTGCGCTCTACCACCACGCCGCCGACGCCGACCCAGCTCCCCGCCGTCAGCTCGGGCTGATCGATGGCGGCGGCGGCCGCGTCGCGTCCCTCGACGATGGCCACCGTGTATCCGCCGGCCCGCATCACCGGGTAGGACGGTAAGGCCCGCCGCGCCCGCCGACGCCTTGAGCATGCTCCAGAGCCTTCAGCTGTGCCAGGCGTGCGGCGGTGTCGCCCGGCGAGGCCACCCAGCTGGCCACCACATCGGGTCCGGCGGTGGCTACCCGGGTCCGCAGGTAGGGCTGGCTGGTGACCCCGCGCAAGGCGAGCCCCAGGGTCAGCGTGGTCGTCGCGGCGATTATGGCCACCAGTACCATCAGCGCCTCGGCCCGCCGCCGCTGCAGGTCACGGATGGCCAGCCTGCCGAACGGCAAATCTGTCCATGGCCTGCACACTGCTCCAGCGCCCCGTCACGCATTTGGACCACCTGGGCCGCGGTCGCCGCGACCCTCGGGTCATGGGTCACCAGGACCAGCGTCTGCCCCGCGGCGCGCAGGTCGGCGAACAGCGCGAGCACGTCGGCGGTGGCCGCGCTGTCCAGGTTGCCGGTCGGCCGTCGGCCAGGATGACCAGCGGCTCGTTGGCCAGACCCCGCCGAGGGCGCGCGGGAATGGTCGTTCTGCACGCTAGGCGGCGCTGGTGGGCTGCTGACTGCGTGGCCGCGGGCTCACGTCGGCTGGATGAGGCGGCTCACGATCCATGCGTGCTTGCCCACCTGCCGGACCCTGGTGAAGTCATGGTCCTCGAAAAGCTCGACGGTCGCGCTGAACAGGAAGCGGCCCTGCGCCTGGCGTCCGGCGGTCACCTCGGAGATCGCCTCGGCAAGGCCGCCGCCGAGGTGTGCGATCTGGTCCAGCGCGCCTTCCAGCGCCGCCCGGGCGATGCCCCGGCCGCGGTGCTTCTTATCGACGTAGATGCAGGTGATCCGCCAGTCTGGGCGTGGCGGGGCGTCCTTGTCATATTCGCGCCTGTGCTTGATGCCCGGGAGTTCTCCGGGGCTGCCGTACTGGCACCAGCCCTGCGCCAGGCCATCTTCATCCAGGACGAGCGCGGCATGGGCGCGGCCCGTCCGGACGCGGTCTTCTTTGGCTGCGCGATGGTTGGGCAGCCTGCGTGCCTCATTGGTGGTCTCGGCAGTGAAAGCCGATGCACCAGCAGCCGCCGAAAACCCCGTTGTTGCGATCGACAAGCTCAGCGAACGCTTCCCATGTTGATGCGTCGAGCGGCCGGATCGTGTATGGCATTGCCAGTCCTCCCGTGTGCGTCGCCCTGCCTGCTCAGGATTCCTCAGCCGCCAGCGCCAGGACACGCGCGAGCTCGGCCGGCGCGCCGATCATAGGCCAGTGACCGGAATCGATACCGGCAAACGAGACGTCCTTGCTTTTGGCCAGCTCGGGGACTTGGCCGCGCTCGATCCATTCCCTGGCCTGGACCGGGGTGAACTCCGGGCAGACCAGGACCACCGGGACGTCATAGCGGCGATCGTCGGCCAGCCTGATCACTGCGCCAGTGACCCCTTCCGGTACCGGGATCGCAGCAGAGGTAAAGGCCTGCCTCGCGGCGTCATCCAGATCGGCGGAGTCTGGCCCTTCGAACTCGCTCCAGCCCGGGAAGGGCATCGCGCCGTCCTTGATGGGAAGGCCGCTGAAGTAGGGCTCGCCGTCCGCGCACGGGAAGCCGCCGATAAGCGCGATCTTGCTGACCTTGCCGGGGCGGGCGTCAGCGGCTAGCCACGCCAGGGTGCAAGCAGCGAATGCCCCGCCACCATGGGCCGCCCGGCAGCAGCATCGACGGCCGAGACTACCGCCGCCACCTGATCAGCGAGCGTCGCCGACGTAGCGCCGTCACCTTGTCCCGGCAAGGTGACCGGCACGGCACGATGGCCGCGGGCCTCGAGCCGGGCGGCGACGCTGTCCCAGGCCGAACCGTCGAGCCACAGGCCGGCGATCAGCACGATGTCCATATCCCTTCCCTTCTCACCATGGCACGGTTGCCCTGCGTGATCAGCGCGGTGTTCTGCCGCCGACGATAGCCGCGGTCCCGGACGATCGGCTTCCTGGTTAGCCTGCTTAGGTGACGACCGACCTGAGTCCCACCGGACGAGCGCTCCGGGTCCTGGAGCTGCTGCAGGCCCAGCCCGGCATCACGGCCGGCCAGCTCGCGGCACGGCTGGGCGTCACCGACCGGGCCGCGCGCCGCTACGTCGCGATCCTGCGTGAGGCCGGCATCCCCGTGGAGTCGTCCCCGGGCCCCCACGGCGGCTACCGGGCCCGCCGGGCATCCGGCTGCCGCCGCTGGTGTCCACCGCCGCCGAGGCCCTCGGCCTGGTCATGGCCGTGCTCGACGGCAGCCGCGCAGCCGCGGACACCGGCGATCCGGTCGGTGCCGCCCTGGGCAAGATCTTCCGGGCGCTGCCGGAAAACGTCGCCCGGCCGGCCGCTACCATGCGCCAGTATGCCTGCGCCGCCCCCGACCGCAGGGCCGTGCGCCCGGGCACCGACACCACCAGCACCCTGGTCGCCGCCGTCGCGGCCCAGCACCGGGTGAGCATCGGCTACCGCAGCGAGGCCGGCAGGCAGTGGCAGGAGGACGTCGACCCATGGGCCGTCGTCGTCCGGCACGGCCGCTGGTATCTGCTGTGCCACTCCCATCGCGCCTGCGCAGTCCGCGCCTACCGCATCGACCGCGTTCAGTCCATCACCGTAACCGGCGAGCAGTTCCGCACACCCGATGACGTGGACTACATCGATCTGCTGGAGCAGCATCTGGCGGTCGGCTGGCAGTTCGAGACCAAGGTCGTGTTCCAGGCTCCCCGCGACACGGTCGCCCGGTATGTCAGCCCGCCGATGGACGCCTCCAACCCGCCGGGCGGTCACCGGTGCGTCCTGACCGGCACCACCAGCAACCCGGCCATGTACGCCGGGGAATGGCTGGCCGCGATCCCGATCCCGTTCCATGTCGAGGCCTGCCCCGAGCCCCGCGCCGCCGTCGCGGCTGTCGCCGAGCGGCTGACCAGCGCCCTGAACACAGAGCATCCGCCGCAGCAAGATCCCAGCTCCCCAGGTCTTCACATCACACACCGTGAGTGACAGTCAAACCTGTCTTGGCTCATGTTCGCAGGATTGCGGGAGATGCGTGGCATTGACCTGCGGCTTCGCGGTTTTTGGGCGGAGAATTTGCGCCCTAACAGGTTCGGCGGGCGGGGTCTCGTGGTGACGCCCTGTTTTGCCTGGTGGAGCTGTTCCGGCCCCGGTCACGAGAGTGCGAGGGGTCTGCTTTCCGACAGGCCCGCAGGGGGCGCCGCGTCGCTCCGCGCAGCCGCGCGGATAGCGTGGAACATCCGCACTGCGTGGAAGAAAACACGCTATATGCATGCGGAAGCGACACCTACTGCAGAGTTTCCACGTTAGCCCGGGGCGGTCGAAAACCGGGATTTCGTATATCTCAGCTGGTGTGCAGGCGGCGGACCTCGGCGGCGACGGCCGCGACGTCGACCGGCCCGGTCGTGTCCACGGTGATCAGCGGGCCGATGCCGACCGGCCGGTCGTATTTGCCCATCGCGGCCAGGGGCAGCGTTCCCAGGTGGACCTCGTGCCTCGACCGTGCGTTGTACCGGGCGTGAGCGACCTCGGCGGGGCACGCGCAGTGCACCTCGACCGTCCGGCCGCCCAGGCCGCGCAGCTGGCCCAACGCATAATCGTTGCCCGGGTGGAAGTTGGCCTCGATCACCATGTCGCCCGCGCGGGCCGCGAGCGTCCACAGCACGGCAAACGACGCGGCGCCCAGCCGCCGCGACCAAGCCAGGTCGATCTTGCCCTCGCCCGGGACATACAGGGCGTCGTGCAGCGCCTCCTTGACCAGGTCCTTGGTCACCAGCGAGTAGCCGAGCTCTGCTGCCAGCGGGAACGCGAGGCTGCTCTTCCCGCCCCCGGCCTCCCAGAGATATACACAATCCGGCTCACACGAGCCAGCCTGGCACAGGCTCGGCCGGCATACCCGCGCGATCGGCCCGCTCGGCCTGGGTGATCACCCAATTGACAGCCCGGTGTGTCGGCCAGCACGTCATCACCGCTGCCTACTCCCTTCCCGACCACCTCCGCCGAGCCTCGACGCCGGCGCTCAAGGTTGGGTTCTGAAGATCCTGTCTGCGCAGCGGTTAGAAACGATTTTCGGGTGCCCTTGACGCTGGAGGGGCCGACCCACAAAGTACGCGGCGTTCCGGCCCGATGCCTCTGACCTTTTCCCTGGCGACAGGCACCTGGCGCGAGGGCGTCGGCCTGGTCCTGCTTGTACGGCACGGGCGACCCGAGCCGGCCGTCGCGGCGGGGACCGGTAGCGGCCGAGCTGCGAGCGCACGTGGCTGATGTGACTGTGAGGACGTCCAGTAGCCGTAACTGGCCGTGGTGCTTCTCCGCGCACGACGTTATCCGGCGGTCTTGCGGCAGCCCGGTTATCGGGCGGGCTTGCGGGCCAGCCAGACCGTGCGGCTGGTGCGGACCGTCAGGTCGTCGCGGGCGGACAGGGCCGGGGCCAGGGCATCGAGTTCCGCGATGTCGCCGGCACTGAGCTTGTCCTCCAGGCCGTGCCGGGCGCGGCAGAGGTGACCATGGCGTAGCGGGTCACGGAGGCGGCCATCGGCGAGTCCGGCGGCGGCTGCAGCGCGATCACGAAGCGGCGTTCGGACTCGACCGCGAACCCGGCTTCGGCGAAACGGGCAGGCCAGTCCTCATCCATGTGCATGCCGGCCTTGCCACGACCCCGCGCGATGGCGGTGTGGATCCGCTCCTCGAGCGCCGCGCCCGCCGGGTCGGTGAGAAAACGCGGGAACGACTCCAGCTCCGTGACCGCGAGCAGTCCGCCTGGGCGCAGCATCTGGTAGATCTGCGCGACCGCCCGGGCGGGATCGCCCATGTGGTGCAGCGAGTTGGCGGCCCACACCAGGTCAGCGGGCTTCAGGCCGTCAGGCCAGGCCTGATCGAGGTCGGCTTGGACGGTGCGGATCCGGTCGGCGAGCCCGGCCGCGCGGGCCTTGTCCTGGATGTGCTTCAGCATCTGCTCGTCGACGTCCAGCGCGATAACCTCGGCGTCCGGCAGCTGCCTGGCCAGCGCCAGGGTGCCGGTGCCGGTGCCCGCGCCCACGTCGATGACGCGGGCTCGTTCGGGCAGGTTTGCCGAGACCCATTCGGCTACGTCCCGGTGGTAGTCGCTGAGGACCTCCGCGTCGAGGTCGAGCAGGTCAGCCAGGTGTTCGTGTGCCATGTCCCCGACGGTACCGCCGGCTTGCCGTTGCGGCATAGACTCTTGCGTATGAAGCAAGACGCCGATCTGGACGCTCTTGTCCGGCAGCGCATCCGGGGTCTGCGCACGTCGCTGGGCTGGTCGCTGGACGAGCTGGCGGCCCGGAGCTACCTGAGCCCGTCCACGCTGAGCCGGATCGAGACCGGTCACCGGCGGATTGCCCTGGATCAGCTCATGCCGATCGCGAGGGCCCTCGGCACCACGCTTGACCAGCTGGTGGAGTCCGACGACGACGCCGACGTGGTGATCAGGCCGCTCCGGGACGAGGCACGGGGCATGACGACCTGGCTGCTGTCGCGGATCGGTGCGCCGCCGGGCATGACGATCGCGAAGCTGCGGGTGACCAGGAAGGTGCCCGCCAGGCTGCGCGTCCACCCGGGCCGGGACTGGTTCACCGTCCTGTCCGGCACCATCGTGCTGCGGCTCGGCGAACGGACCATCCTCGTCCGGGCCGCGAGGCGGCCGAGTTCTCCACGATGGAGCCGCATGCGTTCGGCGTGCAGGAGGAAGCCGCGGAGATCCTGTGCATCCTCGACCACGACGGCACCCGCACCCACCTGGGGCCGGGCGGCCCCTTCCCCGAGACCGGCCCCGAGGAGGCCTGACCGGCACGCGAGCGCCGCCGGGCCGCGGACGCAGATGCATGCCAGGTAGTGGAAGTCGGCTCCTGCCAGCCCACACATTTCGAACATTTAGACAAGTAAACCCAGTGGGGCGGGTGGGGCTCGAACCCACGACCGGCGGATTATGAGTCCGCTGCTCTGACCGGCTGAGCTACCGCCCCGGCAACGGGTGCACACTACACCAGTTCGCGCCGGCCAGCGAGGCGCCCGCCAGGCGGTCCGATGCGGCGGCGGCCCGGTCAGCGCGAGGGCGTCGCGTCGGGCCACTGCTGGAGAACGCGCGTGCCGTAGAAGGTGAGCCACCTGGAGGGCTCGCCGGGCGGGACGTCGACCTCGAACCAGACCCGCCCCGGGTAGCGGTGCTCCTGGATCCAGGTGCCGTCGGGGCGGCGCGCCGTGGCGATGACCCCGATCGCTTCCGCGAGGCGCGGGTCGGGCGGAACGCCGTCGTGCCGGGCTGCGGCGAGAAAGTAGTCGGCGGCCTTGAGCGCGGTGTACTGCCAGCGGAACGGGTAGGCGAAGGTGGTGACCCATCCTCCGACCAGCTCACCCGTGGACAGGGTACGGAGCAGCCGGCGCTGGAGCAGGTACTCCTCGCCGGCCTTTCGCGCCTCGCGGAGCGCGTTCGCGCCACCCGTCGCGGCCTCGCAGTACAGCAGACCCTTGAGGACGTTGAGCGTCGAGTGAAAGGACGAACGGGTCGAGCCTTCGACCCACTCGCAGTTCCAGCCGCCGTCCGCCATGCGATGGCCGGGGAACCACTGCGCGAGGGCCGAGACGTCGGCTCCCAGCCACACCCCGTTGGCCAGCGTGTACGCGTTGATGCAGCAGTCGACCTCGCCGCCCCAGTACGGCAGGCCGTTGTACTCCCAGCGGCTGTTCGCGGCGAGCAGGTCGGCCGTCCCGGCCAGGGCGGAAGGATCCAGGCCCCAGTCACGAAGCGTGTTGAGCGTCCACGTGGTCGCGGTCCACGGTTGCCCCGCGCCCGCGGCCGCCTCGGGACCGCGGAAGTCGAAGTCGGCGGGGAAGAAGGCACCGCCCGCCCACTGCCCGTCCGGATCCTGCCGCGCGAGCAGGCGTGCCCCGAACCCTTCCGTGGCGATCCTGGCCCGGGTCGCGCCCCACACGTCCTGCGGCGCGCCCGCCAGGTCGCGCTCGACCTGCCAGCGCAACGCTGGGTCGGAATCGAGCAGCCAGTCGATCACGGCGCCGTCGGTGACCACGCCCGCCAACCTACCAGCGGTGGTCCCTCCAGCCCGGGGGCTACGATTGGCGGCTGATGACAGGCCGGAGGTGGGAGGTCCGATGACGGCGCAGGATCAGGAGACGTTCGGCTTCCAGGCCGAGGTCGTGCAGCTCCTGGACTTGATGATCAACTCGCTGTACAGCAACAAGGAGATCTTCCTACGCGAGCTGATTTCGAATGCCTCCGATGCCATCGACCGGCTGCGGCTGGAACTGCTTTCCGGCGGTGAGGACCCGGAGGCAGAGGGGCCGCTGCGGATCCGGGTCGTCTACGACTCCGAAGCGCGGACGATCACCGTGGCGGACAACGGGATCGGGATGAGCCGCGCGGAGGTGATCGAGCACATCGGGACGATCGCCAAGTCGGGAACGCGCGAGTTCTTCCAGGCGCTGACCGGCGACCAGCGGAAGGACGCGACGCTAATCGGCCAGTTCGGCGTGGGCTTCTACTCCTCGTTCATCGTGGCCGACCGGGTAGAGCTGACCACCAGACGGGCGGGCCTGCCCCCGGACCACGGCGTCCGCTGGGCATCCGACGGACGGGGCGAGTACACGCTGGAGGCCGTCGAGCAACCATCCCGCGGCACCACGATCGTCCTCCACCTCAAGGACGGAGAGGACGACCTGCTCAGCGGGTTCTGGCTACGCTCGATCATCCGGAAGTACTCCGACCACATCAGCCTGCCGATCCTGATGCCCGCGGAGAAGGCCAACCAGACCGACCAGGCCGAGCAGGCCGAGGACCAGGCCGTCAACCAGGCCTCGGCGCTGTGGGCACGGCCTAAGAACGAGATCAGCGACCAGGACTACATCGACTTCTACCGGCACATCTCCGGCGACTACGCCGACCCGCTCACCTGGGTGCACAGCAAGATCGAGGGGACCTACGAATACACGCTGCTGCTGTACATCGGCTCGCACGCGCCGTACGACCTGTGGGTCCGCGACTGGTCTCGCGGCATCAGGCTGCACGTCAGGCGGATCTTCATCCTGGAGGACTCCGGCCAGCTGATGCCCAGGTACTTGCGCTTCATCCGGGGCGTGATCGACTCGGCCGACCTGCCGCTCAACGTGTCACGCGAACTCCTGCAGGGCAGCCGGGTCGTGGACCGGATCCGCTCCAGCGCGGTCAAGAAGGTCCTACAGCAGCTCAAGGACACCGCGGAGAAGGAGCCCGACAAGTACGGGATGTTCTGGAAGGAGTTCGGCGCGGTCCTGAAGGAGGGCATCGTGGAGGACTTCGGCAACCGGGACGAGATCGCCCGGCTGGCGCGGTTCACGTCCACGAAGTCCGCCGCGGCGGAGGCGGACGTCTCCCTCAACGACTACGTGGCGCGGATGAAGCCGGGCCAGGAGAAGATCTACTACCTGATCGCCCCGACCCTGGCCGCCGCGGCCAGCAGCCCGCACCTGGAGGCGTTCCGGGCCAAGGGCGCCGAGGTCCTCCTCCTGACCGACGTCGTGGACAACTTCGTGGTCACGAGCCTGCGCGAGTTCGAGGGCAAGCAGTTCCAGTCGGTCGCGCAGGGCCAGGCCGACCTGGGCGACCTGGAGGACGACTCAGAGAAGGCGGCCCACGAGCAGGCGAGCACCGAGTTCTCCGGCCTGCTAGCCAGGCTCAAGGAGGAACTCCGCGACCAGGTCTGGGACGTCCGCGTGACGAGCCGGCTGACCACCTCCCCCGCGTGCCTGGTGGCCAACGAGGCGGAAACCGACGTCAGCCTGGCCATGCGGTTGCGCGGCTCCGGTCTGCCGAGCCAGCCGGTGCTCGAGATCAACCCAGCACACCCGCTGGTGGAAAGGCTCAACCGCCGACCGGACGACCCGCGCCTGGCGGACTGGGCGTCCGTGCTGTTCAACGAGGCGGTGCTCACCCTCGGCGCCAGGATCGACGACCCCGCCGCCTTCGTCACCCGCCTGAATGACCTGCTGACGGCGCTGGCTGGGGAGGAAGAGGCGGCCGGGGAACAAACGGCGGCTGGAGAGCAGGGGCCGATGCGAGCGGAAGGGCGGATGGGAGCAGAAGCGGAGATGGGAGCGGAAGGGGCGGCTACGCAGCCGGCAGACTGAGCACAGCAGGGTGCGGTGGTACCGCCCGGCACGAGCAGTTCCAGCTCCATCGACCCGCCGGCCATGCGCCAGGACACCTCGATGGGCCCGTACGGGCTGACGTGGCGGGCCGCGGCCCGTCATCGTGCACGTCCACGGCGGCGGGTGGCGGCGCGGGTCGCGCCGGGAGCCGCTGCCCGCGCTGGGCCCGGGCTTCTACCAGTCCCTGGCCGCGGAGGGCTTCGCGGTGGCGGCGGCCGACTACCGGCTCAGCGGCGAGGCACGCTTCCCGGCGCCCCTGGAGGACATCCGCGCCGCGTTCGGGTGGGTCCGGGACCACGCCGCCGTATACGGGCTGGACGGCGACCGCGTGTTCGGCTGGGGCGACTCGGCCGGCGGGCACCTGGTGCTCCTGGCCGCGCTGACCGGCGCCCCGGTGCGGGGGGTGGTCGCCTGGTTCCCGGTCGCCGGGTTCCTGCGCGCCCTCGGCTAGGCCTCCTCAGACCGGCGGCAGGTGCACGCTGACCACGGCCGAGCGACCGCCACGGACTACGGCCAGGGCGTCCTTGAGCACCAAGGGTAGCTCGTCCGGGTCGGCGACGGTCACGCCGTAGGCGCCGCCCGCCGCGGCGGCGATCCCGGGCAGGTCGGCCTCCGGCTCGAACGAGACGTGGAAGTCGTCTGCCGCTGCGGCGGCCCCGTGGCCGTGCAGCCGGAGCGTAGAGAACTTGGGCGCGGCCCAGCCGCGGTTGTCGTAGATGACCGTCAGCGACGGAGCTTCGTACCGGCGCGCGACCCACTGCGCGCACGACGGCACGCCGAACAGGTAGGAGCCATCGCCGACCAGGGATACCACCGCTCGTTCGGGAGCAGCGAGCTTAGCGCCTACGGCGCCGCCGCCGGCCCATCCCAGGGAACCGCCGCCGGACCCGAAGTAGGACCCGGGTGCGGCCGGGCGCAGGTGCTCGGCCACGACCTGGTAGTTGGTGATCGCCTCGGTGAGCACGATCGCGTCGGTGCCGGCGAGCAGCTCGCGCACGCACGCGGTCAGGTACGCAGGCGTGATCACCCCCGCCTGCGGTCGCTCGAGCGCGTCCAGCGCGGCCCGGCGGGCTTCGCTGGCGGCGGCGATCTCCGCTCGCCGGGTCTCGACCGCTTGCGCCTCGGCCAGGTTCTCGTGCCGGACGAGCCGCGCGATCTGCTCCAGCGCCAGCTTCGAGTCGGCGGCGGCGAAGCGGCGGGCGGGGATCTGCCACATCGGGATCGTGGGCTTCAGCGGGTCGATGTCGATGGCGTAGATCGCGGCGTCGGGCGAGGGCCGGTTGGTGGTGGGAATCCACGGCACGTCGCTGTCCACGACCAGGATGACGTCGGCCTCGGCCAGCGCCGGGTGCTGCCCGGCGGTGGTGAACTGGTAGCCGCAGTGCAGCGGGTGGTCGCCCGGGAAGTTGACGCAGAAGGCGACCGACTCCAGGACGCCGATGGCCAGCAGCTCGGCCAGTCCGACCAGGGCGGGCACGGCGTCCGGGTTCCGGCCCAGGTAGGACGTGACGATGAGCGGATGCCTGGCGCGGGCCAGCGCCGTCGCGATCTCGCGCGTCACGTCATCGGTCAGCGCGGCCGGCGCGATGGGGCTGAACTGCGCCGGGTCGACGGAATACGGCTCGACCGGCTCCGCCATCACCTCGCGCGGGCCGACCAGGTAGACCGGGCCGGACGGCTCGCTGCGCGCGATCTGCAGGGCCCGGTGGACGAGCTGCTTGACGTTACGCCCGGTGCGGATCTCGTTGTCGTACTTGACGAAGCCGCGCAGGATGCCGCGCTGGTCGCGGGCGTCCTGGAGCCAGTGGATGAACTCGTTCCGGCTGCCGGGCAGCTCGCCGTCGAGGGTGTACGGGGAGGCGCCCGCGAAGATGAGCACCGGGCAGTGACCGCGCATCGCGTTGCTCACCTCGCCGCCGAGGTTCTGCGTCCCCCCGTCGACGTGCACCATGACCGCCTGCGGCTGCCTGGTCACGCTGGCGTAGGCGTGCGCGGCGGACAGCGCGACGATCTCGTGCGGGCAGATGATGAGCTGCGGGTACGCGTCTGCCCGGCCTTCGGCCTTAGCCTGCGCGAACGCCTCGATCAGGCTGGGGTGGTCGCTGCCGAGGTTGGCGAACAGGTACGTGACCCCCGCCTCGGCCAGGGCCTCGAGAAATGCGCTGCTGGTCGTGTAGGAACCAGCGGTCACCTATCAGTACCGTCCGGCGGTCTGCACGGACATGGCGTGCTCGACCAGCGTGACCAGGGTCGCCTTGGTCGATTCCCTGTTCCGCGCGTCGCACGGGATCACCGGGATGTCCGGGGAGATGGCCAGGGCCTCGGCGACGTCCCGCGACCGGTGCGGGAACTGCCCGTGGAACCCGTTGATGCCGATCACGAAGGGCAGCCCTGACGCCTCGAAGTAGTCGACCGCGGGGAAGGAATCCGCGAGCCTGCGCGTGTCGACGAGCACGACGGCGCCGATCGCGCCCTGGATCAGGTCATCCCACATGAACCAGAACCGGTGCTGGCCCGGCGTGCCGAACATGTACAGCACCAGGTCCTTGTCCAGCGTGATCCGCCCGAAGTCCATCGCCACGGTGGTCGTCGACTTGTCGGGCACGTGGGACAGGTCGTCCACGTCGGTGCTGGCGACCGTCATCACCGCCTCGGTCGTCAGCGGCGTAATCTCCGACACCGACCCCACGAACGTGGTCTTGCCTACACCAAATCCTCCCGCCACCACGATCTTTACCGACGTCATAGCGGGCGGCGCGTCGGACCTCGGCTGGGCGACGCTAGATCTTACGGAGTCCACTAAGCACCCTTTCGAGCAGATTGAGGTCCGGACGGCCCTCCGAGTCATCGCGCTGCTGGATGCGGACGAGCCCGTCCGCGCCCATGTCCGCGATGAGGATCCTGGCTACGCCAAGCGGCAGCCGCAGCACGGCCGACACTTCAGCCACCGACCTCCAGTCACGGCAGAACTGCAAGATGGCCTGGCACTCAGGCGCCAGCACGGACAGGTCACGAGGTTCCAGGACGGTCGCAGTCACGAGAGCCTCGATGGCGATCTGGTACCTGGGCTGCGTCCGCCCACCGGTAACCGTATACGGCCGGACGAGCTTCGTCGCACCTTCGTCATCGGCCGTGAAGCTGAAACCGGACCGCGTCGGTCCCGGCCCCTCATCCCACAGGCCCGCCCGGGCCCCTGCACCCTGCCAGGAACCGGGCAAGCCCGCGAAGGGTGACCGGTCGTCACCTCGCCCTTGGCCCGCCACTAAAACCTCCGGTTACCGTCGTCCGTCACCCGGGATAGCTGCTTGCATGACGCCGCGGGTGGCGGGGGTCAGTACCCGTCCGGCCCGCTCAACCAGCAGGGTCATCTCGTAGGCCACCAGGCCGAGATCGCAGGTGGACGCGGCGAGCACGGCCAGGCTGGAGCCGTTGCTTATCGCCATGATCACCAGCACACCCCGCTGCATCTCCACAACGGTCTGCACGACCGCGCCGCCCTCGAAGACGCGCGACGCACCCTGAGTCAGGCTGGTCAGCCCCGACGTCACCGCCGCGAGCTGATCGGCCCGTTCTTGCGGGAAACCAGCGCTGAAGGCCAACGGCAGGCCGTCCGAGGACACCACCACCGCGTGGGCCACATCGGGGACCCGCTCCACGAAGTTCGTGATCAGCCAGTTAAGGTCCTGCGCTGGGCGTCCTGGCGTGCTCACCCGCACTCCTCTCGTCGCCCGTCCATACAGGTACCTCCTACTGGTGTCGGTGTGCCTGGGCCTGGGAAGCTCATCGGTCCTACGGCTCCTCGGTCTCGGGTGCGGCTGCGCGGCCCTCGCGCACGCCTCGCTGGAAGCTGGCCATGCGGTTGCGGGCCGCGTCCGGCGACCTGGCGGGTCCTTCGGCTTCCGCCTCCGGGCCGCCGCTGCCGATGGAGCCTGGCACGAGGTTAGCCCTCGGTACCCGCCTCGGCAGCCCGGCTTGCGTCGTCTCGCCCGCGGCGGGGGCCGCGAGCGCCTGGGCGGCGCGCCAGCCCTCGTCGGCCGGCGACGTCCACGACGACTGCGTGGTCTGCTGCGTCGACTGCACCCGGGTCGAGCTGAGGGTCTTCCCGCTGCGACGGAACCAGTCGGACTCGAGCGAGTCGAAGATCGGCAGGCGCTGATCGTGGGCGGCGGGAGGCGGGACCTGGACGCTGCCGAGGTCTGCGCCTGCGCCGTCGGTCGCCTGGCTGCCGTTCGGAGCGGCCGTGGCGGCCGGTCGGATGCGCTGGGCCCGTCTCCGCCGCGGACGTTCTGGCCGCCAATCGGCGACGCCGGGAGCTCCGGGGCCTGGGGGGCCGAGCCGCCAAACGAGGGCAGCCTGCTAGGACCAGTGGGGCCGCTCGCGGCCATGGGCGCCGCGGGACGCTGGTCCGCCGCGCCGTCGCCGTCGCCCGCGGCGGAGCCGTTGGCGGGCGCGCTGGCGGCGCCGTTGCGGGTCGGCAGCGTGTGGGTCGGTTCTTCCTTGCTGTCGTCCCAGCCGCGGCTGGCGGCCGCCGCCGGGTTGCCCGCGGCGCCACCGGGATTTGACGGGCTCCCCGCGCCGGTATTGACCGGGGCGAAGGAGGGAGAGGTGGGCGCCGAGGGCGACGTCGGCGAGAACCTGGGGATCCGCGCGGCCTGCGTGGTAGAGGCGGCGCCCAGGGACGGGGCCTGGGTGGGCGCGGACAGCGAGGGCTTCGGCCCGAAGTCTTCCGCCTCGAAGCGGCGCAGCCGGCCGAGCTGCGGCGCGACCTCCGGGGCAGCCACCGTGTCGGGCAGCCAGATCAGCGCGGTCAGGCCGCCGGACTGCGCGTGCCGCAGCCGGACCCTGACCCCGTGCCGGGCCGCCAGACGGCCGACCACGAACAGGCCCATCCGCCGGGACACGGCGACGTCGACCACGGGCGGGTTGTCCAGCCGCCAGTTCGCGTGCGACATCTCCTGGTCGGAGATCCCCACGCCGTTGTCGGTGATGTCGAGGAGCACGCCGCCGCTGCTCAGCGGCTGGCCCGAGACGTAGACCTGGGTGTCTTCCGGCGAGAACGTGGTCGCGTTCTCGACGATCTCCGCGACCAGGTGCACGACGTCGTTGACGGCCTGGCCCACGACCACGATGCCCGGCTGGACGTTGAGGACCACCCGCTCGTACTGCTCGATCTCGGAGATCGCTGCGCGGAGCACGTCGACCAGCGGAACCGGCTGGCTCCACCGCCTCGTCACCTCGTGCCCCGCCAGAACCAGCAGGTTCTCGGAGTTGCGGCGCATACGGGTGGCCAGGTGGTCCAGGCGGAACAGGCTGCTCAGCCGGCCCGAGTCCTGCTCGCTCTGCTCCAGCGAGTCGATCAGCGACAGCTGCCGCTCGATCAGCGACTGGCTGCGCCGGGACAGGTTGGTGAACATGGCGTTCAGGTTGCTGCGCAGCATGGCCTCGTCGGCCGCCAGGCGGACCGCCTCGCGGTGCACCTGGTCGAAGGCCCGCGCGACTTCACCGATCTCATCGGTGGAGGTGACGCCGATCGGCTCGATGTCTACGCCCTCGTCGGTGCCCTCGCTATAGCTGAGCCTGCGTACCTTCTCGGGCAGCCGGCGGCCGGCCACGTCGAGCGCGTCGGCGCGGAGCTTGCGTAGCGGTCGGGTCAGCGAGCGGGCCACCATGGTGGAGATGAGCAGGACCAGGAGCAACAGCAGTAGCGTCACCAGGCTGGTGACCAGCAGGCCCCTGCTGGCATTGGACCTGGACGTATCTGCCAGCGTGGCGATGTTGCCGGTCAGTTCGTCGGTGACTTGCTGCACCTTGCCGAGGGTGAACGACGTGTCCTCGTCCACGTTTGCCTCGGCCAGGGTTCGCCCCTGCGCCGAAGTGAGCGGGTGCGGCAGGTCGCCGGTAAGCAACGCCTCCGCGAGTGACGCCTGCTGGGCGGCACTATCGACCTGCGGCCCAGTCACCGTGTTGATGTAGTTCTGCTGCTCGGCGAAATCAACGGATGCGTTGAAGTTGGCCAGGTCCACCGCTTCCTGCCGCTGCGCCTGCTGGAGGCTGTCAACGTCGTTAGGTTGTAGCTCCGGCTGCGGCAAACTGACCGCCCTCACCAGGATGGCCCGCTCGAGCGACTTGGCGTCTTCGACCTGGAGCAGTGGGCCGAGGGCGATGACGTCGCGCCGAAGATCGGCATTGCCGGCCTCGTTCCCGATAACGCTGGTAAACGAGTTCGCGGGCTGGATGATGTTCACCGTGTAGACCTGCATGATGGCCGACTCGGGGAATAGCGGGTCCGCCACTGCCATGCGGACGAACGGCAGGGTTGCCACGCCCACTTGCATCGCTTTCGTCGCCTGCACCGCGACTGGCTGATAGCCGGCGCCGGCCGTGATGCCATCTGCCAAGGTCATGACCTCCGCGGCGGCGCCATCGGTGACACGCTGTGCGGTCCTCAGCCGGGTAGAAAAACGATCCCTATTCGCGGTCGAGGCGACTGAATAGTCGCGTTCATCTTCCAGTGCCTGGATGTACTTGACCACCGCGTTGTTCAGCCGGGCGAGGAGCGAAACACGGTTGCTCGCCTGCCAGTTGCTGACGTCCCCGTTGATGGTCACCCCACCGAGCAGCGCCGCGGTCAGCAACGGCACCGCGATCAAGGCGGCCAGTCGCCATCGGACGCGCCAGTTGCTCAGGGCGAACCGCGATCGGGGGGAGCCGGGCCGTCTCGGACGGGTGGTCCTGACTATGCCGGCTGCGGGCGGGGGCCCCTCCTGGGGCTGGGCGACGACTACGGGCGTCTGGCCGTCGGACGCGGCCGTGCCGATGGCGGGTTGCGACCCCACGCGGGTCGCGTCCCGTCCGCCGACGGCATCCGAGCCGTCACCCGCGGCGCTTCCGCCCGCTAGAAGCACCGAACTCTCCCGGTCAGCTGGCCCCCCGCTGACGGACCCAGCCGCGCCAGCCGGGTCGCCGGGATTCGTCACGGATCGTTTACGCACTACGTTCGCACCTCGCATTGGCAAGCCCTAGCCAGCGCACATGCCCGGCTGAAGCGACGCAAGCCGCCATCCATACGCACCCTCTTTCCCTTCGCAACGATAGCCGTTGCTCGGGTCGACAAGGCGGCCGAGCCCACACTCTCGCGATACAAAACGGGTAAGGACATATAATCATCTTCTGGGTGGCCGTCATGGGGCATTCGCCAGTAAACCGGCGAGATCTTCGCCGAGAAGCTCAAACCGCGCCGTCCGACCCGGCCGTGGCCGACAACACCAGACTTGCACCTAGTGATGGTAGAGTAACTCTTCGTATAGCTACCTGTCGGCACGTGGCCCGGCGACCAACGTCGGCCGCTCGCCCGTCAGCCCGGCACATTGGACATATCGGTCGCCTGCCGTCTGCCGCCAGCTCAGGCTGCCGGCCCCCGGGAGCAGCGCGGGCACAAGCGGCAAGCGCCAGCTAATCAGTCCATTATGACGATAGTTGCATCCCGATTATTTACCTCGATCAGGAGCACGCTGAATAGCATGCTCGTTTCTGGGAACGATTTAGATTCTCCATCCGAAATCGTGTGACGGGTGGCCATTGGCGCGGACGCTGTTGCTTGTGCTGACGCATGGATGCGAGATTTGCGGTTGGCGTGGGCAGGTTTGCCCTCCAGCACCAGACGCGCAGGCGGCGCAGTGAGGCGGGTGTCAGCCCGAGTCTGGTGGTGGCTCAGCCCCGCCGATGCCCAGCCGTTCCCGCCCGGTCATCGTTGCGCCAGGTACGTGATGCTGCCGAGGACGTGATCGCGGATGATGGCGGCCACCTGTTCCTCGTTTCTGTGCTTAAGCGCCCTGACCAGGGCGTCGTGCTGCCGGACCGATTCGGCGTGCGGCCGCCCGGCTTGCGGGCCGTGGGGGAACGACCGCCACAGCAGCCTCATGAGGAGGAGAAGCATCGGCGAGCGCGCGCATTCGTAGATCCGGAAATGAAACTGCCGGTTGAGTTCGGCCAGCCGGCCGTCATCCGGCAGGCACGCGGCGACTTCCCGGTTGAGGGCTTCGATTTCCGCGATGTCCTGGTCGGTGATCTTGGCCACGGCCAGGGTTCCGGCCAGCGCCTCCAGGGCGGCCAGGATCCGGTAGTTCTCTTCCAGCTCCTCCGACTCGGTGCGGGCGACGGTGGCTCCCCGGTGCACGTCGGTGACCACCAGGCCCTCTGACTCGAGCCGCCGGAGCGCCTCGCGCACCGGCGTGTAGCTCACGTCGAACTGCTCGGCTAGGTCGCGCTGCCGAAGCGGCGTGCCCGGCGACAGCTGACCGTCCGTAATGAGGTCTCTGAGTACGTCGGTGACCATGTCGCTCTTGCTGACGTATGTGCCCCGGGGCCGCAGCGACGGCCGCCGCACCGCGGGGGCGGGATCGTCGCCGGTCTCGCCTGGGTCATGGGAAGCGGGGCCCGCTCGATCGCCCGTCTCGGTCATGGCTCTCGACCCGAAGCTGGATGCGCCGGGGAATTGACATCGCGTGCGGCCTGTCCAGGCGGGGACTGCCCGGCCGGGGAAGAGGTTCCGGATTGGCCGAGAAAGACCTCGCGGATGTCGGGCCGGCCGAGAATCTCGCTCGCCGCGCCCGCGATCTCGACCCGTCCTGCCACCAGGATGTAGGCCCAGTCGGACACGCCGAGCGCCTCGAAGGCCTTCTGCTCGACCAGCAGCACGGCCGTCCCGGCGTCGGCCAGCCGCCGGACCTGGTCCCGCAGCACCGACCGGGACAGCTCCGGCGACAGGTTGGAGGTCGGTTCGTCCAGGACCAGAACGGCCGGCTCGGCCATCAGCACCCGCGCCACCGCGAGCATCTTCCGTTCGCCGCCGCTGAGCTTGCTCGCCGTCCGCGACCGCATGCTCGCCAGGGCCGGGAACGTCGACATTACGGTGTCGATCCTGGCGGCCAGCTGCGGCTTCGTGAGCAGGTAGCCGCCCATCTCCAGGTTCTCGGTCACCGTCAGGGTGTCGAACACGTCCTTGGACTGCGGGACGAAGCCCAGCCCCATCCGGGCGAGCAGATGCCCGCGCCAGTTCGTCACGTCCCGGTCCTTGAACGTGACCGTGCCGGCCATCACCGGGAGCCGACCGGTCACGGCCTTGAGCAAGGTGGACTTGCCCGCGCCGTTCGGCCCGATGATCGAGACCACCTCCCCTGGCCTGACGCTGATGCTCACGTCGGACACGATCGCGGCGCCGCCGTACCCGGCCGCGACGCCATCCAGGCGCAGGACCGCCGGGTTCCGCTCCCGCTCGCCGGGTGCGCTATCCGATGAGATAGGCATCCAGCACCTCTTGATCGGAACGGATGTCGGCCATGGTCCCCTGCGAGATCACCCGTCCCTGGGCCATGACGACGATGGGGTCGCACAGCCGCTCCACCACGGCCAGCTCGTGCTCGATCATCAGCATCGTGAGTCCCTCGCCCACCAGGTCGGCCAGATGCTGCTCGATCCTGCGGGCCAGGGACGGGTTCACGCCGGCCATCGGCTCATCGAGCAGCAGCAGCACGGGATTGGCCATCAGCCCGCGCATCAGCTCCAGCAGGCGTTTCTGGCCGCCGGACAGGTTCCCGGCGTACTCGTCTTCCTTGGCGGACATGTCGAAGCGCGCCATCAGCTCCCGGGCCCGCGCCACCGTGGCCCGCTCCTGCGGCCGCCAGTACCGCTTGCCGAGCGCCGCCTGCCACAGCGCCTCGCCCCGCTGGCCAGGGGCCGCGACCAGCAGGTTCTCCATTACCGTCAGCGCGGCGAACTCGCTGGAGAGCTGGAAGGTGCGGATGATCCCGCGCCGGGCCACCTGGTAGGAGGGCAGTCCGGTGATGTCCTTCCCCTGGTAGGAAACCGTCCCGCCGCTCGGCTTGAGCGCGCCGGCGATGATGTTGAGCGCGGTCGACTTCCCGGCCCCGTTGGGCCCGATCAGGCCGGTGATCCGGCCGGGCGGGACGGTAAAGGACGCACCGTTCACCGCGTGCACCCCGCCGAACTCGCGATGCAGATCCCGAACGGCGAGCACGGGAGCGTCGCTCATTCCAGGGTCCCCACGGGCATCTCGTCCTGGGCGGCCGCCGGGAACCGCCGCCGCCGCTCGGGAATCACGCCACGGGGCCAGAACCACAAGAAGATGAGGGCGAGCGCGCCGACGACGATCCACTGCAGCGCGTCGATGAGCCCCGGCGGCCCGAACTGCGGCAGGAACCGCGTGGCCTCGAGGAAGGCGACGGGCACGAGCAGCGCGCCGACCATGACGCCCAGGTTGTTGCCGGACCCGCCCACGATGACGGCGGTGAAGTATACGAACGTCTCCGGGTACAGCCACGAACCGGGGGACCAGGCGGAGATGAACTCCACGAGGACGGCGCCGCTGATGCCGGCGATCACGCCGCCCAGGATGAACGCGAGCATCCGCAGCCCGGTGACGTTCTTGCCCAGGGCCGCCGCGGCCTGCTCGTTGTCGCGGACCGCGCGCAGCGTGCGCCCGAGCGGCGAGCTCGTCACGACGTGGACGATCCAGTACACGCACACGCAGATCGCGGCCGTGAGGCCCACGAAGAACCACTGGTAACCGATCGGCGAGAGGTTGACCAGCGCGGCCAGGGGCTTGGGCACCAGGGCCAGCCCGTTCGGCCCGTTCACCAGCCCGACCTGGTTGGTCGCCACGCTGGTCGCGATCAGCGACACCACGAGCATGACCATCGCCTCGTAGTCACTGCGCAGCCGCCGGACGGTGACTCCGCTGACCAGCGCCGCGAGCAGGCCGCCGACCAGCCCGGCCGCCAGGATCGGCAGCGGGAACGGCCAGTGCGCGCCGCCGACGTACTGCTGGAACCCGCCCTGGCTGGCGGGCTGGGCGGGCCCGAGGGTGAGGACGGCGGCCGTGTAGGCCCCCGCGGCCTGGAAGATGATGAAGGCGAAGTTGACCAGGCCGGCCACGCCGAACTGCAGGTTGAGCCCCCAGACTGCGATCACGTCAACGCCGAGGTAGATCAGCACCGTCGAGATGTAGAACTGCCAGGCGACGCTCACGCTCTGCCTCCCCGCTCGCCTCCGGGGCGCTTGGAGGCGCCGCCTTCCCTCGTCGCTCCTTCGCTCGTTCCTCGCTCCTCGCTCCTCAGTCCAGGCAGCACCGCGCCCCTTCGGCTCGCTCACGCGGCGACCTCCTTGCGGGTGGCGACCTCCGACAAGATGCCCTGCGGCCGGGCCAGGAGCACGATCACCAAGATCACGAAGGCGACGACGTCCTTGTACTCGGGGTTGAAGATGGCCGCCGCCACCTCAGTGGTGATCCCGATCACCAGGGCGCCCAGCATGGCCCCGTAGGGCTGGCCGATCCCGCCGAGCACGGCGACGGCCACGATCGGGATCAGGAACTCCGACCCGGTCGTGTCGGTGAACGCGGTCACGTTCATCACCAGGATGACGCCGGCCAGGCCGCACAGCGCACCCGAGATGGCCCAGGCCAGGTCGATGACCCGGTCGGTGGCGATCCCGCAGTTGCGGGCGAGGTCGGGATCGGCGGCGGTGGCGCGCATCGCCTTGCCCAGCTTGGTGTAACGGAGCAGCAGGTGGATGAGGAGCATGGCGACGACCGCGATGGCGATGATGGCGAGCTGAACGGTGGTGAACACCATCCCGGCGACGTGCACCGACGAGGGGCGGGGCATCTTCAGGCTGAAGAATCCGGCCCCGGAGAGGGCCAGCAGGCCGTTCTGCACGATGAGGCTGACCGCGATGGTCACGATGATCATGCCGAACAGCCGCGTCCCGCGCCGGACGAACGGGGTGTAGATGCACCGGTTCAGCAGGACGGAGAACACGGACCCGAACGCCGCGCCCGCCACCAGCGCCAGCCACACGCTGAGGCCGGCGCTGGTGACGAGGTAGGCGACGAACGCGGCGGCCGTCATGATGTCGCCGTAGGCGAGGTTGAGGATGTTGGTCACCCCGAACTGAAGGGTGAACCCGACCCCGGCTATCGCCAGGATCGAGGCGGTGACGAGGCCGAACCCGATCGCGGGAACGATCGTGTTCACGGCCGCCCCGTCCGGGCCTCGCCGCCGCCTGTCCTCATGCTCGGGTCACTTGCTGATCGCCGCGATCTGAGCCGCCGTTACCGAGCCGACCAGGTTGACGTTCCCGTTCACGTATTGCGCGGCTTCAAACGCTCCGGTCGAGTTGTGCCATTGGTTGAAGACGATGGGCCCGCCCGCGCCCACGTACTGGATCTGCTTGCCCGCCGCCAGCGCGGCCTTCCCGGCGGCGAAGCTCGTCACGATGGTCTTGCCGGGCCCCGGCTCGGTGACCGCCGTGATGTCCTTGTCGAAGACCGCCGGGCTGGTGCTGTGGGCCGTGAGCATCGCGAGCGCCATGATGTTGACGGCGTCGTAGTAGGTCATCGAGTACGGGTCACTGCTCCACTGGCCCGGCTGAGGCACCTGTGCCTTCGACGCCAGCAGGGCCGTGTTGAAGGCCTGCCACGCCGGGCCGGTCGTCGGTGCGTACGGTTGCATCCCCTCGAAGTACTTGGTCATGGCTGCCGTGCCGATCGCGGTGTTGACGGCCTTGAGCCACGGCGTCTGCAGGCTCACCTCGGTGCCGATCACCGGCAGCAGCCCCTTCAGCTGCTGCAGCTCGGACAGGAACGTCGCCCCGGTCTGCGGGTCCACCTCGGTGAAGATCACCTGGGGTTTGGCGGCGAGGATGCTCTCGACCTCGCTGCGATACGAGCTCTGGTCGAGCGCGAAGGGCTTGTTGTAGACGATGGTCCCGCCGAGCCCGGTGAAGGCGCTGACGAGCGTCGGCACGTCCGACTGCGCGCCGGCGTCGTTGCCGAACACCGCGGCGGCGCGCGTGTAGCCCGCCTGGTGCGCCCAGAGCGCCATGGCGTAGCCCTTGACGTCGTCGGCAGGCGTGATCCGCCAGAAGTAGGCGTCGGTGGTGTGATCAAAGGCCGCCTGGCCGGTGTCGACGAACATCGGCACGTGGGCGTTGTTCAGGATCGGGACGGTGGCCAGTGCCTCATCGGAGCTGGGCCCGAGCACGCCGACCAGCGACGTCTCGGTCGCGATCATCTTCTGCGCGGCCGGCACCGCGTCGGCCGGGTCGCCCCGGGTGTCCTCCTGGACGCAGCTCATCTTGTGGCCCATGACCCCGCCGTCGGCGTTGATCAGCCGGATCGCGGGAATGCAGCCACCGACCATTTCCGGCCCGAAGGCCGCATCCGGCCCGGTGAACGGGTTGAATTCCCCCACCACCAGCGTCGACGGCGGGGCACTGCTACTACTACCGCCGCCTGAGGAACTGCAGGCGGCAACGGACGCGAGGGCGAGCACTGCTGCCAGCGCTGTCACGGCAAGTCTCATAACACCCCTCCAGATGATGGGCCGCCATCAGCACGGCGCACGCCAGGGTGGTCAGGCGTCCCGGCGAGGCAGCAGCGCGACGGCCTCGATCTCTACCAATGCCTCTGGGATGGCGAGCGCGCTGACCTCCACCAGCGTGCTCGCCGGGCGGGCGTCGCCGAAGTAGCGGCGGCGCACCGTGTTGACGGCTGACCGGTCATTTACGTTCAAAAGGTACACCCCGACCCGCACGACGTCGTCGAAGGAGGCACCGGCGGCCCGCAACACCTCACCGACGTTGTCAAGCACCTGCTCCGCCTGCCGGACCACGTCGCCAGACCCCACGAGGTCTCCGCTGGCGTCCAGCGGCAGCATGCCCGAGACGAACAGGAACCCGCCCGCCTCGACCCCGTCGGTGTAGTGGCTGATGGGCTCCGCCAGCTGCCCGGCCAGCCGGATCCGCCTCATGAGGGATCCCGCGACGGGCCGAGGATGCGGACCATCAGCGGGCTCGGGCGGAACCCGTTGCACGCATTGAGGTCCTGCGGGCAGGCGGAGACCGAAACGACCGAATCCATCAGCGTCCGCAGCACCAGCTTGTCCCCGGCCTTCCCGGTGGGGACCTCGTTGCCGAACGTCCGGTCAGGGTGTATCGGGGCATTCTGGAAGAAGTTGAACGGATCAGGGATCTGCCATTCGGCGATCCCCCACGGCTCCAGCGCCTCAGTGAAATTCGTCCGGCAGCTACGGTGACCCTCCACCCCGTAATCGAGCCGGTAGCGCCGCTCGTCGCACATCCCCGTGATGATGTCGTTCCGGCCCACGTCATCGCGGATGATCTCGAACATCGGGCGCCGCCAGTTGCTCTCCAGCCGGTCCCCGACGACAGCGGTCAGCCGCAGCACCGCAGACCGGGTATGGGTGGTGGACAGCCACTCGGTCCTGTTGCGCTCCGCGAACGCGATGAAGTCGGCGACCTGCTGCCCCTCCAAGTCCGTGATCTCCACCAGCTGGCCGGCCCGGGCGGCAAAGGCCGCCCCATGCCCGCCAGGAATCAGGATCTCATCGCCCATGGCCAGGATTGTGCGTCATATATAATCTCGAGTCAAGCCAATTCCCCCCAATGTATGGGAGAACGGACAGTGCAGCCTCGAACACCCCGGGGGGCTCCCGCCGACGGCGGCCCGAAGCGCGGGCCCCCGGGGTGCCGAGCCGCTTACTTGATGAGAGGTACGAGCTGGGCTGCCGTGATCGAGCGCACCAGGCTGAGGTCCCCGCTCGACTGGTAGGCCGCGATCTCGAAGCCGCCGCCCGAGTTGTGCCACTGGTTGAAGGCGATGATGCCTGTGGCGCCGACGTAGTCGATCTTCTTGCCGGCTTTGAGCGCCGCGAGGCCTTCCGCGTACGTATGCACCTGCACCGCCCCCGAGGCTGTGGTGATCGCCGGGATGGACGCGTTCCAGACGGCCGGGTTGGTGCTCTTCGTCGCGGTCGCGGCCAGCGCCATGAGGAGGACCGAGTCGTAGTACGTCATCGTGTAGGAGTCGGTGCTCCACTGCGCCGGCTTGGGCACCGAGGCTGAGGCCAGCAGGTCCTTGTTAAATACCTGCCATCCGGGCCCCGCCGGAGGGGCGTAGGGCGACTCGGCAACGAAGTACTTGGTCAGCGCCGGCTTGCCGATCGCCACGGCCATCGCGTTGAACCAGGAAGGCTGGATCGTCACGTCGGTGCCGATTACCGGAATCAGGTGACCCAGCTGCTGCAGCTCGGCCAGGTACGTCGCGTTGGCCTGCGGCGAGGTTTCGGTGAAGATGACCTGCGGCTTCGCCGCGATGAGCTGCTGGACCTCCTGCTGATAGGAGGTCTGGCCCAGTACGATCTTCTGGTCGACGACCATCTGCCCGCCCAGCTCGCTGTAGCCCCTCAGCAGCGTCGGCACGCCGATCTGCGAGCCGACGTCGTTGCCGAACACCGCCGCAGCCCGGAGATAGCCCTGCTGCTTGGCATACAGCGCCATGGCGTAGCCCCGCACGTCGTCAGCGGGGACCAAGCGCCAGAAATACTGCAGCTTGTTGTGGTCGAACGACGACTCGCCGGTGTCGGCGAACATCGGGACCTTGGCCGCGTTGATCAGCGGGGCGGTCGCGTCCGCCTCATCCGAGCTCGGGCCCAGCACGCCGAGCAGATGCGGCGTGGTCGCCAGCATCCTCGCCGCAGCGGTGACCGCGTCGTTCGGGACACCGTGCGTGTCCACGCTCACGCAGGCCACCTTGTGGCCCAGCACGCCGCCTGCCGCGTTGATCGCGGTCACCGCGGCCTGGCAGCCCGCCCACATCTCCGGCCCGAATGACGCATCCGGGCCACTGAACGGGTTGAACGCCGCGACCGTGAGAGTGAAGTTCGTCGTGGCCCCGGCCTGCGGGGACGAGCACGCCGCCGTCGTCGAAACCGTCAGGACAGCAGCCGCGACCAGCGCGCGACCGTAGGTCCCACGGAATCTCCGAGAAGATATGTGCGGATGCATGCAGTCTGTTCCTATATGTGTCAAGGTTCTTCCTCAGATGAGACCGGCAGTTGTATATGAACCGCCCTCTGCCAGACTCGTGGCCGGGCCTGCTCGCACGCCTGTCAGGGTAACCCGACGAAGCAGACGATGAACCCGGAATCGGGCGATAGGTCCCGCGCAACCATCGCACTGGCGGGATCACACCTAACCACCATGTCATCCCGCACAACGAACACGCCGACCAAACGAGCGTGGCACGCCGGTAGTTCCCGCGTACCTCGGCGAAGGCGGCTGGTCACGACGGCAAGCCCCGCACCGGGCCGCCGCTGGAACGCTTCCCGCCCGGCGGCGGGGCGTGCTCTCTCACATGCCTTTCGAATACTTACCCGAGTCCCAGTTCCCTGGCGATGAGCATCCGCTGCACCTCCGAGGTCCCCTCGCCAATCTCGAGGACCTTGGCGTCCCGGTAGAAGCGGGCGACAGGGAACTCGTTCATGAAGCCGTAGCCGCCGAATACCTGGGTGGCGGCCCGCGCATTGTCCATGGCCGCGTTCGAGGCCGTCAGCTTGGCGATCGCCGCCTCCCTCTTGACCGGCTGGCCGGCCACCAGCCGTGCCGCCGCGTCGTACCAGGCCAGGCGGGCCGTATGCGCCCGGGCGTCCATATCGGCGATGGCGAACTCAATCGCCTGATGCGCCTGCAGACGCCGGCCGAACGCCTCGCGCTGCCCGGCGTACCTGACGCACTCGTCGACACACCCCTGGGCCAGGCCGGTCGCCAGCGCGGCGATCGCCACGCGCCCTCCTTCCAGGATCTGCAGGAACTGGGCGTAGCCTCGGCCGCGCTCACCCAGCAGGTTCTCCTCGGGGACCCGGCAACCGGAGAAGGACAGCTCCCTGGTGTCGGAGGCACACCAGCCGACCTTGGAGTACTCCGGGCCCGGGACGAAGCCGGCCGTACCGGCCGGGACCATGATCGAGGAGATCTCCTTGCGTCCCGCCTCGTCCCGGCCGGTGATGGCGAGCACCGTGACCACGGAGGTGATCGCGGTCCCCGCGTTGGTGATGAACGCCTTGCTGCCGTCCACCACCCATTGCGCGCCGGCCGGTTCACCGCCCGGTTCGAGCCGGGCCGTGGTGCGCAGGGCGCCGGGGATGTCCGAGCCGCCGCCCGGCTCGGTCAGGCCGAAGGCGGCCAGCCGTTCCCCTGCGCACAAGTCCGGCAGCCACCTGTCCCGCTGCGCTGGCGTGCCGTACCGGTAGATCGGCATCGCGCCGAGCGATACCGCGGCCTCCAGGGTGATCGCGACCGAGGAGTCCACCCGGGCCAGCTCCTCTAGGGCCAGGCAGAGCGCGAAGTAGTCGCCGCCCATGCCGCCGTATTCCTCGGGGAACGACAGCCCGAACAAGCCGAGCTTGCCCATCTTGGCCACGATGTCGTAGGGAAACTCGCCTCGCTCGTAGTGGCCGGCGATCACCGGCGCGACCACCTCGCGGGCGAACTGGGCGACGGAGTCCCGCAGGTCTTGCTGCTCCGGCTCAAGTTGGTAACT
>CAWCJS010000012.1:0-69548 GCA_963795795.1 uncultured Actinomycetes bacterium | reverse complement strand
CCTGAGTTGGCTCATGATTCGGTGCCACGTGAGTCACCCTGGCATGTGACCTGCGAATTCTCACGTCGGTCGAACTGAATTTGCGCACTAATTCGGGTCGTAGAAGGCCGCGTGCTCGCTCCTGGTGGTCCGCTCGAAGCGATCCGCCGCCGGAACCGTTACAGAACCGGGCTCAATCTTTCCTCAAGCAGGTCCGTCAGTCCGGACGCTGCGGGGAATACAATCGCAGCGTGCCAGGCACCGGCGGAACTGACCGTGCTGTCGGCCACCGCCGCAGACGTGAACCCGCTCGCGGCGGTCATGGCGCGGGCGTTCTACGACGACCCGTCATTCATCTGGGTGCTGCCCGATCCGGCGACCAGGCTGAAACGGGCGCCCGTTTTTCGCCACCCTGACCCGCGGCGAGGCGCTAGCGCAGGGCGGCGTCAACGTCGCCCGCATGGGGAGCGAGATCGCCGCGGCCTGATCTGGCTCGCGGCCGCTGGGAGCAGGGCATCGCCGGGCAATTGCGGGCTCTCCGGCTTCGCACGTGCGTTCGGCCGCCGACTCGGCGCAGCCTCCGCGCTAGCGCAGGCGATGGTACGTGCTCACCCGCCCGAGCCGCACTGGTACCTGTCCGCGATCGGTGTGACCCTGCACGGCGGGGGACGCGCGCTCGCTGCGCGCGCCCCTTTGGTCCCGGCTCGACCAATGCGACCGGGACGGGCAGTCGGCCTACCTGGAAGCCACCAAGACTAGCAGCGTGCCGCTCTACCCGCACTTCGGATTTCAGCCCACGGGGGCCCGGAGATGCCCGAGGGCGCGCCCCCGCTCACCGCGATGTGGCGGCTCCACCCCTAGCATCTACGGCGTCCTGACGCAGTAAATTCATCAAGTCAGCCGCCATGCGCACTAAACTGAGCCAACTCGGGTCACAGTCTGACTGCAGTCCGGCCGCGGCTGCCACCGGGAGGACCCAGTGACTGAGGGCGATGGCCATCACAGGCAGTCGGCGACCGTCCACGTGATCATCACGTGCTCTAACCAGAAGAGCCATCCGATTCCTGCGCGTCTTCAACTCGGTCAGGTACCTGGGCGCAGCGCTGCCGATCGTGCCCGCAAGTGGATCACACGGCTGTCCCAGACAGGCGACACCCCGCAGGTTGCAGCTCTCGAGCTGTACGCGGGAGAGCACTGGTCGGTCGCACGCAGGTATCCGGCACTACACAAGCCAGAAGAGGACATACGCCTGTGGGCATGCTCAGTCGGCTACGGCCTGATTCCGGCTGAAGCGCCGATCATGCCGTATCACGCGACTTTGACCCCCGGCCAGGCTGACTCGGTTCCCGGCGCCGCAGATTCCTGGTGGTCGCTCCTCAGCGATTGGCATGGCCCTGTACCCCACCATCCGCGTAGCATCCGCGCACTCGTGGCCGCGGACCCGGCCGCGGTGTTCATGTTCGTGCTTTCCAAGTCCTACCTGCGCGCTTGCGGAGCCGATATCGCGGCTGCCTGCGAGTACATCGCTGACCTGGATCGGCTTTTCATCGTGTCGGCGGGCGCCCGTTTGCGAGGTGACCTGGCCGCCTTCGCTGTCCCGGCAGATGCTCGGTTGCAGGCGCATTTTGGCGGAACCCGCCGGGCGCTCAACGCCCGCATCGGCGCCCACCTGCTCTCGACGGGGATCCGCAGTAAGGAGGAGGCAACGGGACACCTGGCACGACTGCTTGCAGCGCAGCCACCCATCCGGCGCTACGACCGCAAGAAGCAGTCCGACCGCGAAATTCTCGACATCATCGCGAGTCGCCTGGCCCAGGCGCCAGCCACACCAGCCAATCGCATGCTGCGCGAGTTCCGGGATGCCGGACTTGCCTGCGAGCAGCACCGTTTCACTCGGCTGTACCGCAGCGTCGTGGAATCCACGTCGTGACCGCCTTGGCCCACTGGCCACGTCGAATCGACGCGCACGGCGGGAGACGGCGCGAGACGGACGAGATGCGGAAGGCCGAAACGATACCGAAGTAGAGGCGGCCCTGATTCCATTCGTCGCTCCGCTCCGTAAAAACGGCGTCGATGAGCGTGCAGGTCTTCAAAGGCACCAGAGGGAACGTCGATGCAGCGCTTGAGCTTAGGGTCGGGATCAACCACATGACAGTGCAGTGGACGAGAGCGGTAACGCCGAAGCTTCCTCGATCTCCTGTGGGCGCTCGAGGCGGTGGATGGAGTTGCTATGCGTGGAAGCCCCTGATGAACACCCGCCAGGCCTCCGCCGAGACCACCAGCCGCGCCCCGTCGGGTTCCTTCGAGTCGCGGACCGCCACGAGCCCTGGCAGGTTGCGAGCCACTTCCACGCAGTTGCCGCTCTGGCTGCTGTAGCTGCTCTTACGCCACTCGGCGCGGGACAGGTCGATCCCGGTCATCCCGCGCACCTCCTCTGCATGCTGGCGCTACGTCAAGCTGCTGGCCATCTGCTCGATCAACTGCACGGAGTCGTCAGGGTGCAGCGCAGCGGCCACGCAGCCGGTCAAATGCAAGGGTATAGCGGCTCACGTCCGAACGCTCTTCGAGGTAGATGTCCCCGGCCAGCGTCTCGACGTACACCACCGTCGGATCGGTGGCCTCAGGGAAGTCCAGGATGACGAACGGACCGGTGGTCCCGGCGTGTGCGCCTGCACGGTAGGGCACGACCTGGATGGTGGTCTTGCCTTGCTGAGCAGCGTCGGCCAGGTGCCGGAGTTGCCCGCGCATCACTTCGGTGCCTCCGACGACGCGCTGGATGACCGCCTCGTCGATGACGGCCCATAGCCGCGGCCGGTCGTCGCGGGCCAGGATCTTCTGCCGGGCCAGGCGGACCTCAAGCAGACGTTCGACCTCGTCGGGATCCAGCTCGATCGGCCCGTTCCGGAAGATTTCGCGCGCGTAGTCCGCGGTCTGGAGCAGGCCCGGTACGACGATGGGCTCGAAGTTGCGGATGGAGGTGGCTCCGGCTTCCAGGCCGATGTAGACCTCGTACGGGTTGGGCAGGACGTCGCGGAAGGAGTGCCACCAGCCGGGCTGGCGGGCCTCCCGGGTCAGCTGGATCAGGCCGTCGCGTTCCGGGCCGGTCACGCCGTAGAGCTCGAGCAGCATCCGGACGTTGCCGGGCTGCGGCCGGTTCCGGCCGGTCTCGATGCGGAAGAGCGTGGAGGTTGACCACTCCAGCTGCCGGGCGACCTCCTCGCGGCTCATGCCGGTGGCCTCACGGCGCCGCTGAAGTTCCGCGGCCAGGCGGCGGGCGCGCAGGGTCGGGTTCTGATCTGGGTTGCTGCGTCGGGCCATACCGCCAAACTCCATCCCGCATTAGTCTGTTTGCACTATTGCAAATCGTAAAATGTGGGTGCACTCTGTCACTGATGATGCCACCAAGTCGGCAGCGCTGGGTGGGCGAAACGCCGTAAAGAAGTAGCGAGCCGGACGTGAACGTGCGAGCAAGGCAGGTCAGTGACGCCCATCGCGGCGTCTTCTGCCAGGTCCGCCGCCTGAGCGCGGCGCATGGATCGAGTCAGAGGGGGTAGCTCGCGATGACCTCTCCCTCGAGCCGCAGGGCCGACGCCGTCCACGGATCGCAGCAAGCAGCGAGTGATCTTGAGCCGAGCTCCGGCGTCGGCCCTGCTCTCCATATCGACGAGCCGGCGCCTTATCTGTGGCCGCTGTGCAGCTACCTCGAACTCGGGGCTCTGCCTACCGCGGTGCCCTGCGCCCGGCTGCATGCCAGGCATGTGCTCCGGGAGTGGGGAATGAACGGGCTGGCCCAAGACAGCGAATTGCTCGTCAGCGAGCTGGTGACCAACGCCGTGAAGGCTACGGCGGGACACGACCAGGCGGCTGTCCGCCTGCGGTTGTCGGGCGACAGGACCCGCGTCCTCATCGAAGTCTGGGATGCCGATCCACGGCCGCCTGCACCTAAGGACCTCGGCGAATACGGCACACCCGACCCTCAGGAAGAGGGAGGGCGCGGGCTGTTCCTGGTGGCGGCGTTGAGTGCGCGCTGGGACTGGTACCCCACCGGGGAGCCCATGGGCAAGGTCGTCTGGTGCGAGATTGAGGCGTTATTGCCCGCGTGGCGCTGGGTAAGGCCGCGCGGGCGGCGAAGATATGGCATTTGCCTGATGCGGCAGCAACGGGCTTACGGCGAGTCTGGTACGTGACGGCGATCGCTTGTCCGGCTGAGCCCGGGGCGTTCGTCGTACAAGCGGGACGGCGCCGGTACACGGCGGTGACGTTCCGGGGCGATCCGCGTCGGCACGGGGTGAACGAGGCGCACGCGGACCGCCACCACTAACCGTCTACGAGGGATCGCCTGGGAGGCGATGATGGTCAATTCCTACTACGGCATCTACCAGGCCGAACGCGGCAAGACCGCGGCCGAGATCCGGGTGGCCGATGCCCAGGTCGGCGGGTTGGCCGCCGAGCTCGGTCAGCTCGGCTCGGCGCTCGCCACCCCGGTCCGCGCGGTACGCCGGTCGCTGCGCAGACAGCGGCCGACCGCGTGCCAGGCCGCAGCGGACGCCGGATGAGGGCCGGCCCGTCACCGTTGACCACGGTGCCGCGGCCGCCGGAGAACGGGGAACAAGAGGTGATGGCACCGATGCAGTGGCGCGACGTCACCGTCGGCGGGCAGGACACCACGGGGCTGAGCCTGCCGTGCACGGAGGATCCGGAGCTGTTCTTCGCCGAGTCTCCGCAGGACGTAGAGCAGGCGAAGGCGATGTGCCGGGGATGCCGGGCCAGGGTGGCCTGCCTGGTCGGCGCGCTGGAGCGCAGGGAGCCCTGGGGCGTCTGGGGCGGTGAGTTGCTGATGGACGGCGCGATCGTGCCGCGTAAGCGCCCCCGCGGACGTCCTCGCAAGGACGTCGTCACGATCGGGGCCAACGCCTGGGCCGCTGCCGCCGATCTCGCGCAGACCGGATAGATCCTCGCCAACGTGGCTGAGGTAGGCGTGGCGCGGTCCTGGCTGCCGCCGTTCGGGGTGCTCAAGGGCTCCGGGGCGGCCGGGCTCATAGGCCGAGTTCCTCCGGTGGCGGCCAGTCGCCCGGCAGTTCGGCCAGCCGCCGCACGTAGTCCGCACGGTCGAAGGGCCGCTTGTCGGCCAGGGCCTCGTAGACAGCCTCGGTGACCGGGCCCATGACCAGGTGCATCACGTTGTGCCAGTCGTACCCGAGCCCGGCGAGCCGCTGGACCGTCTGCCACGTCTCGGGCGGGTCGTCGGCCAGCAGCTGGTTCGCGACAATCTGGTGGAGGGTGACGTGCAGCGTGGGGTTCATCGGCTCGCCGTCGGGACCCGTCATCTCCTCGTGCTGCTCGAGCGCCTCCTCCATCTCCAGGTGCTGCGCTTCGAGCAGGAACGTGCGCTCGTCCTCGTCGTCCGGATCCAGCCGTTCCAGGTCGAGGCCCTGATAGGTGCCGTGTCCCGGTGGCACCGCCCAGGACCGCCGGTCGCCCGGGAGCGGATCGTCGAACCAGCAGTCGGTGTCCTCGTCGGGCACCCACCCGGACATGGTTCCGGCTGGCCGGCCCCTTCCGCTCGAGCGGCCTGATGCCGGACGCCGACTCCGGCCACGGCCGGGCGGACGCCCGCGACTCTTCGGGCTCACCCCGCGATTGTCCCAGATGCCCACGTTGCCGTCATCCGTTCCCGCCGCGCCGCGGGTGGCCAAGCGTCCAGGCCCGCGGTTTACCGCGGGCTCGCACCATAGTCCGTTCGGGCAAAAGTTCGCGGGGCGGACCGGGACCTTGGATATCGCCGTACGCCCCGTCGCCTGATGACGGCGCGCGCTAGCGCGGGTCGGGGCGGTCGACGTTGAAGTGCCTGCCCGTTGACGTCAGCCACCTGTCGTTCACGTGCCGCAGCGCGAACAGGCTGATCGCTCGCTGGCCGCCTTCCCAGTCGCCGTAAAGGATGGTGAGCATCATCGGGTCGCCAGCCTCGACTGCGGCGGCGACGGCCTTGAACTGGGCTGTGGCCGGATCGCGCAACGCTCCCTGCCAGAATCCGATGTCGCCGGATGCCACGTAAATGTCGCGGGTCTGGGCGGTGAAATCCTCGAGTGGCGGAGGGGTCTGCTGTGGCTGCCCGGTCACCTCGACGTGCCAGCCGTGCATGACGGCGAGCCCGGTGCCGACGTTCCGGACCGAGATCACCATATACACCACGCCGTCAGCGACCTCCAGAGTTGCGGAGCCGCCGGCGACTTTCAAGAACCTGCCTTCCACGAACTGGATCTTCTGCTCCGGGTCCTGCAACCGCGAGCTCATCAGCAGCGGGCGCTCTGCCGCCATCAGTGAACGCTCGGCGATGCGGGCCGACTGTTCGGCGATACGAGCAGCTTGGTCCGCGGCGCGTGCCGAGAAGTTCGCCGAGCGGACGGACGCGAAGGTGGCTACCGCGAGGACCAGGGTGCCCAGGGCGGTCGCCAGCGACGCGACCGTCGCCCACTCCGTCGCTGTCACCGTCGCATTTTAGCCCCGGGGCCGCAGCTATGCCTCCGGACACCCAGGCCTACTCACGGGTCGCATGAGCCTGTCTTTCATCGGGGTCTGGAGGCGGCGGGGCGGCATCCTGCGACACGGGGTGGGCGAGTTCGCCGTGCTCGCGGGCGGGGGTGCTGGTTGGCACCGTGGTCGGGCCGGTGTCATCGTGGTGCGCCGCCGGATCACTGACCCGGTGCTCGAGACGGTCGCGGCTCTGGTCACGCCGTATGCGGCGTATCTGCTCGGCGAGACGTTCCATGTCTCGGGCGTAACCTCAGTGATCGTGGCCGACCTGGTGATCCGCGCGCGGCGGTCCCGGATCACCACCGCGCAGACCCGACTGCATCTGCGCTTGGTGTACCAGACCGTCGTCTTCGCGCTGGAGAGTGTGATCTTCGGCCTCATCGGGCTGGAATTCCCCCAGCTTGTCCGCGCGACCGGGCACCTTGGGCACTGGCTCGTGGCGGCGCTCGCGGTCACCTGGACGCTCATTGCCACCCGGGTGGCGTGGGTCTTCCCCTTGTCGGCGCTACCAGCGGCGCCGTGGCACGCGTCGTCCGGCCCGGCCGGTCCCCACCGTGGTCTCATGGGCGGCACCCGCGGGGGCGTATGCCGAGATCCGTTCGTTCTGGCCGACGTCATGGACGTGCGGGGCGCTGGTGCTGTCAGGTTGGGAAGAGCCGGATCTTGACGCCGATCGAGTCGGCGATGCGAGTCAGATCGCCGAGGTTACAACCGTTCGCCCATTCGGCGTGTTGTAAATAGCGAAAGCATGTACTAGCGAGTATTCTAATCGTATGGCCATCTCCGAACATGTGTACATCGGCTCGCGAGCCGTTCCGGGAGGCGCGGTGCGGCATTCGTGACTGCTTCCCTTCGCCCGGTTGCCGCGCCGTTCGTGGCGGCCGCGCCGACAGGCGCGCGGGTACGGACCCGGCTGCGCCTCTCGCCGCAGGACGAGGCCGTGCTGCGGGCGGTGGGCGCTCATCTCGGGTCGCTGGCGGGGAAGGACCTAGCTGCCCGGTGTGCTGCGGGACGGCTGGACGCGGCCGGCGAGGCGCGGTCCCGGGCGGCACGCAAGCGGGCGCTGACCGCCGAATCCTCCTCCCGGTGGGCCGGGACGATCACCCGCACCAGCGAGGACGCCTACCGGCTGGCCGGGCAGAATCTGCGGGCTGAGCAGTCGAGCCTGACCGCCCGGATCGGCCGGATCCAGGTCCGGCTGGCGGTCCAGGCAGGCCGGAAGGCCGGCACGACCCGCGGGTACCCGACCGCCGCCGAGCGATACGCCAAGACGGTCCGCCTGCAGGCGCTGCAGGCGCGGTTGGCCCGGGTGGAGCGGCAGGCAGAGGGCGGGGCGGTGTCCGTGGTGCGGGGCGGGAAGGCCCTGCTGCGCAAACGGAATAACCTGGCCGCCGCCGGGCTCACCCAGGCCGGGTGGCGACGGGAGTGGGAAGCGGCACGGCTGTTCCTGACCGCTGACGGGGAGAAAGACAAGGCCTGGGGCAACGAGACGATCCGCTGGAACCCCGAGCAGAGCTGGCTAGAAGTCAAACTGCCCGCACCGCTGGCCCCGCTGGCGAACCGGCCGCACGGCCGCTACCGGCTGTCCTGCCCAGTCGGGTTCTCCTACCGCGGCGGCGAGGTCGCCGCCCAGGCGGCCACCGGCGCCGTCCGCTACGACATCAGCCACGACCCGGCACGCGGCCGCTGGTACCTCGACGCCTCCTGGAAAGTCCCGCCGGTCCCTGCGTCGTCCCTGGACGAGCTGCGGCAGCGCCCGGTCGTGGCCGTCGACGTCAACCACGGCCACCTCGCCGCCGCCGTCATCGCCGCAGACGGCAACATCCTCGGCGCCCCGGCCACCATCGGCCTGGACCCGGCCGGGCTCCCCGCGGCCACCCGCGACGGGCACCTGCGCGCCGCCATCAGCACCCTGATCGCGACCGCCCGGGCCTGCGGCGCCCGCGCCATCGTCATCGAGGACCTCGACTTCGCCCAAGCCCGCGCCGAGGGACGCGAGCGGCACGGCAGTCGGCCCTCGCGCGGCAGGCGGGGCAGGACCTTCCGGCGGGCGGTCGCCGGCATCCCCGCCGGCAAGCTCCGCGACCGCCTGGTCCAGATGGCCGGCAACGCCGGCCTGCAGGTGATCGTCGCCGATCCTGCCTACACCTCCCGCTGGGCTGCCCAGCACTGGCTGCGGCCCCTGCGGGAACACCACCCGGAAACGACCGGTCACCACGCGGCAGCGCTGGTGATCGGGCGACGCGGGCTGGGCCACCGGGCCAGGCGCCGCGCGACAGGGAACCGGACCGCCCCGGCGGAGGCGGCACGGCCAGCCCAGGCGCGGCCCTGGACCACCCCGGCAGCCCGGACCGCACCCAGGAAGCCCGCCCTCCCACGAGGCCCCCGGCAGCCACCCGGCGCTAAGACCGGCAGGCCTCACCGGACTACGGCAGGCAACCAGGCAGCCCAAGACCGTCCGGGGCCGCCGCCGACGCAGGACTATGTCCTGCTCGATCAATAAGAACGGTCGCTGGTGACAATGGGGGCTTGGGGCGGACGGCGGTCACGATGACGATCGCGTCGACGACGTCCGCGGTCCCGGAGGCGGCGCAGGCGACGCCAGCGGCGCGGCCGGTGCGCTGGTCGTCGGGGAGGATGTCGCAGGCCTTGAGGACCCGGGAGATCTGGTGCTGGGGTCCGCCGCGCCAGGCCTGGGCCAGGACGACGACCGGGACGAGCGGCCGGATGCGCGCGCTGGTCAGTTCATCGTGCAGGGCGAGAAAGTCCGGGTTGAATCGTTCGGCGGCCAGCAGCGCGCCGGTGTCGTAGACGATGGCCGGCATTACCCGGCGGCCCGCTGCGGCTCGTCCTCGATCAGCCCGGCCTCGATGAGGAATTCGCGGGCGCGCTGCCGCGATGCTGCGGGAAGCGGGCCGTGCTCGCTCTCGTACTCGGCGACCAGCTCACGGGCGGCGACGCGGCCGGCGGCGTGCAGGGCGCTGGCGCGGGCTTTCTCGGTGGCGGCCTCGGCCAGCCATGCGGACACCGGCTTGCCTTCGTCGGCTGCGGCGGCCTTGATCGTTTCCTCCACCTCGGGAGGGACTGAGATCGACAGCTTCCGTACCGCCATGCCGCCATGATAACGCGTGGTAGGAAAACGTTCCTACCACGCCTCGGGGAGCCATACCGGGCGGTCCCGGTCGCGCCGGGGCACGAGGCGAGGTCGTCAACCTTGCTCGGTGAGTTCGGAAAGGAGTGCGGCCCGCCTCTCCTCAAGTGCCGTGAGCTGAGCCCGGAGCTGTTTCAGCTCGCGGTTGACCCGTTTCAGCTCGGTCCGCGCCTGGCGTTCCCGGAGGAATCGCTCACCATGGCGGGTGCTGACGAGATCCTCGACCTCACGGCGCAGCAGCCGCAGCCATGGGTTCCCGTGCATCGCGGCGGGCCGGTACTGGAGCTTGCCCGCGCGGATCGCCGCGATGATCTCGTCCTGTGTTAACCCGAACTCCGCTCGAGCCGTCTTGTCGCTCAGGGTCGCGCCCTTGCGTCCCCATTCGTCGCCGTACATCTCCATGACCGGTCATTATCTCGCGGAGCGGCTGTGACCAGTCGGCGTTCGCGCCTTTACCGACGACCGCCGGAGGCGAGCTCGAGCAGGCGGGCGCCGATCACCGAGACGCCTGGACGGGGCTCGTGCTGGTAGTACCAGGCCTTCCTGCGGCGCATCAGCGCCTCGCCGTGTTCGGCCCAGGTGAAGTCCCGCCTGCGCAGGATCTTCCGGTACACCGAGTCGACCGTGTCCGGGTGGGCGGCGGCGAGGCGCTGCAACGGCAGCGGCGCGATGGTGTCCGACCGCAGGTAGCCGCGTAGTGCGCCTCGCGTACCGCTTGTCGGCGGCGAGCGCCGGGTCGGCGAACAGGTCGCGCAGCATCCCGTACTCGGGATAGAAGTTGAGCCCGTCGGTCTCGTCGTAGATGATGCCGATGGTGTCGGCGTCGGCGAGTTCGGGCGGGAGCTCGAAGGCGGGCACGTCCACGCCGGGGAGGTTCCGGGGCCGGCTCCGGGCAGGCTGCCGGGCGAGCGCGGCTTCCTGCTGGTGCCGGTAGTAGGCGTTGAGCCGTTCCTCGGCCTCGGCGGGCGGAAGAACGAGTTCGTCGCCGCCGAAGAACTCCACGAACGCGGTCCGGTCCTGCCGCATCTGCTTCCAGCCTTGCTCGATCTTCTCCGGGTTGCGGAAGACCAGCTCGGGCCGTCTGGTCGCCGCTTCCATAGCGGCCCGCGCGATCTGTGCGGCGCTGGACTTGGGGTAGGCGGACATCGTCCCCGAGACCAGCCAGGCGCCCGGCACCGGGCGGATGGGCACGAGGCGAGCGTGCACGAATCCGCCTCTGGGCAGCGGCCGGAACGCGGACCGGCCCATGTTGGAGTACGTCCGGTACTCCAGGTCATCGAGCAGGTTCAGCAGGATGATCGCGTCGCCGTCCGTGCTCGCGGATCTCGAAGATTCCCTCCACTGGGTCGCGCCAGCCGAGCAGCATCTCCCGGTCCGCCGCATCCAGATCCGGTCGGCTGGCCACGAACCGGTCCACCACGGTCTTGCCGTCCTGCAGGCGGTATTGCAATGCGAACCGGTCGATGGTGCCGATCGCATCGGCCTGCTCCAGCTCCTCCAGTCCGGCCTCGAGCAGGGCCGCGGCCAGCGACCGCTCCAGGCGGGGGCTGCACGCGAAGTCGACCAGGTCCCGCTTCAGTTCCGCGCTGCGCTCGATGAGGACAGCGAGCCCCTCTCCGCCGCGGCGGCCGTTCACGCCGGCTCCCGGCCAAGTGCGGCCAGCCGCCGGTTGACCTCGTTCAGGCCGAACGGCTGGGGTTCCTCGGGCTCCTCTTCACACCAGTACTCGACGGGGGGGTCGCCCCGGAACTCTGCGCAGACCGGGTAATCCTGGCTGTGATCGCGCGGGACGGTCGTCTCCAGCGTGATCTCGTGCTCCCAGCAGGCCCCGAGATCATAGATGCATTCCGGCGTCTGCCACGCCGCGTCGCGAAGGCCTTCCACGGTGTCCACAGGGGGACCCTACTGCGGAACACCGTGAGCGGGCGAAAATGGTAGTAACCGTTCGTTATGACTGGGCTCATGAATGTCGCAGGCCCCTGGCAAAGTGGACGCCATGTACAGAAGGGGGCACCATGAGTGTCGTGACGATCGCCGAGGCCTGGCCTGCCGCCGGCCGCCCATTCACCGTCGCCGAGTTGGACCGGATGCCCGATGACGGTCGCCGGTACGAGCTGCTGGACGGAGTGCTCGTCGTGAGCCCCCGGCCGACGACAGTTCACCAGGTCGTGGCGGGACGGCTATACGGTGTCCTGAGCGGCGCCTGCCCCGAAGACCTTTGCGTGGTGCCCGAGCCGGCCGTCGAACTCGGCCCGCAGACCGAGTTCGATCCCGATCTGGTGGTGGTCCGCATGGACCAGATTGGCGGCGCGAAGCTCACCGAGCCGCCGCTGCTCGCCGTCGAGATCCGGTCGCCCACTACCGCGCTGGTCGACCTGAACAGGAAGAAAGCCGCATACGAGCGGATCGGCGTCCCCTCGTACTGGATCGTGAACCCGGACCCGACCCAGCCGGAGCTGACCGTCTTCGAGCTGCACGAAGGCCGTTACGCTCTCGCGGCGAAATCGTCAGGTCCTTTCGCCGCCGACCGTCCCTTCACCGTGAGCATCGACCCGGCCGACCTGACCCGCGGACTGCGTCGCTGACGTGGAATTATCGCCTGCCGGTGCCTCCACTGCGGCGTGCTGTTGATGGGACCATGGCTGACGTGCAGGTTGCCGAGGTCCGAGAGCTGATCGACGGGCTGCGCTGGGATCGGCGGCGCCATCCCTACAGCGGGCGCCGGGAGTACTCCCAGCGCGCCCAGGTGGTGGCCGCCGCAGTCGCGGTCATGATCGAGGCGGGTGATGCCGCAAGCGCGGGCCCGCTGGCGCGGCGCGCGGTGGAGCGTGTCACCGCCGCGCTCATGTACATGGACGATTCGGCCGGAATCGTCGGTGACGACCTGCGCACGCTGATGGCCTTGTACGCGCGGGCCTGCCGTTCGGCAGCTCCGGATGCTAGGCGCCTGGCGACGTGGCTGGTGTCCATGCAGCTCGACGGGCCAGGCTGGCCCGCCATCGAGCTCAAGGAGTTCGTCGAAGCCCTTGGCCAGCGCGGTCTCGCCGAGGTCGCCCGGCTGACCGAAGAACGCGGCGTTACCGCCGAACCGGACTCCTGGACCGCGCGGGGAATCAAGGATCTCCGGGAGCAGCTGGCCGCAGTGTCCGGCGACATCGATGCCCACGTCGCGGTGCTAGCCGAGGATCTGCGCGGCGCGCACCGGTACGGCGAGATCGTGGAGGTGCTGCGCGCCGCCGGGCGGGACGACGACGCTGAGCAGTGGGCGCGCAAGGGGCTGGCCGAGCATCCGTCGGGCTTCCAGACCGACCGGCTCCGCGACCAGCTCGTAGACCTGCTGCTCGACGGCGGCAGAGGAGCAGAGGCGGTGGCCGTCCGCCGCGAGATCTACGAACGGCGGGCAATTCATCACGACTACCTCAAACTCCGCCATGCCGCCCAGCAGGCAGGGCAATGGGCCGATCTCAGCGGCTGGGCACTCAACCTGCTCCGCGACCGGGCACACGCCGAGCAGTGGTACGTCAGGGAGCTGATCAGCGTCCTGGTCAGCGAGAACCTGCTCGATGAGGCGTGGGCGGCCGCGATGGCGAACCCCGGTCAGGTCCCCGAGTCCCAGTGGTTCCAGCTGATCGAGGTGCGGGAGAACAACCATCCCGCCGACGTGATCCGCCCCTACCAGGACCTGATCGAGATCGGGCTGGAAAGGGCCAGCGACAAGTACCGCTACCCCAAGGCGATCAAGACCATCAGACGCCTGCGGGACTCCTATCAGCGCGCCGGCGACGAGGCCGGTTTCGCCGTCTACCTTGCCGACCTACGGCAACGGCACCGCCGTAAGACGTCCTTTATCGCCAAGCTCGACAAGGCGCTGGTACGCCGCTAAGACCAGCCAGCTTGGTCTTCCAGCTGGCCGAGGACTACGTGCCTCAGGTATGGCCTCCGGCGCCGGGGCCGCGGATCAGCATCCAGTTCCGGCCGGCCGGTGTGCGTTGATCAGGCCGCGAGGCCGCCGAGCCAGTTCTGCCACGCCTCGGTCTCGGTCGACGGGTCGCGGTCGTCGAAGTAGTGCGCGGTCGCGAAGACCATGTCGTTGTAGCCGTGGATCAGCATGTACATCGCGTCGTCGGTACGCATGCCCACGAAGCTCGGCGAGCCCACGAACTCCACGGTGCCGTCGACCGGCTCGATCCCGGGCACGCTGAGCCGCGCCGGCTGACCGTCCGCCGCGTCCGCGCTGACGCCGACCGCCGCCGTCATGGCCGCCCACGAGTCCTTGGTGATCGGCCCCGGCATGAACAGCGAGCCCTTCGCGGTGCGCGGTGCGAAGTGCTTCAGGTAGACGGCGAGCTTCGTCATGTAGGCGTGGTCGCCGGCGGACAGGCCCTTGTATTCGGCCTCCCAGTTCTCGCCGAGGAGACCACTGTGCACAACGCGCACCACCGCGCCGCCGCCGTCGCGCGACTCGATGAGCCACTCGAAGGCCATGAACGTGCCGTCCGGGTTCTTGTCCTCCTGCGTCGCGTAGCGGTGACCGGGTTCCCAGACCGTGATGCTGGAGCTGGACACCTCGCCGAACATGTTGAACGTGCTGGTCTTGCTGGCGCTATCGATTTCGGTGCGCCCCATGAGCCAGGAGTCGACTCCCGGCCCCGACGCGATCGCCTCCCACACCTCGTCCGGCGTGGCGTCGACGGTGATCTCGTCGCGTACCTCGAATGGATGCGTCATGACTGCTGCTGCTCCTCTGCTGGCGGGTCGGCGTCTTCGGTGATGCTCGGGTGCACCGCGACGATAAGGCGGTGCGGCCGACCAGTTTCGGTGTGATATTTACTGATAATTCCGGCGAGCGCGTCTGTGAGCTCACCCGCGAACGCGGCGCGATCAGCCGGCTTCGCGAACCGCACTTCGGCATCGAGCCCGAACGTGGCGAGCGGCTTGTTGGCCCGCGCCGCCCCGTTGATGAGCGCGCCCGTCTCCCGGACGAGCCGCGCGGCGAGCGCGAGCAACCAGCGCGCGGACAGCCGATCGGGCGACCGGGCCGGATCGGGCGCGACCGCGGCGAGCGCGGCCGGCGAGATCACGTAGGCCGCGGCGGAAGCCCGCACGACCCGCTCGGTCATGTTGCCCTTGCGGCGCTCCTCGACCAGCTCCACCAGGCCGTGCTGCTCAAGGGTCTTGACGTGGTAGTGGACCGTCTGCCGGGCAAGCCCAAGCCGCGCCGCGAGTGTGGTCGCGGTGTGTGGCTCGGCCAGCTCCGCGAGCATCCGAGCCCGGATCGGATCGAGCGAGACCTCCGCGGCTGCGGCATCCTCGATCACCGCGACATCGTGCACGCCGGTAACTCTGTCACCGACCATTTTTATTGTCAAGACGGTAAAACCTGTCTGGAAGAATTTTCTTTTCCTTGCTCGTCGTGGTCACGCGCGGCAGCTCCCGCGGGCACCGGTCGGCGCCGAGGCTCTGTCGACCGTTGACCTCACCAACCAGGCGGCCGGGGTGTTCCGGCGGCAAGTACCACGGTTCGTTCGGGACATAAAGACTCCTTGTCCGAGCATTGCTCACCGAAGCGTTTAGGGCTAAACGTTTGAAATGGTTAGCCGCTAAACTATACTGATGACAGCCAGGGAGGTTATCAGGCTCATCGAACGCAACGGAGGTGTCCTGCTGCGCCAGCGCGGCTCCCACCGCCAGTACGAGGCCCGGGCAACTCTGGCCGATGGCACCGAGGTAACTGCCCGTACCACCGTCGCCCAGCACGCCGGCGACGTACGGCCCGGCACCCTACGTGCGATCGAGCGCGACCTGGAGCCGGTGTTCGGGAAGGGATGGCTGAAAGCGCGATGAAATATCACGTCGTGGTGACCCGAGACGGCGACGGATGGATGGCCGACGTACCCGCGCTGTCCGGTACGCATACCTGGGCAAAGTCCCTGCGGGGCCTCGACCGCAACGTCCGCGAGGTCATCGGCATGGTCGAGGATCTTCCTCGCAGCGCGGAAGCGGCCATGGACCTGGACATGGAGTACCACACCGGCGACCCGGTGCTCGACGAGCGGGCCGGCCGGCTGCGTTCCCGCCGCCGCGAGCAGGAGCGCGCCGCCGCTGAGATCGCCAGCGATACCTCCGAGCTCCTCCGGCGCTTCGCCGCGGAGCTTTCGGTCGGCGATGCCGCCGTCCTGCTGGGCGTTTCGAAGGGTCGGATCAGCCAGCTGCGAAGCGGCCCGGACCGATCCGCCGCCGCGAGTGGGACCGGCACGGACGGATAGTGGCTGGCCACTTTGTCTCTGTCGACCTCTACGGCAGGCCGCCGTGGCCTAACTGGGCGAGCACTACTACCATGGTAGGAACTACCGCGGTATTATGTGGTCATGAAGGTCGACAAGCTCAGCATCTCCTTCGATCCCGAACTCGGCGATGCGGTGCGGTCGGCGGCCGCTCAGGCCGGAAAGCCCGTGTCATCCTGGCTGGCGGAGGCCGCTGCCAGCAAGCTCCGGGCTGAGGCCCTGGCAGAATTCCTGGCCAGCTGGGAGACCGAGCACGGGGTGCTCACGGCTGACGAGATCGCCCGAGCCGAACTCGAACTCGGCCTGGCCGCAAGCGACACGGCGGCGTGAGCGCGCTGATCCTCGACTCCGGCGCTCTAGTGGCGGTGGATCGTGACGATCGCGCCATGGTGGCCAGGCTGCGTGCCGCCGAGCAGCACGGACTAGAGCTACGCAGCAATGCCATGGTCATCGCCCAGGTCTGGCGTGACCGCCACGGGCGGCAGGTAAATCTGGCCCGGCTCCTGCGCGCGGTGGACGTGCGCACAGTAACCCACCAAGACGGGCGAGAGGCCGGCGTCCTGCAAGCTGCCGCGGGCACGGCCGACCCCATCGACGCGACCGTCGTGCTTCTGGCCGCACCCGGCGACCGCATCCTCACCGGTGACCCCGGCGACCTATCCCGCCTGGCGGAAGCAGCCGGAAACCGGCCCGTCATCATCGCCTGTTAAGCGCCGCGCACGGACCACTGCCGGCCAGAAAGTGCGTCCGCGGACCGGGACCGGGACGTCAGATGGCGCCCGGCCCGGTCCGCTGGCGGTCAGATCGGGCGGACTTCCTCCGCCTGGGGGCCCTTCTGTCCGCGTCCGGCGGTGTAGATGACCCGCTGGTTCTCCTGCAGGCTGCGGAAGCCGTCAGCCTGGATGGCGGAGTGATGGACGAACACGTCGGCGGTTCCGTCGTCGGGGGCGATGAAGCCGTAGCCCTTGTCGGCGTTGAACCACTTGACGGTGCCTTCAGCCATGTACTTCTCCTGTAGAGACGATCGTTCGGGTGGCACGTATATGCACCCCGGGTTTAGCGCGACCGCCAGCCTGCCGGGAAGACCTGGCCGTGTACTCGCGGCGCCACTGTCAGAAGTTCGCAGGCGCAGGTACACGTAACGAATTTCGACTACAACCGCTACCCATTAAACACCATGCCGGACGCCCGGGTGACCAACCGCGCTCGCGCCGGCGCTCGAGGCCGGGTCAAATCGGCCCTGCGCCGCGCAGAACATCAGCCCATCCGCGCGACGCGCCAGCCGCCCGGGCCACCCGCGAGGGAGCAAAAGAGTGGGTCCGGTCCGGGCAACATGTGGATCAGAACTCGCCGGGGAACAGGCCGGGCGGGCGCATCCCGGTCCGTTCGGTCATAACTATGCGGACCGGGCCGGGACCTTGAACCCTTCCTCGGTCAGTTACCGCTCTTCCTGGCTGAGTCGCCACTCGCGCCGCCCGCCCGCGGGTTACCGTGGCCGCATGCCGTCACGTCCAACGCAGCATCGAAGCCCGGGCCACCAGGGTCTGACGTGACCTCGCCGGCGAAACGATGAGGCTCGCCATGCTCGCGCCGATCGCCTGGCGCACGCCGCCCGAGCACTACGGGCCGTGGGAGTCGATCGCCAGCCTGCTCACTGAGGGGCTTGTCGCGCGAGGAGTCGATGTCACGCTTTTCGCCACGCTCGACTCGGTGACGGCGGCGGTTCTCGACGGCGTCTGCCCGCACGGCTACGCGGAGGACCCCGGGATGGACGGCCGGGTCTGGGAGGCGCTGCACGTCTCGCATGCACTGGCCCGGTCGGGCGAGTTCGAGCTGGTGCACAACCACCTCGACTGGCTGCCGCTCGCATTTGGCGAGCACGCGCGGGCGCCGATGGTGACGACCATCCACGGCTTCTCCGGCGCGGGCATCCTTCCCGCCTACACGCGGTCGCGCTCGGCGTTCGTCGCGATCTCGGATTCCGACCGCTACGCCGGGCTCGACTATGCCGCGACCATCCATCACGGCATCGACCTCACGATGTTCCCGTACCGCGCCGCTGGCGGGGATTACCTGGTCTCGTTCGGGCGCATCCATCCTGACAAGGGAACGGCGGACGCCATCGAGATCGCCCGCCGCGCGGGACGACGGCTGGTGATCTGCGGCATCGTGCAGGACGAGCGGTATTTCGCCGAGGCCGTGGAGCCGCATGTCGACGGGGATCAGGTCATCTTCCTCGGCTCGGTCGGCCCGCAGCGCCGCGCGGACGTCCTCGGCGATGCGGCCGTGCTGCTGCACCCGATCTACTTCGACGAGCCGTTCGGCCTGTCCGTCGTGGAGGCCATGGCGTGCGGCACCCCGGTCGTCGCCTACCGGCGCGGCTCGATGGCCGAGGTGGTGGACGAGGGCGTGACCGGGTACCTGACCCAGGACATCGGGTCGTCGGTCGACGCGGTCCGCGCGGCGGTGCGGCTGGACCGCTCGGCCGTCCATGCCCGCGCCGTCGCGCGGTTCGGCGCCGACCGCATGGTCGAGGATTACCTGCGCATCTACGAGGCGCTGCTCATGTCGGCCAGTACCTCGCCGAGCGGCGCGTAAGCCACCCCGATCCGGCAGTCATCTATGCCGTAGGGAGTAACCCGTGGAAGCGTGACTCGCGGTTTACGGCGGTTCACTACAGTGCGTCAGAGGCAGCACGGTTTCCGGCGATACGGGAGGACCAGGGCCATGGCGACGGCGGCGCGTGACCGGCTGGCCAGGACGCTGCGCGGCGACGCGCAGGCCGCGTTCAGCGTCGAACTGACGGCCAGGACGGACGACTTGAGCCTGGAGATCGAGGGCTTCGGGCACGTCAGGCTTCCGGTGACCCCCGCGAAAGCCCGCAAGCTCCTCGGCCTCGGTAAGCCGGCCCAGTTCGGCCGTGGCGAGCAGACGCTGACCGACCCGGACGTCCGCGACACCTGGGAGATCCCGAAGCACCTCGTCCGCGCCCAGTGGAACGACGCCGCGCTGAAAGACATCCTCGCGACGGTAAAAGAAGATCTAGGACTACCGAACGCCGCTGAACTGGCTGCCGATCTGCACTCACTCCTGGTTTATGAGACGAACCAGCACTTCCTCGCCCACCAGGACTCCGAGAAAGACGACTCGATGATCGGGACCCTGGTGGTGACCCTGCCGTCCAGCTACACCGGCGGCGAGCTGATGGTGGGGCACAACGAGGAGTGGAAGGCCTACCGGGGGTCGAAGACGGCGCTGTCGCTGGTCGCCTTCTACGCCGACTGCCGGCACGAGGTTCTCAGGGTGCAGTCGGGCTACCGGATCACGCTCACGTACAACCTGCTCCTGCACGGCGACACCAGCCGTCCGGAAGGCGACGACGGGACCGTCGCCGAACTGGCGGACCTCCTCCGCGAGCACTTCAGCACGCCGGTGCCCCGCTATTACGGCGGACCCGCGACTGACCCGCCGAACCGGCTCGTCTACCTCCTCGACCACGAGTACACGCCCCGCGGACTGAACTGGCGGAGGCTGAAAGGCGCGGACGCGAGCCGGGTGGCCCTGCTGCGGGCCGCGGCGGACAAAGCAGGCTGCGAGGCCGTCCTCGCGCTCGCCGACATCAAGACGACGCACAGCGCGTTCCCGGCCGATGAAGTCTATGGGTACGGGCGCGGGGGCTGGTATGACGACTACGACGAAGACGAATACTCCGACGGCGCGGACGGTAGCGAACGGGAGTACGAAATTCAGGACCTGGTGGACTCCGAGGTCGCCCTCACCCACTGGACCGGGCCAGACGGTACCCGCCTGGAGGAGACCTCGCTGTACGTGGACGGCAAGGAGGTGTGCGCGTCCACCCAGACGGGCGACCTCGAGCCTTACTCCTCGCAGTATGAGGGCTACATGGGCAACTGGGGCAACACGCTGGACCGCTGGTATCACCGGGCGGCGGTCGTCGTGTGGCCCCGCGAGCAGGCTTTCGCGAACCGCGGCGAAACCTCCCCCGCCTGGGCTCTTGATGAGCTCGCCGCGATGGCGTCAGCAGGTGACGTATCGGGCGCGCAAGCCGCTGCGGCGACGCTCGAGCCCTTCTGGGACGGGGCCCTGCGGACCCGGACGCCCGAGCAAAGGGGCCGGGTCCCCGGGCTGTTCGGCAAGGCGCTGATGGCGGCGGACGCCGTGGCGGACGCGGAAACCGCGGCGATGCTGCTGCGCCCGTTCCGTATCGAGAACCTGACCGGCGCGTACGTGGACTCGTTCGGAAAGATCATCGACGGGTACGGTCAGCGGTGGACGGCGGAACTGCTGCGGACGTGGTTCGGCGGGGACCAGCCGGCGTGGGCATACGGCGGCGGACAGGAACGGCCGCAGTGGGTAGCGGGCTGGCTGCCCGGCCTATGCGAGGGGTTGCACGTCAGGGGCGGTGCTGGCGCGGTGGCCGCGCGGCGGCTCCTTGACCTGGCGTGGGAGTGGCTCGGCAAGGACCTCGGCACGGGGCTCGCGTCGGCGTCGCCCAGCCGCCGTGACAAGGAACTCGGCGACCTGGGTAAACCGCTGGCCTCGGTGCTTACAGCCGCCGCCGTGATCGGGGCAGCCAGCACACGAGACGCTGTTTGCGGATACATCCGGAAACAGCAGGACGCGGTGACCGCGCTGGAGATGTCCGCGCTGCGCGCCGTGGCGGAGCTGTCCCAGGACGGTGCGCGTAGCGACGCTGGCTTCGGCGACCTGGCCGCCGACTGCGCGGCGCGGCTCCGCGCCCGGCTCGCCCGCCCCCAGCGCGCGCCCGGCGACTGGTCGATCGAACTGCCCGCGGGCGGCTGCACGTGCGATCTGTGCGGCACGCTCAGCGTGTTCCTGGAAGACAAGAGCCGGCGTACCTTCGAGTGGCCGATCGCCGAGCAGCGCAGGAAGCACGTCCACTCTCGGATCGACGCCGCCGAACTGCCCGTCACCCATGTGACCAGACGGCAAGGCAGGCCCTTCACGCTCGTCCTGAAGAAGACCGAGGCGCTCTTCGCCCGCGAGCATGAGGCGCGGATCAGGGACGAAACGGATCTGGAGTGGCTCGCGGCAAAGCCGAATCGCGGCCCGGCGTGAATGCATGCGTGCCTGCTTTCATAGAGGCATGGAGCAGATGACGTGGCGAGCGCCAGCCGAGCTCATCGAACGGGTCCGCCGCGCTGCCCGGCGGCAGCGCCGCAGCATGAACGACTACGTGACCGCCGTACTCGACGCCGCGACGAACCCGCGCCTGGCCGGCAGCGAGGCCGAGCGCTTGCGGGAACGCTTGGACCAGGCCGGCTTGCTGGCCGAGCCCGGTGAACGTCACAGGCGTCCCCCGCGCGAGGAAACCGCTGGCGCCCGTAGCCGCGCCGGCGCGGGGACGGCGCTATCCCAGCTGGTCAGCGAAGATCGTTGAGTACGTTCGCCGACTCCTCGGCGCTGGTGAAGCTGCCCGACCCCGAGACTGCCTAGGAACGCACCTACGAGGCGCTGCTCATGTCGGCCAGGATCTCGCCGAGCGGCGCGTAAGCCACCCCGATCCGGCTGTCATCGATGCCGTAGGGAATCCACACCAGGCCGTCGTGCAGGAAGGCTCCGCACGAGTACAGGACGTTGGGGACGTAGCCGTCCTGCTCATCCCGGCCGGGGGAGAGCAGCGGAGTCCTCGAATAGCCCACGACGCGCGTCGGGTCATCGAGGTCCAGCAGGAGCGCGCCGAGGACGTAGACCCGCATCGGACCGACGCCATGGGTGAGCACCAGCCAGCCCTGATCGGTCTCGATCGGCGGCCCGCAGTTGCCGACCTGCAGCAGCTGCCACGGCGCGGACGGCTCCTGCAAGAGCACTGGCCGGCCCCACACGTAACCATCCGCCGAGCTGGCCAGGCTAGTACTCTCGCCGTCGGAGCGGCACAGGGCGAGGTGCTGTCCGTGCACCTTCCGGGGGAACAGCGCCATGCCCTTGTTCCGGGCGGCCGGCCCGGCCAGCCGCTGAGCACGGAACACCCGCAGGTCCGGGCTGGTGAGCAGGCGCGGGGCGATCCGTCGCCCGTCATAGGCGGTGTAGGTGGCGCGGTACTCGGCGGTCCCGTCGTCGTCGGTGAACCGCGTGAACCGCGCGTCCTCCATGCCGTTGCTCTCCTCATCAGCCGATGGCGACAAGATCCGCTGCGCGAGGTCGGTGTCGCGGTCGAAGGAGGCGTTGTAGGCAGACGAGACCACCTTGCGCAGCAGGTCGGCGGTGGCAGCCGAACCCGCCCGCGTCAGCAGGTCGCGGTGCGCCTCCGCCAGCGCCTGCTCGAGATCAGCGCCCTCGAACTCGGCGGGCAGGGCGTACAGGACGGCCTTAGCCAGTTCATCGAGATAGCCCTGGTCAGCCAGGACGGCATGCAGGTGCGCCTTGCGCCAGCTGGCCGGCGATGTGTCCGCCACGCAGACCGGCAGGGGCCGCGGCTCGAAGGACCACTGCGCGCCCGGGCCGACGACGGCCGAGCAGAAGCCGATCGAGGAAATATGCCCTTCACCAATGCCCCGAACGCTGATCGCCACCCGAGCCTCGCCAGCGCCCAGGCCGCCCTGGTCCGGGCCCAGCACCGCGCTCGGGTTGCACAGGGCCGCAGCCTCCGTGGCGTACTCCGCGGTGAAGGTCGCTCCCAGCAGCAACGTGCGCGCTGCCGTCAGCTCGCCCGCCTTGTCGGTGTGCGCGGAGACGATCGACGCATTCCGCCGCAGGAGCTCCTGAAAATTGTGGTGCCGACCGCCGAAGTCGCAGAGCAGGCCCGCAACCAGCCGCTCGACCTCGTCTTCGGTCAGGCTCATGACGCGGCCGACCACCTGGCTGGCCCGCGAACGGGCACTGCCCAGCTCCTCGCCCGGCAGGAAGAGCCGCGCGACGACGCGGGCCGGATCGGGGCACAGCCCGGCCGCAATGCGGTGCGCGATCACGCCAGCTCGCTGATCCGGCGGGCCTGTTGCGCGGTCGCGAGCATCGCCAGGGTGGACTCGGCGCCCTGGTTGAGGTTGCGGCCGTGACGTTCCAGGCCGTCATAGCCCCCACCGGTACGAGGGTCGAACATCGGCGTACCGCTGTCGTTGTCGCCGAGGAACCAGTCCCACGCGAGGCTGACCCCCGTCCGCCAGGACGGCTGGTGCCTGATCCGGAACGCGCTCCCGCAGGCATCAGCGAGCGCGGACACCTCGATGGGCTGCTGGTCGAAGCCGGGGCCTACGTCGTCGCGGCCGCGGCCGCCCGCCGGGGTCACGGACAGGTGCCCATCGCGGGTCTCGGTGCGCAGCAGGAACTTCAGGAGGCTCAGGCCACGTCTGAGGGCTGGCCCATCGGGAAGGGCTTCACCCGCGACGATCAGCGCCTCGGCAACCGAGGCGTTTGCGTAGCTCAGGCGCTCTTCCGGCCAGGGCCACTGGGAATCGTCGGCATTGCCCCCGCCGATCACGGCCACCGTGTCCGTGAGCAGCCGCCTGGCGGCCACTTCGTCCGGTCGTTTCCTGAGCACCTCAGCGGCGCCCAGCGCGGCGAACGCCATCGACCGGAGGTGCGGCGAACGACACTGCGCCGCTATGCGGAACCCGCCGAGCGCCCGGGCCCGCATGCCCGGCGTCTGCGCACGTGCGGCTGCGACACCCAGGCCCCATAGCGCCCGTCCCCACCAGTCACCCAACGCCGCCTCGTCGCGCCATTGCCCGTCGACGTCCATCCTGTTGTGACAGGCCCCCGTGGGATCGAGCGCGTCCAGGACGAAGGCGAGGTAGCAGCGGGCCAGGCGGCGGACGGCCGGTCCGGGCTCGGGTTCATGGCATACGACGACCAGCCCGCGGGCGACGTCGTCGACGCAATAGCCGTGCTCGCGCCGGGGAACCGTGCCCAGGGCGTGCTCGAAGAGCCCGCGGTCGTCAGTGAGCCGTTCGAGGTGATCGAACACCGGCTGGTAAACGTCGCTCGCGGGAGTCACCCGGCCGGTGGTCACGCGGCCACGCTCGCCGTGATCAGCCGGTCCGCCAGCTCGCGGTACTGGTCCGCGATGACCGGCCACAGCAGCTGCGGCGCGGTCGCCGCCGCGGCGGCGGTCATCCTCGCCATCACGTCCCGGTGCGTGATCACCGAGCGGAGCGCCGCTGCGATCGCGGCCGGATCGCGGTGCGGCACGAGCACGCCCGCTCCGCCCGCGAGCACCTCGGTGGCGTGCGGGAACTGCGTCGCCACCACCGGCTTGCCGGCCGCCACCGCCTCGATGAGCACCCCCGAGGTGACCTGCTCGGTCGAGTCGTAAGGGAGCAGGACCACGTCGGCGGAGCGGACGAGTGAGGCCAGCGAGCTGGTGGTCCGGTAGTGGCCGTCAAAGGTAATCCAGGATCCCAGCTCGGCCTGCCGGACCTGCTCGCGGAGGCGATCACGGTAGGCCTCGCCGTCATCGAGCAACACCTTCGGGTGCGTCTGGCCGGCGACCACGTAGCGCGGCATGGGCTTGAGATCGCGCAGCATCGCCATGGCCTCGATGCCCCACTCGATGCCCTTGCCGGGGCCGAGCAGGCCCCACGTCAAGACGGTGAACTGCCCCGTGCGGAACGTCGGCTCCGCCATCGTCGTCGCCATGGCGGGCGCGCCGTGCGCGATGATGCTGACCTTCGTCATGTCGACGGCATACCGGGCCGCGAGCCGGTCGCGCGCCGTCGCCGTCATCGCGACGACGGCATCGGCTTTGGCTATCACCGACTCGAGGACCTGACGCTGGTGTGGCGTCGGGTCGGTCAGCACGGTGTGCAGGACGACGACGCACGGGACCCGGACCTCATCTAGCAGGTGCAGGATCTGGCTGCCGTCGGCTCCGCCGTAGATGCCGTACTCGTGCTGGACGATGGCGACGTCGCACAAGTTCAGTTGCTCGGCCGCCCGGTAAAGCGAGGCGGAGTCGCCGGTGATGAGCTGCGCGACCACCTCGTCGCCGGGTGATGGTGCCGCCGCGTCGACCAGGCGAACGACCCAGCCCTCGTCAGTGGTGGAGTCCAGGAGGGCGCCGCGCAGGTTAGCGGTGAACGTTGCCAGTCCGCACTGGGTGGGCGGGAACGTGCTGACAAAACCGAAGCGCATGCTCATGTTTCAGGTGCCTTCCGATCGGACGGGCGGCCCCGGGAGATCCGAAAACGAAGCCTCACGCAATGAGATGCTCAGGCTCGCGGGCAGCGTGTAGTGCCCGGCCAGCCGCTGCGATGCGCCTGCATGCCTGGCGGCCCAAGAGAGGCTAGTACGCGCTGCGCAGCAACTGCCGACCTAGCCAGGCGCACCAAGGGCGCGACCAGGCCAGCTTATCCGTAGCCGGGACCGCCAGCGACGGCGGCCCGGGCGGAAGCACCTGCCCCCAGTTCCAGCAGCACCTCTGTGCGCTTTGCGGCTACCGTGTGGCCACCTGTGTCACCCTGCTCCGCCGCCTTCGGCAATAGCCGGTGCCGTAGCCGGATAGGTTGCACCAGGACAAGAGCCGCCTGTGACAAATCAGGGGTGACCGGCGCTGATCCATACATGAGCAGCAGGGTCGACGTCGTGCCTGGATCACAAGCCGCCAGTGATCTTGAGCAGAGCCCAGCCGTCGGCCCTGCTCTCCACCCCGGCGGGGCCGGACCTTACCCGTGGCCGCCACATAGCTACCTCGAGCTCGGCTCTCTGCCTAACGCGGTGGCGTGCGCCCGGCTGCATGCCAGGAACCTGCTGGGGGAGTGGGGATTGGACTGGCTCGCCCCGGACGCCGAGCTCTTGGTCGCCGAGCTGGTGACCAGCGCCGTAAAGGCCACGGCGGACCGCGACGAGGACGCCGTGCGCCTGCGGTTGTCGAGCAACGGCGCGCGAGTCCTCATCGAGGTCTGGGATGCCGACCTGCGGCCCCCAACACCGAAAGATCTCGGCAAAGACGTCGCGCCCAACTCTCGAGTGGAGACAGGGCGCGGGCTATTCCTGGTGGCGACGTTGGGCGCTTGCTGGGACTGGTACCTCACGCACGAGCCCGCGGGCAAGGTCGTCTGGTGCGAGATGCAGGGATTACTGCCCCCCAGGGCACAGCATGAGCAGGACAGACGGCCGGCCGAGGCGATGAGGGATCCGGATGTCCTACGCCGGGTCCGGGATCGCCTCCGGGAACTGGCCTGGCCCGGATAACCGCTGCATGCCTCCGGTGTTCCACGTGCCGACAGGTCCCCGGCGTCCCCGGAGACTCAATCTCCATGTGGTGAGCGGGAACACCGCGACTGTGCCTGGCCAGCCACGAAGCCGCGGCCCTCCGCCGGGGAATAAATCTAGATCAATATTTCCGGAAATAAATTGCTAGTTTTATTTTGCAAGGGTAGTGTGAAGGTAGGACACCGGAAGACCAGCAGCCGAAGGCGGCACGGCCAACCCGGGTCCGCAGCGGAGCCGGCCAGCCTCTCAGCGGTCCGCTCCCACTCCGGAAGAAGCAGAGCAATGACCGAAACGCCCGCACCAGAGGGCACCACCAGCACGCTGCCGCCCCCCTCAGCCAATGGCTCCGCCCCGCCACCCCCGCCCGCGCCGCCAGCGCCCCCGCGCCGGCCTGAGCGTACCCGGATCAGCGGCATGCGGACCGGCCTGATCACCGGTGTCGCCGCCCTCGCCGTGGTGATGATCTTCATCATCCAGAATGCGCACGCCGTGAACATCAGCTTCCTGGGCGCGCACCTGCGCCTGTCGCTGGCCGTGGCGCTGCTCCTGGCCGCTATCGCGGGCGCCCTAGCGATGGCCGCCGCCGGAACCGCCCGGATCACCCAGCTGCGCCGGATCATGCGACGCAACAGGCGCAACCCGCAAGCCGACTGAAGCAGCCCGGACGATCCCGCGCGGCAACACCCGCGCGCGGCAGGACAAGCACCGGACTGCACCCCCACCACGCGGCCTGCCCGGCAGCCACCGGCTACCGGTTACGACGCACCCACACGTACGTACTGACTAAGGAGTCGGTTATGGGCATCATCGCCTGGATCGTTCTCGGCCTCGTCGCCGCACTGCTCGCCAACATGCTGATCCCCGGCAGAAGATCACAAGGCCTCATCCTCACCTGCCTGATCGGCATCGCCGGAGCGCTCGGCGGTGGCTGGACGGCCACCGAACTGTTCCACGTCCACACCCTGCACGGGTTCTTCAACCTGTCCACCTGGCTCACCGCCATCGCCGGATCAGCCGTCCTGCTGCTAGTCAGCCACCTGTTCACCGGGCGCAGCGGCAGATCCCGCCGGTAAGCGCACCGCTAACCCGCGCCTGCCGCCGGCGTAGGCAGACACCGGCGGCAGGTTCGTTGCGGTCTAGGGCGATAACGCGTGGTGGCGCTCGCGGTCACCGGGACGCTCGTTACCGCGATGCCCAGGCCGATTATCTGCACGCGCCGTCCGCCGAACGTCCGCTAGCATCGCTTCGTGCGTGGTCGGGCAAAGGGGATGTGGTGGGGTACCGCCATCGAGGCGCCGGACCCGGCGGCGCTGGCCGCCTTCTACTCCGGGCTGCTCGACTGGCCGGTGGTGCACGAGGAGCCAGGCACGGCTGTCGTCAAGCCACCTCAGGACTCGGTCTTCATGGTCTTCCAGCTGGCCGAGGACTACGTGCCCCCGGTATGGCCTCCGGCGCCGGGCGAGCAGCACACCATGATGCACCTCGACCTCCAGGTGGAGGACCTTGACGCTGCCGTCGCCGACGCCGTGGCCCTGGGCGCGCGGGTCGCCGAGTTCCAGCCGCAGGACAACGTCAGGGTCCTGCTGGATCCGGCCGGGCATCCGTTCTGCCTGTGCCTGGACGAGGAAGGCTGATGGCGTCGTTCATCGTGTCGTAGGCGATGCCACCCGCCACGGAGTCGTAGGTTCCGCTGGTGAGCAACTCGGTGGCTCGCCCGGACGGCCACCGCGTAGGCGGCCTGGGCGATGGCGGGTCACCTGCCTGGTGCAGGTTCGCAAAGGCTATGGCGCGCTGTGCTTGTTCCATTGTCGGTTCAGAGCCCGACGACCAGCTCGTGGTCGAGCTCGGTGAACTCGACGATCATGCTCGCGAACTGGCCGGCGATCAGGTCGCGGTAGGCCGGCGAGCTCGTGTGCGCGTCGTACGCGGCCTGATCGGCGAAGTGCTCGACGAACAGCAGGTAGTCCGGCTTCGCCGGATCCCGGTACACCCGGAACGACAAGGTGCCGTCTTCGGCCCCGGGCCCTTTCGGCGCGAATTCCTGCACGACCGCCTCGACCTTGTCCTGCATGCCGTCCTTGAGCTTGATGGGAAACACCTTCACTAGCACGGTGAACGTTCCTTTCATGAACCATTGGGTACTCCGAAAGGATCCCCGGGCCAGGCACGCCGGGTCCGGCCAGATCTGGACATGAAAGACTCGGAGCATCGTGTCCGGATCCGGCCAGAAGAAAGCCGGACCCTGCCGTATATGTGGGAGTCATGACCACGTACTCCGCCGTCGTCACCACCGGCATCTACTGCCGGCCGGGGTGCGCAGGGAGGCCGCTGGCGCAGAACGTCCGGACCTTTGACCATCCGGCCGCGGCCGAAGCTGCGGGCTTCCGGGCGTGCCACCGCTGCCGCCCCTACCGGGTAGCGGGACCGGTCACCACCGGCGCACCCGAGCTCGTCTGCGAGGCGGTGCAGCAGATCATCCTCGGCGTCATGGATGACGGCGGCACCGAGGCGATGCTGGCGGCCCGGATCGGCTTGTCAGCGCGGCATCTTCGCCGGCTGTTTCTCAGGCACCTGGGGGTGAGCCCGGATCAGCTGGCCCGGTCCAGGCGCGCGCACTTCGCCCGGCGGCTCCTCGACGACACCGACCTCACCGTCCTGGACATCGCTTTCGCCTCCGGGTTCGGCAGCCTGCGCCAGTTCAACCGGACCATGCGGGAGGTGTTCCGCGCGTCGCCCAGCGACCTGCGCAATCGTAGGCACCGCGCCGACCGGCTCGCGGCCGACGGCGGCCTTACGCTGCGGCTACCGGTCGTGCCCGGCTATGACTGGGATGCGATGCGAGCCTTCCTCGCCGCACGCCTGGTGCCGGGGGTCGAGACGGTCGACGGTGACACCTACCGGCGGACGATCACCATCGCGGGTGCGCCCGGCCTCCTGGAGGTCTCTTCAGGCCGCGAGAACTACCTGCTGCTGCGCGCTCACCTGCCCTACTGGGAGGGCTTGATCCACGTGGTGGACCGGGTCGGGCTGCTGCTCGGTGTCGAGTGCGATTACTCCGCCGGGGTCGCCGCGCTCAGCGGCGACCCGGTGCTCGGACCCCTCGTAGCCAAGCGCCCGGGCCTCGCCGTACCAGGGGCGTGGAGCCCATTTGAAGTAGGAGTCTCGGCGATCCTGCCCGGCCAGCCGGATGGTGACAGCCTGCTCGAGGCTTTCGTCGCCCGGCTGGGCACCCCGGTGTCCGGCCTACCTGAGGGCCTTACCTATACGTTTCCTGATCCCGCAATGGTGACGCCGGCCAGCCTTGCACCGATCGGGCTCGGCGAGGCCGAAGCGAACGCGATAGCGGTGCTCGCCGACGGCCGCGAGATACCCGAGGTGAGCGACTACGTCGCCTTCCGGTCCGGACAGCGCGATGCGTTCCCGTCGGCCGATCCGTCCCTCCAGGCGGCCCTCGCCCACCTCGGCCTGCGGGCACCGGCAGCCAACTGGCGCCCGTGGCTGGCGCTCGCCGCAGCGCACCTGATGGCCTACGGCGACACGCTCATCCGGGACGCGGCGGACGGGCTGAGCGTGAGGGTGCCGTCGATGGTCTCGATGTAGCCGGTCATGACGTTGGTGCAGCCTCTGGCGTCTCGAGTGGTCGTGTAGAGGGCGCGGAAGACATATGTGCCGCTGCCTGCGAGGCCAGAGAACCGGCCGGTCCCGTCGAGGACGCTGAACGGTCCGGTCTGGCTGATGGTCCCGACGCACGTGTCCGCGTTGAAGCTGACACTGGGCTGCCCGGCACTGTGATCGATGCGGAAGCCACCGCCGGCGAAGGTCGCGCCGTCGATGGCTCGCCCTGGGTGCTCGACGCCGCCGGCGTCGACGACCCCGGTGATGATGATGGTGCCCGGGCCGGACGGGGCGGTCGATGCGACATGGAAATACTCGGTGCGGGCGGTTCGCGTCGGCGTCCATGACTCCTGGGCAGGCGCCGCCCATCCAGGGCCCCAGGACCAGGGGCCAGCGCTCATCGGGGGCGCAGGGGTAGTGACCTTGGCCGCTGTGGTCTCCGCCGAGGAGGTGCCAGCGAAGACTGCGATGGTCGCGCCGAGAATGGCTGCTGCGACGGCGGCGGCCAGGACGGGGCGAGATGGCATGTGCTGCCAGCGAGGTCTCGGTATACGGGGGAGATTCATCTCGTGCTCCTGTCTTCCCGGTGAGGTCTCAGCGCGCCCGCGCCGTGTGCGCCATGGCGGGGATCACGACGGCCCCGACCGTCAGGTGCATGACGACGAGCCCGACGGCGGCTGAGGTGGTCGTCGCGGCGGCCAGCGGCAGGGCCAGCGACGCAGCCAGCGCGGCCAGCGCGATGGTGATCCAGAGGAGCCGGGCATGCGGGGTGCGCCGCTCGAGCAGGGCGAGCAGCAGCCAGCCGAGCAGCGAGGCAGCCACGGCGACGCCGATGACCTGACCGATTGCGATCGTCTCGATATGGCCGGCGCCCGTCTGCATGTGGCCGGGGCCCAAGCGGACCTTCAGGTGGATACCCAGCAGGGGGACTTCCACGATCCAGGCGAGGGCGGCGGCTAGCGCGCCGCCCGCAGCGCACAGCGCCCGGGCGCGGCCGTGCTTGATGTCCGGAATGGCGGGGGCGGTAGTGGTGAACATGCGCGTACTCCCTTATGTGGCTTACGGCGCCCGGTTGCGCCGCTGATCAACAGGCTCGCCCGGGCTGAGGTAATCGGGCATCGTCCAGCTGCCGTCTGGTCAGCTACCGCACCGGCAGTAGCGGGTACTCCCAGCGCAGTAGCCCGCCCGCCTGCGCAGCGACGATGACGCCGGGCCGCGGCCGATATAGCCTCCGGGTGATGAGCATCAAGAGTGCGGTCAGGCCGCCACGGCGCTGGCTGGCCGCTGCGGGCGTAGCGCTGGTCACCGCACTGACCGTGATCGGCGCCTACGTCGAGGCCAACCCGGTACACCACTACGGTGGCCTGCACCTGACCAGCCATCCGCCGCTGGCCGCTTACCTGCTGCTGGCGGTGCCCTCCATCGCTCTGATCTGGCGCAACAGCCGTCCGGTCGAGGTGCTCGGGCTCGCCGTAGCCGGCGCGGTCGCGTGGGCGGCCCTCGGCCAGATCGACGGTGCCGCGCTCGTTCCGGTCATCGTCGGCGTGTACTGGGTGGCGATGACCCGCGCGCGGGTCATCGCTATTGCCGCCGGGCTCGCGGGAGCGGTGGCGATCTTCGTGACCGAGGGGGTGCGCGGGCCGTTCGGCTGGCTCGGAGGCCCGAACGCCACCATGTGGCCGGAGCTGCTCGCCGCCGGCGCGGTCGGCGCGTACGTGGCGGCGCGCCGTCAGTGGCTGGCCGCCGAGGCTGACCGGGCGGCGCGGGCCGAGCAGGCCCGGGAGGAGGAAACCCGCAGGCGCGTCGACGCCGAGCGAATGCGGATTGCGCGCGAACTGCACGACGTGGTTGCGCATTCGATGGCCATGATCAACGTCCAGGCCACGGCGGCGGGCATGCAGCTGGCCGCCGATCCGGCGAGCGCGGCCGCGGCGATCCAGGCGATCCGCCAGGCCAGCAAGTCGGGACTGCGCGAGCTGCGGGCCATCCTTGAGGTGTTGCGGCCAGTCGACGGCGGGAGCCCGGCGGTGCCGGTGCCGGACCTGCGCGCTATCGCCGCGCTCGTCGATGCGACCAGCGCGGCCGGCACACCGACCACACTGGAGCTGGCCGAGACGTCAGCGCCGCTGCCGCCGCCGGTCGAGCTGGCCGCCTACCGCATCGTGCAGGAGTCGCTCACCAACGTGGTCCGTCACGCCGGCCGGGTCGCCGCAACCGTGCGCCTGCGGCAAGACGGCGGATACCTGCACGTGGACGTGGTCAACGACGGCGGTGCCGCGCCCGCGGCCTTCAGCGACGGGACCGGGGCGGGACTAGCTGGAATGCGAGAGCGGGCGGCCGCACTAGGCGGCACCCTGGATGCCGGACCGCGTCCCGGGGGCGGGTTCGCCGTCCACGCCCGGCTGCCACTCGCAGCAGCCCCGGCCCAGGGAACAGAGGCCCCCGACGTTGGCCCGGCGGACGATGGAGGCACCGCCACGGTCCCGGACGACGGGACCGCTGGTCGCAAGCCAGTCGCTGTCAGCCAGGACGCCGACGGCGCGGGACGTGCTGGTGGGCAGCGCGCCCACCCGATCGCGAGCCAGCCGTGATCAGGGTCCTGCTCGCCGACGACCAGGCCCTTGTCCGGGCCGGCTTCAGGTTCATCGTCGGCTCGGCGCCCGACATCGAGGTCGTCGGGGAGGCCGCGGACGGGGCGTCCGCGGTCGAACTGGCCCGCTCGCTGCGGCCCGAGGTGGTGCTGATGGACATCCGCATGCCCGGCACCGACGGACTGGAGGCAACCCGGCAGATCGCCGCCGACCCCGAGCTGAGCGGCGTGCGCGTCATCATCCTCACCACTTTCGAGGCGGATGATTATGTCTTCGAGGCGATCCGGTCGGGGGCGAGCGGCTTCCTGGTTAAGGACACCGAGCCGGAGGACCTCATCAACGCCATCCAGGTGGTCGCCCGCGGCGACGCGCTGCTGTCGCCGAGCGTCACCCGGACGCTGATCTCCAACATCGCCGGGCGCGGTCCGGCCCGGCCAGTCGACGCCTCCGCGCTGTCGGTACTAACCGACCGGGAACGGGAGGTGCTCGCCCGGGTCGCTGCCGGCATGAGCAACGACGAGATCGCCAAAGCCCTGTTCATGAGCCCGCTGACCGCCAAGACCCACGTCAACCGGATGATGACCAAACTCGGCGCGCGAGACCGGGCGCAGCTGGTCGTGATCGCCTACGAGACCGGCCTGGTCCGGGCGGGCCTGTCCTGACCCAGACGGGTGCGGGACCCGGGAGTCTCGCACCCGTTGGCTCAGTCGAGCAGGGCGGTGACCGTGCCTGCGCCGACCGTGCGGCCGCCCTCGCGGATCGCGAAGGTCTGGCCGGAATCGAGCGCGACCGGCTTGCCGAGAGCGACGGTGACCTGCACCGTCTGCCCTGGCATGGCCGAGGCCACGTAGCCGCCGTCGCTCCCGCCGATGCTGCCGAGGTCCAGCACGCCGGACACGTCCGTGGTGCGGACGTAGAACTGCGGTCGGTACCCCGAACGCACCGGTGTGCGCCGGCCACCTTCGGCCGGCGACAGGAGATGCAGCGTAGCCGCGAAGCGCTGGTGCGCGCGCAGGCTGCCCGGCGCGGCGAGCACCTGACCACGCCGCACCTGGTGACGACCGACGCCGCGCAGCAGCAGCGCCGCGTTGTCGCCGGCCTGAGCGACCTCCATGGTCTTGCCGAACGTCTCGACGCTCGTGACCACGGACTTCACCGCCGCACCCAGCCCGATGAGCTCGACCGGGTCACCGATCCGCACCTGGCCCCGCTCGATCGCGCCGGTGACGACCGTGCCGCGGCCGGTGATGGTCACGGAGTTCTCCACGGCCATCAGGAACGGCGCGTCGACGTACCGCTCTGGTACCGGCACGTAGGCGTCAATGGCGTCGAGGAGGTCCAGGATCGACGCGACCCAGCGCTCCTCGCCCGCCAGCGCCGCCAGCCCGGAGACCGGAACGACGGGCACCTCCTCGCCGGGGTACCCGTAGGCGGACAGCAGGTCACGGACCTCGAGCTCGACGAGCTCCGCGATCTCCTCCTCGGCCGCGTCGGCCTTGCTGAGCGCGACGACGACGTGGGACACCCCCACCTGCCGGGCCAGCACGACGTGCTCCCGGGTCTGCGGCATCACGCCGTCCAGCGCCGAGACCACGAGGACCGCGCCGTCGACCTGCGCCGCACCCGTGATCATGTTCTTCACGTAGTCCGCGTGGCCGGGCATGTCGACGTGCGCGTAGTGCCGTGTCGCGGTCTGGTACTCGACGTGCGCGATGTTGATGGTGATCCCCCGCGCGGCCTCCTCGGGCGCGCGGTCGATCTGCCCGAACGGCACGTACCTGCTCATGCCGCGGTCCGCCAAGACCTTAGTGATGGCGGCGGTGAGAGTGGTCTTCCCGTGGTCGACGTGCCCCATCGTGCCGATGTTGAGGTGCGGCTTGTCGCGGACGTAGGCCTGCTTGGTCATGACTGTCTGCTCCTGGTTCCTCCTGCTGCACTCGCTGACCCGCGCGCGGACAGCACCGCGCGATGAGCCACCCTCCCCCGCCAGGTCACCGAAGCGAACGGGGAAGGGTCAGCGTCGCGCGCCGCCCAGGGCCAGCAGGGCCGCCGGCGACAGCAGTGCCGAGGCAGCCGTCATCCCAGCGCGGTCGAGCGCGCAGGTGACGAAGACGGCGAACCGGAACACGTCAGCTAGCGTGCGCCATCAACGGCGCCGTCCGCAAAGGGTTTGTTGCTGGCGGTCTGCCGCTCTGGGCCGCAGGTCGGGCTCGGGTCTGACCTGGCCGACGTGTTCAACGTCGACGATCTGAACGAGCGGCTGGCGGACCAGGCCACGGTGTTGATTCCGGCCCGCTGACCCTGGCGGTGTCGGCCGTCGACCTCCACGAACCAGGCGGCCGGGTGTACCGGGACAGGTACCACTGCTCGTTCGGGAAATAAAGGCTCTTCGGCCCCGCCGAGCGCGACTACTGCGCGATTGACCTCGGCCAAGCTAGACGGCTCGGTTCCGGTAATCGCGTAGGGGAGGGGTGCAGGCGGACCGGGACGGGAAGCCAGAAGGCGCCCGGCCCGGTCCGCTGGCGGTCAGATCGGGCGGACTTCCTCTGCCTGGGGGCCCTTCTGTCCGCGTCCAGCGGTGTAGGTGACCCTCTGGTTCTCCTGCAGGCTGCGGAAGCCGTCAGCCTGGATGGCAGAGAAATGGACGAACACGTCGGCGGTCCCGTCGTCAGGGGCGATAAAGCCGTAGCCCTTGTCGGCGTTGAACCACTTGACGGTGCCTTCAGCCATGTACTTCTCCTGTAGAGACGATCGTTCGGGAGGCACTTATGTGCTCCCCTGGTTATCGCGACCGCCAGCCTGCCGGGAAGACCCGGCCGTGTACTCGCGGCGCCCGCTGTCAGAAGTTCGCAGGCGCAGGTACACGTAACGAATTCGACTACAACCGCCATCCATTAAACACCATGCCTGACACCTGGCTGACCAGATTGCGCTCATGCCGCCGCTCAAGGCTGGGTCAGCTCAGCCCTGCGGCGCGCCAAACATTAGACCATCCGCACGACGAGGCAGCCACCCGGGCCACCCGTCAGGCGGCCAGAGAGTGGGTCCGGTCAGGGCGGCATGAGGATTAGAACTCGCCGGGGAACAGGCCGGGCGGGGCGCCGGTGTAGGTGTTGTGGCTGCTGATGGCGCGGCCGGGATATAGCACTGTCATCTGGCTGTAGCCTCGCTCGCCGGGGTGTCCCTTGACGGGCAAGCTGCGCCAGAAGATCAGGTCCACGGTCCGGTGCGACCAGGTGCCTTGCGCGCAGTTCGGCTCGCAGTTGTCGACGTACAGCCTCCCGGTCGCGGTGGCCGTCGAGGTGTTCCAGGTGCTCCAGCGCAGCCTCGTGAAGTAGCCGCTGCCGTCACAGAACAAGTCGAACGTGCCTGGCCTAACCTCCGGCTTGTTCGAGCAGTCGTACACGGCAACGGACGGCGACGCGGACGCGTGCGCTTGGTGAGTGGCTTCCTGCGCGGTGGCCGAGTGCGCGGCGAACGGCGCGCTGACCGCTACCAGCGCGGCGGCCGATAGGGCGATCACGGCGAAACGAGTGCAGTCTCATGGCCCTGCCTTTCGGGGGAGTTCGTGTGGGCACGTGATAGCAGACGCCGCAGGCGTGCGGCTGGTTGACTGCCGCCAAACCTGCGGCAGCGCGCCAGGCAGCCCGGGAGCGCGGCGCTGCGCGACAACGGCGGCCGGTTCCGGCATCCTCGACCTGTAGGCGTTTCCTGCGGCAATCGGCAGGGCGGAGACAATGGGCGAGCTGGTGGGATGGTCCGCGGCGCGCGGGACCGCACAGAGGCAGACGCTGTGAGCGACGCGACGGCGCAGAAGATCGACCCAGCACAGCTGGGGTCGGACTTCACGCGCACGCACCACGTGCTCTGGCTGGAATTCGGGAACCGTGAGGACTTCGACGACCCGCACAAGGAATGGCGGCGGCTGTTCTCGGAGTTGCTGGGCACCTTCGCGCTGGTTCTGGTCGCCGCGGGCGGAGGGCTCCTGCACGCGAAGGGGCAGATCAGCCTCGCCGCGGCTGTCGTTGCCCCGGGCCTGATGGTGACGGCGATCATCTTGTTCATGGGCGCGGTCTCCGGCGCGCACCTGAACCCGGCCGTGTCGTTGGCCTTCGCGCTGCGCGGTGACTTCCCGTGGCGGCGTGTCCCCGGCTACATCGTCATCCAACTCGCCGGCGCGACACTGGCCTGCCTATTTCTCCGCCTGGTGTTCGGGAACGTCGGGCACCTCGGGGCGACGCTGCCGGGTCCCGGGTACAAGAGCTGGCAGGCCCTGCTCATGGAGATCGCGCTCACCACGCTCCTGGTCAGCGTGATCCTCGGTACCGCCTCGGCCGCACAGAACGTCGGCGCGATCGCCGCGCTCGGCGTCGGCGGCTATATCGCCCTAGCCGGCTTGTGGGCAGCCCCGGTCAGCGGCGTTTCGATGAACCCGGCCCGCTCGTTCGGCCCGGCCCTGGTCAGCGGTGACTTCACCAGCTACTGGGTGTACGTCGTGGGGCCTATTGCCGGTGCGCTGATTGCCGTCGGCTTTGCGCAGGTGCTGCGTGGCCGTGGCGGCGACGTTATCTCACGGGCGGCGGGCTCCGGCGTGCTGGACGAGGGGGCCCTAGCGGCCAAGGCGGAACTGTCGGAAGAAATCGATCAAGGGCGGGTCGTCCCCCCGGGCGTTGCCGACACCGGTGAGCAGCGGAGCGGGCAATAACCGGCGCCGCGCCCGCGAGCTGGCCGTTCCTTAGCCGAGCTTGAGCGGCACGTCCGCGTAGGGATCGAGCGCATAAGCGAGGGAGACACGGTGGTAGCCGTCCGCGATATCCCCGTCCGCTATGAGAACCGGTGACAGCTTCTCCCCGGCCAGCACCTTCTGCAGGTCCCTCAGCACGCCCGGATCCGACAGTGGCAGCGGGGTGCGCTGGGTCGCCCGCAGGATGTCATTGGCGCGGCGTTGGATGACCGGAAGCTTTCGCAGCTTCTCCGACACCTCCTTCGCCCGGTTCTCCCCGAAGCGGATACTGAGGTAGCTGGAGGCAGCCGCATAGTCGTGGTCGGCTACGTCCTTCCTCCACTTCAAATACTGAATGGTTCCTCCGGCATCGGCCATTCGTCCTAGCCCTCCTCCCGTCCCGGGCCGCCGGACTCCCGGTCGGCGTAACCTACGCTGTTTCTCGTGCGAGCATGAGCCTGCCGAGGGCCAGGACACCAGGGCCCCAGGAACGACGTTCGGTACCAAGGTCTTTCAGTTCACGTACACCTTACGGCCTGTTCCGAGGCGAAACTAGCTCACCACTACTGACCTAACGCATTGCCCGCTGCCGCGATATGGCTTGACCGCGGAGAACCGCGTTTCCCAAGGCCAAGCCATTGGATGGGATAAGTGGCCGTTGCGGTATTAGATGTCGTATTCAGAGAGGGCCTACGGATGCGAACGGGCCAGGCTAAATGACGATCTCAGCAAGCGTCAGCCTCATACAGAATTCGGCAATGCCGGACGTCTTCGGCGGTCTGACCCTCTGAGGATGCGGAGGCGGTCAGGTGCCGGAGGCCGCGCAGGCGGCGAGGAATGCCGCCTGCGCGGTTCGTGTTGACGCGCGGGTGAAGAAGATTGGCTTTCTGTCGTTCGGGCACTGGTCGTCGTCATCTGGCTCGCAGACCCGGTCGGCATCGGACGCGTTGCTGCAGTCGATCGACCTGGCCGTCGCCGCCGAAGAGCTGGGCGCTGACGGCGCGTACTTCCGCGTGCACCATTTCGCCAGGCAGCTGGGATCTCCGTTCCCGCTGCTGGCGGCGGTCGGCGCGCGCACCAGCCGGATCGAGATCGGCACGGCGGTCATCGACATGCGCTACGAGAACCCGCTGTACATGGCAGAGGACGCCGGCGCGGCCGACCTGATCTCCGGCGGCCGCCTCCAGCTGGGTATCAGCCGCGGCTCGCCGGAGCAGGTGATCGACGGCTGGCGGTACTTCGGCTACCAGCCGCAAGAGGGTCAGACGGACGCCGACATGGCCCGCGGGCATGCCCAGGTGCTGCTCGAAGTGCTGCGCGGCGACGGCTTCGCACAGCCCAGTCCCCGCCCGATGTTCGCGAACCCGCCCGGCCTGCTGCGCGTCGAGCCGCACTCGGCAGGGCTGCGGGAGCGCATCTGGTGGGGTGCCGCGTCACAGCGGACCGCCACGTGGGCCGCCGAGTTGGGCCTGAATCTGCAGAGTTCGACGCTGATCAATAACGAGTCGGACAAGCCCTTTCACCTGCAGCAGGCTGAGCAGATCCAGGCGTTCCGCGACGCATGGCAGCAGGCCGGCCACGAGCGGGAGCCGCGGGTGTCGGTCAGCCGGAGCATCTTCGCCCTGGTCGATGACCGGGACCGGGCGTATTTCGGCCGCCGCAACCAGGACACCGACGAGATCGGGTTCATCGACGCGGAAACCCAGGCGATCTTCGGCCGGACCTACGCCGCCGAGCCGGATGTGCTGATCCAGCAGCTCAAGGAAGACGAGGCGATCGCGGCCGCCGACACGCTGCTGCTCACCGTGCCCAACCAGCTCGGCGTCGACTACAACGCCCACGTCATCGACAGCATCCTCACCCACGTGGCGCCCGCGCTCGGCTGGCGATAAACCAGTCGGCGATCAGCAAGATCAGCCCGGATGCGGCCAGCTTTTATGCCGGCCGTGACCGGGCTCTGCAGCCGCCTTGTAGCTTCGTGACCGCTTGGCCCTGTCTACGGCCACAGCTGATCGCTCCATCGCCACCAGGCGTTGCCGCCGTCGATGTGCAGGAGGAACTCGGGCACCGGCCGACCGTCTGGTGCCAGGAGACGCATGGCCTGCCGGATGCGGCGATAGGCAGCTTCCCAGGTGCCGGGTTCGTCATCAAGGTGGTCCAGCCTGAATAGCTCGTCCTGGAACAACGGGCGGACTTCCTCAAACCCGCTCGTTGGACGGAGCGTGCCGGTGAGCCAGGGGAAATCTGTGCCGGTCACAACGAGCTCGGCAAGAAGTTCGTCGCCGCGCATAAGCTGCCACACGCGGTCGACTTCGGTCATGGGATCGATCCTGCCATCCCTCCTGTTCGGGGCAGATCCGGACGCGGTGACGGCCTTGGCCCTGGGTCGTCTCCACCATGGGCCCCGGTAGCCTGGGTCAGATGAATGGGTCGCTGTTCGCCCGGTTCGCTACCCGGGCCGGTTTGCCAGGCGAGGCCTCGCTATGCCAGGTCGTTAACGCGGTCCAGGCCATTCCGTATGGCAGGCCCGAGGCGCGGACGCCCGAAGGGGTAATTGTCGAGTGGACGGGGACGTGCTCGACAAAGCACGCGCTGCTGGCGCAGCTGCTTCGTGAGCGATGGCCGGAATTGCAGCCGAGGCTCATTCACCGTGTTTACCGTGTGTCCCGCAGCTCGGTGCTCCAGCGGCACGGGAGCGGGGCGGCCGAAGCAGTACCGGAGGGCGGGCTGACCGATGTCCACCGCTACCTGGTGATTATCCTCGCCGGCCAGGACGTGACGATCGACATCACCTTCCCTGGCGACCAGGCCTGGGACGGGCACCGATCGATGTCCCTGGCCTGCGGAGCTGGTCATGACTTTCCGGCGGGGGATGATCCGGATGCCGAGAAGGCCGCGCTCGAAGCCAGCTACTGCGATCCGCAGGTCCGCGAGCCCTTTATCGCCTCTCTCGCGCTCGCATCAAGCCTGGCGGGCCCCATCTGACGCACGCCCTGCGGCAGTTTAGGACGTTCACCTCAAGCGCGACGGTGTATAAATATACGGCTTGGCTGATCGTCCATTTGGGCATGTTAGGGTGGCCGCAGGCAGGGCGCACTGCTGTGACCAAGGGGCGGGGATATGGAGCACTGGACTGATTTCGGCGTGGGCCAGCTTCCCTCCTTTTCGGCGCGCAAGAGGGTTGAGTTCCCGCCGCCATTCGAGGCGCTTTTCGGTGAACTGGCGGGTGCCGTCCAGCGGCCGCTGCAGGGTCTGACCTCGGACGGCACCGTGCGAGCTGGGCTGTTCCCCCTTCGGTCGACCGGTGTGAGCACGGCGCCGATCACCGACGCAGCGAGCGATTTCCTCGGTGCGCTCAGCGCTGAGCAGCGCCAGCGTGCTGTGTTTCCTCTGGACGCTGCGGAGCGCCGGATGTGGTTGAACATCCACCCGTTCGTGTTCCGCCACGGCGTGATGCTGGAGGATCTGCCGCCCGCGACCCGTCAGCTCGGACTGCGGCTACTCGAAGCCAGCCTGTCGGCTCGGGGCTTCGCTCAGGCCCGCGACATCATGCGGCTGAACCGCCTGCTGGCCGAGGTGACAGGATTGCCCGACGACTTCGGCGAGTGGCCGTACTTCCTGTCCTTCTATGGTGAGCCCAGCGCCGGAAGGCCGTGGGCGTGGCAGATCGACGGCCACCACCTGTGCCTCAATGGCACCGTCATCGGTGACCAGTTCCTGCTGACCCCCAGCTTCATGGGCTCAGAACCGTGTCAGGTGTTCGACGGCCCGCTGGCCGGCACGATGGTCTTCACCGCTGAGGAACGGGCTGGCCTGGATCTCATCCGCTCCCTTGATGACCAGCAGGCGGCCCGGGCTGTCCTGCGACCGTCGATCTATCCCGGTGACCTCCCCCCGGAGTTGCAGGACCCCCTCGACGGCCGGATCCAGGCCGGCGCGTTCCGGGGGGACAACGCGGTGGTTGCTTATGCCGGTGTCTGCGCCGCTGACCTGACCGGTATCCAGCGCCGGTGCCTGCGGGCCCTGGTCGCCGCCTATGTCGGCTGGACGGGCGAGGGCCACTCCGGGGTGAAGATGTCCGAAGTGGATCAGCATCTGGATGAGACCTACTTCGCCTGGATGGGCGCGGTCGCCGATGATGGCCCCTTCTACTACCGGGTCCATAGCCCGGTCGTGCTCATCGAGTTCGATCACCATCCCGGCGTCGCGTTCGACAACGTCGTGCCATCGCGCAATCACATTCACACCGTCGTCCGCACGCCAAACGGCGGCGACTACGGTCTGGATCTACTCCGCCAGCATCACGAGCGGTTCGACCACAGCACCGGGATCCACATCGCCCGGCCATGACGCCCGGGGTTTTCCGTTCTATCCACCTATACGAATAGGTGGCGCAGCAATATGCCGCTGCGACGTCAGCCTGCCGGCTCAATTATGGAAGATTATGCATGGCTGTGCAAAAATGCGCGCATAGGCAACGCCCTCATTTCGGCAGATTCGAATGGAGGGATCATGCCTGGTGGTCCAGGCTGGTAGTTGATCAGCTTCGCCGGACGGCGGTGGGTCCTGCGGCCGCATGGTCAGCGCGATTGGCCTGGCCTGCCCCCGGGTGGCCCGGGCGTCTCGGATAGTGTTCGGGGTCGGGAGGCGGCATGCGGATCGGTGTGGTGTTCCCGCAGACCGAACTTGGCGGCGACGTCGGCGCGGTGCGCGCTTATGCCCTGGGCGCGGAGGAACTCGGGTTTACTCATGTGCTGGCCTACGACCACGTGGTGGGCGCGGACCCCGCGGTGCATACGGGCTGGGATGGCCCTTATGACGTGCACACCACGTTTCACGAGCCGATGGTCCTGTACGGGTACCTGGCCGCGGTGACCTCCATGGAGCTGGTCACCGGGATCATCATCGTGCCGCAGCGGCAGACCGTGCTGGTCGCTAAGCAGGCGGCCGAGGTGGACCTGCTCACCGGCGGGAGGTTCCGGCTGGGGGTGGGCATCGGCTGGAACCGGGTGGAGTACGAGGCCCTCGGCCAGGACTTCAGCACGCGCGGCGCGCGGCTGGAGGAGCAGATCACGCTGCTGCGCCGGCTGTGGACCGAGCAGAGCGTGACGTTCAGCGGGACCTTCGACCAGATCACCGGGGCGGGCCTGGCGCCGATGCCGGTGCAGCGGCCGATCCCGCTCTGGGTCGGCGCCCAGTCCCCGCCCGCGTACCGCCGCGCCGGGCGGCTGGCCGACGGCTGGTTCCCGCAGATGGCTCCGGGCCCGCAACTCCAGGCGGCCCGCCGGATCGTGACGGAGGCGGCCGCCGAGGCCGGCCGCGACCCGGCCAGCCTCGGCATGGAAGGGCGCCTGCGCTGGCAGGAGAACCAGGACAGCCTGGCGGCGGCGATACGGCAGTGGCAGGACGCGGGCGCCACGCACCTGTCGGTCAACACCATGGGCGCCGGCCTGACGACCGTCGATGACCACCTAGCCGCCCTGACCACGGCGGCCGAAGCCGCCAAGACGATCAGCGGCTAAGCGCATCCATCTGGTCCGTCAGCATGGACCGTGGCCACGCCCCACGACGGTTAAGCGCGCGAGATCCGCCTGATCTGCGCGGCCCGCCCGGACCTGATCATGTCGTCCGCGACGATGCAGATCTGGGAGATCTGCGCTGGCGCACAACTCCGGTACGGCTGTCCCGGGTGGTGAACGGCGGAAAGAATGAGGTCTGCTAGAGAGGCGGGGCAACTACCGGGCCAGTGAGCAGCCACGATCCGGCCGTAATGCTCGCGCCAGCGGCCAAGGCGGACTGCTAGCAGCGTGCCCCTCATGGCTGCTCTCCGCACAGCCTTCCTAGCTCGTCCAGAAGAGCACCGAGGTGATACCGCCTGGCCAGGGACTTGCCGTCGCGGTAAGCGGTCCACATCGGAGCAAGCGTCCCGGGCGGAGTGATCATGATCTCCGGGTGTGCGGCCTCGAACCGCTGCCTGCGCAGTACCGCATCCTCCGGGCCGCAGCCGACGACATGCAGCCGTGGCCGCGCATCTGACGACGCAGCGCGCCGCACCGTGCGCCCTTCCCGCGCACCCTCGGCTCGGCCTGCACTCACGGTGCCGACCTCCAATCCACGGCCGCTGCCACCCAGCACCAGAGCAACCGAGCCGGCCGCCAGGGGCTTCCCGCAGGGCAGAGCATCCTGTCTCATGGCCATCGCCCCACAGGCCGGGCCAGCCGAGGCTGCCACCACCCGAGCTGCTCACTAGCATGCTAAAACGCTCAGCGTTAACAGCCGCTAAAGATTCCGGCGGCCCCGTTAACATTCCGCAAATACCGCCTGGCGCCCGAGGCGAGCCACGCGAACCGCCAGTATGCACTGTTCCCTGCCTGACGAATGCACACCGACGGGACCAAGCAGCCGCATCCGGCCCTGCTCGCAGAGCGTGACCGACCGGGCGGCAGGAGTCGCGAGTAACCGCCGTTCAGCGCGGATCCAAGCATCCTTGATGCCCGCTGTCAGCAAGAACATAGGGATTGTTCTGTGTGATTCGGACGGGCGGAGGACCGGTGCCGGGCTGGCGGAGCCTGTGTGGGCACGAGCGGCGGTGCCTCGCGGCAACGGTTCCTACGGCTGCACGACCGCGTGGAGTTCGATCACCTCTTGCTGGATCTCAGCGGGCAGGTTGGGCTTGACGAAGCTTGCCGGACCAGACAGCTGACGAATCCGTCTCCTGGCGCTCGGTTGAACATTCTGTTGCGCCGGCCAGCAGGTGCGAGGGCTGCGGGTTACCGGCGTCGTTCACGGTTGTACCCGTAGGAGGCGCGGGCTGCGATGATGGCTGGGTGCGCGTGCTGATTCCGCTTCCTGACCGGGACTTTGACGTCACGGAAGTCGCGGTGCCGTGGCAGCTGCTGCGTGCGGCCGGGCATCAGGTGGTGTTCGCCACCGAACAGGCCGGCACGATCCCGGCCGGTGATCCCCGGCTGCTGGACGGCGTGATCTTCGGCCAGCTCGGGGCCGCGCCGCAGGCCAGGGCGTTCTACGCCGAGCTCACCAGGGCTGCGGAGTTCACCTCGCCGGTGGCCTGGGCCGGGCTGGACCCGGCCGCCTTCGATGGCCTGCTGCTGCCCGGCGGGCATGCACCGGGGATGCGGCAGTACCTCGGCTCGCCGGTGCTGCGCGAGCAGGTCGCCCGGTTCTGGGCGCTGGGCAGGCCGGTCGGCGCGATCTGCCATGGCGTGCTGGTGCTAGCGCGCACCCGCGATCCCGCTACGGGCGGCAGCGTCCTGTCCGGCCGCCGGACGACCTGCCTGCCCCGCTACATGGAACGCACGGCTTACCTAGCCACCGCGTGGCGGCTCGGCCGCTACTACCGGACCTATCCTGCCTACGTCCAAGACGAGGTCGAAGCCGCCCTGGACGACCCGGGCAGCCAGTTCCAGCGAGGCCCGCTGACCCTGACCGCGCGCGGCACCGCGACCGACGACACCCCGGCCTTCGCCGTGACCGACCGGAATTACCTGTCCGCGCGCTGGCCCGGAGACGCCTACCTGTTCGCCCGCCGCTTCTGCGACCTCCTGCAACCCGCCGTCCAGATCGCCGGCTAGCAAGACCCCGCCGGGACGGCGACATCAGGCCGCCTCGGTAGGCGACCCAGGTGGCGGGCGTGCACGGCCCGGCGTGCGTTGTGCTGGCAGGGCCGTTGTCGCCTGCCTGGTCAGCTCGCGGGGGCAACGGCTGGATGTCGTGCGGCCGGTGCGGTGGTAGCGGCCCTACCATGACGGTGACTTCCCTGATCGGCGGAGGTGCGTGATGGCGGAGAAGGCCTTGCCGTTCCGGGCTGCGGACAGGCGGCGGGGCCGGCCGCGACACGCGGGCGGGGCCGCCGCCGTGATCGTCGTCGCCGCGGGCATCAGCTTGGCGGGGACAGCGTGCACCGCGGCGCCGTCTGGCCCGGCGGCCGCTGGCCTGACGAGTATGCCGCCTGCGGTCATGGTGCTGACGCAGGGTGCCGGTAACGGCAACGGCGACATCTTCATCGCCCCGGAAGGGAGCGGCCCGGAGATCATCAGCAACACCGGCAAGGTGATCTGGTTGCACGCGGTGCCGGCCGGGGATTCGGCTACCGACTTCCGCACCCAGACCTACCAGGGCAAGCCGGTGCTCACCTGGTGGCGGGGCACCGGCTTCGGCGGCGTTTCGAGCGGGACTGACTACATCTACAACGACCGTTACCAGCAGATCGCCGAGGTGAACGCGGGCAACGGCTACTCAGCCGACGGTCATGAGTTTCTCATCACGCCCTGGAACACGGCGCTGATCCTGGCCTTCACCACCGCGACCGCGAACTTGACCTCCATCGGCGGCCCCGCCGACCAGGCGGTCATCGACGGCGTCGTGCAGGAGATCGACATCAGCACCGGCCAGGTGCTGTTCCAGTGGAACAGCGCGGACCACGTTCCTTACCGCGACAGCCGCAATCCGCTGCCTGGCTCGGCGGCCCTGCGGTGGGATTGGTTCCACATCAACGCCGTCCATCTCGACACCGACGGGAACCTGCTGATCAGCTCCCGGTACACCTGGACGATCTACAAGGTGAACCGGCACACCGGGGCGATCATGTGGGAGCTTGGCGGCAAGCAGAGCACGTTCAAGCTCAAGGCCGCGCCCGGTCAGGTCCTCGACAGCGCAGGCGAGATCTTCGCCTACCAGCACGACCCCGAAGCCATCGGCAACGACGAGTACACGGTGTTCGACGACGAGTCCGGCGGCGGCGGCGGGCTGCTGCCCTACAGCCGGGTGGTCACCGTGAAGCTGGATCTGGCGGCCAAGGTGGCCACGCTGGTCAAGTCCGTCCGGCAGCCCGAGGGCCTGGTGGCCGGAGCCGAAGGGAACGCCCAGACCACCCGCAACGGCGACTTGTTCGTCGGCTGGGGCGCCCTGCCCTACATCTCCGAGTTCAGCCCGTCCGGGCAGCTGCTGTACAACGCCGAGCTCCCGGCCGGCCTCACCTCTTACCGCGCCTACCGCCTGCCGTGGCATCCGGCCGGCTAGGCAGCCGGGCACGCACGCCGGCCAGCAACGGCACCGAAGCCCGATAGGGAGAACAGATTTAAATGATCAATATCCCGGACCGGCGGCAGCACCAGTCCGGCTATGCCGCGGGTCAGCCAGAGCCAAAGTAGCTGACAAGGCCCCGGGTGACGGCATCGAACAGTGCCGGGAGCGTCACTTCCGGCACCTTTGACTTCGTGGTCTCGTAGCAGTCCCCGGGTGCCGTCCGGTGCCGGGCTGAGTCGGCCGCGCTAGGTCGATTACGATGCGCTCATGCCGGAGACGAGCAAGACGTTCGGTGACGTGAGCATTATCCCGAACGGCGATTTCACGGCGACCGTAGAGATCGGGCGCCCGCCGGACAACTTCTTCGACACGGAGCTCATCACCGACCTCGCGGACGCCTACGAATGGCTGGATGAGCAGCCGGAGTTCCGGGCGGCGGTGCTCTGCTCAGACGGCAAGCACTTCTGCGCGGGCGCGGATTTCACCGGCCGTTCCGGGCGGCCCGGGCTGGGCGGCGCGAAGGAACTCTACGCCGCGGCGGCCCGGCTGTTCGAGGCGCAGACGCCCGTCGTCGCCGCCGTCCAGGGCGCGGCGGTAGGCGGCGGCCTCGGGCTGGCCTGCGCCGCCGACTTCCGGGTCGCCAGCCCGCAGGCGAGGTTCGCCGCGAACTTCGCCCGGCTCGGCCTCCACCACGGCTTCGCCCTAACGGTCACGCTTCCCGCGATCATCGGCGAGCAGCGCGCCCAGGACCTGCTGTACACGGGCCGGCGGGTCGGCGGCGAGGAGGCCGCCCGGATCGGCCTGGCCGACCGGCTGGCCGAACCCGACAACCTGCGGGCAGCCGCCCACGAACTGGCCGCCGAGATCGCAAAAGGCGCTCCGCTCGCGGTGCGCTCGATCCGGCAGACGATGCGCGGGACGCTGGCGGACCGGGCCCGCGCGGCCATGGACCGGGAACTTACGGAACAGGACCGCCTGCGCCAGACGGCGGACTTCGCCGAGGGTATCCGCGCGTCCGCGGAACGCCGCCCACCCCGATTCGAGGCGCGGTGACCACGGCCACTCCGGACACAGCCGGCGTGCTCGAAGAACTGCGACGCTGGATCGAGGCCAACTGGGATCCGGAGCTGAGCCTGGTCCACTGGCGGGAACTGCTGGCCGACGCCGGCTGGGCGTGCCCCGCCTGGCCGAACCCCTGGTGCGGCCGCTCCCTACCACCCGGCCTAGCCGCGCAAGTGACCCACGAACTAACCAGCAGAGGAGTCCCCGGCCCGGCCGAAGGCGTCGGCGTGGGCCTGGCCGGCCCGGTGCTCATCGAGCACGGCACCGACGCGCTCCGGGAGCACTTCATCAGGCGCACCGTCACCGGCGAGATCACCTGGTGCCAGCTCTTCAGCGAGCCAGGCGCGGGCTCGGACCTGGCCGGGCTGACCACCCGGGCCGAGGCGGTCGAGGACGGGTGGCTGGTGACCGGGCAGAAGGTCTGGTCGACCGGAGCGGCGACCGCGGACTTCGGGCTGCTGCTGGCCCGCACCGACGCCAGCGTGCCCAAGCACCGCGGCATCACCTGCTTCGTCCTGCCGATGCGCCAGCCCGGCGTCGAGGTGCGCCCGCTGCGGCAGATGAACGGGCACGCCTCGTTCAACGAGGTGTTCCTGGACGAGGCCAAGGTCCCGGCGGGTTACCTAATAGGGGAGCAGGGCGGCGGCTGGACGGTCGCGCTGTCGATCCTCGCGCACGAGCGCCGCCTCGCCGCGTCCCGGCCAGGCCCGGCGCCGGCCAACCCGACTGGGCGGACCTGGCAGGAGGCGATCGCGGAGCGGACGGCGGTCAGCGAGCCGCACAAGTGGTACCCGCAGCGCGCAGGCCGCCCGGATCTGGTCACCAGCCGGGCCATCGCACATCAAGTGGCCGGCGACCCGCTGGTCCGCCAGGAGATCGCCCGGCTGGTGGAGCTTGCGTGGTCGGCAAAATGGACAGCCGAGCGCGCCGCCGCCGCCCGGGCCGCGGGTCGGCCCCCAGGGCCGGAAGGCTCGCTGGGCAAGCTGGCCAGCAGCGTCATCGCCCGCCAGGCGGCGCGGGTCCACGCGCTGATCGCCGGGCCGCACGGCATGCTGACCGGGCCCGGATCGCCGCTCGACGGGACGATCGCCGAGATCTTCCTCTCCGTGCCGGGCATCTCCATCGCCGGCGGCACCGACCAGATCCAGCGAACGATCATCGGTGAACGCATCCTCGGCCTGCCCAGGGAGCCCGACCCCAGCCGGGATCTGCCCTTCCGAGAGGTGCCCCGTGACTTATCTCGACCGAGACGACGGCGTCCGCATCAACTACCAGACCTTCGGACCAGAGAACGGCGCCACGCCCCTCCTGCTCACGCACGGCTTCTCCGCATCCTCGACGATGTGGGACCCGAACATCAGCGCGCTCGCAACAGCGCGGCCAGTCGTCACCTGGGACATACGCGGTCACGGCAAAACCGACGCAGGGGACGACCCGGCGCACTACTCCGCCGAAGCCAGCGTGGCGGACATGGCCGCGCTGCTCGACGCGTGCGGGATCGCGCGCGTAGTGGCCGGCGGACTGTCCCTCGGCGGGTTCCTGTCGCTGCAGTTCTGCCTGGCACACCCGGACCGGGTCGCCGGGCTAGTCCTGTGCGACACCGGCCCGGGCTACCGTCGCGACGAAGCGCGTCAGCAGTGGAATGAGCGAGCCATGGCCACCGCCGACCGCCTGGACCGCGACTCGAGGCCCGGCCTGGCGCGAGCCGCCCGCGGCATCCTCACCCAGCGCGACGCGCGCGTGATCGACGCGCTCCCAACGATCACGATCCCGGCGCTCGTGCTGGTCGGCGCGCGGGACAAGGATTACCTCGGCGCGGCCGAGTACATGGCGACGAAACTCCCGAACGCCGTGCACGCGGTGATCCCAGACGCAGGCCACGCCTCCAACGTCGACCAGCCGGATCTGTTCAACCAGCAGGTTCTCGCCTTCCTGGACCAGCCCGATCTTCGGTAAGTACCCCCGCCTCGGCTAGCTGCGTAATCTCTTCCTCGGTCAGCCCGGCCTCGGCCAGTACCTCACGGGTGTGCTGCCCGGCCAGCGGCGCCGGCCGTCGCACCGCGGCCGGGGTCGCCGAGAACCGGGTCGGCGGCGGGATTACCTTGTACCGCCCGGCGTCCGGATGCTCGTCCTCGGGCAGCGCATCGATGAGCTCGTCCAGCCCGGGCGCCGCCGCGGCCGGAATCCCCGCGTCCGCGCACAGAGCCAACCATTGGGCGGTGGTTTTCGTGGCGAGCACCCGGCTGAGCGTGGCGTAGCCGAAGCCCGGTTCCCGCGCCAGCGCACGGTTGGACAGCCTAGGGTCCCCGACCATCTCGTCGTAACCCGCGGCGCGCAGCAGCGCCGCCCAGTGGGCTTCCCGGTGCGGCATCACCGCCATCCAGCCGTCGGCCGTCTGCAGCGCCCCGCGCTCCGGAGTGAGGATGCGCTGATACCCGGCCGGGCCCCGGGGCGGCCGGGGAATGGCGCTACCGCCGTGCTCGACCAGCAGGAAGGCGAGCATCGCATCGGCCATCGGCACCTCCACCTGCTGGCCCTCGCCGGTTCTCGCTCGGTGGAACAGCGCGGCGATGATCGAGTAGGCCAGCACCAGCCCGGACACCTTGTCGGCGAGCAGCGTCGGCATCATCTCGGATCGGCCGTTCGACCGGCGCATCACGTCAGGCACCCCGCTGGCGGCCTGGATGATGTCATCGAACGCGGGCGCGTCCGCCTGCGGGCTGTCCGACGGGAACCCGTGCGCCTGGCAGTAGATCACGTCCGGCCGAACGGCTGCGACATCCGGGTAGCGCAAGCGAAGTCGGGCGACCGATCCCGGCCGCAGGTTCGTGACGAACACGTCGCAGCCAGCCGCGACCCGCAGCAGCGCGGCCCGGCCGTCCGGGTGCGCGATGTCGAGAGAGATGTTGCGCTTATTACGTAGCAAGTTCAACGAGACGCCGGACAAGCCGCGAAGCGGTCCGGGACCCATCACCCGGTTGATGTCACCGTCCCGGCTCTCCACGGTGATCACGTCGGCACCCAGGTCACCGAGGATCTGAGTCGCCAGCGGACCCATCACCACCGAGGAGAGGTCAAGCACGCGTACCCCGTCGAGCGGACCGGCAGCTGCGCCTTCACGGGATGAGGGCATGCATGTCAGGATGCCAAAAAAGAGACGCGGGAACAGGAAGCCCGGCCGTTATGCCAACTTTTGTCTTTACCGATGAGCAGCAGGACCTGCGCGCCATGGTCCGGCGGTTCCTGGCGGAGAAATCGCCGCTCAGCGAGGTACGGCGGCTGATGGCCACCGAGGCCGGCTACGACCCGGCGGTCTGGGCCCAGCTCGGCCAGCTCGGGCTCGCCGGGCTCACCATCCCGGAGAAATACGGCGGCGCAGGCTGCGGGCCGGTAGAGCAGCTGATCGTCTGCGAGGAGATGGGCGCGGCGCTGCTGTGCGCGCCGTACCTGGCCAGCGCCGTACTCGCGACCTGGGCGCTGCTGGCCTGCGAAGACCCCATTGCCCGAACGGATCTGCTGCCGCTGATAGCGTCCGGCCAGACGATCGCCACGCTAGCCGTGCCGGAGGACGACGGCGAGTGGGCCCCGGACGAGTTCGGCGTCACGGCGCGGCGTTCCGGTGAAAAATACCTCCTGGACGGCCGCAAGTCGTTCGTGCTCGACGGGATGATCGCGGATCTGGTCCTCGTCGCCGCCTCGTCCGACGGCGGGCCCGCGCTGTTCGCGGTCGGCGGTGACGCGCCGGGCCTGTCCCGCCAGGCGATGCAGACGATCGACCTGACCCGCAAGCAAGCCGTGCTCACGTTCAACCGAACCCCGGCCCGGCTCGTGGGCCAGCTCGGCGCGGCCCCGGAGATCGTGGCGCAGGCGGTTCGTGGTGGTGTGCTCGCGCTGGCTGCGGAGCAGGTCGGCGGGGCGCAGCGCTGCCTGGACATGGCGGTGGCGTACGCCAAGGTCCGGCATCAATTCGGCCGGGCGATCGGCGGCTTCCAGGCGATCAAGCACCTGTGCGCGGACATGCTGCTCGAGGTCGAGTCCGCCCGGTCCGCCGCGTACCGCGCGGCCTGGGAGGCGGCCGACGGCGGCGCCGACCTGCCGCTGATCGCCAGCCTCGCCAAGGCCTTCTGCTCCGAGGCCTACTTCCACGTCGCCGCGTCGAACATCCAGATTCACGGCGGCATCGGCTTCACCTGGGACCACGACGCCCACCTGTACTACCGCCGGGCCAAGTCCGCCGAGGTCATGCTGGGCACCCCGGCCGCGCACCGCGAGATCGCCGCCAGCTTGCTGCTGAAGGACGCCACGGATTAGGCACCGCAGCGCGGAGCTATTCTTCTAGTAGGAGGGCGGGATGCACATCCCAGCGGGTCTGCTTGTTATCTGGCTGATCATCGGCGCCATTGCTGGCGGGCAGCGCGGCTATTACAGCGGATCTATCAGCAGCTGTACCCAGGCCGGCACCATCGCGGTGACGATCCTGGCCGGTCCGCTCAACTACGTGGGCGTGAACCCGAAGGTCAACTGCACCGTGACCGTGCCGCAGCCGAGCAAGTAGCCACGCCTGCTTAACTAGGCGGGCTCCACCATTCCCGGTCCGCGACGTACTTTTTCAGGCCGTCGAGCCCGGTGACCGCCGGGTCGTTGACCAGCGCGATCCACGCCTCGGCGTCGCGAGGCTCGAAGGTGCGGATGACCAGCCGCGGGGTTTCGATCCAGGTGCTCATGATCATCCGAGTCCTTGCTGTAGCGCCACTACCGCGTCGGGGTAGTTGGCCAGCTGGTAAGGCTGGTTCCCGGGTTCGGGCGGGCCGGAATAGGACCTGATGGCAGGCGGGTCCGGAATGATATCGACGCTCAGGACCAGCTGGTAGTCGGCTTTTTCCCACGGAGCCAGGATAGGCTGGGCCGTGGCATCCGTAATGGGCTCGTGGTCATCCAGGTAGACACCGGCGTACTGCAAATGTCCGCCCAGTAGCTGCCCTAGGCCGCTTACCTCTCCAGGGGTGTTGTGTTGCGCCGCGGCGCCCTGGTTTGCTATCAACGGACCGCCTGGCCAGCCGGACGCAGTAACGTGACCCCCGACCCAGTAAAGGCCGATCGCGTGATGAGCGATCAGCCACGCCGTCATGTGGGTCAGGAAATACGTGTCATCCTTACCGCCGAATTTGTGGAAGTCCAGGCCCCACTCGGGGATGATGATGGGCTTGCCCGTAAGCCTGGAGAACTGGACTATCCAGTCCAGCCCACCTGGTCTGGCCGTCAGGTCTTGCTCCCAGTGGAGAGCCCAGTCGAGCGCGCCAGCTGCGGTGTGAGGGTACGTGTCGTGCGGGCCGCCGTACCAGTCGAAGATGTCGGTGCCCACGTAGTCGACGTAAGCGCTGCCGGGCCAACCCTCGGCTACCGCGGCCCCCTTGGGGAAAATGGTCCACAAGAACTTGAAATGCTGACCGGGCACCGAGCGCATCGTCGTAACGACTTGCCGCCAGGCCAGGATGAAGGCATCGGGTTCGGCTGGCGACGCGTGCTGTTCGCTCCACTCGTACCACGAGCCGTTCATCTCGCGACTGAGATTGATAATGGTATCGGCGAGCCCGTCCCGGACTAGCAATTCACCTAGCTGGTAAAACCGCCGGTTATCGGTGCCCGCCGCTGCCGCCGTCAGAGCAGCGCTGCGTGACATGTAATAGCCGGGCGTGCCGTCATCTGGCCCACCATCGGTCAAGAGCGCTTCGAGTCTGGAATCCACGACGCCAGACACGGTGATGGCCAGCGGCCCAGGTGGGGGAGTCCTCAGCAGGTCCGCCCAGGTGGCCGGCCCGACGACACCGCCAGCGGACAAGCCTTCGGCCGCCTGGAACTCCTCGACGGCAAACTTGACCGCCGGGCCGAAGTCACCATCAACGGCGACATGGGGCAGGACGTTCCACACGTTCAGCCGGGTCTGGAGCGTCCTAACGGCGCTGCCCGTCGAGCCGAGCCGCAACGTCGGCTTGTGTGACAACACCGAGCCGATCCACGCAGGCAACGTCAGAGCGGTAATGCCGACGCAAACCGCAAGGCCGATAAGGGCCACCCGCCGCTTACTCCATGGTCTGCTCGCTCGTAGCCAGTACGGACTACGCACGACCTCAGGATAAGCGGTGCATAAGGATGGAGGCCGCCAGCTTCGGCCAGCGCCGCATCAGGCCGCCGGTTCCTCAGCGCCCGCGAAGGCAGTGTCGGGAACCGCTGGCGCAGGGGCACGCTGCGGCGGACCGGTGCTGGTCCAGCGTTCGGTGCACGACCTAGCGTCCTTGCAGTACCAGCGGATGTCGGCGCATCCGTCGCCGCCATCAGGCACCAGCAGGCCGAGCGGGAGCGCGATGCCGCACATTGAGCACTGAGCTACCTCCAGCGGCCGAAGCCGGTCGCGCTGCGCGGGCGCCAGTGGTTCCGCCAGCGCCATAGGGGAACTGGCCGTTTGCTGTTCAGGTCCCGTTTCCTGGGACGTCACGACCAGCCCGGCACCTGCCATACTGTCCATGTCGGCTTCCTCCTGAAGTTGGTCCGACATAAGGTCCCGGCCGCGTGCTGCGAACACCTGGCCGGGACCATCGTTGGTTAGCAGACGCTACGCATGACAGCCACCTTCCGCCCACCCGGGCAGGAGGGATGAGGCGATTTCACTGCCGTTCTCCCTAGGCTCATGCGTACCCTGTAACCCTTGACCAGCTAGGATAACGCCCTGTGCACAAGCTTGTGGATAATTCCGGCAAACTCCCAGTTCAGTGCCGGTAAAGCTGTGGATGGCCGAGCCTGTGGAAATGTGGATAACCACGGCAGAGCATCGTCCTGCCAGGTCGCGGCCCTTCGCTGTCATCCTTCTTAAGATCCCGACCTACTCGCCAATCTCACGCTAAGTGACCATGGGCGCGTTGGCGTCGCAGGGTCGGACTGGCCTTCAGGTGTTATCGTTCAGCCGTGCTTATTGTCACGGCCAGTGTTCAGGCTCGACCGGACACCATTGACCAGGTCCTTGAGCTCAGCATTGCCCACGTACACCGCTCCCGGCAGGAACCGGGGTGCCTGGCGCACGCCGTGCACCGTGATTGTGAAGACGCGCTGCGGCTTGTGTTTGTCGAGCAGTGGGCCGACGCTGACGCGCTGCGGGCACATTTCCGGGTGCCTGCATTGGGTGCGTTCGTACAGGAGATCTCGGCCCTCGCCGCTAGCCCGCCCGAGCTTTCCATCTACGAGGCACGCGCCGTGTCCTTGTAAGGGCCGAGCGTCGGGTGCGTCCCGTTCCCGCCACGGAAGGGGGCGTGGCCTTGTGTATCAGCGTGTCTAGGCCCTCCTCCGTGCAGATAGATGCCCGTCATGCGGGCGGGTTTAAGCCCAGCAGGAGGAGACATGCCGTTCTCATGGGACGTGCTGACAAATCCGCCCGGGTTCGGGACGAGCACCATGCTGCTGCTCACCGACGGGCGGGTGATCTGTCAAGAAGACGGGACCGCGAACTGGTCGGCGCTCACGCCGGACGCGCACGGCTCGTACCAGAACGGGACGTGGGCGCCGATCGCGCCGATGGCGAGCTGGCGGCGGTACTACGCCTCCGCGGTCCTGGCGAACGGGAACGTGCTGGTCGCTGGCGGCGAAGACGCGCCGACTGGCGACACCAACGACTGTGAGATCTACGACCCGGTCGCGGACGCCTGGACGGTCATCGCGCCGCCGAGCGGCTGGCCGAACATCGGTGACGCGCCGTGCGCCGTGCTGGACGACGGGCAGGTGCTGCTCGGCAACATCAACACGATGCAGACGGTGATCTACGACCCCGTGGCCAATGCCTGGACCGGCACCGGAACCAAGGGTGACGTCAGCTCGGAGGAGACCTGGACGCTGCTGCGCGACGGCAGCGTGCTGACCGTCGAATGCAACCCGACGTACCCGAAGGCCTCGCAGCGGTACGTGCCCTCGCTGGGTGCCTGGGTCGACGCGGGCTCGACGCAGGTCGACCTCGTGGCGCACACGTTCAGCACCGAGATCGGGCGGCCATCCTGCTGGAGGACGGGCGGGTGATCGCGTTCGGCGGTACCGGACACTCCGCGGTCTACGCGCTGGGTCACACCGGGGCGGGCGTCTGGTCGGCCGGGCCGGATTTCCCGATCGGGACCGACGGGCAGCTGATGATCGTGCGCGATGCGCCGGCCTGCCTGCTGCCCAACGGCCGGGTGCTGTGCTGCGCTGGCACGTCGACCGGTGGTGCGTGGCCCGGATGGGGCGCGCCGCCGGAGTTCTTCGAGTACGACCCGTACGCGGACGTTCTGCATTCGGTCGCTACGCCGCCGCTCAACGCGTCGGTGCCGTTCGTCGGCCGGATGTTGCTGCTGCCGACGGGCCAGGTTCTGTACGCGTCGGACAACTCCAACCTCAACATCGGAACGCCGTCTCGGCGCCAGCGGCGGAACGAGGAGCGCATCGAGCCCGAGATCAGCGAGGTTTTCCACGAGCTCATTCCGGGGAGCCAGCACAAGGTGCACGGCCGCCGATTCAACGGCGTTTCGCAGGCCTGCAGCTACGGTGACGACTGCTCCTGCGCGACCAACTACCCGATCGCGCGGCTGCGCTATGACGGCGGGCGTGTGGTGTATTGCCGCACCTATGACCACTCAACGATGGCGGTCGCGACCGGGCACCGGATTGTGCACACCACGATGGAAGTCCCCGCATCCGCACCCTCGGGCCGTGCGCACCTGGAGATAGTGGCCAACGGCATCGCGTCAGACCCCGTCGAGGTCCACGTCAAGTGACGTGAGAGGTTGGGTCCGGTCGGCGAACCTGGCGGTCTTCGGAGGGGATCGCCAGGCTTGACCTGGACGAAGCGCGGAAACCTTGACTCAACGCGGGTAATCATTCCGGTGACCCTTCCGTACCAACCACCTATTCACTGGGCCGGGGAACCACCGTTGTCCGGCGAGGCTGTCGGCCGGGTCGCACCCCGAGGGTCGGCGATGCCCGGACCGGAAGTGGCCGCGCCAATCCGGGCCCGGATACGCTGTGCACGCTCGCTAGGGCGCCGGATGCTGTGTTGTGTGTCCTGGCCTGCGCCCTGGAACCGGGCGACTGGAGCCACTGTGCTGATCGTGTACGGGTAAGGACCACGCCGATGTCTGCCCTAGCTCGCCGCGTGATGATCTGAGCCTGCTGTCCCGGCTGGCACGGCTGGACGTGTCGACCGTGTCCGATGCGGACAAGTCGCTGCGCGTGCTGCCCGCAGCTATCAGGCCGGTCTCAGCGGGCAGCCGGCTGCTCGGACGCGCGGTCACGGCGAACGCGCGCGATGATCTGCTGTCGGTCCTGGGCGCGCTGCAGCACGGCGGTCCCGGTGACGTGCTGGTGGTGGCCGCCGGGGGATCGCCGCACGCCGTGGCCGGGGAATTGTTTGCCGGTGAGGCGGCGCGCCGGGGTATGGCCGGCATCGTCATCGACGGGTTCTGCCGGGATACGGCGACGTTGAAACGCATGACCTTGCCGGTATACGCGCGCGGGGCGACACCTCGGGCCGCCGGCGCTGTGCTCGTACCCGAGGTCAACGTGCCCGTACTGCTCGGTACTGTCCTGGTCAACCCGGGTGACATCCTGATCGGCGACGACGACGGAATCGTCGTCGCAACCGAGGCGGAGCTGGCGGCCGCTATCGATAGGGCCGAGGCCATCCAGGCCGTTGAGGACGCCCTCTGCTCGTCCATGGCCGAAGGGGTCTCCCTGTTCGACAAGCTCAACTTCGATGAGCACGTCCAGAACGTGCGGGCCGGCCGGGTCAGCTCGCTCTCGTTCGACGCGTAACCGGCTCGGCCAGGACATGACCGGCGGAACACGTCCCAGATAAGCAATCGCCGGTTCCCGGTCCCGTCCTCGCAGCGGTACTCGACCACCAGGCCTGCCGTCCGCTCCCGAAGCTTCCCGGGAACGGCTCCGGTATCGAGATCACCCCGGCCGGAAAGGAAGCTCACACCCAACATGGGATGATCTTAAAGGAGGTCAGGAAGCGGACCCGGCTCAGCTACCAGTCCAGGTCCGCAACGCGGCAGAAGAGTGAGTTCGGCGTACGACTCGTGGCGCCGGGTAGTATCTGCGCAGTGAGTCCGGTCATGGCGGCTGTTCGCCAGGGACCTGGCGTAGCGCCGCATCGCACTATGCATCTCATCTCCGGTCCACTGCTGGGTGCCGAACGCGAATGGGGTAAACCCACCGACTACGTTTAGGCCAACCGCATCTCACTTTCCCCGCCGGACAGGTACAGGCGGGCGGATTGCGCTGATACTGAGCCGACATGGACCTTGAATACTACGTCGCTCGATGTGCTGAATTATACCTCAAGCTGCCGATAGCGCTCGCAGTGCTGCACGGCATTCTTATAATTCAGTTCACTCTCAAGGCCAGCGGCATGCGGTTTGACAGGATGCTTGACAATAGAGGCTAGAAGTCAGGTCCGGGTATTAGTGAGGTGCGCGCCGAGATACCCAACGTAAATCTTTTTTGCTTGCCCTGTCCCATCATAGAAATACAAGCGGGGATTGATCCGCCCACTTCCGCTCGCACCGATACGAATGTGCGCTCCCATGAAAATTCGTCCCGATTCGCTTACTTCGTGTGGTACCGGGAATTCTCGCTCGTGGCGCCATTTAGGATTATTTCGGACCGTCTCAGACTCATCGCGTACAACTTTTCCAGACGGAATCGCATATGAGTCAGCTGTCGGATTATCGCACCACATCTTGAAGTCGCCCGCAAAATTTCCAGAGCCCTTGCTTTCAGCATATGCTTGCATGGCTCGAAGCACTTCCCAGGAGCTTCTGACCCAGGTACCAGCTTCCGGGCTTCGATCCAGGGCCAGAGTCTTGTCTCGGTCTCCTGACAGCTCGACCAGGCTGAGCTCGGAATCGATCCAGTCGAGGACCTCCACGAAAGTCGCAGGCGGTGCGGCCTGCTCTTCGGGCGGGCGGTATGCCTCGGCTGCTCGACCGCTAGCCACCAGATGTTGACGCAACGACCGGACCAAGTTCTCCAGGTCCCAGACACGCTGATCACGCTCAGCAAGCTCAGCGAGGGCACTCTCTCGGTCTGCGAAGAAGCTGTTCGCCCGGATTTCCTCCTCTTCGGCAAGGGCAAGCGCGAGATCTCGCTCCTCGATAAGGTCTGTCAGCTGCGCTCGCATCGCCACTTGGTCTGACGAGGCGACAGACCTGTGAGGCCGGGCGAGCAAGGCCCTGTTCACCCCGGCCAGAGCCTCAGGGAGAGGTGACTCCGCCGCAAGACGTCGGGGGACGGCAGACAGAATCCCTGCGGCCCGGCCTGGGTCTGCCAAGATTCTCGATCCTGAGAGCACCCGGTGGCGAAGCGCCTCTTCGGGTACGGCGGGGTCGACGTCAAGTAGATAGGTGCGGATCGCGCCGCCCCAGACCGCATGCGGACGACCGATATTCTCGTTAAATTCTCTAGTTGCCAGCGTGTCTAGTAGGTAGATGCTCGCCAGGCCAGGCAGATAGTGCGTAGCCCGTGTGACAGTGCTCCTCCATTCTTCGAACTCTAGGGCCGGATGGGCTGATGCGACAACAGCGGGAAGACGGCGATCCAAATCGCATAGCACGTCGATCAGTTCATCGACGCCATCCGCGCCGACAAGAATAGGCTCGTTAGAGAGCGTGGCGAGCGAATCATGCCCCTCGACTCTGGACAGCAGTCCACGAGCCAACCGGGGGACGCCAGCCCGGACGGCCTGGTCTTGGTCCTCTTCTCCTGAAGTCTCTCTGGGTGCATATTCGACTTCGACCAGAACCATGAACGTGCCTTGTCGTCAGCCTTCGCCGGCGCTTGTACGACTAGAGACGAGAGCCAGGCTCCATCCTCCCGGGGTTCGCGAAGTTGCCACCGCCATGTCTGTGATCCGTCGGCGGAATTAGCGCCGTTGTGAAGCAGAAGAGCGCCTCGGCCGATCCGGGAATCTCCATCGTCGAACCTGGCCATATCATAATCTTTACCACGTAGCCAATATCGCAGCTCATCTCGAGCAGCCACATAGGCGTCAGCAGGGACTAGCGAGCTGTGGAAGACTGAACGATACCTTCCGCTGTTCATAAACCACTCCATGCGCCGGTCGATCCACGGTACGGGAGGGATGGTCGCTTGTCATCGCACCTCTTGGTCGGCACCGAAGTTACCTTATGCACGTGACGTCAACGCGTCGCTTATTTGTTATCGAATCTTGACTTTATTGTGCTCGCGCGAGGTCGCTTTGCCTGACTTCTGTAAGTTTGTCACTACTCGTAACTCTAGACTGCGAAGTCCACGCAAGCGATGTCGTCAATGCCCACCCACGTAAGCCATGAATACTTGTCCTATGTCATAAGGCGCAGGGTTGGTAAGCAGCTGAAGGCTAGTTGGCTTTGTTAGCTGAGATACGACAAGTTGCTACACAGAGTTAGTTAACACATACTCACATCGGCTACTTGGAATGGAGGGACCATGCCTGGTGGTCCAGGCTGGTAGTTGATCGGCTTCGCCGGACGGCGGTGGGTCCTGCGGCCGCATGGTCAGCGCGATTGGCCTGGCCTGCCCCCGGGTGGCCCGGGCGTCTGGGATAGTGTTCGGGGTCGGGAGGCGGCATGCGGATCGGTGTGGTGTTCCCGCAGACCGAACTTGGCGGCGACGCCGGCGCGGTGCGCGCTTATGCCCAGGGCGCGGAGGAACTCGGGTTTACTCATGTGCTGGCCTACGATCACGTGGTGGGCGCGGACCCCGCGGTGCATACGGGCTGGGATGGCCCTTATGACGTGCACACCACGTTTCACGAGCCGATGGTCCTGTACGGGTACCTGGCCGCGGTGACCTCCATGGAGCTGGTCACCGGGATCATCATCGTGCCGCAGCGGCAGACCGCGCTGGTCGCTAAGCAGGCGGCCGAGGTGGACCTGCTCACCGGCGGGAGGTTCCGGCTGGGGGTGGGCATCGGCTGGAACCGGGTGGAGTACGAGGCCCTCGGCCAGGACTTCAGCACGCGTGGCGCGCGGCTGGAGGAGCAGATCACGCTGCTGCGCCGGCTGTGGACCGAGCAGAGCGTGACGTTCAGCGGGACCTTCGACCAGATCACCGGGGCGGGCCTGGCGCCGCTGCCGGTGCAGCGGCCGATCCCGCTCTGGGTCGGGGCCCAGTCCCCGCCCGCGTACCGCCGCGCCGGGCGGCTGGCCGATGGCTGGTTCCCGCAGATGGCTCCGGGCCCGCAACTCCAGGCGGCCCGCCGGATCGTGACGGAAGCGGCCGCGCAGGCCGGCCGCGACCCGGCCAGCCTGGGCATGGAAGGGCGCCTGCGCTGGCAGGAGAACCAGGACAGCCTGGCGGCGGCGATACGGCAGTGGCAGGACGCGGGCGCCACGCACCTGTCGGTCAACACCATGGGCGCCGGCCTGACGACCGTCGATGACCACCTAGCCGCCCTGACCACCGCGGCCGAAACCGCCAAGGCCATCAGCGGCTGAGCGCATCTGGCTGGTCCGTCAGCCCGAACCGCACCCGGTTCCGCAACGCCAGTCCGCGACCGCGAACGCAGATAGGGCCGCTGAGGACGGCTTCGCCCGATCGGCGGCAGATGAGCGTAGTCGTACGCCGTTGACCATCATGCCTTCTTGCCCCGGCTCACACGGGTTCCGTGCCAAGCGCTGGGCGGCCGTCCGATCGATCGGCTGATGCCCTGCAGGACGGCCTCGCCGACGTCAGCGTCAGTTGCCGTTGTGGGCAGGCAGATCTCGGCGTCGGGGAGATCCACGAGGCCGTTTCTCGACGCGTTTCGGGTCGGGCGGATCAGGAATCCTGGCCGGACATCGTCGAGGTCAACGAAGCAGGCGCGCATGCTTCGGGCATACCCCTCGTAGGACTTGACTCCCGCAGCTGCCAGCAGCGGGGTTACTGGAGACTGCGTGGGGTCTCGAAAGCTGACCATCGGCACATCGGTACGCGACTGCGCCAGCGCCTCGCGAACCACGAAGCCCAGTTCCTGCGCCGGCGACGCCCGGTCGACGGCTCGAACCCAACCGTTCGCTCTACTGCCGTGCCGCATCGCGGACCAGCTCACGATGTACAACTGCCCGTGCCGCTCGTCAATCTCCGCCCAACCCGGCATGTCATACCCCCTTGGCCAGCGTTTGGACACCCGGAGAGTAGCAGCCACGGCCGCCGCGCCGGATAGAGCGTCAAACGTGTCCCGTCTCATTGATGGTGAGGCAATATCGGTCGATCTGTGGTGCGTGATCGGTGGCGACAGCCCGGCCGCGGTGGGCGTGGTGCTGCTGGTTGTACCGCTCGGTTTGTAACGGGTGAGGTCTGCATGTGCGGCCAGGGAGAGTCCGGCGGATTGGTCCAGCGCTTGTCCCCCGGCGTGGCCGGGCGCAAAGGCGTGGCCGTGCGGGCCGGGGCAGGTTGGAGTGCCTGCCCGCGGAGTGTCCGGGGGTCTAGGATCCCGGGTGTGAGCACCCGTCTGGAAACACCACGGCTGATCATCCGCACGTTCGAGCCCCGCGACGCGGAACCGTACCTGGCGATGGTGACCGACCCGGAGGTCAGGCGCTACCTCCCGCCTGCACCACCGGCAACGATGCAGACGGCCCAGGCTGCCATCGAGTCCAGGCACGCGATGGAAGCCGAGCTCGGCTATGCGATGTGGGCGGTCGAGGACAAGGCCACGGGGGCCTTCGTCGGGCAGTGCGGCATCCGGGCGGTTGACGAGGACTACGGACCGGAGATTGACCTGGCGTATCACTACCCCAGGACGTCCTGGAACAAGGGATACGGCACCGAGGCGGTGATCGCCGTGCTCGGGCACGGCCTGGGCCCGCTCGGCCTTGACCGCATCGTGGCAGTTGCCATGCAGGACAACGTCGGCTCGTGGCGGGTCATGGAGAAGTCGGGGATGCGCTACGAGGGACTGGCCACTTACTCCGGGCTGGCGGACCTGAAGAAGTACGCCGCTGAGCGGCAATGGTGGCAGCCGCCCCGTCATTCACCGGGCACCTGACCAAAGCGGGCTGGGATACTGGCCCCCGGCGGTCGCTGAACGGCTGCGAGTCCTCAGATGAGACAGCATGAGCTAGCCATTGCGCGGGCCAGACGGTGCACCCAGAATCGAGTGATCTGCGCGTCGGCGCTGCCATCGGCAGTCGCGGGCAAATGGATACGGATTCGGCAGGGAGTATCTCTCACCTAGCTGCCAGGCTCCGGCACTGGCTCGTCTGTGGCATAGCGTGACCGGACCAGGCGGCTTACGTTGGGTTTCCGTTTAACCGCTGGGACCGGGACTGGCCCAGCCCGGCCGCCAGCCGCAGAAACGGTGGTACCCATCGCCGCAGGCATCGGGACCTTCGAAGATCCACCCGGTGTCAAGGGGGACGGCCGGCCATCTGGCGGCCAGTACCCAGCGGACGGCGTGATGACCTACCATCTGTCTGCGCAGGACGACGCCAGCTGGCAGGAGACATGCACCTTGCCGGCCAGCGAGAAGAACATATGCACTGCGGTGCTCAACACCTCGTCTCCTGGTACGGACAGCGATAGCTATCACGCGGCCTGCGGATACGCTCACTCATGCCTATTGAGAGCGCTGTTTGAGAGGTCCGTTACGCGCGTATGCGCGATGACTTCCGCGGTCGTGGCACGTCTTATCTACCAGATGCTGTTAGCCAGGATGTCCCCTGGACAATGAAGGGATGCCTTATGGAGATCATCAATCTGGGTCAGGCGGATGGGCTGCCGCCGGTGGATTGGGCCGCAGTTGTCGAGAAGCTCGCTGCGGGGTCGGCGCCAGCTCCGGACGCGGTGAATTCCCGCACGACCTGGCTGTCCACCGTCAACGAGGACGGTAGCTCGCATGTGACCGCGGTCGGCGCCCTGTGGCTGGACGGCACGTTCTGGTTCCAGACGGGCGCGGGCACGCGGAAGGGACGCAATGTCGCGCGCGATCCGCGGTGTTCGGTCGCGGTGTCGATCCCCGACGCGGACGTGGTAATCGAGGGTGACGCTGCGCGAGTGACCGAGCCGGGCGCGGTGGCGCGTGTTGCGAGGGCGTGGGCGGACAACGGCTGGCCGGCCGAGCCCGACGACAGCGAGTCGGGCATCACTGCCCCGTTCAACGCACCGTCGCAGGGACCACCACCGTGGAACGTGTATCGCATTGAGCCACGCTCGGCGATCGTGACCTTGGCGGCGGAGCCGGGCGGCCTGACTCGCTTCCGGTTCTGACGCCGGCCGGGCAGGGCTAGTCATCCGCTCATGCATGCCGCGGACAGGGTCGAGCGTTACGGGCGCAGCGGCGAGACCTCAGCCGTGGCCACGTGCTCAGTCGGTAGCCGTGACCTCTGCCAGCCGAGGACGCGGGCTGATCGGGAAGCCTGTTACGGAGAGCAACCCGAGTCTTCGCGCGCCCGTGCAAATACCCGCCGATCTGGCGCAAGTTCGTTAGCGTCTGCCGAGGCTGATGGCGGCGCGCAGATTAGGAAATTTGTCCCCGCCGGGAGCCGGGCATGCTGCGCCTGCGGGGTCGTGTTCTCACCGGTTTTGCCGATCGGGGGCCAGCAGGTGCAGGCCGAGGGGGGTGGCTTCGCCGGCCAGGCGCGCCTGCACGGCTCGGCGGGCCCGGTCCAGGTACGTCGCATCGCTGAAGAGGTGGAAGTACCAGTTGGCCGACAGCAGCGCTGCCTCCAGCTCGAAGGTGAGCTGCTGGGGGTCGCTGGCGGTGCGCAGCTCTCCGCGTTCCTGGGCGTGCCGGGCTGCTTGTTGGAGGGTGTTCATCCACTGGTCTTGGCACTGGGCTATGCGGTCGCGGACGGGGCCCGGTGCCTTACTGTCGAACTCGGCCATGGCAGAGGCGAAGAAGCAGCCTCCGGGGAACACGGCGCGCTCGAGGTAGGACAGGAACGCCTCGCACAGCGCGCCCAGGCGGATGATGCCGGAGCCCGCGGCGCAGGCCGGCTCGATCACTTCTCGTGCATACCGCTGCCGGGCTTCCTCGACTGTGGCCAGCTGCAGCTCTTCCTTGGAGCCGAAGTGGGCGAACAGCCCGCTCTTGCTCATGGCCAGCTCGGCGGCCAGCCGCCCGATGCTGAGACCGTCCAGGCCGTCTACAGAGGCCAGGTCTGCGGCGGTCTCCAGTATCGCGGTTCTGGTCCTGGCGCCGTGGCTGGTTGTTCGGGGTGGCATAACAGCATTGTATAGCACGAACGATCGTGCTAGCGTCAGTCGCGTGGCCGGCATCAGGCACGGCCTTTAGGGAAGGAGCGGGATATGCCGTTCGTTAACGTCAAGGTCATTGAGGGTGTCTTCTCGGCCGGCCAGAAGCAGGACATGGTGCGCCGGCTGACCGACGCGATGGTCGAGATCGAGGGTGAGAACATGCGCCCGGTCACCTGGGTAGTCGTCGAGGAAGTCAAGAGTGGCGACTGGGGCATCGCCGGCAATCCGCTGAGCACGGCGGATGTGAAGGCGCTCGCCGCCGGCCAGCCCGTCGGCTAACCGTGGCCGGCGTCTCACAATTGGGGGCGCGATGTACGACGCCGTCGTGGTTGGCGCCCGGTGCGCCGGGGCGCCGCTGGCCATGCTGCTGGCGCGCGCCGGGCACCGGGTCGCGCTGGTCGACCGGGCGTCATTCCCGAGTGACACCATGTCCACGCATTTCCTGTGGCAGCGCGGCGCGGCCCGGCTGCAGGCCTGGGGACTGCTCGGCCGGCTGCGCGCCCGCGGCTGCGCGCCGGTCCGCGAGATCACCTTCGACGTCGGCCCGGTGCAGATATCTGGCATCGGGCCGGCCGTGGAGGGCGTGGCCGACGCGTACTGTCCCCGGCGGACCGTGCTCGACACACTGCTGGCCGGGGCCGCAGCGGAGTCAGGCGCCGAGCTGATCGAGGGCTTTGTGGTCGGTGACGTGCTGTGGTCCGAGGGCCGGGCGGTGGGCGTGCGGGGCCATCACCGGGCATCGCCCGGATCGTCGTTGCGGGCCAGGATCGTCGTGGGCGCCGACGGTCTGCACTCGACCGTCGCCAGGAGGGTCGCTGCCTGCGCCTACCGGGAGTATCCGCCGCTCACCGCCGTCTACTACTCCTACTGGAGCGGGATCCACCATCTGGGCGCGTCCTTCCATGCCCGCCCCGGGCGGCTGATCCTGGTCTGGCCCACCAACGACGACCTGACCTGCATTTATGTCGCCTGGCCCCGCCAGGAGTTCGGCCAGGTGCGCAGGGACGCCGAAAACCACTTCCACTCCGCCCTCGGGCTGGTCCCGGAGCTCCGCGACACCGTCGCGTCGGGCCGCCGCGAAGCGCGCTTCACCGGCACCGGCGACCTGCCCAACCTGTACCGGACGTCGGCCGGGCCGGGGTGGGCGCTAGCCGGCGACGCCGGCCATCACAAAGACCCCTCGACCGGGATGGGCATGTCAGACGCCTTCCAGGCCGCCGAACTGCTGGCCGATGCCATCCACGACGGCCTGGCCGGGCACCGGCCGATGGACGAGGCCCTGTCTGGCTACCAGTGCCGGCGAGACGCCCTCACCGGCAGCGGCTTCGACCTCACCCTGACCACGGCCAGGCTGGCGCCTCTGCCGCCCCGGCTCGAGGCGTTCTACCGGACCGCCGCAGAGCAACCCGAGGTAAGTCGTCAGATCTTCGGCGTCCTGGGCGGTTCCCTTCCGGCGGCCGACGTCTACCCGGACAGGCATCGGGACAGCTCTCGCACGCGGGCCTGCTTACCCGGTGTGCCCCGGTGACGCCGGTTTCCGGCTGACAGCCGCCACCGGCCACGCGCACGGGCTGCTAACCCGCCCGGAGCGATCGGCGAATGGGGAGGACGACATGATCAGCAAGGCAATGACCAGCCGGACGACGGGCGCGGCAGGCGGTGGGGCCCGGTTGGCTCGGGTCGGCCTGTTTCCGCCGTTCGACCTGCTGGAGCGGGGAGAGAAGACCGCCAGGACATTCCTGGCGCAAGCCGGCGAGGCAGGCATCGACCATGTCTGCTGCGGAGACCATGTGAGCTTCGCGGGCGCGGGATTCGACGGGCTCGTGCAAGCCACCGCGCTGACGCTGCTCCATCCCACGCTGCCCATCTACAGCGGCGTGTACCTGCTGCCGCTGCGCCACCCGGTCCTGGTGGCCCGCCAGCTCGCAGACATCAGCCGGCTCGCTCCCGGGCGGCTCATCTTCGGCGTCGGAGTGGGTGGCGAGGATCGCCGCGAAGTATCGATCTGCGGAGTGGACCCAGCCACCCGGGGCCTGCGGATGAACGAATGCCTCACCATCGTGCGTCAGCTCCTGACCGGTACGGCGGTCACTTTCCGCGGCACGTTCTTCGACATAGATGACGCGGTCATCGCACCCGCGCCGGCCGCGGCGATTCCCATCATCATCGGGGGACGTTCAGACGCCGCGATCAGGCGGGCAGGCAGGCTCGGTGATGGCTGGCTGGGCATCTGGGCCTCACCCCGGCGTTTCGCCGGCGCTGTCGCGATGGCAGCACACGAGGCCGCCCGCACCGGCCGGCCCGATCCGCCAGCCCGTCACGGCATGCAGGTGTGGTGCGGGCTCGCCGACTCCAAAGAAACGGCTCGCGCCTGCCTGGCGCCGGCGATGCAGGCCTTCTACCAGCTCCCGTTCGAGCGCTTCGAGCGGTACTGCCCCTACGGCACCGCCGCCGACGTCGCCGAATTTCTCACGCCCTACCTCGATGCTGGCTGCACGGAGTTTAACCTCATCCCGCAGTCACCCGACCACAACCAGGCCATGGCAGGCACGGCAGCCGTGAAACGTCTGCTCACACGGACATGACACGCGCCCAGGCCGATTTCACGCCACCACAGAATTGGCCAATCTGTCCGTACGCACAAACTAAACCACCGATAAGCTCAAACGCGCCTAATTCGGCAGGGAGGATCTGATTTCCTACCAGAACGATGGAGAAGGCTTCACGGCGATCGCCGCAAAGTCGAGAGAGTGTGAGTGAGTATTCCACTTCGTGCAGAGATATACGCACGGATGAAGTGCTCATTTCAGCACTGCCGGGCGTCTGCCGGGCCGCTGGCCGCGGGACACCCTAGGCCGGTTGTCGCGTGAGCCGCTGGCAGGTGCCTGCCCCGTCTCGGCTGCGGCCGCCCGCGCTGGCGTAGGCCGCGGCAGCCACCGCGATGACGTGGCGGCGGGACCTTCGGCGGAAGATGGACCCGTGATCGGTGACCGGTGGGGCGTGAGCCAGAGCGAGACCGTGCGTTCATACCCGTGCGACGATTTCGTCGCAGCACCCACGATGCAGGCGTGGCGGGCCGTGCGCGTCCAGGCGCCTGCCCAGGCGGTGTGGCCGTGGGTCACGCAAGTGCGGCTCGCGCCGTACTCCTACGACTGGATCGACAACCGCGGCCGCCGCTCACCCCGGCACCTGGTAAGCCTTCCGGAGCCCGCCGTGGGCGATAGGTTCACCACCGCTGGCCGGCGTGCGCTGGGCCGGATCGTCTCGGTCGATCCCGGCAAGCAGCTGACGGGCACCATCATGGGCGCCTACATGTCCTACGTCCTGGTCCCGCAGGAGCACGACGTGACGCGTCTGCTGCTCAAGGTTGTCATGCGGACCACCCGCTGGGCTGCCCTCGGGCTGTCCGTCGGCGACCTGATCATGGCCCGGCGCCAGTTGCTCAACTTCAAGCAACTCGCCGAGCGACACCAGCACCAGGTCACGGCCCCGGGATAGCCCGCTGACCCAGCCACCGCACAAGCAACGCCACAGCGAACGCCACTTCCCTCGCCGGATGCCGTGATCGTGAGCCATTAGCCGGGGCTAAAAGCGATCACCCGCGCAGCGGCAGATGAGTGCGGCCTTGCATCCGCCGCTCGCGGAGGCGTACCGCGGTAATACCTGGTTATACTGGAGATATGAAGACAGCAATCTCGGTCCCGGACGATACTTACGAGGAGGCCAGCAGGCAAGCCGCGGAACTCGGTATCAGCCGGTCAGAGTTCTTCGCCCGCGCCGCCCGGAGGTACCTGGAGGAGCTAGCTTCCCGGTCCCTCACCGAGCAGATCAACGAGGCGCTGCAGGCGGCCAGCGACGACGATTCCAACGCTGCCGCTGCTGCCGTCGGCCGTGCCCGCCTAGCAGGTCCGGACGACTGGTGACCGCGAGGGGAGGCATCTGCTGGGCCGATCTCGGCGAGACGCGCGGCAGCAGGCCTGCTAAACGACGTCCCGTCCTGATAATCCAGTCCAACCCCTTCAATACCAGCCGGCTGAACACGATCATCGCGGCCGTCATCACGTCCAATACTGCCCTGGCCACGATGCCGGGCAATGTCTTCCTACCTGCAGCCGTCTCCGGTCTACCTAAAGACTCAGTCGTCAACGTCACTGCCTTGGTTACCCTTAACAAGACAGACCTCGATGAGCCGGTGGGCCAGCTGCCTGGATCCCTCATGAATGACGTCAACCGTGGGCTGCGCCGCGTCCTCGGACTCTGATCCCAGCACGCGCCCAGCGGCAGATGCGGACGGCCACGCCGAAGCGCCGATGCATAAATATATATGGGGTCGGCCGTCCGCGCGTTGGACCATTCTGGGGAAGGGCAACAACGCGAAGGCCCGGCTGATAACCGCGCGCCGACCCGCCAGACAGAGACGGCCCTCGCGATCCAGGGCCAAGCGCATGCCACTCTGGCGCTAGCCGCTGCTACCGCGATCGACCCGGCCGGCAACGGGAAGACTGGCGCAACGTCGCAGGATTCAGGTACGCGGATACCTAGCGCCGATGCAATGTGCCCAGGCGATGAGTGCGGCTCCGCTGGCGTGAGCAAATTGGCCACGGTTGTTGTCCCTGGCTAGGATGTTCAGTACGGCGATTGCCGCGCTTAATCTGATAGCGGCCTGGAGAGGACTTGGCGTGACCGATACCAGCAGCATTGTCATTCCCGCTATTGCCGCGGTGGCTGGTGCCGCCCTCGGAGCGGCACTGAGCGGTTATCTCACTATCCGGCTAAAGGCCGTGAAGCGAGTGCAGAAGCGGAGGGCGGAAGTCTACGTTGACATGCTGGCTTGGATCGGGGCAAGAATGCCAGAACTCGCTCGAAGGGCATCGGAGTCGGGGATACAGGCCCGAGATACTCGAGCGCCTAACGCTCTCGCTACAGGGGTGATTAACGTACCGCCCTCTAAGGCGACATACCCTGATCCGGCAGCGGGTGATCCTGACTTGAATAACACGGCTCCCGGCTCCTCGTTCTTCGTGGCTCTCCGAGCCCGGATCGTGATATTCGAGCAATACGTACGAGTCGAGCAGGCGCAGGCCGCCCCCCCCCGCCATCACGTATTGCTGCCGCCG
>CAWCJS010000011.1:0-234912 GCA_963795795.1 uncultured Actinomycetes bacterium | reverse complement strand
GATTCTTTTCTGGTGACTCAGCGATTGGGCGGAGTCGCCGTCGGCGTCCAGATCTGCCGTTCCGGCGTGCTTCTGGGCACTGACCTGACCCAGAAGCCAGGAGAAATACGCGTCATCGGGATGTGGCCCTGTGCAGGTGGTCGTCCGCAGGGCCCAGCTGGTCCCGGACGGCGGCGCCCTCGATGTGCCGGACGGCCTCGATGATGTCAGGGTCGGCCTGGCCGAGCTGGTGCGGGGCGGCTTGGAGGTGAGGTTTCCGTTCCGGGCTGCCTCCCCGTTGCTGAGCGGCTGCCTGCGGCGGCTGGGTTCTGCGGTGCGTGTGCACCAGGCCCCGGCCCACGGTGGCGATCAGGAAGGCGGCGAAGATGACGCGCAAGGGCAGGGCGCCGACGTGCGATGCGATCTCGGCGCCGAGGGGGACGGTCAGCGCTCCGCACGAGCCCACGGCTGCGGCCTCACGCAGCCCGAGCGTGTGCGTTTTGTGGTGCGTGAGTGCCCCGATGACCCAGATGGGGATCAAGGCGAGCAGCGCAGTGCCCTGGGCTACCTGCTGCACGAGCCCGAATCCCACGACGAGCGCGGGAACCAGGAAGGTGCCGCCGCCGCTGCCCAACATGCCACTGGCCAGGCCCGCGACCGTTCCCAGGGCACACAGTGTTACCGCCGCGGGCACCTGCACGGCGATCTGGTGGATGCCGCCGCTGGGTAGCGCGACAAGCAGGCGGACCGCGGTGGCCAGCAGCACCAGATGGAACAGGCGGCGCAGCACGGACGCCCGCACCCTCGTGGCCAGCAAGGACCCGATGATCACGCCTGCGGCGGCCCCCGGAACGATGGCTGATGCTGCCGGCTCGTCAACGTTATGTAGCCCCGCGTAGGTCAGCGCGGCCACGACGGAGATCGGCAGGACCGCCGCTATCGTGGTTCCGCTGGCGGTGGCGCGAGCCATCCCGATCCTCCGCGAGGTCAGCACGGGCACGATGACCACCCCGCCGGCCACCCCGAGCAGCCCGCACAGGACACCCGCCACGGCGCCCGCGACGCCCAGAACCACGGTCCGGCTGTCTGGCCGGCAACGCCTGATCCGGGCCACCAGGTCGGTCCGGGAGTCCAGTGGTGTCATGTTTGCCTCCGTCCGGCTGTGCCGGCACCGGCCACCGGAATGTGGTCTTAGGCAAGCCTGGCCGATCCGCGTTGCAGTTTCCCTGCAGCGGTCACCGGTCCCGCCGAGGCCAGGTCACGGACGAGGGCGTAACAGCCACATACGGCAGCAGGCGACAACCGGCCCACCCCCGGTCAAAAGCACCGAACCGAGGAAAGAACATCCGAAGCATCGCGCAGAACGTCCCGATCTGGATAGCACTCCTCTAGACCGAACCTGAGTTGTCGGCCCTCCATATCAGGCGGCTCGGGTGCGACCTGCCTCGGAGGGGCCTGCCACGGAACGTGGTGGAGTCGGCAGACGCGCCGGAACTCGCGGCTGACCGGGGTGTCCGGAGCGCTGACCCACGTCACTCCATGCCCGCCGGGTGGAGAAGCCGGACAGGCCCGGGAAGCAGGCCCGGGCGTCGTCAGGCGATGATCTCGACCGCGCCGGACGTCAGGTCATACCGGCCGCCGACGACCAGCAGGCCATCATCAGCGATCAGCCCGGCGATCAGGGGATCGGCCTTCAGTTCGGCCACGTCCAGCTGCACCTGCGCCCTGACCATGTTCTCGACCAGGTCACCTGGCAGCCTGGCCGCGACGTCGTACGCCGGGCGCAGCGCGTCGACCACCGCCTGAATGTGGCCAGGCGCCGGCTCCCCGCTCTGGATCGCGGCGATCGCGGCGATGACGGCGCCGCACCGCTCATGGCCGAGCACGATGATCAGCCTGGCGGACTCATAGCCGTTCGGCCCGAACTCGACGCTGCCCAGTACCACCTGGTTGTCCATGGCCTCCGCGCCGGTCCGGAACACGAACAGATCCCCCACGCCGCGGTCGAAGAGAATCTCGGGCGGAACACGCGAATCGATGCAGGAAAAGACCAGGGCCAGAGGATCCTGGTGGCCGGCGACGGCATGCCGGCGCTCGACGGACTGGTGCGGATGCTCCAGCTGCCCGTTCACCCAGCGCTGGTTTCCCTCCATCAGCAGCTCCAGTGCCTCCCGCGGGTCAGGCCGCCGCGCTCCCGGTCGTGTCACAAGGTCCTCCAGCCTGACCGGCCGCGTCCGTGCACGCCGCCGGAATCTCCGCGACCTGCCGGAACGGCTGCGGCGCTCATCGCCGCCGTCGCCTGGTCACGGCTACCCGGTCACCGCGACCAATATGCCGGCCGTTCACCCGCCACCAGCCCCGCCCTGCGCCAGCACGCAATCCAGCACCCGGTAGCTGCCGGGCTGCTCCGCCAGTGCCCAGAACTCCACATCGCACCTCCCGATCCGCCGCGAGATTGCCCCCGGCGTGCCTGCCGACCCGCGATCGCCACCCAGAGCCAAACCGAAACGCCTAACGTCCCTGGCTTGTCGCCGAGCCGACGACCCTGGGAACGTTACTGCCGCGCTTGGTGCCGTCATATCGGATTACGCGTATAACCGCTACTCCCCGGCAGAACGACCTGCCCCGCCCCATAAGAACCCAAGACCGAGCCGCACAGAGCCGCGGCGTTGTGCGTCTCGCCCAGGGCGAGGACAGATTACGCACCGTGGCGCACAGTGTCCCGTCTCCAGGACGCCGAGCGCCGACTCGGTACGCTCGCGGACTGGCCTGATTGCGCGGGATAGCGTGCCCGGAAGATCCGGTTCTGCGCGCCTCAGGTCGGTGGCCGGAGCGGCTGGCCTGGTCCAACACAATGCTCCGCTGGGGCGTTGTAAAGGGTGGAGCCGATGAATGAGTGATGACGCCGCAGGCGAGGACGAGTTGCTGGCGCAGGTCGCGGGTGGCGACATGCGGGCGCTGGAGGCGCTGTACCGCCGGATGCGGCGCTATCGCGCTGGCCGTGACGGGCGACCGGGGCACCGCCGAGGACGTCATGCAGGACACGTTCGTGCGGGTCTACTCGGGGGCACCGGGCTACCGGCCCCAGGCCAGGGCCCGGGCGTGGGTGCTGACGATCGCCCGGCACCTGGCGGTGGATGCCGTGCGCCGCCGCACCCGGGAGCCGGTGTCCGGGATAGCTGATGGTGCGGCCGCGCCCGCCGGCGAGCCTGACAGGATCCGCTTGGACCTTGTCAACGCCCTGCTCCAGCTCGGTGAGGTCGACCGGCAGATTGTCGTGCTGCACGACCTGGCTGGGCTCACGCACGCGCAGGTGGCTGCGGAGCTGGGGTTGCCTGCGGGGACTGTGCGCTGGCGCTACCGGGTGGCGCTGGCGCGCTTGCGGCCGCTGGTGGCGGAGGTGATCTGGTGATCGGCGAGGATCTTACGGACCGGATGTGGCTGGAGTTGTCGGCGCTTGCCGGAGACCGCTGGCCGGCGATCCGCCGTGCGGTCGCGGCACGGATCGCCGCCGACCTGCTGGCTGAGCTGGACCGCCCGCCGCCTCCGGCCAGCCGGCTGCACCGGGAACGGCAACTGAGAGCCGACGAGTTCTGCCATCGGGAGGTGGCCTAGAGGTGACCAGCGAAGGCGAGACAATGCGCCAGAAGGCGTCCCGGCTGATGGAGGAGTACGAGGCGCTGGGCCCCAGGCCCGGCGGCGAGTCCGCCTATACCGAAGCGATGCTGGCCTACGAGCAGCTGCTCGCCGAGCATCCGGAGGACGCCCGGCTGCACCTGGAGTACGGCTACCTGCAGGAATGCCGCGGCCGGAACTTGATCCGCGCCGCGGTGGGCTGCTATGAGCGGGCGATCGAGCTGGATCCCGGCTGGGACAAGCCGCACTACCAGCTCATCTTGGCGCTTTCCGCGCTCGTCGAAAGCGAGCGCGCCATTGACCTATATAAGAAGCGGCTAGCCGCCTCCCCGGACCAGATCCGGGAGTACCGGTTCCTCGCCAACGCCTACCTGCGCAACGGCGCCCTCGAAGAGGCCGGGAAGGTTATCGCCGCCGGGCGCAAGCTCGAACCGGACGATGACATGCTGCTGGCGGCCGAGGCCGAACTCCTCGACGCCTCCGGCCGCCGCGAAGAGGCGCTGTCGGCGTGGCGGGCGCTCAAACAGCGCGACCCCGAAGACCTCAGCCCCTACTTCATGAGCGCGTTCACCCTCGAAGCACTCCGACGATACGAGGAGGCCGCGACCGAATGGCGCTACATCATCAACTGGCTGGAGACGCACGATGACACCGTGCACACGACCTGGCCGAAGGAGATGCTCGAAGGGATCGAAGCCAAACTGGCTGCAGCAGACGCCAACGTCAGCGGCAACAACAGCTAACCGCGCCGCGCACGGGTCAGCATCAGCCGCCAGCATCATGAGCGCCCGCGTCCTCGTGGACTCCGGGCACTCGAACATCGCGGGCCGCCCCGGCCGGGAAGCACGCTGGGTCACCGAATCGATCTCGCGCCACAATGATCATTCTCGCGCAGCTCGACTCGCCGAACAATCCGTCGCAAACCGCTTGGGCGGATCTCGGGCGACGGCCGCGACCAGCGAGCCACCAGCGATACTGTGATCGTCGGCATCCAGGACTCGGAGGTTTTGCTGGATGGGCGGGATTAGTCAGGATGACGGGCGCTTCATGCGGATCTCGGTCCCCAGCCGGCAGGCCATCAGAGCTGACGCCGGCCGCTGCGTCGATGCCATCCTCGCCGCCGTCGGGGCCGCTTGATGAGCTGGCTCCCCGAACCGTCGCCCGCTGCCGTAGTGGATGCGCTGCGGGTGATCGCGCCAGGGCTGGCCGGGCTGCCGGTCACGATTCCCAGCCCGGTCGGCCAGGACGACCCCGTGTTCCAGATGTCGAGCGCCGCCCTCGGCGACGACTTCGTGGTGAAGTTCGCGTGGTCGAAGGCCGCGGCGCGGTTCATCCTGCACCAGATCACCATCTTGGAGACGCTCGCTCTCGAGCCGGCGGTCCCTTACCTGCCCGAGGTCGTCGCGGCCGGGACCAGCCCGCTGATCCTGGTCACCAGGCGGGTGCGCGGGACCAGCTTGTTCGAAGCCGTGGACCGGATCGACCGGGATCACGCGGGCGGGCAGCTCGCGCGGTTCCTGGCGGCACTGCACAGCGACCAGACGCGACGCCGCGCCGAGGCGGCCGTCGGTCCGATCCCCGCATGGTATCCGCTGGTCACCACCGCTGCGCTGCGGGAACGGTTCGGCCGGCTGGTGACGCCGGGGCAGCAGCGAGCCGTCGAGCGCTGGTGCGACTGGGCGGACGAGGTTCCTGGCGCGGCCGGTCCCGCAGGTGCTCGTCCACGGAGACCTGCATGGCGACAACCAGGTCTGGTCCGCAGGGGAACTGCAGGTGGTCCTCGACTTCGAGAACGCCGGCCTGGCAGAGCCGGAGTATGAGCTGCGCGGCTTCCCCGGCCCAGGGATGGGTCCCGGCGTCGAGCTGCTGACCGCGACGATGCGTCACTACGAGCGGCTGACCGGCCGCGCGCTATCCGCAGAGCGGATCATGGCCTGGCACGTCCGCCAGGCCCTCGGCGACGTGCTCTGGCGCAGCGAAGCGGACCTCCCGCTGCCGGACTACCGGTCGCCCGGTGCCTGGGTCGACGACATCGCCGCGCGACTCCTCGAACTCAGCATCAGCATCGGGTGATCCACCCCGAGTCAAGGCCTCGCTCCCCGAGCGAGCGGTACCCTGCCCTGCAAACGCGACAGATACCAGGCCCGAATAGCTGCCTCAGCGCTATGGCCATCCAGAGGGACCCACGCCGCCTGGGCTCCGCCAGCCAGATCAACCAGTACCGCGCGGTACCGCCGGACCACGTTGACTCGTCGACAGCGACGCCGAACGGCGGCAGTGCGGCTTCGCCGAAGTCGAGGACGGATCACGTTGCGTGAGCATAGGCATCAGGCCACGGAGGTTCCGATCTGCCGGCTCAGCATGTCAGACCGCTGATCATGTGGGTAGCATCGCGCTTGATGGAACGGTCAGTGCAAGGTGTCGTCCTGGAGACCGAGCGACTGGTGTTCCGCCAGTTCACCATGTCCGATGTTGACAGTCTGGTCGGCCTTGACGCCGATCCAGACGTCATGCGCTTTATCACCGGAGGAGTGGCTACCTCCCGCGGCGAAATCAAGGACGACATTCTGCCGGCGTTCATGGCCTGGTACCGGCGTCCGGGCGGATACGGCTGCTGGGCGGCGGAGGAGAGATTCACGGGGGAATTCCTGGGATGGTTCCGCTTCCATCCCCGCCGGGGAGGTCCGTCCGGGGAGATCGTGCTCGGTTTCCGGCTCCGCAAGGCGGCGTGGGGCAAGGGCTATGCCACCGAGGGATCACGCGCACTGATCCAGAAGGGTTTCACCGAGCTGGGCGCCTGGCGTGTAGTCGCGGAGACCATGGCTGTGAACCTGGCTTCCCGCCGGGTGCTGGAAAAGGCAGGCATGAACCTCGTCCGGGTCTTTCACCAGCCCTGGCCCTACCAGGTCGACGGTCGCGAGCTCGGAGACGCCGAATACGCCGTGAGCAAGGGCGAGTGGGAGCAGCTGAACCGCATCAAGCATCGAGCTGGCTCGGACGCGGAGAGTAACCACTCTTGAGCTGTGCCACAACTACGGATCGCCGACTCGGCGCTCCCAGATGCCGACCACTCCGGGCCGACGCAGGGGCGCCGATCAACCAGATCTGTGCGCGGACGTGCTACGTATTGCAGTTGTCGCACCTTCACCAGGCGTGTGGAATCCCGGCTACGCATGCGCCGAGCACCTTCGGATGCCCGGTGCGCGCTGCCTCTATTTCCGTGGGATAAACGTTGGCGGCGCCGACCAGCAGCATGCCGGACTCGCGGTCGGCCACGGCGGCGGCCGGCTCGCTGCCCGGAGGGGCATCGGCCGCGTTTCTTCCCAACGGGAGCCAGGCCGCGGGCCGGACTGGCACGCCAGCCCGGGCCCGCGCCCACGTTCACTGATACGTGCGGTGGTGCCGTGGCTGCGGCCGCGCCGACCAGGGCAGCTGGTAGGCCCGGTAGGTGTTGACGCCGACCGGGAACTCCGCGTTGAACAGCAGCGTGCCGGAACCGCTGAACGCAGAGAAGTACGGCAGCGCGCCCCAGCCGACGACGATGTCGCCGTTGCTGGTGGTCTGCGCGTTGCCCTGCGACGCGGCCGTCAGGCCCTCTGGCTGGGCGATCGAGGACTCGAGTGTGGCGGCCTTGGTGCGGAAGTTCAGCTGCACGGTCACGACCCGGCTGTAGGCGGGTTGCGGGGTGCCCGGGCTCTCGTCGTCGAAGAACGTGAACGTGTCCGGGCCGACCTGCTGCGGGTCGTGCTGCCAGGCGAAGATCTCGTTCGCGCTGTCGAGCACCTGGCCGGGAGCGGCCACCTCGGTGAACGTGCTGTCCTTGCCGCCGAGCTGCCAGTTGATCTGCCCGGTGCGCAGGCTGACATCGTAGGTGGTCCAGGTATTGCGGGAGCCGATCAGCAGGCTGCCGTTCGGGGCGACCTTCACGGCGTTGAGGTGGAACCAGTCCCACGGCGTGCTGGCGGAGGCCGGGAGCGGCTGCTCGCTTTCGCTGTAGGGAAGGTGGTCGGCACTGTTCCACTGGGACAGCACCTGCCCGGTCCTGATGTTGATCTCCTGGACGATGCCGTCGATCACCGTCTGGTCGGCCGGGCCGCCGATCGAGGTGAGATTGGCGGTGGCCGTGGTGTAGCTCAGGATCAGCGCCGTGTTCCAGGGCGTGATCAGGAACTCGTGCCCGTCTGCGCTGTAGCCGTTGCCGGCTTGTACCGCGGCGATCTGCTGGTAGTGATCGTTGTAGATGTAGTCGGTGCCGGCCGACAGGCCACCGAGCCCGGTGCCCTGCCACCAGGTCAGCACGGGCTGGCCGTCATAGGTCTGCGTCCGGAAGTCGGCCGCCTCCTGGCCGGCCGGGACGGCATGGAACCAGATCACCTTGCCGGTGGGGCTCAGGATCTCCGCGCCGTTGGCGTAGCTGGCCTGGTCGCCGTAGGGCGAGATGAAGAAGTCGCCGTCGGCGTTGCTGGCATTGCCGGTCAAGATCGTGACTGGCGGCGGTGCGGTCGAGGTGCCGGTGCGAGCCGCGGCTGCACCGGCCACGGCGGTCGCAGCCAGCGCGGGAGCAGCTACCGCGGGGCCGGCCGCCAGCAGCGCTGGGCCGACGGCGGCCAGCAAGGCCGCGGTGATCGCGAGCGCGGGTCCGCGGTGCCGCCAGTTCCTCTCCGGATCCATCCGGGAAACTTCCTCCCCGCCCGTGGCCCGACTGAGCACCGTTCCTCCCTCAAGCGCCGTCCGGGGCACCCCCGAACTCGCAGCTCCCGGCCGCCAGCGGCCCCCTGAAACTCCCTGATCGCCTGGCAGGCGGGGGCTTCGTAGCTCTGAGACGCACTACTGCGAGCAGATGGCATGGGCTGTGTTGAGGACTGTTGCGGCGGCCTCGCCGCCAGCTTCCCAGCCCTCGGGCAGCGATGTCGCCGAGCCCGTCGGCTCGCTCATCCAAGCAAAAAGCGTCTCAGAAAGGTTTTCGTCTAGTGCATAGCCGCCGCCGAGGACATAAGGGGCGGAGGATGGGCAGGTCGCGTAAGCATAGCCCTCCGTCACGATGCCGGTATTGACGATAACCACGCCCAGGCCGCCTGATCCCGCTTCGTCGCTCCCGGTGCGCCGCTGCACGCGTAGGCCACGTGGCCAGCCGTGTCGGTGAAGTTTGCACCGCTGTCCGTGCAGTTGGCACCAGAGGGTTCGGTGCCCGCCGTGACGCTGCCCCCCGGGCTGCCGGACGGCGCTGCTGGTCCCGAAGGCCCAGGCGAGCCCTGCGGCCCTGGTGCCCCGCTAGGCCCAGGCGGTCCCGTGGGACCAGGCGGGCCGCTAGGTCCTGCGGGACCGGTCGGCCCGGCGGGTCCTGGCTGCCCCTGCTCGTTCCACGAGATCGCGGTGGTGCCGTTCGGGCACGTCGTGCCCGCGTTCTGCAAGACGATGACGTGGCTGCCGTTCACTGCCCCGTTGGCGTAGCAGCCGTAGATGACCCCGCCGCTGGCCGGGGTCCGCGCGGCCGCTGCCGCGTAGGCTGCGCCGCCGCCCGCCGCCACCGGGGCGGTGACCACTGCGGGTAGGGCGTAGTGTGCCTTGATCCTCATCGGGGTTTCCTTTCTCCCGCTCTTCCGCCTGACAACGGACCTCCCTGGCCTACAGGGCGTCGGCGCGCTCAGCGAGCCTGGGCGAGAACGCCAGCCCCGTAGGTCACCCGGTGCTCGCGGCCAGGCAGCCGGTCCAGCCCAGGGTCTCGAAGGTCTGCACTGTGCACTGGGCGGTCCGCGGGTAGTAGGCGCCCATCTGCGTTTGCACCGTGGCCGGCGGGATGATGTCGGTCGGGCTGGCGGGCGGGGTGATGAAGGTGAAGCCTTCCGGGTAGAGCGTCTGCTGGGAGAGCATGTTCCGCAGGATCTGAAGCTCGGGGGTTCCGGGATGGCTGGCTGACGTCGGGATCCAGGTCGCGTCGTTGGCCGTCAGGGATGACGGCGACGGCTTGTCCGAGGGCAGCGAGGAAACGACGGTGTAGTAGCCGTCGTCCAGCGTGGTCAGGAAGTCCGGAGTCCCGCCGAAGATCGCATTAGCGCCGCGGCCGACTTCGACCACTGGGTAGGGTGATTCTGCCAGGTAGTTGGATATCGACCAGTAGCGGACCTGGAATGCCGGGCTGACCCAGGAGACCGGGGCGGCACCGATTGAGTCTCCGGGTGTCCCGCTGCCCGCGCCAGTCGGGCTTGATGGGGCCTCGCCATGGGTCACTACGACATAGCCTCGCCGCGGCGTGAAGCTCATGACGATATAGCCGTTGACCGGGTTGGGAAACAGTCCGGCCGCTGATGCGGCCGAAGGGCCGAAGTACTGCAGATCCGGGGCGCAGTCGGACGTGCATGAGGCGGGCGTGCCGCCGCTGCTCATCTTCTCCTTCAGGGCTGAGAGCACTCTCGCCAGGGCGGGGAACTGCTTGGCTGCAGATGCGGGGCACGGGGGCAATGTGGTGCTGTGCCCATTGTGCGTGACCGTGATGGCCGGAAGCTGGACGGTGGTATTGCCGCCCGACGGAATGTAGGTCCGGAAGATCACATAACCCACCCCCGGCGGGCCCGTGGGGTTAGCCGGCGGGTTCTGGTCGATCATCGGGATGGCGTTCTCGGACGTCTGCTGCTCGGCGGTAGCCCCGGGAATGACGCGGACGGTGAAGTTCATCGCCTGCCCCAGCTGGCCGGTGACCCACGGGTTCTCCGAACCCGGGTCCGGCGTGATCTGGTAGTCCGAAAGATCTGATGGCACGCTGCTTGCGTCGACGGTGTTGGTGAAATCCTGGAAGGAGTCGTTATAGACGGTAAACGACATGAACCGGCTTGTCGGGAAGGATCCTTTGATGGTCAGCGAATTCCCCGCGCTGGCGATGAACGGGGTGGTCCAGTAGGTCGCATACGGGTCCGGCGCGGCCACGTTCACCTTGGACGGCGTGGTTTCGAGCGGCCAGGAGCAGCCGGGAAACGCCGTTGGCAGCGTGGCCGCCGTCACTGCCGCGTGGACACCGCCGCCGCCGGATTCAGGCGCGGGTGCGGCACCGGCCGGCGAACCGGCGGCGAGGGCAACCGTGACCGCCGTCAACGCCCCGACGGCGATTATGGCGTGCCCCTTCCGTGCCGCAAAGAGAAGGGAAAGGCGAGATTCGCCTGAGAACGTCATGCGAGTGACCCCCCGAGCCCCCGGAATGCGCGACGCTGGCCGTCGGCATCGGCTATCCGGCAGGTTACAGCGATAGTTAACGAGCCGCTATTGCGGCGCGCCCAGACTGTGATGTCCTTTAGCTGGTAAATCGTCCTGTAGTTGGGCAATAGAGTAGTATTCGGACGCAAGAAGCACGCCCTTTCCGGCCAGCATCCCGGGAAAAATCAGCGTCATTGCCTGACGTGGCAGAACTCGCGGCATAACTGCGGAAGCGAGGGTTTAGCGCCGCATATGAGGGCGCATACTCTTCGTAGTCGGGCAGAATTCGGGGGCCAATCGCGGGGATCGTGGGCTGCCGGGTTAGTGATTGCGCCTAACTTCCCGTGCCACGCGCTGCTGACGGCGGGTACGCGCTGCTGACGGCACGGCGGTACGGAAAAGCGGGCTAGGGGCCCGCCATCAAGAGGGGGTTGGGCTGTGAACCGGGTACTCGAAGGGCTGGGCGAATTCGCCGCGAAACGGCACTGGTGGGTCATCATCGGCTGGTTCCTTATCCTGGGCGCCCTGGTCGGGGCCAGCCATGTGTGGGGTGGCGCGTACGTCAACAACTACACGGTGCCCGGCAGCGGTTCCCAGGATGGCCTGAACCTGCTGGACAGCTCCTGGCCGCAGCAGGGCGGGTACGGAGGGCAGATCGTCTTCCAGGCCCGCACCGGCACCGTGGCGGCGGATGAGACGGCGGTCAACGCCTCGACCGCCAACGTGGCCAAACTGCCGCACGTCATCAAGGCGGTCAGCCCGTTCGCTTCGCCCCAGTCGGCCGCGGTCTCCACGGACGGCACGATCGCGTACGCCAGCGTGTCGTGGAACATCAACCCGGACTCCCTCGACAGCGCGTACCTGAACAGCCTGAATGCCGCGGTCACGCCCGCCGTGAAGGCCGGCCTGAGCATCTCCTACGGCGCCGGGGCCGGGGAGATCGGGCAGAAGACCAGTGACCTGGCTTCTGAGGCCATCGGCCTGGGCTGTGCGCTGCTGCTGCTGGTGTTCATGTTCGGCTCGGTGCTCGCGGCCGCGGTGCCACTGCTCTCGGCGGTGTTCGCCGTCAGCGCCGGCCTCTCGCTGCTCGGGCTGCTCGCGTCGTCCACCACGTTCCCGACCACCGCCCCGACGATCGCCACGCTGCTCGGGCTCGGGGTCGCGGTGGACTACGGGCTGTTCCTGATGGCCCGCCACCGTGAGCAACTGGACAGCGGCATGGCAGTCATCGCCTCCGCACGGCTCGCGGTGGGAACCTCCGGCGCGGCGATCGTGGTGGCGGGCAGCACGGTCGTGACCTCCATCCTGGGCCTGTACATCGCCGGGGTCGCCTTCGTGGGGGCGCTGGGCCTGGCCGCAGCGATCGTCGTGGCGATCACGATGCTGGCGGCGCTGACCCTGGTGCCCGCGCGGATGGGCGTGGTGGGGCTGAACGTCCGTGCCCTGACCGCCAGGCTGCGCGCCAGGAAGGAAGGGATCTCCGTCCAGCAGCAGGCGGCGGCCACCGCCGCCGCCACGCACGAACGGCACGAGCAGAGCGCGTTCGCTCGCTGGGGCAGGAAAGTCAGCCAGCGGCCGTGGCCGTGGGCCGTAATCAGCGTCGTGGTGCTCGCCGTCCTGGCGATACCGCTGCTGTCCATGACGCTCGGCCAGCCCGACAACGGCACTAACCCGACGTCGGACAGCAGCCGCCGCGCCTACGACCTGCTCTCTGACGGCTTCGGGGTCGGGGTGAACGGCCCGCTGACCGTGGTGGTGCAGCTGCCGCACCAGTCAAGCCAGGACAACAGCGCGCTGCTGGACACCATGAGCTCCGATATCGGCAACACCGCGGGTGTCGCGTCAGTCAGCCCGCCCGCGCTCAACCCGGCCGGCACGATAGCGGTGCTCACCGTGATCCCGACCACCCGGCCGCAGGCCACGGCCACCACCAACCTGGTCACCACGCTCCGCGACGACGTGCTGCCCAAGGAGCACGCGACCAGCTACGTCACGGGCACAGTGGCGGGCAACGCCGACTTCACCCACCAGCTCACCAGCCGGATCCCGTGGCTGATCCTGGCCGTGATCGCGATCTCGTTCATCCTGCTCACCACCGCGTTCCGGTCGGTGGTGATTCCCGCCAAGGCGGCGGTACTCAACATCCTGTCGATCGGTGCCGCCTACGGCGTCATCGTCGCCATCTTCCAGTGGGGCTGGGGCGCGAGCCTCATCGGGGTGCACACCACGCTGCCGATCCCGGCGTACGTGCCGATGCTGGTGTTCTGCATCGTGTTCGGCCTGTCCATGGACTACGAAGTCTTCCTGCTGTCCAGGATCCACGAGGCCTGGATTACCACACGGGACGCCAAGCGCAGCGTCGCGATCGGGATCGGGGCGACCGCGAAGGTCATCACCACCGCGGCCGCCATCATGATCGTCGTGTTCACCAGCTTCGTGCTCGACACCGACCCCACGGTGAAGATGCTGGCGATCGGCATGGCTTTCGCGGTGCTCATCGACGCGTCACTGGTCCGCATGGTGCTGGTGCCCTCGGTCATGACCCTGCTCGGCAGCGCCGCCTGGTGGATGCCGCGCTGGCTCGAGCCCATCGTGCCCCGGCTGCAGCTCGAGGGGAGCACGGCGGCCGCGGCCGCCGATGGCGGAGAGCCCGCGGCTGCGGACGAGCAGGATGCAGGGACGACTGAGCCCTCACCCAGCTGGGACGGCCCAGGTAAATCCGTCCCGATGCCGAGAAGGCGGAAGGACGAGGAGGTCGAGGCGAGCGCACCGCAAGGCGCCCGAATCTCGCAGTCGCCTCCTGCGGACCGGCACCCCGATCCACCCGCGCCGGACGACTACAGCAGTCAGGAAAGGCAGGCGGATCGGTGAACCGACGGCCCGGGCCGAAGGTTCGCCTCCGGCTCCTCCTGCGGCGGAAGCACTTGTTCAGGGCCTACACGCCGAGGCCGCGGCCGATGATCTCCTTCATGATCTCGGTATGACCTACCCGGCGGCGATGCGCTCCTCGCGGATCAGGTGCACGCACGCGTTGATGAGCGCCAGGTCCGAGAAGACCTGGGGGAAGTTCCCAACGTGCCAGCCGTCGTGCGGTTCGATCTCCCGGGCGTACAGCAGCGGGCTGGCGCAGGCCGGCAGCTTCTCGCACAGCGCCCTGGGGCGCGGCTCGCCTCCCGATCTCGGTGAGCGCCGAGACCAGCCATAACGAGCAGATCGTGAACGTGCCCTCCTCGCCGGGCCCGCGCACCATCACCGCAGCCGCCCCGTCCCCGGAGAAACTCCGCCAGGCCCTCGAAGCCATCAACGGCACCCGCGGCCTCCACCGACGAACTTCGCCGGACCCTCTGAGCCATCAACGGCACCGGCTGACTTGCGCACTAGCCTGGCCGAAGCCGGGGCCAGACCCGCCAGAAGTTGACCGCTATAGTGGCAATTCCCCGAACCCGGCCGCTGGCGCGCGACAACCCCCACGTCCTGGGCTGACCGGCATGCGCGCAGAATCCCCGTTCCGGCGCGGCATGGACACCACTCCACAGACCCTGCAGCTGGCGGCATAACGGCGGCTACTTGCGCGGTTGCCCTTCATGCTGTCGATGACATTGGGTGATCGACATGTCAGCCTTCGTGCCACGGATCGATCACGTCGATTCCGGTTTCCCGGAAGTCTTTGGCGTTGCGTGTGGCCAGGGCCGCGCCGCGGGTCCGGCAGATGGCGGCTATCTGCGCGTCGAAGCCGTCTATGGGAAGGCCGAGGCGATCGCGTCGGGCCACGATCGTGGCGTACCAGACCGCGGCATCGGCATCGAAGGGCTGAATGAATTCGCTGAAGGAGGCGAACACGTCCGTGGCTGTAGCCAGCAGGGTGTCCTTCCGGCGCCCGTCGGGCAGCCGCTCGAGGCCGTATCGGATCTCGGCGACGGTGACCGCTGTGGTGTATAGCTCTCCGGGTGCCTGCGCGATGACCCAGTCCCGGATCCGCGTGGAGGGCGAGGGCCGCATCAGTTCGGACACCACGTTGGTGTCGACGACGATCACGAGCCGAATTCTGCTGCCCGGGGCCGGGTGGCGCGCGCGGGAAGGTCGAGTTCGACGCCGCCCTGTTCGCTGAAGCGGTCCATGATCGTCTGGAACAGGCCCGGGGCCTCGCCGGGCTCGGCGACGGCGTCGGTGAGAATGGCGCGGACTTCGGCCTCCATAGATCTGCCGTGGCGGGCGGCCCGGACGCGGAGCCGTTCCTTGACCCGGTCATCAAGGTTTCGGATGCTTAGCGCGGACAGCGCGATCACCCCTTCCGCTTGATGCTAGCAATGATAGCAGACTGAGTCCTCATGCCGGCGCCGCTCCGGCGAGCGATCCGTAGATCTTCGAACGCACTCGATAGAGGAATAGAGGGTCCCGATCGTCCGAACATTAGCGTTGCTAATCAGATCTCGGGGAGCCAAACTGGGAGCCAACGACCACAGGTACAGGGCCGCGTCGGGCCACATCTAGCCATTATCACTTCAGCGAAACGGCGCGTCAGGCCATAAGGGGCGACGTCAGGCAGTGTTACAGTAATGCCTCCCGAGCAGTAGGTCGCGCGTTCGAGTCGCGGTCGGGGAGCAGGTCAGAGCACTAAATTCGATCACACCTTCAGCATTACGAGAAGCTGTGCGGAGCCAAAGAGCAGTAACGGCAGCGCCTGAAGCAGACAGGCTCACCCTCCGCGGCGCCTGGCTGGGGGCAGGCAGGAGCCATCATCGTTCCGGTCGGTAGTTGTGACAGTTTCCAGCCAAAGCCGTACCTCGGCGGCGCGCGGTGGTCCACGCGGAGCCAGCCGATGTGCTTGCGCGGACGATCTTTCGGGTATCGGTAGAAAGCGGTAGTTTTCCGCACCTGACGTGCGACCTTCAACGGAGGCTGACCGGGAGGAACAGCGCCGGTGATCGAGAGCTTGGCCAGTCGCCCTGGCAGGTCAGGATGGTCGCGAGCGGTGGTCCCGGCTGCCGTCGCGATCGTGGCCGTCGGCCTCTTGACGGCCGCGGCCGCGGCCGAGAACTCGGACGTGGCCGCGGCACTCAAGGAGCTGGCCCGTGTCCGCTGGACCTGGCTCGCGGTCGGCATCGCGCTCGAGGTCATCTCGGTAGCCGCCTTCGCCGCCATGTTCCGTCGGCTTCTCAAGGCGGGCCGGGTCAGGCCGAAGCGGTCCGAGATGCTGGTCACTGTCTACGCCGCGAACGCGATGTCGGTTTCCGTTCCGCTCGCCGGCCCAGGCCTGGCCGCAGCCTACCTTTTCCGCCGCTTCACCCGGTCCGGCGCCGGCGCCGTGGGCGCCGGCTGGACGCTGCTGGCCGGTGGCGTGATCTCCACCACCGCCTGGGTTCTTGTCCTAGCGGCCGGCGGCCTGGCGTCCGGTGACACCGTGGCGCTGGCGATCACCGTTCCCGCCCTCGCGTTGGCCGCGGCCGTCGCGGCTACCATCGCGGTCGCGGCCCGCTACCCTCCCGTGCGCCAGGTCTTGGAGAACTTCCTGACCCAGGCACTCACGCAGGGCGCGCGGCTGTTGCGCTGGCCGGCCACCGACCCGAGACTGGCCCTCCGTGCCTGGGTCCAGCGGTTCGGCGCCCTCCGTCTCCGGACGTCTGACTGGGCGCTGGCACTCGGTGACTCGCTGCTTAACTGGTTCACCGATGCGGGGGTACTGACCGTCGCCATCATCGCCGTCGGTGCTCGCGTCCCGTGGCACGACCTGCTCCTGGTCTACGCGGCGGGAGTCGGCGCGCAAGGCCTGTCCCTCACCCCCGGCGGCCTGGCCATCACCGAGGGCGCGATCAGCTTGGCTCTGGTCGCATCTGGCATGCATGTCCGCCAGGCCGTCGCCGCGGCCGTGCTGTACCGGCTGATCAGCTTCTGGCTCAACGCCGCGCTGGGGTGGCTTTTCGTGCTGTTCCTCCAGGCCCGCAGGCCCGCGGCGCAGCCTGCGCCGGAGCCTGCGCTGGAGCCATCAGCCGAGCCAGTGCCGCAAACAGCGCCTCATGTGCATGAGCTCGTCCTGCTCCACGGCCAGCCCGGCAGCGCCGCCGACTGGGACGCCGTCCTGGCGTGTCTGCCAGCTCACCTGCACGCGGCGGCAAAGGACCGTCCCGGATACGGCGCGAGCCAGCGCAACGCCGCGGGCTTCACCGTCAACGCCCAGGTGATCCTTGATGACCTTGACGAACGGGGCGTGGACGCTGCCGTTCTGGTCGCCCATTCCTGGGCCGGCGGTGCCGCGCTCCTGGCGGCGCGCCTGGCCCCGCACCGCGTGAAGGCGGTGGTGCTGCTGGCCGGCGTCGGCCCTGGCTCCGTCGGCATCGTGGACTGGCTGCTCGCCGCACCAGTCCTCGGCCCGCTGGCCGCGCAAGTCATGTGGCGGTGGACGCCGTGGATCGCCCGCGTCCGGCTCGCCTGGCTGAGCGGCCGGGAAGGTCGGCCGCTAGGCCCCGGCGAGCACCTCAGCCTGCAGGTCTGGGGGGAGAAGCACGTCGGCGCGGAGCCGCGGTGGCGCGCCTTCCTCACCGAGCAGCGGGCGCTGCTCAACGAGCTCGCCGAACTGGAGGGCGCGCTGCCGTCCATCGAGGTACCGGTGCTGCTGCTCGCCGACCCGACCGATCAGATCGTGCCCATCATGACCGCAGAGCGGCTGGTCAGCGAGCTGCCCAACGCCCGCTTGCGGCTCATCTCGGACGCGGGCCATCACCTGCCCCGGCGCGCCCCTGGCGCGGTCGCCGAGGCGATAGCAGAATTCGTCGCCGCCCTCGACGAAACGGGCGCCAGCGGCTCGGGTGATTTTTAGGCTACATACTCTGCCTCGCCGAGGAACGCCGCCAACAGCCGGACGCCGACCCATTCGAGATGCGGCGCCCGCGCGACCGCGCCATGATCATCGCGGTCTGCGGTCGGGGCGCAGGTCAGAGGCCCTGGTCACGGGCATTGGTGCCATGAGCCGGCAACCAGCACGGGATCATAACGCCTACTATGCGCCGAACGCAGGTGGTGAACGCTGGTCGTCGGCGATGCTCAGGGCATCCCGTCCGGCGCTGCCGTAACCGAGCCGAGCCAGCAGAGTGCAGCCGCGTGGGACGGCGCTTGGCGTGCGTGCTCCGATGTGCGGGCTGGGCATGGCCGGTGCCGGCCAGGAACCCACACATCCGGAAAGACAGACTGCAGGCAGGCTGCCGCCCCGGGTGCAGTCACCATCGTCCCGTTCGGGATAAACGTCTGTTGAAGACCGAACGGGACGGTGTTCGGAGAGTTCAGCGAGGCGGCCAGCCGAGTGCGTCGAAGACGGCGATAGGGTCGAGGTAGTCCCGCCAGTGGACGATCTCGCGGTCGCGGAGGGTGAGGACGGAGATGTAGCGGTTGCCGTAGGGGGCGCCGGTGGCCACGACCTTGCCCGCGGAGGCGTACTCCAGGACGACCGTGCCCTGGGCTGGGTCGTAGTGCGCGGCCAGGTCGTAGCAGCGGTCCAGGAGGAGCGCGTCGCCGTAGGGCCGGTATAGCTCGGCGACCGCGGTGCGGCCCTCGACCCGGCGCGGGTAGCCGGGGACCGTGATCACGTACTCGAAGATGGCATCCTCGGCGAGTAGGTCGAAGAAGTGGCCGGGCCCGGCTAGGCCATCTAGGCCCTGCTCGATGATGCGGAAGAATGGGTCGAGCGCAGCGAAGTCGTCAAGTCTGGCGATGGGCCTCTTCATGAGGGCTTTCCCTTCCTTCCGTTACTTCCAGGCCGGAGCGGTCCTGGCGGCGAACTCGGCGAAGGTAATGGGCGCAGCACCGGTTACCTTGAGGACGTCGCTGTTCGGGCGGGCGCCGTTGCCGCTGGTCACGGCGGTGGTCAGGGGACGCAGGACCGCGGCGTACTCGGCCGGGATCCCGGTGCTGACAATGGCGGCGATCCATTGTTCGCGGTCGGTATCCCGGTAGGTGATCGTGCGTCCCGCCGCCGCGGAGATCATCGCGGCTGCCTCGGCCATGGTGAGCGCCTGCGGGCCGGTCGGGGCGTAGGCGCGCCCGGCGTGCGTCTCGGGCTCGGTCAGGGTCACGGCGGCGACAGCGGCGATGTCCTCGACGCTGACGAAGGCCTCGGCCCCGTCCCCGGCGGGCACGACGATCTCGTCGTTCACCGGCTGGAGGAACGTCTCGCTGAAGTCTTCCATGAACCACGCCGGGCGGATTACCGTGCTGGTCACAGAGCCGCGCGCGGCCAGGTCCAGCTCGACCGCGCGCAGCGCCACCTCGGCCGGGGCGTGCTCCATGCCGTAGGCGCTGAGGTAGGTGACGTGACGGACCCCGGCCCGCTCGGCCTGGTCGAGGAACCGGCCCACCAGGTCGGCGAAGTCGATGCGGAGGATCGGCGAGACGAGGTATAGCCCCGTGGCCCCGCGCAGCGTCTGTTCCCATGTGGCCTGGTTGTCCCAGTCGAAGCGGGCGTCGGCCCCGGACCGGGCGGCGGTCCGGACGCTGACCTCGTGCGCGGACAGCCGCTCCGCGACCCGCGAGCCGGTCTTGCCGGTCGCTCCGAGGACGAGAACCTGGTTGGTATCTGTTCGGTTCATGCATTCATGGTGACTTGGCAGAGTGAGAGCTTCAATGATCTTGACGCTCATTACTTTGCGCAACACACTCATCTAGTGGACGTCTTGCAGGAGCACCTGATCCGGGCCCGCGCATCGGGCGGGGTCTTCGCCCGGTCGGCCGCGGTCCCCCCGTGGGGCATTCGGTTCCCCGGTACGATCCAGCTCGCCGTCCATGCAGTGGTCCGGGGCCGCGCTTGGCTGTGGACCGGTCACGGCGGCGATCCCCTGGAACTGGCGCCCGGCGACCTGGCCCTGGTCCGGGGCGGGCCCGATCACTTCATCGCCCACGAGCCGGGCGCCCGCTGCGTCCTGCCGGGTGAGTTCCGCTCGCTTCCCGCCGACGACGGCGCCCTATCGACTCCCGGCGGCGCCGTGTTCCTGTGCGGCGCCTACCGCTTCGCGGGCGACATCGGCCGCGGGCTGGTGGCGGCGCTTCCCCCGGTGCTGTCACTGCCCGCGAGCGTGGACGACCCGATCCACCGGGTGGTCACGCTGCTGTCACGCGAGATGCTGCTGGCCGAACCGGGCAAGCAGACCGTCCTAGACCGGCTGCTCGACGTCCTCGTAGTCCTCGGCCTGCGGGCTGGGCTGGCCCGCAGCGAGACCGCCCCGCCCTGGTTCCGCGCGGCCGCCGACCCCAGGCTGGCTCCCGCTCTGGAGGCGGTGCATGCCACCGCCGCCAAACCGTGGACTGTCGAGGACCTGGCCCGGCTGTGCAACATGTCCCGCGCCACCTTCGCCCGCGTCTTCCACCAGGCCCTCGGCCAGGCACCGATGCATTACCTCACCGACTGGCGGATGACCCTCGCCCGCGACCTGCTGCTCGCCCAAGAAGCGCCCATAGCTGAGATCGCCGCTCAGACCGGCTACTCAACCGTCTACGCCTTCGCCACGGCATTCCGCCGGCATCACGGCCAGCCCCCACGCCGCTGGCAGCAGCGCGAGCTGGCTGCCGTGGCGGTCGGCTCCGCGGGCGACGGGATCCATCCCTGACCGGGGCGCGGTCCCGGTCGCGGCGACCGGCGCTCTCGTCGTAGACGGCCTTGTTCCGGCAGCCCGCGGTAAGCCACGCCCCTTTCGGGCAGGACCGCGAGGTCTGGACGCCCCTGACTTCCCGGCCATCGCCGTCGAGATCGGCCCCGACCGGCAAGAAGCGACCGCGGTCCTGAGCGACCAGCGCCACCGCAGCCAGGCCGAGAACCGACCAGCGCGAGGCCCAGCAGATCGCCGCCCGCAGCACGCCGATCCTGGTCATCGACAGGCGCTATACGACACCCGGCGCGATCTGCACCGGCGACCTGCGCCGCCCCGACCACAGTCGGCCAGAGCAGCGAGAGGGCCGCGACGGGGTGATCAGGCCCGGATTGCTCTTGTCCGGCCTGACCCGCGGGCGGTAGAACCTGTCTATGCGCAAGGTGGAAGCTGCGGCCGAGCAGACCGCCCATGTGCCGCCCGAGGTCGTCTGGTCCCTGCTCAGCGACGTCATGGTGTACCCGCAGTGGGGACCATGGCGCAAGGCCGGCTACCGCAGCGAGGGCGACGCGGCCGCGAACGGCAAGGGCGCTGTCTACTGGCTGGAGGGGTCAAAGCGCTACGGGTTCCGGTACCCGGTCTCGGTTGAGGAAATCCTCGACGTCGAGCCTGGCAAGCGGCTGGCCTACACCGTCCTGCGCGGAATCCCGGTGCGCAATTACCGGGCCGAGGTCACGCTGACCCCGTCACCCGACGGCACCCTCATCCGCTGGGGCGCATCGTGGGACCGGACCATCATGGGCCGCCTGGTCTACCCGTCGCTGCGTAACCTGTACCCGGTCATCGTGGCCGGCCTGGTGAAGGCCGCGGAGGCTTCCCAGAGCTAACCGCGGCACCCTAGCCATCCAGCGGAGTGCCGGAGGTTTGCATGCCCTCGGGCAACAATCTTGGATCCTCGGACGGAGCCCTACCCGATATGCGTCATGTGATTGGGCAAGATGCCGGGCGAGGGCTTTCGGATCTCCTAGGCGAAGTTCGGCTGGTAGTGACGGGGTGGTCGTTGTGGCGGGATGCTGCCTGGGCGGGCGACGGGATGGTTAGCCTGGGACGGTGACCGTGAGCTGGGTGGGGCGATGAGCGGCGACCTGGCGCATCTGGCGCGGCGGCTTTCTCCGGGCGCCGTGGTGACCGATGACGGGGTCATCGAGGGTTACCGGCGTGACCGTGCGGCCACCGTTCCCGCGGGTCGGCCGCGGGCTGTCGTCCGGCCAGGCACCGTCGCGGAGGTGAGCAGCACGCTGCGGTGGGCGGCCGAGAACGCGGTTCCCGTGGTGCCCAGGGGCGCGGGTACCGGGCTTTCCGGCGGTGCGAACGCGATCGACGGGTGTCTTATGCTCAGCCTGGAGCGGTTCACCGCCATCCGCGAGATCAACGCGAGGCATCAGTACGCCGTCGTCGAGGCCGGGGTCCTCAACGCCGACGTGGGCCGGGCGGCCGCGGCCGCCGGGATGTTCTACCCCCCCGATCCCGGCAGCTTCGAGATCTGCACGATCGGCGGTAACCTGGCCACCAACGCGGGCGGCATGCGATGCGTCAAGTACGGCGTGACCCGGGATTCCGCGCTCGGCCTTGAAATCGTCCTTGCCGATGGCACGGTGCTGTGCACCGGCAGCGGCGCCCGCAAGGATGTCGCGGGATACGACCTCACCTCGTTGTTCATCGGGTCGGAAGGGACCCTCGGCGTCATCACGTCGGCCACCTTGCGAATCCGACCGCGCCCGCCGCGCGACCCGGTGACGTTTGTCGCGTCGTTTCCAGGGCTCGCCGCAATCGGCCACGCGGTGGATGCCATTCAGGCCAGCGGGGTCGTGCCTAGCCTGCTCGAGCTGATCGATCAGGCCACGGTCAACGCGATCGAGGACTACCGGCGGATGGACCTGGACCGCTGCGCCGCCGGGTTGCTCATCGGCCAGGCCGACGGTGCCGCGGCCGATGATGAGGTCCGGCGGATGACCCGCTGCTGCGAAGAGGCAGGTGCCGACCTCGTAGTCCAGGCGACGACTGCCGAGGAATCGGACCTGCTCCTTGAGGCGCGCCGTTTGGCCGGCACGGCCGTCATGGCCGCAGGACCGACGGTCATCGAAGATGTCTGCGTCCGGCCCGGGCAGCTGGCGGAGATGCTCGCGGCCGTCCAGGAGGTGAGCGCGGACACCGGCATCCCGATCGCGACCGTCGCGCACGCCGGCGACGGCAACCTGCATCCGGTGCTGATGCTGCCCGACCTGGGCGCCGAGACCGTGGCCCGTGCCATGGCGGCAGGTCAACGGCTCTGCGATCACGCGCGCATGCTCGGCGGGACCATCACGGGTGAGCATGGCGTCGGGGTGCTCAAGCAGGCCTGGGTGCGACAGCAGCTCGGACCCGCGTCGCTGGCCGTGCACCAGGCGATCAAAACAGCGCTCGACCCGGCCGGCATCCTCAACCCTGGCCGGTCCTTCTGACGCCACGCAATGCTCGAGCGGGCTACAGTCCATTTGCTGGGCGCGCAAATGAGGCTGAACGATGTCCGGCGCCGACGGTGCCTGGGCTACTGGTTCTGGTAGGCCTGCTTTGACAGCGGGTGGCCTGGTCCGAGGATGAGCGGGCGGCTTGCTTGCTCGGCCGCCTGCTTCTGCTGGGCTAGCTGCGACCCTGGCGTGGCGTAGAGCACATGGACGCTGGCGTCGCCGCTGCCGCGCTGGGCGACGGGTGCGACCGCGGCCGGGTTGCCCTGTTCGTCGGTGACCCATAGCTGGAAGTCGTCGTATTTGAACAGCTGGATGTCAGCGATGGGTGTCGGGTAGTTGTGCACCCCGCCTGGCTGCGAGTCTGCCGCCGCAGCAGGGGCGGCGGCAGGGGCGGCGGGGGCGGGCGCACCGGCTGCGCCCGGCTGCGGGTTTGCCGGAGCGGCAGGACTAGGCGCACCAGCCGCCGGCAGCACGCCAGTGTGGAAACCGGGATGCAGCGGCACCCCCGCGTTGAAGATCGAGTCAGTCCACTTCCCAACCCCGGCGGCGTCCTGGATTGGCGTGTCCAGCAGGCCATCGGGGTCGAGCTGCGCCTTGACTTGCGGGGCAACCAGGTCATACAGCCGCTTGGCGTTCTGCCGCAGCAGGTCGACCTTGGCGGGGTCGGCACAGAACTGCGCCGACCATTCGATCCCGGCGAGGTTGCGGACCATGAACCAGCCCTGGGCGTCCTGAAGCCACAGTGCACCACCGTGATGGTCATCAAACGGTCCGGGCCCGTAGATCAACCCCACGGCCTGGCCCGCGATCTCGTTCATCTTCTGGCGCGCCGCCACGTACTCAGGCGAATCCGCCCGGGTCGGGTGATTGGGCACGTCGATCGTCCACGTGTGCGTCTGAGACTCGGTGTGAACAGGTTCGCTGGTGGTCATTGACCCCTCCCTTGGCCGACCGGAGTACCGCCGACACCTCCTGCGGTTCGCCAGGCAGCCCTAGGCCGGTTAAGGCCGCCCGCGCCCACTATGCCGCAATCGTGCCATCAAGGCCGGGCGCTGGCCAGGCCGACACGATAACCTGCGCGCCGCTGGCCTACCTCCACCGCGATCAGCGTGCAGAATGACCAGATCTGAGGGCCCAGCTTATGCCCGGCTGGGGCTTCGTCTACCAAGGCTCATCGGGACGATGAACGCCAGGAACGGGCGGGGCCTGCCGGGCCTGGAACACCCGTCTTTGAGCTGCGGCGGCCAGTCGGCGGGATTGTCTTCGGCTGGCTTCTAGCCGGACCGGTCCGGGGGCCTGCTGTATCACCACCTGTCCCTGACCCGGTGCCCCGGCGATCACCGGCGCTCGCTGGGGCTGACGGTAATGGTCAGTGACCGAGAGGTACACGGTTCTTGGCTGCCCCCCGGAATTGGGGGACCCAGTCGCCATCTTGTGCCATGCGGACTGGATCCGGCTGCCGAGGAATTGGCGGTCGCTGTATCCGTCAGCGAGAAATATCACGCGCTCTACGGGGACACGATCGATGACGCGCTGCAGCTCGTACTCGGTACTCAGGTTGCGCGAGGTGAACCCGGACAAGTCGAGGACCACGAGATCGGCATAACGGAGGAGCTCGTCAACTGCCAGTTTCCAGATCGTGCCATGACACAGATATCCCGTCGGCAGGTAGCCGCCGTACCGGTCCCATACTTTGATGGGGCGCGGCGCGATGTTCCTGAAGACTTGCCGGTGCCTGTCACTGGGGGCCGGAGGCGGCTTGGAGAGTTCGGCCAGGAACTGCTCCCGCGAGGTCAGGAACATTCCGATCGGGTTTCCTGTGCTCTTCGCGTGCCGGAATTCGGCGGGTGTCACCGATGCCGCGCTCCGGAGGAAGTGCACGTGGCCGAATTCGCGCCATGCGCCCTGAATGAACGTAAAGGTCCGGGCCTGGTTCTGGAATAGCCGGAGGTAGGCGATCGAGAGCGGCCGATCGCCGGTGACATTGGCGGCCGCAGTGACGCGGCGAAGCCGCCGCGGCCTGGGAAGTCTCCGCGGCTTGACAAGCTCCACCGCAAGCGGCGGAATCTGGTGCGCCCTCGGAAGCAATTCAGGCGGGCTATCTCCCGGCAGGCAGCGCACGAGATAAGGATTGGTCGAAAGGCGCTCGACGGCGCGGGCCAGGTGCCACCGCCTGCCGTTAACGACCGCCCCAGTCAACAGCATCAGCGCCAGGATGGCTGCGGCGATCGCGGCGATCGCAGGCGCTGATGCCGGGACGTGGCTCGGTATCCGCGTGGGGTTTTCGTGAAACCAGGCAGCGGACGCGCATACCGCTACAGCTATCAGGGCCAGAATCGCGTAGACGATGGTGGCGGCGGCCCGCGTCGCCTCCAGGCGAAGCACTGCCTTCTGACGCCTGCGCGGCTTCCCACTGCTCACAACACACCCCTGATGTACAGGCGTCGGCATCTGCCCCGCTACCGGAACGGTCACGCGTGCGCGGCGCGGCAACCGCCCGGCGCCGACGGCCGCAGGACCATAACGAAGGAATCGTGTTCCAGCGCAAGGGGTGCCCTCTTGCATTCACCTGTACGGAGGACTGGGTAGGCCGAACTGATACACCCCGGGGCCGGTCAAGGTCCTGGCCATTGATCTCGGAAACCACTGAGTCCCCGTCTTGGAGAACGGCTGAGCTGTGACGGTCCGTAAACCGTCGGCTATGCGGTAGGAGATTGGGCAGAATCCGCCCGGCCAGCAATCCTGGCTTGGGCGGCGTATTCGGAGCGCAGGATGCCCATTATGATGAAGTCTTTCCAGCCGTCAGGATAGAGTTCAGCTTCCCGGCGGACACCTTCCTGACGGAAGCCGCAGGCCAGGTAGCAGTTGACGGCACGGCTATTACTGGCCAGCGCCTGCAACTCAACGCGGTGCGCACCCAGCACATCAAACGCCCAGGCCAGCACCAGCCGGGTAACTTCACGGCCCAATCCCCGGCCGCGCAGGGAAGCGACGAACAAGCCCACCGTGTATTCCGCGCAGTGCTGCTCACGGTTCACTTCAAGACCGGCGCTGCCGATGCAGTGGCCGTCGTATTCGACCATCCAGGTGTAGCTGCGGGGTTCTGAACGGGAACTGGCGGCGGTCAGATACTCGCGGGTGTGGTAGCGGCGGCCGTCCCATTCCCGCCGCCACGACGAGCCGTAGCCGTCTTCTTCCTCCGGGTCGATGGGATGGCGCAGCCGATCATCAACGTCGGAGTCCCGGGGGCTACGCAAGATCACCCACTCGCCGCGCAGCGTCGGCAGCGGCGGTAGCGTCAGCGAGTCCAGCATGGCCAGACTCTACGCATCGCAGGGACTGCCGCGCCGACTTGACCGGGATCGCCATACAGGCCGACCTGATCTAGCACGAGCCTTCCCGTCCACTGACCATCGCGCGTTCCGGCGAATTACGCCAGTGACCCCTTGACGGCCTGCCGACGAGCGTTGATGATTGGTGCGCCACATTGACCTCCAGGAGGTCCGATGACGCAGCCAGACGAGGACCTGGCGTGGGCGGCCAGCTCCGCATTCGGCCGAGGAGACTTCAGCGCGCTGCAGAATCAGTTCTTTGCCGAGAACATCATCTGGCATGTTGCCGGCACGGGCCTGCTCGCCGGCGACTACTTAGGCATCACTCAGGTAATGGCGGTACTTGGCAAGATCTCCGAGCTGTCCGGGGGCACAGTCGAAACGGAACTGCATGACGTCCTGGTCAGCAATGACCACACGGTCGCACTCGCCATCATGCGCGCCGAACGGTCGGGAAAGCATCTTCAGCTCAATCTTGTCCACGTCATCCACTCCGAGCACGGCAAGGTAACCGAGGTCTGGACTTACTCATCTGATCCCGCCGCCGCGGCGGATTTCTGGGCGTAGCGCGAACCCAAGATGACCGGCTGTCACGACATGGCGGGTCAAAGTTCCATCTGATAGTGGGCGACAGCATCGTCGTCCCATTCCAGGCCGTTGCCAGGGACGTCTGGCAGGTACACCGCGCCGGAGCGGACCTCGAATGGGCGGGCCAGCACCGGGTGGGCCCAATCCTGCCATTCCAGCCAGTGCCGGGATGGCGTGACGCGTAGCAGGTGGCCCGAGACCTCCGGGTACAGATGGGATGACATCGGGAGGCCAGCGACATCCGCGATCGCGGCTGCCTGCAGAAAGCCAGTCACGCCGCCGATCCGCATCAAGTCAGGCATCACCAGGTCGCAGGCCTGCGCCCGGATGGCCTGGTACATGGCGCGCGGACCGTAGAAGTTCTCCCCGAGCATGACCGGCGTGAGGATGTCACGAGCGAGCCGGGCATGGCCATCAAGGTCGTCGTAGCGCAATGGTTCTTCAATCCAGGCCAGGCCCTCGGCGTCCAGCGCCCGGCAGCGCTCCAGTGCCTCACCCAGGTCCAGTCCCTGGTTATAGTCAGCGACTAGCACCACCTCGTGGCCGACCGCTTCCCTGACGGACCGGACCGCGGCGACGTCATCCGCCGCGAGGGCGCGCCCGACGCGTACCTTCAATGCGGTGAACCCGCCCTCAGATAGCAGCTCCAGCGCTTCGTCGCCAGCCGAGGCGGGCGGGATGAGCCCCAGGCCGTTGCTGTTGTAGGCCGGCACCGGATCCATGGTCCCGCCAAGCAGCCGCGCCAGCGGCAGCCCAGCCGACTTGGCCAGCGCATCCCACAGCGCAGTGTCAAGCCCGGCCACCGCTGCCATAGCCAGGCCCTGATACCCAGCCAGGCCGAACCACCTGCGAGCTTCTTCATATGCCGCAGCTGGGGTGACCGGCCGCCCGCGCAACCCAGCACCAAGATCACGAATCGCCGGAAGCAGCACGGCGGCCGCCCGGTCCAGATAGGGAGCCAGATAGCTGCGGCCGACGATGCCCTGCTCGGTGTTCACATCGATCAGCAGTAGGGGCCAGCGCAGGAAATCTCCCACTCTGGTGGCCAGCGGACGTCGCAACGGAACCACTACGGCCCGGATCACGACGTCACGCACCACGAGCCCGCCGTCCCGGCCGATCACGCCGCCTCCCAACCCCCGACCGGCAGGACGCCGGCATTGCCACGTCTTCAGCTACATAATGACCGCCGGACGCTCCCGGGCAAGATGGCGCGTCCATTAGCTTCGGACGAACGCAGCCCCCGTGGAGTCGCCGGCCACGCAGAACGCGGCGGAAGAGCAGGACACCGACATGAGGAATATCAGGACTGATCCGCTGACCGACTTAGCGGCCTCCGAGTCGATGTTGACGGGCGCGGTCCAGGTACTGCCGTCGAAGGTGACCACGTTCCCGCTGGCGCCGTCGACGGCGGCGCAGAAGTGACTGGTCGGGCAGGACACCACCGGCCAGGAGATACCGCCCTCACCCATGGTGAGACCGTTCGGATCGGCGTTGACGGGCGTGCTCCAGGTGCTGCCGTTGAACGTGAACGCGTTCCCTTTGCGATCGATGGCCACGCAGAAGCTGGGCGATGCGCACGACACCGCCTGTAGGTAGCTGCCGGGGTCGATGGCGGATGGTTTAGTCCAGGAGGTGCCATCGAAGGTGACCACGTCCGGGCCGTAGTCGACGGCCGCGCAGAAGCTGGCGTTCGGACAAGACACTGTGCTCAGTTCGCGGCCAGGATCTATGGCCGTGGCAGGGCTCCAGGAGGTCCCGTTGAACGTGAACGCGTGGGAGCCGTTGTCAACGGCGGCACAAAAGCTCGGTGACGAGCACGATACCGATGCCATGCCCATTTGGGTGCTCGGGACAGGGTCGTTAATTGCAGGAGCGGAACTCCACGTGCTGCCGTTAAACCCAAAGGTGGATGAGTCCTGCGCGTCTACGGCCATGCAGAAGCTGACGGTCGGGCATGACACGGAATCGGGCTCACGGGCAGGGGAGGTTAGCCTCGTGGGCTTGCTCCATGTAGTTCCGTCGTACCTAGCCGCGTAGCCCGATCCGAGCACGGCCATGCAGAAGCCTGCGGATGGGCATGACACCGACGTCGGGTCTTCGCCACCTTGGCGGTTGTCGAGGTTAATCGCTGCGCCCCAGGCCGGCGCGGCGCGGGACTGTGCGGTGGCGGCGGACTGGCCGCCCGTTGGGGAGTTGCCTCCCGGCTCGGGTGGTGCCGGCGACCCGCCGCACCCGCTGACTACGGCTATTAGCAGAATGGAGGCGCAAGTAAACGCCAGCCGTAGTCGGCCCGTGATGTAGGGCCGCCTGGTTGGCCACGTTCGCGTCAACGCGTCCCGGCATGCGTCTGTCTCCACGGTAAGACCCTCTCCGCTCCGCTATCAGACCAGACATAACCGGATGAGCCAAAACGGGAGCCGTCGGCAGCCAAGGAACAGCAACGGCAGCGCCTGAACAAGGCATAGATGTGTGGAGCTCAGACGCCGCCTTCGCGGTCGGCGGCGGTCGTCAGGCTGGTGAGCATTCCGGGCAAGAAATCGCGCATCCCGCGCCAGACCAGCCGGCCAAGCAAGGTCTTGTCCCAGCTGACGGTCCAGCTGATCCGGGTTCCCTCGGCGACGGGGGTGAGCACGACTTCGCCCCGGTAGCCGCGGACCGGCATGCCGCCCAGCACCGTGTACACGAGGCGACAGTTCTGGTCGATCTCCTCGACGCGCTCGACCGAGGTCACGTGGCGACCGTAGGCACGGCTGGCTGAACGCAGCCAGTACACCGAGCCGAGAGCGTGCCCGGCCGTGCCCTGGTAGCCGGCTGCGCTCCACGGTCCCCACTGGGGGTAGCGGGTAGCGTCCGCGACCAGCGCCCACACGGCTTCCGGCGCGGCGCCAGTGACCGACTCGGCCCCGACTTGCACTCGGTCTGATGACTGTACCAAATGGAACATGTACCAAATGGTACGCTTAGCCATGACCGGGCCGCAAGAACCCGAACCAAACGAGCCGGCCTCAGCCAGGAACCGGCTGCTCGCCTCCGCCGTCGCCATCGCCATGGCGGGCGGGATCGCGGACCTCAGCCTGCGCGAACTGGCCGCAGCGATCGGCACCAGCCACCGGATGTTGCTGTATCACTTCGGGTCCCGCGAGGGGCTGCTCGCCGCGGTCACTCTGGCCGTCGAGGAAGCCGAACGCATCACGCTGCGCGACGCAGGTGCGATCAGCGCGGACGACGCGCGCCGGTTCTGGGCCCGGTACAGCGATCCGGCCCTGTGGCCGCAGGAACGGCTGTTCTTCGAGCTGTACGTGCACGCCCTGCGCGGCCGTCCGGGCACCGAGGGCTTCCTCGAGCACGTGGTGACCGGCTGGCTCGAGCCGCTCACGGCCGCCATCGCCCAGGGCGGAACCGACCCCGTGATTGCACCCGCCGCCGCGCGGCTGAGCATGGCCGTCACCCGCGGGCTGCTGCTCGACCTGCTCGCCACCCGCGACACCCGCGGCGTCACCGAGGCGTTCGAGCTGTTCGTCCAGCTCGGCGCGCCGGCCACCACCCAGCCGGCCACCACCCAGCCGGCCACCACCCAGCCGGCCACCACCCAGCCGGGCAGCCCGTAGCAGTGTCACCCGATCGGGCGTCGTGACAGTGCGGCCCTCAATCCGGAACGCTGAATGTGCGCCAGCCCGCGATCTGATGACGCCGCGGCGCCCGGCCATGCAGGTCGGCGTCTATACGCGGCCGATTCACCTAGGGCAGCCCCGGAGGGGGGTTTGGGTGTCCCGGCCCATTCAAACGGTCCGGGTTACCCAGGCTGGGTGGGTTGTCTGCGGCGCTGGCGAATGACTTGTACGGTGTGACCTCGCCCGGCTTGATCACGCCGTCTTCGATCGCGCGGGCGAGCAATGCGTCCTTGCTCGGCGCGGTCCGCCCGCTGGCCGCGTACTTTGCGCGCGCCCGGCTGATGTACTGCCGGACGGTGTTCTCGCTGATCGACATGCGCCGCCCGACCGATTCTTTCGACATGCCCTGGAACCACAGCAGCAGCGCCTGCCGCTCCTGCTGCGACAGCATCGGGCGGGCCGGGCGCTGGTCGGCCAGCATCGCCCGGGCCTGCGACCGGGTCACGTACGGCCGGTCGGCGGCGGCCGCCAGCACGGCCTCGACCAGATGGTCGCGGCCCTCGTCCTTGGACACGTAGGCGTGCGCGCCGTTGTCTAGCGTCTCCATCACGATCGCCGGCTCGCTGTGCCCGGAGAAGGCCACCACCCGGTATCCGGCTGCCACCAGCCCGGGAATCTGCGGCGTGACGAGCTCGCCGGACAGCTCCAGATCCAGGATGACCACATCGGCCGACGGTGCGGTGCGGAGCCCGGTCAGGTCACGCGCCATCTGCACTAGCCGCACCCGCTGGCCGGGATCGGACCGGATCCAGGACTCAACCCCCTCCGTGACGACCGGATGGTCCTCGATGATCGCCACCGTCACGGGCTGTTCCATCGCGCCTCCGCCCACAGCGTGCCGCCGTCTTGCTGCTGTTCGATCGCGACCCCCTCGCGGGCTACGGGCAGGTGAATGGCCGCGCCGGTATCGGCGACGAAGCTGACGGCGATTCCGGCAGCCACCGCCGCCAGGGTGATCCGTGCCCGGCTCCGCGCGGCGGTGAGGATCGCGATGGCCGCGTCGGTGATCACCCGGCGGGCCGGGCCGGGCACCTGCGGCAGCAGCCCGGCCGTCTCGATCTCGACAGCCACCCCGCGGCGTTCGGCCATATCGGCGCTCGCGTGCAGTTCGTGCACCAGCGATCCGGGTACTTCATCGCCCTCGGCCAGCAGCCGGCGCAACCGGGCCGCCTGGACCGCGCACCTGATGCGCACCTGCGCGTCGCCCGGGTCGGCCGTCCCGGCTGCCAGCTCGGCGACCAGCGGGACGGCGCTTTCCTGCAGCGCCAGCCAGCGCGCGAGCCGCGCGGCCCGGATGATCTCCGCGGTGGCGGCTCGCTCGCGCGCGGCGTCCTCACTCCGCGCCGCCGCGGCGGCCTGGCCGGCGGCCACATCCAGCGCCCTAACCCCGGCGGCCACAGCCACCTGGGCACCGGTCGACCAGGCCAGCAGGGCGAGGAACCCAGCCAGGTCGGCGCGGTGGAGCCCGTCCCGCAGCTGCACGCCAAGGATGCCCAGGGCCTCGGCGGCGAGGAACCACGCCAGCTCATGGAACCGACGGCGGAGCAGCACGAGCACGCCCGCCCAGCCGGCGCTACCCCAGCCCCAGTTGACCGCCAGCATCTGGCCGGCCGGGCTGGCCACCGCCGCTGCCGTGCTGGCGGCCAGCGCGATCACGGCCACCGCCCAGGCCGGGCGCCAGCCGGGCGTTCCGCGCAGCACCAGGACCGACCCGGCGGTGATCGCCAGCGCCATGACTAGCCACATGGCGCCCTGGAAGGCGAACGAGCCGTAGGCCGACCGGTTACGCAGCAGCTGGCCGCCCGCTCCGGCGAGATGCCAGCCCGCGACCAGGAAGACCACCGCGATGGTGAAGGCTCGCTGGTAGCGGCCGGACATCAGCGCCTTCGGCTGCACGGCGGTCATGCCGGCCAGCTCACGGTCACAGTGGTGCCCGCGCCCGGACGGCTGGCGATCGCGGCTCGGCCGCCGACCGCTAGCATCCGCCCGGTGATCGACTCACGGATGCCCCGGCGGGATGGCGGGGTGGCGGCCGGGTCGAATCCGCGACCACGGTCAGTGATCTTGACGACCGCCCAGCCGGCACCGCCGCTGACGGCCACTTCCGCCTGGCCGGTTCCGGCGTGCCGCTCGACATTGCGCAGCGCCTCACCGACGCAGGCGACGAGCTGATCCGCGACCGGAGACGGCAGCGTGACCGGGACGAGCTTCAACCGTACGGCCACGTCATCGGTGCTGGCCGCGGCCCGCTCCAGCTGCGGTGTCAGGTCAGTAAGTGGCGCCAGCCGGCTCGGCACGGCCGGAGCGCTGGCGAGCCCTTGCAGCACGCGAAGGTCCCGGGCCGCCTGCGCGGTCAGCGCCCGGGACGGTCCGGCAAAGGCGCCGGCCGCAACGACGGTGAGGGTCGACAGGACGGTGTCGTGCAGCTGGCGGTGCTGTTCCCGCTCGTCAGCGCGCCGTGCCTCCTCGGCCCGGATCTGCCGCTCGGTCTCGAGGCCAGCGGCGACGATCGCGTCCGCTTGCCGCGCGCCGCCGCGGATCACCGCGACCAGCCCGGCGGCGACGATCGTCTCCACCACCAGCAGGAAGCCGTCGGCCAGGTGGCCGGCGCCGAGCCCATAGGCGACGACCAGGACCGCGGCCCCAGGCACTCCGAGCCGCGGCGGCAGCGCGATCTGCAGGATGTACACCGACGTGCAGGCCAGCGGGAGCATCCACGTCGTGTTGTCCGAGATCAGCGCGGCCGGGACCAGGTGCTGCTGCGCCAGCGCCAAGGCCGAGATAACCGCAAGGTCGACCAGTACCACGGTCGGCGTCAGCCCGGACCGCCGGACCCGCCAGGCGAAGAAGCCCGACCACACGCACAGCGCCGTCAGCGGCGCCGCCAGCCACCAGCCGGAGATCTCCTTCGTCGCGGCCAGCACGGCTACGGCCGTGAACAAGACCGCGCCGCCGAGGCGCAGGGCGATCGCGTACCAGCCGGCCAGCCAGTGCAGTGCCTGGTCGGACGGCCCGGCAAACCGCGGGCGGCGTGCCCGCCTGTGGCGGCCCGCGGGGGGCTGGATCGTCCCCCCGACGGAATCAGCTGCCGGGTCCACCGGACCAGTATGCGGCAGGACCACTCCACCGGCGGCAGGTCCCGCGTTCAGGGCGCCACTACTCGACTTCGCGAAGGTCGTTACGCGACTAATGAGTATCGCTCAAGAATGCGGCCGTTGCCGCGTCAGCCGGGTAGAACGACTCGATGGCGAGCTCCGACAGCGTCACGTCGCGGGGTGTGCCGAAGACCGTCGTCGTGCTGAACAGCGAAAGCACCGTCCCCCGGACGCGCACCCGCAGGGGAACCAGGATCGCCCTGGTGTCCGGCCGGGTTGCGGGCGGCGGGCTCGGATAGGTGGCCAGCTCATCGCGCAGCGCGATGAGCGCGGCGTCGCCCGAAGAATCGATGTCGTGGTTCAGCCGATGCAGCAGGTGCGCTCGCCATTCGGCCAGGTTGACGATGCGGGCCGCCATGCCCTCGGGGTGCATGCTCAGCCGCAGGACGTTGACCGGCGGCTCCAGCAAGGCTTCCGCGACTTCCTCGGTGAGCAACCGAACGGCGCCGTTGGCCGCCACGAGATCCCAGCGCGCGTCGATGACGACCGCAGGAAAGGGCTCGTGCGCCCGCAGCACGTGCTCGATCGCCTCGTGTACCGCCGACATCGGCGGGTCGGCCAGCCCGTTGGCCGGGTACGCGGGGGCGAAGCCGCCCGACAGCAGCAGCACGTTGCGCTCGCGTAGCGGCACGTCAAGCTGCTGCGCGAGGCGGATGATCATCTCGCTGGTCGGCCGGGACCGCCCCGTCTCGATGAACGAGAGATGGCGGGCCGACACCTCGGCTCGCAGCGCCAGGTCGAGCTGGCTGAGCCTGCGCCGCTCCCGCCAGCCGCGTAGCAGCCTGCCGACCGAGGTCGGCTCCCCGGCGTACAGCCCCGGAACTGTTGTGGAGGTCACCCTGGCCACCTTAGGCAACGCCCCGCATGGCGGCGATTACCCGCGGGGTAATGGGCGTTACCCGCGAGGTAATCGACCATCCGGGCGGCCGGCCCGATGCTCGAAGCACACGGCCGGCGGCAGACGTCGGCCATCGCCGGAAAGGAACACCCGACATGCCCGACTTCACCAAGCTCGCCGAGCAGTACATCGCCACCTGGAATGAGACCGACCCGTCGGCGCGGCGCGCCCTGATCGGCCAGGTCTGGTCCGAGGGCGGCCGGTACATCGACCCGCTCGCTGACGTCACTGGCCCGGACCAGATCGACGCGGTCATCGCCGGCGCGCAGGCGATGTTCGGCGGGATGACGTTCCGGCTGGCCGGCGCCGTCGACGCGCACCACGACCAGGCCCGGTTCACCTGGGAGCTCGGGCCGGACGGCGCCGACGCGATCGTGGTCGGGTTCGACGTGGCCCAGGCGGATGCGGACGGGCGGCTGGCGCTGGTCCTGGGTTTCCTGGACAAGGTGCCGGTGCCAGCGGAAGCGTGAACCCGCAGGTGCTGGTCATGGCAGCCCCGATTTCCAGATATCTGGAAGTCGGGGCTGTTTTGTTGACCGGCGGCGGCGCTGGCCCGCATCCTCAGTCTCGAAGACTGCCGGATTAGGCGATCAGAGCACGAACGAATTCGTCAAGGACGGTGCTCGATGACGGGAGGCAGGCCAGCGGAGCGTCGGCCGACGCGCGCTCCACGGGGGCCGCGGAACCGGCGGCGCTGGGCGGTCGCGGGCGGCATCGCGGCGTGCTGGCTGTTCCTAGAGCTCGTGACGGGTTCGATCGTGTCGGCCACCCTGGTGCTGATGGTGATCGCGGTCATGGCCGCCGCGGGCGTGGGCGGCCTGCGGGCCATGGGCATCACCCGGGACCATCCGTGGATACGGCGGATGGCCTCCCGGCCGTGGCGCGACGGGCAGGATGTGCTGCGGGTCGCCATGCGCCATCTGCCCGACGTGTTCGTGGTCACGCCCAGCGGGACGCTGCTCGCGCCGAACCTCGTCGAACTGCAGCTGCACCCCGATGACCTCGACTCGCTGTGCGAGCGGATGGAACTCGGCGTGGTCAGCGCGAGCGTGACCGAGGTCTACCAGGAGCAGGTCGCCAAGTACGGCGCCCACCTCACCGGGGCAGGCGGAGCGCAGGTCTACGTCATCGCTACCGGATCCGTCCCGCCGGGCCGCTACCGCCTGCGGCAGGGGGATCCCGTCAGCATCGACGACAACCCTCATCATTACCCGAACGCCGCGCCGGACTGGGCCTACTCCACCCCGCAGCGGGGCTACGCCGAACCGGGCCGCCGTGACTGGGGGGAGCCCGACCTCAACCTGACGGTCGGCGGGGGCATGGTCACGATCATGGAACCGAGCCTCGCCCCCGTCCCGGTCCTGCGGCTGGTCACTGGCTCTTCGGTGGCGGAAACCCGCATGTCCGGCGCCCGCGCCGGGCGCGGGCCCGTTGAGCTGGCGCTCCCCGATGTGCTGACGGTGTCCAGAGAGCACGCGACGTTCACGTTCTCCGACGGCCGCTGGTGGATCACGAACCAGGGCCGGAACGGCCTCACGCTCAACGGTGCGCCGGTCGCGGGGGAGCAGCCGCTCAGCGACGGCGACACGATCCGCTGGGGGGCAAACCCCGACGCGCCGCTGTCCCGCGTCGAGATCGGCTGACGCCGGGTAACCTGGCAGACCGAACGGCCGCGCCAGGGGCGGCCGTCGTTCGGGAGTGGCGACGAGTGGTGAGGGGTCAGCTTTTCCTGTGGTCGGCGGCGCTCGGCCAGTGGGTGAGCTGTCGGCCTGATGAGATCACCTGGCTGGACCGCCGCCTGCTCAGCGGCGACGAGGATCTCACCCTGCACCGCGCCCCGCGTTGCGCGGGTCTCCGCTACGTCCACCACCGCTGGGAACTGTTCAGCCGTGACACGACCTACCGGGTTTACCTAGCGCCGCAAACGCCTGGCACACCGGTGCGTGCGGAGGTCGTCCGGCAGACGGCATCCCACGTCCTCCCGGTCGCCCCGGCGCGCTACGAGGCGCTGCCGGTCACCCTCGAGGAGGGCTCGTGGCTGGTCAGCATCGGTGCCTGGGTGCTGCGACTGCGCCTGGACACCTCGGCGCGTACCCTCGCCGACCCGGCCGTCCCGGTCGGTGATGAGAGCCCCACCACCCGAGCCGGGACGATCGTACGGCGAATCAGTGAGCCCGGCACGGACGCGGTCGCCCGGGTGCGCGGTTACTTCGAGCGCAACGCGACGGCGCGTCTGGCCATGGCCTTTTACTATCAGGAGTTCATTCTCGGCCTGGCCGCTCCGCAGTCGGTCCCCATGATGAACGTCGTCATCGCCCTGAATCTGAGCGGAGAGGGCGCGGTATCGGATTATAAGAAGCTGCTCCAGGGCTTCATCTGGAAGGAACGGGGCCACGCCCGCGATCTCGCCGACTTCCTGCTGGCCAACGGACTGCTGACCGCGGTCGACCTTGATGAGGCTAGGCAGGCGGCCGCGGAAAACGAACGAAATGGCGTCTGCGAAATGGCGCGGCAGCGGCTTGCGTACCGCCCGAAGGACAGTCAGCCCCGGTCATGACTGTCCTGCGGCCCGGGCTACGGGTGCCGGGCGTCCAGGACGGTCGTGACGCGCCCGGTGTCGAGGTCGTACACATGGCCGGAGACGCTCACCTTCGGAGAAAGCAGCGGTGAGGTGAGCAGGCGTTCGACATCGACCTTGACGGTGGTGTGCGGGTCGGCGACCGCGGAGGCTTCCAGCGTTGCCTCGGGGACGCCGGTCGCCTCGGCGGCCTGGTGCCGGAAGTTGGGATCGGCCAGGAAACCGGTGCCGCACTGGGTGTGGTGGATGACCGCGACCTCGAACAGGCGGTCATCGAGTTGCCCGGCGAACAGCTGCCCGGCGAGGAACGCGAGATAGGCCAGGTCGTCGATGACGGCCTGAGTGACCCGTCCGCCCGCGTTGCGGATGACGGGAGCCTCGCCGAGCCGGAGTCCGAGGGTGATCGCGGGGTCGACCCGGTGGTCCAGGCAGGTAACGACGACCACCTGGGCGGAGGGCGGGCCGAGCGGCACGGGGGTGTAGGTGCGGGCGAACTGCTCGTTGCGCTCGAGCAGCGGAGTCATCCTGGTCATGGTCGTTCCTTTCGGTGTCATGTCACATCACGCCGGCTGAGGCGTGAACCGCGACGCTCTGGTCGGCTTCCCTCGCCGAACGCTGGCTAAGTACTTTCAGGGCGTAGAAGTGGGCGACCAGGAGCAGCGGCACGTACACCGTCGGGACGATGTAGCCCAGGCCGAGGTCCCCGGGGTCGCGAATGAGCGCCGGTCCCAGAATCAGGGCCAGGAGCAAGTCAGCTGTGCCGACGATGTTGAGGGCCCACACCGGAAACAGCGATGGCCGCTCGGCCGTGGAACGCTGCAGCCCAATAAAGGCCACATATGCAAGCACGAGAGTGATGAGGTCGCCGAACGCCGCAGGCTCTGCAAATCCCGCGGGCAGCTTGCGCGATACGAGCCCGGTGATCAAAAGCGTGGTGGCGAAGTAGCGGAAGAAGTGGAACGCCGTCAGGGTCTTCAGTTGCTGAACCCTCGGCTGCTGTTTCAGCTTCGGCCAGATAATTGCCGCGAAGATCGTGCCCCAGCCGACGATCCCCGCGGCCGCGCTTCCGCCGAAGTAGATGATGTCCATGGGGAGACGGTACGAATTCGAGGCGCCGTGAGGCGTCACCCGAAAGTGCATGCTTGGTGGAGTTCCGCGTTGCGGCACGCCGTCACACCAAGGTGTTACCGGCTCGGCCGGCGGTGCGGTGTCAGGGGATCAGGCCCAGATCCCGGGCCCGGGCGACGGCCTCGGTCCGGTTGGCCGCGCCGAGCTTGCCCAGGAGGTGGGTCACGTGCTTTTTGACCGTGTCGAGCGCCACCACCAGTTCGTGGGCGATGCGCTGGTTTGACCGACCCGCGGCGAGCAGTCGCAGCACCTCAAGCTCGCGGTCGGTCAGCGGCTCGGCCAGGCCGGGCGGCGCGGCGGCTCCTCTTCGCGGCGGCACGGCGGCCGCCCGGCCACCGGCGCGCAGGAGAGTGGCCATGTAGCCGGCGTCGATGCGCCGAGCCGCGGACAGTTGGGCGAGCAGGGCACGCATCGGCTCGCCCTCGTCGACAAAGACCCGGACGTAGCCTCCCGGGCGGGCGAGGGTGAGCGCTTCGGTCAGTGCGCCGAGGGCGCCGGCGTGATCGCCGCGGGCGGCCAGCGCCAGTGCGCGCAGCGCCTGAATCTCGATGATGCTGCCGGTCCGGCCCTGACTGGTCGCGGCGTCGAGCAGCCGCTGCAGCAGCGTGAGCGCCGGGCCAGGGTCGTTTTGGGCGATCAGCACCCGGGCCAGGACCAGATACTCAGGTTCTCGCGGGTAATCCGGCTCGTCGTCTGGGCGCAGACCAGCAGCCGAGGTCAACCGGGCGGCCGCGGGGACATCGCCGTGGGCCAGCAGCAGTCGCGCCCGCTGCGGGTTGAGCAAGGCGAGCACTTGCGGGCTCAGCTCGACCTGCCCGGCCTCGCCTAGCGCCGCCAGGGCCCCGGCCGCGTCGCCATCCGATTGCCGGATCCGGGCCACGACCGCCAGGCCGGCGACCAGCGGCGGGGTGAACACGAGCTGCCGGCCGAGCGCGACTCCGAAGGTGGCGTGGCCCAGGGCGTCAGCCAGCTCGTTCCGCTCGTACAACACCTCGGCCAGGCCCACGTGGGCCATGCCCAGAGGCGGTTGCTGGCTATTCTCGCCGGCCGCGCCCAGCGCTTCCCGGTAGGTCGCCAGTGCCGCATCCAGGTTGCCCTGGGCGCGCTGGACGCGACCCAGGTCGTAGCAGACGCGCATGGCGAGAAAGCCAGCGAAGAACCCGGCGCCGCCTTCGACACCGCGCAGGACCTCCGCGGGCTCGCCGCCGACGCGGCGGACCGCCTCATCGGCCGCCCGCCGCTCGGCGAGCACCTCCGCCAGGCCGCGCTCGGCCGGCCCGAGCCGACCACCCAGCCAGTCCGCCACCGCCTGGTTCCAGCGCACGAAGGAGCGCATCAACCAGTCGTCCTCGCCCAGTTCGGCCAGAGCCCGCTGGTTGTACTCGGTCGCGAGCGCGGCATCACCGCGAAGCCGCGCGAGTACGGCGTGCAGGAACGCTATCCCCGCCGGGATATTGGCCAGCACGCTCACCGCCCGCCCGGCGGGGTCCCAGTAGGGTTCGTCGCCGCTCATGGCCAAGGCGCGCTCGGCGTCACCGAGCAGGGCCTCGAGCGCCTCCACCTGGAGGCCCTGGGCCGCGCCGAACGCCTGGGCCAGACACAAGCGCGGACGGTCGCGTACCGACTCCGCTGGCAGCGCCGAAAGCCAGCGGCGCAGCGTCGCGCCCTCGCTACGGCCGAGCAGCGTCTCGACGTGCCGCTCCACTAGCCGTGCCGCCCAGGCGGCGTCCCCAGCCGCCAGCGCGTGCCGCACCGCGTCATCGGCCAGGTCATGCTCGTCGCACCAGGCGGCCGCGGCCCGGTGCAGCGCCTGCACCCGGCCGGGCTGCTCAGCCAGCAGCCGGGCCCGCAGCAGGTCGGCGAACAGGTGGTGGTAGCGCCACCAGCCGCGCACCTCATCCAGCGGCACCAAGAACAGGCCCGCCCGCTCGATGTCCTGCAGGATCGCCTGGCTGTCGGCCCGGCCGGTGACCGCATCACACAGCTCTCCCGACAACCGCTCCAGGACCGAGGTTTCCAGCAGGAACGCCCGCACCTGCTCCGTTTGGCCGTCGAGGACCTCATCGGCGAGGTAATCCAGTACGAAACGGTGGCTGCCGCTGAAGGCCGCCGCAAACCCGGCCGGGTCCTCGTGCCCGCGCAGCGACAGTCCGGCCAGCTGCAGGCCCGCCGCCCACCCCTCGGTCCGGGCCACCAACGCCGTCACCGCCGCAGCGGGCAGGCCCCGCCCGGTCGCCTCACCCAGCAGCGCCGCCGCCTCCTCAGGAGTGAAGCGCAGGTCGGCGGCGCGCAGCTCAGCCAGCTGGCCGCGGGCCCGCAGCCGCGCCAGCGGCAGCGGCGGGTCAGCCCGGCCGGACACGACGACCTGCAGGCCGGGCGGCAGGTTCTCCAGCAGGTAGGCAACCGACTCGTGCACCGGCCCGGCGTCCACCAGATGGTAGTCATCCAAGACCAGCAGCACGTCGCCCTGGCCGGCATCGGTGGCCAGGCCGTTAATGAGGGCCGTCACCAACCCCTCAAACGAACGCGAGGGCGCCGGGCCAACCCGCCCGGCCAACCCCGGCCGGGCCCCGTCCAGCGCGGCCACCGCATAGCGCCAGAACCGGGCCGGGTCGCTGTCGCCGCCATCCAGGCCCACCCACGCCACCGGCCGCCCGCCGCCGCGGGCCCAGTCCGCGAGCAGCGCCGTCTTGCCGAATCCCGCCGGAGCGCAAACCAGCACCCGGCCCCTAGCAAGACCCTGGTCCAGCGCGTCCACCAGACGCGGGCGCGGCACAAAACCTGGCTGCGGCCTGGGCACATGCAGCTTGGTCGCCAGCAGGGCATCCGGCCAGGACACGGCGACTCCGCGCCGGTCAGCCGGGCCCGGATGGTCCCGAATAGGCGCGCCCATAACCCCAGGATTCCACTCCCATGCCACCTTCGGGTGACGCCCAGCCGCTGCGCCCGCTCCTACCATCCACAGATGGCGGGAAGAGCGATCGACTCCAGCGGCCCGGCCCAGTATGAGATCCGCGTGGCAGGCGTCCTGGACGGCCGGTGGGCCGCCTGGTTCAACGGCCTCCAGATCTCCGGCCAGGGCGAGGAGACGATCCTCCGCGGCCTGATCGCTGACCAGCCCGCCCTGCACGGGCTCCTGACCAAGGTCCGCGACCTCGGCCTCTGCCTGATCTCCGTGCGCCGCCTGGACTCCGGCGAGGCCGGGAGCGCGGCCCCATGAGGCCGCCGCGGCCGAGGCCCGAGGGCCGCGGACGGACTCACTGCCCGGCGAGCTCTTGCACCACTGGCGCCAGCGCGTCCAGGTCGTCGATGAGGAACGAGCTGATGCCGAAGCGCTCGCGCAGGTCCGTGAACTTGCGCGTCAAGTCCTTGATGGTGCCGATGAACACGTGCGGCGAGTCCAGGATCTCCTCGACGGTCAGCTCGACGCCGGTCTGTTCACGAATGTGGTCGGCGCGGCGGCGCGCCTCGGCGCGCGGATGGTCGGTGACGACCATCGGGCCGCCGGTGGGGTAGCTGTTGAGCTCCAGTTCGCCAAAGCGGTCACCGGCGGCCTCACGGATCCACCTGATTTTCTCCTCGGTTGCCGCGGCCGTGAGGCTCCAGGCGTCGAGGCGGGGCCGGTCGCGGTTCACCAGTCGAGGCGCCAGACCGATGATCTGGGCTTCGCGTGCGGCCAGGGTCAGCAGGCGCTTGCCACCGCCGCCGAGGAAGATCGGCGGGTGCGGGCGCTGAGCCGGCTTGGGCACACCGTCGTGGCCGGTGATCGTGTAGTGCTCGCCCGAGAAGGAGAACGGCCCTTCGGCGAAGCAGCCCTTGATGATCGCGATCGCCTCGGTCAGTTGCTTGATCCGGACACCAACCGGCTCGAAGGGGATGCCGATGGCGTCGTGCTCGGGCTTGTTCCAGCCGGCGCCCAGGCCGATCTCCAGGCGACCGCCTGACAGCGCGTCGAGCGTGGCGAGGTCCTGGGCCAGCACGGCCGGATGGCGCAGGCCGACATTGAGCACGAAGGTGCCTACCCGCAGCCGCTCGGTCGCCGCCGCGACCACCGCCAGCAGCGGAATCGCGGCGTACTGCTCGATGAGATGGTCGGGCACCACGAACGTGGAGCAGCCGACGGCCTCCGCCTTGCGGGCCATCCAGGTCAGCTCAGCCAGGCTGCCGTATTCATCGACCGTCGCCAGAAAACGGAAGGGACGCATAGAAGACATCCTTGCGGACCGGTACGTCAAACGCTGTGCGTTATTTCGTACCGGTCCGCGTCCGCTTTCGCGTCGGAGGGCGTATCGCTACCGCTTGCAGAAGGCGATCTGGTCGTAGCGCGGGTCAGGGTCGTTGTCGCCGTCGGTCAGCAGCACGTCGACCTGGAGGGTCACGAGGTACGCGCAGGGCTTCAGGTCGCTGACGACCCATCCGTTGGGCGCCGCCGTGCCGAAGTAGTCCGTCGGGCCGGATCCCGCGGCGGGTGTGAGCGTGAAGCCGTAGGGGCCTCCGGGGCCGTCCATCCGCAGGGTCGTCGCGCCCAGGTTGGGATGGGCTGCCGTGAAGAGCACGGTGAGCGCATCCGTTATCTGCCCGCAGCCGTGGGGGCCGAGGAGCTGCTGGATGTCCACGAGGTAGACCGCGAGGTCTCCCGGCGGGTCCGTCAGGTCCCGCCAGGACGGCTGGTGCGTGACGTTGTCGTAGAGGGTGTTGTCGATGGCGATGTGGTGGCAGGTTCCGGCGTCGAACTCCGAAGCCGGGTCCCCGACATTACGGACGCGCATGCGAATCCCGAAGTAGACGTCTTCGGCGAGTGGCAGCGACGCATGCGCCCCGGCCAGGACCCCGGTCTCGTCGAGATGCGGCTGGCCAGTGAGTACCGTGGTGTCGACCCGGAGCAGGTCCCCGGTTGGCACGTAGGTTGGACTGGCCAGGGGCACCTGGATCCAGCCGTCGGCGGCCAGCGTTGCGTACACCGGCGTAAAAATCAGCGGGAAGATGCTCGTGAGGTCATAGCCGATGATCGTGGGCGCCATGGCCGCGGCGGGCACGGGCTGCCAGATCGCCGCGGACGGGAAGGGATTCCCCGCGGCATCTGTCGTGATCGTCTCGAACCGGTATTCCATCTGCGGGGCGCCGGTTTGCAGGCTGTAGCCGCCGTTGAGGCGCACGGTCGAGAAGAACGCGCGGTTGTCGCTGGTTAGCCCGGTACCCCCGACCTCACTGTCGATCTTGGGGACGGTCCCGCCGGACGGATAAACCTCGGCGTACTCGTACTGGCCGACCTTGATGAAGTACGCGGCCGATCTGGGCGGGCAGACGCAGATGCAGAAGCGGCGGCAGATCAGCCGGCAGAGCCAGTGGCAAAGCTGGATGCAGAACCGGCCGAGCTCCAGCTCGCCGACCAGGGTCCCGAAGGTCTCGGTGTCACCCCTCGCGACCGCGCCGGCCAGCCGCTGCAGGGCGGCCGGGTTGGCGGCGAGGCGGGCCGTCGCCTGGGCGAAGGCGAATGCCTCGCCGAGCGGGTCCTCGATCGGCTCCGGCGGGTAGCGCCGGCACAGCAGCAGGCAGATCCGCACGCAGCGCCACGTGCACAGCCATTCGCAGATCAGCTCGCACCGCTGGAACAGCCCCAGCTGCTGGACTACGCCACCCACCACCTCGCAGTCTCCGGCCAGGACGGCCTCGCTGACCTGGGCCATCGCCCGCTCGTCCGCGGCCAGCGTCGTGATCGCCGCGCCCGCCTGGGCGAGCTCCGCCACGAAACTCGAGACGTGCGTCGGCACCGGTGAGCACGCGACCTCGCACAGCAGCCGACACCGCACCGAACACGCCCAAGAGCACAGCAGGTGACAGAAGCGCTCGATCTTGAGCTCGGCCACCAGCGCGCGGAATCCCTCGGCGTCGCGGTCAGCCACCGTATTGGCGAGCCGTTCCACGAGCTCCTCGTCCTGCGTGATCCTGGTAACGACCGCCGCGAATTCGCGCAGCTCCGGCAATTCCGCGTCGGGCGGCGGGCCGCACAGCTCCAGGCACGTGAGCACGCAGTACTTGCTGCAGATCCAGCGGCAGACCCACTCGCACCGCTCCAGCAGCTTAAGCTCGGCCAGCAGGCGCTGGTAGGACTCCCGGTCGGCGGCGAGAAACGCGTCGAAAACTGCGCGGAAACGGTCCTCGTCGCCCGCCAGCGCAGCCGCTGCCGCAGCTGCCTGGGCGAGATCGGCGGAAAGACCTTCATCGGCCATGATCCCCATCTCTCTTTCCTGATTCGCATGACCCGCATAGAAGGAATGCCGGGTCTGCTATTCGTCGCCAGGCGGCACCAGTGGTTCGAGATGCCCGCCTGACTGACGGAGATGGGTCAAGGACGGCCTGATACACCCGGTGCTTCCGCGGGTTCAGACTCGCTTTTCAGGGGCGCTCAGGCTCGCCGCGCCCGGTGCGCGCCGGGGTTCAGCGGTGGCGCTTGGCGTCGATGCGGTCGGCTACGGCCATCCGCGCCAGGCCTTCGCCGCCCGAGGTCGCGCCGCCAGCGTAGGACCGCTGATCGGCGGCGGCGTCCTGGTAGGCGGCATCCGCGGCGGCCGGGTCGCTGGCCGAGAGCTGGTCGCCGAGGGCTTCCAGCACCGCGGCTCCCAGCGAGGTGGTGCAGTCGGGACCGTCCTCGACTCCGTACGGGCCGAGCTGGTCAACCAACCGCGCCGCCTCGGCAAGCTGCCCAGCCGCGCGGAGTTCCCGCACGGCGCGCTCAGCGGCCTTGCTGTCCATCATCGCCTCCCGGCTGCCTCCGGCCACGCTACCAGCGGTCGCGGTGGACGACCTCCATGACGCTCCTAACCCCTGCGTGATGAGTTCGCGCTGCTCGCTTCGTCGTATCTGATAGTCAATCAATCAGAGTGGCCGCCCGAAGGAGACGCGAACATGCCGATCGCGAGACTGGCGACAGTACCGATGTGGTACGACGAGCGCGGCGACGGCGATCCGCTCGTGCTGCTGCACCCGGGCGGGGCCGGGATCGACTCCCGGGCGCTGACCGCGAGCCTGGAGGCGCTCTCGCGGCGCTTCCGCACCTACGCACCCGAGCAGCGGGCCCACGGACACACCCCGGACGTCGACGGCCCGCTCAGCTATCAGGACATGGCGCAGGACACGATCATGTTCATCGACAGCGTCATCGGCGGGCCGGTCCACCTGTTCGGCTACAGCGATGGAGCCGTGGTGGCGCTGCTGGTCGCGCTCAGCCGTCCCGACCTGGTACACCGGCTGATCCTCACCGCAGGCATCTTCCATCACGACGGCTGGGAAGCCGGGATCTTTGACGGCGAGGCGCCGGAGGTTTTCAGGGACAGCTACGCCGAGGTGTCACCGGACGGGGCGGTCCACTTCGACGAGGTCGTCGCCAAGCTGGCGGCAATGCACGCCCACGAGCCCGCCGTCACCCTCGCCGAACTGAGCACGATCCCGTGCCGGACCCTGGTCATGATCGGCGATGACGATGAGGTCCGCCTCGAGCACGCGGTCGAGATGTACCGCAGCCTCCCCGCCGGTGAGCTCGCGGTGGTTCCCGGCACGTCACACGGCCTGCTGGTCGAGAAGCCGGACCTGTGCCACCTGCTCATCACCGACTTCCTGACCACGGACCCGGTGCAGACCTTCGCGCCCATCCGCCGCGCCCGGCACCCGTAACGGCGAGCTCAAGGCCTGGTGCCGAACGAGGGTCTGCCCGGGCTCTCCGGCAGCACGGCGTACGCGTCGTGGACCCAGTCGCACAGGAGCGGCCTGGTCTGGCGGGGGTCGATGATCTCCTCGATGCCGAACCGTTCCGCGGTCCGCAGCGGGTTGCGCACGGCGTCGAGCCGGGCCCGGATCTCGGCCAGGGTGGCGGCCGGATCTTCCGCGCGCTCTAGTTCAGCCCGGTAAGCGGCCTCGGTCCCGCCCTCGACGGGCAGCGAGCCCCAGTCGGCCGAGGGCCAGGCCCACCGGCGGACGAGACGGTGCCGGTTGACCAGGCCCGCCCCGCCCACGCCGAACACGCGGCGCACGATGATCTCGGCCCCAGGCACGTCCGACTGGTAGATGGCACTGATCGCCCGAACGCCGTGCCGGATGGTGCCACGCTGCTCGGCGCGGGTGCCGATGAGCAGCCCGGGCTGATCGGTGAACGTCACGACCGGCAGGTGGAACGTCGAGCACAGGTCGGCCAGCCGGGTCACCGCCTCGGCGCCCTCCACGGTCAGGCACCCCCCGGAGGCGTACGGGTCACCGGCCACCACGCCGACGGGATGACCGTCCAGGCGGGCCAGCCCGGTCACGATGGACCCGCCGTAGTGCTGCACCTCCATCACCGAGTCGGCGTCGAATACCGCGCGCAGGATGTCCCGGATCCGGTAGGGCTGGCGGCGGTCCCGCGGGATCGCGGACAGCAGCATGTCCTCCCGCCGCCCGGCCGGATCCGTGCCGGCGATCACCGGGGGCCGCTGGTAGGCACTCTGCGGCAGGTACGAAAGAAAGCGCCTGATCAGCCCGAACGCCTCTGGCTCCGACGCCGCCACCAGATCCACCGCGCCGTTACGGCCGTGCACCGCCGCCCCGCCGAGCTCTTCCTTGGTGACCTGTTCGCCGATTCCGCCGCGCACCACCGGCGGTCCGGCGACGAACAGCTGCGCGATGTCCTCCACGAGCACCGACAGGTGCGCGACGCAGAGCCTGGCCGCGCCCAGGCCAGCCACCGGGCCCAGCCCCGCCGCGACCACCGGCACGGTGGACAGGTTGTCCACGACGTAATCCCAGCCCGGATTGACCGGGACGTAGGTGTGACCCGTCTGCTCGAGGGTCTTCACGCTCCCGCCCCCGCCGGTCCCCTCGATCAGCCGCACCAGCGGCAGCCGCATCTGGTTCGCCAGCTCCTCGGCGTAGATCTGCTTGCCCGCAATCGCGGCATCCGCGGCGCCGCCGCGGATGGTGAAGTCGTCGGCCCCCACCACCACCTTGCGGCCGTTGATGCGACCCGTTCCGGTGACGAAGTTGGCCGCGGTGAACTCCGCCAGGCCACCGTCGCCGTCGTAGACGGCCTTGCCCGCCAGCGACCCGATCTCATCGAACGAGCCGTCGTCGAGCAGCGCCGCCAGGCGCTCACGCACCGTGAGCCGGCCCGCCTCGTGCTGACGCCGGACCTTATCCGGCCCGCCCATCCGCTCCGTCAGGTCCCGCCGGCGGCGCACCTCATCGAGTTCTGGCTGCCACGTCATAGCTACCCAAGCTAACCAACCCCGCCATCCCCGTCACGGGCAGCCTTGACACTGGTCGCAGGCGTCTGGTGGACTGAATTAGTCAAACGACTAAGACAGTTGGATAAGAGTTGGAGCCCGGGAGGGATCCGGCGATGGCAACCGCGCAGAAGACGGCCGCGCGCACCTCCGCGGAGGAGGCACTGCTGGACGCGGCGGAGCGGCTGCTGGCCGAGGTCGGGTACGCGGGGATCACGACCCGCAGGCTCGCGGAGGAGGCCGGCCTGAATCACGGGCTGGTCCACTATTACTTCGGGTCGAATGAGAACCTGCTGGTCCACGCGCTGGAACGGTTCACCACGCGGCTGATCACCCGCCAGCGGGAGCTATACGCAGCCGACCTGTCGTTCGCGGACAAGTGGCGGACGGCGATGCGCTACCTGGTCAGCGAGGACGTCAGCTACGAGAAGATCTGGCTGGAACTACAGGCGCTGGCCTGGAACAACCCGGAGATCAAGGCGCGCCTGGCGCAGGTTAACGCGCAATGGCGGGCGGTCCTCACCGAAGCGTTCGAGCAACCGCGCCGTGAGCTCGGCATCCAGCTGCCCCTCGAGGCGCTGGTCTCGCTCGTGATGACGTTCAACCTCGGGATCATCATCGAACGCCTGGGCGGCGTAGACACCGGGCACCGTGAACTCCTGGATTGGATCGAGCAATGGATATCCCGTTGACGGAACCCGCCCGCGAGCAGTCGCGAGCGCGGTACCCAGACAGCAGCGGCTACACCAAGCGGAACGGCGTTCGGCTTCATTATGAGGTTTACGGCTCGGGCGAGCCGACCGTCTTCCTGCTGCCGACGTGGTCCATCATCCACTCACGGCACTGGAAGATGCAGATCCCCTACCTGGCCAGGCACTGCCGGGTTCTCACCTTCGACGGGCGCGGCAACGGCCGGTCCGATCGCCCGCCGGCCGGATACCGGGAGGACGAGTTCGCCGCCGACGCCCTCGCGGTGATGGATGCCACCGCGACCGAGCACGCGGTGATCGTCTCGCTCTCGGTCGGCGCGCAGCGAGCCATCATCCTGGCGGCCGAGCACCCGGACCGCGTGACCGGGGCCGTCTTCATCTGCCCGGCCGTGCCGCTCGCCTCGCCGCTGGACGACCCTACGCGTTATCCGTGGGACGAGGTGCTGCCCACGGACGAGGGCTGGCCGAAGGACAATCTGCGTTACTTTTTGAGCGATTACCGCGCCTTCCTGGAGTTCTTCTTCTCCCAGATGTTCACCGAGCCGCACTCGACCAAGGCGATCGAAGACTGCACCGGCTGGGGCCTGGAGACCACCGCGGAGACGCTCCTCGCGACGGAGATCGGTAACGGCCTGGACGAGCCGGCCGCGCGTGAGTTCTGCGCCCGGATCCGCTGCCCGGTGCTGGTGATCCAGGGCACGGCGGACGCGATCACCGGACCCGGCCGCGGGATCGCGCTGGCCGAGGCGACCGGCGGCGATCTCGTGCTGCTGGAGGGCTCGGGACACGGCCCGCACGTACGGGACCCGGTCCAGGTCAACCTGCTGCTGCGGGAGTTCGCCGTCCCCGCGCCGGTGCGCCCCCGGTGGGTGCGCGGGAAGGTGCGACCCAAACGCGCGCTGTACATCTCCTCGCCGATCGGCCTCGGCCACGCGCAGCGGGACGTGGCGATCGCCGACGAACTCCGTAAGCTGCACCCCGACCTGGAGATCGACTGGCTCGCCCAGCATCCGGTCACCGCGGTGCTGGAAGCGCGCGGCGAGCACGTCCACCCGGCCAGCGCCCACCTGGCCAGCGAGTCCGGGCACATCGAGTCCGAGTCAGCCGAGCACGACCTGCACGCCTTCCAGGCCATCCGGCGGATGGACGAGATCCTCCTCGCCAACTTCATGGCCTTCCACGACCTGGTTCGCGAAAACGCCTACGACCTGTGGATCGGCGACGAGTCCTGGGAACTCGACTACTACCTGCACGAAAACCCCGAGCAGAAGACCGCCGCCTACGCCTGGCTCACCGACTTCGTCGGCTGGCTCCCCATGCCCGACGGCGGCGAACGCGAGGCGCTACTGACCGCCGACTACAACGCCGAGATGATCGAGCACATCGCCCGCTACCCCCGCGTCCGTGACCGCGCCATCTTCGTCGGCGACCCCGACGACATCGTCCCGCACACGTTCGGCCCGGGCCTGCCGCCGATTCGTGACTGGACGCAGCAGCACTACGACTTCGCGGGCTACATCACCGGCTTTGACCCGGCCCAGCTCGCCGACCGCGAGGCGCTCGGGTACCGCGACGGCGAGCGCGTCTGCATCGTGACCGTCGGCGGCTCGGGAGTCGGCGGACACCTGCTGCGCCGGGTGATCCAATCCTTCCCCGAAGCCAAACGGCGCGTACCGGAGCTCCGGATGATCGTGGTGGCCGGGCCGCGGATCGATCCCGCCAGCCTGCCCGCCCACGACGGGCTGGAGATCCGCCCCTACGTCCATGAGCTCTACCGGCACCTGGCCTCCTGCGACCTCGCGGTTATCCAGGGCGGCCTCACCACCGCGATGGAGCTCACCGCCAACCGCCGGCCGTTCCTCTACTTCCCGCTCGCCCACCACTTCGAGCAGAACTACCACGTCCGCCACCGGCTCGACCGGTACCGGGCCGGGCGGTACATGGACTACCAGACGGCGAGCCCCGCCGACATCGCCGCCGCGATCGCCGCCGAGATCGGCCGCCCGGTTGACTACCGTCCCGTCGCCCCCGACGGAGCCGCCCGCGCCGCATCCCTGCTCGCCAGCCTCCTCTAGCCAGCACACGGTCTCGGCTACCGTGCCCTGACCGTGACATTATTCGCGTATAGGTGGCCGGGACCCTGAAGCTGGCGGGAGCAGACGATGAAGATGGCTGAGCGCGCCGGGGTGAAGGTGCGGCATCCGCTGGACCCGCTGACGGCGGAGGAGGTCGAGGCCGTCGGCCAGATCCTCAAACGGGACCGCGGCCTGGCGCCGAGCGCGCGCTTCGTCTACGTCACGCTGCGCGAACCACCCAAGGATGCGGTCCTGCGCCACCGGCCAGGCGACGCGTTCGAGCGCGAGGCTGACGTCGTGCTCCGGGAGCGCGCCGAATGCAAGACCTACGAGGCGGTGGTCTCGATCACCGCGGGTGAGGTGCGCCTGTTCCGGGAGCTTCCCGGCGTCCAGCCGGCGGTCATGCTCGAAGAATTCCTGGCCACCGAGGAGGCGGTCAGGAAGGACCCCCGCTGGCAGGAGGCCATGCGCCGGCGGGGCGTCACCGACTTCGACATGGCGATGATCGACCCGTGGTCCGTCGGCTACAACGGCCCCCAGGACGCCGCGGACCAGGGCCGCTTCCTCCGGCCGCTGACCTGGGTGCGCCAGGGGGACCCCGACGATAACGGATACGCCCGCCCGGTGGAGGGCCTGGTCGTCCTGTTCGACCTCGACCGCATGGAGGTCGTAGACATCGAGGACCACGGGGTGGTGCCCCTGCCGCCGCGCAGCGGCAACTACACCCCCGAAGGTATCCGCGACGCCGCGAACGTCCCGCACTTCCCCGACGGGCCCCGGCAGGATCTCAAGCCGGTGGAGATCACCCAGCCGGACGGCGCCAGCTTCACCGTAGACGGGCACGAGGTGCGCTGGCAGAAGTGGCGGTTCCACGTCGGCTTCACCCCGCGCGAAGGGCTGGTCCTGTACCTGGTAAGCCACGAGGACCAGGGCACCCTCCGCCCGCTCATCTACCGCGCCTCGCTCACGGAAATGTTCATTCCTTACGGTGATCCGAGCCCGACGCAATACCGCAAGAACGTCTTCGATATGGGGGAGTACGGGATCGGAGTGCTCGCCAACAGCCTCGAGCTGGGCTGCGACTGCCTGGGCGAGATCCACTACTTCGACGCCTACCTCAACGACAACGACGGCCACCCGCAGCTGATCAAGAACGCGATCTGCCTGCACGAGGAAGACCACGGAATGTCGTGGAAGCACATGGACTGGCGCAGCGGCAAAACCGAAGTACGGCGCTCGCGCCGGCTGGTGATCTCGCTGATCGCCACCGTCGGAAACTACGAGTACGGCTACTTCTGGTACCTCTACCAGGACGGCACCATCGAATACGAGATCAAGCTGACCGGCGTGATCTCCAACGGGGCCGTGCCCGAGGGGCAGCAGCCGGCCCACGGCGTCATGGTGGCCCCGCAGGTCTACGGCCCCCACCACCAGCACATCTTCTGCGTGCGGCTGGACATGATGGTCGACGGCCCGCAGAACACCGTCTACGAGTGCGACTCGGTGGCGCTGCCGCCCGGCCCGGACAACCCCTACGGCAACGCCTGGGTGGTGCGGCAGACCCCGCTGCGCACCGAATCGCAGGCGCAGCGACTGGCGGATGGCCGCGCCGCCCGCTACTGGAAAATCATCAACCCCAATCGCCGGAACGCCGTTGGCGAGGCGGTCGCGTACCGCCTGGTGCCCCAGGACAGCGTGCTGCCCTTCGGCCAGCCCGACACCTACGTGATGCGCAGGGCCCAGTTCGCCGCCAAGCACCTATGGGTCACCGCGTACGACCGCGACCAGCGGTTCCCGGCCGGCGAATACCCGAACCAGCACCCCGGCGGGGCCGGCCTGCCCGCCTGGACCGCGGCCGACCGGCCGCTGGAAAACACCGACCTGGTGCTCTGGCATACGTTCACCGCTCACCACGTCGTCCGCCCGGAGGACTGGCCGGTGATGCCGGTCACCAGCGTCGGGTTCCAGCTCAGGGCCGACGGCTTCTTCGACGGCAACCCCGCCCTCGACGTTCCGCCCGCCGGGCACCACCACCACGCCTGACCGGGCCGGCGACCAGGCGATGACCGAGGCTTCCGGGCTAGCGGGCGTCCTAGCGTCGCGGCTAGGGGCGCTGTGGGGCACGCAGGTCGAGGTCACCGGCCTCCGGCCGCTGCCGGGCGGCGCGAGCCGGGAAAGCTGGGACGTCCGGGTGCGCACTACCGCTGACGCGGGCGCAGAGCGGTGCCTCATCCTGCTCCGCGAGGCCGAGCGCCAGGCTCCCCACCCGGACAAGAACGTGGCCGTCGAGGCGGCCGCGATGACGGCGGCGAGGCTGGCCGGAGTCCCCGTGGCCGAAATCTACGACTGCGGGGCGGGCGCACTCGGCCAGGCCTACCTGCTGATGGAGCGCCTGGAAGGGGAGACCATCCCGCGCCGGCTCCTGCGCGACGAAGCGTACGCCGCCGTGCGACCCGGGCTCGCGCGCCGCCTGGGGGAGGTCCTGGCCCGGATCCACCAGGTGGATCCCGACTCGGTACCGGACCTGCCCCGCCTCGACGCGCTCGGCCAGCTGAACGCCCTGTACCAGGCCTTCGCCGAGCCCCGGCCCGCCCTGGAGATCGGCCTGCGCTGGCTCGCCGAGCACCGGCCGGCTCCCGCGGCGGACACCCTGGTCCACGGCGATTTCCGGACCGGCAACCTCATGGTCGGCGAGGACGGCTTGTCCGGGGTGCTCGACTGGGAACTGACCCACCGCGGTGACCCCCGGGAGGACCTGGGCTGGCTCTGCACGAAGGCCTGGCGGTTCGGCTCGCCGAACCCCGTCGGCGGGTTCGGAGCCCGTGCCGACCTGATGGCGGGCTACGCCGCCGCCGGAGGCATCCCGCTGGACGAGGAAACCCAGCGCTGGTGGGAGCTGTACGGCACGGTGCGCTGGGCCCTGCTGTGCCGCCGTCAGGCCGAACGCTTCCTCGGCGAGGGCGAGTCATCCATCGAGCTCGCGGTGCTCGGCCGGCGCGTCTGCGAGCAGGAGTACGACATCTTGCTCGCGCTGGGCCACGCCGCGCCGCTGACCGTGCCCGATCCGCTGGACGACCCCGAGTACCAGTCCGTCCCGCCGCACGACCGGCCGTACGGCCCCGAACTGCTCCGCGCCGTCCGCGAGTTCCTCACCACGCAGGCCGGTCTCGGGGTCGGGGCCGATCCGCGGCTGAGGTTCCACGCCCGCGTGGCCGCGAACGCGTTGCGGATCGCGGAGCGCGAGGCCATGCTGGCCCCCGCGCACGAGCAGGCCCACCGGAAAAGGCTCGCCGCCCTGGGCTACGCCGACGACGCCGCCCTCTGCGCGGCGATCCGCGACGGATCGCTGGACCACCGGTTCGGGGAGGTCGCAGGCGCGGTCCGGTCGGCGACCATCGACAAGCTCACCGTCGCCAACCCCGGGCACCTGGCCCTCCCCGGATAAGCCAAAGGAGCGTTGTGGACTTCACCCTGCCCGAGGACCTGCGGGACTACCTGGCCGAGCTCGACGAGTTCATCGACCGCGAGATCCGGCCGCTCGAGGAGCAAGACGACAACATCCGGTTCTTCGACCACCGCCGGGAGGACGCCAGGACCGACTGGGATCGCGGCGGGCTGCCCAGCCGCGAGTGGGAGGCGCTGCTGGCGCAGGCCCGGCGGCGGGCCGACGCGGCGGGCCACTACCGGTACGCGTTCCCCCGGGATTACGGCGGCCGGGACGGCACCAACCTGGGCATGGCGGTGATCCGCGAGCACCTGGCCAGCAAGGGCCTCGGCCTGCACTGCGACCTGCAGAACGAGCACGCCATCGTGGGCAACAACGTCGGGCTGCTCCTGATGCTGCACTATGGGAGCCCAGCGCAGCAGGACGAGTGGGTCGATGATCTGGCCGCCGGACGGCGCCACTTCGCGTTCGGCATCACCGAGCCCGCCCATGGCAGCGACGCCACGTTCATGGAGACCCGCGCCACCCGCGACGGCTCCACCTGGGTGATCAACGGCGAGAAGACGTGGAACACCGGCATCCACACCGCCTCGCACGACCTGGTCTTCGCCCGCACCAGCGGGGCGCCCGGCAGCGGCGAGGGCATCACCGGATTCCTGGTCCCGGTCGGCACCCCCGGCTTCAAGGTCGAGGAGTACCTGTGGACCTTCAATATGCCCACCGACCATGCCCACGTCTCGTTCACCGACGTCAAGGTCCCGGACAGCGCCATCCTCGGCCAGGAGGGCCGCGGCTTGCAGCTGGTCCAGCACTTCTTCAACGAGAACCGCATCCGCCAGGCGGCCTCGAGCCTCGGCGCCGCGCAGTTCTGCATCGACCGCTCGGTGGCGTACGCCAAGACCAGGGCGCCGTTCGGCAAACCGCTCGCGGCCAACCAGGCGATCCAGTTCCCGCTGGTCGAGCTGCAGACCCAGTGCGAGATGCTCCGGGCGCTGATCCACAAGACGGCCTGGAGCATGGACCAGTTCGGCCCGCTGACGCAGGCCGACAAGGTGTCCATGTGCAACTACGTGGCCAACCGCCTGTGCTGCGAGGCCGCCGACCGCGCGATGCAGGTCCACGGCGGCCTCGGCTACTCACGGCACATGCCGTTCGAGCACATCTACCGCCACCACCGCCGGTACCGCATCACCGAGGGCGCCGAGGAAATCCAGATGCGACGCGTGGCAGGCTACCTGTTCGGCTTCATCAAGCCCGACACCCTCAAGGGCGTCACCAGCTGACGCCGGCGGGTCGATAGCCGGCTGCGCGGTAACGATCCCGGAACGGTCCGTGCCTACTGTGGTGGTGCGGGCATGGTGAACGACGGAGTGGAGCCGCAGATGAGGGTCCTGGTTGCGGGGTGGGATAGCGGCGGGGGTGTCGAAGCCGTCCAGACCGTGGTACGGCGGGCGGTGGCGCGCGGCCACCGCGTGCGGGTGCTCGGCACCGAGGGGCTGCGGGGCCGGTTCGAGTCGGCCGGTGCGGACTTCCGGGTGTACCGGCATGCTCCGGACAATGACGTGCGGCAGGCAGCGACGGACCTCGTCAAGGACTGGGAGGCACGGACCCCGCTAGGGATGTTCGCCCGGGTCCGCGACCGGGTGATGTTCGGGCCGGCCCGGCAGTTCTGCCGTGACGTGGTAGAGGAGCTTGAACGCGAGCCGGCCGACGTGGTGGTCGTCGACACGCTGATCCCGGCCGCGTTGTCGGGGGCGGAGGCGGCTGGGGTGCCCTCGGTCCTGCTGATGCACGGGACGTATATGCTGCCCCGGGCCGGGGCTCCGCCGTTCGGCATGGGTTTCCAGCCCGCGCGCGGGAGCCTGGGACAACTGCGGGACCGGGCCGCCTGGTCACTGACGATGGCGCTGTTCCGTACCGGGATGCCCGCCCTCAACGAGGCCCGCACCGAGCTCGGCCTGGCTCCCCTGCGTAGCCCGGACGAGCTGGCCGCGACCGCCGAGCGGATCCTGGTGTGCACCAGCCCGGGCTTTGACTTCGCCGCCGATACCGTGGCCGGCCACGCTCGCTACGTTGGGCCCCAGCTCGACGACGCCGACGGCGGGACGTGGGAAGATCTGTGGCCAGGTGCGCCGGATCGCCCGCTGGTCCTGGTCGGCCTGAGCAGCACCGTGATGCGCCAAGAGGACCTGCTGCAGCGAGCCGCCGACGCCCTCGGACGACTGCCGGTCCACGCGCTGATGACCACCGGCCCCGCGGTCGACCCCGCCGTGATCCGCGCCCCGCAGAACGTGGCGGTCCGGCAGTGGGTCCGCCACGCCGACGTGCTCCCGCACTGCTCGGCCGTGGTCACCCACGGCGGCCACGGCACGGTGATCAAGGCGCTGGCCGCCGGAGTGCCGCTAGTTGTAGCGCCGCTGGGCCGCGATCAGCCCGACATCGCCGCTCGGGTCGTTTACGCCGGGGCAGGCCTGCGGGTCCGCAAGAACGCGAGCACCGCAGCCTTGCAGGCCGCGATCGGCCGGGTCCTAGACGATAACCGCTACCGCGCGGGGGCCCGGCGCATGGCGGCGGTCCTCGCCGCCGAGCGCGACGACGCCCTGGCCGTCGACGAACTGGAGCGGGCGGCCGCCCGAAACAGTACTGCAGCCAGCTGATCGCCGTTCCCGCGCTCCGCGCAATTGCGCGAAACGTTTCCGCGGAAACGCGGCACCGCGGCCGTGCCAGCGTGCAGGCTAAGGGGATTTCGGCTGGTCAGCGCGCCCGCTTGCCATCGACGTCGCGGCTGCGCAGGGCTATTCCTGTGGCAGCGACGAATATCAGCAGTAGGACCCCGGACACGTACACCGCCGAGGCCAGGCCCGGCATGAGAAGCAGGTAACCCAGCCCGGACGTCACCAGGGCTGCGGCCAGCAGGGACCCCAGGGGCGCCAGCCAACGAGGCAGAATGGGTGAGCGCCAGGCCAGCTGGGAGATAGCCAGAGCCATCGCGCCCAGCAGGAACATCTTCGCCCCGTCCATCCGGTTGATCGCCTGGTAGACGGCCCCGGCCGTGGCGGTCCGCCGATCCGGCACCAGTCCGCTGATCAGCCAGGTACCCAAGGCCAGCTCTGCCCAGGAGACCGTTGCCACGGCGATCCCGAAGGCGGCGGCGCCCAGTCCGGCTCGGGCCTGCCCGCCGCGGCGGGCGGCACGCGCCGCCGCGGTCATCACGGCCACCAGGGCAATCGCGGCGGCGCCCTCGGCGAGGGCAAACATGGCCAGGCTCGGCCCGCTGCGCCCGGCATACGCCGCCACCACCTGGCTGCCGGACGCGGCCACGCTCGGGTTCGGCGCGCCCACCGACTGGCTGATGATCCAGGCTGCGGCGTAGCCGATACCCGCCAGCGCGGTCAGGCTGACCGCCCTCCGGTGTCTGACCCGATCCGCGCGAGCAGATGTGATCTGAGCGGTCATGGCGTTACTCCTAGGCGGGTCAGCCTGAATACCGGAATCTGCCGCGTGGTCCTGGTCTGGAATTCGCCGACGGAAGGGTGCTCCGAGACCAGCTTCGGCCACAGCCCGGCGCGGGCGGTGCTGTCCAGCTCCTCCGCCAGGACCGTGAACGTCTGGGTACCCACCTCGACCGTGATCCTGGGGTTGGCCTTGAGGTTGTAGTACCAGTCCGGGTGGGCTACGCCGCGGCGGGCCCTGCTGCGACGAACGCCGCATTCTCGCGCTCGAGCGCCTTGACCGCCCCGCTGCGCCAGCTCTCGGCCAGGGACCGTGACGCGGGATCGGGGAAGATGTCCTCTTCCCCGTTATCCACTCCGTCGAAGATCGCGCGTGCGACGGACTCGGGGGAGGCCTTCGGTATGTCGAAGCCCCGGGTCATGTCGGTGTCGGTGGGCCCGGTCAGGACGGCATGCACGCGCACGCCCCGTCCGGCCAGCAGAGCGCGCAGCGATTGCGTCAGGTTGAACGCGGCCGCCTTGGAGATCGCGTAGGCCGGAGTGAGCGGCAGGGGGGCGACGGCCATCGTCGACACGTTGTTGACGATGGCTCCCCGAGAACGAGTCAGCAGCGGCAGGAAGGCCTGGATGACGCCGTAGGGGCCGAAGAGGTTGACGGCCAGATGCTGATCGAGCATGGCTCGATCGCTCAGGTCATCGAACTGCGCGATGCCGGCGTTGTTGATGAGGACGTCGAGAGAATCGACCTGATCGGCAGCCGCCTGAATCTGCGCGGCGTCGGTCACGTCCAGGGTCAGGGGCGTGACGCGCCCGTCCGGGTGGGTAAGGGGGTGGCGCGTGCCGGCGTACACCCGCTTTGCGCCTCTGGCGAGGGCTTCTTCGACCAGCGCCTGCCCGATGCCGCGATTGGCCCCGGTCACCAGGACGGTCTTGTCGGCGATCGTCATGTCTGTTCCTCCGATTCCGCGCCGCCCTTTCTGGCGGCCTACTGGTATAGACCAGCTCGATTCGCGAAAATCGCCGCGGACCGCCCTGCGCCGCGTGCCGGATCAGGCCCCGGCCTGGTACTCCTGCGGCAGGCCGAACGATCCGAACAGGCCAGGGTTCTGGAAGCTGACGATCCGCGCGATCCCGGTCCTGGTGACCGTGAGCACCAGCACGGCGTGCGCGTGATATCCCCCGCCTGGTTCGCGCTGGTAGACCGCGAACGCTGGCTGCCCGTTCGCCGTGACCGGAACCGGCCGGAGCCATCCGGGCTCGATGAGAAAGTGCGACGCGATGAAGCCCGCAACGGCCGGCCGACCGGTGAACCAGGTCAGTATCGGGGGCATCTCCAGCGCGATATCCTCCCGCAGCAGCTCGGCCAGCGCGGTGGCGTCGGCCTCCTCGATGGCCGCGGCGAACCGGTCCAGCAGCGCCCGCCGCTCCGGTTCGGCGGGCTCGGCAAGCTCGTCTTCGGCGGGCAGCGCCTGCGCTAGCTGGGCCCGGGCCCGCCGCAGGCTGCTGTTCACCGCGGTGGTGGTCGTGCCCAGCAGATCCGCCACCTCGGCGGCCGGCCACTCGAGCACGTCGCGCAGGATCAGCACCGCGCGCTGCTTGGCGGTCAGGTATTGCAGCGCCGCGACAAAGGCCAGCCGGATACCTGCCCGCGACACCGCCACCGCCGCCGGATCCTCGCGCTCCCCGGCCAGCAAGGTGCCGGGAAACGGCTGCAGCCACGCCATCTCCGGCCCCGCCACCAAGGACGCCCCCGGGTCCTCCGTCGGCGCACCCAGCCCGGACGGCAGCGGTCGGCGGCTCCGGCGCTCGATCGCGGTCAGGCACACGTTGGTCGCGATCCGGTATAGCCAGGTCCGTACCGACGCTCGGCCCTCAAACCCGTCAAACGACCGCCACGCCCGCAGGTATGTCTCCTGCACCAGATCCTCGGCCTCACCGGCCGAGCCCAGCATCCGATAGCAGTGAGCCAGCAATTCACCCCGGAACTGGCCAGTGAGACCGGCGAAATCCTCGCTGACCGTCATCCGCTACCTCAAACTCTCCCGCGCCGACGCCAGCAACGCGCTGGCCCACATATATAGACCCGGCGCCCGGCGCGAAATCGCCGCCGACACTCCGCCGCGCAGGAAAATGCCTACAAGCACCACTGGCCGGTCAAGCCGGCTGGCTTACTAGGCTTCGGTTGCATACGGCGCGCCGGGAGGGGCCACCATGCTGTTGCTTGTCATGCCCGCCGCTTCTGCCGGTTGGTAGGCGACCTCGCCGTGCTCGCTGAGATCGAGGCCGGCTTCCTCGTCTCCGGGACTTACCCCCAGTCCCACGGTGCGGTCGGTGACCCACAGGATGATCCAGGTCATGACGAACGGGTACGCGATACCGACGACGGCCAGCACCGCCTGGCGGCCGAGCTGGGTCCAGCCCCCGGCCTCGCCGGCGGCGTTCACGGCGAGACTGGCGAACACGCCGGTGAGCACGACCCCGATCGCCCCGCCCACCATGTGGACGCCGACCACGTCGAGGGAGTCGTCGTAGTGGAATATGTCCTTCAGGTGAACCGCGCCGTAGCAGAGCAGGCCGGCCGCGGCGCCGATGATGATCGCCGCCCACGGCTGCACGTAACCGGACGCCGGGGTGATCGCGGCCAGGCCAGCGACGGCACCGGCCGCAATGCCCGTGCCCGATGGCTTGCGGCGGCGCCACCACTCGATGCCCATCCAGGCGAGCATCGCGGTGCAGGCCCCTAGCTGGGTGTTCACCAGCGCGTAGCCGGCGACCTGCCCGGCGGACAACGCGCTGCCCGCGTTGAAGCCGAACCAGCCGAACCACAAGGTCCCGGCGCCGAGCAGCACCAGCGGCACGCTGTGCGGCCGATCCAGCGGGTGGTTTCTCCTCAGGTAGATGGCGGTGGCGAGCGCCGCCGCGCCCGCCAGCTCATGGACGACCGAGCCCCCGGCGAAGTCGATCGCGTGCAGGCCGCCGGAGCCAAGAAACCCCCCGCCCCACTCGGCGTGCGCGAACGGGCTGTAGACGAGGAGCGACCATAGGCCGATGAAGACCAGGTAGCCGCGGAAGCGCATCCGCTCGCTAAACGCCCCGGCGATGAGCGCCGGGGTGATGACGGCGAACATCATCTGGAACGCCATGTACACCAGCGACGGGATCGTGGGGGCGTAACTGTTCGGCGTTCCGTTGACCCCGCGCAGCATCACCCACTGCAGGCTGCCGATCACCCCGCCGTGATCTGCGCCGAACGCCAGCGAGTACCCAAGGATTACCCACAGCAAGCTGATCACGCCGATCGCCACGAAGGACTGAACCATCGTCGCGATCACGTTCTTCGCGCCGACCAGGCCCCCGTAGAACAGCGCCAGCCCCGGCATCATGAAGAAGACCAGGGCTGTCGAGGTCAGCATCCAGGCGGTGTCACCAGCATTGATGTGCATGCCAGCCTCCAATGAACGCGGCGCCTTTGCCGCGGCATTTGATCACCGTAGCCCATTGCCGACCTGCGCGCCCTAGATCGGTAACTCGTCATGAGCCAGGTAGCTGGTTACCCGCGATTGCCGCGCGTTCGGCTTCGGTCAGCCCGGCTGCGGCCAGGATCTTCAGCACGATGTCGTTCTTGGCTTCGACGTACTCGTCGATGTCGTCCAGGCGGGCCCCGGCCTGCTTCTTCACGGCCGCGTATTCGTCTCGCAACCCCTGATCGGCGCGGAGCACGTCGCGGACAGCCAGGTGGTTGCGCAGCGACAGGCAGCCGTCCACGATCACGTAGGTGTTGGTTCGCGCAAGCCGTGCGGGCGCCCGGAAGGCCCAGCGCTGCGGGATGCCCAGATCCCCTTGCGGAGTGAACCCCAGCGAGGTCAGGACGCCGCTCGCCGCCACCACGTCCGCGGCTTGAACCACGATGTCCACGTCGATGACCGGCTTGGCCGCCAGTCCGGGCACCGAAGTACTCCCGACGTGCTCGATCGCCACGACGGGGACCCCAGCCGCGGCCATGGCCGCGGCGTACTCAGCTCGCAAGCTCTCGAAGCGCTCGGGCCAAGCGGGGTCGTAGTCGGCCACGGTGATCACCGGCCCACTGTAGGGCCGCAGCCGTGTCCGCGAGCTGACACGAACCCTGTATGCCGTGTGACTGACCATTTCCGCGCGCTCCGGCACGCTTACGGTAGCTGATCATCCAGCAGCGTTGGACGTGGTGGAGCTACCGATGACGATCTCCTCAGTGGCCGGGCTCAGCCGCACGTGACCACGGAACGGTCCGTAACCGACCTGCTCGCCTGGGCCGGGGAACGGTACGAGCCGCAAGCCAGGCGCTGGGTCGACACTCTCGGACCAACGTCGCGGCTGGTCGCCGGGTCCAGCTCGGCGCTGGGCCAGCCTGCGTACGCAGTTTGCGCACACCGGTGACCACGCCGCCCGCGCCGCGTCGGCCGAGCTCGCCGCGCTGGCCAGGTACGCCGTCAGCCGCGCTTGTCGCGGACCTGGCGCTTGATCCGGGCCAGCATCGCCGCCATCCCGCGCAGCCGCAGCGGGCTCACCAGGTCAGCCAGCCCGAGCTGGCCGGAGAACTCGGCCGGGGTGGCCAGGACCTCGTCGGCGTCAAGCCCGTCAAGCCCCGCGTGCAGGATGCTGGCGAAGCCCCGCGTGGTCGGCGCTTCGGCAGGCGCCTGGAAGAACAGGTGAACCGTCGCGTCCGGGTCGACCTCGACGGCGAGAAACAGCGGCGTCTGGCATTCCGGCACGGGCTCCAGGAGCGCTGGGTCCTCGGTGTACCGGTCGGGCAGGGCGGGCAGCTCCTGGGAGTACTCCAGCAGCAGCTGGAGCCGGTCCCGGCCCGACACGGCGTTGAAGTCGTCGACGATCTCCTGCAGCCGGGGATTGAGCGTGCCAGCGGTCACGGGCTGTCCCCGCGGGTGATGGGCACCCGGACGCTGTTCCCCCATTCCGTCCACGACCCGTCGTAGTTGCGCACGTGCGGGTAGCCGAGCAGGTGATGCAGGACGAACCAGGTGTGGCTGGACCGCTCGCCGATGCGGCAGTAGACCACGATGTCGTCGTCCGGGCCCAGCCCGGCGCCGTCGCGGTAGATGCCCTCGAGTTCGGCGCGGGTGCGGAAGGTGGCGTCCTCGGCGGCCGCCCGCGCCCACGGGATGCTCTTGGCTCCGGGGATGTGCCCGCCGCGCAGCGCGCCCTCCTGCGGGTAATCGGGCATGTGCAGCAGCTCGCCGGTGTACTCCCCGGGTGAGCGGACGTCGACCAGCGGCTGGCCCAGGTGGGCCAGGACCTGATCCTGGAACGCGCGGATCTGCTTGTCGTCGCGCTCGATGACCGGGTAATCCACCTGCGGACGGGAAGGGACGTCGGTGCTGAGCGGGCGTCCCTCGGCGATCCACTTGGCTCGCCCGCCGTCCATCAGGCGCACGTCGGGGTGCCCGAACAGGGAGCAGACCCACAGCGCGTACGCCGCCCACCAGTTGTTCTTGTCGCCGTACAGGACCAGCGTGGTGTCCCTGCCGATCCCCTTCTCCGCCATCAGCCGGGCGAAGCCGGCCCCGTCGACGTAGTCGCGGGTGACCGGGTCGTTGAGTTCGGTGTGCCAGTCGAGTTTGACCGCACCGGGGACGTGGCCGGTCTCGTACAGCAGCACGTCCTCGTCGGACTCGGCCACGACCAGGCCGGGGTCGTCAAGGTGCGCCGCTACCCACTCGGTCGACACGATCATCTCCGGGTGGGCGTACTCCTGGAACTTAGCCGCGGAATCGTAGGGCAACGCCACGGTCAGCCTCCCCTCGCTTGTGATTAAGTCCGGACTACCACAACCACGTAATCTAACGCGCGCATCGGACCGGGCGCGCAGGCTGTCGAGCAGCTCATCGAGCATCTGCCGCTGGCGGGCCGGGGTGACCCGGTCCGGGTAGAGCACGCGCTCGGCGCTGAGCCCGTCGATCAGGACGAGCAGCTGGTGGGCGGCCAGCGCGAGGTCCACGCCGTCGCGCAGCTCGCCGCGGGCGCCCGCCTGGGCGAGATGGCCGCGCAGTCGTTCGGCGAAGCGGTCGAACTCCGCGTGCTGGAGCCTGCGCAGCTCCGGGTTGCCCAGCGCCCGGCCCCAGAAGCTGATCTCGATCTGGGCCTCGAGATCGCGCTGGTCGTCCAGCGGCAGCGCCTCGAGCATGATCACGCGGAGCGCGTCGAGCCCGGCCAGCCCGGCCGCCCTGGCCTCCATCCGCGCCACCACCCGGCGGTGGGACATCACGAGCGCCGAGCCGAGGATGTCGGCCTTGTCGTCGAAGTAGTGGGCCAGGATGCCGCGCGAGCAGTCGGCCTCGCGGGCGATGGCCCTGATGGTGGCTCCGGTGATGCCGTCGCGCGCGATCACCCGCCAGGTAGCGGACAAGATCTCGTCCCGCCGGGCGTCCCAGTCGACGATCTTCGGCATGAGCCTCCCGCACCTCGGCGGCCTGCCGGAGACGACCGCGGGCTCACCGAGCTAAGCCTGCTAGTTTTTTGTCGGACGTCCGTCTAACATCCGAGCTAAGTGTATGCCACGGATTCCGACGAGCTGCAGGCGGCTCGCGCGCAGCTCGTCACCTACAGTGCACGCCTGCTTGACGACGGGCTGGCCGTCGGCAGCGCAGGCAATATGAGCGTGCGCGTGGGTGACGTGGTGGCGATCACCCCGTCCGGGATCGGCTACCTGGACATGCGGCCCGCCGACGTCTGCCTGGTCACGTCGGCCGGCGCCGAGCTCACGGACGAGGCCGGGCGCGGCAACCAGGAAACGCCGTCCACCGAGACGCCGATGCACCTGGCCATCTACGCGGCGACCGGCGCGATGGCCGTCGTCCACACGCACTCGCCCGAGGTCATCGCCCTGTCCGCGTCGCGCGACGAGCTGCCGGCCATCCACTACCAGATCACCGGGCTCGGCGGCCCGGTCCGCGTCGCGCCCTACGTCCGATTCGGGTCGGCGGGCCTGGCTGCGGCGGCCGTCGAGGCGCTGGACGGCCGCAGCGCCGTCATCCTGCGCAACCACGGGGCCGTCACCTACGGCCGTGACCTGGCCCAGGCCTACGACCGGGCCCTGCTGCTGGAATGGCTGGCCCGCACTTACCGGCTGGCGCTGTCGTACGGGGAACCCGCCATCTTGTCGGCCGAGGCGCTGGATGAGGTCGCGGCGGAGGCCAAACGGCGCCGCTACGGCGAGCGGCGCGGCCAGCCATGAGCGAGCCAAAGGGGCGCGGCCCGGCCTGGACTTTGCTTTCTCCCCCAAGCCCACCCCAGGCGCGACAAAGGAGCGACGAGGGAAGGCCGGGCCTTAAAAGCGCCCCGGAGGCGAGCGAATGGCCGATAGGAAGAGTGACCGTGCTCGGCGCGCACATCCTGGACGTGCTCGGCCGGCCGGTGGAGGCGATCCCGCCCGGCCAGGGCAGCGCGCGGCTGCAGGAGATCCGGGCCACGGCCGCGGGCACGGCCGCCGGCGCCGGGGTTGACCTGGCCAAGCTCGGGGCCAGGGTGCTGGCCATCGGCGCGCTCGGCGACGACCTGCTCGGCGACATCGTCGTCGCCGCGATGGCCAGACACGGCGTCGACACCAGCGGGCTGGTCCGCAAGAGCGGGGCCCAGACCTCGGCCACGATCCTGCCGATCAGGGGCAACGGGGAGCGCCCCGCCCTCCACGTCCCGGGCGCGACGCGGCTCCTCGAACGGGCCGACCTCGACCTCAACCAGATCCAAAGCGGCCGCGCCGTGCTCGTCGGCGCCCCGGACGCGCTCGCCGGGCTGACCAGCGCCGACCTGACCGAGGTCGCCGCGGCGGCCCGGGCCAGCGGAACCCTCGTCGCCGTCGACGTCCTGCACCCCGGCCGGCCGGAAGACCTGGACCGGATCGCGGGTCTGCTGGGCGCGGCGGACTGGTTCTGGCCGAACGCCGATCAGCTCCTCGCCCTCACCGGCCGCCAGGACCTGACGAACGCCATCGCCGACGTGCTGGCCCTCGGCACCGGCGGCGTGGCCGTGACGCTGGGCGCGGACGGCTGCCTGCTCGCCAGCCGCGACCGGCCGACGCCGGTCGCGCTGCCCGCCCTCGAGGTCGACGTCGTGGACACCACCGGGTGCGGCGACGGGTTCAACGCCGGGATGCTCGCCGGGCTGCTGCTCGGCGCCGACCCCGTCGACGCGGCGTGGCTCGGCCTGGCCTGCGGGTCGCTGGTCGCCACCGGCCTGGGCTCGGACGCGGGGATCCAGAACTTCGGCCAGGTCGTGGACTTCCTGAGCCGCTCGCAGCCGGCGGTCGCCACCCGGATAAAGGAGCACACCCATGAGTACGCACGAGGTTGACCGGCAGCTGCGGGAACGCGCCAGGGCCGTGATCCCGGGCGGGATGTACGGTCACCAGAACACCGGGCCGCTACCCGACGCGTACCCGCAGTTCATGCGCGGCGGCCGCGGTGCTCGGGTCTGGGACGTGGACGGGAACGAGTACGTCGACCTGATGTGCAGCTACGGTCCGGTCGTGCTCGGCCACCAGCACCCGGCGGTCGAGGCCGCCGCCGCGGCCCAGGCCGCCCGGGGGGACTGCCAGAACGGGCCGGCTCCGGTCATGGTGGACCTTGCCGAGCTGATGGTGGCGACCGTGCGCCACGCCGACTGGGCGATCTTCGCCAAGAACGGCACGGACGCCACCACCATGTGCTGCACGATCGCCCGCGCGCAGACCGGCCGGCGGAAGATCCTAGTCGCCACCGGCGCCTACCACGGCGCCGCGCCGTGGTGCACGCCGCGGCCCGCCGGGACGACCCCGCAGGACCGCGCCAATCTCGGCCACTACACGTTCAACGACCTGGCCAGCGTGCGCCAGGCCGCCGCCGAGGCCGGCGACGACCTGGCCGGCATCATGGTCAGCCCGTTCAAGCACGACGCCGGGTACGACCAGGAACTGGTCGACCCCGCGTTCGCCCGCGGCCTGCGCGCCCTCGCCGACGCCACCGGCGCCGCGCTGATCCTGGACGACGTCCGGTGCGGGTTCCGGCTGCACCTGGGCGGGAGCTGGGAGCCGCTCGGCGTGGACCCCGACCTGTCCGCCTGGAGCAAGGCGATCGCCAACGGCCGGGCCCTCGCCGCGGTGCTGGGCAACGACGCCTTCCGCCGCGGCGCGCAGCAAGTCTTCGTCACCGGCTCGTTCTGGTTCTCCGCGGTGCCCATGGCGGCCGCGATCGCCACGATCGGCGCGCTGAACGACGAGGAGGCGGTGCAGGCCATGCACCGCGCGGGCGAGGCGCTGCGCGACGGGATCCTGGCCCAGGCGCGGGCGTGGGACCTGGCCGTCAACTACACCGGCCCGCCGGTCATGCCTTATCTCACCTTCCCCGGGGATCAGGACCACGAGCTGGCCGGCGTGTTCGCCGCGCAGGCCCTGCGCGGCGGCGCCTACCTGCATCCCCGGCACAACTGGTTCGTCTCCGCCGCCATGACCGGCGACGACCTCGCCCTCGCGCTCGACGCCACCGACCAGGCGTTCGCCGCCGTCCGCAAGCACCTCGGCCAGTGATTTCCTAGGAGGCCAGCATGTCCAGCACAGCAGCCGAACCCAACTCGCCAGGACCGGCCACGGCCACGGTTAGGCCAGCGGCGGACTCCCCGGAGGCCGTCGCTCGAGCGGGCCGGCTATAAGCCGGAGCTACGGCGGTCGCTGCGGTTCTTCTCGATGTTCGCGATCGCGTTCTCGATCATCTCGATCACCACCGGCATCTTCCTGAACTACGGATTCGGCCTGGCCTACTGGGGGCCGGCGTCGATCTGGACCTGGCCGATCGTCGCGGTCGGCAACATGGCCATCGCCCTGGTCGTGGCCGAACTAGGCACCCGCATCCCGCTGGCCGGCTACGCCTACCAGTGGAGCGCCCGGCTGGTGAACCCCACCTACGGCTGGTTCGTCGGCTTCGCCGGGCTGCTGTACATGGCGGTCGGCGGCGGCGCGATCATGCTCGGCGTCGCCTCCCCGCTGCTGCTATCCGAGTTCAACGTGAGCAACCCGAGCCCGCACCTGGTGCTGACGGTGGCGATCATCCTGATGATCCTGCCGGTGTTCATCAACATCATCAGCATCCAGGTCGCGGCGCGGGTCAACAACGTCGCGGTGTTCACCGAGATCATCGGGACCGTCCTGTTCGGCGTTCTGCTGTTCGTCCTGTGGGGGGTCCACGCCAAGCCCACGCCGTACGGCGCAGGCATCCTCACCAGCACCGCGTCGGTCTACCACAACCCGACGTGGTACGCGTTCGCGCTGGCCGGGCTGCTCGGCGCGTTCACCCTGGTCGGGTTCGAGCTCGCCGCCGACATGTCCGAGGACGCGGTGAACCCCCGGAGCAGCGTGCCGCGCGGCGTCCTGTGGGCGGTGGGCGGCTCCGCGGTCCTGGGCATGATCGCGCTGATCGGCTTCACGGTCGCCATCCCCAACCTCAAGACGGTCGAGTCCGCCCCGCTGCCGCTGCTGGCCATCGCCGGCTACTGGCTGCCGTCCTGGCTGGTCAAGGTGTTCGTGGCGTTCGTGATCTTCTCGATGTTCGCGATCCTGGTCGTCGGCTCGGGCGCCCAGGCCCGGCTGGTGTACTCGCTGTCGCGGGACAACATGCTGCCGTTCTCCGGCTTCCTGCGGAAGATCAACGCGCGCAGCCAGACCCCGATCGTGGCGCTGCTGGTGTTCGGCGTCATCGACGTGGGCGTGATGATCTACGGGTACTTCCAGACCAGCGCGTTCGGCACGCTGGTCGGCGCGACCGCGATCCTCCCGTACATCATCTACTTCCTGATCACCGTGGCCTACGCGATCAAGCGGCGCACCACGGACAGCATCCCGGGCGCGTTCAACCTCGGCCGGTGGGCCTGGCCGGTCATCGGGTTCGTCCTGGCCTACACGGTGCTGATCATGGTGGTGCTGTCCTTCCCCTCGCCGTTCCACGGCGCCGACAAGGTCCTGGGCTACGGCCTGGCCCTGGCCGCGCTGTGGTACTTCGGCGGCCTGCTGTGGCGGCTCAGGGCGGGCACGGCCGGGGTGAAGCCGGTCGAGGACCTCGTCGACGCGGACGGGTGAGCCCAGCCGCCCTCTCATATTTTCCCGAACGCCGCGCCGGAGCGCCTCGGTACCTGCGGCGCGATCCGGCCTTGACCTGGACGCCCCTGCGCGTCGCTGCGGACCTTCTCCCCCGCTTCGGATACAGTAGCCCTTAAACTGATATCACTATGTAATAGCGGGTGGTGTCATCCGGAGGTGGTGGCGATGAGCATGCAGGCGGCTCCGGTCAGTCCGGCGCGGCAACCGGGCGCTCGGCCGGTGGCCGAGTCCGAGGCGTATTCGCTGCCCGGGGCCATGATGCTGCTGATCGGCGTGGTGTGCTTCCTCGGCGCCGTGGCGGTGCTGACCCTGGCCATCGGCGCCGGGTCGAACCGCGGGTCGCTGATCGCGGTCGGCGTGCTGCTGCTGGCCGTGGCCGCGTTCTCCATCCGGGGGCTGACCCAGGTCGTCACGGGGGAGGCCCGGGTGGTGCAGCTGTTCGGCCGGTACCGGGGCACGCTGCGGGAGCCTGGCCTGCACTGGGTCAATGTCCTGGCCGACCGGCGCCGGGTGTCGGTGCGGATCCGGAATCAGGAGAGCGCGGCGGCCAAGGTCAACGACGCGGACGGCAACCCGATCGAGATCGCCGCGGTGGTGGTCTGGCAGGTCGAGGACACCGCGAAGGCGCTGTACGCGGTCGATGACTTCCCCAAGTTCGTGGCCATCCAGACCGAGACCGCGGTCCGGCACATCGCTTTGTCCTACCCCTACACCAGCCACCGCGAAGGAGAACTGTCCCTGCGGGACAACGCCACGGAGATCACCGCCAAGCTGTCCGCCGAAATCGGCGAGCGCGTGGCCTCCGCAGGCGTGTCGGTGATCGAGTCCCGGCTGACCCGGCTGTCCTACGCCCCGGAGATCGCCCAGGCCATGCTCCGCCAGCAGCAGGCCGCCGCCGTCGTCGGCGCGCGGCTGACGATCGTGGAGGGCGCGGTGGGGATGGTGCGGCTGGCCCTGCAGCGGCTGCAGGAGCAGGGGGTGGTGGAGCTCGATGAGGAGCGCAAGGCCGCGATGGTGTCCAATCTGCTGGTGGTGCTGTGCAGCGAGCAGGCCACCCAGCAGGTCGTCAACACCGGCTCGCTGTACCAGTAAATCCCGGGTTTTCGGTGAGTGAGCGGAAGAACATCTTGCTGCGGCTGGATCCGGCCGTGCATGACGCGCTGGCCCGCTGGGCCTCGGACGAGCTGCGCAGTACGAACGCCCAGATCGAGTTCCTGCTCCGCCGGGCCCTGGCCGACGCCGGGCGCCTGCCTGGCCGCGTCGGCCCGCAGCGCCGTCCCGGGCGGCCGCCCAAGGAGGCGGAAGACGCCATCGAAGCCGAGGGAGCGTGATGACGGAGCAGCCGCCCGCGGGCCCGCTCGGAGCCGACGTAGCGGTCACGCACATCCTGGTCGTCGCCGACCCGGCCCGGTCTCGTGACTTCTGGGTGGACGTCCTGGGCGCGGAGCTGTACCGCGAGTACGGCGGGACCAGCGTGGTGCTCCGCTTCGCCGGCACCTGGCTGCTGCTGGTCAGCGGGGGCGGGCCGACCCCCGACAAGCCCACCGTGGTCTTCCGGCCGCCGCCGGACGCCGATCAGGTCAGTCACGCCATGACGCTGCGCGTGGGCGACTGCCGCGCGGCCTACGAGGCGCTGCGCGAGCGCGGCGCCACCTTCCTGACTCCGCCGTACGACTGGGGCGGGGAGATCCGCTGCTTCCTACGGGACCCGGACGGCCACCTGATCGAGCTCAGCGAGGCCGTACCTGCCTGAACAGCAAAGGGGTCCGCACTGATAAGGCTGCAGGGTTTGCCTTATCAGAGCGGACCCTTCCCGCGTCACCCGCGGCGCCGCAGGGAGGCGACCACGAGAAGCAAGGAACTCTGTTAGTAATCATGCCCCTACGCTTACTAGGACCTGCACCCGAACTAGTTCAGTTCTGGCTAAGATTTCGCGCCGCGGCCCGGCAGCACTCAGCCGCGGGCGTAGTTGCTGGCCCCGTACCAGTCGACGACCACGACCGGCTCGTCTCCGACCACCCAGGCGTCATGTCCCTGGGGCAGCGCGGTGACGTCACCGGGGTGGGCGTCGAACTCCGAACCGTCCGCCATCACGATGTGCAGGATGCCCTGGACGTGGTACTGGAAGTGGGGCGCCTCGCACAAGTCGGTGCCCGCGAGCGGCTTGACGTGTTCGGCCCAGCGCCACCCGGGCTGCAGCGTGAGCCGGCCGATCTCGGCCCCGCCGATCTTCAGGAGGTCCAGCGAGCCGCGCTCGAACGCGCGGGTCTCGTCGGGTACGGCGAAGGTCTTCTGCTCCGCTTGGGCGGTCATGGTGCGTCTCCTTTTATCTGGTGGCCTGATTGCGTCCTGACCCGAGCCTGGCCCGGGCGGGTTGCAGCTGCCTTGCACCGCGGGATCGGTGGCCCGGGTCTGGCGAGCGCACCGTGCGCTGCGATTTGATACCGGCATGAAGTCGCTTGCGCTGCGGGTCCTGGGCGAATTCGGCGCGGACGGTGTCGAGCCCCAGGCCCTCGGCAGCCGGAAGGGCCGGCTGGCCCTCGCCGTGCTCGCCCTGGGCGGGGGCCAGGAGGTGCCGTCCGACGTGCTCATCGACGCCCTGTGGGAGGACGCTCCGCCCGCTCACCCGGAGGATCAGCTGGCCGTGCTGATCAGCCGGCTGCGCTCCGTGCTCGGGCGCGATCGCATCCAGCACCGCGACCGCGGGTACGTGCTGCGCTGCGACTGGCTTGACGCCGCCGAGCTGGCCTCGCTCACCGAGGAGATGGAGCGCAGGCGCGGGACGGGTAACGTCCTGGGCGCCGCGGCGGCGGCCCGGGTGGTGCTGTCGCTGCTGCGCGGGTACGGGCCGCCGTCCGTGCCGGGGGAGTGGGCCCAGCTCCGGCTGGCCGAGCTGGACCGCCTGGCCGGCCGGGCCCGGCGGCTGGCGGCCACGGCCCTGCTCGAGGCCGGGGACTGGATGACCGCGGCCGACGCGGCCACGGCGGCGGTGGACGCGGACCCCTACGACGAGGCGTCCCTGCGCGTCCTGCTGCGCGCGTACGTGGCCGGGGGCCGGGCGGCCGCCGCCCTGGCCGCGTACGCCAAGGCGCGGGAGTACCTGGTCGGTGAGCTCGGCGCGGATCCCTCGCCCGAGACGGTCGAGGTGTACACCGCGATCCTGCGCGGCGACCTCACCCCGCCCGCCCCGGTCACCGGGCGCGACGCGGCGGGCCTGGTCGGGCGGGACGAGGAGCTGGCCTACCTGGACGCGACGGCGGCGCGCGCCAGCGCGGGTTCGGCCGAGATCGTCGTGGTCGACGGGGAAGCCGGGATCGGCAAGACCGCGCTCCTGCGCGCTTGGTCCGGCCGGCGAGCCGCCGCGGGCGAGACCGTGCTGATCGCCTCCTGCGGGCAACTCGACGCGGCCATGCCGCTGGACGCCGTGCTCGGCGCGCTGGCGGCGCTGCTGCGCAGGCTCGGCCCAGACGCCGGCGCCGACCTGCTCGGCGAGGACGCCCCGACGCTGGCGCCGCTGCTCGGCGTGGACCACCTGACCTCGGTGGCCCCGCCGGGGGCCGGTCCGCGGCTGGTGCCGACCCTGGCCGACGCGGTGCTCGGCCCGGCGGTGCTGTACGCGGCGCTGGTCCGGGTCTTCGGGCGGTTGGCCCGCGTCGGCCCGCTGGTGGTGGTGATCGACGACGCGCACCTGGGCGGGATGGCCCTATCGAACTGGCTGAGCTTCGCGCGGCGGGAGATGATGCCCGCGTTGGTCGTGGCGGCGGTCAGGTCCGGCGAGGGTCCGCCCCTGCCCGCCACCGCGCTCGTCCACCTGGACGTGCTCGGGCGCGAGGCGGCCGCCGAGCTGGTCGGGCCGTCGCGGGCCGATGAGCTCTACGAACGGTCCAAGGGGCACCCGCTGTTCCTCACCGAGCTCGCCCAGCAGGGCTCGCGCGCCGAGCTGCCCGACTCGCTGGTCGAGTCGGTGTCCGCCCGGTGCGACGAACTCGGGCCGGCCGGGGCCATGCTGCGCGCCGCGGCCGTGATCGGGCCCGAACTGGACATCGACCTGCTGGCGGCCCTGCTCGGCCGGCCCGCCGTGGACCTGCTCGACGACGCCGAGCGCGCGTCGGCCACGCAGCTGCTGGCCGAGGACGGCGGGTCGTTCAGGTTCCGGCACGATCTGGTCATGCAGGCGCTGGCCGCCAGCGCCACCGCGAGCCGCGCGGCCCTGCTGCACCGTCAGGCCGGGCGGGTCCTGGCGCGGCGGCCCTACGTGGACCCGGTCATCGTGGCCTACCACGCCCGCCTGGGCGGTGACCTGGTCCTCGCCGCCCGGTCCCTGCGGAACGCCGCGGGCCGGGCCGCCGAGCGCTTCGACCACGCGGCCGCCGAGGCCCTGCTCGACGACGCGCTGCTGCTGCACGCCGAACCGGAGGGATGGCTCGAACGGGCCCGGGTCCGCACCCGCCGCATGCGCTACGGCGAGGCCCTGGAGGACGTCGAGCGGGCCCTGGCCGGCGGGCTGGCCCCCCACGCGGGCGCCGAGGCCCTGGAGGTCGGCGCCTGGGCCTGCTACTTCGACCGCCGGTTCGCCCAGGCCGCCCAGTACGCCGAGGACGGCGCGCTCGCCGCGCCCGACGCGGCCACCCGGTCACGCTGCCTGGCGGTCGGCGGGCGCACGCGGCACGCCGCGGGCGACCTGGCCGCGGCCGAGCTCCTGCTCGGCGAGGCGTTCTCGCTGGCCGGGGGGACGGACCGGGTGACCGCCGCCGCGTGGCTCGGGGTGCTCAGGTCCCACCAGAGCCGGACGGACGAGGCGCTGGCGCTGCTCCGCCCGGCGGCCCGGGCCCGGGAAGGGGTGGCGTTTACCGCCGCGACGCTGCACGCGCTGTTGTTCACCGGGCACGCGCACGCGCTGGCCGGGCGCCCGGAGCTGGCGCTCGACGCGTTCACCCGCTACACCGCCGAGGTCGATCGCCGGCAGGTGCCCCGGTTCGGCGGGCGCGCGGTGAACTTCGCGGGGTGGGTGCTGCGCAACCTCGGCGCCGTCGGGCCGGGCCTCGACCACCACCACGAGGCCCTGCTGGTGGGGCAGCGTCAGGGCACCGTGGAGGTGGTGATCGCCGCGCTCGAGGACCTGGCCGAGTACGCCCTGGAAGCCGGCGACCTGGACGCCGCCCAGGCCCGGCTCGCGGAGGCGCGCGCCCTGCTGTCGGGGGACATGGTCTTCGGCTGGCGGCTCGACCTCAAGCACCGGCTCATCACCGGGCGCCTGGCCCTGCGGCGCGGCGAGGCGGAGCCCGCGCTGTCCGCCGCCAGCGACCTGGAGTCCCGCGCGGCGGCCCTGGGCGTCCCGCGGTACGTCAGCGTGGCCCGCGTCCTGGGCCACCGCGCCCGCCGGGCGCTGGGGCTCCCGGTCGACCTCGACACGGTCGCCGCGGACCTCGACCTGCTGGACGGCGCCGTCGCCGTGGAGGCCTGGTGGTGGACGGGGGAGGCAGGCGCCGAGCTGTCCGCTCCGGGCCTGCTCGACCGGGCCGCCGACCGCGCGGAGCGGCTGGCGCGCCAGGCCGGCGACCACGCCGGCGTGCTGCGGGAGGAGGCCGGGCGGCGCCTGGAACGCTGGCGCGCCGAGGTCGGCTGAGGGGCGTGCGGTCAGCGGGCGGTCAGGACGAGCATCCCGACGACCAGCGGTCCGCTGCCCGCGACGGCCACCTCCGCCGCGCGGCGCAACTCGGCTCTGCGGGCCTCGCTCAGCGCGTGTACGAACGGGGCGGTGTGCGCCATGCCAAGCCGCCAGGCGGCGAGCTGCGCCGGCGAATCGAGCCCGGTGTCCACCGTCATGGCCCGCACCCGCGGGCCCGTGAAGCCGGCGGCGGTCGCGAGCCTGATCAGCTCGCCCGGGTCCCCGGCCCGCGGCTCGGTGTCGTGCTTGAACTCCAGGTACCAGGCAGGCGGCCGGTACCCGAACGAGACCAGGGTGTCGTCCACCGCCGCCTTGGCCGGGTGCGTCCAGTCCGGTGCGAACGAGCTGGCCGCCAGGGCGCCACCGACCCGGCGGGCTTCGCGCAGGGCCGCGCCCGGGTCGGTCAGGTGACCCAAGCAGAACGCCGCGACCACGAGGTCGAAACTGCCGTCGCGGAACGGCAGCGCGGTCGCCTCCGCCGCGACCGGGTGCCCGGCGGGCCCGCAGCGGCGCAGCATGCTGACGGCCAGGTCGGCCGACACCACCGACCGCGCCCCGGCCCCTAGCGCGGCCCGGCGGTCCCGGTGCCCGCGCCCAGGTCCAGCACCCGGGCGCCCGCGGGGGGCGGGTCCGCAGCGGCCAGCAAGGCGCGGGCCAGGGCCGCGTACACCGGCTCGGCGCCGTCGGCCCACAGCTGCGCGGACGCGTCGTACGCGGACCGCACGCCCGCACTCAGGCCAGCGCCGCACTCAGGCCAGCGCCCGCACTCAGGCCAGCAGCGGAGCCGCCTCGACCGCCTGCTTCTCCCACCACGCGAGCTCCTCGTCGTAACCGCCCAGGGCCTTCTCCCAGCCGAACTGGACCAGCGCGCCGAGCAGGCACAGTCGCAGCTGCCGGTCCCACCAAGGCTCGGTGCCGATCCCGCATCGCTCGAGCGCGGTGCGGTACGCCTGGATCGAGTCCTCCTTGGACTCCGGCAGGCGCCGGCAGTTGATCGCCAGGTACCAGGCCAGGTCCGAAAGCGCCGCGCCGCGCCCCGGCTGCTCCCAGTCGAGCACGACCGTCCGGCCTTCGTCGTCGCTGCCCAGGTTGTCGAGCTTCCAGTTGCTGTGCACGAACGTGTGCGGCGTAGCGTCGAGCGCCTCCACCAGCGGGCCCGGGTCGTCGGCCAGCGGGAGGACGACCGCCGCCGCGGCGGGCGCGACCTCGGCCAGCCGCGGCCAGCCTTCACCGACCAGCCGGGGCACCAGGTGCTCCGACCCGAAACTCGCCTCGGCGCGGGCCAGCCAGGGGGACAGCTCGAGGTACCTGTGCATCGCGGGGACGACGTCACAGTCACTTCCGCAGGCCCAGAACGCGGCGTGCAGCGCGGCCATGTGCGCCAGGAAGCGCCGGTGCTGGTCCGCGTCGATCGGCTCGTCGGTCGCCGGGACCAGCCAGGCCGAAACGTCGCGCATCAGCAACGCACAGCCCCCCGAAGGCCGGGTGCCGTCGCCCGGCTCCGGCGCGACCCCGACGATCGGCTGGTTGAAGCACGCCGGCAGGCGCGCGAGGATGCCCTGTTCCCACGCCATCAGCGGCGCCCCGCGCAGGCAGCCCGAGGCGCGCATCGTCCAGTCCCCGGCCAGGTCGAGGTGCTTGAGCACGTACGGCTGCCCGCCGATGACCACCCGTTCGAGCACGGCACCGGACTTCCCGGGCGCCCCGGCCAGGGGCGTGCGCTCGGTCGCACCGGAGATGAGCTCCGTCACGCTGGCGTACGACCGCAGCGGGCTGGCCGGCGCAGGGCTGGGCTGCCCCGGGCTGGGCTGGGCTGGGCTGGGCTGCAGTACCTCAGGCATCCGCGGCTTCCATCTCGGCCAGCAGCGAGGCGGGCCACCGCCCCCCGCACATGACGGTGTCCGCCACGATCCGGTCGTCGCGCACCGTGAGCAGGTGGACGTGATGGACGGCGTGCGGGACGCCGTTCTCGGTCCAGCTGAACGTGTACTCCACCACTTCGCTCGGCCCTTCGCCTGTGTCCAACGCGTACCTGCGCAGCTCGCCGAACTGGCCGGGGTCGGCGAACCAGCGCGCGTACTCGGTACGGATCGCGTCGGCTCCCGATACGTGGAACCGCCAGTTGGGAACGGTCGCATCCAGCTTCGCATCGGCGCTCCAGGCGTCGCACGCGGGGATCGCTGCGGTCTGGATCGCGTTGAGGAACTTGTCGATCGCCTCTGAGTGCGTCATGTCGGCCTCCTGGTCTCCTCGCTTCGCTGACCATCGTCCCGACACGGCCTTGCAACGAGTTTGCAGCGCTCTTCCCGCTGATAATCTCTGCTGGATTCAAGCCCATTCAATTAATGGTTTGAAAACGGGGGAAATAAGTGCCAAACCAGCAGGCTGAGCAGGTGATGGCGGATCTCTTCGCCCGGCACATGAGCGCGGAACTGGCCGGTGACCTGGAGACCACGCTGGCTACCATGACGGACAATCCGCACCTCATCAATGTCCCGTCCATGGTCGGCGGTTCCGGCCGCGAGGGCGTCCGGGCCTTTTATGCCGACCACCTGGTCGGGAAGTTCTTCCCGCCCGACGTCGAATTCACCGACGTGTCACGGACCATCGGGGACGGTCGGCTAGTCGACGAGCTCGTCATCTCCTTCACCCATACCCAGGAGATCGAGTGGATGCTCCCCGGCGTGGCCCCGACGGGGCGGCCGGTCACGGTGGCCTTCGTCGTCATCGTCGGGATCGCGGACGAGAAGATCGCCTACGAGCACATCTACTGGGACCAGGCGACCGTCCTGGTCCAGCTCGGCCTCCTCAACCCGGACGGCCTCCCGGTCGCCGGCGGCGAAGCGGCCGCCGGGCTCCTCCAGGTGGCCCTGCCCGGCCCCAGGAAACCGGTGTGACCGTGCGGGCATGGACGGCTGCCAGACTGGGACACGTGGATGACGGGTCGCTTTCCCGGCTGGTGGCCGGGCCCGCGGCGGGCGACGGGCGCGCCGCGCTGGCGGCGGCGACGGCCTACGCCAGGCAGGCCGCCGCGGGCTCCTGCGCCGTCATCCTCGTCGAGGGCCTGAGCGACCAGTCCGCGCTGGTCACGCTCGCCGCCCGCTGCGGCAGGAACCTGGGGGAGGACGGCGTATTCGTCGTGCCGATGGGCGGCGCCACCAATATCGGGCACTTCCTGGCCCGGTTCGGCCCGGACGGGTTCGGGGTGAAGCTGGCGGGCCTGTGCGACGAGGCGGAGGAGGATGCCTTCCGCCGCGGCCTGGAGCGGGCGGGTCTCGGTCCCGGCTCGACCCGGGCCGGCCTGGCGCGCCTCGGTTTCTACGTATGCGTCGCCGACCTGGAGGACGAGCTGATCCGCATCCTCGGCGTCGCCGCGGTGGAGCAGCTGATCGAGGCCGAGGGGGAACTGGGGCCGTTTGGCACGTTCTGCCGGCAGCCCGCCCAGCGCGGCCGGACCCGCGCACAGCAGCTGCGGCGCTTCCTGGGGACCCGCTCGGGGCGGAAGATCCGCTACGGGCAGGTCCTGGCCGGGGCGCTGGATCCCGGCCGGGTCCCCGACCCGCTATCCGGCGTCCTGTCCCGCGTCTGACCCGCTCACTCAGGGTTCCAGGGCCAGCAGGCGGTCCGCTACCTCCGTGAGGCTCTCGCCTGCCACGTCGGGCGGGGCGAACGGGGCGCCGAAGCCGGCGGGCCCGCGGCTCACCCAGCCGGTGGTCAGCCCGGCCCGCTTGGCGCCGTGGCAGTCCCAGTCGTGGGCGGCGACCATGGCCATCAGCTCCGGCGTGACGTCCAGGACGTCCGCGGCGTACATGTAGACCACCATGGCCGGCTTCCAGCGGTATACCTCGCTGACCGAAATCACCCGTTCCACCATGGGCGCGAGCCCGGTGCGCTCGGTGAACGCCTCGGTCAGGTCGGCCGGCCCGTTGGTCAGGCAGGCGATGCGTATCCCGGCCTCGAACAGGCTCCTGATCGCCGGCACCGCGTCGGGGAAGGCGGGCAGCTCGGAGAATCCGGCCATGACGTGCTTGACCTGCTCGTCGCTGATCGACTGGCCGGTCAGCGCGCGCAGCGCGGACTCTGCGACCTCGGGAAAGGCGGCGAAGTCCGTGGTGGCCGACAGCGCCATGCCGTCCCGCGTCGTCCGGGTGTACCAGGCCTCGAGCAGGTAAGGCGGCTGACCGATATCGGTGAGCCTGCCGCGCAGCGGCTCGATCGACATCAGCGTCTCGATCACGTCGAAGGCGACGGCGACCGGGCGGCGGGTCATGACGGCCTCAGCTCGCGCAGCGCGTCCTCGATGGCGCGGTAGAAGGTCGGGTAGGCGTAGGGCATGTTGCGCAGCGTGGCCACCGGCACCTCGGCGCGGACGGCGACCTGCAGGAAGCTGAGCACCTCCCCGCCGTACGGGCCGGCCGACGTGGCCCCCACCAGCACCGAACGGTCGGCGTCCTCGATGACCTTGATGAAGCCGTCGTTGCCCGCCTTGTGGATCCAGCCCCGGGCCGAGTAGGGCACCTGGGTCGTGCCCGTCCGGACCCGCAGGCCGGCCGCCCGGGCCTGCGCCTCGGTCAGGCCGACGCTGCCGACCTCCGGGTCAGTGAACGTGACCCTGGGCACCGCGCGGTAGTCGGCGGCTCCTCCGCCCGTCCCGAGGATGTCCCGTACCGCGATATCGGCCTGGTACATGGACATGTGCGTGAACGCGCCCTGGCCGGTCACGTCGCCGATCGCCCACACGCCGTCGCCCGCCCGCATCCACTCGTCGGTCGGGATGACCCGGGCCTTGGAGTCCAGGCCGATCGCGGCGACGCCGAGCGCGGCCAGGTCCGTGCGGCGCCCGGTGGCGACCAGCAGGCGCTCGGCCATATAGGTGCTGTTCCCCACGTGGACGTTGAAGTGCTGGTTGGTGTAGGTGACGCGCTCGGCCGGGGCGCTGGTGCACACGTGGATGCCCTCGCGGGTGAACACCCGGTGGATGAGCTCGCTAGCCTCGGGTTCCTCGAACGAGACCAGCCTCGGCAGCGCCTCGATCACGGTGACGGCCGTGCCGAAGCGGGAGAACGCCTGGGCGAGTTCGGCGCCGATCGCCCCGCCGCCGAGGACGATCATGGATTCCGGCGCCTCCTCGGCCTGCACGATCTCCCTGTTCGTCCAGTAGGGGGTGCCGGCCAGGCCCTGGATGGGCGGGACGGCAGGCTCGGTCCCGCAGTTGATCAAGATCCCCCGGCCGGCCCGGAACACCCGGCCGCCCTCGGCGGTGCTGACGGTCACCTCGCCGGGGCCGGTGATCGTGCCGTGACCGCGGACCAGGTGCCCGCCCTTGCCGGTGAACCGGTCGGCCGCCACCTTGTCGTCCCAGCAGTCGGTGGCCTCCTCCCTGATCCGTTGGGCCACCACCGTCCAGTCCGGGGTTTCGGTGGACGTCCCCGCCATGCCGGGCACTCGCCTGGTTTCGGCCAGCAGGTTCGCGGCGCGGATCATCATCTTGGAGGGAATGCAGCCGTAATAGGGGCATTCGCCGCCGACCAGCCGGGCCTCGATGCCGGTCACGTGCAGCCCGGCCTCGGCCAGCAGCCCGGCCGCGTATTCTCCGCCTGGACCCAGGCCGATCACGATCACATCGGTCTTTTCTGGTTCGTCCATGCCGTGCTCCTGCCTGGTGCGGCTTCGCATCATGCGCCTGCGACCCGGGCCGGAAATCTTCCAGCAGGCGTCAAGGCAGGCGGCCCCGCAATTACGGGCAGCCCATTTCCATGATTACGTCAGTGTGGCGTCAGATATATGGCCACCAAATGTACATCAGGGACCAGATAATTCGGTGCCCTCTTCGAGATCCGAGATGTCCAGCTCAGGCTGCCCGTGCACGAAGGCGTCGGGGTTCTCCAGATCGTCGGCGGCGGGCAGCAGGTCGGGGTGAGCCCATATCGCGTCGCGCCCGTCAATGCCGCGAGCCTCCGTCAGCCCCTGCCAGATCGTCGCCGCTTCGCGCAGTCGGCGCGGCCGTAGTTCCAGCCCGACCAGCGTGGCAAACGTGCGTTCCGCGGGGCCGCCGGTCGCCCGGCGCCGCCGGATCGCCTCGGCCAGGGCGTCGGCGTGCGTGAGGCGGTCGTGGGAGGCGGCGCTGACCACGGTCGCGACCCACCCCTCCACCAGCGCCAGCGCGGTCTCCAGCCGGACCAGCGCGGCCTTCTGCGTGGGCGTGTCCTCCGGGCGGAACAGGCCCTCGCCCGCCAGTGCCTCGCGCAGCGCTTCGGGATTGGTGAGGTCAACCTCCGGCATCGCCTCGCGCAGCCGCGTCATATCGACCGTGATGCCGCTGGCGTACTGCTCGACCGCGCCGAGCAGGTGCCCGCGCAGCCAGGGCACGTGCGCGAACAGCCGGTGGTGGGCGGCCTCCCGCAAGGCGAGGAACAACCGCACCTCCCCGGCGTCGACGGACAGCCCCTGCCCGAACTCCGCCACCCCGGCCGGGATCAGCGCGGCCACCCCTTCGGGGCCGAGCGGCAGTCCGATGTCGGAGGAGCCGACCACCTCGCGCGCGAGTTCGCCGACCGCCGTCCCGGTCTGGCCGCCGATCATGGCCCCGCCGATCTGGCGCAGCATGGCCGCCAGCCCGGCCAGCCCGCCCATCCCGCCGGCCCCGCCGCCGAACGCGCCGAGCGCCTGGCGGACCTCCTCGGGGACTTCCTCGCCAAGCTGCGCCGGGTCGGTGCTGAGCATCCCGCTCATCGCCTCGACGCCCTTGGCCGCGATGGGATCGCAGAGCTTGGCCCAGACCGGGAAGGTGGCCTCGAGCCACTCCGACCGGCTCCAGGCCTCGACCTTGCGCACCCCGGAGGGGAACGAGGTGGCCTCGTCCAGCCACAGGTCGGCGAGGCGGACGGCCTCGGTGACCTCGCGGCGCTGCGCGTCAAGGACGCTCGGGTCGCCCGCCGCCACGATCGCGTGCCTGGCCACGTTCTTGGCCAGATCCCAGTTGACCGGGCCGCCGCGCCAGGACAGCAGGTCCGCGAACTGGCGCAGCGCGTCGGCGAACTGCTGCGGGTCGCCCATCGGCCCGAACCCTCCGCCGCCCAGCGGTCCCCCCGCGCCAGAGCCTGGAGCCCCGCCGCCCGGGCCTCCGGAGCCGCCCGAGCCAGCACCCGACGAGCCCTGGCCGCCCTGATCTTCCGGCTTATCGGGCAGGCCAAAGCCGAACGGGCGGTCAGCCATCGCGATCTGTGAGGCAGGATGGAAGGGTCATGACCGTCACGCTATCTCGGGAGAAGCACACTGTGACAAGCGCCGGGCGGCCGGTTCGCCCGAAGGGGGATAGCACAACACGGAATCAGCCTATGCCCGTGGTGGCGGTCACCGGAGCGGCCGGCGGCATCGGGCACGCTCTGACCACGAAGCTGGCCTCGTCGCAGCACGTCAAGAGGGTCATCGCGATCGACGAAGAGCGCGGCGATATCGAGGGCGTGACCTGGCGGGTGGCCGACATCCGCGACCCGGCGCTGGCCGGCAAGCTGGCCGGCGTCGACGTAATCGTGCACGCGGACCTTGACCTTTCCCCCGATACCGATGCGCGGCAGCGGCGGGCGTTCAACGTCCGCGGCGCTCAGACCGTGCTCACCGCGGCCGCGGCCGGGCGCGTCGGCCGGGTCGTGCTGGTGACCAGCTCGATGGTGTACGGGGCCCGGCCGGACAACCCGGTGCCGCTGCCGGAGGACGCCCCGCTGGCCGCGGAGGCGGACAGCAGCGTGGCGGGCGACATGCTGGAGATCGAGCAGGTGGCCCGGCGCTCGCCCCGGGCCAACCCGGGCATGGCGGTGACGGTCGTCCGGCCGGCTGCCCTGGTCGGCGAGGGCCGGTCCGCGCAGGGGGATCCCTGGTCGGTGGACACCCTGGTCACCCGGCACTTCGAGGCGCCCCGCCTGCTGGCGGTGAAGGGTTCCGCGCCCCGCTGGCAGTTCTGCCACGTCGAGGACCTCATCTCCGCGATCGAGTGCACGGTCGGCGGCGGTCTCGAGGGAGAGTTCGCGGTGGGCTGCGACGGCTGGCTCGAGCAGGACGAGGTCGAGCGGATCAGCGGGCTTAAGAGCATCGAGTTGCCCGCCCGGCTGACGTTCGGCGCCGCGCAGCGGCTGCACCGGATGGGCGTGACCCCGGCACCCGCGATGGACCTGCGTTACGTGACGTACCCGTGGGTGGTGGACTGCGCCGCGCTGCGCCGCGCAGGCTGGCGGCCGCGCTTCGACAACGAGGCGGCCCTGCGCGTCCTGCTCGACCAGCGCCACGGCAGGCACGCCGTGGCCGGGCGGCGGATCGCCCGCAAGGAGGCGACGATCACCGCCGCCGGGGCCACCGTCGCCGTGATCGGCACGGCGGCCATCGTCCGCCGCGCCCGCCGCCGCCACCGAGCCGAATAAGGCCGAACCCAGCGGCCAAACCCCGGGGCCGACCCCGAGGTCCCCGCACCCAGCCACGAGCACGCTCGACCAGGTAACCTTAGTCAGTGAACGTTGTGCGCCTGATCGCCGTGCGCGACTCCGAGCTGTCGCTCGATGAGGTCCGCGCCGCGGTGGCCGACCCCGGAGCCGGCGGCCTCGCGCTCTTCGCCGGCGCCGTCCGCGACACCGACCACGACCGGGATGTCACCGCGCTGTCCTACAGCGCGCACCCGTCCGCGGAGGCGGAGCTCCGGCGCGTGGCCGAGGTCATCGCGGAGAAGTTCCCCGTGCTGGGGATCGCGGCCGTGCACCGCGTCGGCGACCTGGAGATCGGTGACCTGTCGGTCGTGGTGGCGGTGGCCTGCCCGCACCGGGCCGAGGCCTTCGACGCGTGCCGCGCGCTGATCGACCTGCTGAAGGCCTCCGTGCCGATCTGGAAGCACCAGCGGTTCGCCGAGGGCGACAGTGAATGGGTCGGCAGTGCCTGATCTCCAGGTTCCGCGCGTAGTCTTCGCACCATGTCCCGACGCTCCCTGACGCTGCTCATCGCGGCGGTCGGCACCGCCGCGGCGCTTGCGGTTTGCGTGCTGATCCCGGTGCCCTACGTCATCCTCAGCCCGGGGCCGACGCTGAACACCCTGGGCAAGGACTCCTCCGGGCATCCGCTGATCACCATCGCGGGGCACCGTACGTACCCGACCAGCGGGCACCTGAACCTGGTGACGGTGAGCGCCCAGGGCGGACCCGGCGACACCTTCAACATCTTCGCCGCGCTGGCCGCCTGGCTCAACCCGCAGGACGCGGTGGTGCCCGCGGACGAGTTGTACCCGCCGGGGCAGTCCCAGCAGCAGACCCAGCAGCAGGACACCCAGGAGATGACGGGCTCGCAGCAGACCGCGACCTCGGCGGCGCTGGAAGAGCTGCACATCCCCTACCAGGTCGTCGTGGCGCAGGCGGAGCAGGGCTACCCCGCCTATCACGTGCTGCGGGCCGGGGACGTCATCAGCGCCGTGGACGGCCGGGCCGTGACCGGGCAGACGAGCCTGAGCAACCTGATCAACGCGTATCCGGCGGGCACCACGCTGACCCTGACCATCCTCAGGAAGGGGAAGACCGATCAGCTCAAGCTGGCCACCAAGGAAGTGGACGGCGCGCGCCTGATCGGCGTGGTGGTCAGCTTCAAGTTCCCGTTCCCCGTCACGATCAGCGTGGGTGATATCGGCGGCCCCAGCGCGGGCCTCATGTTCGCTCTCGGCATCATCGACAAGCTGACCCCGATGGACCTGACCGGCGGCAAGTTCATCGCCGGGACCGGCGAGATCACCGCCGGCGGGCAGGTCCAGCCCATCGGCGGCATCCAGCAGAAGATGGTCGGCGCGCGCGACGCGGGCGCCACGATCTTCCTGACCCCCGCGGCGAACTGCCCGGACACCAAGGGCGCGGTCCCCGCCGGGCTGCGCCTGGTCAAGGTGAGCACCCTGGCCCAAGCCGTCACGTACCTGGAAGCCATCAAGGCCGGCCAGGCGGTTCCCTCCTGCTGACGGCCGCGGCGCCGCGCTCGTCCGTGCTCGACGCTCGACCGGGCCGGCGGCCGACGTGAGGGGGTAAGTGCTCATTGATCAATTGGCGCTGGCGTAGGCTTCCATGATGACGGGACATCCACAAAGGCAGGCGGGAGCCGTGCGGTTGGGGCGCGGTCTGCGCTGCCTGCCCGGGTGACCCAGGAAGGGAGCAAGTGCGGTCGTGGCACCTCGCGTACTGCTTGATGCGACTGACGTGCCAGCCGACCGGGGTGCGCTCGGTCGGTACGTCGACGGGCTGATCGGTGCCCTCGACGCCGCGGGCGCCGACCTCGTCATCGTCTGCCAGCGCGCCGACGAGGAACGCTACGGGCGGCTCGCGCCGAGCGCGCGGGTCGTTACCGGCCCGAATGCGCTCTCGCACCGGTCCGCGCGCCTGGCCTGGGAGCAGAGCGGGCTGCCCGTCGTGGCCCAGCAGGTGAACGCCGACGTCATCCACGTGCCCTTCTACTCGATGCCGCTGCGCCCGGGCCGGCCGACGGTGGTCACGGTGCACGACGTCACCTTCTTCACCGAGCCGGAACTGTACAGCCCGGTCAGCTCCATGTTCTTCAAGTCGGCCATCCGGACGGCCGCGCGCCGCGCGGCCCGGATCATCGTGCCGTCCAAGGCGACCCGCGATGAGCTGGAGCGGGTCCTGTCCGCCGACCCGACCAAGATCGACGTCGCCTACCACGGCGTGGATCACCGCCTGTTCCACCGCCCGGACCAGCGCCAGGTCTCGCAGGTCTCTGACCGGCTGGGCCTGCACGGCAAGCCCTACGTGGCCTTCCTCGGCATGCTCGAGCCGCGCAAGAACGTGGCCGCGCTGATCAAGGGCTGGGCGGGCGCCGTGGCCGACCTCGACAACCCGCCGGCCCTGGTCCTGGGCGGCGGGGGTGGCTGGAGCGAGGAAGTGGACACCGCCGTGTCCACGGTGCCGCCGCACCTGCGCCTGATCCGCCCGGGTTACCTGCGCTTCTCCGACCTGCCCGGCTTCTTCGGCGGGGCGCTCGTGGTCGCCTTCCCGAGCCGTGGCGAGGGGTTCGGGCTGCCGGTGCTGGAGGCCATGGCGTGCGGCGCCCCCGTGCTGACCACCCACTGCACCTCCCTGCCGGAAGTGGGCGGCGAGGCCGTGGCCTACACCGAGCCCGACGCGGACAGCATCCGCGACGCGCTGCGCGCGCTGATCGATGACCAACCCCGGCGCGAATCGCTCGGCGAGGCCGGGCACGCCCGGTCGCAGGAGTTCACCTGGGCGGCGTCCGCGGAGGCGCACCTGGCGTGCTACCGGCGTGCGGCCGAAGCGCCCAGCGCCGATGTCAGCGCCGTGTAACCTCTCTTTTCATGCCGCGTGAACCGCTTGAGGCCATCTTGCTGGTCGGCGGGCAGGGCACCCGGCTTCGGCCGCTGACCCTGTCCGCGCCCAAGCCCCTGCTCCCCACGGCGGGGGTGCCGTTCCTGGCGCACATGCTGGCCCGGGCGGCGGACAGCGGCGTCACCCACGTCGTGCTCGCGACCTGCTACAAGGCCGAGATGTTCCGATCGTGCTTCGGCGACGGCTCGGCGTTCGGGCTGTTCATCGACTACGTCCAGGAGGAGATCCCCCTCGACACGGCCGGCGGGATCCGCAACGCCGCGGCCTCGCTGCGCGACGGCGGCGCCGCGGACCCGATCGTGGTGTTCAACTCCGACGTCCTGTCCGGGCACGACCTGAGCGCGCAGGTCGACCTGCACTGCAAGGCCGACGCCGCGGTGACGCTGCACCTGGTCGAGGTGGCCGACCCGTCCCGGTTCGGGTGCGTGCCGACCGATGAGACCGGGCGCGTGACCGGGTTCCTCGAGAAGACGCCGAACCCCGTGACCAACCGCATCAACGCCGGCTGCTACGTGTTCCGGCGTGACGTGATCGCCCGGATCCCCGCGGGGCGCCCGGTTTCGGTCGAGCGGGAGACGTTCCCCGGGCTGATCGAGGCGGGCGAGCTGGTCCTGGGCTACCACGAGTCCGCGTACTGGCTGGACGTCGGGACCCCGGAGACGTTCGTTCGGGGATCGTGTGACCTGGTCCTCGGGTGCCTCCCGGCGCCGGCCCGGCCCGGCCCGGCCGGGCCCTGCCTCATCCTGGCGGGCGCCTCGGTGGCGCCGGACGCCTCCGTGGCGGGCGGGACCGTCGTAGGGGAGGGCGCGTCGGTCGCCGCCGGGGCCGACGTGTTCGGCAGCGTGCTGTTCGACGCGGCGAGCGTGGGCGAGGGCGCCGTGGTCCGGGACTCGATCGTCGGCCGCGCCGCCGTCGTGGCCCCCGGCGCCGTCCTCGACGGCGCGGTGGTCGGCGACGGCGCGTTCATCGGGTCAGGCAACGAACTGGCCCGCGGAATCCGGATCTGGCCCGGCGTCCGGCTCGGCCCCACCTCGATCCGCTTCTCCTCGGACCTGTGACGCCGGGTCGGCCGGCCGCTCCGATGCCAGCTGCGACCGTCCCGGTGACCCAGAACGAGACGCCTGACCCGGGGGCTACCCGCGAGTGGCTGGCGCCCTTCGAGGTCGACATCCGGCTCGCGCTGGGCGTACACCGCCGCGGCCCCAGCGATCCCGCGTACCGCGTAGACGCCGCCGGCGCCATCTGGCGCACGATACTGACCCCGGACGGCCCGGGCACCCTACGCGTCACGTCCCGCCGCCCGGACGGCCCGGGCACGGACAGCCCGGGCACGGACAGCCGGGGCACGGACAGCCGGGGCACGGACAGCCGGGGCACGGACGGCCCGGGCACGCTGGTGACCGGGCAAGCCTGGGGACCGGGCGCGGCCTGGGTGCTGGACCGCCTCCCCGCCCAGCTCGGCGCCCACGACGACCCGTCGGGCTTCACGCCCAGGCACCCGGTCCTCGCCGACCTGGCCCTGCGGTACCCCGGCCTGCGGATCGGCCGGACCTGGCGGGTCTTCGAGTCGCTCGTCCCTGCGGTGCTCGAGCAGAAGGTGCTCGGCCGTGAGGCGCACCGCGCCTGGCGGATCCTGCTGCGGAAGTTCGGCGAGCCCGCACCCGGACCGGCCCCGGCCGGGATGCGCGTGGTCCCGCCCGCGCAGGTGTGGGCACGCATCCCGTCGTGGGACTGGCACCGCGCGGGCGTGGAGGGCGTGCGGGCCCGGACGATCATCAACGCCGCCGGCGTGGCCGCCCGGCTGGAGGAGGTCCTCGGCTTGGACCCGGCCGAGGCCGACGCCCGCCTGCGGTCCCTCCCCGGCATCGGCGTCTGGACCTCCGCCGAGATCAGGCAGCGCGCCGCTGGCGACCCGGACGCCGTCTCGGTCGGCGACTACCACCTGCCGAAGGCGGTCGGCTGGACCCTGGAGAGGCGGATCACCGACGACGCCGGCATGCTGGAACTCCTCGCCCCCTACGCCGGCCACCGCTACCGAGTGACCCGGCTCATCGAGCTAGGCGGCAGCCAGCCCCCCCGCCGCGGCCCCCACCTCCCCGTCCGCGACTACCGAGCCTTCTGAGCACCCTTGTGACCCAAGCGCTCAAAGTTTCGGGAGGATCCGGGTTCTCGGGAGGATCCGGTGCACGGTAGTACCCCAAATCCTCCCGCAAGCCCTAATCCTCCCGGGAAATACCGCCCTGCGGCTCAGCCCGAGACCGCCTGCCGGGAAGACCGCCCGTTTTGTACCCTTTGGCGGGGTGCTTTTGTGGTTGATCCGGATCTTGTGGTTGATTGGGGGTACGGAAATGCACCGGATCAACCACGAAGCCCGGATCAACCACAATCTTTCACGGACCGGTCTCCGCCCCACCGGCCGGATCTACGCGACCGGGGAAGATCCACGCTCGGGGAGAGGTTTGGTGCAGCATGGGTGACTTCCGCGGCGACGCTGGTGGGATCACGGCCTCGGCGATGCGCCGGGCCCTGGCGCGGGCCAGGGACGGCAAACCGCTCGACTCCGCCGAGGCGACCGTCCTCCTCCACGCCCGCGGCGATGACCTGCAGACCCTCCTGGCCTACGCGGGCCGTACCAGGGACGCCGGCCTCGACGCGGCGGGAAGACCCGGCATCATCACCTACTCGCGCAAGGTCTTCATCCCGCTGACCCGCCTGTGCCGGGACCGCTGCGGGTACTGCACGTTCGCCACCGTCCCGCACCGGCTGGACAACCTGTACCTGGAGCCCGACGAGGTCCTCGACATCGCTCGCGAGGGCGCCAAACTGGGCTGCAAGGAAGCCCTGTTCACCCTCGGCGACCGGCCGGAGGACCGCTGGCGGCAGGCCCGGGAGTGGCTCGACGCGCGCGGCTACGACGACACCCTGTCCTACGTCAGGGCCATGGCCATCCGCGTCCTGGAGGAAACCGGCCTGCTGCCCCACCTCAACCCCGGCGTCCTGACCTGGGAGGACTTCCAGCGCCTCAAGCCGGTCGCCCCGTCGATGGGCATGATGCTCGAGACCACGGCCACCCGCCTGTACACCGAGAAGGGCGGCCCCCACTTCGGCAGCCCGGACAAGGACCCGGCCGTCCGCCTGCGCGTCCTGGAGGACGCGGGCCGCTGCAACGTCCCGTTCACCACTGGCATCCTCATCGGCATCGGCGAGACCCCGGCCGAACGCGCCGACTCGGTCTTCGCGATCAGGAAGGTCGCCCGCACCTACCACGGCATCCAGGAAGTCATCGTCCAGAACTTCCGGGCCAAGCCGGACACCAAGATGCGCGACGTCCCCGACGCCGAACTCGACGACCTAGCCGCCACGATCGCCGTGACCAGGCTCATCCTCGGGCCGACCGCCCGCATCCAGGCCCCGCCCAACCTGGTCGGCGCCCAGTACGACCTCATCCTGCGGGCCGGCATCGACGACTGGGGCGGCGTCTCCCCGCTGACCCCGGACCACGTCAACCCCGAACGCCCCTGGCCGGACATCGACGAACTCGCCGCCCGCACCGCGGCCGCCGGGTTCACCCTGCGCGAGCGGCTGACCATCTACCCGCCGTACCTCCGCGAGCCGTGGTTGGACCCGCGCCTGGCCGGGCACGTCGCCGCGCTGGCCGACCCGGCCACCGGCCTGGCGGCCGACGGCGCCGTCCCGCACGGGCGGCCCTGGCAGGAACCGGACGGCGGCTGGGGCTCATCCGGCCGGACCGACCTGCACGTGACCATCGACATCGATCGGCCGCACCCATGACCGCCGCGATGACTTCGCTGAGGTCTACGGCGACTGGCATGAAATAGCCGAACGAGCCGTTGGTATCTCCCCCGGATCACCCCCCGGGCTCCGCGGGGCGGCCCGCCGCGGCCGTAGCGGCCCCCGGCGAGGTAGCCGCCGCCCTCCGCCAGGCCGAGCGCGACCCGGCCGCCCTCACCGACGACCAGGCCATCGCCCTGCTGACCGCGGACGGCCCCGACCTCGAGGCCCTGGCCGGGATCGCCGACGCGCTGCGCCGCGAGGTCGTCGGCGACGACGTCACCTACGTCGTCACGCGGAACATCAACTTCACCAACGTCTGCTACACCGGCTGCCGGTTCTGCGCGTTCGCCCAGCGCCGCACGGACGCGGACGCGTACACGCTGTCGCTCCAGCAGATCGGTGATCGCGCGGCCGAGGCGTGGGACGCGGGCGCCACCGAGGTGTGCATGCAGGGCGGTATCCACCCCGACCTGCCCGGCACCGCCTACTTCGACATCGCCGCGGAGGTCAAGCGCCGCCGCCCCGGCCTGCACGTTCACGCGTTCTCCCCGATGGAGGTGATGAACGGCGCCTCCCGCACCGGCCTGCCGATCAGGGAGTGGCTGTCCCGCGCCAAGGAGGCGGGCGTCGACTCGCTGCCCGGCACGGCGGCCGAGATCCTCGACGACGACGTGCGCTGGGTCCTGACCAAGGGCAAGCTGCCCGCCTCGGCCTGGATCGAGGTGATCACCACCGCGCACGAACTGGGCTTCCGGACGTCGGCCACGATGATGTATGGGCACGTCGACACCCCGGCGCACTGGGTCGGCCACCTCCGCGTGATCCGGTCGATCCAGGAGCGGACCGGCGGGTTCACCGAGTTCGTCCTGCTGCCGTTCATCCACGCCAACGCGCCGATCTACCTGGCCGGCCTGGCCCGGCCCGGCGCGACCAGGCAGGAGAATCGCGCGGTCCACGCGGTGGCCCGGCTGATGCTGCACGGGGCGATCGACTCGATCCAGTGCTCCTGGGTCAAGCTCGGTGACGACGGGTGCCGCGACGTCCTGCAGGGCGGCGCCAACGATCTGGGCGGCACGCTGATGGAGGAGACGATTAGCAGGATGGCCGGCGCGGACCACGGCTCCTACAAGACGATCAGCGGCATGCGCGCGATCACCGAGCCGCTCGGCCGCCCGCTGCGCCCGCGCACCACCACCTACGGCGAGGTCCCGGCGGAACGGGTCGCGGCGGCCGCCGCCACCGACGGTGTGTGCGCCTCAGTGCGGTCGGGTCCAGGGGGTATGGGGGGCCGGACAGGCCCCCCATGATCGGGGGGTCCAGGGGGGTCGTCCCCCCGGACTAGCAGCAGCGGCGGTCGGCTACCAGCGTCCTCGGTGGACCAGTTCGTCCAGGCTCTTGCGCTCACTCGCGGACGCAGGCGGCACCGGGTCGGCCGCGGGATCGCCGTAGCCGATGGCGATGGCCCCGATCGGTGTCCACTCCCCGGGGACCCCGTATCGCTCGCGGAATCTGGGCATGATCGACGGCGGGATTCCGAAGAACACCGCGCCGAGTCCCTCGTCGACCACGGCGAGCAGGATGAGCAGGGCGGTGAAACCGGTGTCGATGTACCAGTACGGGACCGGCCAGCGGGCCTCGTCCCGGTCCGTCCAGGCTCGGTCCGGCGCTTCCGCGTAATTGTCCAGGTAAACGTCCTTGCAGGCCAGCGGGACAATCACCAGCGGGGCAGGGCTCAGCGCGTCGATCTCAGCCCGCTCCTGGGCTTCACGGTCACCGAGGGAGGGGGCATCGTCGTAGAACATCTGCCACAGCGGGGCCGCTTGCTCGGTGCCATCCAGGACGAGGAACGAGTAGCCCTGGCTGAAACCCGCCGAGGGTGCCCGGTTGGCCGCTCGCAGCAGCCGCTCGGCCGTGCCCGCGGGCAGTGGTTCCGCCTTGAACGCGCGGACCATCTTGCGCCGCCTGATGACCTCGGTGAATTCCACCCGGTCAGCCTAGTTCGTTAACCATCCAGGCCGTGGCGGCCCTGAGCGCCCGGTCCGGATTCGCGCGCATGTGCCGACCGTAGAGTCCCTTGTGTGCCTGATGCGATCTTCTCCGAACCCCGGCTCGCGGAGGTCTACGACCCGCTGGACCATGACCGGTCTGACCTGGATGTGTACGCCGCCATGGCCGAGGAGTTCGGCGCCCGGAGCGCGCTAGACGTCGGCTGTGGCACGGGAACGTTCGCCTGTCTGCTGGCCGCTCGCGGGTTGGCGGTGACCGCTGTCGATCCGGCCGCCGCTTCCCTTGCCGTCGCCGGCCGTAAGCCGGGCGCCGGCGCAGTCCGCTGGCTGCACGGGGACATCACCGCGCTGCCTGCGCTGCAGGTGGATCTGGTGACCATGACCGGGAACGTGGCCCAGGTGTTCCTGACCGACCAGGAGTGGGCGGACACTCTCGGGGCGGCTCGTGAGGCCCTACGGCCCGGCGGGCGGCTGGTGTTCGAAAGCCGCGATCCGGAGAAGCAGGCGTGGCTGGAATGGAACCGGGACCGGTCCTACCGCCGTGTCGTCATCCCTGGGGTCGGCCCGGTCGAGACGTGGGTCGACCTGACCGGGGTTGAGGGGAACCTGATCCGCTTCCGGACGACCTTCGTGTTCGCCAGCGATGATGCGGTGCTGACGTCCTCCTCCACGTTGCGGTTCCGGAGCCGTGGCGAACTTGCCAGCTCGCTGGCTGCGGCCGAACTGGTCGTCGATGAGGTCCGGGACGCTCCCGATCGGCCCGGGCGTGAGTTCGTGTTCATCGCGCGGCGGGCGGCCTGCCGATAACGAAATCAGGCCCGGTGCAGCTCAGCGGACGACCATGAAGTCGCCGGGGTCTCGGAACGGACGCGGGCGGGCCTGCTCGGCCGGGTGGCCCACGGCGACGGCGCCCATCGGCCGCCAGCCGTCCGGCAGGTCCATCGCCCGGGCCGCGACATCCTGGCAGAACAGCGTGCTGGAGATCCACGCCGAGCCGAGCCCCTCGACGGCCAGCGCGATGAGCAGGTTCTCCACTGCAGCGCCCATGGACACCACGAACATGGCCTGCTCCGCCGCCGAACGCCGCTCGTCGGGGTACTCGTGGGCCGCGTCCGCGACCAGGCACGGCACGACGATCATCGGCGCCTGCCGCAGCGGCTCGCCGCGCCGGAGCCTGCGGGTGATCTGCTCCTCGGTGAACCCGTCACGGCGCAGGTCAGCGACCCAGGCCTCGCGCATCGCGTCGAGTAGCGCCGTCCGGGCGGCCGCCGAGCTCAGTACGACGAAACGCCAGGGCTGGCTGTGGTGCGGCGCGGGCGCGGTCAGCGCGGTCGCAATCGCCCGGCGGATCACCTCGACGTCGACCGGCTCGGTGGTGAACGCCCTGATCGTCCTGCGGGCCAGCGGCACGTCGGCCGACCCGAACCGGAACATGTCCTCGTCGGCCGGCCTGATCAGCGCCCGCGCGCCAGGGCCGTCCTGGTCGGTGACCAGGTTGGCCAGCCCGCGCACGATCGCGACGGGGATCCGCAGCGCCTTGCCCTTCACCAGGTCCGCGGCCGCGGCGATCTCGTCGGCCACCGCGGCCACGGTGACCTCGAGGATGTTGCCGAAGGTGTCGGACTCGCCGCGGTAGTCGCGGACGGGGGTGACGCCGGCCGCGCCGATGGCGGTGTCGGTCTGCCCGGCCCGCCACGGCCTGCCCATCGTGTCGGTTACGATCACGCCGATCCTGCGGCCGGTGCGGGCGTGCAGCGCCTTGCGCAGCCGCCTGGCCGACTCGTCGGGGTCCTCGGGCAGCAGGACCACGGTGCCCGGGGCCGTGTTGGACTCATCGACCCCGGCCGCGGCCAGCACGAACCCGTGCCGCGTCTGCGCGATCGTGGTGGCGCCGCGCCTGGCCACCACCCGCGCCGTCTCGGCCTCGATGGCCTGCTCGCGCGAGGCGGCGATGACCCGGCCCTCGGCCTTGCTGACGATTTTCGACGTGACGACGAGGATGTCGCCGTCGCGCAGGTCCCGGGTCGCGTCGGCGATGAGCGCCGCCAGGTCGCTGCCCGCGCTGACCTCGGGTAGCCCGGCTACCGGGCTTACCGTGACGGCGGGACCCGGTGTCACGCGAGCTCCTGCGCCAGGTCCAGGGCCGCCCGGGCGATCGCCGTTGTGGCGGTCAGGTCGTGCATCAGCAGCGGCAGCGCTCGGACGGCGATGCCGGCCAGCGCGCTTTGATCGGCCGCGGCCTTGTCCTGGTCGTCGACGAGCCAGCCGTCGATCAGCTCCGGTCCGTAGTGCGCCCCGACCGCGGCGGCCGACGTCTCGACCCCGATCGCGGCGAGGCAAGCGTCGGCCATCCCGCGCACCGGCGCGCCGCCGATGATCGGCGAAACCCCGACCACGGTCTTGGCCGAGACGGCCGCCCGGATGCCGGGCACGGCCAAGATGGTGCCGATGCTGACCACCGGGTTGGACGGCGGGAACAAGACCACGTCGGCCGCGCCGATGGCGTCGAGCACGCCGGGGGCCGGGGTGGCTTCCTCCGCGCCGAGTGCGGTGATCGCGGCCGCAGGCGCCTCCGCGTGCAGGCGCACCCACCACTCCTGGAAGTGGATCACGCGCCGCTGGCCGGACTCCAGGAGCACGACATGCGTCTCGATCGGGTCGTCGGACATCGGGAGCAGCCGGACTCCCGGCTGCCACCGGCGGCAGAGCACCTCGGTGACGGCCGAGAGCGGCTGCCCGGCCGCGAGCAGCTGGCTGCGCAGGATGTGGGTGGCGAAGTCCCGGTCACCGAGCATGAACCAGTCCGGGCTCGCTCCGTAGGCGGCCAGCTCGGCCCGGATGCTGAACGTCTCGTCGGCCCGCCCCCACCCCTGCTGGGTGTTGATGCCGCCGCCGAGCGTGTACATGACGGTGTCGAGGTCCGGGCACACCCGCAGCCCGAACAGCGTGATGTCGTCGCCGGTGTTGCCGATGACCGTGATCTCGGCGTCCGGGCCGGCGGCTTGCCTCAGGCCCAGCAGGAAACGCGCGGCCCCCACGCCGCCCGCGAGCACGGTGATGCGCATACCCAAGAGTCTGGCAGCATCCGTCCGTTCCCGAGCCAGGGCCTCCCGAGGTCCTGACGGAGCGTGACAGTGGAAGATTCACAGCGTGATTTATCGCGCATCTCAGGCATCCAGGGGACCAATATCACCTTCTCCGCTTGACTTGCAGCAAGACACGCTAGTGTAATTTCATTGATGTGATTCTCGCTCCTGCGGGGAGTGGGCAAGACCGGGGGCTCCGACTGGGGGAGGGAGGATAGGCGGTGACCGAGGTCATGATCTCGCTGACACAGGTCTTCGTCAGTCCCGAGGATGAAGAAGAACTCGGCTGGCAGGACCGGGCGCTGTGCGCCCAGACGGATCCTGAGGCGTTCTTCCCCGAGAAGGGGGGATCGACCCGGGAGGCTAAGCGCGTGTGCCGTAGCTGCGAGGTACGGGCCGAGTGCCTGGAGTACGCACTCGAGCACGACGAGCGATTCGGTATCTGGGGCGGCATGTCGGAACGCGAACGCCGTCGGCTGAAGCGCGCGGCTGGGTAGCGGGGGACATCCTGCGTTCACCCCGCTGACCGAATTCAGCCTGTGTATCGTTAATGCCGTCGTGAGCGCGGGGGTTGTCGTTCACGGAGACCACGCGCTCTGCCGGGGCAGGTAGCCGCGCGGAGCACCGTTGCCCAGGCCACCAGTCAGGACCCTTGTCAGAAAACGCAGCGCACCTCCGTCACGTCGTTACCGCCGTGATCGTCGCGCACGATGGCGCTCGGCTGCTGCCGGGGCTCATCGATGCGGTACGCGAGCAGACCCACCCCGTGGAGCGCGTCGTCGCGGTCGACACCGGGAGCAGGGACCGCAGCGGAGCTACGCTGACCGAGCTACTCGGCCCGGACGCGGTCTTCGGCATGGACGCCGATACCGGGTACGGCATGGCCATTTCCCGCGCGCTCCAGCACCCCGCGGCCCGCAGGCCTCCGCGGCGGACCGGCGCCGGACCGGAGACGGCCGTGGAGTGGGTCTGGCTCCTGCACGATGACTGCGAACCCGCCGCCGACGCGCTGGAACAAATGCTCAGGGGCGCCAGCCGCGGCCGGTCGACGGCGGTGGTCGGCCCGAAGCTGAGGGACCTAGCGGACCGGCGCGTGCTCCGCGAGGCGGGCATCACCCCGGACCGGGCCGGTCGGCGTTCCACCGGGATCGAGCCCGGCGAGATCGACCAGGGTCAGCACGACGGCAACCGCCCGGTGCTGGCGGTCAGCTCGGCGGGGATGCTGGTGCGCCGCGACGTCTGGGATCAGATGGGCGGATTCGACGCTAACCTGCCCCTGTTCCGGGATGACATCGACTTCTGCTGGCGGGTGCGCGCGGCGGGCTACGAGGTCCGGGTGATCACCGACGCGGTGGTCTACCACCGCGAGATGTCCGCCAGGCAGAGCAGGAAAGCGCCCGCCGCAGGCGGGCGCCCGCGCATGGCGGACCGGCGCGGCGCCCTGTACGTGTTCGCGGTCAATCTGCCGCTCGGGCCGATGATCACGATCCTGGGCGGCTGCGTGGCCGGGACGCTGCTCCGCGCCGCGTACTTCCTCATCACCAAGCAGCAGAACAAGGCGTGGGACCAGCTCGGCGCCCTCGCCTGGCTGCTCCGCCACCCGGTCAGGATCTGGCGCGCCCGCCGCCGGCGCGCCCCTCATCGCAAGTACGGCTGGTCGATCCTGCGCGACCAGCTGCCCAGCGGGAGGATGCTCGCCCGCCTCGCCGAGTCAGTCGCGGCCTTGCTGTCCAGCGGTCCCGCTTACGACAGCGGCGGGGCGCATCACGCCATCACCGACGATCCGGGCGACGACCTGCCGATGCCCGACACCGATTCGGTCGTCCGGCGCGTCCTGACCAGCCCGGGTGTCCTGCTCTTCGCCGGGCTGACGCTGGTCACGCTGGTCGCGGACCGATCGCTGGTCGGCTCGATGCTGAGTGGTTCGGCCACGCTCGCGGGCGGGGCCCTCGTACCCGCCTGGGGCGGCGCCAGCGACCTATGGCGCGAGTACCTGGCGGGTTACCACGCGGCGGGCGTCGGCTCGACCGTGAGCGCGCCACCCTACCTGGGCGTACTGGCCATGCTGGCCACCGTCCTGGTGGGGAAGCCCTGGCTGGCCGTGGACGTGGTGCTGCTCGGCTGTGTCCCGGCGGCCGGGATGGCGGCGTACTGGGCGATGCGGCGCGTCACGCGCATCCTGGCGGCGCGGATCTGGGTCGCCGCCACCTACGCGCTGCTTCCGGTGGCGATGGGCAGCGTGGCCGCCGGGCGCCTCGGCACCGCCGTCGTCTTCGTCCTCGTCCCGCTCATCGGCATCACCCTGGGGCGGGTGCTCACCCGCCCGCCACGGATCGCCCGCCGGGCCGCGTGGGCGACCGGCCTGCTCGTCGCGGTGGCCGCGGCCTTCGTCCCGCTGGTCTGGCCGATAGCGGTGGTGGCCGCGCTCGGCGCGGCAGCGGCTTGGCGATGGCTCGGCCGGGCGACCGTCATCAGCGCGGCGATCGTCGCGCTGGTACCCGCGGCGGTCCTCCTGCCTTGGACGTTCCGGCTGCTGACCAGCCCCGCCGAGTTCTTCCTCGAGGCCGGGATACAGCGGTCCGGGCTGGCCGCGGCAAGATTGCGGCCGGAGTCGGTGCTGCTGCTCAGTCCTGGTGGGCCGGGGCTCCCGCCCGCGTGGGTGACCGGGGGCCTGGTCCTGACGGCGTTCGGCGCATTGCTGGCCCGCCGGCGGATGCCCTTGGTGCAGGCCGGATGGGCCATCGCGCTCGCAGGCCTGGCCATCGCGCTCGGGGTGAGCTTCGTCCGCGTGACGGCGCCGGAAGGCGGGTTCAAGGTCAGCGCGTGGCCGGGCGTCGCGATGTGCCTCGCCGCCGCGGGTTTGCTGCTGGCGGCTACCCCGCTGGTCGAGTCGGCGGTCCGGGGCTTCGCGCAGGCCAAACGGGCCGTAACCGGCCGCCTGACCGGTCTCGGCTCGCCGCGGATCCTGACGCTCGCCGTCCTGGCCGTGGCCGCGTCGGCACCCATCCTGGCCGCCGGCGCCTGGCTGGGCACCGGGGTCCGCGGGCCCGTCGCCGCCGCGGGACCGCAGATCCTGCCTCCCTTCGTGGCCGCCTCCTCCTCCGGTCCGAACCGGACCAGGACGCTGGTGCTGCGGCCGGAGGGCGGGATCCTGGCCTACACCGTGCTGCGGAACACCGACCCGGTGCTCGGCGAACCGGAGTTGACCGGGGGCGCCGCGGCCACCAAGGCGCTCGACGGCGTCGTCGCCTCACTGGATGCGGCCGCGAGCGGCGACGAGGGCGACACGGGACTGGCGCTCAGCCAGTTCGACATCGGCTACGTGCTGCTGCCCGGTCCCGTCAGCCCGTCGCTGGTCCACCAGATCGACGGGGCCTCCGGCCTGATGCCGCTGACCCAGTCGTCCGCCTACGACCTATGGGAAGTCGCCGGGTCGGTGGCGCGGGCGCGCGTCCTGACCGCGAGCGGCACCACGCTGCCAGTTGCGTCCGGCTCGATCGGCGTGAACGCGGTCATCGCGCCGGGCACATCGGGCACGCTGGTCCTGGCGGAGTCGGCGGGCGGCTGGTCCGCGACCCTCAACGGGCACCCGCTGACCCGCCTGGCCGGTCCGGTCGGCGGATGGGCGCAGGGTTTCGTCCTGCCCCCCGGCGGCGGCCGCCTGGTCATCACCCGTAACGAGACGGCGCGGGACCTGAGCCTCGGGTTCGAGGCCGCCGCCGTCCTGGTCGTCTTCGCGCTCGCCCTGCCCGGCACCAGATCCGCGGTGCCCGCGCCGGTGCAGGAGCCCAGTCCCGAAATCCAGCCTGCCCCCGCCCGGGGCCGGCGGCGCGACCGGGCCCGCGCCCCGCGGCTGGCCCGCCGCAGCCGACCGCCAGAGCCCGCCGTCGTGGCCCCCGCGGCAGGCCGAGGCCATCCCCGCGGAGTTCCGCGCCGCCGATCCTCCGGTCGTGACGGTTCCGGACCCCTACACGTTCGCCGATGACGCGGGGTACCCCTCCACGCCCGCGTACGACCCCGGTCCCGCCATGAGCACCATGCCGTTCACTAGCGTGGGCGCCTCGCCATACACCGACGTCGGCATCCCCGCCTCCGGCAGCACCCCCACCTCCGGCTTCCCCGCCTCCGACAGCACCCCCGCCTCCGGCTTCCCCGCGTCCGACAGCTTCCCCGCTACCGGTAGCACCCCCGCCTCCGGCTTCCCCGCGTCCGACAGCTTCCCCGCTACCGGCAGCACCCCTGCCTCCGGCTTCCCCGCGTCCGACAGCTTCCCCGCTACCGGCAGTACCCCCGCCTCGGGCTTCCCCGCCTCCAGCAGTTTCCCCGCTTCCGGCTTCCCCGCCTCCAGCAGTACCCCCGCCTCTGGCTTCCCCGTCTCCGGCAGCGTCCCCGCCCCCGGTAGCGTCCCCGTCTCCGGCGGCGCCTCCGTCACGCCGCAGCCCGAGGCCCCCGGCGCCCGCGCGGCGGCCAGCACGCGGCCCGCCACGGGAAGCCGTCGCGCTGGCGTGGCGGCACCGCCAAGCCCGCGGCCAGCCCCCCCATGGCCCCCCAGCCCCAGGCCGTGGCAGGTCCGGATCTCGCTGAGTTCGCGCCGGACGGCACGCTTGACCACGATGACCTCTTCGCCGGGGAGGACAACGGTGACGGGCCCCCCGAGTGGCAGACCGACCCCACATCGATCAGCCAGCGCCCGCCGTGGGAACTCGGTGACGAGTCATGAGGCCGGCTCGTTTCGTACCCGCCGGCGTGGTCTTGCTGGCCCTGTGTGTCATCGCCGGCGTCGCGCAACTGGTCAAGCCCGCCCCGGTCACCAGCAGCCAGTTCAGCGCGGCGGCCAGGCAGGCGGCGGTCAGCTCCGCCGTCCGGGCCTGCCCTCCCGCCCAGGGCGGCGGGTCGGCCATGGTCGCACTGATCGGGGGATCGTCAGGTTCCCCCGGGTCACCGTCGCCCGCGACCGCCGTCGGCCCGGGCCAGGCCGAGCTGGCGCCGCTCCCGCTGGCCGGCGTTCAGTTGCACGCCCTGAGCCCGATCAGCCAGACCGATCCTGGCGCGCTGTCGCTGCTGGCCGTCCCGGCCGCGTCCAGCGTGAGCAAGAAGGGCACGACGGTTGCCGAAGGCTGGTCGGTGACCGGGACGGGTGCCATGGCGCCGGCCATGGAGGCTGAGGAGACGGAAAGCTCGGGCCTGTCCAGCGTCCGCTGCGGTGAACCCGGTTCGGACATCTGGTTCCTCGGCCCAGGACAACTGGGGGGCGCCTCGCAGATCCAGCTCGACCTCATGAACGTCGACGCCCTGGCCGCGAGCGTTGACGTCAGCGTCATCACCGAGGCCGGACCGGCCCAGGCCGACGGTGACACCGGGATCACGGTCCCGCCGTACGAGACGGTTACCGAATCCCTATCCGCCCTAGGCGCCAACTCGCCCGTGGTCGCGGTCGAGGTGCGGACCAGCATCGGCCGCGTGGCCGCCGACGTCTGGGAGAGCTCCGCCGCCGGGAGCAGCTGGCTGCCGAGTACGACGGCGCCCTCGACCAGCATGGTCATCCCCGGGGTACCCCCGTCCGGCAGTGCGGCCAGGCTGTTCATCGCGGTCCCCGGTAGCCTGAGCGCCCGGGTGAGCGTCCTGGCGGTCACCCCGCAGGGGCTGTACCACCCGTTCGGCACAGAGACGTTTGACGTGCCACCAAATTCGGTCTTCTACGAGCAACTGGCGCCGCTCGGCGGCACCGCCGCCGCCCTTGAGCTCACGTCGAACGTGCCGGTCTCGGCCGCCGTAGAGGTCCCGGGCAGCGGCCTGGGTGCCTTCGCTGCGGCCGCGGCGCCCATCAGCGAGCAGGCCGTCGTCGCGGGAAACGCCGGCTCGGGTCCATCCGCCGAAATCGCGCTGTCGGCCCCGGCCGGCATGGCTCGTGTGCGCCTGACCGAGATCGCGCTGGCCACGAGCGGCCATGCGGCCGGGCCCAGCCTCAGCGTGAGCCAGGTCGTATCGGTCCAGGCCAGGCATACGTTGGTGGTGCCCGTGGCGGCCCCGAAGGGCAGCAAGAGCGGGTCCGCGTTCGCCGTCGTAATTACCCCGCTGCCCGGCTCCGGGCCGCTATACGCCGCCCGGGTCGAGACCCAGGGTCAGAGCACCGTCGTCTCCATCATGCCGGCCATCAGCGCCCTTACTACAATCAACCTTCCGCCCGTCCGCGAATCGTATAGCGCGATATCTCCCTGAAATCCGCAACATCCGATAATCGATAGGTAACGTATCGCCGTCGCCACGCAAATATCAGTGCAGTCTTCGTCCAAAATGCTCCCATTTGTGCAGGTAGAAGACGTAGGGCAACACGGTCCGTAGCGGATGCAAAGGTACGTATCAGGAATTGCTGGCTATTGCCGGAAAATCCCGGAAAGCACAATGCGCGACATCCGGACCGGATTATCTGGCGCCCGCTAGAAAATATCGCTGAAATGGCATCACGGGTATAGACATTGGCGTTTTGGGTGACTAGCGTGACGCGCATGAAGGGCTGGTGCCTGTCAGCCCTGAAGGTGCTTTTGTACACCGTCGGGGCGGCATTTGGCGGCCTATGCATCCTAGTGGGCATAGGCCTGCTGGCTGCTACGCCCGCTGCCGCCGCCACCGTCCTGCCTAATTCCGGGCCGCCCGGCCCGGTCCTGCCCTCCTTGACCAGCGCCGTCACCGGCGCGGCCAGCACCTGACCTACGGCCGCCGCCAGTGACCGGAACGGCCAGCACGGCGACCGGAGCCGTGACCAGCACGACCTCGGCGGCGAGCACGACAGCCGGCACCGCGACGGGCACCGTGACCGGGACCGCCAGCACCGCAACCAGCGCGGTGAGCCCGGCGGCCCTGACCGCCCCAGCGTCCTCGACGGTCTCGCAAGTCACCCCGGCCGCCCCCACGGCCAGCGCGGTGACCAGCGCCGTAACCAGCACGACTTCCGCAGCCGCCCCCGCAGCCAGCACGGCGGCAAACACTGTGACCGGCGCCGCGACCAGCACGACCGCCGCCGCTGACAATGCCGTCGGGACCGCCGCCAGCACCGTGACCAACGCGGTGACCAGCGCGGTGACCAGCACGACGTCGGCGGCCAGCACGGCGGCCACGAGCGCGGCGGGTACGATGACCAGCGCCATGACCAGCGCGACGTCGGCGGCCAGCACGGTGACCGGTTCGGTGGCAGGCACCGTGACCGCGGTGACCGGGCCGGTGGCCAGCACGAGCCCGGCGGCCGGCAGCGTCATCGGCCCGGTTACCAGCACCCTGACCGGCGCGGTGACCGGCGTGGTGAACACCGCCGGGTCCGCGGTGACCGGCCTGGCCGGCCCGGTGCCCGCGACGGTGAGTGGGGCCGGGTCGGCGCTCGGCGGGCTGGCCGGCACGTGACCGGGACCGTGACCGCGGTGACCGGGACCGTGACCGGGACCCTGACGGGGACCGTGACCGCGGTGACCGGCACGGGCTCCTCCACCGGCACGGGCTCCTCGACCGGCACCGGCCACCGGGACTGGCTCCTCGACCGGGACTGGCTCCTCGCCGGGACGGGCTCTTCGCCTGGTACGGGTTCGTCGGGTTCCGGCTCGGCGCCGGGCTCCGGTTCTGGCTCGGGTGCGGGCGGGCACCGGGTCCGGCTCGGTTCCCGTTATCGGCCCGGTGGCGGGCAGCGGTCCGGCTGGGGTGCCGCCGGTGCTGCCGGTGCTGCCGATCCTGCCGGTGCTGCCGGGTTCCGGCGCGGGTGTGGGTGCGGGTGTGGCGGGGGCCGGGCTGGCAGGCCTGGGTGCCGGGGCGCCGGGCCTGCCGGCCGTCCCGCCCCTGCCCCTGCCGCCCCTGCCGCTGCCCGCGGTCCCGGCTGGTCCGGGCGCGCCGGGTGGCGGCGGGTCGGATGGCAGTTTCGCGCCGGGGTCCCAGATGGGGCCGGGCGGTGCGGGTGCGGCCGGGCTGGCCGTGCTGATCGTGGCGTGCCTGGCGGTGCCGGGCATCGCGCGCAGGCGTTCTGAGGTGGCCGTCCCGTTCACGGCCGCCGTGCTCTCGGTGATTGAGGTGCCGGGCTAGCAGCAGGGCCTTGGTCCCAGCTGCCTGACCCGCCCGGCGGGCCCGTCTCCCGGATCCGGGCGGTGCATAGTCCACCCGACATTCCTCATCTCGATCATCATCAGGAGAGTGCATCAGTCATGAGTAAGATCTTCGCGCGCCTGGCGGCGCTGGCCGCCGGGCTGGTCGCCCCCGCGGTGCTGGCCACCGCGGCGGTGGCGGGCACGTGCCCGTCGCAGTCGAACGGCCCGGACTTCGGCCCGGCCGTGTCCGACTGGCATCCCGGGCTGCACAGCCCGTTCACCGCCAACGGCACCTTCGAGCACGGCAGCCTGGGCCACGGCACCTTCGGACCGGCCACGGCACCGTCACCGCACCTTCACCTTCGGCCACGGCACCTTCGGCCCCTTCGGCCACGGCACCGAGCACGGCACCGGCCACGGCACCAACCACGGGACCGGGCACGGGACGAACCACGGGCACCGGCCACGGCACCAACCACGGGACCGGGCACGGGACGAACCACGGCACCGGCCACGGCACCAACCACGGCACCGGCCACGGCACCAACCACGGCACCGGCCACGGGACGAACCACGGGACCGGCGGTTCGGGGCACGGCCGTAACCACGGCACCGGCGGCACCGGCGGAACGGCACCAACGGCGGGACCGGCGGCACCGGGACGGCAACGGCGGGACCGGAACCGGCGGGACCGGCGGCGGTTCTGGCGGAACGGGACCGGCTCCGGCGGGACCGGGACCGGCGGCGACCGGCACCGGCGCGGCAGCGGGTCCGGCGGCAGCGGCTCCGGCGGACGGGACCGGGACCGGCGGGACCGGCCGGGCAGCGGGTCCGGCAGTGGCGGGTCCGGCAGGCGGGTCCGGCACGGGCGGGACCAGCGGTTCTGGCGGCAACGGCACCAACGGCGGCACCGGCACCGGCGGGTCGCGGGTCTCCGGCAGCGCGGGCGGGAACGGCTCGCTGATCAACGTCAACGTCCCGGCACCACCGGCACCGGCACCACCGGCACCGGCACCACCGGGAACGGCTCCCTGGTCACCGTCAACGCGGGCGGCCTGCCGTCCGCCGGGTCGCTGGTCTCGGCCGGCACCGGCACCATCACCACCGGCACCGGCACCGCACCGGCACCACCGGCGGAACCGGGTCCCTGATCACGGTCAACGCGGGCGGCCTGCCGTCGGCCGGGTCGCTGGTCTCCGCCGGCACCGGCACCGTCACCACCGGCAACCACCGGCACCGTCTCCGCCGGCACCGGCACCCTGACCACCGGCACCGGGCACCACCGGGAACGGGTCCCTGATCACCGTCAACGCGGGCAGCCAGCCCGCCGCCGGATCGCTGATCTCCGTCGGCGGCACCGGCACCGTCAATGCGCCCGCCGCCACCGGGTCGGCCAGCACCAGCACCACCGCTGGCACCAGCCACCAGCGGCTCCCTGGTCGCGGTCAACGCCGCCGGGCTGCCCTCCACCGCCGTGCCCCAGGACGGGACGGTCGCCTCGGTCAACGGCCCGAACACCACCGGGTCGCTGGTCACCGTGAACGCGGGCAGCGCCCCGCAGCCCGGCTCGCCGAACGCCGGCCCGGGCCTCGCGGCACCGTCCAGGGCGTCGCCGGCAGCCTGGGCTTGTGACAGGAACGCGGGCCCCACGGGCCCGCACCAGCAGGTGAGGTAACACCGCGGGCGTGCCCCGGCCAGGCTGACGGGAGCCAGGCCGGGGGCACGCCCCCAGGACAAGCCTCACCGCTGAGAAACAGAACCAAGCGACCAGAAGAGGGTGACGCTACAGGTCACACGAAACCGCAGCACCACATAACACCAGAACCGAGATAGCGACCGCAGGCACGGTCGCTATCAGTCGAGGTCGCCATAGCCCGGATCGATGACTTCCGGGTCGACCCCGAGTATCTCGGCGAATTCTTCGACCACCACATCGAAGACGAGTTCGCTCAGTTCTTCCTCGTCCTCGGCCCGCGCGAGCAACGGTCGCCGGAACAGGACGATGCGAGGTCCCGTAGCCGGGTTCCCCGGATCGCTGGTATCCGGGGACCCGCGGACGATGCGGGCGAGCGGTATCCCGTCCTCGCCGATGGTGTCGAAGTCGGGTACTTCCTGGACCGCGAACTCCACATCGGAAAGCTCGGTCTCCCAGCGCGGCTCGAGCCGTGCGACGGCCTCCAGGACGAGGTCGTCGAACTGCTGCGAGCGGCTCCGGTACAGCGGAACTCCGGGCGGGACGAGCCTGCCGCGCAGCCCGCGCCCGTGGCGGTCACGCCGCCGCGGCCGGGCACCGGAGGCTGGCCGGGGACCGCCGTCCTCGCTGGTCTGCACAGATACCGAGCGTATCGCGTCGCGCCGCTGGTCGGGACACCCGTGCTGACACGGAGCAACACGCGCAAAGCACGACACGAAAATGGTGCCGGCTCCTCGGTGATGGCGTTACCGCCCCCGGGCGGATAGCGTCACCGTTATATCTGATGCCGTCCCAAGGGTTCCGGGACGCGGTCTCCAGCGCGACGTGAGCGAGGTGGCTGGTGGGTTCCCGTTGCTGCTCGCGCACCGCGTGTAAGCATCCTCCGGTCTATACGCTGACGTACGTGTACCGCGACTCCACCGCGGTGCTCGGCCCGCTGGCCGCGTACGTGGAGCCGCACTGCTACGACCTGTGCGAGAAGCACGCCGCCCGGCTGACCGCGCCGCGCGGCTGGGACGTGGTGCGGCTGCCGCTGGAACCCGCCTCCGAGCGCGCCGATGACCTGGAGGCGATCGCCAACGCGGTGATGGAGGCGCCGCCGCGGGTGCGGGTCGACAAGGAGCCGGTGGGCCAGGGCGTCGAGGTCAGTCGGCGCGGCCACCTGCGCGTGCTGCGCTCCGGGCCTCCGCAGGACCGATAGGCTCGAAGGCGCCGCCCGGCGTCCGGCCGGGGTCGGCCCAGTCGGCACGGGAGGCAGGTCCTGCGGTGGGTGATCTGGCCAGCATCGTCAAGGCGTATGACATCAGGGGCATCGTCCCGGATCAGCTTGACGAGGGCGTAGCGGAAGCTATCGGCGCGGCGTTCGCCAGGCTGACCGGGGCCAAGACGATGGTCACCGTGCACGACATGCGCACCTCATCAGGCCCGCTCGCGGACGCGTTCGGCCGGGGCGCGGCGTCGCAGGGCGCGGACGTGCTGGCCGCGGGCCTGGGCTCGACCGACATGCTGTACTACGCGAGCGGTGAGTTTGGCATCCCGGGCGCGATGGTCACGGCCAGCCACAACCCGCCGCAGTACAACGGGATCAAGCTGTGCCGGGCCGGCGCGAAGCCGGTGGGCATCGAATCCGGTCTCAAAGACATTCAATCTTTGGCCGAACGACCGATGGTTCCCGCCCCGTCTCCTGGCACCATCTCGCACCGTGACCTGCTGCCCGGCTACGCGGAGCACCTGAGGAAGCTGGTCGACATCTCCGCGATCAGGCCGCTGACCGTGGCCGTGGACGCCGGCAACGGGATGGCGGGCCTCACGGTCCCCGCGGTCTTCGAGGGCCTGCCGATCACCCTGATCCCGCTCTTCTTCGAGCTCGACGGGACGTTCCCGAACCACGAGGCCAACCCCATCCAGCCGGAGAACCTGCGCGACCTGCAGCGCGCGGTGATCGAGCATCACGCCGACATCGGGCTCGCCTTCGACGGCGACGCCGACCGGTGCTTCGTGGTAGACGAGCGGGGCGAGGTGGTCTCACCCTCGACGCTCACCGCGCTGATCGCGACCCGCGAACTGGCCCGCGAGCCGGGCGCGACGATCATCCACAACCTGATCACCTCCCGCGCGGTCCCCGAGATCATCAGGGAGCACGGTGGCGTCCCGGTGCGGACCAGGGTCGGCCACTCGTTCATCAAGGCCGAGATGGCCCGCACCGGCGCGGTGTTCGGCGGAGAGCACTCCGGGCACTTCTACTTCCGGGATTTCTGGTTCGCCGACTCCGGCATGCTCGCCGCGCTGCACGTGCTCGCCGCGCTGGGCGAGCAGAACGGACCGCTGTCCCGGCTGCTTGCCGAGTACTCCAGGTACCACGCCAGCGGCGAGCTCAACTCCCTGGTCACCGATCAGGCCGCGACGACCGCGGTGGTTAAGCAGGCCTTCGCGGGACGCCCCGGCGTCAAGACCGACGAGCTTGACGGGCTCACGGTCAGCGCCCGCGCCTGGTGGTTCAACCTGCGGCCTTCTAACACCGAGCCGCTGCTCCGGCTTAATGTCGAGGCAGACACCGAGGAGACCATGACGGCCGTGCGCGACGAAGTGCTCGGCCTGGTCAGGAGCACCGCGTAAGGAGACCCTCATGCTCATCGACGCCTGGCTCCTGGACATCCTGGCCTGCCCGCAGTGCCATTCGCCGCTGCGGGCCGACGAGGACGCCAGCGAGCTCGTGTGCACGAACCAGGAGTGCGGGCTGGCCTACCCCGTCCGCGACGACATCCCGGTCCTGCTGGTAGAAGAGGCCCGGCGGCCGGGCGAACAGGCGTGAGCGAGGGCCTGGACGACTGGGGCGGGACGGAATACATCCTGGCCGCGGACCGGCTCGACACGCTTGACGTCATCCAGGCCGCGGATCCCGGCGACATGCTGCGGCAGGTCGCGTCGGCGGCGGCCCAGGTGCGCACCGCGCTGCGGTCGTGCCAGGAAACCGACCTGTCGGCCTTCACCCCGGATACCAGGCCGCGCGCGATCATCGCGGCCGGCCTGGGCAGCTCGGGTGGCATCGCGGCCGAGATGCTCCACGCGCTGGTCGGGCGGGGCAGCCCGGTCCAGGTGGTGCCCTTGCGGGGCGGGCGGCTGCCCGGCTGGGTGGGGGCAGCCGACGTGGTGCTCGCGGTGTCCAGCTCGGGCACCACCGCCGAGACGCTGGCCATCGCGACCGAGGCCGCCCGGCGCGGCTGCCGCCTGGCCGGTGTAGGCGCCGAGGGTTCCCCGCTGCACCGCATCGCCGAGCAGGCCCGTGCCCCGTTCATCCGCGTCGTCCCGGCCGGGTTGCCGAGATCGATGCTATGGAGCCTGGCCATCCCGCTGCTGGTCATCGCGGAGCGGCTCGGCGTGACCCGGATCGAGCCTGACGTCTACGAGCTGGCTGCCGGCCGGCTGGAGGACGTGTCCCACCAGTGCCGCCCGACCAGCGAGTCGTTCGTCAACCCCGGCAAGTCGCTGGCCCTGGACCTGGCCGGAGCGCTGCCGGTGGTCTGGGGGACGACGGAGCTGAGCGGGGTCGCCGCGCGGCGGTTCGCCGGCCAGCTCAGCGAGAACGCCAAGTACCCGGCGATCGCCGGCGTGCTGCCCGAGGCCGCCTACGACCAACTCGCCGCGTTCGACGGGCCCTTCGCCCCGGCGGCGCGCCGGCCCGCGGCCGGCCGGGAGCGCTCCCACAACGCGCCGGGCGGTCACCCCGACCTGGAGGACCTGGCCTGGGACCTGGATTACGACGAGACCGAGGAGGAGGCCAGCGGGTTCACCCCGCTGCGGCTGGTGCTGATCGCCGACCCGGGGGAGGACCAGCGGGTCTCGGTCCAGCGGGCGGCGCTCACTGAGCTCGCGGCCGAGCGCGGGATCGGGCTGTCCGAGCTGGCCATGGACGGCGAGCACCCGCTCGTGCGGCTGGCCGGCGTGCTCCAGCTGGCCGACTACGCCAGCGTGTACCTGGGCATCGCGTCCGGGATCGACCCCGGCCAGGCCGCGGCGATCACCGACCTGCAGGCGCGGATCGAGTAGATGAGGGCGGTCTTCGCCGCGCTCGCCGCCAACCTGGGCATCGCGGTGGTGAAGTTCATAGCGTTCATCTTCACCGGGTCCGCGTCGATGCTCGCCGAGGCCGTGCACTCGGTCGCCGATACCGGCAACGAGGTGCTGCTGATCATCGGGCGGGGTCGGTCCCGGCGGCCCCGGTCCGAAGAGCACCCGTTCGGCTTCGGGCGGGAGCGGTACTTCTACGGGTTCGTCGTCTCGGTCATGCTGTTCACCGTCGGGGCGACGTTCTCGGTCTACGACGGCCTGCACAAGATCCTGAATCCGGCGCCCGTGCACGACGCCGCGGTGGCCTTCATCGTGCTGGCCGTGTGCGCGGTGCTCGAGGGCTTCTCGCTCCGCACGGGGATCGCCGAGGCGAACCGGGTGCGCGGGGACCGCAGCTGGGGGGCCTTCATCCGCCGGACGAAGGCCCCCGAGCTGCCCGTGGTCCTGCTGGAGGACATGGCCGCGCTGATCGGCCTGGGCTTCGCGTTCGCGGGCGTGGCGCTGTCGGTGCTCACCGGTCACGGCTGGTGGGACGGGGTCGGCTCGCTGGCCATCGGCGTGCTGCTCGGGACCGCGGCCGCGATCCTGGCCGTGGAGACCAAGAGCCTGCTCATCGGGGAGTCGGCGAGCACCGACATGCAGACCAGGATCGTCGCCGCCCTCGAGGACGGGCCCGAGCTGGTCCGGGTCATCCACCTGCGGACGGTGCACATCGGGCCGGATTCCGTCCTGGTCGCCGCGAAGGTCGGGGTCCGCGCGACCGACACCGCCGCGCAGATCGCGGCGGGCATCGACGCGGCGGAGGGGCGCGTCCGCGCCGCCGTCCCGATCGCCAAGACGATCTACCTGGAGCCCGACATCTACCGCCCGGACGAGGCCGACCAGACCGACCCGTCGATCCGCGCGGTGCTGCGGCACCGCCCGGGCCGCCTGCCGCGCCGCCACCAGGCCAAGGACCCTCAGTTACCGGCCCGGCCCGCCTGCCGCGCCGCCGACCGGCCAAGGACCCTCAGTTACCGGCCCGGCCCGCGGCTGCGGGGTCAGCCGCGGGACAGCAGGCGGAGCGCGCGTTCCTGTTCCCAGTCCAGTGCCCGGCCGGCCGGGGCGGGGATGCGGCCGACCCTACGGCCCAGGTCGGCCACTGCCGCGCGGACCGGTGGCTCGGCGAGCACGCGCAGCCCGAACGACAGCGCCGCGGGGCTGATGTCGTACCGGCGCTCAAGCTCGAATGCCGCGGCCACGGCCTCCAGGTCCGCCTCGCTGAACTGCCGGTGGGAGGCCCGGGCCGGGTAGTCGCGGACCAGCGGGAGCAGCCCGAGGTCCTCGCGGTAGCGGAGCATGCGGGCCGAGGTTCCGAGCCGCCGGGCGGCCTCCGTGATGCGCATGGGCCTATTCTAACAATTTTGTGTCAAGAACCTGCGTCAGCGCGTGCGGCGACGCCCCGAGGTCCCGTAGCGTGTGATGGCGGGGGAGTCACCACCGCTCGTTCGGCCAAAAAGAGAATGAGGAGAACCGATGTCCGCGGATCAGCTTCCTTACCAGGTTGCCGACCTTTCGCTCGCCGCCTTCGGGCGCAAGGAAATCCAGCTGGCCGAGCATGAGATGCCGGGGCTGATGGCGGTGCGCGCCGAGTACGCGGCGACCCAGCCGCTGCGCGGCGCGAAGATCACCGGCTCGCTGCACATGACCGTGCAGACCGCGGTGCTGATCGAGACGCTCGTCGCGATTGGGGCGCAGGTCCGCTGGGCGAGCTGCAACATCTTCTCCACCCAGGACCACGCCGCCGCGGCCGTTGCGGTCGGGCCGGACGGCACCCCCGACGACCCGAAGGGCATCCCGGTCTTCGCCTGGAAGGGCGAGACGCTCGAGGAGTACTGGCGGTGCACCGAGCTGGCGCTGACCTGGCCGGACGGCGACGGGCCCAGCCTGATCGTGGACGACGGCGGGGACGCCACCCTGCTCGTGCACAAGGGCGCCGAGTACGAGCAGGCGGGCGGGGTCCCCTCGCCGGCCGCCGACGACCCCGAGGAGTGGCGGATCATCCTCGACCGCCTGCGCAACTCGCTGGCCGACCACCCGGGTAAGTGGACGCGGGCGGCCGCGACCATCAAGGGCGTGAGCGAGGAAACCACCACCGGCGTGCACCGGCTGTACGAGATGGCCCAGGCGGGCACGCTGCTCTTCCCGGCCATCAACGTCAACGACTCGGTGACCAAGTCCAAGTTCGACAACAAGTACGGCTGCCGGCACTCGCTGATCGACGGCATCAACCGGGGCACGGACGTGCTGATCGGCGGGAAGGTCGCCGTGGTGTGCGGGTACGGCGACGTCGGCAAGGGCTGCTCGGAGTCGCTGCGCGGGCAGGGCGCCCGGGTCATCGTGACCGAGGTCGACCCGATCTGCGCGCTGCAGGCGGCGATGGACGGCTACCAGGTGGCGACGCTCGAGGACGTGGTGGCCACGGCCGACATCTTCGTCACCGCAACCGGCAACCGCGACGTGATCACCGCCGACCAGATGAGCCGGATGAAGCACCAGGCCATCGTCGGCAACATCGGGCACTTCGACAACGAGATCGACATGGCCGGCCTGGCCGCCTGGCCCGGGATCCACCGGATCAACGTCAAGCCGCAGGTGGACGAGTGGGCCTTCCCTGCTGAAGGGGGCAGGGCCGGGCACGCCATCATCGTGCTGTCCGAAGGCCGGCTGCTGAACCTCGGCAACGCCACCGGGCACCCGAGCTTCGTGATGTCCAACAGCTTCACCAACCAGGTCATCGCGCAGGTCGAGTTGTTCACCAGGACCGCCGACTACCCGGTGGGCGTGTACACGCTGCCGAAGCACCTGGACGAGAAGGTGGCGCGCCTGCACCTGGACGCGCTCGGCGTCCGGCTCACCCAGCTGACCAAGGAGCAGGCGGACTACATCGGGGTCAGCGTCGACGGACCGTACAAGCCGGAGACCTACCGTTACTGACACCGCCTCAACCGGCACCGCCTCTACCGGCACCGCCTCTACCGGCACCGCCTCTACCGGCACCGCCCCGCGGGGGACGTCGCCGACCCCGGCCTGGCCGGCGACGGCGACGTCCGCATCCGCTACGCACAGCGGGCCATGCCGCTGCTGGCCGGGCTCATGGAGCGGTTCGCGAGCCAGCGGCCCTTCGAGGGCCTGACCATCGCGGCGTGCCTGCACGTCACCGCGGAGACGGCGATGCTCGTCCGGCTGCTCCAGGCGGGCGGGGCGGACGTCCGCCTGGCGGCGTCCAACCCGCTGTCCACCCAGGACGACATCGCCGCGGCGCTCGCCGTCCGGTACGGGATCGCGGTCTTCGCCCGGGCCGGGGTGGACCGCCGCGGCTACTACCGCCACATCGAGCTGGCCCTGGGCGAGAGGCCCGGTGGCGCCGACCTGATCATCGACGACGGCGGCGACCTGGTGAACACCCTGCACACGACCGCGGCGGCGGTCCTGCCGGGGGTCCGGGGCGGCTGCGAGTCCACCACGACCGGCGTGATCAGGCTGCGCCGGATGGCCGCCGAGGGCGCGCTCGCGTTCCCGGTCATCGCGGCGAACGACACCCCGGCCAAGCGCCTGGTCGAGGGGATGTGCGGGACCGGGCAGTCGGTCATCGACGGCCTCCTGCGCGCCACCAACACGCTCCTGGCGGGTAAGACCGTGGTCGTGGCCGGGTTCGGCGCCAGCGGCCGCGGCGTGGCCGAGCGCGCCCGCGGGTCCGGGGCCCAGGTCATCGTGACCGAGATCGACCCGGTGCGGGCCCTGGACGCGTCCCTGCAGGGGTTCCGCGTGCTGCCGATGGCGCAGGCCGCGCCGCTCGGCGAGGTGTTCATCACCGCCACGGGTTCCCGCGACGTGATCGGCGCGGAGCACCTCGCGGTCATGCGCGACGGCGCCATCTTGGCCAACGCGGGGCACTTCGACGTGGAGATCGACGTGCGGGCGCTGGCCGGGCTGGCGGCGGAGGTCCACCGTGACGTGCGGCCGCACGTCGACGCCTACGACCTCGGCGACGGGCGGACCGTCCTGCTGCTCGCCGAGGGACGGGTGGTGAACCTCGTCGCGGCCGAAGGACACCCGCCCGAGGTGATGGACCTCGCGTTCGGCCTCGAGGCGCTCGCGCTGGCCTGGCTGGCCGGCAACGCAGGCAAGCTCCCGGTCGGCGTGCACGAGGTGCCCGCCGACCTCGACGCCGAGGCGGCCCGCCTCGTGCTGGCCACCATGGGCGTATCGGTCGACACGCTCACCGCCGCCCAGCAGGCGTACCGCGAATCCTGGCGTATCGGCTCCTGAACCGCCAGGACCTGTCGACCCCTCAGTGCACGGTGGCGGTCAGGCTCTGCTCGTCGGCGGCCTGGGTCGGGATCTCCAGGCTGGCGGGCGGGACCGTGCTCGGCGGGCGGGTTAGCACCAGCCACCCGACCAGCCCGATCGGGTACACGAAGTAGCCCCACCGGGTGGCGGGGGCCAGCGTGAAGATGACCGCGAGCGCCACGGCCAGGCGCCACACGGCGGCGCGGACGTCGGCGGGCGGGCGGACGATGAGCGAGAGCGCGAAGCCGAGCCCGGCCGCCAGCACCAAGCCAACCGCGATCCAGTGACCGGTCATCGAGGTCACGGCGAGCAGGTGCCCGGGCAGCGGGCTGGCCGCCGGCGTCTTGTAATGAGACAGGCCGAGCGGAAACAGCACGGTGTTCTGCACGAACGACGTCGGATTGGCCAGCGCCGCCGGGGCGAGTGCGGCCGAAAGGATCCCGGCCGAGACGATCGTCACCCCGACGAAGCGCCACGCGCTGCGCGCCGCGTCCCGCGCGGCCAGCATCACGCCTAGGACGGGGATCGCCGGCCAGGCGGTCGCCTTCATCGCGCACGCCACCCCGAGGGCCACGGCCGCCCGGACCACCCCGGATGGGCGGGCGATCAGCGCCAGCGTCAGGAACATCAGCGCGATCACCGGCGGATCGGTGATCCCGACCGCGAGGGGGAGCGCGATTATCGGGGAGGCGGCGATGAACACCGTAGACAGCAGGACGTCGTGCCGGCACTCCTCGCAGTGCCGGTGCGGCGCCGCGACGGTGAACGCCGCCCAGATCAGGGCGATCGACACGACGGTCAGCCAGATCCGCGGGTCGGCGAGAAGCCCGGTCGCGCCGAGGGCCTTCGGCAGCCCGAACACCGCCATCACCGGCAAGTACGGGTTGTACGACAGGTAGCTGGTGAACTGCGCCTGCGCCAGGTAGGGGGTGCCGTGCTGGAGCAGCAGCACCGCCGAGCGCGAGAGGACCTGGACCTCGGCGGTCGGGTACGCCCGGGTGGCCAGCCAGATCACCGGCGCGGCCACGGCCCCGGCCCCGGCCACGAGCAGCGGCACGACGACCGGCAGGTTCGTGCGCCGGGTCAGCCAGAAGATGAGCGTGGTCACCCCGTAGCCGAAGGCCGCCCAGATGGCCCAGGTCCGGTCGGCGTGCCCGGTAGTCACGGCCAGGACGATCGCGTAGACCGTGAAGGCACCGTTGGCGAGCAGGAGCCTGCCGCGGCTCAGCCAGTGCCGGTGGACTGGCCCCGGGTGCTCATCCCCTACATCCGTGCGTTCCACTGTGCCGGTACCCGCCCGTCCACGCGTTTTCCCCTGTGTCTATTCAGCTTTACGAGCCTTTTCGCAAAACCAGAACGGTCGAACTGCCCCCGAAACAGGTTAATAAGCCTATCACCAGGAGTTACTGAGCCAGCTTACGGGGACGCGCCCCACGGCCTGATCAGGGCAGCTTCCAGTCGACGGCGGTGCCTCCGGCCTGCTCCAGGAGCCGGTTGGCCCGGCTGAACGGGCGCGAGCCGAAGAACCCGCTGGCGGCCGAGTACGGGCTCGGGTGAGCCGACTCGATGCGTCCGATCCCGCCCAGCAGCGGGGCGAGCGTCCGCGCGTCCCGTCCCCACAAGATCGCCACCATCGGTGTCCCGTCCCGGGCGGCCAGGGCCCTGATGGCCTGCTCGGTCACCTCCTCCCAGCCCTTGCCCCGGTGCGACCCGGGCTGGCCGGGGGCCACGGTCAGGACCCGGTTCAGTAGCAGCACGCCGCGCTCGCTCCACGGGGTCAGGTCCCCGCTGGCCGGCGTCGGGTACCCGAGGTCGTCGGAGTACTCGCGGAAGATGTTGACGAGGCTCGTCGGCAGCCGCCGCACCTCCGGCCCGACCGAGAAGCTGAGGCCGACGGCGTTCCCGGGGGTGGGGTAGGGATCCTGGCCGACGATCAGCACCCGTACGTCGGCGAAGGGCGACGTGAACGCCCGCAGCACGTTCTCGCCCGACGGCAGGTACCGGCGCCCCGCGGCCACCTCGGCGCGCAAGAAGTCGCCCATCGCGGCGATCCGGCCCGCGACCGGCTCGAGCGCATCGCCCCAGCCCGGGTCGACGAGGGTGCGCCATTGCTCCGCCATGGGCAGTTACTGTAGCCCGGCCCGGGCCCCAGAGGGCGGCTCGTTCGGTTTGATCTGCCCACCGATCGGAAAAGCTATTCCCGAACGGGTGTCGCGTAGCAGGAAAATGAGGGTAGCCTGCGTCCACGCAGTCAATCACACGGAACGATGGGGCCTATGAAAGGACGCGTGCTGGTCGTCGATGACGACGCCGCCCTGGCAGAGATGCTGGGCATCGTGCTTCGCGGCGAGGGATTCGAGCCGACCTTTGTGGCCGATGGCGACAAGGCCGTAGAGGCATTCAGGGATTCAAGGCCCGATTTGGTGCTCCTGGACCTCATGCTGCCCGGCTCCGACGGAATTGACGTGTGCCGTCAGATCCGCGCCGAATCCGGGGTGCCGATCGTCATGCTCACGGCCAAGACCGACACCGTCGATGTGGTCCTCGGCCTGGAGTCCGGTGCCGACGACTACATCGTCAAGCCGTTCAAGTCCAAGGAACTCGTCGCCCGGGTCAGGGCGAGGCTGCGCCGGACCGACGAGCCGGCGCCCGAGATGCTCCAGATCGGCGACATCGTCATCGACGTGGCCGGGCACTCGGTCAAACGGGAAGGGGAGACCCTCAACCTCACCCCCCTGGAGTTCGACCTGCTCGTCGCGCTGGCCCGCAAGCCAAGGCAGGTCTTCACCAGGGAGGTGCTGCTCGAGCAGGTCTGGGGCTACCGGCACGCCGCGGACACCAGGCTGGTCAACGTGCACGTGCAGCGGTTGCGCGCCAAGATCGAGAAGGACCCCGAGCACCCCGAGATCGTCGTGACGGTACGCGGTGTCGGCTATAAGGCGGGTCCTGGCTGAGTCCGGGCCGGGTCCAACAGGTGGCAGCGTCAGGCGGGAATCGGCAGCATAACCGGATAACGACGCACCCCTGGTCGTACTACAAGTACCGGATCATCCGGCGGCTGCCTGAGCGAGTCAAGCGAGCTCTGGTGGCCGGGCGCGGGTGGCAGCGCCAGGCCACCGCGCAAATGAACAGCCGCTGGCACCGCTCCCTCCAGCTCCGGGTGGTCGTGACGACCCTGGCCCTGTCCGCCCTCGTGATCGCGGTGCTCGGGTTCTTCCTGGTCCAGCTCATCGCCAATGGGCTGCTCACCAGCGCGGAGACCGCCGATTCCAACGTGGTCCTGAATGGGCGTACGAACGCGGAGGGCCAGTCCAGCGTCAACGTGCTGGCGCCCACCACCAAGACGGGCGGCGTGAACGGCGTCGCGCTGACCACCGCGAAGATGCTGCAGGCCGCGCAGGGCAACAGCGACAACTACCTGGTCTTCATCCGGCTGGCCAACCCGGGACCCGGCGATGTGACCTGGGTGGGCGACCTGCTCGTCAACGTGTCCGCGACCATCCCGCTGTCCCTGTACGGCGAGGTGTCGAGCGAACAGCGCAACGACAGCTACAACAACGAGATCACCGCGTCCGCGCGGTACGCGCCGACCACGCTGACCTACGGGAGCGGGCAGGGCACCGACGTCCCCTCCCTGGCGGTGGGCATCCCGCTCGGGACCTACTACCAGCTGTACTACGTGTTCCCGTTCAGCCAGGAGCAGCAGGTCCTGCTGCTCGTGCAGCGGATCCTGGTCGGCGTGGGCCTAGCGCTCATCCTGCTGCTGGCCGCGATCGCGTCGCTGGTCACCAGGTGGGTGGTACTGCCCGTCCGGCGCGCCGCCCAGACGGCCCGCCGGCTGACGGCGGGGCATCTCGGGGAGCGCATGCCGGTGCTCGGCAAGGACGATCTCGCGGCGCTGGGTACCGCGTTCAACGAGATGGCGGCCAGCCTGCAGGACAAACTTCGCGAGCTGGAGGATCTGTCCCAGGTCCAACGGCAGTTCGTCTCGGACGTGTCGCACGAACTTCGGACGCCGCTGGCCACCATCAAGATGGCCGCCGACCTGCTCTTCGAGAGCCGGGAAGACCTCGACCCGGTCGGCAGCAGGTCCGTTGAGCTGCTGCAGAGCCAGTTGGAGCGGTTCGAGGTCCTGCTGGTCGACCTGCTCGAAATCAGCAGGTTCGACGCCGGCGCCGCCACCCTGGAGGCCGAGTTCGTCGACGTGTGTGACCTGGTGCGGCGTTCGGCCGACGACGCGCAACAGCTGGCCGAGCGCCGCGGCAGCAGGATCGAGTTCAGGCTGCCCGCGGCCGGGTGCTTCGCCGAGGTCGACCGGCGCCGGGTGGAGCGCATCCTGCGCAACATCCTGGTCAACGCGGTCGAGCACGGCGAGGGCAAGGACGTGGTCGTCACCACCGCCCTGGACAGCGACGCGGTGGCCGTCTCGGTCCGGGACTACGGCGTGGGACTGAGGCCGGGCGAGGAGCAGCGCGTCTTCGAACGGTTCTGGCGCGCCGACCCGGCGCGGGCGCGCAACACCGGCGGCACCGGCCTCGGCCTGGCGATCTCCCTGGAGGACGCGCGGCTGCACGGCGGCTGGCTGCAGGCCTGGGGCGAGCGCGGCAAGGGCTCGGTCTTCCGGATGACGCTCCCGCGTGTGGCGGGGCAGAAGTTCGCGGGCTCTCCGCTGCCGCTGGAGCCCGACGATACCGAGATCGTCACCAGCCTGGCCGGGACCAACCCGTTCCCGGTGGCCGAGATCACCGAGGTCGTCACCCGTGGCTAGCCTCGGTCGGCGAACCGGTTCGCGGCGCCTGGCCCGCCTGCGGGGAGCGTGCCTGCTGGCCGTGGTAACCGTAGCGGCGGCCGGGTGCGTGGGCATGCCACAGGGCGGCCAGGTCCGCGACTTCAGCAACAAGCAGGCGGACACCGAGCAGAATCCCGAATCCGAGATCGGCCTGTTCCCGTCGGGGCCCCAGCCGAACTCCTCGCCGGTCGGGATCGTGCAGGAATTCCTAGAGGCCAGCGCCAGCTATCCCACCGACGCCAGCATCGTCCAGGAGTACCTGGCCGATCCGGCCAAGGACTGGAATCCCGGCTGGTCGGTCACGGTGCTCAAGACATACACCGTGACGAGCCGGGGGATCGTGCGGACCGCCGGCGCGCACGGCAGCGAGCGGGCCGTGGTGGGCGTCTCCGGGCCCGTACAGGCCACGCTTAGCGGCACGGGCCAGTACGTCCTGGCCTCGGCCCAGGGCGGGGGGTCGACGCAGACGTACCATTTCGAGCTGGTCAAGGTGGGCGGGCAGTGGCGGATCCTGAATCCGCCCCCGACGTACCGGCTGGTGACCCAGAGCGAGTTCCCGCAGGCCTATCAGTCCCAGGACCTGTACTTCTTCGCCTCCACCGGTGCCTCGAGCTCGATGCTCGTCCCGGACCCGGTATTCGTCCCGACCGGGACCTCGCCCGCGCCGCTGGTCTCCCAGCTGGTGACGGCGCTCGCCCGGGGCCCGAGTACGACGTGGCTGCAAGGCGCCGCGAACACCGCGTTTCCCCCGGGGACCAAGATCCTGGGCGGCGTCCCGCTGTCCGGGGCCACCGTCACGGTGAACCTCGGCGGCACGGCGGTGTCGGCCAACACGCCGACCCTCGAGCGCATCTCCGCCGAGCTGCTCTGGACGCTGGCGGGACCCACGGCCAGCGTCCAGACCATCCAGTCGGTCGAGCTCGAGCTCGACGGCCGCGCGTGGGCGCCGCCGTCGGCGCCCTGCGGGACCGGCCAGACGCCGACCGCCTTCCAGAAGCTGGCCAGCTACGAGTGCTACGACCCCTACCCGTCGGTCCCCGCGAGCTTCTCCTACGTCGGGGCGGGGCAGCCCTGGTCTCGGTGCGGCTCAGAATCGCAGGCCCAGGACGGATCCATCGGCGCGGTCGTGTCGGTCTTCGGCCGCGCGGGTTCGGCCAGCCGGGCGGAGTGCGGCGGGTACGTCGATCCGCAGTCCCCGTCGACGCTCCCGCACGTGGCGCAGACGCCCGCCCTGTCGATGACGGCGATCTCGCCCAGCGGGCGTTTCGTGGCCGGCGTGTCGCCCCCGCCCGACCAGAGCACCCTGTACGTCGCCCCGGCTCACGGTTCCACGGCGGCGTTCGCGACGTCGGAGCGGCTGAAGAACGCCTCGGGCATCACCGCGATTAGCTGGGACCGCGACGACGACCTCTGGGTCGCGCAGAACGACAACATCTGGGTCGTGCCGGGCAACGGCACCACCAAGTACCCGGCCGTGAACCCGTTCGGCGGGGTCGAGGTCACCGGCCTGGCCGTCGCGCCCGACGGGGTCCGGATCGCCGCCATCGTGCAAACCGACTCGGGCGCCGAGCTTGAGCTCGCGGCCATCGAACGCACGGGGGGCGCGCAGGTGGGCGTGCAGCGCGGATCGTTCACGCCGCAGTTCACCATCGAGCCCGCCGTCCAGCTCGGGCCGAACCTCGTCGATCCGATCTCGCTGACCTGGTACAACGCCGACACGCTGATCGTTCTCGACGCGGAAAGCACGGGGAACACGCTGGTGTCCGTGCCGGTGGACGGTGAGCAGGCCACGGCGCTGCCGGTTACCCCGTCCGGGGTGATCTCGATCACCGCCTATAACGCCGCCAACATCCTGGTCGCGGGGCTATCCAACGAGCGCCTGGAGTTCTCGGCGAGCATCGCGGGTCCGTGGGAGATCCTCGGTGACGGCGGGTGGAGCCCGGTCTATCCCTGAGGCCGCCCACGTCCGTCCCGAAATAGTACGGATCTGCCGATCTGGCCTCGAGTGCGTCCGGTCGCGACGATTACGCATCCCGCGTATAGGGGATGAAAGGGACACCTAGTCCCTCTTCGGCCACGTTATGCATCTAGCCCTCCCATCTCGTCCACGTTATGCATCCGTTATGTGACTATTTGTGATTGATCGACTTTATGTCCCTCCTGACATTCGCGCTCTGGCGAGTTAGCGTTCATGACATGGCACTCGCCCGGGCCCGTGGTTGCGCCGGGCGTGGTTCCCCGCCGGGGAATCACGTCAGGCAAGCCGATGCCAGCCGCAGGCGAAACGGCCCACGTAAGGCGACTTCTCGTCGACCGATCACGGTGCGGCTTAGGAGTAAGTCCTGCCTCGCCGGGGGATACAGAGTCTCCCGGGACGAGAGAAGGGCGCCAGTGGCCACAGATAGGCCGCAAAACCCTCAGCAGGCGAATGTGGGGACGAAGACCAGGTCGGCCGGGCGAGTGCCACCCCGCTCAAATACGCCGGGCTCAAATCAGGCTGAGAAGGGGATCACGATGGAAATCATCGTCAGGGGACGCCACATAACTGTCCCGTCGCGTTTCCGGCAGCACGCCGCCGCCAAGCTCGCCAGGCTCGAAAAGCTCGACCAGAAGGCGATGAGGATCGACGTGGAGGTCTCCGAGGAACGCAACCCGAGGCAGTCTGACCGGCGCGAGCGGGTGGAGCTGACGATACGGTCCCGGGGGCCCGCGATCAGGGCCGAGGCGGCGGCGGACGACAGGTACACGGCGCTCGACCTAGCCCTGGCCAAACTCGAGGGCAGGCTCCGCCGGGCCTCCGACCGGCGCAAGGCCAGGCACGGGGACCTCGGCACGGTCCGTTCTCCCGCCCTGCTGGGCACCCTGACCGAGGCGGCTTCCGCGGCTCCGGCCCCGCAGGCGCCGGTCACCGGCGCCGCTCTCGACGGGGCCGCCCTCCATGGGGCCGCCCTCGACGGGGCCGCCCTCGACGGGGCGCGCCGCTACGGCGCCCGCTCGTGCCAACGGCACCGGTCCGGTCCGGCCGCGCACCGCCGAGCACGACGGGGAGAGCCGCCTGGTTCCCATCCAGATGGAGGGCGACGGCCCGCTGATCGTGCGGGAGAAGGTGCACGCGGCGACGCCGATGACGATCGATCAGGCGCTGTTGGAGATGGAACTCGTGGGGCACGATTTCTACCTGTTTCACGACAGCGAGTGCGACCGCTTTAGCGTGGTTTACCGCCGTCGCGGCTACGACTACGGCGTCATCAGGCTCGTCGAGGAGTAGCAGTTCCCGGGCCGTCCGGGGCGGAATTCCCTGACGCAAATCCGTGATGCAATTTGGCACCGCGCCGCCTGGCCTTGCATCATGGCTCCTGGTCGGCGAGAGTTCTGGTGACATGACGTTCCTGCCGATCATCCTCAGCCCGGCGCCCCGGTGGGGCGGGTGCCGGCGACGGTCCCGAGGGAGGCGATGATTGAGCGCCATGGGCAACAAACCGGTGGCTGCTGCTCGGCACAAGGACGGCTCCGGGCGCCCCGAGCCGATCCGCGTGCTGATCGCCGACGATCACGCGCTGTTCCGGCGCGGCCTGGAGATGGTCCTCGACTCCGAGGACGACATCGACCTGGTCGGGCAGGCCAGCGACGGGACGGAGGCCGTCGCCGTCGCCGGTGAGTCGCTGCCCGACGTCGTGCTCATGGACATCCGGATGCCGAAGACCAGCGGGATCGAGGCCTGCCGGGCGACCAAGGACGTCGCCCCCAGCGCGAAGATCGTGATGCTGACGATCAGCGACGAGGAAGAGGACCTGTTCGAGGCGATCAGGGCCGGGGCCAGCGGCTACCTGCTGAAGGACATACCGCTGGATGAGGTGGCCGAGGCGGTGCGCGCCGTCCACGGCGGCCAGTCCCTGATCAACCCGTCGATGGCGGGCAAGCTCCTCAGCGAGTTCGCCACGCTGGCCAAGCGTGATTCCTCGGAGGATCGGGCCCAGCACGTCGCCGCGCCCAAGCTCACGGACCGGGAGATGGAGGTCCTCAAGCTCGTCGCGCGCGGCATGAACAACCGCGACATCGCCAAGGAGCTGTTCATCTCGGAGAACACCGTGAAGAACCACGTCAGGAACATCCTGGAGAAGCTCCAGATCCACTCGCGCATGGAAGCGGTCATGATCGCCGTCCGGCAGAAGCTGATCGAATTCTCTTAGTACCGCCGATCAGCTCGCTTGTGCGAGGGCGGCCATCAGCCGCGGGGCGTACTGGATCGGCTCGACTTGCTCCACGCGCACGTCGTCGCACCCCACCCAGCGCGCCGCCTCGACCAAGGCCCTGGCCATCGGCTCGGCGGTGGCCGCCCGCTCGAGCACCACCTTCCGCGCGATGAGCGTCGTACCCTCCCGGGCCGGATCAACCAGGCCCGCCAGGCGCCCGCCAGCGAGCAGCGGCATCGTGTAGTACCCGTGGACCCGCTTGTGCTTGGGCACGTAGGCCTCAAGGCTGTGCTCGAAACCGAACATCCGCAGCGTCCGCTTGCGATCCCAGATCAGGGAGTCGAAGGGTGAGAGCAGTGTCACGCGGTTCCGCCCGCGGCTCGCGCCCCCGGCCAGCGGCGCCAGCGCGGCCGGATCGGCCCAGGCGGCGACCGATTTCCCCGCCGCGGCCCGTCCCGCCCCGCCACCGCCCCGCGCGTTCCGGACCGGCCCGGGCCCGGCGATGGTGACCGGGGTCAGCCCCGCGGCCAGCGCCGCGTCGGCGAGCAGCCGCGCGTGCTCGCCCTTTTCGTTGGTCAGGGAGTTGAGCCTGTGGTAGTCGAGCAGGTCGGCCTGGCTGACCACGCCGAGCGCGCGGGCCGTCACCCCGGCCAGGTAGGCCAGGCATTCGAGGTCGGACGGCTCGGCGTCGAGCAGGTCGCCGGGCAGGACCCGTTCGGGCAGGTCGTACACGCGCCGCCAGCCCGTCCGCCGCACGCAGACGGCCTCGCCCGTATCCAGTAGCCACTCCACCGCGATCTTGACGTCGGACCAGTCCCACCACTGCCCGCCGCCCTTGGCCCCGCCCAGCTGGGTCGCGGTCAGCGGGCCCTCGGCCCGGAGCCTGGCCAGCACCTTGTCGCAGGTTTCCCGGACGCTCTGGTGCCAGCGAATTCCCCGGGCCTGGAGCGCCCGGCGGCGGAACGCGAAGTACGGCCACTGCTCGATCGGCAGCACGCAGGCCGCGTGCGCCCAGTACTCGAACGCGGTCGGCCGGCCAGCGGGCCAGTACGCCTGCTCGACCTGCGCCCGGGGGACGGGGCCGAGCCGCGCGTAGGCGACGAGCTCGTGCGAGCGTGCCAGCACGCTGATCGTGTCCAGCTGCACGGCGCCCACCCTGCGCAGCATGGCCCCGACTCCGGCCCGCGTCGGGCGCCAGGAGGTCGCGCCGAGGAACCCCTGCGCGCGCAGCGTCAGCGTCCTGGCCTCGTCGGGTGTGATCGTCAGCTGGGCCGCGGGCGCATCCAGGGGCATCCCGACAGCGTAACCGGGACCTGCGACATTTCCCCGCCCCCCGCGGATATGCCGGAGATCCGGGAGCCCGCCGAACGGCTGGCGGGGCCGTGCCCCCGTGTCCGGGGGCCGCGGCGTCGATTAGCGTGGCTTAGGATTCTGGCGGGGAGGGATTCTTGATGCGTGAGTTGCGGCGTGAGCTGACCCCGGAACTGCGTGACCGTCTGCTCTACTACGCCAGCCGCGCGCCGTCGCCGCACAACGCGCAGGGCTGGCGCATCGAGGCCAACGGCCAGGCCTTCCGCGTCTGGCGGGATCCCGACCGTCAGGTGCTGCGCGAGTTCGACCCCGAGGGCCGGGAGAGCGACCTGGCCTGCGGCGCGGTCGTCACCAACCTGTGCGTGGGCGCCCGCGCGTTCGGCTTCGATGCCGAGGTCCGCTGGCGGCCGGGCGACGATGCCGCGGCCGAGGTGATCCTGGATCCCGCTGCGGCACCACCGGATGCGGCGGCCGGAGCCCGGCTGAGCGCGTTGCGACGACGCGCGATGAACCGCTCGCCGTACCGTTCCGACCCCGTACCCGACTCCGTCATCGACGGTCTCCAGGCCACCGCGAAGGGGTTCGGGTTCACCCTCGCGGTGCTTACCGACCGAGCCGGGATCGACCGGATGGCCTCAGTCGCAGGCCGAGCCGGCGTCATGAAACTGACGCACGGGCCCACTGCGGCCGAGCTGTACTCGCTGACGCGCTACACCGCCGGGGGCGCCGCCCGGCACCGCGACGGCCTCGACTTGGAGCTGTTCTTCACGCCGCCCGCCGCGGCGCGTGCGGCGGCTCTGGCCATGCACCCGCGGGCCTTGAGCGCGCTGGAGCGATTCCACGTAGCCGAAATGATCATCCGCGATACCGATGAGGTACCGCTGCGCAGCGCGCCCGCCCTGTGCCTGCTGTTCGCCGACTCGCTGGAGGCCGCAACCTACCTGCGCGGCGGGGCCTGCTTCGAGGAGATCGCGCTCGACGTCACGCAGGCCGGATTGGCCATGGCCCTGCACAGCGCGCCGATCGAGGTCGGCCTGTCCCACCCCGAGCCGCCATCGGAGTCGGTGCCCGGCAACTGGCGGGCGGACATCGCCGCGATCCGCGGCGAATTCCTGGCCGAGTTCGGCGCGCCTGCGCAGGCCGCGCCGATCGCCTTCTTCAGGCTCGGGTCGCCGACGCGCGAGCCCGAGCGGAAGAGCTTGCGGCGCAGGCCCGAGGAACTGCGCCCGGAGACCGACCACTACCGCGAGATGACGCGGCGCAACCAGCCATCACTCAGCCGGGATGAGCAGGGCGCGCTGCGCGCCGTGCGGGTCCTGGTCGCGGGCTGCGGCAGCATCGGCGGGGCGCCGATCGTGCCGCTGGTCCGGCTGGGGGTGGAGCGTTTCGTCTTGTGCGAGCCGGGTGAGTACGAGCTCAACAACCTCAACCGGCAGGCCGCCGACCTCAGCGACATCGGCCGGAACAAGGCCGCGGTCCAGGCGGACCGGGCCCGGGCGATCAACCCCGAGGTCGAGGCGCTGGTCGAGCCGGACGGCGTGACGGGGGACAACGTCGACTGGCTCGTGGGCACCACCGACGTCATCATCGACGGCGTGGACGTGACCGAGCCGGCCGGGATCGCGGCCAAGCGCGCGCTACACCAGGAAGCCTGGCGCCAGCGCCGCCTGGTCATCTCCGGGCTCGACCTGGGCGGCACCCAGGTTGTGTACGCCTTCGACTACCGCGACGGCCGCACCCGCCCGCTGAACGGCCGGCTGGACAAGGTACCGGACGACCTTGACGCGCTGCAGTTCCTCACCCGCCTGGTGAGCCCGCTCGACGTGCCGCGCGAGCTACTCGCCTACAGCGAGGCGATGATCCGCGGCCAGGCGGGCTCGCCGCCGCAGCTGGCGCCGACGGCCGACCAGTTCGGCGTGCTGGCCGCCTGGATGGTGCTGGACTTCGCGGCGGGTCGGCCGGTACGCAAGCGGGTCAAGGTGGCGATCCCCGACCTGGTGATGCCGCGCCGCCGCCGCGTGAGCAACGAGACCGCGCGCCTGGTCGAGCTGGCCCGCGTCAAATACCTGCTGGAAACCACGCGCCGCCGGAAGGGGGACGGCCCATGAGCAGGCTCGTCGCGCCGCTGCCGGAGATGCGCGCCGCCGCGCCGGATCTAGTCGGCGCGCTCGAGCCGGTGTACATCGCTGAGACCGAGGCGGAGCGCGAGGCGGTGTTCGCGTTCCGGTACTCGGTGTACGGCGCCGAGCTCGGCCGCAAGCTCGGCAACGCCGACCACGGGCGCCAGCGGGTCCACGACGAGGAGGACGACCAGCCGTACACGACTCTGCTCTTCACCGACGACGGCGCGGGCCAGCTGACCGGCACGGCCCGGATCCGGCAGTGGGAGCCAGGGGAGATTCCCGCGAAGGACTGGGAGACGTTCTCGATGGAACGATTCGACGGCCTGCGCGAGATGCCCACGGCGGAGGTCGGGCGGCTGATGATCGAGCCCGGACATCGCGGGCAGCTCGGCCTGGTCTCGATGTCGTGCGCGGTGTACCAGCTGTGCGGGGGGAACTGCCGGCCGATGCCGCGTTCATCAACTGCGCCGCCGGCCTGGTGCGCCATTACGGCCTGCTCGGCTTCCGCACTTACGCGGGGCGCCTGGTGCCCACCGCCGACGGCATCGAGGTGCCGCTGGTGCTGATTCCGAGTGACCGCGCCTACCTGGAGCAGGCCAGAGCGTTCGTAGCGCCGTTCGCGGACGTCTTCTACGGGCCGGGTAAGCGCGCGCTGGTGGACGTCGGCCGCTGGGCCGGTCTGCTGGACGCAGACTCGTCGCCCGTCAGGTTCGACGCGGCGGCCGTCTGGGACCGCGTCAGCCGGCTGCGGCAGGCGGAGAGCGACCGCCCGTCGATGCTCGAGACGCTCAGCGAGGACACGGTCCGCAAGCTCAGCGACAAGGGCTTCCTGATGAACGTCTCGGCGGGTCAGCTGCTGACCGAGAAGGGCCTGACCCAGCGGGAGATCTTCGTCATCCTCGACGGGGCGTTCGAGGTGCACGACGGCGACCGCCGGATCGCCGTGCTCGGGCCGGGTGGCGTGATCGGGGAGGTCGGTTTCTTCGGCACCTCGGGACGCCGGATGGCGTCGGTGACCGCGGCATCCGACGGGCAGGTGCTGGCGCTGCGCCGTCGCTTCGTCGACGAGATCATGAAGAGCGATCCGGCCTGTGCCGCCGAGATCTTGTTCGGGCTGGCGCGCGTGCTCGCCGACCGTCAGTACGTCCCGGCTTCCTGATGCCTGGCGCGCCAGAACTGAACGCCTTCCTGGCCGACATTCCGTTCTTCGCCTCGCTGGATGAGACCACCCGGCTTGAGCTAGCCGGGCAGCTCGAACCCGTGCACGTGACCGCCGGTGACGTGATCTTCCGGGAGGGTGACCCAGGCACGGGTCTGTACCTGGTGGTCAGCGGCAGGCTCCGGGTCCTGGTGGCCGCCGACGGTGCCGAGCGGACGCTGTACGACGTGGGCCGAGGCGCGATCCTCGGGGAGATGGCCGCGCTCACGGACCGGCCGCGGGCCGCCACCGTTCAGGCGGTCCGGGACAGCGATCTGCTGCTGTTGCGGGTGTCGTCGTTCACGGCCCTCCTCGAGCGCAGCCCGGCGCTGGTCACCGGGATGATTAGCCTGCTCGTCGACCGGGTGCTCGCCGTGGACCGGCTGCTTACCGTCGACCGGCCGCAGGTACCACCCGCGGGGCGCACCATCGCCGTGATCGGTGCCGGACCGAACACCCGCTCGGCCACGATGGTCGCCGGACAACTGGCGGCGCACCTGGCCCGGTCCGGCTCGGTCTTCGAGGTGAATGCGGACGTCGTCGAGCAGCGCTTGGGCCCGGGTGCGGCGCGGCGGGGACCAGGCGACCCCGGCCGGGCCGAGCTGACCGGGTGGCTCCACGCGGTAGAACACGACCACGATCACGTGATCTACGAGCCCGACACGGAAGACACGGCGTGGAGTCGGCTCTGCCTGAGCCAGTCGGACGTGGTGCTGCTGGTCGCCTCGGCCGGGGATGACCCCTCGCTCGGCGCCGTCGAAGCGCGCGCGCTGGCCACCGGCGCGCAGCGCTGTGAGCTGGCCCTGGTGCACCCGGGCGACCCGGCCCAGACGTCGGCCACGGTCAGGTGGCTGGAACACCGGCCGGTGGCCGACCACCACCACCTGCGCGTCGGTCGGCCTGCCGACGTCGCGCGGCTGGCGCGGATGATCACCGGTACCGGTTGTGGGCTGGTGCTCGGTGGCGGCGGCGCCCGCGGACTCGCCCACCTCGGGGTGATCCGGGCCCTCGAGGAGGCCGGGGTGCCCATCGACGTGGTCGGCGGTACCAGCATGGGCGCGATCATGGCGGGGCTGTACGCCCGAGGCCTGGCGGACGCCGAGCGGGTGCGGGCGGTCACGACCATCGCCCGCCACGGCCGCAGGCTGGTCACGCCCACCCTGCCGCTGGTCGCCTTGTCGGCCGGTCGCTATTTGGACCGCATCCTCGCCCAGCACCTCACCGCCGCGCCCATCGAGGACCTGCCGGTGCGCTTCTTCTGCGTCTCCACCAGCCTGACCCGGGCCGAGCAGGTCATTCACGAGCGCGGGCCGCTCTGGGCCGCGGTGCGCGCCAGCCTGGCCCTGCCCGGAATCTGGCCGCCGATCTACGCCGCTGGCGAGCTGCTCATCGACGGCGGGGCGATAGACAACGTGCCGGTGGACGTCATGCGCGGCCGCATCGGCAGCGGCAGCATCGTCACGGTCGACGTGTCCCCCGAAGTAGAGCCGCTCACCGTCGCGCCTTTCGGGCCCGGCCTGTCTGGCTGGCGGGTGCTCGGGCGTCGCCTCAACCCGTTCGTCCCTGCGCAGCCCGTCCCGGACATCGCCAACATCCTGACCCGCTCGACCGGACTATCCCAGGTCCGGCACCGCCGCGCGACGCTAGACGACGACCGCGTCGACCTGCTGCTCCGCCCGCCCGTCGCCGGATTCGGCGCTCTGGACTTTAAGGGCGGGATCGCGCTGATCGAGGCCGGCTATCGGTACGCGGCGCAGGCGCTAACCGAATCCGAGCTACCGAAACGCTTCGTGGCCTGAACTCATCGCCCCGGCCTGACCGGCTGTTTCGCGGTCAGTACCAGTCGTCGAAGATGCGGATCGAGGCGGCGAAGATGGCTCCGATGACCACGATCCCGGTTCCGACCCAGAACAACCACCAGGTCGGACCGACGGGCAGGGCGATCCCGCCGACGGTGAAGCCGACGACGATGATGGTCACCGCCACCCAGGAGGCCGGTCGGCCGTGATGCGACTCGTGGATGTGCGACAGGCCGGTCTGCACGTCGAGCCCGTGCGCTCCGGTGTTGCCCATGGCCTCCGCCATGGTGCCCGATGCCGCTTGGTCGGCCACTTGCTGCTCCCCTCGCCTCTGGTAACCCGTCCTATTATTCACTCCGAAGTGCGAGACTGATCACCAGCCGGCCCTTGAGCCCCCTGCTGCGCGGGCGACTCGGCATGGCGCCCCATCTCGCCTACCATGACATGCGAGGCGGCGAACCGGAACCAAAGTCCAGTCACCGGCCGCTATGAGGTTAAACGATCCGCGAGGAGCGCGACGAGAAGTGCCACCCATCATCGATAGTGTCCTTCGGGCGGGCGAAGGCAGGATCCTGCGCAAGCTCAAGCGGATCAGCGAGCAGGTCAACTCCATCGAAGAAGACTTCATCGCCATGAGCGACGCTGAGCTTCGCGGCATGACCGCCGAATTCCGGCAGCGGCTCGCGGACGGCGAGGAACTCGACGACCTGCTCCCCGAGGCCTTCGCCACCGTGCGCGAGGCGGCCAAGCGCACCCTCGGGCAGCGTCACTTCGACGTCCAGCTGATGGGCGGCGCGGCGCTGCACCTGGGCAATATCGCCGAGATGAAGACCGGCGAGGGCAAGACCCTCACCTCGGTCCTGCCCGCCTACCTCAACGCCCTGGCCGGCAATGGGGTTCACGTCGTCACGGTCAACGACTACCTGGCCAAGCGCGACTCCGAATGGATGGGGCGGGTGCACCGCTTCCTCGGGCTCGAGGTCGGCGTGATCCTGGCGCAGATGACCCCGCCGGAGCGCAGGATCCAGTACGCGGCCGACATCACCTACGGCACCAACAACGAATTCGGCTTCGACTACCTGCGCGACAACATGGCCTGGTCGCTCGAGGAATGCGTGCAGCGCGGTCATCATTACGCGATCGTCGACGAGGTGGACTCGATCCTCGTCGACGAGGCGAGGACGCCGCTGATCATCAGCGGGCCCGCCGAGCAGAGCGCGCGCTGGTACACCGAGTTCGCCAAGATCGCGCCCCGGCTGCGCCGCGGCGAGGACGGCGAGGGCGACTACGAGGTCGACGAGAAGAAGAAGACCATCGGCATCATGGAATCCGGCGTCGAGAAGGTCGAGGACTGGCTCGGCATCGACAACCTCTATGACCCGGTGAACACGCCGCTGGTCAGCTTCCTCAACAACGCGATCAAGGCCAAGGAGCTGTACAAGCGGGACAAGGACTACGTCGTAATGAACGGCGAGGTCCTGATCGTGGACGAGTTCACCGGCCGCATCCTGCACGGCCGGCGCTACAACGAGGGCATGCACCAGGCCATCGAGGCCAAGGAGAGCGTGCCGATCAAGGACGAGAACCAGACGCTGGCCACGATCACCCTGCAGAACTACTTCCGGCTGTACGACAAGCTGTCGGGCATGACCGGCACGGCCGTGACCGAGGCCAACGAGTTCCACCAGATCTACAAGCTCGGCGTGATCCCGATCCCGACCAACATGCCGATGATCCGCGCGGACCAGGCCGACGTCATCTACCAGACCGCCAAGTCTAAGTTCGAGGCCTGCGTCGATGACATCGCGGAACGGTCCCAGGCGGGCCAGCCGGTGCTGGTCGGCACCACCAGCGTGGAGAAGTCCGAGATCGTCTCGAAGATGCTCAAGCGGCGCGGGGTGCCGCACGAGGTGCTGAACGCCAAGTACCACGAGCGGGAGGCCGTGATCATCGCCCAGGCCGGGCGGCGCGGCGCGGTCACCGTGGCCACCAACATGGCCGGCCGCGGTACCGACATCATGCTCGGCGGCAACCCCGAGTTCATCGCCGATCAGGAACTGCACCAGCGCGGCCTGTCCCCGGTCGAAACCCCCGAAGACTACGAGGCGGCGTGGCCCGAGGCGGTGGCGAAGGCCAAGCGCGCCGTGGCCGAGGAACACGAGGAGGTCGTCGAGCTGGGCGGCCTGTACGTGCTCGGCACCGAGCGGCACGAGTCCCGCCGCATCGACAACCAGCTGCGCGGCCGCTCCGGCCGCCAGGGCGACCCGGGCGAGAGCCGGTTCTACCTGTCCCTCGAGGACGACCTGATGCGGCTGTTCAACTCGGACCGCGTTGGGGCGATCATGGAGCGGCTGAGCATCCCGCCGGAGACGCCGGTGGAGTCCAAGGTCGTCACCCGTGCGATCCGGTCCGCGCAGACCCAGGTCGAGCAGCAGAACTTCGAGATCCGCAAGGACGTCCTCAAGTACGACGACGTCATGAACCGGCAGCGTGTCGTGATCTACGGCGAGCGCCGCGAGGTCCTGGAAGGCGCCGACCTGCACGAGCAGATCGTCCGGATGGTCGACGAGGTCGTGGCCGACTACGCCGCGGCTGCCACTAGCGACGGGTACCCGGAGGAATGGGACCTGGACAAGCTGTGGCGCGCGTTCCGGCAGCTGTACCCCGTCAGCGTGTCCGTCGAAGATGTGGTCGACGAGGCGGGCGGCGACCGCGCCGGACTGTCCGGTGACTTCATCACCGAGGTCATGCGCCGGGACGCCCAGGAGGCCTACCAGCGTCGCGAGGAGGAGTTCGGCTCGGAGGTGATGCGCGAGCTCGAACGCCGCGTCGTGCTGTCAGTCCTAGACCGGAAGTGGCGAGAGCACCTCTACGAGATGGACTACCTGCGCGAGGGCATCGGCCTGCGCGGCTACGGCCAGCGCGACCCGCTGGTGGAGTACCAGCGCGAGGGCTATGACATGTTCACCGCCATGATGGAAGGGATCAAGGAAGAGTCGGTCGGCAGCCTGTTCAACCTCCAGGTCCAGGTCCAGGAGAACCCCATCGTCGAGGAATCGGCCGTCGACGGTGGCCCATCCATCGCGCTGGCGGATCCCGCAGCGCCGAGCCCGGCGCTCCCCGCCCAGGGAACGCCAGGGCTCACCCCAGGCGGATCCGCTCCAGGCGGCTCCGCCCCGGCCGGTCCGGCGCCCGGTGGTGCTCCCGCCCGCGGCAGCGCTACCGCGCGCGGCACCCACGCCCGCGGTAGCGCCAGGTCGGAGACGCCCCAGCCAGGCGTCCCCCGCCAGCAAGGAAGCCGTCCACCAGGAAGGCAGCCGGCCCAGGCGGACCAGGAGACCGGCGGCCTGCCGGCCGGCCTGGCGCCACGCCGCCCCGAGCGGTTGAGCTACTCGGCGCCGTCCGAAGACGGCAGCGCGCGCGTCGAGACCAGCCGGGGTGCGGCCGGTGGCGATAAGTTCGCCCGCGCGGGCCGCAACGACCCGTGCCCGTGCGGCTCCGGCCGCAAGTTCAAGCGCTGCCACGGCGACCCGCGGATGCGCCCCGACGCTTAGCCCAGCGCCCAGGGCCCGGCGCCCAAGCGCCCGGCACCCAGCGAGCGCCTAGCCCGTTTCGAGCTCGGTGCACAGCCAACGGGCCGGGCGGCTCGGCAGCCCCGGCGCGGCCTCCCGCGCGGCCACGTATTCCAGGCGCATGGCCAGGGCCCGTGATCGCGGCCCGAAGCTGACCACGACCGTCATCTCCACGACGCCAGCCGCGGGCCGCGACGTCACGACGCGCTGGATCTTGGGTCGCCGGTCCGCGGCGAGGACCGGCCCGAGGTGTCGGATCCGCGCCCGGACCCGATCAGTGGTCAAGGCGTCGATCTGCCGCTGCGGCCGCACCCCCGCCAGGACCTCCACCATCACCTGGGCGAACTGCCGCGGCCACGTATCCGTCGTGCCCGCCAAGCCCGGCGATGGCCACGCCGCAGCCGCGCCCGTCGGGAGAGGCGGACGGACAAGCACAGGCTCGGCCTGACCCAGGTGCTCGCGCGTCACGGGGCACGCGGCACCGTGGGTCTCGCAGTCGTAGGGCGGCGCGGCATCGGGAATCTCGATCAGCTGCACGGAACGCCACATGGTGGGCGGCATGGTTCCCGCCTTCCGGTCGGGGGTACGCGGAACGGCCGAGCACGCCCTTCGCGCCGTGTTTCGCCCCAGGGTCCGGCTGGCCTTCGTTGTACCCCACTCCTCCGACATTTCGCCGCCCGCCCGAACCAAGAACCCAAAGCCGACCAAAAGCCCTCTAGGATCGCGCCTGGTCACCAAGCCTTCACGGTGCGGCCAGACGCGATTCGCCCGCTGGTCAAACAGTTGTTTAAAATCACCATTGTGGGGATTAGTACCGAATTTCGTGGCGTGATCACGGACTGGGGCGGCGTGCTTACCACCCCGATCCTGACGACGGTGCGGGCCTGGATCGAGGCCGACGGGATCGACTGGGATTCGTACCGGACCGTCATGCGGCGGTGGGTCGCCCAGGCGTACGACATCGCCGGCGACACGAACCCCATCCACGCACTGGAGCGCGGCGAGTGCGCGACCGACGAGTTCGAGCGGATCCTCGCGGCTCGCCTGTTCCGGACCGACGGCGGCACGGTCGCCGCGGAAGGCCTGCTCCAGCGTATGTTCGCGGCCAGCGAGCGGGTGCCGGCCATGTACGGGGCGATCCGCGCGGTCCGTGAGGCGGGCCTGCGCACCGGCCTGCTGTCCAACTCCTGGGGGGCAGGCGACTACCCGCTCGAGGACTTCCCGGGGCTGTTCGACGCGGTGGTCATCTCCGGCGAGGTCGGCATGCGCAAGCCCGAGGCCGGGATCTTCCTGTGCGCGGCCGACGCGCTCGGCCTGGCCCCCGCGCAGTGCGTCTTCATCGACGACATGGAGGCCAACGTGGCCGCGGCCACCGACCTCGGCATGACCGCCCTGCTCCACACCGAAGCGGCGGTGACGGTGGCGGCGCTCGAGGACCTGCTCGGCCTCCCGCTCAACGGTAGCGAAAAGACCCAACAGGCCCCCTGACCCACGGGCGCACCGGCCCCGCCCAGGACTAGCCTTGGTCGTCGTGGCCGACTATCCGCACTCGTCCAGCGCGGGCCGGTCGGCCAACATGCGCGCCAACCGGCGGACCGACACCAAGCCCGAACTAGCGCTGCGCCGCGCCCTGCACCGGCTCGGCTACCGCTACCGCAAGGACTACCGCCTGGACCTGGACGGCGGCCGGCGGGTCCGCCCCGACATCGCGTTTACCGCGCGCAAGGTGGCCATCTTTGTCGACGGCTGCTTCTGGCACGCCTGCCCCGAGCACGGATCCAAACCGCGGGCGAACGAGTGGTATTGGGGCCCGAAACTAACGCGCAACGTCGAGCGCGACCGGGTGAACGACGCCGCGCTGACCACGGCGGGCTGGACGGTGGTCCGCCTCTGGGAGCACCTGCCGCTGGAGGAGGCCGTCGCGACCGTGGTCACCACCCTCGCCGCGGAAAGGCGCGGAACGGACGGCCCCACAAAGACCGAGCCGGAGAGCAGGCCACCCGCCTGACGGCGACCGCGATTAGCTGACCTACCCACGTCCCTGTTGTGGCAGACTCTGGGGCACCATGCGCGTCTTCTTGCCCTCGACCCTGCCCGCCCTGGCGCAGGCCCTGCAGGCCGGGCACCTCGGATCCGGCCCGGTGCCCGGGTTCGCGGTCACGCCCGCGCTGCGCGAGGCGTACGCCAGCGGAGACGAAGAGGAGCTCGAGTACGCCGCCCTGAGCGAGGCGGCCCGCGCGTCCCTGCGCCTGCTCGCAGAAGATCCGGCCGCCCCGGCGCGCCGGGTCGTCCTGGCCGCCGATATCCCGACCGAACTCCTCTCCTGGGACGCCCAGGACCCCGAGCCGGGCCGGGTGGTGGTCGGCCAGCCGGTTCCCGTGGACCTGCTGGCCTCGGGGCACGTCGACGACCTCGAGGCCGGGACCGACGTGCGCCGCGCGGTCGATGCGCTGGCTGCCGCCGACGACGGCGACGAGGACGCCAGGTTCACCGTCGACGGGGCCGAAGGTCACGAGCTGGGCTGGTACGCCACGCAGGAACTGCCCCACCTAGCCGACTGACGAAAAGCTGACCGCAAAAGCTGACCGCAAAGCAAGGCGCTTGATCGTGCGACGATAAGGGCATCACCGCAATCACCGCACACACCAAAACGCCAGGAGCGATCGTGATGGACGCGGTCACCAGGACCCCCGTGCCGGCTAACGAGCCGGTCAAGCAGTACCAGCCGGGCAGCCACGAGCGTGCCGTGCTGGAAAGCAAGATCAAGGAACTCACCGGCCAGCGGGCCGAGCTGACCATGACGATCGGCGGCGCCCAGCAGATGGCCGCGGGCGACCCGATCGAGGTGGTGCAACCGCACAACCGCCATCACGTCCTCGGCCAGCTCGGCAACGCGTCGAGCGTGGACGTGGCAGCCGCGATCTACGCGGCCAAGCAGGCGGCCCCCGCCTGGCGGGCCCTGGACTTCGACGACCGCGCCGCGATCTTTCTTAAGGCGGCGGACCTGCTGGCCGGTCCGTGGCGGGCCACCGTGAACGCCGCGACGATGCTCGGCCAGTCCAAGTCGCCGTTCCAGGCCGAGATCGACGCAGCGTGCGAGCTGATCGACTTCTGGCGGTACAACGTCTACTTCGCCCGCCGGATGCTGTCCGAGCAGCCGGACTCGGCGCCGGGCACCTGGAACCGGATGGAGTACCGTCCGCTCGAGGGTTTCGTCGTGGCCATCACGCCGTTCAACTTCACCTCGATCGCGGGCAACCTGCCGACGGCCCCGGCGCTGCTCGGCAACGTGGTGATCTGGAAGCCGTCCCCGACGCAGCAGCTCGCGGCGCACTACCTCATGCGCTTGCTCGAGGCGGCCGGGCTGCCCCCCGGGGTGATCAACCTGGTCACCGGCGACGGGCACGCGGTCTCGCAGGTCGCGCTGCCGCACCCCGATCTGGCGGGCATCCATTTCACCGGCTCGACGGGGACGTTCCAGCACCTGTGGCGGGCGGTCGGGGACAACATCGCGCGCTACCGGAACTACCCGCGCGTCGTCGGCGAGACCGGCGGCAAGGACTTCGTGATCGTGCACCCATCTGCGGACCAAAGCAGCCTGGCCGCCATCCTCATCCGCGGCGCGTTCGAGTACCAGGGGCAGAAGTGCTCCGCCGCGTCCCGGGCCTACGTCCCCGAATCGGTCTGGTCCCGCTGGCGCGACGACTTCCTCGCGCAGGTGGAGTCGCTGACCATGGGTGACGTCACGGCTGACCTGTCCCTGTTCATGGGCGCCGTCATCGACGACCGGGCCTTCGCCAAGCACGCCGCCGCCATCGAGCGGGCCAGGAGCCGGGCCTCAGTCAAGGTCCTGGCCGGCGGCCGGTACGACGACACGGACGGGTACTTCGTCTGGCCCACGGTGCTGGAGTGCTCCGACCCGGCCGACGAGGTGTTCACGACCGAGTACTTCGGCCCGATCCTCGCGGTGCACGTCTACCCGGACGGCGCGTACGAGCAGATGGTCGCCCAGGCGGCGGACGTGTCGCCGTACGCGCTGACCGGCTCGGTCATCGCGACCGACCGGGCCGCCATCGCGCACGCCACCGAGGCGCTGCGATACTCGGCAGGCAACTTCTACATCAACGACAAGCCCACCGGCGCGATCGTCGGTCAGCAGCCCTTCGGCGGCGCCCGCGCGAGCGGTACCGACGACAAGGCCGGGTCGATCTTCAACCTGACGCGCTGGGTATCCGCTCGCGCGATCAAGGAACTCTTCGTTCCCCCGTCCGACTACCGATACCCTCACATGGGCTGACCCATCTCACCCGGAGGACGCCATCCAACGGCTGGTTCTGTGGAACGTCGACCTGACGCTGGTCGATGTCGCGCGGGTGATGCGGGCCGCCTACGTCGAGGCGTTCGGCGTGGTGGTGGGCCGCCCCCTGATCCAGCTGCCGCAGACGGCGGGCCGGTCGGAGTCGGAGGTCTTCTTTGACGCCCTGGCGCTGAACGGTGTCGACATGCGCATCGACGGCGGGGCCGAGCGCCTGCTCGATCCGTTCAGCGCCGAACTGGCCGCGGTCCTGGCGGCGCGGCGCGACGACCTGGCCAGCCAGGGCCGGCTGCTGCCCGGCGCGGCGGAAGCGCTGGCCGCCGTGGCCAAGCTCGAGGGCGTGGCGCAGACCGTGCTGACCGGGAACAGCAAGCCGAACGCGATGCTGAAGCTGCGCGCGTTCGGCCTCGACGGCTACCTCGACTTGGAGATCGGCGGGTACGGCTCCGAGGCCTACCCGCGTGGCACGCTGCTGGGCGTGGCGAGGCAACGGGCGGCGGACAAGCACGGCGTGCCACTCGGCAAGCTGGCGACCGTCTACGTCGCGGACTCGCCGGTGGACGTGGACGCGGCCCGGGTCGGCGGGGCCAGGTCGCTGGCCGTGGCCGGCGGGCGCGCCAGCGCCGCGGAACTCCGCGAGGCGGGCCCCGACGCGGTCCTCCCCGACCTCACGGACACCGCCGGCCTCGTCAACCTCATCGCGCGCCTGACGGAAGCCCCCTAGCCGGGGACGTTGCCAGGCACGCGGGGATGGCACGATGCTGTGATCATGGATACCGGTGGCGCTGACGCAGACCTGGTGAGCCGCGGCTACGGCGCGGTGCTCTGGGAGCCGGACGAGCGGAGCGTGTACGACGCGCGGGTCACGCGGTTCATGGGCTGGCTGGCCGCCGGGCGCGGGCCGTCGTTCGCCGGCTACGAGGACCTGTGGCAGTGGTCGGTGTCCGACCCCGGCGCCTTCTGGGGCGCGGTGTGGGACTACTTCGAGGTCCTCGGCGACCGGGGCGAGCCGCGGGGCGACGTCCTGACCGGCACGGTCATGCCGGACGTGCGCTGGTTCGCCGGCGCCACCCTCAACTACGCGCGTAACGCGCTGCGGACCGCGTGGACCGACCCCGACCGCACCGCGCTTATTTTTTCAGCCGAACGCCGTCATGGCGGGAGCCTGTCCTACGCCGAACTCGCCGGGCAGGTCGCCCGGGTCGCGCGCGGTCTGCGCGCCCTCGGCGTCCGCCGCGGGGACCGCGTCGTGGCCCTGCTCCCCAACGTCCCCGAGGCGATCGTCGGCCTGCTCGCCACGGCGAGCCTGGGCGCCATCTGGTCCTCATGCTCGCCGGATTTCGGCGCGCGCAGCGTGATCGACAGGTTCGCGCAGATCGAGCCGACCGTCCTCATCGCCTGCGACGGGTACACCTACGCCGGCAAGGACTTCTCCCGGATCGACATGCTCGGCGACGTGGTCGCGGCCCTGCCCGGTCTGTCCGCGGTGGTTCTGGTCAACGTGCTAGCCCGGGGGGACGACCCCCCGGAATCCCCCCGCGCATGGAGGGACTACCCGTCCCCCCATACCCCCCTGGTCACCTGGGACGACCTGGGCGCTGGACAGGGCCCGAGCGAGCCGGAGTTCGAGGAGGTCCCGTTCGACCATCCGCTGTGGGTGGTGTACTCCTCGGGCACCACCGGCCTGCCGAAGCCCATCATGCACGGCCACGGCGGGATCGTACTCGAGCACCTCAAGGCGATCGGCTTCCACCAGGACCTCAAGCCCGGCGACGTGTTCACCTGGTACACCACGACCGGCTGGATGATGTGGAACTACCTGGCCGGCGGGCTGCTGGCCGGGCTGACCATCGTGCTCTACGACGGGAGCGCCACCTACCCGGCCACGAACCGGCTGTGGCGGCTGGCCGCCGAGCACGGGGTCAGCTACCTGGGGGTCGGCGCGCCCTACCTGGTCGCCTGCATGAAGGCGGGCCTGGAGCCGGGCCAGGACCACGACCTGTCCGCGCTGCGGGCCATCGGATCGACCGGATCCCCGCTGCCGCCCGAGGCGTTCGGCTGGGTCTACGACCACGTGAAACGGGACCTGCTCCTCGGTTCCTTCTCGGGCGGAACCGACCTGTGCACGGGCTTCGTCGGGCCGTCCCCGCTGCTGCCGGTCCGCGCGGGCATCATCTCCGGGCGCTGCCTGGGCGCGGAGGTGGAGGCCTACGACGAGGACGGCAAGCCGGTCGTGGGGGAGGTCGGCGAGCTGGTCATCACCCAGCCGATGCCGTCGATGCCCGTCGGGTTCTGGAACGATCCGGGCGGCGCGAGGTACCGGGAAAGTTACTTCGAGACCTACCCGGGCGTATGGCGCCACGGCGACTGGATCGAGCTGCTCCCCGACGGCGGCTGCGTCATCTACGGGCGTTCGGACGCCACCCTCAACCGGGGCGGAATCCGGATGGGCACCAGCGAGTTCTACCGCGTGGTGGAGGCGTTCAGCGAAGTCGCGGACAGCCTGGTGGTGGACACGGGCCGGCTCGGCGCCGAGGGGCGGCTGATCCTGTACGTGGTGCCCGCCGCGGGCGGCCAGCTCGACGACGAACTGGCCGGACGGCTGCGCGCCGCGCTACGGGCGCAGTTGTCACCCCGGCACGTGCCCGACGAGATCCACCAGGTGCCAGGCATCCCGCGGACGCTGTCCGGGAAGAAGCTAGAAGTCCCGGTGCGCAAGATCCTGCTCGGCATGGCTCCCGAGCAGGCCGCGGACCCGAACGCCCTGGCCAACCCGGAGGTCCTGAAGTACTTCGGTGCCTAACACGGACACAAAGGAGTGGACGCGATGGCGGACAGCAACGCCGATCAGGCGAGGGAAGCCCTGCTGGCCAAGGCCGGCCAGGCGTGGTGGGACGATCCCGTCCTGGACGCCCAGGTCTTGGGCGGGGACGGCGGGGACAACGTCTCCGGCTTCCTGCGCGCCTATTACCAGCGCGTTGCTACCGAAGACCTCACCCTGCCCTCCCGGCTGGCGGCGGTGGCCGAGGCGCACGCCCGGCTGGGCGTGCGCCGGCCGCAGGGCCGGGCCCTGGTCCAGGTCCATGAGCCGGGGAACGCGCACCTGGTCCCGGTCTCCGCGGGGAGCCTCGTGGTGGACATCGTCACCGACGACATGCCCTACCTGGTCGACTCGGTCATCACCGAGCTGAACCGGCACGAGGCCGAGATCTCGCTGCTCGTCCACCCGCTGCTGCGCGTGTGCCGGGACGTGACCGGCATGCTGCGCGGCGTCCTCGGCGTGTCCGCGGACGACGCGGACCCGCCCGACGTCGAGGCCGACGAGCTCGTTGAGTCGTGGATCCACGTCGAGATCGGGCCGCCGCGGGACCGGGTCACCGCCGATGAGCTGGCCGCCGACCTGCGCCACGTGCTCGACGACGTGCGCGTCGCGGTTGAGGATCAGGAGCGGATCGCCGCGGTGGCCGACCTCCTGGCCGACGATCTCGACGGGGAACCGGGCAGCGACGAGGCCGAATACGGGGAGTTGCTGCGCTGGCTGGCCGACGGCAACTTCCTGTTCCTCGGCTACCGCCAGTACGACCTGGTGCAGACGGAGGAAGGCACGCACCTGCGCGCCGTGCCGGGGACCGGGCTGGGCATCCTGCGCCACCACCGCAAGGGCCGGGCTCCGCTAAGCAGGCTGTCGCCGCAGGTCGCGGCCCGGGCGCAAGACCCGAGCGAACATCTGGTGCTGGCCAAGGCGAACTCCAGGTCTACCGTGTACCGCGCCAACTACCTCGACTACGTCTCGGTCAAGAAGCGCGATTCGGCCGGGATCTCGTCAGCGGTGAGTTCAGGTTCCTCGGCCTGTATACGCATTCGGCGCATACCCAGCCCATCTCCGACATCCCCGTCCTGCGGCGCAAGCTGGCCCAGGTCCTGGCCACCGCCGGGCTGTCCAAGGACAGCCACGACGGCAAGGACCTGGTTGAGATCCTCGAGGACTACCCGCGCGAGGAGCTCTTCGAGATCTCCGCCGAGGAGCTCACCCCGATCGCGCTGGGCGTACTGCGGCTGAGCGAGCGCAGGCAGACCAGGCTCTTCCTGCGCCGGGACCGGTACGGCCGGTACATGTCCTGCCTGGTCTACCTGCCCAGGGACCGGTACACCACGCAGGTCAGGCTGCGGGCGCAGTCGATCTTGAAGGAGGCGCTGGACGGCACCTCCGTCGACTACAGCGCCCAGGTCGGCGATTCGGCCCTGGCGCGCCTGCACGTCGTCATCCGGGGGGAGCCGGGTCGGCCCATCCCGCAGGTGGACGGGGCGGCCCTGGAGCGGCGCCTGGCCGAGGCGGTCAGGTCGTGGGACGAGGACCTGGCCGTCGAGGCGACCCGCCTGCTCGGCGAGGAGCGGGCGGCCAAGCTCCTCGACATGTGCTCGGCCAGCATCCCCGAGACCTACAAGACGGACGTCTCCCCGGACGACGCGGTCGACGACCTGTCCACCATGCTCGAGCTGCGCGAATCCGGGAAGGAGTACGCGGTCAGGCTCGTGGAGGACCCGGAACGCTGGACGCTGGTTATCTACCGCCTCGGCACCCCGATCACGCTGTCGGACGTCCTGCCCCAGCTCCAGCACATGGGCCTGGAGGTCGTCGACGAGCACCCGTACAAGTTCACCGGGACCGGGGACAACAAATCGTTCTGGGTCTACGAATTCGGCCTGCGGGCCCCGGCGAACCAGGCCTCGGGCAGCGTGCGGGAGATCTTCGAGGCCGCGCTGACCGCGCTCTGGCAGGGCCAGACCGAGGACGACGGGTTCAACACCCTGGTCCTCGCGGCGGGCCTGGGCTGGCGCGAAATCAACCTGCTCCGCGCGTGCGCGAAGTACCTGCGCCAGGGCGGGATGCGGTTCAGCGAGGACTACGTGCAGCGGGTCCTGCGGTCCAACCCGGCGATCACGCGCCTGCTGGTCCGGCTGTTCGAGTCCAGGTTCGACCCGGCCAGGCAGGACGGCGTGACCGAGCGCTGCGAGGCCATCGCTGAGGAGATCCGCGGCCAGCTCGACGAGGTGGTCAGCCTGGACGCCGACCGGATCCTGCGCCAGTACCTGGCGCTGATCGACGCGACCCTGCGGACCAACTACTACCGGAGCCAGAGCCCGGGCAGTCAGGCCGGGCCGCGCCCGCTGGTCCTCAAGCTCAACGCCAGGGCCGTGCCCGGACTGGCCGAGCCGCGCCCCATGTTCGAGATCTTCGTCTACTCGCCTCGGCTCGAGGCGGTCCACCTGCGGTTCGGCCGGGTGGCGCGCGGCGGCCTGCGCTGGTCGGACCGCCAGGAGGACTTCCGCACGGAGGTCCTCGGGCTGGTCAAGGCGCAGGAGGTGAAGAACGCGGTCATCGTCCCCTCCGGGGCCAAGGGCGGGTTCGTCTGCAAGCGCCTGCCCGACCCGTCCGACCGTGAGGCGTACCAGGCCGAGGTGCTGGCCTGCTACAAGACGTTCATCGCGGCCATGCTCGACGTGACCGACAACATCGTGGCCGACGCGGTGGTGCCGCCGCCCGATGTGGTCCGGCGCGACGGCGACGACCCGTACCTAGTGGTGGCGGCGGACAAGGGCACCGCCACCTTCTCCGATACCGCGAATGAGATCGCCGGCCACTATCGCTACTGGCTGGGCGACGCGTTCGCCTCCGGCGGATCCGAGGGCTACGACCACAAGAAGATGGGCATCACCGCGCGGGGCGCTTGGGAGTCGGTGAAGGTCCACTTCGCGTCACTCGGCATGAATCCCGCGACCGACGACTTCACGATGACCGGCATTGGCGACATGTCCGGCGACGTGTTCGGCAACGGCGTGCTCCTGTCGGAGCACATCAAGCTGGTCGCGGCGTTCGACCACCGGCACGTGTTCATCGACCCGAACCCCGACACAGCGGCCAGCTTCGCCGAGCGGGCCCGGATGTTCGAGCTGCCCCGGTCCTCGTGGGCGGACTACAACCCCGCGCTGATCTCGGCGGGCGGCGGGGTCTGGCCGCGCAGCGCGAAGTCGGTGCCCGTGTCCCCGCAGGCGCGGACGGTCCTGGGCCTCGACGAGGGCATCGTCGCGCTGTCGCCGGACGAGCTGATCGCGGGCATCCTGGCCGCGCCCGTCGACCTGCTGTGGAACGGCGGGATCGGCACGTACGTGAAGGCCAGCGACCAGTCCAACGCCGACGTGGGGGACCGGTCCAACGACGCGGTGCGGATCAACGGGGCTCAGGTGCGCGCGCGGGTCATCGGCGAGGGCGGCAACCTGGGCCTGACCCAGGCCGGCCGGATCGAGTACTCGCTGGCCGGCGGGCTGGTGAACACCGACTTCATCGACAACTCGGCCGGGGTCGACACCTCCGACCACGAGGTCAACATCAAGATCCTGCTGGCCGACGGGATCCGGGCGGGCGTCATCGCCGCCTCCGCCCGGCACGAGTTGCTCGAGGAGATGACCGACGACGTGGCCGCGCTCGTCCTGCGGCACAACTACCGGCAGAACATGGCCCTGGCCGCCTCCCGGGCGCAGGCCTCCTCCCTGCTGCACGTGCACGCGCGGTACCTCCGCAAGCTGGTCAGGGACAAGCGGCTCGACCCGGAACAGGACGTGCTGCCGGGGGAGCGGGAGATCGCCGAGCGGCGGTCGGCCGGCGGCGGCCTGACCAACCCCGAGTTCGCCCTGCTGCTCGCGCAGACCAAGATCTCGGCCAGCGATGAGGTGCTCGACTCAGCCCTGCCGGACGACCCGTACCTGCGCCGGGTGCTGACCGCGTACTTCCCCGCCCCGCTGCGGACGTCCCTCGCGGACGTGATGGAATCACACCGGCTGCGCCGCGAGATCATCACCACCTCGGTGGTCAACGAGATGATCGACACGTCGGGTACGACGTTCGTGTTCCGGCTCATCGAGGAGACCGGCGCGTTCACCTCCAACCTCACCCGGGCTTGGCTGGTGGCCCGCGACGTGTTCGACATGCCGGCCTTCTGGCAGCAGGTCGAGGAACTGGAGGGCCGGATCAGCCTGGCGGCCCAGATCACGCTGCTGCTCGAGGGGCGCAAGCTGACCGAGCGCGCGGCCCGGTGGCTGCTGCACAACCGGCGCCCGCCGTTCGACATCGAGGCCACCGTGGGCTTCTTCGCCGACGGGGTACGGACCGTCCGGGCCGGCCTGCCCAAGCTGCTCACCGGCCGGGACCTGTCCACGTTTGAGGAGCGCAGGGATTCCTACCTGGCCCTGGGTGTACCGCCGGACCTCGCCGAGCGGGTCGCAGCCATGGTGCCGACGTATTCCGCCTTCGACATCGTGCAGGTCGCGATGCTCGCCGGGCGACCCGTCGAGGAGACCGCCGACGTCTACTTCGACCTGGCCGACCGGCTGCAGACCACCCGGCTGCTGGACCGCATCACCGCGCTGCCGCGCGAGGACCGCTGGTCGACGGCGGCTCGGGCCGCCCTGCGTGATGACCTGTACGCGGCGCACGCGTCGCTGACCCAGGACGTGCTCGGGGTGAGCGGCTCGGGGATCGCCAGGACCCCCGAGGAGCGGCTGGCCGCCTGGACCTCGCGCAACGAGGCGGCGGTCGCGATGGCCGCCCAGACGCTCGGCGAGATCTGGGAGAGCGAGCGCTTCACGTTCACCACCCTGTCGGTGGCGCTGCGCGCCATCAGGACCCTGGTGGCCGCCAGCTCGCTCCCGCAGGACTCGTAGCTGCGTCGCAGGACTAGTACGCGCGCCCGTAGGTGGGTGCGCCTGCGGAGGCGATGACCTGGAGCTTGGCGCCGTGCGCGGTGGACGGCGGGTCGACCGCGGCGAACTCGTAGGTCCAGTTGGCGTCCACCGCGTGCTGGCCGACCTCGGTGGGACCGGTGAGCGTGGTGAACTCGGCGGGGACCAGGATCGGGGCCCCGGCGGCTAGACCTGGATGCGAGGTCGTGGTGTTCAGGTACATCCCGTACATCACCAGGGCCCCGCCGTCGGCGGTCTGCAGGCTGAACAGCGCGTAGTCGGTCCCCTCGAGCAGCCACTGGTACACCAGGCCCTGCGCGGTCGCCGACCGGCCATGCGCGGCCTGGGTCTGGTACCACCCCGTGGTCAGCGGGCCGTCGCCGACCACCGCGATAGACGGGGCCGCCCTGCCGTTGTCAACCACGGCCGCCTGGGACGCCCCCACGACGTCGGGGGGGAGCAGCAGGTGCGAGTCGGCCGTGCTCAGCGCGATGGCGTAGCCGGCCTGGTCGCGGGCGATGGCCGGCAGCGGCTGATCGAGGACGACCGACCCGTCGACCGTCCAGGGCAGATCGAGCCCGCGCTTTTCGAACAGCAGGAGCGTGTTGGCCGTCGTGCCGGCCTCGGCGCCGGTTTCCGCCGTCCTCTCCACGGCCACCATGAACCACTCCGACCAGGTGGTCAGTGCCGGCACGTAGAAGACCGGCTGGCCGTACCGGTAGGTCGGGACCGGGGTGCTTGCCGCGGCCAGCGCCGTGAACTGCTCATTGACGATCGACCACTGCGCGTCTCCGACGATCGCCAGGCTGTGTGCCTTGTCCCCCTGCGCCGCGGCCGTGTGGCTCGCGCTGACGTAGGACTGGTAGGCGCTCTGCGCGGCGGCGAGGGTCAGGCCGTGGTAGGCGCTGCTGTTCGGGTTCGGGGGCGCCACCGCCGCGGAGCACCCGCTCGCGGCCAGCGCGATCACGGCGGCCAGAGCGGTTGCTCCCCAGATCCCCCGGGACCAGCTCGCGACCGGGTTTGAAGTCCTGGTGCTGCGCCTTCGCGGTGTCACGCTAAGGCAGGATACCGGGTTCGCCCGCCAGGTTTGGCGCCCGCGCAGGCTGCGGCTCTACCTGCGCCGTTCGCGTAGGCTACTCGGCATGGCCGGTATCGACCCCGCCGATGAGATCGCGGGACTGACGTCCAAGCTCGCCAGCATCGAGGCGGTGCTCGATCCTGGCGCCATGCAGACGGAGGTCGCCAGCCTGCGCGAGCAAGCCGCCGACCCGGGGCTGTGGGCCGATCAGGATCGCGCGCAGAAAGTGCACCGCAGGCTGTCCTACCTGGAGGCCGAGCTGGCCCGGCTGGACGGCCTGAACCAGCGGCTGAGCGACACCCAGGTGCTGTTCGAATTGGCGGCCGAGGGCGACGGCGACGAGCCCACCAAACAGGAGGCGCTGCGTGACCTGGCCGCGCTGCGGTCCGAGATCGACCAGCTCGAGGTGCGCACCCTGCTGTCCGGTCAGTACGACGCCCGGGAGGCGCTGATCTCGATCAACGCGCAGGCGGGCGGCGCGGACGCGCGCGACTTCGCGGAGAACCTGATGCGGATGTACCTGCGCTGGGCCGAGCGGCACAAGTACCCGACCGAGGTGTACGACGTCTCGTACGCCGAGGAGGCCGGGATCAACTCGACCACCTTCGGGGTCAACGCTCCGTACGCCTACGGGACGCTGCGCGGCGAGCAGGGCACGCACCGCATGGTCCGGATCTCCAAGTACGACAACCAGGGGCGCAGGCAGACCTCCTTCGCCGGGGTCGACGTGTTGCCCGTGGTGGAGCAGACCGATCACATCGACATCGACGAGGACGAGATCCGGGTCGACGTGTTCCGCTCCAGCGGCCCCGGCGGCCAGGGCGTGAACACCACGGACTCCGCGGTCCGCATCACTCACCTGCCGACCGGGATCGTGGTGTCCTGCCAGAACGAGCGCAGCCAGATCCAGAACCGCGCCTCGGCGATGGCCGTCCTGCAGGCCAAGCTCCTGGAGCGGCGCAGGCAGGAAGAGGCCGAGGAGATGCAGGCGCTGCGCGGCGATGGCGGCCGGGCGTGGGGGACCCAGATCCGCAACTACGTCCTTTACCCGTACCAGACGGTGAAGGACGTGCGCACCGGGCAGGAGACCGGCAACGCCGTGGCGGTCCTCGACGGCGAGATCGACGATTTCATCGACGCCGAGATCCGCTGGCTCCGCCAGAACGGCCGCTAGCCCAGGACGGCGCCAGCCCAGGAGGCCGGACTCGCCGATCGGGCTCGCAGCGCGGCCGTCTGGACCGCAGGTCCGCTACCTCGTCGCGAGGTGCGTGGCTAGGAGCAAAAGCACCGTCAGGACGAGGATGGCCGCGATGATGACCTGCGGGCTCACGCTGAAGTGCTGGTGGTGGATGTGCTGGCGGGTGGTCCGGCACGCCGCGCATCGACCCTCGACCACTGGCCCGGCGCATTGCCCGCAGATCAGGTGTTCACAGCTCATCGGAACCCTTCCCGCTGGCCTGCGCCCCGACACTTGTCCTGATGTAGGGCCTTAGCCGACCGTTTACCTCTAGACTGTTCCCTGGCTTTACCAGGTTACCCGCATACCGCCCAGACTTGGCGCGGCGGCCGCGGTCATCAGGAATATCTGCTCCGTCCCTACCTCGCTGTGATGGTCCTGTGATCAACTTCGATAACGTCAGCAAGGTCTACCCAAATCAGAGTCGGCCCGCGCTTGAGAACGTGAACATATCGGTGGCGAAGGGCGAGTTCGTTTTCCTGGTCGGCCCGTCTGGGTCGGGAAAGTCGACCTTTCTCCGGCTGATCCTGAAAGAGGAGCGGCCGTCCGACGGCCGGATCCACGTGGCGGGCCGGGATCTCGCGCGGCTCACCAACTGGAAGGTCCCGTACCTGCGCCGCCGCATCGGGTGCGTGTTCCAGGACTTCCGGCTGCTGCCGAACAAGAACGTCTACCAGAACGTGGCGTTCGCCCTCGAAGTGATCGGCAAGCAGCGGCGCTTCATCAGGAAGGTCGTTCCGGAGGTGATCGACCTGGTCGGTCTCGAGGGCAAGCACGAGCGCATGCCCGACGAGTTGTCCGGCGGCGAGCAGCAGCGGGTCGCGATGGCGCGCGCGTTCGTCAACCGGCCGATGATCTTGCTCGCCGACGAGCCGACCGGGAACATCGACCCGGCGACGTCGATCGGCATCATGAAGGTGCTCGACCGGATCAACCGGACCGGGACCACGGTCGTCATGGCCACGCACGACGCGGCCATCGTCGACTCGATGCGCAAGCGGGTGATCGAGCTGGAATACGGCAAGGTTGTCCGGGACCAGTCGCGCGGGGTGTACGGCCAGGCCTACTGACCCCAACCTCGGCAACCTAGGACTGCAAGGGACCAGCCAGCATGCGTTCACAGTTCGTCTTCCAGGAGATCTGGATCGGGCTGCGCCGGAATCTCACCATGACGATGGCGCTCATCGTGGTCGTGGCCATCAGCCTCTCCCTCCTCGGCACGGGTCTGCTGTTCGTCAAGCAGGTGGACCGGACGCGAACCTACTGGCAGGGCAAGGTCGAGCTGTCGATCTACCTGTGCATCAAGACGAGCCCGGAACCGCAGTGCCAGCAGAACGGGCCGGCCACCGCCGTGGAGCGGAACCAGCTGCGCGCCCAGCTCGCCTCCATGCCGCAGGTGGAAAACGTCTACTACGTCTCGCAGCAGCAGGCCTACTCCGAGTTCAGGCAGTACTTCTCCAACGAGCCCGCCCTGGTCCAGGACACCCAGGAGGGTGACATCCCCGACTCGTTCGAGGTGAAGCTGAAGAACCCCGAGGCCGACTACAACATCGTCGCCAGCGCGGTCACCGGCGCGGAGGGCGTGGAAACGGTGGTCGACGAGGAAACGATCCTGGACAAGTTCTACCGGCTCCTCGACGGCGCGCGGAACGCGGTCGTGGTCATCGCGCTGATCCTGATCGTGGCGGCCATCTTGCTGGTCGCCAACACGATCAGGCTGTCCGCGTTCAACCGCCGCCGGGAAACGTCGATCATGCGCCTGGTGGGCGCGTCGAACTTCTATATCCAGCTGCCGTTCCTGCTCGAGGGGACGATCGCCGGGCTGATCGGCTGGGCCATCGCCGCCGGGCTCTTGGTGGCGGTCAAGTCGCTGATGCTGGATAGCCTGGAGCAGTATTTCTCGTTCAACGTAGGCTTGTCCGTCGGTGACCTGATCGAGGTCATCGTGTTCTCGATGGCCGTCGGGGTGCTGCTGTGCGGCGTGACGTCGTTCGTGACGCTGCGCCGGTACCTGCGGGTCTGAGCGGGCGGACGTGGTGATGGGAGCGACGTGGCTCGCGAGCAAGGGCAGAAGGTCATCGCCCGCAACCGCCGTGCCCGCCACGACTACCACATCGAGGACACCTACGAGGCGGGGCTGGTCCTGACCGGCACCGAGGTAAAGTCGCTGCGCGCGGGGCGCGCGTCCCTCGCGGACGGGTTCGCGCAGATCTCCGACGGCGAGGTGTGGCTGCACAACGTGCATATCCCCGAGTACACCCAGGGCACCTGGACGAACCACACCCCGCGGCGGATCAGGAAGCTGCTGCTGCACCGCCAAGAGATCGACCGCCTGGTCAGCAAGACCCAGGAGCAAGGTCTGACGCTGGTCCCGCTATCGCTCTACTTCAAAGATGGGAACGTCAAGGTGGAGCTGGCTCTCGCCCGCGGCAAGCGGACCTACGATAAACGCCAGGACCTTGCGCGGCGTGACGCGGCCAGGGAAATAGATCGTGCGCTGAAACGGCGACGGTGACGGGCAGGCGGATCGTGTCCTCTGCTGGGAGCGAACGCGGCGGCCACGCCAGGCCGCGGGACCCCGCCGCGTCCACCGTGCCCCCTGCGAACGGGCCCGCCGCAGACGGGCCTGCCGGGACTTGGCCCGCGGCCAACGAGCGGACCGTGCCTGGTCCCGCCGCGAACGGGCCCGCCGGGACCTGGCCCGCGGCCAACGAGCGGACCGTGCCTGGTCCCGCCGCGAATGGGCCTGCCGGGACTTGGCCCGCGGCGAACGGGCCGACCGCGTATGGGCCTGCCGCGAACGGCGCAGCTCCGAGCGCGCCCGCCGGAACTCGGCCCAGCATTAACGGGCCCACAGGCAATGGGCCCAGCATGAATGGGCCCGCAGTGCACGGGCCCGCCGACACCAGGCCCGTGCGCCCCTCCGTTCCGTCCCCCCTCCCGCCGCGCGTGCCGCAACCCGCCCGCCACGGATCAGCCGAGCCACGGCCGAAGCCCGGCCGCAGATCCTCACCGGCGGGCAGGCAGTCGAGGCGCTCGCGCATCGCCGTAGCGGCCATCATCGCCGTCGGGGTGCTGGTCATCGGCCTGGCCACCGGGTTCGGCTCCGAACCCTCCGCCGAGCCCACCGCCCAGGCGTTCCTGCTCGACTGGCAGCAGCAGCACTACGCCGCGGCCGGCGCGCTGGCCACGGCCACGCCCGGCACCGTCGCCGCCGACCTGGCGGATGCCTTCACTCAGGTTGACGCCAGCCAGGTGTTCCTGAGCATGAAGTCGGTCACCCAGCACGGCAGCACCGCCGAAGCGTCGTTCACGGCCTCGGTCTATCTCGCGGAAACGGGGCGCGAATGGACCTACCAGGGGCACTTCGAGCTGCGCCGGGTCGGAGGTAACTGGAAGGTCGAATGGGCGCCCAGCGTGGTGAACCCTCGCCTGAGCCAGGGCGAGCGTCTGGCCGTGGTGACCCGGTTCCCGAGCCGGGCGTCCGTGCTGGACTCCGCCGGCCGGCCACTCGAGGTGGCGTCCCGGGTCTACGTGCTGGGGGTGTGGCCGGATCGCCTGGTCAATGCGGACGAGACGGCTCAGGGCTTCGCGGGCGTGACCGGACTCGACGCCACCCAGGTGCTCGGCCAGATCACCGCGGCCCCGCCGCGCGACTTCCTCACGCTCGCGTCGCTTGACCCCACCACCTACGCGCAGCTGCGTGCCCGGCTCCGCGCCGTGCCCGGCCTGGTGATCAGGCCGGAGCCGAAGCGGCTGTTCCAGGCCGAGGCGACCGGCCTGGTCGGGCACGTCGGCAGCGAGGTCGACCAGGTCCTGCGCGACGACGGCGCGTACTACGTCCCGGGGACCACGGTCGGGCTGTCCGGGCTCGAGCAGTACTACCAGCGCGAACTGCTCGGCACGCCGACCATCGAGGTGGTGACCGTGAACGCGGCCGGGGTGGTGGGCAGCGTGCTGGCGACCTGGCCCGGCGCTTCCGGGACGCCGGTGCGGACGACCATCAACTCGGCGGTCCAGGGCGCCGCGGTGGCCGCGCTCGAGAGCGTCCGGAATTCGGGTGAGATCGTCGCCGTCCAGGCGTCGACGGGCCAGGTGCTGGCCGTGGCCCAGCGCCAGGGGTCCGGCCCGCTGCCCGCCGGGGGCGCGCTCGACGCGAAGCTGGCCCCGGGCACCGCGTTCACCATCGTGTCGGCGGCCGCCCTGCTCGGTTCCAAGGTGACGACGGTGTCCACGCCGATCTCCTGCGAGAACTCGTTCACCGTCGGCGGGCAGACCTTCACCAGCGACGGGACCGGAGAGCAGCGGCCGTTCATCGACGACTTCGCGCACGACTGCGGCACGGCCTTCGCCGGGCTCTCCGAGCGGCTCTCCTTCGCCCAGCTAGCCCAGGTCGCGAAGGAATTCGGGATCGGGTCCGACTGGTCGGAGCTGCCGGTGCCCGCCTTCTCCGGATCGCTGTCGCCCGCTGCGAACGACGCCGTCCTGGCCGCCGACATGATCGGCCAGGGAAACGTCCAGGTGAGCCTGCTGTCGATGGCCATGGTCGCCGCGGTGGTGGACCACGGCAGTTGGCGCGTGCCCCAGGTGCTCGCCGACCCGGGCGATCCGGCCGGGATCGCCTGCCCCGCGCTGGACCCTGACGAACTGTCCGCGCTGCACAGCCTCATGCGGGGTGCGGTCCGCTCGGGGGCCGCCCACGCCGCCAGCCTGCCCGGGCCGCAGGTGTACGGGCAGGTCGGCCTGGTCCATACCCGATCGGGCTGGATGAGCTGGTTCGTCGGCTTCCGCGGTAACGTAGCGTTCGCCGTGCTGGAGTCCGGCCGCACGCCGCGGCTGTCCGCGGCCGCGCTGGCCAGCGTATTCTTGTCGGAGATCGGCTGAGAGCCAACCAGAGGACCGAACCGATCGTTACTCTGTGTTATGAAGGCGTAACTCAATAGAGTTCACGCTGAGCAACCATCAGCCGCCTAGCGGGCGTCTTTACCGGTGACTGGAGTTCGCTTGGGGGTTGCGACCCAGTCGGCCTCAAGAAGGTCCGGGTCTCATCTCGGGGGAGACTCGGGCACTGGACCGGCTCCGACCCTGCCGGTCGGCCCCTGCGGGCGCGTTTGGCCACCGCCAGCGCCCGCAGGGGCCATTTATCATGCCCGCACCGCCGGGAATCGGAGTTGGCGTGCGCGGGTTGTACGTGTACGGTTCGGGTACGGCTGGATTGCCAAACCGCATCCGCCGCACAACTCAATAGGGGGTGAACGGTTTCGACTTCGGTAGTTGAACCAGGGGAAGCGGGCCGAGGGTTGCGGTTGTGACCTCGTAAATCCTGCGGCCGTAAACGATAAGTGCCAACTCAACGCGCACTAGCCTCGCCCTCGCCGCTTAAGGCGAGTTAAGAGGTTGTCAGCCCGGGGACGCCTTCGACCCGGTGCCTGGCATCAGCTAGGAGGATCCACCGCCTGACCCGGTCGCGGGGCAAGGTGGGACATCAAACAGCGGCTGAGCCCGTCGGCGTCTAGCTTGCGTGATCGCCGGGGCTGAGAAAAGCAGAGCAAGCTGCGCCCGGAGAAGCCCTGGTGAGGTACTGAAGGACCCGGGTTCGATTCCCGGCACCTCCAAGAGTGCTCAAGGGGGACCTTGAGCATTGTTGGAGGTGTCCGTCATCTCAACGTAACGAGCAAGTATCTCGCGTGCCCACGCGATGGCGTCGGTCACCCTGATGCCAGTTGGCTGCGGGCGTGTCCAGAGTTCCAAGTTCTCTGGCCGGTTGTCGTCGCGCACACCGTTGCGGTGGTGGACGGACTCATCCGGCAGCAGATGGCGGCCAAGGATCTCTTCCATGACCAGGATGTGCTCGAACACGTACCGGCCTAATAAACATGATCTCACCACCATGAATAGATTATATCGAACCTAAGTTCAATAATTGTTGACTACCTAGCCAAATTATTCCACTTCCTTGATCTGGTCCTGCGGCTGCGGGTGCCCCTCTGAGTGGTCGTCCCTCTGAGTCTGCTGGCGGCGGAAGCCGGGCAGCAGGCGGGCGAGGACGAGGGCGCCCGCGATACAGGCCAGGCCCCCGGAGACCACCGACACGGTGTCGCCGAACGCCGCCGCGACCGCCCCCGCTTCCAGATCCCCGACCCGCGGACCGCCGGTCACCACCGCAATCTGCAGCCCGGAAAGCCGCCCCCGCAGGGCATCGGGCACCGCGAGCTGGATGATCGTGTTGCGGAACACCGCCGATATCACGTCGGCCCAGCCGGCCACGGCCAGCAGGGCCAGGGCGCCGGGCAGCCAGGACACCAGCCCGAAGCAGGTGATCGCGACGCCCCAGGTGATGACGGCGACGATGACCGCCAGGCCCTGCCGCCGGACCCGGCTGACCCAGCCGGTCGTGAGCGCACCGGCCAGCGCGCCCGCGCCGGGGGCGGCGTACAGGAAGCCGAGCACCTGCGCCCCGCCGCCGAACACGGTCGCCGCCAGCGCGGGAAACAGGGCCCGCGGCAGGCCGAACACCATGGCGTTGATGTCGAGCAGGTAGGCCCCCTGGATGGCCTGGCGCCCGCGCACGAAGCGGAGGCCCTCGACGATCGACCGCAGGCCGGGCCGGTGGTCCGCGGACCCGGCCGGGCGCTGCGGCGAGATCAGGAACGCCATGACCAGGGACGCCCCGAAGCTGGCCACGTCGGCCCAGTACACGAAGCGGACCCCGGCCCCGGCCAGCAGCAGGCCGGCCACCGCCGGGCCCACCACCAGGCCGAGCTGGAACAGCGCCTGGAACATGGCGTTCGCGGTCGACACCTCCGCCCGGCGCACCAGGTTCGGGACGATGGCGCTGCGCGCCGCGTCGTCCACCCCGCTGAACCCCGCCGCCAACGCCGGGAGGACGAACAGCGGCCACAGCGACGTGCCCAGGTCCGCGTTCACCGCCAGCCCGGCGCTGCAGCCCGCCATCAGCACCTGCGCCACCATCAGCAGGCGGCGCCGGTCCAGCGCGTCTACCGCGGACCCGCCCAGCACCGAACCGGCGATCAGCGGGACCAGCTGGGTCAGCGACACCAGCCCGACGTCGAGGGACGACCGGGTCAGCTGGTACACCTGGTACGGCACCGCGACCGTGGTGAGCTGGCTGCCGAGCACGGAGATGAGCTCGCCCAGCACGAGGCGGCGCAGATCGCGTGATCTCCGCAGCGGCGTCAGGTCGATGAGCAGGCGCCGCGGCCTGTCGGCCCGCTGCTCGGCGCCCTCGCCCACTCCCCGTTCCTCCCCCGATCATTACCATTCTGCTTCCGGACACGAGATAATAGGGCGACAGATAGAAACGTTTGTGGCTGGCCGGTTCCGCCTCCGTGGGCGAAGTGCGCGGAGTCCGCAGGAAGGGGATGGGAAAATGGCGGCGATGAAGCCGCGGACAGGTGACGGTCCGCTGGAGGTCACCAAAGAGGGACGTGGCATTGTTATGCGCGTCCCGCTTGAAGGTGGAGGCCGGCTTGTTGTTGAGCTCACGGCGGACGAGGCGGCTAAGCTTGGTGACGCCTTGAAGTCCGTGGTGGGTTGAGCAGGTTGCCGCGTCCCCTCAGTCGCCCTTCTCGCCCCTCTTGACCGCGGCCAGCAGGCCGTCGCCCAGCGGCAGCAGCACGGGAACGAGCCGATCGTCGTCCCGCACCTGCCGGGCCACGTCGGGCTGCGCAGCGTCGGCCGGGTCCCCCGCCGTCAGGACATTGTTGAACGCGACCACGCCGCCGGGCCTTAGCAGCCGCAGCGCGGCGGTCAGGTAATCGGGGTAGTCCCGGGCATCGGCGTCGCAGAAGACCATGTCGTAGGCACCGTCGGACAGCCGGGGCAGGACGTCGAGCGCGCGGCCCAGGATGAGCCGGCCCTGGTTCTGCGCGAATCCGGCCTGGGTGAATGCCTTGCGTGCCATCCTGTGGTACTCCGGCTCGGTGTCGACGCTGGTCAGCGTGCCGCCCGGGCGCATACCGCGGAGCAGCCAGATACCGGAGGTGCCGCACCCGGTGCCGATCTCGACGACGGTCCTGGCCCCCACCGAGCAGGCCAGGAAGCGCAGCGTGGCGCCCACCACCGGCAAGACCGGTTCGGTGCCGCCCAGGTCGGCCGCGTTCGCGCGGGCGGCCTGGAGCGGCTCGTCTTCGCCCAGGTAATCGCCGGCGTACGCAGGTAGCCCCACCCGCAGCAGCCTAGCGCCAGATCCGCAGGTCCGGGGAACTCTGCCGCGACCCGGCCCGTTATCTAGGCGACACCGGCCCGGGCGCAAGGCCCGCCGACCCCAATTGGCGTAACGGAAGAATCCAGGGCACGATGGTGAGAGCCGCGGCACTGCTCTACCCGGAGGGCGGATGGTTGGAGGAGGCCCCCCAGCATTCCCTGCCGACCCCCGCTCGCCCTGAGTGGAACCTCCCGACGTGGGAGGATATCGTCCGCACGCATTCGGCTCGGGTGTACCGGCTCGCCTACCGCCTGACCGGCAATCCGCACGACGCGGAAGACCTGACGCAGGAGGTTTTCGTCCGGGTCTTCAGGTCGTTGTCCAGCTATACCCCCGGTACCTTCGAAGGCTGGTTGCACCGCATCACCACGAACCTGTTCCTCGACTCCGCCCGCCGTAAGCAGCGGATCCGCTTCGAGGGACTCGCCGACGACATGGCCCACCGCCTGCCGGGCTCCGAGCCGACGCCCGCCCAGGCTTATGACGATGCTCACCTGGACGGCGACGTCCAGGCGGCGCTGAAGGCCCTCCCGCCCGAATACCGCGCCGCGGTCGTGCTCTGCGACATCGAGGGCTTTTCCTACGAGGAGATCGCCGCCACCCTGGGGGTCAAGCTGGGCACGGTGCGCAGCCGGATCCACCGCGGCCGGGCCCAGCTGCGCGCCGCGCTCGAGCACCGCAGGCCGCCCCTGGCCGCCGCGGAGTATGGCCGAACCCGCTCGTGGGGCCAGCCCCTGCGATACCAGGGCCTGGCCCGGATGAAGCGGCCCGGTAACTCATGAGCCACCTCGGGGACCGGCTGTCCGCCCTGGTCGACGGCGAACTTACCGGGGCGGAACGCGACCGCGCGTCCGCTCACCTGGCCAGCTGCGCGCAGTGCCGGACCGAGGCGGCGCAGCTGCGCGCGCTCAAGCAGAAGCTGCGCTCGCTAGCGGAGGGGGCGCCGGCCGAGGCGGCCATGACCCGCCGCCTGATCTCCATGACCGGGCCGGGCGGCCCGCTGCCGCCGCGTCGCAGGCCGCTGCGCGTCCTGCCCGGTGGACGGGCCGGAACCCGAGGGTTGGGTGCCTCCACCGGGCCCGGAACTTTCCGGTCGCGCCCCGCTCGTCGCCGCTATCTGTTCCTCGGGACCGTATCGCTGGTCGTCGGCCTCGGCACCGCCGCATTTACGGCCGGTGGTGGCGGGCAGGCGGCGCCAGGGCCGAAGATCACCCCGCCGGTGGAGTTGTACAGCGTGCAGCACGCCATCATCACCGGCGAGGTGCCGTTCAGCGCACCCTCGTCCAGGCCGGCGTGGCACACGTTCGCGCCGGGCTCCGGCGCATCGGCGCCGTGAGGCCCGCGTGTTCACGCTGAGCTGCGCCCAGAGTCGCCGCCGGAGCGGGCCACCCCGGCTGCTGGCGGTGGCGCTCGCGGTGACGGTGCCCGGATGCCTGCTTACCGCGTGCAGCGCTGCATCCGGCTCACCCCATGACCGGGCGCCCGCCGCCAGCCAGGCGCCCGCCGCCGCGGGGGGGTCCGCCGCCCGGCCGAGCAGCGCACGGGCGATCACCCTGCTCACCCAGGCGGCCCGCGCGGCCATCGCGACGTCGTATCAGGGCCAGGAGCTCGTGTCGCGCTGGGGTAACAGCGGCGAGACCATCTTGGTATCGAATATCTGGCACGTCAGCGGCGGTCAGACGGTCACCCAGACCGTAGCCGCGGGAACTCATTCGAGCGGGCCCTACCTGTCCTCCGATACCGACGGGCAGGCGCCCGAAGGCGTGCTGGGCGTGACGATGCCGCTCGTGCGCCTGCTGCAAACGCACTACGTCGTCGCCTACGCGGGCGCGGGAACGGTGGCGGGGGATAACAACCGGCCGGCGCAGGTCGTCGAGGCCTGGCGGGAAGACGGCACCCTGGCCGCGAGGTTCTGGCTGGACGACGCCACCAAGTTGCCCCTCGAGCGGGAAGTCTTCGACCCGGCCGCGCACCTGATCAGCGAGGACGTGTTCGTCAACGTCCGGTTCGGGAACCCGGCCCCGGTTCACCCGCCGGCCGGCGGGGTGGCCGACCCGCAGGGCCCGTGGACCGATCCGCTCTCGCCCGGGCAGCTCCTCGAGCTGCGCGCCCACGGATGGCTCGTCCCGGTGGGCCTGCCCGGCGGCCTGTCGCTGTTCGCCGGCGCGAAGACGCAGACCGGCGCCGGAACCGCACTGGACCTCGGCTACTCCGACGGCCTGTCCGTGGTCTCGGTGTTCGAGCAGCGCGGCAACCTGGCGGCCGGGCTGTCGGGCTGGCAGAAGACCACGGTGGACGGGCACGTCATCTACGCGGCGGTGCCGGATCAGCGGTCCCTGACCTGGTCCAGCCGCGGCATGGTGTACACCGTCCTGGCGGACGCGCCGACCCAGACCGTCAACGCCGTGATCGGTGCGCTCCCGCACGACTCGCCGCCCGGTTTCTGGAAGCGCCTCTCGCGCGGCTTCAAGCGGCTGGCGTCCTGGGTGAACCCATTCCGCTAGCAGGTTACAGTGGACATGCGAGTGCCTAACCCGGATGCGTGACGGAGCTGAGCGTGTTCGACCTGTCCATCAGCAAGCTGCTGATCCTGGCGGTGATCGCGCTTGTCGTCTTCGGTCCCAAGGAGCTACCTAAGGTCGCCGCCCAGGCCGGGCGGGCGCTGCGCGACCTGCGCAGGATCGCCGAGGGCGCCAAGAACGACCTGCGGGAGGGGCTCGGACCCGAGTTCGCCGACTTCGAGATCGAGGACCTGAACCCCAAGCGGTTCGTCCAGAAGCACCTGTTCGACGAGTTCAACGGGGACTCACGGACCAGCACCACCGCGGCGGCGCAGGCCTCCCGGCCGCCCAGGACGAGCACGACCGCGCTCGCTCCGGGTGAGCGCGCGCCCTACGACCCCGACGCCACCTGAACCCGGCGGCTACCGCGGGGTAGTCGGGGTGAGGCCGAGGTGACGCCCGGCCAGCCCGCGCCCGCGGCCGGCCAGATCGTCCGCGATCTTCGACAGCGCCAGCGCGGCCGGGGAATCGGGGTCGCCGAGCACGAGCGGAATCCCGCGGTCGCCGCCCTCGCGCAGCCGGACGTCGATCGGTACCTGCCCGAGCAGCGGCACCTGCGTCCCGCTGAGCCTGCTCAGCGCCACCGCCACCGAAGCCCCGCCGCCCGAGCCGAACACGTCGATCTGCTCCCCGCAGTGCGGGCAGACCAGGTAGGCCATGTTCTCGATGACCCCGGTGATCCGCTGCCGGGTCTGGGCGGCGATGGCGCCCGCGCGCTCGGCCACCTCGGCCGCGGCGATCTGAGGCGTGGTCACGATCAGCAGCTCGGCCGAGGGGAGTAGTTGGGCGACGGAGATCGCGACGTCACCGGTGCCCGGGGGCAGGTCGAGGAGCAGGACGTCCAGGTCCCCCCAGTACACGTCGGCCAGGAACTGCTGCAGGGCCCGGTGCAGCATCGGCCCGCGCCACACCACCGGCTTGTTGCCGTCGGTGAACATGCCGATCGAGATGACCTTCACGTCGTGCGCCGACGGCGGCATGATCATCTTCTCGACCGGGGTGGGCCGCCCGGTCACGCCCAGCATCCGCGGTACCGAGTGCCCGTAGATGTCCGCGTCGACCACGCCGACCTTCTGGCCCGAGGCGGCCAGCGCCGCGGCCAGGTTCACCGTGACCGACGACTTGCCCACCCCGCCCTTGCCGCTGGCCACCGCGTAGACGCGGGTCAGCGAGGACGGCTGGGCGAACGGGATCTGCGGCTCGGGGCGCCCGCCGCGCAACTGCGTCTGCAGCGTCCGGCGCTGCTCGTCGCTCATCACGTCCAGGTCGACGCGGACCGAGGACACCCCGGGGAGCTTGCCGACCGCCGCGGTCACCTCGCGGGTGATCGTGTCCCGCAGCGGGCACCCCGCGACGGTCAGCCACACCTCGACGCGCACCGCACCGCCGGGCGCCACCTCGACGTTCTTGACCATGCCGAGCTCGGTGATGGGCTTGCGGATCTCGGGGTCGTGCACGCCGTCCAGGGCCTGGGTCACTTGCTCGACGGTGGGTGGGGACAGCGGCGCGGAGGTCATGGCTTCATGTTACGAACCCGCATCCTGCGACGCGAAATATCCCGAACGAGCGGTGGTTACTCACTCGCACACTCAAGGCCGCCCGCACCAGCAGCGGCCACCACCAGGAGGTCGCAGCCGCTGGCCGGATTCGCACCCGGCGGGGCTAGCTGCTGACGACCTCACCCGTGGTCGAGCTGAGGATGACGGGGCGGAAGTGCGGGAAGGTGAAGAAGTCCAGCACGCCGCCCAGGCCGTCGAGGCTGCCCGCGATGGTGTCGTAGGAGCCGTTCCCGATCCGCTCCCGGCCGAGCCAGTTGTCCTCGATGAACCTGACGATCGAGGACTGGTCGGTCAGCTTGTGGCTGACGTAGTTGACGCGGGTCCAGGGCGAGATGACCAGCAGCGGCAGCCGCGGGCCGTAGCCGCAGCGGTCGGGGTAGGTGCCCAGCGTGATCGCGGCGTCCGCGCACATCGGCGTGTCCGCCGAGGTGTCGGAGCCGTTCACGATCGGCGAGGCCTGGTGGTCATACCAGCCATCGGAGTCGTCGTACGTGATCGCGATCGCCGTCGACGGCCAGTACCTGGACTTCTCGATCTGGTTGATGGTGTTCACCAGGAAGTTCTGCTCGTCGATCGGGTCGGAGTAGCCGGCGTGCCCGTCCTGGTACTCCGCCGCCTTCAGGTAGCTGACCGACGGCAGGTTGCCGTCCTTGAGCGCCTCGTAGAAGTAGGACAGGTCGTACTGGTGGTGGGCCTGATCGGTGTGCCCGATGGCGGCCTCGGAACTCGGCGGCAGGTGGTCGGGGTTGGCGGTGGACGCGTAGTACTGGAACGGGTCGTGGTGCGGTGAGTAGTCGGCCACCGAGTTGCCGCCGATGTTCGTGTGCGTGGCGCCGCAGACCGGGTAACCGTTCGAGGTGCCGGTGGGCGCGAACCCGCCCTGGAACCAGCCCCAGGTGATGTGCCTGGCGTTGAGCAGGTCGCCGATGTTCTGACCGGTCGCGACCCCGACCGGACTCGAGGAGGTGTGGCTGCTGTCGGAGCATCCGTCGAACGCGGGGTCCAGGTCGCCGTAGATCGTGCCGAGGTTCGCGGTGTTGCCGCCGACGTAGGCGACCGAGCTGGAGGTCACGTGCGCGGCCGTCGTGGGGTCGGCGGCGGAGGGGCTGACCGCGTAGCTGCTGCCGTCGTAGCCCGAGATGACGTTGAGCGCTCCCGGCGTGGACGGCCCGAAGTCGGTGTCGTAGTTGTTGTCGCTCATCGCGTAGTGCTGCGCGTAGTTCCACAGCCCGGTGACCGTGTTGCCGTCGTAGTAGTCCATGACCAGGCCGGGCGCACCAAACAGGATCGGCTGGCCGGTGCAGGTGTCGACCGAGGTGTTCTGGACGAAGGCGTCCATCTTCCCGCCGTCGAAGGCCTTCTGCTCCGGGGTGTAGGCGTGGTCCTGGTCGCAGGTGAGCGCCTGGGAGGGCGACAGGCGCTGCGGGTTGAACTCGTTGGGGTTGTTGTTCAGCAACGCGGGGGTCAGGCCGTTCACCGTGGGCGTGCCCGGCGCGGCGGAGAAGCGGTTGCCGTCCGTGTTGGCCGCGTTGGGGTAGGTCCCGAAGTAGTGGTCGAACGACACGTTCTCCTGGAAGATCACCACCAGGTGCCTGATCGGCGTCGCGGTCCCCGGCCCGAAGATGAATCCGCCGCCCGCCGGTCCCGTCGCCTCGACGCTCACCGAGCCGGCGGCGCGGGGCGCCGCGCTCGCGCCGCCGACGGTCGCGCCGACGGCCAGCCCGGCGCCCGCGACGGTGGCGGCGGCGATGGCCGCGTAGTACCGGGCTGTGTGCTTCGGCCTCCGCCGGGCACTGGTGATGGCCGGGCCTTCGCCCATGTCGCCCTCCCTGGGTTCGCTCAAACCCCAAAAGCTGGCACAACTGGATGACACAAAAACGCACTGAACTTAACCATCAGGGAAACATTGGGTCAAGGATCTGCCAAGTCAGGACTCATCACGACAGACCCGAAAAAACCGGCCTGTGACCGTCCGGATTATTACCTAGTGCGATCAATAATCCCTGAGCGAACAGAACACCCCAGCTGGTCAGGATTTCCGCCAGGCCTTCGGTTACCGGCAGGCTGGCGAAATCCTTGTCGTCCACCCAGCGGATATCGGCCGCGTCATCGCCCGCACTGAGCGTTCCGCCGATGACGGTAGCGGTGTAATCCCTGATGTCGATGACGTCACCGTCCCGATAGGGTCGCCGGACGCTGCCGAGGAATCGTCCGGCCTGGACCACCAGGCCCGTTTCCTCACGCATTTCCCTGACCAGGGCCTCGGCATCCGTCTCGCCGGGCTCGACGCGGCCGCCCGGCAACGACCACAGCCCCGCGCCGGGCTCGTGCCCCCGCTTGATGAGCAGGAGGCGTCCTCGTTCGTCCTTGATGACGGCGCCGACACACGAGATCACGGATCCGGACATGTAATTAATTATCCGCCTTGCCTCATTAGTCGGCAAGCTGCATTTATTTCCGTGGTCATAATGACGAAAACGGCGGTCCCGCGCTGGTAGAGTTTCGATTTGATCACGTCGGATAACCCGTCGTCATCCACGACAACCATCAGCCCGCATCGCACGTCATATATCAGTAAAGGATTTTGGTTTCAATTGCTGAAGGCCTGGCCGCAGCCAGCGGCCAGCACGCATAATTCCAGCGCTTTGTCCTATTGACCCAGTATTACCCGCTTGTTCCCAGGGAGCTTCCGGGTTTTCCCGGATCTTCCCCTTTCGCAGGCACGAAAGATCAGGACGGCCGTTCCCGTCCTGATCAGCTCGGGACAGTCGTACGCAGGGTACGGCTGTTTAGGTTCCACGAGAGGAACTGTTTCATGTCCATCAAGAGCAAGGTGCTCGCCACCGCGGCGGTGCTGACCATGGTCGGCGGCGTCGGGACGGCGGGGGTGCTCGGCACGGCGGTGACCGCGAACGCGGCCACCCCGTCGTGCGGGTTCACCTGCGTCGACATCTTCAGCCAGGAGTTCGGCCACCACAAGCGTGCCGAACTACATCCTGGACGTGTACCAGCAGCACATCCGGATCGGCCAGCCGATCATCCTGTACCGGTCCAGCAACAACGACTCGGCCGAGGACTTCCGCCTGGAGTTCCAGGGCACGGTGGCGGACTTCTACCTGGCCGGCATGGTCAGCGCCGCGCTGGCGCTGCACTACGGCTGCGTGCCGGATGACTCGCCCGGCGGGCCCACGTGCTTCGGGCTCGACGAGCCCTTCAACGACCCGGCGTTCGAGATCGAGTACACGCCCGATGGCGTGGACAGCGGTCTGTGCGTCGGCGTCGCGAGCACCGCGGTGCAGGAAGAGGGCGTGACCCTGCAGGAGTGCGGCGCCTCGTCCAAGACGGTCTGGGCCGTGGACATCTTCGACCAGCCGATCGAGTCGTTCTTCCTGCACTACTACCCGCTGATCAACGGCTCGGACACCAACTTCTCCCAGCCGTTCGTGCTGACCTACCCGCAGTCCGGCTACCCGACCGACAAGCCGCGTCCGCAGCTCCAGGTCGACAACCTGTCCGGTTACACCACTGGCTTCCCGCCGATCCTGAACTACCCCAGCATCGACGACAACCAGATGTGGGGCGCTGACTTCGGCCCGTTCGTCTTCGAGGTCTGAGCGCAGGTACGTAGGCAAGTCACGTAAGTAACGGTGACGCCGGTCCCCCGTAGGGGGCCGGCGTCACTGCTATATCCACCATCTCTCGTACGCCCTGGAACATGCGTCACATAGGTCACGACCCCGTTGACGCGCAATCCGGCTCTAAATGATCTTGTAAGGTCCTGACCGGCGGGCCCGGCGATGGCTAGGGCTAAATCGGCGCGCTAATGTCCACGTCCGCAGACCCGGCGAAGGCCAGGCAGAAGACGATGAAACCGCAGGTCAGGCCCTCCTGCCGGGCGCGGGTATGGTCATCGCAGCCCTCGGCCGTTTTGATTGCCTCCCGACCTATGCCTTGATTGTTCAAATATGGGTCTCAGGAAGCAGGCGGGTAAGTAAAAGGTGGCGTCACCGCTATGTCGACCATTCCTCGTACGTCCTGGAACAGCCGTCACATAGGTCAAGATGGCGTAAACGTTTCGATTTGGTCACGTCAGAAAAATCCCAGTAAACCGCGGACTAACATGGCGCGTCGAATACCTAGAAAAGTTAAGGACCCGTCTAGTACGTGCTTGATCCGCAGGCTTCCGGGTCCAACCGAGGCTTCCCCTCCAGACCGCATGACCGGTCAGGTCGGCCGTTCCCGTCCTGATCAGCTCGGAACGGCCGTACGCAGGGTACGGCTGTTTGGGTTCCACGAGAGGAACTGCTTTATGTCCATCAAGAGCAAGGTGCTCGCCACTGCGGCGGCGCTGACCATGGTCGGCGGCGTCGGGACGGCGGGGGTGCTCGGCACGGCGGTGACCGCGAACGCGGCCACCCCGTCGTGCGGCAGCACCTGCGTCGACATCTTCAGCCAGGAGTTCGGCCACCACAGCGTGCCGAACTTCATCCTGGACGTGTACCAGCAGCACATCCGGATCGGCCAGCCGATCATCCTGTACCGGTCCAGCAACAACGACTCGGCCGAGGACTTCCGCCTGGAGTTCCAGGGCACGGTGGCCGACTTCTACCTGGCCGGCATGGTCAGCGCCGGCCTGGCGCTGCACTACGGCTGCGTGCAGAATGACTCGCCCGGCGGCCCGGACTGCTTCGGGCTCCCTCCGCCGCGCCCTGTCTTACCGGCTCCGTCCGCGCCGGCAACTGCAACAACTTCAATGACCCGGCGTTCGAGATCGAGTACACGCCGGATGGCGTGGACAGCGGTCTGTGCGTCGGCGTCGCGAGCACCGCGGTGCAGGAAGAGGGCGTGACCCTGCAGGAGTGCGGCGCTTCGTCGAAGACGGTGTGGGCGGTTGACGTGTTCGACCAGCCGATCGAGTCGTTCTTCCTGGGCTACTACCCGCTGATCAACGGGTCGGACACCAACTTCTCCCAGCCGTTCGTCCTGACCTACCCGCAGAGTGGCTACCCGACCGACAAGCCGCGCCCGCAGCTCCAGGTCGACAACCTGTCCGGTTACACCCAGGGCTTCCCGCCGATCCTGAACTACCCCAGCATCAACGACAACCAGATGTGGGGCGCTGACTTCGGCCCGTTCGTCTTCGAGGTCTGAGCGCAGGTACGTAGGCAAGTCACGTAAGTAACGGTGACGCCGGTCCCCGTAGGGGGCCGGCGTCACTGCTATGTGCGGGCAGCCCTCGTGGATCCGGGACACGGTCACATCGGTCACTATGACGTGAATATTTCGATTTGGTCACGCCGGACGAACCGGGTAAACCGCCGGCCGGCACGGCGCGTCGAGTAGTAAATCGGGCCGAGTAGTGAGAAAAAGTGCGAATCCAAGTACTTCGTGCTTCGTCCTACGGAGCCCTAGCTCTTCCCCTCTTACCGCATGACCGGTCGGGTCGGCCGTTCCCGTCCTGATCAGCTCGGGACAGTCGTACGCAGGGTACGGCTGTTTAGGTTCCACGAGAGGAACTGCTTCATGTCCATCAAGAGCAAGGTGCTCGCCACTGCGGCGACGCTGACCATGGTCGGCGGCGTCGGGACGGCGGGGGTGCTCGGCACGGCGGTGACCGCGAACGCGGCGACCCCGTCGTGCGGCAGCACCTGCGTCGACATCTTCAGCCAGGAGTTCGGCCACCACAGCGTGCCGAACTTCATCCTGGACGTGTACCAGCAGCACATCCGGATCGGCCAGCCGATCATCCTGTACCGGTCCAGCAACAACGACTCGGCCGAGGACTTCCGCCTGGAGTTCCAGGGCACCGTGGCCGACTTCTACCTGGCCGGCATGGTCAGCGCCGCGCTGGCGCTGCACTATGGCTGCGTGCCGAACGACTCGCCTGGTGGCCCGACCTGCTTCGGCACCAACCTGTCGTTCAATGACCCGGCGTTCGAGATCGAGTACACGCCCAATGGCGTGGACAGCGGTCTGTGCGTCGGCGTCGCGAGCACCGCGGTGCAGGAAGAGGGCGTGACCCTGCAGGAGTGCGGCGCTTCGTCGAAGACGGTGTGGGCGGTTGACGTGTTCGACCAGCCGATCGAGTCGTTCTTCCTGCACTACTACCCGCTGATCAACGGCTCGGACACCAACTTCTCCCAGCCGTTCGTCCTGACCTACCCGCAGAGTGGCTACCCGACCGACAAGCCGCGCCCGCAGCTCCAGGTCGACAACCTGTCCGGTTACACCAACGGCTTCCCGCCGATCCTGAACTACCCCAGCATCAACGACAACCAGATGTGGGGCGCTGACTTCGGCCCGTTCGTCTTCGAGGTCTGAGCGCAGGTACGTAGGCAAGTCACGTAAGTAACGGTGACGCCGGTCCCCAGTAGGGGGCCGGCGCCACTGCTATGTACGGCCATCCCTCGTGGATCCGGAACATCCGCCACATGGGTCAAGATGGCACTATCGTTGCGATTTGGTCACGCCGGACAAATCTCAGCAAAACCGCGGAGCGCCGCCGACTAGCATGACCCCTCGAGTGCTAGAAAGTTAAGAACTCGTCTAGTACTCGCTCGATCAGCAGGCTTCCGGGCTCAACCCGGGCTTCTCCTCTAGACCGCATGACCGGTCGGGTCGGCCGTTCCCGTCCTGATCAGCTCGGGACAGTCGTACGCAGGGTACGGCTGTTTAGGTTCCACGAGAGGAACTGCTTCATGTCCATCAAGAGCAAGGTGCTCGCCACTGCGGCGACGCTGGCCCTGGTCGGCGGCGTCGGGACGGCGGGGGTGCTCGGCACGGCGGTGACCGCGAACGCGGCGACCCCGTCGTGCGGCAGCACCTGCGTCGACATCTTCAGCCAGGAGTTCGGTCACCACAGCGTGCCGAACTTCATCCTGGACGTGTACCAGCAGCACATCCGGATCGGCCAGCCGATCATCCTGTACCGGTCCAGCAACAACGACTCGGCCGAGGACTTCCGCCTGGAGTTCCAGGGCACCGTGGCCGACTTCTACCTGGCCGGCATGGTCAGCGCCGCGCTGGCGCTGCACTATGGCTGCGTGCCGAACGACTCGCCTGGTGGCCCGACCTGCTTCGGCACCAACCTGTCGTTCAATGACCCGGCGTTCGAGATCGAGTACACGCCCAATGGCGTGGACAGCGGTCTGTGCGTCGGCGTCGCGAGCACCGCGGTGCAGGAAGAGGGCGTGACCCTGCAGGAGTGCGGCGCTTCGTCGAAGACGGTGTGGGCGGTTGACGTGTTCGACCAGCCGATCGAGTCGTTCTTCCTGCACTACTACCCGCTGATCAACGGCTCGGACACCAACTTCTCCCAGCCGTTCGTCCTGACCTACCCGCAGAGTGGCTACCCGACCGACAAGCCGCGCCCGCAGCTCCAGGTCGACAACCTGTCCGGTTACACCCAGGGCTTCCCGCCGATCCTGAACTACCCCAGCATCAACGACAACCAGATGTGGGGCGCTGACTTCGGCCCGTTCGTCTTCGAGGTCTGAGCGCAGGTACGTAGGCAAGTCACGTAAGTAAAAGTGGCGCCGGTCCCCAGTAGGGGGCCGGCGCCACTGCTATGTGCGGCCATCCCTCGATTTGGGTCAGGTACGACAAAGCTTGGGTAAACCGCGGCCCGGCCTGACGCGCCGGGTAGTAGGAAAGTTAAGAACTCGTATAGATGGACGGACGTGCGGGTTCGTCTGGGGCCTGATCAGTTCGAACAGCCGTGCGCAGGGTACGGCCGTGAGGTTCCATGAGAGGAACTGCGTGATGTCCATCAAAAGCAAAGTTCTCGCTACAGCGGCGACGCTGGCCCTGGTCGGCGGCGTCGGGACGGCGGGGGTGCTCGGCACGGCGGTGACCGCGAACGCGGCCACCCCGTCGTGCGGTAACACCTGCGTCGACATCTTCAGCCAGGAGTTCGGCCACCACAGCGTGCCGAACTTCCTGCTGGACGTGTACCAGCAGCACATCAGGATCGGCCAGCCGGTCATCTTGTTCAGGTCGAGCAACAACGACCAGGCCGAGGACTTCCGCCTGGAGTTCCAGGGCACCGTGGCCGACTTCTACCTGGCCGGCCTGGTCAGCGCCGCGCTGGCGCTGCACTACGGCTGCGTGCCCAATGACTCGCCCGGCGGCCCGGATTGCTTCGGGCTGAACGAGTCCTTCAACGACCCGGCGTTCGAGATCGAGTACACGCCCGATGGCGTGGACAGCGGTCTGTGCGTCGGCGTCGCGAGCACCGCGGTGCAGGAAGAGGGCGTGACCCTGCAGGAGTGCGGCGCTTCGTCGAAGACGGTGTGGGCGGTTGACGTCTACGACCAGCCGATCGAGTCGTTCTTCCTGAACTATTACCCGCTGATCAACGGTTCGGACACGAACTTCTCCCAGCCGTTCGTGCTGACCTACCCGCAGTCGGGCTACCCGACCGACAAGCCGCGCCCGCAGCTCCAGGTCGACAACCTGTCCGGTTACACCCAGGGCTTCCCGCCGATCCTGAACTACCCCAGCATCAACGACAACCAGATGTGGGCCGCGGACTTCGGTCCGTTCGCCTTCGAGTCCTGACCCGCTAGCACGTAGCAGGTGGCGTCGGTCCCGCCGGGGGCCGGCGCCACTGTCATGTCCGCCAATCATCGATTTGGACACGCCCGGCAAAACTTGGGTAAACCGTAACCCGACCTGGCGCGTCTACTAAGAGGAAAAGTTAAGAACTCGTAAAGATGCAAGGGACTTACGGGTTCGCCCGGAGGCTTCCTCCAGGTCGCTTGACCGGTCAGGGTCGGCCGTTCCCGTCCTGATCAGCTCGGCCGGCCGCGCGCAGGGTGCGGCCGTGAGTTCCATGAGAGGAACTGTTTTCATGTCCATCAAGAGCAAGGTGCTCGCCACCGCGGCGACGCTGGCCGTAATCGGCGGCGTCGGGACGGCGGGCGTGCTCGGTACGGCGGTGACCGCGAACGCGGCGACCCCGTCGTGCGGCAGCACCTGCGTCGACATCTTCAGTCAGGAGTTCGGCCACCACAACTCGCCGAACTTCATCCTGGACGTGTTCCAGCAGCACATCCGGATCGGCCAGCCGATCATCCTGTACCGGTCCAGCAACAACGACAAGGCCGAGGACTTCCGCCTGGAGTTCCAGGGCACCGTGGCCGACTTCTACCTGGCCGGCATGGTCAGCGCCGCGCTGGCGCTGCACTATGGCTGCGTGCCGAACGACTCGCCTGGCGGCCCGACGTGCTTCGGCACCAACCTGTCGTTCAATGACCCGGCGTTCGAGATCGAGTACACGCCGAACGGCGTGGACAGCGGTCTGTGCGTCGGCGTGGCCAGCACCGCGGTGCAGGAAGAGAAGGTCACGCTGCAGGAGTGCGGCGCGTCCTCGAAGACGGTGTGGGCGGTTGACGTGTTCGACCAGCCGATCGAGTCGTTCTTCCTGCACTACTACCCGCTGATCAACGGCTCGGACACCAACTTCTCCCAGCCGTTCGTGCTCAGCTACCCGCAGAGCGGGTTCCCGACCGACAAGCCGCGTCCGAGCCTGGAGGTCGACAACCTGTCCGGCTTCACCACCGGCTTCCCGCCGGTTATCAACTACCCGAGCATCAACGACAACCAGATGTGGGGCGCGGACTTCGGGTTCTAACCGTTCCGCGCACGTAACCAGGTGACGCCGGCCCCGACGGGGGGTCGGCGTCACCGCCGGTGAGTACGAAACGCGATCGATCGTCAAGCGGAACGCTCAACTCTGAGATCTCGATTTGATCACATGACTCAGATATCGTGTGATCATCGTCAACCGCTTGTGCCCCGCTGGCGTCTTCACTATCGAGCAAAACGGGACACTGGTTGCCACAAGTGGCCATGGACGTCCCTATCGGGCTATCGCGAGCCAGCAGGGAGTGCCGCGGGAGCCCGTGCGACAGCCGTGCGCAGGGCACGGCTGTGAGAGTTCCAAGAAAGGAACTGTTTCATGTCCATCAAGAGCAAGGTTCTCGCCACCGGGGCGACGCTGGCCATGATCGGCGGCGTCGGGACCGCGGGGGTGCTCGGGACGGCGGCGGCCGCGAACGCGGCCACCCCGTCGTGCGGCGGCACCTGCGTCAACATCTTCAGCCAGGAATTCGGCCACCACAGCAACCCGAACTTCATCCTGGACGTCCAGGGCGGCCGGATCCACATCGGTCAGAACATCATCCTGTACCGGGGCAGCAATAACGACTCGGCGGAAGACTTCCGCCTCGAGGCCCAGGGCACCGTGGCCGACTTCTACCTGGCCGGCATGGTCAGCGCCGCGCTGGCGCTGCACTACGGCTGCGTCCCGAACGTCTCGCCCGGCGGGCCCACCTGCTTCGGGACCCACCTGTCCTTCAACGACCCGGCGTTCGAGATCGAGTACACGCCTAACGGCCAGGACAGCGGCCTGTGCGTCGGCGTCGCGAACACCGCGGTAGCACACGAGCACGTCACCCTTCAGGAGTGCGGCGCCTCGTCCAAGACGGTCTGGGCCGTGGACATCTACGACCAGCCGATCGAGTCGTTCTTCCTGCACTACTACCCGCTCATCAACGGCTCGGACACCAACTTCTCCCAGCCGTACGTGCTGACCTACCCGCAGAGCGGTTACCCGACCGACAAGCCGCGCCCGGTTCTCCAGGTCAACAACCTGTCCGGCTTCACCACCGGCTTCCCGCCGATCCTGAACTACCCCAGCATCAACGACAACCAGATGTGGGGCGCGGACTTCGGGACCCACGTCTAGGACATCCCGAGTTCCGCACCGTAAGTAAGTAAAAGGTGACGCCGGTTCCCCGTTCGGGGCCGGCGTCACTGCTATGTCCACGGCATGGTCCGCCGCGAACCAGGGTAAGAAGCCGCTCAGCGACGTGAGGAAACTGTGCCCCATGGGGAGGCGCGTGGGCCAGGAAAGTCACCGCCGCAGCCCGGCCACCTGCCCGCGCTGCGGTAAGCCCGTCCAGGAGCCGACCGCCTGGTCCAGCGCCTGGCGCTGTGACGTGCACGGCGAGGTGCATCCCCTGCTCCCCGCCTACCGCCCGTCCCGGGAAGGCCTGGACGGGCTGCTGCGCACCCCGGGCGTCCCGGCCTGGCTGCCCTGGCCGCTTCCGGCGGGCTGGCTGGTAACGGGGTTCGCAGGCGCGGGGGACGAGCGCACGGGCACCCGTGCCTGCGCGGTCGCGCTGTCGGGCCCGAACCCGCTCGGCGGGCCAGCCGACATGCTGGTTGTCGCGGAAGAGCCGGGCGTCGGCCTCGGCGCGGCCGTGGCCGGCCTGGCTAGCGTGGACCCCGGAGCCGGGTTCGCCACCGTGCCCCCGAGCGCCAGCGCCTCGTTCGGCAATCATGATTTCCCGCTCTGGCACGTGGACTCGCCCGATCGGGCCGTGTTCGCCGGCGAGATCAAGGGCCACTGGGTCTGGGTCGTGCTGTGGCCGGATACCGCGGGCGTCCTGCTCGTCGAGCCGATGGTGCTGCGTGACCTGCGCGACCCCGGGCAGGACCTGGACCTGCCCTTCGGCGCGCCTTCCCCTCGCCTGCCCGCCGGCTGACGGCCCCTGGTGCGCGCCGACCTGCACGTGCACAGCAACGCCTCCGACGGGACGGATTCCCCGGCCGAGGTCATGCGGCGCGCCGCGCTGGCGGGCCTGGACGCCGTGGCGCTCACCGATCACGACACCGTCGCCGGGCACGCACAGGCCCGTCAGGCCCGGCCGGACGCCCTGACGCTGGTGCCTGGCATGGAGTTGTCGGGTCGGCTCGACGGCCACAGCCTGCACCTGCTGGCGTACCTGTTCGATCCCGGCCAGCCGGAACTGGCCGAGCAAATCCAACGGATCCGCGCCGACCGCGAGCGCCGCGCCCGCGCCATGGTCCGCGCCCTGATCGACCTCGGCGTCGCCATCAGCTGGGATCAGGTGGCCGCCATCGCGGGAACCGGGGTGGTCGGGCGCCCGCACATCGCCCGCGCGCTGGTGGCGAGCGGGGCCATCGCCGAGCCCGGCCAGGCGTTTACCCGCGACTGGATCGGCGCGGGCGGCCGCGCCTACGTCGAGCGGTACGCGCTCGATCCGGTCCGTGCGATCCGCCTGGTCCGCGCGGCCGGCGGCGTCACGGTGCTCGCGCACCCGCGGGCGGGCCGGGACTGGGTGCCCTCCGACGAGCAGATCGCCGCGCTGGCCACCGCAGGCCTGGCGGGGGTCGAGGTCTTCCATCCCGACCAGCCGGAATCGCAGCGAGCGACCCTGCTCGCCCTGGCCCGCGACCTCGGCCTGGTGGCCACCGGCGGTAGCGACGATCACGGTCGCCTGACCGGTCACCGTATCGGGTGCGAGGTAACCGCCGCTGACGCGTACGACGCCCTTGTTTCGCAGGCCACGGGCACGCCAATCCGATAAGGCGCGATAAAGCCACGGATTGATGTGCGCGGCTATCTCACCCAGCTGAGCTACGGTGGGTTTTAGCTGGCCATCACGTGGTACGACAACCGAATGATCAACGTCTGCGTCATTATGGTGAGGCCCGCCGTCCAGGCTGACCGGTAAAAGGAGGAAGGTTGCCAATGTCGATCAGGGGCAAGGTCATAGCTGCCGCGGCGGTAATGACCCTCGTCGGTGGGGTCAGCGCCGTCGGGACCCTCGCCGCACAGGCGGCCACGCCGTCGTGCTATCAGAACTGCATCGACCTGTTCAGCCAGAAGTTCGGAACGCACGGCACCCCCTCCTTCGTCCTCAACGTGCTGGGCAAGCGCGGCCGGGTCGGCCAGCCGCTCACCCTCTACCCCACCAGCAACAACAACGCGGGCGAGGACTTCATCGTCTTCCAGCACGCCCGGGTCTCCGGCTTCGCCTCCCTCGGCCTGGTCTCTGCGACCGTGGCCCAGCACTACGGCGGGACCTGCGCCCAGGTCAGCTCGACGACGCACCGGTGCGTGCGGCACTACCCGAACGACATGGCCTACGAGATCGAGTACGCGCCTGACGGCGTGCCCAGCGGCCTGTGCGTCGGTGTCGCGCATCCCGCGGCAGACGGGACCAAGGTCGTGCTCGAGCAGTGCAGTTCTGGCGGCCGGACGACCTGGGTCGTGGACGCCAACGCCTCGCTCGGCAACCCGTACGTCCCGCTGATCAACGGCTCGGACACTAACGTCAAGGACCCGTACGTGCTGAACTTCCCGGGCAGCGCCTCGCCGGTCCAGATGCCGACACCGCAGCTCACCACCTGGAAGCTGCAGCTGTACCCGAACGGCCACGCGTTCAACAACCAGCTGTGGAGCGCGAACTTCGGCCCCATCCAGGCCGGGTTCTAACGGTCCTAGCGGAGCCTGCCCCGCCGCTTTCCGGCCTCGGCCCTCGCGTTCTCGGCGTACGTCTTGCTTTGCGGGTAGAACGCCTGCACGCCCCACCGGCGGTGCCGGGACTGCCCGCCGCACGAAGCGCAAATGCGGTCGCCCCAGGTGAACATCGCTGCTCGTTGCCGACCCGAACCCCCGCACGTCCGGCAGCGCCGGTTTGGGTGTCGGGCCAGCGACACCACGTAACAGACCACGATGATCACCGCATAGATCAGCAAGCTGGGGACCGGCTTGCCGCGTCCAAGCAGGATCGCCGGGACCAACAGGATGAAGAACCACCGCACGGCCCCAATTGTGGCACGACGGGAAGCAAACGTGCATTTCTCGCCGACAGTTCTTCGGCCGCGCCGGAAACAGGGAAAGCTTGGATGTGTCCCTGATGAAGTTCTTCCTGGACGTATTCGTCACGCTGTTCGTCATCATCGATCCGGCCGGAACGGTTCCGGTATTCCTGGGGCTGACCAGGGGCCGGTCCGACCAGGACAGGAAAAGGCTGGCCGGGCAGGCCACGATCGTGGCCTTCGGGGTGATCGTGGCCGGCCCAGCGGTCCGGCCCCTGTGGTGCGGGCACTGTGGTAAGAAGGTCGACGGACCGTTGCTATGAGGGAAGGATTAGCCGCGATGACCGCACGGATCGAACTGGTGTCGTCGTCCCCCGGCGGGGTCAACACCTGGATCATCGGCGACCGCGACGAGGTTATCGTCATCGATCCGGGTCGCGACCCGGCCGCGGTGCTCGACGTGGTGGCAGATCGCGAGGTGATCGCGGTCATCTGCACGCACGGGCACGCCGACCAGGTCGCGGCGGCCCTGGAGGTGGCCGAGCGAGACGAGGCACCGGTGGCGCTGCACCCGAAGGATCGGCAGCTGTGGCGGGAGGAGCACCGCGACGGCGACGCGGAGATCGAGATGGCCGACGGCGGGCTTTTCGAGGTGGCCGATGTCGCCCTCGAGGTGATGCACGCCCCAGGTCACACGGACGGCTCGGTCTGCCTGTACTGCGAGGCGCTCGGCGTGGTTTTCACCGGGCACGTCCTGCTCGCGGATGGCCCCGTCCGCAACGAGGGTGAGTTCCCCGACTTCGCCGAGCAGATGAACGCGATCGGCGAGCAGCTGCTCCCCTTGCCCGCGGGCACCCGCGTCCTGCCGGGCCAGGGTGAGGAAACGACGATCGGGGCGGCGGAGAAGGAGTTCGATTCCTGGTTCGCCGCGGGACCCGGCTCCGACTAGCCCGGTGGAACAGCTGGGCTTCGAGGGGATGCCGCGCCGGCTCTACCCGTGTACGCCGACGCGCCTTTCCGCCTGGCTGGACTGCCCCCGCCGGTACCGGATGACCTACCTGGACCGCCCGCCGCCCCCGAAGGGCCCGCCCTGGGCCCACAACAGCCTCGGCGCCAGCGTCCATAACGCGCTGGCCGGCTGGTGGCGGCTGCCGCTGGCGCAGCGGACCGTCGCGGCCGCGGGCAGCCTGCTCGACCGCGGTTGGATCACCGAGGGGTTCGCCGACGAGACCCAGTCCGCGCAGTACCGGGAGCGCGCGATCGGCTGGGTGGAGGGCTACGTGGCCGGGCTCGACCCGGCCGACGAGCCGGTCGGGATAGAACGGACCGTGGCGACCCGCACCGACGCGATCGCGGTCTCCGGCCGGATCGACCGGCTCGACTCGCGGCTCGGCGATCCAGCGGGCCCCGAACTCGTGGTCGTCGACTACAAGACCGGCCGGCACCTGCTCACCGTGGACGACGCGCGCAGCTCGATGCCCCTCGCGCTGTACGCGCTCGCCGCGGGCCGGGTGCTGCGTAGGCCGTGCCACCGCGTCGAACTGCATCACTTGCCCACCGGGGCGGTGCTCGCCTGGTCGCACACCGACGAGTCGCTGGCCAGGCACCTGGCCCGCGCGGAGGGCATCGCGGAGGAGTGCGCCGCGGCGGACGAGCGGATGAAGGCTGGCCTGCCCGCGCCCGCCTGGGACGAGGTGTTCCCGCCGCGGCCGAGCACGTCCTGCGGCTGGTGCGACTACCTGCGCCACTGCCCGGAGGGCGCGGCGGCGGCGGTGCCGCGCCGGCCCTGGGACGGGCTTTCTGACGGCTGATTCGGGGTCCCTGCTGATTCAGGTCCCTGCTTATCAGGTCTCGGCCGCGTTCCAGAACTGGGTCAGCGTGGCCGCGGTCGTGGCCGGGGCTTCGACGGCGGGGGAGTGCATGGCCCCGGGGATGCACACCCGCCGGGCCCCCAGCCGCGCCGCCATCGCCTCTTGCTCGTCCGGCGACCAGGAATTGTCGTCCTCGCCGTAGATGACCAGGATCTCCAGGTCGCGCAGCCGCGCCAGCTCGGCCGTGCGGTCCTCAGCGGTAAGCAGGTGCCTGGCCATGAGGACCAGGCCATTCGGGTCGTTGCTGAGCATCCGCTTGGCCAGGAACGCCACGATCGGGCCGGGGACACCGGCCGCGACGGCCTCCGGTTCCAGGTACGACTGCCAGATGTCGGAGATCCCGGCCTGCAGCGCGGCCTGCGCGGGCAGGCCGTCCTCCGCGCCCAGGACTTCCAGCATTCCCCGTAGCTCCTCGGCCCGCGGCCCGGTCAGCGCCGCCGGCCCCGTGCTCATCAGCGTGACCGAGGCGAGTTCGCCGCCCGCGGACGCGAGCACGGCCTCACGGGCGATCAGCCCGCCGTAGGAGTGCCCGAGCAGGTGCCTCGCGCCGGTCGCGTGCAGCAGCGCGGTGATATCGGACCCCAGGGCCGAGGCGGAGTAGCCATCGTGATCCGGCGCCGCCGGCGTCTCGAACTGGCCGCGCATGTCAATCGCGAACACCCGGCGGCCGCCCCAGGCGAGCAGGCCGAGGACGGCCATGAAGTCCTCTTTGCTGCCCGTGTAGCCGGGTACGAGCAAGGCCGCTTCCCGCTCGCAGACCCCCGACGCGGGCTCAGCCTCCAGCGCCGCGAACGGCCCGCGGCTGGTCCGGATGGTCGTACGCCGCACCTCGTCCGGCAGATCAAGAGCGGTTGGTGTGCTCACAGGGGCGAACCTTACCTGGCGACCGTGAACGGAACCTGGGCACCGGCTCAGACCTAGGCGTGCCTAGGACGCCTTGCGCCGGGTGGCCCGGCGCGCGTCGGGGGTACCGGAGCCGCCTACTCGGCGTGCCTCGGGAGCGCCCAGCCGGTCTTGCTCGCCGCCGATCTCCTGGCCGGACCTGGTCCGGCGCCGGCGCCGGGCGGCGGGCTGCACGCGGGTGGGGGCGCCCTTTCCGCGCCGGGCCCGCGGCGAGCGGACCTTGCCGGTTTCGCCGATGTCCTCTATCGCCTCGGCGTCGAGCCCGGCCCGGTCCCGCTGGGCGCGGGGCAGCGTTCCCGTTGCCCCGCGCGGGATGCCCAGCTCGGCGTACAGGTGGTCCGAGGTGGAATACGTCTCTTCGGGTTCGGGCTGCCCGAGGCCGAGGGCGGCGTCGATGAGCTTCCAGCGGTGCATGTCCCGCCAGTCGACGAAGGTCACCGCGACCCCGGCGCGCCCGGCGCGCCCGGTCCGGCCGATCCGGTGCACGTAGGTCTTCTCGTCGTCGGGGCACTCGTAGTTCACCACGTGCGTGACGTCGTCCACGTCAAGGCCGCGGGCGGCGACCTCGGTGGCGGTCAGCACGTCGACCTTGCCGCTCCGGAACGCCCGCAGCGCGCGCTCCCGCTGACCCTGGCCCAGGTCGCCGTGCACCGTCGCTACCGCGAAGCCCCGGCTGGCCAGGGCGGTCGCGACCTGATCCGCGCCCCGCTTGGTCTGGCAGAACACCATGGTCAGGCCTCTTCCCGAGGCCTGCAACACGCGGGCGAGCACCTCGATCTTGTCCATCTGGTGCGCACGGAACACGAACTGCCGCGTGCTGGGGGCGGGCGCGGGCTCGTCGTGACCCTCGGCCCGCACGTTGGTCGGCTGGCGCATGTGCCGGCGCGCCATGGTGACGACCTCGGACGGCATGGTCGCCGAGAACAGCATGGTCTGCCGGTCACCCGGCGTCAGCCGGACAATCCGCTCCACGTCGGGCAGGAAGCCGAGGTCGAGCATCTTGTCCGCCTCGTCGAGCACCAGCGCCCGGACCGCGCTCAGGTCCAGGTGCCGGCGCTGGGCCAGGTCAAGCAGTCGTCCGGGGGTGCCGACCACGATGTCCACGCCTGCTTGCAGCGCGTCGATCTGCGGTTCGTACGCCCGTCCGCCGTACACAGTGAGCACCCGCGCGCGGACGTTGACGGCCGCGGCGCGCAGGTCGTCTGCGACCTGGATCGCCAGTTCCCTGGTCGGCACCACCACCAGGGCCCCCGGCTTACCCGCCGGGCCTTCCCCGATCCTTTCCAGGAGCGGAACGCCGAACGCCAGGGTCTTCCCGGTGCCCGTTCTGGCTTGCCCGATGATGTCCTGCCCGCGCAGGGCCAGCGGGAGGGCCAGGGTCTGGATGGGGAAGGTGGTGACGATGCCCTGGGCCTCCAGGCCCGAGCAGATCTCCTCGCTAATCCCCAGGTCGCGGAAAGTCGGCGTCGGGGTAGGCTCGCCACCGCTCCTCATCGCGTAAGTCTCGTCGCCGGTGGCCGCGTCGTCCGCGGTGTTCCCGGCCAGAGTGTCAGTTGTCAGGGCTTCCGTCCTTCATCGTGGCCCTGCGTCGGGCCCATCGTGTCGCGAGGCTGCTCGCAACGGCCTGCGGCAATGCACGCTGCTACCAGAAATCTGGGAACCTGCTAACGCCGCTGGCACGCTGCCGTGTAGTCGGGTTTCCCCCCCGCGTGGCAGCCGATTAGATCAACACAACCTTTGGTTGCGTCATTCCATTGACCAGTCGCCACTAAGTATACCAATCGCGGCCCTGACCTTAGCGGAAGGGCCCCGGGACACTCAGTGCTCGCTGCGCGGCCACCCGCTGATGCCCCGCCAGGCGAGCCTGGCCACGAGCTGCTCGGCGGCCTCCCGCGGAATGCGATCACACGTGCTCAGCCAGTATCTGGCGGTGACCTGCGCCAGGCCCACCATCCCCACGCTGACCAGGCGGGCCTCGTCCTCGTTCAGGCCGGCGTCTTGCCTGACTACCTCGCTGATCATCGCCGCGCACTCGCGCTGGGCTCGTTCGAGCTTGTCCCGTACGGCGGTCTCGTTGCTGAGGTCGGACTCAAAGACGAGCCGGAAGGCCTGGCCCTTGCCCACCACGAACTCGAAGTAGGCGCCAAAGGTGGCCGCCACCCGCTGCTTGTTATCCGTGGTCGAGCCGAGCGCGTCGCGCACGGTCTCGAGCAGGTTGTCCACGCTCTGATCGAGCAGGGCCAGGTACAGCTCAAGCTTGCCGGGAAAGTGCTGGTAGAGCACGGGCTTGCTGACTCCGGCTCGCTCGGCGATCTCGTCCATGGCGGCGGCGTGGTAGCCGTGGGACACGAACACCTCGAGCGCGGCGTCCAGCAGTTGCCGCCGCCTCTCGTGCCGTGGCAGCCGGGTGCTCCCCACCCTAGCGGTAGTCGTCATCGTCGAAGCCGACGGCGCGTTCCTGCTCGGCCGCATCCGCCTCGTCGACGTCAAACGGGACTTCGCGCCGCCCGACGGTTTCGTTTTCGTCCGCGACGACTTCTTGCTGCTGCTCGTAGGCGTCGCCCTCGGGCGTCTCCATGTCCAGCTCGCTCAACGGCCCGATCCCCTCTTCCTCCTGATCGGCATGTTCAGGACGGCTTCCGGTCCCGGCCAGCTCGCGGAACGCTGTCTCCAGTGCTTCCCCGTAGGTCGGGAAGGCATGCACCGCGTCGGCCAGTACCGTGACCGGTACCTTGGCCCTGATGGCGAGGGTAACCTCAGCCATCCACGTCACGGCGTCCGGCCCCACCGCGACGGCCCCGGTGAGCAACCCCGTCTCGGTGTCCGCGTAGAGCTCGAGGCACCCCAGCTCGTCCTGGCCGAGCCGTCCCCTCGTGGTGGCGCCCAGGTCGGCCCTGACCCGCTGTGCGGTATCGGAGACCTCGCCCACGGCGAAGACCGAGGGGATGGTGAACACGCAGCGCGGGATGGCGCGGTAGTCGGCTTCGCGGTCACCGCCGAGGATGTTCGCGGCGACCACGCTGGCCTGGTACCGCCCGGCGTGGGTATGGGTGATCCCGGTGACGTCCCCTGCGGCCCAGACCTGCCCGGCCGCGCCGCTGACCCGGCACGAGGTGGTGGTGGGCAGCGCCTCGCCGGGGGCCACCGTGAGGCCGAGCGCTTCCAGTCCGAGATCGCTGAGCCTCGGCCGCCGCCCCGAGGCGAGCAGCAGCCGGTTCGCGTCAATCCGGGTCCCGTCGTCCAGCGCGAGCGTAAGGCCGTCGGCGGTCCGTTCCGCCTTAGTCGCGGGCGAGCCGAGGTAGATCTCCGCGCCGGCCCGGCGCAGGGCCACGGCGAGGATCTCCCCGGCAAAGGCCGGCTCGGCCGGGAGCAGCCGGTCCTCCGCCTCGACCAGCGTCACGTGCGAGCCGAACGCCGCGTAGATCTGGGTCAGCTCGCACCCGGCCGGTCCTCCGCCCAGCACGATCAGCCGGCGCGGCAGGTCGGGCGAGCACAAGCCCTCCGCGGTGGTCCAGGCCGGGATGTCGGACAGGCCCTCGATCGGCGGCGCGACCGGCTCGCATCCGGTCGCGATGACCAGGTCGGCGTAGGTCAGCGGCACGCTGGCCTGCCCGTTGGCCAGGCGTGACCCGGCGTGGGATACCTCCACCGTCCCGGGCCCCGTGATCCGGGCGATGCCGCGCAGCACGGTCACGCCTGCCTCGCTCAGGCGCCGTGCGGGCCCGGAATCGTCCAGGCCGCCGGTCACCCGGTCGCGGCGGGCGACCGCGTCCTCCCACGTCTCGCCCCGGCCTGCGGAAATCAGCAGCGAGTTCGACGGCACGCAGGCCAGGTAGGCCGATTCCCCGCCGATCAGGCCCGCCTCGACCAGCGCCACCGACCGGCCGCCCTCGGCCACCTGCGTCGCGACGTGCGTGCCCGCGGTGCCGCCGCCGAGTACCACCACATCGAACGCCCGCATCCCGCTCCTTCCCCCTCGCCCTCCTCCGGCCCCCCGGCGCCTTCATCATCTCAGCCGCCCGTAAGCTCGCTACCAGAGTTGCCTAAATGTGCTCACCGCATGTATCAGCGGCAGGCCAACCGGGGTAGATGAGAGACCATGCGCAGCATTTGGACCGGTGCCATATCTTTCGGCCTGGTCGTGATCCCGGTAAAGCTGTACGCGGCGACCGAACAACGGGACATCACGTTCCGCCAGGTGCACCGGGAGGACGGCGGCCGGATCCAGTTCCGTCGGTTCTGCACGCTGGACGGCGAGGAGATCCCCTACTCCGACGTCGCCAAGGGCTACGAACTCGCCACCGGCGACATGGTGGTGCTGACCGACGACGACCTCGCCGACCTCCCCCTGGTCACCGCCCACCGCATCGAGGTGCTGCACTTCGCGCCGAGCGCCCAGGTCGAGTCCATCTACGCGAACAAGAGCTACTACCTGGAACCGGAATCGACCGGTGCCCGGGCCTACGTGCTGTTCCGTGATGCGCTGCTGAAGTCGGAGAAGGTCGCGGTGGCCAAGGTCGCGCTCCGCCAGCGGGAGGCGCTGGCCGCGCTGCGGGTCAGGGAAGGGGTCATCACGCTGGAGACCCTGCTGTGGCCCGACGAGGTCCGCACGCCCGACTTCGCCTTCCTCGACGAGGACATCGAGGTCAGGTCGCAGGAGCTGAAGATGGCCTCCTCGCTGATCGACACGATGACGGAGGACTTCGACCCCGACCAGTTCCACGACACCTACCGCGAGGCGCTCGAGGCCGTCGTCCAGGCCAAGATCGAGGGCAACGACATCGTCCGCCCGGCCGGAACGGCCGCTCCGGCGCCAACCCAGCCCGCCGACCTGACCGAGATCCTGCGCGCGAGCGTCGCCGCCCTGAAGTCCGGGCGGGCCAAGTCCGACGAGGCGCCCGAACCGGCTGCGTCGGCGCGCCCGAAGGCCGCCCGGTCCAGGGGCAAGGCCAGCGCGTGAGCGCAGAGCCGATCCCGCACTGGCCGGGACGGCTGGTTTCGCTCGGCGACCACGACGTCTACGTGCGCGGCGTCCCGCCGGGCCCGGGGGAGCCCGCCCTGTGCGTACACGGGCTCGAGGGTTCCTCACGCAACTGGACCGACCTGATGGAGCTGCTGCGTCCCCGGCTGACCTGCGAGGCCGTGGACCTGCCCGGCTTCGGCAACTCCCCGCCCCGCCCCGACGGCAAGTACTCGATCGCCGCGCTCGCGCAGAGCGTCACGACGCTGATCGGCACGCTCGGCCACGGCCCGGTGCACCTGATCGGCAACTCCCTCGGCGGTTCGGTCTGCGTGCGGATCGCCGCCCGCCGCCCGGACCTGGTCCGGACGCTGACGCTGGTGTCCCCGGCCCTGCCGGACTCGCGGCCCCGGCTGGACCTGCTGCGCTTCCCGGTGCTGAGCCTCCCGCTGGTCGGGCACCGGCTGCTCCGCCAGTTCCGGGCCACGCCGCCCGACCACCGCGTCGCCGACGTCATCGCGACCTGCTTCTGCGACCCTGCGCGGTTCCCGCCCGAACGATTCGCCGTGGAGGTGGCCGAACTGGTCCGCCGCGATGGCCTCGGCTACGGCGAAGCCGTGCTGGTCGGCTCGGTGCGAACGCTTACCGCGCAGACCATCCACCCCCGGTCGGCCTGGCGGGACGCGGCCCGCATCACCGCGCCGTGCCTGGTCATCTTCGGCCGCCACGACCGCCTCGTCGACCCGCGGCTGGCGGGGCGGGCGGCCCGCGCGTTCGCCGACGCCCGCGTCGTGGTGCTGCCGCGCACCGGCCACCTGGCCCACATGGAGCATCCGGACGTGGTGGCCGGCGAGATCGGCGCGCTGCTCGACCTGGCGGGTGTGCCGGCCCCGGCCGAGCGGGAATTCCCGCTCACGCCAACCGGTTGACCCAGGCACGGACCGGGGAGAAATACCACCGCCGTTCGGATAAATAGAGATCTTTGGAGTGCATCGTGTCGTTGCCGCCGCTTGTCGAGCCCGCCAGCGCGCTGACGGTCGACGAGGTGAGGCGTTACTCTCGTCACCTGATCATCCCCGACGTGGGGATGACCGGGCAGAAGCGGCTCAAGAACGCGAAGGTCCTGTGCGTGGGCGCAGGCGGGCTCGGTTCACCCGCGCTGCTCTACCTGGCCGCGGCCGGGGTGGGCACGCTGGGCATCATCGACTTCGACGTGGTCGACGAGTCCAACCTGCAGCGCCAGATCATCCACGGCGTATCCGACGTGGGCCGGTCCAAGGCGGCCTCGGCGCGGGACAGCATCACCGAGATCAACCCGTACGTGAAGGTCATCCTGCACGAGACGCGGCTCGACTCCGACAACGCCATGGAGATCTTCGCCGACTACGACCTGATCGTCGACGGCACCGATAACTTCGCCACCAGGTACCTGGTCAACGACGCGTGCGTGCTGCTCGGCAAGCCGTACGTGTGGGGCTCGATCTACCGTTTCGACGGGCAGGCGAGCGTGTTCTGGGCCGAGTACGGCCCCTGCTACCGCTGCCTGTACCCCGAGCCGCCGCCGCCCGGGATGGTCCCGTCCTGCGCCGAGGGCGGGGTGCTGGGGGTGCTGTGCGCCTCCATCGGGTCGATCCAGGTGAACGAGGCGATCAAGCTCATCACCGGGATCGGCGATCCGCTGGCCGGGCGGCTGATGATCTACGACGCGCTGGAGATGACCTACCACTCCGTCCGGGTCCGCAAGGATCCTGACTGTGCCGTCTGCGGTAAGAACCCGACGATCACGCATCTGATCGACTACGAGGCGTTCTGCGGCACCGTCTCCGAGGAGGCCGCCGCCGCGGCCGAGGGCTCGACGATCAGCGCCAAGGACCTGGCCGCCATGCTGGAGGCCGGCGACCCCATCTACCTGATCGACGTGCGCGAGCCGAACGAGTACGAGATCGTATCGATCCCGGGCGCGACCCTGATCCCGAAGGGCGAGTTCCTGTCCGGCGCGGCCCTGGAGCATCTGCCGCAGGACAAGCGGATCGTGCTGCACTGCAAGAGCGGAGTCCGCAGCGCCGAGGCGCTGGCCGTGGTCAAGAACGCGGGCTTCTCCGACGCCGTGCACGTCGGCGGCGGCATCCTGGCCTGGATCAACCAGGTCGACCCCTCGCTCCCGGCGTACTGACCCTGCGGAGGCCGCCTATGAAGGGAGACCGGGTCGAGATCGTGATCGACTCCGGCGAGGGCACCCAGACCTATGAGGTGGCCGCGACCCGAGCCGGCCGCCGCGTCGAGATCGCGAACCGCCGCGGCGTCATCGAGGTCAGCGAGGTGACCAGGACCGGCACCGCGGTCAGGACCGCGCGGTTCATGGCGAGCCGGGTGGTCGCGCTGGTCGAATACCCAGCGGACACCTCCGCCGTCGAGTAGCTATCATGAATCCGTCCCTGGCACCGGCGGCAGGAGAGGTGCGTTGAGGTTCTGAGGTCGGCGATACCCCCGCCGTGGTGTCGCCACACGTAACGGAGATCCTTCCTACGTGCCGGGAGCCGCGCCTCATGACCGCCGCCATTCTCTGTTCCGACCTTAGCTTCAGCTGGCCCGACGGAGCTCCCGTCCTATCCGGCCTGACCGTGTCGTTCGGGCCCGGCCGGACCGGGCTGATCGGCGTCAACGGCTCGGGCAAGTCAACCCTGCTCAGGCTCATCGCCGGGGAACTGCGCCCCGCCTCGGGCCTGGTCCGGGCCGGCGGTGACGTCGGCTATCTGCCGCAGGCCATCACGCTGCGGACCGGGCGCGGCGTGTCGGACCTGCTCGGCGTCACTCCTGCCATCCGCGCCCTGCGCGCCATCGAGGCCGGCCAGGCGGACACCGGCGCCTTCGCGGCCGTCGGGGACGACTGGGACGTCGAGGAGCGAGCCCGCGCCTGGCTGGACCGGCTAGGCCTGGCCCGCCTCGGCCTGGACGATCGGGTGGAGCGGCTGTCCGGCGGCGAGACCGTCCTGGTGTCCCTGGCCGCGCTGTTCCTGCGCAGGCCGGACGTCATCCTGCTCGACGAGCCGACCAACAACCTCGACCTGGACGCGCGCACGCGCCTGTACGAGGCGGTCGCCTCCTGGACCGGCGTCATGGTCATCGTCAGCCATGACCGCGAACTGCTCGGTTTCGTGGATCAGATCGCGGACCTGGCGGGCGGGACCGTCCGGATCTACGGCGGGAACCTGGCGGCCTACGAGCAGCTCCTCGCCGCCGAGCAGGCCGCGGCGCAGCGCGCCGTCACCGCCGCGGCGGCCGACGTTCGCCGCGAGCGGCGGGACGTGGCCGACGCTCAGGTCAAGCAGGCCAGACGGGACCGGCAGGGCCGGAAGGTCGCGGAGTCGGGCAGCCTCCCGCGGATCGTCGCCAACGCGCGCAAGAAGCACGCGCAAGAGTCCGCGGGGCGGTCCATCCAGTTGCACGCCGAGCGCCTCCAGGGGGCGCGTGACCGGCTGGCTGACGCCGAGCAGGCGATCAGGGACGACGCGGAAATCCGCGTCGAGCTGCCCGCCACGGCCGTCCCGGCCGGGCGTACCGTCCTGACCGTCACCGGGCTGGCCGAGGCGCGCTGGCACCCCGCGGCCCCCGTGACAGCTGCTCCAGCGCCCGGAGTGCTCGCCGAGCTCATCCTCCGCGGCCCGGAACGCATCGCCCTGACCGGCCCGAACGGCTCCGGCAAGACCACCGTGCTGCGCGCGATCGCGGGCCTGACGGCGCCGCCCGGGCTGGCGATCCGCCGCGGGGCGGCTATCGGCTACCTCCCGCAGCGGCTCGATATCCTCGACGACTCGCTGACCGTGGTCGAGAACGTGCGCCAGGCGGCGCCCGCCGCGTCGGTCAACGAGGTCCGGGCCGGCCTGGCCCGGTTCCTGTTCCGCGGCGAGCGGGCCGACCGGACGGCGGGCACGCTGTCCGGCGGCGAGCGGTTCCGGGCGGTGCTCGCCGCGCTCCTGCTCGCCCAGCCGGCTCCGCAGTTGCTGCTCCTCGACGAGCCGACCAACAGCCTGGACCTGGCGTCTGTCCGGCAGCTGTCGCAGGCGCTGGCGGGCTACCGGGGCGCACTCCTCGTGGCCAGCCACGACCTGCCGTTTCTGCGTTCGGCCGGGATCACCCGCTGGCTCCGGCTGGACCCCGCCATCGGCCTGACCGTCATCGACGCGCCGTGACGGTGTCGCGCCCCGCGGCGGGGCTCCGGCTCGTGTTGGCCGGCGCGAGTTCTGTCCGCTAGACTGCGTGGGCGCAGCGGTCCGGTGGCCGGTGCCAGTGGGGTATGGGGTAATTGGCAGCCCGACGGGTTCTGGCCCCGTTAGTCTAGGTTCGAGTCCTGGTACCCCAGCGGTAGTGTGTCAATGCCATGCACGGCCCCGTCGTCTAGAGGCCTAGGACGCCGCCCTCTCAAGGCGGTAACGCCGGTTCGAATCCGGTCGGGGCTACCACGTGATGTCTCAAGACATCGAAATGACCCCGAACCCTGTGCAGGGTTCGGGGTTTCGCCTCATACGGGCGGCAGCGGCTGCTCGAGTGGGATCGGCGGCGGTGGCTGCTGCCCGAACGCTGCCTCGGCCGCGGACATGGCGCCGTAGTCGGTCGCCAGGTTGGCGTAGATCGAGTAGATCAGCGTGATGAAGATCCCGAGCTTGACCCATAGCGTGGGCGTGAAGAAGAACAGGCAGCAGACCAGGGGGAAGTTGATCAGCCAGTAGAGCGCGCCCCACAGGTGGACCTTGTACTGGGTGTACGGGTTGGTGGACAGGTCTTTCAAGATCATGCTCACCCAGCCGTGCCGGATGTGCACCGCCGTGTGCGCGGCGTGCAGCCGGGCGACGTCGGCGCGCAATTGACGGACCTCGGCGATCAGGGACTCAGTCTCAGTCATAGCACCAGTATCAGCACCCTCATACCGATGAGCCGGGGTGTCCCCCGAGATGTCCCGGAAAGCCCGCTCTGGCACCAGTGTTGGCCCGGCGCCCCGGTCAGGTATCGATGTTCGGATTGCCAGGGCCGAGCGGGACCAGGCGGGCGGGCGGCTGCGAGATCGCGATCGACGACAGAACGCTCAGGTCAGGGCGTACGTGCACGAGCTCGCCCGGGGCCAGCATGCGCCAGCCGTTCTCGCCGTCCATCTCCTCCGACGCGATGATCACCGAGGCGGTGTTGCCCGGCGCGCGCACCGACGACGTTGCGCTGCGGACGTGCAGGCCAGGACCGGCCGGCCGCTGCAGGATATGCAGGGCGTGCGCTCCCGGGTACCGCAGCGCCCACAGTTCACCGGGCGCGGCGACGATCGTGTTGAGCGCCGAGACCGGCAGGTGAGCGGCGATCCAGCTGGCCGCGGCGGCGATCCCGGCCCCGACGTCACCGCCGTGCTCGTCCGTCTGCTGGGTGATCAGCGCGAAGTACCGCTCGGAGTCCGTGTCGCCGAGTACGAGGCTGGCGTAGGAGCCGAGCTGGGCCTCCAGCCGTGGCAGCTCGCCGAACCCGCCGTTGTGCGCCATGATGCGCCCGCGCATGACGAACGGGTGGGTGTTCAGCACCGTCCGGCCGCCCGCGGTGGCCCACCGGATGTGGGCGACGAACGCCGAGGACTCGGCCTCCCGCGCCTCGTGGCTGAACTCCTCATCGGCGAACGCCGGTTCGGGCTGTTTGTCCACCACGGGCGTCCCGTTGGCGTCGAAGAAGCCGATCCCGCTGCCGTCCACGTTGCGGTGGCTCTGCGCCTCCAGCGAATCCGGAGCGTCCAGCAGCCAGAACGTCGCCCGCACGCGGGCCTGCCCCGCAGTCAGCCCGAACAACCGGCACATCTCGCACCCCTGCCCTCCGCGCCGCCGCCTACCATCCAGATGAACCTAACCCGTGACATGACCGCGGGCTAAGCGGGTAGGTCCTGTCCCAGCCGATCATCGGCGGCTTAAGCGGGGAGCTCAAGCGGGGAAGGATAGAGCGCATGATCGACCTACAGGCCAACGGCGGCAGCCCCGTCCTGGACGAAGCGGCGCGCGAACTTCAGGCCGCCCAGCACGACGCGCGGGTGGCGTTCGACTGCATCGCCCTCGGGGACTTCGACCGGGCCCACACGCATGCGCTGACCGCCCGGGTCGCGGTCGATGCGGCGGTCACGGCCCTGGCGGCCGCGCTCGCCGAGGCCGGCCAGGCCGCCGGCCGCCCCATCGGGTAGACCTAGGTACACCTACGTTCGGTGCCTAGCACACTTCCGCCCTGGGTGGCGGCCCGGCAGACTGGATGAAGGTGACACCGGGGGGCAGGAGGCGAGCGATGGCGGGACAGGGGCCGGACCGCCCGCATACCGCCGACCGCCCGGATGCCCCGGCCCCATACCGGTCGGAGCCGTCCCGGCAGGCCCCGTCGCCCCAGCAGACCCGACACGCCTCCTCGCCACTGGGGGACATGTGGGACTGGGTCCGCGGGCGCCTGGTCGTGGCCGGGCGCGGGCTCCTGCTGCTCGGGCTGGCGCTGTGCGGGATTGCCGTGGTGGGGGCCGTGCTGGGCATCCTTGGCCTCGCCGCCCTGCTGGCGAACCAGGCCACCAAGCCGTTCCAGACCCAGGAACTGGACGCCGTCACGGCCATGGCCGTCTTCGTGTTCTGGCTCCTGATGACGCCGGTCTTCCTCTTGTGCTTCCGCCCGATAGCCAGGCTGTCCAGGAAACTGGCCGGTCAGTGGTGCGGGGTACCCATCGCCGCGCCGTACCTACCGCAGCCCTGGGCCAGCGGCGGCAAGGGCGGCCTGCGCCGCCGCCTCACCTGGCTGCTGACCGACCAGGCGACCTGGCGGGACCTGCTCTGGGTGATCGTGAACGGCCTCGTGGGCTGGATCCTGCCCGTCGTCCCCGCCGCGGTGCTCGTGCTCGGGGTGACCGCTGTCATCGCTCCGTACGCCCAGGGCGAGATCCGCCTGCTGGCCGTCGCGGTCGCCGTGGGCGGGACGTGGGCGTCTCCGTGGCTGATGCGCGGCTACGGCCTCCTCGCCTCGTCGATGCTCGCGCCGACCCAGCACGCGGAACTGACGCTGCGCGTCGACCAGCTGACCCAGACCCGCTCGGAGGCCCTGGACACCGGGGCGGCCGAGATCCGCAGGATCGAGCGCGACCTGCACGACGGCGCGCAGGCCCGGCTGGTGGCCATGGGCATGACCCTGGACGCCGCCGGGCAGATCATCGACACCAACCCCGATGCGGCCCGGGCGCTGCTGTATGAGGCCCGCGACGCCTCGGTCAAGGCCCTGGCCGAGCTGCGCAACCTGGTCCGCGGCATCCACCCGCCGATCCTGGCCGACCGCGGCCTGGCCGACGCGTTCAGGGCGCTGGCCATGGACAGCCCGATGCGGATCCACCTGGCCAGCGACCTGTGCGGCCGGGCGTCCGCGCCGATCGAATCCGCCGCCTACTTCGCGGTCAGCGAACTGCTGGCCAACGTGTCCAAGCACGCCGAAGCGCGCGAAACCTGGATCGACCTCAGGTATACCGATGGGATGCTGCGGATCGGGGTCACCGACAACGGGCACGGCGGCGCCGACCCGGTTCGCGGCAGCGGGCTGCGCGGGATCGAGCGGCGGCTGGCCGCGTTCGACGGAGTTCTCGCAGTCAGCAGCCCGCCGGGTGGTCCTACCGCGGTAACCATGGAGATCCCGTGCGAGTTGTCATTGCCGAAGACCTCTTTCTCCTGAGAGACGGTCTGTCCCGGATGCTCCAGGCCCACGGCCTGGAGATCTCCGCCGCGGTCGACAACGGGGCTGACCTGCTGGCCGCGGTGACCGCGGACCGGCCGGACGTGGCCATCGTGGACGTCAGGCTCCCGCCGACCTTCACCGACGAGGGGATCAGGGCCGCGCTGGCCGCGCGGCGCGAGGTGCCGGGCCTGCCGGTCCTGGTCCTGTCCCAGTACGTTGAGCAGCTGTACGCCCGCGAGCTGATGGCCAGCGGCAGCGGGGGCATCGGCTACCTGCTCAAGGACCGGGTCTTCGACAGCGCCCAGTTCGTCGACGCCGTCCGCCGGGTCGCCGCGGGCGGCACCGCCATGGACCCGGAGGTGATCGCCCGCTTGCTCGCCCGTAACACCAAAGACGGCAGCCTGGCCGCGGTCAGCCCGCGCGAGCGCGAGGTCCTCGCGCTGATGGCCGAGGGCCGGTCCAACGCCGCTATCGCCCAGCGGCTCGTGATCACCGAACGCGCGGTGGCCAAGCACACCGCCTCCATCTTCATGAAGCTTGACCTCCAGCCCTCCGACGACGACAACCGTCGGGTGCTCGCCGTCCTGGCCTACCTAGGCGGCTGAGGCGGGCCCAGCCCGGGCGGCGCGGGCGATGCGCCGCGCGGCCTCGCGCAGCTGATCGGGCGTGTGCGCCGCGTACCCGAGCACCAGCCCGGGAGCTCCGGCCCGCTGGCGGTGCCAGGACAGCGGGTGAACGAGGACCCCGGCGCGCAGCAGGCGCTCGGCGAGGTCCGTGTCCCGGATGTCCCCGGCCAGGTCCGGGAACGTGATGAGCAGGTGAAGTCCCGCGGCCACGCCCTGGACGCGCACCCCCGGCAGTTGCTCGCGCAGGGCGCCGAGCAGGGCGTCGCGCCGGGTGCGCTGGCGCTTGCGGACCTGGCGGATGTGCTGCTCGAGCTCGCCGCTGGCGATGAGCCGGGCCAGGACCAGCTGGGGTAGCGCGGGGCTGCCCAGGTCGGCGGCGTGCTTGGCGTCCACCAGGTCCGCGTGCAGCCGGGCCGGCGGGATCAGCCAGCCCAGGCGCAGGCCCGGGGCCAGCGTCTTGGAGGTGCTGCCCGCGTAGACGACGTGAGAGGGGAGCGAAGCCTGCAGCGCCGGGACCGGGGCCCGGTCGTACCGGTACTCCGCGTCGTAGTCGTCCTCGATGATCAGGGCATCCACCGCGGCCGCCCAGTCCAGCAGCTCGCGGCGGCGCTCCGGGGCCAGCACGACGCCGGTGGGAAACTGGTGGGCGGGCGTGAGGAGTACCGCGCGGACTTCGGTCGCGGCCAGGCCGGCGGTGTTCAGACCGTGTTCGTCGACCGGGACCGGGCACGGGCGCAGGCCCCAGTAGGCGAGCTCGTCGTGGGCTCCGCGGGAGCCGGGGTCTTCGACGGCGATCCCGGTTCTGCCCCGGGCGCTGAGCCACTGCGCCACCAGAGCTAGCGCCTGCGCGACCCCGGTGACCACGATGATGTCGTCCGGGGCGGCGCGCAGGCCGCGGGTGCGCGCGAGCCAGCCCGCGAGCTCCCTCCGCAGCACGTCGCTGCCGCGCGGGTCGCCGTACCCCAGGTCGGCCGAGCTGGCGTGCTCGAGGACCCACCGCTCGGCGCGCAGCCAGGTGGCGCGCGGGAACCCCGACAGATCGGGCACCCCGGGGGACAGGTCAAGCTCGGCGGACGTTCGCCACCGCTGCGGGAGCACCGAGCTTGGCCCTACCGGGGGCGGTGGCCGCGGTACCGCCCGCGGCGGCAACCCCGACACCGTGGTTCCGGCGCCCGGCCGGGCGCTGACCAGGCCCTCGTCCGCGAGCCGCTGATAGGCCTCGACGATCACGCCTCGCGAGACGCCCAGGTCACCGGCGAGCAGCCGGGTCGCGGGCAGGGCCGTACCGGTTCGCAGGCGCCCGTCCATGATGGCGGCCCTGATCGCACCCACCAGCCAGGCTGTCAGGCCTCTGGAGGGAGCCGCTCCCGGGCTCAGCTGCAGGAAGTCCGTCCCAGCGGCCTCGGTCATTGGTCCACTATAAAGCCGCTTAAGTGGACCTGTTAGCTGGACCATCACCCCCGTACCGTTAGCGTCATGACGGCTGTTCGCGCTCCCGAGGTCCCCGCCCCCTCCGCCTCTGCCGAGGCCCAGGGCCCGCGAGGTAGCAGCCAGCCCCTCCTGGTCGGCGCCGCCGCGGGGGCCGGCGCCATGATCTGCGTGGGCGGCAGCGTGGCGGTCTCCGGGGTCCTCGCGGGGGCGCCCGTGTTCACCGCCGAGGCGCTCAGGTACGCCATGGCGTGCCTGATCCTCGTCGCCCTGGCCCGGCTGACCGGCCGGCGGCTGGTCAGGCCCCGCGGCCGGGAATGGCTCTGGCTGGCCGGTATCGCGGTGACGGGCCTCGTGCTGTTCAACCTCGCGCTGGTAGCAGGCTCCCGCCACGCCGAACCCGCCGTCCTCGGCGTCGCCGTGGCCTGCGTCCCGTCGCTGCTGGCCGTGATCGGGCCGCTGCTCGAGAACTCAAGGCCGCGTCTGGGCCTGGTGGCCGCCGCGCTGGTGGTGACCTCGGGCGCCGCCCTGGTCCAGGGGCTGGGGCGGACCGATGCCATCGGCGTGGCCTGGGCGGCCGTGGTGTTCGGCTGCGAGGCCGCGTTCACCCTGCTGGCGATCCCGGTCCTGCGCCTGGCACGGCCCCTGGGGCGTGTCGGTCCACGCCACCTGGCTCGCGGCCGTGATCTTCGCCGGGATCGGCCTGGTGCACGAGGGCCCGGCCGCCGCCACCCGCCTCGGGCGCCAGGACTGGCTCGCCATCGCCTACCTTGGTGTCGCGGTCACCGCGGTGGCGTTCATCCTGTGGTATTCCAGTGTTGGGCGCCTGGGGGCTGCCCGGGCCGGGCTGCTCGCCGGCGTCTCGCCGGTGGCGGCGGCCGCGGCCGGCGTCCTGCTCGGCGGGCCCGCGCCCCGGCCGCTGGTCTGGGCCGGCATGGCCGTGGTCGCCGCGGGCCTGGCCCTGGGCCTGCGGGCTGACCGCAGGCCCTTACAAAAGTGCCTTTTAGCCGGAACGAGGCGTGTGATACGTGCACTTTCAGCATTCGGGTGACCTGTGGCGTGACTTCCCGCTCCTGGTCCCGGGCGTCGTATACGTCGAGGGCATCACCGCCGGCGCTGACTCCGGCCCGGCGGCCGACCGGTTCGAAGCCATCGCCAAATCACGCCTGGCCTCGGTCGCGACGGAAAGCGAGTTGCCCGAGATCCAGGCCTGGCGGCGCGCGTTCGCGGCGATGGGCCTGAAGCCGACCCAGTACCGCTGCGCCGCGGAGTCGCTGCTCCGCAGGTTCCGCAAGGAAGGGTCCGTACCCCGCCTGCACCCGCTCGTCGACCTGTGCAACGCGGTCTCGCTGGCCTACGCCGTCCCGGTGGCCGTCTTCGACGTCTCCGCGATCACCGGCCCGCTCGAGGTGCGGTACGCCACGGGCGACGAGGCCTACCTCACCTTCGCCGGCGAGGTCGAGCACCCGGCCCCGGGCGAGGTGATCTTCGCGGACCAGGCGCCCCACGCGCACGCCCGCCGCTGGACGAACCGGCAGAGTGGCCGCTCCGCGGTCCGCGACTCTACCGCCAGTGCCCTGATCGTGGCCGAAGCCCTCCACGACCAGGCACCGCACGACGTCCCCGAACTAACCGCCGCCCTGGCCGCCGAGCTACAGACCCTCTGGGACGTCAAGCCCGTGACCCAGATCCTGACCGCCTCCGCGCCCCGCTTCTCGCCGCCCGGCCGCCCGGCCCCGACTCTATGAAGGCGGCACCGTACGCAAAAGAACCGCTACGTTGTCACACCCATGGACTCGACCGAGCCCCGCATTGACCCGACCAGCCCCCGCCGGTCACCTGCGCCAGGCGACCCAGCCTGCGGCCTGGTCGGACGCCACAATCCGCCAGCCGGGCGGTGCCTGCGGCCAGCTGGCCTGCGCCGACCGACCCGGAAGCCATTGCGTCTCCACGACGGTCGCGTTAGCGGGCGGCGGTCCCTTCGCGGGGTTGAAGAACTCCAGCGGCGCCCACCAGACCTCGAACGCCTGGGGCATCCACGACTCCCAGCTCACGCCCTTGGCGTGGATGCCCTCGCCGACGGCCAGAACCTGGCCCGGCTTCAGGCCGCTGGCGGTGACCAGCGCGGTGGTATTGGCCTCCTGGGCGGGCAGGTTGGCTTGCGCGATGTTGCTGGTCATCTGGATCACCGCGACCAGGCTCACGACCCCCAGGCCCACCAGCACCACGACGCGCCCGTGCCCGCCCCATCGGCCACCCAACCGGCCACCCCAGCGATCGGCCGCGAACACCATCCCGACCCAGGCCGCGAGCAGCAGCAGCCCCACCACCGTGGCCAGGAAGAGGTTCGCCTGCGTCCAGTTCTGGGTCAGCACCGCGGGCTCGGCAAAGGTGAACGCCCCGCCGAACCCGGCCGTCGGAACCGACCCGCCCGAGTAGGCGAAGACCGCAATCCCCGCGACCAGCGTCGGCGGCACCAGGCAGGCCCCGTAAACCAGAATCTGCCGCCGGTCCGCGCGCAGCAGGACCGCCGCGCCGACGACGAAGAACGCGACGATCATGCCGTCCAGGTACCGCCCCGAGGCCCAGGCCTGCGACTGGGTAGGGGGGAGCGCCGCCGGCGCGGTGACGGCGATGGCCAGGGTAACCACCAGCGAGACCACCGCCATGATCTTCAGGTCGGTCCGGACCCCGCGCCGCACGAGCACGGCCACGGCGGCGACTAGGCCGATCCCGGCTACCCCCCAGCCGTCCAGCACGAACCGCCACATCTGCCCGGCCGCCTCCTCGGCGACCAGCAATATCGTGTGCGGGTGCTTCAGCCTGATGATGATCTCCCCGCCCAGGCTCCGCGAGTCGCTCGGGTACATGACCCGGGCCAGCCTTCCGTCCAGCACCGAAGCCACCCACAGCGGGATAGCCAGCGCCACCGCCGCGACGGCCACCGTGCCGCGTGGCGCGAGGCGGCGCCAGGCGATCACCGCCCCGAGCATGACGTAGACGACCACGATGACCAGGCCCCGCGAGTGGACCGCCTCGGCGTACCCGGCCAGCAGCGCCGAGCCGGCGGCCGCCGCGTACCTGCCCCGCACCGACGAAGCGGTCAGCCAGCTGTGCACCGCCAGCAGCCAGCCGAGCACGAGGACCGGGTAGATTGCGTCGGTCATCGCGAACTCGCTGTAGAACAACGCCGCAGGCAGCAGCGCCGCCACCGTGGCCACGCCGTACGCCATCGGCCGGTCCAGCCGGAGCCGCCGCCCGGCCAGGTAGGCCAGCGGCAGCACGGCCGCGCTGATCGCCGCATTGATCATCAGCACCGCCCGGTACACGGTGACCGGGTTGTGCGTGAACCAGTACACCGGCGCGATCAGCACCGGGTAGCCGGCCGGGTAGAGCGTCGAGTAGGAGAAGTTGGCCGGGGCGCCGCCCGCGAGCACCCGGGCCGCGATCAGGTACGCCTCTTCGTCGGGGGTGGACAGCGGCACCGTCTGCATCCGGCTGAGCCAGGCGCGCAAACCGGCCTGGACCAGCCAGCCGACGACCAGGAGCAGGCCCCACCGCCGCGCCTGAAGGCCGCGCTTGGGGGGCCGGGCTACCGCTGGTGCCAGCTCGCCCGGGCCGACCCGGCCCGCGAAGTCAACAGAACGCACCACGATCAGTCAGCCTAGCCCGTCAGCCAGGCCAAACCCGGGCAGACACAGGGACCGGCCCGTCAACGTCTCCAAACGATCCAGCCTGCGGCCTGGTTCTCGGCGACGATGTGCCACCCCGCCGGCGCCCTCGGCCGGATGGCCTGCGCGCCCTGTCCGCCGGCCGGCCAGGGCACCTCGACCACGGTCGCGTCCGCCGGAGGCGCCCCGGTCGGGTTGAAGAACTCCAGCGAAGTCCACGGCACCGCGAAGGCCAGCGGCTCCCACAACTCCCAGCTGACGTCGGAGGCGATAGCGACATGCTCGCCCGGCTTCAGCCCGATCCCCGCCACCAGCGCATTCGTGTTGGCGACCTCCGCGGCGGTATTGGCCTGGGAGACCTGGGTGGTCATCTGCGTCAGGGCCACCAGGTTCACCGTCATGATCGCCGCAAAGCCAAGGCACCCAGCCAGCACGCCCAGCCGCACCACGCCCCCGCGCCACGCCATCCTCCCGCGCAGGTCCGCGCCCCACCGGCGAGCGGCGAGCACGCCCAGCATCACGACTCCGAGCATCCCGAGCGCGACCCCGGTCGCCAGCGGCACGCTGGCCTGGTTCCAGTTCTGGGTGAGCACGGCCGGCTCGGCGAAGTTGAACCCGTACCCGAACCCGCTCGTCGGCAGGGACGAGCCCGCGTAGACCGCCACGACCACCGCGGTCACCGCGGTCGACACCGCGACGCCCGCCGCGCACCACAGGATGTCGCGGCGGCTCGCGCGCACCAGCACCACCACGCCGACCAGGAAGAACGTGACGATCATGCCGTCCAGGTAGCGCCCTGACGCCCAGGTCTGCGACTGGTCGGGGGGCAGCGCGGCGGGGGCGGTACAGGCGGTCACTACAGTGACCGCCACCGCCAGGGCGGCCATGATCCGCAGGTCGGTCCGGACCCCGCGCCGCACGACCGCAGCCGTGGCAGCCACCAGCCCGATCCCCGCGATCCCCCAGCTGTCGAGCACCAGCCGCCACATCTGGCCCGCCGCCATCTCGGCCACGTCGATCGCGCCGTTGACGTCGGCCATCTTGGTGGCCATCTGGGCGGTCAGGCTCCGCGCCCCTTCGGGGTAGAGCGCGCCGGCCAGGTAGCGGTCCACCGCCCACGCCGCGCCGACAGTGGCCAGCAGGGTCGCCCCGGCCGCGACCACGCTCCAGCGCGGCGCCAGGCGGCGCCAGGCGATGAACAGGCCGCAGGCCACGTACGCGATCGCGATCACCAGCCCCCGCAGGTGGACCGCGTACGCGGACCCGGCGAGCGCCGCGGAGCCCACGGCCGCTACGTACCGGCCCCGCACCGACGAAGCGGTCAGCCAGCTATGCACGCACAGCAGCCAGCCCACGACGATGACCGGGAAGATCGCATCGGTCATCGCGTACTCGCTGTAGAAGAACCCGGCGGGCACGGTGGCGGTCAGCGCGGCGACACCGTAAGCGACCGGTCGCCCCAGCCCGAGCCGCCGCCCGGCCAGGTAGGCCAGCGGCATGAGCAGCGCGCCGATCGCCGCGTTAATCATCAGCACCGTGCGGTACACGATGACCGGGTCGTGGGTGAACCAGTAAACAGGCGTGATCAGCAGCGGGTACCCAACCTGGTACAGGGTCGAGCCAGAGAGATCCACCCCGGGGCCGCCCGCGAGGATCCGCGCCGTGATCAGGTAAGCGGTCTCGTCGGGGTTGGCCAGCGGCACCACCTGCATGCGGCTGAACCACGCCCGCAGCCCGGCCTGCACGAGCCAGCCCGCCACGAGCAGCAGGCCCCACCGTCGCACCGAACGCCGACCAGCACCGCCCCCGTCCGTGTCGGCCCGCGCGTCATCGCCGCCCGCCGGAGCACCGGCGTGCGCCGTGATCAACAGGCGTGCCAAGGCGGGTTGCCTCCTTTTAGGGTCAGGACAGGCCCCCGGCCTTGGCCCCGGGCCGCGCGCGGTCGTTAGCGGGTGACTATAGCCTGGCCAAAGTTCCTGAGAATCCGTTAGGTGGACCGTGTGCCCGCGCCAAGAACTCCCTGGCGCGCGCCCGCAACCAGGGCGGCGGCCAGGCCCGTACAAAGCCAGGTGTAGCATCGGTCGCGTGTCGTCGCGGTGGTATAGGCGCTTTACCCTGGCTCCCGGCGGAGCCAGGCGTACTCGCGTGCGCTTACCCACCGCCTGGAGCCAGAAACCACGGCAGGGCTGGCCCTGCCGGTAATGGGTGTGCTGGCTCCCGGTGTCCGGGCAGCGGCCCGCCCGGGAGGAGACGCGCCTGATGCCGCGCACCAGGGATACCCGGATCACCGGCTACGAGCCACTGCTGTCCCCGGCGGCTCTGCTCGACGAACTGCCGCTCGCCGACGAGGCGGCCGCCACGGTTGAGCGCACCCGTACCGAAGTCCGCGCCGTGCTCGACGGGACCGATGACCGCCTGCTCGTGATCGTGGGACCCTGCTCGGTCCACGACCCGGCCGCGGCCCTCGACTACGCGCGCCGCCTGACCGCGGTGCGGGACCGCCACGCCGAGGACCTGCTGATCGTGATGCGCGTGTACTTCGAGAAGCCGCGGACGGTCACCGGCTGGAAGGGCCTGATCAACGACCCCGGCATGGACGGCCGGCACGACGTCCACCGCGGCCTGCGGATCGCGCGCCTGCTCCTGCTCGACATCGTCGCGCTCGGCCTGCCGGTGGGCTGCGAGTGGCTCGACCCGATCACCCCGCAGTACATCGCGGACGCGGTGACCTGGGGCGCGATCGGCGCCCGGACCACGGAAAGCCAGGTCCACCGCCAGCTCGCCTCGGGCCTGTCGATGCCGGTCGGGTTCAAGAACGGCACCGACGGAGACGTCCAGGTCGCGGTGGACGCGTGCCGCGCCTCGGCCACCGCGCACACGTTCTTCGGCGTCACCCACAACGGCGCCGCCGCGGTGGTGACCACGGCCGGGAACCCGGACACCCACGTGATCCTGCGCGGCGGCCGCACCGGCCCGAACTACGAGGCCAGCCATACCGCCAAGGCGCTGGACCTGATCGCGGACGCCGGCCTGCCGCGCCGGCTCATGGTGGACTCCAGCCACGGCAACAGCGGCAAGGACCACCGCCGCCAGCCGGTGGTCGCGGCGGCCATCGCCGAGCAGGTGGCGGCGGGGGAGCGCGGCTTGACCGGCGTCATGCTGGAGAGCTTCCTGCGCGAGGGCAGGCAGGAGCCGGGCCCCCCGGCCACGCTCACCTACGGCCAGAGCGTGACCGACGCCTGCATGGACCTCGACACCACCGCCGGCGTACTGCAAGGCCTGGCCGCCGCCGTCCGTTCCCGCCGCACGTCCTTATTTGCCCGGCCGAGCGGGGTTCCCCTCCCGCGTACCGCCTGAGTGCCCGGCCACGGATCGGCGGGATCCCGGGCGGTCGTCCCCCCGGGGTTACACCGGCACCGCAGGCAGCTTGGCGATGGCCGCGTCGATGCGCTCCTGCGGGAGCTCGAAGTCGACCATCTCGCCGGACAGGTACTTCTCGTAGGCCACCATGTCGAAGTGCCCGTGCCCGCACAGCGCGGTCAGGATCACCTTCGGCTCGCCGGTTTCCGTGCACCGCTTGGCTTCCTCGATGGCCGCCGCGAGCGCGTGCGTCGGTTCCGGCGCCGGGATGATGCCCTCGCTCCGGGCGAACGCCACGGCCGCGGCGAAGCACTCCCGCTGCGGCTTGGCCACCGCCTCGAACATCCCCAGCTCGTACATGTGCGAGAGCAGCGGCGACATGCCGTGGTAGCGCAGCCCGCCCGCGTGCACCGGGTCCGGGATGAAGTCGTGCCCGAGCGTGTGCATCTTCAGCAGCGGCGTGAACCCGGCCGTGTCGCCGAAGTCGTACGCGTACACCCCGCGGGTGAACGACGGGCAGGCCGACGGCTCGACCGCGCGGAACACCGGGTTGGCCCGCCCGGCCAGCTTCTCCCGCAGGAACGGCAGGAACAGGCCGGCGAAGTTGGAACCGCCGCCGGTGCACCCGACGATGAGGTCCGGCATCGACTCGCCGACCGCGTGGAACTGCTTGATGGCCTCCTGGCCGATCACCGTCTGGTGCATCAGCACGTGGTTGAGCACGCTGCCGAGCGCGTACCTGGTGTCCGCGCTGCCGCCCGCGGCCTCGACCGCCTCGCTGATCGCGATGCCCAGGCTGCCGGGTGAATCCGGGTCGGCCGCGAGTATGTTCGCGCCCGCCGTGGTGGCCCGGGACGGGCTGGCGTGCACGGTAGCGCCCCAGGTCTCCATCATCGTGCGCCGGTAGGGCTTCTGGTCATAGGAGGCGCGGACCATCCAGATCTCGCAGTCGATCCCGAACTGCGAGCAGGCGAAGGCCAGCGCGCTGCCCCACTGCCCGGCGCCGGTCTCGGTCGTGAGCCGCTTGGTGCCCTCTGCGGCGTTGTAGAACGCCTGCGGGACCGCGGTGTTCGGCTTGTGCGACCCGGCGGGGGAGACCCCCTCGTACTTGTAGTAGATCCGCGCCGGGGTGCCCAGCGCCTTCTCCAGCCGGTGCGCCCGGTAGAGCGGGGTGGGCCGCCACAGGCGGTAGACGTCGAGCACCTCGTCCGGGATGTCGATGAAGGAGTCGCCGGAGACCTCCTGCAGGATCAGCGCCATCGGGAACAGCGGCGCGAGGTCCCCAGGTCCGACCGGCTGGCCCGTCCCCGGGTGCAGCGGCGGGGGCGGCGGAGAGGGCAGGTCGGGTATCACGTTGTACCACTGGCGCGGGATCTCGGATTCCTCCAGCGTGATCTTGGTTCGCTCAGTCACGACGGCCCTCCCTCTGGCGTGGAAGATCTTGTCCGAACCTTACGCCTGATGGCGAACGCGGCAACAGCCGCTCAGTTCCGCGGGACGGTCGCCACCAGCAGGAGCGCGTCCAGCAGCCGCCACCAGTCCGCCTCGCTGGGCTCGGTGCCCAAAGCGGCGGCCAGCGTGGCCAGCGCGCCCGTCAGCCGGATCGAGAAGTCGCCGTGCTCGAGGCCCAGCCCCTGGGCCATCACCTCGGTAGCGCGCCGGAACTCGGCCGTCCGCCGCAGCCGGACCAGCGTCCCGGGCAGTTCCGCTGCCGTGTCCGGCAGAGCCGGGACGCCGTCGCCAGCCGGGACCAGCGAAACGTCGAGCTTCATCCCGAGCGCCGAGGCGAGCCTCCCGAGCGCGGACAGGGTCGGGTTCCCCCGCCCGTTCTCCAGGTTGGCGATGTAGGGCACCGACAGCCCCGCGTCCACGGCCACGGATGCGACCGTCCGGCCCGCCGCGGTGCGCAGCACGCGCAGCTGATGCCCGAGCTCTGGGTCCTCCATCATCCTCCTAGAATAATTGAGCCGACAGAACTATTCTGTTAAGACACATGCTCAAGGCTCTGCGGAACCGCGACTTCCGCCTTCTGTGGGTCGGCAGCCTGGTCAGCTCCCTCGGCTCGTGGCTGCTGGTCCTCGCCCTCCCCGCCCACGTTTTCCTGGTCACCGGCTCCCTGCGCGACACGGGCCTCATCCTCGCCGCGCAGTACCTGCCGGCCCTGGTTCTCGGCCCGCTCGCCGGCGTCCTGACCGACCGCTGGGACCGTCGCCGCCTCATGATCGCGACCAGCGTGTTCCGCGCGGGCTCCGTGGCGGTAATGCTGCTCGGCACCACTCCCGGCCGTTTCTGGGTACTGTATGCCGCGCTGATCGCCGAGAACGCCGGCGGCGTCCTCTACGCCCCCGCCGCCCTGGCCCGCACCCCCGCGATCGTAGGCACCGGCCCCCTACTGACGAGCGCCAACGCCCTCAACGCCTTCGCCGACGGCGCCGTCCGCCTAATCGGCGGCCCCCTAGGCGGCGTCCTCCTGACCCTCCTCGGCATCCGATGGCTGATCTGCGCCGACGCCCTCAGCTACCTAGTCTCCGCCGCCGCCATCGCCATGACGTCCCGCCCATCCCGCGACCAGGCGGACCCCAAGGCCGTGATCATGACGTCTCGCCCGCCCGCGACCAGGTGAACCGCCGAGCCGTGATTATGGCGTCGGCCCGCCTCGCGACCGGGTGACCGGCGCGCCGCCCCGTTCAGGCCTTCCTCCCGACCCGCAGCCAGGTGCACCGCCGGGCCGCGATCCGCGACGTAGCGCGCCAACTCGCGGCGGGCGTGCGGGTCCTGCGGGCCCAGCCCGTCGCCCGGGCCCTATTCCCGGTCACCGTCATCTTCCTGGCCGCCAACGCCTGCCTGAGCGCCGTACTCATTCCCTTCGGGGTCCAGCGCTTGGGCGGCAGCGAGCACACCGGATTCCTGCTGTCCGCCCTGGGGGTGGGCTTCCTGCTCGGTGCGCCGATCCTGCGGCCTGTTCTGGACCGGGGCCAGCCCCGCACCCTCCTGACCGTCACCCTGACGGCCACCGCCGTCGCCTACTTCGCGCTGTTCACATCCTCCTCGCTGGCCACCGCGCTACCCGCCGCGGCGGCCGTCGGTGCGTTCGGCTCGATGTCGGAGGTGATCCCCCAGACCACCATGCAGCGCGTGATTCCCAACGCCGCTCTCGGCCGGGTCGGCGCCGTCTTCCTGACCGGCGAGGCCGCCGCGACCCTGCTCGGCGCGGTGGCCGGCCCCTTCCTCGCCCAGGACATACACCTACTCGGGATTGCCGCTGTCGCCAGCGGCACGACCCTCCTAGCCGCCCTCCTTGCCTTCCTGACCGTGCCGCGATCCTCCTCTCCGCCCTCCCGGCCTCCCCGACCGCGCCAGTCCGAAAATGTCAGAGGCAGCTGTTAAGGTCAGATTAGAAAACAGTACCGAAGATTATCCTCGGAGGAGGTGAAACAAGGGAGATGAGCACGGTGGCGGTCCCGGCCAGCGCGGCCGAAGCGATGGAGATGTGGCAGATCTCGGTCGGCTACCTGGCGGATCTGGACGCGACCCAACTGCCCGCCGCGGCGCTGGCCACTTGCCTGCAGGGGATGGAGCAGGCCGAGGCGGTAGCCACGGTGGCCTGGGCCCAGATGCTGGCCGCGTACGACGCCCAGGACGGCCACCTGGCCGACGGGCAGCGGTCGCTGGGGGCCTGGCTGGTGCACATGGCCCGGGTCACCCGGGGCCAGGCCGCCGAGTACAAGGCGATGCGGGCCCTGCCCCGGGACCACGAGCCGCTGCTCGCCGGGCTCCGTGCCAAGGCGGTCACCAAGTCGATGGCGCTGCAGCTGGCCAAGTGGACCCGAGAGATCCCGGCGGAGTTCCGGGCGCAGGCCGAGGAGATCCTCGTCGCCGCCTCGCGGGCCGGGGCGGACCTGCGGGCGCTGGCGCAGATCTGCGCGGAGATCCGGTCCCGGACCGTCCCGCCGGACCCCGACGGCCGCGACCCGGCGCTGGACCGGGCGCTGTTCCTGGACACCACCCTGGACGGCGCGGGAGTCATCCGCGGCGACCTCACCCCCGAATGCGCCGCGATGGTCCAGGCCGTCCTGGATGCGCTGTCCGCCCCGAACGGCGGCGGGGACCTGCGGACCCGGGCGCAGCGCTACCACGATGCGCTCGCCGAGGCGATGAAGCGCCTCCTCGCGTCCAACCTGCTGCCGCAGCGGGCCGGGCAGCCCGTCAAGGCCCTGGTGCACATTACCTTCGCGGACTTGTGTGAGCTGGATGTGGATTCCAAGCTGCAGGAGGCGTGGATCGCCGGGTACCGGGCCCGGTGGGCCGGCCAGCGGGCCGCCGCGTCGGTCAGCACCGGGGATGGCGGCGCCTGGCTGGAGGGCGCTGCGGCCCGCCGGGTGGCGTGCGACGCGATGCTGGTCTCTGTGGTCACCGGCGACCTGGACCTGGGCGCGGTGGAGCAGCTGATCGGCCTGTGCGTGCAGTACGACCACCTGCGCCGGCAGGCAGCGGACAACACCGACACTGGCGGCGGCGCGGACGCCGGCCCCGACACCGACACCGGCGCCGACGGCCGGGCAGAGGCCGGGGAAGGCACCGGCACCCGCAGCGGCGCGGTCGTCCCGGCCGGATCCGACCACAACCCCGCCGCCCCGGCCGGATCAGACGACGACCCCGCCGCCCCGGCCGGCCAGGCGGGCGGCGCCGGGCGGGCCGGGCAGGTGCTGGCCATGCTGGAGCACCAGATCCTGGCCGCCGTCCTGCAGATCGTCTCCGGCCCCGGCGGCGTCGCCTCCTTCCTCCGCCGCAACCTCCTGGGCAAGGGCCTCAACGGCCCGTCGCTCCCGCTGGACGTCGGCCAGACCGACGACATCCCCGTCCACCTGCGCCGGCTGGTGGCCCTGCGGGACCAGACGTGCCAGTTCCCCGGCGGCTGCGACCAGCCCGCCGCCAGCTGCGAACCGCACCATGTGGTGCACCGCCGGGACGGCGGGCACACCAGCCTGGCTGGCCTGAAGAACTACTGTTGGTGGCACCATCACGTGGTCCTGCACGAGATGGGCTGGCGGCTTATCGTCCGCCCGGACGGGACCAGCGAGGTGAAGAGCCCCGGCGGGAAGATCATCCGCAGCCACAGCCCGCCACCCGATCCCGGGTGACCACCCCGTGGGCCGAAGCCGCCGGCACAGACTCCGTACAGCACTAGCGGACATCGGAACAGCACGACCGGATTGTCCCAGCAGGTGGTGCGCAGCCCTCCTGGCCTTCCGGCCTGGCCGCGCGTCAGCGCAGCCCGAGGCCGGTCGCGCCGTCCAGGAACTCGCGGGCGATCTCCAGATGTCCCGTATGCGCCGCGGTCTCCTCGATGATGTGCAGGATCACCACGCTGACGCTGAGTATCTCCTCACCCCTATGGCGGCCCCGCGGCACGTCCGACAGGCTGAGATCGGCGAGTATCTCGTCGGCCCTGTCGCACTGCTCCCGGTAGTAGCCGAGCACCTCTGACGACGGACGATCGCAGGTGAAGGCCATCGTCGGGTGATACGGCGGCCGGCCCTCATCCCACGGCAAGTCGGGGTACTCCGCAGCGACTACCTCCTGAAACCAGTGCCGCTCCGCGTTGCCCAGGTGCTCCACCATGCCCGCGACCGTCCAGCCCGACGGAACGACCGGCGTGTGCCAGGCCTCCTCGGACAGTCCCTCGACGATGGATCGCACCGAGGCCCGCTGGTACTCCAGACCTTCAAGCAGCTCACGCCGGATGTCGTAGTCAGCCATCGTTGCCTCCTCGGGCCCCTTTGTGAGCTAGGACGTGTGCACCACGTCTGTCTCATCGCTGGAGATCAGGGCTCAGCCGACCAGCGTCTTGACGGCGGCGGTGAGGTCGGTCATGGCCTTCTTGGCGTCGGCGAAGTACATGCTGGTCTTGGCGTCGTAGTACAGCTCGTTGTCCAGGCCGGCGTAGCCGTGCCCCATCGAGCGCTTGACCACGATGACCGACCTGGCCTGGTCCACGTCCAGGATCGGCATACCGGAGATCTCGTTGCCCGCGCGGCGGGCGGCCGGGTTGGTCACGTCGTTGGCCCCGATGACCAGGGCCACGTCAGTCCTGGCGAACTCCGGGTTGATCTCGTCCATCTCCTTGAGCTGCGGGTAGGGCACGTTCGCCTCGGCCAGGAGCACGTTCATGTGGCCCGGCATCCGCCCCGCGACCGGGTGGATGGCGTAGCTGACCTCCACGCCGTGCTCTTCCAGGGTCTTGGCCAGCTCGGCCACGCCGTGCTGCGCCTGCGCGGCGGCCAGGCCGTACCCCGGCACGATGATCACCTTGGAGGCGTACGCGAGCTGGATGGCCGCGTCGTCGGCCGCGATCGCGCGGACGTGGGCATCGACGGGCCCGCCGACGGCGACCGCGGTGTCGCCGGTGCCGAACCCGCCCACGATGATGTTGGCCAGCGACCGGTTCATGGCGTCGGCCATCAGCTTGGTCAGGATGCTGCCGGAGGCGCCCACCAGCGCGCCGGCCACGATCAGCGCCCAGTTCCCGATGACGAAACCGGCCATCGCGACCGCGGTGCCGGTGAACGCGTTCAGCAGCGAGATGACCACCGGCATGTCGGCGCCGCCGATCGGCAGGACCATCATTACGCCGAACGCCAGTGCAGCGAGGATCAGGATGAGCATGGCCGGCAGGCTGGCCGTGCCGAACATGAACGCGCCCGTGCCGATGGCGATGACGGCGAGGGCGGTGTTTATCAGGCGCCCGCCCCGGAAGACGAGCGGCTGACTGGGGATGAAGCCTTGCAGCTTGCCGGCCGCGACGATCGAGCCGGAGAACGTGACCGAGCCGATGAGCACGTCCAGCACCGTGAACACCGTGGTCGTGCCGAGCACGCCGCCGGCGTGGGACTCGGAGTTGATGTAGCCGTAGACCGCGACCAGCGCCGCGGCGCCGCCGCCGACCGAGTTGAACGCCGACACCAGCTGCGGCATCGCGGTCATCTGCACCGTCCGCGCGGCGTACAGGCCCACGCCGGACCCGATCAGCGTGCCACAGATCAGTACGGCCCAGCCGGCCGCGGTGACCGTGCCGTCGTGGATGAGCAGGATGAGCGTGGCGATGACGGCGATCACCATGCCGGTCAGCGCGACCTGGTTACCGCGCCGCGCGGTGACCGGGCTGTTCATCAGGTGCAGGCCGACGACGAACAGCGCCGCCGTCAGCACGTAGACGAGCTGGATGTATCCGGTGAACCCGCTCATGATCAGGCCTTGCCCGCCCGGCTCAGCAGGCCCCGCAGGCCCTTGTGCCCGTTAAGCGATTCCAGCTCGGGCCGCCCCGGGCCTGAAGGTCCGGCCTCCCGGCGGAACATCTTCAGCATCCGCCCGGTCACCACGTAGCCACCGACGACGTTCGCGCCGGCGAAGACGGCGGCCACGAACCCGAGGATGTAGCCGACCACGGTGTGCGAGCTGACCCCGATCAGCATGGCGCCGACCAGGACGATGCCGTGGATCGCGTTGGTGGCGGACATCAGCGGCGTGTGCAGCGTGGCCGGGACCTTCCCGATGACCTCGATGCCGACCAGCAACGCCAGGATGAAGATGGTCAGGTCAGTCAGCAATGCCGTCGACATCGGTGCCTTCCTCGGCTGGTAGGAGCAGGCGGGCCACGTCCTCGCGGACGACGCGGCCGTCGTGGGCGATCACCACGCCCGCCTGGATCTCGTCGGTGGTGTCGATGGCCAGCGCCCCGCCGGAGGTCATGTACTCGAGCAGCGCGGTGATGTTCCGCGAGTAGGCGGCCGACGCCGCGGTCGGCAGCGTGGCGGGCAGGTTGTCCGCGCCGATGATCGTGACCCCGTTGCCGGTCACGATCGTCTCGCCGGGCCGGGACCCGGTCACGTTGCCGCCGAGCGCGCTGGCGCCCATGTCGACGATGACGGCCCCGGCGGCCATGGCCTTGATCGCGTCCTCGGTCACCAGCAGCGGCGGCCTGCGCCCGGGCACCTGGGCCGTGGTGATCACCACGTCGTGCCTGGCGATATGGCCGATCAACTCGTCCTGCTGGGCCTGGCGCTCCCCCGCGGTCAGCTCGCGGGCGTACCCGCCCGTCCCGGCCGCGTTGCCGACCGAGGTCAGCTCGATGAACGTGGCCCCGAGCGACTCCACCTCCGTCCGGGAGGAGGGCCTGACGTCGTACCCGCTCACGACCGCGCCGAGGCGCCGCGCGGTCCCGATGGCCTGCAGGCCGGCCACGCCGGCGCCGAGCACGAGCACCCTGGCCGGCCGCGCGGTACCCGCCGCGGTGATCAGCATGGGGAAGAACCGGCCGAACGCACTCGCCGCGACCAGCGCCGCCTTATACCCGGCCACGTTCGCCTGGGAGCTGAGCGCGTCCATCGGCTGCGTCCGCGACAGCGTGCGCGGGATCCCGTCCAGGCTGATCACGGTCACGCCCCTGGCCGCCAGCGCGCCCGCCAGCCCCGGATCGGTCAGCGGGGCCAGCATCCCGATGACCGCCTGTCCCGCCCGCATGCGGTCCGCCACGGCCGCCGTCGGCTTGGTCACCGTGAGGATCAGGTCGGCGGACTCCAGCAGTTCGGCGGCGCTGACGATCTTCGCGCCCGCGTCGGCGTACGCCGAGTCAGCCAGCCACGCGCCCTCGCCCGCGCCGCGCTCGACCAGCACGTCGATCCCGGCGGCCTGCAGCTTGGCGACCCCGTCCGGTACCAGGGCCACCCGGCATTCACCGGGCGCGTTTTCCTTGACGACGGCTGCAATCATTGCGCGCGACCTCGTATCCATTCCCCGGTAGCGTCGTTCGCGTCCGCATCCGACCCTACCCAAACCCGGATTCCCCGGCTTGTGCCCGGTGTCCGTCCCCAGGGTAGTGCGGCGGACACGCTGGGGCGAAAGCGCGCTCTACCCCTTCACCCGTCGCGGAGCAGCTTGGTGATCCGCTCGCCGGCCGCGACCACCGCCCCGGCGTGCAGCCGCCCCGGGGACCTGGTCAGGCGCTCGATCGGGCCGGAGACCGAGACGGCGGCGATCACCCGGCCGCCGGGACCGCGGACGGGGGCGGACACCGAGGCCACGCCCGGCTCGCGCTCGGCGGCGGTGGCGGCCCAGCCGCGCCTGCGGACCTGCGCGAGCGTGGTGGCGGTGAACTTCGCGCCGCGCAGCCCGCGGTGCATGCGGCCGCCCTCTTCCCAGGCGAGCAGGACCTGGGCGGCGGACCCCGCGGTCATCGGCAGGGCGGCCCCGACCGGGACGGTGTCCCGCAGCCCGCTGGTCCGCTCGGCCGCCGCCACGCAGATGCGCGTGTCCGCGTGCGGCCGGTACAGCTGGGCACTCTCCCCGGTGGCGTCCCTGAGCTGGGCGAGTATGGGCTGGGCGATGGCCAGCAGCCGGTCTTCGCCGGCCGCGGCGGCCAACTCGCCGATCCTCGGCCCCAGCACGAACCGCCCCTGCGCGTCGCGGGCCAGCATGCGGTGGCTTTCCAGCGCGACCGCAATGCGGTGCGCGGTCGGCCTGGCCAGTCCCGTCGCCTTGACCAGTTGGGCCAGCGAGGCGGGCCCGCTCTCGAGGGCGCAGAGTACTGAAACGGTCTTGTCGAGAACGCCGACTCCGCTAGAGTTGCTCATACTACGAATACTGCCGTCTCGAAATGCGAGACGCAAGCGAGGGGAGAGAGCGCGATGGGCCGGACGCTCGCCGAGAAAATCTGGGACGCGCACGTGGTGCGCAGCGCGGCAGGCGAGCCCGACTTGCTCTATATCGACCTCCACCTGATCCACGAAGTCACCAGCCCGCAGGCGTTCGACGGCCTGCGGATGGCCGGCCGGAAGGTGCGCCGTCCCGACCTGACCATCGCCACCGAGGACCACAACGTGCCGACGACGGGGATCACCGGACCCGGCGTACCGCTGGAGGGACCCGGCAGCCCGGTGACCGATCCGGTCTCGCGCACGCAGGTCGAGGCGCTGCGGAAGAACTGCGCGGAGTTCGGCATCCGGCTGTACCGCATGGGCGACGCGGGCCAGGGCATCGTGCACGTCATCGGGCCGCAACTCGGGCTCACCCAGCCGGGCCTGACGATCGTCTGCGGCGACTCCCATACCTCCACCCACGGCGCGTTCGGTGCGCTGGCCTTCGGCATCGGGACCAGCGAGGTCGAGCACGTGCTCGCGACCCAGACGCTGCCCCAGCAGCGCCCGAAGACGATGGCGATCACGGTCGACGGCACGCTGCCCGACGGGGTGACGCCCAAGGACCTGATCCTGGCCATCATCGCGCGGATCGGCACCGGCGGCGGCCAGGGCTACGTCCTGGAGTACCGCGGCAGCGCGGTGCGCGCGCTGTCCATGGAGGGCCGCCTGACCGTATGCAACATGTCGATCGAGGCCGGGGCTCGCGCGGGCCTCGTAGCTCCGGACGACGTGACGTTCGCGTACCTGGAGGGCCGCCCCCACGCGCCGCGGGGCGCCGCGTGGGAAGCGGCGCTCGACTACTGGCGCGGGCTGCCCACCGACGCCGACGCGGCCTTCGACCGCGAGGTCATCCTGGACGCCGGGTCGCTGGCTCCGTACGTGACCTGGGGGACCAACCCGGCCCAGGCGCTGCCGCTCAGCGAGTCCGTGCCGGAACCTGATTCGTTCGCCGACCCGGACGCCCGCGCCGCCGCGCAGCGCGCGCTGACGTACATGGACCTCAAGCCGGGGACCGCCCTGCGCGACGTCGCCGTGGACACGGTCTTCGTCGGTTCATGCACCAACGGCCGGATGGAGGACCTGCGCGCCGCGGCGGCGGTGCTGCGGGGCCGGCGGGTCTCACCCTCGGTCCGGATGCTCGTCGTCCCCGGGTCCATGCAGGTCCGCGCGCAGGCCGAGGCCGAAGGGCTCGACGCCGTGTTCACCGCGGCCGGAGCGCAGTGGCGGGCGGCCGGGTGCTCGATGTGCCTGGGCATGAACCCGGACCGGCTCGCCCCCGGCGAGCGCAGCGCGTCTACCTCCAACCGCAACTTCGAGGGCCGCCAGGGCAAGGGCGGGCGCACCCACCTGGTCTCGCCCGCGGTGGCCGCGGCCACCGCCGTGACCGGCTACCTGACCGCGCCTGCCGACCTATAGAGCCGACCTATAGAGCCGACCTGTGACAGGAGACCGATGATGGAACCGTTCACCACGCACACCGGCCGCGCGGTCCCGCTGCGGCGCACGAACGTGGACACCGACCAGATCATCCCGGCCGAATACCTCAAGCGGGTCAGCCGGACCGGGTTCGCCGAGGGCCTGTTCGCCGCCTGGCGCGAGGATCCGTCGTTCGTGCTCAACCGGCCGCAGTACGCCGGCGCGACGATCCTCGTCGCGGGGACCGACTTCGGCACCGGGTCGTCCCGCGAGCACGCGGTGTGGGCGCTGACCGACTACGGGTTCCGCGCCGTGATCGCGCCCCGCTTCGGTGACATCTTCCGCACCAACGCGACCAAGGCCGGCCTGCTCCCCGTGGTGCTCCCCGAGCCGGTCGTGACGGCCCTCCAGGACGCCGTGGAGGCCGACCCGGACACGGAAATCACCGTAGACCTGACCGGCCGCGCGGTGCGGGCTCCCGCGAAGGGGATCACTGCCTCCTTCGACCTCGACGACTACACCCGCTGGCGCCTCATGGAGGGGCTCGACGACATCGGCCTGACGCTGCGCCACGTCGACGCGGTCACCGCCTTCGAGCAGTCCCGACCCGCCTGGCTGCCCGTCACCGCCTAGGTTCTGGCGGCCCGCCCGTCTGCCGGGCACTAGCATCCGGCACATGGGAACGCAACTCGTCAACGACGCACACAGGCATCTCGGCCAGATGCCTGCCTTTCCCTACTACGGCGGCCCGCCCTCCAACCCGGACACGCGGGCCCCGGGAACCGTCCGCGAGCTGATCGCCGACCTCGACCGCGACCGCGTCTACCGCGCGCTGGTCCTGCCCAACTACGGGAGTCCCGACGCGTCGGTCTCGTTCGGCTTCAACCCGCTGGTCCTGGAGGCCGCGGCCGCGGACGACCGGATCAAGTGCGGGCTGTGGGTCTCCCCGCGCCCGCAGGACGCCGAGCTCACCGCGGCGGCGCTGACGCTGGCCGGCGAGCGCGGCGTGGTGGCACTGGAGACCAGCTTCCTGCTCGGCGGGGGGCCCGATGACCCAGCCTGCCAGCCGCAGCTTGACCAGATCTTCGCTACGGCGCGGGAGCACGGACTGGTGGTCCACGTGCAGACCTCGCCGGGCGGGGCGTCCGACATCGACCAGGTGGGCCTGCTCGTCGACCGCTACGCCGATGACGTGAAGATCCACCTGATCCACTTCGGCGGCGGCGTGAGCGGTCACATCAAGCTGGTCAACAGCCGGTTCTTCGACTGGCTGGAGGCCGGCAAGAAGATCTACACCGACACCAGCTGGGCGATCGGCTTCGCGCCGCGCTGGCTGGCCAGCGAGATCGAACGGCGCGGCATCGGCGCCGACCGGGTGCTGTTCGCCAGCGACGAGCCCTGGGGTGACTTCGCCGGCGAAGTCGCCAAGTTGCACGCCGCGGCGGGGGACGGCGCCCTGGGCGAGGCGATGCTGCGCGGCAACTTCGCGGCGCTCTACGACACCAGGCGGTAGGCCCGGCCCCGGTTCACGGGTCGGTCGGGCCCGGTGCGGGACGGCCAAACCAGCGTCGCTGCAGGCCGTAGCCGGAATGTCCCCCATTGCTGAGTTTCTGGTCCGGTGCGTCGTTCCCGGCGCGCAGTTGCGGCCGACACGCCGGCGAAAGTGCCGATGGTTATTGTGCAACGGCGCTGGATCGCTTACTTTCGGGCAGGTCAGAGGTCGCGATCCGGTCACGGAGCCCACACGCGACCTCCAGGTGGGGGAACCGCAGGAGTGAATATGAACAAGCGTGATCTGGTCGACGCGATCTCGGGTCGGCTGGGGGGTAAGAAGCCCGCGACCGAAGCCGTGAACGCGGTGCTCGAGGCTATCCAGGATGCCGTCGCGAGCGGCGACAAGGTGGCCATCACCGGGTTCGGCGTCTTCGAGAAGAGCGAGCGCCCCGCCCGTACCGCCAGGAACCCGGCCACCGGGGCCACGATCCAGGTGCCGAGTTCCTCGGTGCCGAAGTTCCGCCCGGGCGCCGACTTCAAGGCCCTCGTCAACGGCGAGAAGCCCGACAAGTAGCAAGCCATCAACCCCGCAGGCCGGCCGCGGGTCAGGGCGCCATGGGTAGGGCCGCCATGGATCAGGGCCGACCCTGCGGGCCGGAGCGCTTGCGCAGCGCGGTCTGGATGATCCGGTCGATGAGCTGCGGCAGCGGCAGGCCGCTGGCCGCCCACATCATCGGGAACCCCGAGGCGGGGGTCATCCCCGGCATCGTGTTGATCTCGTTGAACACGACCGTCCCCGCCGGGGTGTAGAAGAAGTCCACCCGCGCCAGGCCCTCGCAGGAGATGGCCTCGAAGGCCGCGCACGCCAGCCGCCTGACCTCCTGCGCCGCCGCCTCGGGGATCGGCGCCGGTATGACCATGGTGGTCCCGGAGGCCAGGTACTTCGCCTCGAAGTCGTAGAACGCCGAACGCTCGTCGATGACCACCTGGCCCGGCACGCTCGCCTCGGTCGGCCCGCCGTCCACGCCCTCGAGCACCGCGCACTCGACCTCCATCCCGGCCACCGCGGCCTCCGCGATCACCTTGAGGTCACAGGCCCGCGCGGCCTCGATGGCCTCCTCCAGGTCGCCCGGGCCGGTGACCCGCGTGATCCCGATGCTCGACCCGCCGCGGGCTGGCTTGACGAAGACCGGCCACCCCAGCTCGGCGATCTCGTCCAGGACGCGCTTGCGCTCCGGCACGCCGCTGGTCCAGTCGCGGTCGCGGACCACCACGTGCCGGCCGACCGGGAGGCCGCGCGCGGCCATGATCAGCTTCATGTACTCCTTATCCATGCCGGCGGCGCTGGCGAACACGCCCGCGCCCGCGTACGCGGTGCCGGTCATCTCCAGGAGTCCCTGCAGCGTGCCGTCCTCGCCGTAGGTCCCGTGCAGCAGCGGCAGCACGACGTCCACCTCGCCGAGGTCGCGCGGCACCTCGCCGGGGGTATGGACCTGCAGCGTGCCGCCGCCCCCGTCGCGCCCGGAAGTCCGCGGCATGACCTCGGTACCGGGCGTGGCCACCGATTCCACCGTCGGCAGCTTGCCCCCGGTCACCGCCAGCCGGGCCGGGTCGCCCGAGGTGAGCACCCACCGCCCGTCGGTGGCGATGCCGATCGGCAGCACCTCGTACCGGTCGTGGTCGATGACCGAAAGGATCAGTCCCGCGCTCGCGCACGATACGGCGTGCTCCGTGCTGCGGCCGCCGAACACCACGGCGACCCGGATCTTGCGCTGCCCCGGCACGCGTCCTCCCGAACCTCGACCAGCACTGGGACCTGCCACCCTACGGCCTGGACAGGGACTCCAGGGCCACGTACGCGTCGGAGATCAGGTCCTCGGGGTCCTCTAGGCCGATGGAGAAGCGTACCGCCCCGGGGTCGATGCCCCCGGCCGCCAGCGCGCGGTCGTCCAGCTGGCGGTGCGTCGTCGTGGCCACGTGGCTCACCACGGTGTGCGTCCCGCCCAGGGACGTGGCCAGCCGAGCGAGCCGCAGCTTGTCCGCGAACGCCATGCCCGCGTCGCGCCCGCCGTGCGGGGTCACGGTGACGATCGCGCCGAACCGTACCCCCTCCGGACCCGCGTCGAAGAGCCGCCTGGCCACCTGATGCCCGGCGTGCTCCGGCAGCCCGGGGTAATCGACCCGCAGGACGGTCGGGTGCCTGGACAGCGCGGCGGCGAACACCGAGGCCGTCGAGCAGGCCCGCCGGACCCGCAGCGGCAGCGTCTCCAGGCCGCGCCGGAGCAGGAACGCGTCGTCGGGGGCGAGGGACCCGCCGGTGTCGACCCGCACGTTCCGGATGTTGCTGATCAGCTCGATGCGCCCGGTGACCACCCCGCCGGTGACGTCGGAATGACCGCCGATGTACTTGGTCGCCGAGTGGAGCACCAGGTCGGCGCCGTGCTCGAGGGGCCGGCAGATGACCGGCGGGGCCAGGGTGGAGTCCACGACCAGCAGCGCGCCGGCGTCGTGCGCGATGTCGGACAGCTTGCGCAGGTCGGCGACCGCCGTCGTCGGGTTCGCGATCGTCTCCGTGTACACGATCCTCGTGGCCGGGCGGATGGCCGCCTGGACCTGGTCCAGGTCGGTGATGTCGACGAAGTCCGTCTCCACCCCGAACCGGGACGCCACGTTGCGCAGGAACGAGTACGTCCCGCCGTAGACCGCGGAGGACGCGACCACGTGCGCGCCCGCCCGGGCGAAGGTCCAGAACACCCCGCTGATCGCGGCCATGCCGGAGGCGAACGCCTGGGCCGCGGGCCACCGCGACAGGTTCACCCCCTCGAGCGCCGCGACCGCGCGGGCGAACGCGTCGACCGTGGGGTTGTCGATCCGGCTGTAGGTGTACCCCGGCATCTCGTCGTTCAGGACGGCCCGGTACTCCTCGGCCGTGTCGAACGCGAACGCCGCGGTCCGGTACACCGGCGTGCCGAGCGGCTCCTGCGCCGGCGTGGGCGGGGCGGGCAGGTGGACCGCCCGGGTGTTCTCGCCGGCCTGCTTACGCACTATGTCCACGATCACCACGCTCCCTGCTAGCCCCGGGGGGACGACGCCCCGGGATCCCCCCGCGCACGGGGGGGCTGCCCGCCCCCCCGTCACCCCCCTGGCCCCCCCGTGGCCCGTACCACTCCGGTTTCGCGGACCGCGAGGCCAGCATGGCCGCGGCCTCCTCGACCGGTAGCCCGTCACGCATGACCGCCTCGACCACCTCGGTGATCGGCATCTCCACGGCGTGCCGCCGGGCCAGCTCCAGGACCGGCCCGGACGAGGCCGCGCCCTCGGCGGTCTGGCCGGTCATCGCGGCCGCCGACGCCACCGACAGGCCGCGCCCCAGGTTCTCCCCGAACGTCCGGTTGCGCGACAGCGGCGAACTGCACGTCGCGACCAGATCACCCATCCCGGCCAGGCCGGAGAACGTCTGCGGCTCCGCGCCGAGCGCCGACCCGAGCCTGGCCATCTCGGCCAGCCCCCGGGTGATCAGCGTGGCCCTGGTGTTGTCGCCGAGCCCCAGCGCGACCGCGATGCCGACCGCGATCGCGATGATGTTCTTCACCGCCCCGCCGAGCTCGCAGCCGATCACGTCGGAGTTCGTATACGGGCGGAAGTACGGCGCGTGACACGCGCCCTGCAGCGCCAGCGCCCCCTCCGGCTCCGGGCACGCGACGACGGTGGCGGCGACCTCCCGCCTGATGATCTCGCCGGCGAGGTTCGGCCCCGTGACCACGGCCACCCGGGCGGGGTCGGCGCCGAGCACCTCGACGATGACCTCGCTCATCCGCAGGCCGGTGCCCAGCTCGATCCCCTTGATCAGGCTGACGAGCAGCGCGCCGGGCGGGATCAGCGGAGCCCACTCGGCGAGGTTCGGCCGGAGCGACTGCGCGGGCACGGCGAACACCACCAGGTCGGCGCCGGCCAGCGCCTCCGCGGCGTCGGCGGTGGCGTCCAGCTCGGGGGGCAGCGTGATCCCGGGCAGGTAATCAGGGTTCTCGTTCTGCTCGCGCAGCGCCTTGGCCAGCTCCCCCCGGCGGGCGTACACCACGGTGGAGGTCCCGGCGTCGCAGAGCACCTGCGCGAACGTAGTGCCCCACGAGCCGGCGCCCATCACCGCCGCCCTCATGCGGGGCCGGCTCCATCGGACGTCGCCTCCACAACATCGGCCTCAGTACCATCGGCCCCGGCACCATCAGCCAGCGCACCATCGGTCGTTCGGCCATCGCCAGAAAGCTGCTCGGCGGCGGCGGGATCGAAGGGTACGGCGGGAGGCGTCTCCTGCCTGATCTTGGCCAGCAGCCCCGTGATGTCGGCCATGATGTCGGCGGTGGCCGCCCGCAGGACGCTCGCGGACAGGCGCTGCCCGGCGTACGCCGACAGGTCGACCGGCGGGCCCGCGACCATCCGCACGGTCTTGCGAGGCCACAGGTGGGGCTTGGAGGTGCCGTAGGGCAGGATGACCTGCGCGCCCCAGTGCGCGACGGGGATCACCGGCGCGCCCGTGGTCAGGGCCAGCCGCGCCGCGCCGGTCTTGCCCACCATCGGCCACAGGTCAGGGTCGCGCGAGGCCGTCCCCTCGGGGTAGACGATCACGCACGCGCCCTTCCGCAGCGCCTGCTCGGCCTGCTTCAGCACCAGCCCGGCGTCGCCGCGCCCGCGGTAGACCGGCAGCTCGCCCAGCTTGTGCATCAGCGGCCCGAGCACCTTGACCTCAAAGATCGCCGACTTGATCATGAACACCGGGAACCGGTGCCCGTAGGCGTCACTGAACAGCGCGACCGCCGGCCAGTCGGCGTAGGACAGGTGGTTCGGGGCCAGGATGACCCCGCCGGTCTTCGGGAAGTTCTCCCGGCCGGACCACTCGTACCGCATCAGCAGCCGCAGCAGGACGCGCAAGATGGCCACCACGAACACTCGCCAGCCCTTGGAATAGGTCCAGTCAGTGCTGGCCTTAGGCTGGTCGGAGGTGTTTTGGGTGCTCATGCCGTCAGTCTGCTGGTTCAGGTGCTCCGGTGTCGAGGCAGGATCAACTGTATGACCGATAATGCCCGGGCCTGGTCCGTGCTGATGCCCGTCAAGGTGCTCAGCCAGGCCAAGTCCAGGCTCGCCGCGCTGGCCGGGGAGCGCCGGGGGGAACTGGCGCTGGCCCTGGCCTGCGACACCGTGACCGCCGTGCTGGCCTGCGCCGAGGTGGCGCGTGTGATTGTCATCACAGACGATCAGGTCGCGGGGACCGCCCTAGCCGAACTCGGCGCGCTGGTGGTCCCGGACGAGCCCGGGGACGGCCTCAACGCCGCGCTACGGCACGGCGCCGGCCTACGCGAGCTCACGCTGGCCCGGCGATGGGACGGCGGCCCTGTCCGCCGACCTGGCCGCGCTGCGCGACGAGGAGATCGGGCGCGCCCTAAACGCCGCCTCGACCTGGCCCACCGCGTTCGTGGCCGACGCGCCCGGTGACGGCACGACCCTGTACACGGCGGCGCCGGGGATGCCGTTCCGGCCGGCGTTCGGGCTGGGATCACGGGCCCGCCACGCGGCGGGCGGCGCCGTGGAACTCGACCTGAGCGGCGTGCCCGGGCTGCGCCGGGACGTGGATACGCCCGACGACCTGCGCGGCGCGGCTGCCCTGGGGCTCGGCCCCCGCAGCGCGCCGCTGGCCGCCGAACTCCTCAGATGTGCACCACGGGGCAGGTGAGCGTCCTGGTGATCCCCGGGACGGACTGGATGTGCATCGTAACGAGCCTGCCCAGGTCATCGACGTTGTCCGCGTGAGCGCGCACGATGACGTCATACGGGCCTGTGACGTCTTCCGCCTGCGTGACCCCGGCGATCTTGCCGATCTGGTTGGCCACATCGGCGGCCTTACCGACTTCCGTCTGGACGAGGATGTACGCCTCCACCATGAGGTCCTCCCTCGGGCTCTGCGGGACGTGGGCCCTGAGGGCATCACGTTACCGTAGTGGTTCAGACCTGAGAGCGAGGTGGGCGCGATCGCTGCTGACGACCCGCGGACGGTGGCCGCGCTCGGCGAGTTCGGCCTGATCAAGGCCCTGTCGGCGTGGCTGCCGCCGGAGAATAAGGCGCTGGTCGGGATCGGGGACGACGCGGCGGTCCTGGCGGCGCCCGACGGCCGGGTGGTCGCGACCACGGACTTCCTGCTCGAGGGGCGGCACTTCCGCCGCGACTGGTCCAGCGCGCGCGACATCGGGCACAAGGCCGCGGCCCGGAGCCTGGCCGACGTCGCCGCCATGGGCGCGGTGCCGACCGCGCTGCTCGTCGCGCTGGCCGTGCCGGGGGACCTGCCGGTCAGCTGGGCGCGGGACCTGGCGGCCGGGCTCGCCGACGAGTGCGCGCGCGCCGGCGCGATCGTCGCCGGCGGGGACACCGCCCGCGCCGACTCCGTGTTGCTCGCGGTGACGGGCCTGGGTGACCTGGCCGGGCGGGCCCCAGTGCTCAGATCCGGCGCGGCGCCCGGCGACGTGGTCGCGGTGGCGGGCCGGCTCGGGTTCGCCGCGGCCGGGCTGGCCCTGCTGTCCGCCGGGCTCACCGAAGGCCCCCTGGTCGCGGCCCAACAGCGGCCCGACCCGCCGTACGACGCCGGCCCGCAGGCGGCCGACCTGGGCGCCACCGCCCTGATCGACGTCAGCGACGGCCTGCTCGCCGACCTTGGCCACATCGCGGCCGCGAGCGGCGTCCTGATCGACGTTTCCGCGGAAACGCTCCGCCCGCCTGCCCCGCTGCTCGACGCGGCCCGCGCCGTACAACACGAAGATCCTTCATCCCGAACGAGCGTTGGTGCCCCTCCCGCGTCACCTGACTCGGCCCGCGACCAGGCCATCCGATGGGTGCTGACCGGCGGCGAGGATCACGCCCTGGTCGCCACCTTCCCACCCGGCGTCGCGCTGCCGCCGCGGTGGACGGTCATCGGCGAGGTGCGCCAGGGCCGGGGCGTCCTGGTCGACGGCGAAAGCTGGGCCGGTCAGGCCGGCTGGGATCACTTCACCGGGGCGGGCGGCTGAGCCGTAGCCAGCACTGCTAGCGGGTGACCTTGCCTGCCTTGATGCAGGAGGTGCACACGTTGAGCCGCTTGGGCGTGCCGTTCACGTTGGCGTGCACGGTCTGGATGTTCGGGTTCCAGCGGCGGCGGGTGCGGCGGTGCGAGTGCGAGACGTTGTTGCCGAAGCCCGGCCCCTTGCCGCATACGTCGCAGACAGAAGCCACGGTTCGCTCCATTGATCAGGGGTTTAACGGTCGCGCCGCTCGGATCGGGCAGCCGTCGAAGCTTACCTGATGCCCGACCGCAGCGCGAACTGGATAGCTCGCACCAACCGGCCAGCACTGTCGGCGGGCGCTTCTATGCTGCCAGGTGTGACAACGCTCAGCGAACCGCTCATCCGGGCACTGGGCGCCAAGAACGGCAAGGCGCTCGAGACCACCTTTGGCCTGCGCACCGTCGGCGACCTGCTCCGCCACTACCCTCGGCGCTACTACACCCGCGGCGAGCTCACGGACCTGGCCTCGCTGCGTGACGGCGACCACGTCACCGTGCTCGCGCGGGTGGAATCGGTACGCGATCACCCGCTGCCCTCGCTGCCGGGCCAGGGCCGTCGCGGCCGGACCGAGGTCGTGGTCACCGACGAACGAGCCAAGCTGGTGCTGACGTTCTTCTTTAAGGGCAACTTCAGGCCCGGCTACCTCCGCCCGCTCGTGCCCGGCAGCCTCGGCATGTTCGCGGGCACCGTGTCCACCTTCCGTCGCCAACGCCAGCTGGTCCACCCGGAGTGCGAGCTGCTCCCCGGCGTCCAGCCGGGCTCCGATGTGACCGCCGAACTGGCCGCCGAGTTCGTCGCCGAGATGCTCCCGGTGTACCCGGCCAGCGCCAAGTTCAGCTCCTGGAGCCTGGCCAAGGCGGTCAAGACCGTCCTCGGCACGCTGGACGCGGGGGAGGACCCGCTCCCCGCCGAGCTGAGGGAACGGTACGGGCTGGTCGGGCGGGCCGAGGCGATTCGCGCCATCCACAAGCCCCTTGATCAGGCCGACCTCGTCCGGGCCAGGAAGCGCCTCAAATGGGACGAGGCCTTCACGCTGCAGGCCGCGCTGGCGCAGCGCCGGCTCGCCGCCGCCGCCCTCCCGGCCATGCCGCGCCCGCCCGTTCCCGACGGCATCGCGGACGACTTCGACGCCGCGCTGCCGTTCACGCTCACGGCGGGGCAGGTGGCGGTGGGCGAGACCATCGCGGTCGACCTGGCCTGCGCCTACCCGATGCACCGGCTGCTGCAGGGCGAGGTCGGCTCGGGCAAGACGGTCATCGCGGTCCGGGCCATGCTCCAGGTGGTGGACGCGGGCGGGCAGGCGGCGCTGCTGGCGCCGACCGAGGTACTGGCCCAGCAGCACTACCGGTCGGTCAGCGACATGCTCGGGCCGCTCGCGCGGCGCGGGCAGCTCGGCTCGGCCGAACACGCCACCGGGGTCGCCCTGCTCACCGGGTCGGTCGGCGCCGCGGCCAGGCGCGCGGCCCTGGCCGACGTGTTCACCGGCGACGCGGGCATCGTCATCGGGACGCACGCGCTGCTCGAGGAGCAGGTCCAGTTCGCCGACCTCGGCCTGGTCGTGATCGACGAGCAGCACCGGTTCGGCGTGGAGCAGCGGGACGCGCTGCGCGCCAAGGCGGCGGACAACCGGCCGCACGTCCTGGTCATGACCGCGACGCCGATTCCCAGGACGGTCGCCATGACCGTGTACGGCGATCTGGAGACCTCCACGCTGACCGAGCTGCCCGCCGGGCGGTCGGCCATCGCGACGCACGTGGTGCCCGCGGCCGACAAGCCGCGGTTCCTCGAGCGGGCCTGGGAACGCGTCAGGGAGGAAGTCGGCCATCATCGGCAGGCCTACGTCGTCTGCCCGCGCATCGGGGACTCCGCCGCTACCGGAGACGACACCGACGGGACGGAGTACTCCGAAGGAGACGACCTCGGCGACCAAGACTCACCCGGCGGCCTCCCGCGCGGCGTCGCCGAGGGTCGGCGCCAGCCGCTGGCCGTGCTCGACGTGGCCGCGGCCCTGGAGGCGGGGCCGCTGGCCGGGCTGCGCCTGGGCATCCTGCACGGCAGGCTGCACCCGGAGGAGAAGGACCGGGTGATGCGCGAGTTCTCGGCCGGCCGCCTCGACGTCCTGGTGGCGACCACCGTGATCGAGGTCGGCGTCGACGTGCCGAACGCCACCGTGATGGTGATCATGGACGCCGAGCGGTACGGCGTCTCCCAACTGCACCAGCTCCGCGGGCGGGTGGGCCGGGGGGCCGCGGCCGGGTTGTGCCTGCTGGTGACCGAGGCGCCGCCCGCGAGCCCGGCGCGGGAGCGCCTGGACGCGGTGGCCGCCACCCTCGACGGGTTCGCGCTGTCCCGGCTGGACCTTCAGCAGCGCCGGGAGGGTGACGTGCTGGGTGCCGCGCAGGCCGGGCGGCAGTCCAGCCTGCGGCTGCTCAGGCTCCTTGACGACGAGGACCTGATCAGGCAGGCCAGGGAGGACGCCACGGCGGTGGTGGCGGGCGATCCCGACCTGGCCGGCCACCCGGCGCTGCGCGCCGCCATCGACGACCTGCTCGGCGTCCAGGCCGAATACCTGGACAAGACCTAGCCCGCCGGGCCGGGCCGCAGAGTGCACACTGATGGGGTGGCACGTGTCATCGCGGGCGAGGCGGGCGGGCGGCGCCTGGCCGTCCCGGGCGGGCGGGAGACCAGGCCGACCAGCGACCGCGCCAGGGAAGGGCTGTTCGCCACCATCTCCTCGATCGTCGGGTCGCTGGCCGGGACCCGCGTGCTCGACCTGTACGCGGGATCAGGCGCGGTCGGCCTGGAGGCCCTGTCCCGGGGCGCCGGACACGTCCTGCTGGTGGAAGCCGGGGCCCGCGCCGGGCGCGTCATAAAAGAGAACGTCGCGACGCTCGACCTGCCCGGCGCCGAAGTGCTCGTCGATCGGGTGGAACGCGTGCTCACGCGCGAGCGCGGCCCGGGCGCTGGAGACGCCAGGTACGACGTCGTGTTTGCCGACCCCCCGTACGCGCTGGACGGCGCGGAGCTATCCGCGATGCTGACCGCGCTCGCGGACCGGGCCTGGCTCGCGCCCGGAGCGCTGGTCATCGTGGAGCGTGCGACCCGGTCCGGGCCGGTGCACTGGCCGGCGGGTTACGTCCAGGACCGGGCCCGCCGGTACGGCGAGGCGACCTTCTGGTACGGTCTGGCCGCAGAGACCCCTGAAGAGTGAAAGGGGCACACAGCGTGCACCGCGTCGTCTGTCCGGGCTCGTTCGATCCCGTCACCATGGGGCACCTCGACATCATCGGCCGCGCCGCCGGGATCTACGACGAGGTGATCGTGGCGGTCCTGATCAACGTGACCAAGAAGAGCCTGTTCACCGTCGACGAGCGGGTGGAGATGCTCCGCGAGGTCACCGCCCGCTACGGCAACGTGAAGATCGACAGGTTCCACGGCCTGCTGGTCGACTTCTGCGCCACCAACGGGGTCAGCGCGGTCATCAAGGGCCTGCGCGCCGTCAGCGACTTCGAGTACGAGATGCAAATGGCGCAGATGAACTACCGGATGGCCAAGGTCGAGACGCTGTTCATGACCACCAACCCGCTGTATTCCTTCCTCAGCTCCAGCCTGGTCAAGGAGATCGCTACGTACGGCGGGGACGTCAGCGGCCTAGTGCCCGACATCGTCCTATCCCGGCTCGGCGAGCGCCTCGCCGCGGAGTGACCTAACGCCTTCGTCAGGGGCTTTGCGTGGTCAAGTTGGGAATACCGCGTGCCCCCGGTAGGCTGGGCGCTCGGTTCCCCACGCTATCGATGAGTACACTGTCATGCCCACTACACGCACAAGCACACCTCGCGGCGCGCTTGTTTTTGATATGCGCTCGCTCGGCCGCCAGCCGGGCTCCGCGCGAAGCCAGAAGCTCACCGTGCCGGCCCCCGCTGACCTGCGCCTTGAGCTCATCGGCGTCCCCGAAGGCGCCGCCGCAGAACTTGACCTTAAGTTCGAGGCGGTGGCCGAGGGCGTGCTCGTCACCGGGTCGGTGACCGCGCCACTCGCTGGCGAGTGTGCGCGGTGCCTGGGCCCGGTGTCTAGCTCGGTCACGGCCAGCTTCACCGAGCTCTACCTTTACCCTCCCGGGCGACCGCAGGGTGCGGGCCAGGCCCGGGACGGGCGCCGCCACCATGACCGGCCCGCCCGGTACGACGAACACGAACACGAGGCGCAGGACGACGAGGCACGCTACCTCGACGGCGACCTGCTCGACCTGGAGCCGGCCCTCCGCGACGCGGTGGTGCTCGCGCTGCCGATTGCACCGCTGTGCCGGGACGACTGCCCCGGACTGTGCATCGAGTGCGGGGTACCGCTGGCCGACGCGGGACCTGGCCACCGGCACGAGGACGCGCCGGACCCGCGGTGGGACGGCCTGAAGCAATTGGACGACCAAGCAACACCGGACCAACCCCGGCGCGCCAGCGCCATCGACCTACAGGAGGGCTGACGTGGCGGTTCCCAAGCGGAGGATGTCCCGCAGCAATACCCGATCGCGACGCGCGAACTGGAAGACCACCGCCCCCGCGCTGGTGGACTGCCCGCAGTGCCACGAGCGCAAGCTGCCGCACAGGGCCTGCCCGACGTGCGGCACGTACCGCCGCCGCCAGGTGATCACCCCGGCCTGAGGAGGTTGAGGGAGGAGGACGCGGCGTCGTGAGCCAGTCATGCGAGGGGGGCCACGCCGGGAGGAATCCCGCCGGACTCCGGGACGCCCTGGGCGTGCCGGTCGACCCCGCCTCGCTCGAACGCGCGCTTACGCACCGCTCCTTCGCGTACGAGAACGCCAACCCGCCCACCAACGAGCGGCTGGAGTTCCTCGGTGACTCAGTCCTCGGGCTCGTCGTGACCGACACGCTGTTCCGCGACTACCCCAACCTCCCCGAGGGGCAGCTGGCCAAGCTCCGCGCCGCCGTGGTGCAGATGCGCGCGCTGGCCGAGGTGGCGCGGGAACTGAGCCTGGGGGCCTACATCAGGCTCGGCCGCGGCGAGGAGGTCACCGGCGGCCGGAACAAGTCGTCGATCCTCGCCGACACCCTGGAGGCGGTCATCGGCGCGGTGTACATCGACTGCGGCCTGGCCGCGGCGAGCGACCTGGTCCATCGCCTGTTCGACCCCGTCATCGAGCGGTCGGCCCGGCTGGGCGCGGGCCTGGACTGGAAGACCTCCCTGCAGGAGCTCACCGCCGCCCAGATGCTCGGCGTCCCCGACTACCAGGTCGAGGAGAGCGGGCCCGACCACCAGAAGTCGTTCCGCGCCGTGGTCAGGATCGGCGGCCGCGAGCTCGGTTCCGGCAGCGGGCGCTCGAAGAAAGAGGCCGAGCAGCAGGCGGCCGAGGCGGCCTGGAACGCCATCACCGCCGAATCCGGCGCCGCGGCGGGTAACGGCGACCGACCCAAGGACCCCCAGGACGACCCCGGGGACGACGAAGGCGGGTCAGCGGGCGGTCCGGCCCCGGGCCGGTGAGCCATGCCCGAGCTGCCTGAGGTCGAGACCGTCCGCCGCGGCCTGGAGCACCACGTGGTGGGCCGGGCCATCGACACCGTGCGCGTCCTGCACCCGCGGGCCGTCCGCAGGCACGTGCTGGGGCCGGCCGACTTCGAGGCCGCGCTGGCCGGGCGTACGCTCGGCGGGGCCAGGCGCCGCGGCAAGTACCTGTGGCTGTCGGCGGGCGAGGACGCCCTGCTCGCGCACCTGGGCATGAGCGGCCAGCTCCTCGTGGGCGAGCCGGACCGCCCGCTCTCGCCGCACGTGCGGATCTGGTTCACCTTCCGCGACGGGGGCCCCGACCTGCGGTTCACCGACCAGCGGACGTTCGGTCACATGCTGGTGGCCCGCGACGGGGCCGAACTCCCCGGCCCGATCGCGCACATCGCCCCCGACCCGCTCGAGCCCGCCTTCGACTCGGCCGCGCTGGCCCGCCGGCTGCGTGCCCGGCATACCGGGGTCAAGCGCGCCCTGCTCGATCAGTCGCTGGTCAGCGGGATCGGCAACATCTACGCCGACGAGGCGCTGTGGCGGGCCCGCCTGCACTGGGCCAGGCCGACGGAGACGCTGAACGGCCCCGAGATCTCCCGGCTCCTCGAGGCGGTGCGCGAGATCTTCGCCGAAGCCCTCGCCGTCGGCGGGACCTCGTTCGACAGCCTGTACGTCAACGTCAACGGCGAGAGCGGCTACTTCGACCGGTCGCTCGCGGTCTACGGCCGCGAGGGCGAGGAATGCCGCGCGTGCGGCACCCCGATCAGGCGCGACCCGTTCATGAACCGCTCCTCCTACAGCTGCCCCCACTGCCAGCCCCGCCCCCGCCGCCCCCGCCTCTGACCAGCGGCCCAGCCTCCCGCCGCCCCCGCTCTGACCAGGGGCCCAGCCTCCCGCTGCGCCTGCCTCTGACCAGCGGCCCAGCCCCGTCTCAGCACCCGCGGGCAGAACCCCGCCCGCGCCCGCCAGGCAAACCCCTTGTTCTGGGTGATAAGGTGTATAACCGGCGGCCGATGCGCCCTCAACTTGACCAGGAAACCCCTCCGGTGAGAAACTGAGAAACGTTGATTGCGCGCGGTCGCGCGCGGGTAAAAGAATGTGCCCACTCTGGTCACTCAGCGTGGAGGACCTTTAACAATGGCGAAGGCTCTATTCGGCCACGTCGGCGGTCCCGACCCCCGGCTGGTTTCCGAGATGCGCCGCCTCCAGCAGCGAGTACGTGACCTGGAAGCCGAGCTTGTCCGGCTCCAGGAAGAGAACGACGCACTTGCGCTAGAGACGCACGAGCATGAGGACCTGCTGGTAACGGATCGCGAGCCAGCGCTCGCCCACTAGGGCGCTCGCGGACGAGGCAAGCGGTAACGAACGAATCAGGGGCGTCCTGGGCGACGCCCCTCCTTCGTTGTATACCCCCTCGTTATCTGCCAATTGTCACACTGGCATCAATAATGGCGCGCATGCCTGAATGTCTCCCGGGGACGCTCAGCGGGCCCGCCATGCCCGCTCCCGTCGGCTCCGGCGGCCGGGCGCGGCTCGGCGTTTGGAGCGCCACGGGGCGGTAAGGTGCGGGGAGCGGAGAGGAGGGGCGGCCCGTGTACTTGAAGAGCCTCACCATGCGCGGCTTCAAGTCGTTCGCCTCCGCCACCACGCTCCGCCTCGAGCCCGGCATCACCTGCGTGGTCGGGCCGAACGGCTCGGGCAAGTCCAACGTCGTCGACGCCCTGTCCTGGGTGATGGGCGAGCAGGGGGTCAAGTCGCTACGCGGCGGCAAGATGGAGGACGTCGTCTTCGCCGGCACCACTTCGCGCCCGCCGCTCGGCCGCGCCGAGGTGACGCTCACCATCGACAACAGCGACGGCGCCCTGCCCATCGAGTACACCGAGGTCACCCTCAGCCGTCTGATGTTCAGGTCCGGGCAGAGCGAGTACGCCATCAACGGTGACCACTGCCGGCTGCTCGATGTCCAGGAACTGCTGTCCGACTCGGGCCTGGGCCGGGAGATGCACGTGATCGTCGGGCAGGGCCAGCTCGACGACATCCTGCACGCGGGCCCCGAGGCCAGGCGCGCCCTGATCGAGGAAGCGGCCGGCGTCCTCAAGCACCGCAGGCGCAAGGAGAAGGCGCTGCGCAAGCTCGAGGCGATGCAGGCCAACCTGACCCGCCTGGTCGACCTCACCGCCGAGCTGAGCCGCCGGCTCAAGCCCCTCGGCAGGCAGGCCGAGATGGCCAGGAAGGCGGCCGTCATCCAGGCCGAGCTACGGGACGCCAAGCTCAGGCTGCTGGCCGACGATTACGTCACGTTGGCGGCCGACCTGCAGCGGGATGAGGCGGACGAGGCGGCCGTCGCGGCCCGGCGGGCCGTACTCGAGCGGGACCTGGCCCTGGCCAGGACCTCGGAGACCGAGCTCGATCAGGCGGCGCAGCACGCCGCCGAGGAACTGGCCCGCGCGCAGGAGACCTGGTTCGCCCTGTCCTCGCTGGCCGAGCGGCTCCACAGCACGCAGAACCTGGCCGCGCAGCGGCACAGCCTGCTGACCGAGCAGGCCGACACCGAACGCCCCGGGCGCGACCCCGACGAACTGGACCGGCAGGCCGCCGAGCTGCGCGAGGAGGAAGAGGGGCTGACCACGCGCCTGGCGGCGGGCCGCGAGGTCCTGACCGGTGCCGTCGCCGAGCGTACGGCGGCCGAGGCCGAGCTCTCCGCCGCCGAACGCCGCATCGCCGAGGGCGCCAAGGCCGCCGCCGCCCGGGCCGGCCAGCTGACCCGGCTGCGCGAGCAGGTCAGCGCGGTCGCCAGCCGCGGCGCCGCCGCGCAAGAGGAACTGGACCGCCTGTCTGCCTCCGCCGCCGAGGCGAAGCAACGCGCCGAACGCGCTCAGCAGGAGCACGACGAGGCGCGCGAGCAGGCCGACGACCGGGGCGAAGACCGTAGCGAGCTGGCCACCGCGCACGAGCAGGCCGCCAAAATCCTGTCGAATCAGGCCGAACGAACGGTGGTTATCCGCGCCGCAGAACGCGAAGCAGCCCGCGAGCTGGCCGCCCTGCGGGCGCGCGCCGAGGCGCTGGCCGAGGCTGCGCGGCGCGGCGTCGACGCCTCCGCGGCGCTGCTCGGCGACCCCGAGCGGTTCGCGGGCGTCCTCGGCTCGTTCGCCGAGCGGCTGCGGGTGGCCGAGGGCTTCGAGGTCGCGATCGCCACCGCCCTGGGCGCCGCCGCCGACGCGATCGCGGTGAGCAGCCTGGACGCCGCCGCCGAGATCCTCTCCTCCCTTCGCCGCGACGACGCGGGTAGTGCCGCCCTGGTCATCGCCGCCGCCAGCCCCGCGAGTCCCGAAGATCCCGACCATCCCGCCGCCCTGGTCAACCTCGCCGACCCCGCCAGCGCCGATGACCTCACTGCCCTCATCTCAGCTGTCACAACAAGCCCATCCGACACTCCTAGCCCGACTGCCCCTCCAGGTCATGGCGAGGGCCCGTTCCGCGCCGTCGACCTGGTCCGCGCGCCGGGCGGGCTGGCACAGGCCGCCGCGGCGTTGCTGCGCGACGTCGTGATCGCCGCCGACCTGGACGAGGCCCGCCGGATCGTCCGGGACCACCCCGAAATCCGGGCCGTGACGCGCGCCGGCGACCTGCTCGGGTCGCGCTGGGCGCAGGGCGGCGGCGCACGGCCGCAGAACCTGTTCGAGCAGCGGGCGGCGGCGGAAGAGGCCGCGGCCGGCCTGGCCGGCGCGCAGCGGCGGTGCGAGGAGGCGGCCGGGCAGCTAGCGGCCGCGGCCCAGGCCGAGGACGAGGCCAGGGGTTCGGTGGCCGAGGCACTCGCGCGCCTGCAGCAGGCCGACTCGGCGGCGGCCGAGACCTCCGGGCGCCTCGGTCGGCTGGCGGGCACGGCCCGGGCCGAACGCGACGAGGCCGGCCGCCTGGACCGCGCCATCGAGGCCGCCCGGCTGGCCGCCGAGCAGGGCCAGGCCAAGCTGGCCAAGCTCCGGCAGGACCTGGCGGCCGCCGAGGCCGAGGCCGACGAGCCGCTGGAGTCGCCGGACGATCTCGGCGCGCCCCGGGAGGATCTGGCCAAGCGCTGCGCCGCGGCCCGGGAGGCCGAGATGGAGGCCAGGCTGGAGGTCCGCACCGCGGAGGAGCGGCTACGCGCCATCAGCGGCCGGGCCGGCTCACTGGCCGCGGCCGCGGCCGCCGAGCGCAAGGCGCGCGAGCGCGCGGCGCAGCGCCGCGCGCGGCGTACCGCCCAGGCCGCCGCGGCCCGCGCCGTGGCGCTGGGCGCGCGGTACGCGGTCGAGGCGGCGGAGCGTTCGGTTAAGCAGGCGCTGGCCCGGCGGACCGAGGCCGAAGGCGTGAGCACCGGCGGAGCCGGAGAGCTGAAGGCCATCCGGGCCCGGGTCCGCGAGCTCGCCGCGGACCTCGACACCGTCGTGAACACGGCGCACGGCACCGAGATCGCCCGGGCCGAGCACCGGCTGCGCCTCGCGCAGCTGTCCGAGCACGCCCTGGAGGAGTTCGGGGTCGAGGTGGACGCGCTGGTGGCCGAGTACGGCCCGGCGGTTCCCGTGCCGGTCATCGGCGACGAATCAGGCGCGACGTCGCGCTACGACCGGACCGAAGCCGAACGCCGCGCCGCCGACGCCCAGCGCCAGCTCGATCGCCTCGGCAAGGTCAACCCGCTGGCCCTGGAGGAGTACGAGGCGCTGAGCGAGCGGCATACGTTCCTGGCCACCCAGCTGGACGACCTGCGCAAGACCCGGCGTGACCTGCTCACCGTGGTCAAGGAGGTCGACGACCGGGTGCAGGAGGTGTTCGCCTCCGCGTACGCCGACACCGCCCGCGAGTTCGAGCAGCTGTTCGCCCGGCTGTTCCCTGGCGGTGAGGGCAGCCTGGTGCTGACCGAGCCGGACGACATGCTGGCCACCGGGATCGAGATCGAGGCCAGGCCGCCGGGCAAGAAGGTCAAGCGGCTGTCGCTGCTGTCCGGCGGGGAGCGGTCGCTGACCGCCATCGCCTACCTGTTCGCGATCTTCAAGGCCCGCCCCTCGCCGTTCTACGTGCTGGACGAGGTGGAGGCGGCGCTGGACGACACCAACCTGCAGCGCCTGCTCGGGGTGTTCGACGAGCTGCGCGAGAGCTCCCAGCTCATCGTGATCACCCACCAGCGGCGCACGATGGAAGCCGCCGACGCCTTGTACGGCATCTCGATGCGCGGCGACGGCGTGTCCACCGTGATCAGCCAGCGGATCGCCTCCCGGCAGTCCGCCTTATACCGGTCCCCCTCGTGCCGACCGGCGCTGGAGCCGACGTGACGGACCCGGACCTGGGAGCGCCGCTCGGCGCGGGCATCGCCCGCGGAGCCGCGGTCATCGCGGGCCTGACGATCGTTTCGCGCCTGTTCGGCCTGGTCCGGACCCTCGTGTTCTCGCAGACGATCGGCGCGAGCTGCCTCGGCACCGCCTACGTCACCGCGAACCAGGTCCCCAACCTGCTGTACGAGCTGGTCCTGGGCGGGGCGCTGACCAGCGCGATGGTCCCGGTGCTGGCCCGGTCGGCCGAGCGGGCGGCCGACGACCCGGCGGACCGGGCGCTGGTCAGCCAGACCACCTCCGCGTTGCTGACCTGGTCCGTCATCATCCTGGTCCCGCTCACGCTGGCCATCGCGGCGGCCGCCGGCCCGATCGCCTCGCTGCTCAACCCGGCCAACGCCCACGCGCACTGCGCCCGGGCCGACATGGTCGCCGACACCACGACCCTGCTCCAGGTGTTCGCCCCGCAGGCGCTGCTGTACGGCCTCTCGGTCGTCCTGTACGGGCTGCTGCAGGCCTACCGCCGGTTTGCCGCGCCGACCCTCGGCCCGGCCATCTCCAGCCTGGTCCTGATCTCCTGCTACCTCGCCTTCGTGCCCCTGGATCACGGTCTGCCCCTGGCCCGGCTGCCCCTGGATGCGGAGCTGGTCCTCGCTACCGGGACCACGCTGGGCGTCGCCGCCCTGGTCGTGGTCGCCATCCTGCCCACCTGGCGGCTGCGCCTGCGCCTGCGGCCGACCGTGCGGTTCCCCCCGGGGGTAGCGCGCCGCGCGGGCGGCCTGGCCATCGTCGGCGTCGGCGAGCTCATTGTCATCGACGCGGCCAGCGTCGTGAACATCACCCTGGCCAACGGGCGGGGGGAGACCGGCGCGATCGTTCTGTTCAACTACGCCTCGCAGGTGTTCAGCTCGGTGTCGGCGGTCCTGGCCCTGTCGATCGTGACCAGCGCCTTCCCGGTCCTGTCCGCGCGTGAGGGCCCGGTCTTCGACCGGACCTGCGCCGGCTCCACCCGGGTGGCCCTGCTCACCTCGTGGTTGGCCACGGCCGTGATGGCAGCGGTCACCGTGCCCGCCGCCCACGTCCTGGCCAAGCAATCCGGTCAGGTACCGGAACTGATCGAGGCGTTCGCGGTGCTGGCTCCCGGTGTGGCCGGAGCCACGGTGATCGCGAACACCTCGCGCGTCATGTTCGTCCTCGGGCGCCTGAAGATGGCCGCCGTGGGGCTGGCCGGGAGCTGGCTGCTGGTCATCGTGGCCGACGTGATCCTGGCCGAGCTGGCCCCGCCCCGCCTGGTGGTCGCCGCGCTCGCCCTGGGCAACACCATCGGCCAGACCGTCGTGGCCGTCCCGATGGTGGTGGCCACCCGCCGGATCTGCGGCGCGGCCGCCGTGCAGGGCGTCACTCATGCGGCGCTGGCCGGGCTGAGCGCCGGAGCGGCCGGGGCCGCGGCCGGCGTCGCCGTCAGCCTCGCCGCGCCGGTGACCGGCAAGCTTCAGGCCTTCGCCCTGGCGGTCCCCGCGGCCGCCTGCGCGATCCTGGTCTTCGGCGTAGTCGCCTACCTGCTCGACGACGGTGACCTGAGGATCACCCTCGGGCTCGCCCGCCGGGCCCTCCGATCGCGGCGGCGATGAACCACTGCGCCCATGAACCACTGCGCCCATGAACCACACCGTCAATACCCCATTGCCGTCTTGCCCCTTTGATACAATCCGGCATTATGGAAAAGGACAAGCAGAGCGTGCTCGAGGTGGATTCGCGCCGGCGGATCAGCCTGGGTGCGCTAGCCGAGCACGACCGTTACCTCGTCGACGTCGAGGAGGACGGAACCATCGTGCTCACCCCCGCAGTGGTCATGTCTGCGGCCCAGGCCCGGCTGCTCGCCGCCGTCGAGACGTCAAGGAAGATCGACGAATTCCTTGACCACCCCGACACCGGCTCGCGGCGCTCCCGTCCGCACCGGCCGCCGCGGTGAACCTGCTCTTCTCGTCGGCGGCCTCCGAAGTCCTGGACCTCCTGGAAAAGGACTCCTCGAACACCAGGTTCGTGGACGCGATCTGGGACGTCCTGGACCTGGTCACCGAGCATCCGGGTTCGGCTCAGGCCCGGCACCGGTCGCTGCGCACCGCCGGAGGGCACACCGTGTGGCTGGTCCCGGTCCGCGGCCAGTACGACGACGAGTCGTGGGTCGTCCTCTGGCAGCCCCGCGACGACGACGCGCTGGTCGCCTACGTCGGCCCGGCCGACTTCCGCCGCAGCTGGCCGGGCCGATGAGCCCGGTAATCGCCCCTAACGCAGGACCTGATCGCTCGCCCCCATGGCTCCGGCACCGGGCCGGGTCTGCCAGACTGTGACCCTGATGGAATACGTAATCCTGATTGTCGTCCTCGCGGTCCTGGCGCTGGCCGGCGGCGGATGGCTGCTGTTCGTGCGGCCTCGCCGCGGCCGCGCCGTGACCCCACCGTCCGCGCCGCCCGCCGGAGTCTCCGGCACCGCGCCCGCGTCCGGTAGCGCAGACTCCGCCGACCAGGCCACCGGGTCAGCGGCGCCCACGGCGGCGATCCTGGAGGTCGAGCGCCCGCCGCCCTCCGCGGGCCGGATGGTCCGGCTGCGGGCCAGACTCGCCCGCTCGCAGACCTCGATGGGCACAGCCCTGCTGAACCTGCTGTCGCGGGACCGGCTGGACGACGAGACCTGGGACGAGATCGAAGAGGTCCTCATCACCGCCGACGTGGGCGTGGCGCCCGCCCGGGCGATGGTCGATGACCTGCGGACCAAGGTCAAGGTCCTCGGCACGCGAGGGGCCAGCGAGGTACGCGGGCTGCTCCGCGCCGAACTGCTCACCCAGCTCGGCGACGAGGACAGGACGCTGCACACCTCGCCGCACGGGGGAGTGCCCGCGGTGATCCTCATGGTGGGCGTGAACGGCACCGGCAAGACGACGACCTGCGGGAAGCTCGCGCGCGCGCTGATCGGGGACGGGGAGACCGTCCTGCTCGGCGCCGCCGACACGTTCCGCGCGGCGGCCGCCGACCAGCTCCAGACCTGGGGCGAACGGGTGGGGGCCAAGACGGTGCGCGCCGACCGGGACGGCGCCGACCCGGCCAGCGTGGCGTTCGAGGCGGTGACCGAGGGCATCGAGTCCGGAGTCGACGCGGTCATCATCGACACCGCGGGGCGGCTGCATACCAAGGTCGGGCTGATGGACGAGCTCGGCAAGGTCAAGCGCGTGGTGGAGAAGAAGGCCCCGGTCGATGAGGCGCTCCTGGTCCTCGACGCCACCACCGGGCAGAACGGGCTCCGCCAGGCGCGCGTGTTCGCCGAGGTGGTCGACATCACCGGCATCGTGCTGACCAAGCTCGACGGCACCGCCAAGGGCGGGATCGTCATCGCCGTGCAGCGCGAGCTCGGCGTCCCGGTCAAGCTGGTCGGCCTCGGCGAGGGCCCGGACGACCTGGCCCCCTTCGACCCCGAGGCCTTCGTCGACGCCATCCTCGGCTAACCCGGCCGCCGAAGCGGCGAAACACGGCCGTAACACGGGGTCCGGTGTTTCACGTCGGCGACACATGCCGAACGGCCCGGTGAAACCTCGGTGCCGGAACCTCGGAGCAGTACCGGCGAAGGGACACCCGTCATGAAGCTGATCACCGCGGTCATCAAGCCGTTCAAGCTGGATGACGTCAAGGCCGCGCTGCAGGCGTTCGGCGTCCGGGGCCTGACCATCACCGAGGCCAGCGGGTACGGCAGGCAGCGGGGGCACACCGAGGTGTACCGCGGCGCCGAGTACCAGGTCGACCTGGTGCCGAAGGTCCGGATCGAGGTCCTCTGCGAGGACGAGGACGCCGACGACCTGATCGAGGTCGTGGTCAAGGCGGCGCAGACCGGCCGGATCGGCGACGGAAAGGTCTGGTCGGTCCCCGTGGAGACCGTGGCGCGCGTCCGCACCGGAGAGCGCGGACCGGACGCGATCTGACCGAGCGTCTTGAAGTCGTTCGCCGCGGACCGGACTCGCCGGACCGGCCTCACCGACGAGTGGCTGGCCGGGCTGCTGGGGGCCGAGCCGGGGGTCGCGCTGGTGGCGGTTGGCGGGTACGGGCGCCGGGAGCTGCTGCCCAAGAGCGACCTGGACGTGCTGCTCCTGCACAGCGGGCGCGACGACATCGCCAGCCTCGCCGACCGGATCTGGTACCCGGTGTGGGACTCGGGCGTCGAGCTCGACCACGCGGTCCGCACCGTCCCGCAGGCCAGGAGGGTCGCGCGCGGCGACCTGAAGGTCGCCCTCGGGCTGCTGTCCGCCCGGCACGTAGGCGGCGACCCGGACCTGACGCAGCGGCTGCGCGCCGGGGCGCTTGAGGACTGGCGGGCGGACGCCCCGGCCAGGCTGGCCGAGCTGCGCGCCGCCCACGACGAGCGAGCCCGGGTGATGGGCGAGCTCGCCTTCCTGCTCGAGCCGGACCTGAAGGAGGCCAGGGGCGGGCTGCGGGACGTGCACGCCATCCAGGCGGTGGCCGCCGCGTGGGTGGGCCCGGCGCCCGGGCCCAAGGTCCGCACGGCGTACGAGCAGATCCTCGACACCAGGCACGTGCTGCACGAGGTCACCGGGCGGCGCCAGGACCGCCTGGTGCTCGAGGAGCAGGACGAGGTGGCCCGCGCGCTCGGCCTGCTCGACGGGGACGTGCTGCTGCGGATCCTGGCCGGCGCGGCCCGCACCGTCGCCTACGCGGCCGATCACGCCTTCCGCGAGGCGGCCCGGCTGCGCTCGCGCCGGCCGCGCCGTGGGCGCCCCTGGGACCGAAGCCCGCTGGCTGACGGCGTGGTGGAGCAGGACGACGAGGTGGTGCTCGCCCGCGCCGCCGACCCGGCCCGTGATCCCGTGCTCGTGCTGCGCGCCGCGGCGGCCGCCGCCCAGGCCGGGCTGCCGCTGGCGCCGCGGACGCTGGCCCGGCTGACCCAGTGCCCGCCGCTGCCCGTGCCGTGGCCCGCCCCGGCGCGCGACGCCCTGCTAGCGCTGCTCGGCGCGGGGCCAGCCGCCATCGGCGTGTGGGAGGCCCTCGACACCGAGGGCCTAGTCGCCGCGCTGCTCCCGGACTGGGAGCGGGTCAGGAACCGGCCCCAGCGCAATCCGCTGCACAAGTTCACCGTGGACCGCCACCTGGCCGAGACCGCCGCGCACGCGGCCGCGCTGACCCGTGAGGTCGCCCGGCCGGACCTGCTCCTGCTCGCGGCCCTCCTGCACGACATCGGCAAGGGCTGGCCCGGTGATCACAGCATCACCGGTGAGATCGTCGCCCGCGATGCGGCCCGGCGGATGGGCCTGCCGGACCCGGACGTCGAACTCGTCGCCGCGGCCGTCCGGCATCACCTCCTGCTGCCCATGGTCGCCACCAGGCGCGACCTGGACGATCCGGTCACCGTCACGCAGGTGGCGTGCGTCGTGCGCAGCCGCGCACTCCTCGAACTGCTGCACGCCCTGGCCATCGCCGACGGCCAGGCGACCGGGCCCGCCGCGTGGAACGACTGGAAGTCCACCCTGGTCGCCGAGCTCGTGCGTCGCGTGGCGGCCGTCCTGGCCGGGGAAGCGACCCCCGAGCCCGCGCCGCTGCGCACCGATCAGCTGGCGCTGGCCGCCGGCGGCGGGCCCGCGGCGACGGTGCGCGGATCGGAGGTGACCGTGGTCGCCCCCGACCGGCCCGGCCTGCTGTGGCGGGCGGCGGGGGTGCTCGCCTCGCACCGGCTGACCGTCCGCAGCGCCAACGCCACCTCCGTCGGCGGTACGGCGGTCACGGTGTTCGACGTCGAGCCCGAGTTCGGGGACCCGCCGGACGCGACGCTGGTAGCCGGGGACCTGCGGCGGATGCTGCAAGGCCAGCTGGACGTGCAGGAGCGGCTGGACCGCCGGGCGCGGGCCGTCCGGCCGCGCGCCGGTGCCGCGGTTCCCGCGCCGCGGGTGAGCCTGGTCGACGGGGCCTCGCAGACCGCGACCGTGGTGGAGGTGCGGGCGCACGACGCGCCCGGGCTACTCTGGCGGGTCGGCCGCGCGCTCGGGGCCTGCGGCCTGGACGTGCGCGCGGCCCGGGTGGAGACGCTCGGCGCGGAGGTCGTCGACGTGTTCTACGTAACCGACGGCGACGGCCAGCCGCTGACCGGCCAGCAGCTCCGCGCCGATACCGTGACCGCGGTCCTGCAGGCCCTGCGACCGGACCCGGCCACCGCGGACGACCGGTAGCCTGGTTAGGTGTTTGAGACCCTCTCTGACCGGTTGACGCAGGTATTTTCGGCACTGCGCGGCCGGGGTCGGCTAACCGCGGCCGACATCGACGCGACCATGCGGGAGATACGTATCGCCCTGCTCGAGGCGGACGTGGCGCTCCCGGTCGTCAGGCAGTTCGTCGCCCGGGTCAAGGAGCGGGCCAGCGGCGAAGAGGTCTCGGCCGCGCTGAACCCGGCCCAGCAGATCGTCAAGATCGTCAACGAGGAGCTGATCGGCATCCTCGGCGGCGAGGCCCGGCGCCTGCGGTTCGCCAAGGTCCCGCCCACCGTGATCATGCTGGCCGGCCTGCAGGGCTCAGGTAAGACCTCGCTGGCCGCCAAGCTCGCCCTCTGGCTGAAGGCCCAGGGGAACACGCCGCTGATGGTCGCGGCCGACCTGCAGCGGCCGAACGCGGTGCAGCAACTCCAGGTTCTCGGCGAACGCGCCGGCGTCCCGGTGTTCGCCCCCTCGCCCGGCAACGGCGTCGGCGACCCGGTGGCCGTGGCCCGGCAGTCGCTGGACGAGGCCAGGCGCCGCCAGCACAACATGGTCATCATCGACACCGCGGGCCGCACGGGCGTCGACGCCGAGATGATGGCGCAGGCCATCGCCATCAGGGATGCCACCGAGCCGGACGAGGTCCTGTTCGTCGTCGACGCGATGATCGGCCAGGACGCGGTGGCGACCGCGCAGGCGTTCCTGGACGGGGTCGGGTACGACGGGGTGGTCCTGACCAAGACCGACGGTGACGCGCGCGGCGGCGCGGCGCTGTCCATCGTGCAGCTGACCGACCGGCCGATCATGTTCGTGTCCACGGGCGAGAAGCTCGAGGATTTCGACCTGTTCCACCCGGACCGGATGGCGGGGCGCATCCTGGACCTGGGCGACGTGCTCACGCTGATCGAGCAGGCCGAGAAGGCGTTCGACGCCGACCAGACCGCCTCGCTGGCCGGGCGGCTCGTCTCGGGCGAGGGTTTCACGCTCGAGGACTTCGTCGAGCAGCTGTCCATGGTGCGCAAGCTCGGGCCGATCGGGAACCTGCTCGGTATGCTGCCCGGCGCCCAGAAGAACCGGGAGCTGCTATCCCAGGTCAACGACAAGGACCTGGACCGCGCGGAGGCCATCGTCCGGTCCATGACGCCGGAGGAGCGGCGCGACCCGAAGATCATCAACGGCTCCCGGCGTGCCCGCATCGCCAAGGGCTCCGGCGTCGCGGTCGGTGAGGTCTCCCAGCTGGTCACGAACTTCTTCGAGGGCCAGAAGCAGATGCGCGCGATGTTCGCCGGCGGTATCCCCGGCATGCCCAGGCTCCCCGGGGCGCGGGGCGCGGCCGGCAAGAACGCCCGCGGCAAGAAGGGCAAGAAGAAGCCGGCCCGCAGCGGGAACCCGCAGCGCGCCGCCGAGATCGCCCGCGGCGAGGGAGCCCAAGCAGGTGCCAAGGCCCCCGCGATCCCGCCCGGCCTCGGCGGCGCCGGCGGATTGGGCAACCTGCCCCCCGGCCTGGCCGAGAAGCTGGCCGAGGGCCTGCCCGGCCTCCAGCCGGGCCTGCAGTTCCCCCCGTCCAGCCAGGGCAACAACAACGTCCCCGCCGCCTTCCGCAGCGACCCCAAGCGCCGCGACAAGAAGTAATAGGGCCCGCCTGGCTAGCGCGGCCTGCCGCCTTGTAATCGAGGCCGTCTACACACTCTGGCGCCTCGCCGCGTAGGAGGTCGACCGCGCTGTAGGGCGGCAGCTCGAGATCCTGGTCAGCTCGCGAGCCAGAGCGATAGGTGCGCGGGCTGCAGCGCCCGGTCGACGGTGGCGGACAGGTCGGCCTGGGCGGCGTCCAGGTCGGTGGCGTCTTGCAGCCGGGCCGCAAACGCCGCCGTCATCAGCTCGGCGTCGTAGCGGGTCCGGTTGAACCGGTGGTCCACCAAAGCGGCAACCCAACCGGGAGAGGCATTACG
>CAWCJS010000010.1:0-63057 GCA_963795795.1 uncultured Actinomycetes bacterium | reverse complement strand
GCAGCAACCACGGGTTGAGGACCTGGTACGGCTGGCCACATAGGCGGGTAGGGCTGCTTCAGTTCCGGCCGCTACCCGCCGACGTGCAGCGGCCAGGCCGGGTAGCTGAGGGCGGTTCCGCGATCCGGGGCAGCAGATAGGTTTCGGGCTCGACCCCGGGATGACTTCGCGCGATCTGTTAGAGGGCGATCAGCCGGACGGCTGGGTCCAGGAATCGGAGATCGTCGGGATCGGATGTGACGATGTGCTGTTCGCTGCGGCGGGCACAGATTACGACGTGGGCGTCGGTGATATCGGAGGTCCCGCTGGCGGCCAGGAGCCTGCCGACGTTTGTCGCATCGACCCGGTCCAGGGCGATGACGTCGATCGTCGGCTGCCGGACTAGGCGCGCGAGCCGGACCTGCCGGTCAGGTCGCCGGATCGCCTGGGCGAGCGCGGTCGCGGGGATCGTGATGCGGGCGCCGGTCTCGCGGGCGCGGGCGAGGAGCACGACCACCCGGCGGTCGTTGCGGTCCAGGGCGATCAGTGCGCCCGCGTCGAGGGTGACGCCCGGCATCAGGCCGCTGGCCTGCGTGGGGGGCTGACCCCGAGGATCTCATCGGCCCAGGTGCGCTCGTCGTCCGAGAGCGCGCCGCCGGTTTCCCGCAAGGCTTCAGCGAGCAGGGCACCCCACCCGGCGACGTCGTCCAGGGCGACGGCGACAGCGTGCTGGACGAACCCCGACACGGTGGGGGCGGTCCCCGCATGGACCAGTGCGCGGATCCGGTCGAGCTGCGCCTCATCCAGCGTGATGGTCACCTTCTTGGATGCCATACCAATTACCATACCCCGATCATCAATTCTCCCCCGCCCCCGTATCGCCTAATATAAACACATTGTGATGCTTAAGCTACTCATCGTCGCATGCCTGGAGAGCCGAATGGCGTTGGACCGGTACGACGATCGAGCAGACGAGCCGAACGACGTCAAGCCGGAGCGGCTTCAACGGCACTGGGGATCAGGCGATGACGCTCCTACGCCACGAGCAGAGCCAGCCGAGGTGCGGACCCGAGCGGAGTGCTACGAGGCACTTCGCGCCGCGGACGGCAAGCCTGACCCGGCGAGCGACAGCCAGCGCACGGAACCTGACACGCGCATCGGCTGGGACGCGGTGGACGCGGGGAACCGGCCGCCGCTGGACGCGCTCCGCGTCACGTCGGAACGCACCAAACACATCCTTGATGGCGATGCGTTCGGCGGCGGAGGCCACCGGCATGGCGTGGGCCAACCCGGCAAGACTGAGTTTCCCGCCAGCTGGAACGACAGCAAGATCATGGACAATATCCTCGACGTTGCGCACCGGCCTGATCAGCCGCCGATCTATCAGAACTGGAACGGCCGGTGGCTCGCGCGCGGTACGCGAGACGATGTGGAGATCGCCGTGGTGATAACCAGCGATGGGCTTATCTGGACCGGCTGGCCCCGTCCCGGCGGTCCCGGAGTAGTGAAGAACCCCCAGGAGACCTAATGGACAGGTACGAGGTCGCACGCCGGGCGTCAGTGCTGCCGGTCAGGTTCGCGGACCGCATCCCGCCGGACACCCTCGAGAGCATTCGGCTCATGGACGAGGGCGGCGAGTACGGGGAACTGACGATCGAGCTGGCCGCATCGCTGGCCGCACATAACACACCGGTGACCGCGGCGGAACGGGACGAGCTGCTGGCACTGCTCGAGGCGACGGACATGCCCACGGATCCCATCAGGAAACTGAACGTCCAGGGCTGAGCGGACTGGCACCTGGCTGGAAACGCAGCACCGCTCGTCCTTCGCAATCCAGAACGGCCCGCAGGTCCTGCTCCTCCACCTACCGAACCACGGATTGGCAACAACCCTACTCCGGACCGAGCGCCCGCACCGTATCGATGGTGTCGGCCTCGGCGGCCGTCTTGTCCTCGCGGTAGCGCAGCACGCGGGCGAACCGCAGCGCGAGCCCGCCCGGGTACCGGGGGCTGCGCTGCACGCCGTCGAAGGCGATCTCCACCACCAGTTCCGGGCGGACGTACACCGTCCAGGAATCGCTGTGGTCCTCCAGCGCGAGGAGCCGCTCCGTCTGCCAGGAGAGCAATTCGTCCGTCAGCCCCTTGAACGTCTTCCCCAGCATGACGAAACCGCCCGTGGCCGGGTCCCGCGCCCCCAGGTGCAGATTGGACAGCCAGCCGCGGCGCCGCCCGTGGCCCCACTCGACCGCGAGCACCACCAGGTCGAGGGTGTGCCGCGGCTTGACCTTGATCCACCCGGCGCCGCGCCGGCCCGCGGTGTACGGCGTGTCCAGGGACTTGACCACGACGCCCTCGTGCCCCCGCGCGATCGCGTCGCGGAAGAACGCCGTGGCCTCCTCGGCCGAGCCGGTCACCAGGCGCGGCATAAGCAGCGAGGGCGGCACCACCCGGGCCAGCTCGGCGTGCCGCGAACAGTCGGGCAGGTCAATCAGGTCGGCCCCGTCCAGGTGCAGCGCGTCGAACAGGAAGACCGAAAGCGGGACCCCCTCGGCAGACCACGTCCTGGGTGGCGGTCCGCGACGCCGTGTCCTGGAACGGCAGCGGCCTGCCGTCCTCGCGCAGCGCGATCAGCTCACCGTCCAGGACCGCCGCGCGGACCGGCAGCGTGCCGAGGACGGCCGCCACGTCCGGGAGCCGCCCGGTGATCTCATCCAGGGTCCGGGTGAACAGCCGTACGCTGCCCGAGCGCAGATGGGCCTGAATGCGGATCCCGTCCAGCTTCCACTCGACCGCCGCCGTAACACCCGGCCCGCCGAGCTTGGCCAGCGCGTCCTCGATGGTCGGCGCGCTGGACGCCAGCATCGGCCGCACCGGCGAGCCAACCTCTAGCCCGAACGCCGCCAGCGCCGGGCTCCCCCCCGCCAGCGCGGCGGCCGCCACGGCGCCCAGCGACCCGCGCAGCATCATCGCCCGGCGGACTTCCGCAGCGGGCACCGACGCCGCCCGCGCGACGGCCTCGGTCATGACGCCCTCCAGCGCGCCCTGCCGCAGCTCACCCGAGAGCAGGCCGAACAAGAACCGCTGCTCGCCCTCGGTCGCGCGCGAGAACAACGAGCCGACCAGCTCCTTGCGCAAAGCCGCCGAGCCCTTGCCCGCCACCGCGCCGATGGCCGACAGGCAGGCGTCCACCTCGGTCAGCGTCAGCGTGGGCGAGGCCGCCGCCGGGAACCCGTCCCGCAACGCCGCCCAGCCGACCCCCACCTGCCGCTGGGGAAGCTCCCCGGATAGGTACGCCACGGCGATCGGCACCTCGATCGGCCCCGCCTCGCGCAGCGCCACGGCCAGCGCGCCGATCTTGGCCAGCCGGGCGCTGGTAGCGGCCACGGTCGCGGACACCTCGGCGATCTCGTTGAGCAGCACGGGCCTATTCTCCCGCAGGTCAGCTGAAGATCATCAGATCGCGGAGCTCGTCCACCCGGTCCGGTGACAGGTCGGTGTAGGCGCACAGCTCCTCGGCGCTGGTGAACTTCCCGAGCCTTTCCCGCGCCGCGATCACGTCCGTCACCTCGTCCGGCGTGAGGCCAAGGTCGGCGGCGAGCACGGCGCCAGGCACGTGGTTGACGTCCACCAGACCGCCGTCGTCGTAGTCCCGCGGCACATCGGGCCGGCCGATGTGCAGGTCCCGCGCCAGCGCGGGGTCGGTCTCGGCCAGCCGCCGCGCCTCCTTCCTGCGCTCGATCCGGTCCTTCGCCTCGGCGATAGCGTCCCTGTTGTGCTGCTGCGGGCCGGGGAGCGCGACGGGCGACTCCGGACGCCGGGGCACTGCCCGGCCGGAACACGATGGCGGCGTGGACGGCGCCGCAGCCCGCCAGCGCGATGATGAACCCGCCGAACGCCGCGGTGCCGCCGCCGTTGCCCGAGCCGACGGTCCCCGCCGCCACGATCAGGCCGATGGTCGCCGCCAGGAAGGCCGCGAACACCGCCCAGTCCGCCTTCCTGCGCCGCATGATCGCGTAAGCCAGGAACGGGACGAAGGACAGGAAGCCGAACGACCAGACCGGCACGGAGGCCCACAGCACCTGGCGCACCACGGGGGCGGAGCCCCTGACCGGGACCCGCGGCGTCAGCTCACGATGGCTCTTGCCGGATGGTTTGGTCATCCGCCCTCCCGCCCGATCAAACCCGGATCAGCTGTGCCGGCCGCCCCGCCGCCAGCGCAGGCCCCGGCGGCCCTCGTCGCCGGTCCACAGCCAGTATCCGACCGGGAACAGCCGGACGTGCGCGTATTCGTCGACCAGACCCCAAAGCCCGCGCCGCGCGAACAGCGCCACGAGTATCGCCACCGACCCGAAGATGATCAGGTACCAGGCGTTGTAGGGGCCAGCGTCTGCTGCAGGATCGATGAACACAGCGGTGCCGAGGATCGGCCCCTCGATCGTGCCGAGCCCGCCGATGATCACCGCGAACGCCATCTCGGCGGTCCACGGATGCTGAACACGCCCGCGGGCTGCACCCCGAGCTGGCTGATCGCGAGCACCCCGCCGGCCGCGCCACAGCCGACCCCGGCGATCATGAACACGATCATCCTGGTCAGCCCGACCCGCGCTCCCGAGCTCCGCGCGGCCACCTCGTCGTCCCTGATCGCGGTGAGCACCAGGCCGAGCCGCCCGCGCAACAGCAGGTACGTAGTGGCCAGCGCGACCACGGTGACGGCCAGCGCCGCCCAGTAGATGTCGGCGTTGAGGATCGTCGTGCTGTACCCCGACAGCCCGGGCAGCGGCAGGCCCGTCCCGCTGCCGAGGGCGGAAATCCGCTCGAAGACCAGCATGATGGTCGCGGCCAGCACCCAGGTGGCGATCGCGAAGTACCCGCTGCGCAGCCGGGAGACGAGCCACCACAGCGGGAACGCGGCGGCGCCGCAGCAGACGGCCGCGAGGGGAAGCGCCCAGAACGGCGAGATTCCCTGCAGGGCAAAGATCAGCACGAAGTAGGCGCCCAGCCCCACGAAGCCCTGCTGCCCCACCGACACCAGGCCCGCGTACCCGGCCAGCAAGTTCCACATGCAGGCGAGGGTGAGCACCATGAAGGCCTGCACCAGGATGGTCGTGGTGCCCGAGTACACGAAGTAGGGGAGCCGCTCCAGCACCACGACCGCGATCACCGCGCCCACCCCGGTCCAGGCCACGTTCCTCCGCGACCGTGTGACCCGGAATTTTTCTGCCGAACGAGCGGTGGTTCCCGTTACCGTGCTCATTGGGCTCTCCGGGCGGTAAGACCCTGCGGTCGGATCAGCAGGACGGCGAGGAAGACGATGTACCCGGCGAGTACCTCGTCCTGGCTGTTGATCTGCGCGCCGATCAGCTGCGCGACGCCGAGCACCACGCCGCCGAGCAGGGTGCCCCAGAGCGAGCCGAGCCCGCCGATGACCACCGCCGCGAACGCGAACAGCAAGATAGTGTCGGTGCCGATGGTGGGCGAGAGCTGGGAGTACATGCCGTAGGCGATCCCGGCCAGGGCCACGGTGCCGAACGCGATGGCCGCCGCGATGCCGAACACGTGCCGGTAATCGACCCCGCATAGCTGGGCCGCCTCCTTGTCGTCGGCCACGGCGCGGATGAGCCGGCCGTACTTGGACCGCGACAGGAAGTACTGCAGGCCGAGCAGGACGACCACCGCCACGACGAAGATCGTCAGCAGCAGGTAGGCGATGGTGATCTGGGAGCCGATCGAGAACGAGCTCGTGATGAAGGCGTTGCCATCCCCGAGCCCGCGGCTGTTGGCGGTGAAGAACTGGAGCAGCCCGTTCTCGATCACCTCGGACAACCCGAAGGTGACCATCAGCGTGATGAGCACGCCGCGGTTCAGCGCGGCCTGGATCAGCGTCCGCTGCAGCACGTACCCGAGCACCGCCATGATCGGGACGACGATCGCGAACGACCACAGCACCGGGACGTGGGTCACCGCGATGACACCGACCGCGATGTAGCCCGCGACCACCGCGAGGTCGCCGTGCGCGAGGTTGACCACCTTCATGACCCCGAACATCAGCGACAGCCCGCAGGCGAACAGCGCGTAAAGCCCGCCGGTCAAGATCCCCTGGATGATGTCGTTGACCCATTCCATAAGGCATCGCCTTCCCCTCCGTGTCCGCGCCCGGGCCAGGCCGAAGTACGCCGCCTCGACCTGCTCGGCCGTGACGTCGGAGGGCTGGCCTTCCAGCGTCGTACGCCCCTCGAGCAGGCACTGCAGGTGCGACGCCACGCGCAGCGCCTGGCTGACGTCCTGCTCGACGAGGAGCACCGTCAGCCCGGTAGCCAGGATCTGCGGCAGCATCCGTAGATGCGCTGGACGACCACCGGCGCCAGCCCGAGGGACAGCTCGTCGAGCAGCAGCGCGCGCGGGTTAGCCACCAGCGCCCGGCCGATGGCGACCGCCTGCTGCTCGCCGCCCGACAGCTGCGCGGTCCGCTGGGACCGGCGCTCGGCCATCCAGCCGAACAGCTCGTACACGCGCTCGATGGTCCACGGCCCTTTCCGCGCGTAAGTGGCACCGATCTGCAGATTCTCCTCCACCGTGAGCGATTCGAACAGTCGTCGCCCTTCCGGCACCATGGCGATGCCCCGGATGGCCCGGCGTTCGGGCCGGACCCCGGTCACGTCCTGGCCGTCGAACCAGATCACGCCCTCGGTCGGGCGGTGCAGGCCCGCGATCGTGCGCAGCAGCGTGGACTTGCCCGCGCCGTTCGCGCCGATGATCGCGTACACCTCGCCGGGGAACACCCGGAGCGATACGCGGTCCAGGGCCCGCAGCTGGCCGTGGTGCACGGTGAGGTCGCGCACGTCGAGCAGCGGCGTCCCGTCCGCCGACCGCTCGCCCGTCCGTCATTCGCTCACTGCCCGCTCCGTTCACCATCGACAGACGGGTGGCCGCTCGCTGACTCGGTCGCTCAGCGTCCCGCCGGCCAGAGACGCGGTGACCTCGCTGCCGAGGAACACCTCGCGGACCGCGGGCTCGGCCAGCACCGCGGCCGGGGTGCCGTCACCGATGAACGACCCGCCGGCCAGGCAGATGAGCCGGTCCACCACCGCGGTGAGCGCGCGCACCACGTGCTCGATCCAGATCACCGCGGTGCCCTCCGCGTTCACGCCGCGGACGATCTCCACGAGCTGGGCGACCTCCGGGTCGGTCAGGCCGCCCGCCACCTCGTCCAGCAGCAGCAGCGTCGGCCGCGACGCGAGCGCGCGGGCCAGTTCCAGCCGCTTGCGCTGGAGCAGGCCGAGGCGCTCGGCGGGAACGTTCGCCTGGCCGGGCATCCCGCACCGCTCCAGCGCGTCCACCGCCGCCGCGTAACTGGCCCCGCGCCGCAGCCCGGCGCCCTGCTGGGCGGCGACGAGCACGTTCTCGAACACGGTCATGTCGGCGAAGGGCCGCGGCACCTGGTAGGTCCGCCCGATGCCGAGCCTGCACCGAGAGGCCGCGTCCAGTTTGGTCACCGTGCGCCCGGCGAACCGGACCTGCCCCGCGTCCGGGGCCAGGTCGCCGGAGATGAGGCCGAACAGGCTGGTCTTGCCAGCGCCGTTCGGCCCCACGATCCCGACCGTGTCCCCGGACCCGACGGCCAGCGACAGGCTCTCCGCGACCACGACCCGGCCGAACCGTTTCGCCACGCCGTCCAGCTCGAGTAGCGGACTGGTCATCCGGTCATGAGTTGGTCGGCAGCAGGTCGCCCGTGATCTGCGCGTGGGCAGCAGCGTGTTGTCGACGACCTTCATCTCCAGCGGGTAGGTGGTGCCCTTCTGCCACTGCACGCCGACCGGCGGGGTGATCGCCACGCCCGGCGCGGGGTCCTTGCCGAGGTGAAGTCCAGCGGCCCGGCCAGCGCGTTGATGTTCACGTTGTGGAGGGCGGCCGCCACCTCGGCCTTGTCGTGCGGGTTGCTCACCGAGGTCAACGCCGCGTAGGCGACCTCGAAGATGCTGTAGTTGCTGATGTTCGCGTTCCACTGGGCCCCGCTGGCGGCCTCGTACTCGTTCGCCAACTGCTGGCACGTCTCGCCCGTGAACGAGGACGTCCACGGCAGGGATCGGTACCCACCAGGTGTCGGTGGCGACGTTGTAGGCCAGCGAGCCGAGCGCGTAGGCGTCGGTCGGGAACAGCAGCACCTTGGCCACCGTGGCCAGGGTCGGCTTGAAGCCCTGCTGGACCGACTGCTTCCACATCGTGGCGAAGTCCGGCGGCAGCGGCACGTTGGTGAAGAAGTCGCACTTCTCCGACTTGAACTGGGAGATCATCGAGGTGTAGTTCGTCGTCCCGTCGGTGTACGGCCGCCGACATGTCGAACGTGTAGCCGGCCGCCTTGGCGATAGGTCGGGAACACGCGCGCGGAAGGCGTTGCCGTCGGAGTCGTTGGGGAACGCCGCGCCGACCACCTTGTCGGTGTGGTACTTGGCCTGGATCCGGTTCCACATCGGGATGAAGGCACTTGACCAGGTGCTCGGCGCCGAGGAAGTACATGATCACGTATGTGGCCTCCTCCGTGGCGTGCGCCAGGTTGCCCTTCGGGAACAGGTTGAGGTACCACGACTCCCACGGGCAGTTCGCGCAGACCAGCGGCGTGCCCAGGGTTTCTGCCGCGCTGGCGACGGCGTTGACCGTTTCCGGCGTCGAGGACGCGAACAGCAGGTCCACCCGGTCAGTGTTGATCGCCTGCTGGGCCAGCTGGCCGGCCCGGGTGTCGCTGGACTGGGTGTCGTAGGACTTGATGGTGATGGTGAAGGTCTTGCCGCCGATCTTGAACCCGTTCTTGTACTGGCTGGTCGCCATGATCTTCGAGACCACCAAGTTGTCCGCCGCGCCGAACCCGGCCAGCGGGCCGGTCAGCGGGTGGATCCAGCCGATCGTGATGCTCCCGCTGCTGCTGCTGCCGCTGCTGGCGCTGGTGGTGGTGCTCGCGCTGGAGCCCTTGACGCCTGAGCTGCACGCTTCGAGCAGCCCCCCGCCGCCGACGACGGCCGCACCGACGCCGGCCATGCGCAGCAGGCCGCGCCTGCTGAAGCCGTCGTCCCGATTCGTGCTGCCGGGTTCCGCAGTCTGGTCACTCATGTGCAATCGATCTCCTTTGCGGTCACACCGAAGGCGCGGGATCGCGTCCGAGGTATGGGCTAAGTTCACCTGAATCTTGACGAGAGCGGCTTGATGAGCGCCGTGTGCGCTCTGCGAACGAACGTACAGATAAAGAACAGTATGGCCATGCGAGGGTTATCTTTTGGCGATAGTCGGCGTACGTTTATATAACGGTTTCATATTGTGAGACATTGAGGTCGCGTGCCTGGTCGGGCTCGTATACGGGGCAATTTTCATGGTTTACCCAGCCTCCGGTGCGCCGCGGGTTTGCTTTTCCGGCTGCTGCTGATCGAGCAGGGCCGTAATGACGCTGCGCAGGTGCTGGCGCGCGGCCTGCTCGGCCTCAGCGGGCTGCCGACCGGTAATGGCGGCGATGATGGCCAGGTGCTCGGGCAGTGAGACCTGCGCCCGGCCCGGCCGCAGCGACAGCCGGAACTGATGCCGGACCAGCTGCCCGTTCAGCCGCTCGAGCATCCGGGCCGCCACGCTCTGGCCGGAAATCTCCCGGACCAGCCGGTGCAGTTCGTGATTCAGCTCGGAGTACTTCAGTGACTCGCCGTCGGCGACGCTGGCCTGCATCTGCTCGCCCAGCTGCTGCAGCCGCGTGGCCTCGGCGTCGGTGACCAGCTCGGCCGCCTTGGCCGCGCACAGCCCTTCCAGCGCCATCCGGCACTCGGTGATGGCGACCGCCTCGCCGATCGTGATGACCCGCACCCGCGCGCCGCGGTTGGGTATCCGCTCGACCAGCCCCTCGGCCGCCAGGTCAAACAGAGCCCCGCGCAGGCTCGCCCGCGTCACCGCGAGCATCCCGGCCAGCTCCTCCTCGATCAGGCGCTGGCCCGGTGCCATGTCACCGGCTAGGATCGCCTGCCGCAGGCGCTCACCCGCCCGCTGCCGCCCGGGCGCCCCGGCCAGCAACGTCTTCGAGGTCCTGCGCCCGGTGGTCCGAGTCCCGGTGGTCCGAGTCCCGGTGGTCCGAGTCCCGGTGGTCCGAGCAGCAGTACCGCGCTCTTGCACGCGCCGATCCTAGAAATATCCGACAATATTGTCAACAATCTTGTCGTGACTCGGGTGGCGACCGGGAGCCGGGTCCGGGCGGGGATCTGCGATCTGATTACTAGTCAGCGACGGTTGTCTGGCACAATGTGATGCTGACCGTCATGGCTATGCGACGCCCTCTACTCGTTCGCTCGGCCTGGCTCATCTGTGCGGTCCCGTCGGCTGTTCCCCCGGTCGGCGCGGGTCCGCCGCCTCGCACCTAACGCTGGGAGAAGACCACAGCCGTGGCTGTAAAGATCAAGCTGAAGCGCCTGGGCAAGATCCGGGAGCCCTACTACCGGATCGTCATCGCCGACTCGCGTACCAAGCGCGACGGGCGCGCCATCGAGGAGATCGGCAAGTACCACCCCAAGGCGGACCCCTCGCTCATCGAGGTGAACTCCGAGCGGGTCCAGCACTGGCTGTCGGTGGGCGCCCAGCCCACGGACCCGGTTCGCGTCCTGCTCAAGATCACCGGAGACTGGCAGAAGTTCACCGGCCAGTCGGGCGCCGAAGGCACCCTCAAGAAGGCCGAGCCGCGCGCGGACAAGAAGGAGCGGTTCGACTCCGCCGCAAAGGAGAGCCAGGCGAGCAAGGACGCCAAGGACGCCAAGGACGCCAAGGGTGCGGCCAAGGCTGCTGCCCCCAAGGCCGCCAAGCCCGCCAAGGACGCCCCCGCTAAGGACAGCACCGCGAAGGACACTCCCGCCAAGGAGAGTGCCCCTAAGGGCGGCCGGGCCAAGGCCGCCGCCGCGCCCGCCGCGGCCGACACTGCCGCACGCCGCGCCGACACTGCCGTGGCCGAGACTGCCGCAGCCGACTCTGTGGCCGAGACTGCCGCAGCCGAGGCTTCCGCGGACGCGCCTGCTGAGGTTGACGCCGCCACGGACGCGCCCGCTGCAGCCGACACTGCCGAGGTCGACACTCCGGCGGACGCGCCTGCCGAGGTCGAAGCTGCCGCGGACGCGCCTGCCGAGGTCCAAGCTGCCGCGGACGCGCCTGCCGAGGTCGAAGCTGCCGCGGACGCGCCTGCTGAGGTTGACGCTGCGGTGGACGCCAGTGCGGCGGACGCGCCTGCCGCGGACGACAGTGCGGCGCCCGAGGTGGCCGAGGTGACGGAGGCGGACGATGGCGAGCCGGGGAGCGGATCCTGACGTGCTCGAGGACGCCCTCGAGCACCTAGTGCGCGGCATCGTCCAGTTCCCGGACGACGTCCGCGTGGCGAGCCGCACCTTGCGCCGCGGCAACGTCCTGGAGGTCCGGGTGCATCCCGACGACCTCGGCAAGGTCATCGGCCGGGGCGGGCGTACCGCCCGGGCGCTGCGGACCGTGATCGGCGCCCTGGCGGGAGACAATTACGTCCGCATCGACCTGCTGGACGCGAACGAGGTCCGCTGACCCGATGCGGGTGATCGTCGGCCGCGTCGGCCGTCCGCACGGGGTCCGCGGTGAGCTGGTGATCGGGGTCAGGACGGACGAGCCTGACCTCCGCTTCGCCGTGGGCGCCGTCCTGGACGCTCACCAGAAGCAGGACGCCGAACTACCGGGCGACCGGCACCCGCTCACGGTGGCCCGCACGCGCTGGCACTCCGGCCAGCTGCTGGTCGCCTTCGACGGGATCACGGACCGGACCGCGGCCGGGGACCTGACCGGGAGCTGGCTGAGCATCGACGCCAGCCAGCTCCCGCGTACGAGCGACCCGGACGAGTTCCGCGACCACGAGCTGATCGGGCTCCGCGTCCGCACGCCGGACGGCGAGCAGGTGGGCGTGGTCACCGACGTGCTGCATCACGGCCAGGACCTGCTCGTGATCCAGCGCGCGGACCGCGGCGATGAGTGCCTGGTCCCGTTCGTGCTGGCGATCGTGCCTGAGGTGGACCTGGACCAGGGCCTGCTCGTCATCGACCCCCCGCCCGGCCTGCTCGATCCCGCGCGGGCGGAGTAGCACCGTGGGGCTCCGCGTCGACATCGTGACGATCTTCCCCGAGTACTTCGAGAGCCCGCTGCGCATCTCGCTGATCGGGAAGGCGGCGGCGCGGGGCGACCTCGAGTTTCGCGTGCACGACCTGCGGCGCTGGGCCGCCGACGTGCATCACACCGTGGACGACCTGCCGTTCGGTGGCGGACCGGGCATGGTCATGAAAGCAGACGTGTGGGGCGATGCGCTCGACGAGATCGTCCCGGACGAGGCCGCAGCTGCGGCCCGGCTGGTCGTCCCGACGCCCAGCGGAGTGCCGTTCACACAGGACCTGGCGGCCACCTACGCGACGCAGCCGTGGCTGGTGTTCGCCTGCGGGCGGTACGAGGGGATCGACGGGCGCGTGGTCCAGGCCATGCGCGAGCGGATGGCCGTGGACGAGGTGAGCATCGGTGACTACGTGCTGGCCGGCGGCGAGGCGGCCGCCCTGGTCATGGTGGAGGCGGTGGGGCGGCTGCTGCCCGGGGTCCTCGGCAACGCCGCCTCGGCTCTAGACGACTCCTTCGGCGGCGACGGGGATCCCGCGATGCGCGGGCTGCTCGAGGGTCCGGTCTACACCAGGCCCCGGTCCTGGCGCGGGTACGAGGTGCCTGAGGTGCTGCTCTCCGGCCACCACGCGGCGATCGCGCGCTGGCGCCGCGACATGGCGCTGCGCCGGACCGCGGCGTGCCGGCCCGACCTCATCGCGGCGCTACGGGATCTAGACCCCCGCGACCGGCAGGTCCTAGCCGAGGCGGCCGATGTTCCGGGGCCTTTTCCGGTTAGCGGCGAAGATATGGCACACTGAAGGTCGCTGTCCGTCCGGGCGTGCGCGTGCTGCCGCGTGCCTGCACTACCACCACCACCGAGGAAACTGCCGTCATGCATACCGCGATCGCCGAAATCGAGCAGGCCCAGACCCGGTCTGACATCCCGGACTTCCGGCCCGGGGACACGCTGAAGGTCCACGTCCGGGTCACCGAGGGGAACCGCACGCGGATCCAGGTGTTCCAGGGCGTAGTGATCCGGCGTCAGGGCAGCGGGGCCCGGGAGACCTTCACCGTCCGCAAGGTCAGCTACGGCGTAGGCGTCGAGCGCACCTTCCCGGTGCACAGCCCCTCGATCGACAAGATCGAGCCGGTCACCCGGGGCCGCGTCCGCCGCGCCAAGCTGTACTACCTGAGGGACCTGCGCGGCAAGGCGGCCCGCATCAAGGAGCGCCGAGACCAGTCCGGCAGCTGACGTGCTTGACGGGGGAGCGACGAACGACCAGTACCGTCCACGGGCGTTTTCGTCGACTCGTACCGTCGAGCGTGGCAGGCACGCCGGCCCGTCCTCGGGCAATCGCGCCTCCGGGTATCGCACCGGCAGCACGCCGGGCCAGCACCGCGGGGGCCAGCACCGGCGTCCGCGCGAGAAGAATCCCGATCAGGCCAACGGCAAGCGGGGTCCCTTCTGGCGCGAGCTACTGATCATCGTCGTGGCGGCGGCCGCGCTCACGCTGGTGGTCAAGTCGTTCGTCGTTCAGGTGTACAAGATCCCGTCGGTGTCGATGGACAACACCCTCGCCGTCGGCGATCGGGTCCTGGTCAACCGGCTCGTCTACCACTTCCGCCCGATCGCGCGCGGCGACGTCATCGTGTTCAGCGGCCAGGATTCGTGGGGACCCGACGCGCCGCCCGGCCCCAGCGATCCCGTGCTCGGCTTCTTCGATGACGTGCTCTCAGACATCGGGCTGCACAGCAACCAGACCTTCTACATCAAGCGCGTCATCGGCCTGCCCGGCGATCACGTGGCGTGCTGCACCGACGGGAAGGTCACCGTCAACGGCGTTCCGCTCCAGGAGACCTCCTATCTGTACCCGGGTGACGAGCCCTCGTCGTTCAGCTTCAAGGCCGTCGTCCCGCCCGGGCACCTGTGGGTCATGGGGGACCACCGCAGCGACTCCGGGGACTCCCGCTACCACACCGAAGACCCTGGCAGCGGTGCCATCCCCATCGACCAGGTGGTCGGCCGGGCGTTCATGATCATCTGGCCGCCGTCGCAAATCCGTGACCTGCCCATTCCGTCCACGTTCCAGCAGCCCGCGCTGCACACCAGCACTGCCGCTGCGGCAATGGCGACCGTGGCCGGCTTCCCGGTGGCGGGAACTGCGGGCGCCGCCGCGGTCATCGGCGCCCCGGTGCTCCTCTGGCGCCGCCGTCGAAGCCGCCGCAGGTAATGCCTGGCAAGGGGAGCAACGCAAGGGCGATAAGCTCGGCAGGGTGACGCTGAAGCTTGACGAGGGGCGAGGGTACCGGTGAGCGGTTCTGACCAGGACGACGCGTTCGGCACCCGGGACCTTGGGCAGGTCTACCGGTCCGACACCGGGTCGTGGCGGGCGGTGGGGGAGTCAGGCTCAGACGAGAACCAGAGCGGGCAGGCCGAGGACGCCGCGGCGCCCGGTGCCGCCGCGGCCGGGCCAGCCTCGGATGACGATGGCGATACCCCGGGATCTCCGTCCGGGCCTGCGGGCGGGCGGGCCAGCCGCCGGGCCAAGCGTTCGTTCTGGCGCGAGCTGCCGATCCTGATCGTGATCGCGCTCGTCCTCGCGATCCTGATCAAGACCTTCGCGGTCCAGGCGTTCTGGATCCCCTCCGGCTCTATGGAGAACACCCTCGCGATCAACGATCGCGTCCTGGTGAACAAGATCGTTTATCACCTGCGCGACATCCACCGCGGCGACATCGTGGTCTTCAACGGCGACGGCTCGTGGGATCCCGGGACCATACCGGTGACCGGCAACGTCTTCGAGCAGTTCTACAACGGTTTTGCCAGCATGTTCGGCTTCGGTAAGGGCGGAGACATCCTCATCAAGCGGGTCATCGGCCTGCCCGGGGACCGCGTGGCGTGCTGCGACGCGCAGGGCCGCGTCACCGTCAACGGCGTCGCGCTGAACGAGCAGTCGTACCTGTACCCCGGCTCCGCCCCGTCGACCATGAAGTTCAGCATCGTGGTGCAGCCCGGCCGGCTGTGGGTCATGGGGGACAACCGCCTCGTTTCCGACGACTCCCGGGACCACCAGGGCGACCCGGGCGGCGGGACGATACCGGAGAGCGCCGTGGTCGGTCGCGCCTTCGTCATCATCTGGCCGTCGAGCCACTGGCGCTTCCTGCCCATCCCGGCCACCTTCGAGCAGTCGGCCCTCAGCGCCTCCCCCGCCGCGGCGTCCCCGCCCGCGTCCGGCGCAGCGAGCTCTGACCTCCTGTCCGCGCGAGTGGAGCCCGCCGACCCGGCACTCCCGCTGTCGCTCGGCTTCGCCGCGGCGCTCCCCCTGACCTGGCTCCAGCGCCGCGTCCGGATCCGCGCCGCCCGCCGCCGCGAGCGCCGCCCCAGCGCCCGAGGCGGGCAGCGGCCTGTTTCCTGACCCGGGCCGCCGCCCAGTACCGACGCGCAATCGTGGTGACGCAGGGCCTGCCCGCCATCGTGGTCACGGCGCCGCGGTACCAGGGCCCATCCGCTGCCGTGGTGGCGGCGCGGTGGTACCAGCGCTCGCGCGCTGTCGTAGAGGCGGCGCGGCGGTACCAGGGCCCGCCCGCTGCCGTGGTGGCGGCGCGGTGGTACCAGCGCTCGTGCGCCGTCGTAGAGGCGGCGCGGCGGTACCAGGGCCCGCCCACTGCCGTGGTCGCGGCGCGGCGGTCAGCCCACGGCGGCGCGGTCCGCGTGACCGCTATAACTGGCGTACGCTGCGGAGTGTCATGACCCGCCATCCTGGTGTGCCAGCCGCCAGCGGCCCCAACTCGTCGACCGTCCCGGTCGCTGCGGCTCCCATAACACCTCCCGCCCCCGCAGCATCTCCTATCCTCGTAACACCTTCCACCCCTGTAGCACCTCCTGCTGCTATATCCCCATCAGCCTCGGTAGCCAACGGCCGGAACCCGTACCCCAGGTACCCGGGCTATACCCCCCGGCGTGACGCAGGCCTGGCCGCGTACGAGACCGTGCTCGCCCGGGCCGGGTTCGCGCCCGTGGCCGGGATCGACGAGGCAGGCCGCGGTGCCAGCGCCGGGCCGCTCGTGGTGGCGGCCGTGGTCCTGGACCCGGGCCGCATCAAGCGGATCCGAGGGCTGGCCGACTCCAAGCTGCTGACCCCCGCGGCCAGGGAGGACGCCTACGTCGAGGTGCTCCGCTGGGCCCTGGACTGGCACGTGGTGGTGATCGACGTTGACCAGATCGACGCCACGGGACTGCACGTGTGCAACGTCGCCGGCATGCGCCGCGCGTTCGCGGGGCTGCGCTGCCAGCCGGGTTACGTGCTGACCGACGGCTTCCCCGTCCGCGGCCTCGGCGTCCCCGCGCTCGCGGTCTGGAAGGGCGATCGGGTCACGGCCTCGGTCGCCGCCGCCTCGGTGGTGGCCAAGGTGGCCAGGGACCGGATGATGCGGGACCTGCATGAACGTTATCCCCAGTACGGTTTCGACCGTCATAAGGGGTACAACACCGATGAGCACGAGCGCGCCCTGGCGGAGCACGGACCATGCCCGGCCCACCGGTACTCGTTCGTGAACGTGCGCGCGGCGGCGCTTCCGGCGGACGCCGCCGCCCATAGAGACCCGATGGAACCCGTGGACGCGATGGACCTGATGACCGACCTCGATCCGGGCGATGCCCTGGATCTGGAGGATCGCGCGGTCGGCTCCGCGGCGCGTCTGGCGGGTGCATTCGCGGGGCACGAGAGGAGAATGGACTCATGAGCGCGGAGGACCTGGAAAAGTACGAGGCCGAGATGGAGCTCCAGCTCTATCGCGAGTACCGCGACGTGGTGGGGCTGTTCACTCACGTAGTCGAGACCGAGCGCCGGTTCTACCTCACGAATGACGTCGAGCTGAATGTCCGGTCAAGCGACAACGGCGAGGTCTTCTTCGAGGTTACGATGCGAGACGCGTGGGTCTGGGATATGTACCGGCCCGCCAGGTTCGTCAAGAATGTGCGTGTGGTCACGTTCAAGGATGTCAACATCGAGGAACTGGCCAAGGCTGACCTAGAGGTCCCACAGGACAAGCCGGACTTCCCGGCATAGCTTCCGCGGAGGGGGTATGTTCGGGCTTCCCGACGGGGTTTCAGCGTGCCTCTTCGATATGGACGGGGTGGTCACCCAGACGGCGGTGGTCCACGCCGCGGCCTGGAAGGAAATGTTCGACGATTTCCTCCGCGAACACGCCGCGAGTACCGGCACGCCGTTCGTGCCCTTTGACGCGCGCGCCGAGTACGACCAGTACGTCGACGGCAAGCCGCGACTGGACGGCACCAGGTCGTTCCTGGAGTCGCGCGGCATCCACCTGCCTGAGGGCACCCCGGATGACCCGCCGGGGACGCCGACCATCTACGGGCTGAGCAATCGCAAGAACGATCTGGTGCTCCAGAAGATCGCCGCCGGCGGGGTTCAGATTTACGAGGACACGATCACCTACATCCGCACCGTCAAGGCCGGGGGAATAGCCACCGCGATCGTCTCGGCGAGCGCCAACACCCAGCTGGTCTTGGATTCTGCGGGCATCGCGGGACTGTTCGACGTCCGGATGGACGGCGTGATCGCCAAACAGCGCGGCCTGCGCGGCAAGCCGGCGCCAGACACGTACCTGGCCGCCGCCGAAATGCTCCACGTGACCGCGCACCAAGCGGCGGTCTTCGAGGACGCCCAGGCCGGCGTGGCCGCGGGCCGGGCCGGCGGCTTCGCCCTCGTGGTCGGCGTCGACCGGGTCGGCCAGGCGGCCGCGCTGCGGGAGCACGGCGCGGACATCGTGGTGCAAGACGTGGCGGAACTCCTCGACCAGGACAAGGGCGCGCAATGATCAAGCACGCGGCGTACGGGACGGAGCCCTGGCGGCTCGTCGAGAAGACGTTCGACCCGAGCCTGCTCTCGCAGAGCGAATCGATCTTCGCGCTGTCGAACGGGCACATCGGGCTGCGCGGCAACCTGGACGAGGGCGAGCCGCACGGCCTGCCGGGCACCTACCTCAACTCCATGTACGAGGTCCGGCCGCTGCCCTACGCGGAAGCCGGGTACGGCTTCCCCGACGCCGGGCAGACCGTCATCAACGTCACCAACGGCAAGATCATCCGCTTGCTCGTCGACGACGAGCCCTTCGATATCAGGTACGGCACCCTGAACTCCCACGAGCGCATCCTGGACCTGCGGGCGGGCACGCTGACCAGGACCGTCGACTGGTCCTCCCCGGCCGGGGCCAGGGTCAAGGTGACGTCGGTGCGGCTGGTGTCGCTGAAGCAGCGCGCGGTCGCCGCGATCAGCTACACGGTCGAGCCGGTGGACCAGACATTGCGGCTGGTGGTCCAGTCCGAGCTCGTCACCAACGAGGAGCTGCCCAAGCGCGGCAACGATCCGCGGCTGGCGGCGATCCTGGAAGCTCCGCTGGCCGGCGAGGAACATCTCGCCGACAATGGCCCGCCGTCGCGGGCGATGCTCGTGCACCGGACCAAGGCCAGTGGGTTGCGGATGGCGGCCGCGATGTCGCACGAGATAACCGGCCCGGAGAAGATGGCGATCCGGACCGAGTCCTACCCGGACCTGGGCAGGACCACGGTGGCGACCGAGGTGGCCCCGGGCGAGCAGTTGCACATCGTGAAGTACATCGCCTACGGCTGGTCGAGCCAGCGGTCCCGGCCCGCCCTGGTCGATCAGGTGGGTGGCGCGCTGTCCGCCGCCGATCTGACCGGCTTCCAGGGCATGCTGGACGAGCAGCGCAAGTACCTCGATGAGTTCTGGGACGGCGCCGACGTCGAGGTCGAGGGCGATGCTGAGATCCAGCAGGCGGTGCGCTTCGCGCTCTTCCACATCCTGCAGTCCGGGGCGCGGGCGGAGTACCGGCCGATCGCAGCGAAGGGGCTGACCGGGACCGGCTACGACGGACACACGTTCTGGGACACCGAGACGTTCGTGCTTCCGGTGCTCATGTACACCCACCCGTCCGCCGCCGCCGACGCGCTGCGCTGGCGGCACATGGTGCTGCCCGAAGCCAGGCAGCACGCGGCCGACATGGGCCTGGCCGGGGCGGCGTTCCCGTGGCGGACCATCCGCGGCCAGGAGTGCTCTGGCTACTGGCCGGCGGGAACCGCCGCGTTCCACATCAACGCCGACATCGCCGACGCGGTCATCCGCTACCTGGACGCCACGGAGGACGCCAAGTTCGAGAAGGAAATCGGGGTCGAGTTGCTGGTCGAGACCGCGCGGCTGTGGCGCTCGCTCGGTCAGCACGACCCGATGGGCCACTTCAGGATCGAAGGCGTAACCGGGCCCGACGAGTACAGCGCGGTCAAGGACAACAACGTCTACACCAACCTGATGGCGCAGCGGAACCTGGTGTGCGCCGCGGACGCCGTGGGACGGCTGCCGAACGAGGCCGAAAGGCTCGGCGTGACCAGCGAGGAGGCCGCGTCCTGGCGCGACGCGGCGACCGCGATGTTCATCCCGTTCGACGAGCGCCTCGGCGTCCACCCGCAGCACGACGGGTTCACCAACTACGCCAAGTGGGACTTCAAGAACACCCCCGAGGAGAATTACCCGCTGCTACTGCACTACCCGTACTTCCAGCTGTACCGCAAGCAGGTCGTCAAGCAGTCGGACCTCGTGCTGGCCATGTACCTGCGGTCAGACGCCTTCACCGCCGAGCAGAAGGCCCGCAACTTCGCCTACTACGAGCCCCTCACCGTGCGTGACTCGTCGTTGTCCGCGTGCACCCAGGCCGTGATCGCCGCCGAGGTCGGCCAACTCGACCTCGCCCACGACTACCTGGCCGAGGCCGCGCTCATGGACCTGCGCGACGTGGAGCACAACACCTCCGACGGCGTGCACATGGCTTCACTGGCCGGGGCTTGGATGGCGCTGGTGGCCGGCTTCGGCGGGATGCGAGCGGGGTACGGGGCGCTGGCCTTCAACCCGCGCCTGCCCGACGGGATCACGGGCCTGACCTTCCGGATGCGCTACCGCGGCCGCAAGCTGCGCGTCACGATCGCCCTTGACCGGGCTAAGTACGAGCTGATCGACGGCGACCCGATCGAGGTGACCCACCACGGCGAGGACTTCAAGCTCGGCAAGAGGCCCGTCGAACGCAAGATCCCGCCGGTCAAGGCTGGCCCGCGCCCCGAGCAGCCGCACGGCCGTCCCCCCTACAGCCGCGGCTCTCTCAGCTGATCCCGCCGGTCAAAGGCGGCCCGCGCAGCGCGTCGTCGAATCAACGAACAGGCGCGATATTCCTGATGGCCCGCCAAAGAACGGCTGCGGCCACGGCGAAAGCAGCCGCCAGTCCCAGCTTCGTTGTGTCAATTCCGGCGTGCGCTTTCACGTCGACCTCGATGGACGCAAGGTCAGCGCCTGTCATGGTGGCCACCAGGTCAGCGACGGTCGCCGGGACCTCATCGAGGCTACGGGCCTGGGTGACGCGGCCGCTTTCCAATTCCGGCACCGTGATGACCCACCACGCGCCTTCGCGGTGACACAGTGCCGTGTACGTCAACGTGCCTGCCCTCTCCGCGGTTGTCATTGCAGCCACCCCTTCGGCAGGCACTTCAAGTCGGTCATGATGCCGCGAAGTACGCCAGCGGTGATCTCGGCGTGCCTGGGCACTGCGGTGGTGTGCTGCCCGCACTTCTCCGGACATCCCCACTTCTCATGCTTACCCTCGTCACTCAGCTTCAGGCAACCTTGAATTGTCAATGCCCTGATGACGAGCCTTTTTGCCATCGGTTTCATCGAGGCTCCCGCTGAACCTTGTCGTGGCAGGCGCACCGGATTTAACCACCCCGTACTGACATTTCAGGTCCGGTTTTCCACCGATCGTCCGGTTTCCTCTGGTTGTCCACAGGCGGGAAAGCCGACCTGCGGGCCGACCCCGCCTGCGGCGACCTTGGAGCCGGAGGTGATGGCGATGCGTGCCAAGGACGTTCTGGGCAAGTCCGGCGAGCAGGCCGCGGCCGACTACCTGGAGTCGTGCGGCCTGCGGATCCTCGACCGGAACTGGCGCAGCGCAGACGGCGAGATCGACATCGTGGCGGTCGAACGTCACGTGCTGGTGGTGTGCGAGGTGAAGTCCAGGACCAGCATGCGTTACGGCAGCCCGCTCGAGGCGGTCAGCCGGGCCAAGCGCATCAGGCTGCGCAGGCTCGCGGTGCAGTGGCTGAACGCGCACGGGGTGCGCTTCGATCAGGTCCGCATCGACGTGGTGGGCCTGGTGTACGAGGGCACCGGCGGCTTCACCATCGAGCACATCCGGGCCGTGGGCTAGCCATGCCGCTCGCCCGCACGTACTCGGTGGCCCTGGTGGGCGTGACCGGTCACGTGGTCGAGGTCGAGGCGGACATCGCCAACGGGCTGGTCGGGATGATCCTGGTCGGCCTGCCCGACACCGCGCTGCGTGAGGCGCGGGACCGGATCCGCGCCGCGATCGTCAACAGCGGCGAGGAGTGGCCGCAGCGCAAGATCACCGTCGGGCTTTCCCCGGCCAGCCTGCCCAAACGAGGCAGCTGGTTCGATCTCGCCATCGCGGTGGGGGTCCTGGCCGCGGCGGGCAAGGTCCCGCGGGCGGCGGTAGAAGGCGTCATGTTCTTCGGCGAACTCGGCCTCGACGGGCGCCTGCGTCCGGTGCGCGGCGTGCTCCCTGCGGTGGTGGCCGCAGTCGGCGCCGGATTCGCCAAGATCATGGTGGCCGAGCAGAATGCCGCGGAGGCAGCCTTGGTTCCCGGACGTGCGGGTGATCGCAGCCAACAGCCTGACAGGAGCAGCGGACTGGCTGCGCGGCACACTCGGCTTGCACGACGGCGCGCTTGTGACCGAGTTCGCGGGCGGACAGGAAATTCCCCGTGGCTGGGCGGAGACAGGCAGCGCCTCAGTGTGGGCGTAGTCTCCGGCGACCGGACGCGCTCCGGCAGCCGGACGAGCGACCCAGACACTGCGGTTGGGCCCGATCTCGCCGAGTTGCTCGGGCAGTCCACCGCCCGACGGGCCGCAGAGGTGTGCGCGGCAGGTGGTCATCACTTGTCGCTGCTCGGGCCACCAGGGCGCAGGTAAGACCATGCTGGCGGAACGGATTCCCACCATCTTGCCGCGACTCGACACGGCAACTGCCCTGGAGGTCACGGCCATCCACTCGGTTGCTGGAACCCTGCCTCCACAGGTTCCGCTGCTGACCGATCCGCCGTTCATGGCCCCACACCACACCGCGACCAAGGCCGCGATCGTGGGCGGTGGCAGCGGCATCATTGTCCCCGGCTCCGCGTCGTTGGCACACCGGGGCGTTCTCTTCCTCGATGAAGCGCCGGAATTCGATAAGGATGTGCTTGACGCGCTGCGACAGCCACTTGAGGCGGGTGAGGTCGTGGTAGCCAGATTGGGCGTAATCACAAGGTTCCCCGCTAAGTTCACGTTGGTTTTGGCCGCCAATCCGTGCCCGTGCGCCAAGGCCGCCGGGCCGGCCGAGGGCTGCAGTTGCAGCCCGGCCATGCGCCGGCGGTACCTGGGACGGCTCTCCGGCCCGCTGCTTGATCGCGTCGACCTCAAGATCGAGCTGGAGCCGGTGGGTCGCAAGGAACTCCTGAACGACCGGAACCTCGCCGAGTCAAGCCGCACCGTGGCGCTACGCGTGATGCAAGCCAGGGAGCGCACCGCCCACCGCCTACGGGAAACCCCGTGGCGGCTGAACGCTGAGATCCCGGGCTCAGAGCTCCGCCGGGCGTGGCCGCCTGCGCCCGGCTCGCTGGCGGTGGTGGAACGCTGCCTGGAGCGCGGCCAGATCAGCGCGCGCGGCGTGGTCAAGGTCATTCGCGTCGCCTGGACCATCGCCGACCTGGCCGGCCAGCCGCGTCCGACCGCGGATGAGTGCAATACCGCGCTGGGCCTGTGGCTCGGGGTGCGCCGGTGAGCCCGGCGGATCAGCGGGCGCGGCCGCCCGGTGAGGAGGAACTCGCCAGAGCCGCCCTCACCTACCTGGCCGAGCCGGGTGACCCGGCCCTCGGCGCGCTACTCGGGATCTGCGCACCGGCCGAGATCCTGGCCGCGATCAGGGCGGATCTGCTACCCGGGATCGGGCCAGGCTGCGGTGACCGCCCGGCCACCAGGAAGGCGCTGGATCGGGCGCTCGGGTGCTGGCGGGCCCGCCTGTCCGGGCTGCCCGACGACTCGGGCCTGGCGGAGGCCGACCGCCACGGCATCAGGCTGGTCTGCCCAACCGACCCCGAATGGCCCGCCGGGCTGGACGAGCTGGGCCAGGCCCGGCCGTACGCGCTCTGGGTGCGAGGCCGTACGGACCTGCGGGCGGCCTGCGCGCGTTCGGTGGCGATGGTGGGATGCCGGGCCGCCTCCGGATACGGCGCGCACGTCGCGGGCGAGATCGCCGGCGACCTCGGTGAGCGAGGCTGGACGATCGTCTCGGGCGGCGCGTACGGCATCGACGCCGCCGCGCACCGCGGGGCGCTGGCCACCGGCGCCCCCACGATCGCCGTCCTGGCCTGCGGCGTAGATCACCCGTACCCCGCGGGCCACGCGGACCTGTTCGCGAGCATCGCCGCGCAGGGCCTGGTGATCAGCGAGTGGCCGCCGGGCCGTCCTCCGGCGCGGCTGCGGTTCTTGGTCCGTAACCGAGCCATCGCGGCCCTGGCCTGCGGCACCGTGATCGTGGAGGCGGCAGAGCGGAGCGGCGCGCTGAACACCGCGCGGCACGCCGCCCACCTGGGCAAGCCGCTGATGGCCGTCCCCGGGCCTGTGACGTCGGCGCAGTCGGCCGGGTGCCACCGGATCATCAGGGAATGGGGTGCCACGTGCGTCACCTGCGTCGCCGACATCATCGAGATGCTCTCACCGGTCGGTGCCCCGAACGCGCCGGCCCCTACGAGCAGCCACGAACCGGCCACGACAACAAGGCCCCCGCACCCAGCGCCCGCGCGTGATGAGCTGGATCCCGACAGCGCCAGGGTTCTCGACGCGCTTCCCGCCCGGGGCGGGGCCGGGACCTCCACGATCGCGGTTGAAGCGGGCGTGGACCTCGATACCGTGTTGCGCTGCCTCGGAGCTGTTGGCCGGCTGCGGCTTCATCGAGCGCTGCGACCAGGGCTGGCGCCTGCGCCGACCCGACCGCCAGTAGCGTGGCCGGTCAGCATCGTGCGCTGACCGGCCCGAGCGGCAGCGCCGTCACGCCACCTCTATGCGGCGTTCGGAGGCCAACTCCTCCAAGCCGTAACGCTCGACATGATCCGGGTCGTCCAGGCTGAGGGTTCTGAGCCCCTGCGCGGCGAGCCGCTCGTTGACCTCGTCGAAGTGGTCACGGACGAGGAGCTTCTCGGCGTCGGTGGTCTTGCCCTTGTGCGGCTGCCCGGCGTGCTGCATGGTCGCGTAGTCGACCCCGCCGTTGCGGGAGGTCCCGTTGGCAGCGGCTCGTGAGCCGCGCCGGGCGGGCCGCGCGCCGATGAACAGCTCGCTGACCGGCTTCTGGCTGGCCAGTTCGTCGAAGGCGTCGGCGTCCATCGTGATCCGACGCGGCTCGTAGTCATCGGGCAGGTAGAGATCCACGACCACGACCCGGAGGGCGGCGTGCTCGATGGCCTTGGCCTCGTCCGCCAGAGCCTCGATCTCGACCGGGCCATCGACAAGTTCGGGGTGCTCCTGGATCACGATGCGTGCCAGGGCGTCGTCCTCCAAGATGAGCTGACCACTCAGGTCGCTGAAACGGACGGTCTTCTGACCCATGCTTCGATCCCTCTCTCGGGCGCTAGTGCTAGCGCGTCCCGCGGCCCCCGCGGCAAGGTCGCGGAACGCATGCCCCACCCTGCCGTAGGCGCCGCTGTGATGTCAAACTTCAGTTCGATCGGCGTGTCGCGATCCGAAATTACTCGCGATGACCGGAACGCCGCAATGACCAGGGACGACTCGCGCGCCTAGCCCGAATCGCCCGAGGCCCGGTGCAAACTAAAGCCATGAGCCGGCCCAGCCCGCGGCCCCAGCAGCGCCAACCGCGCCAGCAGCGTCAACAGCCGCCAGCAGCGTCAACGGCCGCAGCAATTGACGCTGCCCCCGCGGCTGGCCGATGCGCTCGCCGCCTTCGAGCGTCATCTCAGGGCCGAACGTTCGCTGTCGCCGCACACTGTCCGCGCCTACGTCGGGGACGTCAGGTCGCTGCTTGAACATGCGTCCCGCGACGGCGTGGAGGCGCCGGACGGCCTTGGCCTGGCCCACCTACGCGGCTGGCTGGCGGTCCAGCACACGTCCGGCGCCGCCCGGACCACGCTGGCCAGGCGCGGCGCGGCGGCCAGGACCTTCACCGCCTTCGCGCACCGCCGGGGCTGGCTGGCCACCGACCCCGGTCCGCAGCTGGGCACCCTGAAGACCCGCCGGGCCCTCCCGCACGTGCTGCGCAAGGATGAGATGCGGGCCGTCCTGACCGGCCTGGACGAAGCCGGACGCCAGGCCGCAGGGGCGGCACCACCCGCGGAAGCGGCGGTCGCCCTCCGCGACGCCGCCGTCCTGGAGTTGCTCTACGCGACGGGCATCCGGGTCAGCGAACTATGCGGGCTGGATACCGGTCACCTCGACCACGCCCGCCGAACGGTCAGGGTCAGGGGCAAGGGCGACAAGGAGCGCACCGTGCCGGTCGGCGTGCCCGCGCTCCGCGCGGTGACCCGCTGGATGGAAGCGGGCCGCCCGGCGCTCAAGACCAACGACAGCGGCCCCGCCCTGTTCCTCGGCGTCCGCGGCCACCGCCTGGACCCGCGCACCGCCCGCCGGATCGTCCATGAGCGCCTGCGCGAGGCGGGCACGACCCGCCAGACCGGCCCGCACGGCCTGCGGCACAGCGCGGCCACCCACCTCCTGGAAGGGGGCGCCGACCTGCGCAGCGTCCAGGAGATCCTGGGCCACGCCTCGCCCGCGACCACCCAGATCTACACCCACGTCTCGATCGAGCGCCTCAAGTCCAGCTACCGCCAGGCCCACCCCCGCGCTTAACCAACCGCCTCACCCGTACGAGTCAAGTATCCTTGGACACGGTCGCCGCGGCCGCGCCTCACAGCGTGCTCTCGGTGGCTAAATCGCGTGCCCGCTTGCTCTCCGGGGTGAGTTCATCGCTTCCCGGCGGGACGCGCCGCTCGGTCCGCCGGCCGCAAGGCCGGCCGCAGGCGCGTCAACCCGCGGGCACCAGGCAACCAACCGAGGCAGCGCCGTGGCCAGCAGGCCAAAAGGCCGGACAAACCGGGCCGTAAACGGCGCACGAAAGAAAGGGACCGTGCCCGATGGCTCAGGTCGTCAGCATGAGGCAGCTCCTGGAGAGCGGTGTCCACTTCGGACACCAGACCAGGCGCTGGAACCCCAAGATGAAGCGCTACATCTTCACCGAGCGCAACGGCATCTACATCATCGACCTCCAGCAGTCACTGGACTACATCGACCGCGCGTATGAGTTCATCAAGGAGACCGTCGCGCACGGCGGGACGATCCTGTACGTCGGCACCAAGAAGCAGGCGCAGGAGGCCATCGCCGAGCAGGCGCGCCGGGTCGGGATGCCGTTCGTGAACCAGCGCTGGCTGGGCGGCATGCTCACCAACTTCTCCACCGTCTACAAGCGGCTGCAGCGGCTCAAGGAGCTTGAGGAGCTCGACTTCAACGACGTGGCCGGCTCCGGTATGACCAAGAAGGAGCTCCTCCAGCTGCGGCGCGAGCACGACAAGCTCGACCGGACCCTCGGCGGGATCAGGGACATGACCCGCGTGCCGAGCGCGATCTGGGTAGTGGACACCAAGAAGGAGCACATCGCGGTCAACGAGGCCCGCAAGCTCGGCATCCCGGTCGTCGCGATCCTGGACACCAACTGCGACCCGGACGAGGTCAACTACCCGATTCCCGGCAACGACGACGCGATCCGCAGCGTGGCGCTGCTGACCCGGGTCGTGGCCGACGCGGTCGCCGAAGGCCTGATCGCCCGGGCCGGCGCGGCCACCGGTGACGAGAAGCCGTCCGGCGACCAGGTCGGCCGCGAGGAACCGCTGGCCGAATGGGAGCGGGAGCTGCTCGTGGGGTCGCAGGCCGATAACCACCAGGTGACCCCCGCGGACCAGCGGATCGTCGAAGCGGCCGAGGCCGAGGGCGTCCCCGCGGTCAGCGCCGAATCCGCGATTACCAGCGACGCAGACGCCGCTGCCGACGAGGCCGACGACCTGGCGGGCCTCGAGGACGCGGCGGACGCAGCAGACGCAGCGGACGCGGGCGATGCAGCAGACGCGGGCGCTGTAGCCGACGTAGCCGTCGCCGCCGACGAGACTGAGTGAGAGACGAGGACATGGCGAACTTTTCTGCCGCTGAGGTCAAGCGGCTCCGGGAGCAGACCGGCGCCGGCATGATGGACTGCAAGAACGCGCTCGAAGAGGCCAACGGTGACCTGGATGCCGCGGTCGAGCTGCTCCGCGTCAAGGGGGCCAAGGACGTCAACAAGCGCGCCGCGCGCACCGCGGCCAACGGCCTGGTCGCCGCGCAGCTGTACGGCACCGAGGCCGGGGTGCTCGTCGAGCTGAACTGCGAGACGGACTTCGTGGCCAACACCGACCTGTTCCAGCAGGTCGCGGCCGACATCGCCCGGGCCGCGCTGGACGCCAGGGTCAACGACAAGCCGACGCTGCTGACCACCGAGGCCAAGCCGGGCACCACCGTCGAGCAGCTCATCGAGTCGGCGGGCGCGTCGCTGAAGGAGAAGCTCGAGCTCGGCCGGTACGCCCGCTTCGAGGGCGGATACGTGGCCACGTACCTGCACCGCACCGACGCCGCGCTGCCGCCGACCATCGGCGTCCTGGTCCAGCTGGACAAGGAGAACGCCGAGGTCGCCAGCGACCTCGCCCAGCAGATCGCTGCGATGCGCCCGCTCTACGTGGTACGCGAGGACGTCCCTGCGGACGTGGTGGAGAAGGAGCGCAGGATCGCCGAGCAGATCACGCGGGACGAGGGCAAGCCGGAGCAGGCGATACCGAAGATCGTGGACGGCCGGGTGAACGCCTACTTCAAGGACGTCGTGCTGACCGAGCAGGCGTTCGTGAAGGACCAGAAGACCACGGTCAAGCAGGTCCTGGCCGCCCGCGGCGTCAACGTCACCGGATTCGCCAGGTTCCAGGTCGGCCAGGCCTAATGGCGGTGCCGGAGCCCGAGTCCGTGCCCTGTGCCGGTCAGCACCGGGCCTGGCACCGTGTCGTACTGAAGCTGTCTGGCGGGTTGTTCGCGGGCAACGAGCCCCTGGGCATCTCGCCAGACGTGGTCGCGCACCTGGCGGCGGAGATCAACGCGGCGGTCAAGGAGGGTGTCCAGGTCGCCGCGGTGGTCGGCGGCGGGAACATGTTCCGCGGCAAGGCGCTGGCCGAGCGGGGGATCGACCGCGCCCGGGCCGACTACATGGGGATGCTCAGCACCGTCATCAACTGCCTGGCCTTGCAGGATGTGCTGGAGAAGCTCGGCGTCGAAACCCGGGTACAGACCGCCATCACGATGGGCCAGGTCGCCGAGCCTTACATCCCGCGCCGGGCGATCAGGCACCTCGAGAAGGGCCGGGTGGTCATCTTCGGGGCCGGGCTCGGCGCGCCGTTCTTCTCGACCGACACCTGCGCCGCGCAGCGGGCCCTGGAGATCGGCGCCGACGCGGTGCTCAAGGGCACCAAGGTGGACGGCGTGTACGACGCGGACCCGCACACGACGCCGGGCGCGGTGCGGTTCGACCGCCTGAGCTACACCGAGTACCTCCGCCGGGGCCTGAAGGTGATGGACGCCACGGCGGTCAGCCTGTGCAGGGACAACGGGATGCCGATCGTGGTGTTCGCCCTGATGGGCGAGGGCAACGTGGTCCGCGCCATCCGCGGCGAGCCGGTCGGCACGCTGGTGTCCCGCAGCGACCACCCGGACGGTTAAGCTCGCTTAGGCACTGCCAGCACAACGGAGCCGAACAATGATCGATGACACCCTCCTCGAAGCCGAGGAGAAGATGGACAAGGCGGTCTCGGTCGCCAAGGAAGAGTTCAGCGTCATCCGCACCGGCCGCGCCCATCCCGGCATGTTCAGCAAGGTCACGGTCACCTACTACGGCACGCAGACCCCGGTGAACCAGTTGGCCTCGTTCCACGTCCCCGAGCCGCGGATGATCATCATCCAGCCGTTCGACAAGAACTCGCTGGGGGCGATCGAGAAGGCGATCAGGAACAGCGACCTCGGCGTGAACCCAAACAACGACGGGGTCATCATCAGGATCGTGCTGCCGGAACTGACCCAAGAGCGCAGGCGCGAGTACATCAAGACCGCGCGGCACAAGGCCGAGGACGGCCGCGTCGCCATCAGGAACATCAGGCGGCACGCGAAAGACTCCCTGGACAAGATGATCAAGTCGGGGGATGCGCCGGAGGACGACGTGCGCCGGGCCGAGCGCGAGCTCGACGACCTGACCCACACGTACGTCGCGCAGGTGGACGAGCTGCTCAAGCACAAGGAAGCCGAGCTCCTCGAGGTCTAGTGGCCACCGATCCCACCGGACCGCAGCCCGGCGAGGCCGGCCAGCCCCACGAGGCCGACCACCCCGACCGGCCCGACCAACCCGATCAGCCCGCGGCAGTGAGCCATCTGCCGGTCCGGACCGGGCGTAATCTCCCCGCGGCCATCGGGGTCGGCGCGGTCATGGGCGGCCTCGTTATCCTCACGCTGTTCACGGTCAAGGCGACCTTCCTGCTGTACATGGGGATCGCCCTGGCCATCGGGCTGGCCGAGCTGGCCGGGGCGTTCGCCAAGCGCGACATCCGGATCCCGGTGCTCCCGGTCGCGGCGGGCGGGGCCGCGGTGGTGACCTGCCGGTACTGGCTGGGGTCGGGCTGGGCCCTCGCCGCGCTGGCGCTGACCGTGGTCGCGATCTTCGCCTGGCGCCTGCAAGGCGGTCCCTCCGGCTACGTCAAGGACGTGACCGCGGGCATCTTCGCCACGATCTACGTGCCGTTTCTAGCCTCGTTCGTGGCCGCCATGCTGCTCCCCGCCGACGGGGCCAAGCGCGTCCTGACCTTCGTGATCCTCACCATCAGCAGCGATATCGGCGGGTACTTCGCCGGGATCACGCTCGGCCGCGCCGGCCGCCACCTGATGGCCCCCACGATCAGCCCGAAGAAGACCTGGGAAGGCTTCGCGGGCTCGATCGCGGCGGGCCTCGCGGCGGGCGGCTTGTGCGTGACACTCCTGCTGCACGGTCACGCCTGGCAGGGGCTGCTCACCGGGGCCGCGGCCGTGTGCGCGGCCATCCTCGGTGACCTGGTCGAATCCATGATCAAGCGCGACCTGGATGTCAAGGACATGGGCACGATACTGCCTGGTCACGGCGGCCTCCTCGAGCGCCTGGACTCTCTCCTGGTCGCCGCCCCCGTCGTGTGGCTGCTGCTGTACCTGTTCATCCCCGCCCGCTAGTTTGCCCGGCGCCCGTTTGGGCAGCTGAGTCGCGCAAAGTCATGGTTCAGCGCAAGTAGGAGCGGCCATGTTCCGGCTCAGGTCCCTCGTCGTCCTGATCTACGTCGTCATCGGCATATTCGTCGCCTGGGACCGCGGGTACGCCTCCCTGGCCTGGCTGAAGACGGCCGCCAGCGTGCTGCTGGCCGTCTTCCTGTGGTGGCTGATCCTGCTCGGCGTCAACCTGCACGTGCACTGACAAACAGGCAACGGGCTACGGCCCGACGATCCAGCTTCGGTGCTGGGCGACTAGCCGGCCGACCAGGGCAGCGGAGCCGCGCTCCTTGGCCAGCTGGCGGTCCCGCTCGGATATCGGCACGATCCACAGCCAGCGGACCGGATCCCCGCCGAACGCGAAGCCGGACAGGTCAGGCGGCTCTGGGCCGGACAGCGAGCCGGGGGAGTCCAGGAGCAGGACCGCCTCCCCGCTGCCGAGCGGGAACGTCGACGGCTCGTGGTACCAGCGGACGCTGTGCCCGGGCCCGAACCACGTCACGGCGTGCCACGGGTAGGTCGCGAGCCACAGGAACACCCGGGCCGCCTGCGCGCTCGGCAGCGTGGTGGCCAGCGCGAGCTCGATCCTCGCGTACGCGCTCGGGTCGTCGAGGACCTGCTCGACCACGGGCATCCGCTGACAGCTCATCCCCACCGTGGACAGGACCGTGTAGGGCCGGCCGGGCACGGGCGGGCGCTCGGTCACGCCGATCAGCGGCTGCTGGCCCGCCGAGGCGTCCCAGTAGTTCTGGCCCTGGCCGAGCCTGGGCTGCAGGTGGCCGAGCAGCGCCTGCTGGAACTGGCTCCACCCGTTGGGTGAGGCCCGCCAGCGCCAGTACGACCGCGACCGTTCGATCCGGGGCGCGAGCCCCTCCATGGCGTCGTCCAGTGACCAGCCGAACGGCGTCTGCCCGATGACGTCGGCGCTGTACCCGGGCATCCCGCGGTCCATGTCGGACCAGCCGGCGATCACCGCGAGCGGCCGCCCGCCCTCCAGGATCGCCACCCCGTCGCCCTCCTCGAACCACAGGGCCTCGAGCGTCTCCGGCTGCAGCGGCGGGCGCCCGCCCGGATGCTTGGTCCGCGCGGCGGGCATCAGCGGCGCCCGGCCGGCGGCCACGCGCGCATGGTCGGTGGCCGGCGGAGCGGGCCGGTGGTTGGCGATCCAGGTCGCGGAGATCGCGGAGGTATCGTCGTGCAGGTACGCGGCCGTGGTCAGCCCGTCGTACTCGACGGTGACCTTGCGGCTGCCGTACGGGCTGAGGCTCTCCAGCAGCGTGACCGGACCCTGCCCGCCGAGCTCAGGGTGCGACATCGCCATGAACGAAATGTACTGACATAATCACGGAGCTCAAACCCCTCCTCGGTACTGGTGAGCCGGGGTCACCGATCCCGCACCCTATCCTGGTGTCGCACGAGAAAGACCTTTCTTGCATCCCGAACGGAGTGGTGTGTCACCTCCCCGACCCCCCACCGGGGATCCGATGGCGGGGCAAAACCCCCACGGACCGCTCATCCTGGAACCGGTCAGGGCGCGTCCGAAGGCCGCCGCGTCCAAGCGCCCGCCGCGGCACCTGGCTGACCTGCCCCTGGCCGAGCGCCGCGCGGTCGTATCCGACCTTGGCGAGCCGGCGTTCCGCGCCGCCCAGTTGTCCAGGCACTTCTTCGGCCGGTTCACCGACCGGCCGGAGGACATGACCGATGTGCCGCTGGCCTCCCGCGACCGGCTGGCGGAGACCCTGCTGCCCCGGCTGCTGACCGCCGAGCGCGAGCTGTCGTGCGATGCGGGGACCACGCGCAAGACGCTGTGGCGCGCGTTCGACGGGGCGCTGGTCGAGTCGGTACTGATGCGCTACCCGGACCGGGTCACGATGTGCGTGTCGTCGCAGGCCGGCTGCGGGATGGGCTGCCCGTTCTGCGCCACGGGTCAGGCGGGCCTGACCAGGAACCTGTCCGCGGCCGAGATCGTGGCCCAGGTGGTGGCCGGCGCGCGCGTGCTCGCCGACGGGCTGGTGCCCGGCGGTCCGGGCCGGGTCTCCAACGTGGTGTTCATGGGCATGGGCGAGCCCCTGGCCAACTACCCGAACGTCGTCGCCGCCGTGCGCAGGCTCACCGACCCGGTCCCGGAAGGCATGGGGATCTCCCAGCGCTCGGTCACCGTCTCCACGGTGGGCCTGGTTCCCGCGATCACCCGCCTGGCCGCCGAACGCCTCTCGGTCACCCTCGCCGTATCCCTGCACGCCCCGGACGACGGACTCCGGGACACCTTGGTCCCGGTCAACCGGCGCTGGCCGGTCGCCGAGGTCCTGGACGCCGCGTGGAGGTACGCGGCCACCACCGGTCGGCGCGTCTCGATCGAGTACGCCATGATCAAAGACGTCAACGACCATGGCTGGCGGGCCGACATGCTGGGGTCCCTGCTGGCCGGGCGGCTCGCGCACGTCAACCTGATCCCGCTCAACCCCACCCCCGGGTCGAAGTGGACCGCGACCGAGCCCGCCGTGCAGCGCGAGTTCGTCCGCCGGCTCGAATCGCACGGTGTCCCGGTCACGGTCCGGGACACCCGGGGCCGCGAGATCGACGGCGCCTGCGGTCAGCTGGCCGCCTCGGCCCGCCGATGAACCGCTGGCTGGCCCAGTGGCGCTGGCGGCTGGTCCACTGGGGGTGGGACGCGTTCCAGCGGGCCGGCGTGGTCACCGCAGATACCCCGGCCGGCCGGCGTTTCGCTGAATTCGGCGTCGGATCGATGACCGCCTTCCCGGCCGGCTCGGTATTCGGGGAGCACTCGATCGCGATCGGGGCGGGCACCCTGATCGGTCCCCTGGTCACGATGTCGGCCGGGATGGTGCCCGGCCAGGACCTCGGCCCCGTTCCCGTGCTGCGCATCGGCGACCGCTGCGTCATCGGCCGGGGCAGTCACATCGTCGCCCATCAGTCGCTGGTGATCGGGGACGACGTGTTCACCGGCCCCTACGTCTACATCACCGACCAGAACCACGGGTACGACGACCCCGACGAGCCGATCGGGCGGCAGATGCCGCTGAACGCGGCCGTCAGCATCGGGCCCGGCAGTTGGCTGGGCACCGGCGCGGTCGTCCTGCCCGGAGCCAGCATCGGGCGCAACGTCGTCGTCGCGGCGGGCTCGGTCGTCCGCGGCACCGTGCCCGACCGGTGCGTGGTGGCCGGCGTTCCGGCCAAGGTCATCAGGCAGTACGTGCCGGGCGACGGCTGGGCGCGCCCTTCGAGCTCACCCGCCGCCGGAGGCCTCGAGCGCACTGCGCAGCCGCCCGACGCGCAGGGCTAGCTGGGCCGCGGTCGCTGCCGCCTCGCTGTCCTTGATCACCGCGGGGAGCCTGCGCAACAGAGCGACCGATGCCTCGATCTCTTCGATCGCGCCCAGCGGGACCGACAGCTGGTCGACCCGGCTGGTCTTCAGGTACAGGTCCACGAAGACCGACACCTTCGCCTGCAGGACCCACGGGTCGAACGGCTTGGCCAGGTAGTCGACCGCGCCGGCCGCGTAGCCGCGGAAGGATTGCTCGGGCCGCACGTCCGCGGCGGTCAGCAAGATGATCGGCACGTCGCGGTTCTGGGCCCGGCTCTTGATCTGCGCGGCGGTCTCGAAGCCGTCCATCCCGGGCATGACGATGTCGAGCAGGATGACCGCGAACTCCTGGTCGAGCAGGGCCTGCAGCGCCTGCTCGCCGGACCGGACCGGCACCAGGATCTGGTTCAGTGGAGCCAGGATGGCCTCGAGCGCGACGAGATTCTCGGTCCGGTCGTCGACCAGCAGAATCCTGGCCTGCCGCGACACTGGCTCACTTCCTCTTCGCTGCCCGCAGCTCTTGCTGTCCGCCCCCAGCTTGCCGCCATACTCTCACGGTTCCGCATGCAGCCAAGACCCGGGCTAGCCCTGCCGGGCGGGTCGCTTGTCCTGCATCTTCGGCGCGAAGACCTCGCCGCGCAGCGCACGCTCCACTAGGCCGACGGCGCGGGCGGTAGCGGCCAGCCTGGAGCCTTCCTTGCGGTAGGCGGCCAGCACGGTGTCGATCGCGTGCGGCGGCAGCGACCCCGCCAGCTCCGTCCTCGCGGTCCGGTAACCCTGCCGGGCCCCCTCGACGCACGCCTTCGTGTGGTGCCTGGCCATACAGGCCAGCGCCACCGGATGTCGGCGCAGCACGCCGTGCAACCGGTAATCGGGCGGTACGACGTCGAGCAGCCAGGTCACCGCGGTGGACTCGAATTCCTCGCTGCCCGGCGGGTGCACCCCGGCCGGCCACCCGGGCGGCGTATACGTGAGCATGCCGACATCGTACCCATTTATCGAACCTGCATTCTATCATCTCACGAGAACTCGACGACCTAGCCCGGCCGCGTAGGCCAGGCGGCCCGCACCGACGGCTATGATGCGGAAGCAGCCGGATGAAGCTCCGGCGGGCTCAGCGCCCGAACCGCCGCCGTGGCTGATGGCTTCTACCGGGAGTAAACCCTCCTGGCAGTCGCCGTCGTCGGCCGCTGCCAGGACGTACCTGGCAGGAGCGGTGATGAACATCTACTACGTGGCGGCCATCTGGCTGGGCCTGGCCCTGCTCGCGTCGGTCGTCAGCATCCGCATCGCGGTACCCGCGGCGCTGGTGGAGATCGTGATCGGCGCGCTGGCCGGCAACATCCCCGGCATACGCGAGCACGTCACCCAGACCGACGTGGTCGTCTTCCTGGCCAGCGTGGGCTCGCTGGTGCTGACGTTCCTGGCCGGGGCGGAGATCGACCCGGTGTCGCTGCGCGGGCACTGGAAGGCGAGCCTGTCCATCGGCCTGGTCTCCTTCGCCCTGCCGTTCCTGGCCGCCTTCGGGTTCTGCAAGCTGGTCCTCGACTGGCATCTGCACGCCGCCGAGATCGGCGGGATCGCGCTGAGCACCACGTCGGTCGCCGTCGTGTACGCGGTCATGGTCGAGACCGGCCTGAACCGTCACGACCTGGGCAAGCTCATCCTGGCGGCGTGCTTCGTCACCGACCTGGGCACGGTGCTCGCGCTGGGCGGGCTGTTCGCCAGCTACGGCTGGCTGCTCGTCGTCTTCGTCGCCGTGAGCGTGGGCACCCTGCTCGTCGCTGCCCCGGCTGCTCCGGCTGGCGATCAAGTACTTCGGCCACCGGGTCTCCGAGCCGGAGATCAAGCTGCTCTTGGTCGTCCTGTTCGCCCTCGGCGGGCTGGCCACCCAGGCCGGCAGCGAGGCCGTGCTGCCCGCTTACGTCGCCGGGCTGGTCGTGGCCGGGGTGTTCCTGCACGACCGGGTCCTGATGGACCGGCTGCGCTCCATCGCCTTCGCCCTGCTCACCCCGTTCTTCTTCCTGCGCGCCGGCACGCTCATCTCCGCCCCCGCGCTGGTCTCAGGGGCCGGGGTGATCGCCGTCTTGCTCGCTGGTCAAGCTGGTGGCCAAGGGGATCGGCGTCTGGCCGGTGGCCACCGCCTTCAAGCTGCCTCCGCAGCAGCGCACCTACACCACGCTGCTGATGGCCACCGGGCTGACCTTCGGCTCCATCGCCGCGCTGTTCGGCCTGACCCACCACCTCATCGACAAGGCCCAGTACACCGAGCTGGTCACGGTGGTCATCCTGTCCGCGTTCGTGCCGACCCTGATCGCCCAGCAGCTCTTCCAGCCCACGATCCTGGACCCCGAAGAAGAGGAAGCCCTCGGCGAGGAAGACATCTCGATCATCCACCACCGGACCAGCACGAGCCCGACCCCGCGGGAACACCGAGCCGGGGGAGTTACCCGGCCCGCGCGGGCGGGCTGTGACTGTGGAGGACCTTGGTCCGGTCCGGGTTCCACGCGGTGGTCGTCCCGTCCGGGTTCAGGACGAGCTGCCAGCCCCAGCGGTGGATGATCACCTGATGATGAAAGAAACAAAGTAGAAGGCAGTCCTTGACGCTAGTCGGCCCGCCGTTAGCCTTGTGCCGGACGTGGTGGACCTGACAGGCGGCCGCGGGCTGGCTGCACCCGCCGGCCCACCGGCAGTGCCGGTCGCGCAAGGTGACGGCGTGCCGGATGCCGGCCGGGACGGTGTCGCTATAGCCGATGTCCAGCGGCAGGCTGGGCCCGGCCAGCCGGGCGCCGAGCTGCTGGCGGCGCAGGAAGCATGCCAGCCCGCCCGGACCGGACAGCAACGCGACCGCCTTGCCGATGATCGCCCGCTCGAGCGCCTCCCGGGCCAAGGACCCCGACCCGGCAGCCGTACCGCCCGGCTCGCGGTCCGCGTCATCTGGCCCGGCGGCCGGGTCGGCCGGCTCGCGGTCGACGTCATCCGGGTCATCCGGGTCCGCGTCGCCCGGGTGCGCGCCGTCCGCGCCGCCGGGGCCGAGCCGGTCCAGTTCGACGCACAGCCGGACCAGGTCATCGAGAGCGGCCGGGTCGACCTCGCCCATGACTACCGGGCTCATCAGGGCGTCGCACGCGACTGCGGCGGCCGCGTCGCCGTCCAGCCACGCGGCCCCGTCGCTGCCGGCCACCGAGGCGGCGGCGCGGTGCCCGGCCCACCGGGCCCGGACCGCGGTGACCCACTGCCCGAGCAGCGCCCCGTCACCGTCCAGGGCCAGCAGCTCGGCCAGCGACATGTGCACCCACGCCCGCAGCGGCTGCCCGGCCCGCTCCGGCAGCAGCCCGGCCCCCAGCAGCCGCTGCATCGCCTCGGCCAGCGCGTCGTGGTACCGCTGCTCATGCGTTCGCAGGTCTCCGGCCCCGGCAGGCGCAGACAGCGCGTCCAGGACGGCCGTGACCACGGCGGCGCATTCGGGCGTCAAGTCGCCGCCGAGCACCCCGGCGCCCTCAAACGTGGTCTCCAGCCGGACCGACCGGTCATCGAACCCGTCGGCTGGCCCGTCAGGGTCCGGCGGCCGGGACCGGGCGTAGATCTCCGCGGCCAGCCGGGCCAGGTCTTCCAGGCTGGCCCCGGACAGCGCGGCCGCGACCAGGATCGCGTCGGCGGAGTCCTGGCAATCGGCGGGGAGCTTGTCGGTCCAGTCGCACACCGCCCGGGCGATGGACTCCCATACCTCCGCGGTGGCCAGCGCCGCGAGGACGCGCGGGTGGGCCCCGCCCCGCCGGGCCCAGCTGAGGTAGGCGGTGGCGGCACCCTTGGTGACGCCGAGCTGACCGATCAGCCAGGACTTGGACCCGTAGCACGCGTCCTCGTGATAGCCCTGCACGGCGGTGAACGCCCTCAGCCCTCTGCGCCCGCGCCGCCGTCGCCATCGCCTGGGCCCGCTCCAGGACCCGCAACAGCTCCGCCTGCGCGCAGGCCGGCAGCTGGGCCGGGTCCAGCGCGGCCAGGTAGCCCATCCCGGCAACGACCGCTTGCTCGGCCTCGGCCTGGCTCGCGAACGCCGGCACGCTACCCATCTGAGTGCTCACCCCCTCCGCTATTTCGCAGGTTCACGGGTCGTTTCTGGCGGGGTTCTCTTGAACGTTCCTTCTCTTCCAATCACCATGATCACTGGGCTCAGATGATTATTCTTGATTACCTGTTCGATAGTAACCTATGCCTCTGACATTTTGGGGTCGCCGCGCCGCCAACGCCGCCACATAGCGAAATAAGTCCGGAAAATGACGTGAGACAATGCAGTTATCCGACATATCTGGCAAAACGCGCGCACCATCACCTGCGCGGAAGATCACGGCGGCTTGCGGATTACGGTCCGAGGCCGCAAGGATCAGATCTCGGGCCGACGGTACCGGAGCCGGCGGCGGGCGGACGGAGGCCACGTATGCGGATCGGCACCTCGGCTGTGGAGACGGGCGGCGACCAGGCACTGGGCAAACTGGCTGATCAGCTCCGCCGGGCGGCCGACGACGGGTTCGCTTCGGTCTGGATGTCGAACATTTTCGGACTCGAGGCACTGACCTCGCTGGCGGTAGCCGGCAGCCAGGTGCCAGGCATCGAGCTCGGCACGGCCGTCGTCCCCACCTACCCGCGGCATCCGGCGGTGCTGGCGCAGCAGGCGCTGACCGTGGCGCTGGCGGTCGGCCCCGGCCGCCTGATGCTCGGCATCGGCCTGTCGCACAAGATCGTCATCGAGAACATGTACGGGTACAGCTTCGACCGGCCCATCCGCCACATGCGCGAATACCTGTCTGTCCTGCTGCCGCTGCTGGACGGTACCGCGGTCAACGTCGATGGCAGCACGCTGAGCGCGCACATCGGCCTGTCCACGCCCAGGGCGGGCCGGGTGCCGGTGCTGCTGGCCGCGCTGGCACCGCAGATGCTGAGCCTGGCCGGAGAGCAGACCGACGGCACGATCCTGTGGATGACCGGGCCCGCCACCGTCCGCGACTACGTGGTCCCGGCGATCTCGGCGGCGGCCGATGCCGCGGGTCGGCCCAGCCCGCGGATCGTATGCATCCTGCCGATCTGTGTGACTGACGACCCGGCCGCCGCCAGGGCGAGCGCGGACCAGGAGTTCGCCATCTACGGACAGCTGCCGTCCTACCGCGCGATGCTGGACAGGGAAGGCGCGGTCGGCCCCGGTGAGGTGGCAATCGTAGGGGACGAGGACGCGGTCGCCGGCGCAGATCCTGGCCCTGGCGGACGCCGGGGTCACCGACTTCGTCGCCGCTGAGTTCGCTCGCGGCGAGGATGGGGAAAGGACCCGCAGCCTGCTGAAGGCAGTCATCGCCGGAAGCTAGCCCCGGTGCCGCCAGCTGGACGACACTCCGCCACGCCGACCCGGCTCCAATATGCTCACCGGCGGCCAGCATCACCTGCTGGCTCCGGCTCCTCTACCTGGCTCCGGCTCCTCTACGAACCTGCGCCCGCGCACCTCAGCCCTCATCGAACAGGCGGAGGGCGTGGGCCTTGGCGGCGGCCTCACCGCGGCTAGCGGCGCCGAGCTTGCTGAGGATGTTGGAGACGTGGACGCTGACGGTCTTAGGCGAGATGAACAGCTCGGCGGCTATCTCCCTGTTGCTGCGCCCGACCGCGACCAGGCGTAGGACGTCACGCTCGCGCTCGGTGAGACCCGGGACGGGGGAGGCGTCGCGGGTGCCTGACATCTGGCGGCCGGGGCCGGGCAGCGTGATCCTGGCCCGGCGGGCCAGGGTGGCGATCTGCTGGCTCAGCGGGTCGGCGCCCAGGCTGGCGGCCAGCTCGGCGGCGCGCTGGAGTCTGTCCGCCGCGCCGTCGCGATCGCCGTCGGCCAGTGCGGATTCGGCCGCGTGCAGCAGGGCCTGCGCGAGAGGGTAAGGCTCGCTGACCGCGGCCCAAGCGGCCGCGGCCTGGTCCCAGGCCGCGCATAGCTCGACCGGTCCGGCTTCCGCCTCGGCTGCGCGCGCCGGGTCAAGGCAGCTGCCGATGCCGTCATCCGAGCCGGAAGGACCAGCGGGGAAGGTGGCCAGGAGGTATGACACGTGAGCGTCGGCGGCGGCGAAGGTCAGCCGGTTGGCGTCCTGCGCCGGGCCGAACGTCTCCAGCTTCTCCGCCACCATGCGCAGCTTGCCCTGGAGGGCGGCCGCCTCGTCCCGGAGCCGCTCGTCGCGGAACTGCTCCGCGGCGGCCAGGCTGACGGTGGCCCCCGCGACGACCACGGGCCAGGCGTACCGCGGACTGCCGCAGGACACCTCGTAGTCCTCGACGACCTCCGAGGCGGCCGCGATCGCGGCGGCCGGCCCGGCCGTGGCAAGCAGGAGCAAGATCTCGAGTACGGCGAACGGAAGCTTGTACTGGTCCCCGTCCGATGAGCCCCGCCGCAACCCGCGGGCCGCGGAAAACCCTTCTTCCGCGGCGATTACCTGCCCGCGGGCCAGCGCAATCCGGCTCTGCACCACCCGCAGGATGGCCCGGTGCATCGGCAGCGAGGCGAGCTGGAAGTCCCGTGCGCCCTCGACGATCCTGATCGCCTCATCCCAGCGGCCCAGCGCGAGCAGCGGCTCGACCTCGTTGACGGCCAGCAAGCTGCGCGACGCGCGGGCCAGGTACTGCGCGTCGCTGCCCGCCGTGCCCCGGCGTGCCGCCTCCACGGCTAGCTCATGCTCACCGGCGCCTTCCAGCAGGTGGGACTCGTTGATCGCCGCCCTGACCAGCAGGCCGATGGCCCCCGCGCGCTCGGCCATGGCCCGGGCCTGCGCGATGAGCTTGAGCGGATCGTCGCCCGTGCCGCTCTGCTGGCCGGCTCCGGCGTGGAAGAGCGCCAGCGTCAGCAGCGCACTCGCCTCATTCGCCTCATCGCCGGTCTGCCGCGCCAGCGCCATGGCCTCCTCCGCGTAGGAGCGCTCCACCGAGGTCCCGGTGACGCAGTGCGCCGCGGACAGCAGGATCGGTATCCGCGCGGCGGGCGCGTCGGCGGGCACGATCCGCAGCGCGGCGGTGTAGTCCTCGGGGAACTCCTCGCGCCCCAGGTTCATCTTGAAGTGCCCGCGCGCCTGCAGCAGCATCGCGACGCGGACGGGCTCGGTCGCGGGATCGAGCTCCTTCAGGGCCGAGGTGGCCAGGGCGATCCCGCGCTCGTACTCCCCGGCGTCATGCGCCGCGTTGGTGGCCTCCTCCAGGACCCGCGCGTGGTCGACGCCGATCCGCTCGGTCGCGTCCGGCACCTGGTCCCACAGTTCCAGGACGCGGGCCAGCAGCGAAAGCCGCTCGGCGGGTGCCACCGCGCGCTCGGCCTGCGCCGCCGCTTGCCAGGCGCCGATCAGCGCCCAGGCGGTGTCGTGTGCCAGGTACCAGTGGTGAGCCATCTCGATCGCGGCACGGCCCGGAGGCACCAGCGAGGGGTTGGCGTCGATCGCGTCGGCGAAGCGGCTGTGCAGCCGGCCATGCTCGCCCGGCAGCAAGTCGGAGTGCACCGCCTCGTTGATCAGCTCGTGCCTGAACGCGTACCCGTCGGCCCGCACCTGCAGCACGTTCGCGGTCACCGCCGGGCGCAGCGCCGTGGTCAGCGCGTCGTCGTCCAGGCCGGTCACGGCGGCCAGCAGCGCGTGCGCGATCGTCTCGCCGCCCGCGCTGGCGACGCGCAGCACCTCCTGCGTCGCCTCGGGGAGCCTGCGCACGCTGTCCAGCAGCAGGTCGCGGAGGGACTCGGGCAGCTCGGCGCTGAGCTCGCCGTCACAGCACAGCAGCGCCTCCACGAACAGCGGATTGCCCTCACTGCGGTGATAGAGCGCGTCGGCCAGGCTCGGCGTCGGCTGGTCGCCCAGGATGCGGGCGGCCAGCTCGATGGTGTCATTCCTGGTCAGCCGGGGCAGCTCGGCCCGCTCGACCCAACCGATCCGGTCGAGCGCCGCCAGCAGCGGGCGTAGCGGATGGGTGCGGTGCAGTTCGTCGGAGCGGAACGTGACGACGATCAGCAGGCCGCCAATGGTCCGCTGGTTGCCGATGAGGAACGTGAGCAGGTCCCGGCTCGACCGGTCGGCCCAGTGCGCGTCCTCGATCACCAGCACGACCGGGGAGTTGGCGCTCAGGTAGTCGAGCGCGGTGAGCATGTCCTCGAACAGGCGCGCCCGCGCCTCGCCCGGATCCCCGCCTGCGTCCGGCTCGCCGAGTTCGGGCAGCAGCCGGGCCAAGCCCCGCGTAGTCCGTCCTGGCAGCATCGAGGCCACCGCGTCCGCGCCGAACTCGTGCACGAGTTCGCGCAGGATGGCGGTAAACGGCGCGAAGGGCAGCCCGTCGGTGCCCAGTTCCAGGCACGGACCGGTCAGCACGCAGGCGCCCGCCGCCTCCGCCACCCGGCCGAACTCAGCTACCAGCCGGGACTTGCCGACGCCCGCCTCGCCGCCAAGCAGCACAGCAGAGGGGCCGCCCTGGCGTGCCGTCGCGAACGCGGCCTCCAGGACGGCCATCTGCTCGTCCCGCCCGACCAGGACGGGGCTTGATGCCCGAGCGCTCATCTCTGTTGTCAGCATTCCATGGGGATCCAGCATTCCGGCCGCGTCGCAGGGAGCGACGCGGCCGGAGGCGGATAGGTCGGCTGAGGCCGGACCGGCGGTCACGGCTGGCCGCCTTAGGCGGCAGGGCGGGCGGCGGGCACGCGACCCGCCGGGCTGGCCGCCTGGTCCTCGGTAGGCGAGTCGGTCCGGAACGAACCGTCCACGTAGTCGGGGATGGCCGGGCAGGTGAAGTCGTCGCCCTGATGCGGGCGGCTGGCGCCGCGCCTCAGGGCCCGGTGCGTCCGGCTCGCCGTCCTGGCCACGTTGGCCTGCTGCGCGCGCTCCCGCAGTTCGCGGCCGCGCTGCGCAATCAGTTCGCGTGCAAATTCGGGATGCATGGTTCCTCCTGGTCCCCTGGGAGCCTGTCTGGTCCCCACATCCTCAAGGTTCGTCGTAAGGTCCCACCCCTGGCATCGGACGAATTCCCTATCTTCCGCGGGAGCGATGGCTTAGGCCTCCCGTCTGCCCCGCCACCCCCGCCTAAGCCGTCTTAGCCCAGGTCAGAGCCTAATTGGCTCCGGTCGGGTCACGGCCGCGCGTTCGGTACAATGGAAGGAGCCACCCGATCGCGTGGCCGATCCCAGACCCAGGACAAACGAGAACTCATCCATGCCCGCCGCCCCTCAGACGGTGACCGCGCCGGCCGCCCTCGCGACCCGCGACGACCTCCGCAACGTCGCCATCGTCGCGCACGTGGACCACGGGAAGACCACGCTGGTGGACGCGATGTTGTGGCAGTCGGGCGCGTTCCGGGCTAATGCGAACGTGGCCGATCGGGTGCTCGATTCCGGCGATCTGGAGCGGGAGAAGGGCATCACGATCCTGGCCAAGAACACCGCGGTGCGCCACGGCGGGCTGACCATCAACATCGTGGACACGCCGGGTCACGCGGATTTCGGCGGTGAGGTGGAGCGCGGGCTGTCTATGGTCGACGGCGTTCTGCTGCTCGTGGACGCCAGCGAGGGGCCGCTGCCGCAGACCAGGTTCGTGCTGCGCAAGACGCTGGCCGCCGGGCTACCCGTGATCCTGGTCATCAACAAGGTGGACCGGCCCGACGCGCGGATCGCCGAGGTGGTGGACGCCTGCTACGAGCTGTTCATCGACCTGGACGCGACCGAGGAGCAGATCGAGTTCCCGATCGTCTACGCCTCCGCCCGGGCCGGCCGCGCGTCGCTGACCAGGCCCGCCGACGGTGAGCAGCCCGACTCGCCGGACCTGGAGCCCCTGTTCGAGATGCTCAAGGCCACCGTCCCGGCCCCGGTCTACGAGGTCGGCGCGCCGTTGCAGGCGCACGTGACCAACCTGGACGCCTCGTCGTACCTGGGCCGCATCGCCCTGTGCCGGATCCGCAACGGCACGATCTCCCGCGGACAGCAGGCCGCCTGGTGCCGGCGGGACGGGTCGATCGAGAAGGTCAAGATCTCCGAGCTATACCTGACCGACGCGCTGGAGCGTGTGCAGGCCGACTCCGCGGGCCCCGGGGACATCGTGGCCATCGCCGGGATCCCGGACATCATGATCGGGGAGACCCTGGCCGACGTGGACGATCCCCGGCCGCTGCCGCTGATCACCGTGGACGAGCCAGCCATCTCTATGACGATCGGCTCGAACACCTCGCCGCTGGCCGGCCGCGCGGCCGGGGCCAAGGTGACCGCCCGGCTGGTCAGGGACCGGCTGGATCGTGAGCTGGTCGGCAACGTGTCGCTGGCCGTGCTGCCCACCGAGCGGCCGGACACCTGGGAGGTCCGCGGGCGAGGCGAGCTCGCGCTGGCCATCCTGGTGGAGACGATGCGGCGGGAGGGGTACGAGCTGACCGTGGGACGGCCCTCCGCCGTCACGCGCGAGATCGACGGCGACGTCTTCGAGCCGGTGGAGCGGCTGTCCGTGGACGTCCCCGAGGAGTACCTAGGCTCGGTTACCTCGCTGATCTCGGTGCGCCGCGGCCGGATGGAGACCATGACCAACCACGGGACCGGCTGGGTCAGGCTCGAGTTCGTGGTCCCCGCCCGGGGGCTGATCGGGTTCCGTACCCAGTTCCTCACCGAGACCCGCGGCACCGGCATCGCACACCACGTCTTCGAGGGGTACGAGCCGTGGGCGGGCGCCATGCGGGGCCGGGCGACAGGGTCGCTGGTCGCCGACCGGCCCGGCAGCGCGGCCGCGTACGCCATGTTCAACCTGCAGGAACGCGGCTCGCTGTTGGTGGAGCCCGGCACCGAGGTATACGAGGGGATGATCGTCGGCGAGAACTCCAGGACCGACGACATGGACGTGAACATCACCCGTGAGCGCAAGGTCACCAACGTGCGCCAGTCCACCGCGGAGGAACTCGAGCGGCTGGTGCCGCCGCGGCTGCTCAGCTTGGAGCAGGCGCTCGAGTTCTGCGCCGACGACGAGTGCGTCGAGGTCACCGGTTCGGCCATCCGCCTGCGCAAGACCGTCCTTGAGGCCAAGGGGCGCTTCCGGGAGCGCGCCCGCGCCTCCCGCGCCACCTGACCCCGCGCCCAGCGCCAGCCAACCTCGCGCCCCAGCGCTACCTAACCCGCGCCGCCTGAGCTCCAGGATCACTCCCCGCTGCCCTCCAGCCGGCTCCATTCCGCGTTCGCGTCGGCGGCCAGCCGATCGTGCTGCCGCCTGAACAAGCGGGCCGCCCGCTCGCCGCTCCAATCCAGCGGCAGGAGATCCGGCGGCAGGGTGGGATCCAGCCACGGGAACCGGCGCCAGGCGTGCACCAGATCGACCTGCCCGGCCAGCGGATCGCTGACGTCCCGCGCCTCGAACCCCGCCAGGAACTCGCGGTAGCTCTGCTCGATGGCCGCCAGGTCCCAGGCGCGGCGGGCCATCTCCGCCATGTCGGCGCCGGCCCGGTGCTCCACGACGAAGATCGGCGCCTCCTCGAGCACGCCGGCCTGCCTGAGCGCGTGCTCGGCCTCGGCCAGCCGCTCGGTGTGCGCGGACAGCCAAACACCGGGCGCCGGGCTACCGAACCCCGCCCAGCTCAGTCGCGTCCGCAGCAGGTGACGGGCGGCCCGCTCGGTCTCCGGGACACGCGTCAGTACCAACAGCCAGCGGCCATCCCAGCCGCGCGCGTGCCCCGCGAAGCCGTAGATCCGCGAGGCACCCTCGGTCAGCAGCCGTTCCGCGCCCGGGGTCAGCGCCCATCGGGTCCGCCGCCCTACTCGTTCGGACCTCAGCCAGCCCTTCTCGGCGGTCCGCATCAGGGCCTGGCGGCTGGCCTTCTCCTCCACCCCCAGCCGGCCCAGCACGTCGATGAACGTCGACGTCCAGGCGGACCGCCCACTCGCCAAGCCCGCCAAGCCCGGCAAGCCCGGCAAGACGAACTCGCCCAGCACGGTGAACAGCACCCCGCCCGCACTGTCGGCCCCGGCTGCGTGCTTCCGGAACGGGACCGGCCCCGCCTGGCCGACCGGCAAGCCCGCCATCACTATCACCTCCGGGACCGGTCGTTCGGATAAAGGTGATTATTCTACGAACTCTTGACGCTCAGCAAGTTTTGTGGAGTATATAAAGGAGACGGCCGCCCAGATGGGAGGAAGCCCCAGTGAGCGTCGAGTTCCGCGTCGACCCGGCCCGCTACCGGCACTGGCGGGTGGACTTCGATGGCCCGGTGGCCACGGTGACGATGGACACCGACGAGCACGGCGGCCTGGTCCCCGGCTACGAGCTGAAGCTGAACTCGTACGACCTCGGGGTGGACATCGAGCTGTACGACATCACGCAGCGGCTGCGCTTCGAGCATCCCGAGGTCGCCGCGGTGGTCCTGACCAGCGGCAAGGACAAGATCTTCTGCGCGGGGGCGAACATCAGGATGCTGGCCGCCTCTCCCCACCACGACAAGGTGAACTTCTGCAAGTTCACCAACGAGACTCGCAACGGGATCGAGGACGCCACCGCGAACTCCGGGCAGACCTGGATCGCGGCCCTGAACGGTACGGCTTCGGGCGGCGGGTACGAGCTGGCGCTGGCGTGCGAGCACATCATGCTGGTCGACGACCGCTCCTCGGCGGTATCCCTCCCCGAACTGCCGCTGCTCGGGGTCCTCCCAGGCACCGGCGGCCTGACCCGCGTGGTGGACAAGCGGCACGTGCGAAGGGACCTGGCCGACTACTTCTCCACCCGCCCGGAGGGGGTCACGGGCAAGAAGGCCGCCGCGTGGCGCCTGGTCGACGAGGTGGTGCCGAGAACGGCCTGGGCCCAGACGGTCACGGCCCGGGCCAGGGAGCGCGCCGCGGCCGAGCCCAGGCCCGCAGACGCCCAGGGCATCAAACTGACGCCGCTGGCCAAGGACCGCTCCGCCAACGCGATCCAGTACCGGTACGTAACCGCCAAGCTGGACCCGGCCCGGGGCGTAGCGGAGATCACCATCGCAGGCCCCCAGGACGACCCCCCCGCAAGCACAGAGGGAATCCACGCGCAGGGCGACCAGTTCTGGACCCTGGCCATGACCAGGGAGCTGGACGACCTGATCCTGGACCTGCGCACCAACGAGCCCGAGCTCGGCACCTGGGTCCTGCGCACCAAGGGCGACCCCGAAAAAGTCCTCGCCCACGACCGCCTCCTCCGCGACAGCGGCACCGACAGCGACAACCCGAACCCAACCGACTGGCTAGCCCGCGAGATCACCGGCTACCTCAAGCGCACCCTCAAGCGCCTGGACGTCACCAGCCGCAGCCTGATCGCGCTGATCGAGCCAGGCAGCTGCTTCGCCGGCTCGCTCCTGGAGCTGGCCCTGGCCGCGGACCGCAGCTTCCAGCTGGCCGGGCCCAGAGAAGACGACGACCCAGACACCGAGCCCGCCACCATCACCATCAGCACGATGAACCTGGGCCCCCTCCCCATGGCCAACGGCCTGACCCGCCTCCAGACCCGCTTCCTCGGCGATGACAAGGCCCTGGCGGAAATCGAGCAAAAACAAAACCAAAAACTAGAAGCCGAAGCCGCCGAGCAACTCGGCCTGATCACCTTCGCCCCCGACGACATCGACTGGGCCGACGAGGTGCGCCTCGCCGTCGAGGAACGTAACAGCTTCAGCCCCGACGCCCTGTCCGGCCTGGAGGCCAACTACCGGTTCGCCGGCCCCGAGACCCTGGAGACCAAGATCTTCGGCCGGCTCAGCGCCTGGCAGAACTGGATCTTCACCCGCCCCAACGCCTCCGGGCCCGACGGCGCGCTGCGCAAGTTCGGCACCGGCCAGCGGGCCGACTTCGACAGGAAGCGAGTCTGAGGCAAATGGCCGAAGCTGACTACCAAGAGAAGATCCCCAACAACGTCGACCTCCACGAGGACCGCCGGCTCCAGCGCGCCCTGGAGTCCTGGCAGCCGAACTTCCTCAACTGGTGGGAGTCGATGGGCCCGACGCTCCCCACCGAGGACGTCTACCTGAGGACCGCGGTCAACGTCGGGCGGGAGGGCTGGGCGCACTTCGGCCACGTGGCCATGCGCGACTACCGCTGGGGGATCTTCCTCGCCGAACGCGACGAAAACCGAAGGATCGGCTTCGGCCAGCACAAGGGCGAGCCGGCCTGGCAGCAGGTCCCCGGCGAGTACCGGGCCGAGCTGCAGCGGCTGATCGTGATCCAGGGGGACACCGAGCCGGCCTCCGTCGAGCAGCAGCGCAACCTGGGCGCCACCGCGCCCAGCCTGTACGACCTGCGCAACCTGTTCCAGGTCAACGTGGAGGAGGGCCGTCACCTGTGGGCGATGGTCTACCTCCTGCACGCCTACTTCGGAAGGCAGGGCCGCGAGGAAGCCGAGGAGCTCCTGCACCGCAACTCCGGCAGTGCCGAAGCGCCAAGGATCCTGGGCGCGTTCAACGAGGAGACCCCGGACTGGCTCAGCTTCTTCATGTTCACCTACTTCACCGACCGTGACGGCAAGTACCAGCTCGGCACGCTCAAGGAAAGCGCCTTCGACCCGCTCAGCCGCACGTGCGAGTTCATGCTCAAGGAGGAGGCGCACCACATGATGGTGGGCACCACCGGCGTGGACCGCGTGGTGGAGCGGACCGCGCAGGTGATGGTGGAGAACGAGACCGACGACGTGGCGGCCCTCGGCGTGATCCCGCTGCCGGTGATCCAGAAGTACCTGAACTTCCACTACAGCGTGAGCCTGGACCTGTTCGGGTCCGAGACGTCGACCAACGTGGCGAACTACTACACCGCCGGGCTCAAGGGCCGCTGGCTGGAGGAGCGCCGCCGGGACGACCACAAGCTCACCGACGACTCGATCATGGTCGACTCACTCACCCCGGACGGCGAGATCAGCCACACCGAGGTCTCCGCGCTGACCGGCCTGAACACCGACCTGCGCCGCGAGTACATTGCCGACTGCGAGGGCGGCGTCAAGCGGTGGAACCGCATCCTGGCCGAAGCCGGGCTCCCGCAGCGGCTGCACCTGCCGCATACCGCGTTCAACCGCAAGGTCGGCGCGTTCTCCGGCATCGAGGCCACCCCCCAGGGCGAGATCGTCAGCGCCAGCCAATGGGAACAAAGCAAGGGCCAGTGGCTGCCCACCGACACCGACAAGACCTTCATCCGCTCCCTGATGCGCCCCGTCCACGAGCGCGGCAAGATCGCGGCCTGGATCGCCCCGCCCCGGCAGGGCATCAACGGCAAGCCGTTCGACTACGACTACGTCCACCTAAGCTAAAACTGCTTTTTATCCCGAACGAGCGTACGAGGAGACCGCGAAGCGATACGCCTCCCCGTCGCGGCGAATCGAGCGCAACCGGAGACCGCGCCGCCCTCAGGGCTCCCGGTCGCGGCGCAGCCGGTCCAGGACCTCGTCCGGATTGTCGGCCGAGACCCGGATCATCGCCCGCATCGCGTCGGCCAGGGAGACCCGCGGCACCCCGAGCGTGACCGCGGCCGCGTCCGCCCACCCGGTCAGCTGGCGGTAGAGCTCGGGGCTGAGGTCCAGGGTGATCCTGACCGGCTTGGACCGGATGGCGGTACGCCCAGCCGGGCGGGCCCCCGGCGCGGCGCGCCGGGCCGCCGCCGCGGCCATCTGGGCCTTGCGCTGCTCCCGCGGCGTCGTCACGATCGCCCCGTGGTCACGATCGCCCCGTGGTCATGATCGCCCCGTGGTCATGATCGCACCGTGCACAGCGGGGCGCACCGCTGGATGAGGTCGCCGGCCACATGGCGCCACACATCGGTGCCGGCGTCCCTGATCGGAACGCCGAAACTCTGGGCGTAGACCTCCCGCCTCGGCACGACGGTCTCCAGCACGTCGTACCCGAGGCCCACCAGCGCCTCCCGGGCATCGGTCGTGGAGTGCGCCCGCGCGATGCACCGGTTCAGCAGCACGGCCGAACGGACCGGGACATCACGGACCGCCTGGATCTCGGCGATCTCCTCGCGCACCGGGGTGGTCCGGTTGATCTCGATCGGGCTCGGCGCGCACGGGATCAGGATCTCGTCGACGTACCGCAGCGCCGACCTGGCGATCCCGGCGTGGTCCTCGATCTGCGGCGTGTCGATGATCACCACGTCGTCGCCCTTGGCGATCTCGGGCAGCCTGCGGTGCAGTTCCCGCGACGGCAGGGCCACGATCCGGAACGGGAAGGCCGCCTCCGACGCCGCGAGCCCCGGGTACATCTCGGCCAGGTCGGACCATTCCAGGGCGCTCCCCGACGGGTCCGCGTCGACCAGCAGCACGCTGTTGCCCGCTTGCGCGAAGACATGGGCTAGCCAGACCGCTGAGGTCGTCTTGCCCGTGCCCGGCTTTAGGTTGGCCAGGGCCAGGCTTAGCCCTGTCATCCACGCATTATCGCAGCGTCCCCTCGGTTACGGTAGCCAGTTGACCGGTAAGGCCGCCCAAAACCGCCAATCCGCAGTATCGCAGCAATTACTGCATTACTGTAAGTCCAGCGCAAGAGAGGGTCGGCCGAACGGGAACCAAGCCCGAAGTCGCGGCCGTTAAGAGACGACAGAACCAGGGGCCGGGGCAGGCCCGGCGGCCGCGGGGAGCGCCATCGAACACGGAGGTTTGCGTGCGCGAGAACACGGCACGGGGGACCGGCCACCAGCGCAGACGCCCGCCTTTGGCCGCCCTCCTGCTGGCCGCCGCGGTCTGCGCCGCGCTTACCGCGTGCTCCTCGGCTCCCGGGCCGGGCGACTTCGGGCCGCCGAGCGCCGGGCCGCCGCCGGTCACCATCCTCACCCACAGCGCGGACCCCAGCGGCGGGGACATCTTCATCGCGCCCATGGGCGGCGGCTACGCCAGCGGCCCGGAGATCCTCAGCGACACCGGGAAGGTGATCTGGTTCCACGCGCTGCCCCAGGGGACCGGCGCCACCGACTTCCGCACCCAGACCTACCTGGGCCAGCCGGTCCTCACCTGGTTCCAGGCCGCCAGCCCATCGACGACCGCCGACTACATCTACAACGACCACTACCAGCAGATCGCCAAGGTCAGGGCCGCGAACGGGTACGAAACCGACTTCCACGAGTTCCTCATCACGCCCTGGAACACCGCGCTGATCCTGGCCGACGACATGACCACCGCCAACCTCTCCTCGATCGGCGGGCCGCACGACCAGCAGGTCATCGACGGCGTCGTCCAGGAGATCGACATCAAGACCGGCCGGGTCCTGTTCCAGTGGAACAGCGCCGACCACGTCCCCTACGCCGACAGCCACCTGCCCAGGCCCTCCGACGCGGGCCAGCGCTGGGACTGGTTCCACATCAACGCCGTCCACCTCGACACCGACGGCAACCTGCTCATCGACGCGCGCAACACCTGGACGACCTACAAGGTGAACCTGCGCACCGGGGCGATCATGTGGGAGCTGGGCGGCAAGCAGAGTTCCTTCAGACTGGAAACGGCCCCGGGCCAGGTCCTCGACGGCGACGGCGAGATCTTCTCCTGGCAGCACGACCCCGAGGCCCTCGGCGGCGGCGTGTACACCTGGTTCGACGACGAGTCCCCCAACCCGACCGGCGGCTCGCTGCTCGGGCACAGCCGAGCCGTTACGGTGCGCCTGGACCTGGCCAGCCACGTGGCCACCCTGATCAAGTCATACAACCAGCCCGAAGGCCTGGTGGCCGGGGTAGAAGGCAACGCCCAGACCATGCCCGACGGCAACCTGTTCGTCGGCTGGGGCGCGCTGCCGTACATCTCGGAGTTCAGCCCGTCCGGCGCGCTCCTGTTCAACGCGAAGTTCCCGGCCAACGTCAGCACCTACCGCGCCTACCGCCTGCCCTGGTCCCCGGCCGACTAGCCACGGCGAAGGCGGGTGTCACAATGGGTAGGTGGGGGTTACCGATGGTTTAGTGACGTTGCTGTTCACCGACATCGAGGGCAGCGTCCTGCTGTGGGAGGACGACCGCGATGCCATGGCGGCCGCATCGGCCCGCCATGACCGCATTGTCCGCGAGCAGATCGAGGCGTCCGGCGGTCACGTCTTCAAGACAGTGGGCGAGGCACATCGCGCTGTGTTCGCCGACCCGGTTGCCGCGCTTTCGTCGGCGGTGGCCATCCAGCGGGCTATCGGCGCGGAGCCCTGGGCGTCCAGCCTGCCCATCCGGGTGCGCATGGCGCTGCATTCGGGTGCCTGTGCGGAGCGCGACGGCGAGTACGTCGGTCCGGTGGTGAACCGGACCGCCCGGTTGCTTGACATCGGCCATGGTGGCCAGGTCCTGGTGACAGCGGCGACGTACGCGCTGCTCGCCGACCGGCTGCCCGGCGGGATCGGGCTCCGGGACCTGGGCGAGCAGCGCCTGAAGGACCTAGGGCGCGCCGAGCGGGTTTTCCAGGTGACCGGATCTGGCCTGGCCGAGGGGTTCGGCGTGCTGCGCTCGCTTGACGACCCGGCGCTGCGCCACAACCTGCCCTCGCAGGCCACCAGCTTCGTGGGCCGGACCGCGGAACTGGCCGAGTTGCGCGCGCTGGTATCGAGCGGGTCGCGGCTGGTCACGATCGCGGGTCCGGGCGGGATCGGCAAGTCCCGGCTGGCGTTGCAGGTGGCGGCCGATGCCCTCGACGGCACCGGCGACGGAGTGTGGCTGGCCGAGCTCGCCCCGGTGGCAGAACCCGAGCTAGTGACCCCTACCGCGGCCGCCGCGCTCAGGGTCGGCGAGTCGCGGGGGCGGCCCATGCTCGACACCCTGATCGACTCCATCCGCGACCGGGACCTGCTATTGATCCTCGACAACGCCGAGCACCTGCTCGGCGCGGTCGCCGAGTTGGCCGACGCCGTCATCCGGTCGTGCCCTCGGGTTTGCCTGTTGGTCACGAGCAGGGAGCCGCTCGGCATCAGCGGGGAACATGTCTTCCGGGTTCCCGGCCTGGCCGTACCGCCCGCCGAACTCGCCGCTCCCGATCGGCTAGCCGCCTTCGAGTCGGTGCAACTGTTCGCGGAGCACGCCGCGCTGCACCAGCGGGGCTTCATCGTCGACGACGCCAGCGCGGCAGCGGTGGCGGCGATCTGCGTCCGTCTCGACGGTATCCCACTGGCCCTCGAGCTGGCCGCGGCCCGCCTTGGCTCGCTCTCGATGTCGGAGATCAACGCCCGGCTCGATCAGCGGTTCCGGCTGCTGATCACCGGGAACCGTACCGCCTTGCCGCGCCACCAGACCCTGCGAGCCCTGATCGACTGGTCCTACGACCTGCTCAGCCGGGAGGAGCAGTTCGTGTTCGACCGGCTCTCCGTCTTCGCCGGAGGCTGGACCCTGGATGCCGCCGAAGCGGTCGTCCCCGGCGGCGGCGTCGCGGACTGGCAGGTCCTTGACCTGCTGGCCGCGCTGGTCGACAAGAGCCTGGTCCAAGCCGAGGTAACCCACTCCTCGACCCGCTACCGGCTCCTTGAGACGATCCGCCACTACGCCGCCGAGCGCCTCGCGCTGCGGGCCGGCTCGGACCTGCAGGACGCCCGCGTCGCCCACCGCGATCACTACCTCTCCCTGATCGAGACCGCCGCCGCGCGGCTGCGCGGCCGGGACGAAGATCACTGGCTTGACCGGATCGAGGCCGAGTTCGATAACGTCCGTGCCGCGCTGGCGTTCAGCATCGCCGATCCCGGCAGTGCCGAGCCCGGCCTGCGGCTGGCCGGCGGCCTGCGGGGGTTCGTCTTCTCGCGCGGCCACAGCGGCGAGGTCATCGAGGCGCTCGGTGCCCTGCTCGGGCGCCCCGATGTCCGCCAGCCGACTCGCTACCTGGCCCATGCCCTGGTCACGAACTGCAAGCTGCTCACACACTTCGACCGTCGGCCCGACATCCCCTCGATGGCGGAGGAGGCCATCCGGATCGCCCGCGGCCTCGCCGATGACGCCCTGGCCGCCGACGCCCTGGCCGCACTCAACTGGTACAGCTTCCTGCAGGGCGACCTGCCGGCCGCGCTGGCCAGGGCCGACGAAGCCGTCGCGCTGGCCAGGGCCGCCGGAAATCCCGTCCGGCTCGCCACCGCTCTCGGCCATCGTGCGGTGTTCAAGGCCGAGACCGGTGAGCTGGACGCATCCCTCGCTGACTACCAGGAGGTCCTCTCTCTCGTGCGGGCGTCCGGCGACAACTACACACTCGCCGTCACTCTGATTAACCTGGGTGTCGACCAGGTCACGGCCGGGGAGTTCCCGGCTGCCCTGGCTTACCTGGAGGAAGCGCTCAGGGTCGCCGATGCCCACGGCTATCAGCACCTGTCTGCTGCCGCCGAGATGAACCTGGGGTTCGCCTATCTCATGCACGGGGATCTCGGCAGCGCGCGCCGCCTGCTCGTTGGCGTCCTGGACCGAGCGCGAGCCACCAGTGAGATGACCTGGGTGCGCAATGCGTTCCTCGGCCTCGTGATGGCCGCAGCCGCGGACGCCGACCCCGCCATCGCCGCCACTCTGTACGGCGCTGCAGACCACCAGTACGAGCTGGCCGGGCAGGCCTTCGATACGAGGGAATCGAAAATGCGCGCCAGTGACCACACGCGGCTGCGCGACGCGCTGGGCGAGGCCGCGTTCGATGCCGCCTACGCCCGCGGCCGCACCCTCAGCCAAGCCGATGCCATCGCCCTGGCGGTGGGCACGGCCCAGCCAGATCCGGGGCCCGCGCCCGCCGTGACCGTTCCAGCCGTCCATTGCGCGTCGGCGGACAGCCCGGCTGGCCCCCTGTCGGCCCGCGAGCGGCAGATAATGGCGCTACTGGCCGGCGGAGCGAGCAACGCGAAGATCGCGCACACGCTCTTTGTCACGCCCAATACCGTGCGGACGCACCTGGACCGGATCAGGGACAAGACCGGCGCCCGCAACCGCGCCGAACTGACCCGCTACGCCATACAGGCGGGCATCGAACCGGTCGTCCCTTCCCCTTGATGTGGGCCGGCCGGCCCACACGCAGCGCGCTTGTTTGGGTCGCTCGGCCCCTGCCGCCCGGCGCGGGCCGAACCTTATGTTCGGTTTATGAAAATCACATTTACCAAGGCACCGACCTTTACCAAAGCCATTATCGCCTCGGCGGTATTCACGCTGGTGTACCTGGCGTCGACCTCCAACCTCCCGTCATGCAGCGACACCATCGCGGTAATCAACTCGGGCGAGTGCATAGAACGTCAGAGCTTCCTGCACACGGCTTCCGGCTGGCTAGCGCTGATCTGCCTGGTCGCCGCCGTGCTGATGCTCGCCCTCAAGCACAAGAACGCCATCCTGGCGCAGTGGGCGTCGGTACAGCAGGCACGCCAGGGGCCGTCGGCACCGGCACCAGAGTCAGGTCAGCCTTCAAACTTCTGCGCCAAGTGCGGCACCCGCATCATCGCGGGAGACAGGTTCTGCCAGGGATGCGGTGTCTCAATGGGGTCCCTGCAATCCTGACCGGAATAACGGCATGGCGGCAAAGCGGCAGCCAGTAATTACCGACAGAAAAGGCCGGCCCGACTGGACCGGCGGGGATAAAGGGAGGGCATCATGGAATTCATCAAGGCGCGCAGGAGCCAGCTCCTCCTGGCCGGGTCGTTGGCCGCCATGACCGTACTGGCCGTCACGGCATGTGGCGGCAGCGCGGCCACCCCGGCCAAGGGGGCGGCCCGGCCACTGGACCCAGGCGCAGGTCAGCCAGTTCACGGCCGAGGGGGGCTCGGACGGCAACAGCAGCCAGGACTCGTGCATCATCGGCTACTTCGAACGGGACATGTCATTCGGGTACGCGATGAACGTCGTATCGGTGGAACCGGCCTCGAGCAGCCTGTCGGCCGCCCAGGTCGAGGCCGCCCTGATCAGCAAGTACGGCACCAGCGAGGGCGACGCCATCAACGCTCAGTTCGAGCAGACCGTCACCGACGGGAGCAGCCACTGCAGCGTGTCGGCCGCGCCGTCCACGGCCCCCGCGGTCGCCCCGCCGCCGACAGCAGACCCGGCCGCGACGTCGGAGTCATCGTGCACCGTCGACTGCACGGACCCGATCGCCAGTGGGGCGAGCGGGTGGCTGGCGCAGGTCCAGGGGGCGCTGCAAAATGTGCAGCAGGATCTCAATGCGATCTCCTCGGACACCAGCACCGATCCGGAGAGCCTCACGCTGGACGGCTCCCAGCTGTACGGGGACGCGTCGGCCGCCCTGGACCCCAATTACGACCCGCCCCCGGCCGACAACGCCGACTGGGTCACCGCGATGAATGACTACGTGACGGCCGGAGAAGACTACTCCGACCAGAATATGAACGAGCAAGACGACAACCCCGCCCAGGCCAACCAGGAGATCGCAGCCGCTGATGCGGCCCTGGCCAGCTTCAACTCCGCCAACGGCGGGGTACTGAACGGGACCATCCAGTCCTGATAGTTCGCGATCCGGGTGTGAGATCGCGCATGACGTCCGTCGCCGGGCCTGGTGAATCTGACCGGGCCCGGCGACTGGCCTAGGCCGCGAACCCCCGGTCAGCCCTGCGCGACGGCGGCGGCATGCTCGGCCGCGGCAACATGGTGCGGGTCAGCCGTTACCTGCTGGGGAGGCCACCAGGACCGGGCATGGCGCGTGCTGGAGCACCTGCAGCGTCACGCTGCCGCGCAGCCGGCTTGCGAACTCGCCGCGGCGTGAGGGGCCGAGGATAATCAGGTCGGCACCCCACCCGGTGGCTTCGGCGGTGATGGCCTCGGCGGCCTTGCCGATCATGGCGTGGCCGACTTGCCCGGAGGCTCTCATGCCTGCCATGCGAAGCTCGAAGACCGCTGCCTCGGCGGCGTAGGAGGCCGCGGCGTCCGTCTCGAGCGGGAAGCGCCGACCACCGTAGCTCTCGCGCAGGTTGAGGTGGAGGACGCGGGCCTCGCGCACGCCGGCCCGGCGGGCCAGCTCCACCACCGGCCCTACCTGGTCAGCATCGGCGACCGCGATGAGCACCCGCTGGTAAAGGGGCGGAGTCGTGGTCTGCGTGTCGGCTGCCAGTACCTTGTCGTCGACCGGCATCTGGATCGTCATGGGAAGCTCCTTACTTCTTGCCGCCCGGCTAGCTAGCGCGCGGGCGTTCACGCTTGCGATCAACGTAAAGCAGATGAACTAGATTCCAAACTTCCTAGTAGCAGCGCTGTACGGCTACCGCCGCTGCCGGGCCGGGCGGGGGGTCAGTCCCGTGGCCGACAGCAGCCATGTCGTGGGGTGTTCTGGAGCTTCCTATTTGGTTTATCGTTGGAAGCATGGCTAATGAATCGACCGGCACCGGCGTGGCCGAGCTCGACAAAGCCCTCGACGGTCTTTACTGGGGCGACAACGTGGTGTGGGTGTGGGAGGGCAGCGAGTCCCACCAGCAGCTGTTCTACGACGCCATCGCCCAGCGCCGCGACGACTTCGGCCGGACCGGGTACGTCGTCGCCTCGAGCGACCCTGCCGAGGTGACGGCGCGGTGGCCCTGGATCGAGATCCTCGACGCGCGGGCGGGCACGCCGATCACCAGCCCGCGCCAACTGCTCGACGCGATACACCAGTTCTGCACCCGAGCGCCCCGCCCGCTGCTGCTGTTCGACTCGCTGGCGCCGCTAGCCGACCGCTGGGGTATGCGGATCGCCAGTGGCTTCTTCGGGCACTGCTGCCCGATGCTGCTCGACCTCGGCGCGATCGCCTATTGGTCGGTGCCGGGGGCGAGCCCCTACCGGGCCATGCACCGGGAGATCGAGCAGATCACCCAGTGCATCATCGTCGTCGGCGAGGGCCGCCTGCGCATCAGCAAGGCCGAGGGGCGCCCGCCGGGAGCTCAGGGCCAGCTGTTCCGCTTCTCCGTCAAGGACGGGCAGCTGCAACTGCAGCCGGCCCAGGCCGCGGCGCGCGTCGGTGCGGCGTTGCGCGCCTACCGCCTGCGCCGGGAGCTGAGCCAGAGCGATCTCGCCCGCCTCGCCGAGGTCTCCCCGAGCGCTATCTCCCAAGTGGAGCGGGGCGAAAGAGGGCTCTCCCTCGAGACGCTGATGGCCCTTTCCCGGCGCCTCAACGTCACCCTCGACGAGCTGCTCGGCGGCGAGGTCACCCCGGACTACCGGATCGGCAGGCGCCACGGCCTCGGCACCGCGCCCGCGGGCTCGATCCTTCCGCTACTCGACGACGCCGAGGCCGGCCTGCGCGCCTACCTCGTCTCCCTGCCGCGGTCGGCCACCGTCGAGGTTCCCTTCGCCCATAAGGGCGCCGAACTGGTCGGGGTGGTCAGCGGCCTCATCCAGGTGCTGTTGTCATCAGGCCGTCCCGTCCTCCGCCGCGGGGAAACGCTCCTCGCCTCCCGCCGCGGGATCAATGGCTGGCGCAACGTGGGAGAGGGTGACGCGCAGTGCCTGTGGGTCCTGCGGGACTAAACGCATAGCACGCGGCCCGGCAGGCCTCAAAGGGGGGCAGTCTGCGCGCTGCCACCTGTACGCAGGATTGGCAAGCGCGACCGCGCGGGCGGAGACTCCAACGTATGACCGGCGAACGCAGTGTGGACGTGGCGGCCGCTTCCGGCACGCTGCATGTCGCGCTGCTGGGCGGCTTCAGTGTTCGTGTCGGGAGCCGCGCGGTTCCTGGCTCGTGGCGGCTGCGCAAGTCCAAGACGCTGGTCAAGCTGCTGGCTCTCGCCGGCGGCCACCGGGCTCACCGTGATGTGCTGGCCGGGGTGCTCTGGCCCGGGCTGGACCCTGCCGCCGCGGCGAACAATCTGCACCAGGTGATGCACGCGGCGCGGCGGGCGCTGGCATCGGATGGTTCGCCTTCAGCTGACGCGCTCTGCCTGCGGGACGACATCGTCGATCTTGTGGCCCGGCGGTGACGTCATCGTCGATGCCGACGTGTTCGCCGCGGCAGCGCAGCGAGCGCTGCGCTCTGGTGCTGTCGAGGATTATGGAGCCGCCCTGAAGCTCTACGCCGGTGAGCTCTTGCCGGAGGACCGCTACGCCGATTGGGCGGCACCGCATCGAGAACGACTGGCGGCTTTGCATGAGGCGCTGACGGCCGGGCAAGCCCGCGCCCTGCTGGAACGCCGAAGACCCGAAGAGGCGGTCGCGCTGCTTGAGCCTTTGGTCGCAGACCGACCGAACGACGAACCGCTGCACCGGGTGCTCATGGAGGCGCTTGAGGTGGCCGGGCGCCGGTGGGATGCGCTCGACGTCTACGAGCGCCTGTACCGGGTGCTGGACGAGGAGTATGCGGCGGCTCCGGAGGCGGCGACCCTGAGTCTTTACCGGCGGATTCTCTCTGGGCGCAGTTCTGCTGGCCCGGCCGTGGTCTCCAACCTCCCGGCCGCGGTGACCAGCTTCATCGGGCGCCGGCGGGAGATCGCCGAATTGCTCGCCCTCGCCGACCGAACCCGGCTGCTGACCTTGAGCGGCCCCGGTGGCGCCGGCAAGACCCGGCTAGCGATCGAGGTCGCGCGCCGACTGGCGAACGCCGATGCGGTCCCCGACGGCGTGTGGCTCGTTGACCTGTCGGGGGTCCGAGACGGGCGGCTGATACCGGCGGCGGCCGCGGCATCTCTCGGCCTCGCGCTGACCGGCACCCGGCCCACCACGGCGGCCGTTGTGGAGCAGCTGGCCGACCGGAGAATGGTCGTGCTGCTCGACAACTGCGAGCATCTGCTCGCGGCCTGTGCCGAATTCGCTATGGCGTTGCTTGAGCGCTGTGCCGGCGTGGCTGTGCTGGCCACCAGCCGCGAGCCCCTGCGCCTGCCGGGCGAGGTGGTCTGGCGGGTCCCCTCCCTTGAGCTGCCGGACCTGCGGCTGCCCGCCGACCCGGCCCGACTGGCCCGCCTGGACTCTGTCCAGCTGTTTCTCGAGCGCGCGGCAAACGCATCACCAGCGTTCCGGCTCGACTCTGCGACTGCCCTGCCGGTCGCGCGCATCTGTCTCCGCCTCGACGGCATACCGCTGGCGCTCGAGCTGGCCGCTTCCAGGATCGCGCATCTGGCGGCCGCGGAGCTGGCCGACCGGCTGGATGACGTGCTGGCCACGCTGGCCGGACGGATCCATGGCGTGCCGGACCGGCAGGCTACCTTGACGGCGACGCTGGATTGGAGCCATGACCTGCTGGCGGTGATGAGCGTGCGGTGTTTCGTCGGCTGTCGGTGTTCGCTGGCGGGTTCGCCCTCGACGCGGCTGAAGAGGTGTGTGCGGGCGGGTTGTCCGAACCGGTCGCCGCGGTGGTGTCACGGCTGGTGGACAAGTCTCTGGTTACCGTGGAGACGAGCGGTGACCGGGCCCGTTTCCGGCTGCTTGAGGTCATCAGGCAGTACGCGGTCGGCTGTCTTGCCTCGTCGGGGGAGCTGGCCTGCCACCAGCGCCAGCATGCCCTGTGGTACGCCAGCCGGGCGGAGTCTCTTGACCCTGACCTTGGCGGTGGCGTGGTTGGTGAGCCGAGCCCGTGGTTCGCGGTCGAAGGCGGGAACCTGCGGGCAGCGCTGTCGACGTCATTGCGTGAGATGCCAGACCGTGCGCTCGTGATGGCGGTTGCGATGTGGCGCTCGTGGATGGCGCGCGGGCTTCACGCCGAGGGACTGCGATGGCTGGCTCAAGCGCTGGAAGCCTGCCCAGCGCCATCGGCGCTGCGGGCCCGGGCGCTATTTGCGACCGCCGTATTGGAGGTCCGGCTGGGCCGGCCGTGGCGTGGCCCCGCCATCGGCGCCGAGATCGCGGCCCTCGGGCGCGACCTCGGCGATCCCGGCTCGATGGCCGAGGCACTTCACCAGCAGTCGTTGCTCGCCTGGATGGCAGGCGAGTGGGATGACGTGGCCCGGCTCGCCAGCGAGGCGGGCCACGCGGCCCGCGGCATGGCCAGCGTGCGGGCTTCGCACGAGCACCTGCGGGCTGTGCATGGCGCTATTCCGCGGCGAAACTTCCGCGGCGCAGGCCCTGCTCGACGACTCGCTGAGTGCCCTGGGCCGCGTGCCACCCGACGCACCGCCCTTCTTTACGGTGTGCACCCCGGGCTGGTCGGTTGATTCCATCGATGACCTGCTGTTCCCCGTCTTCGAGGACACCATGCTGGTCGGCCGGCGGGTCGGCGCGGCGCAGAGCCGCGGCTACATCCTCGCCACCCAGGCACTGGCGGCCCGGATGGGCGGACGTTTCGACGAGGCGGGGGTGATGCTTGACCAGGCCCTGCGGATGTTCGAATCGCTGGGGGACCGGACGGGCCAGGCACACATCCTGGCGCAACGCGGGCACCTGCTCCGCAGCCGCGGCGATCCCGCTGCCGCCAGGGAATGCTTCCGGTCGGCCGCAGACCTGCGGGCGGATATCCCCGACCAGCGCGGCACCGCCATCGCACTGACCGGCGTCGCGCTCGCGGAGGCGGCACTCGGCGACGGCCAGCGGGCGCGCGCGCTCGGTCATGAAGCATGCCGCATGCTGGACCGGTCGGGAGATCTTCCTGGCCACGCCGGCGCCCTGAACAACCTGGCGGTGGCCGAGGTCCTCACTGGCCGTCCGGGGCAGGCCATCGGCCTGATCGAGCGGGCGCTGGCGCTGCGCGCGACCCCCAGCGTTGGCTGGCAGTACATGCTGCTCGCGGGCCTGCGCGAGATGTCGGGGGAGATCGCGGCAGCGGTGGCGGCGCTCGCGGCGGCGCGGGGCTGTTTTGAGCAAATCGGCGAGCGGCGTGGCCTGGCGGCCGCCGCCGACCTGGGCCGTCGGCTCGGTGCCCGTGAGCGCAGCGCTAAGCGGATGCAAAGTCCCCGGCCATAGATTCCGATCGTCGGCTTCTTACCCTGGGAGGTAACGGACATGGAGGCGATGACATCGGAAAGCCCGCGCGTCCTCGGTGAGGCGACGCTGGCCGAACTCCGGACACGGATGCTCGGCTCGGTGATCTCCCCGGGTGACTCCGGCTACGAGAACGCCCGGCGGATCTGGAACGGCGCGATCGACATGCATCCCGCGCTTGTTCTGCGCTGTTCCGGAGTCGCCGACGTCATCAGCGGGGTCCAGTTCGCCTGCAGTGAAGGGCTGCCGGTGGCGATCCGCGGCGGGGCGCACAGCGTTGCCGGGTTCTCCACCTGCGACGGCGGTGTCGTGCTCGATCTTTCGGCGATGGCGGCGGTGCGCGTGGACCCGCGCAACCGGCGGGCACTCGCGCAGGGCGGCACGACCTGGCGGCGATTCGACCACGAGACCCAGGCGCACGGCCTGGCCACCACGGGCGGCCTGGTTTCCTCGACCGGGATCGGCGGGTTCACGCTGGGCGGCGGCATCGGGCACCTCGTCCGCAAGTACGGATTGACTTGCGACAACCTGCTGTCCGCCGAGATGGTGACCGCCGAAGGCGAGCTGGTGCGGGCCAGCGAAGACCAGAACGCCGACCTGTTCTGGGCACTGAGGGGTGGCGGCGGGAACTTCGGCGTGGTCACCGAGCTGGAGTTCGCGTTGCATCCGGTCGGACCCGCCGTCCTGGGCGGTGCCGTCTTCTACCCCGGACAGCACGCGGCCCAGGTGCTGGCCAGCTGGCGGGACGCGGTGGCCGGTGCCCCCGACGAGCTCACCACGCTGGTCGACCTGACGACCGCCCCGGCCGCGCCGTTCCTGCCGGAGGACCTGCACGGCAAGAAGGTCGTCATCCTGTCCGTGTGCTGGGCGGGCCCCCTGGAGGAGGGCGAGGAAGTCGTCCGTCCGCTGCGGGCCCTGGGCACCCCGCTGGTCGACCTGCTCGGCCCGATCCCGTACGTCGCGCTGCAGCAACTCGTCGATCCGCTGTATGCACCGGGCGCGGCGAACTACTTCACCTCGGCCTTCCTCGATGAGCTTCCCGACCCGGCCGTCGAGACGTTTGCCGATGCCCACCGGCGCTCCGCAGGGCTCCCGGCCGCCTGCGAACTGCATGTCCATCAACTCGGCGGGGCGATGGCGCGGACGGCGCCCGGCGCGACGGCGTTCAGCCAGCGGCAGCCGCCGTATCTCATCAACTGCATCGCGCGCACACCCACGGCGGAGGGTTTCGAGGCCAACCGCGCGTGGGCCCGCGGTACGCGGGACTCGATGGCCAGGTTCGGGGCAGGCCAGATGTATGTCAACTTCACCGGCGAGGGGGACGAGGACAAGGTACGCGCGTCCTACCCGGCGGAGACCTACGCGAGGCTAGCCGCCGTTAAGGCGCACTACGACCCCGCCAACCGGTTCCGCTTCAACCAGAACATCCGCCCC
>CAWCJS010000009.1:0-212348 GCA_963795795.1 uncultured Actinomycetes bacterium | reverse complement strand
GCCCGGACGGTTTGGCTGAGCCGGGAGCCCTACAGTCTGGTTCACTATTAACCGATCACGCTGGACCATTGCTGGGCGACGGTGTTCTCTGCCGCCGCCTGCTGCGCCTGGGTGGGGAAGACGACCGTGCCAGCCGGAGCCGGTGGCAGCGCCTTGTAGGCCGCCTCGTTCACCGTGCCGTCGGCCACTAGGGTCGGCAGCTCGATCGGCCGCGCCGCACCTTCGAGCCAGAGGTTCTGACCCGTGGCGGAGTAGAGATACTCCTCCCAGAGCCTGGCCGCGGCCGGGTCCGGGGCGTACTTGCTGATGGCCTGGTTGTAGAAGGAGACGTACACGCCGTCCGACGGGATCACGATCTTGAGGGTCTTGACGCTGGATCCGATCTCGGACGCCAGCAGGTAATCCCACCAGATGATGATCGGCGTCTGCCCGCTTTCCATCGTCGCCGGGCTAGCCGAAACCGGCACGAAGTTGCCCTCAGAGTGCAGCCTCTTGAAGTAAGCGATGCCGGGTGCGATGTTGTCGAGCGAGCCGCCGTTGGCCAGCGCCGCCGCGTACACGGCCGAGAACGCCGCGTTCGCCTGGGTCGGGTTGCCAGTGATGGCGATCTCGTTCTTGTAGATGGGATTCAGCAGGCTCGCGAACGAGGTCGGCGGGGTCTTCACCGTCGCCGAGTTGTACCCGATGGCGACGTAGCCGCCGTAGTCGGCGTACCAGGTCGAGTCGGCGGCCTTGGCGTCGGACGGGATGTCACTGTAGGTCGCCACCTGGTAGGGGGCCAGGATGCCTTCCTGGTCGCCCTCGACGGCGAACGCGGTGCCCACGTCCAGGACGTCGGGCGCGCGGGCCTGCCCCTTCAGCTGGTTGACGGCGTTGAGCTCGTCCTGGCTGGACCCGTCCGGGTTCGCGTCGGTGATGTGGATGTGGTACTTGGCGGAGAAGGCCGCCATGATCGCGCCGTAGTTGGCCCAGTTGGACGGCAGCGTGATGACGTTGAGCTGGCCTTCCTTCTCGGCCGCCGCGACCAGATTATTCATGCCACCGCCGGCCGAAGCGGAGGTGGCGGTCGCCCAGTTGAAACTGCTTGTACTGCCACTGCCACTGCCACTGCCACCCACTCCACTGCTGGAGCTGGAGGTTGCCGGGGCCAGGGTGGCCGGGTTGGACGGCAACACAGCGTAAATCACCGCCGCCGCTGCCGCGGCGATGGCGGTCGCGGCAGCCACTATGATCTTCCGCCGATGCCTGCGGCCGGCGGGATGTAGCCGGGCGGCGGGGACCGGTGGCGCGGAACCAGGTGACGTCTCGGTGGGAACTGACGCAGGCCCGGTTGGCCTGTCCACCGAGGGCGATGTGACCGCGTCCTCCCTGACGTCGGGGATCATGGCCTCAGCCGCCTCGGCGCCGGCCAGCGGAACGCCGGTAGCCAAGCCGCCGGTATCCCGATCGGCTGCGGTCCCCCCGATGTGCTGACCCGCGAGCATGCGAGTGGTGGCCGTAGCATCAGGGCGCTGTGCGGGGTCCTTGGCCAGCAGCACGCCGATGAGCTCCTTCAGCGGCCCGGCATGCGCTGGCGGGGGCGGGGTCCCGGTGAGGATAGCCGCGATCACGGCGGTCAGGGTGGGACCCTCGAAGGGCGAGATGCCCTCGACGGCGGCGTAGAGGGTGGCGCCGAGGGCCCACATGTCCGCGGGAGCGTCAGCGCTGCCGCCTTCCAGCTGTTCCGGGGCCATATACTGCGGCGTGCCGATCATCATCCCGGCGCCGGTGAGCTTGGTGGTGGCGTCGATGATCCGGGCGATGCCGAAATCGGTCACGATGGCGCGCCGCCCGGATAGCAGGACGTTATCTGGTTTCAGGTCCCGGTGAACGATCCCGGCCGCGTGTGCGTGGGCGAGGGCGTCCGCGATCTGCTCGCCGATCTCCGCCACCCGCGGCCACGGCAGGCGTCCGGCCGCCTGGATCTCAGCGCCCAGAGTCCGGCCCTGGACGAGCTGCATCACGATCCATGGCGCGCCGTCGTGCTCGACGACATCATGGATCGTGATCACCCCCGGATGGCTCAGCCGGGCCGCGGCCCGGGCCTCACGGGTCGTCCGGGCCACCAGCTCGGCTCGGTCGACCTCCGCTAGCTGATGAGGTAGCAGTACCTCCTTGACCGCCACCTCACGGTCCAAGACCTGGTCATAACCGCGCCAGACGCGCCCCATGCCGCCCTGGCCCACTGGTTCGACCAGCCGGTATCTCCCGCCCACCAGAATATCCGCCCCACCCGGCATGACAGGATGATAGAGGAAAGGGCAGTGCGGCGGTCTGGCCTCGGTGATCCCGCTGTAACGCCAGGTGCTTGCGTGCCCTGGGGTACTAGAGCGGGATGTTGGCGTGCGCGCCCCGGATCTGCGGAGCCTCGGCGATGGCCCGGGCGATCTCCTGGCGGGTCTGGCCCGGCTCGATGATCGCGTCGACGACGCCGAGGTCGAGGGCCCGCTGCAGGCCCCCGATGGTCGCCTCGTGCTCGGCGGCCAGCTCGGCTTCGGCCTCGTGGAGCCGGTCGGCCGGCACCGAGGCGAGCGTGCGGCGGTGCAGGATGCGGATGGCCGCGACCGCGCCCATGACGGCGATCTCCGCCCCGGGCCAGGCGTACACGCGCGTCGCGCCGAGCGCGCGGGAGTTCATCGCGATGTAGGCGCCGCCGATCGCCTTGCGGGTCACCAGCGTCACCCGGGGGACCGTGGCCTCCGCGAAGGCGTGCAGGAGCTTGGCGCCACGGCGGACCACGCCGTCCCATTCCTGGCCGACCCCCGGCAGATAGCCCGGGACGTCCACGAGCACCACGAGCGGAACCCCGAACGCGTCGCACATCCGGACGAACCGGGCGCCCTTCTCGGCCGACGCGGCGTCCAGGCAGCCGCCGAGCCGCATCGGGTTGCTGGCGACCACGCCGACGGTGCGCCCGGCCAGGCGGCCGAGGATCGTCACGATGTTCGGCGCCCACCGCGGGTGCAACTCGACGCCCGGCGTGTCCAGCAGCTTGCTCGTCAGCGCGTGTACGTCGTACGCGCGGCGCGGGTTGTCCGGCAGCAGGCCGGACAGGTCGCGGTACTCGGCGTCCTCGGCGATCTTGCCCTGGTCACTGAGCATGGCCGCGAGCTGGCGGGCCGCCCCGAGCGCTTCCGCGTCGGTCTGCGCCACCACGTGCACCACGCCGGAGCGCCGGCTGTGCGGCTCGGGCCCGCCGAGCCGCTCCATGTCCACGTCCTCGCCGGTCACCGAGCGCACCACGTCCGGGCCGGTCACGAAGATGCGCCCCTGGCCGGACAGGATCACGATGTCGGTCAGGGCGGGGCCGTAAGCGGCGCCGCCCGCGGCCGGGCCCAGCACGACGGAGATCTGCGGGATCCGCCCGGAGGCCGCGGTCATCGCCGCGAAGACCGTGCCCACCGCGTGCAGGCTGGCGACCCCCTCGGCTAGCCGGGCGCCGCCCGAGTGCCACAGCCCCACGATCGGAACGCCGCGCGTGACCGCCTCCGCATAGGCCGACACGATCGCCGCGCACCCCCCGCTGCCCATCGCGCCGCCTTGTACCCGCGGGTCGGACGCGAACGCCACCACCCCTGAGCCGTGCACCAGCCCGACGCCGGCGACCACCCCGCTCCGCTCTTCCCCGTCCGCGGGCACCAGCTCGAGCGTGCCGGGGTCGAATAGGGCGGCCAGCCGCTCCCGCGGATCGCGCGGCAGCGGCGGCGTCACCGGACTGGCATCCGGAGCGGTCATCGGGGGCCTCCTCTACCGGCCAGCCGGACAAAGCCGGACAAGCACAACAAGCACAAGACGATCAGGCGGCGACGAACACCAGCGACACGTTGTGGCCGCCGAACCCGAACGCGTTGTTCAGGACCGCCATCGGCTCGGAGCCGCGCTTGCTCAGCGGCCTCGGCTCGGTGGCCACCTCGAGGGGCACGTCGTCGTCGAGATCCTCGAGGTTGATCGTCGGCGGGGCCACCTGGTTGCGCAGCGACAAGATGGCGGCCACCGACTCGATGGCGCCCGCGCCGCCGAGCAGGTGCCCGGTCATCGACTTGGTGGACGTGACGATCACGCCGTCCGCGGCCGGGCCGAGGGCCCTGACCAGCGCCTGCGCCTCCAGCGGGTCCCCTTCCGGGGTCGACGTCGCGTGCGCGTTGACGTGTGCCACCTGCATCGGGTCGATCTTCGCGTCGGCCAGCGCACGGCCGATGGCCGACGCCACCCCGGCTCCGTCGGGCGCCGGGTGGGCAATGTGATAGGCATCCGAGGAGTAACCGGCCCCGGCCGCGATGGCGTACACCGTCGCGCCGCGCTCCCGCGCGTGCGACAGCGACTCCAGCACCAGCATCCCGGCTCCCTCGCCGAGCACGAACCCGTCCCGGCCCTTGTCGAACGGGCGTGAGGCCCGCTCCGGGTCGTCGTTGCGGGTCGACATCGCGCGCATGACCGCGAACGCGCCGATGTTCAGCGGCATGATGGCCGCCTCGGTGCCGCCGGTGAGGACCACGTCGGCCCGGCCCGAGCGGATCATGTCGATGGCGTACCCGATCGCCTCCGCCCCGGAGGCGCAGGCGCTTACCAGGGTGTGCGCGCCCGCGTGAGCGCCGAACTCCATGCTGATCCAGCCGGCCGCCCCGTTGGGCATCAGCATCGGCACCGTATAGGGCGAGATGCGCTGCCAGCCCTTCTCGTTCAGCGTGTCGTACGCGGCCAGCGTCGAACCGATGCCGCCGATCCCGGTGGTTACCGACACCCCGAGCCGTTCGGGATCCACCTCGGGCGCGCCCGCGTCGGCCCACGCCTCGCGGGCGGCGACCAGCGCGAACTGCTCGCAGCGGTCCATCCGGCGGGCCTGCACGCGCCCGACGACCTCGACCGGGTCGACGGCCGCGGGCGCGGCGATGCGGACCGGCAGCTGCTCCGCCCACGGCTCGGTGATCCGCCGCACGCCGCTCTGCCCGGCCAGCATCGCCGCCCAGGTCGACGCGACATCCCCGCCGAGCGGGGTTGTCGCGCCGAGCCCGGTAACGACGACCGTCTCGCGGTCCAAGCTCACGCCGTACTCCCGGCGTTCTTGGCGACGAAGTTGATCACGTCCTGGACGGTGACTAGGTCCTTCAGCTGGTCGTCGGGAATCTCGACGCCGAACTTGTCCTGGGCGGCCACGGCGATCTCCACCATAGACAGCGAATCGATGTCGAGGTCGTCGGCGAAGCTCTTGCTCGGGGTTACCTCGTCGGCGGGTACGCCGGCGATCTCCTCGATGATCTCGCCAAGCCCGGCGAGGATCTCCTGGTCTGTCATAATCCTTGCTCCTTGTCCTGAGATTGTCTGGCGGCCCCGGGGCGGGGCTGCGACCTGTCCATCCTGCCTCGCCGACTCCAGGTCGGCTCGCGGCAGGGCGCGGCTAGGGTACCGTGATCACCTGCGCCGCGTAACACAGCCCCGCGCCGAATCCGAGCAGGAGCGCGTGGGAGCCCGGCTTGAGATCACCTCGCTCGGCCATCGCGGCCAGCGCCAGCGGGACCGAGGCCGAGGACGTGTTGCCCGAGTGCACGATGTCGTCGGCCATCAACTCCCGCGGTACGCCGAGCTTGCGCGCGATGACCTCGATGATCCGCAGGTTCGCCTGATGCGGGACGAATGCCGACAACTCGCTCACCGCGACGCCGGCCCGCTCGCACGCCTGCGCCGCGATCGGGTGCATCGCCGTGGTGGCCCAGCGGAACACCGCCTGGCCCTCCTGGAAGATGAAGGAGTCCCGGTCGGCGATCGTGATCTTGGACGCCATGTCTCCCGCACTGCCCCACGCGACCGGGCCTATGCCCGGGGGCTCGCCATCGGCCACCGGCCCGACCACCACGGCGCCGGCCCCGTCGGCGAAGATGATGACGGTAGAGCGGTCGTCAGGGTCAATCCAGGCCGTCATCTTCTCCGATCCGATGACCAGCACGTGCCTGGCCGTGCCCGCCCGGACCGCGTCCGAGGCGTTCGACAGCGCGTAGCAGAACCCGGCGCACGCCGCGTTGAGGTCGTAGGCGCCGGGGGCGACGATGCCGAGCCGGTACGCGACCTCCGCCGCCGCGTTCGGTATCGGTGTCTCGGTGCTGCAGGTGGCCACGATGACCAGGTCGATGTCGGCGGGGGATAGGCCGCTGCCGGCCAGCGCCTTGCCGCCGGCCACGACCGCCATGTCCGCCACGGTCTCGTCAGGCCCGGCGTAACGCCGGCTGACGATGCCCACCCGGCTGCGGATCCACTCATCGCTAGTGTCCACCCGGGCCGCGAGGTCGTCGTTGGTGACCACGTTGGCCGGCTGGTAGCCGCCGAAGGACATGATGCGCGCGCCCGCCACCGGCCGCGGGGAGATCACGAGCCGTCCCTGGGCTGGACGCGGACCAGAGGCTGACCCTGGCTGACCGGGTCACCGTCCTCCACCAGCCACTCGACGATCTCCGCGGACCAGTCGGGCCACGGCGCGCTGACGGTGTGCCCGCCGTCACGCGCCTCGACGGTGCCGAGCTGCGTGGTCAGGGCGACCATCGCCCCAGTCGCGGCCGCGTCGTCGCGCCCGGTCGGCGCGCGGAACGTCCCCGACGTGGGCGCCACGATCAGCCGCCACTCGGGCAGGTGGCCATGGCCGTGGCCATTAGGCTCGGTGTGGTGCTCGTGGATCAGGTCGCGCGCCGCGTCGAGCTGATCCGGGGTCTTGAGCGCGAGCTGGGCGACACCGGGAAGCGCGCGACGGGCCAGGCCGACCAGCGTGCCCGCGGGCGGCAGCTCGATGATCGCGGTGACGCCGAGGTCGGCCATCGTCCGCATGCACAGGTCCCAGCGGACCGGCGCGGCGACCTGGGCCACGATGCGCTCAAGCCACTCCCTGCCCGTGGTGACCGCCGCGCCGTCCGCGTCAGATAGCAGCGTCATCGCCGGATCCTTCACGCTGACCTGGGCGGCCGCGTCCCGCAGCGCCGCGGCGGCGGGCGCCATGTGCCGCGTGTGGAAGGCCCCGGCGACCTGCAACGGGCGCAGCCGCGCTCCGGTCGGCGGGTCGGCCGCGAACGCCGCGAGGCCGGCCAGGGTCCCCGCGGCCACGATCTGCCCCGCGCCGTTGACGTTCGCCGGGGTCAGGCCGCACCGCGCGATAGCGGCCAGCACCTCGTCCTCGTCGCCGCCGAGTACCGCCGTCATCCCGGTCGGCTCCGCCGCGGACGCCGACGCCATCGCCGCACCCCGGACCCGGACCAGCCGCAGGGCGTCGTCCGAGCCGAGCACGCCGGCCAGCACCCCCGCGGCGAGTTCCCCGACGCTGTGCCCGGCCGCCGCGTCCGCCCGCACGCCGCCCGGGTCACCGCCCCCCAGCACGCCCGCCGCGGCGAGCGCGGCCGCCACGAGCAGCGGCTGCGCTACCGCCGTGTCCCTGATCTCGTCGGCGTCGGCCGTCGTACCGCACCGGATCAGGTCACAGCCCGCCAGCTCGGAGGCGGTGCCGAGGAAGTCGGCGACGCCGGGCAGTTCCAGCCATGGCGCCAGGAAACCGGGCGTCTGCGCACCCTGCCCGGGAGCGGTGAGAATGAGCATCCTAATAGGTTGCCCTGTAGGAGTCCGCCATCTGCATGCCGGACGATACGAAGTTACGCGCTACAAATTTGTCGCTTTCCCACAAACGATGTTCATCTGGGCGTTACCGTCTCGTTACCCCCCGCGTAAACTGCGCTTGGCGGCCAGGCGGCCCAGGGCGATCGCGACCCACAGGGTGAAGCCGTCCCGCCCGACGGCAGGCGCGTAGTCGGTGAGCTCCTCGACCCGGCGCAGCCGGTAGCGGACCGTGTTGGGGTGCACGAACAGCAGCCGCGCGGTGGCCTCCAGCGACGAGCCCTGTTCGAGGTAGGTCGTCAGCGTGTCAAGCAGGGCGTGCCCGCCCGTGAGCAGGCGCTCGTAGACCTCGCTGATCAGGGTGGCGCGGGCGTCGGGGTCACCGTCAAGCGCCCGCTCGGGCAGCAGGTCGTCGGCGCCGGCCGGCCGGGGCGCGTCGGGCCAGGCGGGCGCCGCCCGCAGCGCGGCCAGCGCCGCCCGCACGGAGACGGACGCGGTGCGCAGGTCACGGACCAGCGGGCCGGCGATCACCGGTCCGGGCCCGAACCTTCCCGCGAACCGCTCGGCGGCGGCGATCGGGTCGTCGCTGCCGCCCACTACCAGGATGAGCCGGTTTCCCTGCACGCCGGCCAGCAGGTCGAGCCTGGCCCGCCGGGCCTGGGCCCGCAGCTCCTCGATCAGCGGCTCCGACCCGAACGCCCCGCCGGCCGCGGTGCCCTTATCCCCGTCGCCGTCCTCGTCGCCGATGGTCCCGACGACGACGGTCACGGGGGAGGAGGACCAGTTCAGCGCCGACGCCCAGGAGTGCAGCGACTCCTCGGTCTCCCCGCGGACCAGCGAGTCCACCACGAGCGCTTCCAGCCGGGCGTCCCAGGCGCCGCGCGCCTCCGCCGTCCGCGCGTACACCAGCGCCGCGCTGAACGCGATCTCCCTGGCGTAGGTCAGCACGGCCTCGCGCAGCTCCGCCTCGTCGCCCGGCGCGGCCAACTCGTCGACCTGGGCCTCGACCGCGCCGATGATGACCCGGACCATCTCGACCGCGTGCTGCAAGCTGACCGCCCGGGCCAGCTCGCGCGGCGCCGTGCCGAACACCTCGGTCACCGCGGGCCTGTTCCGTTCCGGGTGACTGATCCAGTTGACGAAGGCGGCGATGCCCGCCTGGGCCACCAGGCCGAGCCAGGACCGGTTCTCCGCCGACATGTTCCGGTACCACGGCAGCCGCTTGTCCATGGCGGCGATCGCGGCGGTGCCGAGCGCCCCGGTCGCCCGCTCGATCCGCCGCACGGTCTCCGCGCTCACCCGCGTCCGGCCCGCCCGAGCGCCCTTCGCCCCCCCGCCTTCCCGCTCCGCCGTCATCCCTCCAGCGTAATCCCGGTGATCACGAAGACCTTTTGAGTCTCCACAGACCAAAAACTCTTCGTGATCATGAAAACCCCTAGGAGAGCGCCTCGCTGACCGGCAGGTCCAGGCGGTACTTGGCGATCGCCTGGGCCGGGAACCTGGCGTCGACCACGCCGCTGCGGGCCAGTTCCCACAGCACGGCGACGGTGATCGACTCGGCGTCCACGTGGAAGAACCGCCGCGCGGCCGGGCGGGTATCGGAGAAGCCGAACCCATCCGTGCCGAGCGACGTGTACGACCCGGGTACCCAGCGCGCGATCTGGTCCGGCACGGCCTTGATCCAGTCCGACACCGCGACCACCGGGCCCACCGCCTCGGACAGGACCGAGGTCACGTACGGCACCCGCGGCCCGGAGTCGGGGTGCAGCATGTTCCACGACTCGCAGTCCCGCGCTTCCCGGCGCAGCTCGGTCCAGGAGGTGGCCGACCACACGTCGGCGGACACGCCCCACTCGGTGGCCAGCATCTCCTGGGCGGTCAGCGCCTGCCGCACCGCCACCCCGGAGGCCAGGATCTGGGCCCGCGGACCCGTCCCCTCCTCCCGTTCGTCACCGGAGCCGGAGCCGGAACCCGAATCGGAGCCGGAACCCGAATCGGAGCGGGAGCCGGAGCCGGAGTCCGAGCCGGAGCCAGGCGCGGGTGCGGCCGAGTACAGGTACAGCCCCCGCAGGATGCCCTGCTCGAGGGCCGCAGGGCCACCCGGGAACGACAAAGGCTCCGCCGGCTGCGGGTACGGCTCGTTGTACAGAGTGAGGTAGTAGAAGATGTTCTCGCCGTCCGGGTCCTCCGGCGTGCCCTCGTACATCCGGCGCAGCGCGTCCCTCACCACGTAGGCCAGCTCGAACGCCCACGCGCAGTCGTACGACACGCAGGCCTCAGACACCGAGGCCAGCAGCAGCGAGTGCCCGTCGTTGTGCTGCAGCCCCTCGCCGGCCAGCGTCGTCCGCCCGGCCGTCGCCCCCAGCAGGAACCCCCGCCCGAGCTGGTCGCCGAACGCCCACATCTCATCGCCGGTCCGCTGCCACCCGAACATCGAGTAGAACACGTACACCGGGATCATGTGCGTGCCATGGGTGGCGTACGCAGACCCCGCCGCGATGACCGACCCCATCGCCCCGGCCTCGCTGATCCCCTCGTGCAGGATCTGGCCCTTCTCGGACTCCTTGTACGACAGCAGCAGGTTGCGGTCCACCGCGTCGTAGGTCTGGCCGTGCGGGGAGTAGATCTTCGCGGTCGGGAACAGCGAGTCCATCCCGAACGTCCGCGCCTCGTCCGGGATGATCGGCGCGAACCGCTCGCCGATCTCGGGGTCCTTCATCAGCTCCTTGAGCAGCCGGACGAACGCCATGGTGGTGGCGACCGCCTGCTTGCCCGAGCCCTTGCGCAGCTCGTCGTAGATCGAGTCACCCGGCAGGTTCAGCGACTTGGCCCGGACCACCCGGCGGGGGAGTACCCCGCCGAGCGCGGCCCGCCGCTCGCGCATGTACCTGATCTCGTCGGAGTCCTCGCCCGGGTGGTAGTACGGCGGGAGGTCGGCCTCCAGGGCCGAATCCTCGATCGGCAGGTACAGCCGGTCCCTGAACTCCTTCAGCTCGGCCACGGTGAGCTTCTTCATCTGGTGCGTGGCGTTGCGCGCCTCGAAGTCCTTGCCGAGCGTCCAGCCCTTGATCGTGTGCGTGAGGATGACCGTGGGCTGCCCGACGTGCTCGCGCGCGGCCTTGAACGCCGCGTAGACCTTGCGGTAGTCGTGCCCCCCGCGCGACAGCGTGCGCAGCTGGTCATCGGACAGGTGCGCCACCATCGCGCGCAGCCGCGGGTCGCCGCCGAAGAAGTTCTCCCGGATGTACGCGCCGGACTCGACGCTGTACGTCTGGAACTGGCCGTCCGGCGTGGTGTTCATCTTGTTGACCAGCACGCCGTCGGTGTCCTGGGCCAGCAGCGGGTCCCAGTCGCGGCCCCAGATGACCTTGATCACGTTCCAGCCCGCGCCGCGGAAGTACGCCTCGAGCTCCTGGATGATCTTGCCGTTGCCGCGCACCGGGCCGTCCAGGCGCTGCAGGTTGCAGTTGATGACGAAGGTGAGGTTGTCCAGTTCCTCGCGGGCGGCCAGGCCGATCGCGCCGAGCGCCTCGGGCTCGTCCATCTCGCCGTCGCCGGTGAACGCCCACACGTGCGACCGCGAGGTGTCGTGGATCTCGCGGGCCAGCAGGTACCGGTTGAACCTGGCCTGGTAGATGGCGTTGAGCGGGCCGAGGCCCATCGACACCGTGGGGAACTCCCAGAAGTCCGGCATCAGCCGCGGGTGCGGGTAGGACGGCAGCCCGCCGCCCGGGTGGGACAGCTCCTGCCGGAACCCGTTGAGCTGGTCCTCGGTCAGCCTGCCCTCAAGGAACGCGCGCGCGTAGATGCCCGGCGCCGCGTGCCCCTGGAAGAACACCTGGTCGCCCGACTCGCCGTGGTCCTTGCCGCGGAAGAAATGGTTGAACCCGACCTCATACAACGAGGCCGCGGAGGCGTACGTCGCGATGTGCCCGCCGACGCCCATCCCCGGGCGGTTGGCCCGGGAGACCATCACGGCGGCGTTCCACCGGATGTAGGCCCTGATCCGCCGCTCGACGTGCTCGTCGCCGGGGAACCACGGCTCGCGCTCGGGCGGGATGGTGTTGATGTAGTCGGTGCTGCGCAGGCCGGGCACCCCGACCTGCTGTTCGCGCGCCCGCTCGAGCAGGCGGAGCATCACGTACCTGGCGCGGGCCCGGCCCCTGGTTCGCACGACGGAGTCGAAGGACTCGACCCATTCGCGCGTTTCGTCCGGATCGATGTCGGGCAGCTGGCTCGGGAGGCCGTCGCTGATGATGGAGAATCGCTGACTTCCGGAAGCCACGGGGTAGCCTCGCCTTCCGCTTCAGATCGGGCGGCTGGTGGGCCGCTGGTGTGCAGAGCGCTCGTTGTTGTCCAGACCAATCGTCGTACGAACTGGCCCTGAGCGCATCTCTACTCGACGGTAACCCGCCGGCGGGGCGGGCCGTGCGCCGCGGTGGCCGGGAAGCCCCGGTCGGCGAGAGTTTCGCCGAGAGCGGACTCCTCCGTTACTGTAAGTGATTAGGACTGCTTTGCGTAATCGCGTGCCCGGCCGGGCAGGTCAATTTATGGCGGCGGTTTCCCTGACCGGGCCGATTGCCACTTGCGCGCCGGGCCGACCCAGTGTGAACTGTCCCAACAAGAAGTGCTGACGCGGTCATCGCCGTCATGCAGACGCCCAGGCGAGCCTGGGCCTAGCGCGCGCGATGACGCGGGGAGGGATTCAAGGAGGACGTCAGTGAGCGCGACCGCGGGCCAGGCGCAGGATGAACGCGGCCAGGCCGAGCGGCTCGGTATCAAGCCGGGCCAGGTGGTGCAGGAGATCGGCTACGACGATGATTGCGACGAGCAGCTGCGCGGCGCGATCACCCAGGTAGAGGGCGTGGAGCTGGTTGACGAGGACTACGACGACGTGGTCGACGTGGTCCTCCTGTGGTGGCGAGACGGGGACGGGGACCTCGTCGACGCGCTGGTGGACGCCCTCACGCCGCTCGCCGACGGGGGGTACATCTGGCTGCTCACGCCCAAGGCGGGCCGGCCGGGGCACGTCGAGCCGAGTGACATCGGCGAGGCGGCGCCGACCGCCGGCCTCTCGCAGACCTCGAGCGTGAGCGCGGCCCGCGACTGGTCGGGCACGCGCCTGGTCGCACCCAAGGCGCGCAGGTAGCCAGGGCGATCCGCAGCCAGCCAGTAATCTTTATCCCGAACGGCGGTTGGTTCCACCCCGCGCCGGTCCGGCCTTCGCGTCGGCACGCCCCCGGTTCCACCCCCGCGCGGTTCGAGTTCCATCCCCAAAGTGGCAGACTTGGGATCGTGGCGGGCCCGGTCCCGCACCAATCCCCCGAACCAGCGAGAGGACACTGGCATGGCGGTAGAGGTAGGCGACCAGGCGCCCGATTTCGAGCTGCGCGACCAGCACGGCACCCCCGTGCGGCTGTCCGGCTTCCGCGGCGCCAAGAACGTCGTGCTCGTCTTCTACCCGCTGGCGTTCAGCGGGGTGTGCACCAGCGAGCTGTGCGCCATCCGCGACGAGTTTCCCGAGGTGAGCCGGGACGACGTGGAGATGCTCACGGTTTCGGTGGATTCCACCTTCGCCCACCGCGCCTGGGCCGACGCCGAGCATTACCAGTTCGGGCTGCTGTCGGATTTCTGGCCGCACGGGGAAGTGGCGAAGCTGTACGGTGTGTTCGACTCCGAGCGCGGCATCGCGACCCGGGGCACGTTCATCATCGACAAGGAAGGTGTCGTGCGGTGGAAGGTGGTCAACCCGATCCCGCAGGCGCGCGACCTAGCTGAGTACTCGAAGGCGCTCGCCGCGCTCGGCTAGCGCCCGCTCGTAGGGAGGCCCGGTGCCCGTGGGGGAGCACAGTGCCCTGTTACCGCTGCGGCGTGCGGCAGACCGATCCGGAGCGCGGTAAGAGTCCCTGGCGCCGCGGGGTAGCGCGCGACCAACTCGTGCTCGTCTGCCCGGCCTGCCAGGAATCCGCGGACTGGACGGCCGACCTGGAATGCTGCGCCCGGTGCCGCAGCGTCCACCTGATCCGTCGGCTCGGCCAGGTCGAGTGCCTCGACTGCGGCTTGGTCCGGGAGCCCGAGGCCACCCTGGTCCCGGTCGGCGTGCCCGAGCCGCGTGGGTCGGCCCGGGCCGACTCGGCCCTGGCCGACGAGGTCGGGCGCGCGCTCGACCGGCTGCTCGGCCGCGGCTGAACCCGCTGCGACGCCTAGCCCCGCCCCGTTTACGACATGAAGTTCCGCGTAGGTGATAATTCCTCATACGCGCCCCGATGGCGTTTCATATCCTCGATTGCGGGGGGATGGTCATCGGGAATCCCCGGGTGAGGATGGGAGATTCGGCATGGGCTTGCCCGCCGTCCAGCAGCGAGTGCTCGACCGCATGGAGGGCACGCTCAAGGCCAGTGAGCCTCACCTGGCCGCGATGTTCGCGATCTTCTCCAGGCTCAGCGCAGGCGAACCCATCCGCCGGGAATCGCTGGCCGCCCGGCGGCGCCGGTGGTGGCTGCGGCCGGGCGCGGCCCTGTCCGTGCTGGTGCTGGTGCCCATCATGTTCGCGGTGATCATCACCGGCGTGCTACTCGGCGGCCCGTCGCACGCGGGCACCTGCGCCGTCGGCATGCCGGCGGCCGGCACCGTGCCCCGGCAGAACCAGTCGGGGTGCGGGACGACCGGCCGGACGGGCCAGCGGTCGTCGTCCACCACAGGCGTAGTGGCCTGTACCGGGCCCGGCGGGCCGACCGGGGCGGCCACCACCGCCCACTTCGCCGTCTGGGCCCGCGACGCGGAGGCGTCCTGGCCCTCCGGGGCCGCCAGTACCGGCCTGTGCTGACCTAGGAGAAGTCCTCCTCGGGTCACGGCAACGGCAGGCCGACGCCGCCCGAGATCGCCTCGGGGTTCCAGGTGGACGTGCCGTCAATGGCCCAGTAGAAATCGAGCTCACCCCCGGGACCGACGGCGGCGATGTTGGCCGCATCGCCGTTAGCCGTGATCGACGGCGAGGAGTCGGTGCTGTTCAGTCCGGCTACGGTCTCCGCGTTCCAGGTGCCCGTGCCGATGGCGGCCCAGTAGAACATCAGCTGATCCTGCGGACTCACGGCCGCGATGGTGATCGTGCCGTTGTTGACCGCGATCGGCGCGTCTGACAAGGCGCTGCCCGGGCCGGCCACGTTCTCGACGTTCCAGCTGTTCGATCCCTCGACGGACCAGAGGAACTTGAGCTGGCCCGAGGTGTCGCAGTAGGTGACGTCGACGGTATTGCCGTTGACCGCGATGCCGGGCTTGAAGGGCTCGACCCGGAGGGTGGGGGCCGGGAGGTGCTCGAAGTTCCAGGTGTCCGTGCCGTTGACGGCCCAGTCGACGGTGAGCTCGTCGAAGAGGCCCTCGAAGGCGATGTAGACGAGATTGTTGGCGACCACGATCGACGGCGGGGACCAGGTGGTGACCGTGGGCTCGACGGTCTCGACGTGCCAGGTAGACGTGCCGTCGATGGCCCAGTAGAGGAGCAGCGAGTTGTCCGGGCCCTGGACCGCGATGTCCACCGCGCCGCCGACGGCCACCATCGACGCCGACGAGAAGGCGGTGCCCGGGCCCGCGACGGTCTCGGCATGCCAGGTGGACGTGCCGTTGGCGGCCCAGTAGAACATCAGCGAGTTATCCGGGCCGACGACCGCGATGTTCACGTCGTTGCCATTGACGATCATGGCCGGCGCGGAGTACGTGGTGCCCCGGCCGGCGACGGTCTGGTCGTACCAGGTGGGCGTGCCGTCGGCCGCCTCGTAGAACATCAGCGAGTTATCCGGGCCGTCGGCCGCGATATTCACCCAGCCGTGGTTGACCGTCATGGCCGGGGGGAAGACGCTGATGGCGGCACCCGCCGGGGTCGCCACACCAGCGCCGATCAGCACCGCGGCGATACCGGCCACCGATGAGGCGGCCATCTGCCGGCGGAGTCCAGGCCTACTCATCTGCGCCGTCCCTTCACCAGTTCAGCTAGCTCACATGAACAGGGCGTTCCATGCCGTGCCATGCCGTTCCTGGCCCGCATCCGGTTTAGGGCCGGGCTTCGCTGGTACCGCGAGGGGAGGGGAATGGAACCACGAAACCGAGGAGGTACGTCGTGGATGCCAAAGTGCGTGACCTGATGACCCCCGGCGCTATCGGGGTGGACTACCACCAGTCGATCGCGGAAGCCGCCCGAGCCATGCGCGACTGGGGAGTCGGTGCCGTGCTCGTCACTAAGGACGAGGTGGTGCACGGCCTGGTGACCGACCGCGATCTGGTGGTGCGTGCGGTGGCCGAATCGAAGGCCCCGGACGAGGCGGTGGGCCCGCTGAGCAGCGGCGACCTGGTCGGAGTCAACGCGGACGACGACGCGGAGGTGGCCGCCCGGCTGATGCGCGAGCACGCGGTCCGCAGGCTCCCGGTGATCGATCACGGGCAGATCGCGGGCATGGTGTCCCTGGGCGATCTGGCCCTGGAGGCCGAGCCGGCCTCCGCGCTGGCCCAGGTGGCCCAGGCCAGGCCCAGCACCTGACGATCCTGCCCGGGCACGATCGAACGGAGCCGCCCCCCCGGTTAGCCCGGGGCGGGCGGCTCCGCTGTTAGTCCCGTCATGACCACCTCCTCGGTGGGCCTGCGGGTGTTCCGCGGTGGCTACCAGCGGTACCAGCGGCTTCTCGCTCCGCCCTCGCCCACCCGGATGGCGAAACCGAGCACCCAGACCACCAGGACGATCAGGGCGATCCACCACAGGATGTGGACGGCGAATCCGAGCCCGCCGAGCAGCAGGGCCAGGAGGAGTACAAGCAGGATGAGCGCCATGTGATTGATGCCTCTCTTGTCGGCGTTCAGTTCAACCGGGGTCCGGCTACCCAGGCGCGGGCGGTTCATCCCAAGAAGTACGCCCGATGCCGTTTGTCCTGGCCACGCTAGGCAAGCCTGGTGATCGGCGCTGCGGTCGGCGTGCGGCGGTCCGTGGCCACCGTGCCGGTCTCGCCGGGCACGCTGCTGTGCTTCTACACCGACGGCCTCGTCGAGCGCGTGGGCGAGGTGATCGATGACGGGCTGGCCCGGCTCTGCCAGGCGATCACGGCAGAACCCCCGGAACTGGCCTGTTCCGCCGTGATGCGGGCGCTGGTCGGCAGCGAGCCGGTCCGGGACGACATCGCCTTGCTGATGCTCAGGCGTCAGGCCCAGGACGAGGCGCCAGGCCCGCCTGAGCCGTTTGCACCCGGACGGTGAGGGTAGGCGATGGTTCCCGTGTTAACCATCGTCAGGCACCGAAGGAGCTAGGAGCCGCATGAGCCTGACCGCCAGCCAGCGGCGCGCGCTGGGCAGCATCGAGGGCAGGCTGAGGGCTGCCGATCCCCACCTGGCGTCCATGTTCGGGATCTTCGCCCGGCTTAACGTCGGCGAGCCGGTCGCGGCGGAACGCCTGGTCTCGCGAATCAGGCTCCGGCCGCAGCGGCCGCACCTGGCGGCGTGCGTCGTGGTGCTCATCCCGGTCATGTTCATCGCCATGGTCGTCATAAGCGCCCTGCCTGGCGGCGCGCTCAGCCCCAGGGCGTGCGTGGGCGCCTTTGCGGTAGGCGGCAGCTCGCCCGAGCTGCGGCCCGCGTGCCAGCTCAGCGCGGATACCACCGTAGTGAAGGCCGCGACCGTCGCCACGCCGGACGGAACGGAGAACCCGGCCTGCATCGCCCTGGTTCAGCACGGACGTTCGACCCGCGGATGGGTGTGCTACAAATAGGCCAGGGACGGAGGGCCGGTTGCCGATCGAGCACCTCGGGCATGAGGCGGCGGAGCTACTGAGCCTCACCAGCCGCGGCGAGGCCAGGTCGCTGAACCGGCTCGCCGCGCTCGCGGCCTGGCAGGTGCCAGCCTGCTCGGGAGCCCACGCGGCCGTCTGGCGCGACGGCGAAGTGATCAGCGCCGCCGCGACCCATCCCGACCTCGCCGAACTCGCCGACCTGCAACTGGCCGCCGGGCAGGGCCCGATCGTGGCCGCCGCGGGCACGGGCCTGCCGGTCAGCTGCCAGGACACGCTGGCGGAGAGCCGCTGGCCCGAATACGCGGATGCGGCGCTGCGCCTCGGCGTCCGCTGCTCGGTCCACCTGGTCCGCGATCTTCCGCGCGGCGCCCTGGTGCTGTCGCTGTTCAGCGTTCATCCAGGGGTGCTCGACGAGCAGTCCGTCCCCACGGCGGACGTGCTGGCGTCCTTCGGCGGCGCCATGCTCGAGAACGCGACCGCCTACAGCCGGGCTCAGCGGACCGCCAGCCAGCTCAAGGACGCTGTGGTGGCTCGCTCTGTGGTGGACCAGGCCAAGGGGATCCTGATGCACGCACTGGGCTGCGACGCCGAGGGCGCGCTGCGTCGGCTACGGGCCGAATCCCAGCGCCGCCACGTCAAGGTCACCGAGGTAGCCGGCGAGGTCGTGGCCGCCTACCAGGCCGGCGACGACGGAAAGTCCGGGAAAACGGCACCCCGGCGGTAACCGTCTGCCAGGCGGTTAGTCGGCCGAAATGACCCGCGCGACCAGGATCGTCATGTCGTCACGCAGCTCTTCCTGGGAGAAGGCCGTTACCAGGCCCTGGACCATCCTGGTGGTCTCGGCGGCGGACCGTCCGGCCAGCCCGGCCAGCTCGTCGGCCAGGCTGTCCTCGAAGTACCGCATGTCCTCACTCCGCGCGTCTGTCACGCCGTCGGAGTAGAAGAACAGCAGGTCACCCTCGCTGAGCTCGAGATGCTGGACGGCCGGTTCGGCGTCGGGAAACAGGCCCAGCGGCAGGCCGCCGCCGTTCAGGACGTCGACCCGCCCGTCCGGCCGGACCACCGCGGGGCCGGGATGGCCGGCGCTGGCCAGCTCCACCCGTACGCGACTGCCATCCCACCGCAGGTAGGCGAGCTTGGCGGTGACGAAGCGGTCCTCGTAATCGCCGGCCAGCATGACCTCGTTCACCTTGGCCAGTACGTCGGCGGGATCCGGATTCCAGCGGGCCAGGACGCGGATCGCGTGCCGCGCGGCCGCCGTCATCGCCGCAGCCTCCTGCCCCTTGCCGCAGACGTCCCCGATGGTGATCGCCCAGGCATCCTGGACGGGGAACACGTCGTAGAAATCACCGCTGACCTCAAGTCCCTCACTCGCCGGGACGTACGCCGCGGACAGGTCGAGCCCGGGGACGTCGGGCAGCCGGGCCGGAAGCAGGCTGCCTTGCAGCGCCTCGGCCACGACCGATTGCTGCCGGAACATGCGGTCCACCCGGATGGCCACGCCCAGGTGCTGCCCGAGGACTTCCGCCAGCGCGAGGTCGGCGAGTTCGAAGCGCCCCTCGCCGGGCGTGCGGGCCAGGGTGAGGGCACCGTACACGGTGGTGCCGTCGGTGATCGGAACGCTCAGCAACCCGGTCACGCCGAGCAAGATGAGCAGTGGGGTTCCGTCCGGGGCTGAGCCGAGGATCCCCGTGTCCTCCACGTGCGCGATCAGGACCGGCGCGCCTGCGGAGTAGACCTGCTCGGGAGTCGAGCCAGGCTGCGGGTCCTCCCCGCGTACGGTCCTGGAGAGCACCCGTGACGGCTCGCCGGGCGGCCCGATCACGAACTGGCGGCGCAGCAGGCCCGCCCGCTCGATGTCGACGATCACCCAGCTCGCGATATCGCCCGCGAGCAGCCGGGCGCACCGTTGGATCGTCAGGGCCTCGCTGAAGGTCCTGTTGTCGAGCAGCAGCCTGGTCACGGCGATCACCAGGTCCATCCGTCGCGTGAGGGCCCGGACCGCGCCCTCCGCCGTCCTCCCGGTGCCGTGCTCGCGCGGGCTCGCCCCGCTCGCTCGTTTCGCCGGCTTGTCCGGCTTCGCCGGGGTCGCCGTGACCACGAGCAGCCGCGCGCCCTCCTGCAGGGTCACGGCGTCGACCAGCAGGGACGCGTCGGCCGGCCCGTCGGGCCCCAGCAGCTTGCACTCGACCTGCCTCGCCGTGCCCGTCCGCGCGACCGCCGCCAGCTGGCTCTGCACCGCGGCCCGCGAGGGCAGGTCGACGAACGCCGTCAGCGGCCTGCCGGTGGCATACCCGGGCGGGGCGCCGATCAGGTCACCGGCCTTGCCGTTGGCCCGCCGTACCGTGCCGTCCGGCTCCAGCACGAACAGGGGAGCGGGTGCGCCCTGGAAGACGCCCCGCAGCAAGGCCCGCTCCGCGCTGAGCGAATCGTGCTGGCCCGGCGCGGACTCTCCCGGGTCTGCTTCCGCCAGTTTCGTCAGGACTTCGAACGCGGCGTCGAGCTCCGCGAACGCGGCGTCAAGCAGGGACCGGGGATCGGCGCCGGGCATCCCCGCGGCCTGCCGCAGCGCCTCGAGCCGCCCCGACAGGTCGGCGAGATCGGCGTACGACCTACCCGGCCCGCTGCCCTGCGACATGTCTCCCGACCATCGTCACCGCTGGAATGTCCTCGCCCTGAGGCGTCTCAATAGTACTTGCGGCGAAATGCGCCGATGGCCTATCACCCGCGCCGCCAACTCCTACGGCGAGAGCGGTACCGCCCTAGCCCAGCGGTACCGCCCATGGCCCTGAATGGCCCCGATGCCTAAAACCCGCGCCACCGGCTCGACTGGTCCGAGCGGTACCGCCCGTGGCCCTCAATGGCCCCGATTCCTACCACCAGCGCCGCCGCCTGGACCGGCGCGAGCGGTACCGCCCGTAGCCACGGGTGGTGAACGCGCTGACCAGCAGCGCCGCAGCGACCAGCGCGACGATGAACGTGATTATGGTGTGCCCGGCGCCGAGGATGGCCGTGGTGATGATGCCGCCGAGCAGCGCGGCCACGATGCCGATCAGGATCGTCAGGATGACTCCGATGTGCTGGCGGCCGGGAACGAGCAGTCGCGCCAGCCCGCCGATCACCAATCCGATCAGGAGCCAGACGATGATGACGGACGCGGTGATGGTGGCCATGACTTTCTCCTCTTGATGATTAATTCTCGTAGATGTCTTCGATGATCTCGGTCTCGCCGGGCCGAGGCTCCACGGACAGGTCGCGGGTGGCCTCCAGGTCGCGGACGGCCTCGATGTGGCTGCTGGCCGCCGGGCTGCCCAGCGCTCCGGGGGCCGGCAGGCCGGCCCTGACCCGGGTGTTCGCGGGGTTGCGGTTGACGCCGGTCGGATACGTCACCACTTCTGTCTGGCCTCCGGGGCTCCAGCGGGCCTGGCGTACGAACAGCCGTCGGCCGACCCAGCCGTAACCACGCCGGGGCATGGCCAGCCCGAAGGCTCCGATGATCATGAGCACGTAGCCGGCCGTGTGCAGGTTGAAGACAGAGGTGTTCGTCGTCACGGCGAAGGCGAAGATCGCCCCGATGCCGATCAGTACGAGTCCCATACCGGTTTTCATGAGAATCCTTCCGCGGAACAGGGTCCGGGTCGTCAGACGGTCACTACCGTGCAGGGGGATGGCGAGGCAGGCGGGACGTCTGCGGCCTCGGGTGCATCGAGCAGCCTGCTCTTCAGGTGGGCCAGGGCCCGTGCCATCAGCCTGGACACGTGCATCTGCGAGATGCCGAGCCGGGCGCCGATCTCGGTCTGGGTGAGGTTGCCGTAAAAGCGCAGCACCAGGATGCGCTGCTCGCGTTCCGGCAGCTCGCCCCAGTGGGCGTTGAGGGCTTCCATGTCGATCATGTGCGCGACACCCGGGTCGTCGTCGCCCATCAGGTCCGCGAGCAGGGCCGGGTCGTCACGGTCCGACAGCGGGGCGTCCAGGGAGTACGTGCTGAACACCAGGTCCGCCTGCCGCGCCTCCTGCATGTCATCCGCGCCTACCCCTAGCCGGTCGGCGAGTTCTGCTTCCTCGGGCGTCCGGCCGAGCTGGTGGGTCAGTTCCTCGTTGGCCTTGCGCAGCTCGAGTAGCAGTTCCTGGGCTGACCGCCGCACGTGGATCTGCCACCGCTTGTCCCGGAAGTGCCGCTTGATCTCGCCGTAGACGCAGGGCTGAGCGTAGGCCGCCAGGCTGTCGCCCACCTCAGGGTCATAGTTGTTGATCGCCTTGAGCAAGCCGACGTAGCCGACCTGCATGAGGTCCTCGGTCGGCTCGGGGCTGCCCCGGTACTGCCGGACGCAGGCCCGGACCAGCTTGGTGTAGCGGTCCACGAGTATCTCGCAGGCCGCGGCGCGCAGCTCGCTGTCCCTCGGCTGGGCGCGGACCTGGACCAGCAGTGCGTTATCGGACAGTTCGTGCAGTTCAGCGCGGAGCCCGGGGTTAAGGCCGACCTCGGGCGCGGCCGTGTCGGCGGCTGTGCGCCTCGGCTGCCTGAGGGTTGCGTTCGTCATCGGTCGTCTCCCTGGACCTGGGATATTTCGGACGAGTACGGTGTGCCCGGTCCGAGAAAGATAAACGTCCAATAACGTGATGCTCGTCACATCTGAGTCGCGGCTTGTCACCGTCCGCGACTCCGGCAGCGCTCCCGCTCCGCTGCCACTACCTCCCGCTCCGCTGCCAGTACCTCGCGCGTCACGACTCAAACCGCGCCGGCCGCCGGCGGCGGCGGGCAGGGCGCCTTTCCCGCAAAATTCCCGCCGGGCGCAGGTGTAGGCGCGGAGCCGAGGGGAAGCCCAATGGCCGCTACGCCGACCCTCGCGAGGACACGACATGACCGTCACAGGGAACACCGTCACGTGGCAGGCCGAGGCCGCCTGTCTGTCCGCCGACCCTGACCTCTTCTTCCCCATCTCAACGACGGGCCCCGCCGAACAGCAGATCGCGCGGGCGAAGAGGATCTGCGCCCGGTGCGCGGTGCGCCTGGAGTGCCTGGAGTTCGCGCTGGCCCACGATCAGATGTACGGCATCTGGGGCGGTACCACCGCGGAGGACCGGCGGCGAGACCGGCGGCGCAGGCGGCGCAGGGAAGCGGCAGCGCAGAAGCGGACCATCGCGGCGTAGCGGCGGGCCCGCGACTCAGACCGTCGTCGTCACCGCAGACCAGGGGAACGGCGCAGCTGATGCCGAGCTACCGGTCGTAAGCTGTGGCTCAGCCACCGCTCCATGCAAGCCAGGAGATCGTCGGTGTCGACGGGCTTGGTGACGTAGTCGCTGGCACCGGCCGCGATGCTCTTCTCCCGGTCGCCGGGCATGGCCCGGGCGGTCACGGCGATGATGGGCAGCGTGGCGAAGGCGGGCATCTGCCTGATCTCGTTCATCGTGGCGTAGCCGTCCATCTCCGGCATCATGACGTCCATCAGGACGAGATCGGTGCCATCGGAGGCCAGCAGCGCCTCGACGCCCTTGCGCCCATCGGCGGCCTGGGTCACCGACATGCCGTGGAGCTCGAGCGTGCTCGTGATCGCGAAGACGTTCCGCGCGTCGTCGTCGATCACCAGGATCCTCCTGCCGCGCAGGGCCTCGTGGCCTTCGGCCTGCGGCGGGACGCGTGTCGCCGGATCGACGGGCTCGCTGATCAGCGCAGGCACGTGCTTGGGCTGGGCGGCGGACAGATGCAACGTGATGCGCTCGCGCAGTTCGTCCAGCGATCCGAGGAGCTCGAGCGGCTGGGCACCGAACCGGAGCCGCGCGAGCCGCGCCTGCGCGCTGTCCAGCGTGTCCCTCGTGTGCGCCAGCACGGGAACTTCCCGCAGCTCAGGTTGCTCCTGAAGCCGCTCGAGAAAGGCGAAGGCGGAAGCGTTTTCCAGGCCGAGATCCAGCACGACGCACCGGTGCGGCGCGGCGCTGAGCGCCTCGATACCCTGCTCCGGGCTGACCGCCGTGCCCACGTCGACCGGTCCGTGGATGCCGACCAGATCCGAGACCGCGCTGTAGGCGAGCAGGGTCAGCAGGCCGCCGCGCGCGCCCTCCAGGACGAGCAGCCGCCTGCCTGCCGCCGCTCCGTCATCCGGCAGCGCAGGCTGCAGCTGCAGGGCCAGGGTCGCGTCGGCGTGAACCCCGGAGTGCCCAAAACCGTCGCCGTTGCGCGTCAGGCTGAAGCCGTCGCGCGCGCCCAGGGTGACATCCGTCGCTCCCGGTAGCTCGCAAGGCAGGTACAGCGTGAACGTGCTGCCGCGGCCCAGTTCGCTTTCTGCGGCAATCTCGCCGCCGAGCAGCGCGCCGACCTCACGGGCGATGGACAGCCCGAGGCCGGTGCCGCCGTACCTGCGGCTGAGCGTACCGTCGCCCTGCTGGAAGGCGCCGAAGATCGTGCCCAGGTTGTCCGGCGAGATCCCGATGCCCGTATCGACCACGGAGAAGGCCAGCACGTCCTCCGCCCTGGTCGGCCGCCCGCCAGTCCGGTGATCCAGGCCGACGCGGAGCAGCACGTGGCCGTTCTCCGTGAACTTGACCGCGTTGGACAGCAGGTTCCCGAGCACCTGGCGCAGCCGCTGCCGGTCGGTGAACAGCTCGGGCGGGGCGCTGGCGTCCGTCTCGACGGCGAACTCGAGCCCCCTCTCGGCGGTGAGCGGCTGGAACGTGGCCTGGATGTCTTCGAGCAGCGCGCTGAGCGCGAACCGTTCGGCGTGGATGTCCATCCGCCCCGCCTCGACCTTCGACAGGTCGAGTATGTCGTTGATCAGCTGCAGCAGGTCCGACCCGGCTGAGTGAATGACGTTGGCGTACTCGACCTGCTTGGCGGTCAGGTTCCGCCCCGGGTTCTGCGCTAGGAGCCGGGCCAGGATCAGCAGGCTGTTCAGCGGCGTGCGCAACTCGTGCGACATGTTGGCCAGGAACTGCGACTTGTACTTGGACGCCAGGGCAAGCTGCCTGGCGCGTTCCTCGATCTCCTGCCTGGCCCGCTCAATCTCGGCGTTCTTGGTCTCGATGTCCCGGTTCTGCGCGGCTAGCAGGGCCGCCTTGTCTTCCAGCTCGGCGTTGGACCGCTGCAGTTCTACCTGCTGGGCCTGGAGCTCTTCGGACCGCGCCTGCAGCTCGGACGCGAGCCGTTGAGACTCCGTCAGCAGCGTGTCCGTCCGCGCGTTCGCGATGATCGTGTTGAAGTTGACCCCGAGGGTCTCGGTCAGCTGCTCGAGGAAGTCGGTCTCCACCTGGCTGAACGAGCTGAACGAGGCGAGCTCGATAACACCGATCACCTGATCTTCGAACAGGATGGGCAGGACCGCCAGGTTCGCGGGCGGCGCCTCGCCCAGCCCCGAGGAGATACTGACGTAGCCCTCGGGCAGGTTCGACACGACGATCGACCGCTTGCTCCGAGCGGCCTGCCCGATGAGGGACTGGCCGAGCCGGTACTGGATGGGCTCGGCCCGGCCCGCGCGCAGCCCGTACCCGGCGATGAGGCGGAGCCGGGTGTCGTCGTCTTCGCTGGGCTCGGACAGGAAGAAGGTACCGTGCTGGGCGCCGACCAGCGGCGCCAGCTCGTCCATGATCAGTTCCGCCACGACGGCCAGGTCGCGGTGGCCCTGCATCATCCCGGCGATCCCGGCCAAGTTGGTCTTCAGCCAGTCCTGCTGCTGGTTGGCCTGGATGGTCTCGCGCAGCGACTGCACCATCGCGTTGATGTTGTCCTTGAGCTCCGCGACCTCACCCTGGGCTTCCACGGAGATGGACCGGGTCAGGTCCCCGGAGGCCACCGCGCTGGTCACCTCGGCGATCGCGCGGACCTGCCTGGTCAGGTTCCCGGCCAGCTCGTTGACGTTCTCGGTCAGCCGTTTCCAGGTGCCTGACACGCCCTCGACCTCGGCCTGGCCGCCCAGGCGCCCCTGGCTGCCGACCTCGCGGGCGACCCGGGTGACCTCGGCCGCGAACGAGGAGAGCTGGTCGACCATCGTGTTGATGGTGGTCTTGAGCTCGAGGATCTCGCCGCGCGCGTCGACGTCGATCTTCTTGGACAGGTCACCCTGGGCGACCGCGGTGGTGACCTGGGCGATGTTGCGGACCTGGCTGGTCAGGTTGTTGGCCATCGAGTTGACGTTGTCGGTCAGGTCCTTCCAGGTGCCCGAGACGCCCTTGACGTCGGCCTGGCCGCCCAGCCGCCCCTCGGTGCCGACCTCGCGGGCCACCCGGGTCACCTCGTCGGCGAACGCGGACAGCGTGCCGACCATCCGGTTGATGGTCTGGGCCAGCGCGGCGACCTCGCCCATGGCCTCGACCGTGATCTGCCGGCTCAGGTCGCCGCGCTCCACCGCCGTGGCCACCTGGGCGATGGACCGCACCTGGTCAGTCAGGTTGGACGCCATCACGTTGACGTTGTCGGTCAGGTCCTTCCACGTGCCCGACACGCCGCGGACGACGGCCTGGCCGCCGAGGTTGCCCAGGGTACCGACTTCGCGGGCCACCCGGGTCACCTCGTCCGCGAAGGCGGAGAGCTGGTCGACCATCGTGTTGATGGTCTCCTTCAGCTCCAGGATCTCGCCGCGGGCGTCCACCCGGATCTTCTGGCTCAGGTCGCCCTTGGCCACCGCCGTGGTCACTTCGGCGATGGAGCGCACCTGATCGGTCAGGTTGGCCGCCATGACGTTGACCGACTCGGTCAGGGCCTTCCACGTCCCCGATACGCCCTTGACGTCGGCCTGGCCGCCCAGCCGCCCCTCGGTGCCGACCTCGCGGGCCACCCGGGTCACCTCGTCGGCGAAGGAGGACAGCTGGTCGACCATGGTGTTCAGCGTGGACTTGAGCTCGAGGATCTCGCCGCGCGCGTCCACGTCGATCTTCTGGCTCAGGTCGCCCTTGGCCACCGCGGTCGCCACCTGGGCGATGTTGCGCACCTGCCCGGTGAGATTGCCCGCCATGGCGTTAACCGACTCGGTCAGGTCCTTCCAGGTGCCCGATACGCCTGGGACGTAGGCCTGGCCGCCCAGCTTGCCCTCGGTGCCGACCTCGCGGGCCACCCTGGTCACCTCGGAGGTGAACAGGTCGAGCTGGTCCGCCATCCCGTTGAAGACCGTGGCGATCTCGTCCATCAGCGGGTCGTCAGTCTTGGCCAGGCGGGTGCTGAAGTCCCCGCCCCGTACCGCCGTCAGCCCCGCGAGCAATTGCTCAAGCCCGGACTTGTCAAGCCGCGGGCCCGACTGGACCGTATCAGTCAACAAGCGCTCCCATCAGCTGCTGCCGACGCAGCGCGACGTGCGTCCGGCACCCGCATGCGATCCCTACCGATCGTAGACCGTATGCGATAATCATGGGCCGAATGGACTTCGATAACCCTGCTAAAACAAGAAAAGCCTGGCTGCCGCAGTCGAGCGGCTTCCCGCGCAGATGGTCCTTGGCAGGGCCATAACGTCATTTGACGACCTTTTATGGGATCTGGGGCATAGCGTCATCCCGTGGGGGAAAGCGGTGAATGTGACGGACAGCGATGACGTGCTACGGCTTAGCACGGTAATCGATCGCCAGCGGCGCGAGCTCGACCGCCTCCGAGCCGCAGCCGCGGGCGAAGCCGTCGTGTCGATGGCCCGGGGCGCGCTCATGGAGCGGCTCGGCCTGTCCTCGGCCGAGGCCGCGAGCCAGCTCGCCGAGCTGTCGGCGGCCACCGGGGTCCCGCTGGCCGAGATGGCCGCCGCGGTCCTGTCACCTCTTGGGTCCGCTTCCGCCGCCCGGGCTTCTGGTGACGCCGGGGACGTAGCCGATGCGCGCGCCCGGGTTTCTGGTGACGCCGGGGACGTGACCGATGCGCGCGCCTGCGCGTCTGGCGATTCCGGGGACGTAGCCGATGCGCGCAGGGCGAGCGCGGCGACGACCGGGCCGCGCTGGCTGCTGACCGAGGCGGCGGCCGAGCTGGCGGCCGACGGCGCCGAACTGGTCGGCACCCTGGCCAGCCAGGCCCTGGCGCCCCTGGGCGCGAGCACGATGGTGCTGTGGCTCCTCGAAGCGGACGGCGCGCTCACGCTGCTGGGCGAGGCGGGCCTGCCTCTCGGGGAGGCCAGCCGGTGGTGGCATATCCCGCCGCAACTGGACTGCCCGGCGCAGCGCATCGCGCGCGGCGCCGCCGACATCTGGTGGCATGCGGGTCCGCCGGCCGGGGACAGCGCCCCGGTGATCGGACCGGCGGGCGGGGCCCGGGCGGTCCTCGCGCTGCGGGAGCGGAACGCCGAACTGCTAGGCGTCATGGAGGTCGGCTGGCGCGAGCCGCTCCCGCCCTTCGGATCCGAGATCCGGGCTCATCTGTCGGCTCTGGCCGCGGGTAGCGCGCGAGTCATCGCCGCCCGTCTCGCGCACGGCGACCTGGCCGCCGCGCATCCGAAAGCAGCCGTCTACGAGCTGCTGGACGGCCTGGCCGAGGCGGTGCTGGCGGTCCGGCCGATCAGGGATGACGGCGGGCGGGTGACCGACTTCGGCATCGAGCACGCCAGTCCCGGCTTCCGCGATCCGGCGGGGCGGACAGGCCCGGAGCTGACCGGGCTCACCCTGCTCGAGGCTTACCCGGCCAGCGTGGCCGGCCACGGGCTGTTCACCATGGCCACGCAAATCCTGTCGGATGGCGCGGCCCAGTACGTTCCCGGGCCGGCCGGGGAGTCCCTCGCGGACCTGCGCGCGGCCAGGTTCTTCGACGGCGCGATCTTCACCGGGCGGCGCGACGCCCCGTCCGACCGGCTGGCCGCTCTCCTCGATCACGCGCAGCGGCTCGGCCGCCTGGGCGGTTGGGAGGAAGACCTGGTCACCGGCGCCGTGCGCTGGACCGACTCGGCCTTCGAACTGTTCGGTCTGGTCCCGCGCCCCGGAGCCGAGATCCCGCTGGCCGACCTGCACAGCTACGTGATGGCGGCGGACAAGCCCGCGGTGCAGCGCTTCCGCCAGGACCTGCCGGAGCGCCGCGAGGCCGCGACCGCCACCTTCCGCGTCGTCCATCCCGACAGCCGGGGCGTCCGGCAGATCCGCGTCTTCGCCGAACCGGTCACGGACGCGACCGGCGCGGTGGTCGCCCTGCGCGGAGCCTTCCAGGATGTCTCCGCGCACTACCAAACCCAGGTCGCCCTGGCCGCCACGCGTGTCCAGCTCGCGGATAGCGAGCAGCGGGTCGCGGAAGAGCACCGGCTCGCGCTGCGGCTGCAGCGGGCGATCATGCCGCCGAACGAACAGCCGGTCCGGGCGGCCGGAATCGACGTCGCGGTGCGCTACCGGCCAGCGGGCGAGGGTCACCTGGTCGGCGGCGACTGGTACGACGCGCTGCTGCTGCCGGACAACGATGTCCTGCTGGTGGTCGGCGACGTGGCGGGGCACGGGATCGACGCCGTCACCGGGATGGTCGCCGCCCGCAACTCCCTGCGCGGGCTGGCCATCACGGGGGCCGGGCCGGCCGAGTTGCTCCGGATGCTCAACGGCGTGATGTGCCACTTCACTTCCGGGGTGGTGGGGACGGTGGTCTGCGGTCGGTACAGCCCCGCCACCCGGGTGCTGCGCTGGGCCCGGGCCGGTCACCTGCCGCCCGTCCTGCTCCGCCGGGGGAAGGGGGAGCACCCAAGAACGGCCAGGCAGCTGCCGCTGCCGGGCGGGATGCTGCTCGGCATGGACCCGGACGCGGCCTACGAAGAGGCCAGCGAGCCGCTCGAGCGCGGTGACACGCTGCTGCTGTTCACCGACGGGCTGATCGAGCAGCGCGGCGAGTCGATCGATGACGTGCTCGGCGAGTTCGTGACCATCCTGAGCTCGGGCGCACTAGACGGCCGGGGGACCCGGAGGCTGACCGCCGCCGCCCAGGCCGACCGCGTCCTCGCCCGCGTAGTCTCCGACACCGCCGACGATGCCTGCCTGGTCGTGGTCCGCATCGCCTGACACCGGGCCGACCGCGGGCCGACCCAGGTCACCCAGCCCTGGCCCCCCGGCAGACCGGCCCGGCTCACCCAGCCCCGGCCCCCCGGCAGGTCGGCCTAGCTCACCCAGCCCTGGCCCGCCGGCCAGCCCGGGTGCGGCAGGGTCGCCCTCGTCCGTGGCGAGCAGGTCGAGGAACGGGCCGACCCGGAGTCCTTCCTGGGCGGAGTGCCGGAACAGGCTGTCCGGGTTCACCGTGTATATGGTCCGCCGTCCGGTCCGGGTGCGGGTAAGGTAGCCCGCGGTCTCCAGGTCGGCCACGATGGCCTGGACGGCGCGTTCGGTGAGCCCGGCCGCGGCGCTGATATCCCGGATCCTGGCCTCGGGGTTGCGGGCGATCTCCACGAGCACGTGCCCGTGCCCGGTCAGCAGGGTCCAGCTTCCGCCGCTCCCGCCTGGCTCACTCATAGTACTGACTATAGAACCCGTGAGATAACTCTCGCGAGAGAGAATGCATGAAATTTTTCTCGTGTTTATATTGACAGCTCTTCGCCGGGCCGCGATCCTGAGAGTGCCCCCGATCGACGTCCTCGCAGCCACAGGAGGAGGTTGGCCCAGATGCCCGATGTCAGGTTCCCGATCGAGGTAATCCGGGGCATCCCGGTGGTGGGAACACCCGAGGAGATCGATATCACCAACGCCCCCGAGCTGCGGACGGCCCTGCTGGAAGCATCAGCGGACGGGCCGGTGACGCTCGTGGTCGACATGACCCGGACGCTGTTCTGCGATTCGGCCGGGCTGCACGCCCTGGTGGGTGCCCACCGGCGCGCACGGGCCGAGGGCGGCGCGGTGATGCTGGCCGTCTCCACCGAGGCCGTCCGGCGCATTCTTGCGCTCACCGGCCTTGACACGGCGATTCCCGTTTTCGCGAGCCTAGACGAAGCTCTCGCCCAGACCGCCGACGCCCCCAGCACCGTACCGGAGCCATCCGGGTCTGCCTGAGGGAAGCGCGTTAGGTCAGGACGCCGGCCGTCTCGACCAGAGCTGGAACACGCGAGGCCCGCAGATGAGGGTCTGCGGGTCCGCGGTGTAGTGCTCCAGGCTCGTGAGCGCGGCCGTAACCTCTCCCGCGGAGGCCACGCCCTCCGACACGATGGCCTCACCGGTCGCCTCCAGCGTCGACCAGGCCAGCGTCTTTTCCTCCCCCGCCGTCCACACCGACTGGACCAGGGCCACCGCGGGCTCGGGGATGCCCGCGGACTGGAACCACTCATGCAGCCTGCGTCCCGCCAGGTGATCGCCGCCGCGCCGCTCGAGTACCTCGTTGTAGGCGAGCCTGAAGAACTCGAACGCCTCGAGGGGCGGATGGCAGCACCAGCCGTCGAAGTCGGCGTCTTCGACGATGATGACTCCCCCCGGTCGGACGGCGGCCCACATACGCCGCAGCAGGTCGGCGGGTCGGCTCAGATGCTGGAGCAGGAACCGGCAGAACACGGCGTCGTAGTCGCCAGGCTCGTCCCAGTCGTTGACGTTCAGCGCCCGGAATTCCACGTTGGCCAGACCGCGCGCCGCAGCCGCCTGACGGGCCAGGTCGAGCTTGATCTCGTCCATGTCCACGCCAACCGCCGATCCGCCCGGGGCGACCAGCCTGGCGATCTCGAACGTGACCTCGCCGCCCCCGCAGCCTAGATCGACGCAGGCCATCCCGGGTGACAGGGCCGCCCGCGCGAAGAGCGCCGCGGTATCGGGCCACCGGTCCCTGGCCAGCAGCAGGAGGCGCTCGTAACCCCCCTGACCGCCGCGGATCACATACCGTTCCACGCGGCGATTCTAGAGCCCGGCTACCGCGCCGCCTGTGCGATTAGCGCTTTTTGTGGTGGTTGAACCGTGCATGAGGAATCGCTGAATTCCCCTCTATCCCGCTATCCAGCAAATACTGATATCTGCCTCATAACACGGGCGGGCGATATCGCAGGCTTTATCGCCAGCTAACGGAATATGACCGGCTAACATCGGCCAGCGGTGCCGGGAATGGTAGCCGTGCACGCACCACCGGCGTTCGGGAAAATGGATTTGTATTTTAAGATTTGGTTGCACGGGTCCGGGGCCGGGGGGAGGGTCCCAGAGCTCCGGACCCGCGCGTTCGCAGCGGCCTAGGCTGCCTGGGGGGCGGCCTTCTCGTAGACCGCGAGCGTCTCATCCGCGATCCGGTCCCATGAGTAGCGCGACCTCGCCCGGTCGGCGGCCGCGACCCCGTAGGCCTCGATGAGGATGGGGTGCGCGAGCAGTTGCCGGATCCGCTGGGCCAGCACGGCCGGCCGCCCCGGCGGGATCAGGATGCCGGTCGTCCCGTTGACCACGACGTCCATGTGCCCGCCCACCGGCGGCGCGAGTACCGGGGTCCCGCAGGCCATGGCCTGCAGCGATGTCGTGCCCGAGGGCTCGTACTGGCAGGTGCTGACGACCAGGTCGGCGGAGCGCAGCAGCGCCGGCAGCGCCCCGTGCTCGACCGCGCCCGTGAAGATCACGCGGTCGGTCAGGCCCAGTTCCCCGGCGAACCGGGCCAGGTTGGCGTACTCGCCGTCCCTGGCCAGCTCGGCGCGGGCCGGACCGCCGACGACCATGAGCTCGGCGCCGGGCACCCGGGTCAGCGCGCGCAGCAGCGTCTGCAGCGCCTCGCGCTCCCTCAGGTCAGCCACGGTGAGCAGCCGCGGGCGGCCATTCCGCTTGGCCACCGGGCCCTCGGGCGTGAACGTGTCGGTGTCGACGCCCCACGGGACGACCTTGATCGCGGACCGGTGCACGCCCAGGCTGGCCAGGTCCGAGACCTCGGCGGAGTGGGTGGCGACCACCGCGGCGGCGCTGCGCCCGATGGCCGGCTCGAGCCTGATGCGGGCCGCGGACGCGTCATCCGCCTGCACCCCGATGCGCCGTTCCGCGACACCGAGCGAGCTGAACTCCTGCACGACCGGGATGCTCAGGTCACGCGCGGCGGCGAGCGCCGCCAGGCCGCTCGTCCAGTGCATGGCGTGCACCACGTCGGGGCGCTCGCTTTCGAACCGGCTGCGCAGCGGGCCGCTGAACGCGGGCACCCGTTCCAGCAGGCCCGCGTCGCCCTGCTCACCGTGACCCGGGGCGGGCGGCACGGGGCCGGCGGACAGGTGCTCGACCCGCACTCCATCGTGGAGCCTGGCCCGCCCAGGCTGGCCGGCCAGCTGCTTCTGCGCGTACACGGTCACGTCGTGCCCGTGCCTCGCGAGCATCCGGGTGAGTTCGCTGAGTCCGAGGTCATCGCTGCTTGGTCCGGTGCCCGCGCGCGGGCTAAGCGGCGTCGCGTGCTGAGCTACCAGGGCGATCTTCATCAGTGGCCTTTCTCGCCGACAGATTTCCTTACGGTGTCGCCGAGAAAGCGGAAAAGTGGCACCCGATCCGCCCGCTCCGCGATAACACATCACCGCGGCGCGTGCCTCCGTCGTGGGCACCACCTACGACAGAAGCATATCCCCAACCGGCGAAGCTCAAACGCCCTGCCGCGCGAAGTTCTGCTTCCGGGGCTCCGCCGGCTCAGCCCACCGCGGCGTCGGCCACGCTGCCGAAGACGGGGATCAGCCGGTCGGCGGTGGTCAGTCGCAGGATCTTGGCCACGGCCGCCTGCGGGGATACCAGCGCGAGGACCCCGCCCTGGCGGTCCATCGCCCGGTTCACGAGGAGCAACGCGTGCAACGCGGATGAGTCCATGAAGCGCAGGCCGGATATATCGAGGATCAGCGTGTGCGGTTGCTTGGACACCTCCTCGTCCAGCAGGCGCCGCATCTCATCCGAATTCGTCACGTCAGCCTCGCCGGTGATCTCCACGAGCGTGTAGGGCTCGCCGGCCGCCTCGCTGGCCGCTACCGAGATCGTCAGCAGTTCCACGCCCTTGTTGTACCACGGCGGATTAGGTGAAGGTACTCCTCGCCTTACCAGTCGCCATCCGTGCGCGGATTCATAGGCCCCGGCCTCGGCTTGGGCAGCTTCATGTGCAGGCGGATCGTGGTCCCGGTCTCGTCCGAGCGCATGTCGACCTGGTCGCAGACCTCGTTGACGATCCAGAGCCCGTGCCCGCCCAACGCGTTCAGGGAGGGCTTGTGCCGGCCGGCCTGCGGATCGGTGATGACCCCCTCGTCGTGAACCTGGCACACGATCTCGTCGCTGTCGTACCAGATCTTCAGCGACCCGGGGGACTTCGCGTGGCGGACGGTGTTGGCCGCCACCTCGCTGACCGCCAGCACGAGGTCGATCGCGCGGGGTTCGGGTAGCCCGGCCAGGAGGGCGTAGCGGTGCACGACGGCGCGGATAGCCGCCAGGTCAGTGGTGTAGTCGTAAGACATGGCACCCGGTGCCGGGGGAGGCGGCAAGCCGCCGTCTGGCCGCGAGGGCGAGACGGTCAGGGCTTCTCGCGCCGCGGGTGCGCGCCGCGCCGACTGTGCGTCCCAGGCCATCACCAGCCACGATACACCGCAGGTCACCTAGGTCCGTCGTAATGGCCCTGATGTCGCGCATCGCGATATGCGCGGCATACACGGCATGAGCAGGCTCAGGATCGCCGTCGGCAGGAGTATCTGCCGCCTGCTGGGTAGACAAAGGGGCGACCTGAATTCGCGGCTCCCCGCAAGCGCGGGAGTCGCCAGTCTTGCGGAGGTACACATGCGAGTCGGAGCGCTCGTCTTGCTGGTTTGGCTGATCATCGGCGCGATTGCGGCCGGGCAGCGCGGTTACTACGGTTCGCAGCCGGAGAACTGCACGCGGACGGGGACGATCATCGCCACCGTTGCAGCGGGCCCGCTCAATTACGTGGGCGTGAACCCGAAGGTTTCGTGCCATGCGCCCTCCCCGAGTAATTGAGCCCGGCACTGTCGTTCCGGGGGAGAAGTGCCGTATGCGGCCAACGGTGCACTAGGAAAACTCCCTGGCGAGCAGATGGGCTACCCGTCGCGTGAGCCGCCAAACCGGTATGGGCCGCGGCCCTCGCGACGGCCGGCCCGGGCCCCCGATCGAGAGGTCCTGTTCCGGCCCTCGACCGGCCGAGAGAGAAGCGGTCCACCGCAACGCGGCCCGGGCCCGCCCGGCTGGGCGCAACAACCCGCCTCGACCGCCGTCCGTGCACCTCGTAACCGTCACCGGACGCCACTCGCGCCACTCCAGGCGGAGGAGCTACAGGCGGCGGGCGCGGCGGACTATTCTTCCACCCTGCGGAATGTCACTGGGGGGGCCGTCAGCGCACGACGGGCCAAAGTCGCCTCGGGCGAGTCGCCCTCCATGCGCCGGGCGCAGTCCTCCAGCATCTCCCGCGCAACAAGGATCGGCACGTCGACCAAGACCGCGAGGTTCAGTGCGTCACTGGCCCGGGCATCCACCCGCGCCGCTCCGACCAGGCCTTCCACCTCTACCGTCGCCGCATAGGCACCGTCCACCACCCGATCCAGCAGGATGGACCTCACCTGGCCGCCGAGACCGTGCACTAGCGCGACCATGAACTGATAGGTCATCGGACGGCCCCATTCCTGACCGGCCAGGCTCGCGGCCATGGCGAACCCCTCCGCGGAGCCGATCATGATCACCAGGCGCCGGTCACCGCCCGGCTCATCCAGCACCACGAAATAGGAGGCGCGGTCCCCGCCGTCCCGACCCAGCCCAACGACCTTGCTCACTCGCATCTGCGAAAACCCGGTCTCGGTAACCGCGGGCATGATGACCTCCCCGAGAAACGCAACTCACTGCACCCATCCTGACAGGGCCGATTCAGGGCCACAACGGACAGGAAGGTGCAAAGCCCGCGTGTGGCCGGTCATCAAGTACGCGATTCCCGAGCACGCCAGGCAGAACACTCCTCCCGCGCCTAGGCCGCCCCGGCAGGACCGCCGCTGTACCCGTCCCGGCCCTGGGGGTCCGGAAGCGCTAGCGCCTGTCCTGCCCGCCAGCCACTGGCTGGCGGGTCGGCTGCCGGGCCCGGCGTCGGCCTGGCTTAGGCGGCCGCAGGTCGCCGAGCCGCGCCCGCCGTCTCAGGATGCGGACCAGATCGGCCTCGATCAGGTCGAACATGTCGGCCGTGGGGGCCGCCGTCACGCGGGTCGGCTGGTCGTCCATGGTGTGCCGCTCACTTCTTGACGGCGTCCTTGACCTTCTCACCGGCCTGCTTCAGGTCGCCCTTCACCTGCCCGGCCTTGCCCTTGGCTTCCAGCACCGGGTCTCCGATGGCCTTGCCGGCGGCCTTCTTGACCTTGCCCTTGGCCGCCTGAGCCTTGCCCTTCGCCTTCTTTGCCGCACCCATCGCAGCTCCTTTCTCTCGCTTAGCCCTCTACGCCCGCTGCCCGCGCGGAGCTGTCCGTAACCTCCGGATCTCCGCTCCAGGCCGCCCGGGCGGCACCTGACCAGTAAGTTCAGCGCCGAAAATCGTCCTCGTACGGGTAAGCCCGAGGCGGCGGTACCTCATCAGCCGGTACCTCAGTGCGATAGACCACACGCTCAGGCGGTACCTCCGTGCGGTAGACCACGCGCTCAGGCGGTACCTCCGTGCGGTAGACCGGTTGGCGGTTGCGCCCCCACGGCGCCCACAGCGCCACCACCAGCACCACTCCGAGAACACCCACCAGCATCAAGATGTCACCGATCGTGTGCACTGCGACGCCATGCGCAGACACGGTCGAGATCGCGAATCTGAGGATGGCTCCTATCGCGATGAGGGCAAGGCCCGCACCGATCCTCATGGGTTACCTCCAGGGCTGAGTTCTGGCCGAGTACCCGCCACTTCCCCCAGCGCGGGCGCCCAAACGACCGCGCATGATCTTCCGGCCTATGTGAGGCTGTGCTCCCGGCCGGGCGGTACGCGACGCTCACGCACGTGGGTCACCCCAGCGAGCTCGCCGGGGCCACTCAAGCGCTGCTGGACTGGGCGGCCGGTCAGAGCCTGACCTGGGACGCGTCGCCGGGCGAGGACGGCGAGCGGTGGGGGAGCAGGCTGGAGATCTACCTGACCGACCCCGCCCAGGAGCCTGACCTGAGCAAGTGGGTAACCCAGCTCGCCATCCGGCTGGCGGACTAGCCACCGCCACCTTCAGGAAGTTCATTTATCCGAACGGCGGTTGGTGCGCGCACCGCCCGCTGGGGCGCTCCGAAGGCGCCGCGGCCGAAACCCCGGGCGCTCGCCGCCCGGGCTGTCTCAGTCACCCAGCTCGGTACCCGAACCGGGCGCTCGCCGGCCGCGGCTATCGTGTGCGTGTGGATGAGCTGGCCGATTCCGCGTCCCTGGCAAACGACCAGGCAGCCTTGCGCAGGCGGCTAGCCGACGACGGGTACGTGTTCTTCCGCGGCTTGCTCCCGGCCGGCGAGATCCGCGCGGCCGGGCAGGCCGTGCTGACCGAACTGCGGGCCGGCGGGTGGGTCGATGACCGTGCCATACCCTCGATCGAGCCCCGGGCGGTCAACTCGATGGACGCGCTCCATGATCCGGCGTTCCGCAAGGCCACCACGAGCGCCGCGTTCAACCGCGTTCCCTACTTCCCCGCGCTGCGCGCGGCGGTCCGGCGCCTGCTCGGCTCCGGGTCGTTCTCCTACCCGGCGAAGGTGCTCCGCGCCGTCTACCCCGAGCGGCCGCAAGCCCGCCCGCGCGGCCGCTATATCCACTACGACTACGGGGTGGCCGGCGTCCAGGACATGCTGACCAGCTGGATCCCGCTGATGGACATCCCGGTCAGGATCGGGGGCCTGGCCGTGCAACCCGGCGGTCACCTCGGGCCGCCCCGGCCGCCGCGCCCGCTGTCCGCGTCCGAGCCCGGCTGGGCCACCACCAGCTACGAGCCGGGCGACGTGATCATCTTCCACTGCCTCACCCCGCACGCCGCACTGCCCAACACGGGCTCGGCCCTGCGGATCTCCGGGGACTTCCGCTGGCAGCGGCCGGACCAGCCCGCTCCCGCCGAACTCATCCTCGGCCCCCGCGGTCTCGGCGGGCGCCAGGTTGAACTGTTCAGCCGGATGTTCGGCCGCGAGTCGTGGTGGGAACCGGTTCCGGACGGGCTGGCCCTACAGCCGCGGGCGCAGATGGCGCAGGTCGCGCCGGGACCATCCCGGCTGGTCACCGTCCATCCGGGCTGGAAGCACTGGCGCCCGCCACCGCCCGCCGCGGTGCACTGACCGGACCGCGGAGAAAGGCCTGCTATGCCATCGGACCCGCTCAGGCCCGGCAGTTAGCCCGCGCCGATCGCGGCCAGCAGCACGAGCAGGATGGTGACGGTCGCGAACATGCCGTGGGCCGCCACCACGATTACCGGCAGGCGAGCCCGGCCCGGGGCGGCGCCGGGCCGGGCGGGTCCGGGCAGCGCGGCGGACAGGACGCCCATGCCCAGGCCCGCGATCAGCACCACCAAGCCAAGCGCGATCCAGGCCAGGACCGCGACATTGCTGGCGACGAACCCGATCCAGATCCCCAGCCCGGCCAGGGCCAGCCCGAAGTGGCTGACGGTGAACGCCGTGGCGGCGTCCGCCCGCCTGCGGTGTCGGCGCCGGAGGAGGCGCGCCAGCCAGGTGACGAGCCATCCGCCGAGCAGGTATACCCCGGCCGTGGCCGTGAGGACCCACGCCGCCAGCGCGGCCAGGTCGAGCGGCAGGTCCCGCGCGGGCCGGGCGGGCGCGGGGGCCTGCGGGCCCGCCGGCGAAGCCGCGGGCGGGGGCGGCGGGATGACGCTGACCATGCGGGCCAGGTAGGCGCGGTCCTGGTAGGCCAGGTGCCGGGCGATCGCCTTGGGCCACGGCCCGGTCACCTCCTTGATGGCCCTGGCCACGGCCATGTTGACCACTGCCGCGCTCAGCCCCGCACAGGCCGGCGGGTGCGCGTTCAGGGCCACGTGCCGCTGCAGCGCCTGGACGGCGAGGTCGTAGCAGGTCTGTTCGGAGGGCCGGTACGAGGTCACCGGGGCCGCCGAGCACCCGGCCGCCAGCATCGCGGCCAGCAGCACGCCGGATACGCCGATCCGCCCGCGCGCTGCCGTCACCGCGGTTACTCGTAGGTGAGCAGCGTCAGTTCCTTGAACCGGAGCACGCCGGTCTCGTCGTCGTGCTTGTTGAACGCCAGCACCGTCACCGTGAACTCGCTCGTGTCCTCGGGCAGGGCACTGATCGCCTCGGTGATCTCCAGCGTCGCGTCGAACGGGATCAGCGAGTGCGGCGGGCGCCGGTCGAACGCGCTGACCGGCTCCGGGATGTCACAGTGGCCGACGTCGCCCCAGCAGTCGCCGTGCGCGAAGACGGTCAGGTAGCCGGCGTACCGCTGCTCGGCCGTGTGCGGCGTCGTGTCGTCGGCGTCAGGGTTGTTGAGGAACACGTGCATCACGAAGGACGCGCCGTCGTGTTCGACGCCCTCGAACTCGAGGTCGGCCCGCTTCCAGTTGTTCCGCGATAGGGCCAGGGCCTGGGAGGTCCAGCGCTGCATCATGCGCTCCCGGGAACGGTCGATTGCGTGCCAGCGTACTCGTACCCCAGCCGGGTCACGTCAAGCACCGCCCGCACGGTCATGGCCGGATCGGTCTGCATCGACTGATCGAGGATGTCGGCCGGGGGAGTGCCGCCCGGGTGGGCCGACTGCCAGATCCGCCACGCCCGGTCGATGTTGGTGTGGTGGGCGAAGAACAGGGGGTCGAAGGCGGCCCAGTCGAGTTGCCCCATGGTGCCGCCGACCCACACGTGGACGTTGTCGTGCAAGGTCCAGATCAGCCGGCTGAAGTCGGTGAAGTTGTCCGCCTTCATCGCGTTGGCCCATTCCTGCGCAAATGGCGGAGTTGGTGACTGCCGTACCTCGCCGGGAGACCGGGAGGTCTCGGTCGGCCAGCCCGATTGATGCGCCGCGCCGAATACGTTGATCGGAGCCTTCGCGAGGATGTTGTCGCCGCCGTCCGCCTGCGCGACCGAATACGGCCCGGGAATGGCCGCGGCGGTCGACGTGTCCCACCACGGCAAGGTCACGCCGGGAACCTGCGACTGCAGGGCTAGCTCCAGCCAGTACAGGTAGGCCCGGTGCCACGGCAGGAATAGCGGGTTGTGATGCTGGCACCAGCCGAGCGGCACGCCGTGCCAGCTCGCGAAATACTCGTAACTCCGCTTATCTTTCAGCCCGATGGATTCTTTGATCGCCCGGCGCAGATTGGTAAGTTCCTGGGCGCTTAGCGCATTGATATTCTTGCGGACCTTGAGGCGCGCCGGCGCGGCGTTAGCGGCTGGCGATGCAGTGATAGGCAATGCGCTGCTCCTTTCGGCATGGTGTTAACCAGCTTACTGCGACCGTGCGGGGCGGCGCGTTTATCGCACCGGACCATAACCTGCAGCCCGGGCAGAATAGAACAAGGCCCCCTCCATGTATGAGATGGAGGGGGCCCTGCCTGGCCGTAAAGTAGCACGTCAACCAGTTGCCTGGCCTCCGCGTCACCGCGAGCCGTCCACCAGGGCCAGGTACCCGCGGGCTTCCCCAGTTTCCCGGTTCCACCTACGTCCCCGGAGTTTCCTCCGAGTGGTTCCCGTTTCCGGCAGTGAGAGATTTCTACTACCTCCGCCGGGTACCGCGCAAGGGTTTTCCCGGAAATCCCCGCAACTTTTTTTTATCCACATGGTGTCCACAGAACATAGCGAGTTACCCGCATGCAACGGCAGTTATCCACCGTATTATTAACAGCTCATCCACAGGTTACCGAATGTCACATGAATGTCACCGGAAGGCTAACATTTCCCCGGCCGCCGTAGGTAATCAGCCGATGTGCTTATTTGCGCCTTTCCGCGGGCCGGCCGCGCCGCTCAGGCGGCCTGCTCGGCCTGCAGCCGCCGGACCACGTCCAGTGCGTCGTTGATGTGCTGGCCGATGTTGGTCATCGAGTTGAAGACGTGCCGGACCGTGCCGGTGCGGTCGATCACGTAGGTCACCCGGCCGGGCAGGATGCCGAGCGTGGTCGGAACGCCGTAGCTTTTGCGGATCTGGCCGCCCTGGTCGCTGACTAGCGTGAACGGGAGCTGATGCCGGCCCGCGAACGCGGCGTGCCGGCTCGTGGAGTCGGAGCTGATCCCGATCACCTCGGCGCCGGCGTCGGTAAAGGCCTCGTGACTATCGCGGAAGGCGCACGCCTCGGCCGTACATCCGGGGGTGTCGTCCTTGGGGTAGAAGTACAGCACGACCACCCGGTCGCCCAGCCGGTCGTGCAGCCGGACCGGTTCCCCGGACTGGGACGGGAGGGTGAAGTCCGGCGCCTTGTCGCCCACCTGAATGCCGCGTGCCATGCTCTGCCTTCCTCCTGCTCCTTCCCCCCTGGGCCGTATCGCAAGTGTAATCAAGCCTCCGTTTAGGTCTGCGCCCGACGGCGAGCGGGATGGGTGCCAGGATGGCCTGGTGAGCAGCGGGCCGCCGAGCCGATCGCTCGCGGTCCGCGGCCCGTTCCGCGGGGTCAGCGGGCACGATCACCACACGCGCGAGTTCGTCAGGCAGCTCGTCCGCCAGGGGGTCCGGGTGCAGCTGACCGACCTCCCGGAATGGCACCCGGTCAAGCTGCCCCCGGACGACTGGGACCCTTGGTTCGAGCAGCTGGCCGGCCCGGTGGACGCGGCGTCCACCCTGCACTTCTGCATGCCGCACCAGGTCCGCCTCAGCCCGGGACAGCTCACGGTCAACTACACCATGTTCGAAGCCGACCGGGTTCCGCCCGACTGGGTGGCCCGCGGCCGCTCCCATGACCTGGTTATCGTGCCGACGCCCTCGTCGCGGGACGCGTGGCAGGGCAGTGGCTGCCCGTCCGGCAAGCTCCGGGTCTGCCCGCTCGGCGTCGACGTGGACCGCTTCCGTCCGGCCAACGAGCCGCTGCCGCTGGCCGTGAACCGCGGGCGGCCGGTAGCCGACTACCGGACGCGGGTGCTGAACGTGTCCGAGGCGCGCCCGCGCAAGAACCTGGTCGGCCTGGTCCGCGTCTGGATCACCACGACGTCGGTCCACGACGACGCCATCCTGATCATCAAGCTGGGCCCGCCCCATCGCCCGGCCACCATCGCCCTGCTGCGCGAGCTCGCCGTCATGCAGCAGCGGCTCGGCCGGAGCCTGGCGCAGGCGGCTCCGGTGCTCTTCGTCGACCGCCTGCTCGCCGATGCGGAGATGCCGCGGCTGTTCGCCGCCGCCACCCACTACTGGAGCATGTCGCACGGCGAGGGCTGGGACCAGGCCATGGTCGAGGCGGGGGCCGCGGGGTTGCGGCTCATCGCACCGCGGCACAGCGCCTACCTGGCCTACCTCGACTCCGACGTGGCCCAACTGATCCCGTCCCGCACCGAGCCCGCGGATGTGGGCGCCGACCGGTGGACGGCCCCGCTCTTCGAGGGCGTCCAGTGGTGGGCGCCGGATGAGGCTGCCGCGGGCCAGGCCCTGCGGAACGCCCTCGACGGCCGCGACCAGCCCGCGGCCAGCCTGCGCGACCGGCTGGCCGCCGCGTTCACCTGGCCGCACGCGGCCGCCCGCCTGATCGAGATCCTGTCGGAACTGCACGATGAGCACGGTCGGCGCTTCTAAAAGCGCCGGGAGCACCGACGCGCACCGGGAGAACGAGGAGGAACCGCCGATGGTCACGGGCGTGCCGCCGACCGGTGATGAAGGCTGGCATGGCCAGGTCGGCCGGCTGGTGAACGGCATGCCGATCGAGGTCGATCCCCGGGACCTGATCGGCGCGGAGATCCTTCGTTCCTGGATGTGGGAGAGCGAGACGGTCCGCTTCGTCTGGGGCTGGCTGCGGGGCGGAATGACCGTCCTCGACGTGGGCGCCCACGTCGGCCAGTACACGTTGCTGGCCAGCGGCATCGTAGGTCCGGCGGGGCGGGTCATCGCGTTCGAGCCGCATCCGGTCCTCGGCCCGGTGCTGCGCCGCAACGTCAGCCGGGCGGGCTGCCCGAACGTGACGGTGCTGCCGGTCGCCCTAGGCCGGGCTTCCGGGCCGGGCACCCTCGTGCTGCACCCGCCGGACAATTTCGGCGGCAGCTCGCTGCGACCGGACGACGCGAGCGCGCAGCACGAGCGGGCCACGGTCGAGGTGACGACCCTCGACGAGGCCCTGGACCGGCTGGGCAGCCCGCCGGTGCACCTAGCGAAGATCGACGTCGAGGGCGCGGAACTGGACATAATCGACGGCGCCCGGCACACGCTCGCCGCCAACCCCGGCATCGTGCTCATCGTGGAGTTCCTGCGCGCCAACCCGCTGCGCTTCGGCCATACGGTTGAAGACCTGGAAGCGCGCCTGCGGGAACTCGGCTTCCAGCTGTTCACCCTGACCCCGGGCGGCCTGCGGCGGTATGCACCAGTCGGCGAGCCAGCCGCCAACGTGGTCGCCGTGCGACGCCTGACCACGCTGCTCGACGGCCTGCCCGAGCCAGACGCGGCCAGGATGCTCCGCGCGCTGGCCGCCGGACCTGGCGTTACCGGCTAGCCGGTGGACGTATCGCCACATCTCGGCTGAGATGAGTGCAGTGCAGTGCTGGTATCCGTGACGGCTTGCGGGGGGCGCGAATGTGGTTCAGGTACGCCGCGTTTCTGGTGCTCGGTGCCGCCGTGGCCGTGGCTGGCGGACCGGCAACGGCAGGCGGCTCCGTCGTAGCGGCCGGCTCGACGCCGCGGGTTACTGCCGCGCTCACCGCTGCTCTCACTGATCCTGACGGCTCAGGGGTGTTCTCGGTAGCGTTCGGGCCGGGCGGTAACACCCTGGCCGCCGGCGACTACGGCGGTACCACCTACCTGTGGCGGATCAGCAGGAGCACTCCCTGAGCCGCAGACCAGTCAAAGTGCAGACGAGGCTCCCTGAGCCCCTATCGTGCGACGCGAAAATCCGTGGTGGGCTCGCTGTCTGCGGCGCTAGCCTGGCCGTGACGCTTCACCTGTCCGGGCGGATTTGGCGCGCGCCTTGCCCGGGAAGGAGTGCTGCTCGCCGCCCATCCGTGGCTGCGCGGGCTGTGGAAACCCGTCGGCGGCGACGGCCGCATCCAGCGCTACATGAACGACGGGACCGTCATCGACGGCGTACCGCTCCGTGTCGTCGAGCTAACCGGCGAACCCGGCGACGTGATCCTCATGCACAGCGACACTTTCCACGCCGTCGCACCGAACCGCCTGGCCGAACCGCGGATGATGCTCAGCGGAATAGTCAGTCGCCCGGAAGGCGTAGCGCTGTCGGATCGCTTACCGCCGGCGCACCGGAAAGTCGTCGGAAGAAATCCGCGAGGCGGTTGTCGGATCGGGGCAGAGGTGTTCGTAGCAGGGGTGAGCGGCCGCCCACGGGGGCGCCCCGAACCACAGGAGATGATCCGATATGCAGTACATGGTTTCCGTGATCACCGGCACGGCCGACCTCGCCACCCCGGAAGAGATGGCTGCGATCGACGTGTTCAACGACCGGCTCATTGCGGAGGGTTACTGGGTTTTCGCCGGCGGCCTCTCGGATCCCAGTTCGGCCACCGTCATCGACAACCGGGGCGAGGAGGCGCTGGTCACCGACGGGCCCTTCCTGGAGTCGAAGGAGTATCTCATCGGCTTCTGGATTATCGAGGCCGCGGACCTCGACGTGGCGCTCAAGCTCGCGACCGAGGGGTCGAAGGCCTGCAATCGGAAGGTCGAGGTGCGGCCGTTCCTCTGAACAGCATCGACGTGCGGGAGGCGGTCACCCAGGCCCACCACGAGGAGTGGGCGCGGGTGGTCGCCTCCCTGACCAGGCGTTTCGGTGACCTGGACATCGCCGAGGAGGCTGCGGCCGAGGCGTTCGCGGCCGCCGTCGAGCGGTGGCCGGCCGACGGCGTACCTCCCAACCCCGGCGCCTGGCTGACTACCACCGCCAACCACAAGGCCATCGACCGGATCCGACGTGAGAACAAGCGCGGCGACAAGCAGCAGGAGGCTCAGATGTTGCACGACGACGACCCGCCCGAGCCCCTCGGCGCCGTCGACGACGAGCGACTCCGGCTGATCTTCACGTGCTGCCACCCGGCGCTCGCGATGGAGACGCGCGTGGCGCTGACGCTGCGCATGGTCGGCGGCCTGACCGTGCCCGAGATCGCGCGTGCCTTCCTGGTGCAGGAGACCGCCATGGGACAGCGGATCACCCGTGCGAAGGCCAAGATCAAGGCGGCTCGCATCCCTTACCGGGTGCCGTCCACGGAGGATCTACCGGCCCGGGTCTCCGGCGTACTCGCCGTCCTGTTCCTCGTCTTCAACGAGGGCTACCTGGCGACCGGCCCCGACACCGATCCCGTCCGTCACGACTTGACGGCCGAGGCGATCCGGCTCACTCGGCTGATCCGAACGCTTATGCCAGACGATGGTGAAGTGGCCGGCCTACTGGCGCTGATGCTCCTCATCGAGGCCCGCCGCACCGCCCGTGTTTCGTCGAGCGGTGAACTGGTCACCCTCGGCGAGCAGGACCGCGGGACCTGGGACGCGTCGCTGATCGCCGAGGGTCACCGGCTGGTGCGCGAGCGCCTAGCCGCCCGGGTAGCTCCGGGGCGCTACCAGATCCTCGCCGCGATCAACGCCGTGCACACGTCTGCCCGCGACGTACGCGACACCGACTGGTCGCAGGTCGTTGCCCTCTACGACCAGCTCGTCCACCTCGACCCCTCGCCGATCATCGCCCTCAACCGGGCCATCGCGGTCGCCGAGCTTGACGGCCCGGAGGTGGCACTGGCGGCCGTCGACCGTCTTGAGGACAGGTTGGCCGGCTATCACGCCTACCACGCGACCCGCGCCGACCTGCTGCGCCGGCTGGGCCGCAGCCAGCAGTCGCGCGCGGCGTACGACAAGGCCATCGAGCTGGCGGGCAACACCGCCGAGACCGCCGCCCTGACCCGCCGCCGCGACCAGCTGGGGTAGCGCCCCAGGATCCCAGTGCCGAGCGTCGGCCGGCCTCGGGCTGAGGTCAGGGGGATGGCTGCGGGCTGGCGTGGCCCCGATAGCCCGGGAAGTCGGGCTGGCCGGTCAGGGCGGCCCGGCTGAAGATGGCGGCGAGTTCTGCTGCCTGGGTTCCCTGGCCTTCCCGTTCGGCCTGGACGGGCGGGAACACTGACCGGATGCCGTTCAGCAGCCCGGCCAGGGGCGGGGCCGGGCGACGGCTGGTGACGGACAGGGCCTGGCTGGAGACCAGGGCCAAGATGGCGAGGACGCTGTCGAGGCATTCGGCGGCCCGGTGCTGGCTGCGGTAGGCGCCGAAGGTGGGCGTGGCGATGTCGTTCTGGGTGTCGTTGATGGTGGCGGGCAGCAAGGTGGGCGCGGCCAGCGCCCGGGCTTCTTCGACCAGCCCGGTCGCCACCCAGCCGAACAGATTGGTGGCCCCGCCGGAGGCCCCGGGGATGAAGCCGGCCGGAGCGAGCAGGTGCGGAAGCCCTGAGGTGGGGCTGTGCATGGCGGTGACCTGGCGCTGCGCCACCAGGGCCAGGTCGGCCCACGAGGCGGTCAGCCAGTTCATGGCGGGGGCGGCCGCACCGTTATGGAAGCCTCCTGTCGATACGACGCGGCCGAACGGGTGGCCCTCGCTGGCTGGCAGGTACACCGGGTTCTCGGTGACCGAACCGAGGGCTGTGGCAGCGGCGTGAGCCACCGCCTGCACAGCGCGCTGGGCCTGACCCAGGACCTGGGGCAGGATGCGGTAGCTGACCGGCGCCTGGTGGGCCAGCCGGCCTGATGCGACCGCGCCACGCAGATGACCGCGCAGGTGATGCAGGACTGTGCGTTCTGCCTCATCGCCCCGCAGGTCATCAAGGGCCTCATCGTAGGCATCGAGCGGCGCGGCGAGCGCTTCGATCGACAGCGCGAAGATCGCCTCGGCCAGCCGCAGGCGGTGCCCGGCGTGCAGGGCGACATCAGCGGCCAGCGCCGTCGCGCACGGCGAGCCGTTGATCAGCGCCATGCCCTCGCCCTCCACCAGGTCGTCGGCGTCCACGGCGGCCATCACGTGCATGAGAGGCAGGATCTCCCCGGCGCCGCCCTGCCCGTCGAGGGGAACGCGCGGCAGCGGGCCATCCAGCAGGGCGGCTACTCGCTGGGCGAGTACAGGTCGCACCTTGGCGTGGCCGCCGATGAAGTCGGCCAGCCGGGCGAAGACGATGCCTCTGACCACCCGCTCATCAAGGCAATCCCGGCCGAAGCCCCGCCCCACCCCGCGGAAGCGGCGCGCATAGTCGCGCAGTTCCTCCGGCGGGATCGCTGTGCCGACTTCCACGCCCGGCCGGGTGGTCACCCCGTAGATGAAGCCGCCCGGGTCAGCGCGCAATAGACGCTCAAACCCCGCGCGGGCCTCGCCCATGGCTCGCAGTGCGGCCGGGCCGATGACGACGCCCTCGCCATCCACCGTGACCCGCCGGAACGCCTCCAGCGTGAAGTCTTCCGGCGCACCGACAACAACGGTCATCTCTCCTCCTGGCGGCCACGAGGCAGGCACGGGCGGCTATCCCGCTCACGACCGGACGCTCCCCGGCTGTCACCGGCCCCGGCTGGCAACGTTACGGACGTATGTCGGATTGGTCATCTTCGGGAGGTTTTGTGGTTCCGGTGTGCCTGAAGGTCTCGACCGTGAAAGGGTCGGCATCAGGTGTGACCTGGTGCCATGTGGCGGGAGGCGGCAAGTGCGGTACCCAGGATGAGCGGCGCCCTGAGCCCCGGTACGGCCGAGGCGGCTGGCGGGCGGGGCGCGATGGTGTGGCGGCGGCTTGCCCTGGGCGGGTGGCTGAGGCGGGGGCTGCGCTGGGTGCGGTCGTCGTGGGTAGACGTCGTCTGGGCGGTGTTCGTCGGGGTGAACCTGCTCGCCATGCGCGAGATGGGGGCCTGGTCGACCATTCCGTTCCTGGTCATCTGGGTGAGCCTGACCCTCATTTACGGGTTGCGGATGTGGCGGCTGCAGCCCGCCATCCTGACGGTGGCCGCGGTGACGCTGGCGACCGGGGGGATCATCGTGGCGCAGGTGGTGGACGGTGTGCAGGAAGCGGACTATCTCGTCGAGGTTCCGCTGGTCGCGTTGATGTTCCTGGCCATGGTCTGGCACGGGCGGCGGCGGCACGCGGCGCTGCTGGAGCAGCTCGCGGCGATGGGAGAAGTGCAGCGCGTGTCGCGGGAGAACCTGCGACTGCTGGAGCAGCAGCAGATGTTCCTGGTCGATGCCTCGCACGAGCTGGGCACGCCCATCACGGTGGCGCTCGGCCACGCAGAGCTCATTGAGCAGTCGGTCATTGACGAGACGGTCGCCGAGGACGCCCGCGTGGTCATCGGCGAGCTGGCGAGGCTGCGCAGGCTGTCGGGCCGCCTGCTGCTGCTTGCCGCGGCCGGCAGCCCTGGCTTTCTTGATCTGGCGCCGGTCGGGGTCGGTCCGGTCGTGATCGAGGCGCTGGACCGCTGGGCTTACACGCCGCGCAGGTGGCGGCTGGGTGAAGTGGCAGAGGCGACTGTCCCTGGTGACCGTGACCGGCTGGCAGTGGCGCTTGACGCCCTGCTGGAAAACGCCATCGCACACACGGACAAGGACGACCGCATCGAGCTCAGCGCCCGCGTCCAGGACGGGCACGTCATCCTGGCGGTGGCGGACTCCGGCTGCGGTATCCCGGCAGCCGACCTGGAGCGGGTCTTCGGCCGGTTCTCCCGCGCGGCTCCCTACCGGAGCCGGGAGGTTGGCGGGTTCGGGCTCGGGCTGCCGACCGTGGCGGCGATCGCCGAAGCTCACCAGGGCTCGGTCCGGGTGAACAGCACCGTGGGCAAAGGCTCGACGTTCGAGCTCTTGATACCGATGGAGCCGGCGGCGGTGAACGGGAACGCCGGAGCCAGCGGGACATCACGTGCAGCCGTATCAGCCCAGTAAGGGGATTGCAGCCCATCTTCACCGCGGCCACCAGGAGCCGGGTTAGCTGCCAGGATGGGTCAGGTGGGCCGTGGTGCGGGTCTTGGCGGGATCCCCTGGGACCAGGTGTCGCACGCCTACGGTCCGGCGGTGGAGGTGCCGGACTGGATCGCGGGCTTGCGCGACCGGGGACGGCGGCCAGACCGGTCCTGAACCGGTCGGCCGGGCGCGCGCCGTCCCTGGGCTTGCGGTTCGCCGTCGGCAGACCCGTGGTCTTCGTCTCCCCGCCGGATTCGGCCATGCTGGGGAGCGAGTACCGGTCCCGGCTACCGAGAAAGGGCTCCCGGACATGATCGTTGATTGTGCGCACTACCTGGACGGCCGCAGGCGCGACGAGGGCCCGGTGCCGCTGGAGGAGGCCGCGGCCAGGTGCGGTCAGGGCGGCTTTGTCTGGCTCGGGTTGTTCGAGCCGGCCGAAGAGGAGCTGGCCCAGGTACGGGACACCTTCGGCCTGCACGAGCTGGCGGTGGAGGACGCACAGAACTTCCACATGCGGCCGAAGATCGAAAGTTACGACCGGGACGTACGGCTGGTCATCTTCCGCACCGCGCGCTATGACGATGCCGCCGAAGAAGTCCAGTTCGGCGAGATCAGCGTCTTCCTCTCCCAGGCCTTCGTGATCACCGTTCGGCAGGGCGTGGCCAGCGGGCTGCGCGGCGCCCGGCAGCGGCTGGAGCAGCGGCCGGAACTGCTCGCCGCAGGCACCGCATCGGCGTTGTGGGCGATCTTGGACCAGGTGGTGGACGATTACGCACCGGTCGTCGCCGGGCTCGAGCACGACATCGACCAGGTCGAGGCCACGGTATTCTCCGGCGCCGTCGCGCCGACTGAGCGGATCTACTCGCTGCGCCGCGAGGCCACCGACTTCTACCGCGCGGTGCACCCGCTGCTCGGCGTCGTCACCACCATCGAGCGCGCCACCGAAGACCCGCAGCTTCAGCCTTACCTGCGCGACGTCCAGGACCACCTGCAGCTGGTTAACGAGGAGGTCGCCGCCCAGCGAGACCTGCTCGGCACCATCCTGGAGGCCAATATGGCCGTGATCTCTGTCGAGCAGACCAAGATCAGCGTCCAGCAGAACGCCACCGTCGAGCAGCTAACCATCTTGGCCACCGTCTTCTTGCCGCTGACCTTCGTCACCGGGTTCTTCGGCCAGAACTTCGGGTGGCTGGTCGGGCACTTGGACGGGTTCGGCGCCTTTGCCTTCTACGGCATCGGCGGCCTCGTTGTGCCGCTGACGCTGCTGTTCGCCTGGCTCAAGCACCGCACACCGCACGCACGGACCGCCGCCGCACCCTCCGACACCTGACGGCCCAGCCCGATCCCGCCGCCGGCGGCGTACGCCACGGCGAGGACCACGACCGCCTCCACATCCTCACTAGCACGCTCCAGATCGCACAGATCGTCCAGATCAGGGTGCGTCATGTGCGCCTCGCCCGCGGGTGGCAGACTCGTCATCCTGCGGTTCATCGCGCGATTGGATCGACCATGGAGAACCCGCCCGCGCACTTCCCCGCCTGGCCCGGCGACGCTGAGGTGGCGGTGGCCCTGACCTTTGACGTGGACGGCGAGGCTCCGTGGCTCAGCGAGGGCCCCGAGTACGCCCGTCGGCTGACCATGCTGTCGCAGGGCCGCTTTGGCCCGGGCCGGGGCCTGAGCCGGATCCTCGGGCTGCTGGCTGAGCTGGAGGTCACGGCCACCTTCTATGTGCCGGGCCACACCGCCGACCAGCATCCGGGCGCGGTGGAGGCCATCCTGGCGGGCGGTCACGAGGTCGGCCACCACGGGTACCTGCACCGGGGCACCGACGGCTTGGACGCCGCGGCGCAGCGCGCCGAACTCGAGGAGGGGTTGATCGCGCTGGGCAAGCTGGGGGTCCGGCCGGACGGCTACCGGTCACCGGGCTGGGAGCTTACCCCGGAGACCCTGGACCTCCTGGGAGAGCTCGGTTTCTCCTACGACGCCAGCCTGATGGCCGACGACCGGCCGTACTGGGTGACCAGCGGAAATGAGCCGCTGCTGGAGTTGCCCGGCCACTGGAGCCTGTGCGACTGGCCCTACTTCGGCTGGACCTCCTACCATGGCGGGCTGCTCGCCGACCCGGCCGCAGTGGAGCGGATCTGGCTGGGGGAGTTCGAGTCGGCCCGCCAGGACCGCCGGGCCGTGACCTACACGATGCACCCCGAGGCCATCGGCCGCGGCTACCTGGTGCGGATGCTGGACAGCGTGATCACCGGGATGGCCGGGCGAGGCCGCCCGTGGTTCGCCACGCACGCGCAGATCGCGGGCCTGGCTGGTGCCTCGCCCATCGGCTCACCCTGAGGGCCAGGACCGCGCGCTGGCCGTGCATGACCTGCGTTCAGCTATTAAGTGCCCTCGGGCGGCGGCAGGACGGCGTCGACGAATAGGTCCGAGACGGCGGCCGCCAGCCGCTGCGGATCTTGTTCGGTGATGCGCTCGGCCAGGCGCCCGCTGAGCCACAGGGCGGACAGGCCGTGCACCATCGACCAGGCGCTGACCGCTACGACCTCGGGCGAACGCCCGTGCAGGCGGCCAGCGGCGCGGCAGCGCTCGATCGTCGCGGTCAGCAGCCCGTAGGCTGCCTCGCTGACCGCGACGAACTCGGGATCGTCCGGGTTGAGCGCGTCCAGCCGGAACATGACCTCGAAGTGTGCCGGGTGGCCGACGGCGAACCGGACGTAGCCACGACCGATCGCGGCCAGCTCTGCCGCGCCATCGGCGGCCTCTGACTCAACTACTGTTTCGATAACCGACTCGGCCAGCAACTGGTATCCCGCGGTCGCGAACGCGGTCAGCAGCCCGGCCTTGTTGCGGAAATGGTGCGCGGGTGCGCCGTGCGAAACTCCGGCCCGACGCGCCACATCGCGCAGGGACACGCCGGTAACACCGCACTCGGCGACGGCGCGATCAACCGCCTCCAGCAGGGCGGCGGGCAGGTCGCCATGGTGATAGGGCACGGACCATCTTGACATCTAATCCGCATCTTGCCATTGTCTAGTTACTCGTGAAGCCGACGGGCACCGGCCGGGGGGCCGCGGCGGCTAGTCAGCCAGGGAGGGAAAGCGATGCAAACAGAGCAGCCGGAGCCGGCGAGCGCAGATGTTCTCGAACGGGCCTGCCGGTCAACCGCCGCGGTCCTGGCGATGGTAGGCCACGCTGACCTGGACCGGCCGACTCCGTGCGCGTCCTGGAACGTCCGGGACGTGGTCAATCACGTCGTCGGCGGGACGGGGTACTTCGCGGAACTGGCCGAGAAGGGCGCCGTGACCGACCGCGCCGACGATCCCGACTGCACGGCGACCGACTTCGCCGCCACCTTCCAGCGGGAGGCCGAACGGCTGGTCGCCGCCTTCCGCGTCCCGGAGGCCATGACCAAGCCCATGAAGCTGCCGTTCGGCGAGCTGCCCGGGTCGGTCTGCATCTGGATCGCGGCCGGCGACATCTTCACCCATGGCTGGGATCTGGCCAAGGCCACCGGCCAGCCCACCGACCTGGAACCCGATGTCGCCGCACGGCTGCTCGTCCAACTCGAGCCGATGCTCCCCGACGAGATGCGCGGCCGGGACGGGGAGGCGGCCTTCGGGCCGAGAGTGGAGATAACCGACTCGGCGCCCGCGGCCGACCGGCTGGCCGCGTTCGAGGGCCGGCACCCCTGACGCCGCTGCCCGGCTCGTCTGCTCTGCCTGCAGCCGCCCAGGCGTATTACGGCCTGGGCCTTGGTCACGCTGTCCCTGCTGCGTTATCTGGTGACCCTGGTAGGTCAAGTGCGTGACGCTGGATGACGACGAGCTATGGCGGGCTAGGCGGCGCGGCCCGGGGTAATGACGTATTTCGAGCCAGTCGCCTGCCGGCCGTAATCGGCGATCGCTTCGAGAGTGAGCGCGCCGGGGAGTGATACCTGCTGTGTGTAGCTGCTGGCGAAAGTAGTCGTAAGACCGGCAGCGACCTGGTCACGCAGCTGCGCAACCCGCGCCAGGCCGACCTTCTGAAGGAACGGCGTCAGCAGCCACCCGCCGATGCCCCAGGCCATGCCGTAGGTGCGGGTCAGGTCGGTCGGGCCGCGGTCAAGCGATCCGTAAATATAGACCTGCTTGTGCACAGCCGACCCGTACCTGCTGTAGCCGCCCGCGGCGGCGTTAGCGGCGGCTTCCATGCCCGTCAGGATCTGGCTCGCCAGCCGGCCGCCCCCGATGGCGTCGAAGGCAAGCGTGGCGCCGGTTGCCTTGAGCGCGTCGATCAGCTCGGCCATGAAGTCGGTGGACGTCGAATTGCAGACGTAGACGGCGCCAGCCGCGCGGAGCATCCCTTCCTGGTCTGGCTTACGCACGATGTTCACGAGCGGAATCTGCTGCTCGATGCAGAGCCGATTGAGCATCTGGCCAAGATTGGAGGCCGCGGCCGTGTGCACCAGCGCGCTGTGATTCTCCATCCGCATGGTCTCGACCATGCCGAGCACCGTCATCGGGTTCACGAACGAGGCTGCGCCTTGGATCGCCGTCGCTCCGGCCGGCAGCTCCAGGCATAGCGCGACGTTGACCGACCGATACTGCGAGTACATTCCGCCGCCCGCCGCAGCGACGACCTTGCCCAGCAGAGTCTGCGCGGCCGCAGACTCGCCCGCCGCCACGACCGTGCCCGCGCCCTCGTTGCCAACCGGCAGGGGCGTTCCTACCCGGGCGCCGAGGCCGCGCATGGCGGCATCGGGGATGGGCGCGATGATGACTGGGCGCTCAGCAGATCCGCTAGCCACTGCGGCAGCCATATCGGCCCCGCCGAAGAGCAGGCCCATGTCTGACGGGTTGAGCGGTGCTGCTTCAACCCTGATGACCACCTCGTCAGGCCCCGGCTCTGACACCGGGACCATCTCCAGGAACAGCTCAAGGGTCTGATCGGCTCTCACCAGCGATCGCAGCTGGAGCGCTTCGGCCGGAATCTCTGCGGACATAGGTGAGATCTTCTCAGAGCGCGTCGGCCAGTCGCTCGTAATCGCTCATCGAGTTGTAGAGCCGGGCTGATCATGGACCAGTCCCGGGCGTGCCCGAGCCCAGCGTTGTTCTGTGCTCGCGAACGGGTGGTGGCGGTGAGGGATGATGACATCGACAAGCGGCCGCTAGCTAGTCCCCTGGCACCGGCCTGCCTGGAGGATCGCTGAGGTGACCGCAAACGAGAACGTCACGGCCGTCGTGCGGCGGTCCTGGACGGGAGGGTTTTCATGAAGCTTCTGCTCACGTCCTCAGGCATCAGTAACCCGAGCATCTACGACGTGCTTGTCGACTTGCTGGGCAAGCCGGTTGCCGAGTCCAGCGCCCTGTTCGTTCCCACCGCGATCTACCCCTTCCCTGACGGTCCTGGCCAGGCATTCCAGGCGATCTCCGGACACGCCAAGAGCCCGTTGTGCGATCTGGGCTGGAAGTCGGTGGGAGTACTAGAGCTCACTGCGTTGCCCAGCATCGATAAGGAAGTTTGGGCCGCAGCGGTCCGGGATTGCGACGCCCTGCTGGTGTGGGGCGGCGATCCGGTGTTCCTGTCCTACTGGATGAAGCATTCGGGACTCGCCGATCTCTTGCCGGCCTTGCCCGAGACGGTGTACGTGGGGGTGAGCGCCGGGAGCATCGCGATGGCCTCGATGTTCGGCGAGACATATTTTGATCCGCCCAGATGCAGCGGGGAAAGGCTCTCGTCCGAAGACATCGTGTTCGTCAGGCCCGACGAAGAAATCACCATGACCTTGGTCATGGCTGAGGGAGTGGGACTGGTTGATTTTGCGATCATTCCGCACGTGGAATACGACGATCACCACGACGTGGCGAACGCTGAGAAATGGGCCAGTCGGCTACCGGTGCCGACGTACGCGATAGACGATGAGACGGCCGTCAAAGTGATCAACGGCACCGTTGAGGTCGTCTCCGAAGGGCACTGGAAACTGTTCAACTCCTGAAGGGACCGGTCAGAGCGCGTGGTCTTCCAGGAGCGCGCGCAGGTTGTCCGCGGCGGTCTCGAAGTGCTTCTTAGTCAGCCGGACCACGAGAGGCTCGGCCAGCTTGAAGAAGCCGCGGCTCTCGCCCCGGTAGAAGCTCGTCACCTGGGTACCCGCCGGCACCGGGTCCACCGTGGTATCGATCTCGATGTAGACCGGCCCGGCCGTACTCTTGGTCGCGAACTGCTTGTTCTCACTCAGGGCGGTACAGACCGCGGGTGACTCATAGCTCCGCCCGAGAAACGTCCCGCGGTAGACGAGCGTGGTGCCAGGCTCGAGCGGTCCTTCGCTAGTCTGGCGGGCCTCGGTCAGTCCCGGCGTCCACACCGGAGTCCGGGCCACGTCCCGGATGACGGCGAATACCTCATCGACGGGCCGGCCGATGGTGGTGACGATCGTGAATTCGTTCATAGCCCTGATGCCTCCTTGCATGTATTGCTCTCAAGGCCACGTTAGAGATCGGCCGTTACCGCATCGTTACGGCAGGCCGCACCTTATCGTCTCTCTCGCCGCCGCTGAGCGTGAGTTGAGCGTCCCGGAAGGTCGCTGGGCGCGGAGCGTTCCCGCCATTGCAGAACCCGTCTGCTGCCGGGAGATGGCTGGCGGTGGGCCGCCTTGACTCTCACCTTGGGGGAGCCCGCACACTCATCTTGCCGGGTCGGATCGGCCCGGCGACGAGGGAGTCAGCGTGAAAGAGATCAGCATCGGGGAGTTCGCACGACGATCCCGCCTTTCGCTGAAGGCACTCCGCCTCTACGACGAACGCGGGGTACTGGTGCCCGCGCGCGTCGACCAAGCAAGCGGCTATCGCTACTACGACACAGCGCAGCTCGACGACGCGCGCCTGGTCGTGATGCTGCGCCAGTTGCAGCTGCCGCTCGCGGCGGTCAAGGAGCTGCTCGCGTGCGATCCGGCCGATGCGGCGGCGCGTATCGCCGAGCACTGGCGCGACGCCGAAGCGGCACACGACGCGCGGCGCGAGCTAGCCGACTACCTCGTCAGCCGATTGAGCGGAAAGAGACCTGTCATGTACGAAGTCGCTACCCGGGAGATACCCGAGCGGAGCCTGCTCTGCTTGAAGCGCGAGGTCAGCGAGCAGGGGCAATGGGCGTTCGGCAAGGAGTTCATCGGGATCTGGCGCAAGCGCCCGCTCCCGTTGATGGAAGGCCGGGCAGGCGCGTCCTTCTGCATCTGGTGGAGCCACCCGAGCGCTGACAGCGACGGTCTGATCGAATGGTGCAGGCCGGTTCCCCCGGCAGAGGCGGCTGCCCTCGCGGACCGTTATCCCGAGCTGACGTTGCGAACCGAGCCGGCGCATACGGAGGCGTTCGCCACGCTGCCAGGTTGGGGTGGTGGGTCTCAAGCAGCGGCGGTGCACCACTGGCAGCTCGCTTTCGAGTCGCTGGGAGCCTGGGTGCAGGAGCAGGAGCGGGAGCACGCGGATGAGCCCGAGCCGCGTCTTGCCCTCACGGACGAAGACCTCGGCATCCGCACCACCTATCTCGCGACCCCAGGCATGACCGCGGCGACCGTCCCCGACGACTACTGCGACCTCGCCGTCCCGTTTGTCGTAGAGCGATGATCGAAGCCCACGGCCTGGTCAAGCGCTACGGCTCCACCATGGCCGTCAACGACCTCTCGTTCTCCATCCGGTCCGGCATGGTCACCGGCTTCCTCGGCCCGAACGGCGCCGGGAAAACCACCACCATGCGGATGATCCTGGGCCTCGACGCGCCGACGCAGGGCTCGGTCACCGTAGCCGGCCGCAGCTACCGCGACCTGCCGGCGCCCATGCGCGAGGTGGGCGCCCTCCTCGACGCCAAGGCGCTGCACGGCGGCCGCCGGGCCCGCGACCACCTGCTATGCCTGGCCCAGAGCAACGGCATCCCCCGCAGCCGGGTGGACGAGGTGCTCCGCACCGTCGGTCTCGAGGACGTGGCCAGGCGCCGGGCGAAGGGCTTCTCGCTGGGCATGAGCCAGCGGCTCGGCATCGCCTCGGCGCTCCTCGGGGACCCGGCCGTGCTCATCTTCGACGAACCGGTGAACGGCCTCGACCCCGACGGCATCCACTGGGTCCGTACTCTCATGCGGGCCCTCGCCGCCGAGGGCCGCACCGTGCTGGTCTCCAGCCACCTGATGAGCGAGATGGCGCTGACCGCCGACCACCTGCTGGTGATCGGCAAGGGCCGGCTGATCGCCGATACCAGCGTGGACGAGTTCGTGCGGTCCAGTTCCCAGCAGTCGGTACACGTCCGCAGCCCTCAGGCGGCCGAGCTGGCCGCCCGCTGCCGCGAGGCCGGCGCCACCGTCCGGGCCGGGACCGACCCCGACGTCATCGAGATCACCGGGATGGACAGCGCCGAGGTGGGACGGCTGGCCGCCGCCCATGGCATCACCCTGTCCGAGCTCATCCCCGTCCGGGCCTCGCTGGAGGAGGCGTTCATGGAACTGACCCGGGACAGCGTGGAGTACCAGGCGGCGGGGGCGACCCGATGACCGACGCCACGATCACCCGCACCGGCCCGGACCACCGGGCGGCCTTCCGTGCAGCCACCTTCGGCGACGTGCTGCGCTCGGAGTGGACCAAGCTCCGTTCGGTCCGGTCGACTTTCTGGGCGCTGACCGTGACCGTCGTGCTCGGCGTCGGCCTGGGGGCCCTCATCAGCGCGGCCACCGCCCACGGCTACGCCAGGAGCAGCGTCTCCGGCAAGCTGAGCTGGGACCCGACCGCGGTCAGCCTGGATGGGATCGGCATCGCCACGCTGGCCATCGCCGTGCTCGGGGTGCTCTGCATCAGCTCCGAGTACTCCTCCGGGATGATCCGCACCAGCCTGATCGCCGTCCCGAAGCGAGGCCGGGTACTGGCCGCCAAGGCGCTGGTCTTCGCCGTGGTGACCTTCGTCGTGGGCGAGGTCACCAGCTTCGCCGCGTTCTTCGTCGGCCAGGCCCTCATCAGCGGCCATGCCCCGCACGCGGCGCTCGGCGATCCCGGGGTAGCCCGGGCGGTGGTGGGAGCGGGGCTGGCCCTGACCGCCCTGGCGGTGCTCAGCGTCGCCACGGGGGCCTTGCTCCGGCACCCGGCCGCCGCCATCGCCAGCCTGATCGCCGTCCTGTTCGTCCTCCCCGGGATCGCCCAGGCGCTGCCGGACTCGTGGCGGAACCCGGTCACCGAGTTCTGGCCGACCCAGGCCGGGGGCCAGCTCGCTAGCGTCCACCACTCCGCCCACACCCTCCAGCCCTGGCCCGGCTTCGGCGTGATGTGCCTGTTCGTCGCCATCGTGTACGCCATCGCCTGGACGCTGCTGGACCGCCGGGACGCATAAGGCGGCCGGGGCGCGTCGCCATACCCAGGACCCCGACCCCCCACTGCAGGCAGGCCTGGGCCGTCCGAGCGCACCTCCGGTAACGCCGTGGCCAGAGCAGAACGAGGCCGCCGCTCACCCGGATAGGCACTCCCGGAGCAGGCCGGGTCCGCGCTGCGCGGCGAACGAGGCGCCCCGGTCTGCCAGCGCGCGGCCGAGGTCCGGATCCCGCATCAGCCGAGCGCAGTCGGCCGCGAAATCCGCCGGGGAGCCGGCCACCAGCAACTGCCGGCCGGGGGCGACGCCCAGCCCCTCGGCGCCAGCCGGGGTCGACACGACGGGCCGTCCGTGGGCGAACGCCTCGAGGATCTTGATGCGCGTCCCGCCGCCGGCCCGCACCGGGACGATCACGGCGTGCGCGGACTCATACCACGGGGTGACGTCGGCGACCGGCCCAGTCACGGTGACCCCGGCTTCGCCCGCCAGCGCGCACACCGCAGGCGGCGGACTGGCGCCGACGAAACGCACGCGGAACGGGCCCGGCGTTCGCGCCCGCAGCAGCGGCAGGACCTGAGCGCAGAAGTAGCGGGCCGCGTCGCTGTTGGGGTAGTAGTCGAAGTTCCCGACGAACAGGAAGGTGAAGGGTTCCGCGGCCGGGGGCGGCGCTAGCGGCCCGGGCGGCCGGATCACGTTCGAGAGAACCCTCACGTCCACCTCTGGGTACGCGGCGGCGACCAGGTCGCGGTCGGCCTGGGCGGCCAGGTAGACGCGGTCGAACTTGGGCAGCAGCGCGGCGCTCAGGGCTTCGTAGCGGTCGGCCTCCCATTCCTCTACCCGGGCGGCGGCCTCGTCGCCGTTCTCCCGGAGCAGGCCGGCGATGCGCCTGCGGGTGGTCGCCTCGTGGTCGTCGAGGTCGAGATGGCACGCTGGGCGGTCCGGGGCCGGCGCGGTCAGGTACGGCTCGGCGAACGGGGCCAAGTACAGCCGCAGCACGTGCACGACCCGGTAGGCGGGTCCGGCCGCGAGGGCGGCGGCTTCCCGCACCGACGCGGACGTGGCGAACCGGCATATCGACGGGCGCGGGTACGCCAGGAGCGCCTTGAGCTGCTCCTGCGGGTCCCGGACCCCGGCGATCAGCCGGAAGTGCGGGTCGACGTGCCGGTCGGCCGGGTGCACCAGGACTCGCGCGCACCAGTTACGCACCGCCCGGCCTGGTTCCGCGGCCGCCCCGGCGAGCGGAATGACGAGCAGGTGGATCTCGTACCGGGTCGCCAGCGCCTCCAGCACCGCGCCGGCCCGCATCGCGAGCCCGTTGCCGCCCTCGGCGGGCATGAGGGGGCTGAGGAACAGCAGCGCCGGCTTCCCGTCGGCGGTCATCACGGCCGGTCCGGCCGGATGCCGCAGACAGGCAGCGGTTTCTTCGGGACAATGTGCGTCATGCAGCAACGGCCTTGCAAGAGCGACGGGCTAGAAACCGACGAGGTGGAGGACGGCTTCGTCGTCTACCAGCCTGACCGGGCCCGGGTTCATTACCTGAACCCTACTGCCAACCTGATCCTCGAGCTGTGCGATGGGGAGCTGACGCCCGCCCAGATCGCCGACCTGATCGCGCAGACCTATGAGCTGGCCGAACCCCCCGTGCAAGAGGTCGAAGAGGCACTGGCCACCCTGGCCGCCGAGGGCCTAACCCAATAGCGCCGAACGCCGTAACGCCCGGGCTCCTCAGCCGGTGGCGGCCAGCCGGGCGCACAGCGCGGCCTTCACCCGGTACTCCAGCTTCGCCGGGTCGCACTCGCCGGCCAGCCGGTAGTAGCGGAGCGCCTCGCCATACGAGCCCAGGCTGAAATGACACGCAGCGAGCATCTCGTAGGCAAACACGCCGAACATCCGCAGGTCATAGGCCCAGGCTTTGTCGAAGTCCCCGGTAGCCCCGGCGGTGACCAGCCCCTCGAACACTTCAATGGCCTCCGCGGAACGCCCGCCCGCCATCAGGGCCCTGCCCCGCAGCCACGCGAACAGGAGGTTGGAACCGAACAGCCCGAGCGCCTCGGCGAGCAGGTCCGTCACGTCGCCGCCGCCCGCCAGGCCCTGCTCGATCTGGTGCAGGAACGGCAGGGCGTCCTCGGGCTGCCGGGTCACCTTCCCCCGGACCAGGCGCATCGCCTCGCCCCAGGCCTCCTCCGCCCCCTCGGCGTCGCCGAGGGCCTCGCGCACGCTGGCCAGGTGGCACCAGCTGAACACCCGGGACGGATCCTCGGCCAGCGATCGCTCGAGCATCGGCTGGTTACGCAGGTGCTTATGGTGCTGGTCGCCCTCGTAACCGTCGTGCTCGAGGAAGAGTTCGGCCAGGCCGATGAGGGCGCCCTCGGCCTCCTGGCAGGAGATGACCGCGGGCCAGATGTTCTCGTGGATGATCCCGCGGAAGCGGATCCGCGGGTCATTGCGGAACAGGCGGAGTTCCCAGTACGGGGAGAAGCCGGGCCGCGGCCGCAGCAGCAGCCGGTAGCCGATAAAGCCAGGCCGGCGTAGCTGCGAGCGCACCGCGGCGCGGTCACCCTCGCCGACCCGCTCGTCCGCATCGATGTACAAGATCCACTCGCCGCGGGCCAGGCCGAGCGCGTGATTGCGAGCGGCGGAGAAGTCGCCGGTCCACGGCAGGTCGTAGACCCGCGCTCCCGCGTCCCTGGCGATGTCCCTGCTCCGGTCCGTCGACCCGGTATCGACGACGACGATCTCGTCGGCCAGGCCCGCCAGCGACCCCAGGCACGCTTCGAGGAACTTCTCCTCGTCCCTGACGATCAGGGCCGCCGACACCAGCATGGCCAACCGGAATCCGGAGCCGAACCCCGCGAGCAGCGCCCGGTCAGCCGACCGGGAGGAAGGTGATCGTGCCGGTCAGGTCGTGGCCGCCGACCAGGTCGACGAATACCGTCGTCTCGCCCGACGCCAGCATCTCGAACAGCGCCGCGAGGCCCGCGTCCGGCAGGTGATCTCTGTTCGCGCACGTGACCTGCGCTGCGGGGATCGTCCCGTGCTTGCCCGCACTCTGGATACTGAACGCTCCGTTCGGGACCGGAGAAGCTGAGGAACTCGACCTGGCCCGGCACTGCGAGGTCGTACTCCAGTTCCGCGCGCGGCCCGCCGTGGATAACGATCAGGACGTAGCCGAACAGCGGGAAGATCCCGCCCGACCCGGCCACCTGGGCGGAGAAGTAGCCCGTGGGAACGAAGGTGTTCTGGTTGGAGCAGAACATGTTCGAGACGGTGGTCATGTTCGAGACGGTCATGTTCGAGGCGATGTGGTGATCCGGGCTGGCCTGCGCGGCGGCGTCCATGGAGAACGACGCGATGAGCGGCACCGCGAAGACCCCTCCGGCCGCAGCCGCTTTCAGTACGGCGCGCCTGCTCGGGGGCGTGCGATCGGCAGCCTCATCAGACCTCATCAGAACCAGCTCCCCTCGGTGACTGCGCCAGCCTAGCGACGCCCCAACCGGCGCGCAAGGAACATGAGGAGAACGATCCGGGCGTCACGACAGCAATGCCCGATCTGTCGGCTAAACGCCGAAAATTACCAGCTCAGCGCCCCGGCCGACCCGCCGTTCTCCGTCACCAGGCGGCGCGCCGAGGCCTCGGCCGAGGGCTTGCGGGCCACCCGCTCGGTGACCAGCGCCCGGGCCAGGCTGTCATCGCCCGCCCGGGCGGCGGCGGCGATGAGGGTCAGGTCGATGACGTCACGCTGCGCGTGGCTCCCGCCCACCGCGTTGGCCCGCGGCCGGATGTCGATCATCAGGTCGATGGCCCGCTCGGGACGCCCGTCCGCGAAGGCACTGAACGCCTCGAGCAGGTTCAGGCCCGCGCGTTGCGGCCGCCGCCCGGTTGGTCGGCGCGGTCAGGTGGCGGTTGGCCAGGATCACCCGCTCGACCCGCGCGTGGTCGCCGGCCAGGCCGAACGCCATCACCGCGTGCCAGTCGTTGAAGATGTAGACGGGTTCGCTGACCAGGTCATCGATGTCGGCGGCGAGCGCAGCGGCGCGCTCGCTGACGTCGACGCCGAACAGCGAGAGCCGCCACAGCAGGGCCGCGGCGTCGACCACGTCGAGCCACTCGGTGGACCGGCTGGCCCGGATGGGGGAGTCGTACAGCGCCAGCGCCTCGCCGAGTTCCTCGAGCTCCAGGTGGAACAGCCCCTTGTGCCACCAGTTGTGGACGGCGAAGAAGCTGCCCGACCAGTTACCCGAAGAGCCGCCGAGGAAGTCGGCGCCCTCCCGTTGGCTGCCCTCCATCTCGAAGACGTGCGCCAGCGCGTGCACGGACCACACGTCCCGCGGGTTGTGGTCGAGCGCGGCCCGCGCGCGCGACTCGGCCTGCCGGTAGTCGGCGTTCTCTTCCAGGCCGAACGCGTAGATGCCCTGCACGTACCCCCACCCCGGCAGGTCCCGCGGCCAGGCGGGCAGCACCCGCGCGGCGACGTCGCGCAGCTCGAGCCGGTTGCCGAGAAAGAAGTACAGGTCCTGGGCGACCTTGAGGGCGAGCAGGTCACGCGGGTGGCACAGCAGCGCCCGCTCGAGCGACCGCGCGGCGGCCTCCCAGTCGCCCTCGGCCCACGACCGGGCGGCGCGCATGTGGTGCGCCTCCCGCTCGCCCATGACCGCCTCGTCCAGCGTCTTCAGGATCCCGGCGGCGGTGGCGACCCCCTCAGGCGTCGTCCCGTACAGCGCGAGGTAGGCGCGGTAGATGTGCCCGAGGACCAGGCTGTCGTCGGCCGCGACCGCGGCGTCGGCCTCCGCGATGGGGTTGCCCGCGAGCGCGGCCAGGTCCTCAATGGCCTCGTCCAGCAGGGCTACCGCCTCGGCGCTGCCCGCGCGGACGGGAACGCCCCAGCGATCCGCGAACGACTTGGCCATCTGGGATCCTCCACCTTCTCCCCAGCCGACCTGCTGGTCAAAAGCCTACCGTGGCGGCCCGCAGACGAGGAGGCCCCGAATCGGGGGGCCTATCAGCGTCCGCCCCGGGCGTCGTGGCCTACGGTAGTGGGGTGCGCGACGTGCCGTGGTGGGGCGTGGTCTCCTCAGTAGCGGCCCCGGTCCTGCTCGTCACCGGCTGGACGGCCGCCGCCAGCCTGCAGCCGCACTTCAACGAGGTGCGCGATACGGTCAGCTCCCTCGCCGCGCCGGGCGCGACCGACCGGTGGGTAATGACGGCGACGTTCATCGTGGTCGGCGTCTGCTACCTCGTCACGGGGTTCGCCCTTCGCCCGGCCGGGCTGCCCGGCCGGGCGATCCTGATCGCGGGGGCGGCCGGCGGCATGCTGGTGGCGGTCAACCCGGTGCAGCCAGGCGTGCCCTATCCGATCCCGCACATCCTCTGGGCGTCGGTCGGGTTCGCCGGGCTGACCACCTGGCCGGCCGGGGCCTGGCGGCGCGGGCCCGCCACGCCGTGGGCCCTCCGGCCCGCCGCGGCCGCGGCGGCCGTCGCGGTCCTGTTCGCCCTGCTCTTCTGGTTCGGTGCCGAGCTGGTCTTGGCCGCCCCGCAGGTCGGGCTGGCGGAGCGGGCCACGGGCGTCGCGGAGGCCCTCTGGCCGCTGATGGTGGTGTTCTCGTGCACCCGCGCGCCGCGGCGGCGTTACGCCGTAGCGTCGGCGTTACGCTGGCTAGTGTGCTGGGCTCCAAAACGGGGGGCGGGGGAGCGGCGGACCGTCCAAGCAACTACAAGTGGGTGGTCCTGAGCAACACCACCCTCGGCGTGCTGATGGCCACGATCGACATATCGATCATGCTGATCGCCCTGCCCGACATCTTCCGCGGCATCCACATCGACCCGCTGACCCCCGGCAACAGCTTCTACCTGCTCTGGATGATCCTGAGCTTCATGGTGGTCACCAGCGTGCTGGTAGTGAGCTTCGGTCGGCTGGGCGACATGTACGGCCGGGTCCGGATGTACAACTTCGGCTTCGTGGTCTACACGTTCTTCTCGCTGGTGCTCACCGTCACCTGGATGAGCGGGACGGCCGCCGCGCTGTGGCTGGTCATCATGCGGGTCTTCCAGGGCGTGGGCGCGGCCCTGCTGATCGCCAACTCCTCCGCCATCCTCACTGACGCGTTCCCCGAGGACCAGCGCGGCATGGCCATCGGCATCAACCAGGTGTCCGCTATCAGCGGCTCGTTCCTCGGCTTGGTCCTCGGCGGCGTGCTCGCCCCGATCCAGTGGCGGCTGATCTTCCTGGTGTCGGTCCCCTTCGGCCTGTTCGGCACGGTGTGGGCCTACCGCAGCCTGCGCGAGGTCCCGCGGCGCGGAACGGCGCGACTGGACTGGCCGGGAAACCTGACCTTCGCGCTGGGCCTGATCGCGATCATGGTGGGCATCACCTACGGCATCCAGCCCTACGGTCACTCGACGATGGGCTGGACCAGCCCGTTCGTGGACGGCTCCCTGGCCGGCGGGGTGGCGCTGCTGACCGCCTTCGTGCTCATCGAGCGCCGCGCCCCCGACCCGATGTTCCGCCTGTCCCTGTTCCGGATCCGGGCCTTCACCGCGGGCAGCCTGTCGTCGCTGCTGTCCAGCATCGGCCGGGGCGGCCTGATGTTCATGCTGATCATCTGGCTCCAGGGCATCTGGCTGCCGCGCCACGGCTACAGCTTCAGCCAGACCCCGCTGTGGGCCGGCATCTACATGCTCCCGCTGACTGCGGGCTTCCTGCTCGCCGGGCCGCTGTCCGGGCTGCTGTCCGACCGCTACGGCTCGCGCCCGTTCGCCACCGGCGGGATGATCGCGGCGGCCGGCTCGTTCCTGCTCCTCGAGCTACTGCCGATCAACTTTTCGTTCTGGGAGTTCGGCCTGATCCTGCTGGTCAACGGCCTGTCCATGGGGACCTTCGCCGCCCCGAACCGGGCGGGCGTGATGAACAGCCTGCCGCCGCAGCACCGCGGGGTCGGCTCGGGGATGAACAGCACGTTCCAGAACAGCGCTCAGGTCCTGTCGATCGGGATCTTCTTCACCCTGATGATCGTCGGGCTTTCCTCGACGCTGCCGGGCACCCTGTACCACGGGCTCGTAACCCACGGCGTGCCCGGGACGGTCGCGAGCACGGCGGCGCACCTGCCCCCGGTGTCCATCTTGTTCTCCGCGTTCCTCGGGTACAGCCCCATCCAGCACCTGGTCGGTCCCGCGGTCCTGGCGCACCTGCCCGCGGGCCAGGCGGCCGCCCTGACCGGCCGGAGCTTCTTCCCCGCGCTGATCTCGGGCCCGTTTGCCAGCGGGCTGCACACCGCGTTCGACTTCGCCATCGCCGCCTGCCTGGCCGCCGCCGGCATGTCCTGGCTGCGCGGCGGCAAGTACCACTACCAGGAGGAAACCGAGCCCGAGGCCCAGCCCAGCGACGCGAAGGTCGCGTAGGCCAGGACGGCGGCCCCGGCGCCGAGCACGCTTCCCGCGATGACCTGCGGAACCGTGTGGTCCCCCAGCTCCACCCGGGCCCAGCACAGCAGCGCGACCAGCACGTACCCCAGCAGGACCAGCGGGCCGAACGACAGCGCCAGGATCGCCACCGAGCCTGACGCGACCGCGCAGTGGATCGAGATCTTCCACACGAACGTGATCGCCGCGAGCACCGCGACGCTGCCCAGCATGAAGGCCAGATACCCGGTCAGCAGTCGCGGCGCGCCCGCCACCACGAGCACGACAAGACCCGCCGCCACCGAACCCATGATCAACCCCAGCACGATCAGCCGGGGCCGCCGCGCGCCCACCGTCCGGTCGCTCCACAGCCCGCGCCGGACGCCGTAAGACAGGAACGCGGCCGGAACCACGCCCGCGAACACCGCGGCCAGCAGCCCCCAGCCCAGCCCCGCGCGCCCGTTAGCGTGCCACCCGACCGCCAGCACGGTGACGATCAGCCAGTTCGTCGGCTCGAGCAGGTCGGTGCACCGCCGCGCCCACGCTTGACGACCGCCCATCACCAGACGGTACCTTGCGCGGTATGGCGGCGCGCAGCGGCGAACAGTTCCTGGCGCGGCTGGCCGCCGCCCGGGTCCACGTGGAGATCCAGGGCGAGACGCTGACCGGCGGCGTCGCCGAGCACCCGGCCTTCCGCAACGTCATCCGCACCTACGCCGACCTGTTCGACATGCAGCACGACCCCGCGTACCGTGACGTCCTCACCTACCCCTCACCGACGTCAGGCGAGCCGGTCGCCACGTCCTTCCTGGTCCCGAAGACCCCGGCCGACCTGGCCAAGAGACGCCAGGCCGCCAAGCTCTGGGCCGACCGTTCGCTCGGCATGCTCGGCCGGACCGGCGACTACCTGAACAGCGCGCTGATGGCGCTGGGCGCGGCGCACGACTGGTTCGCGCAGGCCAACCCGGCCTTCGGCGAGAACATCAGGAACTACTACGAGAAGGTCCGCGAGGAAGACCTGCTGTGCACGCACACGCTGGTCCCGCCGCAGGCCAACCGCGCGGTGCCCGCGAGCCAGCAGGCCGGGGGCGCGCTCATGGCGCACGTGGCCAGGGAAGACGACAACGGCGTCGTCATCCGCGGCGCCCGGCTCCTCGCCACCATCGGCCCGTTCGCCGACGAACTGCTCGTGTTCCCCTCGACGGTCCTGCGGGCCACGCCGGAGGACCGGCCGTACTCCTTCGCCTGCGCCATCCCGAACGACGCCCCCGGCCTGCGCTACATCGCCCGCGAGCCGCTCGATTACGGACGCCCACGGCACGATCACCCGCTCGGCTCCCGGTTCGAGGAATCCGACGCCGTGGTCGTGTTCGACGACGTGCACGTGCCCTACGAGCGGTGTTTCGTCCTCGGCGACCCGGACCTGTGCAACGGCTTCTACGCCAAGACAAGCGCCGTCGTGCACATGACCCACCAGGTGGTGGCCAGGACGACAGCCAAGACCGAGTACATCCTCGGCCTGGTCAGCCTGCTCACCCAGGCCATCGGGATCGAGCAGTTCCAGCACGTCCAGGGGGACATCGCGGAGGTGATCACGACCCTGGAGACGCTGCGCGCACTCGCCCGCGCCGCCGAGGCCGACGCCGCGCCGAACGAGTTCGGCGTGCTCACCCCGGCCTGGCCGCCGCTGAACACCGCCCGCAACCTCTACCCGAAGCTCTACCAGCGGTTCCCCGAGATCCTGCGCAAGCTCGGCGCCTCGGGCCTGATGGCCACGCCCACCGAGGCCGACGTCAACGGCCCCGCGGCCGCCGACATCGAGACCTACCTCCAGTCCGCCACGCTGGACGGCAAGGAGCGGGTCCGGCTGTTCCGCCTGGCCTGGGACACCTGCATCTCCGCCTTCGCCGGCCGCCAGGCGCTGTACGAGTACTACTTCTTCGGCGACCCGGTGCGCACGGCCTCGGCCTACGTCGCCAGCTACGACCGTGAACCGTACATGGCCGCGGTCCGGGCCTTTCTCGACCGCGATTAACGGCGCGGCGCGAGCTTCCGGGCACTATGCGCGAGCTACTATCGAGCCAAGGCTTATGGCCGGTATGTGCTTCCCGGCCGCGGAGGAGATATGAGCAAGGGGACGCTGATTCTATTCGTGTGGCTCATCATCGGAGCCGCAGCGGCGGGACAGCGTGGCTACTTCAGCAGCCCGAGCCTGGGCTGCAGCCAGGGGGCCACGATCGCGCTGACGATCGTCGCCGGCCCGCTCAACTACGTCGGCCTGAACCCGACGATCAGCTGCGCCGTCCCCTCGGCCCCCCGCCCCAGCGGCTGACCCACCCCGCGCACCGCCACCCGCCCGTCCCGTGCCTCCCACCACCGTCGTTCGGCTGCGCGGTCCCCTCGCCCCCAGCCCGAGCGGCTGATCTCGACCCCCGCACCACCGCCGTTCGGCCAACCCGCACGCCACCGCCGTCCGGCAACCCCATTCCACCGCCGTTCGGCATAAAGGGATCTTTTTTCCCGAACGAGCGTGCCTGTCTCTCCCGTAACGTGCGCGCCCTAACTCGGTACGTCCTGCGGCGCGGGGCGCACCCGCTCCTCCGCGAGTTGCCGCAGCCGGTAGCGCTGGGTCTTCCCGCTGATCGTCTTGGGCAGCTCGGTGACGAACTCGACCACCCGCGGGTACTTGTACGGGGCGATCGAGGCCTTGACGAAGTCCTGTAGCTCGCCCGCCTTGGCCGCGTCGCCCGCCGCCGGGTCGCGCAGCACGACGAACGCCTGCACGATCATGCCGCGCTCCTCGTGCGGGGCGCCGATCACCGCGACCTCGAGCACGTCCGGGTGGCCGAGCAGGGCCTCCTCGACCTCGGGACCCGCGATGTTGTAGCCGGACGAGATGATCATGTCGTCGCTGCGCGCCTGGAACCAGTAAAAACCGTCAGCGTCGCGCACATAGGTGTCGCCGGTGATGTTCCAGCCCCGCTGGACGTAGTTCTTCTGGCGGGGGTCCGACAGGTAGCGGCAGCCGGTGGGGCCCTGGACGGCCAGGCGCCCCGGCTCCCCGTCGGGGACGACGTTGCCGTCCTCGTCCTGGATCTGCGCGCGGTAGCCCGGGACCGCCGTGCCCGTCGAGCCCGGCCGGATGTCGTCGTCCGCCGCGGCGATGAAGATGTGCAGCATCTCGGTCGAGCCGATGCCGTCGATGATGGCCAGGCCCGTGACGCGGTGGAAGTCCTCCCACACCGACCGGGGCAGGTGCTCGCCGGCCGAGATGCACCGGCGCAGCGAGGCCATCGCGACCGGCCTTCCCCGACGCCGCCATGGCCCGGTACGCGCCGGGCGCGGTGGACAGCACGGTCACGCCGTGGGCGGCGATCACGTCGGGCCATCGGCCGGCGTGATCCGCTCGACGAGCAGCGTCGAGCCGCCCGCGCGCAGCGGGTACAGCAGCAGGCCGCCCAGCCCGTAGGTGAACCCGAGCGGGGGGCTGCCGGTGAACACGTCGTCGGCGTTCGGCTTGATCAGGTAGGCGGAGAACGTGTCGCAGGTGGCGAGGACGTCCCGGTGGAAGTGCATGGCCACCTTGGGCTGCCCGGTCGTCCCGGAGGTCGAGGCGAGCATCGCCACGTCGTCGGCGGCGACCTCGACGGGCGTGAACTCCCCGTCCTTGGCCGCGCATCGGGCGACCAGGTCGCCGGGTGAGTCCCCGCCGTAGTGCAGCGCGGTGAGCCCGGGCGCGCCCGCCGCCAGGTCCTCGGCGAACCGGTGATCGCAGATGGCCAGGCTCGGCTCGGTCAGCCCGACGATGGTGGCGATCTCCCTGGCCCGCAGCAGCGCCATCGTGGTCACCGCCACCCCGCCCGCCTTGACGACGGCGAGCCAGGCCGCGGCCAGCCAGGGATTGTTGGGCCCGCGCAGCAGCACCCGGTTGCCCGGCTGGAGGCCGAAGTCCTCGGTCAGCACCTGGGCGAGCTGGTTCGTCCGCAGGACCGTCTCGCCGTAGGTCCAGGTTTCCGCGGGGGAGCGCAGGCAGGGCCGGTCAGCGCCCAGGCGGGCAGCGGTGGCGTCGAGTAGCTCGGCCGCGCAGTTCAGGCGTTCGGGGTAGGTGAGCTCGGGCAGGTCGTAACGGAACTCGGGCCACTGATCATCTGGCGGCAGCCGGTCCCGGCAGAACGTGTCCACGTGCGCTGAAGGGGAGAGCCGCATCTGCCCGCACTTCCTCGTGTCCCGTAGGGTAGAGCACCAGTATTCAACTTCTGTGACGGCAGTCAATCCTCCGCAATACCTGGAGCGCGAGATGAGCCCGTTCCGAGCATCGGCCCCGCTTACTAGCCAGTGGCAGCACTTCCGCTTCGAGGTGAGCGACGGGGTGGGCACACTGACCCTGGACCGCCCGGACAAGCTCAACGCGCTTACCTTCGAAGCGTACGCCGACCTGCGTGACCTGCTCGCGGAGCTCCCGCACCGGGGCGACACCAGGGTCCTGGTCGTGCGGGGGAGTGGCCGCGCGTTCTGCTCCGGCGGGGACGTCAACGAGATCATCGGCGTGACGCTGTCCATGTCGCCCGACGAGCTGCTGGCCTTCACCCGGATGACCGGAGAAGTGATCCAGCGCATGCGCGAGTGCCCGGTCCCGATCATCGCGGCGGTGCACGGCATGGCCGCCGGGGCGGGGTCGGTGATCGCGCTCGCGGCCGACTTCCGGGTGTGCACCCCGAAGGCCCGCTTCGCGTTCCTGTTCACCAAGGTGGGGCTGTCCGGTGCCGACATGGGGGCCGCCTACCTGCTGCCCCGCCTGGTCGGGCTGGGCCACGCGACCCGGCTGCTGATGCTCGGCGACACGATCTCGGCCGACGAGGCGCAGCGCATCGGGCTGGTCTCCTCCCTGGTCGAGGAGTCCGAGTTCGACGAGGCGGTCGGCGCGCTCGCGCGGCGGCTGGCGAACGGGCCGGTCCAGGCCTACGCGCAGACCAAGGCGCTCCTGACCAGAGAGCAGGACATGAGCCTGTCCGCCGCGGTGGAACTCGAGGCCATGACGCAGGCGCTCCTCATGAAGGGCCAGGACTACGCGGAATTCCACGCCGCCTTCAACGCAGGCCGCGACCCGCAATGGCAAGGCCGCTGACCCAGACACCGAGCCCACCCCGCCTTCCGCGCCACGTTCCCGTCGAGCCCACCGCCCCGCTTTTCCCGCCACGTTCCCATCGAGCCCACCACCCCGCTTTCCCCGCCACGTTCCCGTAAGGTGTTGCGGATTCCGAGCACTTGTCCGCTTACCGATCGGGTGATTCCGATGGCCATCCCTGCACCCGTTACTCCGGCCCCCACCGTCCGCCGGATCCCGGAATGGCACCTGCTGCAAACCGTCTACCTAGCGGTGGCGGCGGTCGCCCTGTTCATCGTGACGTTCTGGTCCGCTCTCGGCCTGCCCCCGCTCGGCGGGACGGTCATCGAGTGGGTGCTCGCCTTTGTGCTCGTCGGCCTGGTCAACCTCGGCCTGGGCACCCTTGGCGCCGGCGCGGTCATCGAGTGGCGGTACCGCGCCTGGGGCCGCCTCGTCTTCATCGGCATCACGCTGCTCGTGTTCGCGGCCGCTGACGGCGGCTTTGCCTGGTGGTTGTTCTCCTCGACCCAGGGGGCCTTCTCCCGATGGGTCTTCCTCATCATCGCGCTGGCCGCCATCGCGCTCGGCGCCTGGTCGGTCTGGCGCCCGCCGCCCGTGCGGTTCCTGCAGCGCAACCGGGCCGGACGCCCGCGGCGGAAGCTCTGGCCGCGTCACGATGACCAGGCCCCCGATGATGAGCGATGGGAGCCGTTCACGCCGCTGTCGATCCTGGTGGGCACCGCGCTCGGGGTCACCGTCGCGATCGCGTACCTTGGCATCTCGGCCTGGAACGAGAACAACAACGTTCCGCCCGGTCACCCGTTGCCCACGGCGCTGACAGGCATTCACGGCGACTACCTCGCCCTCGGGGATTCCTATTCGGCCGGCAACGGCCTGACTCCCTACGCCCCGGGCACGATCGCCAACGGATGCAACCAGTCGGTGAGCTCTGCCTACCCGGATCTGCTCGCCGCGCTCCTGCGTAAGCAAACTCCCAGTGTCTCGCTCACCTTCACGGCGTGTTCGGGCGCGCTGACGGGCGACATTTTCAACACGACCGTATTCCCGACCTTTACCATCCCGCCCCAGGTCAGCGGGACAGTGCAGCCGTCGGTCGGCCTCGTCACCATCACGATCGGCGGAGACGACGCCGACTTCGCCAACGTGGTCGAGCAATGCCTCATCTCCGGCGATTGCCTGAATGAAGAATTCCCGCCGAAGGGCGTCCCGGAGATGACGTCGGTGCAGATTCCGCAAGGGAAACTGCTGACCCAGTGGGGCCCGGACACGATCGAGGCGATCGGGACGTCCGATGCGGGGGTCTTCAGCAAGTTGCGAGCCGATTTCCCGAATGCCCGCATCGTCGTCATCGGCTACCCGTACCTGTTCCCGAACCAGGCCGCGCCGGGCTTCCCGTATTACCCGCCCCTGTGCTCGAGCATCCTGAACCGCCTGAGCGTTACGGAAAGGAACGGCATCAGGACCCTGCAAGACGAGTTCAACGACCGCATCTACGAAGAGGCTGTGGCCGCCGGGATCGAATTCATCTCGCCCGTCGCCATCTGGAACCAGCACGAGCCGTGCGGATCCAGCGGGCAGTACACGAATTCCGTAAAGCCATACCTCAATTTCCCCATCCCCATTACCGGGAGCTCATTCCACCCGAACGCGGCGGGCCAGCAAACGCTCGCTGCCCTAGTGGCGTGCTATCTGGATGCGAATCAGGCACCCCCCGACCCGTTTGCCTCGGCTAGCTCCCATCCCATCACGATCCCGGCATCGCAGCTGGTCGCCCCGGCTCAGCTGGGCCTCGTCCCTGCTCCGGGCCTGGATTCGGTACCGGGCTCCGGCGCGATAAGCGGCTGCTGAAACAACCGATGGTAACGACATGAGTGCGCCGGGTAAGTCCTAACGGTCGGAATACCGTGAACGGCGCGCAGGCCAAGCCGGTTAAAGCGACACTTAGACTGGCAACTCTGCACGGGGGCCCGTGCCGCGGCAGCCGCAGTCCGCTCTTTCGAACGACGCCCATGGAGATCTTTCCCCGTGATGACGGCAGGACCGACTCGCCCTCGCAGGCGGCTCCGCTGGCCTGGCGTGCTCGCGGTGGTGGTCCTGTCGCTGGCCCTGGTCGCCGGGGCGCTGGCTGCGGTCTACACAGGCGCCTCGTCGATCGCCGACGCCTTCGACGGGACCGCCGGGGCCCTGACCGGCCCGCTCCTGGGTACCGAGGCCCCGTCAGCCCAGTCGTGCGGTAAGGCGGTCGGGCCCTTCACCGTCCGCGGCACCCGGGTGTTCGGCGCGAACGGCAAGCCCTTCGTCTCCTACGGGATCACCATTCCCGACATGCAGGGACCGCATTGGGCGAATTTCGTCGGGCTGGACGAGGCGAAAATCTCGGCGATCGCCGATGACTGGTGCGCGAACACGGTCCGCTTCCAGTTCAACGAGGACAACCTCATCGGGCCGAACGGGACCGGCTTCAACAAGGCGTACCTGAAGGCGATCGAGGCCCTGGTCTCGGCGTCCGAGAGTGACCAGTTGGTCGTGGTGCTCAACGACTCGACCGAGTTCGCGCCCAACGGGGAGCCCCGCTCGCAGGCCGGTCCGAAGTTCGGCACAGAGATCTTCTGGAAGGACATGACCGCCCTGTACGGCAAGGACCCGCAGGTCATCTTCGACCTGTTCAACGAGCCGCGCATGTACCACCCCGGCATGTCGCTCTTCGAGAAGTGGCACCTGTGGCTGAACGGCGGTGAGTTCAACGGGGTCTTCTACCCCATCGGGATGGCGCAGCTGGCCGCCTACGTGCGCCATACCCTCCACGCGCGGAACCTGTTCTGGGTGGAGGGCCCGCGCTACTCGCTCGGGTTCGCCGGCCTGGTCAGCGAGGGCGCCGTCATACACGTCAGCGGGGTCGTGTACGCCAATCACCACACGATAGGCGCGATCAACCCGGGCGTGTGGTACGCGGAGTTCGGCTATCTGGTCGCCACCGGCGTCGGGCCGGTCGTGGAGGGCGAGTGGACGAACTACGAGCCGTATCCGCACAGGTCCTACGCGCCCGCCCCGGGCTCCTGCTGGCCGGATGCGCCGACGATGGTACCCATGTTCCTGAAGTACCTGGCCGCGCGCGGCATCGGCCTGGACATCTACCAGCTCCAGCCCGGCTACATGATCAAGTCCTGGCTCGACTTGGGTGATCCCACCACGATCAACCCGCGCACCTGGAGCTGCCTCCGGAACCACGAACCCCAGCCCGACCAGGGCGCCGGCCGCATAATCCTGAACTGGTTCATCGAGCACAACAGCTGACGTTCAGCCCGTCAGCTTCGCGGCTCAGTGGCGGACTGAAGGACCGCGCTGATGTCGTCCACCTGGTCGAGTTGTCCGGCGGCCACCTGCATCACGAGGTCGTAGGCGGCGTCGTTGGTCAGCGTGAGCCGTCGGCCGTTGAGCCCGTAGAAGGCGATTACCGCGGCCAGCGCCAGTCTCTTATTGCCGTCCACGAGAGCGTGATTCCGGGCTAGCGAGTGCAGCAGGGCGGCGGCCTTGGCGTCGAGCGTCGGGTAGGCGTCCTTCCCGAACGCAGTTGCCTGGGGACGGGCGAGGGCGGCCTCGAGCAAGCCGTAGTCGCGCACGGTGAACCCGGTCCCGAGGGTGCGCTCAGCCACGTAGAGCAGCTCGGGCAAGGTCAGGAAGATCACTGGCCGAGCCGCTCCAGCGCCTCGGCGTACCGGGGCAGGTCCTCATCGAGCACGCGCTCGAGCAATTCGGCGCGGCTATGGTTCTCGACGTACTCCCGGATCGCCTGCCGGGCCACCTCCTGCATCGATCGCTGCTCGAGCTGAGCCCGCCGGCGCAGCGCCTCGGCCTCATCGTCGGCCAGCCGCAAAGTCATCGCCATGAAGGCAATGATACCAGTAGATGATACCAATCGATGCCGGTCAGTGGTCCTGAACCCAGTCGGCCTGATCGGGGAAAATGCTCGTGTGGAACTAGATGCAGCGTGGCAGCGTGCCCTGGAGCAGGCCTGGCAGAGCTTCCTGGCCGGAACGACGCCGGTGGGCGCGGTGGTCACCGACTCGGTCGGTGAGATCGTCGCCGAAGGCCGCGGCCGACGCTACGAGAACGCCGAGGCCGATCGCCAGCTCAGCTACTGCCACATCGCGCACGCGGAGATCAACGCGCTAGCCCTGCTCCCGCCCGGCCGCCACTACGAAGACCACCTCCTGCTGACCACCCTTGAGCCCTGCTGCATGTGCCTAGGTGCCGCAGTCCAGGCCACCTTCACCCGCCTGCACTTCGCCGGCCGCGACCCGTACGGCGGCGCATCGGGCCTGGTGATAGACACCCCGCAAGCCCTTCGCCGTCCGCTGACGGTAACCGGCCCCCTAGCCCGGTGGCCCGGCCGCTTCGCCGAGCTGCTCCACGTCCGCTGGCTTCTGGACTACCGCGCCGCCGAGCCGATCCTAGACGTCCAGCGCCGTGGCATCCCCGAGATCTTCGAGGCAGCGGTAAACCCAGCCGTCGCCGCCCTGTTCGCCCAGCTCAAGTCCGATTCCGCCACCCTGGACCAAGCAATGGCCGCCTCCCACGAGCTCCTGTCTGACTAGCCAGGAACCACCGAGGCGTTGTACCTAGCCCATATGACGTCGGGGGAGATGCCGGGCTCGCTATGGAGGGCAGTGATGAGCTCGGCGATTTCCGGGGTCATCACCACCAGGATCCGGGTGTGGCCCGGTCCCCGGTTGGCAAACGTGTGCACCGTGCCTGCCGGAATATAAGCCAGTTCCCCAGCCGCCAGGATCCGCCGTTCCCCACCCTCCAGCACCTCCAGCTCGCCGTCCAGCACGTAGAAGGCCTCATCAGAGCCGTGGTGTACGTGAGGCGGCGCCTGATCCCCCGGGTAAGGCGCCAGATTCCATTCCCTGATTACAAAGTCAGCCACGGTAGCAGGCTACGCGCAGGCGGACACGCGGCGGCGGCTGCCTCGAAGCCGCCAGCCACCAGCGGCTTCGAACCTCAAGGTGGATGTTGCGCGTTATGCCGGCTGATAGCAGTCGGAGGTCCCCATTTCGCACGCCATCTCCACCGGCGACAGTTAGCGAAGCGCGTTCAGCTCGTCGAGGGCGCGATGGCCGCGCTTGACCACCCCTGGAACGACATCGTGGCGCCCGTGACGGATGGGGACCTCGAGCATATGGAGGATCTGTGTCGCTGCGAGCACCGCCGCCCCCTCCCAGCCGACCAGGACGAGGATTCTCGTCCACAGCCGCCTTCGGACACCGTCCAGCTGCGGATCCCGGAAGGTGTACCACACGAGGGTGGTGAGATCAGTCGCCCGCGTGCCGCTACCTGCGTTCCCGATATCCACGACCGCCACCACCGCTCCGTCACGGACCAGGACATTGCTGGGGGTTGAGAGATCGGCATGGACCATGTCAGGTGCCTCTCGTGGTGGTGGGACGTCGGCACACACGAGCCGCAGGCGCTCGACCAAGGCCGACACCACGGAGGAATACCCCGAGAGCCCGGCCACGGACTGGCGGAGAAGCGACTGCTCCGGCGTCTCGTTGAAATCCAGCCCGGCGACAGCCGATTCCTGACCGGTGGCGACCCGCCAGGCGTACAACCAGTGGTCGTAGGGCTCGGAGGCTTGGCCAGCCTGGAGTTCGATGATCTCCATCAGCTGCTCAACGAGGGACGGGGTCAGCTCTGGCGCGGGAGCCGCGTCAACGAAGTCCATCAGATGCCATACATGAGTGGCTGTGGCGCCCACTCCGAGCCAGGCCGGGGTGGGATACCCGCGCCTACGCATGTGCTCGACCACTCTCTGGGCTCGCAACGTCTCGTCCAGGTGGTTGGGGTGTGCCCGGGGCACTGCTTTGAGCACTGCATTTGCCCTTCCGGCCAACTGGACGCGCATGGCACCCCCATTGACGCCTCCGCGTAGGCGACTGAGAAGAGTGACCTCTGCCCCGACCACGCTGGCCACGTCGTCCAGGACCTCGGCCGGCAGCTCTTCGGGATGGGTGCCCTGGTTCATCGGCTCGAAGGGCGGATCACCGCGCGGGTCGCCGCAGCTGCGGACCGATCGTTGGCCGAGCACCGGCCAGTCGCAGTGACCGAAAGTTCACGTACGGAGTCCGCCTCGCCGCCAGCGGAGTTGAGCGCCTGGATCGGTCTCATTCGGCTGCCCACACGAGCCAAGGGTCCGGTGCAACGTTGGGAAACCGCATTGTTCGTAGAAGCCGACGGCGTCCGGTTCGGCGCTATCTCTCTTTGAGTCATCGATTACTCCACGCGACACTGCAGCGTGATCAACAGTCACGCAGCTCAAACCGGAGAAGCTACGCAGCATATCGAACTTGGGGCCTTAGGAGTCAGGTCCGATATTTACTGGATCCGCCCGACCGATCCCCTTGCGTACCGAAGGTGAGCCGTGCTGCGGTGTGGAGGAACTGAAGTCGGTGCCGGTGATCGGTCGGGGGCCGGTCGTCATCGGGCCGGGCTGCGGGTTCGGCATCCTCGACGAGGAAGACCGCGTCGCCGGCCGCATCACGCTCAACGACATCGTGCGCGGCGCGTTCCAGTCGTGCCACCTCGGCTACTGGCTCAGTGCCGCCGCGAACGGGCGCGGTCTGGCCACCGCGGCCGTGCGCGACATGATCAGGGTGGCCTTCGAGGAACAGGGGCTACACCGCATCCAGGCCGGAACCCTGATGCACAACGTCAGGTCGCAGCGCGTCCTGGAACGCAACGGGTTCGTCCGCTTCGGCGTGGCGCCGGCCTACCTCAAAATCGCCGGTGAATGGCAGGACCACGCCCTGTACCAGCTCGTGAACGAGAGCCGATCCGGCCCCTCCGTGGCCCGAACGCCGGAGCGGTAAAGCGCCTCAGCGATACAACTCCCGAGCGATGATCGTGCGCTGTACCTCCGAGGCGCCCTCGTAGATACGAGGGGCGCGGACCTCGCGGTACAGGTGCTCGAGCAGGTGGCCCTGGCGCAGCGCGCGGGCCCCGTGAATCTGTACCGCCGCGTCCACTACGAACTGGGCGGTCTCGGTCGCGAACAGCTTGGCCATCGCGGATTTCGCGGCGATCCGCTTCTCGCCCGCGTCGTAGCTGCCCGCGGCCGCGTACACCAGCAGCCGGGCGGCCTCAGTCCGGGTGGCCATCTCGGCCAGCAGGTGCGAGACGGCCTGCTGGTCCTTAAGCGGCCCGCCGAACGCGGTCCGGGTCCCCGCGTGCTGCACCGCGGCGTCGATGGCGGCCTGGGCCATGCCGACCGCGAACGCGCCGACACTGGGCCGGAACAAGTCCAGCGTGCGCATCGCGACCCGGAAGCCTCGGTCCAGCTCACCGAGGAGCTCAGTCGCCTCGACCGGAACTCCGTCGAAGACCAGGCGGCCGATCGGGTGCGGGCTCATCATGTCCAGGTGCTCGCCACTCAGGCCGGGCCGGTCGCCGGGGACCGCGAACGCACTCACCCCGCGCGCTCCCGCCTCGGGAGTGGTCCGGGCGAATACGGTGTACACGTCGGCTTCGGGCGCGTTAGAGATCCAGATCTTCTCCCCGGTCAGCCGCCAGCCATCCCCGTCCCGCTCCGCAACCAGGGCCAGCGCACCCGCGTCGGAGCCGGCCTCGGGCTCGGTCAGGGCGAACGCCGGCACGGCGTCACCGGCGGCGATCGCGGGCAGCCAGCGGTCGACGGCGTCCGGGAGCCCGGACTGCAGGATCGGGTAAGCGCCCAGGCCCTGCAGCGCGAGCGCGGTTTCCGCCTCGGTGCTGACGGTCGCCAGCGACTCCCTGAGCAGGCACAGGTCGGTCGCGGCCGCCTCGCGGGACTCCGCATCGCCGAACAACCTGGCGAGCAGCCCCAGGTCGCCCATCGCCTTGATCAGCTCGCGGTTCACCCGGCCCGGGGCACCGGCCTCGGCCAGAGGCCGCAGCCGCTCGGCCGCCACGGCGCGCACCTGCTCGGTAAACGACCGCTGCTCCGCGGTCAACGCGAAGGCGTTCACGGAGCGCTCCACGCACTAGGAACCGCAGGCTCACCGGGGTCCTTCGCCATCGGCTCGCCAGGACCCGGTACCGCGGGCTCACCAGGACGCCAGCGGGCGTGCGCGGTCCGCGGCTCGCCGGCCCGGATCAGCTCAAGCCGCGGCCGGGGCCCGTCGGTCCGCCCGGACTGCGGCTTACGGTTGCCCGCCGCGAACGGGTCGGGCCAGACGGCGCCGGGGCCCGCGTACCCCTGCTCGGCGGCGGCATGCAGCGTCCACTGCGGGTCGTACAGGTGCGTCCGGCCGAGCGCGCACAGGTCGGCGCGGCCCGCCAGGATGATCGAGTTCACGTCGTCGTACGAGGAAATCGCGCCGACCGCGATCACGGCGATGCCGTACTTGCGGCCGATCTCGTTGCGGATGCGGTCCGCGAACGGTGTCTGGTAGCTGCGCCCGAACGCCGGCCGCTCCTCGCTCACCACCTGCCCTGTCGACACATCGATACCGTCCGCGCCGTGCTCAGCGAACGCGCGGGCGATCTCGATCGCGTCGTCGATGTCCACCCCGCCCGGGTGCCAGTCAGTGGCCGAGACCCGCACCGTCATCGGCCGGTCTTCCGGCCAGACCGCGCGGATCGCGTCGAACACCTCAAGCGGGTAGCGGAGCCGGTTGGCCAGCGATCCGCCGTAGCGATCGGTGCGCTGGTTCGTGAGCGGAGACAGGAAGGAGGACAGCAGGTAGCCATGCGCGCAGTGCAGCTCGAGCAGGTCGAAGCCGGCCCGCGCGGCCGCCCGGGCCGCGTCGGTGAACTGCTCCCTGATTGCCGCCAGGTCGTCCAAGGTCAGCTCGCGCGGGGTCTGGCTCTTGGCCGCGTAGGGGAGGGGGGAGGGACCGCACACTTCCCAGTTGCCATCGGGCAGCGGGTCGTCCATGCCCTCCCACATGAGCCTGGTCGAGCCCTTCCGGCCGGAGTGCCCGAGCTGGATCCCGATCTTCGCCCGGCTGTGGGCGTGGACGAACGCGGTGATGCGCCGCCAGGATTCCTCCTGCTCAGCGGTGTAGATCCCCGTACACCCCGGCGTGATCCGCCCGGTGGGGGAGACGCAGACCATCTCGGTCATCACCAGCCCGGCGCCGCCCAGCGCCTTGCTGCCCAGGTGGGCTAGGTGGAAGTCGCCAGGCACGCCGTCCTCGGCCGAGTACATGTCCATCGCGGAGACGATGACCCGGTTGGCCAGCTCCAGGCGGCCCAGGCGGAAGGGCTGGAACATCGGCGGGCAGTCCGGTGACGGGTCCCGCCCGGATTCCTGGCTGTCCGCGAACCAGCGGTCCATGTCGGATACGAACTCCGGGTCGCGCAACCTGAGGTTGTCGTAGGTCACCCGCCGACTCCGGGTCATGATGTTGAACGCGAACTGGTGGGGGTCCTGGTCGGCGTACTGGCCGATGTTCTCGAACCACTCCAGGCTGGCCTGGGCAGCGCGCTGAGTCGAGGCGACCACCGGCCGGCGTTCCTCCTCGTAGGCGGCCAGAGCCTCGGCGACGCCGCGACCGGATTCCTCGTGCAGGCAGGCGGCCAGCGCCAGGGCGTCCTCCATCGCGAGCTTGGTGCCCGAGCCGATGGAGAAGTGCGCGGTGTGCGCGGCGTCACCGAGCAGCACGACGTTGCCGTGCCGCCAGGTGGCGCACCGGACGGTGCCGAAGCTGATCCACCGGGAGTTGTTTCCGACCACGTCGTGCCCGTCCAGGATGTCGGCGCACAGCTCCCTGATCTGCTCGATGGTCTGCTCGTCGCTGCGACCCGGCGGGAGTCCCTCGGCCAGGGCGGCAAACTCGGCGAACCCAGCCCGCTGCCAGACGTCCTCGTGCATCTCCAGGATGAAGGTGCTGGCCTGATCGCTGTACGGGTACCCGTGCACCTGCATGACGCCGGCCGGGGTGTCCAGGACGTAGAACTTGAACGCGTCGAAGACCAGGCTGGTCCCGAGCCAGATGTACTTGCACCGTCTGCGCTCCAGGTCGGGCGCGAAGGTCCCGGCGAAGCGGGCCCGGGTCACCGAGTTCCCGCCGTCGGCCGCGACCACGAGATCATGGCTGGCCGACAGCAGCTCCGCGTCCGGGGCCTCGGTGTGGAACAGGACCCGCACCCCCAGCTTGGCGCAACGGTCCTGCAGGATGGCCAGCAGGCGCTTGCGGCTCATCGCGGCGAAGCCGTGCCCGCCCGAGGTAAAGGTAGTACTGCGCCGGTGCACGTCGATGTCGTCCCACCGGGCGAATTCACGCCGCATCGCGTGGAAGATCTCGATGTCGGCGTGCTCGATGCCGCCGAGCGTCTCGTCGGAGAACACCACCCCGAAACCGAAGGTGTCGTCGGCCGCGTTGCGCTCCCAGACGGTGATCTCGTGCCGAGGGTCGAGCTGCTTGGCCAGAGCCGCGAAGTACAGGCCGCCGGGCCCGCCGCCAAGGACCGCGATCCGCACCGCACCCGCTCCTTCCGTGCCCGCCCGGGCTAATCCTTCCGTTACCGGTCGGCCCGTTCCTGCCCCTACACCCGATGATATGGCGATTACCGTACGATCGTCAAGAATACGCTATAGTACGGAAATACCGCGGATGATCCGTGCCAGACGGAAGCACAGGCGTCGAATACAGCGCCTAAAATTCCGTCCAGCACCGATCTTCCAAGATCCCCTGGAAGACACGGGACCGGATCCTGGCTCAAGCCCCCGATGCCGACCCCCGTGGCGGGCGGAACTAGGGTGCGCTTATGACGGTGGAGCGGATCAACCCGGACGAGCTTGCCCGGCCGTCCGGCTTCTCGCACGCGGTATCGGTGACCGAACGCCGCATGGTCTTCCTGGCCGGCCAGATCGGGATAGACCGAGGGGGGAAGGTCGTCGCCGGCGGCGTCGTGGCGCAGTTCGAGCAGGCCCTGGCCAACCTGCTCACCGCCCTGGCCGCGGCGGGCGGGCGGCCGGAAGACCTAGTGAGCGTGACGCTGTACATCATCGACGTCGAGGACTACCAGGCGCACGGCAAGGAAATCGGCGCGGTCTGGCGCAAGCTGGCGGGAACGGAGTACCCGGCGATGGCCGGCGTGGGCGTAACCAGGCTGTGGGTCCCCGAGGCGCTGGTCGAGATCCAGGGCGTCGCCGCGGTCAACCGCTGATGACCTGCCGACGTAGGCTCCGGGCCGGTTCCTCGAGCAGCGACCGAAGGGTAAAGAACGCCTCCGCGGCGCGCAACCCGATCCAGTCGGGCGGGAGCAGTTCGGCCGGCAGCCCCGGATCGGAGTACGGCAGCCGCCGCCAGTCGGTGAGCGCGCGCACGTAATCGGCGAACGCCTCGCGCCCCTCACCGGACAAGACACGCCCCCCAGCGGACCCGACCTCCCCGGACCCGAGCTCCCACCGCCGCAACGACGGCTCGTACACCTGCAAGAACGCCTGGTAGCGACGCTCCAGCTCGTCCAGGTCCCACCAACGCCGGATCTTGGCCGCCGGATCGCCGAAAGCCAGGTGATCCGCATGAAACAGGTCCGCATAAGCGTCGAGTCCGAGTCGCGAAAGGGTCTCGGCGGTGGTGTCCTGCGGATGGGCGGGCACGATCCACACCCCGGGGGCCACCATCCCGAACCCCAGCCCGGCCAGCTCCGAACGCAGCACGTGCCGCCGGTGGCGCTCGGATTCCGGCACCGAGAACACCGCGAGCAGCCAGCCGTCGGCGAGCGTGGCCCGGTGCGTGCGGAAGATCCGCGCGTCACCTTCGCGCAGGATGGCCAGCGCCTCGGCCGAAAGCTGGTACCCCGCCGATCCGTCCTGCCGGCGCGCGAGCAGGATCCCGCGCCGCTTCAGCCGGGAGATCGCCGACCTAACCGCAGGCTCGTCCACCCCCAGGTCGGCGAGCAGCCGGATCAGGACGGCGATCGACAGCCAGCCGCCGTCGGACCGGGCGTAGAGCCCGTAGATGGTGACGATCAGGTGCCGCAGCCGCGCCGACCAGGCGGTGACCTCCCCGCCGGGTTCGTTCGTTTCCGCTACGGCCGTCACAGGCTCACGATACCAAGCCGTAAATAAGGCCACGCCATAACTCACCGTCCTACAATGAGTGAAACGCCCTCGATTGCCGTAACGATGCGGGAACGGTCGAGTCGTAGCGTGTCCCTCAGGACAGATGCCAGCAGGCCTGAGTTCGGCTCAAGAGGTGAGGCATGACCCCCGCAGCGTTCTGGCGCGCGTGGTCAATCTGGGCCGTCACGATGGCGGTGACCGCGGCCTCGGGGGGCTACAACGCCTCCCACCCGCTGCCCGCCAAGCTAGCCAACCAGGGCGGCAACGGGGCGGACTGGGTGGTGGCGCTCGCCTTCGTCACCGCCTTCGCCACGGTCGGCGCGCTGCTGGCGTGGAAGCGGCCGGAGAACCCCATCGGATGGCTGTTGTCCGTGAGCGGCCTGGTGTACTCGCTAGGGATCCTCACCATATTGCTGGCGCACTTCCCCCGGACGCTGGCCCTGGGCAACTGGCTGGGCTGGACCTGGTTCGTGGGCCTCGGGCTGTGCGTGTTCGTCGTGCTGCTGTTTCCCACCGGGCATCTGCCCTCCCGCCGCTGGCGGCCGGTGGCCTGGGCCGCGGGGGCAGGCCTGGCCGGGTGGGTGCTGGGCAACGCGTTCGCTCCCACGATCCTCTCGGACAGCCCCCCGCCGCCGAACCCGGTCGGCGTGACCGGCCCGGCCGGGGACATCTTCAAGGTCATGGCGGCCGGCGGCGAAGGGCTGATCGCCGCCACGGGCCTGGCCGCGATCGTGTCCCTGGCGTTCCGGTACCGGCGCGCCAGCACGGCCGAACGCGCTCAGCTGAAGTGGCTGGTCTACGCCGGCGCCCTGATCGTCGTGGCCCTGCTCGCCGAGATTCCGCTCGAGCAGATCATGGGCACGGGCGACGCGGCCACCAACCTGCAGAACGCGGTGAGCACCGGGGGCGTCGCGCTCGTCCCGGTGGCCATCGGCATCGCCATCCTGCGGTACCGGCTGTACGACATCGACCGGGTCATCTCACGGACCGTGGCCTACGCGATCGTCACCGGCCTGCTAGTCGGGGTGTACGCCGGGCTGGTGCTGCTGGCCACGGAGGTGCTGAAGTTCCACAGCACGGTGGGGGTGGCTGCCGCCACGCTGGTCGCGGCGGCGCTGTTCAATCCGGTGCGGCGACGAGTGCAGAAGCAGGTCGACCGGCGGTTCAACCGGGCCAGGTACGACGCCGAGCGCACGGTCGCCGCGTTCGCGGCCCGGCTCAAGGACGCGGTGGACCTGGACGCGGTAAGAGACGACCTGGCCGAGGTAGTCCAGACGACGCTGGAGCCCGCCCACCTCTGGGTATGGACCCAAGACCAGCGCCGCCCGCCTACCCCAGGACGACGCCCCTAACCCGACCCCAGGGACGACTCAGTCGGCGCCGTCCAGGCGGTCCAGGAGTTCCTTGTGCAGCGCCCAGAGCCGCAGCGGCAGGTGCGTGCCGAACATCCGGAAGAACTCGGGAATCTGCTCCGCCTCCCGCTTCCAGGCCTCGGTATCGACCGAGAGCAGCAAATCCAAGTCCGAGGCGCTGATGTCCAGCCCATCAAGATCCAGCGAGTCCCGCGTGGGCAAGAACCCGATCGGGGTCCTAGCCGCCGAGGCCTCCCCGCTCAGCCGCTGGACGATCCACTTCAGCACCCGGCTGTTCTCGCCGAACCCCGGCCACACGAACCGCCCGCTGGCGTCCTTCCTGAACCAGTTCACGTAGAACAGCCGCGGCAGCAACGCCGGGTCGGCCCCCGCGCCCACCGACAGCCAGTGCCCGAAGTAGTCGCCCATGTTGTACCCGCAGAACGGCAGCATCGCGAACGGGTCGCGGCGCAGCTCGCCCACCGTGCCCTCGGCGGCGGCGGTCTTCTCCGAGGCCACGTTGGCGCCGAGGAACACCCCGTGGTCCCAGTCGAACGACTCGGTGACCAGCGGCACCGTGGAAGCCCGCCGCCCGCCGAACAAGATCGCCGAGATCGGCACGCCCGCGGGATCGTCCCACTCCGGGGCGATAACCGGGCACTGATCGGCCGGCGTGGTGAACCGGGCGTTGGGGTGGGCCGCCGGCTCACCCGACGCAGACCCGGGCGTCCAGTCCCGGCCCTTCCAGTCGATCAGGTGCGCGGGCGGCTCGTCGGTCAGGCCCTCCCACCACACGTCGCCGTCGTCGGTCAGGGCGACGTTGGTGAAGATGCTGTTGCCCCACATGGCGGCGACCGCGTTGGCGTTGGTCTTCAGGCCGGTGCCCGGCGCCACGCCGAAGAACCCCGCCTCGGGGTTGATGGCGTACAGGCGCCCGTCCGACCCGAACCGCATCCAGCAGATGTCATCGCCGATGGTCTCGGCCTTCCACCCCGCGACGGTCGGCTGGATCATGGCCAGGTTGGTCTTGCCGCACGCCGACGGGAAGGCCCCCGCCACGTACCGCGGCGATCCGGACGGGGGAGTCAGCTTGAGGATCAGCATGTGCTCGGCCAGCCAGCCCTCGTCCCGCGCCATGACCGAGGCGATCCGCAGCGCGTAACACTTCTTGCCGAGCAGCGCGTTCCCGCCGTATCCGGACCCGTAGGACCAGATCTCCCTGGTCTCGGGGAAGTGGGAGATGTACTTGACCGTGTTGCAGGGCCACGGCACGTCCGCCTGCCCCGGCTCCAGGGGCGCGCCGACCGAGTGGACGGCCCGCACAAACGACCCGGTCTCCTCGATCGAGCGCAGCGCCGCCGTGCCCATCCTGGTCATGATCCGCATCGAGGCGACGACGTACGGCGAGTCGGTGATCTCGACGCCGAGCTGGGCGATGCTGCTGCCGATCGGGCCCATGGAGAACGGGATCACGTACATGGTGCGCCCGCGCATGGCGCCGTCGAAGATCTCCGCGAACGTCTGGCGCATCTCGTCGGGAGCGATCCAGTTGTTGGTCGGGCCCGCGTCCTCTTCCTTCTCCGCGCAGATGAACGTGCGGTCCTCGACGCGCGCCACGTCCCCGGGGTCGGACACGCACCAGAAGCTGTTCGGGCGCAGCTGCGGATTCAGCCGCGTGAAGGTCCCCTTCTCGACCAGCAGGCCGGTCATCCGCTCCCACTCGTCGGCCGACCCGTCACACCAGACGACGTCGTCGGGCTTGGTCAGCTCCGCGATCTCGCGGACCCACTTGGCCAGTTCCGGGAGGCTCGTCTCGGCCGGGTCACCAACAATGTCTGCGCTGAACATCGTCATCTCTCCTGGTTATGACCTTACGGGTGCGGGTACCCGATCCAGCAAAACTACAACCTGGCCGGTAGCAGGCAGGACCCACCCCGGGCTCCCGGCTACGCGGCCGGAGCCGGGCGCGGCGCGCTGGTGGCCCAGCGGATCGCCTGGACCATGGCCTGCCCGGCCGGGCGGACCAGCAGGGTCTCGGTCACCGGCAGGCGGGGCAGGTGCAGCAGCCCGCGGGCCCAGCCCGGCAGCAGCGAGACCGATGCCGCGGCGAGCACCCCGTAGGGCGCCCGCCCGATCGCGGGGAGCGGAGGCTGCAGCAGCAGGAACCGCGCCGCCTCGCGGGATTGCGGGGTGGCGGCCAGCTCGCCCCGGTAGGCCCCGATCCGGTCCGCGAGCTCGGCCTGAGACAAAGGCGGGTCCGGCACGCCGAGCTCAACCCCGATCCTGGCCATGTCGGCGACGTAGCCGTCACGCCCGGCCTGATCCAGCCGGCTGCTGCCGTAGCGGGCATGGGCGGCCAGGAAGCTGTCCACCTCGGCAAGATGCACCCAGGTCAGCAGGCTCGGGTCGGTGGCCGCGTACGGCCGCCCGTCGGGCGCGATCCCGGTGACCCGCTCGTGGATCGCCCGGACCCGCGCGATCGCCTCGCGCGCGTCGCTCTCCCGGCCGTACGTGGTGACGGCCAGGAAGAAACCGGTCCGCTGCAGCCGCCCCCACGGGTCGCCGCGGTAGTCCGAGTGGTCGGCCATCGCCGCCATGGCCAGCGGGTGCAGCGACTGCAGCAGCAGCGCCCGGATCCCGCCGATGAACATCGACGCGTCCCCGTGCACCTGGCGGATCGGCCGGTCCTCGGCGAACCACCGCTCGCCGGGCTCCCGGAGCACCCGCCCGTGCGACGCGCTCCGCGGCCCGGCGACCAGCCCGAAGATCGCCGAGCCGATCCGCGCGCGGACCATGTCGGCCGGGCCCTGAACTCCCACAATTCTCATTATCCCGAACGAGCGGTGGTGCCCCACCCGCGTCGCCTCACCTCCCCGGTGCATTACCCCGCGATCGTCGTGTGACCGGGAGCGAACCCGTGCCCGGTCCATTTCCAGACCGGCCTCACCATCATTGTGCGGGGCGGCCGACCCCGGCGGAAGACGCCGATCAGCGCGGCCAGCGACGCCGCGAGATCCCGAGCTCACCCTGGTTTCCGGCCAGCGGGTCGCGTGGCCGGAACGTTACCGTGCGCATGAAACCGGGGCGCACCCGCGCTCCGTCCCATGCGCATGACTAAGAATCGGATCCGCATCACCAACGAACTGCGCGCCGCCACGCTGGTCGGCGTCACGGCCCTGGCCCTGGCCGGGTGCGGGTCGGCCGCGCCGCCACCGCCGGCGCCGGTCATTGTGCACGGCGTGGCCCTGCGGGAGCCGCTGGCCGACCCCCGGCCGTACGGGGCCGCGGACACGGCGTTCGGGCTAAACGTGCTGGATGCGTGGTGCCAGGCGCATCCGCAGGCCAATCTGGTGCTGTCGCCGTCCAGCCTGGCCAGCGGGCTGGGCATGGCCTACCTCGGGGCGGGCGGCGGCACCGCTGCGGCCATGGCCGCGGTGCTGCACCTGCCTGCCTCGACCAGGCAGGCGCTGGAGGCCGGGTTGCAGGCGCGGTCGGCGGCGCTGCGCGGCCTGGACGGCCCGGGGGTGACGGTGGCCGGCAGCGACCAGGTGTGGGCCGACCCCACGCTGACCACCCTGTCCAGTTACCTGAACGCCGTGGCCACCGGCTACGACGCCGGCCTGGCGCAAGCGCCCCTGCTGAGCAACCCCGACCGGGCCGTCGCCGAGATCGACCGGGCCGTCGCCGACGCGACCCGCGGGCAGATCCCGCGGCTGCTCGCCCCCGGCTCGCTGAACGGCATCGGCTGGGTGCTGACCGATGCGCTGTACCTGCACGCCGCGTGGGCCACGCCGTTCGCGGCCGCCCAGACCAGCCCCGGGTCGTTCACGACCGCCGCCGCGCGGCAGGTCACCGCCCAGTTCATGCAGGGCGGCCCGTACCAGACGGTCAGCCAGGCCGGGTGGACCGCGGCCCGCCTCCCGTACCGCGGCGGCAAGCTGGCCATGGTCGCGCTGCTACCGCCCGTCGGCGCCGCCGCGTGCGCCATGCCGACCACGGCGACCCTCGGCACCATGACCACCGCCCTGGCGGCGGGCTCGCCGGGCGTCGTGTCCCGGGGCATTGCGCTGCCGCGGGTTAACCTCTCCGTCAACGTCAGCATGAAGTCCCTGCTGGCCGGGCTCGGCATGGGCGTCGCGTTCACCCCGTCCGCCGACTTCCACGCGCTGTCGCCGCAGGCCTGCTGCATCGGCCTGGTCCAGCAGGCGGACACGTTGCAGGTGGGGGAGCAGGGCACCACGGCCAGCTCCGCGACCGCCGTCGGTATCGAGCCGACCGCCGCCCGGCCCGTGTTCCCGCAGCTCCACTTCGACCGTCCCTACCTCATCCTGGTGACCGACAGCACCACCGGGGAACCGCTCTTCCTGGCCAGGGTCGCCGACCCTACGGCGCGGTGACGCGTACCATCCGATGAACCGGATGCCCGGCCGGGCTGCCGGACGGTGCGCATGGGGAGGGCGGCCAGTGGTCACGGGCGACTTCCTCTCACGGTCAGGCGTTGGCGCCGGGGGAGGTAAGCAGGAACGCGCCCTGGCCGAGGAAGATGCTCTTGTTGGCAGCGCGCCCGCTGACGTGTGCCTGGCCGACGTGGATCGGGCTCCCGGCCACGCCGCCCCAGTCCCAGTAGATGTCGGCGTTGTCCGCGGCCAGGTTGAACGGGCCCTGGCTGGTGTGGATGTTAAGCCACTTGCTGGCGATATGCGTGCCCTGGGTCGTCGCGCGGCCCACGTAGCCGCCTATCTGGGCCCAGTACAGCTCGCCGCCGCCGACCGTCAGCCCCTGCGGGCAGGATCCCTTGGGGAGCTTGATGTACGCCAGGCCGCCGCCGCCGAAGTTGGCCCGGCCGACCTCGGCGCCCTGGCACCGGCTGAAGAACAGGTGATGGCCGTCGGTCGCCAGCCCGTTGGCCACCCCGCCGCCGCTTTCCTGCGGCAGCTTGATGAACCGCCGGCTGAGCTGCTTGCCGTTCGGGCGGACCCGGCCGATCGCGTTCTCGTCGGCCCAGTAGAGCCAGCCGCCCGCGGCGACGAGCCCGACCGGGAAGGACAGCCCGCCGACCAGCATGTGCGCCTTCGGCGCGCCCTTCAGCGCGACGTAGCTGATCGCGTCGTTCGCGCCGGTGAGCGTCACCCAGAACAGCCGGTTATCCGTGATCGCGATCCCGGTGACGCTGACGTTGCCGACGTGGACGACGCGCTTCGCCGCTCCGCCGCTGACCGGCACCCGGACGATGTACCCGCCCGCCACGTAGTACAGGTCGCCGGGCGTCTTCTTGGCGTGTGTCACGGTGTGCAGGGCCGCCGCCGGCGGCCGGAGCATCGCGGCTCCCGCGGCGGCCGGTACGGCCAGCATGGTCGCGGCTGCGGTGAGCGCCGTCACCCCGGCCGCCAGGAAGACCCGCACGCGCGTATACCCCATCGGGGTCGCTCCCTTCCGCATTCCGCACTCAAGGCGGCAGAGGTTGATCATCCGGCTCCGCCCCGACTCTACGGGTCGTGACCTGGCAAAGCTCGCATCCCGCCGCCCCGGCGTGTCGGCCCGGTCTCGCACAGCGACGACCGGCCTAAACGCCGCGCGTTGCTAAAATGATTGGTCATGGGCATCTTCTCGTGGCTCCGCCGCAAGCCCGCGGACCGGCCGAAGCCGAAGCACAGCTTGGTCCGCTACCGGTACGAGGACCCCAAGCTCGAGAAGATCGAGCAGGATGCGGCCGCCGACGTCGCCCAGGTGGAAGAGGACGCCAAGTACTTCCACCGGGACGACTCGAACTGGGAAGGCTGACCGCGGGGCCCCGTCAGGCTTTACTTCCAGCCAAGATTCGGCTCGCATTCAGGTTGCCGTCCGGCGTCGATTCCACGAACTTGTTCGGACCTTCGGTCGTTGAACGTCGCGAGGGAGTTCATCACCCGACGCTGGCCGGGTTCGCAAGCTGTGGCCGCAGTCGTCCCCGGATCCGTCCCCGGGGCCGTCACGAAAGCTGCAGCGCACCGGACCCGGCCGGCCAGTGGCCTTTCCGGTCGGCATTCCGTCGTCCGATCACCGCCGCACCGATGCGCATATGGTTCCCCGGTCTGTACGGCGCCGGCTCCGGGGGTAGCCTGCTTGCGGTCCTGATTGCACGACGTCCGGAGTCGTCTTCTTATGCTCAGTCACAGTGTCATCGATTCGCTGTTCCCGCCCGACCTGCCCGAGCCGGAACACTGGGAGCGCCGTTACCCGCCGCGCGACCTGCCCGCGGGGGCGGAAGTCACCCGCCTGGCGCCGAGCCCGACCGGCTTCCTGACCCTCGGCGGCGTCTACACGGCGACCATCAACGTCGACATCGCCAGGCAGACCGGCGGCATCTACCTGGTCCGCCTCGAAGACACCGATCAGGCCCGCCTGGCCGAGGGCGCCGCCGAGCAGTTCGCGGAGGCGTTCGCGTACTTCTCCATCGAGCCGGACGAGGACGACGCGACCGGCCGCTACGGCCCGTACACGCAGTCCGCGCGGGCGGAGATCTACCTGACCTACGTCCGCGACCTGCTCCGCCGCGGCCTGGCCTACCCGTGCTTCGCGACCAAGCAGGAACTCGAGGAGATCACCGCCCAGCAGCGGGCGGCGGGTGCCCTGCCCGGCTATTACGGCAAGTGGGCCATCTGGCGCGACGCTCCCGAGGAGCAGGTGACCGAGCGGCTGGCCGCCGGTGACCCGTACGTGGTCAGGTTCCGCTCGCCGGGGATCGGGGGAGCCCGGGTCAGCTTCACCGACGCGATCCGCGGCGAGCTGACCATGGACGACAACCGGAACGACGCGGTGATCCTCAAGAGCAGCGACGCCGAGCCCCGGCTGCCGACCTACCACTTCGCGCACGCCGTCGACGACCACCTGATGCGGATCACCCTGGTCCTGCGCGGCGAGGAGTGGATCTCCTCGGTCCCGCTCCACCTCCAGCTGTTCGACGCCCTGGGCTTCGAGCGGATCAGGTACGCGCACATCGCCGCCCTGATGAAGCAGGAAGGCGGGAGCCGCCGCAAGCTGTCCAAGCGCCGGGACCCCGAGGCCACCGTCACCTTCTACATCGAGCAGGGCTTCCCGGCGCCGGCCGTGCAGTACTACCTGCGCGGCCTGGCCAACGGCCGGCTGGCCGAGATGCCGCTGGATCAGGCGCTGGCCGCGCCGATCAGGCTCTCCGAATGCGGCACCGCCGGGCCCCTGGTCGACATGGTCAAGCTCGACGACATCTGCGCCGACTACGTCGCCACCCTGCCCGGGGACCAGATCCTCGCGGAGGTCGCCGCGTGGGCTTACCGCTTCGCGCCGGACCTCACGATGGTCCTGTCCGCCGAGCACGCGCTGGCCCTGCGGGCCCTCGCCATCGAGCGCGACGGGGCCCCCAACCCGCGCAAGGACCTGCGGAAGTGGGCCGACTTCCTGCCCGTCTACGGGTACTTCTTCCCCGAGCTGTTCGTGCCGGTGACCGACCCGGGGGATCCCCGGTTCGGCGGACTCGATCCGGACCTGGTCCGGGCGGTCGCTCGCGCGTTCGCCCGCGGGTACACCCCGCCGCAGGAGGACCTCAGCCTGTGGTTCGGCCAGGTCCGCCAGCTCGCGGCGGACCTCGGGTTCGCGCCCAGCCAGAAGGTCTACAAGCAGGACCCGGCCGCCTACCCCGGCTCGATCACCGACGCCTCCCAGGTCATCCGCGTCCTGCTCACCGGCACCCTGAAGAGCCCCGACCTGGCCAAGGTGGCCGCCGCCCTGGGCACCGACGAGGTGCTCCGCCGGGTCCGCATGCTTGGCTAGGTCATCATCATCGCGGGAAGGCTGGCTTACTGTGATCAACCCCGACTCGGCGGTACCGCCGTATGAGCAAGTGGCAGGCATCCTGCGCGACGAGATCGCGCAGGGAAATATGAGCGGCCGCGTCCCCTCCATCCACACGATCGCCCTGCACCACCGGGTCTCGCACCGGGTGGCGGCCCGCGCGCTATCGATCCTGAAGGGCGAGGGCATGATCATCAGCGTGCCCGGGCAGGGGCACTTCGTCCGCGAACGCGAGGCCTAGGGCGGCCGGTTCGGGCCGGGGCGGCGCGGGGAGGCGCGCCGGAACTATGAAGCCTCCCGCACCGCCGCCCCGGAGCTCGGGGGGATGATCCAGGCCGTGGTGTCTGCGGGCAGCAGGCCCTTCTCCAGGGGGCCGCTCGCTACCGCGACCGTTCCCTCCGGCAGCGGAACCGCACCGGGTCCGAAGTTGGTCACCGACCGCCAGCCACCGGGGCGGCGGAAGTGCAGCACCTGCCCGTTGGTGCCCGGCATCCACTCCAGGGTCTCCGCGCCCTGCAGCCTGCGGCGCCAGCCGAGCGCCTGCCGGTACAGGGTCAGGGTGGACGCGGGGTCGCGCTCCTGTGCCTCGACGCTGAGCGGGCCGAACCAGTCCGGCTGCGGCAGGTGCGCGGGGGCGGTCCCGAACCCGAACGCCGGGCCGTCGCTCGTCCAGGGCAGCGGGACGCGGCATCCGTCCCGCCCCCTGTCCTCGCCGCCGGACCGCAGGTAGGCGGGGTCCTGGAGGCGTTCGGCGGGCAGGTCGGCGACCTCGTGCAGGCCGAGTTCCTCGCCCTGGTACAGGTAGGCCGACCCGGGCAGCGCCAGCATCAGCAGGGTGGCGGCGCGCGCCCGCCGCAGGCCGAGCGCGCGATCGAGTTCGGGCGAGGTGCCGTTGCTGAGCAGCCACGCCTTGGCGTTCATCCGGCTGCTCACCCCGTTCCCGGCCGGCAGGGCGTAGCGGCTGGCGTGCCGGACCACGTCGTGATTGGACAGCACCCAGGTGGTTGACGCGCCGTGGCGCTGTGCGTCGGCGAGGTTGTCGATTATGACCTGCAGGAACTCCCCGGCCTTCCAGTTCGCCTCGAGCAGGTCGAAGTTGAAGGCCTGGCCCAGGCCGGCGGGGCTGGCGTACCGCGGCCGCCGGGACGGGTGCACCCAGGCCTCGGCCACGCCGATGCGCGGCGGGTCGTACTCGTTGAAGACCAGCCGCCATTGCGCGTAGATGTCGTGCACTTCATCCCGGTCCCAGAGCGGGTGCGTTCCGTTCGGGGCGGGCCAGTCGCCGGTATGCAGCGCGACCGGCAGTGACTCCAGCGGCTCGGCCAGGTTCTTGGCCAGGCCGTGCGCCACGTCCACCCGGAACCCGTCGACCCCGCGGTCGGACCAGAACCGCAGCGTGGCCAGGAAGTCGTCCCGGACCTCGCCGTTCGCCCAGTTGAGGTCGGGCTGCTGGGCGGTGAACAGGTGCAGGTACCACTGTCCGTCGGGGACCCGGGTCCAGGCCGGCCCGCCGAACGCGGACGGCCAGTCCGACGGGCGGCTGCGCCCCGTCCGGCCCCCGCCCGTCGCGGAAGATGTACCTGTCCCTGGCCCGCGACCCCTTCGGGGCGGCCAGGGCCTCGCGGAACCAGGCGTGCCGGTCCGAGCTGTGGTTCGGCACGATGTCGACCATGACCTTGATCCCGCATGCGTGCAGGCCGGCGGTCAGCTCGTCGAAATCGGCTAGCGTACCCAGGCGCGGGTCGACGTCGCGGTAATCGTCCACGTCGTACCCGCCGTCCGCTAGGGCGGACGGGTAGAACGGGCTGAGCCAGACCGCGTCGATGCCCAGGGCGGCCAGGTACCCGATCCGCGCGGTAATCCCCCGGAGGTCGCCTACGCCGTCCCCGTCAGAGTCGGCGAAGCTGCGCGGGTAGATCTGGTAGACCGCCGCCTGCCGCCACCATTCGGCGTTGGTGGCGGCAGGACGCGATGAGGAGTCCATGTCGGTTGTCCGTCCGGTCCAGGTGACTCCTTGAGCTACTTGATCGAGCCGCGCATGATGCCGCTGACCACCCAGCGTTGCGCGATGAGGAAGACGACGAGGGTCGGCAGCAGGGCCATGAGGTACGACGCGAAGGCGACGTTGAAGTTCCCAGTGAACTGGTCCTGGAACAGGTACTGGACCACCGGGAGGGTCTGCCACTTCGGGTTCGCCGTGACTAGCTGCGGCATCATGAAGTCGTTCCAGGACTGCAGGAAGGCGAAGATGCCGACGGTGGCGGCGATCGGGGTCAGCAGCGGCAGCACTACCCTCCGGAAGGTCTGCCAGGTGCTGCAGCCGTCGATCCGCGCGCTCTCCTCGAGCTCGACGGGAATGCCCCTGATATAGGCAGAGAAGAGCAGCACGTTGAAGGCCAGCTGGAACATGATGTGCAGGATCGCGACACCGAACGGGTTGTCCAGGCCGATCGCCGCCGTGAGCTTGACCTGCGGCAGCGCGACCACCGGGAACGGGATGAACAGGGCCAGCATCAGGTAGATGAACGTCGCCTTGAACTGCCAGTGGCCCCAGTTACGCACGATCGACCAGGCCGCCACCGCGCTCACCAGGATCTCCCCGACCACGGCGATGACCGTGACCAGCAAGCTCATCGAGAACGCCAGCGGGAAGTCGGTCAGGTCCCACGCGGCCCGGAAATTCCCCCACTGGATCGGCCAGGGGAAGTTGAATCCGGTGCCCGTGCCGGTCTGGGCCGGCGACTTCAGGGCCATGGCGATGGCGAAGTACAGCGGGACGATGACGACCAGGGCAATGATCGCGATGACGACCGTCAGCCCCCAGTTGATCCGCCCGCCCTCCGGCGTGAGGCGCCGCCGTTCCCTGATCCGCGGCGCGGCCACGGGTGCGGTAGTTACCTGGGTCGCCATTTACAGACTCCCTCCCCGTCGCCTGATAACGCTGAGCTGGAAGAGTGCGAAGAACAGCGTGATGATGAAGAAGATGACCGCATTGGCCATCTGGTAGGCGTAGTCGCCGCTGTAGAAGCCGTTGAAGATCGTCTGCGCCACGCTCGTGGTCGCGGTGCCGGGACCGCCTCCGGTCAGGCCGACGACGACGTCGTACACGTTGAGGAAGCCCTTGAACGTCAGGATGGTGTTGATGATGAAGAACGGGAAGAGCAGCGGGAAGGTCATGGTCTGGAACTTCTTCCAGCCGGTCGCCCCGTCGATCGAGGCGGCTTCGTAAACCTCTGACGGGATGGAAACCAGCCCGGCCAGGTAGATGATGATCGCGCCCGGGACGGCCACCCAGGCAGCGACGAAGACGACGCCGAGCCAGGCGAGATGCTGGTTGGCGAGGATGTCGGACTCCAGCGGGGCGAAATGGATCACCGCGGAGATGATCGGGACCGACGTGCCGATGATGAACGTGAAAATGTAGGACACGATCAGGCCCGACAGGACCATCGGCATAAAGAAGATCGTGCGGAACCCGGTCCGCCATCTGATGCTGGCGTTCAGCGCGAGCGCCAGGCCCATGGCCACGACGTTAGTGACGATGCACGCCACGACCGCGAAGAGCAGCGTGAACCCGTAGGAGTCCCGGATGGTCGGGTCGGCGAACGCCGCCTTGAAATTGGCGAGACCGATGAATTTGGAGGCTCCCGTACCCCACGTAGTTCGTGAAGCTCCAGAACGCTCCCTGGACCGCCGGGTACATGATGAAGAACGTGAACAGGATGATCGCCGGGATGACCATCAGCAGGTACGTCGGCGACACCGGGAAGAAAATGCTCTTCACCATGCTGAGCGGGTTCCGCCTGGCAGGGACTGCGGTCCCCTGGGAACGCAGTGCGGTCGCGGTCATGCCTACCTCCTAGATCCGGTACTCATGCGGGCTCACGCCGACGTCCGGATGGCCAGGCGCTTGAACGCGCTGTCCATCGACGTGGTGAATCCGCCGACGTTGCCGGTCAGCATCATTTCCTGGATGAGGTTCCCGACCGGGATCGTGATCGGCACGTACGTCCCTGCGTCCCTGGTAGAACCGCCCGGAGCTGACGTACTCGTTGAGGCCGGAGACCAGCGGGCTGCTCTGCGGCGGAGCGTTCTTGAGCGGCGAGAACGCCAGGTTGGCCTGGTTGTACGCGTTCATGACGCTCGGCTGCATGAGATAGTCGAGGAACTGAATGGCCGCGGCCCGCTGGGCGGGCGCCTGCGATCGCGGCAGCCAGATGGCCAGGTCGAGGTTGACCCGGCACTTGGTCTGGGACGCGTCGTCGGTGACGGGCAGCGGGAAGGTGCCCATCTTGAGCTTGGGATTGATGGTGAGAACCTCGCCCACGGCCCACGGCCCCTGCATGTACATGCCCGCCTGACTGGCCGCGAAGGCCTGGTTGCCTTGGGCGTAGTGCTGGGCAATGGGGTTGGCGTTGAAATACTGATTCAGGCTGAGCATCTGCTTGCAGGCCGGGGTGAAGTCCTTCTCGAACGACACCGAAGAGTTAGGACCGAGGTTGGTGCCCTCGGCGTTGAGCTGCTTGTAGAAGCCCGCCACGTCGACCATGCCGCCGACGGTGTAATCGAACAGGCCCTGCTGCGTCGTCCAGGTGTCCCCGAAGGTCTGGTAGATCGGCGTGATGTTCGCCGACTTGAACTTCTCGCACACCCCGAGGAACTCGGTCCAGGTGGTGGGGACGGAGGAAACACCGACCTTGTCGAAAAGGTCCACGTTGTAGATGACGCCCTCGGCGGCCACCGAATACGGCAGGACGCTGGTCTCGCCGTGGAAGGACGCGTACTGGGAGACGAGCGCCTGGATGTTCGGGTCGATGGTCTGGGCCTGGGGCAGGCCGGACAGGTCGGCCAGCACGCCGCGGGCGACGAAGATGGACGTGGTCAGGTTGTAGTTGTCGCAGTCGATGGCGGGCGGGTTCCCGCGCACGAACTCCGCGATGAGGCTCGAGGAGAAGTCGTGCGTCACCACGATGTTCGGGTGCGTCGCGTTGAACTTCGCGACCAGGTTGTTGAAGTACGGGACGACCTCGGGCTTGGTCTCCTCGAACACGATCCTCGTGACCCCGCCGCTGCCCGCCGAAGAACAGCCGGCGACCAGGCCGGGGCCGGCGAGCGCGGCCGCCCCGAACCCCAGCGCCTTCATCATCGAACGGCGGCTCAGCACCGGGCCACCGCCGGAGGCCTCGGGTGGCTCAGGACCCCCGGGACCCCCGGCGGCAGGAGCGCCGGTCCGGTGGTTCCGACCCGACCGCAGATCGTTGTCTTGCTGCACGGGACTCTCCCTCCGCACCGGGACCGTCCCCCCGGGCCTGGCGAGCACCCGGAGTAGGCTGGTTGGTGGAACGATCTATCACATAGAAACGCCGCGCTTATCTGCTGTCAAGAGGTGACTTGCCCAGATGTACCGTGAGGGAGTGACCAGACCTGTAGAAGGCCAAGCCAGAGCGTCGGCGGGTCAGGTAACGATTCAGGACGTGGCCCGCGCCGCTGGCGTAGGCAGGCAGACCGTCTCGAACGTACTCAACGGCAGCGGCCGGGTCGGTGAGGCCGCCCGGGCCCGGGTGCTCGAGGCGGTGGCCGCGCTGGGGTACCACCCGCACCACGGCGCCAGGAGCCTGCGCTCGCGCCGCGCGGGACAGATCGCGTACGTGCTGCCCCGCGTCCAGCTCCTCCCGAGCAACTACATCATGCAGCAGTTCCTGCAGGCGCTAGCGGCGGCCAGCGGCCGCCGGGGTTACAGCATGGTGGTCGTCGTACCGGAAGGGAACCCCCTGGACGACATGCGCCGCCTGATCGCCAGCCGCAGCGTGGACGCCTTCCTGCTGTCCGAAATGCAGCTCGAAGACCCACGCGTGAGCCTGCTGGCCGAGGCGGGGATGCCCTTCGCGTGTTTCGGCCGGACCGGCCCCGCGCTGCCGCAACACTGGGTCGACATCGACAACCACGAGGCCATTGCGACCGCCGTCGAGCACGTCCTGGGCCGCGGCTATGAGCGCATCGCGTTCCTCGGTTACCGGTCGGAGAGCCTGTGGGATCATCAGCGGGCCGCCGGGTTCAGGACCGGCCTGGCCCGCCGGGGCATCCCGGCCGACCAGGCCGAGATGCTGATCGTCGACGACGCCAGTGCCCGCAGGAAGATCCGGTCGCTCCTGACCGGCGCCCAGCGCGGCGTCCGCGCGGGCATCCGCCCGGACGCGATTGTGACCGGCAGCGACCGGCTGGCCGCCGTCGTCTACGGGGTGGCCGCGGAACTGCGGCTGCGCATCGGCCGCGATCTCGGCGTCACCGGCTTTGACGGAAGCATCGCAGCCGACCTGCACCCGACCCTGACCAGCGTCACCATCCCGGTCGACGATATCTCCGCGCGCATGGTGACCCGGGCCCTGCGGCAGGTCGACCACGGTCCTGACGGGTCCCCCGGCGAGGTGGTAGCGGCCCCCCTGCGGCTGGGGGAGAGCACCGGCGGCGAGCAGCCCCTGCTGCCCGCGCTGGAAGGCCGCGCGCGGCGCGGCGAACGATACGACGCCGACCGGCCCGCCTACCGGCCCACTCACCAGGCCGCTGCGCTGGTCCGCGGCACCCCCCGGACCGTGGCGATCGTCGTCACCCACATGACCAGGCCGTCGGTCGTGGTCCGGGTGGCGAGCGCGCTCGCGGTCCTCGCGGAGCAGGGCTACGACACGATCGTGTGCAACGTGGACGCTCCCGCGGAGCGGGACAGGCACCTCGACGCCCTGCTGCCGGCGCACCGCGTCGACGGGGTCCTGGCCATTAGCCTGCCGCTGTCCTCTAAGCATCTGGCCCAGTTCGCCGGCGCGGAGGTGGCGCTGGTCAGCGTGGACGCGGCCGTCGCCGGGGTTCCGCATACGGTCGTCGACGACGTGGCGGGCGGACGGCTGGCCGCCGAACACCTGATCGGGCTGGGGCATCGCCGGATCGGCTTCGTGGGTGACATGGCGTCCGCCAGGCTCCCGGCCGGCCTGGGCTTCACCTCCTCGGCCAGCCGGCTGCGAGGATTCCGGCAGGCCCTGGTCGCGGCGGGCCTCAGCGCCGAGGCCGAGCTGATCCGGCGCGGCCCGCACGACGCGGGCACCGCGGCCGAGCACGCCGCTCAGCTGCTCAAGTCGGCCGAGCCCCCGTCGGCGATCTTCGCGGCCTCCGATAGCCAGGCCATCGGCGTGCTCGCGGCGGCGGACCGGCTCGGCGTTCCGGTGCCAGACCAGCTGTCGCTTATCGGCTTCGACGACATCGAGTCCGCGGGCTTCCTCGGCCTGAGCACCGTCCGCCAGCCCCTCGAGCGGAGCGGCGCGGAAGGCGCGCGACGGCTGTGCGCCCTGCTGCGAGGGGAGCGGGTTGTCCCGCAGCGCCAGGAACTCCCGCTCGAGCTGGTAGCCCGGGCCAGCACGGCCAGGCCCGCGCAGCCCTGAGCCGTCAGCTGGCCCGCAGGACCCGCGCAGCCTGGAGCGGTCGGCTGGTCCGTGGAGCCCCCCGCGACCGACCGAACCGCGAAACTCACCCTTGACACCGGTGGCGGCTGGGCGTACCCATTAGGTGGAACCTTCCATCAACTAGCGACGCGTACAGCCTTGTCCCCGGGAGGCGCGATGGCCACGATAGCCCTGGAGCAGATTAACAAGCTCTATCCCAACGGCTTCCATGCCGTGAGGGACCTGGACCTGGACGTGCGCGACGGCGAGTTCATGGTGCTGGTAGGCCCGTCAGGGTGCGGTAAGACCACCGCGCTGCGGATGGTGGCCGGGCTGGAGGAGATCTCCTCCGGCACGCTGAGCATCGGCGGGAAGGTGGTGAACGACGTCACGCCCAAGGACCGGGACATCGCGATGGTGTTCCAGAATTACGCGCTGTACCCGCATATGTCCGTGGCCGACAACATCGGCTTCGCGCTCAGGATGCGCAAGCTGTCCAAGTCCGAGATCGCGGCCAAGGTAAAAGAGACCGCCGACATTCTCGGGCTCTCGGACTGGCTGGACCGCAAGCCGGGCCAGTTGTCCGGTGGCCAGCGGCAGCGGGTGGCGATGGGCCGGGCGATCGTGCGCGAGCCGGCCGTGTTCCTGATGGACGAGCCGCTGTCCAACCTGGACGCCAAGCTTCGCGTCCAGATGCGCGCCGAGGTCCAGCGGATCCAGCGGCGCATCAACGTGGCCACCATGTACGTGACCCACGACCAGGTCGAGGCCATGACCATGGGCGACCGGGTCGCGGTCATGCGAGCCGGGGTGCTCCAGCAGGTCGACCACCCGCAGGTGCTCTACGACCGCCCGGACAACCTGTTCGTCGCGGCGTTCATCGGCTCGCCGGCCATGAACCTGTACGAGGCGTCCGTCACCGAGGGCGCCCGGTCCTTCCGGCTCGGATCCCAGGACATCGAGCTCCCGGCCTCGGTGCGGTCGGCCCGTCCCGCCCTGGCCGGCTACGCCGGCCAGAAGGTGGTCGTGGGCCTGCGCCCCGAGCACCTGCCCGCCGCCGTCAACGGCGCCGTAGGGCCGACCCTGGTCGGCGACGTCGACCTGATCGAGGCCCTGGGCTCCGAGCTCATGGTCCACTTCACGATCGACGCCCGGCGGGTCCGGGCCGAGGGCCTGGCCAGCGCGGACGAGGAAGCGGTCACGGAGGCGGGCGAGGGCGTAGCCCGCGTCGACCCGAGCAGCCCGGTCAAGGTGGGCGAACGCGCCACGTTCGCCATCAAGGCCGACGGCATCCAGTTCTTCGACCCCGGCACCGGGTTGGCGATCTGGGGGTAGCCATCAGGACCGGCGCCGCACCTCATGGCGTCGCCGGCCGGGCTTCTGCCAGCATGGGCCCATGGCGTCAGGCATGCTCGGGAGCGTCAGGAAGGCTACGGTCCCCCTGGCCGACGGACGCCAGCTGATGTACTTCGGCGCCGTCCCCGAACACCCGGCTGACTATCCCGACCGCCGCCCCCTCGGCCCGCTCCACGTCCAGTCGCAGGCCCGCCGCGACCAGCTGCTCAGCGAGTGGGTGGTCATCGCCAGCCACCGCCAGGACCGGACGTTCGAGCCCGACGCCAGCCACTGCCCGCTGTGCCCCTCGACGGCCGAACGCCGCACCGAGATCCCGGCCCCCGACTACGCGGTCGCGGTCTTCGAGAACCGCTTTCCCACGCTCGGATCCGGGGACGCAGGCCACGCCTCCGAGGACGCGGGCGACGCCTCCGGGGACGCGGGCGACGCCTCCGGGGACGCGGGCGACGCCTCCGGGGACGCGGGCCAGGCCGGCGACGGCGACCGCCTCCTGGCCAGCCGTCCGGCGGGCGGCCGGAGCGAGGTCGTCTGCTTCACCCCGCGGCACGACTCCTCTTTCGCCGACCTGACCCCGGACCAGGCCGCGGTCGTCATGGCGGCCTGGGTAGACCGCTCCGCCGGGTTGGCCAGCCTCCCCGACGTCGAGCAGGTCTACTGCTTCGAGAACCGGGGCGCCGAGATCGGGGTGACACTCTCGCACCCGCACGGGCAGATCTACGCCTACCCGTACGTCACCCCGCGGACCGACCGCATGCTGGCCTCGTGCGCCAGCTACCGGGGCCGGACCGGCCGCAACCTGTTTGACGACCTCCTCGAGGCCGAGCACGCGGACTCGCGCCGGATCGTGCTCCAAGGCCGTCACTGGACCGCGTTCGTGCCCTACGCCGCGCACTGGCCGTACGAGGTGCACCTGTACCCGCGCCGACGCGTGCCCGACCTGGCCGCGCTGGCGGACGCGGCCCGGGCCGAGTTCGGCGAGCTCTACCTCGACCTGCTGCGCCGGTTCGACCGGCTGTTCGGCAGCCCGGCCCCGTACGTCTCCGGCTGGCACCAGGCGCCGGTCCGCCACGGCCGCGACGAGTTCGCGCTGCACCTGGAGCTGTTCACGATCAGGCGCGCGCCGGGCAAGCTCAAGTACCTGGCCGGATCGGAATCGGGTATGGGCGCGTTCGCCAACGATGTCGTGCCCGAGGCCGCGGCCGAGCGCCTCCGCCAGCTCGGCTAACCGAGCCTTTGACAAATGGATGAGTACAGCGCAGCGGCTGTCTAGCTCGTTCGCGCTAGCTCGTTCGCGCCCGCTTGTGCTCGATCCCTCGTCTGTCTCGCTATCCTCATCCGCCCCTATCTGATCAGAAGTACGGAATATCTACGATTTCCGGGGAGGATCCGGGTTTCCGGGAGGATTTGGGGATCGGGATGCACCAAATCCTCCCGAGAACCCCGATCCTCCCGGAGAATTCGGCAGCTCGGCGCACCACCGTGCGCACCAGTCTCATCAACCGCTCGCGACCCAACCCCGCGGAAACCACAGGCAGCGCTGAAGCCGGAACCACCCTGCAGCATTAACCAAACGCTCCTTTATGAGCCCCGGCGCCTAGCCGGCAAGCCGGTCAGCGCAGCCTGACCGCGCCCTGCGCGGGCTGGGTCGGCCAGATGACCGGGGCCCGCCAGCCCCGCTGGCCGAAGACGTCCGTCACGGCGCCGGTCACCCCGGCGGCGGCCGCGGCCGGGGCCAGCGCGATCACCGAGCCGCCGAAGCCACCCCCCGTCATCCGGGCCCCCAGCGCCCCAGCCTCCAGCGCCGCCTCGACCGCGGCGTCGGCCTCCGGCCAGGACACCTCGAAGTCATCGCGCAGCGACACGTGCGAGGCGGTCAGCAGCGGCCCGACCTCGGCCCAGCTGGCCGGCGCGCAGCAGCCCGGCCACCTCCAGGACGCGGCGGTTCTCGCTGACCACGTGCCGCGCCCGCCGGCGGAGCACCGGGTCGCCCAGCCCGCCCAGCTCGCTCACCTCGGTAATCTGGCGCAGCGAACGTACGCCCAGCGCCCGCGCCGCGTTCTCGCACGCGCGCCGGCGCGCCGCGTACCCGCCGTCGGTCAGCTCGTGCCGCGCGCGGGTGTCGATGACCAGCAGGGCCAGCCCGGCCGCGGCGGGATCCAGCGGCACCGAGGTCCCGGTGGCGTCCCGGCAGTCCAGCAGGAGCGCGTGCCCGGCCCGGCCGAGCAGCACGGCCAGCTGATCCATCAGCCCGGTGGGCACGCCGACGAAGTCGTTCTCCGCCCGCCGCCCGAACGCCGCCAGTTCCGGGCGCGGCACCGCCAGCCAGTAAAGCTCGCTCAGCGCGAGCCCGGTCGCGCACTCCAGCGCCGCGGATGAGGACAGGCCGGCCCCGGCCGGCAGATCGGCGTCGATGGCCAGGCTCGCGCCGCCCACCCGGAGGCCGGCCGACCGCAGGGCCCACGCGACCCCCGCCGGGTACGCCGCCCACCCGCGGACCGCGCCAGGCGCCAGGGCCCCGGGCGAAACCGTCAGTACCCCCTGGCCGTACTGCCGCGACGACAACGCGATCATCCCGTCCGCCCGGGTGGCGGCGGCCACGCAGACCCCGGCGCCGATCGCGAACGGCAGCGCGAATCCGTCGTTGTAGTCGGTGTGCTCGCCGATGAAATTGACGCGGCCGGGGGCCCGCCAGACGCCCTCGGGCTCCCGCCAGTAACGCTCGCGGAACAGCCGCACGGCCCCCGCCTCCGGATCGGCCCCGCCCCCGGCCTCCGGACCAGCCCCGCCCGGCTTAGCGCGCACCGCGCCCGGCCACCTCGTCCGCGCCGCGGGCATTGATCACGCGCTCCGCCGTGATGCCGAACTTCTCCGCCCGCACCGTCCCGTTACCCAGCCAGTCGAGCTGGCCGGGCGCGTGCGCGTCGGAGTCGATGGCGAACAGGCACCCGGTCGCGGCGGCGATCCCGAGCAGCCGGTCGGGCGGGTCCGCTCGCTCCGGCCGGCAGTTGATCTCCACCGCGACGCCCTGTGCACGGCAGGCGCCGAAGACCGCCTCCGGGTCGAATACCGACTCCGGTCTGCGGCCGCGGCCGCCGCCGAGGAGCCGGCCGGTGCAGTGCCCGAGCACGTCGACGTGCGGGTTGCGGATCGCGTTCACCATCCGGTCGGTCATCGGCCTGGCCGGCATGCGGAGCTGGGAATGGACGCTGGCCACCACGACGTCAAGCTGCTCGAGCAGGTCCTCGCTCTGGTCAAGCGAGCCGTCCTCGAGGATGTCGACCTCGATCCCGGTCAGCACCCGGAACGGGGCGAGCTCGTCGTTCAGCCGCCGGACCAGCCTGAGCTGCTCGCGGAGCCGCTCCGCCGAGAGCCCGTTGGCCACGGTCAGCCGCGGCGAGTGATCGGTCAGCGCGATCCACTCGTGTCCCAGGTAGAGCGCAGTCCTAGCCATCTCCTCCGGCGGGCTCCCGCCGTCCGACCAGTCCGAATGCGTGTGGCAGTCGCCCCGCAGCGCCGCGCGCAGCCCGTCGCGTTCCGCGGGCGGTTGCTCCCCGAGCAGGCGGGTCAGGTACGCCGGCTGCTCCCCGCGCAAAGCTTCGGCGATGACGCGGGCGGTGGTCTCGCCGATCCCGGGCAACCCCTGCAGCGTCCCGTCGCGCGCGCGGCGCTCGAGCTCGCCCGCCGGGAGGCTCTCCGCCACCTGGGCGGCGCGGCGGAACGCCTGGACCCGGTACGTGGGCGCGCCCCCACGCTCCAGCTCGAACGCGATCTGCCGCAACGCCTGTACCGGATCCACCTGCCGTCTCATACCCACGGTCGGGACGGCTTAAGAGCTAAGCACCCAGCTGATCAACGGCTCGTCGCACGCTTCGGGCGCCGTTCAGCTGCAGCGGGTTCAGGCAGGAACTGCCTGGTCGAGGGCTACCTCAAACCAGAATTCCAGGTCGTTCTGGATGAAGCTGTGGTCACCTGAGGGATGACGCCCTACCCCGAAGCGGTCCCGGTACTGCAGGAATGACCCGCGGTACATGCCGATGGTCTGGTCCGAAAGGGCCCTGATCACCCGGTATGCGAGGTCCCCGAGAGCCCCGGACGCGGCGACTCCGGCCGCTATCGCCGCGGCCGCCGGCGCGGCCACGCCGAGAGCAAACAGCGCGCTCACGGCGCTCTGGGTGTGGGGATCGGTTAGCGAGCGATGGAGCAGCGTGGCGAGGTCGTCAGAATCTCGGCGGTCACGGGAGGCGACGATGAAGATATCCAGGAAGTGCCGGGGCTCCCCGTTGAAAATCAGCAGTCCATGATCCGGATCAATGGGAAGTTGCTGGTGGTCCCGGACGTCAGGGAAACGGAACGTGCCCGGCATGTAGAAAGATTCAGGCCGGTCCCGCTGGCCCCGGCCGTTCACCACCAGGGCGTCCAGCCGGATCTCGGCGGAGCCGAAGAGCTTATGGACGTCCTGGCAGACGACCTGCCTGAGCAGCACGGCCAGCCGAGGAGAAGTGGCGGCACCACGCACCAGCGGGGCTCCCGCGCCGGGGGTCTCGCGCTGGATCTGCCTGATGGCCGCCGGGTCCAGGGGACGGGTCTCGTCCACGAGCCAGTTCGCGTTCACGTTCGCACCTCCACGGATCTCGCGGTCTCCGCATAGCTGACGGATAGAGCATCTCCAAAAGCAAAGAACGCCGCCCAGTTGGCGGGCTCGGGCGTGAGCGCGGTCCCATCGGGCCCGATCACCCGGCCGGCCGAGAGGTCGTCCCGCAACGCCAGCATGGCCTTTTGGAGCGCTTCAGCGGCGCTGGATCCGGTGAGTAGCGCATCGTAGAAGTGGCCGGCCAGCACGCAGGTGGCGGCATCGGCGACTTTCCAGAGCGATGCGACTACCGCCCTCGCCCCGGCCTGCAGGAACGCTCGCCCGAAACCGATGACGCCATCCGCCGTGGGCCGGCCCTGCCCGGTCTGGCAGGCGGAGAGGAAGACCAGCGCATCATCAAGCGGGACCTGGCTGGTCTCAGCGGCGAGGAGCAGGCCGTCGTCTGACGGCCCGGCGGCGAGGTAGAGCCTGGAGCTAGCCGCAGGCTCCTCAAGACGCCCATGACAGGCCAGGTGAACAAGGTCGCAGTGCAGGGCCTCGGACCGGTAGGACTCCAGGCTGGCCGAAACCCCGTGGCGGAGGGCAATCCGCTTCTCGCTCACGCCCGCCCGCCTCAGCCGGTCGCTGATCTCGCCGACCTCTTGAAGAGCGCCGCTCAGCGCCGGCAAGAATTGCTCACGGTCGACGGCAGGATCGCCGGCGAGGTAGACGCGCTGAGGTGAACCGCGATAAGGGCCGCGACGGATCAGGTCGGCCAGGATGGCCAGAGACGGCGTGATCTCGAGCGTGAAGCGATCGATGAGCCGGTTGCCGTCCGCGTCCTGGAGCAGTGCATACGGTACGAGGGCCAGGTCCCGGTACGGAACGACGATGAGTGGCCCGCGCTCAGGCAAGCCTGCGGCAACTGGTTCGATCAGCGCTTGCCAGAGCCGGTGAAGCGCTCCACTGAGAACTGTGGCAGGCTCCGCGGCCGTGCTGCTCTCCGCGTCAGCCCCGCCGCGGGGCACGGTGAAGATCTGCAAGGCCGCATTGACCTGCTCCAAGTCGGCGCTTACCTCATCGAGGTGAGCCTGAGAGAGCCTGGTGCGCACCTCGCCGGAAGGGGCGAGCAGGAACAACGCCAGGGTATCGCCGTAGGGCTGAATCATGAGAACGGTGCTTTTCGCCGTCCTGGCCAGGTCCCGGACCTCGTCGCCGGTCATCTGGGGCAGGCTTCCTTGCCGGCGGAATACCTGGTCGGCTGAGCGGAGCACGTAATCCGCGGCCATCTCGAGGGCCTGGTCGGGTTGGCTAGCCATAAGTTCTGGCGGTGGCTCCACAGGAGCCCTCGCGCCACTCGTCGCGGCGCGAATACCGAGCAGATCAGCCAGCACGCGCGCCCGCCCCATGTCCGCCGCCGCCATCGCCTGTGCGCCGTCGACGAGCATCAAGAGCCCGGCGAGATTGGCATAGGCCTCACGGCGCCACTGCGATTCGTCAAAGTTCACTTGATAGTCGCTGGAGCCCATCGTGGCTCGCCGGGCCTCCAGCGCGGCGATGGCGGCGAGGTTCAGCTTGAGGGCGAGATCGAACCGCCGGTCGACTTCGAGCTTGCCGCCGTACTGCAGCATCCTCATCGCTTGCTCGTCGAATGCGCTCAGCTTGAAGACGGTCTCAAGTGCACCGGCCAGAGCGGCCAGGGCCTGCTCGGTTTGGCCGCGAGCGGCCTGCACCGTGGCGGCCGCGAACATCGCGTCGGCCCGAAGATGCTGCACGGCGAACTGGTCACCGTCCGCTGGATAACGCAGGTCCTTGAGCGCGGTTTCGGCTCCGTTGAAGTCCCCTGCGTCAAGGAGGCACTTCGCGCGGAACGTGCGCAGGCTAACCTCCGCTGACGTGGGAGGCAGGTTCTGGCAGGCACGCAGCCCTCGCTCGATGACCTCGAGGGCCTCCTTCTTCCGCTCCGTCTCCAGGTACAGGCCTGCTTGCTGGCGGCAGATCTGGGCCCGCAACTCACCCTGATCTGCTAGCTCATCAGCGATGCGGGCCGCTTCGACGAGATCCGTTTCCGCATCGGACAGACTCTGCTCGTCGTGAACGGTCCACAGGCTGGACGCATGGAGACAGAGCGCGCTCGCCAGCGTGTTCAGCGGATCGGTCAGACCCCCTTCGGTGGCGCTCTTCCTCCACTGGTCGTCGCTGGCCACATCGCGCGCGATCTCCGCCGCTAGGGCGCTGGCGTCGGCGGATCCGACCGGGTCGCCTCGTGCGAGCGGAGCCCAGCCAGGGCCAGCAAGTAGTTCACCAGGCTCGGGAAGATCACGTACCTGCTTTGTGTCCTGGCCATCTGCGCGAGCTCAGCATCGCTCATCGACCCGGCCTGTTCGGCCCTTATCGTGATCTCCTGGCCGAGCTGCCAGGTCAGCAGATCACGGACCAGGGCTTCGCAGAGTTCTGTTACCGGTGGTGTCTGCGGGTCCGATCCGGCCTTCGCCTTGTCTATCTCGAAGCCGTAGGGGATGGCGCGCATGCGCGCCGTGCCCCAGCCGGGATAAGGCATGCCCTCGTGCTGCTCTTCACCGGGGACCCGGGGATGCAGTTGCCCGATATTGCGAATCATGTCTTCCAGCCGCGTGCGGACCTGAGCGGCCTGGCTGGCTGGAACGGGAAGGCCGGCCAGCTCGGCGTAGGCGCGCCAGGCCAGCTGATCGGCGTCGCGCAGCTGAATGACGTCGCCGTCGAGCTGGAAGAGGTTCGCTAGCGCGGCCACGATGTACTGGACCGCTGGGATCTCCGGCGCGCTGTGCGGGTCCGCCAGCGCGTACAGGTACATCGTTTGCGCGAGCCTGCGCACCTCCTGCAGTCCCTGCCGTGCTGAGTCACGCCGCCCCCGTGCACCATCCTTCCTGGCCTTGTCCAGCAGGCGGGTCACTTTTTTCTCGGACTGCATCGTGGGCAGGAAGGAGTTAGCGGGAACGCTGAGCGTCTGCCAGATCCGCTCGAAGGCATCCGAAGGACCTGGATGATCGACACCAGCAGCTGGCCAGTGCCGCGCCTGCACATCGATGCGAACCCCGCGCGCGACGAACGTATCGCTGCGCCCGCCAGCGGCGTCGTCCTCAAGGTGCGCCAGCAGGCCGGTCACCCTGCCTCGCCGCACTAGCGTGAGCCGGTCGCGAGCAGTTTCCGTCACCTCGGCGACGCGGTCGGCCCACTCATCCCAGGACGCCGCCGCGGGGGTCAGGGACGTGCGCGCGGCTATGCTGAACGCCTCTGAAGGGTCATTCCAGCCCCGGAACGTGACCGTGGTCAGGGTTGACTCCACCGGCTGATAGACGAGCCGCAGCGGAAGGTCGAAGGAGAACTGACCCGCAGGATCGGTAAACACGAAACTCGATCCCCCCACCACAGAAGGTCGATCATCAACTGATCAGACTCTGTCTCGAGAGCTTAGCCTCGACCGCTCCCGGCCGACCGTACTCCGGTTCCGGCTCGACAACCCGTTATCCCGAACGCCGTGTGGTTCCCGCCCGAGCTGACCTATTGCGCTCTGCTCCACGGGCCGCCCGGTCCGTTTATTCCGCCCGCCGTGACTACGGAATGTATTCATGACGATGCGCTTACGGATATCGCGCGAGTCATCCGGCTACTGGCCCGTGCGGAACAATCGTCACATCTCGTACGCGTTTGTTGACGCTGGGCATCGAAGACTGCTCTTGCTGCGGGAAAGGCTGGGGATCATCATGACGGAGCCGGTCCGGTGAGCGTGTGGTCATGGCTGAAGCTGGCCGCGGGCCTTTGGCTGTTGCGCAAGGTGGCCAAGGCGATCGGCTGGCTGCTGCTGGCTGCGGCGGCGGCCGCCGTGTGGCCGGTGACGGTGGTGGCGGCCCTCGGATACGTGGCGGCCTGGCTGCGCGGCTGGCCACCGGTCCGGCTGTACCGGACCGCCGCCTGGGCCCTCCCGGTCACCGCGGCGTGGCTGACCGTCCTGGAGGTCCGGACGCCGGGCTGGGCGGCCGCCCGGGTCCCGGGCGAGGCGTGGGCCCGCGGCTGGCACCACCTGGCCCCCGACCTGGCACCCGACCTGGCCAACGTGGCGAGGGTCTTCGCCCTGCTGGCCCCGGTGGCGGTCCCGGCCGGGCTAGCCCTGGCGGGGCTGGTGTGGGCCTGGCGGACGTACGCCATGACCGCCGGGATCGGCGGGTGGATGGCCTCGGCCCCCATTACCTTCGACACCCGTCAGTGGAAACGGCAGGTCCGCACCGCGAGGGGACTGACCAAGGCCCCCGGCGCCGTCCCCCTCCTGGCGGCCCACGGGAAGATCCCGGTCGGCGGGACCATCCGCGCCATCGGGCACCGCTGGCACCCGGTCTTTACCCTCCCGGCGGAGGCGTGCTCCCGGCACATGGTCGTGGTGGGCTCGACCGGCAGCGGGAAGACCAACCTGATGATCCGGCTGTGGGCCGGCTGGTTCACCGCCGCCCTCCAGCAGGCCAGAGCCGGGCGCGGGCCCCGGCCCCTGCTGATCGTGCTGGACTGCAAGGGCGGCCGCGACGCCCGGGTCAAGGCCGACCGAACCCGGCGCCTGATCTACGGTGGCGGCGCCCGCCGGGTCGCCGTCTGGCCCGACGAGGCGCGGCTGTCGCTGTGGGAACTGCCGCCCCAGGACCTGGCCGTGCTGCTGTACCAGATGATCGACACGGGCACCGGCAACGCCGCCTACTACGCCGACATCCTCCAGGCCGCCCTCATCCTGGCCATCACCGCCCCGTGCGGGCCGCCGGTGAACACCGCCGGGTTCCTGGAGCGGCTGGATGCCGACTGGCTGAAGCACGCCTGGGGGGATTTCCGGCATCAGGCAGAGCTGGCCCGGGTCCGTGCCGCGGCCAAGCACCTGCCCGACATCCAGCTGCGCTACGCCACCCTCCTCGCCCGGCTCGGCCCCGCGCTGGACGGGCCGGGCACCCTGGCCGAGGCGGACGCCTGGTACTGCATCCTGGAGGGCACCCGCGAACCCTCCGTCGCTGAAGCCCAGGCCATGGCGCTGACCGAACTCGCCGCCCGCGCCGCCACCGCGCTGGACGGCGAGCCGCGGGCGATCCTGCTGGCCGCCGACGACTACTCGGCGGTCGCCGCCCGCGTCCCGGTCTCCAACCTCTACGAGCGCGGCCGCTCCCTCGGCATCGGCGTGCAGGTCTCCGCGCAGACCTGGCAGGGCCTCGGCCGGGACGACGACGAGCGCTACCGGATCGCGGCCACCGCCGATGGCGGCGTGTTCGTCCTGCACACCCCGCATCCCGAGCCGCTGGCCGCGCTGGCGGGCCAGCGGCGCGTGCTGGAGACCGCGCACAAGCTGGTCGGGAACACCTGGGGCGATGAGGGCACCACCCGGATCCAGCGGGCCTGGACCGCCGACCCCGACCTCATCCGCCGCCTCCAGGTCGGCCAGGCCTGCTACATCCACCGCGGCGCCGCCACCTTCGTCCAGGTCGCGCGACCCAAGCCGTCCCCGCTCACCCTCCTGCCCCCGCCCGCCGAACCGGTACCGCCCAGGCCGGAACCGCGCCATGAACCGGCCCCCGCGTCCTGGCCCGTGCCAAACCTTGATGACGTCCTCGGACCGGCCGTCCCGCGATGAACGACGACCCATTCGAGGCTCTGGGCCTGCCCGCGCGCCCCGACCTGACCGACGAGCAGGTCCGCGCGGCCTGGCACCACGTCGCCACCGCCACCCACCCCGACCGGCCCGACGGCGGGAACCTGGCGCGATACACCGCCGCGTCCGCCGCCTACGCCCAGCTCCGCACCCCGTGGGCCCGCTCGGAGGCCTACGCCGACCACGCCGAGCGGGCCGACAGCCAGGAACGTGACACCGCGCCGCTCCCGCTCGTCCCCGGCGAACCGCCGGACCGGCCGGTCCCGCCGTGGTACCCGCTGATCGCCGTGGCCCGCCTTCCGGCCAGGATCCGCCGCGGCCGACCGCTGCGCCTGCTCATCCGCGCCGCCGTCGCCGCGGCGCTGGCCCTGGCGGTCCTGCAGCTGATCCCCGGCACCCCGGCCGCCCCCGCCGACGTCGCCGGGCTGATCTGGTGGTTCCTGCTGACCGGCCGCCGCGACCTGGCCCCGCCGCCCGAACGGTAAACCCGCGACCGTATCCGGGGCAGAATTAACCCTGTGCAGGTCGCGATGCTCGGGCCGCTGGAGGTCCGTACCGACGGCGACCCGGGGGACACACGTGAGGTGGGCGGAGTCAGGCTCCGCGCGCTGCTGATCATGCTGGCGCTGCGCCCCGGCCAGTTCGTGCCGGCCAGCGAGCTGATCGACGGGCTCTGGGCGCAGGCCGCGCCGGCCGGGGCGGCGAACGCGCTGCAGGCCCTGGTGTCCCGGCTGCGCCGCGCGCTGCCGGAAGCGGTGATCGACTCCCGCCCGGCCGGGTACCAGCTCGCCCTCGACCCGAACGCTACCGACATCGTCCGGTTCGAGCAGTTGGCCGCCGCGGGCCGCGCGCAGCTGCGCGACGACCCGGCCGCGGCCGCGGCGACCCTGACCCGAGCGCTCGGGTTGTGGCGCGGACCCGCGCTGGTCGACGTGGCCGAGACCGACTTCGGCCGGGCCGCCATCGCCCGCCTCGACGAGCTGCGCCTGGCCGCCCTGGAACACCGCATCGACGCCGACCTGCGGACGCCGGGCCAGCAACTCACCGCGGCGCTGGTCGCCGAGCTCGAGGGCCTGGTCATCGCCCACCCGATGCGCGAGCCGCTGGCCGCGCTGCTCATGCGCGCGCTGCACGCGTCCGGCCGGCGCGCCGCGGCCCTCGAGGTGTACGAGCAGACCAGGCGGCGCCTCGTCGACCAGCTTGGCGTGGAGCCATCCGCCGGGCTGGCCGCGCTCCACCTGGAACTCCTGCGCGCCGACGAGCCCACCTCCCCGCCACCTGCGCCCGTCCCGCCACCTGCGCCCGTCTCGCCACCTGCGCCCGCGCCGCCACCTACGCCTGTGGCCGCCGCGCCCGCCGACCGCCCGACTTCGCCCGTCGCCTTCGCCGACCCGCCCGTCGCCTCTGCCGACCCGCTCATCGCCTCCGCCGGCTCGCCCGTCGCCTCCGCCGGCTCGCCCGTCGCCTCCGCCGGCTCGCTCGTCGCCCGCACCGCGCCTGCCACGAACCTGCGGGCCGCGCTCACCAGCTTCGTCGGTCGCGACACCGAGCTCGCCCAGGTCGCCGGTCTCCTCCGCGCGCACCGCCTGCTCACCCTGACCGGCCCGGGCGGGGCGGGCAAGACCCGCCTGGCGGTCGAGGCGGCCCGGGCCGAGGTCGACGCCACGCCCGACGGTGTCTGGCTGGTCGAGCTGGCCCCCGTGACCGACCCCGCGGACGTCACCTCCGCGGTGCTGGGGGCGCTCGGCCTGCGCGAGCAGGCGCTGCTCTACGCGGGCCGCGCGACCGCGTCGTTCCCGCCCCGGGCCGAGGAGCAGGCCGACGCGCTCGGCCGGCTGCTGGCCGCGCTGGCCAGGCAGCAGGCGCTGCTGGTCCTCGACAACTGCGAGCACCTGGTCGCCGCCGCGGCCACCCTCGCCGACCGCGTTCTGGCCGCCTGCCCGCGGGTGCGCATCCTGGCCACGAGCCGGGAACCGCTGAACATCACCGGGGAAGCGCTCTGGACCGTAGGCCCGCTCACGCTGCCACCGGACCCCGCCGTAACGCCCTCCTTTTATGCCGAACGCCGCGGCCCCGGAGTCACGATGCCGGTCCGGCGGGCGGAGCCGGCCGCTAACGGCGGACCCGGTCACATCCAGGATTTCGCCTCGGTCCGCCTCCTGGCCCAGCGCGCGGGCGCCGTTCGCCCGGGCTTCGAGGTCACCGAGGGCAACGCGGCCGCCGTGGCCAGGATCTGCCGGGCGCTCGACGGCATGCCGCTGGCCATCGAGCTGGCCGCGGCCCGGATACGCACCATGGCCCCGGAGCAGGTGGCTACCCGCCTCGCCGACCGGTTCCAGCTGCTGACCGGGGGCGGGCGCACCACGGTCCCCAGGCACCAGACGCTGCGCGCGGTCGTCGACTGGAGCTGGGACCTGCTCGACGAGGCCGAGCGCGCGGTCTGGCGCCGGTTCGCCGTCTTCACCGGCGGCGCCACCCTGGAGGCGGCCGAGCAGGTCTGCTCCGGGTCGGGGATCAGCGCGGACCAGGTCCTCGACCTGCTCACCGCGCTTGCGGACAAGTCGCTGCTCACCGTGCGGCACGACCCGCCGCGGTACGCGATGCTGGAGATCATCCGGGCCTACGGCCTGGAGCGCCTGGCCGAGGCGGGGGAGCGGGACGAGCTGCGCCAGGCGCACGCGCAGTACTTCCTGCGCCTGGCCGAGGCCAGCCAGGCGCACCTGCGCGGCGCGGACCAGCTGGAGTGGGTGCGCAAGCTCGCCGAGGACCAGGACAACCTGCACGCCGCGATCCGGGGCGCGGTCACGGCCGGGGCTGCGGACACCGCCGTCGCGCTGGTCGGCGCCCTCGGCTGGTACTGGTGGCTGCGCAGCCTGAAGACGGAGGGCGCCGAGCTGGCCGGCGAGGCCCTCGCCATCGCCGGCGAGCCGGCCGGCGAGGACGCCACGGAGCGGCTGGCCCTGGCGTACACCGTGGGCGCGCTGCTGGCCGGCGATGCCTCCCGGAGCCACTCCGCCATGGAGTGGTTCCGGACCGCCGCCGAACTCGCGGCCAGGGTCCCCGAGCCGCGTATCCCGCTCCTGCGGCTGGTCGGCCCGATCCGGGCCATGTTCGGGTCGGTCATCGACGGAGTATCGGCGTCGCCCGACGCCTTCGACCAGGCGGTCGACGACGCGGACGCGTGGGTGGGCGCCACCGCCCGGGTCCTCCGCGGTCACCTGACGCTCAACTACGGCCGGCGGCACGCCCAGGCCGAGACGGACTTCCTCCGGGCCGCCGACACCTTCGGCGCCCTGGGCGAGCGGTGGGGGCGGTCCGCCGCACTGGGCGGCCTGGGCAACCTGGAGGCGTGGCGAGGCGAGCACGCCGCCGCGGCCGAGCACTACCGGCTGGCCGCCCGGCTCGCCGCCGAGCTCGGCAGCGCCGAGGACGAGGCGCAGTGCCGGCTGTGGCTGGCGCGTGAACTCTGGCAGCTTGGCGAGCAGGACCAAGCCCGGGGCGAGCTGGCCCGGGCGACGCGGGACGCCGAGCGGCTCGGCCTGCGCGAGGTGATGGCCCTCGCCGCGTACATGACCGGCGACCTGGACCGGCTGGACGGCGAACCCGAGGCGGCGCGCACGCACCTGCTGCGGGCCATGGAACTTGCCAGCCACGTGAACGTGGCGCTGCAGATCCGCGCCATCGCCGCCACCGCGCTCGGCTACCTGACCGGCGCCGAGGGCGACCTGGATGCCGCCCGCCGCTGGCACGCCGAGGCGCTGGACACCGCCCGGTCCGCGGCCGACGCGCCGGTGATCGCGACGGCCCTGGTGGGGCTGGCCGACCTGGCCTTCCGCGAGGGCGATCCGGCCTGGTCGGCCACGCTGCTGGGCGCCAGCATGTCGATCAGGGGAACCATCGATCGTTCGGGCGAAGATGAAGCCAGGGTCGCCGGTGACGCCCGTGCTGCCCTCGGCGAGTCACCCTTCGACGACGCATACCAGCGCGGCCAGCACGTCACGATGGACACGCTGGCCGCGCTGATCTCTGCTACGCCCGGCGCTTGAACGCCCGCACCGCCAGCGGCGCGAACACGAGCGTGAACGCCGCCGCGTAGAGGAGCGACTCGCCCACTCCCCTGGCGGCCGGGCCCGAGACCAGCAGCCCGCGCATGGCGTCGGAGATGAGCGATACCGGGTTCGCCTTCGACCAGGCCTGCAGCCAGCCCGGCATCGAGGCCGTGCGGACGAACGCGTCGCTGGTGAACGTCATCGGGAACAGCACCACGAACCCGAAGATCTGCACCTTCTCGGGGTTCGCCGCGAGCATCGACACCAGCACCAGGGCCCAGGAGATGGCCAGCGTGCACACCAGCACCAAACCGAAGGCGGCCAGCACGCCGAACGGCCTGCCCGCGCCCGCCCCGAACCTGAACCCGAGGATGGACCCGATCGCCAGCAACATGGTGACCGCCCAGGCCTGCTTGGCGATGTCGGCCAGGATGCGCCCGGCCAGCGGGGCGAACCTGGCGATCGGCAGCGAGCGCAGCCGGTCGAAGAACCCTTCCTTCAGGTCCGTGGACAGGCCCGTCGCGGTGTTCAGGGTGGTGAACAGCGAGTTCTGCACGATGATGCCGGGCAGCGCGAACATCAGGTACGCGTGCGGCGAGCCCCCGATCGCGCCGCCGAACACGTAGGTGAACAGCAACAGGAACATCACCGGCTGGATGCTGAAGTCGATCAGCTCGACCGGGTTGTGCCTGATCTGCACCAGCGTCCGCCAGGCCAGCGAGAAGGTCTGCCGAACCCCCTCGAGCGGCCCGACCCGGGGCGCCAGCGTCCCCGCGTACTCCTCCCATTCCGTATATTCCGAATCCGTATTATCCATAACGGTGCTTACCGTGGTCATGCCGCGCTCCCTTCGAGCTCGTCGAGGCCGGATTCCTCGGCGCGGTGGCCGGTCAGCGACAGGAACACCTCGTCGAGGGTGGACCCGCGGAGGTTGAGTTCGGCCACCCGGATGCCCGCGTCTTCCAGCCGGCGGACCACCGCGGGCATCACGTCTTCCCCGCTCACGGGGATGGTCACGGTCGTCGCGCGGACCTCAGGGTCCGTGCGGGTGAACCCGGCCACGACGGCCGCCACGGCAGTCAGGTCCGCGGCCAGGACCGGGCGCACGCTCAGGGTCTGCGCCCCGGCGCGGGCCTTGAGGTCCTCCGGCGTCCCGGTGGCGATCACCGTGCCGTGGTCGATGACCACGATCTCGTCGGCCAGCTGGTCCGCTTCCTCCAGGTACTGGGTGGTGAGCAGGACGGTTACCCCGGTCGCGGTGAGCCCGCGGACCACGTCCCACATCTCGTTGCGGCTGAGCGGGTCGAGCCCGGTCGTCGGCTCGTCCAGATAGAGGACCCGGGGCCGGTTGACCAAGCTGGCGGCCAGGTCCAGCCGCCTGCGCATGCCGCCGGAGTAGGTCTTGACCGCCCGGTCGCCGGCGTCGGTGAGCCGGAAGGCGGCCAGCAGCTCCCGGGCCCGCCCCTTGGCGTCGGGCCGGGACTGGCCGGTCAGCCGCCCGATCAGCGTGAGGTTCTCGAACCCGGTGAGCGTGTTGTCCACCGAGGCGTATTGCCCGGTCAGCCCCGTGAGCTGCCGGACCTGGTGCGCGTGGCTCACCACGTCGTGCCCGCAGACGGCGGCGTGCCCGCCGTCCGGGTGCACCAGCGTGGCCAGGATCCGCACCGCTGTGGTCTTCCCTGCGCCGTTCGGGCCCAGGAGGCCGAGTACCGAGCCGGTGCGAACGGCGAGGTCGATCCCGTCCAGCGCGACCGTATCCCCGAACCGCTTGACCAGCCCTTCGGCAATGATCGAGTACGTCATGCCCTAACCATGCGCGGCCGGGGCTGACAGGCCGCCCGAGACCCCGCTGACGCCCCTGACATCCCGCTGACGCCCGGCTGACTCTGCCGGGTATCGTGCTAGCCGTACCTGAATGCCTCGGCTGCCACGATCGACCGCGCCCCGTGTGGGCCCGCAGCATCGAGGTATGAGACACCTAGCTACCGCCGACCGCAGCGCCGCCATCGTGGATGACAATCTGATCATGACCGGACCGGCCGCGTCGCCGCTCAGGCGCGTGCTCCAGGCGCCGTTCACCCGGCGCGCCTGGGCCGAACTCGGCTACGCGCTGGCCACCCTCCCGCTCGCCCTCGCCGCCGTCGTCTTCATGACGGTTACGTTCGTGAACACATTCCCTTTCGCCGCCTCCACGCCGGGCGTGCGCAAGCTGGGCGCGGCCGCGCGCTTCCTCGCGCGCGGGATCCTCGGCGAAGACGTTCCGGCCCCGCCCTTGACGCGGCCCATGCCGCGCGTGCGGGTGACGACGCCGGACCCCGGGGAGCTCACCAAGATCGATGCTCCTATGCCTTGTCAAGGCCTTCTTTCGCTGGGAATTCGGTGAGTTTGGCTTTCCGCTGAGGGGCGGACACGACAGGGAAGGGTCGCTCCTGACGGAGGGCACGCTCTTATCAGGTCACGGGGTCAGCAGCTGGAGAGGGGGCCCGGGGCGGCCGGCGGATCGATCGAAGGCCAGCACCGGTGGCGGCAGCCGAATCGCGGGCCAGGCCGCCCCGGGAGCTAGGGTCAGCCGCCGGCGCGCAGGTGGTGGTAGACCTCGCGGGCGACGTACCGCTTCAGGCAGCGGATGATCTCCTTCTTGGACAGGCCTTCCTTGGTGCGTCGTTCGACGTAGGCGCGGGTGCCGGGGTGGGCGCTCATCCGGGTGATCACGATCCGCCACAGGGCATGGTTGGCCTCGCGGTTCCCGCCGCGGTTGAGCCGGTGCCGCCGGACCTTGCCCGATGACGCGGGGATGGGAGCGACACCGCACAGGTGCGCCCAGGCGGCCTCGCTGCGCAGCCGCTCAGGATGATCCCCGGCCGCCACCAGCAGCAAGGCGGCCGTGTCGGGGCCGACGCCGTAGAGGCTGAGCAGACCGGGGGCGCGGGCGCCCACGAGCGGGACGATGAGGTCATCGAGCCGTTCGATCTGGCCGTCGAGGAACTCCACGCGCCGGCCGAGCTCCCGCAGCGCGATGCGGACCGCGTACTGGGCGGCGTCACCCGGGCGGGGCCGCAGCGCCGCGATCCCCTCCGCCAGCGCGGCCGCGGTGAGCCCGGCGAACCGGGCCCGCAGGTCATCGGGGCCGGTCACGAGCAACGCCCGGGCCTGGTTGATGGCCTGGGTCCGCTCATTGCGGGCGCTGCGCTTGGCGACCATCAGCGCCCGGATCGCCTCCACCGCGCCGTCCCGGCCCTTCGGTGACCCGGCCGCCCGGCCGGACAAGGCGGCCCGCGCCGCGCTGACCGCGTCCAGCGGATCGGACTTGCCCGCCCGGTGCCGGTCCTGGCGGTCCGCGCGATCGACCTCCACGACCCGGACGCGGGCCGCGGCCAGGTACCGGGCCAGCCCGGCGCCGTAGCTGCCGGTGCCCTCGACGCCGACCAGGGCCAGGTCCCCGAACCCGGTAAGCCAGCTGAGCAGATCGGCGTACCCGGCCGCGGTGGCCGGGAACTCCCGGACGCCGAGCAGCCCGCCGAGGGGATCCAGCGCGGCGGCCACGTGCATGTCGGCGTGGGTGTCCACGCCGCCGGTGATGACGCGTGTGTCTTCTAGGATTGTCATTGCCGTCCCTTTTTCTCTGTGGTTGAGGGATGGCACGCACCCGCTGGCCGCCGATCTGTGAAACCCCGGCCTCTTGCCCAGGCCGGGCAGATCGGACCGGCAGCGCCGGTGGGTGCCTGAACGACCGGGACCCAGGCGACGAGCCGGTCACAAGACAACCCAGATAGGGCGTCAGGCCGGATAACAGGTCAGGCCAGGTCCCAGCGCCGACCCTACGCCCGTAACCACGCAAAACCACGGAAGCAGGGCCGAAGCTCTCATCCACATCCTCCCTGCCGAATCGGCGGGAGGACGGGTCCGGCAGTGGGCCTTCCAAAACGGGGCCGGCATCACCGTCTCGAACCTCCCGCCGGCCCAGATCGCCGAGCTGGCGGCCAAGGCGGACATCGCGATCCACGACATGCGACGGGGCTCTGGGGTAGCCATCTGGGTGAACACCAGGATCCGCGATGACAAGCCGGCCATGCGGGCCCGTGTCTACTTCCTGCTCAAGCTGCCGCTCGCCGTGGCAGGCGCGACCGTCGCGGCGGGCGGCTGGCTGGGCGGGCTGTTCTTCCTGACCTTCCCGGCCTGGTGGTCGCTCGCGTCCCGCCACCTGCTCGGCGTCGTCTTCAGCAAGCTCGGCCTGCCGCCGTCCGACGCCGACCACCGCCGCGTCCTCGCCGTCCTGTCCTACCTCGGCACGTGAAGCCACCAAGCAGTGATGGCGGCCGGTCCCGGCCCGGATGGGGCCGTTCCGTTGAGCACGTCGGCCGGGCGCCGCGTCGCGTTGCGACGGCCGTGGTCACGCCGGATACATTGGAGTGTTCCCGGCAGCGGGCGTTCGGGCCGCCGGGTAGTCCCGTTACGCGTTCGCGTCGGGGAGGCGATCGCCGGGTGGGCTCGCTGGTGGGGAGGCTCCGTGGGCAGTGAGGTGCCCGGGGAGGCTGAGCTGCCCACTGGGACTGTGACGATGCTGTTCACCGACATCGAGGGGTCGACGGCGCTGGTCAGGCGTCTGGGGGAGCGTTACGGCGAGGCGTTGTCGACGCAGCGGACGCTGCTGCGGGCCGCGTTCCGCAGTTTCGGCGGCCGGGAGCTGAGCACCGAGGGGGACAGCTTTTTCGTGGTCTTCCAGTCGGCCAGCGCCGCGGTCGGCTGCTGCGTGGCCGGGCAGCGGGCCCTGGCTGGGCATGACTGGCCCGATGGTGTGACGGTCCGGGTGCGGATGGGCCTGCACTCGGGTGAGCCGACCCGCCACGAGGACAACTATGTCGGGCTGGATGTGCACCGGGCGGCGCGGATCGCGGCGGCCGCGCACGGCGGGCAGGTCGTGCTGTCCGATGCGACGCGGCACCTGGTGGAATCGCGGCTGGCCGCCGATGTGTCGCTGCGCGACCTGGGCTTGCACCGGCTGAAGGACATCGAGGCGCCGGAGCGCATCTACCAGCTGCTCGTCGCCGGGCTGCGGGATCGGTTCCCGCCGCTCAAGAGCCTGGGCGCGCAGAGCAGGCTGCCGGTGCCGATGACGCCGCTGGTCGGCCGGGAGCGCGATCTGGAGCAGGTTCTCGCCACGCTCACCGGACCGGGGATCCGGCTGGTGACGCTGACCGGTACCGGCGGCGTCGGCAAGACACGGCTATCGCTGGCCGCCGCCGCCGCGCTTGATCAGGACTTCCCGCAGGGCGTGTTTTTCATCCCCCTGGCGGCCGTCCGCGATGCCGAGGTGATGTGGAAGACCATCGCCGACGGCCTGGACGTGGCCGCCGACGGGCCCGCCGCCGACGCCGTGACCGGGTACCTGGGTGATCGCCGGGCCATGCTGGTGCTGGACAACCTCGAGCAGCTGGACGGCGCCGCCGGCGTGGTGGCCGGGCTGCTCGCGGCCGCCCCCGGACTGGTCGTGCTGGCGACCTCCCGGCGGCTGCTGCACCTGCCAGGCGAGCGGGAGCTGCCGGTGCCGCCGCTGCAGGTGCCCCGCGAGGCGTCCGTCGTGGAAGTGTCCGCGAGCGGCGCGGCGCGGCTGTTCGCCCAGCAGGCGAGCATGTCCAGGCCGGGCTTCGCTATCACCGCGGCCAACGCCGCCGACATCGCGGCGATCTGCGCGCGCCTGGACGGGCTGCCGCTGGCCATCGAGCTGGCCGCGGCCCGGGTCCGGCTGCTGGCCCCTCGGGCCCTGCTGGCTCGCCTAGCGCACAGCATCGACCTGGCCGCCGCCGACGTCGGGCAGTCGTCGCGGCAGCGGACCCTGCGGAACGCCATCGCCTGGAGCTACGACCTGCTCACTCCCGACCTGGCCGAGGCGTTCCGCCGCGCCGGGGTGTTCGCCGGGGGCTGCGACCTGGACGCGCTGGCCGCGGTCGCCGCACCAGAGCCGGGCCCGGACGACCAGGAGGCCCAGGGGGTCGGGGCCGATCCTCTGGAAGTGGCCGCCGGGCTGCTGGACGTCAGCCTGGTCACGGTGACCGACGGCGCCGACGGCGAGCCCCGCGTCGGCATGCTGGAGACCATCCGCGAGTACGCGCTCGAGCGCCTGGAGCAGGCCGGGGACCTGGACGACACCCGGCGCCGCCACGCTGACTACTACGCCGGGGTTGCCGAATGGGCGGACGAGCAGCTGCACGGCTCGGGCCCGGCGGAGCTGGTGGCCTTGGACCGGCTGGAGGCCGAGCATGACAACCTGCGCGCCGCGCTGGCCTGGTCGCTGCAAACCCCCGCCGCGGGCGCGGTGCCCGCCGACCGCGAGCGGGCAGCTGTCGGCCTGCGGCTGGCCCAGGGGCTGGCCTATTTCTGGTACCGGCATGGCTACATCCTCGAAGGGCGGCGGTGGTTGCAGCGGGCCATCGACCTGGCCGGCGAGGACGGTGGAGCGCCGCTGGCCCAGCTGGCGCACTGGCTCGGGGTCCTGCTGCAGCAGCAGGGCGAGCCGCAGGCCGCGCTGCAGCTGCTCGAGCGCAGCCTGGCGATCTGGCGTGACCTCGGCGACCGGAACCAGCAGGCAAGAGAACTCAACAGCCTCGGCATCACCCATAAGCACCTCGACGACGTCGACACCGCACGGTCCCTGCTGGAGGAAAGCGCCGCCATCTCTCGCGAGCTCGGCAGTGGCATGCGGCTCGCCGCCGCCCTGACGAACCTCGGCCAGCTGGAGGCCGATGCGGGCAACTTCGACCGCGCCACGCAGGTACTGCAGGAGGCGCTCGCCATCGACCAGAAGCAGGGGGACATGCTGGGCGTAGCCCTGGACCAGCAATCGCTGGCGGGGGTCGCCCTCCGGGCGGGCCGCGCCCGGGAGGCCGGAGACCTGCTGTCCAGCATGGCCGACTACGTCGCCAGCAGCGGTGACCCGGAGCTGCTGGCCACCACCCTGGAAATGTGCGCCGCCAACGCCGCACAGCTCGGCGAGGGCCTGCGGGCGGCCCGCCTGGCCGGCGCCGCGGAAGCCGTCCGGCAGAAGACCGGAATCCCGATCAAGCAACCCGAACTGCTAGAGGAGTACCTGACCCCCGCCCGCGCGACCGCCACACGCGAAGAGTGGGACGCCGCGCTGGCCGCCGGCCGCGCGCTCACCCAGCAGCAGGCGGCCACGCTCCTAACCCCACCGGGCGGATAAATCAGTCATTCATCATTCCGGACCTCCTAGCGGGACAAGGCTAGGGTGACCTAATGGGCAGCACCAGCGCGGCGATTGTGTAGGAGGAACCGATGGAGCCCGTGGTCACGACGGTGTACGGGAAGGTACGCGGTCAGGTGTCGGGCGGGGTTGCCGCGTTCAAGGGGATCCCCTACGCGGCCCCGCCGTTCGGCCCGAACCGGATGCGCCCTCCCGTGCGCCCGCAGACCTGGGACGGCGTCCGGGACGCCACGGCGTACGGGCCGACCGCCCCCAAGCCGCCGTACCCGCCCCCGTACGACGCGCTGCTGCCCGAGCCGGTGATCGCCGGCGACGACTGCCTGAACCTGAACGTCTGGACCCCGGATCCCGGCGGCTCGGGCCTCCCGGTCATGGTGTGGATCCACGGCGGCGCGTTCGTGAACGGCACCGGTGCGGTCCCGGACTACGCCGGGGACCGCTTCGCGCGCGACGGCGTGGTCTGCGTGACGATCAACTACCGCCTCGGCTGCGACGGCTTCCTCCTGCTGGACGACGCCACCCCGAACCGCGGGCTGCTCGACCAGATCGCGGCCCTGGAATGGGTGCAGGAGAACATCGCGGCGTTCGGCGGCGATCCGGGCCAGGTGACGATCTTCGGCGAGTCGGCCGGCGCGATGAGCGTCACGACGCTGCTGTCGATGCCCAGGGCGGCGGGCCTGTTCCGGCGGGCGATCCCGCAGAGCGGGGCCGGGCATCACGCCCTGCCCGCCGAGACGGCTCGGATCATCACGGCCGAACTGGCCCGTCGGCTCGGCGTGGCACCGACCCTGGCGGAAGTCGCGGCCGTGCCGGTGGACCGCCTCGTCGCCACCCAGTTCCAGCTTTCCGGGGATCTCGCCATGAACCCCGACCCCGGCCGGTGGCGCGAGGTCTCCGCCAACGCGATGGCCTTCGAGCCGGTCGTGGACGGGGAGATCCTGCCCGCCCGGCCGATCGACGGCATCGCCGCCGGGAACGGCCGCGGCGTCGATCTTCTGGTGGGGACCAACCGGGACGAGAATCGCCTGTTCCTCGTACCCACCGGGGTGACGGACCTCATCGACGATGCCAGCCTGGCGCTGGTCGCGGGCGGCCTCGGGCTCGACGCGGCCGGGCTGGCGCTCTACCGGTCCGGCGCGGCAAGCGCTGGCGATGCGCTGGCCGACGTGATGACCGACTGGTTCTTCAGGATCCCCGCCATCCGGCTGGCCGAGCAGCACCACGGCGAGGCGCACATGTACGAGTTCGCCTGGCCCACCCCGGTGTTCGGCGGTCGGCTCGGCGCGTGTCACGCGCTCGAGATCGGCTTCGTCTTCGACACCCTGGACGTCGAGGGAGGCGATGTGCTGTACGGCTCGTCGCCGCCCGCCGCACTGGCGGCGACCATGCACCGGGCGTGGGTCGACTTCGCGCAGTCCGGCCGGCCCGGCTGGGACGCCTACGACGTCGACAACCGCGCCACCATGACCTTCGACGTCGACAGCACGCTCGTCCGCGACCCCCGGCCCGAACAGCGCGTCCTCTGGGACGGCATCCGGTAGGCGGCACCCCGGAAACTCGCTTGCGGCCCTGCCCGGTCCGGGCGCAGTCTGGTGTTGATGCGACCCTTCGGTTGAGCCTGAACATCCGGCGCCCGAGCCTGCGCCACGTGGTCCGCCTGCCGTCCGGCCAGCGGGCCCCTAGTCATGCCGTCCTGCGCCGACGGGCCGACCGCGAGCCCGCGACGCCCCGTGCACCGCCTCCCTGAGGGGGGCCTCGGCCCCCAGCCAAGCACGGCTTGACGCGGGCCGCGCTCCGGTAATCCCCATTCTGGCGCGAGCTCGGGCCGACGGCGTTCGCGAGCTCGGGCCGACGGCGTTCCGCTATCGGCTGGAGATCACCTAATTTGCCTCGCGTGCACCATTAGGCACTGGCGCAACGCTTCGAATGGGGCTTGTGAGGCACAAGCCCCGTCTATCGGTGCTCGTGGCCCACAAGCCCCATTCGGCCGGCTCGCTATTGGGCGTTGGGGGCCGCCGACACCCAGTCGGGCCCCCAGACTCACTGTTCCTGGTGCGGTCGGGACGTACGGGGCCAGGGGCAGGGTTGGGTTGCGGGGGAAAGCTCGCAGGCGGGCCCCTAGCGGACCTGCCAGACCCGCCGGCGCCTTCCGCTAAAGCGTATCGACAGGGCATTTGGTACAAATCCTAAACGGCGCTTCCCGGCTCCGGTTTCCATCTCCGGAGCCAGGAAGTATTGCCGTTTTCTTACGAGGCACTCCCCATCCGAACGTGCCCGGAAATCTGGCCGTGATCGGTTTTAGAGGGCCAGAGTCCGCAGCCGCCTTCGGAGATCTAACGGCCATTCGGTTGAACGCTGACGATCACGATTATGCGCCCGGGCCCGGAACGACTAAGGGAGTGCCGTGAATTCAGCGCCTAAGCACCGCCGCCCGGCGAAGGTCAGGCGGACCGGCCGACACGCCGCGCCGAACCAACTGGAAAAGGCGGCCGAGAAGGCAGGCAAGGCGGCTCCGGCGGCGGCGATCGCGGGCATCCTCGTCGCCGGGGCTGGCCCACGCCGCCGTGGCGGCCCCGGTCACGACCGTCGCGGTCGCCGGGCCGATCCACACCGACGCCATGGTCAGCCACCATCAGGCCAGTCGCACCTACGTCGTCCAGCCGGGCGACACGCTCTCCTCGATCTCGCAGCGGATCTACGGCACTCCGGCCGACGCGCTCTGGATCTACAAGGTCAACATGTCCAAGATTCGCAACCCGAACCTGATCTACCCAGGTCAGGTGCTGAGCGTCCCCTACGACCCCCCGGCCCGCGCCGCCACCGCCGCGCCCGAAGTAGCCCATGGGGCCGGCGGCCACCGCCGTCGATGGCCCTGAGCGGGACGCTGGGTGCCCCGAGCTCGAGGAACTGTGGGCAAGAAGCGGGCGGCGCGACCGCCGAGGCCGTCATGGCCGCCTCGATCGCCATGGCCGAATCCAGCGGCCAGCAGTACGCCACCGGCACGGTAGGGGAGCGCGGCGACCGGGAGATCAACCCGAACCACGGCTCGCTGTCCACCTACGACCCGCTGGGCAACGCTAAGGCCGCCGTCATCATCTCCGACGACGGCACCAACTGGACGCCCTGGACGACCTACACCAGCGGCGCCTACCTCGGACGCTGCTGACCGGAGGGCGCGCCCGCCTCAGGCTTACTTCGCGGACAGGGCCCGGCAGGACAGGTCGCTGCTGGTCGGCGACCTCTTCCGCTGGGTGACGCCGATCGTTCCTCCGCCGGTCAACGGGGCCGCATGGCAGTTCTTCTTTGGCCTGCGAGAGTGTCTTAGCGCCCGGGTATCCAGTCCGGCAACCGGTACAAGGGACTGGCGCGCGCGACGGTTCCCACGATCGGGTCCCCACCGCTTGGCCGTCGAGCAGTGCCCGCTGCGCCGATGTGCCGGAAGTAGGAGGCCATGCCCTCCAGGTCGGCGCGGTTCTCCCGGGCGCCGGACTGCCAGGTGTTGATCGTCTCGACATCGAGCCACCACAGGTACCCCGCCGGGACTCGGCACCCCCCGCGCGTCTGCGCGTCAAGGTCGGCCAGGCCCCACCCGTACTGCCAGGCGCACGCCTGGTTGTTCCCGCCCGTGCAGCTCCCGTACGGATCGGCGATGCGGTCGCCGTTGAACGGGTCGAGTTAGTCTGGGGCCAGTCCGTGACCCCCTGACTGCCCGGGTCCGCGGTGTTGACGTAGAGCGAGGCCCTCGGCGGCCGCGTGGCCCACCGGTGGACGTCTGTGCCCAGGCTATTTCCGCGGCCAGGCAGGGGTTCGTGGTATTCGCCAGCCCGTCGTTCACCGCGACGATGCCGAACGCCTGGCCCGTCGGCATCGTGATGCCGCACTGGGGATAGGAGACATCGTTCCCCGCCGGGATGTCGCTGCCCTGCTGCCCGTACGCGGCCGCGGCCGACGCAAGGACGATCGCCAGCGAGGCGAGCGCCACCGTCGTGCCGACCTTCATGATCACCCCCGGAATCAGCCCCGATCCGGTCAGCCCCTCATGTTGACGGCGTTCACCCGCACGGGGCGGATGACGACCTCGACCCGCGACTGACCAGGAGGTCGCTAGCCGCGCATCCGCGCCGTACTTGGCGTGGAGCCGGTCGGCGAGGAAGTAATCGTCGTCCGGCGAGATCTGCGCATCGCCGCGGATCTCAAGGTAGCGGTACGGGACCACCAGGTCGAGCAGGAACAGGTTCGCGGCCGGGTTCGCCATCAGGTTCCTGGTCTTCTGCCCGCGCGGATTCAGCGACAGGCCGATCGTGTCATCCTCGGCCAGGAACCAGACCTCCGACAGCTGCGGACGGCCGTCGGGGCCGACCGTGGCCAGCGTGGCGAACTGGCCGCCGAGCAGGACCACGGTGAGACGAGGGAATCTCGGGCATAAGGCTCCTTTCGCCCCCGGCAGCTTACCGGCCTCGAGCCGATAGCTTATCGAGATGGCATCAACCGACAAGATCGAGGCGTTCCTCGCCGAGCCGCGTAACGTCGTCGTCGCCGGGATCCGCCGCGACGGACGCCGCACCTGAGTCCAACTGGTTCTACCCGGACGGTCAGCGCTTTTACGTCTCGACCATGCGAAGCCGGGTGAAGTACGCCATCTTCCGCCGGGACCCGCGGGCGCCACTGCTCGTCGACGATCCGGCCGGCTTCCGTGCGGTCCTGGTCCCCGCCACCGCCGAGATCCGCGAGGACCTCGCCGCTGAACTGCCCCGATTCCGCGCCATCCGGGAAAAGCACGGCCTAGCGGTTCCCGACGACGAGCAGCACCTGCCGGCCCTGGAGGCGGACGGGCGGGTGCTGCTGGCCATCACGCCCGATGGGCCGCCCGCGAGCCAGACTACCTGGGGCCTGAACTACCGCCGTCGGGTCGGCCAGCGGCACCATTACGCGGCCGACCTGCGTTATCTGCGCCAGCACCGCGTCCCTATGATGAGCTTCACACTGATTGGCTGGATCCTCAGGCGCAACTCAACCGCCGCGGGGAACCATAGGCTCGGAACGCACGCGGGCGGTGTCGCGGTGATTCAGACACGTCAGCGAGAATCCTTCAGCATTCCTTCAAGTTGAGTTGCGAAAGTACACAGGATGAGGACTGAGTGGCCGCTCGCGCTGGGCCGGGCGGCGGCTGGGCGCGCGACGCGGCGCCATCAGCGAGCCGGCGGGGCGACGTCGTATCCGTCGCCCTGCTCATCGCGCTGCCGGCCGTCATCTTCGGCGTCCCCGCGCTGCTCGGGCACCCCGTCCTGCTCGGCGACGACCTGACCCAGAACTTCCCGCTGCGCGTGCTGACCGGAGAGGAGATCCGGAGCGGGCAATTGCCGCTGTTTGACCCGTACATCTGGAGCGGCGCGCCGTTGCTGGCAGGCTGGAACGCGGGCGCCGCGTACCCGCTCACCTGGCTGTTCGCCATCTTGCCCGGGACCGCGGCGTGGACGCTCAACATGATCGCCACCTGGGCCACGGCGGGCCTGGGCTTGTTCTGGTTCCTGCGAGCTCTCCGGCTCGCCAGGCTGGCCAGTTTCCTCGGCGCCCTCTCGTTTGCCTTCGCCGGGGCCATGTCCGCGCAAGTGAGCCATTTCGGCCTGGTCGCCGGCATGAGCTGGGTGCCGCTGAAGCTACTGGGGATCCTCAAGCTCTCCCAGGACCGTCCCGTCAGGTCCCGGCTCGGCTGGACCGCGGTCCTCGCCACGGCCACCGGCCTGGTCATCCTGGCGGGCGAGCCGCGGGCCATCGACGACTCCTGCGTGATCGTGCTGATCTACGCGGCCTGGCAGGTCGCCCGCCTGCGGCGCCGCGCGGGCCCCACCGCGGTCTCGGTCACCGCGGGCCTGGTCCTGGGCGCGTGCCTGGGAGCGATCCAGTGGCTGCCCGGCCTGGCGGCGATCGGCACGTCCCAGCGGGGGGTTAATTCGCTGCAGCTGTTCAACTCAGGCTCGCTCCCCGTCAGGTGGCTGCTGCTGACGCTGGTGCCGGACCTCCTCGGCGGCTCCGGCTCGCTCGGCCAGCCCGGTTTCCTGACCAACTACAACCTGACCGAGGTCACGAGCTACGTAGGCATCCTCCCGCTCGTCGCCGCGTTCGCGCTCCTCGGCCGCCTGCGTTTCCGTCCCCGGCTGCCGGAGTGGCTCGTCTGGCACGTGACGGCGCTGGTCGGTGTCGCGCTCGCGCTCGGGAGCAACATCCCCCTCGGGCGCCTGCTCTACCACGTGCCCCTGTTCGGTGACCAGCGGCTGCAGAGCCGCAACATCCTCGTGCTGGACCTGGCCCTCGCCGTCCTGCTCGGCTACTGGGCCGACCACTCGTCCGGCGCGGAACGGGACGAGGAGGCGGCGCGGGTCCGCACCGGTCGCTTCGCCCCGGGGACCGTCCTCGGCCTGGTCCCGGCGCTGGCGGCGGTCCTGGTCGTCGCGCTGGCCTTCACCTGGGGCGCAGGCCTGCTGCACTGGCTCGGGATGGGCCTCACCCAGAGCGCCAGCGTCATCGGCCGCCTGCGAACGTGGCTGATTCCCTACGCGGTGCTGGGCCTCGCCGCGGCCGCACTCGTGGTCTTCTCCAGGCGCCTCGGCCCGCGGCTGCGCTCGCGGCTGACTACCGCCTTCGTCGTGGTCGACCTGGTCGTCTTCACCGTCCTCTGCGTGGTCGAGGTCGGGCCCGGGCTCTTCTCCGGATCCGACAGTTCCGCCGGCTCAAGCCAGGCGAGCAGTGCCGGGCACGTCAGTTCCGCGCACGCCATCTCCGCCGCGGCCAGCCAGCGCGTGGCCCTCGCGCCCTCCCCGCGCCCGGTGGCGGCGCTCGGGTACCCGGGGCGCTTCGCGATCTACGACCCCGACCTGCTGGATCCGGGTCAGCTGTCCGCCCTCGACCCGCCCGATGTCAATGCCACCGGCGGTCACGCGATGCCGTCCGTGCAGGGCTACTCGTCCATAGTCGACGGCCGGTACGCGGCTGCGACGGGATCGCACGGAGCCTCAGGCGACGGGCAGGACACGCTCGCCCCCAGCGCCGTCGCGGACGGGGTGCTCGACCAGCTCGACACGTCGGTCCTGCTGACGCTCTCCGGGTACCTCACCACCCGGGTCGGCGGGGGCGGGCCCGCCGCCGGGCCGCCGGGCACCGGTCAACGCAACCTGTCCGCGGAGCAGCGCGCCACCTGGTACCTGGGCACCCCGCTTGAGGTGACCAAGGTCGAGGTCCCCGACTCCGACGCCAGGCAGGACGCCGCCGCGGGGACCCAGATCGGGCTCATGGCGCCGGACGGCTCGACGAGCTGGTACCGGGCTCGCGCGCTCACCCCCTCCACGCTGGCCATCACCCTGCCCCAGCCGGTGGCGGGCATCGCGGTGCTGGGCCAGGCCCAGGGGGCGCCGTCTCCGCTCGGCGCTCCCTCGGTGGTCGTGGCGGACGGAAGCGTGTTCGTGGCTGACGGCCAGCTGCAGAACGCGCTCGTGCCGTCGCACTGGAAGTTCGCGGGGTTCGACGGGCCCTTCGCGGTCTTCGCCAACCCCTCCGCCCAGGGGCCGCTGCACATCGAGGCGCTCCCCGGCCGGTCGGCCTCTGGTGCGTGGCTGACCGCCTCCGGCGGCGGGCCAGCCGAGCCCACGGCGGCCACGGTGTACTCCGCCCAGGGCGTCCGCGTCGTCCGCTCGGTGGCGGCCATCCCGGGCTGGACCGCCACCTGGCAGCCCCGGCAGGGCCCGGCGCAGGCGCTCGCCGTCCAGCGGGACGGTCTGTCCAGGCCGTCGATGTGCCGCCCGGACTCGGGGTCGTGACCTGGAGGTATACCCCGCCGGGTTTCTCGGCCGGCCTGGTCTCTCGCTCGCGGCGACGGTCCTGGTCCTGCTCTTCTTCCTGGCCGCCAACTGGGTCCGCAGGCCCGTGGCCCGGCCGGACCTCCCGGTCACCGGCGTCGGCGAGGCGGGCTGATCCCGGCGCGAACCGGCCGCGCCCTGCTCACAGACCCGTGACCCCCACCGCGGCGATGAGCACGTCGACCGCCGATCCCTGCCGGGCCGTCCGCCCGGTCGAACGGGCCGCCCAGGCAGCCCGAACTGGTCCGCTGGTTCCTGTTGTTCGCCAAGACGGAGTCGCGTTGGCGAGGATGAACGCACGGTACTCCGGCTTGCGCTGCGCAGGTAGAGTCCTGCAGGTAGCGGACGAAGATGCCCTTGAACTGCGGCATGTCGCGGTCGCGGCGGCGGCCCGGCCCTCGCCCGGCTCGGCCAGGATGCCCGGCGGGCCGGTCAGGGAGCGCAGCGCCGCGTCCGCGATCGCCTCCCCCTGCGCGCAGGTACGCCCGTCGCCGGTGACTTCGTGCAGCGCGGCGAGCCCGCCGAGGATCACGCCCTGGTTGTAGGTCCAGGTCGTGCCGCCGTTGTTCGCGCAGGCGGCGGTCAGCCCGTCGTTGACCAGGCCGGACGGGCCGATCAGCCCGCTGCCGTAGCAGCCACTCCCACTCGCGCAGCGCCCAGTCCCGGTACTCCCGCTGGCCGGGACCCGGGCGGCGAGCAGCGCCGCGAGGGTGAGGAACAACTCGTTGGTGATCGCGTTCTTGTAGTCCCCTTCTCGTTCCACCACAGCCCGCCGCCGCAGGTGTCATCCCAGCCGCCGCAGCTCGCGCGAAGATCGCCTGCGCGCCGCGCGGTACCGCCGTCCCCGGTCAGGTCGAAGGCGGCGACCCAGGCGAGCGCCCACCACAGGTTGTCGTCGAAGAACTCGTTGATGAAGCCGCGGCGTTGACCCGCGCTGCGCCTTGGCGAACGTCTTCTCGATGACGTCCCGGTAGGCCCGGTCCCCGGTGGACTGGGTGTACCTGATCACCGCGGTGAGCGCGTTGGCGGAGTTCCACCAGCCGGTCGTCTTCCACAGCCCGGTGCGCGGCGTGTACCAGCGCTGCAGCGCGCCGACGGCCTCGCCGGCCCAGACCCGGTAGGCCCGGTATTCCTCAGGGTCCGGCTGCATGGCTACGGGGTCGGGGCGCCCGGGTGGTTGGCCGGCTGCCCGGCGCTGAAGTGCAGCAGCGCCAGCGCGGCGGTGGCCAGCGTGAGCCAGCGGGTCAGCGAGTTACGCGGCAGCAGCGCCAGCGCGACCCACGCCAGCGCGGTGTACCACGCCAGCGACCACGGGGCCACCAGCACCCAGGCGAAGGTCAGCGCGCACGTCGCCGCGAGCACGGCCGGCACGTCGGGGGACAGGCGGTTGTACAGGTACCAGGCCAGCGCGAGCAGCAGCGGCGGCCACAGCGCGCCGATCACCGCCGAGACCGTGGACGCGTGCCCCGGGTCGAGGCGGTTGGCGACCCCCTGGATCAGCCCCCAGACCGACGGGGAGATCACCCGCGACGACGCGGCCGGCAGCGGCCTGATCGCGGTCAGGCCGTAGCTGAAGAAGTACAGGCCGGACACGACCACCACCGAGACGGCGCCGGTCCGCAGCAGGCGGACCCAGGCCCGTTCGCGGATCAGCGCCACCGCGATGCCCGCCCCGACGAGCACCGCGTTGACCTTGATCGCGCCGGCCACGCCGATCAGCATCCCGGCGGCCACGTCGTACCAGAGCGTCGTACCGCGGCGGGAGACCAGGATCGCCGCGATCCCGGCCAGCGCGACGTAGACGTCAAGCTGCGCCCCCATGACCAGTTGATCGATCAGCAGCGGGTTCGCGACCCAGATCAGGCAGGCGCGCACCGGGTTGGCCGCCGAGCGCAGCAGGATGTACCCGGCGACCACGAACGCGGCCCCGGTCATGATCATCAGCATCCAGATGGTCAGCCACGGCCTGCTCCCGCCGACGAGCGCCGCGGCCAGGTGCGTCCAGGTCGCCACCGGCCCGTACACCGAGGGAGCCACCGCCACCGGGGATCCACCAGCGTGGTGTACGGATTGTGGGCGCCGCCGGGCAGGTTGACCGGCAGGAACAGTACGGGTTATTCCCGAGCGCGGCGATCCGCCCGTACGTGGCCAAGCTCGCCGGATCGACGTGCCCACCGGCGTGATGTTCACCACACCGCGACCACCGCCGCCGCCGCAGCCGAATACCCGCCGCGGGTCCGGCTGCCAGCCGCGGCTGTTGGCCCACAGCATCCCGGCCAGGCCCAGGCAGCACAGCGTGATCGCGGTGTACATCATGAGGCTGATACGTGGGGGACAGTATCGGCGCGCCCAGCTGGCGCGCCAGCGCGGTGAGCGGCAGCAGCACCGGCAGCGTCGCCTCGCTCGCGCCGGGCGCGGTCGCGCACAGCCCGGTGAACGCCACCAGCCCCAGCCCGAGCGCGGACACGCACACCGCAGGCCGTGGCCGCGCCAGCGGGCTGGACTTGAGCCGCCCGGATGAGGACGCCCATCAGCGCCTCGACCCGGCCGCCAGGTATCGGCGGCTCGGCGAGCTTCGTGGCCTGCGGCGCGCTGGAATCTTGCGCCGAGGTGACGTCCTGCGCCTTGGCGGCCGTGCGCTGGATCACCACATCACCCCGTGTGAGAGTATCCCAAGCCGGCCGCCTCGCCTGCCCGGTCGCCGACACGACAGTATAGGCGCGCCGGTCATCCGCGCGATGTGTCACGCTCTCCGCCAGGCGATGCCGGGACATGTCCCGATGCCGTCGTCGAGCCCGTGGTCAGCCACCTCGCATAATCGTTGCCCGTCCCCATGGCTAGCCCCGTCACCTGGCCGGTTAAGGAGGGTACGTGACTATCCGCCGCGCGCGCCGGATGCACACCGGGTCTGCGGCACGTCGGCTGCCGCATCCGGCAGCCATGAGATGCATGCGGTTAGCTGGAGTCCATGTCGCCGCCGCCCGGGTCGCGCGCCGCCACGCCGGCGCTCGCCTCGTCCCGGCGTGCCGCTGAGTTCGCTGGACGCTGCCGGGTCGCGCTGCGCCGGCACTGGCTGTTCGCCGTCGTCGCGGCCTGTGCCGCCGGGCTGCGCGTCGTGGTGCAACTGGCCTACTCACCGGCGCTGATCTTCCCGGACAGCGTGCGGTACCTCCAGTACGCCCACAACTTCGTCACGGGAAGCTGGGCCCCGGACTGGCTGCGCACCAGCGGCTACTCGCTCCTGCTCATCCCGGCCGTGCTGACCCACAACCTCGCGGTGGTAGCCGCCGTCCAGCACCTGCTCGGGCTGGCCACCGCCGTGCTGGTCTACGCGCTCCTGGTCCACTTCGGCGCCCGGCGCTGGCTGGCCACCCTGGCGACCGTCCCCGTGCTGTTCGACCCTCTCCAGCTCAACATCGAGCAGTACATCCTGACCGACATCAGCGCCACGTTCCTCCTGGTCGCGGCGCTCGTGGTGCTGGTCTGGAAGCGCGACGCGATGGGCAAGGCGGCGCCCGTCCTGGCCGGGCTGCTGCTCGCCGCGGCCACCCTCGTCAGGGAATCAAACCTGATCGTGATCGTCCCCGCCGTCCTGTACCTGGTGGTCATCTTCCGCCCCCGGCGCCGCCTGGCCGCCCGGATGGTGGCGCTGCTGCTCCTCGGCTTCCTGCCCCCGGTGCTCGGCTACCTCGGCTGGGTCGACGTGTGGTACGGGCGGTTCGACTTCGTCAACTACGACAGCCAGTTCCTGTACGGGCGGATGGCGCAGTTCATCGACTGCACTCACCTGACGCTGCCGTCCTACGAGCGGTCGCTGTGCCCGACGCAGCCGCCGGCCCAGCGCGACCCGAACTTCTACATGTGGGACCCCCGCTCGCCCCAGGTCGTCTTCCAGGCGCCCCCCGGGATGAACAAGGGCCGCATCATGCAGGACTTCGACCGGCGGATCCTGGAGCACCAGCCGCTGGCCTACCTCAAGGTCGTGGCCGGCGACGTCCTCTACACCTTCTCCCCGGTGCGGGGAGCCGGACCCGAGCACTACCCGGTCCTGTACCACCAGTTCCAGACGTTCTTCCCGGGCGACAAGGACCTGCCGGGCGGCGTAGACCTGCTGACGACCATCCCGGCCTACACGGGCCGCGGCCCGCACCTGGATCCCGCGCTGGCCGACTTCCTGGCCCGCTACGGCCGGGACTTCTACGTGCCCGGCCCGCTGTTCGCCGCCGGCCTCCTGCTGGGCCTGGGCGGGATGGCCGGGATCGGCCGGGCCCGGGGGAGCGGGCTGCGCGCCCCCTGCCTGCTCTTCTCGCTCGGCGTTATCGCCGCCGTCGAACCCCCGTTCCTCATCGCCACCTTCGACTGGCGGTACGAGCTGCCGCAGTTCTCCCTGATCCCGATCGCCGCGGTCCTCGCCCTGACGGCGCTGACCCGCCGGGCCGGTGACCGGACTCCGGCCGCCCCGCCCGCGGCCACCGGCCAGCTGGTCCCGTCGGCCGAGACGGTCCCCGCGGTTGCCTACGGGACCGATGAGTCAGGGGCCGGGGATCAACCCAGGCCGCCGGGCGGCGAAGGGTAGCGCCGGTCAGCCGTCGCGGTGGACGGTGTCCGGGCTGAACGCCGGCACGCAGACCGCGATGTATTCCGCGCCTTCGGCTCCCGGGCTGCTGTAGCGCACCCATTCGCCGGGCCGGGCGTGCACGGCCTGGCCGGCCTGCACCGTCAGCTGGCCCTCGGCGGACTCCACGACCAGGGCCCCGCGCAGCACGACCGTGTACTCGTCGAACTCCGGGCGCTGCCCGGGCTCGGCCCAGCCGGAGGGGCTGCGCATGTGGGCGATGCTCAGGCCCGCCTGGCCGGTATTGGCCCGCCCCACGTACTCATCGATCAGCTTCGGCGGCTCACCGGCCGCGGCCACCCGGCTCGGCTCGCGGATCAGTTCAGGCATGATCGCCAGTATCCCGCAGGCCGGCCGCCCCGCGGCGCGCTCGGTATCGTGGCCCCCGTGGTGACCGAGGATCCCAGGCAAGTCGTCCGGCGCGGATACGACGCCCTCTCGGCCCGCTACGACGAGCGCTCCGGCGGACCCGCCAAGTACCAGGCGTGGCTCGGCGAACTCCGGGAGCGGATTCCGGCCGGCCGCGCGGTCCTGGACCTGGGCTGCGGGAGCGGGCTGCCGGTCGCCCGGGATCTGGCGGCCGCCGGCTACCGCGTCACCGGCGTCGACATCAGCGAGGTGCAGATCCGCCGCGCCAGGGAACTGGTGCCGGAGGCCGAGTTCGTCCGCGCCGACGTCGCCGCGATCGACCTCGCCCCGGCCTCCTTCGACGCGGTGGTCTGCCTGTACGTGCTGATCCACCTCCCGCTCGAGGATCAGCCGCCGCTGCTGAGCAGGATCGCGTCGTGGCTGCGGCCCGGCGGGCTGTTCCTGGCCACCACGGGCTACCGGGCCTGGACCGGCGTCGATGAGAACTGGCTGGACGGCGGCGTGCCGATGTGGTGGAGCCAGGCGGACGCCGCCACGTACCGGTCGTGGATCACCCAGGCCGGCCTGTCGGTGGAACGGGAAGAGTTCGTCCCCGAAGGGGACAGCGGCCACGCCCTCTTCTGGGCCTCACGCCCGGCCCGGCCGGTCTTACAACCCGGGCGCCCGTCCGGCCGTCCTAGGGACAAACGGGTCATCCGTCCCCTGGGAGGCGACATGAAACTCAGCGGCAGGCACGTGACCGCGGCGCTAGCCCTCGCCGGAACGGCGATCCTGCTTCCTTCGATGGCACTCGCGTCAGCGTCCCACGGAGCCGCGCCGCAGCGCGCGGCCGTGACCCCGCCGGCGTGCGGCCACGCGAACCCGGCCCTGCCGGGCGGCGCCTTCGTCTGGGCATCGCTTCCCGGTGACGGCTTCGCGGGCGGAGTCGGCTACGTCGTGGAGATCACCAACGAGGGCCACCACGCCTGCACGCTGCGCGGCGTCCCCGGTGCAGCGGTCCTGGACGGCAACGGCCACCTGATCGGCAGCAAACTCCCGGCGTCCGGCCGGGGCCCCCTCGTCACCTTGCGGCCCGGAGCGACCGCGCACTTCCTGCTGACCATTCACATCGCAGGCGCGGTGTGCGCGCACCCGGTGGACGGGCAGGTCCTCATCTACCTGCCCGGCCAGCGGCAGGCCCAGAACGCCTGGCAGAGTGCGCCGGCCTGTCCGGGCCTGCGCGGCGGGGGAGTGCTGAGCCCGGACACCATCCGGCCGGGTGTCGGCATCCCGGACTACACCCGCTGACCGCTCGGCGCTCCGGAACCGGCCGCCCGGCCGCGGAAACCGCCCCGCGGCCGGCTCCGGAGGCCGGCTGGCCGCGGAAACCGCCCCGCGGCGCCCCGGGGCGGCCGCGGAAACCACCCCACGGCCGCCCCCCGGGCGGCGGTTAGCATGAGCCATGAGCAGCAGCCGGATGCCGGTCGTCTACCTGAGCCACGGGGCGCCTCCGCTGGCCGATGATCCGATCTGGCCGGGGGAGCTGGCCGGCTGGTCGGCCAGCCTGCCGCGGCCGGACTCGATCCTGGTCGTCTCGGCGCACTGGGAGAACGCGCCGGTCTCGGTGAGCGCGACCCGCACCGTGCCGCTGTACTACGACTTCTGGGGCTTCCCCCGGCACTACTACGAGGTCACCTACCCGGCCCCGGGCGCGCCGCACCTGGCGGAGTCGGTCCGCAGGCTGCTCGGCGCCCAGGTGCACGAGCACGCCGAGCGCGGCCTGGACCACGGGGCCTACGTCCCGCTGGTGGAGATGTACCCGGGCGCCGACGTGCCGGTCATCCAGCTGTCCATGCCGACGCTCGACCCGCGCGAGCTGATGGACCTCGGCCGCAGGCTCGCCCCGCTGCGCGACGAGGGCGTGCTGATCATGGGCAGCGGATTCTTCACGCACAACCTGCGGGAGTTCGTGTTCGAGGGTCCGGTGCCCGAATGGTCCCGCGAGTTCGACGACTGGGGCAAGGCCACCCTGGCGGCCGGCGACGTCGACGCGCTGCTCGATTTCGCCCGCAAGGCCCCGGCCGCGCGGACCGCGCACCCGCGTACCGAGCACTTCGCCCCGCTCTTCGTCACCCTCGGCGCGGGCGAGGACGACCTCGCCGCGCAGCGCCCCGTCATCGAGGGCTTCTGGGGCGGCCTGGCCAAGCGCTCGGTTCAGCTCGGCTGAGGATCGCAGACTGAGACACGTGATCATAGGGCTTTTTAGCACCCGTCCGGACGGCCTATGGTCTAGACATGACCACCAATGACACGCTGCGCGTTACCGACTCAAGGACCGGTCGCAGCTACGAGCTCCCTATCGTCGACGGCGCTATCCGCGCGATCGACCTTCGGCAGATCAAGACCTCCGATGACGACTTCGGACTGCTTTCGTACGACCCGGCCTTCCAGAACACCGCAAGCTGCCGCAGCGCCATCACCTTCATCGACGGGGACAAGGGCATCCTGCGCTACCGCGGCTACCCGATCGAGGAACTGGCGCGCGAGTCGTCCTTCCTCGACGTGGCCTGGCTGCTGCTGCACGGCGACATGCCCGACAAGAAGGACTCGGCGGCCTGGGGCTACCAGATCTCCCACCACACCTACGTGCACGAGAACGTCAAGAAGTTCATCGACGGCTTCCACCACGATGCTCACCCGATGGGCATCCTGGTCAGCACCCTGGCCGCGCTGTCCACCTTCTACCCCGAGGCGAAGGCAGTGCACGACCGGGCCCGCCAGGACCAGCAGGTCGTCCGGCTCATCGCCAAGATGCCCACGCTCGCGGCCTTCGCCTACCGGCACGCGCGGGGCCTGCCGTACGCGTACCCCGACGACGACCTGTCCTACGCCGGCAACTTCCTCAACATGATGGCGAGGATGACCGAGCCCAAGTACAGCCCGGACCCGGTGCTCGAGCACGCCCTAGACGTGCTGTTCATCCTGCACGCCGACCACGAGCAGAACTGCTCCACCAACGCGATGCGGGGTGTCGCGAGCTCTGGGGTGGACCCGTACTCGGCGGCGGCCGCGGCCGCGGCGGCGCTGTACGGCCCGCTGCACGGCGGCGCGAACGAGCAGGTGCTGAACATGCTGCGGGAGATCGGGTCCGTGGACAACGTGCCCGCCTACATCGCCCGGGTCAAGGCCGGCGAACTGCGGCTGATGGGGTTCGGCCACCGGGTGTACAAGAACTTCGACCCGCGCGCGACGATCATCAAGGAGGTCGCCGACCAGGTGTTCGAGGTCACCGGGCGCAACCCGCTGCTGGACATCGCGCTCGAGCTCGAGCGGATCGCGCTGGCCGACGACTACTTCATCAGCCACAAGCTGTACCCGAACGTCGACTTCTACTCGGGGATCATCTACCAGGCCATGGGCTTCCCCGTGGCGATGTTCCCCGTCCTGTTCGCGATCGGCCGGATGCCCGGCTGGCTCGCCCAGTGGCAGGAGGGCTCGGTCGACCCGGAACAGAAGATCGCCAGGCCGCGGCAGATCTACACCGGCGAGATCCTGCGCCACCTCGACGGCAGGGACAGGGGCCTGACCAGGCCCGTAAGCCCCCGATGACCTGGCTGGAGCTGCCGCCCGATTCGCTGTTCGGAGTGGCCAACCTCCCCTACGGCGTGTTCGAGGCCGGCGGCGAGCCCGGACCGGCCCCCGGGTCGGGGTCCGCATCGGCGACGCGGTGCTCGACCTGGCGGCCGTCCTGGACGACCCGGTGTTCGCCCGGCCGTCGCTGAACGCCTTCATGGCGCAGGGCCGGGCCCGGTGGACGCGAGGTCCGGGCCCGGATCACCGAGCTGCTCACCGACGAACGGCACCGCGCCGACGGTCGAACCCGCGCTGCACCCGCTGCCCGGCGTGCGCCTGCACCTGCCGTTCGAGGTCGGGGACTACGTCGACTTCTACGCCAGCGAGCACCACGCGACCAACGTCGGGCGGATGTTCCGGCCGGGCGGCGGAGCCGCTCACGCCCAACTGGAAGCACCTGCCCATCGGGTACCACGGGCGCTCGGGCACCGTGGTGGTCTCCGGCACCCCGGTGACCCGTCCGCGCGGCCAGCGCCGCGGCGAGCGACGCGCCCGACGTTCGGCCCGTCGCGGCGGCTGGACTTCGAGGCCGAGGTCGGTTTCGTCGTCGGCGCGGGCTCGCCGCCCGGCGTGCCGGTCACCACCGTGGGTTCGCCGACCACGTGTTCGGCGTCTTCCTGGTCAACGACTGGTCGGCCCGCGACATCCAGGCCTGGGAGTACCGTGCCGCTCGGCCCGTTCCTGGCCAAGTCGTTCGCCACCTCGGTCTCGCCGTGGGTCGTGCCGCTGGAGGCGCTGGAGCACGCCCGGGTCAGCCCGCCGCCGCAGGACCCGGAGCCGCTGCCGTACCTGGCCGACGCCGGCAAGCTGGGGCCTCGACCTCGCGCTCGAGGTGCGGCTGAACGGGCAGGTGGTCTCGCGCCCGCCGTACGCCAGCATGTACTGGACCCCGGCGCAGATGCTGGCCCACATGACGGTGAACGGCGCCTCCGCCCGCACCGGCGACTTCTACGCCTCGGGCACCGTCAGCGGCCCGGCCCGCGAGCAGCGCGGCTGCCTGCTGGAACTGAGCTGGGGCGGCGCCGAACCCCTCGCCCTGCCCGACGGCTCCGTGCGCACCTTCCTCGAAGACGGCGACGAGGTCACGATCACCGCCACCGCGCCCGGGCGCCGCGGCACCCGGATCGGCTTCGGCGAGGTCACCGGCCGGATCCTCCCCGCCGACGCCGGGGAGCGTTAGCGCGGGTCAGTAGCTGTCGGTATCAAGTCACTCGCGCTGGAGCCTACCGGCGACGGTAGGCAGTCGAGCGATGCTGGATGTCCTGCACGATGACGGCGTGCTTTGCTTCGTCGATCCGGTATAGCACGCGCCACTGGGTACCGATCCGGGCGCTGTGAAACCCGGACAGGGTATCCCGGAGTTGCCGGCCGACCCGGTAAGGCGCCTCGAGGAGCGGTCCCGTGATGAACTCGACAGCCGCAGCGGCGACATCCTCTGGGAGCAGTTCGGAGATTGCGCGGCGGGCCGGGCGGGTCATTCCGAGTTCGTAAGGCTCAGCACTCACCTCTTGCGCTCAGCCAGCAGGGCGCGCGCTGCTTCAGCGCCGTAGACCACGTTGCCGGCCTGCTCGGACTCCCGGGCCTCGGCTAGGCCTCGCAGCGCTGCCGGATCGGCGAGGATCTCAGCGGTCTCTCGTATCGACAGGTATTCCTCGATCGCGACCAGGACCGTCTGTTGCACGCTGCGGTGCTCGATCTCGGCGACCTGCTTGAGCTGGTCCTCGATCTCAGGCGGCAAGCGAAGTGTCATAGCCATACCGTTATGGTATCACAACGGTGCATCCTAGGGTAGTTTCGAGCGCGAGCGCAGCCTTACCTCAGCAGGGCGGCGCACCCTTATGTACACCCAGGCCAGGCGCATCGGTCACGGTTGCCGCACTGGCCAGCTCACACAGCAGCGTGAATTCTCGGCGCTATGGCTACACTCCGTCCGGCTAGCTGCTGAACGTGAAGCCGGTTCCGCTAGCGTTCGCGATCCGGTACGGGGAGCTGACGCCGTATCTGGTCAGGCGGCTGCCGGTATTCGTCCGGTAGTTACTGACGCGCCCGGTCATCGTCGGGATAGGAGATCCGCCTGGCGAGTTGTCGTATACCTCGCCGTAGGTCTGCGTCTCGGTGACGGCGCCGAAGCCGCCCGGCCAGTATGACTCGGGGATGTAGCCGAAACGCTTTCCACCGTAAGTAAACCAGACCTTACCGCCGGTGATCGAGTAGCCGAACTCGGGGCTCGTGCCTATTGGCGGGCGGAACGAGCCGGGCTTAACCGAGGATGATGACACGAAGCCGGCTTCATAGCCGTTGAAGTTCCCGGCCGTCCAGGCCGTCGTGAAGAGCACCGGCCGCGTCGTCGCGTTTCCCGCGTCGGAGCTGACGCCGAATTCGAAGGCGTTACCGGCCGCGTCACGGACGTAGGTCTCCGTTATGGAGTGGTTATCCTCGATAGAGCCGGTACGGTCCTTCAGGTGCTGGCTCTCGATAAGGAAGTTTTCCTGCATCCAGCTCGGCCCGGCCGAACCAGTGTCGAAGCCGGTGGCCCAAGAGTAGCCCCGGGGGAGCGCGTGATGCATAGCGGAAGAGCTGGTGACGTTCGCGGGGACTGGCTCGTGCGCGGGGTGCTGCGTACTGGCGCTGGCGCCGAGTGCCGGGAGTAGGAGACCAGCGAGCGCGATACCCGCACCGGCCGTGACCGCGGTTATGGTCCTGTTCATTATTCGTTTCTCTCTGAACACTGGCGGCCTGTGCCGCGGGTACAGTTCGGATTCCGCGACCCCAGGGAAAAACATGGAGAACCCACCCTCGGCGTCATCCTGATAGGTGGCGGCAGCGAAACCCGCGCCGGACAGCGCGTCTATCGCGCCAAAGCTCGCGTCTATAGCCGACCACTTGAGCACGAAAGCACACCGAGGGCTGAAGCGCGGTAACATTCTTTTCTGCTTCAGCCGCTTTACAGGCTCAGTGTGCCTCGCGAAAGTAGCGGCGCAGTTTGCCGGGCGGTTGCGTGCTGGTAGCAGTTCGGCGCGGTTCGATGTGATCGGTGTGCTACGACAGCCGGGTGAATTCGATCGCAGTTCCGGCGTCTCGCAGCTCACGCAGCCGCGTGAATTCTCAGGGTCAGGCTGACCCGGACCCGTCCGCGACCCACTGCCGCAGCTTCTTGCGGTCGAGCTTGCCGACGCTGGTCAGCGGGACGGCGGGCACGATCGTGACCTGCCGCGGGTACTTGTAGCTAGCCAGGTGCCGCCGGGAGTGCTCGATGAGCTCCTCGGCGGTTACCTGTGCGTCCGGGCGCAGCGACACGAACGCGACGACCTCCTCGCCGAGCCGCGCGTCCGGCCGCCCCACCACCCCGGCCAACGCCACGGCCGGGTGGGCGAGGAGCACATCCTCCACGTCGCGCGGGAAGACGTTGAACCCGCCGCGCAGGATCAGGTCCTTCTTCCGGTCCACCACGTAGACGTAGCCGTCGGCGTCCAGGTGACCGATGTCCCCGGTGTGCAGCCACCCGTTCGCGAGCACGGTGGCGGCCAAATCCGGCGCGTGCCAGTAACCCGACATCACGCCGGGCGACCGGGCGCAGATCTCCCCGTCCTGCCCGGCCGCGACCTCCTGGTCGGCGTCGTCCCTGATGGACACCTCGCACCCGTCCACGGGCTGCCCGACGCTGCCGACGCGGCGCAACCCGGGGACGTTCGCCGAGATCAGCGTCGCCGCCTCGGTGCACCCGTACCCCTCGTAGATCGTCACGGTCGGCACCCGCGCCTCGAACTCCCGCCGGACCTCCTCCGCCAGCGGCGCCGCCCCCGACGAGACGGCGACCAGCGCGGACAGGTCGGCCTCCTCCAGAGGCTGGCTGAGCAGCATCTGGATCATCGAGGGAACCAGCGCGCTGCTCTGCGCCCGGTGCTCCGCGCGCCAGCCGGACCCACCCGCCCGGGTCGAACCAGCGCATGAGGATCGTCCTGGCACCCGCCGGTCCTGTGCATGCCACCGCAGAAGACCAGAAGGCCGTACGCGTGCGCCAGGGGGAGCGGCAGCAGCAGGAGTTGATGCCAGCCCGCTCCCAGGCCCCGCTGGCGGCCGAACCACACCAGAACAGGTTGGCGTGGGTCAGCGGGACGCCCTTGGACCGCCCGGTCGTCCCGCCGGTGTACAGCAGCGCGGCCAGGTCGGTGCCCGACCGGTCGGCGATCGAACCAGGGGCGGCCGAGGCAACCGAATCGAAGTCCAGCACGGGAACCCCGGGAGCGGCCGAATCCGGCGTGTCCGCCGTGACCCCGGGGACGATGACGAACCGGACCTCGGGCGCCCCCGCCAGGGCCCCGGCGACCTTCGGCAGGAACTCGACCGTGGTCACCACGCCGACCGCCCCGGAATCGGCCAGGGCGTGCCGCAGTTCGTCCTCGCTGACCAGGAACAGCAGCGGGGTCACCACCGCCCCGGCGCGCCACGCCGCGCTGTAGGTGATGAGGACCTCGGGGCAGTTGGCCATCAGCACCAGCAGCCGGTCCCCGGGCCGGACCCCGAGGTCCGCGAGCCCGGTGGCGAACCTGGCCGCGCGCCCGGCCAGCGAGCCGCTCGTATGCCACCGGCCCTCGTAGAACAGGGACTCGTAGTCGCCCTGCCGGTCCAGCGCCAGCTCGGACTGCCTGGCCAGGTTCTCGTCGCTCATGTCAACCCCTCGCCTCCCCTGTCATCAGCGGGCGAGGAACCACCGCCCGTTCGGCTCAACAAATTCTTATACCGAACGAGCGGTGGTGCGTGCCCCGTGACGCCCACCACGCCCGCGTGCCTGCGCCCGGTCGGGTGATGAGTCACAATCGAACCCATGCCGGTCCTGCGTTCAAACGTCGACCTCGGTGGCGAGGCGTACCAGTCCAACCGCGCCGCGCAGCTGGCCCTGCTCGGCGAGCTGAACGCCCAGCACGAGCTCGCCATCGCCGGGGGCGGCCCGCGCTACGCCCAGCGGCACCGCGAGCGGGGCAGGCTCGGCGTCCGGGAGCGGGTCGAGCTGCTCGTCGACCCCGACAGCCCGTTCCTCGAGCTGTCCGCGCTGGCGGCCTGGGGCACCGAGTTCACCGTCGGCGCGGGCGTGGTGAGCGGTATCGGCGTGGTCTCCGGCGTCGAGTGCGTGATCATCGGGCAGGATCCGACCGTCCGCGGCGGGTCGACGAACCCGTACTCGCTGAGGAAGACCCTGCGCGCGCTGGAGATCGCCCGCGTCAACCGGCTCCCCGTGGTGAACCTCGTCGAGTCCGGCGGCGCCGACCTGCCGTCCCAGGCCGACCTGTTCGTCCCGGGCGGCCGGACCTTCCACGAGCTCACCGAGCTGTCCGCGAACGCGGTACCCACCGTCGCGCTCGTCTTCGGAAACTCGACCGCCGGCGGCGCGTACGTGCCGGGCATGTGCGACTACGCCGTCCTGGTCGACAAGCAGGCGAAGGTGTTCCTCGGCGGGCCGCCGCTGGTCAAGATGGCCACCGGCGAGGTGGCCGACGACGAGTCGCTCGGCGGGGCCGAGATGCACTCCCGCGTCTCTGGCCTGTCCGACTACTTCGCCGTCGACGAGCTGGACGCGATCCGGATCGGGCGCGACATCATGGCCAGGATCAACTGGCGCAAGCACGGGCCGCCTCCGGGCCCGTCCGCGCCGCCCCGCTACGACCCGGACGAGATCCTCGGCATCGTGTCCGCCGACGTGAAGGTGCCGTTCGACCCGCGCGAGGTCCTAGCCCGCGTCGTGGACGATTCGGACTTCAGCGAGTACAAGCCGCTGTACGGCACGTCGCTGGTCACGGGCTGGGCGCGGGTGCACGGCTACCCGGTCGGGGTGCTGGCCAACCACCGGGGCGTGCTGTTCGGCCCGGAGTCGCAGAAGGCCGCCGAGTTCATCCTGCTCGCCAACTCCGCCGACACGCCGCTGGTCTTCCTGCAGAACACGACCGGGTACATGGTCGGCACGAGCTACGAGCAGGGCGGCATCCTCAAGGACGGCGCGAAGATGATCAACGCGGTGACCAACTCGGCGGTCCCGCACCTGACGATCACGATGGCGTCGTCGTTCGGGGCGGGGAACTACGGCATGTCCGGCCGCGCCTTCGACCCGCGGTTCGTGTTCGCCTGGCCCGGCGCCCGGCTCGCCGTCATGGGCGCGGCGCAACTGGCCGGGGTGCTGTCCATCGTCGGCCGGGCCTCCGCGCAGGCCACGGGCAGGCCGTTCGACGAGGAGGCGGACCGGGTCCGTACGGCCGCGATCGAGGCTCAGATCGAGGCCGAGTCGCACGCGTTCTTCGTCACCGCGCGCCTGTACGACGACGGGATCATCGACCCGCGCGACACCCGCACCGTGCTGGGCCTGGCCCTGTCGGCCGCGCATTCCGGCCCCGTGGCGGGGCGCCGCGGCTTCGGCGTGTTCCGGATGTGATGCTGATGACTGTGATGCCGACCACGGGGCCTCCCGTGCTGACCGGGCCCATCGGCAAGCTGCTGGTCGCCAACCGCGGCGAGATCGCGGCCAGGATCACGCGGACCGCGCACGCCCTCGGCATCGCCACCGTCGCCGTGTACTCCGATCCGGACGCCGACGCCCCGTACGTCACGCAGGCCGACGAGGCGGTCCGGCTGCCCGGGGCGGCGCCGGCCGACACGTACCTGCGCGGCGACCTCATCGTCGCGGCCGCCGCCGCTACCGGGGCCGATGCGATTCATCCCGGCTACGGGTTCCTCTCGGAGAACGCGGCGTTCGCGCGGGCCTGTGTACGGGCCGGGCTGATCTTCGTCGGACCGCCGCCGGTCACGATCGCCGCGATGGGCTCCAAGATCGAGGCCAAGGCGCTGATGGCGGCCGCCGGGGTGCCGGTCCTGCCCGGCGTTACCGTCACGGACCCGGATGCGGAGGACTTGGCCAGCGCCGCGGCCGAAGTCGGTTTCCCGCTGCTGGTCAAAGCGGCGTTCGGCGGGGGCGGGCGCGGGATGCGTCTGGTCCGCGGCCCCGCGGAGCTAGCGGACGCGGTGCGCGGCGCGTCGGGCGAGGCGGCCTCGGCGTTCGGCGACGGCACCGTGTTCCTCGAGCGGTTCGTCGTCGACCCGCGCCACGTCGAGGTGCAGATCCTCGGCGACATCGAGGGCACCGTGGTCCACCTGTTCGAGCGCGAGTGCTCGATCCAGCGTCGCTACCAGAAGATCGTCGAGGAGTGCCCGTCGCCGGCCGTGGGCCCCGGCCTGCGCGCCGCGCTGACCGCCACGGCCGTGGCCGCCGGGCGGGCGATCGGCTACGTCGGCGCGGGCACGGTGGAGTTCGTCCTCGACCGTGACGGGTCGTTCTTCTTCCTCGAGGTCAACACCCGGCTCCAGGTCGAGCACCCGGTCACCGAGGAGGTCACCGGGCTGGACCTGGTGGAATGGCAGCTGCGGATCGCCCAGGGCGAGCCGCTGGCCCCCGAGGTAACCGGTGCGGCGATCGGCGGCCACGCCATCGAGGCTCGCCTGTACGCCGAGGACGTCGCGGCCGGGTTCCTGCCCGTCACCGGCGTGCTGCACCGGTTCGCGATCCCGGCGGCGCCCGGGGTCCGGGTGGAGGCGGGGTTCGGCGACGGGTCGGTGGTCAGCCCGCACTATGACGCGATGCTGGCCAAGGTGATCGCGCGCGGGCGCACCCGCGCCGACGCGGCCCGGCGCCTGGCCCGCGCGCTCGAGGCCGCCGAGATCCACGGCGTCGCCACCAACCGCGACCTGCTGGTGGCCATCCTGCGCGAACCGGACTTCCTGGCCGGCGCCACCGACACCGGCTACCTGACCCGCCACGACCCCGTCGACTTCGCCGCCTCGCGGTCCGGGGCCACGGCGCTGCACGCCCTGGCCGCGGCGCTGGCCCGGCAGGCGGTCAACCGGGCCGAGGCCCCGGTCCTCGGCGACCTGCCGTCCGGCTGGCGCAATGTCTGGTCCGTGCCGCAGCGCGTCGCCTACACCGCCGCGGGGGAGACGTACGCCGTCGCGTACCGCGTGTCCGGCCCGGCGGTCCGGGCCTTCGTCAACGACACGGCGCCGGGGGAGACCATCCTCGTCCACGCGGCGACCGGTGACCGCGTCGATCTCGAGGTCGACGGGACGCGCCGGGTGTACCGGGTACACCGCGTCGGCGCCGTTACGTACGTCGACGCCAGCAACGGATCGAGCACCCTAGCCGAAGTCCCCAGGTTCGGGGACGCCGATGACGCCGGTCCCGCCGGATCGCTGCTCGCGCCGATGCCCGGCGTCGTCCGGCGCGTCCTGGCCGAGGTCGGCACGGTGGTGACGGCCGGCCAGCCGTTGCTCGTGCTCGAGGCGATGAAGATGGAGCAGACGGTCGCCGCGCCCGCCGACGGTGTGGTCGCCGAGCTTCGCGCCAAGGCGGGGGAGCAGGTCAGCGGCGGTCAAGTCCTCGCGGTCCTAGACGCCGCGCCATCTCCAGCGGACGCCCCCACCGCACCCCCGCCCCCACCGGAGCGGACGCCCCCACCGCACCCCCCGCCCCCACCAGATCGGACACCAGATGAGGCAGGTGAGGTCGTGCCGGTAGACATGTACGCGCTAGCCGGGGACGTGGCCGCGGAGACGGCGGTCACGCGCGACCTGGTGGTCGACCTGTCCGAGGACGGCTGGCGGACACCCACGCCAGCGGCCGGCTGGACCATCGCCGATCAGATCAGCCACCTGGCCTACTTCGACGAAGAGGCGGTCAAGTCGGCGCTCCATCCGGAGGAGTTCGCCACCGAACTCGCCGCGGCGCAGGCCTCGGGCGACGCCATCGATACCGACGTGCTCGTCGCCCGGTACCGAGACCGCAGCGGCGCGCAGATCCTGGCCTGGTTCGACGCGGCCCGCGCGACGCTGCTCGGCACGTTCGCCGGGCTGGATCCCGGCCTCCGGCTGCCGTGGTTCGGCCCGGCCATGAGCGCCGCGTCCTCGCTGACCGCCCGGTTCATGGAGACCTGGGCGCACACCCAGGACATCGCGGACGCCCTCGGCGTGACCCGCGAGCCGACCGACCGGCTGCGCCACGTCGCCCACATCGGCGTCGGAGCCCGGGCGTTCAGTTACGCGGTTCACGGGCTGTCCGTGCCGGATGCTCCCGTCCACGTCGCGCTGACCGCCCCGTCCGGGGCCATCTGGACCTGGGGACCCGCCGACGCCGCCGACCGGGTCAGCGGCCCCGCCCTCGACTTCTGCCTGCTGGTGACGCAGCGCAGGCACCGTGACGACCTCGACCTGGCCGTCGAGGGCCCAGGCGCCCGCCAGTGGATCGCGATCGCGCAAGCCTTCGCGGGGCCGCCGGGTGCCGGGCGGCACCCCGGGCAGTTCCCCGCCCAGTCCCCGGAGGCATGAGATGCCGGAGCCCCGGCCCGTCCGCATCGCGAACTGCTCCGGGTTCTACGGTGACCGCTTCAGCGCGGCCAGGGAGATGCTGGCCGGCCCTGTCGACGTGCTGACCGGCGACTACCTCGCCGAGCTCACCATGCTCATCTTGTGGAAGGCCCGCCGCAAGGACCCTGGCCTCGGCTACGCCACCACGTTCCTGCGCCAGATGGAGGAGGTCCTCGACACCTGCCTGGAGCGCGGCGTCAAGGTCGTGGCCAACGCGGGCGGGCTCAACCCGGCCGGCCTGGCCGCCCAGATCACCGAACTGGCCGAACGGCTCGGCCTGCCCGCCCGGGTCGCCTACCTCACCGGCGACGACCTGGCCCCGGCTCTCGGCGACCTGCGGGCCGCGGGTCACGAGTTCACTAACCTCGACACCGGGCTGCCGCTGGCCAAGGCGGACCTGCCGGTGGTCACCGCGAACGCCTACCTCGGCGGGTGGGGCATCGCGGCGGCGCTGCAGGCGGGCGCCGACGTCGTCATCTGCCCGCGGGTCACCGACGCCAGCCTGGTCGTCGGCCCCGCCGCCTGGTGGCACGGCTGGCGCCGCGACGACTGGGAGGCCCTGGCCGGCGCCGTCGCCGCCGGGCACGTCATCGAGTGCGGCCCGCAGGCCACCGGCGGCAACTACAGCTTCCTCGACGAGATCACCGAACGCCGCTACCCCGGCTTCCCCATCGCCGAGGTCGCCGCCGACGGCAGCAGCGTCATCACCAAGCACCCGGGCACCGGCGGGATCGTGTCGGTCGGCACCGTCACCGCTCAGCTGCTCTACGAGATCGGCGACCCCGCGTACCTCAATCCCGATGTCGTCGCGCACTTCGACACCCTGCGACTCGAGCAGGCCGGCCGGGACCGGGTCACGCTGACCGGCACGAAGGGCAGCCCGCCCCCGGACACCCTGAAGGTCGCGCTGAACATGCTCGGCGGCTACCGCAGCACGATGACGATGGTCCTGACCGGCCTCGACATCGAGGAGAAGGCCGAGCACGCGACGAGCCTGCTGTTCGCGCTGCTCAGCGAGGCCGGCCTGAGGAGGTGGACGTCAGGCTGCTGCGCTTCGACCGCCCGGACGCGCCGTCCAACGAGCTGGCCACCGCGCACCTGCGGATCACCGTCAAGGACAAGGACGAGCGCAAGGCGGGCCGCGCGTTCTCCGACGCCGTCACCGAGCTGGCCCTCGGCGGCTACGCCGGCTTCCACACCACCACCCCGCCCGTCTCGGCCAGCGCCTACGGCGTCTACTGGCCCGCGCTCGTCCCCGCGAAAGTGGTCACCCAGACGGTCCACCTGCCCGACGGGACCTCGCGCACCGTGCCGCATACCGTCGGCTCCCGCGACGCGACCGCCGCGTTCCCGGCCGCCCAAGACGACGGGCCCGACGACGGGCCCGACACCCTGCCCCGGGACCCCGACGACGGACCGGTCGGCCCGCTGGTGGAGATCCCGCTCGGACGGCTATGCGGCGCGCGTTCGGGCGACAAGGGCGGCGACGCGAACGTGGGCCTGTGGGCGGTCAGCCCCCGCGCGTTCGCCTGGCTGCGCCGGCACCTCACCACGGAGCGGTTCAGGGAGCTGCTCACCGAGGCGGCCAGCCTCGACATCGACCGCTACGAACTGCCGAACCTGCTGGCCCTGAACTTCGTCGTCCACGGCCTGCTCGCGCCCGGCGTTTCCGCCACCGCCCGGCCCGACCCGCAAGCCAAGGGCCTAGGGGAGTACCTGCGCTCGCGGATCGTCACCGCCCCCGCCGACCTGCTCGGCTGACTCGGCGCCGAGAACTAGGGGCTGAGGAACGCGAACCTGCTCGGACCGCGGGTGGCGGATGTCCTGTACGCCCGTCGCCCATCAGCGCGCCATGATGTTGCCAAGCCGAAAATCACGGAAGATCGGTGCCTGGCGGATATTTAGGCGCTGTATTCGACGCCCTTTCTTCCGCTGAGCACCAATGTTCCGCGGTTATCCCCCTGTAAACCGAAACTCGCTAACCGCCCCGCGCGCCAGGCCGGCTCTCGCCGCTCCAGGAACGCGTGGATACCCTCCTGCGCCTCGTCGCTGGCGAACAGCCGCGCGGACAGCGCCGCCATCTCCGGGCCGCGGGCCGCCAACCGTTCCCGCCGGGCCGCGGTCAGTAGCTTCTTGGTCTCCGCCGACCCCTGGGGCGACGTCTCGCGGATCTGCGCCACGAGCCCGTCCACCACGCTGTCGATCTCACCGTCCCCCGCCGCGGCCGTGACCAGGCCGATCTGCGCGGCCACCTCAGGCCCGAACGTCTCGCCCGTCAGGTAATAGCGCGCCGCCCGGCGCGGATCCATGATGTCCAGGGTGGTCAGCGAGATCATGGCCGGAGCCAGGCCGATCCGCGCCTCGGTGAACGCGAAGGACGCACCCCCGGCCGCGACGGCCAGGTCGCACGCCCCCACGATGCCCATCCCGCCCGCGCGCACGTGCCCGGCGATCCTGGCGATGACCGGCTTGGGCAGCTCGGTGATCGCCGTCAGCAGTGCCATGACGGCGGCACCCGAGTCGGCGGTCGAGCCCGTGCCCGCGGCCTTCAGGTCGGCGCCCGCGCAGAACACCCGGCCGGTGTGCGTCAGCACGACCGCCCGGGCGGCCGGGTCCTCTCCTGCCTCGGCCAGCCGCGCGGCCAGCTCAGACACGAGCTGCGCGGACAAGGCGTTGCGGTTGTGCGGGGAATCCAGGGTGACGGTCGCGACATCCCCACCCACCTCGTACCTGACGAGTTCGGTCATCACAGCTCCCACCCAACGTGGCTGAAGTCATGTCGCCGCGCGGGTGCGAGCGTACCTGTCAACGGCCCCTGGTGAGCCTTCTCCGGTACGCGATGCTCCCGGCTCCGGCCAGTATCGCCGCTCCGCCCAGCCCGAAGAGCATGATGTCCTGAAGCCCGGCCGTGCCGCCGCCGCCGGCCCCCGGGGCGCCGGTGAGGTTGGGTGTCGGGCTGGCGGCCGAGTTCGGAGTCGGCGAGTGCGTTGCCCCGCCCGTCGCCCCGCCCGTCGCCGTCGCCCCGGTCGAGGAGCCAGCACTCCCGCTACCCCCGCTGCTCCCCGTCGCGCCGGAGGCCGCGCCGCTCCCCGTCGCGCTGCCGGAGACCGTGCCGCTCGCCGAAGTGGCCGACGTGGGCGGGGTATGGGTCGCCGCCGGCGGGGTCGAGGTCGAGGATCCCGAGCACCCCGCGACTGCCACCGTGAGAATGGCCAAAACGCCGAAGCTCCTGGCGGCCTGCTTCGCTCTGAGCACTGTGCCCGCGATGGTGACACGCACTGTCATGTGACCCTACTCATGCGCTCGGCGGATAGCGATCCTGATTCCCAGGTCCTGCTCTGCCAAACCAGTTTCGAAAAGGGAAAACGCGCGGTACAGACGTGCAATGGCGTATTCACCATCGGAATATTAGGCTACGCGGGTAGAAGGCCATTGGGAAGGCGGAGGGAGGGGCGAACGGTTGGGAGATGTGCAGTGGCGGCGAATAGCCGGGTTTCGCGTCGTCGTCTCCTGGCCCCAGGACGGGTTCACCACGCCGCCTCCCGGCCCGGTCAGCCTGCGCGCTCGCCTCGCCGGGCTAGCGGGCGCGCTTCTCCTAGTGGGCGGGGTTGCCGCGGTGGGCTACGCGATCAGCGCCCAGCTGCACGCGCCCCAGCCGTCCTCCGCCGCGTCAGGTGCTCTCGGGCCTTCCGCGGGCGGGGGCCCGCGGCTCGAGCGTTCACTCCCGGTGGCGGTCAATATCCCGGCTATTGGCGTGAAGTCCAAACTGCTGCACCTGGGCGTCAACTCCGACGGCACGATGCAGGTGCCACCGCTTACGACCAGCGCCGATGAGGCAGCGTGGTACAAGTACTCGGCCACCCCCGGTCAGATTGGAGCATCGGTCATCGAGGGCCACGTGGACAGTTATCACGGGCCTGCCGTTTTCTTTCGCCTCGGTGCGCTGCACCCGGGAGATGCGGTCGATGTGACGCTCGCCGACGGGGTCACGGCCATTTTCCGCGTCACCGGCGTGCGTGAGTACCTCAAATCCAATTTCCCTGCGAAATCCATTTACGGCTCGACCGGTTACGCTGCGCTTCGCCTGATCACGTGCGGCGGCACTTTCGACTATGCGACCGGACATTACCTCAGTTCCACTGTGGTATTCGCATCCCTCGTCTCATCACGCCCGGCCTGACCCGCAGCCCGCTCTTAGGGCGCCGTTGACGCCGTCCCGGTATGGGCCTCGAAAGCCTCGAGGGCCTCGCCTGAGGTGTCGTAAAAGGCATCGGGGTCGAGGGTTTTGCTGATGCCGTATAGGTCAAGTTGCTTCCGCACCGGACCGAGGACGGTGCTGAACGCGAAGCGTATGTGCCGTTGCTGCACGTGATGCACGGCCTGGGCGAGAACCGCGGACGCGGTGTAGTCGATGTCCCCGATCGCCGCGCAGTCCATGACCAGCCACTGCACCGGTGGGCCCTCGATGACCAGCGGCAGGACGTCGTACATGAGCCTGGACGCGTTCGCGTAGTACAGGCTGGTGCCGAACCGGTAGATCACCAGCCCCTCCTCGGTGCGAGTGTCCGGCGTGATCGGTCGCGCCTTCCAGTGCCCGTTCGGCGATTTCACCAGGACGCTGTTGAGCGGGCTGTAGCTGTGGCGCAGGTGGTCGACGATCGAGGCCACGACGGCGAGCCCGATGCCGTACTCGACCCCGAAGACGACGACCGCCGCCGTGGTGAGCAGGGCCACCGCGAACTCTTGCCTCCGGACGGCCAGGATGCTCCGCAAGCCCTTGACGTCGACGAGTTCGGCGGCGATGAGGAAGACCACCGCGGCCAGGGCGGCGGCGGGCAGGTAGGCGAGTGGCCCGGTGAGCAGCAAGAGGACGACGAGGACTACGGCTCCCGCGGTCAGCGGGGCCAGCTGGCTGCGGCCGCCCGCACTGTCGACGATCTGAGCCTTGGTCGGGCTGCCGTTGACCACGAACGTGCCCGAGAACGCGGCGGCGGCGTTGGCGGCGCCCAGGCCTACCAGGTCGGTGGCCTCGCTGAATGACTCCTCGTACTTCACCGCGTAGGCGCGCGACGTCGCCGCGCTCTGCGCCAGGATGACCACGAACATCGACACCGCCCCGCCCAGCAGCGCACCTATGTCGTGCCAGCCGAGGGCCGGCAGTCCCAGGCCCGGCAGCCCGCCCGGGACGTGCCCGATCGTGTGCGCGCCGTGCCTGGTCAGGTTCGCGGCCCGGCTCACCACGATCGCCACGATCACCGCGATCAGCGCCCCGGGGATCCGGCTGGTGATCCGCCGGGCCGCCAGCACAATGACGAGCACCCCGGCCGCAATCACCACGTCGGCCAGGTGCGTGTGGGGGAGTGCGCGCACCGTGTTCACGAGCTTCGGAATGGTCTCCTTGCCCGCCGCGGTCACCCCGAGCATGTCGGGCAGCTGCCCGGCGGCCACCTGGATGCCCACGCCGGTGAGGAACCCGACCAGCACCGTGCGGGAGAGGAAGTTCGCCAGGAAGCCGAGCCTGGCCAGCCGGGCCACCAGCAGCATCACCCCGGCCAGCAGCGCCGCGAGCCCCGCCAGCCGAACGTACTGCGCCGAGCCCGCCACGGCCAGGCCAGTCAGCGTCGCGGCCAGGATGGCGGCGGTCGCGGAGTCCGCAGCCACCACCAGGTGCCGCGACGAGCCGAGGACGGCGAACACCGCCATGGGCAGGAGCAGCGTGTACAAGCCGGTGACCAGCGGCATCCCGGCGATCTTCGCGTACCCGAGCACCTCCGGGATACCGAGCGCCGCCAGCGTCACGCCGGCGAGCACCTCCGCGGGAAGCCGGGACCGCTGTATCGGCAGGATTCCCTGCAGCACAGGCAGCCCCCGCAGCCACTCCGGCCATCGGCTCCCCCGGGAACCCGTCACTGTCTCACCTCCGCCCCGGAAGTTCGCTATTCGTTCATCATCCCGCTACCAGGCATTCAACACGGTCACAGCGGGTTCATGTCTGTGCAGCGCTGGGTTCTCATAACGGATACAAGCTGTTCACCAACCGTGCGTGCGCACTACCGGCCTTACGCGGGCCCGAGGCCGCCGGACCAAGACTTGCCGAGCCCTGATCAGCAGATTGCCCGGAATGAGAGTGATTTGTCTGCGAATATGAGACCGCTGGCCCGGTTCGTTGCAGACGCGTCTGGCCCGGCCCTGGTCGCCGACACCGGCGCCTGGAGTACCTACGCGTGGACCTGGGGGGTGCGCGGCGCACGGCCCCGGCCTCTCGCGCCCCGCGGGAGGAGCTGTTTCATGGCGATTCGCGACTCCCTCGCCCTAAGCCAAGAACAGCGTGCCCTCCAGGAGAGCGTCCGCACATTCCTGGCCGAGAAGGTTTCCCCCGGTGAGCTGCACATAGCGCTCGACAGCCAGCCCGGCTATGGTTCCGAACTGCACGCGCGCCTGATCAGCGAACTGGGCCTGGCCGGCCTGACGATACCCGAGGACTTCGGCGGGCTCGGCCTGTCGCAGGCTGAGGCCTGCGTGGTCTACACCGAACTCGGCCGTGCCCTGTACCCGGGTCCGCTCCTGCCCAGTGGCCTGGCCGCGGCGGCGCTGCTGACCGCGACCAACAACGAGGCCGGCGAGCACTGGCTGCCCCTGATCGCCAACGGGTCGGTGATCGCGACCGTGGCGGCGGCCAACGAGGCGGGTCTTTGGACCCAAGGACCCGACAGCGTCCAGGCCGAGCACGCGATCGATGGCTGGCGGCTGTCGGGCCGCCGGTGGTACGCCATCTCCGCCCACGTCGCGGACATCGTCATAGTCCCGGCGATCACCCCATCTGGCACCGCGATGTTCCTGGTGAAGCCGGGAGCGGCCGGGTTCACGGTCTCGCGGCAGCTGAGCCTCGACGTGACCCGGCGCATCAGCGTCACCACCCTGGAGTCGACTCCGGCCTTGCTGCTCAGCGAGTACCAGGCCGCGGCCGCGTCCCTGGCCCGGACCGAGCAGGAGTTGCTGCTCGCCAACGCGGCGGAAGCCGCGGGCGGCATCGCCTGGTGCCTGGACGCCACCATCGCCTACGCCCAGGACCGCGAGCAGGCCGAGAACCCCGCCAGCTCCTTCCAGGCCGTGGCCAGCTCCTGCGTCGACATGATCGCGGACCTCCGGGACGTCTCGGCGTCCGCCCGCTACGCCGCCGTCGCGACCGCGGACGACGTGGACGATGCCCCGGAAGCGGCCCGCACCGCCGCCCTCCGGGCCGCCGAGTCCTACCGCAACGCGACCGAATCCGCCCTCCAGCTCTTCGGCGGCATCGGGTCCCAGCGAGAGCAAGACGCCTACCTGCACTACCGTCGCGCCTGGTCGACCCAGCAACTCCTCGGCGGCCCCCTAGCCGACCGGGCCGTCGGCTAGCAGTAAGACCGTTATCCCGAACGAGCGGTGGTTCCTCTCCCGGTAAGCACGATCGCCCCGCGCGTGCTACGCCAACCGCCACTACGGTTACGAGCTCCGACCCGGTACGCTGGCTGCGTTCACGGTGTCCTGTGGCGCCCGGAACGCAGGGGCGCATAGCTCAGCGGAAGAGCACCCGCCTTACAAGCGGGTGGTCACTGGTTCGATCCCAGTTGCGCCCACAGTTTCGAATACTTTATGCGTCGTATCCAGCGCAAGGTCGAGGAGTCGGAGACATACCCTGCCTGTACGGGCCGAGAGTGGTGCGGCCGGTGGATGCCGCGAAAGAAGACGACATATGCCCGTACTCTCGGCGGCCGCGGCTGCGCGTGGTGGTGCCGCCAAGGGTGCCGGATGCGCTCGTGGTCCAGGCCACCTCCGCGCTGCGATCCGCGGCAACCGCCGCGGACGCGGAGATCGCGTGGCTGGAAACCCCCCTCGACGCCGAGTTCTCGCTGATTCGGCAGCGCCGGGCCGACGCGGGCCTGGGCTGGCTGACCGAACACCCCGAGGCGCTGCCCGCCTCGCTCGACGTCATGAGCCTCGCGGACTTCGAACCCGACGTTTGGATCCCTTTGGCGCACCCGGCGGCGCGCCGGGGCACGATCAGCCTGGACGAGCTGGTCTGCCTGGAAGTCATCCACGGGCCGCGCCCCGCGGAGCCAGGGATCTACGACGCCTGGACACGGATCCTGCGGACGGTAAATCCGCGCTTCCAGTTCACCGATCCCCCTCTGCGGCATTCGCTGCCGATGGCCCTGGCCTTCGCCGCTACCACGGACCGGCCCACCGCGGTGCTGACCGGCCCCGGGGTCATCGCCGGAAGCCAGCCCGGGCTGATCCGGCTACCGCGGGCCATGGTCTGCCAGGACATGGCCCTGGTCGGTCTCGAGCGTCATCCGCTGACCGCGACGGCCGCCGTGGTGTGGAGCAGCGATCTGCCCCGCCCGCTTCAGCAGATCCTCTTCGATGCCGCGGACCGCATCACTCCGTCAACCCTGGCCGTGATTGGCGAGCATGAGCCCACGGCGGTCGGCCTGTAGGCCGTGGTTCTTGGCCGCCCAACCTTCCCGCCCTCGAGCTTGGCGCGGCGGCCGGTGGCCACGAGCACGCCGAGGCCGGCGCAATCCAGGAACGTCACTCCGCCGAGGTCGATGATGAACCGCGGTCCCGTCGGCGTCCGCTCCGGCGTCCCGCCATGCAGAGGGGGCGATGCGTTCGGCGTCGGTGAGGTGCCGGACGGCGCGGTCAGGGTGGTAACGGCCAGCGCCCCGGCAAACCTGCTCAGCGTCCCACGCCTGTGCGGACTGGTCGCTGATGGAGCTGGCGCTGCGTTCAGTTCTTCCTCACGGAATCGGCAGCTTTGCTACTCCCGGGCACCGCACAGATGTCACAAAAAGATCACCCGTGCATTAGGCGTTATGTGCGAGTACCCGTTTGTCAACCTGGCCAGGCGTCCACTCTTCGTGACGGTCACTATTCAGCTGATGGCCGTGGCGGGGGAGTCCCGGCCTGGCTGCGGCATTGATGGCTCCATCCGGTCCGAACTTGGAAACGCAGGCCCGCATCGTGGCCGAGTTATTTCTACAGCAGTCGGCCGGTGGCCGTCAAGGACGGTCGACTTCGAGGCGGCGGCTCACGGCGACAGCGATTGCCTGCAGGTGGTCCTCGTCGGAGCTGACCACCAGGTCATGTCGGCGGAGGGCTCCTTCAACCACGCACGCGTCCACGATATCGCCAGTCGCGGCGCGAGCAGTGAGCGAGCCGACAGAGCGGGCCTGGCCGTCATCGAGAGGTTCGACGTCACACCCGGCCAGCAGTCGGGACAGAAGAGCCTGGCGGCCTCCGCCGCGCCAAGACCGCGCTAGCACTGGCGCGGGAACCGTGGGCACCTCGCGGATCGCCAGCAGGGCGCGGTGACGAGCCCACATGCGGCGTTCCCCTCGGTCAGCAGCCATGAGCGCGCCCGTGTCGTAGGTGACGCCCATTTATGCGGTCCGGCGGCGGATGCTGCTGCCGGTCTGCCTGGCCCGCTCGACTGCCGTGACCGCCCACTGCTCGGCCTCGGCAAGTTCTCCCGGGGTGAAAGCGCCGTGATCCTGCTCGAACCGGCTGACAGCGGCCAGGCCTGCCCGGATGGTGAATTCCTTACGTGCGGTATCGGCCAGCCAGGCGCTGTAGCTCAATCCCGCTTGGGCGGCCGCGAATGCTATCTCCGCATCAAGGTCGGGCGGCATCGAGATCGAGCGCTTTTTCCGCACTGCCATAAGAATTACAGTAGCACAGCGGTAGGACAGGCTTCGGCGCGGTGATCCAAGAGTCAAATCAAGAGCCAATGGCCGCAGACCTCGGGCCACGCCAGGCCACTCCTTGCCACGATCAGCGCAGCTAGATGGCACGTCAGGCCATTTCCAGCACCGTCCGGCCACGCAACGGACTTTGCTTACAGCGAGGGGTCACTGGTTCGAACCCAGTTGCGCCCACGGAGATTTCCGCAGCTAGATGGCCTTTTTAAACACTAATCGGAGACCTGGTAACTACAGCCGGGAACCACCGGTGCACGCCTTCTTGCGAGGGAAGCGTGCCCAGAGGCCACGCCCCGCTCCGGTCACCAGGGTGCGCCGCGCCGACGGCAGGCACACGCCGGCACTGGAGCTGCAGGGGGCTGCAGTATCCCTCTCTGCCAAGCTGTCGTGAGGCACCCGCCCCTCAGTAACCACTGACCACCCCGAGGGCGGGGATGGAGACGTTTCCTAGATGACCATGACCGTGCTCGACCGTGCGCTGATGGCCGGCGATGCTGGACGGGTGACCGGCGAGCGGCCAGAGCGCCCGGATCCGGAGGTGCCCGAGCAGGCCCGCCGGCGGAGTTTCACCGCGCAGTACAAGCTGGACGTGGTGGCCGAGTATGACGCGGCGGCGACCGGTGAGAAGGGCGCGGTCCTGCGCCGGGAAGGCCTGTACTCCAGCCACGTGATCGAGTGGCGGCGGGCCCGGGACGCCGGTGCGCTGGCCGGCCCGGCGCGGCCGCGCGGCCGCCCGGCCGCTGACCCGCGGGATGCGCAGATCGCCCGGCTGCAGCAAAGAGAAGGCCCAGCTGGAGCAGGAGCTGGCCAAGGCCCGCTTCGTGGTCGATGTCCAGTCAAAACTTCAGGCGCTCTTGGCTTGCGATTTAACCTCCGCAAGATCAGCTTCTGGCTGGTTTCGCGGTTTTCCGGACAGCCGGGCGGCCTTCGGGCGATCGTGTTTTCTCGCTGAAGTCAACCGATCCCCCGAAGGCCGTAGAGGTGAGTGTGGTGCACGATGCCGCCGACGTCGAGGTACTGTCCGGATTGTCCCGGTTCCGTGCCGGGTTCTATGAGTGCCTGACCGCCCGGGCCGATGCGCTGTTCGAGCTGGCCGACGCGGCGATCTGCACCGACGGGCCGGTCACCTCGCTGGTGGAGCTGTCGCTGGCGCCGGTGTTCCGCCGTGGTCACGGCGCGCTGTATGACGCCCTGGCCGACGGGGCCGTCGATGAGGAGCGGCTGCGGGATCTGCTGGCCGGCCAGCTGCCCGGCCGGCGCTCCGCTGATGTTCGGCATCGATGCCACGACCTTCCCCCGGCCGAACGCGGAGTGCTCACCGGACCGGGGCCTGCATTACGCGCCGTGCCGGTGCGATGGTGACCGCAAGGTCGTGCCGGGCTGGCAGTTCCAGTGGGTGATGGGCCTGGAGTGGGGCAGCTCCTCGTGGACCCTGCCGGTCGACGCCCGCCGACTGCCGGAGGGCGCCTGCCCGGTCACCGCGACCGCCGGCCAGATCCGTGACCTGGCCGGGCGGCTGAACCGGGTGCCTGCCAGGCTGGGCGGCCCGCGCCGTTGTTCGTCCTGGACCAGGGGTATGCGGCGGCTGCTCTGACCCATGCCCTGGGCGGTCTGGAGGTCCAGCTGCTGGTCCGCATCGCCGGCGACCGGGTCTTCTATGACGGGCGGCCCGGCCCGCGCAAGCCCGGGCCCGGCCGCAACGGCGTGCACGGCCAGCGCTTCGAGCTCGCCGCGCCGGTGCACCCGCGCGGCCTCCGACCAGCAGCTGATCGTGCCTGACACCAGGCGTTACGGCCGGGTGGAGGTCCGGGCCTGGCACGGCCTGCACCAGAAGGTGCAGCGGACGGGCTACTTCGCCCGGCTGGCGGAACAGCTGCACACCCGCCTGCCGGTCATCGAGGGCACGGTCATCGAGGTCCGCGTCGAGCGGCTGCCTGATGGCCGCAGCCCGCACCGCACCATGTGGCTGTGGCATTCCGGGCCGCTAGCACCGGACCTGGACGTGTGCTGGCGGGCTTACCTGCGCCGCTTCGACATGGAACACACCTTCAAGCTGCTCAAGTCCCAGCTCGGCTGGACCGCCGCCCGGGTCCGGCACCCCGAGCAGGCCGTCCGCTGGACCTGGCTGCTGATCGCCGCCTACGCCCAGCTCCGGCTCGCCCGCGATCTGGCCGCCGACCTGCGCCGCCCCTGGGAACGGCGACCCCGGCCCGGGCGGCCGCTGACACCCTGCCGGGTCCGCCGCGCATTTCGCCATCTACGCGATCAGCTGGGCACCCCGGCCCGCCTGCCGAAAACCACCCGGCCCGGCCCCGGCCGCCGCCCGGAGGGAAGAACACCCCAGCCCCACGCCACCGCCTCGGATCAGAACTCCGCAAAACGGACACACCGAAGAAGGCGAGCGACAAGAAGAAAGGTTAAATCGCAAGCTTGGAGACGATCTCCGAGGGCGCGGACACCGGGCCCGGGTCGAAGTCGTGACTGATGAGGCGATCGCCCTGCTCGCGCCGCGGATCGGCACCCGGGCGGCCTGCGCGGCGGCCGGCGTGCCGCGGGCCACCTGGTACCGGCGGCACCGGATCAGCCCGCCGCCGCCGAAGGCAGCCCCGGTCCCGCATGCCGGGCGGGTCCAGCCGCGGGCGCTGGCCCCGGCCGAGCGGACGGCGATCCTGGACGTGCTGCACAGCGACCGGTTCGCTGACCCCGCCCCGGACGAAGCCTGGGCGACGCTGCTGGACGAGGGCACCTACCTCGGATCGGTGTCCACCTATTACCGGGTGCTGCGCGAGGCCGGGGAGAGCCGGGAACGACGCGCGCAGGCCACCCATCCCGCCGCCGTCAAGCCCGAGCTGGCAGCCGACGGGCCCAACCAGGTCTACTCCTGGGACATCACCAAGCTGCACGGCCCGGCGAAATGGACCTACTACCACCTCTACGTGATCCTGGACATCTTCACCCGCTACGCAGTCGGCTGGATGGTCGCCACCCGCGAGTCCGCCGCCCTGGCCGAGAAGCTCATCGCCGCGACCTGCGCCAAGCAGGGCATCACCCGCGGGCAGCTCAGCATCCACGCCGACCGGGGCTCCTCGATGACCTCCAAGCCGGTCGCGCTGCTGCTCGCCGACCTCGGCGTCACCCAGTCCCACTCCCGGCCCGCACGTATCCAACGACAACCCGTACTCCGAAGCGCAGTTCAAGACCATGAAGTACCGGCCGGCCTTCCCCGCCCGGTTCGCCTCGATCGAAGCCGCCCGGGCGCACTGCCAGGACTTCTTCCCCTGGTACAACAACGAGCATCACCACGGCGGACTCGGCCTGCACACCGCCGCCGACGTCCACTACGGCCGGGCCGCCGCCGTCCGGGCCGGACGCGCCCAGGTCCTGGACGCCGCCTATCTCGCTCACCCCGAACGCTTCGTCCGCAAACCGCCAGCCCCGCCGAAACTGCCAGGCACATCCTGGATCAACCCGCCCCCGGACAAGGAGACCCAGCACTCAGTAAGACCCGCGAGATAGTGCCTCATTCACGTTGACAGATTCCGTATCGGCGGTGTCCGTCTGCTAGCCGACCCAGGTGATGTCGAGGATGATGACTTTGCTGGTGCCATCGTTTATTAAATAGGTGACCAGGCCCGCCTCGCCGAATTCTGCGCGCCTGACGTAGGGGTCGCCGGTCGGGAAGGTCCGGAGCGGGTCGTCGGGATAATCGGCAACGTCGGCCATGGCCTCGATGAGGCTGTCGAAGGCCCGGTCCGGCAGCCCATGCATCTGTTTCAGCGCCCGGCCGCTCAGTTCGACCCGGTAGGTCACTGCCGGTTCCTGGCCGCGGCGGCTCGTTCAGTCCAGTCCGGGATCGCGTCGGTGACCGGGACGGTGGTGGCTGTTCTTGCGTGGGCGGCTGCGAGTTCTTCGTAGTAGCCGGGCTGCCCGGTGGCGATGGCGGTCAGGCTCCATACATGCAGAAGGCGTCGCAGCTGCTGGTAGCCGGCGGGGTCGTGCGCGGCGTCGACGGCCTGGTGGTACTGGCGGAGGAACTCATCGCGTTCTCGTTGGGGGAGGTCTCGCAGGATCACCTGCGGATCTGCGGGGTCTTCCGCCGGCTGTGCGGTCACAAGTCTTAGCTTACGCGCGCCTGCCGTCCTCGAGCTGGCTGCCGCACCGGCCAAAGGACCGGCAGGGCTACTCGCGCAGCGCGACGATCGATGGTCACGATATCGCGCGCAGCCGCCGTTCTGGACACTTCTTAGAAAGGGCATAGGTGGTCCCACGGGTCGTGCGTAACCGGATCTTCTGAGCGAGAAACAAGTCGCTGGCGGTCTGCGGTTGGCCACGTTTCCGGGCGCACAGATTTCGTGCCGTATCGCGTTTCGTGCCGTACCGCGCGACTGGTAAAGGGATCGCGGAGAGCTGCCTGGAGCGAGGTGTGGCCTGTGCTGTACCTCGCGGCTGGGTGGGTGCCGGAGATCCTCGCGGCGCAGGCGGAATGGCGGATCTGGCTGCTGCGTGGCTAGCGGATTGAAAGACGGGGGGCGGTGCGCTATTCACTACAGTGTAGTAAGCGGTGATGAGTAAGCGAGGTGCTGGATGCACGGTAAGTTCGATGGCCTGGGCCGGTTCACCGATCCGTCGCTGCTGATCCGGACCAGCCTGTCGGACGGCCCCAAGCACGGCTACGCGATCATGACCGACATCACCGCGTTCAGCGGCGTGCGACTGGAGCCGGGCGCCTTGTACGGCGCGCTGTCCCGGCTGGAGCGCCGCGGCTGGATCCGGCCGCTGGCCGCCGATGAGCGCCGCCGCCCGTTTGAGATCACCGCCGTCGGCCAGGAGGTCCTGGTCGAGCAGTTGCGGTCGATGCAGCAGATCGTCCGCGTCGCACTCCAGCGCGCCGTCACCGCCAGAGCCCGCGATGAAGCCCGCCCTGGCCGACCGGCTCGTCCCGCGCCGTGGTCGGCTGCTACCCGCCCCGCTAGAAGCGGCGCTACGCGGCGGAACTGCTCGACGTGCTCGACCAGCACCGGGCGGGCCGCGGACCGTCCTCAGCCCTGGCCAGCGGCGCCCTGAGCACCCACCTGGACCCGGACTACCGGATGCAGATGGGCCTCACACCGCACCTGAGCAGGGACGCCAAGCAGTACATCGCCATCTTCGCCGCCATCATCGTCGGCGTCCCCGCGCTGGTTATCCTGCCCATGATCCCCAGGGCCATCAAGGAAAGCAGATGGGAACCGTCCAGCAGCGACAGCGCCCAGACCGGCCCCCTGCGGCGGCGAATGCGCCCTTGCCGCCGCCTACGCGGTGGGCTTCACCCCGGACGGGCGCGTCCTGAGGGTCGTGATCGACCGCCCCGAGGCATGGCCCAGCCCGGCGGGCCGCGACACGGTCTTCACCTGGCAGGTGACCGGCTCGGGTGACCTCAGCGACCTCACTACCATCTTCTGCGACGTCAACGACGCCCAGCCGACACTGGCCCTGGGCGACCGCATCGTGGCCGACGGCTCCCTCACAGGCAGCGGGGTACACCTGTGGACCCTGCCCTGACCCGCACTGTCGCGCGGACAGGCCCGTAAGGCGCAATGCGCCCGGATCACCGCGGCAAGTAAGTCACTCCGCTCGCCTAGCAGCAGCCAGGATCGCCCGCAACCTCGACGTCCTGGTGGGAAGCGTCCACCAAGGATCCGCGGCGTCCAGCCTCGCTCATGCACCCGACGGGGAGCCCCAGGGGGGCCGGCGGAGATCCTTCCAGGGCGGCCCCGATCACCGTCGTATCAGGCCGGGGGGGCCGGTGAATCTCCACGAGAGAGGTGGCGGTCCGGGATCCGCTTGGAGCTCACGTACCTCCGCGGAGGTAGTTACCGACTAGTCAGCGCCGGGTTGGCGACATGCGGCACCGTTCGCGCTGGCAGGAGTTGCTTAAGTAGCGTGATGGCGCTGGCGCAAGGTGACAGCGGAGAGCAGCGCGGCGCCTACGAGCAGCGCGGCCGACAGGTACAGCGCGTCGTGCAGTGCGCTGGTGAAGGCCGCGTACCCCGCCCGGACGATCTGGTCCAGCGGGCTGTTCCCGGTCGGGCTGCCATGGCCGAGGGACACCGAACCCGTCTCTATCACCTGGAGCACATATTGCTGAAGCGCAGGCGTGGCGCCCAGATGCGTCATACGACTGACCAGCCCCGACCGGAGCTCGGCATTGACAACGGCGCCGAGGATGGCGATGCCGGTGACCGCGCCGAACTCCCGGCTGGTGTTCGTGGCCGAGGCGGCCATCCCCGACCGGGCGGCGGGTACTGCCCCGAGCACTGACGAGGTGACCGGCACGACGCAGGTGCCGATGCCGGCGCCAGCCAGTCCCAGCGCCGCGGTGAGCGGCAGGTAGGCGGGGGCCGGGTTGATCACCACGTTGGTCAGCAGCAGGCCGGCGGCGAACAGCAGACAACCGACGACCAGCAGCCAGCGGGTGCCGGCCGCAGTCGTCCATCGGCCCGCCAGCAGTGCCGCGATGATCATCAGCGCCGTCATAGGCAGGAACAGGCCCGCGATGCGGTATGCCGAGTAGCCGGCGATCACGCCCAGGTAGAGCGCGGTGAAGAAGAAGATCGCAAAGGTAGCGAAGTACGTGCAGTACGCGACCACGTTGGGTGTGGTGAACCGGGGGACCCGCAGGTAGCTCAGGTCGAGCAGCGGGAACGGGGCTCGGCGCTCCCATAGCACGAAGGCCGCACCGGCGACCAGGGACACGGCGAACAGCGCCAGCACGCTGGGCGCGGCGTAGCCGGCGCTCTCGCCGTTGATGATGCCGAAGATCAAGGCGGCGAGCGCGCCGCCGCCGAGCACAGTGCCCGGCACATCGACCCGGCCAGCTCCCGGGTCGGCGCTCTCGGGCAGGACCATGGCCGCTACGGCCAGCGCGGCCAGGCCGAATGTGACGTCGAACCAGAAAATCCCGCGCCAGCTCCACACCCCGATCAGCGCTCCGCCCAGGACCGGGCCGAGCGCGAGCGAGAACCCCGATACCGCGGCCCAGACTCCGAGCGCGCGGTTGCGGCTACGTTCGTCTGGGTAGAGCTGCCGGATCATCGACAAGGTGCCGGGTTCACTGGCCGCCGCTCCCAGCCCCATGACCGACCGTGCGACGATCAAGACCCCGATGCTGGGAGCGACCGCGGCCAGCCCCGCGCCGACGCAGTAGACGCCCGCACCGGCCAGCATGATCTTCTTGCGGCCGAACTTATCGCCCAGCATCCCGAATACCAGCATGAAGCTGGCGAACGTCAGGGCATATGACCCGACCACCCACTGCAGCGCGGCGACTCCGCCGTGCAGGTCCTGCTGAATGCTGGCCAGCGCGACGCTGACCACCGTGTTGTCGAGGAAGGTCAAGAACAGCAGCGTGCACAGGGAGGTGAGGGCCAGGGGGCGGCGCCGCGGCGCGAGCATGCCAATCCTGGCATGCGCGAGCGGGTCGGCCACCCCGCTAGCTCCGGCAGACAGCGGGCAGCTTGGGGCTCCCCTTGGGGTACTCCAGGTAGGTCAGCCCGCAGAAGCTGGCGATCGCTACCTTCCATACTCCGTTCAGGTAGACCGCGGTGCCCACCTGATTCTTCAGCAACGGTGTGCCGAGCAGCAGGACCTCGTAGTGCACCGTCGCCTGCGTCGGTGACGCAACCGTCACCGAACTGATCGTCGCGGTCGACCCAGCCGCAGCCACTCCGAACGACGTCTTGGCCTGGGCCTCGACGAACGCAGCCACCTGCGGCCCGTCTTGCACCAGGGCGAGCCGACTCGGGATCGGCGCCTTGCCGTTGAAGACCGTCTTCCAGTTGGCCGTGATCGCGGCCACGGCCGCCGGGCCGCTGGTTGGTTCGGCCGCCGCGGTAGCACTCGCGGTCGGCCTCACCGAGGATTGATGGCTGCCGCCGCCGCCCCCGCAGGCGGCCAGAATCACGCATCCCGCCGCCGCGGCCGATACCTGACGCAGCCCCGGCCAGTGCACGCTACGCATGGTCGCAGTGTGCCACAACACGGGCCGCGTACCGATACGTCAGCTAAGTCGCCTGCTGCGTCACGGTCCTGCTCGGCGGCAAGTGCCGACGGCGCGAGGGCAATGCCGGGCGGGCAAATGTACATAAGCGACGAACTGACGGTCAGATGTGGAAGTCCGGATGACCGAACAATCCCGGCAGCCCTCCGGTGTGCATGAAAACAGTGCGATCTTCGCGCTTGATGCCTCCGCCGGCGACGCGGGCGATGAGGCCGGCCAGAGCACGTGCTGTATAGGTGGGGTCGAGGAAGATGCCCTCGGTGCGGGCGGCCAGCCTCATCGCCTCCCGCGCGGCTGGAGTTACCGCGGCGTAGCCGACGCCGACCTGGCCGTGGTCAAGCTGCAGGTCCGCGCGCCGAACCTGGACGTCCGGCATGCCGTCGAGAAGCTCGTTAAGCCTGGCATCAGGGTCGGCGACGGCACCAGTATCGATGCCGATGACCCGTTCGGCACCAAGCCCGGCGACCAGCCCCGCCATGGTCGCCCCGGATCCGAACGCGACGATGACGTGGTCAAGACCCGGCAGCTGGGCGAGCAGCTCGCCGCTGCAGTCCACGTAGGCCTGCGCGGCATAGGAGTTAGAGCCACCGTGCGGGATGACATGCGGGATCCCGCCGTCCTGGCGTACCTTTTCGGCCTGGCGCTCGACCTCGTGGCGCGTCTGTTCCGCCGTGGCCGGACCCGTCCAGACGATCCGGGCGCCGGCCAGCAAGTCCAGCACCAGGTTGCCAGCGGGGACCTCCGGCTGCTCTCCTTGCAGGACCAGCACCGACCGCAATCCCAGCCGCGCGGCAGCAGCCGCCGTCAGCCGGGCATGGTTACTCTGCGGCGCGCCGCTGGTAATCACCGTCGTCGCGCCAGCCGCCAGCGCCTGCGCACACGTGTACTGAAGCTTCCGGACCTTGTTGCCGCCGCCGCCAAGCCCGGTCAGGTCATCACGCTTCACCCACAGGGCATCAGCGGCCAGCCCCACCGCAGCAGCCAGACGCGGAGCAGGCTCCAGCGGGGTCGGCCAGCTACCCAGCACGACAGGCGCTGGCCGCGCATCTGCAGGCACGACTGCAGAGTACCCAGATGAACCAGGGAAGCCGTATCCCAACATCGGACTCGGCTCACGTCGCCCTCGGGTCGGGCCGGATGGCCACCAGCGCGGGCAGTCCCGGCCCGGACCGGCGCCGCACGCCATGCCGGAAGCCCCGCCCGTCCCGCCAGCCACCTTACTCGCTTAAGATTTCGCTTAATAGGCAACTCCCTGCCGATGGGTGTGACATCCTACCGAAAAGAACCGTTACGGTGCCACACCCATCGGTTCGCGCCGCCGTAGGGGCGGTAGCGGCGGGTTACGCGGGGCTCAAGTTCCGCGCGTGACCCCGGCCGGGTACCAGGACGCGGGGAGGGCGCCCCGGACAGGGACGGGCTGCCCGGACCAGCCGCCAGCGACCCTCGCCGCGGGTACGTCGGCCCACGATCTCAGACGACGCAGACCTGATCCGGGCAAGACCTACGGGGGTGAGCCGATCTGGCCCTCGTGAGGCCAAGGAGGACGAAGAGGACAAACGCAGCCGGACGCGGCAATAGCTCATCCAGTTAGCGGCGAGGTCGGCCTGATGTGATGGTCAGGGCATCCAGCCGGTCATGGGGTAGCCGACTGAGCGCATGTACTGGCGAGCCTGCGCCACGGCGGCGTCGACATCGGGCAGGCCGAGGCCGACGATGTAGTCGTCTGGGTTCCCTTTGCCGTCGGTGTCATACCTGAGCACCCAGCCGGATCGCCATCCGCGGCCGACCGGGTAGTGCTCGTGCCAGACGAGCATTGGCGTCAGCTTGCCGTCGAACACCAGGTCACCGGGAGCCAGGTCATCCTCGAACATCCGGCCGCTCCGGTCGGGCGGGACGATCACCCGGACAACTGGCAGTTCTTCCTCGCGGAGCTGGCCGATCTCGCCGGTCGGGTTAGGCACAGAGCTAAGTCCAGCATATTTGCTGAGGACCTCATGAATTGGGACCGCTTGACCCGCCTTCCTACATAAGTTGCTAGCCGCCAGGAGAGCCGACCCATCCCGGGCCGCGAGGGGTCAGCCGTCTCAGGGTGGTGCTGATCTCAGCGTCGCGATCCAGGTGTGCGTCGCACCCGTGCAATCACGGGCCGTGCTTCGGTCTGCGGTCAGGACCGCGCCAGTACTCGCTCGGAACGATCTGTGGGGCGTCGGTGCCTGGCCAACGGGTCCCTCACCAATCAACAGGCGCGCGCCTGGTCCTCCGGGTGCGGTCTCCCCGCGGGTAGGCTGACGGGCGGGCGTTAGTGGTGACTGGCTGGGAGGCCGTGTGAGCGCTCGTGCCTGGCCGGGCGACCGCAGCGCGGTGTTCCCGTCGCCTTGCCGCAGCGGGCGGTGCCGCCGCCCTGGTTGCGGTGTAACGCCAGGCCGATGACAGCGGATTCTGGTATCGGCGGCCCCGCAGTACGGCTAACGGGCCGGCTCAGCGAACGTGACCTGCTTGACCGGTTCGTTGCTGGCGTGCGGGCCGGTGAGGGCCGGGCCCTGGTGGTGCGCGGTGAGCCCGGTGTGGGCAAGACCGTGTTGCTTGACTACCTGGCCGGGCAGGCCTCTGGGTGCCTGGTAGCGCGGGCCGCGGGAGTGCAGTCGGAAATGGAGCTGGCCTTCGCGGGGCTGCATCAGCTGTGCGCGCCGATGCTGGATCATGCTAAATCTCTTCCGGATCCGCAGCGTGAGGCGCTGCGGACCGTGTTCGGCCTCAGCGCCGGCCCGGCGCCGGACCGGTTCTTGGTCGGCCTGGCTGTGCTGGGCTTGCTGTCGGAGACGGCGAGGGAACGTCCGCTGGTGTGCGTGGTGGATGACCAGCAGTGGCTGGACCACGCCTCAGCGCAGGCCCTGGGGTTCGCGGCCCGGCGGCTGGCGGCCGACCCGGTGGGCCTGGTGTTCGCGGCGCGGGTCCCGGGCCAGGACGTGGCCGGGCTGCCGGAGCTCGTGGTGGAGGGCCTGGCCGACAACGATGCTCGATCGCTGCTGGAGTCGGTGCTGACCGGGCGGGCCGGGCCGCTGGACGCGCGGGTCCGGGACCGGATCATCGCCGACACGCACGGGAACCCGCTGGCGTTGCTCGAGCTGACGCGCGGGCTGACGCCGGCGCAGCTGACGGGCGGGTTCGGAGTCAGGAGCGCGGTACCGCTGGACGGGCGGATCGAGGAGAGCTTCGGGCGGCAGCTGGAGGCGTTGCCCGCGCAGACCCGGCGGCTGCTGCAGCTGGCGGCGGCCGATCCGTCCGGCGATCCGGTGCTGGTGTGGCGGGCGGCCGGGCGGCTCGCGATCGGCGCCGAGGCGGCGGGGCCGGCGGCGGAGGCGGGGCTGGCCGAGTTCGGCGCGCGGGTGCGGTTCCGGCATCCACTGGTCCGCTCGGCGGCCTACCGGTCGGCATCGGCCCAGACGAGACAGGAGCTGCACGGCGCGCTGGCCGAGGCCACCGACCCGGCGGTCGATCCTGACCGGCGGGCCTGGCACCGGGCCGAAGCCGCGCCGGGCCCAGATGAGGAAGTTGCCGCCGAACTCGAGCAGTGCGCAGGCCGGGCCCAGCGCCGCGGTGGTCTCGCGGCGGCGGCCGCGTTCCTGGAGCGGTCCGCCGGGCTGACGCTCGACCCGGCCCGCCGCGCACAGCGGGCGCTGGCCGCGGCGCAAGCCAAGCACCAGGCTGGCGCCCTCGACGCCGCGCTCGGCCTGCTGGCCATGGCCCAGGCCGGGCCGCTGGATGAACTGCAGCGGGCCCGCGCCGACCTGCTGCGCGCGCAGATCGCGTTCGCCTCCAGTCACGGCCGTGACGCGCCCCCGCTCATGCTCAGCGCGGCCAGAGCAGCTCGAAGCGCTGGACGTCGGGCTGGCCCGCGAGACCTACCTGGAGGCGTTCACCGCCGCGCTGTTCGTCGGCCGCCTGTCTCCGGCGGTCGGGGACGTGGCCAGAGCCGCACGCATGGCGCCCGCGCCACCGGCCCCGGCGCGCGCCCCCGACCTGCTCCTGGACGGCCTCGCGCTGCTGGTCACGGAGGGCTATGCGGCCGGGACGCCCGCCCTGAGACGGGCGCTGCTCGCCTTCCGCAGCCAGGACATCTCGGCGGAGGAGGGGCTGAGCTGGCTGTGGCTCGCCGGGCTGGCGGCCATGGCGGTGTGGGACGACGAGACATGGCACATCCTGGCCAGCCGTCACGTCACGCTCGCGCGTGACGCGGGGGCACTCAGTGAGCTCCCCCTGGCGATCCGGTGGCGCATCCTCCTGCACGCTCACGCGGGCGAGCTGGAGCAGGGCGCGGCGCTCATCGCGGAGGCGCAGGCGGTCGCCGACGCGACCGGGAGCCAGCTCGGGCCCCACGGCGCCCTGGGCGTCGCCGCGTTCCGGGGCCATGAGGCCGAGGCCACCGAGCTCATCCAGGCCACCATGGACGCCGTGACGAGCCGCGGCGAGGGCAGGGGAGTGACCAGCCAGTACGCCGCCGCCTTGCTGTACAACGGCCTCGGCCACTACGACCAGGCCCTCGCCGCCGCCGAGCTGGTGTGCCAGTACGACGACATAGGCGTCCTCGGATGGTCGCTCACCGAGCTGGTCGAGGCGGCCGTCCGCAGCGGCCAGCCCGCGCGCGCAGCCGACGCCCTCCAGCGGCTTTCCGAGACGACCCGCGCCAGCGGCACCGACTGGGCGCTTGGCACCGAAGCGCGCTCGCGTGCCCTGCTCAGTGAGGGTCAGACCGCCGAGAACGGCTATCGCGAGGCGATCGAGCGGCTCGGCCGTACCCGCATGCGCCCGGCCGTGGCCCGCGCCCATCTCCTGTACGGCGAATGGCTGCGCCGCGAGAACCGGCGCCAGGACGCCCGCGCCGAGCTGCGGACCGCCCATGGCCTGTTCACCACGATGGGCATCGAAGCGTTCGCCGAACGGGCCCGGCGTGAGCTCCTGGCCGCCGGCGACACGGTCGCAAGCCGACGGTCGAGACGGTCAGCGAGCTCACCGCCCAGGAGGCGCACATCGCCCGGCTCGCCGTCGGCGGCCGCACCAATGCGGAAATCGGCGCCCAGCTATTCCTCAGCACCCGGACCGTCGAATGGCATCTCGGCAAGGTGTACACCAAGCTCGGCGTCGGCTCACGCCGAGAGCTGCCGCGGGCCCTGGCCAGCCTGGGCCAGGCAGACGCACAGGCCTAATCCGGCCACCGCACTGATGATGCGTGCCCGCACATCGCGTCAGTCACGAGGTGCCGCTGGGCGCGCCGGGTTCCATTTTTCCTCGATGCGGGCGTAGCGCCAGATGAGCAGGGCGGCCAGCCAGGTGGCGAGGAACAGGCCCACGATCACGAACCCGGCGGTGTTGATGTTGAACCGGGACATCAAGCCCCAGAAGCCGGCAGTACGGCTGAGCCCGTGGATCTCCCGCGGCAGCAGACTCAGGGCCTCGACCGCGCCGATGACGAAGCAGATCGCCACGGACAGCCCCCGGGCCGGTATCGGCCGGGAGGCCTTGAGGTCCTGGCTTCCACCGTCGCGTGCGGCGAGGTCACTTGCACCCGTGAAACCCCGGGCCGCGTTCCCTGGTATGCGGGTCGGCCCGGGCGCGCGGGTACCGGTGGCCAGCGGCCGGCGTCCGTCCGTGCCTGGGGTGGACTGGTGCTGCGGGCGTCAGGAATCCGCTGTCCTAGCTCCGGGCACCGCCACACCTACGGGGCAGAAGAAATGCCCGGCGCTGGGCCCGCCCTGCCGCAGACCAGTAAACCCGGCCGGGGGTTTCACGGGTTCGACGCGCCGCCCGGAGCGCGACGGTGATTCCCGTACCAACCCGTTGACAGAAGGAGGGCTCATGCCCACGGTCACCGTCGGCCAGGAAAACAGCTCAGATATCGAGATCCATTACGAGGATCACGGCGCCGGCCAGCCGGTGGTGCTGATCCACGGGTACCCGCTCAGCGGCCGCGCCTGGGACAAGCAGGTCCCGGCCCTGCTGGAGGCCGGGCTACCGGGTCATCACCTACGACCGGCGCGGGTTCGGCCAGTCCAGCCAGCCGGTCACCGGCTATGACTACGACACCTTCGCCGCCGACCTGGCGACCCTGCTGGACCACCTGGACCTGCACGACGCCGTCCTGGTCGGGCACTCGATGGGCACCGGCGAGGTCACCCGGTACCTGGGCACCCGCGGCTCGGCCCGGGTCGCCAAGGGGGTGCTGGTCTCCCCGATCCCCCCGTTCCTGCTGCAGACGGCCGACAACATCGAGGGGTGCCGCAAGGCCTGTTCGACGGGTTCGTCCAGGCCGCCCAGGCCGATGCCCCGGCGTGGATGAAGGGTTTCCTGGACAACTTCTACAACTTCGATACCCTGCGCGGCACCCTGGTCAGCGACCAGGCCTGGCAGGCCAGCTGGAACCTGGCCGTGACCGCGTCGGCCACCGCCGCGGTGGCCTGCATCGGCACCTGGGCGACCGACTTCCGCGCCGACCTCCCCGAGATCGACGTGCCCGTCCTGGTCATCCAGGGCGACGCCGACCAGGTCCTGCCGCTGGACAAGACCGGCCAGCGGCTGCCCGGCCTGATCAAGGACGTGCGGCTGGTCGTCATCGAGGGCGGCCCGCACGCCATCCCCTGGACCCACGCCGACCAGGTCAACACCGCCCTGCTCGACTTCATCCGCGGCTGACCCCCGACCGGCCCACACCACCACCCAAAGGAAGCACACCCCATGTCGAACCACTTCAGCGCCGACAAGCTCAAGTTCCCCGGCGACGACCGCCGCCTGGACCTCACCGACGTGTTCGTCTTCCCGGCGCCCGCCAGCCCCGAACATCACCACAGCACTGCTTCACCGTCACCACCCCGGCACGACCGTGCTGATCATGGACTCGAACCCGACCAGCGCCCCGCCCCCGATCCCGGCCCCGGTGACCGGCCCGGAGTTCTACCCCGGCGCGGTCTACCGGATCAACATCGACACCGACGGCGACAACCACGCCGACGTCGCGTTCACGTTCGTGTTCTCCGACTACGAGAACGGCAGGCAGACCGGGAACGCCTGGTACGCCACCGGCGCCCAGGCCCGCCAGGCCGAACCCGGCGGAGAGATACTCGCCGAGGGCATCCCGGTCAGCTTCGACGGCACCGCCCAGCCCGTCCAAGCCCGCGGGATCCGGCTGGCCGCCGGGCTGCGCAGCGACCCGTTCTTCGCCGACGTCGAAGGCGCGCTGCACGGCTTCGCCTGGACCGGGCACGACGACTTCGCCGGCAACAACGTCGACTCGATCGTGCTGGAGGTACCCGACGACATGCTCGGCGGCCCGGTGATCGGCGTGTGGGCCTCGATCAGCCGGTACAGCAACGGCGTGCTCGAGCAGCTGGACCGCGGCGGGAACCCGACCATCAACCCGTTCATCAACCCCGACGGGGAGAAGAACCTGTTCAACTCCCGCCAGCCCGCCGACGACGTGGCCAACTACCTGGACCCGTGGTCGGCGATCCTGCAGAACGCCGGCGGCTACACCCCCGAGCAGGCCAGGGCGGCCGCCCTGCAGGTCCTGCCCGACATCCTGCACTACGACCGCACCCAGCCCGCCACCTACCCCAACGGCCGCATCCTCACCGACGACGTGTACAGCCTGCGCTTCGCCTGGCTGACCAACGGCAAGGTCCCCCCGTCCGGCCTCAAGCCGCACGACGACCTGCTGGCCCACTTCCCCTACCTCGGCCCGCCCAGCCCCTAAGCCGCCGAGACGGCTTCTCCGCGCCGGCGACGTGACGGATCCCGTCGCCGGCGCGGAGGTCCACCGGTTCGCGGACACACCTCCGCCCACCACATGCAGACCGTAACACCACGGTCCGTTCGGGATAATCGAAATTTTTTTTTACCGAACGGACCGTGGTTTCACTTCCACAGCACCAGGAGGAGCCGGCCATGGAGTACCTCGTCACAATGACCACCCACGTCCCGGACGGGACGCCGGACCAGGCCGTCGACGAGGTCCGGGCCCGCGAGGCCGCGCACTCGCGCGAACTGGCCGCGGCGGGGCACCTGATGCGTCTGTGGCGTCCGCCACTGCGGCCGGGCGAATGGCGCTCGCTCGGGCTGTTCGCCGCCGCGGACGCCGGCCAGCTTGAGGAGGTCCTGGCCTCGATGCCGCTGCGGGTGTGGCGCACCGATGAGGTGACGCCGCTCGCGCCGCACCCGAACGATCCGGCGCTGGCGCCCAAGAGCGCAGGTACGGAGTTCCTGACCACCTTCACCATCAGCGTCCCGGCGGGTACGCCCGCCCAGGCCGTGGACGATACCGAGGCGCGCGAGGCGCGGCGCGCGAAGGAACTGGCCGGGCAGGGGCATCTGCTGCGGCTGTGGAGGCTGCCCGGCCGTTCGCGCGCACTGGGCCTGTGGAACGCCGGGAACCCCGCCGAGATGCAGGCGATCTTGAGGTCGCTGCCTATGGATCCGTGGATGACCGTCGAGACCACTCCGCTCAGCCAGCACCCGAGCGACCCGGCGCTGATCATCGCATGACCGGGAACGACCGGCGGGTCGCCATCATCACCGGAGGCTCCCAGGGCATCGGCGCCAGCCTGGTGGCCGGGTACCTCGGCCGCGGCTGGGCGGTGGTGGCCAACGCCCGGACGATCGAGCCGTCGGCCGACCCGGACGTGCTCACGGTCGAGGGCGACATCGCCAAGCCTGCCACCGCCGACCGGATCGTCGAGGGTGCGCTGGAGCGGTTCGGCCGCATCGACACCCTGGTCAACAACGCCGGGGTGTTCGTCTCCAAGCCGTTCACCGACTACACCGCCGCGGACTACGCCCTGCTCACCGGGGTCAACCTGGGCGGGTTCTTCTGGCTGACCCAGCGGGTCATCGCCGAGATGACCAGGCGGTACGGCGGCCACGTGGTGAACATCTCGGCCACCCTGGCCGAGGTCGCGAACTCGCATGCGCCCTCGGTGCTGGCCGCGCTGACCAAGGGCGGGCTGGCCGCGGCCACCAGGTCGCTGGCCGTCGAGTACGCCTCGCGCGGCATCCGGGTCAACGCCGTCTCGCCCGGCATCATCCAGACTCCGGTGTACCCGGCGGACAGTTACGAGGGGCTCGGTGACCAGCTTCCCCCGCTCGGGCGTGTCGGCCAGGTCAGCGACGTCGTGGACGCCATCTTGTTCCTGGAGTCCTCGCCCTACATCACCGGGGAGATCCTGCACATCGACGGCGGCCAGACCGCTGGCCACTAGGCCGGCGGCCCTGGTTGCCCGAGCGGCGCGTGGCCCGTTGCGGCCACGCCGAGGTGGTGAGTAGCGTTGAGGCGAAGCGTCTCTCCTAGTCCTCACTCCGGATGGTCGGTGTGACATGCCTCCGTCCCGGTTGTTCGGCAGGACCGCCGAGCTGGAGATCCTGGAACGGCTCATCGCGAACGTGCGAAGGGGCCGCAGTGCCGTCCTGGTCGTGCGGGGAGAGCCGGGGATCGGCAAGACGGAACTGCTGCGGCATCTGATCGCCGAGGTGCCCGGTTTCGGGGTGGCCCGCGTGGCCGGCGTCGAGTCGGAAATGGAGCTCCCCTTCGCGGGGCTGCACCAGCTGTGCGCGCCGATGCTCGGCCGGCTCGGGTCGCTGGCCGAGCCGCAGCGTCGCGCGCTCAGCGTCGCGTTCGGGCTGGCCTCCGGAGATAGCCCCGACCGGTTCCTGGTCGCCCTGGCGGCGCTCAGCCTCATGGCGGAGGCCGCCCAGGAGCGGCCGATGCTGTGCGTCGTCGACGACGCGCAGTGGCTCGACCAGGCCTCGGCCCAAGTCCTCGGATTCGTCGCGCGCCGCCTGCTGGCGGAGCCGGTAGCGCTGGTGTTCGCGGTCCGGACGCCGCCCGCGAGCTCCCGCGCCGGATCACCTGGCGGGTCTGCCCGAACTCCGCCTGGGCGGACTGGATGAGCAGTCGGCTCGGGCGCTGCTGGCGACGGTCATCTCAGGGCCGCTCGACGAGAGCGTCCGTGCCCGGATCCTGGCCGAGACCCACGGCCACCCGCTGGCCCTGCTCGAGCTCTACCGAGGCCGGAGCGCCGCCGACCTCGCCGGCGGGTTCGCCCTTCCGGACGCGGGAGACCTGCCCCGGCGCATCGAAGATCAGTACGCAGCGCGCCTGAGTGAGCTGCCGGCCGAGGTCCAGCGGCTGATCCTGCTCGCGGCGGCCGACCCGGTCGGCGACCCGGCGCTGATCCTCCGGGCGGCACAGGTACTCGGCCTGGATACCGGAGCCATCAACCTGGCCGTCGCGGCCGACCTGCTGGAGTTCGGTGCGAACGTGCGCTTCCGGCATCCCCTGGTGCGTTCGGCCGCCTACCGGACCGCCACGGCCGATGACCGGCGAGCCGTGCACGAGGCGCTGGCCACAGTGACCGATCCGCTGGCCGACCCCGACCGCCGGGCGTGGCACCGCGCCCACGCGACGGCCGGGCCCGACGAGGCGGTGGCCGAGGAACTCATCAACTCGGCCGGCCGTGCCATGCGCCGAGGCGGGGTAGCCGCCGCCGCGGCCTTCTGGGAGCGGGCCGTAGCGCTCACGCCGGACCCGGGCCAGCGGGCCTCACGGGCTCTGACGGCGGCCGAGGCGAAGTACGCAGCGGGAGACTTCGAGGCCGCGCAGGCCCTGCTGGTGACGGCTGAGGTCGGGCCGCCGGGCGAGCTGGACGAGGCGCGCGCGCAGCGGATGCGGGCGCAGGTCGCGTTCGCGCTGAGACGGGGCGGCGACGCGCCGCCGCTCATGCTGCGGGCCGCGCAGCGGCTGCAGAGCCTGGACGCCGAACTGGCCCGGCAGACCTATCTCGAAGCCCTGCTGGCTACGATCTACGCCGGCCGGCTCGCCTACGGACAGGACGCGAAGCAGGTCGCGCGCGCCGCGAGAGCCGCGACGCTGCCGCCTTCCGGGTCGCAGCCGCCACACTCGCAGCTGCTCATCCACGGCCTCGCCGTGCGCCTGGCCGATGGGTACCTGGCCGCCGCCCCCACGCTCAAGCAGGCCCTGTGCCGTTACCGGGCGCAACCGCTCGAGCTGGGCTGGCTGTCCGTCGCGTACAACATCGTCGCCATGGACCTGTGGGACGACGAGGCGTGGTTCGAGCTCGCGGCCGGCCAGCTCCGGCTGGCCCGCGCGAACGGCACCCTCAGCTGGCTTCCGTTCACGCTGGACTATGCCGCCGAGATCCACGTCCAGGCCGGCGAGCTGTCCAAGGCCGCGGCCTTGCTGCTGGAGCGTGAGGGCGTCGACTCCGGGACCCGGGAGGCCACCTTGCCCTACCTTCCGCTGCTGCTCGCCGCGTGGCGCGGGGACGCGCCGGGCGCGGCCGAACTGGCCGAGGAAATGACCCGCGGCGCCACGGACCGGGGCGAGGGTGCGGCACTGACCTACACGGACTACGCGCAGGCGGTGCTATATAACGGCCAGGGCAACTACCGGGCCGCGGCCGAGGCGGCGCACCGGGCCAGCGCCGTCGACGAGATGGTCATCTCGCCGTGGGCCCTGTACGAGCTGGTGGAAGCGGCGGCACGAAGCGATCAGCAGGAACATGCTCGCGCGGCGGCTGGTCAGCTGTCGCAGCTAGCCGCGGCGAGCGCCAGCAACTGGGCTCGCGGGGCAGCGGCGCGGTCCCGGGCGCTGGTATCTGCCGGATCCGCCGCCGAACAGGCGTACGGCGAGGCGATCGAGCTGCTGGGCAGCACCCGGATGGCCACCCACCTGGCCCGCGCCCGCCTGGTCTACGGCGAATGGCTGCGCCGGGAGAAGCGGCGGTTCGAGGCCCGCGACCAGCTGCGGTCCGCGTTCGACGCGCTTACGTCCATGGGTGCCGAGGCCTTCGCCGAACGGGCCCGGCGAGAGCTTCTGGCGACCGGCGAGACGGTGCGCAAGCGCAGCGACGACACCCGCACGGACCTGACGCCGCAAGAGGAGGAGATCGCCCAGCTGGCCCGTGATGGACGAACCAACCAGGAAATCGCCGCGCAGCTGTTCATCGGCCGCCGCACTGTGGAGTGGCACCTGCGCAAGGTGTTCGCCAAACTGGACATCAGCTCCCGCCTCGAGCTCGGCCAGGCCCTGAGAAAAAGGGCATCCGGTCATGACCGAACAGATGCTCGGCTAGCTGATTGTGGTCAGGATGGACCGGTCTCGGCGTACGAGCGCCGCAACCTTGGTGATCCGGTACGTCCGCGAGGCGGTCACGCTGGTGTGGCGCGCTGCTCGGCGATTGAGTTGCCGCCGTCGACGACCAGGTATTGCCCGGTGATGTAGGACGCGCCGGGGCTGGCGAGCCAGGCAATTGCGGCGGCGATCTCGTCGGGTGAGCCGCTGCGGCCAGCGGGGGTGGCCTGCCCTTGGCCGCGCTCTTCCTGAGTCTGGGAGCCGGTCGCTATCCAGCCTGGGGCGACGGCATTGACGGTGATTCCGTGCCTTGCGGTGTCGACGGCGGCGGCGCGGGTGAGGCCCACCATGCCCGCCTTGGCGGTGGCGTAACCGACATCCGCGCGGATCGCCATCACCGGGCCGGTCACGCTGGCCACCATGATGATCCGCCCCCAGCCGCGGCCCGTCATGGCCGGCACCGCCGCCTTGGTGACCAGGAAGGCGGAGGTCAGGTTGCGGGCCAGGGCAGCCTGCCACGTCACCAGGTCCATGGACTCCACGGTGCCGGACTCGAACACGGGGTCAGCGGCGGAGATCATTCCGGCGTTGTTGACCACGATGTCCAGCCGGCCCCATTGCTCCAGCGCACCCGACACAAGGCCGGACGCCACGCTCGCATCGGTGAGATCGCCGATGATTCCCGCCGCGTCGAAGCCGGCGCTGCGCAGTTCGCTGACCCGGTCCTGGATCCGGGCGGTGGTGGCGCTGATCATTACAGCGGCACCGAGTTCGGCCAGCAGCCTCGCGGTGGCGAAACCGATCCCGCCGGGACTACCAGCCCCGGTGACCACCGCGACCCGGCCGGACAGGTCAAACGCCGCTGGGATGGGCATTGTCCGATCCTAGTAGGGCTAGATGTCAGATCCCCGGCTCGCGGGAAGGCGCCAGCGCGGCCGGGCGGTGGCCGACCGGCGGCGGCAAGATAACCTTCGGGCCTATGGTGCTGCGCCCTGACCCCTTGGAGAGCACGCCGCCTGCCTTCGGGGAGCAGGCAGCCAGGCAGATCCTGCGGGAAGGCTTCGGCGTCGAATCGTCGTCCCTCAAGCCCCTCGCAGGCGAACGGGACCAGAACTTCCGGGTAGACACGGCCACCGGGCAGCGCTTCTTGTTCAAGATCTCTAATCCGGCGGACGACGGGCCCATCCTGGCGATGCAGGCCGCCGCTCTGCGCCACATCGAGCAAGTGGATCCGGGCCTGCCGGTAATGCGTGCCCTGCCGACCCGGGCGGGGGAGTCTTGGGTCGAAGTGCCGGGGCCCGACAGCCGGACCTACCCTGCCCGGCTTTTCACGTTCCTGCCCGGGCAGGTAGCCGCGAACACAGCGCTCACCGCCGAGGCGATCTGGTCCCATGGGCAGATCACGGCCCGTCTGGGCCGGGCGCTGCGCGGCTTTTTCCACCCTGCGGCCGACTACGAGATCTTGTGGGATATCACCCGCCTGCCCGGGCTCCGGCCGCTGCTCACCTATATCTCCGACGGCCGCCGCCGGGTTCAGGTGGAATCGGTTCTGGACCGGTTCGAGGCCCGGGTCGCGCCGGGGTTGCCCGGGCTTCGCGCGCAAGTTATCCACGGCGATATGAGCCTGGATAACGTGCTCTTCAGCGATGACCTTCGGGTCAGCGGGATCGTGGACTTCGGGGATATGACCCATGCGCCGCTGGTCTGCGATCTCGCGGTCGCCGTCGCCGACGTGCTCCACGGCCGCGACGACGCCATCGAGGCGGCCGATGCGATAATCGGCGGCTACGTCTCGGTGACGCCGCTAGAGGACGACGAGGCCGGCCTGCTCGCTGATCTGGTGGCGGCCAGGCTGGCCACTGAGGTCACTGTCACCGCCTGGCGGTGCGGGCTCTACCCGGACAACACCGCATACGCCGCCAGCGGTGAGCCGGGGGCCCGCGCCTTCCTCGATGCCATCGAGGCGATGGGGATAGACGCTGTCGCGCGGCGTTTCCGCGAGGCCTGCCGCCGGCTCCCCTACCGAAGGTCTGCCACCAGTGCTCTGCTCGAGCGCCGCCGCCGGGTGCTGCCCAGATCGCCGCTGTTCTACTCACGCCCGGTGCACCTGGTCCGCGGCGAGGGTGTCTGGCTGTTCGACCCCGACGACCGGCGGTACCTCGACTGCTACAACAACGTGGCGGTGGTCGGGCACAGCCACCCACGGGTCGTACAGGCGGTAACGCAGCAGCAGCAGCTGCTCGCGACCCACAGCCGCTATCTGCACGAAGCGATCGTCGAACTCGCCGAACGGCTCCAATCCACCCTGCCGCCGGAGCTTGACGCCGTCATGGTCGTGAACTCCGGCAGCGAGGCCAACGACCTCGCCTGGCGGATTGCCCGCGCGGCCACCGGGCGGGCCGGCGCAGTCGTGACCGCCTGCGCCTACCACGGGCTGACCGAGGCCACCCACGCCCTGTCGCCCGAGGAGTGGGCCAAGGGGGAGCAGCCCGCCCACGTCGCGACGATCCCGGCACCTGACGGGTACCGCGGCCCGTACCACCGGGAAGACGACGGGTGGGTGCAGCGGTACGCCGCCCACATCGATGACGCCGCCCGAGCGCTCGGCGACCGCGGTTTCGCCGCCATCTACCTGGATCCGGCCTTTACCGCCGACGGCATCCTGTCGCCCCCTCCCACCTACCTGCGGGAAGCAGCCCAGCGGGCGCGGGCGCTGGGAGGGCTCGTGGTGGCCGACGAAGTGCAAGCCGGTCACGGCCGGTCCGGGACGCACCTGTGGAGCTTCCAGGCGTCAGGGATCGCGCCGGACATGGTGGTGATAGGCAAGCCGATGGGCAACGGCTTCCCGGTCGCCGCCCTAGCGGTCAGGTCCCAACTGCTCGAGGCCGTACCCGAGGAGGTCGAGCTGTTCAGTACTTTCGGCGGCAACCCGGTAGCCTGCGCGGCCGCGCTCGCGGTCCTGGCCGTCATCGAAGAAGAAGGCCTGATGGCCAACGCCGCGGAAGTCGGCTCCTACCTCAGCCACGGCCTGCTGACCCTCGCGGAACGCCACCCCCTGATCGGGGACGTCCGGGGCGACGGCCTCCTGCTCGGCGTCGAACTGATCGATGAGACGCACCAGCCAGCGGCCGGGAACGCCCGCAAGGTAACCGAGGCGATGCGCGAGCGGGGAATACTGCTCAGCGCAACCGGCCCGGCCGGAAACGTGCTGAAGATCCGGCCGCCCCTGGTCTTCCAGCACCAACACGCCGACCTCTTCCTCCACGCCCTCGATGAGGTCTTGGCGTCTTCATGACGCCGGGTGTAAGAAGTTGCCGCGATCAATGAATTCTCGTCGGCTTCCGGGCTGGGGCGGACCGCGCTAGACAGCAGTCAGAGGCGGCAGTGACCTGATCTGGCCAGCGTCGTCGTAGCGGCTGCGGGGTTTACAGGGTGCCGGTGAGGGTCTGCAGGCCCAGGCTGGCTGTTGCGACGGTGATCCAGAGCAGAGCGCCGAGGACCAAGGGACGGGCGCCGGCCTTGCGGAGGGCGGCCACGTTAGTGGACAGGCCGATCGCGGACAGCGCGACGGAGACGAGGAACACTGACGCGTCCTCGAGGGGGGAGTGCGCGCCGACCGGAATGATTCCGCAGGAGTTGACGGCGGCCACTAGGACGAAGCCGATCAGGAACCACGGCACGAGCTTGGCGACGCGGCGCAGCGGCAGGCGGGCGGCTGGGAGAGCGGCGGGAGAGGCGAGGGCGCCCAGCAGCAGCGCCGTCGCCGGACGTGGCGGCTGCGGCGGTCGCAATGGCGGAGCGTTGCTGCTTGCGGGCGGTCAGCGTGGCGAGTCCCAAGCAAATCGGGATGATCATGAGCGTGCGGACCAGCTTCACCACGACCGCGTGGCTGGTCGCGGCGGTGCCGTAAGTGGTCGCCGTCGCTACCACGGACGACGTGTCGTTGACCGCCGTGCCTGCGAACAGGCCGAATGATTGCTGGCTCATGCCAAGCGCATGTCCGAGGAGCGGGAAGACCAGGACTGCCGCGATGTTGAACAGGAAGATCGTGGAGATCGCGTAGGCGACGTCGGCTGACGCCGCCTCGATCACCGGGGAGACCGCCGCGATCGCCGATCCGCCGCAGATTCCCGTGCCCACGCCGATCAGCGTGCGCAGGTCGCCAGGGATGCCGAGCAGTCGCCCGTACAGCCAGGCCGCAGCGAGGCAGATGGCGAGCGTGCCGACCATGACCGGCAGCGAGGACACGCCCACCCTGGCCGCCTCGGCGATCGAAAGCTGCGCGCCGAGCAGGACGACCGAGCACTGCAAGACGAAGGTGCTCGCCCACTTCACCCCGGGCGCGAAGCGTGCGCCTGGCTTGACGACGATCGCGATGACGGCGCCGATGACCGCCCCGGGAACCGCGCTGCCGATTAGCGGCACGTACTGCCCCGCCATCGTCGCCGCTGCCGCGACGGCGAGCGCGAGCGTGAACCCTGGGGCGATGGCCTGCGCGCGGCGGGCAGCGCGGCGCAGGCGGGAGGCGTTAGCGGGATACAAGGGGCCGCGCCGGGGGCTCTCGGTATCCCGCGACCGCTGCTCGAGGTTCGCCGGGGCGGGAGCATCGTGGAGGGCAGTCATAGCCATTCCAGGGTCGCCAAGATGCTGGCCTGCGGGAATGAGAGCCCCGTTGTAAGGGTACAAGCTAGCGTTGTACCTAGCGGCAACCGCGATCGGACAGGCGGAGGCGATGAGCGAGGCGGTGCACGACCTGGGCGCGCTGCGGGCGCTTCGCGAGGTAGGCAGGCGCGGGTCCATCGCGGCCGCCGCCGTGGTGCTCGGCGTCTCGCAGCAGGCGCTGTCCGCCCGGATGCGGACGCTGGAGCGGGCGACGAACGTGATGCTGCTCGTCCGCTCGCCGGGCGGATCGCACCTCACCGAGCAGGGACGCCTCGTCGTCGGCTGGGCCGAGGATGTGCTCGACGCCGCCGACCGGCTTGAGGCCGGGCTGCGGTCGGTCAGGTCCGGCGTGTCACACCGGCTGGCGATCGCCGCCAGCCAGACCGTCGCCGAGCACCTCGTACCGCACTGGCTGGTCGAGTTGCGCAGCATCGAGCAGGCCAGCGCGGAACAGGAGCCTGGGCACACGCCGACCGTGGTGGAACTCACCGTCGCCAACTCCACCCGGGTCATCGAACTCGTCAGGGACGGCAAGGTACGACTCGGATTCATCGAGACCCCGCACCTGCCGGCTGACATGGTCACGGCGCACCTGCGCGACGACGAGATGCTCGTGGTCACCGCGCCGGGCCATCCGTGGGCGCGCCGCCGCCGACCGCTGTCGCTGGCCGAGATCGCGGCGACGCCGATGGTCATGCGGGAGGCCGGCAGCGGCACCAGGGTCACCCTGACCGATCACCTAGCCGCCCAGCATCCGCCGCTCAGCGCGCGGATCGCGATGGAACTCGGTACGAGCGCGGCGGTCCGCTCAGCGATCGCGGAGGGCGTCGGGCCGGGCGTGCTCAGTCGGCTGGCCGTCAGGGACGACCTCGTGCTCGGCCGGCTGGTCGCCATCGAGGTCACCGGGCCGCCACTGAGAAGGCAGTTCACCGCCGTCTGGCGCCCCGATCTCGACCCGCTGCCGCCCGAGGCCGCACGCCTTCTCGCGGTCGCCAAGGGTGCCGCGCTGGCCCGCCGATGACCGCCGCGTGACGGCCGGACGGGGGAACGCGCCGGTGACTGGCACGGTAGTGGCAGAGCGGGGAAGATCGCTGCATGACTCGCCACCAGCTCGACCCGTCACCGTCGACGACGGTAGATGTGTTCTCCCGTGACCTGCCGCCGGTACTGACCGTCGATCCGGGTGACACGATCGTGCTGCGCTCGCTGAATGCGTCGGGCCACCTGCAGCCGCAGGCGTTCCCTGGCGAGCAGGTGCCGATGATGGCCGGCAAGAGGCGCAGCGGCCATTGCCTGACCGGGCCGATCGCTGTTCGCGGTGCGGTGCCAGGCGAGGTGCTTGCGGTGCGGTTCTCGGTCGTGGCCATGGCCGTCTCGTATATTCGGGGCTGAGGGATGCAGATGACTCCTGGCCGCCCCAGGCGACGCACGCGGCTGGCCCGTGCGCTCGGGCTGGACCGCAATCCGCTCCGCCGGGCCAGTGACCGGACCGAGGCCTGGATCCGGATCGGCCTGCTGGCCGTGTTCCTGATCGCCGGGCCGGTTGTCGCCATCGGCGCAGGAGGATGGGCGTATCACGGGGGGATGACCGTGGGCTCGGTGCAGCCCGGCCTATCCCACCGCGCTAGCGCGACCGCACTCCGGCCCGCTTCGGCCCCCAGCTACCAGGAGCCGGTCGGCGGGGGCAGCCAGGCCTGGGCCGGGACCCCGCGGCAGGGCAGCGACGCCTCCCCCCGTACCAATGAGATCCTGGCCGTGGTCATTACGCTCATGTTGATAGCGATCGCGCTGCTGGGCGCCCAGCGGCTAACCCTCGCGCTCCTGACCAGACGGCGCCTGGCCGCCTGGGAGGCGGCCTGGTCGAGGGTCGGGCCGCAGTGGACTCGCGGTCGGCCCTGACCTCCGAAGGAACGGTATCGGGCGAGCGGGCCCCGGGCCCCGCTCGGCCGTTGCTGCCGCCCGTCAGCCGGTAACGGACAGATTGTCGCTGATGTAGTAAACGCCGATGGCCCGCCAGGCAGAGTCGACGACGGCGTCGTGCTCGGCCCAGGTCCGGACGTAGCCGGAGAGCGTCGCGATGTTTCCGGCGGTGGTCACCTCGACGTCGCTGTCGTCGGGAATCAGGACGTAACGGTCCAGCGCCTGCTGGACGTACACGGTGACGTCGATAGGGTCGGCGTCGTTGCGGATATCCGCGTCGGCCTGCTCCGGGTCCGCCCCGTAACGGACCCGCTCGAAGCCAAGACGCTCCCGCGCGAGTTCCCCGATCCCGGCCCTCAGTCCCGCCTCCCTCCGGAGAAGATCTCCAGGAAGAACAGGAACACGTTCAGCAGGTCGAGGAAGATCGACGCAGCCAGCAGCGGTGCGACGGCTTCGTCGGTGTTGGTGCGCAGCCGCTGGAAGTCGAACATGGTGAACCCGGCGAAGATGACCAGGCCGAGCACCGAGTAGACCAGCTCGCCGCCCGGGATGTTGACGAAGATCAGCACGATGCCGAACACGATCAGCGCCACCAGCGCCCAGAAACTGACCCGGGCGATCGCGGTCAGATCGCGCCGGGTGGCGTAGCCGGCCGCGCCGAACCCGGCGACGAACAGCGCCGTCGCCCCGCCGGCTTCCCACAGCGCCCGCGGGTCCATGCTGCCGTAGTAGGCCACCGTCGGTGCCACGGCCAGCCCGATCAGCAGGCCGAACGCAGCGAGCAGTCCGACGGTCGCCTGGGCGGATCGCTTAGCCGCGAACCGCATGCCGATCAGGCAGGCGAAGGCGGCGATGAACGCGACGATGCCCACGCCGCCGGACAGGTTACGGCCCAGCCAGGCGCCGAGCGCGAACAGGCCGGCGGTGGCCGCGACGTAGCTCATGGTCTGCGAGAACAGAGCGTGGGCCTGGCCGCGGTCCGCAGTTCCCATCTGCCGGTAGGAAAGGGTGTCAGCCATGTGCTCCTCCTTCTTCCGGGTGTCAGCGGCCTGCGTCCCGGCCGCGCAGTCAATGCTGATACCTACCGTGGGCAATGGGAACCGGTCGCCGCACCAGGGAAACCCCTGGCCGGTGCCCTGGCCTTACGTGCGATCGGCATCCGATGGATGGAACGGATTTTCCACGCGGACCCCGGAATACTCCTGTCCCGCGTTGAGATCCTCCGAATAGAGTACGGCGCAGCCGATTTCGGCGGCGCTGCGGACGATCATCGCATCCCAGAACGATATACCGGTACGCTGATGGATGCCGATCGCGGCCAGGACGTCGTCGGCCGCAGGAACGTGCAGATACCAGCGTGCGTAGTCGGCCACGATTTCCTTCGCCGTTTCCGCGTTGAGCGGCTTGGCGATCTTTCGGGTGACGTTTACGAAGAACTCTTGCAGCACCTGAACGCTCAGGCAGCCGTCGCGTGACTCCCAGAGTTGCTCGACCAGCGTCCGCGCCTGATCCTGCTTGCCGCCCGCGGAATCGTCATGTGCGTACAGCAAGATATTGGTGTCGACGAACCGGCGGTTACCGCTCATGCACGCTGTCCCGGCGCCAGTCGATGTGCCCGCCGGTGCCCAGGTCTATCCCCTCGCGCAGCCGCGCCAGGCTCCGGTCCCGGGCGCTCGCGTATCCGGTCTCTTGCTCGACCAATTCCCTCAGCATCCGGGCCAGCAACTGTGACACCGATGTGCCGCGGCTAGCGGCCAGGATCCTGGCTTCCCGGATGTCCTCCTCAGGAAGCGACAGCGTGATGTTCTGGTTGCTCACGACCATCCACCCTAGACGGCTTACCTCTACACGTAAAACAGTGTAGCACGGAAACACGTGGAAGCCCGATATCGCCTTACAGCGGGGGAAACACGGACTAATGGTACATACATTAAATTTTCGACATAGCACGAGAAGGTCGATACCAGACATAATTCGCCTGACCGCCGTGGGAGGCAGCCTGTGGCAGATGCAAGCCGGCCGTACTCGGAGATCGAGTACCTGGTCGCCGACCGGATAGCGACGATCACCCTTAGCCGTCCGGACCACCTCAACGCGTTCACTCAGGTCATGCGCGACGAGCTGATCGACGCCTTCGACCGGGCCGACTCCGACGACGATGTTCGGGCGGTAGTCGTCACCGGCCGGGGGAGAGCGTTCTGCGCGGGCGCCGACCTTTCCGCCGGCGGCGACACCTTCAACGCCGAGCGGCGCCAGCGATCGGGGACGGCCGAGACCATCGACGGCGTACCGCGGGACGGTGGCGGCAGGGTAAGCCTGCGTATCGCGGCGTCACTCAAGCCGGTCATCGCTGCCATCAACGGGCCCGCGGTCGGGGTCGGCATCACGATGACGCTCCCCATGGACATCAGGCTCGCCGCCGATACCGCGAAGTTCGGCTTCGTGTTCTCCCGGCGCGGCCTGGTCATGGAAGCCGCCTCCAGCTGGTTTCTCCCGCGCGTCGTCGGCATCAGCCAGGCCCTCGAATGGGTGGCAACCGGCCGGGTCTTCGATGCCGCGGAGGCGTTGCACGGCGGTCTGGTCGCCCGAACCTACCCGGCCGACGAGTTGCTGCCAGCCGCGTACGCGCTCGCCAGGGAGATCGCCGACAACACCTCCGCCGTTGCGGTGGCGACCTCCCGTCAGCTGATGTGGCGCATGCTAGGCGCCGATTCTCCCTGGGAGGCGCACCGCCTCGACTCCCGGGGGATCTTTCTGCTCGGCCAGGCCCCCGATGTCGTCGAGGGGGTTACCGCGTTCCTGGAGAAGCGGCAGCCCCATTTCCCGATGCGGGTAGGCACCGACTTGCCCGACCTCGGCCCGCGATGGCCCGAGCCGCCAGGCCCCCTGACGTAGTGCCGAGGATCAAGTTCATGGAGGGTGCCGGATCGGCGCTGCCGGGTATCGAAGCCGAACGCGTAGGACACTGGCTCGCCGAGCATGTCGATGGCCTGGTGGGCCCGGTGGAGTTCGCGCTCATCTCGGGCGGGCGCTCGAACCTGACCTTCCGGGTCACCGACGCCGCGGGTGCCGCCTACGCGTTGCGCCGCCCGCCCACCGGGGGAGTGCTGAGCACCGCTCACGACGTGAGCCGGGAATGGCGGTTCATCTCCGCGCTGGCCCCGACGGCGGTGCCCGTCGCGTCGCCGGTGGTCTACTGCGCCGATACCGAGGTCACCGGCGCCGAGTTCTACGTCATGGGGTTCGTCGAGGGCCTGGTGCTAGCGGACACCGAGGCAGGGATGGCGCTCGCGTACCAGGCCCGGGTCCCGGCGGCCGAGCACCTGGTCGATGTGCTCGTGGCGCTGCACGCGCTCGACCCCGTTGCGGTCGGCCTCGGCGACATGGTGCGCAAGACCGGCTACGTCGAGCGGCAGCTGCGTCGCTGGCTTGCGCAGGTACACGCGACCGGCGCACCGGAACTCGCCCTGCTCGATGAGGTGCACGACTTGCTAGCGCGCCGCATACCCGCGCAGGCCAACGGCATCGTGCACGGTGACTACCGGGCGGGAAACGTGGCGTTCGGCCCGGACGGTGCCATCAGGGCGGTCTTCGACTGGGAGCTCGCCACCTCGGGTGACCCGATGGCTGACCTCGGGTACCTGGCCTCGAATTGGCAGGACCCGGGTGAGCAGCTGCCGCCGACCACGCCCGGGCCGAGTACTGTGCCCGGCTTCCCCGCCCGGGCGCAGCTCATGCAGCGTTACGCCCGGCTCTCCGGCCGGGACGTGTCGAACCTGCCGTATTGGGTGGCCTTCTCACGATGGCGGTCGGCCTGCATCGGCGTCGGGGTGCGGTCCCGGTACCTGGCCGGGCACATGGCTGACGACGGCTACGCCGCCACGTTGCTGACCGCGGCCGAACCAGGCGAGGCTGGCGGGCGCTCCGTGCTTGCGGAGGCCGCCCGCGACGCGCTCCGCGAGGGCAGCCTGTGAAGGCCCGATGATCCGCGGCGGCGTCCGGCGTGGCCCTGCCCGCGATTCCGAAACCCGTCACAATGAAATCACCGAGGCCTTTGCGGCATTTCCCGCCGCGGCAGCTGGCCTCGGGCTAACCGACGAGGAGTGAGGGCATGGCGTGGGACTTCTCCACCGATCCTGAGTTCCAGGAGAAGCTCGACTGGGTCGGGCGGTTCTGCCAGGAAAAGGTCGAGCCGCTCGACTACGTGTTTCCCCACGCGGTGCGCTGGCCAGACCCGGTGGTGAAGGCGTACGTCCGCGAGCTCCAGCAGGAGGTCAAGGACCAGGGCCTGTGGGCGATCTTCCTCGACCGGGAGCTGGGTGGCCCCGGCTTCGGACAGCTCAGGCTGGCTCTGCTCAACGAGGTAATCGGGCGCTACCCCGGGGCGCCCGCGATGTTCGGCGCCGCGGCGCCCGACACCGGGAACATGGAGATCCTCGCGGCCTACGGTACCGAGGAGCAGAAGAAGCGGTGGCTAGAGCCGCTGCTCAACCAGGACATGTTCTCGGCGTACTCGATGACCGAACCCCAGGGCGGCAGCGACCCGGACCTGTTCAAGACCCACGCCGAACGAGACGGCGATGAGTGGGTGATCAACGGCGAGAAGTGGTTCACCTCGGGGGGACGGGCCGCCGACCTGCTGTTCGTGATGTGCACCAACGGCATGTTCGTGGTGCCCCGGACCACCCCCGGCGTCGAGATCATGCCGGAGCCGCGGAACCACAATCACATCATCTACCGGGACGTCCGGGTGCCCTTCGACCATCTTCTCGGCCCCGAGAACGGCGCCAAGGTACTCGCCCAGCGCCGACTCGGCGGCGGCCGCATTCACCACGCCATGCGGACGATCGCCCAGTGCAAGCTCGCCTTCGACATGATGTGCGAGCGGGCGCTCAGCCGCCAGTCGCACGGCGGGATCATCGCCGAGCACCAGATGGTGCAGGAAAAGATCGCCGAGTCCTACGCCGCCATCACCATGCTCCGGCTGTTCGTACTCGAGACCGCCTGGAAGATCGACCAGACCTCAACGCTCGAAGCTCGCACGGACATCGCGGCGGTGAAGTTCACCATGGCCAAGGTGCTGCGCGAGGTGTCGTACAACGCCCTGCACATCCTGGGCTCTCTCGGCACCACCGACCTCACGCCCATTCAGGCCATGTACGCGTCGGCACCCACCATGGGCATCGCCGACGGCGTCGATGAGGTGCACAAGGCCACCGTGGCTCGCCGGGTGCTGAGGGGCTACCGCCCGCACGAGGGATACTGGCCCACCGAGTTCATCCCGGCCAAACGAGAAGAGGCGTGGCGCCGGATGCGCCCCGTCCTCGACGCCCGTCCCGATCTCGCCCGCGCGGCCGAGGCTTACGCCAGCCGCCGGTAGCCCCCGATTACCGTGTCTTCTGTGACCACTGTTCTTGGAAACCTCGGCTCAGACGCCAGTCCGCTGGAGCAGCTGCCCATCGAACGGCTGCGCGCCCGCACCAGCCTGAAGTGGCGCACCTACCCGGCCGACGTCCTCCCGCTCTGGGTGGCCGAGATGGACGTGCCGCTCGCCCCGCCCGTCGCCGCCGCACTGCACGCCGCCATCGACGCCGGCGACACCGGCTATCCCACCGGCCCCGACTACGCCCTCGCGGTTCGCGACTACGCCGCGCTCCACTGGGACTGGCACGGCCTCGACATCGACCGGACCGCGATCGTCCCCGACGTCATGATGGGCATGGCCGAGACGCTCAAGCTGGTGACCTCACCCGGCGACCCCGTGGTCGTCTGCTCGCCCGTCTACCCGCCGTTCTACGCGTTCACCAGATCCGCCGACCGCACGATCATCGAAGCCCCGCTCGGCGCCGACGGACGCCTCGACCTCGATGCCCTCAGCGCTGCCCTGGCCACTGCGCGCGCGAGGTCCGGGCGGGCGGCGCTGCTCCTGAGCAACCCGCACAACCCCACCGGCACCGCCCATACGCGTGCCGAGCTTGAAGCCGTGGCGGCCGCCGCATCCCGCCACCAGGTCCGCGTCATCTCCGACGAGATCCACGGCCCCCTGGTCCTCCCGGGGGCGCAGTTCACTCCGTACCTGAGCGTTGACGGCGCCGATGACGCGTTCGCGCTGATCTCAGCGTCCAAGGCGTGGAACCTGGCCGGCCTCAAGGCAGCCCTGCTCATCGCCGGCCCCGATGCCGCCGCTGACCTGCGCCGCCTTCCCGAAGAGGTCAGCCACGGCCCCAGCCATCTGGGCGTCATCGCGCACATCGCCGCGTTCCGGCACGGCCAGCCGTGGCTGACCAGCCTGCTGGCCGGCCTGACCGCCAACCGGGACCTGCTCGGCGAACTTCTGGCCGAACACCTGCCCCAAGTGCGTTACCGGCCACCGGAGGCGACCTACCTGGCCTGGCTGGACTGCCGCGCCTTCGGCCTGCACGACCCGGACGCTGCCGTCGACGACCATGTCACCAGCGATCTCGCCGGACCGGCGCTCATGTTCCTCGACCGGGCCCGGGTGGCAGTCAGCTCCGGTCACGTATTCGGCCAGGGCGGAGCCGGGTTCGTCCGCCTGAACTTCGCCACCTCACCAGCCATCCTGCGCGAAGCCATCCAGCGCATGGGCGACGCCGCCTGCACGCAGGGCTAATCGACCATCGCAGCTCTCCACACGCCCATCTAACTGAGTTAGCGTTAGCGGCACAGCCGAGCAGGGGAGCGCCCCGTGAACAAGCCGCCTTCGGTTCCCGAGCACTTCGACGCGGTGGTGGTGGGTGCCGGGTTCGCCGGCCTCTACATGCTCTACCGGCTACGCGAGCTCGGGTTGTCGGTCAGGGCCTTCGACTCGGCGGGCGACGTCGGCGGGACGTGGTACTGGAACCGCTATCCCGGGGCCCGCTGTGACATCCCCACCACGGACTACGCCTATACCTTCGACCCGGACCTGGAGAAGGAGTGGACCTGGTCGGAGAAGTACGCCACGCAGCCGGAAATCCTGGATTACCTCCGGTTGGTGGCTGACCGCTACAGCCTGCGCTCTGACATCGAGTTTTCCGCCGCTGTGACCTCGGCCCGCTGGGACGAGCAGGAGGAACGGTGGGCCATCACGACCAGCAGCGGGCAGGAGATCCGGTGCCGGTACTACATCATGGCCACCGGTTGCCTTTCCATGCCCAAGTCATCCGAGATCGAGGGCGCCGGCCGTTTCGGCGGGCAGGTCTACTTCACCAGCCGCTGGCCTCACGAGGGTGCTGACTTCACGGGCCAGCGCGTCGCGGTCATCGGCACCGGCTCGTCGGGCATCCAGTCCATCCCGCTCATCGCCCACCAGGCCAGCCAGCTCACCGTCTTCCAGCGCACCGCCAACTTCTCGATCCCGGCGCACAACGGCCCCCCCTCAGCCGACCGGCTGAAGCGGCTGGATGAGGACCGCGACGAGTACCGGCATGCCGCCCGATGGTCCCGGGGCGGGATTCCCACGGATCTGACCGACGTGTTCGGCATGACCGCCAGCGAGGCGGTCCGCCGGGAGCGCTTCGAGGCGGCCTGGGCGCAGGGCGAACTGTTCGGCATTCTCAACGTCTTCGCTGACCAGGGCTTTAACCCCGCTTCCAACGACATCGTGGCCACGATGATCCGCGAGAAGATCCGCTCGACCGTCAAGGATCCCGGGACCGCCGAGGCGCTGTCCCCGAAGGATCACTACTTCGGGACCAAGCGGCCGTGCCTCGATAGCGGCTACTTCGAGACCTTCAACCTGCCGCACGTGCGGCTCGTCGACCTGCGTACGCAGCCGATCGTCAGCATCACCGAGGAAGGCATCGAGACGGCGGACGAGTCGTTCGGCTTCGACGCCATCGTGTACGCCACCGGCTTTGACGCCATGACCGGTGCCCTGGTGGCCGCGGACATCACCGGCCGGGATGGCTTGCCCCTCGGGGAGAAGTGGGCGGCCGGGCCGTCTACGTACCTGGGGCTCATGACCGCCGGTTTCCCGAATCTCTTCATGCTCACCGCGCCCGGCAGCCCTTCCGTGCTGTCGAACATGGCCGTATCGATCGAGCAGCACGTCGACTGGGTGGCCGGGTGCCTCAAGGACATGCGCGAAGCAGGCTTCGAGACGATCGAGCCGACCGCGCTGGCCGAATCCGGCTGGGACCAGCACGTACAGGACTGCGCCGCCATCACGCTGTATCCCACCGCCAGCTCCTGGTACATGGGCGCCAACGTCCCCGGCAAGCCGCGCGTGTTCCTGCCCTACATCGGCGGGGTGGACGCGTACCGGAAAGCGTGTGACGACGTAGTCGAGCAGGACTACCTCGGATTCAGGATGACCGGCCCCGGCCGGGCTCGGTGCCATGACGGGATAGTCCGCCGCATGCAACCCGATGTCGCCCTGGTCCTGGAGTTGCTGGCCACGCTGGGCCTGCCGCCCATGGATACGCTGTCGGCCGCCGACGCGCGGTCCCTGATGGCGGCCACCGCGGCCACGCGGCCGCCAGGTCCCGAGGTGGGCGAGGTCATGGACGGGGTGATCCCCGGCCCGGCGGGAGACCTGCCGTACCGGCTCTACCGCCCGGCGGGGCTGCCCGAGGGCCCGCGCCCGCTGGTGGTGTACTTCCACGGCGGCGGCTGGGTGCTCGGCAACCTGGATTCGGATGACCCGCTCTGCCGGGACCTTTGCGCGCGCTCGGGCGCGGTGGTCGTGTCGGTGAATTACCGCCACGCCCCCGAGGATCGCTATCCCGCCGCCGCGCTGGACGCCTTCGCGGCTGTGCAGTGGGTGGACGCCAACGCCATCGAACTCGGGGGCATCCCCGGTCAACTCGCCGTCGCCGGATGGAGCGCGGGGGCCAACATCGCGGCCGTGGCGTGCCAGCTGGCCCGTGACGCTGGCGGCCCGCACATCTCCGGGCAGCTTCTGATCTGCCCGGTCGTGGACTCGGACCTGACCCGGCCGTCCTACCAGGACAATGGCGACGGGTACATCCTCACCACGGCGCTGATGCGGTGGTTCTGGGATCACTACGCCGATCCGGCGGACCGCGTCGATTCCCTCGCCGCCCCGCTGCGCGGCAACCTGGAAGGCCTGCCCCCGACCTGCATCGTCGCCGCGGACTTCGACCCGCTGCGCGACGAGGGCGTGGCCTACGCGCGCGCCCTGGAGGCCGCCGGGGTACCGGTCCGCCTCACCCGGGCCCGCGGACACATCCACACCTCGGTGACCATGGTCGACGTGGTCATCTCCGGGGCGCCAGTACGCGCGGAGATCGGGGAGGCTCTCAGAACCTTTTTCCCGAACGCCGTACCACAGGAGCCCCTGAGCTAGTCGCCGGCCTCGCCTCCGTACCGCAGGTAATCGGACCATCGGGGCTGGACACGGGCCAAGATGACCACATGGACTCACACGATGGACTGGGTCGCCCCGACAGTGCGCTGATCCTCGACGGCATCCAGGCATTGCATGACCGGCTGAACGAACTCGAGCACCGGGTCGCGCCTGCCCAACCACCCGTCGTCGCCCCGGTTCCGGCCTGGAAACGGCCCACGGAAGGCGAAGCCCGCTGGCAGGTGGCGGTGGCGGTGGCGGCCGCCGTGGCGCTGCAATACCCCCTGCCCGGCCGGCTCGTCCTGGTCCGCCCGGTCTGGTTGCTGCCGACGCTGCAGGGCCTGCTGCTGATCGCCCTGGTGATGGCGAACCCGCGTCGCATCAACATCGAGTCGCGGGCCCTCCGCATGCTGGGCCTGACCCTCGCCGCCCTGCTCAGCCTGGCCAACGCCTGGTCGGTGGTCCGGCTCGTGATCGGGCTCGTGAATGGCACCGAGGGCAACAGCGCCGGGCCGCTGCTGGTAACTGGCGGCACCATATGGCTCATCAACGTCATCGTCTTCGCCCTGTGGTACTGGGAGTTCGACCGCGGCGGTCCCGTAGCCCGGGCGTCCGGCGTTCGCGCCTACCCGGACTTCCAGTTCGTGCAGATGGCCAGCCCGCAGCTGGCTCCGCCGGACTGGGAGCCGACCTTCGCCGACTACCTGTACCTGTCCTTCACTAACGCCACCGCGTTCAGCCCGACCGACACGATGCCGCTGTCCCGGTGGGCGAAGATGGGCATGGCGGCCCAGGCCGCCGTCTCGATCGTGGCCGTGGCCCTGGTCGTCGCCCGCGCCGTCAACATCCTCAGGTGACCCCGATCCGCTCCCAGCTCTAACCCGGCTGGCTGAGGCGGGCGGCGATCGCCGGGGCCGCCTCGCGCAGCCACGCCTCGGACCGCGGCAGCCGGTCCTTGGCGCCGTCCTCCCATAGCTTGCGGAACACCGGATCCAGCTCGGCCGAGACGCGGGAGTCCTCGTGATAGCGGTGCGCCAGGTCAACGGCGAACGGCGCCAGCTCCGCGCGATGCCGGGCCGTCATGCCGTAGGCGTCTGCGAATACGCCGACCCGGTGGGGGACGTCGGCATCCGCGAGGGCGGGCGCCCGGTCCCGCGGATCGCGAAACGGCGCCCAGTACCACAACGCGTTCGCGATGTCGTAGAGCCGGGTGGTCGGGTGGGCCAGGTCGAAGTCGATCAGCGCGACCGGCAGGCCATCGCGGAAGACCACGTTGCCCGGGCAGTAGTCGCAGTGGCTGACCAGCTCGGTCCGCTGCGCGATCGGGCGTCCCAGGTTGGCCGGCGTCCCGCCCCACACCGCGTCGGGCGGCGGCTCCCACCCGGCCGACGCCTCGTGCAGCGCGCGGATCAGCCGGGCCAGGGCGACGAGCACGTCGTCACCCGCCGTCTCCGGCGGCAGCGGGTGACGCGGCACGTCACCAGGGACGAACGACAGCATCTCGCGCCCCTGCTCGTCGAGGCCGAGCGGAAGCGGGGCGCCAGTGAACCCGGCGTCGCGCAGGTGGGCCAGGTACGCCTGCACGGTCAGGCTGAACGGCCGCAGCGGCCGGCGGACCGTGTCCCCGATCCGCACGATCCCCTGAGTGACGCCATCCCCGATCAGCGGTTCGCCCTCGGTCATCCCCAGCAGCCTAGCCTCCGCCCCGCGCACCATCTCACATCAATCAGGCAGGCGGATCAGCAGGTCGGCGGCGGGCGCCGTAGCAGCAACGACGCGCGCGTTCGCCTGGTCGAGACGGTCAACCCAGTCCCTGGCCTCGTCCGGCGTCTTGCCGAACTCGACATGCCGGCTGATCAGGCGTGCGCGGCGTACCTCATCGTCGAGCTGGCAGAACCACACCTCGTCGAACCAGGACGCCACGGCCCGCCACTCGGGAGCCTGCAGGAGCAGGTAGTTTCCCTCGCTGATGACGATCCGCGCGTCCGCGGGCACGAGGATCGCCTGGGCGATGGGCTGCTCCAGGTCGCGCTCGAAGGCCGGCGCCCAGACGGTCTCGCCCTCCGCGATCCGCGCCAGCAGGGCAGCGTAACCAGCCGCGTCGAAAGTCTCCGCCGCCCCCTTACGGTCCCGGAGCCCGAGCAGATCGAGAGCGGCGTCCGCTAGGTGGAAACCATCCATCGGCACGTGCGCGACCATGGCACCCCTGACCGTCAGTGCGGCGGCCAGGCTCCCGGCCAGCGTGGTCTTGCCGGCGCCGGGCGCCCCGGCGATGCCGATCAGCACCCGCCGCCCGGCGGGCGCTCGATCAAGCAGCCGCATGGCCCGGTCGGTGAGGTCGCTGAGCTGAGCGTCCGGAGCCATCAGAGCGCGAAGCCGTTTCGGTTCAATTGCCCGTTTGCGGCCTGCCGCGCCGAGCGGGCCAGTTAAAGACCCTGCTTGGTCAGCCAGGCCAGGCACGCCTCGGCCACTTCAGGCCAGCCAGAGTCAATGACGAGTGAGTGACCCCGGTCGAACTCCTCCAGGTCGGTAACCGCCTCGGAGTGCCGGTACTGCTTCAGCGTGGACTTGGTGATGATCTCCGGCACGGTGTGATCCTGCTTGCCCATGGTGAGCAGCAGTGGCCCTCGGCTTTCATTAGCTGTGTTGACCTTCGCGGGGGAGTGCAGCGAGAAGTTGGCGGCCGCGGCCTCGAACAGCGGCTTGGCGGGGGCGGGGATGGCCCAGCGCTCGTAAAGGGCGTCGGACTCTTCCTCGGGCAGGGCGTTGCCGAAACTGAAGTGGAACTCCTTGGCGGTCAGCGAGACAGCCCGGTGCTTATTGGCCGGGTTCTTGAACACCGGCATGGTCGCGTGCAGCGCCGACAGGGGGAGCGGCAGTACGCCCTTGATCTGCGCGGCGTCGATGGCGACCGCCCCCGCCCCGTAGTCCATACCGAGCAGCTTCTCGGCGATCATCCCGCCGAAGGAGTGCCCGATGATGATCGGGCGGGCTGGCAGCTGATCGATGAAGGCCGCGTAGTGGCTGGTGACCTCGTCGATGCCATGGTTGGCGATGTTGTCGGGATCGGCGCGGCAGCCTGCAACCGTGTCGGCATCGCCGGGCCAGCCCGGTGCGAAGCTCTCATAGCCCGCCGCGGCGAACCGCTCCTGCCACGGCGCCCATGAGGATGCGTGCAGCCAGAGGCCATGGATGAAGACGACAGGAGCCTTGGTGTCGGTCATAATCGGGTTACCCCTTCGGGATAGATGAGCTTTGCTGCCATTGTGCTGGCCACCCTCCGGGGTGCGCTTCAGTCACGTGACTGCAGCTGGTTCGCCTGGCTTCCCGGCTACCAGGTGGGGATGAGGCCGCCGTCGATGGTGATGTCGGCGCCGGTCACGTTGGCCGTGCGATCGCTGGCCAGGATCAGTACCAGGTCGGCGACTTCTTCCGCGCGGCTGAACCGGCCGGTCACCATCTGGTGTGCGGCCTGGCTCTGGACGTCTTCGGGCCTGGCGCCGGTTGCGCGGCTGACCGTCGCCGCGACCCCGTGGTCACCGAGCCACAGGTCGGTGGCGACCGGGCCTGGGCTAACCGTGTTGACCCGGATGCCGTGCGGCCCGGCCTCCTTGGACAGGGATTTGGAGAAGTTGGCCAGGGCGGCCTTGGCCGCGCTGTAGTCCATCACGCCCGGGTCGGGCAGGAGCGCGTTGACCGAGCTGATGTTGACGATCGCCCCCTTCCCGGCCGCGAGCATGACGGGCAGCGCGGCGCGCGTGGTGCGCACCGCGGCCATCAGGTTGAGGGTGAGCGACGCCAGCCAGTCCTCGTCGCTGATCGTGCCGAATCCGCCCGGCCTGGCCGGGGCCGCCCCGACGTTGTTGACCAGGATGTCGATCCGGTCGCCCGCCGCCGCGACCAGGACGGCCGGTCCGCCAGGTTCGGCCAGGTCTACCTCCACCACCCGCACCAGCCCGGTTCCCGCCAGCTCGTCAAGCTCAGCGGAGGACTTCTGCGCTCCGGCGGTGACGCGCACGCCCTCGGCGACCAGCCCGCGCGTGACCGCCAGGCCGATACCCCGGCTGGCCCCCGTGACGATCGCGGTCTGCCCGTTCAGGTGAAGATCCATGAGCACCTTCTTCCGAAAGAAATCCAGCCTTGGCGGTCAGGCGGCGTAGACGCCGGGCTCATCACGACTTCTCCATCGACCCTCGCGCGCTGACGGACACGTACCGGTCCAGGCTTACCTGCGGCCCCTGGCCCGCGCTTGCGTCATCTGACTGAATCTCCGCCGCTGCCCGAGGAGCTAGGCGCGGCCAGGATGCCGCGTTCCAGTACCTCTCGCAGTTCGGCCCGGGACGCGACCCCGAGCTTGGGGAAGACCCGGTACAGGTGCGAGCTGATGGTGCGGTGGGACAGGTAGAGCTTCTGGCCGATTTCGCGGTTGGTCAGCCCGTCGGTGGCCATCTGCGCGATCTGAAGTTCCTGTGGGGTGAGCTGATCGCGGGCCGCGGGGATCCGCGATTGGCTCTTCTCCCCAGTGGCACGAAGCTGCTGGCGCGCCCGTTCCGACCAGGGGATCACACCAAGCGCGTCGAATACCTCAATGGCGGCCCGCAGCGGCGTCCGCGCCGCGGCGTCGCGCCGTTGCTGGTGCAGCCACTCCCCGTAGGCAAGTTGCACCCGGGCCCGCAGGAAGGGCCCCGCGCTCATGTCTGACCGCAGCGCGCCATGGAACAGCCCTTCGGCCTCGCCGCTGGCGGCCAGCAGGGCGCGGGCGTACCGCAAGCCGGCGTGCAGCGACGGCGAGGGGGTCTGCCGTGCCGCTGCTTCCATTTCTTGCATGAAGACTTCGATGCCGTGCAGGTTGCCGCTGCGCACGGCGGCCTCTGCGAGGTCGCCGATGGTGTAGCACCGGACGGCGTAGTGGTAGGCCGGGTCAGCGGCGTCATGGATGCGCCGCAGGTGCGCGGCGGCATCCGCGGGGCGGCCGGCACCAAGGCACGCCAGCCCGCGGGCCAGCTGCGTCGCTGCGACCACGGCGCTCGCCCGCAGCGGCACGCCGATCTGCTCCGCCTGCGCGGCTGCCGTTTCGGCAGCTTCGAAATCGCCGCGCAGCGCCGCGAGGATCGCCTGGACCGCTCCCGCTGTGGCCAGGACCAACGGTTGTCCGGTCTCGGCTGCGAGCCGGCGCGCCTCCTCCGCGGCGGGGATCGCCGCGCCCAGGTCGGCGATATGCATGGCGCTCCAGGCCTGCAGGGCGAGCGCCCGGGCCAGCAGGCCGAGGCGTCCCTGCGCGCGAAGGTCGGCCGCAGCGGCCGCCAGGAGCTCCGTGGCCGTCCCGAACGCGCCCACCGCCATGGCGGCGTTTCCGGCCAGCCGCGCCGCAGCAGCATCGGACCTGATCTCTGGCCGGAGCCGGGACAGCCGGTCGATGACCATCGCGCCCCGCCCTATCGGCGCGGCGAACGCAATGACCACTAGCAGCCGTGGATCGCCCTGGTCGACGTTCAGTCCCTCAGCCGCGGCCAGGACCTCATCACGCGCCGCGTCGCGCGGGTGGCTCCACCAGCATCGAAGACCCGCGCCGTACAAGAGCTTGAGCGCGAGATCAGTGTCGCCGTCGGCGGCCGCCTGGCCTGCGGTCGCGGCCAGCACGCCAGCCTCGGCGGCATCGCCGGGGATGCCGTCGGTGAAGCTCTCCCTGATCCATGTCAACCGCGCTTGCTCCTGCGATCCCAGGCCGAGCGGCTCGGCATCTGCCACAAGGTCCAAGACAAGATCCCGTCGGCCCATCTCGAACGCCAGCTCGGCCGCCTGGAGGAGCCGCCCGGCTCGGTGGACGCCATCGCCGAGATCTGCGGCGCGCCGGAGCGCCGCGACCGCCACGGCGGTCCCCCCGCGCCGCCGGGCGTCGCTCGCCGCCCGCTCCAGCTCGCCGGCTACGTCCTCATCCGGGCCGAGGATCGACGCTGCCCGGTGCCATACGGCGCGGTCAGGCTGGTCGCGGAGGACCTCGGCGAGCGCGGCGCACGCGGCCTGCCGCTGCGAGATGCTCGCTTCCTGACGGATCGCGGTGCGCATCAGCGGATGGCGGAACCGGAACTTGCCGTCGTCGATTTCGACCAGCTGGGCGCTGACCGCCGGAGTCAGGTCGGTCGTCCCGATCTCGCTCACCAGCAGCGCAGCCGCGTCCAGGACCTCGCTAACCCGGTCGCCGTCATCCACGGCCGCCACCAGCAATGCGGTGCGTGTCGCGGCGGGCAGGTCGAACGCCCGGGCGGCAAACGCCCGTTCCAGGCGGGCCGTAAGCGGCAGCCATGCGGGCACCCTCGCCGCCTCACCGAGCTTGCCGTACGCGACCGGGAGTTCCGCGAGCGCCAGAGGATTACCCGCGGCCTCGGCCAGAAAGCGGGCCCGCACGGCCTCCGGAAGGCCGGGAGCACGGGCGTCCAGCAGCGCCGCAGCCGCCGATCCGGAGAGCGCCTCCAGGTGCAGGCTCGGCGTCCCGGGTTCCAGCGCGCTGTCGTAGCCGTCCAGGATTCCCGTGACCAGCACGACCGGCTCGAATTCCAGCCGCCGCGCGACAAATGTCAGCACGTCACGCGTAGGGCGGTCCAGCCATTGCGCATCGTCGGCGACCACGAGGACCGGGGCGCGGGCCGCACTCTCGGCGAGCAGCTCCAGTGCGGCGAGCGCCGTGAGGAAGAAATCCGGCGCGTGCCCGTAGGCCAGCCCGAACGCCGCTCTTATCGCGTCGCGTTGCGGCGCCGCCAGCTGGTCCAGGCGGTCGAGGGCCGGGCGCAGCAGCTGGTGCAGCCCGGCGAAGGCCAGCAAGGCCTCCGACTGCACGCCGGTGGCCTGCAATACCAGCATCTCGCGATGCGCCGCGCGCGCCGCTGCCTCCGCGAGCAGTGCTGACTTGCCGGCGCCCGGCCCTCCAGTCACCACCAGCGAGCCGCCCCGGCCGTGAATGTCATCCAGCAGCCGGTCCAGCGCGGCCAACTCGGACTCGCGCCCGACTAGCAAGCTGGGAGCTGCCATCGCCTCATCCATTCGCAAAGCACCCGGCGTCCATCGTCGCATCCGGCCAGGCCGCCGCGCACTGGGTAGGCGCAGCCCCTACGAGGCACCCTGGCATGCTTCGCGGGCGGTCCCCAGATCGGCGACCAGGCCGGCGTAGGCGGCCTCCCGGGCCGCCGGGTCCTCGGCTCGTAGCACGGCGGACGGATGGATGGTACCCACCACCAGTCCCCGCCACCGTCCGACTTCCGCTTCCTCCACCTTCCCCTTGTGCTCGCCCACCCGGAACCGCGAGCCGAACACGGCCTCGCCTGCCACCGCGCCGAGCAGTACGAGCAGCCGAGGACGGATGAATTCGAGTTCCGCCTCCAGCCAGTATTCACAGGCTCTGATCTCGGTGCCGTTCGGGCGCTGGTGGATCCGGCGCTTGCCGCGCTCGGTCCACTTGAAGTGCTTGACGGCGTTGGTCAGGTAGACATCGGCCCGGTCGATGCCGCTATCGCCCAGGGCCCGGTCCAGGACCCGCCCGGCCGGCCCGACGAACGGGCGTCCCTGCTTGTCCTCCTGGTCTCCAGGCGTCTCGCCCACGAGGACCATCGCCGCGTTCGTCTTGCCCTCCCCGAACACGGTCGCCGTCGCGCGCTGGTACAGGTCGCAACGCGTGCACGAGCCCGCGCCCTGCACTAGCTCCTGCCAGGTCGTCACGGCAAACGAGACCTTCCGCGGTTAGCACTGCGCTGCCCGGGACAACATTCCCTTCGTACCGGCGAGCGCCCGGTCCGCGCAAGGGTCCCGCCGCCCCGGCGATCAGCCGGAAACGTGCTCCAGGACCTGGCTCGATCCGCTAGGCGCGGATGCGGACTCGCTTGCGTACGCCCAGTGCCAGGGGAGACCATCATGAACATGGCAACGGGCTTCGACGGCAGGCACCCGCGTGCCGCGATTATCATCCGCGTGCTGGTCATGGCCTGGCTGCTCGCCCTGACCGGCATCCTGCTGGCCGACGGCTACTGGGGCTGGGCGCTGGTGACGATCGCAGGCGCGGTAGCGAACGCCGTGCTGGCCTATCGCGTCTCGCGAACGACAGCGCGCTAGACCCAGGCGTCCAGTTTCTCGTCGATGCCCGGCTAGGAGTCGGCGAAGGTGATGTCCTTGGTGACGCCGCCCGCCCCCGGCGTGCCCCGCGCGTGGCCTGCGGCCGGTTCAGTATCCGGTGGGCTGGCGCGGGGTGTAGGGCTCCTCGAGCGCGCGGATCTCCTCATCGGTAAGCCTGATGTCCATGGCCGCGACGGCATCGGCCAGGTGGTTCGGCTTGGTCGGGCCGACGATCGGGCTGGTGACGACGGGGTTCTTCAGCACCCAGGCCAGGGCGATCTGGGCCATCGGCACGCCCCGCTGGTCAGCGACCTGCCGCACGGCATCGATGATCGCCCGGTCGCCGTCGCCGAACATCCGGCGGCCCACTGGATCGGTGTCAAAGCGGGGGGTCCGCTCACCCCAAGGCCGGGCCAGCCGTCCCTTGGCCAGCGGGCTCCACGGGATGCAGCCCACGCCCTGGTCCTCGAGCAGGCCGAACATCTCGCGTTCTTCCTCCCGCTGCAGCAGGCTGTACTGGTCCTGCATGGACACGAACCTCGTCCACCCGCCCAGCTGCGCGGCATGCTGCATTGCGGCGAACCGCCAGGCGTGCATGGAGGAGGCGCCGAGGTAGCGGGCCTTGCCGGCCTTGACCACGTCGTGCAGCGCCTCCATGGTCTCCTCGACCGGGGTCTCCGGGTCGAAGCGGTGGATCTGGTACAAGTCGACATAGTCGGTGCCCAGCCGGGACAGCGACGCGTCGATCTGGGTCATGATCGCCTTGCGGGACAGCCCGGAGCCGCCCGGGGTGTCATCCATTGTGAAGAAGACCTTCGTGGCCAGGACGATGTCCTCCCGGCGTGTGTACTTCCGCAGGGCCCGCCCGGTGATCTCCTCCGAGGTGCCGTAGCCGTAGGCGTTGGCCGTATCCCAGAAGGTCACGCCCAGCTCGACCGCCTCACGGAAGATGGGCTCAGCCCCCGCGTCATCCAGCGCCCACTCGTTGAACCCCCTGGAGGTGTCGCCGAAGCTCATGCAGCCCAGGGTGATCCGGCTGACCTTCAGGCCGCTGCGACCAAGGTTGGTGTACTCCACTGTTTTCTTCCTCTCGGGACTGATGCCGCCGGGGACCAGTCCCAGTCAACCCGGGATACCCCAGGTGAGGGAGGGCCTGCCGTTCCAGGTACTGACAGGGCCCCTCAGCAAGACGGCGCGGCAACCCGAGCCGGTGTCAACCGCTCCTCGTAGCCGTGTATCAGGCCCTCCCGACCCGCCTCTTTCGGGTCAGGGGTGGCCACGGTGGCTCGCCTAACCACTAGAAAACCATGCGGGCGCCCGGGGGATGCGGGGCTGTCACCAACGCCCGTTCGGATTAAGGAAAACAGTGATATAGGTGCGGAATCCGGATGTGAGCGTCCGCAAAGTCCCGGCTCACCCGGGACACCCGTCCCGTGACAGCGGGACCGAAAGGGCCGATCGTGGGAACGTGGGTCTGGGCCTTCAGGAACGGGCAGTGCCGGCCCGGCGGGTGACGCCGGCCGGCCTGACCCGGGCGGCGGCCGCGGCGGCCGCGCTGGCGATGATCCTGGCCGTCGCCACCGCGATGCTGGCGGCTCTCGGCCATGACCTGTCCGGATTCCTGGTCCCGACCGCTCTCGGCTACGCCCTGATGGGGGCCATCCTGCTGGCCCGGCGGCCGGGTCATCCGATGGGCCCGCTGCTGTGCCTGATCGGCCTCGCGAACGCGATTCCCGCCGCCACCTTCGCGTACGCCAGGTACACCGTGGTGCACTCGCCCGGTTCGCTGCCGTTCGCGACCGCGGCGCTGTGGCTGGAGACCTGGGTTTACGCGCCGGCCACCAGCCTGACGGGCCTGGTCCTGCCGCTGGTCTTCCCGGACGGGAGGCTGCTGTCGCCCCGCTGGCGGCCGGCCCTGTGGGCGGCGCTGGCCTTCATCCCGCTCTGGTTCGCGGGCATGGCCTTCATCCCGCAGAGCATGGGCAGCCTCTTCCGCTACCTGCCGAACCCGTATGCCTACCCTTCGCTCGACCGCCTGTTCGAGGTGATGCAAGCCCTGGCCGTGGGGTGCGGGCTGGCCGCCGCCATCGCGGCCGCGGCCTGCGTAACTCTGCGGTGGCGCCGGGCGGACCGGGCGGGCCGGCAGCAACTCAAATGGTTCCTCGCCGTCCTGCCGTTTATCGCGGTCGCCGTGATCGCCCAGTTCGCCGACCCGGGCGGCCTGGTGAACGTGGGATTCGGGGCCCTGGCCGGCACGCTGATGCCGGTGGCGATCGGCATCGCGGTCATGCGGTACCGGCTGTACGAGATTGACGTCCTGCTCAACCGGGCGGTGCTGTACGGCCTGCTGACCGCCGGGGTCGCCGCGATCTACGTGCTCGCGGTGACGGTGGCGCGCTGGGTGTTCGGCGTCGACCAGGGCAACCTCGCCGTGCAGGTCATCGCCACCGCGGTGGCCGCCGCCGTGCTCTTCCCGCTGCGGGACCGGGTACAGCGCCGGGTGAACCGGCTCTTCTACGGCGACCGGGGCGCACCCTACGACGCCCTGGCCCGGCTCGGCCGGCGCGTCGAGGAAGCGTCGGGCACGGAATCGGCGCTGGATTCCGTGGTCAAGACGATCGCGGACAGCCTGCGCCTGCCCTACGCGGCGCTCGAGCTGCGCGTGGGCGACGGATGGCGGCCCGCGGCGGCGTACGGCCAGGCCCCGGCCGAGGTGGTTGCGTTCGCGCTGACCTCCCAGCGCGAAACCGTCGGGCGGCTGCTGGTGGGTACGCGGTCGGGCGAGCGCCTCGGCCCCGACGACGAGCGGCTGCTGGCCGACCTCGCCCGTCAGGCGGGTCCGGCCGCCCACGCGGTGGCCCTGCGCAGCGCCCTGGACGCCTCCCGCGCGGGCCTGGTCACCGCGCGGGAAGAGGAACGCCGGCGGCTGCGGCGCGACCTGCATGACGGGCTGGGACCAACGCTGGCCGGGCTCACGCTGGGTCTCGACACGGCGCGGACGCGGTCCGCCGGGCAGCCGGAACTGCAGGAACTGCTGGGCAGGCTCAAGGCGGAGACGCAGCGGGCCGTGACCGACGTACGCCGCATCGTCTACGGCCTCCGGCCGCCCGCGCTCGACGAACTCGGCCTGGTTGGGTCGCTGCGCGAGGAGGTCAGGCGCCTGCAACTCGAGGCTCCCGCGCTGAGTGTCACCCTGGACGCTCCGGAAGAGAACCTGGCCGACCTGCCCGCCGCGGTCGAGGTCGCCTGCTACCGGATCGTGACCGAAGCGCTGACCAACGTCACCCGGCACGCGCACGCCACGGAGTGCTCCGTGCGGATCAACGTCGATCACGGCCTGGACGTGGACGTCCTCGACGACGGCGTGGGCCTGCCCGAAGGCTGGCGGACCGGGGTCGGGATCGCGTCGATGCGCGAGCGCGTGACCGAACTCGGCGGGAACCTGGCCATCGAACCCTGCCTGCCGCACGGAACCAGGATCACCGCCCGCCTGCCTGCCCAACCGGCCGCTCGCGTGCCCGCCGCCCAGGAGCAACCATGACCGAATCGATCCGGGTCCTGATCGCCGACGACCACCCGCTGTTCCGCGACGGCCTGAGCGCCCTGGTGGACGAGGGGCCCGACACGGAGCTAGCGGGAGCGGCCACCACCGGCACCGAGGCCGTCGACCTGGCCATCGCGACCCAGCCGGATGTGATCGTCATGGACCTGCACATGCCCGGGCTGAACGGCATCGAGGCCACGCGCCGCATCGTGGCGGACAGCCCGCACATCGCGGTCCTGGTGCTGACCATGTTCGACGATGACGACTCGATCTTCTCCGCGCTGCGCGCCGGGGCCAGGGGCTACCTGCTCAAGGGCGCCGACCAGGAGCAGATCCGCACCGCCATCCGGGCCGCCGCCAACGGCGAGATCATCTTCGGGACCCAACTGGCCGCCCGCATGCTCGCCTACTTCACCGCCAGCGCCACCGCCCCGCCGCAGGTCTTCCCGCAGCTGACCGACCGGGAACGCGAGGTGCTGGACCTGGTCGCCCAGGGCCGGGCCAACGCGGCGATCGCGGCCAGGCTCGGACTGAGCCAGAAGACGGTGCGCAACCACGTATCGAACATCCTGACCAAGCTGCAGGTCGCCGACCGGGCCCAGGCCATCGTGCAGGCCAGGGACGCGGGCCTGGGACGGCAGTCCCGGGCCTGACGGGCGTCCGCCGGGACTTAACTTCCCGCGCGCCGCGCCACTATTTCCCGGCGCACCGTGACCCCTACCTCATGACGACGGGACACCTCCCCGCCGAGGCTGTCAGCACGACAGGCAGCGCGGTGAGGAGAGCCAGATCATGTTTATTGCGACAGACGTAACTGCAGACCAGGGAGTCATCGACTTGGTCGCCCGCGTCAGGAGCGGCGACCGCCAGGCGTGGGACGCGCTCATCGACCGGTACGCCCCGTTGATCTCCTCGATCTGCCGCAAGTACCAGCTGAGCCGCGCCGACGCCGACGACATCGCCCAGAGCGTCTGGCTGCACCTGGTTGACCACCTGGACCACATCCGCAACGCGGCCGCGCTGCCCGGATGGCTCGCGACCACCACCCGGCGGGAGTGCTGGCGCGTCATGCGCACCTCGGGCGCACCGCAGAAGATCATTTTTGAGCCGAACGCCGATCACCGGCGCGATGAGCATGCCCAGGCCCCGGATCGGCGGTTGCTCGCGACCGAGCGCCACGCCGCGGTGCGCGAGGCCTTCACCCACCTGCCCCCGGAAGGCCAGCGGCTGTTCGCGCTGCTCATGGCCGACCCGCCCCTGCCGTACGCCGAGATCGGCGCCCGGCTGGGCATGCCCGTCGGCAGCATCGGCCCGACCCGCAGCCGCTACCTGGACAAGATCCGCCGCTACCCAGCCATCGCGGCGCTCATCGACGCCGCGTAGCCCCCGCCGGGCCGCGGTTCGCGATGAGTTCCCCGCCCGCGTACCGTCATACCCGTCATGACGTACGCACCGGTGAACGGCCTTCAGCTCTACTACGAGACCCACGGTTCCGGCCGGCCGCTCGTCCTGCTCCACGGCGGCCTGGTGACCATCGACCTCAACTTCGGGCCGCTGCTGAAGCCCCTCGCGGCGAGCAGGCACGTGATCGCGATGGAGTTCCAGGGTCACGGGCGCACCGCCGACACCGACCGCCCGATGTCGATCGAGGCGCTGGCCGGTGACGTCGTCGCGCTGCTCGACCACCTCGGGATCGCGGAAGCCGATTTCTACGGCTTCAGCCTCGGCGGTCTGGTCGCGTGCGCGGTCGCGCTCGGCGCGCCCGACCGGGTCGGCAAGCTGATCGCCGCTTCCGCGGACGCCCACCGGCCGCCCGGCCGGGAGAGCCCGCCGCTCGGCGAAGATCGCCTGCCGACGCAGGCCGACTTCCAGGAGATGCTCGACGCCTACGACGCGGTGGCGCCCGACCCGGCGCACTTCGGCGAGATCCAGGCCAAGACGGGGACCGCGGTGCAGGCGTTCCGGGGGTGGAGCGACGAGCTGCGCTCCCTGCAGGCGCCGACCCTGCTGCTGTTCGGCGACCGGGACTTCATGCCGTTGCCCGACGTGGTGGAGATGTTCCAGCTCCTGCCGAACGCGCAACTCGCGGTGCTCCCCGGCACGACCCACATGGGCGTCATGCGGCGTGCCGACGACGTACTCGCGCTGATCACGCAGTTTCTCGACCCGGCCACCTGAGCTGAGGCAGCCGGGGTAGCACGCGCTGGTCAGCCGTTACCTCGCCGGCGACGGGCAGGCCGGCGGCGGTCCAGGCCCCGTAGCCGCCGATCAGGTCCGACACGTCGCCGAACCCGGCGTGCCGCAGCAGGCTGGCCGCGATCATGGACCGGTAACCGCCGGCGCAGTTGACGACCACGGGAGCGTGGCGGTCGAGCTGGTCGAGCGAATCGACGAGCACCGCCAGCGGGATCACCCGCGCTCCCGCCAGGGTGCCGAGGGCCGTCTCGCCCGGGTTCCGCACGTCGACGAGCTGGAGGTCCGGCACCAGGCCGGCCAGGTCGGCGAGCTGCCCGGCGGTCAGCCTCGAGCTGGCCTCGACCAGATCGGGACGGTCCAGGTAGAGCTCGCGGGGGTCGCCGAGGTACCCGATCACCCTGTCGAATCCGATCCGGGCCAGGCGCACGCGGCTCTCCAGGGCGGTTTCGGCGTCGCCGACCAGCACGATCTCCTGGTCGGGGTCGAGGACGTCGCCCGCGTACTCGGCGAAGCGGCCCTGCAGGCCGACGTTGATGGCCCCGCGCAGGTGGCCGGCCGCGAAGTCCGAAGGCTCCCGGCTGTCGAGCGGGATGGCCCCAGCCGATACCCGGTCGATGACCTCGGCGAGGCTCAGGGCCGGCGGCGGTACCGTCTCGTCCAGCAGCAGGTGCGCCTGCCGGTTCCGCTGGGCGTCGAACGCGAAGTAGTGCGGCCGGGTGGGCTGGCCCTCGGTCACCGCGGCCACGAACTCGTCCTCGGTCATGGGCTGCAAGGCGTAGTTGTAGCGCCGCTGCTCACCCACGGTGGAGCTGGTCTCGCTGGACAGCTGCTTGCCGCAGGACGACCCGGCGCCGTGCGCCGGGAAGACCCGCGTCTCGTCCGGGAGATCCAGGATCTGCTGGTGCAGGGACTGGAAGAGCAGGCGCGCCAGCGTCTCGGCGTCGAATCCGGTCCCGCTCGAGGCGAGCAGGTCCGGCCGGCCCACGTCACCGACGAACAGCGTGTCCCCGGTCAGCACCCCGTACGGGGTGCCGTCGCCGGGGTGCTCGTAGACCACGACGCTGATCGACTCGGGGGTGTGGCCCGGCGTGGCGCGGATTTCCAGCTGGACCTCCCCGAGGTCGATGCGCTGGCCGTGGGCCACCGGCTCGGTGGGGAAGTCGAGCTGGGCGGCCTCACCGAACGAGATCACCGCGCCGGTGGCGGCCGCCAGCTCCAGATGGCCAGACAGGAAGTCGGCGTGCAGATGGGTCTCCAGGACCCGCTCGATCCGCAGGCCGTTCGCCTGGGCCTCCTCCACGTACACCGCGATGTCGCGCTGGGGGTCGACGACGACCGCCCGGCCGGTCGTCTCGTCGCCGATCAGGTAGGACGCGTGCGACAGGCAGCCCAGATAGTGCTGGGTGAAGATCATCTTTCTCAGCTCCTCCTCGGTCGGAGTGGACGCCGGAACGAGTTTGCATTCGCCCTGGATCCGGCAGCCGGGCGGTGGTCGTCGTCGTGAAGCGGGTCGGTTAGTGCGCGGACAGCTCGACGAGCCCCTGCGCGACCCACTCCTTCAGCGGCTCGGCCTGGACGAACGGAGCGCCATCCGCCTCCGCGCGCGCGAGCACGTCGGCGGGGGAGGCGCCCGAGCGCAGCCCCGAGTAGAGGTAGACCAGGGCCGAGGAACGCGGCCCGGTGCGGCAGGTGACGAGCGTGGGCCTGGGCAGCTCGTCGAGCGCCTCGACCCCGCGCCGGGCGACGTCCATGTCGAACGGCCGCGGCGGGTCGGCGATCAGGTTCACGGACTCGGGCACCGCCGCCTCGACGTCGGCGTACGACATCCCGCCCTCCATGTCGGCCCATTCCTGACCGCACAGGTAGAGCCATGACGCCGCGCCGTTCTCTTTCGCGTAGGCCGCCGGGTCGGCGATCGGGCCCCGGTTGTGGGTCAGGCCGGTCGGGCCTGGAAACTGCGACATGATCAGACCTCGCCGTCAGTTGGCTGGGGCACGATGCGGATGTAGGGCTTCGGCTGCTTCCAGTCGCCGAAGATCTGCCGGGCCTCGTCGTTGGAGACCGAGCCGGCGATGATCACGTCCTCGCCCTGCTTCCAGTTGACCGGGGTGGCAACCCGGTGCTTGGCCGTCAGCTGCAGGGAGTCGACCACGCGCAGGACCTCGTCGAAGTTGCGGCCGGTGGTCATCGGGTAGACCAGGATCAGCTTGACCTTCTTGTCCGGGCCGATGACGAACACGTTGCGGACGGTCTGGTTGTCGGCCGGGGTGCGGGACTTCGGGTCGCCGTCGACGCTGGCCGGGAGCATCCCGTAGAGCTTGGACACGTTGAAGTCGGCGTCACCAATGATGGGGTAGTTCGGGCGGGCTCCCTGGGTCTCCTCGATGTCCCTGGCCCAGGTCTCGTGGTCCGCGGTCGCGTCGACGGACAGGCCGATGACCTTGACGTTCCGGCGCTCGAACTCCGGCTGCAGCTTGGCCATGTACCCGAGCTCGGTGGTGCAGACCGGGGTGAAGTCCTTGGGGTGAGAGAAGAGGATCGCCCACGAACTGCCGATCCACTCGTGGAAGCTAATGCGGCCTTCGGTGGTGTCAGCCTCGAAGTCCGGTGCGATGTCGTTGATGGAAAGCCCCATGTGTATCACTCCTTGGTGTATTGGTGGCCTTGACTGGCCAGCTGTGCACGACGGTATGAACCGGCCGTTCCCTCAGCGTTCCCCGGGCCGGCCCGGGAAGAAAAGGTTCTCAGGCCGACTGTCGCTTCGAACGCTCGGCCCAGAACGGCTGCCCGGCCGCGGCGTAGAGTTCGCTGGCCGTGCCGAAATGATCGCGGGCGTCGTCCCGGTCCCCCTCGAGGATACGGACGCTCCCGGCGGCCGATTCCGCCATGGCCCGCCAGGCCGAACTCGAAAAGTAGCCGGCGACCCGGCCGGCCGCGTCGCGGTAGTAGCGGGCGTTGTCGGCGTCTCGCAGTGACGCGAACGCCTCGGCGGCGACGGGGTTGAGCAGCGCGCTGCACGTGGGGCAGTCGCCGTAGCGGGCGCCCGCCGCCGCGGCGGCCTGCACGGCGTGCACGGCGGCCGCCGGGTCGCCCCGCTCCATCGCCGCGAAGGCGGCCGTCGCGTGGATGCGCCCCCACAGGTGGCTGGCCATGGGCGACACGGTGGCGATCCCCGACGCCCGCCGCAGGTAGGCGTCCACATCGGCGAGGCGCCCCTGGCAGACGGCCAGCTCGGCGCGCCGCTGCCACGCCAGGGCGCCCGACCGGGACCCGAGGGAGTCGTGCAGCACGCAGCTCCGTTCTAGGCACCCGTCGCTCTCCTCCCAGCGGGCTTGCAGCAGCAGCGACTCGCCCAGCAGGCACCAGGCGAACGCCTGGGCCCGGACCGCTCCCGCCCCTTCGGCCTGGTCGAGGATCCGTCGGGCGTATCCCTCGACGGATTCGAACAGGCCGTCGCTGTAGAGGTGGTACTGGCCGATGCAGTGATGGATGTCGAAGACCCGGGCCAGCTCGCCTTTCCCCTCGGCGGTGGCCAGCCGCTCGAGCTCTGACTCCAGCCCCGCTCGCCATTCCCCTTCGAAGTGCGACACGATGGCTAGCGCCTCGCGGGTGGCCGCCAGGTCATCAGCGGTCCCGCACTCCGCGGCGATGTCCCTGGCCTGTTCGGCGAACTGCCGGGCCGCCGGGATCTGCCCCGTCTCCCAGGCCAGAATCGCGCGGACGCGGAGGACCCGGCCCGTCTCGGCGCGCTCGGCGGGCTGGCTCGCAGCCGCTTCCACGTGGGCAGCCGCCATGTCCGGCCGGTGCTGCATGAGCCAGGCCTCGGCGCACTTGCGTTCGAGGCGGGTCGCCTCGCTGGTCAGGTCCGCGGTGAGCGCGCGGGCGAACGCCTTGGCCGCGCCGGCGCCGTCGCCGGCCAGGACCCGCAGGTCACCGACCCGCTCCCACAGTTCAGCGGAGAGCTCCGGCTCGTCGGACCGCCTGGCATTGATTTCCTCGCGGAGCCGCTGGACCTGGGCGCTCGGCTCGACGCCCAGCTCGTGGTCCAGGGTCTCGCTGAGATGGTCGTACTGACGCAGGGCGTCGCTCCGCCGTCCGGCCAGGCCGTACAGGCGCATCAGGAAGGCGTGGGACTCCTCCCGGGTCGGCTCGGCCGCGATCAGGGTCCGGGCCGCCTCCATGGCGCTCTCGATGTCGCCGTTCGCCTCGAGCAGTACGCACCACTCGGCCAGGCCGCCCACGTACGCGTCGTGCAGCTCGCGCCGGGCCGCGTCGGCCCACTCCTCGTAGGGATCATCCGGCAGGAGGTCACCGGCGTACCAGGCCAGCGCGGACCGGTATCCGTCCGCCTCGCCCGACCGCCGGGCCGCCGTCAGCGCGGACAGGAACGACGTCGCGTCGACGACCAGCCCATCCGAGGCTAGGCCAACCACGTCGTTCTGGAACTCGATCAGGCGCGCCGCACCGCGCGATGTGTCGTCGAGCGCCGAACGCGCCTGGTGAATCGCCTTGCGCAGGTTGGCGCCCGCCGCGGCCAGCTCGAGTTCGGGCCAGAGCAGGTCCATCAGCCGCTCGCGGTGCACCCGGTAGCCCGGGGCCAGGGCCAGGATCTTCAGCAGGGCCGCCGGCTTGCGCCTCCGCCACGCCTCGTCCGGGACCGGCTCCGCCCCCACGCCGACCCCGAAACCGCCCAGCAGCGTGATCCGCAATCCGTTCGGGCCGGACCTGTGCCCAGCCTGCTCATGCCCCTCCATGCCCGCCCTCCCCAGGCCGGCCGCAGCACCCGCTCGCCCGCCTACAACCAAGCGTAACCGCCTAGAGCTTCATATCTCCGCAGGGTAGAGCCTTATTGCCGTCAAGTTCTCGGGCTGCGCGGTCCATGCAGAATCGGCTGCCGGCGCCCCCAGGCCCGCCGTCCCCGTAACCCTCGCGCTAGCCGGCTGGATCGCCCTCGCGGTCCTCTCCCTGGCTATCCTGATCGCGGCGCTAGCCGCGCTTATCCGCCTGCTGGTGTGGCGCCTCGGCTTCGGTAAGTAGCTGCTGCCGCTTCTGGCGGGTTCCGAATGGCCCCACGCTCCCTTCGCAGGCTGGCCTGGCCCGGATCGTTGTGGTCAGGGACAGAATCGAACTGTCCGCCTAGCATGGGCTTCGTCTTAGCTCGGCGGAAGGCGGATATGGAGACGACGTCGCAGCCAGAGCCGACGCCGCCTCCTCCCAGGGCAGCGACCCAATTGAGGTCGCCAGGCGGCGAGCCAGGGCCAGGGCCTGCCCCGGCGCGCGACCCGCGGCGATGGCGTGCGCCTGCTCCTGCTGGGCACGGTCGGCGCGCTCGGATCGTGCTGCGTGCTG
>CAWCJS010000008.1:0-269049 GCA_963795795.1 uncultured Actinomycetes bacterium | reverse complement strand
CACCGGCAGGTCCTACGATTTTCGCGCACGCACAAAGACTACGGATTTTCCGGGACGCATGATCCCTGAGCCGGTGCCTCTCCTGCACGTACTTTCCGCACCGCAGAGGAGGATCCGATGAGTGAGCGATAATCGTCCTCGTCGACGGCGCGTTTGCCGATGCGTCAGGCTTCGCGGGAGTGATTCGCGAGCTCAACAGCGCGGCGATCTGCTGATCGCGCCCCGAACCCGCTGCGCAGCCTCGCTTCGGACGTCGCCGCCGTCAGTGCGGTGGTCAAGGCCATCGATGGCCCGGTTCTCCTGGTAGGGCATTCCTACGGCGGGGCGGTGATCACCCAGGCCTCAGCCGGGCTGGACAACGTGACCGGGCTTGTCTACCTCGCCGCGTTCGGCATAGACGTGGGTGAGAGCTGCGCCAGCGTGCAGGCGCCGTTCCCCCCGTCGATGCTCTCGTCCACCTCCTACCCGCCGCCTTACGACGCGCCGGGCGCCCCGCAGGGCCCGGACCTGTACATCGCGAAGGAGCAGTTCCGGGAGACGTTCTGCGCCGATGTCCCGGTCGACCTCGCCGACGTCATGTTCGCCACCCAGCGGCCGCTCTCGGCCGCCGCGCTGACCGAAAACGCGACGGCGGCCGGGTGGAGGACCAAGCCCTCCTGGTTCCTGGTGTCCGAACACGACAACGCCATCCCGCCGGACGCGGAGCGATTCATGGCCAAGCGTATGGGCGCCGTCACCGAATCGATCAGCGGATCGCACACGGCGTTTATCGCCAACCCGGTGCGCGCGGCCGCTTCATCACCAAGGCGCTCGCCGGCTGACGCCCGCGCGCCTATCCGCGACACGCGTCCCGTGCCTCAACCCTTGCGCCGCCTTCGCGGCATTCGTCTCCTCTGGCAAAAGGGGCATCCACATGGCATCCGAGCAAGTACTCGAAGTCCTCATGCACCGCCACGTCTTCGACAGCGAACGGCCGTTCGATAGCGTCCTGGACGGCATCTTCGGCGGCATCAGCCAGCCCGACATCGGGCAGCTGTACAGCAAGCTCGCGGCCAGCACCTCCTACGAGCAGTTCAGCTCCCTGGTCCGGCAGGCGCAAGGCAGCATCGGCCTGATGCGGTTCCTGCAACTCGACGACGACCCGGTGCTGACCCTCGATCCCCAGGCACCGGACTGGGCCGGGCGCCGCCTGGTCCGCCTGATCGCCGGCAACCCGGTCACCATGGGCCAGATGACCCGCCACGTGGCCAACGCCGGCTCCTACGCTCCGGTCACCATCCTCATCCAGGAGATGCCGGATGGCGGAACCCGAGTGGCCTACGACACAGTTGCCAGCGCGATCGCTCCCTACCACGATGCGGCCGCTTCCGAAGTCGCCCAGCAACTCGACACAGAGGTACTTGACCTCCTGCGTCAGGTGACCGGGGTTGCGGCATCCGCAACCCCCTGACCCTCCGGGCTCATCGCCCTGAGCTGCCGAAGGAGAACCGCCATGCCCATGATCGACGTCTGCGCCACCGCCGGGACGTTCCCCGGCGCCCCACCAGCTGGCCGCCGGCCTCGCGGCCGCAGTCATGACGATCAGCATGGTTCCCACGTTTGCACAGGAGGCTCTTTCCCATGCCGATGATTGACGTTTACGCCGCTGCCGGGACGTTCTCCGATACGTCTAAGCTCGCCAAGGACCTCGCGGCCACCTTGATGGCAGTTGAAGGAGTCCCGAACATCCCGATGTTCCGAAAGAACACCGCCGCGTTCGTCCATGAGCTCCCTCCTTCCTCGTTCGCAAACGTTGACGGCGACAGCACCTACGTACGGGTTCAGGTGCTTACGAATGCCGGCGCGTTGGACCGCGACAAGCAGCTCGCCGCGGTACGGCAGCTCACGGATCTGATCGCCACGGCCGCCGGTGACTCGTCTTTGACAGAGCGCACATGGGTCCTGTTGACAGAGGCTCCCGAGGGCGGCTGGGGCTTGTGGGGCCACGCCCACCTCAACGAGGAACTGGTGACCGCCGCTCGCGCCGAGATCGCGAAGCTCCAGGCGTGACGAAACAGCTAGAGGGAGAGAACGAGAAATGAGCACCAGCCCGCTGTCGATTGACGTTTACGTCAGCCCGATGCGCCGGTACCACAGCCCGGATCAGCTCGGCGAGGGCGAGGTCGCCACCTGGGCGCCATCAAGCAGCACCCTGATCTCCGGCCCCACCGAGGGGATCCTGATCGACGCCCTGCTGACCTTCAACAACGCGGACGAGATCGCCGCGTGGGCCAAGCGGTTCGGCAAGACGGTCACGGGCATCTACATCACCCATGGACACTCTGACCACTGGCTCGGCCTCGCGCGACTCCTCGAGCACTTCCCCGGGGCACGCGGATACGCAGCTCCGGAAGTCGTGGGTCGCGCTGCATGGGAAGCGGAATTCAACAAGACCACGAAGTACTGGACGTCACGCTTCCCGGGAGAGCTCCCCGAGACGCCGGTGGTACCCGAGGCGCTGGCGACCGACAAGATCCTCGTCGACGGCCAGGTCGTCAACGTGATTCACGTCGGGCAGGGCGACGTGGAGGGATCGACGGCCTTCCACGTCCCATCCGCCAAGGCTGTCGTCGCGGGCGACGTCGTCTACAACAACGTTCACATGATGATGTACGAAGCGGATGAGGCAAAGCGTGAGGCGTGGATTGCCAGCATCGACGCGATCGCCGCGCTGAACCCGAAGATCGTGGTTGCTGGCCACAAGAGCGTAGGGGCCTGCGACCTCCCGGAGAACCTCGCGGCGAGCCAGCAGTACCTGCGCGACTTCACCACCGTCGCGAACAGGGGCGGCTCTGTCGAGGAGCTAGTCCACGGCATGCTCGACCTGCACGGCGAACGCGACCAACCCCACACGCTCTGGATCTCAGCCCGAGCGGAAGTCGCTCGCCGGGCGTGAACGATCTCGACTGGGCAGTTTCACCGGACGGATTGACGATCCGGCCGCTGACAGCGGCGGACCGAGCCGCGCTGGCAAAGTTGCCCGATCGCATGTCACCGCAAAACGCCATCGGGCGATTTCGCGGCGAACTAAACAGACTGACGGACCCAGTGCTCGACCGGCTCCTCGACCTGGAGCCAGAGCGACATGAGGCGCTGGTCGCGGCCGACGAGCTTGGGATCCCAGGCGCCGCGCGGTTCATCCGGGACGAAGACGCTTCGAGCACAGCCGAGGTCGCGATCATCATCGCGGACGACTGGCAACACCAACGGGTCGCGCGACTGATGCTCGGCCGGCTCAAGTTCAGATGAGCAGCGACGTGATCATCGGGCACGACGGGAAGCCACGCTGCGGCTGGGCCAGCGCCGGCGATACCGCCCTCGGCCGCTACCACGACGAGGTCTGGGGTACCCGCACCTACGACCAGTCCGCGATGTTCGAGGCGCTCACCCTGGGCGTATTCGAGGTCGGGCTGAGCTGGTCGATCGTCTTCGGGAAGCGAGACGCGTTCCGAGAGGCATTCCGGGGCTTCGACGTCGCCAAGGTCGCGGCGATGACCGAGCGGGACGTGGACCGGCTGGTCCAGAACGCCTCGATCATCCGCAACCGCGGCAAGATCCAGGCCACCGTGGACAACGCGCGCGCGACAATGTCCGCGTCGCCGAGCCTGGCGGCACTCGCGAAGTCCTACCAGATCACCCGCAAGCGCGCGCCGCGGTCCGTTGCCGACCTGCCGAAGTCGACACCGCAGGCGGAGGCGTTTGCCAAGCAGTTGAAGGCGCAGGGGTACCGCTTCGTGGGGCCCACCAGTGTGTACGCGTTCATGCAGAACGTCGGCGTGGTCAACGACCACATCCACGGATGCTTCCAAGCCAGCGACTTCTCCGGCAACAAGGCCCCATCAACCACATAGAAAGGAAACGACCATGGAATTCTGGACTTCCGAGCGCCGCGGCGCGGTAGAGATCGCCACGTTCTCGAACCCGCCCCGCAATTACATCGGCAAGCCGCAGCTCGACGAGCTCGCACAGCTGGTAGCCCAGTGGCGAGATCCAACCATCCGCGCGGTCGTCATCCAGTCACGAACCGGTGAGAACACGGGCTTCACCCAGTACAGCGTCGAAGAGCTCTACGGGATGGCCAGCGACCCGGCCCTGTCCCGGTACGCCGGAGCCGTCGTCCGGGGTTACAAGGCGATGTTCGACGACATGATGGCGCTACCCAAAGTCGTCATCGCCGCAATGAACGGCGACGCGCTAGGCGGAGGATTCGAACTGACGCTCGCCTGCGATCTGCGGATCGGCCAGCACGGCGACTTCCGCTACGGCAACCCCGAAGTACGAGTAGGAGTCATGCCCGGCGCCGGCGGCACGCAACGCATCAGCCGCCTTGTCGGTTTGGCCCGCGCGCTCGACTGGGTGCTGCGCGGCCGCATCGTGCCCCCCGAGGTCGCCCTGCAGCTCGGACTCGTCCATGAAGTCGTCGACGACGCTCCAACCCGGGCGCTGGAGCTAGCGGAGGAAATCGCGATGCTCCCACCGATGTCGGTGGCCAACGCGAAGCGCGCCCTCTACCTCGGAGCCGACAGCAACCTTCAGGCGGCGTACGAGATCGAGAACATGAACTGGACCGAGGTCATGCAGTCCGACGACGCGAAGGTCGCGCTCAGCACCTTCGTCGCCGTGGACCCGGATGAGCGTCGTGACTGGTTCGAGTCCGCGAACTCGAAGAACTACCCCGCCTACTCCGGCCACTGAGGAATCGCGATGCCACTCGTAACCTTCGATCAGGATGACCAGCTCGGCGAGATCGTGATCGACAACCCGCCGCTCAACCTGTTCAGCGGGGACATGCTGTCCGACCTGGGATCAGCTGTCGAGCAAGCCGCACATAGCAAGATCCGGGCCGTGCTGGTGCGAGCCGCTGGCAGCGACTTCTCCGCAGGAGCCGACGCCTCGGTCTTCGCAGGGCTAGACCGGGCGGGCGCCATCGAGCTGGAGGAAACGGTCCTGTCGCTGATCGCGGCGATCGAGAGCTTGCCAGTTCCGGCTCTGGCACTGATTCAGGGCCAGTGCTACGCAGGCGCTCTTGAGGTATGCCTTGCCTGCGATCTCATCTGGGCTGCGGAAGGGAGCCAGATCGGCCAGATCGAGGCGGTGGCCGGTGGTATCCCGTACGGCGGCGGGACGCAGCGCATCGCGTCCAGGATCGGCGCGGCTCGCGCTGCGGAAATGGTGTTCACTGGAGCCGTTCTGCCGCCGGAGACCCTGTTGTCCTGGGGCCTCGTCAACAAAGTGGTGACAGCGGACCGCCTTGCCAGTGAGGGCCGGGCTTTCGCCAGGACCCTCGCGAACGGCCCGACTCGTGCGCACGCCGTCACCAAACGGGTGCTTCACGCGTGGCGCTCAGGCGGAGTGGCCGCCGCCGACCCGGTGACTCGGGCCGAGGGACCGGACATCATGACGAGCCAGGACCTGCGGGACGGCCTCGCGAGCCTCGCGCGCGACGGCATCGGCCACGCCACCTTCCACAACAGGTAACGCTGGCCCAGCGCTCCGGCTACGTGACCCGTCAGCACGCCAACCCTTACGACTCGCGGGCCAGGCGCTTGGAGCCTTGGCCGGCGGCAACCGGATCGGCGGTGTCCTGGTCCATCCTCCAGATCACAGGACCAGTACGGTCAACTGCCCTGCCGAGCGGCTCGGCGAGACCAGCGTTACCCGCTCGGCAGGGACCGTGGCGTGACGCCCAGGCCCCCGGGCGACAGGCCGCCCGGGTGGCCCCCGCGCGGAGGACGCGCGCGCATGACAACGCTTAGTGAAGGCGCCCCACTCGGCTCGAGCGTGACATTAGACGTTGTTCCTGGTCAAGGACCGCGGCTCTAGCAGGCGAAGCGTGAACTACCACCCATGAAGCACCTCCGGGTCACCGTAGGCCGGACAGGAGCGAGTACCGGAGCTATGGCAGCATGAACGAGGCGCGTCCCCGCGCATACCGCCGCAACGCGCAGGAACAGAGCGGTCCGCGCTATCAGGCGCGTCGCGTCAGCCTCCCGCCGGTACCTGCCTGCCCTGGTCATCATCTTGCTGGTTTCACTCGCGGCGGGGCTGTTCGCGGGCTCGTACAGTCACAGCCTCGCCCGCCCAACTCCCGGCAGCCTGGCGGCGGGAACTGTGGCGGACGAGGCCGTTCCGCCAGGCTTCGTCAGCCAACTCGATCGCCAGATCGGAACCCGGCTTTCCCTGAAGACGTACCCTTCGCCGTACGCGGCCGAGCAGGCTATCGACACGCAGCGAGTATTCGCCGTGATCTCGGACGGAGGCTCGCCCCGGGCCGTCGTGCTCGAGGTAGTCCCAGCCGCCGGCGCCTCGATCGCGCGCCTGCTGAGCGGCGCTGCCCCGGCCGCAGCCCGCTCCGCGCACGTGTCACTGACAGTCAGGCAATCGCACCCGCTACAGCCCACCGATCCCGAAGGGCTCGCGATCTTCTACATCACCCTGGCGGCCGTCGTGGTCGGCTTCGTCGGCGCGATCCAGCTCAACGCGCAAGCCGGTGGGCTGCGCCTGGGCGAGCGCTTCATCGCCATCGGCTGCTACGCGGCCCTCGGGGCCTTCGCGATAGCCGCGACCGTCGACTGGGCCCTGCATATCCTCAGCCTCCCGTTCGCCGAGTCCTGGGCCGTACTGGCCCTGACCATGGCGACCTGCGGCCTGATTTTCACGGCCTTTCACGCAGCCCTGGGCCGCTGGGCCATCTTGCCGATATGGCTGCTTCTGGTCCTCCTGGGCGACCCCAACTCCGGCGGCGCTGCCGCTACCGCACTGCTGCCTGAACCGATGCGGACGCTCGGCCGCTGGCTTCCCCCGGGCGCTTCAATCAGCGCCCAGCGCACCGCCATCTACTTTTACAGCCACCAAGACGCCACTCCGTTCCTCATTCTGACAGCGTGGGGGGCATGCGCAGCGGCGGCCGCGTGGGGCCTGCGGCGGCGTTTCCCGGCGCGAGTCACAACCTGACTGGCCCCCGACGAGCCCCATACCCTGGCGGCCCGGTTCACGCCTCGGTCGGCCCATCCGGCGCCATGACCATCAGCGGCAGCCAGGCCGCGTTCGTCCCGGTCAGGCGCAAGGGCTGGCACGCTTGGCTCATGGACGGCGGCTAGGTCTCGCTGTTCGAGCATTTACCGGCCAGCTCGGCCAGGAGGCCGAGGACGGCCGCTACCCGGCCGGGCCTGCCACCTGGACGTTCCGCACCGCCCGCGGCGGCGGTGTTCACCTGGAGTTCAGCGTGCCAGTGGCCGCCAGCCCCACGCTGGCCGTCACTGTCCAGCCGGTGCACGAGCAGTTCGCTCTCGCCGCCGAGGAGTTCCAGGCGCGCGTAGACCGCGGACAGGGATGGCTGGCGCCCGTAACCGGGGCCCTATCCTGCGGCGCCGCTGCCATCCCGGCAGTTGCGCCGCAAGGGTGTCTCGGGGAACGCGAATCTGACCCGGCAAGCCCACGCCTACGCCTTGCTGCTGCTCCTGCCAGCGGCCGTGGTCGCGGTCTTCGTGCTGCGCGTGTCGCCACCCGTGCCGACCTCCAGCTTGCGGTTCGCCTTGGCCAGGTTGGGACAAGCTGCTGCGACTCTCGCCTTCACGCGAAATGTCGTGGCGTCGGCTCCCACCGCCACTGATCGGTAACCTCCACCGAGGCGTCGTTGCAGACCACCAGGTACAGCCGGATCCGGTCGGCCACTATTGATGACGGTTCCGCCGATCCGAGTCGCGGTCGAGGTCCCGGTGGCTGCGGATCGCTTCGGCAGCCACCTCATCCGGCGAGCGTGCGAGCCATCAGGCTGCGGCTACGTCGCCGGTGTCAGCGGAAAGCTCGCTCCCTCGATAGCACTGCAGTTCCGGCGTCTTGGCGCTCAGCGTTCCCGCGTGCCCGTCGCCGCAGTGATCTTCAACCTGGCTAGCTACCTAGCAAGATGGAACTTACGCCGACGCCCGAACGTCGGACCTGCGGGTCCCTAACGAGCGCATGGACCGTGAACGCAGCCAGATCTACCGGATCTGTGCCCGCAAGGAACGGCATCGTTACGCTCAGCCTTCCATACCGACCGGCGGTTCTCGCGCGTGCCTAGGTTGGTGGCCGGGGCGGAGTTCACCGCGGGCGGTGACGTGCGGGATTTGCGGACTGGTGGCCGGCCCGCGGCCCGGTGACCTGGCCGGCGTCGTGGTCGATGACGCGGACGCCGGGCGCGAAATGCGCCACGGCTGCGGACATCCGATCCGCATCCAGCCGCCACAGGTTCGCTGCGCGGCTGGCCAGCAGCGTGTCGCCGCTGACAGGGGTGAGCGCGCGGGCCGTCACCTGGCCGGCTCGCCGGCCACGGCGCCCGGCCAGCGGCGGGGCGCCGTGGCGGCGGGCCACGGCCACGTACCGCATCGACCGGCCGTAGGGCATCGGCTGGCGCCAGAGCACGACTTCCCTGATGTCGGCCCACGGGATCAGGCGGGTGGTGGAGCGGTACCGCCCGGGCGAGCCGCCCAGGGTGATGCCGCTGGCATCGACCCGCAGCGCTACCCGGCGGCTGGCGATGGTCGCGATGAACACCAGCGCGCCACCGCCGAAGAACACCAGCGTGACCACCCGCAGGGCCAGCGACATCGGCACCGTGAGCGCGGCCAGCACGAATACCGCAGCCCCGATGACCAGGCTGCCGCTGCGGCGGTTCCACCCGTAGCGGGCCACATACACCCCAGGCTCAGCACTCACGCCGCCCATCATGTCCCAGCCCGGCAGCACATGACCAGGCTTCCCCCACGCATTCCCGGCCAGGCGGCCCGCGCCGCCCCCGGCACCGCCATCCTGCCGTGGCTGAACGCAGCCGATGGCCAGCGGAACGACGCGGCCACGACGGGACACAGGCTTTAACCAAGTCCCGTATTACCTATCGCTTAATAAAGCGTTCGGTACGGTCGCGCATAACGCGGCGGTCCACAGGAGGCGAGCGTTGCCAAAGAAATCGCTATTTCATCTTCTAGGTCCGTCACAGTGCGGAAGATCTGAGGAACTAAAATAGCCGTTACGCATCTCTGTCTCGAAATTTAGTCATGCCCTGCGGCGACGTTCATAAGGCTATGTCTTTGACATCTCTTGTCAAATGCCCATTTCCATCTGCGACCACGGAAATAGTCGGAGGAATTCCCCGAAGTGCCGTCCGTCAACCCGTATGACCTCGTCCGGCTGGAACCAGCTGAGCACCTCGCAGCCGCCCGTCCACCTTGCCGTGGCTATTCCGCGATGATGAATTACATCAATCCGGAGGCGCCGCAGATCACCCAGCAACGGGTACTTCTCCTCTTTCTTGTCGCGTCCGTGAGCCGCCGCCAGCCGAGGCCTGTATTCCTCCTCCCATAGCGCATAAACAGAAACTATCCACTGCCGTCCAAGGAGCGTCTCGACCGGACCTTGGTCCTGCACTTGCATTATCGCCTCGGAGAGCCTCCATTCTGCATTGGGGAGCCATACCGGGCTCTTGGGCCAGTCCGGATTTTCCGAAATAACACCTTCTAGGGGAATCATCGGGTCTGGGTCCTCCGAGTGCTTCGGCACACTGGCAAAGTATTCTCGTATGCGCCTAAGCCCCATGCAGGCAAATCCGTGAGCGGTCATAAGGTCATTGAGGTCTTGCCGTAGCTCATCGAGGATGGTGCGTGTAGATCCAGCTGGCATGGCAACCTCCGATAAAGCGAAAGGCTAAAGATTGCGGGGCGGCGCCGCACTTGTTGACGACCCTGGGCGGCGGCGCTGCCGCAGATTGCACAGCGCCGGACTAGTAGGCAAGCATAAATCACAGCGACTCCCGCGCAGGCGACATGGCTGATAGCCACGCCTGCCCCCGATGTTCAACTTGGTCTGTTACGAAATAACATTGCAGGCTCAGCGGTTATCCTCCCTCCCCCCAAGTCTACGCTCAATCCGATAGCATATGCTGAGCCTCGAATAAGCATGCAGTCAGGCAACGCCCGCTATTCGGCAGAAGAGTGGACCTTATAGCACGGAGAGTTGGGGACGTTGGCGAGATACGTTCTGGTTGCCGCGCTGAACCGTGTACACGCCGACTCGGGCGGCGCCTGGCCGCAGTCTTTGCCTTGCTGTCCTGTTCCTGCCGAGCAAAGACGGTCGGTCTGGATCGCCCGGCCCGTGGGGCGGGTAGCTCCCGGGGAGCTCTCCGCGCCCGGCAATGCGGCCTATGCCCGCCGTTCAGGCCCGTCTCATCATGGCTGCCTGCAGCTCCTAGGACTGGACGGTCCCGTCAGTGTGATGGCCGCCGGGTGAAGCGTCTATAGGCAATGAGGGTCATGGCCATGTCGGTGGAGCGGGCGGCAGATTCAAGTTTGCAGCTCCAGCCTTAAGGCCGCCGGCATTTTGGGTAGAACGATGGGTAGCCCCACCAGTCCCTCACATCAACATAATTAAGTTCGAGGATTGCAATTGAGCTGGATAAACATCGCATAGGCAGGCTTGCGGCCCGGTAGAAGACTTGAATAGCGGACATGCGGGAACACAAAGCCGAAAAAAGCTATTAAGCTGGAGCGGGCGACGGGAATCGAACCCGCATGACCAGCTTGGAAGGCTGGAGCTCTACCATTGAGCTACGCCCGCAGCAGTCGCCCCGAACCGAACCCCGATACGAAGCGTCTGTCACCGCGTAGCGTACCGTCTCCCGGCCCCTCAGCGCCCTCCGCAGGCTCCAGCCCGCAAACGCGCCGCCCCAGCCGCCGCCGAACCTCACGGCATAATGGCGATCCCGCCCGGCGGCCCAGCGCCGCCCCCGTGGCGAACAAGACGAACTCCTCCGCGCTAAAAAGATGCTCCCACCCCGCCGCCGCTTGCATCCGAGCCACCCATCCGAACCACCGAAACCCAGCCCCCGGATGGCATAGTGAGCAGCACCACCCCCCGCACAAGGAGAGGCGCACAAACGATGGCCGCGGAAGCAGAAGCGCAGATCGGCGTCACCGGGCTCGGCGTGATGGGCCGCAATCTGGCCCGCAACTTCGCCCGCCACGGCTACCCCGTGGCCCTGCACAACCGCACGGCCTCCCGCACCACCGATACCATCGAGCAGTTCGGCCACGAGGGCACCTTCGTCCCCACCGAGACCGCCGAACAATTCGTAGCAGCCCTAGAGCGCCCGAGGCGCCTCCTGATCATGGTCAACGCCGGCGACGCCACCGACGCGGTGATCAACGAGTTCGCCCCCCTGCTCGACCCGGGCGACATGATCATCGACGGCGGCAACGCCCACTTCCACGACACCCGCCGCCGCGAAGCCGCGCTACGAGAACAGCAGAACCTCCACTTCGTCGGCATGGGCGTCTCCGGCGGCGAGGAAGGCGCGCTCAACGGCCCGTCCATCATGCCGGGCGGCTCCCCAGAGTCCTACGAAGCCCTGGGCCCCATGCTCGAAACGATCAGCGCGCACGTCGACGGAACCCCCTGCTGCACGCACATCGGCCCGGACGGCGCCGGCCACTTCGTCAAGATGGTCCACAACGGCATCGAGTACGCCGACATGCAGCTCATCGCGGAGGCCTACGACCTGCTCAGGCACGCCACCGGTGCGGAGCCCGCCCAGATCGCGGAGACCTTCCAGCACTGGAACACCGGCCGCCTCAACTCCTACCTCATCGAGATCACCGCCGAAGTCCTGGCCCACCAAGACGCAGAAACCCACCAGCCCTTCGTCGACATCGTCCTCGACCAGGCCGAGCAAAAAGGCACCGGCCGCTGGACCGTCCAGGACGCCCTAGACCTCGGCGTCCCGGTCAGCGGCATCGCCGAGGCGGTCTTCGCCCGCTCCCTGTCCGGCCACGCCGACCTCCGCCGCGCCGCCCGCCACCTCCCCGGACCCAAGCCGACGCCGACCCAGGCCAAAGACTTCGCCGAACAGGTCGAACAAGCCCTCTACGCCTCCAAGCTGGTCTCCTACGCCCAGGGCTGGAACATGATGGACGTGGGCAGCCGCGAGTACGACTGGCACATCGACCTAGGCGAGATGGCGACGATCTGGCGCGGCGGCTGCATCATCCGCGCCGTCTTCCTGGACCGCATCCGGGCCGCCTACCAGGCCAACCCCGACCTGCCGACCCTGCTGGCCGACGAGGAGTTCGCCAAGGACCTGGCGGCCGCCCAGGATTCCTGGCGCACGGTCGTCACGACCGCGGCCCACCTCGGCATCCCCGTCCCCGGCTTCTCCGCCGCGCTGGCCTACTACGACGCCCTGCGCGCCGAACGCCTGCCCGCCGCCCTCATCCAGGGCCTGCGCGACTACTTCGGCGCACACACCTACCGCCGCACAGACCGCGATGGCACCTTCCACACCCTCTGGGCACAGGACCGCGCCGAAGTAACCCGCTAAAACCCAATTCCTTTATCCCGAACGCCGCCCCTGCATCCCCCGAAACCCCACCGAGCCCCCAAACCGGGGACGAGCCCTAACGCCAGCGGCTCAGGCACGCATTCGAACCAGGTCACCCGGCCGGTGCCGTTCTGGTAGTGATCCCACATCAGCGAATAGGCCTCCACGAGCCGAAGCCCGCGGCCCGCTTCCGCCAGGTCGCCGTCGCAGCACAGGGTGGGCGTGCCCGGACCGCCGTCGTCCTGGACCTCCACGCGCACGCAATCGGCGGAGGTCCGCACCGTGACGGCGATCGACCCGCCTTCGCGGCGTGAGTTGCTGTGGCTGACGCTGTTGGTGACGAGTTCGGACGTCAGCAGGGTGACCCGCTCGATGCCGGGGTGGCTGTACCCAAGGACCTGCCGCACGAACGCCCGGGCGACGCTGACCTGCTCCGGCCGACCGCAGAGGACCAGGCGGTACCAGGCGTCCCGGTCAGCGAGCCCACCCTCCCGCGGCGCGCGTTCACTAGCCGCGACGTGGGGCACCGGTCCAGGCATTCGCCGTCCTTCACGATGGGCGCCGATACTGACCTAGAAAATGTTCAGCACAGAATCTGGGAACATCCTGAGTATCTATCAGTAACATCGGCCGGCGCAATGGGTTCGCCTGCATTCGGTTGCAGTCAGCCGACCTTGCGCCCGACTCCCAGCCAGACCTGCGAGTTGAGCACGGCTGCCCCCGGGTCGGGCCGCCACTGGGCGGCCTGCACCACCCCGGGCTCCACCAGCTCCAGCCCGTCGAGCAGCGCGGCCACCTCATCGTGGCTGCGCAGCGTCACGTTCTCGGCCATGCGGGCGCTGAGCTGCTTGAACGTCTCGGACATCTCGTCGGCATGCACGTCGCTGGCCAGGTGCGAGATCGCGAGATAGCTGCCGGGGGCCAGCGGCGCCAGGATCTGGCCGATCAGGCCGCGCGGGTCGTCGGCGTCGCTGAAGAAGTGCAGGATGCCGAACAGCGTGACCCCCGCCGGCCGCGAGTAGTCGAGCGTTTTGGCCGCCGCCTTCAGGATCGGCTGCGGGTCGTGCAGGTCCCCGTTGATGTAGCTGGTCGCGCCTTCCCGCGTGCCCCGCAGCAGCTGGTGGGCGTGGGCCAGCACGATCGGGTCCTTGTCGACGTACACGATCCGGGCGCCGGGCGCGTCCCGCTGCGCCACCTCGTGGACGTTGTTTTCCTTGGGGATCCCGGTCCCGATGTCCAGGAACTGGGTGACCCCGGCGTCACGCACGAGGAATTGCACCACGCGGCCGAGCGCCGCGCGGTGCGCGCGCACGTCAGCCCGAACGCCGTCGATCCCCCCAGGAAACGCCGCGTACACGCGCTCGGCGACCTCCCGGTCGACCTTGAAGTTGGCCCGACCGCCGAGCAAGTAGTCATAAACCCGCGCCGCGTGGGCCACGGAGGTGTCGATCTCGGCGGGTTCAGCGGTCCCCGCGGGGGTTCCGTTGCTGGTCAAAGCCCATCCTCCCGGCCTCGGTCCGTACTGTACGAGATCAACAAACGTCCTCAATTATCCGGTCGTTCGAAGCGAGCACGCAACTTGCAAACTAGGTACACGAAGCGGCCCTCATGCGAGTAGCCTGAACGTGCAAGGTTTCGGACTGTCCGGAAATAACCGTCGTTCCAGGCTTATGGACGATTAGTCTGCGTGTACGTCGTCGGATAAGGGGAAACGCGATGAGCGACGACAGGTTTGTCGGCTGGCGCAAGTCCAGCTACAGCGGGGACGGCAACAGCTGCGTGGAACTAGCCTCCGCCCGCCCCAGCGGCCACCGCTCCGGCGGCCACCACCCCGACCGCCCGCACCACCCCGACCGCCCGCTGATCGGAGTGCGTGACTCCCAGGCGAACGATTGCAGCCCGGTCCTGGAGTTCAGCGCCAGCGCCTGGCGGGAATTCCTGAACCGCATCAAATTGGGGTAAATGCCACCGGCGTCCGACGCCCTGACCGCCAGGTCGCCGAAAACCCCTTTGTAGAAGGCGGTTTGAGGCTTGTGGTCACGAGTGTGCGAACCAATAATTGGGACGTTCACCGATCTCGTACAGCACTTGGCTATGGTCATACGTCGGCCGCGGGAGGACGTGCATGATCAGCCCCTACGTGCGTCGGCTTCGCCTGGCCGGCGAGGTGCGGGCGCTACGGGCCGAGGCCCAGCTGACCGCGGACCAGCTGGGTAAGCGGATCGGCCGGTCCCGGGCGGACATCTCGCGGCTGGAGAACGGGCACACCGTGGACCAGGCCGACATCATCGCGATCCTGGACGCGGTCGGGGTGGACGGCGACCGGTGGACCCAGATCGTCACGATCGCCCGCGAGGCGGGGGAGCGCGGCTGGTGGGAATCCAACAAGACGATGGGTGACCGGCAGGCGCTGTACGCGAACCTCGAGGCGGGCGCGGCAACCATCTGCGAGTACCAGCAGACCTTCGTGCCCGGACTGCTGCAGATCCCGGACTACGTCCGGGCCCGGGTCGATGCCGAGGTCGAGCTGAAGCCCGGCAGCCCCAACGCGGACGGCGTCCTGGCCGGGCGGACGGGGCGTCAGCGGATGCTGCGCCGGCCGGGGGGCCCGACCTACGAGGTCATCGTGGACGAGGTGGCGGTCAGCCGGCTGGCGGCGCCGCCTGAGGTCGTCAAGAAGCAGCTCTACCACCTGGCTACCACGGTGAACGGGGAGCCGAAGGTCACCCTGCGGGTGCTGCCGGTGCACGCGCGGATCGGGAGTTACGCCGTCCCGCGCTGTACCTTCTCGCTGTACAGCTACCCCGATCCCGGCGATCCCGCCGTGGTAGCGGTCGATACCGTGACCTCCGACGTGATCCTCATCGAGTCGGCCGACGTCCACCCCTACGAGCTTCTCTATCGGCGGCTGCGGGACGCGGCGCTCCCGCCCGACGAGAGCCTGGACCTGCTCACGAAACTGGCCGGCGACCTTCCCGACGAGTAGCCGCCGGGTGTCTTCCGCCCTCGTCAGGGACTTCCACTTCCACGACGGCGAGGACCCGGGCGCCCGCTTCCCCCGAACAAGCAGCCTGAACTTGACACGGCCAGAGCTCGTCGGGAACTGTGTCAGGGACCACCAGAACCCCAGAGAACGGCGGCGTGCACATGAGTACCGGGACCGGCGTCCCGCCGAACGCGGCCCCGTCCCGGCACCTCGTATGCCGGGCCGCCGACGCCTGCTTCCTCGGGCCGCCCGAATGGGCGCCCGGGGCCGCCGGTTTCCGGCGCTGGTCGGTCGTGGATGAGCAGGTCGGCGCCTCGGTCGGAGCGGTGCACACCGGGTTCGGGATCTGCGAACTCGAGCCGGGCGCAGAACTTCCCGGTCACGTGCACGCCTTCGAGCAGAGCTTCTTCGTGCTGGCGGGCGAGGTCGTGCTCACCACCCCCGAGGGCGGGTTCCGGGTCGGGGTGGAGGACTACGGAGTGGTCCCCATCGGCGTCCCGCACGCCTGGCGCAACGAGGGCGAGACCACGGTCAGGTGGGCGGACATGCAGGCGCCGCAGCCCCGGCGGCGCCACCACGGGGACACGATGAAGGCGGACCTGGGGGAGTCACCATCGCCCGTTCGGCCAAATCTGAAGGATCCGCGGACGCGGTCGTTCGGGCATATCGCGGCGGCGAGCATGAGCGGTCCGTCGCCGGACGAGGTCAGCATGCGGACCGCGCGCCTGGTGTACAGCGGCATCACGGTGAAGATGATGGTGGACACCGACCTGGGCGCGCAGTTGCAGACCACGTTCATGGTGCAATACGAGGCCGATGGGGTGGCCGGGGCGCACGATCATCCGTTCGAGGAGACGTACCTGGTCCTGGCGGGCGCGACCGACGCGACCTTCGACGGGGAGCCCTACCGCCTCGAGCCGGGCGACATCGCCTGGGCGGGCGTGGGGTGCGTGCACTCGTTCCGCAACGCGGGCCAGGAGCCGGTGCGCTGGCTCGAGACGCAGGCGCCGCAGCCGCCCGCGCGCTATTCGTACCGGTTCGCCGGGGATTGGGATTATCTACGCGGGAGAGTGGGCCCATGAGCAGCGTCCTGATCGTCGGCGGCACGTCAGGCCTCGGCCTCGAGATCGCCAGGTACTTCGCCGAGGCCGGCGACCGCGTCACGCTGACCGGCCGGGACGCCGGCCGGGCGGCCGCCGTAGCCGGCGAGATCGGCGGCGACACGACCGGCATCGCGCTCCACCTGGCTGAGCCGCACAGCATCGCCGCCGCGCTGGCCGGGATCGACGTCGTGGACAAACTGGTGCTGGCGGCGATCGACCGCGACGTCAACACGAGGATTGCCGACTACGACATCGACCTGGCGCAGCGGCTGGTCACCCTCAAGCTCGTCGGGTACCCCGAAGTCGTACACGCGCTGAGGCCCCGGATGGCCCTCGACGCCGCGATCGTCATGTTCGGCGGCCTGGCCATGCTGCGCCCGTACCCCGGCTCCAATACGGTGTCGACGGTCAACGGCGGGGTGATCGGGCTGATGAACACCCTGATTGTCGAGCTGGCGCCCATCCGGGTCAACGTGATCCATCCCGGCATCGTGGGCGATAGCCCCTACTGGCGGGACCGTGACCTCAGTCACGTGGTCGCGCGGACCCCCTGCGGGCGGCTGGCCCAGATGGCCGACATCGTCGACGCGGTGGCGTTCCTGCTCCGCAACCCGGCCGTCAACGGCGTCAGCCTCAACGTCGACGGCGGCACCCTGCTCGGCTGACCGAACGCCGCTAGAAGGTCACCCCGATCCCCACACAGAACTCGTTCGCCGGGCCGGTAGTGACGGCGGTGATCGTCATCGTGCTGGCGTAGGGACCCGCCGTCTGCAGCGCCGGAATGTCCAGGGTCAGGTTGGCGCTCATGACGTTCGTGCCGAACCCGCAGTTCGCCGCCGCCGAGGCGAGCGTCGCCGCCGTGGTGCTGAGCCCCGGACTCACCGGCGCCACCGTGCCGCCGAGCGTCGCGCCGTCCACCAGCGACCCGACCGCGGTCGGGACCCAGCCGAGCTGGTTGCCCGAGATGGTCGACCCGGCCGCGGTGCCGGAGCCGGCGAAGTTGGAGTCCTGGCCCGACACCGACCAGCCCGGGTAGTTGTTGCGGCTGTCGGTCACGGTGACGTCTTGGAGCACTCCGGTGGCGGTCGTCCCCGACACCATCAAGTTCACCGTGCCGGGCGTCACCGTGAGGGTGAAGGCACCGGACAGGGGCACGGTGGTCGTGACGGGCTCCGACCCGGCGGCCGTGGTCCCCGCCGGGTAGATCGTCTCGGTGTACGTCCCCTGGGAGAAGAGGTATGAGCTACTGGTCGGGGTGAACTGCGCGAACAGCGCCATCTGCCCGGTGGCTGCGAACGACGTCGTGGTGGTCGCCACCCCGCTGGCATTCACCGCCACCGGCGACCCGATGCTCGTCCCGTTGTCCTCGAACTGCACCATCCCCGCCGGGTTGGTCCCGTCCGCGGCCGACGTGTCCGCCGTCAGCGTCACCGTCGTCCCGGCGTTCGCCGGGTTCGGCGACGCGCTCAGGCTCACCGTCGTGGTCACCGGCGATCCCGCGGCCAGCGCGGCCGAACCAGGCACGCAAACCAGGGCCAGGACTCCAGCCGCAGCCAGCGTCGAAATGAATCCGGCCCGGCCCAGTCGCCTGGTCCCGCCAGGTGCTAGCCCCCGCCGTCCCGAGCACGCCGACACCTGCCGCGCTGCAGCTTCACCCACAGCCGACATCTACCAAGCCCGCAGCAACCCCAGCAATCTACAAAAATGAAACTGCTGAAGAACACGTGACCACGGCCGCCCCTCGGGGGCCACGCAGAAAGATCCCGATGACGCTCGAACTCGTCAACCCGCCCGGCCTGCCCGCCCCCTCGACCTACAGCCACGTCGCCATCGCCGTCATCAATGGGTGAGACGATGTCGCGGAAGGTCCGTGCTCAATGGAAGAAAGAGCGCCGTATATGACGCCTTCTTATCCGTCAGGCACCGATCATCCGTGATAATCGCGCGGCGCTAAGCATCATGTGGCGCTGATGCACGACGCTGCCCACGGGCATCACCAAGCACGCGACATACCAGCGAGCTGGCCCGGGCCACCGGCTACACTCACCACACGGACGGGCTGTAGCGCAGCTTGGCTAGCGCGCGTGCTTTGGGTGCACGAGGCCGCGGGTTCAAATCCCGCCAGCCCGACAAATGAACTCCACGACCCGTGGCCAGGCGTCGGCGCGTGCCGCCTGGTCCACCGGTTCGTCCACGAGATCCGGCGGCAGCAGGCCAGGAGGCAGCCGCGGGATCAGGTACCCGAGCGAATGACCGGCGTCGGGATACTCCAGGATCGCGTGGCCGTGCGCGTCGCCGTGCTCCCGCAGTCGCCCGGACAGCGCCCGCGCCATCTCGCTCGAAGGCCACACCCGATCGGCTCCCGCGCCCACCAGCAAAATCGGCCCGGGCACCAACTCGACCGGGATGAAAGCCGCCGGGTCCTCGGACTCCGGCCCGGAATGTGCCACGTACGGCAGCGCCCGGCCCTCAAGCAGCCAGGCCGGCCCGCCCGGCGGCCAGCTACCCGCCACGACGTTCCCCGGCACGCTCGCCACCACCGCGCCGACGCGGCCGCCCGAGGCAATGGCCGTCAGCATCGCCGCCTCGCTACCCCGAGACATCCCGAGCACGACGAGCGGCACCCCGGGCGCCAGCGCCTGCTCCAGCACCCCCAGGCTCCCCAGGAAGTACTCCAGCGCGATATCCCGCAGCTGACCCGGCAGCCCCGGCCGCCCGAAGTACGCCACCGACAGCGCCCCGATCCCCGCGCGCGCCAGCGCCTCGCCCAAATACGAGGGCTCGCTGCCACCCGATCCACCGATCACCAGAACGCCAGCGCACGGCCGGGTCGGCCGGAACACGGTTCCATACACCGGTGCGCCGGGCCGCCGCAGCGTCCTGACCGCGAAATCCGCCATCCGAGTCCACCCACCGCGTCGATCCGGGTATCAAACCCAGCTTCCCAGCCGTCCGCCCGAACTGGTCCAGCACGGCTGCTGTCACCCGGATGACAGGCTCACCGTCACGCGCGAGACAGACAGCCCGTGGCGGATGCGACACGCTGCGCACTACGGCGAAAAATGCCGCCCTGGACGAGGAGAGCGTGATGCATACCACGAGAGAGACCACGATCATGACGACCCGGGCCACCGCCCGGCCCCACCCTGTCCGCCGTTTCGCCCTAGCGGTGGGCGTGGCCGCGCTGGCCCTGGGTTCCGCGGCAACCGCGGCGCAGGCGCAGACCACCACCCCCGCCCCGGTGACGCTGCCGTTCAACTACCTGCTTAGCCCGAGCGGGGTGGCGGTGGACCCCACCGGGAACGTCTTTGTCACCAGCACCGATGACAGCGCGGTAGTCGAAGTGCCCTACGGTCCCAACGGCTACGGCAGCCAGGAATGGTCGCGGTTCTACGACGTGTACCAGCCGAAGGGCCTGGCGGTGGACACCGCCGGGGACCTGTTCACCGACGACTCATCCAACTACGTGACGGAGCTGCCGGCGACCGGCAGCGAGTTCGACCTGCCGATCACCGGGCTGAACAACCCGATGGGCGTAGCGGTGGATGGCTTTGGGGACGTGTTCGTCGCCGACTCCGGCAACAACCGGGTGGTGGAGCTGCTGCACGGGCCCAGCGGGTACGGCACCCAGGTCACGCTGCCGTTCACCGGGCTGAACGGCCCGATGGGGATCGCGGTGGACGGCGCCGGGGACGTGTTCGTCGCCGACTACGGCAGCCGCCGGGTGGTGGAGCTGCCGAACGGGAACACCGGTTACGGCGCCCAGGTCACGCTGCCGTTCACCGGAACGATCGCCCCCACGGGGGTGGCGGTCGACGGCGCCGGGGACTTGATCGTCAGCGACGACGCCGGCCAGCAGGTGGTGGAACTGCTGCGCGGACCGACCGGATTCACCAGCGAGGTCACGCTGGCCACCGGGCTGGCGGACCCGTGGGCGGTGGCGGTGGACGGCGTCGGCGACGTCTTCGCCGTCGAGACCTTCGTCGCCCAGGTCGTGGAGTTGCCCGGCGCGGTGGTCCCCTACCACCTCCCGGGTGCGCCGAAGATCACGGGCGCGACCCCGGGCAACAGCAGCGCCACCGTCACCTTCACCCCGTCGCAGGCCGACGTGAAGCGGGGCAACCCGCCCGTGTCCTACACCGTCACGGCCCGGGCCGGGGCGGGCGTCACGACCGGGCCCGGCATCACGGCCACCGGTACCACGAGCCCGATCACGGTCACCGGCCTGACCAACGGCACCAACTACACCGTCACCGTCGACGCCACGAACACGGCGGGCACCGGTCCGCAGTCAGACCACAAGGAAGTCACCCCGGCCACCGTGCCCGGCGCGCCGGCCAACGTCACCGCGACCAACGCGACCTCCGGCGGCGCCACCACCGGTACGGTGAACCTCACCTTCACCAAGCCCGCCAGCAACGGCGGCCGGCCGGTCCTCAGCTACACCGCGGTCTCCAGCCCCGGCGGCATCACCGGCACCGGCACAGCCTCCGGTATCCAGGTCACCGGCCTGACCGTCGGCACCAGCTACACCTTCACCGTCTACGCCACCAACGCGGTGGGCAACGGCCCGGCGTCGGCGCCCTCCAACCCGGTTACCCCGGCGCCGATTCCGAGCCCGCCGCAGGTCCCTGGCGCGGCGACGCTGGACGGGGCGGCGTACGTGTCCTGCCTGCCGCCCGCCAGTGACGGCGGCAGCCCGATCGTCTCCTACACCGTGACCTCCAGCCCCGGCGGCATCACCGCGACCGGGTCGTCCTGCCCGATCCTGGTCACCGGCCTGACCGACGGAACCAAGTACGACTTCACGGTCACCGCGACCAACGCCGCCGGCGGCACCAGCCAGCCGTCGCAGCGCACCGCCAAGATCACCCCGCACGCCCCCTCCGGCCGCCCGCCCGCCAACGACAACTTCGCCAACGCGCAGCAGATCAGCGGCACCTCGGGGTCGGTGACCGGGACCAACGTGGGCGCTACCGTGGAGCCGGGTGAGCAGAACATCCAGGACACCCGCGGCGGCGCATCGGTCTGGTACAAGTGGACCGTCCCCGTCACCGGGTCGTACCAGTTCGACACCTGCAGCGCCAACCCCGGCGTCTACGGGTTGATCGGGCTGTTCACGGGCGACACGGTCAGCAACGCGACCGAGTTCGGGCCTGGCCCCGGCCTGGACCTCTGCCCGGCCGGGGAAGCGGGCGCCACCATCATCACCGGCACCATGAGCGCCGGCCTGACGCTGTACATCAAGTTCGACGGTTACAACGAGAACGGCAGCAACGCGAACCCGCCCTACGAAGGACCGTTCACCCTCGAGTGGGCCCAGCAGTCATAACCCATCGCGACACCCGGGCCGGGTTGATCGTGTGCCGTACCGCGGCGCACCTCACCCGGCCCGGCCGCTGCCCAGGACGCCCAGGAGCGCCCGGACGGCCTCGATCACGGGCTTGAGCACCTCATCGTCGGGCAGCCCGGGCGGCTTCCCCAACGAAGTTCCGGTCGCGGCCACCTCGCTCACCGCGCGCAGCGCCGCGGTCAGCTGCCGCACCTCGGCCTGAGGAACCTGCGCGCCGCTCCGGCTCACGCTGAGCGCCGTCGCGGCGGTGGCGTCCATCACCCGCTCCAGGCCCACCAGCGCGGGATAAAACGCGGTCGCCCGCCGGCTGATCGCGGGCGGCTCGGCCATCGTCCGCTGGAACTCCGTCCGCACGTCGGCCAGGGCCCGGTACGCCGCCCACCGCGTCCGCGCCCGAACGGGGACCCGCCCGCCACCGCCCCTCGACCCCGCGCCAGCAACACCAACACCCGGCGCCCCAAGCGCCTCCTCCATGTAAAGGGCGACATCCAGGGCCGCCTCCGCGAACTCCCGGGGCAGGTGCGCGTACCAGGTCATCGGCCAGGGCGCGAACCCGATGACCAGCGCGATGGCGCACCCGATCAGCGAGTCGAGCAGCCGGTCCTCGGCGAGCCGCCACCCGGCCGGGCTGAGCAGGTCGATCAGCACCACCACCAGCGGCGTGAGGAACGTGGTCATCAGCCCGTAGTTCCTCTTGCGCCCGTAGGGCAGCAGCGAGGCCAGCACCGCGAACGGGATCAGCAGCCAGGTCCCGTGCACCAGGACGAGCAGCACCGCGCCCGCCACCGCGCCGACGATCGTCCCGATGCCCCGCTGCACCGCGCGCCCGAACACCGAGCCGTAGTCCGGCTTGAGCACGAGGGCTACGGTGAGCGGCACCCAGTAGGACCGCTGCAGCGGCAGTACCTCGGTCACCACTCCGGCCACGCCGATGCAGATCATCAGCCGCACCGTGAACAGCCGGGTGAGCGTCCCCCCGCCGAACGCCTCCACCACCCGGTCCAGCACCCCCGCCATCCGCTCAACGATCCGGGCGAACCGCTCCCGCCCGGGCAACCTAGCCGGAGGCTCAGGCGCCCACCCACCAGACAGCAGCCGCGCCACGCCCGCCATGGCGTCGCGCAGCGCAAGCGCGCCCGGGCTGTCGTCCCAGGCCGCCGGGATCGCCGGCGGCGGGGTCCCGGACCTGATGGCGTCGGCCAACCCAGAAACGGCCGCGACGACTCCCGGCGGCGGCGGCGTCCCGGCCACCCCGAGCGCCGCGGCCGCCTCGGCGAGCAGGTGGCTGGCGTTCAGCAGCGCGACCAGGCGCATCGCCGCCCGGCTCCGCCCGGCCGCGGTCGACCTGCCGCGCAGCAGCGTGTCGTACGCGGTGCTGAGCGCGCCGGTCAGCGCCTGCCGCCGCCCTGCGAACCCGGAAGGCGGCGAACTCAGCAGGTCCGCCACCGCCTGGTACACCGCCGCGACGTCGCGCTCCTCCTGGCCGTGCGGGGAAAGCAGCCACCCGGGCAGGATCAGGATGAGCGCCCACGCGGCTCCCACCACGAAGCCCGCGACCGTGTGCCAGACCGGCCGCTGCGCGCCCAGCGGCCCGAGGCCGAGCGTGGCGTACACCAGCAGCTGCAGCCCGGTCGCGGAGCCGATGTCGCCCAGCGCGCTGATCGCGCCGGAGACCCCCGCGAGCAGCGTGAGCGCCAGCACGGCGATCCACCCGTGCCCGTGGATCACGGACCCGATGGCCAGGCCCGCGGCGCCGCCGAGGACCGCCGCGGCGGTGACCCGCTTGACCCGGTTCACGTACGACCCGCCGGTGTCGGACATCGTGCCCATCAGCCCGCCCATGGCAGGCAGCACCCCGATCGTCCCCCGCCCCACGGCGAAGCCCACCGAGAGCGGCACGCAGATGGCCAGCGCCGCGCGGATCATGTCCGGCCACGGCAGCGGCGCCGGCTTGGGCCGCACCACCTCGGCCAGCCAGTCGGGCACCACCGCAGCCCACACCGCCGCAGCGTGCGACCTGATCAGTTCTGGCCTCCGGTCACCCCACTATTTTTTCTTATCCCGAACGGCGTTGTGTTCCTCTCCCGCGCCGCTCTTCCTTCGCAGGCCGACGGTCCGTGGCAGAGTACCCGCGTGGACGATTCGCGATATCTCGAATGCCTGTCATCCGACTACACGAGCCTGCGCGACGCCGCGGCGGCCACCGCGCTGACCGCGCCGGTGCCGGGCTGCCCCGGCTGGACCATGGGCGACCTCGTCTCGCACGTCGCCATGGTCTACCTGCACAAGGCGACCAGCATGCGGACGGGTCAGATACCCGAGCCGTGGCCGCCGCCGGGCCTGGACGACGAGCCGCTGCTCCCGCTCCTCGAGCGGACCTACGGCGAGCTGATGGCCGAGTTCAGCCAGCGCGCGCCGAGCGACCCCACGCCGACCTGGTACGACCCGGATCAGACGGTGGCGTTCTGGATCCGGCGGATGGCGCAGGAGACGGTGATCCACCGGATCGACGCCGAGCAGGCCGCGGGCCTGCCCGTCACGCCCGTGCCCGACGACCTGGCCGTCGACGGCGTGGACGAGGTGCTGAAGCGCATGCTCGCCTACGACTCGGTCCACTGGCCCGACGAGTTCTCGCAGCTTCCGGGCGGCCACCTGGCCGGCGAAGGCAGCCGGGACGCCATCGAGGTCACGGCCGGCCAGACGGCGTGGACCGTTCGGCCGTCGCCCCGCGGGGTCCCCGTGGAGGACGGGGCCACCGACCAGCCGCGGGTAGCGATCCAGGCGGCGCCCGAGGAGATGCTGCGCTGGCTGTGGGGCCGGGCCGGCGACGACGCCGTCCGGGTGACCGGTGATCAGGAGTGGGCCGACTACCTGCGCCGCATGCTGGCCGAAGTCACCCAGTAGGACCTATCGTCGGCGCGCCGGCGGTTCGTGCACGGCCGCGCCCGGAGCGCGGAGCAGGAACTCGGCGTAGGAGTCCGGCGCCCGATCCGTCTCGACCAAGCCGCGCGAGAGTAGAAGCGTATTGGCCAGCTGGTTGGCGTGATGAAACCTGATGAACCCATTGCGGACCCGACGGGCCACGCGGACAATCCGGGAAGCCATACCTCCAGAGTATGTCCAGCTCGCGACGCCCGGAAGTGGCAGTAACGCCGTATTGACACGACATCCTGCCATGTCTGGGGGCATACTTGAGGCATGCTCCGCAACATCGCCGTCGTGGTCGTCAACGGCTTCCTGCCGTTCGAGTTCGGCACGATCTGCGAGGTCTTCGGGGTCGACCGGACGGACGACGGGCTGCCCTCCTACGACTTCGCCGTGGTCGCCGGGGAGCCGCCGCCGATCCGGGCGCACATCGACTTCACCATCTCGCCGCCCTGCGGCCTCGAGCGCCTGGAGGAGGCGGACCTGATCGCGCTGCCCGCCGTCAGTGATCAGCGCCTGGGGCACGTCTCCAGTGGGGCCCCCCGCGCGCCACAGGAGTTCCCCGCGGACCTGCTCGACGCGCTCCGTCGCGCGGTCGGCCGCGGCGCGCGGGTGCTGAGCATCTGCAGCGGAGCGTTCATCCTGGGCGAGGCCGGCCTGCTCGACGGCCGCCGCTGCACCACGCACTGGCGGCACGCGGACCAACTGGCCCGCCGCTACCCCGAGGCCAAGGTCGACCCTGACGTCCTGTACGTGGACGACGACCCGGTGATCAGCAGCGCGGGCACCGCGGCCGGCATCGACGCCTGCCTTTACCTGGTCAGGAAGGAACAGGGCTCCCGGGTCGCCAACGGCATCGCCCGGCGCATGGTGGTCCCGCCGCACCGCGACGGCGGCCAGGCCCAGTACGTCGAGCAGCCCATCGCTCCTTCCTGCGACGGGTCGCTGCGCGACCTGCTGGAATGGCTGCGGGCCCACCTCGACCAGCCGCTCTCCGTCCGCCAGCTCGCCCTGCGCGCGAACATGTCCGAGCGGACCTTCGCCCGCCGCTTCGTCCAGGACACCGGGACCACCCCGCAGCGCTGGCTCATCGGGCAGCGCATCCTGCTGGCCCAGCAGCTGCTGGAGGAGACCGACGAGACCGTAGACGCCATCGCCGACCGCGCCGGCTTCGGCAACGCGACCGCCCTGCGCCACCACTTCCGCATCTGGCGCGGCACTACCCCCAACGCCTACCGCCGCCTCTTCCGCGGCGACCCCGCCTCCAGCGCCTAATCGGCCCCGGCCGACCATCGAGCCGCCGGCCTCCGGATTACCCGGGAGGATCTGGGTTCCCGGGAGGATTTGGTGCACCATAATCCCCCCGATCCTCCCGAAAGCCCGAATCCTCCCGCAGGATTCCAGCCGAAACGCCAAACCGTCTTGCCCGCCCAACCCAAACCCTCTTGCCCGCCCAACCCAAGCCCTCTTGCCCGCCCAACCCAGCCCCTTCCCCAAGCCCTCTTGCCCGCCCAACCCAAAATTCGAGTAATATCTGGAGTCATGAGGTTCATTCTTCGGGTGGTGGTCTCCGCCGCTGCCCTGGCGGTCGCGACCTGGGTGGTCCCCGGAATTCAACTGCTCGCCGGGAGCGACTGGTCGAAGACGGGCACGCTGCTGGGCGTGGCCGCGATCTTCGGCGTCATCAACGCGATACTCAAGCCGCTGATCAAGGTCATCGGCTGCGCGTTCTACGTGCTGACGCTCGGCCTCGCCGCGCTCGTCGTCAACGGTCTGCTCCTCTGGCTGACCAGCGTCGTCGCCGGCGATCTCACGTTGCCGTTCCACGTGACCGGCTTCTGGCCGGCCTTCTGGGGCGCAATCATCGTGGGTCTGGTGAGCTGGGTGCTGCACCTGATAATCGGGGACGAGCGCAGGCAGCGGCGTGAGCCTCCTGCAGTGCGCGTGGTCAAGGTCCGGTAGCCCCTAGACTGGCGGCCTAGACCGCTCAGCGATCCAGCGCTGGGTGACCATCCCGAATCTCCGGAGTGAAGCCGACGTGAAGACTGACGTCGAAGAGCTGAGCCCGACGCGTGTCCGGTTGAGCGTCGAGGTGCCGTTCGATGAGCTGAAGCCCAGCCTCGACAAGACCTACCGTGAGGTCGGACGTCAGGTCCGCATCCCCGGCTTCCGCCCCGGCCGCGTCCCGCCGCCGGTGCTTGACAACCGGGTAGGCCGGGACGTCATCCTCGGCCAGGCCGTCAACGACGCGATGCCCGACCTGTACGCCAAGGCGGTGGCCGAAGGCGACATCTACGCCATCGGCCAGCCCGACGTGGAGATCACCAACATCGAGTACGGCAAGGATCTGACCTTCACCATCGAGGTCGACATCCGGCCCAAGTTCGACCTGCCCGATCTGAGCAGCCTGGCCGTGACCGTTGACGACACTCTGGTCAGCCCCGACGAGGTGGCCGAGTACCTTGGCTCGCTGCAGGAGCGGTTCGCCTCGCTGAAGGCCGTGCAGCGGCCCGTGGAAAACGACGACTACGTGTCGATCGACCTGTCCGCCTCGGTGGACGGCAAGCCGGTCGAGGACGCGCAGGCGAGCGGCCTGTCCTACCAGGTCGGCAGCGGATCGCTGCTGGACGGGCTTGACCAGGCCCTGATCGGCATGTCGTCCGGGGACTCCTCGACCTTCACCACCGAACTCGCGGGCGGCGAGTTCGCCGGGCGCGTGGCCGACGTGACGGTGACCGTGCACAGCGTCAAGGTCAAGGAAGTGCCCGGCCTCGACGACGACTTCGCCCAGCTGGCCAGCGAGTTCGACACCCTCGGCGAGCTGCGCGCGGACACTCGGGCCCAGCTGGAGCGGATGAAGGGCGTGCAGCAGGTGGTCCAGGCGCGGGACCGCGCCCTCGACGCGCTGCTCGACAAGATCGACATCCCGCTGCCCGAGGCCGTCGTGCAGCAGGAAGCCGACCACAACCGGGAGTCGATCCTGGAGCAGCTGGACCGGGCGGGCGCCACCATGGACGGCTACCTGGAGATGACCAGCCAGACGCAGGAGCAGTTCGAGCTCGACCTGCAGCGCCGGGCCCGGCGCGCGGTCAAGGTCACCCTGGTGCTGGACCAGCTGGCCCGCGAGGAAGAGCTCAGCGTGGATGAGGCCGAGCTCGTCGACTACATCGATCGGCAGGCGGAGCAGATCGGCGTCCCGCCGGAACGCCTGTACCGGCAGCTCGCCGAGAACGACCAGCTCTCCTCCACCGCCGGCGAACTGCTGCGGCGCAAGGCCATCAACCTGATCGCGGAGCGCGTCAAGGTGACCGATCCCTCCGGCCACCCGGTCGACGTCAAGGCCAACCTGACCGCGCCAGGCAGTTCCGGCGAATCCGCCGAAACGGACTCGGACGAGGACGACGAGTCCTAATCGGAAGCCTCCGGCCATAACCCGCGCCGCCTGCGTGCGCCGGTAGCGAACAGGGCCCTGCCCGGGACGATCGGGCTCCACGCCGGAGTTATGGTCCTTGCAACGACACCAGACTGGAGCAGGTGACATCGTGTCTGAGCCCTTGTGGACGCCAGCGCCTTCCGCGGCCCCGTCGCTGGCGGTACCGTCGATCGTGGCCGCCGCCGAGCCGCCGGTCCTGCCGTTCGGGGACCAGTTGTTCCAGCGGCTGCTGCGGCACCGCATCATCTTCCTCGGTCAGCAGGTGGACGACGACATCGCTAACCGCATCTGCGGCGAGATCGTCCTTCTCTCTTCCGAGGACGCCAAGCGCGACATCAGCATCTACATCAACTCCCCGGGCGGCTCGGTCTACGCGGGGATGGCGATTTACGACATCATGCAGTACGTCCCCAACGACATCGCCACGTACGCGATGGGGATGGCCGCATCGATGGGCCAGTTCCTGCTGACCGCGGGCGCGCCAGGCAAGCGGTACGCGCTGCCGCACGCGCAGATCCTGATGCACCAGCCGTCCGGCGGCATCGGCGGCACCGCGTCCGACATCAGGATCCAGGCCGAGCAGATGCTGTACATCAAGCGCACGCTGTTCGAGCGCACCGCCTACCACACCGGGCAGCCGCTCGAGCAGATCGAGAAGGACGCCGACCGCGACCGCTGGTTCACCGCCGAGGAAGCCAAGGAGTACGGCTTCGTCGACCAGGTAATCCGCAGCGCCATCGAGGTCCCCGAGGGGCTCGCCTCGTGACGAAGCCGAGCATTGATCAGCCACCCCTGGTCCACCGGTCCGGAGCGTAAGGAGCCGAACGTGACCGAATCCCGCTTGTGGAGCCCGCAGGCAGCCCCGCTGGCCCCGCAGTCAAGGTACGTGCTGCCGTCCTTCGTAGAGCGCACCTCGTACGGCATCAAGGAGATGAACCCGTACAACAAGCTCTTCGAGGAACGGATCATCTTCCTCGGCGTCCAGATCGACGACGCCTCCGCCAACGACGTGATGGCCCAGCTGCTGACCCTGGAGGCCATCGACCCGGACCGCGACATCACGATGTACATCAACTCGCCCGGCGGGTCGATGACGTCGATGATGGCGATCTACGACACGATGCAGTTCATCCAGCCCGACATCACGACGTGCTGCATCGGCCAGGCCGCCTCCGCGGCGGCGGTGATCCTGTCGGCGGGAACCAAGGGCAAGCGGATGGCGCTGCCGAACGCGCGCATCCTCATCCACCAGCCGGCCACCGAGGGCGGCTACGGCCAGTCCACCGACATGGAGATCCAGGCCCGCGAGATCATGCGGATGCGCGCGGCCATGGAGGTCATCCTGGCCAGGCACACCGGCCGGGACGAGGAGCTGATCCGGCGCGACATCGAGCGTGACAAGTTCCTCACCGCCGAAGACGCCAAGGAGTACGGCCTCATCGACGAGGTCCTGACCATGATCAAGCGCGGCAGCGAACGCGCGGTAGAGGTAATGTCATCCTTACCGGGGAGAATTCAACTCTTCCCTCACAGCCCGCCGCAGGGTTTGATGGTGTCCATCAGGCCCAGCAGGCGGTACCGTCGATACGCAAGCTCTTGACGGCCCCGCGGGACACGCCCGCCGAAGACGGCCAGTACGGCCGTCCCGGCAGGCCCCACGTAAAGGAGTATCTGGGTGGCACGCATCGGTGACGGTGGGGACCTGCTGAAGTGCTCGTTCTGCGGTAAGAGTCAGAAGCAGGTCAAGAAGCTCATCGCCGGGCCGGGCGTGTACATCTGTGACGAGTGCATCGATCTTTGCAACGAGATCATCGAGGAAGAGCTAGCCGAGCCCGCCGAGTTCCGGTGGGACAGCCTGCCCAAGCCGCGCGAGATCTACGAGTTCCTCGACGCGTACGTGATCGGCCAGGACAAGGCGAAGAAGGCCCTTTCGGTCGCGGTGTACAACCACTACAAGCGCGTCCAGTCGGGCGATGACCGGCCGGGCGACGAGGGCGTCGAGCTGGCCAAGTCCAACATCTTGCTGCTGGGCCCGACCGGCTCGGGCAAGACCCTGCTGGCCCAGACGCTGGCCCGGTTGCTCAACGTGCCGTTCGCGATCGCCGACGCCACCGCGCTGACCGAGGCGGGCTACGTCGGCGAAGACGTCGAGAACATCCTGCTCAAGCTGATCCAGGCGGCGGATTACGACGTCAAGAAGGCCGAGACGGGCATCATCTACATCGACGAGATCGACAAGATCGCCCGCAAGAGCGAGAACCCCTCGATCACCCGCGACGTATCCGGCGAGGGCGTGCAGCAGGCCCTGCTGAAGATCCTGGAGGGAACCACCGCGTCGGTCCCGCCGCAGGGCGGACGCAAGCACCCGCACCAGGAGTTCATCCAGATCGACACCACCAACGTGCTGTTCATCTGCGGCGGGGCGTTCGCCGGCCTGGAGAAGATCATCGAGCAGCGTTCCGGTCACAACGGGATGGGGTTCAACGCGAAGCTCCGGGTCAGGAACGCGAACGCGACCAGCGACCAGTTTGCCGACGTCATGCCGGAAGACCTGCTTAAGTTCGGCATGATCCCGGAGTTCGTCGGGCGGCTTCCGGTCATCACCAGCGTGCACAACCTCGACCGCGAGGCGCTCATCCAGATCCTGACCGAGCCGCGCAACGCGCTGGTCAAGCAGTACCGCCGGCTGTTCGAGCTGGACGGCGTGGACCTGGAGTTCACCCCGGACTCCCTGGACGCCATCGCCGACCAGGCGAACCTGCGCGGCACCGGCGCGCGCGGGCTGCGCGCGATCATGGAAGAAGTGCTGCTGTCGGTCATGTACGAGGTGCCGAGCCGCAAGGACGTCGAGCGCGTCGTGATCACGCGCGAAGCGGTGCTCGAGAACGTCAACCCGACGATCGTGCCCAGGGACGTCACCCGGCGTACGCCGCGCGAGAAGTCCGCCTGAGGCGTCCCGACCGACCCCAACCGCGACAGCGGCCCGTCCGCCTGTCACACACTCGTTCGGTATATGCGGATTAGCCTGGGGTTCCGCAGTGTCTCCCCGCCGTCAGCCCGGTGCCGACTTTGGGGGTATTGCCCATGATCAGCGAAATTCCAATGTAGCCTCCTTGGATATCGCGTAAGTACTGGCGCGGTTTCCCGCCACGCCAGGATCTCGGACGCTGACAAGCAGCCGTCTTCCATAGCGACGGGGAATAGAGCACCGATGAGTAGTTGGGACGCCCCCACGGGTAGCTGGGACCGGCGTCCGGACCCTGACGGGTCCGGCGACTCAGACGATCAGGACTTTCCGTCAGGCCAGTCGACCGGCGGCTACCGGGCTATGCGATCCGGCGAGGGAGTTCTTCGGGCGGGGCGAAGGGGCCTTCCCGGCTACGACCAGGCGCAATCCTACGAGCAGGCGACCGGGTACGGCCAGGGCCAGGACTACGGTCAGGGTTCGGCCTACGGGCCAGGCCCGGCCTATGGCCAGGGGTCGGATTACAGTCAGGGGTCGGATTACAGTCAGGGATTGTCGTACGGCCAGGGACCGGATTACGGTCAGGCGCCGGCGTACGGCCAGGGTCCCAGTTACGATCAGGGCCCCGACTACGGGCCGCCTTCGGACTACGCGGGTTACGGCCAGAGGTCGTCGTACAGCCAGGGGCCCGACTACGGCCAAAGTCCCGACTACAGCCAAGGTCCCGATTACCAGCAGGGTCCCGATTACCAGCAGGGTCCCGATTACCAGCAGGGTTCGGATTACCGGCAGCGATCCGACCCCGGTCAGCCGTCCGGCTACTCCTCGCCTTCGGAGTACGACCAGCGGGGCTACGGCCAGCCCGGATACGGGTCGGCGCCCGCTCCCGGCCAGGTCGTCCGCTACGGGCAGGGTCCAGGGGACGAGCGCGGCTCGGCTGCGTCCAGCCAGGCGGGTACCGGCCCGCTGCCCGCCCAGCCGCCGTCCGCGCCCAGGCGGGCCATCGGCCCCGGCGGCGATAGCCCCACGGGCAGCCGGCCATCCTGGGCCGGCGTCGACGACCAGGACAGCTCGCGCACGCAGGTCTTCGGCCAGCGAGAGTACGGCGACTCAAGCTACCGGCAGCCGTCCGACCCCGGTCAGGACTACGGTCAGGCCAGCTACAGCCAGGACAGTCGTAGCCAGGACAGCTTCGGCCAGGGCAGCTACGGTCAGGGCAGCGGCTACGGTCAGGGCAGCTACGGCCAGGACGCCGGCCAGCGCGACTACGGCCAGCCAGGATACGGCCCGCAGGGCTCTGCCCAGCCGGGCTACGGCCAGGACCGGTACGGCCAGCAAGACTACGGCCAGCAGGATTATGGCCAGCAAGACTACGGGCAGCCCAGCCGGGGGTCACGCGGAAGTTCCGCCGAGCCCGATCAGCCGCACCAGGCACCGGGATATCAGACTGACCCGTTCTCGCCGCCGGGCTACGCGCCGTCCGGCGGTTCCGCGGGCTTCGGCGAGAGCGACCGCTCCTACCAGCCGAACCTCACGCCGGGGTACCAACCCGACGCCTACCAGCAGCGGGGCTACGAGTCGTCAAACTCCCTGCCGAACGGGTCCAGCCTGGGCTCTTACCCGCCGGACGCCTACGGCCAGAACGGCACCCAGAGCTCGTACGCCCAGGACGCCTACGGCCAAAACGGCACCCAGGGCACCTACGCACCGGACGCCTACGGCCAGAACGGCACCCAGGGCACCTACGCCCAAGACGCCTACGGCCAAAACGGCACCCAGGGCACGTACGCACCGGACGCCTACGGCCAGCCCGGCCAGGGCCAGCCCGGCCAGGGCCAGCCCGGCTACGGTCAGTACGGCTCGAGCCAGGCCGGCTACGGCCAGAGCGGATACTCCCAGAGCGGATACGCCCAGAACGGTTACAGCCAGGACGCCTACCCCCAGGAGGGGTACCGCCAGGACGCGTACGGCCGGGACAGCTACGCCCAGCCGACCTTCGAACCGGCGACGGCCCCGGCCTACGACGACGCCGGCCCCGCTCCGAGCCGCCGCTCGGAGCGTTCCGGCGGCCCGCCCCGCTCCGGCGGTCCGCGCCAGGCCCGCCTGAGCGGCGCCAAGATGGTCCTCTACCTGGGCGCCTCCATCCTGGGTGTGATCGTGATCGTGCTGCTGGTCGTCCGCCTGAGCAAGACCGGCGCGAACAGCACGAGCGGTTCGACCACGTCCCCCACCACGAGCACCAGCGCGGCCGCCCCGGCCTCGAAGTTCACCCTCGTCCAGGCCCCCAAGGTGGACAACAAGTACCCGCTGAACCTGGCCGCGGCCAGGGCGTCCACCACGCTGTCCGCGGCCGACATCGCGGTCGCCAAGGCGCTGCACGCGGCCGGAGGGGGTCAGGTGACCAAGGGCGTGCTGGCGATGTACGACCTGACGTCCGTCACGAGCCCGACGGAGAGCACCTTCCAGGCCATCAGCTTCATCGGCTACGAGGGCACGTTCAACGAGAACAAGGTCATCGCCTACGAGCAGACCCAGCTGAGGTTCAGCCGCACGGTGAAGCCGGGCCCGGACGGGGGCAAGATGATCTGCGGCTACGCCACCACCACGGGCGGCACCGAGGCCAGCGAGTGCGTCTGGGTCACCAAGGACACCTTCGGCCAGGTCCAGTTCATCGACGGCTCGGCGGCGGTGAAGTACCAGGGCGCCGCTGCCTTGGCCCTGGAGGTCAGGGACGTCGTGGAGGTCCCCGCCTAGCAGCGCCCCGCCTATCATCGCAGGGCCGTAGACTCACCTGTCGTGAGCAGACCCGTCCCCATCGACCTGCCCCCCCAGTACGCGCCCGCCGAGGTGGAAGGCCCGCGCTACGAACGCTGGGAGAAGGCGGGTTACTTCACCCCGGACCCCACCGCCGACGGCCCCGCGTACTGCATCGTCATCCCGCCGCCGAACGTCACGGGTTCGCTGCACATCGGCCACGCGCTGGACCACACAGTGATAGACACCCTGGTCCGGCGGCGTCGCATGCAGGGCTACCAGACGCTGTGGCTCCCGGGCATGGACCACGCGGGGATCGCCACCCAGAACGTCGTCGAGCGCGAGCTCGCCAAGGAGGGCCTCAGCCGCCACGACCTCGGCCGCGAGGCGTTCGTCGAGCGCGTCTGGCGGTGGAAGGCCGAGTCGGGCGGCAAGATCGGCGGCCAGATGCGCCGCCTCGGCGACAGCGTCGACTGGTCCCGCGAGCGGTTCACGATGGACGAGGGCCTGTCCCGGGCCGTCCAGACCATCTTCAAGCGCCTCTTCGACGACGGACTCATCTACCGCGCCGAACGCATCATCAACTGGTGCCCGCGCTGCCTGACCGCGCTGTCCGACATCGAGGTGGACCACAGCGACGACGAAGGCGAGCTCGTCTCGATCCGCTACGGCGACGGGGACACCTCCATCGTGGTCGCCACCACCCGCGCCGAGACCATGCTCGGCGACACCGCCGTCGCGGTGCACCCCGACGACAAGAGGTACACCGCCCTGGTCGGGAAGACGGTCGAGCTCCCGCTGACCGGCCGGCGGATCCCGATCGTTGCCGACGACCACGTCGACCCCGACTTCGGCACCGGCGCGGTCAAGGTGACTCCCGCCCATGACCCGAACGACTTTGAGATCGGGCGTCGCCACAACCTGCCCGGCCTGACCGTCCTCGACGAGCACGGCGTGGTCACCGCGCACGGCCCGTTCCTGGGCCTGGACCGGTTCGAGGCCAGGCCCGCCGTGGTCCGCGCGCTGCGCGAGGAAGGCCGCATCGTCGAGGAGAAGCGCCCGTACGTGCACTCGGTCGGGCACTGCAGCCGCTGCGGCACCACGGTCGAGCCGCGCCAGTCGCTGCAGTGGTTCGTCCGCGTCGGCCCGCTCGCCCAGGCCGCCGGGGACGCGGTCCGCGACGGGCGCGTCCGGCTGCACCCGCCGGAGATGAACGCGCGGTACTTCGGCTGGGTCGACGACATGCACGACTGGTGCATCAGCCGGCAGCTCTGGTGGGGCCACCGCATTCCAGTTTTTTATGGACCGAACGGCGATTTGCTGTGCGTTGGCCCTGATGAGCAGCCTCCGGATGGCTGGACCCAGGATCCCGACGTCCTGGATACCTGGTTCTCCTCCGCCCTGTGGCCCTTCTCCACCCTGGGCTGGCCCGAAGACACGCTGGACCTGCGCACCTTCTACCCGAACAGCGTGCTCGTCACCGGGTACGACATCTTGTTCTTCTGGGTCGCGCGGATGATGTTGTTCGGCCTGTTCGCGATGCGCGACCCGGTGCCCGACAACACAGTGCCCGACAACACAGCGCCCGACGACGCCGTCCCGTTCCGGGTGGTCGTGCTGCACGGCCTGGTCCGCGACCAGTTCGGCAAGAAGATGTCCAAGTCGCGCGGCAACACCGTCGACCCGCTGGACTGGATGGACAGGTTCGGCGCCGACGCGACCAGGTTCACCCTGGCCCGCGGGGCCAACCCGGGCGGCGACATCGCCATCAGCGAGGAGTGGGCGGCAGGCTCGCGCAACTTCTGCAACAAGCTGTGGAACGCCGTCCGCTTCGCCCTGCTGAACGGTGCGCACGTCCCGGCCAGCCCGCCCGCCCCCGTCTCCGAGATAGCGTCAGCGCCTAGCCTGGCCTACTCGGTCCCCGACTTCTGGATCTTGTCCCGGCTGTCGGCGGTGATCGCCGAGGTGGATGAGCTGTTCGAGGCGTTCGAGTTCGGCAAGGCCTGCGACACGCTGTACCACTTCGCCTGGGACGAGGTGTGCGACTGGTACCTGGAGCTGGCCAAGGTCCCCCTGAGCTCAGCCGACACCGACGCGGTCGAGGCGACCAGGCAGGTCCTCGGGTTCGTGCTCGATCAGCTGCTGCGGCTGCTGCACCCGGTCATGCCGTTCGTGACCGAGGAGCTATGGACCGCGCTGACCGGCGGGGAGTCGGTCATGGTGGCCCCGTGGCCGTCCTTCTCCCTTCGCGATGAGGCGGCCGAGGCGGAGATCAACTCGCTGATGCGCCTGGTCACGGAGATCAGGCGGTTCCGCTCGGATCAGGGCCTGCGCCCCGGCCAGCGGGTGGCGGCCGCCCTGGTGGGCATCGAGGACACCGCGCTGGCCGCGCACGCCGAACGGATCCGCGCCCTGCTCAGGCTCGACCCGCCCGCGGCGGGCTTTGCCCCTTCGGCGTCTCTGGTCGCCGAAGGGATCACGGTCGAGCTGGACGTGGCCGGCGCCATCGACATCGCCGCCGAGCGCCGACGCCTGGAAAAGGATCTCGCCGCCGCCAGGGGTGAGGCCGAGCAATCGGCCCGCAAGCTCGACAACCCCGACTTCACCGCCAAGGCCCCCGCCGAGGTCGTGGCCAAGGTCCGCCAGCGCCTCGCCGCCGCGCAGTCCGACATCGCCCGCCTAGAAGGGCGCCTGGCCGCCCTGTGATCCCGCGCCCCGGCCGGCACGTAGGCTGGGGCGATGGACATCGAGGCGCGGATGCGGGAGGTCGAGGAGGAGATCGTCTCCCGCCGGCCTGAGCACTCCGTCGATCTGGCGCTGGACCGGATGGCCGAGCTCGTCGGCCTGCTCGGCGATCCGCAGCGCGCGTGCCCCGTCATCCACATCACGGGGACCAACGGCAAGACGTCCACGGCCCGGATGACCGACGCGCTGCTGCGCAGCCGCGGCCTGCGGACCGGCCGGTTCACCAGCCCGCACCTGGTGTCGATCAGGGAACGGATCTGCGTGGACGGCGCCCCGATCGACCCGGAGCGCTTCGTGACCGCGTACGAGGAGGTCATCCCGTACGTGCAGCTCGTGGACGCCAGGCACCCGGTGGAGATGTCCTTCTTCGAGGTCCTCACCGGCATGGCGTTCGCGATCTTCGCGGACGCGCCCGTCGACGTGATGGTGCTCGAGGTTGGCGTGGGCGGGCGGGACGACGCCACGAACGTAGCGGACGGCGCGGTGGCGATCGTCACCCCGATCTCGCTCGACCACACCAGGCTGCTCGGCGGCACGATCGAGGAGATCGCCGCGCAGAAGGCCGGCATCATCAAGCCGGGAGCCGTCGCGGTGCTCGCGCAGCAGCCGCTCGCCGCGGCCGAAGTGCTGCTCAGGCGGGTCGCCGAGGTGGGGGCGTCGGTCGCCCGGGAAGGCGTGGAGTTCGGCGTCATGAGCCGCGAGCAGGCCATCGGCGGGCAGCAGCTCGTGCTCCGCGGCCTGCGCGGCACCTACGAGGACGTCTACCTGCCGCTGTTCGGCAGCCACCAGGCCGGCAACGCGGCCTGCGCGCTGGCCGCGGTCGAGGCGTTCGCCGGCGTAGCGGACGAGGCGGACGCGCTCGATCAGGATCTGGTGCGCGAGGCGTTCGCCATGGTCAGCTCGCCCGGACGGCTGGAGGTCGTCAGGCGCAGTCCCACGATCATCCTCGACGCCGCGCACAACCCGGCGGGCATGGCCGCGACGGCCGCCGCGATCGAGGAGGCGTTCACCTTTACCCACCTGACCGGCGTCTTCGCGGCGAGCCGGGACAAGGACGTGCCCGCCATGCTCTCCGAGCTCGAGCCGCTGCTCGACGAGATCGTGGTGACGCATAACTCCTCGGACCGGTCGATGGATCCCGACCAGGCCGCCGAGATCGCGGCCGAGATCTTCGGCGAGGACCGCGTCCAATCCGCCGCCGGTATCGAGGACGCCATCGACGACGCGGTAGCACTCGCCGACGAGGCGGCCGAGGTGGGCCTGCCGGGCGGCAGCGGCGTGCTCATCACCGGATCGGTCATCACTGCGGGCGACGCCCGCAAGCTGCTCGGCCCGGCGGGCGGGCAGCCGCAGCCCGAGCCGACCGCCAGCCAGCCCGCGCGTCACTCGTTCACGGCGGGTGAGCTCTCGTGAGCAGCAGGGCTCTGGTGGCCAGCCCGGCGGAGGCCAAGCGGCTGCGGCAACTGTGCGGCATGGTCCTGGCCATGGAGGCCATCGTCATCGGGCTCGCGATCCCGGTCGCCATCGTGCTCGAACACGTGCGTCACGGTCTCGCCGGAGGGGTCGGCGGCGGCCTGGCCGTAGGTGCCCTCCTGCTCAGCGGACTGGTGGGACGGCCGGGCATGAGCTGGGCGCTGATCGCGGGCACCGTCCTGCAGGCCCTGGTCATCGCCGCGGGGGCCGTGGTCCCCGCGATGTACACCCTCGGCGCGATTTTCGCCGCGCTCTGGATCACCGGCATCTGGCTGGCCCGCAGGCTTTCCGCGCCCGCTGCCCCCGGCCCGCACGCTCCGTAGCTGGGCCGACACGCCAACGTCGGGCCAGATCATGGGTAAGCTGGCGGCAGTGGCGAATCGCATCATCGACCCGCGGCGGGGCTCGCTACGCCCGGGGGAGATCGAGATCCCCTTCCGGAACCCGCCAGGTCGGCCACATCGTTGTCCAAGAAAAGACCCAACCAGGCCGCCTCCGGCGCGGTCTAAGCTGACAAGCTCCCCAGATCGAAGCCCGGATCGGAAGGTTCCCGTTCCTCATGAGTGCGATGACATTCCTCGGACGTGACATGGCGGTTGATCTCGGCACCGCGAACACCCTGGTGTACGTGCGCGGGCGCGGGATCGTTCTGAATGAACCGTCGGTGGTCGCGCTCAACACGAACAACGGGCAGATCGTCGCCGTGGGCGCCGAGGCCAAACGCATGATCGGCCGCACGCCCGGCAACATCGTGGCTGTGCGCCCGCTCAAGGACGGCGTGATCGCCGACTTCGACGTGACCGAGCGGATGCTGCGGTACTTCATCCAGAAGGTCCACAAGCGCAGCTATTTCGCCAAGCCCAGGCTCGTCGTGGCCGTCCCGAGCGGGATCACAGGCGTGGAGCAGAGCGCGGTCAAGGAGGCCGGCCATCAGGCCGGCGCCCGGCGCGTCTACATCATCGAGGAGCCGATGGCGGCCGCGATCGGCGCGGGGCTGCCGATCAACGAGCCGACCGGGAACATGGTGGTCGACATCGGCGGCGGGACGACCGAGGTCGCGGTGATTTCCCTCGGCGGCATCGTCACCTCGCAGTCCATCAGGATCGGCGGCGACGAGATGGACCAGGCGATCATCACCTTCGCGAAGAAGGAGTACTCGCTCATGCTGGGCGAGCGGACCGCCGAGGAAATCAAGATGGCCCTCGGCTCGGCGTTCCCCGCCGACGACGAGCCCAGCGCCGAGATCCGGGGCCGTGATCTGGTCAGCGGCCTGCCGAAGACCGTGGTGATCTCCGCCGCCGAGGTCCGCCGCGCGATCGAGGAACCGCTCAACCTCATCATCGACGCGGTCAAGAGCACCCTGGACAAGTGCCCGCCCGAGTTGGCCGGCGACGTCATGGACCGGGGCATCGCGCTGACCGGCGGCGGCGCCCTGCTCCGCGGGCTAGAGTCGCGCATACGGGAGGAAACCGGGATGCCCGTGCAGGTCGCGGACAACCCGCTCGATTCCGTGGTGCTCGGCACCGGCAAGTGTGTCGAGGACTTCGAAACCCTGCGCCAGGTACTGGTGCCGGACACCAGGCGCTGATACCGACTCGTATCGGCCGCAGACGGGACGGACGAGGAGCCGCAGTGCAAGACAGTCGGCGTTCACGCACGGTTCTCGTCGTGCTCCTGCTCATCGCCCTGGCCCTGATCACGCTGGATTTCCGTGACGGCGGCGCGTCCCCGGTCCGGAACGTGGGCGCCGAGATCTTCGGGCCGATCGAACGGGTCACCAACGACATCACCAACCCGATATCCAGCTTGTTCGACTCGATCACCGGCGGGCCCTCGTCGCAGGGCACGATCGCCAGCCTGCAGCAGGAGAACGCGTCGCTGCGCGCTCAGCTCAGCGCGGCTGAGCTGAGCAAGTCGGAATCCAGGCAGCTGGCCCAGCTCCTGCAGATCGACGCCGGCGCGTACCGGATCGTCGCCGCGACCGTGATCGCCGCCGGGGGCGATTTCGCCGACACCGTCACGCTGGACGTCGGGCGCAGCGACGGGATCAAGCCCGACGAGACCGTGCTCAACGGCGCGGGGTTCGTCGGCAAAGTCACCCAGGTGAGCCTGGACACCTGCACCGTCGTGCTGGCCAGCGACGCGTCGTCGTTCATCGGCGTGCAGGTCGCCGGAAGCGGCGAGATCGGCGAGGTCACCGGGACGGGCAAGTCCATGTCTGGGTCCGGCCTGCTCCGGCTGACCCTGTTCGACGCGAACGCGGTGCTGCAGCCCGGGCAGGAAGTCGTCACCTACGCCTCCGTGAACGACCGGCCGGAGGTTCCCGGCGTGCCCGTCGGCACCGTCATCTCCGTGCAGAACAGCGGCAACGCCCTCACCCAGACGGCGCTGGTCCGGCCGTTCGTCACCTTCACCGCGCTGGGTGTCGTGGGCATCGTCGTGGAGGTGCCCAAGCACAGCGCGGCGATCTCGATCCTGCCGCGCCCGGCCCCCACGGTGACGGTCACGACCACTCCGCCGCCCGTTACCCCGCCCGCCTCGATCTCCCCAGGAAACATCAATCCCTCCGCCAGCGGTTCCCCGTCGGTCTCGCCCTCCCCGACGGCGTCCGCGTCAGGCGGAGGCTGACGTGCGCTGGCTGATCTCCTTCCTGGCCGCCGGGGTGGCGGTCATCGCCCAGGTCACCATCGTGGGCCGGATCACGTTTCCCGGCGGGACCGGGCCCGACCTGGTGCTGCTCGCGGTGGTCGCGCTGGCCCTGGCGGGCGGCCCGATGCTCGGCTCGCTGATCGGGTTCCTGGCCGGCCTCGCGCTGGACGTGGCCCCGCCGGGTAGCCACTTCGTCGGGCAGGACGCGCTCGTGTTCTGCCTGATCGGATACCTGTGCGGCCTGGCGGCGGAGAGCCCGGCCTCCGAAGGAGTGCCCGAGCAGGGCCACACGGCCCTGTTCGAGATCGTGGTCACGGCGGTCGGCGCCGTCTTGGGCGAGGCCCTGATGGCGCTGCTCGGCGTCATGCTCAGCGATCCGCGCGTGACGTGGTCGGCCATCAAGCACGTGCTCCCCGTGGCGGCCGGGTACGACGTGGTCCTGGCGCCGTTCGCGCTCTACGCCGCGGCCGCGGTGCTGCGCCTGGCCGGAAGGCGGCGCGAGAGCGGGCAGGCCGTGTTTATGGGCCGCTCGGCCGCCGGCGCCATCGCAGGCGCCACCGCGGGGGCGCTCCGGCCGGCCTCCATGCGCGAGCCCGACCTGAAGCTGGGCAACCTGCGCGGTCAGAGCGCCGCCCTGCGGCCCTCGCCCAAGTCGGCGCCCATGCGCGAGCCCGACCTGAAGCTGGGCAACCTGCGCGGTCAGAGCGCCGCCCTCAGGTCCGCACCCAAGTCGGCGCCCATGCGCGAGCCGAACCTCAAGCTGGGCAACCTGCGCGGTCAGAGCGCTGCCCTGCGGCCCTCGCCCAAGTCGGCGCCCATGCGCGAGCCGAACCTGAAGCTGGGCAACCTGCGGGGCCAGAGCATCGTCCGCAAACCCAGGCCCAAGCGCGAGCCGAACCTGCGGCTGGGGCGCGGCGGACCGCTGGGCGGCAGCGCGCTCGGCGCCGCCTTCGCGGGCCAGGGCGGTGGCGCGGCCGGCGCGTTCGGCGCCCCAGCCCGGGTCAGGTTCAGTTCCCGGTCGTCCGGGGGAGTGCTCGGCGGTTCCCTGCTCGGTGGCTCCCTAGGCAGCAATCCTCGGATGCGCAGCTCCCGGTTCGGCAGCACGCGGATGGGCCGCTCGCTCCTCGGCGGATCGGTCTTCAGCCGCTCGCCATCCGCGCTGGGCATGCCGACCAAGGTCGCCCGGCCATCGACACCAGGCCGATCCGCCTTCCTCGGTCGCCCGCCCCTAGGGTCGTCCTGGATCGGCCGTTCCCTGTTCGGCCGCACATCCCCGCTGGGCCGCTTCCCCGCTCGGCCGCTCTCCGCTGGGCCGTTCCCCGCTGGGCCGTTCCCCGCTGGGCCGTTCGTCCTCGCTGGGCCGCCCGTCCTCGCTCAGGCTGTCCTCGCATCTCGGCCGCCCGGCCTCCTGGCGCCGCGCGGGGAACCCGATGCGATCATCGCCCGGCGGATCGGCTGCGGGACACGCGCCCCGGTTCTCCCGGGGCAGCCCCCTCTCCCGGCTGACCGCCGCGCTGCGCACCCCGTCCCGACCCAAGTCGGCCGTCCGCCGCCGAAGCCTCGGCGGTTCGGCCCTGGGGAGCTCGACCCTGGGCGGCTCAGCGCTGGGCGGCTCAGCTCGGGGTGGCTCGGCCCTGGGCCGCCCGGCCAGGCGAAAGCTGCCGGGCCGGGGCTGGCTGCGCCGCTCCGCGCCCTATCGCGGCGGTCTGGGCGGCAGCGGGCTATCCAGCGGCGGCCTATCCGGCGGCGGACTGGGCCGGGGCTTGACCAGACGGAGCACCCCGCGCCTGCGGATCGGGTCCACCGGATCGGGAGCGTCCTCCCGGCTGCACATGCCCCGCGCGCGGACGAAGAAGAAGTCATGGCGGACGGGAGGTTACCGATGAACGCGGCGTCGCGGCACCGCCTGTGGGTGCTCTACCTACTGGCGTTCGCCATGCTGGTCGCGCTGGGCGGCAGGCTCTATTACCTGCAGGTGTTGAACAGCACCGCGTTCACCAAGCAGGCCACGGCGAACCAGACCAGGGACGTGATCGTGCCCGCCGTCCGCGGCCAGATCCTCGACGACGTAGGCAGCCAGCTCGTCACCAACCAGACGGCGCTGGTGGTCTCGGTGGACATGATGGACCTGTCCCAGCAGCCCGGCGGGGCCGCGCCGGTCCTGCACCGGCTGGCTCCGCTCCTCGGCATGAGCTACACGAAGCTCTTCGACAAGACCAGGCTGTGCGGCCCGCATGTAGCCCAGCCCTGCTGGGCCGGCTCGCCCTACCAGCCCATCCCGGTCGACCAGAACGTGCCCGACCGGGTGGCGCTGCAGGTCCTGGAGGATCAGAGCCAGTTCCCTGACATCACCGCCCAGGTTCAGCCGGTCATCGACTACCCCACGCCCGACGGGGCGAACCCGGCGCAGGTGCTCGGTTACCTCCAGCCGATTACCCCGCAGGAGATCGCGACCCGGCACCTGCCAGTGACCGGTTTCTCCGGCGTGGACCTGGTCGGCCAAGCGGGACTCGAGGCCCAGTACGACAGCCAACTCCGCGGCAAATCCGGAATCCAGGTCGTCTCGGTCAACGCCGCGGGCGACGTCACGGGATCGGTCAGCCAGACCGCCCCCGTCACCGGCGATGACCTGGTGACCAGCCTCAACGCCCAGCTTCAGGCGGATGTCCAGCAGGCGCTGAACGGCGCGATCAACCGGTCGCGGGCCGCAGGCAACGCCGCCAACCAGGGGGCGGCGGTCGTCATGACCACCACCGGCCGGGTGGTGGCGATGGCCAGTTACCCGGACTACAACCCGAGCGTGTGGGTCGGCGGCATCTCGCAGCAGGAGTTCAGCGCCCTGTTCGGCACCAAGGACGGGGAGCCGGTCATCAACTGGGCCACCCAGGGCCAGTACGCCCCGGGGTCCACCTTCAAGATCACCTCGACCGCGGCCGCCGTGGCCAACGGGTACCCGCTGAACGGCCTGTACAGCTGCCCCGCCAGCTTCAGCATCGGCAGCGCGACGTACAAGAACGACGGCGAGCCGAGCCTGGGCGACATGACCTTCGCCGAGGCGCTCATCCAGTCCTGCGACACCGTGTACTACCAGCTCGGCTACGACATGTACCTGGGCGACGACACCAAGGCCAACGTCGTCACGTCACCAAAGGCCCCGGTGCAGAAGATGCAGAAGATGGAGCTGGACTTCGGGTTCGGACAGGACACGGGGATCGACCTGCCGGCCGAGTCGACCGGCTCCATCCCCACCCGGGAGTGGCTGTACTACCTCTGGAAGGACAACGCGCACACCGGCCAGAACTGGTGCAAGTACGGGAAGGCGAACGGCACCTACGTCCAGCAGATCGAGTACCAGGACTGCCTTTACGGCAACGTCTGGGAACCCGGCCAGGCGGCCATCGCGGCCATCGGCCAGGGCTACGTGACCGTCACCCCGCTCCAGCTCGCGGACGCGTACGCGGCGCTGGCCAACGGCGGCACCCTGTACAGCCCGCGGATCGGTGAGGCGCTGATCTCGCCGTCCACCGGCCAGGTGGTCCAGACGATCAACCCGCCGGTCATCCGGCACCTGCCGGTGTCCTCCAACACGCTGGCCTACATCCGCGACGCCCTCCAGGGCGTGGTGACCCAGGGCACCGCCGCCGGTGCCTTCGGCGGGTTCCCGCTGAACAAGGTCTGCGTGGCGGGCAAGACCGGCACCGCCCAGCTCTTCGGCAAGAACGCGACCTCGGTCTTCGCCTCGTTCGCCCCCTGCGACCACCCGAAGTACGTGATCGTCGTCATGGTCCCCGACTCCGGTTACGGCGCCGACGTGGCGGCGCCCGCGGTGCGGGAGATATGGGACGATATTTATGGCCTGGAGGGGCACCAGGCGGCGCTGCCCGGCGGTCAGCTGCCGTCCTCGCTGCCGCAGATCACGTCCACCGGGGCGATCACCGCGCCGGTCGGCTATCGCAGGGGGTCATGATGCTGGGCCGGACCAGCCCGAGCTACACGGTGCGCGGGTACCCCGCGCCGCGGATCGGGACCTTCGCCGGCCGCCCGCGGTCCCTGCTAGCCCGGGCGTTCGCCAGGAACTCGGTGCTGCGGCAGATGGACTGGATCCTCGTCGTGGTGGTAGCCGGGCTCAGCGCGATCGGCATCCTGCTGGTCTGGTCGGCCACCCAGCCGAGCCTGATCGCGGCGGGCGACGACGGTCGCACGTACCTGAAGAAGCAGCTGCTGAACGTGGTGATCGGCCTCGTCCTGATGATGGTGGTGACCTTCTTCGACTCGCGTCAACTGCGGTCGTTGGCGCCGTGGATCTTCGCCCTGACGCTGCTCGCGCTGGCGGCCGTCAAGGTCGCCGGCCAGGACATCAACGGCGCGCGGGCCTGGTTCGACCTGCCCGGCGGCTTCCAGGTCGAGCCGTCGGAGTTCGCGAAGGTCGCCCTTGTCCTGATCATCGCCGCCGTCTTCGCCCGGGCCCGGGGCGGCACCCCCGGCATCAAGTCCGTCCTGATCGCGCTGGCCTGCGCCGCGCCGGTGATCGCCCTGGTGGCGGTCGAGCCCGCCCTGGGCGTGGCCCTGGTCCTCGTGGTCGTGACCGCCGCGATGGTCGTGCTGTCTGGGACGCGGTTGCGCCTCATCGCGGCCCTGGCCGTGCTCGTGGGCGGCGGGATCTACCTAGCCGCCCACGAGCACGTGCTGAAGTCCTACCAGCTGACCCGGTTCACCTCGTTCCTGCACCCGTCCGCCGACCTCGCTGGCGCCGGGTACAACGCGGCCCAGGCCAAGATCGCGGTCGGCTCGGGCGGGCTGCTCGGCACGGGCCTGTTCCACGGCCAGATCGTGGCGGGCCACTTCGTCCCGTCCCAGGACACGGACTTCATCTTCACCGTGGCCGGCGAGGAACTCGGCTTCGTCGGGTGCATCGTGATCGTCGTGCTGCTCGGCATCGTCATCGCCCGGGCGCTGCGGATCGCCGCCCGGGCGGACGACCTGTTCGGCGTGCTCGTCGCCTCCGGCGTCGCGATCTGGTTCGCGTGGCAGTCCTTCGTCAACATCGGAATGACGATCGGGATCATGCCGATCACCGGCCTGCCGCTGCCGTTCATCTCCTACGGCGGCTCAGCCGTCTTCGCCGACATGATCGCGATCGGCCTGCTCCAGTCGGTCCGCCGCCGCCACCGTGTTTTCGATTAACCGCGTCTTCGACTGACCCGCGTCCGCTGCTGGCTGCTGCCCTACTTTGGCATGAGCGTGATCGTGCTCACGTTCTTATGGCCCAGACCGGGTACGCTCCCGCCGGGTCCGCCGCTGGTGAAGTTGGCCACCGCGGCGATGTCGCCCTTGTACCCGTGACCGGAGAACTCGATAAACGCGGTGCCGCCGGCTTCGTTGACCAATTCGCTGCCGCTGACCGTGTATCCGGCCTGCGGTAGCGCCTTGGTGTAGAAGGCTTCCACGTTCGCCGGAGTGATCAGGGTGAAGAGGATGACGATCTGCTTGTCGATGACGACATTCTCGGCTACCTTCGCCCCGACCGGGATCGGGAAGTTGCCGAGCGATCCGCTGAGCGCGATCGTACTGGCCGAAGGGACCGCGCCCGGCGCGGACGCGGCCGCGGACGCGCTGTGGCCCGTGGCGCCGGGACTCGTCGCGGGCGTGCTCGCCGAGCTAGCCGTGGTAATCCCGGCACCCCGCACAGCGAGCCCGATGCCGGTACCCGGCAGGCTGCGCGCGGCCCGCCCCCTGGCCAACTCCTGCCAGACCTGCCCGATCTCGTCCTCCGGGATGCCGAACCCCGTGTCCGCCACCACGATCAGCACCGCGTCGCCGTCCTCGCTGGCCCGCACCTCCACGGTGTCGCCAGAGGCGGAGAACTTGATCGCGTTGGCGACCAGGTTCTGGACGGCGATGAACAGCAGGTCCCGGTCGCCCTCGATCAGCGGCAGCGGCCACGGCGCCCGCGGCACGGTCACCTGGACGATCCGCTCCCTCGCCGCGGGGATCTCGCCGAGGGCCTCGGCCACCTCGTCCAGCAGGCTGGTCAGGTCGACCGGTGCCGACTCGATCTCCCGCGTCTCCAGGTCGGCCAGCTTGCGCAGGTCGCTGACCAGCCGCGTGATCCTGTCCGCCTGCACCGAGACGCTAGCCAGCGCCGAGGCGGTCCCGGCGGTCGCGACCGCTATCACCCCGGCCTCTTCGACGTTCGCCAGTCCCGCGCGCATCGCGGTCAGCGGGTTCTTCAGCTCGTGATCAAGTCGCATGAAGAAGCGGAGCCGGTCCCGGGTGGCCTCCTCCGCGGCCTGCCGTGCCCCGGCCTCGGTAGCCGCGGCCGTGGCCGCGTCGCCTCGCCGGCGGGCCAGGGTGACGAAGGCCGCGACGCACGTGGCGAGCACCCCGGCGATTGCCGCGACCAGGCCGGGCGACGCCGTCGTATACAGCCTGGCCCCTGGTTCGGTCGCCTGCAGGGCGGCCCCGAAGGCCGCCCCGACCAGCGCAGGGGCGAGCACGCGCAGCACGGCGCCGGGCGGCAGCCACCTCATCGCAGGTCGTCCACCCGCGCGACGAACCGGTAGCCCTGCCCGGGCACGGTCGCGATCCACTCCGGGCGCGCCGGGTCGTCGCCCAGCGCGCGCCGCAGTTCGGCGATCCGGTTGTCCACCGCCCGCGTCCCGACCGGGAACTCGAACCCCCACAGCACCTCGAGCAGCCGGTCCCGCGTCATCAGCTCATCCGGGTGGGTGAGCAGGTAGTCGAGCAGCAGCATCGCCTTCGGGGTGAGCACGAGTTCGGTATCGCGCAGCCAGGCCCGGCGGGAGATCCGGTCCACCCGCAGGTCACCCGCGCGCAGCGTCGGCGACGCGGACAGCGGCCTGCGCCCCGGCCGGGCGCGGCGCAGCACCGCGCGCAGCCGCGCGAGGAGCTCGTACGGGTCGAACGGCTTGTTCAGATAGTCGTCCGCGCCCTCGTCGAGCGCGATCGCCCGCTCGGCCGATTCGCCCACCTGGGTCAGCAGCACCACGGGCAGCCAGCGTCCACCACGCCGCAGCCGGCGCAGCACCTCCCGCCCGTCCGTTTTCGGCATCAGCACGTCGAGCACGCAGCCGTCCGGGTCGAGCCGCTCGACCAGCTCCAGCGCGGCCTCACCATCCGCCGCGACGTGCACGGTGAATCCGGCCCGGTCGAGGAATGGTGCCAGGTTAGACGTGATCGCCTCGTCGTCGTCGGCCAGGACCACGACCGGGCGCGCGTCTGGTCCGCCCATAGCCCGCCAATCGTATCCTTACCAGGCGTAAGAGCGCACCGGGGCAGCGAACGCCGTGAGCCAAGCCGGCCAAGGGACCCCCGAGCATCAGGCAGACGAACGCCGCGAACCGCGCCCCCCAGGGACCCGCCTCGTGGCGAGAGCGTGCCACCACCGCCCGTTCGGATAGCCTGTTGTGATGCCTGTCGAATCGGTGTACCCCGCGCTGGAGCAACTGCTGCCGCGCGTCCGGAAGCCGATCCAGTACGTCGGCGGCGAAGTCGGCTCGGTCACCAAGGACTGGGACAGCGCCGAAGTCCGGTGGGCGCTGTGCTACCCCGACGCCTACGAGGTCGGGCTGCCCAACCAGGGCGTCCAGATCCTGTACGAGGTGCTGAACGAGCGCCCTGGCGTGCTGGCCGAACGCACCTACGCCGTGTGGCCCGACCTTGAGGCGCTCATGCGGGAGCACCACGTCCCGCAGTTCACGGTGGACGCGCACCGGCCCGTCGGCGCCTTCGACGTGCTCGGCATCAGCTTCGCCACCGAGATGGCCTACACCAACCTGCTGACCGTGCTCGACCTCGCCGGCATTCCCCTCTTTTCAGCCGAACGATCGTTGGCTCACCCCCTGGTAATCGCCGGGGGCCACGCGGCCTTCAACCCCGAGCCGGTGGCGGACTTCCTCGACGCGGTGGTCCTCGGCGACGGCGAGCAGGCCGTGCTCGCGATCACCGACGTGATTCGCGACTGGAAGCGGGCCGGGCAGCCGGGCGGGCGGGACGGACTGCTGCTGCGGCTCGCGACCATCGCTTACGTACCTCGCTTCTACGACGTCTCGTACCACCCTGACGGCAGGATATCGAACGTAAAGCCGAATCGTCAAGGTGTTCCGTCATCAGTTTCGAAGCATACGGTGATGGACCTGGACGCCTGGCCGTACCCGCGCACGCCTGTCGTCCCGATCACGGAGAGCGTGCACGAGCGGTACAGCGTGGAAATCTTCCGCGGCTGCACGCGCGGCTGCCGGTTCTGCCAGGCCGGGATGATCACCAGGCCCGTGCGCGAGCGGTCGATCACCACGATCGGTGAGATGGTCGCGGGCGGCGTGGCGGCCTCCGGGTTCGACGAGGTCGGGCTGCTCTCGCTGTCCAGCGCCGACCACAGCGAGATCAACGAGATCGCCATCGACCTGGCCGACTGCTACGAGGGCACCAACGTCGGGCTGTCGCTCCCGTCCACCCGGGTGGACGCGTTCAACGTGACGCTGGCCAACGAGCTGAGCCGGAACGGGCGCCGGTCCGGCCTGACGTTCGCGCCCGAGGGCGGGTCCGAGCGGATGCGCCGGGTGATCAACAAGATGGTCACCGAGGAGGACCTGCTGCGCACCGTGACCACGGCGTACGCCAGCGGGTGGCGCCAGATCAAGCTGTACTTCATGTGCGGGCTGCCGACCGAGACCGACGAGGACGTGCTCGCCATCGCGGCGCTGGCACGCCGGGTCATCGCCGCGGGCCGGGAGGCGGCCGGGCGCCACGACATCAGGTGCACGGTGTCGATCGGGGCCTTCGTGCCGAAGCCGCACACGCCGTTCCAGTGGGCCGCGCAGTGCGCGCCCGAGGTGGTCGACGCGCGCCTGCGCGCGCTCGGCGGCGCGCTGCGCGCCGATCGCGCCTACGGCAAGGCGATCGGGTACCGCTACCACGACGGGCAGCCGGGCCTCATCGAGGGGCTGATGTCGCGCGGTGACCGCCGGGTGAGCCGCGTGATCCTGGCCGCGTGGCAGGACGGCGCGCGGTTCGACGGGTGGAGCGAGCACTTCTCGTACGAACGGTGGCGGCGCTGCGCGGCGTCGGCCCTGGCCAGCGAGCCGGTAAATGTTGAATGGTACACTACGCGCGAACGTGATTACGGTGAGGTGCTCCCCTGGGATCACCTGGACGCGGGCCTTGACCGCGACTGGCTCTGGCAGGACTGGCAGGACTCCATCGCGCCTGGGGGCGCGGCCGAGGTGGAAGATTGCCGGTGGACTCCGTGTTATGAATGCGGGGTCTGTTCTGCGATGGGGACCGAGATCCAGGTAGGGCCGACCGGGGAGCGCCTCGACGGGAAGCGGCTGCTTCCCGTAGTAGGCAGGAGGTAGCGTGGCGGCCGAGCCGGACCACAGGCCAGCACAGTTGCCTGCGGTGCAGTATCTGGTGGTTCGCTATGCTAAGCGTGGGAAAATGCGTTTTGCCAGCCACAGGGACGTGGCTCGCGTTTTCGAGCGGGGAGTGCGCCGGGCAGGGCTGCCGATCGCTTACTCTGCCGGGTTCACCCCGCACCCGAAGATTTCCTACGCGGGCGGTGCCCCGACGGGGGTGGCGAGTGAGGCGGAGTACCTGAGCCTCGCCCTGACTTCCCGCGAGGCCGCGGCGCAGGTCGGCCAGCGGCTGAACGCGGCGTTGCCTGATGGGATAGATGTGATCGACGTCATTGAAGGTGGCCTGGCCGGGGGCGTTGGTCCCCTGGAGGCCTCGCGGTGGCGGGTAGTGCTTCCGGGCGTGGGGCGAGCGGACGCGGCGCGAGCCGTGGCCGGCTTTCTCGCGCTCGGCGAGGCGCCGGTGGAGCGCCTCACCGACAAGGGCGTCCGGATTCTGGATGCCCGCGCGGCCGTGGTGGAGATGGACGTGCTCGTACCGGATCCGGCGACGGCCGAAGAAGATTGCGCCATTCTTCGAATGGTTGTTCTGCACATGGCTCCCGCTGTGCGGCCCGAGGACGTGCTGACCGCGTTGCGGCAGCGATTCGACCTCGAGCCGTCCGCACCGCCCGTGACCACGCGGCTGGCACAGGGCTCCCTCGCCCTGCTGACGCTGGAGAACGCGTCATGACGGTGCTGCCGTGCTGCAGGGGAGCCGTCCCCAACAAGACCGAGATAGAGGCCGGGTGCGATCGGGCTCGCGCGGTAGCCGCGCGAGCTCAGGGCCGGTTTGGCGGCTCCGCCTGCGCCTACGTTGACCATGTGCTCCCGCGCGGTGTACGAGCCCGCCGCGGTACGCCGCCACCAGGCGGATCGCCGCGGACCCGCGCGCCCGGGAGCCTGACTGGAGATTGCCCGAATGCTCGAGAACGAGCCGAACGACCGAGAATTTCATGACCACGCGACGGGTAGCCGCGGTGCCGGTGAGCTGAGCGCCGGCCCAACCGGCGTACCGCCCAGCGTGCCTGCGGCGCTGTTCCAGCCGCCGCCGGTGGTGGTATTCCAGCCGCCGCCGCCCCCCACCGCGTGGGAACCGGCCCCGGCCAGCCCACCGCCCGCCGCCACACGGTCGGCAGGATCCGCCACGCGGTCGGCGGGATCCTCCGCGCGCGCGGAGGGGGCCGAACCGGCACGGACTACCGCGGACTCCGCGGCGGGTGAGGACGCTGCCGACGACGGCACGGCCGCCGGGCGGAGGCGCCGTCGCAGGCCGACCCGCAGCCGCACCCGGACCGGCGACCAGGACCCCGCGGGCGACGGCGACGACGCCGCCGCGTCGGGTCAGGGCGCACCGTCGGGTCAGGGCGCCCAGGAACCCGAGGGCGCCACGGATCAGCCCGAGGTCCGGCGCCCCGCCGCCCGCTCGCGCAGCCGTCGGACCAGCGCGGCCAAGGACGCTGACCAGAAGACCGACGCGCAGGCCTCCGGGTCGCAGGGCACGGCGGGTTCCGCTGATGCCGCGTCCCCGGCTGAGGGCGATGACGCCGACTCCGCGGACCAGCGCGACGAGGCCACGGCCCGCAGGCGCAGGCGCAAGCGCCGCCGCGGCTCGGCCGAAGGCCTGGCCGGGTCCGACTCGATCACCCCCGACGACCCGCCCGACACCGTCGTGCACGTCCGCGAGCCGAACAGTCCCGCTGGCCCAGCAGGCCCCGACGACGTGCGGGCGGTGAGGGGATCGACGAGGCTCGAGGCGAAGAAGCAGCGCCGCCGCGAGGGCCGGGACACCGGCCGCCGGCGCCCGCCGGTCATCACCGAGTCGGAGTTCCTGGCCCGCCGCGAGTCGGTCGATCGGACCATGGTGGTCCGCCAGCGCAAGGACCGGACCCAGATCGCCGTGCTCGAGGACGGCGTGCTCGTCGAGCACTACGTGAACCGGTCCAGCCACCAGTCCTACGTCGGCAACGTCTACCTGGGCAAGGTCCAGAACGTCCTGCCGTCGATGGAGGCCGCCTTCGTCGATATCGGCAAGGGCCGCAACGCGGTGCTGTACGCGGGCGAAGTCAACTTCGACCTCAGCGGCCTGGAGGGCCAGCCCAAGCGGATCGAGTCGGCCCTGAAGGCCGGCCAGTCGGTGATCGTTCAGGTCACCAAGGATCCGATGGGGCACAAGGGCGCCCGCCTGACCAGCATGATCAGCCTGCCCGGGCGTTACCTGGTGTACGTGCCCGGCTCGTCGATGACCGGCATCAGCCGCAAGCTCCCCGACGTCGAGCGGAACCGCCTCAAGCAGATCCTCAAGCAGGTCATGCCGGAGAACGCCGGCGTCATCGTCCGCACCGCCGCGGAGGGCGCGGCCGAGGACGAACTGTCCCGCGACGTGTCCAGGCTCGCCGCCCAGTGGGAGGCGATCGAGAAGAAGTCGAAGACGGCCAGCTCGCCCGCCCTCCTGTACAGCGAGCCGGACCTGACCATCCGCGTGATCAGGGATGTGTTCAACGAGGACTTCAGCAGCCTGGTCGTGGCCGGCGACGAGGGCTGGGATGTGGTCGACGAGTACGTCAGGTACGTCGCCCCGCACCTGGCCGACCGGCTCACGCGCTGGCAGGACGACGGGGACGTGTTCGCCGAATACCGCATCGACGAGCAGCTGGCCAAGGCCCTCGAGCGCAAGGTCTGGCTGCCGAGCGGCGGATCGCTGGTCATCGACAAGACCGAGGCCATGACGGTCATCGACGTGAACACCGGGAAGTTCACCGGGCAGGGCGGGAACCTGGAGGAGACCGTCACCAGGAACAACCTGGAGGCCGCGGAGGAGATCGTCCGTCAGCTCAGGCTGCGCGACGTGGGCGGCATCGTGGTCATCGACTTCATCGACATGGTGCTGGAGAGCAACAGGGAACTCGTGCTGCGCAGGCTGCTCGAATGCCTAGCCAGGGACCGGACCAAGCACCAGGTGGCCGAGGTGACCTCGCTGGGCCTGGTCCAGATGACCAGGAAGCGCGTGGGCGCCGGCCTGCTCGAGGCGTTCTCGCAGCCGTGCGAGTGCTGCAACGGCCGCGGGGTGATCATCACCTACGACCCAGAGGCCGACGGCCAGGTCGCGCACCACGTGCACGCGCGCGGCGCCGGCAATCGGCGGCAACGGGGCCAGGTCCGCCCCGGCCACCCCGGCCGCGATCGCCGCGCGCCCCCGTCCTGCCGACATCCAGACGGCCGATCCGTCGGCCACAGACGGGCCAGCGCCGGACGGGCCGGGCGCAAGCGCGTCCCCTGACTCCGAGCCCGCGGGCGCCGCTCAGGCACCCAACGGGCGCGGCGAGTCCGGACGTTCAGGCAACGGCCGCCGTCGCCGCCGCAGGCCAGCCGCGAGCCTATCCGCGGACGGCTCCAGCCCATCCCCGGCCTCCCACGCGCCGGCCGCGCCAGAAGTCTCCGCCACATCCTCTGTCGCCGTGTCCGAGCCCCCGCGGCCCCAGGACGGGGCAGCCTGACGTCAAGCTAGCCTCCGATCGCGGCCCACCTCAGCTACATCCACGCCCTGAGGTTCGTCCCCTGGCGGCCTGAGGTTCGTCCCTGACGGGCCTCAGGACTGGTGTTCGGCGGCCGGGTCGGCTCCGCTGTGCGCCGCCACGCTGTCGGTGCCCCCGGCCGAGGCTTCCGTCATGGCGTCCTGGCTGGCCTCCCCGGGAGCCGCACGCCGCCGGCGCGGCGGCCAGGGTGGCCAGGGTGGCCAGGACCTGCGTTGCCTCGTGGTGCTTCCCCCGTGCTTCTGGGCCCGGCCCGCGGCTAGCCATTGTCGGCCGAGCCTGGTGGCCGCGAACAAGAGCCCCAGGCCTACCACGATGAACAACACCCGCTCGGCGGTACCCGCGGTCACCACCAAGGTGAAGTTGCCGGATGACGAAGCCGAAGTGGCTGCGGCGGAGGTGGGCGCGATAACCACCGCGGGGATGGTGGCCACGGGGGGCAGGACACTGGCGGCGCCGGCCGGGCTGATCACCGAGGTGCTCGCACTGCCGGGAAGAGGATGCGCGATCACGGTCGTCGCCGGCGTCGAGACCACCGCGGGGACCGTGGCGGGGACGGTCGTGGGGGTTACCACCGGCGGGGGCGTGCTGACCGGGGTTGCGCTGGCGGCCGGCGTGCTCGCCGCTGGTGTCGGCACGCTGACCCCGATGGTTTCGGCCGCGGTCGGCAGCGCGGTCATGGCCGGGCTGGTCGCAGCGTCGGCCGTGGCGGTCAGGGTCACCGACGTGATGGATGTAGCGCCAGCGGCGACCGGGATCTGAGCCGACATCTGGTACGTCGATGGCGCCAGCGGGGTGGCCAGCGCCCCGATCGTGCAGGTGGCCGACCCGTCCCCACTGGGGCAGCGGCCGGTAAAGGTCGGCGCTTGTCCGGCGGGCGATGCGGTGAGCGTCACGGTCACGCCCGAGGCAGAGCCGTTCACGGCCCAGACCTGCACGGTGTACGACGCGGCCTGGCCGCTTTTGATGCTGGACTGGGAGGTCTGGACGCTGACGCACAGCTGCGCCTGGGTTGAGGCGCTGGGGGACGGCGTCGCCGCCGAGGGCAGCGGCTGGCACTGCGAACTGGTGGCGGCGAGGGCGGCGCCCGAAGTGATGAGCGCGGCCGCGGCCGGGATCCCGGCCAGGCAGACGCCGGGTAGCAGGTAAGCGGTCATCGCCCGCCAGGGCGTCAACCGCATCGGGATCGCCCCTCCATGCGACTCCAACCAGCCGCAGACGAGCGGCGCCGTTCCGCCATCATGCTAGGCTACAAGACCCGCCCAAGGGCTAGACCTGCATCTTCCCGAATCGTGGACACGTTAACCGGCCGCCCGAACCGGGTCGGCCGAACCGGACCGCACTGCCGGAACCGTCCATGTTCGTGCGGGCGCTAAGGTCTGGTAGCCTTGGCGGTCGGGAGTAGCCCGCTGCGCGGGATCCCGCGTTCGTTCAAGCGAGCCCGCCGTCGTGACATCGTTGTGCCGGGGCACGCAAGGAAAGCGCAACGAAAGAGAGTGCTTCGTGTACGCGATTGTGCGCTGCGGCGGCAGGCAGGAGAAGGTCGCGCTCGATGACGTCGTGACCGTCGACAAGCTGGCTGGCCAGCTTGGCTCCACCGTCACGTTGCCCGCCCTGCTGGTGGTCGACGGCGAGCGGGTCATCAGCGACCCCGCCGAGGTGGGCCGCTTCCAGGTCACGGCCGACATCATCGGTGACGCCGCCGGCCCCAAGATCAACATGATCCATTACAAGAACAAGACCGGCTACCGCCGGCGTTTGGGTCACCGGCAGAAGTACACGCAGGTACGGATCACCAGCATCGGCACCGAGGCCCCCGCGCCGAAGGCGGCGCCCAAGCCGAGGACGCGGGCCAAGGCGCAGGCTAAGGCGGAGGAGGACTGAGATGGCACACAAGAAGGGCGCGTCATCCAGCCGTAACGGCCGTGACTCGAAGGCCCAGCGCCTCGGCGTCAAGCGCTTTGGCGGCCAGCTGGTGAACGCGGGCGAGATCATCGTCCGCCAGCGCGGCACGCACTTCCACCCGGGCGGCGGCGTCGGCCGTGGCGGTGATGACACCCTGTTCGCGCTGGTCGGCGGGAAGGTCAAGTTCGGCAAGTACCGCGGCCGCCGGGCCGTGAGCATCGTCGCCGAACCGTCGTCCGAGCCCCCGGAGTAGGCCCGCCGGGCAGGAGACCATACGACCAGCAGGCGGGCCGGGCAAACCTGGCCCGCCTTTTACATGCAACGAGTAAGAGGAAGACCGTGGCGGAGTTCGCCGACCGGGCCACGCTGCGGGTGGAGGCGGGCCACGGCGGGCACGGCTGCGCCTCGGTCCACCGCGAGAAGTTCAAGCCGCTCGGCGGCCCGGACGGAGGCAACGGCGGGCGCGGCGGCGACGTGATCCTGCGGGTGGACGCCAGCGTGGCGACCCTGCTCGACTTCCACCGCCGCCCGGTCCGCCGCGCCGGGAACGGCAGGCAGGGCGAGGGCTCCAACCGCACCGGGCGCCGACGGCGCGGACCTGATCATCGGGATCCCGAACGGGACCGAGGTCAAGACCGCGGATGGCGAGGTGCTCGCCGACCTGATCGGCACCGGCACCAGGTTCGTGGCCGCAGCCGGCGGCCGCGGCGGGCTCGGCAACGCGGCGCTGGCCTCGCCGCGGCGCAAGGCGCCCGGGTTCGCCCTCAAGGGCGAGCCGGGGGAGCAGCGCGACCTTATCCTCGAGCTGAAGACGGTCGCGGACGTCGGGCTGGTCGGCTTCCCGAACGCCGGCAAGTCCTCCCTGATCGCCGCGATGTCCGCGGCCCGGCCGAAGATCGCCGACTACCCGTTCACCACCCTGATCCCGAACCTCGGCGTGGTGGAGGCCGGCGACGTCCAGTTCGTCGTGGCCGACGTGCCCGGGCTGATCCCCGGCGCCAGCCAGGGTAAGGGGCTCGGCCACGACTTCCTCCGCCACGTGGAGCGCTGCTCCATCCTGGTCCACGTGCTCGACTGCGCCACCGAGCTCCCCGGCCGCGACCCGCTCGCGGACCTGGCGGTCATCGAGGCGGAGCTAATCGCGTACGGCGCCGCGACCGGTGTCGACCTCGCGGCTAGGCCGAGGCTCGTCGCGCTGAACAAGGTCGACGTCCCGTCCGCCCGCGAGCGCGCGGATCACGCGAAACCTGAGCTCGAGGCCCGCGGGTACCCGGTCTACGAGATCTCCGCGGCCACCGGGGAGGGCCTGCGCGCGCTGGGCTTCGCGATGGCGGCGCTGGTCGCAGCGGATCGGGCGGCCCGCCCGGCCGAGCAGGTTGCCGAGCGCGTCAAGGTCGCCGTCCGGGCCACCGACGAGCTGGGCTTCGAGGTGGTCAGGCTCGGCGACAGCTTCCTGATCCGCGGCGACAAGCCCCGCCGCTGGGTCAGGCAGACCGACTTCAGCAACGACGAGGCGGTCGGCTACCTAGCCGACCGGCTGGCCCGCCTGGGCGTCGAGGAGGCCCTCGCCGAGGCGGGCGCCGAGCCCGGTGCCGAGGTCCTGATCGGCGACCCGGACGACGCGGTGGTCTTCGATTGGGAACCCGGGGCCCCCATGAGCAGCGGCTCCCAGATCCGGTCCCGCCGGGGTGGTGGCAAGCGCCCGCTCGGCCCGCGCGGCACGGACCCCAGGCTCTCCCCGTGACCCGGCCCCCCGACCTGCGACCAACCCCGCGCCCCGACCCATGACCGATCCCGCGACCGACAGCCCCCGTCCGGACATCGCCGCGGCGGCCCGGGTCGTGGTCAAGGTCGGCTCCTCGTCCCTGACCACCGCCGACGGTCAGATCAACGACGACGCGATCGCCGCCCTGGCCCAAGCCCTCGCCGAACGCCGCCTCGCAGGCGGCGGCACGACCCCTGCCGCGCAGGTCGTCCTGGTCTCCTCGGGTGCGATCGCGTCCGGCCTGGTCCCCCTGGGGCTCTCGCGGCGCCCGAACGACTTGGCCACCCAGCAGGCCGCGGCCAGCGTCGGCCAGGGCCTGCTCATGGCCAGGTACACCGCCGCCTTCGCCCGGCACGGCATCCGCACCGGCCAGGTCCTGCTGTCCGCGGACGACCTGATGCGCAGGACCCACTACCGAAACGCGCAGCGCACCCTGGACCGGCTGCTCGAACTCGGCGTGCTGCCCGTGGTCAACGAGAACGACACCGTGGCCACCGACGAGATCAGGTTCGGCGACAACGACCGGCTCGCCGCTCTGGTGGCGCACGTGACCAGGGCGGGCGCGCTCATCCTGCTCTCCGACGTGGACGGCCTGTACGACGGTGACCCCCGCCGCCGCGAGGGCGCGCAGCGGATCGCCGAAGTCCGCACCAAGGCCGACCTGGACGGCATCAAGCTAGGCCACCCCAGCGGCGGACCCGGTATCGGCGGCATGGCCACGAAGGTCGAGGCCGCCATGATCGCCACCGCCGCAGGCATCCCAACCGTCGTCGCCGATGCCGCCGACGCGCAGCGAGCTCTGGCGGGCGAACCGGTCGGCACCTACTTCGCGGCCCGTGGCCGCCGAACCTCCACCAGACTCCTCTGGCTGGCCCACGCCGCCGCCGCCCGCGGCAGCCTGCACCTGGACCAGGGCGCCGTGGAAGCCGTGGTCACCCGCCGGGCCAGCCTCCTCCCGGCGGGCATCACCGGGGTGGACGGCACCTTCGAGGCCGGCGACCCCGTAGACCTACGTAACGAGAACAACGAGATCGTCGCGCGCGGCCTAGTGAATTACGACGCCGCGGAGATCCCCGGCCTGATGGGCCGCTCCACCCGTTGGCTGGCCACCCGCCTAGGCCCGGAATACGAACGCGAAGTCGTCCACCGCGACGACCTGGTCATCCTCTAGGAACTAGTTGTCGTCGTTGCTTCCGCCGCCGCCGCCGCGGTTGGTCATCCGGTCGAACAGGCCACTCCCGGCCCGGGCCACGTTCCCCGCCGCGCCGCGGACCATCCCGATGAGCGGGTCCTCGGACCGGCTCCAGGAGTCCTGGTAGGCCTTGGCCGCGCTGCGGATCTCCTCGCTCACGGACGCCGTGCGATCGGTGTCGCGGCGCACGTAGTCGCCGCCGAGGATCCGCTCGTACTCCCCGCTGGTCGCCCAGTGATCGAGCTCGGCGAACCGAACGACCGCGAACGGGTGCGTCATCCCCTGCAGCTGGAGCAGCTTGAGCAGGCTGTCCCGCAGGTCGGGCACCGCGTCGTACTCGTGCGCCTGGTCGTGGAAGGCGTCGGCGTTCATCTCGGCGAGCCGCGAACCGCCGGCGGTCTTCATCAGGGCCCGCCGCGCCGCGTCGACGTCCTGCCCGGCCAGCAGCCCGGCCCGGTCGCAGGACAGCTCCGACTTGCGGTACCACTCCTCCAGGCCCCAGATGATCGCCCGCAGCCCGATGTACCCGAGCGGCATCCAGGCGACCCGCGTGGCGAGCTGGATCAGGTTGTACAGCATGGTGCGGTACACGGCGTGCCCGGACAGGACGTGACCGAGCTCGTGCCCGATGACGAACCGGAGCTCCTCGGCGTCCATCAGGTCCACCACGGCGGTGTTGAGCACGATGAACGGTTGGTTGGTGCCCAGCGCCATCGCGTTCACCAGGGGATCCTGGGTGACGAACAGCTCGGGGACCTTTTCCATGTCGAGGATGTAGGCTCCGTCGCGCAGCATCTCGTGGATGTGCGGGAACTGACGCTCGGAAACCTTCACGCTGCTCGCCAGGAACTGGAGCCGCATGGCCCGCTCGTTGAACAGGCCGTTGAGTATCTTCAACAGCGTGTCGAACCCGGTCAGCTTGCGCAGGGCCACCAGGGCCGAACGATCCGCCGGGTGCTCGTAGGCACGGGAAGAGATCTGGGTCAGTCGGACCCTTGAGCGATCGGGAACTGAAGTCATATCTCGAATGCTAACACCAGCGCCGGCCACTTGGGCCGGTACGATACGACGGCATGAGAGGGCGGCAGCAACTGCGCAGGGTTGGGGTCATGGGCGGGACGTTCGATCCCGTTCACCACGGCCACTTGGTCGCCGCCAGCGAGGTCGCGCACACGTTCTCGCTGGATGAGGTCATCTTCGTGCCGACCGGGCAGCCGTACCAGAAGCAGACCCGGGTCGTCTCGCCTGCCGAGGACCGGTACCTGATGACGGTGATCGCGACCGCGTCGAACCCGCGGTTCAGTGTCAGCCGGGTCGACATCGACCGGCCAGGGCCGACCTACACCATCGACACCCTGCGCGATCTGCGCGCCTCGGCCGGGCCGGAGGACGAGTTCTTCTTCATCACCGGCGCCGACGCGCTGGCCGAAATCCTCACCTGGCACGACGCGGACGAACTATTCACTCTGGCGCATTTCGTAGGCTGTACCAGGCCGGGTCACCGGCTGACCGGCGCGGGCCTGCCCGACGCGAAGATCAGCCTGGTGGAGATCCCCGCGCTGGCCATCTCCTCGACCGAATGCCGGGCGAGGGTCGAGGCCGGCGAGCCGGTCTGGTACCTGGTCCCCGACGGGGTGGTCCAGTACATCGCCAAGCGCGGCCTGTACGCAAAAGATGACGCAGAGTAACTCAAGCGGCCAAATGACACCCCGCCGTGAGAGAATAACGAAGGGAAAGAGCCCAGTGAAGGAGGCCGGCAACCACTCGTGACTGCCACACCGAGGGCCGTCGAGCTTGTGGAAACCGCCGCGCTGGCGGCGGCGGACAAGTTGGCGGACGGCATCATCGCCTATGACGTGAGCGAGCAGCTGGTCATCACCGACGCTTTCTTGCTCTGCTCCGCGCCGAACGACCGGCAGGTCCGGTCCATCATCGACGAGATCGAACTGCGGATGCGCCAGGCGGGCGCGGGTCTGGTCCGCCGCGAGGGCGAGCGGGAGGGCCGCTGGGTCCTCTTGGACTACCTCGACGTCGTGATCCACGTGCAGCACTCGGAGGAGCGGACCTACTACGCGCTGGAACGGATCTGGAAGGACTGCCCCCAGATCGTGCTCCCCGAGCTCGTCAGCCTCGGCCGGGACGGACGACCCGCCACCACCCCCCCGGTGGATAACGGGAGGGCGCGCTGAGCGAGCGGGTCAGGCTCGTGCTCTGGCGGCACGGCCAGACGCAGTGGAACGCCGAACGGCGCTTCCAGGGCCAGAGCGACGTCCCGCTTGACCCGACCGGGGAGGCCCAGGCCGAGCGCGCCGCAAGACTCCTCGCCGCGCTCGGCCCGGACATGATCGTCTCCTCCGACCTGACCCGCGCCGCGAGCACCGCCGCGCCGCTGGCCAGGCTGACCGGCCTCGAGGTCATCCTCGACAAGGACCTGCGCGAACGCCACGGCGGCTGCTGGGAAGGCCTGACCGACACCCAGATCCGCGAGCGCTATCCCGCCCAGCACGTGAACTGGAACCCCCCGGACGGCGAGCCGACCAACGTCGTCGCCGACCGGGTCGCGTCCGCGCTGTACCGCACGGCCGCCGCCCTGGCCGAGGGCGGCTACGAGGGCGAAGGCCTCGCCGTGGTGGTCAGCCACGGCGCCGCCCTACGCCTGGGCATGTCGCGGCTGCTCGGGATGCCGGACGAACTGTTCGGCGTGCTCGGCCCCCTGTCCAACTGCTCGTGGTCGCTCCTCATCCAGCGCTACGGCCGCTGGCGGCTCCTCGAGCACAACGCCGGCACCCTCCCCGAGCCGATCCTCAGCGACGATCGCTGATAAAGCAAAACCTCTTTATCCCGAACGATCTATGCGCTGCCCGTCCGTAACCGATTGGGCGCCCGGTTAGCTTTGTCCCCGTGACCGAAATAACGGGAGTGAGGGGCCAGGGCTACCGCTGGTACCTGGCCGCGCAGGTGCTTTCCCTCGCCGGCACGATGATGAACTTCACCGCCCTGTTCTGGCTCGTCCTGCACCTCAGGTACGGCGGCCCCGCGGCCCTGGCCGCCGTCGACGCGGCCGCATGCCTGCCGATGCTGCTGTTCTCCCGGCGGGCCGGGACCATCGTGGCCAAACACCAGGCGGCCCGCGTCGCGCGCCTCACCCAGGCCCTGCAGGCCTGCGCGTCCCTGGCCATCGGGATCCCGTTGCTGGCGGGCTGGATGAGCATCTGGTACCTGGTACCCCTCTCCTTCGCGACCGGCTGCGTCCAGGTCGTTGACACCCCGGCGCGGCAGACGTTCCTGATGGACCTGGTCGGCCCGGGCGAGCTGCGCCGCGGCACCTCCCTGTTCGCCACCGTGACCGGGCTGGCCAGGATCGCCGGGCCGGGCATCGCCGGCGTCATCATCGCTGCCACCGGCGAGACGGCCATCTTCTTCGTCGACGCGGCCTCGTTCCTCGGCGTGATCGCGGTCCTGACCTGGCTGTCCGGCCGGGTCGGCCGCCGACCCAGACCAGACCGAGCCGCAAACGACCGAAGCGGCGCAGCGCCGCCCGGCGCTTCCGCTGGCTGCTCGACCTGCCGCGCGAGGTCCGGGCCGCGGTCGGCCTGGCGCTGCTCGTCGGGGGCTTCGGCCTCCAGTTCGCGGTGACCAACCCGCTGATGGCCGCGTCGGGTCTTCCACCTGGGTTCGGTGGGATTCGGCCTGTTCGGCACCTGCGCGGCGGTGGGCGGGATCGCCGGCTCCTACTACTCGTCCCGCCGGCGCGATCCGGGCCCGCGGGAGTTCATGGTCTGGGCCCTGGTGTTCGGTGTCGCCGAAGGCCTGGCCGCCGTCATGCCCACACCCTGGGCCTACGACGCGACCTTGGTCGTGGTCGGCGCGGCGACCCAGCTCTTCGCGGCCAGCGCGATCGTGTACATGCAGCAGGCCACCCCGGCCGCCCAGCGCGCACACGCGCTCAGCGCCTTCAACGCGGGCTTCATCGGGTTCGTCCCGGCCGGAGCGTTCGCGGTCGCCGCCATCGCGTCGACGGCAGGCACCCGCTGGGCGCTGGCTGGCCCCGCCCTGGCCGTCGCCGCCTGCGCCGCCGTCCTGACCTACCGCGTCCTCACGCCCAGCCCGGCTTACGGAACACGCGCCCGCCTGAGTCCCGGTCCTGCAGCAGGTCCAGCGCCTGGATCGCCAGCGTGAGGCGCGTCCTGGTGTCCTGGGTGTCCAGGTCCCGGCCGATGATCCGCTCGATCCTGGCCAGCCGGGCGTACAGGGTCCGCCGCTGGACCCGCAGCGCCCGCACCGTCTGCGCCTTGTGCCCCGCGTGCTCGAGGTAGCTGCGCAGCGTGGGCATGAGCTTGGCTCGGCTCCGCGCGTCGTGCTCGAGCAGCGGGCTCAGCTCCGCCTCGACGAACCTGGCCAGCTCCGGGTCCTGGGCCAGCCGGACCAGCAGCTGGTAGGTGCCCAGCTCGGCGAAGTGGTGCACGGTCCGGCGGTCGCCCGCCTTGCGGCCGAAGCCCAGCGCCTCGACCGCCTCCTCCAGGGCCCGCTGCAGCGAGCTGGCCGCCACCTCGCGCCCGGCCCCGGCCGCCACGGTCAGCGACGCGTCGCCCGCCCGGATCCGCCGCGCGGCCGCCTCCACGATCTCGTCCAGGACGGCCGGCACGGGGTCGTGGCCGGTCACCGCGATGATCGAGAGCACCCGGTCTGCGTCCATGCCGACCAGCGCGGCGCACTGCCGCTCCCGGGCCGCGCGGCGGATCTCATCGGCGATGCTCAGCCTGATCCGCTGCCGCTCCTCCTCGGCCAGCGCGTGGCGCCGGGCCAGCTCGGCCAGCGACGTCGCCTCCACCACCAGCGCGACCAGGCGGCCCTGGGTCAGGTCGACACCGAGGCTGCGCGCCCGCCGCAGGAACTCGGCGACCGAGCCGTGCCGTCCGGCCAGCACATCGGCGAGCAGCGCGCTCCCCGCGCGCCCGGCCAGGTGCGCCGCGTCCTTCTGCGACAGCAGGGCCAGCCCGAGCGCGGCGCCGGCCCGGTCGAGGACCAGGCCGGTGATCTCGTCCAGTTTGCGGTCCGTCTCCAGCACATGCACGCGACCCCACTCCTCGTGCCGCAGCCAGATACCGACCCACATGCACTTCGGCTCGCCCTCCCCGCCCAGAGCCCCCAGCACCCCAGCATCGCCCGGACCTCCCTGCACCCCAGGACCGTCCGGAGCCCGCAGCATCCCAGGACCGCCCGGAGCCCTCCCCGGACACCCCAGGACCGTCCGGAGCTCCTACCGCCCCAGGACCGCCGGGGGCCTCCCAGATCCCGTGCCGCCAGAGGCCTCCCGGACCGGGGGACCGCCGGGGGCGTCCCGGACCCAGGGACCGCCGCCGGCCTGGTGCACCCGCCCGCGCTCCACCTCGGTGTGCGCCAGCCGCGCGTGCCCCTCCCACAACGCCAGTACCGCGCCCCGGCCCGCCAGCTCGACCACGTGCTGCGCGGCGTCGGCCAGCACGACCGGGTTGCCGAGGATCTCCGCGAGCCGCTCGATGATCTGCCTGATGTTGGCGCCGGAAAGGATCAGGTCGGTGAAGTCCCTGCTGATCGCCTCAGCCTGGCGGAGGAGCTCGTACTGGTCGCTGATGATCGCGCGATGGACCGCCTCGGTCACCTCGATGTACCGCGTCTCGCGCTCCAGCGCGATGAGCGGGAACCCGCGCTGCGCAGCCGCCTGCACCATGGCCGGGGGAATTTCGCCGAACGCGCGGCCGAGCTCCACCACCAGGCCAGCCGCGCCCGCCTCGGCGATCTCGGCCAGGTAGCGCCGCTGCGCGCTGGCCGCGCGCTCGATGCCCATGCCCGTAGTCAGCAGCAGCTCGCCCCCGTTGATCAGCTTGGCGATGTCCGCGATCTCGGCGATATGCACCCACCGGACCGGGCGGTCCAGCGCCTGCGCGCCCGCCACCACCCGCACGCCCGCGCGGCGCAGCACGTCCAGGTCCAGGATCTGACGCAGCGTCACGCTCACACGCTGCACAATACGGGAATCGGATCGCCCTGAAAATGCACAGTATGTGCGTTGTTGCTGATGATCACCCGCTTCTACGATCAAGGCAGCCGTTCGGGCCCTAACGGCCCGCTGCCGGACACCGTGGAAGGGGCGTGGCGTGGAGACACACGAGCAGGTTCAGCCGACGCACGGCGCGGGGCGCTACCGCCAGGAGCTTTCCCGGTCGATCACAGTGCTCGGCAACGTCTTCATCACGCTGTCCGGGGTGACGCCGGCCGCCTCGGTGTTCATCATTGCGCCGGTAGCCCTGGCCGAGGCGGGCAGCGGCGCGTTCGCCTCGTTCGTCTTCGCCGCGATCGTCGGCGTGTTCATGGGCCTGTGCTGGGCGGAGCTTTCCGCAGCGTTCCCGATCGCGGGCGGCGACTACGCCCTCGTCTGGCACTCGTTCCGGGGCCCGGCCGCCAGCCGCCGGGTGTCCGCGCTGGCCGGACCGGTCAGCTTCATCACCTTCGCGCTCTACCTCGACTTCATCGCCTTCATCCCGGCCACGATCGCACTCGGCGCCGGAACCTACTTCGGCGTAATCGCGACCGTAAACGCGCGGGTCATGGGCGCGATCTTCATGCTCCTCGCGGCCGGCTTCGCCATCTTCAAGATCCGGTTCAACGCCGTCCTGACCGGCATCTTCCTGGGCATCGAGCTCGTCGCCCTGCTCATCGTGACCGTGCTCGGGTTCTCCCACCCGCGCCACTTCTCAGCGCTCGTCCACCCGGCCATCGGCAGCGGGCACGGGCTGCTGGTCGGCGTGGCGTTCAGCGGCGTGCTGGCGGTCACCGCGGTGGCGATCTTCTCCTACAACGGTTACAACGCCTCGGTGAACTTCGCCGAGGAAACGCACGGTACGGGCCGCAACATCGCCCGGGCCATCCTGTGGTCGCTGGTGATCACGGTTGCCGCCGAACTGATCCCGCTGACCGCGACGATCGTCGGCTCGCCGTCGCTGGCCAAGCTAACCCAGTCCGTCATCCCGATGCAGTACTTCATCGAGGGGACGTCCAACACCGGCCTCTACGACGTGTTGAGCCTCGGCATCGTGCTGGCCATCCTCAACGCGACAATCGCGATCATCTTGTCCTACGCGCGAATCCTGTACAGCGCCGCGCGCGACAAGGCCTTCCCCGGCCCGGTCAGCGACTGGGTGGCGCAGATCCACCCGCGCTACCGGTCCCCGTGGGTAGCCGCGGCGTTCATCGGCGTCCTGGGCGCGGTGCTGTGCCTGACCGTCTCGCTCGGCACGCTGGTCAACCTGACCGGCGCCAGCCTCGTCGCGGACTACGCGCTGATCGCGATCGCGGCGCTGGTGGCCCGCCCGGTCAAGGCCACCGAGCACAGCCCGTACAAGATGCGGTTCTGGCCGCTGCCGCCGCTGCTCGCGCTGATCAGCCTCGGGTACGTGTTCACCAAGCAGACCGCGCTGCTGCTGAACGTTACCCTCATCACCATGGGCATCGGGCTGGTGTACTGGCTGATCGCGATCCTGCCGCAGCGCGGCCGGGCGTGGCACCTGCTGGACGCCGCCTCGAGCGAGCTAGCACCGCCCGACCCGGCCCCGGCCAGCGCGGCTGGCCCCGCCGACCCGGCTGGCGCAGCGTGAGCCTGCCCGACGAACGCAGCATGAGCCTTGCCCGCCACCGAGCACAGCGTGAGCCTGCCCGCCGAGCACCGCGCCACCCCGGGCGGCAAGCCGCGCGCCCGCGGGCTCGGTGTGCCGTTCACGGGGCGGCCCGGCCGGTGGAACGCGATCACCGACGTGCCGGGCATCGAGGTCGGATACGTCACGCTCATCGAGGGCGACAACGTGCGGACCGGCGTGACCGCCATCCATCCGCGCGGCCCAGACGGCACCGGCGACCCGGTGGCGGCCGGCTTCCACTCCCAGAACGGCAACGGCGAGATGACCGGGGTCTCCTGGATCAACGAGTCCGGCACGTTCACCGGCCCGGTCGCGATCACCAACACGCACGCGGTCGGGGTCGCGCACGCCGGAATCGTCGCCTGGACGATCACGCACCATCCCGAGGTGGCCGAACTGTGGCTGCTCCCGGTGGCCGCCGAGACCTGGGACGGCTGGCTGAACGACATCAACGGGCACCACGTCACCGAGCAGACCGTGATCGCCGCGATCGAGGCCGCCCGGCCGGGGCCGGTGGAGGAGGGCTCGGTCGGCGGCGGTACGGGGATGAACTGCTACGAGTTCAAGGGCGGCTCCGGCACCGCCTCGCGCCTGGTCCCCTTCGCGGGCACCGACTACACGATCGGCGTTTTCCTCCAGGCCAACTTCGGCGACCGCGGAGAACTCATGCTGGCCGGGGTCCCGCTCGGCCGGGAGCTGGCCGCCGACAACCCGATGGCTGAGCACTCCGCCGCACCCCCAGGCGCGGGATCGGTCATCGCGGTGGTGGCGACCGACGCGCCCCTGTTCCCGCACCAGTGCCAGGCGCTCGCCCGCCGCGTCACGGCCGGCCTGGCCAGGACAGGCACCACCGGCTCCCACTTCTCCGGCGACCTGTTCCTGGCCTTCTCCACCGCCAACCCCGGCGCCTTCCGCCCCGACTCAACGGTCCTCGAGCGGCTCTCCTTCATCCCGTGGAGCAACCTCGACCCGTTCTACACCGCCGTCGTCGAGGCCACCGAGGAAGCGGTGGCCAACGCCCTAGTCGCTAACGAGGACATGACCGGCCGCGACGGCCACCGCACCCCAGCGCTCCCTCGTGACCGTGTCGTCGACCTCCTGTCGCACGCCGGTCGCCTGAAGGCCTAAGACTGCCGAGTAAATCGAACTAAAGTCGATTATTTCGGCGTGTCGCTCACCCGAAAATGTCAGACCGGCTTGCTAGAGTTGTGTTAGAACACAACGCCGAAAACGACGCACAGGCTGTCTGAAGAGTACCTCGGGGGAGGTGAGACAGAAGATGGGCGCAGTGGCGGTCCCGGCCAGCGCGGCCGAAGCGATCCAGATGTCGCATACCTCGGCCGGCTACCTGGCCGACCTCGACGCGGCGCAGTTGCCAGCCGAGGCGCTCGGCCAGTACATCCGGGAGCTGGTCCAGGCCGACGCCGTGATCACGGCGGCACTCGCCCAGATGCTGGCCGCGTACGACGCCAAGGACGGGCACCTGGCGGACGGGCAGCGGTCGCTGGGAGCCTGGCTGGTCCACATGGCCCGCGTCACCCGGGGCCACGCCGCCGAGTACAAGGCGATGCGGGCCCTGCCCCGGGACCACGAGCCGCTGCTCGCCGGGCTCCGCAGCAAGGCGGTCACCAAGTCCATGGCCCTGCAGCTGGCCAAGTGGACCCGGGAGATCCCGGCGGAGTTCCGCGGGCAGGCCGAGGAGATCCTCGTCGCCGCCGCCCGAGCCGGGGCCGACCTGCGAGCACTGGCCCAGATCTGCGCGGAGATCCGGTCCCGGACCGTCCCGCCCGACCCCGACGGCAACGATCCGGCGCTGGACCGGGCCCTGTTCCTGGACACGACCCTGGACGGCGCCGGGGTCATCCGCGGCGACCTCACCCCCGAATGCGCCGCGATGGTCCAGGCCGTCCTGGACGCGCTGTCCGCCCCGAACGGCGGCGGGGACCTGCGGACCCGGGCGCAGCGCTACCACGACGCGCTCGCCGAGGCGATGAAGCGCCTCCTGGCCTCCAACCTGCTGCCGCAGCGGGCCGGGCAGCCGGTCAAAGCCCTGGTCCACATGACCTTCGCGGACCTGTGCGAGCTGGACGTGGACTCCAAGCTCCAGGAAGCGTGGATCGGCGAGTACCGGGCCCGGTGGGCCGGCCAGCGGGCCGCCGCCTCGGTCAGCACCGGCGACGGCGGCGCCTGGCTGGAGGGCGCTGCGGCCCGCCGGGTGGCGTGTGACGCGATCCTGGTCCCGGTGGTCATTGGCGATCTGGATCTGGGCGCGGTGGAGCAGCTGGTCGGCCTGTGCGTGCAGTACGACCACCTGCGCCGGCAGGCCCCGGCCGGGCCGGACACAGACCTCGACGCCCGCGCCGGCCCCGACGGCCCCGACGGCCGGGTCGGCCCCGACGGCGGCGCAGATGCCCGCGGCGGAGCGGACGGGCAGCCGGGTCCGCGCTCGCCGGCAGCGGCGATGCCGGGGACAGTTCCCCGGCCGGGCCGGGCCAGAACTCCGGCCAGGACGCCGGGCACAGCGCCGGGCATGGCGAGCAGGCCGGCCGGGCGGCGCAGGTGCTGGCCATGCTGGAGCACCAGATCCTGGCCACCGTGCTGCAGATCGTCTCCGGCCCCGGCGGCGTCGCCTCGTTCCTGCGCCGGAACCTGCTCGGCAAGGGCCTGAACGGCCCGTCGCTCCCGCTGGACGTCGGGCAGACCGACGACATCCCGGTCCATCTGCGGCGGCTGGTGGCCCTGCGGGACCAGACGTGCCAGTTCCCGGGCGGGTGTGACCAGCCCGCGTCCGCGTGCGAGCCGCATCATGTGGTGCACCGCCAGGACGGCGGGCACACCAGCCTGGCGGGCCTGAAGACCTACTGCTGGTGGCACCATCACGTGGTGCTGCACGAGATGGGCTGGCAGCTCACGGTCCACCCGGACGGGACCAGCGAGGTCCGCAGCCCGGACGGCAAGATCATCCGCAGCCACAGCCCGCCACCCGCACCCGGGTAACCACCCCCGGCTCGGGTGACTGCGTTCAGGGAGTGAACAGGGCTGCAGTAGTTGTCCTAGCTGGGAGAAGCCTGCGGAACTCCTCTGCCATCGTGGCCGCGCCGTCCCTCAGCACGCTGATATCGGGACCGGCCAGAAGTAGCGACCTGGACGCGCTGGGCATGACCCGGTCGGGACAGGCCGCGAAGACCCGGGCCACGTCCCCTGGCGTCGCCCCTTGCGCGCCAATCCCAGGGGCCAAGAACAGTGCCTGTGCGCTAGCCAGGTCCAGTTCAGGCTCCATGAATACCGGTCCGACCACGGCACCGACCGGGCCGATCTGTCCAGGTGCCAGTGTGTGGTTCAGTGCCCCGATCTCGCGGAGCAGCCATGCATCGATCTGGTGGCCGGAGTCGTCCACGGCGGACTGGATCGCCCGTCCTTCAGGGTTAGAGGAACGGGTAACGACCAGCAGGCAGCTTCCGGACTGGTCGGCCCGCGAGACGAAGGACTCCATCGCCGCCAGCCCGAGATACGGGTGAACGGTGACCGCATCGGCCTCCAGCGGCGCGCCTGCACCGAGGAACGCCTCCGCGTAGGCATCGTTCGTGCTGCCGACGTCACCGCGCTTTACGTCCAAGACGACCAGCAGCCCGGCGCTGCGGGCGTCCGCCATCAGCCGGCTCAGCGTTCGGAACCCTCGCCAGCCGTGCCGCTCGAAGAAGGCCGACTGAGGTTTCACCAGCCCCACTATGCCGTCCGCGGCGGCGAGCACGATGTCGGCGAAACGATCCAGGCCATCGGGGTCATCGCCCAGTCCCCACGCCTCGAGCAGGGCCTTGGATGGGTCCAGGCCCCACACCAGGGGTCCGAGGCCAGATCGCACCCTTGCGAACCGGGAGGCGAACGAGTCAGCCACGGCACCATTCTCGCGTACCGACGTCGCTTGAGGCGGCATTAGACAGCGCTCGGCTGAGCCGCTGGGCAGCAGGCCGGGTGTACCTAGGCATGCTTTAACGGACGGCCGAACATGGCGACGGGATTGTCCCAGCAGACGGCGCGCAGCCATTCGTCGCCCATCCCGAGCCTGGCCAGACCGGCGATCTGCCGGGCGTAGGGGTAGGGGATGTTCGGGAAGTCGCTGCCGAGCAGTACCTTGCCCGCTAGGCCGAGGTCGCGCGCCAACGGCAGGGCCGAGGCCGGAAACGGCGCCATCGAGTCGAAGAAGTCCGTAAAGATCATCGTGGTGTCCACCGCTACCCGTTCGTACCGCGTGGCGAGCCCGAGGAACGCCTCGTAGTCCGGCGCGCCCATGTGCGCGATGATCGCAGCCAGTCTTGGGTGTCGCGCCAGCACCGACCCGAACGGCCCGGGCCCGGTATGTTCCGTCCCCGCTGGTGCGTGCCCAGCATGCACGACGACGGGAACCCCAACCTCGGCCAGCAGGCCCCATACCTCGTCGAGCCGCGGGTCGGCCGGGGAGAACCCGCCCACCTGCAGATGGATCTTGAAGATCCGCGCGCCCGCGTCCACCGCATCCTTTACGTAGCCCGCGACTCCGGGCTCAGGATAGAAGGTCGCCGACGGCAGGCACCCCGGTGTGGCCCGGGCGAAGGCCAGGGTCCAGGCGTTCAGGTCCGCGGCCATGTCCGCCCTGTGGGCGTACGCCAGCGCGCTGAACATCCGCACGCCGATGGCCCGCAGGTGTGCCACCCGCTCCTCGTCGCTCCACTTGTACCGGATCGGCCACGAGACGCCGACCAGCGGCCCGGCCCGGTCGAAGTACTCCCACACCCGGCGCAGCATCCGCGGCGGCAGGAAGTGGGTGTGGACGTCGGCCAGCCCCGGAATCCCCAGTGCCGCACAGAACGCCGGGACGTCCGCGTCCTCCTCGGGCTGCCGCGCATCGTCCACCACCCGATTCAACCGCACTACAGGATGGCGGCAAACCGCTCCTGCACCTTCGTCGCCGTCTGGTCCGCGGGCGCGGCCCAGACGTCGGCGTTAAAGATCTCGACCTCGACGTACCCCGCGTACCCGGCTGCCGTAATGGCGGCCGTGATCGGCCGGAAGTCGATCACCCCGTCGCCGACGTGGCCGCGGCCGAGCAGGGTGTCCCGCGGCAGCGGGAGCACCCAGTCGCCCACCTGGTAGCCGACGATCCGCCCCGCTGCGCGGGCGATCCCATCCGTCAGCCGCGCGTCCCACCAGACGTTATAGGTGTCGACTACCACGCCCACCGCATCCGCGGGGAACTGCAAGGCCAGGTCCACCGCCTCGCCCATCGAACAGATGACCGACCGGTCGGCGCAGAACATCGGGTGCAGGGCCTCGATCCCGAGCCGGACCCCCAGCCGCTGCACATCGGGCACCAGGTCCCCAATCGCGTCGGCCACCATGCGCCGGGCCAGCCCGAGATCCCGGCGGCCGGGTACCAGGCCACCGCACACCAGGACCAGCGTGTCCGCGCCGAGCTCGGCCGCCTCGGCCACGGCTGCGCGGTTGTCCGCAAGGGCCGCCCGGTAACCCTCCGCGTCGGCCCGGGTAAAGAACCCACCCCGGCACAGGCTCGACACGTGCAGCCCGGCCCCGCGGACCGTGGCCACTGCGTGGTCCAGACCGACCTCCGCCACCCGGTCGCGCCACACCCCGATGGCCGAGATCCCATGCCGCACGCACAGCGCCGCAGCGTCGGCCAGACTGAGGTGCTTAACCGTGGCCTGGTTCAGCGAGAGCCGCTCCAGGCCAAACCCAGTCCCTCCCGCCCCGGTCACACCCGTCCCGGTCACACCCGTCCCGGTCACACCCGTCCCAGTCCCTCCCGCCCCGGTCACACCCGTCCCGGTCACACCCGCCCCGGTCACACCCGTCCCAGTCCCTCCCGTCCCAGTCCCTCCCGCCCCGGTCACACGCGTTCCGGCCCCGCGAGCGTGGCGGTCAGCTCACGCATCCGCCCGGCGGCGAGCTCCGGATCGACCAGCGCCCGCGCCGCCACGGCCAGCTCGAACACGCGGATCAGATGCCGAGCGGGCCGCCGCCGCTGCAGCCCCCCGAGCATCGCGAACCACGGCTGCAGGCCATTCAGCCAGGCCAGGAAGGCCACACCGATCTTGTAGTGGTAGGTGGGCGGCTCGAAGATCGCCCTGCTGAGCGGCACCGTCGGCCCCATCGCTGCCTCATACCCCGCGATGTCGCCGCGGTCGAGCGCAGCCAACGCCGCAGCGGCCGGGGCAGTGATCGCCGCGAACGCGCCCAGCAGCGCGTCGCTGTGCCCCACTGCGTCTCCCCGGATGAGCTCGGCGTAGTTGAAGTCGTCGCCGGTATAGAGCCGGACCCCAGCGGGCAGCCTGCGCCGCAGCGCCACCTCATGCCCCGCGTCAAGTACCGAGAGCTTGATCCCCTCGACCTGGCCGCCCGCCCGCTCGATCAGCTCGAGCACCATGTCCGCTGCCGCGCCGAAGTCGGTACTGCCCCAGTAGCCCCGCAGCGCCGGGTCGAAGGCCTCGCCCAGCCAGTGCAGGATCACCGGCCGGTCCGCCTGCCTCAGCAGCTCGCCGTACACCTCGAGGTAATCCCGCGCCTCCCGCGCGCTGGCCGCCAGCGCCCGGCTCGCCATCAGGACGACACCCGCCCCGGTCGACTGCACGAACCCCATCTGCTCGGCATAGGCCCCGGTGATTCGCGCGATCGAATGCCTCTCGCCGTCCGCCAGCTGATCCGTACCCACCCCGCAGACCAGCCGATCCGTACCCACCCCGCCGACCAGCCGATCCGTGCCCACCCCACTGATCCGACCGGCCGCGCGGGCCGCCGACCTAGCCATCAGCTCGCGAGCCTGCTCCCACGACAACCCCATGCCGCGCTGCGCGGTGTCCATGGCCTCGGCCACGCCGAACCCATGAGCCCACAGGTAATCGCGGAACCTCATGGTGGACTCCCAGTCGATGACCTCACCATCGGGCCCAGGACGCGCGGCCACGTGCGCAGCGGCGTACACCCGCCGCGAGGAAGGCGGCGGGTACCGGTCGTCCCAGCCGGGCGAAGGAATCTCCAACAGCTCGTCCCGGCCCGGCAGCCGGATCTGCACGGCCACCTCAGACCGCCAGCGCCGGCACAACCAACCGCCTGCCCTCGGCCGACGACTGGACCGCCAACTCCGCCAGCTGGACTCCCTTGGCCCCCTCAACCAGGTCCCAGGTGAACGGCCTGCCCTCGGCGGCGCTCTTGAGGAACAGCTCCCACTCGGCCTTGAACCCGTTGTCGAACGTCATGTTGTCCGGCACGTCGGTCCACTGCGACTGATAGTCGATGGGGTCGGGCAGGTCCGGATTCCACACGGCCAGCGGGGTGGACACGCGGTGCTGCACCGCGCAGTGGCGCAAGCCGGCCACCGCGCTGCCGTGTGTCCCGTCCACCTGTAGCTCGAGCAGTTCACGCCGGTTCACCCGCACCGTCCAGGACGAGTTCACCGAGGCGAACGCCCCGTCGGCGAACTCGAGCACCGCGTACGCGGCATCGTCCGCCGTCGCGTCATAAGAAAGCCCGGACTCTTCCCACCGCCGCGGGACGTGCGTCGCGGTCCTGGCGTAGAGCGCGGTCACCGGCCCGAACAGGTCGGTCAGCAGGTACTGCCAGTGCGGGAACATGTCGAGCACGATCCCGCCGCCGTCGGCGGCCCGGTAGTTCCACGAGGGCCGCTGCGCGGGGATCCCGTCCCCCTCGAACACCCAGTACCCGAACTCCAGCCTGACGGACAGCACCCGCCCGAAAAACCCCTCGCTGACCAGCCGCCGCAGCTTGATCACGCCAGGCAGGAACAGCTTGTCGTGTACCACGCCGTGCACGATGCCCGCGGCCCGCGCGGCCCTGGCCAGCCGGAGCGCCCCGTCCAGCGATCCGGCCACCGGCTTCTCCGTGTAGACGTGCTTGCCGGCCTCGATCGCCTTCATCAGGCTGGCCTCGCGGGCGCTGGTCACCTGGGTGTCGAAGTAGACCTCGACCGACGGGTCGGCGAGCACCTCGTCCAGCGAGGTGGTCCATCGCCCCAGGCCATGACGTTCGGCAATAGAACGCAGCCGTTCCTCGCTACGCCCGACCAGGATCGGTTCGGGGTAGACGGTCGTCCCGTCGTCCAGCCGGACGCCGCCTTGCTCCCGGATGCTGAGCAGGGACCGGACCAGATGCTGCCGGTAGCCCATCCGGCCGGTGACGCCGTTCAGGGCGACGGAGATGACCTTGCGCGTCATGAAATCAGCCCTTCGGGTCCCTTCGGCGCGGTGCTAGCCTGAGCCTTGGAAAGTGCTTTCCCAGATTAGGCAGGCCCGGCGAAACGGGTCAAGCCAGCCCGACCAGGACCGAGATCGAGGACGAGGTGCGCCAAGGCCGTCCAGACCGGGCCGGGCCCGGATCGCGGGTGACGCTCCAGGACGTCGCCGACCAGGCCGGCGTGTCGCTAACCACCGCCTCCCGGGTGGTCAACGACGGCCCTCGGCAGGTCGGGACCAACCTCGCCGACCGCGTCCGCGCAGCGATCGCGGAGCTCGGCTACACGGCGAACCTCCAGGCCAGAGCCGTCGCCACCGGGCAAAGCACGATGATCGGGGTGGTCGTCCACGATATCGCCGACCCGTACTTCTCCTCCATCGCGGCCGGCCTCATCGAGGTGGCCGAAACCAGGCAGCTACTGGTCTGCATGTCGAGCACGCCTGCCGCCGAAGCAGCCGAGCGCGAGTACGTGGCGCTGATGCGCGCGCAGCGAGCGCGCGCGGTGATCCTGATCGGCAGCCGCACCGACGACGACGCGGCCAGAGACGCGCTGCGAGAAGAGATCGCCGCGTTCACTCGATCGGGCGGCCGGGCGGTATGCGTAGGCCAAGACCTGCTCAAAGTGGACACGATACTGCCCGAGAACGCCGCCGGCGCCGAGGCCCTGGCGAAAGCAATGGTCGCGCTCGGACACCGTAGCTTCGCCGTCCTGGCCGGGCCGCGCGGCCTGCTGACGGCGCGGGACCGGTTGGACGGGTTCCGCGCTGGGCTAGCGGCCTGGTCAGTGCGACTCGACCCGGCCAGGGTGATCCACGGGGCGTTCACCAGGGACGGCGGCTACGAGGCGATGAGCGCGATCCTGGCCGCGGGGGATCCCCTGCCCGACTGCGTGTTCGCGGTCACCGACGTCATGGCGCTCGGCGCCCTGGCCAGGCTCAGGGCCGACGGCCTCGAGGTCCCCGCCGACCTCGCGCTGGCCGGCTTCGACGACATCGCCACCCTCCGCGACGTCTACCCGCCGCTGACCACCGTCCGGCTACCGCTCAAGCGGATGGGGGAGATGGCCGCGAACCTCGTCCTGTCCGAGCCCAGCGGCGCGTCGCCCAGCGGTGCCCCCCGGCCAGGCCAGGACCAGCCGCGCGTCATCCCCGTCCCCGGCGAGGTCATCCTGCGCGACAGCACCGTCCCGCACCCACCCGCCTTAAGCCGCCTCCCGCACCCAGACGCGTAAGGCTGCCTCACGCGCCCACCCCCCACACCCGCGCCCACCCGCGCACCCTCGGAACCCCCAACCCAGGCCCTCCACCCCGCAAACCCCCACCCAGGCCCCCACCCCGCAACCCCCACCCCGACCGACCCTTGCCACCCCGGTCGCCCATCAGGTACGTTTCGCTCAATTGGAAAGCGCTTGCCAGCACATTGGGAGAACAACCCGCACATTGGGAGACCAACCCAGGACCTTGGGAGAACAGCCCAACGCATCGGGAGAACAACGCTGCGACGAGACTCACCATGTGGGAGGCCCGCGCCGATGGTTGACCGTCAACACCGGTCCCGCGCATGATCCGTACTAAATCGCCATAATCAACGGCCCAAGCCAGCCCCTCGAGGGAGTGAGCAATGAGCGAAGCGGCACACATTCCGTTCACGGAAACGAAGGCGCCAGAGTCCGCGGAACGGCTGCACCGCGGGGCCCTCAGTCTGATCGACATCTCCGCCTCCACGATGGCCAACATCGGTCCGGCGTACAGCTTCTACTTCGGCTTCGCGGGGATCGTGGTGGCGGCCGGCCTCGGCTCGCCCCTGGTCCTCGTCGCCGCGATCATCGCCATCGCGCTGCTCGGCAATACGCTGGCGCAGTTCTCCCGGGCGATCCCGTCGACCGGCGGCTTCATCACGTTCGTGGGCAAAACCTTCGGCGGCACCAGCGCGGTGACCACCGCCCTGATGTGCGGAGCCGGGTACATCGTCGCGATCTCATCGGTCCTGGTCATCTCCGGCGGGTTCCTGTCGATCATGATCCAGTACTACACGGGCGTGAGCATCCCCTGGGTCATCTTCTCCGCCCTGTTTACCGCCGCCGCCATGGTGATGATGTTCCGCGGCGTGGCCGTGTCGACCAAGCTGGCCGGCTTCTTCTTCGGCTTCGAGCTGCTGGTGCTGGTCGTCGTTTCCGTCGCCGTTCTGATCAAGAACGGCGGCCACCTGAACACCGTGCCCTTCCAGCCCAGCCACATCACCAACCACTTCAGCGGCTTGGCCCTCGCCTTCCCGCTGGGCGTCTACTTGTTCATCGGCTGGGAGAACTCGGCGGCGCTGGCCGAGGAGACCACCAACCCCCGGCGCAACGTGCCCCGGGCCGTGTTCATGTCGATCCTCTTCATGGCGATCACGTACCTGCTGGTGGCCTACGCCACGGTCTCCGGCTTCAGGTATAACGCCACGTCGCTCGCGGCCGCCGCGATCCCGTTCATCAGCGTCGCCCACAGCGTGGCGACCCCGCTGACCTTCATCGCGTACATGGCCGGGCTGACCTCCACCCTGGGCGTGCTCATCGCCGCGGTGAACTCGCAGTGCCGGCTGATCTTCAACGCCGGCCGCGAAGGCCTGCTCCCGAAGTGGATCGGCAAGGTACACCCGGTCCGGCGGACGCCGGTCAACGCCATCATCACCTTCGTCGCCATCGCCAGCGCCGTCACCCTGGGCTGGGCCATCGGCCACTGGGTCGGCGGGACCGGCGGCAGCCTGAGCGCGCTGAACTTCTTCTTCGAGTCCAGCACGATGGGCACCATCCTGATCCTCGTCGTGTACTTCGCGGCCAACGTGGCCCTGCCGTTCTACTACCGGAAGTACCGCCCGCAGGAGTTCAACGTGATCAAGCACGTGATCCTGCCGTTCCTCGGCATGGTCGCCATCGCCGTCCCCATCTACTACCTGTGTAAGCCCCCGCAGCCCCAGCCGTACAACTGGTTCCCGTACGTTGCCCTGGGTGTCCTCATCGTGTCCATCCTCTACTCCGTCTGGCTGGTCAGGCGCGACCCCGGCCTTGGCGACCGGGTCGGCTCGATCATCGCGGACGAGTAACCCGGCACCCAGCCCGGAACAGAGGTCACAAACACCTGGGAGAAGTTGCCATGACCGACACCGCCGTCCGCGCAGACCAGCCCGGCCACGCGAACGCGCACCCGCACCCGCTCGACCCGGCCACCTCCGCCGAATACCTGGCCGGCCGGGAGATCATGGCAGCGGCGGGCCTGCTGGCCGGCCCGACCAGGTTCGCCTACTACGGGCTTGAGGAACCACCCAAAGACGAGGTGCTAGGCGAGAGCAGCAACGATCGAAGACTGCGCGCCTTCCTCATCAACCTCGACACCGGCACCTCCACCGACGTGGTGGTCTCACTAACCGACGAGCGGGTGGTCAGCGCGCGCACGCTGGCCACCCACACCGACGGCCAGCTCCCCATCGTCGACAGCGACTACGCCCGGGTGGACGAGATCGTCAAGGCCGACCCGGACTGGTGCGCCGCCATGGCCCGCCGCGGCCTAAACGACCCAAGCAAGATCAGAACATGCCCGATCACCGCCGGCGCCTTCGGACCACCCGACGACGACCGTCGGCGTATGGTCCGCGTCCTCGCCTTCCGCCAGCAAAACGAGCACGACCTAGCCTGGGCCCACCCCATCGACGGCATCGCCGCCTACGTGGACCTGATAACCCAGAAGGTCTTCAAGATCACCGACGAATGGCAGCTACCCGTACCCCAAGAGTCCGGCGACTACGACGACGAGGCCGTCCGCGGCCCCCATCGCACCACCCTGCGCCCCATCGAGATCACCCAGCCGGAGGGACCCAGCTTCACCCTGGACGGCCACCTCCTGCGCTGGCAGGACTGGGAGATGCGGATCGGCTTCGACGCGCGCGAGGGTCTGACCATCCACCAGGTCAGCCTGCAAGAACGCCCAATTATGTACCGGGCGAGCATCCCCGAGATGGTCATCCCCTACGGCGACCCGAACTTCCGCTACTGGCAGGCCTACTTCGACGCCGGCGAGTACCTGGTCGGCAAGTTCGCCAACGAGCTAGAGCGAGGCTGCGACTGCCTAGGCGAGATCGCCTACCTGGACGCGACCGTGACCGACGATACGGGCCAGCCGAGAACCATAACCAACGCGATCTGCGTCCACGAGGAGGACTTCGGCATCCTCTGGAAGCACACGGACATCTTCAACGGCTCAAACCAATCGCGCCGCCAGCGCAGGCTCGTGGTCTCCTACTTCACCACGGTCGGCAACTACGACTACGGCTTCTACTGGTACTTCTACCTGGACGGCACGATCGAGCACGAGGTCAAGGCCACCGGCGTCCTGTTCACCTCGGCCCACCCCGGCGGCGACCACAAATACTCCACCGAGGTCGCCCCCGGCCTAGCCGCCGTCACGCACCAGCACCTGTTCAGCGCGCGGCTGGACATGACCGTAGACGGGCTGGCCAACGCGGTGGAGGAGGTCGACGTCACCGGCCGCCCCATCGGCCCCGACAACCCCTACGGCAACGCGATCGAACAAGAGGTGACCCGCCTCACACGGGAGTCGCACGCAGGCCGGCGCGCGGACGGCGCAAAGGGGAGGACCTGGCGGATCATCAGCACCGAGCACCAGAACCGCTTCGGCCGCCCCGTCAGCTACACCCTCTACCCGGAGTCCGCCCCCGTCCTCCTGGCCGACCCCGCCTCCCCGGTGGCGGCCCGGGCCGGGTTCGCGGCCAACCACCTGTGGGTGACCAGGTACGACCCCGCCGAACGCTACCCGGCCGGCGACTTCGTGAACCAGCACCCCGGCGGAGCCGGGATCCCCGCGTTCGTCGCGGCCGACCGGGACATCGACGGCGCCGACATCGTCCTATGGCACACCTTCGGCCCCACGCACGTCCCGCGCCCGGAAGACTGGCCGGTCATGCCGGTCGCGCGCTGCGGCTTCACCCTCAAGCCCACCGGCTTCTTCGACCGCAACCCGACCCTGGACGTCGCGCCGCCCGCCCCGCACTGCGCCACAGACTAAAAAGCCCTTTTATCCCGAACGAGCATTACTCCGCCCCCCGCTCACCCTGCCTCTGCCCGGTTGAGAAAGTCGTCGACCACGGAGAGGTACCGATCCCGTTCTTCGATGAACGCCATGTGCGAGCTGTTCTCGAAGATCACGAGCTCGGCCTGGGGTATCCCGTAGGCCAGCATGGCCACGTGCGCCGGGCGCGCCTCGTCGTACCTCCCGCCGGTGACCAGCGCCGGCCCCCGGATCTCGTGCAGCCGGTCCGTGACGTCCCAGTCGCGCAGGTGCCCGGTCACCGGCCCGAACTCGCTGGGACCCCACATCGTCACGTAGACGTCCCCGCCGAGGCCGGCGAAGGTCCGCTCCACGCACGCGGGCCAGGGCTCTTCCCGGCATAGGTGCCGCCGGTAGAACTGGGTGATCGCCCACTGGTACTCGGGGCACGAGAACCAGCCCTCCGCCTCGTGCCCGTCGAGCACGGCCCGCACCGGCTCGTCAAGTGCGGCCCGCAGCTCCGCGCAGTCGGCGATCCAGCGGGGCACGCTCGGCGGGCAGCTGGACAGGATCAGGCTGGCGAGCTGCGGCCTCCGGTCGAGGGTGTACTGCAGCGCGAGCCAGCCTCCCCATGAATTGCCGAACACGTGCGGCCGCTCCAGCCCCAGCGCCCCCCGGACCACGGCCAGCTCCTCCACGAACCGGTCGAGGACCCACAGCGAGTCGTCCGCTGGGCGATCGGACCTCCCGCACCCGAGCTGGTCGTAGAAGATGACCGGGCGCCTGGCCGCCAGACCCTCCAGCGGTTCCAGGTAGTCGTGCGGCATGCCGGGTCCGCCGTGCAGGCAGAGCAGGGGAGTGCCCGGCTGGTCAGCGCCCACGATCCGGTACCAGACCCGCCCGCCCGGGACCACGACGTATCCCTCCACGGCGTCCACGGCTAGCTACACCTCGACCGAGAGCGAGATCGAGGTCAGCTGCCGGCGCCTGCTCCACCACAGGGCCCAGAAGATCCCGATCACCGCCCAGGCCAGCGAGAACCAGACGATGCTGCTGCCGGTCTTGAAGGGCAGCGAGATCTCGCTGACGAAGAAACCCTTGTACAGGATGTACCCGTCGATCACGATCCCGGCCACGGGGATGAACCCGTTCAGGAACCAGTTGAACTGCTCCCGGCGGAACCGCCAGTGGTACACGATGTTGGCCAGGTTCACGAAGATGTACAGGACGAGGACGAAGAAGACGAAGATCTCGCCCAGGTAGCCGTAGGCGCTGGCCGGGCCGCCCTGCCACAGGCTCACCACGAACAGGAACACCAGCGCCACGAGCAGGGTCGCCGCCTCGGCTCGCCAGGGGGTCTGGAACTTGGCGTGCAGGCCCGTGAAGTACTTGTTCAGGAAGCCCTCCCGAGAAACCGCGTAGGTGATCCGGCCGGCCGCGTACAGCGATGCGCCGAAGCTCGCGAGCGCGGCGGTGAACCCGGTGATCGGCACCAGCACCGCCCAGCCTCCGATGTAGGACCGCGTGATCGGCAGGACCGGCGTGATCTGACCGGAGCTCACGTAACTCGCGACGGTGTGCACCGGAACCGCGATGGCGAATCCGTAGGACGTCAGGGTCCAGAAGGCTCCCGCGATCACCGTGATGAGGATCGTGGCGAGCGGGATGAGCCGGCGCGGAGTGTTTGCCTCCTCGGCGACGGGGGCCACGCTGTCCACCCCGGCGATCGACAAGAACGCGAAGATCCCGGCCAGGCTCAGCCCCGAGAATCCGGCCGTCGCCGCGCGGGGATCGAACGGCTTACCACTGAAATGGCCGAGCGCCCCGCCCTTGATCACGATCACGATCGCCACCGCGGCGATGAACGTCCCTCCGCGACCATGAGGATCCCGATCACCAGGGAGGACAGCTTGATGTTGTTGTGGTTCAGGTACCCGATGATGAGGATCGAGGCGACCCCGCCGCCGATCCCGGTCCACGTCGTCGCGTTCACGTGGAAGTAGGTCAGCAGCGCGTTGAAGAACGTGCCGAAGGCCACCGGGTACAGCGCCGATACGACGACGTAGGTCGTGATCATGATCCAGCCGAGCCAGAGCCCGACCCCGGGGTACGTCGATTCCCAGAGCCACGTGTAACCGGAGCCGGCCGAGGGCCTGCGGTTATTGAGCAGGGCATAGCTGATGGCCGTGGGCAGCACGGCAATCGTGATCAGAATGAACAGGAAAGGCATCACGGGACCGCCCGAGTCGGTCTCCATGAACCCCATGTTCAGGTAGATGACCGGGGCCAGCGAGAAATAGGCGAGTCCGATAAAGGCCAGGCGGGGGAGATTCAGGCTGTTTCGCCGGAGGCTCTCGTGGGTTGGCGTCGTCGCGGTTGCTTGCTGGTCGTCCACGCGTGCTCCTCTCTAGCCATGGCCGGCTGCCATGACGACCGGATTATGCAGTTAGTTATCGCCGTCTAAGACGGCCTGCGGCCCGCCGTCGAAGACGGCTTGCGGCCCGCCGTCGAAGACGGCTTGCGGCACAGTCATCGCCACGTTCCAGACCCCGGCGTCGACCACTTCCACGATGCGGAGGTCGCCGGTGAGGCTGCACAGCAGATAAGCGTCGTCGGCGGTCAGGCCGCAGGCCTCGGTGAGCCACTCGATCATCGCCCGCACGGCGATCCTGGACCCGTCCATCAGGTCTGGTGAGATCCCCATCGTCGCCTGGTAACCGCCGACCCTGATGGCCTGGCTTCCGGCCGGGACCCGGAACCGAGGGGCGCTGATCGCGCGCTTGTGCAGCGTGAACCGCATGCTGCCGGACAGCGGCGCCTCCAGGGCGGTGACGGAAACCTCCCCGTCACCCTGGGCCGCGTGCGGGTCCCCGCAGGAGAACATCGCCCCCGGCACGTGCACCGGGATCCAGACCGTCGATCCCGACGTCAGGTGCCGGTTGTCGATGTTCCCGCAGCCCCGGTGCGGCGGGAACGGCACGTTCTTCCGGGGTTCCCCCGGATGGGTCCCGATCGTGCCGCAGAACGGCGCCAGCGGTATCCGGATGCCCGGCGCGAATTCCGCCACCGAATCCTTGAGCTCAAAGGTCCGCACGTACCCGTGCGGGAAGTCGTCGGGAAGCAAGCCAAACCCCGGCAGGAAAGCCGCCCACCCCCAGTCGCCGTGCCGCAAATCCAGCACGTCGACCTGCAGCGTGTCGCCAGGCTCGGCCCCATTGACCCATATCGGTCCGGACAGGTTGTAGATGGTGTCGAAGTCAAAACGAGTGTCCTCGTACGTGGCCCCCGGCCAGACCTGGCCCTCGCCAGCGACCTTGATATCGAAGTGAACCGTGTCACCCGAATCAATCACCAGCAGCGGCTCCAGGTCGAGATCCCACTGGTGATGAACGACGGACGGGTCGATGACGTGTTCTCGTGCCATGCCAGCCCCTTCCGCGTCGCCGGTAGCGTTCTCGCATCCCACCAGCCGCCTGAGGTCGCTATAGCCTCACAAACAAGCATCGCACAGGAGGACAATCTGGACTATGGCCTGCGCAGCCCGAATACCAGCACGATCGCCCGTCACTAGGCCGTCGGCCGGGCCTTCACGCCTTGCCCATCGTTGACGAAAGAGCCTCGAGTTCGGCGGAAACGTCGGCCGCCTCGCCGGCCCCGATCCGCTGGAAGATCTCCAGCGCCTCCCGCAGGTTGGCCTGGGCCTCGGCAGTATGGCCCGCGACCATGGCGCAACGGCCCAGGCCGGCCACTGCGTGCGCCTCGTCCCACGAGCTGGCGATGGCGCGGGCCAGCTCCAGGGCCTGCCGGTGGCACGCCTCAGCCTGCGCGAGCTCACCGCTGACCCGGTGCAGCGTCCCTCTATCGTTGAGCGCCGTGGCCTCGCCTCCCCGATCCCCGAGGTCGCGCAAGATGCCCAGGCCCTCCTCTATGGTCTGGGCCGCGGCTGGGTAGTCACCCGTCCCCATCCGTACGACCCCGAGGTAGCAAAGGGCGGCGGCCAAGCCTTGCTGGTCGCCGAGATCGCGGTAGATACCCACGGCCTGTTCCAGGGCCCAGGCCGCGGCCGGGTATTCACCGGTTGCCCGCCGCACGTCCCCGAGGTCGCTGAGGGCGTTGGCCTGGCCGAGCCGGTCACCGATGTCGCGGTAGATGTCCAGGGCCCCTTCCAGGGCCTGGGCCGCGGCCGGGAAATCACCCGTCCGCCGCCGCAGGACCGCCAAGTCGGTGAGGGCATTGCCCTGGCCGAGCCGGTCGCCGATGTCGTGGTAGATGTCCAGGGCCCCTTCCAGGGCCACGGCCGCGGCCGGGTATTCGCCGCTCGCGCGCCGCACGACCCCGAGCTGGCGGAGGGCGACGGCCCGGCCGAGCTGATCGCCGAGGTCGCGGTAGATGTCCAGGGCCTGCTCCAGGGCCTGGACCGCGGCCGGGTATTCGCCAGTCGCCCGCCGCACATCTCCGAAGTTGCTAAGGGCGTTGGCCTGGCCGAGCCGGTCGCCGAGGTCGCGGTAGATGCCTAGGGCCTGTTCCAGGGTCTGGGCCGCGGTCGGGAAGTCATTGGTAAACAGCCGCATGGTCCCGAGGTCGGTGAGGGCGTTGGCCTCGCCGAGGCGGTCATCGAGATGCCGTGCGGCCTGGACCGCGGCCGTGTGCCGGGTGATGGCGTCGGCCCAGGGGCCGTCGCGCCGCAAGAGCCCGGCGAGGCCGGCGGTGAGGGCCGTAACGCGGGTGTGCTCGCCGGTTGCAGTGGCCTGATCCAGGCAGGCGAGCAGGCTGGCCCGCTCGGCTCGGGCCCAGGCGAGCGCCTCCTCACGGTCGGCCAGGTCGGGGACCGCAGTCGGTATCGCACTGTCCGCGAGGGCGTGGGCCGGGCGGGTCTGGCGGGCGATGAGGGCGTCGGCGCGGGCGGCGGTGTGCTGGTAGTAACTCAGCAGACGGATCATGGCCTGTTCCCGGTCAAGATCCAGATCCACGCGGTCGGTCAGGGCGCTGGCGTGCTCGCGGATCAGGTCGTGCATCCGGTAGCGGCCCTGAGTCGGCTCAGTGAGCAGGTACTGGTCGTACAGGGCCTCAAGGCCTCGGCGTGCGGCGGAAAGATCTGTGCCGTCCAGGGCTGCGGCCGCGTACGCGTCGATGTCGGCGCCGGGGTGCCGCCCCAGCCGGCGGAACAGCCGCTGCTGGTCCTCGGTGAGGTCGGCGTACGACAGGTTAAACGCGGCGGCCACCGACAGGTTCTCCGTCGCCATCAGATCCAGCCGGTCCCGCGCCGCCGCCAGCTCAGCCGCCCGCCTGGTCGCGGTCCAGGCCGGGTGATGGTGCAACTGGCGAGCCACCATCCCGACGGCCAGCGGCAGGTACCCGCACAACCTGGTGAGCTCGGCCACGGCCGGATCGTCCGGGCGTAGCCCAGCCCGGCCTGCCAGCCGGACCAGCAGCGCCGCGGCCTCGCCGGGCGGCAACGTGTCCAGGCTGACCGCCGTGGCGTCTTCCAGCGCGGACAGGTGCCGTCGGCTGGTGACCAGCACCAGGCTCCCGTCGGTGCCGGGCAGCAAGGGCCGGACCTGCTCGCTGCTGGCCGCGTCGTCGAGCACCAGCAGCAGTTGCTGACCCGCCAGCCGGTCCCGCCACAGCGCCATCCGTGCTTCCAGGCCCGGCGGGATCTGCGCGGCTGGAACTCCTAGGCTCAGCAGCAGGCTGGCCAGCGCGTCCCCCGGATCCACCGGCTGCTGCCCGGGGGTGTGCCCGTGCAGCGGCAAGAAGATCTGCCCGGCCTGGAACCGCGGCGCCAGCCGGTGCGCGGCGTGGACCGCGAACGCGGTCTTGCCCACCCCGGCCATCCCGCCGATCGCGTGAATGCCGACCACCCCGGTCGACCCGGCCGCGGCCTCCAGCAGTTCCTGCAGTTCTTGCTGCCGCCCGGTGAACGAGGCGATATCCCGCGGCAGCGTCCGGGTGGCCGCCGCGGCGGCGCCAGGTCCTGCGTTCCCGGGGTCGCGGCCCCGCGCGACCGCCTCGAACCGCACCCTGCCCGGGCCGATCAGGTGCAGCGCGTCGGCCAGCAGCCGAGCCGTATCCTTGTGCGCCTTCCGGCTGACCCCCCGTTCGATGTCACTGACCGTACGCGGGCTCACGCCCGCCGCCTCCGCCAGATCCTCCTGCGTCAGCTTCGCCTTCACGCGCAGCTCTCGCAACAGCCCGCCGAAATCGAGCGCAGGCTGGTCGGTCACGGCCCACCGTTGCCCGTGGTTGACGAAAGAGCCTCGAGTTCGGCAGCAACCTCGGCGACCTCGGCGGCCCCGATCCGCTGGAAGATCGCCAGCGCCCGCCGCAGGTTGTCCGCGGCCTCGGCGGTATGACTGGCGACCACGGCGCATCGTCCCAGGCCGGCCACTGCGTGAGCCTCGTCCCAGGGGCTGCCGATCTCGCGGGCCAGGTCCAGGGCCTGCTGGTGGCACGCCGCGGCCTGCGCCAGGTCGCCGCTGACCCGGTGCAGCGTCCCTCTCTTGTTGAGCGCCTCGGCCTCGCCGCCCCGGTTGCCGAGGTCGCGGTAGATGTCCAGGGCCTGCTCCAGGGCCAGGGCCGCGGCCGGGTAATCACCCGTCGCTCGCCGCACGTCCCCGAGGTCGCTGAGGGCCCCGGCCTGACCGAGCCGGTCGCCGAGGTCGCTGTAGATGTCCAGGGCCTGTTCCAGGGTCTGGGCTGCGGCCGGGTAATCACCCGTCAGATGCCATACGTCCCCGAGGTTTTTGAGGGCGTTGGCTTGGCCGACCCGGTCGCCGAGGTCGCGGTAGATGCCCAGGGCCTGCTCGAGCGCCTGGGCTGCGGCCGGGCAATCGCCCGTTGCCCACCGGACGACCCCGAGCTTGTTCAGCGCGTTGGCCTGACCGAGCCGGTCACCGAGGTCGCGGTGGATATCCAGGGAATGCTCCATGGCTTGTGCGGCCGCCGGATAGTCACCCCTTACCCGCTGGACCTCCCCAAGGTCGCGGAGGGCGTTGGCCTGGCCGACCCGGTCGCCGAGGTCGCGGTAAATGCCCAGGGCCTGCTCCAGGGCCTGGGCCGCGGCCGGGTAGTCGTCTGTCAGCGCCCGCACGATACCTAGCTCGCTGAGAGCGTTGGCCTGGCCAAGCCGGTCACACAGGTCGTGGTAGATGTCCAGGGCCTGCTCCTGGGCCTGAGCCGCGGCCGGGAAATCACCCGTGAGCCTTCGCACGGCCCCCAGGTCGCTGAGGGCGCCGGCTTGGCCGAGCCGGTCACCGAGATACTGCGCGGCCTGGAGCGCGGCCGTGTGCCGGGCGATGGCCTCGGCCCAGGGGCCATCGCGGCGCAGCAGTCCGGCCAGGCCGGCCGTCAGAGCGATAACCCGGGCGCGCTGGCCGGTACCGGTGGCATGGTCTAGGCATGCGAGCAGACCGGCGCGCTCGGTCCGGGCCCAGGCCAGCCCCTGCTCGCGGCCGACCAGCAGAGGAACCGTGACCTGGACCGCGCTGTCCGCGAGGGAGGGAGCGGGGCGTGACTGGCGCCCGATGAGGGCGTCGGCGCGGGCGGCGGTGTGCTGGTAGTAATCCAGCAACCGGCCCGTGGCCTGGTTCCGGTCCTCGCCCGGATCCAGGCGATCGGCCAGGGCGCGGGCGTGCTCGCGGATCAGGTCGTGCAGCCGGTACCGGCCCTGGGTCGGCTCGGCAATCAGGTACTGGTCGTACAGGACCTCCAGGCCGCGGCGGGCGCCACCCAAATCCGTGCCATCCAGGGCCGCGGCGGCATAGGCGTCGATGTCGGCGCCTGGGTGCAGCCCCAGCCGCCGGAACAGCCGCTGCTGATCCCCGCTGAGGTCGGCATACGACAGGTTGAAGGCGGCGGCCACGGACAGGTTCTCCGTGGCCATCAGCTCCAGCCGGTCCACGGACGCAGACAGCTCGGCGGCCCGCCCGGCCGCGGTCCAGGCCGGGTGATGGTGCAGCTGGCGGGCCACCATCCCGATCGCCAGCGGCAGGTACCCGCACATGCGGGTGAGCTCGGCCACGGCCGCGTCGTCCGGGCGCAGCCCAGCCCGGCCCGCCAGGCGTACCAGCAGCGCCGCGGCCTCGCCGGGCGGCAAGGTGTCCAGGCTGACCGCCATGGCGTCTTCGAGCGCGGACAGGTGCCGTCGGCTGGTAACCAGCACCAGGCTCCCATCGGTGCCGGGCAGGAGCGGCCGGACCTGCTCGCTGCTGGCCGCGTCGTCTAGCACCAGCAGCAGCTGCTGACCGGCCAGCCGGTCCCGCCACAGCGCCATCCGCGCCTCTAGGCCCGGCGGGATCTGCGCAGCGGGAACCCCGGCCGTCAGCAGCAGGCTGGCCAGCGCGTCGGTCGGCTCGACCGGCTGCTGCCCGGGCGTGTGCCCGTGCAACGGGAGGAAGATCTGCCCGCCCGGGAACCGGTCTGCGAGCCGGTGCGCGGCGTGCACCGCGAACGCGGTCTTGCCCACCCCGGCCATCCCGCCGATCGCATGAATGCCGACGACCCCGGCTGAACCCACCGCGGCTTCCACCAGTGCCTGCAGCTCTTGCTGTCGCCCGGTGAACGAGGCGACATCCCTCGGCAGCGTCCGGGTGGCCGCCGCAGCCGAGCCAGGTCCTGCGTTCCCTGGGTCGCGGGCCCTTGCGACCGCCTCGAACCGCACCCTGGCCGGGCCGATCAGGTGCAGCGCATCGGCCAGCAGCCGAGCGGTGTCCTTGTGTGCCTTCCGGCTGATCCCCCGCTCGATGTCACTGACCGTACGCGGGCTCAGGCCTGCCGCCTCCGCGAGTTCCTCCTGCGTGAGCTGCGCCTTCACGCGCAGTTCTCGCAACAGCCCGCCGAAGTCAAGCGCAGGCTGGTCGGTCACGGCCACCGTCCCCTCGGCCCTTCCTGCCGCGCTGCCAGGCCCATCGCGGTACCGGAAGACCGCACTTAGCGTACGCGGCGCCAGGAACCTTGACCATGGCCTCGCCCCTTCACCCGCAAAAACTGTGGCTCATTCTGTGAGTCCTTCCTCGTGGCGACCTCTCCAGCCGTTACCTAGCGTCAGCAACAGGACGCCTTATTGGAAAGGAGAATGACGATGAGGCAAAAGGGAATGGCCAATACGGCCACCAGGAAGAATCGCTTCCGCGCACTCGCTTTCGCGGCCTCGGTCCTGGCCGTGGCGGCGCTCGCGGCATGCCACGGCACGAGCGGCGGCGGCTACAGCGGCGGCGGCAACACTGGCAGCGGCGGCGGCAATACCACCGGAAGCGTCAGCAGCGGCACGAACGGCGGCGGCAGCAGCGCCTCGGTCACCGGGACCGTCACCTGGCCGGACGGGCAGCCGGCGGCGAACGCGTCGGTCTACTTCTACAACTACGATCCGGGGTTCACCGCCAACGGCTGGTACGACGGCAAGTACGGGGTACAGCAGCTCCCCGCCGACGGGTCCTACTCGCTGAGCGGCTGCCCTTGCCAGGACTTGACCGCTTACCTCTACATCCCGGCTCCGTCCGGCGGCCAGGACTGCTGGATCATCATGCAGGACGACACCCAGACCTACTCGGGGCTCCCGGCCAGCCCGGGCGACGTCATCAACTGGCAGGCAAAAGACCTGCCTTGCTCGCCGACCTGGTACACGTCAGACACCTCGACCGTGCAATCGGAGGCCACGTCGGTACTCCCGCAGGTCAATTCCGGTAGCTGGCAATCATGGGAAGCCAGTACCAGCGGCAGCTGATCCGTCGGCGAATAAGCACTCCACTATCTGCACGCGACCCATCCGCATCCTCAACCATCTGCACGTGACTTATTGAGACAGGAGACATCACCATGATTAGTCGGCTTTCCAGGCTCACCATGGCCACCGGGGCCGCTGCCGCAGCAATAGCGTCGGCCCTCACCCTGGGCGCTGTTCCCGCCCAGGCCTACACCACCAGCAGCAACCTGTTCGCCAGCGTGAATCTCAACGGGACGCTGGCGTACGGCAACGGCGTCACCGGCGTGACCCACCTCGGCACCGGCCAATACGAGGTCACCTTCTCGGCCGATGTTGAGCAGTGTGCGTACGTGGCGACCACGATCAACGCCTATTCCCAGGCTCTGCAGGTTTTCACCGCCGGAGGTCATCTCGGCGCGGACGGCGTGTACGTGCAGACCAAGAACCAGGGCGGCGGGCTGACCGACGGACCGTTCAACCTGGTCGTGGACTGCGGCCTGCCCGGCTGGGGCTACGCGGTCGTAGGGTACAACGCCAACCTGGTGCGGTCCACCTCCGGTGTGACCCTCACCAGCCTGGGCAGCGGCCGCTACGACGTGACCTTCCCCGGCTACATCGGCCGGTGCGCCTACCTCGCCACGGTCGGCGATCCCGGTAACGGCCTGGTCTACAGCCCCAGCGGGGTCTACACCGGATCGGGCCCCAACCCCAGCACGGTCTACGTCGAGACCAAGAACCCCGGCGGCGGGCTGAGCGCAGGTATCCCGTTCCACCTGGCGGTGATCTGCCCCAACGCGGCCAGCACGAGGGTCGCGGTCGTCGCCGCGAATGGGCGCATCGCCCGCGGATCCCGCCACACCTGGTCGTTCAGCCCGGCCCCAGGTCAGTACGCGCTCGTCACCAGCCGTCCGCTATACGGATGCGCGACCGTCGCGACCCGGGGTTCGATTGACACCGCCGTGCCGTACGACCCGGCCACCGTGGAGATCGTCCCCGGCGCGACCCGCCACACCGTCGGCATCCAGGTCCGCCAGCCGTTGTTCTTCGGCGGCAACCTGGCCAGCGAATCCTTCCACGCCGCCCTGGTCTGCTGAACCTCGCTCAGCAGCCGCGCCCACTGCCCCGTGCCACAACCGTGGCCGGGGCCGTGGGCGTGCAGCGACCGGCAGGTCTTCCTCGCTGGTCTGATCCGGCTCCCGAAGTCACCTGGCCGGTCCGCCTGGTCCGCCTGGTCCGCCCGGGGTGACGAGGCCGGTTTCGTAGGCGAGTACGACGGCCTGGGCCCGGTCGCGGAGGTTCAGCTTGGCTAGGATGCGGCCGATATGGGTCTTGGTGGTCTGCTCGGCAATGAACAGCGTGCCGCTGATCTCGGCGTTGGACATGCCGCGCGCGATTAGCTGCAGCACTTCGGACTCGCGCTGGGTCAGCGCGCCCAGCGTGGCGCTGGGGAACGGCGGGTCCGGGTGGGCCTGGCGGGCGAAGTCGGCGATGAGCCGGCGGGTCACCGACGGGGCGAGGAGGGCGTCGCCGGCGGCGATGACCCGGACCGCCTGGATCAGCTCGGCGGAGGTGGCGTCCTTGAGCAGGAAGCCGCTGGCGCCGGCCCGCAACGCCTGATACACGTAGTCGTCGAGGTCGAACGTGGTGAGCATGAGCACCCGCGGCCGGTCCGGGCTGACCGCGGTCCGCAGGATCTCACGAGTGGCCTGCAGCCCATCCATGACCGGCATCCGCACGTCCATCAGGACGACATCGGGCTCCAGGTGCCGGGCCTGCCGGACCGCGTCGGCGCCGTCCGCAGCCAGCCCCACCACGACCAGACCAGGCTGGGCGGCGAGTACCGCCGCGAAGCCCTCCCGAACCATCGCCTGGTCGTCGGCAATCAGGCACCGCGTGGACCCGCCGCCTGGCGACCCCGCCCGCACAACGTCCTCGCTGCTCGCCTCGGGGCCCCCCACCTCCGGGCCCCGCGCGTCCGGGCCCCCCACCTCCGGGCCCCGCGCGTCCGGGCCCCCCACCCCCGGGCCCCGCGCCGTCATGACGTCTGGCCGATCGGGAGTACCGCCGAGACCACATACCCGCCGTCGGGCGCCGACCCGGCCGACAGCGAGCCGCCGAGCAGCGCCACTCGCTCGCGCATCCCGGTCAGCCCGTGGCCTGGCCTGAGTTCGCTCGGAGACAGCCCGCCGAGCCCACCGGGTCCGTTGGCCACGCGCAGCAGGACCGCGCCGGCCTCGCGGTCCACCGACACGGTGACCGCGGCCCCGGGGGCATGCTGGCTGGCGTTGGTGAGCGATTCCTGCACGATCCGATAGGCGCACAGCGCGACGCCGGAGGGCACCTCCATCGCCAGGGGTGCGGACAGTTCGACGGTTACCCCGGCTTGCCGGGCGGTCTCGACGAGCGCGGGCAGGTCCGATAGCTGGGGCTGCGGGGCGAGCCCGACGGGCTCGTCGTTACGCAACACGCCGAGCAGCCGCCGCATCTCCGTCAGGGCCTCCCGCGCCACGTCGCTCAGCGAGCCGAACTCCGCGCGCGCCGATTCACTCAGATCGCTGAGGCGGTACGGCGCGGTCTCCGCCCGCACGGCGATCAGCGACATGTGGTGCGCGACCACGTCGTGCAGTTCCCGCGCGATCCGGGCGCGCTCCTCCAGCACCGCCCGCCGCGCCCGTTCGAGCTCGGCGCGCTCGGTCTGGGCGGCCAGGGCCCGCTGGGCCCGCCACCGGGAGCCGAGGCTGTCCAGGGCGATCGTCGCGGCAGTGAACACGAGGGTGGCGCCGATCGGCCCGTTCAAGTCCGGCAGGTCCCTCGCGAGCCACAGCCACCAAGGGATCAGGCTCAGCGCCCACATCCACCACAACACCGCCCGGCCGTAGCGGACCCCGGCCACACAAAACAACACCACCAGCGTCACCAACTGCGCCGGGCCCCACGGCCAGCCGCCCCGCCACTGACCGGGGACCAGCGGAGCAAGCAGCAGCGCCACCCACCCGAGCCGCCAGCCGAGGAGCGGATACCGGGCCGCCAGCAGCAGCGGTGTCACCACCGCCACGGCCAGCAGCAGCGGCCCGACGCCGAGCGCCGGGTAGTGAAGCGTGTAGCAGGGGCTAGCGCGACAGCTACTGGGAGGCGCAAGGCCGCGGGCGAAGGGCCGCGCGTGCACGCTGGCCAGGTTCGCCACGCCCAGCACCGCCGTGGCCACGCCCAGCGCAATAGAAGCCCGGAGCGGCCAGGGCGGCCGCCACCACGATGGGGCTGCGTCCGCGCCCGCCAGCACCTGGATCAGCCCGCGCCACACCCGGCGCGCGCCGCTCGCGGCCGGCGCAAAGCTGGGCCCGGGTCTCACGATCTCAGGGTAGGCCGCCGGGAGCCGCCTGCTCATCACCCCAGCGTGGTCATACCTGGGTATGAGGCCGCCTCAGGGCCGGGCCGTGCTCCCACCGTGGTATGACCGCAGATTCGGCTCCGTGGTGTGACGACCCGGCCCCGCTCCGCCAGGCAGTCTTGGCTGCGACGAACAGCAAGAGTGGAGAACCCATGTCGAATATCGTGCTCGAACTGCGCGAGGTGTCGAAGGTCTACGGGACCGGCCCCGCCCAGGTACATGCGCTCCGCCGGGTGAACCTGGCGGTCCGCTCCGGTGAGCTGGTGGCGATCATGGGCCCGAGCGGCTCGGGCAAGAGCTCGCTGCTGACCATCGCGGGCAGCCTGGAGGAACCCACGACCGGCCAGGTGCTGGTGCTGGGAACGGACCTCACGCACCTGTCGCCCAACGATCAGGCGAGGCTGCGCCGGCGCCTCATCGGCTACGTCTTCCAGGACTTCAACTTGCTGGCCGGGTTTACCGCGCTGGAGAACGTCACCGTTCCGCTGGAACTGGACGGCACGTCGGCGAAGGCGGCCCGCGCGGCCGGGATGGACGCCCTGGCCGAGCTGGGCCTCGCCGAGCGGGCTCACCATTTCCCCGATGAGCTGTCCGGCGGGGAACGCCAGCGCGTGGCGATCGCCCGCGCGGTGGTCGGTGACCGCAAGCTCTTGCTCGCCGACGAGCCGACGGGCGCCTTGGACTCGGTGAACGCCGAGGCGGTCATGCAGCTGATGCTCGCCATCTGCCGGCGCGGGATCGCCGGCGTGGTCGTGACCCACGACGCGCGGATGGCGTCGCACGCCGACCGGGTGGTGTCCCTGCGCGATGGGCTGGTCATCGATCAGCCCCAGGCGGGCTCCGATCCGTCTTCCCTGCTTACCCCCGGTGGACAGCGGTGAGCGCCGTGCTGCCCGACCGCCCGGTTCTTCACGGGCCTGTCAGCGGTCCTGTAAAAACCGGCACCAGGGGCACCGCCGGCCGGCGGGTCATGACCCGGTGGGCCAGGCGGCTGCTCCGCCGGGAGTGGCGACAGCAGATCCTGGTGACGGCGCTGCTGGCCCTCACCGTCGCGGCCGCGGCCTTCGGCGTGGCAGCCTCCTACAACACCTCGGCCCTGCCCAATCCGCAGTTCGGCTCCGCCAGCTACCTCGTCCAGTTCGCCGGGGTGGGTCAACGGACCATGACCGCGGACGTCGCCGCCGTCAGGAAGTCGTTCGGCTCCATCGAGGTGATCGGCCGCCAGTTCGTCCCCATCCCCGGCTCGACCCAGACCGTCGAGTTCCGGGCGCAGAGCCCGGACGGCGCCTACAGCGGCCCGATGCTCGCCCTGGTGCAGGGGCACTACCCGTCCGGCGCCGGGCAGGTCGCCGTCACCAGCGGGCTGGCGCAGGATCTCCAGGTCCGCATCGGCTCCGTGCTATCCCTGCCCGGACACCACCAGCGGGTCACCGGCATCGTCGACAACCCCAGCGACCTGAACGACCAGTTCGCGCTGGTCCCGCCGTCGGCCGCCGGCCCGCCCCAAGAGGTAACGGTCCTATTGGACGCCAGCCCGGCGGCCTTTAGCGCCTTCCGGAACGCCTTCCATGGCCAGCTGGTCTGGCAGGCGCCCAGCCCTAGCACCCAGGGAGCCGTCGCGGCCGGCACGCTCGGCGCCGTCACGGTCCTGATGGTGCTGGTCAGTTTGGTCGCCGCCGCGGCCTTCACCGTCATCGCCGCGCGCCGTCAGCGCCAGCTCGGCATGCTCGCCGCGATCGGGGCGACCCGAAGGCAGCTCCGGATGGTCATGGTCGCGGGCGGCGCGCTGGTGGGCATCATCGCCGCCGTGACCGGGGCGGTCGCCGGCCTGGTCGCGTGGTTCGTGGCCGCCCCGCACCTGCAGGCGTTCGCGGGTCACCGCATCGACAGGTTCGCGGTCCCCTGGGACCTGGTCGCGCTGGCCATGCTGCTCGCGACCCTGACGGCGGTCGCCGCGGCCTGGTGGCCCGCGCGGGCCGCCTCCCGCGTCCCGATCGTCAACGCCCTGTCGGCCCGGCCGCTTCAGCCCCGGCCTGCGCACCGAACCGCCATCGTGGGCGTCCTGCTGATCGCGGTGTCCCTGGCCTGCCTCGCCGTGGCCAACCAGACCAGCGGTCCGCTGATCATCCTTGGCGCGCTAGCCATGGCCCTGGGCATCGCGTTCATCAGCCCGCTGAGCATCCGGATCCTGACCGGGGCCGGCCGCCGGGCTCCGGTAGCGGTGCGGCTGGCGCTGCGCGACCTGGCCAGATACCAGGCCCGCTCGGCCGCAGCGCTCGCCGCGATCAGCCTGGCCCTGGGGATCGCCGTCGCGATCATGATCAGCCTGGCCGCGGCCACCGACACGGCCAATGAGGGCAACCTGCCGGCCAACCAGCTGCAGATCTGGATCGGCCAGCCGGGCAACAACCAGCTAGTGCCCATCCGCACACCAGCCGAGCTCACCGCCCTGGCCGCCGCGGTGCACCGGATCGCCGGCTCGCTGGGCGGCGCCGCCGTCATCCCCCTCGACATGCCCGTCAACCCGGCCAGCCCGCCGCAGCCCGGCGGCCAGCAGCCGGTCGTCAGCCTGAACTCCCCGGTGAACCCGGCCGCCGGCCGCAGCGGGGTCTACCGCTCGCTCACCCTCTACGTCGCCACGCCGGCCGTCCTCCGCCTCCTGGGCCTCAACCCGGCGACGATCGACCCGGCCACCAACATCCTCACCATCCAGGCCGGGCAGGACGTCCTCACCACCATCACCACGGCCACCAACGCCACGAACGTCCAGGGCGTCCACGTTCCCGGCTACACCTCCGAACCCACCTCGCTGATCACGCTGAACGGCCTGCGCCGCGAGCACTGGACGCAGGTCCAGTCCGGCTGGATGATCCAGTCCGCCCGGCCGCTGCGACCTGCGCAGATCGCGGCCGCCCGCGACCTGGCCGCCAAGTCAGGCCTGACCATCGAGTCCAGGAACACGCAGGCCTCGCTCGCCACGATCCGAACCGTGGCTACGGCCGCCGGAGCCCTGATCGCCCTGGGCGTGCTGGCGATGGCGGTGGGCCTGATCCGCGCCGAGGCCGCCGGCGACGTGCGCACCCTCACCGCCATCGGAGCCGCCAGCACCACTCGGCGCACCCTGACCGCCACCACCGCCGGAACCCTGGCCCTGCTGGGCGTGCTCCTCGGAACGGCCGCAGCCTACCTAGCGCTGGCCGCCGGACACCGCAGCGACCTCACCGTGCTGGGCCGGGTCCCCATTCTCGACCTCATCATCACCGTGGTCGGCGTCCCCGTCGCGGCCGCCCTGGCCGGCTGGATCCTGGCCGGGCGCCAGCCCTCATCAATCGCCCGCCAGGCGCTCGACTGAAGCTCAGGGGCGAGCGCCCGCCGCGATGCGACGCCCGAGAGCGTCGAACCCAGGAGGCAGCTCGTCCGGGGACAGCGGCTGGAGCACGTCGAATTCGTTACCATCGGGGTCGGCCATGACCACCCAGCTGACGTCGCCCTGGCCAACGCCGATGCGCCGGGCGCCGAGCGCCTCGAGCCGGGCGACCTCGGCGGCCTGGTCAGCGGGGCGAAGGTCCAGATGGAGCCGGTTCTTGACGGTCTTGCCCTCGGGAACCTTGAGGAACACCAGGTCGGGAGCGATACCGTCCTCGGCGCTGCCCTCCGGCGGCTCGAGGCAGACCTGGTCCTCTTCCTCCCAGGTCCGGCGCCAGCCCAGCGCGGCCTCCCAGAAACTGGCGATCCCGGCTGGGTCGGCGGTATCAAGGCACAAGCACTGGATGCGTATCTCCATGTGCCGATCGTGCCCAGGTGAGTCGGCCACGTCCAAACATTTACCGTGGAGGAAACCGCCGCCCGAACGGCCGTGCGCCGAGCCCGGCAAACAGGAGGTCATGAGCCGTCATGGTGATCCGCGCAGTGGTATTCGATATCGGTGGCGTGCTGGAGATCACCCCGGATCTCGGCGTGGTGGGGGAGTGGGAAACCCGGCTCGGGCTACCTGCCGGCCGCCTCGAGGAGCGCATGCACGATGCCTTTGCGGGCGGGAACATCGGCACGGTCACCGAGAACGAGGTCCACCAGGCCGCCATGGAGCGCCTCGGCCTGGACGAGGAGCAGCTCGCGGCGTTCATGGCCGACCTGTGGCGCGAGTACCTGGGCACCCCGAACACCGAGCTCATCGAGTACGCCCGCCAGCTGCGGCCGCGCTACCGCACCGGGATCGTGAGCAACAGTTTCGTCGGCGCCCGGGAACGAGAGCAGGCCGCCTACGGCTTCGAAGACCTCGTCGACGAGATCGTCTACTCGCACGAGGCCGGGATGAGCAAGCCCGATCCCCGGATCTACGCCCTGGCCTGCACCCGCCTCGACGTCCGCCCGCAGGAGACGGTCTTCCTCGACGACGTGGAGACTGTGCGTCGTCGGCGCCCGCGACGCAGGCCTGCACGCGATCCGCTACCAGGACAACGCGCAGGCCATCGCCGCGATCGAAAAGCTGCTCACCGGTTCGTGAGGACGGCGGCCGGGGAGGCCGCGGTCAGCCACTGGGTGCTGACCTGACCGGAGCGGGTGGCGACGCGAGCGGCGAGGTCAACGGCGGCGACATCGACGATATGGCCGAACGCCGCGGACTCGGTGCTCTCGAGCAGGAACACGATGGTGCTGCTGTCCTGGGTCACCTTCGTGCGGTCGGCATCGCGGTGGTTCCAATGCCGGGTCAACACCGATGTCCCGTCGGCGTAGATCACCTCGCCGGGTCGCGGGTGCTCGGTGGTGCCTGGCTCGCCGAGCGGTGTGAACTCCTCGTGGCCGGCCGCGAACCCCACCACGATGTCACCGTGCACCGCATCCAGGTCGAACGCGCCCGCCGGGACACCGTGGCTGACCGAGACCAGGTTGTAGCAGTCCACCGCGGCGTTGATCCGCGGTAGCCGGCCGGTCCGGGCCAGCCGGCGCCGCAGGGCGTCCACGCTCGGCCGTTCTCGCTTCGGGTTCGTGCCGAACGCCCGGTACGCCGCGTACCACGCGGCGATGTGCGGGTCGGCCTCGCCGTCCGGGAGCGTATCGCCGTCCGCCGCGGCCTTCTCCAGCTCCGCCAGCCCGGCCTCCGTTTCGGGCCAGGGCTCGCGCCCGCCGAACCCGCGAGCCACGACGGCGGCGATCCGCAGCCCGGGAAACCCCTGGCCCACCGCCTCGCTCACCCGCAGCACGGTCATGGGTCATTGTCCCTTCCCGAGGCGCGCTCGTGTCTCGCGTTTAGGTCTTTGACAACCAGGTGGCGTAGTTCGGCGTCCCGGGGATATGAGCAGACGTTTCCCGGTCACCGTCGCGACGCTCGTCGCGATCGTTGCGCTTGCGGGCTGCGGGTCGTCCACGCCCGGCTCCGTGCCGCCGCCGACCTCCCCGTCGGCCCCGGTCACCGCGAGCGCGGCCACGAGCCCGCCGACCTCGGCGCCCGCCAGCACGCAGGCCGCCGGTTCGATCGACGTGCAGGACGTCAGCTTCGTCTCCGCCGATCAAGGCTGGGCGCTCGGGAGTGGCGAGCTGGTCACCACGACCGACGGCGGCGCCAGCTGGACCCGGCTTCCTGGCCCGCCCGCCGGCGTGGGCCACATCCGGTTCGCCTCCCCGCAGATCGGATACGCCTGGAGCACCGGTGGTTCACTCTGGATCACCACCGACGGCGCTGCCTCCTGGCGACCGGGTGGGTTGACGCAGGTGGTCTCGCTCGAAACCGCCGCAGGCTTGGTGTGGTCACTCGCCGGCCCGCAGCCCTACCCGAACGTCCGGCGCGCCTCGGTCGGCAGCACCGCCTGGGCGAACCTCGGCCCCACCCCGGATCGCACCGCGACCCTCACCGTGCACGGCAACGTCGCCTACGTTGTCGGCCAGCAGGGCGCTGGGCCGATCGCTCCGTCCCTGGACGTGTACGTCGGTACCCAACCCGTGCGTCACGAAGCACTGCCGTGCGTGAAAGGTCAGACCTACGTGCCGTTCGCCCCGCTGGGCGTGTCCACCGACGGCCTCGTCTACCTGGTCTGCGACGTCATGAACAACCAGCCCAACCCGCCGACCCAGACCCAGCTGGCCTACGAGTCCGTCAACGAGGGCAATAGCTGGACTGCCGACCACCCGGCGCCCCCCCAGCCGCCGCAGGGCGTGACCGCGGTCGTGGGCGAACGGTTCGCCTGGGGTTCCGGGCCGGACCTATACACGCGCACCGGGCAGGGCTGGCAAGTCTCCCTGACCGACCCCGGGCACAGTTTCTCCCTGGTCGGGTTCGAAACCAACACGCAAGGCGTGGCCCTCGGCACCAACGGCGACCTGTGGATAACCCACAACGGAGGCACCAGCTGGAGCCTGGTCACCGTCTTACCGACCTCGGGCGCGGCTAGCCGACGATGCGCAGCGCGACCCTGCGGTTGCCGCCGTTCTGCCTGACCAGGGCGAACCAGAGCGGCAGCAAGCCGTCGACGGTCGCCGTCGCCGTGGCGTCGCCGACGAAGGCAGGCTCGAGCCCGACGGCGCTGATGAGCTCCTCGGCCAGCGCCCGCGCCTCGGGATCGGCGGCGAAGAACAGGTTCGCGCCCGGCACCGGATCGGCGAAGTTCTCCCAGCCCAGCGAGTTGAACGCGCGCACGTACCGGGCCGAAGGCGCGGCGGCCGCGATCAGCCCCCGGCTGTCGAACTCCGGCGCGCCCATCCGGTTCACCGCGTCGATCACGACCTTGCCGGCCAGCGCCGCGCCGTGCTTGTTCACGACGTCCGGCACGACCTGGCCGGGGACGGCCAGCAGGACGACCTCGGCGTCTTCCAGCGCATCGCCGATGCTGCGCACCGGCGCCCCGCCCGGGCCCTGGCCGGACCCGTCCCGGGCTCCGTAAACCACGTCGTGCCCCGCCGCGCTCCACTTGCTGCCCAGCGTTCCGCCGATGTTGCCCTTACCGATCACCGCGATCCTCATGCCCGCCACCAACCAGCTGTCACGCCGGTCTCATTCCCCAGCCCCGGCCAGCAGGGCCTGGGCACTTGTGTAGGTGGCCATCACCAGGCCCTCGTGCGCCGGCAGGTGCAGGCCGCCAAACTTCTCAAGCGCCAGCAACGTGTCCGATACCAGGAACAGCGCCCCGCCGGCGGCCGTCTTCGGCGAGTCAGAATCCAGCGCCGCCAGGGACATCGCGAGCAGTGCGGCGCTGTAGACGATGACCGGGACGCGGTCCTTGCCCGTGCGCTTCCACAAAAAAGCATTCAACGCACCGAACGCCGCGACGTAGGGCACCGCCAGGATCGGCCTTCCGCGCAGCCGCCCGCCGCCAGGACGCTGGCGCAAGGCAATGATCCAGGCCACGTGACCCGCGAGGAAGCTCACCAGCCCCGCCGTAAAGGCGCCCTCCGTGCTGCCGAGCAAGGCCACATCGCCCGCACCGCCAAAGGCGAGCGCCCGTTGCGCCGGCCGATCGCGGCCCACCATCAGCACCGGCATCAGCAGCGGCTTGGTCAGCCGGCGTTGCCGGTCCCGCCCGGTTGCGGCGAGCAGCGTGTCGGTCGCCGCCAGAGCCGCGTAGACGAGGGTCGCACGACGGGCCACGGTTCACCTCCCTGGGAGCGCCGCCAGCCTACGCCGTTGCACGGGGTCAGGCCTCTGGTCCCGGCGGTACGCGATCAGGGCCTGGCGGCAAAATAATGAGTCAGTATCCGACACCGCCGGAGGCCTAATGCCTGTTCCTGCCGCCCGGCTCGTTTATCACCCGCGGCGCGATCGCCAGGCTTTCGGCTGGGTCACCATTGCCATACGCGCCGCTGTCGCGGGCGCGCTCGTGTCCGCGGGACTCGCCGGTTGCACTGCCGCCACCAGCGGGTCGGCGGTGTCCGCGACGCCCCAGGCTCCCCCGGTGACGGTCTACGTCATCGCGGACAACGCGGTCGTCGCAATCCGGGCCGCCACCGGCGTCCCCAGCCGGAAGATCCCGGCGGGGGCCGTCCCTTATGCTGTCGCGGTCACCCCGGACGGCAAGACCGCCTACGTCGTTGACGGCTACGACAATTTCCACGGGAACGTGACCCCGATCGATACCGCCACCCTCACCGCGGGCCCGTTGATCTCGGCGGGAGACCGCCTGACGAGCATCGCGATCACCCCGGACGGCAGGACCGCCTACGTCCTGTCCGGTGAAACTGGCGAGGTAATCCCGATCAGCATCGCTACCGGCAAGCCCGGCACGGCGATCAGCCCGGGAGGCGCAGGGACCTTCCCCACTGCCATCGCAATCACCCCGGACGGGAAGACCGCCTACGTGTCCGTCACCGTCGGGGGATACGAGACGGTGATCCCGATCGATACCGCTGCCAACACGGCTGGCCAGCCCATCAGAATCGGTACGTCCGACGCGGGCGGCTGCGACACCGACGTCATCGCGATCACCCCGGACGGCAAGACCGCCTACGTCACCAACTACAGCGACGGCACCGTGATCCCCATCAGCACCGCCACCAACACCGCCGGCCCGCCCATCAGAACCGGCCAGGGCCCCTCCTACATCGCGATCACCCCCGGCGGGAAGACCGCCTACGTCAGCAACCAGGGCTCGGGCACGGTCACCCCGATCCAGGTCGCCACGAACACGCCCGGCCCGCCCGTGAAGATCGGCAAGCCGATCAACCCGATCGCGTCCGGCTGCGCGACCGAGGTCACCGCGATCACCCCGAACGGAAAGACCGCCTACGTAACCAGCTATAACGGCGGCACTGTGATCCCCATCAGCACCGCCACCAACACCGCAGGCCCGCCCATCAGAACCGGCCAGAACCCCTCCTACATCGCGATCACCCCCGACGGGAGGACCGCCTACGTCAGCAACAAGGGTTCCGGCACGGTCACCCCAATCGATACCGCCACCAACACTCCAGGCACGCCGATCCCCGTAGGCCCTAGCCCCGGCCCCATCGCGATCGCCCCCTTATAGGAAGGACCCGGCCCATCATGCCCGAAGCAGACCCGGTGGCTCACACCTTGGACGTGCCCGGCGCACGGCTGTATTACGAGCGGCAGGGGACCGGTCCGTTGCTGCTGGTGATCGGCTCGCCGATGGACAGCACCGGTTTCTCCGGCCTCGCCGGTGCCCTCACCGACCGCTACACGGTGGTGACGTATGACCCGCGCGGCATCGGCAACAGCAGCCGCGAGGACACTGCCGGGGATGTGACGCCCGAGCAGCAGGCCGATGACGTGCATCGCCTGATATCGGCGCTCGGCGGCGGGCCAGCGCACGTATTCGGTAGCAGCGGCGGAGCCGTCGTCGGGCTCGCCCTGGTCACTGCCCACCCCGACCAGGTGCGCACGCTGGTCGCCCACGAGCCTCCGGTGGTCGAGCTCCTCCCCGATGCCGCGCAGGTGCGAGTCCAGATCCAGGACATCTACGACACCTACCGCGCCGACGGTGCCGGCGCGGCGATGTTCAAGTTCATGGCCCACGCCGGACTGGGCGGGGAGCCCGACCAGCAGGCAGACGTGCCACAGTGGCAACCCTCGGCCGAGCAGATGGCCCGGATGCGCGCCGCCACCGAGGTGTTCCTCGCGCACCTGATCCGCCCGACCACGCGCTACCAGCCCGATATCGAAACGCTGCAGGCGGCATCGGCGCGCATCGTGGTGGCTGCTGGGGCTACATCCAAAGGTCAGCTAGCCAACCGCAGTGCGATAGCACTCGCGGACCGGCTCGGTACGCCGGTGATCGAGTTCCCCGGTGACCATGGCGGGTTCATGGGCCTGTCGGAACAATTCGGCCGTGTACTTGACCAGGTGCTCACGCAGACGTCCTGACCAGTAGCCGCCCCGTCAGGCCGTGGTGGCCAGGCGCAGCACGTAGGCCCGCTCCTCCGGTCCGAACCATGGCGGCGATCCCGCGGCGGCATTCTCCCCGAGTCGCTCTGGATGGGCGGTAGCGGCCAAACAGACATGCACGCGCGGGTCGCTCAGGCCCCACTTGATCAGGGCCTGGCCCCAGGTCGTGACCCCAAAGGGACGCAGCGGCGCGAGCTCGGCCCGGCTGGGCGGTTGGCGGACGAGCTCCCCTTCGCCGAGCGGGCGCATGAGCAACACGCCGAGGCCCAGTTCGGCCGCCAGCGGCAAGATCGTGCGCTCGACCTCTCGCTCGACCGGGTTGTACGGCACCTGGACGGCGTCGATGCGGCCGCTGGCCATGAGCTCGGCCAGCTCACCGAAGGCAGCCGCGGAGTAGTGGGTGGCCCCGATCAGCCCGACCAGTCCCCGGTCCCGGGCATCCTCGAGCATCGGCAGGTGCGCGGACCAGGCCACCAGGTTATGGATTTGCATCAGGTCGACCCGGCCTCCGTACCAGGCCACCGCGCGGGACAATTGCACCGCGCCCTCCTCCGACGACGGGGTCCAGACCTTGTCGGCGATGACAACCTGGTCCCGCTTGTCGCCGAGTCCATCGGAAAGCAGGCGCTCGGCGTCGCCATACATAGGCGAGGTGTCGATGAGCCGGATGCCAACCGCGATGGCGGTGTCAATGAGCTCGCGATCCTGGCCGGCTGCAGCGGCCGCCTCGAGCCGCGCCCACGTGCCCAGACCGACTACCGGTACGCTGACCCTGCCCAGGCCCAGGCTCCGGTTCTCCATGCTCGCCATCATCTCGCAGCCGCCGCCCTCCGAGTAGCAGCCTGCCGCCGCAGTGAGCGCGGCGGCGCTTTGCACCTATTCGCCAACCGCTGCCCGGAAAGAGCGCAGCCCGGCCGATCGAGGGCAGCGCCACGATCGTGATCGTGCCGTCCACGGAGCACCATGAAAAACGCGCCGCGATCGCAGCGCGAGCTGATCCACGAGCGGTGCGAATCCTGGTACGGCAGCCGGATCAACGACCTCCAGCGCCTCGCCCAGACAAGCGAGCGCGACGGGACGCCCGGCTAGCGATCGGTGTGCGACACAATGCCAAGATGGAGGCTGTCGCATCAGTCGCGGCTGCCCTCGCCGATCGCGCCTGGCGGCCTGCCCGGCAGGGCGGTCGCCGACCCAAGCGGGGCAATGGGTCGTGAGGCAGCGTCAGAGACGGCGAGGCGATTCCCGGGCGGTGCTGCGATGCTGGCCTGGGAATTCTCGCGAACGCGCGATACCGGCAGGTCATGTGGGCGGTTGCAGACAGGGGACGTCGCGCTCTCTCCGCATCGGCGCCACCTTCGTTGTCGTGTCCCTTGTCCTAGTTGGATGCACGCCGGGACCGTCTAAGACGGCAAGCCGCGGGACTTCGTCGGCTGTGACGTCGGTTCCCGCGGCACGGTTCATCGAGCCGCCGGGTCCGGTCAGTGCCCACCCTGCGCTGCTGGACGCGGCGAGCGCTGCATGCCGAAGGGCAGGGGTGTCCGACATCACGTTGTGCGCGGGCACTGTCGACGCCGAGGTCTGGGGCCTGCCTCTGGTGATCGTGAGCAATCTCCGGGATCAGATCGCCTGCCTGTTGAAAGTGAACGTCCTGGACAACGCGACGAGGCTGGCTGGTCCGGACTCGGTCTCGGTGGCCTACCCGAACGACGACACGCTCTACTCGACTGCATTTCTCGACCTGCGCGCCGGACCGCAGCTTCTCAGCATTCCTTCGATCAGCGGACGCTACGCCGATTTCCAGCTGCTCGACATGTACACCAACACGATCGCTGATGTAGGCGTGCTGACCGGCGGCGGCCATGGTGGCACCTATGCCTTCGTCGGTCCCGGCTGGCACGGCACCATCCCGGCAGGTGCCGTCCGCATCGATGTCCCCACGCCAGATGCGTGGCTGCTCGGACGGACCCAGGTGAAGGGGCCAGCTGACCTGCCTGCGGCAGTCGAATTGGAAGCGCAGTACTCGCTCACCGCGCTGTCCGGCCACGGCTCGGGGACGACCGGCGGGCCAAGCGCTCTTGCCTGTCCTGCACCGGCACTACCGTCATCGACGTCGCTCGGTTTCCTAGACGATCTCGAAAAAGACATGGCCGCTGATCCACCCGAAGCCGCAGACGGCCCGGTCGTCCAGGCCATGGCTGCGGCCGGCATCGGCCCGGGACGAACACCTGGAGCCACCAGCTCGGGTAACGCGGCCGAATATCTCAAGGCTTTGAGGCTCGGAACCAGCGTTCTGGCCGGAGCGGCCGGGGCAAGCTCCGCCACGATCTGGACCGGATATGCCCGGGGAGCCGTCGCGGGATCGTACGGGACCGACTACCTGTCCCGCGCCCGCCTAGCCGAGGGGGAGCCCGGTGTGCAGGTCCCAACCCAAGCCGTCTACTTCAGCGCCAGCCGCGCATACTCAGGGACGACCACTACTCCGCTGGCCGGAACCCGCAGCTACGAGATCCGGTTCCCAGCCGGGGACCTTCCGCCCCATGGATCCGATGGCTTCTGGTCGATCACGCTCTATAACCCCGCAGGGTTCCTTGTGACCAACCCGATCGACCGCTACTCAATCGGAGACGACACACCTGGCCTCATACGAGGTGCCGACGGCTCACTGACCATCGTCATGTCAGCAAGCCGTCCCAGTCAGACGGACGTGAACTGGCTGCCGGCCCCCACGGATGCGTTCAGCCTCGTGCTTCGCGTGTACGACCCCACGCCGCAGGTACTCGGCGGCTCTTGGTCCCCGCCGGTAATCCTCCCTGTTCGACTCGGCTCAGACTCTGGCCGATAAGCAGACATTTCGGTATGGCTCGGCGGGGGCATAGGTGTCCCATTCCTGCCTGCTCAGGGTGCCGCCCGCGATCTGGCAAAGAATTTCCTGCGGATCAGCCGGGAACCCTACGTCCCAGAATATTGTCTCGCCGCCCCCAGTGGCCAGCGTCCTCCCGTCAGGGCTGAAAGCCACGGTGCTTATGTTCGATGAATCTGCACTGAGTGGCCCGCCAACTTGCTGGTAAGTGGCGAGGTCCCACAATCGTGCTGTGCCGTCGGCATTCGCTGTGGCCAGCAGCGTGCCGGCCGGGTTGAAGGCCAGCGCGGAGACAACGGATGAACCGGTCGAGTAGCCCTTGAGTACCCCTGCGGAAAAGGATCCGATCTGACCGCGGGTCGAGGGATTCCAGAGCTGAATCGTGCCGTTATTGTCCGCGTCGGCAAGTATGGACCCGTTCGGACTGTAGGCTATCGCGCTTACCCCCTGATCGGTCGCCGTCAGCGGGGATTCAGCAGGCCTGCCGTTACTCGTGTTCCAGAACCTGATGGTGCCGCTGGAGCTTATGGTCGCCAGGATTGTGCCGTCCGGGTTGAAGGACAGGTCCGCGGCCCCGCCTTTGCCGGCGTTTAGCCGTAGAGAACTCCGCGGGGATTTCATATTCCAGAGCCGCACACCGACATTGGTGATTGCCGCGGCCAGAAATTCACCGTTAGGGCTGAAGGTGATCTTGTTAATTTGATTCGAGGTGGTCGCAATGGTCATGATGCGGCGATGAGTACCAGCACTCCACAGCACAAGCTGGCTGATGCCAGTCCCGGTCACGAGATTCCCGGTCGCCAGGTACTTCTCGTCAGGACTGAAAGCAGCAGAGGTGTAGCCCCATTCAGCGCTCGGCAACGATACGCCTATCTGCTTGCGGGAAGCGACGTCAAGCACTCTCAATTCGCCGCCGGAGCCTGACACGACAAGCTGCTTGCCGTCGGGGCTGAGGACTGGCGCTGGCCCCCCTCCGAACCCCAAAGGTCCGACATCGGGGTCGGCTATCGGCACGCCTACCTGCTGGTAAAGGGTCAGGTCCCAGAGCCGCACCGGGCCTGTAGGCTCGCCGATAGCAAGAATGGGGCCATCCGGACTGGACGCTATCGAGCTAACCCCGAAACTATTCATTTCGGCGGCCAGCGTGGTATCAATGAGCTGACCGGTAGCCGCGTCCCGTAGCTGGATTGCGCTGGGACTCTCGGCGGCTAGTATCGAGCCGTCGTAGCTGAACGCGATCGTATTACCGGACAGCTTGGTGCCGATTTCACGGCGACTAGCTATATTCCAGAGCCGCACGGTGCCGGTATCTGTGGTGCCGGGGCTCGCCGCGGTCGCCAGGACCCGGCCGTCAGGGCTGAAGCGGATCTGAGTTACCGGCTGCGAGCTGCGCCCTAGGGGCGGACCGGCGGGTGCCTGAGTTGCGGCGTTCCACAAGAGGACTTGCCCGGAGTTGTCCGCGGTGGCGATCGTCCTGCCGTCCGGGCTGAACGCCGCCGCCTGACCCGGCACGGAGCGGCCGACCTGGCGGCCGGATGCCAGATTCAGCAGCCGTGTCACGTTGGCATCGCTGACCGCGGCCATGAGGTGGCCCGCTGGGCCGAACGCGATGGCGTCACCCGTTATCAGCGTGCCGAGCCGCCGCAGATCTGCGACGTTCCACAGCTGGATCTTGTTGTTGTAGCCCACGACCGCGAGAACGCGGCCATCCGGGCTGAAGGTCATCTCCTCAGCAGGGCTGAGGTTGCTGCCCACGTTCGCGATTTCGCGCTGTTCCGGGATCTCCCACAGCCGGATCGCGCCGTCCTCGGAAGCGGCGGCGAGTATCTTCCCGTCCGGGCTGATGGCCACCGCGCTGATGAGGGCGCCGGTCGCGTTCAGCACCGCCCTGACCGGCTGAGCCGCGGCATCCCACATGGCCACGCGGGCTTGTTCGGTCGGCGCGACGCTCCAGGCCGCAGCGGCCAGCAAGGACGCCATCTCCGGGTCTGGCGTGTCGAACGTTTCGCTTTCTGCGGCGAGCTGGCTCGAGACCGACGCATTGCGCTGCTGGTTTGCCGTCCGGTCCGCCAGCCCGGCGATCCCCGCGCCGGCGAGCGAGAGCACGACCAGCAGCGCCAGGGCTAGCACCGCCGCGCGCCGCGTGCGGGCGGTGCGAGCGGCCTGCCGCAGGCTTCCTTCCAGGAAGCCTGACTGGTCGCCGGCTAGGGATGGGTAACGGACCGAGTCGGCCGCCCACCGCGTCGCGGCCTGCTCGATGGCGGCGAGCTGGTTCCCCCGGTACAGGAAGGAGGAGTCCCGGCCGTGCTCGGCCCATTCGGCGGCGTCCTCCTGCAGTTGCGTATAAAGGATCCAGTTGGCCTGTTCGCTGTCGAGCCAGCCGCGCAGCCTGGGCCACGCGCGCAGCAGCACGTCGTGGGCGATCTGGACGGTGTCGCCGTCCAGGACCAGCAGACGGCTGCTGGCGAAGGCCTCTAGTACGGTGCCGAGCGCGCGACGGGCGGGATCGCGCCGCCCCGCGGCCAGCTCGGCCCGGGGCACGGTACGGCGGGCGAGCTGGCCGTCCGGCCCGACCAGGACCAGGGCCTGGAAGAGCTCCCTGGCGATCTGCTGCCCGGCATCCGGGAGGGCCTCGTACACCGCCTCGGCACTGAACTCGACGCTGCGGGCGACTCCGCCGGTCTCGCGATACCCCTGGACGGTCAGGTGATTGCCGTCGCGCCGTTGCCAGGTCAGCATCATCGCCTGGGACAGCAGCGGCAAGGTCCCCTCCGCCTCGTCCTGGCCTGCCGTGCGCAGGTCCGCGAGGACCGCGTCGGCCAGGTCAGCGTCGACCGCAAGCCCGGCCGCGATCGCCGGGCCGGTGATCGCCTCGCGCAGCTCCGTGCCCGTCATCGGGCCGACCACGAACATGCCGTCCTGCATCAGCCGGGCCAGTCCGGCGTGAGCGGCACACCGGGCCCAGAAGTCACCCCGGACCGCGATGACCACCACGGTCGGCGGCTCACCGCCCGCGGCGAGCGGCTGGCTCGCCGCCGCGCACAGTGCGGCGATGAACGCCTGCTGGCCGGCATCGCCGCGGCCGGGGGCCAAGGTGAAGACCTCTTCGAACTGGTCGATGACCAGGACCAGCCGCCCAGGCCGGAGGGCGGCAGCCGGCGAGGAGCCGTTACCCTGCCTGTCCCTGTCCAGGACCGCCTGGCCGACCACGAGCTGGGCCCGGTCAGGATCGGCGGCGAGACCGTTCCTGATGGCCGCGGCATCGCCGCCGCTCAGCGCGGCCAGGCGGTTCGCCAGCTCGGTCAGCGGGTCGCCGGTCGGCGTCATGACGACGCGGGGCCAGTGCTCGGAGCCTTCCAGCTGGATGCCCGCGGCCAGCGCCGGGAGCAGGCCCGCGTGCAGCAAGGACGACTTGCCCGCCCCGGATGCGCCGGACAGGACAACCATGCTCGGCCCGGCCAGACGTCCCGCCAGCTTGACGACCAGCTCGGCGGTGAGCCGTTGCCGGCCGCAGAAAACCTCGGCGTGTTCCTGGTCGAACGGAAGCAGCCCCCGGTATGGGCACCCGGCGTCCCAGCGCGGGCCGGCCTGGCGGTACTTGATGGCGGCGAGGTCCTCCCGGGCGATCCGCACATCGGCCGACTGGCGGCGGATCGTGTCGCTGAGCAGGCGGAACTCGGCACCTTGCCCGTCCAGGTGCCGCTGTATCTGCGCGGTCTCCTGGTCGCTCGCGCGGAGCAGGAAGGCCATCTCGGGATATCCGCCGCTGAGCGTGTCGATGGTCGAAATGACATCGTTGCGGAGCCGCTCGTTCCCCGTCTCGATGGCGCCGGACAGCACGTCCCGCAGCGCGCCGGTTTCCGCGAGCACCTCGGCGATCTCGGTCCGCAAGACCGCCGCACGCTGGTCCTGCGCGATCAGGGCTCGCTCGAGCTGCCGGTAGATCTCTCGTTCCAGGTCGTGCGGCTGCATGTGCCCCTGGCTCCGGGCCCGGGCGCCGTCGATCGCGGCCGAGATCAGATCGGGGAGTACGACCCGGGACGACAGCGACCCCAGGGTCGGTGCTCCCGCCGTTTGGCTAGCCGCTGCGCTGAATGCACTCGCGCACAATAGCGACAACAAAACGACCGGGGGAATCTCGCGTAGGTCACCCCCGGCATCTGCGGCGGCGCGCTCGATCCTGGCGCGCACGGCATCACGAAAGCGCCGGATTTCTGCATTGTCGCCGATCAAAGGCGGCTCACCTGCGCGGCCCGTGTCCATCAAGACCCACCCCCGGCGGCAGCATAGCCCGCCAATTGCGCCAGGAAGGGGACAATTCAGTTTCCGTTCCAGGTCACGCAGATCGTGCTGCCTCAGGGCCGGGCTAGCATGACTGCCATGGCGGGACGGGCCGGGCAACTCCTCTGCGGGCGGTACCGGCTGATCGAGCCGGTCGGTAAAGGCGCCATGGGCCAGGTCTGGCGCGGCCACGACGAAATCCTCGCCCGCTCGGTGGCCGTCAAGGAGATCCTGCTGCCAGCGGGGCTGCAGGGGACAGAACGCCACAACCTGATCGCGCGGACCCTGCGCGAAGCGCGGGCCGTGGCCCGGCTGCGCCATCCGAGCATCGTTACCGTCTACGACGCCGTGCATTTCGATGACGTGCCATGGACCGTCTTGGAATATGTCTCAGGTCCTTCTTTGGAAAAGGTCATCGCGCGGGACGGGCGCCTGCCCTGGGAGCAGGTCGCCGCGCTCGGCGCGGACCTCGCCGACGCCCTAGCGCACGCCCACGCGGCCGGTGTCGTCCACCGCGACCTCAAGCCCGGCAACGTGCTGCTGGCCGAGCGCCGCACCGTGCTCACCGACTTCGGTGTCGCTCGCCTTCTCGACGCCACCACGGAGCTAACCGCCGAAGGAGCACTCATCGGAACGCCGCAGTACATGGCCCCGGAACAGATCGACGGTGCGTCCGTCGGCGCCCCGGTCGACCTGTGGGCGCTCGGCGCGACCCTGTACACCGCGGTGGAAGGATGCCCGCCGTTCGACGGGCCGACCCTGACCGCGCTCCTGACCGCTATCGTTACCCGGCCGCCGCCGATCCCGCAGCTTGCGGGCCCGCTGGCGCCGGTCATCAGCGCGCTGCTGAGCAAGGCACCGAGCCAGCGGCCGGACGCCGGTACGCTCGCCCGGCAGCTGGCCGCTCTCCTGCATTCCGGTTCGCCCGTAGTGACCCCCAGGTCGCCGGCCGCGGCGCCGCCGACCGGGCCGGCCGCGGTCCTTTCCGCAGCCCGGCAGGAGCCGACGGTGCGCACCGCCGTCCTCGACGGCCAGGGCGGGAGAGTGTACTCGGTGGCCTTCGGGCCGGCCGGCACGATGCTCGCCAGCGGCTGCGACCAGGGGGTCAGGCCGGACGGATCGCTGGTCAAGGGCGGCCGCCGGGTCCGGCTGTGGGACGTGGGCAGCCACACCTGCACCGCGGCCCTGACCGGTCCCGAGGGCGCCGCATTCTCCGTGGCGTTTAGCCCGGATGGCGCTCTCCTGGCCAGCGGCATCGCGGGTCAGCCGGTGCACTTGTGGCGGATGGGTGAACGGTTCCGCAAGGGCCCTGTCACCCTGGCCGACGATACCGACGTGATGTCGGTGGCGTTCAGTCCCGACGGCGCCCTGCTCGCCACGGGCAACTGCCACAAGACCGTCCGCCTGTGGGACATGGCCGGGCGCACCTGCATCGCCACTCTTAGCGGGCACGGCGGATGGGTGTACTCGGTGGCGTTCGACCCGGACGGCCAGATGCTGGCCACCGGCTGTGGTGATCACACGATCCGCTTGTGGGACGTGGCCGCGCGCACCTATATCGCCACGCTCACCGGCCACGGCGAGATGGTGCGCCAGGTCGCGTTCAGCCCGGACGGCACCACCCTCGCCAGCGGCAGCGTCGACCAGACCATCAGGCTGTGGGACGTGGCCGCCCGCACGTGTGTCGCCGTCCTCACCGACGGCTTGTCTCCGGTGTTCTCCGTGGCGTTCAGCCCGGACGGCTCCATGCTCGCCAGTGGCGGCGCGGACACGACGGTCCAGCTCTGGGATACGGCCACCCGGACCCGGATCGCCATTCTCACCGGCCACGCCAAGGCCGTGACCTCGGTGGCGTTCAGCCCGGACGGCAGCACGCTCGCCAGCGGCAGCCATGACCGGACCGTACGCCTGTGGCGCCTGCGCTGAAGCTACCCTCCTCGCACAGGCCGTTGGGGCTCAAGATGGCGCAGGAGTATGCGGCGCGATCAGCATGAGCCGGGTCCCGAACGTAACCGACGGGTCCACCGCCCGTTGCGGCAGCGGCGCACGCCCTTCCGCCGCCAGCTCCGTCAGCGCGGTGACGGCCAGGCGGCAGGCCACCCTCGGATCTGTGTTCCGTCCGTCGCTGATCAGTGCCGCCATGACCGGCTCCGGGAGGTGGTGATGCAGGCGCGAAGACTCGAATTCCGGCAACCCGACCTCGACATCCTGAGTATCCGAGCCCAATCTCATGACCATGCCCAACAGGAGCGCGGCGTTCTCGTAGGCCGCTGACCGGTAGGCGATTTCCTGGGTGGCTCGCACCAGCAGCACCGCCTGTTCCTGGTTAGCGCCCGCAAACTCCCCGGCATGCGACAGGAGGAAGGACGCGGCCGCCGATGGCGCCGCCGCGCTAGCGGCCATGACCCGCAGGACCAGCGCATGGACCCGGGTCTGCGGCCTGATCTGCTCGTCCGCGGGCATCTCGTCCAGCGCGCCGAGGGCGTCCTCCTGCCTTCCGAGCGCCAGGTAGGCCGCCGCCAGGCCCACGATCACCTCGGCTTCGCAGCTTGGCCCGAACGTATCGCCGAGGAGCTCCCTGGCCTCGAGCGCGATCCGCAACGACGCGTCGAGGTCGCCCGCTCGCCGCAGGGCTACGGACAGGTATCCGAGGCAGAAACCATTGGCCAGGGTCATCTTCTCGATGCTGAAGCAGCCGACCGCATCGGTCAGCAACCGGATCGCCTCACGCGGATCGCCGCGATGCAGGCAGAGCAGGCCCTGGCGCACGTTCAGGTCGCCCATGGTCGGCAGTTCGATCGGCCCGGGAATGGCGGTTATCTCGGCCAGGCAAGAGTCAGCCTGGCCGAACCGGCGCGCCTCGATCAGGCAGCCCAGGAGAGTCAGCAGGCCATGCCTGAGCTGCCTGGGGTCACCGAGGTCGCGCAGCGCTTGGACGCTGCGCTGCGCGGCGTCGATCGACTCTGCGTAGCGCCCTTGATAGGCCAGGAGATTCGCCAGGATGCCCAGCGCCCGCCCGCGTTCGGCGAGGGTCAGCGTGGTGCCTTCGTCAACCCCCTGGGCCAGGAACCGGCAGCCGTAGCCAGATAGCGAGCGGATATGCCAGAACGGCCAGATCGCGACGGCCAGGCGGACCTGGTCGGCCGGCGATTCTGCACCGTCCTCAAGCGCGATGCGCATCAGCGGGAATTCGGCATCGAGGCGCTCGATCGTTTCTGGCTGCTGGAAGTCAGCCTCGTTTATGCGGGTGACATCAAGAGCCCAGTGCATGAGCCGCCGGGTCGCCTGCTGACGATCGGCCGGATCCAGCTGCCTGCTGGCGAAGCTCCGCACTACTCCCAGGACCTTGAACCGGGCGTCGCCGCTCTTGTCCATTTCCCGCGATACGAGCGACTTGTCAGCCAGCGCGGCGACCAGGCGTTCACCGTCGTCGAGGTCTTCGTGTGCCACGGTCGCTCCGCACCGGAACGTGAACGGCGCGGTCAAGATGGCGAGCCGGCTCAGGGCGCGTTGCTCATCCGGCTCGAGCAGGTTCCAGCTCCAGCTGATGGTCGCCTCGATCGCCTGATGACGGGGAATTTCCCCGCGGCCACCGCTCAGTATGGCCAGCCCTCGCCCGACGCTCGCTGCTATGTCGCTGACCGGCAGCGTGCGGGCGCGGGCGGCAGCGAGTTCGATGCTCAGCGGAATGCCATCGAGCGCGCGGCACAACTCCGCCACGGCGGCGACCTGCCCTGAACTCAGTTCGGGATCTTCACCGCGGGCTTGCCTGAGCAGGCGGATGAACAGTTCGACGGCGTCGCCTGGCTCGGAAGGTAGCCCGTCGCGGCTCGCGACTGGCATCGGCCCGACGGTCATGACCCATTCGTTCGGCAGATGCAAAGGCTCCCGGCTGGTGGCGAGGATGCGGGCGCCCGGGCAGGCACTCAGGATCCGCCTGATCGCCGTGGCGGCGGAGGCTACGACGTGCTCACAGTTGTCGAGGATGATGAGCGCAGGCGCATCGGCGAGCTCGGCGCCGAGCCTGGCCAGGACATCGGCATCGTCTCCGGCAGCACCCGTATCTTCGAGAACCAGATTGGCCAGCAGCGGCAGCACCGGTTCGCCGGGAGGGACGCCCGACAGGTCGGCGAACCAGGCACCCGCCAGCGAAAGCGGGAGTGACTCGGCAAAGCGCAGGCACAGTGCGGTCTTGCCGATACCGCCCGGCCCCACCACCGTAACCAGTCTCTGGGTGCTGACCAGATGCGCCAGGGTAGCCAGCTCCTCGCGCCGGCCCACAAACAGCGACGGCGACCTCGGCGAGGTCGCGGGCCTGAGCCCATCCGCGAGCCGCGCGTGCCCCTCCTCGCCGTCGAGCCAGTCTGTGTTGTAAGGCACTTCCTTGCACGAGAGGAGCTTGTCGACGTGTCGTTGCCGCGTCTGCAGGGCCCGGAAGGCCTGGACAAGCTCCTGCAGTTCACCGGACGGCCCACCAAGGCGAGCCACCGCGGTAATAAGCGATTGGTGGGGCGCCGACTCGTAGTCCCCCTTCTCTATCCGGCGGACCACAGTCGCGCTGACGCAGCCTTTCGCCGCGAGATCCTGCTGCTTGATTCCGCTTCGTTCCCGCCATCCCAGCAGCTCGCGCCCTAGCCTGGCCATCACTTCCCGGCGCTCGCTGCGGATGCTGTTGCGAGCTTCGGCCAGGCGCTCTCGTGCCCGGCGCTGCTGCTCAGCACGTCCTACGTCGGTCATAAGCCGCCTTCCACGGCCACTGCGTAGGCCGACCACCGGAGAACCGAACGGTTCGAGCCGAACCGTTGGTTCGGTACCACCCCTCCGCCGAGCATAGAGCGTGCCGGTCCGATAAGGACCGCTAAGGCATAAGCCAGGCGACGCGCTGATACAGGAGATCCAATGGGTACCGCACTTACCGCATCACTCGGAAGCCCGGGCGGAAGGCACGCTGTGCCGAAGCGGCCGGGCGGACCGAAAAGGGGCCGGCTTGTCGGCACCGCGCTCTCGGTCGTGGCGGCCAGCGCCGCAGTCACGTTCCTCGTCATGCCGACCCATCCGGCGGCCAATAGCACGGCTCCGCACTTCAGCGGCGCCCAGGTGGAGCAGCTCGGGGAGGCCACGCTGGCCCAGCGGGAGGCGGTCGATCAGGCGATCGTGACCTCATTCAGCCGCTACGCCGAGGTCGGCACCGGCGCCATGCCCACCCCAGGCAAGCCGTCCCTCGCCGCGAAGACCTGGAGCTGGGGCATCACGAGCACTCACGTCTGGATCATCATGAGCTTCACCGATATCCACAACGGAGCGCTCCTCGGCATCACCGCCGACTGCGTGGCCATGTTCCAAGTGGCAAAGGTTGGCAAATTCTCCTGGCTCTGCGGCGGGCTCGAGCAACTGCTCGCGCATTTGAGCTACGGCTACACTCCCGAGAGTAACCACGGCGTGTGGACGGCTCTCTACTGGTGGCCGCCGAAGGTTCAGTACGGCTACTGGTAATACAACCGGCCAAACAAGATCAGTGGTCCCCTGACTCCAGTCAGGGGACCACTTTTTGCGCCAGCAGCCACGCCGAGTTCATCTCCGGCACAACTCTGCTGGTGGACGGCGGGATGACGGCCGACTACCTCCAGCGCGAACGGAACCCCGCGCGACCCACTGTTCCCGGCTCAGACGTGCGACCCAGGCGAGACTGGCGGCCGCGCCTGAGTCACGCCGGTCCATAACCGGCCTGAAATGGCCGCCCGCGCCGAATAGAGTGCGTCCTGATATCGCCGAAACCGATAATAAACTTCCGCCATCGCGATACACCCAAACGTGCGGGAAAGCGGTAGCACTCATCGTTACGATGAGCCGGTCTCAACTGGGACCGATAGTACAGTCGAGGTCTGGCAGTTATCGTGCAGATAGAGTCCGGAGACGGCGGCCGGTGACATTCTCGGAGTTGTTTCATGGCTCGTGGCACTAATCGCGGAGACCACGGGGATCCCCAAACAGCCATATGAACGAAAAGCGCACACTCCCAGGTCCTTGAGTACGCGGGATCCTGTCTCCGGCGCTGAGCCTGACAGAAAGCGCCGGACGACGTGGCGAACACGCGCAAGCAATGGCCGTGGTCGGCATCATCGCAGTTCGCCGGTCGCTTTGAGGTCGTCAAAGAGCAACTGATCCACAGGGGGCACCCGGGGACGGTCTGCATAGGAGAACCAGGCGAGCTCGTCAATCTCGCTGCTGGCAGCCAGCGTTCCCGAGTAGTCACCCGCGTAGCAGCTCATCCGCACTACCGCACCGTCCGGGTCGCCATACAGCTGGCCTGACTCATAGGTGCCCACGTGCGTAACCGTCTCAGGCAGCAGTGCGACCGTTAGCTCCTCGGCGATCTCGCGAAGCAGGGTCTGCCGATCACTTTCTGCTCCTTCGCGTTTGCCGCCGGGGATGTAGAAGATGTCCTTCCCACGCGGCCGGGCGCAAAGGATCCTGCCGTGCTCCAGACGCACCCATGCCACCGTGTCGATAACGACCGGCATAGTCCTGCCCTAATCTCGGGAAACCTGATCAGGGCAGACCCTACGGCACCGGGCAGACAGCCTGCGCGGCGCGCCGCGAGAAGAGCGTCACCGTCAGCACGAGCCCGCGACTGCCGCCGCTGATCTCAGCCTCGAGTTCGCCACTCTAGCGAAGCCGTTTTTCCTGCTTGCCGAGGTCGAGCGGCGCTTGCGCAGGCTAATAGACGAGCATTTCAGTTGCGAGGAAATAGCTGCCATCGTCGATCCAGCTGATGCTAAACGATCGGTGACCTCGGCCGGCGACCTGACGATCGGCGAGTCCGCGCGACTGCTGGAGGAGCCTGGTAGGTGGAATCGTCTAGGTTGGGGCCTAGACCGTGCAATCTTTATAGCCGAACTACACGATGTTCGGCTAATCCGGAACGAAATAATGCATTTCAGCCTGGACCCACTCGATGATGAGCAGGTTCGTAAAATAGAATTGTTCCTGAAGTTGCTACGGCGGCTCGATCCCCAACCCGACTGATAGAAGCGCAACTTGCCGGGCCAAGTGCAAATCATTAATTCAGATCCTGGCATATGTAACGGGAGAGTCGCAGTCGCGCCCTATCTATCTGGCAATTCTTCGCCGCACTCTTCTGCCGCCGACAGGGCGAGCCTACTGTCATCTTCTCGTGCGGTGATGCTGGCCAGCGCCATCGGCAAGCTTGCGGCGTTTCCGCGGAAGCGCCCGGTCATTCCGCTGTCCCCTCGCCTGGATCCGCCACGGCCGGCCGGCGGCTGGCAGCCGGGCCGTTACTGGGGACCCATGCACGCGGCCACGTGTGCGGGATCACCGGTGCAACGGGAAGAAGGCCAGTGCTCGACGACCTGGAGTACGACGACAGCGAGCCGCCGACGATCGGCCTTGTGCGCGCTGGCGTCCCGTGGGAAGACGTCCAGGACCACATAAAGATCGCGCATAACCCGCTCCTGGTGCTACCGGAAGGCAGCGCTCAGTACGCCGGGGCCTACTGGACCGGCACCAAAATGGTCGTCGCCGAGGATCTCGGATCAGATCACGACCAGGCCATCAGCGAATTCCGTGAATTCCTCCGCGAGCGCGGGGAAACATAAGACCCTGCCCGAGCGCCACAGTACCTTGCAATACCGGGTGAACTCCTGACCTCCTGCTGGACTGCACACACTCTTCTGCCGCATGGGGCACGTCCGGCGTTGCGGGCCCACTATTGTTTAGGGTTATCGGGACTGGTGAGCAGTATGCACGCTGCATCTGCGGGCTCGCTACCCGGCCACCAGCCGATAGTGCCTGACCAGTTCGGAGACGGGCAGGGCGCGGGGGTAGACGGCGACTTCGGTGATCATGCCGACGAGTCCGCCGCCGATGCCGCCGAGACCGGCGGTTGCCACGCCGAGCGGGGTGGCCGCGGTGTCCGGGGTGTACGGAAGGGCGAAGGGCTGGGCCGTGAGCGCTGTGTACGCCCCACCGCCGGGCATCCGGGCGTCGCCGTCCCAGATGTATCCCTGGGGAGCGGTACCGTCGATGACGATGTTGACCGTGTTCCCGGTGAGAGTAACGGCCAGGTAGTGCCAGGTGCCGTCGGTCAGGTTCCCGATGGGCACGAAGATGTCAGCGTCGTATGTCTCGAAGTACACCCCGGGCGCACCCGGGGTGGGGACGTTGACCGGGCCGTCGCGCAGGCATAGCGAGAAGGCCTGGGCGTGCGCGGCCAACCCGGCGCTGAAGATGCACCCGGTCGAGGTGGTCCTGAACCATGCCTCGAGGGTGCGAGGTGCGTCACCCGCCAGCGGGCTCAGCGCGGTGGTCGTGTGGGTTCCGCCGTCGGCGGTCGAGATCTCTCCGGCGAAGTTGCGGGTGCCAGGTGCGGCAAGCGTCGTCAATCCCATGGGCAGCGTGTTGCCGTTCCCGGATGAGTCGGCGTACCCGGCTGACCCTGGGGCGGCGCCGAATTGCCAGTAGGCGACCGGGTGATCGGCGATGACGGCCTCGGCGTAGCCAACGGCGGGATTGTCCGGCCTGGGTGAGCTGGACGTCCTCGGCGAGGCAGAGCCAGAACTCCCCAGTGCGGCTGGCGAGGAGGTCGCCGGCTGCGATGAGATCGCAGTGGTCTGCGGGCGGTGGTGTCCGGCAAGGCTTATCGCCACGGCCGTCCCAGCCGACGCCGCCACCAGGGCGGTCAGCACCGCCGCCCAGGCCAGGCGTCGCTGCTTCCGGCGAGCCGGGCGGCTGCCCGGGTCGCCCGGCGGGTCAGGACAGCAGCCGGTGCCGGAGTTCCGCCGCCTGTGGCTGTGGCCGTCGGCCCGCTGGCCGGGCCTGTGGGCGGGTCGCCGATTGGCGGGTAGCCCGGTGCCGCACGGCTTGGCGGGTCCATGACAGCGGCCGCGCCGGGCAGGCTGGGAGGGGCGTACCGGCCGAGGGTCGCGTTCAGCGCAGCGGGCAGCCAGCCTGCCTCGGGCTGGCCAACCCCGAACTGGGCGAGCAGGTCAGTGGCGGTTGGCCGGTCGCTGGGGTTCTTGGCCAAGCAGCGCTGGGCCAGGTACCGGACCTCGTCCGGCACCCGGTCCAGGTTCGCCGGGCTGTGCACGACGCGGTAAACCAGGGCGGCGGTAGACCCGCTGCCGAACGGTCCCTCGCCCGTCGCGGCGAAGGCTAGTACGGCACCCAGGCTGAAGATGTCGCTGGGAGGCCCGATATCGCGGCCTTCGGCCTGTTCCGGGGACATGTATCCAGGCGAGCCCATGACGAAGCCCGCGCGCGTCATCGACGTCGCTTCCGCGGCCCGGGAGATCCCGAAGTCGATCACCCGCGGCCCATCCTCGGCCAGCAGCACGTTGGAAGGCTTCAGGTCGCGGTGCACCACGCCAGCCGCGTGGATGGCAGACAGGCTCTCCGCCAGCCCGGCAGCCAGCGCCAGTACTGATCCGGCACGAAGCGGCCCGTGCTCCATAACCGCCTGGGCCAGCGAAGGCCCGGCAACATAGGCCGTGGCCAGCCACGGCACCGGGCCATCGGTGTCTGCATCCACGACCGAAGCGGTGAACAGGCCACTTACCTTGCGTGCGGCAACGATCTCCCGCCGGAACCGGGCCCGGAACTCGGGATCGGAGTCCAGCTCAGCGCGGATCACCTTCACCGCTTCCAGCCGGCCACCCACCGACAGGCCCAAGAATACCTGCCCCATGCCACCGGCGCCCAGCCGCCTGAGCAGCCGGTATGGTCCAATCACCTGCGGATCCGAAGGCTGCAGTGCGTCCACCACGCAAATCCCCACCCAAGTGCCATCATATGCAGCGTCCAACCACCCAGTGAGCATTATCGGCGCTGACGGCTGCGGCAGCAGGCCTGATGCAGTATTGATAATTACTCTGCCCGGGTCGCCATTGATAAATGCGCGGTCCGGTTCGTCGGCTATCGTCCGGATCCTGCCCGCCGCGCATCACGGAGGATAGGTATCGGGCGGCTGCCTGACATGATCCAATGCCAGTCCTGCGGCTCGCCCATGGTGCACGGCGACGGAAGTTTCGTGTCCGTCCTAGTCCGGCTCCGCTCGCGCCAAGGCCATCTCCGGCTACATCGGCGACAGGTTCAACCGTTGGCACGCGTGCACCGGATCGACGCCGGGGACATGTTCTGCTGGCGCTGGGAGGTCTGCGGCGGGATCGCCGCTGGACGCGATTGCCGACGAAGGCGTGCCGATCCGCGCCATAGCCGAGGTGGTCGGCCGACATCTGGACCTGTGGCAGCGTCCCGTGGCCGGCCCGATGATGGCACCCTGTTCTGGCAAGTCTCGCCAGTGTGCCTGTCCGCCCACATGACGTGTTCGCAAAGCCGTGAGGCGGTACATCGTGGACCGTTGCGCGAGAATGGGGCTGTGTCGCCGATCGATTACGACTTGTACAAGCTCGGGTGGAGAGCTTTTCAGGATCTCTGCGGGGTGATCCTGCAGCAGGTCTTGGGGCAAACGTTCCACATGTTCGCCGACAGTAATGACGCCGGGCGTGACGGTGCGTTCCATGGGAACTGGCGGACATCCCAAGAGCCTGGTGACGAAGAGTTCGCGGATCTTGCGAAGGGAACTCAGGTCACTGCCCAGTGCAAGTTCAGCGCCCGCCCCAGCGGGACTCTGACGCCCTCGGTGCTCGGTGATGAGATCGCCCGCGACCGGAGGCTCAAACCCGGAGGAAGGGAATACATCGGCGCTATCGCCGCAGCAGACGTCAGGCGGCACGCTGCACAGTGGTAGGCAGCCGCAGTTGAGCGGAGGAGGGCCGGCGTAACCGCGATGAAACCGCCGAGATACACTAGCAGAAGGGGAGAACGCAGAGCGCGCCGCGCCAATGAGAACCTCAAGACGGCGTCACCTTTCTTCGCGGCCCAGCTCAACCGGCAACTGCCGTCCTCGTGAGCTTCATCGTCGAGCATAAAGACGTGTCGGGGTCGAGCCGATCTGCCGCGGCTGACCCAGAACGGCAACCACATCGAACCGAGCACCTACAAGCGGCCGTCGCGCCGACCGCCCACGGCACCAGCCGGCGCGACGAGCAGCTAAAAGCAGAGATCATCCGCGTGAGAAGGACAACAACGACGTCTACGCCCCGCAACGACTGGCAGGCAGCTCAGCCGGCAGGGCAATGCCGTGGCCCGCTGCACGGTGGAGCGGCTGAGCGCGAGCTCGGCATCCACGGAGCTCGCCGCGGCCGCAAGACCGCACCACAGTACGGATGGAAGCGGACTGTCCCGGCGACCTGCTGCGGGCCATTACAATACCCCAGCCCCGAACCGCAGGTGGGTCGCTAACACAGCAACGAACCAAGCTCGACCGGCATAATCTAAACGCTGTCGGATCGAAACTACTCAACTCAGCTGGAGCGCAGCCACCACAAGAGAGCCACTGGAGCTCGAGCCCAGAACATGGCGCTGTAGAACGACAGGGGACAGCTCACCGAACCTACCGGGCATGCCACCACACCAATCACATTCGCAATACACTCGATCACCTTCACCGCGCACTCCGAAGCCCATCAACGGCGCCATCGTACCAACGCGAACCTACGACAAAGCGCTGAACGATCACTGATCGGGCTGTATAAGACAGAGCTCATCAAAACGCGCGGGCCATAGCGAACCGCCGAACATCGCGCTCGCCACCCTGAAGTACGTCGACTTACAACCACCAGAGGACAACAAGGCTACGGCGCTATCCCGCCCGCCGACGTCCAAGCGGCCTACTACAGTCGTAGTACAGCCGCGCGGATGCAGCCGCGTCAAACCTGAGTTACCACTCGCGCGATGAGATCGCAAAGATTCGGCGGCTGAACTACCAAGGCCTGTCTGATGCCTATCTTCTGCTAACGAACCTGCGTGTGACAGGCCAGACGGAGGCGTGGCTCACAAGTCAGGTCGAAGCGATTGGAGTGGAACGGTCTCTAGTGCTCGACGGCCGATGGATCTCACAGCAAATCAGCAAGCAGGCCGACCTGCGCCGTTACGTCCCGCGGGTTCATGGTCTGGGCGACCTTGGTCAGATCCTCGATGACCGCCGTTTGAGGCAGGCCCGGAAGCTCCTAGCCAGGCTCAAGGGCGATCTGGCGACCTTTGTGCCGACGCAGGCCTACCGCCGGGCGGCTGACGAGTCGCTGATCATGGGTTTGTCCTGCTGCTTGGTGAGCCAGCGTGCGGCAAGTCCACAATCGCCGCGACGCTCGCTATGGCTGCTCTCGACAACTGGGGATGTGGCGTCCGCCGCGTCGATTCTGCCGACGAACTTGTGGCCGCGTGGGACCCCGACGGACCGGAACAGTTGTTGTTCTGGGTCGACGACGCCTTCGGAAGTATCCGGCACGACCCCGCGCTGACGGACGGCTGGTCCAGGCGCCTGGATCAGGTGGTGACGGCACTGAACCAGGGTGCGCGCGTTATTCTGACCAGCCGCGACTACATTTATCGGGATGCGCGGCCATACCTGAAGGAATATGCTTATCCCAGGCTGCGCGAGAACAAAGTCGTCGTAGATATCACCGAGTTTACCGAATCGGAAAAGCGGCAGATCCTCTACAACCATCTCAAGGCAGGCGATCAGCCGCGTCGAGTCCTAGAGAGCTGGCGCCCATACCTGCGGTGCGCAGCGGCAGTGGAGCGTTTCCAGCCGGAGATCGCGCGCCGCCTTGCTCATCAGGCCTTCACTCAGGACATCCCCCTTGCGACGGGTGACGATCTGCTCCGTTATTTTGAACATCCAGTAGCATTCCTGAGCGATATCCTCCGTCAGCTGAGTCCGGCGGCGCGAGCTGCCCTGACCTGTGTCTATCTATCCGGTGACGAGCTCCAAGCACCAATTGAATTCACATCTGCGCTCGGCGATGGGATCACTCGGCTCGGCGCGGATCAGGCCCAAGTGCTATCAGCGTTTGCCGCGATGGATGGGACTTTCCTGCAAATAACGACTGATACCCTCGGCGAACCGGTCTGGCGGTTTCGGCACCCGACGATCCGTGAGGGTTTCGCCGCTGTCGTTGCCGAGGACGTAAATGCAGTCCATATCTTCCTAGATGGCCTCGACGACAACGAGCTGCTCCACCAAATCGACTGCGGAGGAGCGACGACCCGGGGAACGCTTATACGGGTTCCGTCAATTCTACCGACTCGTAATCCCTAGGATTCGCGTTCCGGTGTCGCCGAGCTTGTGGACTCGTCCGGTTGCTGTTTTCTTGGAAAGCCGCTGCTCCCCGGACTTCGTGCGGGAATGGGCTGCTTACCACGCCGCCGAGCTCGATCGCCTCCTAGCGTTCGGCATGTATGTGGACGCGTTCTGGCAGCCCCGAGTTCTTGCGTTGCTTCACCAGGTTGGTGTGCTACCCGACGCAATCCGCCGCAAAGCTGTCGACCGGCTTGCCGAGTATGCAATGGAGTTCGACGGAGGCTGGTTGAACGGGCCGATCTACCGCCTGTTCCTGAGAACAAACGGGCGGAAATTCTCCAAGGGATACGCAAGGAAATCTTGCCTGACCTTGAGGGATGGATCGACAACTCGGCCGAAGGTTACGATTCTGACGTTGCACCAGGATATCGCTACCAGGGGGCTGAATCCACAATTGAAGCCTACAAGGATGTTTTCAAAGGGGACTTGCAAATCGTTGCCCAACTAGAGGAGGCCGCGCAGTACATTAAGAACGCCGTCGACCACGCACATGACGACTATTACCCTCCACCTGCATCCCGGCTCGCCGGGGAATCCTACAATACGCGATTCACGTATCCGCTAAGTGGTCGGGATGAATTCGACGACCTCGCCGATGACCGCTAAATCATGGCCAACGCTCCCAGATGATCCTTACCGGGCTCTCACATGCCGCGTGGCGGATTTGGACTGGCGGCCAGGCCGGGTCTACTTCCTGACGCTTCTTGAACCCCTCGCGGGGACAACTGGTCTCTGGCCCTTACCGCCAGGTCGGCCAGTCTTTGCCACGGTAGGGTGAGCCGGGCACCGAGGTCGACTGATTTACGCCCATGCCGCTGGCCGCCGGGCCCTTCGCGGAGGACACCAAGCTGGACGCAGCCAGCGAGCTCGTATCGCATTACAGTTTGCTGGGTGGCAGGTGATCAGGCTGGGCGGGTGGACAGCTGGATCTGGTCGGTGCGGCTGACCAGGACCCGTTCGGCCGCGTCCGGTGCCTGCCGGGCCGGGCACGTCAGGGTCAACGGGATACGGGTCAAGCCCGCGCATGCCGTACGGGCCGGTGATGAGGTGCGGCTGCATTACGAAGGGCGCGAACACGTCGTGGTCGTCCAGCGGGTGATCACCAAGCGTGTCGGCGCACCTGTTGCCGCCGGGTGCTATCTCGACAACAGCCCTCCCCCTCCGCCTCGCGAGGAGGCTGTCGTGGTGGCTGCCCGCGACCGCGGCACGGGCCGTCCGACCAAGCGTGAGCGCCGGAGTATCGAGAAGTTGCTCGGGCGGTCGGCCCGCTGAGCGGTTTCCGGGTGCGCTGCGACGACCAGACTTCTGCGCCTGGGACAGATGCTCGCTTCTGCCGTGATGAGCGCTTCTACGCGTAGATGCCCTTCAGTGTCGCGGTGGCTGCGGTAGGCCATAGCGGGCGAGGCTATCGACGCGACGCAGGGCGTCGGGCAACCGGTGCTGGCCCGCCATGTGCCGGACGAGGTTGGCGGCGTCGGTGCGGGGCATCCCGGCGGCCGTGACGTACAGCGGGCGGGCGGAGGTTCCGCGCAGCACCGCGATGGCGTGTGTGGCGGTCCGGAAGGCCGACTTGGCCACGCCGATCACCGGGACGCCGAACTCCTCGCGGGCGCGGGAGCCGAGGCCGGGCCGTCCGTCCGGGTCCAGGTCGGCGTAGCCGTCGATGATGAGCAGGGTCATCTCGGCGAGGCCGTCTAGCACCGCGCGCAGTGGTGGGAGCTCGCGCAGGTAGAAACGGCCCGGCTGGTAGGGCTCGACGTCGGGCACCAGGGCGATGCGGTCGGCTACCAGGCAGGAGAAGGCGGCATCGGCGGCCACGACGGCGGCCGCACGGGCGCCGCCAGATGCCAGATAGTGCACGTCCGCGGCTACGAATACTCCTCCGCCAGGATGCATGCCAGTTTCCATGGACCTCAGGATGCCCGGACCGCGGACGACCGCGCCACGGTCAAGCCGCAGGCTGCAACGGCATACATCTCGACACCACAAGGAGTGAACATCTCGAATTTACTGGCGCACGCGTACTCGGCTAATCTGGTCGGCGGCCCTGGTCATCGATATGGCCTCTCGGTGTCATGCCGAGCCGGGCGATCTATATGCCGCCGCGCATGTTCGATGTCGGCAGACGCCCGGATCTGCCGCGATGATGTCGCCGCGAGGGTGATCATCCCAGGTCGGCAACTACCTGGTGATATGAGACCTGTTCGTCCCAGCGGACCAGCGCTTGCCGCGCGGTTTCCTTGACGACGGCCGGTTCGAAATCGTCTCCGGCAAAGTCGGGGGTGGCGTCCAGGCTGGTGAAGTACGTGATCGAGGTGAACATGACCTCTGGGCCATCGTCCCGGCACAGCAGGCGGGTACCGCGAGAGCCGCTGACCGCGCGCAGATGCCCGTCAACCTCAGATTCGCAGTGACGCTGATAGTCATTGGCGTGCGGCGAGCGGTGCCCATCCACGCGATATGCGCGCCATTATCTGTCCTCCCCATCGGCTCCCCGCCGACCCGCGCAGCGATATTTCCGACGACACCGCCACGTACCAGGCACGGGTGGCAGCGACCAGCCAGCGTACGCGACAATATGCCCGGGACCATGTGACCGGGCCACCCTGCCGGCCATGGCCCTGTGCGGCGGTGCTCCGACTGCCTGCCTGACCATTGATCTGTCCTGTGAGCCGACGACTCATGCGAGCCGGCGGCTAGGTGGCCGCCGTTCAACTCCGCCGACGAGGAAGGTTCGCTATGCCTTTGGTTGCCCGTGACGATTCGCTGCTGGCAGTAATCGATCTGCAGCCGCGCTTTTGGGGTGAACGTCTTGATGCGGACGACAGGCGGTGCGCTGAGGAAGCTGCGCGCCGCGCGGCCTGGCTGGCGGCCGCGGCACATGCATTGGGTATCCCGGTCGTAATCACGGAGGAAGACCCGGAGATAAATGGGCCGACCGATGAGGCAGTGCTTGCGTCCCTGCGGGCGAGCGCTCCGGTCTTTACCAAGACCGTATTCGGGCTGGCCGGCTGTCCCGAGATCATGGCAGCGGTCAGGTCAACAGGACGTCGCACGGCGTTGCTGGCCGGCTTTGAGACGGATGTGTGCGTAACGCACTCTGCGGTTGGCCTTGAGGAGGCCGGCCACCGAGTTGTAATTATCGAGGATGCGGTTTACTCGCCGTTCGGGGCTCACCTGGCCGGGATCGCGCGCTTGCGTGACCTAGGGTTCGAGCTCATGCGCTGCAAGAGCGTCTACTACGACTGGATTCGCACTCTGCCTGCTGCGCGCGCGTTCCAGGAGCACAACCCTGAGCTTGCAAATCCTCCCGGATTCTCGCTGTGAAGGGTTCTGCCCATCGAGCTGGTCAGGTGACCGGGCCGCGCGCCTTTCTAGCTTGGATGACGATGCACGGCGGTATGGATGCCTCGTCGCTGGACCAGGCGGCTGGATCATGCGGCCGGGGATAATCGATCGTGATCACCGCCAGACCTGACTGCTCGACCGCGTCCACGTAGTCATCCTCGGTCCAGGAGCGTGATACTGGCTCTGACCTGCAAATTTGGTGGAGCTGAGGGGATTCGAACCCCTGACCCCCTCCATGCCATGGAGGTGCGCTACCAGCTGCGCTACAGCCCCGTGAACCGCATCTACGTGCCTCCGGAGACCCGAGACAGCATACCGGCTGCCAGCCCCTCTTCGCACCAACCCGGGCGCCGATCAGCGCGTGCCCGGTGCCTTCCCGCACATACGACAGGTGCACGGTGTCGATCCCGTTGGCCACTTTGCCCACGCAGCCCAGGTACTGCCGTTTCACCCCGGCCGTGCGGGCGCCGGCCTTGACCTGCCCCGGTTTCGTCGATCGCCCGACCGCCAGCCCGCGCGGCCGGCCGGTCCTGCGGACGGCCTCATCGAGCCCAGCCGCGGCGAACCGGCGCACCACCCCCATCGCCGCGAAGGTGTCCCACACTGCCCGGTTGAGCAGCCGCTGCGTCCGGTCCAGCGTGCGGTCCCCCGAACGCTCGGCGATCGTCCACCCGTTCCATCGCCGCAGGTCGCTCGTCACCGCGGCGGCGTACTTGCCCGCCTGCAGCCACGGCTCGGTCCGCGCGAAGCACGGCCGCAGCCCATCCAGCAGCTCAGCAAGTTTCCGGCACCCCAGCGCGGCGCCCATCCTGGCGGCAGCAGCCGCCTTCGATCCTGTGGTCCTTACAAACGCATGATCGGCAGGCGGCTGCGCTGCGCAAGAACGGTTCCCCAGCGGTGCTCAGGCCCAGGTCAATGCCCAAATGGGCTGCTGCCGTCCTAGCCGACGCCTGCCGCCAGGTCTTGATAGGCAGGCAGGAGCTCGTCCCACCGCGCCTTGGTGTCGCCGCGCTCACGCCCGGCCAGGTGGGCGGCGAGATTTTCGGCGTGGATCTGGTACCCGACCCCGTAGAAGGCGATCAGGTCCAAGGGCGTGCCCCGGGTCTCGATGACCAGGATGGTCTGGTCGCCGTCGGCGGTCAGCGTGGCCTCGATGACCTCGTGGTAGGGCTCGTCCGCCCCCCTGGTCGTCACCAGCAGCCGCCGCGGGGGCTCGCACGCGTCCACCCGCCCGGTACCTTCCCAGCTCTCGAGGTGCCCGCGGAACTCTCCGCCGAGGCGCAGGTCGCCCTCGACCTGGCCGTACCAGCGGGCCAGGCGGCCGGGATCGGTGAGCGCCGACCACAGGTCGTCGATATTGGTGTCGTAGCGGTCCTGCATCCGCACGACGCCCTTGCCGTCTGCTGAGCGCAGGCTGCCGAGGATGTGCCCGCTCGCATCTGCATTGCTGGCCATCTGGTGTTCCTTCGTTCGCGTTTCCCTCGGGCCACCTCGACGTGCAGGGCATCGAGCCGCCGCTTCCACAAGGCCCGGTACCGGCCCAGCCATTCATCGACCTCGGCGAGCGGCTCGGAGCGAAGGCTGTAGACCCTGCCGCTGCGTCTGCTCAAGGTACACAACCGAGCACAAGTGCGCCAGGCCACACCAGCGAACCGGATGCGGGCGCTCCGCCGCAGGTCACAGCCCAAATGGCTGCTGCCGTACTGGGCAGCATGTGCGCGACCTCGCCGCACCAACCCCTCCCAGCCTGGGCGGCAAGCAGGCCGCGCGACCCCTCGTCTCGCTAACCCCTCCCGGCCTGTGCGGCAGGCCCGAACTCATCGGCTGCTTTTTGATCACGGTGGCCTGTCCGCTCTGTCCCAGTTCATGGCGCTGGAGTTACCGTTGTTCATCAATGGCCGGACTGGGAAAGCGCCAGCAAAGCCAGCCCGGCCCCTCCGATCTGCCCCCGAGAGGAGGACCTGCGGTGACGCACAAAAGGTGGGCGCGACAGATCACGGTTCTAGGCGCCGTGATGGCTGTGAGCGCCGTTGGTTGCGGCGGTACCAGCAACAGTTCATCGAGCAGCAGCAGCACCACAAACGGCGAAGTCAACGGTGGCACGGTCTCCATCTCCGACGAGTACGGGGTGACGTGGAACTGCCAGTTCAACCCGTACAACGCCTCGGTGGAGTTCGCCTCGTTCGGACCGGTGTACGAAGAGCTCGTCTACGTGGACTCGCTAAAGAACGGGGCCACCACGCCGTGGCTGTCCACCGCGTGGGCGTGGTCCAACAACGACAAGACCCTGACGTTCACCATCCGTAACGGCGTCAAGTGGTCGGACGGCCAGCCCTTCAGCGCGAACGACGTGCTCTTTACCTTCAACCTGCTGAAGAAGTTCCCGGCCCTCGACCTGAACTCCGACTGGTCGGTGCTCAGCGGCGTCGCCCTACAAGGATCGAACCAGGTCGTCTTCACCTTCAAGACCGCCGCGGTGCCGTACTTCTATTACATAGCCGACGAGACGCCGATCGTCCCCCAGCACATCTGGTCCTCGATCAGCAACCCGGTCACCTACCTCGACCCGCACCCGGTCGGCACCGGGCCGTTCACGATGTCGAGCTGCAGTGCGGCCAACATCCAGTACAAGAAGAACCCCACCTACTGGCAGCCCGGGCTTCCGAAGATCGAGACGGTCAACTTCCCGTCCTACCTGTCGAACAACTCGGCCAACGCGGACCTGAAGAACGGCACGGACCAGTGGGGCTCGCAGTTCATCCCGAACATCCAGGCGTACTACCTCAACGCGAACCCGAACTACCACTACTGGTTCGAGCCGGTCTACAACGTCATGGTCTGGTTTAACCTGACCAACCCGCAGCTCACCCTGCCGGTCCGGGAGGCGATGGCCTACGCGATCAACCGAGCGCAGGTCTCAAGCACCGGTGAGTACGGCTACGAGCCGGCGTCGAACCAGACCGACATCGTGAAGCCGACGTTCTCCAGCTGGTACGACTCGAGCCAGGCGGCCCAGTACGGCAACGCGTACGCCTACGACCCGGCCAAGGCCATCCAGATCCTGACCGCCGCCGGCTACACGAAGGGCGGCAACGGCATCTTCGAGAAGAACGGCAAACCGCTGTCGTTCTCGATCATCGACAACGGCGGCTTCTCGGACTGGGTCGCCTCGGTCCAGGTGATCCAGGCCAACCTCAAGGCGGTCGGCATCCAGATCACGCCGGACAACCTGTCCAACACCACGTTCGACTCCGACATCTACACCGGCAACTACCAGCTGGCCTACGACTGGGACAGCGGCGGGCCCACCCCGTACTACGAACTACGGGCGATCCTCTACTCGCCGAACTCCGCGCCTGTCGGCAAGACCGCCGCCACCAACTGGGAGCGGTACTCCAACCCGGCGACCGACGCGCTGATCGAGCAGTACGCGGCCACGACCAGCACGGCCGTCCAGACCCAGGTGGTGAACGAACTCCAGAAGGTCATGCTGAGCGATGTACCGGTCATCCCAGTCACCGAGGCCGTCGACTGGTACCAGTACGACACCCAGAACATCGGCGGGTGGGTCACGCAGAGCGATCCGTACGCCCAGCCCGCCCAGTACGCCGTGCCAGACTGGGCGGTGCTGCTGCTGCACCTGTACGAGAAATAACTAAAGAACCCCCGGCAAAGAGGCGCGCGGATGCCATTCGTCCTGCGGAGGTTGGGCTTCTTCGTCGTCACGCTGTGGGCGGCGGTGAGCCTCAACTTCGTCATCCCGCGCCTCATGCCGGGCAACCCGATCCAGGCCCTGGAGGCGGCGCACCCCCACCTGGACCCGCAGTCCATCCACGCGCTGACGACGCTGCTCGGCGGCGGTTACCAGGGGAGTCTGATTTCCCAGTACTTCACGTACTGGGGACGCGTCTTCACGTTCAACTTCGGCATCTCGATCACCACGAGCTTCGGCACGTCGGTGACCACCATGGTGCTCCAGCACCTGCCGTGGACCATCGGGCTCGTGGGCGTCACGACCCTCCTCGCGTTCATCCTCGGCACGCTGATCGGCCTGGTGAGCGCCTGGCGGCGCGGCACCTGGCTGGACAACGCGCTTCCGCCGATCTTCATCATCACGTCGGCCTTCCCCTACTTCTGGGTCGGGCTGATCCTCATCTACATCTTCGCCATCAGGCTCGGCATCTTCCCGCAGCAGGGCGCGTACAACTTCCTCAACGACACGCCCGGCTGGAACGGGACCTACGTCGTGGACGTCTTCGAGCACGCCGTCCTGCCGGGCCTGACCATCCTGCTCACCGCGATCGGCGGCTGGATCCTCACCATGCGGAACAACGTGATCACGGTCATGGCCGAGGACTACGTCCGCACGGCGCGCGCCAAGGGCCTGAAGCCCTGGCGGATCATGTGGGCTTACGTCGGGCGGAACGCCATCCTGCCCAACCTCGCCGGATTCGCGATGTCGCTCGGCTTCGTGGTCTCCGGCGCCATCGTCGTGGAGTACGTCTTCAACTACCCGGGCCTCGGGACCCTGCTGCTCACCGCGGTGCAAGGGCTGGACTACCCGCTCATGCAGGCCCTGTTCCTGCTCATCACCTTCGCCGTCCTGCTCAGCGTGCTCGCCGCCGACGTGGTCACGGCGATCATCGATCCCCGGACCAGGGAGGCGAGTTAGCCCGCCGCCCATGAAGCCCACGAAGAAGCGCAAGGACACCCAGAGCGCGAGCAGGAAGTTCGCCCGCGCCCTCTTCCGCGACCGCAAGGGCACGGCGGGCGCGATCTTGCTGCTGTTCTTCATCGTCCTGGCCGTCTTCCCCGGCCAGATCGCGCCGTACAACCCGTCGTTCATCGGCTTCCCGCGGAGCCTCGGACCAAGTGCCGTGCACTGGCTCGGCACGACCTCCCAGGGCCAGGACATCTACTCGCAGCTCATCTGGGGCGCGCGCCAGACGCTCATCATCGCCGTGGCGGCGGGCGGACTGGCCACCCTGATCGCGGTGCTCGTCGGCGTCACGGCGGCCTACCGCGGCGGGCTTATCGACGGCGTCCTGTCGCTCATCACCGACGTGCTGCTGGTGATCCCGATCCTCCCGCTGATCATCGTCATCGCGGCGTACCTGCGCAGCGCCGGGCTGACGGACATCATCATCGTCCTCGGCGCGCTGGGCTGGTCCTACGGCGCCCGGCAGTTGCGCGTCCAAGCGCTAAGCCTGCGGAACCGGGATTTCCTCACCGCGGCCGTCGTCCGCGGGGAACGCAACAGCTACATCGTCGTGGCCGAGATCCTGCCGACGATGACCTCGCTGATCGCGGCCACGTTCCTCGGCTCGGCCGTCTTCGCGGTGCTCACCGCGGCTGGCCTGCAGTTCATCGGCCTCGGTGACCCCGGCGCGCAGAGCTGGGGCACCATGCTCTACTGGGCCCAGAACAACGAGGCACTGGGCGCGGGCATGCCCCTGTGGGCGATCATGCCGGGCGTCTGCATCGCCCTACTCGGCGGGGCCTTCGCCTTCCTGAACTACGCCTTCGACGAGATCTCGAACCCGGCCCTGCGCCCGGTGCGCCGCCTGACCCGCAAGCCCGCGGTCCGTTCCGACCACCCGCCGTCCAACCAGGCCGAAGCCAGAGCCGAGCAGGCCGAGCAGGCCGAAGCGCCAGCCAAGCAGCCCGACGCGAACCTAGACGGCGCCGGAACCGCCACGCGAAACCGAACCCCCACGGCCAACGCCCCAGCCGTATCCGACGGCCACCAACCCAGCGCGGCGAAGCCTTCCGGCCACCTGCTCGAGGTCCGCGGCCTGTCGGTGGCCTACGCGACCGACGCGGACCCGGTCGTCGCCGTCGACAACGTCGATTTCGACCTCAGCGCGGGGGAGTTCCTCGCGGTGGTGGGCGAGTCCGGGTGCGGGAAGTCGACCCTCATGCTGGCCATCTCGCAGCTACTGGTCAAGCCCGCGGGCATCACCAGCGGGAGCGTGGTCTTCCACGGCCGCGAGATGGCCCAGATGAGCGACAAGCAACTCCGCCACGTCCGCTGGCAGGAGTTCTCCGTCGTCATGCAGAGCGCCATGAACTCGCTGAACCCGGTGATGACCATCGGTCAGCAGCTGCGGGACGCGTGCAAGGCGCACCAGGCGATGTCGAAGGAAGAAATCGCCGAACGCTCAAAACAGGTCCTAAGACTCGTCTCCATCGACCCGATCCACCTAAACAGCTACCCACACCAGCTCTCCGGCGGGATGCGCCAGCGGTGCATGATCGCCATGGCGCTGCTGTTCACCCCCGACCTGGTCATCATGGACGAGCCGACCTCGGCGCTCGACGTCGTAGCCCAGCGGTCGCTGATGCGCCAGATCAAGGAACTCCAGGACCGGCTCGGGTTCGCGACGCTGTTCGTCACGCACGACATCGCGCTGGTGGGGCACTTCTCCGATCGCGTGCTGGTGATGTACGCCGGCCAGGTGGCCGAACTCGGCTCCACAAGATCGCTGTTCACCACCCCGCGGCACCCGTACGCCCGCGCGCTGCTCGAGGCGTACCCCACGGTCCGCGGCCCGAAGATCCCGCTCACCGGCATCGCGGGCTCGCCCCCGAACGTCGCCGCGCTCCCGCCCGCCTGCCGTTTCCAGCCGCGTTGCGCCGACGCCATGCCGGAGTGCTCGGTCGTCCCGCCCCCGCTCTACGACATGGGCGACTCGATCGTGCGCTGCCTGCTCTACGAGGACGCGCCGCTGGGCACCGGCACGCTCGCGGGCCGATCCGCACGAGCCCAAACCCAAACACAAACACCAACCCTTATCCCGAACGCCGCGACCCAAGCCCCGCCCACCCCCGGCCTCCCGCAGCCACCCGAGCCCCAGGCCCCGCTCCTGGAGGTCGACAACGTATCCAAGTACTTCAACCTCCGCGGCCTGTGGTCCAAGCAGACGCTGCACGCCGTCGACGACATCAGCTTCGCCATCGGGCGCCGGGAGATCGTGGCCCTCGTCGGCGAGAGCGGCAGCGGGAAGAGCACGGTCGCCAGGCTGCTGACCCTCGTCTACTCGCCGAACTCCGGTGACATCCGCTTCGAGGGCCAGCCCATCAGCGCCCTGCGCCGTCGCAGCGACAAGGTCGCCTACCGCGGCTACGTTCCCATGGTCTTCCAGGACCCGTACGCCTCGATCAACCCCGCGTACCGGGTCTCGCACGGCATCATGCGGGCCATCGAGCTGCACCGGCCGGACATCCACGGCTCGGCCCGGGAGGCCGAGGCCATCCGGGTCATGGAGGCCGTCGGCCTCAATCCCGCGGAGACGATGCTGTCCAAGTACCCCTACGAGCTCAGCGGCGGCCAGCGCCAGCGGGTCGGCTTCGCGCAGGCGCTCGCGCTGCGGCCGAAGCTCATCGTCGCCGACGAGCCGGTCTCCATGCTGGACGTCTCCATCCGGGTCGGCCTGCTGAACCTGATGGCCGAGCTGCGCGCCCGCGAAGACGTGTCCATCCTCTACATCACGCACGACCTGGCCTCGGCGCGCTACGTGGCCGACCGGCTCATCGTCATGTACGCCGGCCACATCGTGGAGGTCGGCCCGGTCGAGCAGGTCATGGCCGACCCTCGCCACCCGTACACCCAGCTCCTGCTCTCGGCCGTCCCCGACCCCAAGGCCCCGCGCGACGATGCGGGGCCGGCCGACGCCGCCGAGCCGCCGAAGGTCGTCAACCCCGCGCCCGGGTGCCGCTTCGAGCCGCGCTGCCCGTTCGCCATCGAGGAGTGCCGTCACGTCACGCCGCAGCTCGGCGAGGTAGCGCCGTCGCAGTTCGCCGCCTGCCACGTCGCGCTGATGGAGGCCAGGACCGGCCGCCCGGTAACGGCGGACACCCCAGGCGTAGAGGCGTAGCGGCGTGAGCCACCCGGTCATCCCGGCCCCCGTCCGGTTCGACAGCGCCGACGGCCAGTTCACGCTGCGGTCAGGCACTCCCGATGCTCTACCCCGCCCCCGAACTAGCCCCGATAGCCGAACGATTCTGCGAGGAGATCAGCAGGCGCACGGGACTACATATCGACTCGGCCGCCCAGGGCCGTCTGGGGCCCGACGAACCGCACATCCAGATCGAGCTCGCGGCCGAGGCCCAACTCCCAGGGCCCCAGGGCCTCTCGCCCGGAGGCGGTAGCCCCCCAGACGAACGCTACGACCTGACCATCACGGCCGGTCAGGTCCTCGTCCGCGCCGCCGAACCGGTCGGCGTCGCCCGCGCCCTGACCACGCTCACCCAGCTGCTGGCCGCCGCCCCAGCCAACAACTCCCTCCCGGGCGCGCGGATCGCCGACGCCCCCAGGTACGCCTGGCGCGGCCTCTCGCTCGACCTGGCCCGCATGTACCTCACCCCGGACGAGATCCGTCGGGTGATCGACCTGCTGGCGCTCTACAAGCTCAACGTCCTGCACATGCACCTGACCGACGACCAGAGCTGGCCCCTGCCCGTCGGCCGGAAGGCCGGAGGCAAACCGCCCGCATACAGCGAAGCTGACCTCCGCGCGCTCGTCACCTACGCCGCGGACCGCTTCGTCACCCTCGTCCCGGAGGTCGACATGCCGGGGCACATGTCGGCGCTCCTGGCCATGCACCCGGAGCTGACCAGCGCCCGCCACCAGGCCGGGCTCCGAACACCGGCCGGGCCCCAAACCAGGGCCGCCTGGCTCGACCCGACCGTGCCCGCGACGTTCCCGCTGGTGCAAGAGGTGCTGACCGCCGTGGCCGGCATCTTCCCGAGCCCGTACCTGCACCTCGGCGGCGATGAGCCGTGGGGGATGCCCCACGACCTCTACGTGGCCTTCGTCCGGCACGCGCGGGACGCAGTACGCGACCTGGGCAAGCGCCCGCTGGGCTGGCAGGAATCGGCCCGGGCCGGCCTCGATGAAACCGACATCGTCCAGTACTGGCTGTCCGGCATCGCCATGGCTCCGTCGCTGCCCGCCGAGATCCGGGCCAAGATCGACGCGGACGTCGCCCTGGCCCGCAGCGACGTCGAGGCGGTGGTCGCGGCCCAGGTGCCCGTGATCGTGTCCCCGCAGAGCCACTGCTACCTCGACGTCCCCTACGCCGAGCCGTCGGCCGACCCCGCCCAGGCGTCCCGGCAGGGCCGCCTCGGCCTGCGCCTCTACGCCCCGATGACCGTCGCCGCCTCGTTCGACTGGGAGCCCTCCCACGCCCTCGGCGCAGAACAGGCCGCGCAGGTCGCCGGCGTCGAAGCCGCGATCTGGGCCGAGACCATCTCCGACTTCGGCGACCTGACCTTCCTGCTCCTGCCCAGGCTCCCCGGCGTCGCCCACAAGGCCTGGAGCGCCCCGCAGGCCCCCGCTCAGGCCTCCGCCTGGCCCGAACACCGTGACCGCCTCGCCCGCCACGCCCGCCTGTGGGCGCAAGACGACCTCACGTACTTCCGGACCTCCGCGATCAACTGGCTCTGACGGCCAGGGAAAGGCAGGCTGTCACACCCGGGCCGCCCGCGGTGTCTGTACTGACGGCACAGGCCACCCCTGCGTGGGAAGGGCCGTGGGAAGGAAAAGGTCATGGCGCGCATCTCCCTGAACCCGCCGCAGACGCTGGCCTACCGGATCGCCGGGCGGTTCGCCCGCCGCTGGTACGGCACGATGCCCGACCCGGCGGCCGCCGTCGCCCACAACCAGCCGGTGAGCCGCTCGTACCTGCTGTTCGAGTACCAGGTCCAGCGGTGGCGCAGCGTGGACCGGAAACTGAAGGACCTGGCGGTGATGGCGGCCGCGACGAAGATCGGCTGCGCGTGGTGCATGGACTTCGGCTACTGGGAGGCCACCGTGGCCCACCACGTCCCGGTGGAGAAGATCCGCGCCATCCCCGCCTGGCGGGATGCCGAGGTCTACGACGGCCTCGAGCGGCTCGTGCTGGAGTACGCCGAGGCGATGACGGAAACCCCGCCGGCCGTCACCGACGAGATGGTCGCCAGGCTGCGCGAGCACCTCACCGAAGCCCAGCTCGTCGAGCTCACCGCGATGGTGGCGGTGGAGAACCTACGGTCACGCATGAACGCGGCGTTCGGGCTAACCGCGCAAGGCTTCAAGGCCCGGTGCGAGCTGGATGCCCGAACCTGACGCCGAGACGTTCGAGGCCCACCGGGACCTGATGTTCGCGGTGGCCTACCGCATGCTCGGCACGGTCGCGGACGCCGAGGACGCCGTCCAGGACGCCTGGCTGCGCTGGTCGGCGGCGCCGCGCCGCGGCGTGGCCCAGCCCCGCGCCTACCTGACCAAGATCATCACCAACACCGCGCTCAACCGGCTCCGCTCGGTCCGGGCCCGGCGTGAGGCCTACCTGGGGCCGTGGCTCCCTGAACCGCTGCTCACCAGGGAAAATCCCGATTATGCCGAACGAGCCGTGGTGGCTGAATCCGTATCTCTGGCGATGCTGGTGGTCCTGGAGTCGCTGACCCCGGAGGAACGGGCCGTCTTCGTGCTCCGGGAGGTGTTCGGCCTCAGCCACGCCGAGATCGGCGCGGCCCTCGACCGCACCGACGCCTCGGTGCGCCAGCTCGCGCACCGGGCCCGCGAGCACGTCCAGGCCCGGCGGCCCCGGTTCGCGGTGGACCGGGGCCAGCAGCGCGAGGTCACGCGGCGCTTCCTGGACGCCGCCGGGGGCGGCGACCTCGACCAGCTCATGGCGGTGCTCGCCCCCGAAGTCACGCTGACCAGCGACGGCGGCGGCCGGGCCCGGGCGGCCCGCCGCCCGGTCACCGGGGCGGCCAAGGTGGCCCGGCTGCTCCTCGGCCTGGTCACCCGCCGGCAGGCGGGCCTGTTCGCCCCCGGAGGGCGGTCCGAGCTGGCCCAGATCAACGGCAGTCCCGGCCTGCTGATCATCGCAGGGGACCAGGCCTTCGCGGCGATGACCTGGGAGATCTCCGGCGGCCAGGTCACCGCGATCCACCTCATCACCAACCCGGACAAGCTGGCCGCCATCTCGGCCCGCCGCACGCTCCTGATCTGAACCGGGCCTCATCCAATCCGCGCCGGGCCCGCGCCACCGTAGCCCGGGCGTGCGAGGCGCTCGGCGTCCCCTGGTACGGCCCGACCTTCGATTCCTAGGCTGCAGGCGGCTCTCGCCCAGCCGACGGTCCCGAGCCGTAACGATGCCGGAACGGTCCGGGCGTAGCGTGTGTCCCGTGACCGGGGGGCAGCCATCGGGCGGGCCGGCACCTGGGACCATGGAGGTCGCCAGGAGCCGCTTCCGGCTGCCTTCAGTGACGGCTGCAGTCCTCGGCGCGTTCGGTCTTGCGCTGATAGCCGCCTGGGTGCTCCTGACCTACCTGACGCGCGACCTGCGGGCCTCTAAGGAGGGGGCCGCCCCGGCCCTCGCATTGGCCTGCGTCCTGCTGGGGGTGCTGGTGGCCCGGCGGCAGCCCCGCAACCCGGAGGGCTGGCTCCTCCTGAGCCTGGGGATCGTGGTCATCACCGTGTTCGACAGTGGCCTGTATGCGGTGCTCGACTACCGCATGCATCACGGCCGGCTGGCGCTGGGCGAGACCGCGGTGTTCCTTCAGGGCACCTCGGGGAGGCTACTGTTCTTTCTCTTCCCGGTGGTCATCCTGCTGTTCCCGGATGGGCGGCTGACCCGGCGGTGGGCATGGCTGCTGCGGTGCTACCTGCTCGTTGTCGTGGTGCTCATGGCGGGCATCGTGGCCAACGAGGTCGGCACCCTCGCCGGGCAGCACATCCAGGTCGACCCGAATGGGGCGTATTCCGGGCCGGGCAGCCCCACGGGTGTCCTGGCGGCCCTGGCGGCCGTCGCGGGAGGCGGGTGGATCTTGGCCCTGGCCTTCTGGCCCGCGTTCGCCGCCCGCCAGATCCGCAGCTGGCGGCGATCCGACGGCGAGCACCGCCAGCAGCTCAAGTGGCTGATGGGCGGGACGGCCCTGGCCCTGGCCGGCCTGGTGTTGATCGCCCTCGGTCCGGCCCGGGTCGAGGCGGCCGGTATCCCCGCCCTGGCCCTGACCGCGCTGCCGGTCAGCATGGGCGTGGGCATCTTGAAATATCACCTGTACGACATCGACCGGATCATCTCCCGCACGCTGTCCTATGCGCTGGTCACCGGGCTGCTGGTCGGCCTCTACGCAGGCCTGGTGCTCCTGGCCACCCAGGTGTTCCGGATCCACGGCACGGTGGCGGTCGCCGCCGCCACCCTGGCGGCCGCCGCGCTGTTCAACCCGCTCCGCCGCCGGGTCCAGCGCGCCGTCGACCGCCGGTTCAACCGAGCCCGCTACGACGCGGAAGCGACCGTGGCGACCTTCGCCGCGCGGCTCAAAGACGCGTCGACCTGGACTCGGTCCGAGACGACCTGGCCAGCGTCGTAGAACAGGCCCTGGAACCCGCACGCATATCCGTGTGGATCAGCCCACCTGACTGAACCAGCCCCGCTTCGCGGGCGCCCAGTCAATCTGACCCGGGCGCCCGGCGACCCAGGCCGGGGCGGCCGGCCTCAGTGCTGGCTGGTGTACGCGGCCTCCTCGGCGGCCACGTCGCCGACCAGGTTGCCCAGGGTCAGGTTGATGTCATCGACGTGGTAACCCCACGCGGCGCCGAGCAACTCGGACACCACGGGCCGCCCGGCGACGGTGAGGTCGCTGACCTGCAGCCAGGTGGCCCCGCCGGCGCTGCGGCAGGCGGCCGAGTAGAGGTCCGGGTAGGTGACCCACGGGGTGGTGACCGGCGGGCTCGCCGGGAAGTAGGGGACCAGATCGGCCGTGACCCCCAGACCGCCGGCGATCGCCGCCGGGTTGACGCACGCGACCTGCACGCCCCCGGTCGCGGTTTGCCCCGATTGCAGGCTCACGCCCTGGCCCGGCCGGCCGAACAGCGAGTCCTGGGGCGGCTGGCCGGGGAAGCTGGAGTAGGCGATCACGCACCCGGCCTCCGCGCTCGCGGTGCAGAGCGGTAGATGCCGGAAGGTGGCGCCGACCGTCTTACCGATGGGCACGGCGACGTTGCCGCCGGCCAGGATGGCCACCACGGTCCTGGCGCGCAGCGCCGGATCGGGGTCGACCTGGCTGGCCAGGAGCCGGATCAGCATGGCCGCGCCCTGCGAGTGGCCGATGAAGATGACCGGCCGGCCGTGGTTGTCGTGGGCGAGGTAGTCCCGCCACGCCGACAGGAGGCTGTCGTAGGCGACCGCCACCGCCTGGGGATCCGTGCCGACCCCCTTAACCAGGGCGGCCAGAGTCACCTGCCGGTACATGGGCGCCCAGACCCGGCAGACCTGGGAGAACCGGGCCGCCTGGGCGATGGCCGCGTTGACCTCGGCCGACTGCACCCGCAGGTCAGCGTTGTCCGAAGTTTCGGTACTCACCGTCGGGTAGACATAGAAGCAGTCGAAGGCCGAACCGGCGCTGGCCTGGGCATCCTGGACGGTCGTGGCTCCGTGAGCGGGGACGACGGTCGCCCGGAGGCTGGACGTGCACGGGTCGTCGGCTTGCCCAGGAGAGCACAGCCACACGGTCCGAGCCGCGCTGGCCTGGCTGGCCTGCCCGCCGGTAGCCGGTGCCGTCGGCGTCGACGCTCGGGGTGTCGACGCTGGCGGTGCGGACCCCGCGCCCGACCCGCAGGCCGCGGCCAGCAAGCACACCAGCGCGGCGAAGCCAACTCGGGTCAGCGATGCGCAACTAGGTTGCATATCTCGTAGTCTCGCCCAGGTCGCTCGGGAAGTCAACGCCGGTCCGCGACTCCTGCAGACGCGGAGACCCACCATGAGGCTGCGCCAGTTCGCGGCAGGCGCAATTTTTCGGCGGTCAGTAACCGAGCGAAAACGGTACGTATGGAAATCCGGGCCGGACTTTAAATTTAGCCGCCGGATTACCCCGTGAATACCGGGGAAGAGGAGGGTGCAGAAGCTAGGGTGAGGAACGACCATCCGGCTGGCGGGGCTGCCGGGCAAAGGCATCACCACGCCTTTATTCGGTGGCGCTTCCTGCCGGATTGGTCTGGTAAATGTCCATAACAAAACGAACATGGAACGGGGTGAAGCCATGCACTTCAAACCCAAGGGAGTACTCGGGATAGCAGTTCCCGTGCTGCTCGGAGGTGCCCTCGCGGCAGGCGCGCTAGCACTCCCCGCGCATGCCCAGACGTACCAGGACACGGCGCTATCGGCCACCGCGGTAACGGATGAGACGTTCGGCGGCAGGACCCCCGCGGCCACGAACGGCACGCATGTCATTCTCGCTGACCCCGACGGACGTGACCTGGACGCTCCACGGCACACCGCCGACCGGCGTGTCCCTGACCGGGAACACGATCAGCTATACGGGCACGACGCACCGGCCGCCATCACGCTTGTTGCCGATGCCACGGACAGCGCGGGTAACGCCGAGGCGCTCGTGATCCCGGTCACGCTCGGGGCCAACACCATCCAGACGGCGGCACGGTCATCACGGTGGCTCTGTCCTTGCTAGCCGACACGAACGTATCAGGCACCGTGACGTTCAGCGCCAATAGCACGGCCACCAACGACACCATCAACTTCGCCGAGTCGCAGCTGCCGACCGGGCTGACCTCGGGGAATCCCACCCTGACCTACGTCAACGGAACCGCCGCTCCCGGCACCTACAGCGGCGTCGAGGTGACCGCGACCGACTCCGATGGCGCCGTGCTGAACGGCACGTTCAGCCTCACGGTCCAGGCGAACACCGTCACCACCAACAACGGCACCGTCGGCGACGAGGTCAACAAGTTCGGCTACGGGTTCGACTCGTACCGGCAGCACGACTACGCCGGGGCGATCATCGTCGGCTGGAACACCAGCTCGTCCGACCCGGCGACGCACTTCCTGATGAACAGCGGCAGCCACTCGGGTTACGTCCAGTTCGAGTACGCGCCCACCGGCTCGGGCTCCGGGCTCTGCGTGTCCGATCCCGGCGGCGGCTGGGGGTCTGACCCGCTACGCGACGGCCTGATCCTGACGAACTGCAACAGCGGTCCGTTCCAGCAGTTCCTCCAGCAGTCGGACGGCACGCTGGTCAACCTGGCCACCGGCCTGATCGTCAACCCGGCCGGCAAGGGCGGCCAGCTCCGCGGCGGGAGTTCTGCCGTGGGGTGGGGTGGCTCGTCCTACACCTGGGAGTCGGGCCAATAAGAGCCTGACCTAAGTCAGCTCCTAGAAGGAGGGGCCCCCACCGGGGGTCCCTCCTTCGTCTTACGGAAGACCTCCAGGCAGTCGGCCGAGGGCCCCTCCACCGTCTTTACGGGAGGCCTGGCTAGCGTGCTCCGGGCGTGCCGGCCAGAGGGTGAAGCCGACCACGGGCGGACTCGTGGGCGGCCCACAGATCGTCCCACCGCCGGGCCCGGGCTTCATCGGGCTCGGCGGCCGCGCCTCCGGACGGGAACGCCCCGTCCGGCCAGTCGCCCGTCACGGCGAGCGCCGCAATGAGCGCCGCGCCGCGCGCGGAATAGTGGGTGTCGCCGTCGCGCGGCCTCGATACCGTCCGGCGGGTGGCGTCGGCCAGGTCGCCGCGGAAGGACGGGTGGGCGGCGCTGCCTCCTGCCGCCTCGACGGCCCGCCCGAAACCGCCGATCTCGTCGAGCACGGCCAGGCAGCGCCGGCTCTCCAGGACGATGCCGTTGACCAGCCCGCGGGCCAGGTGCTCCCGGCCGTGGCCGAGGTCCAGCCCGGCGGCGGCCCCGCGCAGCAGTGGGTCCCACAGCGCGCCCTGTTCCCCCGGGCTGAGGTAGGGGAGCAAGACCGGCGCCCGGGACGGATCGACCCCGGCCGCGAGCTCGACCAGTCCGGCCGCGGTCAGCCCGTCCCCGAGCAGGTCGGCCAGCCAGGTGATCGCGCTGCCGGTGGCCAGCAGGTCCATCTCGAGGCCCCACCAGCCTGGTTCGGCCAGCGGCGTGACCAGGAACCGGTGGGCCGGGTCGAGGACCAGCCGGTCGGTCACGCCGAGGATGACGGTGCTCGTCCCGGCCAGGTAGGCCACCTGGCCCGGCGCGCGGACGCCCAGCCCGAGCGCCCCGAGCACAGAGTCGGCCGCGCCCAGGACGACGGGAACCGGGGCGCAGCCCAGCCGGGCCGCCGCGCCCGGCCGCAGCATGCGCCAGGTGGCCGAAGGCAGCACGGTCGGGAGCCCCGGCCCTCCGCCGGCCGGGAGCCGTGGCCCCCCGTCGGCCGGGAGCGCTGGCCCCCCGTCGGCCGGGAGCCCCGACCCTCCACCCGCCAAACCGGCCACGGCCAGGCCCGCCACGGCCAGCAGCGCCGCGTCCCAGCGGCCCGCCTCCAGGTCGTAGCAGCCGTACCCGGACGCGGTGCTCGGGTCGGTGGCCACCTCGCCGGTCAGCCAGGCGAACAGGTAGTCCTTGGCCGAGGCGATGGTCGCGGTAGCGGCCGCGCGGGCCGGATCGTCCCGGGCGATCCTGCCGAACATCGGCAGCAAATACCGGCCGTCGACCCACTGGCCGGTCCGCCGGTACAGCCGGGCCGCCCCGCACCGCTCGCGGAACTCATCGCCCAGGTCGTCGGCCCGGCTGTCCTGCCAGGTGACGGCGGGCCCGGTCGGCCGGCCGTCCGGGCCGAGCGTGACCAGCGTGGGAATCATGCCGGTCAGGCCGATGGCCCGCCAGGTCCCGGGCGGGACTACCCCGGCGACCTGCGCCAGCGCCCGTTCCGCCGCGCGCAGCCAGTCGGCGGTGTCCTGCTCGTACGCCCCGGAGTCCGGCCGGTGCGTGGGGTAGGCCGCGCTGCCCCCGGCCAGGATCGTGCCCGACGCGTCGAGGGCCACCGCCTTGAGCCCAGAGGTTCCGAGATCGAGCCCGAGGTAGACGGCGTTCCGGCCATCCTCGCCTGGGATCATGAGGCCTGGGGCTTGGTGAGTTCCTCCTCGACCACGTCGCCGTGGCTGGTTGTCGGGTCGGAGAAGAACGTCGACTTCCCGGTGTACTGGGAGACAAAGGAAAGCACCAGGCCGATTGCGGCGAGCCCGAAGCCGAAGGCGATCTCGATCCCGTTGAGCAGGCCCTTGGCCAGCGTGTAGATGATCACGAAGGCCATGAACGCCGCGCCTAGGGCCGGCAGGACCCCGCCGAGGAAGAAGTCGGACCGCGTGCGCATGATCACCCGCCGGTAGTACCAGACCGCCGTGCCGGAGGTGAGCAGGTAGAACATCGCCGCCATCAGGCCGAGCGTGCTGGTGATGTCGGCCAGGGCCTTGCCGATCGAGCCGATCAGCGTCGCGGCCCAGAGGAACACGACGTTCAGCAGGCCGAACAGGATCGTGGCGTTCCACGGGGTGCTGTACCGGGGGTTGACCGCCCCGAACCAGCGCGGGAACGTGCGGTCGCGGCCCATCGCGAAGGAGATCCGCCCCGCGCTCACGATGGCGGCCAGGAGCGAGGCGAGCGTGCCGCCGAGCACCGCGACGATCATGACCTGCTTCCAGAAGCTCCCGCCGATCAGGTTGCCGACGTAGGCCAGGATGTTGGCCGCGTTGTTCTGCATGTCGCTGTTGGGCGCGACGCCCTGCAGGCAGAAGATGACGCCCGCGTAGATGACGAACAGCACGGCCACGCTGGTTACCCCGGCCGGACCGGCCTGCTTGCCCTTGGCCTCCTCGCTGACGTAGGCGGCGGTATCCCAGCCGGAGTACAGGAAGATGGCCAGCAGCAGGCCGGAAACCAGCGCGCTGAACCCGCCCGCGCCGCCGATGGTAAACCACGAGCCGCTGATGTGCACGGTGTGGTGCAGGCTGTGGCCGTAGATGCCGACGATGGCGGCGATGGAGAACCCGACCAGCAGGCCGTACTCGAAGATGGCCCAGCCCCAGCTGAATCGGGCCGACAGCTTGATCCCGAGGGCCGCGACGACCAGGACCACCAGGTCGAACGCCGTGCCGACCGCGGCGACGTAGTGCGTGTTGTTGGCCGCCGAGGTGCTGAAGAAACTCAGCATGTAGGTCCCGAGCGGGACGGTCAGGCTGGTCGTGCCGACCGAGTAGTACATCAGCATGATCCACCCGGCGAAGAACCCGGCGTGCGGGTTGAGCGCGCGCCCGACCCAGGAGTACGTCGCGCCCGCGCTGGGCTGCCACGCGTTGAGCCGCTGGTAGCCGATCGCGATCCCGAGCATCGGGATGAAGCAGATCGCGATGGGCAGGAAGGTGGCGTAGTTGACCGTGGCGAGCAGGACCGCCAGCGTGACCGCGATGCTCTGCGTGGGCCCGGAGCTGGCCATGGCCATGATGACGACGTCGCCGATGCGCAGGGCGCCCGCTCGAAGGCCGCCCGGACCACTGCTGGCTTGCGATGACATGGCGCACATTATCCGGAATTAGCCACGGGAATCACAGCCCTTACATCGAGCTCTCCTACGCCCGAGGGCGGCGCGCGATGGCGGCGAAGGCCTCCTCCGCGGCGCCGAGCGTCTGGCTGACGTCCTCGGCGGTGTGCACGAGCGAGACGAACAGGTTCTCGTACTGGCTCGGGTGGAACAGCACCCCCCGGAGCAGCATCTCTTGCCACCACCGGGTGAACAGCTCCTCGTCGGCGTACCGCTCCGCGTCCCGCCAGTTCCTGATCGGCCGCTCGCTGAACCAGACCTGGAACACCGTGCCAAGCCCCTCGACGATGACCGGCAGGCCCGCCTCGCCGGCCAGCGTGCGCAGCCCGCTCATCAGCGTCTCGCCCAGCGCGCGCTGCCGCTCGAACAGGCCGGGCTCGGCCAGCACGTCCATAGTCGCGCTAACCGCGGCGCACGCCACGACATTGGCGTTGTAGGTGCCCGAGTGCGAGTAGCGGCCCTCCGCGATCATCGACATCGCCTCGGCCGACCCGCCGATGGCCGCCACGGGGAAGCCGCCGCCCAGCCCCTTGGCCATCGTGGTCAGATCCGGCGTGACCCCGAAGTACTCCTGCGCGCCGCCGCGGGCGAACCGGAACCCGGTGATGACCTCGTCGAAGATGAGCAGGGCGCCGTGCCGGCGGGTCAGCTCGCGCAGCAGTTCCAGGTAGCCGGGCTCGGGCAGGATGCAGCCCGTGTTGAACACCGCGGGCTCGGTGATCACCGCCGCGACCTCATCCCCGCGCTCCGCCATGACCGCCGCGAAGCTCTCGGGGTCATTCCAGGTCAGCACGATGAGCGTGCCCTCGAGCTCGGCCGGGACCCCGGGACCTGACGGGACCGGCCGGGGCCTGCTGGCCGGGCCGGCCAGCTCCGGATCCACGTGGTTGCTCCAGTAGACGGTGTCCTGCCAGCCGTGGTAGTGCCCCTCGAACCGGATGATCAGCCGCCGCCCGGTATGCGCGCGGGCCAGCCGCACAGCCGTCCCGACGACCTCGCTGCCGGAGTTGGAGAACCGCACCAGGTCCACCCCCGGAACCGCCTCGCACACCTTGCGGGCCGCCTCGATCTCCAGCTCATACGGCAGGCCGAAACAGGTGCCCAGCTCGCTGACCGCGGCCGTGACCGCCCGGGTCACGGCCGGGTGCCGGTGACCCAGGATCATCGGGCCCAGCCCGAGCAGGTAGTCGACATACTCGTGCCCGTCCACGTCGCGCAGCCGCGACCCGGAGCCCTCGGCCATGAACGGCGGGTACGGCCGCCACCCGAACCTCACCGTCCGCGCGCTGCTGCCCGCGCCGCCCGGGATGTACCGGCTGGCCTCCGCGAACCGCTCACCAGACCGCCGTGCCCACTGCCGGTACCGCTCGTCGAAGGCTAGCTCGTCCAAGGCCGGCGGCTCCCTTCTCGCTTATTCGTGCGAAAAGTTCTTTATATCCCGAACGGGCGATGGTGCCCGTCCCGGGTCGTACGGAGCCTCGGTCGTGAAAGGCAGCACGGGTCGACGGTTCAAGGAGCAAAAGCACCCAGGCGCGCTCATCGTCGGATGGGCCCCCACTCTGGACGACCGGCGACGCCTCCAACTCAACAACGGCACTCATCCGGGTGCTTACCAGATCGAGTACGAGCCCAACGATGTGGCGACCGGGCTCTGCGTGGCAGATCCCGGCGGCGGCTGGCCCGCTGATCCGCTGCGTGACGGCCTGATCCTCGCGAATGCAACACCGGCCCGTTCCAGCAGTTCATCCCGCAGTCGAACGGCTCGCTGAAGAACGTGGCCACCGGCCTGTACGTCAACCCGGATGGCACCGGCGCCCAGCTGCGCGGCGAGTCTTCCCGGACCTCGTCGGGTGGCTCCGCCTACACCTGGAAGACCTACTCCAGCCTGCCTATGGGCTCCGCCTAGGGGTCCCGCCCGAGGGGTCCCTCTTAGGGGCCCCTCCACCCTCCTCAACCGCTGATCATCGACCTCACGTCGAACAGGGGGAAGCCGAGGAACTGCCGCATCACGTTCGCGACCCGCTGCACGCGCACCGGGTCCACCGGCCCGACCGGGTAGTTGTCCAGCGCGATCAGCGCAGCCGTCTCCGGGGTGAGCCCGAGCGGCTTGGGCAGCGCCTCCATCGCCTGTTCCACCGCGGTCCGGTCGGTATCCGCGATCTCCTGGCCCTGCTCGAACGCGGCGCGGAACGCGGCCAGTGCCCCCGGGTGCAGCGCCGCCCACTGGCGGGTGACGGCGCAGCCCTGCACCGGGAACGCGCTGGTCGCACCCGCGTCAAGGTCGGCCAGCACCGTGACGCCCATCGACTGCTCCGCCTGGCTGGCGAACGGCTCGGGCAGCACCGCCGCCGCGACCTTCCCGGCCTTGAGCATCGCGGCCATCTCCGGCAGCGGGTAGTACGCGAAGCGCACCTGCGATACGTCCAGGCCGTGATCGGCGAGCACGGAGGCGGCCAGCAGGTACAGGATGTTCCCCGGCGCGTTGACGCCGATGGTCTTGCCGACCAGGTCGGCCAGCGTCCGGACGGGCGAGCCGGGCATCACGTACAGGCCCTGGGCTCCCGGTTCCATCACCGAGCCTTCGGCGAAGATGTCCAGGTCGGCGGCGACCATGGAATCGGTGGTCGAGGCGGGCCGCTTGCCCTGGTCGTAGTTCTCCTGGGCCTGGATGTAGCTGACGTAGTTGCCGCACGAGATGTCGATCCGGTCGCTCGGCTCGTCGAGGGCCTGGGCGTTGATGACCGTCTCGGAACTGATCGCCGGGATGAACGTGACGTGCAGGCCGCGCGCCGCGAACAGGCCCTGGTGGAGCGCGACGAAGAAGCCCGCGGAATCGGCGGCTGGGACCACCGCGACGTTCACGTTGGACTGTTCGACAGCGGGCGTGGCGGCTTCCCCGGCTCCCGTTGGCCTAGACAGGAACAGGATCGCCAAGATGGCCACGGCCACCGCGGCGCCTAGGACCTCGACGGCCCGGACCGCGCGGGTGAACTTACGTGCCATCGCCGGTTCCTTCCTTCCTCAGGACCACCGGGGACATCCCGGGCTCTGATCGCCGCCGGGACCGGCCGCAGGCTTAAGCCGTCGCGGCCGGTCCCGTGGGCAGCCGGCCGCGGCACCGGAACAGCCCGGCCGGAGGGGTCAGTGCCATGTGCGTTCATCCGGCTCCAAGGTGGGCGGTTCGGACGGACCCGGAGAACGCTGGCACTCGGCGGGGCTGCTCCCAGGCAACATGCTGAGGTGCTCTGTGCCGGTTGCAGGAGAAATCGTGGTGCAACTTGCACTGAGAGACATCGGTCAGCTGACGGATCTTTGAACCGCGCCGCGCGAGCACCCGCCTGTCGGCGGCCCCGCTCGTGCGGCCGCGGCGGACCCGCTGGCGCTCGCCGCCCGGGCCGGTATCGTTCACCCTGAAAAAGCAGCTTTGCGGGCAGGAGGAATGCTGGATGCCAACAGACCAGGTCCTTATACTCACGCCCGCGAAGAACGCCAGCCCCTTCCTGGCGACGTATTTCTCGGCCCTGTCCAAACTCAGCTACCCGCGAGAGCTGATTTCCCTCGGCTTCCTCGAGAGCGACTCACGAGATAACACGTACGAGCTTGTCGTGGAGCACGCCACCGCGCTGGCCGCGAGCTACCGGCGGGTGGGCGTCTGGAAGCGGGATTTCGGGTTCGAGATCCCCGCGGAAGTCCCCAGGTGGAGCCCGGAGTGGCAGGTCCAGCGGCGCACCATCCTCGCCCGGAGCCGGAACCACCTGCTCTCCCGCGCCCTAGCCGATGAGGACTGGGTGCTATGGATAGACGCGGATGTCATGGGCTACCCGGCCGACATCGTGGAGCGGCTGCTGGCCACCGGAAAAGATGTCGTTCACCCGCATTGCCTGATTAAGCTCCGCCACGAGCCGATAAAGACCTTCGACCTCAACGCCTGGCGTGATCACGGCAGGCTCCACATGAACGATCTTCGCGCCGAGGGTGACGTAGTTCCCCTGGATAGCGTAGGCGGCACGATGCTCCTGATTAAGGCGGACGCTCATCGCGATGGGCTGGTATTCCCGCCCTTCCTTTACGGGAAGAGGAATCCGCGCGTTCGGAGGAACGTGTTCTTCCCGGCCAGCGAGGGCGAGATCGAAACCGAGGGCCTGGCCATCATGGCCAGCGACATGGGCTACGAATGCTGGGGCATGCCGAACCTGGAGATCCTCCACTACCCCGCCTAGGGACAGGACCGTACCCCTTGGTGATCTGCGCGCTAGTCCATCTCCAGCCGTAACGTTCCTGGAACGGTCCGGGCGTAGCATCCGGTTCGTGGGCTAGGTGCAGCGACCGCCCGGAATGATGGCCTCGGCGGCAGGGAATCCAGATGAGAGCTCGGACTACCCGGCGGGTGGCTGGGTGCGCCGCGGCGGCTTCACTCGCACTGATGGCCGGCGGTTTGATCCTGGCCTACGTGGACCGGCATCTGGTCCCCGCCAACGTGACCAACTGGGACTTCTCCGATGTCTTCGGGGACGTGGTGAACATGGCCATCCCGGTGGGGGGGTTCGTCCTCGCCTCGCGGCGACCCGGGAACCGGATCGGCTGGCTGACCCTTGTGGCGGGCCTGGCGCTGGGGCTGCGCAACTTCGCTGACCAGTACGAGCAGCGCGCGCTGGTCGCGGCGCCGGGGTCCTGGCCGGGCGGGCTGGCGGCCAATTGGGTGTCCGGGTGGATCTGGCTCGTCGCCCTGGCCATGATCGCTGCCCTGTTCCTGCTCTTCCCGACGGGTCGGCTGCGCTCGCGGCGATGGCGGCCCGCCGCGTGGTTCGTGGGCGCCGTTTTCGCGCTGAGCACGGCAGTGGTGATGGCCGGTGCTGCCCGCGAGTGGGCGCACCCGTCCGACTCGTTCAGCCAAGGGGTGAGCCCGCCGGTGCTGGCCGTGATGGTCATCTGTCTCCTCGCCGCGCTCGTGGTCAGCGGCGCGGCGATCGTGGTGAGATTCGCCCGGTCGGCGGGTGACGAGCGGCTGCAGCTCAAGTGGTTCGCCGCGGCGGCTGTGCCGGTGGTGGCCACCTTTATCGCGCTGATCCTGACCAACTCGAATTCGGTGGCGGCGGCCATCCTGAACAACCTGGCGCTCCTGTGCCTCGACATCGCCATCGCCGTCGCGGTCCTGAAGTACCGGCTGTACGAGATCGACCGGATCATCAGCCGGACGCTGGCCTACGCGATCGTCACCGGCCTGCTGGTTGGGCTGTACGCGGGCCTGGTCCTGCTGACCACGCAGGTGCTCAAGTTCCACGGCACGGTAGCGGTGGCCGCCTCGACACTGGTCGCCGCGGCGCTGTTCACCCCGCTCCGCAGACGGGTTCAGCGGGCCGTGGACCGCAGGTTCAACCGGGCCCGCTACGACGCGCAGGAGATGGTAGCCGCCTTCGCGGTCCGGCTGAAGGACACCGTAAACCCGGACGCCGTGCAAGCCGACCTGGCCAGCGTGATCCAGCGGGCCCTGGAGCCCGCCCATGTCTCGATGTGGCTGAACAACGGCAAGCCACCTTCCGGAGCGATGCCCGGTCCCGCCCCGACCCCAGCCCCGGCCCCAGCCCAAGCCCCGGCCCCGGCCCCGGCCCAAGCTCCGGCCCCGACCCCAGCCCCGGCCCCGACCCCAGCCCCGGCCCCGGCCCAAGCTCCGGCCCCGGCCCCGGCCCAAGCCCTGGCCCTCAGGCAAACTAGCACGGACCCGTGTTAGTTTGTCTGCGTGAGCGTATCGGGTCGGCTCAGCGCGGCTATCTGCACGGCGTTCGTGTGCTCCACCCTGGCCCTGTCCGCCTGCTCGGCCTCCGCACCCCAGCACCGCCCGGCCCCGCCGGGCTCCGCGCGGCCGGCGACGGCGCCCCCGCTGGCCTTCCCGCAGCTGGAAGGGGTCTACCAACAGCCAGGCCGCACGTTCGTGGTGACCTATCAGGGCTGGTGGCTAGACCTCACGTCACAGCAGATCCGGCAGCTCACTCCGGGCCGCGGCGGCACGTTCACCTACGGACCCGGCTGGCAGGACCCGGCGCCCGCGCAGGGCCAGCTTCACTTCAGCACCAACGCGGCAGGTACCCCGGTCCGGGTGACCGGGCTGGGTCCCGGCCGGGTGCCGGTGAACGCCACGAGGCTGCCGGTCACCCAGCGGGACGTGCGCATCCCAAGCCAGGGTGCGGTGCTGGCCGGGACGCTCACGATCCCGCCCGGCCCCGGCCCTCACCCCGGCATCGTCATCCTGCAGGGCTCGGGCGCGCTGGACCGCCACTTCGAGAGCATCTCCCAGGAGATCTACCTGAGCCTCGGCTTCGCGGTGCTGGCCTTCGACAAGCGCGGCGTCGCAGCCTCGACCGGACTGTACCCCGGCGACCTGGCTACGCCGTTCAGCATCGGCGTCCAGGCCACCGACGCCGTGGCGGCGGCGCGGTTCCTGACGGCCCAGCCGGGCATCGACGCACGCCAGGTCGGCTTCGACGCGAACAGCCAGGGCGGCTGGGTCGCCCCGCTCGCCGCCGAACAACTGCCCCGCCTGAAGTTCGCGATCCTGATCGCCTCGCCCGCGGTCACGTCCGTCCAGCAGGGGGAGTACGCCGCCTTCAGCGGCGGGTCGCAGTACGTTCCGACCCAGTCGGACCCGGCCATCGACGCGGCCGTCCGCGCGACGAGCGGCGGTTACGACCCCGCCCCCGCGCTGGCTGCCCTGCACATCCCGGCCATCTGGATCTACGGCCAGCTCGACCGCCAGGTACCGGTCCGCGTGTGCGTGGCGACCCTGGCCGCGTACCACCATAAGGACTGGACCGTGGTCGTCCTGCCCGGCGGCAACCACGGCCTGATCGCCACCAAGCACGGCCTGGACTCCGAGCTGACGGACGCCGCCAGTTTCGCGCCCGGCTACTTCGCCGCCCTCCGCGCCTGGGTCGCCGCCCACATCACCTTCCCCGGTTGACCGACGACACGGCCGGACCTTTCCGGGATCGTCATCGTGAGCCAGGTCTGGTCGGCGGGGGAAACGGCCGCGGTGCGGGGCAACTGGGAGAGCACGGCCGCGGCCGACCGGGCCAGCCTTGCAGGCCCAGCACCGTGGCCACCTCGACAGCTATCTGGCATGGGTCGCGTCTAACCTGCATCCAGCTGTACCTAAGGGTGTGCATCCCGTCCGCTGCCGCGGAGTTGTCTCGGGCCTGGTCTTTCCACCGGCTGTCGGCCGGATGAGCGAGCCGCCCGTCCAGTTCGACCACCAACCGGTAGTCCTCGTACACGCGATCCCTGCGCCCCCTGCGCCCGCCCGGATCCGTAAATGGCACCTGCCGCCTCGCTTTCGGCAACCCGTGCGCCCGTTCAACGTCGCGGTCGTATCGGTACTCCAGCACGGAATGGTCTCCGCCGGCGGCAGCGATGATCACCTCATCCAGGTCAGCCCGCCAGCGCAGCTTCGGCCGCGCACTCATCGCCTTACGCAGCCTGGCCTCGTCGGTGAGGTCCCGTGCAAAAGCCCCGGTCACCCACCCGCACGCGTCATCGAACGTCACCGCCGTCTGCGTGAGGTCCAGTACGGTCTCCTCCACCTTCGTCCGCGGCGGATAAGCATGTCCCAGCGCGGTTACCGGGGCGCGACCCGAGCGGTGGATGCTGATTCCTCCGGGCGGGACGACTCGTCGCTGGCCAGGAACGGTCACGTGGATGGGATCGGATGCCATGTCAGCCAGCCCGTGAAGCTCTGCCGCTGTTTCATGACTCAGCAGGGCACCCGGACCCGCATAAAGCACCGCCGCCCACAGTCGAGCGCTCCTGCCGGGCGGCCCGGTCAGGATCGTATAAACACCGGGATAGAGCGGACGCCACGTGTCCCGCCTGACCCTAGATCTAATCAAATCCACGGTAAGCCCGGCCCGAATAGCCTGCCTTCGAGAGAAGACGCCGTGCTGGAGCCGGGCCAGCTCACGGAGGGCGGAGGGGAGGTCGCTAGTCACGTCGCCATTGTGGCGCTAAGCCACGACAAAACGCCGATGTGATCGGCCACGACAAAACGCTGATGTGATCACGGAGGATCGGTGCCTGGCGGATATTAAGGCGCCGAATACGGCGCTCTTTCTTCCGCCGGGCACGGAATATCCGCGCAAAATGCGTCTCCACAGCATGGAAGTGAGGGCTGGGACGACTGAGGTTTGTGGGCCGGGGTGAAAATCCCGGACTCAAGGGCCGGAGGTGGCGGCGGTCATGCTAGGCGGGCAAACATCACGTTTCCCGGGCACTCGCTGCCCGCATCACCTTTCCGGGTCATTGACTGCACGCTTGACCTACGCCGACCTCCTCGGAGCCTGCGCCGACCCGCTCGGAGCCTGCGCCGACCCGCTCGGAGCCTGCGCCGACCCGCTCGGAGCCTGCGCCGACCCGCTGGGAGCCTGCGCCGACCCGCTCGGAGTCCTCCGCGAACCGCGCCAGCGCCTCGCCCGCGGCGTCATCGAGCGCCTGCAACGCCGCGCGGACCTGCGCCACCGGCATGCTCAGGGCGTCCTCCAGCCCCCGCACCGCCACCTCCCACTCAGCGTTGGTGCGCCGGTGCGCGCTCAGGCCCTCCATCGTCAGCGAGACGGTGTACGAGCGGCCGTCCGCGGGGTTCCTGGCCCGCCCGATATGCCCGCGCCGCGTCATCACCCGCAGGTAATCCAGGACGGTCGTCACCGGCATGGCCAGGCCGGCCGCGAGCTGCGTCGGCGTCAGCGACCCGCGCTCGAACAGCACGCTGTACACCGCGTACTCATCGGCCCGTAGCTCGCTCCCGGCCAGGGCGCGGGCCAGCAGCGCCCGCACGCGCTGATGGACCACGAACACGTCAAACAACAGCGAGATGTCGCGGTCCGCTCCGCCGTCACCCATCCTGCGCCCTCCTCGGCCCGCGCCCGGCGTCGTGCGGCGGCTCGTAGAACGTGGTCCGCCGCGACTCGTCGTGGCAAGCGTTGCACGACACCCAGATGTGCCCCATGCCGCGCCCGCGCTCGCTGGCCTCCAGCGCGGGCGCGCAGATGCACGGCCGCCACCCCACCTGCCCCATGCCCGGCCACAATCTATGACCGAACGGGCATTGCCGCGGCTTATGTTCGAACAGGGATACGGACACAGGACGATCATGCCACCGGCCAGGGCCGTGAGCCAGACCGGGGCTAACCGCCCGCAGCGCCGTCAGCCGATCCGCAGCGGGAGCGTGCGCGGTCCGCGGATCTGGCCGGCCGCCCAGGTCACCGCCGACGGGTCCGCCAGGCTGAACTCGCCGATCCGCTCGAGCCAGACCTCGAGGGCGACCCGCAGTTCCATCCGGGCCAGATGCGACCCCAGGCAGCGGTGGATGCCGAGCCCGAACGCGGCGTGCCGGTTGACCTCGCGGTCGATGACGACCTCATCGGCGCGGTCGAACTGCGCCGGGTCGCGGTTGGCCGCCGGGAACGACAGCAGGATCCAGTCCTCGGCCGCCATCTCGACGCCGTGCCAGTCCATGTCCTGCTTCACCAGCCGCGCCATGGTGACCGGCGCGTAGGCGCGCAGGAACTCCTCGATCGCGGTCGGCAGCAGCGCGGGCTCGGCCAGCAATCTGCGACGGTCGCCCGGGGTCTTGGCCAGGTGCCACAGCGATGCGCCGATCGCGCTCCAGGACGTGTCGATCCCGGCGACGAGCAGCAGGGCCATCGCACCGACCACGTGACCCGGTTCGAGCTTGCGCCCGTAGAGTTCGGCGTTCAGGAGATAAGTAGTGAGGTCTTCGCGCGGGCGGTCGATATGGTCGTGGACCTGCGCGAGCAGGTACTCGAACATCCGCCCCACGCGCTCGATGCGCTCATCCTGCGGCAGGTTGATCCCCTCGAGCAGGTCCTCCACGAACTCACGGAACTGCGGCCCGTCCTCCGGGGGGAAGCCGAGCATGTCGGCGATGACCCGCATCGGGATGTGCTGCGCGTACTCGGTCGCGGCGTCCACGACGTCCCGGTCCCCGAACGCGTCGATCAGCGCATGACAGAACCTCCTCGTCCCCGCCTCCTGCTTCGCGATCTCGGACTTGGTGAACGCGGGGAGCAGGAGCTTGCGCGCGTCGTGGTGGAAGGGCGGGTCGGAGGAGATGGGCGGCGAGCCGCCGACCGGCGCGAACTCGCGGGGCGGCCGGAAGTTGCTCAGGATGATCGACCGGGAGGAGAACCGGTCGGTGTCGTAGGCGATCGCCGCGACGTCCTCGTACCTGGTGGGCAGCCACGCGCCGCCGAACCGCGCGGTGTGCGCGATCGGGCAGCGCTGCCGCAGGTCGTCCTGGATCCGGTAGGGGTCGGCGGCCCACTCCGGTTCGAGGTGGGAGAAGTCGGTCGCCCAGTCCGAGACGGGACCGGTGATGACCTCGTTCCGCACCCCGAGCGGCGCATCGTCCCCGCCGGCCCGCAGGTATTCCTCGGTGAAACGCTCATCGGCGGACATGTCACGCCTCCTCGAGTAGCAGTTCGACCGCGTGCTCGGGGCAGTTCAGTTCCGCCAGGCGCGCGTCATGCTCCAGGCCGGGCGGCACCGTGCCGTCGCCCAGTACCGTCCCGTAGCCCTCGTCGTCGTCGCCGAACAGGCCGGGTGCCAGGTCGTAGCAGCGGCCGTGCCCCTGGCAACGCTCGTGGTTGATCTGCACCGTTACTTTCACTGCGTTGTTCCTGTCTGTGTGGTAACAACCGTCGGGGCGAAGGCGGTGACCAGGCGATTGAGCAGGTCGGCCCACTCCGCCTCGCCGACCGCGTGCAACTCCGGCGTGATCAGGGCGCTGCCCATCGCGAGCAGGAGGCAGAAGTGCGCGAGCGCGTCCGGCGACAGGGCGGGGTCGAGCTCGCCGCCGGTCTGGGCGACGCGCATGAGATCGGCCATCCAGTCGGCCCGCTCGCCCATGTAGTCACGCATCGGCACGGCGACATCCTGGTCACGGCGGGCCGCGACCAGCGCCTCGACGATGAGGTAACCGGAGGGTTCGCGCCGACGGGGCAGGCACCGGCCGACCGCGAGCAGCAGGTCCGTGACCGACCGGCTGGGATCGGTGGCGAACAGCTCCGCGAGCAGTTGCCGCCCGTGCGCGCGCAGCGCGCCCACCAGCAGTTCGGCCTTGGAGGAGAAGTGCGCGTACAGCGCGCCGTTGCTCAGGCCCGCGGCCGCGGCGATGTCGGCCACCCGGGTACCGTCGTACCCGCGCTCGGCGAACATGTCGGCGGCCGCCCGGAGCAGCCGCTCCCGGGTCTCGGCCGCGGTGACGCCCGCGATGCGCCCCATGCAAGAAATTAAACGAACGTTCATATGATTCGTCAAGAGCCGCGCCGAAGCCGGCCAGAAGCCGCGCCCCGGCGACCGCAGCCAGGCGCAAAATCCCCTGGCTATGATCGGTGCACAGCGCTGGGAGGCTCCCATGACCACGGTGTCGATGTCGTACTGGCCCGCCGACACGTCGGTGCCCGTCAAGGAGACCACGGTCGGGGGGATCCTGCGGGCGGCGGCGGCCGCCGGGCCGCAGCTGCTGGCCATGGTCGGCGGCCTCCCCGATCCGGCCGCGCGCAAGCGCTGGACCTACGAACAGCTACTGGCGGAGGCCGAACAGGCGGCGCGCGCGCTGACCGCCCGGTTCGCCCCCGGCGAGCGGGTGGCCGTGTGGGCGCCCAACCTGCCCGAGTGGGTGATCCTGGAGTTCGCGGCCGGTCTGGCCGGGGTCGTCCTGGTGACCGTCAACCCCGCGTTCCGCGCCGCCGAACTGGCGTACGTGCTGAAGCAGTCCGGAGCGTCCGGGATCTTCCTCGTCCCCGAGTTCCGCAGCCCGATGGCGGCCTACCTCGAGGAGGTCAGGCCGGAGGTCCCCGCGCTGCGGGAGGTGGTCCTCTTCACGCAGTGGGAGGACTTCCTGGCCACCGCGCCCGCCCGCGCGGTCCTGCCCGACGTGACGCCGGACGACATCGCGCAGATCCAGTACACCTCGGGCACCACCGGCTTCCCCAAGGGCGCCGAGCTGACCCACCGCGGCCTGACCAACAACGCCCGCTTTTACGCCGAACGCATCGGCATGAAGCCCGGCGAGACCCTGGTCAACCCGATGCCGCTGTTCCACACGGCGGGGTGCGGCATGGCCGTGCTGGGCGCCCTGCAGGCCCTGGCCGTGCACGTGCCCGTGCTGGCCTTCGACCCGGCCCTGGTGCTCGAGCTGTTCGAGTCCGAGCGGGCGGCGGTCTTCGCGGGCGTGCCGACCATGATGATCGCCATGCTCGACCACCCCGATTTCCCAAAGCGTGACTTGTCCAGCCTGCGGGCCGCCGTCTCCGGGGGATCGCCGGTGCCCGCCGAGCTGGTCCGGCGGGTCGAACGGAGCCTGGGCCTCCGCTTCAGCATCGTGTTCGGGACCACCGAATGCTCTCCGCTGGTCACCCAGGTCAAGCTCGACGACTCCGAGCAGGACCGGGCCGAGACGCTGGGCTCGCCCATGCCACAGACGGAGGTCCAGGTCGTTGACCCGGTGACCGGCGAGCCGGTCCCCTTCGGGGAGCCAGGCGAACTGTGCGCCCGCGGGTACATGCTCATGCGCGGCTACCACGACGCCCCGCAGGCCACGGCGGCCGCCATCGACGCCGACGGCTGGTACCACACCGGGGACCTGGCGTCGCTCGACGACCGTGGCTACCTGCGCATCGAGGGCCGGATCAAGGACATGATCATCCGCGGCGGCGAGAACATCTACCCGCGCGAGATCGAGGACGTCCTGTTCGATCACCCGGCCATCGCCGAGGTGGCGGTCATCGGGGTGCCTGACCCGCAGTGGGGTGAGGTGGTCGCGGCCTTCATCCGCGTGGACCCAAAAACCCCCGGTCAGTCCGCGCCGGACCCCCAAGAGCTGCGGGCGTACTGCCGGGAGCGGCTGGCGCCGTACAAGACCCCCGCGCGCTGGGAGTTCGTCGACGCCTTCCCGCTGACACCCTCGGGCAAGATCCAGAAGTTCAAGCTGCGCGAAAGCCTCGCCGGCCCCGCGTAGACATAACGCCAGGTCCGCCTGGCAGCCCCGGTATGCCAGGCGGACCCCGCCACGCGGAGGCGTCCCTACAGGGAACTCTGGATGGCGATCTGCGCTAGTTCCGGCAGCTTCTGGTCGGCGAGGTTGGCGGCGGCGCGTACGCCGGCCCAGGCCAGCGCCAGGCCGTATACGGCCCCGCCCAGCACGAGCGCCGGCAACCGGACCGCCGGGGTAACCGACTGGGTGAACACGGCGGCGAGGATCATCGGCGTGGCCCCCAGCCCTACGCTGAGCAGGGTGACGAGCTGCGACGCGGCCGCCTCGCCGTTGTGTCCGGTGGTCGCCCTGGGCATGGGGGTGCCGCCCCGCTTTTCCACCGGGTAAGCCGTCGTGACGGTGAAGATGTTGGCCATGGCCAGGCCCGCACCGATGGCAGCCAGGCCTACCGCCATGGTCACGAACCCGTCCATCGGATGCTTGGCCACGACCGCCAGGACGAACCCGACCGCCGTGACCAGCGGCACCGCGATCACGCCGTACGCGATGTTCTGCCCGGAGAAGTAGGCCCGCAGCGCGCGCCGGCCGTTCAGCGCCGACGCCTCCAAGCCGAACCCCGGTCCGGAAAACCCGATCGCGTTGCTGTGGAAGGCACCCACGAACGCGCCCCCGGCGACGCCGCTGGCGATCAGGCCACCGAACCAGTCCGGGGTCAGGACGAGCCTGAACGCCACGACCGCCATGATGACCGCGGTGATGGCCCAGTAGATGAACGCGAAGGGCTCGCGCCGCTGGTAGAGCCAGAACCGGGCGGCCACCGTCCCGCGCAGGCCGTACCGCGCGAACGGGAGCGCCGTACCGCGCACCGCCGACTGCGTGGAGGTATCGGTCGTCACCAGGGCGCGGCCGAGCGACCGGATCCACAGCAGGCCGAGCACGACGATGATGCCGGCCAGCACCGCCAGGCGCAGCAACGCAGTGCCGGCGTGCCCCGTGGAGGCGTCGTAGATCGCGTGCACGGCCAGGCCCGGCGGTAGCCACCGCAGCCACGTGTCCACGCCACCGAAACTCGAGGCGGTCAGCGCGCCCTCGGAGGCCAGCTTCGGCAGGATCTGGAAGAAGCCCTCGTATATCGCGAAGATCGGGATGAACAGGAGGGCAGCGAAATCCTTGCCGCGGCGCGAGCGCAGCATCCCGGCCAGGCTCGTCGTCACGAACCGGGCCATCGTGATGCAGAACAGCACCATCAGCACCACCGCGACCAGCGCGATGAGCTCTGCGAGCGCGCCGTGGGCCAGCCCGATGGTCACCCCGAGCAGGCCGAGCAGGGTGGCCGCTGGCCACGCGCCGGTCGCCGAGGCGGCCAGCAGTCCCACCGCGAGCGGGCGCATGCGGACCGGGTAGAGCGCCAGCGTGGCGGGGTCCAGGGTGCTGTCGAGGCCGAAGACGACGAGCGGCAGGACCAGCCACGCGACCCCGAAGAAGCAGAAGATCACCGTGGTCAGGTCCGCCGCCGCGATGCCGTCGCCGCGCAGTATGGACAGGAGGTAGAAGACGCCGCCCGCGATCAGCACCGCCAGGATCGTGCTGAGCACGAAGGCGATCCGGGCCCCGCTCGACGCGCGCAGCGCGTTGAACAGCAGGCGCAGCTTCAGTTGGACGAGGAGCCGAGCCATGACAGCACCTCCTCGTCGTTGGCCCTGGAACCGACCAGGTCGATGAACGCCCGCTGCAGGGTCTTGCCGCCGCGGACCTCATCGGTCGTACCGGTGATCACGATCTTGCCCTTGTCGATGATGGAGACGTGGTCGCAGATCTGCTCGACGAGCTCCATGACGTGGCTGGAGAACAGCACGGTGGAGCCCGAGCTGACGAAGCGGGTCAGCAGCCGGCGGATGACGTCGGCGGAGACCGGGTCGACGCCTTCCAGCGGCTCGTCCAGGAACAGCACCGCCGGGTTGTGGATCAGGGCGCAGCCGAGCATGGCCTTCTTGCGCATTCCGGTGGAGTAGTCGGCGACCAGCCGCTTGGCGTCCTCGGTCAGGTCGAGCACGTCGAGTAGCTGCTTCGCCCGCGAGCGGGCCTCGTCGGCGGCCATCCCGCGGAGCCGCCCGGCGTACTCCAGCAGTTCCTCACCGCTGAGCCGCTCGAACACCCTGGCCTCGGCCGGCACGACCCCGATGATGGCCTTGGCCGCGGGCGGGTCGGCCCACATGTCTAGCCCCTTGACCAGGACCCGGCCGCTGTCCGGCCGCAGCAGCCCGGTCATCATCGACAGGGAGGTGGTTTTCCCTGCCCCGTTCGGCCCCACCAGCCCGGCGAGCGACCCGGCCGCGATCTCCAGATCGATGCCCGCCACGGCCTCCTTGGGACCGAAACTCTTTCGCAGCCCGGTGACTGCGATCGCTGCCTCGCCCATGTCCGTCTCCTCTATTTATCCAGGTAGCACGAGCTTATCATTCTGATATCAGATTTCAAGTGTGATCTGCGGCACTAACACGGTCTAAGGTATAGGCGTGAGCCAGGGCGCGGCCGGACCGGCGCTGGCGGGCCTGCACGGATTCGCGCGCGCCCTGACCAGCTTCGTCGGCCGCGCCAGCCAGCTGGACGAGGTAGCCGCGCTGCTCCGCGAATACCGCCTCGTCACCGTCGTCCGGCCCGGGCGGGGTGGGCAAGACGCGGCTGGCCGCCGAGGTGGCGGGCCAGGTGGCCGGCCAGTTCGCCGACGGGGTGTGGCTGGTGGAGCTGGCCGGGGTATCAGACCCTGACCTGGTGCCCGCGGCCGTGGCAACGGCGCTCGGCCTGCACCAGGCTCCCGACGTCCCGGTGCTGGACTCGCTGGTGATGGCGCTGGTCAGGCAGCAACTGCTGCTGGTGCTCGACAACTGCGAGCACGTGCTGACCCCGGTGGCGCAGATGTGCGCGGGGCTGCTGTCGGCCGCCGACGACGTGCGGGTGCTCGCGACCAGCCGAGAGCCGGTCGGCATCGCCGGGGAGGCGCGCTACCGGCTGCCGCCGCTGGAGCTACCCCGACCAGAAGATGGGGCCGGGGCGTCGGAGGCGGTGATGTTGTTCGCCGCCCGGGCCAGGCAGGTTGACTCGCATTTCATCCTGGACGGCGATTCTGGCCCGCCAGTGACGCGGCTGGTGAAGCGGCTGGACGGGATGCCCCTGGCTATCGAGCTGGCCGCGGCCCGGGTCGAGGCGCTCGGCCTGGCTCAGCTGGTGGACCGGCTCGATGACCGGTTTCGGCTGCTCACCGGCACGGACCGGAGCGCACCGGTCCGGCAGCGATCCCTGACCGCGACCGCCGATTGGAGCTATCAGCTACTGAGCGAGGAGGAGCAGCGAGTCTTCCGGTGGCTCGCCGTCTTCCCGGCCTCGTTCACGCTCGACGCCGCCGGCGCTGTCGCAGGCCCGGCCGCCGAGCAGGCCGTCTTGCACCTGGTCGACTGCTCGCTGCTCACCCCGCCGCAACCCGGGCTCGATCGGCGGGCCCGTTACCTGATGCTGGAGTCGCTGCGCAGCCTACGGCGCGGACCGGCTGACCTCCGCCGGGGAGCGATCCGAAGCCGCCGCGGCCCTGGCCAGATACGCGCTCCAGGTAGCGGAGCAGGCGGCGGTGGCGACCCGGCCCGGCCCCGAGGAACTGGCCGCGCAGCGTTGGCTGGACGCCGAAGAGGCCACGCTGTCGCAGGGCCTGACCTGGGCCCTGGAACACGACCGGGCCACGGCGCTGCGCCTGGCCGTCGCGCTGGCCCCCTGGTGGGCCCAGCAGGGCCGAACGACGGGCGGATACGCCCTCCTGCGCTCGGCGGCAGCCGACGCTGGCCGCGGTGAGCACAGCTGGTGCGCCGCGCAATACTGGCTCGGCGTGCTGGCCAGCTACTTCGACATGGCTCAGGCGCTCGATCACTACACCGAAGCCGCCGCCGCGGCGGAAGCACTGCCGCCTTCGCCCACCTGGGTGGATGCCCTGGCTAACCAGGGCAGGGCGCTCTTGCACTTCGACCGCTTCCCCGAGGCTCGCGAAAGTGCCGGCCGCGCGCTTGCCCTTGGCCGGGAGTTTCGGTATCCGGCTGGTCAGGCTCGTGCGCTGATCGCGCTCGGCGAAGTGGCGCAGGCCGCAGGCCAGATCGATGATCTGCTGGCGCTGGCGTGGGAAGCGGCGAGCATCGACCCGGCCAGCATCCCCGGCAAGCTCGCCCGCATGTGCGCTGAGCTCGCTGACGCGCGTCCTGGTCGATGCTGGCCAGCTGGACCAGGCACGCCAGCGGTGCGCGGTTGAGCTCTCCCAGGCCCGCGAGGCCGGTGACCTGGTCGGCCTGGCCGACTTCCTGATCCTGGCCGCGGGCCTGGAGCTACGGCTCGGCGATGTCTCCGCGGCCGCCGCCCACATCCGCCAGGGCATCGAGATTTCCTCCAAAGTCGGATACCGGGTTCGCTTGCTCGACTGCCTGGATGCGTGCGGGCACCTGTGTGCCGCCAGGCAGCGCTGGGCGGATGCCCTTACCGCTTGGGCGGCTCATGCCACCTACCTTCAGGCGTTTCCGGTGGACGACCTTCCGGAGGATAGGGTTCGTCGGCAGCAGGCGAGCCAGAAGGCCGAGCAGGAACTGGGACCCGTCCGGACCCAGGCCGCGCGGGAGCGCGGTGCGGCCATGACCCTAGGCACCGCCACCGAGTTCGCCGTATTGCTGTCGAGCGAAGGCGTGCAGGAGCCCGGTGCGGCACCGGATGCGCCCAGGCTGAGCGCCAGGGAGCGTGAGCTCGTCACCCTGGTCGCCCAGGGCCGCACGAACGCGCAGATCGCCGGGCAGCTGTACATCAGCGTCCGCACCGTCGGCTCGCACCTGGACCGGATCAGGGACAAGACCGGCTGCCGGCGCCGCACCGACCTGACCAAGCTCGCGCTGCAGGCCGGCCTGGTCTAGCCCGATCCGACCCACGCCCCGATCCGGGCGTGGGTCGGTTGACCCCTCCCGCGACCGCGACGGGAAAGGGGTCAATCGCTCTCTGCCCCGACCACGCGCGGGCCAGGCACTGTGGGTGGTGACCGCCGGGAACGGCCCGGCCGGTCCCAGCCAGAGGAGAAGGCCATGTATATCCACCCCACCACCGGCGCCGCCCTCGCCGAGCAGCACCGCCGCGACCTTATGAGCCAGGCCAGCGCCTCCCGTCAGGCCCGCGCCGCCCGCCAGGCCCGGCCCCGCAACTCGGCCCGCCGCCCCCTGATCGTCAGGGCCCTCCGCACCGCGGCCGCCGCGTCCGCGATCGCCGCCGGCGCGTTCCTCGTGATCCCCGCCGCTCCCGGTCACGCCCCGTCCGCCAACGGCAAGTGGAGCACGAGCTACCAGGGACACACCAGCTGGGGCGAGCACTTCCGGGCCAGCGACAGCCACCGGGCTGTCCTCGCCGTCCACTTCCTCGAGCCACCGCTTCGGCGTGGATCACCACTTCCAGGTCGTCCACGTGTACGGCGCTCGCTGGGCCTGAATCCTGCCTACGCGGCCTCGAGAATGGAACGCAGCTTCCTGAGGTCCTTGCGGTTGGCGCGCCGCATGGCGGCGGCCATGAACGGGCCGGCCAGTTTCGAGAACCCGGCCGGCTCGCCGCGGTTCCGCAGCGTCATCCGGGTCGAGGAGTCACCGGCGGGCTGCCAGGCGTACGTCGTCTCCATCGGGAACGGCCCCTGCGCCGTCCGCATCACGAGCCTCCGGCCCGGGACGAACTCGGTGATCTCGTAGGTGTAGGCGAGCTGCCGGCCCAGGAAGTTAGCGGTGAACGCCACCCGCGACCCCATTCGCAACGGCGGCTCGGTCTCCCACCGGATCGAGGAGATGTTGGCGTACCACTCCGGAGCGTTCGACGGGTCTCCCGCGTACGCCGCGACGACATCCGCGGGTCGGCTGATCGTGATATCGGTGAGCACATCGACAGGCACCGCATCCTCCTCGCTCAGGAATCGTGCTGCTGGCGCAGTACGGAGAGCCGCTCGACCGGCTGCTCGTCCGGGTACGCGGCCGGGTCCCGGCCCGAGGCGACAGCCAACAGGCGGGCGAGGAAACGCGACCACCCGTCGTCGTGCAGCAAGCCAAGGTCCCCCGGCAGGTTGTCGTGTACCAAGCGGAGCCGCGTCTGCCGTTCGTCGTCGGCGTCGCGGGTCAGCGTCACCTCAACCCGCGAACTGCCCGGCGGCAGCCCGAACCCGGGATCGGTCCACCCCCAGGTAAAGACCAGCCGGCCGGGCCGCTCCACGACGAGATACTGCCCCTCGCAGAACTGCCCGGGGATGACCTCGAACCGGAAGCGCCCTCCCGGCCACGCCTGCAAATCGGCGGAGATCCCGATCCAGCGGACCAGCTGCCGCGGGTCGACGAACATCTCAAAGGCCTGTTCCACCGGCACCGGCAGCACGACCTCGTGGACGACCGCCTCCCCTTCGATCACCCGCGCCCCTCCTCGCAAACCGGATAGTTCGGCCTGCAAGCCGGCCAGCCGATCGCCCCAGAACGCGTCCAGCATGGCCCGCAGCTCCGCGAGCCGGTCCGCCCGGACCCGGTAGAGCCTCCGATTCCCGTCGGACCGCACGCTAACCAGGTCCGCCTCCCGCAGCACCCGCAGGTGCTGCGACGCCGCGGGCCGCGATAGCTCGCAGCGTCTCGCCAGATCGCTGGAACTGCGCTCACGATCCCATACCAGCGCCAGCATCCGGCGCCGCCGAGGATCAGCGAGGGCCCGCAAGCCCGCCTCACTGTCGAAACCCGCCATCGCCAGTCACCCTAGTTGCATATTAATGCAATATGCAATACCCAAAGATCCCTTATCCGACCCGCCCGAGATCGTGGAGTTCACCTGGGGCACGGACCTGCTCCGGATCGAGCTGAGCCAGGACGGCTCGGGCACCCTCCTCACGCTCACCGACACCTTCGCCGAGGTGGGCAAGGCCGCGCGCGACGCGGCTGGCTGGCAGGAGTGCCTCGACCGGCTGGTCAGCGACCTCGACGGCACCGCGCAGCCGCCGCAGAGGGAGCGGTGGCGCCAGATCCACCCGGTCTACGTGGCCGAGCTGGGACCAGAAGCGTCGGCCATCGGCCCGCCCGCGGGGCTACCCTAGAGCGCGTCCCCTAGCCAGGCCCGGCAGGCCGCGGGAGGAATCGCATGGCGGAACCCGATTACCGTGCCTACGCGAAAGCCGGGATGGCCGCGCTGCACCAGTGGTACGACTCGTCGACCGGCCAGTGGAAAAGCACCGGCTGGTGGAACGCCGCCAACGCGCTGACGGCCGTGGTGGCGTACACCAAACTCACCGGGGATACCGCCTACGAGGGCGTCATCTCCACGACGTTCACAGCCGCCCAGCGCCAGCACGCCAACTTCATCAACGACTACTACGACGACAACGCATGGTGGGCGCTGGCCTGGATCGCGGCCTTCGACCTGACCAGAAACGCCCGATACCTCCAGGCGGCCAAGACGATCTTCGCGCACAACACCGCGGGCTGGGATGGCACGTGCCGCGGCGGCCTGTGGTGGACCACGGCCAAGACCTACAAGAACGCCATCACGAACGAGCTGTTCATCACCCTGGCCGCGCAGCTGCACCTGCGGACCCCGGGTGACACCGGGTACCTGACCTGGGCGCAGCGGGCCTGGGAGTGGTTCAAGGCCAGCGGCCTCATCGGCACCACCGGACTGATCAACGACGGGCTCAGCTCGGCGTGCCAGAACAATGGCGGCCCCACCTGGACCTATAACCAGGGCGTGATCCTCGGCGGGCTCGGCGCGCTGTCCGAGATCACCGGCGATCGCACATACCTGGAACAGGGCGAGATCATCGCGAACGTGGCGCTGCGGACGCTGATCACCACGCCGTCGACCGGACCCCAGTCCGGCCAGGCCGTTCTCACCGAGCCCTGCGAGACCGCCCCCGGTGGCTGCAACTCCGACCAGGCGCAGTTCAAGGGCATCTTCATGCGCAACCTGCTCGACCTGTGGCAGCGGACCAGCCAGCCGAACTACCAGGCGTTCATCCTCGCCAACGCCGGCTCGATCTGGGACAGCAACAAGAACGCCGCCAACGAGTTCGGGATGCGCTGGACCGGACCGTTCGATCAGGCCGACGCCGCGCGGCAGAGTTCGGCCCTGGACAGCCTCATCGCCGCGGCCGCCCTCGGGTAGCTGACCGCGCGGGGCCCACGCCACCCCGAGCTAGCCCGCGCTACTGGGCGCCAGGTGGCGCTTGCCCGCCGCCCGGGTGTGCCTGTGCCCCGCCCATGGCCGCCTGCAGGAACGACGCGTCCATCAGCATCGACTGGCCGCGGAAGATTGGCGTCTGCCGCACCTCCTGCTCGATGGCGTGCGCCGACGTGGCGTAGCCGATGAACAAGAAGACCGAGAACGCCTGGATGAGGATCCACACCCATAGATCAGTGCCGAATACCCCGCTGAGGCTCCAGTCGTTCAGCCCGTGCAGGACTGAGGGAATCGCGAGACCGAGCAGCCATAGCGTGTACCGCTGCCGGTGGTAATTGATGCCCAGACCGATGAAGAAGCCCGCGATCCCGGCCCACAGGGCATGCTGCAGGCCATCCACGAAGATCCGCTCGAGGAGCTCGGGTATTCCGAATACGGTGGTGGCATTGACGGCCTGGAGGTCATGGGGTACGTAAACCGTTGACGCCTCGTAGACGCCGAAGAAAAGACCGGACAGCGTGGCCAGGAACATCCACATTCGCACGTCGAGCTTGATATTCCGGGCCTTCAGGATGATCGCCAGGCCGAGCACAGGCAGGGCCTTCGTGAGTTCCTCGGCCAAGCCCACACCGTAGATCCACTGGATCAGGCTGTGGTTTCGCTCGCCCGGCGAGAGGTGATCTTCCCACGGGATGGTCAGGGCCGGTACCAGGACGTACTCCGCGGCGATGATTATCCCGGTGAGCAGCAGGTGCTGCCGGTGGATCGGCCCGGGGCGGATCAGCCACCAGAAGACCATGGCCCATAGCGGCGCGATGTACAGGGAGTACAGCCATCCGACGGTCTTGAGGTCGGAGGTGTTCTGCAACGGGATCAGCAGCACCACCGGAGCGAGGGCGTACAGCGCCACGACCAGCTTCGGCCACTGGCGCAGGGTGGGGTCCGTCAACCACGTCCTGATGGGTACCAGCGTGTGAAAGAAGCCCGGCGTGCGGGCACCTGGCCCGGGCCTCGCCGAGGGCCGCACCGCACCGGGCGGCGGGGAGGGAGCAAAGGGTGCTTGCGCCGCCCACCCCGGCTGACCCGCTGCGCGCTCCCGCCCCTGGTCCGCCCCCTCCGGCGAAGGCAGGCTGGGCCGCGGCAGGTGCCGGGCCGTCTCTGACTGGCGTCGCGAGCCCGGTCGGCTGGAAGCGCACCGCCGGGCCGTCCGGCGCGGCCAGTCGGGCCTCCAGTGGCTGCGTCAGCTCAAGCTGAGTTACGGGCCGTCCGGAGACGAAGGTGCCAGCCTGGCCTAGGTTTTCCAGGATCCAGACGCCCTTCGGCGCCCAGCTCAGCCGGATGTGCTGGCGCGACACCCGCGGATCCTCGATCACCAAGGCGTTGTCGTTCCGCCTGCCGATATGCGCGAATTGTCCGGGCTGAAGCGTGATTCGCTGGTTCCCGTACGTAACGGTGAGTTCGTTCACCGCTCCTCCCCAAAGGAACTTGGCACGCTGAGCGCCTGCTCAGCGGATCGTCCCACGTGGATTGTGCCATGAATGCGGCTCAGCCGGAATGATCCCTGATCGCTTGGCTTCCGGCCCGGCGCGACGGTGCGGTTCACCCCCCATAAGACCTGGTCCCGCGCGCGCAGCCCGCGGGGTGGTGGGCTGTTTTCGGGGAGGTCCCTACGATATTTACTGCCCGTCAGTCACGGACGTACAATCCGGGGGAAATGAGTGATAACCCCCCGGGTGACGGCCAAAGCTGCCCGTTTAGTCTAATTTGCCGGGTTTAGCCGCAAGGCGAGCCTCGGGTGTACAGGGGAGGGGAGTGGGGGTTGCTGGTATGGGGCTCCTTGAGCATGGGGATACCGCCCTGGCCGGCTCGGTGTCCAGGTGACATCGATACGCGTAAGTACCGAGGGCCGCAGCTTCGTCTTTCCGTCCGGAGCGACAGTTCGCATCGGCAGCGCGCGGGATTCCGACGTCGTTCTCAGCTCGCCCGCAGTCGGGTCCCATCACGCTCGACTCATCCCCGACGGTGATGCGTGGAGACTGGTGGACGATGAGGTCACGGGCGGCATCTGGGCCGGCGGCTGGGTCAGCTCGCTACGGGTGACAGGCACCGTCACCGCCCTGATCGGCAACCAGCAGGCAACTACCGAGATCAGCTTCCAGCTGATCAGCGAGCCAAGTGCGGTCGTACCGGGCAGCATGGCGCAGCGGCTGGCGACGGCGAAGACCGAACGCCTGGATCAGGTGGGTCCGCCGCCGTCCCCGGCCCCGCCGGCCCGGCCGCTTCAGGCCGCCCCTCCGGGCCAACCGCTTCAGGCCGCCCCTCCGGGCCGACCGCTTCCGGCCGCCCCCCCGGGTCGGCCGACGCCGGTGCTGGTGACCCGGATCGGGGGCGTGCAACGCATCTTCCCCGTGGGCACGCGGGTCCGAGTCGGCCGCGACCCTTCCCTGGAGCTCGTGTCGCTCAACCCGCTGGTCTCCAGGGAATGCCATGGCGTGATCACCTCCGATGAACAGGGCGCCACCTATACCGACCAATCTCGGCGCGGCACGTTCCTGAACGGCAAACCGCTGCGCCGACCGCTGCGCATCACCGAATCCGTGCTGCTCCGCCTGGGTGACCCGGCCACCGGCGAGGAACTGGGCATCACGCCTCCGCTCAGCAGCACCCGCCTGGCCCATAACCGCGGAATGCGGATCCGCGGCGGCCGGGTTCGGGTGGCCGCTCTCGCGGGTGCGGTCGCGGTCGTGGCCGGGGTGGTGGCTGCCCTGCTGGTCACCACCACGCATGCTCCGGCGGCCAAACCCAAACCCACGCCACCGCCCACGGTCGGCACGCTCAGCGGCGGCCTGCAGGCTTCCGTCCTCCAGCGCGCGGAAACCTCCACCGTCCGGCTGCTGATCGGCTCCCCGTCCAACTACACCGGATGGGGATCGGGCACGCTAATCAGCCCCACCGGGCTCATCCTCACCAACGCCCACGTGGCCGAGCCGCAAGCATCAGGTGCCCCGGTCGCGATGGGGCTCCCGGCCACCCAGCTTGGCCCGAACCCGCCCTACCTGACCGTGGAGCTCACCACGGGCCCGGCCTCTCCGGTCGTGGCCCGCTACCGGGCCAGGCCGGTTGTCGCTGACGGGTACCTGGACTTCGCGGTCGTCCAGATCTACGCCACGGTCAGCGGCCAGCCGGTCAACCCTGACTCGCTTCACCTGCCCTACTTCACCATCGGCAACGACAACGCCGTCCAGCTGGACCAGACGGTCACCATCCTGGGGTTCCCCGGAGTGGCCGAGTCCGACTCCATCAGCGTCACCAGCGGTGTCATTTCCACGTTCGTTCCCGACCCGCTTGGGATCGTCAACGATCCCCGCTTCGAACTGGAGACCACCGCCCGAGTCGCGCACGGCAACTCCGGCGGAGCCGCGATCAACGACGCGGGCCAGCTGATCGGCGTGCCTAGCGAGGAGGTCACCGGTGAGGGCGGGGACATTTCCTGGCGGCTGCGTTCGGTGGCGCAGGCCATTCCGCTGGTCGACGCGGCGCGAGACCATACCGCGTACCACAGCAAGATCCTGGTTCAGCTGACGGGACAAGAACGGGCGGGCGCCGGAGGCATAGGTGCCTCGGTCCAGACGGCGTGCTCGGGTAACCGGACGATCCCGGCGGGGCCAACGGCGATGTTCGGCGTCAACTACACCCAGTTCCGGAAGGGCCTGGAGGTCGCGCTGCTGATCGCCATGCCGAGCGGCACGGCGGTCACTGGGGACACGGGCGCGTTGCCTGAGGCGATCGTGACGCAAAGCAGCGGCTGCATCAGCTACGAACTGGACGCCTCGCAACTAGGGCTGGCGGTCCTGCCCGCCGGCACCTACCAACTCCAACTGCTCGGCGGCCCCGAGCTGACTCCACTGGACAACCCGACCAAACTCAGAGTGGGCGCCGCGACGGGCGCCAGCCCCTAGCGCAGGGAATCGCACCGGCGAGCTCATCAAGCAAACGGTATAAAACCATTGACCTGACCGAGCCGCCGGCAAAACATAACTACCAAGCCTGGGAGGGACGGAAGACCATGACCGAACAACAACTGGACGCACAGGGCGAGGCCCGCGACGCGCTGAGCTCGGTCGTCGCCGATTTCGGCCCACGCGTGCTCAGCGACCCGCGGATGCTCGGCAGCCGTATGTCAGATCTTCTCCCCGATCTGCCGAAGGAGCGCCAGCTGCTGATAACCGCGGCCGAGGCTGACGTTGCGGGTGAGCTGGCGCGGCATGTCCAGGAGCAGCATCTGGACCCGAATACGGCCGTCCAGCTCGTTGCCGGTTCGCTAACCGACCGCAAGTCGATCGACCCGGTGTCCAGCATGTGGGTCGCCACCCAGTACGCCCGGGCCCTCGGCTATCCGGTGCAGCCGGGCGCCATGCCCGCGCCGGTCCGGTCGACCCCGCCGCCCCAGCCCCAGCCCTCTGGGCAGCAAACGGTCACCAGCTACGGCTACCAGGACCCCACCATCGGAGCCACCGGAGCCAGCGGAGGCTACGGCGGGCCTGCCCAGCCCCAGCCTCCCTCCGGAGGCGGCGGGTACGCCCAACCGCAGCCACCCCCCGGAGGCGGCGGGTTCTATTCGCAGCCTCAGCCGCCCTCCGGGGGTCCCGGTTACTATCCTCAGCAACCGGTAGGAGGCTACGCCGCACCCACGGGAGCACCTCAACAGGGAACACCGGCCTGGACTACGCCCCCGCCCTCAAAGCCGCGCAACCGCAAGCTCATCTACGGGCTCGGCGGCGGCGCTGCCGCCGTCGTGGTCGCGATCGTCGTCGGCGTGAGCCTGGTCGGCCCCGGGCCGAAACCCAAGCCCACCCCTCCCCCCACCACCCCGCCGGTGACCTCCACGTCCCCCGTTCCGACTCCAACCCATAGCGGGCTGGCCTTGGCTCCCGGTATCGCCCCGCTGGTTCAGCTGCTGCCGTCGGACGTAAACCCGCCCAACTGCCACCCCATCAAGCAGAAGGCCGGGTGGGGCACCCCCGGCCTGGTCGAGCAGCTGAACTGCTACGACTCTGCCCTACCGAACGGCCGTATCTACGGCTATCAGTTCGACAGCTCCACCGACTACAAGGCCTCCTGGTCGGACTTCAACACCTGGTGGCCCTTCAAGCCCGCCTCGGGATCGGGCTGCCCGCCCAGTAGCGGCCATACGCAGGGGACGACACCCTGGAACGACACTGGCTCGGGCGGCTCGTCGTATTACCCCTCCGTCACCGGCCAGACGCTGGAGTGCGGCTTCCTGGGCAGTAACGACAACCAGCCCGCGTACGCCTGGTCGTTCCCAACCGAGGACGCGTACATCGTCGCCCTAGGAAACCCGAACATGTCCTTGTCCGCCCTCCAAACCTGGTGGGCGAACAACAGCGAACCGGCCGCATCCCCGAGCCCTTGATGATGAGGGCAGGAAGATGCTGCTGGCCGAGGAGGGAGGGTCGCTGATGGTCGCGCCGACGCCGACGGTCCGCATGCCCGGGGGCGGTGTCTCGAGGCGGCCGCTGCACTTCATCATCCTGGCGGACTGCTCGGGCGGGATGAAGGGGGAGAAGATCCAGGCGCTGAACTACGCGATCGCGGACATGATGCCGCACCTGGCCGCCTGGGAACGCGACCAGGCCCAGGCCCAGATTTTCGTCCGGGCGGTGGCTTTCGCCACCGAGCCGCGCTGGCATATCGCGGATCCCGTACCGGTCGCCGACCTCCGCTGGAAGCCGCTGCAGGTGGTGCCCAAGGGGCTGACCAACATGGGCCCCGCGTTCGCGATGGCCGCCGAGGCGCTGGCGCCCGGCCGGATCGAGCGCCGGGCGCTGCGGCCGGCGCTCCTGCTGATCACCGACGGCCTGTCTACCGACCTGCCCGGTAGGTTCGAGGCGGGCCTCGGCACCTTGATGGCCCAGCCCGCAGGCCGGGCCGCGTTGCGGCTGTCCATTGCGATCGGCCGAGATGCCCAGTCGGAGGCACTAACCCAGTTCATCGGGGATCCCAGCGTCCCGGTGCTGGTGGCCAACGCTACCGAAGACATCGCCGACCGGCTCGTCGCCGCGTCCCTGGCCGTATCGAGGATGTCCGAGGTCGGCGCCGACCGTACCGCGGTGGCACGCAGGTTGTTCGGCGGCCCCGAGGGAGCGCCGTCCGGGATATTCAATCAGGACACGATCATCTGATGGACGGGCTGATTCAGCCGGGGCAGACGCTCCGCATGGAACGGGGCGGCGCCATAGTCGCGGTGGAGAACCGGCTCGGTGAAGGTGGCCAGGGAGTTGTCCACCAAGCCCGGCTCGGCGACGCGCGGTTCGCCGTGAAGTGGATCAGGCCGGGCCCGGGTAGCGAGGAGATGCGCAAGTCGATCGCCGGGCTCGTCCGGGTGGGCAGACCGCCACACCGGGCGTTCATCTGGCCGATCGACCTGGTCAGCTCGGATCTCACGCCGGGGTTCGGTTACCTCATGCCGTTGCTTGAACCGCGTTTCACCTCGCTGGCGCCCGTCTTGAACATGGAGGCCAGACCGTCGTTCCGCACGATGGCTATGGTCGGCCGCGAGCTGGTCGACGCGTTCGCCGCGCTGCATTCGTCTGGGTTGTGCTACCGCGACATCAGCTTCGGTAACCTGCGGGCCGACCTGGACGCGTGCGAGGTGGCGATCATCGACGTCGACAACGTCGGTATCGACTCAGAGCCCACGCTGGTCAAGGGGACGGGGCCGTTCATGGCGCCGGAGATCCTCCGCAATGAGACGATGCCCTCGACGGTCACCGATCTGCACTCCCTGGCCGTCATGCTCTTCTATCTGCTGATGCACGGCCATCCGCTGCTTGGCGTGCGGGCCGACGCCTCCTACACCTGGGAACACGGCCGCCATATATCGGAAACGGAGCTGATGGTCCAGAATTTCGGCGTGCATCCGCTGTTCATCTTCGACCCGGACGACCGTTCGAATGGGCCCATGCCGGGGGAAAGCGCGGCGGCGTGGTGGCCCATCTACCCACAGCAGTTGCGCAGAGTGTTCATCCAGGCCTTCACTAAGGGCCTGCACGATGCGTCCCTGAACGGCAGGGTCCTTGAGGGAACGTGGCGGCGTGCGCTGCTCGGCCTGCACGACAGCGTGTCGGCCTGTGCGGGCTGTGATGCGCCGGTCTTCTGCGACCTGGAGGCGACGGGACAGCAGTGCTGGCATTGCCACGGGACGCTGGCCGCCCCGTCGACGCTCGCGGCCCCCGGCGGCACCCTCGTCCTGTCGGAGGGTGCCACCGTGAGCAGCCATCACCTCTACCGGGATCATCAGTACCGTACGGCCTGCGCGACCGTTGAGCCCTATCCCGGACGGCCAGGCCACGTGGTAATGCGGAACCTCACCGACCAGATGTGGACGGTTTTTGCCGATGGCGAGGAGCCGAAGCGGGTGGCTCCCAGCCAGCGCCTTGGCGTAAGGCCCATGCAGATCGACTTCGGCACCGTGCGGGGACGGATCCGCTAACCGGCGCCCTCAAATCCAGGTTCACCTCGTGGAGGGACGAGACCATGACGGAACCGCAGCTGGACGCGCAAGGCGAGGCCCGTGAAGCGCTGAACTCTGCCGTCGCCGATTTCGGCCCGCCCATTCTCAGTAACGCGCGGATGATCCGCAGCCGCATGTCCGATCAGCTTCCTGATCTGCCACGGGAGCGCCACCTGCTCGTCACGGCGGCCGAGGCTGATGTGGCCGGCGAGCTAACCCAGCACGTCCAGGGTCAGCACCTCGACCCGGAGATCGCCATCCAGATGGTTTCCCGTTCGTTCAGCGACCGCATGTCGATCGACGTGGCGTCAAGCACCTGGGTGACCACCGAGTACGCCCGGGCTCTGGGCTATCACGTTCGGGAGGACGCTCCGCTCTCGCCAACGCCACCCCCACCGCCACCCGCACCGGCACCGGCACCCCCACCTGCGCCCGCCACCGTTGGCCCCGGTTTCTACCAAGGTTATGTCCCACCCCACGCTCCTGCAGCAGCTGGCGGGTACGGCCCGCCTCCGCCACCAGCCGGAATTGGCGGCTATACCCCGACGTCTCAGGGACCCGTAGCGGGCCAGGCTCCCCCCGCTCAAGTACCTCAAGTACCTCAAGTACCCCTACCGGGACCACCATCCCCCTGGATGCAGCCGCCTCCCACTTCCCCGGCCCGGACGCGGACGAAGCACCGCTGGCCCGTCTTCGCGCTGGCGGGCGTGGCGGTGCTTGGCTTGATCGCCGGGCTTCTCGTCTGGGCGCCGTGGCACAAGGCGCCTGTGGCACCCGCAGCGATCGTGGGCCGGTCACCGACCGCGACATCAGTGCTGGTCTCTTGGTCCCCGTCCAGAGGCGGGGCCGCGATCGATCATTACCTGGTCCTGCGGGACGGCACCCAAGTGGGCTCGGTGCCCGCCAGCCAGACCTCCTATCTGGACAGCGGCCTAGCCCCGGGCACCGCCCATCGCTACTGGGTCATCGCGCTATCGGGAACGCAGCGTTCCCAGCCCTCGCGCGCCCTCGTGGTGAGGACCATTACTCCCAGCCCGGTTGGGCTGGCCGCCGGTCAGGTCACCTGGACCACCGAAGAGTTCACCTGGTCACCTCCTCCGAACAGCCCGGCCCCGTCCGGGTACGCGGTCTTCGTTAACGGCGCGCAGGTCGTCACCGTTACTGGCGCCACCACGTCGTACGGCGTCACGGACCTTGCGCTCGCCACGCCTACCAGTACCAGGTGGCGGCGATATGGGGAGACCACCAGTCCCGCCGCTCACCCGTCCTCGCGGTGACGACGCTGTCTGCCCCCCTCCAGGGGAGCGTGTCCTTGCGGTACAAGACCGTGAGCACCCCGGGCAGCGGAGCCAGCCTGAAAGTGGGCGAGACGTGGACCGACTCGTGGACCTTTAACCCCAGCTGCATCGCCAACCGGTGCACGCTGACGACCGATGGGGACTTCGGGCCGCCCGGTTTTAAGGCGGCTCCATTCACGGTGAAATTGACCAGCACCGGCAATGCGTACGTGGGCTCCACCACGGCCCCCATCACCACGTGCGGGTCGGCCAACGTCAAGAACACCGTGACCGTGCGCATTTCGGCGAGCAGCGGCGGCGTAGACAACGGAGCATGGAACTCCTGGGGCGGCACGATGGAGCTCAGTTCTCCGTACACGACGTCAGGTAGCGAATTCTGCTCATCGCAGTCCTGGACATTCACTCTTACCGGAACCTAACCGGAACCTAACCCCTAACACCGCCGGTCATCGCGCCCGCTACCTGTCGGCCTCCGTTAGGAGCCAAAACCGCACGGTCTTATCGCCGCTGGCACTGGCCAGCAGCCGCCCGTCGGGGCTGAACGCCACCGAGGAGACGACTCCGGTGTGGCCGGTCAGCGTGGACACTGCGGCTCCGCTGGCCGGATCCCACAGCTTCACCGTCGTATCGGTGCTGCCGGCGCTGGCCAGCAGCCGCCCGTCGGGGCTGAACGCCACCGAGGAGACGACTCCGGTGTGGCCGGTCAGCGTGGACACCAGGGCTCCGGTGGCTGGATTCCATAGCTTCACCGTCTTATCGGTGCCGGCGCTGGCGAGCAGCCGCCCGTCCGGGCTGAACGCCACCCCGTACACGTCGCTCCGGTGGCCGTCGCCCTCGTGGCCGGTCAGCGTGGACACCACGGCTCCGCTGGCCGGGTCCCACAGCCACACCGTGCCATCGCTGCTGGAACTGGCGAGCAGCTTCCCGTCCGGGCTGAACGCCACGCCCCAGAAGAATTCCCCGCCGCGGCCGGTCAGCGTGCGGTGGCGGTCGCTGCTGTCCCACACCCATACCCCTTGGTGGGTGCCGCCGGCGAGCAGCCGCCCGTCCGGGCTGAACGCCACCCCGACGACCGGGCTGGCGTACGTGCAGCGCATGGTGCGCAGATGGTTTCCGTTGGCCAGGTCCCAGAGTTGCACCTGCGCAGATTCGCTGCCGCTGGCGAGCAGCCGCCCGTCGGGGCTGAACGCCACGGCCCGCAGGCCGGCCAGGGTAAGTCGGATCTGGCCGCTGCCGGTATCCCACAGCCAGACCTTCCAGTTCCTGCTGTCTTTCCGGCTCTTCTTTCCAGGCTGATGGTCGCCGGCGGCGGCCAGCAGGCGCCCGTCGGGGCTGAACGCCACCGCCCCCAGGGAAATCGGAGCGGAGAGGGTCAGGGTCTGGGAGACCACCGGTCGCGCCGGCAGGAGACGCTTTAGGGGCGCCGGGCCGGCGCGGAGGGCGGCCATGATGGCCGGGAGCGCGGGCCGGTCCTCAGGGGTCTTGGCCAGGCAGCCGACGATCAGCTGGCGAAGTTGCTCATCAGCCAGCCCGGCCAGGTCGGGCGGCTGGGTGAGGATGTGGTGAATGATCGCGGCGGCCAGGTCGCCGCCGAACGGCGGTCGGCCCGTGGCGGCGAACGCCAGCACGCAGCCCAGGGAGAACACGTCACTGGCCGGGCCGGCCGGATGGCTACCAAGCTGCTCGGGGGACATGAACGCCAGCGTGCCGACCAGCGCGCCGGTCGCGGTCAGCCCGGCCTGGCCGGCCGTGCGGGCAATGCCGAAGTCGATGATCCGGGGCCCGTCCGCGGCCAGGATCACGTTGCCCGGCTTGAGGTCCCGGTGCACCAGGCCGCACGCATGGATCGCGGCCAGCCCCTCGGCCAGCCCGGCCCCCAGCGCCCGGACCCGGTCTGGCGGCAACGGCCCGCCCGCATTGACGGCATACTCCAGCGAAGGGCCGTCGATGTAGGCGGTGACCATCCACGGCGGATCAGCCTGCGGGTCAGCGTCGACGACCTGGGCCGTATGGAACCCGCCGACCCGCCTGGCCGCCTCGACCTCCCGGGCGAACCGCTCCCTGAACTTGGGGTTGCGGGTCTGGCTGGGATGTATCAGCTTGACCGCGACCTTCCGGCCACCCGGCGTCTCGGCCAGGAACACCTGCCCCATCCCGCCGGCACCGAGCCGGCCCAGCAGCCGGTAGCGACCCACAATGGCCGGATCACCGGGCTGAAGAGCGTCCATCCGCCGAACAGCCCCCTCCCAACCGCGACCCGGGGCAGGCCACGCAAGCCACACCGCTACCGCGAGAGCATATACAGCAATACATCGCTGCCGCCCGCTCAGGTAACCGGTCGGCCGCGGAACTTATCGAACGCCCTCTTGCCACCAGCGCACGGCAGGTACATGGTGACCTTGGTACCAGGGACGAGACGCGGAGGTGGTTACCGTGCCAGTGGGCGGGAACACGTTGGCCTACAACAGCCTGTGGCAGCTCAGGACGGACACCTGGTCAAGCCTGGAGGAGGCCACCGCCCAGCTGGCGCTGGCCTGCGCCCAGCAGCGTCCCCTCGAGCCCCTGGTCAACACGGTCACCGAGCTGGCCGACGTCCTCGGGCCCATCGAGCGATTCTGGGCCTTCCCGGGCACCCAGACGTTCACCAGGCTCCGGCGGCTGTTCGTCCAGAGCAAGTACGACCGCCTGGCCGCGGTCGTATCCGGGATCAACCGGGTCCTGGCCACCGACAACTACCGCAGCAGCCTGGCCTGGGACCTGGCCGCCGACGACGACGTATACGAGCGCGACGCCCGCACGCCGGCGGAGCAGTCCAAATCCGAACGCCCCTACTTCGAGGTCCTCATCGTCGAGGACATGACCGATGACCAGGAGCGCGCGCTGCGCGAGGAGCTCCGGCGGTGGCGCCGCCCGGACGACCAGTTCTTCTACGAGATCGTCGTGGCGTCCAGCTTCGAAGAGGCGATCATGGCGGCGCGGCTGAACTTCAGGCTGCAGGCGTGCGTCGTCCGCCGCCGCTTCGCCCACCGGTCCCGGCACGACCTGTCCTCGCTTGGCCAGTTCGTCAGCCTGTACGCCTCAGAAGATGAGGCGGAGCACTCGCTCGACGAGCGGGCCCAGGTCCTGGCCCGGTCGCTGGCCAGGATCAGGCCGGAACTCGACCTGTACCTGATGACGGAGATCTCGGTCGAGGACCTCGCGGGCAAGCTCAGCCACCACTTCCGGCGCATCTTCCACACCAGGGAGGGCTCGCTGGAACTGCACCTGTCCATCCTGGACGGCGTGGCGGCGCGGTACCGCGCGCCGTTCTTCAGCGCGCTGCGCAGCTACAGCCACCGCCCGACCGGGGTCTTCCACGCGCTCCCGATCAGTCACGGCAAGTCGATCGTCAACTCGCACTGGATCAGGGACATGGTCGACTTCTACGGTCTTGAGATCTTTTTGGCCGAGACGTCGGCGACCTGCGGCGGGCTCGACTCGCTCCTCGAGCCGACCGGGCCGCTGCGCGAGGCCCAGCAGCTGGCCTCCAAGACCTTCGGCTCGCGCCAGACCTACTTCGTCACTAACGGCACCTCGACCGCGAACAAGGTCGTCGTGCAGGCCTTGGTCCAGCCGGGCGACATCGTCCTCGTCGACCGGAACTGCCACCAGTCCCACCACTACGGGCTGATGCTGGCCGGCGCGATGGTCACCTACCTGGACGCCTACCGCCTCAACCAGTACTCGATGTACGGCGCTGTCCCGGTCCGCGAGATAAAGAACCAGCTGCTGGCCCTGAGAGGAGCGGGCAAGCTCGACCGGGTCAAGATGCTGCTGCTGACCAACTGCACGTTCGACGGGGTCGTCTACGACGTCCAGCGGGTGATGCAGGAATGCCTGGCCATCAAGCCCGACCTGGTCTTCCTGTGGGACGAGGCCTGGTTCGCCTTCGCCAGGTTCCACCCGGTCTACCGCCCGCGCACCGCGATGCGCGCCGCCCGCACGCTGGCCGAACTCCTCCGCCAGCCCGACTACAAGAACGCCTATAACGAGTTCGCCGAGCAGATCGGCGCCATCGACGCCGCGCCCGACGACCTGCTCCTCGAGCGCAGGCTCCTCCCCGATCCGGCCCGCGCCCGGGTCCGGGTCTACTCCACCCAGTCCACCCACAAGACGCTGACGTCGCTGCGTCAGGGCTCGATGATCCACGTCTGGGACCAGGACTTCAGCCAGAAGGTCGAGGAGACCTTCCACGAGGCGTACATGACGCACACGTCCACATCCCCGAACTACCAGATCCTCGCCTCCCTGGACCTCGGGCGCCGGCAGGCGGCGCTGGAGGGCTTCGAGCTGGTGCAAAAGCAGATCGAGAACGCCATGCGCCTGCGCGACGCGGTGGACCACCACCCGCTGCTGTCCAAGTACATGCACTGCCTGACCACCGCGGACCTGATCCCGACCGAGTTCCGCGACTCGGGCATCGACCAGCCGCTCCGGTCCGGCCTGCCGAACATGATCAAGGCCTGGGAGACCGATGAGTTCGTCCTCGACCCGTCCCGGATCACCATCTACATCGGCAATACCGGCATCGAGGGCGACACGTTCAAGCGCAGCCAGCTCATGGACCGGTACGGCGTCCAGATCAACAAGACCTCACGGAACACCGTCCTGTTCATGACCACCATCGGCACGACCAGGAGCTCGGTGGCGTACCTGATCGAGGTCCTCGTGACCATCGCCCGCGAGCTGGACGCCAGCCTGGCCGACATGAGCCCGGCCGAACGCGCCGCCCACGAGCGCGCCGTCCTCCGCCTGACCTCCCCGTCGGCGCCGCTGCCCGACTTCAGCGGCTTCCATCCCGCCTTCCAGGACAGCACCGGCCAGATCACCCCCGACGGCGACGTGCGCCGCGCCTTCTACCTGTCCTACAACGACAGCTACTGCGAGTACCTCAAGCCCGACGAGGTCGAGCAGCGTGTGGAGAACGGCGAGCAGGTCGTCTCCACCACGTACGTCACCCCCTACCCGCCGGGCTTCCCCGTGCTCGTCCCCGGCCAGGTGTTCAGCCCGCAGATCCTGGAGTTCATGCGGAGCCTGGACACCCCCGAGGTGCACGGCTACCGCCCGGACCTCGGCTACCGCGTCTACGTCGACAAGGCCCTGGAGATCGCGGCGACCGCCCGGCTGCCCCAGCCCGCCGAACCCCTGGACCCCGCCCCGCCGCCATCCGCCCCACCAGCCAACCCCAACCCCGCGCCCGGCGCGCGCCGCACCTCACGGAACGGCCGCGCCCAGCCGCCCGCCGCCTCGTAGTTCCTTTATCCCGAACGAGCGATGGTTCCCCTCCCCGCCCGTACCGGGGTCGCCGGCGGTTTCCCTACCATGGGCCCGTGTGCACCGATAACCACCCGCCTGCCCCGCCCGCCCCGGTCCTGCACGACGTGGAGCCGCCCTTCGAGGTCGACCTGGAGCCGGTCGACTCGGTAGTCGTCACGACGTTGATGGACAACGTCTCCGACTCGCTGATGGCCGACCAGGGGCCCGCGCGCCGCTTCGGCGTCGGCCGCGTCCCGTGGGCCGCGTCCCCGGTGATGGAGGACGGACAGGCTCCCGTCCCGCTCATCGCCGAGCACGGGTTCTCGGTCCTGGTCACGGTGATCAAGGCCGGGCACGAGCACCGGTTCCTGTTCGACGCGGGCACCAGCCCCGACGGCGTCACGCGGAACATGCGCACCCTCGGGCTCGACCCGACCGCGATCGAGGCCATCGTCTGCAGCCACGGCCATTTCGATCACACCACGGGCATCGACGGGCTGATCCGCGCCGTCGGGCGCTCGAACCTGCCGGTGCTGATCCACCCGCACTTCTGGCGCCGGCGCCGCCTCCAGCTGCCCGGGCGCGAGCCCCTGGAGATCCCGACCACCAGCCCGCGCGCCCTGGCCGAGGCGGGCTTCGACGTCATCGAGGACCGGCAGCCCAGCTTCCTGTTCGGCCGGTCCGTGCTGATCACCGGCGAGGTGGCCCGCACAACGGGTTACGAGCCCGGGTTCCCGCCCCAGCAGGCCTGGCTAGAGGGAAGCTGGCAGCCCGACCCGCTCGTCCTCGACGACCAGGCGCTGATCATCAACCTCCGCGACCGGGGCCTCATGGTCATCACCGGGTGCGGCCACGCGGGCGTGGTCAACATCGCCAGGTACGCCCAGCGCCTATGCCGCGGCCAGCCGCTGTACGCGCTGCTCGGCGGGTTTCACCTGGGCGGCCCGGCGTTCGAGCCGCTGATTCCGCGGGTGCTCGACGACCTAGCCGCCCTGCACCCAGAGATCCTCGTCCCGGCGCACTGCACCGGCTGGCGCGCCCAGCACGCGATGTCAGCCCGGTTCCCCGAAGCCTTCATCCCGAACTCCGTCGGCACGAGCTTCCACCTGTGACCGCGGCCGCGGACTACGGCGCGCCCGACCAGATGATCCGAAAGCGCGTGAGCGTGTAGCCGAGCGCGTTCACGGTCGGCTGGATGAAGTTGTACCGGATGATCTTCGCCGCCTCGGACTTCGCCGCGTTGATCAGCGGGCCCGTGACCTGCGCGTTATGTGTGGCCTGGTGGAAGGCCAGATTCTGCGCCTGGGCGTAGAGCACGGACTCCGCGAACTGCGGCTTGACCAGCGCTCCGCAGCCAAGCCCCGGATACGTCCAGCTGTGCTGCGTGTCGATCGGGTGCGAGAACGTGTCGTCCACGGTGACGTCGTGGACCGACTGCGGGAGCTGCGGCTGCGGCAGGACCAGCGAGACCGCGACCGTTCCGGCCGCCCCAGCCACCGGCCTGCTGAGCACCTGCAGCACGAAGTGCCCCGTGGACGGCGCCCACCAGCCGGACCCAGGGTTGAGATCGACGGTGGCCGAAGCCCGGCCCGACGCGGCGAACGTGCTGGAGTACCAGCACGGCCAAAAACCGATGCTCTTGTTCACCTTGTGCGTGAAGGTGAAGGTGAAATTCTCCGTGCCGAGCGCAGGCTTGGAGATCCCCTCGATGTTCTGCAGCACCCACGGGCCCACCGCGACATCGGTGGTGGAGCCGGAAGTGATCGACTGCCACGGCCAGCCGAACTTGAGGTGGGGCAGATGGACGTTGACCCCCACCAGGTGCAGGAATCCCGACAGCGCCGCGATCACCAGCCAGGCGAGGGCCTTGCGGAAGATCAAGAGGGCGACGACGGCGACCGCACCCCAGGTCACCCAACGCGGCACGCGCCGCCGCCTGCGGCGCCGCCAGCCCCACCGCAGGAGCGGACGCCCGACGTCATCGTCGTTCGGGTCATCGGCCAGCAACGTTCGGTCGCGAGTTGTGTCAAAGCGAACCATGCGTCCCACCTATCGTCGAGATCCGGGAGACATCACGCCACCGCCGGGTAACCGAGGCCGAGGACCACGGGCACCGCCCCGAACGGCATCTTGAACCGGGCCCCGGGCCGGTCGGGTGCGTTCGGCTCGATGATGTCCGGCCAGCGCAGGTCCAGGTGCTGGACGGTGAGGCCCTCCACCGAGTAGGGAAACTCCATCGCCGAGATGCGGTGCGCCCGGAGCAGGCCGCCCCACCGGAACGCCGCGAACACCTGGGCCAGCTCCAGGACCGACAAGAACATCGGCGCCGTCAGGTCGATCTGGTACACCGCGTCCGCCAAGACGATCAGATCGGCGGCGCACTGCTCGAGCGCTTCCGACTTGCTGCGAAAACGCGTCCCATCGGGATTCTTGGTGCCGAGCCTCTCGCCCCAGACCGGCGAGTACTGCGGCTGGGCCTTGCACTGCATCCAGTCGCAGGCCGCCAGCAGTTCCCACTGGATGCGGTTGGTCCCCGCCACGTCCTGGTAGAGCGGCTTGGACCGCGCCAGCGGGTGCTTAGCCATCGTCACAAAGTCGGTCGTCACCACCGAGGGAATCTGCGCTGTGTACCGCACAGCGCGAGCCCGGCCGTTGACCCGGCCCGTCGTCCGGCCTGGTGCCCGGCCCCCCGACGCACGGGTCGGTATGCGCACCGCCCGCACCGCATCGGTGCCTGCCGAAGCCGAGCCGCCCGACATCGAAGGGTAGTCATCGGTCAGCCCGGGAATGCGCGCCCCACCCAGTCCCTGCCCGCCCGTAGCGCCACGCGGGTCCCTGTCCGCCTATCCTCGTGCCGCGCGAGCCCTGCGTGCCGCTCGTCATGCCACTGTGGGCCGTCCGGCTCGACCCGACGTGCTCGGCCGGCCTCCGTCGCCGCGGGGCCTGGGCACACCATGCGCAGTCGGCCCACTAACTGTGGTTCCAAGCTCCGCCGACCCGCCGAACGCCAGGTCGACCGGCTCGAGCCCCGGCACGTTCGCGCGGTGATCGACCGACGTGACCTGCGTCGTCGCCGGGGGAGTGATGGTCACCGCAGTCGGCGCGGCGATCGGAGTCGGGTCGTAGCGATAGAGGTTGTACAGGCGCATGATGGCAATGAGGCTGGACCCGTAGCTGGGGTCGGTCGCGTAGACCCCCGTGAGGTCGTTGGCGAAGGCGTCGGGAGACTGACGGTTTGCCATGGCCTGCTGGTAGCTCTCCCCGGTGGCCAGGAGCTTGCTGTGATCAGCGATGCTCTGGGCCACGCTGTGATAGACGCGGAACGACGCGGTCGTAGCTACCCAGCTCCCGTCCAGGTATTCCTGCGTGGGCCGAACCGACGTTCCGGCCGGGCCGGTGCCCTTGATCCCGAACAGGTTGTGGTCCGCCGTGGCCAGCTGGCTCTGGCCCCATCCGGATTCGTCAATGGCCTGCGCGATCGTAACCGCAGCCGGGATACCGTACCGGCGCTGTGCCGCGACCGCTCCGGGCGCCACCTCGCTAATGAAGGCCTGCTGCGTAGCCGTGTCGGGAACCCGCGTCGTCGACGGCTGGTTCCGACCGTAGGTCGCCCCCGCCGGAGCCTGCGGCCCGGCCCCGACGATGCCGGTCAGCACCTCCAATCCGGGAATCGCCGCCGAGCCGAGGGCCGCCGCCTGCGGCGCCTGGACCGAAGCAGACTGCTGCTGAGCAGGAGGTGCGGCCTGCTGCCCGGCGCCGGTGGTGCCGAGCACTCCGGCCATCAACCCAGGGATGGCCGTCTGCCCCAGGTCCGCCTGCTCCTGGCCGGCCAGCGGTCGGGACTGGCTGGTGGTGCTCACGAGCTCGCCGTTATTGACGAACCCGAGCACACCCTGCTCCGCCAGGGGAGCGCTGTACTGGTGGGCGTTGACCGACAGGTTCGGCATGGAGTCGCCGCCGATCGTGGACAGGACTCCGCCCGCGTACTTCGTGACTACCTCGACGTGACCGTCGAACAGCACCCAGTCGCCCGGCTGGGGCGTGTACCCGTCGCCGAGCGCGTGCCACCGATTGTGGGTCTCCGCGTCCTGCTGGATGGAGACCACGTTCGGCGAGTTCGGGTTCGGCCTCCACCCGGACGTCGGCCCATCCGTGCAGCGGCCACGGGTACGTTCCGCCACCGGACACCCAGCTGTCCTGACCGGTGGCCTGGGCGCCCATCTGCAGGACCAGGCTCGCGAAGGCGGCGCACGTCTCGCCGTGGTCGGCGCCGCCGATGCTGTCGTTCTGCCAGATCAGCGCCTGCATGTCGGCCGGGCTCTTGTCTCGGGCCAGGCGCAGATAGTAGGTAGCCGCCTTGACGATCGCCGACCGGAGTGCGCTGTCGTTCGTAGGCTCGGCCTGCGCCGGCTTCGTCAGCGCCAGCAAGTGAACCGGCATGCTGGTCGGCGACGTGAGGTCGGCGACCGTCCCGTGCGCGAAGGCGAACCCGGTCATCGCGCCGCAGGTACTGAGGCTCATGAGGGCTGTGGCCTGCTGCCACCTCGGCTTCCTGACGGACTGCGTGGGGATCACCTTCTTCCGTTGTGCTACGTGGCCGCGGTCGCAGACCTAACGCCAGGTCGCCGATCAGCCGGTGCTGCTTGCTCCGGGCAGGGTCCGCAGGATGGCCTGGACCTGCGGGTTTCCGGGGTCGGTGGCGTTCTGGAACAGGATGCTGGCCTCCTGGGCGTCGACGGACGGGGCGCCGACGAGCCACTGGCTGTAAACGTCGGCCACTAGCGCGGCCTGGCCAGCGCCGCTGGTTACCGGGCTGGCGCAGATGTCGGGGAAGCCGGCGCGCGAGACCACCGCCGCCGATCCCGTGTACTTGACGCAGTTGGTGGGATTGCTCAGCAGCCCCGGCTGCACGACGGGCTTGCCGTTGCTGGAGGTCAGGCTCGCCCCGCCGACGATGTTGTTGATCGCCCGCGCGGCCACCTCGAGGCTGTCGATCGAATTGAACGGGTCGTACGGATGGTGCAGATCGAGCGACCAGGCCACCTCGCCGCCCTCCGCCTCGGCAATGGGCTCCAGGCCCTTCCTGCCTGACTTCGAGTCGGCGAAATTGGGGTTGTTCCCGCTCGTCAGGAGGGCGAACACCCAGAGGACCTGGGACGTGCCCTTCCCGCAGGCGAAGTTGACCTGGTTCGGCTCGGACGACACGTTGGGGTTCTGGCAGGCGGTGGTGATCTCGGCCTGCACGACGGAGACGCTGGGGGGCCACGCCGCGCCCTTCCTGAACACGATCATCGACACCACGATGGCCAGCACCACGCCGATGGTCACCCCCACCGTGATGTTGCGGGCGCGGACCAGGCGTGCCCGGGTGCTACGCCGACCCTGGGCGATCAGAACCTGCGTCCGCTCGTCCACTAGGCGGCCGTGGCCCGGCGAGCCGGCGCGGGCTCCCTGGCTCGAACGCCGGGCCGGCCGGGGCACCGTCGGCGCGGCGCGGTAGCTGTCCTCCGGGTCGACGTTGTACCGGGCGGCCCGCGGGACGACCCGCTCCTCGTCATCAGAGAGATCCTGATCGGCGGCGCGCCTGGTCGTTCGCGGCCGGGCCGGAACCGCGTCTTCGGCACCGGTGGCGCGCCTGGCCGTTCGCGACCTGGCCGGGACCGGATCCTCCGCGACCTCCTGGGGCGCGGACCGCCGAACCGCTCTGGGCGCGGCTCGACCGCCGTCGTCCGGCGGATCGTCGTCAACCACGCGCCTGGTGGCCCTGGGCGACGCCGAGCCGCGGTCGACGCGAGCCCGGACGCCCTCGCTCGCGCGCCGAGTGGCCTGGCGACTGGGCTCGGGCTCGTCCTCAAAGGGCAGCTCAGGCTCGCGCGCGGACTGCCGCCGTGCGTCCCGGGGCCAGCCCGGCGAGGGCACCTGCCTCGAATTCCGTTCCGGCCGTGCCCGCTGACGCGCCTCCCGCCAGTCGGAGGCGTCGTCCTCAAGGTCGATGGATGTCGTATCTTGTTCGGATAGCCAATCGTTGTCATCATAGTAGTCGTCTACATATTCGAACTCCGCGTCCGTCGCACTCACCTCCAACACGAGTCCGGATCGGGTCGGTCTGTGGGCCGCCGCCCGGCAGCGTCAGCTCGCCGCCGGGCCGGGGCAGGCCGGCCGGATCGTCCCCGCGGCGGCCGGGCGGCGCGTCAGCGGGGCGAATCCGATTCATGAGATCATTAAAACATAGTTTCGAGTCAATGAAAAGCGATTCGAACATCCAGGTCAGCCTATTCGAGACGCGGCGATCCGGAGGCCTGACGAGCCCGGGCCAGCCTTGGTCTCCCCGCGGCGCCCCGCCTTCGCCTAGCCTCGTGTCGTGACCGTCCACGAGCTCTCTCGCACCGATGCTCGCCGCATCGCGGTCCGCGCTCAGCTCCTCGATAGTTCCAGGCCCGCCGATCTGCTTTACGCGGTGCGCCATCTGACCCTGCTGCAGATCGACCCGGTGGCCGCCGTGGCGCCGAACGCGCACCTCGTCGCCTGGAGCCGCCTCGGGTCCGTGTACTCGCCCGCTGAGCTGGATGCGGCGCTACAGGAGCGGACGTTGCTGGAGTTGCAGGCGATGATCCGGCCGGCCGAGGACCTCGCGCTCTTCCGCGGGGACATGGCTGCTTGGGAGTCGCCCGAGCGCTCGAACCCGCCTGGCTGGCGGACCTTCAATCGCGACTGGGTGCGCGCCAACGACGCGTGCCGCCGGGACATCCTCGATCGGCTCGCCGCGTCCGGGCCCCTCCCATCCCGCGCGCTCCCCGACACCTGCGCGGCGCCATGGAGGTCGACGGGCTGGTCCAACAACCGCAACGTCACCAAGCTCCTGGAGTTCATGGTGTCGCGCGGCGAGGTCGCCATCGCGGGACGCCGCGGCGGCGATCGCCTGTGGGACCTGGCCATGCGCGTCTACCCCGATGACCCGGTGGTCCCGGCCGACGAGGCGCTCATTATCCGGAACGAGCGGCGCTTGCGCGCCCTGGGCATCGCCCGTGCCCGTAGTCCCGAGACCCCCGTCGAGCCCGCCGACGTCGGCGAAGTGGGTGAGCCGGCCATTGTCGAGGGGGTTCAGGGCACGTGGCGTGTTGATCCGTCGCAGCTCGGGCAGCCGTTCTCCGGGCGCGCGGCGTTGCTGTCACCCTTCGACCGCCTGATCCACGATCGCAAGCGCACGGTCGAGCTGTTCGAGTTCGACTACCAGCTGGAGATGTACAAGCCCGCGGCCCAGCGCCGCTGGGGCTACTTCGCGCTGCCGATCCTGTACGGCGACCGGCTGGTGGGCAAGCTGGATGCGATGGCCGACCGCAAGTCTGGGGTCCTGCAGGTCCACGCCATCCACCAGGACTTGCCGTTCACCAAGTCGGTAACCGCGGCCGTCGGTCACGAGGTCGCGGATCTGGCTCGCTGGCTCGGCCTGGAGCTCGCGCTGCCCGGCTGAGGTCCGTACTTTCGCGACGTCTGCACCGTTCCCGTCAAATCCGTCGCTAATTACCCCAGTTGGCTCTTTTCATGAAAAGTCCAATTTAGCCACAATTACCCCGACACGTTACACCGGACAATTACTAAAAGCGTTCGTTGCGCCGCGCAGTGTGCTATATAACAGGTCATTAGTGGCTTACCCCGTCTGCCGGAGTACGGGGAAGGGGTGTGACGGTGGCGAAATTAGTCCGTATTCGGGACGAAAACATCGCATTGACGCGCGGTATCTTGCCGAACGACGTACCTGCCGCCCGAATGGCGATGCCAACCGGGGCAGGGGCCGCTTACCAGGGCGGAACGAGGCATTCAGCGCGTCACGTCAGGACGTCGGAGCCGCCCGGCCGCCGCACCCCCCTGCCGATTCGGTCCGCCGAGCGGCGCCACTGGTCGACCGACCTGGCCAGCCCGGAGGTGGCCGGACTCGTCCTGCACGGCATCGGCGGCATCGGCAAGTCGACTCTTGCGGGCCAGATCGCCACGCGGTTGGGCCATCTCACGCCTGATCAGGCGATCGCCGCGGTCAGCGGGGAGGTGTCCGCCGGCCGCCTGGCCTTCGAGTCGCAGCCGGGTCGGCTCACCATTCTTGACAACTTCGACGACAACTTGTCGGAGCAGCCGAACGGCTGGACGGTCCGGGATCCGACGCTGGCGGACCTGCTGGCCGGCTGGACCGGGAAGCTCCTGATCACCTGCCGTCGGCCGTTCACGCTGCCCTGGGCGGAAACCGGGCGTCTGTTGTTCCGGCACGTCGGGCCGCTGACCCGATCCGGCGCCGGTGAGTTCGCGATGTCGCTCCCCGCGCTCGGCCAGCTATCCCCCTCGGAGCGCGAGTGGGCGTGGCGCCTGACGGTAGGCCACCCGCTGACCATGGAGTACCTGGATGCGGTGCTGGCGCGCGGCGCGCGCTTCGGCGACGTGGCCGGCCGGGTCGAGGGCGCGGTCGAGGCCAGGACCGGCCAGGCCAGCCGGTTCGGTTCGGCCCAGTGGCCCGAGCCCACTCAGCTCGCCAGGCCAGCCGCGGAGTTGATCGCCCTGGCCGCGAGCGACCAGCTGTTCGGCGAGCTGTTTGACCGGCTGAGCACGGGGGCCCGGGCCCTGCTGATCCGCGCGTCCGTGTTCCGTACGCCGGTCCCTGCTGGTGTCGTAGTCGGCCGTCCGGGGTACGTCGCCGAGTGCGAGGCCGCGGGTCTGCTGACCTCCGGTCCGGCCCGTGAGCTGTTCGTGCACCGCTGGACCGCGAGCGAACTGCACCGCCGACTGATTGAGATCGGCCTCAGCGAGCAACTCGCCGACGCCCACAGCCAGGCGGCCGGGTACTGGCGCTCTCGTGCGGCGGCCGCCCCGATCGGCGACCGGGCGCACTGTGAGGTCGGCTACCACCTGGATTGCGTCGGCGACCTATCGTGCGAGCCAGTGCCGTCGGCGCCGCCAGAAGCATCGGCGCCGTCCGCGCTACCCCCGTTCGCTGCCGCGGACCATGACCCCGGGCCCGGGCGCCGTCGCCTCCGCCGGATCGGCCTGACGTCCGCGGCCGCGGCGATGGCGGTATTCCTGGCCGTCGAGGTGACGAACGGCTCGGCGGCATCACGTACCGCCGCCCCGGCCGCGCCGGAACGCCCGGGGGTACCCGGGCCGCTGACGCAGGCGGCCGATGCACGGGACCAGGCCGCGGCCTGGGTCGCCCGTCAGGTCAGCGCGGGCGCGATCGTGGCCTGCGACCCCGCGATGTGCTCGGCGCTCGTCCAGCACGGCCTCCCTGCGGCGAACCTGCTGGTCCTCGGGCCCGAGTCGGCCGATCCTCTCGGTTCCGCCGTCGTCCTGGCCACCGCGGCGGTACGCAACATGTTCGGCAGCAGGCTGGTTACCGTGTACGCGCCGCAGACGCTCGCGAGCTTCGGGAGCGGCCAGACCCGGATCGACGTGCGGGCCATGGCCCCAGACGGGGCCGCCGCTTACCGGGGCGCGCTCGCCGCTGACCTGCGCTCCCGCCGGGCGGCCGGAGCGCAACTGCTCGCCAACCCGCGGATCATCCTCCCGCAGGCGGCGCGGATGGAACTCGCCGCGGGGGAGGTGGACGCGCGCCTGCTGATCATCCTGGCGGCCATGGCCGTGAACGGCCCGGTCCACGTCCTGGCCTTCGGCGATCAGGGTCCCGGGGCCAGTATGGGCACGCCCCTTCGGTCGGCCCAGATCCTGGCCGCCGGGGCGACCGGTCCGCCCATGCTCGCGTTCGTCCGAGCGCAGCGCCTGCCCTATCTCCCGGCGCAATCGGGTCTGTCCCCGGCGCCGGGCGGCGGGACCGAGCTCACGATCGCGTTCACCGCACCCGGCCCGCTCGGACTGCTGCAGCCCCGCTCGTGAGCCGGTTAATGATCGCGTATTTCCTATTTAATCCATAATTGGAGCAATGACACCGGCATAATTTCCAAACGCAATGGGTTCACATAATCTCACCGTTGAATTATTCTTTGGTTCATGTCAGAGCCATATCAATCAGCGACCGGGCCGGACGCTATCGCGTCGCCGACGATGCCCTCGTTTCCGCAGGCGCCGCCCGTTCCCGCGCAGGGATCCGAATACGGGTACGGCTACGGTCAAATTGTCGGGCAGCCATTGCCGACGGGGACGCACATCGACCAGCGGTCCGGTCTTGCCCTGCCGGATGGCGTCGAGCTCGCCGGTACCGGCCGCCGCATCGGCGCCTACTTCCTCGCCATTCCGCTCGCAGTCATCACCCTCGGAATCGGCTACATAGTCTGGGGTCTCATCGCCTGGCGCAAGGGCCAGACTCCCGCCCTCCAGGTGCTGGGGATGCGGTGCTGGCGACCGGAAACCCAGAGCGTGCCGGGCTTCGGGCGGATGGCGCTGCGTGAGGTAATCGGGCGCCTACTCGACGGCATCTTGGGCCCCATCACCGAGATCACCTCGTTCGTCCTCATGATGACGAGCCAGGACCGCAGGAGCCTGCACGACATGGTCGCGGGCACCGTGGTCGTGCACGACCCGAACAAGGTGCTTGCCAGCTGACCTTCCGGCGCGGCGGTTCTCGGCTACCGTGAGCGGGTGCCGCAGCATGCGAACGGGATCAGTCAGGTAACGGCCCGCACGCGAACCCAGCAAGGCACTCGGCTCGAAACAGCCGACGGTACCGAGGTGATCTGCGCCGAGGTACCGGGCGCCCTGGGGGAGGTGCGGGCCGTTGAGCCTCTGCGGCACGGGCTCGGCAACGCGGCCACCGGGGGGATCTGGCGGGTCCTGGGTGCGGCCGGGTCGGCCGTCCTCAAGGTGGCGAGGCTGCCCGCCTCGCCGGACCCGGCGAAGTCGTTCCCGACCGGCGACGACCCTACGCACTGGAACTACTGGCGGCGCGAGTCGCTGGCTTACGAGACTCACCTGGCCGCGACCGCCTACGCCAGCGCGGGCATCGCGGCCCCGGCCCTGCTGGCGGCCAGCCCGCGCGCCGACGGCGGGGTCGAGCTGTGGCTGGCCGACGTCAGCGGGACGGCGGGCTTCGACTGGCCGGTGCCGCGCCTGGCCCGCTTCGCCTATGAGCTTGGCGCGGCGCAGGCCCGCTGGGTCGGCCGGGTGCCCGACACGCCGTGGCTGTCGCGCCGCTGGCTAGCGCAGTACCTCGCGGAAGGGCCGCCGCGGCGGGTCAGCGTCGAGGCCGCCGACTGGGACCACCCGAGCCTGGCCGTCTGGCCGGCCTGGGTCCGCCGCGAACTGCAGCGGCTCTGGGCCAGTCCGCAGGAGGCCCTTGACGCCGCGCAGGCGGCCGAGCGGACCCTGTGCCATCTCGACGTCTGGCCGGCCAACCTGATCGACGACACGGGCGCATCGGTCTTGTTCGACTGGTCGTTCGTCGGCGAGGGTGCCATCGGCGAGGATGCCGCCAACCTGATCCTGGACAGCTGCAGCGACGGGCTCATGGACGTGGCGCTCCTGCCCGAGATCGCCGAATCCGTCACCGACGGGTACCTGCGCGGCCTGCGCGACGCGGGCTGGCCGGGCTCCGCCGATTCCGCCCGCGCCGCCATCGCCGCCTGCGGCGCCGCCAAGTACAGCTGGTTCGGCCCGTGGTGGGTGAGCCGGGCCGTCCGCGATGACCTCGGCCCGTCCTCGTACGGCCAGGACCGCTCCGCCGCGGCGGGGGTCAACCGGGTGACCGGGCTCGTCACGCTCATCGCCGAATGGGCCAGCGCCACGCGGGGCAATTGTTCGGACTTATCGCGACATGCGAAACGGGCTGGTCGGGCGGCCGGTCGTCATGGTTCGGGCGCGGCTGAGTCATTATGCGTTATCGCTGACCAGCGGGTAGCGGGCCAACTACGGTAATCGGCATGGAGGACCCTGAGGTTGTCGCCGCGATCGTGGCTGGCGACCCCGAAGGAATCGCCGCGGCCTACGACCGGTACGCGGTTGCGCTCTACGCCTACTGCCGTTCCCTGCTGCGCGAGCCCGAGGACGCCGCCGACGTCGTGCAGGACACCTTCCTCATCGCGACCTCAAAGCTCGGCGCGCTCAGGGACCCCGGCAAGCTCCGCCCGTGGCTGTACGCGGTCGCCCGCAACGAGTGCCTCCGCCGCCTGCGCTCCGGGGAGGCCACGGCCCCGCTGGACGAAGCCGTCGACACGCCAACCGAAGCGCCTGACGTCGGCGACGCCGCCGAGCAGGAGGAACTGCGCGAACTGATCATGGCCGCGATCGATGGGCTGAACCGCGGTGAGCGGGACGTCATCGAGCTGAGCCTGCTGCACGAACTGGATGGGGACGACCTCGCGGACGCGCTCGGGGTGAACCGCAACCATGCGCACGCGCTGCTGTCTCGCGCCCGCAGCCAGCTGGAGCGATCCCTGGGCGCCCTGGTGGTGGCGCGTACCGGGCGGGAGGCATGCGCGGAGCTCGACGCCGCCCTGGCCGGGTGGGACGGGCAGATGAACGTGCTGGTGCGCAAGCGGGTCAGCCGGCACATCGAGCGGTGCAAGATCTGCGGCGAACGCAAGCGCCGCGAGCTAAGCCCGGCGCTGTTCGTCGGCGTGCTGCCGCTGGCCACGCTCATGCCGGGGTTCCGCGAGCGGGTCCTGCGGATCTGCGCCGACCACACGCTGGCCGGGCAGGTGCACCGGGCGACCGTCGTCGGCCGGGCTGGCCCGTTCGGCCCGAACGGATTCCCCAAGTCGGTCAGGCCGCCCGCCCCTCCGGCCTGGCACCGGGTCCTGCACCATTCGCACGCGGTCGCGGCCGGCACCGCCACGGCGGCCGCGGTGGGGGTCGGCGCACTGCTGATCTTCACCGTTCCCCACCACGGCGGCGGCTCGGCATCCGGACCCGGCGCGGCCGGACCCGCCGTCGTCGCGCCCACATCGCTCACATCGGCCTCGCCCGCCGCGGGGACCCCGTCGTCCCCGCATCATCACGCCTCACCGGTCCCGGGCCAGGGCGCATCCGCGGCCGGGAACGGCAGCCGGTCCGCGCCCGCGGCGGCCGCCACCGCGCAGCAGCCCGCCGCCACGGCCAGCAGCAGCAGCGCCGCGGCCACCGCATCCGCCACGGAATCTGCGCCGTCGCCGTCCCAGTCCGCGCAGGCCTCCCCGTCGGTCGTCGTCCAGGGCAGCCTGCTCGTGTCGCTGTCCCAGCTCAAGCTGGTGGCCGTCACCGGCCTGCCGACCGGCACGTTCACGCTCACCGCCCAGGGCGGCCCCGTCAGCAGCTACTCGATATCCGGCGGAGGCGGCCAGCTCACCGTTTCGCCCACGTCAGGCTCGATCGCGGCGGGCGGCCGCGTGACCATCACGGTGACCGCGACCAGCCTGATCGCGATAGACACGACGCTTACGATCAACCCCGGCGGGCAAACCGTCACGGTCCTGCTGACCCTCTCGCTGTAGGCCGCGCTGCAGCGGTAGCCGCCGGGCGCGAGTAATGTGATGTGCCGTGGCAGCTGACACCGTGGCCGAGCGCAGCGGTGGTGGTCGGCGGTGACCACGGACCTCGCCGGCATCCTGCGCGGAACCGATTTGCTCAGTACGGCTCCGGCCACCGAACTCGAGGTTCTGGCCGCCGGATCTCGGGTCCGGACCTTCCGCCGCGGCCAGGTCGTCTTCACCGCCGGTGACCCGGGAGAGACCGTGATGGTGGTCGTCTCCGGCCGCGTCAAGGTGGCGGTCAGATCCGCGGACGGCGGCGAGCTCACCCTGACCGTTCTGGGTCCAGGCACTATGTTCGGCGAGCTCGGGGTGGCCGATGGCGGTCCCCGCTCGGCCGACTGCGAGGCCCTGGAGGAATGCCGCCTGCTCCTTATACCGCGGGAGATGATCCTGGACCTCGCCCTGCGGGTGCCGACCGTCGCGCAGGCGCTGCTGCGGTCCGTCGCGGCCATGTTGCGCCGGCTCACCGAGGCGGCGTCGGACCTGGTGTTCCTTGACCTGCCGCGACGGGTGGCAAAGGTGCTGCTCAGTCAGCCGCGGGGCGAGGACGACGTGATCCGGCCCATGCTGAGCCAGGAAGAGCTCGCCCATCAGGCCGGGGAAGCCGGCAAAGCGTCAACGCCGCGATGCGCGGCTTCGAGCGACGCGGCTGGATCCAGGTCAGCGGCCGCACCGTGACCGTGACGCAGGCGGCCGCCTTGAACCGGTTTTCCGGGATTTAGGTGTCGGCAAGCTGACACCAGCCCTGTCAGGCGCGTGACTGACTCCCGGCTTGACATCCGGCACCCTTACGACAGTTGGTCATTTCCACCCTGGCCATCGCATGGGGCGGGCCGCTCCGCCCGGAATTCGAAGCCGGGCGGAGCGGGCGTTTTCCCCCATCTCTCGGGTCGCGATGGCCAGGCTCCAGGAAGGAGCACTGTCATGGCACCCGCCACCCGCAGGATAAACAGCCCGCACGAGGATGATCTGCTTTCCGGTGCGGCCTGGACCGCAGAGGCCTACTTCACCGAGTTGTATACGTTGCATTACCGCAGGCTGGTCCGTGCGGCCTGGATGCTGGTGCGGGATGTGCCGACGGCGGAGGAGGTGGTGCAGGACGCGTTCGTGTCCATGAATGATGCGTGGCAGCGGCTGCGGGATGCGGAGAACGCGCTGGCGTATATGCGGCAGGTAGTGGTGAACCGGTCTCGGTCGGTGCTGCGGCATCAGATGGTGGTGGAGAAGCACCTGGAGGCATGCGCCGCCTGACATGCCGAGTGCGGAGCATGGGGCGCTGATCTCGTTGCAGCGGGACGCGGTGGTGGCCGCCCTGCAGAGGCTGACGGCCCGGCAGCGCGAGGCGATTGTGTTGCGTTACTATGCGGATTTGTCTGAGGCGGAGATTGCGGATGCGATGGGGATCAGCCGCGGCGCGGTGAAGAGTCACACCGCCCGGGGTATGGCCGCCCTCCGCACCGCCCTGGAGCGGCACTCGGCCTGACCGCCGTCGGGCGCCCCGTCATGGGGGCCGAGCGCGGCACGCTGATGTAGCGTGTTGCCAGGCGAGCCTGGTCGCGAGGTGGTGCAGCATGGCCGAATCTGTCCGCCCGGCTTCGGGCACGACACCGGGTCAGGACCCGAACGCCGTCTACGCGCTGGGCAGCAGCCCAGGCGAGAGCGCCCGGCTGCAGCGTCAGGCTGACGAACTGGCCCCCGACAGCGCTTACCTGCTGGACCGGGTTGGCCTGCAGCCGGGACAGGCCGTGATCGATCTGGGCTGCGGCCCGCGCGGCATCCTGGACCTGCTGGCCGAGCGGGTCGCACCGGGAGGCCGGGTTGTCGGCCTGGACGCCGACCCGGCGCATACCGCCATGGCCGCCGAGTTCGCCGCCGGGCGGAGGCTGAGCGGCGTGCAGGTCATGACCGCAGACGCCAGGCGGACCGGACTGCCACCTGACTCCTTTGACCTGGTACACGCCCGCACGCTGCTGGTCAACCTCCCCGACCCCGCCGGCGCAGCCGCCGAGATGGTGCGGCTGGCCCGGCCCGGCGGCTGGGTAGCGTCCACGGAACCCGACACCGAGCATGGCCTGTGCCACCCGGGCCACCCGGCCTTCGACCGGCTCTGCGACATCTTCACGGTGGCCTTCCGCCGCAACGGCGCCGACCCGTGGATCGGCCGGCGGGTACCGGAGCTCTTCCGCCAGGCGGGACTTGACGATGTCCGGGTAGAAGCCAGGGTGCAGATGTACCAGCCCGGCAACTCGCGCCGGACTATCCGCCCCGACCTGGTCCGCGCCATGCGGCCGCAGGTGCTCGAGATGGGCCTGGCCAGGGCCGCCGAACTCGACGAGCTGGACGCAGCAGCCCGGGCTCATCTGCAGGACCCTCATACGATCGTGATATCCGGCCTGCTCTTCCTGACCTGGGGCCGCAAACCGGAGCATGATTTACGCCGAGCTCATAAGTGCCGTGCAGTATTAGCTGCCGATCGCTACCACTCGACGAGCGTCCAGATCTCAGGCCGGGGAGCATCGCCCACGTCGACCGCGGCGAACCGCCTGGCCGCCTCCTTCAGGTGTGCTATCGCGGCCTCGCCCTGGCCCGCCGCGTGCAGCAGGTCGGCCAGGTTGGTGTGCAGGGCCGCCACGCGGTGCTGGTCGCCGAGTTCGCTGCCGAGTTCGAGCGCTTGCGCCGCGACCTCCAGCGCCTCGCCGCCGCGGCCCGTCTCGGCCAGGAGCCTGGCCAGGTTGTTCAGCGCCGCCACCGCCACGCCCAGCGGAGCGGTCAGCGGCCCGGCGAGGCCCGGGCCCGGAGCGCCCGCGCCCGGCTCGGGCCGGCGGCGGGCCTCGGCCAGGCTGTCCCGCAGGTAGGTTTCCGCCGCCCCGGTGTCCCCGGCCCGCGCGGCGAGCATGCCCAGCACGTTGAGGGCCTGGGCGGTCGCGCCGGGATCGGCGGCCGCCTTGGCGTAGGAGAGCGCGGCCTGGCCGAACGCCGCCGCCTGCTCAGCGTCACCCCGGCGGTACGCGACCACGGCCCGGTCCGCCTCCGCCCGGGCCAGTCGCCCGGGCTCGGCGTCGGCGACCAGTTCGGTGACCACGGCCAGATGGGCTTCGGCCAGGTCCCAGTCGCCCAGCCGGTGGTGTACGTCGGCCAGCTTGTGCTCGATGCTGGCCTGCACGGCGCGATCGCCCCGATCAGAGTGGTCGTAACCGTTCCCGCGGCCCGAACCCTCGCCGCCCGCCAGGGCCGCGGCGGTCTCGAACTCGGCCAGGGCCTCACGGTACCGGCCGAGCACCACGAGCACCTCGCCGAGCGCGATCCGCCCGGGCAGCTGCGGGTAGCCGAGCGCCAGGGCCCGGACCAGGTGCGCGTGCGCCTCGGTGTGCGCGTACAACTCGCGGGCCACCTCGGCGGCCCGCCACCACCACTGCGCCGCGTCGGCATCGCGCCCCGCGAGCTGTAGGTGGTCGGCCACCGTCGCGGCCCGGGTGGCGGCGGGGTCCCGCTCGTACCTGCGGGTCAGGATGTCCGCGGCCCGGCCGTGCAGCAGCCGGCGCCGGGCCAGCGTCGCCGATTCGTACGCCGTCTTGCGCAGCGCCTCGTAAGGGAACCCGTAGGAGGGCGCGGACCCGGCCGCCAGCGGGGCCGTCTCGGTCAGCAGCGAGCGCGCCAGCGCCTCGTCGATCGCCTCGACAATCTCGTCTTCGCCCCGGCCGCTGACCGCCCGCAGCAGATCCGCGTCGTTATCGCTGCCGAGTACGGCGGCGGCCGTCAGCATTTGCCTGGTCGGCTCGCTGGCCGCCTGCAGCCTGGCTCGCAGCAGGTCCCTGACGCTGGCGGGCGGCCACCAGTCGCCCTGGGCGCCAAGGACGGGACCGCCGGTCCCCGCCGCGGGACCGTCGGCCGCCTCGGTACCGTCGGCCTGCTCTACCGAACGCAGGGCCTCGACGTACTCCTTGACCAGCATCGGCAGCCCGCGGGTTTCGGCCATCAGTCGGTCCACGTCGACCCGCGGCATCCCGTCCAGATCCAGGAGCACGCCGATCGCCTCCGGGCCGAGCAGACCCGGCTCGATCGTCTCGCCGAACGACTGCTCATCCGCCTCGACGAGCGCGGTGCGCAGCCCCCGCAGCCGCCCCGCATGCTCCGGCTGCCAGCTCAGCACCAGTAGCAGCGGCCAATCATTGAGCCGTCGCACCAGATAGGCGAGCAGCCCGAGCGAGGAGCTGTCGGCAAAGTGCACATCCTCGACCACCACCACGCCGGCCGGCCGGGAACCCTGACCGCCCGGAGCGCCGCCGGCCCGGCGCGGAGCGTCGGCGGCCCCGTCCGCAGCGGTGGCGGTCGCGGCCAGCAGCGTATCGGCGATCGCCGCGTACAGCCTGGTCACGGCCACCGGGCTGTCCAGCGCCGGGGCGATCGAGTCGGGGTGTGCCGAGGCCAGCGCCGGCACCAGGCGTCCGGCCATTGCGGCGGTATGCGCCGGGAGCACCGCGGGCAGGTCGGGACGGACCGCGAGCGCGGTCCGCAGCAGGTCGGAGGCCAGCACGAAGGGCAGCGCGGTCTCCCCGTCGTGACCCCGGACCGCCAGCACCACGCCGCCCCCGGCCTGAGCCGCCTCGGTCCGGAATTCCGTGATCAGCCGCGTCTTCCCGATACCGATCTGGCCCTCGATCGCCACGACCCGCCCGTGCCGCCCCGCCGCCCGCCACGCTGCACGCATGCGAGCCAGCTCGTCGGCCCGCCCCACCAGCGGCCAAACCGCGAGCGCAGCCACCCCCGCCGAGGCCGCCACCCCCGCCGAGGCCGCCGCCGCCCCCACCGCCGCCGCCGCACCCACGTCGGCTCCAGCTGCACCCGCAGGAGCGCCCGCCAGGACCGCAGACGACCGTGCGGGCGCGGGCCCGAGCCGGTCGGCCCGCACGTCCTCGTACAGCCGCGTCGTCTCGGGCAGGGGCCGCACGGCCAGGTCACGGTCGAGGATCCGCACCAGCGAGCGGTACTGCCGCATGGCCGCCGAACGCTGGCCTGACCACCCGTACAGCCTGATGATGGCCTGGTGCGCCGGCTCGTGCAGGGCGTCGAGCGACAGCCAGCGGCGAGCGTGCGCGGTCGCCCGCTCGAGTTCCCCCTCCGCGGTGCAGGCCGCCACCAGGCGCTGCAGGCCCCGGGCCAGCGACTGCCTGAGCTCGTCGGCCACCGACGACTGCCAGTCCTCGAAGTCCGGACACCCGCGCACGGTAAAGCCGGCCAGGAAGTCGTCTCGGTACAGCGCGACCGCTTGCTCCAGCGACGCGGCGTCCGTCCGCGCGATGAGCGAAGAAAACTCGCGCACGTCAACCTGCACCGCCGAAAGCTCGAGCGTTACGGCGGCCCGGGTGATGGTCAGGCCCGTGCCCATCACCGCGGCGGTCACCGACAGGGTGCGCCGCAGCGAGGCGCGCCCCTTGGCGCTGTCCGCGTCCGGCCAGAGCAGGTCGGCCAGCTGCTCCCGGCTGTGCTCGCGCCCCGTGACGGCCAGCAGCGCGAGCAGGGCGATGGCCTTCCTGGTGTCGAAGGTGACCGGCTCGCCGTCACGCTTGACCACGGGCGGTCCCAGCAGCGCCAGGCTCAGCTCCGTCATGCCATCCTCCCTTTCCGGCCCACCGTAACGCACGGGCGTAAAAAAACACGCCAGAAAGGTTGACTGCCGTAACGATCTCGTATCGCCTACTTCCTAGGCTGAAGGTGCGTCACAAGACGAGCCGCGAAACCCGGAGTGTGACATGGCGCAGCAGGTGGGGAGTACCAGTGGGACCGCAGCGTCCCTGGAAACTGACATAACGCCCGGGGGGGCGTCCGAGGTTACGTCGCAGGTGGCGCTGGGGGGAACGGCCGCCGCACCAGACAATGGCCAGCAGGAGCCCGACGCAGGCTCCGAGGCCATTAACCAGAAGGCCGAAAGCCGAGAAGGCCGACGACGGCACGCCCGGCGCCACGAACCGCATCCGCGGCTGGCTGCGCCGGACCCCGGCGGCCACAACGGATGTCGTGCCCGCCGCCCCGAGCGTGATGGCGGCCGGGCCGGAGCTCGACCTGGCCTCCAACGACCCGCTGATCGGCTACCTACTCAGCTCGGCCAGCGCGGTGGACATCACCACCTTGCAGCTGAAGTCTCCGGCGCTGGAGGCCCTCCAGGAGGCCGGCGTGGTCCTGGTGGTCCCACTGATCTCGTCCGGCAGCCTGGTCGGCCTGCTCAGCCTGGGCCCCCGGCGGTCCGAACGCGGTTATTCCACCGACGACGTTCGCCTGCTCAACTCGCTAGCCGGCTACGCGGCCCCCGCCATGCGGGTCGGCCAGCTGGTCAGGCAGCAGCAGGCCGAAGCCCGTCAGCGCGAGCGGATCGACCAGGAGCTCAAGATCGCCCAGCTCATCCAGCAGCAGTTCCTGCCCAAGGCGCTGCCCGACCTGCCGAGCTGGCACGTCGCCGCGTTCTACCGCCCGGCCCGGACGGTCGGCGGGGACTTCTACGACTTCATCCCGCTCCCGGACGGGCGCGTCATGTTCGTGGTCGGCGACGTCACCGACAAGGGCGTCCCCGCGGCGCTGGTCATGGCGAGCACGCACTCCCTGCTCCGCGACGCCGCGCCCAGGCTCATCGAGCCCGGCAAGGTCCTCGGCCACGTCAACGACATGCTCTGCGAGGACATCCCGGCGCACATGTTCGTCACCTGCCTGGCCCTGGTCCTCGACCCGGTCAGCGGTGAGGTGGAGTTCGCCAACGCCGGCCACGACGTCCCGTACGTGCGCACCCAGGGCGGAGTACAAGAGCTGCGCGCCCGCGGCATGCCGCTGGGCCTGATGCAGGGCAGTGAGTACGAGCAGCGGAACTTCCAGTTCGAGCCCGGCGACTGCGCCCTGCTGCACAGCGACGGCCTCGCCGAGGCGCACGCGCCCGACCGGGAGATGTTCGGCTTCCCGCGGGTCTCGGCCCTGGTCGGCAAGGGCCCGGCGGGAGAGGCGCTGATCGACCTGTGCCTGACCGAGCTGAGCGACTTCACCGGACCCGACCACGAGCAAGAGGACGACATCACGCTGGTCTCGCTCCAGCGCTCGCCGTCCGCCTGGCACCAAGGGAGCCGATGATGACTCAGGTCGCCCGTCCCGCACCAGGAAAGCCTCGCAGGCTCGACGCGTTCACGCTGGCCAGCGAGCCAGGCAACGAACGCCTCGCGCTCGAGCGGGTGGCCGGGACGGTCAAGGACCTCGGCCTGCCCGAGGCCCGGCTGGAGCGGCTCAAGACCGCGGTCGCCGAGGCCACCATGAACGCGATCGAGCACGGCAACGGCAACCGCGCCGAGATCCCGGTCGAGGTCGAAGTCACCCTGGACGGCGACGACATCATCATCGCCATCAGTGACCAGGGTGGTGAGGCGCACGCCGCCGCCCAGAACGCGGGGGACCCCGAGGAGCCCGACCTGCTCAAGAAGCTGGACGGCGCCCAGACCCCGCGCGGGTGGGGCCTGTTCCTCATCCGCAACATGGTCGACGCGATGAACGTAACAACCGACGGCCAGCGGCACACCATCTGGCTGACCATGCGAACTGGAGGTGCTGCACATGCCGAACATGTGTGAAGCCACGACCCGGATCGTCCCCGGCGCCGCCGTCATCGAACTGTCCGGCGACATCGACGGCTCGGCCGCCGCGATCCTGACCAGCGCGTACGACCGTGCGGTCAACGCGCACGACGGCCCCGAGCCCATCGGCACCGTGGTACTGGACTTCGCCGCGGTGGACTACATCAACTCGACCGGCATCGCGCTGATCGTGAGCGTGCTCGCCCGTGCCCGGGCCGAGCGCAGGAGCGTCGTCGCCAGCGGTCTATCCGCGCACTACCGGGAGATCTTCGACATCACCAGGCTGTCGGACTTCATCGAGCTCTTTCCCGACCTCGACCACGCCGTCAGCCAGCTAACCAGCCACGCCGCCCAAGCCTGAGCGGCACGCTAACCACCAAGCAAGGCAAAGACTCCAACGACTAAGGGTTAGGTAAGGGGAGGAAACTCTGATGGAAGCACCGGCGATCACAATGGACGTCCGGCGGTTCGGCGACTCGGTAGCCGTCGTCGACATCAAGGGTGAGGTCACCGCGGCGTGCGAGCCCGTACTCATGTCGGCGTACGAGGCCGCAGGCGCGACGAGCAAGCTCGTGCTGAACTTCGACGGCCTGGAGTACATGAACAGCGGCGGCATCGGCATGCTCGTGACCCTGCTCGTCCGGGCCAACCGGCAGCGCCAGCAGCTGGCCGCGTACGGGCTGAGCGACCACTACCGCGAGATCTTCGAGCTGACCAGGCTCGACGAGGCGATCACCATCTACGACAGCGAGGAATCGGCGCTCGACGGCGTCGTGCGGTAAGGGGGCTGGATCATGACTGAAACAGCAGGTCCGGACAAGGTGGCGTCGGCCGAGCAGATCGGGCTGAGCGCCCGCGAGGCGAAAGCCACCCCGCCGCGGGACGAGGCCAGCTGGGCCCGCAAGGTGGACCGGCTCGAGGTGGACCACCGCGACGGCGTCCGCGGGACGAACGTCGCTGGCCGGCGCCTCACGGGCCCGGTGCAGGGCTTCGGCAAGATGTGGCAGAAGACCTACCGCATGCAGGCGGGGTCGCAGATCGAGCCCCAGCACGCGATCGCGGTCTGGAAGGAGCACTTCCCCGAGTTCTGGCCGAAGGGCAACCGGTTCGCCGGCGCGCTCACCGGCATCAACCCGGGCGACGTGGCCCTCCTCGACCTGGCCCTCGGCGGTGGCGTCAAGCTGTCGACCGGCGTGTTCGTCCTGTACGCCGACCACGAGTCGTTCACGCTGATGACCCCGCAGGGTCACATGTTCGCCGGCTGGATCACCTTCTCCTCGGAAAAAGAGGGCGACGAGACCGTCATCCAGGCGCAGGTGCTGATGCGGGCGAACGACCCGCTCTACGAGGCCGGGATGATCATGGGCGGGCACGCCAAGGAAGACAAGTTCTGGGCGGCCACGCTGACCGCGCTCGGGGAGCGCCTCGGCGTGCCCGACCCGAAGGTGCAGATCACCACGACCTGCGTAGACTCAAAGCGCCAATGGCGTCACGCCCGCAACATCTGGCACAACTCGGCGGTCCGCAGCGTATTCCAGCCACCGCGCCGGGGCGCCAGTGCCAAGAGCGAGGCCAACGGGTAGATGAGGGGTCATGCGGGGGAATCCTGACGCGGTTATCGTCGGCAGCGGTCCGAACGGCCTGGCCGCTGCCGTCACCCTGTCCGCGGCAGGACTGAAGGTGCTCGTGATCGAGGGCTCGCCCACGATCGGGGGCGGGTGCCGGACCGAGGAGCTGACCCTGCCGGGCTTCTGGCACGACGTCTGCTCGGCGGCGCACCCGCTGGCCCTGGCCTCCCCGTTCTTCCTCCGCTTCGACCTGCCCGCGCGCGGCGTGCGGTTCGCGAGCGCGCCCGTAGAGTTCGCCCAGCCGCTCGACGGCGGCCGGGCCGCGGTCGTGACGCGGAGCGTCGAGGAGACGGCCGCGCGCATGGGCGCCGACCGCCGCGCCTACCGCCGCCTGTTCGGCCCCCCGGCCCGCCACATGGACCAGATCCTCCCGGAAATGCTCGCCCCGCTGCGCAGGATCCCCGCGCACCCGCTGGCGATGGCCTCCTACGGCAGCCGGGCCATCCTGCCCGCCTCGACGGTCGTCCGGAGCTGGCGCACCCCCGAGGCCCGGGCCGTGATGGCCGGCGCCGCCGCGCACGCGATGATGCCGCTCACCGCCGTCCCGACCGCGGGCATCGGGATCATGCTGGTCTCGCTGGCCCACGCGGTGGGCTGGCCGGTCGTGGCGGGCGGCAGCGCCCGGATCACCGACGCGATGGCCGAGGCGGTGGTCGAGGCCGGCGGCGAAATCGAGACCGGCCACTGGGTCCGCTCCCTGGCCGAACTCCCGCCGGCCCGCGCCACCCTCCTCGACGTGTCGCCCCGCGCGCTCATCAGCCTGGCCGGCGACCGCCTCCCATCCCGGTACCGCGCCGCGCTCAGCCGGTTCCGGTACGGGGCCGGGGTCTGCAAGGTGGACTTCGCGCTGTCCGGCCCGGTGCCCTGGACGAACGAGGACTGCCGCCAGGCCGGCACGCTGCACCTGGGCGGGACGTTCGAGCAGATGGCGGCCGCCGAGGCCGAAGTCGCCGCGGGCAAGCACCCGGAGCACCCCTACGTGCTCGTGGTCCAGCCGGGCGTCGCCGACCCGTCCCGCGCCCCGGCGGGCCGGCAGACGCTGTGGACCTACTGCCACGTCCCCGCCGGGTCCGACGTGGACATGACCGCGGCGATCGAGGCGCAGATCGAGCGGTTCGCCCCCGGCTTCCGCGACCTCATCCTGGCCCGGTCGGTGCGCACCGCCGTGGACGAGGAGGCGCACAACCCCAACTACGTCGGCGGCGACATTGCCGTCGGCATGCAGACGGTACGCCAGACCATCGCCCGCCCGGTGGCCAGGTGGAACCCGTACCGCACCCCGATCCGCGGCGTCTACCTGTGCTCGTCGGCCACCCCGCCGCTGCCCGGCGTGCACGGCCGCTGCGGCGAACTCGCCGCCCTCAGCGCGCTGCGCGACGTCTTCGGCATCCGCGAAACCCCGGACATCAGCCCGGCCCGCCTCCGACCCGGCGTCCCCTCAGGTCGATAAACCCTTTATCCCGAACGCCGCTACCGACCCGAGCCCTTGATGGATCCCAACAGGACCGCGCCGGCCTGGTCGTGCTTGGTGGCGTAATACGCCACGCAGTGCAGCCCGCGATCACCGTGAGGCCACGTCAACGCGTCCGGGATGACGTTGGTCCAGGTGTAGATGGACTTGTCGTAGGCGATCCCGACGTAGGACCGGAACGCGCTGTTGCACGCCGCGTCGGCCACCTTGACGATCGTGGCACTGCCGGGGAACGCCAGGTTCTCCGGCCAGAACCCGTTGTCGGCCAGGAACACCTCCGCGGTGTGCCTCCGGTCGCACGGCACGGCCCGGGCCAGTTGCGGCCAGGGCCTGGCGGTATTGAGCTGCAGATTCGCCCCGGTCAGGCAGTCCCCGGCCCGCAGCTGAGACAACGTCAGGCCGCCCACCGTAGGCGTGGCGGTCGGCGTAGGGGGAGTAGTGCTCCGGGCCGCGCCCGGACTCTGCCCCGTCAAGGACCCCCCGGTATGGGCTGCGCCAAGCGTAATAACCAGTCCGGCGACGAGCGCCCCGCACAACCCCGCGATGCCCGCCACCCACAGCCCCCGCCGCCGCCTGCGCACCGGCGGCCCACCCGCCCCGTACCACTGGGTCGCCGGCCCCGGCGGGGGAGTAGCCGGCGGCCACCAGGGCGGAAAGTCCTGCCCCCCGTCACCCCCGAGCCCCAGCCCCACATCCTGCGTCCCAGACCCTCCCGGCGTCCCAGACCCTCCCGGCGCCCCATACCCTCCCGCCGCCGCAGATCCTCCCGGCGCGCCATACCCTCCCGGCGCCCCGTACCCCGCCTGCCCGCCGTACTGGCCTGGCGTCCCGTACCCGGCTGGCGCGCCGCGCTCTCCGTGCGGCCCGTTCCGTTCTTGCGGCCCGTACCCAGGCCAGCCTCGGGTACCCGAGTAGCCCTGGGGCGCCCGGTATCCCGGGGGAGCGGCGGGCCCCTGGCCCGCCACCGGAGCAGTCGGCGGCGGTGCCGGCTCAGGCGACGTCCGCATCGGCTGGAGTGGCGTCACGTTGTCCACCGGTACCATCGCCGCGACCGCGGGACCAGCCGCAATCCCCGCGACCGCGGGACCGGCCGCAATCCCCGCGACCCCGGGACCGGCTACTACCCCGGCGACCCCGGAGACGGCCGCGATAGCCAGCGGCTGTCGGCCTGGGTACGCGAAAGACGCCATCTGCACGGCCACGTCGCGGAGCCGGGGCGGCAGCCAGTCGGTCAGGTCCGCGGCTCCCGGGTACGTGGCGGTCAGCTCGCCCAGGAACTCGGCGGCCGTCGGCCGACGCGCCGCCTCCTTAGACAGGCACCAGCTGATCAGGGGCTGCAGTCGGCCGGGCACCCGGTCCAGGTTCGGCGACCCGTGCACCACGCGATAGAGCAAGGCGCTGGTCTCCCCGGAGCCGAACGGCCCCTCGCCCCTAATCGCGTAGGTCAGGACGCCCGCCAGGCTGAAGATGTCGCTGGCCGGCCCGACCGTCCCGCCCTCGGCCTGCTCCGGCGACATGAACCCGGGCGAGCCGATCATCAGGCCGGTGCCGGTCAGCGTCGTGGCCGCCGCGGCCGAGGCGATCCCGAAGTCGATGATCCGCGGCCCGTCGAGCGCCAGCAGCACGTTCGATGGCTTGAGGTCCCGGTGGATGACGCCTGCCGCGTGGATGGCATTGATGCCCTCGGCCAGCCCCGCGGCCAGCGCAAGCACGGTCCCGGGCGGCAGCGGTCCCACGTGATCGACGGCCTCGGCGAGCGACATGCCGGGCACGAAGGCGGTGACCAGCCAGGGCACCGGGCTCTCCAGGTCCGCGTCGACCACCTGGGCGGTAAACAGCCCGCCTACCTTGCGGGCGGCCTCCACTTCCCGCGCGAACCTGGCCCGGAACCCGTCGTCGTCCGCCAGTTCGGCCCGGATCACCTTGACGGCCATCTGCCGTCCGCCGGGCGATCGCGCCAGGTAGACCCGCCCCATCCCGCCGCTGCCGAGCCTGCCGACCAACACGTAGGGCCCGATCCGCTGCGGATCGCCAGCTTGCAGCTCAGCCAAACTGGTCACCCCACCTACCGTCGTGCATCGTGCCAGGTCACACCCCGTCGCAGGTATTACACATACCACAGATCGGGATTGCGGTCGCGCCGCCGCACGCCTAAGAGACCGGCCCTCCGCAAGCTCCCCGCCTACAGTAATGCCAATTGCGGGTAAATAGGAGGTAAGGCAATAACCGGTAGATAACACCCGGCAACCGCGCAAATGCCACGGGCCCGGCTACCGTACGGCAGCCGGGCCCGAGCGTCGATCGGCGTGTACTAGTTGCTGGCCTTCCAGGTGCAGCTGAAGTTCTCTCCGCTCGTCAACGCCGACACGGTGTCCTTGTCGCGCCCGAGGTTGTCCACCATGGTGATCTCGGTGACCCCGCCAGCACTGCCGATGGCCTCAGAGCTGCCTGAGGTCGGCGTGACCACGGAATTGGTGAAGTTCATCGTGCCGAAGTTCGTCAGCGGCAGGATGCCGCCGAAGAACGTGCAACACGGCGCCTCGGCGATGACCTCGGCCGACGTGCGCTTGGCCCCGGATACCGTCACTGTCGTCGTATGAGACCAGCTCTCGGTGACATCCTGGATAAAGAGGGTGAATTGGTTGTTGGTGGTATAGGTCACGGTGGCGTTGAACACGTCGCCGGCCTTGACGGTGTTGTTGTAGTCCTTCGACGCGGCCGGGTACGCCTCGTACCACGCGTAGTACTCGGCGGTCCGCCCGACGCAGTCCACCTCGCTGCCCGTTTGCTCCACCGTGCTGCTGCTGTAGCCGTCCAGGCCGACCCAGAACGCGGCGTACTGGTCGCCGTTGGAGCAGGTGCCCTTCGGCTGGATCCAGCTGGACGAGACGCTCGTGTATGTGCCCGTCGTGGCCGCGTAACCCGACCAGTTCGTGCTACTAGCCTGACCGTTGGTTTGCGAGAACGTCCGGCCGACCAAATTGATGGGTCCCCCGGGAACCCAGCTCTCCGTCCCGGTCGGAGGCCACGGCCAGCCTCCACCCCCGAGCCCCGTATGGCCCGTGAGCACCCCCGCCGCGGCCGATGCCGTGCCCGCGGTAAGCGCGGTGCCGAGTGTCACGGCCAGCATCGCGAGCAGGACGCACCATCGTCGTAGCATTCAGACTCCTTGCATGTAGGTCGCCAGGCCCGACCAGGCCGCAGAATGCAGAACCCCCCCAGTGGAGAACTGTGTTCTTCTGTCGGGCTAGCTGATATATCGCCAAGTCAGCTTCTAGGCAGCCTAACGCAAAAGAACAAATTAAAAAAGCTAGTGTGCCGACAGTTGCGCATTTGTGCGCTTTGTGTATTTCAGAAGTCTTTGCCAGGATTATCCGGCCAGTCGGCAATGCAAGGAATATCCGGTCGGTCGGCAATGCAAGGACTATCCGATCGGTCGGCAATCAGCCGCTGGTCAGCTCCGGCGGCGCGTGTCGGCAATCAGCCGCTCGTCAGCTCCGGCGGCGCGTGTCGGCGGTCAGCCGCTCGTCAGCTCCGGCGGCGCGTGTCGGCGATCAGCCGCTGGTCAGCTCCGGCGGCGTGCTCCCCGGCCCGATCTGCGCCTTCAGCGCGGCGAGCTCATTCTCCACGTCGGCGTCGGTTCCGGCCTGGTCCAGTTCCTTCTGGATGTCGTCGGTGCTACCGCCGACGTCTTCCAGGACGCCGGACTGCAGCAGCTCGTCCAGGGCCCCCGCGCGGGCCTGCATCTGGGCGATCTTGTCCTGGGCCCTCGCCAGCTCCGCGCCCGAATCGGACAGCGTGCCCGAGATCCCGGCCACGCTCTCGTTCACCGAGCTCACGGCGCTCGCCGCGGTGTACTGGGCCTTCAATGTCTCCTTCTGCGTCCGGAACGCGTTGACCCGCTGCTGCAGGGCCGCCAGGGTCTGCTCGAGCTTCTGCTCCTGCTCGGTGAGCTGCTGGTGCTGCGGTTCCATCCCGTCGATCTGGGTCTGGGCTGCGGCCTTGCGCGACAGCGCCTCCCTGGCCAGGTCCTCTTTGCCCATTGCCAGCGCCGCCTTGGCCTGGTCCTGCAGGTGGTCCACGGAGTGCTGGAGCTGCGCTTCCTGTAGCTCGATCTGCTTGCGTGATGCGGCCACCGAAACCAGTGCCTGGCGGACCTTGGTCAGCTGGTCGAGCATCTGCTCGTAGGAGAGATCGAGCATCTCGTCTGGCCTCTCGGCCTGGTCGAGCGCCTTGTTGGCCTTGGCCGCGAGGATGTCGTGAGCCCGCTGGAAGAGGGACATGTCGGTCTGCTCCTATATCGACGGTGAGCGGAGCCTGCGCCACAGATGCTATCGCCCCAAGCCAAGCCCCGGCGCACCCGCTCGTAACGCCCCGCGCGTGCTTCCCGGCGCGCCGTCATGGTCCTCATTTTGTGCGAGTTCTCCGACTACGCACGAGTTACTTTTAGGTAGAGAACGAACAATGAGGATAGATCGGCCGACATCGGATAAGTGATGGGACACACGCCGAGGCTTACCGTCACCCTGCTCGTGGCCTTTGGCTCGTGCGCCACGCTCGCCGGCGCGGCGCTCATCTACGCCAGCCCGGCGTTTCCCGCCGGTCAGACGCGGCATCCGGTCCCCGCCCGGCCGGATGCCGCCCGGTCGGCCGAGCACGCCCGCCACCGGACCGCCGACTCCACAGCCGGCCAGCCGATCGATCCCGCGCTCTTCAGCCCCGGCGCGTGCCTGGCCTACGCGCCGACCAGCGGAAACCAGCACCAGACGGTGTTCCTCGACGCCGGGCACGGCGGCATCGACCCCGGCGCGGTCGGCACCACGCAATCCGGCGCCCCCGTCAACGAGGCCGCCGTGAACCTGACCGTCGAACTAGACACGATGGCCATCCTGCGCGCCGATGGCTACCGCGTCGTGGTGTCGCGCAGCGAGAACACCACGGTCACGAAGCTCATCCCCGCCGACGTCGACGGCGACCTGCTGACCGTGCAAGGCGTGGTCAACGACGTCGGGGCCCGCGACGTGTGCGCCAACCTGGCCGATGCCGACGTCCTCGTCGGCATCTACATGGACTCCGGCAGCCCGCAGAACGCCGGCTGTGTCACCGGCTACGACGCGGCCCGCCCCTTCTCCGCGGCCAATCTCCGCCTGGCCACCCTCCTCCAGGATGACGTCCTGGGCGCCATGAATGCCCAAGGCTGGGGCATCCCCGACGAGCAAGTCATGCCCGACACCGTGCTGGGCTCGGCGCTCGACAGCGCCGCCGTGGCCTACGGCCACCTGCTCCTGCTCGGCCCCGCCAAGACCGGCTACTTCACCACCCCGAGCCAGATGCCCGGCGCCCTGATCGAGCCGCTCTTCGTCACCGACCCCTACGAAGGCTCGATCGCCACCAGCCCCCACGGCCAGCAAGTAATAGCCTCCGCCCTAGCCGAAGCCATCACCCAGTACTTCGCCTAGCGCGCCAGCCCTGACTACCGGGACCCGTGTGCCACAAGCCCCATTCGGCTACGCCCGCTATATGGGGGTTGGGTGCCACAAGCCCCGTCTATCGGGTCCGGGGGCACCCATGGCCCGTTAATCGGCCCGCCGAGCGCAACTTCAGGCACGCCAGTCTCCCTTATAGACCTTTATGGTCCGGTTTATTACCTTAGGTAGTAAGCCGAAGGAGGACATCATGGCCAACAACGGAGTCACCCTTTCCCGCGGAGCCATCGGACTGCGGGAGGTCCTGTTCCAGTCGGTTACCTCGATGGCCCCGGCCGGCGCGGTGGCGCTGTCGATCGCGGCGGGGGCCACCTACGCGGGCGGCGCGCTGCCGCTGGCGGTGCTGCTGGCCCTGGTGGCCTGCCTCCTGGTCGCCAGCTCGATCGGCCAGCTGGCCAAACACCTGCCGTCGGCCGGCAGCATCTACACCTACCCGGCCGAGGCGATCCACCCGTGGCTCGGGTTCCTGGTCGGCTGGGGCTACTCGCTGGTCGAGGCGCTGATCGGGCCGATCACCATGATCTTGTCCGGCTACCTGATCGGGTCGGTCGCCAACAGCGAGTGGGGCTGGCCGTTCACCACCACCTGGGTCATCTTCATGATCGTCGCGGCGATCCTGGTCGCCGGCCTGAACTACCGGGGGATCAAGGTCAGCGCGCGGGCGGGCACGATCCTCGGCTCCTTCGAGATCGCCGTCTTCGTCGCCCTGGCCATCTGGCTGGTCGTCAAGGCGGGCGGAAACAACACCGGAAACGTCTTCACCCTGCACTTCGCCACGATCAAGGGGTACAAGGGCTTCGGCGGCATCGCCGCGGGCTCCATCTACACGATCCTCGCGTTCATCGGCTTCGAGGCCTCCGCCCCGCTGGCCGAGGAGGCCCGTAATCCACGACGCACCATCCAGGTCGCGGTGGTGGCGTCGTGCCTGGTCATCGGGCTGTTCTACGTCTTCACGACCTACGCGGGCGACGTGTTCTACGGCCCGTCGAAGTACGTGAGCTTCGGCGCCCTGGGCGGCGGCAGCCCGTGGATCCAGCTGGCCCGCGACGTGTGGGGACTGGGCTGGGTGGTCGCGTTCTTCGCCATCCTGAATTCCACCTTCGCCAACGGCAACGCCGGCACGCTGGCCACCACCCGCACCTGGTTCGCCATGTCCAGGATCGGGCTGCTGCCCGCCCCGCTGGCCAGGCTGCACCCCAAGTGGCGATCCCCGTACGTGGGCGTGGTCGTCCAGCTGGTCGTCACCCTCGCCATCGGCCTGCCGATCGGCATCCACTTCGGCCCCACCACGGCGTTCGTCTTCCTGGCCACGATCCTCACCGGGGTGATGATCGCCATCTACATGATCTTCAACCTGTCCTGCATGCTCTTCTACCTGCGCAGGCAGCGCTCGGAGTTCAACATCCTGCTGCACGCCGTGATCCCCATCCTCGGCATCGTCGCCTTCATCCCGGCCTTCCTCACCGCGCTTGGGCTCGGGTCGTCATTCCTGAAGTTCGTCACCCCGCTCAGCTACCCCTCCAGCGAGACCGGCCTGGCCATCGGGATCTGGTTCGTGATCGGCATCGTCGTGCTCGTGTACCTGGCCGTCAGGCACCCGGCCCGCCTGCCGGAAATGAAGCGGGTCTTCGCCGACGAGCCCGAGCCCGCCGCCGGCGAGCCGGTGGGATCGGCATGACGGTCGAGGAGGGCTACCTCGAGGTCCCCGGCGGCCGCGTCTGGTACCGCTCCCTGGACCCCGGGACCAACGGCACGCCGCTGCTGTGCCTGCACGGCGGCCCCGGCTTCACCCACAACTACCTGGAGCCCCTCGAGGCGCTCGCCGACCGTCGCCGCGTCGTGTTCTACGACCAGCTAGGCTGCGGCCGGTCCGACCGCCCCGACGACCTGACGTTGTGGACGGTCGAGCGCTTCGTCGAGGAACTGGTCCAGGTGCGGGAGGCGCTCGGCCTGGACCGGCTCCACCTGTTCGGCAGCTCCTGGGGCGGCATGCTGGCCATGCAGTACGTCCTGGACCGCCAGCCCGACCTGGTGAGCCTGACCCTGTGCGGGAGCCCGGCCAGCATGATCCGCTGGGTCAGCGACTGCGAGAAACTGCTGGCCGAGGAGCCCGCGGAGGTCCTCCGGACGATCCGCGAGCACGAGGACGCCGGGTTCACCGCCTGTCCGGAGTACCAGGCCGCGATCCTCGGCTTCTACCGCAAGCACGTCTGCCGCCTGGACCCGTGGCCGGCCGGCTTCGAGCGGTCCTTCGCCGAGGCGGGCTACGCGGTGTACAACACGATGAACGGCCCCAGCGAGTTCACCGTCTCCGGCACCCTGAAGACCTGGGACATCATGCACCGCCTGGGCGAGATCGGTGTCCCCACCCTGGTCGTCGGCGGCCGCTACGACGAATGCACGCCGGGCCACCTGGAGGAAATCCACCGCCGCATCGCCGGCTCGCAGCTTGAGGTCATCGAGGACGCCTCCCACCTGTGCTTTGCCGAGCAACCCGCCCGATTCACCGAAATAATCAACACCTTTTTTGACCGAACGGACGTTGGTTCCCGCCCCGAATCCGCTTAACCAATCGATTTGACTTCCCCCCGGAGTCCGCTGTGTCGGATTGGCGCATTGCGTGGACGGCCTGGAAAGGATCGGTCCATCAGAAGCTGACCGGTCACACCGAAGACATCACGTCGGTGGCCATCGGTAACATCGCGGACCGGGATGTGATCGTCTCGGCCGGTGGCTGGACCGTGCTTATCTGGGATCCCGGTACCGGCGAGCCGATCGGCCCGCCCCTCGGGACCGCGGCAGGCGCGGTCAGCGCGCTGGCGCTCGGGCGCGCCGGGGGCCGCGACCTGATCGCGTGCGCCTGCGGTCGTTCGGGGAACCAGGAGGTGCGCGTCTGGGACGCCGGAACCAGGCAGCTAGTCGGGGCGCTCCCGGGGCAGGTCGGATACGTGGACGCGATCGTGCTCGGCCGGGCCAGCGGGCGGGATGTCATCGCGTGCGCCGACCGCATCGGTCACGCGGTGCACATCTGGGATGCTGTCACCGGGCAGCCGGTGGCGCCGCCCGTGCCCATACCCGCCGGCTGGCGTTCGGCGCTGGCGCTGGCCCGCGACGGCCGACGAGACGTCATCGCGGTGGCGGTCGGCCAGCCATCAATCGCTGACGCGGCAGCACTGACCTCCCAGGCTGGACACGCTACGACCGCCCTGCTTGACCCGGGCAAAGGAAAGCTGATCGGCCGCCCTCGCCAGATCGATAGCACCGGCCTCCAGTCCGCGATGGCGATGACGTACGAGCCAGGGCGCGACCTGGCCCTGTGCGCGGGCGAGACGAACGACCGGAAGATCAAGATCTGGGACGCCAGGACCGGGCGGGCCATCGGCCGGCCCCTGGACGCCCCCGGGGCCAAGGCCCTGGCGTTCGGCCGGGTCGCCGATCGCCTGGTCCTCGTGTCCTCCCACTACAACGAGGCGACGCGCTTCTGGGATGTGCTCACCGGAGAGCAGGTGCGAGCACCGGTTACCCACGACCAGTCCCCGCAGGTCCTGGCGGTAGGCCGGGCCGGGGATCGCGACGTCATCGTCTGCGGCTGCCGCGACTACCTGGAGGTAGTGGACTGGGACGCCGAGGATCATCCGTTCGGGCATACCGATGGGGTGGTGTCCCTGACCCGCGGAACGGCCGGGGGCCGTGACGCGATCATGTCCGCGGGGGCTGCTGATGACCACTCGGTGTGGGTCTGGGACGCCGCCACGGGACAGCCGGTCGGCCCGTGCCTGAAGGCACCCGGCGTGCCGGTCGGCGCGCTCGCCGCGGGCCGGGCGGGTGATCGCGACGTGGTGATCACCGCAGGCCTGGACGGCTCACCATCGGTCGACCAGATCCGGATCTGGGATCCGGTCTCAGGCGTGCAGATCGGCGATCCGCTGCCTCGTGGCGGTCGCGGCCCCGTGGCGGCGTTGGCCGTGAGCCGGGTCGGGGACCGTGACCTGATCGTCTGCGCGGCCGGTGACGGCGTGGCGATCTGGGACGCCGTGACCAGGGAAGCGGTTGTTCACCTTCCGTTTGTCAAGCCAGACCAGCCCCGGGCCCTGGCCCTGGCGCTGGCCCCGAGCGGCCCTGGCCTGCACCTGCTGTGCGCGGCGGCACTGGACAGCGAGGTGATCGTGCACGAGTGGGACGCCGCGACGTGGCGGCTGGAGAGCGCGATCGGCGTCCCCGTCATCGTCTCCTACCCCACGCTGGCCTTCGCCTGGCTCGTGGAGAGCCTCTGGATCGTCTTCGTAGACCAGCGCGACCGGAACATACATATCCGGGACGCCTTTGCGGGGTCCGTGGTCGGACCGGCTTACACGCGTCCGGCCGCCGAGATATACGCGCTCGCCGCAGGTCGGGTGGACGGCCGCGACGTGGTTGTCGCGGGCGGCAGCGACGGGACGCTGACCATCCTGGATGCGGCGTCCGGCGTGCCGATCGGGGAGCCGCTCGCCGGGCACGAAGGCCCGGTGTGGGCCGTCGCGCTGACCCAAGTCAACGGCCGGGACTGCGTCGTATCGGGAGGCAATGACCGCAGGGTCATCTGCTGGACCGCATCTCCTCCGGCCTAAGCTTGCCCGCTCGCCCCTTTGCGGGCCTGATCCTCGATCGTCGTCATCGGCCGATGCCTCCCTGGGCGGGCGGCCGGGACGGCGCTGCGGGCCGATGCGGCCGGGCAGGCGCCCGGCGTCGGCCAGGGCCTTGCGCAGCAGGAACTCGATCTGGGCGTTGGTGCTGCGCAGCTGATCCGAGGCCCAGCGGGACAGCGCGTCATGCACGGCCGGGTCCAGCCGCAGCAAAATCTCCTTCCGCTCCCTCACCGAAAACCCGGTTACTAGTAGAGCGAGCCGGTGTTGACGACCTGCTGGGTGGCCTGCTCGCTGCACAGCACCACCAGCAGATTGGACACCATCTGGGCCTTGCGTTCCTCATCGAGCTCCACCACCCCCTGCTCCTCCAGCTGCCGCAGGGCCAGCTGGACCATGCCGACCGCGCCCTCGACGATGGTGCGGCGGGCGCCGACGACGGCGGCGGCCTGCTGCTGGCGGAGCATGGCGGGGGCGATCTCGGGGGCGTAGGAGAGCCGGGTGAGCCGGGATTCGACCACGGACACCCCGGCGAGGGCGACCCTCTCGGCGATCTCGGCGGACAGCTTGGCGGTGATCTCCTCAGCATTGTCCCGCAGGGACAGTTCCCCCTCGCGGTGGCTGGTGTAGGGGTAGGACGAGGCGATGTGCCGGACGGCGGTCTCGGTCTGGATGGCTACGAACGTGGGGTAGTCGTCGACCGCGTAGAGCGCCTTGGCGGTGTCCTGCACCTGCCAGACCACGACAGCGGCAATCTCGATCGGGTTGCCGTCCGCGTCGTTGACCTTGGCCACCGGGCTCTCGAGATTCCTGATCCGCACCGACACCTTGCGCCGCCGGACCAGCGGGTTGACGAAGATCATGCCCGGATCGCGCACGGTCCCCTCGTACCGGCCGAACACCTGCACCACCGTGGCCTCCCCGGCCACCACCGAGATCACCCCGTGGGCGATCACGTACGCCGCGGCGATCACCAGCACGCCGAGCGCGATCCTCCCCGCCCGGTCCCCGCCGGGACCCGACCAGCTGATCAGCACCTCGAGCCCCGCGATGAATACCGCGGCGTGGATCAGAATCCCTAGAGCCGGGTGCGCCGACCAGGCCGCACGCTCGGCCAGTGGCCGCGCGGCCACCTCCCCGACCACCCTGACTGGGGCCTCCTGCACGCTCATCGCTACCACCCTCCCGTCGACGCCGCTGACGTAGTTAGCCGGGTCCGGCCGCTCAGGAGTCCGCCTGCGGCATCAGGCCCGCGAACAGCTCCTGGTAGTCGTAGGCGGCCCCGGGATTCGCGCGCACGTTCTCGTCGAGCATCACGGCGTCGTCGCCGACCAGGATCCGCCAGGCGCCAGAGCGGACGCCGTCGAGGATGATGGTCGCCGCGCCGGCCGCGCTGAGCGGCGCCTTGTCCCGGAAGTCCGTGCCCATCTGCATGAGGAAGCGGCGCAGGTCCTCGGCCGACGCACCCTGGGGCAGCATGCCCCCCTCGACAAGCCGGTCCCGCGCTTGTCGCTGGGCCTCGGTCATGTCGTCCGACTCGGGCAGCATGTCGTTGGCGAGCATGCTGTTCAGCACGATGTCCGTGCCCACGTGTCCCGGCATGACGACCGCCACCCGGACCTGGGGTGCGTTGAGGCGCAAGTCCTCGATGAGCCCCTCGGTGAAGCCCTTCACGGCGAACTTGGCCGTGCAGTACGCATGGTTCGGCATGCCCGGGCCCAGCGTCGCCCAGAACCCGTTCACGCTGCTGGTATTGACCAGGACGCCGTCGCCGCTGGCGATGAGCAGCGGCAGGAAGGCCCGAGCACAGTAGTACACGCCCCAGAAATCCACCATAAACGTCCGCTCCCACGACTCCCGGGGGTCGTTGACGAAGCTGCTCCCGCCGCCGATGCCGGCGTTGCTGAACACGACGTCGACGTGGTCGCTGGCGTGCGCCTCGAGCAGCTCGTCGCGGAACTGGAGGACCTGAGCCTCATCGGCGACGTCGCACTCGTGGCTGGTGACCCGGACGCCTGACGGGGCACCTTCCAACGCCATCGCCGCGGTCTCCTCCACCGCCTCCGCGTGCACGTCGCACGTCGCGACCGAGCACCCCTGCGCCGCCAGCTGGCGGACCAGCTCACGGCCCATGCCAGAGCCGCCGCCCGTCACCACCGCGAGCTTTCCCGCAAACGAATCCATAGCCCGAGACCTCCCACAGATCGCGCCGATCCGGTCATCACTAAAACTGATATCATAATGCTAGTACAAGTTCAAGTCCCGTAGGAGACTGCCGGTGACGAACCCGGACTACCCGGAGCACCTGCTCGCCCGCGAGCCGGCGCCGCGCTACGCGGGGGAGGGCCCGTTCGCCCTGTGGCACTTTAGCGAGGATCCTTCTCTCGGCCGGTTCCTGCCGCACGTCCCGGTCACCAATCCGCATGCGCCGCCGCTGGTCTGGGCGGTCGATACCCGGCACGCACCGATGTTCTGGTTCCCCATCCACTGCCCGCGCGGGTGCGTCTGGCCGGTGTCGACCACCACGGCGCAGGACCGCGACAGGTTCTTCGGCCAGAGCGCCGCCGGCCGGCTCCACGTCATGGAATCCGGCTGGCTCGAACGCGTGCAGGCCTGCCGCCTGTACGCCTACCGGCTGCCCGCCGAGGCGTTCCGGCCGCACGAAGTCGGCGGGTACTGGGTCGCCGAAGAACCGGTGGAGGCGATCGAGCGCGAGGTCGTCGACGATCTTCTCGCCCGCCACGCCACCGCGGAGATCGAGCTTCGCGTCACCCCGTCCATCTGGCCGTTCTGGCGCCAGGTCACGCCCTCGACCGTCGCGTTCAGCGGCTCCCGGTTGCATAACGCCGCCCCGTACCCGGACCGCCCCGGCTAGCCGCCGCCCGTGGTACCCCGAACGAGCGGGGATGGCCGTGCGCCGGGCTACGGGACGATGACGAGCGGTACCGGCGAGTGGCGGGCCAGGCTGACCGCCACCGAACCGACCACCCGGTGGGTGGCGTGGGAGGAGCTCCCGACCACGATCACCACCGTCGTTCCCTCGGGGCCGGCCTCCTGGAGGCCGGTAGCCGCCGCGATCAGTTCCTCGGCGATGACCCCCTGGCGCCGCAGGAACCCCCAGGCCACCGTCTGGCCGCCGAGTTCCTCGCCGGCCTGGGCGCGAAGCTCCGCCTCGATCTCGCCGAAGTCCGATTCCATCTCGGCGATCGCGTCGGCCGACAGCATGATGACGCTAGACAGGTGGGCCACGTAGACGACCTCGATCTTGCCGGTCCGGCCCTGGAGCAGCCTGACCGCGGCAGCGAGCGCCCGGCTGGCCGGAGGCGAACCGTCGTAACCGACGACGAGGTGCAAGAACGAGCTGGGAGGTGCGGCAGTGGTCATGGTGATTAAGGCTAGTCCCGCGCCAGCACGGTGCGCAGCGCGGCCATCCCTCGCGAGGTGTGACTCTTGACCGAGCCGCGGCTGACCCGCATCACGGCCGCGATCTCGCTCTCGGACAACCCGGCGTAGTACCGCAGCGTGATCGCCTCGCGCTGCCGGTCGGTCAGTTCCCGCAGCGCGGCCACTACCGCGGATCGCTCGAGCCGCGTCAGTGCCGCGTGCTCCGCGCTGGGCACGTCGGGCGGCGTATCCAGCACGTTCCTTTCCACGACGCCCCGGTGCCGCAGCACCGACCTGGCCCGGTTCACTACCGTCTGCCGTAGGTAGGCCACCGCGTTATCGGTATCCCGCAGCCGCTCCCACCCGCTGTGCATCGCGATGAACGAGTCCTGCACCACCTCCTCGGCGGTGGCCACGTCCCGCACCCACAGCGCCGCGAGCTGGACCAGCCCCTTGTAGTGCGACGCGTACAGCTCGGTGATGACGCATTCGGCGTCCCACGCGCTCGTCCTGGAGAGCAAGCCGGAACCCAGCCCGGTCGAAGGCTCCCGCTCCGCCACCGCCATCCGGCCGGTCATCACAGACTGCCCAGGTCCAGCCAGATGGCGGCCGAGTTCGCCAGGTCGATCGTGGCTTCCACGGTGAGGCCGGGCACCAGCCGCCGAACATCCCGCTGGCCCACCAGCTGCTGCGTCGTGGCGGGGTACGCCGGCGCCCCGTCGGGCAGCACGGTCAGGTCGAACTCAAACAGCAGGTCGAAGTTGACCATCGCGATCTGCCGCATCCCGGTGATCATGACGGTCCGCCGTAGCACCGACTGCTGGGTCAGGTCCGCCGCGGCCCGGTTCGCCGCCCCGGTCTGCGCCGCCAGCATCTCGTTCAACGTGGCCATCCGATCCCCGGCGTAGGCCCGCTCGCGCACGCTCTGCAACACGGCCATGGTTCAGCCCTCCCGGTACCGCAGGTTGAACCGCCGGGCCACCGCGGCGTCGGCCCGGAGCCTGGCGTTCCACCCCGCCACGGCGGCGCGCCACGCAAGCTCGGAGATCCCGCGCGCCTCGGCGAACTCCGCCATCTTCGCCGGGTCGTGGCCGAACGCCGCGGCGTACTTGCTGATCGCGGCGTACTGCTCAAGGGAGACACCGGCGATGGGCTCGTCAGAGCCGCCCGCCTGGGCGTAGCCCCCCTCGGGGTACCCGGTCCGCGTGCCGTCGGCCTGCCGGACCGCCGCCTGCGCGACGGCCAGCCGCTGGGCCTGTGCGCCCAGCGCCCTTCGCGCGGTTCCTGCCCGAGACCGGGGCGTCGTCGGGGGACCTGCTGGGGCTCCTCCGCCAGGTGAGCGACGCCATCCTCGAGCGGGCCGGGCCGGAACGCAAGCTCCTGCTGGTGGTCGACGACGCCCAGTTGCTCGACGACGGTTCGGCGGCCCTGGTCCACCAGCTGGTCCAGGAATCAAGCTGCAGCGTGGTGGCGAGCGTGCGGACGCCGGGCCCCGCACCTGACCCGGTGACCGCGCTGTGGAAGGACGGCCTGGCCGAACGCATCGACCTGGACTGCTGGGACGCGGCGGAGACCGAGACGGTGGTCACCGCCGTCCTGGGCGGGCCGGTCGGCCGGGGTACCGTCAGGCGGCTGTGGGAGGTCAGCCGGGGCAACGCCCTGTACCTGCGCGAGCTGCTGATCGGCGCGGTCGAGTCCGGTGCCCTGGTCGAGACTGGTGGTATCTGGACCCTGCGCCAGCCGCTGACCGCACCCGGCCGGCTGGTGGAACTGGTGGCGTCGCGGCTGGCCGGCCTGACCCCGGAGACGGTCACGGTGATCGAGCTGCTCGCGGCGGGCGAGCCGCTGGGCATGCCGGTCCTGGAACGGCTCACCGATCCGGCCGGCCTGGAGAACGCTGAAGCCCAGGGGCTGGTGGTCGTGCGCCAGGACGGGCGGCGGACCGAGGTCCGGCTGGCCCACCCGGTCTACGGTGAGGCGCTGCGCCAGAGCCTGCCCCGCCTGACGATGCGGCGGATATCGGCCGCGCTGGCCAGCGCCATCGAGGCAACCGGAGCCCGCCGCCGGGACGACCTGCTGCGCCTGGGCCGCTGGCAGCTCGACTCCGGCGCGCCGGGAGACGCCGTGCTGCTCACCCGCGCGGCCCGGCGGGCCGCCGAGATGTTCGACCTCGAGCTCGCCGCCCGGCTGGCGCAGGCCGCCCTCGATTCGGGCGCTGGGGCGGAGGCGGGCCTGGTGCTGGGGGAGTGCCGGTTCCGTTCCGGCCGGCACGCCGAAGCCGAGGCCGCGCTCGCCGCCACGGTCGCGCTGTGCCGTACCGACGCCGACCTGGCCAGGATCGCCAACGCCCGGGCCCACAACCTCCACAACCTGCTGGGTGATCCGGCGGCCGCTCACGCGGTGCTCGACGAGGCCCTGGCCGAGATCACCGACCCCCTCGCCCGCCTGCAGCTGCTCGGCCGCCTGGCCACGATCAGGCTGCTCGAGGGGGACCCGGAAGGCGCCCTGGCCGCCGCGGGCCCGATGCTGGCCAACGAGGACGACGGCATAAAGAGCCGCGGCAGCTACGTCGCCTCCATCGCCCTCGCGCTGCTGGGCCGGACCCAGGAGGCGGTCTCCGTCGCCTACGCGGGTCTGGAGGCCCACCGGCGGGCCAGCGGCCTGCCGTCGGTACCCGAGGCCCAGCTCGTCGGGGCCGTTATGGGCCACGCCGCGGGCGGCCGTCTCGCCCAGGCCGAGGCGGACGCCGCCATCGGCTACGAGGGCTGCCTGGCCGCCGGCGAAAAGGACGGACAGGCGACGCACCTGATGCTGACCGGGTTGATCATGATCGAGCGCGGCCGGCTGGCCGACGCCACCCGGGCCTTCCTGGACGCCGCCTCGATCAACCGCGAGATCCACGACTCCGCGGCGCTGCGCTGGTGCCTGGCTGGGCTGGCTCTCGCCGAGGCGATGCGCGGGCACGCCGCGGCGGCCGCGGCCGCCGCGGCGGAGCAGGACCAGCTCCCCAAGGGCCCGATGGAGATCTGGGAGGCGGACCTGATCGAGCGGGGCCGGGCCTGGGTCGCCGCCGCGTCTGGTGAGCTGTCACAGGCCAGCCAGATCCTGGCCGCCGCCGCGGGGCGAGCGGCCGCGGCTAACCTGCGCATCGCGGAGGCCCGCCTCCTCCACGACATGGCCCGGCTGGGCCAGTCGGCCCTGGCCGCCCCGCGCCTGGCGACCCTCGCCGAGGCCACCGACAGCGAGTTCGTCGCCGTGCAGGCCAGGCACGCCGCCGCCCTGGTCCGGGGGAGGGGTCACGACCTCGAGGCCGCCGCGCACGACCTCGAGGCACTCGGCGCGGACCTGCTCGCGGCCGAGGCCTACCTGGCCGCCGCCGGCAGCTACCGGTCCAAGGGACAGGCCCGCCAGGCGACCAACGCCGCCAGGCGCGCCGGCGAACTGGCCGCCCCGCTCGGCGACGTCAGGACCCCCGGGCTGTCGCTCGGCGGCAGCACCGGTCACGAGCAGCTGACCCGGCGCGAGCGGGAGATCGCGGCCATGGCCGTGGCGGGCGCATCGAGCCGCGAGATCGCCGCCAGGCTCGTCCTGTCCGTGCGCACCGTCGACAACCACCTGCAGAACGTCTACAGCAAGCTGGGCGTGACCAGCCGCGACGAACTCGCCCGCGTCCTGCGCACTTGACCCAGGACCGATGACTCCACGACCCGGCTCCCGTTACACAGTCAGGAAACCAGCACCTGGAGGAGTCATGACCACCCAACCGTTCGTCACCTGCCTGTGGTTCGACACCGAAGCCGAGCAGGCCGCGACCTTCTACACCGGCATCTTCAAGGACTCTCACATCGGCGCGGTCCACCGGTACACGCAGGCCGGGCCCGGCGAGGAGGGCAGCGTGATGCTCGTCGAGTTCGAGCTCAACGGGCAGAAGTTCTCCGCACTCAACGGCGGGCCGGAGTACACGCTCAGCCCGGCCGTCTCGATCGTCGTCCCCTGCGCGGACCAGGCCGAGGTCGACTACTACTGGGGCAGCCTGACCGACGGCGGGCGTGAGGTCGCTTGCGGCTGGCTGACGGACAAGTTCGGGCTGAGCTGGCAGATCGTCCCGGCCGCCTTCCTGGCGATGATCGGCGACCCTGACCAGGAGAAAGTCGCCCGGGTCATGCGGGCCATGCTGACCATGACCAAGTTCGATGTGGCCGAGATCGAGAAGGCCTACGCTAACGCGTGATAAACGCTTTGAACCGGCCGGCGGGTGAGCACGTAGTGAAGATCGTGGGGAGCCATGTGGGGGCGTCAGCCGCCCGGCGGTCCTGGTCCGGGATCGCCGGGGCGGCTTTGCTTATCGCCTCGGGAGCAATTCATCTCGACCTGTACGTGACGGGTTACCGGACCATCCCAACCATCGGCTGGCTGTTCCTGCTGCAGGTGATAGCCGCCTTCGCGCTGGCCGTCGCGATCCCGCTCACCGGGAACTGGCTGGCCGCCGCGGCCGGCGCCGGGTTCGCGGTCAGCGTGCTCGGCGGGTACCTGCTGTCGCTGCGCTTCGGCCTGTTCGGCTTCACCGAGGTGCGCACGACCGCTGGGATCGTGGCCGGGGTCATCGACGTCGCCGCGTTCGCCATGCTGGCCATCGCCGCCGCGCCCGGCCTGCCGCGCTCGCTGGACCTGGGCCGTCGGTTGCTGCCCGCCGTCGCGGGCGCCTCGGTGATCGCGCTCGTCCTGCTCGCCGCCGACGTCGCGTCGCCCAAGACCCAACCGGTCGCGACCGGCCCCGACGTCCTGAAGGTCACGCACATCGGCGGGCAGACCGTGCTCACCGACGCCAGGGGCCTCACCTTGTACTCGTTCGCCCCCGACAGCCCGGGCAAATCCGCCTGCTACGGAGACTGCGCCACCTACTGGCCACCAGTCCTCGGCGACCCGTCGGCCGGGCCCGGCGTCACCGGCACGCTCGGCACGATCACCAGGAACGGCGGCGCGGTCCAGGCCACCTACGACGGGCACCCGCTGTACACCTACGTCGGCGACAGCGCACCCGGCCAGGACAGCGGCAACAACCTGAACCTCAACGGCGGCCTGTGGCACATCGTGCCGATCTCGGGCTGACGGCTTGACCGAGCCGTTCCCCGAGCCGACCACCCCGGCGAGTTCGCGCGCCGAGGTGTTCCTGCGCTACCTCGACTACTTCAGGTCCCGGCTGGCCGCCAAGCTCCGGGCCCTGCCCCCGAACGACCTGACCACCACCTCCCTGCCCTCCGCCTGGACGCCGCTCGAACTGCTCAAGCACCTGCGTTACGTCGAGCTGCGCTGGCTGGAGTGGGGCTTCGAGGGCCGTGACGTCGGCGACCCGTGGGGCGACCGCGCCGACGGCCGCTGGCACGTCGGCCCCGGCGAGACCCTCGACACCCTCCTGGCCGACCTGTCGCACCAGGCGGCCCGCAGCCGCGCCATCATCGAGTCCCACGACCTGTCCGACGTGGGCCAGCCGGGCCCCCGCTGGGACGGCGCCGACCCCGCCACCCTCGAACGCATCCTGTTCCACCTGCTCCAGGAGTACGCCAGGCACCTCGGACACCTGGACGTAGTCACCGAGCTCGCCACCGGCTCCGCTGAAGAATAGATTTTGCCCGAACGGCGGTTGGTGCGAGCACCGCGAGCTGCGCGCCCCGCGTCTCCGCGGAAACGCCCGCGCGGCTTATAGACCTGTCAGCGGCCGGTGCGCGCGATAAACCCGGCGACAATCGGCGGTCCGCTCGCGATAATGGCCGGCGTGGCGGAGGTCGAGGTCGTCGTTGCTCATCACGAGTGCGCGACCCTGCGCGTCGGCGATGTGTTCCTGAAGGTCGACTCTGATCAGACGCGCACCGACGTCGAGGTCGAGGCGATGGCTCTGGCGCCGATCCCGACTCCGGAGGTTCTGTGGCGCAAGCCGCCCGTGCTCGCGCTCGCCGCCCTCCCCGGGACGGCCATCGCCCGCCTCGGCCAGCAGTCGACCGCGTCGCCGGCGGCGTGGGCCGCGGCGGGTGCCGCCGCCCGGGTGCTGCACGACGCGCCGCTGCCGCCCTGGCCCGGCCGGAGCCTCAAGGAGATCGCATCGGACCTCGACGGCGAATGCGAGTGGCTCCTCACGAACGACGTCCTTCCCGCCGACCTGGTCACGCGCAACCGCCGGGTTGCCGAGGCCGCGCTCCGGCCGTGGACACCGGCGTTCATGCACGGCGACCTGCAGGTCGCCCACGTGTTCGTCGACGGTGACGAGATCACCGGCGTGATCGACTGGACCGAGGCGGCTCCGGGCCCGGCCCTGTACGACCTCGCCAGCTTGACGCTCGGACACCAGGAGCACCTCGGCGACGTCGTCGCCGGCTACGGCACCGACGTCGACCTCGACGTGATCCGTGCCTGGTGGTCGGTGCGAAGCCTGCTGGCGGTCCGCTGGCTGGTCGAGCACGGCTTCGACCCGGCCACGCCAGGCTGCGAGGTCGACGTCCTGAGATCCCAGCTGTAAAGCTTCCGACGCTGCAGTGTCCATCTGTGGAGGTTCCGTTCGTCGTCCGAGTGGACGAGCCGGAAGGGCGGCTCGAGGAACGTCCACCGGATGGAGGAGCGATGTTTCAGCCAGTGTCGTATCAGCTATACAGGTATGAGCACGGCCTCAGTGCCGACCAGCAGCGGGCTGCGGACGTCCGCGCCGGTGAGGCCGCTGCCGCGCTGAGGGACTTGCGGCTGCGCGTCGGGCGTGCCGTCGGCCGCAGGCATCGCATCCGGCCCGCCCGCCGGGCCGCGCGGGTCCTGTCGGGTTTCCGGTAAGGAGGGACGATGCAGTACATGCTGATCCACACGGGCGCCCCGGACCTCGACTGGGCGTGGGACGACGAAGCCTGGGCTGCGCTTAGGTCCTGGCTTGACGAGACGATCGGCTCTGGCGTCAGCATCGAGGGAGGCCCGCTGCAGCTGGACGCGGACGCTACCACCGTCAAGGTGCGAAACGGCCAGCTCATCATCACGGACGGGCCGTACGCGGAGACCAAGGAGCAGATCGCCGGCTTCGACGTGATCGAGTGCGCCAGCCTGGAGGAGGCGGTGCAGTGGGCCGGTCGGCACCCCCACTCCTGGATGGGGGCGGTCGAGGTGCGGGCCCTGGTCGGCGGTCCCCCGGTCGTGCACCTGCCCGAGCCCGGCGCAGGCCAGACCAGGTACATGATGCTCGTCTGCACCGACCCGGCGGTCGGCCCGCAGGAGCTCGCCCACATAGAGCCGGTCGGTCCCTGGGTAGCCGCGATGGACCGCCGGGGCATCCGCCTGTTCGGCAGCGTATTGGACCCGCCTAGCGCGGCCCGGACGGTCCGGGTGCGGGACAAGCACGCCATCGTGACGGACGGCCCGTTCGCCGAGACGAAGGAGCAGATCGCCGGCTTCGACGTGCTCGAGTGCGCCGACCTCGACGAGGCCATCGAGGCAGCGGCCAAGCATCCGATGGCCCGCGTCGGCGTGCTGGAGGTGCGGCCATTCCGGCGGCTCGGGGAGGACTAACCGGGGCCGCCGGCCCGTCCCCGGAGCCGGCCGGCGGCGTGAGCGGAGCGCCGCCCGCGGTCAGCGTCGTGGAGACCGTCGTGGCCGATGCCTTCCGCCAGGAGTGGGGCCGCATCACCGCGGCCCTGATCCACCAGACGGGTGACTGGGACCTGGCCGAGGAATGCGCCCAGGACGCCTTCGCCCGGGCGCTGCTGCGCTGGCCACGCGACGGCGTGCCGGACCGTCCGGGGGCGTGGCTGATGACGGTGGCCCGCAACGGGGCCATCGATCGGCTGCGGCGCGGCAGCACCTACCGGGCCAAGGTCGAGGAGCTGGCCGTGATGGCAACCAGGGAGACGGGACCGAGCGACCCGGATCCAGGCGCTGACGACAGCGGCGTTCCGGACGAACGGCTCCGGCTGATCTTCACCTGCTGCCATCCCGCGCTGGCGATGGAAGCCCAGGTCGCGCTGACGCTGCGTACCCTGACCGGGCTGAGCACCGCCGAGATCGCCCGTGCCTTCCTGGTGCCGGAGGCCACGATGGCCAAGCGGCTCGTCCGGGCCAAGCACAAGATCGCCCACGCGCGCATCCCCTACCGGGTGCCGCCGGCCGGCGCATTGCCGCAGCGGGTACCGGGCGTGCTGGCGGTGCTCTACCTGGTCTTCAACGAGGGATACTCGGCCAGCGCCGGGGACGACCTCATCCGGCGGGACCTGTGCGACCGGGCCGTCGCCCTGACCCAGGTGCTGGCGGAACTGCTGCCATCAGAACCGGAAGCCAAGGGCCTGCTCGCCCTCATGCTGTTCCACCGCGCGAGGCAGGCGGCGCGCGTGAACGACCGCGGCGACCTGGTGACCCTGGAAGACCAGGACCGTACCCGCTGGGACCACGCCCAGATCGAGGTGGCCCGCGGGTCCCTCGAAGCCGCCGTCGCCGCCCGGCGGCCCGGCCAGTACCAGATCCAGGCCGCCATCGCCGGCTGCCACGCTGCCGCACCGACCGCGGCGGCGACGGACTGGCCCCGGATCGCCTGGCTCTACCGACACCTGGCGGACCTGACCGGCTCGCCGATCGTCGAGCTGAACCGCGCGGTAGCGGTGGCCATGGCCGACGGCCCCGCGGCCGGGCTGGCGCTGCTGCAGCCCCTGGAGACCAGCGGCGCCCTGACCGGCTACTACCTGCTCCCCGCAACCCGGGCTGACTTCCTGCGCCGCCTTGGCCGGAACGAGGAAGCCGCCAGCGCCTACGAGGAGGCGGCAGCCCTGGCCGGCACCGGCCCCGAGCGCCGGTTCCTGACCGCACGTCTAGCCGAAGTCAGACCGCAGCACACCTGAGGTTTACGCTACTGGTGTGGCTGCTCCGGAGGATGGGACGGCCTGTCTGGGGTGGCGATGAATTCTCCGGGAGTCTTCGCAGATCCGGCCGCGCAGCGCGCGTGCTGGCATCCCGTCGCGTTCGCCAGTGATGTCGTTGACCGCCCGGTGCATGCCGACCTGCTGGGGGAGCCGCTGGTGGTCTGGCGCGGGGCCAGCGGGGCGCCGCGGGTGATGTCCGATCTGTGCGTGCACCGCGGCACCGCGCTGTCGCTGGGGCGGATCCAGGGCGATGAACTGGTGTGCGCCTACCACGGCTGGCGGTACGGCGCGGATGGCCGGTGCGTGGCCATCCCGCAGAAGGAGGATCCGGCGGTGGTCCCGGCCAGGGCCCGGGTCCCGGCCTTCCGCGTGCAGGAGCGGTACGGGCTGATCTGGGTGGCGCTCGAGGAGCCCCGGTGGCCGCTGCCTGAAGTCCCCGAACTGGAAACCGGCGACTGGGTGATCGTGGCGGCCGGCCCGTACCGGTGGCGCTGCGACGCGGCCCGCCAGGTGGAGAACTTCACCGACTTCGGGCACTTCCCCTGGGTGCATCCGGGGCTGCTCGGCGACCCGGAACGGCCGGTGGTTCCCCGCCACGAGGTGGACGCCGACGGGCACGTGCTGCGGTATCAGATCGTCCGCCCGGAGGCGGCCAACAGCGACGATTTCCCGGTCTTCGGCAACGAGCAGGCCGGCCCGCCGGAACGGCGCAGCCGGTACGAACTGCACCTGCCCTACACGATCGTGCTGCGGCTGGGCTGGGGCGGGCAACGCGGCATGGTGTACTTCTTCGCCTCGCAGCCGGTTTCCGCCGACCGCTGTGCCGGTTATGTGATAATCGGCCGCAACTACAACACCGACCAGCCGGACCGGGTGATCCGCGAATTCGAAGACACCATCTTCGGCCAGGACCAGGTCGTCGTCGAATCACAACGACCCGAGCGCGTGCCGTTCGACCTGGCGGCCGAGCTTCACCTGCGCTTCGACGCGGTCGCCGTCGCCTACCGCAAGGCCATGCGCGACCTCGGCCTGGCCGCCAGTATCCCGATCGGAATCTCCGCCGAATAGTCCAAAAGCGTCATACGCCCTCGAAGACCACGACCGAGCGCGCGACCGAGCCATCGCTGATCGCCGCATAACCCTCGTTGATCTCCTCCAGCGCGATCCGCTGCGACACCAGTTCGTCAAGCATGAGTTCCCCGCGCCGGTAGAGCTCCAGGTAGTACGGCAGGTCCTCCCGGTAGCGGACGGAGCCCATGATGCATCCCTGGAACGTGCGGCCCCACAGCAAGTCTGACGCCACGATCGGGAAGGAGCCCGGGCTGATCCCGATGCCTGTCGCCATTCCGCCTTTGCGCAGCACGCGGAAGGCCAGCTCGTAGGTTTCAGGCCGACCGAGGCATTCGAAGGAGTAATCCACACCGCCACGGTCGGGTAGCAACCCCGCTAGCTGTTCGAGCGCCGAGCCGTCAGCATTGTTGATGGTGTCGGTTGCGCCGAACCGTGGGGGAGGAGGGGGGCGTCCCGAGGGTTACAGAGCTAGGGGTCTCGTGACCCACGGGACTTTGCCACTCACTACTATCTATGCCGGTGTGCGCGGTTCTCCGCCGGGGCATCCCCGGGCCTGCGGTAGTGCATAAGGATCGTCCTGCGGACCGCGTGGTAGTCCGGCCTCATGGCTGACCCGGGAAGCGGCGCCATTCCCGCTGCCCGCCGGGCTGCCGGGGGCAGGATGGCCGGTGCGGGTGCCGCATCGGAAACGGACCTTTCCGGCTGGGGGTGCATGTCATGCTTTACGGGCGCAGGTGAGGAGCCACCCTTAAGGGAAGGGGCGCCGGAGGATGCAGCGCCGCTGGAAGATCGCGTTCGCCGGCGCGGTGACGGCCGTGATCGATGCCGGGCTGGGCGTGCTGTTCGTCTTGCTCGTGTCCGGCCGCCGGCCGCGCGCGTGGCAGCGCGTTGTCCCCGTCGTGCGTCTGCGGCACCCGCTCCGGCATCTGCATGCCGCGGTTCGGGCACACCGGAAGCTCGCGTTCGCCGGCGCGGGGACAACAGTGGTCGCTGCCGGGCTGGGCGTGCTGCTTCTGTCCGGTAGCCGCCGGCCGCAGCACAGCGGGCCGTCCCCGTCGCGCAGCCGCCGCCCCCCGTGATGCATCTGGCGCACCTGCCGATCAGGCCCGTGCCCGACGCGGTTCCGGCTCAGCTGATCTCCCCGTTCACCGGCGAGCCGGTCAAGACCCTCGGCCGGGTACTCGCGGTGAAGATCGACAACATCGTGGACGCGCGGCCGCCGGACAACCTGACCAGCGCGGACATCGTGTACCTGCTGCCGGTGGAGGGCGGGCTGAGCCGCATCTTCGCGGTGTACTCCTCCCGCATCCCCGACGTCATCGGCCCGGTGCGCAGCGCCCGGGAGGACGACCTGGAGCTGCTCCGGCAGTTCGGCAGGCCGGGATTCGCCTACTCCGGCGCCACGCCGCACCTGCTGCCGTTCATCGCTCGCGCCCGCCTGGTGAACCTGTACTACCTGGACGACTATTCCGCGTACTTCCGTGACAACAACCGGGCGGTTCCGCACAACCTGTACGCCTACGGCCGGGTGCTCCGCGCCGAGCTGCGGGGGGCCAGCAGAGCCCGCGACATCGGGTTCCGGTTCGGCCCGGCCCCGCCCGGCGGGCACCCCACGACGTCGTTCAGCGTGTCCTACCCGGAGGCCACGTTCACCTTCCGCTGGTCGGCGCGGACGCACCGCTGGCTGGTCTGGATGGACGGCACGCAGGCCACCGACGCCGCCGGCGGGTACCTCGGCGCGGCCACCGTGATCATCCAGGACACGGACGTGCGGACGTCGCGGTTCCGCGAATACGGCTTCCGTCCCCCGTATGCCCAGTCCACCGGCTCCGGCACAGCCGTGGTGCTCCGCGACGGCCGCGCCTGGCGGGTGCGCTGGTCCCGGCCCAACCCGGACAGCGGCACCACCTACACCCTGCCCTCCGGCGCCCGGATGACGTTCGCGCCCGGCCAGGAATGGGTCGTCCTCACGACGACGGACTGGGCCCACGCCGGACTCTAGACCGGACAGGCCAGCATCCGCCCCGCCGAGGAAGCAGCAGTTTGCGCTCTGCCATCACCACACCGACCGCTTCAGGTGCGGTGGCCGCCTGGTGGCGTCCGGGCTAGGGGGTCAGCTGCCGGCCAGCGCAGCGGCGGCGTCGGGGGTGAGTCCGGCCAGGCTGTCGCGGCCCAGGTCGCCGTGGCGTACGCCGAGGGTCTTGAGGAACCGCTGCTGGCCCATCGTCAGGCCGATGAAATAGCCCAGCTCGACCAGTTCGGGCTCGGTGAAGTGGCGGTGCAGCTCGGCCCACAGGTCGTCATCGGCCAGCCCGGGGTCCCAGGCGATCGCCTCGGCCCACCGCAGCGCGGCCTTGTCGCGCGCGGTCAGCAGCTGCGACTGGCGGAAGCCTATGACCTCGTCGAAGGCACGCTCGTCCAGGCCCTGGGCGGCGCCGAGATCCGAGCGCTGGGCGGCGCAGTACCCGCACTCCAGGGTCTTGGCGATGAACACCCGGGCCAGTTCCTTGACCCGGTGATCGAGCACGCCGTCCCGGAACACCTGCTGCCAGGACTGGCTGAAGGTGCGCAGCACCGCCGGGACGTGCGCCCGGATCGCCTGGCTCTCCAGCCGGGGTGTCCCGTACTCCCGGGCATCGGCCAGGTACCCGGCCAGCTCCGGGTCGGTCACCGTGCCCGGATCGACGTAGCTGATACGCGCCATCACGCCTCCTGTGCCCACCGCCGCCATTCCTAGCATACGGATGCTCCCATGCCCGCCTGCGGGCAAGCTCGGGCAGGTTGGTGACGTGCAGATCCGGCGATCAGGCTGAGCTCGCCGGTCACCGGGCTTCGGCCCAAGATGCGAGTTGTTCTGCCAGCGCGCGCACTCGCTCCCGCAGTTCATCCGGCTCCTCAATGGCGAACGGGCGGCCGAGCCCGGCTAGGACCGACGGGACCCAGTCGAGCCGCTGAGCTCGCCATCGCACCCGCACCCACCCGGGTTCCCCGTTGATCGGCTCGATGGTGGCGATCGATCCGGGCATCCGCATCCGCACCACCCGCTCGCTGCCTTGGACTCGGACCGAGACCGCGTGCCGGTACGACGTCCCCGAGACCGCCTCGACTACCTGCGCCACCGGTTCGAACCCGCCGGGCACCGAGAACTGGCCTTCCTGGACGACAGCCTGCGCGACCCGGTCCAGGCGGAAGGAGCGCACCTGGCCGCTGCGCGAGTCGAGTCCGGTGGCGTACCACCGTCCCCGGTGGGCGACAACGCCGTACGGCTCGAGCACCCGTTCGGTGGGCCGGTCCTTTTTGTCGCGGTAGGTGATGGCGAGCGGCCGGCGCCGGACGGCGGCCTGGGCGACGGTGAGCAGCACTCCTGTCTCGGGGGTCGTCGCAGTGCGGCCATCATCTGCGTACGAGGTTGCCGCCACGAGGGCGTCGAGCCGGCCGGCGAGCGCGCGGGGCAGCACCCGGTGCACCTTGCGGTCACGCTCTGACGGCCACCGCGTCTCCGGCTAGGTCGCGCGGCGTGTCCCGATCAGGCCGAGAAGGACAGCGACGGCCTCGTCGTCGGTGAGCATGAGCGGCGGCATCCGGTAGCCCGGCGCGAGCCGGTAACCGCCGTACCGCCCGCGCACGGACTCCACCGGTACGTCGAGGTCGAGCAGGTGGCCGACGTAGCGCCGGACCGTCCGCTCGTCGACACCCAGCCGGTCAGAGAGCTCGTGCAGGGTGCGGGTGCCGCCGGTCTGAAGGATGTCGAGCAGCGCCAGAACGCGGGCGAGGGGTTTGGCCATGCCAGCAAACTTTCCCCAGAGATAGCAGTTGACCGGCCTGCCCGTCACCCGGCCCGTCCCGGTCTTCGCCGAACTCCGAACGCCGACCGGGACCATCGCCATCGGCGCCCCCGCGACCGTCGGGATGCTCGGCGACGCCGGCCCGGTGCCCGGCCAGAACCGTTCTGTCTTCGTCGAACTGCGCGTCGTCGACGTCGACGCGACCTGGGAGCGATCAAGCCCTCGTCCCCCAGCCCATCCCCGAGATCGTCCTGGAGCCGACCGACATGCCGTGGGGCAACCGCTCGGTAATCCTGCGCGACCCCGACGGCGGACTAGTCAACCTCTTCACCCCCGTCACGCCGGAGGCGAAGGCAAAATACGGCCTCTGATCGATCCCCGATAGGTGCCGCCACCACGGTCGGCACCCCCGACAGGCGACGCGTTGTAGCGATCTGCACCCCTTTCCGCATGCCGGGCATCCCGTGTTCGCCGATAGGACGAACACGGCACCCGTCACAGGGTCGGCACCTGGAAACCTGCGTGTGGCTGCCGGTTTCCCAGACCAGGAGATCACCTGGTTCGGGGCGAAATGGGGAGGTCGCCGGCTAGCGGAGATCTGTTCGTTCCCGCCGGTAGGGGACCGGCTGGGCCGGGCGGTCCTGGTCGATCTCGCGGGCGAGCCGATGCCCGTCGAAGATTGCCTCCGAGATCATTCGTGGCGCGACCGCGTCGCCGATCCGGTACAGCCGGCTGATCCCGGCGGCTTCGAGCGCCGGCTCGTCCGCGGCCAGTTCGGTGTACAGGGCGTCCTGCGACGCTTGCTGGGTAACGAGCACCACTCCGTCACAGGCGGCGGACCAGGGCTCGCCGTGGCGGCATTGGCCGGTGACCGACCCGGCGCCGATCCCGGTGATGGTGGTCGCGTGCTGGACTGCGACGCCTGCCCGATGCAGGTGGGCACGCAGCATGTCACCTTCCAGAGTCTCGTCGCTGACCGGCGACAAGACCGCGAACGTAGTGACCACGGTCACCTCGAACCCGTCGGCGGCGAGCAGCTCAGCGACGCCGGAGGCAACGTAGTAGCCGTCGGTGTCGTAAACGATGACCCGCCGTCCGGGTGGTCGCTTACCGGCGCACACCTGCTCGGGGGTGAGCACGTGCGGCAGCGCCGGGTCCGCGCCTGGCATCGGATCGGGGTAGCCAGGCTGGCCGCCGTCACCGCGCCAGGACGAGCCGGTAGCGAGCACCACGAGGTCCGCCCCGTAGTCCAGGACATCCACTGCGGCCATGCTGCGCCCGGTGATCACCTTCACCCCGGACAGCTTGGCGAGCTGGACCGCGCGCCAGTCGATGATCCGCCCCCAGTCGCCGAGGGTGGGCAGGCGCCTGGTCCAGCGCAGCCTCCCGCCAATCTCCGGCTCGGCCTCCACCAGGTGCACGGCCGTGAAACCGCGCCTGCCGAGCACCACTGCGCATTCCATGCCCGCCGGCCCGGCGCCCACGATGAGCACCGGCCGGCCGGGGTCGGCAGGTGCTGGGAAGGACTCCGGATGCCAGCCACGGCGGTACTCCTCCCCGGCGGTGGCGTTCTGCACGCAGCCGATGTGATTGAAGGTTTCTTCCCGCAGGATGCACATGTTGGACCCGGTGCATTCGCGGATCTCATCCAGCCTGCCCTCGGCGATCTTGCGGGGCAGGAACGGGTCGGCGATCGCCTGTCGGGCCGAACCGATCAAGTCCACCGCGCCCGACCCGATCACCTCGGCCATCAGGTCAGGGCTGCTGTAGCGGCCCACCGCGACCACCGGCTTGGCGGTGGCCTCTCGCATCCGGTGTGCCCAGGGCCGCTCGTGTCCCTCCGGATAGTACCGGGAGGTGCCCGAGTCCTCGGGCCAGGACCCGACGGTCACGTCCCACAGGTCGACCAGGTCGTCGGCCATCTTCACCAGCGTCAGCATGTCGTCGGCATGAATGCCGGGCAGCCCCTCCGCCCCCGGCACCCCGGAGTCGCCGTGCACGGCGATCCTGGTGGCGACCGCGCAATCGCTTCCCACCGCCTCCCGTACTGCGGCCAGGGTCTCCAGCCAGAACCGGCCCCGGTTCGCCAGGCTGCCTCCGTAGCCGTCGGTCCGTCGGTTGGCATATGCGGAGAGGAACTGGGTCATCAGGTAGCCGTGCGCCCCGTACACGTAGACGATGTCGAAGCCGACGTCGCGGGCCCGCTGGGCGGCCTGCACCCAGTTCCGCTGGATGCGGGCGATGTCGGCAGTGTCCATCTCCTTGGCGAGCCCGCCCCACTGAACCCCGGAGGTGAGCTGGCTCGGCGCCAGCCGGACCGTCCGTGAGCCGCCATTGGGGCTGGACGCGCCGCCGTGATACAGCTCCAGCCCGGCCAGCGCCCCGTGGGCGTGGATCGCCTCGGCGGCCAGGCCAAGCGCGCGGGCGTCGCCGTCGTCCCAGATGTCCGCGGCGATCGCCGGGGTCTCATCGGAGTCCGGCGAGATCGGAGCGTACTCCACGCACACCCCGCCCCAGCCGCCCTCGGCCTTGATCGCGCGGAACGCGGCCTGCGCCCTTGGCCTGGCCGAGCCGAACCCGGACGCGTGGGGAACCTGGTAGAAGCGGTTCGGCAGCGTCTTCGGGCCGATGCTGACCGGCTCGAACAAGACCGCGTGCCTGGCATCCATGGGTGCTCCCGCCTGGCTCGGGACGGATCCGGAGGTCTGCGTGAGCGGGACCGCGCCGTCACCGTGAACTGATTGACTGAACATTCAGTCTATGACAGTGCGGAAGCAGTGGCCAGAGTCTCGTCTCCTGCAGTCACCAGGGCGGGTACAGTGTCTCGCTAGCCGTGCGCGCCACCGGGCGGGACGTCCAGATAGCACACAACTCCAGCCCGTGGCCATCCGGCGTCGGACGGTTCGCCAGGCCACTTCGGAGCAAGTACCGCCCTGCCGAAGGCTGACGAAGCAGGATCTGCGGCGGTGGCGTCAGGCTCCGCGCCGGTTTTGCCTGGCGGCGTAGCTGCGCAGTGCTCTCAGCAAGTCGATCTCGCGGAACGCGGGCCAGTAGGCGTCGCAGAAGTACAGCTCGGAGTGCACGGTCTGCCAGAGCAGGAAGTTGGATACGCGCTGCTCGCCGCTGGTGCGGATGACCAGGTCGGGATCGGGCTGCCCAGCTGTGTACAGGTACCGGGCGATGTCGTCGGTGGTGAGGGTCTCGGCGAGCCCGGTGAGCGTGCCGTCGGCGTCTGCCTGCTCGTATAGCAGTGCGCGGATCGCGTCAAGCACCTCCTGGCGCCCGCCATAGCCGATGGCGAGTGTCACGTGTGCTCCGGTGGCGCACTCCCGGGTCGCCTCGACTGCCTCTTTCAGCGCGCGGGCGGTGGTGCCGGGCAGCACGTCGAGCGTGCCCGCGATATGGACCTGCCAGGTGGCCGATGGCCGGGCCAGCCGGACGGCGACGACGTCTTCGATGACCTGCATAAGGAACGCGATCTCGGCGTCACCGCGCCGTTGCATGTTTTCCGCGGAGCACATGAACACGGTCACGTGCCTGATCCCGGCCCGCTCGCACCAGTTCAGGAAGTCTTCGACGTGCTCGGCTCCGTACTTGTGTCCCAGGCTGGGACTGGCGAGCCCCATCTGCCGTGCCCAGCGGCGGTTGCCGTCCATGATCAGCCCGACGTGCCTGGGCAGCGCGGCGCCGGACAGTTCGCTGCGCAGCTTGCGTGAGTACAGGGCATAGGCAAGATCGCGCAGCATGTCCCTAACCTACTGACTGCAGCTCAGGTGGTCCCTCAGACGAGCCGCACCCGGAGGTACCCCGGTCGTTATGACATTCCGGGGTTATGAGCGCGAGCAGGGCGGCGGCGGCAAGCACGCCGCCAGCCAGGCCGAACGCCGCCGGGTATGACGCGCTGTCCACGAGCAAGCCTGCCACGACCGGCCCGGTCACCGTGCCGGCGTCGCCCGCCATCTGGAAGAACGCGACCAGGATGCCGCCTTGGCGGGCCTGTGCGCTGAGCAGGTCGCCGAGCATCGCCGACGGTGCGACGTCAAGCATCCCGGACCCTGCGCCGGCCACCGCGAGCGCAGCTAGGTACGCCCACAGGCCGGGTAGCACGGCGAGCAGCAGCAGGCCGGCCGCCGAGATTGCGCAGCCCGCCACCATGACTGGCCGCCGACCTAGCGTGTCCGCCGCCCGGCCGGCGGGCAGCAGCGCCGCCGCGTTCAGGGCAGCGAACACCAGGAACCCGATGCCGGTCCAGGTCGCCGATCGGTGCAACGAGTCGTGGACAAACAGCGGGATGATCGCGCCGCGGATACCGAGCACGGCGAAGCTGTCGGCGAAGTTCACTGCTGCGACCGTCTGGTAGGCACGGCTGCGCAGCGCCCCGGCCAGTACGGTCAGGCTCTCCCGCGGGCTGGCGGTTGCCTGCGGGGTCACTGGACGCTCCACCGGCCCAAGCGCGACCGCGGCGATCACCGCCGGCACCACGAGCAGCGCGGCGTAAAGGAAGAAAGGCGCGCGCAGCGACCAGGCGGCGACCACCCCGCCGAGCGCCGGGCCGGTGATCCCGCCGAGCAGGAACCCGCCGGTGTACAGGCCGCTGGCCCGGCCCCGCTGGCCGCTCGGCACGCTGGCCAGCAGCAGCGCCTGGGCGCTTACCGAGAACATGGCCGAGCCAAGTCCGCCCACACCGCGCAGCACCAGTAGCTGGGCGAACGACCGGGAGAATCCGGCCAGCATGCTACTGACCGCGACGACGGCAATGCCAATCGCCATCACCCGCCGCGAGCCGAACCGGTCCGCCAGCCGGCCAGCCGGCAACGCGAACGCGACGCGCGTCAGCGCGAACGCGCTGATCACGCTCGCCGCTGCCGTAACGCCGACACCGAACTGGCGGGCAAAGGCAGGGATGCCCGGCGCCACGATCCCGTAGCCGAGCGCCACAGTAAACGACACCGCGGACAAGATCGCGGCCTCGCGCGGCAGGCCAGCGAACGGGCCGCGCCCGGTTTTTGAGACGGCTGCGGCGGAAGCAGACGTCACGCAGGCCACGCGATGCTGGGCCGGTCCCGGTGCTGCCCGCCGATCAGCTCCGTCTCAACGGCCGCCGTCCAGGTCATACCGGCACGTTACGTGACGATCTGGCAGGCTCGGGGATGTCGCGCATGGTGAGCTGGTACCAGCCGGTCGCGGTCTGGGCCGTAGCCGCCATTCCCGGCGGCCAGCACCGCCCGGAACCGGGTTGCCAGCACTCGCAGCCTCATCACCTCAGCCCGCCGCGTCGCCCCCTCCCGCCGCCGCAGCTCGGGCCAGTCACTCACAAGCCAATCTCGCCATGCGTAGATACGATCCGCCCCTTGGCGGTCAGCGTGCGCGGTGATCGTGTCATGGGACATGCCCGGCCGGTGCGGTCTCCGGCTCCGAGCAAAAAGTTTTCTCCTATCGCCGATAGGCTCTTGTCTTCCTATCGACGATAGGTTAATCTCCTATCAACGATAGGGGCTCGCCAAGGAGGACTGAGATGATACCGATCTACACGGCTCGCGCACTGGCGGACGCCGCCCTCAAGCCGCGGGCATACGGGCCGCTGGCGATCTGAGAGGCTCACGATGGCGAACTCGGTCGCGAAGCGCCGTGCCGATAAGACAGCGCAGATCGTGGCGTCGGCCTGGGCGCTGGCCCGGGCGGACGGGATCGCCGGGGTGACGCTGCACGGCCTGGCGCGGGTGGTGGGCATGCGCCAGCCCTCGCTATACGTGTACTTCGGCTCGAAGCTCGCGCTGTACGACGCGATGTTCGCCGACGGCAACCGGCAGCTCCTCGAGCGCCTGGACACCATGACGCTCTCCCCGGAGCCCCGCGAGGCACTCAGGCAGTGGCTGCATGCGTTCGCCGCGTTCGGTAGCGAGGACAGCGAGCGGTACCAGCTGCTGTTCCACCGGCCCATCCCCGGCTTCACGCCCTCGGCGGAGTCGTACGCGCTGGCCGAGAAGGTACTCGGCGGCGTGTCCACGCTGATGCGGGCGGCCGGGGTAACAGAGCAAGGCGACATGGACTGCATCGTCGCCATCACCGCCGGCGTGACCAACGCGCAGATCAGCAACGATCCCGGCGGTGACCGCTGGCTCCGGCATCTCAACCGTCTCGTCGACCTGGTGGTCGACGATGTCATCGCAAGGGGGAGGACCCGATGAACACTGACCGCATCGGCCGCGCGGAAGCCCGCCGGCTGGCCGAGGACGAGTTCCAGCGCTTCGCGGAACTGGCCGCCGCGCTCACCCCGCAGGAGTGGGCGATGCCTACCGACTGCACCTCGTGGGACGTCCGCAAGATCGCCCTGCACGTGCTCGGCTCGGCCGACGCGCAGGCCTCGGTGCGTGAGTTCGCGCACCAGCTGCGCCGGGGGCTGCCGCTGAACAAGCAGATCGACTCGCATCACTGGGTCGACGGCCTGAACGAACTGCAGGTCCGCGAGCGTGAGCAGCTGTCCAACGCGGAGCTCGTCGGGCAGCTGAAGAGTGTCGGCCCGAAGGCGGTCAAGGGCCGCTGGGGGACCCCGGCGCCGATGCGGCTCACCCCGCTGCCGTTCGGACCTCCCATTGGCTGGCGGCCGCTGAAGTACCTGCTAGACGTGGGGTTCACCCGCGACGTGTGGTGCCACCGGATCGACATCTGCCACGCGACGGGCCGGCCGATGGACCTCAAGCCGGACCACGACGGCCGGCTGGTCGCCGACATCGTGGCCGAATGGGCGCAGCTCCACGGTCAGCCGTTCGACCTGATGCTTGACGGGCAGGCCGGCGGCACGTTCCGCCACGGCCGTGACGGGGAGCACGTCGAGATCGACGCCATCGACTTCATCCGGACGCTGGCCAGCCGCTGGCCAGGCAGCGGCGTGCTCAGCAACCCGCTGCCCCTGTAATCCCGATTTACCGCCACACCACCACCACATCGCAACCAGGAGGAAAGTCATGGCCACCGTCATCATGCAGAAGTGGGACGGCATTACGCCCGACCAGTACGACGCGCTCCGCGAGAGTGTCGGCTGGGACCGCGACGTGCCCGTCGGGATGCGCTTTCACGTCGCCTCGTTCGGCGACGGCGTGCTGCGCATGACCGACGTGTGGGACAGCGAAGAGCTGTTCGGCACGTTCGTCCAGACCCGGATCCTGCCCGGACTCCGCCAACTCGGCATTCCCGGCCAGCCCGACATGATTACCCAGGCCGCGCACGAGGTCACCGCCGTAGACGGCACCTGACAAGGAAGACGGCGGTGCCGGGCCTGGCCCGGCACCGCCACCGTAAACCCCGCGTGCCGCAAGAGCGACAACCGGCCGCCGAGCGTGCCGCAACATGCGTCGGCCGCGTGGTCGGGTTGCTGGCCAGCGGCCAGGCAGCGGGTAGACCCCCACGGGGCCGGACCCGGCTGCCTCCGGCTCCTCACGCCGATACTAGGTCGCACACGAAGATGAGGGTCTCGCCTGGCGCGATCGCGTTCCCGGCGCCACGGTCTCCGTAGGCCAGGTCCGGGGGGATGATCAGCTGGCGGCGCCCGCCGACCTTCATGCCCTGGACGCCCTGGTCCCAGCCTGCGATGACCCGTCCGGCGCCGAGCTCGAACTCCAAGGGCTCGCCCCGGTCCCAGCTCGCGTCGAATTCCTCGCCGGTTGAGTACGCCACCCCGACGTAGTGAACCCTGACCATGTCACCGGGGTTAGCCGCCTTGCCGCTGCCCTCCCAGATCTCGGTGATCTCCAGTTCGGACGGCGGGTAACCGCCGGGGAAGTCGACCTCGGGCTTGCCGGTACTCATGTCTGCCTCTTCCAGTAGCTCTTCAAAAACCGTCTAAAACCCCGCGAGTCCGCGACACTACGGGCGATCTCCAGGGGAAGATTCTTTGCCCGAACGACCCTTGGTGCGCACCCGGTCCCCCCGAGCCTCCCCGTTCGGTCCTATCCGGCCTTCTCCTCCTCGACGCAGTAGTTTAGGCACTCGCCGAGCCCCTCGATCCACGTGCGCAGCGTCTGGCCCGACCGCAGGTAGACCGGCGGCTTCCTGGCGTCCCCGACCCCGCCCGGCGTGCCGGTGGCGATCAGGTCACCCGGCCTCAGGGTGATCACCTGGCTCGCGTACGAGGCGATCGCGGCCGGGCTGAACAGCAGGTCCGAGGTCCGGGACTGCTGCATCACCTCCCCGTCGACCTCGCAGCCGATCTCAAGATCCTCGGCGTTCCCGACCTCATCCGGCGTGACCAGGTAAGGTCCGGCCGGCGTCGAGTGCTCGAACATCTTGCCCGCCAGCCACTGCAGGGTGCGTCGCTGCCAGTCCCGCATCGACACGTCGTTGACCACCGTGTACCCGGCGATGCCCGCCGCGGCCTCGTCCGGGGTGGCCCGGTACAGCGGCCGGCCGATGATGACGCCGAGCTCAGCCTCCCAGTCGACCCGCTCGCTCACCGAAGGCAGCACGAGTTCGTCGCGCGCCCCCATCAGCGAGTCGGCGAACTTGGCGAACAGTGTCGGGTACTGGGGCAGCTCGCGTCCGGTCTCCAGGATGTGCGCGCGGTAGTTCAGCCCCACGCAGATCACCTTGCTCGGCCGCGGCACCACCGGCGCGAAGTCCGCGTCCGCCACCCGGACCGGCAATAGTCGCTCCCGCTCGGCGACCGACCCCCCGGCCGCGAGCATCTCGCCCACATCGGCGCAGGCCAGCGGGATCAGCTCATCCCCGTCCAGCCGTGCCGCGGTCGTCCCCTGCTGAGACCGGATCGTCGCAAATCGCATGCCGCCGACTCTAGCGTGGCGGCTTGCCGCTCAGCCGGGCAGAGTCCCGCAGGACGCCACCGCCAACGAGCCAGCGTGTGGCCTAGGCTGACTCAGCATGAGCTCCGATGAGCGCTGGCTGGCCGCGAACTGGCCTTTCGTCCAGGCGTACCTCCCGGCGGCCCCGGCCCGGGTCGTCGAGATCGGCTGCGGGCCGCTCGGCGGGTTCGTCCCGAAGCTGGAATCGGCGGGCTACCAGGCGACCGGCATCGACCCCGCAGCCCCAGCGGGATCCTCCTACCGCCAGGTCGAGTTCGAGGCGTACGAGGCGGCAGGCCCGGTGGACGCCATCGTGGCGAGCGTGTCGCTGCACCACGTCGCCGACCTGGCCGTAGTGCTGGACCAGGTAGGTGCGATGCTCGCGCCCGCCGGCCGAGTGGTCATCGCGGAATGGGCGCACGAACGGTTCGACGAGCCCACCGCCCGCTGGTGCTTCGCCCGCCTGCCGGAGTCCGGCGAGCACCACGCCCCGCGGCCCGAGCCCGCCCATCACCACGCCCGCCCGCCCGAGCCCGCCGAACACCACGCCCACGTGCCGGAGTCCGCCGAGGACCACGCCTGGCTGCACCACCGGCGCGCGGAGTGGCGCGAGTCCGGCCAGCCCTGGGATGACTACCTGCGGTCCTGGGCGCAGACCGGGGGCCTGCACTCGGGGCAGGACATCCTGGCCGCCCTTAACGCGAGGTTCGAGACCGAGTCGGTCACCTACGGCCCCTACTTCTTCGCGGACCTCCTCGACACCAGCGAAGCGGACGAGCAGGCCGCCATCGACGCGGGCCTGATCCAGGCCAACCGCATCCGGTACGCGGGCCGCCCCCGCTTACGACCCGGCCCGGTCGACCAGGTCGCGTAGCTGGTGGCGGCCGGCGATCCCGAGCTTGGGGTAGGAGCGGTACAGGTGGGACGCGACGGTCCGGGGAGACAGGAACAGCCGGTCGGCGATCTCGCCGTTGGTTTGGCCCTGGCTGGCCAGGATCACGATCTCCCGCTGCTGCGGAGTGAGCTCGGCGAGTGCGCCGGGTACGGTGGCGGCGGCCTGCGCGGTTACGCCGCACGCGCGTAGTTCCGCCTCGGTGCGCCGGGTCCAGGGGGCGGCGCCCAGGCGGCGGAACGTCTCGAGCGCCGCCGCGAGGACGGGCTTGGCCTGGTTGATCCGGCGTTGCCGCCGCAGCCATTCCCCGTAGTCCAGCTGGAGCTGGGCCCGCTCGAACGGCCAAGCCTCTCCCGCCGGGCCGGCCAGGGCCCGCTCGAAGTGATCCCCGGCGTCCGCAGGCTCGGCGACCACGCCGCGCGCGCGGGCCGCGAGCTGTTCCAGCCGAGGGCCGGGAGCCGGGTCTACCCGCGCCATGGCGCGCTCGATCACCGTCCGGGCCTCGAGGTGACGTTCCGCGCGGACGGCGGCGGCGGCCAAGTCGGCGATGCCCAGGTAGGAGACGTGGTGGTGCAGCGGCGTCCCCTCACCGTCGAAGAGCTGGCTGAGCCGTTCGTAGGCGGCGGCAAAACTGCCCTCGGCGAGCTCGGCGAGGCCGGCCGCGTGGTGGGCGCGGGCAGCGAACCCGCGGTACTCCGCCGGATTGACGGCGGCGAGCGCGCTGGCCAGCTGTGGTCGGACCTGATCGTGGTCGCCGCGCATCGCGAGCACGGTGGCCGTGGCCAGGTCGGCCGACGCGGCCACGGTTTCCATCGCGTACGCGGCGGCCGCGTCGCGGGCCTCGCGGGCGGCGGCGAGCGCCTCATCCCAACGCCCGCTGTCGATGCACGCCCACTCCAGCGCGGAGAGCGCAGCCCCGCTGCGCCCGCCCACTCCCGCGGCGCGCAGCCGGCCGAGGGCTTCCCGCAGCAACGTGACCGCGAGTTCGGTCTCGTCGAGGACCCACGCCGCCGCGCCGAGCGTGGCGATTTCGGCGGGGGCGCCGCGGGCCGTCTGGCGCAGGTACGCGACGACCTCCGCCCGGTCCCGGAACGGCTCCGTGCTCGCTCGTAGCCACACCCCGGCCTCGCCGCCGCGGCCAGCACCCTGTTCTTCCAGGCGGTCGAACGCCGTCACCACTGCATCGCGGGCCGCCCGGGTCCCGGTCTGGTAGGCGACCGTGGCCGCCAGCCCCAGGGCGTCCCACGCGAGTTCCGGCTTGCTCGCCGAAGCCTCCGCCGTAACCGAGAGCAGCACTGCGAGCGCGTCGGCGTGCCGGTTCGACCAGGCGAGCGCCCAGCCCGACCGCAGCCGCGCGACGCTGCGCAGCTCCGGGTTAGGGGTTACCGACAGGACCCGCGCGGCAAGTTCCTGCACCCAGTCCGCCTGCCCCGTCGGGACGGCCAGGGCGGCGGCAGCGAGCAGCCGCCGGGCTTGGTCGTCCCCGCGCGAGCTGAGCTCGGCCGCGCGTTCGAGCGCCCGCGCGGCGGCCGCCAGGCCGCCCCGGCGCTGCGCCTGGGCGGCCGTCTCCTCGAGCAACGCGGCCACCCGCTCGTCAGGTCCCAGCGCCGCGGCAGCCAGGTGCCAGGCGTAGCGGTCGGGCTGGTCGCGGAGTGCCTCGGCGATCCGCCGGTGCGCCGCGGCGCGCTCGGCGAACGGGACGGTGTGATAGATGGCCGAGCGGACGAGCGGGTGATTGAAATGCGGGCCGGACGTGTCCACCCGGATGAGCCCCGCCGCCTCGGCCGGTTCCAGCGCATCGGCGGTCAGCGCGGGCATGCCCAGCGCCGCCAGGTCCGCGGTGTCGGCGACCGCCGCGAGCAGCAGCGCGCCCCGGGCCTGGGCGGGGAGCTTGTCGAACTCGGCCGCGACGATGGCGGCGAGCCGGTCGGTCGGCGGCAGCGGCTCCGCGGCCCAGCGCCGTCCGGCGGCCGGGTCGGCTGCGATCACCCGAGACAGCTCGATCAGCGCCATCGGGTTCCCGGCCGCCTGGGCGAGCACCTGCGAACGCGCGCGGCCCCGCGGCGGCTGGGGCTGCGCGTCGAGCAGCCGGGCCGAGTCCCGGGTGCTCAGCGGCTCCAGCGTCAGCTCGGGAAGGTCATGTTCGAAGCCGGCCAGTGGCACGGTCCCGCGGGCGGCGAGCAGCAGCGCGACCGGCTCTGCTTCCAGCCTGCGGGCGACGAACGCGAGCGTGCCCAGCGAGCCGCGGTCCAGCCACTGGACGTCGTCGGCCATGACCAGCAGCGGGCCGTCTTCCGACAAGTCGGACAGGAGGGTGAGCACGGCGATCCCGGTCAGCAGGGCATCAGGGGGCACCGGGTCCGGGGACAGTGCGAGGGCTCCGAGCAGCGCCTTCGCCTGACGATCCGGCAGATCCTCCACCCGGCCGAGGACCGGCCGCAGGAGCTGATGCAGCCCGGCGAAGGCCAGGTCTTGCTCGGACTCGATGCCGGTCACCGGCAGGACCCGCAGCCCGGCCCGCCGGGCCTGCCCCGCCGCGTCCGCGAGCAGGGCGGTCTTGCCCATGCCCGCGTCGCCCAGCAGGATCAGCACCCGGCCCTCCGCGGGGGGCGGGTCCACGAGACCGCGCAACCGCGCCAGTTCGGCGTCCCGGCCGATCAGCGCGATGTCCATCCCGCCCTACCGCAAAGCCCGCTGCTGCCTGGCACCACGCCAATATAGGCGCGCCGCGGGTGCAGTCAACTTGCGGATACCCCGCCCGCCTCCGGCTGGCCAGCATGAGAGGGACAACCGCTGTCCCCAGGTAAGGAAGGAACCACCCGCATGGTTACCCGACCCAACATCGTCCTCGTCCACGGCGCCTGGGCCGACGGCTCGTGCTGGAGCGGCGTCATCGAGCGCCTGCAGGCCGACGGCTACCACGTGACGGCGCCGCAGTTCCCGCTGACCTCGCTGGCCGACGACGTCGCCCGGCTCCGCCAGGTCCTGCACCTCCAGGACGGCCCCACGGTCGTGGCCGGGCACTCCTACGGTGGCCAGATCATGACGGCTCTGGGTACCGACGCGCCGAACGCGGCCGGATTGGTGTACATCGCGGCGTTCGGGCTGGATCAAGGAGAATCGCTGGGCGCCCTGCTGGGCCAGGGCCCGCCGACCCCCGCGCTGGCCCACCCGTTCACCGACCCGCAGGGCTTCATCTGGCTGCCGCAGGACGATTTCGTCAATCATTTCGCGGCCGACGTCGACCCGGTCCAGGCCAACGTGATGCACGCCGTACAGCAGGCCCTGGCCGGCTCCACCTTCGGCGACGTCATGGGTATCCCGGCCTGGAAGGCGCTGCCCTCCTGGTACCTGGTCGCCACGAACGATGAGGCGATCCCGCCCGACGCCGAACGCCTGTTCGCCAGCCGCATGGGCGCGACCACCGTCGAGGTCCCGTCCAGCCACGTCGCGATGGTCTCCCACCCAGACGAGGTAGCGCAGCTCATCAAGAAGGCCGCCGAAACCGTCGCCGCCCAGGCTGGGTAAGGAACCCGGGCCACGCTGTCACGCTGTCTCAGAGGGCCCCGAGCAGCGCGATGAGGTCGCCGAGCGAGTGCCCGTTACAGCGGACGTCGGCGACGACCGCGCCGGAGACGGTGTGGGCCATGACCGAGCGCGGCGTCCCCGCCTTGCCGTGATAGCCGATGAACAGCACCGCATCGACGTCCGGGGCCAATCCCGCCATCCACCTTCGCCGTCACCATCTCGATCTCCTCCGACTGGCAGCCGACGGCTGCATCACTAAACGGTCGGCCGCGGCCTAGCATCGCTGTCATGCCCCAGCAGATCAGCGTCCGGCTCGACCTGACGCGGCCGCAGATCCTGGGGTTCCGACGCCGCGCCGGAGCGCTCGACGCACGGCTTCCGGGTGGACCCGATTCGCTACGGCACGCGGCCTGGGCCGGGCTGCAGGACAGCATGCCGCGGGCCGCCCTGTTGTCGATCCATGCGCGCGTCGAGGGGACCGAGCCATCCGCGTGGGAGGACCCTTCACTCGTCCAGCTGTGGGGACCGCGGTACAGCGTTTTCGTCGTTGCCGCGCGCGACCTGGCCGTCTTCTCGCTCGGGACGCTGCCGGACGGCGCCAAGGGTCGGCGGCGGGCGGAGGACCTCGCGGCCCGCCTCTACGCCGCCCTCGGCGGCGCGCGGATGACCCATAGCGAGGCGTGGGATGCGATGGGCGTGGGCAACGCTAACCGTCTCAGGTACGCGGCCGCGACCGGCACCGTCCTGATCCGCTGGGAGGGCGCGCGGCAGCCGTACGTCTGGTCCGTGCCGCCGCCTGACGTCGACCCTCGCGACGCCCGCCTCGAGCTCGCGCGCCGGTACCTGCACGTCTACGGTCCAACCACGCCAGCGGCGTTCGGCTTGTGGGCGGGCATCGGCCCGCGGCCTGCCGTCGCGGCCTTCGAGGCGCTCGGCACGTCGCTGACGCCGTCCCGGACGCCGGTCGGTGACGCGTGGATCCTCACCCAGGACGAGGCGGCCTTCCGCGCCGCACCGGCGCCTGCGGCGCCCGTCCGGCTGCTCCCGAGCGGCGACGCCTACTTCCTCCTCCAGGGAGCCGATCGCGACCTCCTGGTCCCGGACGCCGACCGCCGCGGCGCGCTCTGGACGCCGCGCGTCTGGCCCGGTGCCCTCCTCGTGGCAGGCGAGATCGCCGGGACCTGGCGACGTGCGGGTGCGCTGCTGACGGTTCAGCCCTGGCGGCGTATGTCGCCCGCCGAGCAAGACGCCGTCGCGGCCGAGGCCGAGTCCTTGCCGCTACGCGGTATCGAGCGGCGGATCACCGTCCGCTGGGACTATTGAGGCGGGTTCAGGCCCGCTTCATGCCGCTTCGATTTCGAGAATCCCCGCTACCACTGGCGTCCCGGCCATAAATCGGCCGCGTACACAATCGGCGTGGCTACCACCGAACGCCGATTCTTGTGCTTACCGTCCGAAATATGAGGCACGTCATTAATCCGGGTGACAAATACGGGAGGCTCACCGTCATCCGGGAAGTGCGCAAGGCCGCGGCGGGCGGGAAACGCTACCGGGCCGCGCTGTGCCGGTGCGATTGCGGGAAAGAGGTCACCCCGCTCATCACCTCCCTGAAGTCCGGCGACGCGCGGTCGTGCGGATGCTCGCGCGGGGAACCCAAATACGAGCGGAAACGCTGCCCGGTCTGCGGAACGCTCGCCCTAATCCGGCGCGACCGTAAGAGCTGCTCCCGCGCGTGCGGGTACGAGCTGGCCCGGCGGCTCCGCCAAGCCCTAAACCCGTCCTATGACGTATGGCACCACCGCGTTAAGAAGGCCCGCGGGCCGGCCACCGGATACGCCTGCGTTGATTGTGGCCAGTCGGCGCAGGACTGGTCAACGGTGAATCCCGCTAGCAATGACGTCCGGATACGATTCGAGCCGCGGTGCCGGAAATGCCACCGCTCCTATGACGGTCGCACCGGCGAGGGTAACCCCCGGGCCAAGCTGACCACGAGGAAAGTAAGGCAGCTCCGGGCCCGCCGAGCGCAAGGCCTGACGTACCGGCAGCTCGCCGCCGAATTCGGCATCAGCGACGTGTCAGCCTACGCGGCGGCCAACCGCAGGACCTGGGCCCACGTGAGCTGACCGCTGGATCGGGCCCGCGCTTGCGGGCCGGGCGGGCTGAATCGGATACTTGGGTGGGCCTGGGGGCCGAACGCTGGAGGACTGGGTGGGCGAGGAATTGCCCGGGCGTGCCGGCGGCGTGCCGGCTGCCTTCTCCGCTGGCTCGCGGATGGCCGGGTACCGCCTTGAGGAAGAGATCGGCTCGGGCGGGATGGCGGTCGTCTTCCGCGCCCTGGACGAGCGGCTCGACCGGCCGGTGGCGCTGAAGATCCTGGCTCCGGCGCTAGCGGCCAACCAGGACTTCCGGCGCCGGTTCCTCAGCGAGTCACGGGCCGCGGCGGCGGTCGATGACCCGTACATCATCCCCGTCTACGAGGCGGGTGAGGCGCTCGGCGTGCTGTTCATCTCGATGCGCTACGTGTCCGGCGGCGACGTCCGCAGCCTGCTGCACCGCGATGGGCCGCTGGCCCCGGCCCGGGCGGCCGCCATCATCTCGCCCATGGCGTCGGCGCTGGACGCCGCGCACGCGGCGGGGCTGGTCCACCGGGACGTCAAGCCGGCCAACATGCTGGTCGACGCGCGGCCGGGCCTGCCGATCACGTCTACCTGGCTGATTTCGGGCTGAGCAAGGGCCGATCGTCCGGGGCGGCGACGACGCCCGGGCTGCGCCTGGGGACGGTCGCCTACATGGCCCCGGAGCAGATCGAAGGCCGGGAGGTCGACGGGCGGACGGACCAGTACGCGCTGGCCTGCGCGGCGTACGAGCTGCTGACCGGGGTGGTGCCGTTCGACCGGGACCAGGACATGGCGGTGATCTACGCGCACCTGTCCTCGCCACCCCCGTCGCTCTCCTCCCAGCGGCCCGGCCTGCCCCCCGAAGCCGATGAAGTCCTGGCCAGGGGCATGGCCAAGCATGCCCAGGACCGCTTCCCCACCTGTCGGGAGTTCGCCGAAGCGCTGCGGGAGGCGTTCGGCCTCCCCGGCTACGACCACGACCCGTGGGCCATCCCGGGCGCAGACAGCGCCTGCCCGCACGCCAGCAGCCGCGGCCCGGCTAGGCGCGGGCGCGACCCGCCCCCTTCCCGGCGGCCAGCGCGAGCTTCCCACCGGGACGGTCACGTTGCTGTTCACCGACATCGAGGGATCGACCCTGCTGCTCGGCCGGCTCGGCGAGCGCTACGCGGACGCGCTGTCGGCGCAGCGGACGATCATGCGGTCGGCCATCGCCCGGAACCACGGGCTGGAGCTCGGCACGGAGGGGGATAGCTTCTTCGCGGTGTTCACGTCCGCGGCCGACGCGGTCGGATGCTGCGTGGCCGCCCAGCAGGCGCTGGGCCGGCACGAGTGGCCCGACGACGCCGCGGTGCGGATCCGGATGGGGATGCATTCCGGTCAGCCGAACCCGTACGAGAACGGCTACGTCGGCATGGACGTGCACCGGGCGGCCCGGATCGCGGCCACGGCCCACGGCGGTCAGGTGGTGCTGTCGGAGGCAGCCTGGCGGCTAGCCGAGCCGGACGTGCCACTCGGAGTAGGCGCATCCGATCTCGGGTTCCACCGGCTGAAGGACATCGAGGAGCCTGAGCGCATCCTCCAGCTGACCGGGCCCGGGCTGGCGGAGACGTTCCCACCGCTCAAGAGCCTCGGCGCCCCCACGAGCCTGCCCACCCCGGCGACACCGCTGGTGGGCCGGAAGGCCGACCTGGACAATCTGCTCACAGCCCTCACCGACCCGCAGTTCCGGCTGGTCACGCTGACCGGCCCGGGCGGGGTGGGCAAGACGCGGCTGGCCATCGCCGCGGCCGCGTCGCTGGATCACGCGTTCCCGCACGGCGTCTACTTCGTGGCCCTGGCCTCGGTCCAGGACCCGGAGGTGATGTGGAAGACCATCGCCGGGGACCTGCGCGCCGAGGGCGACGATGCGCTCGCGGTGACGGCGCACCTGCGGGACCGGCGCCTCCTGCTGGTGCTGGACAACCTGGAGCAGTTGCCCGGCGCGGCCGGGGTCGTCGCCGAACTCCGGGCCGCCGCCCCCCGCCTGGTGGTGCTCGCTACCTCGCGCAGGCCCCTGCATCTCCCTGGGGAGCATGAAGTGCCAGTGCCCCCGCTGTCGGTCCCGGCCGAGGCGGCCGGTGCCGGGGACGTCGCCGCGACCGCCGCGGTCCGGCTGTTCGTCCAGCAGGCGGGCCTGGTCCGGCCTGGTTTCGAGGTGACCGAGGGCAACGCCGCCGACGTCGCCGCGATCTGCCGGCGGCTGGACGGGCTGCCGCTGGCCATCGAGCTAGCCGCCTCGCGGGCCCGCCTGCTCGCGCCGAAGGCGCTGCTGGCCCGGCTCGGGTCCAGCCTGCCGCTGGCCGCCGCCGACGCCGGGCGGCCCTCCAGGCAGCAGACGCTCCGCGCCACCATCGGCTGGAGCTATGACCTGCTGGCCCCCGCCACCGCGACCGTCCTGGCCCGGATGGGCGTGTTCGCCGGCGGCTGCGACCTGGACGCGCTCGCCGCCGTCGCCGATCAGGAAGGCGACCCGCTGGAGGCCGCCGCCGAGCTGATGGACGTCAGCCTGGTCACCGTCACCGAAGGCCCCGACGGCGAACCCCGGATCGGCATGCTGGAGATGATCCGCGCCTACGCGCTTGAGCGCCTGACCGAGGCCGGGGAGCTCGAAGCAACCCGGCTCCGGCACGCCGAACACTTCACGGAGTTCGCCGAACAGGCCAAGGAGAAACTCAACACCTCCGAGCATCTGGCGGCCATGGACCGCCTTGAGGCCGAGCACGACAACCTGCGCGCCGCCCTGGCCTGGTCCCTGGGGACCCAGCCCGCCGACCCGGCCTGGACCGCTATCGGCCTGCGGCTGGTCCAGGCGCTGACCGGGTTCTGGTACCACCACGGTCACACGACCGAAGGGCGGCGGTGGCTGGAGCGGGCTCTCGACCTGACCTCTGAGGAAGCCGGGGCACCCCTGGCCACGGTCGCCCACGGACTGGGGCTGCTGCTCAGCGAACAAGGCGACGACGCCGCGGCGCGCCCGTTTTTCGAGCGCAGCCTGGCCATCTGGCGCCAGCTCGGCGATCAGGTCCAGCAGGCCCGGGAGCTCAACAGTCTCGGTATCAGCCTCCATCACCTCGGCCAGATGGACGCCTCGCGTTCCGTGCTGGAGGAGAGCATCGCCATCGCGCGCAAGCTCGGCCACCAGGGCAGGCTCGCTACGGCGCTGTCCAACCTGGGCCAGCTGGAAAGCGCTGCGGGCAACTTCGACCGCGCCACGCGAGCGCTGGAGGAGGCGCTCGCCATCGACGAGGGCAGCGGGGATGTGTTCGGAGTGGCCATCGACCGGCAGTCGCTGGCCATGGTCAGCTTGCGCGCGGGCCGTCCGCGGGAGGCCAGCGAGCTGCTGTCCCGCACCCTCGACTACGTGATCAGCTCCGGCGACCCCGATTTCCTGGCCAACGTCCTGGAGCTGTCGGCCTGCATCACCGCTGAGCTCGGCGACGGCTTGCAGGCGGCGCGCCTGGTGGGCGCGGCGGAGGCCCTCCGGCAGAAGACCGGCATCCAGATCGCGCCCACGGACGTGATCCTGCTCGAGCGATTCACCGCTCCGGCCCGCGCCGCCGTCGCCCGCCACGCCTGGGACGCCGAGCTGGCCGCCGGCCGCGCGCTTACCCAGGATCAGACCGTCACGCTCCTCAAGTCGGCCGTCCAGGCCACCTGACCGGTGCCCGCCCCCGCCTAGCACCCAGCCCACCCCAACCAGGCCCGATATGATGCTTCCCACCATGACCGCCCTGGAGCGCGTGCCCGGCAAGATCATCGCGGTGCACACGAGCTACCGGAGCCGCGCGGCCGAACGCGGCACGACCCCGCCCTGGCCCTCGTACTTCCTCAAGCCCACCTCATCGCTGGCCGAGAGCGGCGACCCCGTCGCGCGCCCGCCCGGCTGCGAGCTCCTGGCCTTCGAGGGCGAGGTAGCACTAGTCATCGGAACGCCGACTCGCGGGGTCAGCCGGACCCAGGCCTGGGACCACGTGGCCTTTATCACCGCTGCGAACGACTTCGGCGTCTACGACCTGCGCTACGCCGACCGGGGCTCCAACCTGCGGTCGAAGGGCCTCGACGGCTACACCCCGGTCGGCCCGCGCCTGCTCGTCGCCCGCGCCGTGGACCTGGCCGCCCTCCGGCTCCGGACCTGGGTGAACGGCGAACTGGCCCAGGATGCCTGGCCCGCGCGGGACATGCTCTTCGGCTTCGACGACATCGTGGCCGACCTGTCCAGGCTCGTCACCCTCGACCCCGGCGACGTGATTCTGACCGGCACCCCGACCGGATCCACCGTGGTCCGCCCGGGCGACGAGGTCGAAGTCGAGGTCAGCGCGGGCAACTACTCCTCGGGCCGGCTGCGCAGCACCATCGTCGAGGCGGACTACGCGCTCGACCCGCCCGGCGCCATGCCGCGCGCCGACGACGCCGAGCGGGCGGCCGCCTACGGCGCGGCCCACACCCCGGGAGCCCGCGACGCCGAGATCCTCGCCGGTCTGCGCGAGGTGTCCACCGCGACGCTGGCCTCGCAACTCCGCAAGCGCGGCCTGAACGGCTTCACCCTGGACGGGCTCCGCTCGACCCGACCGCAGACCCGGATGACCGGCTACGCCAGGACGCTGCGCTACCTCCCGCTGCGCGAGGACCTGTCCGCCACCCACGCCGCCGGGATGAACGCCCAGAAACGTGCCATCGAGGAGATCCGCCCGGGCGAGGTGCTGGTCGTCGAGGCGCGCGGCGAGCACACCGCGGGCACGATCGGCGACATCCTCGCGCTGCGTGCCCAGGTCCGCGGCGCAGCCGGCGTCATCACCGACGGCGCGATCCGGGACAGCGCGGCCCTCGCGCGCCTCGAGATCCCCGTCTACCACGCCGCCGTCCACCCGGCCGTCCTCGGTCGGCGGCACGTGCCCTGGGAGACCGGCGTCACCGTGGCCTGCGCCGGGGTCACGATCCAGCCCGGCGACATCGTGGTCGGCGACGCCGACGGCGTGGTCGTGCTCCCGCTTGCCCTCGCGGCCGAGATCCTCGAAGACGCCCGAGAGCAAGAACGCCAGGAGGACTTCATCACCACCCAGGTCGCCCAGGGCGAGCCCCTCGCCGGCCTCTACCCCCTCACCGACCGCTGGCGCCCCGCCTACGACGCCTGGCTCCAGGAACAGGCGCCCCCGTGAGGTTCCGCTCCGATCCGCCGAACACCCTCCGCGGGTCGATCGCCCCCGTGGTCACGCCGTTCACCGCGGACGGCAAGCTCGACACCGACGGCCTGCGCACTCTGATCGCCTGGCAACTGGAATCCGGTTCGCACGGCATCTCGCTAGGCGGGTCGACGGGGGAGCCGAGCGCGCAGACGGTCCAGGAGCGGATCGCGGCCATGGATATCGCGGCTGAACAGATCGCCGACCGGGTGCCGTTCCTGCCCGGCACCGGCTCGGCCATGCTGGACGAAACCCTCGAGCTGACCGCTCATGCCCAAGAAATCGGCGCCGACGCGGTACTCGTCATCACCCCGTACTACGCCCGGCCCACCCAGGAGGGCCTGTTCGCCTGGTACGACACGGTGGCGGGGGAGCACCCCGACCTGCCGGTGCTCATCTACAACGTCCCGTCCCGCACCGCCGTCGACATCGCGCCCGAGACCGTCGCGCGCCTCCGCGCAAAGCACGCCAACATCGCCGGGATCAAGGAGACCACCAGGGACTTCGAGCACTTCTCGCGCGTCCTGCACCTGTGCGGCCGCGACACGGTGGTCCTGTCCGGCATCGAGCTCCTCTGCCTCCCGCTGCTCGCCCTCGGCGGCACCGGCTTCGTCAGCGCGGTCACGAACATCGCCCCGCAGGCCGTCGCCCGCATGTACGAGGCCTGGCAGGCCGGAGACCAGGACACCGCGCGGGACCTCCACTACGCGCTGCACCCGCTCGTCGACCTGATCTTCACCGAGACCAACCCCGCCCCCGCCAAGTGGGTCCTCCACCAGGCGGGCCTGCTCGCCTCAGCGCACGTCCGGCCCCCGCTGGCTGGGCTCAGCGACGCCGGCCAGCGCAAGGTGATGGAACTCCTCCGCGCGGGCTCACCAGTACTCAACGCCCCGGTAACCGCCCTGGCGCAGGGCTGACCAGCATGGCCAACACCCCGCCCGGCCTGCCCGCCAAGCTCGACCACTACATCGGCGGCGCCCCCGCCGCCAGCGCGGACGGCGCCACGTTCGAGGTCGCCGACCCCGTCACCAACCAGCCCTACGCCACCGTCGCAGCAGGCGGCCCCGAGGACGTGGACCGCGCGGTCGCCGCCGCCACGGCCGCCTTCACCAACGGCCCGTGGCCGCACCTCCCCGGCCGGGCGCGGGCCTCCATCCTGAACGCCGTCGCCGACGCCATCGAGACGCGCGGCCCCCGGATCGCCGAACTCGAGACGTTCGACACCGGCCTGCCGATCACCCAGGCCCGCGGCCAGGCCGCCCGCGCCGCGGAGAACTTCCGCTTCTTCGCCGACCTGGCCGTGACGCTGCACGAGGACGCGTTCCGGGCCGGCGGCACGCAGTTCAGCTACGTGATCCGCCAGCCAGCCGGGGTGGCGGGCCTGATCACCCCCTGGAACACCCCGTTCATGCTGGAAACCTGGAAGCTCGCCCCGGCCCTGGCCTCGGGCTGCACGGTCGTGCTCAAGCCGGCCGAGTGGACGCCGCTTTCGGCCAGCCTGCTGCCCGAGATCATGGCCGAGGCGGGCCTGCCCGACGGCGTGTTCAACCTGGTCCACGGGATCGGCGAGGTGGCCGGCGCCGCGCTGGTCGCGCACCCCGGCGTCCCGCGCATCTCGTTCACCGGCGAGACCACCACCGGGCAGACCATCATGGCGGCCGCCGCGCCGCACCTCAAGGGCCTGTCCATGGAACTGGGCGGCAAGTCCCCGTGCGTGATCTTCGCTGACGCTGACCTGGACCGGGCGGTCGACAGCGCGCTGTTCGGCGTCTTCTCGCTGAATGGTGAGAGGTGCACGGCCGGTTCCCGCATTTTGGCCGAACGAGCGATTTATGACCGTCTCGTCAACCAACTCGGGGCCCGCGCCGCGAACATCCGCGTGGGTGACCCCTCCGACCCGGCGACGGAGATCGGCGCGCTGGTCCACCCGGAGCACTACGCCAGGGTTCTCTCCTACGTCCAGGTCGGCTTGGACGAAGGCGCGCGCCTGATCGCGGGCGGCGCGCGGCCCGAGGTCCTGCCGTCGGGGAACTACCTGGCCGCGACGGTCTTCGCCGACGTAACGCCGTCGATGCGGATCTTCCGCGAGGAGATCTTCGGCCCGGTGGTGTGCGTTACCCCCTTCGACGACGAGGCGGAAGCGATCGCCCTGGCCAACGCGACCTCCTACGGCCTGGCCGCGTACCTGTGGACGTCCGACCTGGCCCGCGCGCACCGCGTGGCGCACGCGGTCGAGTCCGGCATGACCTGGATCAACTCGCACAACGTGCGGGACCTGCGGACCCCGTTCGGCGGGGTCAAGGCCAGCGGCCTCGGCCGTGAGGGCGGGCCGCACAGCCTGGACTTTTACACTGAATCCCGTATCGTCCACATCCCGCTGGGGGACACCCACGTCCCCCGGTTCGGAGCCTGACCATGGCACTGATCCCCCCCGACATCGTCCGGGCCGCCTACGCCGAACTGGTCGTCACCGACCTGGAGAAGGCCCGGTGGTTCTGGGTCTACCTGCTCGGCTTCGTGATCACCGAGGAGACGGACGACGCGCTCTACCTGCGCGGGTATGACGAGCTCACGCACCACAACCTGATCCTGCGCGAGGGCCCCGAGCCCGCCGCCGGACGCCTGGCCTACCGGGTGCGGACCCCCGCCGACCTAGACCTCGCCGAGGCGTTCTACACGGAGCTAGGCCTGCGGACCGACCGGGTCCTCGCAGGCGTAACCCCGGGCGTGGGGGAGTCCGTCCGCGCCGAGGACCCGCTCGGCTTCACGGTCGAGTTCTTCTTCTCCGCCGCCCACCCGCAGCGCCTCCAGCAGCGCTACGACCTCCGTCGCGGCGCCGAGGTGGCACGGCTGGACCACTTCAACATCGTGGTCCCCGACGTGCGCGCCGCCTACGACTACTACCGCTCCCTCGGGTTCGGCCTGTCCGAGACCATCGAGGACGGCGAGACCCTGTACGCGGCCTGGATGTTCCGCAAGCAGACGGTCCACGACGTGGCGTTCACCGGGGGAGAGGGACCGCGCCTGCACCACCTGGGGTTCTTCGCCCACGAGTCACACCAGGTCCTGCGCATCTGCGACATCCTCGGCTCGCTGCAAGAGGAGTCGCACATCGAGCGCGGCCCGGGTCGGCACGGCGTTTCGAATGCCTTCTACGTCTACCTGCGCGACCCGGACGGCCACCGGGTGGAGATCTACACCAGCGACTACTTCACCGGCGACCCGGACCACCCGGTCCTGCGCTGGTCCGTCCGCGACCCCAGGCGCCGGGATTTCTGGGGCCACCCGGTCATCCCGTCCTGGTACACCGAGGCCACCCCGGTCCTCGACCTCGACGGCCGCCCCCGCCCGCTCGTGGCGGAGCAGCAGACCGCCGAGGTCACCGTCGGCGCCGACGGCTTCACGAAGTAACCCGCCGGTAAAACCCCGACGCTAAGGCACCCGGACGACCGGGAACTGCCCGTTAGCGAAGTTCTGGTGCGACTTCTCGCCGGCGAACCCGTACAGCGGCAAGCCGTTGAAGGTGATCTGGCCGTTGATCCTGCCGAACTTCCCCGGGATCTTCGTGCCGTGCGCCACGGCCGGGATGCCGCGGATCGGCGGCCAGATGGCCGCGCACGACCCGTGACAGTTGCTCGCGTGGCCCTTCCGGTCACCGGTGAAGGTGTATACCACCAGGCCCGGCCCCTCCACGAGCACCAGCCCGCGGACGCTGGAAATGTGCTGTGCCCGGAATACGACCGTAGCCGTGCGAGCCTGCTGCGACGCGGCCGACGCCGGCGACGCACCCCACAAAGCCCCTGCCAGCAGCGCGCCTGACACCACGCCGAGCGCTACTCCACGCCAGTTAACACCCATTGACCGCTCCCTTTTCGTAATCCCCTGTCCGCTACGGGATACGGGCCGCCAGAAGCGATGGTTCACGCGCGCTCAAATAGCCCGGGGGACAACCACGCTTACGCTGGGCCTTTGTCCATCAGGCCGCTACCTATCGGGACCCGCCGCCCATCAGACGTCTCCACGCAATTGCGCGAGGCGTTTCCGCGGAAACCGCACCCGGAGGACGTTCCCACCCCAACCACATCCCCGCAGGACAACCGCCCCCAGCGCGTCGTCCTATTACTACGCGGCGCGCTACGACCTGGCGCCGGCAGTCCCGGTCGGCTGATCCGTGCGCCGGCTGATCTCCTGCGCCGCGTCGCAGGCCGTCGCGACCGGATCCAGGTCATTGACGTGCGCGGCCACCGCGCAGAGCAGGTCGCGGAACGCCTGTTGGGCCCCGGCATCCAGACCGGCCAGCAGGTGCTGCTCGGCCCGACGGAATCGCTCGTCCAGGTCGGCCAGCACGTCCCGTCCGTGGGCCGTCAGTACGACCCGGCGGTTGCGCCTGTCGTCGGGGTCCGGCTGGCGCTCGACCAGGTCAGCGCGGACCAGGTCATCCAGCAGGTAGGTCATGACGGTCCGGTCGATGCCGAGCAAGTGCGCGAGCGCCGCCTGGCTGCCCGGCTCATCGCGGGCCGCCGCGGACAGGATCTGGTAGGCCCGGTGCCCGCCGGGCAGGCCCTCCGCCACCGCGTCCGCGGCCTTGACGTAACCGCGGAACACCACGGCGAGCGCCCAGCCAAGGTCGCCGGACACGCGGTCCGGGGTCCCGGGCGATGCGGGCGCTGACGTCATGCCCTCATCATACGGTGATGTGCACAGCAGATAATCTGTTAGCTATATTGTCTTTCGGACAGATTAATCTCTGACGGAGGGACGCGGATGCCGGATTACGGTCACGACCTGCTGTTCGGCTGCTTCCTGACCCCCGCCGCCGAGCAGGCCGAGACGACGCTGCGGCTGGCCGTGCGCGCGGAACAGCTCGGCCTCGACCTGGTCAGCGCCCAGGACCATCCGTATCAGCCAGCCTTCCTCGACACCTGGACGCTCCTGTCGGTGATCGCCGCCCGCACGTCACGGATCCGGGTCTTCCCGAACGTGGCAAACCTTCCGCTGCGGCCGCCCGCCATGCTGGCCCGCGCGGTGGCGAGCCTGGACATCCTCAGCGGCGGCCGGGCGGAGCTTGGGCTGGGAGCGGGCGCGTTCTGGGAAGCAATCGCGGCGATGGACGGTCCGCGCCGCAGCCCGGCCGACGCGGTTGCCGCCCTGCGCGAGGCCATCGCGGTGATCAGGGCCCTCTGGACGCCGGGCCGAGGGGTCAGGCTGACGGGCGACCATTACCGGCTGGCTGGGGCGCGGCCCGGCCCGTTCCCCGTGCATCCCGTGGGCATCTGGCTCGGCTCCTACAAGCTTCGCATGCTCCAGCTGACCGGCGAGCTGGCCGACGGCTGGCTGCCCAGCTCGCCGTACGCGCCGCCGGAGCAGCTCACCCGGATGAACGAGATCATCGACGAGGCCGCCGCCGCAGCGGGCCGTCCGCCAGCTGCGATCCGCCGGATGTACAACGTCGCCGGGTCATTCAGTACCCCGGACGGCGACTTCCTCCAAGGGCCGCCGAAAGTCTGGGCGGAGCAACTCGCCGAGCTCGCGCTCACCGAGGGCATCAGCGCATTCATCCTGACCGGTGACGAGCCTGCAGACCTGGAGCTGTTTGCCCAGGAGGTAGCGCCCGCGGTACGCGAACTGGTGGAGCACGAGCGGGAACAGCCCGACACCGCGACACCGGCCCAGCATGCGCAAGCCACTCCGCCCGTGTCCGCCACGGCTACACGGGCTGCGGACTATGCGACGGCCCCGCAGTCCGCCGGGTATGCGACGGCCCCACACTCCGCCAACCAGGACCTCGGCGTCGAGTCGACCCCGGACAGCGGGCAGCGGATCAGTAGCGTGACCGTCTGGGATGAGTCGGCCCGTCCGACCGGCCTGCCGCGCGAGGCCACCGCCCGTTACAGCGACGAGGGCCGCGCCTTCGCCCGCGACCTGATTCGCGTGCACGATCACCTGCGCGGCGAGCTCACCCAGCTTCGCGACATGATCGTCCAGGTGGCAGCCGGGAGCCTAGACCCCGGAATGGCGCGCTCCGCGATCAACGCGCTGACCGTCAAGCAGAACGAGTGGACCCTGGGCGCCTACTGCCAGAGCTACTGCCGGTTCGTCGGCATGCACCACACGCTGGAAGATACCGCGATGTTCCCCGACCTGCGACGGGCCGACCGCGGTCTCGCGCCCGTCGTCGCCAGGCTGAGCGAGGAGCACGAGGCGATCGCCGGGATCCTCGCCCGGATCGACAGGGCCCTGGTCTCAATGGTGCGCGACCCGGCCGCCATCGCCGAGGTCCAGGCCGCCGTGGACCTGCTCACCGACTCGCTCCTGTCTCACCTGTCCTACGAGGAACGCGAGCTAGTCGAGCCGCTGGCCCGTCTAGGCCCGCAGATCTTCCGCTGGCTGAGGTAGTCGCAGGCCTCACGCAGCGAAAGTGGCGGGATCCTCCGGGCGCGTTCGTGCGTCAGAGAGACATGCGCTGGGCCAAGGGAGTATCGGGCAGCTGCCTATCCGCCGGCCTGCTGGCTATCGCGGCGTGCGGATCGCAGGCTGCCCCGGCTATTCCGGCGCCAGTAGTCCACACCACGAGCTCAACTTGTTCGCACGGATCAGCATTCGCGCTCTCGCTAGTCTCAGACCGGGGTGGTCAGCCGACGCCGACGGCGGCCGCCACCTGGTTCGCGGGGCACGGTGACCTCCCGGGCATCCCCGCCACGCGCTGGCGTCAGGTCACCCGCAGCGGCGGCACCGCGACAGTGGAGTCCGGCGCGATTACCCTGCACGTCATCCAGGGACCCGACCGGACCTGGCAGGTCGACGGCGGCAGCCGCTGTACGTGACGTGTCCAGCCGACCCGACGCGGCCGGACTAGGCATCGGCTCACATGGAAAGACGCGTCCATGACGAGCGACGTCGGCCCCAACGTGACCGCTCTGGCGATCGACGTCACGATCCCGTCCGCACACCGCGGTTTCAGCTAGCGACCGCCTGCTGCGCCCTGGCTAGGGTGGCGGTATGACCGATTACTACCGTGCCCCCGGCTGGTTCACGCGGAATGTCTTCAACCAGGTGGTGGCGTTGCTTACCCGGCAGGGCATCAGCGTTCTCGGCTCGCGGGTCCTTGCGGTGAAAGGCCGGACGAGCGGTCAGTGGCGTACCACGCCCGTGAACCTGCTCACCCACGAAGGCCGCCGTTACCTCGTCGCGCCCCGCGGCGAAACGCAGTGGGTCCGCAACCTGCGCGTCGTCGGCACCGGTGAACTCCGGGTCGGCAGGCGCGCCGAGGGCTTCCGCGGCCGGGAACTCACCGACGACGAGAAGGTCCCGGTGCTGCGCGCCTACCTGAAGAGGTGGAAGGCAGAGGTCGGGATCTTCTTCGAGGGCACCGGCCCAGACTCGAGCGACGACCAGATCCGGGCCATCGCCCCCAAACACCCAGCCTTCGAGGTACTCCCCGTCGAGAAGGCTTGATCTGACTGCACCCGGGTTCTAGAAGAGCTCCGGCCAGATGACCCCCCAAGGTCGTGCGGCTAGGGCGCCTTCCGGGTGCTGACGATATGGCGTTTGCGCAGCGACTCGACCCATTCCTGCCCGCTGAGCACGCGCGTGGTCTTGGCCGACTTGACCTCGCCCGCGGCGGCCACTGCCATCGCGACGCTGGCTGCGGTCATATCATCCGGTGCCTCATACACGACGAGCACGTCATACTCGCCAAACGGAAAGCCGGCCACCACGATCGTGGCGCCCACGTCCTCCAGCGCCGACCTGATCGCGTCCACGGGGTCTTGCGGATCCTTGAGCTGGGCCGCCATCGACTTCGCCGTATAGGACGCCTGGTACATGTACAGCGCCATCGATGATTCCCCTCGCTCACAGGCTGGAGACCACTGCGGTTCACAAGATCGTAGACCCAGGCCCGGACGGGCGCACCAGCCACCGCGCCGACGCTACGAGGAAAGGTCGCCGACCTGGTAAGGCTGCTCAGGCCAGTACGGCCATTCCTCAAACCAGGTGCACCGTCCGTCGTCACCCAGCCGCATCACCCACAGGTCCCGGTACTCCTGGTGGACCGGATCGCCGTACCGAACCTCGGCCCGAACCACGGCCGTAGCGCCATCGACCGCCACAATCTCGGTGGCGAGGGTAAAGATCTCACCCGGGCCGTCCCGCTCCTGATCCCACATCCGGCTGATCGCGCCCAGACCGACATCGGGCTCTTTGTAGGGGGATCGCAGGTAACTGGCGTCGTCAGCAAAGACTCTCGCCAGGCCCTCGGTGCCTGGCGCCCGCCACGCGGCCTCATAATCTGCCAGCCACCGGCTCACCATCGCGCGATCGGTCATGTGCCCATGGTGCCAGGGTATATCGCGGGCGGCCAAGTCACTGCGGCGCAAGGTCAATTCATGAGCCCCTTGTATGAAGCGGCCGGGGCTGTAACAGTGAATGGAAATGAGCCGGGACGGCGTGGTGCGGCGCTTGACCACACGGCCCGCAGAAGGACAGAGCTAAGGAGGGACAATGGGAGCGCGTACGCCGTTGTTGCGTGTCCTGCAGGGAATTTCCCGCGATTACTACGCCGCCGAACAAGTGGGCTGCACCGTCCAGGAGTTGCAGGCCGAGCGGCAAGAGACGCGGCGCAAAGCGGGCCTCACCCGGCGCGAGCTCCTGAAGGTCGGCGCGCTCGGCGCGACGGGCGCCGTAATCGGTCCTGCGGTACTCCGGGACCCAAGAAGTTCGGCGGCGGCCAGGACCACCCCCCGGATAGCGATTATCGGGGCCGGTATCGCGGGCCTGAATGCCGCGCTCACCTTGCAGGACGGTACCAACAAGGTCCAGCCCTACGCCTCAACCATCTTCGAGGCGCAGAACTATATCGGCGGGCGGATGCACTCCGACACCACCAGCTGGGCCAATGGCCAGGTCAGCGAGAAATGCGGTGAACTGATCGACAGCGCCCACACGACGATCATGAATCTGGCCTCGCGCTTTAACCTGCATTTGACCGACCTTCTGGCGGCCCAGCCGGCCGGATCGACCGATCTGTACTACCTCTTCGGCAAGTACTACCCGTACTCCCAGGCGGTAACGGATTTCGGTCCGGTCTACACCACGCTGAAGAATCAGATCCATGCCGCCGGCTACCCGACTTTGTACAACTCCTATAACACCGCCGGCTACAACCTCGACCACATGAGCAACTATCAGTGGATCGAGACGTACGTACCGGGCGGGCACAGCTCTAACATGGGCGCGCTGCTCGATTCGGCCTATCTCACCGAGTACGGGCTCGACTCAACCGTCCAGAGCTCGCTCAATATCGTCTACCTGCTGGGCTTCCAGCCCAAGCCCGTCACCTTCTCCATTTACGGCACCTCCGACGAGCGCTACCACATCACCGGCGGGAACCAGCAGCTTCCCCAGGCCATCGCCAGCCTGCTCACGACCCGGATGCCGCAGTGCACGATCAACCTCAGCACCCAGATGACCGCCATCGCGCAGAACGCCGACGGCACCTACACGCTGACCTTTAACGGGCCGAGCGGGACGTTCACCCGGGTCTTCGACCGCGTCATCCTGACCCTGCCGTTCTCCGTGCTGCGCGGGCTCACGTTCAACGCGGCCGGGTTCAGCTCCCCGAAGACCTACGCCATTGACAATCTCGGCTACGGGACCAACAGCAAGCTCCAGCTCCAGTTCAGCTCGCGCTACTGGAACCAGTCCGGGCAGCCGTGGGGGATCGCCAACGACGGCACCACCTACGTCGACACCGCCTTCCAGGGCGGCTGGGACGTCACCCGCGGGCAGGCGGGCGCCACCGGCATCATGGTCCGGTACGCCGGAGGAACGATCGGAGCCTCGTTCACGAAGGACGATCAAGCCTCTCTCAATACCTACGCCGAAAGTACCCTGTCCCTGCTCGAGGCGTTCTTCCCCGGCATAACGCCGTCCTGGAACGGCATCGTCACCCTCTCCGCCCCGTGGCGTAATCCCAGCCTGCTGGGCTCCTACGCCTGCTGGACGATAGGTCAGTACACGTCTGTCGCCGGCCTGGAGAAGTTGCGGCAAGCGAAGTGCCATTTCGCGGGCGAGCACTGCTCGATCAACTTCCAGGGATTCATGGAAGGCGGAGCCGAGGAGGGCGCCCGAGCCGCCGGAGAAATCCAGAGCGACTACGTATCCGGGATATTCCCGTAACGACCAATAGCTTCATCCTTTGAGCACATCCGAAACCTGCTGCCAGAATGCCAGGTGGCCAATGAGATAGCCAATAAAGGGTAGCAGTAGCCCGAGATTTCTCCAGGTAAACCGGCGGCGGATGGACGAGTCAATCGGCCAAGTAGGAGCCTTGTGTAGCTCTTGGTAGCGCTCGGTAAGCTGAGTTAGGAGCTTCCTGCCCGCTTCCAGCTTCTCGCTAGTGTTACTGTCCAGGCCAGCTTGCGCGGCCGCGATGGCAGGAGAAAGGCTGTCCGCCTTGGCCAGGAAATCATGTTCTTTCCGCGATTTCATCGCCTGGTGTACCGAACTCATCGGCAGGACGAACACGAGGATCTCGAAGAGCATCGCCAGCGGCAGCAGCCAGAGGTACTGATCAAGATATGGCCGGTAAGGCGCCAGGAGCCGACTCGCCCCACCCAGAGAGATAAGCAGCATCCAGACGCCCAGGAAGATCGCGGGAAGGCTTGCCGTCAGCGACTGATAAAGATAGAAGTCGCCGATTGGCTCGAGCCCGCCCGCTCCATCCGGATGCCCCAGGATCACCTGGAGGTGAAGATCCTCCGTGCGCAGGGCTTTACGAAATCGCCGACCGTATCCAACCATGCGGCCGAGCCAGCTCCCGGCCACCCCGCCCGCGACAATGAGCAACGCCAAGTCCGAAATCGTCAGTCCCTCAGCCGGGGACCGACTCACCGCAAGCAGCGCCGCCGGCGAAGTGATCAGCAAGATGCCGGCCACGCACCAACCGCTAGCCACCGCCCAGACATGCCCAGTTCGCTCCAGGCCGCGCATCAGGTCCTCGACCCGTTCGGCGGGGCCGATTACTTCCCGGCTTTCCAGCCGCTGGACCGCCTGGCGCAACTTGACCGGAACGCGACCGGCCAATTCGAGGCCTACGAGGAGCACCAGCCATCCGGAAGCCTCGAGAGTATCCAATTCGTGATCGTAGTAAAGCAGCGGTATCTGCTGAACGGCCAGGACGAACAGGGTCGACCACCGTAGCCAGCGACCGGCAGACGCCTCGCGCCTGCGGGCTTCTTCGCCGTCGGCGGCCACTTCAAGGCTCCCGCTTACGAGGCCAGGCCTGAGCAGCGTATTGACCATTACCCACATTGCCCAGCCCTGCGGCAGGGCGAAAGAAAGGTAAATCCACGCACCGGCCGAACCATGCGCGGCGGTCCACCGCCCCAGGGCGGTCAGCGGTCCCAGTGTCACCAGCAAGGCCAGCGTGATACTCAGCACCATGTCGATGGTTGATCGACGCTGCTTCATCCACCCCTGAACCTGCTGCACTCGCCTCCAGCGGTGGACCTGCTGTAGTCGCCTCCACGGGTGCCATGTGGTAGTCACATGAGGAGTACCAAGTTCCATCCAACCTCGCTGTGCAGGTTCGATGCGTATGAATGACCCTGATTCTCAGGCTTTTCTCCGGGATTATCAACAATGTGCTCGTGTAGGAGCATTTCCCGGTTCGCTCGGCTCGGAGCCTGCGGAATTGGTGGCGAGCCTCAATAACCTCAAAACGGTTAGCGTAAGACCGCCACCAGAAGCATCTGGCTGGCGAGGGCTGTGGAGGCGGCCAAGGCGTCAAGGAAGAGCGGCCGCCCGATCGGGTTGTCGCGCAGCGCCCACAGCAGCAGGCAGTTGGTCCAGGCCAGGTCCCGGGCGCTGGTGATCGTCCAGTTGCCGACCAGGGTGGCCACCGCGCTCAGATGGCGGTCGACAGCTAGCTCCGCGGCGGTCTCGAAGGATTGCCGGGTGGCCTGCTCGGCCCCGTCCAGCAGCAGGTCGACCTTCTGGTAGTCGGCGAAATGCGGCGCCGCCTCCGGTGCGGTGCCCAGCGCCGCGCAGGTGCTGACCATCGCGATCGGCAGGTCATGGTTGATGTGGGCGTTCATGCCCGCCAACGCGAACTGGACCGGTTCGATCCCCGCCACCGCACGATGCTCTACCAGTGGCCGCCAGGCCAGCGGCACTGCTCCCGGGGTGCCTGCCGCCTCGGCCGCGGCGAGATACAGGTTGGCAAAGGTCACGTCCAGGTGCGCCATAAAGGCAGGGTCGACGAAGAAGCCCACACCAAGCTCGCTGTTCACCTGCCTGGTTACGTCCAGGTACATGCGGTTGAAACAGGCCAGCCCATCGGCGGCCGGAAGCATCGCCTCAATCGCCTCCATCCGGGCGATCGCCCCCGCCACCGAGGTCACCGGCCCGCCCGGCGCTGGCCCCCCAACCGACATGGCAGCCACTATACGATCACCAGCCACACGACTACCGCTACTGCCCGCATCTATGACCGGTCAGGGGTGGCTCTGTGACAAGCTGGCGGCAGCAGCCCCGGAGCGGGCCGCACGTGGTCAAAGGAGAGCGTCATGAGCGTGTACAGGGTGACTGAGATCATCGGGACAAGCAGCACGTCATGGGAAGACGCGGCGGCGGAAGCGATCAGGACCGCCGCGGGGACGCTCCGCGATCTGCGGGTGGCCGAAGTCGTCAAGCAGGACATTCACCTGGACGAGAGCGGGTCGATCACCTATCGCACCAAGCTTCAGCTCTCCTTCAAATACGAACCCGACCACTGATCCCTGCACTGAGCATGCCGCGGTGTCCTTGGTGCGAACGGCAGCAGAATGAGGATTCGCAGCGCGGAGCTCCGGCTTATTGATGTCGCGCTTGTCCGGGATGCTCTGGTATCAAAGCGACATGGTGCCAGCTCCCGCCGCTGCGCGTAGCACCGACGAGTTGTGCCGCCTGATCCGCGACGGTGCGCAGCCGAAGTTCTTGCTGTTCTGGGGTCACCGACCGCCGGCCGGGGGCGGGGTTGGCCAGGGGTGCCTGAGTCAGTGGTGGCCGGCGGCATTTACCGTCGATGGGCTGGTCTACGCCTCGGCCGAGCATTTCATGATGGCGGCTAAGGCGCTGCTGTTCGGCGATGCGGAGATGGCTGCGCGGATCCGGGAGGCGCCGCACCCCGGAGCGGCGAAGAAGCTGGGTCGGCAGGTGCGGGCATTCCAGGAGCAGCGCTGGGTGGCGCACCGCTTTGACCTGGTCGTCGCCGGGAACGTGGCGAAATTCGGGCAGCACTCCGATCTGCGTGAGTTCTTGCTCGGCACCGGTGACCGGGTGCTCGTCGAGGCCTCGCCGCAGGACCGGATCTGGGGAATCGGCCTTGGTGCTGCGGACGAACGGGCTACGTCCCCGCACCGATGGCTGGGCCTTAACCTGCTCGGCTTCGCGCTCATGGAAGTCCGTCACCGGCTCAAGAGCCGACCTTAGCGGCGCTATCCTCGACGGCGTCGGGTTTACCGGCGTGGCCACGATTGGCCAGTCGGCTTGGATGGAGAAACGCCGTCGGCAGGACCTCATCGAGGGAATAGCGCCGTCTCCGCGCACACGCCGACGGCGAGCCGCAGGTCGACCCGCACCCGGAACATGCAAGAGAGTGCGTTTCCGCGGAAGCGGCTTGTGAATTTCCGCACAAGGCGTAGTAATAGGAGGAAGCCCGGGAGGGTCTTGTTCTTGGGGTTCGCTTGTTGCGGGAACGTCCTCCTGTTGCGATAGTGCGGGCTTGGTGTCCCAGGCGCAGACAGGAGGACGTCCTTTGAGCAAGGGTAGCGGGGTCACGCGGGGTGACCGGCGGCGGAACGCGAAGAAGGCCAGGTTGCGGGCGCTGGTGCCGCATGAGAACGCGGTGGCGGGGCTGGATCTGGGGGAGAAGAGGCAGGCGCTGGCGGTGACCGGCGGTGACGGGCAGGTGCTGGCGCGGCGGTCGCCGCAGGTGAGCGTGCATGACCTTGGCCAGCATCTGGACTGGGCGGCGGGGCAGGCGCGGGCGGCCGGGTATGCGGGGCTGAGCGTGGCGTGCGAGCCGACGGGGTCGGGGTGGATGGCGGTGCAGGACCTGTGCGCGGCGCGGGGGCTGCCGTTCGTGTGCGTGCAGCCGCTGGTCACTCATGTGGCGCGGGAGCAGGAGGACCTGACCGGGGATAAAACCGATGAAGGCGACACGGTGCTGATCGCGCGGCTGGCGCGGGAGCTGCACTGCTATGAGCCGGAGTATCTGGCCGGGGCGTGGGCCGAGCTGCGGGAGGAGGGACGGCGGCGGGCGCAGCTGATCACGAACGCGACCGCGGCGAAGCAGCTGCTGCGGGACAAGCTGGGCCTGGTCGCGCCGGCGCTGCTGGAGGCCGCGTGCGAGCCGTTTGACTCTGCGACCTGGCTGGCGTCGCTGGAGGTAGTGCTGGAACGCTGCGGCGCCGACCCGGCCCAGGTGACCGCGATGGGCTTTACGGCGTTCGCTGCCGCGGTCCGGGCTGCCCTGCCTGGCTGGGGCGGCCAGCGGGCCGGCGGAACCTGCCGGCAGCTGTTCGTGGCGCTGGCCGATGGCCGCGGGGTGGCGCGGATGCGGCGGGCGGCGCTACGCCGGGCCCGCGGCGCGCTGGCGGACCTGAAGTATGCCCGGTCCCGCCGTGAGCAGGCCGAGGCGGACATGATCGCGCTGCTTGGCGAGCTCGGCATTGACGCTGACCGGATCTGCCGGATCCCCGGCCTGTCAGCCGCGACCCTGGCTGCCATCCTCGCCGAGACCGGCGACTTGCGCCGGTACGAGTCCTCATCGTCGGTGGTCAAGCATGCCGGGATGTCCCCGGCTCGCAACGAGTCCGGGAGCCTGTTTAATCATTTGTGTGAGAGGGTGCAGGTGATCCCGGTGTGACGAATGTTGCGCTGGCGGAGAGGACACTCTGAGTGAGCACTGAAGAGGCCGGAAAGGTCCAGGAAATCGGCGCCGAGGGCGTGGCGCGTGAGGGCCTGCAGGAAATGGTGCTCCCCGCTGAGGAAGCCGCGGCGAAAAGGCTTGCGGACTTCGTTAGCGACGCGGCGATCGACAGGATGATCGCTGACGCGCAGGACGCCGGCGTTTCGCTGCTGGACGGGCCAGGCGGGCTGATCGGGCAGCTGACGGCCCGGGTTATCGAGCGGGCGCTGGGTGCGGAAATGGACGATCACCTAGGCTACGTGAAAGGCGACCCTGCAGGAAACGGGTCGGGGAATTCCCGGAACGGCTCCTACGGGAAGACGCTCACCACGACGTCGGGACCGGTGCGGATCATAGTGCCCCGGGACCGGAAATCTGTATTCGAGCCGCAGATCGTGGTGAAAGGGCAGCGGCGCGTCGGCCAGGTCGATGACATGATCCTGTCGCTTTACGCCCGCGGGATGACCACGCGGGATATTCATGCGCACCTGGCGGAGATTTACGGGGTGGAGGTTTCTCCGGCACTGGTATCGGCGGTGACCGACGTAGTCACTGACGAGATCACGGAATGGCAGAACCGTCCGCTGGACGCTTTTTACGCCATTCTTTACATCGACGCCCTGGTGGTCAAGGTCCGGGACGGCGGCGCAGTGGACAACAAGGCCGCCTACCTGGTCACCGGCGTCGACGTGGACGGGTACAAGCACGTGCTGGGCATCTGGCTGGGCACGGCCGAGGGCGCCCGGTTCTGGGCAGGCGTACTTGCCGAGCTCCGCAACCGCGGCATCAAGGACGTCCTGTTCGTCTGCTGCGACGGGCTCAACGGCCTGCCCGACGCGATCGAGGCGACCTGGCCCAAGGCCAAAGTGCAGACCTGCGTTATCCACCTCATCCGGGCGTCAATGAAATACGTTTCCTGGACGGACCGGAAGAAGGCTGCCGCGGCGATGCGGCCCATTTACACCGCGCTGAACGAGGCCACCGCGAAAGCGGCGCTGGAGAACCTGCGCCGCGACTTCGGGAAGAAGAGCCCCGGCCTGGTCGCCGCCTGGGAGCGGGCCTGGGACCAGTTCATCCCGTTCCTTGAATTCGACTCCGCCATCCGGAAGGTCATCTACACGACCAACGCCATCGAGTCAGTCAACTTCCAGCTGAGGAAGATCATCAAGAACCGCGGTCATTTCCCCGGCGACGACGCCGCGATCAAACTGCTTTACCTCGGCATCAGGAATATCACCGGCCGGCATATCGACGGCGACGGGCTCGTCCGCGAACGAGGAGAACGCGGAACAGGGACTTACGGCTGGAAAGCGGCCATGAACGCATTCGCCGTCGCATTCGGTGACCGCGTCCCCGTCTGACCCGGCACCGAAAAACTACCAACCAACATAACAAAAGGACAACGACTGCCCCAGCTCACACAAAAGATTTGACAAGCTCGAGTCCGGCAGCTTCCGCGGCCAGGCCAAGATCTCCCGCCGCGGCCGGCCCGCGCTGCGGCTGGCCGCCTGGCGGGCCACCTGGGCCGTGCTGCGGCACTGCGACGTCCTGGCCGCCAAGCACGCCGCGCTGACCGGCCGCGACGATGACAGCAAGCTCATGCCAGAGCAGGCCCGCGTCGCCTGCGCCGCCTCCTTGCTGCGCTGGATATACGCGCTGACCGTGCACGGCACCTGCTGGGATGCCCGGATCGCGGCCGGCGAACTCGGCCACCACCACGCCATGGCCGCATAACGCACCGCGCCGGCCTCCGGCTCACCGCATGCCAGCAGCGGCCGCGCGAACTCCCCCAGGCCATTCCCCACGAGGGGAGCGAGCCCGCAGAGACGTCGAGGACCACCTCGCCGGAGACCCAGGGCAGCTCCCCGACCCGCCCGGGGCCCCTCACCAGCCCGGTTGAACGCTGCAGGGACCCCAAGCCCGCTTGAGCTACGTCGAGCGCAGGAGCCCCGGGCCGGATACGCGCGCGCACTGCTGAACCCCCGCGCCCGGCCACGCCAGGCCAGAGCGCGCGCCAGCATGCCCGCAAACCAGCTAACCCCGCACCAGCCCCGCCACCTGCGCAAACGCCGACAGGACGCAGCAAGAGCCCCCAGCTCAACCGCTGAAATCACGTCCCGGAACCCCTTGACAAACTTCCTCTTACGCTGGTCTCCGCGGAAACGTCGTGGACGCGGTGACCGCTCCCCTGATCGGCGAATCGCTCCACTACAGAACGCCGATTCGGCGGGATGACGTGGCATTCCGCTGTACGGTGATCGTGCGCGCAGATTGATCAGTTATGATCCGCCCGCGCCGCGGTCGGATCTCGCGGCCGAAGGCATCGCGTCAACGTCATCTCCTGGAGGCTCGGCCACGTCA
>CAWCJS010000007.1:0-499557 GCA_963795795.1 uncultured Actinomycetes bacterium | reverse complement strand
CCGCGCCGCCATAAGTCGGCAAGTCGCCCGAATAGACGACGCCTGGACCGATCCGCTTTACGAGAAAAAGCAGGAGGCAAAAGTTGGAGGAATACGCTCGATTATTGGGGTGCCGCTCATGCGTGAGGGCGAGCCGGTCGGCGTGATCGCGCTGGCGCGCGGCCGGATTGACCCGTTCTCGGACCGCGAAATCGAGTTGGTGACGACATTCGCCGACCAAGCGGTGATTGCGATTGAGAATGTTCGGCTGTTTGAAAGTGTAGAAGCCCGCACACGTGAATTAACGAAATCGCTTGAGGATTTGCGGACTGCGCAAGACCGCCTGGTTCAGACGGAAAAACTTGCCTCGCTGGGCCAACTAACTGCCGGCATCGCCCACGAGATTAAGAACCCACTCAATTTCGTCAACAACTTCTCAGCGGTCTCGGTCGAACTTATCGATGAATTACGGGAGACGCTTGGTGGCGTGCACATCGATAGCAAGTTACGCGCGGAGATCAGTGAGATCGCCGATACGCTGCAAGGCAATCTCGAAAAGGTAGTGCAGCACGGCAAGCGCGCTGACGCGATTGTCAAGAACATGCTGTTGCACTCGCGTCAGGGCTTCGGAGAGCATCGGCCCGTGAATATCAACGCCCTGGTCGAGGAGAGCCTCAATCTTGCCTATCACGGGGCGCGTGCGGAGAAGCAGAGCTTCAATATTAAACTAGAAAGGTTCTTTGACTCGACCGCCGGCGAGGTCGATCTTTTCCCGCAAGAGATTACGCGGGCACTGCTCAACCTGATCTCCAATGGCTTCTACGCGGCAACGAAGCGCAAAGCGGAAACAAATGGAGGCGACTGCGAGCCGACGTTGACTGCTGCGACTAAGAACCTTGGTGACAGCGTGGAAATCACGATCCGCGACAACGGCACCGGCATCCCGTCGGAGGTGAAGGGGAAGCTGTTCAACCCATTCTTTACGACAAAGCCTGCCGGTGAAGGGACAGGGCTGGGCCTGTCCATCAGTCACGACATCATCGTCAAGCAACATGGCGGGTCCATAGAGGTTGATACCAAGCCCGGCGAGTTCACTGAATTTCGGATCGTCCTGCCGCGAGCGGCTGCGTTTATCGCTGGCGGTCAAGTGTGACCTCGAAGCTTAGCGTCCCGGCGGGCCGCACGGCCTGTGATGCTTGGCACACCGCTCTCGGTTCGAGATTTGGTACTTTGAGGCTGCGCGCAGTTGATCGCACAGCGCAGCGTCGAGAGGCAAGCGCCCAGACGCCGGCTATGCAGATTTTATTGGGAATGATTCTGGGAGCCTTGATCACCGTTGGCGCTGCGTTTGTGTATGACAGCAGCACGGGACGTGCAGCGAGCGGCTTGACAGTTGCATCAGCCGAAAGACACGCACCCATGGTCAATTGGGATGTGGTAAGTCACAACTGAGACGGCATGAAGCTACAATTGCATGACGCAGCACTAGACGTTGAAAAAGGCTGGAGGCGAATAACGGGCTAAATTGAGAAAACCAGCACTCCACCTGTCAGACATTGTCCGCAAAAGAGTGCACCCCATTATCGGGTGGGGCATCTCGGCACGGGCAGCAATTTGCTCGACCGTGCTGAGCGGTCAAGCCCCGAAGCCGCTTAGCGGCGCGCCGAAGGCGCGGGGCTTGACGGCGAAAGCGCGGATCGAGCGATCATGGATGTTGCCGAGATCGGACACTGTCTGAGAGATCGAGTACCAGATTTTACAGCTAAATTGTTTGAGGTGGGCGAAAGCCTAGCGCTGGCGTCACTTCTTCCTCTCAAGCAGTAACGTTCCTTCCTTTCGTAACAGCGGCTGAATTGTCCCGACGAGCTTTGCCAAAAACCAAGGCAGAAACACTTCCAACCGCACGTGGTCGTCAGCTACATCGATTGAACCACTCGCTGACTGACCTATGGCGCTGACCTGAAAGCGAAGACGGTCGCCGGTCCAAATTTGCTCCGTAACGCTGAACAAATGGCCAAAGCTTGTCCCAACCTCCGCCAAGCCAGTTTTCAGGCGACGAAGCGCTTCTTCCTTGCCAAGGTGATGCGGAATTGACACAACCAAAGGCTCTGACATGGCCACTCCCGGTAACGACCAACGTCCATGATAACGCTTGTAGCGTTGTGTTGATCCTGAACCTGAAAAAGAACCTGAAAAGTTGCGCTCCAAGTCATCCAGCCACAAGGCCACACTAGCCAGGCCATCAGCCGAAATAAGCTGACACCCCATGGGCACGGCATCAGAGCACGGCGGACCAAGCCCGCCTGGCCTTTGCGATACGCTGTCTTTTTATATTTACCGCCTTCTCACGCGATTTCGACCACAGTTAACAGGCTGAAGGAATGGACCGGCAAAGCGTCATAACTCCGGCCAGCGCGATCAATGGGTACAAGCACGGCGTGAACATTGGGCTCCTCGCGAGGCGTGGCAACACAACACACGCGCCAGCTTCGTACCCTGGTACGGGCCAGTTTATTGGCCCTACGCGTATTCGGATGTTTTTGATTACACGTTCTGGCCTTGTCCAGGACTCCATCTGGCCAGTGCGCAAGCAGCCGCGGAAGCGTCGCGTAGCCGAGATCCAAGACCAGGCGGTAGCCGTCCCAGTCCACTGCGAAACCGCTGCACGCGCGCCCCGGCTCGGGAACGCGCCACAGCTGCCGAGCACGGTGACTTGCCGCACCGGTACAGGATGGCAGACCGGGCGGGGCCGGACCCGCGTGAATGGACACCAAAGCACCACCTGTTACCCGCTAGCCCCTCCGCATAGACTTGCGCTCCAACCGAGACAGGCCTCGCCGTGAACGCGCAGACCTGAAGCAATTGGCAGGGATTGGAATATGACCGGAGAACCGGGGGCCGAAGACGCGTCACCCGCGTCCACGGACGAGGACCTCGCCCCGTGGATGCACGATCCCAACGTCCTGGCCTGGGCAGGCGAGCACCTACCGGATTTGCGGCGGTCGGTCTCCGAGCGGCGAACCTTGCGCCGGAGCCTGTGGTTCGGCTTCCTGGTCGGCCTGGTCGCGCACGTCACTGGCTACCTGCTGAAGGTGTCGGTGACGGGGAAGCTGCCCGGACTGATGGCCGACCTGCTGTATACGCTGGGCTGGGCGCTGTGGACCGGTGTCGTGGTGGTGGTCTTCTTCCAGATCGTCCCGGAGGCCAAGACGCGCCAGATCAAGCGGGCGGCCGATGCCCTGGAGGCGGTGCTGCGCGATCAGACCCGAGGCGGTAGCGGCCAGGAGGCGGAAAACGATGATCCCGAACGAGCATGACCTGCGCGTCGAGGTGCTCACGCAGGCGTGCACCGCACCCTACGCGGCCGTGATCGATGTTCCTGGCGCAGCAACATGCCGTCGACCGGCGATCGGCTCCTGGCGACCAGCTGGTCCGGCGGACAGTAAGAAGCCCTCGGGACCTTCACGGTTCGCGTTACGCCGGGCGTTCGCGCTCCTGGGCGTAGCGGGCGAGCGCATCGGCCCGGCGCTGGCGTTCTTCGGCGGCTAGGTCCCGCCATCGCACCGGGTACTGCTCCCATTCGGGATGGCAGTCGACCTCGGGATTGCTGAGGACCGCGGCGTCGACGCGCACTGGCGCACCGGCCAAGGCGGCGAGGTTGAGCGCGTCACTCGGGCGGGCGTCGACCTCAACGACCCCTTCCGGGCCTTCGACCACCACGAGCGCGTAGAAGACGCCTTCCACCAGCCGGGTGATCCGCACTTCGGTCAGCCGTGCCCCCGCGGCAGTGAGCAGGCTCGCGGCGAGCTGGTAGGTCATGGGCCGGGGCATCTCGGCCGCATCGAGGCTGCACGCCAGGGCAATCGCCTCGGCTGACCCGACCCACATGGGAACCCGGCGGGTACCGTTCCGTTCCTGGAGCACGACGATATGGAGACGGCGAAGGGGGTCGTCTTGCCCGTCGGACCGGCAGACCTCGATCACCTCTGCCTCCACCCAGGCGGACTCCGCTGCAGCCATGGCCGGTACCTCCCTCTCGTGCTCGATGCATGACGCAAGCTGCGGCGCCAGCGCGCCGCGCGCCTGGTGGAGCCGGGCCTTGACGGCCCCGACGGTAATCCCGAGTTCCAGCGCCGACTCGGCGTGACTGAGCCCCTGCCAGTAGAAGGCGAGCACCGCCGCACGCTGGCCTGGGGCCAGCGTGGCGACCGCCTCCCGGACCCGCCGCGCCACTTCAGCGGCCTCAGCCTGCTCCGCCGGGCCGGGCTCGGCGTCGGGATACTCCTCAGGCAACGGCCCGGCCGACACCTCCCGGAGCCAGCGGCGAGCCATGTTCAGCGCGATCCCCGCGTACCAGGCGCCGAACTGGCGGGCCGAGCGCAGGCGTCCCAAACCGACCAGGGCCGCGACGGTGGCCTCCTGGATGACGTCGGCGACCAGGTCATCGGAACCGAGGAGCCGCCGGGCCAACGCCATGACCATTCCCCGATGCCGGTCAGCCAGGCAGGCGAAGGCCTCCTTGTTCCCCGTGTGGGCGGCAGCGACGAGCTCCGCGTCGCTCAGCGATGCCAAATCGGCCACGCCCTATAGTGCCAGTACCGGGCTCCAGGGTTAGCTTCCCCGTCGCATCCGATCGCCCGCCCGCGCGCAGCCGCGTTACCCTGGGCGTGCAGCGTTCGGGCTGCGCGTTCGGGTAAGGAGGTGTCGATGATGTCAGGGCCGGAAGGCGAGATGGCGGCGCGCGCCGATCGAGGCCGCCTGCGAGCGTCGCACGCCGACCGCAACCAGGTGGTCGACGTGCTCAAGGCCGCTTTCATCGAGGGCCGGCTGACCAAGGACGAGCTGGATGCCCGTCTGGCCCAGACGCTAGCGGCGCGGACCTACGCCGAGCTGGCTGCGCTTACCGCCGACATCCCTCCTGGCACGAAACTGGCCCGCCAGCCGCAGCCGGATCACGCGCTGGCGCCGCAGTCGACGCGCTGGGTGTCACACCGGGCCGTCAAGTCGGGCGCAGTCACGATCGGGGGCCTCGCGCTGGCGATCAGCGCCGTGGGGATAGTGGCTGGCCATCCCGTGATAGGAGTGCTCTTGGCGGTATTCACCGTGATCCTGGCGGCCGTCGCTTCCGCGCTCGTGGGCTCGCTGGTGGGCGTGACCCTGATGCTCGAGTCCCGGCGGCAGCCAGAAGCGATCCCGGGGACAGTCCCCGACGCGGCCAGGATCTGGTGCGAGTGGTGATCAGCCGTCCCAGGGCCCGCCGTCGTCCGGTCCGTTCCCGTCGCGCGATCCCGGTGAGCAATACACCGCCGAAGCTACGCGGATCCGTCGTCCTCGGCTGCGCTTCGCTCGTCAGGCGACGGTGATGTTGGAGGCGCGGAGCGCGGTGTACCAGGCGGTGTAGTCCTGGGGGGTGGTGCCGTAGTGGGCGCCGGGCTGGAGCATGCTGGCGACGGTGATGAAGTCGTTCAGCATGGTCACGTAGGCGGCGCGGTGGACGGCGGGGAGCAGGGCCGGGTTCGCCAGGATGGTGCGGGCCTCGGTGCGGACGGTGCGGGCGGCGGCTTCGAAGATCAGGTGGTTGGCGACGGTGGTGGCCTGGTTCTCGATGACCAGGGCGGAGGCCAGGGTGTCGACGTCCTGGTTGAAGGTGACCTGGGCTTGCCCGCCGGGGGAGGTGAGCCAGCGCAGCGACGGGTCGGCGGCCAGGGCGTGGGCCGGGACGGCCGCGGTGCGGGCGGCCGGGGTGTGCGCGGCGGGGGCGGCGGTGTGGTGGGTGATGCCGCAGCCGGCGAGCAGGGCGACGGTGGCGAGGGCGCCGGCGAGGCTGGTGAGCTTCATGGTGTCGTCCTCCGGTCTGGCCGCCGCTTTTGGCTGCTGAGATCAGCTTGTTTCGCGGGGGTAGCGGCGCGGTTTGCCGGAAAGTTGCAGGCCGGTTGCGATGCAAACGATTGTCAGCAGGGTTGCATCACGGGCATCGGAGGCACCGGGCAGGGACGTCCCGCGCGGTGCGCTGTAGGGGTGGCCAGTCCGGAGACGCTTCCTATTGGTGACCTGCGGCTGCAGTCCGGCGAGACCTGCGCAGCCCGATGACACCGGCGGCAACGAGCAGCAACCCGGCCGCCAGCGTCCCTGCCCACGGGATCAGGCCGGGGACAGCGTCGCGTGGTGCGGTCCCGCCCAGGCCCGTGGCGGCACCCCCGGTCGGTGTGGCCTGGCTGCCGGCCGCGTCGGTCAGGATGTCGACCTTCAGCCCGGAGGAGCCATCGAGGACGACAATCGTGTGCACCGAGCCGTCGGCCAGGGTGACCGACATGGAGGTCATCTGCCCCGACGCGGTGAACTTCACGGTCTGCGTGCCGGGCTGGACGGCCACGTACGAGGTTGCCGAGCCGAAGGCCAACTGCTGGGCCAGAACGTCCTGCGCATCGCCCACGGTCACCTGTTGCTGCTGCACCGATGCCTGGATAACCCGGACCAGCGCCTTGCCATGCGGTGCGGCCATCTGGTCGGTCAGGACCAGCGCCCGCTGCGCTCCGGAGGATCCGATACTGGCCACGGTGTAAGCCGATCCGGCCTTCACCATGAAGTTGGTGGACACCACGGGAGGGCTTGACGCCGTCGCGCCGACGGGGCGCATCGCGACCGTGTACTCGCCCGCGCTGACCGCCATGTAGCTGGACACGTTGCCGTAGTTGGCGTGCCTCAGGATGGTCGGGTGCCCGGGGTTGCCGAACGCGTAAAGGTAGATGTCCACGGCCGGCGTGCCCGGGGACAGGTTGGCGCACCGTACCCACCCGTCAGTCGCGGCGGCGGCGGATGCCGCGGGCGGTGATACCGCGAGGCAGGCCACGACGCTACCGAGCAGCGTGGCTACCGCGGCGAACCGGACGAAACACCTGCGCAGCCTCATGGTTAGGTCCCACCTGTGAGTAGTCCGAGAGGGCTGGGCGCGGCGAACTCGATGAGAAGTTCGGCCTGTCCGGCCGCTGAGTCGACGATCGCGATGGAAACGGGCTGGTACGGCGGGCGCTGCGCGCGCACCATGGCCAGTACCGGGGCCAGGCCAGCTGCACCGCCCCGGCCGTCCGCACTGGTGATGGTGACCTCCCTGAGCGGCAGGTCCGCGGCCGGTGCCGTCACGCCGGGGGACGGGTCGCCGAAGGCGACCACCCGCAGCGGTTGCAGCGACGCCAGCGCCGCGAGCATGACCAGCAGCCGGGTGTCTACGTCACCGGCCGCGAGCTCCGAGGCGCCCTGAGGGCTCACCATGATGCGTCGACTGCGGAGCAGCTGTGCGCCAGCGCTCATACGCGCCGCATGATCCGCCCGTATTGCTGAGTCATAAGCCGCTGCCCCGCCCGGGAAGGCAGCGCGAACGTCGATCAGACCAGCGCCGGACCCGAAGCTCGCGAGCAGCCTCGGCGCGTAGTCGTCGCTGAGCTGGCTCCCGAACTGGCTGCGGATCGACGGGGAAGCCGCGATGACGTCAGCGCTCGGCAAGCTGGTCGTGGTCGGCCCCACGGGGAGCAGGCGGCCAGCGGCCACCCCCTGCGCCTGCAGCGCGGCGCACATGACGGGATCGCAGGCGATGATCTCGCCACCGCTGACCTGGCCCGCGATCCAGGCAGCGGCCTGAGCCCGAACCTTCGCGGCGGCGACATCGGAGGGGGCCTGGCGGGCTCGGGCTGGATGGGACCGGCCCGAGGAAGACGAGCGAGCGGCCCGGGCCGAGGTGCCAGTGAGCCGGAGGGCGGTCAGGCTAACCGCGGTCAGGGCCAGAAGGAGGACAGCAAGACGCAGCCCACGGGTCGTTCGGCGAGAAAGGTGCGGGGAGGGCCAACGCAAGCCACGCAGCCGTCCGAGACCGAGACTCGACCACCGCCGCGACAGCCAGAGGCTGACAGTCGTCGCCATGACCTGGCCCCAGGATGGCTCGGCGGGATCGCGCATCCCAGGTCCTCCTGAGCTAACCACAACGCTTGGGTCGGCAGTGGTCGGCGCAGGTTCTGCGGTCTCGGTTGACCTCACCCCATCTAAACCCTGCCCCTCGAGAAAGTGCGGCTGTCTGGGACAGAAGAGCACAGGAGTCCAGCCCGTATCAACCGATATGGATGATTGCATCCGAGATACTGCGGTGCGCAGTGGCTTGCTCGCTTATCTGGCATATGACACCTGGTTTACCAGAGAGATGGTGACCAGGCCCGAAGGCTCGCGCAGTCGGCCTCAACCGGTCAGGCGCGCGAACACCACGACGTTGCTGAGGTAGCTGCCGAGGGTTCGGTCGAAGGTGCCGCCACACGTGATCAGGCGCAGTTCCGTGTCCGGAACGGGCCCGTACACCGCGGCCGTCGGAAACTGGTCCTTCGCGTACGTCCGGACGCTCGTAACCGTGAAGACGGCCATGGTCCCGTCGGAGCGGCTGACGTATACGAGGTCCCCGGGACGCAGGGCATGCAGCCAGAAGAAGACGCCCAGCCCGGCGCGGGAGTCGACGTGCCCGGCGATGACCGCGGCCCCCACCGCGCCGGGCCGCGGGCTGCCGCTGTACCAGCCGGCCACCGCGGTGCTGGCCGGCACCTGGAGCGTGCCGTTGGAGTTGAGACCGAGGTCCACCAGCTTGGTCCGGACCCCGATCGCCGGAATAGTCAGCAAGACCGGCTGCGCGGTCCGCTGCCCGGTCGTCAGCCAGACCGGCGTCACCGTCCGGCCCGATGGAGCAGGGACCGGCGTCGGCCTCGCGGGCAAGCGCACCGCAGCCCCGGCCGAGCTGGCCGCCACCACCCCGGCCGTCCCGGCCCCAACGGCCAGCAACCCGAGGCCGAGCGCCGAAGCCGCCAGCACCCGCCCAAACGAACCCCGCGGGGCCGAACTCCGGGCCGACCGCGGCACGCCATCGGCGGGAACGGCGGCCAGGCTGTGCGGGCCGGTGGAACCGGTTTCCATCCGGTCGGCCGGGGTGCTGCCATTCGATGCTGATCCGCGGCATCCGCCGGGACAGCCACAGGCGGATGGTCGTAACCAGGACCCGTCCCCATGACGGATTCGCCGTCGTCAGGAAGGGCACAACCGCCGCCGCTGAGATGTCCGGCCATTCGATGCTGACGCGCGGCATCCGCCGGGACAGCCACAGGCGAATGGTGGTGGCCAGGACCTGGCCCCACGAAGGATTCCGTGCGACATCTACCGAGGTCATCGAGGCGGGCGCAGGCCTGGCCTGGCCGTCGGGAAGGACGTTCCCGGACGGCATGCCACGACGGCCTCGCTCGCCCATGTTGCTCCCGTCGCCGCGGATTCGCGACTTTCTGGGACAGCAGAGTACATGAGCGAGGCGCCGATGAACCGACATGAACCGTTGCGTTCGGGGCAATACGGTACGTGGCCGTTCGCTCACTCGACTGTTAATGAGGCGGAGAGCTTGGTCAGCGTTCCGAGGCGGGGTTGCTGGGGAGGATCTCGTCACGGATCGCGGCCCACTGAAGCGAGTGGCGGATGCCTTCGGTGACGTCGTACTGCGGTCGCCAGTCGAGCAGGCGCGTCGCGCGATCGATGCGGGTATAGGCGCCTGCGATGTCACCCGGTCGGCGTTCGGTGTCACGCGCCTCGATCGGGCTATCGGCGACGCGGTTGAAAGCGTCGAGAAGTTCCCTGACGGTGGTGCCCCGACCGGTCCCCAGATTGATGGCGGTCGCTGGCCCAGGCAGGGCATCGAACCGGTTCAGCGCGGCCACGTGCGCCGTGGCCAGGTCCCAGACGTGGATGTAGTCCCTGATGCCTGACCCGTCCCGTGTCGGGTAGTCCGTCCCGGTGACCAGGAACGGAACGCCTTCTTCCTGCGCCTGGATCATCTTGCCCAGGGCATGGGTCGGCCGCGCGAGTTGCAGGCCGGTGCGCATCTTGGGATCTGCGCCGATCGGGTTGAAGTACCGCAGCGACAGGACGCGAATGGGCTGCGCGGCCGCGACATCGGCGAACATCGCCTCGCACACCGCCTTCGTGCGTCCGTACGGGCTCTGCGGCTCGATGGGCGAGTCCTCGTCCACGGTCAGGTCCTCGCTGGCCTTGTAAATGGTGGCCGACGAACTGAAGATCAGCCGCCCGCAACCGTTGCGCAGCAGGTGTGCGGCGAAGTCCAGGCTCTTGGCGAGGTTCGCCCGGTAGTAGCCGATCGGATCGGCCATCGAATCGGGGACCACGATCAGGGCCGCGCAGTGAATCGCCGCGCCGATATCCGGGTGCTCCGCGAAGATGCGATCGATCAATTCCCCGTCGGCGATGTCACCCTCGTAGAACTCCCGGCCTGCCGCCAGCTCGCGTCTGCCCGTGACCAGACTGTCCAGGATTACCGGACAGATCCCGGAGTCCAGGCAAGCCGAGGCGATGGTGCTTCCGATGTAGCCCGCGCCCCCGGCGATCAGGACCCGCATCGTCTGTACCTTCCGGTGCCGCGCCGCAGTCCTCTGGTTACAATACGTATCTGAAAGGTACCACACTGTGACTACGGCTAGAGAGGCAGCGCCTTGGACTGCGCATCCTTTCCGTTCCGAATGTCGAGCCCTATGAGGCCAATGGCATGACGGCTCGTCGGCCCACCGTCCTTCTCCTCATGCGTAAGGAATGGCCGGGTTACCACAGCATTGAGCGCCTGTTCGAGTGCCTTGAACCACTGCTGTCACAGAGGTTCGAGGTCAGGATCGTGCGGGTGCCTTGCCAGAGCAGCGGAATCGTGTGCTGCGCCCGTAACTTTGCCTTCGCCGCACGCCAGCGCGCGGACATCATCCACGTGACTGAGGCCAATTCTCACGCTATTGCGGCATAAGCCGTGTACCACAGTTTCCCGGAAAATGCTGCCCAAATAGGTTATGTTGATTTGTTCTAGAAAATTGTGACATCCTCCACCGCCCGGGAGGGCGCTATTGGACCAGCTTTCCGAGCGGACATAACGACATAACTATCTGTTCAGGGGTTATCCCGGCATGACCATACGAAGAACCGCCCCAACTGCGGTCTTGGGGATCAGTTGATGCGTTACAGCCGTGCAAAAATGTCCGGACCGAAGCCGACATCGTGCACTGGCATGAGCGTAGCGCTCCGGTCAGGGCGAAACAGGCCGTATCCGTACCTAGCAAGCAGGTCTGCCACGGGCCTGCGATCCGTCCCCACCGCCTTAAGGGAAGTCTGGTTCCACTCGAGCTGGATTAGCCTGACGCGACCCTCGGACAGCATACGCTCGCACCCGCGAAGCACCTCGATCTCGAAGCCCTCAACATCTACTTTCATCCCGGCCACGACGCGGTCGCCGACGACCGAGTCCATTGTCACCATTCTTGCCTCAACGGCCCCCTCGGGATCCACGCGGTTCACGCAGTCCAGCCCGACGGTAAACAGGGCAACGCCACAGGTCGCCCCTGCAACTGCCTGAATTGCTGTAATCGGGTAGCCGTTGAGAGCTATGTTCTCATTAAGCAAGGCAAAGGTGTCCTCAGCCGGCTCGATGGCAATTACCTCTGCACCAAGATCTGCGGCCCATATTGCGTAACTGCCTATGTTGGCTCCTACGTCGATGAAGAGGTCACCCGGCCGAAGAAAGTATCGCCAAACAAGCATCTCAGGATAATCCGGCGGATTGGCGTATACTATCTTGGAAGCCCCGCGACGGTGAAGGTCGGCCCAGACACGAGACTGCTCACCGAGTCGGGCGAGAGTCCGTCGATGCAGGACCCGGCCGGAAATCTGAAACCGAATGGAGCGCATCACGGCTTGGACTCGTGCGTCCTTATTCGCCGGATGCTCCCATACGAACCTCAGGGCGCTCACGGAATTCGAGATGCTTGTCACGAGCGCATTCCAATTAGCAACTGCGTGCGGCGCGCGAGATTGTAGAGCGATCGTAGAATATGAAGCGCTTGGTTAAGTAGTCCACAAAATGCTATCTTGCACAGCCCAATGGTGCGGAGCAGCAGTCGAACCAACTCTCCCTGCCCGAACCCTATGTCGATCACCCGCCCGATTGACGGCGAGGGCGACGGCCTGAGGCGCATACGGCAGCAGTAGGCCATCGCGGCAGTTGTGCCGCTGCCGCGGTCGGCATGCTCGGACGTGAAGGTCTCGAACAGCCAGTCCCGCAGTGCGGCTCGAACCGTCACTATTCTCACGGAGAAAGCATACCTAATAGCTGTCGGCCATGGGGTGTGCTTTCAATCAAGACAACAATTTCCAAACACGCCACCTTAGACTAGCATGTACAGCAATGAGGCGATCTCGGCAAAATGGGTCCGGACAGTTGAGCTTTATCCTCCGCATATAGGGACAGCTGGGCAGACGCGGAGGAACCGGACTGGCCGAACACGGGCGTGGAGCCCCACTGGAAGAGGTCTTTGCCATAAGATCTTCTTCTCCGGAAGGCTTCACGTAATCAGCTGTCGTGCCATGCTTGACGTCTCCAGGGAGCTGGTGTTGTTCGTTGGCATTCCGACACTTGCCATAGCCTCGTGGGCGCCGAGCGGGACGCCGCGATCCGCGCCCGCATGATCGCCCAGCTCAAGGAGCTCATCGACGAGACGGACGCGCTGGCCAGGGACAAGCGGGCCGAACTACGCGGCGTCTTCTCCACCAAGCCGGGCCTGAACCGCTACCTCCGCGTCACCCCCGGCGGACTGCTCCGCATCGACGCCGCCAAGGCCAAGGCCGAGGAGAATCTCGACGGCAAGTACCTCCTGCGCCCCTCCGACCCGGCGATGACCGCCGAGGACATCCCCCTGGGCTACAAGCAGCTCCTGGAAGTCGATCGCGGCTGGCGGAACCTCCAGCAGGTGATCGACCTCAGACCGGTCTACCACCGCAAAGAGGAGTGGATCCGCGCCCACATCATCCTCTGATGGCTCGCCCTCCTGCTCGCCCGCGTCGCCGAGAACATCTGCACAGCCACCTGCCCCGGACTGCGCCGCCAGCTCGACCGCATCGCCGTCGGCACCTTCACCGGGCCCGCCGGCACCTTCCGCCAGCGCACCGAGATCAGCCAGCCCCAGCAGGACATCCTCGACCGGCTCAGCATCACCCCGCCCCCGAAGATCTACCAGCTCACCCCGACCGCGACAGGCTGAGCAGCGGAAACACCTCGCCTAGATACACGCCCTCCACCCAGGAATCGGCGCATTCCCGCACGTCAAACCCCAGATCCACCGACTATCGCGCTCAGCAACTGCGGAACCCAGGTAACCGGGCGTTGGCGAAAAACAGGTCGCAATGCCCTAATAGGAAATTCAGCGTGACGATCATTTGCATTCCGTCCGCCCCGGTGACCGTCAGCATGTATGCTCCTTCAACGCCAACCACTCGCCGTCTCATGCGCGATTCGTTGCTGGCCCCAAGTGGAAGGAATAAGGGTGATTGTCCTGCTTCAGCGACAATTGGCACCATACCGCATCTCGGTGCTCAATAGCTTGAGTGAGGAGTTGAATGGTGAACTTATGGTCATGCATACACGCCAGGATCCAGCTCCCGGCCGACAGTGGACGCTAGCATGGCATGAGGTAAAATTCCAGGCCATCATTCTTCCTGGGCGTCGGCTCAATGTCAGATCGGGCATATTCGAACTGTCGCATCACGTCGGTTCTACCTTGGATAAGTTTCGGCCGGAGGCAATAGTACTGAATGGCTGGGACATGCACGCCTCTTGGACGGCGATGTCATGGGCGCGACGCCGTGGTGTGCCGATCATCGCCTGGGTGGCGAGCACACAGACCGCCGGAACGCATCGAGGCCCCATCAGCGATGCAGTACGTCGCTATTTTCTGGAGCACTGCTCAGCTGCCGTCGTACCAGGGATTGCGGCGGAGGCTTTCGTCCATAAATTCGTGCCGTCGCTCCTCTGCTACCGTATTGGGAATGCCATCGACGAACCAGATCTGCGCGCGATTAGCGCGCCTCCCAAAAATGGAGCTGCGCTGTTCATTGGTCAGTTGTCGCGGCGAAAGGGTGTAGATCTCATCCTCGATGCTGCGGAGGAAATTCTCAACATATTTCCCCGCCTCATCATCGCCGGCGATGGTCCCCTTCGCGACGAGGTTGTCGCACTCGCCGCGCGGCTACCGGGGCTCGAGTATGTCGGTTTCGTCGAGGGCACCGATAAGACCCGCCTCTTCGAGCGCTCTTCCGCAGTGCTAGCTCCGAGTAGGAAGGACCCGTGGCTGATGGTTGCCGCCGAGGCTCTCGTCGCGCGCCGGCCGATTGTCCTTGGCCCTGGTGTCGGCGCCATCCCGGACTTGCAGCCAATAGCTGGCGACGCGGTTCGCCTGATGCCTTCCGCAACGTCCGAGGATCTAATTGATGCTGCTAGACAGGTCCGGGATCAAGTCGTGCCATCCAGCCTCCGCAACGCATTCCGGCCGGTCGAGCAAGCCGCAGCAATGGCTGCAGCGTTCCGATCGACGATCTCGCGGCAACCGCTCCGATGACATACAGCCTTCCGGCGGCTACCCCTGAAAGCGCCCCCCGCCGGAAATCCCGACCGTACTGAGCTGCGCCAAACCGGCGCCGCCGTCAGGACCGCCCGCGCCAAGGGCCGCGCCAGCCTCGATCCGGATCTCCTGGCCCGCCTGCGCCATAGCTACGACCATGCCATCGCCTACGGGATCTCGGCGAACCTCTCCTGCCCCTGCATGGCACAGGGGCAACCACCCGGGCCTCATCCTCGGCCGCCGGCTCAAGCGCAAGGCCGCCCAGGTCTGGCTCCTTGCCAGCCGCTTCGACGTCCCCGCCACGAACAACGGATCCGAGAACGCCGTTCCGCGGCTAGAAGCTCACCGCCAAGATCAGCGGCGTGCTAGCGCACCGTGGCCACCCTGCAGCGCCACTGCCGCATCCACCCTCCGGCAACGCCTCGATGCCACCGCACCCAGCATGATCAACTAGCTGAGCCCCCTGACTGTAGTTATGTTCCGGCACGGCCAGATGCCCATAGTGGAGGATGTCGATTGGAAGGTCAGTCCATGGCCCTGCAAAGTGGTCGTCGCGGCGATCACCTTGCCGCTACGGTGGCGGTACGGATACCGAGGCCATCAGTGAAGACAGGACCGCACGAGCATCTCGTATTTTGACTCAACGTCGAGCATGTTCGCATGGAAATCGGCACGCTCCCGGACCAGGCGGTCGTTTTCCTTCCGTGCCGCTTGGACCAATGCGTCGTCGGTCAGAGCTCTTACGAGGGCTGCGGCGACTACGGTGGGGTCCTTCACGGGAACGACGAGACCGTTGTTTCCGTCGTCGATCCATTCCCTTACGGAAGCGAGGTCACCCACGATCGGAAAGGCGCCACAAGCCATGGCCTCAAGGAGCGTGTTCGGCGTGCCGTCGTGCTCGCTCAACGACACGCTCAACCGACTGGAGCGGAAGATGTCGGCCATCAGGCGGTGGTCCAGCAGTGGCAGCAGGTGAACACGCCCGCGGTCCAGGCCAGCGTCGGTGATCATGGTTTCGGCGTAGCGTGACCCCCGCATGCCTGGACACACCACGTGGACGTCTGGAAAGGATCGAAGCACAGGGGAAAGGGCCTTGAAGAACGAATCGTTCCTCACGTATTCCCTGATGCCCCGCGGATTAAGAATTACCTCAGCCTGCTCAGGTATTCCCAAACGGCGCCGGAAGTCACTTGGTCCTGGATGGAAGACAGACCGGTCGACGCCACCGTTTCCTGGAAGGACCCAGATCGGCCGGTTGGGAGGAAAGCCCAGCTCGCGCGCCAGCCGGGCATCGCGATGGCAGTCACAGTGGAGGACCGCCGTCGCTGCCAGCGCTCGACGTGTCGCCTTCTCCAATGTCCGGGAACGGCCAGCATGGAGTGTAAAATCATTGCCCCAAACGGAAACGATCACTGGTAGTCCGGTCAATTCTGCGGCCGCGATTCCCTCGAACGGGATGCGCAATGCGTGGACGAGATCCGGCCCATGGCACTCGACCAGTTCCTTCAAGCGTCCGCGTTTGGTGCGCACCAGCGTTGGCCCGACAATGCTCCGGACAACCGACACGCGCCGTGGCGTTGCCCAGTGCGCGACGTAGGTTCTCATCGATGGTCGGCGCTCCCGCTCTTGCCGTTGTGGATTCCTTGCCCCGTCTCGCCCCCGACCCGCAAGCACGAGCGGCAGTGACGTTGTTTCGGCGCCTGCCAGCACGTTGCCGGAGACTGGGTATGAGGAGATCGCCTGGACTTCATGTCCCTGTTCGATGAAATGCCGAATCCACTGGACGGCGATCGGGCTCCGAAGATCTGCGATGAAGGTGAGCCTCATTGGACTGGTCCTGCCGTAGAAGCCGCGGACCGGACCGCCACCATATCCGTGGCCACCGTCTCCGACCTGAATGCCGCCCTGAGCCGGGGCAGCGCTGCCTGGCCCTTCACATGCCTGACCGCATCGATCAGGTCGGTTAGGGTTTCAGTCTGCGTCGCCGAGACCGCCTTTTCGGCCTCCTTCCGTTGCGAGACCTTATGGATAAACACGGCTGCGCCTTGTAGTGGTAGCTCGACGAGCGCGCAGCGGTGAGTTCGTCACGATACGTGTGGCTGTCACGTACCGCACTATCTGATAAAAGGTAAAAAGCCCCGTCGTGAGGGTGCCGATGCTGGCGAAACCTATGGCCAGGATGCCCAGTCGCTGGCGTCCCCATGCCAAAAGCACAACGAAGCAGTCTGCACATATAACAGGACCCGCTTCTTTGAGCCCATGCGGGCCCCCGGCTCCCACTGGCCGATGGTAGGCGCTCAGCCTGCGCGCCACGGGCGCCGCCTCGAAAACGGCTGAACAGGCCAGCACGGCAACGGCGGCACCGACCACCCCCCAGTACCTCGCCGCCACGATTGCCGCCGGGACCTGGACGATGATGCTTGCGGCAAACCAGTAGCGCAGCGAACCGACGCCATCCTCTGACTGGATCCTCCGGTAGACGGGTCGGTACATGCTGCGGATGCTCTCGGTCATGACCATTACAAGGACGACCCATATGCCGGACCCGTAGCCGTCGCCGAACACTATGCGCATCCCGTCGGCACCGACAGCCACGACAACAAAGGCCGTCGCGGTACCGCCGGACAGGGTGATCGTCGACAGCCGAGCCGCCAGACGCGAGAAGGCGGCCCGAGTTGGCCCAGCAGCCCGGCACAGGGATACGAACAAGCTATCGGTGAAGGGCCCGAAGAACCTCCTTACGACGCTGCCTACCCGTCCTGCCAGGCCATACACCGCGGCCGCAGCAGGCCCCAGTACATGACCTACGGTAGCGATGCCGATGGCCATGCTGACTAGCGGTACAAGGTCGACCGCAAGCACCCCGGTGGATTCGTACCATAGTCGGCCCCACCAGGCGAGAGTACGGTCAGCGGCCGGTTTGATGCGCGACCGCGGCCAGTGTCGGTACGCAACAAACACCAGGCCTACATCGAAAGCTAGCTCCACTGCCGCATAGGCGATTGCTACGGCAACAGCGGTCGCGAACCAGTAAGCCGCCAGGACCGTAAGGAGAGTCCCCGCCACCGCGGGCCCGGCGCCGAAGATCAGTTCCAGATCCATGCGGCCGTGGGCCAGCAGGCGCAGTGTGGATGTCTGGCATCTCAGGTTGACCCCGATCGCCACGATGACCACGACCGCGGCCAGCACTGGCATCCTGGTGTGCGACATGTACGGGCTGAGTACACCTCCTGGGACTAGGCACGCAAGCAACAGGGCGACGCTGAGGATGGCGCTGCTGGCCCGGTAGAAAACCGTCGCGCTCCGCAGAATCGAAGCCCGGTCAGTGTCGGCGTGATCCGTGAGCCTGCGCAGGAAGACGAGCGACATCCCCATATCCGCTGCGGTAGACAAGGCGGATAGGGACAAGAGCTGCGTCCACAGTCCGAATTCGTCCCGGCTGAGCAACCGCGTCAGCAGGGGCAAACATAGGATCGAGACCACAAGTGTGCTCTGGGACCAGGTCCATGCGGCGACCGTGTTCGCGAACAACTCGCTCCGCTGCCGCATCGGTGCTTTCGCACGGTGGCGACCGCCTGCTCTCAACGCGGCACCACCGGACGCCACGTCTCCTCAGACCTGGAGAGTTGCGAGAGGACAGCCGGGGAAGATGGGGACAGCACGGTTGCCCGTCGTCGGCAGACCAGGACGGTCACGATGAGGAGACCTGTCAATGAAGTGAGCATTGGGGCGACGGCACCGCGAGTAAAGAGATCCAGGAGAACGGCTCCGCAGACGGCGGTGAATACAGACTCCCGGATGCTCGTGGAGCGGGCCAGGCGTCTGGAGAGCAGTTCAATGAACGCACCGAACAACAACGAACCAGCCAGGACGCCAGGGAGCCCGAAGTTTGCGTACATCTCACCAAACTCGGGGAAGGCTAGTCCGGAATTGCTCGGGTCCATCGCGTTCGTGACGCGGACAATGGCGCCTTGGGGCTTGCCACTCCATAGCCCACGTGGAATAAGGAAAACGGCTGCCTCCAGATAGCTGGTGCCATGGAGGTATGGAATCTGGCCGGGTACTGTTTGGGCCAAGCCAGCTAGCGGAAGGAAAAGGTCGTTCCCGGATCCGAATGGTTGTGCGATGACGATTCCCACGGTCACATTGCGGCTGCCGGCGGCCCCGCGGGCCACTCCGACAAGCCCACTGATAACGACGAGCACAAACAGACCGACCACTGCCATCCGCCGCGGGGCAAGCTTTCTCCTGCTGGTCTTTAGCCATATGAGGCCTGCAGCGAACGCGACAAGGAAGAACCGTCCTCTCTGACCTTCGCCAAGCAGCAACAAGGTTGCGAGAGCCGCGAGAAGCAGTGCAGGCCAGCGGTTCGACTCCGTATGGCGCAAGCGGAGGGGTAGCAGCACTATTGGCAGTCCGGCGGCGCCTTGCAGCGCCCCGAGATACCCAAGGTTCCCAGTCGTTTGTCTTATGAACTCGCCGTAACCGCCCGATGTTGTATAGACAAAGAAGCTGCGCAGGTTCGCGCCACCCAGGAAGCTGAGCGCGAGGATGGCCAGACCGCCCACGCATACGGACCACCGCGCAGCCCGGTCGAGACGAGACGGCGATAGCTGCGGCGACAGCCTGGTGAGCCTTGGAACCGGCCAGAACGTCCGCGCTGCCACCGCACCGGCCAGCATCCCGCACTGGGCCAGGGCAGCGATCTCCAGAGCCCGGACGACACCGGCCTGGTAGTCGTTCCCGGCGATCGTGGTAAGGCCGGATAGCTGTGCCTCAGTGGCCGGAAGTATCACGAACAGCAACATCGCCGCCGTTATCGCTGCAAACAGTACCGAGAAAGACGGCCTAGTCAGCGCCCACACCACGGCAACAATCCACGTCGTCCAGAGGATGACCAGCCAGGAGCCGCCGGCAGAGGCTGGCACCTGACTTATCGCGATGCCGGCGGCGACCAGCACCGCGACGCAGAAACCGGCGATCCACCGGCTCATCCGATACCCACCACTTTGCATAGCGTCTGCCGGACATGTTCAATCTCGCCGTCAGTCAGCGAGGGATAGATCGGCACGGAGACAAGGCCACGGTGCAACCGGTCCGACACGGGGAATCTCCCCTGTCCTTCCCACAGGCGCCTAGGGATCGGTTGACTGAACCCGACCCCATCGGCCCGCCCGCGCTCTACCACGCCCGCGGCATCATGGGTGACATCTATTAGATATCGCCACCAGGTTCCCAAGCGATCGTCTGGCACACGCAGAACCCGATTGGCCTCCGCTCCCAGCGCCTCGTCATACAGTTGTGCGATCAGCGCACGGCGTGTCACGAACTCCGCGAGCCGCCCCAGCTGTACTCGAGCCAGTGCACAAGTGATGTCAGGCATCTTCGCGTGGAGAACGGGCGCATCGGGCGGCAGGTCCGACTCCGGATCGATCCAGCTCCTAGCCACTTCGACATCCTCGATGGATCCCGCGATGGCGCCTCCCTCGCCTCCACAGAGCATCTTCGTTGCCGAAAAGGACATGACTACGATGCGCCCGAACGTGCCAACCGGATGACCCGCGACCCGCCCGCCGACGCACGTGGTGACATCCTCGATGACGGTCATCGGAAGAACAGCGGCTTCTGCTGCCGATACCGCCGGAAGCCCGAACTGGTGGACCACAATCGCGACCTTGCACCGCTCTGCAAGTGATCTGAGGACTCCCGGGGGAAAAGACAGGTCATCCGCGTCGGCATCAATTAGATAGGGGCGTCCTCCAGCGCGCACGACCGCCCGTTCGATCGAGGCGCATGCGAACGCCGGGACGGCCACCGACTCCCCAGCTACGTCGACAACCCGGAGCGCGACCTCCAGCGCGGACGACCCCGACGACACGGCAAGGGCTGCGGGGCGCCCGAACGATGCCGCGAGAGCGTTCTCGAATTCTCTGCTGGCCTCGCCTCCCGCGCCGGGCCAGGAGCGGTCTAGCGTCGCCAAGACTGCCTGCCGCTCTCGGTAACCCAGCTGCGGCCGCGAGTGCGGGACCAACGGGCAGTGCGGGTTTTTAACTGACATTCAGGTCCACAGCCACCTGGGACAGGAGCTCCCTTGCGGCAGAGAGCCCAGAATTGGCCAGCAGGTCAAGAATCGACGGATCCGCCAATCCCGATCGGGTAACCGGCGCCTTCCAGTCCTGCACTTCGACGTCTACGCCCTGCTCTCGGAAGCGGTCAAGCGGCAGGTATGACAATCCGGGCCTGCCTGAGATATACGAGGTGCCGCCAACCTTCTTGACCAGGTCTAGGACCAAGTCCCCTTTTGCTGAATGCACGTCCAGATCAGAGCTGCGGACGACACGAACGTCCGGCGCCAGGAGTCGCAGGGAGGCCTGAAACGTCTCCCAACAGACCTCGGCAATCGTCTCGGCCTCATTTTCGTAAACCGCCTCTACCGTCTGCGCGATCACGTTCCAGTGCGGACGCTTCGAGTAACAGTGGCGGATGGTCACCATGTGCCGACGCCACGTCGGCTGCACCCCAGCCTCTGACCACAGACTAAGCCTCGATCCCTTCAGGGGCAGGCGCAGGACCACCGGCCGCCCATCGGATGCCTCGACCACCGTCCTGTCCTCCCATTTCGTGGCAGAGCGGGAGAACTTCACCGAGTCGAGCCATATATACACGTCGCTCGCGAAAATGCGATTCCATACATGGGTCCGTGCCCAGTAGGTGGGTTGCAAGATCGAGACTCTCACTGCGGCTCACTGACCGTCAGCCGCAACGCCCGGAAAGCCTCGGCATATTCGAGCCCCGCGAAGGCGCCACGGAGTCGCGCCCAGCTCGTGACCACGGCGGGATCGATGATCTGCCGACCTGCCTGCGACCCGTTGTAGTGCTTTACAGCTGCCAGTTTCCGGTCAATGACCGACGAGATGTCAACGTAGTAGTTGAGTTCGGCCTCCCGTCCGTCGTAAGACCATGCCGATCCGGGGTATTCGTAGGACAGCACAGTCCTGGCCACATAGCCGGACCGCGACAATGGGCGTGTGGCCGCCAGACCCGACTCGAACATCACTACGTGATCCTGGTGATATGACGGGGAAGGGATGCAGACAGTATCAGGGCTCTCGGCCGCCAGGATCTTCTCGACCCGTCCGACCAGCTCACGCCGGTCGAGAGAGCATCCTCGCCTCGTATTCTGGGCCATTCAACACGACGAAGCGGAACCCGAGTTCGTCGGCAACCTGGTCGATCTCTATCCCCTTGTCGCGAGACTCCACGCCAAATATCACAAGCGGGTCCGTCGCGCGGGCAATCAGACCTCCGCAGCCAAGGGTCTCATCGTCCATATGCGGAGCGATCACTACCAGGTCAGCCACAGCATCTTCCACTTTCTTTTCTTATACTGGGCGCCACGTGGGCTCCCGATCGACCTCTATGGCCACCGGTTCACAGTTCGCGCCATGCCCGCAGGCACATGTCGTTCGGAAGGTAGGACCGGTCTAGCTCGGCGTGCGACCAGTCGCACGCCGACAGGAAGGAGAGCAGTTCATCGCCGCCGTAATGCAGGCGGCCGTCAACGGGAATTTGCAGGACAGTGAGCGCTATCCCCCGCCTGCTCGCGTCCCACATCGCGCGGACGGCCTCGGCCGTCTGACTCTTCGACCATCCCCTGGCATAGTTGAACGGGCCAGAAGCCACAACCCAATCGTGAGGAGTAAGGTCATCAACGCTTCCCCAGCGAAACTCGCCGTGGGGGCGTCGGTGCTGTGCCAGCGTGATTACCTCCTGGGACCAGTCCAAGCCTTCGTAACGGACGCTGGGACGGACGAGGTCGGCCAGCCGTCCAGTCCCGCAACCGAATTCCAGGAGCGTGTCCGCTTCTCCGATGGGCAGTCGCAGAAGCGCCCTTAGCCGCAGTTCATGAGACTCATGGGATCCGCAATCGGCGATGAGGTAATCCGGTCCGCCCTTACTGGCATAGGAATCCCAGGCCTGCGGGCTGCTCTCCGTGAGCCACGGAATCTCCCGCGTAGGCGTGGCGGCCCGATCCCGCGTGGATGAGTCTAGGAGCCGCTCATCACGCCGTGTTCTCCCGAGATCAGCGCCGATCGCCTGGTGGCCCGCGGCCGTGTTGCCGTCTGCATAACTCATCGGCAGGTCCAACTGGAGTGGTCTGACGGCATAGAGGAATTCCAGACCGGAGGCGTCCCGCCCCCGGTGGATGAGAAAGCCGAGAACGCTGCTCGGTCTCGGAACTCAAGTACGGGGACATCAAGTCCAATACTCCCTGAAATGAAGGGTTCTGATCGCTGAGCCCTATATGTTCTTTTCGTCTGCAAACTCCACTGCCGGACAGACCTCGACCCCGCTCTGGGACCCCGCAAGTGCCAGCATTTTCCGGTTTGCGCTTTCACTACGGGCCGCACAGTGGTGCTGTAAGTAATGTCCGATTGCATGGATAAATTATGACTAATCCCCCTCGTCAGCTCTTCGATTGAGTCGACAATACCGCCATTGTACATAGCAAAGCTTCGTCTTCTCGCTTCGGCCAAGCCGGCTGCGGAGAGCCTGTCCAGATGTCCCGGATTGTCAGCAAGAGTCTCGATCGCGTCGATGATCGCCTCAGGGTTGCGCGAGGGGATCACCATTGCACTTGCAGGAGCACCTGCTTCCTCGGTCGTGATCACCGGAAGTCCGAGTGCTGAGGCTTCCAAAGTGACCAACGCACTCCCTTCGGAAAGTGACGGAAAGAGCAGGACATCGGCACTACGGAACTCTTCGAGCAACTGTGACCGGGGAACAGGGCCGTGGACGGTTCCAACCTCCGTGAGGCGCTGCACTCCAAGAGGTGTGAGATTAGTTGAACCGAAAAACTTCATGCACACCGGAAGATCCGGCCTCTTATGCAGTGCTTCGTAAATGTATTGAACTCCCTTTTCGAGCATCAGTGTGCCGGCGAAAACCACCCGTAGAACGCGACGGCTGCCGGCTTCCCTTGCCGAGCCCGTCGGCTGCGGTCCATCGGTCGGGTAAGGAATGACGCGGAACTTCGTGGGATCGGCACCGAAAGCCGCAGAAATTCCGACGAGGTGAGGTGATGGCACCCAGATCAGATCGGCTGCCTGCCACTCAGATTCCATGCGATAGTCCCAGCTTGAAGCTTTAGTAGCACGCTCGGGAGCCCATCCCGGAAAGCTAGCCAGTTCCGCAGCGGCGACGGCTCGCTCGTAGCGGAGCGGGGGTGAAATCTGCTCCATAATCCGGTATTCCCGGTCGTCCTCGAATAGTTCCAGACAAGCTGATTGAGTACCGACGACGGCCTCCGATGTGCACTGCCGGGCGACTGAAGAGAACAGCCGTGCCAAAATCCGATCCATTTCCGAAGCATCTCGCCCCGCCAGCCGCAGGCGCCGCCGGACCCGGGCGATGACCGCAATTTGCGGATGCCTGTGTATGCGCGCCACAGGAATGCCACTCACGACGCGGTTCGCCACTCTCGGCCCGGCAACGAGTTCCAGGGCGCGCGCAGCTCTTCCGGGCGGGAGGCACATATCCACATGTGCACTCTGCAAAAGCGCCGCCGATTCGAGTGCTATGGCCGTCCGGAGCCCCATCCGGATGCTCGGGCAGAAGTAATCGAAGACGGGTGTCTGTCCCGCCTCGCTTGGTACTCTCAACAGCTAACTCACCTCCTACATGGTCGATATGCCGAAATACCAGCAACCTGAGCGCCGACAGCCCGGTGACATCAGGACACTGCACCGGACGCAGGCCGCCGATGAAGATGCGGCCGTCCACCAGCTGACGCGATGGTGTTGCTGGGACGCGCGCAGGTAGACGCGATACCGGTTCGGGCGCGATGTGGCAGCCGACCAGAGTCGGCGCAGGAACCAGCGCGGTCAGCATCCGGGCGAACCACTCCGCCCACCGGACCGGGTGCCGCAGATCGGGCACCGTGTACAGCACGACGCCGCCCGGGCGCAGCACCCGGGCGCATTCGCGCAGCACGGCGGCGGGTTCGGCCACGTACTCCAGCACGCTCGCGGCCACCACCACGTCGAACGATGGCGGACGCGAACGGCAGGCTCCGCCAGCCCGGCTCGAGCCGCACCCACCCGGCGCACCGTCGCCGACAGGCTCACGGGCGGCCCGCTGCAGCATCTGCCGGGAGATGTCGCATCCGGCCACCCGGAGCCCGGCCTGCGCCAGGGCGCGGGCGAGTTCCCCGGTACCGCACCCCAGGTCGAGGACCCGGTCGCCGGCCCGCACGTGCCAGCCGACGGCGGCGGACAGGCGGGCCAGCCGGCCGGCCAGCGGCTCCGTCCGGAGCGTACTTCGCCGACCAGTCCGGTGCGCCTTGGCATCGAACAGGCGCAGTACCGCCTGGCCGTGGCCGCCGCTGTCGCTGCGGCGCTGGCTCCAGGCGAGCTCGGCGGTCATGACTGCCCGGCCTGTCGGCGGCCTGGATGGTGGCGCGCATGGTGCCCAGCATCGCCTCGGTCGGCATGGCCGGGCCGCCCTGCACCGCCTGCCGGAACGCGGCGGCGTGGGCGCGATGGCCCTTGTCCTGCCGGCCCTTCCAGAGGGTACGGCCGTTGACCCGGACCGACCGGAAGTCGTCGATGATCACCTGGTGCGATCCGGCGAGCACCTCGATCCGTTCCTTGCCCGCCACCGGCGGGGCGCTGCCGTAGGCGATCGACGCGACCGAGCCGTCCGCGAACCGCAGCGCCACCACCATGCCGTCGTTCCCCTGCGCCGCGTCCCCGCCCAGGACGCCCACGGCGTCCTCGATGTCGGCGCCCACGAGCGCCTGCGCGGTGTCGACGAAATGGCATACCTCGCCGAGCGAGCGCCCGCCCTGGCGCCGGTCGAGATACCAGTGGCCGTCGGGGACCCGGCCCGCGGCGATCCGGTAGACCACCAGCTTCGGCGCCTGCACCTCGGCCAGCACCCGCTGCGCGGCCTGCACGGCCGGGGCCCAGCGCCGGTTGAAGCCGAGCGTGAGCTGGCGCCCGGAGCCCCGCCAGGCCTTCTCCACCTCGTCGACGCCGGCGCAGGTCAGCGCCAGCGGCTTCTCGCACCACACGTCCCGCCCGGCGGCCAGGGCCCGGCTGGCGAGTTCGGCGTGCACGTCGTGCGGGGTGGCGATCACGACCAGGCTGACGTCCGGGTCGTCGATGACGGCGGCGGCGCCGGAGACCGCCTTCTCGAACCCGTGCCGCTCCGCGGCCCGCCGCGCGGAGACACCGCTGGCCGTGGCCACGGCCACGAAACGCTCGAAGCCGGCGTCCCGGAAGGCGGGCAGCAGCGTCCCGGTGGAAAAGGCGCCCGGCTCCGATCCAGCCGACTCCCGGCGCGGAGCGGTCAGCCGGGGCCGGGCTCGAGGCGCACCGGCTGGTCCGGGCCTCGCTGCGGCCGGGATAGGTGAGGCGGATCGCCAGGCAGGGCTCGGTCCGCTCCTCCAGGAGCCGGAAGGCCGCGTCCGCGTGGCCGATGTCGAAAGACTGGGTGACCAGGTCGGACACCCGGAGCCGGCCGGCGGCGAGCAGGTCGAGCACCGCCTCCTGGTTCCGGCCCTCGGTCCAGCGCACCTGCCCGGCCGGGTAGTCGACCCCCCAGGCCTCGTAGGACGGCTCGTACCGGCCCGGACCGTAGGACCGGGCGAACAGCAGCGAGATCTCCCGCTCGTAGAACGGGGTGCGGCGGGGCGGCATGCCCACGTCGCCCACCATCACCACGGCGGCCCGGTCCCGGCACAGCGCCGGGGCCCGGGACATCGGCCCGGGCGACCGGTCGGCGGCGCAGACCAGCACGGCGTCCGCGCCCCGTCCCCGGGACCAGCTGAGGATCTGGCTCCGTGGTCGCGTCACCGGACTCGTCCAGGGCCAGGACGCCGGCGCTGGCCGCGGTCTCCCTGGCGAACTCGCCGGGGTCGATGCCGGCCACGTCGCATCCGGAGGCCATCGCCAGCCGGGCCGCGAGCTGGCCGACCAGCCCGAGGCCGAGCACCACGACCTTCGAGCCCGGGCCGACCCCCGACAGGCGCAGCGCGTGCAGCGGGTATGGACGCGAGGGTGGCGAACGCCGCGTCCTGCGGCGGCACCCGGTTCGGGCACCACCGCGCACAGCAGGCCCGGCACGGCCTGGAACTCGGCGTGACTGGCCTTGCCCGCGCCGCCCGTCGCCACCAGCTGGCCGACCCTGATCCCGTCGACGGCGGCGCCGACCTCGACGACCAGCCCGGCCGCGGAGTAGCCGAGGGGCACGTCGGCGGTCGAGCCGGCTGCGGACCGCCCGCGCCGTGGCCGAGATGCCCTCGGCCTGGGCCTTGCGCACCACCTGGCGGACCAGGTCCGGCCGGGCCCGCGCCTTGGCGAGCAGGCTGGACCTCGCGAGCGCGGTGACCGCCCGTTCGGTGCCTGGGGAGATCACCGAGGCCACGGTGCGGACCAGCACCTCGGTCGGGCTGATCACGGGGCGGGGAACGTCGAGCACCTCGACTGGCCCGCCGCTGACCGGCTGCACGACTTGCTTCACGTCGACCCCTCTTCGCCCGCGCTGCCGCGGGCACGGCTCCAGACGGTGGTGACACGAACCGGCAGCACCGCGTGCGCATCCGGCAGCTCAGCACGGGCGCGTCGGCGGTGCTCCCGAACCCGGCGGCCACCGGCCTGGTCTCGGCGGCCAGCAGCACCGGGTCGGTGGCCGCGACGGCCACCGAGAAGGCGCCGGCCGGGCCGGTGACGAGCGCCGTGCCGTCGGCGACCCGGACCGCCGAGCCGGCCGCCAGCTGCCAGCGGATGACGATCTCGTGCCGGCCCCGCCCGGTGACCAGTGTCGTCGACCCGCAGCCCGCCGCTGGTCAGCGACCAGCGGCGGCGATGCAAGGGGCGGCCGCGCAGCGCCCGGAACCCGTCGTGGGCCGCCTCGCAGGTGACGCCGGACGAGTCAGCGTGGGCGGCCAGGCCGCTGACCCGGGCTCGCCGGCCGGCCCGGAACACGCCCCACACCTCGGTCGAGTCCGCGCCGTCCACCTGCACGGTGCTGTGGGCGGCGGTGGACCGCTCGTGGCGGCGCACCGGCCCCGGCTCGTAGGTCGACGTGCCGGTATCGATCAGCAGCGGGACCTCGTCCACGTGCACCAGGCAGCCGAAGGTGTCGGCGTGCGCGTGGGCCGGCAGGGACGGCGGGCACGGCGGGCCGACGTCGGCGAGCAGGTGCCAGTCGCCGGCCACGGCCCGCACCAGCCCGGTCGCCGGGAGCACGAGCAGCGGGCCGTCCGGGAACCGGGCCCGGCGCGCAGCGCGGCGAGGAGCTCGCGGCTCGACCGGGTAGCCGTCGTTGAGCAGCGGGACCTGGCCGTCGGGGGTGAGCACCGCGCCCAGCCAGCTCCGCATCCGGTCGACGGCTGCGGTCAGCTCGTCGGCCGGAGCCCGTCCCGGTCGCCCGCAGCAGGTCGGCCACGTCGATGAGGTCGGCCAGCACCTGGCAGTGATAGGCGGGCGCGCGCTCGTAGTGGCCGCCGTCGGCCAGGACCTGCCTGGTCAGCTGCCTGGACAGCCGCCGGACGGCCAGCCGCAGCAGCCGCTCGTCGGCGAAGAAGACGGCCAGGCCGGCCAGGGCCTTGAGCCCCTTGATCAGGTGGTTGCCGCCCACGTCGTACTCCAGGTGACGGCGCAGGAATCCCGCGTGAGCCGCCAGCCCGGCGACGAACTCCGGTTCGATGTCGCTGCCAGCGGCGAGGTCGCGGTGCAGGCCGCACCATGACCAGGCGCGCAGCGCGGCGGGGTACGGGTGCCAGGCATCGCCGAGGCCGAATCGGGGCTGATGCCTGCCAGGACCGCCACAGCCGGGCGAACAGCGGCCCGCGCGGCCAGCCGGTCAGGATCCGCGGCCAGCCCCCACGCCCAGTCCCAGTAGTGCAGGTGAAAGCGCCACAGCCGGGGCGCGTCGGCGTGCTCCCAGTCGGGCGGATCGCCGAGTTCCCGTACCAGCCCCAGCAGCCTGATCTTGCCCGCCCGCAGTTCGGACAGGCCTGGCCACCGGCCCGGGGTCCGGGCGTCCACCGGGCGGAGCGCGTCTGGCCAGCCGACGGCGGCCGACGGGTCAGGGCCGGAAAGGACCCGGCGCCCCGCTTCAGGGAACCGGCGCAGGCCAGCCTGCTGGGCGCGCAGCCGCGCCCGGTGCGCCATCTGGCCGGGCCGCAGGTGCACGACGGTCCGGCCGAGCCGGGCGAGGTCCGCATCGGTCATGCGGCCAGCCCCAGCGTGCGGGCCTCGTCGCGGATGCCGTCAGCAAACGAACGCGGAGCGTAGCCGAGATCGCGGATCGCATCGTCGATCCCGAACGCCTTGTCCTCCGCGAGCCGGAGCAACTGCTCGGCGCGGATCCGGGGATGACGGCTCAGCCGCTCGTAGCCGCGCGCCAGCGTCACCAGCGGAGCAAGCGGCACCGGGACCAGCCGGGTCCTGCTGCCGACCGCACGGGCGCAGGTATGCAGCAGTTCCGAGAACGGGAGCGGCTCGGGCCCGGCCACGTTGTACAGCGAGCCGATGGCGGCGGGCCGCTGCAGCGCGCTCAGCACGGCGGCGGCGACATCGGCCACGTGAACCGGCTGGTGCAGGCACTTCGCCGTTGCCCGGCACGGGCAGCACTGGCGCCCGGCTCAGCAGCCGCAGCAGCCGGGACAGGTTGCGGTCCCCGGCGGCACCGTAGATCATCGTCGGCCGCAGGATCGTCCAGTCCAGCCCGCAGCCGCGGATCTGCTGCTCGGCGGCCAGCCGGACCTGCTTGGTCGGCGGGTGAAGCGTGGTCGTCACCGCGGTGGTCGAGACGAAGACGGCCCGCGGGATGCCGGCCTCCTCGGCGGCCGCGACGATGCCCGGGCCGTGGCCGTGGCCCAGCGACGCGAGGCAGACCAGCGCCTCGCAGCGGGCCGCGGAGAACGCCTCGTCCAGACCGGCAGGCGTCGTCGAGGTCGCCGGCGATAGGGCGCGCGCCGTGGCCTTCCACCGTGCCGGCGGCGGCGGGGCTTCGCGCGAGCGCGAGGACCTGGTGCCCCTGGCGGACCGCCTCACGGAGCACGTATCCGCCCAGGAAGCCGCTGCCGCCGACGACCAGGAGCCTCATCGCCGCCCGCCCGGCGAGTCGAGGAGCTTGCGGTACTGCCGGGCCAGCGTCTCGCGGTCGAAGTACTTCTCGACGTAGCAGCGCCCCTGCCGCCCCATCGCCTGCCGCCGCTGCGGGTCGGCCGCGAGCGTCCTGATCGCGCCGGCGAGCGCACCGCTGTCCGCCGGCGGGACGACCAGGGCGCCTGCCTCACGCAGGATCTGCGCGGCCTCACCGGCCACCGCCCCCACGACGGCCCGGCCCGCCGCGAGGTACTCGAACATCTTCGACGGGATGAACGCCGAGAACAGCGGCACGTCACGCAGCGGGACCAGGCAGATGTCGGCGGCGGCCAGCAGCGCGGGCATCTCCTCGTGCGGTACGCCGGGGAGCAGGGTGACGTTGCGCAGCCCGAGTTCGGTGACCCGGTGCTGCAGACGCTGTTTGTCCGCGCCCTCGCCGACGAACGCGAACCGGATCGCCTCACCGGTGAGCCGGGCGGCGGCCTCGGCCACCGAGGTGAGCCCCTGCGAGATGCCGTGGGTCCCGGCGTAGAGCACCAGGCAGTCACCGGGGCCGGCGCCGAGCCGGGCGCGCAGCTGCGCGTCCGCCGGGCGCCGGGATCGAACTCGCCGAGGCGGACGCCGTTGCGGATGGTGTGCACCTTGCTGGCGGGCACGCCGCGCCCGATCAGGTTGGCGCGGAACCCGTCGCTGACCACGATCACGGTGTCGGCCGCCGCGTAGGCGGCGAGTTCCAGCCGTTCCAGCACGCGGATCACCGGGCGGCTGGTCAGCACGCCGAGCTCGGTGAAGATCGCCGGCCACAGGTCGCGGACCTCCACCACCAGCCGGGCGCGCTTGAGCCGGGCGAGCAGCCACCCGGCGCCGATGGCGAAGAAGGTGGGCGAGGAGACGACCACCACGTCGGCCGGACCGCTGGCGCGCCAGCCGAGCAGCACGCTGGTGATCATGAAGCTCAGATGGCAGAGGGTCTTGCGGGCCACTCCCTCGTTCGGAGTGGCGTACAGCCAGGTGCGCAGCACCCGGTAGCCGTCGCGACGCTCCCGGCGCCGGATCGCGCCGCGGTATTCGGGCGGCACCACCCCGGTCGGGTGGTTGGGCATGCCGGTCAGCACCGTGACGTCGTCTCCGTCCGCGGCCCACGCCGCGGCCAGGGCGGACAGGCGGGCCTGCGGGGCCCCGGTCTCCGGCGGGAAATAGTGAGTCACGATGATGATCCGCATCGTCACCGCGACTCCGTTCGGGCGGCGTGGCGGGCGAGCAGCGCCGGTGATCGCAGGTACGTCAGCACGACCGCCGCCCCGGCCAGGTCGGCGGCGGCCCGCAAGACGGGATTACCAGCCAGGCTGGCCGCTCCGAGCAGGCTGAGCACGATCGTGGTCCCCGCGGCCACCAGCCGTCACCCGCTGGTGTGACCATCCGACGTCGCACCACTGCTGGTAGACATGAGTGCGGTGCGGCTCAAGCCAGCGCTCGCCGGCCCGGATGCGCCGCTGCAGCGTCCAGGCGGTATCGGCGATGTAGAGCACGAGCGGACCGAGCGCCGCCTCCACGGGGATGCCCTGCAGGACGGCGTAGGCGGCCAGCATGGCCAGGGCCGCGCCCAGCGCGTAACTGCCCGCGTCGCCCAGGAACACCCGAGCGCGGCCGGCATTCCACGGCAGGAAGGCGAGGGCGCTGGCGGCCACCGCCGCGCCGGCCGGGACCAGGAACCCGTCGTGCTGCCACCACCCCAGGAAGGCGTAGACGACGCCTGCGATCAGGGCATGCGCCGCCGGAAATGCCGTTGACGCCGTCCATGAAGTTGAAGGCGTTCACGAATCCGGTGATCCACGCCGCGCAGGCCGCGACCAGCAAGACGAGCACGGCCGCGGGCCCCGGCCGGCCGCTGACGAGCACGACGGCCACCACGGCGCTCCCGACCGCCTGGATGAGCAGCCGCCTGCCCGCCGCCAGCCCGCGCATGTCCTCGGTGAACCCGAGCAATCCGAAGGCGGCCACGGCAAAGGCGAAGAGCGCCGCGATCGCGCCCCCGATCACTCCCGCCGCGACAAGCAACCCGGCGGCGATCGGGATTCCGCCGCCACGGGGCGTCGGGACGGTGTGCGAAGACCGGGGACCGGGCATGTCGATAATGGCTGCCCGGCGCAATAGCGGAATCATCACGGCTTCCGCCGCGGCGACTACCGCGCCGCACGCGGCCACCGCGAGCAGATTAGTAAATTCCCCGGACACGAGTCTGCCGATACCTCCCCGCACTGTCAATCTGTCAACTTATCGTAACGAGCTAGTTAGCAATTATGCGGCAGCGGCCGCCGTCAGCGGGCGGGCTGCGGATCTAGCGGAGCTGTTGTCGGATGATTACGCGTCTGCGAGTGCCGTTGCCGCTGCGTCCCGTTCGGGTGCGCCGGCGGGTATCACAGGCGGCGCTTCTGCCCGGTAGGGCTTGTAGGAGTAGGTGTATCCGTAGTTGCGTTCGGTCTGCCTGGTCACCTTGTTCAGCACGATGCCCAGGATCGTGGCGTTGACCTGGTCCAGCTTCTCCACGGCGCGGCGCAGGTCGGCCCGCCGGGTCTGCCCCGCCGCCGCGAGCATCAGCGTGGCGTCGGCGTGCCGGGCCAAGATCGCGGCGTCGGTGACGGGCAGCACCGGGGGGCTGTCGATGAGCACGAGGTCGAAGTGGTGCGCGCAGCCGCGCGAAGATGTCCTGGCGTGAGCGCTGTTGAGCAGTTCGGCGGGGTTCGGCGGGACCGGTCCGGCCGGGAGCAGGGTGAGCCGGCCGAAGCCCGGGACGGGCAGCAGCGCCTCCTCCAGAGTCCGCTGGCCGAGCAGGACGTTGGTCAGGCCGACCTGCTCGTCCAGCCCGAAGAACGTCCCCGATCCGGGGCCGGCGCAGGTCGCCCGAGACGAGCACCACCCGCTCGCCCGCCTGCGCGAAGACGACCCCCAGGTTGGCCAGGGTGGAGGTCTTGCCCTCGTTGATACCGGGGCTGGTCACCACCATGCTGCGAAGCTGCTGCCCCTGCCGGGCGAACTGCAGTGAGGTCCGCAGCGACCGGTAGGACTCCGCGGCCGGGGAGGTGGGTTCGGTGACCGACGACCACCAGCGGCTTGCTGCCGCCGCCAGGAGGTCACCAGCGGGGTCATGGCCAGCACCGGGGCGCCTCCGGCGTGCTCGGCCGCCTCCTTGGAGGTCAGCCTGTCATCCAGGCTGTCGCGCAGGAAGGCCGCGCCGAGCCCGAGCGCGAGCCCGGCGGCGAGGCCGAGCAGGGCGTCCTGGACAGGCTTGGGCGAACTCGGCGAGGTCGGCGTCTGCGCGGGCGTGACCAGCGACCACGTCGCCCGGTGTCGACCGCGCCGCTGACCTGCATCTGGGCCAGCTGCTCCTTCAGGACCGCCTGCTGGTTGAGCAGCGCCGAGGCCGCCGGCGAGCTCGTGTTGCCCCGCGAACGGAGCTGAGCTGCTGCCCGAGCGAGGAGATCTGCGAGCGCAGCTGCGCCTCGGCGGTGGTCAGGCTGCGGCTCGCGACCGCCTGGCGGTACTGGACGAAGGCGTTCGCGTAGAGGTTCGCGATCAGGGCCGCCTGCGACGGCACCTGGCTGGTGGCCGTGATGGCGATCACGTTCGTCTGGCCGACCTCCGAGGCCGACACCGCCGGCGCGCTGCCCAGCTGCGCGCGGACGGCCTGCTGGACCGGAGCGCTGGTGACCAGCTGCAACTCGGTCTCCACGTCCGTCTGGGTGACCGGCTGCGGCTGCGCCGCGCCAAGCCCGCTCGCATCGACGGACGGCTGGACCAGCAGCTGCGCGGTGGCCGAGTACTGCTTGTGCGCGGTCAGCGAGAACGCCAGGCTGGCCGCCAGGCCGAGCACGGCAATCGAGCCACCCACCATTTCCGGCGGCGCAGAATCTGCAGATATGCGCGAAATGACGGCTCGGTACCGAATTCGGTCATTATGACTTTCTCTCTGATCGGCAAGTAGCAGTGCCGGTACCCCGGAGACCCGGAAGCCGCCGAAGGCGCGTCGTTGCCCGGCATGTGCCGTGCGAAATGAGTGTACGCCAAGCATGGCGCGCGGTAAAATTTCTCATTGTGTCCGGTAGAGTCGCTTCGCTGCGCAAAGTCCCGCGGCCCGGATGATATCGCCGATGAGCGACCAAGATCGGCATTTTCGCATATTCCGGCAACGCGCTGCGCGACGGGACGATACTGATGCGGCCGGCATCATGGTGCTGTGCACGGCGAACGTATGCCGATCCCCGATGGCCGCCGCGCTGCTGGCCCGGCGGCTGGCCGTGCTCGGCGTGACGGTGCCGGTGCGCTCGGCCGGGATGATCCGCTGCGGAGATCCGCCGCATCCCGGAGGTCGTCTCCGTCATGGCCTCGTACGGAATCGAGATCTCCTCGCACCGCAGCCGCGTAGCCCGCGCCACCGACCTGGCCCGCGCCAGCCTGGTGCTGGCGATGGCCCGGGATAATCTCCGCTATGCCGTGATCACCGAACCCGGGGCGTGGCCGCGTGCGTTCACGCTCAAGGAACTCATCCGGCGCGGGGAGCAGATCGGGCCCCGGCCGCCAGGTGAGCCGTTCGCCGGCTGGCTTTCGCGCGCCCACGCGGGACGCGAGCGCACGTCGCTGCTGGGCGACTCCGCCGAGGACGACGTGGCCGACCCGGCTGGCGGACCGCTGCCGCGCCTATGCGGATACCGCCAGTCTGCTGGACCAGTTGGTGACGAGGCTGGCCGAGCTCGGCTGGGCGCAGGCTGGACCGCATCCCTAACTGCCGCGCCGCAGGTGGACGGGGCCGTACAGCTCCGCGTCGGCTTCTCGGGCGGATTCCTGGGTGACCAGGGTGGCCTGGGACGGAATGGTCATGGCGCCGTCGCGGGCGGGCCCCCGCGCCAGCCTGGCCAAGGTCCGGCGCAGCGAGTCGGCGTCAGCGTCGGGATCCAGGACGGTGACCTCGTCGGGGTGCAGCGTCGGCACCGGGACCTGGCAGATCAGCGGGTGGCATGGCCGCAGATCGGCCTCGTCCTGGCCCGAGCCAGTCCTCGATCAGCTTCTCGCCGGGACGCAGCCCGGTGAATTCGATGTCCATCTGGCGGCCGGTGCTGGCGGTCAGCCTGCGCGCGATGTCGGCGATCCGTACGGGTTCGCCCATGTCGAGCACGAGGACCTCCCCGGCCCGGCCGATCGCGGCCGCCTGCAGCACGAGATGGACCGCCTCGTCGGCGAGCATGAAGTAGCGGCTGACGTCGGGGTCGGTCACCGTGACCGGGCCACCCGCGGCTACCTGCGCGCGACAGGGCGGTGAGCACCGATCCGCGGCTGCCCAGCACGTTGCCGAAGCGCACGCTGAGGTACGCCCGGCCGGTCTGGGCCGACATGTACGCGGTGAGGCGTTCGGTGATCCGCTTGGAGTAGCCGAGGACGCTCACCGGGTTCGCGGCCTTGTCGGTGGAGATATTGACGAACGACTGGACGCCGTGATCGGCCGCGGCCTTCAGGACGGTGAGGGTTCCCCAGACGTTGCTCTTGAGCGCCTCGGCCGGGCAGCTTTCCAGCAGCGGCAGGTGCTTGAGCGCCGCGGCGTGGAACACGATGTCGGGCCGGAACCTCTCGAATACCTCCCTGACCCGGCGCTCGTCGCGGATGTCGGCCAGCACCGTCTCCTCGGAATCGAGCAGGGCACGCCCGCGCAGCGCGAGCTGGACCGCGTGCAGGGCCGACTCGTCGCGGTCCAGCATGATCAGCTCGGCCGGCCCGAGCTGGTGCAGCTGGCGGCAGAGCTCGGCGCCGATGGATCCGCCGGCGCCGGTCACCAGGACACGCTTGCCCGCGATGTGTTCGCGGACCGAGGCCACGTCGGCGGTCACCGCCCGGCGCCCGAGCAGGTCGCTGATGCGGGGATCACGCACACCCTCGATCTGCGCCCCGCCGGTGAGCAGTTCCCTGATCGAGGGGATCACCTTCGGAACGAGCCCGCAGCGCTCGGCCGCCTCGGTGAGGTCGTGGATGACCGTGCCGCTGCCCCCGGCGATCGCGATGACCAGCATCCTGGCGCCGGTGCTGGCGGCGACCTCCGCCATCTGGCCGCGGCCACCGAGCACCGGAACGCCATGGATCCGCAGGCGCCTCTTCGCCGGGTCGTCGTCGAGGATCGCTACCGGCTGGTATGCCGCGTCGGGCTGGGTGGCCAGCCGGTAGATCAGCATGGCGCCCGCGTCCCCGGCCCCGAAGACGATGATCTTCTCGGCCGTCGGGGCCGGCGGTCCGTGACCGCTGCCTCGCCGCGAAGGCGACGTAACGGGCGCCGAGCATCGCGACCAGGGCGAAGCCCGCGCCCAGAGCGGTCTCCGGCACGTGCACGCTGCCCTGGCACCAGGGCCAGGCCGACGACCACCAGGCAACATGCGGTCAGCACAGCTCGCCAGTGCCACCGCGGCTACCTCGTCACGGCTTCCGCGCAGGTACCGGCCCCGGTAAAGCCCGGCGGCGAGGCCGCATCCGGTCACTATCACGCCAATTCCCGCCGCCGCCGAACAAAACGGGCAGTCTCGCCAGATGAACCGTCGGCGAAGTCGCCCGTGGCCCTGGCCGCCAAAAGCAGGCCGCCAATCCACGCAATGGCGTCATATCCGGCCTCCACGACGAGTCGCACCCATCGGCGCTTCCTCAGGCCTCGCACTAGCTGCCCTCTGACCCTGCCGGTCAGTGCCTCCGCGCGCACGCGGTCCTCCGTCCTAGCAGTGCTCGTCGATGCCGGTACCTCTTGCGTTTACCCTTAGCGATTGGATAGATTACCCTGCGCAAGCATAAGATAACAAACAGTTAGAAAAATTGATCACGGACAGCGGCCGAAGGTATTCGCTGTGCCCCCAGCGGCGATCAGATGACAAAATGCGACATTCCGGCCGGAAAGCCACCATGGGAGAAACGCCGCCAGAAACGGGGGCAAACGGGGACGCGAAGGCGACTAGGTGGGGGATTAAAATGACCGATACGCCCGTTAAGGATGACGGAACCAGCTCTGAGCCTTCCGCCAGACGTGCCAGCGATCAAGCGGCCGAGCCGGGCAAGCCAAAGCGCCGCGGCCGGCGGGTTGTCCTGGTGTCGCTCGGGTCGGTTCTCGCCGTGGCCATCGCGGCCGCGGTCGGCATTTACGCATACGTTAACCACACGGTCAGCAGCGTCCCGCGCGTCCATGTAGGAGGTCTTGTCGGGACGGGGTCATCCGGTGAGACGTTCCTGATCGCTGGCGCCCCATATGAGCCGACCGGAACCCCCGTCCAAGGAGTCGCGGCCACAGTACACCAAGCTCTTCATGCTCCTGCATATCAACCCCGACGGGCGCGCTGGCGGGGTGGTGGCGATACCGGGCGACACCATGGTCCAGGTACCCGGGGTCGGCGCCGAACCACTCTGGATCGCGTTCAAGACCGGAGGGCCGAGCCTGCTGGTCTCGACCGTGAGGCAGCTCACCGGAATCCCCATCAACCACTACGCGGAGATCGACCTCAGCCACCTGACGAAGCTGATAGACACCGTCGGCGGGGTGAATGTCACGATTCCCGCTGCCAGCACGAGCTACGGGCACCTATTCTCCTCGGGGGTCAACCACCTCACTGGCATTACCGCCACCTACTATGACCTCGACCCGTCGATCAGCGATCAAGTCCGGGTGCTGCGGCAGGAGAACCTGCTCCGCGCCATCATGATCAAGATCGCCGACGATCACCTGCTCACCAATCCCGTGACCACGATCAGGCTGCTCAACGCGATCACCGGCGCATTGACCGTGGACAGCAACATGACCAACTCCGACATCGTGTCGCTCGCCAGGAAACTCGGCGCCCTCGGCACCAGCGCCGCGACCTTCGTGATCACGCCCACCGAGACGGTAAACGGTAAGCTTGTCCCGAATACGGTCGTTGCCGATCAGCTGTGGACGGCGATCAAGAAGAATTCGATCGCGAAGTTCGCCACCGCGTTCCCGGCGGCGGTGACGCCGCTGGTTGTGCCTTGACACAGGCCTGATGCAGCGCCGCCCTGGGAAGGCGGCCGCTCATCGGGTCACGTCGGCGATCTTGGCGCGGCTGGCCTCCTCGGCGAGGACCTCGGCGAGCTTGCCGTGGAGCAGTTCGCGGACGGGCGCGTGCTCGGGGAGCTCCTTGAGGGCGTGTTCGAGTTCACGCCGGTAGCGCGAGAGCTCGTAGGTGGTGAGCGCGTGCATCGGGTGCTCGGGCGGCTGGACGGTCACGGGTTCGGCGGTCATCGGCGGCTGGTCCTTGGCATTCCGGCGTCATGGGGCCTGGACGGGACACCCGCGCGCCAGAGCTGTCGCCTGGTGCGCGGTTTCCCGCTACCCAAGGTGGCAGGCCGGGACTACGGTGAGAAGTGCCCTGGTAGCCATCCGCAAAGGACAGCTCCGGTAGCGCAAACGCCGGGGCCGATCCGCAAATCACGGCAAGGGGAGCTGACCGTTGCCTGCCGCACGTGACCTGGACCCTGGTGTCTCTCCCGCGCATTTCTTCGGGGCCGAAGTCCGCCGGGCCCGGGAAGCCGCCGGCATGACGCTGGCCGACCTGGGCGCGATCGTCCCGTGCGATGCGTCGACGGTGAGCCGGATCGAGTCCGGCCTGCTCAGCCCGGCGGAGCGGTTCGCGAACGCGTGCGATGAGGCGTTCCCGCAGATGGGCGGATGGTTCACCCGGTTCTACGCCAACAGCCCCCGGTGGGATGGCCGCTACCCGCGCTGGTTCGTGGACTGGGTCGACGCCGAGCGGCGGGCGGCAGTGCTGCGGACGTGGGAACCGCTGCTGGTGCCGGGCCTGCTCCAGACCCCGGAGTACGCCCGGGCGCTGTTCAAGGCGTGGCAGACCACGGGAGACGAGGACGAGGTCGAGAACCTCGTCACGGCGCGGATCGACCGGCAGCACATCTTCGACCGGCCGAAGCCGCCGTCGTTCTGGGCGGTGATCGACGAGGGCGTGCTGCGGCGCCGCATCGGCGGCGCCAAGGTGATGCAGGACCAGCTCGTCCACCTGGCCGAGATGACCGAACGGCCGGCGATCAAGGTTCACGTGATCCCGGCCGAGGTAGGCGCGCACGTCGGGCTGCTCGGCGCGTTCGCCATCGCGGGTTTCGACGGCGACGCTCCCGGAGTCGTCTACCTGGAGACGCCCGACGAAGGACAGACGACGAAGGACTCCGCCACGGTGGCCAAGATCATCCTGACGTTCGATACCTTGAGATCCGAAGCGCTTCCGCGCGGGGCTTCGCGCGACCTGATCATGAAGGTAGCTGAGGAATATGGACGTGACCTGGCGTAAGTCCAGCTACAGCGGCGGGAACGGCGGCGACTGCGTCGAGGTCGGCGCGCCCGCCGAGGTCGACCAGGTGCTGGTCAGGGACACCAAGGACCGCCAGGGGCCGGTGCTGGCCTTCAGTCCGCAGGTGTGGCGCCGGTTCGCCGAACGAGTGAAGGCAACCGCGTAGCGCAGCTTCGCGCGCGATCCGCTCACCCCGCCGCATGACTCTGATCTGCGGCGGGGTGAGCGTGGCCGAGGGAAGCTCCGACTACCACTACCTACAGGAAGAAGTGGTGGTGGTGATGGTGGTGCGGGGCCGCGGTGGTGGTCGGGGCGGCATGCTGGTGGTCGGGAGCCATGCTCGTGGTCGGGGCCATGCTCGTCGTCGGAGCCATAGTCGTGGTCAGAGCCATGGTCGTGCTCAGAGCCATAGTGGTGGTCGGAGCCATGCTGGTGGTTGGAGCCATGCTGGTGGTCGGAGCCGCGGTGGTCGTCGTGTGCTTGTGCCGGTGCCAGAAGAAGTCATCCAGGAACCCGTCCTGGTGTTCACCCGGCGTCACCGCATTGGCGACCATGGGCTCGAAGGTCACGACTGCCCCCGCGACGAAGCCCGCGGCTGCCATGCGCTTGAGGAAGGTCCGACGCCGCTGGATGGCCGCCGGGTCGTTCTCGGGCTTGTCGCTCATCAGTTCCTGCTCTCATCTTTTTAGTGGGTGAACTCGGCGGTTACCAGGGAAGCTTTCGTCGGGTGGTGCGCGCGGTCAGCAAGCACTCCGGCCCGCCGGAGTTCCTCCACGCAGGCGGTCGCCTCGGCCAGCGGGGGAGTTTCGAGCCCGAACGCCTCAGCGAGCGCCTCGGCGATCTCGGCGACCGTTCGTTGCCCGTCGCACGACTCCAGAACAATGGACGCGGTGTTGTTGAGCTGGTGCACCCGCGCCGGTTCGGCCTGGCGCACCATGAGGCCCTCGGCGAGCTCGACGACTTCGATTCCGGCTGCCCGTTGCAGGCTGGTCGGAGCCGAGCGTGTCCGGAATGGCCGTGATAGCCGTGAAGGTGCCGCCGACGATGTTGTGGACCAGATAGCGGTCCAGGCTGCCCCAGGCAGAAAGGAATTCGGCCCGGCCGGCCTCGTCTGCGGGCAGGTCCGCGAGCAACTGCTTGTATGCGCGTTCGTGCACGGCCACCGCCACGCCGGTGAGAACTTGGCTGCTCCCGGGATCGAGCGTCAGCATCGCTGCGCTTGCCTCGCCGACCGGTAGCAGGCAGAGGTCCCACTCCCGCTCGGACAGCGACGGAACATTCACGTCGTCGGCGGGTGCGCAGCCGTCGAGGAGCAGCATGTGCTGGATAGCGCCGGCGCTCCGCCCTGCTGACCGCCTCATGCCATCCGGCCAGCCGGCGGTGCTCGGGCCCGAGGCTGTCATCCGGAATCCGAGTCGCTCGAGCCGCCAGGAGATCCCGGCCGGATAAGCCTGCGAGTCAGCGGCCTCGCCGGCCAGGAGGAAGGCGCCGTCGAAGACGTTCAGGGGGTGCTCGGCCTGCTCGCGGGCCCGCTCCAGTGCGGCATCCACGTCGACGTCCGGGCCGAGCAGCTCGCGGAAGTGCGACCGGATAGGGGCCAGGTCCCAGCCAATTTCGGACCAGGCGATGTAGTAGTTGCGAATGCGGTCCTCCCAGACGTTCGGGTAGGACACGCCCGCTGGCCGGGGAAAGCGGTGCAGCCAGCCCAGCCGGGGATGGCAGAGGACTCGCCCGCCGCGCTGCCGGAACTTCTCGTGCAGGTACCCTTCCTCGCCGCCGAAACCGCGCAGGCGGGGGTTCAGCCCTGGCCAGGCGTCCCGCCGGCAGGCGAACAGGCCCAGGCCCTGCATCTCGATCTCGAAGGGCTCGCCGTCTGGTTGGTCCACACGAGGATCGCGATCCCATTGCCCGAACATCCCGGCGCCCCAGGTGGGCTTCAGGTGGGTCGCGCCCGGCTCGAGGCTGTCGTACAGCAAGGGACCCTGCAGGAGGTCGTTGCTGCCCGGGTGCGCGCTGAACCATTCCAGCAGATGCGCCAGCGACCCCGGCTGCAGCAGGACATGCGAATCGACGCAGCAGACGATATCGGCACAAGCCTCCCGGAACACCAGGTCCCTGACCGCGGTACCCCGATAGCCATCAAACGGGACGTAGCGGTAATTAGGCAGCCACGCTTCCAGCGCTTTCAGGGGCGGACCTGCATCACCTTCCGGGTGATTATCGATGACCAGGAAGGACACATCCGCGAGCACTTCGGGCTGGTACATGCCGATTGCCTGAATGGTGAACCAGACGCCATCGAAGTCGTCATATGTGGCCATGCCGACGCACAAACGTCGATAACCGGTGCCGGACGTGGCAAATGAGGCAGAAAGCGGGATGTCGGGTCCCGCCGCATGGTCATCTGGCGAGACGCTCCCCTCCTCCATGAACGGGGAGCCTAGTGGCCAGCAGTATTTACCCGTCCAGCTTTCTCTAAAACGAGTCCGCAAGCGTGTCGGTGCAATGGTGTCCTCCTGGGAAGCAAGCGGACATTGTGCTCTCAGCGGATCGTATAGCGATCCCGGAGCTGCCCGTCATGCCCACCCGGGGCGGTAAGTTCAATCTGCGTAGCCACCCGGGGATTCAGTACGTAGGCGTGGTAGTACCCGGCATTTACCTGCTGAGCCAGGTACTGATCGATAGCCGCGTGCGCGGTTATCCACGCTTCGATCCCATCCGCTTCCGGGATACCGGAGAGGAGTCGGTCATACGCGGTGTGGTTGACCGCGACCGCATGGGTGCAGGTCAGCAGCCGCGCGGTGATTGTAGCGCTGTGTGACCCGGGATCTCGACTGGCGGCTCCCAGGCGGCACCTCCCAGGTACAGCAGATCCCAGGGCAGCCCCTCAAGTTCCCCCATGGCTCTGCGCATGACTTCTCGCGTATCGTCGAGGAAAATCGCATCATCCTCAATGCCAAGGAAATTGCTGAGCCCGCGGTCGCGCGCCGTGGCAACCATGAGCCGCCAGGACCTCGCACATCCCACATGGTGGTTGCCCGGGGTCGGAATTGCCGAAAACCGCTCCACGCGAGTTGCTATCTGGAGCGTAGAGAAGCGGCGGAGAGCATTTGCCCAACGATCCGGGCGCTGATCCAGGTTGAGGCAGTAGATAGCCTCAAAGAAACCGAAGGGGTTGTCGGTTTGGTCCGGCTCCATCCGGCTATCTGTACGATCGGCGAGAACTCCAGCGCGCCGGAGTTCGGCTACGCAGGCGGCCACCTCGGCCAGCGGAAGAGCTTCCAGGCAGAAGACGTCGGCGATCCCTTCGGCGATTTCGGCCACCGTAGTTTGCCCGTCGCACAACTCGAGGATCACCGACGCCGTGTTGTTGAGCTGGTGCACCCGCATTGGTTCCGCCTGGCGGGCTATGAAGCCCCCGGCGGACTCGACCATGTCGAGGCCCGCTGCCCGTTGCGGCTGATCGGCACCGGTGTCCATGAATCCTCAGGGCTACGCTGGCCGGACGGCAGCAAAGTGCTGTTCGTTGCTGGCGGTCTCCTCGGGCAGCTTCGGCAGCGCAAACGAGGGATGGACGCCGGTTAGCTCGCGCAGCAGATCGTGCAGCCGGTGCTGCTCGGTTGAGAGCAGATCGTTCTCGGTGTCGTGCTCACCGTGGTGACGCAGTTGCGGGTCGAGGTCCCCGGCCGCCCTCAGCGGATCGAAGGCACCGCGGACCGGCCGGATTCCGGTGTTGCCTAGGAACCGCGAGGCGGCGACGATCCAGCCCTGGCTGTCGTCGAGCAACTGGTCGTACCAGGTCACCCAGACCGGCAGGCCGGCGGCGCTGCGCATGGCCTCGCGCAGATAGCGCTCCCACAGCGCCAGGCCGAGCGGCAACGGGATGTTGTCGCGGGCGTTGAGCGAGCGGGCGATCTGCATCGGCTCGCGGGCGACCAGCACGATCGCGGGCGGGGTCGGCAGCAGGGGAAGCCACAAGTCGGCGGTCAGGCAGGTCCGCGGGTCCTTCCACACCCACGGCGGGCTGGGGTGTACGGCCCCGAACGCGGCCCGGCACAACGGGATGAGGTCCTGCACCGGCGGTGTGCTGATCCATGCCGGGCCGGGCGGAGGCGGGCACCACGAACGTGCGCCGGCCGCCTTGAGGACCGCGTTGTTGCATTCGACGAGGGTGCGGCTCTCCCAGTGCCCCGTCGGGTTGGTCGGGTGGGCGCCGATCAGGTCGGCCGGCGGGCAGGTGGTCAGACCGAGCAGGTTGAGCGCCCGGGTGACGGCAGAGGTGCCGCTGCGGTGCATGCCCAGCACCACGACTCCCGATCTATTGTGCGCCGCGTTCCGGGGCGGCGGTGTGCAGGGCGGGGCCACCGTCATGCGCGCAAGCGTATTCCAGCGGGTCCCCAATTTGTCGACGATCACCTTTAGTCCCGATCGTGCGTATTAGACCCGTTCTGCCGTCAACGCAATGCGCTGATAACCTGCTCGAGCGTGACCCGGTACTTCACGGGGTGAAAGGCCCGGCGGGTACTGGATCGGAGCTCGGATTCAATCTCTTTCCAGTCAACCGACCCGCCGTTGCAATGGAACCACCGCTCAGCGCTCTTGCTATAGAGCCGGTTATCGACCAATGTGAATCCCAGCACCTGCGCGAACGCCGGGTAGGCAAGCTCACTAAGGACTAGGTCGCAATCCTCAAGCTGGCAGAATGCGGTCAGGAAACGCCGCGTCAGCAGGGGTCCTGGGCCGAGTATTACCTGTTCGATCGAGTCGACGCCGTACCGCTCCGCCAGATGATCGCAGAATGCCAGGTAGCTCGGCCGGAAGTCCGGGTGGGCAATCCACTGCCATCGATTCGCCATTGACTCGGTGCGCCTTACGGCAGTAAACGCGAGGCCATTGGCGGGCAGCGGCGGGTACACCTCGTGCAGTGGAGCACATACCAGCATGTCGTAGTCGTACTCGTAGAGCAGGTCGAACGGGATGGCGTGGCCATAGGCCCTGAACCATTCCTTCACGGAAAGGTCAGGATGCAGCCACTTCCAATGCGGATCGACCGCAGACCACGTGTGCAGATGGACCACGGCGTCCTCAACGCTTTGTCTTGCGTCGTCCCAGTGCTCGGGCGGGCCGCCGTACAAGCCGTAGATCGGCACATCGGGATTGAAATGCCGAAGAAGCCGTAGCCGTTCACGACATGCGTCGAACTGATTATAGAATCGGAACAAGATGACACGACGATCGGCCAGGATTCCGGCCTCCCGTAGCTCGGCTACGCAGGCAGTTACCTCGGCTAGCGGAGGAGCTTCCAGGCTGAAGACCTCAGCGATCTCCTCGGCGATTTCGGCCACCGTAGTTTGCCCGTCGCACAACTCGAGGATCGCGGCGGCCGTGTTATTGAGCTGGTGCATCCGCAACGGTTCCGCCTGCTGAACCATGGAGCCCCCGGCGAATTCGACCACGTCGATTCCCGCTGCCCGCTGCGGCTGATCGTCCAGCATGTGCAGGAAGCGTACGACCCTAAACTTGATTCGTGCAGGTGATTTAGCTCCCGGGTGGTAATGCCCGGAATGCGGGTAATGATTGGCATTTCAGGCCTGCGGCTCCGGGAGCCGGGGCGTGGCCCCGGCCGGGCGGTTCTCGGTGATCCAGCGGTCGATGCGCTCCCACCAGTCGTAGAGCCACTGCACCTGGGCCTCGTGGTCGGCGGCCCGCGGCACCTGGTCGAACGGCACCCGCCACCACCGCGCGCGGATGACCTGGTCGATCGGGAACCTCCGCCACACGTCACCCATGGACTGGATCGTGTCGAGCCCGGCGTGCGCCACGAAGATCACGTCGGCGTCGGGACAGGCGGTGATGGCGGTGAGCGTGCCTCCCGGCCGGGGCGGGAGCAGGTTGGGCATGTCCCTGGCGCGCGCGGCCAGGTCGCGGCGGCCTGCGGCTTCCAGCCGGCGGATGCCCCGGCGCCAGCGCCCGGGCGTCCAGTTGCCCCCCTCGGGGAAGATCACCAGTGCGCCAGAAACGTCGAGCCCGCGGGCCAGGCGCTCGATCTGCTCGGTGAAGATGTGCTCGCCCATCTGGCGGCCCTGGATGAACACGTTGGGCAGCCGGTTCCCCATCACGTCCAGGCTGGGATCGAACTGAAGCGTGGCCTTCATGACCACCCGCGGCCGCCGCCCGTAGACGCTCAGCAGCTGGTGGACCAGCAGGAGCGAGTCACCGGGCCCGGCGTGCCGCGACAGCACGATGACCGGGCGGGCCAGCCGCGCGACCCGCTCCTCGGCGGTGAGCTCGGGCTCCTCGACCTCGACCCGCAGCCCGTACGTCCGTTCCACCCCGCGGTACAGCTAGTCGAGGAACTTCCTGACGACCGCGTAGTGCCGGCTCTGGTAGGGCTCGGTGTGCATCCGGCCGCCGAACCCGCTGATGACCCACAGCCCGAGCAGCACGACCAGCGTCGCGATGCTCCGCCGTGAGCCAGACCACCGCGAACGACAGCAGCCGCAGGTTCCGCATCCGGCCCGCGCGCGACAGCCCGGCCAGCCCGAACAGCAGCGCGAGCACGGCCAGCAGCGGCGACAGGACGATGATGCCCGAGGGCGACGACGATCACCATCGGGGCCAGCACGAGCCGGCGGATCAGCCTGGGCGGGACCAACAGCACCCCTCCCGTCCAATACGGAGGCCGGATAACGAAAGGCCGGATCAGCCCGGTCAGCGCGGCGAGATAGCTCGCGGACGCCGCGTACGCTCGCTCGATACTTGGCCTCACCCTAGCCGGCGTCGCGGTAGCGAAACTGCGCCAATCCGGGCGGCATCCGCTCCCCGCCGGTCGGCAGGACGTGCACCCGGACGTTCTCCGGCAGCGAGGACATCTCCTCGTGGAACCGGTGCCGCCGGGCGATCTCGAACGCCACCAGCCCCACCTCCCACGGGCGGGTGGGGATCGCCAGCGGGCTCTCGATCCGCCCCACCTGCAGCACGTAGACGGTATCGGCGCCCAGCGTCACGGCCCGGCCCACCGGGATCGAGTCGACTAGGCCGCCGTCGAAGTAGTGCACCCCGTCGACCTCGACGGGCGGCAGCAGGCCGGGCACCGCGCACGAGGCCATGACCGCGGGGACCAAGGGCCCGCTGCTGAACCAGCGCGCGCTGGCGGTCTCGATGCTGGCCGCCACGCACTGGAACGGCAGCTTCAGGTCCGCGAAGTCCGCTCCGGGGAGCGCGTCGGTCAGCACGCGGCGCAGCGGGTCGAGCGAGTGCAGGTGCGTGCCCGACCGGACGAGCCGGACGGCCCGGCCCCAGAGCTTCTCGCTGAACGCCAGGCGCAGCTCGTCGCCCTGCCACATCCGGTCCAGCCGCGCCACCGCACCCGAAGGGTCGGCGGCCACGAACGCGCCGTTGATGGCGCCGATCGAGGTGCCCACGACCAGATCGGGCCGGATGCCCGCCTCCGCCAGCGCGCGGAGCATGCCGACCTCGTGGGCGCCGAGCAGCCCGCCGCCGCCGAGGACGAACGCCGTCGTCATGGGAGCAGCGTAGCCGGGCGTGCGGCGGTGGACACTTGAGTGACATTCGGCGGAACTCCGCAAATTGGCGGTACGTGCGTGCGCTACTGTGGTCCGGCCCCAGGGGAGGAGAGAAGAACCGCCATGCCCGCCACGCTCCAGGACATCCTGCTCGCGCCCGACACCCAGCCGCACGTCGTCGCCGACTGCCAGAAGCTGATCGAGCAGGAGGTCTCCGCCACGTCCGGGGTCTCCGGCACGGCGGTCAAGCTCGCGTACAAGACCGCGAACAGCTTCGCGCCGGGTTACCTGCGGGGCAAGGTGGAGCAGCTGGTCCCGGAACTGGTGGTCCAGCTCGAGCCGTTCTGGGCGGACTTCGGCGCCTCCGGTTCCTCCGGGTTCGGCGACTACCTGGTCAAGCGCGGCGACGAGGTGTCGCAGGCCCTGCTGTCCGTGGCCGATGCGCACGGCGCGCAGAGCAACCGGCCCACGATCGTGAAGGCGTACAAGGCCGTCCGCCCCAGCGCGGCCAAGCACATTATGGCCGCGCTCCCGAACCTCGGTGCGCTGGTACAGAAGTACGCGGACTAACGCGGCCAGCGCTCAGCTGCGCCGGATGACCAGGCCGAGCGAGGCGAACTGCTCGAACGGCCGGTGGTACCCGCGCTCGATGTGGTGGATCCCCCGCAGCGCCGAAGGCTGGTCGGCCACCGCCGCGGCCAGCACGGCGGAGAACCCGGCGCGCACGTCGGGCAGCGTGACGTCCGCGCCGCGCAGCTTCGACACGCCCCTGATCACCGCGGAGTGCACGGAGTTCGTGTCGTGGAACCGGCAGGCAGGCCCGCCCAGGCACGCGGCGAAGGTCTCGATCTCGCACCCCATCTTCTGCAGCGCGGGGACGTAGACCAGCCGGTTCTCGAACACGGTCTCGTGCAGCACCGACATCCCCTCGGCCTGGGTGAACAGCACCATCAGCGGCTGCTGCCAGTCGGTCATGAACCCGGGGTGGCTGTCGGTGTGCACCGCGGCCCCGCGCAGCCCCTCGGGGGCCGACGCGGTGATCCAGTCGTCGGTGATCTCGAACCTGGCGCCCATCCTGGCCAGCGTGGTGATCGCGGTGACCAGGCGGTCCTGCGGGCAGCCGTGCACGCGGACCTCGCCCCGGGTGATCAGCCCCGCGACCAGGTAGGAGAACGCCTCGAGCCGGTCGCCGGCCAGCCACCTGGACGCGCCGCGCAGCTTCGGCACGCCCTCGATGACGATCCGCCGGTCCGGGCTGAGCTCGATCTGCGCGCCCATCCGCTGCAGGAACAGCGCGAGTTCCACCACCTCGGGCTCGGTGGCGGCGTTCCGCAGCACCGTCTTCCCCTCGGCCAGCACGGCGGACAGCAGGACCGTCTCGGTCGCGCCCACGCTCGGGTACGGCAGGTCGATCCGCGCGCCGTAGAGCTGGGTGGCCCGGGCCGTGATCCCCGCCGGGCCCTCCTCGACCTCGGCCCCCAGCGCGCGCAGCGCGTCGACGTGGAATCGACAGGCCGGCGCCCGATCGGGTCGCCGCCGACCAGCGGGACGAACGCCTCCCCGGTCCGGTGCAGCAGCGGCCCGAGCATCAGGATCGGGATCCGGTTCAGCCCGGTGAACGCCTCGGGCACCCTCGGCTCGACCCGGCTTCCCGGCGCGACCGTGATCTCGTCGCCGGACCGGCTCACCCCGAACCCCAGGGACTCCAGCATCGCCGCGGTGATGTCGACGTCGCCGACCTCGGGGGCGTTGCGGATGGTGCTCGGCCCGTCGCCCAGCATCGCGGCGACCATGTGCTTGGTCACCGCGTTCTTGGACCCGCGCACCGAGATATCGCCGCGCAGCGGCCCGGAGGGCTCGACCAGCCAGGTTTCGGTCACGCAGACCACTGTAAAGGCCCGCGCCGCCGGGTCAGGTCACGACGGCATCGTCGGGGGCCGGGTCGACGGGGGCTCGCACGGGATGCTCGTTCGGCCAAATCCGGGTGCGCACCAGCCAGTATCCGCGCCGCAGGTCCGGCGACCCGTAAGCGAACGACTCCGGCGGCCGCGGCCCGGGCCGGGCCGGCTAACGCTCTCCCAGAGCGCAGCTGCCGAGCCGGCGGTGGCGGCTACTCGTTGACGAAGTTGTGCACCGGGAAGACGACCGGCTCCGCCGCTTCCATGCCTGCCTGCGCCAGGAGCGGCATCAGCATCTCGCCGAACGCCTGGAACTTCTCGGGCGACTCCCAGACATCGGTAACCTGAAGGCCCTCCGGCGTGAGACCCGCCGCGTGCGAGAGGCAACCGCCCCCCGGCCAGTCGGCCAGCGCGCGCATCGGCTGCCCGTTGTTGATCCCGCGACAGACCTGCTCGTACTGGTCGATGGTCGCGCCGCGAAAATTGAAGATCACTCCGATAGCCATCTAGCTCCCCCTCCTCAGCAGTACCTGCGCGTCATGATGACAGTCAGGCCTGAGGCTCCGCAAGCCGGCGCGTAGCGTCGGCCGGCCGGTTCTCGGTGCTCCACCGGTCGATGCGCTCCAAAGCCGCCCCACTAGGTGTACACAAATAGGTGTACGCTAGGATCGTGAACGATGATGACAGCACGATGACTGTCCGGGATGCGCGCGCCCACTTTGCCGGAATCATCACCCGAGCACAGAGCGGCAGTCCCACTGTCATCACGCGGAACGGGGTACCCGTGGCGGCGGTCGTCCCTATCGAGGACTTCAACGTCCTCGAAGACGCGATCGACCGCTATTTTGCCCGTGAGGCCGACCGCGACCTTGCCGACGACCCCGATGCCCGTACCTACAGCATGTCCGAGGTCGTAGCCGAGATCTTCGGGGAGGACACGGGCCGGGGCGCCGCGTGAAATACGCATTCCGCTGGCGCGAACGCGCGGTCCGTCAGCTTCGCGCCATCCCGCAGTCGGCCGCGCTGACCATCGTGCAGGCCCTGACACCGCTCGGGGAGGATCCGCGGCGGCCGGATGCCGACATCAAGAAGATGGTCGGCCACGCCGACCGGTACAGACTGCGCGTCGGGGACTACCGGGTTATCTACGAGATCGCCGACGAGCAGCTCATCATCTTGGTCGTCGGCGTCGGGCACCGCCGCGAGGCCTACCGGGCACTGTCCTGAGCAGTACCAGGCCACATAGACAGGCCGAGTGGTGCTGTAAGGCCCGCGCCGCCGGGTCAGGTTACGACGGCATCGTCGGGGGCCGGGTCGACGGCGGCTCGCACGGGATGCTCGTTCGGCCAAATCCGGGTGCGTACCAGCCAGTAGCCGGCAGCGGCGAGCAGGACGCCGGCCAGCGTCCAGCCGAGTGCGGTCGTCGGGACCCCGGCGTACTTCAGCCCCGACGCGAAGATCACGAAGGTGATGACTGGCCGGATATATCTATCGGGCGCCCGCGACGACAGGAGCGAGCCGACCAGCACCGCGGGGACGCTGCCGATCACGATGGACGCCGTGATGCCGAACTCCACGTGCCCGAAGGCCAGCGCGCCCAGGGCCGCCGCGGCGGTCAGCGGAACGGCCTGCGTGAGGTCCGTCCCCACCAGCCGCTTCGCGCTCAGCAGCGGGTAGAGGAACAGGAGCAGGACGATCATCAGGGAGCCCGAGCCCACGGACGTCATCCCGACGATCAGCCCGCCGACCATCCCGATCAGCACGGTCGGCACCGGCCGTACGGTGACCTGCCGGACCTCCGCCGTGCGCTCCAGCGAGGACCTGCGGTCCAGGAACCAGCGGAACACCATCGCGGACGCCCCGACCAGCAGCGCGGCCCCCAGGGCCCGCTCGACGTTCAGCTGGTCCGCCTTGCCGTTGCCGAACAGGTGCAGCAGGTACGCGCCGAGGAACGCCATGGGCACGGAACCGGCCGCCATCCAGCCGACCAGGCGCAGGTTCACCGTGCCCTTGCGCAGGTGCACGGCCGCGCCGACCGGCCGCATGACGACGGCGGCGACCAGGTCGCTGGAGATCGCGGCGGCTGGTTTCACGGAAAACAGCAGGATCAGCATCGGGGTCATCAAGGCGCCGCCGCCCGCGCCGGTCAGCCCGACCAGCAGCCCGACCACCGCGCTGCCGAGGACGACGTAGACGTCGATACCCATCCGGTCCTCGTTTCCTAAGTATCCAAAGCTAAATAATAGACATTTTCCCGAACGCCGTTGCTACTCGTTCCCGCTCCTGCTGAGCGGGTAGACAGGGAACGTGGACAAGCTGCGGGAGTACCGGGACAAGCGCGACCCCTCGCGCACGCCCGAACCGGTCCCCGCTGCGGCCTCGCAGGCTGAGGGGGCAGAGGCAGGCGGGACGTTCGTCATCCAGGAGCACCACGCCCGCCGGCTGCACTGGGATCTCCGCCTCGAGCGCGACGGGGTGCTGGTGTCCTGGGCCCTGCCGAAGGGCGTGCCGGACGATCCGGCCGTCAACCACCTGGCCGTGCACACCGAGGACCACCCGATGGAGTACGCGAGCTTCGAGGGGACGATCCCGCGGGGCGAGTACGGCGCCGGCGCGATGACGATCTGGGATCACGGCCGCTACGAGACGCAGAAGTGGTCACCCCGCGAGGTCAAGGTGCTCCTGCACGGGCGCCGGGTCGAGGGCGGCTACGTGCTGTTCCAGACCCGCGGGAACCAGTGGATGATCCACCGGGAGCGCCAGCCGCTGCCCGCCGCGCTGCGGCCCATGCTGGCCATCAGCGGCTCCGTCATGCCGCGGGATAGCCAGAACTGGGCGCTGGAGATGAAGTGGGACGGGGTCCGGGCGCTGGCCTTCATCGAGAACGGCCGGGTGCGCCTGATGTCGCGGACCGAGCGGGACATCACGGTCGCCTACCCCGAGCTGGCCGGCCTGGGCCACGCCACCAGCCACAAGCAGCTCCTGCTCGACGGGGAGGTCGTGGTGTTCGGGGCGGACGGCTGGCCGGAATTCGAGGCGCTCCAGCCGCGGATGCACGTCACCTCCGCGGCGCAGGCGGCCCAGCTCGCCGGGCAGACCCCGGTGACGTACCTGGTGTTTGACCTGCTCCAGCTGGACGGCAGGTCGCTGCTGGAGCTCGGCTACCGGGAGCGGCGCGCGGTGCTGGACGGGCTGGGCCTGACCGGGCCGTTCTGGCAGACCCCGCCCTGGTTCCCCGGCGAGGACTTCCAGGCCGTCCAGGGTGTCTCGATGGCCCAGCGCATGGAGGGCATACTGGCCAAGCGGCTGGATTCGGCGTACGTGCCCGGCGTCAGGACGGACTACTGGCGCAAGATCAAGAACGTGCTGCGCCAGGAGGTCATCGTGGCCGGGTACAAGCCGGGCCAGGGGAACCGGACCGGGCAGGTCGGGTCCCTGCTCATCGGGGTGCACGACGCGGGCCAGCTGATCTACGCGGGCCACGTCGGGACGGGGTTCAGCGTCGAGACGCTGCGGATGCTGAGCTCCAAGCTGGAGCCGCTGCGCCGGCCCGGCTCGCCGTTCGACGTCCCGGTCCCGCCGGAGCACGCGCGTTCGGCCGTATGGGTGGAGCCCGACGCTGGTCATCGACGTCACCTTCGACCGGTGGACCAAGGCCGGCCGGATGCGGGCCCCGGTCTACAAGGGCCTGCGCGATGACATTGACCCCGCGGACGTGGTCCGTGAGCCCTGACACCAAGGTCGCGGTCCAGGTGGACGGGCGGACGCTCACCCTGACCAACCTGGGCAAGGTCCTGTACCCGGAGACCGGGTTCACCAAGGCCGAGGTGCTCGACTACTACCAGCGGGTGGCGCCGGTGCTGCTGCCGCACGTCGCGGACCGCCCGGTGACCCTGAAGCGGTACCCCGAGGGCGTCGACGGCGAGGCCTTCTTCCAGAAGCACGTCACGGCGCACCGCCCCGACTGGATCCGCACCGCCCGGGTCGACTCGGAAAGCTCGCGGGCGCGCGGGACCAGCGTGACGTACCTGATCGTGGACGACCTGCCCACGCTCATCTGGGCGGCCAACCTGGCTGGTCTCGAGCTGCACACCCCGATGTGGCGGATGCCCCACCTCCGGGAGCCCGACCTGCTGGTCTTCGACCTCGACCCCGGCGCGCCCGCCGACATCGTGGACTGCTGCCGGGTGGCCGAGGCCCTGCGGCCCCTGCTCGAGGCGGAGGGCCTGGCGCCGCTGGCCAAGACCTCGGGCGGCAAGGGCCTCCAGCTGTACGCCGCGATTTCCGGCGTGACCTCCGAGGAAGCGAGCGAGCAGGCCAAGGCCTTCGCCGAACGCATCGAGCGAGATCAGCCGCGCCTGGCCGTGTCGCGGATGACCAAGGTGCTCCGCACGGGCAAGGTCCTCATCGACTGGAGCCAGAACAACGGGTCCAAGACCACCGTCGCCCCCTACTCCCTGCGCGCCAGGGCGAACCCCACGGTCTCCACCCCGGTCAGCTGGGACGAGGTCGCGGCCTGCCGTGCCCCTGCTGACTTGTTCTTTACCGCGGATGCGGTCCTGGACCGGGTGGAACGGCTGGGCGACCTGTTCGCGCCCTTGCTTCGCTGATCAGCAGCAGGGCGTAGGCGGCCAGGGTCATGTCGTCGGTGATGACGCCCTCGGTCACCATGTCCTCGAACCTGCTCCGCGGCACCCAGGCCTGGCGCATGTCCTGCTCCTCGGTCTCGCGCTCCGGCGGCCCGGGGGTGAGCCCGGTGGCCAGGAAGAGGTGCCCGGCCTGGTTGCTGATCCCGTGGGCGCAGTGCAGGTACCCGAGCCTGATCAGGGTGCTGGCCCGGAGCCCGGTTTCCTGGCTGAGCTCCAGGGCGGCCAGGTCCTCCGGGCGGCCCGACTGCCCGTGCGGGAACCCGCCCTGCGGGAAGGACCAGGTGCGCCGGGCGATCGGGTACCGGTACTCCTCGACCAGGTGGAAGCCGTCGTCCTCGGCGGGGATGACCAGCGCGAAGTCGGCCTTCTCGACGAACGCGTACGTGCCGCGCGAACCGTCGCGCCGCTCGATCTCGTCCCGGCGCAGGCGCATCCAGCGGTCTTCGTAGACGACCCCGGAAGCGAGCGTGCGGACGTCCGCTATCACTGCGAGGTCGCGGGCATCGGTTAGGGCACCTGCTCGGATCCGGCGACCGCCAGCTCGCTGACCTCGTCGTCTGGGACGCGCGCCGCGTTGTCGGCCCGGCGGCGGTTCCGGTACTGCCGGGCGAGCGCGGTCGCGCCGAGGGCGCCCGCGATGGGGAGGGTGACCAGGGCGGGCAGCTGGTACCGCCAGGAGAACTCGTACAGGTCCGCGGCGAGCAGGACGGCGACCGCGCTGGTGGTGATCAGCAGGCTGGCCAGGGCCAGGCCGTTGGTGACCTGGTCACCGCGCCTGCGGAAGGTGAAGATCCCGGCGATCCCGGCCAGCAGCGTGAGGAGGAGAACCGGCCCCGGCGTGTACCCGCCGTGCAGCTGGTAGTCCCTGAGCACGACCGCGGCGGACCGGGCGACGCGTGCTTCGCCGCCGCCCCCGGCCGCCTTGAACACCGCGGTGGCGCTGTTCCGGCCGCGCAGCGTGATGCCGGGCGGGTACGTGGGGTAGCTGGTCTGGAACTGCCACCGCCAGATCGGGGTATCGCCCGGTTCGGTGTGCCTGGTCAGCGCGAAGATCTTCACCGAGTCCTTGGCGATGTCACCGGCCACCCGCAGCGGCTGCTGCCTGATCACGTTGTACGCGAGCCCGCGCTGCATCGGCATCGTGTTGATCAGGATGCCGAGGTGCACGTTGACCGGCAGGTACGTATCGCGCGGTGCGTGCGGGGAGTTGACCAGGCCATCGACGCCGAAGCTGGCCGCTTGCGCCGCGGTGGGGCACAGCGGCCGCTCGTCGGCCGGGAGCTTGAGCGTGGCGCAGTCGGCGGCGTGCGCGGCCCGGCCGTACAGGTACGCGTCGCCCATGTTCGACAGCTCGAAGCCGTACTTGAGGATGACGGCCGAGTAGCCCATGTACCCCACGATCGGCACCGCGAAGCAGAGGGTCAGGGCCGCGCCGTGGAGCAGCTTGGTCCGCCAGCCCTTGGTGGCGGCCAGCACGTAGACCAGCGCGGGCACGATCAGCGCCTCGCCCACCTGGCGGACCGTAGCGGACGCGCCAAGCGCGAGCCCGGCGAGCACCACGAAGGCCAGCGCCAAACCGGCCTGCGGCCGCCAGAGGAGCAGGACGATCCCGGCTACCAGCAGCGCCTCGAACAGGACGTCGGGCATGATCGTCTGCTCCGCGTTGAGCTGGTACGCGTCGAGCAGGATCGGGGCCACCGCCAGGGCGGCGAGCCATCTGGTCACTCCGCGGCGCAGCATCAGCGCGTAGAGGACGACCGCCATCGCCAGGCCCAGCAGGTGCTGCAGCAGGGCGACGAAGGCCAGGTCGGCGAACATCAGGACCGGGCGCAGCACGAAGAGCGTGTAGCCGATCGGGTCGTACGCACCCCACGCGTTGTAATCGGACGTGGTGCCGAAGATGTATTTCTTCGAGTCGATGAACAGCAGCGCGGGCTCGTAACCGATCTGCGCCAGGGCCCGGAGGGCGATGCCGGCGAATAGGAGCAACGCCAGTAGCCAGTGCCGGCGCAGGACGTCTATGGCGCCCCAGACGGTCCGGTCCAGCCGGGACCCGTTCCGTGCGGTTACGCTCCCGTCGGTCACACGAATCCTTGCTTGAGTCGCATCGGCGGCGGGGAAGAATGCCGCGCTGGAGCCCGGCCGCCTTCTTGGCACGGATCATTCTGCCGCATCAGGAAGTGACAGGCGTGCATAAGCGCGAGATTTCGCCCGTGCCGCACCTTTCTCAGATGACGCGGTCCCCGGGGTCATGGTGTACGTGATGTGCCTTACTTTCCGATTTTGTCGGGGGGCCTTCGTAGCATCGGCGCGTGTCCCCGCTCTACCCGATAGGGCCTGATCCGCCCGCGGCGGCCTGCCTCGTCTGCCGCGGCCCGGCGCGATCCGGCTACGCCCGCTGCTATCAGTGCGAAGGTCATCATTCGATTGGTCACGGCCTGCTGGCCGACGCGGTGGTCCCCGTCTCCTACGCGGTCAAGGGCACCCCGTTCGCCGAGGACCTGTGGCGCTACAAGTCATCGCGGGAGGCGGGTACGTCCGCCGGGCGGTCGCTGGTCGCCCTGCTGCTCGCCTTCCTCGGCGACCACGCCGACTGCATCTGGCGGCGGGCGGCTATGCCCGGGCCCGACCGGCTGGCCGTGGTCCCGAGCGGCGTCGGGCGGCTGGGCGCGCACCCGCTGCTGGCGCTGGCCTCGCCGTACCTGCGCCTGCCGCTGTGGCCGCTGGCCATCCGCCCCGGCCGCCAGGGCCGTGACCTAGACCTGCACCGCTTCCGGGCCGACCCCGGGCCCCGGGGCTGCGGCGTGCTGCTGCTGGACGACACCTGGGTGTCGGGCGCCAGCGCTCAGTCGGCCGCTGCGGCTTTGAAACTGGCTGGCGCGGGCCGCGTCGCCATCGTCGTCCTCGGCCGGCACGTCAACCCGGCCGATCCCCGCGCGGCCCGGTTCGCGGCCGGGCTGGCGCCCGCTCCCTACGACCCGGCCGCGTGCGCCGTCCACTCGTAAGCTTGGATCGTGACCGTGACCGAGCCTGTGACCCACCCCGAGACGCACATCGCCCTGGTCCGCCGCGCCCGCCGGATCGACCGCGAGCTGGCCCTGCTGTACCCGGACGCGCACACCGACCTCAACTTCGGCTCGCCGCTCCAGCTCCTCGTCGCGACGATCCTGTCCGCGCAGACCACGGACAAGCGCGTCAACCTGGTCACGCCGACCCTGTTCGCCCGGTACCCGACCGCCGCCGACTACGCGGCCGCCGATCGCGACGAGCTGGAGAAGATCATCCAGTCGACCGGCTTTTACCACAACAAGGCGACCAGCCTGATCGGGCTCGGGCAGGGGCTGTGCGAGCGGTTCGGCGGCGAGGTGCCGCGCCGGCTGCGTGACCTGGTCACCCTGCCCGGGGTGGGCCGGAAGACCGCGAACGTCGTGCTCGGCAACGCGTTCGGCATCCCAGGGCTCACCGTGGACACGCACTTCGGCCGGCTGGCCCGCCGGTTTGGATGGACTACGAACACCGACCCGGAGAAGGTCGAGCAGGACGTGGCCGCGCTGTTCCCGCGTAAGGAATGGACGATGCTCTCCCACCGGCTGATCTGGCACGGCCGCCGGATCTGTCACGCCCAACGGCCCGCGTGCGGCGTGTGCACGCTGGCGCGGCTGTGCCCGTCCTACGGCGAGGGCCCCATCGACCCGGTGGTGGCCGCCAAGCTCGTCCGGCCCGGCCCGTTCTCGTGACCCCGGGCGCCCTGCCGGCCCGGTCGGGCCGCCGGTCCCCGCGTGGCTGCGCCAGCTGGCCGCCGACGCCAGCGCCATGGAACTGCCCCCGATGCTCGTGCCGCCCGCCGGGACCGGACGGCCGTCCGCGGTCCTGGTCCTGTTCGCTGAGGGCCCGGACGGACCCGGCGATCCCGACCTGCTGTTCATCCAGCGCAGCGACGCGCTGCGCCTGCACGCGGGCCAGCCCGCCTTCCCCGGCGGGGCCATCGACGCCGCGGACTCCGGGCCGGTCGCGGCGGCGTTGCGGGAGGCGGCCGAGGAGGTGGGCGTCGACCCGGCCGGCGTGGAGGTGGTCGGGACCCTGCCGGAATTGTTCATCCCGCCGACCGGCTTCCGGGTCGTGCCCGTGCTCGCGTGGTGGCGGCGGCCGGTGGCGGTCGGGCCCGTCGATACGGGCGAGGTGGCCTCGGTGGAGCGGGTCGGCGTCCGCGAGCTGGCCGATCCCGCCGTGCGGCTGATGGTGCGCGTGCGCGACGGGCGCACCACCCCGGCGTTCCGGGTCAGGGGGATGGTCATCTGGGGTTTCACGGCGGTCCTCGTCGATCGCCTGCTCCGGCTGGGCGGGTGGGAGCAGCCCTGGGACGCCGCTGAGGTCGTCGACCTATGAGCACGGTGCTATACCTTTGAAGGCGTGCACGGAGATGTGCTCGACCTGATCCTCCTGGTGGTCATCGCCGCGTTCGCCACCTCCGGTTACCGGCAGGGTTTCATCGTCGGGGTCCTCAGTTTCTTCGGGTTTGTCGGCGGTGCGCTGCTCGGCGCGGAGTTCGGCCCCAGCATCTCGAAAGCCCTAGTCGGTGGTCAGACGCAGCAGACCGTCATCGCCATGGTCCTGCTCGTCAGCTTCGCCGTGATCGGGCAGTTCGTCGCCTCCTCCATCGGCGCCGCCATGCGGTCGACCGTGACCTGGCGGTCCGCGACCGTGCTGGACTCGGTGGGGGGCGCCGTGGTCAGCGTGGTGTCCTTCCTGCTGATCGCCTGGGTCGTCGGATCGGTGCTGAACGGGTCCCCGTTCCCGCTGGTGGACGGGCAGGTCAACAACTCGCTGGTCCTGCAGACCGTCGACAGGTTCGTGCCGTCGCCGGCCCGGACAATGTTCTCCGATTTCCGTCGGCTGCTGGCCACCAACAGCACGTACTCCGAGGTCTTCAGCAAGATCGGTGCCGAGCGCATCTTCGATATCCCGGCCCCCGACTCCTCGGTGCTTGATTCCCGGGGATACCTGGCCGCGCGCGCCAGCGTGGTCCGGATCCAAGGGATCGCGCCGTCCTGCTCGCTGTCCATCGAGGGTTCCGGGTTCGTCATCTCACCCGACCACGTCCTGACCAACGCGCACGTCGTGGCCGGGGTGACCCAGCACGAGACCGTCTTCACCGCGTCGGGCACGCCCTTTGACGCCACCGTGGTGCTGTACGACCCCCAGGTGGACATCGCCGTCCTGTACGTCCCCGGGCTCAACCTGCCCGCGCTCCACTTCGCCAGGCAGGCCAGCCCCGGCGACAACGCGGTCGTGGCGGGCTACCCGCTCGATGCGCACACCCTCCAGGCCGCGCCGGCCAGGATCGGCGGCATCCAGAACGTGCAGGGCCTCAACATTTACCAGGACAGCACGGTGACCCGGCAGATCTACGAGGTCAGGTCCGTGGTCAAGTCGGGCAACTCGGGCGGTCCGCTGCTCTCGCCGTCCGGCACCGTGGACGGGGTGGTGTTCGCGGCGGCGATCGGGGTGCCCGATACCGGTTTCGCGCTGACGGCGGCCGAGGTGTCCGCCGACGCTAGCGCGGGGGCCAACGACACCGCGGCGGTCTCGACCATGGGCTGCGATTAGCAGGCTCTGGTCAGCGGTCCCGGGTCAGCGGGCTTCGGGTCAGCGGTCCCGGGTCAGCGGGCTCCAGGTCGGAGGTCCCGGGTCAGCGGGCTCCAGGTCGGAGGTCCCGGGTCAGAGGTCCGGGGTGAGCAGCCCGGGCAGCAGGTCGGCGGGCGGGATGTCGGCGAGCCCGTCCCGCTCGATGCGCGCCGCCAGGCCGTCCGCCACCGCCAGCACCGCCGCGACGTCCATCCCGTACGGGTGATCCCGGCCCGGCCCGGGCGGGAGCTGAGCCTGGTAAGCGCGGACCCGCTGGGCGCCCCGCGCCAGCAGCGTCGCGGCCCCGCGGGCGTTGCCCCGGTGCGCGTGCGTCAACCCGACGGCGACCTGGGCCAGCCCTTGCCACAGGTCACGTTCGGCGGGCGGCCCGGTCTTCCACGAGGCCTCGAGGACCTCGTGGGCGTGAAACGGGCGTCCCGCCCGGAGCATCTGGTCGGCCAGCCGGGCCGCCTCCGCGCCGGGCAGCGCCAGGTCGTCGGGCACCCGTTCCAGGGCGTCCCCGGCCTCGCTATCCGGGTCGAGCGGACGACCAAGCGCATCGCGGGGCCGCGCGTTCCGCGGCCGGCCGGCCGGATCGCGGTCCCGCGTCACCGTTCCGGTTCCGGGTCGGCCAGCCACCCGCGCAGCACGGTATCGAAGGCCTCCGGGCGCTCCTCGTGCGGGTAGTGGCCGGCGCCCTCGATCAACTTCCACCGGTACGGGCCCTCCACGTACCGCCCGGCTCCCCGGGCGGTCCTGGGCAGCACGCAGGTATCCAGGGCCCCGTGCAGTTGCAGGGTCGGCACCTGGATCGGCGCGCGCATGCGCCGGGCGTACCTGAACCCGTCGGGTCGCACGCTGCTCCGGACGAGCCAGCGGTAGTACTCCAGGGCTGAGTGCGCCACGGAAGGTATCTGCATCGCTCGGGCGTACACCTGAGCCGTCCCGGTATCCGGCCAGCCGGGCGCGGACCAGCGCTCGAGCAGCCAGCGGACCCGCGCCGCCCCGTCGCGGACTAGCTGGCGCTCCGGCAGCATAGGGACCTGGAACCCGAACGCGTAGCCGCTCCCGCGCCCCTGCCCGAGCGGGTCGGTCAGCACCGCCGAACGGACCCGCAGCGGGTGGGCCATCGATACGACCGCCAGGCGGCCGACGACCTTCGGGTGGTAGGCCGCCAGCGTCCAGGCGATCAGGCCGCCCCAGTCGTGACCGACGACCACCGCGTTGGCCTCGCCGAGCGCGCGGATCAGCCCGGCCGCGTCGGAGGCGCCCGTGATCAGGTCGTACCCGCGCGGCGGCTTGTCGCTTCCGCCGTACCCTCGCAGGTCCACGGCGACGGCCCGGAAGCCCGCCTCCGGCAGCCAGGCCAGCTGATGGCGCCACGTCCACCAGAATTCTGGGAAGCCGTGGAGCAGGAGGACGAGCGGCCCGTCGCCGGCCTCGGCGATGTGGAACCGGGTCCCGTTGGCGCTCACCGACCGGTGCGTCCAGGGGCCGCCGATCTGAACCGCCGAATCCGCGTCCACCGCCACCGCGCTCACCTCACCGCGACTTGCCGCCGGCGATCTCGGGGTGCTGGCCGTCGGCACTGATCTCGGTCGCGCTGTCGCCGCCGACCTCAGGCTTCTGGCCGTCGCGGCGCAGCATCCCGATCCCTTCGGTGACCGACTTCCTGGTCCGGCGCAAACCCGACAGGTGCCGCAGGTTCAGCAAGACGATCCCCACCGCCAGCCCGACCAGCAGCACGCACGCCCCCGCCACGATCAAGAAGGCCGCCCAGGTCGAGATGCCCAGGGCGACCAGCCCGTAGGCGAAGGCGAAGCACAGCAGCACCAGGATCAGGCACCCGACGAAGGCGGCGACCCCGCCCAGCGCCCCGGCCAGCCCGACGCGGCGCAGGTCGCCGCGCAGTTCCACCTTGGCCAGGTCGATCTCGTAGCGCAGGAGCTGGGAGACATCTTTGGCCGCCAGGGCCACCAGGTCTCCGAGTGACTGGTCAGTACCGGACGGTTCTGGCGTCTCGCTGCGGACCATTGTGTCCCTCTCCCATCCCGTGGACCACAACGGGAGATCTTAGCGCCCTAACAGCAGACGGCGCCCCTGGCAGGGGCGCCGTCGCGCAAAGCACGTCATGCCGGGCTACCAAGCGTGCACCTTCTCTGTCAGTCAGAGTGGCCGCTCCTGTCGGCCTGACCTGCCCTGACACGCCTCCCGCGGCTGGTCGCGCGTGGGTACCTGGCTGCCGTGCCCGGACGTTCCAACGTCCGTATCACCGTTGTACGACGAAAACTCTCGGCTGGAAAGACCTGGACGTATCCAATTCGTGATCTGAATCAGTTCTGCCGATCACATGCCGTTAACCAGTGGCTCACCGGATCTCCTCACAACGAGAGAGCGGTGGACACTTGTGTACAAGAGCGGACGGTGAGGCCGTAACCACGCATGTTCGCTGACAGCGCACGACCGGGGTCCGAGTATAAAAATTTTCAACCGCCCCAAGGCACTGGCCTCCCGGTAGGCACATATGTTGTAATTCGATTGGGCTGACGCTGCATCGGGGCAATCTAGGGTCGCGACGAACTTAGGGTCGCTACGAGAACCCAATGCGGATAAGCTTTTCTATAAGGACGGAGCCGGCCTCCCCCCCAGGGCCGGACCGTGCGCGCGGCCCCCGCTCTCCCCCCCGGCGGGGGCCGCCTCCTTTTCTGCCGCTCGGCCTTCGCTCCAGATGCCCATCAAAGGCGCTGAGCCTTCGCGTCCCCAGGCGCTGACCCATTTAAACCATTTGTCCACTAAGCCCCATTTGTGCCCACGTGAGGGCGCGGACAACTGTGTCCGCCTGGGTGTCAGGCGCTTCCCGCCAGAAGGGCGTCCAAGAGGAGCACGGCACCCTGCTTGGACAGCGGGTGGTTACCGTTCCCGCATTTGGGCGACTGGACGCAGGAAGGGCAGCCAGCCTCGCAATCGCACGCCGAGATGGCCTGCCTCGTGGCACCGAGCCAGTCGCGGGCGGCCTGGAAGCCCCGCTCCGCGAATCCGGCGCCGCCGTCGTACCCGTCGTAGACGAAGACGGTAAGCCTTCCCGTCGCGGGGTGGACGTCGGCCGACACGCCGCCGATGTCCCAGCGGTCGCAGGTGGCGAAGAGCGGCAGGAGGCCGATCGAGGCGTGCTCGGCGGCGTGGGCGGCCCCGCCAAGATCGACTCCCGCCCCGGCCAGCCTGGCCCGGACCGTGTCGGACACCGTCCACCAGATCGCCCGGGTCCGCAGGCTGCGCGGCGGCAGGTCCAGGGGCGTGTCGCCGAGCGGGGCACCCGTGTCGGACCGGCGGCGGGTGAAGCAGACCACCTGGCGCGTCACCTCGGTGTCACCGAAGCTGACCTCGGCCTCCCCCCAGGTCATGGTCCGCAGCACGCCCCGGATCTCGACCTCGGTCACGGACCTGGCCGTCGTGGTGTAGCCGGGGTCGTGCTGCTCGACGAGGGCCACCTGCTCGGCCAGGTCCAGGCGGCTGACCAGGTAGTTGTCTCCCTGGTGCAGGTAGACCGCGCCGTCGTGGACGAGCAGGTGCGCGGAAGGCTCGTCCACCGTGCCCACCAGCCGGCCGGTCGTCTCCTCCACCACCCGGACCGGAGCCAGCCCGGCGCCGCGCAGGCCCGACGCGGCCACCCCGCGGCGCATGCTGTACCAGCCGGAGGGGCGCCTGCGCAGCAGCCCGGAACCGGTGAGCTCGTCGACGACCCGGCGCGCCGCGGGGCCGCCGAACAGGTCCAGGTCCTCCTCGGTCAGGGCCAGCTCCGCCGCGGCCGCGCACAGGTGCGGGGCGAGCACGTACGGATTGCCGGGATCCAGGACCGTGGCCTCAACCGGGTGCGTAAGCAGCAACTCCGGGTGCCGGACCAGGTAGGTGTCCAGCGGGTCATCGCGCGCGACGAGGACCGCGGCCGCGCTCCCCCCGCTGCGCCCCGCCCGCCCGGCCTGCTGCCACAGCGACGCCCAGGTTCCCGGCCAGCCTGCGATGAGGACCGCGTCCAGCCCGGTGATGTTGACGCCCAGCTCGAGCGCGGTCGTGGTGGCCAGGCCGGTCAGGCGCCCGTCCGACAGGGCGGCCTCGAGCTGGCGCCGGTCCTCGGCCAGGTATCCGGACCGGTACGCGGCCACCCGGGTCCCCGCCGCCTCGCGGCCGCCGAGCGACCTGCGCGCCGCCAGCGCCACGGTCTCAGCACCGCGCCGGGACCTGACGAAGGCGAGCGTCTGGACGTCCTGCGTGACCAGCCGGGCGAGCAACTCCGCGGTCTGGGCGTTCGCGGTCCGGCGCAACCTCGCCCCGGCCTCGCCGCGGGCCTCGGTCAGCGGCGGTTCCCACAGCGCGAACGCCAGCGGCCCCCGAGGCGAGCCGTCCTCGATCACCACCTCGGCGTCCAGCCCGGTCAGCAGGCTCGCGCAGGTACCCGGGGCGCCGACCGTCGCCGAGGCCAGGATGAACACCGGGCGCGGCCGAGCGTCCGGGGCGGCGTGATGGGCCACCACCCGGCGGAGCCGTCGCAGCACGTGCCCCACGTGAGAGCCGAACACGCCCCGGTACCCGTGGCACTCATCGATGACCACGTAGCGCAGCCTGCTGAAGAACCCCGACCACCGCGCGTGCCCGGGCAGCAGGGCGCGGTGGAGCATGTCGGGCGTGGTCAGCAGGTACCTGGCGTGGCTGCGGGCCCAGGCGCGCTCGGCCGTGCTCGAGTCCCCGTCGAAGGTGGCGGCTACCACCCCCGGGATCGACAGGGACCGGATCGAGGCGAGCTGGTCGGCCGCGAGCGCCTTGGTCGGCGTCACGTATAGGACGGTGTCGCCGGCTAGCACCGACGTCAGGGCGGGCAGCAGGTAGCCAAGCGACTTGCCCGACGCCGCACCGGTCGAGATGATCACGTTCCGGCTGGCCCACGCAAACGACGCGGCGCTGGCCTGATGAGACCACGGAGCGCGTATCCCGCGCCCGGCCAGGGCCTCGGTGACCCCGGCCGGAACCCAGTCAGGCCAGGGCACTTCCCGCGCCTCCCGGGCCGGGATGTGCTCGACGTGGACGGGTCGGCCGGCGTGTGCGTCACCCAGTAGGATGCCAAGGGCCCGGTTCTCGGCCCGCGCGGCGGGCAGTTCTGCCGGGAATGTCGGGGGAACGGGCGTTATTGTCGACACAACCTTTTCAGTGTCCCACCCGTTGGGGGATGCTCGGAGGCATGATTTCGTATAGACATGACACCGGAGCGTGGTTGAATGCCGACAGGATCGCCCCGGCGCTGGCAACGTGAGCCCGCGCGCCCGGGTCGGGACGTTGAGAAGACGCCTTGATGGCGCTGGAGGATTTGTGGATCTGAAGCTCGGTCACTACAACAAGGACGGCATCGAGGTCGTCGACGTCGAGGGCGAGATCGATGTGTACACGGCGCCACGGCTCCGTGAGCTCCTCATCGATCTGGTGAACAAGAACAATTACCAGCTCGTCGTCAATATGGAGAAGGTCGAGTTCCTCGACTCAACGGGACTCGGGGTGCTGGTCGGGGGGCTGAAGCGAGTGCGGGCTCACGATGGCTCGCTCGACCTCGTGTGCACGCAGGAGCGGATACTCAAGATCTTCCGGATTACCGGTCTGACGAAGGTGTTCGGCATCCACGAGACGGTGGACCTGGCCATCGCGGCCAAGAAGTCCGAGAAGTAACGCTCGGTCGGCCAATCGAAGATGGCCACCGTCGAAGTCGCGTTCAGCCCGCTGCCCGCGCACGTCCGCACCGCGCGCCTGGTCGCCACCGCCGTGGCCAGGCGCAGCGGCGTGGATGAAGCGCTGCTCGATGAGGTGCGCCTGGCCGTAGGCGAGGCCTGCTCCCGCGCGGTCGAGGTGCACCGCAGGCTCTGCCCAGCCGAGCCGGTCAGGATCGAGATGACCAACCAGGGCGAGCGATTCGTGGTCGTGGTGCGGGATGCCGCCCCGACGATACCGCCGCCCCCCGGTACCCCCGCCGTCTCGGTCCCGAACGGCGACGATGGCGCGCTAGCGATCCCCTCCGGGTTCGGCCTGGCCGTGATATCCGGCCTCGCCGATGACGTTCGCGTCTCGTCGACGAGTTCCGGCGTGAGCGTCCGGATGAGCTGGCCTTCCACTGGGGTTCCGGCCTGAGGCATTACGGCATCGCCCAGATAACGAGAAAGTAACAAATCTGTTAGGATCTGCCGGGTGTTCGTGGTTGCGCCCGCGCCTGCGTAGACTCCCGCCACTCGTTTCTTCCCGATCGGCGCCGAGGGCGTTAGTTCCGAACCGGCTTCCAGGAGGTCGAATGTCCAGGCTCGTCCCCGCGCTGGCGGCAGACCCTGTCAGCGTGAGCGGCTCCAACCTGACCTGGGTTGTCATTGTCGCGGTCATCGCCCTGCTCGCGCTCGGCGTGGCCGGCGTGCTGGTCAGGGAGGTGCTCGCGGCCAGCCAGGGGACCGAGAAGATGCAGGAGATCGCGCGCGCGGTCCAGGAGGGCGCGGCGGCGTACCTGCGCCGCCAGTTCCAGACCCTCGGCATTTTCGTGATCGTCATCTTCTTCATCCTGCTTCTGCTGCCCTCTTCCGGCCCTGGGGTGCAGTGGGGCCGGAGCATCTTCTTCCTGGTCGGCGCGATTTTCTCGGCGGTGACCGGGTTCGTGGGGATGACGCTGTGCACCCGCGGCAACGTCCGGGTCGCGGCCGCGGCGCGCGAGGGCGGGGAGCAGCCCGCGATGCGGATCGCCTTCCGGACCGGCGGCGTGGCCGGCATGTTCACCGTCGGCTTGGGCCTGTTCGGTGCGGCGGTCGTGGTGCTGGCCTACAAGGCCAACGCGCCGAGCGTGCTGGAGGGTTACGGGTTCGGCGCGGCGCTGCTAGCGCTGTTCATGCGTGTCGGCGGCGGCATCTACACCAAGGCGGCCGACGTCGGCGCGGACCTGGTCGGCAAGGTCGAGCAGGGTATCCCCGAGGACGACCCGCGGAACGCGGCCACGATCGCCGACAACGTCGGCGACAACGTGGGCGACTGCGCCGGTATGGCGGCGGACCTGTTCGAGTCCTACGCGGTCATGCTGGTGGCGTCGCTGATCCTGGGCAAGAGCGCGTTCGGCGACAAGGGCCTCGTCTTCCCGCTGATCGTGCCGATGATCGGCGTCATCACCGCGGTGATCGGGATCTTCTCGGTCTCGCCGCGCCGCGGCGACCGCAGCGGCATGACCGCGATCAACCGGGGCTTCTTCATCTCGGCGATGATCTCGGTCATCGGGGTGGCGATCGCGGCCTTCACCTTCCTGCCGGCCAAGTTCACCGGCTTCGCGGGCATAACCGACTCGGCCATCGCGCATTACAGCGGCAATCCCCGCTGGATCGCGCTCGGCGCGGTGGTCATCGGCATCGTGCTGGCCAGCGCCATCCAGCTGCTGACCGGGTACTTCACCGAGATGAACCGGCGGCCGGTCCAGGACATCGCCAAGGCCTCGGAGACCGGCGCGGCCACCGTCATCCTGTCCGGCACGTCGAGCGGCATGGAGTCCGCCGCGTACGCCGCGCTGCTGATCGCCGGCGCGGTGTTCGGCGCCTACCTGCTCGCCACCGGGAACGCCACCATCGCGCTGTTCGCGGTCGCGCTGGCCGGCGGCGGCCTGCTGACCACGGTCGGCGTCATCGTGTCCATGGACTCGTTCGGCCCGGTGACCGACAACGCGCAGGGCATCGCGGAGATGTCCGGCGACGTCGTGGGCGACGCCGCGGTGGCGCTCACCCACCTGGACGCGATCGGCAACACGACCAAGGCGATCACCAAGGGCATCGCGATCGCGACCGCGGTGCTCGCCGCGACCGCGCTGTTCGGCTCCTTCCACACCATCGTCACGCAGGCGCTCGGCAGCGCGGGCGGCAGCTTCGACCTGTCGCTCGACCGGCCCAGGGTCCTGATCGGCGTGATCGTCGGCGGCGCGGTGGTGTTCCTGTTCGCCAGCCTGCTCATCATGGCGGTGGGCCGGGCCGCGCAGGGCGTCGTGGTGGAGGTGCGCAACCAGTTCCGCCAGCACCCGGGGATCATGGATTACACCGAGAAGCCCGAGTACAGCCGGGTGATCGACCTGGTCACCAGGGACTCGCTGCGCGAGCTGGTCACCCCCGGCCTGCTCGCGGTGCTGGCCCCGATCGCCATCGGGTTCGCCTTCGGTTATTCCACCCTGGGCGCCTACCTGGCCGGGGCCATCGCGGTCGGCGTTCTGATGGCGGTCTACCTGGCCAACTCCGGCGGCGCCTGGGACAACGCCAAGAAGGTGGTCGAGGACGGCGCGTACGGGGGCAAGGGCTCCGAGTCGCACGCTGCCACCGTCATCGGCGATACCGTCGGCGACCCGTTCAAGGACACCGCCGGACCGGCGATCAACCCGCTGATCAAGGTCATGAACCTGGTCTCGCTGCTGATCGCGACCAGCATCGTGAAGTACAGCAGCAATGTCGGCCTGCGCACGGGGGTCGCCCTGGGCGCGGTGCTCATCATCGTGGTCGCGATCGTGATCTCCAAGCGCCGCTCCGCTGGGATGGGCGAGCCGGCGCCGTCAGGCGCCGACGCAACCGGGGCCGTCTCACCGGCGGTCGAGGGTGTCGCCGCCGAGCCCGACGCCGAGATCGCGGCCGCCCCGGCCCAGGACGGCGCCCTGGCCCAGGATGGCGTCGCCGACCACACCACCGCCGCCAAGACCCCCGACAGCTAGGGCGGCGGCAGCAGGAAACATCACGCTGGGGCCAAGACCCCGACGGCAGAGCGGGAACAGGAACCAATACGCAGCGGCCAAGAGCCCGGCAGCTAGGTCGGCAGCAGGGAGAACATCACGCTGTCGCGGCGCCCGTTGGCCGTCGGCAACCAGGCTCGTAGCAGGCCCTCGCGGGTGAAACCGGCCCGTTCGGCCACCCGCTGGGAGGCCAGGTTCTCCGGTGCCGTCTGCAGGTTCAGTCGGCGGATGGCCAGTTCGCCGAAGGCCCGCGGCCACGAGCCGGACCGCCGTCGTCGCCGCGCCGTATCCCCGTGCCTCGCGGCGCAGCCAGTAGCCGACCTCAGCCAGCCCGGGGTCGGTCGCGAATAGGTGCAGCGAGATCATGCCCAGGCCCTGGCGGCCAGGCGCCTGCGCGATAACGAACACCGCCTGCCCGCCCTCCATCCAGCCACGGGCCGCATGTTCGGCAAAGGCACGGGCATCCGCCTCCGAGTAGGGGTACGGGATCGCCGGCACGTAGCGGCTCAGCTCGCGGTCACCGCAAGCGACGGTGATCCATCCGATGTCGTCGTCCTCCATGCGCCGCAGGACGACGCCGCCCTCCGCCAGCGGCGGGTCCGGAAAGGCTAGCTGCACGCCCAGCAGGATACGACCCGCGAGCCCTTCCGATCTAGAAAAGATCTTGAACAAATTTTCGTTAATTAGTCATTGACTTCGGAGTTATCTGCTATACTTGTACGCACAAGGGGTTTCCCGGATTCCTTCCGGACGGGTGGTGAGACATGACCCCGGAATCGTTCCCCAGACGCGGGCAAGACGGCGAGGAGCCAGAGGGCTACCGGCCACTGCCCGGCGGAAGGAACGAGCCGGAAGACACTGGCCGGCTTCCCGAGGATGACCGCCCGGGTTCGGACGATGACGAGACGCCAGGTCCGGAGCAGGGCCTGTTTGTGTGCTTGCCGGCTGAGGAGCTGACCCTGGCCGGGTTCGCGCAGGACGGCCGGTCCGACACCATGGCTCCCGGTGCGCTGCTGGCCACCCTGCTGGATGCGGTGGCGGGGGAGGGCGGGTCCGGGCTGGGCGGGCTGGGCGATGACCAGTTGATCGGGGTCATCTCCGCGGCTAGGCGGATGGAGTCCCGCGCTGCCTGGACGCTGCTGTCTGCCCTGGCGGAGCTGGCCCGCCGCCGCCCGGCCGACGAGCCCGACGACGACGGGGAGTACGGGTTCAGCGAGTTCGCGGCCGATGAGGTGGCCGCCGAGCTGCACCTGTCCACCCAGTCCGCCACCGAGCAGATCTGGTACGCCCGCCAGGTCGCCGGGCAGCTGCCGGCCTGCTTCGCCGCGCTGGGCGCCGGGACGATCCACCCGGTCCACCTGCGGATCATCCACGATGAGACGGCAATGCTGTCCGACGATGACATGGCCCGGGCCGACGAGCTGCTGGCCGGACTGGCCGGGCCGCTGACGTTCGGGCAGCTGCGGTCCAAGGCGCACCGGCTGGTCCTCAAGCTGGACCCGGACGCCGCCCGCAAGCGCAAGGAGCAGGCGAAGCAGGACGCCCACGTCCGCCGGTTCCGGGAGGACTCCGGGAACGCGGGGATGGAGGCCCGGGAGCTGCCCCCGGATGAGGTGCTGGCCTCGTGGCAGCACGTGGAGCAGCGGGCGCTGGACCTGCGCGCCGCCGGGATGACCGGCACGCTGACCGAGCTGCGCGTGCGGGCCTACCTCGATCTGCTGCAAGAGCGCGACAGCCGCCTGATCCCCGCCGGAAAGGACACAGGCGAGGCCGGCCGCCCGGCCGGACCGGGCGGCGACGGCCTCCCGAACCAGGGCAGCGGCCCAGGGAACCCACCGGACCCAGACGACACCGGCGGCTCGGGCGGGGCCGACGGTCCGGGTGCCGGGCCTGGCGATAGCCCAGGCGGGACCGGCCCAGGTGGCCACCCTGGCCAGGCCCAGACGGGTGCTGGCCCGAGCGTGGCGGCGCTGGTGAACATCCTGGTCCCGGTCGAGACGCTGCTGGGCCTGTCCGCCACGTCGGGCGAAGCGGCCGGGTACGGGCTGCTCGACGCCGAAGACGCCCGCGACCTGGTAGCCGCCGCGGCCCGACACCCGCACACCCGGTGGTGCGTCACCGCGGTCCAGCCCGACGGCACCGCCGCCGCACACGGCTGCGCGCGCGGCCGGCACCAGCTACCCGGCACCGCCACCGGCCCGGACCCGCCGCCTGACAGTGCCGCGCGGGACTACCTGACCAGCCTGCGCATCCGGGTCGCTCCGATCGCCCGCGGCCACTGCGACCACGCCCGCGCCGAAACCGGCTACCAGCCCAGCCGCGCGCTGGCCCACCTGGTCAAGGTCCGCAACGCCCGGTGCACCGCCCCCGGCTGCGGACGGCCCGCATCCAGATGCGACCTGGACCATACCCTGGCCTGGGACCAGGGCGGGATCACCTGCGAGTGCGACCTGGCCCCGTTGTGTCGTCATCATCATCGGTGTAAGCAAAGCCAAGGATGGAAACTCGAACAAACGAGCCCAGGCGTCCTGAGGTGGCGGACCCCGGCCGGGCGCACCTACATCACCACTCCGACCAGGTACCTCAGCTAACGCCCTCCCTTAAGCACGGGAGGCGTCGGCGCGGAAGATGGGCCAGCCGATCTCGGTCCTCCATTCCGCCTCGTCGGCCGTGTCCCCGGCACCGCGCAGGTAGTACTCGTAAAGCGGCCCGTCGATGCTGATCTCGTGCGTGGTGACGTACGAGCCGAGCCTTGCGTAGCTGAGGTCTGCGTCGGCCAGTGAGCCGTGGTGGCAGATGATGGCGAGTTCGGCCGCCGGGATCACCAGCGGCGCGACCCGCCCGATGGGGCGCACCCGGCCGGGCACGGGGGTGAACACGGTGGCCTGGCCACGGTCGGTCTGGAACAGCTCGCCCGCGAATACCCCGCCGGCCGGCCCGGTGGCGTGCAGGCCCTGGGCCCGGACGGTGGCCCGCAGTTCGCCCAGGGCACCCTGCCACCAGGCCAGGACGTCCTCCCGGTCGAGCACCGCGGTGATGGCCGCCGCCGCCGTGGCGGGCACGCTGCGGTGCTCGACCGTGACTGGGCCGCCCGGCGGGGCCAGCAGGGTGCGCAGCGACTCGACTGCGGCCCGCGTCTGGGCCAGCCCGGCCTCCAGCCGGTCCAGGTGCGCGGCGATCAGGGCGTTGCGGGCGGGCGCGTCGGGTGCGGCCAGCACCGCCTTGACGTCGGCGACCGGCATCTCCAGGTCGCGCAGCCGGCGGATGACCTGGGCGGTCGGGATCTGCCCGGCCGAGTAGTACCGGTAGCCCGTGTCCGGGTTCACCGTGGCCGGCTCGAGCAGCCCGACCTGGTGGTAGTGGCGCAGCGTCTTGACGCTGAGGTGTGTGGCGCGGGAGAAGTCGCCCACGGTCAGTCCTGCTGCCATCAGGCCATTGTCAACCCTCCCGTTACCGGAGAGTCAACCGCGCGATCCGCCCTTGACCCTCCGGCGACGGGAGCGCCGAGGGTGAACTCATCAGCGCAGAGCACAGGAAGGAACCGACATGACCGACACCACCACCGTGGCCCCCGTCCTGGCCGAGTTCATCGCCGCCGTCAACGCGTTCGACGAGGACGGGATCGTGGCCACCTTCGCCGACGACGCCCTGGTCAACGACGTGCGCCGGGAATTCTGGGGAGCCGAGGCCATCCGCCGCTGGGTGGCCAGGGAGATAGTCGGCGACCGGGTGACCATCGCGGTGACCGAGGTCCTAGACAACCATGGCGACACCATCGTCCGCGGCCGTTACGACGGCGACTACGACAAGACGAACCTGCCCGACCCGCTCATCCTGACCCACTACTTCACTGTCCGCGACGGCAAGATCGTCACCCTCATCGTCATCGCTAACACCCCCGCCAGCTGATGAGGGTCCCCGGGCCCGAGCCTGCCGCGGCCCTGGCCACCTCCTGGAGGGCGTTAGTCGACTCAATACGAAATAGGAGAGGAACACGCCGATGAGCACCCTCGTCACCAACGAATTGTTTGCCCAGCCCGGCCGCGGGGACGATGTTGCCAACCTGCTGATAGAGATCCTCAGCGAGAGCCTCCAGCACGAAGGCTGCGAGACGATACGGATCGTGCGCGATCAAGACGACCCGGATCACGTCGCCGGAGTCACGCAATGGACCGAGCGCCACAACTTCGAGGACTACCTCGCGTGGCGTACCGAGCGGGGTTTCACCGGCACCTTCGAGCCCATGCTGACCCGGCCGTTCGTCATCCACTACTACGACATCGCGTACTTCGGCGAAGGCATCGCGGCACGCCAGAGCATTCGGCCTTAGCGCACGCACCGGCAGGCGCCGCACTCCTGGACGGCGGTGGCCTGCCCGCCCGGGAGTGCCAAGCCGGGAATGCGCGAAGCGGAATCAACGGCCCTGCGGAATCCCGTAACTCAAAGGAGCAGCGCTACTCTGTTCCCACCTCGCACGGAGAGGAGGCGCCGTTGATGAGGGAGCCAGGAGACAACACGGCACCAGGGGCCGGAGGGCGCGGGCGCCTGCGGGCGTCGCACGCGGACCGCGAACGGGTGGTCGAGGTGCTCAAGGCGGCGTTCGTGCAGGGTCGGCTGGATAAGGGCGAGCTCGACGCCCGGGTGGGCCAGGCGTTCGCGTCGCGGACCTGCGCAGAGCTGGCCGCGCTGACCGCCGACATCCCCGCCGACGCGGCGCCGCGCCAGCCTGCCCGCGCGCAGAACCGGGCGCCGCGCCGTCCGGTGCGAAACGGGGCCATCAGGGTGGGCGTTAGCCTGAGCGTCGCGGCGGCCGCCCTGCTGGGCGCCTTCATCCTCCAAGATCAGACCAGCCTCATGTTGGTCGAGCTGGCTGCCTTTATCGTTCTCGCGGTGGTGCCGGTCATGATCCTGGCCGTCGTGGCCGGCGCAGCGGATGAGCGGCGCTCCGGCAGGAAGCTGCCGCCCCGCCCAGGGCAGGGCGGCCAGGTTCTCGAAGGCCAGCGGGACGGCGCGGTCGGCCGTAATCCGGCTCGGCCCGAAGACCGCCCGGACCGGACCCGTTCGGACCTGCGGAGCCACGGCTCCCAGGAGCGATGCGGCGGCTGGTACCCGACCGTCTCTCCGATATAGCCCGGCTAGAGCTGGCCTGTTTAGGGTGTCCGGCGGCCCTGGCCTGTCCGTCTGTTTCCCGGAGCGCCGGGGTTAAGCGGATGACTGGCCCGCATGGCGGGGGCCATGATGGCCCGGTGGACCTGGACGCTTTCGTGCGGGACGGGTATGTGGCGGTGCGCGGGGCGGTGGAAGCGGAGACGGCGGCGGCGTGCCGGGAGCTGATCTGGGCGGCGATGGACCGGCGGGGCATCCGCCGGGACGACCCCGGTAGCTGGCCTCCGCTGATGGAGGGCATGGACGACCTGGCGGGTGAGCCGTTCGTGACGGCGTTCCTGGCGCCGGCGCTGACCGCCGCCTATGACGAGCTGATCGGGCCGGGCCGGTGGGAGCGCTCAGTGCGCTCCGCGGATCTCGGGGAGACGGTGGTCGTGCGGTTCCCGGCCGAAGACGAGCGGGCCAACGCCGGATACCACATCGAGGGCAGCTACGCCGCCCCGGACGGGTCCAGCGCGGGCTGGGTGAATATCCGGTCCAGGAACCGCGGGCTGCTGGCGCTGTTCTTGTTCACCGATGTCGGCCACCGCGACGCGCCGACGCGGCTGCTGTGCGGCTCGCACCTGGCCGTTCCGCAGTTCCTGGCGCCCTACGGCGAGGCGGGCACCGACTCTGACGCGGAATTCTGGCGGCCGTCGACGTTGTGCATGACCGTCGCGCACGCCACCGGGAGGGCCGGGGACGTCTTCTTGTGTCACCCGTTCATGGTGCACACGGCGACCTGGCCGCATCGGGGCGTTGGCCCGCGGATGATTGCCCAGCCCGCGGTCAGCGTCCCGGACGGCTTCGTGCTGGATGGTTCCGATCCTTCGCCGGTAGCCCGGGCTATCGTCACGGGACTGGCGATGGCGGACTGAGACATCTACCTGGGCTTACTTGCCTTTTCCTACTTATGTAGACATTTATTCCTCTACCTATGTAGAGTCTCCCTCGTGACGCCTCGTCGAGAGTTTTCGCCGCAGACGCTGTTGGTCCTCGCCGCGCTATACGAGCAGCCATCGCAGTGGCAGCACGGGTACGCGCTGGCCAGCGAGACGGGGCTGAAGTCCGGGACCCTGTACCCGATCCTGATCCGGCTGGCCGACCGAGGGCTGGTCGAGGCGTGCTGGCAGGAGGAGCCGCAGCCGGGTCGCCCGCGCCGGCACCTGTACCGGCTTACGGCCGACGGGCTGGCCAGCGCGTTGGCCAGCGCGACGGGGGTGCAGGCCGCCCGAGAGCGGCAGCCGGGCCGGCGGGGCGCGGGACAGCCGGTTGGGCGGGGTGCGGGGCAGCCAGGTCTGCTTGGCTCCGGACAGCCGGTTGGGCGGGGTGCGGGGCAGCCAGGTCTGCTTGGCTCCGGACAGCCGGTTGGGCGGGGTACAGGGCAGCCGGGCCGGCGAGGCGCGGCACAGCCGATAGGACCGGGCGTGGCGGCGCCCGCGGTGCGGTGAGCTGGCTGGGCCGCGCCGGGGCGCGGCTGTTGCCGGCCGGGCGGCGGGACTGGGCCGAGGCGGTCTGGGCCGAGGCTTACGAGGTGCCTGCCGGCTGGCCGCGACTGGCCTGGCGGGTCGGCGGAGTATGGCTGGTGGCGAGGGAGGCCGCGATGGTGCGATGGATGGGCAGTCGGGTGTTGTTCGCGGCGGCGGCGGGGGCGGCCGCCTGGGGCGCCTGGTCGGTCGGCCAGGCTGGCACCGTCCGGGCCGATGTCATCGTCACGGTGCTGCTGCTGGCCGGCCTGCCGCTGCTGACCCGCTGGTTCCTCGGGCCGCCTGACAACCGGGCGGCGCGGCGGCTGCGGGCCGCGGGTTACGCCGCGATCCTGGCCCTGATGCCGGCTAAGGCCGCCGCCGAGCTGTTCCTGGGCGCGGTGCCGCGAGGGGGTATCGACCTGCATACCTATGACAGGTTCCACTGCCACAATGAACCTTGGTGTCCTTGGGTGCCAGGCACTTCGGGGCTCAGTCCCACCGTGGGGTCGGAGGTGATGCTCCTGCTCCTGACGGCCTGCGGCCTGGCCATCGTCCTCGCGCTGACCGCGCAGCGCACGCGGGTGGCGCCTGCGGCGCTGACCGTCGGCGTCCGCACGGGCCTGGCGCTGGGCGTGGTGATGTACGCGATAGCACCGCTCGGGCTCAACGTGGCGTACCCGTACCGGCCGTGGTTGCCCGGTTCCGCCGGCGAGGTAGTCGGAGTCCTGGCCTGGATCCTGATCTTCGGCGCGCCGCTGGTCGCGGGCGCGATCGCGGGCCGGCGATCTCATGTGCCGGGTCCCCCTGGGGAACTAACCGACGACCGGGCCAAGCAGGGCATCGCCGCGGGGGTGGTCTCCGGCGGCGTCGGCGCCTTGTTCGTCACCGTTTTCGGCACTGGCACGACCGTGCTGTTCGTCAACTCGGCCTGGGTGCGGGGCCTGCTGCTCCACGGGCAGCACCTGACTGCCTCCGCGGTCTACGGCCGCGAGCTGTTCGCTACCCAGAACGCGGGCGCCTACGTCATCCTCTGCGTTGCCTTCCCGATCATCGGGACCGTGATGGGCTTCATGGGCGCGGGGCTGGCCAGCGTGACTGGCCCGCGGTCAGCCGACAGAGGCCGGCTGACCGAGGCGGAAGCTGCGGCCTAACCCGTCACGTCCTCGCTGGAGATGCCGAGCAGGTAGAGGATCGCGTCCAGGTAGGGGACGCTCAGCGAGGTGTCCGCGGCGTCGCGGACCACGGGCCTGGCGTTGAACGCGACGCCGAGGCCGGCGGCGGCGATCATGTCCAGGTCGTTGGCGCCGTCTCCGACGGCCACCGTCTGGGACAGCGGGACGCCCGCGTCGGCGGCGAACCTGCGCAGCGCGTCGGCCTTCCCGGCCCGGTCGATCACCGGGCCGGACAGGCGCCCGGTCAGCTTGCCCGCCGTTATCTCCAGCGAGTTGGCCGCCACGTAGTCGATGCCGAGCCCGGCGGCCAGCGGGGCGATCACCTCGGTGAAGCCGCCGCTGACGATCCCGGACTTATACCCCAGCCCGCGCAGCGTCCTGATCAGCGTTTCCGCGCCCGCCGTCAGGCGCAGCTCACCCCGAACCTCGTCCAGTACCCCGGCCGGAAGGCCCGCGAGGAGCCCGACGCGCTCGCGCAGCGACGCGGCGAAGTCGAGCTCGCCGCGCATGGCCGCCGCGGTCACCTTGGCCACCTCCGCGGCGCATCCGGCCCGGGCGGCCAGCAGGTCGATCACCTCGTCGCGGATGAGGGTGGAGTCCACGTCCATGACGATCAGGCGCAGCGCCCGGCGGTGCAGGCCGCCGCGCTGGACCGCCACGTCGACCCGTTGCGCGGCCGCGGCCTCGGCGAGATCCGAGCGCAGCAGCAACGGGTCCCCGCCCGAGACTTCCATTTCGATGCAGGTCACGGGGCGCTGGGCCAGCCGGCCGATCCGGTCGATGTTGGCCCCGCTGGCCGCGATCCGCCCCGCGATGGCGGTGATGGCGCCGGGCGTCAGCGGGCTGCCGAGCAGCGTGACGTGCAGCCGCCCGCGGGCCGGGGCCTCCGCGGAGGCGCCAGACCCGGCGGTGATCTCCGCCTCCAGGCCGAGATCGCCCGCCAGCGCGGTGACCGCGGCGTGGATACCGGTCAGGTCGGGCGGCGCATCGCAGTCGAGCAGCACGCCGAGTACCAGCCTGCCCCGGATCACCACCTGCTCGATATCCGTGACGGTGAGCGGATACCTGGCCAGGATGGCGAACAGCCTGGAGGTCACCCCCGGCCGGTCCCGGCCGGTCAGCGTGATGAGCAGGGCGGTCTGCGGAAAAGCCATGGCGGGCGCCAGGCTACCGCACGGGGCTAGGGGAGCATGAGGTGCACGTCGCCGAACTCGTGCCACAGGTACCCGCCGGTGATCGCGGCCTCATAGCACCGGCTCAGCAGGTCGGGGTCGGCGAACGCGGCCAGCATCCGCAGGTGCGAGGAGCGCGGCTCGTGCAGCCCGGTGAGCAGGCCGTCGACGACCGTGACCCCGCTCTCCGGCGTCACCACGTGCGACGTCCAGCCCGCCGACGCCACCACGGTCCCGTCCACGCCCGAGCGCAGGGCCGCCGTTTCCAAGGCGCGGACCACCGTGGTCCCCGCGGCGATGACCCGCCCGCCGTCGGCCCGCACGTGGTTGACCAGCCGGGCGGTGGCCGGCGGGACGTCGTAAAGCTCCGGGTACGGATCCTCGTCCGCCTCCAGCGAGGACACCCCGCAGTGCAGGGTGACCGGGGCGATCAGCACGCCGCGGGTGACCAGCTGGGTGACCACGGACGTCGTGAACGGGCGGCTGGCGCTGGGCATCTCCGCGCTGCCGGGCGCCTGCGCGAAGACCGTCTGGTACGACGACAGCTCCCACTCGCGCGGGACGTAGGAGTACCGGATGGGGACGCCGTGTTGCAGTAGATACGGCACTACGGCAACCGAGAGCCTGGCCCGCCAGAGCCTGGTGGTGGCCCGGTCCTCCAGGGTCAGGACGGCACCGGACGGGAGCTCGATGTGCTGGCCGGAGAACCCACGGTCGTTCGGGATAGTGGTGGTGTCTTTGATCTGCCTGAGTTCCACCAGCCAGGAGCCGTCGGGCCGCGGGGTGGAGAAGTGCACGGCGAGGTCGCCGTCGGCACGGACCTCGGCGGGCAGCGTGCCGGTGTTGTTGATGACCAGCAGGTCGCCCGGCAGCAGCAGGTCCGGCAGGTCCCGGAAGGCGTGATGGCTGATCTCCCCGGAGGAGCGCCGGCTGACCAGCATCCGGACCCCGTCGCGGGGCACGCCCCGCGCCTCCGGCGGGTCGTGCGCCTCGAGCTCGGCGGGCAGGGCGAAGTCGATGACCATGGCGTGGCTCACCGGCCCGCGGGCAGCAGGTGGGCGGCGCGGTACCGGCCGCTCGGCAGGCGCCCGGTGATGAGCCGGACGAACGCCGGGACGATCGCCTCGGGCAGCGGGCGGTCAGAGATGTCCTCGCCGGGGAAGGCCTGCTGGTGCATGTCGGTGCGCAGGTCGCCCGGGTCGGCCCACCAGACGCGGACGGCGAGTTCCTCGGCGGCCAGGACGTTCGACGCCTGCTCGAGCGCGGCCTTGGCGGCGCCGTAGCCACCCCACCCGGCGTACGCCTCGACGGCGGCGTCCGAGGTGATGTTCAGCACCGCGCCGCCCGCGGCGCGCAGCAGGGGCAGGACCAGCTGGGTCAGCGCGATCGGCGCGATGACGTTCACCTCGAACGCGGTGCGCAGCTCGTCCGGCGGGTAGTCGGCCAGCGCGGGCAGCGGGCTGGCGCCGAGCGTGCCCGCGTTGTTCACCAGGAGGTCCAGCCGGCCTGCCTGCTCGGCGGCCCGCTGGAGCGCGAGCCGGTGCGCGGGGTCGGTGACGTCCCCCGGGATGGCGGTGACGGTCCCGCCGTCCCAGCGGATCTCGGCTGCCGCGGCGTTGAGCGCCGCCGCGTCCCGCGCGTCGATGATGAGGTCATAGCCCTCGCGAGCCAGGCCGGCGGCGAGCGCCCGGCCGAGCCCGCGGGAGGCCCCCGTGACCATTGCTACCTTGGTTTCCATGCTCTCGACGCTAGGCGGGGGAGCCCCAAAGCGCATCGGGCGCGCGCCCCGGTAGGCCTAGGCCGATGGTCGTAGGACCTGTGCCGGATGCGCCGGACGCGCCGCCCGGCTAACGTCGGGCAGGTGAGCGATGGGCTGGACGAGCTCTACCAGGTGAGCCAGGCCGTGCTGTCGGTCACCAGGCAGATGCCCGTCCGCGACGTGCTCCAGGTGATCGTGCGGTCCGCGCGGTCCCTGGTCGGCGCGCGTTACGCTGCGCTCGGCGTGCCCGACGAGGGCGACTCGTTCGCCGAGTTCGTGGTGGACGGGATCAGCGCCGCCGAGTGGGCGGCCATCGGCCCGCTGCCGCGCCGGCACGGGATGCTCCGCGCCTTGCTGGCCGGGGGCAAGCCGGAACGCCTCGCCGACATCAGCAAAGATCCGAGGTTCGAGGGCTGGCCCGCCGCGCACCCGAACATGACGCACTTCCTCGGGGTCCCGGTCCGCGATGGCGATCAGGTCCTCGGGATCATCTTCGCGGCCAACAAGGCCACGGCCGCCGCGGCGGGCCGCGGGTTCACCGAACGGGACGAGGAGATCCTCTCCCTGTTCGCCGCCCACGCGGCGATCGCGCTGACCAACGCCCGGCTGTACGAGCGCAGCCGCGAGCTGTCCGTCCTGCAGGAGCGCGCCCGGCTGGCCAGGGAACTGCACGATGCGGTCACGCAGAAGCTGTTCGGCATCAGGGCGCGCGCTCGCGCGGCGGCCGTCCTGGCCGAACGCGAGCCGCTGGACCCCGCGCGGGTCCGGGCCGAGATCGAGGCGGTGAGCGCGCTCAGCGCGGAGGCCCAGGCCGAGCTGCGCGCGATCATCGACGGGCTGGCCCCGCCCGACCTGGAGGCCGGCGGGCTGGCCGAATCCCTGCGCCGGTACGCGGTCCTGGCCGGCCGGGCGTACGGCATCCCGGTCGCGTTCACCGCGAGCACACTGCCCGCGCTGGGGTCAGCGGTCGAGACCGCGCTGTACCGGGTCGCCCAGGAGGCGCTGACCAACGCGCTGCGGCATTCGGGGGCGGGCCGGGTCAGTCTCTGCCTGTCCCGGGAGGGGCGCCGGGTCGTCCTCGAGGTATCCGACGACGGGCACGGGTTTGCGCCCGAGGCGCCGTCGAGCGGGCTCGGGCTGGCGTCGATGCGCGAACGCGCGTCCGCGGCGGGCGGCGCGCTGAGCATCCGGTCCGGCGCGTCGGGGACCGCGGTCCGGATGACCGTCCCGGCGGGAGGGGCGGGAGGGGCGGGAGCGGCGGGAGGGGAGCGATGGCGCAGCCCATCTCCGTCCTGATCGTCGATGACCACCCGGTGGTCCGCCAGGGCCTGCGCGTCCTGCTCGAGGTGCAGGACGGGATCGTGGTGGCGGGCGAGGCGGGCGACGGCGCCACCGCCCTCGCCCTGGCCGCCGAGCGGGCCCCGGACGTGATCCTGCTGGACCTGAAGCTGCCCGGCCTGGACGGCATCGCCGTCCTGTCCGAGCTGAAGGCCCGCGGCAGCACCGCCCGCGCGCTGGTCCTGACCAGCGCCACCGAACCCGCCTCGGCCAGCCTCGCGCTGCGCTCGGGCGCGGCGGGCGTGCTCTACAAGGACGTCGACCCCGACGCGCTCGTCCGGGCGATCCGCTCGGTGCACGACGGCCACCTGCTGCTCGCCCCGGAGGCGGCGGGGACCCTGGTGCGGAACGCCGGCCTGCCCTGGGGCGGCATCGACGCGCTGACCAGGCGCGAGCGCGAGGTGCTGGCCGAGCTGGCCAAGGGCCAGTCCAACCGGGAGATCGCCCGCGCCCTGCACGTCTCGGAGAAGACGGTGAAGGCGCACGTCAGCGCGATCCTGGCCAAGCTCGGGGTGCAGGACCGGACCCAGGCCGCCCTGCTCGCGGTGCGCCACGAGCAGGGGACCTAGACCAGGTGCGCGTACACGATGATGTTGTCGAGGTAGTGCCCGCTGGACTTGTCGAAGGGGCCGCCGCAGGTGATCAGCCGGAGTTCGGGATAGCGGGCCTTCCCGTAGACCAGGGCGGTCGGGAAGGCGGCCTTGGCCACCTTCTGCACCCCGTCCACCGCGAAGGCCGCCACCTTCCCGTCGGCCAGCGTGACGTAGACCCGGTCGCCGGCGCGCAGGTCCTTGAGGTAGAAGAACACCGAGATCCCGGTGAGCGAGTCCACGTGCCCGAGGATGACCGCGGCGCCGCGCTGGCCGGGCGCCGGCCCGTAGGCGTACCAGCCGGCCAGGTTGTGTTCCCCGAGCGGGGGCACCTGGACCGACCCGTCCGCGTTCTGGCCGAGCCTCATCACCGGCGCGCTGACCCCGATGGCGGGGATGCGGATGCGGACCGGCGCGGAGCGGGCCAGCGCGCGGACGCGCGGGTCGTGCCGCTGCGCGGGCACGGCCGTCGTCACCGAGGCCGGGGTCAGGGTGGCCCCGGCGCTGGCCGGGGTGACGTCGGCCAGCCCGAGCATCGCCGCCCCGAACCCGCCCGCGCACAGCGCGGCGGCGGCCAGGGCCACCCCCAGTGCCCCGCGGCCCAGGCGTTTCCGCCGGTGGCGGGCCAGGTACATCCCGGTCAGGCCGCCGGGAGGTGCGCCCGCCGCCAGCGGCGGAAGGCGAACAAGCCGAGGACCCCGGCCGCCAGTCCCGTGGCGGCGCCGCCCGCGGCCAGCGGCCCGTTGCTGCCGCCTGCGATGATGCTCCCGCCCCCGCCGGTGTCGGCGCCGCCCGCCGGGGCCGCCGAGGTCGTCATGGGCGCCGGGCTGGGCGAGGCCGCCACCGCGGCCTGGGCCGTGGCCGTGACCGCGGCCGGGGTCCTGGTCGCCCACGTCTGGGTGGGCGTCGCCCAGGCCGGGGCCTGGCTGCCCCACGATTGCCCCGGCGCGCCCCAGGACTGCGTGGGCGGGACCCATCCGGGGCCGGACTGCTGCTGCTGCTGGTGGGTGCACGTCGGGGCGGGCGTGGGCGGCGGCGTGGAGCAGTGGCACTGTCCCCCGTACCCGTGGGCCGGTGAGAGCACCGCGGCGTGCGCCGCCGTCCCCGTAAGCATGACCGCGGCCGCGCCGACGGCGAAACAGCCTGCTAGCACGCGAATTCGCAACCCCATGTCCCGCTCCTTCTGGCCAGACCGCACCCGCGCGGTCAGCGATTCTGAGTAAGCAAGCGGTAGCGTAGCGTGCATTTTGCCAGCAAAGCGGGGTGGTCAGCACCATGTAATGCCAACTGGAAGAAATCCCTCAAAACCCACTAAAACCCCTATTTCCCGAACGCCGCGCCCTCTCCGGACCGGATCTGCCGAGCCCGATCGGCGGAACCACGCTGCTCACTGCGCTGAGTGCTCACGCAGATACGCTCTGAATAGCTCCCTCCGGCCGAGAGCGCCACGCCCTCCGCCGCCCGCCTTCCGCCCCGCAGATCTGACGTGGTTATTACCATGGAGCTAACCCGTGTGCAGGACAGGTCGGGCTGGGCGAAGCTGGAGGGTTTGGCCCGCCGGACACCGAATGGCCAGCCGGGAGAACGGCCGCGATCTGGCCGTCCGGGCTGGCTGACCGGGGCGCGGTGGCATAGGTTCGGTCTCGGCGGTCAGAGAGGGGTCTCATGTCCGACGAGGTACTTCGCTTGCGTGGCGTGGAGGTCCGGCGCGACACGGCGGTCCTGTTGCGGAACGTCGACTGGACCGCGCACGAGAACGAGCGCTGGATCCTGATCGGGCCGAACGGGGCGGGCAAGACGACCCTGCTCCAGGTGGCCGCCACCGCGACGTTCCCCACGTCGGGCACGGTCGAGGTGCTCGGCGAGCGCCTCGGCGAGGTCGACGTCTTCGACCTGCGCCCGAGGATCGGGCTGACCAGCGCCGCGGTCGCGGAGCAGGTTCCGCCCGCCGAGAAGGTCATCGACCTCGTGCTCACCGCCGCCTACGGCATGCTCGGCCGCTGGCGGGAGGACTACGACTCCGCGGACGTCACCCGCGCCGTCGAGTTGCTCGACGCGCTCGGCTGCGCGCACCTGATCAGGCGGAAGTTCGCCACGCTGTCGGAGGGCGAGCGCAAGCGGGTCCAGATCGCGCGGGCCATGATGCCCGACCCGGAGCTGCTGCTCCTCGACGAGCCGGCCGCCGGGCTCGACCTGGGCGGGCGCGAGGACCTCCTGCGCCGGCTCACCGGGCTGGCGCGGAACCCCAAGGCGCCGATGATGGTGCTCGTCACCCACCACGTGGAAGAGGTGCCCGACGGCTTTACCCACGCGATGCTGCTGCGCCGCGGTTCGGTGCTCGCGGCCGGGCCCATCGGCGACGTATTCACCGCGCGGAACCTGTCCCGGTGCTTCGGCGTTCAGCTCGAGATCGACTACCGGCAGTCACGCTGGTCCGCCCGCGCCCGTTGACCGGGAGCGCTTCGATGCGTACTGGATGAAGTCGCTTGCTGTCTGTAACCTAGCAAGCAGATCCGGAAAATCCGGACACGTCAGGGGAGCTGCCATGAGCACCTGGCTCGTGATCATCCTGCTCATCGTGTTCGTCGCCCTCGTCGTCGCGGTGGTCATCAGGTCGGTCCGCATCGTGCCGCAGGCCAAGGCGGGCATTGTCGAGCGGTTCGGGCGGTACCACCGGACCCTTAACGCGGGCCTGAACATAGTGGTGCCGTTCACCGACCGCCTGCTGCCGCTCATCGACCTGCGCGAGCAGGTGGTCAGCTTCCCGCCCCAGCCCGTGATCACCAAGGACAACCTCGTGGTCAGCATCGACACCGTCATTTACTTCCAGGTGACCAACCCCAAGGCGGCCACCTTCGAGGTCGCGAACTACATCACGGCGGTGGAGCAGCTGACGGTCACGACGCTGCGCAACGTCGTGGGCGGGATGGACCTGGAGACGACGCTGACGTCCAGGGACCAGATCAACCACGAGCTGTCGCGAGAGCTCGACGAGGCGACCGGCAAGTGGGGGCTGCGGGTCGGCCGGGTGGAGCTCAAGGCCATCGAGCCGCCCGGGACCATCACGGACTCGATGGAAAAGCAGATGCGCGCCGAGCGTGACAAGCGCGCAGCGATCCTGACCGCCGAGGGATCCAAGCAGGCCGCCATCCTGACCGCGGAAGGCGAGCGCCAGGCGGCGGTCCTCAAGGCCCGCGGCGAGGCCGACGCGGTCATCTTGCGGGCCGAGGCCGACGCCCGGGCGCAGGCGGCGCGGGCTCGCGGTCAGGCCGAGGCGATCGGCACCGTGTTCAAGGCCATCCACGACGGCAAGCCGGACCAGAGCCTGCTGGCCTACCAGTACCTGCAGATGCTCCCGCAGATCGCGCAGGGCGACGCCAACAAGGTCTGGATCGTCCCGAGCGAGATCTCCCGGGCGCTAGAGGGCATCGGCGGGTTCTTCGGCGCCGCCGGCGGGAGGCTCGCGGACCCGATCGCGCCCCCCGCACCCCCTCCGCCGCCGGCGCCCTCGGGTAACTCAGGCTCGGGGCCGGAGCTCGACACGCCCGTCGGGCGTCACGCGGGCCTGGAAGGATGGCTGACGGGCAGTGGCAGGCCCGTGCACGACGGCGCCGTCGGCGACTACGAAGGTGGACCCGTGCCAGGGGCAGGTGACGCAGGCGCGGCCCCGTTCAACCACGATCCGCCCCTGGTGTAGCGGCCCGCCGAGGTGCGAGCACCGGTCCGAGAGCACGTACACGTCGCGCCCCCGCCGGTAAACCAGGAGGGACACGTACCCGAGCTGGCGGCGGACCGGCTGCCCGTCGGGCAAGTTCTGTAGCGAGCACAGGTCGTGCCAGCCGAGCCCGGACAGGTGGCTGACCGGTTCCGCGTGGCTCGCCCCGGCGCCGAGCCGCAGCGCCAGGTGCCCGCCCAGGTAGGACCCGACGGTGGCCACGGCGAGCCCGGAGACGGACAGCGCCCGGCCGTACCGTCGCAGCCCGCCCGCCCGCGCCGCCAGTGAGCCGAGGAACAGCGTGGCCGCGCCGGCCTGGCAGGCGGCGTGCGCCAGGCCGACTCGCTGCTGGTCCCGGTGCAGCGCCGACCAGTCGGCCAGCCCGGTCGCCACCGCGGGCACCGTGCCCACGACGCCGGCCGCGACCAGCACCCGCGACGCCCGGTCGGTCCCGGCGAACAGGTCAAGCAGCGCCGCCGAGGTCCAGCACCCAAGCGGCAGCCGGACCAGCGCGGGGTGCGCCGGCTGCCCGAACGGCACGCCGTGCAGGGCGTCGGTGCGCGGGCCCGCGGGCAGCGCGCGGACCACGGTGTCGGACAGGGCGCGGACCACCGGATCAAGGGCGTGCGCGCGCTCGATGCGCTCGGCGAGGGCGGAGGGCCGGCGAGCAGGCGGGCCCGGCCGGTCTTGCGGGCCCGGCGCGGCCGCCGGTCGGCCGTGAGGGGTTGCGGCACCCTTACTGCCTACCCGGCCGTACACCCGCGTGAACTCAGATGCGCTCGTCGGTCGCCGAGTCTGGTACCCCGCCGAAATACCGGTCGAGCACCTGGCGGAACACCGGCTCGCCGGGCGCGGCGCGCATGAACAGCGTGGCCGACGAGTGCAGCTTCTGCGCGTCGACCTCGCCGAAGATCTGCTCCGCGGTGCGGTCCGGAAGGTTAGTGAGGATGGTGGCGCACTCGGTCAGCCGCGCCCCGAGCACGGGATGCGCCAGGTAGGCCCGGGCCTCCGCCAGCGACGTGATCGCGTAGGTCCTCGACGTCGGGCTGTAGCCCAGGCCGGCGATCTGCGGGAAGACGAACCACATCCAGTGGCTGGTCTTACGGCCGCCGCGCAACTCGGCCTTAGCGCGATCGAAGGTCCCGCCCGCATCCTGGGCCGCCACGAACCGCTGGAGATTGAACGGATCCTCCGTCGCCATATCCGCTTATTCTGCCTGCAGCGCATATGCGCTACAGTGCGCTACACTGTGATGAAGGCACGGAGGGAGCTGTCATGCCTGCCAGCACATCGTTCCGGATCAGCGACGCGGCGAGGGCGCGCCTCGCCTCGCGCGCGGCCCGAGAGGGCACCACGGCCACGGCGCTGCTCGACCGGATCATCATTGAAGGCATCGATCAGATGGACTATCCGGGCATCATCTTCCGCGGCCCGGCCCACGACCGGCGCGCGGCGCTGGCGGCCGGCCCGGACGTTTGGGAGATCATCGCGCGCCTGCAAGAACTGCCCGGCCACGACGAGCAGCGCATCAGCCTGCTGGCCGAGGAGGCCGATCTGCATCCCCGGCTTATCCGCATCGCCCTGGACTACGCTGCAGAGCACGCGGACGAGATCCGGGAACGGATCGACCGCAACCGAACAATGGCCGAGCGCAGCCGCAGGATGGCCCAGCAGCGCGAGGCCCTCCTGGCGTGACGGCCTTCCTGATCGATGAGATGTTCCCTATGGCCGCCGCCGAATTCTTGCGCACTACCTATGATCATGACGCCGTGCACGTGGCAGAGGTAGGCCTCCGTGCGGCCGAGGACGCGCAGGTCGCGGCGGTGGCCCGGGCGGAAGGCCGGGCCGTGGTCACCGAGAACGTGGCCGACTTTGCCGCCGAGCGGGACGTAATCCTGGTCTTCGTCCTGAAGAAGAACCTGCCTGCGGGAGGCGGGCAGGCGGCCGCCCTGGCCAGGATTCTTGACCGCTGGGCGAAGAACTCCCCCGACCCCTACCTCGGCCACCACTGGCCGCCAACCGACTAGTCGCCTAGGGATCAGGGCTTGAACCGGTAGCCCATGCCCGACTCGGTGAGCAGGTAGCGGGGCTGGGAGGGTTCCGGTTCGAGCTTGCGGCGCAGCTGGGCTAGGTATACCCGCAGGTAGTTGCTCTCGGTCTCGTACGCGGGGCCCCATACCTCGCGCAGCAACTGCCGCTGCGTGACCAGGCGCCCGCTGTTGCGGACCAGGATCTCCAGCAGCTGCCACTCGGTGGGCGTCAGGCGGACGTCGCTGCCGTCGCTCCTGACCACCTGCTTGGCCGCCAGGTCCACGGTGAAGTCGGCCGTCGTGACCACGGGCTCGTCCGGTGCCGGTGACGCACGGCGGACCGCGGCGCGCAGCCGGGCCAGCAACTCGTCCATGCCAAACGGCTTGGTGACGTAGTCATCCGCGCCCGCGTCGAGCGCGGCCACCTTCTGGCTCTCCTGCCCCCAGGCCGACAGGACGATGATCGGGATCGACGTCCACCCGCGGACACCGTGGATCACGTCGGTGCCGTCCATGTCAGGCAGGCCAAGATCCAGGATGATCACGTCGGGCCGGTCACGGGCCACCGCGGCCAGGCCGGTGGTGCCGTCGACGGCGGTGCTGACGTCGTACTCACGGGCGCTGAGGTTGATCCGCAGGGCACGGAGGATGGAGGGCTCGTCGTCGACGACGAGCACGCGGGTCATGACCCCAGGCCAAGCACGGATGACTGGTCGGCGCTCGCCGCGGCCAGCGTGATGCTGACCGTGAGCCCGCCGCCGGGGGTGTCCGTGGCGGCGATCCGCCCGCCCATGGCCTCGGCGAACCCTCTGGCGACCGCGAGGCCGAGGCCGACGCCGCCCGGGTAGCGGTCGCCGACCCGGGTGAACGGCTCGAAGATGGCTTCCTTCGCCTCGTCGGGCACGCCGGGGCCGTGGTCGACGACCTCGAGCACGACGTGGTCGCCCGGCCAGTTGCGCGTGCAGCTCGGGTGGCCGTCCGCCGGCCGGGGAGTGCTGCAGGGCGTTGGAGAACAGGTTGGCCAGGACCCGCTCGAGCAGGCCGGGATCGGCGAGCACGAGCGGGAAGCCGTCAGGCACCGCCATCTCTACCCGCAGCGAGTAATCGAGCCCGAGCAGGGCGACCGGCGCCACCTCGTCGATCGCCGTGGGGCGCAGGAAGGGCTGCAGCGACCCCGTGTGCAGGCGGCTCATGTCCAGCAGGTTGCCGACGAGGGCGTCGAGCCGGTCCGCGTTCTCCTCGATCGTCGCGAGCAGGTCGGCCTGATCGGCCTCGGACCACTCGACGTCGGTCTGCCGCAGGCTGCTGACGCTGGCCTTGATCGACGCCAGCGGCGTGCGCAGGTCGTGGCTCACGGCCGCGAGCAGCGCCGTCCGCATCCGGTTGCCCTCGGCGAGCGCCTCGGCCTGGGCGGCCTGGGTGCGCAGCCGCTCCCGGTCGAGCGCCGCGGCGGCCTGAGCGGCGTACCCCGCGAGCAGCGCCGGGGTGGCCGTGTCCGTCTGCCCGGTGACCAGCAGGATCAGGTCGCTGCGGATGTCCAGGCGCGAGGCGGCGGGCAGGCTGCCCTCGACGCCGCTCGACGCGGTCCTGACCCATCGGCCGCCGACTCTTTCCTGCAGTTCTGCCTGGCCGCCGTGGGTCCGGGTCAGGTGATCGAGTACGGCCGCGGGCGAGTCGGCACCGCCCAGGACGGTCTGCGCGAGCTCGAGCAGCGAGGCCGCCTCGTCCCGGGCCCGCGCGGCCTGGACGGCACGCCGGGCCGCGAGGTGGACCACGCTGCTCACGGCGACCGCGACCGTCACGAACAGCAGCAGGGCCAGCAATTCCTTGGGCGCCTGGATGGTGAACGTGTGAATCGGCGCCGTGAAGTACCAGTTGAGCAGCAGGCTGGATGCCACCGCGGCCAGTACGGCCGGCCAGAAACCCCCTACTACGGTGATCGCTACCACGACGACCAGGTAGATGAGCAGGTCGTCGGCGATGTCCAGGTGCGGCCGGAAGATCGTGAGCACGTAGGTGAGCAGCGGGAGCACGGCGGCCGCCAGCAGCACGCCGGCGAGGCGCCGCCTTATGTCGATGGCTCCGGCGTCGTTGGCAGTGATGCCGCCCGGCTCGGGCTCCGTCGCGGCCAGGCCACGCTGGGTACCCCTGGCGGCCAGGCGGCGACCGCGCATGCCCGTATAGGTACCCATGCTTACCAGTGTGAGCCGTCGGACGTACCAACGGAACACCAGGCCCAGACCTGCGCCGGCCAGCGAGACCGCGCCGACGACGATCGCCGCATGCGCGGCGGCTGCTCCCGTCGGCCGCAGCTGCCCGTAGGGCGGCCGGGAGAAGCCTACGGCGGTGAGCCAGCCGATCCCGGCCAGCACCACCGATGCGACTCGGCCCGGCCGCGAAGGACATCACCCCGGACACTGCCGCGGCGGCGATCAGCACCGCGGCCGCGTCCAGCCGACCGTGCAGCGCGGCGGCGACCGTCCCGACGGCCAGGAACGCGGCGAAGCCGACCGGGAGCGCAAAGGGCGCCGGTATGCCGCGCTGTTTGTAGCCGAGAGTCATCATCTCTTGCTATTTCAGCCCCGATACCAGGCAATATCAGCGGCCTTGACGGATCCTTAACGCCCGGGTCATGAAGCTTGACGGTCCGCATACGGCGGCGCGCCGGGGTCGCGAATAGCGTCAGATCACGTGATCAGCAACCGAGCGCCAGGGACGGAGCAGGGTGCCTAGTGGCAGTGCGTAGGGCGGCCGACGTGCTCGCAGGCGGCCAGGGGGCCGAACTCCCGGAAACCTTCTGGTACACGGCGAAGCGCCGCCTGCTCGGCCCGCCGATGGTCAACGAGCAGCTCCGCACCGAACGGCTCTCCAAGCCGCTCGCCCTTGGCGTGCTGTCCTGCGACGGGATCTCCTCCGCCGCGTACGGCACCGAGGAAATGCTGATCGTGATGGTGGTCGCCGTGGGCCTGAAGGCCTTCAACCTGATCATCCCGATGACGCTGGTCATCCTGTTCGGCATCGTCATCGTCGTGCTCTCCTACCGGGAAGTCGTGACGGTCTACACCCGGGCCGGCGGCTCCTACGTGGTGGCCAGGGAGAACTTCGGGCCGCGGGTCGCCCAGGTCGCCGCCGTGGCGCTGCTCATCGACTACGTGGTCACGGTCGCGGTCCAGACCGCGGCGGCGGCGGCGGTAATCGTGTCCGCGTTCCCCTCGCTGAGCCGGCTGCCGTCACCGTTCGGGCCGAACATCCTCGATGTCCTCGCGGTCCTGATGATCCTGGTCATGTGCTACGGGAACCTGCGCGGGATCAGGGAGGCGGGCAGGACGTTCGCCCTGCCCACCTACCTGTTCTCCGGATCGGTCGGGCTGATGATCATCATCGGGCTGATCCGGGAGGCCATGGGCAACCTCCATCACGTGCCGCGTTACGCCGGGTCCACCTTCGCGCTCGGCCACAGCAGCCAGGGCCTGCTCAGCTTCGCGATTATCTACATGCTGCTGAAGGCGTACGCCAACGGCGGCTCCTCGCTCACCGGCATCGAGGCCGTCTCCAACGCGGTCAGCGCGCTGCGCCCGCCCGAGGGGCGCAACGCCCGCCAGATCCTGGTGATGCAGGGATCCATCGTGATCTTCCTGATCGGCGGCATCTCCTGGCTGTCCCACGTCACGCACGCGACTCCCTACCTGAACGGCTACCCGACGGTGCTGGCGCAGGAGGCCGCCCTGGTCTTCGGCAGCAGCGGGCGCGTCTTGTACTGGGTGGTCATCTTCGGCACCGCCGCAATCCTGTTCACGGGGGGGAACACCAGCTTCAGCGGGTTCCCGTTCCTGGCCAGCTTCGTCGCCGAGGACTCGTTCCTGCCCAGGTGGCTGACCAAGCGCGGGCACCGGCTGGTGTTCTCCAACGGGATCATCATCCTGACCGTGATCTCGCTGACCCTCGGGCTCGTGGTCGGCTTCAACGTCGACGGCCTCGTCCCGTTCTACGCGATCGGCGTGTTCACCGGGTTCTCCATGGCCGGCTTCGGCATGGCCAGGTACCACCTGCGGACCAGGGAGCCCGGCTGGCGGCGCAGGCTGGTGATCAACACGATCGGCGGCGTGTACACGGTCCTGGTCGTGCTCATCTTCGCGGTCGTCAAGTTCAAAGAGGGCGCCTGGCTGGTGGTGATCGTGGGACCGATCCTGGTCTTCGTTCTGATCCGGCTGAATCGGGAGTACCGCGCCGAGGCCCAGGTCCTGGAGTCTATCGGCGAGCGCCGGGCCTCCGGCGCGCCCCAGAGACCTCCGAACTACAGCCGGCGGGTGGTCATCGTCTTCGTAGACGACTTCGATCTGTCCACGATCGCCGCGCTGCGCTACGCGAAGAGCCTGCGGCCCACGACGGTGCGCGCGGTGCACTTCGTCATCGACAGCGAGAAGGCGGAGCGGCTGCGCGCCTCCTGGCTGCCCGATCGGAGCGTCTCGCTGGACTTCGTCGACTGCCCCGACCGGCGGCTGACCCGCTGCGCCGCCGACCTGGTCAGCCATGAGGCGGAAACGTCGGGGACGCAGGTGACCGCGATCCTGCCCCGGCGCAGCTTCTCACCGCTGCTCGGCAGGTTCCTGCACGACCGCACCGCAGACAAGATCGCCGGGGTGGTGAGCCGGGTGCCCAACGCCGCCGCCATCGTCATCCCGTTCGACGTTCAGAACCGGATTCGGGTCCTGCAGGAACGCCAGGCCGAGCGCGACATGAAGGCGCCGGCCGCCCTGACCCCGGTGCCCGGTCCGCCCGCCGACGGCGCGACCGCCTGGCAGCAGGGTTTCCCCTCGGATGTCGCGGCCGCGCCACGAGACGCCGTGCCCGAGCCGCTGCCCGGCGCTGGCGGGTACGACCGGCCCATACCGCCACCCGGTGTCACCCTCATCGGCTCCATCCACCAGCCGGGCCGGGCCACCGTAGAAGGCCGCGTCCGTGTCGTGGAGATCCGGCCGGTCGAACACAACTCCGTGCTCGCGTGCGAGATCTCCGATTCCACCGGCGACCTCACCGCGCTGTTCTACGGCCGCTCCCGCATCCCCGGCCTCATGTGCGGCGCCCGGGTCCGGTTCCGCGGCGCCGTGGGCATCAAGAACGGCGCCCCCATCATGATCAATCCGGCTTACGAGCTCGTCATTCCGGGGGCGACCAGCAAGCCGTCCGCGGACGGCGAGTAGGCCGGCCATCACCCGGCCTGTACGGGATGTCCGTCAGACGGCCGGGAAGAGCAGTTCGTAGGCGGGATTGGTCATAACTGGCTGCCCGTTCTTCATACCTACCGCGCCGTGGAGGCGGACCCGGGCGCCGCATACGATGCCCGGGATGTGCGACCGGCCGTAGAACAGCGCGGTGAGCACCCCGGTTCCGTCGTTGATGTCGCAGGCCAGCACGGAGTTCCGTTGGACCGGCCGGATCTCCACCACGATGACGCGGCCCTCGACGACGGCCCGGCCGGGTGTGGTCAGCGAGCCGATCTGCGTGACGCCGGGCGCGGGGGATGGTCTGTCGCCGTCCTTGGCCGCCCGCGCCGAGCCATTTCCGTTCTTCGCGACCGATGGCTGAGCCACGGCAGGCTCTGCCACGGCAGACTGGGCCGCGGCGGGGCCGGGCTGGGCCGCGACTACGGCCGAGCCGGAGGCCGCGATCTTCGCCGCCTGGCGCTCCTGGAGCACCCGAACCCGGCTCTCCACGTCGTAGGGGACGATGGTGGCCGCGGACCGCGGAATCCGGCTCACCACCGCTGCGATCTTGTCGGCGGTCCGGTCGTGGAGCAGCCGGCCGAGCAACGCGGAGTAGCTGCGCCGGGGCAGGACCACCGTCACGAACGTGTCGGGCTCGGCGGCCTCCCGTTCGACCAGTTCGGCAGCGGCCCGGGTCAGCCTGCGGTCCGGGACGTCGATGAAGTCGAGGGGCACCCCGCGGTCGGCCCTGGTCCACTTCTGCCTGAGCCGTTCGGCCTGGACGTTGTCGATGACGAAGTGGACCGCCCGGATCGTGGTCGGCCGCTGGCTGCGCGCGTAGCGCAGCGCGGCCAGGGTGGCGACGTCGAACCCGTCGACGAAGACGAGCACCGTCCGCCGGCCGTAGTGCGGGGGCGGTGGCGGCTGGTTCTCGCTCAGCGTCTCGAGGACCTCGGACTCCGACCGGTACTCGCTGTTGAGCCTGATCAGCGCCGGGACCAGGACGACGAACAGGACGACGACCACCCAGGCGCCCTCGGTGAACTTCACGACCGCGAAGATGGCCACCACGATCACGGTCATCACGCCGGCCGAGAAATTGATGATCATCCGGTGCCGCCAGCCGGGCGTCCTGTGCCGGCTGTGGTACCTGGCCATGCCGAACCCGGCCATCGAGAAGGCGGTGAACACGCCGATGGCGTACAGCGGGACCAGGTTGTTGACGTCCGCGTCCTTAATGACCAGCAGCGCCGCGGACGTGATGGTCAGCAGGATGATGGCGTTGGAGAAGACGAGCCGGTGTCCGCGCTTGAGCAGCCAACGGGGCAGGAACGAGTCGCCCGCCACGTAACTGGTCAGGAACGGGAAGCCGTTGAAGCTGGTATTGCCGCCGGTGTACAGGATGAGCATGGTCGCAGCCTGGACCAGATAGAAAAGGGCCGGCCCTACGACGGGCCCCAGGAAGGTATGTTCGAAGACGAGCTTGGCCTCCTGGGCCAGCACGGTCGGATAGCCAAGCTTGAACGGGGTGGCGTGCGTGGCGTGCGCCAGCCAGGAGATGCCCGCCACGAGGGTGCCGAGTATCGCACCTTCGGCGATGAGCACCTGGCGCGCGTTCCGGCCCTCGGGCGCCCGGAACGCCCCCACCGCGTCAGAGACGGCCTCGATGCCGGTCAGCGACGCGCCGCCGTTGGCGAACGCGCGGAGCAGGGTGAAGATCATTACGCCGGTGATCAGCCCGGCCGAGCCGGAGCCGAAACCGTAGGTGCCGGGCAGTGCGTGCGGCTCCTTCGGCAGGTCTCCCAGCACCTCGCGGATCAGCCCGACGACGATCATCAAGATGACCGAGCCCGCGAACAGATAGGTCGGCACCGCGAAGGACCGGCCCGCCTCCTTGAGGCCCCGCAGGTTCCCGAAGCACATGAGCAGGACCACGCCGACGCAGATCTCGAGCTTGTAGGTGCCGATCGCAGGGAAAGCGGAGGCCACGGCGGCTGTACCCGCTGCGACCTGGACCGCCACCGTCACCACGTAGTCGATGAGCAGTGCGACCGCACACACCTGGGCGATGCGAGGGCCGAAGTTTTCCCTGGCCACCACGTACGACCCGCCCGGCCTGATGTAGACCATCACGATCTCGCGGTAGGAGAGCAGCACCAGCACCATGACGAACAAGATGACCAGCGTCATGGGCAGGATCAGGCTGAACGCGGCCACGCCCATCGCGGGCACCAGCACGATGAGGATCTCCTCGGTGCCGTAGGCCGAGGAGGAGATCCCGTCCGGCGACAGCACGCCAAGCGCGAGCGGCTTGGACAGCCGCTGTTCCCCGAGATCGGAGTTGACCAGGGGCGGCCCTAGCAGCTTGCGTTTGGTCGAGTACCAGAGGGTATCGGGCAGGCCCCCGCTCCTCTCGAGTAGGGCTGCCGCCTTGCGCGTGGCCACCATCTGCGCCTTTCATCCGGTACATCGCTTGTGCGAGCGCCAGAGACTTCATACCCCACGCCCGGCACTGGCGTAAACCGGGGGCGCGCCGACGTGCCCCGAGTCGTCGTGGCCTACTGTGGAGGACTACCCCATGCAACCGGACTTTACCCGCCCAGACGCGGCGGAACGCCAGGCCACGCTCCGTCTGTCCCGCCTGCTCAGACGGCCGGTAGCCGATCGTGGGGGCGAGTCGATCGGGCGGCTGGCGGATGTCATCGTCCGGCTCCGCGGCACCGACTACCCGCTCGTCACGGGGCTGGTGGCCGCCGTCGGCGGACGCGAGATCTTCGTCCCCACCGACCAGGTCAGCACCTTCACCGGGGACCCGCTGCGGCTGTCGAGCGCGCGGCTGAGCCTGCGGCACTTCGAGCGCCGGGAGGGCGAGGTGCTGCTCCGCGCGGACGTGCTCGGCCACCGGCTCATCGACGTGGACAGCGCCCGCCTCGTGCGCGCGGCCGACCTCGAACTGCACCGGGACGGCCCCGAGTGGGTCCTGGCCGGGGTGGATACCCGGCGTCGTCCGCCCCGGTTGCTCGAGCGGCTCGCTCCGCAGAACCCGGACGACGACCCCCGCGCGTTCCGCGACTGGCACGACTTCGAGTGGCTCATCGGCCACGAGGGCAGCGCGCTGCTGCGCGGGCCGTTCGCCCGCATCCGCAGGCTCAAGCCCGCGCAGATCGCCGACCTGCTGGAAAACGCCTCGAAGGAAGAGGAGACCGAGATCCTCGGCCGGGTGCACGCCGATCCGGAACTGGAAGCGGACGTCTTCGAGGAACTGGACGAGGACCTGGCCGCCCGCCTGCTCGGAGCGCGCACCGACGAGGAGATCGCCGCCGTCCTCGCCCGGATGCGCGCCGACGACGCCGCCGACGCGATCGCCGAACTCCCGCAGCAGCGCAGGCAGCCCGTGCTCGACCTGCTGCCCGCCGGGCAGCGGGCCAAGGTCCTGACCTTGATGCGTTTCAACAGCACCAGCGCGGGCGGCCTGATGGGGATGGACTTCATCGCGGTGCCTGCCCGGGCCACGGTCGGCGCCGCGCTGGCCAGGGTCCGTGAGTCGACGCTGCTCCAGCCGGAGGCGCTGACCAGCGTGCACGCCGTCGACGACTTCGGCGGCCTGCGCGGCGTGGCCAGGCTGGTCACCCTGGTCCAGTCCGATCCCGGTGCCGACCTGATCGACGTGTCCGACACTGATCCGATCCGGGTCGGCGCGGATACGGACATCACCGACGTAGCGGTGCTGATGACCGACTACAACCTCATCACGATCCCGGTCGTGGACGACGATCGCCGGCTGCTGGGCCTGATCACCGTCGACGACGTCCTCGAGTTCACGTTGCCGGAAGACTGGCGCCGCCGGGAAGCGGCCGAGCCACCCGACGCCCGGCACGGGGACATCAGGTGATTTGACCGCGAGTGCCAGACTGGTGGCATGGCCGACGCGTCACCCCGGTTCCGTAAGCTCCTCGACCACTTCCCCGCTTACCAGCCGGGCCGGACGCCGGTCAGCGCCACGGGGCGATCGCACAAGCTCTCGTCCAACGAGTGCCCGTACGGCCCGCTGCCGTCGGTGGTCGAGGTCATCGCCGAGGCGGCGCTATCGGTCAACCGCTACCCGGACAACGCCGCGCACGCGCTGACCGAGGCGATCGCGGAACGGTACGGGGTGCCCGCGCGGAACATTGCCGTCGGATGCGGTTCGGTGGGCGTTACCCAGCAGCTCCTGGAGGCGGTCGGCGAACCCGGCGCCGAGGTCCTCTACGCGTGGCGGTCCTTCGAGGCGTACCCGATCCTGGCCGACCTGGCCGGCGTCACGTCGGTCCGCGTGCCGCTCCGGGACGAGACGCACGACCTGGCCGCCATGGCGGACGCGATCACCCCGCGGACCAGGCTGATCTTCGTCTGCAACCCGAACAACCCGACCGGCACGGTGGTCCACACGCCCGAGATCGACGCGTTCCTGGACCGGGTGCCTGGTGATTGCCTGGTGGTCATCGACGAGGCCTACCGCGAGTACGTCAGGGACGACGCGGTGCCGGACGGCGTGGGCCTGTACCGGTACCGCCCGAACGTCGCGGTGCTGCGCACCTTCTCCAAGGCCTACGGCCTGGCCGGGCTGCGGGTCGGGTTCATGATCGCGGATGAGCTTGTTGCCGGGGCGGCCCGCAAGACGATGCTGCCCTTCTCCGTGAACAGCGTCGCGCAGGCCGCGGCGATCGCTTCCCTGGCGGCGGAGGAGGAGCTACTCGAGCGGGTGGAGCTCACCGTCAAGGAGCGGACCAGGGTGCGCGAGGCGCTCATCGCCGAAGGGTGGGACGTCCCCCCCACCGAGGCCAATTTCGTCTGGCTCAGGCTCGATGAGCGAACACAGGAGTTCGCCGCCGCCTGTCAGGCGGCCGGAATCGCGGTGCGGGCCTTCGGCGCCGAAGGCGCCCGGGTCACCATCGGCGACGCCGAGTCCAACGACGCCTTCCTCGACCTGGCCGGGGCCTTCCCCGGCCGCAACTAGCCCGGCAGCTAGTCCAGACAGCTCAGCACCGCTCGATGTCGGCGCCGAGGGCGCTGAAGCGCTGCGCGATGGTGGCGTGGCCCCGGTCGATCGGGTAGCAGGGCGTGACCATGGTCTCGCCCTCGGCGGCCAGGCCGGCCAGGATCAGCGCGACGCCGGTGCGCAGGTCGTGCGCCACGACCCGGGCGCCACGGAACGTGGCGGGGCCGTGCACGATGACGCGGCTGCCGTCGAGCTCGACCCGGGCCCCCATCTTGTTGAGCTCGCCGACCAGCGTGTAGCGCCCGTCGTAGATCGTCTCGCGGATGTAGCTCGCGCCCTCGGCGAGGCAGGCCAGCGCCATGATCGGCGACTGCAGGTCGGTGGCGAAACCCGGGTACGGGCTGGTGATGACGTTGATCGGGCGCGGGGGGCGGTCCATGCGCACCGAGACCACCGCGCCCTTGGTGGCGAACTCCACGCCCATCTGCTCGAGCTTCCAGCGGACGACGCCGAAGTGATCGAGGGAGGCGCCGACCAGGTTCAGCTCGCCGCCGGTGATGGCCGCGGCCATCGCGAAGACGCCCGCGTCGATCCGGTCCGCCATCACCGTGTGCTCGACCGCGGTGAGCTCCTCGACGCCGTGCACGGTGATGAAGCCGGTCCCGCCGCCGGTGATCCGCGCGCCCATCTTGGTCAGGAACGCGATGACGTCGAGCACCTCGGGCTCTTGCGCGGTGTTGTCGATGACGGTCCGGCCCGGCGCCAGCGACGCGGCCATGATCAGGTTCTCGGTCCCGGTGTGCGACGGCGTGTCGAGGTACAGGTGCGCGCCCTGCAGCTTGCTGGCCTTGATGTGGATGACCGTCTCGTTCTCGTCGACGACGGCCCCGAGCCGGGCGAACCCGCGGTAGTGAAAGTCCAGGTTCCGGCTGCCCAGGTTGCACCCGCCGATGCCCTCGATGACCGCCTCGCCGAACCTGTGCAGCAGCGCGGGCACGAACAGGACCGAGCCGCGGAACCTGTGGGCGATCTCGGCCGGCAGCACGTAGCTGGTCAGGTGGGAGGCGTCGACGACGAGCGTGCGTTCGGTCTCGTGGAACTCGACCACGGCACCGACCGCCTGGGCCAGCTCGACGGCGCGGCGCACGTCCTCGATCGGCGGCACGTTGCGGAGCACGGTACGGCCGTTGGCGGTCAGCAGCGACGCCGCGATCATCTTCAGCGCCGCGTTCTTCGCGCCCTGTACGAAGACCGTGCCGTGCAGCGGGGTGCCGCCCCGCACGCGGTAGCCCGTCTCGGGTCCGGAAGTCATGCGCGTCAGCTTAGCGTGGCGAGGCGCTCGAAAAGCGGGGCAAGTCGCGCTGTGTACCGCTCTGGGCGGAATACGACGTCCAGTGTTTCCTCGGTGATCGGCTGCCCGCGCGAGGCCGCATGCGTGCGCAGCGCGTCGCGGAACGGCGTGCCGCTGTCCCAGGTGTCCATGGCCGCCGCCTGGACCAGCGCGTACGCGTCCTCGCGGCTCATCCCGGCGCTGACCAGCTGGAGCAGGGCCGCCGAGGAGTAGATCAGGCCCCCGGCGGCGTCCAGGTTGGCGCGCATCCGGGCGGCGTCGACGGTCAGCCCCCCGACCAGCCCGGTGGTCAGGTGCAGCACGTAGTCGGTGGCGATGGCGGCGTCGGGCAGCGCGATCCGCTCCACGCTCGAGTGCGAGATGTCCCGCTCGTGCCAGAGCGGGATGCCCTCGGTGACCGGCGTCACGTACCCGCGGATCACCCGGGCCAGCCCGGCGATCCGCTCGGCGCGGATCGGGTTCTTCTTGTGCGGCATCGACGAGGAGCCCTTCTGGCCCTCGCTGAACGGCTCGGCCAGCTCGCGCACCTCGGTGCGCTGGCCGTGCCGCACCTCGAGCGCGACGGCCTCGCACACCGTCGCGGCCAGGGCCAGCGCGCCGACCCACTCGGCGATCCCGTCACGCATGACGACCTGGGTGGCCACGTCGGCGGGCCGCAGGCCCAGGGCCGGCATGACCTGCGCCTCGATGGCGGGGTCGATCGTCGAGTAGTTGCCGACCGGACCGGACAGCGTGCCGACCGCCACCGCATCCCTGGCCCGAACGATCCGGTCCCGGGCGCGCGCCATCCCGAACGCGAAGTCGGCCACCCGGTGCCCCCAGGTGTCGGGCTCGGCGTGGACGCCGTGCGTCCGCCCGGCGCGCAGCGTGTCCCGGTGGGCCAGCGCGTGGTCCCTGAGCACCGCGACCAGCCGGGTCGCCTTCGCCACCAGCAGGTCGCTCGCCTCGGTGAGCTGGACCGCGAGCGCGGTGTCCAGCAGGTCGGAGGAGGTCATGCCGTAGTGCACGTACGCGGCGGCCGAACGGGGGGTGGTGTTGTCCGCCCACGCGGTCAGGAACGCGATCACGTCGTGTCCCGTCACCGCCTCGATCGCCGCGACCGCCTCCGGCGTCGGCGGGGGAGCCGAGCGCACCGGCCCGACGGCGTCCGCGGGTACGGCACCCGCCCCGGCCTGCGCCTCCAGGACGAGGACCTCGACCCGGCACCACAGCTCGTACTTGTGTGCCTCGCTCCAGACCCGCCCCATCTCGGGCAGCGTGTACCGCTCGATCACGAGTCCACCGTATCGGCCGCCGGGCCAGCCTCCCGGGAGGCCGCGATGTCGCGGCGGTACCAGCCGCCGCGCATCTCGATCGTGCCGGTCAGCTCGTAAGCCGCGGCCCGCGCGGCGGCCGTGTCGGCGCCGGACCCGACGACGTTGAGCACCCGGCCTCCGGCCGATACCAGGTCGCCGTCCGCATCGAACGCTGTCCCCGCGTGCAGGACGTACGCGCGCGCCGGCGTGGCCTCCCCGCTTTCCCCCGCACGGCCGGGGAGGGGCACCACCGCTCGTTCGGGATAAGGGATTGTGATCTTCTCGCCCGGGACCGGGTGCTCCGGGTAGCCCTCGGCGGCGATCACCACGGTCACCGCGGCGCCCGGGTGCCAGCGCGGCGCGGGCGTGCCGGCCAGGTCCCCGACGGCCGCGGCGTGCAGCAGCGGCGCGAGCGGGCTCGCGAGCCGGTCCAGGACCACCTGCGTCTCCGGGTCGCCGAACCTCGCGTTGAACTCCACCACGCGGGGGCCCGCCGCGGTCAGGCACAGGCCGGCGTACAGCAGGCCGCGGTACGGCAGGCCGCGCCGGCGCAGCGCGTCGACGGCCGGCTGGATGACCGTGTCCAGCATGCGTTCGGCCAGGTCGGCAGGGGCCCAGGGGAGCGGGGCGTAGGCGCCCATGCCGCCGGTGTTCGGGCCGAGGTCCCCGTCGCGGGCGCGCTTGAAGTCCTGCACGGGCAGCAGCGGGACCGCCGTCGTGCCGTCGGTGACCGCGAACAGCGACACCTCGGGGCCGTCGAGGAACTCCTCGATCACCACCGTGCCGCAGGCGCTCGCGTGCGCCCGCGCGGCCTGCAGGTCAGTGGTGACGACTACGCCCTTGCCGGCCGCCAGGGCGTCGTCCTTGACCACGTACGGCGGGCCGAACGCGGCGAGCGCCTCGTCCGCCTCGGCGCGGGTCGTGCACGTCCGCGACGCCGCGGTCGGGATGCCCGCGGCCGCCATGACCTGCTTGGCGAACGACTTCGACCCCTCGATCCGCGCGGCGCCCGCGTCCGGCCCGAAGCACGCGAAGCCGTCCTCGCGCAGCGCGTCGGCCGCCCCGGCGACCAGCGGCGCCTCCGGGCCGATCACCACCAGGTCCGGGCTGAGCTTGCGGGCCAGCGACCGGATCGCGTCGGGAGCCGGGGCCGTACCGGGGTGGGTTTCGGCGAGCGCCGCGATGCCCGGGTTGCCCGGGGCGGCGTGCAGGCCGTCCGTATCCCGGCTCAGCGCGCGGATGATCGCGTGCTCACGGCCCCCCGACCCGATGACGAGAATGCGCACGCCGCGAGCCTACGCGCCGGGGAGCAGGGGGCGGAGCTGGAGCGTCTGGTCGCGGCGGGGGCCCACGCCGACCGCGCTGACCGGCGCGCCGATCATCGTCTCGACCGCCGAGATGTAGGCCCGCGCGTTGGCCGGCAGCTCGGCGAAGGTCCTGGCCTTGGAGACGTCCTCCGCCCACCCGTCGAAGTACTCGTAGACCGGCACGGCGTGGTGGAACTCGGTCTGGGTCATCGGGAGCTCATCGTGCCTGGTCCCGTCCACCTCGTACGCCACGCAGACCGGCACCTGGTCCAGGCCGGACAGGACGTCCAGCTTGGTGAGGAAGTAGTCGGTGATCCCGTTCACCCGGGTGGCGTACCGGGCGATGACCGCGTCGAACCACCCCGTGCGGCGCGGCCGGCCGGTGGTCACGCCGAACTCCGCGCCGGTCCGGCGGAGCCACTCGCCGGTGGCGTCGCGGAGTTCGGTGGGGAAGGGGCCCTCGCCGACGCGGGTCGTGTACGCCTTGACCACGCCGATGACCTTGGCGATCCTGGTGGGCCCGATGCCCGACCCCGCGCACGCGCCGCCGGCGGTCGGGGAGGACGAGGTGACGAACGGGTACGTGCCGTGGTCCACGTCGAGCATGGTGGCCTGGGCGCCCTCGAGCAGGACGACCTTCCCGTCGTCCAGGGCCCGGCCCAGGATGAGCCCGGTGTCGGCCACGTACGGCCGGAGCCGGTCGGCGTACCGCAGGTACTCCTCAGCGACGGCGCGCGGGTCGATCCCGCGCCGGTTGTAGACCTTGGACAGGACCTGGTTCTTCTCCCGCAGCACGAGCTCGAGCTTCTGAGCCAGGATGCCGGGGTCGAACAGGTCCTGGACGCGGATCCCGACCCGGGCCATCTTGTCGCCGTAGGCGGGGCCGATGCCGCGGCCCGTGGTGCCGATCCGCGCGCTGCCCAGGTACCGCTCGGTCACCCGGTCCAGGGCCCGGTGGTAGGGCATGATCAGGTGCGCGTTCGCGGAGACCAGCAGCTTCCCGCAGTCCACCCCGCGCGCGGCCAGCGCGTCGATCTCGTCGATCAGCACCTGCGGGTCGATCACCACGCCGTTGCCGATCACCGGGACGACCTCGGGGGACAGCACGCCGGACGGGAGCAGGTGCAGCGCGTAGCTCTCCTCGCCGATGACGACCGTGTGGCCGGCGTTGTTGCCGCCCTGGTAGCGCACCACGTAATCGACGCGGTCGCCGAGCAGGTCGGTGGCCTTGCCCTTGCCCTCGTCGCCCCACTGGGCGCCGACCAGGATGATCGCGGGCATCGGCGCGTCCCTTCTGCCGGCGCGGGCCCTGCATGATGACGCCCCGGCATAATGAAGCCCCTGCTCAGGCGCAAGCGCGGCAGGGGCTCTTGCGATCCGAGATTACCCGCATAACCGGCGTGCTCGCGAACACGACACGCGCGGCTCCGCTACGCCGGAGGGCGGGCCGCGAGCTCGGCGTCGAGTTCTGCGGCGCCGACGGCGCTGCTGTCGCGCAGGAAGTCATGGCAGCGCCGCGCCTCGTCGTCCTCGCCGATCGCGCTGGCCGCCGCGCCCAGCGCGTGCAGCGACCGCAGGAACCCGCGGTTCGCCTCGTGCTCCCACGGGATCGGGCCGTGCCCGTGCCACCCGGCCCGGCGCAGCTGGTCCAGGCCGCGGTGGTAGCCCGTCCGCGCGTACGCGTACGCGGCGACCGGGTCGTCGCGCCAGAGCGCCTGGACCGCCAGGGCGGCCCAGGCGGCCGAGTACGACGGGAATCGCGCCGCCACCTCGCCGGGCGTGTCGTGGGCCTCCCGCAGCGCCACCGCCGCGTCCTCGTCCTCCGGCAGGTACGTGGGCGCGGGCCCGCCGAGCAGGTTCTCTCGTTCCATCGCCGTCCCTACGACTCCCTACGACAGGTGATGCCCGGCGGACATGAGGTCCTCGCAGGCGTGGGTGACCCGGGCCGCCATGCCGGCCTCGCCGGCCTTGCCGTAGCTGCGCGGGTCGTAGTCCTTCTTGTTGCCGACGTCGCCGTCCACCTTGAGCACCCCGTCGTAGTGGCCGAACATGTGGCCCGCGATGGGCCGGGTGAACGCGTACTGGGTGTCGGTGTCGATGTTCATCTTGACCACGCCGTAGGAGATGGCCTCCCTGATCTCCTCCAGCGCCGACCCGGACCCGCCGTGGAAGACCAGGTCGAACGGCTTGTCCTGGCCGTACTTCTGCCCCACGGCGTCCTGGATGTCCTTGAGGATGGACGGGCGCAGCTTCACGTGCCCGGGAGCGTAGACCCCGTGCACGTTCCCGAACGTCGCGGCCAGGATGTACCGGCCGCGCTCGCCGAGCCCGACCGCCTCGGCGGTGGCCAGGGCGTCTTCCGGCGTGGTGTACAGCTTCTCGTTGATCTCGCCGACGACCCCGTCCTCCTCGCCGCCGACGACGCCGATCTCCATCTCCATGACGCAGTGCGCGGCCGAGCACTGGGCGAGGAGTTCGGCGGCGATCTGGAGGTTCTCGGTCAGCGGGACCGCCGAGCCGTCCCACATGTGCGACTGGAACAGCGGCTCCTGGCCGCGCTCCACCCGCTCGCGGGAGATCGCCACCAGCGGGCGCATGTACCCGTCGAGCTTGTCCTTCGGGCAGTGGTCCGTGTGCAGGGCGATCTGGACCGGGTACCTGGCCGCCACGACGTGCGCGAACTCGGCCAGCGCGGTGGCGCCGACCACCATGTCCTTGATCGAACCCGACAGGTACTCGGCCCCGCCGGTCGAGATCTGCACGATCCCGTCGCTGCCCGCGTCCGCGAACCCCTTGAGTGCGGCGTTCAGGGTCTGGCTCGAGGTGACGTTGATCGAGGGGTACGCGAAGCCCCCTTGCTTGGCCGCATCAAGCATCTGGGCGTAGGCCTCGGCGGTCGCGATAGGCATGACGCTGACTCCCTTGAGCTTGTGTTACGAGGGGCTTGGGCCCAACTCTAGACATGAAGCACGGATTAAGATGCACCAGGCATGGCCGGGCATGCGGTACAACAGGAACCCTATGGAGAGCTATCTCACCTCGGCGGGGTACGCCGCGCTCATCCTATTCGGCTTCCTCGAGGCGGCGTGCATCCCGATCTCGTCGGAGATCACGTTCGGGTTCGCCGGGGTGCTCGCCTACCAGGGCCATCTCAACCTGGCCCTGGTCATCATCATCGGCTCGCTGGCCGAACTCGGCGGGTCCTACGCCTCGTACTGGGTCGGCCGGGTGGGCGGCAGGCCGCTCGTGGACAGCATCGGCCGCTACGTCCTGGTCACCCAGTCCGACGTCGACCGCGCCGAGCGCTTCCTGGAGGGCCGCGGCGCCTGGGCCATCCCGGTCGGCCGGATGCTCCCCTTCGTCCGCGCCTTCACCTCCATCGTGGCCGGCCTGATCCGGGTCCCCGCGGGCCGCTTCGGCGTGCTCAGCCTGATCGGCACGGTCATCTACGCGGCGGTCCTCTCCTCGATCGGGTACGCCCTGGGCAGCGCCTGGCAGCGCGTCAGCCACGGCCTGACCATCGCCGGGTACGCGATCTTCGCCCTGGTGGTCATCGCCATCGTCGCGTTCGTCGTGCACCGCCTGCACCAGTTCCGCCGGGAAGACGCCGAACGCCGCGCCCAGGCCGCGGGTCCCCGCGGCCAGGCCCCGGGCACCTTCGGCCAGCAGCCGCCGCGGTCCGGGCCCGGGGCGCACCGGGCGCACCGCCGCAACCGGTCAGACCTCGAGGTCTGACAGGGTAAACGCGGCGCGGAACGCCAGGCCGCGCTCGGTCACCCGCTCCCTGGCCCCCCGGTCCACGACCACGGCCACCCCGACCACCTCCGCGCCCGCCTCGCGCAGGGCGTCGACCGCGGTCAGCGAGGAAGCCCCGGTCGTCGACGTGTCCTCGACGGCCAGGACCCGCCGTCCGGCCACGTCGGGGCCCTCGATCCGGCGCTGCAGGCCGTGCTGCTTTTCCGCCTTCCGCACCACGAACGCGTCGATGGGCGTTCCGCGGCCCGCCGCGCTCGCGTGCATCATCGCCGTGGCGACCGGATCGGCGCCCAGCGTCAGCCCGCCGACCGCCTCGTACTCCAGGTCCCGGGTCAGGTCGAGCATGACCCGCCCGGCCAGCGGCGCCACGCGCCCGTCGAGCAGGACCCGGCGCAGGTCGATGTACCAGTCGGCGTGCTGACCGGAGGACAGGATGAAGTCGCCGCGGACGATGGCCTTGGCCCTGATGGCCGCGAGGAGTTCGGCGCGATCGCTCACGGCAGGTGATCCTACGCCCCTGCAGGCAGCGCAAATGCGCAGAAAGGCAGCCTGGGCGAGCGTCCTTCACCTAGTCTTAGGTCCGGACAACCCCGCTACGCGGAGGAAGGGACGGTGCGGCCGTGGATCGATGCGCGCTGTTCGTCGACGCTGGCTACGTGCTCGCCGACGGCGCCATGGCCGTACACGGGACGCGCCGTGCCGAGTCAGTCTCGTGGGACTACGAAGGACTCCTCCAGTTCTTCGCCGGCCTGGTCACCGAGCGGACCGGGCTGCCGTTGCTGCGGTGCTACTGGTATGAGGCCACCGTAGACGGCCGGCGCACCGCAGAGCAGGATGCGCTCGCCGACATGCCGGGGATCAAGCTCCGGGTCGCGAAGATCCGCCCCGGCCGGCGCGAGGGCGTGGAGACCGAGATCCACCGCGACCTGACCACGCTGGCGCGCAACAACGCCATCAGCGACGCACTCGTGGTCAGCGCGGAAGAGGACCTGGCCCAGGTCATCGCCGACGTGCAGGACCTGGGCATGCGCGTCACCCTGATGCACATCGCGGTCGACGGGAACTGGACCATCTCCCGGGCCCTGCGCCAGGAATCCGACGACCTCGTCGAGATCGGCGGCGAGCACCTGCGGCCCTACGTGGAGCTGATCGCCGGCGCCGAGCCCGCCCTGTCCGACGACCCCGACCTGGCCGACCTCGCCCAGGCGCGGCCGCTGGCCAACGGCCACGCGGCCAGCGCCACGGGTTCCTACCAGCCGGTGCCCACCGCGTCGGGGAACCACGCGCCCCCGTCCATCTACACCGCGCCGGTCGTGGCGGAGTACCAGCGGCCCTCGCTCCAGCTGCCCAGGGTCGCCGCGCCCGACCGGTCCCGCGAAGACCGCCCGGCCCGCGAGGACCGCCCGGCCCGCGAGGACCGCCGCGCCGCGCGAAGACCGTCCGTCCCGGGAGGACCGGGGCGCGCCCGCGGCCGTCAACGGCGACGCGCAGCCGCAGGCCCAGCCGCAGCCGCGACAGGACATCTACGCCGCACCCTCGTCGGCGCCGACCGCTGCCCGGCCCAGGCCGGAGCGCCAGGAATCCGCGCCGTCCCCGGCCGCGCGGGCCTGGGCCGCCGAGGACGCCTCGGTCTTCGCGCCCGGGCAGCCGGGCGCGCCCGAGCCGGTCACCGGCCTGGCCGGGGTGCCGGGACCAGGACCAGGACCGGGCCCGGAGACCGCTGCGCCTCAGGGTGGCGGCCAGGTCCGCCGGCTGCCTTCCCGGTCCGGCGGCCAGGGGCCCATGGGCGCGATGGGCGCGATGGGCGCCACCGGCGTCACGATGCCGCAGCCGGGCCAGCACGCCGGGCCCGGCCAGGGATCGCCCCGCAATTCCCCGTTCAGCGGCCCGCAGCCGGTCGTGACGTCGCCGCCGCCGGGGTACGTCCCCGTGGGCGGGATCTCGCTGTCCGAGGCGGTGCAGGCCGCGCACGAGGAAGGCCAGGAGTTCGGCGGGTCGGTCGCCCGGGACGCGCCCGCGCTCTGGCTGGAGGCCGTGCTGGCCAGGAAGCCGCGCATGCCGTCAGACCTCGAGGCCCGGCTGCTGCAGGGCTCGGCGCTGCCGATCGATTACCTGCTGCACGACGAGGTCCGGCACGCACTGCGCCGCGGCTTCTGGGACGCGCTCGAGCGTACTCGCCGGTAATTAACCGCAGACGCACGGAATGTCCCTCACATCGGCGGGTAAGGTCTTGAACGTGGTTGTGCTGTCCGGCGAGCTTTTCGACGCCATCGAGGTCAACGCGGCCCGGACGGGCAACCACCAGCGCGCCGCGGTGCGGATGAGCAGGCTGGCCGTGCAGGCCACGGCCGGCGGCATGTCCCGCGCCGAGGCCCACGTGCGGGCGGGCGAGCAGTGGCTCCTCGCCGACGAGCCCGCGACGGCCGCCGATGAGTTCCGCGCGGCGATCGCCGACGCCGGCCCGACGCAGGACGACCCGAGGGTCCCGCTCGCCCGGGCCATGTTCGCGCTGGACCGGCCCGCCGAAGCCGACTCGCTGCTGCGCGAGCTGATCGCCTCCGGCGGCCGGTTGCTGTCGCGCACGTGCGACCTGGTGGCCGAGCTGCTCACCGAGCAGGGTGACCTGCGCGGCGCGCTCGACTGGGCCACCGCGGGCGTGCAGGCGTGCCTGGGCGGCGACGACCGCGACGAGCTGCCGCTGCTGCTCCGCCTCCGGTACCGGCTCCGGGTCGACCTCGGCCTGCCCGAGGACGACTACGACAAGATGCTCGACAACACCCAGCGCAGCCTGCGCGACGGCCCCGCCGCCGGGACCTGAACCCCAGGACCCCCGGGCCCTAGACCCGGGTGACCGCGAGCGCGTCCAGGTTCGCGTCCACGTCCACCCGCACCTCGTCGCCGTCGACGATTTCGGCGGCCAGCAGCGCGCGGGCGAGCTGGTCACCCACGGCCGACTGGACGAGCCTGCGTAGCGGCCGGGCCCCGTACACCGGGTCGAAGCCTTTCCTGGCCAGCCATTCCCGCGCCGCTGGGGTCACGGTCAGGGTCAGCCTGCGTCCGGCGAGCCGCTCGGCCAGCCGATCGATCTGCAGGTCCACGATCTGCGCGAGCTCCGCGTTCGACAGCGCGTCGAAGACGATCACGTCGTCGAGCCGGTTCAGGAACTCGGGCTTGAATGCGGACCTGACCGCGGCCAGCACCGCCTCCCGCTTGGCCGTCTCGTCACCGAACGTCGGGTCGGCGATGAACTGGGAGCCGAGGTTGGAGGTGAGCACCAGGATGGTGTTCCTGAAGTCCACGGTGCGGCCCTGGCCGTCGGTCAGCCTGCCGTCGTCGAGCACCTGGAGCAGGACGTCGAAGATCTCCGGGTGCGCCTTCTCCACCTCGTCGAGCAGCACGACGCAGTAGGGCCTACGCCGCACCCGCTCGGTGAGCTGGCCGCCCTCCTCGTAGCCGACGTAACCCGGCGGGGCGCCGATGAGCCGCGCGACCGAGTGCTTCTCGGAGTACTCGCTCATGTCGATGCGGATCATGGCCCGCTCGTCGTCGAACAGGAACTCGGCGAGCGCCTTGGCCAGCTCCGTCTTGCCGACGCCGGTCGGGCCGAGGAACAGGAACGAGCCGGTCGGCCGGTCCGGGTCGGATACGCCCGCCCGGGCCCGGCGCACGGCGTCGGAGACGGCCTGGACGGCACGCGCCTGGCCGATCACCCGCTTGCCGAGCTCGGCCTCCATCCGGAGCAGCTTGGCCGTTTCCCCCTCGAGCAGCCGCCCGGCGGGGATGCCGGTCCACGATGACACCACGTCCGCGACGTCATCCGGGCCGACCTCCTCCTTCACCATGGGCGCCGTAGCCGGGTCTCCCGCCGCCCCGGTTCCGTCTTCCGAATTAGCCGAACGAGCCGTGGTGCTCGCCCGCTCCAGCTCGGCCTCGACGGTCTTGATCTCCCCGTTCTCCAGGCGCGCCCACTCGTCCAGGTCGTTGGCCAGCTTCGCCCGCTCGACCTGGACCCAGAGATCGTCGAGGCGCTTCTTGAGCTCGCCGACCCGGTTCAGGCCGCCCTTCTCCCGCTCCCAGCGCGCGACGAGCGTGTCCAGCTGCTCCTGGCTGTCGGCCATGCTCGCGCGCAGCCGCTCAAGCCGGTCCCTGCTCGCCGGGTCCGTCTCCTTGGCCAGGGAGACCTCTTCCATCTTCATCCGGTCGACGGCCCGCCGGAGCTGGTCGATCTCGACCGGCTGGGAGTCGATCTCCATCCGGAGGCGGGAGGCGGACTCGTCGATCAGGTCGATCGCCTTGTCGGGCAGGAAGCGCGCCGTGATGTACCGGTCGGACAGGACGGCCGCGGCGACCAGCGCCGCATCGGAGATCTGGACCTGGTGGTGCGCCTCGTAGCGGCCCTTCAGCCCGCGCAGGATCGCGATCGTCTCCTCCACGGACGGCTCGCCGACGAACACCTGCTGGAAGCGGCGCTCGAACGCCGGGTCCTTCTCGATCCGCTCCCGGTACTCATCCAGCGTGGTGGCGCCCACCATCCGCAGCTCGCCGCGGGCCAGCATCGGCTTGAGCATGTTGCCGGCGTCCATGGCCCCCTCGGCGGCGCCCGCGCCGACCACGGTGTGGAGCTCGTCGATGAACGTGATGACCCGGCCCTCGCTCTGCCTGATCTCGTTCAGCACGGCCTTGAGGCGCTCCTCGAACTCGCCGCGGTACTTCGCCCCGGCCACCATGGCGCCCAGGTCGAGCGCGATCAGGCGCTTGCCGCGCAGCGATTCGGGGACGTCACCGGTCACGATCCGCTGCGCGAGACCCTCGACGACCGCGGTCTTGCCGACCCCCGGCTCCCCGATCAGCACCGGGTTGTTCTTCGTCCGGCGGGACAGCACCTGGACGACGCGCCTGATCTCGGTGTCCCGGCCGACGACCGGGTCCAGCTTGCCGTCCCTGGCCTGCTGGGTCAGGTCGATCCCGTACTTCTCGAGCGCCTTGAAGGTGCCTTCCGGGTCCTGGGTGGTCACCCGCGCGCTGCCGCGGATCTGGGCGAACGCCTCCAGCAGCGCGTCGGCGGTGGCGCCGTTGGCGACCAGGATGTTCTTCGCGTCGCCGCCGTCCGCGGCCAGCCCCACGAGCAGGTGCTCGGTGGAGATGTACTCATCGCCCAGTTCCTTGGCCCGGCGGGTCGCCGTGGCGATCGCCGAGAGCAGCGGGCGGGACATCTCCGGGGCGCTGGCCGTGGTCCCGTGCATGCGCGGCAGCTGGGCCAGGCGCTCCTCGGCCCGCTTCGCGACCAGCGCCGGGTCCACGCCGATCTGCCGGAGGAGCTGGACGGCCAGGCCGTCCGCCTGCTCGACCAGGGCGAGCAGCAGGTGCACCGGGTCGACCTGCGGGCTCCCGTCCGCCGCGGCGCGGCGGATCGCGACCGACAGCGCGTCCTGGCTCTTGTGGGTGAGCTTGTCGTCAGCCATTTCTTATCTCCAATGGGCAGCCCAGTCCCCCTGGGTGGCCCAGTTACTTGATCCTTCAGTCACTTATCCGGCCGGGGCTGGCCCGGTGCCGGTTCCCACACCGCCACCCGCGCGCCGCGCACGGGCACGAGCCCCGACCTGGTGTCGGCCCCGCTCCGGCGCAGCTCGGCCAGCCGGGCCGCCACGGCCCGGGTGGACTCCAGCTCCATGCGGAGCTGCGCGATCTCGGCGTGCAGCTCCGCGAGGAGCCTGCGGGCCTGCTCCAGTTCCCTGATCTGGTCCAGGATCAGCTTGACCCCGGCCAGGTTGACCCCCTCCTCCTGCGACAGCCGCTGGATCTCGCGCAGCGCCAGGATGTCCCGCATCGAGTAGCGCCGGCCCCGGCCGGGGCTGCGTCCCGGTGATACGAGGCCGAGCCGGTCATAGGCGCGCAACGTCTGCGGGTGCATCCCGGACAACTCGGCGGCCACGGAAATGACGTAGACGGGCAGGTCGTCTGACATCTCGTAGGGAATGCTCATCTCCGTCCCTCCCTTCAGGCCCCTTTCGCCCGCTCGAGGAGTTCCTCCCGCGGGTCCAGGCCTGCGGTGGCCTCGCGCAGGTCCTCGATGGCACTGCGGGCCTTGCCGTTCAGGTCCTTCGGCACCATCACCTCGACGGTGACGAGCAGGCTGCCGGTGGTGCCGTCCTTGCGGCGCACCCCCTTGCCCTGGACCCTGAAGGTCCGCCCGTTCGGGGTACCCGCCGGGATCCGCACGGTCACCGGCGCGCCGCGGTGCGCGGGCACCTTGACCTCCGCGCCGAGGGCCAGCTCGGCGAACGTCACCGGCACCGTCACCGTGAGGTTGTCACCGGTCCGCCCGAACACCCGGTGCGGATTCACGTGCACGCGGACGAAGAGGTCACCGGGCGGGCCGCCACGCTCGCCGGGCGCGCCCTTGCCAGGGATCTTGATCCGCTGGCCGTCGGCGACGCCCGCCGGGATCCGCGTCTGGATGGTGCGCGAGCTCATCGCCCGGCCGCTACCCGAGCAGTCCGGGCAGGGATCGTCAACCACCAGGCCGCGGCCATGGCACTCCTTGCACGGCTCGATGGTCCCGAACGAGCCTCGATTCATGGCCGACTGGCCGGTCCCGTTGCAGGTCGGGCAGACCTTGGGCACCGTGCCCGCCTTAGCGCCCGTGCCGTGACAGGTCGGGCAGGCGCCCTCGCCGACCAGCCGCAGCGCCACCGTGGTGCCGTCGATTGCGTCGGCGAAGCTCAGCGTCGTCTCGGTCTCGACGTCGGCGCCCCGGCGCGGCCGGTTCTGCGCGGTGGTGCGACTGCCGCCGCCGAACACCCCGCCGAACAGGTCACCGAGTCGGCCTCCGGCGTCCCCGGCGCCGCTGAAGATGTCGCCCAGGTCGAAGCCGCCGAAGCCGCCACCGGTGCCCGTCCGGTTCCCGGTCGGGACCCGGAAGCCGCCGGGGAACATCGAGCGCGCCTCGTCGTACTCCTTGCGCCGCTTCTCGTCCGACAGCACCGAGTACGCCTCGGATATCTCCTTGAAGCGCTCCTCGGCCGAAGAGTCACCCTTGTTCGCGTCCGGGTGGTACTTGCGGGCCAGCTTGCGGTACGCGGTCTTGATCTCGGCCGGCTTGGCGGTCTTGGCGACCCCCAGGGTCTTGTAGTAATCCTTCTCGAGGAAGTCCTTCTGGCTCATCCCGCCTCGCTGGCTTGTCTAGTTACCTTCCTCGCCGTTCGGTCATTCGGCTTCGTTGCTGATGCCGTCCGGTCCGGTCGCTGGCTCCGCGACCGCGACCCGGGCCGGCCGCAGGATCCTGTCGCCCACCTGGTAACCGGGCTGAAGGATCTCGACGCACGTGTCCTCGGCGACGTCGGGTGAATAGGTACTGGTCAGGGCCTCGTGGATCTTGGGGTCGAACGGGTCGCCCTTCTCCCCGTAGGTCACCAGGCCGAGCCTGCCGAGCGCCGCCTGCAGTGAGTCGGCGACCGACTTGAACCCGCCGGACAGCTCGCCGTGGTCCCGGGCCTGGCTGATTGCGTCCAGCACCGGGAGCAGGCCGGCCAGCGTGGCGGCCACGGCCTGCTCGCGCACGGCGGCGCGATCCCGGTCGACCCTCTTGCGGTAGTTGGCGTACTCGGCCTGCAGGCGCTGCAGGTCGGCGGTCCGCTCCGCGAGCCGCGCCTCCGCGTCGGCGACGGCATCCTGCCGGTCGGCGACGATCACGTCTTCCACGATCCCTTCGATAATTTCGTCAACGTCATCGGCGGCCTCTACGGCCTCTACGGCTTCTGTGGCCTCAGCCACCGCTGCGGCTGCAGAGGCAACTGCGGCCTCTGCATCCCTGAGGTCGTCCTCGCCCGCTCTCGGGCTCGCCGTCGGCGACCCCGGCCGCTCCGGGCGCTCCGCCCGATCCGGAGGCGCCGGCCGGCCGGCCGGCACCAGTGGTGCCGGCAGGCTGTGAAGCCACGTGCCTTCCCCGGACCTGACCGGTTACCGGGTCGATCCTCCGGTTGTCGTGGACGACCGGCCCGGAGCCCGTCTCCTCGGATGCAGGCATCAGGCCGCTCCGCCCTCGCCCGCGTTCCCGTCGTCGACGATCTCGGCCTCGACGACCTCATCGTCGTCGGGCGCCTGGCTGCCGCCGTCGGCCGAGCCGGACTGCGCGCTGGCCTGGGCCGCCTGGGCCTGCTGGTAGATGGCGGTGCCCATCTTCTGGCTGACCTTGGCGGCGTTCTCGGTGGCCGTGCGGATGGTGTCGGTGTCGTTGCTCTCCAGCGCCTTCTTGACCTCCGCGATCGCGGACCGCACCTCGGACTTGATGTCCTCGGGCACCTTGTCCTCGTTCTCGCCGAGGAACTTCTCGGTGCTGTAGACCAGCGTGTCGGCCTGGTTGCGGATCTCGGCCTCCTCGCGGCGCTGGCGGTCCTCCTCGGCGTACTGCTCGGCGTCCCTGACCATCTTCTCGATGTCGTCCTTGGGCAGCGCCGAACCGCCGGTGATCGTGACGGACTGCTGCTTGCCGGTGCCCAGGTCCTTGGCGTTCACGTTCACGATGCCGTTGGCGTCGATGTCGAACGCGACCTCGATCTGCGGCACGCCGCGGGGCGCGGGCGCGATGCCGGCCAGCTCGAACATGCCGAGCTTCTTGTTGTACGCGGCGATCTCGCGCTCGCCCTGGAACACCTGGATCTGCACCGAAGGCTGGTTGTCCTCGGCCGTGGTGAAGATCTCCGACCGCTTGGTCGGGATCGTGGTGTTCCGCTCGATCAGCTTGGTGAAGATGCCGCCCTTGGTCTCGATGCCCAGCGACAGCGGGGTCACGTCGAGCAGCAGGACGTCCTTGACCTCGCCCTTGAGCACGCCGGCCTGCAGGCAGGCGCCGACCGCGACGACCTCGTCCGGGTTAACGCCCTTGTTCGGCTCCTTGCCGCCGGTCAGCGACTTGACCAGGTCGACCACCGCGGGCATCCGGGTGGACCCGCCGACCAGCACCACGTGGTGCAGGTCCTCGAGCTTGATCCCGGCGTCCTTGATGACCTGCTGGAACGGGCCCTTGCAGCGGTCGAGCAGGTCGGAGGTCATCCGCTGGAACTCCGCGCGGGTCAGCTTGGCGTCCAGGTGCAGCGGGCCGTCCGCCGAGTGGGAGATGTACGGCAGGTTGATCTGCGACTCCATGCCCTGCGACAGCTCGATCTTGGCCTTCTCCGCGGCCTCACGCAGCCGCTGCAGCGCCATCTTGTCCTTGGACAGGTCGATCCCGTAGCCGTTCTTGAAGTCCTTGACCAGCCAGTCCACGACGCGCTGGTCCCAGTCGTCGCCGCCCAGGTGGTTGTCGCCGTTGGTCGCCTTGACCTCCACGACGCCCTCGCCGACCTCGAGCAGGGACACGTCGAACGTGCCGCCACCCAGGTCGAAGACGAGGATGGTGGCCTCACCCTCCTTGTCCAGGTGGTAGGCCAGCGCGGCGGCGGTCGGCTCGTTGATGATCCGGAGCACGTTCAGCCCCGCGATCTGCCCGGCCTCCTTGGTGGCCTGCCGCTGGGCGTCGTTGAAGTACGCCGGGACGGTGATCACCGCGTCCGTGATCTTCTCGCCGAGGTAGGCCTCCGCGTCCCTCTTCAGCTTCTGCAGAATGAACGCGCTGATCTGCTGGGGGGTGAACTTCTTGCCGTCGATGTTGATCGACCAGTCGGTACCCATCTGCCGCTTGACCGAACGGACGGTCCGGTCCACGTTGGTGACGGCCTGCCGCTTGGCGACCTCGCCGACGAGTACCTCTGCGTTCTTGGCGAAGGCTACGACCGAGGGAGTCGTCCGCGAGCCCTCGGCGTTGGCGATGACCGTAGGCTCTCCGCCCTCAAGAATGGCGACGACAGAGTTGGTCGTCCCCAGGTCAATCCCTACCGCGCGTGCCATGAGCAGTCCTTGTGTGTGTGTTGAAGTTGAGTAGTCCGCGCCCAAGCTTGCCAGCGAGGGCTCCCGCCGTCAAATGACTTGAGTCACTTAGGCTCAACTTAGCTCGGCCGCCATCCATTCCCGGTCAGCGCGTCTTTTTGCCCTACGCTTGAGCTTTCGGATACCCGGGAGGTTGGCGTGGTCCTGCGGATGACGGTCGGCCTGGTCCTGACCGCGGTCGCGTTCGCGGTCGCCGGGCGACGGCTGTGGTGGCTGAGGCGGCTGGGGGCGAGCGGGCAGCCTGCCCCCGAGCGCATCGCCTACGCGCGCGCCCACCTCGGCCGTGACGTGTCCACGCAGGCCACCGAGGTGATCGGGCAGCGCAAGCTGCTCAAGTGGTCGGTGCCGGGCGCGGCGCACGCCCTGACCTTCTGGGGCTTCATCGTCCTGTTCCTGACGATCATCGAGGCGTACGGCGACCTGTTCAGCCGGAACTTCGCCATCATCTGGATCGGGCACTGGCCTGCCATCGGCTTCATCGAGGACCTGTTCAGCGTCGGGGTGCTCGCCGGGATCATCACGTTCACCATCATCAGGGTGCGGAACAACCCGCACCGCGAGGGCCGCGCCTCGCGGTTCTTCGGCTCGCACACCCGCGCCGCGTGGCTGGTCCTTGGCATGATCTTCCTGGTCATCGCCACCCTGCTGCTGTACAGGGGCGCGCAGATCGACACCGGCTTCTTCCCCTACGCGCACGGCGCGTTCGCCAGCCAGATCGTCGGGCACTGGCTCCATCCCCTCGGCACCGGGGTGAACAGCGTGCTCGAGGTCGTGTTTATTCTCGCCCAGCTCGGCGTCATCATGGCGTTCGCGGTCATCGTGGTGTACTCCAAGCACCTGCACATCGCGCTGGCCCCGCTGAACGTCCTGTTCTCGCGCCGGCCGAACGCCCTCGGGCCGCTCGAGCCGATGCGTTCCGGCGGCAAGGTCCTCGACTTCGAGGAGGCGGACCCGGACACCGACGTGTTCGGCCTGGGCAAGATCGAGGACTTCACCTGGAAGGGCCTGCTGGACATGGCCACCTGCACCGAGTGCGGGCGCTGCCAGTCGCAGTGCCCGGCCTGGGTCACGGGCAAGCCGCTGTCCCCCAAGCAGGTCATCCTCGACCTGCGCGACCACGCGTTCGCCAAGGCGCCGTACCTGCTGGCCGCCTCGGATGCAGAACGGGAGAAGCTGCCGGAGGCGGTCCGGGCCGAGGCCGAGCGCCCGCTGGTCGGCAAGGACGGCGGCGTGATCGATCCCGACGTGATCTGGTCGTGCACGAACTGCGGCGCCTGCGTCGAGGAGTGCCCGGTGGACATCGAGCACATCGACCACATCGACGGGATGCGGCGCTACCAGGTGCTGATCGAGTCGGCGTTCCCGGTCGAGGCCGCGGGCATGCTCAAGAACCTGGAGAACAAGGGCGACCCGTGGGGCATGGGCGAGGCCCGGCGCGCCGAGTGGATGGGCGAGCTCGACTTCGAGGTGCCCGTGGTGGACGGGAAGATCCCCGCCGACGTGGAGTACCTGTTCTGGGTCGGCTGCGCCGGGGCGTTGGAGGACCGGGCCAAGAAGACCACCAAGGCCATCGCGACCCTGCTGCACCAGGCGGGCGTGAAGTTCGCGGTGCTCGGCCCGGCCGAGACCTGCACCGGCGACCCGGCGCGGCGGATGGGAAACGAGTTCGTGTTCTCAATGCTGGCCCAGCAGAACATCGAGACGCTGAACGAGGCGGGGGCGCGCACGATCGTGGCCAGCTGCCCGCACTGCTTCAACACCATCTCCCGGGAGTACCCGCAGCTGGGCGGGAACTACGAGGTCGTCCACCACACCCAGCTGCTGGCCCGCCTGGTCGCCGAGGGCAGGCTCACCCCGGTCACCGCGGTGAACGAGAAGCTGACCTACCACGACCCGTGCTTCCTCGGCCGGCATAACAAGGTGTTCACGCCGCCCCGCGACATCCTCGATGCGGTGCCTGGCATCGAGGCCACCGAGATGCACCGGTGCAAGAACCGCGGCTTCTGCTGCGGCGCCGGCGGGGCGAGGATGTGGATGGAAGAGCGGATCGGTACGCGGATCAACACCGACCGCATCGAGGAGGCCCTCGCCCTGAACCCGGACACGATCTCCACGGCCTGCCCGTACTGCCTGGTCATGCTCGGCGACGCGGTCAGCGCGAAGAAGGCCTCGGGGGAGGCCAAGGAAACCCTCGAGGTCGTGGATGTGGCCCAGCTGCTGGCTAAGTCAGTGGGCCCGGTAGCGCCCGCCGGGAGTAGGCATGCCGGGGATGGGGAGGGGGCCGCGGGCGGCTGACCGCCCGAGGCCCCCATAGGCCCGTCCGCTCCTATCTAGCCGAGCGGCCGGTATTGCCCCAGCCCGCCGTACAAGGCAGGCTCCTCATCGTCGCTCCCCTCGGCTTCGCCGCGGTCCAGGTAGGGCCAGGTGGGGATCACGACCCCGGTGGGTCCCTCAGGTGGCGCCCGGCGGATCACCTCAAGCACCACGATGTGCCGGTACCGCGCGCTCGTCATGATGCGCACGTCGCTGGCCCAGCACGCGGTGCTGAGGATGTCGCTGGCCGCCTCGAGGTCGCCGGCCGTGATCCCGGGGTGGCACCACAGCGTGACCCGCTCGCCGAAGTAGGCCGCCGTCGTGAACAAGATGGTGGGCAGCCTGCCGTCCCTGGTCTGGATCCAGGCGTGCATGCACCCGGTCCTGACCCGGTGCGGCGTGATGACGCACCAGGCCCTGGCGATGAGCCGCTTCCGCGAAGGCGGCCAGACCAGCGCCGCGACCAGCAGCGCCAGCCCCGTCGCGGTGATGGCGATGAGCCCTGCTACGCCCAGCTTGGCGTCGCTGGCCAGCCCGACCAGGGCCAGCCCCGCGGCCAGGCCGATCTCGTAGCGCCAGTGCCACAGCCAGGCGAGCGGCCCGGGCCGCACGACGGTGCTGATGGCCGCCTCCACGCTGGCCATGACGCTTGGGTCGTTGCGCCGCCGCGGCCGTCCGAACGCCATCGCTAGCTCACCCCCCTGATCGCGACCCGTCCGGTGCCCAGGCACGGGAGGCAGCGCACGTCCGCGCGGAAGCCAGCACCCCGGCACCGCGCGCATTCGGCCAGCGTGTCGAAGCGCGGATCGCGGTAGCGCCGGCCCAGGCCGCCGTGCACCCTGGTCATCTGCCAGCCCCGCCACTCCGCCTCGGCGTCGTTCATCGCGAACCACCGGTCGCCCCACCGGCGCGGGAGGTCGGCCAGCCGATCGAGGATGTTCCGGATGCGTACGCCGGGCGGCCGCCCGCCCGCGCGATCGGTGACCTCGGCTGTGGTGGGCGGCTGGGTAAGCGCTACCTGAACGGCCGACCACTGGGGGTTGTCTTTGCTGGTGTAGTTGATAATGTTGATCACGTCACTAGCCCTTCTAGCTCGGTCCAGAGCATGGGTGGTGTTTCGCTGGGTCGGTGTTGCAGCACCGGCCCAGCGGCGCGTCTGGGGTACCGCATAGCTTGTGGCTGCGGGGTTCCAGTTCGTTGTGGTGTTGGACCCGGATGTGATGCCGCGGCCCTGCACGCTCTCCACTCGGGAAGCGAACGCGGTCTTCGCGGGTTACGTGGCTGGCAGTTGCCTCCCCTCTGCGCGTATCCAAGCCCGCCGCGCGGGCGAATCGCTTACGCCCGGCGCGAGCCCTCGACTGGCACGCGATCTTCTTCGGTAACCTGCTGGGTCACCGCTCGACCCCATTGTCGGCGGGTCGCTTGAGGATGCATCCTGCTTCTGATTTCATAGTGCCTCTAGCATTGGTGCCTGGCAAGTGCCATTTTCAAGTGCGTCCTGCATGTATTATCGGCATGGTCACGATGTGGGACTTGCCGTCGAAGTTGGCTACTCCTGAGGAAGGAAGCGATCTTCGGTGCCGGAAGAATACGCAGTCCAACGGTTCGTCGTCGCGAACTAGGTGCGATCCTCCGCGCACTGCGTAACGACAAAGGCCTAACGGTAGAGGACGTAGCAGAGCGCCTACTGTGCTCACCGAGCAAGGTGAGTCGTATGGAAACCGGCCACGGCGTTGTCACCCCTCGCGACATCCGCGACCTCTGCGACCTCTACGGGGTAACTGACGGGGCCCAGCGTGAGCATCTGAAGGAACTCGCCCGCGAAGGCAAGCAGCAGGGCTGGTGGCAGCCCTACGACCTCACCTACGGGACCTACATCGGCCTGGAAGCGGAAGCCGTGGTGATCTCCGCCTTCCAGTCGTCGGTGGTACACGGCCTCCTGCAGACTGCGGACTACGCGCGGGCCGCAGCCGAAGCAGCCATGCCCCGGCTCGATCCCCACCAGATCGGCCTGCAAATCAAGTCGAAACTCACGCGACAGCGGATCCTCACCCGTGCAGATGCGCCGCCTCTTAACGTGGTTCTCGATGAGGCGACGCTTCATCGGCTCGTCGGAGGGCATGCAGTCATGGAGGCGCAGCTCCGCCAGATCCTAGACATGTCAGCTGTGCCGAACGTAGTGGTGCAGATTCTTCCGTACGAACGCGGGGCACACCCGGCAATGGAGAGTAACTTCACCATCCTCGAACTTCCAGACCCAACTCTTGGCGGCGTACACGTCGAGGGGCTGATAGGTTTTCACTTTCTAGAACGAACCGAGGATCGCGAAAGGTACCAGGCAGTCTTCAGAGAATTGCAGAGTATGGCGCTGAGTCCGGAAGATTCAGCCGAATTCCTGACGCAAGTAATCGGAGAATATCAGATTGACAAACAAGTCCTGAGCAACTCCGGAAAATAAATCAGGACCCGTGAGGCCTTTTGGGACGCGGGTCCTGAACAGTATAAAACGATGCGGCCCAGTTCGTGCGGGCCTCATCGCCAAGTTTATCTTTATTATTGGGCTTTTGTAGTGTCCAGAAAAAATTGCCAAGCGCTAGTAGGAAAACTCACTACTGGACTGTCGAGAATCATAGAATCCCGGACGAGGACATTTCCCTTAATCGACGCGACTTCGACGCAAGCTCCATTACCCACGCTGCGCCGGGCCTTGCGCCAGCCCACTGGTCCGTCCTCGAGCTGAACCGCGGCCACCCACCCACCCACTCTCATCTGTTTGCATCCACGCCAGGTAGTCAGTTACCAATGGTGCAGATGTACGGATTTGACATAGGTAGCAGCTCCAGGGTCAGCTCACAACCGTAGTTGCCGAATTGACACAGATTCGTGTGCGACCTATGTGTTAACAGAAAGTACACCTTCAGCTACCGGCGATGCCGGGAGTTTGGGCAACTCTACACCGGCGTGTCATGCGGTCCGCACGGGCGGCGGTGAAGTGCGTCTGAACAGGCGGAAAGGCATCCGGTCTAAACCTTGGCCCGGTAGAAGTTGAGGTATGAGCGGGATGGCGTGGGGCCACGCTGATCTTGGTACCGGGAGCCGTAGACGGGCGAGCCATACGGGTATTCCGCGGGCGAACTGGTACGGAACAAGCACAGCTGGCCGATCTTCATGCCTGGCCACAGCTTGATGGGCAGCGTCGCGACGTTGGACAGCTCGAGCGTCACGTGCCCCGAGAACCCGGGGTCGATCCAGCCCGCCGTGGAGTGAGTGAGCAGGCCTAGCCTGCCCAAAGAGCTCTTGCCTTCAAGGCGACCAGCCACGTCGTCGGGAAGCGTGATCACCTCGAAAGGTCGACGCTAGGACGAACTCGTTGGGGTGCAGGACGAAGGGATCGTCGCCCTCGGTCTCGACCAGCCTGGTCAGGTCCGGCTGTTCGATGGCGGGATCGATGTGCGGGTAGCGATGGTTCTCGAACACGCGGAAATACCGGTCCAGCCGGACGTCGATGCTGGACGGCTGGACCAGCTCGGGTTCAAACGGGTCGAGCTTGACCCGCCCGGACTCGATCTGGGCCTTGATGTCACGATCGGAGAGGAGCACGCTGGCAACCTACCGGGTCCGCTACGATGTGGGGGCGAACACGGCGCAGGCCGACTCCGTCGTAGCTAAGACGGACAACTGCAGGTGCGCGCGGGTGTAGTTCAATGGTAGAACGTCAGCTTCCCAAGCTGATAGTGCGAGTTCGATTCTCGTCACCCGCTCCAAGCCTCTTATCCGCAGGTCAGATGCCGTAAACGTCATGCTTGGGCGTGCCTTGCCGGACGTGGCATACTGCCCCCATCAGCCGCGTGGCCAGGGTCGTCAGCTAGGGCCTTCGTCACACTGATGATCGCCGACCATGCCGTCAATAAGCTCGCGCATGACGTCGATGTGCCCGGCGTGCCGGGCGGTGTCTTCAAGAATGTGGATCACGGCCCACCGAAGCGCGTATCGCCGAACATCGTGGTGCCGACCTCGCCGAGGCGGATTTCCAAGCTGATGGTGCGGGTTCGCCCGTCACCCGCTCCATTCAGAGCTTGTTCGGCCGCGCTTGGATGCCGACCACCTCGACGAAGCTTTCAGCGCCCTTGAAGTCGTCCGGGTTGGCCGTGTAGAGCGGGAGCTGGTTGCTGGCTGCTGTCGCTGCGATCATCAGATCCGAGGCCCGCCTGCGCGGTTCCCGTCCCGCCGCGCGAACCGCAGCGCACATCTGGCCATAGAGCCGGGCTGCGCCCCGATCGTACGGAAGCGGGTCGAATGTTGCCTCCACATGCTGCAGCACGGCCACCCGTCCAGCCCGCTTGATCGGATCGTCGGTCGCGTGCGGGCCGAAGGACAACTCACCCAGCGTTACTGCCGTAATCAAGATAGTGTCGGGTAGTTCCGACGGGTCGTACAGCTTTAGCGCGGCGATGATGCTGGTGTCCACTACGGCAGCCTCGTGCGCCGTCACAGGCCTGTCCCGTCGTAGGGGTCGCGCAGATCCTGGCTTATGGCCTCGTCAAGGTCGGCGCGCAGTTCATCCCCGTTAACTACTGGTGCCGTGGCGAAGATCGCGAGGACTTCACCCTTGGGAACCGCCCGGCGCTGACGTATCGGGATCATTCTCGCCAGCGGCTCACCGTTAAGAGTCAGCGTGTACGCGCGTCCTTGCCGCAGACCGCGCGTGACGGCCCCGGAGTCCGCGACGAATTGGCGGACGCTGATATCGGTCGGTCGCCCGCCCGGGTTTGTCATGCCCAAAGCATACCCCTCCGTACCACGGCGTACCACGCCGCTGCCTCCTATCTCTACGGGCAACGATCGTGCGCCGACAGGATCGCCGGGCCATTAGCGGGCCATTAACCCCGGTGACGAGCGGTCACTCACGGACGGTCCGTCCCGCAGGTCAGCGGGCAGAGCAGCCTGGATGGCACAGATTCCCAAGCTAATAGTGCGAGTTCGATTCTCGTCACCCGCTCCACGACGAAACGCCAGGTCAGCGGCCCACGCTGGTCTCTGGTATCCAGTCCGTTGATGCGTCGGCCACGGTCGCGTGCCATTGACGTGCCGTTGGCCCGCGGGCCGACGAGGCCGCAGGTGAAGCCCGGGCTCGGGCTGATCTTCATGGGTAATAAGACAGCTCACAGTGAGGACCAAAGCCTCTGCCCCGGCCATGCATCCCTGGCGGTATGCCTGGGGTGGAGGTGAGAACTGTGATCACCGTGCTTACCGTTGATGAGGCACTCCAGCACATCTGCGCGATCTTCCGCGAGCAGGCTGACCGGGGCGATATCAATCCTACCGAGCGTGACCTCCTGATAGATGGCGCCATTCTGCTCGCCATGCGCGTCGACGACCAGGCCCGGGATGGCCGCGTCGGCTCGGATTCCGGCTGGCCAGAAGGGGCGCTACCGAAACCGATTGGGCGGCACGAACGACAAGCGGCCGCGGCGGCCGCCTGAACTGATGCATCGTCTGCGCGCCATTCAGCGGATCGCCCGATGCTGCGGGCCTCGTCTGCTCGGCCAGGACATGCGCGTCGATCGCGGCGCCGCTGGTGCGCTCCGCCGCCGGGCTCTGCGCTGGGGGCGCCCGCCCGGCACGGGCGCGCCCCGCTGGTCAGCCGGGCGCAGATCAATCCGGTGCGGAAGACGGGGGCGGAGCAGGGCACGGCCCGGCAGGGAGCGCGGTATAACGTTCGGGACATGGAAGGACTTTTGGCATCGGTCGTGCTGATTGCGATCTTGCTCGGCGTCCTGCTCGTGGTGGTCTTCGACGTCTTCTGCCTGCTGCGCCTTGGGACAGCCGGCACTGCGCATGTCGTGCCCAGGTTCGTCTGGGCCGTTCTCATTGTGTGTACTAGCCCCATCGGGGGCCTCGTTTACCTGCTCGCGCAACGTCTGCGGAAGCGATCGCCGGAGCCGGTGACCATGCGGCCAAGGCCGCCGTTGCTGGGAAGCAAAGCATGGTACGGCCCTACGAGCGGGGGGTACCGCCGCTCTCCCGCTTCGGCCGAGGGCCACGCGGTGGCGGTGGTGGCTATCGCCGGTGCCGCGTATCTGGCCCTGGCAGGCAAGGTCCTGGACGCCGTGGCGGTTGCGGTCGTCCTGGTGATCATCGTGTTCCTCAAGAGCGCGCCGCCGGGCGGCGCTCGGGAGGGGAAGGAATTCCAGGCCCGGAGAGATCAGCGACCCGGAGCACCGGGTCAACCGAGTGGCGCTGACGGCCGGTAGTCTCACGTTTGGCCTTGGCCTGCGCATATGGGATCTTGTTCCGGTCCCGCCCACAGGTAAGCGCGGCCAGCCCACGCGCCTGTGGGCGCTACACGCAATTGCGCCGGACGTTTCCGCGGAAACGCCCGGCATCCGCCCTCGTCCTGGCCCGCGACAGCTGCGCCCGCAGTGCCTTCCTCCGCCAGCGCCGCTGAGCATCATCGGCACAAAACTGGGGTAGGGGCCAAGCACCGCCGAAATCGAGGCGCGATGACACCGTACCCAGCCCAGGACGCGGAGGTCGCGGTCAACCCGTTCACCGGGACCGTCCACGTCACCAACCTCGGCAGCGATACCGTATCGGTGTTCTCCGGCTGACACCGGGCCCGGCCGGGAAGGCTGAAGGTTCAGGGAAGGCCGCAAGGTGCGTCCGCGCTACGCTTTCCCTGCATTGTGCTTGTGGGGAGGCGCCGGTGATGGCAGGGCCGGGAGACGAGATGGCAGCCGGCGCGGCGGGCCGCGGTCGTCTGCGGGCGTCCCACGCCGACCGCGAGCAGGTGATTGACACGCTCAAGGCCGCGTTCGTGCAGGGACGGCTGAGCAAAGATGAGCTTGACATGCGGGTGGGCCAGGCGCTGGCGTCGCGAACCTACGCGGACCTGGACATGGTCAGCGCCGACATCCCTGCCGGGGTGGTCGCCGCCCCGCCGCTGGCACCCGCCCGGGCGCAGGCCTGGAAACCGATTACCACGAGGGTAAAGGTAGTCGCGTGGAGCGCATGGGTGATTCCGCTGGCCGGGCTGCTGGCCGCCGGTAATGTCACGTTGTTCGTCTTGTCCGCGTTCGCCCTGATAGTGGCAGCGGCGGTCGCCTGGGGTGTGACGGTCGAGACATGGGAGCAGAGACGCTCCCGCGGGCAGCTGCCGCAGGCGCCACCTCCCGGCGCAAGCGGTCAGGCATCTCCGCGCCCAGCACCCGCCGCCCAGGCCGAACAGCTCCTGCAGGTCAAGCGCGGGCAGCAGCACGCCGCCGAAGCCGCACCACGCAGTTTTCCCATCCGTCATTTCCTAGGTCGCGGCCATCGTGTCGTAGCGGCTTCTCACGGACACTCAGGGACAGCCTGCTTCGCAGCTCAGGGGATCTGAAGGCGCGGACCCGCACAGATTTCCAAGCTGATTGTGCGAGTTCGATTCTCGTCACCTGCTCCAAGGCGAAGTCCCAGGTCAAGCGTGCTCTGGGCCCGACCTAACCCCGCGCGAGGAAAAGCACCTGGCCAGACTGAATCTTGGCCGTCCCGCTGAGCAGCGTGGTGAGGGACGCTGTGATCGCGGAGGGGAAGCCACGGTTCTGCGGGAAGGTCTTGGTCGACACCAGGATCAGGCCCCGCATGGAACTGGCCACGGATAGTAGTGGCCGGTCAGCACTGCCCCTCCTCGGGCGTCGGGTGTTACGATGTGTCCAATTCCCAGGCTGATAGGTGCGGGCCTGAGGCCGGTCACCCGCTCCACGGCACACCCTGGTCACAGCGGATGCGCTGAGGCCTCAGCTCCGTAGAGGGGAAGGGGACCCGTTATGGACGGTCGATGGGCCGACGGGCCTGACGAGACCACCACGGTAAACGAGATGATCCAGCCGTGGTTGCCCATGGCGCAGTTCAACCAGCCCGTACCACCGTGTGCTCGCTGCGGCGCGGCGTACGCCGCCCACCTAGAGGGCAGGTGTCCCCCGGCTGAGTACAAGGCTCCCCGGCGAGACTGGCCGACGCGGCATCCGTGGTACACGGCGGCGATCCTGCTGGTCGCGTTGCTGGGCGGCATCGGGGTCGGCACGGTAAGTGTCAACCACATCAACTACAACACTCCCAACGCCCACGCCTGTTACGCCTACTGGGAGATCACAGACGCGGCCTATGCGTTCAACATGCCGAACGTGATTGACGGATGGCATCAGCTCGTCGCCGACGAGCCGACGATCACCGACTCCACGCTGTCGAATGCGGTGCGGGCCTTCAACGACGAGCTGTTCATCGCCGACCTGCCGGATGCGCAGACCACCGCGGCCACCATCGAGGCTTCCTGCAACTCCATGGGCTACACCAATCCGTCCTAGCGGGCTCGTCCTGCTGAGGTTGCGGTAGTACCAGGCTCATACCTGAAATCAACCCGCGGGCTGACGTCATGCCCGCTGGTCAGCGCGACGCTGGGAGCACGAGACCCTAGCGACCCTCGCGCTGAGTGGGTGATGACGGTGATAGTGCAATGGACCGTAACGGCCTGGCTGGCGCTGGAAGCCGGCCTGGTGATCCGCGACCGAGTCCGCGGGAAGGGCAGCTTCGCCCGGGACCGGGGCACGCTCTGGCTGAACATCATCATCATCACGGTGGCGCTCTCCGCGGCCGGGATGCTGGCCGCCTCGCTCAAGAACCCCGCCTGGCAGTTCGGGCCGACTGGGCTCGCCGGCCCGATCGTCATGTGGACCGGCCTGGTGGTCCGGATCTGGGCGATCGTGGTCCTGGGCCGGTCGTTCCGGATGACCGTCGAGGTCGACACCGGGCAGCGGGTGGTCGACAGCGGCCCGTACCGGTGGGTGCGGCATCCGTCGTACACGGGGATCCTGCTCCTGATGGCCGGCCTGGGCCTGGTGTACGGCAACTGGCCCGCACTCGCGGTCCTGCTGGTGCTCCCGGCCGGCGTCCTGATCTACCGGATCTTCGTCGAGGAAGCGGTCCTCACCGAGGTGACCGGCCGGGCGTACGCGGATTATGCCGCCCGGACCAAGCGCCTCGTGCCGGGCGTGTGGTGATAGCGCGGTGCCTACTACTTCACGCTGATTCGCGTGCCGAGTTCGGCGCCCTCACAGATCATGCGCATGACGCCCGCCGCGGCGACGTCGAAGACGTGCATGGTCAGGGACTGCTCGTTGGCCAGCACGAACGCGCTGGTGTCCATGATCCGGACCCCGGCGGCCAGCGCCTCGTCGTAGGTCAGGCGCGTGTAGCGCACGGCGTTCGGATTGAGATTGGGGTCGCTGTCGTAGACCCCGTCCACGCCCCGCTTGGCCACCAGCAGTGCGTCGGCGTCGAGTTCGAGCGCGCGCTGGACCGCGGGGTAGTCGGTGGTGACGTACGGCTGGCCGATCCCGCCCGCCAGCAGGACGATCATGCCGCGCTCCAGGTGGTGCACCGCCCGGAGCCTGATAAACGGCTCCGCGACGCTGTGGATCGGGACCGCGGTCATCACCCGGACGTCCGTGTCCGTCCTGGCCGTGAGCGAGCCCCGCAGCATCAGGGCGTTCATGATCGTGCCGAGCATCCCGATGTTGTCCGCCTCGGCGCGGCTGATGCCCCATCCGTCGGCCATCCGGCCCCGGAAGTAGTTTCCGCCGCCCACGACCACGGCCACCTGGACGCCGAGGTCGTGCACGGAGAGAACCTCCCGCGCTACGCGGGACAGGGCAGCCGGATCGACTCCGGTGGCCGCAGATCCCGCGAGAGCCTCGCCACTGAGCTTCACGACCACTCTGCGATAGCGCGGCACAGTCACGGAATCCCCTCCCCGGCCGCCCGCCCTGGCGGTCCCGCCCACGCTACCTCATGGCAGGCAGGCTGACGGGCCGCCCGAGACGCGCCCGCGTCAGTGCTGGGAGGCCTCGGTGGCGCGCTTGCGGCACGACTCGATCTCTGCCTCGGCGGCCGTGCGGTCCGCCCAGGCGGAACCCTCCACCGACTTCCCGGGCTCGATCTCCTTGTAGACCTCGAAGAAGTGCTGGATCTCCAGCCGGTCGAACTCCGGCACGTGATGGATGTCGCGCAGGTGTTCCATCCGCGGGTCGCCGGCCGGGACGCAGAGCACCTTGTTGTCGGCGCCGTTCTCGTCCCGCATCCGGAACATGCCGATCACCCGGGCGGTAATCAGGCAGCCGGGGAAGGTCGGCTCGTCAAGCAGGACGAGCGCGTCAAGCGGGTCCCCGTCATCGGCCAGGGTGTCCTCGATGAAACCGTAGTCGGACGGGTACCTGGTGGACGTGAACAGCATGCGGTCCAGGCGGATCCGCCCGGTGGCGTGGTCCATCTCGTACTTGTTCCGCTGACCCTTGGGAATCTCGACCACAACCTCGACGTCCACGGTTTCGCTCCAGGCTGATCCGGGTGATTAACTCCATTGTCCCGTAGTCCCCGGCCGTCATCGCGCAAGGTGGTAGGTCATGGTGCGCCGCACGCGGATCGCAGCCGTGCTGGCGCTCGCCATGATCAACGCGTTCACGATCGCCGCCGGGCTCGCCGTGGTCCACCTGCTTCCCGCGCGGCTGGCCGCCCTGCGGGTGGCCTCGGTCGCGGCGGCCCCGGTCGCGGGCGCGGGGACCGTGCTGGCCGACGGAACCGGGGCCGGGCCGCCGCTCCCCACCCCGAGCGGACTGCGGGCGGTCCTGGCCGGTCCGCTGTCGGCGGCAGCGCTGGGCCCGCAGGTATCGGCGGTGGTCGCGGACCCCGTCACCGGGCAGGTCCTGCTGTCCGACCACGGAGCCCAGCTCGCCACGCCGGCGTCCACGACCAAGCTCGCCACCGCCCTGGCCTCGCTCGCGCTGCTCGGCGCCGGGGCCAGGTTCACCACCCGGGTGGTGGAGGGCGCGGCGCCGGGCAGCATCATCCTGGTCGGCGGGGGTGACCCGACGCTCGCGGTGAACCCGTTCCCCGTCCGGGACTACCCCCGGCCCGCCACGCTCGCTAGCCTGGCCACCGCGACCGCCCGGGCGCTGAAGGCGAACGGCCGCGATGCGGTCAGCCTCGGCTACGACACCTCGATGTACACCGGTCCGGGCCTGGCGCCGAGCTGGCCGGGCGCGTACGTCAGCGGGGGAGACGTCACGCCGATCGTCTCCCTCGAGGTGGACCAGGGCCGGCTGACGGCCGCCGGCGCGCCCGAGGACTCCGACGACCCGTACAACAACAACCCGCGGGCGACCGACCCCGCGGCGATGGCGGCGGCCTCGTTCGCCGCCCTCCTCGCCGCCGACGGCATCCACGTCACCGGATCCCCGGCCGCGCAGGCGGCGCCGGCCGGGGCCCAGGTCATCGGCAGCGTCGCCTCGCCGCCGCTGTCCGCCATCGTCGAGCAGATGCTCGAGGAGAGCAACAACGTGATCGCCGAGAACCTCGCGCGGCACGTCGCCCTCGCGACCGGCGAGCCTGCTTCCTTCAGCGGTGCGGCCACCGCGGTAACCGGGGAGCTAAGCCGGCTCGGCATCGCCGGCGGGATCCGCCTCGTGGACGGCAGCGGCCTGTCCCCCGAGGACCTGATCAGCCCGGACGCGCTCGTGCGGATGCTCGAGGTGGCGATCGCCCGCCCCGGGCTGCGGGCCCTGCTGGCCGGCCTGCCCGTCGCGGGCTTTTCCGGCACGCTGTCGGCGGGCCAGAGCGTGTTCAGCGGGATCGGCGGCCCGGCGCTGGGCTCGGTACGAGCCAAAACCGGCAACCTCGGCACGGTGGCGACCCTGGCCGGGCTGGTCTACGACAAGAGCGGCAGCGTCCTGGTCTTCGCCTTCATGGCCGACCAGGTCCCCTCGGCCGGGGTGCTGCAGGACGCCGCGCAGGCCATCGACAAGGCCGCGTCAGCCTTGGCCGGCTGCGGCTGCCGGTGACGGGCCGCCCCGGTGACGGAACGCCCCGGTGACGGGCCGCCGGTGACGGGCTGCCGGTGACAGGGGCACTAGCTACACCACGTACGGTTGGAGTGTGAGCAGCACGCAGATGATCGACTGGGACCTCGCCATCTCCACCGGCACCCGATGGGCCCGTCCCGGGCCGCAGGTGAGCCTGGCGGAAGCGCGGCGGACGGTCTCAGAGCTACGCGACCTCGCCAGCGCCGTCCAGGAGCCGGTCCTTGAGGTCACAGGGATGCACGCCCCCGGGGATGGCTCGCTGGGGCGGGTCGCGGTGGTGGACCGGCCCGGCTGGATCAGGGCGAACGTCGACGGCTTCCGCGTCGTCCTCGAGCCGCTGGTCGAGCAGTTGCGGGAACGCGTGCCAGGCGCGGAGAACGGCGCGCCCAAGGCCCCCGGGTTCATCGGCTCGATCGGGTCGCGGGTCACCGGCATCCAGGCCGGGCTGATCCTGGCCTACCTGTCCGGCCGGGTGCTGGGCCAGTACGAGCTGTTCCTGCCGCCGGAGACCTCCCCGGTCGACGGGCAGCAGCCGGGCAGGCTCACCCTGGTGGCGCCGAACATCGTCATGATCGAGCGCGAACTCGAGGTCGACTCGCATGACTTCCGCCGCTGGGTCTGCCTGCACGAGGAGACGCACCGGCTGCAGTTCACGGCGGTGCCGTGGCTGCGGGACTACGTGCAGCGGCAGATGACCGAGTTCCTCCTGGCCTCCGAGCTGGACCCGGCGGCGATCCTGCAGCGGATCCGGTCGGCCGCCGACGCCATGGCGGGCGCGGTGCGCGGCGGGGACGGCGGGAGCCTGCTGGAGGCGGTGGCGACCCCGGCGCAGCGGGAGATCATGGACCGGCTCACCGCGGTGATGACGCTAGTGGAGGGGCACGGCGACTACGTGATGGACGCCGTCGGCCCGAAGGTCGTCCCCTCGGTGGCCCAGATCAGGGAACGGTTCAACTCCCGGCGGGGATCAACGGGCCGCGTCGAGCAGACTCTGCGGCGCATCCTCGGCATCGACCTGAAGATGAAGCAGTACGCGGAAGGGTCCAGGTTCGTCACCACCGTCGTGGACGAGGTCGGCATGGCCGGGTTCAACAAGATCTGGACGTCCCCGGAGACCCTGCCGACCAAGGACGAGTTCGCCCGTCCGCAGGAGTGGGTGGACCGGGTCGCCTCCGGGGCGTAGTCGGGCATGGGTCCTGGCACGGCGGTCGCCCAGATTCGTAACGCCGTCCGGGACTGTCTCGCTGACCTGGACCACGGCGACCTGGTCCTCGCCGCCTGCTCGGGCGGCGCGGATTCGCTCGCCCTGGCCGCCGCCCTGGCCTTCGTGGCCCCGCGAGCCGGCCTGCGCGGCGGCGGGGTCACCGTGGACCACGGGCTGCAGCCGGGTTCCGGCGAGCGGGCCGCGGACGTCACCGGGCTGCTCCGCTCGCTCGGGCTCGACCCGGTGCGCAGCGTCGCGGTGACCGTAGCGCCAGCCGGTTCCGCCGCGGGACCCGAGGCCGCGGCCCGGGCCGCCAGGTATGGCGCGCTGGACGCGGTGGCCAACGAGGCCGGCGCCGCCGCGGTGCTGCTCGGGCACACCCTCGACGACCAGGCGGAGACGGTCCTGCTCGGGCTGGCGCGCGGATCCGGCGGGAGGTCGCTGGCCGGGATGCCGGCCAGGAAGGGCTGGTACCGCCGGCCGCTGCTGGCGGTCCGCCGGGCCACGACCAGCGCCGCGTGTGCCGAGCTGGGGCTCGAGCCCTGGCAGGACCCGCATAACCGCGACTTCCGTTACACGCGGGCGCGCGTGCGCCATCAGGCGCTGCCCGCCCTGGAGGCCGCGCTCGGGCCGGGGGTGGCCGAGTCCCTCGCCCGCACCGCGAGCCAGCTCCGCACGGACGCGGAATGCCTGGACGACCTCGCGTTCGCCGAAGGCGGACAGCTGCGCCGCGATGGCTCGGACCCGGCCGGGCTGGCGGCCCGGTGGCTGCTGGACCTGCCCGCGGCGATCAGGACGCGGGTGCTCCGCGACGCGGCCCTCATGGCCGGCTGCCCGCACGGCGCCCTCACCGCCCGGCACGTCGAGCAGATGAACGCCCTGGTGACGGACTGGCACGGCCAGCGCTGGATCGACCTGCCCGGCGGGGTGCGCGCGCGGCGCCGTGATGGGATGGTGTGGTTCACCGGCACCGAACCCGCCGGACCCGCCGGACCCGCCGCCACCCAACCAGCCGGGAGGGATTCCTCTGGACGAGAGTGACCTGGGGCCTGACCTGAAAGAGGTCATGATCACCGCCGAACAGCTGCAGGCGCGCGTCAGCGAGCTCGCGGCCCAGGTCGATGCCGACTACGCCGGCCGGGACCTGCTGCTCGTGGGCGTCCTCAAGGGGGCGGTCATGGTGATGGCCGACCTGGCCCGGGCCATGCACCTGCCGGTGCAGATGGACTGGATGGCGATCTCGTCGTACGGCTCCGGCACCCGGTCCTCCGGCGTGGTCCGCATCCTGAAGGACCTGGACACGGACATCACCGGGCGGCACGTGCTGATCGTGGAGGACATCGTCGATTCCGGCCTGACCCTGTCGTGGCTGGTCGGCAACCTGCGGTCGCGCGCGCCGGCCTCGCTGGCGATCTGCGCCATGCTGCGCAAGCCGGGATCGGCCCAGATGCACGTCGACGTCGCCTATACGGGGTTCGACATCGCGGACGAGTTCGTCGTCGGTTACGGCCTTGACTACGCTGAGCGCTACCGCAACCTGCCCTTCATCGGCACGCTGGCCCCGGCCGTTTACCGCGGAGGTTAGGACCGCTAAACGGGGGAACACAATCCGCCGCAGGAAGCGTTCACTTTCCAGGTGTGCCGCCAAGCGGTGTACCGTCTAGTTTTACGGTCGCAGCCACCGTCGGAATAAGGCTGTGAGGATGGAAGCAAGGCCATCCCGCCGGAGGTCGACGGGAATGTGAGGCTGGTCAGGAGGGAACGGTCCCGGGCCGACGGGACCGCTCATCGATGGATCTAAGGCGCTTTCTCCGTGCACCGCTGCTGCTGATCGCGGTAGCAGTGCTACTGCTGCTTTTCGTGCTCGACTACGCGAACTCCGGGAGTTCGTACCAGCAGGTCGACACCTCAGCGATCGTCCACCTCATTGACTCGGGCCAGGTCAAGAACGCGGTCATTACCGACAAGAACCAGACGATCCAGATCACGACCAAGAAGACGGTCCAGATCGGGACGCAGAGCGGTACCGAGTTCGAAGCCTCGTGGGTCACGGGCGAGGGCCTGGTGCTCCAGCAGGACCTTCAGCAGCGAGGCGTCAACTACAACGTCTCGATCCCCAAGAGCAACGCCCTGCTCGACCTGCTCCCGACCGCCTTCATCTACCTGGTGATCTTCCTGCTGTTCTTCTTCATGCTGTCGCAGATGCAAGGCGGCGGCTCGCGCGTGATGAACTTCGGCAAGTCGAAGGCCAAGCTGATCACCAAGGACACGCCGAAGACGACGTTCGCCGACGTGGCGGGCGTGGACGAGGCCATCGAGGAGCTGCAGGAGATCAAGGAATTCCTGCAAACCCCGGCGAAGTTCCAGGCGATCGGGGCCAAGATCCCCAAGGGCGTGCTGCTCTACGGCCCGCCAGGTACCGGCAAGACCCTGCTGGCCAGGGCGGTGGCGGGCGAAGCAGGCGTGCCGTTCTACTCGATTTCCGGATCTGACTTCGTGGAGATGTTCGTCGGTGTCGGCGCCTCCCGGGTCCGCGACCTGTTCGAGCAGGCCAAGGCGAACGCTCCGGCGATCGTGTTCGTGGACGAGATCGACGCCGTGGGCCGGCACCGCGGCGCGGGCCTCGGCGGCGGGCACGACGAGCGCGAGCAGACGCTGAACCAGATGCTCGTCGAGCTGGACGGCTTCGACACCAAGGGCGGCGTCATCGTGATCGCGGCCACCAACCGGCCGGACATCCTCGACCCCGCGCTCCTGCGGCCCGGGCGCTTCGACCGGCAGATCGTGGTGGCCCAGCCCGACCTGGCCGGCCGCAAGGGGATCCTGCGGGTGCACGCCAGGGGCAAGCCCATCGCGCCGGACGCCGACCTTGACATCATCGCCCGGCGGACGCCCGGGTTCACCGGCGCCGACCTGGCCAACGTGCTCAACGAGGGCGCGCTGCTGACCGCGCGGGCGAACGGCAAGCAGATCACCATGGCGGCCCTGGAGGAAGCCATCGACCGGGTCATGGCCGGACCCGAGCGCAAGAGCGTCCTGCTGTCCGAGAGGGAGCGGAAGGTCATCGCCTACCACGAGGGCGGGCACGCGCTGGTCGGCCACGCGATGCCGCACGCCGACCCCGTGCACAAGGTGACGATCATCCCGCGCGGCCGGGCGCTTGGCTACACCAGCGCGCTGCCGACCGAGGACAAGTTCCTCGTCACCCGGGCCGAGATGCTGGACCAGCTCGCCATGCTCCTGGGCGGTCGCACGGCCGAGGAACTCATCTTCCACGAGCCGACGACGGGCGCCGCGAACGACATCGAGAAGGCGACCCAGATCGCGCGCGGCATGATCACCGAGTACGGGATGAGCGAGCGCCTCGGCGCGCGCAAGTTCGGCACCGGCGACAGCGAGCCCTTCCTGGGCCGGGAGATGGGCCACGGCCGGGACTACTCGGAGGAAATAGCCTCCTCGATCGACGAGGAGATCCGCCGGCTCATCGAGTCCGCGCACGACGAGGCCTGGGAGGTCCTCGTCGAGTACCGCGACGTGCTCGACGCGCTGGTGCTGCGGCTGCTGGACAAGGAGACGGTAGCCAGGACCGAGGTCCTGGAGATCTTCGCGTCGGTCGTGAAGCGGCCGGTCCGCGGCTCCTATACGGGCTACGGCAAGCGCGTGCCCTCGGACCGCCCGCCGGTGCTCTCGCCCAAGGAACTCGCCCTGGCCGCCGCCGACGGCGGCGCCGGAGGGTCCGGCTTGGCCCTGCCCACCAACGGCCAGGCGCTCGGCTACGACCCGAGGGGGGCGGGATCGCCGGCCGGCAACGGCGATGGCTACGGCGAGGACCGGCACGGCTACGGCGATAATGCGCCTGGCTACGGCCAGGACGAGCACGAATACCGCGGGCCCAGCGGCGACGGATGACGCAGGGTGGCAGCGCTAGCCGACGGGACCGACGGGAACCAGGCGCCGACCGCGGGCACGCCCGATCGCGGCCGCCCGGAACTGCCCGGCACGATTAGCCAGGAGTTCGACCTGCCGCGCATCGAGCGCGCGGTGCGGGAGATCCTGTCCGCGATCGGCGAGGACCCAGACCGCGATGGCCTGCGCGACACGCCCGCCCGGGTCGCGCGGGCGTACGCGGAGCAGTTCGCGGGCCTCCGGCAGCGCCCGGAGGACGTGCTCACCACGGTCTTCGACGTGGGCTACGACGAGATGGTCGTCGTCCGCGACATCGAGGTCTACGGCACCTGCGAGCATCACCTGGTGCCGTTCATCGGCGTGGCCCACATCGGCTACATCCCGAACGTCAAGGGCCAGATCACCGGGCTGTCCAAGCTAGCCAGGCTGGTGGACGTGTACGCCCGGCGCCCGCAGGTGCAGGAACGGATGACCTGCCAGATCGCCGACGCCCTGATGGAAACCCTGGAGCCGCGCGGGGTCGTCGTGGTCATCGAGGCTGAGCACCTGTGCATGACCATGCGCGGGGTGCGCAAGCCTGGAGCCAGGACCGTGACGTCGGCGGTCCGCGGTACGTTCCTGGACACCGTGACGCGCGCCGAGGCCATGAGCCTGATTTACGGTCACCACTGAACCCTTTGCCGCCTCCTGTGCAAAGGTGGATGTCGGCAACGCGGAAGGGAACGATCGTGACTGACGAGCGAGCGGAAACGGGCGGGCCGAACCGCACCCCGCGTAGTGAGATCCGCCCGGCCGTCTCCGCCAACCGCAACAAGGAACCCGTGCTCCTGCTGGACCTGTCCACCAGCATGAACTGGGGCGCAGCCGACGAGTACGGCCCCGAATGGCCCGATCCCGGCAGCCGCCGGGCCATCGTTATCGAGGCCCTGCACGGTCTGGTCCGTGTCTTGGAGCGGGAGGACAGCGAGGCCGCGGCCGAGCAGGCCGGCGGCAGTGATGAGCGCGGGGGCCTGATGACCCACGGGTTCGCCAACCAGCACATCGAGATCGGCGACCTCAACTCCAGCAACCTGGAGCGCAGGCTGAATGAGATCAAGTGGGGTGGCAAGACCTACATCATGCCCGCCTGGAAGGCGGCGCTGGCGGACTACGACGAGGAGTTCGGCGACCGGGATCCCGACGAGCAGCCGGTCATGCTCACCCTGGTGGTCACCGACGGCGAGGCCGACGACTGGATGGAATTCGAGCCCGTCCTGGAGAAGGCGACCGCCAAGCGCGTATTCGTCGTGGCCATCGTGGGCCACGGCCGCAAGCACGATGCCACCCTGACCGCTTATCAGGGGGCGGCCAGGAAGAACCTCGCCCAGGACAAGTTCTCCAGGGGGCACCTCGAAGTGGTCTCGTTCGACGCCGTCACCGATCCTGCGGAGATAGCGCTCGACCTGATAACGCTCGTGAGCTAGCGGCGCACCGAACCGGAAATCCCTATCGTCTCCACGCTGAACTGAAACGCCGGCTCGGGCGTCTATTAGGTGGGCCGCACCCCCGGCGCTTCCCCCCGTCCCCTCGCTTATCCCCCTGAGCACGGGAGCAATCTTTATACCGAACGGCGGTGGTGAACCGCCCGTGAGCTAACTCTGTCCCCGGCGGGACGGACCGTTGCCTAGGCTTGGGAGGTACCGTGAAACAGGATGCGAGGCGGCGAGATGACCGCGCTGACGCACCGTGATCTGGGGCCTGATAAGAGAGCTGCCGAGATGAGCGACAGCGAAGACGCTGGACACGCGAACGGTGCGGGCCTGCCCGCCGACAAGCGCACCGGTGCGCGAGTTACCGCCGAACCCGCCGATCCCGCCGACCGCAGGCGGCACCAGGCCTGGGTCCCCGGCAGCGCGGCGCTGCTCACCACGCTGCTCGGATTGTCCGACATCGTGGCCATCTTCAAGCCTGACCTGGTGCAGAAGCTGCACAAGATCGACTACCTGGTGCCCGGGACGCTAACGACCGTCACCCGGAGCGCCGACGTCATCATCGGGCTGATGCTCTTGATGCTGGCCCACGGCCTGCGCCGCCGGAAGCGGCGGGCCTTCCAGGCGGTGGCCGGCCTGCTCGCCTTTGACATCGGCATCCACTTCTTTCCCGTCCAGCGGATACCGACCGCGATCGCCGCGATGGTGCTGCTGATCGCGCTGATCTACTTCCGGCGCGAGTTCTACGCCGAGGGCGACCCGCGCACCAGGTGGCGGGCGGTATGGGTGTTTGCGGCCCTGCTGGTGGCCGACGCCATCATCGGGCTGACCTACATGCTCCTGGCCAGGGGGCTGGTGACCAACTACTCGCTGGGTGTGCGCGTACAGGAGGTCATCTACGGCCTGGTCGGAGTGTCCGGACCGGTCCAGTGGGTGCCGGAGGCGCGGGGCGACCTGTTCGCCATCGTGTCCAGCGCGCTGGGTGTCTTCACCCTCGTCGTCACCGTCTACCTGTTCCTGCGCCCGGCGGAGCCGAGGGCCAGGCTCAGCGGCGCGGACGCGGCGCGGGTCCGGGACCTGCTCGTCAAGTACGGGGACCGGGACTCGCTCGGGTACTTCGCGCTGCGGGATGACAAGAGCGTGATCTGGTCGCCGACCGGCAAGGCGTGCGTCTGCTATCGCGTCGTGTCCGGAGTCATGCTGGCCAGCGGGGACCCGATCGGTGACCCCGAGGCGTGGCCGGGGGTCATCAGCCCCTTCCTCGACGAGGCGGCCCGGCACGGCTGGGCGCCGGCCGTGATGGGCTGCAGCGAGCTCGGCGCGGAGATCTGGTGCCGCGAGGGCAGCCTGACCGCGCTCGAACTCGGCGATGAGGCGATCGTCAACGTGGCCGACTTCAGCCTGGCCGGGCGGCCGATGCGGAACGTCAGGCAGATGGTGAACCGGGTGGCCAAGAACGGCTACGAGGCCGAGGTCCGCCGGGTGCGGGACATCCCGCGCCAGGAACTCGACCCGATCATCAGGGCCGCCGATTCCTGGCGCGGCAGCGAGACCGAGCGTGGCTTCTCGATGGCCCTGGGGCGCATCGGCGCACCCGGCGACGAGAACTGCGTGCTAGCCACCGCCAAGGAAAACGGGGTGGTCCGGGCCGTCCTGCAGCTGGTCCCGTGGGGCGCCGACGGCCTGTCACTCGACCTCATGCGACGGGACAAGAGCGCTCAGCCCGGCCTGAACGACTTCCTCATCGTGGAGACCATCAAGGCCGCCTCCGGCCTCGGCGTCAAGCGCATCTCGCTGAACTTCGCGGTGTTCAGGGCCGCCCTCGAGCGGGGCGAGCGGATCGGGGCCGGTCCCATCCTGCGCGCCTGGCGGGCGGTGCTGATCTTCATGTCCAGGTGGTTCCAGATCGAGTCCCTGTACAAGTTCAACGCCAAGTTCAGTCCCGTCTGGCAGCCGCGGTTCATGGTGTTCCCGCACACCAAGGATGCTCCCCGGATCGCGCTGGCGGCACTGGAAGCCGAGGCGTTCCTGGTGTGGCCGCGCCTCGAGCTGCGCAGGATCGCGCGCAAGCTCGGGCTGCGCAGGCAGCGCCGCAAGGCTACGGAACGGCAGGTAGCCCCCACGTGAGTGGGGGCCCGCGGGGGTCTGGGGGGACGGTTCCCCCCCAGGATCGGGGGGATCCCGGGGGGTCGCCCCCCCGGGGCTAGCACTGGCGGACCGATGCCTGGTCATGGGCGTGGTCAACGTGACGCCCGATTCGTTCTCCGACGGCGGCCAGTGGTACGGCGCGGACGCGGCCATCGCGCACGGCCTGGAGCTCGTCGCGCAGGGCGCGGACCTCGTGGACGTAGGCGGTGAATCCACCAGGCCCGGTGCCCAGCGCATCTCGCAGGAGGAAGAACTCCGGCGCGTCGGGCCGGTCGTCACCGAGCTCGTCAAGGCCGGCGTGCCGGTCTCGATCGACACGATGCGGGCCGAGGTGGCCGAGTTCGCGCTGGCCGCCGGGGCCCGCCTGGTCAACGACGTCAGCGGCGGCCTGGCGGATCCGCGGATGCCCGCCCTGGTCGCGGCGGCCGCGGCCTCCTACGTCGTTGTCCACTGGCGCGGGCCCAGCCACGACATGTACTTGCGGGCGGTGTACGACGACGTGGTGCGCGAGGTCCGCGATGAGCTCGCCCAGCGGGTGGAGACGGCCGTGGCCGCCGGAGTCGACCCGGGGCGCATCGTCGTCGACCCGGGCCTGGGGTTCGGGAAGCGCCCGGAGCATAACTGGCCGCTGCTGGCGAGCCTGCCCGCCCTGGGCGCGCTCGCCGGGCATTCGTTCCCGGTTCTCGTCGGGACCTCGCGCAAGGGGTTCCTCGGTGCCGTCCTGGCGGACCAGGACGGCACGCCGAGGCCCCTGTCCGACCGTGACGAAGCCACCGTCGCGACCACGGCGCTGGCGGCCGCGGCGGGCGCCTGGTGCGTGCGGGTGCACCAGGTCCCCGCGAACGCCGACGCCGTCCGGGTGGCGGCCGCGTGGCAGCGAGCCGCGGCGTCCGCGGCGGTCGGCCGGTCGTGAGCGCGCGGCGGCGCGCGGTCCTCGCCGTCGGTGCGAACCTGGGCGACCGGCTGGGTACCCTTCAGGCATGCGTCACAGCGATCGGCCGGCTCCCGGACACTGACGTGGTGGCCATCTCGCCCGTGTACGAGACCGACCCGGTCGGCGGCCCCGCCCAGCCGGATTACCTGAACGCGGTGCTCGTCGTGGAGACCGGCCTGCGGCCGTTGGAGCTGCTCGACGCTGCCCACCGGATCGAGGCGGACTTCGGCCGGGTCAGGGCCGAGCGATTCGGCCCGCGCACGCTCGACATCGACATCATCAGCTACGCCGGGCGCCTCAGCGACGACCCGGTGCTCACCCTGCCGCATCCCCGCGCGCACGAGCGGGTGTTCGTGCTCGCGCCGTGGCACGACATCGACGCGCGGGCCGAGCTACCGGGGTGGGGGCCGGTGAGCGATCTGCTCGCGGGCCTGGACACCACCGGTGTCAGGCGCGTGCCGGGCGCCGTCCTGCGGCAGCCCCAACCCGGCTCCTCCGGCTCCCCGGCGCAGACGCCATGAGGCCGACCCGCACCTCCACGCTGGCGATCGTCGCCGTCGTCTGCGCCCTGGCGTGCTGGCTCCTGCTCCGGGCGGTCTACCAGCACCTGCCGCTGCTGCCGTGGACCGGCGTGCCTGCGCTGCTCGTGGCCGCGTTCGCGGAAGCCTGGACCGGCCGTGACCTCAAGGCCCGGATCGCCGGCGGGCGCGGCCTGAAGCCGGCGGCCCCGCTGTTCGTGTCCCGGATGGTGGCGCTGGCCAAGGCCAGTTCGCTGGCCGCGGCGGTGATCGCCGGCCTGGCCCTGGGGTTCGTCATCTATCTGAGCGGCTCGCTGAACGACACGGTGCCGCGGCAAGATGCGGTCACCGCGGCCGTGACGTTCGCCGCCGCGGTCGTGCTCGCCTGCGCCGCGCTATACCTCGAGTACTGCTGCCGTGTGCCCGATGCCCCGGACCGCGACCAGAGCGACGAGCGGGCGCGGCAGTCCTGAGCCGGGGTCCTATGCTCCTATGCTGGTCATGCACGCCCGTCCGGTACCCGTGAGGACTGGAACGAGATGAAATCCGAGGTTCACGAGCACCCGGCCCGGCTCGCCGTCGGCGTCATCGGCGCGGGCCGGGCAGGCACCGCGCTCGGCGCGGCGCTGGCCCGTGCCGGGCACACGGTCGTCGCCGCGTCCGCGGTGTCCGACGCCTCCGTAGCCCGGGCCCGCACCGTCTTCCCCGGCGCGGTTATCGCCGAGCCCGGCCAGGTCCTGCGCCGCGCCGACCTGGTCCTGCTCACCGTGCCCGACGACGTCCTGCCCGGCCTGGTGGCCGGGCTCGCCGCCACCGAAGCGCCCGTGGCGGGCCGCCTGCTCGCGCACGCAAGCGGGCGGCACGGCCTGGCCGTGCTCGACCCTGCCGCCCGCCGCGGCGGGCTGCCGCTGGCCCTGCACCCGGTCATGACCTTCACCGGCCGCAGCGACGACGTGGACCGGCTGAGCGGGACGTGCTTCGGGGTCACCGCGCCCGAGGTGCTCCGGCCCGCCGCCGAGGCCCTGGTGATCGAGATGGGCGGCGAGCCCGTCTTCATCTCCGAGGAGCACCGGGACCTGTACCACGCGGCGCTGGCCGGCGCGGCCAACCACCTGGTCACGCTCGTGGCCCAGGCCGCGGACCTGCTGCGGACCGCCGGGGTGCCGGACCCCGCGCGCCTGCTCGGGCCGCTGCTGGCCGCGTCCCTCGACAACGCGCTGCTCCTGGGGGACGCCGGCCTGAGCGGCCCGGTCGCCCGCGGTGACGCGGAAACCGTGGCCGCGCACGTGGCCGCCCTGGGCGCTACCCCGTCGGCCTCGCCCGCCGCGGTCGCCGCGTACATCGCCATGGCCAGGCTGACCGCCGACCGCGCGCTCGCCTCCGGGCTGCTCAAGCCCGCCGACGCGGAGCGCCTGCTCGACGTGCTCGGCGGGCGCCCGTGAGCCGGCCGCCGGTGGGCCAGCCGGCCGTGGGCCAGCCGACGGTGAGCCAGCCGCCGGTGAGCCAGCCGGCCGTGAGCCAGCCGCCGGTGAGCCGGGCGACCGTGCTCCAGCCAGCCATGGTGGGGCCCGTCGTGGCCCGGACGCGGGCCGAGTTGCGCGACGTCCGGGCCGATCTCGCCGCCCCGGTCGTCCTGGTGCCCACCATGGGGGCCCTGCACTCCGGCCACCGCGCCCTGCTCCAGGCCGCGCGCGCGGCAGCGGGCCCCGGCGGGAGCGTGATCGTGTCGATCTTCGTCAACCCGCTTCAGTTCCGCCCCGGGGAAGATCTCGATCGTTACCCGCGGACCTTCGACGAAGACCTGGCCATGTGCGCCGACGAGGGGGCCAACGCGGTCTTCGCCCCCGGCACCGCCGACATGTACCCCGGCGGTCGGCCGGAGGTGACCGTCAACCCCGGGCCGATGGGCCGGGTATTCGAGGGCCAGTTCCGGCCGGGCTTCTTCGACGGCGTGCTGACCGTGGTGCTGAAGCTGTTCCACCTGACGCGGCCCGACGTCGCGGCGTTCGGGGAAAAAGACGCGCAGCAACTCGCCCTCGTCCGCCGCCTGGTCAGCGACACCAACCTGGACGTCACTATCGAGCCGGTCCCGACCGTGCGCGACGCCGACGGCCTGGCCACCTCGAGCCGGAACAGGTACCTGTCCGCGGCCGAACGGGCGCTCGCGCTCACGATGCCGCGTGCGCTGCACGCCGGGAGGGCAAGGGCGGCTGGCGGCGCCCAGGCCGTGCTGGCCGCCGCGCAGCAGATCCTGCTCGGCGAGCCCGCGCTGGCCGTGGACTACCTCGCGGTGGTCAACCCGCACACCTTCGCGCCGGTCGGTCCCGGCCAGGCCGGACCCGCGGTGATCGTGGCGGCCGTGACCGCGGGCACCACGCGGCTGATCGACAACGTGCCCGTGCTGCTGTCCGACCCGCAGGCCTCCGACGTCGGCCCGCAGGCGAAAGGAGATGAGTGCGATGCTCCTGACCGTTGACATCGGGAACACCAACACCGTGCTCGGGATATTCGATGAGGACCGGGTGGTGGAGCACTGGCGAATCGCGACGGTCCCGGACCGGACCGCCGATGAGCTCGCCGTCGTGCTGCACGGCCTGCTGGCGGGCAGCACCGCCTTTGCCGAGCGGGACATCCACGGGATATCGCTGTGCTCGACCGTGCCCTCGGTGCTGCGCGAGATGAGGGAGATGGTCGAGCGGTATTACGGTGACCTAGTTACCGTCATCGTCGAGCCCGGGGTCAAGACCGGCGTTCCCGTGCGGACCGATAATCCCAAAGAGGTGGGCAGCGACCGCATCATGAATTCGCTCGCCGCGGTCCACCTATACGGCGGGCCCGCGATCGTGGTCGACTTCGGGACTTCGACGAACTTCGACGCGGTCAGCGAGCGCGGTGAATTCGTCGGGGGTGCGCTCGCGCCGGGGATCGAGATATCCGTGGACGCCCTTTCGCGGCGCGCCGCGCAACTGCTCAAGGTCGAACTGACCAGGCCGCCCCGGGTTATCGGCAAGAACACGGTAGAAGCGCTCCAGTCCGGCATCATCTACGGGTTCGCCGCTCAGGTCGAGGGGATAGCCACGCGGATGGCGCGCGAGCTGTCCCCGCACGATCCGGACGCGGTGACCGTCATCGCCACGGGCGGGCTGGCCCCGCTGGTCATGGACGAGGTCAGCGTCATTGACGCCTACGAACCGTGGCTCACCCTCATCGGCCTGCGGCTCGTATACGACAGGAACGTGGGCCGCGCGGAATCCCTGGCCGACGCCGAATAAGGCGTTCGCTCACTCGATCCGCACGGCCCCCACGAAATCGGCCCAGAAGACCGGCTCAACGCGCACCGTCAGGCCGAAGTCCGGCGCATCGACCATCAGCCCGTCACCGATATAGATCCCCACGTGGCTGATGTCGGGGTAGAAGAAGACGAGATCGCCCGGCTCCAGATCACTGCGCGGCACGTGCACGCCCGAATTCCACTGATCCCCCGTGTAGTGCGGCAGCGTAATGCCCACCTGTGCGAACGCCCAGACGACCAGTCCGGAGCAGTCAAACGCGCCCGGTCCCGCCGCGCCCCAGACGTAAGGATCACCGCGCTTATCCAGCGCCGCCTGCAAGGCCTGGGCGCCGACGGTATTAGCGGTCGGCACGGGGATGTTCGGGTACTGCCCGGTCTGGTCGAAGATTGCCATCGCCTGTTTGAACGCTGCGCTGTTGACCACGTCGATCTTGGCCTGGATGGCGTTCTTCTTGGCGTTCAGCTGAGCCTGCAGCGCATTCACCGCGGCGAGCTGCTGATTGGCGACCTGCTTGTCGCGCTGGGCCTGGTCGGCCGCCACGCTCAGCGCCCGGACCTTGTCGCCGCTTGACTGGTCGAGCTCGGTGATGATGGACGCCTGGCTGAGGAATTGGCCCGGGTTTCCGGCTGTGAGCGCCTGCAGAGTCGGGTCGAGCCCGGCGTTCATGTAGTTCTCGGCGGCCAGCTGGGCCACGGTTTGCTGGCCGGCCGCCAGCGCGGTCTCGTCCCGGCCAGTGGCCGCCTCGGCGAACTGCGCGTCCGCCTGGGCCCGGCTCAGCTGGATGCGCAGGCCGTCGTACTGCTCGCTCAGCGCGTTGATCTGGAACTCAAGCTGCTTCGCCTGCGCGATCAGGGCGGCCATGGTGGGCGTGGCACCAATGGGCCCGGTCGTCTGGGCCAGGCTGCTTCCCCCCGGCACCAGCAGAGCAAGCGTCACGGCTGCCGCGGCTAGCCCCGCAGCGCCGCTGAGTTTGCGCACAGCGATGCACAATATTGGAACCACGGGCCGCCTGTGACCAACTCCGGGGAAGTTTCTGCCAATGGCCGCCGGGCCAGTCCGCTGCTTAGTCGGGTAGCGGCTATCGTGGACGGCGCCATGGCATACAAGATCAGGTCCGCGCGCACCCGTGACGTGCCCGTGATCAGGAAGTTGATCGACTCGAATGTCGAGTCCGGGCGTTTGTTGAGTAAGGACACCGTCACGCTCTATGAGGACGTCCAGGAGTTCTGCGTAGCTGAACTTCGTGATGACGCTGCGCTGGCGGGCTGTGGCGCATTGCATGTGATGTGGGAGGACCTTGCCGAGATCAGGACGGTAGCGGTCCGTGAGGACTGCCAACGACTCGGTATCGGTCACGGCATCGTGGATACGCTGCTTCAGCGAGCCCGCGTCCTCGGCGTTGACCGTGTGTTCGTGTTGACTTTCGCGGTCGACTTCTTCGCCAGCCACGGATTCCAGCCCATCAGCGGCACACCGGTGGCCGCCGAGGTGTACTCCGAGCTATTGCGTTCCTATGACGAGGGCGTGGCCGAGTTTCTCGACCTGGAGCGCGTAAAGCCCAACACTCTCGGCAACACGCGCATGCTGTTGCGTCTCTTAGGGGATCGGGGAAAATGAGGATGGGAGTTGCCCGCGAGACGATACGAGGCCACCGGGAGTATCGTCTCCGATGGGCAGCGGGAGAGGACCGGCCATGTGGCAAGACCTCGCGGCGCTGACTCCGCCGCTGGTAGTTTGCGTGGCGTTCCTCATCGGCCTAGCACTGCTGCTGCGCAGCCAGCTGGCCCCGAAGCGCCGCGCGGCCAGGAACGCCAGGCGCCGATCGCGCGATCAGCGGTCTTGACATTTCAGGTTACGGCGGGTTTATCCGAACTGCGAGAACTCGCCGAACACCGATGGACGGTTCTGTCTTGCGATCCAGTATCGGCGTGATCCTCATCTTCTGCACGGCGATGCTGACGATGCAACGAATGCCTGATTACGGAGAGTTACGGCCTCGCGGATCGCCCCTCGTATGGGCTTCGCGCGGGCAGAAATCGTTAAGACTTCAGTTAAGGAATTGTCAAAGCCAACAGATTGGGTATATGTTTAACATCCGAAATAGGTTGCTCCGTCAGAAGGGCTGAATCCATGGCACAGAAGGTACAGGTGCTTCTCGTCGACGATCTCGATGGGAGCGAGGCGACAGAGACCGTTGCGTTTGGACTCGACGGATCCTCGTATGAGATCGACCTGAGTACCGGCAACGCGGGCAAGCTTCGTAAAGAACTTGCCCACTATGTGGAGCACGCGCGCAAAGCAAGCGCGCCGGCCAGGCGCCGCCGGGCACGTACTGGCCCCGGCCGTGAGCGCAGCGCTCAAATCAGGCAGTGGGCGAAGCAGCGCGGATACAAGGTCAATGAGCGCGGGCGCATTCCCGCGAACATCGTTGCGGAGTACGAAGCCGCGCACTAGTGCGCGCGCAATCGGAGTTCGCGAGTTCGCTGGCCTTCTCCGGTCCTGTGGGGAGCAACTGCTTAGCAGCGGTGCCGATCGCACTGCTGGCCCTCCGTAAGCCATCACCGCCTGGAGGGCCAGCAGTGCGTTCGCGTCTTCGGGGGTGGGCGTTCGCTTGCGGCGTATCACGGCCGTGTCCAGGAACATTGCCCTGATCGGGGTAGTTGGATGAGGGTGAACAACCCGTGTCCAGGGAACGTCTCATAGTGCGTAGCGCATACTCGCATTAAGAGTGCGACCGTGGGCACACGGCTACTATGCGGAGTAGGCAAGGTAGGGCTCCAACCTCTCCCCACCCCCCCCTCACACTCTCAACAAAAAATACACACCACACAACCATCAAAACCCCCACCTCCCTACACACCAACATCATACACCCCCTCAACCAAACTACCCCCATCAACACAATATACCTACACACAACCATCACACACCACAAACAACACCCCACCCCAAACACAACCACACAACTACCACACACACCACCCCCCCCCCCCCCCCCCCCCCCACTACCCGCACGAGTTCGCGAGTTCGCTGGCCTTCTCCGGTCCTGTGGGGAGCAACTGCTTAGCAGCGGTGCCGATCGCACTGCTGGCCCTCCGTAAGCCATCACCGCCTGGAGGGCCAGCAGTGCGTTCGCGTCTTCGGGGGTGGGCGTTCGCTTGCGGCGTATCACGGCCGTGTCCAGGAACATTGCCCTGATCGGGGTAGTTGGATGAGGGTGAACAACCCGTGTCCAGGGAACGTCTCATAGTGCGTGGCGCATACTCGCATTAAGAGTGCGACCGTGGGCACACGGCTACTATGCGGAGTAGGCAAGGTAGGGCTCGGCCCTGGCCCCCCGTGCTGTGAGGAGAGCGACAAGATGTTCGAGAGGTTTACCGACCGGGCGCGACGGGTCGTGGTCCTGGCGCAAGAAGAAGCCAGGATGCTGAACCACAACTACATCGGCACCGAGCACATCCTGCTCGGCCTCATCCACGAGGGCGAGGGTGTCGCGGCCAAGGCGCTGGAGTCCCTGGGCATCAGCCTGGACGCGGTCCGGCAGCAGGTCGAGGAGATCATCGGCCAGGGCCAGCAGGCTCCGTCCGGGCACATCCCGTTCACCCCGCGGGCCAAGAAGGTCCTCGAGCTGTCCCTGCGCGAGGCGCTGCAGCTCGGGCACAACTACATCGGGACCGAGCACATCCTGCTCGGCCTGATCCGCGAGGGCGACGGCGTCGCCGCGCAGGTGCTGGTCAAGCTCGGCGCCGACCTGAACCGCGTGCGCCAGCAGGTCATCCAGCTGCTGCACGGGTACCAGGGCAAGGAGCCCTCGCCGACCGGCACGGCCGCGGAGTCCGCGCCGTCCACCTCGCTGGTGCTCGACCAGTTCGGCCGCAACCTGACCCAGGGCGCGCGCGAGGGCAAGCTCGACCCGGTGATCGGCCGGGAGAAGGAAATCGAGCGCGTCATGCAGGTGCTGTCCCGCCGGACCAAGAACAACCCGGTCCTGGTCGGGGCGCCCGGCGTGGGCAAGACCGCGGTCGTGGAGGGCCTGGCGCAGAAGATCGTCAAGGGCGAGGTGCCCGAGACCATCAAGGACAAGCAGCTGTACACGCTGGACCTCGGCGCCCTGGTCGCCGGCTCGCGGTACCGCGGTGACTTCGAAGAGCGGCTCAAGAAGGTGCTCAAGGAGATCCGCACCCGCGGCGACATCATCCTGTTCATCGACGAGATCCACACGCTCGTCGGGGCGGGCGCGGCGGAGGGTGCCATCGACGCCGCCTCGATCCTCAAGCCGATGCTGGCCCGCGGCGAGCTGCAGACCATCGGCGCCACCACCCTGGACGAATACCGCAAGTACCTGGAGAAGGACGCGGCGCTCGAGCGCAGGTTCCAGCCCATCCAGGTGGCGGAGCCCACGATCTCGCACACGATCGAGATCCTCAAGGGGCTGCGGGACCGGTACGAGGCTCACCACCGCGTGTCCATCACGGACGGCGCGCTGGTCGCCGCCGCGCAGCTCGCGGACCGGTACATCAGCGACAGGTTCCTGCCGGACAAGGCCATCGACCTGATCGACGAGGCCGGCTCGCGGATGCGGATCCGCCGCATGACCGCCCCGCCGGACCTGCGCGAGTACGACGAGAAAATCGCCCAGGTGCGCCGCGAGAAGGAGTCGGCCATCGACTCCCAGGACTTCGAAAAGGCAGCAGCGTTGCGCGACAACGAGAAGCAGCTGCTGGCCAAGAAGGCGTCCAGGGAGAAGGAATGGAAGGCCGGCGACATGGACGTCGTCGCCGAGGTGAACGAGGAGCTCATCGCCGAGGTGCTCGCCACCGCCACCGGCATCCCGGTGTTCAAGCTCACCGAGGAGGAGTCGCAGCGCCTGCTGCGCATGGAGGATGAGCTGCACAGGCGCGTGATCGGGCAGAACGACGCGATCAGGGCGCTGTCCCAGGCGATCAGGCGCACCCGCGCGGGCCTGAAGGACCCCAAGCGCCCCGGCGGGTCGTTCATCTTCGCGGGGCCGTCCGGCGTCGGCAAGACCGAACTGTCCAAGACGCTGGCCGAGTTCCTGTTCGGCGACGAGGACTCGCTCATCCAGCTGGACATGAGCGAGTACATGGAGAAGCACACCGTCTCGCGGCTGTTCGGTTCCCCGCCCGGGTACGTCGGCTACGAGGAAGGCGGCCAGCTCACCGAGAAGGTCCGCAGGCGTCCGTTCTCCGTCGTCCTGTTCGACGAGATCGAGAAGGCGCACCCGGACATCTTCAACTCGCTGCTGCAGATCCTGGAAGACGGGCGCCTGACCGACGCGCAGGGCCGGATGGTCGACTTCAAGAACACGGTCATCATCATGACCACGAACCTGGGCACCCGGGACATCTCGAAGGGCATGCGGATGGGCTTCACCAAGGAGGGTGACGCCGCCGGCACCTACGACCGGATGAAGGCCAAGGTGCAGGAGGAGCTGAAGGGGCACTTCCGGCCCGAGTTCCTCAACCGCGTGGACGACATCATCGTGTTCCACCAGCTCCTGCGGGAGGAGATCTTCAGGATCGTCGACCTGATGATCGCCAAGGTGGACGACCGCCTCAAGGACCGGGACATGGCCATCGAGCTGCGGCCAGACGCCAAGGACCTGCTGTCGCAGCGCGGCTACGATCCGGTCCTCGGCGCTAGGCCGCTCCGCCGCACCATCCAGCGGGAGATCGAAGACAGCCTGTCGGAGAAGATCCTGTTCGGCGAGCTCAGGCCCGGGCAGATCGTCATCGTGGACACCGAGGGCGAGGGGGAGACCGCCAAGTTCACGTTCACCGGCGTCGCCAAGCCCGAGGTGTTCGCGGAGGACACGCATGAGCCCGAGGTGGTGGTCAGCGAACCGGTCGACGTGAAGGGCGGCGCGGTCAGCAGTTCGGCCGGCGGGGCAAGCGCCCAGGACGGCGGGACGGCCTCCGCTCTCGGCTAGCGCCGCTCTCGGCTAGCGCTGCCCTGGTTAACGCCGCTTTCGGCTAGGCGCGAGCCCGGCAGTGCGTAACGGCCGTCCGGCAGCGGATCGACCAGGCCGTCGGCGACCAGCCCGTCCAGGGCCCGGTCCAGTTGCGCCTGGTCGCTCCAGACCGCGCCGAAATCGGCGTGCTGCGCGGGGGAACCCGACTCGCGCAGCACGCCGAGCAGGCGCCCGCGGCACTGCCGGTCCGTGCCGTCGTACCGCTGGGCCGGGCGCCTGACCCCGGAGTCGGCGGGCTGGCCAGCGGCCAGCCAGGCGCAGCCGCCGGCCACCGGGCAGGCCGCGCACCGCGGGCTGGCGGCCGTGCAGACGAGCGCGCCCAGTTCCATCACCGCGACGGACCAGCGGGCGGCGACGGCGGGCTCGGGCGGCAGCAGCGATTCGGCCAGCCGCCGCTCGGCCACCGAGGGATTGCTCGCCGGGCGCGGCCGCCCAGCCACGAGCCGGGCCAGCACGCGGCGGACATTGGTGTCAAGCACGGCGTGCCGCTGGCCGAACGCGAAGCTGGCCACGGCCGCCGCGGTGTATGGCCCGATGCCCGGCAGCGCGAGCAGCGCGTCGACGTCGGTGGGCACGGCCCCGCCGTACCGCGCGGTCAGGATCGTGGCCGTCTCGTGCAGCCAGAGCGCGCGCCGCGGGTACCCCAGCCGGCCCCACTGCCTGATCGCCTCACCGGGCGGGTCGGCCGCGAGCATCGGCGGCGCGGGCCACCGCGCGAGCCAGTCGCGGTACGCGGGCAGCACCCGCGCTACCGGCGTCTGCTGCAGCATGATCTCGCTGACGAGCACCGACCACGGCGTCGCGTCCGGGGCGCGCCAGGGCAGGTCACGCGCGTGGTGCCGGTACCAGTCGAGCACCGGCTCGGTGTAGCGCGTCGTCATGATGATGCCAATCGTGGCACGGGCGGTCACCGGCCGGCGGGTCGGCACGGATACGCAACGGGCTGCTTGCATACTCTCCGTATGGAGCCCGATACTTATCGTCGACGCAGGGTGATGTCCCTGATCGCGGGGCTCGGCTTGATCGGCCTGCTCGCCTGGGCCTTCGCCGGAGGCGGCGGGAAGCCCGCCTCCCCGCCGACGGGAAGCTCCCGGACCTATCACCTGGCGCCCGCCGGGGCCGCCACGCGCAGCGTGCCCGGCCTGGGCAGCCCCGGCCTGGGCAGCCCCGCCCTGGGCAGCGGCGCCTCTCGCGGCGCGACGGGCTTCTCCGCGTCGGGCGGGCGACTGGCCACCGGCCTGCCCTCGCCGTCGGCGACCCCCTTCGGCAGTCCCGGCGGATCCGCCTCGGCCGGCCAGGAGGCCGGATCGCTGACCCCGGCCGGGCTCTGCGCCCCGGGCACGGTGGTCCTCAGCGTGTTCAGCACCAAGCCAAGCTATGCGGGCGGGCAGGATCCGAAGTTCGCCGTGTACGCGGTGTCCACCGTCGCCGGCGTGTGCACCTTCGACCTCGGCCCGCGGGCACTGCACCTGGAGGTGATGTCCTCGGGCCGGGTCATCTGGGACTCCGGCGACTGCGCCCGTTCGGGCCGCACCTGGACCGCGCGGCTCAGCCGCGGCATTCCGGTGCTCGAGTCGATCACGTGGAATCGCACGATTACGCTGCCCGGCTGCGTCACGCTGGCCTCCTCGGCCCGCGCGGGCACCTACCAGGCGCAGGCCTCGACCGCCGCCGTGACCAGCGCCGTGCTGAGCTTCAGGATCGTGCCCTAGCTCACTCCTCGGCCCCGAGCACCCCGGACAGCGCCTGGCGGACGTCTTCGACCTGGACGACCTGGATCTGCTGAGCGGGATCGCCGGGACTGGCCGGGCCGTCCAGCCCGGCCGAGCCCGCGGGCACGATCGCCCGGCGGAAACCCATCCGCTCGGCCTCGGCCAGCCGGCGCGCCAGGCCGCTGACGCGGCGGACCTCACCGGCCAGGCCCACCTCGCCGATGGCTACCACGCCGCGGGGCACGCTCAGGTTCGCCGCGGAACTGGCCAGCGCGACGGCGACGGCCAGGTCCACCGAGGGCTCGGTCAGGCGCACGCCGCCGACGGTGGCCGCGTACACGTCCTGCTTGCCGAGGTTGATCCCGGCCCGGCGCTGCAGGACCGCGAGAACCATGCCCACCCGCGAGGCGTCAAGCCCCGACGTGGCCCGGCGGGGAATGTCGAGGACAGAATGCCCGACCAGGGCCTGCACCTCGGCCGGCAGCGGCCTGCGCCCCTCCAGGGTGACCGTGACGCAGGTGCCGGGGACGGGCTCGGTGTGCTGGGAGAGGAACAGCCCGCTCGGGTCGGGCAGGCCGATGATGCCGTACTCGCCGAGGTCGAAGCAGCCGACCTCGTCCGTCGGCCCGTACCTGTTCTTGACCGCCCGCACCATGCGCAGCTGCGAGTGCCGGTCGCCGTCGAAGTGCAGCACCACATCGACCAGGTGCTCAAGAGTCCGCGGGCCGGCCACCGAGCCGTCCTTGGTGACGTGCCCGACCAGGATGGTCGCCAGCGCTCGCTCCTTCGCGACTGCGGTCAGGGCCGCGGCCACCTCCCGGATCTGCGTCACCCCGCCCGGGGCTCCGTCCACCCCGGCGGCCGCGATCGTCTGCACCGAATCGATGATCAGCAGCCGGGGCTGGACCGCCTCGACGTGCGCGAGCACGGCGTCGAGGTCGTTCTCCGCGGCCAGGAACAGCCGGTCACTGACCGCGCCGATCCGGTCCGCGCGCAGCCGCACCTGCGCGGCGGACTCTTCCCCCGTGACGTAGAGCACCGGACCGGACTCCGCGACCAGCGCGCCCGTCTCGAGCAGCAGCGTCGACTTGCCCACCCCCGGCTCGCCGGCCAGCAGCAGGACCGCGCCGGGCACCAGCCCGCCGCCGAGGACCCGGTCCAGCTCGTCCAGGCCGGTCGCGCGCGCCCGCGCGTCGGTGGCGTCTACCTGGCCGATGGGCACCGCCGGGGTACTGACCGGCGCGCCGGACCGGTGCGCCGCCACCCGGGCCAGGCGGGGGATCCCGGCCTGGACTACGGTGCCCCAGGCCTGGCATTCCCCGCACCGCCCGCTCCACTTGGCCGCCTGCCAGCCGCACTCGGTGCACCGGTAGCTTGCGGCCCCCGCCGTTGACTTGGCCATGACCCGCACGATAACCGTCGCCACCGACATTCTCAGTAAGCTGGAAGAAGGCCAAAATCCGGCGGAGGGAGGCCAGCGTCAGTGAACAGTGCGGCACCGGGTACGCCTGTCGCCCTGTCCACGTCGTCCGTCTACCCCGAGCGCACGCCGGACGCCTTCAAGATCGCCGCCCACCTCGGCTACGACGGGGTCGAGGTCATGGTCTACAACGACCCGGTGAGCCAGGACGCGACCGTGCTGGGCAGCCTCCGCGACTACCACCAGCTCCCCATCCTGGCCGTGCACGCGCCGAGCCTGCTGCTCACCCAGGCCGTGTGGGGCCGCGACCCGTGGGAGAAGCTCCGCCGCTCCGTCGATCTCGCCGAGCGCGTGGGCGCCGGGGTCGTCGTTGTCCACCCGCCGTTCCGCTGGCAGCGGGAGTACGCCCGGGGCTTCGAGCAGGGCCTGGCCGAGCTGGCCGAGCGGACCGACGTGATCTTCGCGGTGGAGAACATGTACCCGCTGCGAGCCCGCGACAACGAGGTCGTCCCGTACGCCCCGCACTGGGACCCGACCACCATGGACGTCCCGCACATCACGCTGGACCTGTCGCACACCGCGGCCTCCGGGTCCGACGCCCTGGCCATGGCGGGCGAGCTGATCGTGACCGGCCGGCTGGCGCACGTCCACCTCGCCGACGGCACCGGCGCGCCCAGCGGGCCGATCCCTGACGAGCACCTGGTACCGGGCCGCGGCGGGCAGCCTTGCGCCGAACTGCTGAGCCTGCTGACCGCGACCGGGTACCAGGGCGTAGTGGTGGCCGAGATCAAGACCAACCGCGCGCCGACCCCCCAGGACCGCCAGGCGGACCTGGCCGAGTCGCTGGCCTTCGCCCGCACGCACCTGGCGCTGGCGGCGAGCCAGGCGGCCCAGGGATAATCTCCTCCCATGGCAGCGAGCAGCACCCGCAACCCTCATCACCGTGGCCCCGACGGGCGCCGAAGCCGACAAGTCCGCCGCGCCGGCGCTTCCCGTGACCCTGAACGAACTCGTGCTCACGGCCAAGGAGTGCGAGGCGGCCGGGGCGGCGGTCATCCACGTGCACATCAGGGACGACGAGGCGCGGCCCACGCTGGATCCGGCCCGCCTCGCCGACACCGTGGCCGCCCTGCGCGCGGGCACCGACCTGATCGTGCAGCTCTCGACCGGCGGCGCGGTGACCGACGGCTTCGCGGCCCGGCTGGCCGTCCTGGACGCGGCGCCGGACGCCTGCTCGCTGACCTGCGGCACCGTCAACTTCGGTGACGAGGTATTCCACAATCCCTGGCCGTTCATCAAGGACCTGTACCAGCTCACCCAGGAGCGCCAGGTGGTACCCGAGTTCGAGCTGTTCGACCTCGGGCACGTGGCGACGCTGCATCGGCTGCTCGCCGAGTTCGGCGCGCCGGCCGGCGGCCACGTGCACTGCGACCTGGTGATGGGCGTGCCCGGCGGGATGCCGGGGGACGTGGCGACGCTGGCGGCCGCCGTGGCCGCCCTCCCGGTCGGCGCGACCTGGTCGGCCACCGGGATCGGCCGGACCACGCTGCCCGTGATGTTCGGGGCGCTGGGGGCCGGCGGTCACCTGCGGGTCGGCATGGAGGACACGCTGACCTACGCGCGCGGCCGGGCCGTCGCCCGCAACGCCGAACTAGTGGAACGGGCCGCGGAGCTGGCCAGGATCGCGCAGCGCCCGCCGATGAGCCCCGCCGAGGCGCGCGCGTACCTCGGGGTCGGATCTGCTAGCTGACCGTTTGCAATTGCAAGCACTGCGTGCCACACTGATGGCATGGTTAACGTGAACTCGATCGGCGAGTACATCCGGGAGCAGCGCGAGCAGGCCAGGATCTCCATGCGCCAGCTTGCGCAGGCAGCCGGGGTCTCCAATCCGTACCTGAGCCAGATCGAGCGGGGGCTCCGCCGGCCGAGCGCGGACATCCTGCAGCAGATCGCCAAGGGCCTGCGGATCTCCGCGGAAGCGCTCTACGTGCAGGCCGGGATCCTGGATGACCGCCTGTCGGACTCCGGGGTCCGCGCCGCCCTGCTGGCCGACTCCGACCTGTCCGAGCGGCAGAAGCAGGTGCTCACGGAGATCTACGAGTCGTTCCGCCGGGAGAACGCCGCCGTCGCCGAGGCCGCCCGGGCCGAGGCCGCCGGAGCCGAGCAAGCCGAGCAGCACGCGGCGCAAGTCGAATCGGGCGCGGAGGCCGCAGGCGCAGACCAGGAGACGCCGCAGCCCCCCGCATCCGCCCCAGACGGCGATACTTCTGAGGTAGCGTGATTTCTGTGTTCGGTGCCTATACCCCGCTCAACGACATCTTCCTCGGCCTCGGCCTGGCCGCCTTCATCGTCGAGGCCTTTGCGCTTATCGACGCGATCAGGCGCCCGTCACAGGCCTTCGTCGCCGTCGGCAAGCAGACCAAGCAGCTGTGGCTCATCATCCTTAGCGTGGCCGCCTTCGTCGGCCTGGGCGGGGCCCTGACCGGCGTGGGACCAACGTCCTTCCTGCCCGTCATCGCGTTCGTCGCGGCGGCCGTCTACCTGGCCGACGTCCGGCCCAAGGTGAAGGATTTCCGCAGCGGCGGCGGGACCAGCTCGGGACCATACGGCCCCTGGTAGTCGCGCTGCTCAGTAGTCGCGCTGCTCAGATGATGAGCAGCGCGACCGGCGTCGCCACCAGCAGGGCGGCGGCCAGGCAGATCGCCGCGACCGCGCTCGCCGGCAGCGGGCGGACCGGCTGGAGCAGGCGCGCGACCCGCGCGACCACCTCGCCCTCGGCCGCGGCCAGCGCGCCGTTCGGCGTCGCGCACGCCCCGGCCGTGCCGAACCTGACCAGCGCGGACACGAGTTCCCGGGCCGGACGGGCCCGCAGGGCGTGGTCGTCGGCCAGCATCTCGACCAGCAGCGCGACCGCGCGGTCGGCTTCCGCGCACGTCGCCGAGCGCGGGAACGCGCGCCGCAGCGCGGTAAACGGGAGCAGCACGAGATCGTGCCGTTCGCGCAGGTGCGCGCGCTCGTGCGCCAGCACCGCCGCCAGTTCGCCGCGGCCGAGCAGTTCCAGGGTGCCGACGCTGACGACGATCTTGGACCGCAGGCCGGGCAGGCAATACGCCGCCGCCGTCGGGTAGTCGACGACCAGGGCGCCGGGGACCTTGGGATCACCGTGGGCCAGCAGGGTGAGCAGGGCCCGCTGCCGCCGCCTGGCGTGCACGACCACGACGGACGCGGCCACCAGGACCCAGCACAGCAGGGCAAGCAGCGCCAGCCCCGCGGCCAGGCAGGCCAGGCGGAAAGCGGCTAGGAAGGCGGGCAGTGCACCGGCGATGCCGAAGGTGACGGGAACCCGGAACACGCCGCCGGTCCGGAAGGCGGAGGCCAGGTGCAGGACGGAGCGGACCACGCTGGTGCCGCCGCCGGGCAGCCCCAGGCCGACCAGCGCGCCGACGGCCGCGATCCCGCCGGCCAGGCCGAGAGCCTGCCACAGCAAGATGGCCGCCGCCGGCGACCGGCGCGGCCAGCTCGCTTGCCGAAGAACCGAGGCTCCGTGCACGCTCCCGATGGCGACTACGGCGAGAAGCGCCGCGTCAGCCAGTCCCTTCATCGACTCCGCCGTCACCTTCGATCACTTCCAGGGCCTCCCGCAACGCCTCGGCCTCTACGCCGGAGACCGACTGCGCGAACCGCGTCAGCGCCGCGGTGCGATCGCCGGTCTGGTCCAGCGCCGTCAGCATGAGCTCGGCGACGTAGGTCTCACGGGTTGCGGAAGGACAATAGCGCCAGGCCCGCCCGTCGCGCTGCCTCCTCGCGAAACCCTTCTTGGCGAGCCTGTCGAGCACCGTCATCACGGTGGTGTGAGCTAGATTACGTTCGGTCAGCCTAGCACTGACCTCTCGCACCGTAAGAGCGGTATCGGTCTCCCAGAGCACGTCCATGATGGCGCGTTCAAGTTCACCCAACCGGTTCACGGTCGTCAACATACCCGCAATGAGGGCACTCGAATAGGTCAGTGCTCCGGGTCGGCAAACCGGGCAAACGCGCGCAGGTTGGCCAGGGATTCGCCGCGCTTGGCGCGCCAGGCCCACTCCCTGCGGATCGCGGAGGCGAAGCCGAGTTCCAGCGCCGTGTCGAAGTTCTCGTCGGAGTAGCTGAGCACGCAGCCCGAGTAGCTGGTCGAGGTCGGCCACGGTCACCGAGGCCAGCGGCAGCCGCCCGGTGAGGTAGACGTCGCCCACCGGGTCCAGGCTGAAGTGAACACCGTACATGCGCCCGTTGCGCTCGAGCAGGAACCGGTAGAAGGCCGCGTGGTTCTCGTCGGGCTGGCGGCAGAAGAACGCCTCGACGCCGAGACTGTGCGCGCCCACGACCAGCCAGGTCATCGTGGCCAGCTTGTGCTGGCCCTCGAGCTTGACCAGGTAGGCACCGGGGCGCGGGTTCTCGTAGGCCAGGCCGAGCTCGGCCAGGGCCGCCTCGAGGGCCGCGCTGGCGTCCGGGGCGTCGGTCACGTCTGGCTCAGCGCGGCGTCATACCTGACCGAGTTCATGGCCTCGGTATACACCGCGATCAGCCGGTCCGCCGTCTTGGGCCAGCCGAACCCCGACGCGTGCGCCAGCGCGCCCCTGGACAGCTGCGCCAGCCGTCGCGGCGAGGCGATCAGCTTCTCGAGCACCCGCGCCCAGGCGGCCGGATCGTGCCCGTCGACGAGGACGCCCGAGTAACCATCCCGGACCGCGGTCCGCAGCCCGCCAACCGCGGCGGCGACCACGGGCGTCCCGCACGCCTGCGCTTCCAGCGCCACCAGCCCGAACGACTCGGAGTGCGAAGGCACGAGGACCACCGTCGCGGCCCGGTACCAGTCGGCCAGTTCGCGCTGCGGGCAGGGCGGCTCCATCCGCACCGACCCGGCGATGCCCAGCCGGTCGGCCAGGCCGTCGAGCCGCCCGGGCGCGCCGACCTCCGACCCGCTCGGGCCGCCGACGAAGACCACCACGAGCCGGTCCGCGAGCCCAGGGCAGGACCGCAGCAGGTCGGCCGCGGCGTGCAGCACCACGTCCGGACCCTTCAGCGGCTGGATCCGCCCGGCGAACACGAGCACCACCGCGTCGGCGGGCAGCCCGAGCCGGGCCCGCGCCGCCGCGGTGGACCCGGGGCAGAACACCGACAGGTCCACTCCCGGGCTGACCGTCTTGACCCGGTGGCGGTCGGCGTCGTACAGCTCGACGAGCTGGCGCGCCTCCTCGTCGGTGTTGGCCACGAGCAGGTCCGCGGCGGCCACCACCTCGCGTTCCCCACGGATCCGCGCCGCGGGCTCGGCGCAGTCACCGGCGGCCAGGGCCAGGTTCTTGACCTTGCCCAGGGTGTGCATGGACTGGATGAGCGGAACCCCCCACCGTTCCTTGGCCACCGCGGCGACCTGACCGGACAGCCAGTAATGCGCGTGCAGCAGGTCGTACCGGCCTGGCGCGAAGGCCGCCTCGGTACGCAGCACCTCGAAGGTGAACGGGCAGATCTGCCCGGGCAGGGCGTTCTTGTCCAGTTCCTCGAAGGGCCCGGCCACCACGTTGCGGACCAGGACCCCGTCGGTGAGCTCGACCACGGGCGGGGTGTCGGGGCAGACCGCGCGGGTGAAGATCTCCACCTCGACGCCGCGTTCGGCGAGGCGCTTGGCCACCTCGACCACGTAGACGTTGAGCCCCCCCGCATCACCGGTGCCCGGCTGGTCGAGCGGCGACGTGTGGAGGCTGATGGTCGCGATCCGCCGGGGGCTGCGCACGTCCTAAGCAACCCCGCCGGAGCGCAGCCTGTTCCCCCGCTAGGCTTTCTGGCATGAGGACCCTGGTGCTGCTCCGCCACGGCGAGAGCGAATGGAACTCCAAGGGCCTGTTCACCGGATGGGTCGACGTCGGGCTCTCCGGCACCGGCGCGCAGGAGGCCGAGAACGGCGGCAGGCTGCTGGTCCAGTCGGGCCTGCGCCCCGCCGTGGTGCACACCTCAGTGCTGACCCGCGCCATCCAGACCGCCCACCTCGCGCTCGAGGAGGCCGGCCTGCTCTGGCTGCCCGTGCGCCGCTCGTGGCGGCTCAACGAGCGCCACTACGGCGCGCTCCAGGGCAAGGACAAGGCCAGGACCAGGCAGGAGTTCGGCGAGGAGCAGTTCATGCTGTGGCGCCGCTCCTACGACGTTCCGCCGCCGCCGATCGCCGACGACGACCCGCTCTCCCAGTTCGGCGACCCGAGGTACGCGGGCCTGCCGCCGGAGGCCCGGCCGCGGACCGAGTGCCTGAAGGACGTGGTAGTCCGCCTGCTGCCGTACTGGTACGACGCGATCGTGCCCGACCTGGGACGCGAGGAGACGGTCCTGGTCGTGGCGCACGGCAATTCGCTGCGCGCGCTGGTCAAGCACCTGGACGGGGTCTCCGACGATGCCATCGCGGAGCTGAACATCCCGACCGGCATCCCGCTCGTCTACGAGCTCGACGACGAATTCAGGCCCGCCGTCCCCGGCGGTCGTTACCTGGACCCGGACGCCGCGGCCGAGGCGGCGGAGGCGGTCCGTAATCAGGGGCGTTAGCCACCGCCTGACGAGCCCAGGGTAAACCAGACATTACCGGTAGGTAGACGTCAAAAGAACAACCTTCCAAAATCGCCCGTCAGTTCCCGGGCCGCTGTCTTCTCCATGGTGCCACCGCATACCATTGAAGCCGTGAGTCTTCACTGGTCACGGGTTTGGCCTGCGCGAACAGCGGAGATCGAGTGGCAATAAGAACCAGGGCCGGGACGACTGTGCGCCAGGCGCGTGGCTCCAGGCTCCGGACCGCCCAGCAGCCCGCTAGGCTGCCGCCTGGCATCGCGTCTGTCCTTTCCGTGCTCTCTTCCTCGGCGGTCGTCGTCGACAGCAACGACCGGGTGCTGCGGGCTAGCTCCGCGGCGCGCGCGTTCGGGCTCGTCAAGGGCGATCGCCTGATGGTGAGCGAACTGGTCGCGCTGGCCCGCCAGGTCCGCCGGGACGGCGAGATCCGCGAGGGCGAGTTCGAGGTCCCCATCCCGAGGCTCGGCGGCCGGACGACGAGTTTCGCCGTCCGGGTGGCCCCGCTCGGCGGGGCGGTCGGCGGCGGGGGCCTCGTGCTTCTGCTCGCCGAGGACCAGACGGAAAGCCGGCGCGTGGACGAGGTCAAGCGGGACTTCGTCGCGAACACCAGCCACGAGCTCAAGACCCCGGTCGGCGCCCTGGCCCTGCTGGCCGAGACGATCGAGGACGCGGCCGACGACGCCGAGGCGGTGCGACGGTTCGCGGGCAAGATGCGCCAGGAGGCGCAGCGGCTGACCAACCTCGTGCAGGACCTCATCACGCTGTCCCGGATCCAGGCCGTCGAGCCCGTCCCCGACCCGCACCCCGTCGAGCTCGACGTGGTGGTGGCCGAAGCCATCGACCGGTGCCGCATGAAGGCGAACGCGCGCGGCATCACGCTGGCGTCCACGGGCAGCCGCGGCCTCTGGGTCCTGGGCGATGAGGACCTGCTGATCACCGCCCTGCGCAACTTGCTGGAGAACGCCGTCGCCTACAGCCCCGAGCGAACCAAGGTGGTCGTCAACGTCAAGAAGGCGAGCGAGGGCAGCGCCGAGCTGAGCGTGACCGACCAGGGCATCGGCATTCCCGAGCGTGATCTCGAGCGGATCTTCGAGCGCTTCTACCGGGTCGACCCGGCCAGGTCCCGCGCCACCGGCGGGACCGGCCTCGGGCTGGCCATCGTCAAGCACGTGATGGCGGCGCACAACGGAAGGGTGACGGTGCGCAGCCTCGAAGGTGCGGGATCGACTTTCACCCTCTTCATACCGCTGCGTAGCGACCATGCCAGCACGGGCGCGGCATGAACCCGGGAATGCCCAGGACCCAGGAGGGACTCAAGTGACACGTGTGCTGGTAGTTGAGGACGAGGACTCGTTCAGCGACGCCATCAGCTATCTGCTGCGCAAGGAGGGATTCGAGGTCGCCGTCTGCTCGACCGGACCCGACGCGCTCGACACCTTCGACCGGACCGGCGCCGACCTGGTCCTGCTCGACCTGATGCTGCCCGGCCTGCCCGGCAGCGAGGTGTGCCGGTCGCTGCGGGAGAAGTCGAACGTGCCCGTCATCATGCTGACGGCCAAGGACAGCGAGATCGACAAGGTGGTGGGCCTGGAGCTCGGCGCCGACGACTACGTGACCAAGCCGTTCTCGTCCCGCGAGCTGGTGGCCAGGATGCGCGCGGTGCTGCGGCGCCGCGGCGAGCCCGATGACGTCGCCGAGTCGGCCCTGGAATCCGGCCCGGTGCGGATGGACGTGGACCGGCACGTGGTCACCGTGCGCGGCAGCACGGTACAGCTCCCGCTCAAGGAGTTCGAGCTGCTCCAGGTGCTGCTGCGGAACGCCGACCGGGTGCTCACCCGGATGCAGCTCATCGACCGGGTCTGGGGCGCCGACTACGTGGGGGACACCAAGACCCTCGACGTCCACATCAAGCGCCTGCGCGCCAAGATCGAGGTCGACCCCGCGCGCCCCCTGCACATCGTGACCGTCCGGGGTCTGGGGTACAAGTTCGAATCAGCCGCCTGAGGGGCTGGCGGACGGCGAGGGCGACGCGCTCGCCGAACCTGACGCAGCCGCAGTGATGACGACGGCGACGGCGAGGGCAGCGGCGGGGGCGGCGGCGAGTAGCTCGTGTAGTCGTAGGCGGCCGGTTCGACCGGCACCTGGATCGGTATCGCCCCGGCGCCGGCGAAGTCGAGCTGGAGCGTGATCGTCTGCCCGCCGCTCAGCGCGCTGGTCAGGCCGGTGAGCACGATCTGCGGTTGCGGGCCGCTCAGGTTCGCCACCGAATACGCGTTCAGGGTGACCGGCCCGCCGACGAGCTGCACCGAGCTGGCGGCCCCCTGCGCGGTGACCTGCGTCAGCTGGTCGTTGTTCTGCGTCACGATGGAGAGGAAGACCCCGGCCTGCCCGCCGGCGGGCAGCGCGGACCCGGGCGCGGGCCCGAGCACGAAGGCGTCGTCGATGGTGACGCCGTTGACCGTCTCGCTCGTCCCGAAGGAGGCGGGGTGGAACATCAGCGTGGGCGCGTCAGCGCCGGCCTCGCACCCGGCCAGGACCGGGACCAGCACGGCTACGGCACCGAGCAGCAGGCGGCGGTTCCAGCGGGTCACCGTAAGGCCTCCCTTGGTCGCTGGGTCGAGACGGAAGAAGATCGTAGCGGCCCAGGTGCCGAACGGTTAACGCGGGGTCTAGTGGTCCGTTACGGTGGCCGAACTGGCGGTGCTCCCCGGCGAACCCGACGACGCCAACGACCCCGACGGGCTCGGCCGGACGGAAGGACTCGTCCTCAGCGGGACCGGCTGAGTGCGCGAGGCCGCCGCGGTCGGGTGCGGGCGGGTCGCGGGCGCGGGCGCCGGGCTGAACGTGGCGACCGAGAGCATCGCGCCTGCCACCAGGCAAACGGCGAGGATGCTGGCCAGCACCGGCAGGATGGTCCCCTGCCCAGCGAAGGGTCCCGCGAGCCGGCGCAGCCGGTGGCGCCGGCGCCGCGCGCGCAGCTCCCGGTGGTAGGCGAGCACGTCACGGTCGAGATCGCGCGCGTCATCCGGGATCTGGACGTCGAGCGGAGGCTCATCCCACCCAGGATTCACCGTCACCTCCACCCGAATCGGATCCCTGGTGTCCATTATGGGTCGCGCTCCGCAGGCCCGACACTCCGGCGATCGGAAACCGGCCCGTTTTGTTCGGTTCCCTCAGGTAGAATGGATCATCGTCGTGAGCGCTCACGTGGCCGTGCCGGGCCGTGGCACGGTCGGCTGAACGATGGAGCGCCAAGTGGCTACTGGCGTACTGACCTGCACATTTACCGCCAAGCCCGTTTTATCGACACCACCTGACGTGGTAAGATGGGTTTCAGCGGAAGGGGTACTTGCCACATGTCTTTCAACGTCGGCGATACCGTCGTCTATCCTCACCACGGGGCTGCTCGCATCGAAGCGGTCGAGACTCGCACCATCAAGGGCGAGGATAGGACCTATCTGGTCCTTAAGGTCGACAAGGGTGACCTGACCGTACGCGTTCCCGCCGACAATGCCGAGCTGGTCGGCGTCCGGGATGTTGTGGGCGCCGAAGGGCTTGAGCGGGTTTTCGAGGTGCTCCGCGCACCGCACACAGAAGAGCCGACGAACTGGTCCAGGCGCTACAAGGCCAACCTGGAGAAGCTCGCCTCCGGTGACGTCAACAAGGTAGCCGAGGTCGTCAGGGACCTATGGCGACGCGACCGGGAGCGCGGTCTTTCTGCGGGCGAGAAGCGCATGCTCGCGAAGGCGCGGCAGATCCTGGTCAGCGAGCTGGCGCTGGCCGAGAAGACCAACGAGGACAAGGCCGAGGCTCTGCTCGACGAGGTTCTCGCGTCCTGAGTCGTGCCTGATTCGTTGCCCGGGATCCCCAAGATCGGGGTGGGCGTCGACGTGCACCCGTTGTCTCCCGGGCGTGAGCTTCACCTGGCGGGCCTGTTGTGGCCGGGCGAGGTGGGCCTGGCCGGGCACTCGGACGGCGACGTCGCCGCGCACGCGGTCTGCACGGCCCTGCTGACTGCGGCCGGACTCGGTGACCTCGGCGAGAACTTCGGTACGTCCCGCCCGCAGTGGGCGGGCGCATCGGGGACCTCGCTCCTCCGTGAGACGTTCCGTCTGGTCAGCGAGGCGGGCTTCACCATCGGCAACGTCGCGGTCCAGGTCATATTGAACCGGCCGCGGATCGCGCCGCGCCGTGCGGAGGCCGAGAAGGTCATGGGCGAGGCGCTGTCCGGGGCCAGCGTCAGCGTGTCCGCGACGACGACCGACGGCCTCGGCCTGACCGGCCGGGGCGAGGGCATCGCCGCGATCGCCACCGCCCTGCTCGTTCCTATCCCTTAGCCTTACACCGTGACATTGCAGCTTCACGACACCGCCGCGCGCGCCGTGCGCGAGTTCATGCCCCTCACGCCGGGCGCGGTGTCCGTGTACCTGTGCGGGGCCACGGTGCAGGCGCCGCCGCACATCGGCCACCTGCGGTCCGGCGTGTGCTTTGACGTCCTGATCCGCTGGCTCGAGGCCAGCGGTTACCGGGTGACCTTCTGCCGGAACGTCACCGACGTCGAGGACAAGATCCTGCGCAAGGCCGAGGCCGAGGGCGTCCCTTCCTGGATCCTCGCCGAGCGGAACCAGCGGGCGTTCACCTGGGCCTACGACGTGGCCGGCTGCCGCCCGCCGGACATCGAGCCGCGCGCCACCGGGCACATCCCGGAGATGATCGTGCTTATCCGCCGGCTGATCGAGGGCGGCCACGCCTACGCCGCCGCCGGCGACGTGTACTTCGACGTGCTCTCCTACCCGGAGTACGGCGCGCTGTCCGGGCAGCGGCTGGACCAGGTGCGGTCGGGCGAGGACGTCGACGAGGGTGCCAAGCGAGACCTGCGCGACTTCACGCTGTGGAAGGGCGCCAAGCCCGGCGAGCCCTCCTGGGAGACCCCGTGGGGGCCGGGCAGGCCGGGCTGGCACCTGGAATGCTCGGCCATGTCCACCAAGTACCTCGGCCCCACCTTCGACATCCACTGCGGCGGGATGGACCTGATCTTCCCGCACCACGAGAACGAGATCGCCCAGTCCCGGGCCGCGGGCGACGGCTTCGCGCGCTACTGGATGCACAACGGGCTGCTCGGGGTGTCCGGGGAGAAGATGAGCAAGTCCCTGGGCAACTCGCTGCTCGTCACCGAGTTGCTGACCAGGGTCAGGCCCGCCGAGCTCCGCTACTACCTGATCCAGGCGCACTACCGGTCGATGATGGAGTACTCCGAGGACGCGCTGGAGGAGGCGGTCGCCGCCTATCAGCGGATCGAGCGATTCGTGATCCGGGCCACCGAGGTCCTGGGCGGCCCCGACGACGACCTCGGCCGGCTGGAAACGGCAGAGGAAGAGCACGAAGGGCTGCCTACGTCGTTCCGTTCGGCCATGGACGAGGACCTCGGCGTCCCCGCGGCGCTGGCCGCGGTGCACGCCTGCGTCCGGGACGGCAACCAGGCGCTGGCCGGCTCGGATAAGGCCGGAGCCCGCACCAGCCTGCTGCGCGTCCGGGCGATGCTGGACGTGCTCGGCCTCGATCCGCTCGCGCCGCACTGGGCCGGCTCGGCGGGCGCCCGGTCGGATGACCGGCTGCGCCAGGTGATCGGGTCGCTAGTGAAGCTCACCCTGCAGCAGCGGGACGCGGCCCGGGCCCGCAAGGACTACGCGACCTCGGACTCGATCAGGGACGGCCTGGAGGACATCGGCATCACGGTCGAGGACACCCCGCAAGGCCCCCGATGGGAGCTCAGGCGTTGACCGGAGCCGGGAGCTCGCGGGCCCGGCGGGCCGCCGCGGGCCGTACCAAGTCGGGTAAGCCGCGACCAGGCACCGGCGGGCAAGGCCGCCGTCAGCTCGAGGGCAAGGGCCCCACGCCGCCCGCGGCCATGCGGACCGGTCACCCCGCCCAGCGGCGCGCGGCGGCTACCTCGCGGGCCGAGGCCACCCCCCGCACCCAGGGGCGCCAGGACGCGCCGTCCGGGCGGGCGCGCGGCTCCGGGGACGCGGCCGAGTACGTGGCCGGGCGTAACCCCGTGGTCGAGTCGCTGCGCGCCGGCGTACCCGCCGCGGTGCTGTACGTCGGCGCGCGCGTCCAGCACGACGAGCGGATCGCCGAGGCGATCAAGCTGGCGGCGAACCGCGGCATACCGGTCCTCGAGGCGGGCGCCGCCGAGCTTGACCGGCACACCGGCGGCGCCCTGCACCAGGGCCTGGCCCTGCGGGTCCGCCCCTACGACTACGCCCACCCCGACGACCTGCTCGCCCGGGCGGCCGACGCCGCCCAGCTGCCGCTCATCGCCGCACTGGACGGGGTTACCGATCCGCGTAACCTGGGTGCCGTGGTCCGCTCGGCTGCGGCGTTCGGTGCACATGGGGTGGTAGTTCCGGCGCGGCGCGGCGCGGGCGTGACGGCCGGTGCGTGGAAGGCGTCGGCGGGCGCGCTGGCCCGCGTGCCCGTGGCCCGGGCCGCGAACCTGGCCCGCGCCCTGCAGTCGTACCGGGAGGCCGGGGTCTTCGTGGCCGGCCTGGACGCGGCCGGGAGTACCGTGATCAGGGACCTGGACCTGGCCACCGCGCCGCTGGTCCTGGTCATCGGGTCTGAGGGCCGCGGCCTGTCCAGGATCGTCGCGCAGGCCTGCGACGTGCTGGTCAGGATCCCGATCGCGGCGCGCACCGAGTCGCTGAATGCGGGCGTCGCCGCGGGCATCGCCCTGTACGAGGTGGCCGCGATCCGGTCACGTGGGCGGTTCCCAGCTGAAGAAGCGGACTGACAGCAGCAGGCCGCCCAGCCCCCAGGCGGCGACGACCAGCACGTCGGTCCAGTTAAAAGCGGTGCCGAGGAAGCCCGCCTGCATCCCCCTCGCGAAGTGCCAGACCGGGAAGATCCGCGCGATCCACAAGATCCAGGCCGGCGAGTTGCTGCCCAGCGGGATGAAGACCCCGGACAGGAACAGCAAGGGCAGGATCGTCGCGTTCACGATCGCCGGGGACGCGTCGGCGTTGGGGATGACGGGGGTGATCGCGAAGCCGAGGGCGCAGAAGCTGGCCGACCCGACCAGCAGCATGACCAGGAACCGCAGCAGCGTGACGCCGCTCGGGACGCTGGCGCTGTAGAGCAGTCGGCCGAACGCGGCCGTGATCACCACGAGCAGGACGCCGACGAGCAGCGCGTGCAGCATCCGCGCGCCGAGGTAGACCGACTTCGGCAGCGGCGTGCCGTTGATGCGCTTCAGGATCCCCTGATCACGCTGGAAGGACACGCTGATCGCGATGTTGGTATAGCAGGCCGAGATCAGCCCAAAGGAGGCCATCGCCGCCACGTAGTACGTGGAGGTATTGACCACCCTGGTGGCCGAGATGCGCACCGTGCCGTGACCGAGCAGCGCGGTGAAGATCACCAGGAACATCAGCGGGAAGGCGAAGATGAAGAAGGCCGAGGCCGGATTCCGCCAGAAGACCTTGTTGGCGTACCGGACCTGCGCGACCGTCAGCGCCGCGTCGTTCATGACCTGCGCCGTCCCTTCCTGGCGGCCGGCGGCCCGGCCAGCGCGGCCGGCTCGGCGGTGAGGTTGAGGTAGACATCCTCGAGCGAGGGCCTGATCACTTCCAGCCCGGTGAGTTCGACGTGCTGGTCCAGCGCCCAGCCGGTGAGCCGGTGCAGCGCGGCGGTCAGGTCGTCCGGGACGACCTCGATGAGCCCGTCCGGCCCGGGCGGCGCGGTCAGGTCGGCGGGCGGGACCGCGCCGTCGGCCAGCCGGTAGCGGATCCGGGCCTTGGCCAGTTCGCGGTTCCCGATCGTGGCCGGCGGCCCCTCGGCCACGATCCGGCCGTTGCTGATCACCGCCACGTTGTCGGCCAGGAACTGCGCCTCGTCCATGTAGTGGGTGGTCAGCAAGACCGTCTTGCCGAGGTTGGCGAGGTTCTTGATGACCTCCCACGCCTCGTGCCGGGCCGAGGGGTCGAACCCGGTCGTGGGCTCGTCGAGGAACAGCAGGTCCGGGTCGCCGGCCAGGGCGATGGCGACGTCCAGCCGCCGCTGCTGCCCACCGGACAGCTTCAGCACCCGGGCATCGCGCTTGCCCTGCAGGCCGACCATCTCGATCACCTCGTCCACCGGGCGCGGATGCGGGTAGAGCCCCGCGTACATGGCGACCGTCTCCGCCACGGTGAGGTAGCGGTCTATTCCGGTGGACTGCAGGACGATCCCGATCTCGCTCTTCAGGCGCTGTCCCTGCCGCGCCGGGTCAAGGCCGAGGACGGTGACCGTGCCGCTGTCGCGCGACCGGTAACCCTCGAGGATCTCGACGGTCGTGGTCTTCCCGGCGCCGTTCGGGCCGAGCATCGCGAAGATCTGCCCGCGCTCGACGTACAGGTCGATCCCCCGCACGGCCTGCACGCTGCCGTACGACTTGGTCAGACCGTGCACCTCGATCGCGGCCCCACCAGAGGGAACCGGCTCAGCCATGGCACCTAGATTCGGGCATCCGGACGGTCCTTGCCTAGTGCCGAATGTCACCCATTTACCGGGGCGCCACGTGGACTGCCGGGTGGACCGGGAAGAGCATCCAGTGGGCGCCGATCACCACCGCAGTCAGCGTCCCGCACAGCCACAGCACGTGCCAGACCGTCATGGGAACGCCCGTGCGACCTTTCAGGATCTGGGCGTCGCGGGCGCCGCCGCCGGTGGCGCGGTCCCAGACGATGCGGACGGCGGACAGCAGCAGGAACCAGGTGATCGCGTAGCTGGCCCGAATCTCGCCGAGCTGGGACGTGTGGGTGAGGACCAGGATGATCAGGAGCCCGGCCAGTGGCACGGTGAAGCGCCCGAACGACGGCTTGAGCCTGATCAGCAGCAGCACGAGGAAAATCATCGTCACCCAGAGCACCACGATGATGTGCCCGAACTCGATCATCCTGGCCGCGAACAGTCCGAACGCACTCGGCCCCAGGTATCCGGCAAAGCCTGCGAGGAGGAATCCGGGGCCGGAGTCGGGGACCAGCCCCGTGCCACCTCCGGCCTTGTCGTCCAGCTCGATCCCCGTCACCGTGCGGCCCGCGAACGACCCCACCACCGCGTGCATTCCCTCGTGCGCCATGACCTCGAAGTGCTGGACCAGCGGCCAGGTCGCCTGCGCGATCACCACCGCGGACGTGATGGCGCCGATCAGCACGATCTCGGAGCCGGGCAGCGGCGCCTGCGTGGCGTGCATGCGACGAGCGTGCGCCTCCCACGGCACCCTGGCAATACCTGGAGAATGCCCAGGTGCCACCACCATTTCGCGGCCCGGCGAGCGGATCGGCTACCATGCTGAAAGTCGGCCCCGCCGGTGTAGCTCAGTAGGCAGAGCGGCCGTCTTGTAAACGGCAGGCCAGCGGTTCGAACCCGCTCACCGGCTCCAGGTCAGAGGGGTTAGCGCCCCTCTGAAGCTCCCTCCGTGGGACGGGTGTGCGTCCATTTTTGTAGGTGACTGACGGGTAACTTGCTGCTGACGGCGTGGCGTGGCCGGTCAGAGCCGGGTCAGGCGGTGGCTGTCTGGTTGCGGGGCCGCTGCCAGATCTCTTCCCGGTGGCTGCTGGGGATCAGGCCGGCGCGGCTGACGTGATCCGGGCGAGGCTGCCTGCCTCGGGGAGCTGGCGGGCCTGGGCGTGCTTGGCAGCGGGACCTTGCGCCTTGCTGCGCTGCCGGGGCGGCCACGCCTCGCGCTGGTCCGCGCCGGGTATCTGGAAGTCATGCCGGATGCAAGAGGGTTTAGGGCCGGGGTGCTGCTGCTGGCGGCGCAGTTCCCCGGGCAGTCGCACGGCGAGGTGCTCGAGGCCGTGGTGGAGGCGGCGGTGGCTGCCGAGCGGGCGGGGTTCGACGACGTGTGGTTCGCCGAGCACCATTTCATGTCCTACGGGGTGTGCCCGTCGGCGGTGACGCTGGCCGCTTACGTGCTCGGCCAGACCGGCCGCATCGGGGCCGGCACCGCGGTGAGCGTGCTGTCGGTGCACCATCCGGTGGCGCTGGCTGAGCAGGCGGCGCTGCTGGATCAGGTCTCGGGCGGCCGGTTCTGGCTGGGTGTGGGACGCGGCGGCCCGTGGGTCGACCTGGAGGTGTTCGGCACCGGGCTGGGCCGCTACCAGACCGGGTTCGCCGAGGCCCTGGACCTGCTGATCGCGGCGATGACCCGGGACCGCGTCCGGGGCGCCGGGCCGGAGTTCATCTTCGGCGAGGTGCCGGTGGTGCCCCGTCCCCGCACCCGCCCGCACCCGCCGCTGGTGGTGGCGTGCACCTCACCGGCTTCGGCGGCGCTGGCCGCCGCCCGCGGCCTGCCGATGCTGCTGGGCCTGCACGCCGGGGATCACCACAAGCGGGAGATGGCCGCCTGCTACGCCGCCGCGGCCCCGCCGGGCCGCCCGCTGCCGGCTCATCTCGCCGCGCTGGTCGCCTATGTGGCCGATACCCGCCAGGAGGCCCGCCGGGTGCTGCGCCGGGAACTGCCCCGCTGGCTGGGGCCGGGGCTGGCCGGATACCGCCGGGCCGACGGGCGACCGCATCCGGCCCGCGACCCGCAGGCGTACGCGGACCTGCTGTGCCGCATCCACCCGGTCGGCACGCCGGAGCAGTGCGCCGCCTCGATGACCGCCACCGTCGAGCGCACCGGCATCCGGCACCTGCTGTGCATGGTGGAAGGCGGCGGGAACCGCGGCCGGACCCTGGAGAACATCACCCGGCTGGGCGCCGAGGTCCTGCCCGCGGTGCGGCAGCGCGCCGCCGGCCTGGCCGGGAACCCGGCGGGCTAGGACGCGGCGGCCCGGACGGCGTACGGCGCGAGGGTGAAGTCCGTGTCGACCTGGGCGGCCAGGTCCGCGCCGAGGGCGGCGCCGGCTCGCCGGGCGTTCTTCAGATGGAACTCCGCAGCCTGGCGGGCGTACCTGTCCCAGTCCCTGGCCTGCCTGTCCAGCGCGTCCTGCAGGATGCCCAGCGCGGCGCAGGTCGCGGACCCCAGATCGTCCATGGCCAGCGGGCGGCCCTGTTCCATGGCGCGGACCGCGGGCTCGTCACCGATCCACGCCAGCAGGTCCTGCCCGGCGTGCTCGCGCAAGAACGCCACGTCCGCAGGGGTTTGCACCTTGTTGCCCACCACCGCTAGGGCGACGTCATAGCCGGCGGCGTAGTCGCGCCACTGCCGGTACACCCCGATGCCCTTGCGGGTCGGCTCGGCCACCAGGACGGTGAGGTCGAACCGGGTGAACAGGCCCGAGGCGAACGAGTCGGCGCCGGCGGTGCAGTCGGTCACCACGTACTCGCCCGGGCCGTCGGCCAGGTGGTTCAGGTACAGCTCGACCGCGCCGGTCTTGGCGTGGTAGCAGGCCACCCCCAGGTCGTCGTCGCTGAACGGGCCGGCGGCCATCAGCAGCGCGCCGCACGGGGTGCCCAGGGCCAGGGCGTGGACCGGGTCCGGGCCGCCGGGCCGCAGCAGCCGGGACCCGCGGCCGGGCGGGGTGGTCTTGACCATCGCGGCCGCCGAGGGGATCCGGGGGTTGCCGCCGCGCAGGTGCTCCTTGATCCGTGCCAGGTGCGCGCTCATCGCGGGGGGCTGGCCGTCGGCGCCGAGCGCCTCGGCCAGGTGCTGGTTGATGTCGGCGTCGATGGCTACCACCGGCAGCCCGCGGGCGGCCAGGTGCCGGATGAACAGCGACGACAGCGTGGTCTTCCCGCTGCCGCCCTTGCCCGCGAACGCGATCTTCACCCATCCCCCTTGCGCTGAGTCCGTCCCGGCCTGTCCACCCGGCCAGTCATCGCTCACCTTACTGGAACGATAATCGTTTTCATGTGAAGATGGACGCGGCAACGAGCCGCCTGCCGGCGGCCGCGAGGAAGGGACACGGGTATGTCGCTGACGGTTCCGGCGGACCTGCTGGAGCAGGCCCGCCGCGGCGAGGTGGACGACGCGGCGTTCATCGACTGCATCCGCACCTCGCTGCCGTACGCCTGGGGCGTGGTCAGCGGCCTGATCGCGGACCTGGACGGCTGCGGCGGCGAGTTCGCCGATAACCAGGTCCCGCCGCCGATGAGGCGGCCCGCGGCCAGCTGCTGCGGCTGATGGCCAGCGACGCGATGCGCGCCGCGATCGAACGGCACCACGGCGTCAAGCTGGCCTTCCAGAACTGCCACCGGGCCGCAGTCTTCCGCCCCGGCGCCGAACAGGCGCACGCCGAGTTCACCACCACCCGGTCACAGATCCTCAACCAGCGCCCAGACCTCATCGATTGTTAAGACCCGCTGGTCACCTCGTCGAGGCAGGCTGTGAAGCGGTCGTGGTGCAGCGCCTGAAACGGTCAGGAATGCGCCGGACCGTCCCGGCGCCGAGGCCATCATCGCCCTCGCGGCCGCGAGGCCACCAGCCACTGGGAAGAGATCTGGCAGCGGCCCCGCAAGCGGGTCATTTCGGGTCTCCGTGTACGTCGGGACCGATCCGATCACCCGGCGCTAGATCCGCCTCAAGGCCACCGCCAAGACCGAGCAGCAGGCGCACATCGAGGGCCGCACCCCGGAGTCCGACGCGACCGTCGCGAAGCTCCTGGACGAGTACGCAGCGATCGCAGAGTGGAATGTATCCACACGGCAGACCAACGAGGGATTCATCCGCCGTACCATCAAGCCCGCCCTGGGCCACCTCGAGGTGCGGAAGGTCCGCGGCCCCATCCTCGACTAGCTGTACGCGCGGTTGAAGCGGTGCGGAGACCTGTCCTGCACCGGCAGACCGTTCACCGAGCACCGCAATGTCCCGGCCCTGGTGATCAATCCGCGCGACCACCGCCCGGCTTGGCAGCAGGTCACCGAGATGCTCACCGAGGCCATTCAGTCCGGCAGCCTTGCTCCCGGCGACGAGCTGCTGTCGATCACCGAGCTGAGCGCCCTGCGGGACATCGGGACCGGCGTCATCCGGCACGCCCTGGAGGTGCTTGCCGCGGACGGCCTGATTCTCTTCCGCCGCGGCCAGACCGCAATCGTGGCGGGTACCGCCGTCGGCATGACCTCGGGCGTCCGGAAGCGGCCCGGGCCTAGTCACGACTGCCGCCGGGCTGGGTGTAGGCAGCACGTCTGTCGTCCGATGAAGGCCAGCACGATCCGCGGCATCCACAGCATCCTGTCTGGCGCGTTCGCAGCGGCGCAGCGGTGGGAATGGACCGACCGCAACCCCACCAGGTCAGCTAGACCGCCGACCCCTATCCGTCGACCCATCCCGGCCACCTCGCCAGATGACGTCGCCAAGGTGATCGCCGAGGCCCGCTCGCGCAGCGCCGCTTTGGGTTTGTATCTGTGGCTGGTGGTGGTCACCGGCGTGCGCCGCGGTGAGCTGTGCGGCCTGCAGATCTGCGATATCGACCTGGACCGCGGCCTGGTCCACGTCGCATTCAACTACGTCGCGCGCGGTGGCCAGCGCATCCGCAAGGACACCAAAACTCACCAGGATCGGTGGCTCGCCATCGACGCTGACACCTGCGCACTGATCGCGACCTACTTGGACGAGATCCGGGCCGAGCTCGCCGGGGTCGGCGTCGAGCTACATAATGACGCGTACCTGTTTTCCAACGACCCGGCTCATTCCCGGCCATGGAACCCGGACTGGGCCACTCACAAGGTGGCCGAGGCGGCGGCTGCCGCCAAGGTCGAGCTTGACATCAAGGGCGGGCGACATTACACCGGCAGCCAGCTCCTGGCCGGCGGTTTCGATCTGCGGAACACCGCCGCCCGCCTCGGCCACAGCGGCGGCGGCGCCACCACGTTGCGGCACTACGCCGACCCGGTCCCCGAGGTCGACCGGCGCGCCGCCGCCTACCTCGCAAAACTGACCGCCAGATCCGCCACCCAGACCGGCTGACGCTTGGGTGCCACGTGCGGGACCGGTAGATCGGCAACAGTGCCAACTCCAGCGGACTACGGCAGCCATCCCGCCCACCTCACATATTTTCGTTTTTTTCGTTTAGAGGCTATCCTGTAGATAGGCGGAAGCAAAAGGGAGCCTAAATGAGCACGCGGGCGGCGAGCGGGGAGGCTACGACCTACCTCCTTGAGGGAAGGCAGTTGGCCGAGGTAGTTGACTTCGTGGCCGAGCTGGAGAGGCGCGGGGTGGCCATTGCGGAGCCTAAGCCTGCCCTGGTCAGAACTGACGGTCGCCGCCTCGAGGTGCCGGAGCCGGTCTTCGAGGCCCTGGTTCAGGTGGCAACGGCGATGGCTCACGGCCAGGGCGTCACCGTCATTCCGCAGAATGCGCTGTTGACCACCCAGGAGGCCGCCGAGCTGCTGGGCATCTCTCGGCCCACGCTGGTACGCCTGCTCGAGGAGGGCAGGATCCCGTATGAGCAGCGCGGCAGGCACCGGCGCGTCATGCTCGCCGACCTTCTCGCCTACCAGGGGAGCATGCGCCGCGAGCGGCGCGAAGCTCTTGGCCGGATGGCGCAAGAAGGGCAGGCGGCCGGACTGTATGAGGCCACATCCGGGCCGCCGGTCCGGACCCGGTTATCGTCACTGATGGCGAGGTTCCCGGCGTTCCTCGACACGTGCACCCTGTACGGCGCCTACCTGTGCGACTCGCTGCTGCGGCTTGCCGAGGCAGGTACCTACCGGCCACTCTGGTCAGCCGACATCCTTGACGAACTCGAGCGGGCTCTGGTGGCCCGCGGGCTGGCACAGGACGCTGTCAGGTACCGCATCGGCGAGATGCGCCGGGCCTTCCCCGACGCTGAGGTCCACGGCTACGAGAGCATCGTGGAGACGATGACCTGCGACCCGAAGGACAGGCATGTGCTTGCCGCAGCCGTCCGCAGCGACGCCGCGGCCCTCGTCACATTCAACGTTGACGACTTCCCGGACATATCAACCGCGGGATTTGACATCGCGGTCGTCCACCCGGACGACTTCCTGCTCGACCAGCTTGACCTCTACCCGGGACGCTCCGTCGCGGCCTTGCGTGACCAGGCACGCAGCTACTCCGCGCCCGCCATGAGCATCGAGGACCTACTCGGGCGCCTTGCCTCGGCAGGTGTCCCGAAGTTTGCCGCGGAAGCCCGGCGGCATCTATGGCCAGCCGATCCCGCCGACGCCTGAGGCTTATCTTCGGGCTACCAGCTCGGAGGCCCTCCCAGGGCGGCTCGTCGAAGTATTCGTCCTGGCAGCAATCTGGCCGGTTATTCGGTGTCTCTCGGCTCCTCGGCGGTTCGGATTGGGCAGGCCCGGTTCCGGGCATACGTTTAGTACTGGCTACCGAGCCTCCGGGCGTGACGCCCGGCATTACAAACACACATGTCAGCGTCGGCCGAAAACTGACCCCTTTCCAACGGCAGCAGGTGGTCAGCCGTGGCCGCCAGCCCGGCAGTCGCAACCAGAACCGCACAGCGCCCTGCAACCCGAGGATCCCGGCCGGGACAACCGGAAATACTCACGCCAGAACCGGACCACGACGACGAGCGCGCGGCCCAGCTGGACGAGCTGCAGACCCGCGCAGCTGCGGCCGCCGCGCGGATCGCAGCCGACCACGCCGAACGAGATGCCAGAGTTCAGTACGCCGCGCGGATCGACCGGCAAGCCCAGGCCGAACCCGAGGCGAGCCCGCAAGCGACCCTGCAGGACCCAGAGATAGAGCTGTAAACGCTCCCACAGGTAACCGTCCAGCCACAGCTATCGAGCACGACTCGGCCTTCCCGGCGCTGCACCTCCGGTCTTCGCGTACGTGTCAGCCACGGGGCGGCGGCTTACGCGCCAGCGCGTCACCGATGCTCGCCGATTAGGGGAAGACCTCACGATGATGCAGGGCTCCCGGCTGTATCCCCTCCTGGGAAGGTTTACCGGGGCGGGCGGCGAAGCGGCGCAGGCGGAGGCTGTTCCAGACGACGAAGACGGAAGAGAGGGTCATGGTGGCCGCGGCGACCAGGGGGTTGAGGAAGCCGAGGGCGGCCAGCGGGATGGCCAGGATGTTGTAGCAGAAGGCCCAGGCCAGGTTGCGGCGGATGGTCGTGAAGGTGGCCCGGGCTAGCGTGATGGCGTCGGGTACGGCGTCTAGGTCGTCGCGGAGCAGGATCATGTCGGCGGCGACGATGGCCACGTCGGTACCGGAGCCCAAGGCCAGGCCGAGCTGGGCGGCGGCCAGGGCGGGGGCGTCGTTGACGCCGTCTCCGACCATGGCGGCCGGATGGCCCCCGGCCTGCAGATCCGTGATCACCTGGGCCTTGGCCGCGGGCAGCGCCTCGCTGAGGACTTCGCCGATCCCGGCGGTTGCGGCCACGGCTTGCGCGGTGGCGGCGTTGTCGCCGGTGAGCAGGACGGGGCGCAGACCCAGGCCGCGCAGGCGGGCGACGGCCGGCGCGGCCGACGGCTTGACCGTGTCCCGGACGGCTAGGGCGCCGCGGACCTCCGCGTCCCAGCTGACCAGGACCGTGGTGCATCCGGCTTGCTCCTGCTTACGGCACCACGCGGCTACGGTCGGTGGTACATCGGCGAACAGCGTGGCTCGGCCGACGGTGACCTGGTGTCCGCCGACGGTGCCGCGGGCGCCCAGGCCGGGAAGCGCCCGGAAACCGTCGGCGGCACCCAGCGATGCCGCCTCGGCCGTGGCCAGGGCGGTGATGGCGGCGGCGACGGCGTGCTCGGAGGCCTGTTCCACCGAGCCCGCGAACCGGAGCAGGTCGGTGCGGCTCACCCCGGGGACGGCGAGAACGCCGGTGACGGTCATCTGGCCGGTGGTGACGGTGCCGGTCTTGTCCAGCACCACCGTGTCGATGGCGCGGGAGGACTCCAGGGCCTGGTAGCCCTTGATGAAGATTCCGAGCTGGGCGCCGCGGCCCGAGGCCACTACCAGGGCGGCCGGGGTGGCCAGGCCCAGCGCGCAGGGGCAGGCGATGATCAGCACGGCCAGCGCAGCGCTGAACGCGTGGCCCGCCGGGCTCCCGGCCGCCAGCCAGCCGGCCAGGGTCAGCGCCGAGCAGGCCAGCACGGCGGGGACGAACACGGCGCAGATCCGGTCGGCCAGCCGCTGGATGCCGGCCTTGCCTGCCTGGGCCTGCTCCACCATCGTGATGAGGCGGGCCAGCTGGGTGTCCGCGCCGACCTTGTCGGCGCGGATCACCAGGCGTCCGGTCAGCGCGATGGTCCCGCCGGTCACGGCGTCGCCGGGGGCGGCGTCGACCGGGACCGACTCGCCCGTCATCATGCTCCGGTCCACCGCGGACTGGCCGGACAGGACCTCGCCGTCGGCGGCGATCCGCTCCCCGGGGCGAACTACGAACCGCTGCCCCGCTCGCAGCAGGGCGGCCGGGATCCGCTGCTCAGTTCCGTCGTCGGCCAGGACGCAGACGTCCCGGGCGCTGGCCGCGGCTAGGTCGCGCATGGCTTGCCCGGCGGTCTGCCGGGCCTTGGCCTCGTAGAGCCGCCCGGCCAGCAGGAACGTGGTGACCGAGGCGGCGACCTCAAGGTAGATGCCGCCGCCGGAGCCGTGCAGCAGGTACTGCAGGCCGCCAAGCTGGCCCGCGCCGCGGTCCAGCACGAACATCGCGTACGCCGACCAGCCGCAGGCGGCCACGATACCCAGCGAGACCAGAGTGTCCATCGAGGAGGACAAGTGGCGGGCGTTGCGCAGCGCCGCTTGGTGGAATGGCCACGCCGCCCAGGTCGCCACCGGCACGGCCAGCGCCACCAGCAGCCACTGCCAGCCGGGGAACCTGGTCCACGGGAAGATCGACAGCACCAGAGACAGGTCGGTGAGCGGCACGAAGAACACCAGCGCCAGCGTCAGCCGTCGGCGCAGCCGCCGCACCGCGGCCTGTTCGGCCCCGGCCCCCGCGTCCGGCCCGGCCGGGCGGGCCACCTGCGCGGTGTAGCCGGCCGACTCGACCACTGCGATGAGATCTGGCGTAGAGATGGTGGCGGGGGCGAAGACGTAGGCGCGTTCGGTAGAAAGATTGACGGTCGCGGTGACGCCATCCAGCTTGTTCAGCCGGGCCTGGACCCGAGCAGCGCACGCGGCACAGGTCATTCCGCCGATGACCAGCTCGACCTGGACCCCCTGGGTCGTCTCCGCGGCGGCGGTGACCATGTCGGTCACGGTACCCGCCGTCACGGGACCGGTCATGGCGTGCCCGGGCCGGTGACCGTCGCCTCGATGGTGATGGTGCCGGAGTGGCGGAAGGTCAGCGTAAGCGGCACGGTGGCCAGCGATTCGTACGGGGATGGCTGCTGGAGCACCAGGTCAGCACCGAACGGGGTCAGCGTGAGGGTTCCGTGCGCGGGGATGACCAGCGCGCCGACCTGTGCCGACGGCCCGGCCGACCCGGTCCGCCGGGTCAGCACCACGCTGCGGGCGAACGGGCTGCGCGCGGCGATGAGCTCATCGGTGGTGCCGCTGAGGTTCCTGATGGTCACGAACGTGGTCGCGGTACGTTTCGCGTCGGCTGCCTGCGGGGTGAACGCGCGCATGGGGACGGCGGCCTGGGTGACCTGGAGCCGGATCCGGGTAAGCGTGCCGCCCCCGCCGGTGCCGGCCCATGCGGCCAGCAGCCCGGTCACCAGGACCGCGCAGATCACCGGGCCGGCAGCGGCACGGAGCAGGTCACGCACGGCCCTGCTCCCTGGCCGGGCGGGGGCGGAAGCGGCGCAGCCGCAGGCTGTTGCCGACCACGATCAGCGAGCTGGCTGTCATCGCGACGCCGGCGAACAGCGGGTTGAGGTAGCCCAGAGCGGCTAGCGGGATCGCGACCAGGTTGTAGCCAGACGCCCAGGCCAGGTTGGCGCGGATCACGGCCTGGGTGGCCCGGGCCAGCTCCACGGCCACCACGATGCTCAGCGGGTCGCCGCCGACGAGGGTGAGGTCGGCGGCGCCGATGGCCGCGTCGGTGCCGGTCCCGACGGCCATGCCCAGATCGGCCTGGGCCAGCGCGGCGGCGTCGTTCACCCCGTCGCCGGCCAGGGCGACCGCGGTCCCGCCGGCCTGCAGGCTCCGCGACAGCCTCCACCTTGCCGTCAGGCTTGACCGCCGCCAGGACGTCCGGCGGCCGGGATACCCAGCTCGGCGGCCACCGAACGGGCGGCGTGCTCGTTGTCGCCGGTGATCAGGAGCGGCCGGATGCCCAGGCGGGTGATCCGGGTCACCGCCTCGACGGCGTGCGGCTTGAGCTGGTCGGCGACCACCAGCGCGGCGCGCGCCTGCCCGTCCCAGCCGGCCAGCACAACAGTCCGGCCGGCCTCCTCAGCAGCCAGGGCGGCCTGGCCGAGTGGGGCGGGGACGGTAAGGGAGAGCCTGGCGAACAGGTCCGGGCTCCCGACCGTGATCTCGCGGTCCCCGACGGTGCCGCGCACCCCGGCACCGGGCAGCGCGGTGAAGGTCGCCGGCCGTCGGGAGGGACCCCAGGCGGGCCGCGGCGGCCCGGGCAACGGCCTGTCCGACCGGGTGCTCGGAGGCATCCTCCACCGCGCCGGCCAGCCGGAAGACGTCATCCTCGGCGGTGCCGTCGGTGATGACGGCCAGCACGGTCATCGTGCCGGTGGTCAGGGTGCCGGTCTTGTCCAGCGCCAGGGTCCGGATCCGGCCCGCCGTCTCGATGGCCTGGGCGCTGCTGATCAGGATGCCGAGCTCGGCGCCGCGGCCTACCGCGGCCAGCAGGGCGGTCGGGGTGGCCAGGCCGAGCGCGCACGGGCAGGCGACCACCAGGACCGCGACCGCGGCGCTCCAGGCGGACGCCGCGGGCAGCCCCGCGCCGAGCCAGAACCCCAGCGTCGCGGTGGCGACGGCGATCACGCACGGGACGAATACCGCGGCGATCCGGTCGGCCAGCCGCTGCGCGCCGGCCTTGGTGGCCTGCGCCTGGCTGACCAGGCGGGTGATCTGCGCCAGCAGGGTGTCCGAGCCGACCCGGGTGGCCCGCACCACCAGCCGGCCGCTCATGTTCACCGTGGCCCCGGTCACCGGGTCGCCCGGGCCGACCTCGGTCGGCATCGACTCGCCGGTGACCAGCGACGCGTCCACCGCCGAGCTGCCCTCGGCCACGACCCCGTCGGTGGCGATCTTCTCCCCCGGGCGGACCACGAACAGGTCCCCGGCCGCGAGTTCTTCCACCGGGACCCGCCGTTCGGACCCGTCGCGCAGCACCGCGACCGTCTTGGCCCCCAGCGCGGCCAGCGCGCTCAAGGCCAGGCCCGACCGGTCCCGGGCCCGGGCCTCGATGTACCGCCCGGCCAGCACCGCCGCCGTCACCCCGGCCGCTACCTCCAGGTACAGCGTGTTACCGCTGGCCTGGCCGAACGTGAAGGCGAACGACATCTTCATCCCGGTCATGCCCGCCCCGCCGAACAGCAGCGCGTACACCGACCAGCACAAGGACGCGGCAACGCCCACGCTGACCAGGGTGTCCATGGTGGCGGCGCCGTAACCGAGCCCGTACCACGCGGCCCGGTACAGCGGCCAGGCTCCCCAGGTGGCGACCGGCAGGGCCAACAGCAGGCTCACCCACTGCCAGCCGGAGAACTGCGCGGCCGTCACCATCGACAGCACGATGACCGCCGCGGCCAGCGGGATGCACAGGATGAGCCGCCGGGCCAGCGCCCGGGTCGCCGGGTCGGCGCCGGGCGGGCCGTCCGGGGACGGCGGGGCGGGGTGTTCCGCGGTGTAGCCGACGGACTTGATCACGCCGATGAGTTCGGCCGAGTCGCGCCCGCCAGTGCTGGTGAAGTAGGCTCGCCCAGTGGCGTAGTTGACTGTGGCCGCCACGCCGTCCAGCCGGTTCAGCCGCCGCTCGATCCGGGCCGCGCACGCCCCGCAGGTCATCCCGCCCACGATGAACTCGTCTTGGACGCCCGCCGTCTCCGCGGCGGCGGTCTGGGGCTGGCTCACGCGCGTTCCCGTGTCGCTCACGGGCTGCCGCCGCGCAGCTTCACGATGGGCGCGGTGTCCTGGCCTGGACCGGCATGATCGCCGCCACCCATGTTCATACCACCCATGCCGCCGCCACCCTGGCCCGGGTAGCTGACCTGGGAGTGGCTGGTCGAGACCGGGCCCAGACGGGCCCCGGCCGCATGGGCGCCCAGGAAGATGGCCGCGAGCAGAATCAGGAATCCCAGGAGCTTGGCCTCGCGGATCACCCGATCACCTCACGGACCTGCCGGTCGCCACGATGACAGGATGCGTCAAGGGTAACCTCCGGGTCGAGGCGCAGACCTGAACATGAGGCAAATGTCATGCCACCTCCCCGACGAGGACGAATACGTCACGAACGGGTCCTGCCTGGCCACACGGTACTCCATGTACTACACGACGTCGGAGTCAGCCCGGGCCACTGGAGTTAGGATGGTGGGCGTGTCTACGCGTTCCATCGCGGTCACCGGCATGACGTGCGACCACTGCGCCAGCGCCGTCCGGGCCGAGATCAGCAAGCTTCCCGGGGTCACCGGGGTCGAGGTCGACGTCGCCGCCGGCACCGTCCGCATCTCCGGCGACCCGCTGCCCGGCGACGCTCCGCTGCGGGAGGCCGTCGAGGAAGCCGGGTACGAGTTCGCCGGCTGAGCGGGTTATACCCCCGGGGCGTCTTGTCGCCGCTGACGGGCGGGGTCACTGTAAGAAGGTCAGCCTCGTCCTTGTCAAGCCGTGGCGCCCCGTGCCGGTCACGTCCCCTGGCCCCGAGATGATCCCGGCGCTGGCGCGGGAGCAATTCCCAGCGCTGATCGCTGATCCCGCGGTTGTCTACCTGGACAGCGCCGCCACCACGCAGAAGCCGCGGCCGGTCATTGATGCGATCACTGCCGAGTTGTCCGGCGCCTGGCCACCTTCCTCAGGCAGTCCGGGCACGACGCGGCCAGCCTGGCCGGCGGCGTAGTGGCCTGGCGGGACGCCGGCCTGCCGCTGGAATCCGGGCTCGCGCCCGGCGCCTTACCGGGCGCTCACTGGCCGCAGGTGCAGTCGACGCAGGTGCAGTTGGCGCAGGTGCACTTCGGGTTGCCGCACGTGCGCGCCGCATCGCCGCAGTGGCACTCCACGCAGCTGCACGGATCACAGGTACACTCCGGGTTCTCGCAGGTAGTGGGCGTGCTCATGCGCTAATCCTCTCTGTTGTCAACTCGTAGCTTCACCATGGCATCGCGGCCGCCTGTTCCCCGCGCCGCCGTGATCACCTTATGAACTGCGGCCAAGCCGACGGAAGGCTGTCATTCCTTACTCCGAAGCTAATACCCGGGCAGGGTTCTCCGAATACCCTCCCCCGGTTTATAAAATACCACGGGAGGGTTTCCAGCGAGTCGATGTATATGCCAACTACAGGCATGTCTAGCTGCATGTTCTTGGCTAGAATCAGTAAAAGGAAACCTTTCTTCCGGCTAACTCTTGAAGCGCAGAAAAGCGGCCTATAGTATTTTCCCTGGCATTCCCTCGGGCCCGTGAGAGTCCACTACGGCGGCCCGGGTTTCTCGACGGCGAATGTCCGGGAGTGACATCAGCCTGGGCTTGGACGCCCGGGCCGGGCAGGCAAGGAGAACCGGATGAGCGAGATCGCCGCCACGGGCGTCCGTCCCGTGAGGCGGGGCAGGCTGGGTGCCGGGGCCGAGGCGTCCCGGGGCACGCCAGACGCCAGGCGGGTGCTGCAGCTGGCGCTGGCCGGGATATGGCTGCTCGACGCGCTGCTGCAGTACCAGTCCTTCATGTTCTCCAGGGCGTTCAGCCAGATGATTGAAGGGACGTCGGCAGGCAACCCAGGCGTGGTGGCGAGCCCGATCAACTGGAACGCCACCCTCGTCGAGCATCACGCCGTGCTGCTGAACTCGATCTTCGCCACCATCCAGCTGCTGCTCGCGATCGGGATCGCGTGGCGGCCGACGGTGCGGCTGGCACTGGCGGCCTCGATCGCCTGGGCTCTTGGCGTGTGGTGGTTCGGCGAAGGGCTGGGGATGGTGCTGACCAGCAACGCGAGCCCGGTTAACGGCGCCCCGGGCGCGGTGATCATCTACGCGCTCCTGGCCGTCCTGCTGTGGCCGGCCGACCGTGGCGGCAACCCGGCGCGGTTTGCCGCGGCGCGGGCCGTGGGGACTCCGGTCGCGCAGGCGTTGTGGCTGGTGCTCTGGCTCAGCCTGGCCTACTTCGCGCTGCTGCCGGGGAACCGGGCGCCGCGGGCGCTGAACGGCATGATCGCGGGCATGGAGAGCGGCGAGCCCGGCTGGCTGGCCGCTCTGGACCGCGGCGCCGCCGCGCTCGTCGCCCACCAGGGCCTGGCCGCTTCGATCGTGCTCGCCGTCGCCCTGGTCATCATCGCCGTGGGGGTGTACCTCCCGCCGCCTGCCGCCAGGGCGACCCTGATCCTGGCTCTCGTAGTGGCCGCGGCGATCTGGGTGTTCGGCGAGGCCTTCGGGACCATCTTGACCGGCGGGGGCACCGACCCCAACTCCGGGCTGCTGCTCATCCTGCTGGCCATCACCTACTGGCCGGCCCGGGTCGCGGTCAGGGCGCCGACAGATACCGCCCCGGCCCTGGCGCACGCGGACTCGGCTGGCGCTGGCGAGGGGAGGACGGCATCATGATTCCCTCGTGGATCCTGGACATCTTCGCCGCGATCATGCTCTTGGTCGCGGCGGTGAGCGCGGGCCGCCTGGTCGCGGCGCGCCCGTGGCAGCACCGGGCGCGGCGGGCCGCTCTGGCCGACATCGACGTCGCGCACCTGCTGATGGCCATCGCGATGGCGGGCATGCTGACCGCCAGCCTGCAGACGCTGCCGAACGGCGCCTGGTCGGTGATCTTCGCCGTGATGACGGCCTGGTTCGGCTACCGGGTCATCCGGGACGCCCGGGTCAGCGGCGTCCGCGCGCTGGCGGGCGGGCATTGTGCCCCGCACCTGATCCACGCCGGGGCCATGCTTTACATGTTCGTGGCCTTCACGGCGCCTGCAGCGCACCGATCGGGTGGCATGGGTGGCATGGCCGGCGGTATAAGCGGCATGGGAAGCCTGCAGCTGCCGTTCCTGGCGTTCGTCTTCGCGCTGGCGTTGATCGGGTACAGCATCTGGGACCTGGACCAGCTCTCCGGTCCCGGTGCCAGCGGGCATTACACCCTCGCGGCTGTCCGCGTGGCATCGCCCGGCCCGGTGCTGGTCGGCGTCGGGGCGACGGCAGCCAGTACCGGGGTGGCCGGACCGCGTGCCGCCGCGGTCTCCGGGACGGCAGGCGCCACCGTGACCGCCGGGCCTGCCGCGGAGCCAGCCGGGATCGCCCAGGTTCCGCCGGCCAGCGGTCCGGCGGACGGCACCGGCCTGCTCGCCCCGTGGGTAGCCACCGGCTGCCGGATCGCCATGGGCGTCACCATGGCCCTCATGCTGCTGATCATGATCTAGCCGCCCCACCGGTGCGGGCCCCCAGGCCCGTCGTACCGTGCCGGTGAAGCATGAACGGCGGTCAGAGCTGGCCCGGGCTGTCGGAGATCCCGGCCATGTCGATCACCGCGCCCACCGCGAACTGCGTCCCCAGCACAGCGGCCGCCGAGAGCACCTCCACCACCTGGTCCCCCGAGCGAGCTGACGCGGCTCCACAGGAGATTGCGCAGGTTTGCCGGGACCTCGTCACCCGTCGCACCGTCGGTGAACTCGACCTCGGTCGCAGCGAGCGCCAGGTACCCTGACTCGGCCCAGTGACGGACCAGCTGGGTGGCATACAGCGGGTTCCCGGCGGTCTGATCGCGCAGCCGGGCGGAAACCGCCGAGGTCACCGCGGCCGCGTTGACCGCGAGCAGCGAAGCCGTCAGGTCAGCCAGCTCGTCGTCGTCCAAGCCACCCAGGCAGATGCGGCGCCCGGGACGGCATTCGAGGTCGGCGAGCACAGCCCGCAACTCGCTCGAGCGCCGTTCGTCGGTATCGCGAGCGGACAGGACCAGCAGCACCGGCACATTGACCAGAGCACGGCCCAGGTGACGGAGCAACTGCACCGCGGTCGGCTCGGCCCACTGAACGTCGTCGAGCAGAACCACGAGAGGGCTGATCGCGGCCAGTCGTGACAGCACATCGCTGACCGCCTCGAACAGCAGGTGCCGGTCGGTGGCTTCGTCGCTGACCGGAGCGCCGGAAAGTTCGATGCGGTCGGCCAGGCGTGGCGCGATGCGGACCAGGTGCCCGCCGCAGTGGCTGGCGTGTGCCCGCAGCACGTCCGCCGGCGCGTGCTCGACCAGGTGCCCGATCAGCGAGCGGAATGGCTCTAGCGGCACGGCGGGCCCGTCCTGGCAACGCCCGTAGACCACTGCCGCTGCGCCCTCGTCTCGTACCGCGCGGGCGAACGCGCCCAGCATAGTTGTCTTGCCGATCCCCGCCTCGCCCTCCACGATGACGGTCCGTGAGCCTGACCCGCTTACCTGAGCCGCCTCTGCGGCCAGCAACTCGAGCTCGCGGGCCCGCCCGACCAGGGCCGGCCCCCGCGCCAGCTCGGCCTGCAACGGCAGCCAGCCGTTCCCGCGCCAGGATGACGGCCCCGCGGACCGCGCCGGCTGGCCCTGCTCCTCGATCCCGTCCCACCCGGCCGCGATCCGCCGCTGGATGCCGCGCACCCCGGCTGACGGTTCGGTCCCGACCCACTCGGCCAGATAGGCCCGGTACTCCCCGAACGCGGCTAGGGCGTCGGCCTGGCGCCCGGCGCCGCCGAGCGCCTGAACCAGCAGACCCCACGGCCTGTCCCGCAAGGGATGCACCGAGACGTGCGCCTTGAGCTCCGCAATCGCCTCCGCCCACCGTCGCGCGACGATCAGCTCGACGGCGTGGTCCTCGACCGCCGCCGCGTGCAACTCAGCCAGCCGGGCGACTTCGGGCTCGGCCCAGGCCTCGACCGCGAACTCCTCGAACGCCGGGCCCGTCCACAGCGCCAGCGCGCGTTCGAGCGTCCCGATCCGGTCGTCATCCGCCGCCGCCTGCGACAGCAAGGTGGCGAACAAGGCGGCGTCGACGGGAGCGGCGAGACGATACCGAGCCTGCGACGCCACGACGATGTTGTCCCCGAAACCCCTGCGGAGTCGCGACACAATCGTCCGCAACGCGCCCGGCGAGACCGCGAGCGCGTCACAGAGCAGGTCCACCCGCAGCCCCCGCGGGGCGTCCACGGCCAGCCGGGCCAGCAGCCGCCGCTGGCTCGCGCTGGGCAGATCGAGCGCGAGCCCCGAGGTGGTGACGACCTGGATCGGTCCCAGCACGCGCACGAACGCGATGTCACCCGGCATCTGCGCTCACCACCCCACCCATACTCACCTTATCAGCACGTATGCGACCAGAACCGTGCTCGAAGGCGAGGCTGCTGCGCACTTCGTACAGGGTGCGGCTCCAGTTCAGATGGAATACAGCTCGGCGATCCAGCTAGTTACATATCGTAACTACTGAATTACAATGCGCCTTGTGGCTGAACAGGATCCATCCCGGTGGGCGGTCATCGCCGGGCTCGACGTGGGCAAACCCAGCGAGCCGGGGTGGCTCGACCACACCCGCTGGGCGGGCGATCGCGCCAGGACCGTGCTGGTGACCACGTATGCGTTCATGGGCGTGCTCTTGGTGGGTTACCTCGCGTTCCTGGTCGTCCGGGGCCCTAGCGGGAATTCGCTGCTCGTCAGCGGCTGGGGGGCGGCCAGCTTTGAGCTGGCCGCCGGTGCCCTGTGCCTCGCCCGTGGGGTGGCTCGCCGGCCGGGACGCGCAGTGGCGCTGACGCTTGGCGTCGCTATCGCCACCTGGGCGCTGGGCGACTTCGCGCTGACGGCGGAGTCGCTGGGAGGCGCCAGCCCGCCGATCCCTTCCGCGGCGGATGCCTTCTACCTCGGGTTCTACCCGCTGGCCTACGTGGCGGTCGTGCTCTACATCCGCGGGGATGCCCAGCGGCTCACCACCCTGGACTGGCTGGACGGCGCGGTCGCGAGCGCGGGTACCGCCGCGGTGTGCGCGGCCTTCCTATTCGACCGAGTCCTTCGCCTGACGGGCGGCGATGCCGCCGCGACCGCGACCAACCTGGCCTACCCGATCGGGGACGTGCTGCTGCTCAGCCTGATCATGGGCGGGTCGACCGTGATAACGGGCAGGCGGAAGGCACCGTGGCTGTTGATGGCCACGGGACTTGCCGTCAATGCCGTAGGTGACAGCGCCAATCTGTTCGGGACGTCGTTCGGGGCATCCCTGGTCGGTTTCGTTTCCAACGGGATCGCCTGGCCGACGTCGTTGCTCCTGCTGTCGATCTCGGTCTGGCTACCGTCGCAGCCAGACGGCCCGCAGGAGGATCAGAAGCCGACCTCGTTCGTCATTCCCGGGGTCAGCGCAGCCTGCGCGCTGGCCGTTCTGTTCGTCGGGAACCTGCATGCAACGAGCCGGCTCGCGCTCGGCCTCGCGACCACCGCACTCCTGCTGGCCGGCATCCGGCTGGCCGTGTCCGTGCGCGGGATGAGGCGGAGCATCGGGATGTCCGCCCGGCGCGAGGACGGCCTGAGGGAGACCCTCGGACACCTGGCGGACCGCTACGCGCTGCTCGCGCCGCTCAGGTCGGCCGCGGCCGTCTTGGGCGACGTAGGCGGCGAGCTGCGGGCGGCGGCCACGAGCGCGGCGGCCGCGACCAGCGAGCAATCGGCAGCGGTCACGCAGACCTCCGCCACGATCGAGCAACTCGCGGCCACCGCGGCCGCCATCACCGACAACGTCCACGCCGTCGCCAAGGCTGTCGAGCGCACCGGCGGCACCATGCGCGACATGCAGGAGCAGGTCGAGGTCATCGCGTCGCGGGCGTTGTCGCTCGGCGAGCGGGCGCAAAGCATCGGCGAGATACTGGAGCTGATCAGCGACATCTCCGGGCAGACCAACCTGCTGGCCCTGAACGCCGCCATCGAGGCGGCACGGGCGGGCGAGGCCGGCCGGGGCTTCGCCGTGGTCGCCGCCGAGGTGCGGAAGCTCGCGGAGCGCTCGGTTCGGTCGGCCGAGTCGATCAGGGAGATCGTCTCCGGCGTCCGGGAGGAGACGAACGCCACGATCCTGGCGACCGAGCAAGGCATCGGGCAAGCCCGTGAGGTAGCCGAACTGATGGCGTCGACCGCGACCATGCTGGAGGAGTCCTTGCTTGCCGCCCAGCAGCAGAAGTCGGCGGCCGACCAGGTGGAGGGCGCCATCCGGCAGATCCGGCAGGCGGCGGACCAGATCGCGGCGGAGCAGGTGAAGCGGGCCGCCGCAGCCGAGCGGCTGGAGGCGCTGGTCGAGGAGATCGGCAGCGCGCTGCAGCACGCGCCAGCCATGGACGATGGAAAGGCATCCCCGCCTGCAGCCGGGCTCGGCGCCAACATCGGCGGAAGCCACGCGGGCGGCCCTCCGCGACGCCGCGCTTCGCAACGGCAGCCGCCGGGCACAAGGCGGCACAAACCTGGCTAAACGGCGAGAACTCGAGGTGGCGATCGGCGAAGCGATCAGGACCTCCGCGTTCACCCTCGTGTACCAGCCCATCGTGGCGCTTCGCAGTGATGAGTTGGCCGGCGTCGAGGCGCTGGTGCGCTGGCCGCACCCGCGCTGGGGGATGCTTAACCCCGGGCAGTTCATCCCGCTGGCCGAAGAGACCGGCCAAATCGTCCCGCTCGGTTCGTGGGTCCTCCACCAGGCGGTGACCGACATCCGTCGGCAGCAGCAGCGCCTCCCACGCCAGCCCCCGCTGTACGTGAGCGTGAACGTGTCCGCCCGCCAGTTCGCCGACCCCAGATTCCTCGCCGACGTTCGGAAAGTGGTGTCCGCATCCGGCCTGGCCCCATCCGCGCTCGTGCTGGAACTCGCCGAAAGCGTCCTGCTACACCGAGACGGCCGCATCCGCGCCGACCTGATGGAGCTGAAGAGCATCGGGATCAGGCTCGCGATCGACGACTGCGGCACCGGCTATTCGTCCCTCGGGAACCTTCAGGACCTGCCCATTGACATCCTCAAGATAGACCGCATGTTCGTGGCGGGCATGGCCGTCTCCGAGCAGCGGCTCGCGATCGTGAAAATCATCATCAAGATCGCCAAGACACTTGGCCTGACCGTGATCGCCGAGGGAATCGAAAACGAGGCCCAGCGCGATCTGCTGATATCAATGGGCTGCGAATACGGCCAGGGGCACCTGCTAGAACGGCCAGTCGAGGCCGCCGACGCCAAAGCACCGGCCCGCGCTCGCTCGGCGCCGCTGCCTAGCTGAAGCCCTTCGGATCCGATAACCTGCGAATGACTCCAGCTTGGAGGTCATCATGGCGGCACCATGGAGCTGACCTGGGACGGCCAGCTCATCTCCCGGCTGGCCGTCACTTTCGATCGCTAACCGGCGTGCGCGGGATGGTACGTCAGCAGCATGACGCCGTCCCGATCGGGCTTCGCGTCGGCCAGCGTGAGCGTGGCGGGCTCCTTCACCTCCGGCGGGAACAGCCGCTTGCCGGCGCCCAGCATGATCGGGAACAGCATGAGCCGGTACTCGTCGACGAGGCCGTGAGCGATGAGGGTCTGGGCGAGCTGAGCGCTGCCCTCCAGTAGGAGGTTGCCGCCAGGCTGCGCCCTCAGCCGGGTGACCTCGGCGACGACATCGCCCCGGATCACCGTGGTAGGCCCCCAGTCCGCCTCGGCGTCGGTCAGCGTCGAGGAGACCACGTACTTGGGGATGCTGTTCATCCGCTGGCCAAAATCGTCGGTCCCCATAGACGGCCAGGCCTGCGCGAAACCCTGGTAGGTCACGCGGCCCAGCAGCAGCGCGTCGCAGTCGAACAGCTCATCGACCTTGAACTGCATGCCGTCGGGGCCGCGCTCGAACTGGAACGTCCACCGGGGCTCCTCGATGACGCCATCGAGCGAGATGAACTCGGTTACCACGATCCTGCTCATATCCCTCTCCCATCCCTGGCTGGCCGGCGCGTCACCGGCCGCTCGCCACCTACACGAACACGCCAGGCCCAGATCGACACTGCTGTGGTTATCTAATCCTGGCGGCGACGCGGAAGGGGCTTGCATCACATGATCAACGGGACACGCTCAGTGCCGGTGCTGATTACCGGCTGCTCGTCAGGGATCGGCCGGGCCGCATTCTCAACGTGTCCTCGATGGGCGGCCGGATCACCCTGCCGGGCGGAGCCTTCTACCACGCCTCCAAGTACGCGGTCGAAGCGCTCAGTGACGCGCTGCGGATGGAGGTCGCCCAGTTCGGTATCGACGTCGTGCTGATCGAGCCCGGACCGGTCAAGACGCCCTGGAACGACGTGGCCGCCGCGTCGCTGTCCGCCGCCGCGCCCACCGATGATGACCCTTACGCGACGTACAAGGCCGCGGTCGGCGCCTCGTTCGGCCGGACCCAGGCCGGGCTGGTCGGCCGGCTCGGCTCCACATCCGAGGATGTAGCCAAGGTCATCACCCAGGCGGTCACCGCCCGCCGACCGCGACCCCGCTATCTCATCAACCCGGTCGCGAAGAGCCTCGTCGCCCTGAATCAGGTCCTCCCGGCCCGCGCCTACGACGCTGTGCTGCGCCGCCAGTACGGGTTGCCAGGCTGACCCGAGCTCAGGCTCTGACGTCGATGTAGAGGTGGCCGGGTAGCTCGCCGACCCGGATACTGGTCGTGCCGGTCAGGCCGAGCGCCACGGTGAAGACGCCCTCGAAGTCCCCGGCCACCGCGTAGCTCTTCAGCACCGGGTAGTCAACGGTCTGCTTAGCCCGAACGATGGTGGATACCCCGGAGTCGTTATGCGCCTGGGCCTCGTGCAGCGTGATCAGCAGGTAGGCGCGCCCGGGCAACGTAATCGGCTCCCCGGACGGGTCGGCAATGACCGCAGTAACGTACCTGATGTCGTAACTCGGCACCGGCCCGGTGAGGTCGAGCACGAGGCGGTCGTAGCCGCACTCGGGATGCGCGGCCGTCCTGATGGCGGTGACGACCGGCAGGCCAGGCGTCGGCACCGTATGAGTGACGCTGACCGGGGCGGAACGCCACGCGCCGGTGTCGCAACCGGTCGCGCCTCCCGGCGCCGACGCCGTCGGCGCGGCGGAACTCGAGGGCGGGCCCGAAGGCCCAGCCGGAGTGCTGGTGCCGCAGGACGAGGCGGCCACCAGCACAATGCCGACCGGGACGGCCCGCAACCAGGCCGGGAGGCGTCGCATCATGACTTGCGGTACGCCGATGCCTGCGGCGCGACGAGGGATTTCTCCCATACGTACACTGCTGCGTCACAGGTGTCGGCGAAAATTCGCAGGATACGGACGGCGGTCCTCCGGACGCGGACGGCGGCGGCCATAGTGAGCTTCATCATCGGATCAGATCCCGTGACAATGGAAGCGGGATGCCCCTGCCGTGGTGTTCGTGTGGAGAAACGGGCAGCCTGAGGAGCGGCCATGACGGCAACGGTATTGCTGGTGGAGGACGAGCGGAAGCTCCGGGAGCTCGTCCGGTCCTACCTGGAGCGCGCTGGGTTCACCGTGCTGTCGACCGGCTCCGGCGCGGAAGCGATCATCCTGGCGGCCTCGGCCGCCCCGGATCTGGTGGTCCTGGACCTGGGCCTGCCGGACGTGTCCGGCGAGACGGTCGCCCGCGAGCTGCGCGCCGCCGCACCCGCGGGATGGGTGCCGATCTTGATCCTGACCGCCAAGGCGGCCGAGGAGGACCGTATCGCCGGGCTCGAGCTCGGCGCCGACGACTACGTGACCAAGCCGTTCAGCCCGCGGGAACTGGTGCTGCGCGTCCAGGCCATCCTGCGCCGCGGCGGGCCCTCGGCCAGGCCGAACGCCGGCCGCTTCGGCGGCGGGGTCCTGGTCATCGACGAGCCGCGCCGCGAGGTGACGGTGCGGGGCGCCGGCGTGGAGCTGACCCCCACCGAATGGGGGATCCTGGTCGCGCTGGCCACGGTCCCCGGCCGGGTGTATTCACGCGCCGAGCTGATCAACCGGGTGCGGGGGTACGAGTTCGAGGGGTACGAGCGGACCGTCGACTCCCACGTGAAGAACCTGCGCCGCAAGGTCGAGCAGGATCCCGGTAACCCTCAGATCGTGCAGACCGTGCTGGGCGGCGGGTACCGGCTGGGCCTAGCCCGCGACGACTGAGCCCGCGACGACTGAGCCCGCGACGGCTGAGCCGCGACTGAGCCCGCGACGGCTGACGGGCTAGCCGGCGGACGCCAGCGGCATGACCAGGGTGAACCGCGACCCGCGGCCGAGCTCGCTGGCCACCTCGATGCGGCCCTCGTGGGCGCGCGCGAGCTCGGCCGCGACGGCCAGGCCGATGCCGCTGCCCGCGGTCTGGGCGGCACCGGGGCCGCGCCACAGCCGGTCGAATACGTGCATCTGGTCCTCCGGGCTGATCCCGGGCCCGGTGTCGCTGACCTCCAGCCGGGCCTGCCCGGCGTCCCGGGACAGGCCCATCGCGACCTGCCCGCCGGGCGGGGTGAACTTCAGCGCGTTGCTGAGCAGATTGGTGATCACCTGATGCAGCCGCCCCGGGTCGGCGAGCACCGGCGCGGGCTCAAGCCGGCTGGTGAAGCCCACTCCGGCGGCGGCGAAGCTGGCGTCCCATTCCTCGGCCTCCTCCGCCGCGATCTCGGCCAGGTCGACCGGTTGCCGGCTCAGCTGCAGCGCGGCCGCCTCGGCGGAGGCCAGGGTTTGCAGGTCCTCCACCATCCGGCCCAGCCGGAGCACCTCCTCGTGCAGCGAGACGGTCTGCTCGGGAGTATGGGCGACGAGTCCGTCGAGGAGCGCCTCGGTGTTGGCCTGGAGCACCGCCACCGGGGTCCGCAGCTCGTGCGCGACGTCGGCGACCAGGTTCCGCCTCAGTTGCTCGTGCGCGGTCAGGGTATCGGCCATCTGGTCGAAGGCGACGGCCAGTTCGCGCAGTTCAGCCGGGGCACCCGCCACCTGGCCGACCCGGGCCCGCTCGTCTCCGCGGCCCATCGCCCGCACCGATTCGATGAGCCGGGTGACCGGCCGCGTGATGCGCCGGGAGACCAGGACCGCCGCGAGCAACGCCAGCACGGCGGCCAGCCCGGCCGCGCCGATCACCGCGCGGACCAGCGAGGCGCGCAGGTTGTACACCGACGCGGTCAGGCCCTGGCCGGTAAACCGGACCAGCAGCGTGCCGATCCGCTGATTGCCCGGGCCCGAGGTCAGCTCGCGGCTGATGATCCCGCTGGAGTCGCCCGCCCTGGTCAGCGTGGAGACGACCACCCGGCCCTGGGCGTCCAGCACCGCAGCCTGCGCCCCGTCGCTGTTGGCCAGCTTCAGCGCGGGAGCGAGATCGACGTCGGACCAGCCGGGCTTGCCGGTGTTGTACGTCGAGACCGCGTCGGCCGCCAGCGCGCTGGTCAGGTCGTCACGGCGCTGCTGCACCAGGACCGCGATATCCCGGTCGGTAAACAGCACCGCCAGTACCGCCACCAGCGCCACCGCGAGCACCGCCACCGCGATGAACGTCAGCGCCAGGCGCAGCCCGACCGTGCCCTGGCCGCGCACACCGGGTTTGTCAGTCATCGGCTAGCACCGCCTCCCGAATCGCGGCACCGGTTCCTCTACGCCTTAACGATCACGTCACCAGCCGTTCTGCGCAACCGGCCGGCCTTAAGCCAGGCCGGTCACCGGCTTCGTCGGGCCCAGGCCGGGCGTCGGGTGGCGGCAGCCCGCCGCGCCGCCGGCGACGACCGCGGCTGGCGGCCAGCCGCCAGCCGATCACGGCCAGGCCAGCCGCGAAGGCCAGCCACGGCGCCGCGACGATCAGGTCATCGGCCGTCACATGCCCTCCTGCGGGTGCGCGTTCCCTGGTGGCCATCGAAGCGGCCCGAAGCGGCAGCACGGTGCAGTCAGCGTGGTGAACGTGTGAAGATGCCGCCTCCATCTGGCCTCCATATCCGGCACGCGCCGCCGCCACATCCGCCTGCTACCACGACTCCGACGACGATTCACACCGGCAGCCGAAGGGAGACGACACATGTCCACTTTCTGCCGTGTCATCACCGGCGTGAGCGGGTCCCCGCGGAACTTGCAGGCCCTCCGCTACGCCGCGGTCCTGGCGCGCGGCCAGGACGCCGCGCTCGTCCCCGTCCTCGCCTGGGTCCCGCCCGGCGGGGACGTCGCCGACCGGCGGCACCCATCCGGTTACCTGCGGCGCGTGTGGGTGGACGACGCCAACAAGCGGCTGACCGACGCCCTGGATGCGGCGTTCGGCGGTCTGCCCGACGACGTGCGCACCGAGCCCCGGGTGGTACGGGGCGAGGCCGGATCCGTCCTCGTCCGCGAGGCCAGCCACCCGGGTGACCTGCTCGTCATCGGGACCGGCCGGCACGGCACCGCCATCCGCCTGCTCGGCGGGAAGGTGGGCCGGTACTGCCTGGCCCGCGCGTCCTGCCCCGTCCTCGCGATCCCGCCCACCGCACTGGAGCTAGCCGCCGGCCACGGCCTGCACGGCTGGGCGTTCCGGCACTCCAGGCTGTCCCTAACCGAACTCACCGCCGGCAGGTGATCACCGCCATGTACACGAACTCCCAGAACATCGGCCAGATCGGCAGTGAACGCCAGCGTGACGCGCTGGCCCGCGCCGAGCAGCAGCGCCGCGCTAAGCGGCTCCGCACCTCAGCACACCCCGAGCGGCACCCGGGCCGGGGCCAGCGAACGGTGGCGTGGCTGCGGGCGGTGACTATCCGCCGGCAGCCCTGATCCGGTCCGGCGTGAGCGCCTCCAGGGCCGCCACCACCGGCTCCATCCCCGGCCGGGCGGTCACGATCCGGACCACCGTCTCGTCGAGGCCCTCCGCCAGGCGGGCGTACGCCCGCGCGGCACCGTCGGCCGGGCCGAAGTAACCGACCGAGCTGAACAGCTCATCTGGTGCCGCGTCGACCAGGGCCCCCATGGGCTCCCCGGAACGCTGCCGCTGCTCGAGCTCGGCCAGCACCTCGCCGAATCCCATCTCGGCGAATAGCCCGCGGTAGCCCGCCGTCAGCGGCGTTCCGGATCTGGCCATGGAATACATCAGCACCTGGGCGCCCAGCGCCCGGCGCGCCGCGTCCACGTCGTCGTCGACGCAGACCCGGATGTACATGGTCAGCGGTACGTCCCCCGGATCGCGCCCGGCCCGCGCGGCCCCCTCCGCCACCAGCCGGCGGCTCTGCGCGATCCGCGCCGGGGTCGCCCAGTTGAGCAGCGCCCCGTCGGCCTGCTCGCCGGCCAGGCGCAGCATCTGCGGCCCGAGCGCCCCCAGGTACACGGGCACGCGAGGCAGGTCCCGGACGCCCAGCGAGGCGCCCTGCACCTGCAGGGCCGGGCCCTCGTGCGTGACCGTCTCACCCGCGAGCAGCCCGCGCAGGATCGTCAGGTAGTCGCGCATGACCGCGATCGGCCGGTCCGGCTGGCCGACCGACGCCCAGAAATCCGGGCCGTACCCGCCCGTTCCGATCCCGAGGACGAACCTGCCCCGCGAGATCTCGCCCACCGTAGCCGCCTGCCACGCGAGCGCGAGCGGGCCCCACATCCGGGCGGCCGGCACGACCGAAATCCCCGTCACCAGCGGCGTATCCTGCGCCCAGGCGGCGCACACGTGGAAGGCGTCGGGGACGCCCAGGGCGGGAGTCCACACGCTCTCGAAACCGAGCCGGGCCGCCTCCCGGCCCGCCTCCCGCAGCCCGTCGAACCCCAGGCCCAGCCTGATGTCGAGTCCCGCACCGATCCGCATCTGCGCCTCCTGACGTGGCCGGGTCACACCGCGGCATCATGCCACACCCGGTCACATCCGGATAACGTTAGGCCGGTGAAGATGGGGCTGGGTGCAGCGCGGCCGGCGCTGCTGGCCGGCCTGCTCGCCGCCCTGGCCGCGGTCGTCACGGCCAACCCGGCCAGCGCGGCCACCCCGGTCCGGCACGTCGTCATCGTCGGCATACCCGGGCTGCGGTGGAGCGACGTCTCCGCCTCCGCCACGCCCACGCTCTGGCGCCTGGCCGGCCAGGGCTCCGTAGGTTCCCTGTCCGACTACGCCATCCAGCCGCTCACCTGCCCGGCCGACGCCTGGCTCACCCTGAACTCCGGAACCCGCGCGCAGACTGACCACCCCGGCGCCGCCTGTGGCGCGTTCCCCGCCGTCGTGCCGCAGGGGACCTCGGCCGCCGTCCCGGCCCTGCCCGCGCTGGTGTCCTACAACCAGCAGTTCCACACCAGCCCCGCGTGGGGGGCGCTGGCGGCCGGCGCCACCTGCGCCACCGCCGTCGGCCCCGGCGCCGCGCTGGCCCTGGCCGACCCCGCCGGGCACGTCGCCTCCTACCTGCCTTCGCCGTCGCAAACCTCCGCCGCGGTCCTGTCCCGCTGCCCGCTGACCGTGGTGGACCTGGAAACCACCAGTTATCCCGAACGAGCGTTGGTACCCGCCTCGATAGACGCCGAACTCGCCCGCATCGTGGCCGACCTGCCCTCCGGCGCCACCCTCCTCGTCACCGCGCCCGGCTCGACGGCCAGCCCCCCGCACCTCCAGTTGGTCCTGGTCGACGGCCCCGGGTACCAGGCGGGCCTGCTCGAGTCCAGCTCCACCCGCCAGCCGGGCCTGGTGACGCTGACCGACCTGACCCCCAGCGTCCTGGGCTGGCTGGGCCGCAGCGCGCCGCCCGGAGCGGTCGGCGCGCGGCTCACCCGCGGCGATCGCGGCGCCCTGGACGCGACGATCCGGTCGCTGGTGAGCCGCGACACCGCCGAACAGGCGTGGCTATCCACCCATCAGGCCTTCCTCTGGACCTACCTGCTGGCCGACGCGGTGGTCTTCGGCGCGCTCGGGCTGGCGCGGCGGCCCGGCGCGTGGCGGGTGGCCGGGGTGTTCGCCGCCTCGGTCCCGGCGGGGACGTTCCTGGCCAACCTGGTCCCCTGGTGGCGGCTCGCCCATCCGGCGGTCTGGCTGTACGGAATCGCGGCGGCGCTATCGCTGGTCATCGCGTTCGCGGCCCTGGCCGGGACGCGCCGGCGGGACCCGCTCGCGCCGTTCGGCATGGTATGTCTACTCACCCTGGCCGTGCTGGGCCTGGACGTGATGACCGGATCGAGGCTCCAGCTCGACACGCCGTTCGGTCTATCGATGATCGAGTCCGGGCGGTACTACGGGATCGGCAACGCGGCGCTGGGCATCTACGGCGTCACGGCGCTGTTCGGCGCGGCCTGGCTGGGTCTCGTCGCGCTGCGCAGGTACCCGCTCTCCCGCCGACCCGCGGTGCTGGCGGTAGGACTGGTAGGCCTGTTCGCGGTGTTCGCCTCGGGGTGGCCGGGGTTCGGCGCCAAGGTGGGCGGGACCATCGCCTTGGTGCCCTGTTTCCTTCTGCTCCTGCTGGCGGTGGCCGGGATCCGGCTGAACTGGCGGCGGGTGCTCCTGGTCGCGGTCAGCGGGCTCGCCCTGTTCGCGATCTTCGCGCTGATCAGCTACTTCGCCCCGGTCACCGGGAAGTCCCACCTCGGGGCGTTCGCCGGTGACGTCCTGCACGGTCACGCGGGTGCCGTGCTGCTGCGGAAGCTCCGCGCCAACGTCGGCTCGCTCGCGGTCGGCGCGTACAGCCCGCTGGTCCCGGTCGTGGTGGTGGTGACCGGGCTGATGCTGTGGCGGCCCGCGTGGTTCAGGCTGAGGACGGTGCCGCTGGCGCAGGCGGCCGAGCCGCTGATCCGCCCGGTCCTGGGCGTGCTGTGGCTGATGCCGGTGATCGGCTGGTTCGCCGACGACTCGGGGGTCCTCGTCCCGGCCGCCGCGCTCCCCCTGGCGCTGCCGCTGGGCATCGCCGTCCTGGCCGCCGCCGCGTACCATGATCGTCGGCCCCCGACGCAGAAAGTGACCCGTGCAGTACCAGCTATCGCGCATCGTCGTAGGCCCCTTCCTGCACACGATCTGGCGGCCGAAGGTGACCGGAGCGGAGAACATCCCCGCCTCCGGCGGGGCGATCCTGGCGGCCAACCACCTGTCGGTGGTCGACTCGGTCTTCCTGCCGCTGATGGTTGACCGCCCCGTGACGTTCTCGGCCAAAGCCGAGTACTTCACCGCGTCCGGCCCCGCGGCGCGCCTGTGGGCCGCGTACCTGAAGGCCACGAACCAGTTGCAGATGGACCGGGACGGCCCGCGCGCCGCGCAGGAGACGCTGGAGGCGGCGCTGGCCCTGCTACTCGAGGGAAAGCTGTTCGGCATCTACCCCGAAGGGACCAGGTCGCCGGACGGCCGCCTGTACCGGGGCCGGCCTGGCGTGGGCTGGCTGGCGCTGAAGTCCGGCCTGCCGGTCATCCCGGTCGCGCTGTCCGGGACCCGGCACGTCCTTCCGCCGGGCCACGTGGTGCCGCGCCCCGGGCGCATCGGGGTCACGATCGGCAAGCCGCTGGTGATCGCCCCGGAGCTGGCCGATCAGCCGCCTGGCCAGGCCCGCCGCCTGATCGCCGACCAGGTGATGAACGCGATCCAGGAACTGTCCGGACAGGAGTACGTGCACATGTTCGCGTCCGACCGCAAGGAAGAGCTAGCCAAAGCGGCAAGTCAATGACGGAGCTCAAGATCGATGCGGACCCCGCCGAGGCGGGCCTGGACCCGGAACGCCTGGCGCGGATCGACGCGCACTTCGCCCGTTACGTCGACGACGGCCGCCTGCCGGGCTGGCTGATTACCGTGAGCCGGTACGGCCGCCTGGCGTACGTGGCCAGGTACGGGTCGCGTGACGTGGAGGCCGGGCTGCCGGTAACGGACGACACGGTTTGGCGGATCTACTCGATGACCAAGCCGATCACCTCGGTCGCCGTGATGATGCTGCTGGAGGAGGGCAGGCTCGACCTCACCGATCCGGTCAGCGCGTTCATCCCCTCCTTCGCCGACGTCCGCGTGTTCGCCGGGGGTTCGGACCTGCGCCAGGTGACGGTCCCGGTCGTAGAACCGGTTCGGATCTGGCACCTGCTCACGCACACGGCCGGGCTCACCTACGGCTTCCACCGGGCCCATCCGGTGGATGCCCTGTACCGGGCGGCCGGCTTCGAGTGGGGTACGCCGCCCGGTGTGGACCTGGCGCAGGCCTGCGACATGTGGGCCGGCCTCCCGTTGCTGTTCCAGCCGGGGGCCGAGTGGAATTACTCGGTAGCCACCGACGTCCTGGGCCGGGTCGTCGAGGTCGCCTCCGGCCAGCGGTTCGACGAGTTCCTCGCGGCGAGGATCTTCCGCCCGCTCGGCATGAGCCAGACCGCCTTCTGGGCCGACGAACAAGCAGCGCCGCGCCTGGCCGCGCTGTATACGCCAGACCGGGGCGGCCGGGCGAGGCGGGCCGACACGGTGGGCAAGGCGGCCCTGGCGCCGCCGGTCATGCTCAGCGGGGGAGGCGGCCTGGTGTCCACCGCGGCCGACTACCACCGCTTCACCCAGATGCTGCTGCACCGGGCCGACAGCCCGGCCGGTGAACTCGACGGCGCCCGGCTGCTGAGCCCGCGCACGGTCGGCTACATGACTCGTAATCACCTTCCGGGCGACCTGGACCTGGAGACGTTCGGCCGGCCGCTGTACGCCGAGTCCCCGTTCCGCGGCGTCGGCTTCGGCCTCGGCTTCTCCGTCGTCATCGACCCGGTGCCGGGCAAGGTGATCTGTTCCGCGGGCGAGATCGCCTGGGGCGGAGCCGCGAGTACCGCGTTCTGGGTCGATCAGGAGGCCGAGCTGACCGTCTCGTTCTTTACCCAGCTGCTGCCCTCCAGCACCCACCCCATCCGCTCGCAGCTGCGCCAGCTCGTCTACCAGGCCCTGACCAGCTAACCCGCGGCGCACTCGGGGCACAGGCCGAACAGCTCGACGGTGTGGCCCACGTCGGTGAAGCCCGCCTCCGTGGCGACCCGTTCGGCCCACTGCTCGACGGCCCAGCCCTCCACCTCCACGCTGCGCCCGCAGTTGCGGCAGGTCAGGTGGTGGTGGTGCACGCTGGTGCCGCACTGGCGGTACAGCGTCTCGCCGCTGGCGTCGCGGATGGCGTCGACACGGCCCTGCTCGCTGAGCGCCTGCAGGTGCCGGTAGACGGTGGCCAGGCCGACCGGCTCGCCCTTGCGCCGCAGCTCGGCGTGGATCTCCTGGGCGCTGGCGAAGCCGGGCAGCCCCGCCAGCGCGATGGCCAGCGCCTGCGCCTGCTTGGTCCCGCCCGCCCGCGAGCCACGCGCTGACCTGGCCCGCACGCGTTCGTCCGGCTGCGGCGTCGTCACCTTCGCACCGTACAACGTTGCCCTCCGTCCCGGCTAACCGCGGCATCGCGGCGAACCGAGTTGCAAAACAAGACTGAGAATCATTATCATTCTAGCGAAGATGGCGACCGGACGATGGGAGTGGCGATCGTGGGGACCGGCTGGAGGGCTCGGAGCCTGGCTGCGGTCATGGTTTCCCTTGGCGTGGCGCTGCTGGCCAGCGCCTGCTCCTCGTCCCCCGCGGGCAGCCCATCCGACCCGGGCCTGATCGTCGCGGTGGGCGCCGAGAACGAGTACGCGAACGTCATCGCGCAGGTGGGCGGGAAGTACGTGCAGGCCAGCGCGATCATGAGCAACCCGAACACGGACCCGCACACCTTCGAGGCCAGCGCGTCGGTGGCCCGGGAGGTGAGCGCGGCCCAGCTCGTGGTGCAGAACGGCGTCGGCTACGACACGTTCATGAACACGATCGAGAACGCCGCCCCGAGCAGCTCGCGCAAGGTCATCGTGGTGCAGGACCTGCTCGGCCTGCCTGCCGACACCCCGAACCCGCACCTGTGGTACAAGCCGAGCACGATGCCAGCCGTGGCCAACGCGATCGCCTCCGACCTGGCCGCCATCGCGCCCGCGCACGCGTCGTACTTCAAGGCCAACGCGGCCGCCTTCACCGCCTCGCTCACGGCCTGGAACAACGCGATCGCTGCGTTCAAGGCCCAGTACCCGAATACGCCGGTGGCGACGACCGAGCCGGTGGCCGACTACATGCTCCAGGCGGCCGGCGCGGACAACCGGACGCCGTTCGCGTTCCAGGCCGACATCATGAACGGCACCGATCCCTCGGCGCAGGACGTGGCGATCGAGCGGAGCCTGTTCACGCAGCACGAGGTAAAGGTGCTTCTCTACAATCAGCAGGTGACGGACTCGCTGACCGAATCGTTCATCACGCTCGCGCAGGCGAACGGCATCCCGGTCGTGGGCGTCTACGAGACGATGCCGGTGCCCGGCTTCGACTACCAGTCGTGGATGCTGGCCGAGGTCCAGGATCTCCAGAAGGCCGTGGCCAGCAAGATCTCGACCGAGCACCTGTGATGAGCGGGGAACTGCTCCGCCTGGACGAGGTCACGGTCCGGCTCGGCGGCCGGGAGATCCTCCGGGACGTCTCGTTCGCCATCCGCCCCGGTGAGTTCACCGGCCTCATCGGGCCGAACGGCGCGGGCAAGACCACCCTGCTCCGGGTCATCCTGGGCCTGCAGCCGGTCACCAGCGGCTCGGTGCTCCTCGACGGCTCTCCGCGGTCGGCCCGCGATACCTCGATCGGGTACGTGCCGCAGAAGCTGGCCATCGATCCGGACATGCCGCTGCGGGTCCGGGACGTGGTCTCGCTCGGCGTGGACGGGAACCGGTTCGGCATCAGCCTGCCGTCCCGCGCGCGCCGCGTGCGCGTGGCCGAGATGCTGGCGGCGGTCGGCGCGGAGCGGTACGCCGACGCGCGGATCGGCGAGCTGTCCGGGGGCGAGCAGCAGCGGGTCATGATCGCCCACGCCCTGATCAGCCGGCCGAGGCTGCTGCTGCTCGACGAGCCGCTGGCCAACCTCGACATCTCTAGCGAGCAGGGGATCGTCTCGGTCCTGGCCAGGCTGGCCCGGGCCGAAGGGGTCGCGGTGCTGCTGTCGGCGCACGACATGAACCCGCTCATGCCGGTGATGGACCGGATCGTCTACGTGGCCGGCGGCCAGGTGGCGGTCGGCAGCGCCGACGAGGTGGTGCAGCCCGAGGTCCTCTCCCGCCTGTACGGCCGGCACGTCGACGTGATCCGGGTCCACGGGCGGATCCTCGTGGTGGCCGCCCCCGAGGGGTTCGACGAGTTGGCCGCCGACGCCGAGGACGCCGGCGTCGTGAGGTAATCGTGGGGCATCTGCTCAGCTACGTCTTCGAGCCCGGGTTCTTCGCCAGCGGGCCGGTGCACACTGCGTTCGCCGTCGGGACCGTCATCGCCGTCACCTCGGCCGTGGTGGGCGTGTTCACGGTGACCCGCGGACAGTCGTTCGCCGGGCATTCCCTGGCGGACATCGCCACCACCGGGGGATCGGGCGCCTTCCTGGTCGGCCTCAACCAGTTCTGGGGCTACCTGGCGTTCGGCGCGGGCGCGGCCGCGTTCATGGAGATGATCGGCGTCCAGCGCCGCCGGGGCCGCGACGTGGCCACGGGCGTGGTGCTCGGCGCGGCCCTGGGCCTGGCCGCGCTGTTCCTGTACCTGGGCACCCAGGAAAGCTCCACCACCGGCGCGTCGTTCACGATCTTGTTCGGCTCGATGTTCGTGCTGACCCCGTCCACCGTCCCCGCCCTGATCGTTTCCGCGCTGCTCGCGCTGGCCACCGTGGTGATGCTGGCCCGGGTGCTGCTGCTGAGTTCGCTGAGCCCGGACATCGCGGCCGCCCGCGGGGTCCCGGTGCGCGCCGTGGGCGCGGCCTTCCTCATGGCGCTGGCGGTGTCGGTGGCCCTGTCGGCCGTGATCATCGGCGCGGTGCTGAGCACGGCGCTGCTGATCGGGCCCGCCGCGACCGCCCTGCGCCTGGTGAAGGGCCCGGTCAAGGCGGCGGTCACGGCGGCGGGCCTCGGGGTGCTGGCCACCTGGCTCGGCATCCTGCTCGCCTACGACAGCTTCTACTGGCCGCCGGCCGGGCGGGGCTGGCCGGTCAGCTTCTTCGTGGTGGCGCTGGTCGTCGGCTCCTACCTCCTCACCTACCTGCGCTCACGCGACGGCCGGGCCGTCGTGCCCGAGAGCCAGGACCCGGAGCACGCATGTTCAGTGGCCTGATGCTGAACACCTGGATCGCGGCCACGGCGGTCGCCGTGATCGCCGGGGTCATGGGCTTCTTCGCGGTCCTGCGCGGGTCGACGTTCGCGGCGCACGCGATACCCAACGGCGCCTTCGCCGGAGCGGCGGGAGCCACCCTGCTCGGCTTGAACCCGTTCACGGGCCTCGCGGTGTTCTCGGTAGCCGGCGCGCTCGGCATCGCCGGGCTGAGCCGGCGCGCCAGGAACGACGTGGCGACCGCGCTGACGTTCGTGCTGATGCTCGGGATCGGCGCGCTGTTCGTCAGCTGGAGCACCGAGTACGCGCAGGAGGCGTACGCGCTGCTGTTCGGCGAGGTGTTCGGCGTCGCATCGGACGAGGTACTGCCCATCGTCGCGCTCGGGGTCGTCTCAGTCGCCGCGATCGTCGTGCTGTTCCGGCCGCTGCTGCTGTCCTCGGCCCTGCCCGAGGTGGCGGAGGCTCGCGGGGTGCGCGCGCCGCGGATGGACCTCGCTTTCCTGCTCGTGATGGCCCTGGCGACCAGCATGACCGTCCCCGTGGTCGGTGCCCTGCTGATGTTCAGCCTGATGATCGGCCCCGCCGCCGCGGCCAGGTCCCTGACCGCCCGCCCGGTCGTCGCGATGGGCCTGGCCGTCGTGATCGCCCTGGTCACCGTCTGGACCGGAATCGTGGTCTCCTACCAGACCAACTGGCCCCTCGGCTTCTTCGTCGGCATCATGGGCGCCTTCTTCTTCCTGGCAGGCCAGGGCTACGCGGCCACCCGCCGGCGCCTGAGTACCGTGGAACGGTGAACCGGCTGAAGGATTCGACGAGTCCGTACCTGCTGCAGCACGCGGACAACCCGGTCGACTGGTGGCCCTGGTGCGACGAGGCCTTCGCCGAGGCCGCCCGGCGCGACGTCCCGGTCATGCTCTCGGTGGGGTACGCCGCCTGCCACTGGTGCCACGTGATGGCGCACGAGTCGTTCGAGGACCCCGAGACGGCGGCGCTGCTCAACGAGCACGTGGTCGCGGTCAAGGTCGACCGCGAGGAACGCCCCGACGTGGACGCGGTTTACATGACCGCGACGCAGGCCATGACCGGCCAGGGCGGCTGGCCGATGACGGTGTTCATGACCCCGGACCAGGAGCCGTTCTTCTGCGGCACGTACTTCCCGCGCGACACCTTCCGGAGCCTGATCCTGAACGTCGCACGGGCCTGGCGCAGCCAGCGGGCCGGGGTCGCGGACCAGGCGCGGCAGGTGGTCGAGGCCCTCACCCAGAACGCGCAGGCGACCGCCCGCGCGCTGCGCGGGGGCGAGGGCCAGTGGACCGAACGGTTCCCCGAGATCGCGGACGCGGCAGTGACCGCGCTCGGCCATGGTTACGACGCCGCGGACGGCGGGTTCGGCGGCGCGCCGAAGTTCCCGCCCTCGATGGTCCTGGAGTTCCTGCTGCGCCACTACCGGCGGACCGGCGCGCCCGCGGCGCTCTATATGGCGGAGGGCACCTGCGAGGCGATGGCCCGCGGCGGCCTGTACGACCAGCTCGGCGGCGGGTTCGCCAGGTACTCGACCGACGCCTCGTGGGTTGTCCCGCACTTCGAGAAGATGCTCTACGACAACGCGCTGCTGGCCCGGGTCTACCTGAACCTGTGGCGCGCCACCGGATCCGAGCTGGCCCGCCGGGTAGCGGAGGAGACCTGCGCCTGGATGCTGCGCGAGCTGCGGACGGAAGCGGGCGGCCTCGCGGCGTCCCTCGACGCCGACAGCGAGGGGGAAGAGGGAAAGTTCTACGTCTGGCGGCCCGCCGAGCTGAACGCGATCCTGGGCCCCGCGGACGGCGAGTGGGCCGCGCGCGTCTTCGGGGTCACCGAACGCGGGACGTTCGAGCACGGTGCCTCGGTGCTGCAGCGGCGCATCGAGCCGGACGACCCCGACCGTCTGGCCCGCGTCCGGGCCGCGCTGCTGGCCGTGCGCGACGGCCGGGTCCGGCCCGGGCGCGACGACAAGGTGGTGGCCGCCTGGAACGGCCTGGCCATCTCCGCCCTGGCCGAGTGCGGGCTGCTCCTCAGCCGGCCGGACTTCACCGCGGCGGCACGTGACGCCGCCGCGCTGCTGGCGACGGTGCACCTGGCCGGCGGACGCCTGATCCGGACCTCACGCGACGGCGCGGCCGGGGACACCGCGGGCGTCCTGGAGGACTACGCCTGCGTCGCGGAGGGCTTCCTCGTGCTGTCCGGGGTGACGGGGGAGGCGCGCTGGATGGCGCTGGCCGGCGGCCTGCTCGAGACCGCGCTGACCGCCTTCGGCGACGGGCACGGCGGTTTCTACGACACGGCGGAGGACGGCGAACGGCTGTTCTTCCGCCCGGCCGAGCCCGCCGACAACGCCACCCCATCCGGAACCTTCGCCGTGGCAGGTGCGCTGCTCAGCTACGCCGCGCTAACCGGCTCGGCGCGCCACCGGGAGGCCGCCGGGGCGGCGCTCGGCGTGCTGCCCGCCATCGCGGCCCGGTACCCGCGCGCGGCGGGCGAGGGCCTGGCGGTCGGCGAGGCCTGGCTGGCCGGGCCGTCCGAGATCGCGATCGTCGGCGACCCGGACGACGAGCGGACCGGCGCGCTGCACCGGACGGCGCTGCACGCGGCCCCGCCCGGCGCGGTCCTGGCCGTGGGCGACGGGGTCGACGCGACGGTGCCGCTGCTGGTCGGACGGGGGCTGGTCGACGGGGCCCCCGCCGCGTATGTCTGCCGTCAGTTCACCTGCCTGGCTCCCGTGACCACCCTGCAGGAGCTCAGAGCGGCGTTGGCCGGGCCGTCGGCGTTACGCGGGGCTGGGTCAGCTGCGGTGTCGGTTCCGACCGCACGGGGGCTACCCGCACCGGGCTGCTCCGGGACCGGCCGTGGCGGCTCGTCGGCGGCAGCACCACCCGGTACTCCAGGCCACCAGACGCCGGGATACGGACGGTGAAGGAGGCCTCGTGACCCCGGTCAAGTGAGTGCTCACCGATGCTGCGCCAGACCTTCCCCGACCGAACCTGCAGGACGACGGGATCGCCGGGGTCCGCGAACGGCGCCACGGCCGTGAGCAGGTCCGTTCCCCGCTTCGGGCCGGCCGCCAGGTCCAGGGACACGGGAGGTACCACCGTAACGACCACCGGCGGGCTGGTCGCCCCCTTCGGGCCAGTCAGCCGGAATGAAGCGTTGCTGGTCAGATGCTGCACGGTGAAGGTCACGCCGCCCCGGCGATCGGTCACCGCCCGGCCCTCGTACCGCCAGCCCGGCACGCCGGCCACGTGCTCGAGCAGCCGTACCCCGACTCCCGGCTCGGCCCGGCCCCCAGACGCCAGCCGACCGGAGAGGACGTCATCCCCGTCCGCCACGACTCTGGTGTAGGCCGACGCGAGGACTAGGTCCTGGGTGGGGGTGAGGTCATGAGTGGGGTTCGGGGTCGGCGTCCTGGTCGGGCCGGAGCCCGTCTGGACCGGGGAAGCCGAAACCGCGGAGTTCGAGGTCATGGACGGAATCGTGGCGGCACTCGGGCGCGTGCTTGGGTGATGCGCGTCAGGCACGCCGATGCCATCCAGAATGCGATAGGCGATGTGCTGGACGGGCGCGGGCAGCAGGGCAGCGTACGCCGAGGCGAGCCCGGCGGCGACCACCACCGCGGCGGCCGCCGTGCTCATCGGGAAGGAGAACCGGCGGCGTGGCCCGCGTCGGCTATCCCGGAACATCGTCAGGGCGGCCTGCCGGCTGGCGAGCTCGTCGGCGGAACCGTCGGCGGTAAGGGCCCCGATCAGGCGATCGACCGAGGGATCGGCCGGCCCGGGCAGGTCAGGAGGTTCGGCGCTCACTGTTCCACCTCCTCTAGCGCTTGGATGCGGGGATCCGCGGCCAGGGCTCGCAGGCCACGGTGCAGGGCGATGCGGACGGCACCGGGCGACTTGCCGAGAATGCGGGCGACCGCGGTCGTGTCAAGTCCCGCGATGATCCGCAGCGCCACGGCCTCCGCCTGATCACGGGACAGCCCGGCCACCAGGGCGACCGCCTGACGGGTCGACAGGCCGTCGAGCACCTCGTCTTCCACCGGGTTGTGCTCGACCGCCGGGGCAACGGCGGCCGTCAGCAGGGCGCCGCGCGACCGCATCCGGGTCCGCGACGCGTCGATGGCCCGGTGGCGGCCGATGGTGAACAGCCAGCAACGGAAGTCGACCTCCCCGCCCTCAAAGCGGCGCAGGTCCCTGACTACCTGGAGCCACGTCTCGCTCGCCACGTCGTCGACTTCGTCGCATCCGAGAACACGCAGGTACCGCAGCAGCCGCGGATGCAGCTTCTCCCACAGCCGGAGGAACGCCGTCTCATCACCGGACCTGGCCCGGACCAGCGCGTCGTCGAATTCGTCCGCCTTGGTGCCCATCGCGTCAGGATGATCCCACATCTGCCGTTCTGTACGAGCCGGGACTGCATCACCGGCAGTCCAGGCCGGCGGGCGTGCTGCGGGAAGACGCCAGCCGGCCTGCACCTGCATGCGCCGGGACGCTTAGGCAACGACCTTGAGGGTGACGACCCCGCTGTGCGAGGGGGCCAGCGTCGCGGTGCCCGTGAAGACCAGTTCGTACCGTGAGGTGACCTCCGGCTCGACGGTGAACGCGACCACCCCCGACGCGTTGGTGACCCCGGTCCGCACCAGCACCAGCGTCTTGCCGACCCAGTGCTCGAGGTAGACCATTTCCCCGCCCAGGCCCGTCTTGCCGTGTGCTAGCGTGCCGCGGACGACTGCGGTCTGCCCGTCCTTGATGCGGCTCCTCGACTCGACGATCGACAGCGTGGTGTGCTCTCGCACCGGCGCGATGACCTTGAGGGTGACGACCCCGCTGTGCGAGGGGGCCAGCGTCGCGGTGCCCGTGAAGACCAGTTCGTACCGTGAGGTGACCTCCGGCTCGACGGTGAACGCGACCACCCCCGACGCGTTCGTGACCCCGGTCCGCACCAGCACCAGCGTCTTGCCGACCCAGTGGTCGAGGTAGACGGTCTCCGCGCCCTCACCCGTCGTACCGTGCGCGAGCCTGCCGCGGACAACTGCGGTCTGCCCGTCCTTGATACGGCTCCTCGACTCCACGATCGACAGCGTGGTGTGCTCTCGCACCGGCGCGATGACCTTGAGCGTAACGACCCCGCTGTGCGAGGGGGCCAGCGTCGCGGTGCCCGTGAAGACCAGTTCGTACCGTGAGGTGACCTCCGGCTCGACGGTGAACGCGACCACCCCCGACGCGTTCGTGACCCCGGTCCGCACCAGCACCAGCGTCTTGCCGACCCAGTGGTCGAGGTAGACGGTCTCCGCGCCCTCACCCGTCTTACCGTGCGCGAGCCTGCCGCGGACGACTGCGGTCTGCCCGTCCTTGATGACGCTCCTCGACTCCACGATCGACAGCGTGGTGTGCTCTCGCACTGGCGTGGGCGTGGGCGTGGCGTACGCGGGGCCCGCCAGCGCCAGCACTGTCGCCGCCGCGACCGCGGCACCAGCCGCGGCCCGGGTAAGGGAAGTGCGCATTCTTCTCCTCCAGAGGTCGGCCTCGAGCCATCGAGGCATAAGGGTTACGTGAGAGAGCGATGCGTGCGCGGTCTGCGTTACTCAGCCGCGGAGGAGCTTGGTTTGCGCTGGCCGCGGGGCCGAAACGCCCGGGGTGGACGCTTTCGTGGTCCGTGCGGCATCGTAGAGCCGATGCACCTGACCACCGACGTCGCGCGTCGGCTCCTGCGGCGCCTGCCCGCGGCCATCGGCGTCGCGCGTCGGTCGTTGCGGCGGTTGCCGGAGTCCGCGCTCCTGCAGCGGCTGCCTGGGTCGGGGCTCCTGATCCCGATCCTGGTCGGCGTGCTGGCGATGGGCGGGATAGCGGCAGGGGTGATCCTGGCCGCGACCGGCGGCCAGCCGGTGGGCCGGGCGTGGCAGCCTCCTCTGGTCCCGAGCACGCGGCCGGCTCCGGCGGGCAGTGCCTCGCCGGTGGTGCCGTTGCTGGGCGGGAGCGTCGGCCTCGGTCGGGCCGTTCCCGTGGCGACCCCGACCCCGACCTCGACCCCGAGCGCGGGGACTACAGCGCCCGCAGCGGTCGCGCCGCTAGGCCAGTTGCGCCAGCCCGACCTGCTGGTCATCGCGCCGTTCTCCCTGTCTACGCAGGTCCAGGCGGCGGTGTCCCGGCTGCCCGGGGTGACAGGCACCGACCAGGTCGAGGCCGCCAAGGTCCAGATCAACGGCGCGTACACGGCCGTGCTGGGGGTCGACCCTTCGACGTTCCGCGGATACGCGGCCGGGCCTACGGCCGCCTCCGACGCGCTGTGGCAAGGCGTGGCAGACGGGGGCATCGCCGTGTCGTACACGATGGGCACCCTGGACCGGCTGTCGCTGGGCGGCGGGGTCACCGTGACCGGGAGCCAGTCGGAACGGCTGCCGGTGATCGCGTTCGGCACGGTCGGGATCGGCGGGGTCGACGCCGTGGTCTCTGATTCCGTGGCCAGATCGCTGGGGATGCCGGCCGGGAACGCGATCGTCGTCAGCGCGCCGCCCGCGAGCGTGGCCTCGCTCGCCACGCAGATCCGGGGCGTCCTCCCGCGCGGTGTGGGCGTCGAGCCTCTGGTGACGCTGGTCACGGAGCCGTCCGAAGCCGGGACGGGCCCGCCGACCAACGCCGCCGACGGCGGCCCGATGACGGTGGCCGAGCTGGACACGGCGTTGCGGGCCGCGGAGAGCAGGCAGGGGCTGCCCTACGTGTGGGGCGCCGCGGGGCCCTCCGCCTTCGACTGCTCGGGCCTGGTCCAGTGGGCGTTCGCCCAGGCCGGCATCCGCATGCCCCGGGTCGCCGACGACCAGGCCCGGGCGGGGCCCGCCGTACCGCTCAGCGAGCTTGAGCCCGGCGACCTGCTCTTCTACCACACGGATCCCACCGCTCCCGGCTACATCTCGCACGTGGCGATCTACGTCGGCAATGGGTGGATGATCCAGGCCCCCGAGCCTGGCCTAGGCGTACAGGTCGTCCCGGCGAGCTTCGGCTCGGAGTTCGCCGGCGCCATCCGGGTGTACCCGCAGATCGCCGCCGCGGCCGCCGCCTCGCTGACCTGACCGGCTCAGCTCGTTCCGGGTGATGCTGCGCAGGTGGACCTCGTCGGGCCCGTCCACGATGCGCAGCTGACGGGCGATCGCGTAGAACGCCGCGAGCGGCGTGTCGGCGGACAACCCGGCGGCGCCGAAGACCTGGATCGCCCGGTCGGTGACCGCGGCCGCGGTCCGGGCGGCCACCACCTTGATCCCGGCGATCTCGGCCCGGGCGGCGCGGTTGCCGACCGTGTCCATGAGCCACGCGGCGCGCAGCACCAGCAGCCGGGCTTGGTCGATCTCCAGGCGTGACTCGGCGATCCACGTGCTGACCGCACCCTGCTCGGCCAGCGGTCGCCCGAACGGCGCTCGGTGACTCGCCCGCTCCACCATGAGCTCCAGGGCGCGTTCCGCCATGCCGATGGCGCGCATGCAGTGATGGACGCGCCCGGGGCCGAGGCGGGCCTGGGCGATGGCGAACCCGCCGCCCGGCGGCCCGAGCAGGTTGGCGGCCGGGACCCGGACGTCGTGGTAGACGACCTCGCCGTGGCCATGCTGGTCGCTGTACCCGAACGTGGTCAGGTCGCGCACTACCTCGACCCCGGGCGTGTCGAGCGGCACGAGCACCATGCTCTGGCGCTGATGCGGCGCGGCCTCCGGATCGCTGACGCCCGACCACGATGGCCAGCTCGCAGCGGGGATCGGCGGTGCCCGTGCTCCACCACTTGCGCCCGCTGACCACCAGCGCGTCCCCGTCGCGGCGGATGGTGGTGCCCAGCCCGGTCGGGTCGCTGGAGGCGACGCCGGGCTCGCTCATGCCGAAGCAGGAGCGGATCTCCGCGTCGAGCAGGGGCCGCAGCCACCGCTGCTGCTGCTCGGCGGTGCCGAACTCGGCGAGGAGCTCCATGTTCCCGGTGTCGGGGGCGGCGCAGTTCATCGCCTCGGGGGCGATGAGCGGGCTGCGCCCCGAGATCTCGGCCAGCGGCGCGTACTCCAGGTTGCTCAGGCCCGCACCCCACTCCGGGTGGCGCATGAACAGGTTCCACAGCCCCCGGGCCCGCGCCTCACGCTGCAGGTCCGCGACGATCGGCGGCAGCCGATGCGGGTCGCCCTCCCGACGCTGCCGGGTGTACACCTCCTCGGCCGGGTAGACGAAGTCCCGCATGAAGGCCTGGAGCCGGTCGGCGAGCGCCCGGCTCCGTTCGCTCTGGGTGAGATCCATGGCGTGCTTACTCCGTGATGCGCAGGGCGTTGACCCACAGCCGGGTCAGCGTGTCGGCTAGGCGATCGATGTCGGCGGGAACCCCAGAACCTCCAGGGGTCCGGTCCAGGACGAGGGCGACGTAGGCGCTGCGGCTCATCATGCTGGACAGGGCCAGCGAGGCCAGGTCGGCGTCCAGCTCCTGATCGGCCAGGCCCGCCTCCTGCAGTCGGCGGATGGCCCGCGCGTTACGGGCGAGGAACGCCGCGGTGCGCTGCAGCCGCAGCTCGCGGAAGTCCTCGTCGACGGTGGCCACCTGCTCGAGCAGCGCCATGAGCCGGGCGTTGCGGCGGTAGGCCTCCAGGTAGGCCAGGTTGGCGGCCGCGATCACGGCCACCGGGTCGCCGGCGCCGGCGGACAGGGCCGGACCGGGGTGCAGCATCTCCTCCTCGACCTCGGCCATCACCGCTGCGAAGATCTCCTGCTTGCCGTCGAAGTGCGAGTAGAACGACCCGTGCGCTACGCCAGCCTCGTCGGCGATGTCGGTGATGCGCGCCCGGACGTACCCGTCCCGCTCGAAGACGCGCCGCGCGGCCGCCACCAGCGCCGCGCGGTTCCGCGTAGCGTCTGCCCGGCGCGGGCGGCTCGTCGCCGTACCTCCGTGGTGACCACGCGCCCACATTATCTCGAAGTTGACATCAAGTTCAAGATAGATCTACCGTGGCCGTCATGGGGCACGCAGCCGACGTCAGCCGGGGACGCTGCTTCGAGGTCTGGCAGGCGGACCTGAACGCGACCCGCATGGTCGAGGCCCGGCTCGGACCGCCGGACGAGGGCGAGGTGCTGTTCGCGGTCGAGAAGTTCGCGTTCTCGGCCAACAACGTGACCTACGCCCTGCTGGGCGAGGCCATGCGCTACTGGGACCTCTTCCCGGCCGAGCCCGGCTGGGGCCGGATCCCCGTCTGGGGCTACCTACGCGTCCTATCGAGCGGCGTGCCGGGCGTCGAGCCCGGGCGGCGGGCCTATGGGCTGTGCCCGATGGCCACCCACGTGACGCTGCGCGCCGGCCGCGTCGGGCGGTCCACGTTCAGCGAGGGCTCCCCGTCCCGTAAGGGCTTGTCCAGCGTGTACAACGTCTACTCCTGGGCGGAGCCCAGCCCGCACGAGGACGAATTCCTGGTGCTGAGCCCGTCGTTCTGGCTGTCGTTCACCCTCGACGACTACCTCGCGCGGAGCGCGAGCGCAGGCCGGACCGTGGTGGTGACCAGCGCGTCCAGCAAGGCAGCGATCGGTCTGGCCCACTTGCTGACCAGCCGCGGTGTCCCGGTGGCCGGGCTCACCTCGCCATCCCGGGTGGCCTTCACCCGCAGCCTGTCGCTCTACGGCCAGGTCCTCCCGTACGACCAGGCCGAGTCGCTCCCGGCGGACGCGGCCACCATCGTCGACATCGCCGGCGACGCCATGCTCCGCGACCGCCTCGACCGCCACCTCCGCTGGCGGCCCGACATCGTCATCGCGGGCGGCACCCACGGCGAGGCCGCCGCCCTGGCCATGGACTCACCCGGGGAGCGGACGGCAGTGTTCTCCGCCCCGCAGGCGATCAGCGACCTCGCGCACGAGTGGGGCTGGGCGCTCCTCGACCAGCGCTTCCACGCCGCCCTCGGGAGCTTCGCGACCCACGCCGCCTCCTGGCTGGCGATCCGCTGTCACCGCGGCCTGGAAGACGCCGCCGCCGTATACCAGCGCATCCTGACCAATGCAGGCTCGCCCGCCGAGGCCCACCTGATCGACGTCTAGCCGGGGTGCGTCAGATTTGTAGGTCGAGAAGATCATCTTGGGGAGCAGGCTGGTCAGGCGGGAATGTCTGGTTGCGCAGTGCACGCCAGACAGGCTTCTCGTGATGACCGACTTGTGGCCATGGCCAGGGGTGACGGCCCCGCATCGTGCGACCGGCACTCCAAGCCGGTGCGCGATCCAAGACCTTCCTGCGAGCGGCGGGACGCGACGGAAAGCAGCGATTATCCCGGGTCAGTGGTCGCCGGGGGCGGGGACCACTGACGTCTGGGCGTAGACGATCTCCTGGATCAGGGTGCCCTTGGGGGGATAGGCGGGTCCGTGCTGCTTCTTCGCCGCGGTGATCAACTGGTCGCGCTGGGCCTTGGTGAGGCCGGCGAGCAGCTGGCGGAGGCTAGGGGTGATGTGGCCAGAGGCGAGGGCCTGGGCGGTGCTCATCGGCCCGATGCCGGTGCTGAGCTGGCGGATGCCGATCACCTGGTCGCTGACCGGGTCGATGAGGAGCTGGTCGTAGCCGCCGTCGTCGGAGACGCCGATCGCCGGGCCGCCGGCCGTGTCTGTGATGCCCTGCTGGACGGTGACGCCGGGCAGGGCGGCCATCGCCTGGTAAGCGACGGCCTCGGCGGCGGGCGGCCCGCCGACGCCGATGGCCGCATTCCACAAGATCAGGGTGAGGTAGTCGAACTCGCGTTGCGCCGCGGTCTTCGGTGCGACCCCGGCAATCGGGTTGCCCGCCGCGATGTTCTGCGGATTCTGGTCGGCGGCCTCGTTGGCGATCACGTTGAGGAGGGCCCGCGGGTCGGCGGGCAGGGAGGCGAGCACGTCATAGGCGGTCTTCGGCGTGGCGTCGGCGTTCCACGCGTCCCACGGATTTACGTTCGGACCCGGCGGGGGCAGCGGGGACGTGTGCGTGACGATCTGGCCGTTCTGGTAGTACGCGGTCTGGCTGCCGTCGAAGGTGATCCACTCCTCGTCGGTTCCTACTCCGGAGGGGTCGACGAGGCCCGGGTAGCCGTAGTCGACGGTCTTGTAGTAGATCCACTGTCCGGGGCTCGGCTCGCTGGTCACGCCCTCGCGCGCGAGGTGCGCCGCAGCGGCGCGCAGCACCTTTGCGGCAAGGATCGCCTGCTGCGCGGCTTGGCCGGGATGGGCGCGGCTGGTCGTCGGGCGGTTCGCGACCGGTGGGCGGGCCGCCGGGGTCTTGGCCGCGGTGAGGGCGTAGCCGGCCGCTCCGGCGGCGACGGCCGCGGCCGCGACGGCGGCCAGCATGCGCGCCGGTGGCCGCCAGCTCCGGCTGCCGCCATGCCGGGTCGTCGTGCTGGCCGGCGGCTGGGTGAGCATGTGGTTCATGAGGATCTCCCGGTGCAGGCCGTGGCGTCCGGGAGGCAGGTCGCGTTCGGCCGGGGCGGCGAACCGCGCTTCCAGATCGGCGTGCTCGGCGTTCATCGGCGCGCCTCCTTCCCGGACGTGCCGGACGGGTCAAATTTGCCGGAAAGACCCGCGATCGCAGGTCCCACCACTAGCTGGCCGGGCACGGCCGGGGGTTCCCGGGAATTTCCACGCAGTTCCCGCTCGGTGAGCTTGCCCAGCTTGGCGCGGGCCCGGGACAGCCGGGAGCGCACCGTGCCGACGGGGATGCCCAGGGCTTCGGCCGCCTCGGCGTAGCCGAGCCCGGACCAGACGCAGAGGGCGAGAACCTCGAACTCGGGCCTGGGCAGCCTGGCCAGCGCCCGGCGCAGCGCCTTGATCCGGGCGACGTCGTCCAGCCGACCGGACACATCGTCCGCGAAGTCCGGCAAGTCGTCGGCGACGGCCAGCCGGGCGAGCGCGTTCCGCTGCCGCCGGGCCGCCCGGTGCTGGCCGCGAGCCAGGTTAGTCGCGATCCCGAGCAGCCAGGGCCGCAGCGAGCCACCGTCTTCGGCGATCCGCCCGCGGCTGCGCCAGGCCTCCAGGAACGTCATCGCCATCACCTCTTCGGCCGCCGACCAGTCGCCGGTCAGCCGGAAGGCATGGTTGTACACCGACTTGGCGCACGCGTCGAAGACCGCGCCGAACGCGGCCGCGTCTCCGGCCCGGGCACGCGCCCTCAACTGCCGTGTTGGATCGTCCACATTCATCAACTGGCCCGGCCCACCCCTGCAGTTCCTGTGACCTGCATCACAGGACGTGACGGGCGGCGTGCTCCGCGCCGTGTAGGCGACGGGTGTGTCCTGAGCGCGAGGAAGACCTGATGTAGGAACGAGTCTTTGATGCGGTCCTGTGCGGAGATGAGAGTTTCGTGACGTCTGGTTGTGACCAGCGCAACTATTCCAGGCGCTCTACCAGCCAAAGCTCTGAGGCCCCAACATTGATGACGTACACCCCCTAGCGCTGGCCGCCGACCAGGAAATGTCGTAGACGTACATTATCATCAAATACATGTTCGATCACAATTTTTCGGACTCCGGCTCGGCCCCGGTTCCGCTGGAGCGGCTGGAAGCGCAGATCTGCGAGCTGGCCGGGCACCTGACCGCGGCCACCTGCCGGTTCCTGGTCCTGCTCGGTGACTTCGATGACCGCCGCGGCTGGGCGAGCTGGGACATGACCAGCTGCGCCGCCTGGCTGTCCTGGAAGTGCCAGATGTCATCGGGCACCGCCCGGGAGCACGTCAGGGTAGCCCGGGCTCTGCGGGACCTCCCCGTCATCCGCGGCGAGTTCGCGGCGGGCCGCCTCTCCTACGCCAAGGTGCGGGCGCTGACCAGGATCGCCACACCGCGAAAACGAGGCCAGCCTGACCGAGATCGCCGGGCCGATGACCGGCAACCAGCTAGAGCGCTTCGCCCGCGCTCACCGCCAGGTAACCCAGGCCGACGGCGCCGCGACCCGCGTGCGGCGGCGGTTGGCCTGGCGGATGGAGGACGACGGGTCCCTAGCCGGAACGTTCCGCCTGCCGCCCCTGCAGGCCGCGGTCCTTCTAAAGGCGCTGCGGGCGGCAGCCGGGGACCTAGAGCACCCGCACGATGCCGGGATCGCAGCCGGGGACCTAGAGCACCCGCACGATGCCGGGATCGCAGCCGGGGACATGGAGCACCCACACGACACCGGGATCGGAGACGTTTCCGCGGAAACGCCCGCTCGCGACAAGCCGACCGTGGAGACGTCCACCAGCCTGGCCGACGCGCTGGTGGCGATCTCCGAGGCGTTCCTGGCCGAAAAGGTCGCCATCGCCGATGACCCCGACGTGTACCAGGTCATCGTGCACGTCGGGACCGACGCCATCATCCCTCCAGGCCCATCCACCACCCCGTCACCTCCGCCCGACCCGGGTACGGACGCTCGCCCGAGAGCAACTCAGCCAGCAACTCCGCCCGCCGGGGCGCCCGGAGGCGTTTCCGCGGAAACGCCCGAGCCTGCTCGGCAGGTACCCGAGCCCGGCCGGCGCTTCCCCGGGCACCCGGCGGATCCGGCGCGGTGTCACGTCGAGGACGGGCCCGCGATCAGCGTCAGCACCGCGCAGACGGTCGCCTGCACCGCCACGTTGAGCTGGATGCTGCACGATCACGACGGCACCCTGCTCGACGTGGGACGCCGGCGCCGCCGGCCGACCTCAGCGCTGCGCCGCGCGGCCCGGGAGCGGGACAAGTGCCGGTGCCGGTTCCCGGGCTGCGAATCCCGCCGGGTCGACCTGCACCACATCCAGTACTGGAGCAACGGCGGACGGACCAAGCTGGCCAACCTGGTCAGCTTGTGCAAATACCACCACATGCTCGTCCACGAGCGCGGATACCTGATCGCCGCAGCCAGGGACGGCACGTTCACCTTCTCCCGGCCGGAAGGCACGGCATCCCGGCCGCTCCCGCGCTGCCGGACGTAGCCGGGGGTATCGAAGGCTGCCACGACGCCGACATCACTCCAAGCACGATCATCCCCGCCTGGTACGGGGAACGCCTCGACCTTGACCACGCCATCTACGTCTGCTTCGCGAACGCAGCCAACCGGGCCTGCCAGCGCGACCCGGGGGAGCAGCAGGAGGAGCGGGAGCAGACCGAACCGGTCCGGCCCCAGCTATGGGCGGTGAATCCGTTCCAGTGGCTAGCCGGTCATCAGCCGGTCAGCGCCTGACCGCTACCTTGGCCGTGAGTCCCTGGGAAAGGCGGTCATAGTGACCGACCGGACATACGGCCATCGTGACGGGCGCCAATCACGGCATCGGCGCGGCGACCGCGACCGCCCTGGCGCGGAACGGGTGCGCGGTGCTGTGCACCTTCCTGCGGGTGAGCGACCAGGTCGACCCCGGGATTCCGCAGGCCTACCGGGAGCATCGCGCCCACGGTGCCGAGGCGTGTCGTCGCGGGAATACGGGAAGGCGGCGGGCGGGCCCTGGCCGTGGAGGCTGACCTGTCCGATCCGGCAGTGCCCGCGCTGCTCTTCGACTCCGCCGAGGAGCATTTCGGCCCGGTCGACATCCTGGTCAACAACGCCACCGGCTGGCTGGCCGACACCTTTACGCCGTCGGGAACCGACGGCCTGGGCCGGTCGCTCCAGCCGGTCACCGCCGCCACGTGGACCCAGCAGTTCGCGGTCGATGCGATGGGAGCGGCCCTGATGATCGGCGAGTTCGCCAGGCGCCACATCGCGCGCCAGGCCAGCTGGGGCCGGATCATCGGGCTGACCTCGGGCGGGGACCTCGGCTTCCCCGAGGAGGTTTCCTACGGAGCCGCGAAGGCCGCCCAGGTCAATTACACGATGTCGGCGGCCCTGGAGCTCGCCCCGTTCGGGGTCACGGCCAACATGGTCTACCCGCCCGTCACCGACACCGGCTGGGTTACCGACGCGGTACGGGACCTCGTCGCGGCCAGCCGGACGCTGGTTCACATCGCCCGGCCCGACGAGGTCGCGGACGTGATCGCCTACCTCGCCTCCGACGCGGCCGCCCTCATCACCGCGAACGTGATCACGCTTCGCTGAGGGCCGCAGATCCGGTCCGGGACACGCCACCGGCCTGGTTGACGCCCGTCTGCTCCTTGCTGTAATCAGCATTACATGAGTACGCGGCGGGCGGGCGGCCCAGCGGGAGACCCGGCGGGCGCAGGCGACCGCGGATCTGCCACCGAAAGCTCTGCCACCGAAAGCTCGGCTACCGAAGGCTCGGCTACCGAAAGCTCGGCCACCGAAGACAGCTCTGCCAGCGAAAGCACTGCCGCCAAAGATGGCACCGCCACTGAGGACAAGGTGTGGGGCTGGTTCACCGACCGGATTCCTGCCGAGTGGTTCACCGCGGCACCGGACATCCAGGTGGACCGCGAGGAGATTACCATCGTCGGCCCGCTGGCCGCCCCGGACAAGCCGGGAGGCACCGACGCCGAGCGGGCCGCCGCGGCGCGGGGCCGGATCCGCCGGTTCCGCGAGGAGACCAGGAACCGGCGCATGGAGATCGCCCGCGAGGCCGAGCACCGGTTCCGGCGCAAGGTGTCGTGGGGCGTGACCTGCGCGGAGGCGAGCGAGATGTTCACCACCCTCTCGGTTCCCGTGATGACCAGGCTGCGCCAGCCCGAACGGCGCGTGCTCGACACCCTCGTCGACGCGGGCGTGGCGCGCAGCCGGAGTGACGCCCTGGCCTGGTGCGTCCGCCTGACCGGCGAGAACGCCGATGCCTGGCTGTCCAGTCTGCGTGCGGCGTTGCGGCACGTGGAGAAGGTACGCGATCAGGGGCCTGCCAGCGGCTGAAACTGACTGAAAACCGGCCGATTCCGGCCTGCCGGAACCATGATCGCGGCCCTGAGCGTTCCATCGGTTGGGTACCGTTGCATATAACACTGGGTGACGAGGAAGGCCGCCAGCATGAGGGTTCGTGACCTGGTCTACCGGCTGTATGAGCGCCGGCTCGCGGCTTCGCTTTCGCCCGATACGATGCCGCGCCACGTCGGGGTGATGTGCGACGGGAACCGGCGGTGGGCCAAGTCGGCGGGGTACCACGACGTGAGCGAGGGCCACGCCAAGGGCGCGGACAAGATTTTCGAGCTGCTCGACTGGTGCCGGGAGACCGGGGTCGAGGTCGTCACCCTCTGGCTGCTGTCCACCGATAACCTGACCCGCCCGGCCGCCGAGCTCGTCCCGCTGCTGAAGATCATCGAGGATACGGTGCAGGGCCTGGTGGCCGAGCAGTGGCACGTGAACCCGGTGGGCGCGCTCGACCTGCTCCCGGGGGACACGGTCCAGGTGCTCAAGGACGCGGCCGAGGCGACCGCGCACTACCCGGGCCTGCTCGTCAACGTGGCCGTGGGCTACGGCGGCCGTCGCGAGATAGCCGACGCGGTGCGGTCGCTGCTCCAGCAGCACGCGACCCGCGGGACCACGATCGAGGAGCTCGCCGAGGTACTCGACGCCGAGCACATCGCCGAGCACCTGTACACGGCGGGCCAGCCGGACCCCGATCTGGTCATCCGCACCTCAGGCGAGCAGCGCCTCGGCGGCTTCCTGCTGTGGCAGAGCACCCACTCGGAGTTCTACTTCTGCGACGCCTACTGGCCCGCGTTCCGCAAGATCGACTTCCTGCGCGCGCTGCGTTCTTACGCGGCCCGCCACCGCAGGTTTGGCGCGTAACCGCTGGTTAACCCGGGAAGAGCCGGCTCGTAACGCGGCGGTGCTTTTGCCGCCCCGCGATGGCGGGTACTTTCAGTAGTGGTGGACGGCGTGCGCCGTCTCCCGGGAGGGCCCTCGGATCTCCAGGCTCGCGCAGGTTGCGCAGGCGAGAAGACGGAAGGGCCGGCGCGGCCCTTCGAGGGCCTGGCCCCGGTCCAGTCGACACGTTTGTGTCCTGTCGCGGCGCCGGTCCCGAGCCGGCGCCCAAGGGAGTCTGCGTGGTCAAAACCCAAGGTCGCCGTACGTACGTACTCGACACCAGCGTTCTCCTCGCCGATCCGGCCGCTATTACGCGCTTCGATGAGCACCAGGTGGTGCTGCCGGTCGTCGTGATCACCGAGCTGGAAGCCAAGCGCAATCACCCCGAACTCGGCTACTTCGCCCGCCAGGCCTTGCGCTATCTCGACGACCTGCGCGTCGAGCACGGCAGGCTGGACGAGGAGCTGCCGATGGGCGCGCTCGGCGGCACGGTCAGGGTGGAGCTGAACCACGCCGACGCCTCGGTGCTGCCGGCTGGGTTCAGGCTGGGGGACAACGACTCCCGGATCCTGTCGGTGGCGTGCAGCCTGGCCGCCGAGGGTCACGACGTCGTGCTGGTCAGCAAGGACCTGCCGCTGCGCGTCAAGGCCGCCTCCGTCGGCCTGGCCGCCCAGGAGTACCGGGCCGAGCTGCCCGTGGACTCGGGGTGGACCGGGATGAGGGAGCTGGAGGTCAGCAGCGGTGAGATCGAGCAGCTGTACGAGTCGGGCACCTTGGACTGCGCGGCCGCGCGCGAGCATGTCTGCCACACCGGACTGGTCCTGAACTCCCCGAACGGCAGCGCGCTCGGGCGGATCAAGCCGGACAAGTCGGTGCAGCTGGTGCGCGGCGACCGGGAGGCGTTCGGGCTGCGGGGCCGCAGCGCCGAGCAGCGGGTCGCGCTGGACCTGCTCCTCGACCAGGAGATCGGCATCGTCTCGCTCGGCGGCCGGGCCGGCACGGGCAAGTCCGCGCTGGCGCTGTGCGCCGGGCTCGAGGCGGTGCTGGAGCGCAAGCAGCACAGGAAGGTCATCGTGTTCCGGCCGCTGTACGCGGTCGGCGGCCAGGAGCTCGGGTACCTGCCCGGCTCGGAAGCCGACAAGATGGGCCCCTGGGCCCAGGCCGTGTACGACACGCTCACCGCGATCACCACGCAGGACGTCATCGACGAGGTACTGGCCAGGGACATGTTCGAGGTCCTGCCGCTCACCCACATCAGGGGCCGGTCCCTGCACGACGCGTTCGTGATCGTGGACGAGGCGCAGTCCCTCGAGCGCGGCGTCCTGCTCACCGTGCTGTCCCGGATCGGCTCGGGGTCGCGCGTGGTGCTCACCCACGACATCGCGCAGCGCGACAACCTCCGGGTGGGTCGGCACGACGGCGTGATCGCCGTCATCGAGAAGCTCAAGGGCCACCCGCTGTTCGCGCACGTCACCCTGGTCCGTTCCGAGCGCTCGCAGATCGCCGCGCTGGTCACCGAGATGCTGGAGGAGTCCGCCCTGGGATAGAGCGACCACGACGCTGGCTGCGGTACCGTGGCCAGCGTCATGGAATACCCACCTGTATCCGTCGTGATGCCGGTCAGGAACGAGGAGCGGCATCTCGCGGAGGCCGTGCGGCACGTGCTCGCGCAGGATTACCCGGGCCCGCTGGAGGTCGTGCTCGCCGTCGGGCCCTCGCACGACCGGACCGAGCAGATCGCGCGTGAGCTAGCAGAGCCGAGGGTCACGGTCATCGCCAACCCGAGCGGGCGGATCCCGGCGGCCCTCAACGCCGCTCGCCGCGCCGCCCGGTACGACGTGATCGCCCGGGTCGACGGCCACGCGCTGCTGCCGCCCGGGTACCTCAAAACCGCGGTCGCCGCGCTGACGGACACCGCAGCGGCCGACGTCGGCGGGATCATGGCCGCCGAGGGCGTGACCGCGTTCCAGCAGGCGGTGGCCTGGGGCATGACCTCCCCGGCCGGCGTTGGCGCGGCCGCGTTCCACACCGGTGGCCGCGCGGGACCCGCCGACAGCGTCTACCTCGGCGTATACCGCCGGGAGGCGATCGAGGAGGCGGGCGGCTACGACGAGGAGATGCTCCGGGCGGAGGACTGGGAGCTGAACTACCGTATCCGCGCCCGCGGCCACCTGATCTGGTTCACCCCCGAGCTGCGGATCACCTACCGGCCGCGCGCGAGCGTCGGCGCGCTCGGTTCCCAGTACTTCCACTACGGCCGCTGGCGGCGGGTCATCGTCCGCGAGCACCCGGAGACGGCCAACTTCCGCTACCTGGCTCCCCCCGGAGCCGCGGCGCTGGTCGCCGCCGGCCTGCTCGCCGGGCTGGCCGGGGTCATCGGGATCGCGGCCGGGGCGCCCGCCGCGGTGAGCTGGCTCGCGGCCGGGTTCGTGATCCCGTTCACCTACCTGCTCGGGATCACCGCGGTCACCGCGGCGCTTTCCCGCGGGGTCCCGGCCGGCGTGCGAACCAGGCTGCCGCTGGTCCTCGCGACCATGCACATGTGCTGGGGCACCGGGTTCCTGACCAGCCCTCCGGGGCTCCACCGGGTGCGCAGCCGCAGTACCAGCGCTCGAAAGGGTCACGTAACCGCCGATGCGCGAGAATGAGCGCATGGAATTCGATCTTCCCGCGCTCCTGGCGGCGCACCGCGGCGACGGCTACGAGCTGTACGGCAAGTACCTGAACCCCCAGCAGCCGAAGATGCTCCACGCGATCGGCTTCGACAAGGTCTACGAGCGGGCCGAGGGGGCGTACCTGTACGACTCGGAAGGCCACGCCTACGCCGACTTCCTGGCCGGGTTCGGCGTGTTCGCGGCCGGCCGCAACCACCCGGTGATCCGCCAGGCCCTCCACGACGCGCTCGATGCCCAGCTGGCCGACTGGACGCAGTTCGACTGCCCGCCGCTCCCGGGCCTGCTCGCGGAGCGCCTGCTGGCCAAGGCGCCCGGGCTGGACCGGGTGTTCTTCTGCAACAGCGGCACCGAGGCCGTCGAGTCCGCGCTGAAGTTCGCTAGGTACGCGACCGGGCGAGGCCGGATCATCTTCTGCGACCACGCCTTCCACGGGCTCACCACGGGGTCACTGTCGGTGAACGGCTCGGCGGACTTCCGGCGGGGGTTCGGCCCGCTGCTGCCCGACACGTCGATCCCGCTCGGCGACCTGGACGCGCTCGAGGCCGAACTGCGCCAGGGCGACGTCGCCGCGCTCATCATCGAGCCCATCCAGGGCAAGGGCGTGCTCATGCCGCCCGACGGTTTCCTGACCGCCGCGGCCGCGCATGTTGCACGAGCACGGCGCGCTGCTCATCTGCGACGAGGTGCAGAGCGGGTTCGGCCGCAGCGGGGAGTTCTTCGCCTACCAGCACGAGCCGGTCGTCCCCGATCTGGTTACCGTGGCCAAGGCCCTGTCCGGCGGGTTCGTCCCGGTCGGCGCGATGCTGGGTAAGGGGTGGATCTTCGAGAAGGTCTTCTCGTCGATGGACCGGGTCCTGGTACACAGCACCACGTTCAAGGGCGGCGTCCTGGCCATGGCGGCGGGCCTGGCCACGCTCGCGGTCATCGACGACGAGGGCCTGGTCGCCAACGCGGCCCGGACCGGGGACGCCCTGCGCGCCGCGCTGACCGCGATGGCCGAGCGCTTCGACGTCCTGGCCGACGTGCGCGGCCGTGGCCTCATGATCGGGCTCGAGTTCGACAAGCCGTCGTCGCTGCGGGCCCGGACCAGCTGGAACATGCTGCAGAAGGCCCGCGTGGGCCTGTTCGCGCAGATGATCGTGGTCGCGCTCTTCCAGCGGCACCGGATCCTGACCCAGGTGTCGGGCGACCACCTGGAGGTGATCAAGCTCATCCCGCCCCTGATGATCGGCGAGGCGGAGGTAAAGCTGTTCACCGAGGCGTTCGGCGAGGTCCTGGAGGACGCCAGCCACGGCAGCGGGCTCATCTGGGAGTTCGGCCGCACCCTGGTCAAGCAGGCCGTCCGCAGCTAGCCGGCTAAAACCCCCAGCAACGCCTCCGCGATCGCCAGGTCCTGCGGGTAGGTGATCTTGATGTTGCGCTCGCTGCCCGGGACGATGTGCACCTTGACGTCCGGCAGGTAGCGGAGCACGACGCCGCAGTCGTCGGTCGGGATGAAGTCGGGATCGGCGGCGGCTAGCTCGTGGGCGCGGGTGATCACGGAAAGCCGGAAGCACTGGGGGGTCTGGCAGCGCAGCAGCGTTTCCCGGCGCGGCATCGACTCCATCACCCCGTTCTCGGTGACCACGATGGTGTCGGAGGCGGGGACCGCCACCCCGGCCGCGTCATGGACCCGCAACGAGGCGACGCAGTCCGCGATGATCCGCCCGTCCACGAGCGGGCGGGCCGCATCGTGTAGCAGCACGCCGACCTCACCCGGGTGCGTGCGCGCGATGGCGGCCAGCGCCACGCGGGTCGAATCCGGCCGGGTCACCCCGCCCTCGATGACCGCGCTGACCTTCCGAAAGCCCGAGCCGGCCACCATGGCCGAAACCTGCTCTAGATACCCCCCGGCCATTACCACCAGGATCTCGTCGACCCCAGGGGCCTGCTCGAACGCGGCCACGCAGTGCTCGATGAGCGTCCGCCCGGCCAGCCGCAGCAACTGCTTCGGCATCCCCGCGCCGAGCCGATGGCCCATCCCGCCGCCGAGCACCACCGCCACCATCCGCATGAACCGGACTCTAGCCCGCATCCGTTAGGAATCTGTGACCGCCGGCGAGTTCTCCCGGTTCCGCGCCGAACGTCGGCTACCGTTGGTAACGGTCTATGCGCGAGTCACGGCGGTCGTGCCGCTTGGAGGACATCCATGACCGTTGCGCTGATCCTGGCGGACCGAGCGGACGCCGGGTTGCGCGGCCAGCTGACGGCCCTCGGCGTGCGCCGGGTGGACGCGACCGACCGCGCCGGACCTGCCCTGCTGTCGGTCGCCGCAGCGGCGCAGGTCGCCGGGGAGCGCGTGCTCATCTGCGCCGGAGACGGCACGGTCCCCGAGGAGGTCCTGGCCCGGCTGCTCAAGGCGGGCGGCACCGCCGCGTTCACCAGGACCGGGGCCGGCGCGCTGGTGGTGGACCCGCCAGACCTGGAGGCGCTGGCCGGGGCCGCCGGGGAACCCGCAACACCCGGAACACCCGGATCACCCGCGGCGCCCGCCGCCATCGGTGCCCTCATCGCCGGACTCCGACGGCGCGGCGTGAAGGTCCGCGTCCTCGACGCGGGGCCGGACGGCGACGGCGCCGTCGCCCGGCTGATCGTCGAACCGGTCGCCGCCGCGACGGCCCGGTGGCTGGCCCGGCGCCAACTGACCCCGGCCGCGGCCTACGGGATCGCCCTGGGCCTCGGGCTGCTCTCCGCCGTATGGTTCGCCGACCCGTCGACCCGGGCGAGGGCGGTCGGCGCCGTGGTGCTGCTCGGCTCGCTGGCCGCCGGCCGGGCGGGCTCGCTGCTGGCCGCGGGGGGCAACCGCGGACGACAAAGCCCCGCCGTCGACTGGCTCGGGACCGCCTCGGGCCTGCTGTCCGAGTTCGCGGTCTACGCCGCCCTGGCCGTCAGCTCCGTCCAGGGACTGGACGGCGTCTACGGCGCGCACCTGCGGAACACCCTGGTGGCTACCCTGGGCGGGCCAGGGACGGCCGGCGTCTGGCGGCTGGCCGTCGCCGCGATGGTCATGCTCGGGCTGCGCCGGATCGCCTGGCTCTGCTACGAAGCGGCGGCCAGATCCCCGGCCAACCCGGACCCTGGGTCGGTGCGGCGCATCGCGGCGCAGGTCCTCACCCTCCCGGCCGGCGAAAGGTACGCGGCCATCGCCGCGACCGCGATCCTGGCCGGGCCGCGGCTGACGTTCCTGGTCCTGCTGGCCTGGGGCGTGGTGGCGGTCGGTTACCTGCTCACCCGGCCGGCCCCCGACGCGGCGGAAGCGGAAGCGGGCGCCGAGGCGGCCGCCAAAGGCGGCCGCCTCGCGGCCTACCGCGGCGACGGCGTGCTAGCGTACCGGCTGGGCAAAATCACGCGGGGCACCCTGCCCCCGCTGCTGCCCGTGTTCGTGGCCCTCGTCGTGACGTGCATCCTGGCCTTCCTGGGCCTGGGCAACCTGCCGGGCGCCCTAATCGTCCTCCCCCTCACAGTCACCCTGTTCCCTGCCCTCGGCGCCCGCCACCGGCACGACGGCCGGCTGGACTGGCTGGCGCCGCCCCTGATCCAGACGAGCGAATGCGTCTTCCTGGCCGCCCTCGGCTTCTCCCGCCACGTCGCCGCGCCCCTGGTCTTCGCGCTGGTCGCCGGCGTGCTCCTGCGCCACGCCGACCTGGCCTACCGGGCGCGGGTCGGCCTGGGCATCCCGGCCGACCGGTTCGGCCTCGGCTGGGACGGGCGGATGCTCCTGGCGGGCCTGGCCGCCGCGGTTGGCGTCGCGCCGTTCGCTTACGCGGTGCTTACCGGTTATCTCTGGCTCCTGTTCTGCTGGGACTACCTCACCGGATGGCTGGAAGCGCCCAGTTGAGACAGGGTCGCGGTACTCGCGTAATGCCGCGTACCATGGGTTGGGTGGAGGATCGCGACACTCGCGTACTCGCCTCCACGTCGGCGCTCGGGGGCGACGGGGAGGGCAGTATGCCCACCGGATGGCAGTCCATCACCACGCTGCCTCGGGTCTGGCTGGTGAGCGGGCTGGTCGCCTGCGCCCTGTTCGCGGCCGGGGTCTCCCTGTTCAGCGGGGATTCGCTGCACCGCCTCTGGGGCGTCTCCGCCGCCTGTGCCTACGCGGTCGCCGCCCTGGTAATCATGGCGTGGCGGTCGCGCGCGACGACCGGGGTGGACATCGCGCTCGGGGTCCTCATCTGCGGAGCGATACTCGTCCCGCTGCTGTTGATGGTGCTGAACGGCCACGGGGAGCCCGAGGTCGGCGTCGTGGCCAACTCCGCCAAGATCCTCATCAAGCACGGAACGCCCTACAGGAGCACCAGGGTGCTGGCCACCACCACCGATCCCGAACCAGTACAACCCGTACCTGCCGCTCATGGCGGTGTTCGGCGTGCCGCAGGCGGTGCTCGGCCACAGCGTGCTGACCGATCCCAGGGTCTGGTTCGGGCTCGTGTTCCTCGTCGTATTCGCCTTCGCGCTGAAGATCGCCGGCGCCAGGGACTCCAGCCGGTGGGCCCTGCTGGTGACGGCGTCGCCGATCATCGCGTTCGAGCTGGTCGTCGGCGGCACCGACGTCCCGATGGTCGCGTTCATGTGCCTCGGCTTCGCCCTGCTCTGGAAGCCGAACCCGATCGCCGCCGGGCTGGCCCTCGGCATCGCGTCCTCGATGAAGGCGACCGCCTGGCCCGCGCTGATCGTGGCCTTCACGCTGCTGTACGTCAGGGACGGTAAGCGGGCGGCGTGGCGGTTCACGCTGGTGGCGCTCGTCGTGGTCGCCCTCATCGTGGGGCCGTTCGCGGCCCTGCGGCCAGCCGCGCTCGTGCGCAACACGATCTTGTTCCCGCTCGGCCTGGCCAAGGTCAAGTCCCAGGCGGCCAGCCCGCTGCTCGGCCACGTGCTCGCGCAGACCGGCGTCCTTGGCCACACGATCGCGGTCGTCCTGCTGATCGGCTCGGGGCTCGCCATCGCGGTGTCCCTGGTGGTCCGCCCGCCCCGGGACGTCCCGTCCGCCACCATCCGGCTGGTCCTCGGGCTCACCGCCATGTTCGTCCTCGCGCCGTCGACGCGGTTCGGCTACTTCATCTATCCAGCCGCGATGATGCTGTGGCTGCTCGTCTCGATGGCCGGGCGCAAGCCCGCCGCCATCGCTGAGCCGCAACCGCAGGAAGGGCCGCCGCTCCCCGCCTGATTTGGCAGGATCTGACCGAAGGTTGACGATCCTGCCACTCGTCACGCCAGGCACCGCCTGGCAGGCTTGATGATCATGAGCGAGCGGAAGGTGCCGGTCCTCGTCCCGCACGCGAAGCACGAGGCCGGCCCGGGGGAAGCACCACAGGTCGTTCGGGCGATAGAAAAGACAGACGTTGTACGGCGGGTCAGCCTGCGCGCCTGGGTGGCACTGCTCATCGTTTACGTGTTCTGGGGTGGCACCTACCTGGGCATGAGGGTGGGTGACGAGACGATCCCGCCGCTGGTGCTGTCAGCCACGCGGTTCCTCATCGCCGGGGCCATCATGTTCCCGGTGGCCATGCGGAGTGCCGCGTCCGCGGCGCGTGCGGCGGGGCAGGTGGGTCCGTCCGGGCGGTACCGGCCGCGGCGTTCGGAATGGCTGGGCTGCGCCGTCGTGGGGATCCTGCTCGTCGGCGCCAACGCCGCGGTGTGCGTGGGCGAGACGACCGTGCCGTCCGGGCTGGCCGCGCTCCTCATCGCCACGGTGCCCCTCTGGCTGCTGGGCATCGACGCCCTGCTCAACCACGCCAGGCTCGGGCTCATGCCCGCGGCTGGGCTGGCGGTCGGGCTGGCCGGCGTCGGCCTGCTGTCCGGCCTCGGCGGAGGCAGGAGCGGGGTGTCCGCGTCCGGCGTGGTGATCATCTTGTGCGCCGCGGCGTCTTGGGCGACGGGCACGATCATGTCCAGGCGCGTCCCGACGCCCGCCAGTCCCGCGCTGACGAGCGCGATGCAGCTGCTCATCGGGGGCGCCTTCTCGCTGGTGCTGGCCGTGGCGAGCGGGGAGTTCGGCTCGTTCCGGCTGTCCGCAGTCTCGGATCGGTCCTGGCTCGCCCTTGCGTACCTGATCGTGGGCGGCTCCATCGTGGCGTTTTCCGCCTACGTCATCGCGGTCAGGATGCTGCCCACCGCCACGGTCGCGACGTACGCCTACGTCAACCCGGTCATCGCCGTCCTGCTCGGCACGCTCATCCTGAACGAGCGCGTGACCTTGGGGATGCTCGCGGGCGGCGTCCTCATCGTCGGGGCCGTCGTGCTGGTGGTCCGGCGCAGCCCGCCGGCGCACTGACCCTAAACTGCGTTCATGTCGCTAGAGATCACGCGCCTGCACCTAGCCAGCGTGCAGGCCGCCGACGGTAACCGATGGCCGGTGCACGGGTTCGTGGTCACCCACCCCGGCGGCGCCGTCCTCGTGGACACCGGCGTCGGCGGGCCGCAGGAGGTGCTCGACGACTGGCGGGTGGTCAACCGCTCGGTCGCGGACGCGCTCGCCGAGGTGGACATGACCCCGGCCGACATCGGGCTGGTCATCAACACCCACCTGCACTTCGACCACTGCGGCCAGAACGCCGTCTTCCGGCACGCCCCGCACTACGTCCAGCGCGCCGAGCTGAGCCGGGCCGAGCGCGAGAGCCCCGAGCTGTGCGGCTGGTTCGACTTCATGAACGCGCGGTGGGAACTGCTCGACGGGGACGCCGAGATCCTGCCGGGCCTGGAGGTGGTGGCCTCGCCCGGTCACACCGAGGGCCACCAGTGCGTCGTGGTGCGCGGCGCCGATGCCGCGTTCGACCTGCTGATCGGCGACGCCGCCTACACGCCGCGCCTCTACGCGGACGCGGACGTGGCCGACGAGCACCTCCCGCCCGGCCAGGCCAGCGACGTCCCGGCCTGGCGCGACACGGTACGGAAGATCCACTCGCTGCGCCCCGACCGCGTCCACTTCTGCCACCACACCGACATCGTCCACAGCTAGGGAGCACCGTGCGCATCATCGCCGAGGCCGGGACCTACACGCCGCCGGGCAGCGGCGAGCACAACCACTGGATCTCGCAGTTCGCCAGCGACGACCTGAGCGTGGGCACGTACTCGATCCCCGCGGGCGGCCTGGACGACCAAACCCCGCACACCGAGGACGAGATCTACATCGTCCAATCCGGCCGCGCCACGGTGGTGACGGACTCGGGGACCGCGCAGATCGGCCCGGGCACCGTGCTGTTCGTTCCGGCGAAGGAGACGCACCGGTTCACCGAGGTCCTCGAGGACCTGGCCCTGGTCGTCATCTTCGCCCCGCCGTACGGATCGCGCGCGCGCGAGCTGAGCTTCCGCGCGTAACCCCGTTTTTCCCGAACGAGCGTTGGTTCCCGCCTCGTCAACCCCGAGCCTCGCCAGCGCGTCCGCCCGTTCGTTGCCTTCGTCGCCCGCGTGACCCTTCACCCACGACCAGGTGATGTCGTGCCCGTTCATGGCCTCGGTCAGCCGGCGCCACAGGTCCGCGTTCTTGACCGGCTTCTTGGCCGAGGTCAGCCAGCCGTTCCGCTGCCAGCCCCTGATCCACTTGGTGATCCCGTCCAGCAGGTACTTGCTGTCCGTGTGCAGGTTCACCGTGGCCGGGCGGTTCAGCGCCTCGAGGGCCTGGATGGCCGCCATGAGCTCCATCCGGTTGTTCGTGGTCTGCGGGTCGCCGCCGTGCAGTTCCTTCTCCGTCCCGTTCCAGCGGAGCACCGCGCCCCAGCCGCCCGGCCCGGGATTCCCGCTGCACGCCCCGTCCGTGTAGATCACGACCTCGGTCATGGCCGAAGGTTACGCGCTGCCGGTCCTCGCGGTGACGCGGCGCGAGGCCCCGTTACCGATTTGCTTTGCCCGCCTGGAGTTCATACAGTGAAGGGTCACGTCGTCGCGGGGTGGAGCAGTTCGGTAGCTCGCTGGGCTCATAACCCAGAGGTCGAGGGTTCAAATCCCTCCCCCGCTACCAATATGCAGGCCAGAGGCCCTTTCTCGAACAGAGAAAGGGCCTTCTGCATGTGGTTTGTAAACTGATTTGTGCACCGGGCGCACGCTCGGCGTGCTTGCTACAGATGTAGCATATTAGCTACACTGGTTCCATGAGTGCTATCCCGGCACGCGACCTCCGCAACCACACTGCAGAGGTTCTGCGGCGTGTAGAAGCAGGCGAGGAGATCGAAGTCTTCAAGGACAACCGCCCCGTCGCGAAGATCGTCCCGCTTTCGCGGCGGCGGCAATGGCTGCCCGCGTCAGAGATCGGCCGCGAACTCGTGCGTCTGGGGCCGGATACTAGCGGTCTGTCCGAGGAATTGCGGGCCACGCTCACTGAAACGACCGACGACCTGCCGTGGTGACTCCCAAGCGAGCGCTGGCCGATACATCCGTCTTCGTCGGCCTTGAGGCCACGCGGTTTGATCTCAGCCGTTTCGACGACTTCGAATGGGGCGTTTCTTCGGTAACGCTGGGTGAGTTGCGGCTTGGTGTCTTGCAAGCCCGGGATCCCGAGACGGCCTCCCGTAGGCTGTCGACGTACCAGCTCGCGCAGCGGTTCGAGGCGCTCGCCGTGGATGAGGCGGTATCCGAAGCGTGGGCACTCTTGATCTCGAGGCTCCGCGAGGCGGGGCACAGAGCGCCGATCAACGACAGCTGGATTGCAGCCACCGCGATCGCTCATGGTGTTCCGATCGTCGCGCAGGACTCCGACTACGATGTCATGCCCGATGTCGAAGTCATCCGCATCTGACGTCGTAATGCCAGGATGGCAGGCAGAAGCTAGTGTCGCGTGGCGTTAGTTTTTTGACGGTTTGATTTTCGCTAATAGCTGGTCGGCGTCCTTGGTCCAGGTGAATGGCTGGCACCGGTCGTTGTAGGCGTCGATGAAGGCGCCGATGGCGTCGGTCAGTTCCCGGACCGACCGGAAGGAGCCCCGGCGGATGGCCTGGCGGGTGATGATGCCGAAGAAGATCTCCACCATGTTCAGCCAGGAACAGCTGGTCGGGGTGAAGTGCAAGGTGATCCGCCGGTTCTCCGGGCGGGCCAGCCAGCGGCGGACCTCGGGATGCTTGTGCGTGCCGTAGTTGTCCAGCACCACGTGCAGGTCTGCGGCCGGGTGGGCGGCGGCCACTTGCTTCAGGAACTGGAGGAATTCCTGGTGGCGGTGCCGGGGGTAGCAGGCGTCGGCGGTGATCTTGCCGGTGGCGGTCTCCAGGGCGGCGAACAGCGTGGTGGTGCCGTGCCGGGTGTAGTCGTGCGTGCGGCGGGCGGGCAGGCCGGGCCGCAGCGGCAGCGGCGGCGCAGTCCGGTCCAGCGCCTGGATCTGGGACTTCTCATCGACGCTGACCACGACCGCGTTATCGGGCGGCGCCAGGTACAGCCCGACGACATCGCGGATCTTGGCCTCCAGCTCCGGATCGGTGCTGAACTTGAAGGTCTCGATCCGGTGCGGCTGCAGGTGCCACTTGCGCCAGATCCGCGCCACCGACGCGAACGAGATCCCCAGCTCCGCCGCCATGAACCGGGCCGACCAGTGGGTGATCCCCAGCCGGGCCGGGCGGCCGGCCGTCATTGACGAGCGTGGCCGTCACGACCGTGATCTCGTCGATCTCCGCCGGGCGCCCGGACCGCGGCTGGTCCTCCAGGCCCGCGATCCCGCCCTGGCGATAACGGTCCCGCCAGCCGATCACCGTCGGCCGCGACACCCCGACCGCCCGGGCGATCTGCGCGTTCGGCATCCCGTCCGCAGCCAGCAGCACCATCCGCGCCCGCTTGGCCAGCCCGGACGGCACGCTCGGCAGCCGCGCCAGATCCGCCAGCCGGTCCCGGTCACCCTCACGCAATACAAGAGCAGAAGCTAAAGGACATGCCCCCATTGTCCCGCGCATCAGACCGTAAAACAACTTCTAACACGAGACACTAGATCATGACTTGCTATCAAGTTGTCGTACGCCTGTTCATAATCGTGGGCGTCGTGAGATACGTATCCGAACGCAGATCGCCGACCAGGCATCCCCGCGGACGGGGCACCCAGCCGGCGCTCCGCGCCTGACTTCGGATTTGGGTCGGCCGGGATCAGCCGGTTACCTTCCGAGCTGCGGGGTGAGTCCGTCCACGTGCATCTCGTAGTACTCGTTCTTTGCCCATGGTCCGACCGCGCCTTCAACCACCTCACGCACAGCGTCGACGGATTCGCCTTCCCAGATGCAGATGCCGAGTCCGTGATCGTTGGTACTTGCATGGATTGGCAACGCAACGTGGGGAGGAAGCCCACCTTCCATCGCCTTGGCCTCGGCGTCCTGGAAGCCTTCGGGGTCGTGAATTCGGTGGATGACTGTCACAAACATGGGGTTACCGTCCGTTCTCCTAGGGGTAGCCGCGTGCCACCCAAAGGAGAGGCGTTCGTTCGCCACCCCTGCCTGGTTCGGTCTGAACGAACCAGGCCGTTGGGTCACGTTGTCCAGACGATATTGGTCAGAGGCTGGTAGCAGCAGGAGACACCTGTCACGATCGACTCGTCCAGGTGCTCGGCGAGCTCGGGAACCTTTGTCGAGAGGTCGGCGATGGCGTGGCGGATCGTCCTCGTCACGTTGAGGCGCGCCTTCTCGGCCGGCGAGCCGGACCGCCGGGGCCGGCCGCCCAGTCCCGTGGCCCGCTTGAGCTCTGCGATCAGAGCATCCCGCTCGGCGATTCGCTTCGCCTGCCTCCCGGCATCCCCGTGGACTACGGCATTGTCCAGGTCGTCGTCCAGCTCAGCGAGACGCCGCCGGTACTGCCTGAGCGCTTCGCGATCAAGCAGAGGACCAGTGTCGCCGCGCGGAATCGGCTCCTCACTCGATGCCCCGATGAGCGCCAGGGCGGATACGAACTCATGCGGTCGACAGACGAGCTCGCGGAGGTGCCAGAGCCCTTTCAGGTCCGGCACATGCACGTTCGCGCCGTTGAAGTCGACGTGCCAGACGCCACCCTCTGGCCGAAGCGTTGCGCGCTGCGTGGGCTCAGCCTGCGACGTCTTCCTCAGGAGCTCGACCATCTGCTGGGCCGTCGAGACCTCGCGCATTTCCTCCGCGAGCGGGAGACCCTCGCGCAAGAGCTTCGACGCTGTCACGAGGTCCCCCTGCTTTTCGGCCACGCGCGCCACCGCGAGGAGCGCCGTCGGCATCGTGCCGTGCACATGGCCGATTGGCAGAGCGGTCGTCAAGGTTGGGGCTGCGCTCGCACCGACCTCCCGCCGGAGGTGTAGTGCCCGCTCAAAGAAGGCGCGGGCTGTGTCGAGCTCGCCACGCGCCTCCCAGATCTCACCCATGACGTTGCACCCGACCATTTCTCCGATGCTGTAACTGCCTGTGACGGCCAGATCGATCTCCTCTGTGAAGAGCGCGACGGCCGCATCGTCGTCCCCGACCGCCAGCCGAGCGTAGGCCGCGTTCCACAAGCAGAAACCTCGACCCCACGTCCCTGGGTACAGAGATGACATCTCGAGCCCGGCTTGGGTGCGAACGACGGCGGACTTCGGATCGCCGTTGAAGACGTCGCACTCTCCACGTAGGCAGTGCAACATGCCGAGGATCAGCGGAGGTTCGTCTACGCCGACGAGGCCATCCAGTCCGGCGTCGATGAGAGTGGCGGCGGCATGCCAGTCGTCGGTGTCATGGGCGACAAGAAAGGCCTCGCAGAAGAGGCCCGTCGCCCGGAGCTCGGGCGACGCATTCACCGCTGCTTGGCGTGCCCGCTCGAGCCAGCCGATGCCTTCTCGAAGCTTGCCCTGCGTCCACCAGAAGAAGTTGAGGCTTGCCGCCAGCTCGAGCGCCGCCTGAGGATCGATTCGTAGGAGGTACTCGAGCGCGATACGAGTGTTGTCCTCTATGCGACGGAGGACAATGAGGTGTGGCCGTTCCGGCCCGGTGGTCGTCGCCGCGGATTCCTGTAGAGCGACACCGAGGTAGTAGCGCGCGTGGCGTTCACGGACGGCTTCAAGTTCGCCGACTGCGACGAGCTGCTCGGCGGCGAACTGGCGGATGGTCTCGAGCAGCTGATAAAGGCCGCTGTCTTCCTGCTTCCAGAGGAGTGACTTCTCAACGAGCCGGGCAGTGAGGTCTGCGACCTTTGCCGCGTTCTGCCCGTCGTTCGCGCAGACCTCCTTGATCGCCACCAGGTCGAACCCGCCGGCGAACACTGCCATCCGCCGCAGGAGCTGCCGTTCCTCCTCGGTGAGCAGTGCATCGCTCCATTCCACGGTGGCGCGGAGCGACCGCTGCGCACCGTCGGCCCTCCGTGCTGTTTGTGGGAGCAAATCGAACAGATCGTCGAGGTGAAGGGAGATGTCTTCCAAGTCGAGTCCGCCTACTCGTGCCGCCGCCAGTTCGATGGCGAGCGGGAGGCCATCGAGGCGGCGGCAGATCTCCCCAAGGAGAACACCTGCGCGATCGGTGTCGAGCGATGCCTGCGTTCTGGTGCCAGCTCGCTCTCGGAACAGGCGCACCCCCGGGTTCGCGTCGATCTCCGCACGGCTCGCATCTGGGCCCACCACCGCCAATGGTGCGAGTCGGTAGCTCAACTCGTCCAGGACCCACAGCGGCTCCCGACTCGTCGCGAGCACACGAAGGCGTGGGAGCCGAGCGGTGAGGCCCTCAACGAGGTCAGCCACGGCGGACACCACGTGCTCGCAGTTGTCGAGCACGAGCAAGACATCACGGTCGGCCAGCCACTGGGTGAGCGAATCCTCGTAGGATTGGCCCCCTGACCTCGGCATACCGACTTGCGCGGCCACCTCTCCTGCGATGTGCGCTGCGGACCGCAAAGAGGCCAGCCAGATTACGAACACACCGTCGGGAAACTGGGGCGCCGCCGCTGCGGCTACGGTCAGCGCCAGCGAGGTCTTGCCAACGCCGCCCGGGCCGGTCACCGTGGTCAATGGTGTCAACGCGAGGCGCTCCGTCACCTCGGCGACCTCTGCGTCCCTCCCCACTAGCCGACGAGGGCGTAGGGCCGTTGCGCGATGACCCTCCAGCGGGGTGCCAACCTGCCCGTCGCTGGTCCCACCGGTCGCGCTGGGCGTCATGCTCACAGCCTTCCAATGCTGCTAGGCCTTGGCAAGGTCGCCCGGCGCTAGCGGGTTGCCACGTCCTGCAACGTTGAGATCCAGAGGGAAACGCCGTGCTCGACACCAGCCGTAGCGGCTGAAGGTGTTCTACGTCCGCAAACGGGGAACTGCCGCTGCCGATAGCGATCGGGTAGACGTACAGCCGGTACTCATCCACCACATCCAGCCGGGCCAGCGACTCTTCGAGAATGTAGCCATCAAGCGAGATGTGTTGTTGCAGGCTGAGCTTCCGCATCCCGTGCCTCCGATCGTGTTGTCACGGAGACTGACTGGCGACCTCGGCATAACTCATCGCACGTCGGCGACGCAGATCGATTCTGACTTGCCGAATTCTCCCCGTACCCCAAATCGGTGGACTAGCAGGTCAGCTGCAGGTTACCCAGCTGCTTGGCCGAGACGACAAGGCTGCTGACCCCCACCACCTGGATTGTGTAGGGACCGGAACCGGCGGGAATCGTCGCCGAGAAGTCGTACACCCCAACCTGTCCGCCCGCCAGCGAGGACGGCACGTGAAGCGCTCCGGTCGCTTTAGCATCCTCGTGCAAAGTCGTGGTGGCCAGGAGCTCCCCCGATGGGCCCTTGATGATCACTTGGGTGCCCTCGACCGCGTGGCCGCAAATCCCGCTAACGCCGGCCAGCGAACTGTACACGGTCGCCGCGGCCTCTGTTCCGCCGAGAACCTGTCCTTGCACGGCCTGGGTGCCGCCGCCACCTCCGCATGCGGTCAACGCCGCGGCAGCGGCGATTGTTGCGGCGACAACTAGCTTGCGCATTTCGCTTCACTACCTTGGGGAGGATCGTCTCGAACCCGGCTGTCTGTCAGGCGACTGAGAGCGAGATGCGGCGCCTGCCAGTGGAGCGTACACCCCGAGGTGCTCGCGGGAAGCCGTAAGTGCCAGCGAACTCGACGGCCCGAGGCGCTGAATCCAGACCAGGTAGTCGGCACTCCTATCAGTTCTACTCATCCGAATCCCAGGCGCGCAGTTGGTCGAACAGACGTCGGTCGCCGTCGAGCTGCAGGGAGTCAATCGGGATGCGGTCGTAAAAGACGAGGACCACCTCATTGGCCGTGCCACGGGCGGAGGCGGTGGCCGCGTCCGGGCCCTGGCCCGCGACGGTAGCGGGGATCGTGCCGGGCGTGGGGAGGCGGGTCGCCCGCGCGCCGTCGGCGGAGACCGAGAGGCGCCAGGAGCGGCCCTCGGTAGCGTGGAAGTCGACGGTAGCGGCTTCGTGCGGCCAGGGTTGCGTCCATGCGACGCAGGTGGACAGGAACTCTTCGACACCGTCGAGTGCCGCCTTGTCCGGCAGCGGCTGTGGGTCACCCAGGGTGATCTGGGCGTCGTAGGTGTGCACCGTAACCTCTTGGAGCTGATGCCGGGCGACGGCACCAGAGGTCTGCGGCGACTGCGACGGGCCCCACCACGTCCAGCAGCCGCGATCCGGGCCGGCCTCGCGCAGCGCGTCCAGCAGCCGTCGCGTCGATGCGGCCGACCAGGCCAGCAGGGCCTCGCGCTCCCGAGGCGCAGCGTCGACGCTCTCCGACGCGGACTCGGCCGGAGGATCGGCAGCCGGGCCGGCGTTGACGGCGGCGGCCCAGAAGCGGTGCACCTCACCCAGATGCTGCACCAGATCCAGCAGCGTCCACTCGGGACAGGTCGGTACCTGCAGCTCGAGGCCGGGCGCGGACATGACCGCCTCGCGGAAGACGGTCGACCGTTCGTCGATCAGCCGGAGCAGAACGGGGAACTCCAGGGTCTCTTCCACAGCGGCTTTATATCACCGTGCTCCGATAACCGGACAACCGATTTTCCCTGACGACGCGGCGGGCGCACGGCATCCGCCCGCACTCGTCGTCTCGCGAACTCGCAGGTCACCGACCAGGCTAGGCCGGCTCCTGGCGGCGGCGCTGCGCCCGAGTACGACGGCGGACGATGGACCTGGTCCAGGCCACGATCGACAACGCGAAGTACCCAATGTAGAAAAATGGCCGAGTCGCACTCCAGAAGACGAGGCAGCCGAACGCGAGGCCAAATACGATCCAGAGCGCGTTGCCCAACCGCATGCGGGTCATCGACTCCCCTCCATTCACTCATATCTTGATCCACCCGGCGGAAGCTATTGAGTGCGGAAGCCGGCGCCGTTGCCCAAGATCACGGCCGTGTTCGTGAAAGTCACCCCGTTGGACAGCGTGGTGACGCAGCGGTCAGTGCTGGTGCCCGACGGCGTGCAGACCACGGAGGTGACGGTCACGCCCGGCTCGTAGTACTGGCCGGACTGGTCGCTGAGCCGCTGCTGGACCTGAGTCTTGATCGAGGCCGCGACCACCGACGGGTTGTTGTAGTTCGGCTGCGAGCTGGACGTATGTGTGAGGAGCATGGTGCACACGATGATCCCGATGAGCCCGATCGCGCCGAGCGCGGCTGAGCCGATCAGCCAGGCGCGGGACGCGGGGGGCGGCGGCCCGGGAGCATATCCGGGCGGTGCCAGATTGTCCTGCCCTCCGCTGGAGGTGTGCCCGTAACTCAGGTTGGCGGCCCGCTGGGAGCGGGATCTGCGAACGAACATCGCCGTAACCGTGATCGAGAACAGCACGGCGCCGACCGCCGCACCGAGCAAGTAAAACAACCGTTGTGACCCGCCGTGTGCGAGGCCGTTGACGAGGCCACCCACCAGGACCAGTACGCCGATCCATGATTGCGTGCCGGACCGGCGCCTCTTCGCGGGCTGAGCTGGCATAGCACTGGCGGATTGATCCGGTGCGGGTGGCAGTGTGCTGGGCCTGGATAGTTCCATCTGGAATTCCCCTCCTGACCTGGGCCAACGGGCTCACAAGCCAGACGTTACGCGCGGATCGTCCTCGAAACGTTACGGCTCCGGCCCATCGAGGCAAGAATTAGACGATCGGACCCTAGGCCCGAAGTTTCCAATGAGCCTGGGTAACGTGGAAAGCTCCGGCAGTCCTGATGCCGGGGCGTGGATATCTGATCTTGAGGTCTGGCGGTGGCGACACACCGGTTTCACGGTGATGAGCGGCGATTCGATGCGATGGCGGACTTCGTCGCCGCACGGTTTCCGCAGGCCAGGACCGCGGCCGACGTGGCGGGCGGGCAGGGGATGCTGGCGCGGCGCCTGCGTAAGCGGCACAACATTGACTGCGACGTCGTGGACCCGCGTGGCTGGGTTCTTCGCGGAGTTCCGAGCCGGGCGGAGGAATACCGAGCCGATATGGCGGGCTTTTACGACGTCATCATTGGGCTGCACCCGGACGCCGCGCTGCGTGAGGTGGTCAACTCGGCGCGGGTGCGGCCCGTGGTCGTCGTGCCGTGCTGCAATTTCTGGCTGCGGGACACCAAGCTCGGCCGGGACGAACTGCTCGACGCGATCGAGAAGCACCACGCTGCGTACGGCTCCTCCGAACGAGTCGTCCTGGATTTCCGCGGTCCGCATAACCGGGCACTGGTGCTCCAGCCGGCCAGCCGAACCTGAAAACCAGTTCTCCGCGGTAGCGGGCGGCGTCTACGATCCGACCGTGGTGAGCGCAGTGCCCGCCTGGCGTGAGGTTCGCCTCCTGGTCGCGCGGGAACTTGGTGAGACGGTGGACGGTGGCGAGCCGCTCGTGCCCGCGCGGCGGTCGGGGATGACCTGGGCGGCCCGGGCGCAGCGGACCGGGGCGATCGTCGTCAAGGTCAGGCACGGTGAGCGCGCGCATGAGAAGACGCAATGGTGCGCGGCCCACCTGCCCGCGCTCGCGGCGCGCGGGTATCCGGTTCCGGCGATCCTGTGGCACGGGATGATCAGTTCGCAGTGGCACGTGACCGTCCAGAACCGGTTCGCGGGCCGTCCCCTGTTTCCGCTAGACGGCGTGCTGGACGGGACCATCCTTGACGAACTGTTGCGCCTGGTCGAGCTGCAGGCCGGCGCCGGGATCCCGGTCGGCGACCGCGATTTCACCGGTTACGTGGCGAACGTGCTGTTCGACGACTGGGACGAGGTGTGGGCCGATGCGCCGCGGGCGTGCGCGGCGGCCGGTCCGGTGTGCGCGCGGCTACGGCGCTGGCTCGAGCCGGTCTGGGGACTGCGGCTGCCCGCCGCCGACTACGCCCACAACGACCTGAATCTGTCGAACGTCCTGACCGACAAGATGCGGATCACCGGCGTGGTGGACTGGGATGAGTTCGGGCTGGGCAGCCGCGCGCTGGACCTGATTGCCCTCGCCTTCGACTGCGAACGCTGCGGTGACCGTGCTGCCGCGGACCGCCTGCTGGCCCGGGCGGCTCAGGTGGCCGGGTCCGACGGGCTGCGCTGCCTGGTCAGCTACCGGGTCATCGCCGGGCTCGCCTACTTCACCCACGAGCGGGAGGCCTACGGCAATTCCCTCGGGGACGAGGAGTGCGCCGCGACCCTGGCCATCCTCGACCGGCTTCAGGCGCCCGGCCGCATCTGAGCGGAGCTAGGGGTGGCTCTCTCCCCGCATGGCTGCTCGCTGCCTTTCCATCTTGTCCGCCTCGCGGGCCGTAATTGCCTGTGCCCCGAGGACCACAGCGCGATCACGCTCGCCCTCGGTCAGCGTGTAGTGCCGGGTCACCAACTCCTGCTGTGACCCGACCGGGGTCCCAGGGTCCCGGCGAATGCCAAGCCTCGCGGCGAAGGCGTGCAACTCATCCTCGGCGTCGGCCGACAAGCCAAACAACGGAGGCGGCGGGGCGGTCCTGCCCATGAGCAGCCGACTCGGACCCCGCAGTTTGTACACGTACACCGCCATGGCATCCTCCACTCGCTGGCACAGCCCATGGCTACGCGGCCACCCCCATCGTTTCACAACACAGACTTCTGGCCCGGTCGACACCGTGGCCGACCGGGCCAGAAAGCGGGTTGCTCCGACTTGACGAAGGGCGCTAGTCGCCTGTGTGCGGCCCGTTATCGGGAATGCTGGTGCAGGTGGTGGGGGCGCCGGTCACGATGAGCGTGAACGAGATCTCGTTCTGCTGCGAGTCCTGGCGGTAGCCGATGCTGAGCTCCACCCCGCTCGGGATGTTCGAGCCGTTGATCACGATGGGTCCCGGCCGGGCGGTCGGTTGCCCGTTGGCCGGGATCTGGATCTGCTTCGCGCCAGTAAGCGTGACCACGTCGCCGACGCCGGGGGCGGGCTGGACGGCCGTGCGGCAGAACTCCCCGGCCGTGACGAGCGCCGGGATGCCGTGTTCGGCCAGGGCCTGGCGGACCGCGTCGGGGTTGGCCACCTGCCCCGGGTACAGGGTCAGCGTCGTGGTGCCGTCGGGGCCGGCGGCGACCGTGAACGCCACCAGATGGACCACGGCCGCGTGGTGCGCGGGTGCCGGCCCAGCCTGTTGCGCCGGCCGGGCGGCCGGGGCTCCGCCGGCCAGGCCGACGACCAGGGCGGCGCAGGCCCCGGCGGCGGCCACGGACAGACCCGCGACGCGGCGGCGCCGGCGCGCGCGGCCCCTGGCCTTGATGGCCTCCAGACCCGGCGCCATCGGCATGGGCAAGCCAGAGATTGAATCGCGTACGGCGCTCAGCACGGCGCCATCGTTCAGTTCGTCGTTGTCGTTCATCGGTCGGCCTCCATGGCTTGAGTAAGGGAAAGTTCATGGCGCAGCGCCGTTACGCCCCTGGACAGGTGGGCCCGGACCGTTCCGGGGGCGATCCCTAGCTGCGCGGAGATGGTGTCGATATCCAGGTCGAGGAAGACGCGCAGCGCGATCACCTCGCGCTGGCGACCCGGCAGGTGCCGCAGTGCGGTCAGCAAGGCGGCGTCCAGGCCGCCATCATCAGCGTTAGGAGCCTGATCGCGAAGGGCCTCGGTGTCGTGACCGGCCAGCGGCAGCTCACGAAGGCGCCTGCGCCACCACGACGCCCCGACGTTAAGGGCGGTGCGCACCACCCACGCCCGGGGGGCCGGATGCCGGCGGACCTTCCGCCAGGACAACCACGCCCTGGCGAACGCCTCCGCCACCTGATCCTCGGCCAGCTGCACGCTGCCCGTGCTCGCTACCACCGCACGCAGGCAAGGCTCCCAGCTGGCCTGGAAGAACTCAGCGAACTCCGTCTTTTCGCGGCTCACACTTCTTTAACTCACGAGCCCGGCATTCTGCTTACCTCGCCCGGCAGAAGATAAGTACCGGTTCTCAGGGGGGTTATCGCCAGGGTTAATTCGGGGGCCTCCACCATCGCGGGAGACCGGCTGGCGCCGCAGACTGGGCGCATAAGGACATGATCTCGCAGAGAGCCGACCAGCCATGTTCGTAGACGACGAAGGCCGCCTCGACGCGGCCGAACAGCTAGCCGATTATGATCACCGGGCTGCCGCCGAGGCTTTCTCGGCCATCGCCTGCGACCAGGAGGTCGGCGACGAGGTGCGCCTGTCCGCCGCCGAGCAGCTCGCCGACCTCGACCCGGGCGCCGCCGGTCCGGCCTGCCTGGCGATCGCCTGCGACCGGAGCGTCGGTGACGAGGTGCGCCTGTCCGCCGCCGAGGTGCTCGCCGAAGTCCGATCCCGCCGCGCGCCGCCGGTCCGGCCTGCCTGGCGATCGCCCGGGACCGGACGGTCGGCGATGAGGTACGCCGCTCGGCCGCCGAGCAACTCGCGGCCCTGCACGCCAGCGCCTGAAGCCGAGGCTCTTACGGCGCCAACCGCCGGATGCGCCAGTCGCCGTAGTCGCGGACGTACGCGAGCCGGTCGTGCATCCGGTTCAGGCGCCCTTGCCAGAACTCCACGACCTGCGGCTCGATCCTCCAGCCGCCCCAGTGCGGCGGTGGCGGGATCTCCTCCTGGCTGGCGAAACGCCGGTCTGCCTCGGCCAGCCTGGCGTCGAGCTCCTGGCGGCTGGTGACCGTTTCCGACTGCGGGGACGCCCAGGCCCCGAGCTGGGAACCGCGCGGCCGCGTGGCCCAGTAGGCCGCCGTTTCGGCCGGGTCGACCTTCGTGACGGGGCCGCGCACGTGGGCCTGCCGCTGCATACCGAACCACGGGAAGGTCACGGCGGCCAGGCCGGTCGCCAGCAGGTCGCGGCTCTTGGCGGAGGTGTAGTTGGTGTAGAAGACCACGCCGCGCTCATCGAGGCCCTTGCACAGCACCGTGCGCGCGGCCGGTCGGCCGTGCCCGTCGGCCGTGGCCAGGACCATGGCGTTCGGCTCGGGCAGCCCGGCGCTGGTCGCCTCGGCGAGCCACCGGGCGAGCTGCTCGTGCCAGGTGGCCGCCAGACCGGACTCGTCCAGCGAGCCGAGCTCGTAGGCGACCCGCATGGTCCGCAACTCGTCTGCGATCTCGTTCTCCGACATGTCCGCACCTCCCGGGACCCGCGCTACTTCGGTGGGCATCAGCCCGTCCCGCCCCGGGACCAGACGGTGAGCCTCACCTGCTGAACGGAATCTCAGCCTTCCCCGGCCTGCGCCTGGGCCGCCGCCATCGCCTCGGCCGCGATCGGGGGTGGCGCCTGGAAGTCCCAGGCCCGGAACAGGACCGCGTTCGGCACGCCCATGGCCCGGCCTTGCAGGGCCGTGAACCCGGTGATCATCAGGCGGGGTGCGGGGTGGCCGGGGATCCCGGCCAGGTACTGGCCGTGCGCCTCCAGGGAGGCGATGCCGCGCTGCAGCGGCTCTCCGGTGATGTCCACGCCGTGGGTGGGCCGCGGGTCCCCGCCGATGAGCAGCCACCGGACCGAGTGCGGCTCCAGGCCCTCGTCGAGCAGCTCGCGGAAGACCCAGCGGTTGCCTGCGTCGCGCACTGCGTCCAGCGCGCACAGCCCCGCCACCCGGTGATCGGCCTGATTCAGCCCGGCGGCGAACTCGGCGTCCCAGGGCCCGATCACCACGGCGTCCGGCTTGCGCCGGCGGATGACGCGCGCGATGTCGCGGCGGATGGGAAGGCCGTACTCGAGCATGCCGTCCGGGTGATCGAGGAACTCGACGTCGGTCACGCCGACCGCGCGTGAAGCCGCGATCTGCTCCTCGGTGCGCAGCTTCGCGGTCTGCTCCGGCGGGCTGCCGTCCATGCCCGCCTCGCCGCGGGTCAGGAGCAGGTACGAGACTTCGACGCCGCGCGAGGTCCAGGCCGCGACGGCCGACGATGTCCCGTACTCCACGTCGTCCGGGTGCGCGACCACGCACAGCACGCTGCGGAAGGCGTCCTCCGGGAGCGGCGGAACCAAGTCTGGGGTCATGGGCGACAGCGTAGCGGCCGGTCAGTGCGCCGGTTCGAGCAGGACCTTGACCGCGCCGGTGCGCCGCGTGTCCTTCAGCGCCAGTACCGCCTCGTCCCACCGCTCGAGCGGGAAGCGGTGCGTGATGACCGGGGTCAGGTCCATCCCGGCCAGGACGAAGTCGAAGTAGTGCTCCATGGAGTGCTTGGCGACGCCCCCTACCTCTTCGATGCCGAAGCCGTTCGAGCCGATGACGTGCAGCTCCTTGAAGTACAGGGGGGTCCACTCGAAGCGCTTCGGCGGTTCGACGCCGGAGATCACCAGCGTGCCGCCCGTCTTGAGCAGCCGGAGCGACGTCTCCACGGTCTCGGTCGAGCCGATCGTGTCGTAGACGACGCCCGGACCGTCCTGCAGCCAGTCGCGCTTGCTCCACGGCTCGAGCGGCGTCGCCCCGACGCGCCGTGCCACCTCCGCGACAAGTTCGTCGGGCGAGGAGGACAACGTGGCGTGCGCGCCCATGCGGGTCGCGAGGGAGGCCCGCGCCCCGGGTCGCGTGGCCGCCCACACCTCGGTGCCCGGGTACAGGTGACGGACCAGCGCGATCACCGCGAACGCGAGCGTGCCCGACCCGTAGACCAGGACGGCCTGCCCGTCGGGCGGCGGCGCGAGCAGGACCGTGCGCAGCGACACGCTGACCGGGTCGGCCAGCACGGCGGCCTCGTCGGACACGCCGTCCGGGATGGCGAACAGCTGCGAGGGGTGCGCGCAGAACCGCTCGGCGTGGGCGCCGTAGGCGGCCGCGCAGTTCCCCAGGTGGATCGAGACGGGCAGGTTCCCGTAGCGGAAGTTGCGGCACCACGGGTAGCGCCCGGCCTGGCAGGCCTCGCAGGGCGGGTCGATGCCGCGGGGAAGGCAGGACAGCCACGGATTGAGCACCACGCGCTGGCCGGTGTCGCAGCGGCGCCCGACCACCTCGTGCCCGAGCACGTGCGGGAAGGACACCAGCGCCGTGAGCGGGTTGTCGCGCGACCCGTTCAGGAGGATCTGCTTCACGTCCGAGCCGCACAGGCCCGAGAAGGTGGTCTCGACCCGCACCCAGTCCGGCGCCGGGAGCGGGAGGTCATCGACGTCCTCGATGCGGACCGGCGCGAAGCGGGATACGTACGCGCGCCGGTCCACGCGTCCTCCGACGGCCGAAGCCGCCTCCCGGGCCAGGCTGTGCCGGAACACGAGCGCCTTCACTTGTCCCTCCTTCACCGGGGCCACCCAACCTACCAAGGTGACCCCGGCTCGGGACCTACGGGACGGACTCGGCCCCTCCTGCCGATTACCTAAAGCGCCAGGCGGGCAGGGTAAGCGTGATGCGCAGCCCGTGCGGGTAGTTGGCCGCGGCCATCGCCACGCCCTGGTGGGCGGCGGCGATCTGGCTCACGATGGCCAGGCCGAGGCCGGACCCGGTGCGCCGCGAGGCGCCCGCGCGGTAGAAGCGGTCGAAGATGCGCGGGAGCTTGTCGGCGGGGACACCGGGGCCGTCGTCGCTGACTTCGACCATGACGCGGCCGCTGCCGTCGTTGCGGGCGGTGACGGTGGCCACGGAGCCCTCGGGCGTGTGCGTCTGCACGTTGGCGAGCAGGTTGTCGACGGCCCGGGACAGTTGCTCCTCGTCGCCCGCCACGGCCAGGCCGGGTTCGATCTCGGCCTGCCAGGTCCGCGAGGGGTCGGCGACCTGAGCGCGCTCGACGCAGTTACCGACCAGGGCCGTAAGGTCGACGAGGTCGCGCCGCTGGTCCGGGTGCTGGTCGAGGCGGGCCAGCCGGAGCATGTCGTCGACCAGCCGGCTCATGCGCTGACCCTCCAGCGCGATCCGGCGCATCGCCTCATCGACCTGCGACCGCTCGACCAGCGCGCCCTGCTGGTACAGCTCGGCGTTGGCGCACAGCGAGGCCAGCGGGGTGCGCAGCTCGTGGCTGGCGTCGGCGAAGAACGACCGCATGACCTCCTGGCTGGCTTCGCGCTCGGCGACGGACGTCTGGATGCGGCCGAGCATCCCGTTCAGGGCCGTGCCGAGCCGAGCAACCTCGGTTCCGCTGTCGGTGGAGCCGACCCGCTCGGTAAGGTCACCGGCCGAGATGCGGTCGGCCTGGTGCGCCATCTGCTCGATGGGGCGCAGGCCCCGGCGCATGACCAGGCCGACGCCGAGGAAGATGAGCAGGGCGGCGCCCGCCGAGCCGGCGCCGACGATGAGCTCAAGCTGCCGGACGGTGTTGTTGACGTCGCTGAGGTTGGTCCCGGCGACCAGGGTGCCCGCCTGGCCGGGGACGGCCATCGACACCACGCGGAACTGGGGAGCCGCCTGGATGTTGATCACCTGCCGAGCCTTGCCGTCCGAGATGACCTGGCCCTTAACGCCCGCGGCCGCGATCACGGTATTGGCCTGGGCGTAGTAGTTCAACTTCGCTATGGCCGGGGGCGTGAGGCCGGGGCCGCCCTGCAGGGCGACCACCGCGCCCTTGGCGGGCACCCACTCGATGGTGTACGCCCCGACGTTGGGCAAGGTGCTCCAGGAGACGACGCCAGCCCGCACCATTTGCGCCTTGCTGAACGCCGGGAGCAGTTGGTCGAGCCGCGGCTTGGTCACGGTCAGCGCCGACTTGAGGCTCACGTCCGTCTGGCCCACCAGGTACTTTTTCAGCGCGGTGACCGCGGCGAAATCGAAGACGGCGAGCACGGCGAGGGTGATCGCCACGACGCCGGCCACTACCTTGGTGCGGAGCTTGCCGCGGCCCTTGGAGCCGGGCTGGCCGCGACGCAGGCCTCTAATCATCATCGGTATTCCCTTCATCGCCGGGGTCTTCGGTCTCACCTGGCCGGGGCAGGCGGAGGCTGTAACCGACGGCCCGCTGGGTATGGATCAGATCAGGCCCGTACCTGGCCAGCTTGCGCCGCAGGTACGCGACGTAGGTCGACACCACCGTGGTCGACCCGCGGAAGTCGTAGTCCCACACGTGATCAAGCAGCTGGTCCCTGGTCAGGACCCGCCCGGCGTTGAGCATCAGGTAGCGCAGCAGCCGGAATTCGGTGGGTGACAGCTCGATGAGATGACCGCACCGGCGGACCTCGTAGGTCTCCTGATCGAGTTCCATGTCCGCGAAGGCCAGCACGGACCCGGCGGCGGTGGGGCGCGTCCGGCGCAGGACGGTGCGGATCCTGGCGGCCAGTTCCTCCAGCCCGAACGGCTTGGTGATGTAGTCATCGCCGCCGATGCTCAGCCCCTCGACCTTGTCGGCCTGGGTATCCCTGGCGGTCAGGAAGATGACGGGGACCTGCCGGCCGGCGCGGCGCAGGCGGCGCACGATGTCGAAGCCGTCGGTGTCGGGCAGCATGACATCGAGGACGACCAGGTCGAACGGGCGGTCCCTGGCCATGCGCAGCGCCTCGGTACCCGTCTCCGCGGTGGTCACCTCGAACCCGAGGAACCGGAGCGACGCGGCGACCGCATCACGCAGGAACGGCTCGTCGTCGACCACGAGCAGTTCGCCGTGATCGGCGGGCCGGTCTGCCGCAGCGTCAGCCATCGCCTTTACTCCTTCCCCCTCGCGGGTTATCCGACCACGTCATCGCGAACAACGCGTGTGACTCATGTGCGAGTTTCGTGTGAGCCCTCCACTCACGCGGAATTCGCACACGATCCCGACGGACCTCGCACCGATCCCGACGGACCTCGCACGCGATCCCGACGAACCTCAGGCGGTAGCCGCATACCTTCCGCTCCATGGTCACCCCTGGCCATAGGCAGAAAGCAACATCACGGGAGGAAGAATTAGCATGAAGCGCATCGCGGCGGTGGCCGCACTGATCGTCACCATGCTCGCCGTTCCTGCGGCGGCCATGGCCAGCACGGGCGGATCCGGGTCCGACCGCCCCTGGCCGGGCCAGTCCATGTGCCCGCAGCCGAGCCAGCACCATCACCGGCACCACAAGCCCGCGCAGACCGAGGTCTGCCCGCTGCCGTCCAAGAATTGCCCGTCGGGCTACGCGTTCGGCCAGCCGCAGTCCTTCACCTTCGACGTGGCGTCGGGGAGCAGCACGGTCTACGAGGTCTCCGGGCCGACGCTGGCTTCGGCGGAGGAGTTCAGCTACGACGGCAGCATCTACACCATCTGGTCGGTCAACCCGGGCGCGGACAGCTTCACGATGTCGCTCGGCGCCACGCTGTTCGTGAACGAGGGGCCGTCCATCACCAACGCCACCGGATACCTGGGCTGCTCCGGCTGAGGCGGGTGCGCGGAATACCGGATCCACTACGGGGGGACCCGGTATTCCCCGGACCCGCACCACCGCTCGTTCGGCATCAATGATGGTCAAGATCGCGCCGGGTGCACACTTGAACGAGTCATGCGATCCGAGTCACTGCTGAAGCTGCTGGCCTTCGTCCTCCCGCTGGGCCTGGACTCGTTCGCGGTCGCCGCCGCAATCGGGGCCGTCCGGGCCACGACGGCGGCGGAACGGCTGCGCGTCAGCCTCGTCTTCGTGATCTTCGAGGGCGGGATGCCGCTGATCGGCCTGGGGCTAGGCGGCGCCCTGGCCCGCGGGATCGGGTCCGTCGCGAACTACGCGGCCGCGGCCGCGGTCATCGCCATCGGGGCCTGGATGCTCCTGGCGGGCGAGAAGGACGAGGAGGAGCGCGCCGGGCGGGTCCTGTCCAGTACCGGGCTCGCGCTCGTCGCGCTCGGGCTCAGCATCAGCCTGGACGAACTGGCCATCGGGTTCTCGATCGGCCTGGCCCGCCTGCCCGTCGCCGCGGTGATCGTGGCCATCGCGCTCCAGGCCCTGGTCGCCGCCCAGCTCGGCCTGGCCCTCGGGGCCAGGATCGGCGAGCGCTGGCGTGAGCGGGCCGGGCAGGTCGCGGGGATCGCCCTGATCCTGCTCGGCGTGTACCTCGTCACCGAGCAGGCTCTCCGCTTAAATGCCCCGATACATCGGTAACCGCCGTGTTACGGTAGAGTGCCGGTTACCGAGCCAAGGAGGGGACGTGGAGCACGCGCGAGCCAGCGGTGACCCGTTCGAGGCGCTCGGGGACGCGCACCGGCGCGACATCTTGCGCCTGCTCAGCGAGGGCGACAAGCCGGTCAACCAGATCGCCGCGGCGCTCCCGATCAGCCGTCCCGCGGTATCGCGCCACCTGCGCGTGCTCAAGGAGGCCGGCCTGGTGGCGGAGCAGGCCCACGGCACGCTGCGGATCTACCACCTGCGCGACGAGGGACTGCACGCCGTCCAGGCCTACCTCGAGCGGGTGTGGGGAGACGCCGCCCGGCGGTTCCGGCTGATGGCCGAGAACACCGAACCCCGGTCATGACTACGCCGACGACCCCGCTCCGGATGGCCTTCGAGGTGGCCTGCCCGGCCGAGCATGCGTTCAGCGTGTGGACGTCGGGGCTGGGTACCTGGTGGCCGCCCGACCACACGGTGACCGGCCGGGCCGAGCGCATCGTCCTGGAGGGCGGCGTGGGCGGCCGGATCTACGAGCGCACCGCCGACGGCGTCGAGCACGAGTGGGGCCAGGTGACGGTCTGGCAGCCCCCGGCCCGGCTCGGCTACCTGTGGTACCTCGGCCGGGACCGCGCCGACGCCACCGAAGTCGAGATCAGGTTCCTGGCGCAGGGCGCCGCGGCCACCATGGTCGAGATCGAGCACCGGGGCTGGGAGCGCCTGGGAACCGAGGGTGAGCAGTGGCGCGCCCGCAATCGCGCCGGCTGGGAGAGTCTGCTGCCGCACTTCGCGGCAGCCATCGCGGAAGGAGACCACTGATGGCCGCTGGCACCAAGGACGACCCGTGGGAACTCAAGACCCCGCCGGGCACGTCCAGCTACACCATGTATAAGGACGAGCAGGCCGACCCGCCCGCGCTGGTCTGCCAGGTCGGTTCCACCACGCTGAAGTACCAGCTGCGCGCCATCGACGACCTGCACGCCTGGCTGGCCAAGCAGGGGGACTGGGTGCCGCTCGGCGCGGCCGACGAGCAGAAGCCCGCCCCCGACGGCACCGTCGAGGCGTGGGGGAGGTCACCGGACAACCCGGTGGGCGGCTGGTACGGCCTGCGCAAGGGCTACCGCGGCCGGTTCGGGATGTACATGCCGCCGTTGCTGGAGGCGCTCGGTCTCGCCGAACTCACCCACGACGCCCGCAACAACCGGATGCGCGCCATCTAAAGCGCCCCGCCATCGAGAGCGCTATTGTCAGCGCGCGCGCGGACCAGGCACCATGGCCGAGTGATCGGTGCACCGTAAGCACCGGACACCGGAGGGAGGCTGCCTTGACCGCCACCGCCACCAGGCACCCGATCGGGTTGCTGCTCGGCACCGAGGACGACTGGCCGACGGCGTTCGAGGAGATCCTGCGCAGGCTGGGCCCGGTCCAGGATCCGTCCGGCGGGACCCACGAATTCGACGTGGAGCGCATCACCATCGAGCCCTTCAGCCTGCGCTCCCGGCCGCGCTACGACCTGGTCATCGACCGGCTCGCCTACTGGTATTACCACCCGCGGGAGTGGCTGAAGAAGGTCGCCATGATGGACGGGGTGTACCTGCTGAACAGCCCGTTCACCTTCCAGTCCATGGAAAAGCACGCCGCCTACTGCGCGATGATGCGGCTCGGGCTCAAGATCCCGGAAACCGTGCTCGTCCCGTTCAAGAACCCGGTCGACAACGCCCGCTACGCCTATACCTCCGCCCGGTACAACCAGCCCTTCGACCTCGACGCGATCGCGGAGAAGATCGGCTACCCGATCTTCATGAAGCCGTACGACGGCGGCGCCTGGCGCGGCGTCACGCGCATCCGCAACGCCACCGAACTGCACGCGGCCTACGACGCCAGCGGCGAGATGCTCATGCACCTGCAGAAGGCCGTCGACTTCGACGTCTTCGCCCGCTCGCTGTCCATCGGCGCCGAGACCATGGTCATGAAGTTCCAGCCCGATGAGCCCATGCACGCGCGCTACGCGGTCCAGCACGATTTCCTGCCCGAGCAGGCCGGCGCGGAGGTGGTGACGATCGGACGGCTGGTCAACGCGTTCTTCCGGTGGGAGTTCAACTCGTGCGAGACGCTGATCAAGGACGGCGAGGTCTACCCCATCGACTACGCCAACGCCTGCCCTGACGTGGCCCTGACCAGCCTGCACTACTACTTCCCCTGGGCCATGAAGGCGCTGGTCAAGTGGACCGTATTCGCCCTGGTGACCGGGCGTAAGGCCAGGCTGGACCTGGAGACCGACCGGTTCTTCGCGGTCGCCGACGACCCCCACCTGTCGTACGAGGAAAAGCTGGAGGGGTACCGGGCGCTGGCCGACGAGTACTTCGACGCGGCGCGCTACTTCGACTTCTGCGCGAGCAGGATGCCGCACCTGGACGAGATCGTCCTGGACTGGGTGGCCGGCCCTGACTTCGACCAGTTGCTGGTCCAGACGGTCAAGGCCACGTACCCAGAACACGAGCACGACAAGTTCATCGCGCACCTGCGCGGGCTCCTTGATCTGTGGGTGCGCGACGAGAGCGCGAATGGAGGCCGCCATGGGTCGTGACATCCAGGCGATCAAGATCAGCGGCGAGGACCGGCGCAAGTACCGGGACAAGGTCCGGCGCTCGCTCGACGTGTTCGCCCGGATGCTCCGCGAGCGGCGGTTCGACGCCGACCGGACCCTGGTGGGCCAGGAGATCGAGCTCAACCTGGTCGACGAGCAAGGCGTCCCGTCCATGCGGAACGCCGAGGTGCTCGCCGAGATCGCGGATCCCCTCTGGGCGACCGAGGTCGGGCAGTTCAACCTGGAGATCAACGTGCCGCCCCGGCATCTGGACGGCGACGCGCTGGCCGGGCTGGAGCAGGAGCTCCGCGACGACCTCAACAAGGCCGACACCAAGGCGCGCTCCATCGGCAGCTACCTCGTGATGATCGGCATCTTGCCCACGCTGACCGAGGACGACGTGGAAGAGGAAACCATGTCGGCCAACGAGCGCTACCGGGTGCTCAACGAGCAGATCTTCGCCGCCCGCGGGGAAGACATGCGCATCGCGATCGACGGCGCCGAGCACCTCCTCACCCACGCCGACAGCATCACGCCCGAGGCGGCCTGCACCAGCGTCCAGCTGCACACCCAGGTCAGCCCGGATGCCTTCGCGAACTACTGGAACGCGGCCCAGGCCATCGCCGGCGCGCAGGTCGCGCTGGCGGCCAACTCCCCGTTCCTGTTCGGCAAGCAGCTGTGGCACGAGACGCGGATCACCCTGTTCGAGCAGGCCACCGACACCCGCCCGGACGAGCTGAAGGAGCAGGGCGTCCGCCCCCGGGTCTGGTTCGGCGAGCGCTGGATCACCTCGGTGTTCGACCTGTTCGAGGAGAACCTGCGGTACTTCCCCGCGCTGCTGCCGATCTGCGAGGAGGAGGACCCGCTGCAGGTCCTCGACGACGGCGCCATCCCGACGCTGGCCGAGATGAGCCTGCACAACGGGACGATCTACCGCTGGAACCGCCCCGTGTACGGCATCGTCAACGGCACGCCGCACCTGCGGGTCGAGAACCGGGTGCTGCCCGCGGGCCCGACGATCGCGGACGTCATGGCGAACGCGGCGTTCTACTACGGGCTCGTCCGGTCCCTCGCCGAGGCGCAGCGGCCGATCTGGACCCAGATGTCCTTCGCCACCGCCGCGGAGAACCTGCACGAGGCGGCGCGCCACGGCCTGGACGCGCAGCTGTACTGGCCGGGGGTCGGTGACACCCCGGCCGCCGAGCTCATCCTGCGGCGCCTGCTCCCGCTCGCCCGCGACGGGCTAGCCCGCTGGGGCGTCGGCCCGGCCCAGGCCGACCGGCTGCTCGGCATCGTCGAGCAGCGCTGCCTGACCGGCCAGACCGGCGCCGCCTGGCAGGTCGCCACGGTCGCGGGGCTCACCGAGCGCGCCGGGGTCGACCGCCGGGAGGCGCTGCGGCAGATGACCCTGCGCTACATCGAGCACATGCACACGAACGAGCCGGTCCACACCTGGCCGCGTTACCCCTAGCCCGCCCCGCCGGCGGCGATCAGCGCGACGCACGCCGCCGCCAGGCCGAGCCCGGCCAGCCGCAGCGCGGTCAGCCGCTCGCCGAGCAGGACCCGGGCGAGCACGATGGTGACCCCCGGGTACAGCGAGGCGAGGACCGCCGTCACGGCCAGGAACCCGTCGTGCGTGGCGTAGAAGTACGCGACGATGCTCCCCGCGCCGGTCACGCCGGTGAATACCGCGAGCCAGCCCTGCTGAGCCGCGGGCCGCCGGATGTTGCGCGTGGCCGCGGCGACCACGACGGCCAGGGCCAGCTCGGCGCCCGACGCGCTGGCCACCGGCCACAGGCCGCTGTGCGAGCCCGCCCGGTTGAGCCCGATGAACAGCAGCGAGAAGCAGGCCCCCGCCACCAGCCCCGCCACCACCCCGCTGAACCGGCCCCGAGCCCGGCCTCCCTCTCCCTCCCCGTCGCCCTCGGCCGGCCTCTCCCTCGCCCTGGCCGTCCGCCGCCGCGCTAGCCGAGACCCCGACGATGGCCGGCAGGGCCAGGATGATCCCGGTCAGCGCCAGGGCCGAAGGCCGCTCGCCGAGCAGCAGCCCCGCGAGCACGGCAAAGCCCGCGGCGCCGACCGCGCTGAGGGGCCCGGCCACGCTGAACGCCGCGTGCCGGAACCCGTAGTACAGCGCGAGCGCCCCGGCCTCCTCGCCCAGGCCGGCCAGCGCGCCCCAGGCCAGCGAGGCCGCGCCGGGCGGGTGGCCCGCGGCGAAGGGCAGCGCGGCCGCCACGACCACGGTGGAGGCCGCCGCGCTGACCAAGGTCACCTGGATGACGCTGAAGTCGCGTGACGCCAGCCCCGCGGCGTAGTCCGAGACGCCGTAGCCGAACGCCGAAGCCAGCGCCAGGACGATGGCGAGCATGCCGGGCCGCCCCGGCTAGGCCTCGTGCTTGGCGGCCGGGCTGCCCGCCGGGTGGAACACCCCGAGGACCGCCAGCAGTTCCGGCCCGGTGTTCTCCAGGCAGTGCGGCTGGTAGGGCGGCAGGTAAATGGAGGTGCCCGGCCCGATCTCGGCCACGCTCTCGCCCAGGTGGACCACGCCGCGACCGGCCAGCACGTGCACCACCTCGTCGTAGGTGTGGTGGTGCTCCGGCGCCCGGCCCGGCGGGATCATGCCCGCGAACTGCGTGAACGCCATCCCCTCGCTCAGCAGGACCCGGAACTCCCGGTCCCCGGTCCGCTCCGGCTCGCACTCCTCCAGCGTCACGACCCGCACCTCCGGCCGGCCGTCGTCGCCCTCGGATGAGGCCTGCACGGCGACCGCCACCGCGTCAAGCCCAGCGGCGCCCGCCCGGCACTCGTAACGCATCCCGTCTCGCAGCCACACGGCCGTACCTGGCTCCAGGGCGGCCCTCCCGTGCCTCTCCGCGTCCAGGGTCCCCGACCCGCGGATCACGTACCAGGCCTCGCCCTGACCTCCGGCGGTCCCCGTGAGCGCCGTTCCGCTGGCCAGGCTCAGCCGCCGCTGGTGCAGCCCGCGGCAGCCGTCCGCGTCGCCCAGCATCTCGCGGACCGTGACTCCCGGCGCCGCCTCCTGGCTCGGGACCTGCTCCGGCGTCCGGACGGCGGGCGTGGCCTGGTTAGTCATGCCTTGGACGATACCCGGATCACAGTTGGGGGTACCGGCGGCCCGGGTTGTGCTCGGACAGGACCGAGGGCGGCCCGATGAGGGCCCGGTCCGGCTCGCCGATGACCTCCTCGTTCTTGCCGTCGTAGTCGAACTTCGCGAGCACGTGCTTGATCGCCTCGAGCCTGGCCCGCTTCTTGTCGTTGCTCTTGACCACGGTCCACGGCGCCTCGGGCGTGTCGGTGTAGTAGAACATCGCCTCCTTGGCCTCGGTGTACTCGTCCCACTTGTCCAGCGACTCGATGTCCATCGGGCTCAGCTTCCACTGCCGCACCGGGTCGATCCGCCGGATGATGAACCGCGTGCGCTGCTCCGACCGCGTCACCGAGAACCAGAACTTCGTCAGGTTCAGCCCCGAGCGCACCAGCATGTGCTCGAAGGCGGGCGCCTCCCGCATGAACTCCTCGTAGTCCTCCTCATCGCTGAACCCCATCACCCGCTCGACCCCGGCGCGGTTGTACCACGAGCGGTCGAACATGACGATCTCGCCGGCCGCGGGCAGGTGCGGGACGTACCGCTGCAGGTACCACTGGGTCTGCTCGCGCTCACTCGGCTTGGCCAGCGCGACGACCGTGGCCCCGCGGGGGTTCAGGTGCTCGGTGAACCGCTTGATCGTCCCGCCCTTGCCGGCCGCGTCGCGCCCCTCGAACACGATCACGATCCGCTGCCCGGTGGACTTCACCCAGTTCTGCAGCTTGACGAGCTCGATCTGGAGCGGGCGCTTGAGGTACTCGTACTCGCTCCGCGGCATCTTCTCGTCGTAGGGGTAGTCCTCGCGCCAGGTATCGACCACCCGGCCGTCCGGCCAGCGCAGGACCGGGTCGTCGTGCTCGTCGTCGTCGTCCACCACCAGGCCCGCCACCAGGACGGGATCGGACGCCCAGTCGGCCGGCAGCGCGTTGAACTCGTTAGCTGTATCGCTGGTCACACCACTAGCACAGCACACCACGCAAGCCCGGTCACGCCCGGCCAGCCGTCGCGCGGCTGAACAACAAACCCCTGTTATCCCGAACGAGCGGTGGTGTCTCCCTCGCGCCCCACCGCGAACAGCACGTAGCCGTAGCCGAGCCCGAGGGCGCCCGGATGGTCCGCGAGCCACGGATCGGCCACGCCGGGAAATTCGAGCCTGAGCACGGCCTCGAAGTCCGCGCGCGAGGAGAACTCCCAGCGGCTCATGACCTCGGTCCGGCTCGCCCCGCGCGCCGCCCACCAGGCGTCGGTGACATCGGCCCGCCCCTGCGCCGTGCCGCCCGCCGCCCGCAGGAGCCCGGCGAACTCCCCGGCCCGCAGGTCGTTGTCCACCACGACCAGCGTGCCGTCCGGCTTCAGCACCCGCCGCACCTCGGCCAGCCCGGCCGCGCAGTTCGGCGGCCAGAAGTACGCGAACCTGGCGTGCACCACGTCCACGCTGGCGTCCTCCAGCGGCAGGTGCTCGGCCGACCCGGGCAGCACCCGCGCCCGCCGGTCGCGCGCCTGGGCCAGCGGGATCAGCGCTGGATCCGGCTCGACCCCGATGACGACCGCGGCCTCGTCCGCGTACCCGGGCAGCCAGTAGCCGCTCCCGCAGCCCAGGTCGACCAGCGTCCGGCCCGCCCACGGCGCGAGTTCCCGCATCGCCTCGAGCAGCACCCCGTCCGGGTCGATCGCCCGGTTCTCCAGCTCGTACAGATCCGGCCGCCCGCCCTGGTTCGGCGCCGGGCTGAAATCAGGAAACGTCGGCTCGGACCCGCCCGTCGTCATAGGCGGCACCCTAACAGTCGCCCGCTGCCGCCCGCCGTGATCGGATGGTCCCATGAAGGTTCGGATCGGGATATCCCTGGGACCGGCCGGGACCGCCGAGGGGTTCGCGGCGGCGGTCGACCTGTTGGAACAGGCCGGGGTGGATTCGCTGTGGCTGCCGGAGAACGTGTACACCCCGCTGGTCGAGCCGTTCACCGGGATGGCGTTCGCGCTGGCCAGGACCCGCAAGCTCAAGGCGGGGAGCGGGATTTCCGTCCTGCCGGGGCGGCACCCCGTCTTGGTGGCTAAGCAACTAGCCAGCCTGGCCGGGCTGGCCCCGGGACGGGTCCTGCCGGTGTTCGGGCTGCAGCCGGTGCAGCCCGCCGAGCGCGGGCTGTTCCCGGTTCCGGCCGGGCAGCGGGCGGCGGTGTTCGACGAGTCGCTGGCCTTGCTCCGGCTCCTGCTGACCAGCCAGACGGTGTCGTTCGAGGGCTCGTTCTTCTCCGTCTCGGGCGCGAGCGTCGGGCCGCTCCCGGCCAAGCCGCTGGACCTGTGGCTGGGCGGTTCGGCTCCCGGCGGACTCCGCCGGGTGGGGCGCCTGGCCGACGGGTGGCTCGGCTCGCTGCTCACCCCCGCCGAGGCGGGCGCGGCGGTCGGCGTGATCCAGCAGGCCGCGGCGGACGCGGGCCGGGAGGTGGAAGACGATCACTTCGGGCTCAGCCTGCCCGTCGCCTTCGACGGCATCCCGGAGCCGATGCTGACCTCGGTCCGCCGGCGCAGGCCCGACGCCGACCCGCAGGCGCTGGTCGCTTCCGGCTGGGCCGGCGCCCGCACGATGATCGAGGGCTACGTCGAGGCCGGGCTCAGCAAGTTCGTGGTCCGCCCGGCCGCGGCGCCGGCGTCGTTCGGCGCGTTCGTGGACGGCTTCGTCAGGGAAATGCTGCCGCTGCAGAACTAGCCCCCAATGAATAGAGGTAACGATGACCGAACAGGACACCGCCGCCGCCAACGTCGCGCTCGTCCGCAGCACCCTCGACGCGTTCAACGAGGGCGACCTCGACACCTGCGTGGCCCTCATGGGCCCGGACTTCGTGATGAACCTGGCCGGCCTGCCCCCGATGCGCGGCCCGGACGTGTGGCGACAGGGGGCCGGCGTGATCAGGACCGGCTTCCCCGACCTGCACGCGCGTATCGATGACCTGGTCGCCGAGGGCGACCGAGTGGCCGCCCGGCTGACCTTCCGCGGCACCCACCTGGGGGAGTTCCTGGGCGTCCCGGCCACCGGTCGCACCGTCGAGTACGTCAGCCACGAGTTCTACCGGTTCGCCGACGGCCTGGTCGCCGAGGAGTGGATCTGCTCCGACCTGGCCTCCCTGCAGGGCCAGCTGACCGCGAGCTAGCCTGGATCCGTGACGGGGATCGCTCGGTACGACGGCCACGCGCAGTGGTACGACGAGACGTTCTCCGCCTCCCGCCACCCGGAGGAAGAGTCCTTCCTCCGGGAATGCCTGGGCGCCGGCGGCGGCGCGGTATGCCTCGACGTGGCCTGCGGGACGGGGCGGTTCGGGCCGATCCTCGCCGATGCGGGCTACCGCGCCGTCGGGTTCGACATCTCCGCCGATCAGCTCCGCTTCGCCCGGGGCAGGCTCGCCGCCGTCCGGGCCGACATCCGGTCGCTACCCGTGCCGGACGCCTCGGTGGGGTTCGCGACCGGCATGTTCTTCCACACCGACGTGGAAGACTTCGCGGCCGTGGTTCACGAGGTGGCACGGTGCCTGCGCCCGGGCGGACGCTTCCTCTACCTGGGCCTGCACCCCTGTTTCGTCGGGCCGTTCGTATACCGCCTGAACGAACACCAGGACCTGACGCTGACCTTCGGGACCGGGTACGGGACGGTCCGGTGGGCCGATCGAGGCTCGGGCGACGGGTCGATGATCGGGGCCCGCGTCGGTTTCCACCACAAGACCCTGGCCAGCCTCCTCCAGGCCTTCGCGGCCGCGGGCCTGACCATCCGGGCGGTACGGGAGTTCTCCGTACCGGGCCACGCCGTGCTCCCCTGGAACATGGCCTTCCTCGCCGAGAAGACCGGCTAGCTGCACCGGCCGGAATTCACCCGCGTTTCCCCTGGTCAGCGCCGTTCGGAAGAATGATCACCCGCCTTGCGGTGCATGCGGTAGCGGAGCACGAGGAACGGGATGCCGAACACCCAGAACGCGTGCTCGGCTCGCAACACCCCGCCGTCCGCGTGGACGTCGAGCCGCTCGGCGAACCCGCGGACGGCCGCGGTGGTGAGTTCCGCGGTCTGCGGGTCGATGTAGGTCAGGTAGTGACCCGGCTGGTCGAGTTCGCTCCGGCTATTGAGGACCAGCCCGCCGCCTTCCCGCGCGCTCGGCGCGAGCGTCGCGGTAAAGCTCGCCTGGGGTAGCGGGAACCCGACGCTGACGTACCCGTGGCCCTCGTGCCGGTAGGTGGTGTAGATGCCCACGTAGATGGGCTCGTCGGTGTCGGCGAGCGAGCGGATCCACCCCCGGACCGCCACCGCGCCGTCCACCCCCGTGATGGTGTCGATCCGGCTGCGCACCCCGCGCTGCACCTCTCGCTGGCTCATCGGCACGTTGGCCTGACCGAGCGGGCGGGCCAGCAGCGTTCGGTACAGGAGATAGCCGGGCCGGACCCAGGCCCGCCACTCCGGCACGATGTCGAGGGCAAACCTGGTGGTGTGCTCGTAGAACTCGCGGACCAGCGGATCAACCCCAGCCGGATCGAACGACGGCCCCGCCAGTTCGTCCAGCGACGCGACGATGCCGATGTCCTTGACGTCGGGCGTATACGCGCCGCCGAGGACCTCCGCCAGCGACCTGACGTAGCCGGTCCCGACGTAACGGGTCTGGCTGGCCAGCGGGACCACGAACGGAACGTCCTCCGGGTGCACCCGTTCGGCCAGCAGGCTCACCTGCGGGTCGCGGAACAGCACCGCCGAGGCGGTCCGGTACCCGACCACGGCCGCCGCCGCGGCCACCGCCCCCGGCACCCGCCGCCCGCGCCCGTCCGCCACCCCGGCCACCGCCCCCGGCACCCGCCGCCCGCGCCGACGCGCCAGGCCCAGCCCCACCCCGACCGCCGCTCCGACCACCGGTCCGAGCACAACCTTCTGCGGCCGCAGCCCGAGCGCCCCCGCCGCCGCGCCCGCTGCCGTAGCTACCGGCACCGGTCCCACCCCAGCCCGGTCCGCCGCCCAGCCCAGCGGCGCCACCAGGGCTCCGCTCATGAGGATCCGGGACCAGAGCGGCGGAATCTCGCCCGGCCGTTGGGTGCCCCTGGCGACCGCCTCCGCCGCGCCGAGCCCGACTGCTCCCGCCAGCGCCCCCGCGATTGCGGCTCGTCCGCCGCGATGGGCCGTCAGCGCCGCCCCGGCCAGCCCGCCGATCGCGGCGGCCACGCCTACCTGCTGCACCCGCTCGGGCCTCTCGGTACCCACCCCAGGAACCTACCGCCCCACCGGAACAAGCCCACTCCCGAGCCGGTTGACGGACAGGTGAAAATCGAGATCTGGTCCGACGTGGTCTGCCCATGGTGCTACATCGGCAAGCGCAGGCTCGAGCGCGCGCTGGCCGAGTTCGAGCACGCCGGAGAGGTCGAGGTCACCTGGCGGAGCTTCCAGCTGAATCCCGGCATGCCGCCGGGGCGGGCCGTGCCCACCATGGACTACCTGGCCAGCCGGTTCGGGCCACAGTCGAAGGCCATGGTGGCCAGGGTGGCCGAACTAGGCCGGGCCGAGGGACTTGACCTCGACTTCGACGCCGCGCTCTCCGTGAACACCATGGACGCGCACCGCGCCCTGCACCTGGCCGCCGACCATGGCGTGGCCGGCGCGGCCAAGGAACGGCTGCTGCACGCGCACTTCACCGAGGGCGCCGACCTGTCCGACCCCGAGACGCTGGTCGGCCTGCTCGCCGAGACCGGCGTACCCGCGGACCGCGTGCGGACCGTCCTGGCCGGGACCGAGTACGCCGACGCCGTGCAGGCCGACGTCGAGCAGGCGTACGCGTTCGGCGCGACCGGCGTCCCGTTCTTCGTCATCGACCGGACGTACGGAATCTCCGGCGCACAGCCCGCCGAGGCATTCCTGCACGCCCTCCGGACGGCCCGCGGCTAAGCTCGGTCGGGTGCGGGTCACGTCGCTCGGCTTCCGGACGGATCTGGCGCTGCGTGTCCTGGAAGGAGCCGAGGTCACCGACCGCGGCGACTACCTCGTCATCCGCAGCCCGAGCAACCCGGATCACTGGTGGGGCAACTTCCTCCTGCTCGCCGGGGTCCCCGAACCCGGCACGGGTGAGGCCTGGCTGGACCGGTTCGCCGCCGAGTTCCCCGCAGCCCGGCACGTCGCCCTCGGCGTCGACACCCCCACCGACGAGGCTGTGATCCCCGGTGAGTTCGTCGCCGCCGGGCTCGAACCGAGCTGGGAGACCGTCCTGACCGCCGCCGAGGCCCGCCGGCCGCCCCAGCCCAACTCCGAGGCCGAGATCCGCCCGCTGACCTCCGATGACGACTGGCAGCAATCCGTCGATCTGGGTGTCCGCTGCTTCGACGGCGCGGAGCCCACCGAGTACCTGCAACGCAGGGCCGCGGTCCGTCGGGAGCTGACCCAGGCGGGCAGGGGCACCTGGTTCGGCGCCTTCACCGGCGGTCGGCTGCTCGCACAACTCGGGCTGTTCGACGTGGGCGACGGATACGCCCGCTACCAGCACGTCGAGACCGACCCCGAAGCCCGCCGCCAGGGCCTGGCCGGCACCCTGGTCTGGCACGCCGGCCGCTACGGGACCGACGTCCTGCGCGCCCGCACCCTGGTCATCGTGGCCGAGACCGCGGGCGACGCGATCCGGGTCTACCGCTCTTGCGGTTTCGCCGCCTTCGAGAGCCAGCTCAGCTTCGAGCGACCCTCTTCTGACTAAGGTTGTCGGCCGCACCGTCGATCCGGGGTAGCGCCACTCGACTACTGGGAAAGACCAGCCACGAGCCGAGAGGTGACACGCGATGAAGTACCTGATGCTGCTCTACGCCGACCGTCCGATGCCAGAACCGGGCACCCCCGAGGGGCGCAAGCTGTTCGAGGAGTGGGCCGAGGCGAGGCAGGCGATGACCGACGCCGGCGTGCTGCTCGAATGCTCCCCGCTGCAGCCGGCCTCGGCCTCCACGACCGTCCGGGTCCGGGGTGGTGAGACGCTGCTCACGGACGGCCCGGCGGCGGAGATCAAGGAAGTGTTCGGCGGGCTCACGCTGATCGAGTGCGACGGCCTCGACGAGGCCCTGAAGTGGGCCGCGCGGCTGCCGACCGCGTCCGGTGGCAAGGTGGAGGTCCGGCCGTTCTACCAGGTGCCGAGCTGAACGACCAGTACGGCGAGCTGTTCCGGGACTGCTGGTGGCAGGCCGTCGCCGTCGTTACCCGGCTCACGGGTGACCTGGAGACGGCCGAAGACGCGGTTCAGGAAGCGTGCGCGCTCGCCCTGACGAAATGGCCAGCCGAGGGGATGCCGTCCAGCCCCCGCGGCTGGCTCGTCGGGGTGGCGCGGCACAAGGCGCTCGACCGGCTGCGCCGCGAGGCCCGCCGGGCGCCGCTGGAGGCCGCGGCGGCACGAGACTGGCCGGTTCCTCCGGACGGCGGTTCCGTCGAGGACGGGCTGGGCGACGAAGAACTTGCCCTCATCTTCATGTGCTGCCATCCCGCGCTCGATCCGGAGGCGCGCATCGCGCTGACCCTGCGCTGCGTGTGCGGCCTGGCCACGGCGGAGATCGCCGCCGCCTTCGTCGTCCCGGAGCCGACGATGGCGCAGCGCCTGGTGCGGGCCAAGCGAAAGATCAGCCAGGCTGGAATCCGGCTGAAATCACCGGACCCACGAGACCTGCCGCGACGCCTGGCGGCGGTGCTCCGGGTCGTCTACCTGGTCTTCACCCAGGGCCACATGGCCCAGGCCGGCCCCGACCTGGTGCGGGGCACGCTGTGTGAGCAGGCGATCCTGCTCGCCCGCGCGCTCGCCACGCTGATGCCGGACGAGCCGGAGGTGATGGGTCTGCTGGCGCTCCTCCTGCTCACCGACGCCCGCCGGGAGGCGAGAACCAGCGCCGCGGGTGAGCTCGTCCCGCTCGGTGACCAGGACCGCGGCCGCTGGAACGCGGGCAAGATTGCCGACGGTACGGCCCTGCTGGAACGGGCGCTCAAGGTCGGCCGCCCTGGCCCGTACCAGTTGCACGCAGCCATCGCGGCGTGCCACGTCGAGCCGGTCACCGACTGGCGGGAGGTCGCCGCACTGTACGGTGAGCTGGCGCGGTACGAGCCCACCGCGGTAACCGAGGCGAACCGGGCCGTCGCGGTGGCGATGGCCGAAGATCCCGCGGCCGGCCTGGAGATCCTCGACTCCCTCGGCTCCCGGCTGGCCCGGTGGCCGCAGTTCCACATCGCGCGGGCCGAGCTGCTGCACAGGACCGGCCGTACAGGTGAAGCGGTCGCCGCCTTCAGGCGGGCGCTGGACTTGCCGCTACCTCACCCCGAGCAGGCATTCCTCCAGCGGCGCATCAGCGAGATGTGCGGCGAAGCTCCTTGATTCCGTATCCGGGTGCAGGTAAGCCCTGGTGCCGCCGCGCCATCGGGCTGCCGCTCCTTGAACGGTGTCTTTCGCGGGTTCGTTCGTTAAGGTAGCGCGTACAGGTTCGCGGCACGGAAGGCGAATACTTTGAGCGTGAGCCGACGCGCTACTGCGCAGGGAGCGCTTGCGGTCGGTGCTCTGGGGGTTGTCTTCGGGGACATTGGGACGAGCCCGTTGTATGCCGTCCAGACGGTTTTCAGCCCGGGCGACCCGCACCCAGTCAAGGTGTCGCACGACAGCATTTTCGGGATCGTCTCGCTGATCTTCTGGTCGGTGACGATCATCGTCACCCTCACCTACGTCCTGCTCGTGATGCGGGCTGACAACGATGGCGAGGGCGGGATCATGGCGCTGATCGCCCTGATCCGACGACGGGCCCTGCCCGGAGGCAACCGGGCCAAGGTCGTGCTGGCGGCGCTCGGCATCTTCGGGGCCTCGCTGTTCTTCGGCGACAGCATGATCACGCCCGCCATCTCGGTGCTGTCCGCGGTTGAGGGCGTCCAGGTCGCTGCACCATCAGTGTCGAGCCTGGTCATCCCCATCACGGTGGCGATCATCGTCATCCTGTTCCTGGTTCAGCGGCTGGGCACAGGCGCCGTGGGGCGCATGTTCGGGCCGGTCATGGGCGTGTGGTTCACCGTGCTGGCCGGGCTCGGCATCCGGGGCATCGCCGCTCATCCCGTGATCTTGGAGGCGCTGTCACCCACCTATGCGATCGGTTATCTTGCCGGCCACTTCGGCACCGCGTTCTTCTCCCTGACGGCCGTGGTTCTCGCCGTCACCGGAGCCGAGGCGCTGTACGCAGACATGGGACACTTCGGCCGCGCGCCGGTCAGGCGCGCCTGGCTACTGGTCGTCTTCCCCGCCTGCATCCTGAATTACCTGGGACAAGGCGCCCTGATCCTGGGTCACCCGGCCAGCATCAGCAACCCGTTCTTCCTGCTGGCCCCGGTATGGGCCCGGCTCCCGATGGTGTTCCTGGCCACCGTGGCGACCGTCATCGCCTCACAGGCGGTCATCAGCGGCGCCTTCTCGGTCGCGCACCAGGCCGGGCGGCTCGGGTACCTGCCGCGGATGCGCATCCAGTACACCTCGGAACAGATCATGGGCCAGATCTACGTCCCGTGGATCAACTGGCTGCTGCTGGTGGCCGTCCTCGCCCTGGTGCTCGCGTTCCGGACCGCGGCCGCGCTGGCCTACGCCTACGGCACCGCCGTGACCGGCACGATCACGATCACGACCCTGCTGTTCTTCTACTACGCCCGCCATCAGTGGCGGTGGCCGCTGTGGGCCGTGCTGGCGGGCGGCGGCGCCCTGCTCATAATCGACCTGCTTTTCTTCGCCGCCAACCTGACCAAGCTGACCCACGGAGCGTGGTTCCCGCTGCTGATCGGCGGCATCACCTTCACCGTCTTCACCACCTGGCAGCGAGGCCGCGAACTAGTCACGAAGCGGCGGATCCAGGCCGAAGGGCCGCTGCCGGAGTTCATCGAGCATCTGCACGCCATGGAGCCCCCGCTGCACCGGGTGCCTGGCACCGCCGTCTTCCTCAACCGCGGCAAGGCCACCGCCCCGCTGGCGCTGCGGGCCAACGTCGAACACAACGAGATCCTCCACCAGGAGGTCGTCATCCTGTCGATCGAGACGACGCCAGCGCCGCACGTGCCCGAGGCCGAGCGGCTGGAGATCGACGATCTGGGGTACAAAGACGACGGGATCACCCATGTCACTGCCCGCTTCGGCTACATGGACCAGACGAACGTCCCGGACCTCCTGCCGCTGATCCGCGACGCCGACGCCGGGCACCCTCTTCTCGACGACCACCTGTCATACTTCGTGTCGCGCATCGAGCTCGTCCAGGGCCACGAACCGGGCATGAGCCGCTGGCGCAAGCGCCTGTTCATCGCGACCTCGCGGATCACCGCTGACGCCGCCGAATACTTCCGGCTCCCCCGCGAGCGCACCGTCAGCATGGGCTCGCAGTATCGAGCTCTAACTGCCTGCTGGCAGCTGACCCCGAGGGCCGCTCAGTGCCACGGCCTGGCCGCCCGCTCCGCCCAGTAGGCGTCGGGGGATTCGGCGAAGCTGAACGCCGGTAGCTGGCCGACGGTGAGCGCGGCCAGGTTCTCATCCAGTTGCGCGCGGGTGACGGCGCCGGACAGCACCACCGATGCCCACGGCTGGGCCAGCGCCGCGGCCAACGCTATCGCGTCCTCGGTGACACGGCGCGCCGCAGCCAGCGCCGTCAACGCCACCGGGGGCCCGCCCGCCGCGGTCAGCCGCCCGTTGGCGACCGCTTCCTTAACGAGGATCGCCCACCCGGCCGCGGCGGCCTCGGCCGCGGCGGGGCCTACCGATGGCTCCAGGAGGTTCCACGTCACCTCCGCCTCCGTAAACAGCTGCTGCCCGTCAACGGTCAGGGACAGCGCCCGGCGGATCGTATCCGCCTGATGCGGCCCGGTCGCGCTCAGCCCGATGATCACACCCTGGCCGCGCAGCCGCGACAGCGCGGCCAGCAGCGCAGCATCGGTAAACACCGGGGAATCAAGCGTCAGCGAATGCACCTGATACAAGGCGAGCCGGTCACCGAGCAGGGCCCGGCTTTGCGCCACCTGGGTCGTGAACATGGCCAGCGAATGTTCCTTGACCTCCTGCTGCGGAGCGTCGAGCCGCCAGTCACCGGTGTAGCGGTACCCCCACTTCGAACCAACGATCACGTCCGCATGGCCGCGCCCGGCCAGCCAGTCGGCCAGGAATTCCTCCGCCCGCCCGTAGGAACGGGCCGCGTCGACGTACCTGACCCCGGCCGCGTAGGCCGCGTCGAGCATCGAGAAGGTCCGGGTGCGCATGCCGGTAACGCTGCGGTCGGGCAGGTCGTCCTCACGGCCGCTGGTGATGTACGCCGGGCGGCCCAAAGCGGCCAGCCCCAGCCCGATCCGGGAGACTGTTGGTCCCCCGGCCCCGAGTGTCGTCATCGGCATGCGAATCCGGCTCCGCCGGTCGCTGACCATAACCGCTATCGTATCGGCGGCAGATTTCCACCGACCTGTTGCCGCGCGGTGCAGGGGCGTCGGCTGGTCGCCACCGCGGGTTCAGGAGCTTGAGTTCTCGCGGGCGACCAGCGCGGCGAACGCTTTGGCCGATCGCTGCTGCGAACGAGTTATGGAACCGCGGACGGCGCGGTCGATGAGAGCGCCGATCGGTCCGAATCGCGGCGTATACCGGACGCTGAGGGTGAAATCGGTATCCCGCCCGACCGGCGAAAGCTCGATGATCACCGCCATGTTCTTCGCGGTACTGACCCCCTCGCCCTCTTGTACCTGTCGGCGCGGAGGGTCGAATTCCGTGACGCGCCACCGGGTGACCGCCTTCCAGGGTCCGGCGATCCGGGTGAGCTCCTCCATGGTCGCGCCCGGCCGGGTAGGCCCATCGGTATGGATCATCCGGAGCGTGTTCTCCACCCACTCGGGGTAGCGGCTGCTGTCGCAGGCGATCTCCCATACCCGTTCCGCCGGCGCTGAGGTGATCGCTGACGCGGTGATCGAAGTCCCTCCTCATCGGCGCATACGCTACGCCCGGACCGTCCCGGGAACGTTACGGCTGTGACCGTGTGTAATAAGACGCCAGTGCCGGGCAGGGCCAGCGGGCCGGGGGTGTTACCCGGCTCGGGCGGGCGGGCTATGGCTGTGCAGCACCTTGGTGCGGTCCGGGTTCCACGCGGTGGTGGTCCCGTCCGGGTTCAGGACGAGCTGCCAGCCCCAGCGGTGGATGACGACTTGGTGGTGGAAGAAGCACAGCAAAATACAGTCTTTTACGCTGGTGGGGCCGCCGTTGGCCTTGTGGCGGACGTGGTGGACCTGGCAGGCGGCGGCGGGCTGGGCGCAGCCGCCGGCCCACCGGCAGTGCTGGTCGCGCAGGGTGACGGCGTGGCGGATGGCGGCCGGGACGGTGTCGCTGTAGCCGATGTCCAGCGGCAGGCTGGGCCCGGCCAGCGAGGCGCCGAGCTGCTGGCGGCGCAGGAATGAGGCCAGCCCGCCGGGGCCGGACAGCAGCGCGACCGTCTTGCCGATGATGGCCCGCTCGAGCGCCTCCCGGCCCGGGGACCCCGGCCGGCGGCCGTGCCTGCCGGCTCGCGGCCCGCGTCACTCGGGTCCAGGTCACCCTGCGTCGCGTCGTCCGGGTCCGAGTGCCGGGTCGTCCCGCGGGGATCCGGTCGAGCCGGTCGAGTTCGACGCAGAGCCGGACCAGGTCATCGAGGGCGCTGGGGTCGACGTCGCCCGTGACGATCGGGCTCATGAGGGCGTCGCACGCGACTGCGGCGGCTGCGGCGCCGTCCAGCCAGGCGGCGCCGTCGCTGCCGGAGACCGAGGCGGCGGCGCGGTGCCCGGCCCACCGGGCCCGGACCGCGGTGACCCACTGCCCGAGCAGGGCGCCGTCGCCGTCCAGGGCGAGCAGCTCGGCCAAGGACATGTGCACCCAGGCCGCGGACCGGCTGCCCGGCCCGCTCCGGCAGCAGCCCGGCAGCCAGGAGGCGCTGCATCGCCTCGGCCAGCGCGTCGTGGTAGCGCTGCTCGTGGGTCCGCAGGTCCCCGGCCCCGGCGGGGGCGGACAGCGCGTCCAGAACGGCGGTGACGATCGCGGCGCATTCGGGGGTGAGGTCGCCGCCGAGGACCCCGGCGCCTTCGAAGGTGGTCTCGAGCCGGACCGACCGGTCATCGAACCCGTCGGCTGGCTCGTCGGGGTCCGGCGGGCCGGGACCGGGCGTAGATCTCCGCGGCCAGCCGGGCCAGGTCCTCCAGGCTGGCGCCGGACAGCGCGGCCGCGACCAGGATCGCGTCGGCGGAGTCCTGGCAGTCGCCGGGCAGCTGGCCGGTCCAGTCGCAGATCTGCGCGGCCGACGGACTCCGGATCTGTCCCGTGGCGGCCAGCGCGGCGATGACCCGCGGGTGGGCGGCGCCCGCCGGGCCCAGCCAGGTAGCGCGGTAGCGGCGCCCTTGGTGACCCCGAGTCCGGTTGGTCAGCCAGGACCTGGGCGCCGTAATCACCGTCCTCGTGGTAGCCCTGCGCGGCGGTGAACGCGCCCAGGACCCCGGTCCGCGCCGCCGTCTCCAGCGCGTGGGCCTGCTCCAGGAGCGTGCAGCAGGCGGCGCCTGCTCGCAGGCCGGCAGCTGGGCCGGGTCCAGCGCGGCCAGGTAGCCCAGCCCGGCGAGGACCGCCTCGGCGGCCTCGGCTCGGCTGGCGAATTCTGGGCCGGTACCCATCGGGGTGTTCACCTCCTTCGCGGGGGTGCGCGCGGAACTAGAGTCGGGAAGTGTTTCTGGGCTGTTCCGCCTGGCTCTTACGGGATCTTGACCGGACGCTTGTCAACGGTTGGATCGGGGAGCATCAACTAGTTCGATTCTAGCACCCGGCTAGGACATTTCCTGGCAAGAAACGCCTAATTCACGGATTCTGGATCAGTCTTTTCTCGGTGACGATCGCGGAGACGAGTTCGGCCGGGGTGACGTCGAAGGCGAAGTTGAGGGCCTTGGTGCCGGCGGGAGCGGCGGGAACGGTGATCTCCTCCGCGGCGCGCTGTTCGAGGGGGATCGCCGCGCCGGACGGGGTCGCCTCGTCGATGGTCGACTCGGGGGCCGCGACGAGGAACGGGATGCCCGCCCGGCGGGCCGCGAGGGCCAGGCCGTAGGTGCCGATCTTGTTCGCCACGTCGCCGTTGGCGGCGATCCGGTCGGCGCCGACCACGACGGCGTCGGCGAGGCCCTGGCTGATCAGGAACGGGGCCGCGCCGTCGCAGGCCAGCCGGTGCTCGATGCCGAGCTGGCCCAGCTCCCAGCAGGTCAGGCGGGCGCCCTGGAGGAGCGGCCGGGTCTCGTCCACGATGACGTGGTCGAGCGCGCCGTCGGCGTGCAGGGCGCGGATGACCCCGAGCGCGGTGCCCCAGCCCAAGCAGGCCAGAGCGCCCGTGTTGCAGTGCGTGTGCACGCGGAGCGGGCCGCGGCCGCAGGCCTCGATGAGGTAGTCGGCGCCGCGCCGGCTGATCTGGTGGCTGACCGCGGCGGTGGACTCCAGCACCTCCAGGGCCGCGGCCTCTACCGCCTGGCTTCCGTGCGGGACCCGGGCCGCCACGATCTGCACCTCGCGGCTGAGGTTGACCGCGGTCGGGCGCGCGGCGGCGATCCGCCCGATCTCGGCGTCCAGGCGCGCGTCGTCCCAGCCTTCCGCGACGCCCTGGCGCGCCGCCAGGGCCACCCCGAGGGCGCCGGCCGCGCCGAGCACCGGCGCGCCCCGGATGGCCAGGCTGGTAATCGCCTGCACGAGCTGGTCGACGGTGCCGATGCGCAGCACGCGGACCTGATGCGGGAGCGCGGTCTGGTCGAGCGCCTCAATCCACCCGTCTCGCCACGCCAGCACGTCGGGGTTGTCCATACCGTGAACCTACGCGGCCTGGACGGGCGTGGCGGACCTGGGCGGACTCGGCTAGCAGCGGCCGATGTACAGGCCGCTGGTGTACGTCGTCCAGGGCGTCCAGTTGGTGCCGTCGGCGGAGATGATGACGGCGGCCTTGGCGTTGCCCATCGGGTCGTAGGTGGACAGCGAGCCGTGGTTCGGGTTGATCTGCCAGTAGCCGCGCTCGCCGACCGTGCCCGTGGCGAACTGGTTGCCGCCGGATTCCGCCATGGCGATCTCGGCCGCGGTGAGCGCCTCGCCCTGCGAGCCGCCTGCCGCATCCCATAGCTCCTCGAGCTGGCTGCAGCCGAGCGTGCCGCTCAGGCTGGCGGCCGAGGTCAGCACGGTGGCCTTGACGTGCTTGGGCGTGTACGTGGCGGCGGTGGAGGCGGTCGAGGTGGGACCGCTGGGAATCTTGAGTTCCTCGCCCGCGTAGATGTCATTGGGGTTCTGGATCACGGACCGGTTGTCGTTGTAGATCCAGGTCCAGTCGGCCGTGTTGCCGTAGAACCGCTGGGCGATCTCGGACAGCGTGTCGCCGGGGCGGACGGTGTAGCTGCGGGACTGCGCCTGGTGGTGGTGGTGGCGGGCATTGGCGTGGGTGTGGGTCTGCTCGCTCACCGTGGTGGCGTTCGCCGATGCGCTGGTGGTGGCAGCGTGAGCTGGTGACGATGCGACCAGTACGCCCGCGATGGCCATCGCTGGGGCGGCCTTGCCGGCTACCTCGGCCACCTTCTCTACCTGAGATGGCGTGGTGTGCCGGCCCGTTCGTCGGATCTTCCGCGGGCGGCCGTGCCTGCTCGGTGAATCCATAGAACTCCTCAAGTCGGTTCCGCGCCCGCCTACTCGGCCCCGCGGGTGGGGCCTGCCGGAAGGCCTAACGGGTCACAATCTGCGACCGTTGCGGCTTATTTTCGCTCTACGGTGGTCTGTGCTTGTGCGGAAGCATGGCAGCAACCGTTACCGGCCCGCAGGCAAATCGAGTTATTTCTGTGACTCATCTGTGACCTTGATCGGAAGCCTGCCTGACCTGGGATACTTCGTCCGTGACTGACCTGAGGTATTTCGAGGACTACGAGCCGGGGATGACGCGCGACTGCGGCAGCGTCAGCGTTGACCAGGCTGAGATCATTTCTTTCGCCAGACAGTTCGATCCACAGCCGTTTCACGTTGACCCGGTGGCCGCGGCCGACGGGCCGTTTGGCGGGCTGATCGCCAGCGGCTGGCATACCGCGGGCCTGGTCATGCGGCTGATCGTGGACAACTACGTGGCCGCGGAATCGAGCCTGGGCGCCCTGGGCCTCGACGAGCTGCGCTGGCCGCATCCGGTCCGCCCGGGGGACACGCTCCGTGTTCGCGTCACGGTCCTGGAAGCGCGCCGATCGCAGAGCAAACCGGATCGCGGCATCCTCAAGACGCTCATCGAGGCGGAGAACCAGGACGGCCAGACGGTGATGCGGGCCACCTCGATCAACTTCCTCCGCGTCCGGCCGCGACCCGACGCCGAGCCCGGCGGATGATAGGAGGACGAGGCCGAAATCTCCGCGCCCGCGACGAAAGGGGCCGTCTGTGCTCTACGCCTTCGGATTCGAGCGGGTCGGCGTGGTCGTCGGCGACCTGTACTGGGTCGATCCCAAGCCGCACAAGGGCCAGGAGGGTGCCGAGCACGGCGTCCGGCTCGAGCTCAGGGTGCTTGAGCGTGGCGCGCTGAAGGGATCGATCTACTCGGCTCAGCCGATCGAGGTCGGGCAGCCGATCTGGCGGGTCGACCTGCTCGAGTCGGTCGAGGGACGCCCGGGCAGCTTCGACCGCACGCATTATCACCCGGTGTTCAGCGGCTGGAACCCGGTCAGCCGCGTCTTCGTCAGGGAACTGTCCGCCGATCCGCTGGGCTGGCTGGCGGCCAAGCTGGCCGACCTGGATGATCTGGTCGCCACGGCCGGTTTCCCCGCCGACGTCGCGGGCCCCGATGACGCGCAGCGCCTGCGGGACGCCTCGCCCGAGATCGTCGACGTGACCCGCAGGCTGCTGGACCGGGTCCGCGCCGGCGAACTGGGCAACCCGCCGCGCGACGCCGCTTCGCCGGGACCGCCCCGGCCAAGACTGCGGACGACGCCGCGCTCGCCCTCGTCCGCACGGGCTGGCTCTAGGCGCCCGCCAGTAACGCCGTGGCAGGCTGGTCCGTGGCCAGCGACTCATGAACGGGCGCACACGACGCCTGATCCTGCTGAGGCACGCCAAGTCGGACTGGCCCGATGTCCCCGACCACGACCGCCCGCTGGCCAAGCGCGGGCGGAAGGACGCGCCGGTGATCGGCCGCTGGCTGCGCACCACGGCTACGTACCCGACACCGTGATCTGCTCGACCGCGCTGCGGACCCGGCAGACCTGGGATCGCGTGGCGCCAGAGCTCGACCGGTCACCGGAGGTCCGCTTCGAGCCGCGGGCGTACGCGGCCAGCGCGCTGACCCTGCTCTACCTGTGCCAGGAACTGCCCAGCCGGTCCCGGGCCGCGCTGCTCATCGCGCACAACCCGGGCATCGACGAGCTGGCCGACAGCCTCGCCGCGCACCGGGCGAGGATACCGAGTCCGGTCGCAGGGGCTCAGCTTCCCCACCGCCGCCGTGGCGGTCTTCGAGTTCGCCGGCGACTGGCCAGGCCTCGCACCCGGGCAGGCGCGCCTGCTCGACTCCACCACGCCCGCTGACCTGAAGGTCTAGCGCTTAAAGACGACCAACTCGTCCAGGATGTGCTCGCGGGGCACCACGTGGCCGTGGGACCCGCTGCGTGCTGCTGGACGGCCGCGACCGGCCTGCCACGTATCCCAGCCGGACCAGCCGGGCCAGCCGGACGCGAGCAGCTAGCGAAAGAGGGCTAGGCGGCCGCCTTCCGCGGCGGTGAAAGCTCATCTGCCCCGCCCCGGGTCAGGCTCGGGACGGTGGCAACCGGCCCCGCGGCCGCCGCCCGGTCGCGGCGGGGCCCCCGGGCGGCCAGGAAGATGGCGATAAGCCACACCGCTAGCGCCGTGACCGGGACCACGGCCATGATGGCCAGCTGCCAGGCGGATAGTGCGGAGTTCGGGTACATGGACAGGCTCTCCTCTGCGGTTGGCGGCGATCCCTCTCGCCGTGTCCCAGCTCACCGCGGTGCGAGCCTCAGTTACAGAGACCTAGGTCCTCTCCTGGAGGGCCAAAAGAAGTGTGGCGGGCCACCGGACTACGGCGGCCCGCCACATGCGGACGGATGAGGATATGGTTACTCGGATCCGAAGGCCTTGATTTCGGCCTCTTCGGTCTCGGTCAGCTCGCGCGGCACCTCGCCTCGGGCGACCTTCGCCGCCTGCACGTGATGCCGGATCTGCTCCACGATCTCGGGATTGGCGAGCGTGGTGATGTCACCGACATCGGCGAAGTTGGACGTGGCGGCGATGACTCGGCGCATGATCTTGCCGGACCGGGTCTTCGGCATGTCCGGGACGATCCACACGTTCTTCGGCCGGGCGATCTTGCCGATCACGGTCTCGATCGCCATGCTGACCTTGCCCTCCATCTCCTTGCCCGGCTCGAAACCGGGCTTGAGCGAGACGTAGACCTCCACGACGCGGCCGCGGATGTCGTCGATCACCGGCACCGCGGCCGCTTCGGCGACCTCGGGCACGGTCAGCGCGGCCGACTCGATCTCCTTGGTGCCGAGCCGGTGCCCGGCCACGTTGATCACGTCGTCGACCCGGCCCAGGATCCGGAAGTACCCGTCGGCGGACTGGACCGCCCCGTCATTGGCGAAGTACGGCCAGTCGTGCCAGTCCGTGCTGTCCGGGTCCTTGTTGTACTTCCGCCAGTAGGTGGACAGGAACCGCTCCGGGTCGCCCCAGATCGTCTGGAAGATGCCCGGCCAGGGGTTGCGGATGCAGATGTTGCCCGCCTTGCCGCTGCCCTTCGGGACCTCCTCGCCGTTCTCGTCGTAGATCACTGGGTAGATGCCGAGTACGCCGGGGCCGCAACTGCCCGGCTTCATCGGCTGCAGCGCGGGCAGGGTGCTGCCCAGGAAGCCGCCGTTCTCGGTCTGCCACCAGGTGTCGGTGATCGCCGCCTCGCCCTTGCCGACCTCGTTGTAGTACCACCGCCAGACCTCGGGCTCGATCGGCTCGCCGACCGTGGTCATGTTCTTGAAGTGGTAACCGTACTTCTCCGGTTCCTCCGGGCCGACCTTGCGCAGCATCCGGATCGCGGTGGGCGAGGTGTGGAATATGTTCACCCCGAGCTTCTCCGCGATCCGCCACGGCCGGCCGCCGTCCGGATAGTTGGGGACGCCCTCATAGATCACCGTCGTCGTGCCGAGCGACAGCGGGCCGTAGACGATATAGGAGTGGCCGGTGATCCAGCCGATGTCGGCCATGCACCAGTACACGTCGTCCGGGTGGATGTCCTGGTAGTACTTCGACGTGCCGGTCACGTACGCGAGGTAGCCGCCGGTGCTGTGCTGGCAGCCCTTCGGGCGGCCGGTGGTGCCGCTGGTGTACATCAGGAACAGCGGCGCCTCGGCCGGCATGGATACCGGCTCGACGGTCTTGCCAGCGTGCTCCGGGAGCACCTCGTCGACGAAGAAGTCCCTGCCCTCGACCATCGGGGTTTGCGAGGCGTACTGGCCGGGGTGGCGCCGCCAGACCAGCACCTTGTCGACCTCCTGGCCTTCCTTGGCCGCCTCCGCGAGGGCCTCGTCGGCCTTGACCTTGTGATCGGTCAGCTGGCCGGCGCGGTAATAGCCGTCCATGGTGATCAGGACGCGGCTGCCCGAGTCGGCGATGCGGGTCCCGCAGGCGTGGCCGCTGAAGCCGCCGAACACCTCCGAGTGGATGACCCCCAGCCGGGCGCAGGCGAGCATGGTGACCGGCAGTTCGGTGACCATCGGCATGTGCAGCGTAACCCGGTCACCGGCCTTGAGGCCGGCGAAGTCGCGCAGCAGGGCGGCGAACTCGTTCACCTGCCGGTGCAGCTCCGCGTAGCTGACGTGCACGGGCTCATCGGACTCGAGCTCGGGCACGAAGACGATCGCGGTCTTGTCCGGGTTGGCCGCCGCGTGCCGGTCGACGCAGTTGTACGAGGCGTTCAGCCTGCCGCCGACGAACCACTTGTAGAACGGCGCGTTGCTCGTGTCCAGCGTCGTATGCCAGGGCTGGTCCCAGGCCAGCATATCGGCGTACTCCCTGAAGCACTCGGGGAACTTGTCCTCGGCAAACCGCTCCAATATGGCCGGGTCGTTGGCGTTGGCTTGCTTGACGAAACCGGCGGGCGGCGGGTAGATCTCCTCCTCACGCCAGTGCACTGCGATCTGAGCTTCGGAAACCTCGGATGATTCGGGTACCTCGGTGGCCTGCCCTTGGACGTCTTCGGCCATTGCGTGAGTCCCTCCGCTTAGTTACGTCAGATTTAACGCCGGAAGCACCCCTAATTTAACGCGGGCAGGCAGCATCCTCTATGGTCACGTGCCAGTTATCTGCGCACCTGACTGGCGGGCCGCCACAAGCGCCGCGGCCTGCGTCACTATGAGTAGGCGCGCACTGACGGACGAAGCTCGGGGAACGTCCGGTCCAGGCCGGTGATCCGCATGATCTTCACCAGCGAGGGCCGGGCCGAGATGAGCGTGAGTTGCTGGCCCGCCTGCCGCGCGTACCGTGCGACCCGGGCCAGGGCCCCAAGGCCGGACGCGTCGCAGAAGGTCAGCCCGGCGAGGTCCACCCTGACCGGCGCGGGCCAGCAGTCGATCACGTCGGTGATATAGGCGTACGCCTGGTCGGCCGTGGCGATGTCCATCTCGCCGGTCACGCTAATGACCTGAGATCCGTCTTCCTCTGTCCGGCACGAAAGCTCGAGCTGGACAGGTTCCACCCGTTGTGCGGTGATCACGCTTCCATCACTTCCCCCGTCTGGCGCTGCCGCGCGTACGCTCGCGCGGTTCAGCTGACGAATGATCACGTGCCCTCCACTTGTCCCGTTAACGTCAGCGGCCCGGTATCCCTTCCTGATACCTCCGAACCGGGACGAAGCCCCGTGGCCCCATACACTGGACAGATGGTCCCGACTTGTGCCGCATGCTCGCTACCAGCGCAAATAATGAGAACCCCCACACTTGCACCGATGCCGGGATTCTGCTGAGAAAAACGTATGAGCCGTGCGAAAGGTTCACCGGCGGTCCAGGTGACTTCTCCGGGACCGGTCGATGAACACTGCCGCGCGAGGCCGGCCGAGCCGCTGCGTCCGTACGTGGCCTGGTACACCGGCTACCGCCAGCGCGGGGTCCCGCCCGCCCGGCACCGGGGCTTGCCGTCCCCGTTCCTGACCTTCATCGTCACGCTCGACGAGCCGCTGGTCATGCTGGCCCACCCCGATCCGGGTCAGTCGCCCGGTACCTTCGACACACTGCTCGGCGGCCTGCACTCGGCGCCGGCGCTGATCGCGCACGAGGGCGCGCAGTCCGGCATCCAGGTCGCGCTCCGCCCCCTCGGCACGCGGGCGCTGCTGGGCCTCCCGGCCGGGGAGCTGGCCGAGATCGACGTGCCCGCCGAGGCCGTACTCAGCGACCTGTGCTCCGAACTCCGCACCCGGGTCCTCGCCGCCACCGCCTGGCCCGAGCGCTTCGCGGTCCTGGACGAGATCCTGATCAGGAGGATGAACGTGACCCCGGCCGCGGCCCGGCCGGACGTCGCGCCCGAGGTCGGCTGGGCCTGGCACCAGCTGCTGACCTCCGGCGGCGCCATCCTGGTGTCCGATCTGGCCGAACAGACCGGCTGGAGCGGCCGCCACCTGGCCAGCCGGTTCCGCGCCGAGATCGGCCTCGCGCCCAAGGCGGCGGCCCGCGTCATCCGCTTCAACCGGGCCAGGCACCTGCTGGCCCGCCAGGCCACGGTCACGGGCCCAGCAGGCCTAACAGGCCCAGCAAGCCAAACGGGCCCAAGCGCCGGATACCGCCTCGCCGACCTGGCCGCCACCTGCGGATACTTCGACCAGGCGCACCTCGCGCGCGAGTTCAACGCGCTGGCGGGCTGCCCGCCCAGCCAGTGGCTGGCCGAAGAGTTCCGAAACGTCCAAGCCGCCGGCGACCTCGCCGAGGGAGCCTGGACTGACCGGACCTGGTGACAACGGGCCAGGCCGGCCAGCAACAGGAAAGGGGGCAGTCATGCCGGAAGCGACACCGGCCACACCGCAGCCTCAGGTGTGGCCCACCCTGCGGGCCCGCGACGCGCGAGCGCTGATCAGGTTCCTCGTCGAAGCGTTCGGGTTCGAGGAGACCGTGGTCTACGGCGAGGGGGACCAGGTCCACCACGCCCAGCTCAGCTGGCCGCCGGGTGGCGGGATCATGATGGGCTCGGTGCGCGAGACCGACGCCGACCCGGGGATGGTGACGGCCCCGGGCGCGTTCAGCGCGTACGTGGTCACCGACGAGCCCGACGCGGTATGCGAGCGGGCCCGCGCGGCGGGCGCCGAGATCACCACCGAGCCACACGAGACCGACTACGGCTCGCGCGACTTCGCAGCGCGTGACCCAGAGGGAAACCGCTGGTCGTTCGGCACCTACCGGGGCGAGCCCCGCAAGGGCTGAACCCCGGGGGTACCGTGCGCCTATGCGCGCATGGCACGTGGCGGCGCCCGGCCCGGTGACCGGGCACCCGCTGCACCTGAGTACCAACGACGACATCCCGCGGCCAGGGCCTGGCGAGCTGCTGCTCAGGGTCCTGGCCTGCGGCGTCTGCCGGACCGACCTGCACGTGACCGAGGGGGACCTGGCGCCGCGCGTGCCCACGCCCCCCGGCGTGACACCCGGCCACGAGGTCGTCGGGGAGGTCGCCGCCCTCGGCGAGGGCGCGGACGGCTGGAAAGTCGGCGACCGCGCCGGCGCCGCCTGGCTCCGCTGGACCGACCAGGAATGCACCTTCTGCGGACGTGGCGCGGAGAACCTCTGCCCGAACTCCCTTTACACCGGCTGGGACGCCGACGGCGGGTACGCCGAGTACCTGACGGTGCCCGCCGCGTACGCGCACCGGCTGCCGGCCGGGTACTCCGACGCTGAGCTGGCCCCGCTGCTGTGCGCGGGCATCATCGGGTATCACGCGCTGCAGCGCGCCGAGCTGCCACCCGGGGGCCGGCTCGGCCTGTACGGGTTCGGCGGCAGCGCGCACCTGGCCGCTCAGGTAGCGCTGGCCCGGGGCGCCACGGTGCACGTGCTCACCCGCGGCGAGCAGGCGCAGCGGCTGGCGCGCGAGCTCGGCGCGGCCTCGGTGGGCGGGGCCGCGGACCTGCCGCCCGAGCCGCTGGACTCCGCGATCCTGTTCGCGCCCATCGGCGACCTCGTGCTGCCCGCCCTAGCCGCGCTCGACCGCGGCGGCACCCTGGCCATCGCGGGCATCTACCTCACCGACATCCCCCCGCTCAACTACGAAATGCACCTGTTCCAGGAGCGCCAGCTGCGCAGCGTCACCTCCAACACCCGCGCGGACGCCAGAGAGTTCCTGGCCTTCGCCGCCGAACACAAGCTGGAGGTCACCACCCACGCGTACCCCCTGGACGCCGCGGACCAGGCGCTAAGGGACCTGAAGGCAGGCGCCTTCGACGGCGCCGCGGTGCTCATCCCCTGAGAGCGAAACGCGGAATCCTGGACGCTTCCTGACCGTTTACCGCCAGTGTGCTGACCAATTGCCCTATAGGCCGTCCGCTGCTCAGGGCGCCACGAATTACGGGCATACTGGGCCTCACAAGGAGCTGCCATGAGTAAGCAAGCCACGCCGCCGCCCGGAGGCGGCAAGCCCACGCCGACCGCACCCCCGCCCCCGCCCGCGTGGCGGAACTGGCTGTGGCCGATCATGCTGTTCGCCATTCTCGCCCTGTTCTACCTGCTGCCCACGCGCTCGCAGTCGACCAGCCTGACCTACTCCCAGTTCCTGTCCGACGTGTCCTCGCACCAGGTGCAGAGCCTGCAGATCTCGGGGTCGGTCGGCGGGACGAGTACCGGCACGCTGAAGAAGAACAAGACCAGCTTCACGGTGGTCATCCCGCCGCAGGCCGGGCAGACCTCCCTGGACGACCTGACCAAGAACATCCCGAACGTGTCCACTGCTCCGTCGGGCAGGGCTTCGGCACCGAGGTGCTGGTCTACCTGATCACCTTCGGGCTGCCGATCCTGATCTTCGTCTGGCTCTTCCGCCGGATCTCCCGGGGCGCGGCCGGCGGGCTGCAGGGCGTGCTCGGCGCGGGCCGGTCCCGGGCCAAGGTGTTCGACGAGGAACGGCCCTCGACCACGTTCGCCGACGTGGCCGGCGACGAGGGCGCCAAGTCCGAGATCGCCGAGGTGGTGGACTTCCTGCGCAATCCGGACCGGTACGCCCGGGCCGGCGCGATGGTGCCCAAGGGCGTGCTCATGGTCGGGCCGCCGGGCACCGGCAAGACGCTGCTGGCCCGCGCGGTCGCGGGCGAGGCGCAGGTGCCGTTCATCTCGGTCACCGGCTCCAGCTTCGTGGAGCTGTTCGTCGGCGTCGGCGCGGCCCGGGTCCGTGACCTGTTCGACATGGCGCGCAAGCGGGCGCCCTGCATCATCTTCATCGACGAGATCGACGCCATCGGCCAGCGCCGCGCCGGGCTCGGGCGCGGTGGTCGTCCAACGACGAGCGGGAGCAGACCCTCAACCAGCTGCTGGCCGAGATGGACGGGTTCGAGCCGTCCGCGGGCGTCGTGGTCCTCGCGGCCACCAACCGGCCCGAGGTGCTCGACCCGGCCCTGCTCCGGCCCGGCCGGTTCGACCGGCAGGTCACGATCCCGCTGCCGAACGTGAACGAGCGGGCCGCGATCCTCGTCGTGCACACCAGGGACAAGAAGCTGGCCCCGGATGTGGACCTGACCACGGTGGCCCGCGGCACGCCGGGCTTCTCCGGTGCCGACCTGGCCAACCTGGCCAACGAGGCGGCCATCTTCGCCGTCCGCGAACACCGCGATGTGCTCACCGCGGCCGACTTCGACGCGGCCAGGGACCGGATCATCCTGGGCCGGCGGGAGGGCTCCAACGTCCTGCTGCCCGAGGAGAAGAACGCGGTCGCCGTGCACGAGTCCGGGCACGCCATGGTGGCGGCCCTGTCCGAGCACGCCGACCCGGTGGCCAAGGTGACGATCCTGCCGGCCGGGCAGACCCTCGGCGTGACCGAGCAGCTCCCGCTGGTCGAGCGGCACATGTACAGCGAGGACTACCTGCTCGACTCGCTCGCCGTCCGCCTCGGCGGGCGGGCCGCCGAGCTGGTGGTGATCGGCCAGGGCTCGACCGGCGCCTCCAACGACCTGGCCGGGGCGACCGACCTGGCCATCAAGATGGTCAGGGAGTTCGGCCTGAGCAAGACGCTCGGCCCGATCGGGTACCCGGAGGGCGGGTCGGTGTTCCTCGGCAGCGGTGGTGGCGGCGGCCTGTCCAGCCGCCCGTTCGCCGAGGCCACCCAGGCGGAGATCGACAAGGAGGTCTCCGCGCTGCTGCGCGACGCCGAGACCCGCGCGATCAACCTGCTGAAGGCCCACCGCGAAGAGCTCGACTCGCTGGTCAGCCTGCTCCTGGAGGTGGAGACCGTGGACGGCTCGGACGTATACCGGCTGGCCGGCATGCCGGACCGGTCGTCCATCGTCCCGCCGGTCCCGGTCACCACCAGCGTGGCGCCGCGCGCGGCCGCCGCCTCCGACGTGGGTACGGCGCCGCTCGCCGCGGTGGAGACCGCGACCGTCCCGATCGACACCACCCGTTCCCACCTGGAATAACCAATATCCCGAACGCCGTCTGGTGACACCGGCCGGCCTGCTCCCCGCCCCGGGCGCAAGGCCGGCCGGTTCGCCTTAGGGCCCGGTGTACGCTCGGCGCTATGGCGTCAGCGATCTCGGCGTACATTCCGAGCCCGTCGGTCAACAGCTTCAACCTCGGCCCCCTGGTCATCCACTTCTACGCGCTGATGTACCTGGTCGGGATCGCCGTCGCCATCATCATGACCAGGCGGCGGTGGAGCGCGGTCGGCGGGAACCCCGACCTGGTCGGCGAGATCGCGATCTGGGGCGTCCCGGCCGGGATCATCGGCGGGCGGATCTACTTCGACATCACCACGCCGATGGATATCCCGCACGTGTGGTACGGGGTGTTCGCGGTCTGGGACGGCGGGCTCGGCATCTGGGGCGGGGTCGCGCTGGCCACCCTGGTCAGCATCTGGCGCCTGCGTCGGCGCGGGGTGAGCGTCGCCCTGTTCATGGACGCGGTCGCGCCGGGGCTGCTTATCGCACAGGGCATCGGGCGGATCGGGAACTACTTCAACAAGGAGCTGTTCGGCCGCCCGACGTCGCTGCCGTGGGGCCTGGAGATCCCGTATCAGTACCGCGTGTCCGGCGGGATCCCGGCCGCGGACCTGCACTTCGCCACGTTCCAGCCGACCTTCCTCTACGAGCTCATCTTCGACTTCGCCTGGGCCGGCGTGCTGATCTGGCTCGGGTACCACGGGCTCCGGGGTAAGCCGATCAAACCGCCCGGGCTGTTCGCCCTGTACGTGTTCGGCTATTCCGCGTACCGCATCTTCGAGGAGTACCTGCGGATCGACTCCTCGGTCTACATCCTCGGGCTGCGGCTGAACATGTACATCGCGTCCATCCTGACCGTCGTCGGCGCGGTCTGGTTCTACCGCAGCCAGCGCCGGCCGGAACGCACCGCACCGGAACCAGCCCCCGAACCCGAGCCGGAGGCCGAACGCGACTCCGAGCAGGCCGCCCCGGGCGGGTGAGCGTGGGCGAGGACTGGGGCTGGTGGCGCGCGCAGCGGCCGCCCGCGCAGCGCGTTCACCTCGACAGGCGCTGCTCGCGCTCGGCTAACCTTCGCCGCCGGTCAAGCCGGCGACGCCGTCCAGGGTGCGGTCCAGGGTCACCGCGGCCGCACAGCGGAGATCACCTCGTCAACGCTGACCCAGCGGCCCGAAGCGGCCGAGGTCTCCATCGCGTCGCACACCGCCTGGACCGCGGCGCCGTCGGCGAACCCGGGCGTCCAGGGCTCCTCGGGCCACCCGGCCAGCAGGTCGGCGGCCTGGTTGGCGAACGAGGAGCCGTAGCCGACGCCCTGGCCGATCGGCCACCACTGCGCCGCGTACGGGTGCGAGGGGTGCTCGGCGCGGATCCGGCGCATGCCGTACAGCCGAACGTCGTCGTCCGTGCCGCCGTACCACAGCTCGTTCAGCCGGGCGTAGCTGAACAGCAGCGTGCCGCGGCTCCCGTTCACCTCGACGGTGAAGTCGCACGGCCGGCGCACCGCCGCGCGGGCCACCTCCATCGTGCCGCGCGCGCCGGACTCGAACCGCAGCAGCGCGCTGGCCGCGTCGTCCACGGTCACCGGCACGGTCCCGCCGCCGTCAGCGGAGGCGCGCGAACCGATGAACGTCACCGCCTGCGCGCAGACGCTGTCCACCGGTCCAGCCATGCACAGCGCCATGTCGATCAGGTGGCTGCCCAGGTCGGCAATGGTGGTGCCGCCCATGGCCCGGTCGAAGCGCCAGTCCCACGGGGTGGCCGGGTCGGTGAACTCGTCGGACAGCCAGGTGGCCCGCCAGAGCCTGATCTCCCCGACCGCGCCTTCGGCGATCATCCGCCGCATCAGCGCGACCGCGGGCAGCCGCCGGTAGTTGAAGCCGACCGCGTTGTGCACCCCGGCCCGCGTCACCGCGTCCAGCGCGGCGGCCGCTTCGGCGTAACTGAGCGCGAGCGGCTTCTCGCACAGCACCGCCTTGCCTGCCGCGGCGGCTTCCTGCGCGATCTGCGCGTGCGTGCCGGGCGGAGTGCAGATGTCCACCAGGTCAACGTCGTCCCGGCTGATCAGCTCGCGCCAGTCGGTGACGGTATCCGGGATCCCGTACGCGGCCGCGGCCGCGGCGACCGCGCCGGCGTCCCGCCCGGACATCACCGTGACCACCGGCGTCACCGGCAGCCGGCGCAGCAGCGGCGCCACCCGGTAGCCGTAGCTGTGCGCCTTGCCCATCATGCCGTACCCGACGATGCCGACCCGCAGCGATTGCGGGCCCTCCAAACCGCTCACCCGCCGGCCTGGTGCCGGTAGCTGGGCGGCAGGCCGTCACTGACGTTCTCCCAGGCCCCGGGCGTCGCCGGGATCGCGGCCGTGACCTGCTCGGCGGCGGCCAGCGCCGCGACCGCGTCGTCGATCGTGGCGCCCTCGCACGGCCCGCCCGCCGCGAACGACGCGAAGCTCTCGGCTTGGGCGCGCAGCGCCGCGAGCTGCGCGATCTCGCCCTCGGCCGGGTCGATGACGTCGCATCGCTCATGCCCCCCGGTGCCGAACGCCTCGGCCCACACCGCGTCACCCAGCCGGAAGTAGCGGCCCAGCGAGACGAACCCGGTGGCCCCGCCGGTCAGGGACAGGATCACCTGCGCGCCGTCTACGTCGGCGATCCCCTCCGGTGCCGAGCCGGACGTCACTACGGACAGGCCGCCGATGTCCTGGCCGGTCAGCCAGCGCAGCTGGTCGAACTCATGCACGCCCATGTCGATCGCGATCCCGCCGCTGTGCGCCCGGAAGTTCGGCAACGGCGGCTGCTCGTCCCACTGGTAGCAGGTGACCAGGTGGATGACCCCGAGCTCGCCGGCCGCGATCCGGTCGTGCAGTTGCCGCAGGCCCGGCACGAACCGGCGCCAGTAGGCGACCTGCAGCGGCACCCCGACCTGCGCCGAGGCGGAGGCGGCGGCCGCGGTGAGCCCGCACGGCTTCTCGCACAGGATGGGCAGCCCGCGCGCGGCGACTTCGGCGATGACCGCGCCGTGCTGGTCGGTCGGCGCGGCGATCAGCACCCCGTCCAGTTCGGCCTGATCCAGCAGCTCTTTTACGCTCTCGTACACGGCCACACCGGGCGCGGCCACGGCCTGGCGAGCGGCCGCCGACGGCTCCGCGATGGCGGTCACCTGCACGACGTCGGAGCCGGCGAGGGCCCGCAGATGAGTGCGGCCCATGCGGCCGGCGCCGACCAGGCCCAGTGCGAACGATGCCATTCCTGACCGCTCCCGCCTCTCGTTACCGCGCCTCTTTACCCGGCCTCGCGTTTACAGGCCTCGCGCGGCGAGGAACTCCCGGTTATGCCGCTGGTCGGCCGCGGCCCGGGCGAACCGCTCGGCGCTGCGCGGGAAGATGTCCTGCTCGACCACCAGCCAGCCACCGAACGACATCCGGCGCAGGCCGTCCAGCACGGCGTCGGCGTCCAGGTCACCGCCGCCCAGGGCGCAGAACGCCTCCCTGGTCCAGATCTCGGTCACCGGTGCCTCGTCCGCGATGATCTCGGCCATGACCGGCAGCCGCGCGTCCTTCAGGTGCACGTGGTTGACCCGGTCACCGAGGTCGCGAAGCATGGCCACCGGGTCGCCGCCGCCGAGCAGCATATGCCCGGTCTCCAGGCACAACCCCACGTCGGACACCTCCAGCACCCGCTCGATCTCCCACGGCGCCTCGACGTTGGTGCCGGTCTCCGGGTGGAAGGTCGGCTCGTAGCCCCGGTCCCGGCAGCGTTCGATCACCCGGGCCAGCCCGCCCGCGAACCGCCGCCACGCGTCGGCGTCGAACCCGAGGGACGGATCCCGGACCGAGCGGCCGGGGCGGTTCCGCCGCTCCTGGCTGCCGGCCTCGGCCAGCGTCGGCCGGGGTGACGGACCCGGGAGATAGGACCGGACGGCATCGAATACGTCCAGGATGGCGTCCAGCTCGGGCAGCGCCCGCTCCAGCGCGTCGCGATCGGCGTACGGCAGCTCGACGTAGGCCCCGGCCAGGCCGAGGCCGCGCTCGGCCAGCAGTTCGCCGAGCCGCTCGCCGGTGCCCAGGTACCCGACCGGGCCCAGGTCGATGCCCGCGTACCCGGCCGCGGCCACCTGGTCCAGGACCGTGACGCCGTCGGGCACGTCGGGGTCGTGGCCGACGGTCAGCTCGAAGGCTCCGTAGCTGACCGGCGCGTTCGCCACCGCGATGTTCCCGCTCATCCGCCGCTCCCTACCGTCCCAATGGATTTTCCGGACCCCGCCCCGACCTCAGTTCCGGACCCCGCCCCGACCTCAGTTCCGGACCCCGCCCCGACCATCGACGGATAGTCGACCGGTTCCGACCGGTGGTGACTATCGATGATGGCCTGGCACAGCGCCACGTCCCGCAAGCCGTCCTCGCCCGAGGTGGGCGCCGGGCGGCCGGTGACAATGCTGTCGTGGAACGCGACCAGTTCGTTCTTGAACCCGCTCTCGTAGCCGGTGATCTCCTCGGTCCGCCAGGAGCGGCCCGTGCCGCCGGTCCCACCCTCGATCTCGAGCGTGGTCGGCTCGTTGCGCAGGAACGGTGAGGGGAACGTCAGCCGCAGTCGCCGGTCCGGCGCGTACAGCGCGAACTCCATCCCGTACCGCGCGATGCCGGGCAGGTCGATCCAGTGGATGGCAACCGGCAGGTCGCCGAACCGCAGCATCACCGTGACCTGGTCCAGCGCCAGGCTCGCGTAGTCCAGCCGGGTCGGCTCGCCGAGCAGGCCGCGCACCGTGTTCAGTTCGTGGACCAGCGTGTCCAGCAGCACCATCGCGTAGACCTGCCGCTCCAGTTCGGTCGCCGCCGAGCCGACCGCGGCCCTGATCCGCTCGTCGCTGTCCTGGTTCAGGGCGACCGTGACCTCGGCGGGCAACGACACCCGCGGCAGCAGCGGGTAATGCCCGATATACGGCCGCAACGGCGACTCGAACGTGGTGACCCGCAGCAGCCGGGCGCCGTCCAGTCCGGCGGTCTCCTCCTGCATCCGCGCGAAAGCCGGGTCGTACCGTTTCGGGTAGCCGGTCATCAGGACCACTCCGGCTGCCTCGGCGGCGGCCACCATAGCCTGGCCCTCCGCGCCCGAGAAGCACATCGGCTTCTCCACGAACACGTGCCGACCGGCTCGGGCGGCCGCCTCGGCGATCGGGGCGTGGCTGCCCGAGGTCAGCACCATCACCGCGTCGAGCGGGTGCTCGACCAGGTCCCGCCAGTCGGTGAACGTCGCCGGGATGCGGTAACGCTCCGCGCACGCCCGGGCGCTTTCGCCGTCCAGGTCGCAGACCGCCGCGACCTCGAAGCGGTCGCCGAGTTCGGCCAGGTAGTGCAGGTGCATGACCTGGGCGATGACGCCGGTCCCGACCAGCCCGACCCGGACCCGCACGTTCCCTCCCAGCGCTGCCGATAGTCGATCTTGGCCCGGCCTGTTATGACCTGTCAAGAGTCTGTGAGTATGTAAGGACAAAATAGAAAACAGTTCCCGATACTCCGCTCCTCGCCCCTCAAACAGGAGAGAAACCCGGGTTTCACTGCGCTCCGCGCGGCAGATTAACTCTGCGGTGGTTACAATGTTCACACAAACGAGCCTAGTTTCACGCCCGGATGAGGATGATGCCTGAACGCGAAATCGGCGCGAGCGGCCCGATCACCATCGACCGGACCAGCCCGGTGCCGCTGTACTTCCAGCTGGCCCAGCACTTCGAGTCTGCCATCAGATCCGGCACGCTCAAGGTGGGCGCCAGGCTGGAGAACGAGATGCAGCTGGCGGAGATGCTCGGCCTGTCCCGGCCCACCGTGCGGGCCGCCTTCCTCTATCTGGCCAACAAGGGCCTGGTCACGCGCAAGCGCGGCACGGGCACTCTGGTAGCGAACGAGCGGATCGACCGCAACGTGGAGCTGACCAGCCTCTACGATGACCTGGCGGCCAGCGGCCGCAAGCCCGCCACCCAGGTGCTGAAGGCCGAGGTCAGCCACGCCACCGACCAGGTGGCCGAGGCGCTGCAGTTGCCGGAGCGCGCGCTGGTGATGTCACTGGAGCGGATCCGGCTGGCCGACGGTGAGCCGATGGCCCTGCTGCACAACTACCTGCCTGCCGGGCTGGTCCAGCTCAACGTCGACATGCTCGAGCAGCACGGGCTGTACGAGCTGCTGCGCGCCTCCGGCATCGGGCTGTACTCGGCCACTCAGCGCATGGGTGCGAAAAACGCCTCGGCCGCCGATGCTCGCATGCTGGAGGAGACCCGTGGCACGGCGCTGCTCACCATGGAGCGGATTGCCTACGATCAAGCCGGCCGTCCGGTGGAGTTCGCCCGGCACCTGTACCGGGCCTCCCGGTACGCCTTCATTACTACCTTCCCCCGACCGGCGCCCGTCACCGGGTGATCCCGCCTAGCCGGTAGCGTCGGCGGCCGTCCACCTCCCATTCGCTGAACCCGGTTCCGGTCCAGGCGAAGAGCCGGTCGTAGAGGTTGACGGCCGGATCGACGTGGGCCGGAATGAGCAGGACCTTATCCCCGATGTCCAGGGCGCCGTGCCCTGTTAGCGGCGGCAGAGCCGCGAGGCTGACCTGTGCGTGCTCATCGGACAGCGCCGTCACCCGGGCCCCCGGGACCTGCATGACCGGCATGCCGTATTCCACCGTGAGCTCCTTGAGGCCCACGTTGAGGACGGCACGGGAGAGACGGCGGCTGATCACCGTGGCTACGCAGTACAGCGCCGACTCGAACGGCAGGTCGAGCGTTCCGTATCGGCCGTCCATGAGCACGTACGATCCGGCCTGAACCTCAGTCAAGGCACCGGCCTGCGCGGCCAGATCGTACGTGCCGGTGCCGCCACCCGATACCACCCGGCAGCCGAACCCGGCGGCGGCCAGCCGGGCCTGCTCATGCTGGATGTGGAGGGCAGCCTGCTGGACCAGGGTGGCGCGCACCTCACGGCTGTCCCTGTGCACGGCGTGCCCTTCGTACGCCTGCAGGCCGTCGAACCTGAGCGAGTCGTGCCTGGCGATCTGCTCGGCCAGCGGGACCAGGCCGGTGTCGCCGAACGGCAGCCCGCACCGTCCGGCACCAACGTCCAGCTCGATCAGCACGCCGATCGACACACGGTGCCTGCCAGCCGTTCGCGCGAGCAGCTCTACCTGGGCTTCGTGGTCGACGACCACGGTCAGCCGGGCCCGGGCGGCGGCCTCAGCCAGCTCGTCTAGCGCGGCCTGGTCGACGACCTGATTGGCGATCAGGATGTCGGTGAACCCGGACCGGGCCAGGACCAGCGCCTCCCACGAGGTCTGGCACGCCACGCCCGCGCAGTTGCCCGCGTCCAGTTGCTGCTGCATCAGTGCCGTGCACTTGTGGGCCTTGAAGTGCGGACGCAGGGCCGCACGCTGGCCGGAGAAGAACGCCGCGCAACGCTGAATGTTCCGGCTCGCGGCGTCCGCGTCCACCACCAGGCACGGCGTCGGCAGCTGATCCAGCGCCGATGGCGGCAGCTCGATCACCCGGCCGCCAGCTGTCGGTCGGATCCGGCTTCCAGCGCTCGCGACCGGTACGGCAGCAGGCTCACGGCGGCGTCGACGGCGGCCGCCACGTCATCGCCCGGCGGATACAGCAGGCTGCGGCCGGCCACTAGGCCGTGCACGCTCGGCAGCTGCAGGGCCGCTTGCCATCGGGCGAGGACCTCGTCGAGGTGATCCGCGGTGTTCCCGCCCAGCAGCAGGGCGGGCAATGTGGACGACTCGGCCACCCGCTCCATCTCCTCGACTACCGGGATCTTCAGCCAACTGTAGGCAGAGGTTACGCCGAGCCCGGAGGCGATGGCGATGGCGCGGATCACGCTGTCGGGCGACAGGTCATTGACCCGTTGGCCGTCTCTGCGGTGCACCATGAAGGGCTCGATCAGGGCGGTGAGCCGGTGCCGGGCCAGGTCGGTGACGGCGGCGGCGCAGGCCTCGAGGGTTCCCGCCGTGGCCGGGTCGTCTTGGTCGATCCGCAGCAGCATCTTTCCGCCGTCCAGGTTGGCCGTGGCCAGGGCACTGGCGTTATAGGCGGTAAACCTGTCGTCCACTTCGAACACCGACCCGGGTAGCCCTGACCGGTTCATCGACCCGATGACCAGCCTGTCGTCCAGCGCGCCGAGCAACAGCAGGTCCTCGATGACGTCCGCGGTCGCGAGGATGCCGTCGACGCCGGGACGACCCAGCGCGACCAGTATCCGGTCGAGCAGGTCGTACCGGCTGGCCATGGCCATCGGCCGGCGGCCGGCCTCGAACGAGCCGCGGGCTGGGTGGTCGGCGGCGATGATCATGAGCTTTCCTGACGGCCCGAGCCAGGGCCGCCGCCGTCGCCGTGCGGCGGCCGCCGCTATGGCGTCCGGGTCCCGCGCCCGTGTCTCGCTGATGGTGCGACGCTGCTCGTCCCGCACGTCGTGCCTCCCGCCTTCACGAGCGAGGACGGGACGTCAGCTGACGCCACGGCCTATGAGGATCTCTACACTTGTCACTTAAGTCAGTCAAGAGTTTGTTCATACAAGCTGCTAGTGACATCGCGTTAAGCAGGAGTTTCGGCCTGATTTCATGTTAGATCATGTAGATAACAAGATGTTCTCAAGTATTGACATAATCAGGCGAGCAGAGGCAGCGTAGCACCACGATGTACGTGGCTTGGGTCGCGGCCGAGCGAGGTGATCGGATGACCGGGTGTGCGTCCGCGAGGTGGCGGATCGAGCCGCGATGACCATAGACCACCGGGCGGACCTCCCCGGCAGTGCGCCGGTCGCCGCCCGGCCCGCGGGCCTGCGGGCGACCGCGCTGCGCCGGCTGCGCCGGGACCCGGCGTCGATCTTCGCGGCCTGCCTGCTGCTCCTGCTGGTGCTCGCGGCCCTGATCGGCGGGCCGCTCGCCGCCAAGTTCACCGGGCACTCGCCGATCGCGCAGTACCCGGACGCGCTGCACTCCGACGGCCTGCCGATCGGTTTCTTCTCCCGTACTCTCAACGCGACCGGGACGGCGACGAATCCGCACGGCAGCCTGTTCATCCTGGGCGCCGACCAACTCGGCCGGGACCAGCTCGTCCGGGTGCTCTACGGCGCGCGGATCTCGCTGCTCGTGGCGACCTCGGCGACTGCCCTCGCCCTGGTCATCGGGGTGTCGCTGGGCCTGGTGGCCGGCTACCTGGGCGGCTGGGTGGACGCGGTGGTCAGCCGGATGACCGAGACCGCCATGGCCTTCCCGAACGTGCTGCTCGGGGTCGGGCTGGCTATCGTCATCGGCCCCGGACTGCTCAACGTGGTGATCATCATCACGCTGTTCACCTGGTACTACCCGGCCCGGATCGTACGCGGGACCACGGTGGCCACCAAGAAGATGACCTTCGTCGCGGCCGCCCGGGCCCTGGGGGCCCGTCCCCGGCGATTGCTCGTGGTCCATCTGCTGCCGCAGGTATGGGGGCCGCTGCTGGTCTACGCGACGTCGATCATCGCGAACAACATCATCTTCGAGGCGGGTCTGTCCTATCTCGGCGTGGGCGTGCCACCGCCCACGCCGAGCTGGGGCCAGATGCTCTCGGACGCCGTCACGTCCGGCATGTACCAGAACGACATCGGCCTGGCCCTGGTGCCCGGGCTGGCGCTGGTCATGACCATGCTCGCGTTCAACCTCCTCGGTGACGGGATCAGGGACGCGCTCGACCCCAAGGGACGCCGATGATCCGGCTCGCGGGGACCAGGATCCTCGGCGCGCTGGTCCAGATCCTCGTCGTCACCCTGCTGGCCTGGCTGCTGTTCTACGTGATCGCCCGGTTCACCGGAGCGTCCCCGGCCGAGCGGATCGCGGGCAAGACCGCCTCGCAGGCCCAGATCGCACTGGTCGCCAAGAACCTCGGCCTCAACCAGCCCTACTGGAAGCAGTACCTGACCTTCCTCGGACGCATGGTCCGCGGGAACTTCGGCTTCTCCTACGTGCAGAGCCGCCCGGTGTCCCAGATCCTGTGGCCGGCCCTGCGCGCCACGGCCTCCCTCGTGCTGGGCGCGGCGGTGTTCTGGCTCGCCATCGCGGTGCCGATCGGGGCCTACGGCGGCCTGCGACCGCGGTCGTTCGGCGACGTGGCGGGCCGGGTCATCGCCATCCTGGGCATGTCGATCCCGGTCTTCTGGCTTGCTCCGGTGATCGCGTACCAGTTCGGGTACGAGCCGACCCAGGGCCGCCTGTTCGGCCTGCCGATCCTGCCGGTCGGCACCCAGCTGTTCCCGATCACCGGCTACGTCGATTTCGGGCAGAACCCGGTGCAGTGGGCCTACCACCTGATCCTGCCCTGGTTCACCCTGGCCGTCGGGTTCGCGGCGGTCTACATCCGCTTCATGCGCACCCTGACGGCCGAGCAACTCGCCGAGGACTACACCAGGACCGCCCGGGCCAAGGGCGCCTCGACGGCCCGGGTCCTGATCCGGCACGTCGGCCGGAACGTGCTGCCCCCGGTCACCGTGCTGCTCGGCGCCGACGTCGCCACCGCGCTCACCGGCGTGTTCTTCGTCGAGACGGTGTTCTCCATCCCCGGGATCGGCTACACCGGCCTGAGCGCCATCGAGAACCTGGATTATCCGGTGATCACCGCCGTGATCATCGTCGCCGCCGTGATCGCCGTGATCGCGAACACGGTCGTCGACATCGGACATATGGCCCTAGATCCGCGGATCCGTCATGTCCCCGACGCCTAGCCGGCCCCGTGGCCCGGCACGCCGGCTTTAGCGCACGCCCACCAGGCCACGGAACCAGAATGAAACGATCGGAGAAGCTAATGGCGCACTCATCACGCCGCCCGCTACGTGGGCCGCTGGCGCTGGCCGCGGCCCTGATGGCCGCGCTGGCCGCCTGTTCCTCGACCAGCTCCTCGAGCTCGTCCTCCGCCCCCGCGAGCAGCACGGCTCAGCCGGGCGCCGCGAGCGGCACCCTGACCGCGGCGATGTCCTCGGGGGCCATCGACACGATGGACCCGAACCGCTGGTACTTCGCGGTGACCTGGGGCCTGGCCAACGCGATGTGCACCACCCTGGTGCGCTACGCCGACCAGAGCGACGCGGCGGGGACCCAGCTGACCGCGGGCACGGCGAGCATGCCGGCCATCAGCAGCGACGGCCTGACGTACACCTTCACGCTCCGTCCCGGCGCCCGGTTCTCTGACGGCACGCCGATCACCGGCCAGGACATCAAGTACACGTTCATGCGGCTGATGAACCCGGCCATCGACACCGGGACCGGCTATTACTTCACCAACGTCATCGGCGCGCCCGCGTACCTGGCAGGCAAGTCGAGCACCGTCGCGGGCATCGTGGCCACCACCAACACCGTGACCTTCCACCTGAGCGCGCCCGACGGCGCGTTCCTGTACAAGGCCGCGCTGCCCACCACCTGCCCGGTGCCGGTCGGCACGCCCATGAAGGCCCAGGAGAGCGGCACGCTGGAGATGAACTACGCCAGCGGGCCGTACAAGCTGCAGTCCTACCAGCCGGCCCGGCAGATCGTGATGGTCTTCAACAAGAACTACGACCAGGCCCTCGGCGTCCGCGGGCACGTCGCGAAGTTCGTCTTCACCATCGGGGTCGAGGCCAGCCAGGCAGCGCTGGAGATCCAGGCCGGCCAGCTGGACTTCCAGACTTCGAACCTGGCCACCGCCGACATCATCCGGATCTCGCACAACGCCGCCCTGGCCGGCCAGGTCCACCAGTCACCCCGCCCGGAGACCACCTACCTGTTCCTGAACAACGAGGTGGCGCCGTTCAACAACGTCGACGTCCGTAAGGCGGTCAACTACGCGATCAACCGGACCGCCATCGAAGAGCAGTGGGGCGGGCCGCTGGTCGGCTCCGTCAGCAGCGAGATCATGGTGCCCGGCGCGCTCGGCTACGCGCCGTACAGCGCATACCCGGACACCCCCAACCTGACCCAAGCCAAGGCGCTGATGGCGGCATCCGGTGTGAAGCTGCCGATCAACACCTCGCTGCGGGCCCAGAACGACGCACCAGGGTTCATCAACATGGCCGAGGTGATCAAGTCCAACCTGGCCGCGATCGGGATCAACGTCACCGTGATCGGGTCGCCGAACAGCGTCAACAGCGGCTTCATCAGCAACCCCGCCAGCCACACCCCGATGGGCATCGAGCCGTGGTCGCTTGACTTCCCGGACGCCGAGGCGCTGATCAACACCGGCATGGACCCGGCCACCCCGAACGCGGCGCCGAACCTGACCCGGTTCGGAGACCCGGCGTACATCCCGGCCTTCAACGCCGCCGCCGCGGCGCTCGGCACCAAGCGGGCCCAGCTCTACGAGGCCCTCGACAAGTCACTGATGACACAGGTCGCGCCCTACGCGCCGATCTTCAACGCCCGCTGGTATGACTTCGTTTCCACGCGGGTCGGCGGCTACGTCTACAGCGTGGCCATGGACGCGATCAACTACAACACCCTCTACGTCAAGTAAAGGCAGGCTAGTCGCCAACGGTGACAGAATCGCTCACCACCCCCGCGCGCGCTCCTGATACCCAGTCGGGCAGGCCGTTGCTGGAGGTCACCGACCTGCGGATCAGCATCCCGACCGAGGCCGGCCTGATCGAGGCAGTCCGCGGCGTCAGCTTCTCCATGCAGGCCAGGGACACCCTGGGGGTGGTGGGCGAATCCGGTTCGGGCAAGACCATGCTGGCCCTCGCGGCCATGGGCCTGGTACCGGGCTCGGCGAAGGTCAGCGGCTCCATCCGGCTGGATGGCCGCGAGCTGCTGGACTGTACCCCGGCACAGTGGCGGTCGATCCGGGGCGCCCGGGTCAGCATGGTCTTCCAGGATCCGATGACCGCGCTGAACCCGATGTACAAGGTCGGATGGCAAGTCGCGGAGTGCATCCGGCTGCACGAGCGGGTGAGCAAGTCGGCCGCCTGGCGCCGGGCGGCCGACCTGCTCGGCGAGGTCGGGCTGCCGCAGCCCGCGCAACTCGCGCACCGGTATCCGCACGAACTGTCCGGCGGCATGCGCCAGCGGGTCGTGATCGCGATGGCGATCGCGAACTCGCCCCAGCTGATCATCGCGGACGAGCCCACCACGGCCCTCGACGTGACCGTCCAGGCGCTGATCCTCGACACCCTGCGTACCCTCAGGGACCAGACCGGGGCCGCGCTGATGCTGATCAGCCATGATCTCGGTGTCCTGGCCGAGATCGCCGAGCGGATCATGGTCATGTACGCGGGCCGGGGCATGGAGATCGGCAGCGCGCGGGATGTCTTCGCCGACCCGCGGGTGCCCTACACCGCCGGGCTGCTGGCCTCGCTGCCGCCGGTGGACCGGCGCACCGAGCGGCTCCCGGCCATCCCGGGCGTCCCGCCGACCGGGATCGGATACGGCGCCGGATGCGCCTTCGCCCCGCGCTGCCCGCTAGCCGCCGAGCCGTGCGCGGCCGACCCGCCCCTGCTCCCGGTGGCACCCGGCCACCTGGCCGCCTGTCATTTCGCCGGGGAGGTTCCGGCTCCGCCCCAGTCCGAGCCCGGCTACCCGCCCGCCCCGGCGGTCCCCGCGGCAGCGCCACTGACGGCAGCGCCACTGACGGCAGCGCCACTGACGGCAGAGCTACCGACGGCAGAGCAGCCGGCCGCCGCCGTGCTCGCCGTACGTGACCTCACGAAGAACTTCCGGGTCCGCGGCTCCGGACTTCGCTCCTACGCCACCGTGCACGCGGTCAGCGGCATCAGCCTGGACCTCGAGCCGGGCCGGTGCCTGGGCCTGGTCGGGGAGTCGGGCTGCGGCAAGTCCACCGTCGCCCGGCTGCTCATGCGGCTGGAGCCGCCGACCTCGGGCAGCATAAAGCTGGACGGCGCCGAGCTGACCGGCCTGGACGATGGCGCGCTCCGGCCGTTCCGGCGTGACATGCAGATGGTGTTCCAGGACCCTTACTCATCGCTCAACCCGCGGTTGTCGGTGGGGGAGATCGTGGGTGAGCCGCTCACCGTCCACAAGATCGCGGGACGGACGGGCCGGGTCCGCGAGCTACTGGCGGCGGTGGGCCTCGACCCGGACGCCGCCGTCCGGTTCCCTTCCGAGTTCTCCGGCGGGCAGCGCCAGCGCATCGGCATCGCCCGGGCCCTGGCCCTGGAGCCGCGGGTCATGATCCTGGACGAGCCCGTCTCCGCGCTGGACGTGAGCATCCAGGCCAGCGTCCTCAACCTGCTACGCGACCTGCAACGCGAGCGGGACCTGGCCTACCTGTTCATCTCCCACGACCTGGCGGTGATCAGGCAGATGGCGGACGAGATCGCGGTCATGCACCTCGGCCTCATCGTGGAACAGGGGCCGGCCGAGGCGGTCTGCGAGCATCCGGCGCACCCGTACACGGTCGCCCTGCTGTCCGCCGTCCCGGTGCCCGACCCGGGTCGCACCAACGTCCGGGATCGGATCCTGCTGCACGGCGAACTGCCCAGCGCGACCAGCCCTCCGTCGGGCTGCCGTTTCCGCACCCGGTGCTGGAAGGCCGACGAACGCTGCGCCGCGGAGGAGCCGCCGTTGCTGCAGATCGCCGCCTCCCACCGGGTGGCCTGCCACTATCCCGAGATACCGCTGGCTTCAGAGGGGGATCCTCGCTCATGACCGCCTGCTATGCCTGGCCCGTGACCGTGGGCGCGGGTGCCGATCTGCGCCTGCACGTCTCGACAGACCACGAGCGATTCGGTGTCCGGCTCTTCCGCTACGGCGCCACGGTCACCGAGGTACCCAGCCAGGCCGGGGTCCTGTCCGGCGTCGGCCTGCCGCTGGGCCGCCCCGACGAGGCCTGGGGCTGGCCCGTCTACCCGATCGAGCTGGGCGCTGATCTCGCGGACGGCGTGTACCTGGCCGTACCGCTGCCGCTCGGCCCGGACGGCCTGCCGGAGCCGGTCCGGGCGTCAGCCGAGGTCGCGACCCGCAAGGATGCCTGCCTGTTCATCCTCAGGCGGCGCGCCCAGCCCGGATCCAACCTCATCTGGTACAAGCTGCCCACCGCGACGTACACCGCCTACAACCAGATGGGCGGGGCCAGCACGTACGCGGCCCCCCAGTGGGCCAGGGACTGGACGGCCCAGGGCTACGTCGGCAGCCTGCAGCGGCCGGGCAATGCCGGCGTCGGCGGCCGGGTGATGGAGGGGGACGCGCCAGACGCCTACCTGCGGTCCTCGCGGCGGCAGACGTTCGCGCACTGGGACGCCCCGTTCGTGACGTGGCTGGAACAGCGCGGCTACCAGGTCACCTACTGCACGGACTACGACCTGCACTACGAGGAGGACCTGCTGGCCGGCCGCGGCCTGCTGATCAGCGGCGGGCACGATGAGTACTGGTCGTGGGCCATGCGCGACCGGGTCCTGAGCTTCGTCGACCGCGGCGGGAACGTCTGCTTCTTCACCGGCGACACCGCCTGCTTCGAGGTGGAGTTCTCCCCGTCGGGCGACCGGCTGTTCTGCCGGAAGATGGCCGGCGGGTCGCCCGAGGGCAGCGGCTCGGACCGGATCGGCGCGCTGTGGCCGGTCAACGACCCGGACGACTGGCTCACGATGTCCAGCCCGGCCTGGGGCGGCGGCTGGTGGGACGGGCGCCGGGCCGTCACCGGCTACCAGACGGTGGTCGGCACGCACTGGGCCTTCGACGGGGTGGAGTTCCCGGCCGACGGGATCACCGGCGGCGCGGCCACCCCGGTGATCGGCTACGAGACCGACGGCGTCCGGCTGGAGCGGAAATCCGACCCGCCGCGCCTGGCCGAGCACCGCAAGGGACTGGGCGCTGGCCGGGTCCTGCTCGCGCTCGCGAGGCTGCCGGCCGGGTGGGTGGCGGGATACGAGGAGGCGAACGCGGCCATGCTGTTGCGGACGGCGCCGTCCGGCGGCATGGTGTTCTCGGTCGGCACCACGGACTGGCCGCTCGCGCTGGAAACCGATCGTGGCGTCGGCCAGATCACGGCCAACGTGGTGAGCAGGCTCGCGGATCGCGCGCTGCGGATCCACGGCCCGGTCTGCCCGGAATCTGAGTACGCGGGCGACGGCGACATGATCGGCCCCGACCGGGACGTGAGCTGGTACGTCGACGGGGACCAACTGGCCGCCCACGGGCTGACGCAGATCGACTGGCAAGTTCGCGGCGGGGAGCCGGCCAGCAGCGACGGCCGCCAGCTGGTGACCCGCTCGGGTGAGGACGAGCACTGGCTCACCGTGACCGCGACCGCCGGTGACTCCGACGGGAATGCCTACTTCGGCAGTCGCACCGTCCGGGTCCTGTCAGCCGATGAGTACGCCCGGCGCCGCCTGGTCCGGACCCTGAACGCGATCGCGTTCCCGGACGAGCAAGGCGGCGCGCTGGTCGACCAGCATGCGACAGAGGGCGAGCTGGCCGAGCGGGTCATCCCGGTCCGGCTGGCCTGGATCAGCCAGCACCTGGCTACTCTCCAGCACCTGATGGCCGAGTTGGAGGCCCGGTGGGATGCCAGCGGGCGGATCGCGGACGCTACGCTGCGCCCGGAGGAGAAGTAGCGGCCTCGTCGATCGCGGCCCGCAGCAGCCGCGCGGCCTCGGGCACGCCGGTGGTGGCCGGCACGAACGGGTCCTCGTGCTCGATGGAGATGACCTGCGCTTGCGAGGTACCCAGCGCGCGGACCAGCCCGGTCCACCAGGCCAGGTCGTGACCCCGGCCGGGGACGGCGAAGGTCCACGGCATCTCGGCGGCGGGCTCGGGCCAGCGCCGGTCGAGCAGCCCGTTCAGGGCCAGGTGTTCCTCGTGGAAGACGGTGTCCTTGCCGTGCAGGTGCCCGATCCGGTCGCCCAGCGCGGCGGCCACCTTGTGGCCGTCCATGCCCATCCAGAAGAAGTGGCTCGGGTCGAGGTTAGCCGCCAGCGACGGGCCAAGCGCCGCCACCCGGCCGAAGGTCTCCACGTTGAACACGCACGTACCCGGATGCAGTTCCAGGCAGACCCGCAGGTCCGGGTTCTGGGCCGCGGCGAAGTCGGCCAGGTGCGACCAGTACGGCGCGATCTGCTCCTCCCACTGCCGCTGGTAGACGCCCTCCAGGTAGGGGAGCCAGCCGCCCGCCCCGAAGTGCGGCACCTGGTCGCCGGGCGCGCCCGCCGGGCAGCCCGCCAGCGCGACGACCCGGCTGACGCCGAGCAGCGCGGCCAGCCGGATGGCGTCGCGCAGGGCCTGGTCGTGCTGCCGGGCCAGTTCCGCGTCGGGGTGCAGCGGGTTACCCCAGGCGTTCAGGGCGTCGATCCGCAGCCCGTGCCGGGCGATCCCGTCCTGCCAGGCCGACCGGGCCTGTTCGCTGGCCAGCAGGGTCTCCACGTCGCAGTGCGGATGAGGCGCGTAGCCGCCCGCACCGATCTCCAGGTCGGTCACGTCCGGCGCGTGCTCGCGTAGCCACGGCATGATCTGATCCAGCGGCCAGTCCAGGAAGGCTTCCAGCACCACCCCGATCCGCAGGCGGCCATCGGCGGTCATCAAGCGGTCAGCCTCCCAAGGTCGCGATAGCTGATGCTCACGGTCATAGCAGGCTGACCGCGGTATCGACCGCGGCGGCCACGTCGCCGTCGGCCGGGTACAGCAGCGAACGCCCGGCCACTAGGCCCTTGACGCTCGGCAGCCGCAGCGCCTTGCGCCAGCTCGCGTAGGCGGACTCCGGGTCATCCGGCACCTCGCCGCCCAGCAGCAGAGCCGGGAGCGTGGACGCGGCCATGACCCGCTCCATGTCCGGTACCACGGGGACCTTCAGCCAGGTGTACGCCGACGTCGTGCCCAGGCCCGAGGCCACCGCTATGGCGCGCATCATCGCCTCGGGGGATAGGTCGTTGCGGACCCGGCCGTCAACGCGATGGCAGATGAACGGCTCGATCATCGCGATCAGCCGCCGCCCGGCCAGGTCCGACACGGCGTGCGCGCAGGCGTGCAGCGTGGCCGCGGTCGCCGGGTCGTCGGGGTCGATGCGCAGCAGCATCTTGCCGGCGTCGAACCCCATCCGCGCGATCGAAGCAGCGTCGTAGCCGGTGAACCGGTCGTCGATCTCGAAGACGGTGTCGGACAGGCCACCCCGGTTCATCGAACCGATCACGACCTTGCCGTCCAGCGCGCCCAGCAGCAGCAGGTCCTCCAGCACGTCCGCCGTACCGAGCACGCCGTCGACTCCGGGCCGGGCCAGGGCCACGCATATCCGCTCGAGCAGGCTGGTGCGGTCGGCCATGGCGGTGGTCAGCTGTCCGGCCCGCAGCGTCCCGCGCGCGGGATGATCGGCGGCGATGAGCACCAGCGTGCCGCCGGGGCTCAGGAACGACGGGGCTCGCCGCCGTTGCGCCGCCGCCTCCGCCACCAGCTCGGGCCGGCGGGCGCGGGTTTCTATGACGTCGGCGAGCCGGTCAGCGAACATCGCTGGTCCCCAGCGGACCGGCGTCGTCCATTGCGCTCATCCCGTGGTCAGCAGAAAGTCCAGGCAGGATCCGTCCTGGGCCAGGTCGATCACGGCCCCGCGCAGGACCCCGGACGAGTAGTCGCTGCCCGGGTTGACGCACAGCGTCCGGCCGATCTTCTGCGCTCCCCGCGACTCATGGATGTGGCCGTGCAGGCTCACCACCGGCTGGTAGCGCTTGATGGCGTCGCGCACGGCGTGACTCCCGACCGGGATGATGCTGGGCCGCCCGCCCCGGATGACCGGCTTGAGCGTGTCGTCCAGCTCCGGAGCCTCATCCAGCCCCGAAGCGTACGGCGGGCAGTGCAGGTTCAGCAGGCACGGCTGGCCCGAAGGCACCTGCTCCAGCATCTCGTCGATCTGCTTGCCCAGCTCGTCCTCCGAGCACTCCCGCTCGGTGTTCCACGGCGTGGTCGGCACCACGCCCAGGCTGGCCATGGTCACCGGGCCCAGGTCGCACAGCTCGAGCTCGGGGCACTCGACCCGCGGGTGGGCGGTGATCACCGGGTCCGCGTCGACCGGATCGTCGTTGCCCGGCGTGATGATGCACCGTACCGACGGGTCCAGCCGCTCAGCGGCCAGGTCGCACCAGCGCTGCATCTGCGCGTTGATCTCGCTGCGGAACAGCCGGTCGAGCGCTGCCGAGTCCTGCTCCAGCGCGGCCAGCTCGGCGGCCTCCATCCGCACCGGATACAGCCCGGCCTTGCCGAGGTCGGCGGCGAGCCGTTCCCACTCCGATTCGGGAACGGTCACCTCCTCGCCACCCACGTGGGCCCGCAGCGAACCGTTCTCGGTGAGCACCGGGACGATGGCCTTGCCGGCGAAGTCGCCGCCCAGGATGATCACGTTCGCCTCGTAGACCTTGGCCGCGGCCAGGAACTTACGGAAGCAGACCTCCGAGCCGTGCAGGTCGGTGGCGAAGTAGATGCGCAGCCCGCGTTTTTTCGAGCCCTTGGCCTTACCCCACATCCGGCTACTCCGGCGGGAGTTCGCGCATGGCCATGGTCAGGTCGAGCGAGTTGCGCTGTCTGCGCACCTGCCTGGCGATCAGGTAAATCACCGGCCCGGAGCCGAGCACGATCACCAGGGTGAGGATCGACTCCAAGCTGAACTTGCCGTACACGCTGGAGTGCGCGGCCAGCTCGTACACGGTGAACAGGGCCAGCACCGTGGTGGCCCCGCCGACCAGGGTTACCTGGCGCAGCCAGCGCCGCCGGGCGTCCTCCGGCATGCCCGGTGTCTGGATCAGGTCGGCCCGGCGGAGCGGGAGCACGGTGGCCGAGATGCCGCCGGCCAGCAGGATGAGCGCGAAGAACAGGCTCTGCAGGGCCACGATGCTGCCGAGGTTGACCAGGCTGGTCAGGAAGCAGAACCCGATTCCGATGATCAGCACGATGGTGATGGCGACGTTCGGCGCGTGGTTGCGATCGCCGATCTTGGCCACCCCGACCGGCAGCAGCCGGTCGAAGGCCTGGGCGAACAGCACCCGGGTGGTGACGGCCAGGAAGGCCAGGTTGACCGCGATCTCAGCCAACGGCACCGCGGTCGCGAACAGGATCTTGGTGATGGGGTCGCCGGACAGGATCATGCCGTAACCCAGCCCGCCGGCCACGGAGTTCAGGCTGGTGATCTTCCCGTACGCGGTCGGGTTGGCGACGCTGAGGTTGGCCTGCGCCTGCATGAAAGTCAGCCCGACCCGCGCGCGCAGCAGGGCCCAGACGCCGATCCACAGCACCACCAGCACGCCGATGCTGATGGCCGAGGCGTACAGGTAGGTCCGGCCCGGCCTGCGCAGCTCGCCGCCGACGTAGTAGGAGTACAGGACCCCGTTGTAGTTGAGCACCATGAACGGGATGATCGCCACGGCGGACGCGATCGAGGTCCCGAATACCACGCCGTTGGACTTGGCCGCGTTGATGATGTCCTGGAAGGCCCCCGGGTGGTTGCTGTAGGTCGCTAGCGCCGAGGTGAAGTCCGTGTGCGAGCCGAACGCCAGCATCCCGATCAGCACGACGAACGCCACGACCTGCAGGACGATCAGCCAGAAGATGATCCGGGCCACGATCTTGAGCGAGAACAGCGACAGCGCCGCGACGATCAGCATGACCGCCACGCTGAGCCACGCGATGGCGATGTTGCTGGTCAGGTGGTTGCCTGCGTTGGCCAGTGCGCTGCTGTGGAATGCCGAGCCCAGTCCGCTGAGCATGAACGGGGTGAACTGCGCGGCGAAGTGCGCGTTGGTGGACAGCACGTAGGTGAACACCACGGCGATGCCGAGCCCGGCGACCGAGCCTGCCGCGGGGGAGACGATCCGGGACAGGTACACGTACTCGCCGCCCGCCCGGGGCACGGCCCGCAGCAGGTACCGGTAGGCGAACATAGCCACCAGCCAGATGATCGCGGCGGCGATCAGCGGCAGGTACATGTCGGATTTGGTGAAGTCCGTCAGCCCGGCGTTGAAGTTGATGAACGTGTTGACCACGGCGACCGACGCCAGCGAGATGCCGGTCGCTGCCGGAATCCCCAGCTCACGGACCAGGCCGGACGTCTGTCGGACGAACAGCCGGGTGGACTGGGCACCGGCGGTCTTGGCCGCTCCCGCTGGAACCGATGCTTCACTACTAGTCACTGGCCTACCTCCAGCCGCAGGATCACCAGGACGAGGAAGACCAAAGCAGGGCTGGCAGGATGCTCTACCAGCCCGGATGGCTCCTCAGGCTGACCTCATGGTCTGGCCAGGACAAGACATTGTCAATACCTCCGAACATATGGTTGTTATTAGGTGATAAAGGAAGGTCCATAGGCCGTCCGGTGGAGCACGGCGAACGGGCGGTAGTGCGTCTTACAGGTAAGGTCGCTGCCGCTCCTTGGCCTTCTCGTAGCTGGCCCGCGCCTCCCGGGTGCTGGGCAGCGTCGCCGTCTCGGCCACTGGCACGTCCCACCACGCGTCGCTGGACGGCGCGCCCAGCATCGGGTCGGTCTCGATGTACACCAGCGTGGTCCGGTCCGCGGCCCGCGCGTTGACCAGCGCCCGGCGGAACTCCTCGATGGTCCGCGTACGCAGCACGTGCACGCCGAGGCTGGCCGCGTTGGCGGCCAGGTCGACGGGGAGGAATCCGCCGTCGAGTCGGCCGTCCGGGCCGCGGTACCGGTAGCTGGTGCCGAAGCGCTGCGCGCCGACCGACTCCGACAGGCCGCCGATCGAGGCGAACCCATGGTTGTCCACGCAGACCACCACGAGCTTGACCCCCTCCTGCACCGCGGTGACCAGTTCGGTGGCCATCATCAGGTACGACCCGTCGCCGACCATGACGAACACCTCGCGGTCCGGCGCGGCCAGCTTGGCCCCGAGCCCGCCCGCGATCTCGTACCCCATGCACGAATAGCCGTACTCCACGTGGTAGCCGCCGGGATCCCGGGTGCGCCAGAGCTTGTGCAGGTCTCCGGGCATGGATCCGGCCGCGCACAGCACGACGTCCCGCTCGCCGGAGACCTCGTTGACCACCCCGATGACCTCAGACTGGGCCGGCCGCGGCTGGTGCGCGGTGGTGTAGGCGGCCTCCACCGTCGCCTGCCAGCGGGCCGACAGGTCCGCGGCCCGGGTCCGGTAGGCGGGTTCGGCGTTCCACCCGGCCAGCGCCAGCGCTCAGGGCGTCGAGCGCGGCCCGGGCGTCGCCCACCACCGCCACCCCGGACTGCTTGGCCGCGTCGAACGAGGCCACGTTGATGTTGACGAACCGCACCCCCGGCTCGCCGAACACCGTGCGGGAGGCGGTGGTGAAGTCACTCCACCTGGTCCCGATGCCGATCACCACGTCAGCCTGGGCGGCCAGTTCGTTGGCTGCGGTGGTCCCGGTGGCGCCGATCGCGCCCGCGCACAGCGGGTCATCGAAGCGCATGGTGCCCTTGCCGGCCTGGGTCTGCCCGACCGGGATGCCGAACGTGTCGGCGAACTCCTTCAGCGCGTCCGTGGCCTCGGAGTAGATGACCCCCCCGCCGGCGACGATGAGCGGCCGCCGCGCCGACCGGATCACCTCGGCCGCGCGGGCCACGGCCGCCGGGTCCGGCGGCGTCCGCGGGACGTGCCAGACCCGCTCGCCGAACAACTCGGCCGGCCAGTCGTACGCCTCGGCCTGTACGTCCTGCGGCAGGGCCACGGTCACCGCCCCGGTCTCGGCCGGGTCGGTCAGCACCCGCATCGCGGCCAGCAGCGCCGCGGGCAGCTGTTCCGGCCGCCAGATGCGGTCGAAGAACCGGGACACCGGCCGGAACGCGTCGTTGACCGTGACGTCCTGTGCGCTGGGGTCCTCGAGTTGCTGCAGCACCGGGTCGGCCACCCGGGTGGCGAAGACGTCCCCCGGCAGCAGCAGGACCGGCAGCCGGTTGATGGTGGCCAGCGCGGCCCCGGTCACCATGTTCGTCGCGCCCGGCCCGATCGACGACGTGCAGGCCAGCGTCGACATCCGGTTCCGGGTCCGGGCGAACGCCACGGCCGCGTGCACCATGGCCTGCTCGTTGCGTCCCTGCAGGTACTTCAGCCTCTTGGCGGGGTCCACCGCGAGTTCGACTTCCAGCTCTAGTAGGCCCTGGCCCAGGCCCGCCACGTTGCCGTGCCCGAAGATGCCGAAGCACCCCTCGATGAGCCGGTGCCGTGTGCCGTCGCGTTCGCTGTACTGCGCGGCCAGGAAGCGCACCACCGCCTGCCCGACGGTCAGCCGAACCGTCGTCATCCCGCGCTCCACGCGGCCACCCGGGGATCGACCTGCTGGTCCTTCCACTGCTCGCGCACCCACGAGTGCGCCGGATCGTCGCAGATCAGCCACTCCCGCTTCCCGGGTCCGGCCATCACGTTCAGGTAGTACAGGTCATAGCCGGGCACCGCCATCGACGGCCCGTGCCAGCCGTGCGGGACGACCACCACGTCTGAAGTGCGCACCTCGGCCAGGACGTCGGCGGGGCGGGCCGGCGTGCCGTAAACCCGCTGGTAGGCCAGGCCGGGCTGACCGTTGGGGCCGTCGGCCACCTCGAAGTAGTAGATCTCCTCCAGGACCGACTCGCCCGGCTGGTCGGTGTCGTGCTTGTGCGGCGGGAACGACGACCAGTTCCCGGCTGGGGTGAACACCTCGCAGGCGATGATCCGGTCGGCTTCCAGTACGTCCGGGGTGCCGAAGTTGTTGACCCGGCGCGAGCAGTTCCCGGCCCCGCGCAACTCGACCTTGACCTCGTCCCTCTTCACGTGCCGGAACGGAAGCCCTTCTGCCTGGGACCGGGCACTGGCCAGCGCGAACCGGCCGCCGTTGCCGGTGCTGATCCGGTAGGCGGTGTCGCGAGGCACGTAGGCGCAGTCAGTGACCTCCGAGAACGGGTCGTCGCGGCCGGCCAGGTCCGCGCCCCCGGCGTCGGTGTCCACCGCGCAGGATCCCGACAGCGGCAGCACGATCACCTCGTTCCCGCCGGTATTCCCGAGATACGTGTCTGCCTCGGCCAGATCCAGCACCAGGAGGCCGCTGTATCCCCAGTGCGCGGCCTCGGGCGTGATCCGCACGATCTCTCGTCCGTCGGCCGTGCTCCCAGCTGGGAAGTGCCAGTTGAAACCCTCATCCAGGATGCTCATGGCCGCACCGTAACATCGTGCCTCCGCAAGAAATCCTCGACCTCTTTCGTGGTGGGCATGGCCGAGGAGCACTCCAGCTTGGTCGTGACGATCGCCCCGGCTGCGTTGGCGAAGCGGATGACCCGCTCCAGTGGCCACCCGGCCAGCAGCCCGTGGCACAGCGCCCCGCCGAACCCGTCGCCGGCGCCAATCCCGTTGACCACCTTGACCTGGATCGGCTGCACCTCCACCTCGGTGTCCTTCGTCCGCGCGTAGACCCCGTCCGGGCCTCGCTTCACCACCGCGAGTTCCACACCCGCCGCCAGCAGGGCCTCGGCCGCAGTCCGCGCATCCCGCACGCCGACCGCCGTGTCGACCTCGTCCAGGTTGCCCACGGCCACCGTGACGTGGGGGAGTGCGGCCTGGACCTGCTCGCGGGCCGCTTCCCGTGAGGCCCAGAACACCGGCCGGTAGTCCAGGTCCAGCACGGTCAGCGGCGCCCGGTTGCGGGCCTGGAACGCCACGTGGTGCGCCGAACGGCTGGGCTCGGCGCATAGGCCGGTCACGGTCGCCCAGAACAGGCGCGCGTCGCGGACCTCGGCCGCCGGGATTTCCTCGGGCTTGATCTCCAGATCGGGCGCCTTGGGGTACCGGTAGAACCAGATCGGGAAGTCGTCGGGCGGGAAGATCTCGCAGAACGTCACCGGGGTGGGCAACTCCGGTACCGCGGTGACAAACGCGTCGTCCACGCCGAACTCGACCAGCGCCCGGTGCACGTACCGGCCGAACGGATCCGCCCCGGTCCGGGTGATGACCGCTGAACGGTGCCCATGCCGGGCCGCGGCCACCGCGACGTTCGTGGCGCTGCCGCCCAGGAACTTCCCGAACGTCTCGACGTCCTCCAGCCCGACCCCGGTCTGCAGCGGGTAGATGTCCACCCCCACCCGCCCCATGGTCAGCACCTCGTAGCTCACCGTTTTCCCACCTCAATAAGTCCGATACCCATCAACTTCCCCTGCCACGAGGTAAGTCACGGTGATGTCAAATTGATAGTACATACTCGAACCCGGACGTCAGGGCCGGGCCGCGCGCTGCGGTTAGCTCTCGCCGCGGATCAGGGCGGCGACGCCGTCCAGGATGCGGTCCAGGCCGAAGATGAACTCGTCGTCCGGGTCGTCGGCGACGTCGAAGACCCCGGAGGCCAGGAACACGGCGAGCGCGGGGAAGCGCTGCGGGTCGGTCAGCTCCCTCAGCATCCGCGGGTAGGCGGCCATCCACTCCGACGGGCTTCGTCCCGAGGCCCTGATCGCGGCCATGATGTCGGCCTCCGTGGCGGCGAGGTTTCTGACGTACCCGCCCAGCAGCATGGCCACCGACGCCTTGCGCGCCTCGGTCAGCCCGGTGCCGCCCAGGCAGGCCAGCGCGTTCTCGAACCACGCGACCTCGTGGGGCATGATCGGCACACCCTTCAGCGGGATGCGCACCACCCACGGGTGCCGCCCGGCCTGGGCGCGCAGCGTCCAGGCCCAGCGGGCCAGCCCGGCCCGCCAGCCCTCACCCGCCGCGGGGGCTACGGGCGAATCGCCCCAGGCCGCGTCCACCATCAGGTCGAGCAGTTCCTCCTTGCCCGACACGTGCCGGTACAGCGACATCGGCGCGGCACCGAGTTCGCGGGCGACGCGGCCCATCGACACCGCGTCGAGCCCGTCCGCGTCTGCCACCCGGACCGCGGCGTCGACGATCCTGGGCAGGCTGAGCGCCGGCTTCGGGCCCTTGTGCGGCCGCTCGCGAACCCCCCACGCCGCCGCGATGCCGTCGGGAAGTTCCGAGCCAGTGACCTCTGCGGGTCCGGTCATCTTCCCTCCTCCCTCCACGCCGCCGCGGTTGACAACATCCTAGTACTGCGTATAGCTTACGCAATATAGCGTATGGCATACGCAGAAGGAGGACTGAAGACATGACTGAAGAACTGGCGATTCACGCGAGCGGGCTGGTCAAGTCCTACGGCGACGCGCGCGTGCTGGACGGACTCGACCTCCGCGTCCCGTGCGGCAGCGTGTTCGCGCTGCTCGGCCCGAACGGGGCGGGCAAGACGACCACCGTGCGGATCCTGGCCACACTGTCCCGGGCGGACGCTGGGCAGGCGCGGGTGGCCGGGTTCGACGTCGTCCGCGACCGGCACCGGGTGCGCCGCAGCATCAGCCTGACCGGGCAGTTCGCCGCGCTGGACGAGGCGCAGACCGGCGAGGAGAACCTGCGGATGATGGGCGCGCTGGCCCGGTTGCCCCGGACCGCGGCGCGGCGGCGCGCTGTGGAGTTGCTCGAGCAGTTCGACCTGACCGCCGCGGGGCGACGCCGGGTGAGCACTTACTCCGGCGGGATGCGCCGCCGGCTCGACCTGGCCGCGAGCCTGGTCGGGCGCCCGTCGGTGATCTTCCTCGACGAGCCGTCGACCGGTCTGGACCTGCCCAGCCGGCAGACCATGTGGGAGGTCATCGTCGGCCTGGCTGCCTCGGGCGTGACCGTCTTCCTGACCACGCAGTACCTGGAGGAGGCGGACCGGCTCGCCGGCCAGATCGCGGTCCTGAATGGCGGCAGGCTGGTCGCGCAGGGCACGGCCGCGGAACTGAAGCGGCGGATCGGCACGCAGCGCCTCGACCTGACGTGCGTGAGCGGGACCGCCTGGTCGCAGGTCGTCAGCCGGTTCGGCGACCGCGCGGTGCACGTGGACCAGGCGAGCCTGACCGTGGGCCTGCCGACCGACGGCAGCGCGGCGCCGGTGCGCGCGCTGCTCGACGAGGCCGATCCCGACCGGAGCCTCGTCGCCAGCTTCGCCGTACGCGAAGCCACCCTCGACGACGTTTTCCTGACCCTGACTGGAGCTACCCATGTCTGACGCCCTGACCATGACCGCCCGTAGCCTGCGCCTGGCCACCCGCAGCCCGGACGCGCTGCTGACCGCGCTGCTCCTGCCCGTGATGCTGATGGTCGTGTTCGTCTACCTGTTCGGCGGGGCGGTCCGCATCGGGACCAGCTACCTGAGCTACGTGGTGCCCGGCGTCCTGCTGCTCTGTGCGGTCATCGGCGCGGCGAGCACCGCGGTCACCGTCTGCCAGGACATGACCGGCGGGATCATCGACCGGTTCCGGTCCATGGACGTGCCGGGCACGGCGATCCTCGCCGGGCACGTGTCCGCCAGCCTGCTTCGCAACCTCGCGTCCACCCTGCTGGTGATCGCGGTCGCGTTCGGCATCGGGTTCCGCTCGCACGCCACCCCGGCCCGGTTCGCCGCCGCGCTCGGCGTCCTGCTGCTGTTCGTCATCGCGGTCTCGTGGCTCGCCGCCGCGTTCGGCCTGCTGGTCTCCTCCGCGGAGGCGGCCGGCGGCATGATGTTCTTCCTGATGTTCTTCAGCTACGCGAGCAGCGCGTTCGTGCCGGTCAGGACCCTGCCGTGGTGGCTGCGCGGGTTCGCGGCCAACCAGCCGGCCACCCCGGTGACCGAGACCATCCGCGGGCTGCTGCTCCGGCAGCCGGTCGGCGCGCACCTGGGGATCGCCCTGGCCTGGTGCGCCGGCCTCCTGGCCGTCTCGGTCGCCGCCTCCGCGTGGGCGTTCCGCCGGCGCACCGCCTGATCGTTGAGCACCGCCGACCGGGCCGGACAGCCGCCCGGCGCGGGCCGCGGCCGCGGAGCGGTAAGACCCAGATCGACTGCAGGGCCCGGTAGATGTTGCCGCCCAGGACGGCGCGGATGTCGGTGTCGTGGTAGCCGTGCTGGACCAGCCAGCCGCAGATGTTGGCGAAGTTCTCGGTGGGGTTCTCCAGGCCGTCGACGTAGGCGACCGGGTCGAAGGACGGGCCCCGGGCGGCGCTGATGGCGAGCAGGTGGGCGAAGATCCGGTGCAGGGCCACGTGGTCGCCGTACAGCGTGTCCGGTCCGAACGCGACGTGCTCGATGCCGACCAGGTCGGCGCAGTAGCGGAAGTGGTCCATGACGGACTCGATCGAGTGCCGGGGGTGCGCCGCGGACAGCGTCGTGTGCGGGGCGGCCGACATCCCGATGACGCCCCCGGTCGCGGCGACGGCGCGCAGCACGTCGTCGGGCTTCATCCGCGGGGTATCCCAGACGGCCCGGGCGCCGGCGTGGGTGATGAACACCGGCTGCTCGCTGTGCGCGCAGGTGTCCAGGGCAGTGCGGTCGCCCGCGTGGGACAGGTCGATGGCCAGGCCCAGCTTGTTCATCCGCGTCACCGCCCGCCGGCCGAACGCGGTCAGGCCGGCGTCGCTGCGCTCGGCCAGGCCCGCGCCCAGCGCGTTGGCGTCGGAGTAGGCGATCCCGATCTGCCGCAGGCCCAGGCCGAAAAGGACGTCGAGCCGGTCCAGTTCGTTCTCGATCGGCGTGGCCGACTCCAGCCCGAACACGAGCCCGACCCGCCCCGAGCGGTGCGCCTCGTCGATATCAGCCACGGTGCGGACCACCATGACGTGGTCCTGGTGGGCCAGGTCCGCCTGGCGCATCCCGAGGTCGGTGATGACGTCGTCCCACCGCCACGGGGCGTTCCCGGTCACGCAGGCCGTGCCGTCCATCATGTTGTCGAACACGACGGTCAGGCCGGACGCGGCCAGGCCCGCGTAAGCGGCGTGCTGGCGCCCGGTGCGGTTGTACTCCGGGGTCTGTTCCATCCGCAGCGGGAACCTGACCGGGTGGTCGTGCAGGCTGATCACCAGGCTGTCACGCAGCAGCCGTTGTGCTCGCTGCTCCTGTTCGGTGGTCAGGCCGGCCGCGTACGGGGGTACCCGGCCGAACTCCGGCGCCAGCTCGAAGCTGCGGAAGTCCTGGCCCGCGACCAGGTAGGAGTACGCGGTGTAGGCGTCAGTCATGCTGGCCGGCGTAGGCCTGGAGCGCGAGCAGGGTGCGCCTGCTCTCCTTCTTGAACGCGCCGACTAGCACGGGCTGGAAGAGCTTCAGTGACCAGGGGATGCCCAGCGTGACCAGCCGGGTCACGTGGGTCGAACCCGGATTGGCGGCGAGGGTGTAGCGCACCGTGACGTCAATGGTCCCGGCGTGCAGCCTTATCGTCATCGGCTGATGAAAGGTGACCTTCACCGGTCGCTCGAACTCGGTGACCGTCCCGTTCCGTACGCCGAACGGCTCGGACTCCCGGTACCTCGTGCCCAGGGCGAGCGGGCCAGGCGTCAGGACGGTGGTACCCCGGAACGACGAGGAGGGCGTCAGCCAGCGACCCTGGCCGCCGAAGTCAGTGATCAGGTCGAAGACTCTTCCGGCCGGAGCGCCGATATCGGCCTCAAGCTTTAGCTCGGTCATCGTTTCATTCTGACCAGGTGATGAAGGAATTGGCGGGTTCTTGCCGTGGTTCAGGGTTGCTCGGTGGCCAGCCTGACCCCGAGCGCGACCAGGACGGTGCCGGTCATCATGTCGAGGGCGCGGCGTACCGGCGAGCGGCGTAGCAGGTCACCCAGCTTGGCCAGGGCCAGCGCGTAGCCGGCCAGCCAGAGAAACGTCATCGCGCAGAACACCAGCCCGAGGAGCGCCAAGACGGCAAAGCCGACGCCGAACTGGGGCAGCAAGCTGGTGAAGAACACGGCCATCTTCGGGTTGCCGAGGTCGCTGAGCAGGCCGCGGCGGTAGCAGGCCAGGGCACTCCGCCGGGCCAGCCCGGTGTCGGCCGCCGACGGGGGCGGCCCCTGCCGTACCGCGGACCAGATCGCGTGCAGCCCGAGACATAGCAGGTACGCGGCGCCGAGGTACTTCACCGTCAGGAAGGCCGGCTCGGAGGCCACCAGCAAGGCCGAGACGCCCGCACTCGCCGCCAGGGTCCACACCGCCTGACCGCAGGACACGCCGAGGGCCGTGAACACCCCTCCGCGGCGCCCGCCGCTCAGGGTGCCATTGATCGTTACCGCCGTGTCCGGTCCAGGAGTCACGATGACCAGGGCAGACACGCCGAGGAAGGCAAGGAGCGAAGCGGTCACGCCGCCAATCTAAGTCATGGGCGTCAGAGCCGTCCGGTGGCGTCGCTGATCGCTTGGTCGAGGATGGCCAAGCCGAGCGAAAGCTCGTCCTCGGTGGCGGTCAAGGGCGGGGCGATCCGGAAGACGCCGCCCATGCCGGGCAGTTGAACGATGTTCATATGCAGGCCGAGTTCGAGGCAGCGTTTGGTGACGAGCGCACCTAGCTGGTCGGAACTGCGCTTGGTCTGGCGGTCGACGACCAGTTCCAGGCCGACCAGCAGGCCACGTCCCCGGATGTCACCCACGATCTGGTACCGGCGCGCGATCTGTTCCAGGCCCTGCCGGAGGATGCCGCCAAGATGGCGGGCGCGCTCGTCGAGCCGGTCGCGTTGCAGGACGTCGAGGACGGTGATGCCGACGGCGGCCGGGAGCGGGTCCGCGACGTGGGTGGTGAAGAACAAGAATCCCCGGTCGTGTGCCGCTTGTTCGAGTTCGGCGCTAGTCAGCACGGCGGCCAGCGGAAGGCCGGCGCCCAGTGTCTTGGACAGGGTGAGGATGTCAGGGACCACGCCGTCGCGCTCGAAGGCGTACCAGGCGCCGGTACGGCACAGTCCGGTCTGGGCCTCATCCAGGATCAGCAGCATTCCACGTTCCCGGCACTTGCCCTGCAACGCCGCCAGGTAGCCGGGCGGCGGCTCGATGATGCCGCCCGAGCTGAGGATCGGCTCGACGATGGCCGCGGCCAGGCTGCCGACCGACTGCGCGTCGATCAGGTCGAAACCGAAGTCCAGCTGACGCTGCCAGTCCAGCTCACCGTCGGCGGTGGTGAAGTCAGGGCGGTAACGATAGGGCGCGGGGATGGCGAAGTTGCCGGGCGCGGCCGGGCCGTACCCCTTCCGGCCGGCGCTGTAGGTGGCGCCCGCGGCTGCTTGTGTCATGCCGTGCCAGGACCGGGCGAACGAGACGATCTCGTGTTTGCCGGTAACGAGCTTGGCCATCCGGATGGCCGCTTCGTTCGACTCGGCCCCGGTGGTCAGCAGCAGCGCCTTCTCCAGCGGTTCTGGCAGGGTCTGGGCCAGACGGCGGGCCAGGTCGACGACGGGCCGGCTGAGCATGCCGCTGAACAAATGGTCCAGCGTGGCCGCCTGCCGCGTGACGGTGGCGACGATCTCCGGGTGCGAATGGCCCAGGATCGCGCTCATCTGACCAGAGGTGAAATCCAGGATCTTGCGGCCGTCCTCGGTGAACAGGAAGCTCCCGGCGGCATGGTCAATGATCTCCCGGGTGAACGCGCCACCGCCCGCGTAGCGGACCAGGTGCCGGTCGGCGTCGGCCCAGAAGGTATCGCCGGCGGAACGTGGGGCGAACGTCGGAGCGGCCATGGCTCCGACGGTACGTCCGGCCCCGGCGACCCGTCCATCTGCGTGGCATGCTGCGAGCATGCTGCCCTCGACAATTCTGGCCACGGACTACCACACCGGCGGTGAGCCGTTCCGGATCGTGGCGGACCCTCCCGTGCCGATCCCGGGTCGGACGGTGGCCGAGCGACGGGCCCGGGCGATCGAGGACCCCGCGGTTCAGGGCCTGCGCGCGGTGCTGTGCTCGGAACCACGCGGCCATGCGGACATGTACGGCGGGTTCATCGTGCCGCCCGACGACCAGGGCGCTGACCTGGGCGTGCTGTTCTGGCACAAGGACGGTTTCTCGACCGCCTGCGGGCACGGCACCATCGCGCTCGGGGCCTGGGCGGCGGAAACCGGCCGGGTCGCGGCCCCGCGGACCGGCAGCGTCGACGTGGTGATCGACGTGCCGTCCGGGCGGGTGACCGCACGGGTGCACCGCGAAGACGGCCGGGTGGTGGCCGTCGATTTCGTCAACGTTCCCAGCTGGGTGGTCGCCCGCCACGTGCCCGTGTCGACCTCCCTCGGCGAGGCCCGCGTGACCGTGGCCTTCGGCGGGGCGATCTATGCGACCCTGCCTGCCGCCCAGCTTGGCCTGACCGTCACGCCGCAGCGGCTCGGTGACCTCATCGCGCTCGGCCGCGAGATCAAGTGGGCCCTCAACGACTCCGAGCAGGCCGTGCACCCGACCGACCCGCGTTTGAACGGCATCTACGGCACTATCTGGTTCGAGGACCTGGGTGATGCCGCCGGACAGGTGCACCAGCGCAACGTGACCGTCTTCGCCGACGGCGAGGTGGACCGGTCCCCGTGCGGCTCGGGCACGTGCGCCCGGCTCGCGGTCCTGGCCGCCGACGGCCGCCTGCCCGCCGGCACCGTGCTGCGGCACGAGTCCATCATCGGCAGCACGTTCACCGGGACGGTGCTTGATACCGTCGACGTCGGCGGGCGCCCCGCCGTCATCCCCCAGGTCACCGGGACGGCGTACCGCACTGGCGAGCACGTGTTCTCGATCGACCCGTACGACCCGCTAGTCCCCGGATTCGTGCTGCGGTGAGGTCCGGCGGCGCGGACCGGCGGTCAGGGCCTGTGGTGCGCTGCGGACCCGATGCGGGCGACGGTCGCGTTCGCCGCCCGGACCAGGTCGGCGGGGGTCAGCTCGATCTCCAGGCCGCGCCGCCCGGCGCTGCAGAACACGGTGGTGAAGCCCAGCGCCGAGGCGTCGAGGAAGACCGGCAGGCGCTTGCGCTGGCCGACGGGGGAGATGCCGCCGGCTACGTACCCCGTGGCCCGCTCGGCCGCGGTCACGGCGGCCATCGCGGCCTTCTTGCCGCCCGCCGCCGCGGCCAGCGCCTTGAGGTCGAGCTGGCCTTCCACGGGGACGACCCCCGCCACCAGCGCCCCGTCCACCTCGGCGATCAGCGTCTTGAACACGCGCTCGGCCGGGACGCCCAGCGCCTGGCTCGCCTCCTGGCCGTAGGACTCCTGCCGCGGGTCGTGGGCGTACTCGTGCAGGGCGAACGGGATGCCCGCCCGCTCCAGCGCGATCGTCGCCGTGGTGCCGCGTCCAGCCACGATCCGCCACCCTACGTCATCGCAACCACGTGAAAACCATTAGGTTCGCCCTTCCCCACGTCCGCATAGTGGGGTTATGCGCGTGACGTTTCCCCGGCTGCCCGACCGCGAGCGCTCCTACGCGCTCGTGGAACGCGACGACGGGGCCAGCTACCGGCTGTACGGCGGGCCCGCCGGCCCCCGACTCCCGCACGACATCATGCACTTCGTGGTCGAGCGCGAGCTGGCCATCCCCGACGGCATCTGGGCCGGCATCGCGTCGGGCATCGTCTTCCAGGGGCAGCTGCTGCGGGCCGAGGTGCTGGCCAACCTCGTCCAGTGCGTCGCCGCGCTGGACCACCCGTCGGACAGCCAGATCCAGAGCCTGACCGCGGCTAGGCTGTCCGTGCTCTCCAGCGCGGACGTAGATCCGGCGGTGATCGCCGCGGCGGCGAGCGCCCTGCAGGTCGAGGCGTCCCGCTGGGCCAGGCTCCGGGTGGGCGAGGAGCTCGCCTACGACTGGCCTCGCGGACCGCGGGCGCCGCGCACGTCCCGGGTACGCACACCACGGGTCGTTCGGCCAAAAAAGAAAAGCGGGAGGGTGCGTCGCCCCCCGCGGTTAAGGAGGGAGCCATGGCGGACACGCGACCACGCCGGCCGGACGAGATCATCGACCACGGCCAGGTGCGGCTGCGGCGCCACGGCGAGGACGACCTGGACGCCGTGTTCCAGGCGGTGACCGATTCGCTGGATCACCTCCGCCCGTGGATGCCGTGGGCGGCGGACTACACCAGGCCAGCCGCGCACGAGTTCCTGGTCGCCTCGGCGCGACGCTGGGCGGACGGCTCGGAGTACAACTACGCGATCGTCACCGACGGCACGCTGGCGGGCGGCTGCGGACTGATGGCCAGGATCGGTCCCGGCGGCCTGGAGATCGGCTACTGGGTCCGGCAGGGGTACACCCGCCGCGGCCTGGCCACCGCGGCGTCGGCGGCGCTGGTCGAGCAGGCGTTCCGCCTGCCGGGCGTGGAGCGCGTCGAGATCGTGACCGACGAGCTGAACCTGGCCAGCGCCGGGGTGCCGCGCAAGCTCGGCTTCACCGAGGCCTGGCGGCGCCGCTCGACCTGCCCCCGCTGGCGGGCACGGGCATCGGCGTGGTGTGGCAGCTGGCCAGGTAGTGTAAGCCGGCATGGGATACGGGCAGGCAGATCAGGCCGATCGCGACATGATGGCGCTGGCGCTGGCCCAGGCGCGGGTCAGCCTGGAGTCCGGCGGCGTGCCGGTCGGGGCGGTCCTCGCCGCGGGCGGGCGGGTGGTCGCGGCCGGGCACAACGAGCGGGTGCAGCGCGGCGACCCGGTGGCGCACGGCGAGATCGCGTGCCTGCGCAACGCGGGCCGGCAGGCGTCCTACGCCGGGATGACCCTGTACACCACGCTGTCGCCGTGCCAGATGTGCAGCGGGGCGATCCTGCTCTTCCAGATCCCCCGGGTGGTCGTGGGGGAGGCGCAGACGTTCGAGGGCGACCTGGGCTTCCTGGCCGACCGCGGCGTGGAGATCGTGCTGCTGGACGACCCCGGGTGCATGGCCGCGATGCGGGAGTTCCAGGAGCGCTTCCCCGAGGTGTGGAGCGAGGACATCGGCGGCCGGTGACATGCAGGTTCCCTCGCACGTCGAGTACGAGCGGGCGAAGAGCATGGATCACGCGCTGTCGCTGCTGAGGAGGCCCGAGACCCGGGTCCTGGCGGGCGGGCACAGCCTGATCCCGATGATGAAGCTGCGACTGGCCCAGCCCGAGCTGCTCGTCGACATCAACGGGCTGACCGAGCTGGCCTTCATCCGGCGCGACGGCGACGAGCTGCGCATCGGCGCGCTGGCCAGGCACGCGGACCTGCTCGATTCGGCCGTCGCGGGGGAATGCTTCCCGATCTTCCACGACGCCGAGCGCGTCGTCGCGGACCCGATCGTGCGGCTGTGGGGCACGATCGGCGGGTCGCTGTGCCAGGCCGACCCCTCGGAGGACCTGTCCGCGGTGTTCGCCGCGGTGCGCGCGACCGCGGTCATCCGCAGCCAGGACGGCGACCGGACGGTCCCGGTCCGGGAGTTCCACCTGGGCCCGTACGAGACCGTCGTCGGGGCGGGAGAGCTGCTCTCCGAGATCCGCGTCCCGGTCAGGTCCGCCACGGGCAGCGCGTACGAGAAGGTCTCGCGCCGGGTCGGCGACTGGTCGATCGCGGCCGCGGGCGCGGTGCTCCAGCTGGACGGCGCCCCGGGGCGGCCCGTGATCGCGTCCGCGGGCCTCGGCCTGACCGCGGTCGGGGCCGAGCACTTCGTCGCGGCGCAGGCCGAGGAGTTCCTGCGCGGCCGCGCCGCGGACGAGGAGAGCTTCGCGGCCGCGGGGGCGATCGCCGCCGAGCACTGCCACCCGTCCCCCGACCAGCGCGGGCCCGAGGACTACAAGCGGCACCTGGTCGCCGAGCTCACCACCCGGGCGCTGCGCCGGGCGGCCGCCCGTGTGACCCTGGATACATGACGATCCGGGTCGCGGTGACCGTGAACGGTACCGAGTACGCGCGCGACGTCGAGCCGCGGCTGCTGCTCATCCACTTCATCCGCGACGAGCTCGGCCTGACCGGCAGCCACTGGGGCTGCGACACGTCGAACTGCGGCAGCTGCGTGGTGTGGCTGGACGCCAGGCCGGTCAAGTCGTGCACGGTGCTGGCCGCCATGGCCGACGGCCGCTCGGTCCGGACGGTGGAGGGCCTCGAGCGGGACGGCCGGCTCGACCCGGTCCAGCAGGGCTTCATCGAGTGCCACGGGCTGCAGTGCGGTTTCTGCACGTCCGGGATGCTGATGACCGCCCGCTGGCTGCTCGACCACCACCCCGATCCCGACGAGGCGGAGATCCGCGAGGCGATCTCCGGCCAGGTCTGCCGGTGCACCGGGTACGAGAACATCGTCAGGTCGGTCCGGTGGGCCGCGGACTTCGAGCGCTCCGGGCGGCCAAACCGAGGCGGCCCAGACCGAGGCGGCCCAGACCGAGGCGGCAGGGAGTCGGCATGACGCACGTGGACGGAGCGGCGCCAACCCCTGTTCCCGGGTTCGGCCGGCGGCTGCGCAAGGAGGACCAGCGGTTCATCCGCGGCCAGGGCCTGTACGTGGACGACGTCCGCCTGCCCGGCATGCTCCACGGCGCGGTGCTGCGCAGCCCGCACCCGCACGCGCGGATCCTGTCCGTCGACACCCTCGCGGCCGAGGCCCACCCGAAGGTCAAGGCCGTCATCACCGGGGAGACGCTGGCTTCGCTGAACCTGGCCTGGATGCCCACGCTGTCGGGCGACACGCAGGCCGTGCTGGCCACCGACAAGGTGCGGTTCCAGGGCCAGGAGGTGGCGTTCGTCGTCGCCGAGGACCGCTACTCCGCGCGGGACGCGCTCGAGCTGATCGTGGTGGACTACGAGCCGCTGCCCGCGGTGGTCGACGCCCGCCGCGCGCTGGACGCCGGCGCCCCGGTCATCCGCGACGACCAGCCGGGGCGCACCACGAACCACATCTTCGACTGGGAGGCCGGCGACATCCGGGCGACCGAGGAGGTCTTCCGCGACGCCGAGGTGACGGTCGCGCAGGACATGCTCTACCCGCGGGTCCACCCCGCGCCGCTCGAGACGTGCGGCGCGGTCGCGGATTGGGACCGGGTGACCGGCAAGCTGACCATCTGGGAGACCACCCAGGCCCCGCACGCCCACCGGACCCTGTACGCCATGGTGTCCGGCGTCCCCGAGCACAAGATCAGGGTGATCTCGCCGGACATCGGCGGGGGGTTCGGCAACAAGGTCCCCATCTACCCCGGCTACCTGTGCGCGATCGCCGGCTCGATGATGACCGGGAAGCCGGTGAAGTGGATGGAGGACCGGTCGGAGAACCTGATGTCGGGGTCGTTCGCCCGGGACTTCCACATGCGCGGAGAACTAGCAGCGTCGCGAGACGGCCGGATCCGCGCGGTGCGGGTGACCGTGCTCGCCGACCACGGCGCGTTCAACGGCACGGCGCAGCCGAGCAAGTTCCCGGCCGGGTTCTTCAGCGTGTTCACCGGTTCCTACGACCTGGAGGCCGCGTACTGCCAGGTGACCGGGGTCTACACCAACAAGGCGCCGGGCGGGGTGGCGTACTCGTGCTCGTTCCGCGTCACCGAGGCCGTCTACCTCGTGGAGCGGATGGTGGACCTGCTGGCCCTAGAGCTGGGCCTGGACCCGGCGGAGCTGCGGCTGCGCAACCTGCTCCGCCCCGAGCAGTTCCCCTACACCTGCCAGACCGGGTGGGTGTACGACTCCGGCGACTACCCGCGCACGCTGCGCCTGGCCATGGAACTGGCCGGGTACGAAGAGCTTCGTCGGGAGCAGGCCGCCGAACGAGCGGCGGGGCGCCTCATGGGCATCGGGGTGAGCTTCTTCACCGAGGCGGTCGGCGCGGGGCCGCGCAAGCACATGGACATCCTCGGCCTCGGCATGGCCGACGGGGTAGAACTGCGGATGCACCCGACCGGCACTGCGGTGCTGCGGATCTCGGTCCAGACCCAGGGCCAGGGCCACGAGACGACGTTCGCCCAGATCGTCGCCGAAGAACTCGGCATCTCCCCCGACGACGTTGAAGTCGTGCACGGGGACACCGACCAGACGCCGTTCGGGCTAGGGACCTACGGGTCGCGGTCCACTCCGGTGTCAGGCGCGGCCACCGCGATCGTGGCGCGGAAGCTGCGCGAGCGCGCCCGCGTGGTCGCCGCGGCCATGATGGAGGTGGACGCCGCGGACCTGGACTGGGAGCGGGGCCGGTGGTTCGTCCGCGGCGACCCGGATCAGGGCCGCACGATCACCGAGATCGCGCTCGCCGCGCACTCCAACCTGGAGCTGCCCGAGGGCGTCGAGGGGCACCTGGACGTGAGCTGCGTCTACAACCCGCCGAACCTGACCTACCCGTGCGGGGCGTACATCTGCGTCGTCGACGTGGACCCTGGCACCGGGAAGGTCTCGGTCCGGCGGTTCATCGCGGTGGACGACTGCGGGGTCAGGATCAACCCGATGATCGTCGAGGGCCAGATCCACGGCGGGCTCGCCGACGGGATCGGGATGGCGCTGATGGAGGTCATCGCGTTCGACGACGACGGCAACTGCCTGGGCGGCTCGTTCATGGACTACCTGCTGCCCACGTCGCTGGAGTGCCCCGTCCTGGGAGCTCGGCGAGACCGTCACCCCGTCCCCGCACCACCCGATCGGCGCCAAGGGCGTCGGCGAGTCCGCGACGGTCGGCTCGCCGCCCGCCGTGGTCAACGCGGTCATCGACGCGCTGCGGCCCTACGGCGTGCGCCACGCGGACATGCCCCTCACCCCGGCCCAGGTCTGGCGGGCCATCCAGGGCCGCCCCTTCCGTACCGATCTGGCCATCAGCTGACCAGTTCGCGGTCAAAGCTAAACTCTTTCGTTGTGAGCAACGCGCCCGTACCCGACCTTGATCAGCGGTTCCCCGATGTCGCCGCGCTGTCCGCGTCCCTGGAGTCGGTTAACTACCTCGCGGGCGACCAGCTCTCCGCCGCGCTGTTCCTCGCCGTGCGGATGGGGCAGCCGATCCTGCTCGAGGGCGAGCCCGGCGTGGGCAAGACCGAGGCCGCTAAGGCCCTGGCCGACGCGCTCGATACCGTGCTGGTCCGGCTGCAGTGCTACGAGGGCATCGCGGCCGCCGAGGCCCTGTACGAGTGGAACTACCCGCGCCAGCTGCTGGCCATCCGGCTGGCCGAGGCCGCCGGGGAGCGGATCCAGGACAAGGACCTGTTCACCGAGGAGTACCTGCTGTCCAGGCCGCTGCTGACGGCGCTGCTGCACCCCGGGCCGCGCCCCGCCGTCCTGCTCATCGACGAGGTCGACCGGGCCGACGACGAGTTCGAGGCCTTCCTGTTCGAGCTGCTGGCCGAGTCGGCGGTCACGATCCCCGAGCTCGGCACGCAGCGCGCGAAGGTGCCCCCGGTCACCGTGCTGACCTCCAACCGGACCAGGGACCTGCACGACGCGCTCAAGCGGCGGTGCCTGTACCACTGGATCGCCTACCCCGACGCCGCGCGCGTGGCGGAGATCATCAGGCGCCGGGTGCCCGCGGCCGGGGAGGGGCTGGCCACCCAGATCGCGACGGCGGTTAACCGGCTGCGCACGCTCGACCTGACCAAGCCGCCGGGCATCTCCGAGGCGATCAGCTGGGCCTCCGCGCTGAGCGTGTTCGGCGCCGACGAGCTGTCCGGACCGCTGGCCAGCCAGACCATGAGCACCGTGCTGAAGTACCCGGAGGACGAGGAAACGGTGCGCCGCACCGGGCTCGCCTCCGTGGTCGGCTCCGTTGACTGAAGCCGGCGACTTGCCCCGGCCGCCGGCTCGCCGGCTCCCGTCCCCCGACGGCAGCACCGACGGCGGCCTGCTTGACGTGGCGTCGCTGGCGGCCGGGCTCGGGACCGCGCTGCACTCCGCGGGGCTCCCGGTCGGCCCGGATCGCTGCGAGCGGCTGGCCCGCGCCGTCACGGTCATGGACGCGCGGACGACCACCGAGCTGCGGGCCTGCGCCCTGGCCACCCTGGTCTCGGACCCGAGCCAGATGAGCACGTTCGAGCGCGTGTGGGCGGCGCTATTCGGAACCCCGGCGGCCCTGAACGAACTGCTCGCCTCCGCCGAGGTGCCGGCCAGGCCCGTCGACCCGGACGGCGGCCCGTCTGTTCGTCAGCAGGGCGATCCCGGTCGCTGGCCGTCGGGGCTGCACCTCTCGGCGGCCAGCTCCACCGAGCCGACCGGCGATGACCCGCTGTCGGAGCTGCCGGGCGTCGTGCACCGGGTGGCCTCGGCGGCCGAACGCCTGCGCGAGCGTGACTTCACCGAGCTGTCCTCCGCCGAGCTCCAGCAGCTCGTGACGCTCATGCGCGAGATGACGCTGTCCGTCCCGCTCCGCCGGACCCGCAGGTACCGCGGCGCCCGCGCCGGGAAGCGGCCGGACCTGCGCGCGACCCTGCGCCAGGCGCGGCGCAGCGGCGGCGAGCCGATCAGGCTGTCGCGCCGGGCGCCGCGGGTCCGCCCGCGCCGCCTCGTCGTGCTGTGCGACATCTCCGGGTCCATGGAGTCGTACGCCCGCGCGCTGCTGATGCTCATGTACTGCCTGAACGGCGGCCAGCTGCGCGGCGGGCAGAGCCGGCCGGAGGTGTTCAGCTTCGCCACCCGGCTGACCAGGCTCACCCCGACGCTGGCCGCCGCCAGCCCGGACACGATGCTGGCCAAGGCGGGCGAGGCGGCCCCCGACTGGTCGGGCGGCACGAGGATCGGCGCCGCGCTCAAGGAGTTCAACGACCGGTACGGCTGCCGCGGCCTGGCCCGGGGGGCGGTGGTCCTGATCATCTCCGACGGCTGGGAGACCGGCGAGCCCGCGCTGCTCGGCGAGCAGATGGCCAGGCTGTCCCGGGTCGCGCACCGGATCGTGTGGGCCAACCCCCGCACGCAGTCTCCCCGGTACAGCCCGGAGGTCGGCGGGATGGCCGCGGCCTGGCCGTACTGCGACGCCGTGGTCAGCGCGCACAACATCGACGCGCTCGACGAGCTGCTCGACGCGCTCCGCGCCCACTAAAGACGCGCTCCGCGCCCACTAAAGAAGAGCGCGCACTAGAGAAAAACAAGCCGCTGGTGCGCAAAGCGGGTGCGCGCCAGCGGCTGGCTCAGGTGACCGTCACCTGGACGGTGTGGTACCCGGTGGCCCCGTTGGGCTCGGTCCTATGTACCACGGCGGTCTGGGTGTAACCGGTCTGATCGGTGGCACGCACCTTGATCGTGTGCGTCCCGGGGGTGGCGTCCCAGAAGTAGTACCACTGGCGCCAGGTATCAATCGTGTCCTGGGCCGCGAGTTTCGCGCGGTACCAGGTGCCGTCGACGTTCACCTCGACGGCGGCAATCCCCCGGTGCTGCGCCCAGGCCACCCCGGCGATCGCCACCTTCCCCGGGGTCAGGCTGGCGCCGACCTTCGGGACGTCGATGCGCGACTCGGTCTTGATCGGGCCCTGCGCGGACCAGCCGCGCTTCACCCAGTAGGCGTCGAACGCGCCGAACGTGGTGAGTTCCATGTCGACCACCCACTTGCACGCGGACACGTACCCGTACAGGCCGGGCACGACCACGCGGACCGGGAAGCCGTGCCCCTGCGGCAGCGGCACCCCGTTCATCCCCACCGCGAGCATGGCTGCCCGTCCGTCCATGACCGGTTGGGTGGCCACGCCGATGGTCATCCCGGTGGTGTCGCGCATGACGATCTGGTCGGCCCCCGGCTGGATGCCCGCCCGGCGGAGCACGTTGGCGAGCAGGGTGCCCTCCCAGCGGGCGTTGCCGATGTACGGGCCGCCGACGCTTTCCGAGACGCACGTCAGCGTGACGTCGTGCTCGATCATGGGCATCTTCATCAGCTCGTCGAACGTGATCGTCATCGGGTGGTCGACCATCCCGTGGATGTTCAACTTCCAGGCCGAGGCTGGGATCACGGGCAGGACCAGCGCGGTGTCGACGCGGTAGAACTGCGCGTCCGGCGTGAAGAACGGGGACAAGCCCGGGATGTTCACCATGCCGCCGGAGGGCAGCGGCTTCGGCGTGGACACCGGCGGAGCGAGCGTGACCGTCGAGGTGTTCACGCGGAACCGCTTGCTGATCAGGAGTTCGCCGCCGACCCCGGCCACGGCCGCGGTCACGGCCGTGCCGGCCGCCGCGGCCAGGAACTTACGCCGGTCGACGGTGGTACTCACCAGGCCCTCCGGTGTCCGCCCGCGCGGGTATGCCGGACGACCGCCGCCGTCGGCGCGACCGGAGACGCAGCCCACGCCAGCCAGGCGAAGGCGACGATCCCGGCCAGGCCGCCGATCACCGAGGGGACCACGTCGGTCGGCTGGCTCTCCGGCCTGGTGATCGCGACGAAGGCGCCGAACAGCCCGAACGCCGCCACCCCGCCCACCCCGATCGCCGCGTTGCGCCGCGCCAGGCACCCGATCACCATCGCCAGCACCGCGATCCCCACGTACATCCCGAGCAGCAGCACGGTCTTGTCGTTCTCGCCGAAGTGCTCTACCGCGAAGTTCTTCACCGCCGAGGGGGTCCGGTCGATGAACGCGCCGCCCACGGCGATGACTGGGTCGGCCTGCGGCCGGACGAACGCCGCGGCGAGCGTGGCCGCGCCGATCGCGACCGCGGCCGCGAGGAGGCCGGTGACCGCTCCGACCAGGATCCCGCCGCGAGGGGCCCGCTCGCGACCCCGGCTCCGGATGGGTAGCCCCGCCACGGTGTCGGGTGCGACCAGCAACGCGCCGGTGGGTGTGGGCTCGATGTACTCAGCCAGATCCGCTCCGGCGTAGTGGTTCGCGGCTCCCGCATAGCCGTCCTGGCCGTCTTGGGGGCCGTACCCGCCGTAACCACCCTCCCAGGCGTCGCCGTAGTCGGTCGCCACGCCGCCGTATCCGTAACTGCGGTCGTATCCGTTCTCGCGGTCGTGCCCGTTGCCGTTCCAGTAGCCGTCGACCCCACTGTCCTGGTAGGCGGCGCCTTGGTAGGCGGCGCCCTGGTAGCCGGCGCCCTGGTCGCCGGCGCCCTCGTACCCGCCGGCCACCTCCCGGTAGCCGGCATAGCCGGCCGCGTCCCGGTACGTATCGGCTCCGGAGTAGGCGGGCCAGGGCTCCCGGGGGGTCGCATTCGGCCAGCGGTCCTGGCGCGGGGGCCTGCGGTACGACGGGTCGTAACTCATATCTTCATTCACGGTCCTGACGGCCTGCGCCGTTTGATGTTTGGCTCACGGGTAACCAACCGGTAAGAAAGCGCCCGATCCCGTCAGCTGTTCGGCGTCGGCCGAGGCCGGTACCGGAACGGTGGCCACGGTCGCGACGGTGGGCCCGGCCGGGACGGAGACCGCAGCCGGAACGGAGGGCACAACCGGAACGGAGCGCACAGCCGGGACGCCACGCCGGGCGTGCTGCCAGCGGATGAGCCAGCCGACCGACACGATGAGCACGGGCACGCCGTACGCGATCGCGTCGTGGTACCGGTACGGAGGCGTCAGGTGGTGGCCCAGGCCCGGTTCGGCGGCGTAGTACCCGCCCGCGGCGAAGGCCAGCCATTCCGGACGCCCGTCGAGTGCCACGAGCATCACCAGGAGCAGCGCGTACCACTGGTAGTGCGGAGTGGCGACCGCGAGGGCGGCCGCGGTCATGACCACGGCGCCGCGCCACGGCTGGTCCGGGTCGGAGAACCGCAGCACGGCCAGCGCGACGACGGCCAGCACGAGGACGGCCGCGGCGATAGCCGCCCGCCCGGTGAGGAACAGGCCGATGATCCCGAACCTCGTTCCGCTCGTGTACCCCTCCTGCTGCAGGTACCCGGGCAGGAACCCGATGACCTTGCCGCCGACCGCGATTACGTGCGGGATGTACACCGCGACGAACGCGCTGCCCGCGGCGACACAGACCGCCACCCAGCGGCGCTTGAGCAACGCAGGCACGGTCAGGGCCGGGATCAGCTTCGTCGCGATGGCCAGCCCGAGCAGGATCCCGCCGAGGACGGTCCGGCGGGTGGTCCGAGCCGTGGCCAGCACGAGCAGCGCCGCGGCGGCGATCCCCACCGCCACGACGTCGACGTGGGCGCTGTTCCCGGCCTCGAGGGCCACGGTCGGGCACCACGACCACAGCGCCGCCATCCGCATGTCCCGGCCCAGCCGGTGCAGGCCGCCCAGCAGCAGCCCGGTGACCAGGACGGCGACCCCCGCCGTGGTCGCCTGGATGGGCGTGGTCGATTCTGTGGCGTCGGGCAGGTAGTGCACGCCGAGGAAGTACGCCTCGGCCACCGGCGGGTAGATCGTCGGGACCTTCGGCCGGTTGATCCGCGTGCAGCCCGCGGCCAACTCCGCGGCCGGATGCTCGCTGACGACGGCCGGCGTAATGCAGTACTGCGCCCCCGGATGCCATAGGAACTCGTTCCGCAACCCGGTGAGCTGGCTGGCGGCGGGGACGTACTGGTACGGGTCGATCCCCGCCGCCTGGACCCGTCCGTCCCAGATGTACCGGTACAGGTCGTTGCTGTTCTGCGGCGGCGCCGAGAGCGCGGCGAGCTGGATGGCGATCCCGCCGAGCAGGATGAGCGGCACCGCCGCCCGCAGCGTCACTGTGCGCAGCAGCCAGGCGGCGACCAGGAACGCAACCCACGCGGTGGCGATGAGCGGCAGGGGGCGGATCCGGGCGGGGTTCAGCCCGGGCCGGACGACCAGCAGGATCAGGCCGGCCATGATCACGATGGCCACGCCGATCGCGACCACGCGGAGCTTTGCGTTCATGCAGCGTAGGGTGCCATCGTGCGGAGACTGGAAGTCACCTGCGGGCCGGACCGTAAGCAATCCTTAACGCCTCACCACTGCTCGTCCGGCTCGTCCGGCAGGACAGCGGCAGGCCCGATGTCCGCGAACCAGCGCCCGTCGACCGTCCAGGTCTCGACCTCGCCGAACCCCGCGTCCCGCGCCACGTCCTCGATGTCGTCGGCGCCCACGTAAGCCCAGGGAAACCAGGAGCCGGCCAGCCCCGCGTGGCACAGCCGGACGTGCTCACGGCGCAGCGGCGCGCCGGGCGGCTCGAGCTCGACCAGGGCCCGCCCCCCCGGGGCGAGCAGCTCGCCCGCGCGGCGCAGCAGCGCGGCCGGGTCGCCGCCGATCCCGATGTTCCCGTCCGCGAGCAGCACCGTCATCCAGCGGCCGGTGCCGGGGACGCGATCGAACACGTCCCGCAGCATCACCAGGGCGCCGGCGGAACGCGCCAGGTCGACCGCGTAGGGCGTGATGTCGATCCCGAGGGCCGGGATGCCGCGCTCGGACAGCGCCACCGTCAGGCGCCCGGGGCCTGACCCGATGTCCAGCGTCGGCCCCTGGCACCGCTCCAGGATGGACCGGTCGCCGGGGCTCTCGCGCAGCCAGCCCTCCACCAGGAGCGGCGTTCGGCTGCCGTCGGCGTACTCGATATCCGGCCGGGCCCGGCCGGCCAGCGCGCGCGCATATAGTTCGCCGATCACGCCGACTCCTACTCTCGGGTTTTGCCTTCGGGACCAAAACACCCCTCAGTGTTAACCCCGGCCGGTGCTCTCGCAGCCGGTTCGGTGGCCATCCGCGATGAACTAACACAATCGTCACTGTGCTTACGGACTGATGACGGGGTCGAGCGCTTTTGCCCTCTTTGCTGGCTTGCATGGCCTTCTGCGCCTTACCTTGTAAGCGTGAGCAACCCCGATCCACCAGGACGGATCGTCGTCGTCGACGACGATCCCACCGTCGCCGACGTCGTCGGGCGCTACCTCATCCGGGACGGGCACACGGTCGAGTGCGTGCACGACGGGTACGAGGCGCTACGCCGGGTCGCCGAGGAGCCGCCCGACCTGGTGGTCCTGGACCTGATGCTGCCCGGCATGGACGGTCTCGAGGTCTGCCGCAGGCTGCGCGCCCGCTGGCCGATCCCGGTCGTGATGCTGACCGCCCTGGGCGATGAGACCGACCGCCTGGTCGGCTTCGAGACCGGCGCGGACGACTACGTGACCAAGCCGTTCAGCCCGCGCGAACTGGCCCTGCGCGTCCGTTCGGTGCTGCGCAGGTCCCGCGGGACCGGCCTGCCCGACAAGCCCGACCTCGGCTCGATCACCGATGGCAACCTTGTCGTGGACCTCGCCGCGCACGAGGTCAGGGCGGACGGCAAGCTGGTCCAGCTGACCTCGCGCGAATACGACCTGCTGGTCTTCCTGATGCGCAACCCGCGCAAGGCCTTCACCAGGGAGCAGTTGCTCGCCGAGGTGTGGAGCTGGACGTTCGGCGACACCTCCACGGTCACGGTGCACGTCAGGCGGCTGCGCGAGAAGCTGGAACCCGACCCCACCCTGCCCAGGCGGATCGTCACCGTGTGGGGCGTCGGGTACCGGTACGAGCCGGAGGCGGCGTGAACGCTCTCGCCGGAGCCGACCTGGCGCTGCCCGCGCAAATCGCGTGGTCCGATATCTGGTACATCTCGAGCCGCGTCCTGATCATCGCGCTGTGCGTCACCGTTATCGGCATCGTTGTGCTCCGGCAGGTCGCGGCGCGGTCGATCAGCCTGATGATCACGATCGTGGTCCTCGTCTCGGTACTCTGCTCGATGGCCGGCGTGGGCGTCATTGCCTACCGCATGCTCGGCAGCGCCCAGGAGCGCGACGAGATCCTCGACCTGATGGTGATCGCCGGGGTGGCCGCGCTGGTCGTCGCGCTGTTCGTCGCGCGCCGTCTCATAAGGGCCAGCCGGGCGATTTCCGCCTCGGTGCAGGAGGTCGGCGAGACGGGCGTCTACATCCCACCGCCGCCACCGCTGCCCGCCGAACTCGCGGAACTATCGGACGGACTCACGGTGGCGCACGAGCGCCTGGCCAAGGCCCGGGGCCGGGAGCGAGCCCTGGAGGCCAGCCGGCGCGAACTCGTCGCCTGGGTCAGCCACGACCTGCGCACCCCGCTGGCCGGGCTGCGGGCCATGGCCGAGGCGCTCGAGGACCAGGTCGTGGTCGACCCGCGCACGGTATCCCAGTACCACTCGCAGATCCGCCGCGAGGTCAACCGGCTGACCGGAATGATCGACGACCTGTTCGAGCTGTCCAAGATCCACGCGGGCGCACTCCGCTTGTCCCGGCGCATGGTCGGGCTCGAGGATCTGGTCGCCGAGGTAGTGGCCAGCACCGAGCCCGTGGCCAGAGCCAAGGGAGTTCGGCTCACCGGCGCGGCCGTCCGCGGCATGCCGGTCTTCATCGACTCCGCGGAACTGGGCCGGGCGCTTCGCAACCTGGTGACCAACGCGATCAGGCACACGCCATCGGACGGGACCGTGAACGTCCTGGCCGAGGTGCAGAGCGGGCTGGCGTGCGTGAGCGTCACGGACGCCTGCGGCGGGATCCCGCCCGACGACCTGCCGCGGGTGTTCGACGTGGCGTTCCGCGGCGAGTCGGCTCGCACCCCCGGCCCGCAGGAAGGCGCCGGCCTGGGCCTGTCCATCGCTCGCGGCATCGTCGAGGCGCATGCCGGCCAGATCGGCGTACGCAACCTGGGCCCCGGCTGCCAGTTCCTCGTCAAATTGCCGCTAGCCCGCCCCGGCGCCCCCGCGGTGGTCCCGGCCGATTCCGGTCCTCGTCACTCCCGCGCGATTACCACGCCCTAGCTAGCCGTCCCCGGCCGCGCGGTCGCCTGCCCGACCTCGATCAAGTGGCCGTCCGGGTCTCGCATGTAACAACGAATCTCGGCGCCGCGATCGATCGGCGGAGTGAGGAACTCGGCGCCCTTCGCGCTCCACTCCTCGTAAACGGCGTGAATATCCGCGACCCGGATATTCATGAAGCTCGAGACGACGTCGCCGGAAGGCACCTTGAGAGTCACGGTCGGTTTGTCCTCGGTCGGCCCGCCCCCGCGGTTGATGATGACCCAGCTATTGGCCAGAGCGACCATCGTCGGCTCGCCCTCGCGCACGACTTCGCCCCCGAGGACGTCCGCGTAGAAGCGCGTCGATCGCTCGATGTCGTTAGACACGATGAAATGGGTCAGCAAGATCCCGGTCTCCGGAACCGGTCGACGAGTCGCAGGGGTGTTCTCTGACATCGGACGACGCCACCTCCTCGTGGTGCCCAAAAAGAATAAGTAGAAATCTATCCCGAACGGCGGACACGATCGTAGGTTCCCCGGGTAGTTGCTGGTCGCAGCGTAGGCTGGTTGTGGATCAAACAACCAGATGCGGAGATGCTGATGAGCGATCCGTCGCTGCCGGAGCTGGAGAGCAAGCGGGCCGGGCTGTTCGCGCGGCTGGCCGCGGTCGGGGATTTCCGCCGCGGCACGATCAGCGAGAATTACCGCCGGTGCGGCAAGCCGAATTGCGCGTGCGCGCAGCCGGGTCATCCCGGGCACGGGCCGCGGTGGCTGTGGACCCGCACTGTGGCCGGGCGGGGGACGCGGGGCCGGCAGCTGGCTGCCGGCGAGGTGGGCAAGGTCCGTGCCGAGCTGGACCGGTACCAGGAGTTCGCGGCGCTGACCGAGCAGATCGTGCAGGTCAGCGAGGCGATCTGCGAGGCCCGGCCGGTGCTGCCGCCGGCCGGGCAGGGCGGGCCGGCGGCAGCAGGGTTAGATCAGCTGCGCGCGCAGATCGCGGCGGAGTTCGCGGCCGAGGTGGAGCAGCTGGCCGCGGCAGCGGCCCGGTCGCTGGGCGGCGGGGCCGGCGGGGCGGGGCTGGAGGCGGCGGAGCTGGCGATCCGCGCGGCGATGGTCCAGGTGGGCGGGTCGCTGCTGGCAGGCCTGCTCGGCGCCGACGCGGGATACCGCGGCCCGCGGATCGCCTGCGGGGCCGGGCACGCGGCGGAGTTCGTCGCCTACCGGGACAAGGCCGTTGATACGGTGCTCGGCCCGGTCACGGTGCGCCGGGCCTGGTATCACTGCCAGGCGTGCAAGCGGGGGCTGGCGCCGCGGGACGCCGAGCTGGGAGTGGCCGGGGACACGATGTCGCGGGGGCTGGCGAAGATGACCGCCCGGGCCGCGGCTGCCGAGCCGTTCGCCAGGGGCAGCGGGCTGCTCGCTGACCTGGCCGGGATCCAGGTCAGCGCCCGGCGGATCGAGCGGCACGCCGAGGCTGACGGCACCGCGGCCGCCGCGGTGATCACCGCGCAGGCCGCCGCCATCACCGCCCGCACGGTCATCCCGCTGCCGCCCGCGGACCTGCCGGACAAGATGTACATCGCCGTCGACGGCACCGGCGTGCCGATGATGACCGCCGAGACCGAGGGCCGGGACGGCAAGGGCGAGGACGGCAGGTCCCGGACCCGCGAGGTCAAGCTCGCCTGCGTGTTCACCCAGACCAGGACCGACGAGGACGGCTACCCCGTCCGCGACCCGGGCTCCTCGTCCTACCTGGCCACCTTCGAGCCCGCCGCCGGGTTCGGGGAGCTGATGGCCGCCGAGGCCCGCCGCCGCGGCGCCCGGGACGTCCGCCAGCTCACCATCCTGGGCGACGGCGCGCACTGGATCTGGGGCCTGGCCGCTGAGCATTTCCCCGAGGCCACCCAGATCGTGGACCTCTATCACGCCCGCGAGCACCTGCACGAGCTCGGCAAGATGCTCGCCTTCATGACCGGCGACACCGCGAGCCAGTGGCTCGAGCAGCGCAGCGCCGAGCTCGACGCCGGCGACATCGGCGCCATCGCAGCCGCCGCCCGCGTCTTCCCCCTGGCCGGCATCAAAGCCACTGACCGGGACAAGGCCCTGGCCTACTTCGAGACCAACGCCCCCCGGATGCGCTACCGCCACTTCCGCACCTGCGGCCTGTTCGTCGGCTCCGGCGTCGTCGAGGCCGGCTGCAAGTCCGTCATCGGGCAGCGCCTCAAACTCTCCGGCATGCACTGGTCCGTGCCCGGCGCCACCGGCATCCTCACCCTGCGCTGCCAGCAAGCCAGCAGGCGCTGGGAAGAAATCTGGCAACAGCCAAACAACCAGGCGCAGCCCGCTGACCTCGCCACCCAGGCAAGTTGATCTTGCTACCTACAAAACTGACGCGCACCCCCGAACGGCGTTTCTCGGGGAAAATGTCCTAGCCGGGTGCTAGAATCGAACTAGTTGATGCTCCCCGATCCGACCGTTGACGAGCGTCCGGTCAAGATCCCGTAAGAGCCAGGCGGAACAGCCCAGAAACACTTCCCGACTCTACTTCCGCGCGCACCCCCGCGAAGGAGGTGAACACCCCGATGGGTACCGGTCCAGAATTCGCCAGCCGGGACGAGGCCGCCGAGGCGGTCCTCGCCGGGCTGGGCTACCTGGCCGCGCTGGACCCGGCCCAACTGCCGGTCTGTGAGCAGGCCCGCCTGCTGCAGCTCCTGGAGCAGGCCCACGCGCTGGAGACGGCGGCACGGACCGGGGTCCTGGGCGCCTTCACCGCCGCGCAGGGCTACCACGAGGATGGTGATTACAGCCCCAGGTCCTGGCTGGCCAACCGGACCGGGGTCACCAAGGGCGCCGCCACCGCGCATACCGAGTGGGTCAAGCGCGCTCACGCCCACCCCCGGGTCATCGCCGCGCTGGCTGCCAGGGACATATCGGAGTCGTTCGGCCGGAAGATCTGCGACTGGACCGGCCAGCTGCCCGGCGACTGCCAGGATTCCGCCGACGCGATCCTGATCGCGGCCGCCCGGTCCGGCGCCAGCCTGCAGGACCTAGCATCGCTGGCCGCCGAGATCTACGCCCGGTCCCGGCCCCCGGACCCCGACGACCGCCCAGACGGGTTCGATGACCGGTCGGTCCGGCTCGAGACCACCTTCGAAGGCGCCGGGGTCCTCGGCGGCGACCTTACCCCCGAATGCGCCGCCATCGTCACGGCCGTGCTGGACGCGCTGTCCGCTCCCGCCGGGGCGGGGGACCTGCGGACCCACGGGCAGCGGTACCACGACGCGCTGGCCGAGGCGATGCAGCGGCTCCTGGCTGCCGGGCTGCTCCCCGAGCGGGCCGGGCAGCCGGTCCGCGCCTGGGTGCACATGACCTTGGCCGAGCTGCTCGCCCTGGACGGCGACGGGATCCTGCTCGGGCAGTGGGTCACCGCGGCCCAGGCCCGGTGGGCCGGGCACCGCGCCGCCGCCTCGGTCTCCGGCAGCGACGGCGCCGCCTGGCTGGACGGCGACGCGGCCGCCGCCGTCGCGTGCGACGCCCTCATGAGCCCGATCGTCACAGGCGACGTGGACCCGGCCGCCCTCGATGACCTGGTCCGGCTCTGCGTGGAACTATCCCGGTGGGACGACCCGGCCCCAGGCGACGCGGGTACTCAGTCGGCGGGCGAACCGTCCTCCCTGTCGCGGGAGGCGCTCGAACGGGCCATCATCGGCAAGACGGTCGCGCTGCTGTCCGGCCCCGGCGGGCTGGCCTCTTCCTGCGCCGCCAGCAGCTCGGCGCCCCGCTGGCCGGGCCCAGCCTGCCGCTGGACATCGGCTACAGCGACACCGTCCCCGCCGCCATCCGGCACGCCGTCACCCTGCGCGACCAGCACTGCCGGTGGGCCGGCGGCTGCAGCCAGCCCGCCGCCGCCTGCCAGGTCCACCACGTCCGCCACAAGGCCAACGGCGGCCCCACCAGCGTCAAAGACTGCCTTCTGCTCTGCTTCTTCCACCACCAGGTCGTCATCCACCGCTGGGGCTGGCAGCTCGTCCTGAACACCGACGGCACCACCACCGCCTGGAACCCCGACCGCACCAAGGTCCTCCACAGCCACAGCCCGCCCGCCCGAGCCGGGTAACACCCCCCGGCCCCCGGGGCATCGCATCGGCCCGACCGGGTCAGCTGGGCTAGGCCCTTAGCCTCGATCCACCGGTGAAATAGGGGTGTTTTCGGGCGCGTCAACGTGAAAGGTGCCCTCTGACCTGGGAGAATGGAAGTTGCTGACGCTTCCAGGACCCGGTTCGAGAGGACACCTTGCAAGTGCGATTGTTGCATAGCCCGGCGAAGACGCACCCATCCTTCGACGACCCGAATCTGGTGTCGCACGCCGGGCTCGTCCCGGTGATGGCCCTGGCGCAGCGCGCCGGGCTCGCGGACCTGGTCGCGGAGCACGTCCGCCCCGGCGGGGACTGCGGCGTCAACCCGCACCTGAAGGTGCCGTGCCTGGTCGCGGGGATGGCGGCCGGCGCGGACAGCATCGATGACATGGACCTGCTGCGGCACGGCGCGATGGGCACCTTGTTCGGCGGCATCCGGGCGCCGTCCACGCTGGGCTCGCACCTGCGCTGCTATACCTGGGGGAACGTATCCCAGCTGGAGAAGGCGGGCCGGGAGTTCCTGGCGGAACTGGCGCGGCGATCGCCGCTGCTGCCCGGCGCGGATGTGCTGGCGTTCATCGACATCGACTCCATGCAGAAACGCGTCTACGGCCACCACAAGCAGGGCGCGCGGTTCGGGCACACCAAGATCCAGGGGAAATCGCTGCTGGTCCGGGGGCTGAACGCGCTGGCCGCGACCATCAGCACGCCGCTGTCGGCGCCGGTGATCGCCGCCACGCGGCTGCGCGGCGGGAACGCCGCCTCCGCGCGCGGCGCGGCCAGCCTGGCCGCGCAGGCCATCGGCACCGCGCGGGACTGCGGCTGCACCGGGCAGATCGTGGTCCGGCTGGACTCGGCGTTCTACAACGCCGCGGTGACCGGCGCGATCCGCCGCGGCGGCGCCCGGTTCTCCGTCACCGTCCCGGTGAACAGCAGCATCCGCGCCGCGATCGCCGCCATCGGCCAGGACGCGTGGACCCCCGTCCAGTACCCGCACGCGGTCTGGGACGACCAGCTGGGCTGCTGGGTCTCCGACGCCGAGGTCGCCGAGACGCAGTACACGGCGTTCGCGTCGAAGAAGGGCCAGGCCGTCACCGCCCGGCTGATCGTCCGCCGGGTCCGCGACCTGAACAAGCAGGCCGCCGCCGGGCAGGACGAGCTGTTCCCCCTCTGGCGCTACCACGCGGTCTTCACCGATTCGCCCTTCGAGCTGGTCCAGGCCGAGGCCCAGCACCGCGACCACGCCATCGTGGAGCAGGTCTTCGCCGACGTCACCAGCGGCCCCCTCGCTCACATGCCCTCCGGGGTCTTCGCCGCGAACGCCGCCTGGCTGTCCATCGCGGCCATGACGCACAACCTCCTCCGCGCCGCCGGCGCCCTGGCCAGCCTCCCGTTCGCGAAAGCCCGGGCCGCGACCATCCGCCGGGACCTGATCGCCGTCGCCGCCCGCACCGCCCGCCACGGCCGCGGCCACCTCACCCTCCACCTGCCGCAAGGCTGGCACCGCGAACACGAATGGCTCAGCCTCCACAACGCCTGCGGCCCGCCCGCAGCAGCGGCCTGACCAGCCCCGGCCGGTCCGCACCCCGACGGCCCCACGGCCACCCCGACCCCCGCCCCCAGCCCGGGAACCCCGGACAAGCCGCACAACAGGCCAGCGGCAGGACGCCTGCGCCCCGATTCACCCCGGAAAACTCCTCATGGAGGAATCAGGCCGGAAACGACCTAACGGAATCGGTCGGTGGATCGAGGCTTAGTCGTAGCGAATCCACTCAACGTGCTCACCGGTGAACTCCTGGACCTGCTGAGCGACCTGGGAGACAAGAGCATCGGTGTCGTGGCCGGCGGTGTCTCCTTCAAACCAGACCTGCCAGCCCGCGTCCTCGGCCGAGAAGACCATCTCGCAGCCACCGAGTACCAGCCGCAGGTCACCAGCGCCATCAGCGCGCACGGTGCCGTAGCCGCGGGGTTCGAGGACGTCCAGGAGGCGGCCCTTGGGGATGGCTGGCCAGCTGCCCTGGCCGGCGGTCGTCCTTACCAGGTACTCGGGCACTCCAAGATCATCGCATCGAGCCGGCCGAGGTGAAATGCAGGTGGAAGCGGGGGTGCCCCATCATCACGCTTCTCCGGCCAGGTCGGGATTCAGCCCGGCCAGGCGCAAGCGGGACCGAGCTTCGTGCCGGGTCAGGATCTGCTCGGGATCGCCATCCAGGGAGCGGGTCTTGGCGTCGAACGCGCGCTGCCACAGTCCGGCGGCCCAGCATGTCGCAAGATCCGCGGATGTCCAGCGGCAGCCTCGGGCCTGCTGGTAGGCGTCGAGGAAGGCGGCGCTGTCTTCGACGCTGGCTATCCCTTGCGGATCGTCGATGCCGAGGAAGCTGGCGGCGGCCAGTCCGGCGATCGCCGGCTCGGGCTGGCAGATCACGCTGTCCCAGTCGTGCACGGCGATCAGGTGTCGGCCCTGCCAGCGCAGATTCTCCGGGTGCCAGTCGCCGTGCCCGATCACCGGTTCGCCAGCGTGGCGGTGCAGGCGGTCGCGGACGGCTGTGGCGACGCGGTCCAGCCACTGCGGTTCCCGGTAGGCGTTCAGGTCCACGTCGCGGTCTTCGGGCGCGGGCCACAGCCCGGTCTCGGTGTGGTCCCAGCCGGCCCAAGATGGGGACGGAGCCAGGCTCGGCACCGACCTGGGGTCAGGGGCCAGCTCGACGAGGCGGGCCAGCGCAGCCGCCGACTGCGCAGCCAGCTCGGCTTCAGGCGGCGGCTGGTCGACGTCCAGGACGAACGTTTCGGCCGTGGCGGCATAGGCGCCCAGCGGCTGCGGGTCCACCAGCGGCTCAGGGCACGGAAAGCCAGCCGTCCACAAGGCCCGGTGCACGACCGCGCATCCCGCCAGCCGCGATTCATGGGGCCGCACCTTGACGACTACCTCCCGGCCGTCCGTCAGACGAAGCCCCATCACCGTGGACAGGTACCCGGCCTCGAACAGTTCCGCCACGGGCGGTGCGCCCAGCCACCGCGTGCACCAGACGGCCAGCGCGTCGGTGCCTACGACCGGGCGGCGGGACTCGGGCACCCTCCCATCTTGCCGAATATCGACCCGGTAATTAACGTCCCCGGGGCTTCCGCCGGATCGCATCGGGGTTCTCGCTGGACGATTCGGACGGTGCGACCGGCTTCGACGGCTGACCGAACTACATGCGGAAGGCGCCGGCCAGCGCGGGCTCCCGGAGGGGAGCGTGGGCGAACTCGGCCATGCCCTCGGCGAAGCGGGTCTGCGCGCGGAAGCCCAGGTGCGCGGCGGCCGCGGCCGGGGAGGCCACGATGTGCCTGACGTCCCCGAGCCGGTACTCCCCGGTCACGACCGGGTCGATACCTCCGCCGAACGCGTCGGCCAGCGCGGCGGCCATCTCGCCGACCGTATGCGGCTCACCGCTCGCGACGTTGTAGCACCGCAGGCCCCCGGCCGCGGCGCCGCCGGCCGGGCTCGCGCCGGTGACCGCCTCATCTGGCGGCGTCGAGGGCGAGCAGGTTGGCCCGGGCCACGTCATGGACGTGGACGAAATCACGCCGCTGGCCGCCGTCCTCGAACACCCGCGGCGCGACTCCGTTCTCCAGGCAGGAGCGGAAGATGGCGGCGACGCCCGAGTAAGGGGTGTCACGCGGCATCCCGGGGCCGTAGACGTTGTGGTACCGGAGACCGACCGCGGCCCCGCCGGTCATCCGCGCCCAGCTCGCCGCCAGGTGCTCCTGCGCCACCTTGCTGGCGGCGTAGGCGTTGCGCGGATCAAGCGGCGCGTCCTCGGTGACTGTCGCCGTGGTCAGCGGCTGCGCGCACTGCGGGCAGCGCGGCTCGAACCGCCTCGCGTCCAGGTCGGCAGGATCACGGGGCCCAGGACGCACGCGGCCGTGCGCGGCGCAGTCGTAGGCCCCCTCGCCGTAGACGACCATCGACGAGGCCACTACCAGGCGCGGCACGCCGCGCCGGCCCATGGCCTCCAGCAGGACCGCGGTCCCTGTGACGTTCACGTCCGCGTAGACGGGCAGGTCAGACAGGTCCACGCCGAGACCGACCATGGCGGCCTGGTGGCAGACCGCGTCGACCCCGGCCAGGGCATCGCTCACCGCTGCCGGGTCACGCACGTCACCGATGATCAGGTCGTCGGGCAGGCGCACCGGCCGGCCGTGGTGGACGGCGGGGGAGAGCGAATCCAGGCCGCGTACCTCGTGGCCCGCCGCCCGGAAGGTCTCAGCCGCGACAGACCCGATGAACCCGGCCGCGCCGGTAACCAGAACGCGCATGACTGCAGCAAACCACGCCAAACTGCGCCGGCGATCCGCCAGCCGCATCCGTCACAGCTTCGTAAGGGCGTACCAGCCACTTTACGGACCCAACGCGCCCGAGACGCCACTACTGTCGGGCGCCATGGAAATCCCGCACATCGATGTCGTCCTACCGTGCCTCAACGAGGCGGGCGCGCTTCCCTGGGTCCTGTCCCGCATGCCGTCCGGCTACTGTCCGATCGTCGCGGACAACGGGTCCACCGACGACTCCGCCGCGATCGCTGCGAGGTACGGGGCGCGCGTCGTGCCCGTCCCGCAGCGGGGCTTCGGCGCCGCGTGCCACGCGGGCCTGCTGGCGGCGCGCAGTGAGATCGTCTGCGTGATGGACGCCGACGCGTCGTTCGACCCTCGAGACCTGCCGTTCGTGACCGGACCCGTCCTGGCCGGGGCGGCCGATCTGGTCCTCGGGCGCCGGTCGGTCCGGGGCAAGGGCGCCTGGCCGCTGCACGCCAGGATCGGGAACAAGGTCCTAGCCGCCGAACTGCGCCGCCGGATCGGCGTCCCGATCCGCGATCTCGGCCCGATGCGCGCCGCGAGACGAGAAGCGCTCCTGGCGCTGCCCATGTCGGATCGCCGCTTCGGGTACCCGCTCGAGATGGTCGTGCGCGCGGCAGAGGCCGGGTGGCGGATCGCCGAGACGGACGTGCCCTACTACCCGCGGAACGGGAAGTCGAAGGTCACCGGCACGCTGGGCGGCACGCTGCGGACCGTCAGGGACATGCGCCGGGTGCTCGCCTCCGTCGCGGCGCCGGTGTCGTCGTGACCAGGTCGGCGGTGACCGGTCCCGTCTACGTCGGCAAGCACCGGCAGGAATCCCGGACCGGGACGTTCAGCCCGCCCGGATCAGGACCGGACGGCGCGCTCGCGGCGCAGGTTATCGTGATCGCGAAGGAGCCCGTGCCGGGCCGGGTCAAGACCCGCCTGACGCCCCCGTTCACGCCCGCCGAGGCGGCCGCGCTCGCCGAGGCGGCCCTGGCCGACACCCTCGCGGCCGTGGCGGACGCCAACCTCACCCGCCGGGTACTCGCCCTCGACGGCGCGCCCGGCCGCTGGCTGCCGCCCGGGTTCGACGTCATCGGCCAGCGGGGCGCAGGCCTCGACGAGCGCATCGCCTGGGCGCTCGCGGACGCCCGCGCGTCGTGGTCGGCCCCCGTGGTCCTGATCGGGATGGATACGCCCCAGGTGACGCCGGACCTGCTGGCCGCCGCCGCCGAGCCGCTGGTGTCCGGCGACGCGGACGCCACCTTCGGCATGGCCGAGGACGGCGGCTTCTGGCTGCTCGGCTTGCGCGAGATCGATCCGGCCCTGGTGCTCGGCGTGCCCATGTCACTACCGGATACGGGCGCGCGGCAACTCCGCCGGCTGGTCGAAGGGGGCCTGCGGGTCCTGCCCCTGCCCGCGCTCACCGACGTCGACACGGCCGACGAGGCCGAACGGGTCGCGGCCATCCTGCCCGATTCGCGTTTCGCGGCCTGCCTGCGCGCACTCGGCAGCGGGGCCACCCGGCAGGCCGCGGCCATCCGGTGACCATTTATTTTCGTCGGCTGGGAACACAACGGTAGCCGACAGTGGTTAAATGGCTCTGGTTGTGCGAAGTTCGTGCACGTGTTACAGCGCCTGCGAAGTTCTGACCGCGGGTGTTCTGGTTTCCCGAACGCCGGCCCGCGGGGCAGTCCGTACGGACAGCCTCGCCGCAACCCGGGACACACGACCGTGGGCTCCCGAAGTCATATCAGTAGGAGAAGTACATGCCTCAGGGCACCGTGAAGTGGTTCAATTCGGACAAGGGCTACGGTTTCATCGCTCCCGACGACGGCTCGGCCGACGTCTTCGTCCACCACTCCACCATCAAGATCGACGGATTCCGGACGCTGCAGGAAAACCAGCGCGTTGAGTACACCGCCGGGCGCGGCCCCAAGGGCCCGCAGGCGGAAGAGGTTCACCCGCTGTAACACGTCACGGCCTAACGACTGAGGGGCGGTCCGGAAGGACCGCCCCTCAGTGTTTTGGAGCACAGTGTCTTGTAGCACAGTGTTTTCAAGCACGGTTCAGAGCTAGGCGCCGACCGGACCGATGACGGTGACCAGGCTGCCGTAGGTCAGGTACGGGTAGGCCTCGGAGGCCTGGTGCCAGGGCAGTTCCACGCAGCCCAGGCTCTGGTTGTACCCGTAACCGCCGCGCGGGAAGTAGTGCACCGCGTCGCCCCCGTTGAAGTACGAGACGTAGTAAACCGGGTCGTCGTACGGGGTGCCGTCCGGGTTCGTCCCCTTCATGTGCGTGAAGTAGAACCGCAGGTAGACGGGGAAGGTGCCGTCCACGGTGGACCGGCCGGAGATACCGGTGTTGGCCAGGGTCTTCAGCACGACGCGGCCGTCGTGCCAGACGGTCAGGGTCTCGGGGAGGTTCTGGTTCGCCAGGGCGTAGGTGTAGCCGTGGGGGTTGTCCTTGCCCTTGGCCACCGCGGCGAGCAGGTCGGACCAGACCGTACGGCCGGCGATGCCGTCCATCGTGAGGCCGTTCACCGACTCGAAGGCCCTGACGGCGCCCACGTCGAGCATGTTGCCCGCCTCGGCCTTCCACTGGTCCTTCAGGTTCGACGGGTAATCGCCCTGCCAGCTGAACGTTCCGGCCGGCGCCTGGTACGCGGCCGCCAGCTCGGCCTGGGCGTTGGCAGGGCTGATGACGGTGCGGGACTTCGACGTCCAGGTCATCGGCAGGTAGCCGAGCTGAGCTAGGAGCTGCTGCAGGCGTGTGGTGCTGAAGGAACCTGTGGTGTAAGTGTCGGTCACCGGGGAGCTCAGCGTCCCGCTGCCGTCCGCGGCGGCCATCCCGGAGGGGACCGTGACCGTTACCTTGGTGTCCTCGAAGTAACCGGCCGCCGGGACGAAGACCGCCAGGTCGCCCTGGACCGTCCAGTTGCCGGCGATCTTCGGGGAGAGCTGCGGCAACGGGCTGGTAGGGGAGAGCGGCGCGGAGAATTGCACCCATATTGGCGCGGCGCCGTTGACCCCGTGGGCTCCGTGCGCCGGGGTGATCGACACCACCTGGAACGCGCCTGTTGCCTGATCCTGGCTGGGTGAGTTAGAGGGCTGAACGGACGGGACCGGCGCGGCGTGGCTCCCCGGCGCATCCAGGGCGACGATCGAGATCCCGGCCACGAGCACCAGTGCGGCGCCGCCGGCGGTGAGCTTGGCTGCCGTGGCTCCGCGGGTGCCAGGCGTTGACTGCTGCCTGCGGAACCAACCGGATCGCGGCACGGTGCCGTCCCCCTTACGATATTGCGGAATTACACCACCGTAGAGGCCGGAACTCTCGAACCAGGCAAGCTCCGGTAACAACTCCTCCTACACACAGACGCGTACGCCCCAGGAATGGTTGCCGGCTCACCTTATCGCGGCGCCGACCGCGCGCCGGACCCGGTCTCCGAGGCGTGACGCACACCCGTGCAGCCAGCGCCCGCACCCGTCCTGGAGCCGGGCCGATCGGCCGGAAGGACCACGATCGCGCACTCAGGAAATACACAATGACTTCTCAGCCGAACGACACCAAGGCCGATTCGGAGAATACCGGATTCGGTTACCTGGAATTCATCCGATATGACGTCAGCCGCTTACTAATGACCGCAGCCGGTTCAGCCGCACCGCCCCACCGCGCCGATCGCGAGGTACCTCCCGAGGGACGCCGGGCCATGGCCCGGGGAGCCGACCGACAGCCTCCATGACGTGCCGGACAGGCTCCGGATGAGCCCTGGTCGTAACTCCCCGGAAATAACTAACGGTCACCGAGAGAGCCGTAATAACTACACTCCGTCCGCGATGCGGCCGACTCGCCGCAGCTCGTGGCGCACGCGGGCCTATCACGGAGCAATCTCAGGCTGATCAACGGGCTGTCACCTGCGACGTTAGAACTTGGCAATGAATTACCAAGGTTTCTCCGCCGATCCACCCTTAGAACCGGACAAAACGCAAATCTTCATGATTTCCCGTTTCCGTCATCATGGCGGGTCTACGTTGATGCACCGGGAGCGTCATTGCGGACATCCATGGAGGTGGATTGAATGCTCAGCGGGCATCGGTCCGCGCGGCGCCGTCGCGGTAGGAACAGTCGTGCGGCGCGCATCGCGGTACCCCTCGCCATTCCGATGGCACTGGGCCTGACCCTCGGGGTCATCCTGGCCGTCTCGGGAGGCAGGGCGACGACGATCGATCAGTCGGCCCTAGGGTCCTGCGCTAGCCCAAACGCGAACGCTCCCGCGGCCAATCCGACCACGAGCGCTCCCGTGTCGCCCACTCCGACCCAGAACGCTCAGGGCGCCCAGAGCGCCGACCCCTGGAACTATCAGTACCCGACCGTTCCCGGATGGGATCCGGCCCAGGGCGGCCAGGGCTGGGCCTCTCAGTACGCGAATTACGCGGTAGAAGCCGATCCGACCACAAGCACTCCCGCAGCAGCCGACCCGACCACGAGTGCTCCCGCGGCGGCCGACCCGACCACGAGTGCTCCTGCGGCGGCCGACCCGACCACGAGCGCTCCGGCACCAGCCGACCCGACCACGAGCGCTGCCGCACCAGCCGACCCGACCACGAGTGCTCCCGCGGCAACCGACCCGACCACGAGCGCTCCCGCGGCAACCAACCCGACCACGAGCGCTGCGGCATCAGCGACTCCGTGCGCGAGCGCTACGACCAACGCGGTGGTGCCACCGGCCGCGGACTTCGCGAACGGCCAGACCGCCTTCTTCCCGCTTGGCGACCTGGCTACTAACCCGGTCGACGGCACCGGGGCCGCGATCAACCTGAACCAGACCGCGGCGGAGGCGGCCACGTCGCTGAACTGCACCCTGACCGTGCCGAACCGCCCGCTGACCGCGCAGGGCCTCGCGACGCCTTACCAGCTCGGCGACGGCTGCACGATGCAGAACGCCGCGAACGAGGGCGCCTTTGTCGAGGCAACCATCCTCGCGCCGAATGGCTCGGTCCAGATCTACGACCCGCTGGTCGTGACGGCGGGCACCACCCCGGCCGTGGCGCCGGTCCCGCCGACGATCGCGCGCGGCTCGCTGGTGATCATCGACGTCGGGTCCAACGGCAACAACCTGGTGCTGGAGGGTCAGGGTGCGCGCCAGGGGAACTGTGTCGATGCCCTCGGCCAGTCCGTCATCGGCCAGGTGTCGGCGTGCAACGCCGTCAACTTCTACCGGGCCGCCAACGCGCTGATCGCGGACGGCGTCCTGCAGGTCCCGGCGATCGGGACCGCCAGCGACGGCCAGGCGTGCGAGACCGTGCGGAACTTCGCCCTGGTCGACCAGGACCAGAGCGACAACGTGATCTCCACGTACCTGCTCAACGCGAGCGGCCAGACCGCCCAGGACACCGCGGCGAACGCGGCGTCGATGGCAGGCTCCATGCCGGTCGGCAACGGCAGCGACGACCGCCTGCTCGCGGACTTCGTCGACCCGGCGAACGGGTGCACGGCGTTTAGCGCCACCAACTCGACCGACGCGAACGGTACCTCTGGCTCGCAGGCCCTGAACGAGCTCAGCGCCCGCGTCAACCAGACGGGAACCATCGCGGTCGTGCCGCCCAACGATGAGATGACCCTGGTCGGCAACGCCTTCAGCGTCGCCAAGACCGACGTCTACCGGTCGCTGGTGGACCAGCCGCTGCTGGCCGGCAACGTCAACCCTGCTCAGGTCGCCGCAGATTACTGCCAGAACCTGGTCAACATGGCGCCCGCCCACAACCAGCTCGACTACGCCAGGGATGCGAACTTCGCCTCCCCGGTCCCGGGGACGGGCAACACCCTGGGCTCGTTCCTGGCCGCCCGGCTATCCGCCTCGTTCGGGGTCCTGGGTTGTGCGAACTTCGGCCTCACCGATCCTGCCACCGTCACCGTGGACGGGAACGGAGTGGCCACCGCGGCTACGTACAGCCTGGCCCAGCAGACGGCAACGGGCTCGACACCGGCCAGCGGCAGCACCACGACGGCCAGCCCAACGCCGTCGGGAATGCCGACGACCGGGGGCGGCGGGTTCAGCTGGGGCAACTGGCTGGGGACCGGAGGAAACCCCGGTACGGTGCGGCTCCCGCGCAGTCGTCGCAAGCACCATGAGGACGTCACCGGTATGTGAGGTCCTAACCGACAACAGTCCGCAACCAAGGGAGGCGGCCCCCGGGCCGCCTCCCTTGGGCGTGCCGTAAATCCGCGGACCTCGGCAAGGTATCCAAAAGGTTAGTCTTTACTTACCTCAGATCTGTACTCAAACGGTCGCTACCTGTGACGTAATGAGTGAGAAAGAACTCTGATTTACCAATAAATCCTGCTATTCACCCTACGAGCGGACAAAAGGACTTCCCAGGCTTTCTCCCACACCATGACGTAACGGGTCTAACCTCGCCCTCCAGGGAGGGACATAACGGAGGTGGATCACATGCTCACTGGGAGTAGGAATGTCCGACGTCGCCGGGTGCGTAGGCGGCCCGTAGCGCAGTCCGTCGTGCCTCTCGCGATCCCGATGGCCCTCGGGCTGGCGTTCGGTGTGGTGATCGCGGTCTCGGGCCACCCGGCCAGCCAGCTCACCGTCTCGCCGCTCGGCGCGACGGCGGCGGCCCCCGCCACGGCTACGGTCACGGCGACCCCGACGCCAACCGCGGCCGCCAACGTGAACACGGACTGCGAGCTCGTCGTGCCCGCGCACCCGCTGACCGCGGCGGGGCTGGCCTCCCCGTACCTGCTGACCGGACCGGGCGGGCAGAGCCCGGCCGCCTCCGGGTGCCAGCAGTCGAACCCGAACCTGCAGGCCTTCGTGCAGGCCACCATCCTGAACCCGGCCACCGGCAAGCTGTGGGTGTACGAGCCGCTGGTGATCACGCTCGGGTCGCCGCCCGCGGTGGCCCCGGTGGTGCCGAAGCTGCCCAAGGGGGCCGTGGTCAACCTGATGGTCGGGTTCAACGGCAACAACCTCCAGTTGGTCGGCGCGCTGGCCGACACGCTGGCCCGGGCCAAGTGCGTGGACGGCCTGGACGGCTCGCTGTTCGGCCAGGTGTCCTACTGCAACAGCGTGGCCTTCTACGCCGCCGCACAAGCCGACACCGCATCCGGCAAGCTGCGGATCCCGGCCAACGGCACCTCGCCCGTCACCGGGCAGCCGTGCCCGACCACGCGCAGCTTCGACGTCGTCGACCAGGACCCCAGCGACAACGTGACCACTCAGTACCTGCTCACCGCCAGCGGCGAGACGGCCCAGGACAACGCGGCCGGCGCCGCCGACCTCCCCGGGGCGATGGCGATCAATAACGGCAGCGACAACCGGGTGCTCGACAACTTCATCCTGCCCGCGCTCGGCTGCGCGCCGTTCACGGTGCCGGACATCTCCAACGGCGGCCAGCCGGGTACCTCGCAGACGCTCGATGAGCTGTCCGCGGCGGCCAACCAGCGGGCACCTATCGCGCTGGTGCCGGAAAACGACCCGATGGCGCTGGTCAACGGTCAGCTCAGCCAGTGGAAGACCGATCTGTACCGGATGGGCGTCGGCCAGCCGCTGGTCATCGGCGGCACGCAGGAGCCGTTCAAGCAGTCCCTCGACGGCGGGCAGCAGGCCGACACCCCGGCGAACTTCTGCGCCAACATGCTCAACGCCCAGTCCGCCTTCCTCGCCGCCAACCAGGCGCGGTTCGGCGCGACCGCCTCGCCGGTCCCGGCCATGGGGAACAACCTGTTCACGTTCATGGCGGCCCGGCTGAGCGCGTCGTTCACCAACCTCGGGTGCGCGGGCTTCGGCCTGCGGAACACCGTGAACCTCGGCCTCGACGGCCAGGGGGTGGCGGTCTCCGCCGCGTTCAGCCTCACCCCGCAGGCCCCGGGTGCGCAGGCCGCCTCGGCGACGCCGTCACCCGCCGCCGTGCCCGCCTCGGGCGACCCGCAGTGGGTGGTCGTCCCGGCCGGGGGCGGCTGGAACCCGGCCGATCCGTGCAGCCTGGAAGGCTATGGCTACGGTTACGGTGACTACGGCTGGTCCGGCGACGGCTACGACAGTTACGACGGCTGCAGCGGAACCGGCGGAACCGGCGGGTACGGAGCCTACGGTGGCTAGGGACGGACGGCGGTTAGCCGATGCTCCCGATGGTCGCGATGTTCGAGGTGTTGGCGTACCAGTTGCCGGACTCCGAGGTCTCGAGCGGGGCGGTGGCGGTGTCGGGGGGCAGCGACGACGGGCTGACGAACGTGCTGCCCTGCGGGCCCGCCTGCACCGCCTCGCCGAGCGCGCTGCCCTTGAGGTACGCCGACCAGGACAGGAACCACTCGGTCCAGCCGTCGTCCCACTTGCCCGCCGCCGTGCTGGCCGTGATGGTGATGGGATCGCCGGGCACGGAGAGGTTGTAGTACGTCACCGCGTCGGGGGGCGGCAGGTTCACGCAGCCGTGGCTGACGTTCGTGGTGCCCTGGTCGACGACGCTCCACGGCGCCGAGTGGTAGTAGTCCCCGCTGAACGTGAACCGGACCGCCCAGTTGACCAGCTCGTTGTAGTAGCCCGGGCTGCCGGGCGCGCCGCCGCCGATCATCTGCACCGGGTTGTTCTTCTGAACCGACAGGTAGGAGCCGTCGGGGGTGGGCAGGGTGGTGCGGCCGGTGCTGATCGGCCAGTCGTAGGTGAGCTTGCCGCCGATGTAGATCTGCGTGTGATGCGTGGTGGTGCTCGCGACGGCGATGATCGACTGGCCGATGGTGAACGTCTGGGTCAGGTCGGCCGCGGCGTAGACGCCGGGGGCTCCCTCGACGCCGTTCAGGTGGCCGTCGAAGCTGACCGTGGTGTTGGCCGGCCAGTAGTCCCGCGGCCGGAAGTCCAGGTGCTCGCTGTCGTCCCAGTACCACGCGCCGATCACGGGGTTGGAGGTGGTGAGCTCCAGCGACCGCTCGACGGCGGCCCGGTTGGTGATCGGCTGGCTGAAGATCAGCATGATCGGCATGCCGACGCCGTAGGTCTGCTGGTACCCCTCGTAGATCTCGGTCGAGAACGTCTGGGCGGGCGTCAGCGTGCTGAACGTGCTCGTGTTGGTGACCGTCTGCCCGTCGATGCTGCCCGTCGCCGTCACCGTGTAGGTCCGCCCGGTGTTGAGCGCCCACAGGCTCTGCCAGGTTTGCCCGCTGGGGCTCAGGGTGCCGGTCACCGGGTCGCCCGACGTCTTGACTGTGACGTTGGTCACCTTGCCCTGGGTGGCAGTGACGGAGATCCCCGCGGCGGGCTTGACGCCGTGGCTCCCGTTGGCCGGCGTGATCTTGAGGTCCGCCGCGAGCGCGGCCGCGTTCACGCTGGCCGAGGCGGTCGCCTGCCCGCCCGTCTGCCCCGCCGGCGGCTGGTGCGCGGGGCTACTGCTGCAGCCCACCACGAATAGCCCGACGGCCACGGCCGCCACAGCGCCGACGTAGCGCCGCACTCGCCAAGCCGAACCCGTCGGCCTGCGGTCTGTCCCGCGCACGGTGAGCCTCCCTCAAGCGCCGGTAGTCAGGACGCCGAACCGCGATGCCCCGTTGCGTGCCTGGTGCCTGCTACGCATCGTACGTGGTGCTTTCGGGAGCGGCTCCCCGAATACAGACGTACGAAACGCCCGGATGGTTACGCCGAGTCCGCTTCCCGCCGGCGGCTGGCCCGGTCGCCCCAGGCCGCCACGCCTCCCCACGCCATGGCGAGCAGGGTCAGCAGGATGATCACGTATTCCGGCCACCCGCCGACCCGGTCCGCCAGCGTGCGGTAGCTGACCAGCGGGACCCGCGCGTCCAGGATCGCCTGGCGCCAGATGCCGCTGCTCGCGATCAGGCGGCCGTCCGGCGCGATGATCGAGCTCTCCCCGGTGGTCGAGGAGTAGACCACGGCCCGGTCGCTCTCGATGGCCCGGATCCGCGCCATCGCCGTCTGCTGCTCGGTCTCGCCGAGCTGGTTGTCCAGCTCGAAGTCGGCGTCGTTGGACTGCAGGGCCAGCACGTTGGCCCCGGCCGTGACCTCGGACCGCACGAGGTTGTCAAAGCCCACCTCGTAGCAGATCACGTCGCCGAGCCTGACCGGTCCGACGCCGAACACGACCAGACTGTGCCCCGAGGTGAAGTTCATGGGCACCAGTGAGGTCAGGGAGCTGATGCGGGAGGTGATACCCCGGAACGGGATGTACTCACCCCACGGGACCAGCTGGCGCTTGACGTAGACGGGGTACGTCGGGCCTCGGCCGGGCAGCCAGAGCTGGCCGGCGTTGCGCAGCGGACCCTGCAGCACCTCACCGACCAGGACCGGCCGGCCGAGGTCGTTCACCATCCCCAGGATCTCGTCGTAGAGGGGCGGGTATTGGAATGGGTCGAGGCCGACGGCGTCCTCCGGCCAGACCACCACGTCCGGCTCGGGTGCTCGCCCCGCCTTCACCTCGGCGGCCAGCTTCAGCGTGGCCTCGGCCTGGTTCTGCGTGACCTCGCTGTCGTTCAGCAGCTGCGGCAGGTTCCTGGCCCGCGGCACGTTGCCCTGGATCGCGGCCACCACGGCCGTCGGGGCGCCCCCCGTCGGGTCGACGGGCAGCAGCCCCCCCGCGAGCACCACCCCGGCCGTCACCACCGCCCCTACCCCTGCCCGAAGCGCAGGTGAGCGGGGAATCCCCCCGAAGGGGGGCCAGGGGGGTTTGGGGGGACGGGCAGTCCCCCAAGTGGGGGGTCACCGGGGGGTAGCCCCCCGGGGGCAAGCACAGCCAACACAAATCGGGCTGCCATCGCACCAGTTAGGGCGACCAGGAAGGTCAGCAGCGGCGCACCGCCGATGGCGACCCAGCGGACGTCGGGCGCGACGGACTGGCTCATCGCCAGGCGGCCCCAGGGGAACGCGAACGGCCACCGGTCCCGGAACCCCTCGGCGACCACCCACCACCCCGCCACCGCCGCGGGCCAGAACGGCAGCCGCAGCAGCAGCCGCTGGCCCACCGCGAGCAGGGCGAAGATGAGCGCCTCGGCCCCGGAAAGCGCGGCCCACGCGTACCACGCGACGTTGAGCAGCCACGTCAGCAGCGGCACGAACAGCGCTAGGCCGAACACCAGCCCGCAGCCGAGCGAACCCCGCAGGCTCCGCCCGGTCAGCGCGATGACCAGCAACGCGGGCCCGGCCGCGGCCAGCGGCCAGGCGTCCAGCGGCGGAAACGACGCGAATACCGCGAGCCCGCCCGCGACCGAGAGCAGCAGCGCCCAGGGCCACGCGAACCCGCCCAAAGCCGCCGTGCGGCGAGACGTGGTCCCCGAGACGGGCCCGGCCTGGGCAGATATCACGCTCGCAGCCTAACCGCCCCGCGCGCAGCCCGTCACGGGCGGATTCGGCCACGGAATGGTTGCAGAGCGGGGCAAGCCGTGTTGTCTGCCTGAACGCGGCAATCGGCTCGGCTATAGTACCGGTGGCGAACGCCTCAAGTGGGGGGGCGTGCACTAGTCATTCGTCCTTTTCTTAGGTAGTGCACATGACATGCGTCAATTGGCTGAGCCGTGATTAAGATCCGCTACCGCGATGCGGATGAGCTTTCGCCTGGATTACACGCTGCGGCTGTACGGCAAGGCCGCACGACCATTGTTTTCCTGCTGCCCGGGCTGACCGCGGCCGAGCGGCGTGCCGCGCTGCGCAGGCTGCGGCTGTCCGCGCGGATGGGGTACTGCCCGCCGCTGCCCCCGGCGCAGCTGGCGCTCGCGCTGGTGGCCGACCGGATCAGGACCACGGTCGGCCAGCTCGGCACGCTCGTGCGTTCCCACCCGGCCGGAAGCACCGTGCCCGTCATGGTCATCTCCGCGGGCGCGATCGCGTTCCTGGCGCTGTCCGCGGTCTCGATCCAGGTCCTGCACCTGCCCCACGACGCGGGCCGGACCTCGGCCCTGCCGCGCACGGCCGGCGAATCGGCCCGGGGGATACCGGTCCCCAGCCCGTTCCCCAACCCCACGACGACGAGCCCGAGCCGGATCGCGGCGACCGTCGCGCCGGTCGTCTCGACCAGCCCGCCCCGCCGCCACCGTCCCCGCCCGTCGACCACCACCGGATCCGCCCCCGCCCCGAGCACCGGCGTGGTTCCCTCGATCGGCCCCCCGACCCCGCCGCAGGGCATCCCGACGCTCGCCGACCCGGAGCCCACCCCGTCGCAGACGGACACTCCGGCCATGCGGCAGCCGTCGCCGGGCCCGACCAGCACCTGCCTGCAAGTAGGACCGCTCGGCATCTGCCCGTAACAAGCGGAATCCACGGAGCTCCCCTACGCTGAACCTGGGTGCGGCGAAGCGACGGGAGCGTGGGGTTGAGCAGGCGCGGGTGGTTGCTGTTCGCCGCGATGGGCGTGATCTGGGGGATCCCCTACCTGCTCATCAAGGTGGCCGACGGCGGCGTCTCGGTCCCCGTCCTGGTGGGCACGCGCGTGGCGCTCGGCTCGGCGCTGCTGCTGCCCGCGGCCATCCGCGGCGGGCACCTCCGCGCGCTCAAGGGGCACCTGCGGTGGCTGGCCGCGTTCACCGCGGGCGAGATCATCGGCCCGTTCGCGCTCCTGTCTAACGCCGAGAAGCACCTGCCGAGCTCGACGAGCGGCCTGCTCATCGCCGCGGTGCCGATCATCAGCGCGCTGCTCGCCTGGCTCACGCGCACCGGCGACCGCCCCACCGCCATCCGCTGGGCCGGGCTGGCGATCGGCCTGGCCGGCGTGGCCCTGCTGGCCGGGCCCGGCGCGGGCCGCGGGGGCACGCTGCCGGTCATCGAGGTGCTGCTCACCGCGCTCGGCTACGCGATCGGCCCGCTCATCGCCAACCGCAAGCTCGCCACCCTCCCGCCGGTCGCGGTCAACGCGGTCTGCCTGGGCACGGCCGCGGTCGTCTACGCCCCGTTCGCCGCGCTCACCTGGCCTCATAAGGTGCCGTCGCTCGAGGTGCTCGGGGCGCTGGCCGGGCTCGGCGTGATCTGCACGGCGGCGGCCTTCCTGGTCTTCTTCCGGCTGATCGCCGAGGTCGGCCCGGCCCGCGCCACGGTCATCACCTACGTCAACCCGGCGGTCGCGGTCGCGCTCGGCGTCCTGGTCCTCGGCGAGCACCTGACCGCCGCGATCGGCCTGTCGTTCGTCCTGATCCTGGGCGGCTCGGTCCTGGCCACCCGCCCCGGCTCGGGCCGGAAAACGGTGCCGGAAGGCCAGCCACCGGACGCGGTGATGGCGCAGGACAGTGCCACCACCGCACGTTCGGACTAATTTGAAGGTCTTATATATCCCGAACGAACGGTGGTGCCCGTACCGCAGATGACCGAGACATCGACTCCGCAGGGTCCCGCGGGCTTGCGCTTCGCGAGCGCGCAGGGGCGGTGGGTGGTGGCCGCCACCGTGCTGGGCTCGGGCATGGCCGCGCTGGACGCGACCGTGGTCGGCATCGCGCTGCCGGCCATCGGGCGGGACTTCCACGCCTCCGTGACCAGCATCCAGTGGGTGGTCGACGCCTACACGCTGACCCTGGCCGGGCTGCTGCTGGTCGGCGGGACGCTGGGCGACAGCTACGGGCGGCGGAAGGTGTTCCAGATCGGCATCGTCTGGTTCGCGCTCGCGTCGCTGCTGTGCGGGCTGGCCCCGGACGCCGCGGTGCTGATCGCGGCCCGGGCCCTGCAGGGGGTCGGCGGGGCGCTGCTCACCCCCGGGAGCCTGGCCATCCTGCAGGCCTCGTTCGCCCGGGAGGACCGTTCGGCCGCCATCGGCGCGTGGTCCGGGCTCGGCGGCGTGGCCACCGCGATCGGCCCGTTCCTGGGCGGGTGGCTGATCAGCGCCGTGTCGTGGCGCCTGGTGTTCTTCATCAACCTCCCGCTGGCGGTGCTGGTGCTGGTCATCGCCCGCCGGCACGTGCCCGAGACCAAGGCGCCCGGTCCGATCCCGAAGCTGGACGTCCGGGGCGCGCTGTCCATCAGCGGCGCCCTGGCCGGGATCACGTACGGGCTGATCGCCGCGTCCGCCTACGGCTGGGGCTCGGTCCCCGTGCTGGTTCCGCTGGGCGTCGGACTCGCCCTGCTCGCCTTGTTCATCCTGATCGAGAGCAGGGAGCGCGAGCCGATGCTGCCGCTCGGGGTGTTCAGGTCCCGGCAGTTCACCGCGGCCAACGCGGTGACGTTCGTCGTCTACGGGGCGCTCGGCGGGCTGCTGTTCCTGGTCCCCGTGGTGCTGCAGGTGGCCCACCGCTACTCGCCGATCGAGGCGGGCACGTCGCTGCTCCCGATCACCTTCATCATGCTCGCCTTGTCGGCCCGCTCCGGCGCGCTGGCGGCCAGGATCGGCCCGAGGCTTCAGATGACGGTCGGGCCGCTGGTCATCGCCGGGTCGTTCCTGCTGTTCATCAGGGTCGGCGGATCAGGGAACTACCTGACCGCGGTGCTGCCCGCGGTGGTGGCGTTCGGGCTCGGGGTCGCGATCATGGTGGCGCCGCTGACCGCGACCGCCATGTCCGCCGCCCCGGCCGACCACGCGGGCGTCGCCTCGGCGGTCAACAACGACGTGGCCCGGGCGGCCGGGCTGATCGCGGTGGCGGTGCTGCCCGCGCTGGCCGGCATCACCGGGAACAGCTACCTGCACCCGGCCGCGCTGGCCCACGGCTTCAAGGTGGCGGCCATGATCGCCGCGGTCTTCTGTGCGGCCGGGGGCGTGCTCGCCGCGCTCACCATCCGCAACCCCACCCGAGCCACGGGGATCCCGCGCGCGAAGGCGTCGCAGGAGATCTGCTGTGCGCTCGAAGCGACGCCCCTGCGTAGTGTGGGAGCGGCGCCGGTGACCGTTCCGGCCGAACCCGAGGACAGTAAGTAATGGCCACTGACACTGACGTGAGCGCGGAGGCACCGGTCGGCGCCGTCGCCGCGGTGGAACAGGCCGCGCGGGCCGCGTCCGGCACGGTCGCCGGGCTGGCCGGTGTTCCGGACGGGCTCCTTGATGAAGCGCTGCGGGGCATGGCGGACCTGCTGGGGCGGCGTGCCGCGGGAGTGCTCGAGGCCAACGCCGAGGACGTGCGCGCGGCGCGGGCCGCCGGCGTCGCCGAGGCGCTGATCGACCGGCTGCGCCTGGACGAGGGGCGGATGGAGGCCATCGCCGGCCAACTCCGCGCGCTGGCCGCCGTGCCTTACGAGCCGTCGCGCCGGGTGATCAGGGAGCTGCCCGGCGGGCTACTGCTCGAGGAATGCCGCAGGCCGGTTGGGGTGATCGGGGCCAACTTCGAGGCCCGACCTAACGTGGTGGTCGACGTCGCGTCCCAGTTCGTCAAGTCGCGGAACGCCGGCGTGCTCCGGACGGGCTCCGCGGCGCTGCGTTCGGCCATCGCGCTCACCGATCAGGTCATCGGGCCCGCGCTCGCCGCCGCGGGGCTCGATCCGGCGATGATCCAGCTGGTCCGCGTCCCCGGGCAGGACTCCGCGCGGGCCCTGGTCAGCCAGCCCGGCTTGATCCCGCTGGTGATCCTGCGCGGCAGCGGGGACAGCACGCGGACGCTGGCCACCGAGGCGGCCCGGCACGGCGTGCGGACCCTAGCGCACGCCGACGGCGGCGCGGTCCTGTACGTCGACGAGGCCGCGGACCTGGACCTGGCCGAGGACCTGGTGGAGGCCAGCTTGGACCGGCTCGGCGTGTGCAACCGTCTTAACCTGCTGCTGGTGCACCCGTCCCGGTGGGATGAGCTAATGCCGCGGATCCGGCCCCTGCTGGCCCGGCTGGGCATCAGCATGTCGCTGCCGCCGCACTCTCATCCGCTCGGGCACGAGTGGGCCCTGGACGCCGGGCGCGAGGCGACCGTAACGATCGCGCCCGCCTCAGGCCCGCGCGCGGCCGCCGCGATCGCCAACGAGGAAACCTCCGGGCTGGCCGCGGCGATCGTCACGGCTGACGAGGCCGCCGCGGCGGAGTTCCTCGCCGCCTATGCGGGCACCGGCGCGTTCTGGAACGCCACCACGCGCCTGCTCGACGGGTTCAAGCTGCTGTCCGTGCCGGAAACCGGGATCAATATCGACAAGGTGCCCGGCCCGCGGGGCCCGGTCACCTTCCGCGACCTGTACCTGCGCCAGTTCGTGGTCACCCCGGTACCGGCGTAAACCGCCTGATCGGCCTCTGGTGTGACGATTGGGACCGGTGTAATCTTCTCGCGATATTCCTGCCCTGACGAAACGGGCTCAGCCGGCCGGTACCGGGACGTAGCTGATTGATTCGAGGGTCATCTCGTCGCCGCCGGTGATCTCGACGTCGTCGCTGGCGCAACGCGGGCAGACGGCCAGGACGTCAGTGGTCTCCTCGGTGTGTCCGCAGCTCCGGCAGGACAGCGTGGCCGGCACCGTGACGAGGTCGACGGCGGCGCCGGCCGCCTCCGTCCCCTCGGCGACGAAGCTGAAGGCCTGTGCGAGGGATTCTGAGTCGACCGCGTGCCGGACGCCGAAGCGGACCCGGATCCCGGCTACCTGCCGTCCCGCGGCGCGCTGGCGGACCGTCGCCAGCACGCCTTCGCACAGGCCGTATTCATGCATGTCGCTCCCCTTGTTTCGCGGCGGTCACGCCGCGCGGCGCTGGCGCCGCTCGATGAGTTCGTCCATGACGCTGCCGATGACCGACGACCGGCTGCCGCCGTTGCCCTTCCGGCCGAGGGCCGGGGCCGCCTCCTGGAACGCGGACAGGCCCTCGGCCAGCATCCGCCGGGTCTCGGGGGAGGCCCAGATCGCCTGGGCCGCGTCGATCGCCTGCAGCATGCCCTTCCGCCCCTGGCGGGTGCCGACCCAGTAGCCGAACGCGAAACCGAGTACTACTTCCACGCCCATCACACCCTTCCTGGCCCGCGCGGGCTACATCTCACGTAGTTCGAGGTACCGCTTGATGTCCGGCAGTGATTCGATCACCAGCGCCAGCACGGCGGCGATGATTACCGCCTTGATCAGCCTGCCAATCATGCCCGTGCACCTCCTTTCCAGCTCAGTGCGCTTGTATAGATCAGTCCGCCATCACTTCCTGCTCGTCCGTCACGTCCTTCGCATGCGCGCCCGCCGAATGCGTATCCGCCGAACGCGCCAGAATCTCCCGTACCGCCCGTACCGCGTGCGGCACGGCTTCCCGCACCGCGTCGGTCAGGCCCATCCCCGCGCTGACGTCCGCCGGCTCACAGGCCACGACCAGGCTCCGCCCCGGCCGGCCGCCCAGGGAAGACAGCAGCGCGAAGATATCGTCGGGCGCCAGGCTGTGCGCGTCCATGACCGTCCGCGGGACCGAGCCCGGCTCCGGCACGTCAACCTCGAGTACGGTGACCGTGCCCGGCTTCTCGCCGCGCGCCGCCGCGTCCACCAGCACGAACAGGTCGCAGCCGTCGAGCAGCTCGTAGACCAGGTGGACGCCGCGGATGCCGAAGTCGCGGGCCTGCACGCCCGGCGGCAGCGGCTCCTGCGTGAGCTCCCGGACCACCTCCACGCCGAAGGCGTCGTCCCGCAGGAACACGTTGCCCACGCCGGCCACCAGCGTCCGCCCGCTCATGACCCGTCCTCGCAGAGTTCCACCTCGTCGGTCGCGAAGTACAAAAACCGCCCGTGGGCGATCCGGAGGTCCTCGTCGGGGGCGTCGGCCAGCGAGACGGCCAGGTACGGGTTGTCGTCGACGTCGAGCAGCACCGCCTGGACCTCGGCGATCCGCCCGATCAGGAACATGTCCTGGGCGTCGCTGCGGCGCGCGCCCGGCCGCAGCCGCACCCGGCTGCCCCGCGCGATCTTCTGGCCCTCGATGATCACGAAGTCGGTGTCGGGGGACACGGCGGCCTCCGCGTCCGGGTCCCACCAGGGCACGTCCTGGTCAGCATTCTCCGACGGCTCGCTGGACCGTGCCGCACTCGGGTACCGGATCGTCCCGTGCATCCGCCCCATCGCCTCCGCGTCCAGGGACTCGACGCGGTCGATCAGCGCGGCCGCCCGCGGATCGGTCGCCCGGGCCTCGAGCTTCTCGTCGTCGGACAGCGCCAGTGTGCGCAGGGTGAGGATCTCGTCGATCTCGGTGCCGTCGTACAGCTCGCCCGGGCTCTCGGGCGCGAGCTCGGGGTGGTCGTACAAGATGATCGGCGCGGACAGCATGACGCCCCGGCCGCCGTCGGGCTCCGCCAGGACGGGCCAGCCGCCGACGTTCTCGCACTCGGCCACGGCCGCCTTCGCCCAGATCGGCGGGTCGGTCATCGAGAGGAACTCCCCGCCGGAGATGCTCATGATCACGTGGGCGGCGACCAGCGCCGAGGGTAGCGCATCCTCCCGGTGCTCTGGCGCGGCACCGGGCGCAGTCCGGTTCTCCACCCGGACCTGCAGGCGGACCGCCCCCCACGGCCCGGGGAGCGCGGTCGAGCGCACGGTGACCGCCCCGGCCAGCGGCTCCCGGCGGCGCACCGTATATTCCTGCCCGCCGTCCTGATCGGCCAGCGGTTCCCGGTCTTCGCCGCCCGCGACGGTGAACTCACTGGTCAGGCCCTCACCGAGCAGCTCGTCGGGGGCGACGCTGACCTCGATCTCGCGTTCTACCGCCTCATCCCAGGTCGCGCCCCCCGGATCGGTCCGCCGCTGCACCTGCAGGAACCGGACGATGATCTGCAAGCTGGGCTGGCCAGAGTGCTCGAAGACGCACTCGGCCTGCGTGACGGAGGTCTCCGAGGGGTCGGCCGCCGTGTACGCGGGCGGCACGAGCACGCCGAACTGCCACCGGCTCCGGTTCTTGGCCGACGAGGCGCGGTACGGGTACAGGATGTACCCCTCGTAGAGGACCGCGTCGGCGACCCGGCGGACGGCGTCGAGGTTCACGGCCGCATCGCCTCCCCGGGGTCCTCCGCCGCCTTCGGGCTCGGGCTCTCCCTCGGTCCCGACGCCCTCGGCCAGCGCCGCCTCGGCCAGCAGGGCCAGCAGGGTCGCGTCCCAGGTCGGCAGGGCGCGCCGAGCCTTGAAGTCGGACAGCGAGTCCAGGGTCTCCTTGCTGCAGCGCAGCCACGCGCTCCCGGGGAAGTGCGCGTTCACCAGGTCGCGCCAGACGCTCACCGGCATCCGGTAGGAGGCCTCGGCGCTCCACGGGACGAGCTCGACGGAAAAGCCCGCGCCTGTGTCGATGAAGACAGTCCCGCTGAACAACAGGAGCAGGGGGATCGTGCCGTCGTCCAGGCCCTGCAGGTAGCGCGCCGACGCCACCTCCAGGTCGTACGTGCAGGGCACCGCACATCGACCTCGGTCAGCGCGGTGAACGTGGGGACCATCGTGGTGACAGTCGCGAGCTGGATCGGCTTGACCGTGTCGGCCCAGCGCGACGGGTCCCCGAACAGGTCATGCAGCCGCCGCGCCTCGACCGCCGTGTACCGGCGGAGGTGCGGCTCGATGCGGATCTGGCAGCGCAGGGCGATCGCGTGCACGCGCACGCCGGAGGTCTCGCTGATCGTCAGCGAGAACGTCAGCGTCGGCGTCGCGGCGTACCGTTCCGCGCTCGCGCCGGTGCAGCCGAAGATCAGGTCGGCCATGGCGCCGCCCCTCGGTCTAGGTCGCAGTCCTGCGGCTCGAGCGCGATCGCCCGCTGCCGCAACCCGTCCAGGAACGTGGCGAGCGCGTCACGGGCCTCCTGGCCGCCGTCGAATCCCTGCCAGAGCCTCCGAAGCTCGCCGACCAGCGCGTAGCACTCGTCGATCGGGATCAGGAAGGTCTCGTTCCCCTCGCCCGTACGGTTCACGAAGACGGCCTCGACGTCGGGGGCCAGCGCTCCGAGCAGCGGGTAGGCGGCGGCGAGCCGGTCCCAGGCGGCCAGGTCGAGCTCGCATTCGGTGACGCCCCCCGGACTCGGGTACCCCGCCACCACCCGGCCGAGCGCTGAGTTGTAGAAGAAGAACGCCATCGCGACGGGAATCTGCAGCTCGTTCCAGTCCTCGCCGGTCAGCGGCCGGTCCGGGTCGTAGCTGATGCGCTCGGGCACGGACCTGTACCGCCCGCCGGCCGCTCCGGAATGGGTGAACAGCAGGTAGCACGCGCGGCAGGTACAGGCCAGCGAGCGCTTCTCCAGGTCCACCACGTGCCCGTGCCGTTGGCCTAGCACCTCGTGGCACATCTCGCACCGCTCGGCGTCATCCGCAGGTCCTCGATCCAGGCGGACCCCGGGAAGCGGCAGGCCGGGCGATACGCCCGGGGACGGGGCGCCGGCCGGGCGCTTCACGAAGCGCCGCAGACCGGTCACCCCCGTCCCCGGGATCCCGGGCCCCCCATAGGTCACCGGGACCCTCCGGTCCCCGCGGGACGCCTGCCGATCTGCAGGAGCGGCAGCTCCGCGGGTACCTCGACCACCTCGATGTCGACCCCCGCCGCCTCGGGCGCCGCATCCGCCACCGCCTGCTCGATGGCCGTCGTGTACGCGCCCGCCGAGGAGTTGCAGCCGTGGCCGCCGCGTTCCAGGCGCAGGCGGATCACGCCCTGGTCGTCGACGCCCAGGAACTCCGCGTGGCCCGCGTGCGATCCGAGCCTGGGCATGACCGCCTCGAGCGCGCGCTCGACGCGGGTGCCGATCTCGACCGGGTGCAGGTCGTGCACCAGCAGCAGGCTCTCCACGAGCGGGTCGGCGGCCAGGGCGTCCAGCAGCCGCGCGCCAGCCTCGGCGTCCTCGCCGAGGATCCTGACGATCTCGGCCAGCCCGGCGCCGTACAGCTCGACCAGGCAGCCCACCAGTTCCTCCGCCGTGGCGGCCACCTGCGGCCCGCCGTGCGAGCGCAGCTCGGCGAGCAGCTTCTCGACCCGCTCGCCTGCTGCTTGCGCGCCCTGGCCTGCGGCCATCAGCCCTCCTTGTCGTTGGCTCTACCGTCCCTGGCGGCCAGCCGGGTCAGGTCGCGAGCGTGATCCCGGTCGGCGAGTGCACGGTGTTCAGCACCTTGCCGCCGCCCAGGTACATGTGCACGCCGCAGGGCAGGCACGGGTCGAAGCTTCGCACCGCCCGCATGATGTCGATGCCCTTGAAGTTCTCCGGCGGGTTCTCCTCGAAGATCGGCGTGTTCTGCACCGCGTCCTCGTACGGGCCGGGCGTGCCGTAGGTGTCGCGCACGCTGCCGTTCCACGGCGTGGGCGGGTACGGGTGGTAGTTGGCGATCTTCCCGTCCCTGATCACCATGTGGTGCGAGAGCACGCCGCGGACCGCCTCGGTGAACCCGCAGCTGAACGCGTCCTTGGGCACCGTGAAGGACTCCCAGGTCTTGGTCCGCCCGGCCCTGATCTCGGCGAGGGCCTGCTCGACGAAGTACAGCCCGCACGCGGCGGCGTAGGCCTGGAAGTACGTCCTGGCCCGGTCCCGCTCGATCGCGTTGGACAGCGGCTGGCCGGCCTTGTCCACCGGGATCTTCCATTCGAAGGTGACCTCCGGCCGGGACATGGTCTTCGGCAGGTTGATCTTCACGCTATGGCCGGTGGACTGCACGTAGCCGAAGTCGACCAGGCCGCCCAGCGCCGTCGCCCACAGCCGGGCGATCGGGCCGCCGCCGGTGTCCAGCGGCAGGAAGTCCTTCCCGTCGAACCAGCGCGGCGACATGGTCCAGCTGTACTTGTCGTCGAAGTCGCGCTTGGCCGGCCGCGGGATCGTGTGCTGGTTCCACGGGTGACGCCGGTCGACCGGGTTGCCGAGTTCGTCGTGGGTGACGAACATCTCCTTGTCCTCCCAGTCCTCGTAGTACGAGTGACCGAGCAGGATCCTGATGCCCAGATTGATGTCGACCAGGCTGTTGGTGACCAGCTGCCCGTCGACCACGACACCGGGGGTGACGAACATCTTCCGGCCCCAGTCGGCCATGTTCCGGTAGGTGAAGTCGCAGTACTCGGGGTTGTTCAGGCTGCCCCAGCAGCCGAGCAGCACCCGCCGCCGGCCGACTTCCTCGTAGCCCGGCAGGGCCTCGTAGAAGAAGTCGAACAGGTCGTCGTGCATGGGCACGACCCGCTTCATGAACTCGACGTACCGCATCAGCCGGGTCAGGTAGTCGGTGAAGAGCTGGACCGTCGCGACCGTGCCCACCCCGCCCGGATAGAGCGTGGACGGGTGCACGTGGCGCCCCTCCATCAGGCAGAACATCTCCCGGGTGGACCGGCTGACCTGGAGCGCCTCACGGTAGAACTCGCCCTCGAGCGGGTTGAGCGACCGCATGATGTCACCGATGGTGCGGTACCCGTGCGCGGCCGCGTGCGGCGCCTCGGTGCGATTGGCCATCTCGAGCACGCCGGGGTTGGTCTCGGCGACCATCTTCTCGCAGAAGTCCACCCCGACCAGGTTTTCCTGGAAGATGTTGTGGTCGAACATGTACTCCGCGGCCTCGCCGAGGTTGATGATCCACTCGCCGAGGTGCGGCGGGCGGACCCCGTAAGCCATGTTCTGGTTGTAGACCGAGCACGTCGCGTGGTTGTCACCGCAGATCCCGCAGATCCGGCTGGTGATGAAGTGCGCGTCGCGCGGGTCCTTGCCCTTCATGAAGATGCTGTAGCCGCGGAAGATCGACGAGGTGCTGTGGCACTCGGCGACCCGCTTGGCCTTGAAGTCGATCTTGGTGTAGATACCCAGGCTGCCCACGATCCGCGTGATGGGATCCCAGGTCATCTCGGTGAGTTCCGGGGTCTCGCCGGCGCTGCCGGACTCTCCGTATTCGAGTGCGGTCATCGTATGTTCACCACGTCTTCTGGTAGCCGGTGCGGAGTTCAGAGCCCTTCACGCGCCAACCCGGTTCCTTGTCCGCCGTGCGGGCGGTGAAACCGCGGAGGCTGCGGATGACCGTGCCGTACATACCGCTGGCGGTCGTCGATACCGTCGCGCCCGGGGGCTTGTCCATGAACGGCATGAACTTGTCGGGGAACCCGGGCATCGTGCAGGCGATGCAGATGCCGCCGACGTTCGGGCACCCGCCCACGCCGTTGATCCAGCCCCGCTTGGGCACGTTGCACTTGACCACGGGGCCCCAGCAGCCCAGCTTGACCAGGCACTTGGCCGAGCCGTACTCGGCGGCGAAGTCGCCCTCCTCGTAGTACCCGGCCCGGTCGCAGCCCTGGTGCACGGTGGCCTCGAACAGCCACTTCGGCCGCAGCGCCTCGTCGAGCGGGATCATCGGCGCTTGCCCTGCGACCTGGTAGAGCAGGTACAGGATCGTCTCGGACAGGTTGTCCGGCTGGATCGGGCAGCCGGGCACGCAGACGATCGGCAGCCCGGCCTTGGACTTCCAGCTCCAGCCCAGGTAGTCAGGTACGCCCATGGCGCCGGTCGGGTTGCCGGCCATGGCGTGGATGCCCCCGTAGGTGGCGCACGTGCCTACCGCCAGGATGGCGGTCGCCTTGGGCGCTAGCCGGTCGAGCCATTCGCTGGTGGTCATCGGCTGGCCCGTCGCCGGGTTGTTGCCGAAGCCGCACCAGTACCCTTCCGACTTGATCGCCTCGTTCGGGATCGATCCCTCGACGACGAGGACGAACGGGTCCAGTTCCCCGCGGTCGGCCTTGTGCCACCACTCGATGAAGTTGTCGGCGCCCTGCTCGGGGCCGCACTCGAAGTCGATCAGCGGCCAGTGCACCGCCACCTTGGGCAGTCCCGGCAGGGCGCCCAGCACGATCTCCTCGATGCTGGGCTGGGTCGCGGCCGTCAGGGCCACCGAGTCCCCATCGCAGCTGAGGCCACCGTTCATCCAGAGAATGTGCAGGACCGGCTCTTCCGGAGCCTGAGTCATAGCGGCCACCCCTTCATCCGGCTGCCCGCGGCCGCGGGCAGCCAATTAAGGTCATGAGGTGATGGTTCATCTCCGGGCTGGCGGCGCGCCCGCCCGGCAAGAACCTGGGTGTGCGGTATCGCCTGGTCGCGCGAGCCCATTCTCGGCGCGTCCCAGCTACTCGCCGACGAGATGCGCCGGCACGCTGACCGCTCATCACATGCTCATTTGCCGGCGCCTGGCGACGGAGCCATCACCGGTTCAATCAGCCTAGTCCCGCCGCCCCGCAAACCACAAGACAGAACCGTCGCCTAGGTGGACACAACTGTCTGACCCTTCAGGCTCGTGTGCGGAGGCATATTCCACGTACTCTCATTGTCATACCCGGTGCCGACGCGCGCCGGGCTGTTGGGATGGTTTGGGAGGCGGAGGGTGGCGATGGAGAAGCCAGCCGACTTGATCAGCGACAACATAGAAGTAGTCCCGGTCGTGGTCTTGTCGCAGACGTTCCCCGCGCGCCCGTCTTCCATCCCCGACATCCGCGACTTCGTCCGCCGCTGCCTGTCCCAGTCACCTCTGTCCGAGGAAGACAACCGGTCGGTGGGCGAGACCGTCGCCCAGGCGCTGCTCGAGGCGGCCGGCCCGACCGGCGCGATCAACGTCTCCTTCCGCATCTTCCCCGACCACGTCGAGGTGGACGTGCTGCGCTCCGGCGGCCAGATCGGGACGCCCGCGGGCCTGGACGCCCTCACCTCCCTGCTCAAGTCCGACGCGATGCACGCGGGCCCCGCTGCCGGCGGCCACGACGGCTCCGGTTCCCCATCCGGCTACGACACGCAGGAAGAGAAGGGCTTCGCCGACTGGATGGCCGCCTCGCTGCGCCGGGAGGGCATGACCATGGAGGTGGCCGCGCGCCAGCTCGGGGTGTCGGTCAAGACCGTCAGCCGCTGGGTGGGCGGCACCACCGAGCCGCGGCTGCGTGACCTGCGCCGCATCCGCGAGCTGTTCGGCGACTTCCCCCTGCCCTGACACCCTCTGCCCGTAGGATACAAAACTGTCCTGCCGGAATCACGAGTGGACGATTCTGTCCCGGGGTGCGTACGGTTAGGCCCGTGGCTGAAACGACGGGTACCTTCAAGCTCGGCCCGGGCGCCGGGCGGATCATGCTGAAGACGGGTCGCGTCGGCGTCGCCGCGCGCGCCGGCCATGACCTGACCATCGAGGTGACCAACTGGTCGGCCGTGATCGAGGTGCCAGCCGAGGACGCCGGCGGCATCACGGCCGCCACGGTCACCGCCGAGCTCGACCTTGGCTCGCTGGAAGTGCGCGAGGGGACGGGCGGCGTCAAGCCGCTCACCGACAGTGACCGCGCCGATATCCAGCAAGACAATCGGCGGGATCCTAGGCGACGGCACCGCCACCTTCACCTCGTCCCGGATCATCCGCATCGGCGCCACCGGCGGCGCGATCGAGGGCACCCTGACGCTCAACGGGACGTCGGGGCCGGTCCGCGTCCAGGTGTCCGAGTCCGCGCCCGGCCGCTACCGGGGCACGGCCACGGTGGCCCAGTCCGCGTTCGGGATCAAGCCGTACGTGGGCTTCTTCGGCGCGCTGAAGGTGCGGGATGAGGTAGGGGTGGAGTTCGATGTTAACCTGGCCGGCGCCGAATCCGCCGGGCCAGCCGAACAGGCGTGAAGTTCCTCGGCGGGCTGATGCCGTACGCTACGCGGCCCGCTGGTCTCCGGTCGGCCAGGCGCGCACGTGCTCCTCGAACACGGCGCCTTCGACCGCGCTCACGCCTTGGGCCCCGCGGGCCCCTTCGACCGCGCCGAACTCGGTGAGCGTTCCGCTGGTCATGTGGGCGTGCCCGCGGTCGGCGAGGAAAACGGCGACGATCCACGCCACTAGCGAGGCGACCGCCACCGCGGTCATCACGATCAGCTGCCAGGCGGACAATGCCGAGTTCGGGTACACGTGACTGCGTTCCTTTCGATTGGCGGGCCGGCCTGGCGGTCGTGCACCGATACGACACCCCTCGACGTGCGTCGGCGCGTCAGGGGCTGGCTTCCAACAGGTGATAGAGAAGCAGCAGCTGGGTGATGGCCAGCGGCTCGCTGCGCTCGCCGCCGCCGATATCTCCCAGCGTGTCCGGCGGGTCGCCGCCGTCCGCCTGGAGCTGTGACCAGATGGCCTTCTCCACCACCCTGCTCTCCTCGCGGGGCGCGTATCCGTGGATGTGCAAGGCATCGACGGGACGGCCATCGGAGTCCCTGGCGAGCTTGAGGTGAATCGCTTGCTGGTCGCCTCCGGACAGGATGCCGCTGAGGTCCGGGTGCGCAATGGTCGGCCGCAGCAGCAGCTCAGCGGACAGCGGCGTGCCGGGCGGGTCGTCCCGGCCGGGGATCGGAGCGAACTGCACGACGATGTCAGCGTGGGATCGCTGCGGCCGGATGAACGCCTCCGCTTCCGGCTCGCGGCGCTCCAGCTCGGCCAGCACACCGTCCACGGTATGGCCGCGCTTGCGGGTGTCCCGCTCGATCTTCCACTGCCGGCGGATCGCCTCCGGCGGGCTGAGGTAGACGGTGATGTCGAAGCAGGCACGCGCGAGCTTGGTGTGCAGCGGCAGCAGGCCCTCCACGATGACGAACTCACGGGGCTCGACCAGCTCCGGCCGGCCGAGCGTGCCGGTCGCGTGGTCGTAGACGGGCTTGAGAATCGGCTGGCCCGTCGCGAGGTGCTGGAGGTGCTGCTCCATGATGGCCACGTAGTTGCAGTCCGGATGAAGCGCGGTGAACGGAAGGCCCTTGCGCTCCTCCCGGCCGTAGCGGTGGTAGTCATCGACGCATACCGACGTGCTCCGGTCAGGCCCGAGCGCCTCGGCGAGTCCGGTGGATAGCGTGGTCTTCCCTGCCGCGCTGTCGCCCGCGATGCCGAGCATGACCGGTCGCGCGGCCCCCGCCTGGCGGCCGGCGGCGCGGTACGCCCTCATCAGCTTGTGCGGCATATCGGCTCCTTGCCGGTCTGTCAGGCCACGCTATGAGCGACTGCTGGCGGCCGCATCCCCCGGGCGGGGGGTGGCAGGGGGATCTTCCCTGGGCTCTGCGGCATGCCGTGCGGCATACCGTATTGTTCGCAACGTGGGGAGGCGTCCTCTCCGGCTTGTGCTCGTCGATGACCATGAGATGGTGCTCGAGGGCCTTAAGGCGCTGCTGGGACGGTACGCGGGGCGAGTGCGGGTGGTCGCGCAATCGGCGAACGCCGAGGATGCGGAACGTCTCGTGGCCGCGCTGGACCCGGATGTCGTCGTTTCCGACGTACGGTTGCGGGGCTCCCTGAGCGGTCTTGACCTGTGCCGTCGGCTTGTCGAGCGCGACCCCGCGCGGAAAGTGGTGCTGCTCAGCGCGTACGACGACGAGCAGTACCTGTTCCAGGCCCTGCGGGCCGGTGCCGCCGGGTACCTGCTGAAATGGGTGGACGGCCAGGATCTGGTCCGCCACCTCGAGCGGGCTGCGGAGGGGGAGACGGTGGTCGACCCGACCATGGCTGGCCGGGCGGTCTCCTCCGCCGCCCGGCTGCAGGCCGGGGAGTTCTGGCCGGGTGCGAGGCTCGGCCTGACCCAGCGGGAGAGCGAGGTCCTCGCCTACCTGGTGGCCGGGTTGTCTAACCGGGCCATCGCCGCCAAGCTTGTACTGGGCGAGGAGACCGTGAAATCCCATGTGCGCTCGATCTACCGCAAGCTTGAGGTAGGCGACCGGACCGGCGCGGTGGCCACGGCGCTTCGCGAGGGGATCTTCCGGTGACCGGGCGGGACCTGGGGTTTGCCGACCCTGAGCGGGAGCGCGCGCTGCTGATCGGCCTCATCGAGGCGATATCGGCCGGCCCTGAGCTCGGCCCGCTCGCGTCGCACGTGGCCAGCCTCGTGACGGACGCGACCGACACTGACTTGTGCTATGTGTACGTGCTCGATGACAGCGGCCGCTCGCTGACGCTGACCGGAGCGACGCCGCCGCTGGATCAGGAGGTGGACCGGATCAGGCTGCCGCTGGGCACCGGGGTGAGCGGCTGGGTGGCAAGTCACCAGCAGCCGGCCGTCATCACTGACGGCAAGGAATCTGACCCGCGGTACCGCCACCTGCCGCAGCTGCGCGGCCGGGACTTCACCTCGATGGCCTCGGTTCCCATGATCAGCCACCCGGGCGGGCTGGTCGGCGTGCTTAACGTTCACACGCGCGACCGCCATGAGTTCACCGAACGGGACGTGCAGCTGCTCACCTCGATCGGCAGCCTGGTCGCCGGGGCGATGCACCAGGCCCGGCTGCACGCCCGGCTCGCTGCCCGCGAGCGCGCGTCCGAGCAGTTCGCCGAGCAGATCATCGCCGCAGAGGAGGCGGAACGCCGGCGGCTGGCTTCCGACATCCATGACGGCATCACCCAGCGGCTGATAAGCCTGAGCTTCCACCTCGACGCGGCGGCGTCCGCCCTGCCCGAGGCGCCGGGCTTCACGGCCGAACAGTTGGTGCGGGCCCGCGAGCTCACCCGGCTCACGCTCGACGAGGCCCGCGCGGCCATCAACGGCCTGCGCCCGCCGGTGCTCGACGATCTCGGCCTGGCTGATGGCCTGGCCAGCCTGGCTCGCTCGATCGGAGCCGTCGAGGTGGCTGTCGAGGTCGATGATTGTCAGCTGCCCGAGCACGTGGAGATCGCCGTCTACCGCATCGCGCAGGAGGCGCTACAGAATGTCGTCAAGCACGCGCACGCCAGCCAGGCCACGCTGGAGCTGCATCAGGCGGGCACGCAGGTCTGGCTGCGGGTGTCCGACTCCGGGCGTGGCTTCGACACCGCCGCACCGACGGCTGCTGGCGACGGCGGAACCGGCTACGGCATGAGAAACATGGCCGAGCGCGCAGAACTCGTCGGCGGCCATCTCGAGGTCCTGTCCAGCCCGGGCCGCGGCACGACGGTGATCGCGAGGGTCCCGGCCCGCTAGCGTCGATGCTCGGCGCCAGCCCGAACGCTACGGGCGGCGAGCCTCCCGTTGCCTCTCCCGGGCGGCGGGATTGCGGGGGACGCCTGCCCCTGCGGGCGCCGCCACCGCGTGGCCGAGTCGTCTCCGTGCCGCAGCAGGTGGCCGATCAGCATCGTAATCGGGGCGGGCGACACCTGGTGAGTCACGGCATGCCAAGGGCGCCGCAGCGGGGTGCCGGGAACCGCCAGCTGGACGAGTTCCCCGGCGGCAAGCTGACGTGCGACCGCGTCACGGGAGACGAGGGTGACGCCGAGTCCGGCCACGGCCCCGGCCACCACCGCGCCGTTGGAGCCGAGGATGAGCAACGGCGGATCGGCCTGCAGGCCTGCGAGAAGTGCCTCGCAGGTCGTACGCGTTCCCGAGCCTGCCTCGCGCATCAGCCAGGTGGCTCGCGCCGGGTCGAACCCGTCCGCCGCGCCAGGCGCGCCGACCACGATGAGGGCGTTCGCTCGTACCGCGCGCACCACGACCCCGTCCAGGCCTGGCGCCGGGCGTCCGGCGATGACCAGGTCCACCTCATGCGCGGCGAGCAGATCCCACACGTGCTCGCTGGTACCGACCTCGAGCCGCAGGTCGACCCCCGGATGGCGGGCCAGGAAGGCCGCGAGCGAGGCGGGCAGGACGTGCTCGCCCGCGGTGGTTACCGCGGCGAGGCGCATCCGGCCGCGCTCTGGGTCCAGGTCCCCGCGCGCGGCGGCGAGTGCCTCCTCGTGCAGCCCGAGAATCGTCCGGGCATAACCGGCGAAGGCTCGGCCTGCCGGGGTCAGCCGGAGCCCCCGGCCTTCCCGCTCGACCAGGGCCGCCCCGACCTCACGGGTCAGGGCGGCGATGGCAGCGGACACGGCGGACTCGGTGACGGTCAAGCGTCCGGCGGCGGCCCGGCCTGAGCCGGTCTCCGCGACAGCCACCAGGGCACGCAGCCGGGCTGTCGTGGTCACCGGCGCGCCGGCAGACGGATCATGACCACCAGTTTACCTATGCTTGAGTAATACTTCAAGCTTTAGTGAATAAACTTGATTGTTTTATGAAGTATTGCGAGTCATGCTGAAGGCAGCGGCGGCCCACGCCGAGAGCGGGCCACGATGAGCGAGTCGCTGGGCCGGGCTTCTGGAGGGCACAATGACGCAACGCTGGAACGCCGGGGTGATCCCGTACGCCGAGATGGGGTACTGGGAACCGGATTACGAGCCACAGCCCTCGGACGTACTCTGTGCCTTCCGGATCACGCCGCAGCCCGGTGTGCCCCCGGAGGAGGCTGGCGCCGCGGTCGCGGGTGAGTCATCGACCGCGACCTGGACGGTGGTGTGGACCGACAGGCTTACCGACCATGTGCACTACCAGGCCAAGTGCTACCGGATCGACCCCGTGCCTGGCGCCGACGGCCAGTTCATCGCCTACATCGCTTATAACATCGACCTCTTCGAGGAGGGATCGATAGCGAATCTAACGTCGTCCATCATCGGCAACGTTTTCGGGTTCAAGGCGCTGAAGGCACTGCGACTGGAAGACATGCGTATCCCGCCGCACTACACGAAGACCTTTCAGGGCCGGCCCACGGCATTGTCATGGAACGCGAGTACCTCAACAAGTACGGCAGGCCGCTGCTCGGCGCCACGACCAAACCGAAGCTGGGCCTGTCCGCTCGCAACTACGGCCGGGTGGTCTACGAGGCGCTGCGCGGCGGGCTTGACTTCACCAAGGATGACGAGAACATCAACTCCCAGCCGTTCATGCGCTGGCATGACCGGTTCCTGCACTGCATGGAGGCGGTGAACCGCGCCCAGGCGGAGACCGGCGAGATCAAGGGCCACTATCTCAACGTGACCGCGGCCACCATGGAGGACATGTACGAGCGGGCCGACGTTCGCCAGCGAGCTGGGCAGCGTCATCGTGATGATCGACCTCACGGTCGGTTACACAGCCATCCAGTCGATGGCCAAGTGGGCTAGGGCTAACGGGCTGATCCTGCACTTGCACCGGGCCGGTCACGGTACCTACACCAGGCAGAAGAACCACGGCGTCAGCTTCCGGGTGATCGCCAAATGGATGCGGCTGGCCGGCGTCGACCACATCCACGCAGGTACGGTGGTCGGCAAGCTGGAGGGCGATCCCAACATCGTGGCCGGCTACTACGACACCCTCCGCCTGGACCAGGTGCAGCCGGATCCGATCAAGGGCCTGTACTTCGAGCAGGACTGGGCGTCTATGCCCGGGTGCATGCCGGTAGCCTCCGGCGGCATCCACGCCGGCCAGATGCACCAGCTTCTGCACTATCTCGGCGAGGACGTGGTGCTGCAGTTCGGCGGGGGCACGATCGGTCATCCGATGGGGATCTCCGCGGGCGCGGCCGCCAACCGGGTCGCGCTTGAGGCCATGATCAAGGCCCGCAACGAGGGCCGCGACTACGTGCGGGAGGGCGAGGACATACTCAAGGCCGCCGCCAAGCTCAGCCGTGAGCTCGACGTGGCGCTGGCCACCTGGGGCGACATCACGTTCAACTACGCCTCCACCGACACGCCCGACGTCATCGAGACGCCGCTTTCCATCTGAGGGGAGTTTCGATCATGCGCATCACTCAGGGAACCTTTTCCTACCTTCCGACTTCACCGACGAAGAGATCGCGGCGCAGGTGCAGTACGCACTCGACAACGGCTGGCCGCTGTCCGTCGAGTTCACCGACGACCCGCACCCGCGTAACAACTACTCGGAAATTCAGGCCTGCCGATGTTCGACCTGACGGATGCGGCCGGCAAGCTACGAAGTGAACGAGTGCCACAAGGCCTACCCCCGCCACTACATCAAGCTCAACGCCTACGACGCGCATTACAGCAGGCACAGCACGGCCCTGTCGTTCATCGTCAACCGCCCCGCCGTCGAGCCAGACTTCAGCTGGACCAGCAAGCCCGGCAGGCTCATCCGCTTCACGATTCATCCGTTGCGCTCGACAAGCCGAAGGGTCACCGGTACGAGTCATGACCGAAGCGCCGCGCAGCAGGCCCGGATTCGGGATGGCCGCGCCAGGCCGCCCCCCGGCGGCCAATGACCAGGCCGCAGAGCCAGGGCACCGTTCAGCAGAATCTGGTCTGGGCGAAGAGGAGGGGAGCCAGGCAGACCTGCTGCCCGACGACGCCTGCGTCAATCTCGCCGCCGAGCGGAAGGCGGCCGGCATCGACGAGCTGCTGGAGGCCCTCGACCGCGAGCTCGTCGGCCTGGCCCCCATCAAGCAGCGGATCCAGGAGATCGCGGCACTGCTCCTGGTGGATCAGGTGCGGGCGCGGTTCGGCCTGGCCGCGACCAGGCCGAGCCTGCATATGTGCTTCACCGGTGCGCCGGGCACCGGCAAGACCACCGTGGCCATGCGGATGGCCGAGCTGCTGCACCGGGTCGGCTACCTGAAACGCGGGCACCTGGTCGCCGTTACCCGCGACGACCTGGTCGGCCAGTACGTGGGGCACACCGCGCCGAAGACCAAGGAGGTACTCAAGCGCGCGATGGGCGGCGTGCTGTTCATCGACGAGGCCTACTACCTGTACCGCGCGGACAACGAGCGGGACTACGGCCAGGAGTCCATCGAGATCCTGCTCCAGGTGATGGAGAACCAGCGCGACGACATCGTCGTGATCCTGGCCGGCTACAAGGACCGGATGGACGCGTTCTTCGCCTCCAACCCGGGGATCAGCTCGCGGATCGCCCACCACCTCGACTTCCCCGAATACTCGCTGGACGAGCTGGCCGCCATCGCGCAGCTGATGCTCAGCGAGGTCCGCTACCGGCTGTCCGACGAGGCTGAGACGACGCTGCGCGACTACCTCAGCCGCCGAATGCTGCAGCCGCGGTTCGCCAACGCCCGTAGCGTCCGCAACGCGTTGGAGCGGGCCAGGCTGAGGCATGCCAACCGGCTGCTCGGCGAGCCGGACCGGACCTGGACCAAGGACGACCTGATGCGGCTGGAGTCGGAGGACTTCCTGGCCAGCCGGGTGTTCTCAGCGGCGGCGCAAGAACAGCAAGAACAGGAAGAGTACCTCCGCTGACCGTGAGTGCGGACGCCGCCGTTCACCCGCTGACTCCACACCACGGGGGAGGCAGGCACTCTCGCGGCCGCCTAACGTTCCAGACCAGACTCGGCCGGCCGGGGCCGACCGCTTGGCATAAGACATGGCAGGGAGCGTGAGGGAAATGACCGACGACCTGATGCGGACCGCAGCGGAGCTGATGACCCGCGGCCGGGGAATCCTTGCCGCCGACGAAAGCATCGCTACCATGTCGGACCGGCTGCGACGCGCCGGGGCGGCGCCCACCGCAGAGAACCGGCGTGCCTACCGGCAGCTGCTCGTCACCACGCCGGGCCTGTCCGAAGGGGTTACGGGCGTCATCCTCTGCGACGAGACACTCCGGCAGAGCCTCCCGGACGGCTGGTCGTTCCCTGACGGCCTGACGCTTCGCGGCCTGCTGGCCGGGATCAAGGTGGACACCGGGGCCAAGTCGCTGGCTGGCGCTCCCGGCGAGACGGTCACCGAGGGTCTCGACGGCCTGCGTGAGCGCCTCGCCGAGTACGCCGCCCTGGGTGCCCGCTTCGCGAAATGGCGCGCGGTCATCAGCATCGGCGAGGGGCAGCCGTCATGGTATGCCCTGCACGCCAACGCGCATGCGCTGGCCCGCTACGCCGCGTTGTGCCAGGAGGCCTCCATCGTTCCCATCGTGGAACCCGAGGTGGTCATGACCGGTCCACATCCGATGCGCCGCTGCCGGGACGCCACCGCCGCCTCGCTGATGGTGCTGTTCGCCGAGCTGCAGAATTATCAGGTTCGCCTGGACACGCTCGTGCTCAAGCCGAACATGGTTGTCCCCGGAGCCGGATCGGGCGAGGTCGCGACCCCCGAAGAGGTGGCGGCCGAGACCGTGTCCGTGCTGCGTGACACGGTGCCGGAGGAGGTGGCGGGCGTGGCGTTCCTGTCCGGCGGCCAGGACCCGGCTACGGCGACCTTGAACCTGGCCGCGATCGCCGACCTGGACACGCCCTGGCCGATGACGTTCTCGTTCGGGCGGGCGCTGGTGGACCCTGCCCTGAGCGCATGGCATGGCGACCCGCACCGCGTTGCCCACGGCCAGCGCGCGCTCGCCGAACGCGTCATAGCCAACGCTGCCGCGCTCAGGGGTGGCCGCGGGTCGGTTCTGGCCAGGACCTGGGACAGCCGTGCGTGAGGAACGCAGGACACTGACCCGGTACACCATCGAGTCCGAACACCGGCATCCCGGCTCAACCGGTGATTTCTCCGGGCTGCTCAACGCGGTGGCGACGGCGGTGAAGATCATCAGCAATCAGGTCAACCGCGGCGCGCTCGTCGGCGCGCTGGGAAGCGCTGGCGGCCAGAACGTCCAGGGCGAGGTACAGAAGAGGCTCGACCTCATCAGTAATGAGGTGATGATCGGCGAGACCGAATGGGCCGGGCACCTAGCCGCGATGGCGTCGGAAGAGATGCAGGACATCTACCCCATCCCGGAATGCCAGCGGCGCGGGAAATATCTGCTGGTCTTCGACCCGCTGGACGGCTCGAGCAACATCGACGCCAACGTCTCCGTGGGCACGATCTTCTCGATTCTGCGCAGCCCCGAACCAGGTGCCGAACCGCGCGTCGAGCATTTCCTCCAGCCCGGTACGGCTCAGGTATGCGCCGGCTTCGCCTTGTACGGGCCGTCCACCATGCTGATCATCACCACCGGTGACGGCGTCGACGGGTTCACGCTCGACCGTGACATCGGGGCGTTCATCCTCACCCATCCGCAGCTGCGCATCCCCGAGGACTGCGGAGAATTCGCGATCAACGCCTCCAACGAGCGCTTCTGGGAGCCTCCGGTGCGCCGCTACATCCAGGAGTGCCTGGCGGGCGGGACCGGACCGCGAGGCCGGGACTTCAACATGCGCTGGATCGCCTCCCTGGTAGCGGAGACCTACCGCATCCTCACCCGCGGCGGTGTCTTCCTGTACCCCAAGGACAGCAAGGAACCGGCCAAGCCAGGACGGCTCCGGCTGATGTACGAGTGCAATCCGATCGCGTTCATCGTCGAGCAGGCCGGCGGGGCCGCTAGTACTGGACGCGAACGGATCATGGAAGTCCAGCCCACGAGCCTGCATCAGCGCGCGCCGCTGATCCTCGGATCCAGGAACGAGGTCGAGCGGATCGGGCGCTACCACCGCGACCAGGCCGACAGGCCGCCCCCGGCCTTCGACGACTCCCTCTTCAACACCCGTTCCCTGTTCCGGATTCAGTAGCTGCAGGACAACAAAATGTCGGCCACGCACCCCATCATCGCCATCACCGGCTCGTCCGGCGCGGGCACGTCCTCGGTGACCAGGACATTCCAGCACATCTTCCGGCGAGAGCAGATCAACGCGACGATCGTGGAGGGCGACTCCTTTCACCGCTATGACCGGCAGCAGATGAATGTCGCCATGGCGGAAGCCGACCAGGAGGGCAACCACCATCTGTGCCACTTCTCGCCCGAGGCCAACCTGCTCGAAGAGCTCGAGACCCTGTTCCGCGAATACGGCGAGCGCGGTGGCGGCCAGGTCCGCAAGTACCTCCACGACGCGGAGGAGGCCGGGCCCTGCGGGCAGCAGCCGGGGACGTTCACGCCGTGGCAGGACATCGACCCCGAGAGCGACATGCTGTTTTACGAGGGACTGCACGGTGCTGTCGTCACCGAAAAGGTAGACATAGCCCGGCACGCAGACCTACTGGTCGGGGTTGTCCCGATCATCAACCTCGAGTGGATCCAGAAGCTGCATCGCGACAAGACTACTCGCGGCTACTCCAGCGAAGCCGTCGTGGACACGATCCTGCGGCGCATGCCGGACTACGTCAATTACATCTGCCCGCAGTTTTCCCGGACGCACGTGAACTTCCAGCGCGTCCCGACCGTGGACACGTCGAATCCGTTCATCGCCCGCTTCATACCGACCGCCGATGAGAGCTTTCTCGTCATCCGGTTTGCCAACCCCAGGGGCATCGACTTTCCGTACTTGCTGTCGATGCTTCATGACTCGTTCATGTCGCGGCCGAACGTCATCGTCGTGCCAGGCGGGAAGATGGAGCTAGCGATGCAGTTGATCTTCACTCCGCTCATCCTGCGGTTCATGCAAGGGCGAGGCAGGGCCTGACCGGGTGACAGCGGGCCGGGCGAAGGCGCGGAGCGGGTTCGCCGCTCCGGTTCGCCGGGAGCCGTCATCACGTGGTTAACGCGGGCGCCGAACGAAGCGGCACAAAGCGCCTCGTGTGACGATGGCGGGCATGATCCAGATCGACCGGCTGCGCCCAGATGACCGGGCCGCGTGGGAAGTCCTCGCCCGCGGGTACAAGGCGTTCTACCGGGACCCGGAGACGGGCGAGGCGTACGAGGCGACCTGGCGGCGGCTGGCCGGCGGTACCGAACTGCACGCCTTCGGCGCCCGGCTGGACGGGAGGCTGATCGGCCTCGCGCACTACTTCTTCCACCCGACATTCTGGTCCGGCGAGGCCTGCTACCTGCAGGACCTGTTCGTCGAGGAGGCCATGCGCGGCCAGGGCGCGGCGCGCGCCCTGATCGAGCGGGTGGCCGAGGCGGCCAGGGAACGCGGCGCGACCCGGTACTACTGGCACACCCAGGACACCAACGCCACGGCCCGCCTGCTGTACGACCGGGTGGCGCGCTTCAGCGGGTTCATCCGCTACGCCTACCCGCTCTGACCTCTGGTCAGGACGGCTGGCTGGCCATCGCCCGGACGCCGGCGATGAACAACTCGACGCCCAGCCGGTAGTGCAGGTCCGGATCGCAGCTGGCCATCGACGCGGCGCCTTCGACCAGCCGCGGGTACCTGGCGGCGGGCAGCATGGCGAAAGCGATCTCGATGCGCCGCATATGCTCGGCGCGCTCGTCCTCGCGCTAGCTCCGGGTGGTAGCCGGCCTCGCTCATGACCAGCATGATCCCGGTCCACAAGGTGCTCCGGGCGATCTCGCTGGCGTGCTGCGGATCGAACCCGGCGCCGCGCAGGATCTCGAGGGTGGCCTCGGTGGCGCGCAGCGCCGCTTCGTTCTGCTTTTCGTGCTCGAGCACGAGCTGGGGCGCGGCCGGGTGAGCGCGGAGCATGCGGATCAGCGATTCCAGCCCGGCCTGGAGCTGGGCCCACCACGGAACCGACTCCTCGACGCGCACGTCGATCTCGCCCCAGACGCGCTCGGCCATGCCCTCGAGCAGGTCTTCCTTGCTGCGGAAATGCCAGTACAGCGCCATCGGGGTAACGCCGAGGTCCTGCGCCAGCTTGCGGATGGTCAGCGCGTCGAGCCCGTCGGCGTCGGCGAGCTTGAGCGCCCGGTCGACGACCGCGCGCTTGCTCAGCCGGGCGCGCTCGCCTTCCGGCTCCTCTAGGCGGGTTTCTGCATCCATCACTTGACAACTATACGCCGTACAAGTCATGCTGTACAACGTACTTGTACGACGTATATGAACGAGATACAGGTACGACGTACATGAAATCGACGAGGAGAGGATGACCCAAGGTGTCAGCGAGTAGCGCACAGATCCCGGGCGCTTCGGGGCGCTCGCCGTCACGCAGGTGGTGGGCGCTGGCGGCCGTCAGCCTGGCCACCTTCATGACCTACCTGGACAACAACATCGTCAACGTGGCGATCCCGACCATCCAGCGCAGCCTGCACCTGTCGGTGTCGGGACTTGAATGGGTGGTCAGCAGCTACCTGCTCACGCTGGCCGGGCTCCTGCTCGTCGGCGGCAGGCTCGCCGACCTGTACGGGCGGCGCCGCCTGTTCGTGGCCGGCCTGGCCGTGTTCACGCTCTCGTCGCTGGCCGCCGGGCTGGCGGGCAGCGGCGGCGTGCTCATCGCCAGCCGCGCGATCCAGGGCATCGGCGCGGCGCTGCTGATGCCGGCCACGCTGGCCATCATCATGGCCGCGTTCACCAACGTGCGGGAACGCAACATGGCCATCGGCATCTGGGCCGCGGTCAGCGCGCTCGCCCTGGCGAGCGGGCCGGTCCTCGGCGGCCTGATCAGTCAGCACCTCCACTGGGGCTGGATCTTCCTGATCAACGTGCCGCTCGGCGTGATCACCGCCGTCCTCTCCGTGCTGTACGTCGAAGAATCGCGCGCCGGCTCCGCGATACGGGGGCTCGACCTGCCCGGCCTGGTCAGTTCGGCGGTGTCACTGTTCGCGCTGACCTACGCCCTGATCCAGGGCAACGCCAACGGCTGGACCTCACCGTTCATCCTCGGAGCGTTCGCGCTGGCCGCCGTGGCGGCCGCGGCCTTCCTCACGATCGAGTCCCGCTCCGCGAACCCGATGGTCGAGCTGAGTATGTTCCGCCAGCCGGAGTTCAGCGGCGGCACGGGCACCATGATGATCTGGGCCTTCGGGATCCTCGGCATCTACTTCTTCACCTCGATCTACCTGCAGGAGATCCTCGGCTTCTCCCCGACCAAGGCCGGCCTGGCCTTCGTCCCGATGGCGCTGACCGTCGCGGTCTTCGCCGCCATCGCACCCCAGGTCGAGAACCGGGCCGGTGCGCACCGCACAGTGGCGTTCGGCATGCTGCTCATGGTCGTCGGCCTGGTCCTGTTCGCCCGGCTGGGCCTGCACGCCACCTATGACAGCCTGCTGCCCGGGTTCATGCTGTTCGGCGCCGGAGCCGGCCTGATGAACGTGCCGGTCACTAACGCGGCCATGCAGGCGATCCCGCAGGCCCGGGCCGGCGTTGCCTCGGCCCTGCTCAACGCCTCACGCGAGGTCGCGGGCCTGCTCGGGATCACGGTCATCGGCGCGATCCTGCGGACCCGGCAGTCCGCGGCGCTGCGTGCCGGGGCCGGGCCGGTGCGCGCGTTCCTTGACGGGTATCACACCGGGCTGCTCGTCACCATCCTGCTGATGGTGAGCGGGATCGCAGTCAGCTACCTGACCCTGCGCCCGCGCGCCAGCGTGTCGGCGCCGGCGCCCGAGATCACCGTGGCCGGCGAACTCGAGGCCATCGGCGAGTCCCTGGGCGAGTTCGTGACCCCGGACGAACTCCTGCGGTAAGGCGGCCACATCACCAACCTGGCCGGGCGGGACACAAGTGTCCTGCCCGGCCATGAGTTGTCTCACGGCCCTCAGGGACGAATTCACGGAATGACCGGACCCGGTCCGGGGTTGGCGGGGTCATGACAACAGTGGGCATCATCGGCAGCGGGATGATCGGCGGGACGGTGGCCCGGCTCAGCGTGGCGGCCGGGTACCACGTCGTGCTGAGCAACTCCCGCGGCCCGGAAACGCTAGCGGAACTCGTCGCCGAGCTGGGGCCGCTGGCCCGGGCGGCCACCGCGGAGCAGGCCGGCGAGGCGGGTGACCTGGTCCTGGTCAGCATCCCGGTCAAGGCGTTCGGCGAGGTCCCGGTCAAGCCGCTGGCCGGTAAGCCGGTCCTGGACACCGGGAACTACTACCCTCAGCGCGACGGGCACCTAGAGGAGCTCGACACCGGCGCGCTCACCAGCAGCGGCCTGCTCCAGCGCTACCTGCCGGACGCACACGTGGTGAAGGTGTTCAACAACATCTTCTTTAAGCACCTGCAGTACCTGGCCCGCCCGCACGGGGCGCAGGACCGCAGCGCGCTGCCGATCGCAGGCGATGACCAAGAAGCCAAGCGGGCCGTGACCGCGTTCCTGGACGCGATCGGTTACGACGCCGTCGACGCCGGCCCCCTCGCCGAGAGCTGGCGCCAGGAGCCGGCCACCCCGGTCTACGGCAGCCCCTACGGTCCGTACTCCGACGAGATGGGAACCCCCGCAGACCAGGCGACCATCCACGCCGCCCTGGTCGGCGCGCACCGCTAGCCTCGCGCCACCCAGACCGTAGGCTGGATGGCCTATGAGCACCGCACCAGCAGAGGCGAGCAGGGCCGAGCCGGACACCGAAGCCGGGGTCATTCACACCGAAGACCTGTCCAAGGTGTACGCCGGGACCGACTTCGCGGCGGTGGACAAGCTCAACCTCGACGTGCGGGCCGGTGAAATCTTCGGCCTCCTCGGACCGAACGGCGCAGGCAAGACCACCACCGCTGGCATGCTCACGACCAGAGTCGTCCCGACGTCCGGGCGCGCCTTCCTGGGGGGCGTCGACGTCGCCGCGCACCCCGCGCTGGCCAAGCAGCTCAGCGGGATCGTCTCCCAGCAGAACACCCTCGACCGCCAGCTGTCCGTCTTCGAGAACCTCTACTTCCACGGCCGGCTGTTCGGCATCGGGGCCAAGGCCTCCCGGCAGATAGCCACCGACCTGCTCGAGCAGTTCCAGCTCTCGCGGTGGGCCAAGGCCTCGGTGTACGCGCTGTCGGGCGGGATGGCGCAGCGGCTCATGGTCGCGCGGGCCATCTTCCACCGCCCGTCGGTCCTGTTCCTCGACGAGCCCACGGCCGGCCTGGACCCGCAGAGCAGGCTCGCGCTGTGGGACCTGCTCGGCGAGCTGCACGACCAGGGCCAGACGATCCTGCTCACCACGCACTACATGGAGGAGGCCGACCGGCTCTGCCAGCGCGTGGCCATCATGGACCACGGCCGGATCCTCGCGCTGGACACCCCGGCCGCGCTCAAGGAGGGCATCGGCGCCGACACCATCGTTACCGTCAAGACCACCGGCGACCCCGGCAGGCTCGCTGAGCTCCTGGGCCGCGACGTCGAGGGCGTCACGCGCACCCGCGTGGCGGGCGACCGGGTCGAACTGCACATGCAGGCCGGCGACCGCCTGGTCCCGCGGATCGTCCTGTCGGCCGAGGGCAACGGCTTCGACCTGTCCGACGTATCGATCGCCGAGCCGAGCCTGGAGACCGTGTTCATCAACCTGACCGGACGCGAACTGAGGGAAGAGTGACCACCACCGAGGTAGCCCCGCAGGTCCCGGCCCCGGCCCGCCGGATCGGCGGCGGCCCCACCCGCTCGGTCGCCCGCGCCAGCTGGACCGCGCTCGGCGCCCTCCTGCTGCGCGACCTGGTCGTACTGCGCAAGCACTTCTGGGAGTTCGTGCTGCGCACGATCATCCAGCCGTTCCTGCTCTGCTTCGTCTTCCTGTACGTCTTCCCGAAGATCGGGCAGGGGATCGGCGGTCACGGCGCGGCCCAGGAGTCGGCCTTCGCGACGATCCTGGTGCCGGGAGTGGTCGGGATCACCGTCATGTTCCAGGGCGTGCAGTCGATCGCGCTGGCCATGGCCCAGGAATTCGGCTTCACCCGGGAGATCGAGGACCGGGTCCAGGCGCCCTGCCCGATCTGGCTGGTCGCGATCGCCAAGGTCCTGTCCGGCGCGGCCCAGGGCGTTCTGTCCGCCGCCATCGTGCTGCCGATCGCGTCGGTCGTGCACGCTCCCGGCGTGCACGCCCACCTGACCCTGCACTGGTGGCTGATCGTCACGTTCGTCCCGCTGGCCTGCATCGCGATGGGAGGCCTCGGCCTGGTCCTCGGCACCAGCTTCGAGCCGAGGAACATCGGCCTGATGTTCGGCTTCATCATCTTGCCGATCACGTTCCTCGGCGGCACCTACTACTCATGGACCAGGCTCGCGCCGGTGACGGTCGGCGGGTGGCACTGGCTGCAGACGATCGTCCTGGTCAACCCGCTCATCTACGTGAACGAGGGGATGCGCGCCGCGTTCACCACGGCCCCGCACATGCACCTGTACGTCATCTACCCGGTCGTGGTCGCGTTCGCCGCGGTGTTCCTGGCCATCGGCCTGCGCAACTTCCGCCGCCGCGTCCTCTCGTAGGCGTCAGGCGCCGGCCGACGCGGGCAGGCTGGCCCGGACCTCGTCCATGTCCAGCTCGCTGGCCTTGGTGATCAGCTGCTCGAGCGCGGCCTCCGGCAGCGCGCCGGGCCGGTCGTACAGGATGAAGCCGTCCCGGATGATCATCAGCGTCGGGATGGACGAGATCCCGAACGCCGCCGCGAGCTCCTGCTGCGCCTCGGTGTCCACCTTGGCGAACACCGCGTCGGCGTGCCGCTCGGACGCCTTCTCGAAGACCGGGCCGAACATCCGGCACGGCCCGCACCAGGCCGCCCAGAAGTCGACGAGAACCAGGCCGCCGCCGCGCACCGTCGAGTCAAAGTTTTCGGCCGTAAGCTCGACCGTCGCCATCGTCCGCCTCCTCGCGTTCAATACCCGTAGGGGTATGTACAACGCAGAGCCCGGATAAATTCCAAACACCCTTTATCCCGAACGGCGCTGGCACTTCCCCCGCGCACCCCTTCGCCCCGGAGGCCGGCCGTCACGCCAGCGAGAGAAAGAGCTTCTCCAGGCGTGCCCGCTCGCCGGCCGCCCGTTCGACCGCGGCCGGGTCACGCCCGGCCTGCTCGTCGAGGACGCACTGGCAGAGCCCGCTGGCGATGATCTTGAACCCGGCCCGGTCCAGGGCGCGGGCCGCCGCGGCTAGCTGGGTCATGACGTCCTGGCACTCCCGGCCGTCCTCGATCATCTTGATCACGCCGCCGATTTGCCCCTGCGCGCGGCGCAGCCGCTTGACCACGTCCGCAAGCTCCTGGCTGTCCACGTTCACGCCTGGCATGGTATACCCCTTGGGGTATGGCGGACGAAACGCGGATCGAGCGCACGCCGGTGCTCGTCGTGGGCGGCGGCCCGGCGGGCCTGGCCGCCGCCGCGGAACTCGCCCTCCACGGCGTCCGCTGCGTGGTGATCGAGCCGCGCGTCGAGGTCTCGCACCGCCGGCCGCGGGCCAAGACCACCAGCATCCGGACCATGGAGCACCTGCGTCGCTGGGGCGCCGCGGACGCGCTGCGCGTCGCCGCGCCGCTGCCGGTCTCGTGGTCGCAGCGCGTGACGTTCTGCGAGTCGCTGGCCGGGCGCCGGATCACCGACTTCGACGGCGCGTTCGGGCTGACGACCGCCCGGGACGACCGGTTCGCCGAGCCGGGCCAGCAGGTGCCGCAGCCGGTCGTCGAGGAAGTCCTCCGCGGCCACCTGCGCCGTCAGCCCTGCGTCGACCTGCGCCTCGGCCACGCCGCCACGGGCCTGACCCAGGACGAGGGCGGCGTCACGGTAACCGTCAACGACGAGGCGGGCTCCGGCTACCCGATCAGGGCGCGCTGGGTGCTCGGCTGCGACGGCGCGGGCGGCATAACCCGGGAGGCGGCGGGGGCCCGGTACGTCGGGCGCGCCGATCCCCGCCCGAACTTCAACCTGGTGTTCCGCGCCCCGTCGCTTGACACCCACCTCGGGCCCGCCGTCCAGTACTGGGTGGTCGGCGCCGGGCCCAACGCGACCTCCGGCCTGATCGGCCGGCTGGACCTGGCCGGCACCTGGTGGGCGATCCTGCCGGGCGTCGAGGCGGCCTTCGGCACGGCGCACGCCGGCGCGCTCATCACCGGCTTGGTCGGCGCGCAGGTCGACCACCAGGTGCTCGCCACCGACCCGTGGGCGGCCCGGATGCTGGTCGCGGACCGGTTCGGGGACCGCCGCGTCTTCCTGGTCGGCGAGAGCGCCCACGTGAACCCGCCGTTCGGCGGGCACGGGTTCAACACCTGCGTCGGGGATGCGGTCAACGTCGCGTGGAAGATCGCCGCGGTCGAGCGGGGCTGGGCGCCGCCGGGCCTGCTGGCCAGCTACGAGCCGGAGCGCCGCGGCGTGGCCGAGGCCACCGTGGCCAGCGCCGAGTCCAACAACCGCCTCCTGGCCGACGTGCTGCCGCGGGACGAGGCGGTGATCCAGCGCGCGAAGCGGGCCGAGTTCCACAGCCTCGGGCTGGTCCTCGGGTACTCCTACGCCGGATCGCCGGTCATCCAGCCCGCCGGGTCACTGGTCATCCAGCCCGGCGCCAGCCTCCGCCGCGGACGTGACCACTTACACGCCGTCGGCCGAGCCTGGCGCGCGGCTGCCGCACCACTGGCGGCCGGATGGCTCGTCCCTGTACGACCACCTCGGCCGCGGGTTCACCCTGGTCGGGCCGGTGAGCTCGCACGCCGAGGGCGTCGCGGACCTGGTCCGCCTGGCCCGCCGCCGGGCGATCCCGCTCGCCCTCGCCGAGGCGCCCGCGAACTACCCGTGGCGGGATGAGTTCCTCCTGGTCCGCCCCGACCAGCACATCGCCTGGCGGGCGGGCGACCCGGCCGGGATCGACCTCGAGACCGCGGCCGGGTTCGCGCCGGGACTTTAGTCCCTGTCGCCGGGTGACCCTATTCTCTACGAGGGGAGGCCCTCGGCGGACAGGCTGGCTACCATGGCCCTCGACCTGAACCAGCCTGGCTCCTACCTGCACTGGAACGTCTTCACGATCTCGGTCGCGAACCTCGTGCTGATCGCGGTGATGGTCGTTATCTTCGGCGCCGCGCTGCTGCTCCCGTTCCCGGGGCGCCGTCGCCATCAGGGTGACGTGGCGCAGGATGTGACCGGTCCGGATTCCTCCGCTGACCCGTACGCCGCGGCGCCCGGGGATGAGCGGATGTGGACGGCGCGGGTGCGGCGTGGCGTGATGGGCGCGCTGCCACCGAACAAGCTGCTGCCGGACCGCCAGCCGGCCTACGTCTCCTCGTGGATCTACGTGTTCGGGGTCGGGGCGCTGGTGGCGCTAGGCGTCGCGATCGTGTCCGGGTTCACGATCGCGCTGGGCGGGACCGACTGGTGGCACACCAACCCGGTCGGGCACTTCTTCAACAGCCTGCACCTGTGGAGCGTCGAGCTGTTCATGGCGCTGCTGGTCATCCACCTGTGGGGCAAGTTCTGGATGGCCGCCTGGCGCGGCCGGCGCACCCTGACCTGGATCACCGGGGTGGTCGCGTTCGTGGCCTCGATCATCGAGTGCTTTACCGGGTACCTGTCCCAGCAGAACTTCGACTCCCAGTGGATCGCCACCAACGGCAAGGACGCGTTCAACGCGGCCGGGCTCGGGCGCGTTCTTCAACCTGATGAACTTCGGCCAGATGCTGCTGTGGCACGTGGTCCTGGTCCCGATCATCCTGGTCGCGATCGTGGGCGCGCACGTGCTGCTGGTCCGCGTCCGCGGGGTCAGCCACCCGCTGCCGGCCACGATGCCGCGCGGGCGCCGGGCCCTGACCGCGCTGCGGCGGGCCGACCGGGCGCCGTGGCGCGGCCCGACCAAGCGCTACGACATCCTGAAGGAGGGCAGCATCGCCGCGGTGGTCATCTTGATCCTGACGGTCGCCCTGGCCGCGCTGCTGTCCTCGCCGGACGTCCCGCCGGTCACCGTGGCCAGCTGGGCCAAGGCGGCTCCGGCCGACTTCCTCGGCACCGCCGCCAGCGAGCTGACCGGCAACACCCTGACCGGCGGGTACGGCCCGCCGTACAACACCAACGGCAGCCCGCAGCACATCGGGTTCGCCCCCGCGGGCTGGTTCGGGGTGACACAGCCCATCGACACCGCCCGCGCCTTCGTGGTCAAGCCGCTGGCCGCCGTGGCCCCCGGCAACCCGGCCCTGGCCGCGGCCCTGGCCACCTACACCGCCGCGTCCGCCAGCCAGCAGAACACCTGGGCCACCAACTACGGCACCGCGGTCCAGAAGGTCACCTTCACCGGCGGCGCCCCGGTCGTCCCGCCGGCGAATGATGGTCCCGTCCCGGTCATGCTCGCCAGCGAGCTGGCCCTGGCCCGCTCCGGCGCGATCGACGCGGACCTGATCGCGCAGCAGGCGTTCTACGGCACCAACTACACCCTGCCGCTGATGTTCCTCAACGACGGCATGTACTACGCCGGCCTGGCCCAGAGCATGAACCTGACCGGCAGCCAGTGGGGCATCATGAACGAGACCGGCAGCTACCCCGGCCAGCCGTGGCTGTGGCTGTACCAGCTCTGGTACCAGCTGCCCGGCTTCCGGACCTCCGCCAACGCCGACCTGATCGCCATCTACCTCACCGGCGCCGCCACCCTCCTCCTGCTGGCCATCCCGTTCATCCCCGGCCTGCGCGACATCCCCCGCTGGATCCCCGTCCACAAGCTCATCTGGCGAGACTGGAACCGGCAGGCCGCGAGCGGGACCGCCAGCCAGGCCGAACCCGAACCCGCCGGACAGAAGTAGGCCGGTACAGAACTAGGCCGCTACGATCGGGGCCGTGAACGGTGCACAGGCCCTGATCGGCAGCCTGGTCGGCGCGGGCGTCGACGTTTGCTTCATGAACCCAGGTACGTCGGAGATGCACTTCGTCAGCGCCCTGGACTCCGTGCCCGAGATGCGCGGGGTCCTGGCGCTGTTCGAGGGCGTCGCGACCGGCGCCGCCGACGGGTACGCGCGGATCGCGGGCCTGCCGCCGCGGTCCTGCTCCACCTCGGCCCCGGCCTCGCCAACGGGCTGGCCAACCTGCACAACGCGCGTCGGGCCTGTACCCCGGTGGTGAACATCGTCGGGGCCCACGCCACCGGCCACGTCCGCTACGACGCGCCGCTCCAGTCGGACATCGAGGCCCTGGCGCGGACCGTCTCGGGGTGGGTGCACACCAGCGGCACCACCCGTGACCTGGCGCAGGACGCGATGCGCGCCGTCGCGGCGGCCCGCCGCGGTATGGTCGCCACCCTGGTCCTCCCGGCCGACGTATCGTGGGGCGACGGCGCCGCGCTCGCCGCGCCGCGGGCGGCCGTACCGCCGCCGGAGGCTCCCGGCGGCCAGATCTCGGCCGCAGCCCACGCCGTTTCCTCCGGTGCGGACGCGATGCTGCTGCTCGGCGGGAAGGCGCTGACCGAACGCGGGCTGCGGGCGGCCAGCCGCATCGGCGCCGCCACCGGGGTCAGGCTGCTCGCCGAGACGTTCCCGGCGCGGATAGAGCGCGGCGCCGGGGTGCCCAACGTCGACCGGCTGGCCTACCTGATCGAGGTGGCCGAGACCCAGCTGGCCGGGGTGCGCCACCTGGTCCTGGCCGGGGCCCGGTCGCCCGTGTCGTTCTTCGCCTACCCCGGCCAGGGCGGCGACCTGGTGCCGGACGGCTGTACGGTCAGCGTCCTGGCCGACGCCGACCAGGATGTCGAGGCCGCGCTGGACCTGCTGGCTGGCGAGGTCGCCGCTGGCACGGAGCCGATCCTGACGAAGGCCACGCCGCCCGCCGCAGAGCCGGGACCGCTGACCGCGATCAGCCTGGCCAACACGGTCGCCGCGTCGCTGCCCGAGCACGCCATCGTCGTCGACGAGGCCAACACGTCGGGGTGGGCGCTGCCCACGGCCCTGGCCGCCGCGCCGCGCCACAGCCTGCTCACCCTCACCGGCGGCTCGATCGGGCAGGGCCTGCCGGTGGCCACCGGCGCGGCGATCGCGGCCCCGGACCGGCCCGTCGTGTCGCTGGAGGCGGACGGGAGCGCGCTGTACACCATCCAGGCGCTGTGGACCCAGGCGCGCGAGCGTCTCGACGTCACCACGGTTCTCATCAACAACGCCGCCTACGCGATCCTGCGGATGGAACTGGCCCGCACCAACGCGGGGCGGGCGGGCGAGCGCGCCGCGCAGATGCTCGACCTGTCTGGTCCGACTCCCGACTTCACGCAGATCAGCGCGGGGCTCGGGGTTCCCGCGGTTCGCGTCACCACGGCCGAGGATCTTGACGCGGAACTACGCCGGGCCTACGCCGAGCCGGGACCGCACCTGATCGAGGCCATCGTCCCGCCGATCGTCCCGCCCCCCTCGGGGACGGCCTGGTAGCGACCGCCCCTCGGGGAGGGCCTGGCCAGCAGAGCCCTCGGGGAGGGCCTGGCCAGCAGAGCCCTCGGGGAGGGCCTGGCCAGCAGAGCGCGCCGGTCAGGCCTGGCTCAGGATTTCCTCGAGTTCGGCGTCGAAGTCGATGCAGTCCGTCTCGTGGCCCTCGGGGACGATCTGGTACGTGCGGCGCAAGAACGCGGCGATGGCCGGCGCGGGCGCCTCGAACTGCGCGTGCCCGAACGGTGAGGTCATCGCGATGTTCACGATGCCGTGCCCGGAGGCGGTCCCCTCCCCGCCCGCCTCCGGGTCACCCGATGCCGCTGATGGCCAGACCTGCACGTCGCCGATACCCTCGCGAGAGTGCAGGGCTGCCGCGAGTAGTTCGCGGGCGAGGGTCCACTCCACCGGCTCCCCCGTCCCGACGTGAAACGCCATCTTGACGGCGTACGGGTCGTGGCGGGTGTAGTGCAGGCTGGCCATCAGCGGCACGATCGTGTTCTCCGGCCGGACCAGTCCCAGGCTCAGTTCCGCTGAAACCGCGGTGCGAGTGCGGTCCATCGACTGCCACCTCTTTCTGTCGTGGAACGGGCTCACTGCCTGGGGCTGTGGTCACTAGCCCGGAGCGTGATTCGTCTTGCTGATACAGTCCCGCGCCCAGGTAGCCGGACGGTTGCCCGGTCGGGTGCAGAAGGGTTGCAAACGATTGCTAACCGTGGGTGGTCACCCCAGCACGGGCCGGACACGGCCTTATCTCGCTGAGCCGGGCGCCGTCGCGGGCCGGATCAGCGCAGGAGTTCCCTCGCGATCACCAGCTGCTGGATCTGGCTGGTGCCCTCGTAGATCCGGAACAGCCGGACGTCGCGGTACAGCCGCTCGACCGGCACCCCGCGGATGTACCCGGAGCCGCCGTGGATCTGGACCGCGCGGTCGGCGATCCGGCCCACGGCCTCGCTCGCGAAGTACTTGGCCGCCGACGGGGCGAGCCGGCGGTCGGTGCCCGCGTCGTACTGCCGGGCCGCGTCCAGGACCAGCGACCGCGCGGCGAGGTATTCGGTCTGCGAGTCGGCCAGCATGGCCTGGACGAGCTGGTACTCGCCGATCTTCCGGCCGCCCTGGGAGCGCTCCTTGGCGTAGGAGACGCTCTCGTCGATCAGCCGGGCCGCGACCCCCACGCACAGGCCCGCGATCGTGAGCCGGCCGTGCGCGAGGCTCTGCATGGCCGTGGCGTAGCCCGCCTGCGGCGCCTCGCCGACGAGCGCGTCCGCGGGCACGCGGACGCCGGTGAACACGACGTCGGCGGTCCAGGCTCCCGCCTGGCCCATCTTGTGGTCCTTGGCCGCGACGGCCACCCCGTCGGCGTGCGCCGGCACGATGAACACCCCGATCCCCTTGCCGGGCGGCGCCTGCGGGTCGGTGCGGGCGAACACCATGAACACCCCCGCCGCCGGGGCGTTGGTGATGTACCGCTTGAGGCCGTCGATGACCCAGCCCCCGTCGTCCGGCCGTGCGGTGGTGACCAGCCGGCTCGGGTCAGAGCCCGCGTCCGGCTCGGTTAGCGCGAACGAGGCGACCACCTCGCCGGAGGCCAGCCGCGGCAGCCATCCCTTGCGCTGCTCCTCGGTCCCGGCCGCGACCAGGACCTGCCCGGCGATCCCGTTGTTCGTCCCGAACAGCGACCGGAACGCCGGGCAGGTGTAGCCGAGTTCGATCGTCACCCGCACCTGCTGTTCCACCGACAGGCCCAGGCCGCCGTACTCGGTCGGCAGCGCGTACCCGTACAGGCCCATCTCCTTGGCCTGCGCGATCAGCCGGGCCGGGATCTCGTCGGACTCGTCGATCGCGGCCTCGGCCGGCATCACCTCGTGCCGGACGAAATCGCGGAGTACCTCGAGCAACTGGTCGAACTCGCCCTGGGTCACCATGACGCCAGTCTCGGACCAGCGCGGAACCACTGTCCAGCCTTGACCAATCTGTTCGTTATTGCTAACGTTCGTGCTTTCTAACAAAGGAGCGGAGATCATGGGTCGGGCGGAGGGCGCGGCCGACGAGGCGCTGCGGGCGATCGCCGAGCCGCGCCGGCGGGCCATCCTGAAGCTGGTCGCGCACGACGAGCTGGCTGCCGGGCAGATCGCCGAGGCGTTCGACGTCACCAGGACCGCGGTCAGCCAGCACCTGACCGTCCTGAAGAACGCCGGGCTGCTGACCGAGCGCCGGGAAGGCACCCGCCGGCTCTACCGGGCCCGCGCGGAGGGGCTGGCCGCCCTCCGCGAGTTCCTCGATGACCTGTGGGCCGGCTCGCTGGACGCCGCTCGGGCGATCACCGAGGCCGAGCGCGGCATCCCCGGCGACGACCAGGCCGCCCGCACCGGCTGACCGCTAGGCCCGCTGGCTGGCCGCGGTCCGGGAGAAGTGCGTGTGCGGCCGCTCGAGCAACTGGCCGTCGACGAAGGTGTCGACCATCTCGTTGTAGAACGCGATCATCCCGGCGATCGGCAGCAGCTCGCGGGTGGGGAAGTCGTACGCCCAGGCCACGTCCTGATGGACCTCCTCGCCGACCCGGACCGACCAGTATCCGCTGGTCACGCCCTTGTACGGGCACGCGGTCTCGGTGGCGCTCGGGATCAGGTGCGCGAAGTTGACGTGGATCCGGCTGACGTAATAGCGCGTCGGCAGCCCGGTCTCGAACACCATCACCGGTGACGGCGAGTCGGCCAGCACCAGCCCGTCCAGCTCGACGCGCACCGGACGGTCCGAGCGCACGGCGTCGACCCGCGAGTAGGGGTTACGCGGGTGCACGAAGACCTGCTCGTCTTCCTCGAACCAGGCGTCCAGCGCCCCCCAGTCGAAGCGGACCGTGCCGGGCAGGCCGCCGATCGCGGACTCGGTGATCAGTTTGGCCGCCCGCGGCCGGTGCACCTCGCCGACCCGCAGGCCGTGTACCTCGGCGACGCCGCGGCCGGTCTGCTGGGCCTGGCCCTCCGGGACGAGCAGGTCGCGGCGCACGTCGGCGACCGGGATGTAGTACTGCGGGTAGTAGGGCAGCTCCCAGACGTACCGGGCCCCGGTCGTGTCCAGGACCTTTTCGCCGTTCAGGTAGGCCCGGATGCGGCGCGGTACGGGCTCGACGTGGTTGACCTCGATACGATGCGCCGGGTAGTCGTTCACGGTGGCTCCTTCAGATCGTCACTACGGCGGAGTAGATCGCGGAGTGCTTGCTGGTCCCGACGGCGCTGCCCCAGGTCATGGAGATGCTGCCGCTCGGCAGCAGGGCGATGCCGAACGTGTCGCCCGGCCAGATCGCGCGGTTCCCGTACGCGCCGGACACCCTGATGGCGGGTCCGAGCCAGCCGCGCTGGATGGAGAACGGGCGCAGGTAGGTGGCGTAGCCCGGCGCGGGCGCGCTGGTCTGCCACGCGACGTAGGCGACGCCGGCCCGGCCTCCCGCCGACTCGACGATGTGCGGGGCGAGGTCGGTGTCCGGCGTGACCCGGAGCGGGGCGGACCAGGTCCGCCCGCCGTCCCGCGAGTAGGTCAGCCAGCCGATGTCCCCGCCGGCGGTCTGGGTATCCCACGTGGCGTACAGGTTGCCCGCGGCGTCGGCGCTGATGTCCCCGTCGATCCACCACTCGGGCACGGACAGCGACCCCGCGCCGGGCCAGAGCCGCTGCGGGGCGGCGGGCCAGTGCGTCCCGTCCGCGGACGAGGTGAAGTACTCATAGCCGGGGTGCACGGCGTCGGTCCCCGGGTCGGTCGGGTGCGCGACGTAGAGCACGTCGACGTCGCCGTCCGGGCTCACCACGAGCGGGGCGCTGTACCCGCCGCCGAGCGGGAACCCCGGTTCCAGATGGACGATGGGCCCCCAGGTCGCCCCGCCGTTGCCGGAGGTCTGGATGACGGCGTTCAGGTCGCCTCTGGAGTAGGCGCAACTGCCGCCCTTACCGCACAGGGTCTTGACCTCGGTCGCGGAGGGGCCGTAATCCCAGGTCAGGAACAGCCGGTCGCCCGGGCCCGCCGCGATGAAGTCCCGGTCGCCCCAGTTGCCGGGCGCGGGCGGCAGGACCTGGTGGACCTGCGCGAAGCTCGCGCCGTGGTCGCGGGAGACGGACACCACCGGGTGGCCGGACACGATGGAGGAGTGGCCGGTCGCGTGCATGAAGGCGGCGTACACGGTCCCGTCGGCCGCCACGGTGATGGCCGGGTCCCAGCTGGCGCCCCGCGAGCCCGGTACGGTCTGCGCGGCACCGAAGTGCCGGCCGGCGTCGGTCGAGCGCGCGAAGCCGATACCGCCGCACCCGATCCACTCCGCGTAGACGTAGGTGGGCGGGGCGAAGGCCTCCTCGACCTCTGAGCTGTTGCCCGCGCACCCGGCGCTGATGTCCGTCATCGCCGTGGCCCGCGGCCCGGTGGCCGTCGAAGCCGGGCCCGGAGCTCGTGTCGTCGTGTGCACCCCCGGACCGGTCGACGTCGAGGTGCAGGCCGACGCCGCGGCCAGGGTCAGGACTACCAGCGCGACCCCGGCCGCCCTCGACCTGAGGCAGCGAGTGAACATCTATGACGCACGATAACCCGGCGCCTCGCGTCGCTCCCCGGCCGGTCGCGGTCAGCGACCCCCAGGACCCGTCACCGGCCGGTCGCGGTCAGCGTCCCAGTGACCCGTGCCGGCCCGCGCCCGCCGTGAACCGGGCGGCGCCCGCACCCGCCTCCTCCGCCAGCGGCACCTGCCCGTGCGCGAACTCCGCGGCCAGCGCCGCGGCTTCGCCCAGGCCGTCGGCGTCCAGGACGGACGCGCGGTCGCTGCGCAGGCAGGCCTGCGGGAACGAGGCGAGCTGGGCCGCCAGCTCCTGCGCCGCGGCCAGGGCCCGACCGGCCGGGACCACGCGGTTGGCCAGTCCAATCGCGGCCGCCTCGGCGGCGTCCACGGCCCGCCCGGTCAGGATCATGTCCATCGCCCGGCTGGTCCCGATGAGCCGGGGCAGCCGCACCGTCCCGCCGTCGATCAGCGGGACGCCCCAGCGCCGGCAGAACACGCCGAACACGGCGGTCTCGTCGGCCACCCGCAGGTCACACCACAGGGCCAGCTCCAGCCCGCCGGCCACCGCGTACCCGGACACCGCCGCGATAACCGGCTTGGACAGGCGCAGCCGGGTCACCCCCATCGGCCCGTCCCCGTCCTCGGCGACCCGGTTGCCGTGCTCGGTGCCCATCGTGGTCAGGTCAGCGCCCGAGCAGAACACCCCGCCCTCGCCGTGCAGCACCGCCACGGCCGCCGCGGGATCCGCGTCGAACGCCCGGAAGGCCTGCGCCAGAGCGGCCGCGGTCGGCCCGTCGACCGCGTTGCGCCGCGCGGGCCGATACAGCAGGACCGTGCTGACCGCCCCCGACCGCTCCACCCGTATCGCCTGCTCGGACATCACGGCCCTCCTGGATTGTCCCGCGGCGATTTACCGCCCCGCCAACCTATAGGGTGGGCGGGCCAGCGACGAACAGACCATGTGGAGGCGACATGAAGCGGTCGTGGCTGACCCGCGGCGCACTCGCGGCGGGAGCGGCCCTGCTCCTGCTCACCCCGGCGGTCGCGGCGCAGGCGCGGCCGGCCGGCGATGGTCCCCCCGGATTCTGGTGGGGCACCGACAGCTTCCCGGTCTCGGTCCCGGGCGGCGCCCCGTACACCATGCCGTTCCTGGGCGGGGCCTACGGCGGGTACATCGGGATGACCGGGAACTGGGCGTACTGGCTGGGCTGCAAGGGCGGCTTCATCGCCTTCGACGCCAGCGACGCCGCGAAGGCGCACGCCGACTTCACCAAGTACGGCAAGGGCGTCGGCGATGGCGCGTACTGGTTCATGGGCGGGCCCGGTGTGGACCCGCACTACAACGGGAGCACCGCCGAGGCCAGCGCCTGGGGCGCGCAGCAGGCCGCCCGGGCGCTGGCCGATATCGCCAAGGGCGCCTTCGATTACCACGTCGTCTGGATGGACGTCGAGCTACCGGGCATCGCGCCCGCGCCGGACAACGGCTGGAACGACGTCTACACCTCGGCGTGCAGCGGAGTGATCAGGCAGCGCGGCATCCCGACCGCCGTGGCCCGCGCCGATTTCAACGGGTTCGCCGATTACGTCACCGCCCACTCCTCGTACAAGGTGGGCGTCTACTCCACCGCGAGCGTCTGGACCACGATCTTCGGCACCGGGACCGACTCGCTGATCCCGACCACCTATGAATGGACCTACGAGCCCGAGACCACCAACTACACCGGCGCCTATCCGTCCGGCTGGTGCCTGAATCACGGATCCGGCCCGTGCGCGCAGTTCTTCGGCGGCCAGACCAGCTCCAGCAGCCACGCCCTCATGTGGCAGTGGTCCGGAGGCGGAGGCGCCACCAACGGCATCGGCGGGTTCAACGGCGACCTGGACCAGATCGACTCGAGCCGGATGGGTTAGGCGCCGGAGCACCCGGTGCGCGCGCTGGAGCGGGAGGGCTGGCTAGGCGAAAGCCCGGCCGCAGGCGCGCGCGCGGCCGTGTCCGGCACCGGGGTCGTCGGCGCCGCCCTGGGGCTCGGCCTCGGACTGCTGGCCCTCGGGCCCGGGCTCGGGCGGGGTTTCCTGCTCAGCTACGACATGGTGTTCGTCCCCCGCGAGCCGTTCTCCGCCGCCCTGCCCGGCCTGGCCCCGCCGCGCGCGGTACCCAGCGACCTCGTGATCGCCGTGGCGTCCCGGGTCCTGCCGGCGGACGTCGTGCAGAAGGTGGTGCTGCTGGCCATCTTCGTGCTCGCCTGCTCCGGCGCGGTCGCGCTGCTGGACCGCGAGCCGTGGCTCGCCCGGCTCGCGGCCGGGGTGTGCTACGCCTGGAACCCGTACGTGGCCGAGCGGCTGATCATCGGCCAGTGGGCGCTGCTCCTGGGGTACGCGGGCCTGCCCTGGGTCCTGCGGGCGGTGCTCGCCCCCGACCTGCCGTCGTGGCGCGGAACCGGACGGCTGGGCCTGGCGATGCTGCCCGCCGTCATCGGCGGGTTCGCCGCGATGGCGGTCACCGCGCTCGTGGTGCTGCCCGGGGTCCTGCTCGCGGGCGGTCTCCGCCGGGCGGTCATCGGCCTGACCGCCCTGGCCCTGGGCAGCCTGCCGTGGTTCATCCCGTCCCTGCTGCACGCGGTCTACGTGGACCCCGCGAGCGTAGCGGCGTTTGCGGCCCGCGCCGACACGCCGTTCGGCAGCATTGGCAGCCTGTTGATGCTGGGCGGGGACTGGAACGCGCAGACGGTACCGAAGGCCTACGGCGGGGCGTGGTCTGCGCTGTGGCTCGCCGTCGTCATCATCGCGCTGGCCGGATACGCGGCGATCGCCCGGCCGCATGCCCGTGCGGGGGGGTCTGGGCCCGCCGCCACAGGCGGCCAGGCCAGCAGGGTCGTCCCCCCGGGTCAGCACCGCTGGCCCGGCCTGGGCGTGGCCGCCATCGCCGGGCTGGTGCTGGCCAGCATCGGGGTGACCGCGGTGGGCCGGGACCTGCTCAGGTCGCTGATCGGCGCGTGGCCGGGCTTCGCCGTGCTCCGCGACGGCCAGCAGTTCGTGGCGCCGCTGGCCCTCGCCGAGGCGGCCGGGCTGGGCGTCGCGGTCGGCTGGGTGATGACGCCGCGGACGTTCCGGGGCGGCGTGGACGCGGTCGGCTGGGTGATGACGCCGCGGACGTCCCGGGGCGGCGTGGACGCGGCCGGCTCGGTGATAACCCCGCGCGCGTCCCGAGGCCGCGTGGACGCGGCCGGGGCGTTGCTCGGGGTCTTCGCGGTGCTCGCGCCCGTGCTGCTGCTGCCCGGCCTGGCCTGGGGTGCCGCCGGGCGGCTCCGCCCCGCCGAATACCCGGCCGGGTGGCTGGCCGCGGCGCGCCTCATCGACGCCAGCCCGGCCGGCGGGAGCGTGCTGCTCCTGCCGTGGGAGACCTACCGCACGCCGTACTGGAACCACGGCGAGGTCGTGCTCGATCCCTGGTCCCGGCTGCTGTCGCGGCCGGTGATCTGGAACGACGGCACCCGGGTCGGCGATGTCGAGCTGGCGCCCGACGACCCGCGGGCGCGCAGGCTCGACGGCGTCATCCGCGGGGGCGGCCCGCTGACCGCGGCGCTGGCCGCGGCCGGGGTGAGGTTCGTGGTGGACGACGCGGACGGCCCCGGGCCCCAAGACCAGCCGGCCGGAGCGCGGCTGCCCGGAGCGGTCGTCCTGGTGGACCAGCCCGGGCTGACCGTGTACGAGCTGCCGGGCTAGCCGTTGGGCTAGCCGGCCGGATCGCCGGCGCGCAGGGCCGCGGCCCGGGCCGACGCGGCTTCCGCGGCGGCCGCGTCCCCGTGCGCCCGGTGGGCTGCGGCGAGCAGGGTGAGCGTCTCGGCTTCGCGCAGGCTGGCTCCCATCTCCGCGAAGGCGGCGCGGGCCTGCCGGGCCGCGACGACCGCCTGGGCCGGGTCGCCGCTGGCCAGGGCCAGTTCGCTCAGCGCGAGCAGGGCCCGGGCGGCCGCCAGCGGTACGCCGGCGGCGTCGGCCAGTTCCCTGGCGCGTTCCAGCGCGTCGTGCGCCCGGCTGAGTTCGCCCTGCCGGAGCAGCACGATGCCCACGCCCCACAGGACGTGCGCCTCCCCGTTCTCGTCGCCGACCTCGCGGACCTGGGCCAGCGCCCGATCGAACATGCTGGCCGCCTCGGCCAGCTCGCCGGTCTCGAGGTAAACCTCCCCGGCGGAATACAGCACCTGCGCCTCGACTCGCCCGCACGGCACCTCCCGGATCAGCCGCAGAGCCTCGGCCAGCAGCTCCCGGGCCTGATCTGGTGCACCTGACTCGAGGTGGCCCCGGGCCAGGCTCTGCAGCACGTAAGCGACGGCGACCTGGTCACCTGTCTTGCGGAAAATGGCCAGAGCCTGTTGATAGCCCCGGGCGGATTCGCCGAGCCGCCCCATGACGCGGTCGATAAACGCGATGTTGCGGATCACCAGCGCGAAGGCATGCTCGTCACCGGCGTCACGGAACATCCGGGCGGCCGCGTCGAACTCCCGTCGAGCCGCGTCGAACCGTCCCTGTTCCTGGCGGAGCGAGCCCAGGTAGTACCGCATGGCCGCCTCACCGCGGACGTGCTCGGCGTCGCGGGTGGCCTGCAGGGCGATATCGACGACCTCCGACCAGTCGTCGAGATAGCTGCGAGCCTCGAACAGCGCTTCCGCCGTCGTGGCCAGGCTCCAGCACAGGTCGACCAGCCCGGCTTCGGCCGCCTGGCGCACCCCCGAGATCAGCCCGCCCCGCTCCCGCTCGTACCAGCCCAGCGGGTCGCGGGCGAGCTGCCCGGCCAGCGTGCCGGGCAGCGGCCACCTCGGCGGACGGGTGCGGACGGGCAGGTAGGAGCCGCCGTAGTAGTGGTGGCGGGCCTGGTCGGCGAGGTAAAGCAGGACGCCGAGCGCGCGCTCCAGCGCGGCCGCACGCTCGGCCGCCGGTTCCTCCGCGGCCAGGCGCTCCCGGGCGAACACGCCGATCAGCTCGTGAAACCGGTACTGGCCGGACGTGCCGGAAGCCTCGACGAGGTGGGCGTTGACCAGCTCGTCGAGCACGTCCTCGGCGCTGGCGGGCGGCTGATCCAGCAGCGCGGCGGTCACCCACCCGGAGAACACCGGAGCTTCGAGCAGGGCCAGTCGCCGCAGCAGGACCCTGGCCTGCTCGCTGGCGCCCTGGTAGCTGAGCGAGATACTCGCCCGTACGCCCAGCTCGCCGTGCTCCAGCTCGTCGAGGCGACGGGTCTGGTCGGCCAGCCGGTCGGCGAGCTGCTGGAAGTCGCGGTGCGGCTGGGCCGCCAGCCGCGCGCCGGCGATCCGCAGCGCCAGCGGCAGGTGCCCGCACTGGCGGGCGACCGCCGCCGCGGCCCGGGCCTGAGCCTGCACCCGGCCGGAGCCCGCGATGCGGCCCAGCAGGGCCAGGGACTGCCCCGCATCGAGCACGTTCGCCTCGATGCGGGTGGCGCCGGCCAGTCCGGCGAGTCGGCTCCGGCTGGTGATCAGCACCGCGGCGGAGCTGCTGCCAGGAAGCAGCGGGGAAACCTGGCGTTCGTCCGCCACGTCATCCAGCACGACCAGCACCTTGCGGTCGGCCAGCAGGTCGCGGTACGCCTCGGCCCGCTCATCCAGGCCATCGGGTATCTGCGGGCCCGGCACGCCGAGCGCGCGCAGGAACCGCTCGAGCACCTGCATCGGGCCCACCGGATGGGCGGCCCCGGCGTGCAGGTCGGCGAACAGCTGCCCGTCGCCGAACGACCCGGCCACGCCGTGCGCCGCGTGCACGGCCAGGCTGGTCTTGCCCACGCCGCCCTGACCGGTGATCACCACCACCGGGACCGCGAGCCCGGCCTGGCCGGTCCCGGCCAGCCGGTGATGGATCTGGCTGACGTGCTCGGCCCGGTCGGTGAAGTCAGCGATGTCGGCGGGCAGCAGTCGCGGGGTCCGCCGCCTGGCCGGCGGCAGCGCGACCGTGCCGGAACCTCGGTCCGGCGGGTCCAGGCCGGGGTCGCCGGTGATGATGTCGTGCTCGAGCCGCTGCAGTGGGGCACCGGGCTCCAGGCCCAGCTCGTCGATCATCATCCGCCTGGTCTGCTGGTAGACCGCGAGCGCCTCGGCGGTCCGGCCGCAGCGGTAGAGCGCCAGCATCAGCTGGCCAGCCACGCGCTCGCGCAGCGGATACCGCCAGGCCAGCTCGGTCAGCTCACCGACCAGCTCATGATGCCGGCCCAGGTCAAGTTCCAGGGCCAGCCGGTCTTCGATGGCGGCGGCCCGCTGCTCATCGAGCCGGGCTGCCGCGGCCCGGATGTGCAGGCTGTCGATACCCTCCAGGGTCGGCCCCCGCCACAGCCGGAGCGCGTCGCGGTAGCTCGTCGCCGCCTGGTCCAGGCGACCGCCCTCGCGTGCCGTCCGGCCCGCGGCGACTAGCTCTTCGAACCTGCTCCAATCCAGCCGGGCGGCCTCGACCTGCAGGACGTAGCCCTGCGCCTGCGTGGAGATGGCGACCTCAGGGGCGTGCGCGGCCAGCAGCCGCCGGAGCGCGGAGATGCTGATCTGCACCTGGGCCCGCGCCGTCGGCGGCAGATCCTCGCCGTAGATCGCCTCCTCCAGCCGGTCCACGCTGACCGAGCCGTTGGCGCTGAGCAGCAGCATGGCCAGCACAACCTGCTGCCGGGTACCACCCAGCTCAAGCCGGAGTTCGCCGATCCCAACCTCAAGCGGCCCGAGAATCCTGAACTCCGCCGCCTCTGGTGTCGGCATGCCCCCAGTGTGACACTGGCCCGCCGGAAACGGCGTTCGGGCCATCTTTCCGCTATCGGTCGGCGAAGGCCCGCCGAAAGCGCGGGGGCGCAGCCTAGGGACCAGCGCGGCCTTAAGGAGCAATCAGATGACGCCGACGACTGACCCATCATGAACGGCCACGGCCGATGGGAGCAGCTGGCCCTGGAGTCCATTGAGATCGGGCTGGGTGATTCCGATCCCGCGCTCGCCTCGCTGCTGGCCACCTTCAGCCGGCTAGCGTCGGGTGAGGAAATGCCCGCGCGCGAGCGGACCAGGGGCCTGCTGCGGCACCCGCCGCGGCGCAGCCCAAGACGCCGGCCGGGCCGCACACCTCGGCCATGGTCCGCACCGCTGGTGTGGCTGGTGGTCTCCGTCGCGCTCATCACCGTCGCGGTGGTCCTCAGCCACGGCGGTGCCTCGGGATGCGTGCAGGCCTGGGCGGCGGGGTGTGCAGGGTAACGATTTACGCCTGGTCATCGGCCAGCAGCCCGGCCTCGCCGGCCGTGACGGTGGCCTGGCCGAGCCTGGCGTACTTCATCAGCCGGATGTGCTCTTCGTCGGGTACCGGTTCGGCCTGCCTGGGCAGCATGAGCGGGACGCCGTTCTCGATCCGGTAGAGCCGGCGCAACCGCGGGTTGTACAGCACCGCGTCGTCGGCGAAGTAGAGCAGGCCGCGCTTGTCGATCGGACACACGAGGACGTCGAGCAGGGGCTGCTCCAGGGCCATCGTCATCTCCTCACCTCGGCCAGGTCGCCGGACGACGGCTCCCTCTCCGGCGCCTGCCGGGATAGAGAGATGAGCACCAGGCCGGCCAGCGCGATCCCGGCCACGCGCAGGCCGAGCTGGCCCGGGCTGGTCGGCAGGCGCTCGTGGAACAGCCAGGTGCCCGCGATGATGAAGTACACGCTGCCTGTGACGGCGGACACCGGGACGAAGATCGACGCCCGGCTCGCCTGCAGCGCGGCCTGGAAGAGCAGCATCGCGACGGCCAGGCTGCCGCCCAGCACGTACAGGTACGGCGACGAGAGGACGCCGACGACGATGCCCCCTGCCGTCTGGTGGCCGGCCAGGATGCCGGAGAGCCCCTTGATCGCGAGCGCGGCGACCCCGTAGAGCAGGCCGGTGCCGACGCCCGACCAGACCCCGGTCATCGAAGTGCCGGGCTGGCGGCGGTGAGCGAACAGCGGGCCGGCCGCGGCCAGCAGGCCCACGATGACCGAGGGGACCATGACCGCCGCCATCGCCCCTGGGCTGGCGTGACGGCCGACCTCGGTGCTCGTCGCGGACAGGGCGAGCGCGACCAGGCACACGGCGATCGCCGCCACGCACCAGGCCTCGCTGGCGCGCAGGCGCTCCCGCAGCACCAGCCGGGAGAGCACCAGGACCAGCACCACGCCGGAGGCGAGCACCGGCTGCACCACGCTGACCGGCTCGACCGTCAGCACCACCGTCTGGCAGGCCAGCCCGGTGAGCATCAGCGCGAACCCGGCCAGCCACGCCCGGCTGGTCGCCAGGCTGGCGATCACGCGCCCCAGCCGGCGCAGGTCGAGCGCCTGCATCTGCGTCAGGGCCCGCTTCTCCAGGACCAGCCCCACGTTGTAGGCCGTGGTGGCCAGCAGCGCCAGCGGGATCCCCGTGACGGAGGCGGCGCTCACCGGCCTTCCTCCGCTGGCGTCTTCCCCGGCGGCCGGGCGGAGCCGGGCCGGGACGGCCACCGCCGGAGTCAGCGCGGCGGCCAGCGCGACGAGCGCGCACGCCTGGGCCAGCCAGCCGAACGGGCCCAGCAGACCATCGCCGAAGGGGCGCACCGCGCACAGCAGTCCGGACGCGAGCATGGCGCCGAGGGCGAGCGCGGGCATCCGCGTGGCCGGGTCCCGGGCGACCGCCGGGCCGGTCCGCCACGGCGGCAGGCCGGCCAGGTACGCGAGCAGCGGAACGGCGAGGGCCACCGGGCCGCCCGCCACCAGGATCAGCGCGGCGACGGCCAGCAGCCGGGGCCAGGCGCGCCCGTCGCCGGCCGGCGGCGGCGACCAGCCTGCTGTCCCCGTCTCGATTGGCAGGGCCCCGCGCCGGCCAAGCGTGAAGGACCACGCCACGACGGCGAGCAGGAGGGCGGCAGCCAGCACCGAGACGATCAGGACGAGGTGGTAGGTCGCGGCCGGGGCAAAGGTGAGCGTGACCGTGCCACCTGGTCCGGCCGGCAGGATGAAGGCCTGCTGCCAGCCGTCGAGGCGGACCGGCGGGAGCCGCTGCCCGTCCAGCGCCGCGGTCCAGCCGGGGTTGTAGTTCTCGTGAACCTCCAGGTAGGAGGCCGCTCCCGGGGCGACGCTGACCCGGCGCTGGTCGCTCTGCCAGCTGCGGACGTTCACGGCGCGGGAGGCACCGGGCCGGGCGGCCGCGTGGACGCTCGACAGGCTGACGTCGGTGACCGCGAACGTGCCGGGCGTCGCGGCGGCTAGCGTGTGCGAACCCGCGCCGAGGCTGAGCGCACCCTCTGGAGCGCACAGCCTGACCTGCAGCGGGAGATACTCGCTCAGGTCACCGATCGTGCCGCCGACGGCCGTCTGGTACACGCGCCCGTCGATCGTCAGCGCCGGGCCCTGCCCGCACGCCAGGGTGAACCTCGCCTGCTCGTCCGGGGTGACCGCGCGCAGCCCGGCCAGGGCGGGCACCGAGAGCTGGTCCAGCCGGACGGGGAGCGCCTCGAGCTGGCCCGTCAGGGTCACGATCGTGGCGGCGTGCACGCCAGGGAAGGACACGTCGATCCGGTTGGTGGTCAGCGGCGCGAACCGCACCAGGCCGCCCGGCCCGATGCTGGCCCGCCGCGTGCCGTCCGGGCTGGTCACCTCGACGGTCACCGGCGCGGACGGCAGGCCGGTGGCCGGGTGCAGGATCAGGGATGCGATGCGGCGCTGGCCGTGCCAGCTCAGGTGGATGACCGGGCTGGAGGTGTCGGCGGTCCACGGCATGGTTGCCGATCCGCTGATCAGGCTGGCCGGGAACCCGGCCGGCTCCGCGCCCGGCGTCGAGGCCACGCTGACCTGCAGCAGGCCCGGGCCGGGCGGCCCGATCCGGTCGAGCAGCGCGTCAAGACCTGGACCCGGCAACGCCAGCGCGGAAGCGTTGAGGTCGAGCGTCTCCGGGTCGGCGACCGTGAACGTCCGGGCCATCGGCGCGGTGGCGGTCGGGTCGGCGAAGGCGAACGGCGACGGCACCTGCTGGCGGAAGGAGAAGGCGACCGAGGCCGCCTGCCGCCCGGCCGGGTCCTCCGCGGGCTGGAGCAGCCGGGTCACGCGGACCCCGGGGATCAGCACGTCCGAGATGCCCGCTCCCGGGTAGGCCAGGCGGATCCGCCTGGCGCCGGTGATCGTGATGCGCAGCCAGCCGGTGCGCCCGGGAACCACGTTCAGCGGCTGGGTCGTCCCGGTCGCCGCGACCTCGGTGGTGGCGCTGCCCGCCGAGGTGGACACCCGGAGCCGGGTGGCGATCTCCCGGGTCGTGCTGTCGTCGAGCAGGCGTATCCCGATGCGGCCCGGCAGGTCGAGCTGGCCCGAGAAGTTGATCTGAATCCACTGTTTGACCGGCGACAGCTCGTTACCCTCCGCCCAGGCCGTCGCCGGGTTGCCGTCGAACGCGTTCACCGGGTCGTCCTGCTGGGTGTCGGCGATCCATGAGCCGTAGGACGAGGCCGTGACGCTCGCCGCGCCGGACAGCACGGCCACCGTCTGGTGCCCGGCGGCTGGCACCGGCAGCAGTTGCCGGGGCGGGCCGCCGGTCCGGCCCAGCAGCCCGGTGCCGAGCGGGTTGGTCTCCGTCGCGGTGTAGGTGTACGAGACGTTGTCGTTAACCAGGCCGAACAGCGTGTCGGCCCGGCGCTGCCCGTCCGTGACCGCCCATACCGCGGGTCGGACCGGCAAGGGGTCCCCGGAGATGATGGCGGGCTGCGCCGGGCTCAGCAGGTTCTGCCCGGTGAGCTGCAGGAGCGAGTCGGAGCCCCCGTTGACCAGCACGGTCTGGCTGACCGGCAGGGTGGTCACGGGACTCAGCGGGGGGGTCTGGGCGGGTCGTCCCCCCGGGGTGGCACTGGCTGTCCCGGCGCCGGCCGCGGCGTAGACCTCGACGGCCGGGTAGCTGGGCAGCGCTGCCTGCTGCGCGCGGGTCGACCGCGGCTCGATCTGCGCGCCCCCGATCAGCGGCCCGAACGAGGCGGCCCTGACGAACCCGGACAGCGCCAGGGTCTGGTGCACCAGCGCCGCGGGCGTGTACCCCACCTGCTGCGGGTCCAGGTCGTTCCGCACGACGACGTAGCGGATCCCGGCGCGCTGGAGGTAGCCCGCCAGGCCACTGACCTGCTCGCCCGATTCCATCGCGTTTTCCGCGGTGTCCAGCAGGATCTGCGACCCGGCGCCGCCGTAGGGCACCAGGGCGGCCTGCGCCCAAGGTGAGCTGGCCAGCGCGACCAGCGGGTCGTCGATCGGATCACCCCAGAGGTAGTCGCCGTGCGCGTCCGCGGGCACCACCAGCGCGGTGTTGCGCGGCGAATGCGCCGCCAGGAACGCGGCGACCTGGTACCAGTAACGCGGCACCGCGGTGAACGAGCCCGGGTTCAGGACCCGGCCGGACAGGTACGGCAGCATGAGCCCGATTAGCACGATCCCGGCCACCGCCCTGGCCTCGTTGTTGAAGATCCGCCGGAGCCGGCCGTCCGCCCCGCCAGGACCCCGCGCCAGCCAGGTCGAGACCGCGTGGGCCAGCCCCAGCGCCAGCGCGGCGGCGATGACCGGTTCCAGCTTGTACACGTTGCGGAACGGGGCGAGCGGGCCGTTCAGCAGATGATCGACGGACCCGTGAAACGGGCCGCCGAGCGCCCCGTGGTAACCGGCCAGCGCACCGGCCGCGGCCACGCCCACGGACAGCCGCAGCCAGGCCGCACCCGGCATGCTGCGCAACGCCAGCCCGTACAGGCCGCACGCGGCCGCGATGGCGCCGGCCATGATCGCCATCGGGGCGCTGACCATGGCCCAGCCCGCGGCCAGCCACGGCGTCCCGAGGTTGAGGTACGCGGTCCAGTTGCCGGCTCCGCGCAGCGCGGCGGAGGCCGACATGGTGCCCGTGGTGGTCACCGCCTGCTCCACGTAGGGCAGGAAGTTGAACGCGTACTTGCCCTGCAGCAGCAGCGGCAGGCCCCACCACGCGGTGGCCAGCACCACCGCACCGCCCCAGCAGGCGGCCAGGCCCGCCAGCCGGCGCCCGCGCGCGTAGGTGAGGATGAACAGGGCGGGCAGCACCAGTGCCTCGATGGTCACGGTGGCGTTCACCCCGCCCATGAGCAGGACCAAGGCACCCGAACGCGCCGCGGGCCCGACCACACCGCCCCTCCCGCGCACGGCCCCCACCAGCGGCAGCACCGTCCACGGGGCCAGCATCCCGGGCAGCGCCGAAGCCGAGGTGGACCCGATCACGATCGTGAACGTCGGCCACAGCGCGAACGCCAGCCCGGCCAGGAACCGGGAGGTCGGCGAGCCGATGCCGAGCGCGTCGGCCAGCTTGACCAGCCCGGCGAAGCCGGCCGCGATGATCAGCGAGAGCCACAGCCGCTCGGTGAGCCAGACCGGCACGTGCGCCAGGTGGCCCGCCGCGTAGAACGGCGCCATCGGCACGGCGTACCCGATCGCCTGGTTGTTCAGCGTGCCGAAGAAGGTCAGCGGGTCCATGAGGTGCCACAGGCTCGCGAAGAAGCCGTAGGGATCCAGGTCCACGCTGAGCTTGGTGTCGAAGAACATCCGGCCCGGGTCGTTGGCCAGCAGGAAGCCGAACGCGCCCAGCCAGACCAGACCGGACCAGCGCAGCAGCGGGCTGTGTTGCGGCGGGCCGGACGTCGCGTCCGGTCCCGCCGCGGCCGGGGCTGGCGTCGCCGGGGTGGCGAGTCGCCCGCCGTCGGCCTGGGTAGTCATCCGACGCGCCGCAGGATCAGCATGAGGTTCCAGGTGACGACCTCGCGCAGGCCAGGCACCCGGACCAGGAATCGGCACCACCGCGGGTAGTAACGCGGCCGCGCGGCCACGATCTCGACGTCGCTCCGGGCCCGCAGCGCCCGCAGCACCGGCCCGATGTGCACCCGGTACAGGTTGACGCCCACCTCGTGCTTGGGCTGACGCCGATGGCGCTTGACGTAGCGGCGTTCGGCATAATGCCCGCCCAGGTAGTGCCACGGCGACATCTCGTGCCCGCCCCACGGGGAGTACCAGTTGCAGTAGGCCAGGTACACCAGCCCGCCCGGCCGGGTCACGCGGATCATCTCCTCGATGAGCCCCAGGGGGTCGGGGACGTGCTCGAGCACGTTCGAGGAGAACGTCACGTCGGCGTGACCGTCACGGACCGGCAGCCAGTAGCCGTCGGCGACCACCGCGCCGGCCGGCTCGTCGGTCCGCAGGTGCAGTTCGGCGAGGTCGGGCTCGAACAGGTAGCAGTGGGCGCCGCGGGCCCGGAACGCGGTGGTGAACCAGCCGCCTCCGCCGCCGACGTCCACCACCACCCGGCCGTCAAGCTCGGCGTGCTGGGCCACCTGCCCCACCGTGTCCTCGGCGAGGGCGGCGTAGAACTTGTCTGGTTCGGCCTGCTCGGCCAGGAACAAGCGGAACAGCCTGACCGACCGCCGCAGGCCGGAACCGGTCGCCTGATCAGCGCGGTAGCGGCGCAGCGGCGCCAGCAGGCTCATGCAAGTCCTCGGGTGTCGTGCACGGTCGCTGCCGAGCGGCGCGAACTTCGTCTACGTATGGTATTGCCGGTATCCGGGGCAGCGCCGGGGATCCCGGAGCCTTGACTACCAATCAGTAACCACTGGATTATGTTTGCCATCCTCAGGCAGGGATCACGACGTGGCCCGCGGCTGACGCGGATCGCAGCGTCGGCCGGCGGCCTGGAGCCGCGACATGAACGATGACCCAGGCGCTTGGCCTGCGGAGACTCATCTGGCATCGCCGGAGCCGCTCGGTTCCGGCGACCGGTCCATGAGCATCCTCTTCGTCGCGTGGCGGGACCTCGCCAACCCCCGCGCCGGGGGGTCTGAGGTCCTGGTCGACCAGCTTGCCTCCGGCGTCCTCGCCGGCGGTCACCGGGTGACCCTGCTGTGCGGGGGGCCGGTCGCCGAACGGCCGTACCCCGTCGTGCGCAACGGCGGGACGTACTCCCAGTTCCTCCGCGCGCCCCTGGCCTACCTGCGGCACTTCAGGAACTACGACCTGATCGTCGAGGTCTGCAACGGGATGCCGTTCCTGACGCCGCTGTGGTGCCGGCGCCCGGTGCTCTGCCTGGTGAACCACGCGCACACCGAGCTGTGGTCGATCAGGTTCCGCCCGCCCCTGTCCACCGTGGGTCGGCGCATCGAGAGCTCGGTCATGCCCTGGGTGCACCGCAAGAACCTGTTCCTGACCGTGTCCCCCTCCACCGCGGAGTCGCTGCAGCGGATGGGGGTGGGCCAGGACCGGATCAGGCAGATCTGCAACGGCGTCGTGCAGCCCGACCCGCTGACCCCGCGTTCGCCGGACCCGCTGTTCCTCGCGTTCGGTCGGCTGGCCGACTACAAGCGCTTCGACCTGCTGCTGCGGCTGTGGGATCGGGTGCGGCACGTCGTGGGCGGGAAGCTGGTGATCGCCGGGGATGGGCCGGAGCGGGGCAGGCTTGAGGGGCTGGCCGGACCCGGCGTGGAGTTCACCGGCCGGGTCTCGGAGGAGGAGAAGCACCGGCTGATGTGCTCGGCGTGGCTCCTCGTGCACCCGGCGCTGATCGAGGGCTGGGGGATCGTGGTCGCCGAAGCGGCCATCCGCAGCACCCCCACGGTGGCGTTCGACGTGCCAGGGCTGCGCGACTCGGTGGTGCACGGCCAGACCGGGATGCTTGTGCAGACCGAGGGGCAGTTCGCCTCGGAGTGGGCCTCGCTGGCGATCGATCGCCGGCGGCGCGAGCAACTCGGCCAGGCGGCCCGCACCCGGGCGCTGCAGCTGCACTGGTCCGCCGCGGTAGAGGGCTTCGCCGAGGTGGCCCACGAGGCCGTCAAGCGGAAGGAGCCGGGGTGACGGTGACGGCCTCGGCGCCGGGCAACCCGCTCCAGGAGTTCTACGAGACCCCCGGGGTCCCGCTCTCCTCGGGCCCCGACCGGGCCCGCCGCCAGGCCCGGATGCTGGCCCGGCTGCTGCGGGACCGCACCGACCCGGCGGTGGTGATCGACCTGGGCTGCGGCGACGGTTCCGCGCTCGCGGTCGCGGCCGGTCCCCACCCGGCGCACCGGTTCGTCGGGATCGACTGGTCCGGCGACGCCCTGCGACAGGCGCAGGCCCTCGGCCTCACGGTGGTCCGCGCGGACCTGGCCGCGCCCGGCCTGCCGGTCGCGGACGGCGCCGCGGACGTGGTGATCATGAGCGAGCTGATCGAGCACCTGGTGGACCCCGACGGGGCGGTCGCCGAGGCGCGGCGGGTGCTCCGGCCAGGCGGCTCGCTGCTGCTGTCCACGCCGAACCTGGCCGCCTGGTACAACCGGGGGCTGCTCGCCCTGGGGATCCAGCCGGTCTTCTCCGAGGTGAGCCTGCACGGGGTATTCGGTCGGCCGGGCCGGGTGGTGGCCGGCCACCTGCGCCTGTTCACCCGCCGGGCGCTGACCGAGTTCCTTACCGCCAGCGGGTTCCGCTGCGTGACGGTGACCGGAGCGCGGTATCACGACGTGCCGCGGCTGCTGGGTCCGCTGGACCGGGCCTTTTGCCGGTGGCCTTCCGCCGCGTCGATCCTGCTGGTGCACGCCCGGACGGACATAGTTCCGCCCACGGTGCAGGTGCCCGGCACCGGAACCGACGAGGACCACGCCCCTGCCGCCGGAACCGACGAGGACCATGCCCCTGCCGCCGGAACCGAGGAGGACCATGCCCCTGCCGGTCGGCCGAGGCGCGGACTGAAGCTTGGCGGTGCCCCTGGCCCCCGGCGCAGGCGCGCACTGGAGCTTGGCGGTTTGGCCATCGGGATCATCGCCGGGGTGAGCATTGCGCTTGGCTGGCTGCTCCCAGCGCGGCACCACCCGGCTAGACCGGTCGCGCCGAGCACCCACGCGCCCGTGCTGATACCCGTGCCAACGGGGCAACCGAATCCCGCTGCGCTGGACGGACCGAACCCGGCCACGCTGGACGAAGAGTGGATCGCCTACTCCGACCATTCCACGTGCGCCGACTGGGCCGGCGGCGACGGGGTCTCCGCCATCCGGCTGAACTCCGCGCAGCTCGCCTGGTTCTTCTCCGATACGTTCCTCGGCCCGGCCGGGCCTACCGTCGGCTTCTCGCACCTCAGCGGGTTCGTGCACAACGCGGTGGTCATCCAGACCACGACCGGGCCGGGCAGCACGTTCGTCACCATGACGGGCGGCGGAGCCTGCACCGGCCCCGGAGGTCCTGGCAACGCGGTCTCCGTGGTGGGGGCATCGTCGACGGTATCCGTGGGCGATGCTGACCGGTACTGGGACGAGGACGGCATCGAGATCGGCGGGACGGTCGTCAAGTTCTACGACCATTACCGCGCCCGCAGCTTCCCGTTCGTCCCGGTCGGCACGGAGGTCGCCAGCTTCCCGGCCAGCCAGCTCAGCTCGGCTGGCCACGGACACCAATACGGCGCGGTCGCCCAGCCGACCCTGGTCCCGCTGCCGTCTTACACCCCGCCGTCCGGCGGCGCCCCGATCCTGTGGGGCGCCGCGGTGCTGCGCGTCGGGAACATGGTGTACGTCTACGGGACGCAGAGCCCGAACGTGCAGATCCCGGGGAACCGGCTCTACCTGGCCCAGGTCCCGGCGTCGCAACTGACCACGTTCTCCGCGTGGCGTTTCTACACGGGCGCCGGCGCGTGGGCCGCCGGACAACGCAATGCCGAGCCGGTGCAGCCGCCGGGCAGCGCCCTCAGCGTGTCGTCCGGGTTCAGCGTGATTCACGTGGGGGACCGGTACTGGCTGATCCAGGGCGGCGTGACGCCCGGCGGACCTGATATCTACGCCTACCCGGCCAGCGCGCCGTGGGGCCCGTTCGACGTCAGCGCCGGCAGGCTGCTGTACCGCGACCCGACCATCGGACTCACCGCCGCGGATGACTATCGCATCTTGTACGAGGCGCGGGTCGAACCCGCGCTTTCCACCCCCGACACGCTGGTGATCAGCTATAACGTCAACTCCGAGGCGGTGAACACCGGCTGCGTCCCGATGGCCAACTTCACCAATACGGTGACCCTGCCCCGGTTCATCGTCGTTCCGCTGACGGCCCTCGGCGCTGACCCGGGCACGCCCGGCAACTCGGCGCTGAGCGGGCCGCAAGACGATCCGCGGATTGTTGCGGGAAACCCGTCGCAATGGTTCGACGCCTGGGCTTATCCGGGCACCGGCTGCCCGCCGGTCCCCGGCCTGGCGTCCGTGCAGGCGAGCCCGGGCGCCGGTAAGGTCACGTTGAGCTGGCCCGATGCTGGGCTCGGCGTCCACTATCGCGTCTACCTGCAAGGGCCGGGCGGTACTTCGGTGACCACGGCGTATGGCGACGACGCCACCATCACCGGGCTGCAGCCCGGCAAGTACCAGGCCAGGGTGGTGACGGTCAACTTCAAGAAGAAGACCGGGCCGGCCGCCCAGGTAACCTTCACCGTCCCCTGACCCGGCTGCTGTACTCTCCAAGGAAATCCCACCCAAAGGAGCAGTGCCGTGGTCCGGGTGATCATCGCCGTCGTCGTCGGCCTGGCCATCGCGATCGGCGGGACCGTCCTGATCGTCAACCTGGTCTCGGGCAACAGCACGCCGAGCTCCTCGGTCTACAACTACGGCTCCCGCTGACGACCAGGGTCGCGACTAGAACTTTCTGCAGTCAGGTGTTGCCGGGGGAAGTCACTGGCCCCGGCGTGCCCTTGTTCTTCGACGGCGTCCGGCGCCGAGGGCGATGGGCTCGATGACGACCGTCCGGTACGGGGACGCCAATCGGTTCAGGTCGTCAGGGTCGGCGGTCTGTATGACGCCCCCTCCTGCCTCGACGGCGACGGCGACGGGATGCGCGTCGGCGAACAGGGCTGAATCGGCACCGGCTTCCGTCAGCAGCGCGCCGATAAGACGAGCGAGCCTCCGATCGGTGTCGCGGAGTACCAAACCGTCCGCGGATTCCCTGGCGAGCAGTGAATCCAGCGCCTGATTGCGCCCCGCACCCCGATAAAGCTCGGCAAGCGTCCCAGTCGCTATGGCCACGTCGCGGCGAAGTCTCCTCGCCGCCTCCATCGCCTGGCGTACCTTCCGCTCGGATGGATGGCGCGGGTCCAGCAGTGCGTTGACCGCCTCCGCGTCAAGCACCAGCCTCACTCAGTCCGCCCGGAGCGCGTCGGACTCATCAGCCTCGCCGCCGAGCAGGCGCATGTACCGCGCGATTTCCGCTTCATCCTCTGGTGTGTCCAGGCTGCCTCGCTCCTCGGCTAGATGGTCTAGGAGTTGCGTGAGCGCCTGCTGGCGTCGGCGCCTGGCCAACTCTGCGCGGAGCGCGGAATTAACCTCCGCGGACAGACTCTCGCCGCCCTGGGCCGCCAACGCCTCGACCAGGTCGGCATCGAGGGTGATCGAGACCTTCCTCTTGGCCACGTTAGTCATACCTGAATCCTACCTTCATCGCCCCGCATCGCTAACCCCCACGCACCGCGCGCCTGAACCATGTGGATGTGACGTGCTACCCGAAAGGGCAGGTAGAGCACGGCAACCACTGCCACCTGGTCAAGCAGTACGGCGAAGGTCGGGGGTCGGCGGGGATGGTAGTTGTGTGCGCGTCCGAGGTCAGAAACCGGCCCAGCGGGGCCGGCGCCGTTCGGCGAAGGCCCGGACGCCCTCGCGGGCGTCGTCGGACTGCAGCATCCGCTGGTAGGCCGGCAAGTCGCCGCGCTGGACGTGAAAGCCCTCGAACACCGCCGTGCCCTCGGTCTCGCGCAGGATCTCCAGCGCGGCGGCGACGGCCAGCGGGGCGGACGCGCAGATTGCGCCGGCCAGGTCGAACGCCGCCTTCATGAGGCCGTCGGCGCGGACGACCTGGTTGACCAGGCCCCAGCGGGCGGCCTCGGCGGCGCTCATGCGCCGGCCGGTGAGCAGGAACTCCACGGCGATCGGGCGCGGCAGCCTGGCCGGCAGGCGGAGCAGCCCGCCGGCGTCGGGCACCAGGCCGAGCGTCACCTCGGTCAGCGCGAACTCCGCGTGCTCGGCGGCGACCACCAGGTCGGCGGCGAGGACCAGCTCGAACCCGCCGCCCAGGGCCAGGCCGTTGACCGCGGCGATGACCGGCTTGCCGATGTCGTAGAACTCGGTCAGGCCCGCGAACCCGCCCGGGCCGTGGTCGGCGGTGATCCCCTCGCCCTCGGCGGCCGCCTTCAGGTCCCACCCCGCGCTGAAGAAGCGCTCGCCCGCCCCGGTAAGGATGGCCACGCGGAGCTCAGGATCGCGGCGGAGCCGGTCGAAGGCGGCGTACAGAGCCCGGCTGGTCGGGACGTCGATCGCGTTGGCCTTGGGCCGGTCCAGGGTGATGACCAGGACCGGTCCGTCCGCTCGTACCTGTACGTCCATTGATTCTCACGCTCCGTAGGGCCGCAGCAGGGACCGGGAGATGATGTGCCGCTGGATCTCGCTGGTCCCGTCCCAGATCCGCTCGACCCGGGCGTCGCGCCACCAGCGTTCGGCGGGAAACTGCGCCATCAGGCCCATGCCGCCGAAGATCTGCACCGCGGTGTCCGTCATCCGGCCCAGCATCTCCGACGCGTACAGCTTGGCCATCGCCGCGTCGGCGTCGGTCATCGTCCCCTCGTCGCACTTCGCGGCGGCGCGCAAAGTCAGCAGCTCGGCCGCCTCGAGTTGCGTGGCGCAGTCGGCCAGCTGGAAACCGACGCCCTGGAACCGCCCGACCGGCTGGCCGAACTGCTGGCGCGTCGCCGCCCACTCGGTGACCGCGTCCAGCACCCGCCGGGCGCGGCCGATGCTCGTGGCCGCGACGGTCAGCCTGGTCGCGCCCAGCCACTGCCCCATCAGGTCGAAGCCGCGCCCCTCCTCGCCGAGCAGGTTGGCGGCCGGGACGCGGCACTCGGCGAACGACAGCTCGCACTGGTGGTAGCCGCGGTTCGAGACGCAGCCGGAGCCGCGGGTCACGGTGAGGCCGGGGGAGTCCTTGTCAACCAGGAACGCGGTGATCTTCTTCTTCGCGCGGCCGTTCCCGGCGGTCTCGGTCCCGGTGGCGGCGAACAGGATGATGAAGTCGGCCACGTCGGCGTGGCTGATGAAGTGCTTGGTGCCGGTGACGACGTAGTCGTCCCCGGCCCGGGTCGCCGTCGTGGACATGGAGCGGATATCGGAGCCCGAGCCCGGTTCGGTCATCGCGACGCAGTCGTGCCGCTCCCCGCGGATGGCCGGGATCAGGTAGCGCTTGCGCTGGTCCTCGTTGCAGCCCTGCAGGATATTGCTCGGCCGCTCGACCAGCATCTGCAGGGCGTAGCTGGCCCGGCCCAGTTCGCGTTCGACCAGGACCAGGGACACCGCGTCCAGCCCGCCGCCGCCCAGCTCGGCGGGCATGTTCGCGGCGTAGAGCCCGGCGGCGATGGCCTTGGCGCGGATCTGCCCGGCCAGCTCCGCCGGCACCTCGTCCAGGCGCTCCACCTCGTCCTCGTGCGGGTAGAGTTCCCGCTCCACGAACGCGCGGACGGTGTCCACGATGAGCCGCTGCTCTTCGGTCAGCGTGAAATCCACTAGGCCTCCCGGGGGTCGGGACGTGCGGCCGGGAGGCGGATGATCCGCCCGACGTAGCCAGGAACCGGCAGCGCGGCGGCTGCGCCGCGCTGATCTCGCGGAGCCTGCGGGCGATCGGCTCGGGAAACGGCGTCGGCCTTGCCCGCCCGCATGTCCACGTGCAGCAGCATCTGCTCCGCGGTGGCGATGAGCCCGCCCGTCTCGCTGTACATCTCGTGCACGATATGCAGCCGCTTGTCGTCCATGCCCAGCACCTGGATCGTGAGCTCGAGGCGCTCGCCCTCCCGCGCCTCGCGCAGGTTGCGCAGGTGGGTCTCCACCGTGTAGAGCGACTGGCCGCCGGCGCGGTAGGCGTCGTCGACGCCGAACGTCCGGAAGAACGCGTCCGAGCTCTCCCCCATGACCAGTAGGTACGCGGACTCGGTGAGGTGCTGGTTGTAGTCGGTCCACTCGGGCGAGACCGTCACCTCGTGCAGCCGGAACGGGGCCGGGATGTCCATCAGGCGCTCTCCGCCGGCAATGTTCATGATACGAACGATCTGTTAGTGATGTGGAGCATAGCAAGGCGGTGGGTTCGTTGAACGATACCAAGGCAGACCTGGCCTTCGTCGGCGGGAAGATCCGGACACCAGCGCACCCGTCGGGTTTCGTGTCGGCCCTCGCCGCCCGCGGCGGGGTGATCCAGGCGCTCGGCACTGATGAGGACATTAAGGACCTGACCGGCCCGGAGACGCGCATGGTCGACCTGCGCGGCAGGCTCGCGCTACCGGCGTTCGGCGACGCGCACGTGCACCCGGTCGGCGGTGGCCTGGAGAGCCTTCGCTGTAACCTGCTCGGGCTGCGGACCAGACCCGAGTACCTGGACGTCATCTCGGCGTACTGCGCCACCCTGCCCCCGCACGCGTGGGTGCTCGGCGGCGGCTGGACCATGGCGGCCTTCCCGGGCGGCACGCCGGTGGCGGCCGACCTGGACGCGGTCACCGGCGGTCGGCCGGCGTTCCTGCCGAACCGGGACCACCACAGCGCGTGGGTGAACACCGCCGCGCTGACCATCGCCGGCGTCGACGCGGGCACGCCGGACCCGGGCGACGGCCGGATCGAGCGCGACGAGGCCGGCCGTCCCGCCGGCGCGCTGCACGATGGCGCCATGCGCCTGGTCGCGGCCCACGTGCCGCCCGCCTCGACCGACGAGCTCACCGAAGGCCTCCTGGCCGCCCAGGCCTACCTGCACTCGCTGGGCATCACCCGGTGGCAGGACGCCTGTGTCGGCGCGGCCGCGGAACTAGGCATCCCCGACGCGTTCGACGTCTACTGCCGGGCCGCCGCCGACGGGCTGCTCACCTGCCACGCGGTCGGCGCGCTGTGGTGGGACCGCGGCCGCGGCCTGGACCAGATCGACGACCTGCTCGCGCGGCGCGAGCGAGCCGCGGCCGGGCGCGGCCGGTTCCGGGCGACCACGGTCAAGCTGATGGTCGACGGCGTGTGCGAGACGTTCACCGCCGCGATGTCCGCGCCGTACCTGGACGGCCACGGCCATCCGACGGGTCACAGCGGAAACCTGTTCATCGAGCCCGAGGTGTTGTCGGAGGCGACCAGGCGCCTGGCCGCGGCGGGCTTCCAGCTTCACTTCCACGCCATCGGCGACCGAGCGGTCGCCGTCGCCCTGGACGCGCTCGAGGCGCTCCCGGCCGCGCAGCGCCAGGCCGCCCGCCATCACCTGGCGCACCTGCAGTTCATCGCACCCGGGGACCTGGGCCGGTTCCGGGCGCTCGACGCGGTGGCTAACTTCCAGCCGCTGTGGGCCTGCGCGGAAGCGCAGATGACCGAGTTCACTGTGCCTTTCGTTGGTGCCGAACGTGCGTCCTGGCAGTACCTGATCGGCTCGCTCGCCCGCGGTGGCACGCGGATCGCCTTCGGGAGCGACTGGCCGGTGTCGAGCGCCGATCCGCTCCAGGAGATCCACGTCGCGGTGAACCGGGTCCTGTCCGAGCGTCTCGGCCGCCGCGGGGACCCGAGTGCGAGGACCCGTTCCTGCCCGGGCAGGCGATCACCGTAAAGGCCGCGATCGACGCGTTCACCCGCGGGGTGGCCTGGGTGAACCATTCCGAAGACGTAGCGGGCACTCTTCTGCCCGGCCTGCAGGCCGACCTGGTCGTCCTCGATCAGGACCTGTTCGCTATCCCGGCCTCGGGACATCGGGAGTACCTCGGTCGCCATGACGGCGGCCAGCGGAAAGGTGGTCTTCGGCGGTGACTGACCCGCCGTAGCGGACCTAGGCCGCCGCGGCCGCGAAGGACGGGGGCGGGGCGCGCGATGACCAGGGCGGCGCCCACGCGGGCATGCGGGATCAGGGTGACCGAACCGGTGTGCTGGTCCGGCCGCTGGCCGGGGTTGTGCTGCTGCGGCTTGCCGCTCGGCCCGGACAGCCCGAGCGGCACGCCGATCCCGGCGCACAGGACGACCAGGCTGACTGCGCCGGCGACGCGGCGCCGGCGGACCTTGCGGTGGCGCGCGATCACCAGGCCGGCCAGGCCGTCGCCGGGCCACACGTCGTCGAGCTCGCACTCCAGCGCGATCCTCAGGCTGAACTCGTCATCAGCGTGGATGGACACGGCGATCTCTCTTCTCTTCGTCGAACAGGAGCTGCCGCAGGTGATCGAGCCCTCTGCTCGCCGCGGACTTGACGGTGCCTTCGGCGATATCCAGTGCGGCAGCAGTCTCGGCCACCGTGGCGTCGAGCAGGTAGCGGCAGACGAGCACCTCGCGCTGAACGTCGGGCAGCTGGCGCAGCACGCGGATCAGCACGTGACGGCGGTCCACCGCCTCGGCGAACGAGACTACGTTGGCGAGCTCGTCCAGGTCCTGGCTGATCTCCGGATGCCGACGGCGGTGCCGCCAGCGTTCGCGGCACGCGTTAACCAGGACGGCCCTGGCGTAGGCCTGGGGTGCCTGTTTGGCCTGCTCCCACCGCCGGTAGGTGCGCAGCAGCGTGACCTGGAGCGCGTCCTCGGCGTCCTCCCGCGAGTCGAGCAGCACCAGGGCCGCGCGCAGCAGCGAGGGGGACGCCGCCTCGACGAATTCGGTGAACTCCGCGTCGCGGCTGGCCCGCGCGCCCCCACGGCCCGGATCCCTCTCACGGAATGTTTAATGCCGGAGCGCCGCGCCAGGTTCCATCGAATTTCGCTAGCCCAGGAAACCCTCGTAGGAGTGCTGCTCAAGCTGGCTCTGGATCTGCTTGACGGTATCCAGCCCGACGCCGACCATGATCAGCAGGCTGACCCCGCTGAGCTGCAGGTCCTGGCCGAGCCCGATCTTGTCCAGCGCGACCATCGGGAACATCGCCACCAGGGCCAGGTAGACCGAGCCCGGCGCGGTGAGCCGGCTGAGTACGTACCCGAGGTAAGCGGAGGTGGGCGAGCCCGGCCGCAGGCCGGGGACGAAGCCGCCGTACTTCCGGATGTTGTCCGAGAGTTCGTCCGGGTTGAACGTGATCGAGACGTAGAAGAACGTGAACCCGAGGACCAGGCCGAAGAACGCCAGGGCGTAGACGTACGGCGCGGTGAGCAGGCCGGGATCGAGGTTACGGTCGACCCAGCTCACCCAGCCCTGCGGGTTCTTCTGACTACCGAACGCCGACACAGCGAGCTGCGGCATGCCCAGGAGCGACGAGGCGAAAATGACCGGGATCACGCCCGCCTGGTTCACCTTCACCGGGATGAACGTGGACCCGCCACCGTATACCTTGCTAGCCTGGCCGCCTGTGGCGGCGGGGCGACCGGTGATGCGCCTCGCGTACTGGACCGGGACGCGACGCTGCCCCTGCTCGATGAAGACGATGAGCGCCGCCACCGCGATGATCACCAGGACTGCCGCGGCCGCGTAGAAAAACCGCTTGACGAGGTAGATCTCCTCGATCTCGCCGGGAATGACGGCCATGATGCTGGTGAACATCAGCACGGACATGCCGTTGCCGACGCCCCGGTCGGTGATCAGCTCGCCCATCCACATGATCACTGCGGTGCCCGACACCATGGTGATCACCATGGTCGCGAGGGTGAACGGGGTCGGGGCCGGAATCAGCGGGTGAAATGTCGGGCCGCAGCCGCTACCCGAGAACACCGCGCCCGTCCGGGCCGCCTGAACGTAGGCCACCGCGTACAGCAGGCCCAGCCCAATCGTGACGTACCTCGTGTACTGGGTGATCTTCGCCTGGCCCGCCTTGCCCTCCTTGCGCAGCGTCTCCAGGCGAGGGATGACCTGGGTGAGCATCTGCACGATGATGCTGGCCGTGATGTACGGCAGGATGCCGATCGCGAACACGGTCAGGTGCAGCAGCGCGTTCCCGCTGAGCAGGTTCAGGATGCCGAAGATCCCGCCGGAGCTCGACAAGTGGGCGCAGTAGCTGACGTTCTGCTCGGAGATGCCCGGCGCGGGCAGTTTCGAGCCGAACCGGAATACCACGATCATCGCGCCGGTGAACAGCAGTTTCTTGCGCAGGTCAGGCGTGCGGAACGCCCGGACGAAGACGCTCAGCACGGGAGTCGCGCGCAGGTAGCTGCTCACGCCCCTTGAATGCCGCCAGGCGCCCCTCGGTTCCGGGGGCGCCTGGCGGTCCCTTACGGGCGTGCCTCGTAGACCAGGTTGAACGGGGTCTGGGCAGCACGGCGGAACCGGGTGAACCCCGCGTCGGTGACCAGTTCGCGGATGGCGGCCTCGCCGGCCTGGGCGCCGAGCGCGTAGCCGCCGGACTGGGACAGGGCGTTGGGCACGCACAGCTGGGTGGAGGCGCTGTAGTACACCCGTCCCACCGGGTTGAGGTTGCCGGCCACCTCGTCGGCCGCGTAGGGCTCGACGACCAGCCAGGTCCCGTCGTGGTCGAGGGCCTGGCGGACGTGCCGGGCCGCGGCGAGCGGGTCGCCCATGTCGTGCAGGCAGTCGAAGGTCGCGGCCAGGTCGTAGCCGGTGCCGGAGAACCCGTCGGCGGTGGCGACCTCGAACGCGATCCGGTCGGCGACCCCGGCGTCGGCGGCCCGCTTTCGGGCGATCTCGATCGACTGCTCGTGGTAGTCCGACCCGGTGAACCGGGAGTTCGGGTACTCCTGGGCCAGCAGGATCGTGGACGCGCCGAGCCCGCAGCCGATGTCGGCGACCTTCGCCCCGGCCCGCAGCTTGTCCTGCACGCCGTCCAGCGCCGGGATCCAGGACGGGACCAGGTTGGCGATGTAGCCGGGGCGGAAGAACTGCTCGCACCCGAGGAACACGCCCTCGTCGTGCTCGTGCCAGCCCATCCCGGCACCGGTACGGAACGCCTCCGTGATGCGCGGCTCGGCCTTCAGCGTGCCGAGCGCGAGCACGAACGCCCCGGGAACGTAGACGCCGCCGTCGGGGTTGGCGAGTGCGAACGACTGCTCTTCGGTCATCGAGTAGCGCTGCGTCGCCGGGTCGTACTCGACGTACCCGCCGGCGGCCTGGCCGCGCAGCCATTCGGTGACGTAGCGGGGGTTGGTCTGGGTCCGCTCGGCAAGTTCCTCGGGGCTAGCCGAGCCGGTGGCGAGAGCCCGGTACAGGCCGAGGCGGTGTCCGGTGACGACGTTCCCGGCCGCGAAGGTGGCCCCCAGGTCGGTGACGAACCGGCCGAGGAACGCTTGCAGTTTGTCCATGTCGATAGCCATGATGTGCCTCCCTTGTGCTTATGAGCTGGTGACGGGGGTGTCGGCGGTGCGACCCCATTCCGCCCAGGACCCGTCGTAGACCCGGACCCGGTCCCGGCCGAGCAGATAGGTCAGGACGAACCAGGCGGTGGCGGCGCGCCCGCCGATGGTGCAGTAGGTGATCAGCTCCCCGTCGCCCTCCAGGACGGCCGGGGAGAACAGCCGGCGCAGTTCGGGGGCGGGGAGGAACGACCCGTCGGAGCGGTACAGGCCGTCGACGGGCTGGTGGACAGCCGACGGCACGTGCCCGGCCCGGCCGCCGGGCTCGGCGCCGCCCGAGGGCCAGAAGCACTCGCCGCGGTACTCTCGGGTCGACCGCACGTCGACCAGGGTGGTGCCCGGCCGCCCGATCGCGCCGCGCACGGCGGCCTGGTCGGCCCGCAGGGCCGGGTCCTCGCCGTCGAGCAGGAGAGTGCCCGGTGTTGGCTGGCTCGCGGCAGCGGCCCACGGGTAGCCCTCGGCTCGCCAGGTGTCGCGGGAGCAGTCCAGGATGCGGACGTCGCGATGACCGTAGAGCCTCATCAGCCACACGCCGAAGGCGGGCGCGTACCCGTAGAACACCACCGTGGAGTCCGGGCCGATCCCCGAGCGCGTGAGGAGCGCCTGGACCGCCTCGGGCCCGACGGTGCGGTAGTCGGCGTCCTTCAGGTCGCCGTAGATGTTCCACAGCACGGCGCCGTCAATGTGCCAGTCGTTGTACGCGGCCGGGCTGACGTCGACCTCGACCACCCGCACCCGCGGGTCATCCAGGTGCGCACGCAGCCAGTGCCGGTCAGCCAGCGCGGCGCCGCCCGCGCCCGGCGCCTGCGTCGCGTACAGATCTGCTGCCGTCTTCATGGGAACCTCCCCGGAGTAGCGGTTGCCTTACGCGACCGTTCTACGGCGGAGTCGTTGTCACCACGTTGCCGCGACGTTGGCGAAACCTTGGCGCGATCCCAGCGAGGCGGGACCTGCGGTTTGCTCTTGGGGAAGGCGGCTGGATCTGCCGCAGAGGTCACCTGCCGAAAGTGGCCAGTCGGCTTGGCGAGATTGGTTCGGGCCTGCAGGCAGCGAAGCGGCGAATTGTGCGTCCTAGTGATATGGGCCTGGATCTTCAAGGCGCTGCGGGCCTGCAATCTCGGTGGCCGGGTTGACCCGCCGCTGAGTTCAGCCTTGAGGTCCGCGCGCCACCTGATGCGAAACGGCAACGGCCTGTTCGAGTGCCGCGCCGTATGACCACTCGGACCGCCGGTCGGCGGTGATCAGCGACCACCTCTTGTTCCTAAAGGCGATCACGAGGGCACGCGGGTTCTCTGCGGGCAATGGCAAGGTGAACGGCCAACGCTTCCCGCCGGAACTTAGGAATGCCTGCCATCTGAGCATGAGATCCTCCGCAGACACGGGTGGGACAAGGATGAGCGTCTTGCCCCAGTATCTGCTGGCGGAGATGGCCTGCAACTCCCAAAGAAGCCCTTCAGTCATCAATTCTGGCGGCGCCACACAAACAATCAGGCTGGACCGCTCCATCCGGATGGCAATCTCCGATTGCCAGTCGTTTGAAGCGAGCGTTTCCCTGGCGGCGCCCAGCGGGGAGAGTTTTGTGCCTGGCGGATTGATGGCTATGACCGGGCCGAGGCGTGAGAGGTGCCTGGCCACTACCTCTTCGAACGAGTCGAACCTGCCGGGGCTGAATCGTTCCACGAGTGAGGGCCTGCCAAGAGTCGCCGTCCGCAGTTTCAGGTCGTCATCACCGAACGATCGCAGGTACAGCACTGGTGGCCGGGTGTCACGGAGCATCAGGCGGCGCCCCTCAACCGATCCGAGCCGACGAGCGCCGCGGTAGCCGAGTGCACCCAGGATCAGCAGGGCCATCCCTGCGATCCAGTAGTTGTCCGTCCGGGATTGCGCGGACGCGCTTTCTAGCGCGCCGTCTTCGCCGATGACGAGGATAATCGCCAGCCCGGAGACGACCATTACAGTCGCCGTGGCCAGTACCGCCGCGACTTGGATCCTGTGAGATCCGGCTAGGATGCCCAGGTTTTTATCGCGGCTCACTCCCGCGGGATGGATAAACCGTCCGCCGGCCCAGACGACAGCCAGACCGATCACCAGGTAGATGTACCAGTACTGATGCAGGTACGTCTGGGTGCCGTTGGCGGCGATGCCCACACCTATGATCTGCACCACGAACCGAAGCAGAGCAGTATTCCTGTACTTTCGTGCCCGCACGGAGACGTCTTGCATCCTGAACGCTTCCGAGGGCCGGGCCGCCAGCTTAGACCGGGCATGCCGTCGCGCGCCCCGGAGAGGATTCGCCAGATAGGCGACTCCGTTCACGACCCCGGCATAGAAAAAAGCGCCTCCTATGACGGCGGCAACCGTGTCAATGCCGAGCACCAGAGCAAACAGCCTGAAACCTCGGTAGGGTATTGAACCTGCATAGAACGTGATCGTCCCCGCTGCCAAACCTGTCATCACTCAAACTCCCCTCATGTGGCATCGCTATACCGGCATGGAGGACATGCAGTGCGGCTTTGATACGTGCTGCTTCCGGAGGGGAGGTCGCGCGTCGCATCTGCCGCGCCTGCCAAGGCCTCAGGCGGGACCGGTGATTGAGCCATACGCGGCGCTCGCGGTCAACCGACGTGCGACCCGACGAGGTGGACCACAAGGTAGCCGAGCCCACCAATCCCGAGCAATACAATCGCGATGACGAGGCTGGCCTTCGTGTAAAGCCGCGCCAGCTTGGCAGCGTTTACCGCGCTGCGGTAGTCACCTGCGTTCTTTCTCCAGTGGGCCTGGCAGGCATAGACGATCGCTGCGATGCCGGTCGGGAAGAAGAGACAGCCGACAAGAATCAGCACCAGCCAGCTTGGTGGTGCGTCAGTTCTCTGCTGGGATCGCTGCGGGCGCGGAGGTGGTCGGGGCGACACCGATCAACCCCCCTCTTGAGGCGGCAGGCTATCCGAAGGACCCAGCCGGGCGTACCATTGGGGACTTACGACGATTCCATTACTTGTGTGCGCGTCGGTGGAGCTGCAATTGGTATTTGGTGTGCTGCTGCACACAGCGGGCAAACGCATCCGGCTTGCATTCCGAACAGAACGATCAAATTCATATATACTCCCAGCTCTGGGCGATGACAAGGGCTCAGGTTGATGTTGGATCAAGCTGTCTGACCAGCGGCGCCGGCTTAGGCCATTGCGTTGGTGTGGTCGATGTTGAAGACCAAGGTAAGGTGGAGTCGCTTCTGCTCAGGTCGCGGCCAGCAGCTGTCCGTACAGGTCTCGGGTGGCCGGGCTGGGCGAAACGCCGAGCTGGTCGCGCAGGCAGTCGCTGAGCTGGCCGTACACGCCGAGGGCCTCGGCCACGTTGTCCTGGGCGGCCAGCGCCCGCATCAGGTAGCGGTACCCGCTTTCCCGCAGCGGGGCCAGCCGGGTCAGCTGCCGGCCGGCCCGGACCGCGGCGGCCAGCTCGGTGCCGCCCAGGCCCAGCCCGGTAGCCGCGTAACACTCCAGGGCGCGCACGTGCAGCTCGGCGAGCTGGTGGCGGATCTCGTCAATCCAGGGCGCGTCCTCGCCGGGCAGGAAGCCGCGCTCGGCGGCAAACAGCGCGGTCAGCGCCGGCCCCCACGCCCGCGCCCAGTCCTGCTGGGCCACCGAGGATTCGGCCCGGTGGATGGCCTCGGCGGCGGCTTCCAGGTCGACCCAGGCGTCCGGCAGGCACAACCGCAGCGTGGACCGCCCGTCCAGGCTGCCCACGCCGAACACCCGGCGCAACTTGGACAGCAGCGGATTGAGCCTGGCGTCGACGGCGGCCGGGTCAGGTTCCCGCCACAGCGCCTCGGCGACCTCGTCGCGGGGGACCTGGCGGTGGCGGTTGACCACCAGGTAGGCGAACAGCAGCCGGCCCTGGCGGCCGGGCAGCATCGCGTCCAGCCGCTGGCCGTCGCGCTCGATGGCCAGCGTCCCGCAGATCTGGATCCGCACCGGGCCAGGGAACGCCAAGGTCACGCCAATATCGTGGCATTACGCTGGTAACAGAGCCAGGGCCCAGCTAGGACGGAGGCGCGACGGTGAAGCTCATCCGGTGCGAGTGCGGGTACGTGGCCAGGGGCGACAGCGATGACCAGGTGGTCGGGATGATCCGCGGGCACATGGCGAGCGACCATCCCGCCCTGCTCGAGTCGGTCAGCCACCAGGACCTGCTCAGCTGGGTCCAGGCCGAGTAAGCAGCGCGACGATATCGAAGATCACCGTGGCCGCGGCGATCGAGGTGATCTCGGCGTGGTCGTAGGCGGGTGATACCTCGACCAGGTCGGCGCTGACCAGGTTGAGGCTGGTCAGGCCCCGTAGCACGCGCAGTAGTTCCCGGCTGGTGAGCCCGCCCGCCTCCGGTGTTCCGGTGCCCGGCGCGTACGACGGGTCGAGGACGTCGATGTCGATGGACAGGTAGACGGGCAGGTCGGCTACCCGCTCGGTAATCGCGCCGATCGTCCCGGGGACCCCGAGGTCGTCGATGTCGCTGGCCCTGATGGTGCGGAAGCCGAACCTCCGGTCGTCCTCCAGGTCGGCGCGCCCGTAGATGGGACCGCGGATGCCCACGTGGATCGAGTGGTCCTCGACCAGGAGGTTTTCCTCGAACGCCCGCCGGAAGATCGTCCCGTGCGTGGTCGGCGCGTTGAAGTAGGTGTCCCAGGTGTCCAGGTGCGCGTCAAAGTGCACCAGCGCGACCGGGCCGTGCGCGCGGTTCACCGACCGCAGCATGGGCAGCGCGATCGTGTGGTCGCCGCCGATGGCGATGACCTTGCGGTCGCCCTGGAGCAGATCCGCGGCGTGCGCGGCGATCTGCCCCATGGCCTCCTCGATCGAGAACGGCGTGACCGGGTACGTCCCCGGCGTCGACCACCTGGATAGCCGCGAACGGGCTGCAGTCTAGCTCGACGTGGTGGCCGGGCCGCAGGTGCCGGGAGGCCTGCCGGACCGCCATCGGGCCGAACCGGGCGCCGGGCCGGTAGGACGTGCCGCTGTCGAACGGCACGCCCAGCACGGCGACGTCGTAGTCCGGGACCCGGTCGATCTCCGGCAGCCGGGCGAACGATCCGGAGCCCGCGAACCGGGGCACCTTCCTCCCGTCCACCGGACCGACCGGATCGCTGCTGTGCCCTGACATACCGATCTCCCCTCTGTGCTGGTGAGGAGATCATGACCCGTCGGGGGGCAGGCCGAAGGCGGCGGGGTGGAGCCAGCGGGCGATCGCGAGGATCGCCTCGGCGTTGCGCGGGCTAGGGATTACCTCGTCGTAGCTGAGCGGCAGGAAGCAACGGTTCTTCACGGCGGGGAGGTTCTTGCTGGCCGGGAAGGTCTCCAGGAACTTCTCCTTCTGCGCGGCCGTCGGGGTGCCGTAGTCGTTGATGATGATGCACTGCGGCTGGGCGGCGACGACCTGCTCCCAGGAGACCGAGTCAAAGCTCTGCTTGAGCGAGGCGAAGATGTTGGTCCCCCCGGCCAGGCCGATCTCCGCGTTGACCGTGGCGAGCCCGGCCCCGGTGAACGGCGCGGATTCGCCGCTGTCGTAGTCGAACACCCTGATGGGCGCCAGGCCCGCTACCTTGGACCGCACCGCCGCCACCTGGGCCTGCATCGCGGCGATGACGCTGGCGGCCCGTTGCGGGACCCCGAAGATGGCGCCCAGGTTACGCAGGTCTTGATACGTGTCGTTGAGGTTGACCACAGTCGCCCCGGTCTGGACGCGCGCGCACGATTCGGCCAGGACGAGGGTCTTGATCCCGAACTTGGCCAGGTAGGTCGGGGTGTCGTTGGTCCCGAGCTGGAGGCCGTAGTCCCAGCCCGCGAATAGGAAGTCCGGGTGCAGCCCGACCAGTTCTTCCAGCGTGAAGTAGTTCTGCGGCGAGACGTCCCGGACCTTGGCGAACCCAGCCTGGAATTCGGGCGGAATCGGCTGGCCGACCGGGCCATCGCCGACCGCCCCGAAGTCGCCGACCATGTGCGACTCAAGGCCCAGCGCCAGCATGTCCTCCGTGGTGTTGATGTCGTTGGACACCGCCCTGGTGGGGGCCCGGTCGTAGGTGACGGGGACGCCGCAGCTGGTCACGGTGACCGGATACCTGGCGGTTCCCGTGACCGAGCCAGATGACGATGCGGTCGGGCTGGCGCTCGCGCACGCGGCGAGCAGGCTAGCCGCCAGCAGCGCTACCGACGGGGCTATGAGGCATCGGGCGCGGCCGGTCGCAAGCCGATGGCGATGACGGGCTGGCACGGGTGTCCTTCCGGGTGGGTGGTGGCCTTACCGGCCTCGGGCTGTGCGCGGCGCGGGATCAGATGCGGCGTGCCGGTGTCCGGATGCTCGATGACCAGGACGTCCGCGCCGTAGGCCGCGCGGATCGTGGCGGGCGTGAGGACCGCGCGGGGCGGGCCGTCGGCCGCGATACGCCCGTCGGCCAGCACGTATACGGTGCCGCAGAACATGGCCGCCAGGCTCAGATCGTGCAGCGCCGCCAGCACGCTGACGCCCAGGCCGGTGACCAGTTCCAGGATTTCTATCTGGTAGCGGATGTCCAGGTGGCTGGTCGGTTCGTCCAGGATGAGGTGGTCGGCCTCCTGCGCCAGCGCCCTGGCGATCAGCGTGAGCTGTTTCTCGCCTCCCGACAGCGTGTTGAAGCTGCGGTCAGCCAGGTGCCCGCAGCCGGTACGTTCCATGGCCGCCGCGGCGATGTCCCGGTCTGCCTCGGTGTCGCGGCTGAAGGCCTGCTTGTGCGGCGTCCGCCCGATCATCACCATTTCCCTGACGGTGAAGTCGAACTCGCTGACGAACTCCTGGGTCACCACCGCCACGCGCCGCGCGGCGTCCCGCGGCTTCATCGCCAGCAGGTCCGCGCCGTCCAGGAGCACTCGCCCGCCCGACGGCGGGTGGACCCGGTAGATGGCCTTGAGGATCGTCGACTTCCCGCTCCCGTTGGGCCCGAGCAGCCCCGCGAACTGGCCGTCGCCGACCGCGATGTCGATGCCGGTCACGATGCGCCGTCCGGCGATGTCCACGCACACGCCTTCTAGCCGCAGGCTCACTGCGTCGCCCCGTACAGGTAGGGGCGTCGGCGGATGAGGAAGATCAGCGTGGGCGCGCCGATGAACGCGGTGATGACCCCGATCGGCATTTCCTGCGGGGCGACGATGGTCCGGGCCAGCAGGTCACCGAGGACCATGAACGAGGCGCCGAACAAGACCCCGGCGGGCAGTACCCGCCGGTGATCGGAGCCGACCACGAGGCGGACGATGTGGGGCACGACCAGGCCGACGAACCCGATGATCCCGCTGACCGCCACCGCGACGCCAGCCAGCAGCGAGGTGGCGAAGAACAGGTTCCGCCGCAGCCGCGCCACGTCGACGCCCAAGGACGCCGCTGGCTCGGCGCCCATCGCCAGCGCGTTCAGCGGCCGGGCCTGCGCCAGTAGGTAGGCCATGACCGCGGCCAGGGCGATCAACGGAATCGGTAGCTGGTTCCAGTTGGCCGACCCGAACGAGCCCAGCAGCCAGAACAGCACCGACTGCGTCGCCTGCGGGTTGCCGCGGAAGATGAGGAAGCTCGTCACCGACTCGAACATCGCCGACAGCACCACGCCGCACAGGATCAGCTGGGTCGGGGCGAGCTGCCGGCCCTGCCGCGACACCAGGAATACCGCCGCCATGGCCGCTAGCGCCCCCAGTACGCTGCCCACCGAGATCGCCCAGATCCCGAGCGACGCGAACGCCCCGAGGAGCAGGACCGCGGTCGCGCCGACGCTGGCGCCGGACGAAACCCCGAGCAGGAACGGGTCGGCCAGCGCGTTGCGCACCAGCACCTGCACGACCGACCCGGCGGTGGTCAGCGCCGCGCCGACGACGGCGGCCAGCAGCACGCGAGGCAGCCGGATCTGCCAGACGATGATCCCGGCCACGGTGTTGTCCGGGTGGCCGGTTAGCTGGCTGGCGATGACGTGCCAGACCGCGGCCGGGCTGAGCGGGACCGATCCGATGCCCACCCCGGCCGTCATCGTGATCAGCAGCAGCACCCCGCCGGCGCCGAGCACTAGCGGCAGCGGGATCCGGTCCCGGCGACGGACGGTCGGCCGCGCTGGTCCCGGCCGGCCCGACGACGACGCGGTAGCAGCACCCGAGGCAACCTCGGCCGCCGGGGTATCCGCCAGGTCATCCACGCCGCACCGGCATCCTCCGATAACTCGTGGAGGACGCGCGACCCGCCCTTCCTCCGAGGGCCCCTTCGCTGGCCCAGACCAGGCGACCGGGCTCGCCCCCGAGGGGGACCACCGTTGCGGGACAGCGCCGGGATCTCACCGGACTTCGCTGGCTGGACACGCCCCGGCCGCAGCCGGGCACCGCAAATGTAGGCCCGCGTCCGGCACACCGTCAAGGATCATCAGATGATCAGATTTCAGCTTGACGCGAGGCCGGCCTGAAGATGCTCGCGGGCGGCGGCGGTGATGCGGGTGGCCGCGCCGGGCAGGCCGTTCCAGTGCGTATGCAGGTAGGACGCGTGCACGCGGCCGCGGACGAAGCCCTCCGTGACGGCGGCGCCGGAAGCCGTCCAGTGCCACGCGTTGGCCGCGTGATCGGCGGACCGGACGGCCGTGCGGTGGAACTCGTGGCCGTGGGCGCGGGCCCCGGCCGGCCCGAGCGGCGAGGAGGTGGCGGCCACGGCGTCGCGGTAGCCGAGCGTGAGCTGGCCGGTCATGACGGCGTCGGCCTCGAGGACCCCGCACATCGGATGCCCGTCGAGCGAGCGCGCCAGGTACAGCAGGCCGGCGCACTCGGCGATGACCGGCGCGCCCGCCCGGGCCAGGGCGGCGACCTCGGCCCGCAGACTCACGTTGGCCGACAGGTCCGCGGCGTGCTCCTCGGGGAACCCGCCGCCGATGACCAGGCCGTGCACGTTGCCGGGGAGCTTCTCGTCGCGCAGCGGGTCGAAGGTCACCACGTCCGCGCCGGCGGCGGCCAGCAGCTCGGGGTGCTCCGCGTAGCCGAACGTGAAGGCCGCCCCGCCCGCGACCGCGATTCGCGGTCCGGTGGGAGTCACCACCGGCCGTTCGGGCCAAGTAGGCGCGCAAGCGGTCTGCGGGAGTGCGCTCGCGCTCCGGGCCAGCCGGAGTACGGCCTCCAGGTCCACGCCACCGGCGACGATCGCGGTCAGGGCGTCGACCGCGGCGGTGGCGTCGCCGCCCAGCTCGGCCGCGGGGATGAGCCCGAGGTGCCGGGACGGCACGGCGAGCTGGCCCAGGCGGCGGATCACGCCGAGGACCGGGACACCGGCGGCGCCGGCCGCGTCGCGGAGCAGCCGCTCGTGGTGCGCCGAGCCGACCTTGTTGAAGATCACGCCGCCGATCCGGGCTCGCGGGTCGAAGGTCGCGAACCCGTGCAGCAGGGCGGCGGCCGATGAGCTGACGCCGGCCGCGTCGACGACCAGGACGATGGGCGCACCCAGCAGCCGCGCGACGTGCGCGGTCGACGCGAAGTCCCCCCGCCCGGACTTGCCGTCGAACAGGCCCATCACGCCCTCGATGACCGCGACGTCGGCCCGGGCCGGGGTGCTGGCCCCGTGCAGGAACATCGGGACGATCTGGTCCTCGCCGACCAGCCACGGGTCGAGGTTGCGGCCCGCGCGCCCGGCGGCGAGCGCGTGGTAGCCGGGATCGATGTAGTCCGGGCCGACCTTGTGCGGCGAGACGGCCAGGCCACGCTGGCGCAGCGCCCCGAGCAGGCCGGTGGCGACGGACGTCTTGCCGTGACCGCTGCCCGGAGCCGCGATGACGACGCGCGGCAGGTTCACCACTCGATGCCGCGCTGGCCCTTCTGGCCGGCGTCCATCGGGTGCTTGATCTTCGTCATCTCCGTGACCAGGTCCGCGGCGTCGATCAGGTCCGGGTGCGCGTCCCGGCCGGTGATCACCACGTGCTGGTACCCGGGCCGGGCGGTGAGCGTGGCCACGACGTCGCCGGTGTCGATCCAGCCCCACTTCATCGGGTACGTGAACTCGTCCAGGACGTACATGGCGTACCGCTCGCCGGCCAGGTCCCGCTTGATCTGCGCCCAGCCCTCGCGGGCGTTCGCGGCGTGGTCCTCGGGGTCACCGCGCTGGATCCATGACCAGCCCTCGCCCATCTTGTGCCAGGCGACCTCCCCGCCCTCGCCGGTCTGCTCGTGCAGCCGGCCGAGCGCCCGGAACGCGGCCTCCTCGCCGACGCGCCACTTGGCGCTCTTGACGAACTGGTAGACCCCGATGCTCCAGCCCTGGTTCCAGGCGCGCAAAGCCATGCCGAACGCCGCGGTCGACTTCCCCTTCATCGCGCCCGTGTGCACGATGAGCAGGGGCCGGTTCCGGCGCTGCCTGGTGGTCAGCCCGTCGTCGGGGACGGTCTCGGGTACTCCCTGCGGCATGGCTCAGGCCACCTCCCCGCGAACGGCCCGGGCTTCCCGGACGGCGCGGACCGAGCCGGCCAGCGCATCGACGGACAGCTCGCCCAGGTGAAGGTATTCGGCGCCGAGGGCCTCGGCGAGGGTACCGGCCAGGCCGAGGCGGACCGGGCCGGCCTCGCAGTCGACGACGACCGCCGCGATGCCGTCGTGGCGCAGCCGCCCGGCGGCCGCGTCCGGTTCGCCGCCCGCGGTGTGTCGGCCGTCAGTCACCAGGACCAGCAGCGGTCGGCGGAGCGGGTCACGCAGCCGCTCGCGGTTCAGCGCGGCGTGCGCCTCGGCGAGCCCGGCGGCCAGCGGAGTCTGCCCCCCGGTCGGCATGTGCGCCAGCCTGCTCGCGGCGGCCTCCACCGAGGAGGTGGGCGGCAGCAGGACCTCCGCGCCGGACCCGCGGAAGCAGATCAGGCCGACCTTGTCGCGCCGCTGGTAGGCGTCGAGCAGCAGCGAGAGCACGGCACCCTTGACCGCCTCCATCCGGCGGCGGGCCGCCATCGACCCGCTGGCGTCCACCAGGAACAGGACCAGGTTGGACTCCCGCCCCTCGCGGCGGCGTTCGCGCAGATCGTCGCGTTCCAGCACCAGGCCGGGCCCGGTCCGCCCGCGGCGGGCCTGGTGCGGCGCGCTGGCCGCCAGGGTCGCGTTCAGGTGCACGTCCCGCGGCTCCGACCTCGGTCGGCGGGCGCCGACGGTCCGGCCGCCGTCGGTGTAGGCGCGCGAACGCCGTCCCACGGTGCCGTGCCCCTTGCCGGGCACCTCGAGCCGCCGCGCGCGGAAGGTCGCACCAATGGGTGGGACTGAGTCCCGTTTCCCTCCGGCGGGACCGCCGTTCTGTTCGTGTTCGGGGCGGGGCGGCTGCGGGTCGGGATCGTCGTCCGGTCCGTCGTCCGGCTCGCCGAGCGCCTCGTCCAGTTGCTTTTCGTCCAGGCCGGGCGGGTCGAACGGGTTGCGCCGTCGCCGGTGCGGGAGAGCTAGGCGGGCCGCGGCCCGGATGTCGTCGCGGGTGACGGCTTCGGCGCCGCGCCAGGCGGCGTGGGCGGCGGCGGCCCTGGCGATCACGATGTCGGCCCGGAGCCCGTCCACGCCGAAGTCGGCGCAGACCGTCGCGATCAGCTCCAGGGCCGCGTCGTCGACGACGACGGCCGCCAGGCGCGCCCGCGCCGCGGCAATCGACTCGGCGATCGCCGCCTCACCGTCGGCGAACCGTGCCGCGAACGCTCCGGGGTCGGCGTCGAACGCGATCCGCCTGCGCACGACCTCGGCCCGGGTCGCCGGGTCGCGCGGCGCGACCGCCTCGACGGTCAGGCCGAACCGGTCGAGCAACTGCGGCCGCAGCTCGCCTTCCTCGGGGTTCATGGTGCCGACCAGCAAGAACCTGGCCGCGTGCCGCACCGACACGCCGTCGCGCTCGACGTAGCTGGTCCCGAGGGCGGCCGCGTCGAGCAGCAGGTCCACGAGGTGGTCGTGCAGCAGGTTGACCTCGTCGACGTACAGGACGCCGCGGTGCGCCGCGGCGAGCAGTCCCGGCTGGAAGGACGTGACGCCCTCGGTGAGCGCACGCCCGACGTCCAGCGAGCCGGTGAGGCGGTCTTCGGTGGCGCCGACCGGCAGCTCGACCAGCCGGGTCGGGCGCGGCTGCGCCGCGGCCCCGGCCGGGTGCGGGCCGTCCGGGCACTGCGGGTCGGGGGCCGCAGGCGAGCACGAGAAGCGGCAGCCGGCGACGACCTCGACCGGCGGCAAGACCGCCGTCAGCGCGCGCACCGCGGTCGACTTGGCGGTCCCCTTCTCGCCGCGCACGAGGACCCCGCCGATGGCCGGCGAGATCGCGTTGAGCACGAGCGCCAGGCGCATGTCCTCCATCGCGACGATGGCGCTGAACGGAAATTGGGTCACGGCCACAGCCCTTCACCCGGCGGGTATCCGCGCCCGCCGCCAGCGACGACCGCCGGACGGTAGCCCGACGGCACGGGTGCCGATGGCCTGACTTCCCGTTAGCGCAACAGGTCACAGTGGCGGGACCGTCCCGGATTCGCACCGGAGTTCCTCGGCAGCCGTTCGCCCGCCATCCTCTCACAGCCGTGCGGCAGACTGTACGGCGTGCGCTTCAAGACCGTCACCGTGGTCGGTATCGGAGCCGACGGGTGGGCCGGGCTGTCGCCGCGTTCGAAAGCCGCGATCGAGCAGGCCGGCGTGCTCGTCGGAGGCCCGCGGCAGCTGGCGCTGCTGCCGGAGGCCGTGCCCGGCCGGCGGATTCCCCTGCCGAGCCCGCTGCACCCCGGCCTATCCGAGCTGGTCGCCGCGCAGGCTGGCTCGGCCCAGGCCGACACCGCAGCACGCCCACGCCGCACTGGTGGTGCTGGCCAGCGGTGATCCGATGTTCTACGGCATCGGCGCTACCCTGGTCCGGCTCCTCGGAGCCGCGCAGGTCACCGTGCTGCCCCATCCGTCGTCGGTTTCGCTCGCGGCGGCCCGGCTCGGCTGGCCGCTGGACGACGTCGACGTGGTGAGCCTGGTCGGCCGGCCGCAAGAGCTGCTGCACCCGCTGCTCCAGCCCGGGCGGCGGGTACTCGCGCTCACGGCCGAGACCACGGCGGCCGCCGACGTCCGCGCGCTGCTCGACGCTCGCGGCTACGGTGGCAGCCAGGTCACGGTGCTCGCGGACCTGGGCGGCGAGCAGGAGGTCGTGGCGTCGGCCGACGCCAAGCCGCACGGCCGCCTGGCGATCGTCGCGATCGAGTGCAGGCTCGACGCCGGCACCGCGCCGCTGCCGCGCGTGCCCGGCCTGCCGGACGAGGCGTTCGAGCCGGACGGGCAGATCACGAAGCGCGAGATCCGCGCCCTCGCGCTGGCCGCGCTGGCCCCGGTCCCTGGGCAGTTGCTATGGGACGTCGGCGCCGGCTCGGGCAGCGTCGGGATCGAATGGATGCGCACCCACCCGGCGAGCCGCGCGATCGCGGTGGAGCCGCGCGCCGATCGGCGGGAGCGGATCGCCCGCAACGCCGCCGCGCTCGGCGTGCCCGGACTGGTCGTGGTGGCCGGCGCAGCCCCGGACGCGCTGTCCGGGCTGCCCCAGCCCGACGCGGTGTTCATCGGCGGCGGTGTCACCACAGGCGGGGTGGTGGCCGCCTGCTGGGACGCGCTCCCCGTAGGCGGCAGGCTCGTGGCGAACGCCGTCACGATCGAGGGCCAGGCGGTCCTGATCGACTGGCGCAATCGCCTGGGCGGCATCCTGACCAGGATCGGCGTGGAGCGCGCCGACGCGCTGGGCACCTTCACGACCTGGCGGCCGGCGCTGCCGGTCGTCCAGTGGTCCGTCCGCAGGGAGAGCCCATGACCGTCCATTTCGTCGGCGCCGGCCCCGGCGCCGACGACCTGATCACCGTCCGGGCGCAGCGCCTGCTCTCGGAGTGCTCGCTGTGCCTGTACGCGGGCAGCCTGGTGCCCGCCGAGGTCCTCGCGCACTGCCCGCCGACGGCCCGGCTGATCGACACCGCCGACCTCACCCTCGACCAGATCACCGCGGCCCTCATGGAGGCGGACGCCGCCGGGCTGGACGTGGTCCGGCTGTGCTCCGGTGACCCGGCGGTGTTCAGCGCCGTCGCCGAACAGGCCCGTCGGCTGGACCGGGCGGGTATCGCCTACGACATCACGCCCGGCGTTCCGGCGTTCGCCGCGGCCGCGGCGGCCCTTCGCCGCGAGCTCACTGTCCCCGGGGTCGGCCAGACGGTGGTCTTGACCCGGATCGCGCACCGGGCCACGCCGATGCCGCCGGGCGAGGACCTGGCCAGCCTCGGCGCGACCGGCGCGACGCTGGTGCTGCACCTGGCCGTGCAGCGGATCGAGCAGGTCGTCGCCGAACTGACGCCGCATTACGGGCCGGACTGCCCCGCCGCCGTCGTCGCCTACGCCAGCCAGCCGAACGAGGTCATGCTCCGGGGCACCCTCGGCGACATCGCGGCGCAGGTGCTGGCCGCGTCCGTCAGGAGCACCGCGGTGATCATCGTCGGCCGGGTGCTCGCCGCGGAGGGGTTCCGCGACAGCCACCTCTACTCGTCATCCCGCTCCCGCGCTCCTATCCCGCCTCATCCCGATCCCGGTTCCGACGGAGCAGGTACGTATCCATGATCCAGCCGTGCCGGGCCCGGAGCTCGGCCCTGGCCGCGGTGATCTGCCCCGCCACTTCGGCCAGCGGGCCGCGGATCAGGGTCTCGTCCGGCGTGCTGAGGTAGGCCCCCCAGAACACGGTCAGCTCTGGGTCGTCGAGCCCGGCCGCGGTGAAGCCGGAGTCGAGCATGACGACAGCGCTGTCCAGCCCCGCGGGCAGCCCGCCGGCGATCCGGCGGGCGGGGGTGATATGGATCGGCTCGCCGATCCGGTTCAGCGGCACGCGGTGCGCGGCCGCGAGCGCCTGCACGCTGGTGACGCCGGGGATCACCGTGTAGGTGAAGGCGACGGCGCCGCGGGCCAGCAGGCGGTCGATGATGCGCAGCGTCGAGTCGTAGACCGACGGATCGCCCCAGACCAGGAACGCGCCGACCCCGTCGTCCCCGAGTTCGGCCGCGATCGCCGCCTCGATGAGCTTGGCGCGGGCCTCGTGCCAGTCGCCCACCGCGCCCTGGTACTCGGCGGCGGTCAGGTCCGGTGACCGGTCGCGCGACGGCTCGGGGATCTCGACGACGCGGTAGCCCGCCCGAGTGACGTGCCGGCGCAGGATCTCGTCGCGGGCCGCGTTCAGCCCGGACTTCGCGTCGCCCTTGTCGATCCGGAAGAAGACGTCCGTCCGGTTGAGGGCCTGCACGGCCTGGACCGTGATCTGGTCCGGGTGCCCGGGACCCATGCCGACGACGAGCAGTTCGCGCATCAGCCCAGTGTGCCGCACTACCCTGAGCCGGGTGCGGATCCTGATCCTCGGCGGGACCGGCGAGGCCCGGGCGCTGGCCGCCGAACTGGTGACGGCGGGCGTCGACGTCCTTTCGTCGCTGGCCGGCCGGGTCCGCCAACCGCGGCTTCCTGACGGACCGGTCCGGGTGGGCGGGTTCGGCGGGGTCGAGGGCTTGGCGGCGTTCCTGCGCGCGGAGCGGATCACCGGCGTCATCGACGCGACCCACCCGTTCGCCGGCGAGATCACCGCCCACGCGTCCGAGGCCGCCGGGCGGGCCGGGATACCGCTGCTGGTCCTGCGCCGCCCGGAGTGGGCGGCCGCTCCCTCCTGGGACCTGGTCGCCGGATATCCGCGGGGCCGCCGCCGCGGTGCGCGCCTGGCCGGGAGAGTCGGTGTTCCTCACCACGGGTCGCCGGGACCTGGACGCCTTCGCCGCGGACGACCGGCACCGCTTCCTGGTCCGGACCGTCGACCCGCCGGAAGGGCCGGTTCCGCCGCGCATGACGCTGGTGCTCGATCGAGGCCCGTACACGGTCGAGGGCGAGTTGGCGCTGATGCGCGGCCACGGCGTCGGGCTGCTGGTCACCAAGAACAGCGGCGGGCCGATGACGGAAGCCAAGCTGCTGGCGGCCCGGGATCTCGGCGTGCAGGTCGTCATGGTCGAGCGCCCGCCGCTGCCGGAGGGGAGCGTGGTGGCGACCACCGTCGCCGAGGCCGTCCGGTGGCTCAGCCCGGGTAGCGCCGCGGGGTGATCACCCGGGGCGTGCGCGTTCCGTTGCGCAGCACGCGGGTCTGGCTCGAGCCGACGATGAGCAGGCACTGCATGTCGACCTGGCCGGGGTCGAGGTCTCCGAGCGTGGTGACAGTGACCTGCTGGTCAGGCGTGCCGACGGCGCGGCCGACCACTACCGGCGTCTGCGGGTCCCGGTGGGCCAGCAGCAGGCTTTGCGCGTCGGCGAGTTGCTGGCGCCGCGAGGCGGACGCCGGGTTGTAGATGGCGATCGCGAAGTCTCCCACCGCCGCCGCCTCGAGCCGCCGGGCGATGACCTCCCAGGGCTTGAGGCGATCCGACAAGGAGAGCACGACGTAGTCGTGGCCCAGCGGGGCGCCGGCCTGGCTGGCGACGGCCTGTGCGGCCGTGATCCCGGGCACGATGTCGACCGGCACGTTCGCGAACCGCTCGTGGCTGGCGGCCTCGAGCACGACCGAGGCCATGGCGAACACGCCCGGGTCCCCGGAGGAGACCACGGCGACCCGGCGGCCTTGCCGTGCCAGGTCGAGCGCGAACTCGGCTCGCTGCGCCTCGACCCGGTTGTCGCTGCCGTGCCGCCGCTGCCTCGGGTTGGGCGGGACCCGGTCGACGTAGGGCGCGTACCCGACGATGTCGTCCGCGGCGGCCAGGACGGCCATCGCCTGCGGGGTGAGCCAGTCGCGCCCGGCCGGGCCCAGCCCCACCACGTCCACTCGCCCGGTCGCCTGCGCAGGCGGGTCCTCGCGCCCGGTCGCCAGCCCGGGCGCGGCCGCGCGGCCGGTACGCGCCTGGCTGGCGGGCCGGTCGGCCGCCTCGGCTCCGGGGACGATGATGATCGACATGTACGGGACGGCCGACGGGTCGACGTCCCCGGCGGGCTCGATGAGCTGCTCAGCGCCGCCGGACGCGCGTTCGACGTAGTACGCCTGCGACAGGCGTCCCGATTCCTTCAGCGCCTCCCGGACGTCGGCGTAGCTGCGGCTGATCTTCATGATCGCGGCCGCTCCGGTGCCGCTCAGCCGCCGGGCGAGCTCGTCGCGCCCGAGTGTGCCCGGCAGCACGGTCAGCACGTCGTCGCCCTCCACCAGCGGCGCCGCCAGCGCCGCCGACGCGGCGCTCACCGAGGTGATGCCAGGGACGATCTCGGTGCGGAAGCGGCTGCTGATCCGCTTGTGCATGTGCATGTAGCTGCTGTAGAAGAGCGGGTCCCCCTCGGCCAGCAGGACCACATCGCGCCCCTCCGCCAGGTGGGCCATGAGCCGGGCCGCGGCCCGCTCGTAGAACTCCTCGATCACGGCCTCGTACCCGCCCGGATGCTGGGCGGGTTCGATCGTGACCGGATACACGAGCTGTTCCTCGATCTGGTCGCCGCGTAGGTAGGGCTCGGCGATGGCGCGCGCGATCGATCGCCCGTGGCGGGCGGAGTGGTAGGCGACGACGTCGGCCGCGCCGATCAGGCGCGCCGCCTTCACGGTGACCAGCTCGGGATCGCCGGGCCCGAGCCCGACGCCGTACAGCACCCCGGCGGTGATGTTCATTCGGCCTCGGACGCGATCGCGTTCACGGCGGCGGCGGTCATCGCGCTGCCGCCCCGGCGCCCGTGCACCACGAGGTGCTCCAGGCCGGACTCCGCCAGGGCCTGCTTCGACTCGGCGGCGCCGACGAAGCCGACCGGGATGCCGATCACCGCCGCTGGCCGCGGACCGTCCGGGCCGACGACCTCCAGCAGGCGGAACAGCGCGGTCGGGGCGTTGCCGATCGCCACCACGGCCCCGTCCAGCCGGTCGGCCCACAGGTCCACCGCCGCGGCCGAGCGCGTCGTCCCCAGGCGCTCGGCGAGCGCCGCGGTGGCCGGGTCGCCCAGGGTGCAGACGACCTCGTTGCCGGCGGGCAGCCGCGACCGGGTGATCCCGGCGGCGACCATGTTCGCGTCGCACAGGACGGGCGCGCCGCCCCGCAGCGCGGCCCGCGCGTGCGAGATCACCCCGGCGCTGTAGGCGACGTCGCGGGGGAGATCCGTCATCCCGCAGGCGTGGATCATCCGGACCACGACCTGCGCCACGTCGGCCGGGAACCGATCCAGTTCCGCCTCGGCCCGGATCGTGGCAAACGAGCGGCGGTAGATCTCGGCGCCGTCGCGGACGTAATCAAACCCCGGCAACCTGGTACCCCCGACTCGTGGCGGTCACGTCGACCTCGGTGCCCGCAGGCCGCCCGCAGTGCCGTTCGCAGCCGCTGACGTGCACGATCCGGTCCGGCCACCGCGCGCCGAACGCTACCGCGTCAGCCTGCACGTCCGCCAGCGCGCTTGCGCACCCCGGCTTGCCGGCACACGCGGTCAGCCGCAGCCACGGTGAGGCGGCGTCCACCCCGAATCCGAGGCGAGCGGCTTCACCCAGCGTCCCGGCAGCGTCGGCCAGATCCGGGACCACCACGCTGCGCCACGGCGTGATCCGCGCGGGGCGGCCCGTGACCTGGTCGGCCAGCCAGGTCAGCTGCGCGGCGCTCAGGCGCCCGAGCGGAGCGAGCAGTACGACGGCGGTACCGTCCCCCCCGACGAGCCCCACGGGCCGGGTGGCTGTCAGCGAACCAGCAGCGGTCGGCTCCGCGGCAGTGGCCAGCCCCAGCCGCGCGGCGACCGCGGCGCGGACACGCATGTCCCCGTCAGCCAGGTCGGCGATGCGCCACGCCGTGCCGCCCTGGACCGCAGCCTCGTCGAGGAACGCCTCGGCGCACGCCAGCATCACGGCCACGATCCCCCGCTCCGAGTCCTGGCCTTGGGTCGCCAGCCCGTTGACCACGGAGCCGTCCGCCCTCACCATGGCGGTCACATCGGGCCCCCGGCCAGCCACGTCGCCCCGCCCGTCGTCCACCGCGAACAGGAACCGGCCGGACAACTCCGCCAGCCGGGGCCTGGCGCACAGCGCGTTATCGAGGGCCTGCACGATGTCCGTCAGGTCGCGCCCGCCGTCCAGCCCCGCCAGCGGCGAGGCAAGCACGTTGCGCACCCGGTCATGGCTCAGCGACGGCAGCAGCCACGCCTCGGTGAGCTTGTCGGTAAGCGGCCTCCCGGCGCCCGCCGCCAGCGCGCGAAGCTGCACATTCCCCCGGGAGGTCAGCTCCACCCGCCCGTCGCCGAACTCGCCCGCCAGCCGCGCCAGCACCCGCATCTGCCCGGCGTCGATCAGCCCCCCCGGCAGCCGGATCCGCGCCAGGTACCCGTCGGCCGCCTCGGCCAGCCGCAGCACCCCGGGGCACCGGTCGGCCGCGGTACGGCTAACGGCGTGATCGGCGGCAGGGCTGGTCGCGGGCACGCGCGGATTCTACGCCTGCGGTCGGCAGCCCGCCTCCGGGTGAGCCAGGGCGGCGGCGCCCCAGGGTAGCCTCCGGGCATGACCCGGGAACCTGTTGCGCGCCGACCTCGACTACCGGTCGGATACGAGCTCCCGCGCGAGGCCGCGGACCTGCTGCCCTGGTCCCGCGCCGTCGAACGGCTGACCTCCGCGCGCAACTACTGGCTGGCGACCTGCCGTTCCTCCGGTGCGCCGCACACCACTCCCCTGTGGGGCGTATGGCTCGACGGCGCCTTGTACCTCGACGGGCCGCGCGGGACTCGCTGGGGCCGTAACATCGCCGCGAATCCCCGGGTCAGCGTCCACCTTGAGAGCGCGGACGACGCTCTCATCGTGGAGGGCGTCGCCCGCTTCGAGGTTACCGACGACGAACTCGGGCAGCGCATCGCCGACGCCTGGGATGGCAAGTACGGCGAGTTCGTCCCGGCCGCGGCGGCCGATGGCATCTTCAGTGTCAGCCCGCGCCGCGCCCGCGCCTGGCACGAGAACCCTTTCGACGGCACGGTATGGACCTTCACCGACCACCGCACCGGGGAGTGAACAGATGACACCATGGGGTACATCCGGGCGGCACGGGAGGCGGCATGGGCGCATTGACGGGCAAAGGCGCGCTGGTGACCGGCGGGTCACGCGGGATAGGCCGGGCTATCGTGAAGCGTCTGGCCGCCGACGGCGCCGGCGTCGTGTTCAGCTTCATCGCCGATGAGGCGGCCGCGCAGCGCGTGGTCAGCGAGGTCGCCGAGGCCGGCGGGAAGGCGTTCGCGCTGCGGGCCGATCAGGGAGACCTGGACGATGTGCGGCGCCTGTTCGACGAGGCGCAGGAGCGGCTCGACGGCCTGGACATCGTGGTCATCAACGCCGCGTCCCTCACGACCGGCGTGCCGGTCGCGATCGATGACGTGACCGAGGACCTCTACGACCGGTTCATGGCGGTGAATGAGAAGGGCCCGTTCTTCATCATCCAGAACGCGGGCCGGGCCCTGCGCGACGGCGGCCGGATCATTACCATCTCCACGCTCAACACCCGCCTGCATCCACCGGGCGGTGTGCTGTACACCGGGGCCAAGGGGGCGCTGGAGCACTTCACGGCGGTGGCGGCGCTGGAGTTCGGCGGGCGCGGAATAACGGTGAACGCCGTTTCGCCCGGTGCCACGGAGACCGACGGGCTGAGGGCCGCGAACCCAGGCGAGACGTTCGAGGACGACGTGGCCCAGACCGCGCTCAAGCGGCTCGGGCAGCCGGAGGACATCGCCGCCGTCGTGGCCTTGCTCGCTGGCCCCGATTCCGCCTGGATCACGGGCCAGGTCCTGCGCGCCGATGGCGGCTTCCTGCCCTGACGCTCATCACAGAAAATGTGTTACTGTGAAACTGTGAAGAACATCACGGTCTCTGTTCCGGATGGTGTCTATCGCAATGCGAGGATCGCCGCCGCGCAACGCGACACCTCAGTGAGCGCGCTGGTGGTCGCTTACCTTGAACAACTGTCGGGACGGATGGATGAGTTCGCCAGGCTCGAGGCGCTGCAGCGCGAGGTCCAGGCCGGTATCCGCCAGTTTCGCGCCAGCGGTCGGCTGAGCCGCGACGAGGTGCACGATCGTGCGGTTCGTTGACACCAACATCCTGCTTTACGCGATCTCCCGCGATCCGGTAGAGCAGGACAAGGCCAAGCGCGCCAACGAGATCCTGACTGAGCGCGACCTGGCGCTGTCAGTGCAGGTACTTCAGGAGTTCTATGTCCAGGCGACCCGCGCGAGTCGCCCGGATGCCATCGGCCACCAGCAAGCGGTCCAGCTCATCGAATCGTTCCGCCGCTTCCCGGTGCAGGACATCACGAGCGGGATCATGATGGCGGCCCTGGACGCCTGTCAGCGCTTCCAGCTCTCATACTGGGATGCCGCGATCATCGAGGCATCCCGCGCCATGGGGTGCACGCACGTCCTGTCCGAAGACCTCAGCGACGGCCAGGATTATGGCGGCGTCCAGGTCGCCAATCCGTTCCGCTGAGAAGCCCAAGCGAACCTTGGACAGGAGCTACCGTGATCGTCCTGCTCTCCACCTCGGACACCGACCTGCTGTCGGCCCGGGCCAGCGGGGCCGGCTACCGGCTGGCCAACCCGGTCCGGCTCGGTGTCGAGGATCTGTCGTCCCTGCTGGAGGGCGCGACCGCCGTCGTCGTACGCCTCCTCGGCGGACGCCAGGCCTGGCCGGACGGCCTGGACGCCATCGCGGCTCACGGCGTGCCGACGATCGTGCTCGGCGGCGAGGCCACCCCCGACGCCGAGCTCATGGGGCTGTCGACCGTGGCGGGCGGCGTCGTCGCCGAGGCGCACGCCTACCTGGCCCACGGCGGGCCGGAGAACCTGCGCCAGCTGGCGCGGTTCCTGTCGGACGCGATCACGCTCACCGGTGAGGGGTTCGAACCGCCCGTAGCCACGCCGACGTGGGGCATCCTCGAACGACCCACCACGCAAGCGCCGGCAACAGAAGCCCCAGTCGTCGGCATCCTGTACTACCGCGCCCATCACGTGGCGGGCAACACCGGCTTCGTGCACGCCCTCGCCGACGCCGTCGAGGCGGCCGGTGGGCGCCCGCTGCCGGTCTTCTGTTCCTCGCTCCGCACGGCCGAACCCGCCCTGATCGACGCCCTGCGCGCCGCGGACGTCATCGTGGTCACCGTCCTCGCCGCCGGCGGGCTGGTCCCCGCCACCGCGGGCGCGGGCGGTGCCGACGAGAACTGGGACGTCGGCGCGCTGGCCAGCCTGGACGTCCCGATCCTGCAGGGCCTGTGCCTGACCTCCTCCCGCCAACAGTGGGCCGAGAGCGACCAGGGGCTGACGCCGCTGGACGCCGCCACCCAGGTCGCGATCCCCGAGTTCGACGGCCGGCTGACCACGGTGCCCTTCTCGTTCAAGGAGGTGGGACCGGACGGCCTGACCAGCTACGTCACCGATCCGGAGCGCACCGCGCGGGTGGCCGGGATCGCCGTCAAGCACGCCAGGCTGCGGCACGTCCCGGCCGAGGAACGGCGCATCGTGATCATGCTCTCGGCCTACCCGACCAAGCACGCCCGCATCGGCAACGCGGTGGGTCTGGATAGCCCCGCCTCCGTCGTCAGGCTGCTCGCCGCGATGGCGGAGGCCGGCTACGACATCGGCGGTGATGACGAGCTCCCCGGCGTGGCCAAAGGAGACGGCGACGCCCTGATCCACGCGATCATCGCCGCCGGCGGGCAGGACGAGAACTGGCTCACCGAGGAACAGCTAGCCGGCAACCCGGTCCGGATCAGCGCCGCCGACTACCGGGCCTGGTTCGCCACCCTGGACCCCAAACTCCAAGAAACCGTCGCCGAGCACTGGGGAACGCCTCCGGGCGAGCTGTTCGTCGACTACAGCCACAACCCCGACGGCGAGATCGTGCTGGCCGCGCTGCGGGCCGGGAACGTCGTGGTCATGGTGCAGCCGCCCCGGGGGTTCGGCTCGAACCCGGTCGCGATCTACCACGACCCCGACCTGCCGCCGAGTCATCACTACCTGGCCGCGTACCACTGGCTGCGCGACCGGTTCGCGGCGCACGCCGTCGTCCACGTCGGCAAGCACGGGAACCTGGAGTGGCTGCCCGGGAAGACGTCCGGCCTGTCGGCCGGCTGCGCCGCCGACGCCGCCATCGGGGACATCCCGCTCGTCTACCCCTTCCTCATTAACGACCCAGGCGAGGGCACCCAGGCCAAACGCCGCGCCCACGCCACCCTGATCGGTCACCTCGTCCCGCCCATGGCCCGCGCCGAGAGCTACGGCGACATCGCGCGCCTGGAGCAGCTGATGGACGAGCACGCGCAGATCGCGGCGCTGGACCCGGCCAAGCTCCCCGCCATCCGCGCCCAGATCTGGACCCTGATCCAGGCCGCCAAGCTCGACCACGACCTGGGGCTGGACACCCGCCCGCACGACGTGGAGTTCGACGACTTCCTCCTGCACGTGGACGGCTGGCTCTGCGAGATCAAGGACGCCCAGATCCGGGACGGGCTGCACGTGCTTGGAGCGGCGCCGGCCGGCCAAGCCCGGGTCGACCTGGTCCTGGCCATCCTGCGGGCCCGGCAGATGTGGGGCGGCCAGGCCCAGGCCCTGCCCGGCCTGCGCGAGGCTCTGGGCCACGTCGAGCGCGAAGGCGATCGCACGGACACGGACGCGGTCGAGGCCCGGGCCCGGGCGCTCATCGAGGCCATGGAAGACGCCGGATGGGACCCGGCCGCTGTCCCCGGCGTCGTCAACGAAACCCTGGGCAGCGCGAACCAGCCCGTCACCGACGTGCTCACGTTCGCCGCCACCGAGGTGGTGCCGCGGCTGGCCGAGACCACGAACGAGATCGGCCGCACCCTGCACGCGCTCGACGGCGGGTTCGTCCCGGCCGGGCCGAGCGGCTCACCGCTGCGCGGGCTGGTGAACGTGCTGCCGACCGGGCGCAACTTCTACTCGGTCGACCCGCGCGCCGTGCCGTCCCGGCTCGCCTGGGAGACCGGCCAGGCGATGGCGGACTCGCTGCTCGAGCGGTACCTGGCCGACACCGGCACCTACCCCGAACTCGGTCGGCCTGTCCGTCTGGGGTACCGCCAGCATGCGGACCTCGGGCGACGACGTGGCCGAGGTGCTCGCGCTACTCGGCGTGCGGCCGGTCTGGGACGAGGCCTCCCGCCGGATGACTGGTCTCGAGCCGATCCCCCTCGAGGAGCTCAACAGGCCCCGGATCGACGTGACCGTAAGGATCAGCGGCTTCTTCCGTGACGCGTTCCCGCACGTGGTGACGGCCCTGGACGACGCCGTCCGGCTCGTCGCCGGCCTGGACGAGCCCGACAACATGAACTACGTCCGCGCCCACGCCCAGGCCGACCTCAAAGCGCACGGCGACGAGCGCCGCGCCACCACCCGCATCTTCGGGTCCAGGCCGGGCGCGTACGGAGCCGGGCTGCTGCCGGTGATCGACGCGCGGAACTGGCGCGACGACGCCGACCTCGCCGAGGTGTACGCCGTATGGGGCGGCTTCGCTTACGGCCGCGGCCTCGACGGCAAACCAGCGCGCGACGACATGGAGCGGGCTTACCGGCGGATCGCGGTAGCGGCGCACAACACCGACACCCTCGAGCACGACATCGCCGACTCCGACGACTACTTCCAGTACCACGGGGGGATGATCGCGACCGTCCGGGCGCTCACCGGCCGGGCCCCGCGCGCGTACATCGGCGATTCCACCCGCCCGGATACCGTCCGCACCCGGTCGCTGGCCGAGGAGACCGCCCGCGTGTTCCGCGCCCGGGTCGTGAACCCGCGCTGGATCGAGGCGATGAAACGGCACGGCTACAAGGGCGCGTTCGAGCTCGCCGCCACCGTGGACTACCTGTTCGGCTACGACGCGACGGCGGGGGTGGTCGAGGACTGGATGTACGAGAAGCTGGCCCAGACGTACGTCCGCGACCCGCAGATGCGCGAGTTCTTCGGCCGGTCCAACCCGTGGGCCCTCCACGGCATCACCGAGCGGCTGCTCGAGGCGGCCGACCGCAAGCTCTGGGACGCCCCCGATCCCGAGACGCTGGCCGCGCTGCGGCAGGCCTACCTGGACACCGAGGGTGAGCTCGAAGGCCGATAGTTTTGGACCGTGCACCTGCTCCCTGCGGGACGGTCGGGTCATCCGCTACCAGCTCGCGGACGGACCGGTCGCGGCCCTGCTCCCGGGCCGTACAGAGCCCTTGACGCTCCATTCGAAGCCGTGAGTGACTGGCGGTAGTCCCGGAAGGAGTAGCCATGATCGAAGCCGAACACGCCGCGCTGCGCAGAAGGTACGCGGAAGAACGGGGCAAGCGGCTCCGGCCTGACGGCAACGATCAGTACTTGCAGTTCACGGGCCAGTTCCGCCACCTGATCGATGATCCCTACACCCCGCGGACGGAGCGCCCGCCCAAGCGCGACCACGTGACGTTCGCCTTCGTCGGCGGCGGCTTCGCCGGGCTGGTGACCGGGGCCAGGCTCAAGGAGGCCGGCGTCCAGGACGTGCGGATCGTCGAGAAGGGCGGCGGCTTCGGCGGCACCTGGTACTGGAACCGCTACCCGGGCGCGCAGTGCGACACCTCCGCGATGATCTACATGCCGCTGCTCGAGGAGACCGGCCACATGCCGTCCGAGCGGTACGCGCACGCCCCGGAGATCCGCGCGCACTGCGACCGGATCGCCAGGCAGTTCGGCCTGTACGACGACGTCCTGTTCCACACCGAGGTCACCGGGCTTGAATGGGAGGCACCCAGAGGCCGCTGGATCGTGCGGACGAACCGGGGCGACGAGTTCACCGCCCAGTTCGTGGGCATCGGGACGGGACCGCTGCACGTCGCGAAGCTCCCGGGCATCCCCGGCCTGGAGACCTTCGAGGGTCACGCCTTCCACACCAGCCGCTGGGACTACGCCTACACCGGCGGTGACCCGGACGGGGCGCCGATGGACCGCCTGGCCGATAAGCGGGTGGCCATCATCGGGACGGGCGCGACCTCGATCCAGTGCGTCCCGCACCTGGCGCTCGCGTGCGGGGAGCTCTTCGTCTTCCAGCGGACGCCGTCGTCGGTAGACGTCAGGGACAACCGGCCGATCGACCCCGGGTGGTTCGCCCGCGTCGCGCAGCCGGGCTGGCAGGAACGCTGGCTGGAGAACTTCGTCGCCAACATGGCCGTAGTCGAGTTCCCGGAGGAGGACCTGGTCAACGACGGGTGGACCGACCTGGCCAAGCGGATGCGCGGCCGCCTGACCGCGCCTCGCCCGACCCCGGCGGGCTTCCAGGAACTGCTCGACGACTTCGAGATCGCCGACTTCGAGAAGATGAGCGAGATCCGGGCCCGGGTGGACGAGATCGTGGCGGATGACCAGACCGCGCAGCGGCTCAAGGCCTGGTACCGCCAGCTGTGCAAGCGGCCCTGCTTCCACGACGAGTACCTGTCCGCCTACAACCTGCCGACGGTGCACCTGGTGGATACCGATGGCCGGGGGGTTGAGCGGATTACCCCCAAAGGCGTCGTCGTAGCCGGGGTCGAGTACCCCGTGGACTGCCTCATCTATGCGTCCGGCTTCGAGGTCGGCACCGAGACGACCAGGCGGTACGGGTTCGACCTGACCGGCCGCGACGGGGCGACGCTGTCGGATGCCTGGTCCGACGGCATGCGCAGCATGCACGGCGTTCACGTGCACGGGTTCCCCAACGCCTTCCAGGTCCAGCTGTGGCAGGGCGGCAACGTCGTGGCCAACGTCCCGCACAACCTGACCGACTCGGCCAAGACCGTCGCGGCCATCGTCTCCCACATGGCCGAGCACGGTTACGACGTGGTGGAGGTCACGAAGCAGGCGGAGGACGACTGGATGGAGCAGGTCAGGCCCAACCCGGTCATGAGCTCGTTCCTGGCCGACTGCACCCCCGGCTACTACAACAACGAGGGCCAGTTCGACGGAACGCAGTTCCCGCTGGGCGGCGGGTACCACCAGGGCGCCCCGGCGTACTTCCGCTACATCGAGCAGTGGCGCCAATCCGGGGAGTTCGCGGGCCTAGAGTTCACCCGTACGTGACCTCTGCTTCACCGTCCCGTCTACCTGCGGGAACTAACGGATTCAAAGCTTGGCCTTGAATCGTCGTCACCTAGGTCGCTACCTTGGATGCGCAGGCTTGGTATGAGCGAGCGTTGCGTACCCATTAGCGGGCTTGGGTATGAGCGAGCTTGCCGTTTGACGTCGCGAGGGGGCCGTCCCAGCTGCTGCAGGCAACACGGCTGGGGTGGTACGGCGACTGCTGTTCCTGCCCTGGAGGAATCATGGCCTCACCTGCCCCATCATTCATGACGGTTGTCCCGGTCATGGAACCAGAAGCGCTTCCGTTGAGTCCTCTCCCGGATCCGCCGAACACTCTGGCGCTCGTGCCGCCCGATGCCCACCGGCGTGCGCTGGACGTATCTCAGTGCTCTCTGTGCGGCATCGCGCTTCCGCTCGGCCTGCTGGTCCCCGACGGCGGCGAAGCGTGCTCCGATGTCCGCTGGTACTGCAAGGACGCCAAGTCCTGCACCGAGCGCTGGACCAACGTTCGTCGGTGATACCACCGTCGTTCGGGAAAAAAGATCTTCAATAATGCCGAACGAACTTTGGTCAGACGGCCGTCCGTTACCGGGTCCGGTACGGTCGGCTATCCCGCTCGTCAGGCCTTGGGGAGGAACTGTCGCCGACCCCTGGCGGCATGACAGCCAGATCCGCCCCCCGGCTCTCTTCGGCGTGGGCCCGGGCCTGAACCGGGCGGGCTTGGACTTGGGTTCGCGACCATAGTCGGTCATTAAGATCGGAATAATGGATATTATGGGCACATGCCTACCGACGCCGAGACTCCTATCGTCTTGATATGAGCAGATCTCCGCTGGGCTGGCCGGGCTGGCTGCTACCGCGCCCTGATCACTCGCAGGTTGCGGTCGCGCCGCCCGGGGCGGGCCCCGGTCACTGGGCAGGCGCGCCGAGCGCGGCGGTGGGGGATGACGGGATCTACCTGGCCTACCGGTTGCGGCGCCCGGTCGGGGCGGGGCGCGGCTACGCGGTGCAGGTGGCGCGGTCAGCCGATGGCGTCCGGTTCGAGACGGTGCTCACCATCACCCGAGCCCAGTTCGCCGCCGATTCGCTCGAACGGCCCGCCCTGGTCCGCGATCCGGCCGGCCGCTGGCGGCTGTACCTGAGCTGCGCCACTCCCGGCACGAAGCACTGGCGGGTCGAGATGCTCCAGGCCAGTCACCCGTCCCGGTTCGACGCCCGCCACCGGGTGGTGGTGCTCCCCGGTGACGCCCAGACCGGGGTCAAGGACCCGGTGATCCGGCACCCCTTCTCGTTAATCTGATAATACCTACTAGTTTTATAGACTATATGCTTCATCGGCAAGCGCTCGCCGACCGTTGACATGGCCAGGGGCCCTTGAGAAGCTGCCGTGTGCGCTACTTCACGCCCGCCCGGGGCGGCGCGGCATGAGCAGCCCGCCCGGTGCCGACTTCCCCGACCGCAGCAGCCTCGGCGGCATCTTCGACCTGACCGGGGTCACGCGCGGGCCCGATGGCGTCAAGCGCTACGACGTCCTGCCCGCCAACCTGGTCCACATGCTGCGCGCGAGCGTCGAGCGGCGGGGCAGCGCCGAGGCCGTCGCGGAGACCGGCGGCGGCCCGCGCCTGAGCTACCGTGAGCTGTGGGACCGGGCGGCCCGGGTGGCGGGCGGCCTGCGCGCCCTCGGCGTCGGGCGCGGCGACCGGGTAGCGATCCGCCTGGGCAACGGCATCGACTGGGTGCTGGCCTTCTTCGGCGGCCTGCTGGCCGATGCGGTCGTCGTCCCGGTCAACACCCGCTTCACCGACGCCGAAGCCGACTACGTCATCACCGACTCCGGCGCACGCTACGTCTTCCTGCCGGGCGACGCGCTGCCGGACGGCGAGCCCCTGGTGGTCGAAGATCAGGACCAGGCCGACCCGGCCGCGATCTTCTACACCAGCGGCACGACCGGCTTCCCCAAAGGCGCGGTCACCAGTCACGGGAACTTCCTGGCCAACGTCGAGAACTGCCGCCGCGGGCTCTACGCGATACCAAGACCAGCTGCGCACGCTGATCTCGGTCCCGCTGTTCCACGTGACCGGCTGCAACAGCCAGCTGCTGGTCGCGATGTACGTCGGCGGCACGGCGGTGATCATGCCCGCCATCGACATCGGCGTCTTCCTGCACGCCATCGAGGACGAGCGGATCGACACGATGATCACGGTGCCCGCGATCTACTGGCTGGCGATCAGCCAGCCGGCGTTCGGCAGTATTGATATTTCCGCCGTGCGCTCGGTCTCCTACGGCGGGGCGCCGATCGCGCCCGAACTGGTCGCCCGGCTCGGGAAGGCCTTCCCGCAGGCCAGGCTGGGCAACGGGTTCGGCCTGACGGAGACCTCCAGCGTCGCGACGTTCCTTCCGCATGAGTTTGTCGCCCACGCCGACTCTGTGGGTTTCCCGGCCCCGGTGTGCGACGTCCGCCTCGATGATGTGCGGCCCGACGGTACCGGCGAGCTGCTGGTCCGCGGGCCTAACGTCGTGTCGGGCTACTGGAACAAGCCGGAGGCCACGGCCGCGGCGTTCCGCGACGGCTGGTTGCACACGGGCGACCTGGCCCGGATCGACGACGAAGGCCTGGTCTACCTGGTGGACCGGATCAAGGACATGATCAACCGCGGCGGCGAGAACGTGTACTGCGTCGAGGTCGAGAACGCCCTCGCGGGAGCGCCCGGCGTCTTCGACGCGGCGGTGCTCGGCGTGCCCGACGAGATGATGGGCGAGAAGGTCGGTGCCGTGATCGTGCCGGCGCCTGGCGTAGAGTTCGACGCGGCCGCCGTGTTCGACTACCTCGGCGCTCATCTCGCCGATTTCAAGATCCCGCAGTACCTGGCCGTCAGCGCGGCGCCGCTGCCGCGCAATCCCGGCGGCAAGCTGCTGAAACGGCAGTTGCGAGACGAGACCGACTGGGCGGCCGCGCTTCGGCGCTGACCGACCGCCCGTAACCACGGAAGGGATCATCCATGTGGAATTCGTTCCGCACCGACGCCAGGACCGGCCTCACCGCGGAGGTGATCACCTACCGCGGCGGTGGCGGGGACGAGATCCACGCCTACGTCGCCAGGCCGACGGGCGACGGCCCGGCGCCCGGGATCGTGGTCGTACATCACCTGCCGGGCTGGGATGAGTTCTACCGGGAGTTCTCCGACCGGCTCGCGCGCCACGGGTACACCGTGATCTGCCCGGACCTGTACTGCCGCTTCGGCCACGGCGCCCCCGACGACATAGCGGCCACGGTCCGGTCGCAGGGCGGCGTCGCCGACGACAGCGTGGTGGCCGACTGCGCCGCCGCGCTCGCCTTGCTGAAGGCCCTGCCCTCGAGCAACGGCCAGGTCGGCATCATCGGCTCCTGCTCCGGCGGCCGTCACGCCCTGCTGGCCGCGTCCCGCGTGCCCGGCTTCGCCGCGGTCGTCGACCTGTGGGGCGGGGGAGTGGTCGCCGCCCAGGAGGAGCTGTCACCGTCCCGCCCGGTCGCGCCGATCGACTACACCGCCGACCTGACGGCGCCCCTGCTCGGCATCTTCGGCAACGACGACTCGCACCCCTCGCCCGCGCAGGTGGACCTGCACGAGGAAGAGCTCAAGCGGCACGGCAAGGACTACGAGTTCCACCGGTACGACGGGGCCGGCCACGGCTTCATCTACTACCACTGGCCTATCTACCGGCCCGAGCAGGCGATGGACGCCTGGGAGAAGGTCTTCACCTTCTTCGGCAGCCACCTCTCCAGCTGACCCCCCGTACCCAGAGATTTCTTTTTCCCGAACGGCGATGGTGCCTCCCCCGCGAACCTTCCGCGCTACGGAACGCAGGACGGCTGGTACGGCAGCATCGGAACGTATTGTCCCCACTGCTCGCGCGTCAGGCCTCCGGTCGTGGCGCAGATCCAGTCGATGGCGTACTGAACGTTCAGGCTCCACAGCCGGGTTTCGTCGTCGGAGTCGCCGCTGGCCAGCGCCTGCCCGTCGGGGCTGAACGCGACGGAGTTGAGCGCGGCGTCGCTGCCGGTCAGGGGCTGGCCGACCGGCCGGGGACGCGCAAGGTCGGCGACGTCCCACAGCTGGATCGTGCCGTCGCCGTGCGCGACGGCCATGGTGCGCCCGTCGGAGCTGAACGTGACCGAGTTGACGGGGTCCCTGCTGCCGGTCAGGGGCAGGCCGACCGGCCGGGGATGCGCACGCTCGCTGGTGTTCCATAGCTGGATCGTGCCGTCGTCATAGCCGTCCGCCAGCGCGTTAAGGCCGGGGCTGAACACTACCGAGTCAACCTGGATGGAGTCGCTGCCGTTCTGACCCTGGCCGGGCTGGTTGAGCGGCCTGGGCTGCGCGGGGTCGGTGATATCCCACAGCTGGATCGTCCCGTCGCTATAGCCGCTGGCCAAGGTGCGCCCGTTGGGACTGAAGGCGACCGATTCCACGAAACCGTTACCACTGGCGTCGGGTGGTTCGAGCGGTCGTGGGTGCGCGGGGTCGGTGATGTCCCACAGCTGGACTGTGCCGTCTAGGTATCCGGCGGCCAGCAGGCGCCCGTCGCGGCTGAAGGCCAGCGAGCTCACGGAATCGCCATTTCCCGTCAGGGGGCCGCCAAGCGGTCGGGGTTGCGCGGGGTTGGTCACGTCCCACAGCTGGACCGTGCTGCCTTCGCTGCCGCTGGCCAGGGTGTGCCCGCTGGGGCTGAACGCGATCGGGAACCCCGAGTTGATGTTCTGGGGCTGGCCGAGTCGGCTGAGCGGCCGCGGGTGCGCGGGGTCGGTGGTGTCCCACAGCTGAATCGTGCCGTCTTCGTAGCCGCTGGCCAGCACGCGCCCGCTGGCGCTGAAGGCCACCGATCCCACGGAACTGCCGCTGCCGGTCAGGAGGGTCGGGGGCAGACCCCAGAGCCGGATCGTGCCGTCGGCATAGCCGCCGGCCAGGGTGTGTCCGCTCGGGCTGAAGGCGACCGAGTTCACGGCGCTGCCGTCGCCGGCCAGGGGCTGGCCGATCAGCCGGGGATCTGCGGGATCGGTGAGGTCCCACAGCTGGATCGTGCCGTCCTGGTCGCCGCTGACCAGGGTGCGTCCGGTGGGGCTGAAGGCCACCGAGTTCACGGTACTGCCGTCGCCGGCCAGGGGCTGGCCGATCAGCCGGGGGTCCGCGTGATCGGTGACGTTCCACAGCTGGATCGTGCCGTCGTCGTCACCGGCGGCGAGGACATTTCCGTCGGCGCTGAACGCCACTGAATCCGGCGTAGTGCCGGTGGCCGTGTGACTCCGGGCGAGGAGGCGGGGGTGCACGGGATCGGTGAGGTCCCACAGCCGGATCGTGCCGTCGTCGTAGGCGCCGGCCAGCGTGTTCCCGTCTGCGGCTGAACGCCACCGAGGTCACGGAATTGCCGCTGCCGACCAGCGGCTGACCGATCAGCCAGAGGTCTGCCGGATCGGCGACGTTCCACAGCCGGATCGTGCCGTCGTCGTCACCGCTGGCCATGGTCCTGCCGTCGGAGCTGAACGCCATCCCGAAGATATCGTCGGAGCCGCTGTCGGACGAGGGCACGCTGAACTGGCCGAGCGGCAGGCGGTGCGCGGGGTCGGCCGTGTCCCAGAGCCGGACGGTGCCGTCGGCGTAGCCGCTGGCCAGGGTGGGCCCGCTGGGGCTGAACGCCATGGAGTCCACGGCGCTGACGGTGGAGCTGGTGTCGGGTGACCGAGCACGCGGAGCTGGCGAGGGTGCACGGGGTCGGTTACGTCCCAGAGTTTTACCGTGCTGTCGGAGTTGCCGCTGGCCAGCGTGTTCCCGCCGGGCCGAACGCCACCGCGAAGACGCGCTTGGCGCCCACGGCAAAGGACGAGGACAGCGGGGTGTTCTCGGTATCCAGCAGGCGTGAGGCGAGGTCCTGCGTTGGCCCGATGCGGTAGGCGGCCAGCAGTTTAGCCGTGCCGCGAGCGGTGTGTTAGCTGGTGCCGAACTTGAGCGCCTCGGCGATGACTTGGTTGTAGATGGCCTGGTCACGTTGCTGGAGCGCGGTCCCGCGCTGGTAGAAAGCGCACGCCAGACGCGACCAGCGCGAGCGACTGTCAGCAGGCCGAGGACGGCAACGGCTTCGCCGCCGTCGGCGGTAGCTGCGGGTAGCGGCCTGCTCGCTGGCCTGCAGGAAGTCGCGCTGGATGCCGGTGAGGGCCGGGTAGCGCGCCGGGTTCGCTGACCATCGGGTGACGGCCTGCTGGAGTGTGGCGAGCTGGGCTCCCCGGTACAGGAAAGACGGGTCGTCGTGGCTGTCGTGCCAGGCGGCTGCGGTGTCGGCGAGCTGGCCGTACAGGATCCAGCTGGCCTGGTCCTCTTCCAGCCACCCGCGTAGCCTCGGCCAGGCCCGCAGCAGGACATCCTGGGATATCTGGGCCGTGTCGTCGTCAAGGACGACCAGGCGCCCGGCGGCGAACGCTTCCAGGACGGCGTCGATATCTGCGCCGTCCGCGCCGGGGATCCCGGCGTACAGGTCCTCCCGGCTGAGCGGGCGGCGGGTAAGCCTGCCGTCGCGGCTGGCCACGGTCATGCTGCGGAGCACATCCCGGGCTAGTTCCTGCTGCCTGGCCGGCAGGCCGTTATAGACCTTGTCGGCGCCGGTCTGCACGGCGTGGCTTACCCCGCCTGCGTGCGCGTAGCCGTGGCTGGTCAGCCGGTCTCCCTCGCGCTTTTCCCAGGTGAGCGCCATGGCCTGCGACAGCAGCGGCAGCACTCCCGCGGCCCGTCGCCGCCCGCCGCGCGCAGGTCCTCCAGGATGGTGTCGGTCAGGCGGGATCGATGCGGAGCCCGGCCGCGTCCGCGGGGCCGGTGATCGCCAGCCGCAGCTCGGATTCGGTCATCGGCCCGACGACGAACTGCCCGTCTTGCAGCGCGCCCGCGAGCTCCGGGTAGGCGGCGCACCGGTCCCAGAAATCCCCGCGCACGGCGATCACCACCAGCGCGGGTGGCTCCTGCCCCGGGCCGCCGGATTCGGTGGCGGCCGCGCACAATGCCGTGATGAACGCCTGCCGCTCAGCCTCGCCCGTCCGGGTCGGGGTTCAGGGTGAATACCTGCTCGAACTGGTCCACGATGAGCACCAGCCGCGCGGCGCCGTCCCGGCCGCCGGCCGCTCCTGTCGCGGCGGGCGGCGCGGCGAGTACCGCCGACCACACGGCCAGGTGCGCCTGGTCTGGGTGCCGGGCCAGGCCATCCCGGATCGCGACGGTGTCCGGTGCCGCCGAGCGCCGCCAGGCGGGCGGCCAGTTCGGTTAGCGGGTCCTTGGTCGGCGTCATGATGATCCGCGGCCACCGGTCCGATCCGGGCACCTGCTGGCCGCGGGCCAGTATCGGCAGCAGGCCGGCCCGCAGCAGCGACGACTTACCCGCTCCCGATGCCCCGGTGACGATAACGAGGCCGCCGCGGCTCACCCGGGCGGCCAGCTTTACGCCAGTTCGGCGGCCAGCCGCTCCCGCCCGTAGAACACGTCCGCGTCGGTCTCGTCGAACGGCAGCAACCCCCGGTACGGACATCCGCGCTCCCATCGCGCACTCCCATCGCCCCGCGGTACACGCTGTGACCCATCGTCGCTGGCTCCTCGCACGATGACCGCCAGATCCTCCCGCACGAGCCGGATGTCGGTCGACTGCCGGGTGTTCTGCTCGATGATCGCCCGGATGTCCGCGCCCTGCACGTCCAGGCTCTTCTGGATCTCCGCGGCCGCCTGCGCGACATCCTTAAGAGGAATCTCATCTCGCTGAAATCCGAGCCCAGCACGCCGATCGCGGCGATCACCTCGCCGCGGACCCGTTCATTGCTCTGCTCCATGGCGGCCCGCAACGCGGTCCCGCCTGCATCGATCTCCTTCAGCACCGAGGCGATCTCACCCCGCAGGGCGTTCGCGCGCGCGTCCCCGGCCGCCAGTGCCTGCTGGATCTGCTGGGCGATCTCCTTCTCCACGTCCTGCTGTGATGGCGTCTGACCGCCCTTTGCTTGCGCAGCCGGTCGAGCGCGTCGGAGATGACCTGGGTCAGGAATCCGCCGCCGACCAGATAGGACACTTAAACCGGCACCGGCCACGCCGGTCACCATGAGCAGGGGGCAGAACGCGCTCGCGCACAGCAGGGACAGCACGATCGCCGGCGAGGCCGTCCGCAACCCAGACTGGCCCCGGCGTGCGGCCTTGTGCACCCAGTCGCGCACGCCGTCCTGCATGCGCTGGATCTCGTCCGCCGTCTCGACGGGGGCGTGTTCCGTCACAACTCCTACTGTGGCTTATGTCACAGCAGTTGAAAATATGGACTATGGCCGGACCGAGCCGAGCGGGGTGGCCCGCAACCGGGCTACGGCGGCAGCGCGCTGCTGGCTGCGGGCCCGCAGCGCGGCCAGGTCGTAACGCCAGTCGACGTAGTCCGCCGAGTAGCCGCCGCCGACAGTTCCTTGCGCATCGTCGATCCCCGCCCGTGGTAGCCCAGGCGCAGGTAGAAGTCTCGGGTCCGGTCCGTAGGGCTGTCGGCTTCGATCGCGGGCAGACCGAGCCACATCGCTCCCACCTCGAGCCGCTGCACCAGCCGCGTTCCCAGCCCCTGGCCGCGGGCCTCGGGCACCAAGGCGATCACCATGCTCCCGCCAGGGCCGACGTACGCCCCACCCACGATCCGGCCGTCGTCCTCGGCCAGCATCATCACCGCTCGGCGTTCGGGAAAGAGCGCCACCAGCTCCGCCAGGCCGTGGTTAACGCGGGTGCGGGCAGGCTCAAGCTGTGCACCTATCACGTCGAACACCTCGACCAGCTCCGCCAGCGACTGCACTGGCCGAATCACGTAACCCATGACCGTCATCGTCGCGCCGGTCCCGACCGTCCCGCAACGCAATATTCCGGCCGCCGACCGTGGCGCCAGCCCCGACCGTGGCCCCAGCCCCGACCGTGGCCCCAGCCCCGACCGTGGCCCCAGCCCGACGTGCCCCGACCCCGACATACCCTCACCCTTGACATAACGATAGTCGTTACTTACGATTCTCGATAATAACGATAATCGATAAGCGAGGCCCGTCGATGTCCGCACCTACCCTCAAGCCCCCCAAGCCCCGCGGCCGACTGCAGCGGCTCGTCACCCTGAACCGGCTCGCCACCGCGGTCACCTGGGTGTTCTGGTTCTTCGCCGTCCTCACCACGCTCCAGGTGATCCTGGCCCTGACCCGGGGCGGGACCCTGTTCCTCGCGCCCGCCCTGCCGTCTTGGTCCGGCCCGCCGCCGCTTGCCTGGGTGAGTATCGCGCCGCCACTGCTCCAGCAGGCGGGCAGCGCACTCATTCACTCCGGCCTGGCCCCTGGCGTGCAAGCCAGCTGGACCGGAGCGATTGTGGGCACCGCCCACCCCACCGTCGGGCAGGCCCTGGCCTTCGCGGTCACCCTGCTGCCCGGCGGGGTGCTGCGCGTCGGCACGCTCTACCTCGCGATGCGGCTGGCGCGCAACGCCGCCCGCGATGGCGTCTACACGGTCCGGGCCGCCCGGCTGGTGCTGTTCCTCGGCTGGTGGCTGCTGGCCGGCGGGTTCCTGGCCGGCCTGGCCGCCGGGTTCGCCCGGCTGAACCTGCTGGGCCTGCTGGTCACCTGGCACGTCGACTGGCTCCACTGGCCCGCGTCCTGGGGGATATCGTGGCCGGTCGAATGGTTCGGCCTGGGCCTGATCATCTTCGCCCGCATCATGCGGGTCGGCGCCGTCATGCGCGCCGATCTCGAGGGGACGGTGTAGTGCCGCCCGAGGCTCCGGACGACCACGCCATCGCCATCCACCTCGACAAGCTCCTCGCCGACCGGGGCATGACCCTGACCGAGCTATCCGACCGGGTCGGCGTCAGCGTGGTCAACCTGTCCATCCTGAAGAACGGCCACGCCCGGGCGATCCGGTTCAGCACCCTGACCCGGATCTGCCAGGCGCTCGACTGCCAGCCCGGCGACCTGCTCTCCCACAACGGGGGTTGGAACAGATCGCGATATGGTAGAACGCAGGAGGGAGTGTCAGATGATCGGCACGTTGCGCACGGTGGTGCTCGACGCACCCGACGTCCGGAGGCTGGCCGCGTTCTATACCGCCCTCGCCGGATGGACCGAGCAGTACACCGGCGACGACTGGATCACGATGGAGACCGGGGACGGTTGGCGCATCGCCGCCCAGCTCAGCCCCGACCTCGTACCGCCACGGTGGCCCGATCCGGCGCACCCGCAGCAGGCGCACCTCGACCTGCGCGTGCCGGACCTCGACGCCGGCTCGGCGAGGGCGGTCGAGCTGGGCGCTGAGCTCCTGCGCAAGAACGAGAACTGGTACACGCTGGCCGACCCGGCCGGGCACCCGTTCGACCTGTGCCTGTTCCCGGCCAAGCAGGAGACCACGGTCATGGGCGTGATGCTCGACTGCCCGGACGCCAAGGAGCTGAGCACGTTCTACGCCGAACTCCTCGGCAAGCCCATCACGTACGAGGGCGAGGGCATGGCGATGATCGGCGAGGACGGGGCGCACCCGGTGCTGTTCCAGCAGATCACCGAGTACCAAGCGCCGCAGTGGCCCGACCCCGCGTATCCCCAGCAGTTCCACCTCGACGTCACGGTCGACGACATTGACGCGGCCGAGGCGGCGGTGCTGAAGCTCGGCGCCACCTGGTTGTCCCCGGGCGAGGAGAACTTTCGGGTCTATGCCGACCCGGCCGGCAAGCCGTTCTGCCTCTGCTGGGACTAGGCCGGCCGACCGCCGACCTCCTGGACGAGCCGCAGCACCAGCGCGAGCGGCGCCCAGCCGGCATGTCCGCGGCGCGTCACCGCGAAGGAGCGCAGGATCACCTCAGGCTGGCGCAGCCGCCGCAGCGTGACCCCGCGGGCAGCCGGCCACGCGGCCGGGAGCAGCCCGACCCCAAGGCCGGCCAGGATCATGTCTTGCACCAGGTCGAGGCTGTCCGCGCGGTGGGTGATGCGCGGCTCGAAGCCGGCCAGCGAGGCCACGATGCGGATCACCTCCTCGTCGGCGGTGCCGCGCGAGTTCACGATCCAGTCGTGCTCCTGGTACCGGCCGAACACCTCCAGCGCGGTGCCGTCCCAGCGCCGGGGGGCGGATGGCGTGCCCAGCCCCCACGGGGTGCTCCCCAGCGGGTGGCTGTCCAGGTCGTGGCCGAACCTCACCGGCGCCAGGTTGTAGTCGTAGGTCAGCACCAGGTCGACCTCGTCCACGGCGAGCAGCTGCAGCGCTTCGGAAGGCTCGTGCTCGTGAATGTGCAACCGGACGTCCGCCTGTCCGTCGGCCATGATCCGGGCCACCGGGAGCAGGATCTGGCGGACGGCGGAGGCGAACGCGGCCACCCGCACCGTGCCGGCCGGCGCCGCGGCCGGGTCCAGGTCGCGGCGGGCGGCCTCGATCGCGGCCAGGATAGTGACCGCGTGACCAGCCAGCCGCCGCCCGGCCGGGGTGAGCCGTACCCGGCGCCCGTCCGGTTCGATCAGCGGGGTGCCCGCCTCCCGGGCCAGCGTCGCGATCTGCTGCGAGACGGTGGAGGTGGTGACGTGCATCGCCTCGCCCACCTCTCTCATCGAGCCGAGACGTGACAGCTCGAGCAGCAGCTCGAGGCGGCGCGGATCCACGAGCAAATCATTCACTATTTATGAACGGTATGTCCATGAGTATCACGTGGACACGGACGATCTGGCTTGTGTCTACTGGCACCATGAAGCTCAGCGCGAGGGTGTCTACCACGCGGGTCGGCACCGCGATGGCGGTGGGCTCGATGACCTGCGTGCAGGTCGGTCTGGCGCTGACCGTGCCGCTGTTCGGCCAGATCGGCCCGCTTGGTGCGGTCTGGCTGCGGCTGGCGTGGGCCGCGGTGATCCTGCTTGTCGCGATCCGGCCCCGGCCGTGGCAGTTTCGTCGTCCGATTCTGCTCGCTACCGTAGTTCTCGGCGTGGTCACCGCCGGGGTGACGATCCTGTTCATGGAGGCCGTGGCCCGGCTGCCGCTCGGCACGGCCGCGGCCCTGGAGTTTCTGGGCCCGCTCGGCGTGGCCGTGGCCCGCGGCCGGGGAGGCAGTCGGCTGCTGTGGCCGGGCCTAGCCGCGGTCGGCGTGCTACTGCTGACCCACCCGTGGCAGGGCGGCGCCAGCCTGTCCGGCATCGCCTTCGCGCTCGGCGCGGCGGTGTGCTGGGCCTGCTACATCCTGCTCACGCAGGTGGTGGGGGACGAGGTGGCGGGCCTGCAGGGGCTGGCGGTTTCTATCACGGTGGCCGCCCTGGTGACCACCGCCGTGGCGGGACCGGCCATCGCCCCGACGCTGACGCCGCACCTACTGCTGGTCGGTATCGGCCTGGCCATGCTGGTGCCGGTGGTGCCGTTCAGCCTCGAGATGTGCGCGCTGCGGCGGCTGACCACCGCGGCGTTCGGCACGCTGATGTGCCTGGAGCCGGCGTTCGCCCTGCTCGCCGGGTTCGCGCTGCTCGGCCAGGTACCCAGGCCGTGGGCGCTGGCCGGGATCGCGTTCGTGGTTGCCGCCGGCCTCGGTGCGGAGCGGACCGGCGCCAGGCGGCCCCCGGACCAAGCTAAACCACCCGCCCCTGCGATGACATCCCGGCCAACCAGGAGTCTTATGGTTAGTGAAACCGCCGGAGGAGGACCATGAGCGAGCAGGCACGGACCCCCGAGAGCGGCGTGACGGATGAGGCGGTGCGCCGCTACCTCGACGGGATGGATGGCGAGTTCCGGCCGGTGTTTGATCGCCTGCACCGGCTGATGGTCGAGACGTGTCCCGACGCCGAACTGGTGGTGTCCTACGGGATGCCGACCTTCCGCATCGGGCGTCGTCGTCTCAACGTCGGGGTTTGGCAGCACGGGCTGTCGCTGTACGTATCGCCGAACCGTGACGGCGGCTTCTCGGCGCGTCATCCCGCGCTCGCCGCGGGGAAGTCGACTATCAAGCTCAGGCCAACAGACGCCGCGGGCGTCTCCGACGCTGAGTTCCAGGAGCTGTTCCGCGCCGCGCTGCTCGCCTGACCATGCGGGTGCCGGGGTCAGCTCGGCAGGGTCTGCAGGATCTCGAGGAGGTCTTCGCGCCGGTACCCGCTGCGTCGGCCGAGCTCGAGCAGCTCCTTCATGTTCGTCACGATCGCTCGCTCGGCGACCTGCGACGACGATGGCCCGGCCCCGGCCCATCTCGAGCAAGCCCTCGTCGCGGAGCATCCGCAGCGCCCGTAGCACGGTGTTGGTGGAAGACCCTGACCGCATACTTCTTCCGCGGTCGCTTCGTCGGTTACGACTCGGCCAGCCTGCTCGCGGCCCAAGGTTCCGGCGTGCCCCACGTGATCCCGAGCGCGTCGACGGCTGCGGGCCTGCGGATCGGCGATGATATCGGGCAGGCCCAGCGCATCTACGGCCGCGCCTTCATCGTCTCGCCCGCGCAGGGCGGAAGCTGGCGCGTCACCACGTCAACCGGGGTGCTCGACGGCTACCTCACCGCCGCCCCGGGCGGCCCGACCCCGCCGGACCCGAAGATCGCGGACATTAGCGCGGGATCGGTGGGTTGCCCCGCGACTTCGCCCTGATCGGCAGCGCCCAGTAGCCGCCCACCATCCCGGCCGCCAGGGCCAGCCCAAAGAACGCAGCCGAGTACGAGGTCGCGGTGGCGACGGCGCCCGTGGCGAACGCGCCGATCCCGGTTCCTGCGTCGAAGCTCAGGTTCCACACGATGCTGACCGAGGATCGCGCCGCTTCGCCCGCCGCGGTGAACGCGTGGGTCAGCGTGAGGTTCTGCAGGCCGCCGTAGGCGACCCCGGCGAGCAGCAGACCGGACATGACCAGGACGCGGCCCGGGGCGTCATGAACGCCCCCAACCGCGCCGAGCCCGACCGCGGCCAGCCCCAGCGCGCCGGCGAACAGCAGCGGTGCTATCCCCTGGGTAGCCCCGAACCGGTCAGCGATGCCTCCCGCCCCCCACCGGCTGGCCGCGGCCGCCCCGGTGAACGCGAGCAGCCCCGCGAACCCGAGGGCCGGGCTGGTGAGGATGCGGGGCGTAAACGTGAGGATGGCCCCGCCCGACGCGGTGATCACGACGAGGGCCGCGATCGGCCCGGCCAGCACGCTCCGCAGCGCCGGCGTGCCGCCGGCCCCGATGCCATCAACCGGGGCAGGGTCGCTGGCGCCGATAGCCCGTGCGATCGGCCAGGCGAGCGGTATGGCGAGCGCCGGGACGACGGCGAGGATGAAGACGAACCCGAAGCCGACCCGCTCGGCGAGCCAGGGCGCGGCCGGGACCAGGCCGACCTGAGGCCCCGCCGCGGCCAGCCCGAGAGCCCCGATGGCCCGCCCGCGACGGCCCGGTTCCACGAACGCGGCGACCGCCGTCGACCCGCACACCGTGACGATGCCGAATCCGAGTCCCCGCAGCGCGGCCAGCGCCGTGATCGCCCACAGCCGGTCGCTGGCCAGGTGCCCGAGCGCAGGCAACCCGAGCAAACCCGATCCGAGCACGAGCGTCCAGCGCCATCCCAGGCCGGCCAGCACGCGCCGCATCGACATCTGGGCCAGGACGGTGCCGCCCATCATGACGCCGGTGACCAGCCCGGCCCCCAGGTCATCGCCGCCGCCGTGGATCACCCACAGCGGCGCGACGGGGAGGAGCAGCGCGAAGCCGGAAATCCACAGCGTGACGGAGCCAAGCAGCCAACCCATGCCGGGCACCCGCCAGACCGATCCGCTCACGAGCCCACGGTATGGCTCCTGCGACCAGCTTCCGTCAGGCCGGCTGGACCCAGCAGTCAGTCGCCGGGCTCGACAGAGATGGTGATCCCGGTCAGGCCGGCCCGGAGCTTGCGCTCGCCGAGCATCCAGAAGACCAGGCCGATCGCGATCATCGCGGCCAGCGAGCCGAGCGTCACCCACTCGAAGAACGGGCGGGACACGCTGTAGGCCGACTCGATCGAGTACGACTGGCCGAACAGGTTGTTGATCGCCCCCGGCCACAGCAGCGTGATGGCGGTGACCACGACGAACACCTCGCTGATGATCACCGCCGCCCAGGCGCCCGCGGTACCGCCGGGCACCCGGTACGGGCGCTGGGCGTTCGGGTACCTGCGGCGCAGGATCAGCAGCGCGGGGAAGATGGAGATGTACCCGACCGCGGTGGACGAGATCACCAGCGCCAGCATGATGGAGAAGAAGCTGGCCAGCTTGCCCGAGGTCGCGACGAACACGATCACGCACATCGCCGAGGCGAGCACGCCCGAGCTGAGGTTGACCGCGATCGGCGTGCCGAAACTGGTGAACCGCCCCATCCAGGCCGGCGCCGCGCCGTCCAGGGCGGCGATGGCCTGCGTGCGGTCCGCGCCCTCCAGCCATACGGCCCCGCTGCCGATCAGCGTGACGATCACCAGCGCCGCGAAGACGGAATCGAGGGCGCGGGAGTGGAAGGTGGCCGAAACGTTGGTGAACGCGTGGGCGAAACCCGACACGCTGGACAGCTGGGACCTCGGGATCACCAAGATGATGCCGACGATGACCAGGGCGTACAGCGCCGCGGCGAGCAACCCGGACCGGACGATCATGGCCGGGACGTCGCGCCTGGGGTTGCGCATCTCCTCGGCGGCGCCCGTCGATAGCTCGAACCCGACCCACATGAACACGAGGACGCCGATAACGGTGAGGAACCCGCTGAGGCTGGGCTTGAAGTCGCCTGCCGCCGACGTCCCGTGCGGCCGGCCGTGCTGTGCGATGGACACGATGAACAGCACGGTGAACAGGCCGACCACGGCGATCTTGACGAACGTGCCGATGTTCGGACCCCACTTGCCGACCCGGAACGCGATGATGGCGATCCCGGTCGTGACCCAGATGAACGCCAGGCCGATCACGATCTCCCACGTCGTGCTCAGCGGCTTGGTCAGCACGAAGCTGTTCAGCGCGGCGATCGTCGCCGCGGTCAGCGTGCCGCCGACCCAGAGCGGGTTGGACAGCCAGTACAAGACCGCGGTCACCGCTCCCACCGCGCGCCCGAACGACATCCGGGCCCATTCGTAGGGGCCGCCCTCGACCGGGAACGCGGCGCCGAGCTCGGCGACCAGCATGCCGTACGGGATCAGGAAGATCACCAGCGAGATAGCCAGCCAGGTGATCGACTGCGCGCCGCCCTGCGCGGCGGCGGCGATGGTGTCCAGGCCGACGATCGCGCAGGCGGTGAACAGGACCAGGTCGAACCGGCCCAGTACCTTCCGCAGCTTGGCCTTCTCCGCGCCGACGAGCGTGCCCTGCCCCGTCCCGGTCGCCTCTACCGCCGCCATCTGTGCCTCCCGGGGATGTTGGCTCGGCCCAATCACGATGGTGCAACGGCGCCCGGGTGATGTACAACCGTTCGCTCAGCAGATAAGTCTTCTATACCGAACGAGATGGGGGTGGGCATGCCCGAGCCGGTCCGCGGCGGTCAGCGGTACATGCCCGGGCTCGACGGGCTCCGCGCCGTGGCCGTGCTCGCCGTCATCGCCTACCACCTGCAGCTGCCGTTCGCGCCGGGCGGGCTGCTCGGCGTGGGGGTGTTCTTCACGCTCAGCGGCTACCTCATCACCGACCTGCTGCTCGGCCAGCACGCGGTGTCGGGCCAGCTCCGGCTGACCGAGTTCTGGCTCCGCCGCGCCCGGCGGCTGCTGCCGGCGCTGTTCGTGATGCTGGCCGCGGTCGCGGTCTGGGTCGCGCTGCTGGACCGGGCGCAGCTGCCGGGGCTGCGGCCGGCCATGGCCGCCGCGGCCGGGTACGTAAGCAACTGGTGGCTGATCGCCCAGCACAGCTCGTACTTCGCCCGCTTCGGCCCGCCGTCGCCCCTGGGTCACCTGTGGTCGCTGGCCGTGGAAGAGCAGTTCTACCTGATCTGGCCGTGGCTGCTGCTGCTCGGCCTGCGCGCGGCGCCCGGCCGGCGGGGCCGGTACTGGCTCACCGCCGCGACGCTGGTGCTCGCGGCGGCCTCAGCGGTGGAGATGACCCTCCTCTACCACCCTGGATACGACCCGACCCGCGTCTACGACGGCACCGATACCCGGGCGTTCGCGCTGATGATCGGCGCGGCGCTGGCGTTCGTGTGGCCGAGTCGCCTGCTGCGCTCGGAACTCGGATCGCGCGGCCGCTGGCTGCTGGACGGCGCCGGGGCTGCGGGGCTGATCGGAATCCTGCTGCTGGTCTGGCGGACCGGGCAGTACTCCCCGTTCCTGTACCGCGGCGGGATGGTGCTGCTGTCGGTCGGCACGGCGGCCGTCGTCGCCGCGTCCGCCTCGCCTGCGAGCCGGATCGGCCGGGTCCTGGGCTGGGGACCGCTGCGCTGGGTCGGGATCCGGTCCTACGGCATCTACCTGTGGCACTACCCGATCATCGTGCTGACCACCCCGGCCAACGGCGGCGAGAGCCTGGTCCGCGGCGCGGCGCAGCTGGCCGCGAGCGTCGCCGCGGCGGCGCTGTCCTGGCATTTCATCGAGGAGCCGGTCCGGCACGGAGCCATTGGCCGGCTCTGGGCGCGGCTGCGCGACGGCGGCTGGCGGGCCGTCCCGCTCCAGGGCTGGGCCGCGCTCAGCCTGACCGCGGCCGCCGCGGCGGTCGCCGCGTCCGGGCTGGCCGGCGTGGTGCCCGCCCTAACACCGCGCACGCCCGCCGTATCGGCCACCAGCGCGAGCTCACTGCTTGGCTCGTCGGCCGACCAGACCGTCGATACGCCCGCCTCCGGCCTGAGCTTCTTCGGCCCGCCCGCTCCGCCGACGGCGACCGCGGCGGGGTCTGGCGCCCGGCTGCTGACGTCGTGCCGCTCGGTCGTGCACATCGGAGACTCGACCTCCGACGGCCTGGTCCTGCCCGCCTACCAGCCCGACCCCGCCCTGCGGATCGCCGCGCAGTACCGGCGGGTGGGCGTCACCAGGTTCATCCCCGAGGTCTCCGGGGCCCGGTCGATCGTGGAGACCTGGCACGGCTTCCCCAACGGCTACACGGTCGCCCAGCAGCTGATCGCCGGCGGCTACCACGGCTGCTGGGTGATCGCGCTGGGCACCAACGACGCCGCGGACCTAGCGGTGGGCTCCAACGTCGGCCTGCCCGCCCGGATCCAGCGGATGATGTCGCTGATCGGCAACCAGCCGGTCATGTGGGTCAACGTGACGTCGCTGCTCGCGTCCGGCCCCTACGCGGACCGCAACATGCAGGGATGGAACCGGGCGCTGCTGCAAGCCTGCCCGGGCTACCCGGACATGCGCGTCTACGACTGGTCCGCCGCGGCCAAGCCAAGCTGGTTCATCCCGGACGGCATCCACTACACCCCGCAGGGGTACGCCGAGCGGTCCCGCCTCATCGCCGACGCCCTGGCCCACGCCTTTCCCCAGGGCCAGCCCGGACGGCCCGGGATCACGCGGATGCTCGATCCCGCCGTGACCGGCGCGGCGTTCAACTCCCTGCCCAGCTGCCTCGTGCACTGACGGTCCGCCGTTAGCGGAGAAAGTCGCGCAGCGCGTCGCTGACCAGGCCCGGTGCCTCTTCGGGCAGGAAGTGACCCGGGGGCAGGGCGGTGCCGCGGACGTCGGTGGCGTACTGCTGCCAGACGCTCAGCGGCTCGTACCCGCGCCCGACGAAGGCCTGCGTCCCCCACAGCACCAGGACCGGGCATTCCAGCCGCTGCCCGGCGGCGAAGCTCTCCTCGTCGTGAACCAGGTCGATCCCCGCCGCGGCGCGGTAGTCCGCGCACGAGGCCGCGATCGTCCGCGGGTCGCTGAAACAGCGGACGTAGTCGTCCATCACCTCGGGCTCGATGCTCGCGCCCTTACCGAGCAGCGGGCCGACCAGGGACCGAACCCAGTAGCCCGGGTCCCCGCCGATCAGGTGCTCGGCGATGCGGTTCGGCGCGGTCAGGAAGAACCAGTGGTAGTACGCCGTGGCCATCTCCCGCGTCACGTGGCCCAGCACGTGCCGGGTCGGCACGATGTCCAGGACGGCGAGGCGGGTGACGACGCCGGGGTGGTCCAGCACCAGCCGGTGCCCGACCCTGGCCCCCCGGTCGTGCCCGATGAGCCCGAACGGCCCGAACCCGAGCTGGCGCATCAGCCCCACCTGGTCGCGGGCCATGGACCGCTTGGCGTACACCAGCCCGTCGGCGTCCGGCGCGGGCTTGCCGGAATCGCCGTACCCGCGCAGGTCGGCCAGGATGACCGTGTGGTCCTCGGCCAGGCCGGGAGCCACGTGCCGCCACATCAGGTGGTTCTCCGGGTACCCGTGAAGCAGCAGCAACGGCGGCCCGGACCCCGCGATCGCGTAGTTGATCGTGACGCCCTCGACGTCCGCGCGCCGGTACTCAAACCCCGGCAGCACACGTCCGCTCATGCTCGCCGCCCAGATCCGCCCGGACCCGTCATATGCGGACCGTAGTACCACCGCTCGTTCGGGATCATTGGATCATTTTGCCGAACGAGCGTTGGTTTCACCTCCCGGTACGCCGGTGGACCTGAACCCGCCCCGACCGGGAAACTTCCCCCCGCTCCTCAGAAGTCGGTCTTGAGCCTTTCGATCTCGCGGGTGTGCGCGCGTAGCTGCTCGAAGGCGGGCCGCTCCCGGATGCGGGCCAGCGCCCACCGGACAGCCTCCGCCCGGTTGCCCGCGATGCCCGCGGTGATCAGCGTGTCCACGGTGTCAAGCTCCTCGGCCCTGAGGCGGACCATCACCGCGGTGAGATCGCCGTCGGCGGATCTGCCCTCGTCGGGGACCAGGAGGAGCAGACCGCCGCCACCCCGGCCCTGCCCGGCGGCGTCTTCGAACGTGATCCGGATATGCCGGAGCTCGGGTAGCCGCTGGGTGAGCGCCCGCCGGAAGTGCTTGACCGCCGCGCCGTCGGCGTTGCGGAACGCCTGCATCCGCTGGTCGGCTCGGACCGGCTCCGGGCGCGGGCCGGGCGGCTCGGTGAGGACGAGCTGGGCCACGACCTCATCCGGTCCGAATCCATCGCGCCGCAGGCGCTCGCGCTCCGGCTCGTCGAGGTCTAGCTCACCCGATGGCTGCAGGCTGACCCGGCGCACCGCGTCGGCGAAGATCTTTTCCGCTTCGTCCTGAATCGCCTGCTGCACGCGTTCTCTGGTTTCTCGATCCATGTACGACCTCCGTCAGTTACCTGAGAAAGTCATATTACTACGCTACCTGATCTCCGTCGATTGGGATATGAGTAGCTTCTGGCGGTTCCTGGTCACGGCGAAGCCGAGCGTCGCCAGGCACGCGGCCGCGAGGAGCGAGTAAGGGACTACGTCCGAGCTGGCCTGGGCCAGGGCTCCGCTGCCCCCGGCGGCTATGGCCTGGCCGCTGGCCCAGGCGAGGTTGCCCAGGCCGAACGCCAGCCCCTGATCCAGCCGCTGGTGCTGGGCGCCCTCGCTCACCAGCGCCATGGCCGGGGTGAACAGCGTGCCGAAGGACGGCACGCCCACGATCAGCGCGGCGATGAGCACGCCCGCCGACGCCAGCGTCGGGGCCAGCAGGCTGATCGCCACCGCGCCAACCAGCGAGCAACTGATCGGCACGATGGGCCCTCGCCGGTCGGCGACCCGCCCCGCGACGGGCGACAGGGTCGCCTCCAGCGCGGCCGAAGCCAGGAACGTCCCCGCGATGACCAGGGCCGTGACCCCGAGCTTGGCCAGCCGCAGCGGCGCGAGCACGTCGAGCACCCCGAACGCCAGGCCCGCCAGCATCGTCAGCCATAGCCCGAAGCCCAGCCGGGGGTCACGCGCCGCGCGAAATGCCGCCCGCAGCCCCTGCGGGACCGCATCCCGCGGCGCCGGGACGCCGAGCGCCACCACGATCAGGATCCCCCCTGCCACCGCAGCGCTGGCGAAGGTAGGCCCGGTGCCGATCTCGTCGGCGATCGCGCCCACCACGGGCCCGAAGAGCGCCCCGCCCACGGCCGCTCCCATGGCCGTGCCGATCATCTCGCCGCGCCGTTCCGCCGGCGCCTCGGTCGCCAGCCAGGCCATGCCCCCGGCCCAGGTGCACGCGCCGCCCACGCCCTGCACAAACCGGGCCGAGTCGAGGACCGTCTCCGCCGACGCCCACCCGAAGACCAGCGTCGAGACGCCCATCAGCGCCAGCCCCAGCAGGACCGTCCTGCGGTAGCCCAGGTGCCCGGTGAGCAGCCCGCCCGGCAGCGCGCCGACCAGAGTGCCCAGCGGGTAGCCCGCGACCAGGAGCCCCGCCCCGGCCTTGGACAGGTGCGCCACGTGCACGTAGTGCGGGAGCAACGGCGTCAGCGCCGTGAAGAACATCGTGTCGACCAGCACCAGCACGCACACGAACCACAGCAGCGCCCGCAGCGACCGAGTCAGCGGCAAGTTTTCACGCTTTCAGAACCGGTGGAAGGCGGGGTGGCCGTCGTGCCAGAACGTTAGCACCACCTTGCCGACGATACTCGAACCCGTGATCGGCCCCCAGAACCGGCTGTCGCACGAGTCCGCCCGGTCGTCGCCCAGCACGTAGAACTCGCCGGGGGGCACCCGGTACGGGTGCTGGCGGGTCGCGTTCGGGATCGGCAGCCCGAGCGGGTCGTAGCTCGGCAGGTAGGGTTCGGCCAGTTGCCGGCCGTCTATATAGATGCTGCTGCCCGACGAGTAGATCGTCTGCCCCGGCAGTGCGATGACGCGCTTGACCAGGTCGCCGGCCGGCCCCGGGCAGTGGTCCAGCGGTGGCTGGTGGAACACCACGATGTCGCCCTCGCGTACGTCATGCCAGCTGAAGAACGCCTTCTGCACGATGATTCGGTCGTACACGCCGAGCGTCGGAGTCATCGACGCGGAGGGAATCCAGAAGGGCTGGAACACGAACGTCCGCACCAGGCCGGCCAGCAGCACCGCCAAGATGACCATGACGCCCACCTCAGTCAGCGCCCGCCGCCATTTCCGCCGCCGCCCCCCCGCCCCGGCCGCTTCAGTCGGCTCCTTGTTGGTCGAGCCTGCTTCGGTCGGCTCCGCCCCGGTCGGCTCGCCCCCGGTCGGCTCGCCCCCGGTCGGCTCGCCCCCGGTCTGCTCCTCCTCCGTCGGCCCCGCCGCGGTTGGCTCGGTCTCGGTCGGCGCCGCCCCGCCAGGGTCGGCGTCAGCAGGATCGGCCATGCCCGGTTTCCCAGGAGATCACGCGTAGGTGTGCGAGGGCCGGGCTGACGCCCGGGCCGGGCTCGGGCGAGCCGGGTCGGCAACGCGCGGGTCCGTGGTGCTGGCTAGTGACGGCCGCCCTGGCCGGCGCCGTCGAGGGCAGCAGCCCCGCCGATACCCCCAGCGCACCGGCCGCGACCAGCAGCGCGCAGGCCGCCGTGCTCAGACGCCGACCGGGACGCGGGGTGAGCCACTCGCGAGCCGCCCCGGCTAGGTAACTCCCGGCGATCGAGCCCGCCGGGGTTCCGTCCCTGATGAGGAGCGCGGCCAGTTCGGCGGCCTCCTCCCCGTGCCGCCGCCGCCAGCGCGCCGGGTAGCACCGCAGTACGGCCTCGACCAGCCGAGGCGCCCGGGATCCGTCCATCAGATGCCGCCTAGCTGCAGCCTCAGCCGCCCGGCCGCGCTGACCCGCTCGAGCGACTCGAGGTGCACCCGCAGCGCCGCCGCCCCCGGCACGGTAATGCGGTACGGGTGGCGTCGGTCGTCGGCGGGCAGCGGCTCGATCATGCCGAGCCGCTCCAGCCGGTCCAGCGCCCCGTACAGCGTGCCGGGCCCGAGCTCGACCCCGGCAAGCTCCTTGATGTCCTGGATCAGCGCGTACCCGTGCTTGGGCCCGTCGGCCAGGCTGATCAGGATCAGCACCGACGCCTCGCCGACCCGGCGCAGCACATCCTGCCCGGCCCTGTCGTCCCGTCCGCTCACGGCCACCCGCCCTCCTGCTACGTCGACCAATATATCAGTCAACGTAGTAGTCGCGCCCATCGGCTGGTCCCTAGACTTGCGTCGTGGGGGGAACGACTGGCATGGCGGGCGTGGTCGCGGCGCTGTCTGTGGTGAGCGACCTGACTCGCGGGCACCCCGCTGGCGAGGCGATGCGCGCGTGCCTGCTGGCGACGGAACTGGCCCGGCGGGCGGGGCTTGATGAGCGCGGCCAGGGCGAGGTCTACTACGGGACGCTGATGCGGTTCGCCGGATGCGCCGCGACGTCCCATGAGATCGCTGCGGTGTTCGGCGGCGATGACATCGTGGTCCGTGCCCGCGGGGACCTGATCGATCCGGCCGAGCCTAGCGAGGCTGTGGAGTTCCTGGCGGGTCTGGGCGTGGACGCCGTGCGCTTGCGGGACCTCGGCGGTCCTGCGGGTGTCGCGAAACTGAAGGCCGAGGGGGCGCGGGCGGACTGTGAGGTCGGCGCGGACCTGACGGCCCGCCTGGGCTTGCCGGAGCCGGTCCGGCGCGCGGTCCTGGACAGCTTCGAGCGGTTCGATGGCCACGGTGTCCCGCTCGGGCGGGCTGGCGCGGAGGTCGCCGAGGCGTCCAGGTTCGCGGCCGTGGGGTATGCGGCCGTGATGTTCGACGCCGTAGGCGGCGCCGATGTAGCAGCCCAGACCGTGGCCCGCTGGTCCGGGCGTGCGCTCGACCCGGCGATCGTAGCGGTGTTTACCGAAGCGCCCGGCGAACTGCTGGCGATCGCTAGCCCCGATGATCTATGGGCCGCCGTGGTCGACGCCGAGCCTGCCCCGCGCCGCGTGTTTGGCGGCGAACCCGCTGTGGAGGAGGCCCTGGCCGGGTTCGGGGATGCCGCGGACCTGAAGAGCCCGTGGTTCACCGGGCACGCCCGAGGGGTGGCCAGACTGGCGCGCGCCGCCGCCGATCTGGTCTCGCCAGCCCAAGCCCAGGACGTGTACTGGGCCGGGCTCGTTCACGACCTCGGCCGGGTGGCCGTGCCGGCCGGCATCTGGGAGCGGCCCGGGCCGCTTCGGGCGCAGGACTGGGAACTGGTGCGGCTGCACCCCTATCACACCGGCCGGATCCTGGCCCGGTCGCCGGTGCTCGCACCGCTGGGCCTGATCGCGTGCCGTCACCATGAGCGAATCGACGGATCGGGGTACCCGGCCGGGGTCGGTGGATCCGAGCTGGACACCGCGGCCTGCCTGCTGGCTGCGGCCGACGCGTTCCACGCGCTCGGCGAGGCACGTCCACACCGGGCCGCCCTCGATGCCTCGGCCGCGTCGCGTGTTCTCACTGGCCTGCCGCTCGACCGTGACGCTATCCGCGCGGTGCTCGAGGCGGCAGGCGCGCCGCCGCCAGTGCTGCCGAAGCTGCCCGCTGGCCTGACCGAGCGTGAGCTCGAGATCCTGCGCCGGCTCGCCGCAGGCCGCACCAAGCGGGAAATCGCCGCTGAGCTGGTGATCTCGCCGTCCACCGTGCACACCCACACGGTGCACATCTACGACAAATGTGGTGTCTCGACCCGGGCCGGCTTGGCGATGTTCGCGATGCGGCACGGCCTGACAGCGAGGATCGGACCGAGCGCCGTCGGCAAAGATCGATTGAACAGTCGATAGCCCGGGACGGTACCGCCTGCCTACGGTTCCAGCAGGCAATAGCACGCAATCAGCGGAGGAACCGTCATGACCACCAGCACCATCACATTCACCGACACCGATGTCATCCGCGCGGTCTTCCAGGCGTTCGCGGACGCCGACCTCGGCGCGCTCGGCGGGCTGCTGCACGCCGACGCGACCTGGCATCACCGCAACGATGACCCCCTGGGCGGCGTCCACCGCGGCAGCGCCGGGATCGCGGCCTACCTGGCGCAGTCCGCACAGCTCACCGCGGGCACGCTGCGCGCCGTGCCGCAGTCGTACCTGGCCGACGGCCAGGGCCGCGTCGGCGTCCTCGTGCGGCTCAGCGCCGCCCGCCCCGACGGCCGCTCGATGGACGGCCCGCAGCTGGTGCTGTTCACCCTGGACGGTGGTCGCGTGCGCAGCATCGACCAGTTCGTCGGCGACCCGGCGGCCGTGGCCGCATTCTGGGCCTGACCCGCCCGGGACCGGAGAGGAGCAGAACATGAGTACCGGACAGAACCTCGACACGGCCAGGCTGATGTACCAGGCGTTCGGCCGTGGTGACGTCCAAACCATGCTGGACCTGGTCACCGACGACGTCGACTGGTCCACCGACGCGGCGATCCCATCCGCGCCCTGGTACGGCCCCAGGCAGGGCAAGGCCGGGGTAGCCAGCTTCTTCGAGGCCATCGGCCAGACCGGCCCGGTCACCGAGTTCACCCCGCTGGCCTTCGCCAGCAACGACGACGGCGACGTCATGGTGTTCATCCGCTACGCCTTCACCGTCACCTCAACCGGCAAGAACGTCGCGATGAACATGCACCATTACTGGAAGTTCCGCGATGGCAAGGCCTGCTTCGTCCGCAGCTCCGAGGACACCGCGCAAGTCACGGCCGCCCTGACACCCTGACCCGGACCTACAGCACGTCAGGCCCGGGCCAGACGTGCCGGGCCCGACCACCCGGCGCAGACGTCCCGGGCCCGACCATCGGCCCCTACGCAATTGCGCGAAGCGTTTCCGCGGAAACGCGTGTCGGCTAGCAGAACCGGCAAGGACGGACCGCCGCGGCGAGGGCGGCTCGGTCCGCATTCAGCGGCAAAGCCCCAAGCTGTTGTGCCGCGGGCTGCGATGCAGTGGGCTCCGATGCCGCGGGCTGCGATGCAGTGGGCTGCGGTGTCGTTGGCTGCGGTGCCGCCTCTGGCGGCTCGGGCACGGCACCGGACAGGTCCTGGCGGAAGCCAAGCGCCCGCTGCACATGCGGCAACGCCACGTTGACGATGGTGGCGTCGAGCACCACCATGAGCTGAGCGGTGGCGATGACCAGCAGAGCCAGGCCGAGACGGCGGTTGCCTCCACCGGCCGTGGCGCCGGGGGCTGATGATGTCACGGTGTTTCCCTGAGATGTCGGGCACGTCCCTGACGGTCGTGCGAGGTTTCGCGGCAGGCCCAGGCTCGCCGTCAGGCAGGTAAGAGGTCATCACCAGATCCCGGTGATCCGTTTGACAGCACGCTCGCTGGCCTGGTACCGAGACAGAGGTGCCAGGACTGCGTGAGCGGCGCCAGAGCGGTCGGGCGTAGACATCAAGGCAGGCCTTTGAAATTGGCTCAGGCAACTCCCCGGCTGATCGACCGGGGTGATCTTCTCGCTGCCCTGGATCGCGCGTCGGCGCGGAAGGTGACGATCATCTCGGCTCCGGCCGGCAGCGGGAAGACGTCGCTACTGCGCGCCTGGGCGGACCGTCCGGGACAGTCCCGTCGGCTCGCCGTGCTGCAGGTGGAACGCGACCAGCAAGACGCCCAGCAGTTCTGGCTGGCCCTGCTCGAGACGGTTCGTCACGCCACCGGTGCAGACAGTGGCGCGGAACCGCCGACAGCGACGCCTGACTTCAACGCACCGGCGATGGCCGATCAGGTGCTGTCGGAGCTCGCCGATGCTTGCGGCGGCATCACGCTGGTTATCGATGATCTCCACGAATTGACCTCGCCAGAAGCGCTCGCCCAGCTGACCCGGCTACTGACGAACCTCCCCGTGCAGGTAACCGCGATCCTGACCACGCGTCACGATGTGCGCCTAGGCCTGCATCAGCTGCGCCTGGCCGGCGAGCTCGCCGAGATCCGCGCGGCGGACCTGCGCTTTTCCGAACGCGAAACGCGCGAGCTGCTCGAGGCCTCGGGGATCGCGCTGTCCGCGTCCGCAGTGGCGCTCCTGCACCAACGGACCGAGGGTTGGGCCGCCGGCCTGCGGCTCGCGGCGGTCTCACTGGCCGGTCACCCCGACCCGGAGCGGTTCGTCGGGGAGTTCTCCGGCAGCGACCGCACGGTCGCCGAGTACCTGGTCGTGGAGATGCTCGAACGCCAGCCGCCCGACGTCCAGGATTTGCTCCTGCGCACATCCTTGCTCGATCGGGTCAACGGCGAACTGGCCGACCTGCTGACCGGTCGGCCGGGCGCGGAACGAATCCTGCTGAGCCTCGAAGACGCGAACGCGTTCGTCGAATCACTCAACCCCGAGCGCACTTGGTTCCGCTACCATCACCTATTCGCGGATCTCCTCCAGCTGGAGCTCCGCCGGTGGCTGCCTGAAGAAGTACCCGGGCTGCACCGGCGCGCCGCCGGATGGTTCACCCAGCACGGCCAGATGGCCGAAGCAATCCGGCACACCCAGGCGGCCGGCGACTGGCCGGAGGCGGCCCAGCTGCTCGCCGACCATTCGTTCAGCCTGACCCTCGACGGGCAGGCGCAGACCATGCAGGCGCTACTGCGGGCCTTCCCGCGGGGCGCGGACCACCCCGAGCTGGCCCTGGTGCGCGCGATGGGTGATCTAGCTCAGGGGCGCCTGGACGAGGCGGCTGCTCACCTGGCGGTTGCCGAGACGTACGCCGAGACGCCGCCGCCAGGTCGCCAGCGCCGCCTCCGAGTGGCGATCGCGTCGCTGAAGCTGTCGCTGGCCAGGCGGCGTGGTCACCTGGCCGGCGTCATCGAGCAGGCCCGATTCCTGGCCTCCCCGGTAACCGGGCCGTCCGAAGCAGACATCGCCTTGGGCAGCGACCTGCGAGCGGTGGCGCTGATGAATCTGGGGACCGTCGAGGCGTGGTCCCTGGGGCTGCTGGACGCCGAACGCCACCTCCGGGAGGGCGCCGTCCTGGCCCGGGAAATCGGCCGGCCCTACGTGGAAGTCGGCTGCCTCGCGCAACTCAGTTTCGCGTACATCTTCCACCATGCCGACCTGCCGAACGTCGATGCGTTCGCCGAGACCCAGCGGCGCTGCCGCGAGGCGATCGCGCTCGCCGAACGGTACGGCTGGGGCACGGAACCGGTGATCGCACCGGCGCTGATGACGCTCGCGGGCACGATGGTGTTGCTGGGTGAGTTTGATGAGGGCGACCGGTGGTTGCGGCGCACCGAACGGGCTCTGCAAACAGACACCGGGCCGGACATCAGGCAATTGCTGCACCAGACGACCGGGATGCTGCACGCCGGTCGCGGCCGCCACTCCGAAGCGCTCGAGGAGTTCGGCGCGGCCGAAGAACTGGCCTCACAGCTGCAGGGATCGCAGGCGCTGACGAGCCAGATGACCGGCTGGCTGCTCGCCGCGCAAGCCCGACTCGGGCTGCTCGGCGAAGCCCGCGCCCGCCTCGCGGCGCTCGATGACGATCTGGTCAACTCCGGTGAGATACGTAATGCCCGCGCGGTGATCTGCCTTGCGGAAGGCGATCCGGCCGGAGCCCTGGACGCGTTGCACGATGTTCTCGATGGCGCGGCACCGGTCCTCGGTTACGTCACGGTCGTTGAAGCGCACCTGCTCGCCGGGCTCGCCCTTCGTGAGCTCGGCGACCAGCGCGCGGCGAACCAGGCGGCTGAACGCGCTCTGGCCCTGTCGGAGTCAGACCGGCTGGTCCTGCCGTTTGCGATGACTTCCTCAGCGGGGCTGCTCGAGGCGCTGCCCCGGCACCAGACCGCGCACGCCGCGCTCCTCGCCGACATCCTGGACGTCCTGCACGGCTCGCCCCCGGCGGCCAAGGCGTCGTTCTCCTTGCCGCCGGCGGAAGCGCTCAGCCCAGGCGAGCTCAGGGTCCTGCGGTATCTGCCGACCAACTTGTCCCGGCCCGAGATCGCCAGCGAGCTGTCCGTCTCGCCGAACACCGTCAACGCGCACATCCGCAGCATCTACGCCAAGCTCCAGGTTCGTGACCGCTCCTCGGCCGTGCGGCGCGCGCGGGAGTTGCGGTTGCTGGTGGCCGGCCGCCCGCGGTAGCCCGGCGCGTTATGCGGTGACGCGTTCTGCACCGGCGAGACGCGCCGACAGGAGCTGTCCGGCTCTGTCCAATGCGTCGGCCGCTTCCTCGAGGAAGGGGTAATAGGCCTGGAAGACGTGCGGCACCCCAGGGGTGATGTCGAGGGTGACCTCGACGTCCGCAGTAGCGGCTTGTCGCGCGAGACGCACGGCGTCGTCGAGGAGAACCTCGTGAGATCCGGCCTGGATGATCAGGGGCGGCAGGCCGGACAGGTCCGCGAATATGGGGCTGATGAGGCCGCTGGCGGCGTCTTGTCCCGACGTGTAGTCGGGGACTCGGGCCTGGAGGTTTTCACGGCTGAGCAGCGGGTCGACCTCGCGCTTGGTTTCCATGGTCGTCCCGGCCAGGGTGAGATCGGCATACGGTGACATGACGAAGGTCGCGGCCGGCAGCGGGAGCCCGTGATCCCGGGCGGTGACCAGGGTGGCGATGGCGAGCCCGCCGCCCGCGGACTCTCCCGCGAAAGCGATGTCCGACGGGGCTGTGCCGTTGTCCAGAAGAGCTTCGTAGGCGGCCAGGGCGTCATCGACCGCCGCCGGATACGGGTGCTCGGGGGCGAGCCGGTAGTCGACGGAGATGGCCTTGGCGCTCGTCCGCCGGGCGATCTGGGCGGCCAGGCCAGCGGCTTGGAAGGCGTCCCCCAGTACGTACACGCCGCCGTGGAAGTACAGGACCACGTGGCGGGGTTCGATTCCGTCGACGGTGATCTCCGCCGTCGGGACACCGCCCAGTGCGGCAGCGGTCACGGTTACGTCGGCGGGCAGCGGCTGCGCCGATGTCAACTCCCGGAGGAGCCGCCTCAGCTCGCTGACATCGAGGTCGGCGGGGAAGGCTGACTGCCGCAGGATCGCGTCGAGGTTCTCTTTCTGCTCGGTGCTCACGGAGGATCTCCCTTCGGCCGAGTTGAGGCGAGCCACTACCAGGCTTGCCGCCAGCCAGGTTAGGAAGCACCACCCGATCACGGTGATTCACGCGAGGTCGCTCGTGATGCCTGGGGCGCTGTCGACGCCCGGACCTGGAAGTTCAGTGCCGGTCGGGCACTACGGCGATCAGTTCCAGGATTCGAGCAGGCGGCAAGTGCTGCTCGTAGATCCGCACCCCGAAGGGTGAGAGTGCATCCTCGATGGCGTTCACTACCGTGGGCGGCGCGACGATCATGCCGCCTTCGCCCACGCCGCGGAAGTTGACGTGGGCGTCGAGCGGCACCGTCTCGAGGTGCTCTATCTCGATCCGGGGAATGTCGCAGGCGGTCGGCATCAGGTAATCCATGAACGTGGCTGACTGGAAGTTGCCGTCCTCGGCGTACGCCGATCGCTCCAGCAGCACCGCGCCGATGCCCTGGGCCACGCCGCCCCGGATCTGGCCCTCGACGACCGCGGGATTGATCAGCGCGCCGCAGTCCTCGACGGCGACATACCGCTCCACCTTCACAATGCCGGTCTCAACGTCGACGTCCACGATCGCGCAGTGAGTGCCGCCGGACCAGCCGCCTTCGCCGCCGTCGAACGAAGCCGCCACCTCGAGGTTGGCGTCCACATCGTCACCGAACTGCCCAGACGCCGCACGCCGCGCGACCTCGCTCACCGCGATCGCGGTAGCCGGGTCGCCGCGCACCCACACGTTGCCATCAGTGATCAGGAGGTCCTGCGCGCTGGCCTCCATCAGATGCGCCGCGAAGTCGAGCACCTTGGCCTTGAGCTGGCGAGCGCCGTGCAGCGCCACGCCCCCGGTCATCGTGGCCGACCGGCTGCCGCCGGTCAGCCCGAACGGGACGACGTTGGTGTCGCCGACCACGACGCGAACCTGCTCGAACGGCACGCCGAACTCGTCCGCGGCGATCTGGGCCAGGGTCGTCTGGTGGCTCTGCCCGTGGGGCATCTGGCCGGTGAACAACACCACGATGCCGTCTTCCTCGAGCCGCAGGCGCATCGACTCCATGCCCATGGGGCCACTTGCCCCCTCTGGCGAGCGCGGCCCCGGAGCGGCCTCGATGAACGTGGCCACGCCGATGCCGAGGTGGCGGCCCTGCTCTCGCGCCTGCGCCTGCCGGCGCCGGAACGCGGGAAAGTCCACGAGCTCGGCGATCCGCTCAAGTGACTCCTTCGACGTGACTCCCACCAACGGACGACCGGTGATCATCACGGCCGGCGGATCGGTGCGCGGGGCGACGTTACGCAGCCGGATCTCGACCGGATCGAGGCCGAGATCCTTCGCGATGAGGTCCAGGACGCGCTCTCGCACGAACGTCTCGGACGCCCACGGCCCGCGGTAGGCGACGTACGGTGCCTTGTTGGTAATCGCCGCGGTTGACTCGAAACCCAGGGCCGCGAGCTTGTACGGACCGGGCATCATCCCCTGCATGATGTCCGGGACCGTCACGCCCAGACCCGGGTACGAGCCCGTGTCGACGACCATCGCCACGTCCAGCCCGAGCAGGTCGCCGTCGTTGCTGACCGCGGCGCGGACGTCGAAGCTCTCCTCGCGGGCCTGCCCCGACGCGGTGAGGTTCTCGCCGCGGTCCTCGACCCACTTGACCGGACGGCCGACCAGACGAGCGGCCGCGGCCACGGCGAGTTCTTCGCGTGATGCGCCGATCTTCAGGCCGAACGAGCCGCCGATATCGCCGGCCAGCACACGCACCTTGTCGGGCGGCATGCCGAGGCGGGTGGCGACGGCAATCCTGCTGACGTGCACGCTCTGCGTGGCCGCGTACATCGTCATGACCCCGAGGTCGGCGTCGTAACTCGCGACGCAGGCGCGCCCCTCCATGGGCACGTTCTGGTGCCGGTGCACGTCGATGTGGAAGTCGTAGCTGCGGTCAGCATCGGCGAACGTACCGGCGACGTCCCCGAACTCGCTGCGCGAGTGCGGGCGGGCGATGTTGTCACCTAGGTTGGCGAAAAGCGGCGGGCTGCTCGGGTCAAGCGCGAAGGCGGCCGTTACCACCGGAGGAAGATCGTCGTACTCGACCTCCACCAGCTCGCAGCCGTCCTCGGCGACGTAACGGTTCTCGGCGACGACGACCGCCACGGGATCGCCGACGAGGCGCACCTTGTCCGTCGCGAGCAGGGTGAACTCCGGGGTGGGCCCGGCCCACCCCATGAGAGCCAGGAGCGCATCCGGCCCCGGGACCGTCATCGCCTCCAGGTCGGCCCCGGTAAGCACCGCGACCACTCCGGGCAGCGCCCGCGCGGCCGAGACATCGACCGACAGCACGCGAGCGTGCGGCATCGGCGAGCGCACGAACGCCGCGTGCAGCATCCCGGGCAGCTTGATGTCGTCGACGTACCGGCCTGTGCCGGTCAGGATGCGCGGGTCCTCCGAACGCTTGATGCTCGCGCCGGTGTAGCGCTCAGCCGCGATAGCTGCCATGGTCGCTCCCTCGCTCAGTGCTTTCCAGAGCGCGCGCGTCGGGCAAGCCGCCGCGCGGCCGCTCAGTGCGCACGGTTGCGCTCGGCGGCCAGCAGGACGCCATCGATGATGCTCTGATAACCCGTGCACCGGCAGATGTTGCCCGATAGCGCCTCGCGGATCTGCTGCTCGTCGGCGTCGGGGTGGTCGCTGAGGAACGCGGTGGCCTGCATGACGAACCCCGGCGTGCAAAAACCGCACTGGAAGCTATGCGAATCCCACATCGCTTGCTGCAGTGTGCCCATCCCGCCGTCCGGGGCTATCCCCTCGATCGTCGTTACCTCGCGGCCAGCGGCCTGGACCGCCAGCATCAGGCACGAGCGCACCGCCCGGCCGTCGAGGATGACCGTGCACGCACCGCAGGCACCGTGCTCGCAGCCCACATGGGTGCCGGTGAGGTTGAGGTCATCCCGCAGGAAGTCCGCCAGCGTCTTGCGCGCCTCGGGCGAACCCGTGCGCGTCGCACCGTTGACCCTCAGGGTGATGTCCACCATCAGTCACTGCCTCCCGAGGGCGTGGGCCGCGGCCGCTCGCAGGCCGCGGCGCACCAAAGCGGCCGCGACCGTCTTGCGGTAGTCGGACGACCCGTGCAAGTCGCCCGGCGGGTCGACATCGGCGGTCGCGCGCCGGGCGGCCTCATCGAACAGATCCGTCGACGGCCTCTCGCCGACCAGCAGATCTTCCGCGGCGTAGGCCCGGACCGGCACGTCAGAAAGGCCGGCAAACGCCAGCCGGGCATCGCTGATCGCGCCGTCGGACAGCGTCAGCGACGCCGCCAGGCCGACAATCGCGAAGTCACCGTGGCGGCGTGCGACCTCCTGGAAGCTGACCCCCGTGTCGCGTCCCGTGGTCGGGAAGCGCACCTCGACGAGGAGCTCATCCGGACGGCGTGACGTCATGAGGTATCCCTCGAACCACTCCGCCGCCGGGATCACCCGCTCGCCAGACTGGCCACGCACCACGAACTCCGCGTCGAGCGCCCGGGCGACGGCGGGCAGTTCGGCGGCCGGATCGGCGTGCGCCAGGCTGCCGCCTATCGTGCCGCGGCTGCGGATCGCCTCATGACCGATGAACGGCAGAGCAGCCGCCAGCATCGGCACGGTGTCGGCGACGCTCCCGGATTCCTCGACCACGTACTCCCGCGTCATGGCGCCTATCGCCATCCAGCCATCTGCCGCCGACACCCCGGACAGTTCCGTTACACCGTTGATGTCGACGAGCACCGCCGGGCGGGCCAGCCGCAGCGCCAGCAGCGGGATGAGGCTCTGGCCGCCGGCGAGCACACTCGCCTCGTCGCCATGCTCAGCCAGCAATTCCACAGCTTCAGAAACGGTTTCAGGCGCCTCGTAATCAAACGGAGGCAATTTCATTGGGGCGGCCCTTCGATCCGGCTGTGGTGCCTATAGCGTTCCAGCCTACTCAGGCGGCCTCGGCCACCGTGTCGATCCGGGATCGCCGCCGCCGGAATTGAGCAATGACAACTCAGGCGCGACCTCGCCAGAGCGACGTAGAAATACGCCGGCCGCGCACGCCGGGACGGGCTGCTCCTGGGCGCCGTTGACGCTGGTGAACGGCTGGCACTCGGGAAGAGGGCGCGTTCGACACCGGGGACCCGTCCGTCTGCCTGGAAAACGACGGAATGATATATCTGTCAGGCTCGGTAACGACCACCCGGCCCACCGGCGTCGGCGAGGACCTCAGCTGCTACCGGAGGGCCTCGCCCGGGCTGGGTCAGCGGCAGCGTGACCGTGAAGTTAGAAGAGTGCGACGCCAGTGAGCCCGGCCAGCCGGTCCATCAGCTGGTCCTGGAAGGCCGGGTCGTGAGCTTGTGCTGCGGGCGCCTGTCGCTGCAGGTGGTACCAGTAGCCACCGCTCACGGTGGCGGCGGCGTCATTGCTGACGGCGAGCCATGTCTGCGTGAGATAGCCCATCTTCAGATCGCCGGTTGCCGCGGGGCCGCCCATCTTGGTCGGGACCCAGCCCGGATCGACGGCGTTGCTGAGTACCTCCGGCCAGGCGCGCGCGAGGGTGAGCGCGAGCGCGGTTACGTGGAGCTTGCTCTCGGAGTACGCCTGTGAGGCGTTCCAGGACCGGCTGGTCCAGTCGATATCCCGGAGGGACCCCGCACCTGCGTGATGAAGTCCGCTGCTGAGGTAGATGAGCCGATCCGGGCGGGCGATCAACGCAGTGAGCAGGTAGGGCGCCAGGGTGTTCACCGCGAGAGTCTTCGCGTGACCGTCGGAGGTTGGCGAGCGGGAGGGCTCGAGGAAGACGCCGGCATTGTGGATAACAGCATCCATCCGGCCGATCTTGTTTACCTGACCGGCGAGGTCTCGGGTCTCGGCTGCGCTGCTGAGGTCGCCGATGACGACTCCCGCGGCGTCCGCGGCGAGGTCGCCGAGCGCCGCCGCCCGCTCGCGAGTACGGGCGTGGAGGACAACCTCATGTCCTTCACCCATGAGAACACCGGCGGCGGCGCGGCCGAGTCCGTCGGTGGAGCCGGTGATGAAGATACGGGACACGGGATAATTGTTCCGCCGGTGGTGTGCTGAAGGGGCGCGGTTCCTGATGTCATATGCCCGTTGGCTCGGCTGGTCCCGGGCGCTGGGCGCAGCCTGTAGCGGCTATCAGTGTCCGGTAAGGAAGATGTTCCGTACTTCGCGGGTGGCGTAGCAGACCAGCACGTACCCGGCGGCCGGGTCGGCCCACCACCATCCCAGCGTGGCGTTCAGCACCAGGCCGAGCAGTACCGCGGTGGCCAGGATCCCGTCGATCAGGGTGACCCGGCCCTCGGTCTGCAGAACCGGGTTGCCCAGCGCGGCGCCGGTATGGGCCTTGCCGGCGGCCAGCGCGAACATCACCGCCCCGGTCACCGCGGTCCAGATGATCCCGGGCATGGAGTGCCGCGGGTGATACCCGGCGGCGAGTACCACGGTGGACTGCACCAGCAGGTAGGCGGCCAGGACGGCGAACGCGTAGCCGATCAGCCGCAGGCCCCGCCGCTGGCGTTCCGCCCCGATGCCGGACAGCTCCCAGATCACCACGGTAGACGCGCCGATCTCGATCAGCGAGTCCAGGCCGAACCCGGCCAGCGCCACCGACCGCGCCGCGATCGCCGCGACCGCCAGCACCACGATCCCGACCACGTTCCACGCCAGCGTCGCGTACTCCAGGGCAAAGCCGCGGCGCAGCAGCGCCTGGCGGGCCGGAGCATCGGCCGGCATCATGGCAGTATTCTCCCAGCGGCGCTCGCCCGCCTAAAACCGCAACCTTCTGTTACCGAATTATCTGCTGCCGTGAAGGCACGAGGATTCTGTGTCCGATAGCTACCGGCCTGCCCCCGGCCAGGCCCGGGCCGGGGAGATCGCGGCTGCGCTGCGGCTGGTCTGGATCTCGGTCGCTTTCGGAGTGCTGTCCGGCACGGTGTCGGTGACTATCGGGCTGCACGGCCACAGCGTGAGCGTGCTGGCGATCGGGCTCGGCGTGTTCGCGGACGTCTGCGGATCGGCCACGCTGATCTGGCGGTTCACCGCCGAGCGGCGCCGGCCAGGGCAGTCGCCGACCGCGGAGACCCGCGCCGCCCTGGTGGTGGCCGCCGCCCTGGCCGTTGCCAGCGCCGTTATCCTCGCCCAGTCCGCCGCCGCGCTGGCCGCCGGGTCGCGGCCCGGTACTTCGGATCTGGCCCTGATCGCCGCGGGTGTCTCGCTGGCCGTCCTCGCCCCGCTGGCCTACGCCAAACGCCGCCTCGGCGGCCGGATCGCCAGCCGCGCCCTGCAAGGCGATGGCACCCTCAGCGGCATCGGCGCAGCCACCAGCCTGCTCGCGCTTACTGCACTAGCGCTATACCGCACCCTGGGCTGGCGGTGGCCCGACCCGGCCGCCGCCTTTGTCGTCGTGGCCATCGCCGCCGCCGAAGCCTGGCACACCGCGCCCCGCAGGCGCCCGCCCCCTGAGCGCCGGGCTCGGTAACGCGATCTCCCAAGGTAACGCTGGCAGCGTGAGTGCTGGCGCTTTAGCCCACTTCCATCCTCTGCTTGAGCGCTGCCATGTTGGCGGGCATCTCTTTGCGCCCGCAGGGCGCTGGCGTCTGCTCGGCGCGCTGGGCGAAGTGAGATCATCACCACGTGGCAATGACGCATCGGCGCGTCGCTTTGGTGACGGGCAGCTCGCGGGGCCTGGGGGCGGTGATCGCGCGGCGCCTGGCGCGGGATGGTTTCGCCGTCGCGGTCAATGGTCGGCCCGGCGACGGCCAGGTCGCTGACATCGCCCGTGCCATCCGTGACGATGGCGGCGCCGCCGAGGGCTTCTGCGCCGATGTCACCGACGAGGACCAGGTTGCCGGGCTAGCCGCCGCGGTCGCTGACTGCCTCGGCGCGGTCGATGTGCTGGTCCTGAACGCTACCGGCCCGCAACCCGAAGCTGCGGTGACCGACGAAGCCTGGGCCGGCCACCTGGCCCAGCTGGACTTCTTCGTGAAGAGCCCGGTGCTGCTCGGCCGGGCCGTGCTGCCCGGGATGCAGGCCCGGCGGTATGGCCGGATCGTGCACATCGACTCCGAGGTCGCTCACCGGCCGCCCCCGGGCAGGTCCGCCTACGCCACCGCCAAGAGCGCACAGATCGGCCTGGCCCTCAGCTGGGCCCGCGAACTGGCCCCGTTCGGTATCACCGTGAACACGGTCGCGCCTGGTTTCATCCCCGTGGAGCGCCACGCCGATGTCCCCGACGATGTAAAGAAGGCCTATCTCGCCTCGGTGCCCGCCGGGCGGATGGGAACTCCCGACGACATCGCCCATGCCGTCAGCTTCCTCGCCTCCGAGGGCGCCGGGTTCATCACCGGCCAGCGCATCGTCGTCGACGGCGGCCGCAGCCTCGGCAGTTGATCACCGGCCCCCACTCCCCGTACTGGTCTGAGTAATCAGCGGTGGTGCCAGAACCGGCCGTCAGGCGATACCGGTGTCTCGTCGCGGCCTTTAATCACCCGTCTGCCGGGCGCCCGTGCCGTAACGATCCCGGAACGGCCGCGCAGCAAACTGTCCCCCATAACGGTCTCGACGACTGGGGGGACAGACCATGACAGCCAAGACCAGTGACGTTCCCGTCACGCGGCAGCGGCGGGCCGGCGCGAGGCGGGCGGTGGACGTGGCGTACGGCTACCTCGCCGCCTTCTTCGTCCTCGGGGTCCTGATCCAGGTGTACCTGGCGGGCATTGGCATCTTCGGCATCAACTCCGCCAAGGTGGCCAACGCCACGAGCCTGGACCCGCACCGGACGTGGGGCACGGTCTTGATGGTGCTCTCGCTCATCTTGCTCATCCTGGCCCTGATCGCGTGGGCGTCCCGCACCACGGTGATCTGGACCTTCGTGCTGGCCCTGCTGGTCATCGTCGCGCAGACCGCGCTCGCCGCCGCGGGCGAGAACAGCAAGTGGATCGGCGGGCTGCACGCCCTGGACGGGATGGTCATCCTGCTGCTGTCGCTATGGCTGGCGATCACCGCCAGGCGGCGCCGGACAGCCCGCGGGAACGCCAGCTAGACGGCCGGCCGCCTGCGCCCACGACGATGGCCGACTCGTTCACCAGACCAGGTCCTACCCGGCGAAGGATGCGACCCGGATCGTCGATCGGCCCGGCTCAGGGCGGGGAGGCACTGAATGCTTCGCCGTGCTCGCCCCCCAAGGCGCTGGTCAACCCTTCGAGGTCTGCCACGGTCACGGTGAGCGCCGAGTGGCCACTTCGGCGAAGCGGTGATGGCACCTTCTCCGCGAAATGGATGCAGACCCCCGCGTTGTGGTTCGTTCCGAAGCTCAAGCCGTCGTCGACCATGGACCCGCGAACACCGAACGCGGTCCACCAGCGGTAGTTCCGGGTGATGTGCGCCTCAGTGACGTTTGCCAGCGGCGTCTTGATCTTGAAGAAACCGAAGGTCGCCGACAAGGAGCCGTCGTCCGTGAGCGTGACGCCGTCCTTTGAACCTCGCAGCCCGAAAGGCACCAGCAACGGCAAATATCGCTTGTCAATGGCGTAGGCAAAGCGTCTGGACATGATTGGTCGATCCCCTGCCATGCATGAGCGTGACTGAGCCCAGGTATTCGTCCGATCTCCACGTTACTCCCGGCTTTCGCAGTTATGCCGCTGCTGTTCCCAGGCCAGGCGGATGGCGTGGACCTTGGCCGTACCGCTGGTACGGCAGCCCATGACCAGGGACTTGACCGGGTCCTGGATGTGCTCTTGGGATCCGCTGCTGGCCGTAGACGTCTCCCGCCACGCCGCCCCGCGAGAGCCAGGCCCAGGGGAACGATGTCGAGGGCCTGCGGGCGCGCGAGCGCGTCGACGCGCACGACCGTGTCGTGCTGCCCGGGTTCAATGACGCGCACGCGCACAGCGTCTGGTTCGGCATGACGCTCATCGAGACTGATCTTTCCGGCGTGAGATCCCTGGACGACCTGTACCGCATCATCGGGGACCGTGCCCAGGACGGCGGGGCCGATGACTGGATCGTGGCCTGCGGCTTCAACCCCGTCCTGCTCCACGGCGCGGTCCCGGACCGTGACGTGCTTGATCGCGTCAGCGGCGGCCGGCCGGTGTGGATCAAGCACGCCTCCGGCCACTCCTGCCAGCTCAACGGCGAGGGCCGGCCGGGCAGGTGCTGTGGCCCGGGTCGGGGCATTCCCGGGGTGAGGGGCCGAGGTTTACTGTGATCTTGTTCGCTGGCGTTCGGGCGGAGGAGGTGTTCGGGATTATCAAGGCGGACCTGCCGGTGGAGCCGAACAGCTTCGTCGGTCGTGAGGGTGAGCTCGGTGAGCTGCGCCAGCTGGTTTCTTCGGTGCGTGTGCTGACGCTGTGCGGGCCCGGGGGGATCGGGAAGACGAGGCTGGCGTTGCGGCTGCTGGCCTTGATGGCGGCTGAGTTCGCTGACGGGGCGTGGTTCGTCGAGCTGGCGGATCTGCGGCAGCCTGACCTGGTCGTCTCGCGCGTGGCGGCCGCGCTGGGGGTCAGCGAGGAGCCCGGCCGCGCGCTGCTGGAGACCCTGGCCGATGTGCTGCGGCGGCGCAGGCTGCTGCTGGCCCTGGATAATTGCGAGCACCTGGCCGGCGCGTGCGCCGAGGTGTCACGGCATCTGCTGGCAGCCTCGCCGGGGCTGCGGCTGGTGGTCACCAGCCGTGAGCCGTTGCGGGTGGTGGGGGAGACGGTGTGGCGGGTGCCTCCGCTGTTCGCGGTGTCGGTGTCCATGAGGCACGACGCCGGGGCCGGGGATCACGATGAGGCCATCCGCCTGTTCGCCGCCCGGGCGTCAGCGGCCCTGCCGGGTTTCGCTCTGGGCCCGGCTAACGTGCGGGCTGTGGCGGCGGTCTGCCGTGCGCTGGACGGGCTGCCGCTGGCGATCGAGCTGGCGGCCGCGCGGGTGCGGGATGTGCCGGTCGAGCAGATCTGCGCCCGGCTGGGCAACAGGTTCGCGCTGCTGACTACCGGGGACCGGTCCGCTTCGCCGCGCCAGCGCACGTTGCGCGCCGCGATCGAGTGGAGTTACGAGCTGCTCACCGAGGCGGAGCAGGCGCTGTTCGGGCGGCTGTCTGTCTTCTGCGGCTGGTCGCCGGAGATGGCCGGGCAGGTCTGCTCCGGGGATGCCGTCCCGGCCGGTGACGTGGCGGGCCTGATCGCTGCCCTGGTGGATAAGTCCCTGGTGGTGCCCGAGCCCGAGGTCGCGGGCCAGGCTCGCTACCGGATGCTGGACACGATCAGGGATTATGCGGCGGCGCGGCTGGCCGGGTCCGGGGAGTCGGCCCGGGTCGAGTGCGCGCTTCGCGATTACGTGCTGCAGATCGCGGAGTACTGCCTGGCGGTCGGGATGGCTCCGGGTGCGGTCCCGTGGCAGGAACGGGTCGCCTGCTCCCGCCGGTACCACCTGGACGAGGGCAACATCACCCAGGTCCTGACGTGGTGCCTGGCTGACGGCGATGCGGAGACCGGGCTGCGAATCTGCACCGCCGTCAGCCCGCGCTGGCTGGTCTGGGGCACTGTCGCCGAGGGCGGCGAATGGCTGGATGCCTTCCTGGCCCTGGGCGGGTCGGCTCCGGCACCTGGGGTCCGGGGCGCTGCCCTGGTGGCACGGGCCCAGCTCGCCGTGGCCAGCGACCCCGCCGCGGCCGAATCGCTGGGCGAGGAGGGACTGGCGCTGTGCCGCGAGGCAGGAGAGGAGTTCTGGACGGGGACGGCGCTGAACCTGCTCAGCGAGATCGCCCTGCGGACCGGACGAGCCTATGAAGCGGCAGTCCGCGCGGACCAGGCGCTGTCGGCGGCGCGGGCCGCCGGTGACGGCTGGAACGAGGGCTACGCCCTGGGCACCCGGGCCGCGATCGCGGCCCGGGCAGGCAAGCTGCGCGAAGCTGAACTGCTGGCCCGCGCCTCGGTCACCGTCATGCGACGGATCGACCAGCAGTGGGGCGCCGCCCGGGCCCTGCTCGGCCTCGGCGACCTGGCCCGCCTCCGCGGGCATCCAGGCCAGGCCCACGACCGCTATGTAGAGGCGCTGCCGATCCTGGAGGAGATCGGCGCCCGGCTGGAGATCGCGCACTGCCTGGCCGGCCTGGGCCGCGTGGCGCTCGACCTCGGCGCGGCCGGGCAAGCCCACCGGCACCTGGCCAGGAGCATCAAGCTCAGCCAGGCCACCGGCACCCGCGTCGGCGTCGCGCGCGGGCTTGAGGCCTTCGCGGCCCTGGCCGGGCGGGAGAAGCAGCCCGAGCGGGCGGTGCAGCTCGCGGCGGCGGCCGCGACGCTGCGCGAGTCGGCCGGAGTGCCGCCGCTGCCGTCGGCCCGCACCGAAACCTTTCTCGCTCCGGCGGGCCACCTGGGCGAGGCCGCCATCGCCCGGCTGTGGGCGCAGGGACAGGCGCTGAGCAGCGAGGCAGCCGTGGCACTGGCCATCGGCACGCGGCCGTCGAAGGCAGCAGAAGGCGGAGCGCGCGCCCTGACCCGCGCCGAACCCGGGGCAACGTTACCGTCATCGGCCCTGGCGGACCGGGCTCGGTCTTGGCCGCCGCAACGGTCGGCCGTCACGATTGCGCTGTGCCGGGCCGACGGGTATTCCCGCCGCCGATCCTGGCTGATCCGGCGGCTGGCTACACATGCGGTCAGGCCACCGCGGCGAGGCCGGGCAGCATGCCATGCGCGGTGTTACCGCTTGCGGGCGACTCCGCACCAGGCCGTCACCTGCGGCGGGCTCAGCGTTGCCGGTTCGGGCCGCCACTGCTGCGGCTGGACCACCCCGGGCGGGAGCAGGTCGAACCCGTCGAAGAAGCGGGCGACCGCCGCCCGGTCGCGCATGGTGGCCACCGGGCCGCTCATCCGCTGGTTCACCCGCCGGGTCATCTCGGCCATCTGCTCCGGGCGGATGTCGCTGGCTGGGTGCGATATCACCAGGTAGCTGCCGGGTGGCAGCGCGGCGGCCAGGTCTGACACGATGCCGTACGGGCCGTCGGCGTCGGGGATCAGGTGCAAGACGATCAGCAGCATCAGCGCCACCGGCGCACTGAGGTCCAGGGTCCGCGAGGCGGCCTGGACGATGGCTGCGGTATCGCGAAGGTCCGCTTCGACGTAGTCGCACGCACCCTGCGGGGTGCTGGTCATGAGCGCCCGGGCGTGCAGCAGCACGATGGGGTCGTTGTCCGCGTAAACGATCCGCGCGTCCGGCGCGACCGCCTGGGCCACCTGGTGGGTGTTATCGGCCACCGGCAGGCCGGTGCCGATATCCAGGAACTGGCGGAGGCCGCACTCCCCGGCCAGATAGCGCACCGCCCGGACCAGGAAGGCACGGTTCTCCCGCACATCGGCCACGATCCCGGGATTAGCGGCGATCGCCTGCTCGGCGGCCTCACGATCCGCGGCGAAGTTGTCCTTGCCGCCCAGCCAGTAGTTATAGACCCGGGCCGGATGAGCATGCCGGGTATCCAATTGCGCCATACCGCCATCAGCAGGTACCCCCGCGAACTGGCTGGGGGCTTGTTCGGGCATACCGGCGATCCTAACGCCCGACGTCGGCTCGCAATCCCTATCACCGGGCGCAGCTCACGCCGAAGATCGCCTCGGTCGTGCGTGAACTCGCGTGCCGGGCCCGGGCGATATCCTTCACCGGCACGCCCCGATGACAGGACTCTGACCTGCAAGTACTCGGTGGAGCTGAGGGGATTTGAACCCCTGGCCCCCTCGATGCGAACGAGGTGCGCTACCGGACTGCGCTACAGCCCCGAGAACCTGAGCTAGCGTAGCAAATCCGCGACCATGCCCGCGTTCCGTCTCGCCGGAGCCGCCTGCCAGCCGCCAGCCCGATCAGACCTCGCGCCCGCGCTGGCCAGCCGCTAACTTGGGGACCGCCACGGTTGATCAAGGAAGCTTCAGCGGAGGGCGGGGAGTTGCGGTACACGGGATCCGTCCGTCGCCCACTGTCGACGGCAGCGGCGGCAGCCGCCCTGGTGATGGCGTGCCTGGCCGGCTGCACGAGCCAGCCGTCGAGCACCACCACCCCGCCGCCGACCCCGGTGCCGACCGGGATCCACAAGATCCGCCACGTCGTCATCATCATGCAGGAGAACCGGTCGTTCGATTCGTTCTTCGGGACCTACCCCGGGGCGGACGGCATCCCGGTCAAGGACGGCCAGTTCACGGTCTGCGTGCCCGATCCAAGAACCAAGGGCTGCGACAAGCCCTACCACGATCCGAGCCTGGTGAACGGCGGTGCAGGGCACAACCTGACCGACGGCATCGCGGACATCGACGGCGGCAAGATGGACGGGTTCGTCACGAGCGCCGAGAATGCGTCCACCCGCGGCTGCGCCAGCACGAACCCTCCGACGCCGGTCTGCCTGCCCAAGAACCCACCGGATGTCATGGGCTACCACGACGCCCGGGAGATCCCCAATTACTGGACGTACGCCCAGGATTTCGTCCTCCAGGACCACATGTTCGAGCCGGTCGACTCGTGGTCCCTGCCCGCTCACCTGTACCTGGTCAGCGGCTGGTCGGCGCATTGCACCAGCACGAACCCCGATAGCTGCACCAATGACGCGGAACAGAGCGGAGCCGCCGCGGGCGGGCTGAACCTCAGGGACCTCCCGGCGGCCTTCCGCTCGTGCATGGCGGCTCACGGCGTCACGAAACTCGGAACCTCCACCAGCGTCACCGACCCGAAGGTGATCGCGGCGGGCGAGGCGTGCCTGCGCTACCTCACGCGCGCCGACCTTCAGCTGCTGCTCGGGAACAACGGGGGAGGCGAGGCATCACAGCTGGGCCTGTACTCGTGGACCGACCTGACCTACCTGCTGCACAAGGAGAACGTCTCCTGGGCCTACTTCGTGCAAGCCGGCATCCAGCCCGACTGCGACGACAACCCGGACCAGACCGCGGCGGGCTGCGCGCCGGTCAAGCAGGGGGTCGGGACCCCCTCGATCTGGAACCCGCTGCCCTCCTTCACCGACGTCAAGCAGGACGGCCAGCTGGGCGACATCAAGAACCTGTCGTCGTTCTACACCGCCGCCGAGCAGGGCACCCTCCCGGCGGTGTCGTGGATCGCCCCCACCCAGGCCAACAGCGACCATCCGCCCGCGAACCTGGCCACCGGCCAGGCCTACGTGACGAACCTGATCAACACGATCATGCGCGGGCCCGACTGGGACTCCACGGCGATCTTCCTGACCTGGGACGACTGGGGAGGCTTCTACGACAACGTGGTCCCGCCGATGGTCGACCAGAACGGCTACGGCCTCCGGGTGCCCGCCCTGCTCATCAGCCCGTACGCCAAGCAGGGCTATGTCGACCATCAGGTCCTGTCCTTCGACGCGTACAACAAGTTCATCGAGGATGACTTCCTGGGCGGCGCCAGGCTGAACCCCGCGACCGACGGCCGGCCCGACCCGCGGCCCGACGTCCGCGAGGACGAGGCGATCCTCGGCGACCTGATCTCGGACTTCGACTTCAGCCAGCCGCCCAGGCCGCCCGTGCTGCTGTCCACCCATCCCGCGCCCGGGCCAGCATCGACGCCGTAGCCGGAAGCCACGACGTGACAGCGGCCCCGGCCAAATCCATCATGGGCATCATGCGGCCGCTGCGCCGACTCCGAGGAGGTGCGCGATGACCACGACCCCCGGCTGTCCCGTCGACGAGTCGTTCGACCCCCTCTCGCCCGAATTCCTCGCCGACCCCTACGCGGTCATGGCAGCGCTCGACCTGGACGGCGCCCCCGTCTTCTTCGCCCCGTCGATCGGCTACTACGTGGTCACCAGGCACGCCGACATCGACGAGGTATTCCGGGACCCGGCCACCTACTCGGCGGCGGTGGCCCAGGCGCCGCTGGTTCCCCTGGTGCCCGAAGCCCAGCAGATCCTGCTCGCCGGCGGCCACCGGCCCCAGCCAAGCATGGTCAGCCTGGACGAGCCGGAACACGCCAGGCTGCGCAAGCCGGCCGCCCGCGCGTTCAGCATGAAACGCGTCATGGCCATGGTCCCCACCATCGAGGCGACCGCCGCCCGGCTGCTCGACGCCATCCCGGCCCAGGCCGAAGAGTTCGATCTGGTCGCCGCCCTGGCCTTCCCGCTGCCCGCCAACATCGTCTTCTCCCTGATGGGCGTGCCCGAGCAGGACTACGCCAGGCTCAAGCAGTGGTGCGGGTACCGCGCCGCCCTGGCCTGGGGACGCCCGGCCCCCGAGGACCAGGTGGAGATCGCCACCGCGATGGCCGCCTACCGGAAGTACCTGCGGGACCTGGTAGACGTCAAGGTCGGCCAGCCCGGCGACGACGTGACCAGCGGCCTGATCGCCATCCACGACGAGGACCCGGAACGGCTCACCCTCGACGAGATCTCCTCGATCCTGTTCTCGCTCTCGTTCGCCGGGCACGAGACCACCACCGGGCTCATCGGGAACACCGCGCGGCGCCTGCTCGAGGACCCCGGACGCTGGGCGCAGGTCGTCCGGGACCCGGACCTGATTCCCGCCGCGGTCGAGGAAAGCCTGCGCTACGACCCGTCCGTGCCGGTCTGGCGCCGGGTCACGACCCGCCCGGTCACGCTGGCCGGCGTTCAGCTACCCCAGGGCGCCAGGCTGTTCCTCTGGCTGGCGGCGGCGGGCCGGGACGCCGCGGCGTTCGCCACGCCGGACGACTTCGACCTGCACCGTCCCGATGCCGAACGTCATCTGGCCTTCGGCAAGGGCCTGCACTTCTGCCTGGGCGCGAACCTCGGCAAGCTGGAGGCGCAGGTCGCGCTCGCCGAGCTAGGCCGCCGCTACCCCCGGCTCACGCTCGCGCCCGGCCAGGAACTGACCTTCCACCCGAACATCTCGTTCCGCGGACCCCAGGTGCTGAAGGTCCGCACGCACTGACCGGCCGCGCCTAGTCACCCACGGCGCGCAGCTTGGCGTCCCTGTACTGGTCGTAGATCTCCTCTTCGGCCATGGCGTCGACGACGTCCGCCGGGACCGCGAGACGGACCGGAGTCACGTGAGCCACGGGCGCCACGGACTCACCGACGTCGCGGGAGCGGGAGTAATCCGCCCGCCGACTCTCGGCCTCGTAGCGGGCAGCCAGTTCGCGGCGTTCGGCATCGGCCCTGGATGCCGCCCTGAGCAACGGCAGGTAGCCGAGCAGCATGACGGACGGGGGTACCACGACCCACCAGGCCGCCATCCGCGTGCCCGCGAGCCCGCCCGCCGCGGCGGCGAGCAGGACCAGCAGCCCGAGCAGCCGCCGACGCGCGGCCAGCACCCGCCGCCGCCCGGGGTCGTCCTGCGGCGCCTCACCCTGGTCACCGGAGTCCGGCGGCCGCCGCACCTCACCGTCTTGCCGAGGACGCCGCCGGGACACGCCGGGCTCCTCGACCGGCACTTCTTCCGCGGGACCCGAAGCCTCAGAAGCCCCAGAAGAATTAGAAACATCAGACGCATCAGAAGAAACGGCGGACCGCTTGAGCCAGCGGGGGATGAGCACCCCCGCCCAAATGGCGATGATGGCCGCGTACAAGATCGCGCTGCTCAACCGGTCTCCCCCCGGCGCGAACGCGGGCATGCTGCTTCCCTCGCGCGCCACCTCACGTGACGCAACGTAATAGCGAAAGTCGCCCGAGACGAGTAACCGGCCCGGTGTGTCGCCACATTTGAAGCACAGATAGCAAAACAATGACCCGAATTAGCCCGCGTTCGACCGCGAGGCCAGCATGATGCTCCGCCAGCGCGGCATGAGCCCCTGCGGCACCTCCTCGGCCGTCAGCGCGTAGCACACGTGGTCGCGCCAGGACCCGTTGATGTGCAGCTGGCGGACCCGGATGCCCTCCTCGCGGAAGCCGAGCTTCTCCACCACCCGGCGGGAGGCGTGGTTCTCCGGCCGGATGGACGCCTCGAGGCGGTGCAGGCCGATGACGCTGAAGCAGTGGTCGACGGCCATGGCCAGCGTGGTCGGGATGATGCCGCGGCCGGCGTACGCCTCGTCGATCCAGTAACCGACCTGCCCCGACCTGGCCGAACCCCACGTGATCGACCCCACGGTCAGCTGCCCCACGAAGACCCCGCCGTACGTCACCACCCAGGGCACCGCCTGCCCCTGCCGGGCCTCGCGCCGCATGGCCCGCACCATCGCGATGTAGGGCCCCAGGCTGGACCGGTAGAGCGGCGTTTCCGGGTTGGTCGGCTCCCAGGGCCGCAGCCACGCCGCGTTCCGCACCCGGATCTCACGCCACGCACGCGCATCGCTCATCCGCACCGGGCGCAGCTCGAGGGGCGCGCCAAGCAGGTGGGGCTCGGTGAGGGTTACTGGCCAGCCGCGCATCCGTCCCACGCTTCCATCATTCCCCTGTAGCGCTGCTGACGCTACGCGATCCAGGGTAAGCGTTGGGCACCGGAGGTCGTCCTGGTGTGGTCACCGCCGTTGATCTGGGCCACCGCGTGGGCGAGCACGGGTCCGAGCACGGCCATGCCGTCGCGGACGCCGCCAGTCGAGCCGGGCAGGTTGACGATCAGGGTCCGCCCCGCCACCCCGGCCACGCCGCGCGACAAGATCGCGGCGGGCACCCCGGCCCCGGCTCCGGCCGCGCGCAGCGCCTCGGCGATCCCCGGAACCTCCCGGTCGATCACCCGCCTGGTCATCTCGGGCGTCTGGTCGGTCGGCGTGAGGCCGGTCCCGCCGGTGGTGACCACCACGTCATAGCCATCGGCGAGCGCCTCCCGCAGCACCGCCTCGACCGCTTCGCCGTCGGGGACGACCAGCGGCCCGGCCACCGAGGCGCAGCCCGCCGTGCGGAGCAGGTCAGCCAGCACGGGCCCCGACTTGTCGTCGTAGACCCCGGCGGCGGCCCGGTTCGACACCGTGACCGCCAGCGCCCTGATCACGGTCTCCGCCACGGCCCCCGCTTCCCGCCTTCCTTCCACTCCAGCCGAACGTCGGTGATCACCGCGCCCGGATCGATCGCCTTCACCATGTCGATCAGCGCCAGCCCCGCCACCGCGACCGACGTGAGCGCCTCCATCTCGACCCCCGTCCGGTCCGCGGTGCGGGCCGTCGCGGTGATGTCGACCCCGTCGTCGGCCACCACCAGGTCCACGCTGACCGCGTGCAGCCCGATGGGGTGGCAGAGCGGGATCAGGTCGGGCGTCCGCTTGGCCCCGGCGATCCCGGCGATGCGCGCGACCGCGAGCGCGTCACCCTTCGGCACGTTCCCGGCCCGCAGCGCCGCGACCGCCTCCGCCGACAGCAGGACCCGCCCGGTCGCGCAGGCCGTCCGGGTCGTCACGTCCTTGCCGGAGACGTCCACCATGCGGGCGTGCCCGGCAGCGTCCACGTGGGTCAGCCCCCCGGCCGCGGCAACGTCACTCATGAGGTAAACCCTACGTTCCCCCCATCGGGGCGGAGCGCTGGATCCCGGCGCGCCGCAGCGCCCTGACACCGGCGCGGTCGAGTTTGAACCCGGTCGGGAGGGTGGTCACCGCCCACGCCATCGCGTCGATCTCCTCCAGGCCGAAGAGCGGTTTCTCGGCTTGCCCGGAGAACCGCGCCACCGCGGTGGCGGCGCCCCTGACGGCCGCGGTGATGACGCTGAGCACCGCGAAGATCTGGGTCCAGGCCCGGCCCGCGCCCCGTAGGCCGCTCGCGGCGAAATACAGGAACGCGCCCAGCACGATGACCAGGATCAGCAGCACCCACCAGTAATGCCCGGCGAGCTTCTTGACGACCCTCGCGGACCGGCTGAACGCGGCCTCGCCCGCGGCCACGTACCCCTCGGGCGTCAGGAGGCCCTGGGACGACTCGGCGCCGACCAGCACATTGATCCACGCGTCTCCCTGCGGGAGCAGGCTCTTAGTCAAGGTCTCCGCGACCGCCTGCTCCGACTGGCCCCTGCGGAGCCTGCCCGGCCTGGTCTTATCGAAGAGCGCGCCGACGAGGTCGCTCCATCGTCCGATGGACACGCTGACGATGGTCGCGGAGTTGGTGGGCAGGTAAGGAAGCAGCGTGGAAAGCCACTCCTGAATTACCGACACTCGTGTCCGGGAAAGCTGCTCCAGCAGTACGTCACGCGCCGTGCCATCGGCAGGCAGCGGCGGAGCCGTGGTGTCACGAAGCGAACGACCCAGCTGATAGGCAATGCCATAATCGCGGCCCGCGCCCGCCAGCCATTCGAGGATCTGGAGATTTGACTGGGTGAGAATATCCGTGTCACTTTGCGCGGTAGCAGCTTCGGCGCCGCTGGTCAGTTGCACCTGCGGAACGCCTTGTGGCGGGCTGGGGCTGGACGGAAGCACCTCTCCGAGCCGGGCCAGGGCCGCATTGAGGCGTATCTCCTCGAGTTCCTTCCGGTCCGCGGGAGACAGTTCGTGCTCGGAGGGCAGCCGGTCGGTGACGGCCGGCGTGTTGGCCGATGAGGACTGCGCCATGCGGAATAGCACGGCCATCGTCCACCCGATCTCCACGGTGAGCGAGATGGCCCCGGAATCCGGCTGCGGCGCAATCTGGTCCGTCTGGACCTGCGGCGGAGAAATGCCAGCCGGCGCGCCCGTGGCGGCGCCGTCCGGGGGAGCCTGGCTCTGCTCGGTCACGTCGCCTCCTCGCGGGAAAACAAAAAAGCCCTCTAATTCCGAACGGCGGTGGTGCGAGTCTCGTACGGTGCCGGGCGGTCAGGGCAGGACCAAAACCTCGACGGTTTCACCCTCGGCCATTTGTACCACCCATTCGGGCACGATGATTAGCGCATTGGCCTTGCCGAGCGTGGCGATTTGGTGTGATCCCTGCCCGGTCAGCGGGGCGATCCGGCCGCGGCCGCGGTCGAGCACCCCGCGCAGGAAGGACCGCCGGCCCGGCACCGAGCGCAGCGGCCCGGTCAGCTCGGCCCGGGTCGCCTCCAGGCCCAGCCCGTCGTAGCCCTGCAGCGCGCCGAGGGCCGGCCGGACGAAGACCTGGAACGATACGTAGGCGCTGACCGGGTTGCCGGGCAGCGTGAAGATCGGTACCTGGTCACCACCGGCCGATCCGATCGCACGTTCGGAAATCTCACCCCGCTCCGCCAGCCGGCCGATCAAGCTGCGGCGGGCCTGACCCGTTTTGCCCTGGCGGCGGCCGAGGGAGGCAGGGCCACGGTGCCGAACCCCTGCGGCATCCCCGGCTGCATCGCCACCTTCCGGAAGTGCACGGTGCCCAGCTGCCGCAGCGCCGCCTTGACCACGTCGTGCTCGCCGCCCATGCTGACCCCGCCGGTGGTGATCATCAGGTCGGCGCGGACGAGCTGGTCCTCGAGCGCGGGCAGCACCTGGTCCGGGTTGTCGGGCACGATCGACTGCCGGTAGGCGAGGCAGCCGGCCTCACGCGCCGCGGCGGCGATCATGAAGCTGTTGGAGTCCCAGATCCGGCCAGGGACGATCGGCGTCCCGGGTTCGGCGAGCTCGTTCCCGGTGGACAGGACCACCACGCGCGGCCGCGGCCGGACCCGGACGGTGCTGCGCCCGGTCGCCGCGATGACCGCGATGTGCATCGGCCGGAGCCTGGTCCCCGCGCTGACCAGCACCTCGCCAGGCTTGGCGTCCTCGCCGACGAAGCGCAGCGCGTGGCCGGCCTCGGCCCGGCCGTAGATGGTGACCCGGGCCGTACCGCCGTCGGTCCACTCCACCGGCACGACCGCTTCGGTGCCGTGCGGCAGCATCGCGCCGGTCATGATCCGGATCGACGTGCCGGGCGGCAGCGCGTACGCCCCCGTGTCGCCGGCCGCGATCTCGCCCACCACGGGCAGGGTGACCGGGGCCTGCTCCGACGCGGCCGCGACGTCCTCGACGCGCACCGCGTACCCGTCCATCCCCGAGTTGTCGAACGACGGCAGCGGGACGGTCGCCGTCACGTCCTCGGCCAGGACCAGGCCGTGGGCGTCGGACAGGCTCAGCGCGGTGGGCACCAGCGGGCGCACCATGCGGAGGATCTCGGCCAGGTGGTCCTCGACGGAGGTCAGTTCTTCCTCGTTCGCTCGCCTCCGGGGCGCCTCTAGCCGCTGCCTTCCCTCGTCGCTCGTTCCTCGCGCCTGGGGTGGGCTTGGGGGAGAAAGCGGAGTCCAGGCATCGGCGCGCCCCTTTGGCTCGCTCACGGCAGGCTGTCCAGGTACTTGCGCAGCCACGGCACGATCTCCTCGGCCAGGTCGGATCGCTCGCAGGCGAACTGGACCAGCGTACGCAGGTAGTCGAGCTTGTTGCCAGTGTCGTAGCGCCGCCCGTGGAACAGCACGCCGTGCACGCCGCCGCCCTCGGCCGGGCTGGTCTTGGCCAGCGTCATGAGCGCGTCGGTGAGCTGGATCTCGCCTCCCCGCCCGGGCGGTGTGTCCCGCAGCACGCCGAACACCGCCGGGTCGCACACGTACCGCCCGATCAGGATCCACCGGCTCGGCGCCGAGCCCGGCACCGGCTTCTCGACCAGGTCGGTGACCTCGACCACGTCCTCTTCGGTCGTCGGCACGATCGCGGCGCAGCCGTACTGCGAGACCTGCTCCGGGTCGACCTCCATCAGCGCGACCACGCTGCCGCCGTAGCGCTTGCGCACCTCGATCATCCTGCTCAGCAGCGGGTCGCGGCTGTCGATGAGGTCGTCGCCGAGCAGGACCGCGAAGGGCTCGTCGCCGACGTGCTGGGCGGCGCAGAACACCGCGTGGCCGAGCCCCTTCGGGTCGCCCTGGCGCACGTAGTGCACGGTGGCCAGTTCGCTGGACTCGCGCACCTGGGCCAGCCGCTCGGTCTCGTCCTTGGCGGCCAGCGCCTCCTCGAGCTCGTAGGCCCGGTCGAAGTGGTCCTCGATGGACCGCTTGCTGCGGCCGGTGATGAGCAGGACGTCGTCCAGGCCGGCCGCGACGGCCTCCTCGACGACGTACTGGATTGCGGGCTTGTCCACCACCGGCAGCATTTCCTTGGGCGTCGCCTTGGTCGCGGGCAAGAACCTCGTGCCCAGGCCAGCGGCGGGGATGACGGCCTTGGTGACGTCCCTCATGCCTGAACAGTAGCGGAATCCCGGGTGTGCTCCCGGCCACCGGGCTGGCGGTACGGTGGGCGGCGTGCCCGAGGTTCAGCAGGAAAAGGCCAGGATGCGCGCGCTGGCGATCTCCGCGCGAGCCGCGCTCTCGGCTGACGCGAGGCGCGAAGCGGGGCGGCTGATCCGGGACGCCCTGCTGTCGCTGCCGGAGGTGCAGATGGCGGGGACGGTGGCTGTCTATTACTCCATCGGCAGCGAGCCGGATACCCGCGGACTGGTCTTCGCCCTGTGGAAGCGGGGGACCTACGTGCTGCTGCCGCTGCTGCGGCCGGACGGGGACCTGGACTGGGCGTCCTACGAGGGGCCGGAGTCGCTGGTGGCCGGGCCGAAGGGACTCAAGGAGCCGGGGGAGGCGCCGCGGGGTGCCGGGGCGGTGGCTTCGGCGGACGTGGTGCTGGTGCCGGCGCTCGCGGTGGACGGGCAGGGGAACCGGCTCGGCCGGGGCGGGGGGAGCTTCGACCGCGCGCTGGCGCGGGTGGGGCCGCTGATCCCGGTGATCGCGCTGCTGTACGACTCCGAACTCGTCGAGCGGGTGCCGGCGGAGGAGCATGACACCCCGGTGCGCGCGGTCGTCCGGCCCGGGTACGGGGTTACGACCTGCGCAGGCGGAATCCCGGGCGCCGCGGCGCGGTTATGTATGCTTAGCAGTCGGATATCGCGAGTGCTAATCTGAACCACTTTGAGTTGTGCCCGGAGGGGCCCGTGCCCACATACCAGTACACCTGCACCGACTGTGGTGAGCCGGTTGAGGCGGTACAGAAGTTCACCGACGACCCGCTGAGCGTGTGCGCCGCCTGCGGCGGCCGGCTCAGGAAGGTGTTCTCGCCGGTCGGCATCGTGTTCAAGGGCTCGGGCTTTTACCGCACGGACAGCAGGAACGGCTCAAGCTCCGCCGCCGCGAAGGACAAGCAGCCCAGCGAATCCTCCTCCGCGAGCAGCACGAGCTCGGACAAGCCCGCCGACAAGAAGTCCAGCGACAAGGGCGACAAGGCTGCCATCTCAGCCGCGACGTCCGGGTCGTCCTCGTCCGTCATCCTCGTCCAGCGAGAAGGTCGCCTGATCCGCGATGGCGGACCTGGCTACTGTCGCCGTGGTCGGCGGTTCAGGCTTTTACGAGTTCCTCCAGGACGCCAGGGAAATAGAGGTCGACACCCCGTACGGCGCCCCCAGTGACCCGATCGCCGTGGGTGAGGTGGCCGGCCGGCAGGTCGCGTTCCTGCCGCGGCACGGCCACGACCACCGGTTCCCGCCCCACAAGATCCCCTACCGCGCCAACATGTGGGCGCTGCGCTCGCTGGGCGTGCGGCGGGTGATCGCGCCGACCGCCGTCGGCTCCCTGACTCCCTCCTACGGCCCCGGCACGCTGGTCGTCCCCGACCAGCTCGTCGACCGGACCAGGACCCGGGTCCAGACGTACTTCGACCAGGGCGCGTGCCACGTCCCGTTCGCCGATCCTTACTGCCCGTCCATGCGCCCGGTGGCCATCGCCACCGCGCGTGAGTACGGCTGGATCCCGGCCGGCTCGGGGACGCTCGTCGTCATCGAGGGACCCAGGTTCTCCACCCGCGCCGAGTCCCTGTGGTTCGCCGCCCAGGGCTGGACCCTGGTCGGCATGACCGGTCACCCGGAGGCGGTCCTGGCCCGCGAGCTCGCGCTTTGCTACGCGCCGCTCGCGCTGGTCACCGACACCGACGCCGGGGTGGAGGAAGGCGAGGGCGTCACCCAGGCCGAGGTCTTCGAGGTGTTCGCCGCCAACGTCAAGCGCCTGCGCGACCTGGTGGCCAACGTCATCGCCGCCCTCCCCGCCGAGCGCGAAGACGACCTGTGCGCGCACGCCCTGGACGGCCTCAGTCTCCCCTTCGACCTCCCGTAGCCGTAAGGTCAGCCTCGTGACTGATCTGACGATGGCGCCGGGCGGATCCGCGTCGGTGCATGTGCTGCATGACGGGTACGTCGGCCTGGACGGCGACGAGGGGCGCGTGGCCGGCACGGTCACGCTGATCATCGACGGCGACGCGGTCATCGTCGTCGATCCTGGCATGGTCGCCTCCCGCGAGGCCCTGCTGGCCGCCCTCGCGGAGCACGGCCCGGGGCCCGGCGACGTGACCGATGTGGTGTTCAGCCACCACCACCCCGATCACACGGTCAACGCCGCCCTGTTCCCGGCCGCCAGGATCCACGATCACTGGGCCATCTACCTGGGCGACCAGTGGTTCGACCGGGACGCCCACGGCGCCGAACTGGCCCCGTCGGTCCGGTTGCTCCGTACCCCCGGGCATACGGCCGAGGACATCTCCACGGTGGCGTCCACCCCCGGCGATGTGGTCGTGTGCACGCACGCCTGGTGGGGCGCCGACGGCCCGCCCGAGGACCCGCTCGGATCCGACGCCGCCGCGCTCCACGACAGCCGGGCAACGCTGCTATCCTTCGCCTCGCTGATCGTGCCCGGCCACGGCCCGGCGTTCCGGCCGGGCCGTAACACCCCGCGTTAGCTCACGCCGCACTGCCGGGGCCTGCCTTCGCCTGCGTGCTGAGCAGGTGGCGGGCGATCGCGGCGGCCTGGTCGCGGATCTCCGGGATGGCCGTCGTCTCGTACCGGAGTCCGCGCAGCAGCGGGCCCAGGGTGACGATGTCGCTGGCGGCCATGCCGCCCGCGTCGCGCAGGGCGCCGCGCGCGTCGGCGTCCAGCCCCAGCCGCAGCGGGTCCGGCCGGGCCAGGCCGGAGTCCAGGAGCTGGCGCAGGAGCGGATCGGCGGTGGCGGTGACGTCGGTGCCGGCGCCCGTGCAGTTGACGAGGCAGCCCGCGACGAATTCGGCGGACGAGCCGCCACCCTCGATGCGGACCCGCACGCCGCCGCCCTCGTCGCTGACCGCGGCGATGCGGCCGCGGTGCACCGTCAGCCGGCTGGCCGAGATGAGCGCGGAGATCCGGCGCGCGGTCTGGGGCGGCACGCGGTGCCGGTGCACCTCCCAGTACCGGGAGACGTGCCGGAGGAACAGGCGCCGGTCGGGCTCGGGCAGCTGTTCCCACAGCCACGGAATCTGCGGCCGCAGCGCGTCCACGATGTCCTGCCAGTCGCCCGGGTAGGCGGCGGCGCCGGCCCGGATGCCGCGGATCAGGGCGCTAAGGCGGAGCGTTCCCGGCGACCACCGGATCACCGGCCGAGCGCCCACGCCGGTCGCCGCGCGCGGCCAGTGGTGCTCGCGGGGGAGCAGCGCGTGGCGGGAGACGGCGTGGACGGCGGTGCGCGGGTGGGCGTCGGTGAGCGCGATCGCCACGTCCAGCATGGTCAAGCCGGTGCCGAGCACGGCGACCGGGCGACCGTTGGCCGCCGCCTCCAGGGCGCCGGGCTCCCACGGGTCTGCGACGTAGCGGCGACCGTTCGGGACCGGGCCGGGGGGAGCCGACGGCAGGTGGCCGGTGGCCAGCACCACGGCGTCGGCGTCGATCCGGCCGTCCGCCGCCAGGTGCAGGCGCAGCGTTCGCCCGTGGCCCGTGCGCCGGACCGCCACGACCTGCGCCGTGATCCGGCAGACCCGCGCGGCAGGCTGCGCTGACCGTTCGGCGGCCGCGAGGAGTTCGGTGAGATAGCGGCCGTAGGCGCTCCTGGGCAGGAACCCGTCGCCAGGCCAGCCGGCCTCGGCCGCCCAGCGCGCCAGGTGGCCCGGGTCATCCACGAGCGCGCTCATCGTGCTCGCGGGCGAGTTGAGCAGGTGACCGGGATGGCTGGTGGAGTACGCCTGGCCGAGTCCGTGGCGGCCGTGCCGGTCGATCAGCGCCACCCGCAGCGGCAGGTGCCGGGCCGCCGCCTCGCGGAGCAGGTAGACGGCGACGAGCGTGCCGCTCGCCCCGCCGCCGATGATCGCGATCACGGGTGCCCGGCTACGGGAGAAGTCTGCTACGTGATACACGGATCAGATTAACCTATAATCTTGATAGGTTAAATAGATTATTGACGGGAGGTTCCGTGATCGACATCGTGACCATCGATACGCCGTCGCTGGGCGACCGGACTTACCTGGCCACCGACGGCGTCAGCGCGCTGGTGATCGACCCGCAGCGGGACATCGACCGGGTGCTGGCGGTGGCGGCCGCGCGGGACGTCGCGATGACCCACGTCTTCGAGACCCACATTCACAACGATTACGTCTCCGGCGGTCTGGCCCTCGCGCGCCGGACCGGCGCCGCCTACCACGTCAACGCCGCCGACGCCGTGGCGTTCAGCCGGGTCGGGATCGGCGACGGCGACACGATCACGGTCGGGCCCTTTATCCGGGTGCGGGTTATCGCCACGCCCGGGCATACCTTCACCCACCTGGCCTATGTCCTGGAGGATGCCCTCACCGGCGAGGTCAGGGCGGTGTTCACCGGTGGGTCCCTGCTGCACGGCTCGACCGGCCGCCCCGACCTGCTCGGCCCCGAGCACACCCTCCCGCTGGCCGGCGCGCAGCACGCCTCGGCCCGGCGGCTGGCCCGGACCCTGCCGGACCGGACCGCGGTCTGTCCGACGCACGGGTTCGGCAGCTTCTGCGCCGCCGCCGCGTCTGGACTGACCTCGTCGACCATCGGCGACGAGAAGAGGTCCAACGCGGCCCTGACCCTTGGGGCCGACGACTACGTCAGTGACCTGGTGGCAGGCCTGGACGCCTACCCGGCGTACTACGCGCACATGGCCGCGGCCAACGCGGCCGGGCCGCTTGCCCCCGACCTGGCTCCGCCCGCGCGGGTCAGCGCCGGAGAGCTGGCCCGGCGGATCGCCGCCGGCCAGTGGGTGGTGGATCTGCGCCACCGGCGGGCGTTCGCGGCCGGTCACGTACCCGGCGCGCTCAGCTTCGAATACGGCGACAGCTTCACCACCTACCTCGGCTGGCTGATCCCCTGGGGTGGACCGCTGACCCTCATCGGCGAGACCGGCGCGCAGATCGCCGCCGCGCAGCGCGACCTGGCCCGGATCGGGATCGACCGCCTGTCGGGCGCCGCGATCACCTGCTCAGGCGGCGGGCAGGCCTCAGCTCACCTGGCCGCCTACCCCGTCAGCGACTTTCCGGGCCTGGCGGCCGCGTGGAACCGGCAGGATCTCGTTGTCGTGGACGTCCGCCGTGCCTCCGAGCGGGCCGACGGCTTTATCACCGGCTCCCGGCATGAGCCGCTCCACGAACTCCCCGGCCGCCTGGGTGACCTGCCGCAGCAACCGCTATGGGTGCACTGCCGGGGCGGCTACCGCGCCAGCATCGCCGCCTCCCTGCTCCAGGCGGCCGGGCACGCCGTCACCCTCATCGACGATGACTTCAGCCGCGCGGCGGATGCGGGCCTGCCCCTCACCAGGCCGTCCCGGCCCGCATCCGCCGCGGTGGCGCCGACCGCTGCCAGGCGGGCTAGCTGACCTCGTTCAGCTTCCCGGTGGCGACGTCGAAGACGAACCCGCGGATCGCGTCCTTGTGCGGGATGAACGGGCTGGCCTGGATCCGCGCGACCGACTGCCGCACGTCCTCATCGAGGTCGGGGAACGCCTCGGCGGACCAGGACGGCTTGATCCCCGTCTCGTCCTGGACAGCGCGCTTGAACTGATCGTCGGTGAACGTCAGCATGCCGCAGTCGGTGTGGTGGATCAGGATGATCTCCCGGGTGCCCAGCAACCGCTGGCTGATGGCCAGCGAGCGGATCTGGTCGTCGGTGACGACGCCGCCGGCGTTCCGGATCACGTGGGCCTCACCTTCGTTCAGCCCGAGGATGGCATAAACGTTGAGCCGGGCGTCCATGCACGCCACGACGGCTACATGACGCGCCGGGGGCAGCGGCAGCGGGCCGACGAACGCCTGCGCGTAGCGAGCGTTGTTGGCCAGGTACTCCTCGGTAGCGGACATCTGGTCTCCTCCTAGTCTTCGCCGAGCTCGATCGGTACCCCCACCAGGGAGCCGTACTCCGTCCACGACCCGTCGTAGTTCTTCACGCCTCGCTGCCCGATCAGCTCGTGCAGGACGAACCAGGTGTGCGCGGAACGCTCGCCTATACGGCAGTAAGCGATGGTGTCCCGGCTGAATTCCACCCCGGCCCCGGCGTAGAGGGCCCGAAGCGCCTCGTCGGTCCTGAACGTCCCGTCCTCGGCGGCCGCCTTTGACCAGGGCACGTTCCTGGCGGTCGGGATGTGCCCGCCGCGCTGCGCCTGCTCCTGCGGCAGGTGCGCCGGAGCCAGCAGCCGGCCCGCGAACTCGTCAGGTGACCGGACGTCGACCAGGTTCACGTGGCCGATGGCCGCGATCACCTCGTCGCGGTAGGCCCGGATCGAGGTGTCCGGATCCGCCGCGCGGTAGGCCGTCCACGGGCGGTGGGGAACCTCGGTCACCGTCTCGCGGGAGTCAAGCTCCCACTTCTTGCGCCCGCCGTCGAGCAGCCGAACGTCACGGTGCCCGTAGACCTTGAAGTACCAGTAGGCGTACGCGGCGAACCAGTTGTTGTTCCCGCCGTACAAGATCACCGTGTCGTCGTTGCCGATGCCCCGCTCCGAGAGCAGGGCCTCGAAAGCGGCCCGCCCCACGAAGTCACGCCTCACCGGGTCCTGCAGGTCCTGCTTCCAGTCGAGCTTGACGGCACCGTCAATATGCCCCTTGTCGTAGGCGGCGGTGTCCTCGTCGACCTCCACCAGAACGACGCCGGGGTCGCCCAGATGCTGCTGCACCCAGTCGGCATCGACCAGCACGTCGGAACGGCTCATAGGGTTAGTCCTCCTTGTCGGCATGGGCCGGAACCAGGACCACGGCACCGGGCCGGATCCGCCGGATGAGCAGATACACCTCGCAGCCGAGGCAGAACCCGAACGCCGCGTTCAGCAGCGCCGCGGCCAGGGCGGCCGCGGTGGCCGCCGCGCCCAGCCAGGTCACGCCCGCCGCGTAGCCCGCCACGCCGACGACCGCGAAGCCCAGGCCGACCGTCTGGGCAAACCGCGGCGGTGCCTCGGGTTCGAGCGCCGCTGGCGCGCCCAGCCGGGGCCGGACCAGCCTCCGGTACAGCCAGCCGTAAGGCGCGTACCGCAAGCCAAAGGCCGACCCGCTGGCGAACACCAGGGCCTGGGCGGCCAGCAGCCAGACGCTCCCCGTGACCAGGACCACCGCGAGAACCACCGTGGTAAGCGCCGCACCGAACCGAGGCCCTCGCGGATCGATCTCCATAGGCGCGTCCTCCCTCGCATGCTCCAGCCCCCGGCGGCACTACCTTTGGATCCAGTCGTCAGTTAACGATAAATCCTATCGTTATAGTGGATAATACTCAATCGGTCAGCCCGGCCATGCGGCGGCACCCCGGTGTGCGCCCAGGTAGGCTAGAGGCTCCGCAGGCCCCGATAGCTCAGCGGATAGAGCGACTGCCTCCTAAGCAGTAGGTCCCGCGTTCGAGTCGCGGTCGGGGCGCAGTTGGTGAACAGGTGGAGACTAATTAATTCGAAATCATTGTCGTTTGATTATGATCTACTTGCTCGCAGGCAGTCCCTCGTTTCTGGACATTTCGCCATGCCAGGCGACGTTCGCCGACGACCTGCCACGGACGAAATGAACGAAAGATCACGTTTGCTGCGTGGAGTGCCTATCTGCCGGATCTGTTGCCAGGGCGGCTCCGCATCAGGCCGCGGGCGCGCCGCGCTAGTCGCTGAGCGTGACCAAGTGCCTGTCCGCATGGCCGCCGAGGCGGCGCGCTCAGCGAACCGGTTCCCCCGGGCCCTGGGGCAGCGCGGAGACCGTTCCTGCCCGGTACCGGCGCGGCCGCTTGCCGTGAGGATCGCCGTCATCGCGCTGGCTGACCATGCCGGGTCGCGTGTGATACGGATGGGGTCTGGCCACCGAACATGATTTCAGCGCCAGCGATGAGCCCGGCCATCCCGTCGGCCTGTATGTCAGACGCTGCGTCCGGTCACAGAAGGAGTCGTGATGCCCCGCACCCGGGTCCACAACATGAATATCTCCCTCGACGGCTACGCCGCCGGCGAGCAGGTGACGTTCGACGCCCCGATCGGCGGCGCCGAGCGGCTGTTCACGTGGTTCGACGGCCGGGTCATCCACGGCGTCGATAAGGCGGATGCCCCCGTCACGCTGGACCGTGCCCTGACCAGCATGTGGAGCCAGGGCATCGGCGCCGAGATCATGGGACGCCGCAAGTTCGGTCCCCAAGTTGGCGATTGGCCCGACGACGGGTGGCGGGGCTGGTGGGGCGACGAACCGCCATTCCAGACGCCAGTGTTCGTCCTGAGCCACCACCCGCACCCCACGATTGACTTTCCCAACGGGACGAGCTTCCGGTTTGTGGACGGCCCGCCGGACGAGGTCCTTCGCCTAGCCCAGGAGGCTGCGGGTGGTCGCGATGTCCGCATCGGCGGAGGACCCTCGACCGTGCGTCAGTTCCTCCAGGCCGGCCTGGTCGACTTCATGCACTTGGTGATCGTGCCGATAACCCTCGGGCGCGGCGTATCCCTCTGGGAGGGATCAAGCGGCCTCGAAGACCGCTTCACCGTCGAGTCGGTCACCTCGCCCAGCGGTCTGACTCACCAGCTGTGGAACAAGAAGGACCACGCCTGAACCCCGCACCCCGAACCGGGGACTGCCCCTCGAGCCGCGCCAGACCGACCGGATCTGCACACCTCAACGGCGGCCGGCGCTGATGCCCAAGGCCACGCAGAACGAAGCCTCTTTCCTGGCTCTTGCGTCAACGTTGATGAGCTTCCGTGTCCCCGTCAGGCGCAGGGCCGTGGCGTGCCGCGCCGTGGGCTTATTGACGGGTGAACACGGCGTGGACGGTGATGGTGTTGTTCAGCGACGCCATGCGCAGCGGCCGGTATATCAGGCCGAAGTCCGCCCGGTTGACCGGGACCTCGGCGTCCAGATGCACCTGGTCTGCGGCGGCGGAGACCTTCGCGTCGAAGGAGAGCGGGCGGGTGCGGCCGCGGACGGTCAGGTTGCCGGTCACCCGGGCGCCGCCGTCGGCGGGCTGGATGCCATCGACGGTAAAGGTGATGTCCGGGTGGCTGGCGACGTCGAAGAGCTTGGCCGATCGCAGGTCCTTGTCGCGCATCTTGTTCTTGGTGTCGATCGACCCGGCAGCGATGGTGAGGGTGCCCGCGACCTGGCCAGCTGCGGTCACCGTGCCGTTGCCGGCCACCTGGCCGAAGACGCCGCGGACCGGAAGAAGCCCCCAGGTGTGCCTGCTCTCCAGCCGGACCTCGGACCTGGCGGGGTCCAGGAACCAGGACCCGGTGAGCGTGCCGTCCCCGGCCAGCGCCTGCGGCGCTGCGGTGGCCGGCTGTCCCTGCAGTGTCATGCCGCCCTCCATTAATTTTCGTTCCTGAATCAGAATAGTTTTGATAGCGGAAGCATATATACTCGGGTGCAGGCAGTCAAGGCGGAACAGCGCACCACGGAAGCAGGGCCATGGCGGACCAGACGGGCAGCTCGGAGCATTCCGCGCTGTGCCTGCGCCTGATGCAGCTGTTTCCCCGCGTGACCAGAGGAATGCGGCGCTGGCAGGACCGCGCCGCGCCCGCGCCCGTACCCGCTCCGCTGAGCCCCCGGCACGTCGCCGCACTCGAGCAGATCCGCGGCGGCCCGCTCACCGTCGGGGAACTGGCCTCCCGGCTGGACCTGACCCTCCCCACCGTCAGCGGCGTGCTCGCCGACCTTGACCGCGCAGGCCTGGTCGAGCGGCGCCCTGACCCAGCCGACCGGCGGCGCACGATCGTCCAGATCATCCCCGGCCAGGCCACCCTGATCGGCCACTGGCTCGACGGCGCCGCCCAACCGCTGGCCCGCGTCCTGGACAAGCTCACCCCCGCCGAGCAACAAGCCTTCCTCAAAGCCATGGACCTGCTCGAAACCGAACTGCACCAGCAGGACACCGGCAACTGAACAGGGACGCCGGCCCGGCGGTCCCGGCCTGGTAAGCCACCAACGCGCGAAACGCGAACGAACGAGCCAGGCCTGAACACCTGGGCACCCCTCGTCTGACCACGCAGACCAGGCAACCCTGCGCTGCCCGCAGGCCAGACCGACGCCAGGCCCCGACGCCGGCCATAACGGCCCGGCGCGCGACCCGCTGCGGCCAGCACTGGTTACGCACCGTAGCGGCGGTACTTGAGTGTGATCTGCGTGATCGCC
>CAWCJS010000006.1:0-398580 GCA_963795795.1 uncultured Actinomycetes bacterium | reverse complement strand
TCCAGCGATACATCGCCGCTGCCGTTGCCGTATTGCTCCTCGTCGTCCTCGTCGTACTCGCCGGGAGCGCCGATTCCGAGGCCGGACAGGTCGAGCCCGCTCGGCAGGTTGAGGCCACCGGGCAGGTTGAGGCCACCGCCCAGGCCCGCGCCGGACACGGCCGCCGCGAAGGGTCCCATCTGCTGTTGCTGCAGGGCCTCAGCGGCCCGGTAAGCGTCGCGCACCGCGGCCAGGACCAGATCGGCGATGGTCCGCGCCGTCTCCTCCGCGTCGCCGGGTTCCACCGCGGCCGCCGCGATGGTGATGTCCAGGAGCTCCCCCTGGCCGTTGACGACGGCCTTGACCAGGCCGCCGCCCGCCGTCCCCGTCACTTCGGCGTCGGCGAGCGCCTGCTGGGCGCTCATGAGCTGTTCCTGCATCTGCTGCGCAGCCGCGAACAGCTGCTGCATGTCTATCTGCGGTTCCACATCGGCCTCCTACGCAGAGCCTACGACCAGCCCGACCTGATTAAGCCCAATCAGGCTCGCGGCTCAGTCCTCGATCTCGCTGATCACCTGGCCGCCCAGCTCACGCTGGATCAGGTCCATCCCGGTAAGTTCCGCCGGCCCGGACGCGGCCCCGCCTGACCGGAACTCATCGGGCGGCAGGTCGTCGGCCATCATCTCGTCCGGCGGTTCGTCGTCCGGCGGCTCATCGCGCGGCGCGACGAAGGCCGGCGCGGCCGCCAGATGACGGCCGGGCGAGCCCGATGCCGCGTCTGTATCGCCGACCACCCCCCTGACCATGACGTTCAGCCCGAATCCGGTGCTCAGCACGCGCTTGAGGTCGGCGTCGTAGTCACTGGTGCTGAAACGCTTCAGGTCCCCTTCCTTGGCGAACCGCAGGGTCAGGACCGCGCCCTCGACCGAGACCACGCTGGTGTCGCTGAGCAGGATCCAGGCCACCCGGCGCTCGCGCTTGACCGATTCCAGCACCGCGTCCCAGTTCTTCCGCAGCACGTCGGCCGGGCTCGCGCCGGGCGCAGCGCCAGCCGGAACAGCGCCGGGCGCGGCCGCGGGGGCCGCCGGAGCCCGGGTCGTCTCGGTCGCGGCCGACGCGTCGGCGCTCCGCGGCGGGGCGCTCCGCCGCGGGTGCCGGACGCTCTGGAGCAGGTGCCGGACGCTCCGGAGCCGGCGGGCGCGCAGGTTCGGGGACCTGCCGCGGCGCGGGTGGGGCAGCCAACCGTCGTTCGGCCTCATCGTCTTTACCGGAGTGCGGCGGGGAGGTAGGCACCTGCGGCCGCGGCGCCGGCGCCCGGTCTGCGCGCTCCAGCCGCTCCAGGCGGGCGAGCAGTGATTTCTCGTCGGTGGCGGCGGCGGGCAGCAGCACCTGCGCGCACAGCAGCTCCAGCAGCAGCCGGGGCGAGGTGGCGCCGCGCATCTCGTCCAGGCCCGTGCTGATGATCTCGGCTGCCCGGGTCAGCCCCGCCTGGCCGAACTGGCCCGCCTGGGCGGCCATCAGGTCGGCGCGGTCCTGTGGCAGGTCGAGCAGGCCGGTCTCCGCGGCGTCCGGCACGGCGGCCAAGACGATCAGGTCGCGGAACCGGTCCAGCAGGTCGGCCGCGAACCTGCGCGGCTCGTGCCCGCCCTCGATCACCCGGTTCACCACCCGGAACACCGCCGCGCCGTCCCCGGCCGCGAACGCGTCGGTGATCTCGTCCAGCAGGCTGGCGTCGGTATAACCGAGCAGCGCCACGGCCTTGTCGTAGGTCAGCCCGCACTCATCGCTGCCCGCCAGCAGCTGGTCGAGGATGGACAGCGAGTCCCTGACGGAACCCGCGCCGCCGCGCACCACCAGCGGCAGCACGCTGTCCTCGACGGCGACGCCTTCCTTGCGCACGATGTCCTGCATCAGTTCCCGCAGCACGGACGGGGGGACCAGGCGGAACGGGTAGTGGTGGGTGCGGGACCGGATCGTCGGGATGACCTTCTCCGGCTCGGTGGTCGCGAAGATGAACTTCAGGTGCGACGGCGGCTCCTCGACCAGCTTCAGCAGCGCGTTGAAGCCCTGCTGGGTGACCATGTGCGCCTCGTCGATGATGTAGATCTTGAAGCGGCCCGACACGGGGGTGTAGAAGGCCCGCTCGCGCAGGTCCCTGGCGTCGTCCACCCCGCCGTGCGAGGCGGCGTCGATCTCGATCACGTCGATGCTGCCCGGCCCGGAGGGGGCCAGCGCGACGCAGGAGTCACAGACCCCGCACGGATCGGGTGTCGGGCCCTTGATGCAGTTCAGCGAGCGGGCGAGAATCCGCGCGCTGGAGGTCTTGCCGCACCCGCGCGGCCCGCTGAACAGGTACGCGTGGCTGATCCGCCCGGTGCGCAGCGCCTGCCGGAGCGGGCCGGTGACGTGGTCCTGCCCCTTCACCTCGGCGAACGTCGCCGGACGGTACTTGCGGTACAGGGCCAGGCTCGCCGGGGTCGTTCCCTCGCGTTCCGACGCGGCTGCGGCCATCAGCTCATCCTCACCGGGCAGCTCATCCTCACCGGGTAAAAGGGGACCCCCCGCACACCCGTCAGAGCCCGCGTACCCTTGCTGCCTTCCGGCCCTGGGGGGGTTGGCGGGATAAACGCCGTGCGGGGGGTCAGGGGCCAGTGTAGCCAGCCCCGCGACCGGATGATGCCTTTGCGCGCAGCCAACCCTCGGTCGCAGCCCGCGAAGGGTCGCCCGATTCAGGTAAGCTTCCCGGCGGAGGATTCGCCTAGTGGCCTAGGGCGCACGCTTGGAAAGCGTGTTGGGGGCAACCCCTCAAGAGTTCGAATCTCTTATCCTCCGCGTCTTTGACCCGCGGGCTACGCCCGCTTGAGTTCGAGCACGGGGATAGTGCGGACTCCTGCCGTCTGGCGGGCGTACTCGGCGAAGCCCGGGTAGCGCCCCGCTTGCTCGGCGTAGATGCGGTCGCGTTCAGCGCCGGTCAATTCGCGGACGGTCACCTTATATGTCTCGGCTCCGCGTTCGACACTGCCGTCACCGGCGGCGGTCAGGTTGTGGTACCAGTCCGGGTCGGTAGGTGCGCCGCCCTTGCTGGCGAAGACGTAGATGTGTCCGGCTCGGTGTCGTCCGGGAGGTACATCATCGGGTTGACGTACTCCCGCCCGCTTTTGCGGCCGCGGTGATGCACCAGGACCAGCGGAGCGCCCTCGAAGTTCCCGCCAACCTTGCCCTCGTTCGCGCGGAACTCCGCGATGGTCTTCGCGTTCCAGTCGAGTATTTCGCTCATGTCAGACTCCAAATTTCCTGCCGGGAAGGCGGGCCACGCTACCAGGCTTGCCGCTAGACAGGTTAGGAGGCGTCACCGGATCATGGTGATTCGCGCGGATCGGAGCAGCGCAGAACCGATCAGCTACGCCCGGATGCCCTACCGCGGAGCGTGCCGGCGGGCGGCGTGCCGCCCCGCGGGCCGCACGGGGAAGACCCGGGCCGGATTCAGCCTGGCGGCCATGTACCTGATATCGGCGAGGACGCTTACGGTCTGGGGCGGACTGGCCGCCCAGAAAACATTCAGCGACGAGCTCTGCGGTTGAATCCGGACAGCCTTAGACCCAGCACTGACCATGACGCCCCTCCCATTTGCCTGCTCTGCAGGCGTCGACCCCCCAAGGCGGTGACATCAGCACGGATGCCCGCCCCTACAACAAGCAGACGCCCATGAGTGAATGCTGGTTTACGGCGCGTTGACCAAGTGATGGCGAGCTTTCTGCCGGGCTGAGCCTTTAAGCCTGATTTGACCGGCACATTTTTTGACCGGGATCGCTGCATTTCGCAGGCAGTAGAACGGTTTTGTCGTCTAGGTATCTATTGCATAACGCTACGGCGTGGCGCGCGTAACAACTTCTCGCCGGTAGCTATTTCGTCGGCGTCGCGGTGGCGGGCGCCCGTAGCTGGGCGGCGGCCGCCGCCGCCGCATCCGCCTTCGCGGCCTGCACGGCCAGCTGTGGGGTCATCCAGGTAAGCATCGGGCCGAGGGCCGCGCGCCAGACACTGCCCTGATGGCCGCCCGGGATCAAGAGCAGGGGCACCTTCGCCAGCCGCGCCAGCAGCAGTTGCCTGAAATAAGCCGCGGCGTCGACGTCCGATTTGTCCGAAGCCCCGGCCGCGAGCCAGAACGCCGGGAGCTCGCTCGCCGGCACCTCGCCGAGGTACGCCTCCGGCGTGTTGATCAGCTTCAGCGCGGGATCCCTGGCGAACACGTTGACCTGGGTCGGCTTCCCGCCGGGCTTATTGCCCGCCGGCACCGAACTCGGTGACGGGCGCGAAATACCCGGACATCACTCCTGCGGCGCCGTAGCGTCCCAGCTCCTGCAGCGCGATGTTGGCCGCGCAGTAGCCCCCCTCCGAATAGCCGGCCACGCCCCAGGCCCGCCCCGGCGGCTGGACGCGGACGACCCGCGCGATGTAGTCCGGCACGTCCTGGCCGACGAACGTCATGTCCTGGAGGCCGCCCGGGTCGTTGAGGCACTGCAGCTCGTACTGCTTGCCGCCGTCGATGTCGGGCATGACCAGTACCGCGGCGTCCGCCGGATGGACTTCGAGCAGGCTGAGGTAGGTGGGAATCAGGCCCAGCACGTCCAGCCACGCCTGCGGGTCGCCCGGCGAGCCGTGCAGGAGTTCGATAACGGGGAACCTGTAGTGCGCGTAGGCCTTCTGAAAGTACTGCGGCGGCAGGTAGACGTACACGTCCCGGGTGAGACGGCTCTGAAACCCTTTGATCGTGGTCTGGAATAGGTATCCGACCTGGGCGTCTTCCGCGGTGCTCGTGATCCGGCCGATGTCCTTGTCGAATTGCTTGTTCGAGCCCGCCCCCGCGCCGGCGTATTTGGGGATGGTGTTCACGCTCTGGCCGGTGAGGTCGCTGACCATCCCGCCCCAGGTCTGGTAGTAGTCGTAGAACCTATTGACCGCCGCAATTCCGAAGGCCATCGCGGGAATGAAGGCCAGGCAGGCGGCCAGCACGCGGAATACGACCTGCTGAGCGAGTGCCACCCAGACGAGCAATCCCCCGAATGCCACCAGCAGGAGCAGGAAGAACCCTGTTCCCTGCGGTTCAAACAATCGGCTCTCCTCGCCGGAGACTGGTCAGGGCCGTGCTTCACCGAGCCGGAGCACGCCGAATCACCGCACCACCGCGTGATCACTTGTGGTAACGCCCGGGACGCCAGATTCAGTTCCCCCGAGGCCTATCAGACGTGCACAAAACGCCGTTCGGCGGTGGAGGTGGGATTTGAACCCACGGAGGGGTTGCCCCCTCACACGCTTTCGAGGCGTGCGCCCTCGGCCACTAGGCGACTCCACCGTTGGCGAGCTTACCCGAATCGGCCCGCACTCGGCGGCCGCTAGGACCCACCGGGCGGCCGGCGGGAGGCGAAGAACTCGCTCAGCACGGCGCCGCACTCCGCGGCGAGTACCCCGCCGATCACCTCGGGGCGGTGATTCAGGCGGCTGTCCCTGAGCACGTCCCACAGCGAACCGACGGCGCCGGCCTTCGGATCTTCCGCCCCGTACACCAGCCGGCCGAGCCGGGCCGCCGTCACCGCGCCCGCGCACATCGTGCAGGGTTCGAGCGTCACGACGAGCGTGAGGCCCGTCAGGCGCCAGCTGCCGAGCGCCTGGGCCGCCTGCCTGATGGCCAGGATCTCCGCGTGCGCGGTGGGATCGGTGTCCAGCTCCCTGCGGTTGCGCGCCCGCGCGATGACGGTCCCGGCCTCGTCGAGGATGACGGCTCCGACCGGCACGTCAACCGCGTCCGGTTCCCCGGACCCGGGCCCGGTCAGCTCCCGGCCGACCTGCACCGCCTCGGCCAGCGCGAGCCGCATCGCGGGCTCGAAGGACGCGGTATAACCGGTCACGGCCCGAGCGCGCTGTCCAGGGCCCGCTCCATCACGTCCCCGAACCGCAAGCGCTCGGCAATCCCGGCCACGGCGTCCTCGGGGTAGAGGTCGAGGTCGGCCGCGACGGCGCCGAGTTCCATCTCATCCAGGCCGAGATCCGCGAAGATGGACAGGTCGCCGGCCGGGAGCACCTGGTCGAGTTCATCATCGGACGGCACCGGGATGTCCAGGGCCTCGAGCACCTGGCGGGCCAGCGGGTAGTCCACCGCCGCGGTGAGATCGGAGAGGAACAGCAGGACGTCCTCGCCGAGGATCCGGACGGCCAGCCAGAAGTCGTCGCCCACGCCGACGAAGCCGATGGTGCCGCCGATGCCAGGCTGCCGGCGGAGCGCGTGCAGGAGCCCGTCAAGATCAGCAGTGACCGCGGGCGGCAGCGCGCCCGCTTCCCACTGGTCTTCTTCCCGGTAGACGATGACAGCGAAGTCTGTCTCACCCGCGTCTGGCATCGTCAATGCACCAGCATGCTCTGCACGGAGGGAATGTTGTCAGATACCTACCCGCCGTGGTAGCCAAATCGCCGATCAGGGCCGCAATCGGAGGTTTCGGCGAGCGCGGCCGGCGCGGCCCGGGCCTCCTGTTACGCACTGCTGCCACAGATCGGGCATACTGATCACGACACCGGGGCATACTGAAGCCGACACGGCAGACCACCCGTTAGCGTTGGCCGCGAAATCGGTGCAAGCTAACATAAGTTCTCTGGCAACTAAGGGATAAGTCCGGGCGCCCGTGGGAGGCGACGTGAATCTGAAAACCATCGCTCGGGTGGGCCGTTGTCGCGTTCCTAATCTGGTGGGTTATCGAGCAGCCCGAGTGGCGCCGCTCACGTCGTCCACAACATCGGGACCTTCCTCACCACGGCGGCCCACGGGATTTCAAGCTTCTTTACCAAGGTTTAGGGCTAGGTGCTGGGATGGGGCCGTCTCCCAACGCCGACAACGTCCCAGCCAAGGTCAATAGGTATCTCCTGCCCCACGAACGCCAGGTCATCACCGTTCATCAGCACCCGGCGGTGCTGATCAAGCCCATTGCCTTTCTCCTCGCCGGGCTCGCCCTCGCAGGCTGGCTGAGCCTCGCGGTCGCGCATGGCAACAGCGACGCCCTCATCGGAATATGGGCCGCGTTCGGGATCCTCCTGCTGTGGACCATCGGGCAGATCGTCAACTGGTCCGTGGACTACTTCGTGGTCACGTCCCAGCGGCTGCTGCTCACGCAGGGAATCATCGTCCGCAAGGTGAACATGATGCCGCTGACCAAGGTGACGGACATGAGCTTCCAGCGGTCGCTGCTCGGCCAGCTACTGGGCTACGGGGAGTTCATCGTGGAATCGGCCGGGCAGGACCAGGCGCTGAGCCACGTCACCTTCCTCCCCTACCCCGAGCAGCTCTATCTCGAGGTATGCGGGCTGATCTTCAAGGACAAGGAAGACAGCCCCGACTAGCGGGCTAGGCGGTCACGAGCACGACGCCCACCGCGGCCACGAGCAGTCCCGCCCGCTGGAGCCAGCGCATCCGCTCACCGAGCACGAACCGGGCCAGCAGGACCGTCATCCCCGGGTACAGCGCGGTGATCACCACAGCCAGCCCGAACAAGCCGGCCCGGGTCGCCAGGACGTAGCAGACGTTGGCCGCCGCATCGAGCGTCCCGGAGATCAGCGAGATGCGGACTACACCCGCGCCGCGCTGCCGCCACGGGCGGGTCCCGGTGGCTAGCGCGATCCCGAGCGCCACCACCGTCCCGGCCGATCGTGAGATCGCCACCGGCCAGAGGACCCCGGATTGGCCGGCGTCCTTGAGGAAGAGGAAGAACAGGCCGAAGCCGACCCCCGCAGCGGCACCGTAGCCGAGGGCGAGCAGGCGGCTGGCGCCACCAGGCCGGCTCTCGCCCGGATGCATGCTGACGAGGACGACCGCGATCAGGCACAGCAGGCCTCCCGCGATCACGCTGGCCCGCGGGCGCTCGCCTTCGGCCACCGCGACGCCCACCGGGAGGACCGCCGAGACCAGCGCGGCGACGGGGGCCACCACGCTGATCGGAGCGCTGGCGAACCCGGCGTAGAACGCGACCAGGCCCGCGGCGCCGCAGACTCCGGAGAGCGCGGCCCACCCGACGGCACTCCAGTCCCCGACCGACGTGGGCGCGCCCAGCCCGCCGTGCCCGAGCAGCCCGCTCAGCCACGGCGTCCCGCCGAGCAGGGCGACCGCCACCATGATGACCGCACCGGTCGGCACGGTGAGGGCCAGCACGGTGAACACGCTCGCCCGCCGGGACGCCACCCCGCCGAGGAAGTCGGCGGTCCCGTAGAGGATGGCGGCGGCCAGCGCCATGATCGTCACCACGGTCAGTTCCCCCGGAGATCTCTATCACGGTCGGAGTATTGATACGTATAGTTCACTCTATCGACCGGCCGCCAGGGCGGGAAGGGAATTATGGCTGAGGTACCGGACATAACCATCGCGGTGGCCAGGACCCTTCAGGCGCTGCGGGCCGATCGCGGCTGGTCACTGGATCAGCTGGCCGCCCGCTCCGGGGTCAGCAAGGGCGTGCTCGTCGCGCTCGAGCAGGGGCGGTCCAACCCGAACCTGGCCACGCTGGCGCGCATCGGCGACGCGTTCGGCGTCCCGGTGACCCTGCTCGTCGACGTGGGCGGGGAACCGGCCATCCGGATCAGCAACCCCGATGCCTCGCGCATGCTCTGGCGCGGGCCGTCCGGGGGCACCGGGACGATCCTCGGCGCGACCGATCCGCCCTGGGCGGTCGAGCTGTGGCGGTGGGAGGTCATGCCCGGGGAAACGTTCGGCGGTGACGCGCACGCGCCTGCCACCCGCGAGATGGTCTGGGTCGAGGAGGGCACCCTGACGCTCACGGTCGGCGGGGAGCGCCACGCGGTCGGGACCGGCCAGTGCGCCCGTTTCCCCGCCAGCCGCCCGCACCGCTACGGCAACGAGGGCCAGGCGCCGGTCCGCTTCACCATGGTGGTGCTCGTCCCGCCGGCCGTGGGGTAAGGAGTCGCCGGCCTAGGCCCCTGGCTCCTGGCCGATGAGCCAGTCGCGTGCGGCGATGGCCGAGCCGCGGGCCCCGGCCATGTCGAGGTCGGGCACCAGGGAGATCTCGGCCGCCCGGACCTGCTCCTCGCGCAGCACGGTGTGGGCGCGGACCTCGGCGAGGAACCAGTCGCGGAACCTCGGCGTGGCCTCGACCACTCCGCCGCCGAGGAAGTACTCGGCGGGATCGAAGAAGTTCGCGGCGATGGTGAGCAGCCGGCCAAGCGCGATGGCCTGCTGCCTGAAGATCGTCAGGGCCAGCTCGTCGCCCTCTTCGCCGTACCGGCGGACGAGCTTGGCGGCCTTGTCCAGCGGCAGCCCGGCGAGCTCGTGGTGCTCGTATTTGCCGAGCCAGTACGGCAGCAGGTTCTTCTGGATGCCGGTGAGCGAGGCGACGCTCTCCGCATCGCCCGATTGACCGCAGTTGCACCCCGGCAGCGCCTGGCCGGGGTCGAGCAGGCCGTCCATCGGGATGGGGACGTGCCCGAGCTCCCCGGCCATCCCCGCTGCCCCCTTGACCACCCGCCCGGCCTCGATGAGCCCGCCGCCGAGCCCGGTGCCCACGATCACGGAGACGGAGCTGTACCGCCGGGATTCGGCGCCGAACCGGACGTGGTGCGCGTAGAGCGCGGCCGCGTTCCCGTCGTTGTTGTAGATCACGGGCAGCCCGAGGCGCCCGGCGAGCGCGCTGCGGATGTCGAAGCCGCCCCAGCCGGCGTCCCCGAAGTTCGTGGCGCCCTTGGACGAGATCACGCCGTCCGCGCTAGCCGGCCCGGGCGTGTCCAGGCCTACCGCCCGAACGGACTCGATCGGCACGCCGGTCAGCTGGAGCACCTGCTCCACGGAGTCGACCAAGGACTGGATGGCCTTGTCCGGTCCCTCCCGCACATTGCTGGGCACTTCGGCCATCTGATCGAGGAGGAACCGGCCGGCGGAATCGAGGACGGTTCCGTTGTTGGCGGTCCCGCCGTTATCCACGCCGACCACAACCCAGTCGACTGGCATGCGTCCTCCTCGTCCGGCCGCTGAGCCACGCCCAGTGTAGGGAAATGCCTTGGCAAAGAGCAATATCGCCGCAAGCCCCTGGCGTCACGCCACGCCCGTCGTATCGCGCGTCTCAGATGGTAACGACTACCTTGCCAGGGACGTGGCCCCCTTCCTGGTACCGGACGGCGTCGCGGAGGTCGTGGAATGGGTAGGTGCGGCCGATGACGGGGGTGACCTTGCCCTCCTCGAGGAGCGTGGTCAGCGTCATGAGGGTTTGTTTCTTCGCCTGGTGCGAGACGGTGTCCGCCATGGCGATCCGCTGCGGCCCGAGCGGGGCCATCACGAGTGAGGAGAATATGTGCCCGGCGGGCTGTAGCCACCGCCCGGCCGGCCCGCCGATCAGGACCAGCGCTCCCCGGCGGGCCAGCACCCGACGGCACGCGGCGGCCGGACGGCTTCCCGCGATATCCAGCAGCACGTCGTAGCGCCGTCCGCTCCGCGTGAAGTCCGTCTTGGCGTAGTCGATGACGTCATCCGCGCCGACCGACCTGACCAGGTCTGCGTTCGGTGCACTGCACACGGCGTCGGCCCTCGCGCCGAGCGCCCGGGCGATCTGCACGGCGAACGTGCCGACTCCGCCCGAGGCCCCGACGACCAGGACCTGCTGCCCGGGCTCGACCCGGCCGACGTCGCGCAGGCCCAGCAACGCGGTCGTCGCCGCCATCGGGACCGCCGCCGCCTGCTCATAGGACAGGTTCGCCGGCTTGGGTGCCAGCAGGCGGGCCGGGACTCTGACGTACTCGGCGAAGCCGCCGCCCCGCTCGAGCAGGGCGTATACGTCATCGCCCGGACGGAACCCCGTCACGTCCCGGCCGACCGCTTCCACCTGGCCCGCCACGTCACATCCGAGGATGCAGAACTTCGGGGCACGCAGCCCGAGGGTGCCGGGCATCAGCCGCGCGGCGCGCGGCTCACCCCTCAGGTGATGCCAGTCGTAAGGGTTGACGGAGGTGGCACGGACCCGGACCAGCACCTCATCAGGGCCGGGCACGGGCGTGTCCACGTCGGTGAGCTCGAGCTGGTCGGGTGGACCGTACGAACGCATGGTGAAGGCCTTCATCTTCTTTTCCTTCTGAGGGTGCGTTACCTTACGCCGTAAGGTGTCTTACGTTGTAAGATAGTCTTACAGCGTAAGACAGTCAAGCGGGCTGAAACGATCGGGCTACGCCTTACCTTGTACGATCAAGTGCGCAGGAAAGGCTGATGCTGTGGTCACCCGAGCCGAGCCAGGATCCCAGCCGCGGCTCCCGCTGAGCAGGCAACGCGTGCTCCGAGCCGCGACCGAGGTCGCCGACCAGAGCGGCATCGAATCGCTCACCATGCGCCGTCTCGCGGAGGAACTCGGCGCCGAGGCGATGTCGCTGTATTACCACGTGGCCAGCAAGGAAGACCTCCTCGACGGCATCGCCGAGGCCGTGGTGACCGAGATCAACGACATCGTGGGCAGGCTTGACGTGCCTGCCACGGGCGCGGGCTGGAAAAGGGCGGTCCGCCGGCGGATCCTGTCCGCCCGCCAGGTCTTGCTCCGCCACCCCTGGGCGCCGCGCGTCCTGGAGACCAGGACCAACACCAGCCTGGCCGTGCTCCTCTACTACGACGGCCTGCTCAGGCTCATGCGAGATGGCGGCTTCTCCTACGACCTCATCCACCACGCGCTGCACGCCCTCGGCAGCCGGGCGCTCGGTTTCAGCCAGGAACTGTTCGACCCCAGCGGCGGAGCCAGCGACGAGGAGACCGCCGCCGCCCTGGACAGCATGACCGCCCAGATCCCGCACCTGGCGGCCATGTTCACGGAGGTCGCTCACGACGACCCCGAGACCACGCTGGGCTGGTGCGACGACCAGACCGAGTTTGAATTCGGGCTCGACCTCATCCTCGACGGCCTCGACAAGCTGCGTAAGGCGCCCTGACCCGCAGGTCCGCTGCTCAGTGCCGCCTTCGATCAAGCCGAGCGTTGCAGTGACGGGACTGTATCCCCGAGCGGCAGGTAGCCGGACCCTGCCTCCCGGAGCTGCGCGTGGATTTCCGCGTACCGCGCCGCGAGGTTGGCCGCATCTGCGTGCTCAAGGCAGACGGCGCCGGGGGAGTTTCTGCAGTCAAGACAGAAGACGCGAACGTCCTCCAGGTAGTTGATGGCATCCCCGACGGCGGCCAGGAGAAGCTCCCTAAGCTCTGGCGATGTCATGAGCGCCCCCGCTCACTCCGCGTGCGCCGGATAAGCATGTAACACACGGTATGGGTCATATAACTAAAAGTAGCAAGACAATTCGGCTGGTGTCACGTGTTTGCGGGTTCCGACACGCGGCCCGTTACGGTGCCCCGTCACACCTCGTCGGCCCGGTTCAAGACCCCGTTGTAGACAGTGGCGGGCACGGTGAGCCGTGGGTCGGCCTGGTAACGGGCGGTCAGCTCGGCGAAGCCGGCGTCGGGGTCAGGCGGGAGCTGGATGCCGAGGCGTTTTGTGAAGCAGGCCCTAGGCGTTCTGGCCGCGGGGTTCCTGGTAGGGCCCCATACACACACCCAAGGGATTCATGAATGCCTCGTGACGGCCACCCAGAAAATGATTATATGTCCTTACTCGTTTTGTAACGCGAGAGTGTGGCTCGGCCGCCTTGTTGACCGGAGCAGCGGCGATCGCTGCGGAGGGAAAGAGGGTGCGCATGGAGGGTGGCTTGCGCCTGTTCAGCCTGGCATGTGCGCTGGCGCAGGCGTGCCGATGCGAGGTGCGAACGTAGTGCGTAAACGATCGGTGACGAATCCTGGCGACCCGGCTAGCGCGGCCGGGTCCGTCAGCGGAGGGCCAGCCGACCGGGAGGGTTCGGTGCCTCTCGCGGGCGGAAGCGCCGCGGGTGACGGCTCGGATGCCGTCGGCGGAGGGGACGCGGCGAGCATGGAACCGCGGCCCGTCATCGGCCCGGCCGCTTCCGGCGGCCAGACGCCCGTGGTCGTCGCCCAGCCCCAGCCGCGGCCCCCGCTCCCGGCCGACACGGTCGGGACCACCCATCCGCATCCGAGACGGCCCGGCTCGCCCGGGTCGCGGTTCGCCCTGAGGAACTGGCGCGTCCGGTGGCGGCTGGCCGCCTTGATCGCGGTGCCGTTGCTGACCGCGGCCGTGCTCGGTGCGCTGACCATCAACAGTAACGTCAGCAACTGGCAGACGACCGGCCGTGTTCAGCACCTCGCCCAGCTCAACAGCGCGGTGGTCAAGTACATCCAGGCAACGGAAGATGAACGCGACTATTCAGTCGCCTTCACAGCGAACAGGGGTGGCTTTTCGGCCAGGCTGAGGACCGCACAGCGTGTCACCGATGGCGCCGCCGCAGAGGTCGTCGCCTTGGCAGATGGCATCACGGTCGGAAACGGCTATCAGCTCGCCGCGGTGCAGGCGGCGAACGCGGTACAAGTGAGCGCGGAAACCCTTCCGCTCGTCCGCAGGATGGTGGCCGACCCGGAATCCCTCATGACGGCGATCATGCAGGTGTACACCGTGAACATCATCCAGCCCGCGAACACATTCACCAGCGTCGTCGGGAACGAGACGAGCAATACCGATCTCCGGCACGATGTCATCGCCCTAGGCGCGCTACTCCAGGTCGAAGACGCCAAATCGGTTCAGCGAGCCCTCCTGCTGAGGGCGGTCAGTTTCCCGCAGCCGACGCTGTCGCCCGACGACCTTGCCAGCCTCCAGCAGGCACACCAGCAGGAAGTGGCGGATCTGGCCAACTTCTACGCATCCGTGGATCCCGCCGAGCAGCAGAACTACACCAACACGGTGAGCGGGCCGCCGGTCGATAGCGCCGCCCAGCAGGAATCACTCGCGGAGGCGTTGCTGACCGGCGACTTGCCGCACCCGCTCACCCAGGAGCAGGGTCGCCTTCTGGCCACGGCAAACGTGAACGCCGACATGTCGTTCACCGTCGGCAAGGTGCGGCAAGTCGCCGACGAACTGACCGGCAACATCTCCACGCTGGCAGATACGTCCAGGACGAATGCCAGCACGGGCCTGCTGGTCACCAGCCTGGTGACCCTGCTGCTGCTGCTCCTGGTCCTGCTCATCTTCACCATGGTGGCCCGCTCGCTGACCCGACCGCTGCGCTGAGGCACAGCCAGGCATTTCGCCTGGTCAGCAAAGTGCCTGGTCAGCTGCGGAGGATCGGGGATTTGAACCCCGGAGGGCCTCGCGACCCAACCGCATTAGCAGTGCGGCGCCATAGACCGGACTAGGCGAATCCTCCACCCGCACCGGGTGCGGTGGGCCATAGCGTACCGGGAGTGACCCGGCGCGGGCAAAGCAACCCGGCCCCGGGCGTCAGTGCACCTCGATGATCTCGTACCGGCCGCTGGCGTAGGCATCGCGCATGGTGCGCTTGGAGAACTTGCCCACGCTGGTCTTGGGCACCTCGTCGATGAAGCACCACCGCTCGGGCAGCTGCCAGCGCGGGACCTGCTCGGCCATGAAGGCCCGGAGCTTGTCCGCGCTGACGTCGGAACCCGGCCGCAGGACGATCGCCGCCAGCGGGCGCTCGCCCCACTTGTCGTCGGCGACGCCGATCACCGCGGCCTCGGCCACGTCGGGATGAGCCATGAGGATGTTCTCCAGCTCCATGGAGGAGATCCACTCGCCGCCGGACTTGATCACGTCCTTGGCCCGGTCGGTCAGCTGGATGAAGCCGTGCTCGTCCAGGGTCCCCACGTCACCGGTGCGAAGCCAGCCGTCGTGGAACTTGGCCGGGTCGTCGTCCTTGTGGTACGAGCCGGTCACCCAGGGCCCGCGCACCTCGACCTCGCCGACGGACTCGCCGTCGTTGGGCAGGATCGCCCCGCCGTCTCCGGCCAGGCGCCCCTCCACCGCGCAGAACAGCCGACCCTGGCTGTCCCGGTACCGCCATTCCTCATCCTTGCTGACGCCGGCCGGCGGGTTCGCCACGCTCCCCAGCGGCGAGGTCTCCGTCATGCCCCAGGCCTGCAGGATCCGAACGCCGAGCTCAGACTCGTACCTGAGCTGCATCGAGTGCGGCACCGCGGAGCCGCCCGCGATCACCAGGCGCAGGCTCGACACGTCACCGCCCTCGACCCGGATGTGACTGAGGACGCCCGCCCAGATCGTCGGGACCCCGCCGGCCAGGGTGACGCGCTCGTCGCCGATCAGCCGGACCAGCGCGGCGGGCTGCAGGAACCGGTCCGGCAGGATCAGGGCGGCCCCGGACAGCAGGCCGGCGTAGGCCAGGCCCCATGCGTTGGCGTGGAACATGGGGACGACGGGCAGCACCCGGTCCCGTTCGGAGATAGCGAAGGCGTTGCCGAGGCAGGCGCCCATCGAGTGCAGGTAGCTGGACCGGTGACTGTAGACGACGCCCTTCGGGTTCCCGGTGGTCCCGCTGGTGTAGCACATCGCCGCGGCCGACCGCTCGTCGAGCTCCGGCCAGTCGAACGCGTCAGGCTCGGCCGCGAGGAGCTCCTCGTACTCGTGCACGGCCACGCCGGTGAGCTGGTCCGCCCCGGGTGTCTCGGCCAGCCGCCCTCCGCTCACGATCACGTGGCGGACGGTGGGCGCCTGGGGCAGGATCTCGGCGAACCTCGGCACGAGGCAGGCGTCCACGATGACCGCGTAGTCCTCCGCGTGCGTGGCGACGTAGCCGACCTCGGCCGGGGCGAGCCTGATGTTCAGGGTGTGCAGCACCGCGCCCATGGACGGCACGGCCAGGTACGCCTCGAGATGCTCGGCGTTGTTCCACATGAAGGTGCCGACGCGCTGGTCGGCGTCCACGCCGAGGCGGCGCAGCGCATTCGCCAGGCGCGCGGCCCGCCGGCCGGACTCGGCGTACGTGCGGCGCCTGGTCGCGTCCTCGGTGCAGGTGACGACCTCGCGATCGCCGTAGATCGACGTTCCGTAACGCATGATCGACGCGATGGTCAGCGGGATATCCATCATCGTGCTGCGCACCGAGCTACCTCCCATGGGTGGCTGACCTGCCTTCTCGATAGTGCCATGAGTCGGCTACCGGGCAGTAGACCCAGGTCGGGCCGGATGCGGAGGCGGGCCTTTCTTACGTGCCGGAGTCCCTGCCGAGTTCGGCGTCGACGCGGAGCCTGGCTACCGCGCGGGAAACGGTGCTCTTCACGGTGCCCAGGCTGACGCCGAGCGTTTCGGCGATTTCCGGCTCGGTCATGTCCTCGAAGTACCGCAGCATGACGGCGGCGCGCATCCGGTTGGGCAGCCGGTCCAGGGCGCGCCGCACCATCTCGGCCGTGTCGCTCTCGCGCGCGTAGTCGGGTATGACCTGGTCCGGCAGCTCGTCGGTGGGGTACTCCTCGAACTTGCGGCGCCGCCACCAGGAGATGTGCGTGTTGACCATCGCGCGCCGCACGTACGCGTCGAGGGCGGCCCGGTCGTTGATCCTGCCCCACGCCAGGTAGGTCTTGGCCAGGGCGGCCTGGACCAGATCTTCCGCGTCCGCCCGGTTGCCGGTGAGCATGACCGCTACCCTGAGCAGGGCCGTCCCGCGGGTGAGAACGTAGTCACGGAAGGCAGCATCGTCGCCGCTGGCTCGCGGGTCGGGGGGATCGCCGACGATGCTCATGCCAACTACCTTACTTAAAGTAGTCATCTCCAATACGGTGCGTACACAACGTGATGCCCGGTGCAGATGCGCGGCTAACCGCCAGGGATGTATCTGTGTGTCCTGAGGGACAAACGGGTCCGATTGGCTTGACGTAACCGTCTGTACCCGCCAGGGTCGTACATTGTGGCAACTGCAATCCCACGGAGGGCAAGTGCGGCATTTGGCTGACTTTCCCCGTTGGTACGGCGATGTCACAGAGTCAACCGGTCCGGCCCGATTCGCCCGCAGATCGCTGCTTAAGGCGGCTGTCCTCGGTCGGCCAGACGAGCCGGAGTACCCGCCCCTGGACCCGGGTGTAGACGCGGCCTGGGCTGCGACCAGGGCGTTGGTGTACACCGTGACCGGAAGGATTCTGGACGTCAGTCCCCACGTCCTGGTGCTGGGCACCGCGTGGGGCGAGCAGCGTTTCCCGCTGGACCCGGGCACGCAGGCCTGGCGCGGCGGTCCCGCCGCACCCGCGGCGCTGCGGCGGGGTGATCACGCAATTGCCCGGCGCAGGTATCCCGGCGGCCCGGTGGTGGACAGGATCTGGGCCGAGGTCGGCCGGGTCACCGGGACGATCGCGGAACGGGAAGGACCGGCCGCCCTGCTCGTCGACGAGGGGCCGGCCAAGGGACGCAAGCTGGTGATCATCGGCGCCGAGGCCACGGGCCGGATCCAGGTCAGGTTCCCGAGGCTCGAGCCGGGCTACCTGATCGACGTGATCGGCGTGAAGCACGACGGTTACCTGCAGGCCCTGATCCCCGCCACCTCGCAGCCGCCGTATCCGGCCGACCATCCGCCGACCCCGCCGCTGGTCAGCGGGCACGTACCCGACCCGGTAAGCGGGACGGCTATCTGGCATGAACCCGGTGATGAGCCGGACGACCTGCTCGGGCTGGCGTATCCGGCCCTGGACCCCGAGACCAGCTGTGAGCACGCCGCCTTCGCGCCGCCGGGGTGCTCAGGCGATCCGCACGCCACCGGTCCCGGGTGCGTCCGTCTCCCCTACCTGTCGGTCGGGAGCCTGCTCTGGCTGCGAAACGACTGCGCGGAACGCACCAGGCAGCTTCCCGTCACTAGCTGCGGGGCGACGGCCAGGCTCTTCTGCGACCGCTGCGTCACCTGCGATACCTCGAGGAAGGGCAGGATCGCCGACCTGACCATGGCCGCCTTCGTGGAACTCGGCGGGAACCTCGAGGCAGGCTGCTTCAACGCGACGATGACGATCGGCGGCTGAGCATGCTCCTCGCCGCCAGGGAACTGCAGATCCCGCTGCTCGCCGTCATGCTGCTCGGCGGGTGCGCGGCCAAGGCGTGGCGGGTGCTCCGGTCGCGTTCCATCAAGGCGGCCATGGATCCGGCCGGCCTGTTCCCGCTCCGCCTGCACCGCCCGATCATGATGGCGATGTGCGCGACCGAGTTCGGGCTGGGCCTGGGCCTGATCGTTACCGCGGGCAGGATAGGTACCACCCACCCCAGCCTGCCCGCGACCATCGTCCGCGCGGCCTGCGCGCTGTTCTTCCTTATTGCGATGGGCGCGCTGAACGAGACGAGGCAGCGGCGCCCGGTGGCCGGCTGCGGCTGCTTCGGCGACTTCAGCGACACCCCGATCGGGTGGCGCACCATCGCCCGAGCCGGAGTCCTGTGCGCCGCCGCCGCCGTCACGATCGGCCTGCCCCCGCTGCGCATGCCGTCGTCGTCCACCACGGCCGAGATGTGGCTGGCCGTGCTGGCCTTCGAGCTGTCCCTCATCGCCTTCTTGTCCCCGGAACTCGGCGAGATCCTGGTCAGGCTCGGCTATTCCGAGCCATGCGAGCTCCGCAGGCTCCCGGTCGAGCGCACCATGGCCGCCCTGCACGCGAGCTCACCGTGGCGCCGGTACGCGGGCCAGATCTCCAGCGCGGCGCCGATTGACGTATGGCGGGAAGGGTGCTGGCGATTCGTGGTGTACGCCGGGTTCTCGCGGGGCCGGCGGATCGACATCGTGTTCGCCGTCTACCTGCAGGCCCGCAGGCCGGTGATCCGCGCCGCCGTCCTGGACGCGCATACCGACGAGGTGCTCGGGCTGGCCGAAACGCGCGAGTTCACCGCCATGCGGTAAGCCCGCTAGCCCGGCGGCTGGCGCCGGCCTACACGGGCTGCGAGCGCAGGAACTTCCCGAAGTGCGGGACCGTGAACGCGATCAGGCCGCGCTCGGAGCTGTAGATGAGCCCCTTCTTGATCAGCCCGTCCCGCGCCGGGGACAAGCTCGACGGCTTGCGCCCCAGCTCGTCGGCCACGACCGAGGTCGGCACCGGGTCGTCGCCGGTAGCGGCCATGGCCCGCATGTACTCGCGTTCGACCGGCGTGGCCCGCTCGTACCTGCTGCCGAAGAACCCGAGGGCCAGTTCCCCTTCCGCCTCCGGCGCCGCCACGCAGACGTCGCCGGCCGTCACCGGGCTGGCCGCGGCCACGTCCCAGGTGACCTTGCCGTAGGCCTGGACGAAGTACGGGTAGCCGTCGGCGGCGGCGTACAGCGCGTCCAGCGCCCCAGGGGTAAAGGTGACCCCCTCCCGCTCGGCCGGGGCGATGAGGGCCAGATCCGCCGCCTCCCGGTCGAGGCGGTCGATCCGCGCATACCTGAACAGCCGCTCCGAATAACTCTTGCTCGCCGACAAGACCGAGGGCAGGTGCGGGAGGCCCGCCCCGACCACGATGAGCGGGCCGCCGCTCTGCGATAGCTCGTGGCAGGCGGCGCAGAGCGCGGACACGTCGGCGCTGGGCACGTCCTGCATCTCATCGACGAACAGCGCGATCCCCACGCCCAGGTCAGCGGCGACAGAAGCCGCCTCGGCGAACAGCTCGGTGAGGTCGACCTCCAGGTCACCGGAGTCGGCCCGGCCGCGCTGAGCCGGGACGTCGATACCCAGCGCGACGGTCACCGAGGCCCCCTTGACCGCCTGGGGGTCGCGCAGCGCGAACGCCTTGAGGACGCCGAGGAAATACTCGACCCGGTCGGGGGCCCGGTGCCTGGGCGCGAGTTCCCGGACGGCCATGTGCAGGGCGGCGGCGACGGGCCGCCTGATCGACTGCTCCGGCCGGGCCTCGATCTTGCCCGTGCCCCAGAGCCGCTGGAGCGCCATCGACCTGAACGTGTTGAGCAGCACCGTCTTGCCCACGCCACGCAGCCCGGTCAGCACCATGCTCCGTTCCGGACGGCCACGGGCGATCCGCTCGATGACTACCTCGAACTGGCTGATCTCCCGGTCGCGCCCGGCGAGTTCGGGCGGGCGCTGCCCCGCCCCTGGAGCATAAGGATTGCGCACCGGATCCATGCCATTGGACTTTATGGCCTGATCTAGCTTGCACCGTAGATTTGCTTAGAAAACCCTACCGGCGTGTCGCGCGGTGATTTTCAGCGCTCATGCTGCTGGTTAAGGCGGGCCAGAAAAGCGTTATAGGCGGCCAGGTGCTCGTCGTCGTCGACGCTTTCCGCCCGGCCGACCGGGGCGGCAGGGGCGGCCGTAGCGGGTGCCCCGCCGGCTGCGCTCGCCTCGCGCTGCGCATCGACCAGCGTGGCGAAATTCGTCCGGCGCGCGACCTCGAGCCAGCCGAGTCCGCCGTCGCTGCGCTTTTCGCGGCTCCAGGCGAAGAACACGATCATCGTCAGCGCGAACATGATCCCGGCCCCGCCGACCCACATGATCGCCCCGCCGATATGCACGTCGTTGATCGGGCTCGGCGCCCAGCCCGGGCGCTGGTTCGCCATGTTGGGGAACGGGTTGCCGCTCTCGGACCCGAGCGCCAGGCCGGTGAAGGCGTCCACCGGCATGGCCAGGAAGAGGAGGAAGATCCGAGACGGGTACGACACCTTCCACCGGATGGGCTCGCGCCCGATCAGCGGCAGGAAGTAGAGGTAACCGGCCACCAGGTACAGGACGTGCTCGCCGTCGTGCGCCGTTTCGTTGACCAGCACCAGGTTCATGAAGCCGGTCAGGTGCGTGCCGATGATCACCCCGGCGTACAGCGCCGTCACGAGCGGGGGCCAGGTGATCGCGGAGATCACGCGCGAGCGCAGGAACTTCTTGGTCCAGGTGTGCAGCGGGTTCCGGCTCGCGTGCAGGAGCAGGGTCGCGGGCTGGCCCAGGACGAGCATCGGCGGGGCGACCATGAGCAGCAGCAGGTGCTGGATCATGTGATCCCAGAAGAGCACGTCGTCGTAAGCGCCGACGCCGCTCTGCGTCGCGATGACGACCACGGCCAGGCCGCCGAGGAACAGCGCGGTCCGCCACGCTGGCCAGGGACGGGCCGGGTGCCGGCGCCGCACTCTGAGCACGCCCCAGAGGTACAGACCCGCCGCCACCACGACGAAGCCCGTCACCACCGGCGCGAACTGCCAGCGGCTGACGACCTCGAGGAAGCCGAAGGGCGGCAACGTCATGCCGCCGAGATTACCCGCCCGCCACCAGGCGCCGACGGCGGCGTCGGCGCCTAACGCGGTCGTAGCCGGTTAGCGCCCGCGCGGGACGCCTGCCACCTCGGTCCAGGCCTGGCCGTCGGCGCCCCTTGCTTCCACCCCGGTCGCCCCGGCGAGCGCGAGGATCGCGTGGACCTGGGCGGCGGCCATGGCCTCCGGCAAGGCAACTTCCTGCGTCCTGCCGTCCTCGATAATGCTCATTTCCCGCATTATCCGTTCGGCTTCGCGGTAATGCTCTGGGCCGGTCACGGACCCTCCAGCGTGGTTTTACCTGGTCAGAGCGGAGGGCGTGGGATTCGAACCCACGGTGACGTTGCCGCCACAATGGTTTTCAAGACCATCGCCATCGGCCACTAGGCGAGCCCTCCTGTAGGCCACAGACTACGGTAACGCGGAACGATAAGTCAGCCTGCGCGGCCAGGCGAGCCCGTCGCCGACCAGCGCGCCCAGGGCCAGGTACGCGTCGGCGGTCTGGCTGGCGAGCAGGTCGAGTTCGACCTCCGCGCCCTCCTCCAGGTGCGGGTCCCACGGAATCCGGACCACGGCCCGGCACCGGGTGGCGAAATGATGCTCGAGCCGGTCCAGGTCGACGGTGCTCTTGCTCTTGGGCCGGATCGCCGACACGACCACGACAGCGTTCCGCACCAGGTCACCGCAGTTGTGGGCCTCCAGCCAGTCCAGCGTGGCGCTGGCGCTCCGCGCGCCGTCCACCGACGGCGAGCTGACCACCACGATCTGATCGGCCAGCTGGAGCACGCCGGACATGGCCGAGTGCAGCAGCCCGGTCCCGCAGTCGGTCAGGCAGATCGAGTAGAAGTGCTCGAGCACGCGCGCCGCGTCGCAGTAGTCCTCGGCGCCGAAGGCCACCGAGACTCCCGGATCCCGGTCGGAGGCGAGCACCTCGAGCCGGCTCGGCGCCTGGGACGTGAACGCCCGCACGTCGGCGTAGCGGCGGACCTGATCCCGCTCGTTCAGCAGGTCCCTGATCGTTGCCGCCGTCTCCAGGCGGACCTTGTCCGACAGCGTGCCGCGGTCGGGGTTCGCGTCGACGGCCACGACCCGGTCACCCCTCAGCGTCGCGAACGTCGCCCCCAGCGCCGCCGTCGTGGTCGTCTTGCCCACGCCGCCCTTCAGGCTCAGCACCGCGATCCGGTGGTGCCCGCCCGCGACCGGCGTCCTGATCCGGTTGATCAGGTCCCGCCGGCGCAGGTCGGCGCTCGACTCCCCGAGCCTGAGCAGCCCGCCCGTGACCAGGGAGAGGCTCCGCCGCCAGCCCGACCCCTGGCCGGGCCGCCGCACGTGGGCCGGTGCGCCGACGCCGGGACTTCCCAAGTTGCTGTCCCACGCAGATTCCGGGCCGACCTGCCGGGGCACCAGCTGGTCGTCCCGGGCCCACCCGCGGTGAGCGTCCGCGTCGTGCCAGACCTCCAGCGGCGGCCGGGCCGCCACGTTGTCGTACGGATACCCCGGCCGGACCCGCGCCTGCGGGTACCCCGGGTCAGGCAGGTAGCCGGAAATGTCCGCGTACCCCGGCTCGTCCCGGTAGTCCCCCGGGAGCGGGGCGTACCCCGGCCCGTGCGGGTAGGCCGGGAACGAATAGGGATCGCCCGGCAGGTCCTCGCCGAACACCTGCGGCGTCTCGTTGTTCGTCGTCAAGTGGTCACCCCCTGGTCCGCGCGGGTGGGCGCGTGCGGGCGGTTTCGTGCATTAATCCGAGCGTAAGTCAAACTTCGCCCGATTTCGATACCCAGTGCGCTCGCCTCGTAGCACTGAGTTGTGCCCGTGCGCCGGGCCAGGCAAACTGCCCCTGCGGTCGGAAGCAGCCGGCGGGATCGGACAGACTAGGGGCATGAGCGACGGGATGAATTCGGAAAGCCACGAGCCCCCGCAGATCCTGGTGGTCGGCCCCGACGGCATCGCCATGGCGGGCGACGGTAAGAGCGCCGAGGGCGGGCGTGAGCGCCCGGTCACCGAGATGGTCGAGCAGCCGGCCAAGGTCATGCGGATCGGCAGCATGATCAGGCAGCTGCTCGAGGAGGTCAGGGCGGCTCCCCTGGACGAGAAGAGCAGGGTCCGGCTCAAGGAGATCCACGAGAGTTCCATCAAGGAGCTGGAAGACGGCCTCGCGCCCGAGCTGGTCGCCGAGCTGGAGCGGCTGTCGCTGCCGTTCGCCGACGACGACGTGCCGAGCGAGGCCGAGCTGCGCATCGCCCAGGCTCAGCTGGTCGGCTGGCTGGAGGGCCTGTTCCACGGCATCCAGACCACGCTGTTCGCCCAGCAGATGGCGGCCCGGGCGCAGCTTGAGCAGATGCGCCGGGCGCTCCCGCCGGGGATGATGAGCCAGCAGGACGCCGAGGGCCAGGTCCAGCGCCCGGGCTCGGGACCCTACCTGTAAGACAAGAAAAGGCCCTTTTCCCCGAACGAGCGATGCCGGAGTCACGGACGCCCGAAGCGCAGCCGTCCTAGCCATGCCGCCGCAGCGGCGAATTCGGCATCCGAGGTACCCGGCCTGACCTGCGTCACGGCGCCGTCGCACCGCGCGTAGCTGCCGAGGAAACGCACCTGCCGGCACACCCGGCGCAGCCCCATCAGCGCCTCGCCGACCCGGGCGTCGTCGATGTGACCCTCGCAGTCGATGAAGAAGTAGTACTGGCCGAGCCGGTCGCCGGTCGGCCGCGACTGGATCGTCGTCAGGTTGATTCCGCGTACCGCGAATTCGGTGAGGATCTCGAGCAGCGCGCCCGCGTGGTCCTCGGCCAGGAACGCGGCGACCGAGGTCCGGTCGGTCCCGCTCCGGGCCGGCAGCGGGCCGGGCGGTGCGACCACGACAAAGCGGGTCACGGCGTTGTCCCGGTCGTGCACGTCGGGGACGAGAACCTCCAGACCGTACCGGCCCGCGGCGAAGGCGCCCGCCAGCGCCGCGTCGAGGTGACCGTCCGCCGTCTGCCGGGCCGCCTCGGCGTTGGACGCGACCGGGACCCACTCGCAGTCAGGCAGGTTCGCGGCCAGCCAGCCGCGGCACTGCGGCATGGACTGCGGATGACCGCCGACCCGCTTGACGTCACCGAGCGCCGTCCCCTGGGCGGTCAGCAGCGCGAACGCGATGGGGATCTGCAATTCGGCCACGATGACCAGGTCGTTCCCGCTAGCCAGGTCGTCGAGGGTGGCGGTGACGACCCCCTCGACCGAACTCTCGATGGGGACCACCGCGCGCTCGGCCACGCCCTCGCGGACCGCCGCGAGCGCGGCCGGGATGGTCGGGCAGGACAGCTGCTCGGCCGCGGCGTCGACGGCCTGCAGCGCCGCCTGGCAGAAGGTGCCCTCGGGTCCCAGGTAGGCAACTGGCATAGCGCACATCATGCCAGCATTGCCGCTCCGTCAGGGCCGTACGGCCAGGGCCCAGGCGACGCCGGCGAGCTGGCGGGCCCGGTGCAGCTGGGCGCGCAGCCCGGTGCCGGTCGCGCGGTGCGCGAGGTCGACCTGGACCTCGGTGACGCGCAGTCCCTGGCGGAGCAGGTCGATGGTCAGCCCGGTCTCCACTCCCCAGCCGGGGGCGAGCGGGCGGGCGGCCTCGAAGGCCGAGCGGGTCAGGCAGCGCTGCCCGTTCAGCGGCTGTGCCGGGCGCCATCCGGTAGCCCGGCGGATCCCGGCGCCCGACAGCCCCACGACCAGGCCGTGCCCGCCGAGCTTGACGGTCGTGCTGAACACGGCGATCGTCATGTCCGCCGTGCCGGCCCGGACCGGCTCGGCCAGCGGCCCGGCTAGCGCGGCGGTGCCCCCTAGGTCGGCGTCCAGGAACAGCAGGTACCGGGGCGACTCGCGCGCTTCCCGCTGGTCAACCGTGCGGACCGCGGCCGCGCCGGTTTCCATGGCGGCGCCCTTGCCCCGATTCCTCGCGTGCCGGACTACGACCGCGCCCGCGCGCCGGGCCAGCTCGGCGGTGGCGTCGCGCGAGCCGTCGTCGACCACCACGACAACCGCCACGCCGGGGAGCCCGGCCGCCGCCGCCACGGTCGACTGGATCCGGGCGGCCTCGTCGCGCGCCGGGATGATCACCGCAACGTCGCCGGATCGCGACCCTGCTGACATGGGGCCGATCCTAGGTCAGGGGTTGCCGTGCCTAGTTGTGCGGCAGTACCGGCTTCGGCCGGATGGCGTCCGGGTCCTCCACGAGGGTGAACACCGAGTCGAGCCCGGTGACCTGGAGGATCTTGCGCACCGCGGGCTTGGGGTCGGCGATCTCCAGCTCGCCGCCGCGCTCGCGCGCGCGGCGCAGGCAGGACAGCAGCACGTTCATGCCCGTGGAGTCGCAGAACTCCACGCCGGACATGTTAATCACCACCCGGGCGGGCATGCCCTCAGCCAGCAGGGCGGCGAGCTCGCTGTGTAGCCGCGGAGCGGTATAGAGATCGATTTCCCCGGAGATGGTCACGATCGTGTGATCATCATGAAATCGACTTGAGACATCTAGCTCCACGAGCCGAACCTTACCGCGCCGGGGGCCCAGGCGCCAGGCAGCTACCATGAGCGCACGCTGAGAGTTCACCGCACGCGGCGCGCGGCGCCAGCGGACGGCGCCAGAGCTCGCCTAACCGCGCTCGGCGGCCGCCGCCGGCACGGCGACCGCGGTGATCTGCGGGACGGGTACCTCCGCCCAGACGGTCGTGCCCTCGTCGTCGTGACGCGTCCCCCAGCACAGCGACAGCCGCTCCACGATTCGCAAGCCTCGTCCCCCGGTCGTGGACGGATTTGGTTCGCCCAGCTCAGGGACGGTCTGCGCGCCGCCGTCGGTGACGCAGACCCGGACACAGTCCGCCTCCAGGCACCAGCTCACGCGCAAACCAGAACCGGGCAGCGGAGTCGCGTGGCACAGGGCGTTGCTAAGCAGTTCGCTCAGCACCAGCGCCGCGTCGGTGACCGCGGCACCGCACACGCCCGCGTGGATCAGGTCCGAGACCAGGCGCCTGCGGGCCACGCCGACGCTTGCCGCGGCGAACGGGAGCAGTAGGTCGCTCGACTCAGTCACCTCCATGTCGGGCCCAGCCCGTGTATCCGACCCTGCGCGAACCCGGTACGTGCGGGAAATGCCCCGTTCAGGTGGCTTGGAAACACTCGCGCACTTCAGCACCCGCCGGGGCGCGGTAACGTCTCAGCGTGAACGCAAGCGGGCCCGCGCCCACCGTGATCGTCGACGACCTGCACGTCGTCTACCGCGTGTACGGCGCGGGCGGCGACAAGGGCACCGCGGCGACGGCCCTCATGCGGGTGATCAGGCGCCAGCGCCGGCCCTCGGTCCGCGAGATCCACGCCATCAGAGGCGTCTCGTTCGTCGTCAACCACGGCGACGCCATCGGGATCATCGGCCGGAACGGCTCGGGCAAGTCGACCCTGCTACAGGCGATCGCCGGCCTGCTGCCGCCCGAACGCGGCTGCGTCTACACCATCGGGCAGGCCGCCCTGCTGGGCGTCAACGCGGCGCTGATGGACGATCTCACCGGGGAGCGGAACGTCGTCCTGGGCTGCCTGGCCATGGGCATGACCCCGGCGGAGGTCAAGGAGAGCTATGAGTCCGTCGTGGAGTTCTCCGGGGTCGGCAACTTCGTCGACTACCCGATGCGCACCTACTCCACCGGCATGGCCCAGCGGCTGCGGTTCTCCATCGCCGCCGCCAAGAGCCACGAGATCCTGATGATCGACGAGGCGCTGGCCACCGGCGACGCGAACTTCCGGGCCAAGAGCCACGAGAAGATCATGGAACTCCGCGGGCAGGCGGGGACCGTGTTCCTCGTCGCGCACAACCTGGGCGAGATCGAGGCCAGCTGCAACCGGGTCATCTGGCTGGAGAAGGGCCAGATCATGATGCAGGGCGAAGACGTCCCGGGCATCATCGACGCGTACCTGGAGGCCACCGGCGGCGAGCCCCGCCACCGCGACAAGCCCGACGACAGCGATCACGGGGCCTGAGGCCCGGCTCCGGATCCCAGGGGCTGGGCGGGAAGCAGGCGCAGGCACATGATCGTGCCCCCGGCCGGACGCGAGGTCGCGAACACCTCGCCGTGCTGAGCCTGCGCCAGGCGGCGCACGATGAACAGGCCGATGCCCACGCCGCCGAACCGCCGCCGGTCACCCGTCTCGCCCTGGACGAACCGGTCGAAGATGCGCTCATGATCGCCGTCGCCGATGCCGATCCCCTCGTCCTCGACCGTTACCTCGATCCAGCCTGCGGCCGGGCGGGCCCGGACCACCACGGTGCCCCCGTCGGGTGAGTACTTGAAGGCGTTCTCCAGCAGCTGCCCGACGATGATGTCGGTGGCCATGGTGTCGCCGATCGCGGCCGGCAGGTCGTCGGGGATGTCGGCCAGGATCGTGTGCCGGTCCGACAGCGGCCGGAACGCGGTGACAGCGCCGCGCAGGACGGCGGCCAGGTCGATGGGACCGTTGCGGACGGGGAGCTGGTCGGCTCCGGCGCGCGCGCCGAGCAGCAGTTGCTCGACCAGCCTGCCGAGCGAGCCGGCCCGTTCGGCGATGGTCCGCACGGCCGCCTGCCGCTCGGCGTCCGCGAGCTGGTCCCACCGGGTGGCCAGCGTGCTGGCGAAGCCCTGGACCACGGTAATCGGCGTGCGCAGCTCGTGGCTCGTGGTGGCCAGGAACAGGTCCTTGGCCTCCTCAAGCTCCTTGGCCGCGGTCACGTCGCGGAAGTCGATGACGAACTCGCCGCCGCCGGCCAGCGCGGTGCACAAGACGTCGAGCCACCGCCCGTTCGGCAGCTTGTGGGTGAGTGTCGCCCCCGGATCGGGCAGCGGGAACGGCGGCGGCTTGCCGATTGCGAGCTCCCCGGGCATCCCGGTGATCCGGTGCGCGGCCGGATTCCACTGCCGCACCAGGCCTGCCTCGTCGAGCACGGCGATGCCGTCCGCGCTGCCGTCGATCACCGCGCGCTCGTGGGCTTGCTGCCTGGCCATCTCCTCGAAGGCCATCGCGTTGGTCAGCGCCACCCCGGCGTGCCCGGCGAGCAACTCGAGCAGCTCAAGCTCGATGTGGCTCAGCGCGCGCCGGCTGTACAGCGCGTAGAGCGCGCCGTAGGGCCGGCCCCCCACGTGCGACAGGCTGAGCGCGATGGTGTGCAGCCCGGGCAGCGCCGACCAGATCAGGTCGTCGAAGCCGCCCGATTCCCCGGTCGCCATCATGGCCGTCTTGCCCGACCGCAGCAGCTCGCCGACCAGGCTCCGGGATAGCGCCGCGGTCCGGCCGCGCAGCCTGGCGGGCAGGCCGGCCGTGCTGACCAGCCTGAGCACGTCATCCTCGATGATCACGAAGCCGCCCGCGTCGGCGCTGGTCAGCTCCCGCAGGCTGGCCGCAATGCGGTCGAGCACGGCTTCCAGGTCGCGCTGGGCGTTCATCTCCGCGACCACGTCGCCGAGCCTGCGGACGACCCTGACGCGCTCGGCCATATAGTGCCGCGCCACGTCCTCGCCGGCGTCGTGGCAGACGCTGACCCACCCGGTCACCTCACCCGCGCTGTCGGTCAGCGCGCTGATGTCGATCCGCACGTCGATGACGGTGCTGTCCTTGCGGATCCGGCGGGTCGCAAAGGAGATCTGGCCGCCGCTGCGCACCCGCTCCAGGACCGCGTTGTGCTCCGCCTTCAGCTCCTCCGGAATGATCTGCGGCTCCAGCCCGACAACCTCGGGCGCGGTCCACCCGAACATCCGCTCGGCCGCCGGGTTCCACAGCATCACCCTGCGGTCGGTGCCGAAGGCGACGATCGCGTCGGCCGCGCACTCGATCACCGCGCGGGCCGTGGCGTCGGCACGGCCCGCGGACGCCCCCGCTGCCTCTGCGGTCACGTCAATCATCGTGCCACGTCAGGCGCCCAAGGGGGCTAGAACAAAACTCCAGGGTTGAGCAGGCCAGCGGGGTCGAGGGCGTGCTTGATGGCCCGCATCGCCGCGATCTCCGCGGCGGACCTGGAGACGGGCAGCATGGCCGCCTTGGCCCGGCCGATGCCGTGCTCGGCCGAGATCGTTCCGCCGTGCGCGGCGGCCAGCCGCAGCACCGCGTCGTCGGCGCGGTCGTCGTCAGGCCCGGGGCCGAGCACGTTCACGTGCAGGTTGCCGACGCCGATGTGGCCGAACACGATCGCGCGCGCGCCAAGCCCGGCGATGATCTCGTCGAGGTCCGCCCGGAACGCGGCCAGCCGCGCGGCGGGCAGCGCGACGTCCAGCTTGTGCGGGACGCCCGCCGCGCTGATCGACTCGGTATGCCGCTCCCGGTACGCCCACAGCGCGGCGCGGGCCTGGGTATCCAGGGCGACCGCGGCATCCGTGAGCTCGGGCAGCACCGCCAGCCGTTCGGCGTCATCCGGTCCCGCGGCCGCGTCCACGAGCAGGTACGCAGGGTAGTCCTGGCCCAGCGGGGCGGGCAGCCCCGTATGCGCGCGCACCAGGGCCAGGCCCGCCGCCTCGAAGTACTCGGCGGCCCGGACCCCGGGCACCAGCGAGGAGATCCTGGCCGCCATGGCGGCGGCGGCCTCGATCCCCGGCAGGCCCGCCAGCACGGTAAGCGTGGGCGGATCGGCGGGCCACAGCCGCAGCCGGGCCGCCGTGATGACCCCGAGGGTGCCCTCGCTCCCCGCGAGCAGCTGAGTCAGGTCGTACCCGGTGTTGTCGGCCCGGATGCCGGTGAGCCTGCTGATCACGGTGCCGTCGGCGAGCACCGCCTCCAGGCCGAGCAGCTGCGCCCGGGTCGGGCCGTACCTGAGGGTCTGGATGCCGCCGGCGTTGGTCGCGATCGTCCCGCCGACCGTCGCGGAGTCCCTGGCCGCCAGGTCCACGCCGTACTCCAGGCCGGCCCGGGCCGCGTGCGCGCGTAGTTCCGCGATGGTCACGCCCGCGCCGGCCGTGACCTGCGCCGCCAGCGTGTCGACCGGATCGAGCCTGCGCAGCCGCCGGGCGGACAGCACGACGGCCCCTCCGGCCGGGGGGACCCCGCCGCCGACCAGCCCGGTGTTGCCGCCCTGCGGCACCACCGGCACGCCGTGGCGCGCGCAGGCGAGCAGGACCTGGGCCACTTCGCCCGCGTCGCCTGGGCGGACCACGCAGCGCGCGACACCGTGGAACCTGCGGGTCCAGTCCGTCGCGTACCCGGCGGTGACGTCGGGATCGGTGAGCACGTGCTCCCGGCCTGCGATCGCGGTCAGCTCGGCCGCCACGGCGTCCATGAGTACGTACCATATGGCCCCGCGCTGATCTATAGTGCTCTTCAAATACGAGTAAGGCCGTCGATCCGGGGCATCCATCACGGTATGACGCCTGGGGAAACGGCCTTCCGCTAGGACGCGGGCTATGGATCAGGCAGAGTCGAGCCCGGCACCGGGCCAGCCAGAACCGGGGCAGCCGGAACAGCGCGGCCGTGCGGACCCCCGGCCCCCCGAAGCCGCGCCCGCGCCCGCTTCCAGGTCCGGGCCGGCGGTACCCGCCCTCTCACTTGAGCATCCGGTCATCGCGGGCTACGACGGTTCGCCGTCCAGCCGGAACGCCCTGGCCTACGCGGCGGGCCTGTCCCGCCGTCTCGGCCGGCCGCTCCTGGTCGTCTACGTGTGCTCGTCAGGGGTCTACTGCGAGCCGCTGACCGGGCAGGTGGTGGGCGTGGCGCGCGACGCCGACGCGCTGGAGCGATGGCTGCTCACCGAGCTTGACCAGGTCACCGGTCAGGCCGAGGTGGACGTCCACGTCCGGACCAGGCGCGGCAGCCCGGCCAGGGAACTCGCCGCGGCTGCCGAGGAATTCAGTGCCGACGCGCTGGTGATCGGGGCGCCGACGCACATATGGCACCGGGTGGTGGGCTCGGTATCCGGATGGCTGGCCCGCCACGCCCGCTGCCCGGTCATTGTCGTGCCCTGACGTCCCGGATACGGGTCGATAAACGGGTAAGTAAGAAGTGGGCGAGGAGGGATTTGAACCCTCACGTCCTTTCGGACACACGGACCTGAACCGTGCGCGTCTGCCGTTCCGCCACCCGCCCGGGGCAACGAGTAGGTTAGCACGACCGCGAGCGCTCCTGCGCCCCGGATACGATCGGGGGAATGGGACGGGAAGGGAGGTGGCACGTTGGGAGTTCTGCAGCGCTTCGAGCGCCGGCTTGAAGGAATGGTAGAGGGCGCCTTCGCGCGCGCCTTCAGGTCCGAACTGCAGCCGGTCGAAGTGGCGAGCGCCGTACAGCGGGAAATGGACGACCGTGCCGCCATTGTGGCGAAGGGGCGCACTTTGGTGCCCAATGACTTCGTCGTCGAGCTCGCCGAAAGCGATCACGCCCGCCTCGACGTGTACGCCGAAACCCTGGGCGTCGAGCTGGCCAACCTGGCCAGGGATTACGCCAAGGAACAGGGGTACTCGTTCGTCGGCCCCGTGCGGATGCGCTTCGAGGGCGTGCCCGACATGGTGACGGGCACCTTCCGGATCCGGTCAGGCGTCATCCGCGGCTCGACGATCGAGGGCGGCGAGATCAGGCTGCCGGCCAGCGACCTGCCGCGGACCACGGGACGGGGTTTCCCGGGCCAGCCGCGCCTGCTCGTCTCGGGACCCGGGGCCCAGGGTGTGCCCGAGGGGGACGGCGAGCAGCACATCTACCCGCTGCAGACTCCGGTGACCCTGCTCGGCCGGGGTACCGACTGCGACCTGCGCCTGGTCGATCCCGGCGTGTCCCGGCACCACGCGGAGCTGCGGGTAGAGAATGACCAGGTGGTCCTGGTGGATCTGGGCTCTACCAACGGCACCTTCGTCAACGGCCAGCCGGTCAGGCGAGTCACGCTCAGCGACGGCATGAGAATCGCGCTAGGCCGGACTACCCTTACCTTCCGCCAGGACCCGCTGACCAACCAGGATGGCCAGGGCAGTGGGTACTCCGGCAGCAGCTATTAGCGTTCAGGGGCGTGGCCGCAGATGAGCGAGCTTTCCCTCACGATCATCAGGGTGGCCTTCCTGGCCGCGCTATGGCTCTTCGTGATCGCGGCCATCGGCGTGGTGCGCACGGACCTGCTCGGCGGCCCGACCACGGCGACCCGGCGGGGCCGGGCTCGCCAGGCTCAGAACCTGCGGCCGGCGCCGGCCCGCCCGACCAGGACCCAGCGCGCGGGCCGGGGCTCGCCCCGCATCCTGGTCGTGACGGGCGGCGCCCTGAAGGGAACCACCCTCGACCTCAGTCAGCAGCAGATCACGCTGGGGCGCGCGAATGATGCCACGCTGGTGCTCAACGACGACTACGCTTCAAGCCGACATGCCCGGATATTCCCGCAGGACGGACAGTGGATCGTCGAGGATCTCGGCTCGACCAACGGCACCTACCTGGACCGGCAGAAGGTGACGCGGCCCACGCCCGTTCCGCTCGGAGTGCCGATCCGCATCGGGAAGACCGTTCTGGAACTGCGCAGATGACACTTGTACTCCGCTACGCGGTACGCTCCGACGTCGGCCTCCTCCGGGAAGGGAACGAGGACTCGGCGTACGCGGGGCCGCGCCTGCTCGCGGTCGCCGACGGGATGGGCGGCCACGCGGCCGGCGAGGTAGCCAGCGCCCTGACCATCGCCTCCATGGCGGAACTCGACTCCGAGCAGCCGTCCGGCGACATGCTGACCGCCCTCGCCTCGGCCGTGACCGCCGCCAATTCCCGGCTGCAGGAGAAGATCATCGCGAATCCTGCCGTCGAGGGCATGGGGACCACGCTGACCGCGCTGCTGTGGTCCGACGGTCACGCGGCCGTGTGCCACATCGGGGATTCGCGGGGCTACCTGCTCCGGCAGGGCGAGCTCTACCAGATCACCCACGACCACACGCTGGTCCAGTCACTGGTGGACGAGGGCCGGATCAGCGCCGACGACGTCTCCACGCACCCGCAGCGCTCGCTGCTGCTCCGGGCCCTGGACGGCAGGTCGGCGGCCGAGCCCGATCTGTCCGTGCACGACGCCATGCCCGGCGACCGTTACCTGCTCTGCTCGGACGGCCTGTCCGGAGTGGTAAGCGACGAGACCTTGCGCGACACGCTCGAGGCGGTGGCCGATCCCGAGGCCGCGACCCGCGAGCTGATCGAGCTCGCGCTCGCCGGCGGCGGACCGGACAACATCACCTGCATCGTGGCGGACGTGGTGGACACCGCCACGTCGCGGCTGCCGCTGCCGAGCGCTCCGGTACTCGCCGGCGCCGCGGCGAACGTCGGCGGCCTGCGGCTGGCCGCCGACGGCAACGACCCGTTCGGTGCGGTTGACCTGGACGACGACCACGGGCGAACGCATCGTTCCGTGACCGCCATGCACACGATCATGATCGACGATGACCTGGACCCGAGGAACCCGGGGACCATCCCGCTGACGGCGGCGAGCGAGAATGGCGCCGGGCTCGGGACCGCGCAGGCCAGGCGCAGCCACCGCGCGCAGCCGAGGCGCTCCAGGCGCCAGTCCCGCCGCCGCCGCTGGCCGATCGTGACCGTGTCGCTGCTCATCCTGGTGGCGATCCTCGGCGTCGGTGGCTACATTGCGCTGCAGGTGACCCAGGGGCAGTACTACCTCACCGCCACGAACGGCCAGATCGTCATCTACCAGGGCATCAACCAGCAGATCCTCTGGTACAAGCTGTACCACGTGTACCAGGAGACGGGCATCCAGCTCGCCCAGGTACCCACGAACGACCAGCAGACGGTGAGCTCGTACCCCCCGGGCAACCTGGCCCACGCCCAGAGCTCGGTGGCGAACATCCGGGCCGCGGTCACCCAGTGCCAGCAGCAGTACACCGCGCTACGGGCCTGGGTGGTCATGGACAACAGGTACCTTGCGCAAGTGGCCCAGGCCAACAAGAACCACAAGTCGACGGCCCATATCGCCAAACCTAATCCGCCCACGGCGCCCGCCGTGGGACCGTTCTGCCAGCCTTCTGAGGTATTCGGTATCCCGGCCAGCGACCTCTCCCCGACCCCCGCCGGGCGCTCGTGATGACGGGCCCCGCTGCATGAAGCAGGTTCCCGACCCCGTGCAGCCCCGGTGAGCAGCATCACCGCTCCGACGCCGGCGGTCGGCCCGGACCACCCGGATCACCCGGTCGTCACGGTGGCGCCGGGACGGCGGGGCGCCGAGCTGATCATGCTCGTCTTCGCGTTCGCGCTCGTGGCCTTCGCCTTCGCGAATGTGGGCTACAGCCTGAAGGGCAGGCTGCCGGCCTCGATGGCGGAATACCTGGCCGCCTTCGTCGTCATCATGGTCGCCGGCCACCTGGCCGTGCGCAGGTTCGCCCCGTGGGCCGACCCGCTGCTGCTTCCGCTCGCCGCCCTGCTGAACGGCCTCGGCGTCGTGATGACGTACCGGCTGGCGGCCCAGGGAAACTTGCTCAGCGCTGAGCTGAGCCCGTCCGCGACGGACATCCAGATCCTCTACACCGCCATCGGCGTCGGGTGCTTCGTCGCGGTCCTGATCCTCATCCGCCAGCCGCGGGTCCTGCAGCGCTACACCTACACCCTCGGCGCGCTCGGGCTGCTCCTGCTGGCGCTGCCCGCGGTGCTGCCGAGAGGGATCAGCGAGGTGTACGGCGCCAGGATCCAAATCCGGCTCGGCACGTTCACGATCCAGCCGGAGGAGTTCGCCAAGTTGGCGCTCGCCGTCGCGTTCGCCGGCTACCTGGTCGCCAAGCGGGACGTGCTGGCCCTGGCCGGGCGCCGGGTGCTCGGCATCGACCTGCCGCGGGCCCGTGACCTCGGACCCATCCTGGTCATATGGGCGGCCAGCCTGCTCCTGCTGGTCTTCGAGAGCGACGTGGGGACCAGCGCGGTATTCATGGGCCTGTTCGTGGGGATGCTCTACATCGCTACCTCGCGGACCTCCTGGCTGCTGCTGGGCTTCATCATGTTCGTCGTCGGCGCGTTCGCGGCGAGCAAGCTGTTCAGCCATGTCGGCGAGCGGTTCGAGATCTGGCTGCACCCGTTCGCCGGGCAGAATCCCAGCGGCATCGCCTACCAGCCGCTCCAGGGTCTGTACGGGATGGCCAGCGGCGGCCTGCTCGGCAAGGGCCTGGGCGGCGGCCAGCCGTACATCACCCCGCTGGTCCAAAGCGACATGGTGTTCACCGCGTTCGGCGAGGAACTCGGGCTGGCCGGGTGCATGGCCATCCTGCTGGTCTACGCGCTGATCGTGCAGCGCGGCCTGCGCACCGCGATGTCGGTCAAGGACCCGTTCTCCAAGCTGCTCGCCGGTGGCCTCTCCTTCATGCTCGCGCTGCAGGTCTTCGTCATCGTCGGTGGCGTGACCAGGCTCATCCCGCTGACCGGGATCACGACCCCGTTCCTGTCCCAGGGCGGATCCTCGCTGGTGGCCAGCTGGATCCTGATCGCCTTGCTGGTCCGGCTCAGCGACACGGCCCGCCGGCCACCGCCGCGGCCGATCCAGGATGAGGGGCTGACCCAGGTGGTGACGATCCGGTGAACCGCGCGCTGCGCCGGACGTCGATCGCCGTCCTGGTGATGTTCCTGCTGCTGCTCATCAACATCAACTACCTGCAGGGCTTCGAGCCCGGCAGCCTGGCGGACAAGCCGGGCAACTCCCGCGCGTTCTACGCGGCGCAGAACTCCTACGAGCGCGGCAGCATCGTCACCAGCGACGGCGTGACGATCGCCGCGTCGAGGCCGAGCGCGAGCTCCAGCGACTCCATCAAGTACCAGCGGTACTACCCCGACGGCCCGATGTACGCCCCGGTCACCGGCTACGACACGCTGTACAGCCAGACCGGCATCGAGGCCACGGAGAACTCGCTGCTGTCCGGCAACAACTCCGCGCTCACGGTGCGGAACTTCCTCGACCTGCTGACCGGCAAGCCGCGCAAGGGCGCCACCGTCACGCTCACGATCAACGCCCGGGCCCAGGCGGCGGCCTACAACGCGCTCGTGGCGTTCGGCAAGCCGGGCGCGGTGGTGGCGATCAACCCGAGGACCGGGGCCATCCTGGCCCTGGCCTCCTACCCGAGCTACGACCCGAACAAGCTGACCACCCACAACGGCCTGCAGCTCAACCAGGTCGACCAGGCGCTCCTCAAGGACCCCGCCCAGCCGCTGCTCAACCGGGCCCTGCAGGAGACCTCCCCGCCCGGCTCCACGTTCAAGATCGTCACGAGCGCCGCGCTGCTGACCCAGAATCCCAGCGTCACACCGCAGACCAACGTCGCCTCGCCTACCCGCCTCACCCTCCCGCAGACCACCAACGTGCTCATCAACAACGACGGCGAGGTGTGCGGGAACGGGAGCGGCCAGGCCCCGCTGCTCACGGCGTTCGCCCAGTCTTGCGACACCACGTTCGGCCAGATCGGCCTGAATCTCGGCGCGGCAACGCTCAACGCGATGGCCGAGAAGTTCGGGATGAACAACCCGAGCCTGACGATCCCGCTGGGCGTGGCCGCCAGCAACTACAAGATCCCGCCGAGCCAGGCGCTGACGGCGTACTCCGCCATCGGCCAGTTCAGCGACACGGTAACGCCGCTGCAGGAGGCCATGTTCGCCGCGGCGATCGCCAACAACGGCACGCTGATGCGGCCGTACCTGGTCCAGCAGGTGACCGCTAGCGACCTGAGCACGGTGCAGACCACCTCGCAGCAGGTATTCAGCCAGCCGGTATCGGCCACCGTGGCCTCCGAGGTGGGGCAGATGATGCTGGCCGTGGTCCAGGACTCCGACGGGACGGCGTTCAACTTCAACTCGAACGCGGAAGGCGGCCTGGTCATCGCCGGGAAGACCGGTACCGCGCAGAACGGCGTGAACAACACCGGGCTCAACGACGCGGCGTTCAGCGCTTTCGCCCCGTTCAGCAACCCGCAGATCGCCGTGGGCGTCATAATTCGAGGTGGCGGTTACGGGGCCGTCGCGGCCGCGCCCATCGCCGTGGCGGTCATAAAGGCATTCCTGAGGACACCGTGACCGATTACCTGCTGGCTGGCCGCTACCGGCTAACCGACCGGATAGCGGCTGGTGGCATGGGCGAGGTGTGGCGCGGGGAAGATCAGCTGCTCAACCGGGCCGTCGCGGTCAAGCTGCTGCCCACCGGGCGAGCGGGTGACGAGTCGTTCCTGGCCAGGTTCCGCGCTGAGGCGCGGTATGCGGCCAGCCTGTCTCATCCGGGCATCGCGCGGGTCTACGACTACGGCGAGTCCTCCGAGTTCGGCGGCGCCTACCTGGTCATGGAGCTGGTCCGGGGGGAGCCGCTCTCCGCGATCCTGGCCCGGGCCGGCTTTCCCCGGACGCCACCCTGGACATCGTCAGCCAGGCGGCCCGCGCGCTGGACGCCGCCCACCAGGCCGGCATCATCCACCGCGACATCAAGCCGGGCAACCTGCTGATCGCCGCGGGGGGCGCTACCAAGATCACCGACTTCGGCATCGCGACCGCGGTACGCGCGCAGGCGTCCCACCTGACCGAGACCGGCATGGTGATGGGTACCGCCATGTACGTCTCGCCCGAGCAGGCCACCGGCGCGCCGGTCACCGCCGCCTCCGACATTTACTCGCTCGGCGTGGTCGCGTACGAGTGCCTGGCCGGCCACGTACCGTTCCAGGCCAGGGAGCCGCTGGCGATCGCCTACGCGCACAAGCACGCTCCGGTGCCGCCCCTGCCGCCTGACGTGCCGCCGCCCGTGGCCGATCTGGTCTACGACATGCTGGCCAAGACCCCTGACCTGCGCCCCGCCAGCGTGCGCGTCGTCGCCGACCGGGCCGACATGCTACGGGACGCGCTGGCCCTGGGCCGCCTTCCCGATCCGCTGGGGATGACCAGGGGGGATCTGCCCGCCGGCCGGACCTCCTTCCTGACGGGCGGGGAAGGCCTGGATCCGCGGCGAGCCGGGATCGCCGACCGGGGCACCGCGGGTAACGGCCGGCGGATCGTGCTGGCGAGCCTGACCGCGACCCTGTGCGCCCTGGCGGCCGCGGCGGGCCTGTACCTCAGCGGGCACATCGGGCACCACTCCGGCCGGGACGCGGGCAACATCGTGGGGCAGACCAGTTCGCCGACCCTTACCCCATCGCAGGTCGTGAGCACTGCCAGCACACCATCCGCTTCACCGAGTACCGTGGTGCAACAGCCGACCACGCCGGCTCCCACGACGGGAAGCCCGCGGCCGACCAAGACCACCAAACCGACACCGACCCCGACGCCATCGCCGACGTCGGCCACCCCGACCCCGACGCCGACACCGACCCCAACACCGACGACCACGCCTACACCGACGCCGACACCGACGACCACGACGACACCGACCACGTCGTAGAAGCCTTAGAAGTCCGACAACAGCACAAGCTCAGGGTGGTTTGGCACAGTGCGAGACACGACTCAGCCCCGCCTCCTCGGCGGCCGCTACGAGCTCGACGGGATCGTCGGGCGCGGCGGCATGGCCGAGGTCTACCGGGCGCGCGACATCCGGCTGGACCGGATCGTCGCGATCAAGACGCTCCGCGCCGACCTGGCCAGGGACCAGATATTCCAGGCCAGGTTCCGCCGCGAGGCCCAGTCAGCCGCCTCGCTTAACCATCCGAACATCGTGGCGGTCTACGACACCGGCGAGGACATGACCACCGGCGTCCCCGTGCCGTACATCGTGATGGAGTTCGTCGACGGCCGCACGGTCCGCGACCTGCTGCAGGAGGGCCACCGGCTACTGCCGGACCGGTCGCTCGAAATCATCGACGGGGTGCTGCGCGCGCTGGACTACAGCCACCAGGCCGGTATCGTGCACCGGGACATCAAGCCGGGCAACGTCATGGTGACGCGCAACGGGGACATCAAGGTCATGGACTTCGGCATCGCGCGCGCGATGAGCGACGCCCAGGCCACGATGACCCAGACCGCCCAGGTGATCGGGACCGCGCAGTACCTGTCGCCGGAGCAGGCCCGGGGTGAGCGGGTCGATTCCCGCAGCGACCTGTACTCGGCGGGGTGCCTGCTGTACGAACTGCTGACTGGCAGGCCTCCGTTCACCGGCGACTCGCCGGTCGCGATCGCCTACCAGCACGTCAGGGAGAATCCGATCCCGCCGTCGCAGGTTGACCCGGACGTGCCGGCCTGGGCCGACGCGATCGTCCTCAAGGCGATGGCCAAGTCGCCCGCGGACCGGTACCAGACGGCCGCCGACATGCGCGCCGACCTGCAGCGCGCCGCGTCCGGCCTGCCCGTGTCCGCCGTGGCACCGACCCGCGCCGATATGTACTCACCGCCCACCCAGCGGATGGGCTCCAACACGATGGGGACGTCGCAGATCCCGCCGGTGGACTACGAGTACGCCGGCGGCGGCTATGGCCGGCGCGCGCGCGCCGGGGGCGGCGGGCGCCGGTGGCTGCCGTGGGTCATCGGCCTCGTGCTGGTCCTCGCCGTAGTCGGCGGGGTGGCGTACTACCTGCTGGCCGGCGGCAAGACCTACGCGGTGCCGCTGGTCAACAACGAGACGGTCTCCCAAGCCGAGTCCCAGGTCAGGGCCCAGCACCTGGTCCCCGCCCTGGCCTACCAGCCGAGTTCCAGCGTGGCTAAGGGCCTGGTCATCAGGTCCAACCCGGCCGAGGGCGACGTCGTGGCCGCGAACGCCACCGTAACGCTGTACGTTTCCACCGGCGCGGCCCCGGTCACGGTGCCCAACGTGGAAGGCAAGCAGGAAAACGCCGCCCAGTCGGTCCTGCAGAACGACGGCTTCCAGGTCGTGGTCAGGACGGATCCCACGTCGACCGAGCCGTCAGGGACGGTGGTGAACCAGAGCCCGGTGGGCGGCACCAACATCGCACCCGGATCCAAGGTGACGATCTTCGTGTCCGGGAGCGCTAGCGTGCCGAACGTGGTCGGCCTGCCGATGGCCAGCGCCGTTACCCTGCTCCAGAACGACGGGTTCAAGGTAAATCAGGTCATGGCCGCCGGGCCGACCGGAACCACGCCGGGCAACGTCTGGCAGCAGACTCCCGGGGCCAACGCGACGGAGCCGGCCAACTCGACCGTGACCATTTACATCCAGCCCGCCGCGTCACCGTCACCGTCACCGTCGCCCAGCCCGAGCCCGTCCGGCAGCGGCGGTTTCGGCGGCGGAGGATTCTGACCGGGCGCGCCCGCCGCACAGAGCGGCTACGCTTAGGTTCCGCACCAGAAGGGTCAGCCAGGCAGGAGGCCGACGTGCCCAAGTCACGCGTCCGCAAGAGGACGGTTTATACGCCGCCGCCCCCGAAGTCGAGCAGGCGGAAGGTCAGCCCGCCGTGGGTCGGCCCGTCGATCGTCGCCTGCCTGGTCGTCGGCCTGGCCTGGATCGTGGTGTACTACCTCACCTCGGGCTCGGTGGCCGGCATGTCCGCCCTGGGCTCGTGGAACCTGGTCGTGGGCTTTGTCTTCATCATCGCGGGCGTGATCCTGGCCACCACCTGGCGGTTACAGGCCCGGCCCGGTGAGCTGCCCGTTCCTGACCACGATCGCGACGGCAATCAGGACCACGACCAGCACGGTGGCGAGCACCTGCCAGGCCGTGCGGTGCTTGCGGGGCGCGTACGCGTAGGCCGCGGTGAGGAGCGCGCCGGTCACTAGCCCGCCGATGTGGTCCTGCCAGGCGATGATGTTGTGCAGGAAGAAGCTCAGGGCCAGGTTGATGGCGATCAGCGTGACGATCCCGCGGGTGTCGAGGCGCAGCCGCCGGTAGGCGATGAACCAGGCGCCGAACAGGCCGAAGATGGCCCCCGAGGCGCCCACCGCCGCGGCGTTCGGCGCCGCGAGGTAGTAGTACATCACCGAGCCGCCGACCGCGCTGAGCAGGTAGACGGAAACGAAGCGCACCCGGCCGAGCAGGTGCTCGAGGGCGGGTCCCACGAAGATCAGCGCCCACATGTTGAACGCGATGTCCCAGATCCCCAGGCCGCCGGTCAGCCCGGTTGCCGGGGCCAGGAACGCGGACGTGATCAGCCGGTACCATTCGCCCGCGGCGACGCCGTGCGCGGGGCCACCGGAGGAGAACGAGGCGTACCCGAGCATCTCCAGGTGGTTGACGATGCCCGGGCGAACCCAGGTCCCGACGAAGATGGCGACGTTGATCGCGACCAGTGTCCACGTCACCACAGCGCCGGCCACCGGCCGGCCGCCGAACGTAGTCCGGCCCGCCCGGGTGCCGCGCGCGCCCTCGCTCACGCACTCCACGCACTGCTGGCCGACCGAGGCCGCTCGCATGCAGTCGGGACACGCGTGCCGCCCGCACCGGACGCAGGAGACGTACGTCTCCCGGCCGGGGTGGCGGTAACAAGTGGGGACCTCAGGCGCAGCATCCCCCGGCTGGTCCGATCCGGGGTCGCTGGGCGTGCTCACGTCTAGTCCGGTCAGCTACCGGAGGCGTCGCCGCGCTGCACGGTGACCGACTCGATGATCACGTCCTCCACGGGCCGGTCATGGCTGCCCGTCTTCAGCCGGCTGATGGCGTCCACCACGTCGGCGCCCTGGATGACCTCGCCGAAGATGGTGTGCTTGCCGTTCAGCCAGGCCGTGGGCGCGACCGTGATGAAGAACTGCGAGCCGTTGGTGCCCGGCCCGGCGTTCGCCATGGCCAGCAGGTACGGCCGGTCGAAGCGGAGGTCCGGGTGGATCTCGTCGGCGAACTTGTACCCCGGTCCGCCCGTGCCGGTCCCCAGCGGGTCCCCGCCCTGGATCATGAAGTTGGGAATAATCCGGTGGAACACGGTCCCGTCGTACAGCCGGTCCGTGCTCGCGCGGCCCGTGCGCGGGTCCGTCCACTGCCGACCGCCCTCGGCCAGTTCCACGAAGTTGCGCACGGTCTTCGGAGCGTGATCCGGGAAGAGGCGGACAATGACCTGCCCGTGGTTGGTGTCCAGCGTCGCGATCAGCATGTCTGTCATTCCAGTGACTCCTCGTCCGGCCATCGTGACGGCGGACCTGTTGTCGCGGTGAAGTTCTCTCAGTCATCACCGTACCGGCCGCGCCCGATGGTTGAACCCAGGCGAGGAGGGAAGGGAGCGAGAACGAACACGCTCAGGAGGTTTACCGTGTCTTCTCTCAACACCAGCCGCACATCCAGCCAGATGGCTGTTCTCGGCACGCGGGCGAAGGACGCGGCCGCACAGGGGGTTCACGGTGCGCGTGAATGGGCCGCGCCGCGCCTGGAGGACGCCGCCGACGCGGTAACGCGGGCGAAGGACGCAGCCGCACAGGGGGTTCATGACGCACGTGAATGGGCCGCGCCGCGCCTGGAGGACGCCGCCGACGCGGTCACTGCCTCGGTCGCGCCCCGGGTCTCTTCGGCCCTGCGGTCCACGGCCCGCCAGGTCAAGCCGGAGGTAACCACGTCAGGAAAGACCGGACTCCGGAGGCTGCTGGGCTGGCGCTGGCTGCTCGGCGCCGGGGCAGCGCTCGCCGCGGCGGGCGCGGCTGCCGCCTTCGCGATGCGGCGGCGCTACGCCAGCGCCACTGCTGAGGTCCGGGACGACGCTGACTCGCCCGACGACGAAGGCGCGGCGGGGAACCAGGCCACCGCCGACGACGACACCGCGAGTTCCGAGGTCAACGGGTCTCGCAAGGTCAGCAAGTCCCGTAGGTAGCCAGCACGGCCGCCGGTTAGCCGGTAGGGCCGCCGGTTTGCCGACGGCGCAGACCCGCAGGCCATGATCCGGTACCGTCTAGAGACGGGCCGAGGGTGCTTTGACCGGGATCATGACGAGCAGGCGGCGGACGGTGAGCGAGAACGACCAGGCGGGAGCGGTCGGCCAGCGCCAGGCTGATGCTCCGGGCTCGGCCAGGCTGACCCGCCTGGCCGCCTGGCTGGCGGCCGCGGCCATCGTCGCGTCGGTGCTGATCATGGTCGTGATCTCGGCGGCGGGCCCGAACGTCTCCGTGCCGGCCCTGTCGGCCAGCAGCGGCCTGCCGTGGTGGCACCATTCACTCCACTTGACCGCCACGTTCGTGACCGTATCGCTGTGGGCGGCGATGGTGCTGGGCTGCGCGGGGGTGATCGCCGGGCTGATCGCCGTCGACCGCGGCGCGCGCCCGCCGGTCCGCGCGATCCTAGCCTTCGCGTTCCTGGCCGTGGCGGTCTTCACCCTCCTCCCGTCGGCCGGTTCGACGGACTCTCTTTCTTACGCGGCCAGCGGGCGGACGGCGGTGATCGGGCACAGCCCGTACGTCATGACGCCGCTGCAGCTGGAGCGGAGCGGCGACCCGATCGGCCGGCAGATACCGTTCGCGGAGATCCCGTCGACCTGGACGACCACGGTATCGGTGTACGGCCCGGTGGCCACCGGCGCGGAGTGGGTGGCGGCCGAGCTCGGCGGGACGTCGCTGGCCCGGATCACCTTCTGGCTGAAGCTCGAGGAGGCGCTGGCCTTCGGCGTGGTGATCGCGGCCCTGGACCGGATGCTCAGGCGTGAGGAAGGCTTGCGCCTGCGCGCTCACCTGCTCTGGTCGGTCAACCCCCTGCTGCTCTGGGAGATCGTGGCGGGCGGTCATATCGACGGTCTCGCCGTGGCGTTCGGGCTGCTCGGCGTCGCCGCGCTGCGAGCGCGCGACGGGCGCCTCAGCGTCGGCGCCGCCGCGGTGGCCGGCGTGCTGACCGGTGTGGCGACCGGCATCAAGGTGGAGTACGTCCTGTTCGCCGCGGCCGTGGCGTGGGCCTGCCGCAGGTCCATCCGGCCCCTGGCGGCCGCCGCGACGGGCTTCCTGCTGGTGGTGGTCCCCGCCTACCTCGCCGCGGGACCGCCCGCGATCAAGATCCTCGGCACGCGCAGCTCGGGGGTCACCTGGGACACCATGTACCAGCTGTTCTGGCGGCCGGTCCTGGGGTATACGCAGTTCAGCGCGTCGAGCGCGCCGCCGCACCTCGCGCTGATCGCATATCTGCTGTTCGGCGCCGCCGCGGTGGTCGCGCTACTGCGCATGCCGGACCGGGTACCCGCCCGCCCGGCCGTGACTCCGGCCCTGGCGCTGAGCCTGGCCTGGCTGTTCTTCACGGCCTTCCAGCGACCCTGGTACGACGTGATGGCCATCAGCCTGCTGGCGCTGTACTCGGCGTCCCTCCTGGACTGGGCGGTCCTGCTCCGCCTGCTGGCGGGTGCGACCATCTACGTGCAGGCCGTCCAGAGCCCCGCCGAACCGCACTGGCTGTACGACGTCAGCCAGTTCAACGGCGCATGGCTGACGCCGGGCATCCGCCTGGCGGCCGCGGCGGTGCTGGTCTGGCTGTGCGTTTCCGGCCGCTGGGGCTGGCGCTCGCGGCCGGTGACTCAGGCCGACCAGCTGCGCGAGCTGTTGCCGTTGACCTGAACGGCGTTCTCCACAGGCGCACGCTGTGGATAACCCCACTCGCAATGACCCAGGATGCATACGACCCTTGGCAAATTCATGCACATGTCTGTGGATTGCCCTGTGGACAACGGGTCAGGTAAAGCCGCGGCCAGCGGCAATCGACGAACTCCTCGAGGTGGCCGGTCAGCCGTTCTTCGAAGTCGTCATCGCTGACTCGGGCGCCGACCGCCGCCTCGACGGCCGACGGGTCGTCGGCGCCGAACGCGACCATCCTGACCTCCCACGCATCGCGCTGTGCGCCGTCGTACCACCGCTGGACGGTGCCGACCTGACGCGCGCACGTGTCGCCGGTCACCGCCCGCCCGTAGGCCCGCTCCCATTCCCGGGTACGGGGGTGCGGCCCGGCCCCGGGGTTCTTCCCGTCGGCCGACCTGAGCGCATCGAGGACGAGCGCCCACTGGTACGCGGGGGCGAGCCAGCGGGGCTCCTCCCGCTGGCAGAGCCAGGCGCCGCGGGCCACCTGCGCCCTGATCGCGGTGCTGACGTGCGAGGCGAGGCCGACCGGGCTGACCCGGCTGGCGATGACGGGTACCCGGACGCTGACGGCGGCGTCCACGCCGTGCGAGATGGCGCAATCGCGCAGCCGGGACGGCATCGCCGCCAGGCGCGACAGCAGCGCGGCCCCGGGCACCGGCATCAGCCAGCCGGTCAGGTGCGCGAGGACGGAAAGCTCGGCCCACAGCCTGATGCCCGGGTCATCATCGAGGGCGCGCTGGGCCATCCGCATGTCCCGCAGCGTGCACGGCCGGCCGGTGCAGTCGGCGCCGCACGTCGGACTGCGCGGCTGGACCACCCCGGCCGGGGTCGCGGTGGAAGCGTCTACCGCCGCTTCGCGGCCGGTGCCGTCGGGCATGCGCACCAGCAGCGGGTAGTCCATGCCGTCGGTGAACACCGCGGCGTCGCCCGGCCTGAGCGTGACCAGGAACCGGTTCTGCGCCGCGGTCATGTTCATCGTCGCACCCACCGCGTCCCGGTCGTCGGCCGCGGGCAGGCGGTGGGTGATCTTGATCGCGGTGTTCTTGATCACGTCGGGGACGAGGCGCTCCGGGATCTGCTCGGCGATGATCAGGCCCTCGCCGTACGCCCGGATCTCGGCGAGCAGGCCGGCGAACATCTCCACCGCGTGGGCCGCCGCGCCCGCCTGGCCACCCCCGTCGCCGGCCTGGTGACGGCGGAGCAGGCGGTGCGCCTCCTCGATAACCGTGAGGTGACGCAGCCCGGGCGGCCCTGGCGCCCTGGCCCGGTTCGCCATCCGGAGGTGCTCGGCCAGCCTGATCAGGACGGTGCCCATGAGAAACGCCTTGTCGCCGTCGTCCCCCACGTCCTCGATCTCCAGGACCGCGTTCGCCGCGAGGAGCTTGCCGAAGTCGAGCTGGTGCCCGCCCTCGAGGAAGCGGCCGGTCGTGCCGAGCCGCAGGCTCGACAAGCGCACCTTGATGAAGCCGAGCACGTCGTCGGTGACCCGCTGGCTGTAGCCGACCTCCTGGACGATCCTCTCGGCGGCCCGCTGGAGGTCGGTGAGGGTCGGGTAGCCGGGATTCAGGTCGGCCGCCACGGTCTCGCCCAGCGCCAGATCCCACCCGGCGTTCTGGTACACCCTGGTCAGCGCCGCACTGAGCACCTGCGGGAACGGCTCCTCCGCGCGGAAGGAGGCGATAAACAACGCCTTGACGAGGTCCGCGTGGGTCTGCAGCGGGAACCGGCCGCCCGCGCCGTCCGGCGCGGGCTCAAGGGGGTTCAGCGCGGCCGCGATCGCGTCTGCCTCGCCCGGCCTGATCCGCACCACGGCCGCCCCGGCGCCAGCCAGGCGCGCGGCCATCAACCGGTACTCGGCCTTGGCCGGGCTCTACCACTAGCCACGGAATCCCGGCGCTGGTCGCGGCCTCGAGCAGCGCGCGCACCGTCTGCGATTTGCCCGCGCCGGTGGCGCCGCAGACGAATACGTGCCTGTTCAGCGACTCAAGCGGCAACGTGAGCGGGCCGGCCGGGCGGTGGCCACGGTCCAGGACCTCGCCGACGGCGATCGCGGGCGCCGCGGCCGGCTCCTGGGTGACGTCGAAGTCCGGGCGGAGCACCAGCCGTATTCCCGGGACCTCACGATCGGGCGGCCTGACCAGGACGGCGAGCAGGTCGGTGCTGGCCAGGAACGGGTAGCGGAGGATCCCGTCACCTCCGGCCGGGGCCGGGGGGGACGGGTCGGGGTCGGCCAGGAACTCGCGCAGGCTGCCCGCGGCCCGCTCAGCCGGCGCGATCGCATAAGGCAGGCCGGACACGTCGGCCGATGCGCACAGCAGCGCGGCCACCCGCGTTGCCGCGTCCTGGTCGCTGCCGCCCGCCAGCAGCCGCAGTCGCCACAGGCCCGTCGACCTTGCCTTCAGCACCTCGGCGTGGCGCAGCTGAAGCCGGCGAGTCGCCATGACCCGGTCGGGAAACCTGTCCGTGTTGCCCGCGGAGCGTTGCTCAAGGTGTGCGATCTCGCCGGCGAGGGCCTGGATCTCCGCGTCCGGGAGGGGTTCAGCCAGGAGAAGCCAGCCGAACGGGCCCGGCCAGGTGGCCAGCAGGCATTCGTCCAGCGACGGCGCCTGACGCTCGCCGTCGCGGCGCTCGGCTTCGGCCAGGAGGCCGTCACTGATCCCGCCGACGGCGCGCCACGCGGGCAGTTCCGACATCAGCGCGGCCACGGCGCCGGCCGGCAACGGCTGCGCCCTGGCTCCGGCGGGCACGGTCAGGAAAACGTCGTCCTTCCCGCCGCCGACCAGGCCCGCTCCGGCCGCGAGGAACTGGACCGGGCCGCCAGCCTGGTGCCGCACCCAGCCGAAGGTGAGCGCACCGTGGTCCCCGGCGCTGGTGCCTGCGTGGTAGGCCGCGGCGAGCGCGGCGGCCCGCTGCGCCCGCCCCGAGTCGTTCCGCTGGTCAGCGGGCGCCTGCGCGTGGCCGGCGTCGGGCTGCCGCGGAATCTCGGTGATCCGATAGGCCTCAACCCGTTCCAGCACCTCTGCCGCCACCACCCAACCCGGCCTTCCCCGAGAGCCCGCCCGGCCGGCCAGCCGGGCGGTCCGCCGCCCCGTGTAGCGCGCGACCTGGCGATGACCTGCAGCATCGTGAACGCGGCCACCGCGACGACGACGATGGAGACCAGGGCGATCCTGCTCACATCGGAGCCGGCTCCCGGGGCCTGGGCCGTAGTATCAGCCGCCAGCTGAAGGCCCGGGGGCGCGCCGCCCGGCCGGCCCAGCACGGCCGTGACCGCCAGCCCGTTCGCCGCCAGGGCCGACCAGACCCTTCCGCGCATCGCCACCAATCCGCTTACCCCGCTCATCCGCGCGACCAGTGCCGCGGCCGCGGTCGTGAAAGAAGGCGGATTTCACGTCGGCCGCGGGCACTGGCCGCTAACCGGATCACGGGTGATCGGTCACGCACGGTTCGGGGGCCGCCGGCCCGTCATCACTTGGTAATGACTGGGCCGAGGACCCGGTCTAGGTAGGCATTGCCGAACCTGCCTTCGGGGTCCACCTCGGCGCGGACGCGGCGGAAGTCGTCAAAGCGCGGGTAGAGCGCGCCTAGGCGCTCGGCGTCCAGCGAGTGCATCTTGCCCCAGTGCGGCCTGCCCGCGACCTGCGCCACGATGGACTCGAACGCGTCGAAGTACGCCTGATAGGGCAGCCCGGTGTACTGGTGGATCGCGACGTAGGCGGTCTCCCGGCCGTACGCGGTGGACAGCCAGATGTCATCGGCGGCGGCCACCCGCACCTCGACCGGGAACATCACGGGATCGGCCAGGTGCGGCACCGCGCGGCGCAACTCGGCGAGCACGTCACCCAGTGATTCACGTGGAACGGCGTACTCAGACTCGACGAAACGGACCCGGCGGGGCGTTACGAACACCCGGTGCGAGGTGTCGGTGTAAGACCGGGAGGACAGCGCGGCCGAGGAGAACCTGTTCAGCGAGGGGATGAACCGCGGCGCCGCCCGGCCCAGCCGGCACAGCGCCCCGAACCCTGCGTTCTCCATCACCTCGAACTCCCAGAACCTGCGCCAGCCCGGCATCGGCCTGGACGCCCGCACATTGGGGGCCGCGGTGTGGCCGGGTGAGAGCCGGTTGTTGCGCTTGACCAGGGCCCAGCGGCCGTAAGGGAACCAGTAGAACTCGAAGTGATCGTTGGCCGCCGCGATCGAGTCGAACCGCTCGATGACCTCGTCGACGAGTTCCGGGCGCTCGTCCGCGGCCAGCGCGAACGCGGGGACGCACCGCAGCGTGACGGTGCTGATCACGCCGAGCGCGCCGAGGCCCACCCGGGCCGCCGCGAACAGCTCGGGCCGCTCCGACGCCGAGCACGTCACCGGGGAACCGTCGGCCAGGACCAGGCTGAACGCCTCGGCCTGGGTGGCCAGCCCCCCCAGCCGGGCGCCGGTGCCGTGCGTCCCGGTGCTCAGGGCGCCCGCGACCGTCTGCGCGTCGATATCGCCGAGGTTGGCCATGGCCAGCCCCAGCCCGTCGAGCGCGGCGCCCAGGGCCCGCAGCGTGGTCCCGGACCGGACCGTGACCAGGCCGGTCCGCGTGTCCGCGGCCACGATCCCGGTCCAGCCGGACAGGTCGAGCGCCAGGCCGTCGGTCGCGGCGGCCGGGGTGAAGGAGTGTCCGCTGCCCAGCGCCCGCACCCGGAGTCCGGCCGTGGCCGCGTCCGTGACCGCGGCCGAGATCTCGGCTTCCGTTCGCGGTGTGGCCCAGCGTGCCGGAGTCGCCGTCACGTTTCCGGCCCAGTTCCGCCACGTGCCGCCCGCCGGGGCCGGGTGGCCGCGCCGCCCAGGAGAGAAGTGCATGACCGGACAGTATTCATATTTCCGGACCGCGTACATGGCTTACCGGGGGGCTACTCCCTTTCGGGTGCCGCCGCGGCCGGCCGACTGGCGAGCCGGTGCTGTAGCTCGATGTGCCGGAACTGGTAGACCGCGCCTGCCTGGCGGAGCACGCCCCGCCGGTGGGCATCGGCGAGAAAGTCGCCCAGTGACCACGGCAGCTGGTGGTGCAGCGCGAGCCATATCCTGGCTATGCCGTAACTGGGCCACCTCGCCACCGCGAAGCTGCACGCGATCCCGAGCATTACCCCGGCGGCAATCCCGTATCCAATCCCGGGACCGCCCTTTCTAGCTACCTCGGCCAGGGCCGTGATCACCGCCGCAACTCCAGCTCCGGCCATGGCTCCGAGGGCCATCCCGGTTTTACGATCCCCGGCCAGCGCCCCTCGCGGACTCAACGCGGAGCTGAGGTCGAGCGGATTACCTCTCTGCTGAAAGGCCCACAGGAAGATCCCGAGTACGGCTCCGAGTATGCTCCCGTCCACCAAGCCGGCCACGAGCCCGCTCTTAGGACCGGTTCCTGGCACGACCCCGGAAAAATCCAGGACCCCGAATCCCCCGCAGAACGCTATTACCGCAAGCCCGACCAGGAGGTCGCCGGGACCCGGTAGCTGCCAGCGGATGCCGCGGACTGGTCCTGGCGAGTCCCTGAGCTTCACGGCGGCAACGCCTACCGCCACCCCCGCTGCGGCCAGCAGGATCCCGGTCACGATCCTGGACACGATTCCGCGCCCTATTCCGTACCCGCCCAGGACCCAGCCCGCCACCCAGCCCACGGTCCCGAGCGCGACGCCGAGCACGATCCCAGCGGCGGCCATGAAGCCGGGTACGGCTCGCGGCAGCTGCCACCAGGCCAGGTCCGGACTGCCGATCGCGTCCTGAAGCTGACGGCTGAGGACCACCAGCCACCCCTCCGCGTCCCGCGCGTTCCAGCGGCTATCGCGATCATGCCGGTAAGCCGCGGGAATGAACGCATCCAACAGCCGAGCTTCCACCGCCGCCCGGTCGGCCCGATCAAGCAACTCCCTCGGCTCAGGCAAGCTACCGGACAGCTCGCCAGGCCGGGGGTTATAGATGACCCGGGCCAGGCCGACCATCAGTGGCGTGCGAAGTGCTTGCCCGACCGGGACTTCGGCTCCGAGCACGGCCAGAACGGGATCCCAGCGGGCCTCCGCGGTTGGGCCAGACGCGTCCTCCAGCAGGTAATTCCGGACGGCAGCTGCGTCCAGCCGATGCAACTCCACCGCGGCAAACGCCCGGAGGGTCACCCCGATGCCATCCGGCGGCCTGACCGCATCCCCGTACTGCTGGGTACGGCAGGTCACCACTACTTGCTCGCCAGCCCGCAAGGCGTCGTTAATCCGGCTGATCGCCGGGCGTCGGATCTCCTCGGGGATCTCATCAAGCCCATCCAGGATCGGCAGGATCAACCTGGCCTCAAGCAGGGACGCAGCCTGGCTGGACTCCGTCCCTCCGGTCGGCCCGGGGTTGGCCAGGGCCGGGTGATCCATCAGGAGTTGGGCGCCTAGCCAGCCACGCAGATCTTGTTCCATCGGATTCCAGGCGGCGATAGAAGCCAGGAACGGGACGGGTTCGCCACCGGTCCGGCGGGCCAACAGGTCCAGCACGAGCCGGATCATCAGTACCGTCTTCCCAGACCCTGGCTCACCGAGTACGACCAGCCGCCCGGTCGGCACCCGGGTGAGCACAGCGGCCAGCTCACCGCCCTCACCCGCCAGGTCATCCGGAGCAGACGCCCAGGTGCCCGCGGGCGGAGCTACCGGCCATCCGACACCGGTGCTCGCTAGCCTCACCAACGACGGCCAGGAGTCGGTCAGTGACGCGTCCGCCGCAGCCCAGGAGACCGGCAACGGATAAGGGTCGTTAAGACGGCGTACCTGGGCCTCGGCCTCCCACTGCGCGCCTACCGCGATAGCCAACTCGTCGGCCACAGGACCCAGCGTCAGCTTGCTGGCCTGATCCGGTCTTCGGCCTTCCAGGTAACCGGCCACCGCCAGCCAGAGCGCGGGCAGGCCTAGCGAGAACGTGGCCGCCAAGCCCACTGCGCCGCTGTCTAGATGATGGTGGCGGACCTTTACCAATGCCACAGCCCATGGCAGCAAGAACAACGCCGAAACCACCGCGAGGCTCACCGGGTTCGGACGGAGGATAGCGTTTCGCCACCGCCGCCCATCCGAGCGGTTCCGATCCCTCACGATTGCAGATTGCCACCTGCTGCGTACCGCGGCTACCGGTCAAGGCAGCAATAAAGTAACGGCGGTCGAACCTGGCCGAGCCGGTGCTCTAGCGCCGACCCTCGGTGCAGCGCGATGGGCGATATGTTCCTACTGAGCCGCCGTCCGGATGCAGCGTGGAGGAGTATTTCGACCGCTCCTTTGGCTCCCAGGATGGGTGATGGCTGCTGGCCGAGGACGTGCCAGTCGTGGTCTTCCAGCGCGCGGGCTGCGGTCTGGGTGGCGGCTGCGACCTGCTGCGGCTGGTCGGCCAGGGTGGCGGCGTGGAGTTCGAATGTCGGCTTGACCAGTGCGATGAGCTGTGTCGCCGGGGCCAGCATCTGCCGGTCCAGCTGGCCGATGGCATCGGCGATGGCCAGGTAGGACAGGTCCATGGTGATCAGGTTCACCGGCTCGCTGATGAGGTGCGGGCCGAGCCGGGCCAGGTTGGTGCGCTCGAGGTTGATCACCCGGGGGTCGGCGCGCAGCCAGCCGCGGAGCTGGCCGGCGCCGGCATCGACCGCGTAGACGCGGGCCGCGCCGGCCTCGAGCAGGGCCTGGGTGAAGCCGCCGGCTGCCGCACCTAGGTCGAGCGCGACAGTGCCGGCCGCGTCGATCCCGAAGGCGGTCAGGGCGTGGGCCAGCTTGATCGTCCCGCGCAGCAGGCGGGGATGGCGTATCCGGATGGCGGAGTCGGCTCGCACGCGGGTGCGGAGGCTTTCCGCGGGCACGCCGTTGACCAGGACCGCGCCTTCTTTGATGAGCCGGGCGGGATCATCAAGGCCGGGGAAGCGGCGCCGGAGCAGGGTAATGAGGGCGACGACTGGGACGCGCCCGGGAGCGGGCATGGCAGGGGTTCTCCTCGGGCTCGGGCTGGCAGAACAGGGACCGAGCGGTCAAGGAGGACCACGGGCGGGGCCATGCGGGTTCCCGCCGTGCCCGCGCACGCCAAAATGGCCGCTGCCGAGGGCAGCGGCCAGGAAGTCCGCGGGGATCTAGTGCTAAAGCAATCGCATGATCGTCATGCTACCGGCCGACTCAGCGTGTCAGCTTGCTGGCGGCAGGGCGGGCTGCGGATGAGCGGCGGAGTGCGCGGACCGCGTGGATCTCACCGCGACGGGCGGATAAGGAGGTCGAGCATTACCGCGCGGAGCCCTTCGACGTCGTACTCGGCCGCGGCGCCATGGGCGAGACCATCCAGGCAGGCCCTGGTGCCGTCCCCCCGGATCCTCAGACGATATCCGGCCGGGTTCTTCCGGTCTGGATACCAGGCGTACAACAGCCACCCCAAGGAGACGGGTGCACCAGGCTGCCAGGGCGGGGAAACCGTCCATTGCGCCAGGATCTCCGCCGCCATGTCCCGCGAGACCAGGAAGTAACGGTAGAACCAGCCCAGCGGCCCCAGCTTGCTGACTTCCGCGAAATGGCGCTCAGGGTTCCGCGGCAGTCCGGGCTCTTCCAGCACGAAACCCCGCACCAGTTCGGCCTCGTCCCCCAGGGCGAACAACCGGAGAGCGCGCAGATTGTGGTCCTCGGCTTGTATTGTCACGGCGAACGCCGGGTGGCAGCGCGCGGCCAGCACGAGGCCCAGCTCCGGCTTCAACGCGCAGGTCTCGGTCGGCTGCTCAGGACTGGTCCCGGAGGTGGTGTCAATGAGCAGGCCTCGCCTGACCAGTCCCTGGGTCGCCTGATCCATGGCCTGCCTGCGCTGCCGCCGCCCCATGCGTGTCCAGGCGCGAGCGGGCATCTCGTCGAACAGCGGTCGCGCGGGGCCGCCGAGCGAGCACAATTCGAGGGCCGTCACGGTGACCAGGTCGACGAGGCCCATCTGCGCCCGGTCTATCAGGTTCCGCGCGGCTTCGGTCCGATCGTCCGCGGCGATGTCCATGTCCAGCGTCATCTAGAACCAGCTTCCGATGGTAGAGGTCGCCGAATGCCACGCCGAACGAGCCACGTGGCGTGCCTCATCAGCGACATGGACCGTCGCGTTACAACCTCGTCGGCCATATCTGGAACGGTGCCGTCACCCGCAAGGTTCGGCGCGTAAGGCACCCGTAAGACAATTTGTGACTGGTCGGTAACTCTGGACGGACGCGGCGGGACAGGCGCAAGGGGACGATCCCCGGGGACGGTATTTCATATTTCCCCGGTGGCGGTCTACTGTGCGAGCATGTCAGTCGACCAGGGCGGCAGGCCTGCGGATGACGCGGAGCAAGCGCGGCGGGGGCCTGCGCCCGAGGCGCTGCGGGCGAGGTACGACCGCCTGACCGCGGACATTGACCCGCCACTGGCCATCGTCGACCTGGACGCGTTCGACCGGAACGCCGCCGACCTCGTGCGCCGCGCCGGAGACCACCCGATCCGCGTGGCCACCAAGTCGGTCAGGTGCCGCTACCTGATCGAGCGCACCCTGGCCCAGCCCGGCTACCGGGGCGTCATGTGCTACTCGCTGCCCGAGGCCCTCTGGCTGCACGCCATGGGCACCAGCGACGACGTGCTGGTCGCCTACCCCACGGTAGACGCCACGGCCATCCGGGCCCTGGCGGCGGATGACGTGGCCCGGCGAAAGCTCACGATCATGGTCGACTCGCCCGCGCACCTGGACGTGGTGGACCGGGCCCTCGGCGCCGACCACCCGGAGATCCGGGTCTGCCTGGAACTCGACGTCTCCTGGCGCCCGCTGGGCGGCAGGCCGGCGGTCCATATCGGCACGCGGCGCTCCCCGTTGTTCACGCCGGAGCAGGCCGCGGGCTTCGCCCGGACGATCACGCAGCGAGCGGGCTTCCGGCTGGTGGGCGTGATGGGCTACGAGGGGCAGATCGCCGGGCTGGGCGACGCCCCGCCGGGGAGCCCGGTCCGCGCGCAGCTGATCCGGGCCATCCAGGACCGCTCGGCGCGCGAACTGAGCCGGCGGCGGGCCGAAGCGGTCCGCATGATCGAGGCGCTGACCAGCCTGGAGTTCGTGAACGGCGGCGGCACCGGCAGCCTGGAGTCGACGGCCAGGGACGCGTCGGTGACCGAGCTGACCGCGGGCTCCGGGCTGGTCGGCCCCACGCTGTTCGACGCGTACCGGCGGTTCACCCCGGAACCGGCGCTGCTGTTCGCGCTGCCCGTGGTCAGGCGGCCGGGACCTGGTGTCGCCACGCTGTTCTCCGGCGGTTATATCGCCTCGGGCCCGGGGACACCGGATCGCCTGCCGCGGCCGTTCCTGCCCGCCGGGCTCGCCCTCACCGGCGTCGAAGGCGCCGGCGAAGTCCAGACGCCCGTGCGCGGCGCGGCCGCCGATCAGCTTCAGCCCGGTGACCGCGTCTGGCTCCGCCACGCCAAGGCGGGCGAACTCGCCGAGCGGTTCAAGGAGTACTACGTGATCCACGGCGACGAGGTCACCGCCGTACCGACCTACCGCGGCGAGGGCCAGTGCTTCGGCTAGTGCACCTGCCTCTAAATACTGGGGTGTATTCGAGGCTTCTCGCGGTGGGGCGAGCGACTCCCCGCCAGCCGTGGGCGGGGCGGGCCGGTGCCGGCCAGGGGACCGTGCGGCGGGCCGCGATGGAGGCGCCGCCTCGGGTCACGTCGTGCTGGGTGCACACCTGGCAGGTGCGCCCCGGCCCGGCGGTGCGTGATCCCCGCGCCTGCCGGGGCGGGGATGAGGCCGCCGCCCGCGCGGGCGGCGATGTTGGCGGCCGCGACTAGGTCGCGGTGCCCGCCGTACCCGCAGTGCGGGCAGGTGAAGACCCGCCCGGCGGGTTTGGGGACCCGCCGGGCACAGGCGGGGCAGGTTGAGGAGGTGCCCCGCTCGTCGATGAGCGTTACGGTGATTCCCGCGGCTTGCGCCTTGTCGGCCAGGGCGCGGATCAGGTGCCCGACCCGCCAGGCGCGGACCCGCTGGTTGTGCCGCCGCCCGGCGGCCAGGGCGAGGACGCCGCGCGGGTCGCCGACTGCCAGCGCGCCGATCCGGTGCTGGACGGCCCAGCCGATGACGGCCTTGGCGGCCTCGTGCTGGGCCTGGCGCACCCGCCGCCCGTGCCTGGCCCCGGCCGCCTGCAGGCCGCGCCGGTGTTTGCGCCAGCGCCGCGACCCCCGCTGCCCCGGCTTGGGTGCCCGCCGCGCGGCTGCTCGGGTACGGGCCCTGGCCTCGCGCAGGTGCTGGCGGCACTCCGCGCGGATCGCCCGCCCCGACACCAGCAGCAACTGCCCATCCGGCCCGGCCGCGGCGTAGGGGTGGATGACCCCCAGATCCACTCCTGCTACCCGGCCCGGATCCGGCTGCTCCCCGTCCGGATAGGCCGCGACCGGGACCTCCGCGGTCACATCCACCTGGAGGCGGCCCGCCTCGCACCAGCAGCGTCACCGACCGGACCTGCCCGGCCGTGTAGGGAACGTCCCGGTCCAGCCGGACCACCAGCGGCGGGCAGCCCCGCGCCACCGGCAGCCGCAGCACCCGCCCGTCCAGCGTGAACCTGCCCGCATACCAGCGCACCGGGACCAGGCCCCGGCGGCGGCGCGGGAACCGCGCCGACCTGTCCCCAGCCCTGCGGCGCCCGGCCGCCGCGAACCACGCGTCGGAATACCGGCGCAGCACCGACCGGGCACCCGCGGTGTCCAGCTCCCCGAACGTGCCCGTACCCGACCTGGCCAGCTCCCGGCACAGCTCGGCGTACCCGGCCACCGGCGCGTCCTGCCGGCGCCGCCGCCAGCCGTTCAGCTCCAGCACGCAGCACCACACGTCCCCCGCCGACCGCAGCAGCCCGAACAGCCGCCGCCGCTGCCCCGGGGTAGCGCGCAGCCCACACCGCGCGGTGCGATACACCACCCGCGGCGCTCCTGCAGCAGGTTTCCTGGGCATACAACCAGCAAAGCACCACCCAGTGACAAAACCAGGTGACGCCACGCCACCAGAACATCCGCGCTTACGATCCCGAACAAACGGACAGGACAACTAGCCCGCGAAGGCCACTGACCCCGTTAGCCACCAGGCGGGCCCGCGCCGCCCGAGCGCGCGAAAGCCAGCCTCAACCAGGGTGGCATGCTGCGCGTCCAAGATGACGACACGGCTCGCGGAGCCGGTCAGTTTATTGGCTAACGAAGTCAGGGGTTGGAAGACATGTTGACCGTTTACTCACCAAGATCCCGCCGGGTGGCCGCCGCAGGCGCGATCGCGTGCCTCTCGTTGCTGGCCACGGCGTGCGGATCGTCCGGCAGCCCGGCCGCCCTCGACGCCGGCCTCGACGTCTGCGGCGCCCGCGTCCACCGCGCCAGCCTCAGCGCCCGCGGCCAGTTCGCCGTCTGCGGCGGGTTCGCCGTCTGCGGCCGGTGCGCAGACCGCGGCCAACACCTTCCTCGCCCCGGGCCAGGACATCAACGCGGTCCCGCTGCACCAGCCCGCGTGCACCGGTTACGGCTGCTCGCTGTCCGGTGACGGGACCGCCATCTTGTCCCAGATCACGTGGACGACGTGGTCGGCCACGGAGGCGGTCGGGACCGGTACCTACAAGCTCGACGCCTGCAATCCCAGTTGCGCGGCGGGGCCGGTCGTCCCGGTGGCCACGGTGGTGACGTTCAGCCAGCCCGTTAAGGTCTGCTCCTCATCGGGGACCCACTGGGTCTGGTCTCGCGCCTCCTTCACGTTCCCCCACGGCCTGCCGCAGGCCGTTGCGGGCCAGAACGCGCCGACCAACCCGTGGACGTTCACCCCGCTGATCGCGGCGGCCCAGCAGAGCTGCCCCTGAGCCCGGTCTCGACGACGGTAAAGGCAGCGGGGGGAATCGTCACGGATTCATCCTGGATCGCGATCCCCGGGCTGGACGCGGCGAGAACGGCGACCGCCGGCTGCCCTAGGTGCAGCCGGCGGGTCTGGGCGCCGAGGTTGACCGCGATCCGGAGCGGCCCCCGCCGGACCATCAGCCACCCCGCATCCTCGTCGTAGTCGGCGCTCACCCGGTCCAGGCGTGGGTCGGTCAGCTCGGGCCGCTTGCGGCGCAGCGCGATCAGCTCGCGGTACCAGGCCAGCATGCCGCGGTAGGGCTCGCGCTCGGGCTGGGCCCAGTCGAGCTTGGACCGCAGGAAGGTCGCCTCATCCTGCGGGTCGGGCACGTCGGCCGGGTTCCAGCCGTGCGCGGCGAACTCGGCCTTGCGCCCCTCGGCGACGGCCCGGGCCAGCCCGGGGTCGATGTGATCGGTGAAGTACTGCCAGGGGGTGTCCGCGGCCCACTCCTCACCCATGAACAGCATGGGCGTGAACGGCCCGGTCAGCACGAGTCCTGCGCCGACCTTGACCAGGTCGGCGGGCAGGGTCGCGGATACCCGGTCGCCGACGGCGCGGTTGCCGACCTGGTCGTGATCTTGCAGGTAACCGAGGAAGCGGTGCGCGGGCACGCGGAAGATGTCCACCTGGCGCCCGTGCGTCCGCCCGCGGAAGGCGGACCAGGTTCCGTCGTGGAAGAACACCCTGGTGTAGGTCTTGGCCAGCGCGGCCAGCGACCCGAAGTCGCAGTAGTAGCCCTGGCGCTCACCCGTGATCGCGGCGTGCACCGCGTGGTGGAAGTCGTCGCTCCACTGGGCCGTGAGCCCGTAACCGCCCGCCTCGCGGGAGGTGACCAGGCGGGGATTGTTGGCATCGGACTCGGCGACGAGCACCAGCTCGCGGTTGAGCCAGGCCGCCAGCGCCTGGACCTCGGCCGCGAGCTCTTCGAGGAAGTGCATCGCGCGGTGGTCTTCCAGCGTGTGCACCGCGTCCAGCCGCAGCCCGTCCAGGTGGTAGTCGCGCAGCCACATCAGCGCGTTGCCGATGAGGAACGCGCGTACCTCGTCCGAGCCCGGCTGGTCCAGGTTCACCGCGGGACCCCAGGGGGTCACGTGCGCGTCGGTCAGGTACGGCCCGAACGCGTTCAGCTGGTTGCCCGCGCCGATGTGGTTGTACACCACGTCCAGCAGGACGGCCAGGCCGCGCGCGTGGCAGGCGTCGACGAACCGCTTGAGCCCGTCGGGCCCGCCGTACGGCTCGTGCACCGCCCACAGGTTGATCCCGTCGTAGCCCCAGCCGTGGCGGCCGGGGAACGCCGCGACCGGCATGAGCTCGATGGTGTGCACGCCGAGGTCGCGGAGGTGATCGAGGCGCCCGATGGCGCCGTCGAAGGTGCCCTCGGCGGTGAACGTCCCGACGTGCAGCTCGTAGATCACCGACCCGTGCAGCGGGCCGCCGCGCCAGCGCCGGTCCGTCCAGCCGAACGCGGAGTGATCGTACGTGCGGCTCGGGCCGCTGATCCCGAACGGCTGGCGCAGCGACCGGGGGTCGGGCAGGAGCTCGCCGTTGTCCAGCCTGAACCCGTAGTCGGTGCCGACCCCAGGAGCCCCGGCATCCGCCGCCCCGGGCACCTCGGCGCTCCACCATCCCGGCCAGTCCCGGGACGGCGGAGCGGCTTCCCGGCTCATCGGGTAGCGCTGACCCGCGACCTCAACCTCGGCCCGGCCCGCGACCGGGGCCCATACGCGGAAGGCGGTCACGCCAGGCCACCGTCGTCCAGCTGGTCCTGTCCGGCGAGGTAGATCCGCTCCGGGATCAGCAGCGCCACGGGGAGGCGCCAGGTCAGTTCGGAAAGCAGCGGTCGCAGGCCGGCGTGCCTGGTCCCGGTCAGCACGTCCCACCAGTGCAGCTCGGGCAGCGGCAGGACGGTGTCCGCCCACCCGCCGCGCCGGCGCAGCCCGGCGGGCAGCCGGGTGGCGACGGTGACCGCGTGCTCGCCGCGCAGGAAGGCGACCGCGTGTTCCGCGGCCGGACCCTCGGCCGCCAGGGAGAGGTACCCGCCGGCGAACCAGTCGGGGTGGTCCCGCCTCAGCCACAGCGCGCGGGTGGTGACGAGGAGTTTCTCCGCGTCGAGGCCGCTCGCCTGGTCCGGGCTGGCCTGGAGCGTCGCGAGCAGTCGCCTGCGGCGCCCGTAGTCCACCGGCCTGCGGTTATCCGGGTCGACCAGGGACAGGCCGGTGAGCTCGCACCCCTGATAGACGTCGGGAACCCCCGGCATGGTGAGCTGGACGAGCTTGGCGCCGAGGGAGTTGACCCTGGCGTCCGGAGCGATCCTGGCCACGAAGCCGGCGATGCCCGCGGTCAGTTCCGGGTCGGCGAGCACGGCGTCGGCCAGGCCGAGGACGGCCGACTCGTATCCGGCGTTCGGCATGGTCCAGGAGGTCCGCGTCTTGGCCTCGTGCATGGCCTTCCTGAGGTACCCGCGCAGGCGTTCTGAGCCGACGAGCCAGGCGCCGACCAGGGTCTGCCACATCAGGTAATCGAGGTCGGGATCGGGGGCCCGCTCGGTGGCCTGGGCCGCGGCGCCGTCGGTGAGCCACAGGGCCAGGCCGCGCCACTCGGCGACCTGGTGCGCCCACTCCTCCGGCCACTCGGCGAGCACGGCGAGCCGGGCGCGCACGTCCTCCTGCCGCTTGGTGTCGTGCGTCGACAGCGTGGTCATGGTGGCCGGCCACCGCGCATCGAGGCGCTCCGCGGCCGCGTGGAACTCTTCCGGGCTGACGCCGAACACGTCCGGATCGCCGCCCACCTCGTTCAGTGCGGTCAGCCGCGGCCACCGGTAGAACGCGGTGTCTTCCACCCCCTTGGCCAGCACCGGGCCCGTGGTCTGGCCGAACCGCACGACCAGTTCCTCGCGCGCGGTCTGCCGTGCTTCGTCACCGGCCATCGCGCCGAGGCCGAGGACCGCGCCGCACACCGCGTCGATGGCGGGGTGCAGCCTCGGATCCAGGTGCTCGCGGGCCAGGTCGGCCGCGGCCGTCATCGCGTCCACCGAGGATTCCGGCGGCGGCTCGCCCGCGGTGACGTACGCCCGGTAGACGCCGAACCCCGCCATCAGTTCGGCCAGCACGTCGTGCAGGTCAGTCCCGGCGTATTCGGCCAGCGCCGGATAGTCGGCGCGGGCGAACAGCCGGGTGAGCCTGGCCAATTCGGCGCTGAACGTGGCGTCTGCGATACCGCGCTTGGCGATCCGCGCCACCTCGGCGAAGTGCCGCTTCCCGCCGGCGAACCTGACGTACTCCTCGGTGAGCGGCGCCGCGCCGGCCGGGTCCACGAACAGCCCGCCGACCAGGGCCAGCGCGTCATAACCCGTGGTCCCGGCGCAGGGCCAGGCGGGCAGTTCCTCGCCGGACGCGAGGATCTTCTCCACCACCACCCAGGCCCCGCCGGTCGCCTCGGACAGCCTGGCCAGGTAACCGGCCGGGTCGGCCAGGCCGTCCGGGTGGTCAACGCGCAGGCCGTCGATCAGCCCCTCGTGGTACAGGCGCAGCAGGACCTGGTGGGTGGCGTCGAAGACGTCGGGGTCTTCGGCCCGGATCGCGATGAGCGTGTCGATGTCGAAGAACCGCCGCCAGTTCAGCTCGGTGGCCGCGTCGTGCCAGTCGGCGAGCAGGTAGTGCTGCTGGGCCAGCAGTACGCCGAGCGGCAGGTCGGCGACGCCGTCCCGCAGGGGCAGCACGTGGTCGAAGTATCGCAGCACCGGCCCGCGGTGCCCGTCGCCGTCCGGTGACCGCAGGGCGGTGTCGATGACCAGGTCGGGCAGGCATTTCTCAAGGGGCCCGGCCAGGATCGGCATGAGCAGCTTGTCGTCCTGCGCGGCCCAGTCGACGTCGAACCAGTGCGCGTACCGCGATCTCTTGCCCTCGGCCAGCACCGACCACAGTTGCTTGCTGAGCGACTCGGGCGTCGGCCTGGCCATGTGATTGGGCACGACGTCGACGACCACCCCGAGGCCGTACCGGTGGAACACCTCGACCATCGAGCGGAACTCATCCTCACCGCCGAGGTCGGCCGAGACCCGCGAATGGTCCACCACGTCGTAGCCGTGCCGGGACCCGGGACTGGCCTGCAGGATGGGCGAGAGGTAGACGTGCGTCACGCCGAGGGCGGCCAGGTAGTCGGCCTGCTCGGCCGCCGCCGCGAACCCGAAAGCCGGCGTCAGCTGCAGCCGGTACGTGGCCAGGGGGATCCGGGCGGCCGCGGCACCGGCCAGGTCAGCCACGGCGTAGCAACTGGAGCGAGCGGTTGATCACGGTCGTCATGTCTCCCGGTTTTACGGTGCTGGCGTCCTCGAGGTCTGCCCGCGGCAGCGCCGTGTCAAGCACGGTGGTCCATCGCTGGCCGTACCGGCGCGGCGGGATGGCGAAGACCAGGTCGTGCTCGCTGGCGTTGAACAAGAGCAGGAACGAGTCATCGAAGACCCGCTCCCCATGGCGGCCCGGTTCGGTGATCGCCTGGCCGTTCAGGAACACGGTAAGCGACTTGGCGAATCCCGCGTCCCAGTCCTCCCCGGTCATCTCCTGGCCGACCGGGGTGAACCACGCGATGTCTCCCAGCCGCTGGCGTCCGCCGCGGGGAGGCTGGCCGCGGAAGAACTTCCGGCGCCGGAATACCGGGTGCTCGGCGCGGAGCCGGATGAGCGCGCGCACGTAGTCGAACAGCGCCTGGTCGCCTTCGTCGTGGTCGTAGACGGCCCAGTTCACCCAGGAGATCTCGTTGTCCTGGCAGTACGCGTTGTTGTTGCCCTGCTGGGTGCGGCCCATCTCGTCGCCCGCGAGCAGCATCGGCACGCCCTGCGACAGCAGCACCGTGGTCAGGAAGTTGCGCTTCTGCCTGGCGCGCAGCGCCAGGACGGCCGGGTCGTCGGTGGGACCTTCGTGCCCGCAGTTCCATGACCGGTTGTCGTCGGTGCCGTCCCGCCCGTCCTCGCCGTTGGCCTCGTTGTGCTTGTGGTCGTAGGAGACTAGATCGGCCAGGGTGAAGCCATCGTGGGCGGTGACGAAGTTGACCGAGGCGACCGGGCGCCTGCTGTCCTGCTGGTACAGGTCGCTGGACCCGGTGATCCGGGAGCCGAACTCGGGGAGCGTCGCGGACTGACCGCGCCAGAAATCCCGGATCGTGTCGCGGTACTTGCCGTTCCATTCGCTCCACAGCGGGGGGAAGTTGCCGACGTGGTACCCGCCGTCGCCCACGTCCCACGGCTCGGCGATCAGCTTGACCTGGGAGACCACAGGGTCCTGCTGGACCAGGTCGAAGAACGCCGACAGCCGGTCCACCTCGTGGAACTGCCGGGCCAGCGCGGCGGCCAGGTCGAACCTGAATCCGTCCACGTGCATGTCCAGGACCCAGTACCGCAGCGAGTCCATGATCATCTGGAGCACGTGCGGGTGCCGCATGAGCAGGCTGTTTCCCGTGCCGGTGGTATCCATGTAGTACCGCCGGTCGTCGTCGACCAGCCGGTAGTAGGCGGCGTTGTCGATGCCGCGGAACGACAGGGTCGGCCCGAGGTGGTTGCCCTCGGCGGTGTGGTTGTACACCACGTCGAGGATGACCTCGATCCCGGCCTCGTGCATGGTGCGGACCATGGACTTGAACTCCTGCACCTGCTGGCCGCGGCTGCCGCTGGCGGAGTAGACGTTGTGCGGTGCGAAGAACCCGATGGTGTTGTAGCCCCAGTAGTTATGCAGGCCCCGGTCGTTCAGGTGGTTGTCGGTCACGAACTGGTGCACCGGCATCAGCTCGATCGCGGTGACGCCCAGCCCGCGCAGGTGCGAGATGACCGCCGGGTGCGCCAGGCCCAGGTAGGTCCCGCGCTGCTCCTCGGGCACGACCGGGTGCTCCTTGGTCAGGCCCCGCACGTGCGCCTCGTAGATCACCGTCTCGTGGTAGGGCGTGCGCGGTGGCCGGTCATGGGTCCAGTCGAAGAACGGGTTGATCACGACCGAGCGCGGGACGTACGGCGCGGAGTCAGCATTGTTGCGCCGGTCCGGGTGCCCGAACTGGTAGGAGTACACCGGCTGGCCCCAGCTGACGCTGCCCTCGATCGCCTTGGCGTACGGGTCGAGCAGCAGCTTGGCCGGGTTGCACCGCTGCCCGGCCGCCGGGTGGTACGGGCCGTGCACCCGGTATCCGTAGCGCTGGCCCGGGCCGACTCCGGGCAGGTACGCGTGCCAGACGAACCCGTCCACCTCGCGCAGGTCGATCCGGTTCTCGGTGCCGTCGTCGTCGAACAGGCACAGCTCCACGCGCTGAGCGACCTCGGAGAACAGCCCGAAGTTCGTTCCCGCGCCGTCGTAGGTGGCCCCCAGCGGGTAGCTGTCACCCGGCCATACGGCAATCGCCGTCACAGTTTCCCATCCCCTCACGCTGACCCGGCCTTTACCACTTTCCCATCATGTGGCGATTATCCGGGGTCGTTCGGTCATGTCGGCCCGCGGCGGACCTGACCTAGCGGGCGCGCAGGGCCGCAACCAGGGCGGGAATGACCTGGTGCAGGTCGCCGATGACCGCGTAGTCGGCGTGGGCCAGGATGGGGGCGCCGGGGTCGGTGTTGATCGCGATGATGTGCTTGGCGCCCCCGCAGCCGGCGATGTGCTGGATCGCGCCGCTGATCCCGCAGGCCAGGTACAGCTCAGGGGTGATCTTGGTCCCGGTCTGGCCGACCTGCTGCTTGTGCGGGCGCCAGCCTTCGGAGGTAACAACGCGGGAGACGCCGACCACGCCGCCGAGCAGGCCGGCCAGTTCCTCAAGCGGAGCGAACCCGTCAGGTCCGCCCACGCCGCGCCCGCCGCCGACCACGACCCGGGCCGTGGCCAGGGACGCACCCCCCGCGCCGGCCGGCGACTCCACCGCCCGGACGCGCAGGTCGCCTTCGGCTAGCTCGGGCTTGTAGACGTGCATCGCGATGGCGGCAGGCGTTTCCGCGGAAACGGGCGCCACCGCCTCAGTGGCCACCGTGAACAGCGCGATGGGGGCCTCCATGACGGAGTCCTCGAGCAGCAGCCCGGCCCACCGGTGCCGCACGAGCCGGTGCGTCTGCCCGCCGTCGGGGGTGACGATCGTGCAGTTCGCGGCCATCGGCAACCCGGTGATCGCGCCCAGATGCGCCAGCACCTCGTTACCGCGGTCAGTCCCGGCCGCCAGCACCGCGGTCGCGCCGGTCTCCGCCGCGAGCCCGGCCAGGGCCCGCGCCCAAGCCTGCGGCGCGTACCCGTCCAGCGCGCCCGGCTCGATCACGTACACGTCGGTGGCGCCGTACCCGGCCAGCGCGGCAGCCGGGACGTTCGCCGACTCCGCGAACACAACTGTCTGGACAGAAGTGTCCCCCAGCGTCCGGGCCAGCGTCAGCGCCCGGAGCGAGGCGTCCGCAGGGTCTCCGTTGTCGAGTTCCACGAGGACTAGGACGGTCATCGCCGCCTCACCTCCCCTAGAATGTCAGTGCGAAGTGATACCGTAGAGTTGTCCGTAAGAACCAAGCGGGCACCTGCACCATCTGGCATGAACCGCGGCAGGGCATGCCGTGGCTGCGCGGGGAGGCTTCCGGGAGGCCGGGCCGAGGAACCGCGAACCTACAGCGCGACCGCAGGTTGCGGCTGAAATCCCCGCCCTTCGGGGCAGCGGAGGATGTCAAGACAGGATTCCCAGTTCGTCAAGGATCCGGACGAGCTCGGGTACCGCATCGGCGCCGTGGCCCAGCACGGTGGCCTCGTGCTTGCTGGAGGCCGGCACGCGCAGCGCCTGCTTGCTTAGCCCTTCGGCGGACCAGCCCGGAGCCGAGCGCTCGACGGTGGCGCGCTTGGCCCGCAGCCGTCCCGGCAGCGACGGGTAGCGCGGCAGGTTGATGCCCTCCTTGACGGTGACCACCGCGGGTAGGGGAAGCGAATAGGCCTCCTCGACCCCCCGGTACTCCCGGCGCGCGACCACGCCGTCCGCGGACACCGTCAGGTTCTTGATCCCGGTGGCGACGGGCCAGCCGAGCTCGTGCGCGAGCCTGATGCCGACCTGGTAGTCGCCGGTGTCGGCCGCCTCGTTGCCCAGCAGCACCAGGTCGTACGGGTGCGCCCGGACCTCGGCGGCGATGGCCGCGGCGGTCGCGATCGGGCCCCATTCGCGGCCGTCGGTCTCCAGCAGGACCGCCCGCCCGGCGCCGAGGGCGAGCGCGTCGCGGAGCTGGTCGATCGCCGCTTCGGGGCCCAGGGTCAGCACCGATACCGTGCCGCCGGCCCGCTCGGTGATCTGGACCGCCTCCTCGACCGCGCACTCCTCGTGCGGGCTGATCGAGAACCCGGACATCCGGGTGTCCACCTCCTGCCCGTCCGGGGTCACCGCGATCTTGCCGCCCACGGTCGGCACGCGCTTGACGCAGACCAGGATCTCCACGGCGCTAGCTCCTGACCCGCTCATTGGTCGGGTCGAACAGCGGGGTGGAGCCGGCCACCGCGACCGTCACCGGGTACTGCTCGCCCATGTACTCCACGAGCAGCGAGCCGCCCTCGACCGCGTAATCCGGGGGCAGGTAGGCCATCAGCAGGTGAGCTGCCGACCGAGGGGCCCGAGCCCGCGCTGGTCACGTAGGACGGCCGCCCCTTGGCGTCCACCAGGCGCTCGCCGGCCGGGGTCAGGATCGGCTCGCCGCCGAGCATGTAGCGCGGCGTGCCGTCCGCCGACGCGTGCGAGTCCACGGTCAGCGTGCACAAGATCGCGCACGGCGGCTCCTCCCGCTGCCGCAGGTACGCCTCCTTGCCGATGAACGGCTGCTCCTTGACCTTCGGCCTGGTCATGCCGGCTTCGGTCAGCGTGTAGTCGGGGGTGAGCTCGGCGCCGAAGGAGCGGTACCCCTTCTCCAGCCGCCCGGTGGTGCCGTACACGCCGATGCCCGCGGGGACCAGCCCGTGCGGCTGCCCGGCCTCCCACAGGGCGTCCCACAGCCGGGCGCCCTCCTCGATCGGCGCGTGCAGCTCCCAGCCGAGTTCGCCCACGTAGGAGATGCGCGACGCGAGCACGACGACGTTGCCGACCTCGATCTCGCGGCAGGTGCCGAACGGGAACCCGGCGTGCGACACATCCTCAAAAGTCACGGCCGCCAAGATGTCGCGCGCCCGCGGGCCCCATAGCCCGATCGTGGTCCAGGCCGAAGTCAGATCGGCCAGAAAAGCGTCAGCCGGCAGGTGATCAAGGATCCACTTGGCGTCGCTGCGCCCGGTCGCGCCGCCGGTCACCACCCGGAACCGGTCCTCGGCCAGGCGCATGACCGTCAGGTCGGCCCGGAACCCGCCCTTCTCATCCAGCCAGGACGTGTAGACCACGCGGCCGTTCGCGACGTTCACCTGGGCGACCGACAGGTTCTGCGCCGCCTCGAGCGCGCCGGGCCCCGATATCTCCAGGATCGCGAACGCCGACAGGTCGACCAGCGCGCAGGCGTCCCGCATGGCCAGGTGCTCGGCGTTGATGACCGGCGACCACCAGCGCGACTCCCACTCCGCCGGGCGCTCCATCAGCCGCCCGGCGTACCGGTCGAGCAGGGGAGCGTTCGAGGCGTACCAGAACGGCCGCTCCCAGCCCGCGGTCTCGTAGAAGTACGCGCCGAGCGCGCGTTCCCGCTCGTACACCGGGCTGACCCGCACCGGCCTGCTGGACTCCCACTGCTCGGCCGGGTGGACGATCCCGTACATCTTGTTGAAGCCCTCGCGCGCCCGCGCGCGGACGTGCGCGGTGGTGCGCTGGTGCGGGTAGAACCGGGCCGCGTCCGCCTCGTGCACGTCCACCGTGGGCACCCGGCCCGACATGAGCTCGGCCACCGCGCGCCCGCAGCCCGGGCCCTCCTTGATCCAGCTCGCCGCCGCCGCCCACAGCCCCCTGGCCTCCGGCATCTCGCCGAGTATCGGGTGCCCGTCGGGGGTCATGGAGATCAGGCCGTTGATCGCGTACCTGATCCCGGCCCGCTCGTCGCCGAGCAGCTCTGGCATCAGCTCCAGGGCCTCCGCCAGCTGCGGGTCGAAGTCGTCTTGGGTGAACGGCAGCTCGGTCGGCGAGAGCACCGACTCCTCGATCGACGGGATCTCGTCGGGCGGGACGACGATCGGCCGGTGCGCGTACGAGCCGACCTCCATGTCACCGCCGTGCTGGCGTTCGTACATGTTCGTGTCCACGTCCCGGACGATCGGGTAGAAGATCTCCCCGGGCGTGTCGGCGAACAGCGCGATCGGCCCCACGCTGATCATCTGGTGGACGACCGGAGTAAGAGCCAGCCTGGCTCCGGCCATCCGCGCGATCCGCGGCGACCAGACGCCACAGCAGATGACGACATTGTCCGTCGAGATCTCCCCCGCGCTGGTCGTCACCCCGCGGACCCGGCCACCGGCAACCGAGATGCCGTGCACCTCGGTGCCCGCCAGCACAGTCAGCGCGCCGGATTGCAAAGCCCGCTCCCGCATCAGCGTGCCGGCCCGCAGCGAGTCGACCACGCCCACGGTGGGGAAGTGCGCGCCGCCCAGGATGACCGACTCGTCCAGGTAGGGCACCAGCTTGTTCACCTCGCCGGGCGAAAGGAGCTCAGCCGGGATCCCCCACGACTTGGCCTGGGAGCACCGCCGGCGCAGCTCCTGCATGCGCTCCGGGGTCCGCGCCACCTCGAGCCCGCCGCTCTGCGTGAACACGCCGAGCTCGGTGTACTGCTCGGTGCTGTCCTTGGTCAGCTCGAACATCATCTTGGAGTACTCGATCGGGAAGATGAAGTTCGACGCGTGCCCGGTCGAGCCGCCCGGGTTCGGCATCGGGCCCTTGTCCACCAGGACCAGGTCCCGCCAGCCGAGCAGCGCGAGGTGGTGAGCGAGGCTGTTGCCGACGATGCCCGCGCCGATGATGACGGCGCTGGCCCGGGCCGGAGTTTCAGTCATGGATGTCAACCCGCCAGTAGTCGTTTGTCGAGGCCAGTTCGCTCCAGGGCCGCCCGTCGCCACTGCTCGGACTGCTGGAGCTGGTTGAAGGTGAACAGGTGCAGGCCGGTCACGCCCGAGCCGGGTGCGGTCAGCACGGCCGCCGCGCGGTCGAGCAGCCGGTCCGGGCTGTACCCCCCGGGCACCCAGAACCGCAGGATCCAGCTCGGGTGCCTGCTGATGAACCTGGCCGACTCCGACGCGCCGGCCACCGCGGCCATCCGCAGCAGGCGCGTCCGCTCGGCCGGCCCGGCCAGCCCCACGTACAGCGGCAAGGTCACCCCGCGGGTCCTGATCCGCTGGATCCATCGGCTGAGCTGGGCCGCGTCGAAGCAGACGTTGCTCACGATGTAGCTGGCGTACTTGCGCTTGTCCCACATCGCCTGGATGGTGATGTCGTCATGGATCTTGGGGTGGCTCTCCGGGTACCCGGTGATCCCGATCCGGCTGAACGGGCTGCCCAGCTCGGCCAGCCGCTCGAGCAGCGGCAGCGCGCTGTCGAACGGCCCAGCCGGGTGCGTCGCGTCCCCGCCAGGCACGAACACGTCGTCCACGCCGACGGCCTTCAGCCGCGCGATGATGTCCGCCAGGTGCTCGTCGCCGGTCACGGAGCGGGCCGCGAGGTGCGGGACGACCCGGTACCCGCGCGCCGCCAGCCGCTCGGTGAGGTCGATCGTGGCATCCAGGCCCTTGACCGGCGACGCGGTGACGGTCACGGTCATCCCGCGCGGCACCCACTCCAGGACCGCCTGTTCGGTGCCCTTGGCCGGGAACACCTCGTACCTGGGGTCCCGGAGCAGCGCATCCAGCGAGCTCATAACGCCTCCTCGACCAGCGAAGCGAGGGCCGCCTCCAGCCGGCTGACCCCGGTGTCGACCCGCGTCAGCGGCAGGCCGAACAGCGCCGCGACCCGGTCCGCCTCGGCCGCCAGCGCCGGGGAGGGCTCCTGCGCCAGCCAGACCAGCCGCCGGTAGTGCCCGAAATAATCGGACCAGAGCTCCGGGTGCCTATCCAACCCCAGCTCGGCCAGCACGCTGCGGTCGAAGCTGCGCAGCAGGAAGTCGGTGAGCACGTAGGTGCCCGGCTCGGCCTCGAACATCGCCGCCACCTTCGAAGGCCCGGCGAAGACGTCGTAGCAGTGCAGGCCGGGCAGGCGGCGGACGCCGTACCTGGCGCACAGGGCGTCCAGCCCGCCGTAGGTCCCGCAGTCGGCGTAGGCCAGCGCGACCCCCCGGCCTGATCCCAGGGCAGACACCACGAGTCGTTCGGCCAAAAGGGTGATCTTCTGCGGCCGGTTGTGGAGGACCGCGGGCAGGGACCGTACGGCGACCGGCCACCCGCGGCGCGCAACGATCTCCCGGACGTGCCCAGCGAGCGCCCCGCAGGCGATGACGTCAAGCCCGCGGGAAGGGCAGCTGCTCGATGAACTGGTCGTTGAACCCGGCCCGGTCGGACAGCTCGACATACCTCACCTCCTCGAGCAGCGCCAGGCCGCCGGCCCGCTCGCGCAGGCTGAGCAGCGCCATCTTCGCGCCCTCGCCGGCCACGTTCCCGGCCGACACCACGCGCAGCACGGGCACCTTCGGGACCAGCCCGATCCTGATCGCGCTGGCGGCCGACAGGTAGCTGCCGAACGACCCGGCCAGCAGCACCTGCTTGACGTCGTCCTCGGCGAGGCCGGCCTCCTCCAGCAGGACGCGCCAGCCGGTGGCGATCGCCGCCTTGGCGAACTGCAGCTCGCGGACGTCGCGCTGGGACAGGTAGATGCTGTCCTCGGGCGCTCCCCGCCAGTGCAGCACGAACACCCGTTCCTGCCCGACCATGGTCAGCCGGTCGGCCAGGCCGGGCACCCGGGCTCGCGCTTCCTCTTCGGAGATGAACCGGCCGGACTCCTCGAGCAGGCCCGTCCTGACCAGGCCGGTCACCGCGTCGACCAGGCCGGAGCCGCAGAGCCCCAGCGGCTCGGCGTCGCCGATCACCTTGAGGCTCACCTCGGCCGCGGTCATCGTGACCACCTCGATGGCGCCCTCGGCGGCGCGCATCCCGCACCGGATCGCGGCGCCCTCGAAGGCCGGCCCGGCCGGGGCGGCGGTGGCCAGCAGCCAGTCCCGGTTGCCCAGGACGATCTCGCAGTTGGTCCCGATGTCGATGAACAGCCTGACCCGGGCGTCCCGGTCCATCCCGCTCGCCAGCAGCCCGGCCGTGATGTCGCCGCCCACGTAGGCGCCGAACGCCGGGAACACCACCGCCCGCGCCCTGGGGTGCACCGCCAGGCCCACGTCGGCGGCGAGCACCTCGGGGAACAGCCGGGTGGACAAGATGAACGGCGCCATGCCGAGGGGCTCGGGGTCGATGCCGAGCACGATGGCGGTCATCGTGGCGTTGCCGGCCAGCGCCACCTCGTACACCTCGCGCGGCGCGACCTCACCCGCCGTGCAGACCGCCTGGGCCAGCTCAGCGAGGGTCTCCTGCGCGAGCTGCTGAAGCTTGTCGAGCGCGCCGGGGTCCATCATCGTGGCGCTGATCCTGGTGATCACGTCGGCACCGAACGGCTGCTGCTTGTTGAGCGTGGACTCCACCGCCACCGGGGTCCCGGTGGAGAGGTCGAGGAGGGTGGCCACGACCGTGGTGGTGCCGAGGTCGAAGGCGAGGCCGAACCGGCGCATCGTCGTGTCGCCGGGCTCGACGTCGATCAGCACGTCGTCGACGACCACCGCGGTGACCTTGTAGTCGGCCGCGCGCAGCGTCCGGCCGAGGGTCTTCAGCACGGACAGCTCGGCCCGGGGCTCCAGGTCATCGAGCTGCGCGAGTACGCGCTCGAGGTCGCTGGCCTGATCGGCCAGGGTCGGCTCGGCGAGCTCCAGGTACCGCTTCTGCACGGCGGGGCGCAGGATGACCTGCCGGCCTACGCCGACGGTGGCGGCCTTCGGGCGGGTGGTCAGCGGCGGGACCTCGACGACCGTATCCTGCGTCGCGATGGTCCGGCAGGCGAGCCGCCACCCCTGCTTCAGCTCCTCGGCGGTGTACGCCCGGACGTCCAGGCTGGACGGCACGGGGGCGTCCTCGGCGATCCTGATCCGGCACTTCTTGCACGTCCCGTGCCCGCCGCACGTGGAGTCGATGGCGATGCCGTTCCAGCTGGCCGCGTCGAACAGCGTCACGCCGTACGGAACGCGGACCGGCCGCTCATTGAAGAGCAGATTTACCCGAACGGAGTTGTGTGCGGCGTCGTCGGTTACGCTCACGGGCCACCTGGCTGCTGGGCTTGAGCCGCTGCTTGCTCCCTGGCCTGCTGGGCCCGGTGCGCGGCGATCCAGGACGCGCCCCACTCGTCGCGGCCCAGGACCAGGTCGGCGGCCTTGACCGCGCGGACGATCTGCGGCGAGCGCGCGTCCATGATGGCGCTGGTCAGGCCCGCCCGGATCGCGATGGGCAGGAACGACGCGGCGATCGAGTGCCGGTCCGGCATCCCGAAGCTCACGTTCGACGCGCCCAGCGTCATGTTCACCCCGAACTCGTCCCTGAGCATGGCGATCGTCTCGATCGTCCGGGTCGGGTGCAGGGTGTCCGCGCCGACCGGCATGGCCAGCGGGTCGATGACGATGTCCTCGATGGCGATCTTGTACTTCTCCGTCGCGACGTGGATGAGCTTGCGGGCCAGCTCGACGCGGCGGGCCGGGTCCTCGGGGATCTCCTCCTCGTCGTTGGGCAGGCCGATGACCGCGGCGCCGTACTTCTTCACCAGCGGCAGGATCGCCTCCATCCGCTCGTCCTCGGCGGTGACCGAGTTGACCAGCGCCTTGCCCTGGTAGGCGGCCAGGCCCGCGTCGAGCACCTCGATGATCGAGGAGTCGATGACCAGCGGCAGGTCGGTCAGTCCCTGGATCAGCGTGACGGCCCGCGTCATCAGCTCGGCCTCGTCGGCCAGCGGGGTGCCCATGTTGACGTCGAGGAGCATGGCCCCGCCGTCCACCTGCTCCTTGACGTCGATCTCGACGCGGGACAGGTCGCCGTTACGCAACTGGAGCTGGAAGATCTTCCGGCCGGTCGGGTTGATCCGCTCGCCGATGATCGCGAACGGCTGGTCGTCGCCGATCCGGACCGTCTTGGTCGCCGAGGACACGATGGTGTGCACGGTTGGTTCCCTCCGGCTCGGGTTCCGTCAGGCGCTGGCCAGCGCCCTGCGGCGCTGCAGCAGTTCCTTGGCCCGGACCACGGCCGCCGACGCGTCGGCCGCGTATCCGTCCGCGCCTACCACGTCGGCGTACTCCTGGGTGACCGGGGCGCCGCCGACCATCACGATGACCTGGTCGCGCAGCCCGGACTTCTGCAGCGCGTTGATGTTCGCCTTGAACATCGGCATCGTGGTGGTCAAGAACGCGGAGAACCCGACGATGTCGGGCTTGTACTCCTGGATGGCCGCGACGAATTTCTCCGGCGCGACCTGCACGCCGAGGTCGATGACGTGGAACCCGGCACCCTCGAACATGATGTTGACCAGGTTCTTGCCGATGTCGTGCACGTCTCCCTTGACCGTGCCCATCACGATCGTGCCGATGGTCTCGACCCCGGTCTCGGCCAGCAGCGGGCGCAGGATCTCCAGCGCGCCGGCCATCGCCTTGCCGGCGATGAGCATCTCGGGCACGAAGAAGTCGCCGCGCTCGAACCTGGCGCCCACCTCCTCCAGCGACGGGATCAGCGCCTCGTAGAGCAGTTCCTCCGGGCGGATCCCCTGGGCCAGGCCCTGATTAGTCAGGTCCAGGACCGCCGGCCGGTTCCCGACCAGCGTGTCGTCGTACAGCTGGCTGAGTAGTTCCTCGCGCGTCACTGTACTTCTCCGCTCGCCTCGAGGGTGCCTTCGCTCACGCTGCACCCGCCTTCCGGTTCTGCCTGGACGCTCGCTGCCGGTAGCCGAGCACCGCGGACAGGCCCGCGGCCTCGGCGACGCAGTACCCGGCGGCCGCGCTCACCCGGTCCCTGGTCATCCGGCTGGCCGGGGCCGACACCGAGAGCGCCGCGACCACGGCGCCGTCGAAGCCGTGGACCGGCGCGGCCACCGCGATCAGGCCCGGCTCCAGTTCCTCGTCGGTGATCGCGTAGCCGCGGGCGCGCACGCCGGCCAGCTCGGGCCGCAGCGCGGCGTCGGTGGTGATGGTCTTGTCGGTGCGCCGTTCCAGCTTGTCCGGCGGTAGCTGAGCGGCGCCGTAGGCGAGCAGGACCTTGCCGAGCGCCGAGCAGTGCAGCGGCACCGAGAGCCCGATCCAGTTGGTGCCGCCGATGAAGTAGGTGCTGTCCACCTGGGCGATCTGCTCGACCAGCCCGTTGCTGACGACGCCGAGGTTGATCGTCTCGCCGGTCGCCTTGCCGAGCCGTTCGAGGAATGGCTGCGCCACGGCCACCAGGCCGGCCTCGGCGCCGCCCCGCCAGGCGAAGCTGACGAACATCTCGCCGGGCAGGAACCGGCCGTGGTCATCACGGCGGACCAGCCCGTTGCGCTCGAGCGCGAGCAGCAGCCGGGACGTGGTGGACTTGGCCAGCCCGGTGGCGGCGCTCAGCCCGGTGAACGTCATCGGGTCCGCCGAGTGCACGACCTCCGAGAGCAGCCGAGCCGCTCGGTCGACCGCCTGGGTGCCGTTCTGGTTACTCATCCAGGGATTCCGTTCGTACGGGGACACGGTTCCACTTTGTGGGACCTAGTTCTACTATGTGATCGTAGGAGCCGGTCTACAATCGGTCAAGTTCCAGACCTTTGGCCCGCTGGTCGCCCGGAAAGGCTGAGCGATGTTCATCAATACGATGCCGCGGTACGAGATCCTCTCCGCCGACGCGATCGCCGTGCTGGACCGCGGCTGGCGCCGGATCGTCTCCGAGATCGGCGTCCAGTTCGCCAAGCCGGAGGCCGTCGAGCTGTTCGCCAAGGCGGGGCAGCGGGTGGACGGCGAGGTGGTGTACCTCGACCCGGAGTTCGTCCTGGAGCAGGTGGCCAAGGCGCCGCGCGAGTTCGACGTGCAGGCGCGCAACCCGGCGCACACCGTGCACATCGGCGGCGACCACATGGTGTTCAGCGCGGTGTACGGCTGCCCGTTCGTCCGCGAGGGCGACGTGCGCCGCGAGGCTACGCTCCAGGACTTCCGCCAGCTGGCCAGCTTGTCCCAGGCGTTTGACGAGCTCGACTCGGCGGGCGGGGTGATCTGCGAGCCGAACGACGCGCCGCTGGACTCCCGCCACCTGGACATGATCTACGCGCTGCAGACGCTGACCGACAAGGTCTACATGGGCAACGTGGTCTCCGGCCCGAACGCGGCCGACACGATCGCGATGACGTCGATCCTGTTCGGCAGCCGGGACGCGATCGAGCGGGTGCCGGCCACGATCTCGCTGATCAACTGCAACTCCCCGCTGCGCTGGGACGACCGGATGCTGGACGCCCAGTTCGAGTACAACCGGGCCAACCAGCCGGTGGTGCTGACGCCGTTCCTGCTCATGGGGGCGATGTCGCCGGTGACGATCCCGGCCGCGCTGGTCCAGCAGCTCGCCGAGGCCCTGTCCGGGATCGCCCTGGCCCAGCTGATCAGGCCGGGCTGCCCGGTGATCTTCGGGTCCTTCCTGTCCAACATCGACATGCAATCCGGTTCGCCGGCGTTCGGGACGCCCGAATCGGCCATCGGGCTGCTGTGCACGGGGCAGCTGGCGCGGCACTTCGGGCTCCCGTTCCGTACCGGCGGCGGGCTGAACTCTTCGCAGACGGCGGACGCGCAGTCGGCGTACGAGGCGCTGATGACGCTGCTGCCCACGTTCCTGACCGGCACCAACTTCGTCATGCACGCGGCTGGGTGGCTGGAGGGCGGGCTAGTCAGCTGCTACGAGAAGTTCATCATCGACATCGAGTTGCTCAAGATGCTGCGGGTCGAGTTCACGCCGCTGGAGATCGACGAGGCGTCACTGGCGTTCGGCGCCCACGAGGAGGTCGGGCACGGCGGGCACTTCCTCGGCGCGGCGCACACCATGGAGCGGTTCCGCGAGTGCTTCTACCGGCCGATGCTGTCCTCCACCGCGAACTTCGAGCGCTGGCTCAAGCTCGGCGCCAAGGACACCGCGGCCCGGGCCGGGGAGATCTGGCGCAAGAAGCTCGACGATTTCTCGCCACCCCCCCTCGACGACGCGATCCGCGCCGAACTGGACGACTTCGTCCAGCGCCGCCGCCGCGAACTGGGCGACTAACCGGTCCCGAGGTCGGTCCACCCCGAGGCGGCGGAAGACCTCGGCGGCCGCGCGACAGCACGCTATTTGTTCACGGCCGACCCCAGGCGGGCTAGCCGGTCCCGGGGTCGGTCCAGCCGAGGCGGCGGGAAACCTCGGCGGCCGCGCGGCGGACTGAGTCGGCCAGGGCCGGGATGCGGTCAGCCGTGATGCGGAAGCTCGGTCCCGAGGCGCTGATCGAGGCGACCACGCGCCCCTCGGCGTTGCGGACCGGCGCCGCGACGGCCGTCAGGCCCGCCTCGAGTTCCTCGACCGCGGTCGCGTAGCCCTGCCGCCTCACCTCGGCCAGCGCCCGGGCCAGCCCGGACCCGGTGGTGATGGTGTGGTCAGTGAAGCGCTGCAGCGGCGTCAGGTGCCCGGCGATTTCAGGCGATGGCAGGTAGGCCAGCAGCACCTTGCCGTCCGAGGTGGCGTGCAGCGGGATGCGCTGCCCGGCCCAGTTGTGCGGCGACAGCGCCGCAGGCCCCGCCACCTGGTCCAGGTAGAGCGCGTCGCGGCCCGACAGGATGGCGATATTGACGGTCTCGCCCACCTCCTGGGCCAGCGCCCGGCAGACCGGCCTGCTCTCCTGGACCACGTCGAGCCGGCGGGTGGCTGCCCCGGCCAGGCGGACGATCCCCACGCCCAGCCGGAACCTGCCCCGCGCCGTGTCCTGGGTCACGAGCTCCCGCCGGTCGAGCGCCGCGAGCAGCCGGGATGCGGTCGACTTGTGCACGTCAAGCTCGCGCGCCACCTCGGTGACCCCGGCCTCCCCGTCCCTGGCCAGGATCTCGAGGATGGCCACCGCCCGGTCCACGGACTGGATCGGGCCCGAGTCCGCCCGGCCCGCCCCCCCCGACCCTCTCACCCGATCGGCCCTGTTGCTCATAGCGCAACGCTATCGGCTGCTTGACCGCCCCCTCGTTCCCACGCCATAATTGTTGCGTATTAAGCATTGAGTTGCGCAATAAGCAACGTTGAGGCAGGCGCTGTGAGCATCGGACCCGGTCGTGAGTACGTGCTCACGCTGTCCTGCCCGGACAAGCCGGGGATCGTGTATGCCGTGGCCAGCTTCCTGGTCCAGCACTCGGGGAACATCCTGGCCAGTCAGCAGTACGGCGAGAGCCCGGACGGGCGGTTCTTCATGCGCGTCCACTTCAGCGTGCCCCCGCCGGGCCTCGGCCTGGCCGAGCTGGAGCGCGACTTCTCCTGGGTGGCCGAGGCCTTCCACATGTCCTGGCAGCTGCACGACACCGCCGCCCGGTTGCGCACCCTGATCATGGTCTCCCGGCTCGGGCACTGCCTGAACGACCTGCTGTTCCGCTGGAAGACCGGCGCGCTGCCCGTGGAGGTGGTCGGCGTGGTCTCCAACCACCCCGACTTCGCCGAGCTGGCCGGGTCCTACCGGATCCCGTTCCACCACATCCCGATCACGCCGCAGACCAAGGCGGCGGCCGAGACCCGGCTGCTCGAGGTCATCGCCGAGGGGGGCGCCGATCTCATCGTGCTGGCCCGGTACATGCAGATCCTCTCCGCCGAGGTGTGCAAGCAGGTGGAGGGGCGCACGATCAACATCCACCACTCGTTCCTGCCGAGCTTCAAGGGTGCCAAGCCCTACCACCAGGCGCACGCGCGCGGGGTCAAGCTAGTTGGCGCTACCGCGCACTACGTAACCCCCGACCTGGACGAGGGGCCGATCATCGAGCAGGACGTGATCCGGGTCGATCACACGCTCGCCCCGGAGCGCCTCGCTGAAGCGGGCCGCGACGTCGAGGCCCAGGTGCTCGCGCGCGCGGTGACCTGGCACGCGGAGCACCGCGTGCTGCTCAACGGCGACCGGACCGTAGTCTTTCACTGAACATCCGCCCGCGGTGGAGCCCAGCCATAGTGATCAGCGTCTTTGACCTCTTCAAGGTCGGTATCGGCCCGTCCAGCTCGCATACCGTCGGTCCGATGAAGGCCGCCCGGATGTTCGCCCAGGGCCTGCGCGAGGAAGGCCTGCTGACCTCGGTGCGGACCGTCCGGGTCTGCCTGTACGGGTCGCTGGGCCTGACCGGGAAGGGCCACGGGAGCGACAAGGCCGTCCTGCTCGGCCTGGAGGGCGAGCAGCCGGCCACCGTGGACGTAGACGCGATACCGGCCCGCCTGGCGGCCATGGGCACGCGGGGCACGCTCCGGCTGCTGGGCGAGCACGAGATCGGGTTCACCGTCGCCGAGCACCTGGAGTTCAACCGCCGGCAGAAGCTCAGCTACCACCCCAACGGGATGCGCTTCACCGCCTATGACGACACCGGCTCGGCGGTAGCCGAGCGCGCCTACTACTCGGTCGGCGGCGGCTTCGTCACGGACGAGACGGAAGCCGGGCAGGCGCCGACCCCACCGGACACTTCTGTCCTGCCGTACCCGTTCTCGACCGCCGCGGAGTTGCTGGCGCACACCGCGCGCACCGGCCTGCCCATCTCAGCCGTCATGCTGGAGAACGAGCAGGCGCTGGGCCGGACGTCCGCGCAGGTGCAGGCGGGCCTGGATGAGCTGTGGCAGGTAATGCAGGCGTGCGTGCGCCGCGGGTGCGCCACCGACGGCATGCTCCCGGGTGGGCTGAAGGTCCAGCGCCGCGCGCCGCGCCTGTTCCGGCAGCTCACCTGCGAGCGGAACGGCGATGACCCGCTCCGCGCCATGGACTGGGTCACGCTGTACGCGCTGGCCGTCAACGAGGAGAACGCGGCCGGCGGCCGGGTGGTCACCGCGCCCACCAACGGCGCCGCCGGCATCATCCCCGCAGTGCTGCATTACTACGACCGGTTCGTCCCGGGCGCCTCGCCGGAGGGAGTGCAGCAGTTCCTGCTGACGGCGGCGGCCATCGGCGTCCTGTTCAAGGAGAACGCCTCCATCTCCGGTGCCGAGGTCGGCTGCCAGGGCGAGGTCGGGTCCGCCTGCTCGATGGCGGCCGGCGCGCTGGCCGAGGTCCTCGGCGGCACGCCGGAGCAAGTGGAGAACGCCGCCGAGATCGGCATCGAGCACAATCTCGGGCTGACCTGCGATCCGGTCGGCGGGCTGGTCCAGGTGCCGTGCATCGAGCGGAACGCGGTCGCGTCCATCACCGCCATCCACGCCGCCCGCCTGGCGCTGCGCGGCGACGGCCGGCATTTCGTCTCCCTCGACAAGGCCATCCACACGATGCGCGTGACCGGCCGCGACATGCTGGACAAGTACAAGGAGACCTCGCGCGGCGGCCTCGCCGTCAACGTCATCGAGTGCTGACGTCAGCCCACCACGCTCGCCAGGAACTGCTGCGTTTCAGCGTCCGTCGAAAAAAGGACGGTTCCCATCAGTCCGCGGGTGAGGAGTACCTTGTAGGTGTTGCGGATGAGTTGGTCCGCCCGGGCATCGCTTACACCTCCCCGGACGAGAGCCGGGTCCTTACTGGCGCTCCTCACGGTCACCACCTGCCCGTCTCGGTAAAGGAGGTCAGGGCCGACGATCACGCCGTTCCAGTCGTACTCGAAGCCCTGCGCGGTGTACACGCAGCCGACCTGATCGAAGCCGCCGTCGAGCGTCGCCCACAGCGCGCTGGGCGGGGCGCTGCCCACTGACCGATCACCCTTGGCGTTCCACGGCCGGGCCCAGTCGCCGATTACCACGTCGGGGAGGAGCCGGTCACCGTCTGGATTGCTCCATCTCCAGCAGAAGCCGGCCGTCATGCGAGCGGAGTATCCTGCGGCTAGCCGATCACGTAGCACCGCTTCCAACTCATAAGGTGACTCGGTGACTGACACGTCGAAATGATCATCTCCGGCCCAGTTGACCGGATCCTTCCCATCGAGGCCAAGCAGACTGAGTACCCAGTCCTCATACAAGCGACTGCCGCCACAACGGAACTGCGCATCAAGGTCGACCTGCTGCACCCTCACTCCATTGGCGACAGCACGATGGCTGATTTCTTCGACCGTCCCGATCTCACCGGGCCGCACCACTTGGTGCTCGTCGAGCAGGAACACCGGCACTCGGGCCGCATCGAGCAGCTCATCGACCTGGAGGCGCCCGGTCCGGTTCGAGGCTGGGGTATACCGGTTGGCGGAAACCTGTCGGATCCGGTGCGCTTCGTCGCAGATCAGGACTCTAGCCCGTTCGGTCGCGCGTCCACGAAGTTGTTGAAGTACTTGAACATGCTCTTGACCGCGGTAGATCCTTTACCGACATAGCGGCCATAGTCTGCGTGAATGACTGCGAACCAGTCGCATGCAGTACCGGCCGACCCTGCCGGGACAGCTCTCCGAGGAGGGCGAGAGCGATAACGCTCTTGCCGCTGCCAGGACCACCGGTCACGATGACGGCAGTTTTGGAGTCCCCCCTGTGAGCCCGGTCAACAGCATGCAGGACTAGTTCGTAGGCGAGTTGTTGTTCCGCCAGGAGGACGAACTGATTCTGGTTCTTGATCTCGGCAGCGGCCGCCTTAAGTAGCTGACGTGACGGTCTTATGTCGCTGGATAGAAATCGGTCGGCGGCATCGGCGCCTGATGCCCGCGCAAAACGGTCCTGAAGATAATCGACGAACGCGCCCCTGGTCGTTTGCGTGAAAAGCCTGGTCCGGTCGTCCTGCACCAGGTCGTAGAGGTCTGCCACGTCGGACTGCGCGGCGTTGTGCAGGTAGGCGACGCCATGCAGGGCGTGCGGGCTATCGCGGAGAACGCTCATATATCCGGACAGGTATTCACAGTATCCCTTGACCTGGAGGACTGGATGGAGCTTCGGGCCGCCGCTCAAGTGCTCGACAAGCACCAGTTCTGGATCTTCCTCGAAAAGCTCGGCATGGCTCCACTGCTTTAGTTCCACAACTACATATGCGTCGCCACCGGTGCGGCGGTTCTGCCCCGCCAACACCACATCGGCGCGTTGACTAGTGGGGGGAGCTGGTATTCGATGAGCATCTCTACCTGGCTCAGTCCCGCCTGAACGAGATCACGGGCCAAGGCAGGAAGACTGCGATCCCATGACCTACGTTCTGCGGGTGACGCATTAATGCCTGCAGCCATACGCAAATGTTCTGCCAGCACTTCGCTAAACCGTCGCTCCATCGGCGAGGCGAGCGTCCCAGCAGTCCGGCGGAAGACCGTCACCGACCGACCCCCAACGCAACACGAGTTCTCGTGCGGATGGGGGCATGTCCTCGATCGGTAGATCAGCTAATCGGCGGAAGCCCGGCGGACCGCAATCATGTGATGAGGCGCATACTATCGCTCACGCAGTAGATTTCATCTTAGATAACGCGGGTGCCTGGCGTCGGCTGCCGCCGCGCCGAGGTTGCCGATGACCGGGCTGATCGGGGACAGTGGCCAGGTGGACAGCCGACGCTGGGACGAGCGGTACGCGGGCGCCGAGTTCGAGTGGACCAGGCAGCCCAACCAGTGGGTGGCGGCGGAGCTGGCCGAGCTCCCGCCTGGCCGCGCCCTTGACCTGGCCGCGGGCGAGGGGCGCAACTCCGTCTGGCTGGCCGAACGCGGATGGCGGGTCATCGCCGTGGACTTCTCCGGGGTCGGGCTGGACAAGGGCCGCAAGCTGGCCGCGGCCCGCGGCGTCGACGAGGCGCGGATCGAGTGGATCCTCGCTGACCTAGGCGAGTATGAGCCGGACCAGAGTTCCTTCGACCTCGTGCTCGTCGCGTACCTCCAGGTGGGCGCGGAGTTGCGCGCCGCCGTCCTGGCCCGCGCGGCCGCCGCACTCGCTCCGGGCGGCGCGCTGCTCGTCGTCGGCCACGACCTGACCAACCTCACCGAGGGCGTCGGCGGGCCGCAGTACCCGGAGGTGCTGTACACGCCCGAGTCGATCACCGCCGAAGTGCGCGGACTCCGCGTGCTCAGGGCCGACCGGGTGCACCGGCCCGTGGACCGGGACGGCGTCTCAGGCACCGCCATCGACACCCTGGTCCTCGCGATCCGCGACGCCTGATCGATGCGCTAACCAGCTTCCGGGCCCGGGATCAGGGCTGCTATCTTGCCATATAACCATTTCCGTTCGACTAGTTACTGAACGTGAATGACTTCGGGGTGTCGGGAAACACACGCGGGTCAAGGGGAGGCCTCGTGGGAGGCAGCCGGCCTGGGCGCATCCTGGCCATCGGGGCCCACCCGGATGACGTGGCGATCGGCGCCGCCGGGACGCTCCTCGCCCACCGGGCGGCGGGCGACGCCGTGGTGATCCTGACCCTGTCCCGCGGCGCCCGCGACGGCGACCGGATCCGGCGCGCCCGCGAGTTGCAGGAGGCCGCCGACGTCATCGGTGCCCGGCTGTTCCTCAATGACCTGGAGCACGCGCGGATACCGGAGGGGGACCCGACGATCTGCGTCATCGACCAGATCGTCGCGGAAATCCAGCCGACGATCGTCTACACGCACTCCATCCACGACCTTCGCCAGGATCACCGGAACACCCACCGCGCGGCCGTGGCCGCGTGCTGGCACGTCGGCCAGGTCTACTGCTTCCAGTCCCCGTCGGCCACCGTCGACTACCGCCCGACCCATTTCGTGAACATCGACAATCACATCGGCCGCAAGCTCAAGGCCATCGACGCGTTCACCTCCCCGGTCGGCTGGCCCGGCTACCTGGATCCCGACCTGATCGCCGCCACGGCCCGCTACTGGTCCCGGTATGGCAGCGGCAGCCACGCCGAGCCATTCGAGGCCATCCGCGCCCGACTGGCCTAGCGCGTTCGCGAAGGTCCCGGGGGCCTACGACATCTGAAGCGGGCGCGATACGGTTCAGTCGTGGACGAGCAGATCATCGAAGTCGTGATCGAGATTCCCAAGGGCAGCCGCAACAAGTACGAGTTCGACCACGAGCGGCACGTGATGCGGCTCGACCGTCGGCTGTTCACCGCGACCGTCTACCCCTCCGACTACGGATTCGTCCCGGACACGCTGGCCGAGGACGGCGACCCGCTGGACGTGCTGGTCCTGCTGGCCGAACCGACCTTTCCCGGCTGCCATGTCGACGCCAGGCCCCTCGGCGTTTTCTGGATGCGCGACGAAAAGGGACCCGATGCCAAGGTCATCGCCGTCGTGGCCGGAGACCCCGATTACGAGAAAGTCCGGGAACTGAGCGACCTGCCCAGGCATCTCCTTGACGAGATCGAGCACTTCTTCAACGTCTACAAGGACCTCGAACCCGGCAAGTCGACCCTGACGGCAGGCTTCGAGGGATCCGAGGCCGCCTGGAGGGTGATCGAAGACGCCATGAACCGGGTGCAGAACCCCTAGCTGGAGGCGACGTGAGGCTGCTGCTGCTCGCCGCGCCCGGCGGCGGTAAGGGGACTCAGGGTGAGCGGCTCGCCTCGAACTTCGGCGTTCGGCACATCTCCTCGGGGGACGTGCTGCGGGCCGCGGCCAGCGACGGCAGCCTGGCCGGCCGTGAAGTCGCCGCCTACCAGCAGCGCGGCGACCTGGTACCCGACCAGATCGTGTTCGACCTGCTCGTGCCGGTCGTTGCCGCCGCGGCCGCGCACGGCGGGTACATCCTGGACGGGTTTCCCAGGACCTTGCCGCAGGCCATCACGGCTGCCGACATCGGCGCCCGGTTGGATCTGACCCTCGACGCCACCATCTACCTGCACGTTCCCGAGGAAGTGCTGGTCCAGCGACTGCTCGCCCGGGGCCGCCCCGATGACACCCCGGACGTGATCAGGCACCGGCTCCAGGTGTTCACCGATACCACCAGCCCGCTGATCGAGTACTACCGGGACCGGGGCATCCTCGTGGAGGTATCCGCCGACCAGCCACCCGAGTCGATCACCGACGAGATCATCGCCCGCCTGCCTGCTTCCTGACCGCTTACGCGGGCGCGGTCTCCGGGCGGGTGAACGGCAGCTGGATCTCGAACACCTGCTGGTCGACGTCGGCGATATCGTCCACCTCGTTGACCCATATCTCGCGCCCGGGCCCGGTGGCCTCGTAGCCGTGCTCCTCGGCCCACCTGAGCAGATCGTGGTACACCATCGGGAAGATGTTGGCGGCCAGGCCGTTGCGCACCGCGACAGCAGCCTCGATTTCCGGCAGGACCAGGTACTGCACAGGAGGAGGCAGCTCGGCTGGCTCCGCGGCCACCGGCAGGGCCAGATAGACCGTAACGTCGGTGTAGTTGTCGTGCTCGTAGAAGATCATGGGAGGTCCCGCCACTGTGACCAGCCCGCGGATCCCGAGCTGATCGAACTGCCCGGCGGAGGCGTTGACGACGGGAACGATGTTCTCCGGTCCGAACGCCGGAGCGGGCCCGGCGATCGCCACTACACCCATGGCGGGGATCTTCTTCATCACGATGTCATCTGCTGGCATGGCACCCTCTCGTGCGATATAGCGGAGCCGCGCTTCGACTCCCAGTAGCTGGTTCCTGTGCTCTTCTAGTTCCTGTTCAAGCTGAGCACGCCGGAGCATGAGCATCCCCTGGAGTTCCTCCAGGGTGATCCCGTCCACAAGCTGCCTGGCCTGCGTGAGCGAGAGCCCGAGCTCCTTCAGGGCGACGATCCGGTTCAGCAGTCGCAGCTGTTCGGCCGAGTAGGCGCGGTAGCCGGTGGCCGGATCCACCTTCGCGGGAGGCAGCAGCCCGATCTCGTCGTAATGCCTGAGCGTGCGGATGGAGACCGTGCCGAGCCGGGCGAACTCGCCGATGCTGAACATGACACGAGCCTGCACCCTGCCGCTACGTGAGAGTCAAGCCCGTGGAACATTGATCCGGGGACAACTAGGGAGGACCGCCATGCCACGGAAGGTCATCGCGACCGCGAACGCGCCCAGTTCGCCGCTCTACAGCCAGGGAGTCAAAGCCGGACCGCACGTGCTCATCTCGGGCATGGCGGGTATCGACCCGAGCACCGGTGTCCTGGCCGGAGACACGATCCAGGATCAGGCCCGGCAGGCGCTGACGAATTGCGAGGCCATCCTCCAGGCCGCGGGTGCCAGCCTGGACGACGTCATCGAGGTAGGCGTGCTGCTCACCAACCCCGGCGATTTCGTCGGCCTGAACGAGGAATATGCGCGGTGGTTCCCGTCCGGCCCGCCGACCCGCTACGTCGCCAAGCTCGGCGTCGAACTACCCGGACTGCTCGTCTCGATCCGGATGACGGCCTTCACCGGCTAAGGGTGCCGGTGCCGTTAATCCTTTGCTGAGCGCGATGCGCGTCGCCGATGATGGCGCACATGGCCACGACCCGGCGAGCCGACATGTTCACCGCAGACGGCAGGCCGTCTGACGACGATCAGCGCGAGCACAGAATAAGGCTGGGCGACGAGCGCGTCACGCTGGCCGAAGCCCTGCGCTGTCAGCGGCTCACGCTGGAGATGAAGTGCTCGGGCCTTGACGCGGAGGCCATGGCGCGGCGTTCGGTGGAACCGTCGACGATGTCGCTCCTGGGTCTGGTGCGACACCTGGCGGAGGTGGAGCGCGCGACGTTCCGGGTGCTGATGGCGGGCCAGGACGTGCCCCGGCTGTTCTGCTCCGACGCCGACCGCGACGGTGATTTCGACGGTGCCGTTCCCGATCCCCTGGTGGTGGCGGAGGCCTGGGACGCCTGGCGGGCGGAGGTGGACTTCGCTACGCGATTCGTGGCCGGGGCACCCAGTCTCGACATCACCGGCAACGATCCCCTGAACCGGCACGGCAGCGGCGGCGGGCCGATGTCGCTGCGCGAGGTGCTGGTCGGGATGATCGAGGAGTACGCCCGCCACATGGGTCACGCCGACCTGCTGCGCGAGCGGATCGACGGGCGCCTGGGCCAGTGACGATCACGGCCCGGACTCGCCGCACCGCCCCCCGGTTAGTGTTTCTGCCCTGTTGCGGTCAGTTGATATCGAACTCGTTGCCTTCCGGGTCCTTCATCCCGACCGCGTAGTGGTCGAGCCCTTCCTCGGAGAATGCGCCCGTGATGGTGGCGCCCAGGCCGGCCAGCCGGCTGGCCTCCGCGTCGACTCGCTTTCTGCGCTCCTCGATCGGGTCTCTCCGCTCGCCGCTAGCGCGGACATCGAGGTGCAGTCGGTTCTTGACCGCCTTGGCCTTGGCCTCCGGGACGACGTGGAACCAGATGCTCGGTCCGTGACCCTCCGGGTCGCTGATCCTGTCCGCCCCGTCGAATAGGTCCTCCTCGGGCAGCCCCAAGTCCCGATAGAAGTCGTTCCAGGTGGCGAATCCAGCCGGAGCCGGCGCGAGCTCATAGCCCAGCGCTGCGGCCCAGAACCGAGCCATCCGGTCCGGGTCGGCACAGTCGATGACCAACTGAAAGCGGACAGGCACCGGTTTCCTCCCAGGCCGCTCGAGTAGCTGCCGACATCCTGCCACACTGTGATGGTGCACCAGAGCCAGCGCATGCCCCCGATCGCGGGAGAGCTCGTCACCGAGACGTTCGGCTACGACGGTGGTCGCCAGGTCACGGTGTACGTCCCGCCAGGCCCGCCCGAGGCGGTCGTGTTCGCGGGCGAAGGTCAGCTGATCTCGCCGTGGGGCGGGACCCTCGAGGCGGCCGACGTGCCGTCCACGATGATCGTCGGTGTACACCGGCTGGCCGATGAGACGCTGCGGCTCCACGAGTACTCACCGGGCTTCGACCCGGACCGGTTCGAGGCACACGAGACGTTCTTCGTCGACGACGTCCGCCTATGGGTGCAGTCGCGCTTCGGCGTCGCGCTGCCCGCCGAGCGTACCGCGGTGTTCGGCGTCTCGGCAGGTGGCGAGCTCGCGCTAGCCCTCGGGATGCGGCACCCGGACGTCTACGGCGTGGTCTTTTCCGCATCACCGGGCGGGGGTTACCGACCGCCTGCCGTGATGCCGGGTGCGCTTCCGCGCGCTTACCTCGTCGCCGGCCTGCAAGAGCCGTTTTTCCTCAAGAACGCGACCCGGTGGGCGGACGCACTTCGCGCGGCCGGCGCGGACGTCGAGATGACCGAGCGGGTCGGATCGCATGGCGACGCGTTCTGGCGCGAGGAGTTCCCGCTGATGGTGGCGTGGGCATTCGGACGATGATCAGCGGTCAGAACTAGGCTGCGGACGCCGAAGCGTGGTGGCTCAGGCCGTGCCATCTTCTGATGCGGAATCCTCAAGCTTGACCTCATCACGCAGAACGCTGTACATCACCGTGTCGCGGTAGCGACCCTGGCGGAACGTGCTGCCGCGCAGTATGCCCTCCCGGCTGAACCCAGCCTTTTCCAGCGCTCGCTGCTCAGCCATATTGGTGATCTCCGTGGTGGCCTCTACGCGGTTGACCGGCGTGTGGGCGAACAAGTAGCGGACCAGCAGCCGCTGCGCCTGCGAACCGTAGCCGCGACCCCGGAACTCCGGCACCAGCCCGATACCGATCGTCCTCCGCCACCGGCCGGAGGGTCACCTGGCCATCCATGGAAGCGACCCTACAGCTGACAGCAACAGCAGCGGGAGCACCAACGCCCGCGAGGGGAGCTCCTAAACGGTCCACTCCTCCACGACGGCCAGATCGGTGAACTCCGGCGGGCCCGCAAGCTTGTCGGCCAGCGTCGCTCGAAAGACCCGCAAACCCTCCTCGCGGCGCGGATCGACCTCGCGCGCACGCGCCTTCTCTTCACTCTCGAACACGACCAGGGTGTAGAACTGATCCGGATTCTTCTGGTCTTGCATGACTATCGTCCGCAGCAGGCCCGAATCGGGTTGCTCGACCGCCTGCAGCTGCTCGCGTAGTCCGGCCGTATCTTTGCCCGGCTTCACCTTGAAGCTCATGAGCTGCGCCCACATACCTGATCCCCCCTTGACTATCCGGGCCGTCCTGCGCCACGGCCCACGGCGAATACCGCCGATCATCCTCCCACGGCGGTGCCGCCATGGCCACCATGCAGGCGCTGCCGGCAGCATGCATGGATGCCGCCGTGATCGTAGACCCGGTGTACTGGAGTCAGCGAGATCACCGACCTCGCTGGCAAATAGCCTGCCACCCGAGCCCTGGTGGGATGATGTGGTGGTGCGGACCTGGCACGTTATCGCGGTTTCGAGCGTGGCCCTCATCGTGGCGGCGTGCACATCCTCGACCACCACCGCCGGGCCGTCGGGCTACTCGGTTGCCCTGGGTTCTATCGTCGCCGACGCGAACGCCCAGAACCAGGACAACCCTTCTTTCCAGCTGGCCGCACCTGGCACGAAAGTCCCGATGTCTGAGGCAACCGCAGCGCAGGCCGTCATCAGCGAGTGCAACGAAGGCCGCGGCACGCGAGTGCTCGTTGCCGGACTCGTCACCGGGCCTGTGACCTCCGGGTCGTCGATTTACTGGGCAGTCTTTGTGGATCCGCCGGGCAGGCACATCGCCCCGTCCGCTGAGCCGCTGCCCAAGCCCGTGATCCTCAACTGGATCGGGGGATTCGTATCCGTAAAGTCAGCAAAGCAGCCGTTCTGCGACTTCGGCCGCGCAGCCGACCTCCCGCCACTTCCTGTATTCAGCTCGTGAGAACGCGACTGCTTAGTGTCGAGCACGGCCGGGGATGCTCACGGCGGCCAACTGGATGGATCTATCTCGGCGGCGGAGCGCCTACGGTCGCCGGACTGCGGGAGAGAGCATGCGCTCGGCTTCGTCGAGGGCCAAGGGATCTCGGTATGACTGCTGTTGGCCTGTGGGCGCACTTATGCTGGTTCAAGCGCCGGTCTCCGGAAGGCCTGCTGATGACCACGCCGCATGTCAGGCAACCTCAAGTCCTGCCTCGCCCGGCTTGCACGCCGGCGGCGATCCGGGCCGTGCTGGCCGCTAACGCCGGCGATGAGGTGCTGCAACGGTACGACGCGGATCTGGATGCGGCGTTCGAGCGGGCGCGCGCGCAGGGCGACCTGACTCCGCTCGTGCAGACGGTCCGGCGCTGGTGGTTCGAGGCGGACGCCTGGCGGGACCCCGAGGCTCAGCGGGAGTTCCTGGCCCGCGTGGACACCTACCGGAACGAGGGGCTGCCGCCTGCCGGGCAGCGAACGACCCGGGAAGAGGTCCGGGCCCAGTTCGGCGTCTGACGGTGGGAGCGGGACGGCCCCGCTGACCAGGAGTTCGCCGACCTGAATCCGGCCGGGTCGTTCAGGAACGCGAGCCAGGACAGATCATCCTCCGCCGCCGGCCGCAGGGTCACCTGGCCATCCATGGAAGCGACCCTGTAGCTGACCGCTAAATCGATCGGCTGGGGAACGTTATCTGGATCCCTCAGACAGCGCACCATTGTGATACCATAGCGGTATGGCTATGACACTTCGCTTGCCGCCCGAGATCGAGGCTCAGCTCAAGCAGGTCGCCGAGACCGAGCACCGTAGCGTGCAGCAGACGGTCTTGGTCGCCATCGAGGAGTACCTGTCGATGCGGGAGACCGCAGAGATCCTGGCCGATCCAGCTGCGCTCAGAGGCCTGGCCGAAGCCCGCGAGTCCGAGCTGGCCGGCGACGTAATCTACGGGACTGAAGCCGCACGCGCGCTGCTGGCTGAGCGTAAGCGTTGAGCAAGGAGCCGTACGAGCTAGGACTAGCCCGCCCGGCCCGGCGCGCGATCTCCGAGTTGCTTCCGGAGGACGTGGCCGCAGCCGCTGTCGAGTTCATCACCGGGCCGCTCCTGGAGGAGCCCTACCGAGTCGGCAGGCCGTTGCGGGGTGAGCTGACTGGCGTCCACAGCGCACGTTTCGGTACCCAGTGGCGCGTCCTGTACCGTATCGACGAATCGAAACGAGTAGTCGTAGTGCAGGACATACAACATCGCAGAATTGCCTACCGTCGCCGATAGCCGCCGGGATTAGATGGAGATCCCTTTGCGGAAGTCCACTCACCGCACGGCCACCCTGTCAAGGCCACCCGGCGCAGCTGACGCTCACCTTTCTGCGACCCGCGATCGAACAGCTCGTAGCACAATGGCCGCCCAGCACAGGCTGATCATGCAGCAGATCGAGGCATGCCATTAGCGTGCCAGGCCATGTGACAGGCCCGGACGGTACAGATTCCCAAGCTGACAGTCCCAGTTCGGCGCGACGCTCGACATGATGGGGCAATGTGCTTGCCCGGCGGGTAAGACTGCCCAGTAAATCGACGACCCAGAGGCCACAGGCCCTATGACGAGTCCGGTAAGAAGCACGCGTGTGCCGCGGCCTTCGTTGCACTCGCTGATGACGGCACGCGCTGCGGTTGCCTCGGACATGGGGACTTTCGTGCCCGGTGCGGCCAGGCGACAAGAAGGGTTGTCCTGGTTCTGGACGTTCGCGTCGGCGAGGATGCGCCCCAGGGGGACGAGTAGCCCGACGGCCCGACGGTCGCCCCCGGGGATGTGCACGCCGCGGCGATCAGGGCCGCGATGGAGAATGCGATGACATGCGAGGTCCGCACCACCAGATCGTCTCACGAACTGACGCACCGTCCGGGCGCGGACTATTGCGTTTATTTCGATTGTTGCGGATAATGCGGTTAGAGGAGGTGGCGAGATGTCGGCCAAGGCTGCAGGTGCTGTCCGGCCCGGGGACTCTGACGCAGAGATCGCTCATCGTGCCGCGCGGCGGATCGGCGACTACCTGACCGCCCACCCGGGGGCCGATCCCGTCAGGATCCAGGGCGAGCTCGCCGGTGACGACGCCCTCGTCGTGCCACGGCAGGCCGCGATCATGCTCGCGCAGATTCTCGGCTTCCTGGCGAACGGCCAGGGCGTGACAGTCACCCCCTCAAATGCGATGCTCACCACCCAGCAGGCGGCCGACTTGCTGAACGTGTCCCGGCCCTACCTGATCAAGCTGCTGGAAGCGGGCGAGATCCCGTTCGAGAAGGTCGGCACTCACCGGCGCGTGGCCTTCGGCGAGCTGATGGAGTACAAGCGGCGGGATGACCAAGAGCGCAGGCGCGCAGCCGACGAGCTGACCGAACTCGGCCAGGAGCTGGGCGAGCTCTGAGCCGATGCCTTTCGTCGTCGTTTACGATGCCAACGCGCTCTACGGCAACGCGCAGCGGGACCTGCTCATACGCATCGCGCAGAGCGGCCTCGTCCAGGCCAAGTGGACTGACCAGATCCTGGACGAGATGCTCAGCAACCTGGGTAAGAAACGACCCGACATCCCTGCCGAGAAACTCGGCATCCTTCGCGGACTCATGATCAAGGCGGTCAAGGACTGCCTCGTGACCGGGTATGAGCCGCTCATCGAGTCGCTGCAGCTTCCCGACGCGGATGACCGGCACGTACTCGCCGCAGCTATCAAGAGCAGCGCCCAGGTCATCGTCACGACCAACCTGCGGCACTTCCCCGAGGCTGAGCTACGGCGCTGGAACGTCGAGGCGAAATCGCCCGATGACTTCGTGCTCGACCAGATCAACATCGACGCGAGGATCGTCTACTCCTGCGTTCGCGAGATCGCCAATTCCCGGCGGAACCCGCCGGACACGGTTGACGACGTACTTGCGGAACTGGAGCGCGCAGGCCTGGTGCAGTCTGTCGCTGCCTTGCGCCTGGGATGACCTATGTCGTCGTGGAGATGAAGATCCTGTCCATTACGTCGGCGCCGGTGGTGATCACCGGGCGGAGCTCGTGGCGATAGATGGTCTCGGTTGTGCGTGAGCTGGCGTGTCCGGCCAGGTGCGCGATCTCCTCGACGGCGACGCCGGATTCGGACATGACCGAGACGAACGTGTGCCTCAGTTCCCGTGGAGCCCAGACACCCTCGATGCCCGCCTTCTTGCATAGGGCTCGGAAGTCCCGCCGGACATGCGAGGCATCCAGCGACGTACCCACGCTCGTTGTGAACACCAGGCCGGTGTCCTGCCACAGCTCCCCGGCCGCCAGCCGGGCTTCCACTTGCCGCTTCCGGTGCTCTCGCAAGGCCGTCACTGCGTTCTGCGGCAGAGCCAGGGTCCGCCGCGACTTCTCGGTCTTGGTGTCACCGTGTAGCCGGACCGACCGCCATACCGCGATGCTCGGGGGCACCGGCGTTCGGGCGTCCGGGTTGCCGTCCAGGTCGACGTGATCCCAGCGCAGCGCCCGGGCCTCCTCGGTCCGGATCCCGGTGAATTGGCCTCTGACCCGTGGGCCACACAGAACTCCGTAAGCGCCGAGACGAGGGTGATCCTTGGTCGGCTGTCTCCCGTGGTGCTGCTGCCTGCGCCGCGAGGCTCGGCTCGTGGTCCTCTGTCTGATGAGCTGGCGCAGCGGCGGTGGGCGGCGAGTAGGGGCGGAGCGTTCGGCTTCCTCGGGGTGAGGGTCTTGGTGATGGAGCGGGGCCGGCTTTGCGGGTCCAGGTGGTAGGGGCCGTGCAGGACCGGCGGGCTGGCGTGGCAGTGGCAGCCGGCCGCTGGCAGCGGGTGGTGCGGCTGGTGAGCGAGCCGGGCAGGGGATGCCGATCGGGCGAGCTCGGCCTGGATCTGCTCGTGGCGGCGGCCAGGTCGTCCATGTCACAGGATTCCTTATCCGCCGCGCGGCGGCATCCCCCGCTCGGTGCTTGAGTCATATATTTCAAGCATGGCGCCGGCGGGCGGCGGGCGCGGGCCTGCGCCGCGGCCGGCCAGCAGGTGACAGCGCCCGCGCTGCGCGGGCTGTGCCGGTTCGCCGGCCTGCGGGGGATCCCGGCCGGCCGCGAGTTCCTGCTGGACTATGACGTGATCGAGGCGTTCTGCGTGGCCGGGCTTCCCGGCCGGGCGTCGTCCACCCGGGGCACCTACCGGTCGGCGCTGTACCGGCTGGCCGCGCCGGTGCACGGCGAGCCGGGGCAGCGGGGGACGCCGTTCGCGGGCGCCGAGGCGCCGCCGCCGTACTCGCCGGCCGAGCGCGCCGAGCTGGCCGCTATCGCCGCCGCCCAGCGCGACCCGGCGAAACGGGCCTCGGCGCTGGCCGTGGTGGTGTTCGGCATCGGCGCCGGGCTGCGGCCCGGCGAGCTGGTGGCGCTGCGCGGCAGCGACGTGTCCCGGCGCGGCCGCCGGGTGACGGTCCGCGTCAGCGGGCCAGCCGCGCGGGTGGTGCCGGTCACCCCGGCTTATGCCGGGCGGGCGGCCGGGCTGGCCGCCGGCGCGGGACATGCTCACCTGTTCCGGCCCGGCCCGGCGGACCGGGGTTACAAGAACTTCGTCACGAACTTCGCCCGCACCCTGGCCGCTGACCCGGCCGCGCCCCGGCTGACCCTGGGCCGGTGCCGGTCCAGTTTCATCTGCGGCCACCTGGCCGCGGGCACCCCGGTGGGCGAGCTGCTGGCGATCACCGGGATCTGCCAGGCCGAGTCACTGGCCCGCTACGCACGCCACGTCGACGGCGCCCCGGCCAAGGCCGCCTTGCGGGCCTGGGACAGACGCCAGCAGGCGCGCTGATGCATGGCGGCGGCGGGCTGGACATCCCCGGGCCGGGCAGCGCCCCGGACGAGCAGGCCGTGGCGTTTGCCGCCGAGCTCATCGACCGCAGCGGGAAGGCCCCGGTCATCGAGGCCGCGCTGGCCCACCGCACCGGGCGGCGCCGCCCGCTGCCGGTGCGCGCCGTGCTCACCGCGCTGCTGTGCCTGGCGCTCGATGACCGGCCGCTGTTCCTGACCGAGGCCACCCGGCTGCTGTTCTGCCAGCTGCCCCCCGCATCCCGCCGGCTGCTCGGCGTGCCCGGCACCGCCACCACCGAGCGGGCCTTCAAGGCCGCCTACCGCCGGGTCCGGTACTGCTTCGACCCGATCCTGTCCGTCGCCGACCCCTCGGCGCTGCCGAAGAACCGGCGGCTCACCGCCGGCGAGCTCAACGCCCGCACCAAGCCCATGACCCCCGATCAGGCCACCGCCGCCCGCGACCGGCTCGAGGCGCTGGTCAACGCGCTGCTGGAGGCCAGCGTCTCGGTCCTCACCCAGGCCGAGCGCGCCGCCTCCGACGGCGGCACCGGCCTGGACGCCACCCCGGTCCCGCTGTTTTCCCGCGGCCCGTCCAGGCGCGCCGGCCTGTCGGCCAGCGACCCCGACGGCGGCTGGTACGTCCGCGAGGGCGACCACCGCGAGCGCGAAGACGACAAGGGCAAGCCGCTGCGGAAGATCTGCTGGGCGCTGGAGGCCACCATCGCCGTCACCGCCCGGCCTCCCGGCGCGCCGCCCGCCACGCCGAACCTCGCGATCGGCCTGGCCATGGCCCGGCCCGGCGAAGACCCCGGCGGCACCGGCGCCCGCGTCCTGGCCTCCGTCGCCGCCCGCGGCCACAAGACCGGCTGGCTCGGCTACGACCGCGCCTACACCGCCGCGCTCCCCGGCCGCTTCCACCTCCCCGCCCGGGCGCTGGGCTACCAGCCCGTCATGGACTACCGCGCCGACCAGCTCGGCATCCAGGCCAGCACCGGCGGCGCCCTGCTCGTCGAAGGCAGCTGGTACTGCCCCGCCCTGCCCGAGCCGCTCATCACCGCCACCGCCCGCCTGCGCGATCACGCCATCGACCGCGAGCTCTACGACCAGCAGATCGCCGCACGCGCCCCCTACCAGCTCAAACGCAAAGACGGCCCAGACGCCGACGGCTACCAGCGGCTGTCCTGCCCCGCCCTCGGCACCCACCCCGGGCTGATGTGCCCGCTCCGCCAGGCCTCGCTATCACCCCGCGACGGGCGGCCCAAGGTCCTCCAGCCACCCGAAGAACCGCCGAAGATCTGCCGGCAGACCGCGATCACCATCGCCCCCGACACCGGCGCCCGCTACCGCCAGGACCTGCCCTACGGCAGCCCCGCCTGGCACGCCCGCTACGCCACCTTGCGCAACACCATCGAAGGCCTCAACGGCTACGCCAAAGACCCCGCCCACCAGGCCCTCGCCCAGCCCGGACGCCGCCGCATCCGCGGCATCGCCGCCTGCTCCCTGTTCACCGCCCTGCTGCTGATCGCCGCCAACATCCGCAAGATCCGCGCCTGGCGGGCCCTGACCGCCAGCGACACAGCCGCCACCGCCCAGCGGGCACGCCGGCGCCGGGCCAGCCTCCGCGACTACCTGCCAGACGGCTAACACGCGCAAAGCTCCCAGCGCCACCACCGACCAGCATCACCAGCCGGGCAACAGCCACACTCCAGGCAGCCAGAACGCTACGACCCGGCTGCCCGCGCCCGGCCAGCAGGCCCCGCGCGGCGCCCAGAGCCAATGTCAGACACCGCAGGCATAATCAGAAACGGTCACCAGAACAGTTCTGTCGGCACGACACCGGCAGTTCTGTCGGTAACCCCCTGTGGAGCTAAGGGGACTCGAACCCCTGGCCTTCTGGATGCAAACCAGACGCTCTTCCAGCTGAGCTATAGCCCCGAGATGTCTCCGCCCAGGTTACCCGGTCAGGACCTGGGCCGCGATGGACAGCATGCCGCGGGGGAGCAACTAGCGGCGTTCGGGTCAATGGATCTTTACTTGAGCAGGCGGGACAGGCGGCGGTCGGCGAGGGGCTTGCCGCCGGTCTGGCAGGTCGGGCAGTACTGGAGCGCGGAGTCGGCGAACGAGACCTCCCGGATCGTGTCGCCGCAGACCGCGCAGGCCTGGCCGGTCTTGCCGTGCACCCGCAAGCCGCTCTTCTTCTCGCCCTTGAGGTCGGCGGCCGCCAGCCCTGCCGAACGCTCGACCGCCTCGTGCAGGGTCGTCTTGATGGCGTCGTACAGGACGGCGACATCGTCGGGCGTCATGCTGGCCGCGATCTTGAACGGGGACATCTTGGCCGCGTGCAGCACCTCGTCGGAGTACGCGTTGCCGATGCCTGCGATGATCCGCTGGTCGCGGAGCACGCCCTTGATCTGCGTCCGGCGGCCCGACAGCAGGCCGGCCAGGGTGTCCACGGTGAAATCGGCGGCCAGCGGGTCCGGGCCGAGCGTGGCGACGCCGGGCACCTCGGCGGGGTCACGGACCAGGTAGACGGCCAGGCGCTTGTGCGTGCCCGCCTCGGTGAGGTCGAACCCGGAGCCGTCGTCGAGCGCCAGGCGGAAGGCCAGGGGGCTCTTGCCGGGTTTCGGCGGCGTCGCGGGCAGGTCCTCGCGCCAGCGCAGCCAGCCCGCCCGGGCCAGGTGCATGATCAGGTGCAGGCCCTGGTCGGTGGAGATGTCGAGGAACTTGCCGTGCCTGCCGACCCCGGCTATCACCTGCCCGTTGAGGCTGGTCAGCGGCGGGTCGAAGGTCTTCAGGACCGAGAACGAGGCGGCGTCGGCGCGCGCCACCGCGTGGCCCGTGGCGTGGGCGCGCAGAAACTCGGCGAGCGACTCCACTTCCGGCAGTTCCGGCATGCTTGACAGTTTGCCACGCGGCAGGCGTCGTCAGTCACTCGCCGTGGTGAACAGCGTGGCCGCCGCTCTCACCCTGTGATGCCACCAGGTCCGGCAGGTCGCCGATATCCGCCAGCAGGTGCGTGGCCCCGGCCCGGCGGAGCCTGGCTCGCGCTGTGCGCACCGCCCCGCATGCCGATTACGAGCCGGGCCCCGGCGCGCCGGGCGCACAACACGCCGCTCTCGGTGGGCGTGACCACGGCGACGTCCCGCACGTCACCGATGCCGAGCCGCAGGACCGCGGTGAGGACCAGGTCGGGCCAGGGGAAGCCCCTGGCCACGTCGTCCGCGCAGAGCACCAGGTCCGCGCGTTGCCACCAGCCGAGGCGTTCGGTGATCAGGCTGAGCGCGGGCCTGGCCAGGCACGAGAGCAGGCAGACCTTGGTGCCCGCGGCGGTGAGCTTGGCCAGCGCCTCGTTCGCCCCGGGCAGCGGGAGGACGCCGAACCGGTCGACGGCGGCCTGGAACGACCGCTCGAAGGCGAGGATCGCGGCCTGCGCCCGGATCTCGTCCTCGGGGAACAGGCTGTGGATGACTTCGGCCGGAGACCAGCCGCGGGTCCTGTCGAACTGGACCATGGATCTGACGTAGGCCGCAGTCCCCGTTACCACGCCCTGGGTGGCGATCGCCTCGGCGAACGCCCGCTCGAGCACGCTGCCGTCAGCCGCCGCGGCTCCGAGCACGTCACAGCAGACCAGTGAAACGGGAGATGTGTCGCTCACCGGGTCGCCTCCTGGCGCCGGACGGCCGGTCCGCGGGTTGCCGGACCTCGCCGCCGACCGCGCGGATCAGTCGTCGTCGGCTGCCGTCGCCTCGGTCCAAAGGTCGAGCTCGGCCCGGTCGGAAACGACCTTACGCCAGACGGCGAACGCGCCTAGCCCGAGAAGGACGACCAGAAGTAGCTTCTTTACCACGAGGAAACCTCCACCTCGATGACGTCCAGATCCTGCCCGCGGAAGCGGATCGGCTGACCGCAGGTGTGTACGGCAGCTTAGCAAGCCCGGACGCGATGTATGGTCTCAGCCACAGTCCGCATGCGAAGAGTTGACAGGTCGAACTGACGAAACGACACATGTGTGGGGTTACGTGGACTTGAACCACGGGCCTCGTCCTTATCAGGGACGCGCTCTAACCGACTGAGCTATAACCCCATGCCATAACCGGCTTGACCTGCGCAAACAGGAGCAAGCCAATATCCTACCGCACCGGCGAGGCGCTCGCGCCGCGACGCCGGACCGGGCTGGGCGTCACTCCGTCTCGCGGAGCGTGACCTCCACGCCGCCCACGAGCCGGGAAGTCAGGTTGTAGACCACCGCCCCGATGGTCGACATCGCCGTGATCAGGACGATGTTGAGCGAGCCGAGCAGGGCGGTCCAGCCGAGTATCCGTGAGGCTGAGAACCACTTCGCCGCGTTCACGCCGTTCGAGGTCTGGCTGGACGTCACGCTGGAGACGACTCGCTGGAGCGAGTCGAATACGCCGAGGGCCGACAGCGAACCCCAGAGCACGGTGACCACAACGAACAGGATCACGAAGGCGACGAGGGACACGACGAAGCTGAACTTCATCACCGACCACGGCTCGACCCGGGCGACGGTCAGGTGCGCCTGACGTACCGAGCGCTTGGCGGCTGCCTTCGGCGGCACCCTCCGCACCGTGGCCGGGGCCGGGGCCGGGGCCGATGCGGGCTGCGGCGGGCTGACGGCGGTCACCGTCGGTCGTGCGGGAGGCGGGGGCTTCACGTTTCCGGCCGACCGCAGGAAGGTCCGCGCGGGCGAGGACGGTGACGTGGCCGGGGGCTCGGGGGTCTCCCAGGTGAACGCCGCCGCGGAGACCGCGGGCGGATCCGGGCTGGGCTGCGCGGCGGGTGACTCGCCGTACGACGTGCTGAACGACGACTGCTCCCACGACGGGCTGGTCGCCGGCTCGTCCGCGAGAAGGTCCGTCGTGAACGCGCCGTCGGCCGACGGCTCGTCGGTATCGCTCAGGCTCCAGGAGACCGGACCCGGGCTCCAGGAGTCCAGGCCGGGCGAGTCCGTAGTGGTCAGGGAAAACGCCGACGTATCGAAGGCCGAGTCAAAAACGGACGAGCCCAGGTCGTCGGTCCCGGCGAGTGCGTCATCGGCAGCGGCCTCTGCGACGGCCGCCCCGGAGCCGTCCTTCCCGTTCTCGCCGACCCCGTTCTCGCCGACGATCGAGCTGGCGGCGGGAACGTTCCAGGTTGGCGGGATGGCCGGGGCATCACCCGGGATCCGGGGCATCATGGGCGACGGCACCATGATGCCCACCGGGCGGGTGTCGCGGTCATTGTCCGAGCTGGGGTCACCACCGTCTTGTCGTGAGGTCACGACTGTCGGCGACGCCCCACCCGATTCATCGGGGTCGTCCGTACGCCTGTCCAAGCCGTCCTCCCTCATATCCAGACCCTCACGAGGTTATCTCTGGACGAGACGCCCATGCGACAGCCATGCAAAGAAGGCGGCATCTCACCGCTGCGTCTAGCTACTTATGGGACGCGCAGGTCCCCGGAGTCGTTGCCGTGGACCTGAGCCGGAAGTCTACCCTTCTACCCTATTCGTCCGGGATTATTCGTCGTCTGATCCGGCCGCGGGCGCCTCAGGATCTGCCTCACCCTCGACCTGGCCCTGGTCGGCGTCCTCGTCTGCTGCTTCTGCCTCAGCCAGCGACTCCGCGTTGAGGGCCAGCGCCACCACGCTGTCCCCGGCGGCCAGGTTCATCAGCCGGACCCCCATGGTCTGCCGTCCCGACTGCTTGATCCCGCCCGCCTGGGTCCTGATCACCCCGCCCGCCGAGGTGATGGCGAAGATCTCGTCGTCCGCGTGCACCATCAGCGCGCCGACGAGCTCGCCGCGAGTTTCGGTGATCTTGGCGGTGACGACGCCGCGGCCGCCGCGGCCCTGGACGGGATACTCGTCGGCCGGCGTGCGCTTGGCGTAGCCGCCGCCGGTGGCCACCAGCACGTCGCCGCCGTCCCTGACCACGTACATGCCGAGCAGCTCATCCCCGTCGCTGAAGCGCATCCCGATGACGCCCGAGGTATCCCGGCCCATCGGGCGCAGCGAATCGTCGTCGGCGTGGAACCTGATCGCCTGCGCGCCCTTGCTCACCAGGAGCATGTCGTCCTCCGGGGATACCAGCCGGGCCGCGATCACCTCATCGTCCTCGCGCAGGTTGATCGCGATGATGCCGCCCGACCGCACGTTCTCGAAGGCGGTCAGCTTGGACTTCTTCACCAGCCCCGAGCGGGTGGCGAGCACGAGGTAGGGCGCCACCTGGTAGTCGCGCAGCGCGAGCACCTCGGCGATCCGCTCGTCGGGCTGGAACGCGAGCAGGTTGGCCACGTGCTGGCCGCGGGCGTCGCGGCCGGCGTCGGGCAGCTCGTAGGCCTTGGCCCGGTAGACGCGGCCCTTGTTCGTGAAGAACAGGATCCAGTGATGGGTCGTGGTGATGAAGAAGTGGTCCACGATGTCATCGGTGCGAAGCTGCGCGCCGCGCACGCCCTTGCCGCCGCGCCGCTGCGCGCGGTACAGGTCGGTCTTGGTGCGCTTGGCGTACCCGCCGTACGTGATGGTGACCGCGACATCCTCTTCGGCGATCAGGTCCTCGTCGGCCACCTCGCCGTCGTAGGCGATGATCTCGGTGCGCCGGGCGTCCCCGTACTTGGTGACGATCTCGGCCAGCTCGGTGCCCACGATCTCCCGCTGCCGCTCCGGCGAGGCCAGGATGCTCTCGTAGTCGGCGATCTTGGCTTCGAGATCGTCCCGTTCATTGATGAGCTCCTGGCGCTCCAGGGCGGCCAGCTTGCGCAGCTGCATGTCCAGGATGGCGCGCGCCTGGATCTCGTCGATCTCCAGCAGCCCCATCAGGCCCTGCTGCGCCTCGGCGGCCGAGGCGCTGGCCCTGATCAGGGCGATGACTTCGTCGATTCGGTCGATGGCCTTGAGCAGGGCGGCGACGATGTGCAACCGCTCCGCGGCCTTGCGCAGCCGGTACCTGGTGCGCCGGACGATGACCTCGATCTGGTGCGTCACCCAGTACCTGATCATCTGGTCCAGGCGCAGCGTGCGCGGCACGCCGTCGACCAGGGCCAGCATGTTGGCGCCGAACGTGTCTTGCAGCTGAGTGTGCTTGTAGAGGTTGTTCAGAACGACCTTGGCGACCGCGTCCCGCTTCAGCACGATCACGAGCCGCTGGCCGGTGCGCCCGCTGCTCTCGTCCTGCATGCTGGCGATTCCGCCGACCCGGCCGTCCCGGACCAGCTCGGCGATCTTCTCGGCCAGGTTGTCCCGGTTGACCTGGAAGGGCAGCTCCTTCACGACCAGGAGGGTGCGCCCCCGGGCGTCCTCTTCGACCTCGACCACGGCGCGCATGGTGATTGACCCGCGCCCGGTGCGGTACGCGTCCCTGATCCCGCGCCGCCCGACGATCAGCCCGGCGGTGGGGAAGTCCGGACCGTGGACCCGCTCCATGAGCGCGTCGAGCAGCTCCTCGTCGGAGGCCCCGAAGTTGTCCAGGTACCACTGCACCCCGGCCGCGACCTCGCGCAGGTTATGCGGCGGGATCTTGGTGGCCATGCCGACCGCGATCCCCTCAGACCCGTTGATGAGCAGGTTGGGGAACCGGCTCGGCAGCACCACGGGCTCGGACGACCGGCCGTCGTAGTTCTCGCGGAAGTCGACGGTGTCCTCGTTGATGTCCCGCAGCATCTCCATCGCGAGCGGGGCGAGGCGGCACTCGGTGTACCGCATGGCCGCGGGCGGGTCGTTGCCCGGCGAGCCGAAGTTGCCCTGGCTGTCGACGAGCGGCATCCGCATCGACCAGGGCTGCGCCATCCGGACCAGGGCGTCGTAGATCGCGCTGTCGCCGTGCGGGTGATAGTTGCCCATGACCTCGCCGACCACCCGCGAGCACTTGAAGAACCCGCGGTCGGGGCGGAACCCGCCGTCGTACATCGCGTACAGGATCCGCACGTGGACCGGCTTGAGCCCGTCCCGCACGTCGGGCAGCGCGCGGCCGATGATGACCGACATCGCGTAGTCGATGTAGCTGCGCTGCATCTCGTACTGGATGTCGACCGGCTCGATGCGGTCATGCCCGCCGGGCGGATCGGTAACTTCGGTCACTTTCGCAATCCCTACTCACGGATAGAACCAGCCACGCCTCACGGCCGGCGGATCAGATGTCCAGGAACCTGACGTCCTTCGCGTTGCGGGTGATGAACGAGCGGCGCGCCTCGACGTCCTCACCCATCAGCACGCTGAACAGCTCGTCGGCCTGGGCGGCGTCGTCGAGCGTCACCTGCCGCAGGATCCGCCGCGCCGGGTCCATCGTGGTTTCCCACAGCTCCTCGGCGTTCATCTCGCCCAGGCCCTTGAACCGCTGCACGCCATCGCGTGGGCGCGGGTCCTTGCGGCCCTCCGCGATGCCGGCCTCGATCACCCGGTCGCGCTCGGCGTCGCTGTAGGCGTAGCCGGGCTTGACGCCGCGCCCCTCCCACTTGATCTTGTAGAGCGGCGGGTTGGCGAGGTACACGTGCCCGCCTTCGACCAGCGGCTTCATGAACCGGAACAGCAGCGTGAGGAGCAGCGTCGTGATGTGCTGCCCGTCCACGTCGGCGTCGGCCATGAGGATGATCTTGTTGTAGCGCAGCTTGGTGATGTCGAACTCGTCGTAGATGCCGGTGCCGAGCGCGGTGATCAGCGACTGGACCTCGGTGTTCTTCAGCACGCGGTCGATGCGCGACTTCTCCACGTTGATGATCTTGCCGCGGATGGGCAGGATGGCCTGGAACTTCGGGTCCCGGCCGCCCTTGGCGGAGCCGCCGGCCGAGTCGCCCTCGACCACGTAGATCTCGGATTCCGCCGGATCGGTGGACTGGCAGTCGGCCAGCTTGCCCGGCAGCGACGTCGAGCCGAGCAGCGATTTGCGCGTCAGGTCGCGCGCCTGGCGCGCGGCGATCCGGGCGCGCGCGGCCTGGCTGGCCTTGTTGATGATCTCCTTGGCCTCGCCCGGGTTGCGGTCGAACCAGTCCCGCAGGTGGTCGTTGCTCGCCTTCTGCACGAACGACTTGGCCTCGGTGTTGCCCAGCTTGGTCTTGGTCTGCCCTTCGAACTGCGGCTCGGCGAGCTTGACCGAGACGATCGCGGTCAGGCCCTCGCGGACGTCGTCGCCGGTCAGGTTGTCGTCCTTCTCGCGCAGCAGCTTCTGGTCGCGCGCGTACTTGTTGACGATCGTGGTGAGCGCGGCGCGGAAGCCCTCCTCGTGGGTGCCGCCCTCGGCCGTGTTGATCGTGTTCGCGAACGTGTGCACCGACTCGGTGTACGCCCCGGTCCACTGCATCGCGATCTCGACGGATATCCCTTGCGCTTCCTCCTCGAAGTCGATGATCGAGCCGTGCACCGGCTCCTTGGAGGCGTTCAGGTACCGCACGAAGTCGGCGATCCCCCCGGCGTAGCGGTACTGCGCCGACCGCTCCTTGTCCGGCCGCTCGTCCGTGATCGTGATGAGCAGGTTCTTGGTGAGGAACGCCATCTCCTGCAGCCGCCTGGACAACGTCTCGAAGGACCACTCGGTGGTCTCGAAGATCTGGCTGTCGGGCCAGAACGTGGTCGTGGTGCCCCGGTCCTGCGTGGCGGCCCCGCGGACCACCGGGCCCATCGGCTCGCCGCGCTCGTAGTCCTGGGTCCAGACGTGGCCGTCCCTGCGGACCTCGACCTCGACCATCCAGGACAGGGCGTTCACCACGGACACGCCGACGCCGTGGAGCCCGCCGGATACCGCGTAGGACTTCCCGTCGAACTTGCCGCCCGCGTGCAGCGTGGTCATCACGACCTCGAGGGCGGGACGGTGCTCCACCGGGTGCTCGTCCACGGGGATGCCACGGCCGTTGTCCTGGACGCGCACTGCGCCGTCGGCGAGCAGCGTCACGTTGATGGTGTCGCATTCACCTGCGAGCGCCTCGTCGACGGAGTTGTCCACGACCTCGTAGACCAGATGGTGCAGGCCCCGCTCGCCCGTCGAGCCGATGTACATCCCGGGTCGCTTACGGACCGCTTCGAGGCCCTCGAGTACCGTGATCGAACGTGCATCGTAGGACAAGCTGAAACTCCATCCTGCTTCAGAAAGTGCGCAGCCCAGCCCCCCACGATGTGGCCATCCTTGCGCTCTTCCATTTTACCTGCGACCCACGACAACCTGGGCCGTCTTGGCCTGCTATCCGTAGGTGTCGCCCGGGCCCTTGCTGCCCGGGACGCGCCAGGCGCCGCGCTGGCGCGGCGGGGCCGGGCCGCGAACCTTCACCCTGCGCACCGTGCCCTGGCCGAGCTCGGCGTTGAGCCGGGCCACGAGGACCGACGAGAGCAGCCGGACCTGGGTCGCCCAGGCCGTCGAGTCGGCGATTACCGCGAGTTCCCCGTCGGCGAAGCTATCCGGGCTGGTGTGCGCAGCCAGGTCCTGGCCGACGATCTCCGCCCAGCGGCCGAAGACCGAGCCCATCGCCGCCTGCTGCTGCCAGCCCTGCGTGTCGAGCAGGCCGTCGATCGCGCCGGCCAGCCGCTGCGGATCGTCCCGGCGAGGACGCCCCCGGCCTGAGGCGGGCGCATCGGTCCCGCTCGCCGGGGTCTGCGGCCCGGTTCCCGGCCGGTCGGCGGGCAGGTCGCCCCGGGCGCGCGCGTCCGCCTTGGCTTCGGCGAGCGCCTGCGCGGCCAGGCGAGCGCGGTCCGGGCTCGCGCGGTCAGCCGGCACGGCTGATCACGCCGGCCTCGACGTGGAACCGCGGGCCGGTCAGCAGGCCGGGGATGTCCGCCGGGACCGCGGCCGTGATCAGGACCTGCTCGGCGCTGGCGACCAGCACGGCCAGGCGTTCCCTGCGCCCCACATCCAGCTCCGCGAACACGTCATCGAGGATGAGCACCGGATCCTCCCCGCCCTCTCTGAGCAGCGCGAAGCTGGCCAGGCGCAGGGCGAGGGCGAGCGACCACGATTCACCGTGACTCGCGTAGCCGCGGGCGGGCAGCCCGCGGATGGACAGCTCGAGTTCATCGCGGTGCGGCCCGACCAGGCAGACGCCGCGGTCGAGCTCGCTGGCCCGGACCCCGGCCAGCGCCTTGAGTATGGCGGCCTCGACCACGGGCGGCTGGTCATCGGGGCCGATCGCGTCGACGCAGGCGCGGTAGGCGATGGCAGACCCGTCAGACCCGTCACCGGAGTGATCGCCGGATACCGCGTCGTACGCGGTGGACACATGCGGCCGCAGCGCGGCGACCAGGCGCATCCGCCCGGCCAGCAGCGGCGCGCCCGCCCGGGCGAGCTGCGCGTCCCACGTGTCGAGCGTGGCCGTCACGGACTCGCGCGCCGCACCGCGCAGATGACCCCGGGCGCCTGCCGACTTCAGCAGGGCGGTCCGTTGCCGCAGCACCCGTTCGTAGTCCGCACGGACGCCCGCGTACCGCGGCGCGGTAGCGACGAGCAGGTCGTCGAGGAACCTGCGGCGGTCGCCGGGGTCACCCTTGACCAGGGCCAGGTCCTCCGGAGCGAACAGCACCGTGCGTACCGTGCCGAGGATGTCGCGCGGCCGCGGCAGCGGCGCGCGATTGAGCCTGACCCGGTTGGCGCGGCCCGGGTTGAGCTCGACTTCGACCAGCGCGCTGCCACCGACTCCGGTGACGGCCGCCCTGACGATCGCGCGCTCGGCTCCCTGCCTGACCAGCGGCGCGTCGGTGGCGACCCGGTGGCTGCCCAGCGTGGCCAGGTAGCCGACGGCCTCGACCAGGTTGGTCTTGCCCTCCCCGTTCAGCCCGGTGAAGGTGGTTACGCCCGGACCTAGCTCGACGGAGGTGTCCGCGTAGGACCTGAAGTCCGTCAGGGCCAGCCGGGTGAGGTACACAGATTGAGACTAGAGGGCGTTCGCCCGTTACCCGGCCGACCGGATCGGCATGAGCACGTACCGGTAGTCGGGGTCCCGCTCGCTCTTGCCCGAGAGGACCGCGGGCTTGGTCGGCGAGGTGAAGGAGATCCTGGCGACGTCGGTGTCGATCGCCCCGATCCCGTCGAGCAGGTACTGCGGGTTAAAGGCGATCTGCAGGTCATCGCCCTCGAAGGCCGCCTCGAGGACCTCCACCGCCTGTGCCTCCTCCGATGCGCCTGCCTCGAGCACGAGCTGGCCGGGGCTGAAGGCCAGGCGCACGGGGGTGTTCCGATCGGCGACCAGCGCGACCCGCTTGACCGCCTCGGCGAATGAGCCGGCCGACAGTTCCGCGGTGGCGTTGAACTCGGCGGGCAGGAGCGACTGGGTCTTGGGGTACTCGCCGGACAGCAGCCTGGTGGTGGTCTGCCGCCCGGCGCCCGCGAAGCCGATGAGGCTGTCGCCGCCGAGCGATATCGACACTTCGGCCCCCGAGGTGAGGGCGCGGGCCGTCTCGCCGAGTACCCGCGCGGGGACCAGGACGGCCGTGTCGAGGTCCGGGCGGGCGGGGTTCCAGCGCAGCTCGCGGATGGCCAGCCGGTACCTGTCGGTGGCGATCAGGGTCAGCGTGTCGCCCGCGATCTCGATCCTGACGCCGGTCAGCACGGGCAGGGTGTCGTCGCGGCCGGCCGCGATGGCCACCTGGCTGATGGCGGAGGCGAGCGCGTCGCTGCCCACGGTTCCCGCCAGCGGCGGCATCTCGGGCAGCGTCGGGTATTCCTCCTCCGGCAGCAGGACGAGGGTGAAGGTGGCACTGCTGCACTTGAGCGTGGCTCGGGTGCCGTCGGTGACCAGGCTGACCGGCTTGGCGGGCAGCGACCTGGTGATCTCGGCCAGCAGGCGGCCGGACACCAGGATCGTCCCCTCCTCGTCGGTGGTAACCGGCACCGTGGCCTGGGCCGAGACCTCGTAGTCGAAGGTCGACAGGGTGAGTTCCGCTCCCGCGTGCAGGCGCATCCCGGCGAGCACCGGGGCGGTCGGGCGGGTCGGCAGCGCCCGGGCGGTCCAGGCCACGGCTTCCGCCAATTGATCGCGCTCAACCTGGAGCTTCACGAGAACTGCCTCCTACGTATCAGTGTGCGCAGCATGGGGGGTTAGCAGTGGTTCTGCGTCGTCCTGGCCCACAGGGCCTACTTCGGTGTTGTTCTTTTCCTATTTAGATAAACGTCATAGTCATAGGTGCGGTGGATATGGGGACAACCGATGTCCGCGCTGGTCAGCTGGCCTTTGCTGCGCACAGGCGCGGCGTGCGGCCGGGGGACGGCGGCGGCCCTGCTGTGGCCTGCAGCGGCGGCGGCACGGGCTTGCCACTGGTTGTCCCCCGGTTATCCGAATGTCTTCCACAATGTTGTCCACAAACTGTGCGCATAACTCGCCGGGGCCGGTCAGCCCGCCCGGGCCTGCTGCTTAATGCGGTTGGTGAGCTCGGTGACCTGAGTGTAGATCGACCGCCGCTCGGCCATCAGGGAGCGGATCTTCCTGTCGGCGTTGATGACCGTGGTGTGGTCCCGCCCGCCGAACTGCTGGCCGATCTTAGGCAGCGACAGGTCGGTGAGCTCGCGGCACAGGTACATGGCGATGTGCCGGGCGGTGACGAGCACCCGGGACCTGGAGGTCCCGCAGAGGTCTTCGATGGACAGGCCGAAGTAGGACGCGGTCTGGCCCATGATCGTCGCAGCCGTGATCTGCGGCCCCTGGGCCTCGGGGATGAGGTCCTTGAGGACGATCTCGGCCAGCTGGAGGTCGACGGACTGCCGGTTGAGGCTGGCGAACGCCGTCACCCGGATCAGCGCGCCCTCGAGTTCCCTGATGTTGGTGGAGATCCGGCTGGCGATGTACTCGAGCACCTCGGGCGGCGCGTTGAGCCCTTCCTGGATCGCCTTGCGGCGCAGGATGGCGATGCGGGTCTCGAGCTCGGGCGGCTGCACGTCGGTGAGCAGGCCCCACTCGAACCTGCTGCGCAGCCTGTCCTCCAGCGTGACCAGGCGCTTGGGCGCGCGGTCGCTGGAGATCACGATCTGCTTGCTGGCGTTGTGCAGGGTGTTAAAGGTGTGGAAGAACTCTTCCTGCGTGCCTTCCTTGTTCTCCAGGAACTGGATGTCGTCGACGAGCAGCACGTCCACGTCGCGGTACCGGCGCCGGAAGCCGTCCTGCTTGGCGTCCCTGATCATGTTGATGAAATCGTTGGTGAACTCCTCCGAGCTCACGTACCTGACCTTCAGGCCGGAGTAGAGGGTCTGCGCGTAGTGCCCGATCGCGTGCAGCAGGTGCGTCTTGCCCAGACCCGAGTCGCCGTACACGAACAGCGGGTTGTACGCCTTGGCGGGCGCCTCGGCGACCGCGACGGCCGCCGCATGGGCGAACCTGTTGCTGGACCCGATCACGAACGTCTCGAAGGTGTACTTGGAGTTGAGCCTGGTGCCGCCCAGGCGGGGACCGGGCGGGCCCGCCGGGATGGCTCCGTGGCGGTCGGGGTCGTGGTGGACGGGCTCGTGTATCCCCGCGTCCTGGGGCTCGGGGAGCTGCGCCGTGTGCCGCGGGCCGTCGTCCGCGTCGAGGGCCCCGCCGAGCCCCTGGACGCGGGGCCCGGCAGGCTCGGCGATGAGGTCGGCGACGCCCGCTCCGGCGGCCATCGCGAACGGTGGCGCGGGATCGACGGTGACCGCGAGCTGGATGTCACGGCCGAGCTGCTGGGACAGGGCCTGGGTGAGCAGGGGGCGCAGGCGGGTTTCCAGCTGCTCCTTGACGAATTCGTTCGGGGTGGCGATGAGGGCCGTGTTCTCCACCAGCCCGAGCGGGCGGGTCAGCTTCAGCCAGGCCCGCTGGTGCGGCTGGATCTGCAGGTCGGCCAGTCCTTCGAGGGATCGAGCCCACACTTCTGCCAGGTCTGAATTTGCCACCTGTGCGCTCCCCTCGCATCCCCATACCGCGAGCCAGGGCCCACGATCCACAGAACTATCCACATGTTGTGCACGTGGCATCCCGGCTGCACACGGTGACCGCGACAGCTCGGGGACAACAGCTTTCCACAGCCTAAGCCGCGGCGGCGGGAGACGCCTGGCAAACGGCGGTCTTCCAGATGGTAGCCTGTGATGAATCCGCGGGCTGTACGTCGTTATGCCCACGCGTTGTCGCGATCCCTTCACCTGGAGCCCCAGTGAGTAAGCGCACGTTCCAGCCAAACAATCGGCGCCGCGCGAAGACGCATGGTTTCCGGCTGCGGATGCGCACCCGGGCCGGCCGTGCCGTTCTCGCGGCCCGCAGGCACAAGGGCCGCGAAAAGCTGAGTGCCTGATCCTGCCGCCCCAGTCCCGGATGCGCCGGGGTGCGGAGTTCGTGCTCACCGTGCGCACCGGGATCCGCGCGGGCCGGCCGCTGGTAGTAGGCCACCTGCTGGCGCGGGCCGATGGCGCCCATGACCTGGAGCCAGCCCGCGTGGGATTCGTGGTCAGCCGGGCGGTAGGGTCGGCGGTAACCAGGAACCGCGTCAAGCGGCGGCTTCGTGAGCTCATGCGCGGGTACCTTCAGTCGCTTCCTGGCGGTAGCCTTCTTGTGGTGCGCGCAAATGCTGCGGCCGCGCACGCGAGCCAGCCGGATCTCGCCGCGGATCTGGATCTGGTGATCGGCAGGTTGCTGCGGCGGCAGGTTGGGACACGCGTCGGTAATGCCACAGACACAAACTGAGATCGGCACGGGTCGCACCGCGACGGTGCCGGCCCGGCTGCTCATGGTCCCGATCGCGGGTTACCGGCGGTTCGTGAGCCCCCTGCTGGCCCCGCGGTGCAGGTTCGCGCCCTCGTGCAGCGAGTACGCGCTCACCGCGCTGGCCGAGTACGGCGCGGCGCGCGGGCTGTGGCTCGCGGTCAAGCGCATCGCCCGATGCCATCCGTTCCATCCCGGCGGTTACGACCCGGTGCCGTCCCGCGTAATCCCGCCAAGCCCGCGAGGAGCTGACTGGTGAGCATTCTCAACCCGCTGGCTGACCTGGTGGCATGGGCGATCATCCATATCCATATCGCGCTGGGCGCGCTGTTCGGCCCGAATACCGGCTTGGCCTGGGGCCTGTCCATCGCGGTCCTCGTCATCATCATCCGGCTGCTGCTCGTCCCGCTGTTCGTCAAGCAGGTCCAGGCCCAGCGGAAGATGGCCCAGCACGCGCCGCAGTTGCAGGAGCTCCGCAAGAAGTACAAGAACGACAAGCAGCGTCTCAACGAAGAGACGATGGCGTTCTACAAGGCGAACGGGGTCAATCCGCTGGCGGGCTGCCTGCCGATGATCCCGCAGATGATCGTGTTCTTCTCGCTGTTCTACGTGCTGCGGGCCATCGCCGACTGGAAGCCGGGCCTGACGCCCAAGTACGGGCTGACGGTGCCGATTGAGCAGAGCGCCCAGAAGGCGACGATCTTCGGCGTGCACCTGGGCGACAAGCTGCTGTTCGCGCACCCCTCGCCGCCAGTGCACGTGGCCATCGTGATCGCGCTGACCGTGGTGGTGAGCGCGTCGACGACGTTCATGACCGTCCGGCAGACCTCCAAGCGCGGTCTCATGCAGACCGGCGTGGACCCGGACAACCCGATGGCCCAGTCGCAGAAGTACATGATGTACATCATCCCGTTCTTCTCCCTCACGGGCCTCTACTGGCAGTACGGGCTGGTGCTGTACTGGGTGACTACGAACCTGTGGACGCTGGGCCAGCAGTACTTCATGTTCAGGAACTGGGAGCCCCCGGTGCCGGCGACGGCGGGCGCGGCGGGGACCACGGTCCGGACGACGAGCAGCTCGCTGCGGCCCACCTCTGGTACCGCCCGTGCCGCCCGGCCGTCCGCGGGCGGCAGCGCGAAGGCACCGTCGAGCGGTGGGCGTACCGCGGCGAGCAACGGGCGGACCGATGCGTCCGCACCGCGGGGTTCGGCGGACAGCAGTGCACGCACGCGGCCGTCGTCCCGCAGCCAGACCGCCACCGCGTCCGTGGGGGCGACCGGGCAGAACGGTACCGAGAAACGCGGGCTGCTCCGCCTCGGCAGGTCGAAGCCTGAACCCGAACCCGAGCCGGAAGTTCCCTCCGCTAAGGTGGTGCGGCAGCAGCCGACCCGGCAAGCGAAGAGCAAACGGTCGGGTAAGCGGTGATGCCCAGAGCAGCGGAGGTCCGGTCGTGAGCCAGCAGGACGTAGAGGTCTCGGACGAGACGGAGGAATTCGACGGCGACGAGGCTGACGAGGCCAGCCCGCGGCTCAGCGATCTTGAGCTGGAGGGCGATATCGCCGCGGACTACGTAGAGGGTCTGCTGGACATCGCGGATCTGGACGGCGACATCGACATGGACGTCGAGGGTGATCGTGCAATCGTGTCCGTCGTCGGGGCCACCCTGGAAGAGCTGGTCGGCGACGACGGTGAGGTCTTGGAGGCGCTGCAGGAGCTGACCCGCCTGGCGGTGCACCGGCAGACGGGCGCGCGGGCCAGGCTGATGCTCGACATCGGGGGCTACCGCGCGCGGCGCCGTACGGAACTGGCTGACTACGGGCGCACCGTCGCCGAGGAGGTCGCGCGGACGGGCGAGCCGAAGACACTGGAGGCCATGTCGCCGTTCGAGCGGAAGATCGTGCACGACGCGGTGGCCGCCGCAGGCCAGCGCAGTGAGTCGGAGGGTGAGGAGCCGAACCGGCGGGTGATCGTCTTCCCCGTAGGGTGATGCCGCCGCTCCCCGTGAGCGCGGCGGGTGTGTTCGGGCCCGCCCTGGCCACCGCCAAGGCCTTCGCGGACGTCCTCGCCACGCGCGGCGTGGAGCAGGGCCTGATCGGCCCGCGTGAGGTGCCGAGGCTGTGGGACAGGCACCTGCTCAACTGCGCGGTGGTGGCCGAGCTGATCGACGGACGGTGCCAGACGCTGGTGGACATCGGCTCCGGCGCCGGGCTGCCCGGCCTGGTCCTGGCCATGGTGCGGCCCGAGGTCACGGTCACCCTGCTGGAGCCCATGGAACGGCGCTGCCGGTTTCTCGCCGAGTGCGTGGCGGAGCTGGGCCTCGCCAACGTCAGCGTGCTGCGCGGCCGCGCCGAGGACGTCGCGAAGACGGGCCTGCTGCGGGCAGATGTCGCGACAGCGCGCGCGGTGGCCCCGCTGCCCAGGCTGGCTGAGCTGGCCGTGGGAGTGGTACGTGCGGGGGGAATGGTTCTGGCGATCAAAGGGATGACTGCCCGGGAGGAGCTGGAGAACTCCGTCCCGGTCCTGCGCCGAATTGGTGCGCACGGTGCCGAGGTTGTGCGGGCGGGGCAAGGTAAGGTCGTTCCTGCGACTACCGTCGTTCGGTTCTTCGCTCAATAAGGCAGGACATAGGTGAGGCTCAGCTATCACCAGCAGGACACGGCGGGGCTGGGCTGGCCGGGCGGTTCGCCGGAACGAGCACGGGAAGAAGAGCCGGTGTTGGCTGGCGAGGTGGCCGCGTCCGGGGGGCTGGGCTGGCCGACTGCCGACGGCGGACCCGATCCGGGTCAGCCGCACGCAGACCGAGAATCGAAAGGCAGTCAGGTGAACGGAGACAGGCCGGAAGCTGGCGGTGCGGGCGCCCCGGCGCAGGGGGGCCGCGCGGTCAGTGACCGGCGTGAGGACCCGGCGGCCGCCGCGCCGGTTTCGCCTGCATCCAGATCGGTGGTGATCCCGGAGGTGCGGTCCGATCCCGCGGACACTCCGATCGGCCGGGCGGCCGAAGCCGCGGTGGTCGTCCGCGGCATGAGCGACCATCAGCCGTGGCCGCGCCCGTTCCGCTGCCGGGTCATGACGATCGCTAACCAGAAGGGCGGAGTCGGGAAGACCACCACGGCGGTCAACCTGGCCGCCGCCCTGGTGCAGCACGGCCTGCGTGTCCTCGTCCTGGATCTGGATCCGCAGGGCAACGCCTCCACCGCGCTCGACGTGGAACACCACGCCGGAGTGCCCTCGGTTTACGACGTGCTGGTCGACGGCCGCCCGCTGGCCGAGGTCGTCCGGCCGGCCGGGGACATGCCGGGGCTCTACTGCGTGCCGGCCACCATCGACCTCGCGGGCGCGGAGATCGAGCTGGTCCCGGTCGTGGCCAGGGAACTGCGGCTGGTGCGGGCACTGCGGGCCTTTGACATGTCGGAGCTGGACTACGTGTTCGTCGACTGCCCGCCGTCGCTGGGGCTGCTGACCTTGAACGCCCTGGTCGCGGCCGAGGAGGTCCTGCTCCCCATCCAGTGCGAGTACTACGCCCTCGAGGGGGTCCAGCAGCTGCTGAACACCGCAGAGCTAGTCCGGGTCAACTTCAACCCCGGGCTGCACGTCTCGACCGTCCTGCTGACGATGTACGACGGGCGCACCAGGCTCGCGTCGGACGTGGCCGATGACGTGCGCGCGCACTTCGGCGCGTCAGTACTGCGCACGATCATCCCGCGGAGCGTCCGGGTGTCGGAGGCACCGAGCCGGGGGCAATCGGTGATCACGTACGACCCCGCGTCGAGCGGCGCCGTCGCCTACATGGAGGCGGCCCGCGAACTGGCGATGCAGTCGGCGGGAACTCAGTAGCGCGGCTAGACCGGGGAGACGTAGTGGCTCAGCAAAGGCGAGGTCTAGGCCGGGGACTCGGGGCCCTGATCCCGGAGTCCGTCATGTCATCTGAGGGTGAGGCGGCGCGAGGGGGGGACGCAGCGCTGCTGGCCGGCCGGCGCGGGATCCCCGCGGGCGCTGCGGAGGCCGACGGCGGGCTGGGCGAGGTGGTCGGGGCCCGGTACGCGGAGATCGCCGTCACCGCGATTACCCCCAATCCCCGTCAGCCGAGGCGGAGCTTCGACGAGGACGCGCTCGACGAGCTCGCCGAGTCCATCAGGCAGGTCGGCTTGCTGCAGCCCGTGGTCGTCCGGGCCGTAGGTGCCGGGCGGTACGAGCTCGTCATGGGCGAGCGGAGGTGGCGCGCCGCCCAGCGGGCCGGGCTGAGCGAGATCGGTGCGATCGTCAAGCAGACGCAAGACAACGACCTGCTCAGGGAAGCGCTGATCGAGAACCTGCACCGGCAGCAGCTCGACCCGCTCGAAGAGGCGGCGGCCTACCAGCAGCTGCTCGATGACTTCGGCGCCACCCACGAGGAACTCGCGCGCAAGATCGGCCGTTCGCGCCCGCACATCAGCAATACGCTCCGGCTGCTGAACCTGCCGCCGGCCGTCCAGAAGCGCGTCGCGGCCGGTGTCCTGTCCGCCGGGCACGCCCGGGCGCTGCTGAGCCTGGAGGATGCCGAGGCGCAGGAGCACCTGGCGACCCGGGTCGTCGCCGAGGGCCTGTCGGTCCGGGCCGTCGAGGAGATCGTCGCCGTCCGCTCCGACGAGTCGCCGCCGCGCCGCTCGGCGCGCACCGCGGCCAAGCAGCCGACGGCTCCCGGGCTCCGCCGCCTGGCCGACCGCCTCTCCGACCTGTTCGAGACCCGCGTCAAGGTGGAGCTTGGCCGCAACAAGGGGAAGATCGTCGTGGAGTTCGCGACGTTCGATGACCTGCAGCGGATCGTGCAGGCGATGACCCCCGCCGCGTTCGAGCAGCAGGAGTCTGCGGACTAGCGGACCCTGGTCAGGACGGCCAGGCTTCCCTGAGCTCGGTCAGCAGGTCGGTGAGGGTCTCGGCTCCGCGCGCGGGTGCCGATCCGCGGGTCGCGGGCGGGATCGCCCGTTCCGTCTCGGCGCTGGTGAGCGGGTAGCGCGCCTTCATGAGCTGGAAGCGCTCGAAGCTGTGCCGGTCCAGGCTGGGCGAGAGAAACCGGTCGAGCACGGGCGCGAGCTCGTCCCGCAGGAAGGCCCCGCGTGCCATCCACTGGAGGTAGTTCCGCCCGCCGTGGTGGTAGGGCCCGTAGACGCGGCCGCCGGGGAACGTGCGTTCCAGCCACCGGAAGATCGCTTCGTGCCTGACGTGCATGCGAAGGGTCACGTGCGGCTGGCGGCCGTCACCCCCGAAGTGACCCTCCCCGACGAGCAGGCCGACCAGGAATCCGAGCTCGAACTGCGTTGGCATCCTACGCTCCCGTGTTGTTTCACCGTCATGTTACACGGGAAACCTCGGCGCTTTCGCGGATGTCGGCCAGGAAGGAGTCGACGTCGGATTCCGTGGTGTCGAACGCCGTCATCCACCGGACCACAGAGTCGCGTTCGTCCCAGAGGTGGAAGACCCAGTCGCGGCGCAGGGCCTCGATGTGCCGGGTGGACAGCCGGGCGAAGACGGCGTTGGCCTGGACCGGGTGGACGATCTCGACGCCCGCCACGGCGTCCGCACCGTCGGCGAGCCTGCGGGCCATGGCGTTGGCGTGAGCCGCATTGGCGAGCCAGAGGTCATCCTCAAGCAACGCGCCGAACTGGGCGGCCACGAACCGCATCTTGGAGGTCAGCTGGGTCTGCTGCTTGCGGAGGTACGGCGCGTCCGCCTCGAGGCCGCTGGGCATCACGATGAGCGCCTCCGCCCCGATCGCACCGTTCTTGGTGCCGCCGAAGCTCAGCACGTCCACGCCTTCGGCCAGTTCCGCGAGCGAGCAGCCGAGGAAGGCGGCCGCGTTGGCGAGGCGGGCCCCGTCCAGGAACACCCGCAGGGCGTTGGCGTGGCAGAAGTCCGCGATCTTCCGGATCTCGGCCAGCGTGTAGCAGGTACCCAGCTCGGTTGACTGGGTGATGGCCACGACTCCCGGTTGCGAGCGGTGTTCGTCACCCCGCCCGGATAGCTGTCCCGCGATCAGTTCCGGCGTCAGCTTGCCGTCCGCGGCCGGTACCGTCAGGAGCTTGGCCCCCACCAGGCGATCGGCCGCACCGCACTCATCCGTGTTGATGTGCGCCGAGTCGGCGCAGATGACCGCCTCGTGCCGGCGTAGCAGGAGGCTGAGGGCGAGGATGTTGGCCCCGCCGCCGGTGAGCACGAGGAACGCGCCGCCCTCGGCGCGGAAGGTCTCGCGCAGGCCCGCGGTCACCCGCGCGGTCCAGTCGTCCGCGCCGTACGCGACCGCATCACCCGAGTTGGCCTCTGCTATCGCGCTGAGGACCGCCGGGTGGGCACCGGCGTGGTTGTCGCTCCCGAAGCTCTTGCGCTGTGTCATGGAGACGAGCCTAGGGGACCCGGCAGGCCGGGCCAGGGTCGGCAGTTCCCTAGCATGAGGGTCATCCCGATCACCACTCGCAGGGAGGAAGCCTGCCATGAGCGACACGCAGAAGCCCGCCAAGCGCGCCACCGCGACCGGTAGCAAGACGTACGAGGGATTCTCGGGCGAGGAACGAGCCGCGATGAAAGACCGCGCCCAGGAGCTGAAGGCGGCTACCCGGCGTGGCTCGCGGGCCAAGGCGGCCGACGGGGAAAGCGACGTGCTCGCGAAGATCGCCGAGATGCCGGAATCGGACCGTGCCAGGGCCGGGCGGCTCCACGCCGTCATCAAGGCCAGCGCGCCAGACCTGTCGCCGAGGCTGTGGTACGGGATGCCCGCCTACTACAAGGACGGCAAGCTGGTCTGCTTCTACCAGAGCGCGCAGAAGTTCAACACGAGGTACGCGGTGCTCGGCTTCGGCGACCAGGCGAACCTGGACGACGATGCCATGTGGCCGGTCTACTACGCGCTGACGGAGCTAACCGCCGCCGTCGAGGCCAGGATCGACGCGCTCGTGAAGCAAGCGGTGAGCTGAGGACGCCAGCCGCCGGACAGGCTAAGCGCCGCGGGCGGCGGCGAGCTCGAGCAGGCTGACGCACGTCGCGCCGAACGGGTGCCCCGAGGCCTGGAGCGCCATCGGCAGCGTGCTCGTCTCGGTCATCCCCGGCGAGACGTTGACCTCGAGGAAGTAGGCGGCACCGTCGTCGGCCACGATCAGGTCCGTCCGGGACAGGTCGCGCAGCCCGAGCACCGAGTGCGCGGCGATCGCGATCTGCTCCGCTTGGGCCGTGACGTCGCCGGGCAGCCGGGCCGGGACGAAGAACTCCGTCTTGCCTGCGGTATACCGGGCCGCGTAATCGTAGGCGTCGCCGCCCGGGACGATCTCGACCGCGGGCAGCGCCTGCGGGCCATGACCGAGGTCTACCACCCCGACGGCGACCTCGGTCCCGCGGATGAACCGCTCGATCAGCGCGATGTCGCCGTAGGCGAAGCAGCTCAGGAGGGCGGGTGACAGCCCGGCCGCCGTATGCACCGACCCTGCGCCGAGCGCGGAGCCGCCGCGCGAGGGCTTGACGTACAGCGGCAGCCCGAGCTTGCCGACGATGAGGTCGATCACCGCGGCGGCCCCGAGGTCGTGGAACGTTTCCCTGGGCAGCGTCACGGAGGGCGGCGTCATCACCCCGGCCGCCGCGACCAGGGTCTTGGCCGTGGGCTTGTCGAAGGCCAGCCGGCAGGCGGTGGCGACCGACCCGACGTACGGGGTGCCGAGTAGCTCCAGCACCTCCCGGATCGCGCCGTCCTCCCCGCAGGCACCGTGGATGGCCGGGAATACCGCGCTGGGCGGGTCCGCGCGCAGGTGGCCGAGCAGCGCCGCGTCGGCGTCCGCCACGACGGCGTCGATGCCGGCCTGGACGAGCGCGTCACGGACCCGGTGGCCTGAGCGCAGCGACACCTCACGCTCCGGAGACAGCCCGCCGGCCAGCACCACGACCTGGTCTAGTTCAGTCTTATAGCTCATGATTTCGAAGTATGCTCGTGGTCGGGGCGGGCTACACGATTTCCGGGGCCGGCCCGAAGTCGTCCCGCAGCTGGATCTCGGTCTGGATTACCGAGGCGAGCCGGCGGACGCCCTCGGAGATCCGGGCGGGGTCCGGGAACGAGTAGCAGAGCCTGGCGTACTGGCCGCCCGAGCCGTCCGCGTAGAAGCCCGTGCCCGGTACGTAGGCGACCCGGGAGGAGATCGCCCGCGGCAGCATGGCCTTGGCGTGGACTCCGTCCGGCAGCCTCAGCCACACGTAGAAGCCGCCGGCCGGGCGCGTCCAGTGGCACCCCGGCGGCATCATCTTGGACAGGGCGCTCAGCGTGGCATCCCGCCGCTCGCGGTAGAGCTCGCGGAAGGTCTTGATCTGCTCCTGCCACGGCTGGGTGGTCAGGTACTCGCGGACGGTCAGCTGGGCGAAGCTCGAATGGCAGAGCACGGCCGACTCGGCCGCCAGGATCAGCTTGTCCCTGATGGCCGCCGGGGCGACCGCCCACCCGACTCGTACCCCGGCCGCGAACGTCTTGGAGAACGTGCCGAGGTACACGACTCCCTCGTCGTCGTCCGCCCGCAGCGCGCGCATCGGCTCTCCGTCGAAGCCGAGCAGCCCGTAGGGGTTGTCCTCGACGACGAGCAGGCCCTCGCGGTGGCAGATGTCGAGAATCCGGTGCCGCCGGCCGGCGGCCAGGGTGACCCCGGCCGGGTTGTGGTAGTTCGGCACCGTGTAGAGGAACTTGGCCCGCCGGCCCGCCGCGGCGGTCCGCCGGATCGCCTCCTCGAGCGCCTCGGGAATCAGCCCGTCGTCATCCATCGCCACGTGCCGCACGGACGCCTGGTAGGCGGCGAACGCACCCAGTGCGCCCACGTAGGTCGGCGCCTCGGCCAGGATCACGTCGCCCGGGTCGATGAAGATCCTGGCCAGCAGGTCGAGCGCCTGCTGGGAGCCGACGGTGACCACGATCTCGTCCGGGTGGGCCGGTATCTCCTCCAGCGCCATGACGTCGCAGATCCGCTCCCGCAGCCCGGCGTCGCCTTGGGCGGTGCAGTACTGCAGCGCGCTGTCGCCGTGGCTGGCGATCAGCCGGCCCACCATGTCGCCCACCGCGTCGAGCGGGAGCGCAGCCACGTAGGGCGAGCCGCCGGCCAGCGAAACGATCTCGGGCCGGGCCGCTACTGCGAACAGCGCCCGGATCTCGGAGGCGACCATGCCGACGGCTCGCTCGGCATACTGACCGACGTAGGGGTCGACGCGCTGTCGCTGCGATGCGGGCTGCTGTCCGGGTGTCACGGCCTCTCCCCGAGTCCCTGAGCTTTCTCCACCAGGGGACGACCCCCCGAGTATCATGCCAGGATAAGGGGTATCTTCCGGGAACGGTTATGGATTCCGCCGGGGAACGGTCTGCCGGGAAACAGGATGTCGCGCCGTATCGCCAATATCACGCTGGACAATCTCAGCGATTTGCCGCCGAAGTGCCGCACGTGCGTTTTCTGGGAACTTGACCCGGTCAGCCGGGCCCGGGCCGAGGAAAGCGGCGACCCGGGACTCGAGAAGGAGTCCTGGGTTTCTTCGGTGCTGCTCGAGTGGGGCAGCTGCGGCAAGATCGCGTACGTCGACGGCGTCCCGGCCGGGTACATGCTCTTCGCGCCGCCGCAATACGTTCCCCGCTCGATCGCGTTTCCCACCAGCCCGGTGAGCGCCGATGCGGTCCTGCTGATGACCGCGCACCTGCTCAGCGAGTTCGCCGGCGGGGGTATCGGCCGGATGCTGGTCCAGACGATGGCTAAGGACCTGACCCGGCGCGGCGTGAAGGCGATCGAGGCATTCGGTGACCGGCGCTGGGACTCGCCCGCTTGCGTGCTGCCGGTGGACTACCTGCTGGCCGTGGGGTTCAAGACGATCCGCCCGCATCACCACTACCCCCGGCTGCGGATGGAACTGCGGACCGTCCTGACCTGGCGGGAAGACGTCGAAGTGGCGCTCGAGCGCCTGCTTGGCTCGATGACCCCGGCCGCGACCCAGGGGGTGCTGCGCCCGGTCTCGGCGGCATCGCAGCCGTAGGGCCGTAAGGCCGGCCTCGGGGAGGCCGGCCCCATCCGGATCAGAGGTACTCGGCGAGCTCGCGGAGCAGGGCCGACTTCGGCTTGGCGCCGATGATCTGCTTGACGACCTCGCCGCCGGAGAACACGTTCATGGTCGGGATGGCCATGATGCCGTAGCGCTGCGAGATGCCGGGGTTCTCGTCGATGTTGAGCTTGACGACATCGATCTTGTCCGCGTACTCGGTCGCGATCTCCTCCAGGACCGGGGCGACCATACGGCACGGGCCGCACCACTCGGCCCAGTAATCGACGATGACGGGCTTGTCGTTCTGCAGAACCTCCGTCTCGAAGTTCGCTTCCGTCACGACCTTGGTCGTGCCCACTGGCGATCACATCCCTTTGCTTGTTCTGGTAATTCCTGTCACGCACGTGGTGTCAGTGTTCCTTGCTCGCCAGCCAGCGCTCGGCGTCCAGGGCCGCCGCGCAACCCGTCCCGGCCGCGGTCACGGCCTGGCGGTACGTACGGTCGACCACGTCGCCGCAGGCGAACACGCCCTCGATGGCCGTGCGCGTCGACGGCTGGTCGACCAGCAGGTAGCCCTCGGGGTCCGCGGCCAGCTGGCCGGAGAACAGCTCAGACCGCGGATCGTGCCCGATCGCGACGAACAGACCGGTCACGGGCAGCACGTGTTCCGTGCCGTCCTTGGTGCTCCGGATCAGCAGGCCGGTCACCTTCTCGGTGCCGAGGACCTCGGCCACCTCGCTGTTCCACAAGAACGTGATCCTGGGGTTGGCCAGCGCGCGCTCCTGCATGATCTTCGAGGCCCGGAGCGTGTCGCGGCGGTGGATCACGGTCACCGACTTGCCGAACCTGGTGAGGAAGAGCGCCTCTTCCATGGCCGAGTCGCCGCCGCCGGCGACCGCGATGTCGTGGCCGCGGTAGAAGAACCCGTCACAGGTGGCGCACCACGAGACGCCGTGCCCGCCGAGCTTCTTCTCGCCCGGCACGCCCAGCTCCTTGTACCGGGAGCCGGTGGCGATGATCACGGCCTTGGCCAGGTAGGTCTCGCCGTCGGTCCTGACGACCTTGGGGTTGGCGGCCAGGTCGACCGCGGTCACGTCGTCTGGGATGAGCTCAGCCCCGAAGTGCTCGGCCTGCTTTCGCATCGAGTCCATCAGTTCCGGGCCCATGATGGCGTCGGGGAATCCGGGGAAGTTCTCCACGTCGGTGGTCTGCATGAGCGCACCGCCCGCGGTCACCGACCCCTCGAACACCAGGGGCCGCAGCTGCGCCCGGGCCGCGTACAGTGCAGCCGTATACCCAGCCGGGCCCGACCCGATGACGATGACGTCCCGGACCTCGGTCACCTCTGCCAACCCTCATCAACCCCTCATCTGACTGGCATACCAGTGAACCGATACTAGGGCGCGGAGATTCCCGGGAGCGTCGTCCTGGCGAGGACGCCGGCGCTCGTGTCGGAGCAGCCCGGGGCCACCCAGCCGGGGGTCACCACCCAGGCCAGGTAACCGCTTCCGCTGGACACGATGATGATGATGGCCGGTCGGCCCTGGTAATAGGCGCTCTCTACCAGCTTCACCGTTCCCGGGCTGACGCCGCTGGTCAGCCGCCGCACGCAGGCGTCGAGCGGCTTGGAGGAGCGCGGTGCCGCGCTCGTGGACGCCGGCGCCCGCAGCGCGGCTTCCAGCTGCGACCGGAGCGTGCCGGGCAGGAAGTCGGTGCCGTTCGGCACGACGCTGAGGGCCGACTTCTGGATGGCCGGGTGCGCCGCGCGGGCCGACGGACTTGGCGCCAGGCCGTTCGCCTGGGCCGCAGAGGGTACCGCCGACGCTGCGGCCGGTTCCGCGGCCGATCCGGCCGTGGCCGAGGAGGAGGAAGACGACTGGCCGCCGATGAGGCTGAGGCCGTAACCGCCCGCGGCGAGCACCACCAGGGCAGCCGCCGGGACGAGCACGCGCGTCATCACGAGCTGGAGGGTGGGCCGCCGCGTCGGCCGCGGGGCCCGCCTGCGCTCTCGCGAGTGGCGAGCCCCCGCTCGTGCGGGCTCGTCCCTGCGTGCTACTTCGGCAGCAAGCGCCGCGTCGAGCCGCTGCGTCACGCTGTCCGGCATGACCGGGGCCGCGATGGCGGCCAGCAGGGCGGAGAGCTCAGTCAGCTGGCCGTCGGCGGCGGTGCAGCGCGCGCAGCCGGCCAGGTGCGCGGCGATGGCCCGCCGACGGCGCCCGGTGATCAGTCCCGCGCGGAACTCGGCCAGGACATCGGTGTCCAGGTGGCTCGTCTGCCGCCTCATGCGTCTCCTCCCTGCGCAGGTGAGACGCTCTCACTGGCGGATCGGTTCCCTCGCAGATGCGCCACGTGGGGGAGCAGCCGGGCCCGGGCCCGGGCACAGCGGCTTTTCACCGTGCCCTGGGACGTGTCGAGGATGATCGCCGCGTCGGCCACGGAGTAACCCAGCATGTCCACGACCACCAGGGCGGCCCGCTGCTGCGGGGGCAGGATCTGCAGCGCCGCGTTGACGTCCAGCCGGGTGTCGGTGGTCCGGGCGGGATCGGAGCCCTGCGCCACCAGGGCCTCGAAGGCCTGCTCGTCACCCGCCGACACGGCGGGCCGGGCGGCCTTGCGCCGCAGGCGGTCGAGGCAGGCGTTTACCACGATCCGGTGCAGCCAGGTGGTGACGGCGGAGTCGCCGCGGAAGTCCCCCGCCCGGCGGAACGCCGAGATCATCGCGTCCTGGAGGGCATCTGCGGCCTCCTCGGGATCGCCTACCGTCCGCAGCGCGACCGCCCACAACCGGTCGCGGTGCCTGCGGAACAGCTCGCCGAACGCTTCGCTATCTCCTGCTACGTGCCTGCGCAGGAGCTCGGTGTCCGAAGGCGGCCCGTCGGCGCCCGGCATGCGCCATCAACCAGACTGGCTCACGGACGAGCCGTGGACCACGACGTTGTAGATCATCGCCTCGTAGTGATTCGGGGATCCGGCCAGCCGCGGCAGGTAGGTGATCCAGATCAGCACGTAGCGGCCGGTCGCGTGGCTGCTCACGTCGAACGTGGTGCTGCCGGCCGCGTTATCGGAGCTCTGTACCTGAGTGAACGTGCTCAAGGTGGCGGCGGCAACGGGGCTGTTGTTGTTGCCGATCTCGATCTGGACGTGGGCGCAGCAGATCGTGCCGAACTGGACCACCACCTGGCTCAGCCGGACCGACCCGCCCATGTCGAGGATGAGCCCGGTGCCCGTCTTGAGGTTCCCGAAGGTCGGATAGTTGTCGTAGAAATCGGTGTGCCAGAAGGTGGTGGGGTCGTTGTCGATCGCGTATTGCGCCTGGTTGCCGTTCTCGTCCTTGCTGCTGCTGAGCGGGTCGAAGCTGTTCGCGCCAGCCGGCCTGAGTACGTTCGAGGCCGCGGTGTTGGGCGAGGACGATGACGAGGAGGACGACGTCTGGCCCGATGACTGCGGAGAGCCCGAGTGGCTGCCCCGGTGGCTGAGGGACCAGCCGACCACGACCGCCGCTACCAGGACCACCCCGATCACGACGGCGAGGATGGCCTTGGTCGGCGGGACGCGCTTCGGGGGACGGGGCTGGCGGTAAGCATCCTCGTCGAGGGTGGTCCGGGCCTGATCGGCGGCCGGGTACGCGCTGGCGGGGCCGGTCGCCTGATAGCTCGGCGTCCGGCCGGGAGCCGTCTGTCGGACGGGCGCCGTCGCGGCGGCGGGAACCGCGAGGGTGGCGGGCGGGGCGACGCTGGCCAGGGCGTCAGCGAACCTCGCCGGGGTGCTGAGCGCCGGGCCGTGGCGGCTCGGCCGCTGGAACAGCGCCTGGCAGGTCAGGGCGTCGATATTGGTCGGCACGTCCGCTGACACCTGGCGCGGCGTGCACGGCATCCCGTCGGCCTGCGGCGCGGGTGGCAGCACGACCGATGCGTGGTCCGACTCGGGGTCCAGCGCCGAGCCGGGTCCGAATCCCCTGGGCTCTGGCCAGTAGCCCGTCAGGGCCGCGTAGAGCAAACTCGCGAGCCCGCGGGTGTCGGTCAGTTCTGGGTCCTCCCCGCCCTCCGCGGAAGCCTGGCCGCCGGTCAGGGCGGCGGCGATGCCCAGCCCGGTGATCTTGATCCCGCCGCGGGTCGTCCAGTGCACGCACGCCGGATCGAGCCGCAGGTGGGCGAGTCCCTTGGCGTGCGCGGCCGCGAGCGCCTGGGCGGCCTCGGAGATGAGCGAGACGGCGCGCGGCGGATCGAGGGGGCCGTCGGCGAGCATGTCGAGCAGCGACTCGCTGGCGACCCACTCCAGCACCACGTACGCGGACCCGTCCGCATCTTCCACGTCGAAGACCTGGGAGAAACGCGGATCGTTCAGCCTGCTGGCCGCCCTGGCCGCCGTGACCGCCTCGGTGACCCGGCTGAAACCCGCCGCGAACGTGAGCACGGTGACGGAGCGAGCGAGGATTTCATCGATCGCTTTCCAGTATGTCCAGTCGGTCCCCCCGATCGCCTGGTCAACGAGGAGGTACCGCCCCGCGAGCCGGGTTCCTGGTTCCGACGTGTAGGTGCTCATAGGTAGAACCCCATGCTAGTGCCGCCTGCGCGGGGCGCCGAACTTTGCCGTAATTGTCCGCGCTACGAACGCGAACTCGGCCACCCGCAGCGCCTTGGCGCTGAGCGCGTACAGCAGTACCGCCCCCCCGCCGCCCACAACGGTGACCACCAGACCGTAGCTGGCGCTGGGGTCATGCAGGACGTGACCCGCGCCGATCATGACGAGGAGCGCGAAGGCCAGGCCCGGCACGGTCGCCAGGTGCATCCGGGACAGGCTCCGGGCGATCGCCCACCCATCCAGGCTGCCCACCCGGCGCAGGAGCAGAGCCCAGCCGGCTATCGCCCCGGCCAGGTTGGCGATCCCGTACGCGACGGCCAGGCCGGCCACCACGTCCTGGCGGGGCAGCATCGACAGCGCGATGTAGTCGGCCACGATGCTGATCCCCATCGTGAGCAGGCCGACAAAGGCGGCGGTCCGGCTGTCCTGGAACGAGTAGAAGACCCGCAGCTGCAGCTGGGTCAGCATGTAGGGGACCAGGCCGAGGGAGAACAGGCCGAAGACCTCGCCGATGTACCTGGCGTGTGCGGGGTCGGCGGCGCTGCCGTAGGGGAACAGGAACTCGGCGAGCGGGCCGCCGAGCAGGCCGAGGTAGAGGGATGCGGGGACCACGATCACCGAGGCCAGCCGGACTCCGATCGAGAAGTCGTCCCTGACCAGGGAGTACCGGCGGGTGCTCGCGTGCTCGCTCATCCGGGGGAGCAGCGCCGTGATCACCGAGATGCCGACGATCGCGTACGGCAGCTGGAACAGCTGCCACGCGATGGAGTACGCGGAGTACCCGTTCAGCCCGGGCGAGGCCGCGTTCGCGACGATCTGGACGATCAGGTTCCCGGCCCACTGGGAGACCACGTAGACCGACATCCAGGCCGCCATCCGGCGCATCTCGGCCACTTCGCCCGGCCTGAACCCGAGCGTGGGCCGCCAGCGGAACCCGGCTCCCCGCAGCGACGGGAACAGCGCGACGGTCTGCGCTATGACGCCGAGCGTCGTGCCGATTCCGAGCAGCTGAACCCCGGCCGAGGAGATGTTCTGCGGGTCTTTGTGCAGGCCCACTGTCACCACGTAGAGGCCGCCGACCACGATCACGACGACGTTGTTGATGACCGGCGTCCACATCGGCGCGGCGAACCGGCCGCGGGTGTTCAGGATCGCCCCGATCAGCGAGCTCATGCCGTAGAAGAAGATCTGCGGGATGAAGAAGTAGGCCCACACCACCATCAGGTGGTGCTCGGCGGCGTCCGGGCTGCCCGGGGGACCGTGGATGGTGGGCGCGTACAGGTCGACCAGCGGCCCCGCCACCAGCGTCGCCACCACCGTGACCGCGAGCAGGGATACCGCGCCCAGGGTGAACATCCGCTGCGCGTAGGCTTCCCCGTGGTCCGGGTCGCGCTTGGCCGCCCTGACCAGCAGCGGTACCACCACGCTGGTGAAGATGCCGCCGAGCATGAGGTAGTACACGGTGTTCGGGAGCGTGTTGGCGTTGTTGTACGCGTTGTTTAGCGCGCTGATGCCGAGCGCGTAGACCAGCACGAGCGTGCGCAGGAACCCGGTGCCCCGGGAAACCAAGGTGCCGACCGCCATGCCGGCGCCGGAGCGGATCAGGCTGGATCGCGGGGCGGCGCGCGCTCCGGGCGGCCTCGGAGGCCGCGGGCCACCCGGCGGGCCGCCGGGCCCGCCCGGCGCGCGCGGCGGTGCACCCGGAGGTGGTGCACCGGCGGGCGGCGCACCCGGGGGCGGCCGGTATCCGGGCTGCGGGTACCGGGGCCGGTGGTCGTCCGGGGGCGGCCGGTACTCGGTGGGGCGGGGCACGCGGCGCCAGCCGGGCGGCGCGTCGGCCGTACCGGCCGGGCCAGGCGGGCCAGCCGGGGTAAACCGGGGGACCCGGGGCGGCCGGGCGGGCGGGGCGGGCCACTCGAGCGCCAGCGGCAGGGTCGTCTCGGCCGGGCTCGGGCCGCCGCCCGGCATCGGGCCGTCCAGCGGCGGCAGGGGATCGGCATCCACAGCGTGCCGGCCGGGCCGGGACCGCTCCAGCTCGTCCGAACCTGGTTCTCCCGGCCCCGGCTCAGGCGTCGTCGGCCCGGCGTCGTGCCTCGGCCAGGTCATCCGGAGCCTCCGTCGGGTGTCGCGCGCTACTGGTGCCTGTCACGACGGTACCCGCTGGGTCGCCTTCGCCGGCGGTGACCCGGCCACCTGCTTTCAGCCACCGCCGGACGGCGCGGTAGCCGGAGGTGAGAACGAGGACGCCGATCGCGGCGCCGATGAGGAACAAGATGGCGCGGCCGTACCTGGTCGACACCACGCTAAACGACGTGTCGGCAAACGTCAGCGGTGTCCCGTTCGCACTGGTCAGGCTGAGCCGGATGAGCGTGGATCCGATCGGTGCCGAGCTGACCTGCAGCCGCGCCGTCACCGCCTGCCCGGGCGGGACCGTGACCACGTTGCGCGAGCCGCCGAAGGTCAGCTGGGAGGGGCGGTCGGGCGAGTTATCCGCGCTGGCGTTCAGCTGGACCTCGATGGCCTTGTTCCCCCCGTTCCTGATCGACACGGGGATCTGCCCGGACGCGCCGCCCATCGGCACCTGCGGCGAGACGACGATCTGGACCTTGCCTTCCTCGCCGCTCAGGTACGAGGACAGGCTGTCCGCCAGGGCCAGGCCCTGTCCCGCGCCGCCGCGCCGCCAGGCCGACGACTCGGTGGCGGCCCGTTCCTCGTCCAGGGACTGCAGGTAGGACCGGGCCGGGTGGGACAGCATCGACTTGTACACGGTCAGCGCGGCATCGATCGCGCTGACCGTGCCCAGGTAGCTGCGGCTGAGCTCGCCGGGGCTGGCCCGGTTGGACGGCGGGGGCTGGCGAGCCGCCGAGGCGTAGGTGTCAGGCGTCTGGGCCAGGCTGCTCAGCGCGGTCGGGGTCAGCCAGGGGGCGTGGACGCTCTCGCTTAGCAGTTGGTCGGCCAGCGCGGCCGAGGGGCTCCAGCCTGACGGCGGTGCCACCACGATGGAGCGGTCCGAGTTCGGGGCCTCGGCCGCGATCATCGCGGTCTCGGCCAGGAATCGCTGGCTGACCGCGAACTGCGTGCCCGGGGCCACGACGCCCGAGCCGGTGTCGCCCGCCGACAGGACGCTGGTCAGGACCGGGTCGGCGAGCAAGACGTTCAGGCTCGTGCCGGCGGGCGTCCTGATCTTGGTGATCGCGTCGTCGGGCTCGAACACCGCCGTGTCCAAGGGCGGCATCTCGCTGCTGTTTAGCACTACCGTGCTGATGTGCTCGGCGGTAGCCAGGGTGGTGAGCACGCTGAGATCGGCCGTCCCCCCAGCCGGAACGGCGATCGACGGGGTGAATGATCGGTGCAGCACCTGGTCCGCCACCGCGTATCCGGTGGTATAGGCGCTGGTCAGATCGGCGTTCAGGCCGCTGTGGACGAGCGCCGAGACATCCACGTCGGCGTACGGCGTGAGCACGGTCACCTGGTCTGAGGTAACCGCACTAAGGGCGGAGAGCCAGGTCGTGGCCGCCCGGCTGACCGGCTGAGTGCTGGCGCCCGCGCACTGCGAGCTCAGATCCACCTGGTACGGGCGGGTCATCGTCGCCACGTCGGCCAGCAGGGCCGGGTCGATGACCCAGGTCAGCTGGGCGTCAGCGTTCGCCTGACCGGCCGCGAGCAGCGCGGACAGGCGCCCAGTCGGGGCCAGGCTAGCCGCGAGGCCGTTGTTGGTCAGCACGTCGTCGGCCGCGGGCGCGGCGCACACCTCGTGGTGCGGCTGATCGATGAGCGGCCAGACCCAGGCGATCGCCAGCGGGCGCTGCAGCCCTGCCGCCTGCCGCCCCGACCAGAAGGGCAGCAGCGTCCGGTCGGACGCCAGCACGTTCCCCGCCGGGTCGCTGACCTGTGCCGTGACGGGGTAGACCCCGAATGTGGTGATGCCCGCGGAGGTGACGGTGAACGAGGCGTGCCACTGGACCGTGGTCTCGGGAGCCAGGCTGACCGTCAAGGTGAAGGGGGTTCCCGCGGCCACCAGGCCGCCGGCGTCGCCCTGGCTGAGGAACCCGTCCATCTGGTCGCGGGTGGGGAACGGCGTCGGCGACGTGTACAGCTGGACCTGGAGCCCGGCCTCAGGCTGGGCCGTGCCGTTGCTGACCGTTCCCGTGACGCTGACCGTGGAGCCCGGCGTGGCGTACCGCGGGCTCATCGAGTCGATGGTTAGCGATACGCCGCTCGCCAGCGACGGGTGCGCGGCGCGGGCCTGCGCCGGGGTGGTGGCCAGGGCCAGCAGGGCGGCGGTGACCGCCGCGGGCACGGCCGCCGCTGCGGCCGCGGACACGGTCCGGGACAGGGTGCGCCGGATGAAGTTCGCCGGTAGCAAGCCGTGCACACCTGGAATGGTATTCGCGCCGGGCGCGTGCGATCGCTACTCTCGATGGCCGTGTCCATGAGCGACGAACAGCGGAAGGCGGCGGCGGCATTGCTGCGCGAGAAAGTGCCGGCGGCCGGCGAGATCGGCGAGCTGTTCACGCGCCACGGCTACGAGCTCGCCCTGGTCGGCGGGCCGGTCAGGGACGTGTTCCTCGGCCAGCGGCCCACCGATCTCGACCTGACCACCGACGCCACGCCGGAGCAGGTCATGGAGCTGGTCCGCGGGTGGGCCGATCACGTGTGGACCGTCGGGATCGCCTTCGGCACCGTCGGCCTGCGCAAGCGCGGCGTCACCTTCGAGATCACTACCTACCGCAGCGAGCAATACGAGGCCGCCTCGCGCAAGCCCGACGTGCGGTACGGGCGGTCCCTCGTGGAGGACCTGAGCCGGCGCGATTTCACGATCAACGCGATGGCGGCCCGGCTGCCCGACTACGAGCTCGTCGATCCGTTCGGCGGCCTGGACGCGCTCAGCGAGCGGGTGCTGCGGACCCCGGGACGGCCGCAGGACTCGTTCGGCGACGATCCGCTCCGGATCCTGCGCGCGGCCAGGTTCGCGGCCAAGCTCGGGTTCGCGGTCCCCGCGGACGTACGGGCGGCCATGACCGAGCAGGCGCCCCGGCTGGAAATCGTCTCGGCCGAGCGGATCGCCGCCGAGCTCGAGAAGCTGATGCTCACGAACGACCCGGCGCTGGGCATCGACGTCCTGGTGCAGACCGACGTCGCCGAGCAGGTGCTGCCCGAGGTATCCAGCCTCCGGATGGAGGCGGACGAGCACCACCGGCATAAGGATGTCTACCAGCACAGCCTGACGGTGCTCCGGCAGGCGATCGAGCTGGAGCCGCGTTACGGGCTGGAGAGCGACCTGAGGGTCCGGCTGGCCGCGCTGCTGCACGACATCGGCAAGCCCGAGACCCGGACGCTGCTGCCCGGCGGTCGGGTCGCGTTCCACCTGCACGAGGTCGTCGGCGCCACGATGACCAAGCGCAGGCTGACCGCGCTGCGCTTCCCGAACGACGTGGTGCGGGACACCACCAAGCTCGTCGCGCTGCACCTGCGGTTCCATGGTTACGCCGAGGGTGAGTGGACGGACTCGGCGGTTCGGCGGTACGTCCGCGACGCCGGGCCCCTGCTGACCCGCCTGCACGTGCTGACCAGGGCCGATTGCACGACGCGGAATCGCGCGAAGGCGGAGAGGCTGGCCCGCGTCTACGACGACCTCGAGCGGCGCATCGCCGAGCTGAGCGAGCAGGAGGAGCTGGCCAGGCTCAGGCCGGAGCTCGATGGCAACGAGATCATGCGCATCCTCGGCCTGGCCCAGGGCCCGCTGGTCGGGAAGGCCTACAACTTCCTGCTCGAGCTGCGGATCGCCGAGGGCGAACTCGGCCACGACCGGGTCGTTCAGGAGTTGCTGGGCTGGGCGGCTGAGGCGGGCATCCCGGTCCCCGCGCCGGAGCCGCCGCCCTCGCCCGAGCCGGCGGAACCAGGCGAGGACTGACCGCGGCGGTTGGCCACCCAGTAGGCCGCCGCGACGAGCGCGTATCCGGCCGACACCAGGGCGACGATCAGCGGGGAGTGGCCGCTGGACGGCATGAAGCCCGCACCCGCGGCCGCCCCGGCCACGTACGCGGCGTTGTACATCATGTCGTAGAAGGCGAACACCCGGCCCAGGTAGGCGTCGTCCACCTCTTCCTGCAAGATCGTCGTCGCCGAGATCGCCACGCCCTGCCGGAACAGGTACACGCAGAACCCGATGGCCAGGTAGGCGAGCTGGATGAAGGTCTCGCCCAGCGCGAGGGCCATGACGGCGCTCGCGGCCAGCAGCAGGGTGATCCAGGCCGGCTTGGACAGCCGCCTGGTCGCCGGCGGGGTCACCAGCGCGGCGCACGCGTAGCCGATCCCGGCGACGATCACGAGCACCCCGAAGTGGCCCTCGGACACGCTGACGCTGGACCGGTAGAAGTAGTTCCGGTACAGCAGGATGGACATCAGGAACAGCGGCCCGAAGAAGAAGCTGAACCCGCCGGTGGCGGCGAGCGCCGCCACCGGGCCGCGCCGCCCGAGGACGTAGCGCGCGCCCGCCGCAAGCCCGGCCGCGACCGTGCCGATCTGGTGGCTCAGCCGGGCCGTCGCGGGCTGTCCCGGCTCACGGGCCGGGCCGAGCAGGTCGCGTTCCATCGTGGCCGCGACCAGGCTGGCCGCCACGTAGCACACTCCCCCGGCCAGCACGGTGATCGCGGCCCCGCGCTCGGTGTTGCCCGTGGCCACGTTGAGCCCGAGGGCGATGCTGCCGCCGATGACCCCCATGATGCCGCCGGCGGTGGGTGAGACCGAGTTCGCCATCACCAGCTTGTCCCCGGCGACCACGTGCGGCAGCGCCGCGGAAAGCGCGGACAGGAAGAACCTGTTCACGCCGAGCACGAGCAGGACCCCGATGTAGAGCGGCGCGCCGCGGTTGCCCAGAGCCATGAACGCGGCGGTCAGCACCACGAAGGCCGACCTGAGCAGGGCCGACCAGACCAGGATCTGCCGCCGCGACCAGCGGTCGATGAACACCCCCATGAAGGGGCCGACCAGCGAATACGGCAGGTACAGGACCGCGAACGCGGCGGCGCCGGCCGCCGGGCTCGGGAACGTCTCCGCGTTGAAGAAGACGTACGTGCCGACCCCGGCGGTGATGATTCCGTCGCCGGTCTGAGAGACCAGGCGGGTGGAGAACAGCCGCCGGAAGTCGCGTTCGGCCAGGACGGTACGCAGGTCACCGAGGAACGTCGATCTGCGCTCGTCCACCCGTTTAGCTTAGGTGTTCCCGCCCGAGGGTGCCCTAGCGGGCGACCTCGCCGCGGATGAACTGCTCCACCAGGTCACGGCACACGTCGTCGCCGTACTGCTCGGGCGGCGACTTCATGAAGTACGAGCTCGCGGAGATCACGGGCCCGCCGATGCCCCGGTCCAGCGCGATCTTGGCCGCGCGCACCGCGTCGATGATCACCCCGGCCGAGTTGGGGGAGTCCCAGACCTCGAGCTTGTATTCCAGGTTGAGCGGCACGTCGCCGAACGCGCGCCCCTCCAGCCTGACGTACGCCATCTTGCGGTCATCGAGCCACGGCACGTGGTCCGAGGGACCGATGTGCACGCTGGCCTTCCCCATCTCGTGCGGGACCTGCGAGGTGACCGCGCGGGTCTTGGAGATCTTCTTCGACTGGAGCCTGCTGCGCTCCAGCATGTTCATGAAGTCCATGTTGCCGCCGAAGTTGAGCTGGTAGGTGCGCAGCAGCTCGACCCCGCGGTCTTCGAACAGCTTGGCCAGGACCCGGTGCGTAATCGTGGCGCCGACCTGCGACTTGATGTCGTCGCCGATGATCGGCACGCCCGCCTCGGCGAACTTCGCGGCCCACTCCGGGTCGGAGGCGATGAATACGGGCAGCGCGTTCACGAAGGCGACGTGTGCGTCGATCGCGCACTGGGCGTAGTACCGGTCGGCCTGCTCCGAGCCCACGGGCAGGTAGGAGACGAGCACGTCGGCGCCGGACTCGCGCAGCACCTGCGCCACGTCGACCGGCGGCTCGTCGGACTCGGTGATGATCTCCCGGTAGTACTCGCCCAGGCCATCGAACGTAGGCCCGCGCTGGACGATCACGCCGGTGGGCGGTACCTCGGCGATCTTGATGGTGTTGTTCTCGCTAGCGGTGATGGCCTCGGCGAGGTCACAGCCCACCTTCTTGGTGTCCACGTCGAACGCGGCGACGACCTCCACATCGCTGACGTGGTACGGGCCGAACCGGACATGCATGAGGCCGGGAACCCGGGCGCCTTCGTCGGCGTCCTTGTAATACTCCAGTCCCTGCACGAGGGAACTGGCGCAGTTACCCACCCCCACGATGGCGATGCGTACCTTACCCATCAGGATGCTCCTTATCGGAAATGTGTCCCTGTTCGCCGGCCTGGCGTTCAGAGGCGATCAGCTCGTTGAGCCAGCGGACTTCCCGCTCCACTGACTCGAGGCCATGGCGGTGCAGTTCCAGCGTGTAGCTATCGACCCGTTCCCTGGTGCGCGTGAAGGCCGCCCGGATGGCCTCCATGCGTTCCTCGAGCCGGCTGCGGCGGCCCTCCAGGATCCGGAGCCGTACGTCGGCCCGGGTCAGCCCGAAAAACGCGAAATGAACGCCGAACCCGTCGTCCTCCCACGCCGCGGGGCCGCCCTCGCCGAGGAGCTCCTGCAGCCGCTCCTTGCCGTCAGCGGTCAGCCGGTACACCTTCCGCGACCTCCGGCTCGTCCGGGTGCGCGCGGTCCCGGCTGGCCCGGCGGCGCCGGCCGGCTCGTCCTGCTCGTGCTCCTCGACGATCAGGCCGTCGGCGAGCAGCCCTTGCAGGCAGGGGTAGAGCGACCCGTAGGAAAACGCGCGGAACGCCCCGAGTACGGTGTAGAGCCGTTTGCGCAGCTCGTACCCGTGCATGGGGGTTCGGTGCAGCAACCCCAGCACGGCGAGTTCCAGTACGCCGGATCGGTTGCGGCCCACGCTGCCCCCAGAGGTGCCTAATCTTCCATTCGGGTGTATCTGTGCGATGCGTCGCGGCGATATTTATATCCGTTACATCGCCTCGATGTATCGCATCGATACATGTGGATAGTATGTGGTCCTTTGTTCATCCGCAACCCCGCGCCTCCTCGGGCCCCCTCCTGCGGCCTCCCGCCGCTTCCTCCCGCTTCCTCCCGCTTCCCGCGAACATGATCACCTCCGGGCTCGGCTCAGGCCTGGTTCCGACGTACTCTGGCGGAGTGACGTCAAGGCGTTCGGTCGTCGACTACGGGCTTGCCCGCCGGGCAACGCTCGCGTCCGTGTATGCGGGCCAGACGACCGTCACCGATGTCTGCGACGCTCACCCGTACCTGCTGCGGGCCGCCAAGTTCCACGGCGAGCCCACCCAGGACCGCTGCCCGATCTGCAGGAAGACCAGGCTCACCCACGTCACCTATGTTTACGGCGACGAACTCGGGCAGTACGAAGGGCGTGTCAAGCAGTCGCGTGAGCTCACCGAGATGGCCGCGGAGTACGGCGAGTTCAGGGTCTACGTGGTCGAGGTTTGCCAGGGTTGCGGGTGGAATCACCTGGCTTGCTCGTACGTGCTCGGTACCGGCGAACCCATGGTGCGCCGGGGGCGGCGTGCGCGGACTAGCCAGTGAAGATCCAAATCACGGGGTAACGTGTGACTCGGGTGGGTTCCCCAGGACCGCTGGACCCGCCTTTCGGGTAGAGGCCGCACACCCGCTACCGCGGTCTCCGAGCCACAGCGAGGACGCGTGAGCAGCAAAGCCGACGACTTTGACATTCGCTATCGCGATGTGCGCAACGGAGATTCCTTCGTCGAGGGGGCCGACGCAGGCTACGCCAGCGAGGGTTACGCCAACGGCGGCTACGGCGCCTACCCCGGCGGTGCTTACCCCGACGGCGCCTACCCCGACGGCGGCTACGCCAACGACGGCTACGAGCGTCCGGCTGCCCCCGGGGGCACGGTCGACTACGACCTCGGCTACGACGCTCAGGGCTGGGACACCCAGGGATTCCGCCGACCGCAGGCAGGCTATCCCGACAGCCAGGCCACCGGCCATCCCGACAGCCAGGCCACCGGCTACCCCGATGTAGGCCGGGACGCCGGCGGCCGGACCGGGCGAACCGGCAGCCACGCGCGGACGACCGGCGTGCGGGACGGCCGGCCAGCCGACCTGGGGCACGGGGATGCCCGGGCGCACCGAAGCCTGGATCCCGGGCGGTCCAGGGGGCCCGGCCGGTCCAGGCGGCCCCGGCGGTCCGGGAGGTCCCGGCGGTTCAGGAGGTCCGCGCGGCCCGCGCGGTCCCTGGACCCGCGGCCCCCGCAGGCCCAAGGTCAAGGGCAGCTGGTGGCGGCACTGGACGCCGCTGAAGGCCCTGGGCGTACTGCTCGGCATCATCGGCGGCTTCATCGTGCTGGGCGCGATCGTGGTGGTCGTCGCCTACGAGGGCACGCCGGTTCCCACCGCGGCGATGGCGGCCACCGGGTACTCGCAATCCCTGGTCTACTCGAGCAATGGCACGCTCATCGGGCGGTTCGGCACCACCGACCGCGTGATGCTGCCCCTCAACCAGATTCCGAAGAACCTGGTCAACGCGGTGCTCGCCATCGAGGACCGCCACTTCTGGACCGAGGGCGGCATCTCCCCCACCGGCATCGTGCGCGCCGCCCTCGCCGACATGCAGGGCAAGAACCTGCAGGGCGGATCGACGATCACCCAGGAGTTCGTCAGGCAGTACTACCAGGGGATCGGGACCCAGCAGACGCTCAGCCGCAAGTTCAAGGAGATCTTCGTGGCGATGAAGATCGCCAAGGAGAAGTCCAAGCCGTGGATCCTGGAGAATTTCCTCAACACGATCTACCTGGGCGAGGGCAGCTACGGAGTGGAGGCCGCCGCCGAGACGTACTTCGGCCTGAAGGTCGGGCAGCTCAGCGTGGCGCAGGACGCGGTCATCGCCGCCCTGATCCAGCAGCCGAGCACGTACCCGCTGCCGCAGTACCGGCCGCAGCTCGAGGCCCGCTGGAGAGCCGTGCTCAACGGGATGGTGGCGACCGGCACCCTGAGCGCGCAGGCCGCCGCGACGGAGAAGTTCCCCAAGAACATCGGGGACAACGTGGCGCAGAGCTTCGGCCCGCAACCGTGGGATCCCTACATCATGTTCATGGTCAGGAACGAGCTGGAGCAGGTCTACCACCTGAGCTGGTCGCAGATCTACGACGGCGGCTACACCATCAAGACCTCGATCGACGACGCGAAGATGAAGGCGCTCTATCAGGCCGTCATCACGAACGAGGCGCAGATCAACGCCACCGCCTACCCGTTCGAGTCGTACATGCACGTCGGTGCCGTGCTCGTGGATCCGGCCACCGGCGCGATCCAGGCCCTGTACCCGGGCCCCGGCTACCCGGGATATAAGTACAACGGGGTCGGGCCCGTCATCACTGTCCGCGAGTGCAAGAAGATCGACTGCGAAGATAACCTAGCGGTCTACGCCCGCGAGCAGGTCGGCTCCTCGTTCAAGCCGTACATCCTGGCCACCGCGGTCAAGCAGGGCATGAACGTGAAGACCAGCACGCTGGACGGCTTCAACTACCAGTACATCCCGCCGGACTACGAGCCCAAGGCCTACCCCTCGACCTCCCTCCCGGCCAATTCGAGCGGGTGGTCAAAGGTGGTCACCAACGACTCCGCGGCGGAGAACGGCCCGTACACGCCGCAGCTGGCCATGGCCCAATCGATCAACACCGCGTATTCGGACCTGTGGCACGTCGTGGCCGGGCAGGGCAGCACGAAGACGGCCAACAACGTGGCCCAGATGGCGCAGGCGTTCGGCGTGGACACCGACCTGGCGGGCATCACCGGTCCCCTCGACATGCAGGACGACTACGGCGTCACCCTGGGCCAGGCGTCGCTGACCGTCGGCGAGCAGGCCTCGATGCTGGCCACCCTCGCCGACAACGGTGTCTACCACGACGAGCACGTGATCACGTCGATCATGCGGAACGGCGTGCCAACCCCGCTCGTGATCACTAGCGCCCAGGTGTTCAACCCCAACCCGACCCTGAACGCCGAAGAGGACTCCCAGCTTCAGTACGCGATGTCCGAGACCACCAACTACGGCACGGCCACGGTGGCCGCGATGAGCAACGGCCAGCCGATCATCGCCAAGACCGGCACCACGAACACCGCGCAGTCGGCGTTCTTCATCGGTGCCATCCCGACCCAGGCCCTGGCCGTGGCCCTGTTCACCAGCAACCAGTCGGGGACCGGGCCGCAGACCCTCAACAACCTCGGCGGGCAGTCCCAGGGCGGTTTCGGCGGGACCTGGCCGGCGACGATCTGGCACACCTACGCGGAGGACGTGTTTGTCCCGATCGGCGTGCAGCAGTTCCAGCAGCCGACCTTCACCGGCGGCACGTGGAACCTGGTCCCGCCGAACCTGCGGAAGGCGAAGCACAAGAAGAACAACCACGGCCAGAACCCGGGTCCCCAGCCGAGTTCGAGCGCGGGCAACCCCAACCCGTTCCCCACGTACACCTGCGACCCGCAGCAGGTGACCTGCAGCACGAACACCCCGCAGCCGTTCGGCGGTGGCGGAGGTGGCGGAGGTGGCGCGCAGACGGCGAGCGGGACTGTCGCGGGTGCCGCCGCCGGCGGCGTCCTCGCCGCGCTTCCCGTCACCTGCCTGTGGGTGCGGCGACGAGGGCGCAGACGGGGTGCGCGGCGCGGTTAGATAGGAGCGTGGAAGACGCCCAGCCGGGCGCTCTCCCGCCCGAAGACCACCGCGAGGTGACCTGGGCGTGGCGAGAGCGCCTGTCCCGCCCGGGCCCCTCCAGGCTCGCGGAATACCTCGGCAGTACCAGCGTGCTCGTCTCCGCGGCCGTGGTGGCCATGGTGCTCGCGTTCGCGGAGAAGTCGCCGTGCCGGTCGGGAGCCTGGAACTACTACCCCAAGCAGTTCCAGGACTCCTGTTACACCGACATCTACCCGCTGTACTACAACGAAGGGCTGGCGGCGGGAAAGGTGCCCTACACGGGCCACCCCGTCGAGTACCCCGTGCTGATCGGCGGGGCGATGCAGGCGGCGGCCTGGCTGGTCAGGAACGTCAGCGAGGTGATCAGGGGCCGGGAGTTCTTCGACGTCACGGCGGCGCTCCTCGCCGTCTGCCTGGTGGCGGGCGTGCTCGCGACCGCCCGCGCGGCCGGGCCGGGCGCGCGCTGGCAGGCGCTGATGGTGGCGCTGTCCCCGGCGCTGATCCTGTCCGCGTTCATTAACTGGGACATGATCGCGCTGGCCCTGACCGCGCTGGGGATCGCGGCGTGGGCGGCGCGCCGCGGCGCCTGGGCCGGCGTCTTCCTCGGCCTCGCGGTGGCGGCCAAGTTCTACCCGCTCGTGGTCTTCGCGCCGCTGTTCCTGCTGTGCCTGCGGACCGGGAAGCTGCGGGAGTTCGGGAAGACTCTCGCCGCGGCCGCGGCCGCCTGGCTGGCCGTCAATCTCCCGGTCATGATCGCCGCGCCGGCCGGGTGGGCCAGGTTCTACGTGTTCAGCAAGGACCGCAACGCCGACTGGGGCTCGATCTGGTACCTCTTTGAGCATTTCAACGTGCCGATTCTCGGCAATCCGCAGCTCAGCTCGCTCAACCAGATGTCAGCCTTGCTCCTGGCCCTGTCGTTCCTGGCCATCGCCGCGCTAGCCCTGGCCGCTCCCCGCCGGCCGCGGCTGCCGCAGCTGTGCTTCCTGATGCTGGCCGCGTTCCTGATAACGAACAAGGTGTGGTCGCCGCAGTACGTCCTCTGGCTCGTCCCGCTCGCCGTTCTCGCCCGCCCCCGCCTGTGGCCGTACGTCCTGTGGCAGCTGGCGGAGGTCGGCTACTTCTTCGGCATCTGGGGTTATCTGCTGTTCGTGTACCGCGCCGGCGCGGTAATACCGGGCTACAACGGCATCAGCACCGGCTGGTACTTCGCCGCGCTCCTGGCCAGGTTGCTCACCGTAGCTCTGCTTTCCGCCTACGTCGTGCGGGATATCTGCTATCCCGAACGAGATCTGGTCCGGGCTAACGGTGTGGATGACCCGGCCGGTGGCGTCCTGGACGGCGCGCCCGACGTCTACCGGCTCCGCATAACCTTCGGGCCCTGACGGGTCACCTGGCGTCAGGCCTGCAGCTGCTGCTTAAGCCAGCTGACGTCCGCGGCCAGGCCGCCGTCCTCGTCGGGTGTCTCGCAGATGGCAGGCGCGCCGGCGGCCCGGACGACGCCCAGCAGCAGCGCCGGGTCGATCGTCCCGGTCGCGATGTTGGCGTGCCTGTCCCGTCCCGAGCCGAACTCATCGCGTGAGTTGTTGCAGTGCACCAGGTCGATCCGGCCGGTGATCGCCTTGATCCGGTCCACCGCGTCGGCGAGGTCGATGCCGGCCGAGTTCGCATGGCAGGTGTCCAGGCAGAATCCGATGTCCCCGCCGTCGCCCGCGACGCCGGCCGTCGCCTCCCACAGCCTGGCGATCGCGTCGAGCGACTTGGCCATGGCACCGTCACCGCCCGCGGTGTTCTCGATGAGCATCGGCAGCGGGCGCTCGATCCGCTCCACCGCCTTGCTCCAGTTCTCGAAGCCCTCCTCGGGATCGACCCCCGCGAGCACGTGACCGCCGTGCACGATCAGCCCCTTGGCCCCGATGGACGCGGCCGCCTGGAGCTGCTGGTCGAGCAGCTTCCTGCTGGGGATCCTGATCCGGTTGTTGCTGGTCGCCACGTTGATGACGTAGGGCGCGTGGATGTAGATATCCATCCCGGCCGCGTCGTACGCCGCCCGGATCGCGGCCGGATCGCCGCCGGGTATCACCGGCCCCTTCCAGCCCTGGGGATCACCGAGGAAGAACTGGGCGGCGTCCGCCCCCAGAGCGGTCGCCTCGGCCAGCGGGTTGTCAACGTGGAAGTGGGCTCCGATGCGCGGCATGCCCAGAGCCTAGTTCGCGCGGCGCCTAGCCGACGAAGCCGCCCTTGGACAGGCCGAGGGCGAGCCCGACGAACCCGGCGATGATGCCGGTCACGATGAGGACGCGTTGTTCCCGGGTGGCCGAGATCATCTGCACGTACAGCCCGACCAGCATCGCGGCGAGCCCGGTTCCGGTCGCGATGACGTGGAAGGCGGCCGCGAGGTTCGGCGCGTTCCTGACGATCATGCCCAGGACGAAGGACACGAGCCCGACCACCAGCGTGAAGATGGTCAGGATGTTCACGACCGGGTGGCGCCGCCCGTCAGAGTTCAGGATGTTCTGACGCGGGCCGCTCCGAAGGGTGCCTGCCACGGTGACCACCTCCTTGATGCCAGGGTGAGCTTACGCTTCACCGCACAGTCTTCCCCGTGCCGAACACAGGAATACCACAGGTCCCGCCTCGGCCGGCGGCCGCGTCGCTGGTTACCGCGGACACCGAAGGTATTGCTACACTGAGGGCCGCTGCGGGTAATCCGGCCGACCGACGCGTCGGCTCGTGACCGCGACACCTCCTGCCACGGAAAGACCGTGGCCGCATTAGTCCAGAGGAGGCTCAGGACGCCCATGCGCCATTACGAGGTATTGATCATCCTCGACCCCAACCTCGAGGAACGTACCGTCCAGCCGTCGCTCGACCAGTTCCTCAAGGTCGTGACCGGAGGCGGCGGCAAGGTCGACAAGGTGGACATCTGGGGAAAGCGCCGCCTTGCCTACCAGATCGAGAAGAAGTCAGAGGGCATCTACGCCGTCGTGGACCTGACCGCCGAACCGGGCACCGTGCAGGAACTCGACCGCCAGCTCAACCTGAACGAGGCCGTGCTGCGGACCAAGGTCATGCGGCCCGAACACCGCCACTGAGGCAATTCGCGACGAACCGGAGTATCCCGATGGCTGCAGGCGACACCCAGATCACGATCGTGGGGAACCTTGTCGATGATCCCGAGCTGCGCTTTACCCCGGCAGGTCAGCCGGTGGCGCGGTTCCGGGTGGCGTCGACGCCGCGGTTCCTGGACAAGAACACGAACGAGTGGAAGGACGGGGACAGCCTGTTCCTGACCTGCAACGTGTGGCGGCAGGCGGCGGAGAACGTGGCGGAGACCTTGCAGCGCGGAATGCGGGTCATCGTGTCCGGTCGGCTACGGCAGCGGTCGTACGAGACCAAGGAAGGCGAGAAGCGCACCGTCTACGAGGTCGAGGTTGACGACGTCGGCCCCTCCCTGCGCAACGCTTCCGCCAAGGTGAACAGGGTCGCTCGGACCGGGGGCCAGGGTCAGGGCGGCGGGTACGGGCAAGACCGGCAGTCCGGGAGCAGGCAGTCCGGCGGGCAGGGCGGCGGCTACGGGCAGGATTCTGACCCGTGGGCGACCGACAGCCCGGGCGGTTTCTCGGACGAGCCGCCGTTCTAGCCAGCTAGCCAGATAACAGAAACCGACCATCCCCGCTGCGAGCGGGGCTCTGCTAAGGAGCACCACGATGGCCAAGCCACCACTACGCAAGCCGAAGAAAAAGGTCTGCGTTTTCTGCCAGGAGAAGCTCGCGTACGTCGACTACAAGGACACCGGTCTGCTCCGCAAGTACATTTCTGACCGCGGGAAAATCCGGGCCAGGCGAGTGACGGGCAATTGCACCCGCCATCAGCGCGACATCGCGACCGCGATAAAGAACGCTCGTGAGGTGGCACTGCTGCCGTACACGAGCACGGCGCGCTAGGAGCAGGCACATGGGTCGTACACCGATGAAGCTCATCCTCACCCAAGAGGTGAGCGGCCTGGGCGAGCCCGGCGACGTGGTTGACGTGGCGGGCGGCTACGGGCGCAACTACCTGATCCCGCGCGGCCTCGCGATGACCTGGACGCGCGGCGCGGAAAAGCAGATCGAGCTGATCAAGCGGGCCAGGTCGGCCCGGGAGATCCGCGGCGTGGAAGACGCCAAGGTGATTGCCGCGCAACTCGAGGGCCTGCACGTGCGGATGCGCCGCCGGGCCGGCGGGGGCGGCAGGCTGTTCGGCTCGGTCGGGCCTTCCGACATCGCCGCCGCCGTCCGCGAGGCCGGGGGCCCCGAGCTCGACCGGCGCCGGATCGAGGTGCGCGACCCGATCAAGACCGTCGGCTCGCACCAGGTCCGCGTCAGGCTGCACCCCGAGGTCAGCGCCTCGGTCGATATCGAGATCTCCGCCAGCTAGTCGCTGGTCCGGTGGTAGCCGGACGCTAGCCGGGCCAGTTCTGGATCGAGGTCGCTGACCATCGACCAGACGGCGGCGATCCGCGCCTCCAGGTAGGCGGAATCCGCCGCCGTGCGGTCGGCCTCGAGCTGCTCGATGGCCTCCATGAGGCGCCTGAGCGCGGACTGGTCAGTCGAACACACCGTCGAAGGATAGCAGTCCCGCCGCCCTCCGCGGGTCCACTTCCGCACAGCCGTTATCCACAGCCTGTAACCACAGGGTTGTGGATAGCGGCTGTGGATTTTGTGGCGGAAAATCGCCGCGAAGTTTTTCTTCCGCACAGCTAGTGGATCACATTAACGCAGCTAGATGGCGTGTCACGGTATTTACTCCGGCCATTTCCACAGCTATTTCCCCAGGCTGCGCACAACGTAGTCGGCGTGTTTGCACACCTTGTCCACACCGCTGTCCACCGGACGATTGGTGCGGTCCGCCGATGGCCGGCAAAATGTCAGAGCTATCGGCTAGAACAGAGTAAGGCGGAGGCAGGAGGGCGTTCGTGCCTCGTTCACTCGCACGGGGGAGGTGGGTCACGTGAGCGTCGCCGAGATCCCGCGGAACGACGACTTCGAGCGGACCCCACCGCACGACGTTGCGGCGGAGCAGTGCGCCCTCGGCGGCATGCTCCTCTCGAAGGACGCCATCTCGGACGTGATCGAGGTGATCAGCCCCGCCGACCACTACCGCCCGGCTCACCAGCTGATCCATGAGGCGATCCTCGACCTGTACGGCCGGGGAGAGCCGGCCGACGCCATCACCGTCGCCAACGAGCTCGCCAGGCGCGGCGAGATCGCCCGGGTCGGCGGCGGACCCTACCTGCACACCCTCATCGCCTCCGTGCCGACCGCCGCCAACGCCGGCTACTACGCGCGCATCGTCAGGGAGCGCGCGATCCTGCGCCGCCTGGTCGAGGCGGGCACCAGGATCGTCCAGTTCGGCTACGCGGGAGACGCCGAGGCCGACGAGCTCGTGGACCGGGCTCAGGCCGAGGTGTACGCCGTCACCGAGCGCCGGTCGGGCGAGGATTACCACTCCCTGTCCGAGATCATGCCCGGGGCCCTCGACGAGATCGAGTCGATCAGCAGCCGCGGCTCTCACCTCACCGGCGTCCCGACCGGCTTCGTCGACCTGGACGCCCTCACCAACGGCCTCCACCCGGGCCAGATGGTAGTCATAGCTGCCCGACCTGGTGCCGGCAAAGCCTTGGCACTCGATACCCCGCTGCCGACACCCAGAGGGTGGACGACCATGGGTGACGTCCTGGTCGGCGACGACCTGATTGGTGCGGACGGCAGGCCAACGCGTGTAGTCGCGGCGACCGAGGTCATGTACGGCAGGCCGTGCTACGAGGTGAAATTCGACGATGGCACGGTCATCATCGCCGATGGGGAGCATGAATGGAGGACATCAACGCGCGCGGCGCGTCGGCAGCACTTGGAGCGCCGGCCCGCCTGGTACTTCGCAAAGGAGGCCAGACTGCGCTTGCGCGCCGCCTACCAAGTGGCCCAAGCGGAACCCGATCGGTGCGTTACGGCTGCTGAGGTCCTGGCGACCGTCGGAGGTGAGTTCAGGAACATCATGCACACAGCCGGGCGCGGGGTCGGCTTGGCGTCGGAAAGAATCTCGGTGACCGTCGCGGGACCGGTGAGGTCCTACGTCTGGAGAGCCCCAGCGTATTCGTCGAGGCGAGCCCTGCTTGGCGCCATGGTCCAGCTGGCCGACCGACCCAAGAACGCGGCTACCACCGCCGTACACCAGGACGTCGTGACCACCGCACAGATTGCTGACACACTGCACTATCCGACCGACGGGCGCCTCAACCACGCGGTCGCAGTCGCGCCGCCCGCGGAACTGCCGACCAGTGATCTTCCTTTCCCTCCCTATGCCCTTGGCGCGCTCCTCGGCGATGGGGCCAGCCGATCCGCCCGGTTGACCTCCGCTGACCCGCAGATAGCAGCCGAAATCGAGGCGGAGGGCCTACGGGCCACGAAATTGCCTGGGACACCTTTGGGGTATTCGATCAGGCTCCCTGAGCCACCCCCTGTCGGGAAGCGGCTCTGCGCCATCTGCGGGCAGTCCTTCACGCCTCAGACGGCTCAGGTGCGGACATGCGGACGTGTATGCGGCGGCCGGTCGCGATCCAAGAAATGGCGGTCCGTACTAGGTCCCTCACCCCAACCCACTTGCCCTGATTGCGGACGGTCCTCAAGTGGGCTCAGGCAGTGCCAGGCTTGCCGTGATGACCACGGGACGGCGCAGGCGATCCTTCGCAGCATCGGAGTACTCGGCAACAAACACATCCCGATCCAGTATCTGCGGGCGTCGCAGATGCAACGGCGCGCTCTGCTCGCTGGACTGCTTGATACCGATGGCACGGTCAGTCCCTCAGGCTCGGTCCAGTTCTGCGTGACTTCCCCGCGCCTGGCCACCGACGTGCGAGAACTGGTGGTGTCGCTCGGCTACAGGTGCGGATGGTCCGAGAAACGGGTACGCGGCAAGACCGAAGCCACGTCGGTGGCGTACACAATCTCATTCACGACGACCGATGACGTCTTCCGCCTTGAGCGGAAGCGGACTACCCACCGGGAGCGAAGGCGGGAGAAGACGACCCCCCGAACCCGTCAGCGTTTCATTACAGCCGTGCGCCCAGTGGACAGTGTCGCTGTCAGGTGCGTACAAGTGGACAGCGCAGATCACATGTACCTGGCCAGTCGTTCCATGATTCCAACGCACAATTCGACCTTGGCCCTCGATTTCGCGCGAACCGCCGCGATCAGGCACAACATCGCCACTGTATTGTTCAGCCTCGAGATGGGCCGGAACGAGATCACCATGCGGCTCCTGTCGGCGGAGTCCCGGGTGCCGCTGCAGACGATGCGTACCGGGCAGATGGGCGACGACGACTGGGCGCGGCTGGCTAAGCGGATGAGCGAGGTCGCCGATGCGCCGCTGTACATCGATGACTCGCCCAACATGTCGATGATGGAAATCAGGGCCAAGTGCCGCCGGCTGAAGATGCGGCACGACCTGAAGTTCGTCATCGTCGACTACCTGCAGCTGATGTCGTCGCCCAAGCGAGTGGAGAACCGCCAGCAGGAAGTCTCCGAGATGTCCCGCTCCCTCAAGCTGCTGGCCAAGGAACTCGGCGTACCCGTGGTGGCACTATCCCAGCTCAACCGAGGTCCCGAGCAACGAACCGACAAGAAGCCCCTATTGTCTGATTTGCGTGAAAGTGGCTCAATTGAGCAGGATTCGGACATAGTAATACTTTTGCACCGAGAAGACCTATATGAGAAAGAGTCGGCGCGAGCTGGTGAGGCGGACCTCATCGTGGCCAAGAACAGGAACGGCCCGACAACCACGGTGACCGTGGCGTTCCAGGGCCACTACAGCCGCTTCGCAGACATGGCCCGCGGGTGAGATCCCGCGTGTAACGTCCTAATCTGCTTGGCGCTTTCCAATGTTGCCTGTCTCCAGCGACCGTAGCCATGAGCTGGCCTGCTCGGCCGCGGGTCGGTAGCGCTCGTCGACGGTGGTCAGTCGGGTGAGGATGGTCTCGCTGTCGACGAGCGCGGAGCGCAAGAGTGCCACGACGAAGTTCTGGTCCTTTTCTCGGAAGGCGCAGAGCTTGGCGACGCACAGATCTTCCTTGTCGAGGCACCAGCCGACGTACTGAGGCTCGCCGTCTGGTGGCGCCGTGTTGGCGTTCTGCACCTTGACGAGCCTGTCGCGCCAACCAGTCGGCAGGGCGGACGTTTGAAGGTCGACGCCGTCGATGCTGAAGCCGTGGAGTTCCTCGAACGTGGAGAACTCCCCGGCGACGCCTTCGATGAGGTCTGCGAGACGCACGGTCTCGGCGTTGTCGTCGGCGATCGGGAGGATGTCGATCTCGACGGACATGGTGGCGTCGGCTGGCAGCTGGTCCTCGCGGAAGGTGCCGAGGATGGACTGGGAGCCGACGACTATCACTTCCGGCCGGCCGATAATCTGGCATGCGGTGCGGATGGCATGCTCGATTTGGTCACGGCGCATCAGCTTGCCTCCTGGAGAACGGCCTGGCGCTCGCTCTGTGGGAGCAGTCCCCCCATGGGTGACACCTCGCGCATCTCGATGGAGTCGCGGTCAAGGCCGGTCAGGACGCGGTGCAGGCCGAGCACGTCGCCATGCTCGATGAGCGAGTTCCACCGGTCGAGGTTGCGGGTGTGCGGCTGGCCGGTGACAGTGCCGCGGAGACGACGGAGGTTGCGCTCGATGATGGGCCGCCACTCCTCAAGGCTGCTCTTCGTGAGGTGGCTGGAGAGCTGGCGATGGAGGAGCCAGGACCGCTGCTCGGAGCGGGTGAGGTCGGGGGGGACGGGCCGCCGGGTCACTTCGAGACGGTAACCCATGCAGGAGAGCAGCCGGTCGAGCTGGTCGTCACTCAGGTCGACCTTGCCAGAGAGGAACTGACTGATGCTGGGCTGGCGGACGCCGCTGAGGCGGGAGAGCCTGGACTGGGTGGTGCGCGTTTCCCGCATCACCTCGCGGAGCAAGTCACCACGCATAGGCACACCATGATTATAGCAGTAGATGCTATGGATCTTCTCTGGAGAGTCGTCGGCACCCAATCACTGAACACTGCCGTGCAGAACTGGTCGGCATACCAACATCGTGGGACACCGCACGCTGCCACGCTCTGGTTACTACCGGACCAAGCGGGTTGGCCCCGGACACGATGCTGGCTGACTGCGGGGTAGGTCGGCCCGCACCGCCGCGAGCACGATGCGCGCGTAGAGCCTGGCGCCTGCTGGTTGCGGATGGATGCCGTCTGACCAGAGCAGGTTGGTACGATGCCTGATCGCCAGGTTCCAGTTGGCGAGTTCCGCGTGGGACGTATGCCGGACAGCGGTCGCGATCACCGCGTTGACCGCAGATTCCCACTGCATCGGCCCGTAAGTGTTGATCAGGATCAGGTCGTGGTTGGACCCGATGGCACGGCGCAGCTGGCGCATCTGCGCGGAGGTGATGTCGCCGTTGGTGCCGAGCCCGACGACGACGATGTGGCGGAGCCGGTGCCTGGCGGCCAGGCGCCGTATGACGGCTAGCCCGGTCGCCATCTGCCGGCCGACCTGTGCGTCGATATAGATGCCTGGCATGGCCGCGTGGAGAGCGGTCGCCGAGGCGACCATGACGGAGTCGCCGACCGCAGTAATCTGCCAGCCTGAGACGGCGGGCGGCCTGCCGCCAGCGTGACAGGCCAAGGTCGGCGAAGAAGAGGCGCTGGGCTGCGAGGTCGTCGGCGTGAGCTGCGTCGGCCGCGTCGCCTGCGAGGCGGCGCTGACCCGTTCACCCTCAGCGACTTGCCGAAGCAGGCCAGTGGGCGCCACCGGCGCCGGCGGCCGGGCGATCCCGTAGCTGGCGATGACGACGGCGGTAAGCGCGGTGGCAGCCACGACCGTCGGCATGAGGTCCCGGCGCTTCCGGGGTGGCTTAGCGTCAGCGCCGGTGAGCTGCCGGATCCAGCGACGGCAGGTCACCCGGAACCCGTTCTGCAAGATCGGCCCTTCGATGAACTGCCATGACAAGGCGGCCAGCGCGATCGTCACGGCTATCTCCACGACCCACAGCCACGGTGAGGAGGCGGCCTGGCCAGCCACGGCCCCGGTCAGCGCGATCACCGGCCAGTGCCACAGGTACGTCGCGTAGGACCGGACACCCAGCCAGCGCAAGGGCGGCAGGCTAGTCATCGCCGAGATCACGCCGTTGCTGGCGGCCGCGGCAACCAGACCCGCGGCACCCACGGCCGCCAGGATCAGGCCGGCTGGGTAGACCGCGGGGTCGCTGCCGGAAAAATGCCCGATGGCCCAGGCCAGCACCGCGAGTCCGGCGATGCCTACGGCGTCCAGGCGCATGGTCAGGTTGGCAGCAGTGGAGGCCAGGGTGGCCAGCGGAAAGGCCAGGGCGAGCGCGGAACCAATCAGCAGCGCAGACGCGTGCGTGTACGTACCGTAGTACACCGCCGACGGGTTGCCGCCGGGCGTGTACTCCAGCGCCATGGCCAGCGCCGACAACCCCGCACCGAGCAACGTCGCGATGATCTGTGCGCGCCTTGTTTTCAGCCTGAGAATGAGGAACCACAACAGGAGGGGCCAGATCAGGTAGAACTGTTCCTCGATGGCCAGCGACCACAGATGATCAAGCGGAGGCATGGGCCCGAGCGAGGCGAAATACGAGACGTGATGTGCGATCTGGTACCAGTTGCTGGTGTATGTGGCGGCGGCCAGCAGCGCTAGGCGCAGCGAGCTTTCCTGGCTCGGTTCGATCACGGTCGCCGCCGCGGTGACGATGACCAGCATGACGGCCAGTGGCGGCAGCAGCCGCCTGGCCCGCCGACCCCAGAAACCTCTCAGGTCAAGTCGGCCGAGCCGATCGTACTGAACGACCAGCAGGTCCGTGATGAGGAATCCGCTGAGCACGAAGAAGACATCAACGCCGAGGAAGCCGCCCGACAACTCCGATGCGCCGGCATGGAAACCCATGACAGCGAGCACGGCCAGCGCCCGGACCCCATCGAGGCCAGGCGCGCGGGCGTGAGTCTTCGTGGTGTTGCCCCGATCCTCCGGATAGCTATCCATGTGACCCTTACCGGCAGTAATGCTAACGATCCAGATCCCGCTCAAGCGCGAGAAACGCCGCGTAACGCCCCATAGGACGTTTCTGCGCGCGCAGAAGTTGGGCCCTGGCTACGATCGAAACGCGCCGCGCCCTACTGTCTGAGGACACGCCATGCTGGAGTCGAGCGATCTAATGGCCTTCGTGGCCGCGACCGACCTGGACCGGGCCCGGGCCTTCTACGAGCAAGCACTCGGTCTGCGGGTACTCGACCACAACGACTTCGCAGTGGTACTGGACGCCAACGGAACGATGCTCCGCGTGACGGCGGTGGGGCAGGTCGCGCACGCCGGGTACACCGTGCTCGGCTGGCGCGTCCGGGATATCGCCGCCTCGGTACGGGCTCTCACTGCTCAGGGCGTCACCTTCCTGAGATTCGAGGGCATGGATCAGGATGATGACGGCATCTGGACCACTCCGTCGGGGGACAAGGTGGCCTGGTTCGCCGATCCCGACGGGAACACGCTGTCACTCACCCAGAGCGGGTAGCTCATCGGTAGCTCCCACAACGGGCGCTACCCGGAAGAGGGCGGCCGGCCGCCCCCCAGCACGCACGGCATGCTGGGAGATACGACAGACACAGGCAAGACACGTTAAGGCCGAACTCAGCGGTACCGACATTCTGGTCAACAACGCCGGGATCATGCTGCTCGCCCCCTTCACCTCGGAGGGACACGGCGACCACCGGCGCATGGTCGAGGCCAACCTGCTGGGCGCCATAACCGCCACCGAGGTATTCCTCGACCAGCTCCGCGACGGCGGCGGAGACCTGGTCAACCTGTCCTCCGTGGCCAGCCGCACCGCTCGGCCCGGCAACGCCGTCTACGCCGCCACGAAGTGGGGCATCAACGGCTGGTCGGAATCACTGCGCCAGGAACTGCAACCCGACGTGCGGGTCATGGTCATCGAGCCCGGCGCCGTCGCCACCGAACTGACCGACCACATCACCAACCCCGGCGTCAAGCAGGCGGCCGAGCAGATGTACAGGCAGCTGGCCATCACCGCCGACGACATCGCCGAGGTCATCGCCTTCGCCGTCACCCGGCCCCGCCGCATGACCATCAATGAGATCCTCGTACGGCCAACGGCACAGCCTTAACCCACTTAACGCGCAGATCCGGCGGTGACCGATACCAGCCAGGCCCCTGGTCCCCTCCGGCCCGGATGAACGCCGCGCCATCACGCTATGCACGGGGCAGGGACGGCCCGAACCGAACGCGACCAGAGCGCTGGACGCGGTAGGCTGCAAGGACTGCGCTCGTAGCTCAACGGATAGAGCATCTGACTACGGATCAGAAGGTTGGGGGTTCGAGTCCCTCCGAGCGCGCTCACGTCGGAGGCCCCTAGCCCGCCCGGGAGGGGTGTTCCTGGCCCCTCTGGAAGCCCTACTCGCAAGGGTTCAGCGCCGGTGAGGAAGACGGGGCAGAGCAGGCAGCGATCTCTTCGACCATCCTGCACCTGTTGCACGGGAAACCCTGTCATACGCTGGACCCACGGGACGCGAGGAGTCTGACATGGCAGAACTGCAGCTCGAAGGTGGCGAACTGGTGCTTCACCTATCAGGTGCGGAGAAGGCCGAGGCAGTTCACGGCGACCTTCGGGTGCCGTTGTCGGCGCTTCGCGGCGTCGAGGTGCTCGACGACGCCCACGGCTGGACCGGGATCGGGGTCGGGTTCAAGGTCGGGATGCGCGTCCCCGGCATCGCCACGGTGGCCACAGTCCGCGGCCATGGCGAGAAGATGTTCATCGCAGTCCACGGCAATACGCCCCGCGGCGTGAGGGTGCGCTTGGAGGGTGCCCCGTGGGATGAATGGATCGTCGGCTGCGCAGATCCCGAAGCCGTCGCCGCCACCCTGGCGTCAGCGAGCTGAGCAGTCGCTGCAGTGAAGGCGGGGCCACGAAGTGTGGACCGTTAATCATTCGCCGGCCTTGGCTGACTTCTGTGCACCCTGCGAGCGCAGCCACCCGACCAGAGCCTCACGGCCCGTATCCAGACCGTCGGCTGCGTCAAGTGGAGTGGACTCACCCCAGGACGGGGTGCCGTTCAGCTCGGCGCCCAGCGCAAGAAGGTACTCGGCCATCCGGCGCTGGCCACCGTGGCAAGCCTGCCAGAAGGCATCGGTGAGCTGCTGCTGGCTCGGCGGCGAGGCGGCGATCAGTTCTTCTGCCCGCGATCTCATGCCCAGCGCCGCCGCTTGCCAGAGCCGGTCAACCCGTGCCCCGCGCTCGACCAGCAAGCGGGCCACCTGCCAGCACCCGTACCCGACCGCGTCATCAAGCGGGGGACCGCCTGCGATCGAGGCGCCGGTCGCCTCGATATCGGCGCCGCCGTCAATCAGCGCCCGGGCCACTTCCACGTCGTCGCTGCTCGCCGCCCAGTGCAAGGGCGTTTCCGCATGCCAGCTTCCCTCCACGGGGGCGCTGGGATCAGCGCCCACCCCGATCAGCGTGGCGACCACCTCTGGCCCATGCGGGAAGAATCCCGGCCAGTCCGCCGCCGCGTGCAGCGGTGTACCCGAGCCGCCCTTGTCATCCACGATGCGCGCACCGGCCAGTCCTGGATGCTCGCGCAGCAACTCGGTCAGCGACCCGAGCTCACCAGCATGGATCGCCGCCACCAGCGCCTGGGCCACCGGGTCACTTCGCGACAGCCTCAGTTCCTGCCTGTCGGCGCCCTCTGCAGCTCTGTTCTCAGGCATGACCGCCGCCTTCCCCGCACGGGGCAGATAACCCTGTCAACGAGCCTATCTCTGCCCCGGGGAGCCCAGCCAGGACGTGAGATACTGGGTGCACAATGTCTGCCCCGACCCCAGCTGACCGAGAATGAATGACCGGAGTTCAGTTCCGGCCGCGGACCAGGCGGGGCGGGGTCGCAGCGAGCTTGACGTGTACGAGATCGCGTATCTGTGCGGAGGCGTGGAGCGGGTAGCGTTGGCCGCCGTCGTGGCCATGCAGCAAGACGGGCGGATCACGATTTCCCGCACCCGGCACCGGGTCCAGGTGGCGCGCCGAAAGGCCAGCCAGTCGGCCGAACGCGCGGTACTAGACGCCGTGCCAGCGGCGGGCACGGTGCTGGGCCAACTCCTGCGTGACGTTGCGCACTCGGCCGAGATGCAGGAGCTGATCGACGGGCTCCGGCGCGACGGTCTGGTGGGGCACCATTCCGTGGCCGGTCATCCGCATCTGTCGGCTGCAGGGCGGAAAGCGCGGGCGGAACTGGAGAATTCCGGGGTGCAGGGGGCCCGTGAGCAGCGGGTCGCAGTGCTAGGCACCAGCGGCATCGCTGAGCCGGGACTGCGGGGCATCTTCGAGACACCCGACCCGCCGTCCGGCGGCAAGCTGCTGCCGAAGGCTCGCAAGACCCCGGGCACTTACGGCGACGTCCCGCCCGACACGCACCTACCTATGCAACCGGGGATATCGGGCCGCTGGTAATGGTCCGTTGGCCTTCTGGCCCGGCGAACAGTGCAGGCTAGCTAGCCGAGGTTGGCCGCCAGGTCCTGATACGGCGGGACCAGCTCGTCCCACCGCGCCTCGGTGTCGCCGCGCTCGCGCCCGGCGAGGTAGGCGGCCAGGTTCTCGGCGTGGATCTGCCACCCGGCTCCGTAGAAGGCGATCGCGTCCAGGGGCAGGCCCAGGGCCTCGATGGCCAGGATGGTCTGACCGCCGTCAGCGGTCAGCGTGGCCTCGATGGTCGTGTCGAACGGCGGCACGCCTTGACCCCTCCGCCAGGACTCGTCTGTCTCCCTGGTCGTCACCAGCAGCCGCCGCGGGGGCTCGCACGCTTCCACGCGACCTGTGCTTTCCACGTCATCGGATTCGAGGTACAGGTGGAACTCTCCGCCGACGCGGAGGTCGCCTTCCACCTGGCTGTGCCAGCCTGCCAGGCGGCGGGGATCGGTGAGCGCCGACCACAGATCCTCGATGTCGGCGTCGTAGCGGCCTTCGATGCGAACAACGCCCTTGCCGTCTGCCGAGCGCAGGCTGCCCAGGATGCCATGGACTGGATGTGCGTTGCTGGTCATCGTGTGCTCCCTCGTTCGCGCTTCCATGGTGGGGTGGTTCCGTAGGTTGGACGAAGTTGCGGCCCGTAACTCACCGGCCGCGCCTTGACCATATGTCTGGCTATCCTCGAAGGGTGGACTGGAGCCTGTTCGGCTGTGCCCGGAAGGGGCACGTGACGTACGCCCCGGACGAACCGGAGCTGCGGACCCGGCTGATGGCTCCCACCGCGGGCGGAACCGCCTGGCGGTGCCTGCGCTGCGGCGCATTCGTGACCGACGGGGAGCACGGCAGCGGCCCGGCCGCAGCCGCGCCGCTGGTCCGCCGGGGCAAGGAACTGCGCAGCGAGCTGGTCCTGCGCGTGTTCGCGGTCGAGAGGTTCCTCCGCTTCCTGGTCATCGGCGTCGCCGCCTACGGGGTGTGGTTGTTCAAGTACGATCAGGCCGCCATCCAGCGGGCGTACAACCACGCCCTGCCCGCTGTCCGCGCGCTGTACCAGGATCTCGGCCTCGACCTCAGCCACTCCAAGCTGCTCGTGCTGGTCAATCATGCGCTCACGATCAGCCCGCGCTGGATCACCATCTTGACCATCGGGCTGCCGCTTTACGCGTTGATCGAGCTGGTGGAAGGTATCGGCCTGTGGCTGGGCCAGCGGTGGGGCGAGTATTTCGCCATGATCGCGACCTCGGTCTTCCTGCCCCTGGAGGTCTGGGAGCTGGCTAGGGGGCACGTCACCTGGCTGAAGATCGCGACGTTCGTGATCAACCTGCTGCTCGTCATCTACCTGGTGTGGACCAGGCGGCTGTTCGGCGTCCGCGGCGGCAAGGCGGCCTACGAGGCCAGGTTGCGCACCGAGTCCGTCATCGAGATGGAGCAGGCCGCGCTCGCTGCGGCAGCGCCAGACCGACCCACGGCGGCCGCACCCGGCCCGCCCGCGACGGCCGCACCCGGCCCGCCCGCGACGGCCGCACCCGGCCCGCCCGCGACGGCCGCACTATCCGGGTCAGCTCGCCCGGATCCCCCGCAGCGACCGTCCCCGCCGGCCTGAATCCGGCCGGGCGCTCAGGCGCGGAATATGGGTTGGCCGCCTCGGTAACCTGAAGATCATGGCCCGTGACGACCGCAGCGTTACCCCGCAGAGCGAGGACTTCTCCGCCTGGTACAACGACGTGGTGTTCCGCGCCGAATTGGTGGACCGGGGGCCGGTCCGGGGCAGCATGGTGATCAGGCCGTACGGGTACCGGATCTGGGAACTGCTGCAGGCGGACCTCGACGGGCGGATCAAGGCGACCGGCCACCAGAACGCGTATTTCCCGCTACTGATCCCGCAGAGCTATATGCAGCGCGAGGCGGAGCACATCGAGGGGTTCGCGCCCGAGCTGTTCACGGTCACCCACGCCGGCGGCAAGGAACTGGAGGAGCCGCTGATCATCCGGCCGACGTCGGAAACGATCGTCGGGGAGATGATGGCCAAGTGGATCAGCTCGCACCGGGACCTGCCGCTGCTGCTGAACCAGTGGGCCAACGTGCTCCGGTGGGAGCTGCGGCCCCGGATGTTCCTGCGCACCAGCGAGTTCCTCTGGCAGGAGGGCCACACCGCGCACGCTGCCGCGGCTGACGCGATCGCCGAGACCATGCTGGCCCTGGGTTTCTACCAGGATGTAGCCACCCAGATCGCGGCCATGGCCCCCGTACCTGGCGAGAAGACGCCGGGAGAGAGGTTCGCCGGGGCCGAGCGCACGTTCTCGATCGAGGCCATGATGCGGGACGGGCGAGCCCTGCAGGCGGGCACCTCCCACTTCATGGGGACGAATTTCGCAGCGGCGTTCGGCATCACTTATACCGGTGAGAGCGGCACGGCCGAGCTGTGCCACACCACCTCCTGGGGCATGAGCACCAGGATGGTCGGCGGCCTGGTCATGACCCACGGCGACGACAAGGGCCTCGTGCTGCCGCCGGCCCTGGCTCCCTACCAGGTGGTGATCGTCCCGATCGGGCGCGGGGACCAGGCCGAGGGCGTGCTGTCCGCGGCCAGGGATCTGGCCGTCACGCTGGGGCGCGCGGGCATCCGGACGCACGTGGACGACCGTCCGCAGGTCTCGCCCGGCTTCAAGTTCAACGACTGGGAGATGCGCGGCGTGCCGATCAGGCTCGAGCTTGGCCCGCGCGACCTGGCCGCCGGTACCACGCTCATGTCTCGTCGGCTGAATTACCCTGACCCGAACGCCGCTAAAGAGGCGATCCCGCTCGACGCGGCGCCCGCCCTCCTGGCCGCCGAGCTTTCGGCGTTCCAGGCGATGCTGGCGCGGCGCGCCGCCGACTTCCGCGATGACCACACGGCCACGGTCAATTCGTGGCCCGACTTCACCGCCGCCGTGGCGGTCGGCTGGGCGCTGGCGCTGCATTGCGGCGACCAGGAGTGCGAGGACGAGATCAAGGCGGAAACCACGGCCACTCCCCGTTGCATCCCGCTAGCCGGCGAACCCGAGCAGGGCCCGTGCATCCGCTGCGGCAAGCCCTCCGACTTCGGCAAGCGGGTGATCTTCGCCCGGGCCTACTAGCTCGCCGGTCCGCTAGGCCAGTCCGCGCGGGCCTCGGCGCGCTCCTTCAGGGCCTCGTTGAGGGCACGGAAACTGGCGTCCGCATTGGCCCAGGTCTTGCCTGAGAACCTGGCGAGCAGGCCGCGGAAAGTCTCGGCCTGGACCAGGCGTGTCCCGCCTTCGGTGGCGCTCAGCATGAAGCTGTGCTCGCCGCTGATGACGCCGGGCAAACTGGAGGCCCACCGCAGCTCCGTTCCGGGCTCGACGGCGGTGATGGTGGGCTTGACGGTCATCACGCGCCCGTTGGCCGGATGCCTGCTCCGCAGCGTGATCCGCTGTCCGACGGCCACGTCCCCGGCTGCCTCCACGAACAGCGGGTTCCACTCGTGGTAGCGGCCGAGATCGGTCAAGATCGCCCATACCTCGGTGGGCGGAGCGCCGATATCAATCGAGGCTGAAAACGCCTTCACCGCACCTCCGCTCCGGTGGCAAAGTTTCTCCGTAGCCTGTACGTAATTATTCTCAGGAGAATACTACGTACACCACACGATGAAATCTAGGGCCACCCGATGACCGGAAGCACCCAGCCGCCCGCAGACCAGCCCGCCGTACCAGCCGATCTCCACCCGGTATCGCTGTGGGAGCTACCTGAGCGGGGCGCACGGGGGCCGAAGCCCCGGCACGACCGCGCGGCCATCGCCTCGGCCGCCGTGCGGATCGCCGATGCCGAAGGCCTCGACGGGCTCACCATGCGGCGGGTCGCCAGCGAGCTCGGCATGGCCACGATGACGCTGTACAACTACCTCCCTACGAAGGATCACCTGGCGCAGCTCGTCATCGACGAACTCGCGGCCGAATACATCTATCCGCCAGAACTCCCGGCCGACCGGCGTTCGGCCATCGCCGGGCTAGCCCGGCAGGCCCGCGAGATAGCGCGGCGTCACCCCTGGCTGGCCAGGCTCATGCAGCTCCCCTACCCGCCCGGGCCGAACGGGCTGCGGTACCTTGACTACTTCCTCGGGCTGCTGGACGGCTCCAGGCTCGACACCGGAGCCAAGCTCGAGGTCATCGCGCTGATCAGCGGCTTCGCCACTATGTACGGCGCCTTGCAGGCGACCCTCGACCAGCAGGGCGTCACCGGCAGCCAGCACGCCGCCATGCACGTACGCGCCTTCGCCCGGGCGGCCGCCAGCGGCAGGTACCCGAACCTGGCCGCGGCGCTCGCCACCGCAGGCCCGGTCCGGGGCGAAGACGCCATATTCGAGTCCAGCGTCATGCACCTGATCGACGCCGCCAGGCTGGCGACATAGCGGTCCTGATCCCCCGAATACGCTGTCCCTACAGGTCAGGCGCGTGTGTGCTACGCTCACCGGCCATGCCGCTGTTTCGTCACCCCGGTCCCGACGATCAGGAAGCCGGGAACGCGGGCCAGGCGCCGGCGGCCGGACCGGACTACGACGCCGCGCTGCGGTATTTCGGCGCGCTGCCGCTGCCGCAACGCGCGGCGGAGCTGTTGCAGGGGATCTCACCCGGACTGGGCACGAGCGCATCGGGGATGGACCAGCTGCTGAGCCCGTGGTGCCCGGTGGGGACGACCGGGCTCGCGGCGGAGGACCCGCCCCGGCCGGACGGCTGGTGGGCGCTGCGGCACGTCCTCCTGGAGGCGTTCCAGGCGCTGGAGCTCGCGCGGATGATCGTCCGGCAGGAGGACTCGACCAACCACTGGGGGACGGTCACCGGGTACGAGCTCGGCTCCGATGGCAAGGCGGCGCTAGAACAGGGCGACGTCGCCGAGGTCGTGGCGCGCCGGCTGCCCGCCTGACCGCACCCCGCCGAACGCGCGACGCTAGCGCTGGCGCGGCGCTCTCGTGGCAGGCTGGCGCTATCGGGCCTGGTCGCGATCGTGCGCAGCGAGGACGGCCTGCTCCTGCTCGAGGGTGAAGCCGCCGGGCAGCGGTGGCTCGCCGCGCTGGCGGTCCCAGGTCAGGACGTCGGCCGCGGTTACCTCCAGCGGGGTGGCGGGCAGGCCCGCCGCCCTGGCCCGCGCCGGGCTGCGCTGCTGGCTCGGCCAGTCGGTCCTGATCAGCGGGAACATCGGCGGAGCCGTTTCCGGAGGCACGGGCACGACCTCAACCTGCGTACCCGCCACCCGCGCGCAGGTCCGGACGAGCTGCCCCGTCGTGACCGGCTCGGCCGGGCCGACCGCGTGAAACGCCCCGGGGCGATCGTCCGCGAGCAACTGCACCACCAGGCGCGCCAGGTCGCGGCTGTCGATGACCTGGACCGGCTGATCCGGGTCACCGGGCAGCGCGACCCGGCCGCCGCGGCCGGCCCGCCGGACCCAGTAGGTCAGCCCGTTCTGCCAGTCGTTCGGCCCGGCGACCTTCCCCGGCCGAACGATCGTGGCCCGGGCCCCGTACCGCGCCATCACGTCGTCTTCGCACGCGACCTTGAGCGGGCCGTATGTATCGTCGCCGAGTTCCTCGGTGTCGCGGACCGGCGGCCGGCGCGGGGTGTCCTCGGTCGAGCCTGGCCCCACCCCGGTCTGCTGGTAGACGGCGTGGCTGGAGATGAACAGGTACCGCCCGACGCGTTCGCCGAGCGCATCCATCGCCTGCCCGACGTGCCGGGGCACGTAGCCGCTGACATCCACGACCGCATCCCAGCTTCCGTCGCGCAGCGCCTCGTAATCGCCAGTATCGCGGTCGCCGATGAGCCGGGGCACCCGGGGAAACAGGTCAGCTCCGGTCTGGCCGCGGCCGAACAAGGTGACGTCGGCCCCGCTGCGCAGGGCATCCTCCACGATGGCGCGGCCCACGAATGACGTGCCGCCGAGAACAAGGATCCGCACAGCCCGCACCCTATCGTCGAGCGTCGACCCGTGGCTTCCGCTCAGGTGCCAGTCGTGGGCTGGCAGCCGTTTACTGGTCCCGTCGACGGGGTGGCGAGGGAATACGGGTTTACCGGCTTCCCCGACGGCTGAACGCTCGGGGGCGGGCCTTGCGGAAAGTCCGGGTGAATATAGCCGTCCCGGGTACCGCATAGGTCGCCGGCGGTGCTGCCGCCACTGTTATACCAGGGCTCGAGGGGACCGCCCGGGTCGTCCCACTGAGTGAAATCCACCCGGATTCTTGTAAGTCCGCGGCGCGTATTTGAATTTTCATACCTGCCGCAGGCGCAAAGACTCGCAATTCTGCGCGTAGCGGTTGGTGCAGCGGTCAGAGCGACGAGCAGATAGAGTCGATCGCCGAGCCGTCGCCCTGCAGTCGGCCGGCCGCGGCGTCGAGCTGGCTCACCTTGCTCGCGTCGCCGCGCTGGATCGCCTGCAAGTCAGCGACGACGATGCCCAGGTCGGCGCTCATGGCGCCGATCTTGGCCTGGACCGACTGGTGGTGCGACTCGGCCTTCGCGGCGTTCAGTTCCGTCTGCAGCGTCTGCATGTCGGTAATGAAGCGGTTGATGTCGGCCTTCTCGGCCGAGGCGTTGCCCTGATCCCGGCTTATCGCCTTATCGTCCGTCGTGATCTTGGCCGTAAGTGACCGGGCGGCGCTCTCGGCGGCCAAGCATCCGGGGTCCGCCGCCGGCGACTTAGCCGCGACGACGACCAGGCCGACGGAGGCCGCACCGATGATCAGCGAAATCACGATGCCGACGATCGACAATCCCCGGCCGACCCCGGCGCGCGCCTTCGATTTGGCTAGGCCGATGATCGAGAAGATCAGGCCCAGCGGCCAGACCAGGATCCCGAGCACGATACCGGCCACGGCGAAACCGTTGCGCCGCCTCACGGGAGCACCGGGGTACCCGCCCTCCGGACCATAGAACTGCTGCGGCTGGCCGTAGGGAGGCTGCCCGTAAGGCGGCTCCTGCGGTGGCTGGCCATATGGGGGCTGCCCGTACGGCGGCTGCTGGGGCGGCTGCCCGTAAGGGGGCTGCTGGCCGTATGGGGGCTGGCCGTAGGGAGGCTGCTGGGGCGGCTGGCCGTACGGCGGCTGCTGGGGCGGCTGGCCGTACGGCGGCTGCTGGGGCGGCTGGCCGTAAGGAGGCTGCTGGGGCGGCTGGCCGTACGGCGGCTGCTGAGGCGGCTGGCCGTAAGGAGGCTGCTGCGGTGACTGGCCGTAGGGTGGCTGATCGTAAGGCGGTTGCGCCATCTCTGCCCCGCTTTCAGTCGATGGGCTGGACTCCGCGAGCAATAACTGTACCGCCGATGGCCCGTAGGAGCGGGGCGTTGCCGAGGGCGTCGGTGCTGTCGATGAACTGGTCCATGGCACCGACGGCGGATAGCCGCCGGACACGCGGGTCGGTGATGGCCTCGAGCAGCGCGGCGAAGAATCTACCCGCGTCCAGGACCTGGTAGGGCCGGTCGTAGAAGGGCCGCGTCGCCGGATCGACGGGCCTGGTGAGCCCGAGCCGGTTGTGCAGCGCGGCGGCGGCCTCGTACGCGCGGCACAGATGCTTCTCCCGGTCCGGGTAGCCGGTGGCCGATATCGCCCCTGCCAGCGAGGACGCGATAACTGCCGTATCGGGCAGCCGGGCGAAGGCGGTGCCGAGCCACTTGCTGTAGGGCGGGTAGCGGCGGTGCATCAACAGGCAGAGGCGCATCAGGTCGCGGACCAGGCGCGCCGTGACCACGGCCGATCCGAGCTCGTCGCCGGCCTCGCTGCACCGGCCGGGGAAGGCTTCTTCTTGCGCGATGCGCTGCCACTGGCACGCCAGCACGTAGAGCCACACGTCGTGCGGATACCAGGCCAGGCGGGCGCGGGTCCGGTTCAGGGCGCCCAGCCCGTCGTGGAAGACCGCCCCGCTGGTGACCTCGGCCAGCCGCTGCGTCGGGACAGTGAGCCAGTCCAGCAGGCCAACCTGGCCCGAGGCGTCAAACCCGAGGCGACGTTCCAGCCAGGTGCCCAGGGAAACGGCCCGCACCCGGTGGCGCAGGGTGCCGTCCCGATCGCCGGTATCGAACGCCGTGCGATAGCCACGGAACGTCTCCGGGAGCCTCCCGGCGAGCATCGCGCTGATCTCGCCGGCGATCGGATCCGCGTCATGGGCCAGGAACAGCTGCAGGCGCGGGCCCCAGTCGTGATCCGTGGAGCGCTTAGTGTCGAAGCCGAGGACTTCCGAACCCGCCCCGAGCAGCCCCGACGAATACCGCAGGCCGGGGTACTCCTCGGCGAGCAGCGGGCGGACCACCTCGGCGTAGAACTCACCCGCCAGCTGGACGCCAGCGATAAAGGGCGCGGCCACGGGCCCGATCCTGCCGCATCGCGCTTGCCGGACGCTACGTCCCTGGCCCCGCCTGGCGCGTGCGCAGCGTGACCAGGGCGAGCACCGCGGCCAGCACGGCCAGCCCGGCCGACAGGTACAGCGCGGCCCGCAGCCCGGTGTGGAACGCCGCGTAGGCCACGTTGGTGAGCTCGGATTCCAGCTTCTTGAGCCCCGCGGACAGACCCGGCGGCACGGTGAAGTTGCCGGTCTCGAGATCGGTGATGACAATGCCCTGATAGATGGGGGCCACGTGCAGGTGGTCCATCTGGGTGACCAGGCTGGCGTGCAGCTGCGAGAACATCAGCGAGCCCAGGATCGCCACCCCGGTGACCGCGCCGATCTCCCGGCTGGTGTTGGTGGCCGACGCGGCCATGCCCGAACGCTCCGCGGGTACCGCGGCCAGCACCGCGGAGGTGACCGGGACGATGGTGGTGCCGATGCCGATGCCGGCCAGCGAGAGCGCGACGATCAGCGGCCCGTAGGACGGGTGGTTGCTGAGGTACCCCTGGGCCAGGAACAGCCCGACCGCCAGCAGGAGGCACCCGATCACGATCGACCAGCGCAGCCCTACCACCACCGTCCAGCGCCCGGCCAGGATCGAGGCGAGGATCATCAGGACGGTCATCGGCAGGAAGACCAGCGCCAGCTGGAAGCCGGAGGACCCGACCACGACGACCAGGTACAGCGCGGTGAAGAAGAAGATGGCGAACGTGGCGAAATACGTGCAGAACGCCACGATGTTCGCCGTGCTGAACTGCGGGACGCGCAGGTACCGCAGGTCCAGCAGCGGGTTGGCGGCGCGGCGCTCCCGCCAGACGAACGCCGCCGCTCCGGCCACGCTCAGGCAGAGCAGCACGATCGTGATCGCCGACCTGAAGCCGGCCGACTCCGCGTAGATGATCGCGAACACGAACGCGGCCAGCGCCCCGGCGCCGATCAGCGTGCCCGCGGTGTCCACCCGCGCCGCGCTGGGGTCGGAGCTTTCGGGCAGGACGACGGCGGCGATGAGCAGGGCGGCAAGCCCGAAGGCCAGGTTGAACCAGAAGATGCCCCGCCAGTTCCAGACCCCGACCAGGATGCCGCCGACGACCGGGCCCATGGCCAGCGCGAAACCCGACGTGGCCGCCCACACTCCGATCGCCCTGCTCCTGGCCTTGGCGTCGGGATACAGCTGGCGGAGCATCGACAGCGTGCCCGGCTCGCTGGCGGCCGCGCCCACGCCCATCACGGCCCGCCCGGCGATCAGCACGTCCACGTTCGGGGCGAGCGCGCACAGTACCGAGCCAGCGCAGAACACTCCGGCGCCGGCCAGCATGACCTTCTTCCGGCCGAGCTCGTCCCCGATCATCCCGCAGGCCAGCATCAGGCTGGCGAAGGTCAGGGCGTAGGCGCCGACGACCCACTGCAGCTGGGTCGGGCTCGCGCCGAGGTTGGTGTACACCTGCCCGAGCGCGACGCTGACCACGGTGTTGTCGAGGAAAGTCAGGAACAACAGCGTGCACAGCGCGGTCAGCGCCAGCGTCGTGCCGCCGCGGGCGATGATTCCCTCGCCGCCCCGCTGACCTCCGGAGACCGTCTCGACCGGCCTGGCCACCTGTCCGGCCCTACCTCAGCCGGCGGAACTGCACGCGGCTGGCTTCGAGCCGCCGGGCACCGAGCCCCAGCAGGCCGCAGAGGCTGGCGTCGCCAACCTTCCAGACCCCGTTCTCGTACACCGATGTGCCGGTCTGGCCCGACAGCAGCGACGATCCGCCGGCGGTCAGGTTGTAGGTCACGGTGGCCGAGGTGGGGGAGTTCACCGTCACGCCGGTGACCTTGGCGCCGAGCCCGCTGACCAGGCTGGTCAGGCCGCTGATGGCCCCGGAGAAGACGCTGCCGTTCTGGAGCAGGGTGACCTTCTCCGAGACCGGAGTGCTCGAGGCGAAGAACTTCTCCCAGTTCGCCGTGATCTGGGCTACCGCACCGGATGTGTTCGCGGCGACCGGCGTCGACGTGATCGCGGACGACGCGGGGGGAGCAGAGGAGGCGGGGGCCGAAGACGAACTCGAAGAGGAGCTGGAACTGCTGCACGCGGCGACGGCCGCGGCGAGCGCGAGCGCCAGCGCCGGGGCTAGGATTGCCCGCCGAGCCAGGGCCGTGAACCCCATGACGCCACTCCTTAGTCTTGGTCGCAGGTACTGGTCAGGCCGCCATTCGTGGAGCTTGATCAGAGTGTGCCCCGAATGCTTCCCAAGGTCGCGCCCGGTATCCGCGGCTAGCCGACGCGCGCGTCAGGGTAGGCGGGCGCCGCACCGCCCGGCGACTCCCGCGAGGTCCGGTGTTACCGGCGCTTACCAGCGGAAATGCACGAACAGCCGACCGAAGTTCTTCGAGTCCTTCTCGACCCGGTGGTACTTGGCCTTGATCTCATCTTGCTCGAGGAACCGCAGCACGTGCTTCTTGAGCTGCCCCGAGCCCTTGCCGGGGATGATCTCCACCAGCGGCGCCTTCTTGGCCTCGGCCTCCTCGAAAATCGCCCGCAGCGCCCGGTCGATGTCCTGTCCCCGGTTGTAGATGTCGTGCAGGTCAAGCTTCAGCTTCATGATCACCCCCAACGGGCCGTACCACCGCGATCATAACTGCGCTCACGTTCAGCGTCCGCAGAGCCAGTTGAGAGGTTAGGCGTAGATACTCGGTGCCATGGCCTTCACGAGATCGCGCCACTGGGTGCGCTGGCTCCTAGTATCCGTCGCCGCCCTGGTCGTCGCCGCCGTCGCGGGGCCGTTCCTCTACATTCACTTCTTCGACGGGACCACCCCGGCCGCGCTGTCGCTGTCGCCCTCCACCTCGGCCCCGGCCTCGGGGAGCACTGCCACGGGAAGCACTGCGCCGGGGAGCACCCAGACGGCCGACACCGCGGCGAGCGGGTCGGTCACCGGGACGTGGACGGTCGGATCTGGCTCCACCGTCGGCTACCGCGTCAACGAGGTGCTGCTCGGGCAGAGCGCGACCGCGGTCGGCCGGACCAGCACGGTCACCGGGCACCTGGCCATCGCGGGGACCGCCGTGACCGCCGCCACCTTCAGCGTGCCGATGGACACGATCCACAGCGACAAGAGCCAGCGCGACGGGCAGTTCGACGGCCGGATCATGGACGTAGCCCAGTACCCGACCGGGACGTTCACGCTGACCAGCGCGATCGACCTGGCGCCGCTGCCGGCCACCGGCGTGATCAAGGACTACACCGCGCACGGCCGCCTGACCCTGCACGGCACCACCCGCGCGGTCACCTTCACCCTCACCGCCGAGCTCAAGGGCGGGCACATCGAGGTGGCGGGCGACATCCCGGTCCTGTTCTCCGACTACAACATCCAGAACCCGAGTTTCTCGGGCTTCGTCACCACCCAGGACCACGGCCTGCTGGAGTTCCTGCTGATCCTCAACCGCGCCTAGGAGATTCTGGACAAGAAAACTCATCGCCGCGAGGCGGAGGTGACCGGACGCCGTGGGTACCCGCAATCGGATCGGCTCCTGGCCGGCCTGCCGCCGCGGAATGAACTAGCGTCCACCGGTGTTATCGGCTACAGTCACGTTTATTAGGTAACGTTTCCCTGCTCCGTCAATCTGACGTCGAGCACTTTTTCCCAGCGGATTGCCGCTCTATCCTGACGGCTCATCTGCCCAGGTAGCAGCCCTCCGCTTCCCTGCCCGGCACCGCGCCAGCCGTTCTTTCGCCATGCGCGGATTCGCCGTTCCCACCGAAAGGAAAACCATTTCATGACCACGACAATCCAAGAATCCAGTGCGCACGCCCGGGCTATCGAGGCGCCGGCCAGCGTCCCGGTGTCCGGCCTGGTCGATCCCGACCCCAAGACCGACGGGCACGCTCTCGTGCGCGTCAACGGCTACCGGCCCAGCCCGGACGACATCTACGTGTCGGCCGGCCAGATCAAGCAGTACGGCCTGAGGAAGGGCGACCGCATCGACGGCACCGCCCGGCCCTCGTCCGGCGGGCGGGCCAAGTACCGTCCCCTGGCCAGCGTGGACGCGGTCAACGGGATGCCGCCCGAGCTGGCCCGAAGGCGCCCGCACTTCGACGAGCTGACCCCGCTGTATCCCGACCAGCGACTGCGGCTGGAGGACGGCAACCCGTCCGACACCGCGCGCATCATCGACTTGGTGGCCCCGATCGGCAAGGGCCAGCGCGGCCTCATCGTGTCCCCGCCCAAGGCGGGCAAGACCATGGTCCTGCAGGCCATCGCCGCCTCGATCGCGTCCGCCCACCCCGAGGTCCAGCTCATGGTGGTCCTGGTCGGCGAGCGCCCCGAAGAGGTCACGGACCTGCGCCGGTCGATCCGCGGCGAGGTCGTATTCTCCACCTTCGACCAGGCCCCCGAAGACCACATCCGGGTCGCCGAACTGGCCATCGAGCGGGCCAAGCGCCTGGTCGAGGCGGGCGGCGACGTGGTGGTGCTGCTCGACTCCCTCACCCGGCTGGGCCGGGCCTACAACCTGGCCGCCCCGGCCAGCAGCCGCACCCTGGCGGGCGGCGTCGCCGCGTCCGCCCTGCTCCCGCCCCGCCAGTTCCTGGGCGCCGCCCGGAACATCGAGGGCGGCGGCTCGCTCACGATCCTGTCCACCGCGCTGGTCGACAACGGCTCGCGGCTGGACGACGTGCTCTTCGAGGAGTTCAAGGGCACCGGCAACATGGAACTGCGGCTGCGCCGCGAGCTGGCCGAGAAGCGGATCTTCCCGGCCATCGACCCGCTGCCGTCCGGCACCCGCCGAGACGAGCTGCTGATGACCTCCGACGAATACCGCGCCGCCGCCCAGCTTCGCCGCGCCCTCGGCGCCCTTGAGCCCCAGCAGGCCCTCGAGCTCCTGCTCGACAAGACCCACCAGACCGCTTCCAACGCGGAGTTCCTCGGCCAGATCCAGCGCACTACGCCACGGTCGACCGCTAGCGCCGCGTAACGTCCGCTCCGCGGCAGCCCGCCTGCTGGCCGTACCATGAAAAAGTGGTGGCATGCGCGGGAGTAGTGCTGGCCGGTGGGCGATCATCCCGGATGGGAACCCCCAAGGCGGCGCTTGAGTGGCACGGGTCCACGCTGCTGGACCGTACGGTCCGTATCCTGGCTCGCGCGACGAACGGTCCGGTCGTGGTCGTCCGCGCCGCCGGCCAGGACCTCCCGCAACTGCCGGAGTGGGTTGTGGTCGCCGACGATCCGCTCGAGGGCAAAGGCCCGGTGCAGGGTATCGCCGCTGGGCTGGCGGCACTGACCGGGCGCGCCGACATCGCGTTCATCAGCTCCACCGACCTGCCCTTCCTTCATCCGGCCTTCATCCAAAGCGTGGCTCGCGTCCTGAAAGACGACGAAGGCACGGACGTCGCGCTCCCGGTGGCCCGCGGGTATAAGCAGCCGCTGGCCGCGGCCTACCGGGTCTCGCTCGCGGGGGCGGCCGAGCGCCTCGTCAAGGAGGACCGGCTCCGCCCGGCTTTCCTGTTCGACGAGTGCCGGGTGGCAACGCTCGATGACGCGGAGCTGACGCGGGACCCGCTGCTTGCCGCGGTTGACCCGGACCTGGACTCGGTGCTGAACGTGAACACCCCCGCGGACTACGCGGCCGCCCGCGCCCGGCCCGCACCCGAGGTTACGGTCCAGCTGTTCGGGACGCTCGCCAGGGGCGGTAACGCTGGCGGACGGCACGCGGTCCGCGCCGCAACGGTAGGCGGTGCGGCCGACGCCTTCACCCTCGTGTTCGACCGGCACGTGACGGCGGTGCTAAACGGCGACCAGATCACCCGCGATCCGGCGACGCCGCTCGCGGCGGGCGACACCGTCTACTTCCTGTCCGCCGACGCGGGAGGGTAACGGCCGTGCCAGCGGGAGGTTACTTCGGGCGGGTGCTCGTCGTGGACGTAACCAGCGGCACCGGCCTGAGCCGGCCGCTGCCCGATAGCGTGCTGCGCGGCTACATCGGCGGCTCCGGGCTCGGCACCTGGCTGCTGTACCAGCTGGGAACTCCGGGGGCTGACCCGCTCGGACCTCGGGCCCCGCTGGCGTTCGTGTTCTCCCCGCTGGTGGGGACGTCGTTGACCACGAGTGCCAAGTTCGCGGTCGTGGCGAAGTCGCCGCTGACCGGGATGCTGACCGACGCGCTAGCCTCGAGCCAGTTCGCGATCGCGGGCAAGCTCACCGGTCACGACGCGATCGTGATCCACGGCCGCGCACCGGAACTGTCGGTCCTCCTCGTTGACGGCGACGGGATCCGCCTGATCCGCGCCGCGCACCTCGCGGGCCTGACCGCGGCCGATACGGACCGGCAGCTGCGCGGTGAGCTTGGCCGCGGCTGGCGGGTAGCGGCGATCGGCCCGGCCGGCGAGCGCGGGATCCGGTACGCGACGATCTCGCACGACGGGCGGCACGCAGGCCGAGGCGGGCTGGGCGCGGTCATGGGCGCTAAGAACCTGAAGGCGGTCGCGGTCCGCGCCGGGACGAAGGTGGCTACGGCTGACCCGGCCGCGGTCCTGGCGGCCGCACGCGACCTGCGAGAACGGTCGTTCGGGCCGGCCACGGCGAAGTACCGCGAGCTGGGCACGCTGGCCAACCTGCTCGCGTTCAACGCCATCAGCGCCCTGCCGACGCGTAACTTCCAGGCCGCAACCTTCGACGGCGCCACCGAACTCGCCGGGCCGCCCGCTGCGGACGCGACCGGAGACGTGCCCGAGGACGTGGCGGGCCTGCGCCGCGTGGCCCGCAGCAGCTGCGCGTCCTGCACGATCGGCTGCGAACATATCTACCGCTCGCGCGGCGGAAAGCAGGCCCGCGTGGAGTACGAGAACGTCTTCGCGCTCGGCCCGATGTGCGGGGTGAGCGACCCCGACGCCGTGCTCGAAGCGAGCGCCCGCTGCGACGAGCTGGGGATCGACACGATCTCGGCGGGCGGCACGATCGCGTGGGCGATGGAGTGCGCGGAGCGGGGCCTGATTGACGCGCCATGGCTCCGGTTCGGCGATTCCGCCGGGCTGCTGCGCGCCCTGGACGAGATCGGCGGCCGCAGCACGCCGCTCGGTTCCCTGCTGGCCGAGGGATCGAGACGAGCGTCGCGAACGGTCGGGGCTGACTCCGCGTCGTTCGCCTCGCACGTCAAGGGCCTGGAGATGCCGGGGTACGAGCCCCGCACGCTGCACGCCATGGCGCTGGGTCTGGCGGTGAACGCCAGGGGAGCGGACCACAACCGTTCGGGCGCCTACGAGGCGGACCTGTCCGGCGACTTGGACCGGCTGGACGGCGGTGACGCCCACGTGGCGGCCGCCATTGAGACCGAAGACCGGGCGGCGGTGATGGACTCGCTGATCTTGTGCAAGTTCCTGCGCGGCGTGTTCTCCGACCCGTTCACGGAGTGGGCGGGGCTGCTGTCCGCGGTGACCGGCTGGGAGGTCTCCGGCGGGGAACTGCACGAGACCGCCCGCCGGATCGTCATGGCCAAGCGGGTCTACAACATCCGCGAGGGCTGGCAGCCGGCGGACGACTGGCTGCCGGAGCGGCTGCTGATCGAGCCGCTTACCCTCCCGTCCGGGCGGGTCGCCGCCCTTACCGCCGACCGCCTGCGGGCCATGATCGACTCCTACTACAAATTGCGTGGCCTTGACCCTGAGGGCCGCCCAGACCTGGCCACCGTCGACGACCTCGGCTTGGCTTAGACTCGCGAGCGGGCGGATACTGCGATTATGGCTGTTACTGCCTCGGAGAGCACTGGGACGATAACGCTCACGATCGACGGACGTGAGGTCACTGCGCCGGACGGTGCGACGATCTGGCAGGCCGCCAAGGCCGCCGGCATCGACATCCCCGTGCTGTGCCACGACGAACGTTTCGATCCGGTCGGCGTCTGCCGGATGTGCGTGGTCGACGTGGGGGCGCCCGCGTTCGCCGCGTCCTGCGTGCGGGCCTGCGAGAACGGCATGCAGGTCAAGACCGATACCCCGGAGCTCGAGCGCAACCGCGCGACACTGACCAAGCTGCTCATCTCCGACCAGCCGCCGCGCGAGCGCGACCCCAAGCAGACCACGACCGGCGATAACGAGCTGCTCGCGCTGGCCGACAGGTACGGGGTTACCCGGGACGACACCGGCCTGCCTTGCGGTTCCGGCCGGGGCGTCGACCTGTCGAACCCGGTCATCGCGGTCGACCACGACGCCTGCATCCTCTGCGACCGGTGCACGCGGGCGTGCGACGACATCCAGGGCAACGACGTGATCGGGCGCAGCGGAAAGGGCTATGCCACGCACATCGCGTTCGACCTCAGCGACCCGATGGGCGCCTCGTCGTGTGTCTCCTGCGGCGAGTGCGTGGCCGCCTGCCCGACCGGCGCGCTGACCAACAAGCCGATCCGCAATATCCCCATCCGGCCGCGCACCGAACTCGACGCGGTGGACACCGTCTGCCCGTACTGCGGCGTGGGCTGCGCGCTGACCTACTACGTAGACCGCGAGCGCGGCGCGATCGCCTACGCGCAGGGCCGCGAGCAGCCGGGGTCGCACGGCCGGCTGTGCGTCAAGGGCCGCTACGGCTGGGACTACGCCGCGTCGCCGCAACGGCTGACCGTACCGCTGATCCGCCGCGAGGAGTCCTACCCGAAGGGCGCCCTATCCGCCGACGTACGCGGCGACATGGCCGCAGGCGGCGAGGCGAGCAACGGGCACGGCCTGGCCGGCGACGGCGGCCCTGGAGAAAAGCGCAGAGGCGGCAAGCGCGGGCGCAAGCCCGGCGGCCTGGTCGACTACGCCGAGGTGCTGCCGCACTTCCGGGAGGCGACCTGGGAAGAAGCCCTCGACCTGGTCGCGCGGAGGCTGACCGAGATCTACACGGCCGGCGGCCCGGCTGCGATTGCCGGCTTCGGGAGCGCCAAGTGCTCCAACGAAGAGGCCTACCTCTTCCAGAAGCTGATCAGGACCGGCTTCCACACCAACAACGTGGACCACTGCACCCGGCTGTGCCACGCCTCCAGCGTGGCCGCGCTCTTCGAGGGGATCGGCTCCGGCGCGGTGTCCACCACGTACGGCGACGTGGTCAACGCCGACGTCGCGATCGTCACCGGCAGCAATTCGACGGCCAACCACCCGGTCGCGTCAAGCTTCTTCAAGCAGGCCAGGCGCAACGGGACCACGATCATCTACGTCGATCCGCGGGCCGACCGGATGGCCGACCACGCGGACATCTACTGCCAGCTCAAGCCGGGCACCGATGTCGCCTTCTACAACGCCGTGATGCACGAGGTGATCCGGCTCGGCCTCACCGACGACGACTTCATCGCCCGGCGGACCTCCAATTACGAGGCGCTGAAGCAGACCGTCGCCGACTACCCGCCGGAGCGCGGCGAGCAGATCACCGGCGTACCCGCCGAGCTGATCCGCCGCGTCGCCCGGGTCTGGGGCAGCGCCAGGTCCGGCGTCATCTTCTGGGGGATGGGGATCTCCCAGCACACCACCGGCACCGACAACGCCCGCTGCCTGATCGCGATGTGCTCGATCACCGGGAACGTCGGCAAGCCCGGCGCCGGGCTGCACCCGCTGCGCGGGCAGAACAACGTGCAGGGCGCCTCCGACATGGGCCTGATCCCGATGTTCTACCCGGACTACCAGAAGGCCGACGACCCCGGCGTCAAGGCCAGGTTCGAGCAGGCCTGGGGCACCGCCGACCTCGATCCCAAGCGGGGCCTGACGGTGACCGAGATCATCGGCTCGGCCCTGGCGGGCGGGGTGCGCGGCATGTACATGCTGGGCGAGAACCCGTTCCTCTCGGACCCGAACATCAACAAGGTCCGCAAGGCGCTATCCGCGCTGGAGTTCCTCGTCGTGCAGGACATCTTCCTCACCGAGACCGCCGAGTTCGCCGACGTCATCCTGCCCGCCTCCTCCTATATGGAGAAGGAAGGCACCTATACCAACACCGACCGGCGGGTGCAACGCGGCCGCAAGGTGCTCGACCCGCCGGGCCAGGCGCGGGTCGACTGGGAGGTCGTGCAGGACATCGCCAACCGGATCGGGCTCGGCTGGCGCTACGTCTCGTCACGGCAGATCTTCGAAGAGATGGTCTCGGTCATCCCCAACTACAAGAACCTGACCTACGACAACCTCGGCCTGACCGGCAAGCTGTACCCCAACCCGGACCCGGAGCACAGCGACGGCACCGTGGTGATGTTCACCGAGAAGTTCAACACCAACGACGGCCTGGCGCACCTGGTCCCCGCCGAGTGGCTGCCCGCGAAGGAACTGCCCGACGAGGAGTACCCGTTCGTGCTGAACACCGGGCGGATGCTCGAGCACTGGCACACCGGGTCGATGACCCGCCGGTCCTACGCGCTGGACGCGATCGCGCCGAAGGCGCTGGTATTCATCCACCCGGACGACGCCGCCGAACTCGGCTTGGAAGACGGCGACCTGGCCCGGGTCAGGTCCCGCCGGGGCGTCATCGAGCTGGAGGCCAAGGTCTCGCACCGGGAAGCCAGGGGCAACTGCTTCATACCGTTCCACTTCCGGGAGGCGGCGGCGAACCTGCTGACGATCGACGAGATCGACCCGGTCGGGAAGATCCCGGAGTTCAAGTTCTGCGCGGTGCGGATCGACAAGGTCGATGGCTGAGGCGCCCGCCCGCGTCCCCGGCGTCGAGGCACGCGCGGGTAAGTTCCCCGGCCCGAGCCTGATCCCAGCGCTGAACGCCATCCAGGAGCGGGTCGGATGGCTGCCCCGCGAGGAACTCGTCGCGCTGTCCCGCGACGTACGCCGGCCGCTGTACGAGATCGAGGGACTGATCTCCTTCTACCCCCATTTCCGCACCGATCCGCCGAAAAAGGCCGAGCTCCGCGTCTGCCACGACCTGTCCTGCTGGCTGCGCGGCGCCGACGAGCGCATCGCCGCGCTCAAAGAGCGGTACGGCGCCGACGCCGACGTCGAGCTGGTCGAGGGATCCTGCCTGGGCCGCTGCGACATCGCCCCCGCAGGCACGGTCAATGAGGCACCGGTCCCGCTCCACGCGGCCGACGCGGCCGTCGCGGCGGCCCTAGGGGGGCCCGGGGGGAATGGGCCAGGGGGGAACGGGGGGACGGGGAGTCCCCCCGTGCGCAGGGGGGGTCTGGGGGGGATCGTTCCCCCCGAGGCAACATGGCCGAACGACCCCTACTCCGCCCCCGAAGATAGGTACGCCGTGCTCCGCGACGTGCTGGCTGGCCGCCTGGACGTGGCGAGCATTATCGCGGCGCTGAAGGACGCCGGGTTGCGCGGTATGGGCGGGGCCGGCTTCCCCGCGGGGCGCAAGTGGGATCTGGTCGCGGCGCAGGGGACCACGCCGAAGTACGTGATCTGCAACGCCGACGAGTCCGAGCCTGGCACGTTCAAGGACCGGGAGATCCTCGCCACCCAGCCGCACCTGGTCCTCGAGGGCATGCTGCTCGGCATGCTGGCGGTCGGCGCGGAGGAAAGCTGGGTGTTCATCCGCCACGAGTACGGCCCGGAAGAGCAGGTCATCCACCGCGAGATCGAGCACCTGCGGAAGACCGGCCTGGTCGGCCCGGACGCGGGAGGCTCTGGCCGGCGGCTGTCCGTCGAGGTGTTCACGTCGCCGGGCGGCTACATCCTGGGCGAGGAGTCGGCGCTCATCGAGTGCATGGAAGGACACCGGGGCGAGCCGCGGAACAAGCCGCCGTTCCCCGGCACCTACGGCCTGCACGGCAAGCCGACCCTGATGAACTCCGTCGAGACGTTCGCCCATGTCCCGGTCATCGCCCTCCGGGGTGCCTCGTGGTGGAATGCACAAGGCCGCGGCGACCATGCAGGGCTGAAATTCTTCGCCGTCTCCGGCCACGTGGCACGGCCCGGCGTGTACTGCGTCCCGATGGGCACCACCGCCCGCGAACTGCTCGACCTGGCCGGCGGGGTCGCGGGCGGGCAACGCCTCGGCGCCATCCAGCCGGGCGGCGCGTCCTCCAACTTCATCGGGCCGGACCAGCTGGACGTGGAACTGGACTTCGCCACGCTGCAGGCGGCGGGCTCCATGCTGGGGTCCGGCGCGATCGTGGTCATGGCCGAAGGCACCGACCTGCTCGCCGCTGCGGTCAACGTCCTGCGGTTCTTCCGCGACGAGTCGTGCGGCAAGTGCGTGCCGTGCCGGGTCGGCTCGGCCAAGGCGCACATCATCCTCGAGGGGCTGCTCGGCGCGGGCGGCGGTCCCGCCGCGGTGGACGGCGACGTCCGTGACCTGGCCGAGGTGATGCGCCGCACCTCGATCTGCGGGCTCGGCCAGGTCGCTCTCGGGCCGGTGATGAGCGTGCTCCGCCTCACGGGGGACCATGGCTGAGGAGGGCTCGCGGGAGTTCTTCACCACCCGGACGGTCGCGGAAGCCCTGGCTGGGTTTCGCCCGGACCGGCGTACCCGGACCGAGACCGTGCCGCTGCACTTGGCGCTGCGTCGGGTACCCAGCGTGCCGGTCACCGCGCCGCACCCGCTGCCGGGCTTCCCGCGCTCCACCGTCGACGGGTACGCCGTCCGCGCCGCCGACACCTACGGTGTATCTGAGGGTCTCCCCGGCTACCTCACCGTCACCGGCTCGGTCCGGATGGGCGCCGCGCCCGAGGAGGCGGTGACTCCCGGCTGCGCGATCGCCATCCCGACTGGCGGCGTCATCCCGCCCGGCGCGGACGCGGTGGTGATGATCGAGTACACCGCCGAGGTGATGCCAGGCACGATCGAGGTGGTCCGGCCGGTCGCGCCCGGCGAGGGCGTGGTCCGGGCCGACGAGGACGCCAGGCCCGGCGACGAGATCGTCGGCGGCGGGCGTCCCCTGCGCCCCCAGGACCTCGGCATGCTGGCTGCGGCGGGCGTCACGTCCGTGACGGTGCACAAGAAGCCGGTGGTGACGATCTTTTCCACTGGTGACGAGGTGGTCCCCGCGGATACGCCGGAGCTGAAGCCCGGGCAGGTCCGCGACGCTACGGCCGCCGCGCTCGAAGCGCTGGTGGCCGACGCAGGCGGCGAGCCGGTCTTCGGCGGCATCGTGCCCGACGACCCGGGCGCGCTCGAGGCAGCACTGCGCGCCGCCCTGTCGGCCAGCGACGTGCTCGTGGTCTCCGCCGGGTCCTCGGTCGGCGCCCGGGACGAGACCGCCAACGCGGTGGCCCGCCTCGGCCCGCCCGGCATCTGGTGTCACGGCCTGGCCATCAAGCCCGGGAAGCCCACGCTGCTCGCCGAGTGTGCGGGAGTGCCCGTCATCGGGCTGCCCGGGAACCCGCGTTCGGCGCTCGTGGTGTTCCGGCTGATCGGGGCGCCGGTCATCCGCCTGGTCGGCGGCTGCAAGGCCCCTCCGCCCGAACCCTCGACGCAGGTCCGCCTATCCCGGGATCTCGCGTCCGCGACCGGGCGGCTCGACGTGGTCCAGGTGAAGGTGGACGATGGCCTGGCGGTACCGGTGTTCGGCCTGTCGGCGCTGTTGTCGGTCCTGACGGCGGCCGACGGCTACATCGTGATCCCGGAAGAGGCGACCGGGCTCGACGCGGGTAGCGAGGTTAACGTGATCCTCTATGCCTGACAGCCCCTTCATTAAGGATGTGCCGGCGGCGCAGGCGCTGGCCGCCTGGCACGCCGCCCGTGAGGCCGCCGGCTGTCCCGAGCGGCTGCCCGCTGTCACCGTGCCCGTCGCCGAGGCCGCCGGGCTCGTCACGGCCGCGCCGGTGTGGGCCGTCCGGTCCTCGCCGCCCTTCGACGCCGCCGGGATGGACGGCATCGCCGTCCGCGCCGCCGATACGCTCGGCGCGAGCGAGACCACCCCGGGATGGCTCTCGCCGGACGCCTACGACGTCGTGGACACCGGCGACCCGATGCCCGACGGACGTGACGCGGTGGTCATGCGCGAGCACGTCCACTACGACGCCGCCGGCCGCGCCGAACTGCGCGCCGCCGTCCCCCCGTACCAGCACGTCCGGTCGATCGGCGAGGACGTCAGCGCGGGTGAGTTGCTGCTGCCTGAGGGCCACCGGTTGCGGGCCGTCGACCTGGCGGCCGCGGCGGCGGCCGGGCGCGCCGAGCTGACGGTCCGGACGAAGCCCGTCGTCCTCATCCTTCCCACCGGGGACGAGGTGCGGCCGATCGGCACCGACCCTGGCCCGGGCGAGATTCTCGACACGAACTCGCTCATGCTCGCGGAGCAGGCGCGGGAGGTTGGCTGCGAGGCGCGCGTGCTGCCGATCGAACCGGACGACCCGGCCCGGATCGCGGCCGCCGTGCGGGCGGCCGTCGCCGCGTGCGACCTGCTGATCGTGATCGCCGGCTCCAGCGCCGGGCGCGACGACTACACGGCGGGGGTGGTAGCGGCCGAAGGCACGCTGGCCGTACACGGGGTCGCTGTCCGGCCCGGGCATCCGGTCGTGCTGGGCGTCGTCGGGCGCACGCCGGTGCTCGGCGCGCCCGGTTACCCGGTATCGGCGGCGCTCACGTTCGACATCTTCGCGGTACCGCTGCTGGCGGAGTTGTCCGGCGCGCCGCCGCGCCAGCGGCCGCGGGTGGCGGCCCGGCTGGCCCGCAAGCTCGCCTCGCCGCTCGGCATGGACGACTGGGTCCGGGTCCGGCTCGGTTACGTCGGCGGCTCCCTGGTGGCCACGCCGCTGTCGCGCGGTGCCGGGGTACTGACGTCGCTGGTCCGTGCCGACGGACTGCTCGTCGTGCCAGCCGGGGTGGAAGGGCACCACGCGGGTTCGTCCGTGTCGGTCGAGCTGCTGCGCGGGCCCGACGAGATCGCGGGCACGATCGTGGCGATCGGGTCACACGATCTGGTCCTTGACCTCGCGTCATCCGCGCTGCGGGCGGACCGCCCGCTGGTGACGCTCGCGTCGTCGAACGTCGGCTCGCTGGGCGGGCTGGTGGCACTGCGTGACGGGCTTTGCCATATCGCCGGGTCGCACCTGCTCGACCCGGAGTCCGGCGAGTACACGCTGCCGTACGTGGACCGGGTCTTCGGCGCCGCCAGCCCGGGCGTGGCCGTGGTGCGGCTGGTGGAACGGTCGCAGGGGCTGATAGTGGCGGCGGGTAACCCGCTGCGCCTCGAAGGGCTGGCCGACCTCTGCCGCTCTGGCGTCCGGTACGTGAACCGGCAGCGCGGCGCCGGGACCCGGGTGCTGCTGGACGTCATGCTCGGGCAGCTGTCGATCGCGCCGTCCTCGGTCGAGGGGTACGCCCGGGAGGAGCCGACGCACCTGGCGGTGGCCGCCGCGATCGCTTCCGGGCGAGCCGACGCGGGCCTGGGCATCATGGCGGCCGCTCAGGCGTTCGGGCTGGCTTTCGTGCCGCTCACCACGGAGCCGTACGATCTGGTCGTCGCCCCGGGCGCGATGGAGTCACCGCAGCTCGCACCCCTGTGGTCGCTGCTCCAGTCGGATCACTTCAAGGCGTCGGTGGAGGAACTCGGAGGCTACTCCGTCAAGGAAATGGGACGCCGACTACGCTGAGGCCTCCCGCCGCCGCGCCACGTGCAGGATCGCGCCCCACCCCCGGCGCACCGACTGGTCCGGGCGCTGCGCCAGGCGCCGGCGGATCTCGCCGTACAGCCGGTCCCGCTGCCAGTCCGCCATGGCGATATGCCCGGAGAACGTGCCGAGCAGCTCGATGTACTCCTCGGCGGTGTAGGCGCGTTCCCAGTCGTACTGGCGGATCGCGACCACCTCGAACAGCCCGCTCGCCTCGATCCCGGCCCTTTCGTCGGGGAGTTCTCCCGGCTTGAGCCAGACCGTGTCCGGGGGCAGCCCCTCGCCGATCTCGTCGTAGACCTCCTGGATCTCGCGGAAGAAGGGATCGCCGCCGTCCGGGAACACGTGCCCCTGGGCCCAGATGGCCAGGTGACCGCCGGGGCGCAGCGCGCGCCAGGCCTGCTCGTACCTGACCGCCGGGTCGATCCAGTGCCAGGCCGTGGCCGCGAACACGCAGCTGACCGGGTCGGCCGGCCGCCATTCCTCGAACCGGCCCTCGATGACCTCCACCGGAAATCCGGCCAGGTTCCGGCGGGCCACGGCGGCCAGCTCAGGGCCCAGCTCGATACAGGTAATGCGGAAGCCGCGCCGGGCCAGCGGGAGGGTCGCCTTGCCCGTGGCGCAGCCCACCTCGAGCAGCTCGTCACCGGGCTTGATCCCGGTCAGGGCGATCAGATCGTGGAACAGGCGTTCCGGATAGTCCGGGCGGGCCCGGTCGTAGCGTTCCGCGACCCGATCGAACGTCTGCCTGAGCCGATCGCGCTCACCCTCGTCCGGCACCGGGCCAGTATGCCACCGTCGGCCGCGGCTGCTACAACTGTGCTGTCCCGGCGGACGGGAACAGGACCAGTAAGGGCGGTGGCAGCTGAGAACCTGGCGGGCCGACGTCATCCGGCGTTTCGAGCATCCCTGGCGGGGCTTCACGCAGGGGCTGATCGCCGATGAGGGGTGGGTGTGGGAGTCCACCGGGCTCTACGGCGCCTCCGCGCTGTGCCGGTACCAGCTGGGCGACGGCCAGACCGGGCGGCGGGCGCCCCTGCCCGCGGACCTGTTCGCCGAGGGCATCTGCCGGTCCGGCGACGTCATCTGGCAGCTCACCTGGCAGGAGCGGGTCGCCCTGGCCTGGGACGCCCGCACCATGGAACTGACCGATCGGGTCGCGTACAACCGCGAGGGCTGGGGCCTGTGCGCCGCCGACGGGTACCTCGTGACCAGCGACGGGAGCAGTGAGCTGGTCCGCCGCGACCCGCAGACCCTCCAGGCCCTCGCCGTCATCCACGTCCGCTGCGACGGCCGTCGGGTCCAGGGCCTGAACGACCTGGCCTGGTCGGCGGGCACGATCTGGGCCAACCTGGCGGGGACGTCGTACCTGGCCGGGATCGACCCGGAGGGCGGGGAGGTCACCGACGTCGTGAACGCGCGTCCAGCCCGGGAACGGCACCTGGGGGATCCCCAGGCCATCATGAACGGGATCGCCGCGCTGCCGGGCGAGCGTGAGTTCCTGCTTACCGGGAAGGGCTGGCGCTCGATCCATCACGTACGCCTGCGGTCGGCCCGGGATCCGGCCGCCCGGGAGCACGTGCTCGCCGGCCGGAGCCGGTGACCCGGCGCAGGGCCGGGCGCAGCGGCGTATCGGCGTACCCGCCGTCGGCCAGGCCTGCGAGCCGCTCGAACACGTTGCGGGCGCCGAAGTCGCCGGTCAGCGCCCAGGACACGCCCGCCGCCGCGAGGTACAGCGGGATCATGACTACACCGCCGCACCAGGCGAACTGCGTCGCGTGCCGAGCCTCGTGACGGAACAGCCGCGAACCGGGGTCGATGCCCTCTCCCCTGGTCACGATGACGTTGCCGACGCAGAACGCGGGTGCGGGCGGCACGGGCAGCCGATATCCCGTGCCGGTGAACAGGCCGTCCACGCTGCGAGCGATCACGGCGCCGCCGAGGGCGGCGACGCCCAGGCCGACCAGCGTTGACCCGTTGACCAGGTTGACCGCCTGCCGCACGCGCAGCCGGGGACGCATCGGTCCGCGGTCGGCGTCAGGACCGGTCAGGAGACATCGGGGCTGGTCAGGGCAATTCGGGCTGGTCAGGGTTAGCCAGGCTCGGGTCGGCGTTGTGCCCGTTCAGGCCCTGCGCCTCCGGCTCGGCCACGACCACCGGCATCGTCCAGGGCTGGGCGTTAGCGGGCACCGGCAGGCTCATCTGCTCCGAGCTGTGATCGCGGTGCGCCCGCGCCGCGCTGAGGTGATAGTCGCCGAGCTGGGCGATGAAGGCCGGGTCCGCGTAGGGCGTCCCGTCCACCAGCGGGCCGCGGGTGTGCTCCAGGACGGCGACCACGTCCTCGCCGCTGAGCGTCTTGTGGCTCTCCAGGGCGTGCGCGAGGGCCAGGACGTCGTCCCGGTTGTCCCTGATGATCCCCTCGGTGCGGTCGAGCAGGGTCCTCAGGTTGGTCTCGATCCGGTCGGCGAGCGCGGTCCGGGCCTGACCCTCGGTGTCCTGGCCCCGCTTCTGCCTGCCGCCCCCGCCGCCGCCGGGCGACCCGACCTCGAGGCGCTTGGCCATGGAGTACGAGGACACCGTGGTCCCCATGCCCCAGAAGCCCTCCATGAAGGAGGCGACCGCGGTCGCGGACTCCAGGTCCCCGGACACTCCGGAGGAGCTGTCCTGCTCGAAGAACATCCGCTCCCCGGCCAGCGAGGCGAGGGAGACCAGGATGTCGGTCTCGTACTCGCTGCGCCACCTGGTGAACTGGTCCTCCGGCGGGATGCTCGCCACCATCCCCAGGTAGTCGCCACCCTTCTCGATCGTCGCGATGTCGATCTCCATGTGGTGGCGGGTACGGAAGGCGACCAGCGCGTGGCAGGCCTCGTGGACCGCGACCGCGTGCCGTTCGCGCTCGATGTACTCCACGTCCTCGGGCGGCCCCAGTTCCTTGAGCTGCTTCGCCTTGATGACGTCCGGCCAGGTGATGACGTCGCGGCCGTTCCTGATCGCGGTGATGAGCGACTCGTTGACCAGGTCCTTGATCGTGGCACCCGTCGCATAGGGGGTGATCGTGGCCAGCTTGTCCATGTTCTCGGCGGTGAGCTCGTGCCGCACCTTGGCGAAGTACCCCTCGTAGGTGCGGATCCGGCCCGCCTTCGACGGGTAGCCGACCTTGTAGATGCGGTCGATGCGCCCTGGGCGCAGCAGCGCCTCATCCAGCGCCGCCGGCATGTTGGTCGCCATCATGACCAGGATCCGGTACTTGGGCGGCGGCTTCGGCCGCATCCCGAAGATCCGCCGTACGTAGCGGTTGATCAGGCCGCGCGGCTTCTTCAGCCCGGACAGCTCGGTCAGCAGCGCCTGCAGCGTGCCCATGCCGCCGCCGCCCCCGCCCATCATGCCGCCCATAATCTGCTTGTTGCGGCGGGTGCCCGGCTCGTCGCTGATCTCTGACGCCATGGCCTCACGGGCCAGGTGCCACTGGGTGTCGGCCGACAGGTAGGAGAATCCGTGGCAGCCCGCGTGCGCGAACGGCGCGGGCGCGGCGCGACCCGGCCCACCGATGCCGCCGCCCTGGGAGAGCTGGCCGCGGTTGCCCAGCGAGTCGGCCTCGTCGAAGAAGACGATCACGCCGCCGTAGCGAAGCGCGAGTCGGCGCAACTTTCGGAACAGCGACTTGACCTTGAGGATGCCGACGCCCATGAACATGTTGATGAAGGCGCCGGGATCGACGAACACGTACGGCTTGCCCGTCTCGCCCGCGACCGCCTCGGCCATCAGCGTCTTGCCCGTCCCGGGCGGGCCCCACAGCAGCAGGCCGCCCGGTACGTAGCCGCCCTTTTCCTCAACGATCTCGGGGTTCTCAAGGAAGATGATGTTCTCCTTGACCCGCTCGAGCACGTGGTCCTGGCCCCAGACATCGGAGAACCTGGTCTTGATGTCGTCGGGGTAGTACACGTCGACACCGCCACGCGACATGAACCAGAACAGGGCGACGAACTGGAGGACCACGAACAAGAGCGTCACCGCGACCTGCAGTGCGAACGGGAGCGCATGCCAGATGATCTGCGGCATGCGCGCCAGCGCCAGGATCGGGGAGGTGTGGATGATCTTGCCGATGACGACGGCGAAGACCGCGATCCAGAGCACCCATTTGAGCAGTCGTGACATCCGGAACCTGGACCAGTCCGACATCCTGCGGTGCGTGACGCGCTCGAAGCCGCCGAACACCAGCCAGGTCCAGAACCTGTGGTAAGCCCGCGAGTGCTCGCTGATCAGGAAGTGAATCTGGCGGAGCACTTCCAGGCCGAGCAGGATAAACACCCAGTAGCCGGTCCGCACCTCGATCTTCACCGCGTCCGAGAACCCGAGGATCGGGTCGTTCGCCATGGCCGACCAGACCAGGAGGATCCAGATCAGGGCGAGCAGGAACAGGAACTTGATCCGGTCCCAGAACGACAGCCGCTTGCGGGTCAGCAAGTCCTCGTCCCTCGGCCGGCCGCCGGGTCGCGGCAGTCCTTCGGCGGCGCGGGCCTTCTTCATCACGGGCTCCCGATAGTAAACGACGTCATCACGTCGTTGATCTCAGCCTGGTCGGTGCTAAAGCAGGCCGTCGTGCAGTGAATCACGAGGAGGTAGACCTCGGTCTGGTCGGCGTTGGTGAGGGCGACCTCGTCGAACGTGTCGCTCGCAACGCCGGGGTCGGTGTAGTTGAAGGTCTCCCTGACCCCGTGCACACCCTGGTGGCCAGGGGTGAGCACCTGGTCGCGAAGCTGCTGGAAACCGGTGAGCGGGAAGGTGCTCGGCACGCTCTGCCGCGCGCCAGAGGACACGGGAAGGCCGAACAGGTCGCGCAGGGAGTCGTAGGAAAGCCCTTGGCTCCCCGCAGAGGTCAGCTGGCCGACCTCGGCGAACACGAACGGGCGAGAGCTGGTAAAGGAGAGGAAGTCGCCCGCGGTGACATGGGCGCCCGGCTCGTACGCCACCATCCAGGCGCTGGTCGCGGAGCCGGTCACCGTCTTGTACTCGCTGGCCAGGTCCGACGGGCTGATCTTGTGCCAGCCGTAGGGGACCTTGAAGTAGGTGTTCGCGCCGGAGTTCGCGATGTACGTGTACTGGGGCGCGCCACATCCGACGATGGTGACCCCGAGGAGAAGCGCGCATCCCCCGACGAGGCCCTTTGCGACGCGGTGGGCCATGCTTGCCAAGAGGTGCGACCTCCACGTAAGGACTACGTGTGTCAATTATGACGCCTTCATCCGCAATGGTACAGGTCCCCCGTGAGGGCCAATGCATCTGAAGGCCCGGCTGGTAGCGGTGAGTTCTAGCATCTTTGCTCTGTGTAACGCTTTCTCCGCTACAGCGAGAGTAGCGCACGGTCCTGCGACGGTGAAGCCCGGCGGCCACCCGAATAGTCGCAACGGGTACATGGGTCGTCGCTCTCCGTGTAGGTTAGTTCGCGCTCGGCCGGTCACTCAGAACGCCCAGGGGGGAATGGCATGGCCTCGGCTTTCCCGAGTTCGCTCGACGCCGACCTGTCGTACCGCGACCAGAGTGCGAATGGCGTGCTCGATGAATTCTGGGCCGATCCCGGTACCGCGTCCGGCCCGCCGGAACGCGCCGCACGGTCCCGCCCATCGGGCCGGCGCTGGCAGTGGGGGGCGGACCGGCGCAGGCAGGCGCTGCCGGCGGTCCCCCAGCCGGCCAGCGAACGTCGCCTGGCCGTGGCGCGGCTGGCCATCATCGTCACGATAACGGTGTGGATCGGCTACGTGATCACGTGGTTCTTCCAGGATTTCTTCCATCCCGGCGACGAGACCGCTACCGACCGGGCGGAGGCGGTCCTGTACCTGGTGGTGGTCACCTTGCTGACCGTCTCGGCCCTGGCCTACCTGCTGTGCCGGCTCGGGTTCCTGTACCGGACGCGGACTCATCACCGGCCGGGCCGCGCCATCCTGGACCACTTCTACGACGCGACGACGCCAACGCTGACCACGATCATCCCGTCCTACCGGGAAGACGCCCGCGTTATCCGCAACACGTTGCTTTCGGCGGCGCTGCAGGAGTACCCGGACAAGCGGGTGGTCCTGCTGATCGACGACCCCTACGTGCCGGAGACCCAGCAGGCCCGTGACCAGCTCGAGGCCGCGCGGGCGCTGCCGGGGGAGATCGCGGAACTGCTGGCCAGGCCCGCGGCCAGGTTCGCCTGGGCGCTTGACCGGTTCGAGGCCTCGTGCCAGCGAGCGGAGCCGCTCGGGGTCGGCTCGATGATCGTCCTGGCGAGCCACTACGACGAGGCGGCCGCCTGGCTGGAACAGCTGGCCGCCGGCCAGCAGGTCATCGACCACACGGACAGCTTCGTCGCGAACGAGGTCATCGGCCGGCTGGCCGGATCGTTCCGGGCCATCGCGGCGGCCCTGCTGGCCTCCACCGACGAGGGGGTGGTGCTGGAACAGCAGATGTTCCGCCGGTTCTACCGCCGGCTGGTCTGGACGTTCCGCGCCGACCTGTCGAGCTTCGAGCGCAAGCGCTACGTGTCGCTGTCCCACGAGCCCAACAAGGCCATGAACCTGAACAGCTACATCGGGCTGATGGGCGGCTCCTACCGCGAGGTCCAGACGGTGACCGGGATCGCGCTGGTCCCGTGCGGCCCGGCGAGCCGGCACATGTACATCCCGGACCCCGACTACGTGGTGACGCTGGACGCCGACAGCGTCCTGCTGCCCGAGTACTGCCTGCGGCTCGTGCACCTGCTGGAGCAGAGCGAGTACCGCGACATGGCCATCGCGCAGACTCCCTACAGCGCCTTCCCGGGCTCGGCCACCCGCCTCGAGCGGATCGCCGGGGCGACGACGGACCTCCAGCACATCGTCCACCAGGGCCTCACCTACTACGACGCCACCTTCTGGGTCGGCGCGAACGCGGTGATCCGCAAGCGGGCCCTCGACGACATCGTGGAGACCTCCTACATCGGGGACTGGGAGATCCGCCACTTCGTCAAGGACCGCACCGTCATCGAGGACACCGAGTCCACCATCGACCTGGGCGTGCACGGCTGGCGGCTGTACAACTGCCCGGAACGGATGAGCTACAGCGCCACCCCACCCGACTTCGGCGCGCTGTGCATCCAGCGGCGGCGGTGGGCCAACGGCGGGCTGCTGATCGTGCCCAAGCTGCGCCGCCAGTCCCGTGCCAGGCGGACGCTGGGCCAGCGCACCCGGTTCGGTGAGCTGTTCCTGCGGTGGAACTACATGGCCTCCATCTCCTGGAGCTCGGTGTGCCTGGTGTTCCTGCTCGCCTTCCCGTTCAGCGCCACACTGATCAGCCCGCTGCTCGGCGGTATCGCGCTGCCCTACTTCCTGGCCATGGCCAGCGACCTGCGCTCGTGCGGGTACAAGCGCCTCGACGTGCTGCGCATCTACGGCTTCAACCTGATCCTGGCGCCGGTCAACCTGGCCGGCACGGTGTCGTCGGTCGTGCAGGGACTCACCGCGTCCAAGGCGCCGTTCCTGCGCACCCCGAAGGTCCGCAACCGCACGCTGGTCCCGCCCTTCTTCGTCCTGGCTCCCTACCTGCTGATCCTGCTGTCCGGCCTGACGTTCTACATCGCCTGGCGGCATCACCGGATCGAGAACATGGCCTACGCCGCCCTCAACATCGCGATGACCTGCTACGCCGTCAAGGCCTTCATCGGCTTGCGCAATTCGGTCGTGGACTCGTGGATTCACGCCACCTCGGTGCTGTACAAGTCGGACCGGCGCCGCCGTCGGCTGTCGCGCAAAGCCCGCGCGGCCCGGCACGCCCCGCCGCCGACCGACTGGCGCTCGGTGCTCGAAGTGGGCTTCATGGAGCCCGCCCCGCGGCCGGCGGCCGGCAGGATCGCCGAACCGCCACCGGCGCCGCCGGGCGAGCCGCGGCGCCGGCTGTCCCTGCTGCGCGTCCTCGTCGCACTGCTCGTGCTCGCCGGCGTGGGCTACGGAGGGTTCTCTGGCGTGCGGGCCCGGCTCGCCAGCACCACCGTCGTCCACCAGACCTGGTTCGCGCCGTACGTCGACGTGACCCTCACCCCCACCTACCAGTTCCAGAGCTCGGCGGCGGACACCGCGCGGCAGACGGTTCTCGGGTTCGTGGTCGCCGGCTCGGCCTCGCGCTGCCAGCCGAGCTGGGGCGCCGCCTACACCCTGACCCAGGCCAGCCAGTCCCTCGCCCTCGGCTCGCGCATCGCGCAGCTCCAGCAGGACGGGGAGCAGCCCATCGCGTCGTTCGGCGGTCAGGCCAACACCAGCCTCGACGTGGCCTGCAGCAGCGTCCCGGCCCTGACCGCCGCCTACCAGTCGGTCATCGACGCCTACCAGCTCACCACCATCGACCTCGACATCGAGGGTGCGGCCCTGGACAGCTTCCCGGCCGAGTTGCGCCGCGCCGCCGCGATCGCCGACCTGGAGCAGGCGGCCAGCGCCGAACACCGCCGGCTCAGCGTCTGGCTGACCCTCCCGGTCGAGCCGGACGGCCTGCAGGACAACGCGCTGTCCGTCATCGCCTCGATGCTGCGGGACCGGGTTTCCATCACCGGGATCAACGTCATGACGATGGACTTCGCCCAGCCCCCCGCCGCGGGGAGCAGCATGCTGCAATCGGTCCGAGACGCCCTGCAGGCGACCCACGCCCAGCTGGCCAAGCTCTACTCGCGTTACGGCATCCGGCTCCGGTCCGTGCAGCTCTGGCAGCGGCTCGGCGCCACGGTGATGATCGGCCAGAACAACATCCAGGGCGAGATCTTCACCACGGCCGACGCCCGGGGCCTGGTCGGCTTTGCCACCGCGAACCATCTCGGGCGGATCTCCATGTGGGCGCTCAACCGGGACAGCCAGTGCGGCTCGTACTTTCCCGAGACCGGGGTGCTCTCCACCAGGTGCAGCGGCACCGCCCAGTCCTTCCTGCAGTTCTCCCAGATCTTCGGCCATTTCCAGGGGGTTAGCTCGATCACGACGTCGGCCGGCGACGTCCAGCCCCCCGCGCCGGACACCGACCCGGCGGACGCGCCGTATCCCCAGTGGTCCGCCACCGGCGACTACCCGTTCGGGTACAAGGTGGTGGAGAACGGCGAGATCTACGAGGCCGAGTGGTACAACTCGGGCGACGATCCGCAGGCGCAGGTGCAGTACTCGTGGCAGACGCCCTGGGAACTGCTGGGCCCGGTGCTGCCGGGGGACCACGCGCCCGTTCTCCCCAAGCTGCCGCGGGGCACGTATCCGGTCTGGTCGGTCAGCGTCCAGTACCCGGCGGGCACCATGGTGCTCTACCAGGGCCTGCCGTACGAGTCCAAGTGGGACAACCAGGGCGTCTCCCCGCAGACCGCGATCAGCGATCCCGGCGGATCGCCATGGCTGCCGCTCTACAAGTTCCCGGGTGAGCCCGCCATCCCGGTCGTGCCCGAGCCGGTCACCTCGGCCGGCTGAAGGACCGCGCACCCCCTCCGCTAGCGAACCGCCCGTCGGGGACACTAGACCGGTGACGAACAGTGCACCTGATCCCCGTGACCCCCTCGGGCTGGCGGCCGACGCCCCGCTGCTGGCCGCCTGGCTGAACTGGATGGGCCTGGCCCAGGCCGGGCGGCTGAACCCGATGACCACCCCCGGCCATAAGCAGCGCCAGGACCTGACCGGCGCCGTCGTCGCGGGTGACGTGCCGCTGTACGGCGGGCTGGACGCGATCAAGCACGCCGATCGCCTGCTCGCCGACGCGGAGGCGCGCGCGGCCGCGCTGTGGGGAGCCGACTGGTGCCGCTTCTCCGTGGCCGGGTCGACCCACGGCAACCAGTCGTTCTGCCTGGCCATCGGCCAGCCGGGCCAGGAGGTGATCATCACCCGCACGCTGCACCGGTCGCTGCTCCTCGGCCTGGTCATGGCGGGCCTGACGCCGGTGTGGGTACGCCCGGAGATCGACCCGGCCTCCGGGCTGCCTGGCGCGGTCGCGGTGCAGACCGTCAAGGACGCCCTAGCATCGCACCCCGCGGCCTGCGGCGTGATCCTCGGCGACCCCTCGTACGTCGGTACCACCGGAGACCTGGCCGGTCACGCCCAGGCCGCGCACGAGGCCGGCGTGCCGCTGATCGTCGACGCGGCCTGGGCCGCGTACCTCGGCTTCCACCCGGACCTGCCCGCGCACGCCATCGCGGCGGGCGCCGACGCGATGGTGACCAGCGCGCACAAGACCCTGCCCGCGTACACCCAGGGGGCCTTGCTCCTGGCCAGGACCGAGCGCCTGGACGTGGCCCGGCTCAACCGCTCGTTCGAGGCCACGCACACCACGAGCCCGGCCGGCTCCATCACGGCCAGCATCGACGCCGCCCGGGCGCTGCTGGCCAGGGACGGGCACCGCCTGTGCGAGCGGCTGCTGCGCGGCGTCGCCGCGGCGCGCCGGCGCCTGCGCGAGGTGCCCGGCGTGGACGTTCTCGACGGTCCCGGCGTGGACCCGGCCAAGCTGGTCGTGCTGCTCGCCGGGACCGGGGCCCACGGCGGCCTGGTCGAGGCCGACCTGATCGCCGCGGGCATGCCGGTGGAGATGGGGGAGAAGGATCTCGTCATCCCGATCGCCTCGATCGCCGACGACGAGGAGCGGATCGCCGCGTTCACCGAGGCGCTGATCGCCGCGATCGAGCGGCACCGCGGCCAGCCCCGCCGCCCGGCGGCGGCCGCCGCGTGGACGGTGGTGCCGCAGACGATCCTGTCGCCGCGCGAGGCGTTCTTCGCCCGCAACGAAACCGTCGCAGCGGACGCCGCCGTCGGCCGGGTCAGCGCCGAACTCGTCGCGCCCTACCCGCCCGGCGTGCCGGTCCTCGCCCCCGGCGAGCTCGTCACGGCCGACGCCCTCCAGGCCCTGCGCGAGGTCGCGGCCGACGGCGGCCGCATCGCCTACGCGGCCGATCCCACCCTGGCCACCTTCCAGGTGGTCCTGGACGGTTCGTACTAGGGTGGAGCAGATGTCGCTTCGGCCCGATGAGGAGACCTGATGCCAACCCGCACCGCACGCACCGCCTGGACCGGGACCCTGGAGCAGGGCAAGGGCCTGGTCGAGCTGACGAGTTCCAAGATCGGCACCTACGAGGTGTCGTTCCCCCGGCGGGCCGCCGAGGAGGCCGGTGGATACACCAGCCCCGAGGAGCTCATCGCGGCGGCCCATTCCGCGTGCTACGCGATGGCGCTGTCCGGGATGATCGGCATGGCCGGGGGCACCCCGCAGGCGCTCGACGTCCAGGCCGACGTGTCGCTCGGGCCCGACCCGGCGGGCGGATTCCACCTGACCGGCATCAAGCTCACCGTCCGCGGCGAGGTCGACGGCCTGGACGACGCTCAGTTCGCCAAGGTGGCCCAGGACGCTAAGGCCGGCTGCCCGGTCAGCAAGGCGCTCACCGGCGTGGAGATCACCCTCGACGCCGCGCTGGAGCACTGACCGCCCACCTCAGGCGGCGCGAGCGCCGGCCCGGTCCAGGCGGCCGAGCGCGTCGGCCGAGGTACGCGAACGAGGTCTCGAGCACCGCGTTCCTTACGCCTCGCCGTCCATCAGGTTGATCCCCATGACGGCCAGGTCCGCCGGACCCGGCGTCAGCACGGTCACGCGTATCCCCTGCGCGGATAGCGCCCTGGCCTGGCGGAGCACGCCCTGGGTGATCATCTGCCGCAGCGTGGCGCTCGACGCGCAGGTACGGCTGGAACGGGTAATCGATCTCGATGCTGGCCATCGGCGCGAGGACGTAGACCTCGTGCAGGTCCGTGCCCCGCAGGACGCTCGAGCGAGGTGACCGAGCGCACGCCGCCGTCGACGTAGCGCCGACCGCCGATGGCTGCGGCTCGTACCAGCCAGGAATGGAACAGGAGGCCACGACGGCATCGGATAGGCAGGCCACCGGGGCGCCCGGCTGGCCGAAGAGCACCCGCTGCCCCGTGTCGTAGTCCACGGCCGCGATCCACGTGTCGCCGTCTACCCAGGGCGGCACCGGTTCGCCCGGGTGGGCACGATGCTGATGGTGCCGGTGCAGGGTATCGATCAGCGACCGTAGCCCGACGTGCTGGCCCCGGCCGTGCGGCAGCCAGGCGCTCGCGCCGACCCATAGAGGCACCCGGTGCGGTGTGAGCAGAGCGGCGAACGCCAGCGGCACGGAGCCGAACCGCAGGTACGGCAGCGGCGGCAGCGATCCGTCCTTGGTGGCGAGCGAGGCCGCCTCGCGCAGCGGCCCCGTCACTTCGCCGCGCTGCCAGTCCACCATCTCGTCCAGGGACGAGCCGCAGCGCAGGGCGGCCGCCAGCACGCTGCCCGCGCTGGTCCCGACGATGACCTCGACGTCGCCGAGGGCAAGGGCAGCCGGTCCTGCAAACAGGCCAGCGCGCCCGTCATCCAGGCCGCGCCGAGCACGCCGCCCGCCCCAAGGACCAGGCCGATCCGGGGGCTGAGCTGGCGCCCCGCCCGCTGCGGGCCGAATGCGACGGCAGCCACGATCACCTCCGCAACCCGATGACACCACTGAGGCAACTCTAGATGTCGCAAGCGCCTTGAGCACCTGCTCCGGTTCATCCGGTCTCGGCCACGGCGCGGCGGGTAGACAATGAAGTATGACTAGCCAACCTGGCTCTGGCCCTCCCACCGCGGGGACGACGGTTCCGGTAGGCGGCAAGGGCCGCACGGCTCACCGGGCGGCTGAGATCGACGTCGACGAAGCCAGGAAGGCGTTCTTCCTGATGGTCGGGTTCATCGCGCTGATCTGGGCCCTCCAGGTCGCGAACTGGACCGATCACTACCACCTCGACGCCAGCTACGGGATCCTGCCGCGCAGCCTCGGGCACCTGGTCGACATCTTCACCGCTCCGTTCCTGCACTTCAACTGGGAGCACATCGAGGGCAATTCGGGGCCGCTGTTCGTGTTCGGCCTGCTCGCCGCCTACCGCGGAGTCGTCAAATTCCTCGGCGTGACGCTGCTCGTGGCGATCACGAGCGGCCTGGCGGTCTGGCTGTTCCAGGGCAACAACCAGCTGACCGTAGGCGCGAGCGGCCTCATCTTCGGGTACTTCGGCTACATCCTGGCCCGCGGGCTCATCGACAGGAACCTCATCGACGCGCTCGCCGCCGTGGTCATGGCGCTGTCCTACGCGTACATCCTGACCGTGGCGATCCCGGGCACCCCGGGGGTGAGCTGGGTCGGCCACCTCGGCGGCCTGGTCGGCGGGCTAGCCTCGGGGTGGATCTTCCGTACCCGGCGCGGCCTGCGGATCAGCCGGCCGAAACAGCCAGGCGGCACGGGCCGCGGATCTTCTCCCGACACCGCGGTGGTGCCCGTCAGCCCAGGTCATCCCCGCGCAGACCTGCATAAGGAACTGGGCGACCTGGGCCTGTAGGCTCCGCGAGCGGAGTTTCAGCCGGCGCTTGAGTTCCTCGGCGCGCGCTTCGCGGTGCTCGTGCTGCTCTTCGGCGCCCGGCTCGCTGCCGTGCTCTTAGGCGCCCGCGCGGCCGTCGTGGTCCTGGCCGTGCTCTTGGCCGCCGCGGTCTTAGGCGCCGCAGTCTTGGCCGGAGCGGCGGTCTTAGCCTCAGCGGCCTGCGGCGCCTTCGCCGCGACCGGCTCCTGCGGGGCAGGCTCGGTGTGGTCCTCGGGCTGGCTCACGCCGGAGCCCGGCATCAGCGGCCTGGTCGCCTTCACCACGTCCTCGGCGAACTTGCGCTGGCTGGCCAGCATGCGCTCGGCCAGGTTATAGGCGCTGGCCACGGCGGCCTCGGCCCGGGGCAGCTGGCTCGCGAGCGGCGCATAGACGGACGGCACCTTGGCGAGCCTGTCCGCGAACGGCGCGTAGACGGTCGACAGCCTCGGGGCCGCGGTCCTGACGGTTTCGACCCAGGTCCTGATCGCGTCGAGCATGATCTCCTGGCCCTTCCGCGCCGTGGCCAGAAGGTCCTCCTGCGAGCGGGTGCGTGACATTGTGCTGATCTCCTTCACGAGTTCGATATGCAAACTATATCAAGCATGATTGAGATGTCAAGCAAACTGCTTGACACATGCAGCACGAGGTCCGGGGTGCGGGGCCGCACAAGGTTCGGGGTGCGAGCACAGGAGGTCCGGGTGCACGCCGCCTGCGCTCCCTAAAGCAGGCGCAGCTGGCGGTCGCCAGCCGGCCGGGCCCGCTGCGGCGTGGCCAGGCTGAGCAGGTCCCGGCTGATCGCGGCGAGGAACGGCGACCGGCCCGTGACCTCCTCCGAGGCATGCCTGGTCCGGCGCGCCGCGCAGGTAAGCAGCAGCTGGCCGCGGGCCCTGGTCATCCCGACGAACAGCAGGCGGCGCTCCTCGGCGGCCTCCTCGCCCGTGACGGGCCCCGATCCCGGGAGCCTGAGCGGCAGCAGGCCGCTCTCGCAGCCGGCCAGGAACACCACGTCGAATTCCAGGCCCTTGGCGGCGTGCAGGGTGAGCAGGGTGATCGCCTCGGCCCGGGGATCCAGCGCGTCGGTCTCGGCGCCCAGACCGATTTCGGTCCGGAACCGCTCGGTGTCGGTGCCGCACCGCCGCGCGAGCGGCGTCAGCAGCTCGCCCGCCGCGCGGATGTCGATCACCGTCGCGTCCCGCTCGCCCCTCATCGCGGCCAGCGCCCGCACGGCCGCCGTCAGCTGCGACAGGACATCTTGCCCCGTCACCGGGCCAGCCGGGCCGGCGTCCAGGCGCATCTCGCGCAGGATGTCCGGCACCCAGGCGCGGCGGGCGAGCAGGTCGTGCGACCGCTTCTGGTAGGGCAGCCCCGCCCGAGTGAGGGCCTGGCCGAGCGGCCCGGCCTGCGCGTCGGTGCGGTACAGGACGGCGATGTCGGACAGCCCGAGCTTGCCGTGCCCGTGCCCGTCCGCCCGCCCGCTGTCCAGCGAGTGGAACGACGTGCCGCCGAGCAGCTGGTCAATCGCGGCCGCGATCCACGCCGCCTCGGTGTGCTCATCGGCCGCCTCGTGGAAGCCGACCGCACCGCCGGAGTCGGCGAGGCCAGGGTCCGCGCGGACCGCGACCGCCTTCCGCGCCGGGACCAGCGTGGTCGGCGCGATGGCCTGCATCGCGGCGGCCACGATCAGAGGACTCGACCGGTAGTTCCTGGCCAGCTCCACCGTGACCGCCGCCGGGAAGTCCGCCGTGAACGCGCCGAAGATCCCGACGTCGGCGCCCCGGAAGCCGTAGATCGCCTGGTCCGGGTCCCCGATCGCGGTCAGGCCCGCACCGTCACCGCAGAGCGACCGGAGGAGGTCGTACTGCACCGCGTCGAGGTCCTGGTACTCATCCACGCTGACCCGCCGCCACCGGTCCCGCAGCCCGGCCGCGATCTCCGGATGGTCGCCGAGCAGCCCGGCCGCGAGCTCGACCAGCCCGTCGAAGTCCACCAGGCCGCGCGCGGCCAGTTCGTTCCGCAGCGCCAGCCGGCCCGCCGGGTCCGGGTCTGCGGCCAGCCTGCGCCCCTCGCGCTCGGACCCGGCCACCTCGGTCGCGACCCGGAGCCTGGTGGCCTCGTCCGCGACCCCGAACCCCGCGGGCAGCCCCGCCGCCGCACCGTGCTCGCGCAGGATCCGCAGGCCCAGCCCGTGGAAGGTGGTCACCGTGACCTGGTCATCCTGGCCCGGGCACAGCGCGGCCAGCCGGTCCCGCATCTCCTGCGCCGCCCGCCTGGTGAACGTGATGGCCAGGAACTGCCCGGCCGGTACGCCGAGCTCGGTGACCTGGTGCGCGATCCGGTGGGTCAGCGTTCGCGTCTTGCCGGTCCCCGGCCCCGCGATGATCAGCAGCGGGCTGGCGGCCGTGGCCGCGGCGCGCTGGTCAGGATCGAGCCCGTCGAGGACCGATCCGGTCGAGTCCGCCTCCGCCGGCACGGTCTGCGCGCCCTCGCGGCGGGACCCGGACCGCTTCGCGGTACGGGACCGGCTGGTCCGCTCGGCCGGCCGCGCGGTCCCGGCCGCGGGCGCCGACAGGCCCGCCAGTGCGAACAGCGCCGTCCCGTCCAGCTCGTCCTTCTGGAACAGCCTGATCGTCCCGTATTCCCCGTCGTAACCCGCGTCCCGGAGGACCTCACCCCGGCGCAGCCGGGCGATGCCCTCGGCGAGCAGGGAGCCACCCGCCCGCCGGATGTCGTCGACCGGGACGTCCCGCAGGATGCTCAGCTCCGGCCCCAGCGCGCCGACCAGCCGGCCGACCTCGCCCGTGACCGTCTTGCTCCTCGGCCCGGTGGACCGGATCTCGCCGATGATCTCGGGCAGCTGGACCAGGCAGGTGTACCCCGCGGCCCCGGCCGGCCGGAACCCCGCCGGGCGGTCGGCCAGCTCCGCCACCCGGCTCAGGACGCCCACGGTCAGCGGCTTTCCGCACGCCGGGCAGATGGCGTCCAGCGCGCGCGTCTGCTCCGGGTCGACGCGGACCCCGCACTTACGGTGCCCGTCCAGGTGGTACTTCCCCTCCTCGGGAAAGAACTCGAGGGTGCCGTCCAGGCCGCGCCCCGTCCGCAGGGCCTCCGCCATCGCGAAGTAGTCCACGCTCGTGCCGAACACCGTTGCCTCGCGCCCCAGCATCGGCGGCGAGTGCGCGTCGGAGTTGCTGACCAGGCGGTACGCGTCGAGGGACGAGCAGGTCCAGTTCATCGAGGGATCAGAGGACAGGCCCGTCTCCACCGCGAAGATGTGCCCGGCGAGGTCGGCGTAGCAGTCCTGCACGGCGTCGAAGCCGGACTTCGAGCCGAGCACCGCGAACCAGGGCGTCCACACGTGCGCCGGTACCAGGAAGCAGCCGGGGTCGGCGGACAGCGTGATGTCCAGCAGGTCGCGGGAGTCCAGGCCCAGGATCGGCCGTCCGTCCGACGCCAGGTTGCCGATCTTGGCCAGCGCCGCCGTGATCCGGTCCGCGGCGTCGAAGCTCGGCGCGTAGATCAGGTGGTGCACCTTCCTGGTCCGGTCCGCCCGCCGGTAGATCGTGGAGATCTCGACCGAGAGCAAGAACCGGATCGTCCCGGCGCACGAGGGCGGCGAATCGCGCAGGACCCGCCGTTCCAGCTCCGGCCGGATCCGGAACAGGCCGGGCTCCGCCGGGACCAGCGTCTCCTTCAGCTCCGCCGCCCACGCCGGGTGCGTGAAGTCCCCGGTGCCCAGGACCGTGAGCCCCTTGCGCAGCGCGGAGGCGCACAGATGCTCGATGTCGCAGTCCTTGCTGCACGCGCGCGAGTACTTCGAATGCACATGCAGGTCGGCGATGAACACGTCGTCAGATCATGCCACGGGGTACTGACATCGGGAGGTAACACACCGCCCGTTCGGGAGAAAAGATCTCTATATGCCGAACGAGCGTTGCTTAACGTCCCGAGGAGACCAGCCGTGCCGATGCCCTATTCCGCCCTGTCTCACCTGGACTGCCCGCGCTGCGGGACCCGGCACGACGCCGACCGGGTCCAGGGCACCTGCGCGTGCGGGTCGCCGCTGCTGGCCCGGTACGACCTGCGGCAGGTCGCCCGCCAGGCGTCCCCGGGCGACGTCGCGGGCCGGCCCGCGGACCTGTGGCGCTACCACGAGCTACTGCCGGTCCGCCAGCACCGTCACGTCGTGAGCCTGGGCGAACCGATGACGCCGCTGCTGGCCCTCCCCGCGATGGGCCGCGCGCTCGGGGTGCCGAACCTGCTGATGAAGGACGAGGGCCTCCTGCCGACCGGCACGTTCAAGGCGCGCGGCGCCGCGGTGGGCGTCTCGCGGGCCGCTGAGCTCGGCGTCACCGCGATCGCGATGCCGACTAACGGCAACGCCGGCGCCGCCTGGTCGGCGTACGCGGCCCGGGCCGGGCTGCGGAGCCTGGTCGTCATGCCGGCCGGGGCGCCGGAGATCACCCGCGCCGTGTGCGTGGCGGCCGGGGCCGAGCTGTACCTGGTCGACGGCCTGATCGGGGACGCCGGCCGCCTCGTCGCCGACGCCGTCGAGCGGCGCGCCGGGTACCAGAACGTCGCCACGCTCAGGGAGCCGTACCGGATCGAGGGCAAGAAGACGATGGGCCTGGAGATCGCCGAGCAACTCGGCTGGCGGATGCCCGGCGTGATCGTGTACCCCACCGGCGGGGGCGTGGGCCTGATCGGCATCCATAAGGCCCTGCGCGAACTGCTCGAGCTGGGCTGGGTGTCCGGCGGCCTGCCGCGCCTCGTCGCGGTGCAGGCCGCCGGCTGCGCGCCGATCGTGCGCGCCTTCGAGGCCGGCGCCACCGAGAGCGAGCCATGGCCGGGGGCGAGGACGGCGGCGTTCGGCCTCACGGTGCCGAAAGCGCTCGGCGACTTCCTCGTCCTCGAGGCGCTGTACGCCACTGGCGGGACCGCGGTCGCCGTGACGGACGAGGCGCTGCTCGCCGATCAGCGCGAGGTGGCGCGCCTGGAGGGCACCTTCATCTGCCCAGAGGGTGCCGCCTGCTTCGCCGCGGTCCGCCAGTTGCGCGCATCCGGCTGGCTGTCGGAGACGGACGAGGTGATCGTGCTCAACACCGGCACGGGCCTGATCTACCCGGAAACGGTCCCGGCCCGGGTGCCCGTGCTGCCCCCGTCCGGCTCGATCCCTGCCTGAACGAGATGACGGCTCCGGTCCGGTGACGTAGGTTCGGTGCCATGGTGATGACCGCCGAGGGCGCCGTGCTGCTGCTGATCGACCTGCAGGAGCGGCTCATGCCGGTCATCCATGACCACGAGACCGTCGTGGCGCGGACCGTGCGGCTGGCGGAGGCGGCCCAGCTTCTGGGCGTGCCTATCCGCGCGACCGAGCAGAACCCGGCCCGCCTGGGCCCGACGGTCGCGCCGCTCGCGGCCTACCCGCAGACGGTCCTGGCTAAGACGACGTTCTCGGCCGCGGACGCCCCCGGCTTCCCCGCGCTACTGCCGGCCGGAGCCGCGGAGATTGTCGTGGCCGGTGTCGAGGCGCACGTCTGCGTCCTGCAGACCGTGCTCGGCCTACTCGGTCCCGACCAGCGCGTGTTCGTTGTCGCGGATGCGGTTGGCTCGCGCTATCCCGTGGACAAGGCGACCGCGCTGGACCGAGCCAGCCAGCACGGAGCCGAGGTCGTGACCTCGGAGATGGTCCTGTTCGAATGGCTCCGCGACGCCGCGCACCCCCGGTTCCGCGAGGTGCAGAAACTCCTAAAATGAGCTGGTGCTCGGCTGTCCGCTCACCCGGAACAGGATCGCGCCCGTTACGTACCCGCCGCCCGCCGGGCCGCCGAGTATGGTCTTGGCCACGTTCGTGGACGGCTTGTACCAGTCGACGAAGCTGTACGGGTAATGCCCGTCGCACCCCCCGCCGACCAGCAGCGGCAGCTGGTTGCCGTTGGTGCCGAGCGGCTGGACCGTCCCGGCGTTCGTGGCGCCGGGAATGGAGAGGAGGGTGGCGGTGCCGTTGGAGTTCAGCTTCTCCACCCAGGTCGAACCGCAGGCGGCGGCCTCGGCGTACGTCCCGCTCGGGATGTGCCAGGCGCCGAGGAAGGCCGCGACGTCGCGGGAACTGGTGAGCTGCTCAGCCGGTCCCCCGTTCAGCGGGTAGATGAGCAGCTGTCCCGAGCAGTCCACTACCACGCTCTCGTTGCTCCACCAGTTCAGCAGCTGGCACGAACCGGACGGGCCGCGCGTCAGGATGGCGCGGAACGGCTGGCCGGCGTTGTTCACGACCTCCAGGCCGTTCTGGGTACTGAGGACCAGCTCGGTGCCGTCGGCGCTCTCGAGGTAGCCGCCGTCCGCCTGGCCGGCCTGCGGGAACTGGGTCAGGTAGCACAGCTCCGGCGCGCCGGTCAGGCTCAGTCGCTGCAGCGGCAGGGGTGAGCCGTCCGAGGTGGTGCCGGCGTTGAACAGGATCGCCGTCCCGCCGGGCCGGGTGAACCCCATGCCGGGGAAGGGTGAGCTGGCGTACAGCTTGAAGCTGCTGGTCCGGCCGGTGTGCAGGTTAAGCACGATGATCGTCGCCGTGGTCGAGTCCAGGCCCTGGGACAGGAGCAGCGCGTTCGTGCCGTTGCCCGACCAGTCCTCCAGGGAGGCGTTCGCCGGAGCCGGCCCGAGCCGGTAGCGCTGGCCGCCCGGCGAGACCAGGTACAGCGTTCCCTTGCCGCCGGCCGACTTCGCCAGGTCGCCGAGAATCCAGCCCCGGCCCACGCTGTGCCACGGGACCTTGGCCGACCAGCCCGCGACGGTGGCGGTGGTATCGGCGCTGATCCTCCCCGGGCACCCCGCCCCGCCCGAAGCCGCGGTGGCCTGCGCGGCCGTGCTTGCGCCGCCCACCAGGCCGGCCAGCACCAGCATGCTCAGCGTGGCGCCTGCCGCGCGCTTCCTGAGCGTGACGGTCCGCCCGAGAGAGAATGTGCCCATCTAAGCCTCCGGCCAGGTCCTGTGTTCCGGTCGCGCTCGCGCCCCAGTGGGCATGCCGCGCATCATAAGGACGCCGACGCCGGGCGTCCGGTTGGCGCACGGTGTCGGCATTTACTGCGAACTTGGCTAGCCTGCTTATGCCCTGTTCACGGGGCAGGTCCTAGCGGGGTTCTGAGCCGGTGTCCGCGCGGGCGGCGGCCCGCAGCGGCCGGTCGGCGACCCAGACGGCGATCTGGGTGCGCGACCTGAACCCCAGCTTGGCCAGGATGTTGGCGATATGCCTGGCCACGGTGGGCGGGCTGATGGACAGCTCGGCGGCGATGGCCTTGTTGCTGCGCCCGGTGGCCACCAGCGCCGCGATCTCGTGCTCGCGGGGGGTGAGCGAGCCCGGCGGCTCCGCCGCCACCTGGTAGCCCTTCACCGCGCTCAGCATCCGCCCGTTACCGTCGAGGACCCGGGGCGACAGGTCCTTGTCCAGGGCCAGGGCGATCGCTTCCTCGCTGGTCAGGGCCAGCCCGCGGGCCCAGAGTCCGGTGACCACGGCATCGCCCAGGCGCCGGGCCGGAGCCAGCAGGCCATCGGTCCGGGCGCCGGCCAGCGGCGGCAGCCCGGCGGTCTGGCGCAGCGCGGTCGCCGCCGCGACGAGCTGCACCGCCAGCTCGGGCTGGTTGTCGTGAGCGGCCAGCGCCGCGAAAGCCTCCAGGCCGCGGGCCGTCCCGATCCGCGACCCGGTGGCCTGGCTGAGCTCGATGCTCCTGGTCAGGTGCCGCCGGGCCTGCTCGATCGCGCCCAGGTCCATGGCCACCCGGCTGAGGCCGGCCAGGCAGCGGGCGATCTCCGGGCGGGCGCCGACTTCCTGCAGGATGGCCAGCGCCTCGACGTACCGGCTGTGCGCCTCGCCCGGGTGACCGCGGAACCGGGCCAGGTCGCCGAGTCCGAGCAGCGCCCGCGCGACCCCCCATTGCTGGTCGATGCGCCGCATGACGCCGACCGAGGCATCGGCCAGCAGCTCGGCCTCGCGCAGCTTGCCCGCCGCGGCGGCGATCGCGGCCTGGGTACCCACCGCGTAGCCCTCGTTCCACCCGTCACCCGCGGCCTGCGCGATCGACAGCGCCTGCGCCGCGGTGCTCGCCGCCTCCTCCGCCCGCCCGGTGTGCAGGGCGATCTCGGCGAGCAGGTTCAGCGCGGACGCCGTCCAGTACTGGTCGCCCGCGTCCCGGCTCAGCTCCAGCCCGGCGCGGGCCATCCTCTCGGCCGCGACGCGATCGCTGGGCAGGGTGAGCTGGGCGTGCACCACGGCGGCCGCGCCCCGGAGCCCGGCCGCCACGGCCGGGGTATCCAGGGCCAGGAGGGAGTCCAGCCACTCGCGGCCCTCGGCGAAGGTGCCCCAGACGATCCAGCACGGGCTGACCGCGGCGCACATGCGCAGGCCGGTCTCCGCGTCGCCCTGGGCCACGCACCAGGTCAGCACCTGGATCACGTTCCTGGCCTCGACGTCGTACTCGCGCAGGGCGTTCACCCGGGCCGACCAGGTGGCCGGGACCCGCGCCATCCCGATCGCCCCGTTCCGCTCCGCGATCCGGACGGCGTAGTCGCGCAGCGCGAGCCGGAACCTGGCCGACTCCCCGGCCTCGTCCAGGCGCGCCGCGGCGTACTCCCTGATGGTGTCCAGCATCCGGTACCGGGCCTCGCCCATCACCGCGGGCTCGCGGGCGACCAGCGACTTGTCCACCAGCGCGGCGAGCAGGTCGAGCACGTCCGCCGCGATGATGTCGTCGTCGGCGCACACCTGCTCGGCCATCTCCAGCGACCACCCTGCGAGGACCGACAGCCGGCGGAAGAGTGTCCGTTCAGGGGCGGAGAGCAGCTCGTAACTCCACTCGATCGCCGCGCGCAGGGTCTGCTGGCGGGCGGGGGCGGACCGGTCGCCCGTGGTGAGCAGCTCGAGCCGGTCACCCATGCGGGCGCTGATCTGCTTCGGCGACAGCACCCGGACCCGCGCCGCCGCCAGCTCGATGGCCAGCGGCATCCCGTCGAGCGCACGGCAGATCGCGGCGACGTCCGCGGCGTTGCCCGGGCCGAGGGTGAACCCGGGCCTGGACGCGGCGGCCCGTTCGGCGAACAGACGGAGGGCCTCGTATCGGTGGGCGTCCTTGGCCAGGCGTTCGGCATCATCGGGCGCCACGGCGAGCGGCGGCACCTCCCACGCGGTCTCGGCCGCGATGCGCAGCGGCTCGCGGCTCGTGCTGAGCAGCCGCAGCCCCGGTGAGCTGGCCAGCAGCCGCTGGCCCAGCTGCGCGCAGGCGTCGATCAGGTGCTCGCAGTTGTCCAGCGCCAGCAGCAGCCGGCGCGGGCGCAGCGCTTCGGCGAGCGTATCGAGCAGCGGGCGCCCGGGTTCCTCGCTGACGCCGATGACCGCCGCCACGCGCGAGGCCACCAGCTCGGGCTGGCGCAGGTCAGCCAGCTCCACGAACCAGGCCCCGTCGGGGAACTCATCCGCCGCCGCGGCCAGGAATCGCAGCGCCAGCCGGGTCTTCCCGATCCCTCCGGGCCCGTACAGGGTCAGCGCGCGCGCCCGGCGCAGCATCCGGCCCACCTCGGCGATCTCGCGCTCACGGCCGATGAAGCTGTTTGGCTCCTGGGGTAGCTGGGCCTGGACGCCGGCGGCGGGCATGCCTTGAGTAAACCTGAACGAGAACCCTGCGGGACAGGGTTTGGGCACTTTCCAACGCGTTTGGTGACAAGAAGATCCCCCGGCGTAACGGGACTCGCGTTCGTTCTCGGTCGCCGCAACCGGCCGGGTCGCGGCGGCGTCCATCAAGGCATGAGAGCGTCGCGTACTTCCCTGGCCCTGACCGCCATCGTGAGCGCGGTCCTGCTCGTCCGGGCGCCATCGACCCAGACCGGCGTCGCGGTCGCCATCCCCTTCTACAGCCGGGAGAACGGTAACCTGTGACGCCCCGTCCGGGCGAGGCCTGAGCCCGGTCAATATCGTGGGTGGAATCGGATTGTCGTTTCCGCCTGCACCGCGGACTGACCGGGACGGCTAGATGGAACCTATCGCCACGATGCCCGCCTCGCCGCTGCGCACGCACGAGCACGAGTCGGTCGAAGAGCGGACGCGCCGCCTGGTGGCCGCGCGCCGGCGGGCCACCGCCCTCCTGGCGGCGGTCACGGTCCTGTTCGTGGCCGTGACCGCGGTCGGCGCCCACGGGATCCTGCTCGGGTACGTGCAGGCCGGCGCCGAGGCGTCCATGGTCGGCGGCGTGGCCGACTGGTTCGCGGTCACGGCCCTGTTCCGCCACCCACTGGGCCTGCCGATCCCGCACACCGCGGTGATCGTCGAGCGCAAGGACCAGTTCGCCGTCACCCTCGGCCGGTTCGTGCAAGAGAACTTCCTCAACGCCGACGTGCTGGCCGAACGGATCCGCGCCGCCGGCCTCGTCCCGCGGCTGGCCGCCTGGCTAACCGACGAGGCCAACGCCGCCAAGTTCGCGGGTTACGCCGCGGACGCGGTGGTCACGGTCGCCGAGGCCTTCCGCGACGAAGAGGTCCAGCAGGTCCTCACCGCCGAGCTGACCCGCGTCGTCGGTTCCGTCGAGGTGGCGCCGCTGGCCGGGCGGGCGCTACGGGTCATCATCGCGGAAGGCCACCACGCCGGGCTCTTCAACGTCCTGCTGTCTGGGGCCGACCGCTACCTCGGCGACCATTACGAGGAGTTCCGTGAGGTGTTCGCGGGCGAGTCGCCCCGCTGGGTGCCCGACGCGGTGTACCGGCGGGTCTTCGACCGCCTGTACAACCGCGTGCGCCAGCGGCTGGTGGCGATGGCGGCCGACCCCGACGACGAGTCCCGGCACCAGTTCGACGCGTGGGTGGCCGGGCTTCCCGACCGCCTCGAGACCGACCCTGAACTGCGCGAGCGCGGGGAGCGCATCAAGCGCGACGTGCTGGGCAGCACCGCGCTGCGAGACTGGTCCACCTCGCTGTGGCAGCAGGTCAAGCAGGCCCTGCGGGCGCAGGCCGCCGACCCGGCCTCTGAGCTGCGCCGCCGGCTGGCCGACGCGCTGGTCGCGGTGGGCCAGCGCCTCGCCTCAGACGACCGGCTGCAGGGCGGCCTGGAGCGCATGATCGAGTCGGGCGTCCGGGCGCTGGCCGATCACTTCCACGACGAGCTCGCCGACCTGGTCACCGGGACCATCGAGCGGTGGGACGCGACCGAGACGGCCAGCCAGCTGGAACTGCTCCTCGGCCGCGATCTCCAGTTCATCCGCATTAACGGCACGGTGGTGGGCGCGGGTGTGGGGCTGATCCTGCACGCCATCGTCCTGGCTCTGGCCTGAACCGGCGCTGGTAAAGGAGCTTGCGTGCGGGTCGTGGCGGCGCTGCGCTCCGGCACCCGCGCCGCCGGCGAAGTCCTCGGCCAACCACCGCAGGCCTAAACACCGGCTGGACCACCGAGAGATCGGACCCGATCCCTTCGTCAGAGGAGTTGTGAGGTTACATCGACGAGAGAGGAGCACGGCAATGCCGAGCCCGGTGGTTCATTTCGAGATCAGGTCATCAGACCCGGACGCGACGCGGTCGTTCTACGGGAAGCTGTTCGGCTGGACGTTCCCCGCAGGCGGGATCCCGGGGTACAGCTACGTGGACACCGGAGTCGAGGGCGCGATACCCGGTGGCATCAGCCCGCTGCAGGACGGCGGGCCGATCGTCACGTTTTTCGTCGGCGTTCAGGATGTCGCCGCTACCCTCGACGCCGCGGCGGCGCAGGGCGGCACGATCATCCAGCCGGCGACCTCGGTGCCGGGCGTGACCTTCGGGTTGCTGGCCGACCCGCAGGGGCAAGTGGTAGGAGTGGCCTCGGCCGACAGCTGAGGCACCCGGCGGCAGGCCCGCGCCCGGCATGATAGCGACCACGGAGGCTCGTATGCCTGATCCTGCTGACCCTGCCCCGCTCATGCGGGCGGTCGCCGGAGACGATGCGGCCTTCGCGCAGCTCGTGGCGCCGTACCAGGGGTCGGTTTTCCGGCACTGCTACCGGATGCTCGGCTCGGGCGCGGACGCCGAGGACGCCACCCAGGACACCCTGGAGCGCGCCTGGCGCAAGCTGGCGACCTACGACGGTTCGGGGCCGTTCGGCGCCTGGCTCCAGCGCATCGCGACCAACGTCTGTCTCGATGGGCTGCGGGCCAGGCGGACCCGGATCGGCCCGGTGGGCTACGGGCCGCCTGCCCCGCCCGGCGCCACGCCCGGGCCGCCCGACCCGGAGCTGGCCTGGGTCGAGCCGGTCAGCGACTCCGACCTGCAGGTATCGCACGACCCGCAGGATGAGGTCGTCCGCCGTGAGGAGGTCAGCCTGGCCTTCGTAGCCGCGCTGCAGCTCCTGGCGCCGCGTCAGCGGGCCGCGCTGCTGCTGCACGACGTGCTGGGCTTCACCCATGCCGAGGTGGCCGAGGTGCTCGAGGTCAGCACCACCGCGGTCAACAGCCTGCTGTCACGGGCCCGTGAATCCGTCCGGGCCCAGGCCGGCCTGCCGCAGCCCGACGTCACGCAGGCCCGGGTCCAGCAATTCCTGGAACGGTACGTCCTGGCCTGGCGGCTCGCGGACATCGAAGGATTCGTCCGGCTGGTCGCCGAAGACGTCCGCTTCATCATGCCCCCGCTGACCGCGTGGTTCGACGGCCGGGAGGCGGTGGCGGCGTTCGTCGCGAACGCCATCTTCGCGCCGGCCCGCCCGTACGGGGTGCAGCTGAGGGCCGGTACCTGCAACGGTCAGCCCGCCTTCGCCACCTATGAGCCGGACGGCCAAGGTCATCTCGTCGTCAGCGGGCTCCAGGTGCTTCAGCTCGGTGAGGTAGACGGTCAGGTGCTCATTACGCACCTGGTGTCCTACCGCGACCCCGCCCTCGCGATCCGCTGCGGGTTGCCGCCCGCGCTCCCGTAGCTCCGGACTGGTCCTGCGCCGCCCCTTCCGGAGCGGCGTCTGGGCGTCCGGCCTGCGGCGGGGTTGCCGGTCCGCTTGGCGTCCGGCCTGCTCATCCGGCTGATCGGCGGCCTGGCCGCCGGGATCGGCGTGCCTGAGGTCGCGATCTGCCTGACCACGTGATGCCCGGCCGCCACCTCGTGGTGGGTAGCGGTGATACCCGCCGCCTCGTGCATCCGCTGCAGATCGCGGACCTGCCCGCGCTCGGCGAGCGCGACGACCATGCCCGACGCCCCGGCCCTGGCCGTACGCCCCGAGCGGTGCAGGTAATCCTTGGAATCGTTCGGCGGGTCGTACTGTACGACGAGATCGACGTCATCGACGTGGATGCCGCGGGCGGCAACATCGGTAGCGACCAGGACGCGCGGATGCCCGGCTGCGAACGCGTCAAGGGCCCGCTGACGCTGATTCTGGTTGCGGTCACCGTGGATGGCGTCGGCGCTGACCCCGGCCCTGACCAGCTGCTTGGCGAGGCGGTCGGCGCCGTGCTTGGTCCGAACGAAGAAAAGCGTCCGCCCCGGGCGGCTGGCGATCTCCGCCGCGACGGGCACCTTGTCCTGCGCGCTGAGGACCAGCACGCTGTGCTCGGCCGGGCCGCAGTCCACCGCGGACGGGACCGCGTGCAGCGCGGGATCGCTGGCGTACGAGGTCACGAGCTGGCCTACTTCGCGATCCAGCGTCGCGGAGAAGAACATCCGCTGGCCGCCCGGCGGGGTGTCGTCGAGGATCCGGGTGACCGCGGGCATGAATCCGAGGTCGGCCATGTGGTCGGCCTCGTCGAGCACGGTGATCTCGATGGCGCTGAGCCTGCAGGCCCTGCGCTCGATCAGGTCGATGAGCCGGCCCGGCGTGGCCACGACGATGTCAGCGTCGCGGACGCTGTCGATCTGCCGCCCGATCGAGACCCCGCCGTAGACCGTGGCCGTGGTCACGCCCACGCGGCGGCCTAGCGGCGCGAGCACGTCGGCCACCTGCTTGGCCAGTTCCCTGGTCGGGACGAGAACCAGCCCGCGTGGCTCCTTCTGCCGTCGCGGGGATGGCGTGGCCGCTAGCCGGGTGAGCAGCGCGAGGCCGAAGGCGAGCGTCTTGCCGGAACCGGTCTGCGCCCGGCCGAGAACGCTGCGGCCCGCTAGCGCATCGGGAAGGACCCGGGCCTGGATGGCGAACGGCTCGTTGATGCCGCTCGCCGCCAGCGCGCTGACCAGGCGAGGATCAACGCCGAGCGCGCTGAAGGTGACCCCGGTCGGCTGGGGCACCGCCGCGGCAGCGGCCAGGGCCCGGTCTAGCTCGGAGTGCGGACCATCGCGTCGCGTCGGCGGCCGCTTGGCCGCGGCGGGCCCGCGGCGCGGGGTTTCCCGGCTGCCGCTGCGGGAGGGCGTGCGCCGATTGCGGGCGCTGTGGGGCATGCTTGAGCTCCATCGTGGTTGGGGTCGCGTCATGTTCGAGGACGTCTAGGACAGCACCGAATGGCTGCCTGACCGAAACCGGACTGATCACACAAGCGACCGCGCGGGCTACTCACCCGCGAGAGTGGCGGTAAGGACCGCCGCCGCTAGTGTAAGGCCTCAGCAGGGTGCGGTATTCCTCTCCTCGGCCGCGGTTCACTCAAACCCGGACGTGTCGCCTGCTCCGCGGCGCACGATCTCGGGCTCTTCCTCGGACCAGTCGATCACCGTGGTCGGCTCGGTGCCGCAGTCGCCGGAGTCGATCACCGCGTCCACGGCGTGGTCAAGCTGCTCGGCGATCTCCCACCCCTGGGTGAGGGGCTCGTCGTGGCCGGGCAGCAGCAGGGTGCTCGAGACGAGCGGCTCGCCGAGTTCGGCGAGGAGCGCCTGGGCGACCACGTGGCGCGGGATCCGGACCCCGACGGTCTTCTTCCTCGGGTGCTGCAACATGCGCGGCACCTCCTTGGTCGCGGGCACGATGAACGTGTAGCTGCCGGGGGTCGCCGCCTTGATGGCCCGGAACACCGGGTTGGCCACGTACACGAACCGGCCTAGCTGGGCGAAGTCCTGGCACACCAGCGTCAGGTGGTGCCGGTCATCCAGACCGCGGATCGACCTGATCCGGGCTATCCCGTCCCGGTTGCCGAGCCGGCACCCCAGCGCGTAGCAGGAGTCCGTCGGGTAGGCGATCACGCCGCCCGAACGCACGATCTCGGCGATCTGGACCAGCGCGCGCCGCTGCGGGTTGGCCGGATGGATGTCGAAGTACCTGGCCATGGGACGAGCTTAGGGTCACCGCCCCCGTCCGGTGGCCGCGGGCGGTCAGAGCGCGCCGACTGCCTCTGCGGCGGCCTCGCCGCTTCGGACGGCGCCTTCCATGTAGCCGTTCCACCGGGACGCGCACTCGGTGCCCGCCCAGTAGACGCGCCCGACCGGCGCGCGCCACGCCTCGCCGTAGGACGTCCATACTCCCGGCGCGAAGTGCGCGCCGTAACAGCCGCGGGTGAACTCCTCCGCCATCCAGTCCCGCTCCAGGTACTGCTCCGGGCGCGCCGCCGCCTGGCCGAAGTAGCGGACGAAGCAGCCGGTCACGGCCTCCCGCCGCTCGGCCGGGCTGCGGCGCGCCCAAAGGCGCGCCTGCTTGCCCTCGAGGAAGCCCATCAAGACGCCGGGCGTGCCGGACGGCGGCGAGTTATCGAAGGTGACCTTCACGGGTCCGGTGTCCGAGGCGGCCTGCCCGTTGAGCCCGTCCGCGCGCCAGAACGGCTCGGGGTACACGGCGAAGGCCTTGATCACCGAGCCGGCCGGCATCCGCTGGGTGAGCTGATCGCGCCAGGACGGCAGCGGCGGATCGTATTCCAGCCGGCCGGCCAGCGTCGGGGGCAGCGTCACGATGGCCGCGTCCCCGCGGTGCTCCGAGCCATCGCGGACGATGACGCGGACCCCGGCTCCGTCGTGCTCGATCCGGCGCACCGGGTGCCCGAGGACCACCCGCTCGCCGAGTGCGGCCGCCATCGCCTCGGCGACGAGCACCGATCCGCCGACCACCCGGTCCTGCTGAGCTCCCCGGTCGACCGAGAGCAGCGTCTCGAGGTCGGCGTTGGAGTGCGTGTAGAACAGCGCGTGCAGCAGCGAGACATCGCTGGCCTCGGCGGCCCACACCGCCTCGCAGGCGACGTGGAAGTAGGCGCGTCCCGTCTTGGTGCGCAGGTTACGGCGGATCCAGCTTTCCCACGTCTGCCCGTCGAGAGTGTCGGCGTCCGGGGTGAGCCACGGGCGCTCCAGGTCGGTGCGCGCGGCCAGGCGGGCGAAGCGCAGCAGGCCCTGGGCGAGGTCGGCCAGGGCAAACGGCGAGAGGCGCGGGGTGGCGCCCTTGTGCGGCTTGATCGTGGATCGCTTACCCTGCAGGTCGAGCAGCAGCTGCCCCTCGTCGTTCCAGGTCCGGAACGTCGATAGCCCGAGCTCGCCGACCAGCTCATACATGCGCGCATGGCCCTCGCCGAGCCATTGACCCCCGAGTTCGAGGGGCGTGCCGTCGGCCAGGACCAGACCCTCGGTGCGCCCGCCGACGCGGTCGCGGGCCTCGATCACGGTCACTTCGTGCCCGCCCGCCACCAGCCGCCGGGCCGCGGCCAGTCCGGCCAGCCCGGCGCCGACCACGACGACGTTGCTCATCCGCCCTCCATCACCTGCCAGACTGCTCATTATGTCCGTGCTGGCCGACGCCGAGGTCCGGGCGCTGCTGGGCGAGGTAGCCCGGCGCGCCGGAGACTACCTGGCGGGGCTGGACGAACGCCCGGTAGCGCCCGACGCCGCGGCGCTGGCCGGGCTCGCGCGGTTCGACGAGCCATTGCCCGAGCTGGGCGGGGACGCGGCCGCCACGCTGGCCCTGCTGGACGAGGCGGGATCGCCGGCCACCGTAGCGAGCACGGGCGGCCGTTACTTCGGCTTTGTCACCGGCGGCTCGCACCCGGTGGCGCTGGGCGCGAACTGGCTGGCGGCGGCCTGGGATCAGAACACGGCGCTGCCGGTGATGTCGCCGGTCGCCGCGCGCTTGCACGAGGTGGTGACCCGGTGGCTGACCGAGCTGCTCGGCCTGCCGCCCGGCAGCGCCGCGGTGTTCCTGACCGGGGCGGCCATGGCCAATACCGCCGCCCTCACGGCGGCCCGGGATCAGCAGCTGGCGCAGGCCGGCTGGGACGTGCAAGCGGACGGGCTGTTCGGGGCGCCGGAGCTGACCGTGATCGTCGGGGAGAACGCGCACTCCACGCTGATCCGGGCCCTGGGACTGGTGGGGCTGGGGCGAGAGCGGGTCCGCCGGGTCCCGGCCGATGACCAGGGGCGGATCAGGGCCGGGCACCTCCCCGCGGACGTGACGGGACCGGCGGTGATATGCGCTCAGGCCGGAGAGGTGAACACGGGCGCCTTCGATCCCTTCCCGGACATCGTGGCGTGGGCCAGGGAGCGGGGCGCGTGGGTGCACGTCGATGGCGCCTTCGGGCTGTGGGCCATGGCCGATCCCGGGCGATCCCACCTGACCGCCGGCCTGGACGGCGCCGACTCGTGGGCGACCGATGCGCACAAGTGGCTCAACGTGCCCTACGACTGCGGGATTGCGCTGGTCAGGCGGCCGGAGGATCTACGCAGGAGTTTCGCGGCGGTCGCTGGTTACCTGCCGCCCGGCGCCGGGTTCGAGGCCATGCACCACACGCCTGCGTCCTCCCAGCGGGCCCGGCAGGTCGAGGTGTGGGCCGTGCTGCGTACGCTCGGGCGGCCGGGCGTGACCGACCTGGTCGTACGGACCTGCGACCACGCCCAGGCGATGGCGGCGTACCTGCGGCGGGCGGGCCTGGACGTGCTCAACGATGTCGTGCTCAACCAGGTGCTGGTCCGGGCGGCCACCGACGAGCTGACGCTGGCCCTCGTGGACGCCGTCCAGCGGGACGGAACGTGCTGGTGCGGCCCGACCACCTGGCAGCACCGGCCCGCGATGCGGATCAGCGTGTCGGGCTGGGCGACATCCGGCGACGACGTCAGGAAGAGCGCGGATGCCATCATCGCCGCCGCGGGGCGCGGCCGGTTATCCGAAGCTGGTCGCGCCGCCGTCCAGGACCAGCGGGTGCGCGTTGACGTAGCTCGACTCGGCGGACAGCAACCACACGGTGGCATACGCCACCTCCCAGGCCGTCGCCTGCCTGCCGAACGGCAGGGTCCGCGCGGTGCGGCCCGGGTTGAGCCGCGACGCGTCCCGCCCGAGCGGGGTGTCCACCAGGCTGGGCACCACGAGGTTGGCGCGGATGCCCCGGTCCATCCCCTCTCGCGCGGCCTGCCGGCAGACGCCGAGCAAGGCGGCCTTCGACGCGTCATACGCCGGGATCCCGGTCGCCGCCCGCAGGCTCGCCGCCGAGCTGATGAACACGATCGCCGCGCCGGGATCCAGCACGCCCAGCGCGGCCGCGGCCACCAGGAAGTGCGCCCTGGCGTTGACCGCGAACGTCTCGTCCCACTGGGCGACGGTGGTCCCGGTCATCCCGCGCCCGAGCCCGATGCCGACGTTCAGCACCAGGCCGTCCAGGCCGCCCAGCGCCGCCGCCGACTCGAGGACCACCGACGCGCAAGCCTCCGGCGAGGCTACGTCGGCCAGCACCACCGGGGCCAGCTGCCCTTCGGCACGGACCAGGGCCGCGGTCGCTTCCGCGGCGCCCGCGTCACGGTCCGCGCAGGCCACCGCCGCACCCTCCCTGGCCGCGAGCACCGATATGGCCCGGCCGTTACCCATCGGCGGATCCGGCTCCGGCGACGGCCGCGTTCCCGCGCCGACCACCAGGACCCGCCGCCCGCTCAGCCGGCCGCGCCCGGGCGCGGTGCCCGCGGCCTCCGCCGGCAGCGTCATGACCCGTCCCACATCGGCGCGGCACCCGGCGGCAGCGGCACCGCGAACGCGTTCAGCAGGAACGAGATCAGCGTGTAGTACCCGCACAGCGAGACCAGCTCCACCATCCCGGCGTCGCCGAGGAAACGGTGCGCGGCATCGTAGGCCGCCTGGTCCAGGCGGCCAGAGTGACCGAGCTGGCGGGCCGCGGTGTAGACGGCCCGCTCGTCGTCCGCCTCGAACGGTGGCTCCTCGCCGCGCCCGATCGCGTCCACCACCGCGCCCGCGACGCCGTGCTCGCGCGCCATCGGCGCGTGCGCCCACCACTCGAACTCCGCCTGCCACCGCGCGCCGATCGTGATGATGGCGATCTCGGAGAGCCGCCGCTCGATCGAGGTGCCGAACCTGACCGTCGCGCCGAGCGCGGACACCCGCCGCCCGGTGCCAGGCGCCGTGACGAACGCGTTGAACGGCCCGGCCAGGCCGCCCTCGGTGGTCACGAGCGATTCGCCGAGGCGATCGATGAGGCTGTCCCACAGCTGCTGCCCCTCGGGGCCCAGCTCCTCGCGCCGTACGTAAGGAATCCTGGTCATAGCGGCACCCTAGGGCACGGCCGCTACCGCTGGAATTCGGTCCCGACGATCCGCTGGCCGCTCGTGTGCGTGAGTGCGAGGTGGATCGCGCCGCGCACGACGATCTCCGGCTCGAGGAGCGTGAGGTTCGCGGGAAGCGCGTGCGGCGTGACCATTCCCGTGTTGGTGGCCCCCCGGGCAGGAGCAGGTTGACCACGACGCCGGTGCCCTCGAGCTCGGCAGCCCACACCTTCGTCATCGCCTCGACCGCCGCCTTGGAGGGGCCGTAGGGCGAGAACCCCTTCCTGGTCATCGTCGCCTCGTTCACGGTCACGTTGATGATGCTGCCCGACCCGCGTTCGATCATCAGCGGCGCGAACGCGCGCGTCATCAGGAACACGCCGTTGATGTTGGTGTCCATCACCAGCCGCCACGCCCCCGGGTCGGTCTCCCAGAACGGCCGCGGGTCGGTCATGAACCGCTCGTTGACGAACCGCATGCCGCGGGCGGCGTTGTTGACCAGGATGTCCGGCGCCGGCCGTAGGGCCGCCAGCCGGTCAACGTCGGCGTCGCTCGTGACGTCCGCCACTACCGCCGTGATCCGGCCCGGCAGATCACGGGCGTCCGCGGCGGTGCGTTCGGCCTCATCGGGGTTTCTCGCCGCGGTGATGATCACGTGCGCGCCCTCCCGGGCGTAGCCGAGCGCGATGGCACGGCCGATCCCGCGGCCGCCGCCGGTCACGAGCGCGACGCGGCCGTCAAGCTTTCCAGGCATCTCGCTCAGGCTACCGGGCAGTGCAGGCACCAGGCGGCGGCGGAAGACCATCCGCGATGGATGGCTGCCGCCGCCGGGCGCCCCCGTCCGGGAGCTCGGCCGTCGCCAAACTCGGTCAGGCGGGACCGCCGCCTGAGCCGGTGACCGTTCCCGAGCCGGATCCGGAGCCGGAGCCGCCGCCGGGCGGCACGGGCAGGCTGATGCAGCTCGGCGCCGGTGGCGAGGTCACGATCGAGCCGCCGTAGGTTCCGTTCGCGTTGGTCACGAAGCCTACGACGAGGATGTCACCGGCCGGAATGCCGTGCGCGTCCACGGTGACGGAGCCGTCGCTCGACCTGGATGCCCCCACGCTTATCTCGACGCCGATCGTGGACACAGCCGGCGGTGCCGGGCGCGGGCAGCCGGGCTCGACCGGCGCCAGCGCGGCGACCACCTCCCGGCCGGCTCGTTCGGCGTCGATCCGGCCCAGGAGTTCCTCGACCTCGTCCTGGTCCAGGTCGCGCCGGCCGGCCAGCCGCTGCAGCCTGTGCTGCTGCTGGCTGTGTGCCTCGCAGTACGAGGCGTAGACCCGCCGGGCGATCCCGAACATCCAGGCCCGTGCGGTGCCCTTCCGCGGATCGAAGGCCCCGAAGGAGGCGATCACCGCGACGAACGTATCCGCGGTGAGGTCGGCGACCACGTGCGGGTCACGGCTGCGCCGGGCAAAGTACGCCATGACCGCGTCGACGTTCGCGCGGTAGAGCCGCTCGAAGTCGGCGATCGCGCCCCCGTCCGTGGCCTGTTCCCTAGTCACGGCCGCCGGACGAACTGCCGCTGTTTTCTCTGTCACGTATCTAGTTGCCGATCAGCCGTCGCCGCGTCACACCCTCGCGTGACCATCGCACCAGAGCCCGAGGCTCGGCGGCTAGACGGCACGCGCCAGCCCGCCTAGTCTCAGGTGCGATGATGGCGACGATGCCCGCCACGTCACCTAGCCAGGACGTGGCCCAGCGGCTGATGGAACACGGCTACGTGGTCGTGACCGGCATGCTGACCGCGGACGGCGCGCAGGACGCCCAGGCTGACCTGGACCGGGTCCTACGGACTACCCGGACCGGGCGGAACTCCTTCGAGGGGTTCGACACGCAGCGGGTCTACGCGCTGTTCGCCAAGACCCGCGCGTTCGACGCGCTCGCCATCGACGCGCTGCTCCTCGGCGTCCTGGATCAGGTCCTGGGCCATTACCAGCTCAGCGCCCCGGTCGGGATCTGCATCGGGCCTGGCGAGAAGGAGCAGGTCCTGCACCGTGACGACGCCATCTACCCGGTGCCCGAGCCGCATCCGCCGCTGGTGGTCAACACGATGTGGCCGCTCGATGAGTTCACCGCGGAGAACGGTGCGACCAGGTTCATCCCCGGCAGCCACCAGTGGGAGCCGGGTCGGCGGCCAAACCCGGAGGACCCGGTGGAGACGGCCGTGATGTCACCCGGATCGGCCCTGTTCTACCTGGGCAGCCTCTGGCACGGCGGCGGGGCGAACCGGACCGCCCGGCCGCGGCTCGGCGTGATCTTGGAGTACGCGGCGGGCTGGCTGCGGCCGCAGGAGAACCACTGCCTGGCCGTGCCCCGTGACGTTGCCCGTGAGCTGCCCGAACGGCTGCAGGAGCTGCTCGGCTACAACATCTACCCGCCGTTCGTGGGGTACGTCGACGGCCGCCACCCGCGCCGGGTACTGTCACCAGATTCCTAGCCCCGCGGGCGGGTATGGTTCGCTGGCCCCATGACAATGACTCCTGACTTCCGTTCCCGCCTCGCCGCCCTCGAGCCCCTCTACGGCGCCTGGTCGGTGATCCCCTCGCCGCTGAGCGTGCGGGCGCTGGCCGCCGCGGGCCTGGACTACGTGGTGATGGACCTGCAGCACGGCGGGGCCACCGAAACCGACCTGCCCGCGCTGACCAGCGCGATCCGGCTGGCGGGGGCCACGCCCATCGGCCGGGTCCGGCACGCGCATACCGCCGATATCGGCCGGGCCCTGGACCTGGGCTGCGAGGGTGTCATCGTGCCGAACGTCGACTCGGCCGCCCAGGCTCGCCAGGCGGCGAGCGCGGTCCGCTACCCGCCCGCCGGGCACCGCTCCGCGGGCGGCGTGCTGGCGGCCAGCAATCCGTTCTGCCTCGTCATGTGCGAATCGGCCGACGCGGTCGCCGGCCTCGACGCCACCCTGGCCGTCGAGGGCGTTGACGGCATCTACGTCGGCCCCCGGGACCTGTCGTTCTCCCTAGGCTGTGCGCTCGACCCGGATGACCCGGTGCTGAGCGAGGCCCTGAAGCGCATCTGGGCGGCGTGCGCCGCCGCAGGTAAGCCGGTCGGGGTGCACGCCATGGATGGTGCCACCGCCCGCCGGTACCGCGAGGCCGGCTGCACCCTCATCACGACCGTGGCCGACGGGGCCGCGATCGCCCGCGACACCGCCGCCCAGTTCAGCGTCGCCCGGGCCTGAGATTATGAACATTATTGACCCGTTAAGAACAAGCTCGTATTGTAGTGAACATGAGTGTTCACAACGTCGCCTCGCTCCGCCGCGGGGCGCGGCCGTCGCTCCTGGACGTCGCGGCTGAGGTGCTGGTCGCGGACCCGGCCGCGTCGCTGGCCGAGGTGGCCGAGGCGGCCGGGATCGGGCGCACGACCTTGCACAAGCACTACGCCACCCGCGACGACCTGTTGTGCGCGGTCGGGCACCGGGCGATCGACCTGTGGGAGCAGGCGGTCGCCGGGGCGGGCGGCGGCGGCGGCCCCGACGGCGGCCTGCGGGCGCTCACCGCCGCGATGATCCCGATCGGGCCGCAGCTGGCGTTCCTCTGGCGGACCCCGGCCTTCGACCACGTGGGCGACATCGGGGCGCGCTGGCTTGCGGTCGAGGCCCGCTGCCTGGCCGTGCTCAAGCGGGCTCAGGACCTCGGCGTGCTGGCCGCCGGCGTCCCGGACTGGTGGCTGCTGCAGACGCTCTACTCCATCGTCTACGTGGCCGCGGAGTCGGTCGGCGCGGGCAAGCTGGCCCCGCTCGACGCGCCCGGCCTCGCGCTCGGGACGTTCCTGCACGGCCTTGGCGCCAGGCCCGCCCGCGCGGGGGAGGAGCCATGAGCGAGGCCGGCCGCGCTGTCGCGTTCGCCGCCAGCCTGTACCGCCAGCAGGCCACGGTCGCGTACGCCGGGCATGTCAGGCGGGACCCGCTGGCGCTGCTCAACCTGCGCCAGGGACGGGCCGATCCCTACCCGGTCTACGAGCGGATCCGGGCCAGCGGCACGCTGGTGCCGACCCGCCAGGGCGACTGGATGACCGTCAGCCACCGCGTGTGCGACTCGGTGCTGCGGAACCGCCGGTTCGGTGTCCACCCCGACCCCGATGTCGAGATGTCCTTCCTGGGGATGAACCCGCCGGATCACACGCGGCTGCGCCGGTTCGCGCTGCCCGCGTTCAGCCCCAAGGCGGTGGCCGGCTACGCCGGCCGCATCGAGCGCACGGTCGGCGAGCTGCTGGACCAGGCCGCCGCGCGCGGTCAGTTCGACCTGGTCTCCGGGCTGGCCGCGCCGCTGCCGATCGCGGTCATCACCGACCTGCTCGGCATCCCCGACGCGGACGCGGCCGCCTTCGCGCAGTACGGCGCGGTCATCGGGAGCGCGCTGGACGGCATCAAGTCGCTGCGGCACGCCAGCCAGCTGCAGGCCAACGGGGTCAAGCTCCAGCGGCTCTTCGAGGACCTCTTCGAGCTGCGGCGGCGGGAGCCGGCCGACGACATCATCAGCCGGCTCGTCGCGGCCGAGGGCGATCAGGTAAAGCCGGCCGAGATGATGCCGATGTGCGTCCTGCTGCTGGTCGCCGGGTTCGAGACCACGGTCAACCTGATCGGCAACTGCGTGCTCGCCCTGCTCCGCCACCGCCAGCAGTGGCAGGACCTGTGCGCCGACCCGCCGGCCCTGGCCGCGAGGGCGGTCGAGGAGACGCTGCGGTTCGATCCGCCGGTCCAGCTCACCGACCGCGTGGCGCTGGAGCCGCTGGATCTCGAAGGGCAGACCGTCCGCCCGGGCCAGAGCGTGGTGACGCTGATCGGGGGCGCGAACCGCGACCCCGAGGTCTTCCCCGAGCCGGGCACGTTCAGCATCTACCGTGAGTCCGGCGCCGAGCACCTCGCGTTCTCCAGCGGTATCCACTACTGCGTGGGGCAGCCGCTGGCCCGGCTCGAAGCCACCATCGCGCTGCGGATGCTCGCCGAGCGGATGCCAGGGCTAACCCTGACCGGACCCATCCGGCTGCGCAACACCACGACGATCCGCGGCCCGCTGCACCTGCCGGTGACGCCGGGCCGGACCGCGCCATCCGGGACTCAGAAGAGAGTGGGCGGTCCGGCGGGGATCGGCTCCGGGAGCGGCTCGACCTCGGGCACCCGGGCCCGCACGTCGTCGTGGAACCGGCGGGCCAGCTCGAGCGCGCGCACGTTATCGGGCGTGTGGATGAAGACGTTCGGGGAACGTCCTTCGCGCAGCCAGCCGGCCACCACGTCGAGCCAGTACTGCCACCCCGCGACGGTACGTGCCGCGTCGTCCCGCCCCAGATAGCGGACGACTGGATAAGGCGTGAGCGCCCGTGACCGGCGGGGCAGGCGGGGCTTCTTCGCCCACGCCTCCCGCTCGGCGTCGCTCACCGGACGGCTTTCGAACAGGACGGTGGTGTCGAACGTCACCCACTCGGCGTCGGCGTCACGCAGAGCCCGCTCCAGTTCCTGCTCCGATCGCGGGTCATCGAAGAACGCGCGGTGCCGTACCTCGACGCAGTACCGGTACCCGGGCGGGAGACGGCGCAGGAAACCGGCCAGGGCGCCGAGGCCGTCGGGGCCGAAGGACGGCGGCAGCTGGATCCAGAGGGCGTGGGCGCGCCGTCCGAGGGGTTCGATCGCGGTCAGGAACGCGCGGAGCGGGTCCTCGACGTCGGCCAGGCGGCGCTCATGGGTGATCGCCTTCGGCAGCTTGAGGATGAACCGGAAGTCAGGGGTGGTCTGCTCGGCCCACGACGTGACCGCGGCGAGGGAGGGCGTCGCGTAGAAGGTGGTATTGCCCTCCACGGCATTGCACCAGGTGGCGTACGCGTGGAGGCGGTCACGCGGCGACAGCGACCCGGGCACGTAACGGCCTTGCCAGGGCGCGTAACTCCACATCGCGCACCCGACGTGGAGTTCCATGACCGTTCCTATTGGACGTGCCGCCGGCTACTGGAGCCCGGCACGGACGGACGTGATGCGCTGCGTGTTGAAACCGAGCCAGTGCATCCGGCCCACGTACCGAGCGTGCTCGACCTTGAGGCAGCGGTCCATGATCACGGTCACGCCGCCGTCTTCGGCGATCCGCGCGCCTTCCTCGTTGATCACCCCGAACTGGCACCACAGGACGCCCGCCTGGATCGCCACGGCGTCCCGCGCGATCCCCGGCAGCGCGTCCGGCGCGCGGAAGACGTTCACCACGTCCACCGGCTCGGGCACGTCCAGCAGGCTCGCGTAGCACTTCTGCCCGAGGATCTCCGTCTCGCGGGGATTCACCGGGATCACGCGGTAGCCGTGCCGCCTGAGGTAGTAGCCGACGAAGTAGCTGGCCCGCAGCTCGTTGTTCGACAGGCCCACGATCGCGATCGTCCTGGCGGTGTGGAGCACGCGCTGGATCGTCAGCGGGTCCTGGTACCGCGCGAGATCTCTCATGCTCTGTTCTCCGCTCGCCTCCGGGCGCCCTTAAGGCGGCTCCTTCCCTCGTCGCTCCTCCGTCGCTCCTCAGTCCAGTCGCCGCCGGCGCCCTTCGGCTCGCTCATATGGTCGCCACCTTCCTTCCCGCCGTCGCGGCGACGAGCGCGAAACCCTGCTGCAGATCCCAGATCAGGTCCTCGACGGACTCGGTGCCGACCGACAGCCGCACCGTTCCCGGCCCGACGCCCGCCGCCCGCAACTCGTCGTCACCTAGCTGGCGGTGCGTCGTGCTGGCGGGGTGGATGACCAGGCTCTTCGCGTCGCCGACGTTCGCCAGGTGGGACCAGAGCGTCAGGCCCCGGATGAGGTCCTGCCCGCCTTCCCGGCCGCCCGCGCAGTCGAACGAGAACACCGCGCCCGCCCCGCGCGGCAGGTACTTCTCGGCCAGCGGCCGGTACCTGCTGGACGGCAGGCCGGGGTACGTCACGTTCGACGCCAGCGGGTGGGACTCGAGGAACGCCGCGACCGCCATCGCGTTCTCGACGTGGCGTTCCATCCGCAGCGACAGCGTCTCGAGCCCCTGCAGGAACAGGAAGGCGTTGAAGGGCGAGAGCGCCGCGCCCAGGTCGCGCAGGGTCTCGGCCCGGAGCTTCATCAGGTAGCCGTACGTCCCGAACGTCTCGTGGAACTGCAGGCCGTGATAGGCGGGCGACGGGTCGGCGACGACGGGGAACCGCCCGTTGGACCAGTCGAACGTGCCGGCCTCGGTGACGACCCCGCCGATGCTGGTGCCGTGGCCGCCGATGAACTTGGTCGCCGAGTGGATGACGATGTCGGCGCCCCAGTCGATCGGGCGGCACAGGTACGGCGTGGCGAACGTGTTATCCACGATCAGCGGCAGTTCGTGTTCGTGCGCGATGGCCGCGACGGTCTCGATGTCCAGCACGTTCCCGCCCGGGTTGCCGATCGTCTCGCCGAAGAACGCCTTGGTGTTCGGGCGGACCGCCTGCCGCCACGCGTCAGGGTCATCGGGGTTGACCCAGGTCAGCTCGACGTTCATCTTGCGCAGCCAGTGCTTGAACTGGTTCACCGTCCCGCCGTACAGCGCCGAGGACGAGACGACGTGGTCGCCCGGCTGCAGCAGGGTGAAGAGCGCGCCGGCCTGCGCGGCGATCCCGCTGGCGAACGCCACCCCGCCCGCGCCGCCCTCCAGGTTCGCCACCCGCTCCTCGAACACCGCGACGGTCGGGTTCATGATCCGCGAGTACGTGTTCCCGTACTCCTGCAGGTTGAAGTACGCCGCCGCCGATTCCGGGTCCTCGAACACGTAGCTGGTCGTCTGGAAGATCGGCACCGCGCGCGCGCCGGTGTTCGGGTCGGGCCGCTGCCCGGCGTGCAACTGGCGCGTCTCGAATCCGAACGCGCGGGCCTCTTCGGCCCGGGGGATCTGGTCGGTCACCGCGTCCTCTTCCTCGTCCTCACCCGCCGGCCCCGCCGTCGGCCAGGCTGTGCTTGCTCAAAAACTGCCGGATGATGGGCGTCTGCCGCGCTTCCTCGAGCAGGAAGCAGTCGTGGCCGTACGGCGCCTCGATCACGTGGAGTTCGGCCGGCTTGCCGAGAGCGCGCAGCGCGTCGGCGATGTCCCTCGACGAGGAGGGCGGGTACAGCCAGTCGGAACTGAACGCGATCAGCAGCGTCCGCGCGCTAACGCCTTCCAGGGCCTGCGCGAGCGATCCGCTGCCGTACTGCCGCGCGAGGTCGAAATACGTCAGCGCACGCGACGTGAACAGGTAGGTGTTGGCGTCGAAGCGCTTGACGAACGAGTCGGCCTGGTGGCGCAGGTAGCTCTCGACCTGGAACTCTGGTTCGGTGATCGTATAGCGGACGTCGTCGGCGAACTGCAGCCGCCGGCCGAACTTGTCGCTCAGCGCCTGCCCCGACAGGTACGTGATGTGGCCGACCATCCGCGCCACGCCCATGCCAGCCTCTGGCGCGCGGCCCGTGCCGTAGTAGTGGCCGTCCTGCCAGGCCGGATCGCGCATGATCGCGTCACGCGCGATCGAGTTCCAGGCCACGCCCTGCGGCTGGAGCGCGTGCGTGCTGGCGATCGACACGACGGCATCCACCTGGTCAGGAAACAGGATCGCCCACTCGAACGCCTGCATCCCGCCGAGCGAGCCGCCGGCTACCGCCGCCAGCCGCTCGATACCCAGCGCGTCCAGGAACGCGCGCTCGGTCCGCACCATGTCCGCGACCGTGATCACCGGGAAGTCCGCCCCGTACGGCTGGCCCGTCGCCGGGTCGATCGACGAGGGCCCCGTCGTACCGCGGCAGCCGCCGAGCAGGTTCGTGGAGATGACGAAGAAGCGGTCGGTGTCGAAGGCCTTGCCCGGGCCGATCATCCCGTCCCACCAGCCGAGTCCCTTGCCGGCCGTGCCGTCGCGATCCTCGGCAGCGAACCCGTCACGCGTGCTCTCCGCGGGCGGCGTCTTCGCGAACCCCGCCGCATGGGCGTCGCCGCTGAGCGCGTGGCACACCAGGATGACGTTGTCGCGCCGCGGCGACAGGGCACCGTAGGTCTCGTACGCCACGCGGATCGGGTACAGGTTCCGCCCGCAGTCAAGCCGCACCGGCTCCGGCAGGTCGAGGTACTGCGTTTCGACCGTGCCGACGCTGCCAGCACGGCCGGCTGGGCCCGCTGAGCCGGCCGCGAGCGTCGGGGCTGGCTCCGCCATGCAGGCTATCTTAGCTGGTACCGACTAGTGTATTGTCAGGCATCTCCATCGGAAAACTAGATAAGCTCGCGAAAGGGAATCACGCGACATGACCACCGTCACCAACGGCGTCAACGTTCAGGCGCTGCTCGAGGCGCGCGAGGTGCTGAAGGGCGCGCCCGAGGCCGCCCAGTTCACCTGGCGGGCGTCCGCCAAGTGGCAGCACGGCGTGCATAGCCAGATCAAGGTGCAGAGCTTCTTCGGCCTGGGCGAGGAGCACGAGCACAACGAGGAGTCGGTGTTCGAAGCCGACCACCCCGAGGTCTTCGCGGCCACGGACAACGGCATCACGCCGATCGAGTTCCTCCTCGTCGGCCTGGCGAGCTGCCTGACCGCAGGGGTGGCGTCCGTCGCGGAGAACCGCGGCATCGAGCTGCGCTCGGTCGAATCGGTCGTCGAAGGCGCGCACGACATCCGCGGCATCCTCGGTGCCGACAGCGACGTCCGCAACGGCTTCAACGACATCAAGGTGACGTTCACCATCGACGCGGACGCCTCTAAGGAGGACATCGAGGCGCTGGTGGCCCAGTCTCAGAAGCGCTCCGCCGTGTTCGACGCTCTCACCAACCCGACCAACGTAACCGTCGAAGTCGCCTGAGAGTCACGTCATCGAGCGCGTAACCACGGTCGTCATCGGCGCGGGCCACGCGGGCCTGGCCGCCAGTCACTTCCTGAGCGACCGGTCGATCGACCACGTCGTGCTCGAGCGCGGCGAGGTCGCGAACTCCTGGCGGCGCGAACGCTGGGACTCCCTGCGGCTGCTCACCCCCAACTGGCAGAGCCGCCTGCCGGGCGTTCGCTACGAGGGCCCGGATCCGGACGGCTACATGACGATGGGGGAAGTGACCGAGTTCATCGAGCGCTTCGCCGCGGTCTCGCGCGCCCCCGTGCGGACCGGCACGAACGTGGTGTCGGTGCGGCGCGCCGACGGCGGATACCAGGTCACCACGAACCACGGCGAGATCGGCTGCCGGGCCGTGGTCATCGCGAGCGGCGCCTGCAATCAGCCGGCGGTGCCGGCGTTCGCCGCGGCCGTGCCGGGGTCCGTTGAGCAGCTGACCCCGTTCGACTATCGCGACCCCGCCAAGCTTGGAGATGGCGGCGTGCTCGTCGTGGGAGCGTCGGCGACGGGCGTGCAGCTGGCCGCCGAGCTGCAGCGGTCGGGTCGCCCGGTGACCCTCGCGGTGGGCGAGCACGTGCGGTTGCCGCGCACGTACCGCGGCCGGGACGTGCTCTGGTGGATGGACGCGTCAGGCGTGTGGGACCAGCGGTACGACGAGGTCGACGATCTCACCCGGGCCCGCCGGCTGCCCTCACCTCAGCTAGTCGGGACGCCCGAGCGGGCGACGCTCGACCTCAACGCGCTGACCTCGATGGGTGTGGAGCTCGTCGGCCGCTGGTCAGCGGTCCGTGACGGCGTTGCGCTGTTCTCCGGCGGCCTGCGTAACGTTTTCTCGCTCGCGGACCTCAAGATGCGGCGCCTGCTGGACACGTTCGACGAGTGGGCTCAGGCCCACGGGCGTGAGGACGAGGTCGGCCCTCCCGAGCGCTTCGCGCCCACGGCGGTGCCCCCCTCGGCGCGGTTGCAGGTTGACCTGACCAGCGGCGAGATCCGCGCGATCGTGTGGGCCACCGGCTTCCGGCCTGACTACGGGTGGCTCGAGGTGCCCGTGGTCGACGCGAAAGGCCACCTGTACCACGACGGCGGTGCGGTCAGCAGCCCCGGCCTGTACGCGCTGGGGCTGCCCGTGCTGCGCCGGCGCAAGTCCTCGTTCATCTTCGGTATCGAGGACGACGCGCGTGAGGTCATCGATCACCTCACGCGGCACCTGGCCGCCCGCAGCTGAACCCGGCTCAGACCGCGGTCACGCCTCGACTATCGAGGTGCCCTCCACCTTGATGCTCACCGCGGCCAGCGGAAGGGGAGCCGGGCCGTTCACGACCGACCCGTTGACGATGCTGTACTTGCTGCCGTGGCACGGGCAGTTGATGGTCCCGCCCGACACCGAGTTGACGATGCAGCCTAGGTGGGTGCAGATGGCCGTGAACGCGTGATAGGTGCCCGCCTGGGGCTGCGTGATCACGATCTTCTGGGCGGTGAGGATGGTGCCGCCGCCCACGGGGATCTCAGCGGTGCTGGCCAGCACGTTAGCTGCGCCGCCGCCCGCGGAGCCGGTGGCCGCCGATCCCGTTCCCGCCGAGCTCGGGCCGCCGTAGGCGGGGGCACCCGCTGGGGAGCCCGCCAGCCCTTGGCTGGTGCCGTAACGAGCGCATCCGGCTAGCGTGGCCGCGCACGCGGCGCAGGCGCCCGCCAGGAGGGCACGGCGGCTTGATGATCGGGTCATGACTGCCTCCTTAGCGGTGGACCCCGAAGGTCGAGAAGAACCAGAAGGCAGAGGTGAACCACAAGCCGACCAGCACGGTGAACACCAGGGCGCCCGCCAGCGGGAGGGTCCAGTTCGGCAGCCCGCGCTTGGGCAGGATCAGCATCTTGATGGTGAAGAAGCCGAAGAACGCGCAGCCGAGTATCGAGTGGATCAGGACCCGGGTGCTATAGGTCTGGAATCCGAGCCCGTAAAGGCAGTCAATGGCGACCGGCACCGCGGCCAGGAACGCGATCCGGCCGGACCACTGGTGCAGCCTGCCGATCCACGAGGGGGCGCGGACCCGCGGGATCTTGCCGTACATCACCAGGGCCGAGGTCACCTGGACGACCGCGAAGAAGGTAGCGATCGTGGCGAGCCACGATTTCACGTATCCCGCGCTCGTGAACCCCGCGATGTTGACCACGATACCGGTCGGGTGGTGGAGGCGCCCGTAGACGCCGAGGGTCAGTGCCACCAGCCCGCCGATCAGGCTGGGCACGACCAGCTTGCCTATGCCCAGGGAATAGCGGTCGGGCGCGGGCGAGGACGCTTCGGGTTGTGCGGTCATGTCCGTTCCAAGTCGTCGAGAAGGTTGCGGCTGGTCAGAATCCGCTGCCGGTCAGGCCGCTGATCAGGCTGGCCACGAGGGTGACCCCGTCATACTGGGCGGTGCCCGTGGCCAGGTTAAGCAGCGGAGCCTGGGCTGTCGGCGGGATGGCGGAGTCCGAAAAGTACTCGACCGAGCCCACCTGGCTGCCGTCTGGGAGTACGATCCAGCCGGCCTTGATCTTGACTCCGTGCACGGTCGCGGTGGCCTCGTAGAGACCTGGCTTCCGGTGTCCCGTGGGCAGCACTCCGTGCACCATGGGCGCCGAGAAGTTGAACTGGACGCCGTCGGCCGTGACGGAACCCGTCGCCTTCCCGGAGCCGTAGGCCACGCTGAGCCGGGCGCCGTTCTTGCCGGTCAGGTTCAGCTTCCCGTGTGCCGCGGTGCCGTGGTACCAGGCCGCGACCGCGTGGCCGTTGCAGATGTAAGCGACCGCCTTGCCCTTGTGGACCGAGATCGCGACCGCTGCACCACCGCCATTGACCTGAGCCACGTAGTCCGCCTGCGGCGGGACGTACGAATTGCTCGTGGATGCGGCCGAGGTCGGCGTGGTTCCCGGGGCCGCGGCCGACGCGCTCGTCGGTGTCACCGCTGGTGCTGTGGCCGGAGCGCTGGTCGGTGCCGTGGCCGACGCGGTCGTCGGTGGAGTGGTCGGTGTCGTGGCTGGTGCGGTGCCCGAGGCAGCCGATGCCGGTGGCGGCGCGGTGACGGTGAACGCCGGCGATGGCGTTGACGTCGCACCGGTGGTGCCACTGGCCGAGGCCGTGCTGGAGGGCGACAGCATGCTGGCGACCAGGACGCCCACGCCCAGCGCAGCACCGCTCAGCAGCGTGACGAGAGGCATGTTGACTTTCATGCCGAGTAGTACGCAATCAACACGGTCCCGGGTTCGCTCGCACCAGAAAATCGGGCGGTTCTGCCGCGGCCCGCGACGGGACCGCGCGCCAGTTCGGCCCGGACCACATCGTGCCGGTGAGCCTTCATAGCGCGGATAGTAACGTAAATGGCCGGGCAGTAGCAGGTGCCCCACCCGCAACGACGTTTAGGTCCGGCCGGGCATCGAGTCTGAGACGCCGAGACCAGGCGTGTCCAGGGAGCATGAATGACCGAGCAGCGAGTCGTGGTGACGATCACCGACGGGGTGGCGGATGTCCGCCTAGCCCGGCCGGAAAAGCGGAACGCCCTGGACGGGGCGATGTTCGCCGGCCTGGTCACGGCGGGCGAGCGCCTCAAGTCCGAACCCGGGGTCCGGGCGGTCGTGCTGTCCGGTGAAGGACCGGATTTCTGCGCGGGTCTGGACTTCGGCTGGTTCCGGGCGATGCGTGACGGCGAGCGGCGCAGCGCTCAGGTCGACGTGCCTCCCGGCGACGGGCCGGCGCGGGCCGTGGGACAGCGCGCCGCGTACGTCTGGGCGGAGATCCCCGTCCCGGTCATCGCGGCCGTGCACGGGAATGCGCTGGGCGGTGGGCTGCAGATCGCCCTTGGGGCCGACATCCGCATCGTCGCACCGGACGCGAGGATGTCGGTGCTTGAGATCAGGTGGGGCCTGGTGCCCGACATGACCGGGACCCAGCTCCTGCCCGAACTTGTCGGCCGGGACGTCGCTAAGGAGCTGACCTTCTCCGGGCGCATGGTGCGCGGCGAGGAGGCCGTGGCACTGGGCCTGGCGACCAGGGTCGATCCGGATCCGCGCGGATCCGCGCTCGACCTGGCTCGCTCGATCGCGGCCCGCAACCCGCACGCCATCCGGGCGGCCAAGCGGCTCCTGAACCTGGCGGGCCGCGCGGACCTGGAGGCCGGCTTCGCGGCCGAGCAGGAGGAGATCGGCGATCTCATCGGCAGCCCCAACCAGGCCGAGGCGGTCGCCGCGGAGTTCGAGCAGCGGGCGGCCCGGTTCACCGACCCGGGCTGAGCCAGCTCTTCTCGCAGGCGGTCACGTCATCGATGCGGCGCCGGTGCGATCAGGTCGCGGACCGCGGCCCGCGATACCGAGGGTGCAGCTTGTTCCAGCCAGTCGAGCGGGGTGCGGCCCTGGCTGTCGCGGGCGTTCGCGTCTGCTCCGTGCTCGAGGAGAACCCCGATAGTCCGCAGGAAACCGGCCCGGGCGGCGTAGTGCAGTGCCGTGGCGTTGAGCGCCCGCACGCCGGTCGCGGCTTCCGCCTCGCCGGTACGGCGATCGTTCGCGCTGGCCCCATAATGCAGCAGGGCGCGGACGTATTCCGGATCGTCCTTGCGTCCCTGGTTTCCCGTGCAGCTGGCCCCGATCCACGAGCCTGAGGAGTCGATCGCCGCGCCCCGGCTGGCGAGCAGCGGGGCAAGCTCGGGATGCAGGACCCAGCGTCCGACGCCGATCCGGGTCGCGTCCGCCCCGTGGGCGAGCAGCAGCCCGACCATCGCCAGGCTGCCCTGGGCGGCGGCACCGCGCAACGCCCGCACGTAGGGCAGCGGACCTGGGACGTGCTCCAGGGTGAGCCGCAGCGCTGCGGCCTGTCGGCCCGCGACGGCGTGTTCGACGGGCGTGATGTCGAGGACGTCGACGGCCGGATCGGCCGCCTGGGCCAGGGCGGGATCGGCCGTGAGCATCGGCCCGAGCGAGGAGAGGTCGCCGAGGAAGGCCGACGTGAACACGTCCGCACGGGCCCCGGCCGCCAGGAGGAGCGACTCGACCGCGGACCGCCGCTTCATCCTGGCGGCGCACAGCGGCGTCACGAAAATCACCCGCTCGAACGCTGGCCCGGTGACACCGACCGGCATCCAGAACGGACGGTCCGCTCCGACGCCGACGTCCAGCAGCATGCGAACGATGTCGGCGCGGCCCGCCAGGGCGGCCGACTGCATGATCGCCGCGGCGAACGGCGGGAGCAGCAGGTCCGGCGCCTCCACCAGCGCCCCGGCGAGACCGGCGACGTCTCCGCGGTGAGCAAGATCCCTCGCCCGCGTCACGGTACGGGCGCCCACACCGCACCAGGCGATCGGAGAGGGGCCGGTCCCCCGATCGTTGACGAGGGTCATGGCCAGGGAGCGGACCCCCGCGAAGATCGCCGCGCGTTCGGCCTCGGCCGCGACCGTGGCCTCCATCGCCCGGCGGAAGTGCTCCAGCCACCGGCCGGCGAGCGCAGCCGTGATCGGCAGATCGCTGTGGCGCTGTCTCATGCCCGCGTGGGACTGCTCGCTGTAGTGACGGGGGCCGCCCAGCCATTCGGAAAAGAACAGCTTCGACATCGACCGGCTGTGCGCCAGGTCGCGCGGGAACAACGGGCGCAGCTGATCGTCGCCCCCGATCCCCTCATACAGCAGGTCAACTAGTCGGTCGATCGACGGCTGCCCGATCCGTCCGAACAGGTCAGCACCGGCGTAAGGCCCGACATCCGGCGGGTAGCCCAGCAGCCTGCGGTGCTCGAGACCCTCCGGATCCGCAGGCATGTCAGCCGGCGCTGGCGGGCGCGGAGGGGGCGATCCCCGCTAGGGCGGCGATCCTCGCCGCCTCCGTCTGCGGGTCGACGCCCTCGGGAACGCAGATGACGAGACGGCTGAACCGTCCGGACGCCAGGTCCACCCGGACCGCCGGTCGATCGCGGTGCAAGATGCAAAAGTCGTAGCCATCACCATGCCGGCGGGTACCCAGCACGGCCTGCCCGACGAAGCTGACCCCCGCCATCCGCCACCCCCGCAGGCCCAGCCACGGCTGAGGATCGGAGGCCACAGAGACGACGGAGGAAAGGCGGACCCGGACGTCACCGTGGAAACCCCAGATCTTCTCGCTCCGGGTGAGACGGACGACTAGGTCCTTGTCGTCGGCAATCAGCTTGGCCATCGGGTCGAGGATACGCGCGCCGGACGGCCTACCGAAGGGAGCGTAGGCGCTTAGTCACCCGGGAGGGATAGCAGGAGGGCGCGGTAGGCCGCGCCGTGAGCCGTGGGGGTGCCGTTGTAACGGCTGATCAGGCCTGACCCGCCGGGGCATCGCCCGCGCCATACGTCCCAGGACCAAGCCAGGTAACCCGATGACTGCGAGTCCAGCCATGCCGCCACGGCCTGGATATAGGCGTCACCGCAGCCTCGGACCCCGATCTCGCCCGCGACGACCGGGACACGCGCGATCACCCGGGCGACCTGGCTGATCCAGCATGACCTGACGTTGCACGCATTGAAGTTGTAGGAATGCCACGAGGCGATCAGGTCGTGATCGGGATCGGCGGGCTGGTAGGCGAGCCACCGGGTTAGGTCGTTGGCCCACGCCAGGCCTCCCACCATGATGACGTTATCCGCGCCGGTCGACCGGACGGCGTTAACCAGGCTCTGCATCCCGGCCACCCGGTAACCGATCCCGGCGCAACGGCCGCCGTACCGCCAGCACCGCCAGCCCTGGGTCTCGTTGCCGTGATCCGCGCTCTCCGGGTACGGCTCGTTGAACAGGTCGAAGATGACCGCGTCATTCCCCTTGAAGGCCCCGGCCACGGATTTCCAGAAGCCGATCGCGGACTCATCTGGCATGGGCTTCTGGCATACCGCCAACGCCGAGGCGCACGCGGCCCCAGGACCGGTATAGCTGCCGTCGGTCCAGTGCAGGTCAAGGACGGCTACCAAGCCGCTGGAGGTCAGCAGGTTCACGTACGCCTCGATGGCGTGCTGGTAGGCGCGCCCCGCGTAGGCGGCATCTACGTAGGACTCTCCGTCCCAGCACGCCTCGTTCAACGGCACGCGCACCGCGTTGATGTCCCACGTGCGCATGCCCGTGATCGAGGCCTGGCCGCTTGGCCCGTCGAATATGCCGCGGCCTTGCACGCACTCGTACTCGGTGCCCGAGCGGTCCACGCCGCGCAGGACGACCCTGGTGCCGTCGGCGCTGACCAGGTGATTCCCGGACACGTGCAGCGCGGGCGCGCCGACCAGGAGGTGTGTGGCGGAGGCCACGCGGGCCGGACGGGAGGTAGCGGGGGCACAGCCCGCCAGCACCATGACGGCGGCGAGCCCGGCCCAGACGATCGGGAACAGCAGCGCCACAGCGCCGCGGCGCCCTGATTGTGCGAGTCTCACGGTGCCGCCAGATTGTCTCCGAACAGCAACACTGGGTCGGCGGTGATGCGCCGGACCCCGGCGATCGTCCCGGCGAACGCCGACAAGGGCGCGCGGTCAGGTAGCTCGTAGTAGCCATCGATGCCAACCCAGGTAACGTACCGTACGCCCGGCCACCAGTTCCGGAGCGGGCTCGCCGTCGCGCTGCTCTTCCCGATGGTCCAGATCCAGATCACGTTGTCGGCGTGCTGCGACCGGAAGACGTTGACGATGTGCCGCCACGCCCGGACGAAGACGGCCGGGCTGGTCTTCTGGTCGCCCCAGGAGTACCGGGGCTCGTTCATCTCCTGGCCGAACCCGATGCTGACGGCACCCCGGTAGGTCGCCACGGCGTCAGCGTAGGCCCGGAGGTGAGCGTCGTAGGCGCCGCGGGCTATGGCCGCGAGGCTCACGCCGCGGGGCTCGATCTGGATGAGCGGGATCGTGTCGACCGCCCGGGCCTCGTGGGCGAATCTCGTCTTGAAACCCAGGTACCACCCGCTGTAGGAAATCGCGATCTTCGGCCACGCCTCCGCCGTGCCGTCGCCGCCGCCCGACGGCACGTACGAGCCGGCGCCGGTCGGCTCGTAGACGCCGGTGTAGTGCAGCGGCAGGACGGCCTGCACCGGGTACGGGGGGCGCGCCGGGTAGCTGGCGGCCGCACCAGCGGCCGGGTACGGGCGGACCGGCTCGGCGCCACCCGGCCGTAGCGGCGACCCGACGATGATCGCGCCCGCTGCCACCTCGGCGCCGATGATGACCAGGGCCGCGGCGGCGGCCCGGTGCTCACCTCCCCACGTGACGACCCGCTGCGGCAGGCTGCCGAGCCGGGCGGCCGTGCGGCCAAGCCGGGCGCCCATGGCGCGCAGGCCCGTGGTGGCGTCAGGGCTCATAAGAGGTCCAGCGAGGCGTCTCTGCTCCCACCGCGGCCACGTCCGCGATGCTGCTTCGGGTCTCGGCGCCGCGTCGGCGAGTGACCCAGCCCTGCTCTCGCATGGTCAGCGTCCCCCACAGGCGCATGGGCCGCAGGACGAGCGTCAGCCACACCATGGCCACCGGGACGAGCAGGAACGCCTCCAGCCGGTCGATGAGCCGCTGGTCGCTCCGGCGGACCGCGAACATCCGCGAGGCGACCAGCCACATCCAGGCCGCGCTGATGGACAGGGCCGTAGCAGCGAACGACCTGGCCTGATGCCAGTCGACGGCCACGGCGGCCAGCACCGAGACGAACGCCAGGTAACTCCACGTCGTGATCGCCGTATACCACCATCCCCACGAGGCGGGAGACAGGTAGCGCAGCCGCCACAGGGTGCGTAGCGCGGTACCGCGCATCCATCGCGTCCACTGCCGCAGCGTGTGTGACAGGGTCTCCGGATACATCGCGAAGCACGCCGCGGATGGCTGCTGGACCGCGCGGCCGCGGTTGAGGGCAAACAGGGTCAGCATGGTGTCGTCGCCGAGCATGACCGGTCGCCCGAACAAGGTCTCCCCGATGTAGGCGGCCAGGGTCTCGCGGATCATATCTGCGCGGTAGAGGGCAAAGGTGCCGCGGTTGACCAGGACGTTGCCGCCAGCCACGCTCTGGGCCGAACAGACGGTGAACTGCCAGATCAGAGCGTTGACGCCCTTAATCCGGGTCAGCAGGCTGCGGCCGTAATTCCACGCCAGCTCGATTCCCGCCACGGAGTGGACGCTGGAATCAGCGAACGGCTTGAGACCCTCCTCCAGGGCGTTGTGCGCGAGCGTGGTGTCGGAGTCGAGGGTGACGAACACGTCGGCCGCGGGATCGGAGGCGAATGTGCGGGCCTGAGCCCGCTTCTTGCCGACGTTCGGGTAGCGGCGCCAGTTGAGCTCGACCGACGGCGGGTGATGCGCCAGCCAGTAGTCGCGGACCGAAGAGTAATCCTCTTGCGTGGAGCCGTCGTCGACGACGTCGACCCGGTCGGGCAGCCGGGTCTGGGCGAAGAGCGCGTACAGCACTCGGTCCAGGACCACCGGTTCCTCGTTGTATACGGGAATGTTGACGGTGACCTGCATCAGGTCCAGCCGGGCCTGCTGCCGCGGGGTCACCGTATAGGGCCGGTCCAGCCACGACACCATCCACTGCAGCGCGGTAAACGCGAAGGCAACGGTCCAGATCACGGTGATGAGCCGGTAGTGCGGCCACTTGTCGATGTAGTAGAGGTGCCGCGCGGCAGCCAGGGCGATGACGACGCCTACACCCGCGTACACCAGGGCCAGCCGCGGCCGGGCCGCGGTCGCCCTCGGGATGTCGTACTCGTGCGTCACGGGTCCTCGACCCCCTTGCCGCGCCGCCATCCGAAACGAACCAGGAGCATGACGAGCAGCGATGCGGGGAGCGACCACAGGAAGCAATCCCCGACCACGCTCAGGAACGGCGTAGGCGCCGTGCCCGGGATCACGACGTGCAGCAAGATCTGCACCAGGCGTGCCGTCACCGCTGGTACTCCCATAGCTCAAAAGCCGCGCGGCCGAACCTGTCGGTCCACGGGATGGTCGCGACGAGGCGATATCCCCCGGCCGTCCGCAGGGCGGCTTGCAGCTCCTGGTCGACCGGCTCCCGGCTGGAGAACGAGAAGTCGAGCTCGATGACCGAGAAATAGTGGTACCGGATGGCTTCCTGGTAGGCGACCGTGCCTTCCACCTCCTGGTTCCGCTGCGGATCCCAGTACCAGAACGCGCCGGCGTTGTTCGTCAGCTGCCGGGCGGGCAGCTCGAGGTAGTAGTCCACTAGGGGGCCTTGCTCCGCCAGGATCGGCGCCCTCGGTTCGGCTGCGACCAGTCGCTGCACGGCGGCGATGAAGGCCGCGGCGTTCGGCCAGGAAGCGTAGAAGCTGGACGCCTGGGGGATGCCCATGAGCGCGATGAGGCCGACGGTGGCGACCGGGATGCGCCAGCCCATGTACTTGCTGGTCTCCACCGCTCGGGCCAGGACAAAGCCGACGGCCATCGCCCCGAACCACGCGCCGAACGCGACATGCTTGTCCAGGCTGGTCTGCGTGTGAATGCGAGCCTGCTCGAGCGGCGCGAGCACGACCGCGCCCGCTAGTGTCGCGCAGATCAGCCGGTCCCGGGTGCTGTCCGCGATGATCAGTCCGCGCAGGGCGATGACCAGGATCAGGCCGACCCACAGCGCCGAGTTACGCAGGATTGACTCGGGAGATACTCCGCCCGACTGCCTCGCGAGGGTCGTGAACATGATGCCGTTCAGGTATGAAAGGCCGCCGACCCGGAACAGCGCGACCATGATCGGGGCACTCGCGTACAGGGCCAGGCGCACGGCGCGGCCGCCCCTGCGCAGCCAGCCGCCCCGCGTCGCGGTCAGCGCCGCCAGCGCGATGACGACCGGGTCCCAGAGGGTTGTCGGGTACTTGGTCGCGTCCGCCAGGGCGAGCACGAGCCCGGCCGCGACCAGCAGGGGCTCGCTGAACCATCGGCGGGCCAGCACGACCAGGTACGCGGCGAGCGCCAGGAGGAACAGCGCCATCGCGTCGTAGGTGGCGAACGCCCCGAGGAACTCGGCGGAGCCGAGCAGGCCGAATGTTCCGGCGGCTATCTCGCCGGCCCGGCGGCCGAACACCTGGCGGGTGGTGCCGTACAGCAGGATGGTGGCACCGAGCATGAACGCCAGCGACAGAATCCGGGCTGCGGCCAGGCCTCCGAGGCTGTCGGCGAGCGCGCCGAGCGGCGGGTAGATGAACGGCGCGCCGGAGAAGTAGGTCTGGAACCCTGGCACCGGCGTTCCGTGCAGGATGTGGGCCAGTTCGAGGTGGCCCGCCCACAGGTAGAGCGCCTCATCGTTGAACGCGGTCCGCGACCATATCAAACGCAGGGACAGGACCGTCTGGAGGGCCAGGACCGCCAGGAGCGGAACTGAAAACGGAAACGAGCGACGCGGACCGCGCCGGTCGTCGCTTCCGATGTCCCCGAACTCGGCTTCCAGCCAGTAGGTGACGGTCTGCTCGATGTCCTCTTGGCGCGTCGCCAGCGCGACTCCGCCCATATTGCTGACGACCGGCGAACCTTCGGGATCTGCTGGGAAAACTGGGTACATTTCGTCCGCTGCTGGTGCGACTGCGCTGACGAAGCGGGACCCAGCAGGCAATCGAATCAACCCCTTTCGTTCCCTTGCTGGACAAATCCCGGCGACCGAGCGCCTATTTCGCAGGAGATCGAAAACAAGACGTCAGCACGGCCATGCGCATGACACCTGGGGCCGTGATCTGGATAGTCAGACTCCCGTCGCCAGTATGGTAATTGACGATCCTGTTCCCGGGAGACCCGATTACCGTATCCATCGGCCAGTCTCGTTATGTTGTTCCGGGCCATAATAAATACAGGCTTGGTGTACTTTTCCGTGAAAATCGGGCGCCCTGCCGTGAAACGGTTTGGCGCAGGCTTTGCCGGCTTCGGATGGGTGCACGGCACGACTATTCATGGCATAGGGATGGTAATTCGGGTCGTGCTCTACGGCAGGCCGATGGACCTAACCCCGGACCAGGGCCGCGTCGAGCAGGACGGCGGCGGCGGCGCGGGCCGCGGCGGCCGCGGCCGGGTCGTAGTCCATCCGCGCGGACTGCCCGCTGCCGTCGTAGAGCAGGTGCAGCTGGCGGGCCAGGACGTCGGGCTCGGGCACGCCGGCGCGGGCGGCCAGCTCGGTCAGCAGCGCGCGCACCCAGTGGCGGTAGCCCTCGGCGGCCTGCTCGACCAGGTCGCCGGGATGGGACTCCGCGCTGGCCCGGGCAAACGCGCAGCCGCGGTAGTCCGGCTGGGCGAACAGCTCGCCCTGGCCTTCGAACACGGCCAGCAGGCGCTCGCGCGGGTCGTCGTGGCGTTCCACCGCCTGCATGATGCGCTCGGTCACGCTGGCGTGACGGGTCTCCAGGTACGCACGGACCAGTTCGTCCTTGCTGCCGAACGTGTTATACAGCGAGGCCTTGGCCACCCCGGCCTGCTCGATCACGCGGTCAATGCCGACCGTGTGCACGCCCTCGTTGTAGAACAGCTCGTTGGCCGCGGCCAGCAGCCGCTCGCGCGCCGACCGCCGGACCCTGCCCCCCGAGCCTTCGGCGGCGGTGCTCGCTTCCTTGACAGCCATGGTGACGGCCACCTTCCTAGAAAGACTCGTCGATCGTAGGCCCCTGAACGGGGGCCGCGGCAGGCTCCGCGGCGCGGCCGGGCCGGGTCTTCAGCAGGCCGAGCAGGGCCAGGGCGGCCAGCGCGATCACCGCGGCGCCGTAATAGCGGGCGGTGTCGATCAGCCCCCCGCCGTGTACCACGCCGAACCCGGCCAGCACGGCGGGCACGCCCAGCCCGAGATAGGACACCACGTAGAGCAGCGAGACCACGCCGGCCCGCTCGTGCGGCGCGGCCAGCGGCACGACCAGGCGGATGCCGCCCTGGAAGCCGCTGCCGAACCCGGCGCCGGCGATCGCGGAGCCCGCGAAGAAGACCGCCGCCGATCCCAGGCTCACGGCCAGGACGGTGACGGCCACGCCGGTGACCAGGGCCAGGATGCCGGTCAGCATCACGGTCCGGGGCGCGGCCCGGCGCAGCGCGATGATCGCGATGACGGCCGAGGCGGCCAGTATGAACAGGCTCAGTGCGCCCAGTACCACGTCGCCCGAGCCGGTCAGCGCGTGCACTAGCGCCGGCCCGAGCGCGCCGTACAGGCCAGCCAGCGCCCACACGGCGAAGAGCACGGGCACGGCGGTCAGTACCGGGGCCCGCAGCGCCCGCGGCATGATGATCTCCGGCCGCAGGCTGGCCAGCGCGCCCGGTGCCCGGCTGACCGTCTCGTGCATCGCCGCGATCGCGCCCGCCTGCAGGACGAGCACGCCGATCAGGGCCAGGTAGATGAGGCGGGTGGGGTCGGGCAGGAAGCGGACCGCCAGCGCGGACAAGATCGCCCCGCTCGCGGTGCCCAGGCCCGGCGCCACCGCGTTGGCGAACGTGCCGAGCTCGCGATCCATGTCCAGCATGGCGGCGCCGATCGCGCCCAGGGCCGCGCCGGTCGACACGCCCTGGACGACCCGGGCGGCCAGCAGGGCGGGAACCCCGGTCGCGGTGGCGAAGATGACCAGCGAGCCCACGTGGACGGCGATCGCGGTCAGCAGCACCGGCCGGCGTCCGACGTGGTCCGAGAGCTTGCCCAGGGTCAGCAGTGCGGCCAGCACCGCCATCGCGTACACCCCGAACACCACCGTGGTCGTGATCGGCGTGAAGTGCCATCGGGCCTGGTAGATCGCGTACAGCGGGGTGGGGGCGGCGGAGGAGGCCAGCAGCGCCACGATCAGCGAGGCCAGCACGAAGACGGCCGGGCGCCCGCTCAGCCGGTAACGGCCCGGCCCGCGCAGGCCAGGCCGGCGCGAGCGGGTCAGCCGGGAGGTCCGGCAGGACGGCTGCTCTGGCCCCGGCCTCGTGGTGCTCCATGACATCCGCTCCTGACGATGATTGAGTAGACAGGTCTGTTCAATAGGAGACAATAGACAGACAGGTCTATTTAGTCAAGGGACCGGGCCGTGCCGCCGGGCCGCCCCGCTCCGGGGACTGCTATCCCGTGTAGGTGGCCGCGGTGGTCTGCACGATGTCACGGAGCGCGGCGGCAAGCCTGGCGGCCTCGGGCCGGTCGACGGTGGTGGTCGTGATGCGGATCCCGGGCGGGGTCAGGAACCGGAAGCGCTCCCCAGGGCTGACGGCCCAGCCGCGTTCGAGTAGCTGCTGCACGGCGGTCACCTCCTCGGCCAGCGGTACCCAGACGCCCAGCCCGCTGCGGCCATAGGCGGTGATCCCGAATCCGGCCAGCTGGTCAACGAGCCCGGTGCGTCGCTCGGCGTAGCTGAGGGCGGCGCGGGCGAGCAGTTCACGGGTCCCGGGGTGTTCCCACACGTTCGCCGTCGTCTGCTGGAGCAGGTGGCTGACCCAGCCCGAGCCGAGCAGCTGCCGGCCCTCGACCTGGCTGACCGTGAGGGCGTCGCCCGCCATCGGCGCGACCCTCAGGTCGGGACCGAGCACCTTGGACACCGAGCGGATCACGGCCCAGCGGGCGCTCGCCTGATGCAACGGGACGTAGGGTGCGCCCGCGACGGCGGCGACGTAGTCGTCCTCGATGAGGATGACCTCGGGGTACCCGCTCAGCAGGTCCCGCAGCACGCGCCCCCGGGCCTCGTCGATGGCGGCCCCGGTCGGATTCTGGCCGCGAGGGGTCGCGATGACGGCCCGGGCGCCGCGGGCCAGGGCGCGAGCCAGCTCGTCGGGCACCAGGCCGCCCTGATCGACGCGGGCGGGCTCGGGCTGCAAGCCGAGGGCGCGCACCAGGTCGGCGATGCGCGGCCAGCAGGGGTCCTCGACCGCCACCCGGTCGCCGGGCCGCAGCTGGGTCTGCAGGATGCGCTCGATGCCATCGAGCGCTCCGCCGGCGATGGCGATGTCCCCTCCGATGCCGTCGGCGGCGAAGTCGGCCCGGGCCAGCTCGACGAGCCGGCCCAGCTTGACCGGGCCCCCGTAGAGCTTGTGCCCCGGGTCGAGGCTCGCGAGGGCCGGCGCCAGCGGCGGCAGCATCACCGGGTCGGGGTTCCCGCTGGCCAGGTCGCGCGTGTCCGCGGGCAGCGGCCGGGGGCCGCGCACGCGCAGCGGCGGCTGGGCCGAGACCACGGTGCCGCGGCGGGTGTTGGCGCTGACCAGGCCGCGCTGCCTGAGCGTGCGGTACGCCGCGGCGACCGTGGCCGGGCTGATCCCGAGTTCCGCGGCCAGCTCGCGGACCGTCGGCAGCTGGCTGGCCGGCGCGAGCTGGCCCGCGGCGATCGCTGCCTCAATCTTGGCCGCGATTACTGCCGCGCCGGCTCCCGGCTCGATATTATGTGTTAGATGAAACATGAAAATGTACTATAACAAATCTAAGGCGGCAAGTCCCGTGGGCTCGCGGGGCCCGACGGCGGTCTGGCTGGGGTTCGGCCTATCCCGCGAGTTGTGGCTCGTCGAGGCCGGGATCTTCCTGAACATGCTGGGGTACGGCGCGATGCTGCCCTTCGAGGTCATCTACCTGCACGATGGCCGCGGATTCAGCCTCGGTGTCGCCGGCCTGGTCATCGGCACGATCACCGGTGTGGCGATAGTGACGGCGCCTGCGGCCGGACCGCTGATCGACCGTTACGGAGCCCGCGTGACCAGCGTCGGCGCAGGCGTAGCACTCGCCGCCGGCTACGCGGGCCTGGCGTTTGCGCGCTCGCCCGGGCAGGCGTTCGCCGCCGGGGCCCTGGCGGGCGCCGGGAACGGCGTGCTGAATCCCAGCCAGTCGACTCTGCTGGCCACCCTCGCGCCCGCGAACCTGCGTCATCGCGCGACCGCGGTCTCGCGCGTGGCTGTTCGCGGGCGCCTGCCTGCTCGTGGCCGCGGCCCCACGCGGCACCGGGCGGGCCTATCCCGAGCTGATCGCGGCGTCCATCGCGGTCGGGCTCGGTGAGTGCCTGCACACGACCGCGGTGATGCCGCTGGTCGCCGACCTCGCGCCGGCCAGGCTGCGCGGACGGTACATGGCGTCGATGGGGTTCTCCTGGTGGATCGGCCTGGCGATCGCCCCGACGCTGGGTACGCAGTTCCTCGGCGCGGCGCCGACGGCGACGTTCATCGCGGCCGCCGGCGTGGCCGCCGCGGCGGCCGCGTCAGCCCTGACGCTGGAGTCAAGGCTGCCCGTCGCCGCGAGGTTCACGCCTCGTCCCCCGAAACCGGGGGGCCAGGGGCATGAGTGACGAGGTGGCGAGCACGGCGGCCGCCGGGCGAATGGATGTCCCAGCGCTCATCGCCGGACTAGTGACCGTCACCGCCTGGGGCTCGGCCTTCGTCGGAATCCGCGCCGCGGGCCAGACCCTGTCGCCAGGCGCGCTCGCGCTCGGCCGCCTCGTGGTCAGCACGGCCATCCTCGGCGGCTTTGCGCTGGCGCGCCGCGACCCGCTGCCCCGGCGGCGCGACCTGCTGGCGATCGCGGCCTACGGGATCGCCTGGCTCGGCGTCTACAGCGCCACCCTCAACGCGGCCGAACGCCTGGTGGACGCCGGCACCGCGGCGATGATCGTCAACACCGGACCCCTCATGATCACCCTGCTCGCCGGGATATTCCTGCGCGAGGGCTTCCCTCGCGGGCTGCTGGCGGGCTGCGGCGTCGCCTTCGCCGGCTGCGTCGTGATCGGCCTGGCGACGATACAGCGCGGCGCGCACTCCGGTCCGGGCCTCGCGCTGTGCCTGGTCGCGGTCCTGGCCTACTCGGCCGCGGTCGTGATCCAGAAACCCGTCCTGGCCCGCGTGTCGCCCTTCCAGGTGACCTGGCTCGGCTGTGTCGCGGGCACCATCGCCTGCCTGCCGTTCGCGCCGGCGCTCGTCACCGAGGTTGGCCGGGCCGCCCCGGCTGCGATCGGGTGGACGGTGTACCTCGGTGCTGTCCCGACGGCACTTGGCTTCACCACCTGGTCGTTTGCCTTGAGGCGAGCCCCCGCCGGACGGACGGTATCGCTCAACTACCTGATTCCGGTGGTGGCCATCGTGCTCGGCTGGGCCGTGCTGGGCCAGACCCCGCCCTGGCTAGGCGTAGCCGGCGGGGCCCTCTGCCTCCTCGGCGTCTACCTCGCCCGACGGCCGAGCGGGCGGTCCCCCGCTGGTGGCGTAGGAGATACCACCGCCGTTCGGGAAAAATGAAAGGCCAATGATCCCGAACGGCGTTGGTGCTCCCGACCGCCACGTGCGTGCCCGGGATCTAGCGGCGACAGAGAGAGATCACGCATGGACGAGCTGAACGAGGACGAGCGGGCCATGGTCGAGCTCGTCCGCGATTTCGTCAACCGCGACGTCAAGCCGGTCGTCCGCGAGCTCGAGCACGCCGACACCTACCCGGGCCAGCTCATCGAGCAGATGAAGCAGCTGGGCATCTTCGGCCTGGCCATCCCGGAGCCGTGGGGGGACGCCAGGGTAAGCACGTCCTGCTACGCGCTGATCACCGAGGAGCTGGCGCGCGGGTGGATGAGCCTGGCCGGGGCCATGGGCGGCCACACCGTGGTCGCCAAGCTGATCCTGGCGTTCGGGACCGACGAGCAGAAGCGCGCCTACCTGCCGCGGATGGCCACCGGCGAGCTGCGGGCCACGATGGCGCTGACCGAGCCGGGCGGCGGGTCGGACCTGCAGGCGCTGCGGACCACGGCCCGTCGGGACGGTGATTCGTACGTGATCAGCGGGTCGAAGACGTGGATCAGCAACGCGCGCCGGTCGGGGCTGGTCGCGCTGCTGTGCAAGACCGACCCGGCGGCCCGGCCCGCGCACGCGGGCATCAGCATCGTGCTGGCCGAGCCGGGCGACGGGTTCACGGTGTCGCGGGACCTGCCCAAGCTCGGTTACAAGGGGGTCGAGAGCTGCGAGCTCACCTTCGACGACTTCCGGGTCCCCGCCACCGCGCTGCTGGGCGAACGCGAGGGCGAGGGGTTCGCGCAGATGATGCGGGGCCTGGAGATCGGCCGGATCCAGGTCGCGTCCCGTGCGCTCGGCGTCGGCCAGGCCGCGCTGGAGGACGCCCTGCGGTACGCCCAGCAGCGGGAGGCGTTCGGCAAGCCGATCTGGAAGCACCAGTCCATCGGCAACTACCTGGCCGACATGGCGACCAAGCTGACCGCGGCCCGCCAGCTCGTGCTGTACGCCGCGCGGTGCTACGACTCCGGGCGGCGCGCGGACCTGGAAGCCGGCATGGCCAAGCTGTTCGCCTCCGAGACCGCGATGGAGATCGCCCTGGATGCGATGCGCATCCACGGCGGCTACGGCTACTCCACCGAGTTCGACGTGGAACGGTACTTCCGGGACGCGCCGCTGATGATCGTGGGCGAGGGCACCAACGAGATCCAGCGCAACGTCATCGCCCGCCAGCTGATCCAGCGCCACCCGGCCGCCCCGTGACCAGCCCCGGGTCCGGCGGGATAGCGTGGCCGCCATGGCGATCATGACAAGAACCCTCGGTGCTACCGGCGCGGACGTGACCATCCTCAGCTACGGCGCCATGGAGCTGAGAGGCCGGCCGCGCGGTCCCGAGATCGCGGACGAGGACGCGGGCCGCCTGCTGAACGCGGTCCTCGACGGCGGCATCAACCTGATCGACACCTCGCCTGACTACGGCCGCAGTGAGGAGCTGATCGGCACCTACATCGGCCACCGCAGGGACGAGTACTTCCTCGCCTCCAAGTGCGGGTGCCCGCTCGCGCTCCCGGCCGACGCGGTTCCGCCCTACCCGCACGACTTCGGTCCCAGCAATGTCCGCGCCGACGTCGAGCAGTCGCTGCGGCGCCTGCACACCGATTACCTCGACCTGGTCCAGGTGCACATGTCACCGAGTAAGGCGACGCTCGAGGAGAACCACACCGTGGGGACGCTCAAGGACCTCCAGGCCGAGGGGAAGGTCCGCTTCATCGGCATGTCGGGCATCCTGCCGAACCTGCCCGATCACGTCGCGATGGACGTCTTCGACGTCTTCCAGATCCCGTACTCGGCGGTCCAGCGCGACCACGAGGAGCTCATCGCCGAGGCCGCCGGAGCGGGTGCGGGCACGTTGATCCGGGGCGGCGCGGCGCGCGGCGCCGCGTCGGAGGACAAGAACTGGCAGACCAGGCCGCTTGGCCAGGACCCCGGCGTCGGCCAGCAGAACTGGGAGGCCTCCGGCGTCGCCGGCCTCCTGAGCGAGGCCGGCCTGAGCAACATGGAGTTCGTCTTGCGCTTCACGCTCAGCCACCCGGGCCTGTCGACCACGATCGTCGGCACGTCTAACCCGGCCCACCTGGCCAGCAACATCGCCATTGCCGAGCGCGGACCGCTCCCGGCCGACCTTTACCAGGAGGCCAGGCAGCGCCTCCCGCTCCCTGCGGTCACGGGGCGTTGATGACGCCCGAGGCTGGACGCGCCCGCGCTCGAGCCGAAGTCTGAGCTGAGCGGGAATCACGCAGGCTGCTCTCACCCTGCTCAACATAAACGGGTCGACGCCGCCAGCATGTCTGCCAGCGGCGTCAACGGATGCGACGTGGTCCGGAACCCTATCCCGGCTGAGGGCCGCCGAACTGGTCCGTGTCGGTGTCCGGCTGGGGACCGCCGAACTGATCCGTGTCCGTGTCGGGCGCAGGGCCCCCGAATTGGTCGGTGTCGGTGGCGGGCTGGGGACCGCCGAACTGGTCGGTGTCGGTGTCCGGCTGGGGACCGCCGAACTGGTCGGTGTCGGTGTCCGGCTGAGGGCCGCCGAACTCGTCAGGAGTCACGATCTTGACCTCCATCCGCTGCCCAGGGGCAGCCGCAACGGTGAGTTTCCGATTCCCGGCAGCCCGAAGGCAACCGGCGAACCCAAATCTGGCACTTCCCCGAGTCTGGCGCCAGCCTCACGAGTCGCCTCAGGAAGTGACCTTGTCCGCGCGGCGCGGTAGCTTCCAGCCGGGGCGGACGAAGTGGCACGTGTACCCGTCGGGGTAATGCTCCAGGTAGTCCTGGTGCTCGGGTTCGGCCTCCCAGAACGGGCCGGCCGGAGACACCTCGGTGACCACCTTGCCCGGCCACAGCCCGGAGGCGTCGACGTCGGCAATCGTGTCCTCGGCGGTGTGCTTCTGCGCGTCGCTGACGTAGAAGATGGCCGACCGGTAGCTGGTCCCGATGTCGTTGCCCTGCCGGTTCATGGTGGTCGGGTCGTGGATCTGGAAGAAGAACTCCAGCAGGTCGCGGTAGGAGATCCGGTCCGGATCGAAGGTGATCTCGATCGCCTCGGCGTGGCCGGCGTGGTTGCGGTAGGTTGCGTTCGCCACGCTACCGCCGGTGTAGCCGACCCTCGTCGAGAGCACGCCGGGGAGCCTGCGGATGAGATCCTGCACCCCCCAGAAACAGCCGCCGGCCAGGATGGCCTTCTCGGTCGTCATGATGTCCTCCCGGTGTCATGTTCGGGTTCGAATAGCCCGCGATATTCGCCGTAGCCCTCGCGGTCCAGGTCATCGACCGGGATGAAGCGCAGGGCAGCGGAGTTGATGCAGTAGCGCAGCCCACCGGCTTCGGCGGGCCCGTCGTGGAAGACGTGGCCGAGGTGGCTGTCGGCGGCGGCCGAGCGGACCTCGGTCCTGATCATCAGGTGGCTGAAGTCCCGTCGCTCGACCACGCGGCCCGGCTCGATCGGCACCGTGAAGCTCGGCCAGCCGGTGCGGCTGTCGTACTTGCTGAGTGAGGCGAATAGCGGCTCGCCGGACACGACATCGACGTAGATGCCGGGCTCCTTGTTATTCCAGAACTCGTTGCTGAACGCCGGCTCGGTGCCGTTCTTCTGGGTGATCCGGTACTGCTCCCGGGTTAGGCGGGAGACGGCCTCGGGGTCCTTGCTGTAGTTGTCTGACACGGCAGATCCTTCGGTGAAGGGTGCGACCCGCTGGGTGCGGACGCATAGTGCACAGTTATGTAACCCCGCGCCGGCCACCGCTATTTCAATGGATCTCCGCAGGCCAGGCTAGAGGTCTGCGGAGATCCATCCTGGTGCTTCAGGTGGTGGAGCCTCGTGCGAGGCGCGCCTTCGTCGTCATCCCCACGTTGATGGCCGCAGCACTTTCCGACAGCGCGGCCAGCAATTTGCCGAGTTCCACCAGGTCATCCAGGTCGGGGGTGGCCTCTCCGTCGTCGAGGCGGTGCCGGGCCTCCCTCGCCGAGTTAACCGCCTCGTGCAGAGCGCGATGTACGCCGATCGTCGTCGGGTCGGTGCTGCTCATGTCGCTCCTGTGTTAGGTCAGCGGCCAAGGGTCGCCGCATACGTCCTTACGATCACTGGCGGACAGGATATGCAGAAATGGAAATGCCGTCGGCCTAAAAGATCGTCAGCCTGATGGTGATCTTCAACCAGCCATCCCCCTACTGACCGTCACGGGTTCAGGAACTGGCGCCAGCCGCCTGGCAGGGTGGTCTGGCCCACCTCGATCAGGTACCCGTCGGGGTCACGGATGTAGCAGCGGATCTCGGTCTCGTGCTGTTTGGGTGGAGTGAGGAACTCGGCGCCTCGTGCGCTCCACTCTGCATACACAGCGTGGATGTCCGACACCCGGATGTTGAGGAAGCTGCTGGTCAGATCCGGATCGCGCGGCGTCTGGAGGGTGACGGTCGGCTTGTCGTCGGTCGGGCCGCCGCCGACGTTGATGATGATCCAGCTGTTGGCGAGCGCGACGTACGCCGGCTCACCCGAGCGGATGGTCGTCCCGCCGAGCACCTCGGTATAGAAGCGGCGGGAGCGCTCCACGTCGCCGGAAACGATGAAGTGCGCCAGTGCGATCTCATACGCGGGTTGGCTGCCGTCCGTCATCCTGTACCTCCATGGTCCGGGCCCGGGCGGATCAAAAGCGTACCCGGCACGCGCTGCGGGTGGGGACTTTCATTTGGCCGGTGCTAGGGATGAGGATGTTGCCGGAGAGTGGAGAACGGCCGTCCGCGGATACGACGACATCGAACCGCCCCCAGGGGTGTCCCTCAGGTAGCCGCGCAACGACACTGGCCGCCGCGGTTGCACCGAAGTCCTAGGTAAGGAGTCGAAAGGGTGGACGAGAAACTCGAGGTGGTCGTGATCCCCGTCCTGGATGTCGATCGCGCCAAGGAGTTCTACTCCAGACTTGGGTGGAGGCTCGACGCTGACTTGCCCTTCGACAACGGCTTCCGGATCGTCCAGTTCACGCCCCCTGGCTCGGGGTGCTCGATCCAATTCGGCACGAAGATCACGTCGGCCGAGCCCGGGTCGGCGGCCGCGCACGGCGAGCACGAGAAGCGGATCGGCGCGGCCGATCCGGACTGGCCGGACTGGTACGCCGCGTACATGGTGGCGGAGCGGGCCGGGACGGAGCTGCCGACATGAGCGACTACGACGTGATCGTTCTCGGCGGCGGGGCGCCGGGCGAGCACTGCGCCGGGGCGCTGGCCGCGCGCGGGCTGCGCGTCGCGATCGTCGAGCGGGAACTGGTCGGCGGCGAGTGCTCGTACTGGGCGTGCATTCCGTCCAAGTCGCTGCTGCGCCCGGGCGAGGCGGTGCAGGGCGCGCGTGACGCCGGCGCGACTGCGCAGGTCGACGTGGCGGCCGCGCTCGCCTGGCGGGACTTCATGGTGTCGAACTACTCCGACGCCGGCCAGGAGCACTGGCTGGCGAGCCGGGGCATCGCCCTGCTGCGCGGCACGGGCCGGCTGGCCGGCCCCGGCGCGGTCGACGTCGACGGCGTCCGCCACACCGCGGAGCACATCGTGGTGGCCACCGGCTCGGACCCGGTCGTGCCGCCGATCCAGGGACTACGTGAGCTCGAGGGCGTCTGGGGCACCCGCGAGGCGACCAGCATGAAGGCGGTCCCGCGCCGCCTGCTCGTGCTGGGTGGCGGCGCCGCGGGCGTCGAGCTCGCGCAGGTCGTGCGGCGTCTGGGCGGTGAGGCGGTGCTCATCGAGGGCGCCGACCGGCTGATCCCTCGCGAGGCCGCGCCGCTGGGCCAGGCGCTCACCGAGGCGCTGCGCCGGGACGGAATCGAGGTGCAGACCGGCACGCGCGTTACCGCCGCGCGCCGGGAAGGCGACGAATACGTGCTGACCGTCGACAGCGGGTCGGAGCTGCGGGGCGACCGGCTGCTCGTGGCGACCGGCCGGCGCCCGCGGGTCGACGGGATCGGCCTGGAGACGGTCGGCGTCCAGGCCGGCCCGCATGGGATCCCGGTCGACGATCACCTGCGCGCGGGCGAGCGGCTGTGGGCGATCGGGGACGTCAACGGCATCTGGCCGCTGACCCACGTAGGCGAGTACGAGGGCGACGTGGTCGCGGCGAATATCACGGGTCAACCGCGTCCGGCGAACTACGAGGCCGTCCCGCGCGTCACCTACACAGACCCGCAGGCCGCGGCGGTAGGCGCACTCGACGCGGCGTACAGCGGCACCGCGCTCGTCTCGGAGGTGCCGAAGACCGCCACCTACACCCACGCCTACGCCCAGTCCAACGGGTTCCTGACCCTGCTGTCCGACGGTGAGCGGCTGACCGGCGGCTACGCGCTCGGGCCGGAGGCCGGTGAGTGGATGCAGCAGGCGACGCTGGCTATCCGAGCCAAGGTCCCGATCGAGGTGCTCAGCGACACGATCCAGCCGTTCCCGAGCTTCTCCGGAATCTACGACACGGCCCTGATGGCGCTCCGCATGAACATCGCGGACATGCCGCCGCCTGCCGGGCCGATGGACGCGCAGATGGCGAACCTGCCGGTGAGCACCTAGCCCTGGCGCGCTAACTCCGGTCCGGGCGGGCTCAGTACGTGATGCCGGGGAACTGCTCGCGGGCGTGCTCCAGCTGGTCAGCCCACTCGCGGGGCCAGCCGAACGCGCGGGCGGCCTGGCCGCTCAGGTCGGCGGCCGCGGCGCCGCTGGTGAAGTGGACGTACTCGCCCCAGTTCATCCGCCGCGTGTAGGTGCCGTCGGAGTCGCGCGGGAAGTGCCGGGCCAGTTCGCGGAAGAACCGGTTCATGACCTCGGCCTGCCCGCAGTCCCGCCATAGCGGGTAGAACCAGTCGCGGAACCAGTGGGTCCTCCGGCGCGGGAAATCGTCGGTGTTCCCGGTGAACCGGTGGTAGACGCCCTTGGCCTCACGGTCCATGCCCAGTGCGGTGTAGAGGTCATAGATGTAGAACTCGGCCCACTTGCTGTCGCCCCAGATCTCGTACGCCGGTGAGCCGTGCACGCCGTTGTTGGCGCTCTCCACGGAATGCCCGATCTCATGAGCGGGCAGCTCGCGAGCGAGGGTGTTGCCCTCCCGCCAGGTGTCCAGCCCGCAGTCGCTGACGTTGTGGTAGTCGTGGACCGGGCTGACGTAGTAGCCCGCGTGACCGCCACCGTGCCGCCCGGCGTGGTGGATGGAGTAGATGCGCGGGTCGGGCCCGAACGCATCGCCGTAGGTTGCCTTGGAGTACTGCCAGGTGACATTGATAAACCCGGGCAGCCACCCGACCTCGGCCCGGCGCACGTCAGGGTCCAGGTAGATCGCGCAATGCTCGTCGTGATGGTACAGCCGGAGCAACTGGCGGTGGTCGAACCAGTGCTCCTGCCACGTGGCCGGCGGGTCAGCCAGCTGACGCTGCGACGGTGCCTCCATGAGATCCTCCCTGCCCACTATCGAAACACCTGCCCACCATCGAAATGGGTAGATCTGCCGATGCTGCCGCCGGCGCTTATCCTCGCGGATGTTGCGAAAGGGTGAACTCGGTTGACATCTGCGTAATCGTGCCGTTGTGTCGGGGGCATGCCCAAGAGCGACGTCCCGAGCAGCGCCGGCGCGACCCGCCGGAAATTCCTGTCCGTATCAGCCGCTAGCGCGGTGGCTGTACCCCTGCTTTCCGGTACCGCACGGGCCGCCTCCGGTCCCGCGCTGTTTCCGCAGCCACCTGATGAGGGATTGCTAGCCCTGCTGAGGCAAGTCGATCCGGCCCGGATCCAGGCGACGATCTTGCAGCTGGTCCAGTTCGGTACCCGGCACACCGCTTCCAGCCAGACCGATCCGGTGCGCGGGATCGGTGCCGCCACGACCTGGGTGTACGAACAGATGCAGGCCATCGCGGCCACCTCATCGGGGCGGATGACGGTCCAGAAGCAGGTGTTCGTGCAGCCCGTCTCGTCCAACATCCCGGTGCCGACCACGATCACCAACGTAATCGCGACCCTGCAGGGGACCGCGTCTCCCGAACGGTTCTACGTCATTACCGGGCACCTGGACTCCCGGGTGACCGACGTCCTGAACTTCACCAGCGACGCCCCCGGCGCCGACGACGACGGGTCCGGCGTCGCGGTCGTGCTCGAGCTGGCCCGGCTCTTCGCCACCCATCAGTTCCCCGGCACCCTGGTGTTCGCCACCGTCGCCGGGGAGGAACAGGGGCTGTACGGCTCGGGCTTCATGGCGGCGCAGATGCACGCGGCAGGCAACGACGTACAGGGCATGTTCAGCAACGACATCGTGGGCGCCAGCCAGGCCTTCGACGGCACCCGGCCCGACCCGTTTACCGTGCGGCTGTTCGTGGAGGGCATCCCCACCGCGGTGACCTCGGGTGAGATCTCGATCCTGCAGGCCACCGGCGGCGAGAACGACGGGGTGACGCACCAGCTGGCCCGGTTCGTCACCAGCGTGGCGCCGTTCTACCTGACCAGCATGAACGTCCGGGTGATCTGGCGCCGCGACCGGTACCTGCGCGGCAGCGACCACATCTCGTTTCAGGAGCAGGGCTACCCGGCGGCCAGGTTCACCGAGCCGCGGGAGAACTTCAACCACGAGCACCAGGACGTCAAGGTCGTCAACGGAGTGCAGTTCGGCGACCTGGCAGAGTTCGTCGACTTCAACTACACCGCCCGGGTCGCCAGGGTGAACGGCGCGGCGCTGTGGGCGCTAGCGACCAACCCCGGTACGCCGAAGAACCTGGAGATCCACACCGCTCCGCCGGCCGGCTTCTCCGGTACCAACCTCACCACGCTCACCTGGGACGCGAACCCCGAGCCGAACCTGGCCGGGTACGAGGTCGTGATGCGGGAGACCACCGCGCCGGACTGGACCAGCGCGATCGGCGTCGGCAACGTCACCACGGTGACGCTGGACATCTCCAAGGACAACGTGCAGTTCGGCCTGCGCGCCATCGACAAGGCCGGGCACCGCAGCCCGGCCGCCTTCCCGCAGGTGGTCTCGTAGCAAGGTTCTCGATCACGGCACTGACCGACGGTGGGCTGGTCGCGGGGTTCCGCCCCGGCCAGCCGTTACCGATCAGGTCGAACGTAATGCCTTACGTTTACGGCATGGACGTGTCGCCCGAAGTCATCTACATCATCCGGCACGCGGAGAAGCCGCTGAAGCCGCCGATGTCTGGCGTTGACTATGAGGGCGGCCAGAACGAGCATTCGCTGCTGCCGCGCGGATGGCAGCGCTCCGGCGCCCTCGCTGCCCTGTTCCACCCGGACTTCGGTCCGGTGCGGGACGGCTTGCGAACGCCGACGGCGCTGGTGGCGCCCTCTTGGGGGCATCCCGGCAAGACAGCCGCGCATCGGTCGTACCAAACCATCCAGGGTCTGAGCGAGCATCTGCGGCTGCCGATAACGTCGCAGTTCGCCCAGGGACAGGAACAGCAGCTAGCCGACAGCCTGGTGCGCAGCTATTCCGGAGTCGTGCTCATCTGCTGGGAGCACAAGCACATCCCGGTGATCGCAGCCTCGTTGCCGGTCGTCAGCGCAACCGCCATCCCGCCGAAGTGGCCCGACGACCGGTATGACGTCATCTGGTCGTTCACCCTCGTCCCGGAGCCCGGTCCGGTCCGCTACACCTTCGGTCAGATTCCGCAGCTGCTGCTGGCCGGGGACTCCGGGACCGTGATCGGCGCGGAGTAAACGAACCGGTGAGATCGCATGTCAGGGGCTACCCCCCATCCTGCTAGTTAGCTCGGACACCGAAATCCCATACCGGTCGCCGAACTCCCTGAGCTGCTCCGTGTCGACGGGATCGGGGAGTACCCGCGCCGCCTCCTCGGATTCGTGCTCGTAACCCAGGCGGCGCAGCGTGTCAACCACCCACTGTCTGTCCAGTCCCATGGCCACCATCATGCCTCCGCCAGGGGCTGACAGCAGCCCTGCGCGCATGCATCTACGCGGTCATCTAAGCTAGCCGGGTGACCAGTCCCTCGCGCGTTCCGTGACAGGCTGGCCCAAAGCAAGTAGCGAGCGCGGCGCCCGGCGATGGCAGGGCGCCGCCTGCACAACCAAGAGGACAAGATGGCGCAGGGCACTGTGAAGTGGTTCAACGGCGACAAGGGTTACGGCTTCATCGCGGTCGAGGGCGGCCCGGATGTGTTCGTGCACTTCAGCGCGATCACGGGGGGCGGCTACCGCAGCCTGGAGGAGGGGCAGAAGGTCGAGTTCGACATCACCCAGGGCCAGAAGGGACCCCAGGCGGAGAACGTCAGGGTCACCAGCTGAACCGTCGGCACCGTCGGGTCGAGTAAACGGCCGACCGGGCCTAGCAGATCCGCCCCGGCTCCCAGTGGCACCGAGCGAGGCGGTACCTGCATGCCCTACTGCCGTGCGGGCATCCGGGTACGGGATGTCACAGCTTGGTGAGCTTGCCGCACGGGAGCGCAATGCGCCGTTGATGCGGGCGGAAGTCCACGAGCACGGCGTCGTCTTCTACGCCGACGATGACGCCGAGCCCGTACTTGTCGTGCGTCACCTGATCGTCCACGGCGAACGCCTCGGCCGGGGGCGCCGGAGCCGGGGCGCTGAACGGGCTGGTGGGCAGGCGGCGCTGGGCCGCAAGACGAGGTGCCTTCATAGTTACCATCATGGGCCATGACCGGGTAGCGGGTCAGCAGCCGACACGGGGACGGCTTCGGGCACGGTGCGGCCCCGCCGGGCCAGACGAGTAGATAGCCCGTCCCGACGAACGCGGACAGCACCAGCCACCCGCCAGGTTCGCCAGGTTGGCCAGCAGCGGCCCGGCCAGGGGACACCGAGCCCTTGAGCGGCCCTGGTTAAGAGGCGGCTAGCTCGATCGCCCGGCAGCGAGTCGCGGTAGCTGCTCACGGTGCCGTCCCGTCCTCGCCGCCACGCTCGTCGCTGGTGCTCGCGGAGGTTTCGCCGCTGCGTGTGCAGGGGTCCGCGAGGGTTTCGCCGCCGCGTGTGCGGGCGTTCGCAGGGGCTTCGCCGCTGCGTGTGCGGGGGTTCGCGGCCGTGCGCTCCGCTCGCTGGACGTAGCCACGACCCGGCCGAGTATCAAAGGCACCCGGGACCGGAGCCGACCGCTGGGGGATAGACCGGTACGGCGCATTTTCATAAGGAGTGATGCTGCCGCCTGGCGGGAAGCAAGCGGCGCACCTCGGTGCGCTGGGAGAGTCTGGAGCATACCGGGCGGAAGCTACCCACAGTGACGCCGAACTGAAGCACCCACCGCAGCTAAGGTCGCGGACGCTCGGTGTCGTCTGGCAGGCTGGGCCTCGTGGCTGACCCCTATCGTGACCTCGCCGCCGACTACGACTGGATATTCGACGACAGCGCGCTGGCCGGCGGAGCCGCGGTCAACCTGCCCGCGACGGCGCGCCTGCTGCAGCGGGTCGGCCCGGCCAGCGCCGTACTCGACGCGGCCTGCGGGACCGGGATCGACGCGGCGGTGCTCGCCCGCCGGGGCTTCAGCGTGCGGGCCGCCGACGGGAGCGAGGCCATGGTCGAGGGTGCGGCTGCGCGGTTCCGGCGGGACGGGCTGGCGATCCCCGTCCAGCGCTGCCTGTGGGCGGACCTGCCTGCCGCCATCGACGAGCGGTTCGACGTCGTCCTCTGCACCGGCAACGCGCTGGTGCACGCCGTCGGCCGCGACGCGATGGTCCAGGCGCTCATCGGGCTGCGGCGGATGGCACGTCCCGGAGGGCACGTGGTGATCGACTCCCGTAACTGGGAGAAGCTCCATGCCGAACGCCGGATCGTGCAGGTCATGGACCGGGTGAGGATGCGCGGCGGGCGCAGGTGCGCCGTGCTGTATGCCTGGGAGGTACCGGATCGCCTCGATGAGGAGCACGTCGCTCACCTGGTGTTCCTGTTCGAGGACGGCGATCGGATCGAGCCGCACGAATACCGGATCTCGTTCCGCCCGTTCACGCTCGGGGAACTGCGGGAACGACTCGTGCTGGCGGGATTGCAGGAAGTCGACACCGACTACGGCGAGGCCGTTGACCGTTACGCCGTGATCACGGTAGCCGCCTGACCCGCGTCCGGGAATGTTTAATGACGATGAGGCGGGAAGTATCCTGGCCATTCGGTCTCATACAGGGATGTCGGTCCGCCATGACGGCTACAACCGGTGACAACACGGTAGACGCGCAGTTCCGTCATCTCGCGGTCTTCTACGAGACCGGCCAGGACTATCTGGATCAGGTCGGCGAGTTCGTCCGGCGCGGTCTTGCGGCCAGGGAACCGGTGCTGGTGGCGGTCCCAGCTGCCCGGCTGCGTATGCTGCGCCGGGCCCTGGACGGGGCCGCCGATGCCGTGACCTTCATCGACATGCAGGATCTGGGCCGGAACCCGGCGCGGATCATCCCGGCGATCCGCCGGTTCACCGACGCCCACCCGGGCCGGACCTGGTTTGTCGGTGAGCCGATCTGGGCGGGCCGCACCGAGGCGGAAACCAGGGAAGCCACCCGTCACGAAGCGCTGATCAACGTGGCGTTCCGTGGCGTGCCCACCACGATCTTGTGCCCCTATGACCGCACAGGCCTGGCCAGCCAGACACTCGACCAGGCCTACGAGACCCACCCGCAGATCGAGGCCCAGGGCAAGCCGTGGCCGAGCCAGGCGTATAGCGGCATCGACCTGGCCCTGGCGATCGGCGGGGAGCCGCAGCCCCCGGCCCCCGCTGATGCGGCGGTACTGAGCTACCAGCGCGGAAACCTGCCGCTGGTGCGGCGCTTCGCCCGCGACCACGCGTCACGGGCTGGCCTGGCCGGTCAGGGGCTTGACGATCTGGTCATCGCGGTGCACGAGCTGGCGGCTAACACGATCGTGCACGCCGATGGTCACGGCACGCTGCGTATCTGGACCGAGCAAGAACGGCTGGTCTGTGAAGTCACTGACACTGGCCACATCAGCGACCCGCTAGCGGGGCGCCACCTCGGCAGCCGACCCCAGGCAGGCGGCCACGGGCTGAGCGTGGTCCACCAGGTCTGCGACTTCGTGGAAGTGCGCTCCGGCAGCTTCGGCACCAACGTCCGGGTATATCGTGACCTAGTGGCCATGGACCAGGCCGCACAGCCGATCTTTGGTCGGCTGAACGGACTTTCGCGGCATGAACGCCCGCTGTTAGGCGGAACCTGATGACGGACCAGATAGCCGAGGCAACGCCAGCAGTCGTGGTGCTTCCGGCCGAGATCGACGTGACGAACTCCGAGCTGGCCTTCGGCTTGCTCGCGGCGGCGCTGGCTCCTGGCGTGCCCCGTGGTGATCGCCGACCTGACCGCCACGTCCTTCTGCGACACGTCCGGCGTCCGCGCCCTGGTCCAGGCGCATGAGGAGGCCGGGGTGCGCGGTGCGCAGCTCCGGCTGGCGGTACCACGGGGCGGATCGGTGCGCAGGGTGCTCGAGCTGACCGGCCTCGGCCGGGTGCTGAACGTCTACCCGGGGCTCGACGAGGCGATCGCGGGCTAGAGCCGGCGCACCGTTATCATCGCCACGTCGTCCCGGCGGGAGCCGAAGACGGACATCAGGTGGTTGCTGAACGCCTCGACGTCCGCCGAGGCCGCCTCCAGCGCCGCGGCGCGCAGTGCTTCCAGGTTGTCTTCGAGGAGGGTGTCGCGGTCCTCGACCAGCCCGTCGGTGATCAGCAGCGCGGTGCCTCCGACGGGCAGGACTGCGGTCTCGGTGTGGGCCTCGTGCCAGGGCAGCCCGAGGATCAGGCCGCCCTCGCCCCGGTACTCGGCGCGGGGAGCCTCGATGAGCAGCAACGGGATGTGGCCGCAGTTCACGATCTCGAGCTCGCCGGTGGCCGGGTCGAGCAGCACCAGGCACAACGAGGCGATGACGCCCGGGTGGTAGCGGCGCAGCACGTCGTTGACCAGGCTGGTGATCGCCAGCGGCGCGTGTCCCTCGCTGGCGAAGGCGCGCAGCGCGTGCCGGAGCTCGCCCATCACGGTCGCCGCGTGCAGGGAGTGTCCCTGCACGTCGCCGATGGCGATCAGGAGCCGATCCCGCCAGGCCAGCGCCTCGTAGAAGTCGCCGCCGACCTCGGCCTGATCGCTGGCCGGGATGTACCGGAACGACATGGCCAGGCCCGGCACCTCGGGCAGCCCCGCGGGCAGGAAGCTCCGCTGCAGCGTCAGGGCGATCAGGTGCTCTTCGGCGTAGGAACGCAGCGCCTCGACCGCGAGCGCGACCGACTGGGCGAGCTGGCGCAGGACCTGGGTTTCCTCCTCGCCGCGGGCACCTTCCGCGGCCACGATAAGCGCGACCGGCGGCCGGTCCGGCTTGGTCCGCACCGCGGCCAGGCAGACGTCCTCGCGCAGCGTGCTGTCGGGCATCAGGCGCAGCCATTCCTCCGCGCTGAGCGACGCCACCGCGCTGGCCTGCCGGTCGCCGAGCACGCGAGCGGCGACGCGGTCGGCCAGGGCGGGCGGACCGCCGCGCCGCACCGGGTCAGGTCGCTGCGGCGAGGCGGAAGTCCTGCTGACCTGGCCGTCGGGCATCTGCAGGAGGAGGACGGCCTGGACGCCGAACACCCGCGCGGCGCCGGCGGCCGCGGCCCGGGCGAGGCCGCCGAACGTCTCGGCCGCGTTGATGTCCATGTTCACGCTCGCCAGGACGGACAGCAGCGCGGCCGTCCGCTCCGCGCGCTGCCGGGCCCGGGAGTAGCGCAGCATGGCCGTCACGGTGGCGAGCAGCTCTTCGGGTTCGCTCGGATCGATCAGGTAGGCGTCGGCGCCCTGGGTGAGGCCGTGGGCCCGGTCTGCGACCGCGATGGCGGTGGCGGAGACGTGGACAACCGGGATCGCGGCCGTCCGCGTGTCGCCCTTGATCGTGCGGCAGACGTCGAAGCCGCTCATGTCCGGCAGGTTCACGTCGAGCAGGATCAGCTCGGCCAGGCCCGCGCTGGCCAGCGCCTCGGCGCCGGTACCGACCTCGGTCACCGTGTGGCCGGCGCGCCGCAGCCAGGTGGCCATCACGTAGCGCTTGGCCTCGTCGTCGTCCACCAGCAGCACAGAGCCTGCGGCGCCGGTCATCGCGCCTCCCCGCTGACGCGACGGATGGTGAACGCCAGCCGCTCCCTGGTCAGCTCGTCCTTGCGGAGCAGGGCAGCGGCCCGCGGCGGCTGCTCGATGTCGAGGCCGGTGATGAGGATCGCCGGCATAGCTGCGGGCAGCCGGTCCAGCAGCGCCTCCCCGTCCATGCCGGGCATCCGCAGGTCGGCGAGCACCAGGTCGACGTCGTCCTCCGCCACTGCGGCGAGCGCCGCGTCGCCGTCCTCGGCCTCGATGAGCCGGCTGGCGATGCCGGTGAGCATCGCCCGGAGCACCCCGCGGAATCCGGCGTCGTCGTCCGCCACCAGCACCGTGCCGACTGACGGCATGCCATCCGGCAGGCTGAGCACCACGGTGGTCCCCGCCCCGGGCTCGCTGGTCAGCGTCAGCGTCCCGCCGAGCAGCCCGGCGAGCCTGCGGGCGTAGGGCAGGCCGAGTCCCGTCCCGCCCCGGCTCCGGCCGGGTACCTGATAAAACTCCTCGAACACGCGTTCCTGGTGGGCGGGCGGGATCCCGGTGCCGGTGTCCGTCACCCGGAACTCGACGGTGTCGTCGGCGGCCCGCCGCACGGACAGCCGCACCTCTCCGCTGTCGGTGTACTTGATCCCGTTGGACAGCAGGTTGCGCAAGATGGCGGTCAGCGCGGCCTCGTCGGTCAGGACGTTGGCGGGGGCGTCCTCGGCGCTCACCACCACGTTCACCGGCTTTCCATCGGCGAGCGGGCGGACGAGCCCGCGCAGCGTGCTGAGCACTCCGGGGAGGGCGACCATCGCCGGGTCGATGCTCAGCCGTCCCGACTCCGCCTTGGCTACGTCGAGCAGGTCGTTGACCAGCGCGAGCAGAGTGCTGGTGGAGTTCCTGATGAGCTCGACCTGGTGCAGCTGCTCGGTGTCGAGCGTTCCGGGCGAACCGGGATCTTCCAGCAGGAGGGTCAGTCCCTTGATCGAGTGCAGCGGCGTGCGCAGCTCATGGCTGACGTTGGCCCAGAACCTGTCCTTGGCTTCTGCCGCCGCCCGCAGCTGCTCGGATTTCTCGTCCAGCTCGGCGTAGAGCGCGACCACGCCGCGGTTGGTCTGCTCCAGTTCCTCCGATAGCTCGGTGTACAGGGCCATGACACCCCGGTTGGTTTCCTGGAGTTCGGCGTTGAGCAGCAGCAGCTGTTCCTTCTGCCGTTTGAGGTCCTCCAGCGCCCCGATCAGGTCCTGGTTGTTCCGGCGCAGCTCATCCAGCGTGGACTGGGGAAGCAGGTCGGCCAGCTGCGCGCTGACGGCGGCCAGGTCGGTCCGGACCGTGGCGGGCAGCGGCTTGGTCATCCTGACCACCTGGCCGCTGACGCCCACCTTGTCCATGAGCCTCGCCGCCGCGGCGACGCCCTCCGCCGGCGGTTCGCCGTTGACCGTGACGGTCAATACCAGGTCCTCCTCGTCGGCACCGAACACGATGACAGCGACTCGGCCGGCGACGAGCGCGCTGCGGCATATCTCGCTGAGCGCGGTGGCCACCCGGACCTGATCCTGAGGCTCCAGCGCGAGTCTGGTGGCGAGTTCGCGGCCGATCTGACGGGCGGCCAGCACCCCGGATATGTCGCGCACCTGAAGGGTGGCCAGTTCGGTCAGCACGGCTTGAGCACCAAGATGCTCGCGTCGTCGCGCCTGGTCCCGGCCTCGGCTAGCAGCGCCGCCGCGATGACCAGCGGGTCCCTGGAGGCCAGACCCGGCAGGGCGCCGACCTCCCAGCGGCTGCTAAGGCCGTCAGAGTGCAAGACGACGGCCGCGCCCGGGCCGGCCACGTAGTCGAACTGGCGGATGGCGCGCGCCTGGTGTCCGGCGATGCCCGGTACCGAGAGCATGCCCTTACGGCTGCCGTCGGCCAGGATTGTCGCGGTGATGTTGCCCAGTCCGCCGAAACGGACGGTCGTCCCGGTCACCTGGACGATGCCGATCGCGCCGCCGCGGGTACGCCCCATCCGGCGGTGCGCGCGTTCAAGGAGCACCACGGGTTCCGGCGTGGTGTCCTCAAGCACCGCGGCAATCGCCGCCGCGGCCGCGGCAGCCGCGAGCGGGCCGTGACCGAGCCCGTCGCACAGCACGCCGGTCACGGTGCCGGCGCCGTGGTGCCAGCGCCCGTGGTGCCGGTCGTGGCCGCCCCGAAGTTATCGCCGCACTCGGTCTCGCCGGTCATGGGCCGGGTAAGTCCGGCGTACCGGACGGTAACCTCGCGCCGCGCTGGCCAGAACCGGGCGACCAGCACAGTGCCGTGGCCGGGTACCGAATACAGGTCGTAGAAGTCGGCCAGCCGCCGGATCGCGCCCAGGCCGATGCCCAGCGTGCCGGCGGTGGAATGACCGTCGCGCAGCGCCGCGCCGGCATCACGCAGACCCGGGCCCGCGTCGACGGTGATGAGCTCGATGCCCGGCGGGTCAGCGTCGCGGCTGATGCGCACCAGCAGGGATCCCTGGCGGGCGTGCTTGTGCAGGTTCGACGCGGCCTCGGTGACCGCCAGCGCGATCTCGTCCAGGCGCGAAGCCGGGAACCGGAGCCGGGCGGCCAGCGCCACGCCCGCGCTGCGGCACGCGGCGATGGCGCTCGGGTCCTCGACCCGGAGCCAGCGCATGTCGCCGGGTGCCGGGGCACTCAGGGGCCAGTTCAGCGTGACCACTTGACGACCACGACGCTGGTCCCGCTGCCGGGCTGCGAAGTCAGCTCGAACTCGTCGACGAGCCGCCGGGCCCCGGACAGGCCCAGGCCCAGTCCGTCGCCGGTAGTCCAGCCCTCGGTCAGCGCCTGACCGATGTCAGCGATGCCGGGTCCATCGTCGGTGAAGCCGATCCTGACGCCCTTGCGCCCGTTGTCGGCCTTGACGAGTTCCACGCGGGCGGTGCCGCCGCCGCCATGGACGAGCGCGTTGCGGGCCAGCTCGCTCGCGGCGGTCACCACCTTCGTCTGGTCGACCAGCGACAGACCGCTGTCCGCCGCCGCCACCCGGACGTGCTGCCTGACCCGCACCACGTCATCGCCGGACCGGATAGGCAGTTCGTCCATCAGGCCGGGCCGTTCAGGAGCGCCAGCCCCTTCTCCGCGTTGAGTGCGGTACGGACCCCGCGCAGCGACAGTCCGAGTTCGGTCAGCGTGATCGCCACGGCCGGGCGCATGCCAACGATGACCGTCTCAGCGTCAAACAGCCGGGAGATGGAACCGATCATGGTCAGCATCCGGCCGATGAACGAATCGACGATCTCCATGGCGGTGATATCGATGATGACACCGCTCGCGTGGGTGGCGGTCAGCGCGTCGGCCAGGTCCTCCTGGAGCCGCACGACGCTCTCGTCCTCCAGGTCGATCTGGATCGACACGAACAGCGTTCGCCCGATCTTGACGATCGGCACGCGCTCCATCAGGCCGGCACGACTTTCAGCCCGGCCTGGGTGAGCGCTAGCGCCAGCGCGTCGGCGAGGTTCGCCTTCGTCGCGATGTCGCCGAACTCGATGCCTAGTGCCACGATCGTCTGCGCGACCTGCGGCCGGATGCCGCAGATCGTGCACTGCGCGCCCAGCAGCCGGGCCGCGCTCACGGTCTTGAGCAGGTGCTGGGCCACTTCGGTGTCGACTGTCGGCACGCCGGTGATGTCGATGACGGCGTGTTCCGCGCCGGTGGCGAGCAGGGTATCGAGCAGCTTCTCCATGACGAGCTGAGTGCGGGCCGAGTCCAGCGTGCCCACCAGCGGGACCGCGATGATGCCGTCCCATAGCTGCACCACCGGTGTCGATAGCTCCAGCATGGCTGTCGTCTGGTTGGAGATGATCTGTTCCCGGATGGCCGAGTAGGTCTCGAAGGTGCGCAGGCCGAGGTTGTCGACCATGCGGGAGAACGCGAGGAACTCCGGCACCAGCTCGGCGGTGTCCGCCACGAGCTCGTAGACCGCGTCTTTCACCGAGAACACGCACAGCGCCGTCTCACTGGGAGTGAAGCCGTTCACGGCGCGGGATCGCGACATCTCGTCGAGCGCCGCCCGCAGCTCACCGGGCGCGTCCTCGTCCTCCTGCGACATCACCCTGAGCAGCAGGGAGTACAGGTCGTCCAGCTCGTGCCGCAACTCCGCGGGCGAGATCCGCCCCCGGACATCCGTCACCGCCAGCTCGCACCATCGGCCCACGACCTTGTCGCGGTGCTCGCGCAGATACGCGGCCATAGGTGTCTGTCCGCCGTATACGTCCATGGGCAATCTTCCTGCGAAACCTCGCGGATGGGACATGTAGGACCCCAAGGCTACATCCGGCTCGGGGCAAAACGGAGCCTTAGCCCGAGCCTGCGCAGCACCGAGAGGAACCACCAGGTGGACACGCCGGTTCCGGCGACGACCAGCACGGCCGTGGCGGCGGTCGAGAGCGTCAGGAAGATACTGGTCGGCTCGGTCACCATCAGCACCGCCAGGCCGGCCGCGAGCAGCACGAAGATGCCCGCCCACAACCAGGTCGCCCCCTGAAAGAAGCGGTCCAGGTCCGGGTAATGGGCGGTCGGCTGCCGTAGCGCGACCACGTCAGCCGCCAGCCGGGCCACGAGCGGGTTCGGGCCGCTGGCCGTCCGGGCGAACAGGACGCCCATGCAGAGGTTGGCGAGCGGGAACTGCAGCAAGAAGAGCCAGAGCTCGCCGGTGGCTAGCACGACCCCGGTCTGCACCGTGAGCACCGCCGCGGAAATCGTCAGCAGGCTCGGCACAGATCCGGTCGCGGCCTTGCGGATGACCGCGGTGAGCCAGATGGCCGCTAGTCCCGCAACCAGGCCCGCGTCGCGGCCATCGATCCAGGCGGCGAGGATGTAGGCCGCCGCGGGCAGTCCGACCGACTCGGTCAGGCTCCAGCCCGCCGTGAGCAGCAGCCGCAACGGCCTGGGGACTTCCAGGCCGTCGGCCGCGAGGGCGCTGGCGCGGGCTGGCCCGCAGTCGTTCGGCGGACTAGCCGTCGCGCCTAGTGCCACGATCAGAAGTAGTGCCTGCGGCCGCCGACTGCGTGACCGGCCATCCCGAGCAAGGCCAGGACCGCGCCGGCCACTACGACGACGATGCCGATCGTCCAGATGATGGCGATTTGTGCGACGAACCCGATAATGAGAAGAATGACGCCAAGAACGATCAAGGGAGCTCCTAACAGCGTTTCCGGATGAGCGCCCTGAGATCAGGCGATCCTGTGGCTGCCAGCTACCCGCCAGGTGCAACTTAAACATTTCCGTTTCCGCGCTGCACCGGACGCTGATACCGCTGGCCCGCGTCGGGCATCATCCCGGTCGGACGGCCATCCGCACCGCGTCACCGTTCGTGTCAGCCAGGGTGAACCGGCTGGCCACCTCGGCCTCGCGCAGGCGCAGGACGAGGTGGCCTGGCAGGCCGGCCAGGACCATCCGGGCTGCAGGGTCACGGCTGATCCGCCGCTGGACGGTAATCAGCGCGGTCAGGCCGGAGGAATCCCACATGGTGAGACCGGACAGGTCCAGGACCAAGCGCAGGCCTGGGGTCGCGGTGATCAGGTCACCGGCCACATCAGCGAACTGACCCGCTGAACCCAGGTCCAGCTGGCCAGTAACGGCCAGGATGGCGCAGCCGTCCTGGAATCGCTGAGCGAGACGGAACGGCGCCGGCGGCCCCAGACGGAAGCTCACCGTGGCGGTGGTACCGGACGGGCCAGCATCCCAGCTGGCCTGGTCAGCGACTTGGCGGATCAGCCACAGCGCGTGGCCGGGCTCCACGGGCCACAGCGCCATGTCCCGGGGTCCCGCATCTGTGCCGTCGGCCGGCTTCGGCGGGCCGTCGTCGGTGACCTCGCAGCGCACCGTGTCCTCTGTCACCCACAGCCGCAGCCGGCCATGCCCGGCGCCATGGCGAACCGCATTGGCGGCCAGCTCATGCACCGCCAGGACCAGATCCCTGGCGCGGCCTTCCGGCATCCCGGCCTGCGAGGCGTGAGCTGCTACCGCCGCCCGCACCGAATACAGCGAATCACCGTCGAAAACCTGATCCAGGACCGGCGGCTCCCCGCCGCCCGCACCTCGCAGCCTGCCTCCCGCCGGGTCAGGCGGCAGCCGGCGGCTGCGGGCATCATCGGTCATGCGCGCTCACCAGGCTGATGCCTGGGACATCGTCTGCGCCCAGGATGGCGAACGTGGCGGCGATCCCGGGGTGGCACTGCAACACCACTGACCGGGACGCGGCCATGCCCCGCGCGGCATCCACGATCATCCGGGCACACGAGCCGTCGATGAACGCCAGTCCCGTCATGTTGACGGTGATATCCCCTTCGAGCCGGATCGCCTCAGCCAGCGCTAGCGCCAGCGGCTCCTCGTTCTTGTAGTCGATCTCCCCGGCCAGCCGGATACCGGGCGGCGCGTACTGGCGGCAGATCCGCAGCATCGCGTCGGCGTGGTAGGTCGCCGCCGCCACCGACCGGGTATGGAAGGCCGTGACCGTCGCCAGCGTGACCGGGTCGAACCGCTCCCGGTCATACTGGCACAACACCGAGACGGTGGTGTCGACCAGCGCCGCCGCGACGCTTTCCTCGAAATCGGGCAGCTGCTCCACCCCGGTGACCGGCCGCAGCGCCCAGCTCATGTCCACCGCCACCCGCAGGCCGGGGAACCCCTCGTGCCGGCAGGCCGCCATCTGCCCGTTCAGCCACCCTATCGCCTGGCTTGCGCTGAACGCCTGTCCGGACAGCAGACGCCTCTCAGACCCGGCCGCCGCCATCTGCCCAGATGCCAGCGCTGGCTCCACCGCTATTCCGCGCCGCGTCAGCTCCGAGACGGCCCGCTGCGCCCCCGCCTCGCTCACCCATACGACCTTCAGCCCGCCAGCCAGCCCGTCACGCACAAATGCGGCGGTCAGGTCGAACAGCTCCTCGGGCTCGCCGAACGTCAGGCAGGCATGATCATTCACCGTCAGATCAGTAATCTGCGCGTCAGATCCGACCGCCACCCGCCACCTCCGCTCGCGCGGCATCCGCGCCTCCAGCGCGGCCCGGACCCGCGCTACGGACAAAACCGTAGCGCGGACCGTCAAGCCCACCATACGGCACTCCTTGCCGCCGCGTTTTCCAGTACACGGGCAATGCTTGAATTCACGACTGACCACTCCCCGAGGAAGCGGTAAACAAACAAGGGGGACAGGTGACAGGGTTTCGTAATCCTGAAGTCAGCGCCGTTCTGGCGATGCGCAACGTGGTAACCGTGGCGATCTTTTCGATAATGATCCGCATCGAGAGCCCGCCACCGGCCGGTTCCGTTCCCGCGCGATCTGAAGGCGAATCTGACCGTGTACAGGGAGCCAACGTGGTGATCGTCGAGCCGGGGACGCCTGGCGGGTCCGCGGGCAGGCACCATCGCTCGTTCGGGAAAAAAGAATCCTAATTATGCCGAACGGGCGGTGGTTTTACGGTCCGCATATGAGCAGGCATGGATGGAACCTGGATCGGTCGTGAGCCGAGCTGGCTACTAGGCGGCGCGGCCGGCGCCGCGGTGGCGGGGGGAACTGTGCGGTGGCGCCTTCGACGAAGTCGCGGGCGACGTCGGTGAGGAGCCGGTTGCTGTTCCTGGCGTGGTCGCGCAGCATGGCGAAGGAAAGGTCCATGTCGATGCTGAGCCGTTCGGCGAGCTTGCCCTTGGCCTGCTCGATGCTCACCCGGCTGTTCAGCGCGGCCTGGAGCTGCTCGGCGACGGTTTCGCGGCGGCGCACGTTCCGCTCCTGCAGCAGGCCGATGGTCGCCACATCGGCCAGGCCTGGCCGATGCGCAGGTCCGCCGGGTCGAACGGGTCTGGCCCCTCGGCGAACAGGTTCAGCGCGCCGATGACCTGATCCCGCAGCCGCATCGGCAGCGCCTGCACGGCCCGGAACCCCGACTGGGTGGCGGCTTGCGCGAACCGGGGCCATCGCTGGTCCGGGCCGGTGAGGTCGGCGGCGGTGACGGGCTGGCCGGTACGGAAGCATTCCAGGCAGGGCCCCTGGTCGTTCTGCAGCTGGAACAGCTCCAGCAGGTCGGCTTTCTCGCTGGAGGCCGCCGCGACACGCAGCTCACCGCGGGGGTCGGCCAGCATGACCCCGGCCGCCGACGCGGCCAGGAGCCGGATGCTGCGGTCGGTGAGCATGTGCAGGAAGTCGATGACGTCGAAGTCGGCGACCATCGTGTCGGCCAGGTCCACGAAGGTGTCCGATAGCAGCTCGGTGTCCATCTGAATCACCTTCCGCCTGTGACAGGGGGACTCGCGGTGGCGCTGCCAGAGAGTACAGCTAGCGCGGTCGGATATGTCATGGGCCGCCATCCTGACCCGGATCCCGGCGCAGCCGCAGGCGCCGGGCGACGATGTCGCCGGCCACCTCCGCCAGACGCCGGTCCTGAGAGTAAGCGTAAGCCCGCAGCCGGACGAACGCCTCCGCCGGCGAAACGCCGAGCTGGACCGTCAGCATGCCCGTGGCCTGATCGATCTCGGCGCGGTGCAGCGCCAGGTCCGGCGCCTGCCCGTCCAGCCTAGCCCCGTCCTCGATCTCCCCGTCACCGTCGACGCTGCCGAGCAGCATCACGGTCGCCACATCAGCCAGGATGAGCAGGTCACCGAGCTGCCTGTCCGACAGCGGGCCAGCCGAGCCGCGGTACAGGCCGAACACCCCGGCGCGGATCGCCCCGACGATCAGCGGGAACGTGAAAACCGCCCCGGCGCCGAGCTGGCGTGCGGCCGGGGTGAACGCGGGCCACCGGCGGCTGTACTCCGCATCGTCCAGGTCGCCGGCCAGGACCGGAGCGGCCGACGCCAGCACGTCGTGGCACGGCCCCTCTCCCAGGGTCAGCTGAAGTTCGGGCAGCTGCTCGCTGACCAGATCCGTCACGCACATCACGAAATCCGGCTCACCGTTGCGCGCGGCCGCCAGCCACGCCCCGCTCAGCTGAGCCGACCTGACCGCGACCTCGCACACGTCGGCGACCGACACCCGCCGGCCATGTCCGGCCGCATGCGCGGCCAGCTGCCCCCACACGACCGAGTCCGGCGGTCAGTCATCTGCGCATCCCGGCGCGCCGCGAACCCGCCAGGGCCGCCGCTGCCCCGGTCGCGATCACCCGGTACCAGTACCCAACGGCGCTGCCCTCCCAGGGGGTCCAGCGCTCACCGCAGGCCCCGGCGACAGCGTACAGCCTCCGGCGGCTGCCGATGCTCGCAACGGCGGCCTCCACGCTGGGATGAACCCAGAACACCTGATCCTGGCCGCTCAGGACCAGGAGCCGCCGCGCACGCCGCGCGGCCCGGCCAAGACCACATCGCCACCGAAGCTCCGGGCCAGCCCCTGCACCCTCAGCAAAGCGCCCAGTGAGGCGCAATCCAAGAAGTCCAGCGCCGACATGTCAATGATCAGGCTCTGACCCGGCACCACCTCGGCCGCGATGGCCGCCTCGACGCCCGCCGCGCCGCTAACGTCCAGTTCCCCGCGCAGGGCCACGACAACATGACCATCACGCGTGCTGGTTTCCAGTTCTACACCCGCGCATAACCGCCGCCCTCTGCCACAGTAGCCGGGGCAGGGTCTGGACCCAACGGCGCATTCCTCAGGTTTGCACTCCAAACAGTACGCCGGCAGACACCAGACCCGCCAGGCCTGATGAAGCTGCGGGCCCAGCGGCGCCCGGATCTATATCCCGGGCATTTGCGCGAGGGCCTCTTCCAGGCTGACCGCGTGCGGGATCACCCGGTCAAGGCCGGTGATCTCGAAGATGCGCAGGACGCCGGTTCCGGGTATGACCAGCAGCACCTGACCGCCCTCGGTCAGCGTCCGCCGGTGCGCGGCCACGAGCGCGTGCAGCCCGGCCGTGTCGCAGAACCGGGTCCTGGTCAGGTCGACCACGAACCGGCCGTGCCCGTGCACGGCTGCTTGGAGCAGGGCCGCCCGCAGCTGGCCGGCATTGGCGATATCGATCTCTTCGGGTGCCGCCACCACGGGCACGCCGCTGACCATCTGCACCGGGAACCCGGCCTCAGGGGTCACTGTCCGCCTCCTGTCCGGCGATGCCGGTGACGGGCGGATCGGCCTGGCGCCTGAACATCAGCAGGGCGATGTCGTCGCGGGCCGGCTCGCTGCCCACCAGCGCTCGCATCACCGCGGCGCAGGCCGCCTCGGCGGGTTCCGCCGTGACCGCCCGGCACAGCCGGGCCAGCCCTTCGTCGATTACCTCACCCCGGCGCTCGATCAGGCCGTCGGTGTAGAAGCACACCAGGGCGCCGGGCGGGATCGGCACGGTGGTCACCGGCCGCTGCGCCCCGGGGGAAGCGCCGATAACGATGCCCGGCGTGACCGGGGCCAGTTCCGCTTGCTGCCCCGGGCGGGCGATGACCGGCGGGAAATGCCCGGCCAGGCAGACGTGCATCCGGTCCAGGGCCGGGTCGATGACCGCGTACAGCACGGTGGCCATCGCATCGGGTTCGAAGTGCTGCATCTTGCGGTCCAGCCGGGCCAGGACCTCGGCCGGATCCCTGGTCTCCAGCGCGTAGGCGCGCAGCGCGCTGCGCATCCGCCCCATGATCACCGCGGCTTGCAGGCCGGAGCCGGCCACGTCGCCCATCACCACGCACAGCTCGCCCGACGGCAGCGTGAACACGTCGTACCAATCGCCGCCCACCCCCCCGTCGCCCGGGACGTAACGGGCGGCCAGCTCCGCCCCGGCCACGGCCGGCAGCGCTGTGGGAACCAGGCTGCGCTGCAGCGCGGCCGCCGCGATGCGATCGGCCTGAGCCGTCATGGACTGCACCGCCGCGGCGGCCCGGTCCGCGGCCATCTGCAGCAGCTCGATGTCGTAGACCGGTGAACCGGCGGGATGTCAGGGAGCCGACATGCATCACCCCGATCACCCGGCCGCCCGCCACCATCGGCACCCCCATCATGGACCGGATGCCCTTGGCCCACAGGATCGGGTTCAGCACGGTCGTGTGATCCACGTGGTCCAGGATCACCGGCTGGTGCCCGGCGGCGATCCGCCCGGCGAACCCCCGGCCCACCGGGATGCGCACGCCCTGGCGTACCTCTTCCTCCAGCCCCGCGGCCGCGGTCGCGATCAGCTGGCCGGATGAGAAGTCCAGCAGCAAGACCGCAGCGGTATCGGCGCGCAGGATCCCCCTGACCCGGTCGAGGAGCTCGGCCAGCAGCTCTCGATCATCAAGGCCGGACAATGCCGCATCCATTATCGACTGAATGGCCCGGAGCCTGGCCTCAGCCGGTTCCGGATCTACCCGCGCTGTCACTTGCACGCCTCCCTCCTGGGAGACCTGGGCCGTACCGGCGCAGAACCCTGCTGTCAACCGGATCACCGAAAGCCCGGCCGGCCAGATGGCCGAGACGGCCAGGGTATCGACGTGATGGTGGCTAGGAGAATATCGAGGCGGCCGGTCGAGCTTAGGCATGGGGCCTTACCGCCGCTCAGGCGATGGGTTGAAGGTCACCGTGGCCCGGGTGCCCTGCACACCGGACGTGACCTGCAACTGGTCAGCTACCTGCTGTACCACCCAGAGGCCGTGACCGGGTGTGGCCTGCCATGAGCTCGCTGCGCTGGGGCTGGAGGGGCTCTCCGCCTCGCCGTCCTCGTGACCGGCGGCCGGCGCGGCCGGGCCACCGAACGCGGGCGGGCCGTCGTCGACCTGGCAGTAGAGCGCTCCGGCCAGATTCCAGATCCGCACCCGTCCTGCTCCCGCACCATGGTGGACCGCGTTGGCCGCCAGTTCGTGTACGGCCAGCACCATGTCTCCGACTCGGTGGCCAGGGAAGCCGGCCCGGCTGGCCAGGACCTGCACGTCCGCCCTCAGCACATGGAGGGTGCCGGAGTCGAATGTCGTGTCGAGGCTCGGCATTATGTCTTCCGCCAGCCCTGCCCTTCATCTTCCCCCGCAATCGGGAACTAGCCGCTGCCAGTCATACCTACCTCCGAACCGGCCATCTATCCGGCTAACGCGCTGGTTTCCGGATTGCTGATTCAGGCCGCGACGTACGCCAGGTTTGGCACGGGCTGGCGGGGTAGTGCCACCGTCCGAGCGAGAACGGGAAGCCGCAGGAGAGAACCCCGCGTTTCGACGGCCATCAGGAGGAGCACATGACATCTCGGCGTGCCCGCCGCAGTGCGGCCGGCCAGACCGTGCACGGTATCGACCGGATGGTGCGGAATGTGCAGACCGGGCACTTCGAGCGCAGCCTGTCGGCTCTGACCGCGGCCGGGGCACTGGTGACGGCGGCGGAGATCTACTTCGAGCATGACAGCGCCAGCTTCGGCAACAAGATGATGTGGCTGCCGGTCGTGCTGGGGCCGGTCGGCGCGGCCGCCGGGGTCGCCGGGTTCTGCAGCCGCCGGATGGCGAAGACGGCATTGCCCATCGCCTCGGCAGCGATCGTAGCCAACGGCCTGCAGGGCCTCTACCTGCACGCCCGCGGCATCGGACAGAAGCCGGGAGGCTGGCGGAACGCCCGTTACAACATGGAGATGGGGCCGCCGCTGCTAGCTCCGCTGCTGGTCACCATGGTCGGCGGGATGGGCCTGCTGGCCGCGATCTTGCGGCGGGAGCAGTGAGCGGAGAGATGGAACGCGACGCCGGCCGGGTCGGCCGGTTCCCCGGCTTCGACGTGCTGAGCCAGGCCCCGCACTGGGATCAGGTGACCGCAGGCGTGGTGACCGCCAGGATCGGGCCGCCCGCGGCGCTGACGTTCTTCACCGGAGCGGAGGCACCCTGCGCCCGGGCCCTGCTCAACCTGCTCACCGGACAGGACGGCGGGCCGGCCGTCCCGGTGTGCGAGATGGTCGACTCCCGGCTGGCGGCGGGCGAGACCGACGGCTGGCGATATGCGGACATGCCTGAGGACGGTCAGGCTTGGCGGGACACGCTGTCGTATCTCGACGCGGATGCCGGGCGGCGCTGCGGCACCTCGTTCGCCGACGCCCCCGGGGCCGACCAGGCGGCGCTGGTCCAGTCCGTCCAGGACCTGAAGTCCGCCGACTGGCACGGGCTGCCGGCCGCGCGCGTATGGAGCCTGTGGACTCGGTACGCCTGCACGGCCTTCTATGCTCATCCGTTCGCCTGGACCGAGATCGGCTTCCCCGGCCCGGCTTACCCGCGCGGCTACAAGAACGCCGGGGTCGGCAAGCTCGAGCCGTTCGAGGTCCGCGACGCGCGGCCTGCCGAGGACCCCGTCAAGGAGGGGGCCTGATGGGTCTGCGGGAAGATGTCCGAGCCCGGAACGAATCGGCCTGGCTGCTGCCCAATGACGGCACCAGGACCAACCATCGCCTCCGCCGCGATATGCGCCAGTTCGCCGATGAGGACGAGATCGACCTGGTGATCGTCGGCTGTGGCGCGGGCGGCTCGGTGTTGCTGCAGCGGCTGGCCCGGTCCGGCTGGAAGGTGGCGGCGCTGGACGCCGGCCCGTTCTGGGACCCGGACACGGACTGGGTGAGCGACGAGGCAGGCTCCCACCACCTGTACTGGACCGACCCGCGGGTGATCGCCGGCACCGACCCGGTGCCGATGGGTTCGAACAACTCCGGGCGGGGCGTGGGCGGCTCGATGGTCCACTACGCCGGGTACACGCCGCGCTTCCACCCGAGCGATTTCATGACCCGCACGCTTGATGGCGTCGGGGCCGACTGGCCGATGAGCTACTCCGAGCTCCGCCCGTACTACGAGCAGATCGAGCACGAGCTTCCCGTGGCCGGCGAGCGCTGGCCGTGGGGAGACCCGCACGGCTACCCCTACCGGCCGCATCCGGTCGGCGGGAACGGCGAGGTATTCCTGCGCGGCGCGGCCAGGCTCGGGATCACCGCCAAGGTCGGCCCGGTGGCGATCGCCAACGGGCGGTTCGGGAACCGGCCGCACTGCATCTACCGCGGCTTCTGCCTGCAGGGCTGCAAGGTCAACGCCAAGGCGTCGCCGCTGATCACGCACGTCCCCGATGCCCTGGCGCACGGCGCGGAGGTACGCGCCGACGCCATGGTCACCGGGATCACCGTCGACGAGCGCACCGGCCGCGCGACCGGACTGCGTTATGTCCGCGGCGGCCGGGAGCGCTTCCAGCGCGCCGCGATGGTGGCCGTGGCCGGGTACTCGATCGAGACGCCCCGGCTGCTGCTGAACTCGGCGTCGGGCCGCTTCCCCGATGGCCTGTGCAACGACTTCGACCAGGTCGGCCGCTACCTCATGGTCCAGGGCGCGCCGCAGACCGCGGGCCGCTTCGACGCCGAGGTCCGGATGTACAAGGCGCCGCCGCCCGAGGTGAGCACCGAGGAGTTCTACGAGACCGACCCTTCCCGAGACTGCAAGCGCGGGTTCTCGATCCAGACCGTCTCGCCGCTGCCGATCACCTGGGCCGAGCACGTCGCCGCCCAGGGGCACTGGGGCACCGCGCTGCGGGAGTACATGAGCGACTACGTGCACTGGTCGTGCCTGGGCGCACTGTGCGAGTTCCTGCCGCTGCCGGAGAACCGGGTGACGCTCGCCGACGAGAAGGACTCCTACGGCCTGCCGGTGGCCCGCTTCTCCTATTCCCAGTGCGACAACGACCGGGCCCTGGCCCGTGCCGCGCAGTCGGTCATGGAGGACATCCTGCACGCGGCCGGCGCCGACGAGGTCATCACCATCCAGCGCTACGCCCACCTCGTCGGCGGGGCCCGGATGGCCCGCGACGAACGGCACGGCGTCGTGGACGAGAACTGCCGCAGCTTCGCGGTACCCAACCTCTACCTCACCGACGGCAGCGTGCTGCCCACCCAGGGCAGCGCCAACCCCGCGCTGACGATCATGGCCGTGGCCGCCCGCGCGGCCGATCACCTGATCGCCGGTGCCTCCGGCGGTAACGCCTGACCGATCAACGGGCCACGGAAGGAACAGCACATGGCACCGACAGTTGCCGATTACCTGCTCGAGCGGCTGCGCTCCTGGGACGTGCAGCACGTATTCGCCTACGCCGGCGACGGGATCAACGGGATCCTGGCCGCCTGGGGCCGGGCCGAGAACAAGCCGCAGTTCGTCCAGGCCAGGCACGAGGAGATGGCCGCCTTCGAAGCCGTCGGGTACGCCAAGTTCACCGGCCGCGTCGGCGTCTGCATGGCGACCTCGGGCCCGGGCGCCATCCACCTGCTCAACGGCCTGTACGACGCCAAGCTGGACCACGTGCCCGTCGTGGCGATCGTGGGCCAGACCAGCCGCAGCGCCATGGGCGGCTCCTACCAGCAGGAGGTCGACCTGCTCTCGCTGTTCAAGGACGTCGCCAGCCCGTACGTGCAGATGGTGACCGTTCCCGAGCAGCTGCCCAACGTGCTGGACCGGGCGATCCGCACCGCCATGGCCGAGCGGGCGCCCACCGCGCTGATCATTCCCTCCGACGTCCAGGAACTGGAGTACTCAGCGCCCACCCACGAGTTCAAGATGGTGCCATCGTCGCTGGGGACCAGCTGGCCGGTCGCTTGTCCCGATGACCACGCGATCATCGAGGCCGCCGAGGTGCTGAATTCCGGTTCCAAGGTCGCCATCCTGGCCGGGCAGGGCGCCCGCGGCGCACGCCGTGAGCTCGAGGAGGTCGCCGAGCTGCTCGGCGCCGGGGTGGCCAAGCCGCTGCTGGGCAAGGACGTGCTCTCCGACGAGCTGCCGTACGTGACCGGCTCGATCGGGCTGCTGGGCACCCGGCCGAGCTACGAGATGATGATGCACTGCGACACGCTGCTGACCGTGGGCTCGAGCTTCCCCTACACGCAGTTCCTGCCGAAGTTCGGCCAGGCCCGCGCCGTCCAGATCGACATCGACGGCAAGTTCATCGGGATGCGCTACCCCTACGAGGTCAATCTGGTCGGGGACTCGGCCGCCGCCCTGCGGGCGCTGATCCCGCACCTGAAGCGCAAGGAGGATCGCTCCTGGCGGGAGGCCATCGAGGCGGGGGTGGTCGGCTGGTGGCGGTCGATGGACGCCGAGGCCGAGGTGGCGGCCGATCCGGTCAACCCGATGCTGATCTTCCGCGAGCTGTCCGCGCGGCTCCCGATGGACGCCATCGTCACGGCGGACTCCGGCTCGTCCGCGAACTGGTACGCCAGGCAGCTGCGGTTCCGCGGCGACATGCGCGGCTCGCTGTCCGGGAACCTGGCCACCATGGGCCCCGGCGTGCCGTACGGCATCGGCGCCAAGTTCGGACACCCCGACCGGCCCGTCATCGTCTTCGCCGGGGACGGGGCGATGCAGATGAACGGCCTGGCCGAGCTGATCACGGTCAAGCATTACTGGGAGCAGTGGACCGATCCCCGGCTGATCGTCGCGGTGCTGCACAACAACGACCTCAACCAGGTCACCTGGGAGATGCGGGCGATGGAAGGCGCGCCGAAATTCACCGAATCCCAGCGGCTCCCCGACGTGTCCTACGAGGGCTTCGCCCGCAGCCTGGGCCTGCGCGGGATCGCGGTCACCGAGCCTGGCCAGGTCGGCGCGGCCTGGGATCAGGCCCTGGCCGCCGACCGGCCGACGGTGCTTGACGTACGGACCGACCCCAATATTCCGCCGATTCCGCCGCACGCCACCTTCGAACAGGCCAAGAACGCCGCCATGGCGCTGCTGAAGGGCGACCCGGACCGGTGGGGCGTGCTCAAGGAAGGCCTGATGACCAAGGCCCGCGAAATCCTGCCCGGCGGCGATCACTGACCGGGCGAGCACTGCGCCTGCGGTTTGAGAGCTCATGTGAGGGTAGCTGGATCGCAACCCAATCTCGACAATGGCGCCGGGAATCTCATCCCAATCGACGCCCGGCGCTGCCAGGAAAGGAAAGACAATGTATATCGGTATCGGGACGGTAGTCCTCATCGTGATAATTGTGCTCGTCGTTCTCATGCTGCGCAGGCGTTATATTGCGCAGCTGCGCCTGCGGATTTAATCCGCCGGATGAGTGAGAGCCACGACGGCGGGGTTACGTGAACCGCGCGGATACCACCGCGGTGCGAGACGATGGGCCCGAGGCGGCCGAGATCCGGGCGCAGGAGGAGGTCCGGGCCCGAGACGACGAACCGGGGCCGCGGCAGCGAAAGCCGGGTCCAGGAGGCCCTGGAGACGGCCGCTGCCGTGGCCGAGGAGACCGGCGGCCTCGGCACGCCCGGACGGCCGGTCAACCGGCGTTCCCCGTTCATGATCGGGATGATGGCCGCGTTCGGCGTGGCGGTGGCCTACGGCACGATCGAGCTGATCATCGGGGCGCGGTCGGTGCTCATCATCATCGGCCTGGCCCTGTTCGTCGCCGCGGGCCTGGACCCGGTCGTCGGCTGGCTGGTGCGCCGCCGCGTGCCCCGGTGGGCCGCTGTCCTGGTCGTCATCGGCTGCGCCGCCGCGGTCGCGGCCGGGTTTCTCGCGGCCGCGATCCCGCCGCTGGCCTCCGAGGCCACCGCGCTCGCCCACCAGATCCCGCACTACCTGCACAACCTGCAGGACCGCAACTCCGGACTGGGCAAGCTCAACGTCAAGTACCACATCCAGGACCGGCTGACCAAGCTGATCACTAGCCGGGGCGGCTCCCTGGCCGGCGGGATCCTCGGCGCGGGGAAACTGGTGCTGACCACCGCGTCGTCCATGCTCGCCATCGTGGTGCTCAGCATCTACTTCCTGGCCGGCCTGCCGCGAATCAAGGTGTTCGCCTACCAGCTCGTGCCGCATTCGCGGCGGCCGCGGGCCATCCTCATCGGCGACGAGATCCTCGCCAAGGTCGGCGGCTACGTTCTCGGGAACTTCATCACCTCGCTGATCGCCGGGCTCGGCACCTACCTCTGGCTGCTCGCGTTCGGCGTCCCCTACCCGCTCCTGCTCGGCATCTTCGTGGCCATCCTCGACCTGATCCCGGTGATCGGATCGACCGTCGGCGGCGCCGTGGTGAGCCTGGTCGCGCTGACCGTGTCGCTGCCCGTCGCGCTCGCCACCCTCGCCTTCTACGTCGCCTACCGGCTGGCCGAGGACTACCTGATCGTGCCCCGGATCATGGGCCGGACCGTGCAGGTGCCCGCGGTCGTCAGCCTGATCGCCGTCCTGATCGGCGGCGTGCTGCTCGGCATCATCGGCGCATTGGTGGCGATCCCGATCGCGGCGGCCATTCGGCTGCTGCTGCACGAGATCGCCATCCGCCGGCTCGACAAGAGCTGAGCCTCCCGGATCGCGCTTATCGTTTAAGTTTCTGCGGCCGGGTAGAGGAAGCAGATCCAATGACAGGAGGATCTGATGGCTACTCTGATATGGGTCGTAATCGCCATCGCTGTGGTGGTCGTCATCGCGCTGGTCGCGATGGGGGCCAGAAAGCGCAATTCCGCGATGCTTCGTGAACGCTTCGGCCCGGAATACGACCGGGCGGTAGAGAACCGCGGTGACCAGCGTGCCGCGGAGGCCGACCTTCGCGCACGTGAGAAGCAGCGGGCTCAGTTCGACGTAAAGCCGCTGCCGGAAGCCACCCGCCTGAATTTCGCGTACGAATGGCGCGACGTGCAGGAGCACTTCGTGGATCAGCCCGAGCAAGCCACGACTGATGCCGACATCCTCATCACCCGCGTCATGGAAGCGCGGGGTTACCCGATGAAGGACTTCGACGCGCAGGCCGAGCTGATATCGGTCGACTACCCGGACACCGTCGAGAACTACCGGTTCGCGCACGCCGTGCGGCAACGCTCCGAGACTCAGCAGGCCAGTACCGAAGACCTGCGCGAGGCGCTGCTGCGGTACCGGTCCCTGTTCGACGAACTGCTGCGCCCGGAAAACGGCGCAGCAGACGGCACCACCGGCCAGGCGGAGCCGTCCGGCGCCAGCAGTCGCCAGCGCGGCACTGCGTACCGGATCCGCGAGACCCGGGGATCAGCCCCACCGGGCAGACCGACGGGCCGGCGGCCACGGGAAGCGACGGCGCAGGTCCGGCGGCCCAGGACCCGGATTACTACGACCAGCGGACAGGCCGGTGAGGCGGACGATGAACGACACTGACAACACCCAAGACCGTGGGCTGACCACCGAGCAGATCGCCGCGGCTGGCCCCTGGACGGGCCAGGAGGACGTCCCGGCGCCGGCCGGTCCCGAAGGCTTCGGTGACGATTACGCCGATGACGACTACGCCGACGACGGCGACCGGCTCACCGCAGGTCATGCGGTGTCCGGGCCCGCCGACCACCGCGGCCCGGACACCGCCCACGAGGGCAGCGTCGCAGCTGAAGCCCGACCGCGGGCCAGCTTGCTGGCGGACGGCGAACTGCAGAGCATGACCATGCGCTGGAAGGACATCCAGGCGGAGTTCGTCGACGAGCCGAGCAGGGCGGTCAAGCAGGCCGACGCGCTCGTAGCAGAGCTCATGCAGCGGCTGGCCGCGATGTTCGCCAGCGAGCGTGCCGGGCTTGAAGAGCGCTTGGCAGGCGGCGACCGGGTCTCAACCGAGGACCTCAGGCAGGGGCTGCGCCTCTACCGCTCGTTCTTTGAGCGGCTGCTAGCCGCGTAGTCGGCTATCCAGTCATCCACCCGCGCCCACTGGGTATTCAGCCATTCCGTGCGGGCATCCCGGCCGGAGGTACGTCTCCGGCCGGGATCCGCCACCAGGTGACCCGCAGCGGCCCCTGGAGCGGATGCCTTTCCAGACGGCTCAGCTCGTATCGTCGGGATCCTGATCGGCTTCCGGCTGGCTCCCTGACGGAATATCCGCGTCCAGCAGCGTGGTAGATCCGGCCGGACGCGTGACCGCATTCTCGGTCCGCTCCCGCAGGCGCTCGAGCGATTCGCCGTCGCCGCGCGGGATCGAGGCCTCCATGCGCGCGCTAGCCTGCACCTCGGGCAGATCCATGACCGCATCAACCAGGCTCGCCCGGCGGCCAGGAGTAATGTGCCCGGCCGGCGCGTGCAGCGACGCTCGCACCGTTCCCTCCGCTCCCGCGCTAGTTGTCACCTCAGCAGCGGCGACCGGCTGGCCATCATCGCCGACCTCAACGTGCCGGGGCCCATCAGGATTAGTCATGGCGGATACCTCCTGGAATCGATCGCTTGTACCTGCAAAGACAAGCGGAACCAGGCCCATCTGCCTCGACTTCGCCTAGTCGGCCCGGAAGCGCAGCCGCTCCACTGCCGCAGATCTCGATACCTCCCCTGCCCCCGGCCGCCGAGGCTGAAACGGTTATCCCGGCGTCTGCCTGAGCGTGTCGAGGAAACTGGCCGCCCAGGAGGCCACGTCGTGCCCGCGGACCTGCCGGCGCATCGACCGCATCCGGCGCCTGGCCTCGGCGGGGCCGATCGTGGTAGCGCGCACGATGGCGTCCTTCAGGCCGTCGATGTCGTGCGGGTTGACTCCGAACGCGCTGGTCAGCTCGTCGGCCGCGCCGGTGAACTCGCTGAGCACGAGCGCGCCGTTCTCGTCGTAGCGGCAGGCGACGTACTCCTTAGCCACCAGGTTCATGCCGTCTCGCAGCGGAGTGACCAGCATCACGTCGGCGGCCAGGTACAGCGCGGCCATCTCCTCCCGGGCATAGGACTGGTGCAGGTAGTGCACCGGCGGGCTGCCTACCTCGGCATGCTCGCCGTTGATCCGGCTCACGGTCCGCTCGACCTCGTCCCGCAGCGCGCGGTAGGCCTCGACCCGCTCCCGGCTCGGGCTCGCGACCTGGACCAGGACCGCCTGCGGGCCGAGCCGGCCCTCGTCGAGCAGCTCGCCGTAGGCGTTGAGGCGGTGCAAGATGCCCTTGGTGTAGTCAAGCCGGTCGATGCCCAGCAGCAGCACATCCGGCTGGCCCAGGGCCAGCCGGATGTCCGAGGCCCGTTTCCTGACCTCGTCCCGCCGGGCGATCGCCTCCAGGGCCGCCGAGTCGATCGAGATAGGGAAGGCCGCCGCCTGGACCTCGCGCACGCCGTCGGTATCGCGGACCCGGATGGCGTGGCCCTTGGTCGGCAGGCCCGCGGCCCGGCGGCAGGCGCGCAGGAAGTTCGTCGCGTCGGCCCGGCTCTGGAAGCCCAGCAGGTCCGCGCCGAGCAGGCCCTCGATTACCTGGCGGCGCCAGGGAAGCTGGGCGAAGATCTCGCAGCAGGGGAACGGAATGTGGTTGAAGAAGCCGATGCGGACGTCGGCGCGCTGCTCGCGCAGCATCCGCGGCACCAGCTGGAGCTGGTAGTCGTGCACCCAGACCGTCGCGCCGGGCGCCGCCTCGGCGGCCGCCGCGACCGCGAACGACCGGTTGACCGCCACGTAGGCCTCCCACCAGCGGCGCTCGAACTGCGGCGGGGCGATGACGTCGTGGTAGAGCGGCCATAGGGTCGCGTTGCAGAAACCCTCGTAGTAATCGCGTACCTGCTCCGCGGACAGCCCCACGGCCACCAGGTCCAGGCCGTTGGCCTCGAACGCCCCCGGAGCGGATTCCGCGTCACCGGACCAGCCGACCCATACGCCGCCGGCCTCGCGCATGACCGGCTCGAGCGCCGTGACCAGCCCGCCCGGACTGGGCCGCCAGCTAGCCTCGCCGTCCGGGCCCTCGTCCCGGTCCACCGGCAGCCTGCTGGCCACCACTACGAAATCGTGCTGCCCGGCACGGGCCTTGTTCCTCACCGGCGACACCGGTCAAACCCTAGCGGCATGCCAGCAGCAGCTAGGGGTTGCCGAGCAGGCGGGCAAACGGCCCTCGATCGGCTTCGGCGCCGGCGCGAAGGGTCCATCCGTCGACGGCCTCCAGGCTGATGCGCCACAGGCCATCGGCCAGCTCAGGGTCGCTCCGACTGCCCGTCGCCCTTATATGCAGGTGCCGGGCGGTCGCGGCTTCCGCCTCGCTGGTGTACTCCTTGCCCAGCAGTCCAGAGGACGGCTCCAGCGCGCTCATCAGGGGACTTCCCTCCACGAGTTCGCTGAAGTACCTCTGCTCCGAGATCAGGGCGCCGCTAAGTACGGTGCCGTGCACCGAGACCACGACCGGGGTCGCGGCTTGGCCTGAGTCGTTGATGGCCTGAGCCAGCTGCTGTAGGACCGGATCGATGTGGCGCTTGGCCATAGTGGGCATCTCCTTGACGTCGGTAGCGGACCGCCCCTTCTACCCGCGGCAAGACGATCGACACCTTTCGAGTGCCCCGCAGTGTTTGAAGCGCGGCCCGCCCAGTAAGAAAAGGCCAGTCCTGGACCGCCGGGCACGGCCTAGCGCTTGCGGTCCTTGCCGCCCTTGGCCAGGTCCCGCCAGTCGGATTCGGAAACCTCGACGTCGAAGCGCTTCGCCGCCGCCCGGATCCGCTTCCACGCCTTGTCCCGCTCGGCATCGCTGACGCCTTCGACCTGGTTGAAGCGCGCGATCGCGTTCCGGACATGCCGGGCGTCGGTCAGCGGCTCCTTGCGTTCCTCGGGAAAGGCGAACTCCTGGTCGGCCAGCTTGTCCTTGTCGGCGGTGCTCATGCCCTCGCCGCTGCGGGGAACGTCCTCACCGCGCGCTCGGGCGCTCTGCGCCTGCCGGGCCTTGCCGATGTTACGCCGGGCGGCTTCCTTCTGCTTGTCCGTAGCCATGACGCCTCCTCTCGACTGGTCACGGCTGCTACCCATGATGGGCAGCCTCAATCCCGTTACCCCGGCTGCGAACGGGAGGGTTTCGCCCTGGTTTCCCCGGGCAGTGGGCGGTGGTGAGCTTGCCGGTCAGCCAGCAGCGGGTGCTGCAGGGGATCGAGAGCGCCCTGGAAGGCGGCGAGCCCCGGCTCAGGTCGATGTTCGCGATCTTCACCCGGCTGACCCGGGAGGACGGAGCGCCGCGAACGGAGTCGCTGCCGCCGAGGGCCAGCGTCCGGCGGGTTTGGCTGGTCGCCAGGCGGCGCGCGATCATCGCCATCCCGGTCGCGCTGGGCCTGGCGGCGCTGCTCAGCTTCCTGGCCGTCAGCGGCAATACCGCGCACCCATGCCGGTCCGGCACGGCGCCGTGGGTCACGAGCTGTCAGTCAGCGCCCGAATCGCACGGTCACTCGCACTCCAGGCCGGTTAGCGCGGGCCACGCGTTTCCGAGTGGGCTGAAGAGCGCGCCGCGCAGCAGTGAGCGGCCGACGGCCAGCGGGTCGCGGTGAACGCGATGTTCCCTGGTGGCGCGGTCACGTTAAACCTGCGGCCGCGCTGGCTGGTCACCGGGGCGCGCAGAGGAGCGCCGGGGAACTCCAGAGCGGGGAGTCACCTAAGCGCTGACCTGTCGCTTTCTGGCGCGGCGCGGTTAGTGGCGGCGGGCGAGCGGGAACGCGAACCACAACAGGCCGAACAGGCAGGCGACGAAGGCCGTGATCAGGCCCGCGGCCAGGCCGCCGCCGACATAGCTGGTCACCAGCAGGACCGCGGCCGAGACGGCCAGGCCAACCGCGGCCAGGCCGACGATGGCCATCACGCTGGCCGCCCGCACCAGCCGTTCCTTCTGGCCCCGGCGGAAGACCAGCCGGTGATAGGCGACCGGTCCGACCAGCAGCGCGGTCGCGACCGCCGCCAGCACCAGGCTGACCAGGTACAGGTCCCGCTGGCCCGGGCTCAGCCGGGTGAACCGGTTGGTGAACGGCAGCGAGAGCAAGAACCCGAACAGGACCTGCACGCCCAGGCCCGCGACCCGCAGTTCCTGGAGGAGCTCGCCGAGATTCCGGTCGTCCCGCTGCGCCTGTGACTCCTGCCGCGGATCGGGGTGCCGGTCAGTTCCCGCCGCAGGCCATTCGCCTGGTCCCATGGGCGGTCGGCTACCCGGCATAAGAAGACCGAAACTGGAAGCGCTGTCGCAACGGCCCGGATGAAGGCGCAGGTTGCCGCTAACCGTCCGTGGCTGCGCCTGGTGATCGGGTGACGCGCTCGAGGACCTGGGCTAGGTGCCAGCCCTCCCGGCCGGTGCGGCCGGCGGCCAGCTGCGTCCGGCAGGAGAATCCGTCCGCCAGCATGACCGTGTCCTGGCCGGCGTCCCGCGCGGCGGGCCACAGCCCGCGCTCCGCGCAGGCTGAAGACACGTCGTAGTGCCCGCGCTCGAAGCCGAAATTCCCGGCCAGGCCGCAGCAGCCGGAATCGAGCAGCTCAACATCCAGGCCACACTGGCCTAGCAGCTTGATATCGGGGTCGAAGCCCATGATCGCGTGCTGGTGGCAGTGCACCTGCACGACCGCCCGGCTCGGAACGCCCCGTGGTGGCGGCTGCTCCCCCAGCTCGTCGAGCAGGCCCCGGGGTGTCCAGGCGGCTTCGGTGAGCAGTTCGGCCAGGGTCTTGGTCCGCGAGGCCAGCAGCCGAGCGTCGTCCGAGCCGATCAGTTCGGCGGCGTCTGACCGGAACACCGCGGCGCAGCTGGGCTCGAGTACCACGACGGGCACGCCCGACCGCAGCGCGGGCCGCAGCGCGCGCAGGGTGCGCCGCAGCATCCGGGATGCCATGCCGAGCTGACCGGTGGAGATCCAGGTGAGCCCGCAGCACATCGGCCTGGTGGGCACCTCCACCTGGAAACCTGCGCGTTCGAGCACGGCGACCGCGGCCCGGGCGATCTCGGGATTGAAGTTGTTGGTAAACGTGTCCGGCCACAGGATCACGCGGCGGCCCCCGGCGGCGCTGCGGGGACGGGAGCCAGCCCATCGGGTAAAACGCTGCCCGGCGAAATGCGGGATGTCCCGCTTCGGGTCGATTCCCCCGGCCCGTTTGGCCATCCAGGAAAGCCCCGGCGTATGGGTCACGGTGTTCACCAGTCCGGGCAGACCGGGGACGGCAGTCACCAGGGCGGAGATGAGCGGTAGCCAGCCCATGGAGTAGTGCGCCGCGGGGCGGAGCCTGCCCGCGTAATGATGCGCGAGGAACTCCGCCTTGTAGGTCGCGATGTCCACGCCGACGGGGCATTCCTTCCGGCATCCCTTGCAGGCCAGGCACAGGTCCAGTGCGTCGCGAACCTCTTCGGAATGCCATCCGCCGGTGATCACCTCGCCCCGGACCATCTCCATCAGCAGCCGGGCGCGGCCCCGGGTGGAGTGCTCTTCCTCGCGGGTGACCCGGTAGCTCGGGCACATCACGCCACCCTCATCGCCGCGGCACTTCCCGACGCCTACGCACCGTGACGCGGCGGCGGAGAACCTGCCCTGGTCGTGCGGATACTCGAAGAACGTTCGCGGCTCCGGCGGGAACCAGCCGCGCAGCGTCAGGTGCTCATCCAACCGGTACGGCTGGATGACCTTGCCGGGGTTCATCCGGTTGTCCGGGTCGAACAGGGCCTTGAGCTCGCCCTGTGCGCGCATCAGGTCCGGGCCGAACATCTTGGGCAGCAACTCGCCCCGGGACTGGCCGTCGCCGTGCTCGCCGGACAACGAGCCTCCGTAGGAGACCACCAAGTCGGCCGCTTCCTCCGCGAACGACCGGTAGTCCGCGATGCCCGACGTGGTGCGCAGCTCGAACGGGATCCGGGTGTGCACGCATCCGTGCCCGAAATGCCCGTACAGGGATGCGCCGTGGTAGTCGTGCCGGGCCAGCAACACGCGGAAGTCACGCAGGTAGTCGCCTAGCCGGTCCGGCGGCACGGCCGCGTCCTCCCAGCCCTCGTGCGTCTCGTGTTGGCCCGGCGGGTAGGCGGTGGCGCCCAGGCCCAGCTCGCGGACGGACCACAGGTTGTCCTCCACGGCCGGATCCTCGAGGTAGGCCACGTGCGGCCGGGGATGCTCCCCGTCAGACCTGACCGCCTCGATCAGCGCGTCGGCCCGCTCCTTCGCCTCCTGCTCGGTGTCGCCGCCGAACTGGATCATCAGCCAGCCAGATCCCTCCGGCAGCTTGTCCAGGGCCGCGCCGCCCAGGTGCTCCTCGCGTTCCAGCGAGATCAGCACGTCATCCAGGCCTTCGCAGGCCAGCGGGTGGTGCCGGACGACGAGCGGGACGACGTTGGCGGCTTGCGCGATGTCCGGGTAGCCCAGGACGACCAGGGAGCGGAACTTCGGTATTTCCACCAGCTTGATCTCCGCAGTCAGCACGGTGACCAGCGTGGACTCGCTGCCGACCAGGGCCCGGGCCACGTGGAACTGCTTCTCGGGCAGCAGGTAGTCCAGGTTGTAGCCGGACACCCGGCGCGGGATGTCGGGGTAGCCGGTCCTGATCTGGCCGAGATACTTGTCGCGGATCGCCCGGAGCCCGGCGTAGATCTCGGCTGGGCGGCCGCCCTTGGCCACGATGTTCGTGTAGTCGGCGTCGCTGGTCAGGCCGGTCCACATCCGCAGGCCGTCGTAGGTCAGGATCTCCAGGCGCTGTACCGAGTCGGCCATCTTGCCGTAGGCCTGGGCCGTGGAGCCGCACGAGTTGTTGCCGATCATGCCGCCGATGGTGCAGCTCACGTGGGTGGACGGCTTGGGGCCGACCATCAGCCCGTACTTCTTGACGGCGTTGTTGACCCGGTCCAGCGCGATGCCCGGCTGCACGATCGCCGTGCGGCCGCCCGGGTCGACGGAGATGACCTCATGGCAGTACTTGGTCCAGTCGATGACGACGGCCTCGTTGCAGCACTGGCCGGCCAGGCTGGTGCCGCCGCCCCTGGACAGCACCGGGGCGCCGAAATCCCGGCAGACCTGCACGGCGGCTGCGGCGGCGTCGGCCGTTTTCGGCACGACCACGCCGATCGGGGGCTGGCGGTAGTTCGAGCCGTCCTGCGCGTAGGCGCTGCGCGAGCCCGCGTCGAACCGGACCTCGCCGTCGACCGCTTCGGTGAGCGCGTGCTGGAGCTTGCCGGTGTCGAAGCGCGTCATGGCGCGCCTGCTACCCGGCCGGCTGGGGCTTACTCCGCCGCGGCGTCCGGTGATGAGACGCGTGGCGAGGCGAGATCAGCGCCACCGAGGCGGACCTGGATAGTGCCGGGGCGGAGATTGTCCAGCGACTGGCTCCAGGTGCATTCCGGCCAGTGATAAGTGACGGCACCTTCGGCCGGGCGGTACTCGGCGGTATAGAGGGTCCCGAAGCCCGCGCCGAAACGGGTGGCGTACAGCGGCGGCCGCAGGCAGGCCGCGACGACGCCGGGGCCATCCGCCCCGGCCGCCACCAGCCCCTCCAGGTGTTCCTGCCGCTCGACGGTCCGGATGGCCGCGGCGTACGGCGCCCATTCCACCGTGCCCTGGTAGTTGGTGGCTACGGCCAGGCTGGTTACCCGAGCGGGCCGGTCCGGGGCCAGGTACACCGTGGCGCGCCGCCCGTCCCGGTCGATCGCCGTGACGTTGTAGGACATGTGCACGGGGATGCGGCGCAGTTTCCGCACCGCGTCATCGACCGTCTCGCATGTCTGCAGCACGTACCGGATCACCAGCGGGATCCCGAACCCCTCACCGACCTGCGGCCGGCCGCCGAAGGTCAGCGAGACGGCCAGGCCCGCGTCGTTTACCCCGTCCAGCAGCCCCCACAGGCAGTCGAGCATGCCGAGCACCTGCCGCCCGCCATACCCGGTCCTGGCCACCACCGCCTCGAACAGGCGGTAGTCCCAGTCGTAGTTACGGACCAGCGCCGGGCCGCCGGGCAGCACCGCCGCCTGCGAGCAGCCGGTCAGGAACGGCGGCGGGTTCCATAGCGCCAGCGCGGCGGCCGCCTCGGGATCGTCGCCGAGCAGGCTGGCCAGCCGCTGCCACGTCGGCATGAGCTCGGGCATGTGCTCCTCGAGCCGCGCCCGGGCCTGCTCGGCTGTCGGGCGGGCCGCGCCCTCGCGCCACCATTCGCGGAAGGCTGGCCAGGCGGCCGCGAGATGCTCGCCGATCCCGTCACCCGGCTCATCTTCGCCGAACGCCCGCAAGGTCAGGGACACCTCCCCGGCCCCGGAAGCCGGGTCCCATGGAGCGCCCGGCCACGGGCCTGCCGTCCAGTCCGTCGAGGCGACGCGCCGCAGCCACGAGCGCCAGTCCGACCAGTCGACGTCCCCTACCCACCGCTGCCAGTCCTGCCATTCCGTCATTCCGGTCCCGCCGGTTCGCCGATCAGCCGGTCCCTGAGATGGGCCAGCGCCCGGCTGAGCAGCCGGGATACGTGCATCTGGGACATGCCGAGGCGGCCGCCGATCTCGGCCTGGCTCAGGTTGCCCCAGAACCGCAGGACGAGGATCCGCTGCTCACGTTCCGGCAATTCCTCCAGGTGAGAGTTGACCGCTTCGGTGTCGATGGCCAGCTCGATGGCCGCGTCGTCCTCGCCGAGCAGGTCGGCGAGCTGCCCCGGGTCGTCCCGGTCAGACAGCGGGGCATCGAGGGAATAGGCGCTAAACGCCAGGCTCGCGAGGCGCGCCTCGCCGATATCGTCCTCGGTGACGTCGAGCCGGAGCGCCAGTTCGCCGTCGAGGGGAGCCCGGCCGAGCTGATGCGTTAGCTCCTCATTCGCCTTGCGCATCTCCAGCAGCAGTTCCTGCTCCTGCCGGCCGACATGCACCTGCCATCGCTTGTCGCGGAAATGCCGCTTGATCTCGCCGCTGACACACGGCCGGGCGAAGGCCGACAGGCTTTCCCCGACCGCGGGGTCGAAGTTGTTGATCGCCTTCAGCAGCCCGACGTATCCGACCTGCATCAGATCCTCGGCCGGCACGGGGCTGCCGCGGTACTGGCGGACGCAGGACCTGACCATACCGGTGTAGCGCTCAACCAGGATCTCGCAGATCACGGCGCGCTCCGGGCTGTCCCTAGCCAGCGGGCGCAGCTGCGCCAGCAGCGCATTGTCGGCAAGGTCCCGCAGCTGGGCACGTGGTAGCAAACGCCTGTCTCCTAGGTTCGGGAACGACACACGCCTAGCCCAGACAGGCGAAGGTAAACATCGGCGATTGTGACGTTCGTCACCCGGAGCGCGTTTGAGTGCGGCCCGTGCAGGTAGCAGTCAGCCAGTTAACGACGGAGCATGACGCGAAGGAGTTCAGCGTGCGCGATGAAGGGCTGGTCGTGCGGGAGATCACGACCACCGCCTATGTGATCCCGACGGATGCGCCTGAGGCGGACGGGACGCTCGCCTGGGACAAGACCATCATGGTGCTCGCTTCGGCCCGGGCCGGGACGGCCCGAGGCATCGGCTGGACTTACGCGGCCGCCGCGGCCGGCGACGTCATCGCCGACGTGCTGGCTGGCGCCGTGGTCGGTCGCAGCGCGATGGACGTGCCCGGAGCGGCCGAGGCCATGGCCCGTGCGGTGCGCAACATCGGGCACCCGGGGATCGCGGCGACGGCCATCTCCGCGGTGGACATTGCGCTGTGGGATCTCAAAGCACGCGTGCTCGGCGTCTCGGTGACGCGGCTGCTCGGCCAGGCGCGCGACAACGTCCCTGTCTACGGAAGCGGCGGTTTCACCAGCTACGACGAGCACCAGACCCGTGAGCAGTTGGCCGGCTGGGTGGAGAAGGACCGCATCCCGCGGGTAAAGATCAAGATCGGCGAGAGCTGGGGCACCAGCGAGCGGCGGGACCTGGAGCGGGTGGCCCTCGCCCGGGACGTCATCGGGCCGGCCGCCGAGCTCTACGTGGACGCCAACGGCGGATATACGGCCGGGCAGGCGGTGCGGGTCGGCCACCTGGTCGCGCAGTACGGGGTGAGCTGGTTCGAGGAGCCCGTTTCCTCCCAAGACCTGGCCGGGCTCGCCGCGGTGCGGCGCGAGGTGCTACCCGACGTGGCGGCCGGGGAGTACAGCTGGTCGCTGGCCGACTCGGCCCGGCTCATCGACGCCGGCGCGGTGGACTGCCTGCAGCTGGATGTGACCCGCTGCGGCGGCATCACCGAGTTCCTGCGCGGTTCGGCCCTGGCGGCGGCGCACAACCTGCAGGTCTCCGGGCACTGCGCACCCAACCTGCACGCGCGGGTCGGGGTCGCGGTGCCCAACCTGCGGCACGTCGAGTACTTCCACGACCACCAGCGGATCGAGCAGATGCTCTTCGACGGCGCCCTAGATCCCGACGGCGGGATCATGACGCCCGACCCGGACCAGCCAGGCCTCGGCTTGACGCTCCGGGAGGCCGATGCCGAACCCTACCGCCGTCACTGACTTCGCGGACGGACCGCCGATGCACTGATCGACGCCGAAAACCCCGCGGCGGCGAACGCAGCCTCGGTCAGCGCATCGGTCAGGGCGGCACTGCGGCCGGCCCGGCTGACCGCGGCGAGCAGCAGCATCGAAGCGGCATGCACCGCATCGACCTGCCAGCCGATCGCGAATACCCCGGGCCGGGGCGCGACAGCGGTCAGCGCGGCCTGCGCTAGGTGCCGGGCCCCGAGCACCTGCGCCACCCGGCGGGTCCGCCTGCCGGGAAGGCGGCCGGTCGCGAGGAAGATCGTCGTGCCGGGCATCAGCACCAGCGCCGCCCCGTAGCCGACCCGGATCATCTGCAGTTCCCGGCCCGCGGCCGTTCCCGCGGCCGGCGCCGTCACCGGCGGCGTCCGAGCCATCCGGCCAGGAATGCCCCGATGACCGCCGCCCCGGCGACCGCCCCGGCGGATACGCCTGCGTGCTGGGACATCCACAGCTGCGGGCTGCGGTCGTGCGACCTGTCGTCGAAGGCACCGTGCGGCCCGAAATCGTGCCCGCTGCCGCCGTCGACGGGCTGCATCAGGTTGTCGGGGCGGCCGGGCTCGGCGGGCTGGGCCGTCTGCTGGGCGGCGTAACCGGTCCGGGCCAGGTAGCGGTCGAGCACGGCCGGCACCACCCGGTTGGCAAGGAGGGTGGCCGCGGTGCTGGCGCCCACCCAGTACTGCCTGCGGCGCGGATGGTCCGCGGCGTACAGCACCCCGCGGGCGGCGACCTCAGGCTGGTAGATCGGCGGCACGGGCTGGGGCTGGTTGGGCAGCCTGGAGCGCACCCAGGAGAACTGCGGCGTGTTGACGGCGGGCATCTGGACCACGGTCACCTGCACGCCGGAGTTCTCGTGCAGCAACTCGCAGCGAACCGAGGACGTGAATCCGTTGATGGCGTGCTTGGCTCCGCAGTAGGCGGATTGCAGCGGGATGCTGCGCTCGCCGAGCGCCGATCCGACCTGCACGATCGTGCCCCGGCCCCGGGGACGCATCACCGCGAGGGCCGCCATCGTCCCGTGCACGAACCCGAGGTAGCTGACCTCGGTGACGCGCCGGAACTCCTCGGCGGCGATTTCGCGGAACGGCGAGAAGACCGAGGTGAACGCGACGTTGACCCACACGTCGATCGGCCCGAGTTGCTCCTCGACCTTCCTGGCCGCCGCGACGACCTGATCGTAGTCGGCCACGTCGGCGCTGATCGCGAGCGCCGTGCCGCCGGCCTCCTCCACGTCGCGGGCCGCGCCGTCCAGCCCGGCCTGGCCGCGGGCGATCAGGGCGACGCGGGCGCCGCGCTGCCCGAAGAGGCGCGCGGTGGCGCGCCCGATTCCGGCGCTCGCGCCGGTGACGACAACGGTCTGGGTTTCCATTGGATAAGCCTTCCTGGGCCGCAGTGATGTCGGAAGCCGCTGCCCGGCAGGGGGCGGGCTAAACGCGCCGAACGGCGTTTGCGCTGGGTGCTGCGGGACAGGAGGGGTCCATGACCGGACCGTTCCAGCCGCATGTGCTGCGTGAGTACGCGCTGATCGCCGACGGGGAGAGGGGGGCCCTGATCGGGCCGGACGGGGCCATCTCGTGGTTGTGCGCGCCGCGGTGGGACAGCCCGGCGGTCTTCAGCGGGCTGCTCGGCGGCCAGGGCGCCTACGCGGTCACGCCGGCCGATCCGTGGCATGTCTGGGGCGGCTACTACGAGAGCGGCAGCCTGATCTGGCGCAGCCGCTGGGTCGGCTCATCGCGCACCGAGTGCCGGGAGGCGCTGGCCATGCCGGCCGACCCGCACCGCGCGGTGATCCTGCGGCGCATCGAGGCGGTCGACGGGCAGGCCCGGGTGAAGGTGCTGCTCGACGTCCGGGCCGGGTTCGGGCGCAGCCAGATGACGGGGCTGTCCCGGGCTGGCGGGTGCTGGACCGGCCGCAGCGGCCGGATCTGGTTCCGGTGGTCCGGTGCGGCCCGGGCCCGGGCCAGCGCGGACGGGCTGGTCCTCACCGTGAGCCTCCCCGCGGAGGGTCACCACGATCTCGTCCTGGAGCTTTCCGACCGGCCGCTGGATCGCCCGCCTCCCGATCCGGGCGAGGCGTGGGCCGCGACCGAGGAGACCTGGTCCACGGTGGTGCCCCGCTGCGATGACCTCATCGCGGCCCGCGACGCCCGCCACGCCTACGCGGTCCTGCGCGGACTGACGGCCGGCACTGGCGCGATGGTCGCGGCCGCCACCACGTCGCTGCCCGAGCGGCTGGAAGGCGGCCGTAACTACGACTACCGGTACGCCTGGATCCGTGACCAGTGTTACGCGGGCCTGGCGGTCGCCGCCCACGGCCCGCACCCGCTGCTGGCCGGGACCGTCCGGTTCCTGACCGAGCGGATCCTGGCCGACGGTCCTGATCTCGTGCCGGCCTATACCGTGACCGGGCAGCCCATTCCCGACGAGCACGGGGTGCGGTTGCGCGGGTATCCGGGCGGGACGACCCGGGCCGGGAACCGGGTGGCCGGCCAGTTCCAGCTGGACGGGCTAGGGGAATGCCTGGAGCTGTTCGCCGCGGCCGCCCGGCTGGACCTGCTCGCGGAAGAGAACTGGCAGGCGGCGGCGGTGGCCGCCGGGGCGATCGAGAAGCGCTGGTCCGAGCCCGATGCGGGCATCTGGGAACTCGGGGATCGGCACTGGACGCATTCCCGCCTGGCGTGCGTGTCCGGCCTGCGCTCCCTGGCCGCCGCGGTCGGCGGGCCGCCCGACGGTCCGGGGCAGCGGCAGGCGGCCCGGTGGAGCGCGCTGGCCGATGCGCTGCTGGCCAGCCTCGGCGATGCGGTCCATCCGACGGGCCGCTGGCAGCGCTCACCGGAGGACGCGCGGGTGGATGCCGCGCTGCTGCTGCCGGTGATCCGCGGAACCATGCCGGCCGACGACCCGCGCAGCCGCGCGACGGTCCGCGCGGTCCACGACGAGCTGACCGAGGACGGGTACGTGTACCGGTTCCGCCATGACGCCCGGCCGCTGCATGAGAGCGAGGGCGCGTTCCTGCTGTGCGGGTTCTGGATGGCGCAGGTCGCGCAGGCGTGCGGGGATGCCGCAGCCGCGGCGCGCTGGTTCGAGCGCAACCGCGCGGCGTGCGGCCCGGCGGGCCTGTACACGGAGGAATACGACGTCCGCCAGCGGCAGATGCGGGGCAATCTCCCCCAGGCCTTCGTGCACGCCGCGATGCTGGAATGCGCCGCCCGCTTGTCCGCCGCGCCGTCCGGGCCGGGGCAGCTGGGTTCGATGAGATACCAGGATTTCCGGATGTAGCCGCGGCGCAGCGCGTCGGCGGCGAGCTGGCCGGATCGCCGACGATGAAACTGAAACTCCAGCAGCGCAGCGCACAGCATGTCGGCGCCAGCCACCGCGGCCAGGGTGTCTATCGCCAACCTGGTCGTCCGCTGGTAATAGATAAGCCCTGCCATCAGGCCTGTTGCGACCCACATATCTATGCGGAACGGGCACGAGACGAGTTCGCCGATCGCCTTCCTAGCGCCGGGTCCCCGGACGTCTTCCTCCAGCTCGGCCGGCCCCGCGCGGTGGCTGCTGGATGCGATGCCTACCGAATGACGAGGGCGAGCACACCGCCCAGGCAGGCCAGGCCCAGGACGATCCAGGTCACGTAGTCGTTCACCACACCGCTCTGGAACCGCTGGATGGGCGCGGTCAGCCCGACGCCTGGCTCGTAGCCACGGCGCAGCAGGGGCAGGCGCCGCCAATACAGGGCCGCGAAGGCCAGGAGTGCCGCACCGATCGTGGAGCCGACGCCGGTAAGGACGACGGACAGTGTGACGCCGACCGGTTCGGCGGCGGCGAGGGCGACCGGATGGGCGATGTGCGCGCCGTCGAGCACGGTAGCGTTGTAGCCGACCTGGTCCTCGAACCTGATCGCCGCGGCTTGGACCACCTGACCGAGTTGCGGGATGAGCCCGACGGCGATAGCCGCGGCGACGAGCACGGCGGGCGGGATGATCATGGTGAGGGGGGTCCGCTGCTTGCCCGAGTCCGTTTCGCTGGTCTCCTCGGCTGCCATCTTGGCCATCCGGGGATCCTCGCTGGGCGCGTCACCGAGGCCGTAGAACACGCCGCCCGCGACGCGCAGTACGGCCCCGCCCGCCAGGATCGTACAGGCGATGAGCACCGGCATTACCCAGGGCAGTCCGTGGGCCCAGGTGCTCTCGTCGACATAGCCCTTGCCGAGGAAGGTCGCGAACGGCGGTAGGTCGGCCAGGCCCAGGCCGGCCAAGGTGAACACCGCCCCGGTAACCCGCAGGTGACGGCCCCGCCCGTGCAGCCAGGTCTCGTTGACCGAGCCAAGCCGGTGCAGGACGACGCCGGTGCACAGGAACAGCGCGGCCTTCACCAGGCCGTGACCGATCACGTAGGCGACCGTGCCAGCCAGGCCGAGCGGGGTCAGCACGGCGATGCCGGTCAGGAACATGCCCGCGTGGCTGATGGTCGAGAACGCCAGCAGCCGCTTGACGTGCCGCTCGCGGAAGCAGAACAGGGCCCCGACCACCGCCGTCAGCACGCCGAGCGCCAGGAAGATGTGCGAGATCGCGGCCCGGTGCCCCAGCGCCTGGCCGAACATCGACCAGTACACCCGGACGATCCCGTACAGTCCGAGTTCCACCATCACACCGGAGAACAGCACGCAGACCGGCGTGGGCGCCACCGCGTGAGCGTCGGCCAGCCAGAAGTGGAAAGGCACGATCGCGGACTTGATCAGCAGGCCGGAGACGATGAGCAGGAAGGCCACTACGACGAGCCCGTCTAGCGGGTGGTGGTCGATGTAGGCGCCGATCTGGGCCATGTTCAGCGCCCCCGTGCGCCCGTAGATCACGGCGATGCCCGAAAGTGACAGGTACGCACCGACGCTGTTGCTGATGGCGAAGTTGAGCGCGCCCTGGATCGGCCCGCGCTCCTCCGGCCGGTACGCGGTCAGCGCGTAGGCCGAGACGCCCATCAGCTCGAACCAGACGAACAGGTCGAAAATGTCCCCGGTCAGGCAGAAACCGATCATGCCCGCCAGGAACGTCAGCATCAGCGTGTGGTAGTAGGTGGCGACCTGCTCGAAGTACCGCCAGGAGAAGGTCATGGCGGCCGTCACCAGCAGGGCGGCCAACGCGGCCAGTCCTGCGCTGAGCGACCCTGCCTCGAAGTCGATACCGATGGCGACACCGCGGACTGGCCGGAAGCCAGCGAACCAGTACACCTGGTCGCCGTCGGCGGTGCGGACCATGATCACCACGAGCATGACGGCGGTGGCTGCGGCCACGCCGATCGCCACCGCGTCCAGAACCCGGCGCCTGTCACCGAGCAGGGGCCCAATGGCCGTGATCGCGGCGGTCGCGAGAAGCGGCACGGACAGGGCGAGGGCGAGCAGCTGGTCCACGCGGCTATCCCTTCAGGGAGGCCAGTTCCTGCGGGTCCAGGGTGCCGAATCGCTTGTGCGCCTGGATCGCGAAGGACAGCAGCAGGGCGGTCACGGCGGCCTCGACCACCACGTCGGTGAGGGCGAGCGCCTGGACCACCGGATCCACGGCGGGAGTATGGTTCGGGACGTCGAAGTAGTACGGCGCGACCGCACCGGTGACGTAGCCGACCCCGAGCAGTAGTACGTAGGTCGAGGACTGGACGACGATCAGGCAGATGATCTGGTGGACCAGGTGGCCGCTGGTGACGACGCCGTACAGGCCCACAGCCAGGATCCAGGCGACCACGACGAAGGGGAAGTACTGCATTCACCCACCACCCTGTCTGATGAGCAGCGTCTGCTCGAGCAATTCGCCGATGATCAAGATGAACGCCGCGCCGACTTCTAGGCCGACGAAGAAACTGATCAGCGCGATCGTCCCCGACGAACTCACGGCACCAGGGACCTGCCCGAGCGGCAGGAAGTCGGTCAGGTAGGCCAGTCCCATCGGCACCGCGGCCAGGCCGATGGCGGCGAAGCCACCCGCGCCCACCGCCTCGACGGCGTCGGTCAGGTCGACCGGGCTGAACCGCTTGAAGACCAGGTATTCCCCGGACAGGTAGACCAGGATGAACGCGGTGGCCAGGATGACCCCACCCTGGAACCCGCCCGACGGGTTGGTCTGGGCGTGTGACGCCAGCCACCAGCCCATTACCGCGACCGGACCGGTGAACAGCAGGGCCACCATGCGGACCGCTCCGCTGGTGGGCGGCACGTCACGGTCGGCGGCCTCGTCGACCGGGGGGCGCTCGCGTTCGCCGCGTAGCCGGCGCAGGACGACGGCAGTCCCGGCTGCCGCGGTGAACAGGATGAATTCCTCGCCCACAGTGTCGAAGCCGCGGTAGTCGAAGTTGACCGCGGACACGATGCCGGTCGCGTTGGTCTGCTGCACTGCGAGGTGGAGGATGACGAAGCCGTAGGGACCCGGATAATTGCCGAATCCCGGCAGCCCGGACAGGCCCCACAGGTAGAAGGCGGCCAGGCCCGCGGCTGCGATAACGAAGACCCAGCGGCGCTGACCGAATGTCATTCCTCCCGCTTCCGTATCTTCGCCAGGGTGAGCAGCAGCACGATGGGCAAGGCCACCGCTCCGACAGTCAGTTCCGACAGCGTGACGTCAGGCGCCTGGAAGGTCAGGAACAGCACGGCCAGCAGTACGCCGTAGATACTTAGCATCAGCACCTGGTGGACCTGCCTGCGGATGAGGACGACGGCGGTGGCGCCCGCGCCCACCAAGATGAGGATGGTGATCTGCAGGGCGTCCATGAACCCGATGGGAACGGTGTACGGGGTGTTGACGGCCACGGTCATTGTTCTTTCTCCTCCGTTGGCGCCCCGTCGGCCTTGCGGTCCAAGCGCCAGTCGCCGCACTCCCTGACCCTGATGGCGCGCATCGTGGCGTGGGACAGGAACGGCCCGGCGATGACCAGGAACAGCAGGGCCAGGAAGGTCTCGCCGGTGTTCTCGTACACGCCGAGCTGGACGAGTATCGCCAGCGCCACCAGGGCCGGAGCGACCATGGCGGCGGGAGTCACGAAGTGCAGTTTCTGGTAGGCGTCCCGCATGACGAGCACGCCCACCGAGGCTCCTGCCACGATCAGCACGGCCAAGCCGAGCAGGATGTCGGAGATAACGTCCTTGACGATCACAGCCAGCGCTCCATGGCGCGGATGAAAACCAGCCCGCTGCCGATACATGAGCACGGCGAGCAGCACGGGCAGCTCGAATTCGCTGGAGCGCTGGAAGCCCTGCGCGATCAGGGCGAGCACGATCACGATGACGGAGGTGATGAACTCGTAGGCGACGATGCTCGCATCGAGCTCTCCCCGGCACAGGACGATCCCAGCGGGAACGGTCGCGATCAGCATCGCGATCGCCGCCGAGACGAACGCCATCACCATCTCATTCGCCCTCCTTCTTGGCGACCAGCCGGTGGACCACCATGACGTCACGGTCTTGGTCGATACCGAGCGCGAACGTGTTCGGCGCGACGCTCATCCCGCCGATCAGCAAGGTCCGGCGGGTGACGCCCGCGGGCGAGTCGTCGCCGAAGCGCGCCGGAAGCTCGAGGAACGTGCTGGCCGGCTGCTCGCCGCGGGCCAGCCGCCGCCAGAGGGCGGCGTAGACGGTCACCATGTCGCGGGCCACCTGGCCGGGCAGGCGCAGCGCGGGGACGACCCATTCGATCCGCATGCGGAACCGCGCTCCAGCTTGGTAGGTGACCAGTTCGGCGAAGAGGGCCGCCAGCGCGGCGGTCCCGGCGCCGGCCAGCAGCTCATCGGTGCTGATGGAATCGTCGAGCATCACCCAGAGCGACATCATCAGGACCCACCACACGAGCCAGGATCCGACCCGGCGGGCGGTTGGCACGTCGTGGCGCCGCTCCCGCGGCTCGCCCCCCAGCGGACCGGTCATGCCGAGCCCGCTCTGCCGGTCATGGAGGTACCCAGGTCAGCGCGGCCACGCGTGCCGACTTCCCGGATCGCAGGTCAGCAAACCTGCGCGCATGTCTCACATCCACGGCTAGCCCACCGGCCCGCGGGTACCCCCGAGGCAATGCAAGTTCGCTCCCGCTTAGCGCGTCGGCTCGGTTTGGCATCCATACCGCCGGGCCCAGTCCCGCATCACCGCCGTGGCGTCCTGCCGCAGGTCATCCTCCCCGGGGTCTTCGCGCAAGGAGCGGAGTTCGGCGGGAGCGTTCAGCTCTTCGTAGATGGCCAGGTCCGGCAGGCCGAAGGCGGCTACGTCGCCGGTTGTTGCAGCGAAGACCACGCGCGGGACGCGGGCCCAGTAGCAGGCCGCCAGGCACATCGGGCACGGCTCGCTGCTGGAATACAGCACCGCGTCCTCGAGCACGTGCCGGCCCAGGCTGCTGCCCGCTGCGCGCAGCGCCATCACCTCGGCGTGGGCGGTGGGGTCGCGCAGTTCGACGACCCGGGTTGACGCCTTTCCCGGCGATCTGCCCGCCGACGACGACGACCGCGCCGAACGGCCAGCTACGCTCGTCTTCGCGGTAATTGCGGGATAGCTCCACCGCCATCTGGAGATAGCCGCGGTCAGCCTGGTCGAGCTTTGCGGAAATTGCAACTCTCCTCTGGAACCTGCGCGGACGGAAGTCGTGACGTGCGGGGTGAAATAACCCCCTCTGGGTCATCAGGCGCCGAAGCGCGAACGCGAAGGCGTCCAGGTCGGAGGGATCCTCAATGAGCAGCCCGTCCTGGCCGTCGGGTGATCTGGTCCTGCATGCCGCCCACTGCACTGGCCGCCATGGGCTTGGACTTCCACATCGCCTCAGCCACGGTCAGCCCGAACCCTTCGGCCAAACACTTCTGCGTGACGACCGTGGCATGCTGCTGAAGCGCCGATATCGCCATGCCGGTGAACCCGCCGATCGCCAGCTTCCGTCGGCCCGCTCGGTCGATCAGCCGGAACGCGATGAACGTGGCGGCCACGTTGACCGCGGTGATGCGAACCCGGTCAGGTGATAGGGAACGAAGTTCAGCGCCGAGCCGATATTGACGGCCCTTGATGCTGCGGGGCCCCCGGTCAGCCGCGCTTCAGGCTGCCGATCCTCAGGGATCCGCTGTGGGGCGAGCCTTCCTCTGCCTCACGGATGTAGCTGGCCGGATCCTTGTCGACGGGCGGAACGCCCGCGTAGTTTCGCGCCTCGTAGGCCGCGAACACGACGCCGAGCTGGTGCCGCCGCTGCAAGCTGGCCAGGCGGCGGAAATCGGTCAGGCCCTCGCGTTCTTCCTCGGCCATGTGGTCGCTGTTGGCTAGGTTCGCCGTATCAACCGCACTGAACCACTCGTCGGTGCCGACCTGATGCCGGGCGACATCGGCGACAGCGTCCCTGATCTCGTTGTGGTCGTGGATGGCGTCGGCCGTCTCTCCCTCCACTCCGGCCTTCCGCTGTGCCTCCAGGCCCACCTGCAACAAGGCGGGATAAAAGACCTCCTCCTCGGCCGCCGCGTGCAGTTCGAGGAACGCCGCAAGCCTGCCCCAGATCGCGGACAGCGCACCCATCTCGGACCGTTCGACCTGCTCCAAGATCGCGAACAGCCGCCGCTGCTCGTGGTGGTCGTCGAGGATCAGCTGCGTAATGTCCACAGTCCCTCCACATCACCGGCTTCCATGACTTGTAGCCGGAAGGTTAATTTCCCCTGGGCCGGGAAGCGGGTCTGTCATGAGTGGCGAAGACATACAAGAGAGGCAGAAATTATGAGCGGCTGGGCATGGGGCAGCCTCGTGATCGGGCTGGTGATCGTGGCACTGGCAGTCGGCATCCCATTCTTCCTCACCCACAGGCGCATGCGCGAGCCGCGGGATTTCTCGGACAGCCATGCTTACCTGCGTGCCCGGCGCAGATGGGCATGGCAGCGGCGGGTATCTGCAGCGTCGCAGCCAGGAGCGACGGGCCCTGACAACTAAGCGCTTTCGTAGAACAGGAAGTCTCCGACGTGAGTGCCTTCAAGCTGGACCTTGCCAGCGAGGTTCTCGGCCACCCAGGAGGCAGCCAGTTCATTGGCTTGCCGCGCTTGCTCCCCTGAGTCCCACAGGCTCACCGAGACAAACTTGCCTCCCTGGGTTTGAGCCAGGCCATAGGCTCTGAACCCCGGCTGGCCCCGGAACACGCCGAGCATTCCCTCGCGGGCCAGGTCGGCCACTTCCTGAGCGGTCCGCTGGTAAGAGCGTAGATGCCGATTCGTACGTGGCTCATGCTTGCCTCCTTCTCCCGCTGATGTGGACCCGCAACGGCCGTCAACGGCGGTGCTTCAATGCGCAGGCAGCCGGGCTGCGAGGGTCAGCGGCCGACGCCCGCGCGAGCTGAGTTTTGTTCATCGACGAACGGCCTTTGATGTTGCGGCTGCGCGCCTCGGAATAAAGCTGTTCGTAGGTCCGGCCGCCAGCGCCGCGGTGCGAGCGCAGCCCGCCGCGCCGGGACGATGACATGTCCTGCGTTGAGGTGCGGCTCGCCGTTTTGGCCTCACCGGGCTGGGCGCGCTCCTTGTTCACCGTGCGCGCGGCGATCTCCTCCGCCCGCTTGGTACTCTCGCCGCGCTGGCTGAGCGGACTGGCCGCGGGCACCCAGCTCGACCAGGAAGCCGCCGGACTCGAACCGTTCCAGGGACTGTGCGATCTCCATCTCGGTGGCGGTGAACTGCTCGTCGCTGCCGCGGAACAGGTTCAGGGCGCCGATGACGTCGGTGCGTATTCGCAGCGGGATGGCGCACATGCCCTAGAAGCCCGCGCTGGACGCTTGCGGGGCGAAGGCCAGCGGGCGTGGCTGTCGGCTGCGCTCGCCTGCACCGCCCGGCCGGTAGAAAACGCGTACACCGGACGGCCGCTCGCGAACGCCGCGGCGCGCAGCCGGGCCAGCGCGTTGGCGATCGTGTCATCCAGCTGCGCAGCGATCATCCCGGTCGCCTTATGGATCACGATCCGGTCCGGGCCGACCGCCGCCAGCAGCTGTTCCAACCCCGGCCCCCCCGGGTGCGTACCGCTGGTACAGCACAGCATCCCGGGTGATGTCCGCCACCATGGCATCGGCCAAGTGCTCGTTACTGAGCATGCCCGGCCGGTCCCGGCACAGGTCGAACGTGCCAATACCGCAGCCGGACAGGGTCATTGCATCTATGCGAGCCGGACAGCCGCGCTAGCAGCCCGCCCATACCGGCCGGGGCGTCCTGGCCGGTGACTGCCGCCACGATGCGGGCCCGCCGTCCATCATCCCGCACGCCGCCTCCTCGCCCCGCCACAGCCTAGGAGCCTCTTTCCGCACAGTACCCCCGGACCCGAGCCCGGGGCAGCCAGAGGCCCGCCCATCGCGGCAGCGCAAAATCCCGTCGTTCACGGCAGTTCCGTCTTGAATGATGGTGACCCGGAGCATTACTGTTGATGTCACACCCCCACTCAGTTGGTGTCGTCTAGACCCCGCGAGCCGATTGAGAAGCCATGGATGAGCATGTCCTGACGATCAAGACCGTCCGCGATGGACCGGTCTGCACCCTATCCTGGACGGTGATCTGGACTATCCGGAGACCGCGGATTCTGGTCCTGGCGGCCTTGGCCGTCGATGACCGGACCGAGCGGCTGGTCCTGGACCTGGCCGGGGTGACGTTCCTGACTGCGCCGGAGTACGCGCGCTGACGATGGCCGCGAACTTCGCGCCGGGCGGCTGCCCGGTCATCATCCGCTCGCTCAGCCCCAGGGCACGCCGGATCTTCGAGCTCCTGGAAGTGGACCTAGAGAACCTCCGGCACGCCGGCTCCGGGCCGGGAACCCACAAGACGGACCCGGGCTCTGGTCATCAGTCAGCAGGAACCTGGCTCGCCGGAGCCGGGCCGTTCCCGCGGCCACAGGGGTGACCCGGACGGGAGGCGGCAGGTCTCCCTTTGAGATGGTCAGCGGCGTGCCGGTCGTCACCGCACCCGAGGAGATCGACATCACCAACGCCCCGGCAGCTGCGGTCGGCCCTGCTGTCCGCAGCCGCACACGGCACGGGACGCTCGTGGCCGACATGACCCGGACCCGGTTCTGTGATTCCTCCGGGCTGCAGACCCGCTGGCAGCGCACAACCGCGCCCAGTCAGAAGGCGGCCAGCTGCTGCTGGTCATCCCCGCCACCGCCGTCCTCCGCGTTTTCGCGATCACCGGCATGGACCGCGTCATCCCCGACTTCACCAGCCTGGACCAAGCCCTCGCGCACACCTCCGGCGCCCGCCCCGCACGCGCGTGATGCGCAATTGGTCGGACCACGGCTGGTCGGCGCGGTCGCCTTCACCGAATGCGCCGGCGACCAGGTCCTGCGACACCCCGGCTGGCGCGGGCTGCGCACCGGCTTCAGGACAAGGCCCGTGCCATCAACAGGCCCATGCTGGAAGCCGAGCGCGCCGGCCAGGGCACCGTCCTTGCCAGTCCAGCCTTTGAGCGGATCGCGCACCCGTCCGCCGATGCGGACGGGCGGAGGACCCCGGCCCTCAGGTTCGGCGACCCCCGGGTAACCGCCCTGGCAGGCGCGCTCGGCAGCAGGCCCGGGCCGGTGCCTGGCTAGGGTGAGGGTTGGTGATTGGCGGCGGGCCGGGCAGGTAGGACGCCGGTCACGTCAGGTTGCGCTGGTTGCCAGGTGGTTGGTCATGAGCACTGCGGTGGCACGCCCGGTGAATGCCGTGCGGCGGGTGGAAGGCCCGCGCTACGGTTTTGTCCGTAGCGCGGGGTCCGGCCGCGCCTGGGTGCGCGGATGCCGCGCGGGCGGAGGTGGCACGGTGGCGGCCGACGCTGATAGCCAGATCACTGATCTGGCGGTGAACGATCATGCGTGTCTGACGTTCGGGGATCCTGAGGAGCTGCTGGACCTGACGGCTGCGTTCGTGCGGGACGGGCTGTCCGGCGGGCTGAAGGTGGTGTGGCTGAGTGAGGCCGGGCCGGGCCGGGCCGCTACCGAGCTGGCCCGGCGCGGGATCGCGGTGGAGCCGGCGCTAGCCTCCGGGCAGATGGCTGCGGCCGCCTGCCATGGCCAGCTGCTGTCCGGGCAGGCGTTCAGCGCGAGTAAGGCAATGAAGTGGCTGCGCGGGCAGATGGCGGCCTTCCGCCAGGACGGGTTTCCCGGCCTGCGGGTGGCGGTGGATATGAGCTGGGCGCTACGGCCGGTGCCCGGAGTGGAGCAGTTGCCCGAGTTCGAGGAGGGGATCACGGCGGCCCTGGCCGGAACCACGGTGTCGGTGCTGTGCCAGTATGACCGGGAGCGGTTCGATCCGGTCACGCTGGCCACGGTGCCGCGTTTCATACTCGATCGGTGGCGGCGGCGACCTACTATGCCGATGCGGTGCTGCGGATCTGCCGCCAGTATGCCCCGCCGGGAATCCGGCTGGCCGGGGAAATCGACCACCGGCATGGGGAGCCGCTGGCGCTGGCGCTGGCGGAGGCGATCCGGCTCGACGGCGGCATCACGGTGAACATGGCGAGCTGGCGTTCATCGATGCCTCGTGTGCCCGGATGATCCTGGACGCGGCGCGCGGGCTGGCCGGGTCCCGGGCGGTAGTGCTGCAGTGTCATCCAGGGATTGCGGGCCGGTTCGTGCTGGGGCGCGGCCGGAATCCCGGGGGTCAGCGTGGTGATCGTGGATGACCGGTGATGTCCGCGGTCCGCAGGTGCCTGGGCGCAGGTCGCCAGGCGGCGGGCCGCCGCGCGCGGGCCAGGACGCTGGCGGCGAGCAGGAGCCCCTGGTGCTGGACCAGGTTTTCGATGCCGATTCGCTGTATGCCCTGCGGGCGGCGGTGGCGGCGCACAGTTTGCAGGCGGGGCTGTCGGAGGGCAGGGTTGCGGATTTGGTCCTGGCCGTGCACGAACTGGCTGCGAATGCCGTCCTTCATGGCGCGGGCCGTGGGCGGGCACGGATCTGGAACACCGGCGAGGCGCTGCGCTGTGAGGTCACTGACGACGGCCCGCCGAATGCCACAGGCGGCCCGCAGACCGGGCCGCGCGAGGCCGCGGCCTGGCGCATCGGCCTGATCACGGGCTGTGGCTGGTCCGCCAGGTGGCCGACCAGACCAGCCTGCAGCCCGGCCCAGGCGGGGCCAGGGCCACGGTCACCGTCGCGCTGGGGCCGCCCGGCGGCCTGCGGCCGTTTCACCTGGCCGAGCGGGTCCAGGACGGCTGCACCGTGGTGTCGGTGGCCGGCGAAGTCGACCTGAGGTCTGCAGGCCAGTTCACCCGCGCGGTCGGTGAGCTGGCCCGATCGGCCCCGGCTTGCGCCTGGTGCTGGACCTGTCGAGCTGACCTGGTGGGATTCATCTGGCCTGGCCGCGCTCGTTGTCGCTCAGCAGCAAGTCAGCGACCAGCGCGGCGCCAGGCTCGGTGGCGGCCTGCCCGGGCACCTGGCGCAGCGGCTGCGCGACGCCGGGCTGGACGGCCGCTCACCCTGGCCCGATCCACCGTTGAGGCCGTCGACTCGTTTAACCCGCCGGGCTGAGTGCGCAAGGACCTTGCCGGGCCGCGTTATGACTTTCGTAGTAAATGGCCGGATGCTGTTGCTATTTCGCCGGGCTCTCCTGATTTGTGTGGCTGGACAGATCATGTGTAATGCCCGGCGGGCATCGCGAATCGCCTGTTCCGGCGCATCTGAGGGCTGCTGCCCGCGCATCATGTTGCGCCGGCCCTGTGGGTGGCCCGGCGTCGCCCAGCCGGCGCACGATGTTCCTGGCGTAGCGTCCGGCTTCGAGCTTGGGCCAGGTCAGGAAGGACTCGGCCTGGAGGGCGGCAGCGTGATGCGCGGCGCGTCCCGCCCGCCGGGGAACACGAAGAACCGCGGTTGCCATACCGGGCAGTACTTTGCGTTGAACTTGTACAGCGACTGGATCTGGTACCAGCGGACAGGAACAGCAAGACCGATCGCCAGGCCCGCAGCACCGGTCCGGCACCGATCCGCTCGCCGCGTTCCAGAGCGGAGCGGAACACGGCGAAGTTCAGCGAGATGCGCTTGACGCCGGGTGCGGGCGCGGCGGTGATGGCCTCGACGATGAGGAAGTCGTTCAAGCCGGGCGGGCGGACCGGTCGCGCCGCATCAGGTCCAGGGACAGGCCGTCGGCGCAGCGATGACGCCCGCGCCGGGCCTCGCGCGACTCAGTCATCGCTGCCGCGGCCGGTCACCGCGTCGCGGGCCTTGTCCGCCACGGCCGCGACGGGGCCGGCCGCCTTAGACCCCGGGCGAGGGGGGCGTGTGAGGGTGGGGCCGGTGGGTGCGGTCTTCTTGCCCTCGGCGATCTGGGTGCCGAGCTGGCCGCCCGCTCGGTGTTCAGCGCCGACCGCAGGCCTGGCCGACCTGCGTCTCCTCGAACTGGATGTGCTCGCGGGCCGCGCCGATGAACGTGCCGAGCAGTTTCTCGAACTCCGTGTTGCCGGTGTCGAGCTTGTCAAGCTTGGCGAGCACTTCTTGGCCTCCTGCTCCTGTCCGGTTGCCTCGTCGGCCAGCGTGTCGCCGTTGGGCAGGTGATCACGCACGACCGGCCAGAAGAGGGGGGGGGAGGAGGGGGGGGGGAGGGAGGAGGAGGAGGGTAGAGGGGGGGGAGTACATCTCCTCTAGGGCCTCGTGCTTGGACTCTTCGATGATCAGCTCCTTGGGCATCTTCTTGCGCAGGGCCAGCTGGTCTTGGCTGGCGCCGGTGGCCCTGGTCGGGCCCTTCTCGAGTTCGGCCAGTAGCCCCTTGACTTCCTCGTGGTCCTTGGCCAGGACCTGAACACGTCCGCCATCGTACTCCTTGCCTGCTGGTATCGGCGTGAGCGCTCCCTTGCCCACCTAGGCCGGGATTAATCATGTCGCTCGGGGTAGCGATACGCCTTCGCGCGAAAGGAAAGGAAGGACATCAATGACGACGCAGTTGAAGGACAGGCCGCCGCCAGTGCAGCAGCAGGAATACCACGGCCGAGGTTTGCCATGCGTGAGATGGGCAGGTGAACGGCATGGGAGCGAGCCCGTGGCAGGTCAGCGGCGAGTCAGTTGATAGCCGGCAAGAGCGACGCCGCGAAATCGGCGGTGACGTGCTTGTCGAGGGTCGGTACCGGCTGCGGAGCGGCTCGGCGTTCAGGACGGGTCGCTGACTTGGCGGGCCGCCGACGAGGCGTTGAACCGGCCGGTCATGGTGTGGACCTTCCCGCCTGGTTCCCTGCGGCCGGTGCGGTTGTCGCCCTGGCGAGGGCTGGCGCCAGCTGGCTGATCCCCGCCTGCTGCTGATCTATGATGCCGATGACGAGGGCGAGTTTCCCTATGTCGTGGGCGAGTGGCCGGCCGGGCAGGCCGCTGGGCGAGCTGCGGCGGCCGGCCCGCGCGAGCCGGCTAGCGCCGCAGCCATGGTCGCGGAGGCGGCAGGCGCGCTCGCGGCCGCGCATGCGTCCGGGCTGGCCCATTTGTGCCTGCGGCCTCCTCCCTGTGGCAACGCGCCACGGGCGAGGTAAAGGTCTGCGGGGTTGGCGTTGCCGCCGCGCTCGCGGGGATCGAGAGCGCCGAACCCGTGCTGGCCGAGAGCAGGGCTCGGCAACCTCCTGTACGCCGCGCTGACCGGTTACTGGCCTGGCACCGAGCAGACATCCCTGCCTGCCGCCCCGCGCCACGGTGACGTGTGTACAGCCCCCTGCTGCATCCGGGCCGGGACACCGCAGCTCGATCGATCACCTGTCGGGCTCTTGGCCAAGGCCCCCGTGACGCAGCCCCGCAGATCGTCGATCCGGGCGCAGCTGGCCGAGGAGCTGGCGAGAGCCGCCGGCGCATACTCGCTGCGCAGACGCGATGCCGCCGACCTACTCACCGCCAAAGTCTGCCTACCGGGCCCCTGGCCGCGATGCCGATGGCCTCGAGCGCTCCGGGGCGGAACATCCGCGACCTGCCGTCCTTCACCTGCGGACCGCCATAACGGCCGCGGAGCTCCGCCGGTGGTTCCGGCCCGGTGGTCGTGCCCCCTCCTCGGTCTGGTGAGCCGCCGGGCGAGCGGCTGGTCGCCGCCTGTCGCCGCTAAACCTTCGCGTATTCGCGACCATCCCGTCACCCGTTCCAGCTGGTCACCGCCGACAGCACCTATGCGGCATCGGCCAGGCTACACCCGCGGGACGAAGGCCGTGCTCCCCGCCACCCCGCGCTCGCGGCCCTCGTCTTGCTGGCGCCGGGGCCGGTCCCTCGCCACCACGGGATCGCCCGGGAGGGCCGGGCTCGGCACTGTCGGCATCCCCATGCTGCTCGTCGCTCCGCAACCTGGCGCGTAATGCCGGGAGGCCGCTGAGCCGGTCAGCGCGCAGGCCTTCGATCCCTACGGGCAGAGCGACGACCGCCAGCTCGCGCCGCTGGCCATCGACCACGACTGGCCACGGCCTGGCAAACCAATGGTACGCCTGCCGATGTTCGGTCGCCTCAGGCCCGGCACCCGTTGCTGCTGGACATGCGCCGGGTGGTAACGATCACCGGCGCTCGGATCCTCGGCCGCCGCCACGGTGCCGCTTTCCAGCTGCGCGCGGCGTCGCCAGGCGCTGCCGGACCTGCCGGCCTAGCCAGGGAAACCCGGGCACGCCAACTAGGTGGCTTATCCAGCTCAGCAGGCCATTTGCACGCCTCCACATCATGATGTCTGACGCAGGCTGCCGCCCGACGCGTCAGGCACCTTCCAGGCCAGCGTCTTTGACGTCGAGCGTGGAGGAGGCCGACGGTGAAGCGGCCGCCGCGTTTATCCGCGCGGCCGGGCGGGACGCAGACCGTGACCGAGCCTGGATGGACCTTGATGCGCAGTTTCTTGCTGGCCGGGCGCGCGCCGCCGTCAAGTTCGAAGCGGACCTTCTGGTCGAACCGGATCCTGAACTTCTTCCCCTGCGTGACCTTGGCGAAGGGAGACTGCTCTGCATGCCCGAGGGCGAGCCGGCCGAACGTCCGGGCCCACTGGACCGGATTCCGGGCCGTCACCACCCCTAGCTCGAGGCGCCCGTCATCCGGTTGCGCCTGCGGGAAAGCCTCGACTCCGCCGAGTATCTTGCCGACGTTCGCGGCCAGCACGCACGAGACCTTGCCCTTGAAGAAGCGTTTGCCGTCCACCTCGATGGTCGCCCTCACCCGGCGGGCACCGAGGTTCTTGATCCCGGTGACGACGTAGGCGGCCCGGCCCAGCCGGTCCTTCGTGCCCCGGTCGGCGTCGGAGATCATCCGCGCGTCGAACCCCGCGCCCGCCATCACCGTGAAGCGCTCGCCGTTCACCGAGCCGGTGTCCAGCCGGCGCCGGTCGCCGTGCAACCCGACCTGTACCGCCTCGGCGAGATCGTGCGGAACGTTCAGGTTCGCCGCCAGCAGGTTCGCGGTCCCCGCGGGCAGGATCGCGACCGCCGTGTCGGTGCCCGCCACCGCGTCGATGCAGCGCTGGACCGTGCCGTCGCCGCCCCAGACGAACATCACGTCGGCCCCCTTGGCGGCGGCCCGGCGCGCGTACTTGGGCGCGCGGCGGCTCTTCTTCACCTCGTACCACAGCGGATCGGTCACGCCTTCGAGGGCCAGGATCCGCCGCAGCTCGGGCAGGCCGCCGCCGAAGCTCTTCCGTGAGTGCGCTACTACCGCGACGTCAGCCACGCCAGTTTCCTTTCCGGGCCGGGCGCGTTGGCCGGGCCTGCTCCCGGCGGGCTCAGACCTTCCGCCAGCGGGCCTCGCAGAGCCCGTAGACGCCGAAGATCACGAGGCCGAGCGCGGCCAGCATCATCAGGAACTCGCCGAACGGCTGATTGCGCAGGGTCAGCAGCGCCTTGTCGATGCCGCCGGACTCGGATGCCTTATGGGTGATCGCCGCGTCGATCACCAGCACGCCGGCCAGGGCGAAGACCAGCCCTCGGGCGATGGTTCCGGTCATGCCGAGCACCTCGACGACGCGGCGCATCCTGGCGCTCATCCGGGCTGTCTGCAGGTACTTCATGAACTTCTTGCGAGCGCCCTCGATGACCAGGACGATGCCGCAGGCGACGATGACCAGTCCGACGACGCCGACCAGCACCCGGCCGGCCGTGTGCTGCATGGCGGTGGCCGTGATGTCCTGCTGCCGGCGAGACTGGCTGCGGGCCGTGCCGGAGATCACCGTGAACGTCAGGTAAGACAGGCCCGCGTAGATGACCGCCCGGGCCAGCGACTTGAGCCTGGGGCCGGCCCCGGGCGGCTCGCCGGTGACGCCGAACGCGGCCTCGCTCAGCCGCCACAGCGCGTAGGCCGCGAAGCCGATGCCGAGCAGCCAGAGCGAGACCAGCCCGTAGGACTTGCCCGCGAGCAGCTGCAGGGCGCCCTGCTGGTCCGCCTCGCGCGTGCTGTGCCCCAGGGCGACCAGCACCGCGACCCAGCCAACCAGGATGTAGATGACCCCTCGCGCGGTCAGGCCCGCGCGGGCCAGGAAGTGTGCCGCCGGGCTGTCCGAGGCCCGCCTTGCGCGTGTGCATTACGTGCGGCGCCGATACTGAGTGCATACCCGTCACTACCTCGTAGCAGATCGGCAAACATTAACGACCACGGGCATCCGGATTTCTGAAGCGTTTCCCTTTCCGGCCGGAAATCAGGCACGCCGTGATTCTCGTCTCGCCCGCTATTGACGTCGGCCGCAACTGCCGGGACAGTGAACAGGTGTGAAACAGTTCACCACGGGCAGTAGGGGCGCCATGTCGGTCGCAGCCGCTCCCCGGCGCACTCTCGCCCCGCTCGCCATCGTCAGCGCGGCGGCGTTCCTCTTCGCGCTCCTGCTCCTCCTGGTACGGCTGCAGTGGGCGCCGCTTGAGTCCGTCGATCACCGCGCGGCGGCCTGGCTGAACAGCCTCGTTGCTGGCCACCCCGCGGTGGTCAGCGTCGTCAAGGCGGTCACCTGGCTGGGCAGCAGCGGCGTGCTGTGGACGCTGACCGGGACAGCCGCCGTCGTGCTGGCCATCCGGCGCCGGTGGCGGCTCGCGATCTACCTCCTGGTCACTGGCGCTGGCGAGCTGACGCTTGACCCGGTCCTCAAGGCGCTGGTCGGCAGGCTGCGCCCGGTGGTCGCCCATCCCGATCGCGTACGGCACCGGCGACAGCTTCCCCAGCGGGCATGCGCTCGGCTCGCTCGTCTGCTACGGCGCCCTGTTCCTGGTCTTCCTGCCCGCGACCCGCGGGACGTGGCGCCGCGTGTTCACCGTCGTGATCGGCACGCTGATCGCCGCGATCGGTATCAGCCGGCTCCTGCTCGGCGTGCATTACCTCTCTGACGTGCTGGGCGCCTGGGCGCTCGGCATCACCTGGCTGGGCCTTACCGCCTTCGCCTTCGAACTATCCCGCCAGGCCACTGGGGCGCCGGTGACCGATCCGGTGACCGAGGGCCTTGAGCCCGAGGCCCGCACCGACCTCAAGCCAGCAGAACCGGAGACGACCATGGATCATGACCGCGCGCGCAAGAACGGCCGTATCGCCGCCGGGGTCGTGGTGATCTGGGTGCTGATCGTCGGTGCCCTCACCGGCATCGGCAAGCTGATCATGATCACCCATAACGCGAACGGCAACCTGCTCGGTGACCATACGATCCCGCACTGGTTCGCCGCGCACCGCACGCCGACGCTGAACCACTGGAGCCTGATCGCCAGCAACCTCGGGGCGACCCAGGACATCCTCATCGTGAGCGCCGTCACCTGCGTCGTGTTCCTCGCCGTCACCCGCCGCTGGCGGCCGGTGATCTTCCTCGCCGTGGTCATGTTCGGCGAACTGGCCGCCTTCCTGACGATCGCGGCCATGGTGAAGCGACCGCGGCCGGACGTCCCCCACCTCGACTCGAAGCTGCCCACCTCGGCGTTCCCGTCCGGTCACATGGCCGCGACCACGTGCCTGTATGTCGGCATCGCCATCCTGGTCATCGGCTACGCCCGCGGCTGGTGGCGCTACCTGTTCCTGATCCCCGCGATCGTCATGCCGGTCATGATCGCCCTGGCCCGCATGTACCGGGGCGAGCATCACCCCACCGACATCCTGGGCAGCCTGCTGTTCGCCGGGCTGTGGCTGACCGCCGCCACGATGCTCATCAGCCGACCGAGGGCGGTCTCGACCGCGCTGGCCGCCGGCCCCTGGGCCCGCCTCGCCGGAAGGGCGCCGACCACAGCCGAGAAGCAGCGCCCGCAACCCGTTAGGGATCCGGGCAGAAGCCGGGCCAGGACACTAGCCGTTTGCCCGGGGCATCGGGGGGTAGCTCGGCGGCGGCACCGCCGGACGGCGGTTCCGAAAACGGACTAACCGGGAAGGCGCGGGTGCAGCACTTCATCAGCTCCTACGGATATCTGGCCATACTCCTGCTGATGGTGGCAGAGTCGGCCTGCATACCGGTGCCCTCCGAGCTCACGATGCCCCTGGGCGGAGCGATAGCGGCGGGCGCGGTGGCCGGGGTGCACCTCAGCCTGCCGCTGGTCATCCTGGCCGGTGTGGCGGGCAATGTCATCGGCAGCTATCTGGCCTGGGCCGTCGGCCGGTACGGAGGCGAGGCGGCCGCGAACCGATGGTCGCGGTTCCTCGGCGGCCGGTCCGGCATCGAGCGGTCCCGCCGCTGGTTCGATCGCTATGGCGGGCGTGCCGTCTTCATCGGGCGCCTGCTGCCGGTGGTGCGGACGTTCATCTCGCTGCCCGCGGGTTACGCCCACATGCGGCCAGTGCGTTTCGGCGTGTACACCGTGACCGGCTGCGTGCCCTGGATCGGTGGCCTGGCCTGGGCCGGGTACGCGGCGGGGGCTAACTGGCAGCGGGTGCAGCACCTGGTGAACACCCCCGCCTACATCATCGCCGGGCTGATTGCCCTGCTCCTGATCGCCGGGATCATCACGGTCGTCGTGCGCCGGCGGAGGCGGTCACCGGCATCCGGGTCCCGGCCAGCGGCAGGCCCGGTGTCCTTTAGTCGGAGCGAGCAGCGGAGGACGAGCTGACATGCCCAGCGCGAGTACCTGGGAGCGGATCGAACGCCGGAGGCTGCACCAGCGCGAGCGGTGGACCCGCCCGGCGCGGCCCGGTGACCGGCCCGACCCCTCTCGCCCGGCCGGCACGGACACCCTGCCGCAGATCAAGCACATCGTCATCCTGATGATGGAGAACCACTCCTTCGACAACTACCTCGGCACCCTCGGCCGGGGGGAGGGGTTCCCGCTCGGGGACGATGGCACGCCGGATGCCGAGAATCCGGATTCCGCGGGGACGATGATCCGGTCCTACCATGCGAGCTCCACCGTGCAGGCCGACGATGTGCCCTGCCAGAGCTGGAGCGCCAGCCACACGCAGTGGGCTGGCGGCAAGATGAACGGTTTCGTGACCTCGAGCGAGCAGGCCGCGCCCGAGGCCGACAAGACCGCGGCCATGGCCTACTGGACCGACCAGGATCTGCCCTTCTACCACGGGCTGGCCCGGACCTTCCCGCTGGCCGACCACTGGTTCAGCTCGTGCCTTGGGCCCACGTTCCCGAACCGCCGGTTCCTGCTGGCCGGGACGGCCAACGGCCTGATGGATGACCTGCCCGTCAACATAATGGACCGGCCGCCGGCCGGCACGATCATGGACATGCTGACTAGGCACGGGATCTCCTGGGTCAACTACCGGCCGGCCAGCAGCGACCAGTCCGAGTTCGGCAACTACCTGCGGTACCGGCACCGCCGGAAGCGGCACCATCTGGCCTCGCTCGGCCGTCCGCTGCACAAGAGCACCGACGTGATCAAACGGGACCTCCAGTTCACGTCGGCCATCTACCCGCTCGGGATGACCAGCTATATGGCCCACGTGCGCAGCATCGAACGGCTCTTCGCCGACGCGGACTCCGGCAGCCTCCCGTCGTTCTGCATCGTCGACCCGGACTTCCGCATCTTCTCGGAGGAGAGACCGCAAGACATCCGCAAGGGGGAGAGCTTCGCCGCCGAGGTGATCAGCCGGATCATGCACGGTCCGGGCTGGGCAGACACGCTGCTCATCTGGACCTACGACGAGAACGGCGGCTATTACGATCACGTCGCCCCGCCTGCGGCGGTGCCGCCGGACGACGTCCCCGGCCGCAGCCTGGTCGCGCACCCGTCCCCGGTCCGCAGCGTGCTGAAGGTGCTGTACCCCGGCTATGTCCGGCAAGCCGAGCTGATCGTCGAGGGCCCGACTGCTTACGACACCTACGGTTTCCGGGTGCCCGCCGTGATCGTGTCACCCTACGCGCGGCGGGACTGCGTCCTGTCGGACATCTTCGACCACACCTCGGTGCTGAAGCTCGTCGAGGAGAAGTGGAACCTGCCCGCGCTGACCCGGCGGGACGCGGCGGCCGCCTCGCCTCTCGGCGCGCTGGACCTGACGGCTCCGCCGGCTTTCCTGACGCCGCCGCGATTGCCCGCGCCGGCGCTGGCGTGGGGCAGCTGGTAGGCCGCCGGTTCGCGTGCGGACGGACACCCTGGGAATGCGCTAGGCGCGCTCTCGGCGGCGGCCCGAGTACAGGCGGCCTCGGTAGCGGCGCTGTCGGCGCCAGGGCCTGGTGTGCGGTGCCCTAGGTTCACAGCCGCCTGGCTGCGGTGCCGGGGGTGCCTAGGAGAACGCAGCGGCGTAGTCGGCGGCGAACTGCCCAAAGGACCGGGCAGGGCGGCCCAGGAGCGACGTGACATCCTCGGTGACCCATTCGGCGTCGCCGTCGGCGGTCAGGCTGAACGCCTGGGCGTTCATCTCCGCGATCTGCCTGGGGACGCCGGCACGGATCATCGCGTCCTTGTTCTCCTCGAAGGTGAGCTCCTGGTAGATGATGGTCCTGCCGAGCAGCTTCGACAGTACGGCGGCCACGTCGTAGTTGGAAATCAGCCCGGGGCCGGTGAGCCAGTAGGTCTGGCCGGCGTGCCCACCGGGGGCAGCGGCGATCTCGGCGGCCGCGGCTGCGACGTCGCGGGCGTCGACCAGTCCGGAGCGGCCCCGGCCGGCCGAGGACCCGAAGCTGCTCGTCTTCGCGATCGCCGGGGCCAGCGCCAGCACGTTCTGCATATAGGCGTTCGACCGCAGGAGCGTGTGCGGGATCCCGGAGGCAGCCAGCCCCGCCTCGATCTCAGCCTGCCAGCGCCGTCGCGCGATCGGCGAGTCCGCCGAGGCCTTGCTGCTCGCCTTGACCACATGGCCCACGCCGGCCCGGGCCGCGCTGTGCACGACGTTCAGCTCCTGGGCGGGCACGGCCGGGCTGACCAGCACCACGGCGCTGACGCCGGCCATCGCGTCATCGACGCTGGCCGGCACATCCAGGTCACCTTCGGCGACCTCGGCGCCGGCATCGGCCAGCGCCGTCACCTTCGCCGGGTCCCGCACCAGCACCCGGACGGGCACGTCCCGCTCGCACAGCAGGCGGACCGCCTCGGAGCCGACCTTACCGGCCGTTGTCACGAGAATCACGATGAGTCCCTCCGCTCACTCAGAATGGGCTACGTGACCCATTCTCGCCAGACGCGAACTGGGTTGTCAAACCCAGAAAGCTGGTACCGTGGAGCTGTGGAAAGCGAGGGACGTGACCGGCCGCGGCTCACTCCCAAAGGGGAGCGCACCAGAAGCCGGATCGTCGAGGCGGCCGCCCGGCTGATCTACGAGCGCGGTGTCGCGGGCACCACGCTGGATGACATCAGGTCGCGGGCCGGGGTGAGCGGGTCGCAGCTGTCCCACTACTTCGCCGGCAAGGACGAGCTTGTGCAGGCGGTCATCGACTACCAGGCCGGTACCGTTACCGGCACCCAGCGGCGGGCCGACCTCGGCAGCCCCGAAGGGCTCCGGGCCTGGCGGGACGCGGTGATCGCCGAGGTGAAAAGCAGCGAGGCCAAGGGAGGCTGCCCGCTAGGGTCGCTCGCCGGGCAGCTCGCCGAGACCGACGTGCAGGCCCGCGCCCTGATCGCGGCGGGATTCGGGCAGTGGTCCGCCGCAATCAGCGACGGGCTGCGCCGTCTTCACGACACCGGGCACCTCCTGAACGGCATCGACACGGACGACCTCGCTGTCACCCTCCTCGCCGTACTCCAGGGCGGTCTCCTCCTCGCCCAGGTCCAGCGCGACACCCGTCCCCTCGAAACCGCCATCGACACCCTTCTCGAACTCGCCCGGATCAGCCACCAGGATGCGTCGGCAGACGGCGAGATCCCCCAGGCCCTGAACGTGCCCCACCCGCCCGTGGAAGAAGACCATTGACTCCGCGTTCACCCGGTCATCCGGCCGATGCTGCGGCATGCTCGCGCAGGTATCGGATCAGGCCGATCACGTCCTCGGGCACCAGGCGGCCGATGGCGCCGCTGGAGTACACGCTTACGATCACCTTGCCCTGCGGGTTCAGCACGAACCCCGTGGACTGCAGGTAGAGCGGGTCTTCGTTGACGAAGGCGCCGGTCTTCTCGGCTACCGCGCGGGCGTCGGCGCTATGCCCCAGCGGGAACGTGAGGCCGTGTTTGGCGATGAACTCTGCGGCGGTCTTTTCGTCGTCGACCCAGAGCGCGGCCACCCGGATGCCGGCCTGCGTCAGTGGTTCGCTGGCACGCTGGAACGCCCGCAGCTGAGCCGTGCAGTAGGGGCACCACGCTCCGCGGTTGAACAGCAGGACCCCGAACTCGCCGCCGAACACGCCGGAAACCGGGATCGGCTGCGCGTCGGGAACGTTGAGGGTCAGCTCGGGGAACGTGTCGCCTGGGTGCAGCAGAGGCATGGCCTGCCTCCTCATGGATGTCGTGGCCTGGATCCGTCTGTGCAGTTAGCGGCGGCTCGCAGGCGCAGTCTTACCCCGTCGCTTCCAGGAAAGGCAGCCGAGCTCGTGCTTCCCGGGCCGATGCCTCCCCGGTGTTCGGGCATGTCTACGTCAACGACAACACGTCCGGGACCAATACGATCGGCGCGTTTGACCGGCACGCGGACGGCACGCTGACCCCCGAGGCCGGGTCTCCATTCGCGGCCGTCGACGCCCGGCTCGGCCCGGTTGGCCGCTACTTGTACGTCGATGAGAGCAAGATCGGCAAGGTCGGCGCGTTCGCTGTCAACGGCGGCAACCTGACCGAGCTGGCGACCTCCCCGTTCGCGCTGCCTGCCGGCGCCACGCCCGCAGGCGTCGTCAGCTAACTCTCGCCAGACGGACCGGAGCCGCGGTCAGGTCCCGCCGCGGCTCCGGCCGGCCAAACAGTCGCGCGTCCGCTGCTTAGTCCGCGGTGTCGCGTACCGCGGCGAGCAGCGCCTCGAAGTCCTCACCGCACGGGCCGCACGCGTGCAGGTGCGCCGCGCGCCGCCTCCCGCCGCGGGCCGGCGCCGCCGAGCACTAGCAGCCACTCGGCCGACTCGGGGTCGAGCCGGGCGGGGATCTCATCAACGACGCGATTCACTGGAGTCATGGTATTGAGCGCGGCGCCTGGCGCCTGCGGCCCGAGGTGATCAGGTGCTGAGGGGACCGGTGTGGGCATCGGCACTTACCTGACATTACAAGGATTATTCGGAGCGACGCCGACTCCGGATTGCCCGGACGCCCACGCTGGCGCCCCCGGCCGCGAGCAGCCTGCGCAGCATGATCACGAGGGCGGCCATGGACGCCCGGCCCGGAGCCGGAAGCGACAGCGAGCAGCCGAGGCGGGAGGTGGAGCGTTTCAGGGCGGTCCATGGGGAGCTCGCGGGCCGCTGCGCGTCATCATCGTGGCCAGGGCCGCGCGTATCGCCTTCAGGCCCGCGCCGCGGGGCACCTTGAGCGAGACGTAGGCGGCGGCGCCGGCCGGGATGGGCAGCCAGAAGTTGACCAGCCGCCAGCCGAGCACGCCGAGCGTGGCCACGCTGCGGGTGACGCCGAAGCTGACCAGCAGCAGCGGGGCCACCGAGTCGATGACGCCCAGCCCGGCCGGCGTCACGGGCAGCGCGCCGGCCACGTTGGCGATCCCGTAGGCGGCGAACAGCTCGGCCGGGTTGACGAACCGGCCGAATGCGGCCACGAAGCACCACAGCGACGCCGCATCTAGCAGCCAGTTGAGCGCGGCCCAGGTCAGCGACGCGGCCAGGACGCGCCGGTTGCGGGCCAGCGCGGCCAGGGAGTTCCCGGCCTCGCGGATGGCCTGTTCCAGCCGGTCGCCGGTCAGGCCGGGGATCCGGTCCCCGACGGCACGGAGGATCCGGGAGGCGCGCTTGCTCTGCCTGGTGATGCCGAAGGCCAGGGCCGCGATGGCCAGCAGGAGCACCGCTCCGGTGATGGCCACGGTCACGTAGATGGGATGGAAGCCAGCCAGCGGGATGGAGATGACCAAGGAAAGCCACAGCAGGACGTTCAGCACGACGGTAGAGCCCAGTCCCTTGGTGGCCATCATGACCGCGGCGTCGTTGCCCTTGATGCCCTCGGCGGTGAACAGGCGGTAGCCGATCCCGGCGCTGCCCACCGTGCCGGCCGGGATGACGTGCGCGATGGCCGCGGCGGCCAGGTCGATGCGGAACAGCCGGGACAGGCCCGGGTTGACCGAGCCGGGCGGCAGCAGGGCCTGGGTCAGCAGGCCGTAGCAGAACAGGCTCGCCCCCTCCAGCAGGACTCCTGCTGCTAGCCAGGCGGGGTTCACCCGGTCGAGCAGGTTCAGGTCCTTGCTGGCCCCGACGAGTTCGGGCACGACCAGGTATTCGATTATCAGCACCAGGATGAACAGGAGGACACCGCGGCGGAGCGGCGAAAGTACGAACGGCAGCCAGGTCCGCCATCGCTGCCACCTGCTCCGCCAGGCGCTCTGCGGGGCGGCGTCGTGTCCGGGTTCCCCGCTGGCCTGCGGCCGTTCAGTCCCCATCAGACAGTGCTACCCGGCTCGTCGGCAGAAACACGGCCAGCGTCAACGTCGCCACGACGGCGTTAACACCGGTTACTCAGGGGCAGGCTCGCCGGCTTGTGCCGTGTCGTACATACGATCACCGGTGAACTGGGTCCTCGGAGAGCAATGTTGACCAAGCGCCGTCGGGCCCGCACGAGGCCTATACCATCTGCAGCGTGGCCGGGGACCTGAAGATCAACGAGACGGTCGATCTCTCGAACCAGCCGGACAGCTTGCCGATCGGGGACTATGCCCTGCTGTCGGACTGTCGCTCGGCTGCGCTGGTCAGCCGGGCCGGCTCGGTGGACTGGCTCTGCTGTCCTCGGTTCGACGCGCCGGCCGTATTCGCTCGTCTCCTTGATCCCGACGGCGGCCACTTCACGATCCGGCCGGCCGGCGATTTCCAGGTCAGCCGGGCGTACGCCGACCAGACGATGGTTCTGGAGACCACGTTCGGGACGCAGGCCGGCACGGCGGTGCTGACCGACGCCATGGCCATGGGCCGTAACGACCGCGGCCACCACCTCGGCGCCGGGTCGCCGGGAGTTCTGCTGCGCCGGCTCACGTGCACCGCCGGGGAAATCGACGTCGACGTCAGCTATGCGCCGCGGCCCGAATACGGGCTGATCCACCCGATCCTGGAAGCGGTATCCGGAGGCATCGCCGCCCGGGGCGGCGCCAGCCGGCTCCTGCTTTCCGCGCCCGCCGGCTTCCAGATCGCCGGGGCCACCGCCACCGCGCGGCTCCACCTGACCGCCGGGCAGACCATGAGCTTCGCGCTCCAGCACGGGCAGCTGCAGGAGCCGCCGCTGGCCGCCTGGGAGGCCGGCCAGATCGCCGACCGCCTGCAGGACACCACGGAAGGATGGCGCTCCTGGTCCGCTTTGCACCAGGCCTATGAGGGGCCCTGGCGCGACCTGGTGCATCACTCCGGCCGGGTCCTGCAGGCGCTGACGTTCGCCCCGACCGGGGCCATCGTGGCCGCGCCCACAACCTCGCTGCCGGAGGCGGTCGGCGGCGAGCGCAACTGGGATTACCGCTATACCTGGGTGCGCGACGCCAGCCTGACCATGGAGGCCTTGTGGGTGGCGGCGTGCCCCGAAGAGGCGGGCAAGTTCTTCGGCTTCCTGGCCGACGCGGCCGCTTCCGAGCTGCGGCGGGGGAAGGACCTGCAGATCATGTTCGGCGTCGGCGGCGAGCACGATCTCTCCGAACGGGAGCTTCCGCACCTGGCCGGCTGGCGGGCCAGCCAGCCGGTGCGGGTGGGCAACGGCGCGTGGGCCCAGCGCCAGCTTGACGTGTACGGCGAGTTGCTCGATGCCGCGCAGCGGCTGGCCGACCAGCTGGGCGAACTCGACCCGGTCACCCGGCAGTTCCTCGTGGCCGCGGCTGAGACGGCCGCGAGCCGGTGGCACGAGAAGGACCAGGGCATCTGGGAAGTCCGCGGAGAGCCCCGGGACTTCCTGTACTCCAAGCTCATGTGCTGGGTCGCGCTCGACCGGGCCATCGACCTCGCCTCGCTGCTCGGCGCGGCCGACCGGATGCAGGCGTGGGCTGCCGTCCGCGATCAGATCCGCGGGGCCATCCTGGAACGAGGCTGGAACGACCACGCGAACGCCTTCACCCAGGCCTTCGGCAGCGAGGACCTGGACGCCTCCAGCCTGATGCTGGCCATCACCGGCTTTCTGCCCGGGGATGACCCCCGGATGAAGGCCACCATCGACGCTGTCGCCGCCAGGCTGACCGACCAGCGCGGCCTGGTGTACCGCTACCTGGCTCATGACGGCCTGGCCGGCGGGGAGGGAACGTTCCTGCTCTGCACGTTCTGGCTCGCGCACGCGCAGGCGCTGGCCGGAGAGCTGGACCTGGCCACCGCGACGTTCGAGCGTGCCGTGGCGGCCCTCAACGACGTGAGCCTGCTGGCCGAGGAAGTCGACCCTGACAGCGGCGAGATGCTCGGCAACTTCCCGCAGGCGTTCAGCCATATCGGCCTGGTCAACGCGGCCTGGGCCATCTCCCAGGCCCAGGTACGCGCGGCCAGTCCAGGCGGCGCGACCAGCCACATGAGGACAGAGACACCACCGCCCGTTCGGGAAAATTGACATCATTTGGCCGAACGAAGTGAGCACGGGGCACCGCCGCCTTCGCAGGCGTGCTCGTCGAGCGGGCCATTCGACGACGCGGCCGGCCAGCCCTCAGCCGATGGCGGTGCCGGACAGCAAGCCCTTCGGGATGGCCGAGTCGTTCTTCAGCGCGCTGAACAGCTCGATCGCCAGGGGCCTGTTCCACAGCACCGAGTCGCCGGCGCTCGTGTAGTAGTTGCTGCTGGCGATCGGCACCGTGCCCGTCTCCGGGTTGCGCAGCGCGGACGCCGCGTGCACCAGGTCGAGCAAGCTCGTGCCGGTGTTGACAGACATCGAGCTCGCGGCGGTCGACCCGAACGCCAGGGCCGTGAATGGATTCAGGAACACACCGGGCGAGGTGGCCTTCTTCAGCAGGGCGGACAGGAACGCGCGCTGGTCCTGAATCCGCTGCAGGTCCTCGGTGGCGAACGAGTGCCGGTCGCGGACGAAGGCGAGCGCCTGGTCCCCGTTGAGGTTGTGGCATCCGGCGGCCAGGTGCACCCCGGAGTTGGTGTCGTTGAGCGCGGTCTTGAGGCAGATCGGCACGCCGCCGATCTTGTTCACCACAGCGACCAGTCCGCCGAAGCCGATCCCCATGTAATGGTCGATCTTCAGGCCGGTCGCGTTCTCGACCGTCTGGATCAGCAGGCGCGCCCCGCCGTAGGCCAGCGCCGCGTTGATCTTGTTCATGCCGTGACCGGGAATGTCCACGTAGGAGTCGCGCGGGATGCTGATCAGTACCGGGCGGCCGCTGCCGATGTGGAGCAGCATGATGGAGTCCGAGTTCAGCGTGCCCTCGTCGAACCCGACGTGCAGGGCGTCGATCTCGGCGCGGGACAGCCCGGCCCGGCTGTCCGAGCCGGTGATCAGCCAGTTCGTCCCGGCTGAGGTCAGCGAGGTCGCCGGGAGCGTGACGGACGTGTTCAGCTTGCCGTTCACCCAGAAATAGGTCGCGGCGAAGCCCGCGATCAGCACGACCACGACCGTGCCGAGGATCAGCGCGATCCGCCGGCCGCGCCGCCCCGGCTGCCCCCAGAACCGCCAGCGGCGCCTGCGGCCACCGCCCCGATCCCACCGTGCTGGCTCGCGCTCGCCCGGTATCGAGCGGCTCGGCGGCTGGCTCGGCCACGCGCCGACCCGGCCCGCAGCGGCTGAGCCCGCCCCGCCGCTCTGGTCAGTCTCGCTCGGCTGATCGCCGGACCGCGGCTTGGACTCGTACCAGCCTTGCCAATCGTCACTCATCGAATCCTGGCACCGTCACGTAGAGATAGCGGTAATGACACTTCACGATAGGTGGTCATCCTCCGATCCAGCGCATCCGGGACGGATCTTCCAGAAACCTGGAACACGGCGATGAGCGAAGTCCCGGACCATCGGCCGCTCACGGGTGTTTCGCTCGGATGTCTCGTCGCCAGCGAGCCGGTGGCGTGCCGTAGCGGTGCCTGAACGCGCGGCTGAAGGCCGCCTCCGACGTGTAGCCGACGTTCTCCGCGATGAGCGTGACCGGAAGGGACGTGTCGCGGAGCAGGTCGGTAGCAGCATCCAGGCGTACGTGCGCGAGATAGGTGGCAGGCGGCTTCCCGACGCGAGCGACGAACCGCGCAGCGAAGGCCGACCGGGAAAGGCTGCACGCTCGGGCCAGTTCCTCGACGGTCCAGTTGTGGCCGGGGTCTCGGTGGATAGCGCTCAAGGCCAGGCCCATCTGCGGGTCGAGCGCACCGCCCAGCCAGTTCGGTTCGGCGTCCGTGCCAGCGGCCCAGGCCCGCAGAATCTGGATGAAGATCAGATCGAGGATGCGGGCGACCATTACCGCCGATCCTTGGGAGGGCGATTGCATCTCGATGAGGAGCATCCTGCGGGCCACTTCGAGCCCTTCGAGCGCTGGGCCGCGGGCGCCGCGCATGATGATCACGGCGGGAAGGCTGGCGAGCAGGTGGCTCGCCTGCGGGTCGCCGATCGTGAACGTTCCGCAGAGCCAGCGCGCCGGCTCGGGTGCGGGCGCGTCGTCCTCGGATGCGCTGGCGCGCACGGTCGCGTGCGCGCGCTGGCCTGCGTCGCTGAGATGGTGCGGGTCGCCGCGCGGGAGCAGGATGGCATCGCCGCGACTCACTCGCTCGACGTGCGGGTCGCCGTCGATCGCAAGCACGAGCTCGCCCGCTTCAATGATGTGCAGGGCGCCGATATCGGCGAAGCTGATCGAGAAGGTCGGCAGCGGAGCGTACGCAACGATCCGTTCTCCGCTCAGCCGGACGCTCCGGAGTAGCTCCGAGAGCAAGTCGTGCGGCTGGCCGTATGCGTCGGCTGGCGTTGCTGGACGATCGGCAAGATGTTCCGGCGGAACGGTCATTGTCTCTACCCATTCCTCGAATTACGCTCGACGAGCAGTGAGTGGAGCGACCAATCGGGGGGCTCGGGGCCACGTTAAGGCGTTCTGTCAGGCGTCAATTTCTTCCATTGGCGAAGCCGTTGTGCCATCGGAAGTTCACCCAACATTCTCGTCCAGGTCTGGTCCGCTCGTTTGCGTCAACCGTATCGCACCGGACAGAAGCAACATCGACCGGAAAGGAAACAGAACCCATGGCATCGAGCGCTAGTGAAGCTGGGCAGGACCAGCCGACCAAGATCAGCTTTGTCTATTCCAACCCCACCGACCCGGCCGCCTTCGAGGCGGCTTACCCCGAGCAGCTTGAGCTGGCGCGCAAGCTCCCCGGCCTGACTCGGCTGCAGGCGTCGAAGGTCTGGCCTAAGGAAGACGGCAGCCCGACCCCGGCCTATCGGCTGTTGGACCTGTACTTTGCCGACTACGCGGCGGCCAGCGCCGCCACCGCAGAGGCGGGCCCCCTGGTCGGCGCTACCCTCGAGCACGCCACCGGAGGTGTCGTGATCGCATTCGCGCAGGTCCTCGACGAGGCTTAGACCGAAACGGGACAGATTCCGTCCCGCCGTGGCGGCACCAAACAATTAGCGGGAGGGGGCAGGTCCCCCTCCCCGCTACCGACGTCGACAGCTTCCTCGCGGCAGCCGGCTGATTCCGGAAACAGATGAGTGACCGGGAGCGTTTCGGTCCGTCGAGAGGAGATGCGATGTCGACGGATGTGGTGACGGCAGACGGTAGGGCCCGCGTGCTGGCCGACGGGAACGAGATCCCGCTGGTCGGTCTCGGTGTCTGGCAGGTCGCGAACGACCGCGAGGGCGTGGACGCCGTCCGCTGGGCGCTCGAGCTCGGGTACCGGCACATCGACACGGCGCAGGCGTACGGCAACGAAGAAAGCGTCGGGCAGGGGCTGCGCGAGAGCGGCGTCCCGCGCGCGGAGGTGTTCATCACCACGAAGTTCTACCCCGGCCGGAAGGACCCGGTGGCTGAGGCCCGCCGCAGCCTGCAGCGGCTCGGGGTCGACTACGTCGACCTGTACATCATCCACTGGCCGCAGGGCGGCCCGACCTGGGCGTGGCCCGGGATGGAGCAGGCGCGGGAGCTCGGCTACGCCCGGTCGATCGGGGTCTCGAACTTCGGCGTCGGCGAGCTGCGACAGCTGCTCGCCACCGCGACGGTCCCGCCGGTCGTGAATCAGGTGCAATTCAGTCCCTACGAGTACCGCAAGGCCCTGCTCGAGTCGTGCCGCCAGAACGGGATCGCGCTGGAGGCCTACAGTCCGCTGGGAACGGGCCGTCACCTCGCTAGCGACACGGTCACGCGGATCGCGCGAGCCCACGGGCGCACCGCCGCCCAGGTACTGCTGCGCTGGTGCATCGAGCGTGCCGTCCCGGTCATCCCGAAGTCGACCCACCGCGAGCGTATCGCCGAGAACGCCCAGCTGTTCGACTTCCGGCTGTCGGATGAGGACATCGCCGAGCTCGACGCCCTCGACCGCACTGGCGGCACCGATCGGGCGCTTGAACGCAAATGGTGGCGGGGCTAACCCTTGGAGCTGTGCCACCACCAGCGCTAGCAGCCGGTGATCGTGCCGACGCAGTTGTCGGGCATGTTGAACATGACCATGACGCCGGTCAGGGTGGCGGTTCCGCCGTCGTTGTTGTAGACGCCGCCACCGCCGTCCTCTCCAGAAGCCCGGTCGAACATGATCAAGCCGCCAGTCAGGCTGATGGTTCCGCCGTCGTCGTTGTAGACGCCGCCGCCATAGTTGGCGGCGTTGAAGCCGAACCTGGCGTGCGCGGCCGTCAGGGTGCTGTCGTTGTAGATGGCGCCCCCGTTGTCGCCGGCATGGTTACCGATGAACGTCCCGCCGTGGATCGTAACGGTCGCCCCGGCGTCGTTGAAGATGGCGCCGCCTTCCGCGGAGGCGCCGTTGTCTTTGAAGGTGGCGCCGTTGATCGTGACGGTTCCGATCCCGTCGTCGCTGTAGATGGCGCCGCCGTAATCCGCTGCGTGGTTGTCGCTGAACGTGCCGCCGTTGATCGTGACGATCCCGTTGACGTTGCTGATGGCGCCGCCGTCATCGTTGCCGTCGCCGTTCCTGACGTTCACGTTGTCCAGGGTGAGGTCCCCGTCGTAGCTGACCGAGAAAATGGTGAAGCTCGGGGTGTCATCCGCAAAGCTCCGCGCGATGGTGGAGTCGTGACCCACGATCGTCAGGGTCTTGTTGATCATGGGCAGCCCGGTCTCGGTCAGCCAGTAGGTGCAGCCCGGCGCTAGGGCCAGAACCGCGCCGGAATCCGCGTCGCTGATGGCTGTGCTGAGCGATGTATCACACGGAACGAACGTGGGTGCCGGGCTGGCCAGAGCCGCCTGGGTGGATCCGAGACCAAGCGTGGCGGTTCCGCCGAGTACAGCCACCGTTGCCGCGGCTCGTAGGAATTTATGGTGCATTGAGTCATCCCCATAGGTCGTCACGAAGTGTAGAGCGACCATATCCAACGCCGATACATCCTCGCATAAGAAATGCGCGCCGCAGGTTATTAAGCGGATACTGAGGCCTCGATAAGAAATGGCAATATCATGAATTATCATTCGTGGTCGTTGTCATTCAGGATATTTCCGAGGAGTTCGGCGCGCAGATAGTAGGGACTTACTCAGGTCCGGTACTGGGAACGGTCAGATCGGCCCGTAAGCCCAGAGTTTACGCACGATCGCTCTATGTAACCATATCGGAACGTCATTCATCCCCGGGGCCCCCAGCCGAACCAGCAGGATCGCTACCTGCCTCCAGGTGTCAGATCGCGTCCAGCTCGGCGACGGCGTCCGAATCCGGTGATCTACGGACGATCTACGCTGGGTTACGCTGACCGGGTGCCCGGAGGAGATGGCGCCATGACGGGCCATCTGCGGATCCCGAGAATGGCATCCGAGGATGTGCGCCGTATTCTTTACAAGGCGAGGCAGGTCACGGCGGCCGGATCAGCAGCATGGGCGCACGAACGATGCGCCCTGGACGTGTAACACCGGGCCGCGACATCGGCTGAACCGCCCCCGCATGGTTACCCCCGGTCGGCGGCGGGCCGAGGTACTTAGGGCGCCGTATCGGCGGCTCCGTTGGGCGCTGCAGGCGGCGTGTTGGTGTCGCTGCCGGGCGGGAGGGCGTGGGTCGCGGCGGCCTGCTCGCTGGCCAGGAACGAGCCGAGCTCGGCGATGGTGCTCATCAGCGGGGCGGGGAAGACCACGGTGGTGTTCTTGTCCACGCCGATCTCGACCAGGGTCTGCAGGTTGCGCAGCTGCAGTGCCAGCGGGTGGGCCATCATGGTGTCGGAGGCCTGCCCCAGCGCGGCCGCGGCCAGCGACTCGCCCTCGGCGTTGATGATCTTGGCGCGCTTCTCCCGCTCGGCCTCGGCCTGCCGGGCCATGGCCCGTTTCATGCTGTCGGGCAGCTGGATGTCCTTCAGCTCCACCAGGGTCACCTCGACGCCCCACTCCGCCGTGGTGACCTCCAGGGCCTTGCGGATGTCCAGGTTGATCTGGTCGGTCTCGGACAGCGTCTGGTCCAGGGTGTGCTGCCCGACGACCTTGCGCAGCGTGGTCTGGGCGATCTGGTCGATGGCCGCGCGGACGTTCTCGATCGCCACCACCGATTTGGTCGCGTCGACCACCTTGTAGTAGGCGACCGCGGAGACATCGACGCTGACGTTGTCGCGGGTGATGATGCCCTGGGACTGGATCGGCAGCGTGACGATCCGCAGTGACACCCGGCGCAGCACGTCGACGACGGGGATGATCAGGTTGAGTCCGGGTGCCCGCGGGCCCCGGAGCCGGCCCAGCCGGAACAGCACCCCCTGCTCGTACTGATTGACGATCCGTACCGCCAGTCCGAGCGCCAGCAGCACCAGCAGCACGACAATGATCACGACGGTAATCAAGACTCCCACGGCGACGCTCCGTTCAGATCTGTTCGAGAGTGGGCCTCCGATGGCCACACCTGCTGACTCTTCCGCCGGATTCGCTTGCTGGCAAGGAAGTCCAGCCGGGCATGCCTTTCAGCTGAGCAGTTCGCGCACGCGCGGGATGACCTGGCGGCCGTACAGCTCGATGTTGGCCATGAGTTGGTCGTGCGACAGGCCCGGCATGCCGTACTTCAGGTCGAACCGGGTGGCCCCCAGGGTGCGGAGGTTCGTGGCGATCTTCTGCGCGACGGTCTCGGGTGAGCCGACATACAGTGCCCCGCGCGGCCCGGTTTCCCAGTCGAAGGACTCCTCGGTGGGGATCGCGAAGCCGCGCTCCGGGGCGATCAGGGCGATGATCTCGCGCCAGCGCGGCCAGAACTCCGCCTTCGCCTGCTCGTCGGTGGCCGCGACGTGGCCCGGGGAGTGCACGAGCACCGGAAGCGGCGGGCGGCCGAACTTCTCCAGGGCCCGCTGGAACAGCTGCGAATACGCGGCGAACCGGGCCGGCGGGCCGCCGATGATGGCCAGCGCGAGGGAGAACCCGAGGCGGGCGGCGCGGATCACCGACTGCGGGTTGCCGCCGACGCCGATCCACGCCGGGAACGGACCGGCCTCGGTGTGCGGCACGACGTCCTGGTTCAGCAGGGGCGCGCGCGTCTTGCCATCCCACGTGATCGGTCCGCCCTTGAGCAGCTCGGCGAAGAGCGCGGCCTTCTCCTCGAACAGTTCTTCATAGTCGGCCAGGTCATAGCCGAACAACGGGAACGACTCGATGCTCGACCCGCGGCCCAGGATGACCTCGGCCCGGCCGCCGGAGATCGCGTTCAGCGTGGAGTACCGCTGGAACACCCGGACCGGATCATCGGAGCTCAGCACGGTGACGGCGGAGCCGAGGCGGATCTTCTCGGTGCGCGCCGCGATCGCGGCGAGCACCACGTCGCCGGCCGGCATCGGGAAGTAATCGGTGTGATGCTCGCCGATCCCGAAGAAGTCCACGCCGGCCCGTTCGGCGAAGACGCCCTCTTCGACCACGTTGCGGATCGTCTGGGCGTGCGAGGTCGGCTTGCCGTCGGCGTCACTGTTGCGGTCGCCGAAGGTGTCGAGCCCGAAGGTGTATGTCACGTGAGGCTCCTGGCGTCCTGACGCAGGGCCCGCTCGAACTCAGGCAGCGCCAGCACGACCCCGAACACCGGGCCGCCCGGCTGCAGCACCCGGCCCGCCCGCAGGCTGCCCAGGCGAACCGGGTCGTAGCCGATCCGGTCGACCAGGCCCGCGACCGCGGCGACCGCCGCGGGATCATCGCCCGCGACGCCGGCGGCCTTCCGGTCCGGGGCGCCCGCCGGCCGCGCCCGGTCCTCGAGCTCGTGATAGCCGATGTGATTGAGCGCCTTGACCACGGCCGAGCCGGCGAGCCGCCGGGCCACGACCTCGCTGCTCCCGCCGTCCTCGAAAGCGGTAAGCACGCCGTCGCTGGCCGGCCAGTAGTTCATGGCGTCGACTACGAGCTTTCCGGACAGCAGGCCGGGCGCGACGTCAAGGAAGCGGTGCAGCGGCATCGCGAGCACCACGATGTCCGCATCCGCCACCGCATCGCTGGCCCACCGCGGCTGCGCGCCGGGAATGACCAGCTCGGTGATGAGCGCGATGTCTTCCGGATCGCCCGACGTGGCGATGGCCACCTGGTATCCGGCCTTGATGGCCAGCCGTGCGATGACCGGCCCGACATGTCCCGCGCCGAGTACTGCGAGCCTGCTTAGTTCCCGCATCAGAACCCGGCCACCTGGCGGATGAGGACGATGTGGATGCGACCGGGCAGCTCGGTGTGGACCTCGAGGATCTTCCCGACCTGGCTGTGCTGGCCGTAGGCGGCGATCGCGCGGGCGTCTTCCAGCACCAGGCTGTGCTGGTAGATCCGCTCGTGCGCAGCCTGCAGGGTGGGGACGAGCTTCTGCGCGCCGACGACGAAGATGACGTTGGCGGCGCCCCAGGCGTAGGAGGCGAGCTGGCTACCGGAGGCCGAGGCGATAACGAGCGTTCCGTCGCGGGTGACCGCGTGGACGCTGCCGAGGGCGTAGTCCGGCTGGCCGCCGATCGCCTTCATCTCCTGCGCCTGGGTTGCGAAGTCGAGCGCGAACATCCGGTTGCGCGCCGAGTCGTAGGGCCCGCCGTCGTTGATCGCGTCCGCGAGCCCGGTTTCCTGCAAGGTCACCGAGGTGTTGGTCATCACTGAGGCGCCACGCGGAATGCGGGCCAGGACGGCATTTCGCGCGGCGTCGAGGTCGTCCACGACCTCCACGCTGAACCCGTGCTCTTCCAGAGCAGTGACGGTCGCCGCGAGCGTCCGCTCATCGGGCAGCGTCGCGAAACGGTCTGGTGTTTTGATCGTGGTCATCGGCTGATCCTTCCTTGGCGACGGTGCGGCCCTGGAGGCGTAAGCGGACTTTACCCCGTTTATATTCCGGCCGTAGGGTAGGACCATGGGCCAGCAGGTGACGTGGGGATCGCCGCGCCCCGAGCGTGCCGACGCCGCCCGCAACCGGCGGCTCCTGCTGGTTACGGCGCGCGAGATTATCGCGGGGCAGGGCGCGGACAAGCTGACCATGGACGGCCTGGCCGAAAGCGCGGGCCTGGGCAAGGGAACGGTGTTCCGCCGGTTTGGCACCCGGGCGGGGATCTTCCAGGCCCTGCTGGACGACGACGAGCGGGACTTCCAGGAGCAGGTTCTGGCCGGACCGCCGCCGCTTGGCCCCGGCGCCCCACCGCTGGACCGCCTGATCGCCTACGGCCGCGCGAGGATCGACTTCCTGATCCGTTGCCGTGAGATCGCACGCGCCGCACTGGACGGCAGGGAGCGGGTACCAGCCGGATCGCAGACGCCCATGTCGCGAGAACACATCCGGTTTCTGCTCGGGGAGATCAGCCTCGGCCCCGCCGACCTGGACGTCCTGGCCACCCAGCTGACCGCGGCCCTGGACGGCCCGTTGCTGCTCTACCTGTCCTCCGCCATCCTTACCCAGGCCGCTCCGCAAGTCTCCGAACGCCTCGGCCGAGGCTGGGAGGACCTGATCCAGCGCGTCTGCCGGTCGCCCAGCGAATCGAAGTAATAGCGAATAAAGAAGGAAGCAGGCAGCTCAGCGGGCTGATCGCCCAGCAGCGGACTGCCGTGCGGGTGGCCAACTGCCGCTCGGCATCAGGCGGGAGCGCACCGTCGTCGGCGGCGACCAGGTACCAGAGCGGCCTTCACTCGGACTCCACGGCGGGCGCGCTGGATGGCCAGTGCGCGGGCGACCAGTCCCCTTCTGGGTCTGTAGTTTGTCCCACTTCGATCAGATGACCATCGGGATCGCGGATGTAGCAGCGCTTCTCGTACGGGTGCTGTTTCGGCGGCGTCAGGAATTGAGCGCCCCGGGCGCTCCATTCGGCGTACACGGCATCGATGTCTTTGACCCGGATGTTGAGGAAGCTACTGACCCGGTCGGGATCGCGCGGCGTCTCCAGGATGACCGTGGGCTTGTCGTCGGTCGGGCCTCCGCCGGAATTGATGACGATCCAGCTGTTGGCTAGCGCGACATTGACCGGGTTTCCGGGGAAGGCCACCCTGCCGCCGAGTACTTCGGTGTAGAAGCGCCTGGAGCGCTCGACATCGTCTGAGACGATGAAGTGGGTCAGCACAATTCCCTCTGGGGGCGGTGGGAGCTCGGCCATCTGGAACCTCCGCTGGTTGGTCTCCTCCTCCGGCATGGCATAACCATCACACTCAAGGCGTACGATCACCCCCGGGTAAACCCCTGGTCTGTGCGGCTGTGGTGGCCGGGTGCATCAGGGCGTGACCACGAGTTTGCGTGATGCTCCGGCCTTGAGGTGCTCCCAGGTGGCACTGATGTCTTCCAGCCGGGTCCGCCCCAGGTCTACGGTGAACTTGCCGTCGGCCGCGTGGCCTGCCATTTGCGCGTAGGCGGAACGGCGTACCTCGGCGGGTGTGGCGAACAGGCTGTGACCCACGAGCGTCAGCAGCTTGTTGCGCAGGACGAGGCCGGTGATCGTGGACGCGTCCCCCGCGGAGCTTCCGACCTCGATGTACCGGGCACCGCGTTTGGCGTGGTTCATCGCGTGCGGGGCGACGCCGCCCCACAGAAAGTCAACGATCACGTCGTAGCCGCCGGGCGCTGCGGCGGCGAGCCCAGCGTCGATGGCCTGCTCATCCCCGAGGTCGACAACCGCGTCGGCGAGGTCAGCGGCTTGCGGGAGATCTTTGGCCCGGGCAGCCCCGACGACCAGACCGGCACCGAGGACACGAGCCGATTGCATGGCCAGCTGGCCCGCCGAGCCGCCTGCCCCGAGCACTAGGACGGTCTCACCGGGCCGGAGGTGAGCACGGTAGTCAAGCGCCAGCCATCCGGCCAGGCCGGCTACCCCGAGGGCGGCGGCCAGAGCCGGGTCAAGGCCGGCCGGAACTGGGAAGGCGTCCGATTCCGGCACGGGTACCAGCTCAGCCAGGGTGCCGTACGGAGACGGCGGGGCCGTCACGTACCAGCGGCTGCCATCGGCGAGCTGTACGACTGCCTCGTAGCCGGCGATGCAAGGGGGCTGCAGTCGGCGAAGCGGGAACTGGTCGTTCACGAATGCCACGTCCAGCGGATTCAGGGCCGCCGCGACCAGGGCACCGACCGAGACATCGGGGCCGGGCTGCGGATCGGTGAACTGTTCAAGGACTGGAGTGGCGCCGGGCTGGTGGACGACTGCTGCTCGCATGTGTTCCTCCGTTCGATGATCGGGCACCTTACTTATTCAAGCCGCCGTACGGGGAATCGCCTGGTCGGCCTCTACCAGGCTTGCCGTCAGCGTGGTGAGCAGGCGTCACTGGATCACGGTGATTCGCGTGGCGTCAGCACACCGACCCGCTCCGCCCCCGGCCGGTGGCTGTGAGGTTCGGGAGGGCGCCCGTGCCGAGACCGGTGAGTGGTCACGACAGGTGTTTCAGCGCCTCGCGTCGTGACAGCGGGCTCAGTTCGTGGGTTTCGGCGAAGGATCGCACCCATGCCGGGTTGGTTCGCGCGTAGTCCCGCAGCGCCCACCCGATCGCTTTACGCAGGAAGAAGTCACTGTCGCCGATGGCTGACTCGATCGCGATCGTGAGTAGCTCGACGTCGGCCCGGTCACGCGTCCCGAGCTGGCAGATGATTGCTGCCCGCCGCAGCCACCGGTCGTCGCTGCGGGTCCAGGTCAGCAAGGCCGGGCGGACCTCGTCCGGCCAGCCGGCCAGCAGCTCCCCGAGCCCTGCGCTAGTGGTCAGATGGCCTTCAGCGCTTCGGTTTTGGTCACGACCCGGCCCAGGGCGCCGACCTCGTGCAGGTCGCCGAACATCTCGATGCGGATGGACTGGTCCAGCCCGCCCACGCGGACCGGATCGAAGCCTGCGACGCGGATCAGGTCGGCGACCACGTCGCCGCTGGTGGCGTCGTCGGCGGCGTAGAACAGCACCGCGCGCTCGGGCTCCCGCCGCGCGACCGCGGCCAGGGTGGGAGCCGACAGCGTGCCGAACGCCTTGACCAGCCGGGCCCCGGCCTGCAGCAGGCCGGCCAGGATCTGGCCCGAGGACTGCTGCTCGGGAATCGTCTTGCCGTAGTTGCCGTCGGCGTCTGGTCCGACCGGGTTGGTGGGGTCGACGATAATCTTGCCGTCGAACCGCTCACCGTACTGGGCGATGAGCTGCTCGAAGGCGTCGAGCCAGACGGCGAGCACGAGCACGCCGGCCCGGTCGACCGCCTCGTCCACGCTCACCGCTTCGGCCTGGCCGCCGAGGCCCGACGCGATCTTTCTGGCGGCGTCCTGGTCGCGGCCGGCCAGCAGGAAGTCCTGACCCCCTGCCGCGAAGTCCGCCGCGAGGATGCCGCCGATGTTGCCGGTGCCGATGATGGCGACCGTGCGATCCGAAATAGTCACTGTGCTCCACCTTTCATGATGTTGGCTCCGCGCGAGAACCAGGACTGAACTGATGATTGAGGTCCGCCTGTGCTTGTGCTGCTGTCATCCCGCCCGGTGCCGGGGACGGCACGTCGCTGCGAACTAGCGGTCCGGGGCGGAGCAGGGTGCCGCCGATGACGGCGCCGGCGGCGAGGATCCCGGCGGTCCACCAGAACGCGGTGTCGTAGCCGTGCAGCAGGGCCAGCCCGGTCAGGGCCTGGCGGCCGATCAGCCGGGCCGCGGTCAGATGCGCGGCGGTGTAGGAGGTGATGGCGGCGGCGAAGATGGTGCTCAGCAGTGAGGTGCCGACCGAGGCGCCGAGTTGCTGGCCGACGGTGACGGTCGCCGATGCCTCTCCCGCGTCTTGGGGGGCCACGCCGAACGTGCCGGTGTTGATCACCGGGGCGATCACCAGGCCCAGGCCGAGTCCGGCCAGGATGATCGGGCCGAGCACGCCTGCGGCATAGTCGGCGTGCGGGCCCAGCTGGGCCAGCCAGACCGCCCCGCCCGCTGCGACTGCCATCCCGGACGCGACCAGCGGCTTGGGCCCGACCCGGGGCATCAGCACGATCGTGGACAGGTTGGACGCGACCACCAGGCCGCCGCTGAGCGGCAGGAACGCCACCCCGGTCACGAGCGGCGAGTACCCGAGCGCCTGCTGCAGGTAGTAGGTCAAGAACAAGAAGATGCCGAACAGCCCAGCACCGGCGACAAGCATGGATAGGTAGGCGCCGCCCCGGTTGCGGTCGAGCACCACGCGGGGCGGCAGCAGCGGGTGGGTGGCGCGGCCCTGCCAGCCCGCGAACAGGGCGAGCAGCACGGCGCCGGCGGCCAGGAACCCCCAGGTGGACGGCGTGGCCCAGGTGTGACTGGCCGCGTTGGAGAACCCGTAGACCAGGCAGAACATGCCGCCGGAGGCCAGCAGCGCGCCCGGGATGTCCAGCCTGGGCGTGGCCCGGGATGGCTGCCGCGTCAGCAGCAGCGCGCCCCCGGCGAAGGCCACGCCCGCAAAGACCAGGTTCACGTACAAGGTCCACCGCCAGGACAGGTACTCGGTCAGCGCGCCACCCAGCAGCAGCCCGACCGCGCCGCCGGCCCGGCGATCGCCCCGTAGACGGCGAACGCCCGGCCGCGGTCCTTTGGCTCGGTGAACGTGGTGGTCAGGATCGACAGCGCTGAGGGCACTAGCAGCGCGGCGAACGCGCCCTGCAAGGCCCGCGCGGTGATCAACATGGCGAAGTTGACCGACGCGCCGCCCAGGGCCGACGCGCCGGCGAACCCGGCCAGGCCGGTCAGGAACGTGGCCTTGCGGCCGATCAGGTCGGCCAGCCTGCCGGCGAGCAGCAGCAGGCTGCCGAACGCCAGGCTGTAGGCGGTGACCACCCACTGCCGGTCCACCGTGCCGAAGTGGAGTGCCCGCTGCAGGGACAGCAGCGCGATGTTCATCACCGTGAGGCTCATGATCACCATGACCTGCGCCAGGCCGATCACGCCCAGGATGAGCCAACGCCGGTCCCGGGCGCTGCTGATAGAGGTGACATCGGACATGAGGTTCACGACGCTTTCTGGCTCGGGTATGGCCGAAGCTAGCGGCCATCACGGCGAGCGGTTGTCGCCTGATCCTGGTGATTTGCAGCCTTGTGGTTGGCCGAGAGGAGTCGCAGTTGGCGGGCATGGTGGACTGCTGCGGAGCGGTCGTCGGCACCGAGCTTGGCGTAGATCCTGCGGACATGCGTGTTGACGGTGTGGAGCGAGATGGACAGTTCGCTGGCGATCTCCGGCCGGGAAAGGTGTGTCGGGAGGTATCGAAGTACCCTGAGTTCGCTCGGGCTGAGTTCGTGTGCCAGCGGTACGAGGTTTTCTTCGAGAGGCACGGGCGAACCGTGCATGATGTCGAGGATGTCGGTAAGCAGCGCGGCGTGCGCTGTCTGATGCCGCGGCAGCGCTTCGAGCAGCTCTCGTGAGCCCGTCATCGCGAACGGCAGAACCAGCCTGTCCTGCTCGGCGAGGTCGAGTGCGCGTTCGGCGGCCCGGTTCGCCGCGCGCTGGTCACCGAGCTCACGGTGGGCCAGCCCGGCTAGAAGGTGAGCCTCAACGAGCGTGACGGAACCGATGACCGGTGCTGTGCCGTCCAGAACCTCCCGGATCGCTCCGAGGGCACCGGCCGGATCGCGTTCCTGGAGGCAGATCACCGCGCGGGCGTTACGGATTTCCCCCGAGCTGGCCCGCTCGTCATCCAGCGCTGCAAGGCAGGCGAGGGCCTCGCCGGACATCCCGGCGCGGGCTTGGGTGGCCAGCAGCCAGCCGGTCACCTGATCGGCCAGCGCGTGCGATCCCTCCATCTGCGATCGCAGACGTTCGGCCGCGCTGAGTTCCTCCAGCGCCTCGTGGTGGCGGCCACGACCGGCATAAAGCCGCCCGGTCACCAGGTGCAGCAGCTGTCTGATGTCCGGCCCGGTGTCTGTTTGCAGGGCCTGTCTGGTTCGTTGCAGCCAGTCGCTCGCCCTCGTCGAACTCACCCGTCCAGATCATCGAGCCGGCGAGCGTGATCAGCGCGGGTGCGATCACGGGCTCGGTGCCCCAGCCGTGCCGCTCGGCGAGTGCGATCGCCTCGCGGCAGCGCCGCTGGGTCGTGGCGAACGAGCGAATCCTCGACGCGAAACCGAGCTGCGCCAGGCAGCCGACCTCGAGGTAGGGCCGGCCGATCTCCCGGGCCAGGGCAGCGCCCTCCCGCAGGTGACGTTCGGCGTCCGGCAGCGCCAGCGACCACGCCTCGGCGGTGCCCAGGTTCATCAGCGCCACCGCCCGCAGGTCGCTGCCCAGCGCGATGTCCTCGTCGGACTGCCCGGTGACCGGCGAGTCGAGGAATCTGGCCTGTTCGATGAACGCCGGCCAGGTGACCGCGCCGCCTGGCCAGCGACAGCTTCAGCGCCACAACCGCCACCTGCAGGCGGCGCTGGCGATCCGGCGGCGCCGTCTCGGCGTGCGCCTGGGCGACCGCCAGGTGGGCGGCCGCCTCGTCCAGGCGCCCCTGGGCGAGGTCACCCATCGCGCGCACCAGGGCCAGCTCGGGGTGATCTGCGCCCGCCGGGAAGGCCCGCAGCAGCGCCTGCATCGTCTGCGCCTGCCCGTCGAGGGTCAGGCTGAACGAATGGTCGGCGAGCAGCCGGGCCGCATCCGCCCAGTCGCCCGCCGCCTGCGTGTGCCGGATAGCCTCGGCCACCTGGCCGTGCCGGGTGAACCACCCGGCGGCGCGCCGGTGCAGCGCCGGTACCTCGGTCGGGCAGCCTCCGGCGCAGCTCCAGCCGCAGCAGATCCGCGAACAGGTGGTGGTAGCGGAACCACGTCCGACCCGGGTCCAGCGACACCACGAACGCGTTCGCGTCCTCGAGTTCCAGCAAGATCCGCTCCGAGCCCAGGCCGCCGGTCAGCAGGTCCGCCAGTTCCCCGTTCACCCGGTCGAGCAGGCAGGTGCGCAGCAGCAGATCCTTGATCGTCGTCTGGCTGGCGTTCCAGCATCTCGTCGACCAGGTACTCGGCGACCGTGCGGTCGCTGCCGGAGAACTCCGCGACGAACCGCTCCGGGTCGGGGTGGCCAGCCAGTGAGATCGCCGCCAGCCGCAGGCCCGCGGCCCACCCCTCCGTCCGCTGGTGCAGCAGCGCTACTCCGGCCTCGGACAGCGCGATCCCCGAGGCCTCGAGCAACTCGCGTGTCTCGCGCTCGGAAAAGCGCAGGTCCGCCGCGCGGATCTCGGCCAGCTCGCCCGCCAGGCGCAGCCGGTGCAGCCGCAGCGGCAGATCGCGACGGGTGGCCAGGATCGCGTGCGCGCCGGGGGAAGGTTCGTCAGCAACTGCGTGAGCGGAGCGAGGGCCTCCGGCGCGTTCAGCTCGTGGAGATCGTCGATGACCACGGTGATGCGGCCGCTCGGTCGGCGAGCTCGCAGAGCACTCTGTCGGCCAGCGTCCGGACATTGAAGTCCGGTGCTGCGGTCGGCGGTTCTGTCTCGCTGGTCGTGCCGCAGGCGTGACGGACGGCGTTGAGCAGGGCCAGCCAGAACTCCTGGGCGTCTTCCTGATCGCGCCGCACCGACACGAAGGCGATGCGATGCCCCCGATCCAGCTGGTTTGCCCACAGCGCGCAGCAGCGACGTTTTCCCGCTGCCAGCAGGAGCGGAGATGATCGTCACCTTCCGCGCCGCCGCGCGATCCAGAGCGGCGAGAACATCGCCGCGAGCGATAAGCCGGGGAGTGTCCGCGCCACCGTCACCCTGGCCGTGGCTCCGGAACCGGGTTCTGGTCGTACGTTGCCACACCGTCATCCTCATCCGGCCAGGCCGCGCTCGAATCCGCCACACTGGCTAGCGCACCTGGCCACTGGCGGCTCGGCGGCGGACCTGCGACGCCCCCTCAGCGCAAAAGCGGCGTCCGGTCGGCAGGCAGGATGCGGCGCAGGTCGCTGCGGGAGGTGATGTCGAGCTTGGTGAAGACCTTGCCCAGGTGGTACTGGACGGTGCGCGGGGACAGGAACAGCCGAGCGCCGATCTCCGGGTTCGACAGGCCGTCGCGGGCCAGCCAGGCAATCTGGGCCTCCTGGGCGGTCAGCTGGAGCATGGTGGCGACGCTGCGCTTGCGGGCGGTCTCGCCGGTGGCGCGCAGCTCGCGGCGCGCCCGCGCGGCGAACCCCTCCATGCCCATCGCGTCCAGCAGGCCGTGGGCCGTGCGCAGCTGCACCCGCGCCTCGCCGCGCCGCCGCTGCCGGCGCAGCCATTCCCCGTAGAGCAGGTGGGCGCGGGCCAGGTCCGGGCGCATGCCGGTCCGGCCGAGCCGGTCGATCGCCTCCAGGTACAGGCGGTCGGCGGCTTCGCCTTCGCTCAGCAGCGCCCGGGACCGCGCCTCGACCCCCAGTCCCCAGTCGGTTCGGCCCGCCTGCGTCCATTCAGACAACTGGTCGAGGGCATCGCGGGCCAGCCCGGTGTTCCCGGTGCGGGCGGCGGCCACGACCAGCTCGGGCAGCGCCCACATCGAAAGATGGACCAGCCTGTGCCCGGCGGCTTGCCGGGCCGCCACCAGGGCCTCCTGGTAGCGGCCCAGGCCGTTATGCAGAACGGCAGCGACCCAGTGCGCCCACGTCACCGCGGCTCCCTGCCCCACGGCCGCGGCCTGCTCGAGGGTCGCCTCGATCAACGGGACGGCCTCGGCCTGGCTGCCCCGGAACGCGGCCAGCACCATGGCGGCGTAGGCCACCAGGCGCGCCCCGGTGGCGTCGCGGGCGGCGTCGGCTTCTGCGATCAGCGAAGCGGCGGCCGCCAGGTCACCCCGCAGTGCGGTGGCCACGGCCAGCACGTTCAGCAGCATCGGGAGCTGGTCGAGCGCGCCGACGTCGCGAGCGAACTGGAGCGGCGGCACGATCAGGCGGTAGCCTTCGTCGTCCCACAGCGGCAGGCTCGCCACCGGGGCCCACCAGCTCCACCGGAGCCGTTCCGCTACCGGGAGGCCCGGGTCGGCAAAGGCGCTGATGGCCTGGCGCAACGCCGGGGCGGCGGCGGCCGGACCGTCAGTGACCAGCAACGCAAGACCGTCCAGCAGCAAGTCGGCCACCCGCGGCGGGCGTTCCGGCGCGGGGAGTGCCCGGGCGGCGCGGGAGACCTCCTCCAGATCACCGCCGCCGCCAGATGCCCGGCGAACAGCGCCGCCTGCCAGGCGTCCAGGTAGGTCTCGCGGGCCAGGCCGGGGTCCAGCGGCTCCAGCCGCTTGGCCGCCTTCAGCAGCAACAGGGGAGCGTCGCTGCCCGGGCCGGAGGCAAACGCGATCTGGCCGCGCAGCCAGTCCGCCCGGGCGCCCTGCAGCTCATCCAGCGGCCCGGCCTCCGCCATGGCCAGCAGTTCCAGCGCCTTACCGAACGCGCCCGCCCGCAAGCTGGCCTGCGCCGCGGCCAGCGTCCGGCCGGCGCGGCGCGCCGGATCGGGCGTCAGCAGCGCCGCGCGTTCGCCGAAGGCCGCCGCCGCGGCGAGCCCGCCGCGCGCCTGCGCCCGCCCGGCCGAGTCCTCCAGCTCGGCGGCCACCTCCTCATCGGGCCCGGCCGCGGCCTGCGCCCGGTGCCAGGCCCGGCGATCCGGGTCAGTCTGCCGATCAGTGGCGTCGGCCAGCGCCCGGTGCGCCTCCTGCCGGTCGTGCGCCGACGCCGACCGGTAGGCCGCCGAGCGGACCAGCGGATGCCGGAACTGCACCCGCGCGCCGAACTCGGCCAGCCCCGCCTCCGCCGCCGGTCCCGCGGCCAGGGTATCGATCCCGAGCCGCCCCGCGGCCCGCCACACCAGCACCGGATCGCCGGTCGGATCGGCCGCCGCCAGCAGCAGCAGCCGCCGCGCCTGCGCTGGCAGGGCCTCAACCCGCCTGCGGAAGCTGTCCTCGATCCGCCCCGCCAGCGCGCCGGGCAGCCCGAACCCGCCCGCCAGGTGCATCGGCGTCGACGAGCGCGGCAGCTCCAGCAACGCCAGCGGATTACCCCGCGTTTCGGCGACGATCTGCTCGCGCACCCGCGCATCGACCGGCCCGGTCAGCGCCGCCTCCAGCAGCGCCCGCGCATCACGCTCCGGCAGACCCTTGACCTCGAGCTCCGGCAGCGTAGCCAGCTCGCCGTCCGCCACCCGGGCCGAAAACACCAGGCCCACCGACTCGGCCCCCAGCCGACGCGCGACGAACGCCAGCACCTGCGCCGAGGCGCGGTCCAGCCACTGCGCGTCATCGGCCAGGCACACCACCGGCCGCTCCGCCGCCGCCTCGGCCAGCAGGCCGAGGCTGGCCAGCCCGACCAGGAACCGGTCGGGCGCCGGGCCCGCGCTCATGCCGAACGCGGTTCGCAGCGCCTCCCGCTGCGGACCCGGCAACACCCGCAGCTGGTCCAGCAGCGGCGCGCACAGCTGATGCAACCCGGCGAAGGCCAGCTCCATCTCCGATTGCACACCCGCCACCCGCAGCACCCGGCACCGCGACGCCCGGTCGGCCAGGTACTCCAGCAGCGCCGTCTTGCCCACCCCCGCCTCACCGTGCACCACCAGCACCCGGCTCTCACCGGCCGCACCGCCTCGACCAGCCCGTCCAGCACGCCGCGCTCGGCGCGCCGGTCCGTCAGCTCGCGCACGCGGCCTCCCAGCTCCCGAAGAGCAGCACTCTAACCTGCCCGGCAGCCTAACCCGCGGAGCTTGACCAGCAAACCCCGCCGCCGCGTGCTCACCGCGCTAGTGAATCACCAGGTTCCGGCGACAACCTCTCACCGGACGGGCCGCGATGGTGGGGGTGATCGCGCTGTCGGGGAGAACGCCGCGCTCGTGCGGTGCCCGCAGGCCTACATCCCATCTACCTCACCAAGGGAGTTCTCACATGACCGAGATTGCCAGGCATTGGATCGACGGTGAGTGGATTGGGTCCGGTGCCGTCTTGGAGTCGGTCAACCCGGCTACCGGCGTGGTGCTGGGCCGGTGGGCCGATGGCGGCGAAGCCGAGGCTCGTGCGGCCATCGCGGCGGCCCGCCGCGCGTTCGACACCTCATCCTGGTCCCGCGACCCCAGTCTGCGCCACCGGGCCCTGAACGAGATGGCCGACCGCTTCGACGCGCGCGCCGAGGAGCTCGGCGCGCTGGTGACCAAGGAGAACGGCAAGAAGATCGCCGAGGGCCTGCTCGAGGGGAATTCTCCCAGTCCCACGCTGAGGCACAACGGCGGCCCTGGCCCTGACCGGCACCGGCATCGCCGCCGAGGTCGCGCCGGGGCAGTGGTACAGCACCTACGCCGAGCCGGCCGGCGTCGCGGGCATCATCGTCCCGTGGAATTCCCCGGTCGCCCTGCTCATCCGGTCCCTCGGTCCTGCGCTGGCTGCGGGAAACACCGTCGCGGTCAAGATGCCCGGGCAGACCGCGCTGGTGGCCAACCTGGTCTCGCAGATCATCGCCGAGGTCACATCGCTGCCCCGCGGCGTGGTCAACATCTTCACCGAATCCGGCAACACCGGCGCTCCCTACCTGGTCTCCTCGCCCGACGTTCAGGTCATCAGCTACACCGGCAGCACCACGGTCGGGCGGCTGGTCGCCGCGGGCGGGGCGGCCACCCTCAAGCGGATGAACCTCGAGCTCGGCGGCAAGACGCCGATGATCGTGTTCGACGACGCCGACCTCGACGCCACCGTGCCGCTGCTCGCGGCCGGGATCACGACCTTCGCCGGGGAGTTCTGCATGACCGGCTCCCGGATCCTCGTCCAGCGCGGGGTCGCCGACCAGGTCCGCACGCGGCTGGCGGACCTGCTCGAAAACGTCCGCGTCGGCGATGGGATGGACCCCGACACCGACATGGGCCCGCTCATCGACCAGGCCGACGTCGCCCGGGTCGACCGGGTGGTCCAGGCGGCCCTGGCCTACGCCAAGCCGATCGTCCGCGGCGGCCCCGAGACCAGCGGCGCCCTGGCCGCCGGTGCCTTCTACCGGCCAACGCTGCTCGAGGTCGAGGACGTCAACACCGACCTGGTGCAGAAGGAAGTCTTCGGCCCGGTCGCGACCTTCGAGGTATTCGACACCGAGGCCGACGCCATCACGCGCGCCAACGCTACCGAATTCGGCTTGGCGGCCGGCATCTTCACCAGCAGCATCAACATCAGCCGGCGGGTCAGCCGCGAGATCCACGCTGGCACCGTCTGGACCAACACGTGGGCCGCGATCAACGACGGCTTCGCCGAAGGCGGCTACAAGCAAAGCGGTACCGGCCGCTTGCGCGGCCCCCTCGCCATCGCCGATTTCCAGGAAGCCAAGACCGTCGTCCACGCCATCCCGCCGTTCCAGGGCTGAGGAGTACGCTGACGGGAGTATTGGCGGTGCCTGGCTGGAGGTTGGCTTGAACGCTCACTCTAGGCCGGGCGACTGGGGGTGGGCGTTCGGATACCGCCTGCTCTTTGCATGGGGTTGCCGCCTTGGGCGCCCCGTAGCGCCGGGCCGGTGAAGGCGCGCTCTGGCGGCTGGGGCCCCGTGCCGGGACTGATGAACCGGGATGCTGAACGGGCCGTGCTGGACCGGTTCGTGGCTGGTGTTCGGGCGGGTGAGGGTCAGTCCCTGGTGGTGCTCGGTGAGCCGGGGGTTGGCAAGACGGTGCTGCTTGACTATCTGACCCGGCAGGCCAGTGGGTGCCGGACGGTCCGGGCGGTGGGTGTGCAGTCGGAGATGGAGCTGGCTTTCGCCGGGCTGCATCAGCTGTGCGGGCCGCTGCTCGGTCATACCCGGCGGCTGCCGGGCCCGCAGCAGCGGGCGCTGCAGACCGTGTTCGGGCTGAGCGAAGGGCCGCCGCCGGACCCGTTCATGGTCGGGCTGGCCGTGCTGAGCCTGCTGTCCGAGGTAGCCGGTGAGCGGCCGCTGATCTGCGTGATCGACGACGAGCAGTGGCTGGACCGAGCTTCCGCGCAGACGTTGACGTTCGCGGCGCGGCGGCTGGCCGCCGAACCGGTCGGGGTGGTGTTCGCGGCCCGCGAACTGGGCGCGGAACTGGGCGGCCTGCCGGAGCTGGTGGTGGAAGGCCTGCGTGAGCGGGATGCGCGTGCGCTGCTGGATTCGGCGCTGGCCGGGCCGCTGGATGCGCGGGTGCGGGAGCTGATCGTGGCCGAGACGCGGGGGAACCCGCTGGCCTTGCTGGAGCTGCCGCGCGGGCTGACCCAGGCCGAACTTGCGGGCGGGTTCGGGCTGCCTGGCGCGGCGCCGCTGACCGGGCCGATCGAGGAGAGCTTCCGCCGGCAGCTCGAGGCGCTGCCAGCGGACACCCGGCGGCTGATGGTGCTGGCGGCAGCGGACCCGTCCGGTAACCCGTCGCTGATGTGGCGGGCAGCGGGCCAGCTGGGCATCCCGGTGCAGGCGGCGCGGCCGGCTCAGGAAGCGGGTCTGGCGGATTTCGGTATCCAGGTGCGGTTCCGGCATCCGCTGGTGCGGTCGGTGGCGTACCAGTCGGCGTCGGCTGCGGAGCGGCAGGCGGCACACCGGGCGCTGGCGGAGGAGACCGACCCGGCGGCTGACCCGGACCGGCGGGCTTGGCACCGGGCGCAGGCGGCGGACGGGCCGGATGAGGAGGTCGCGGCAGACCTGGTACGGTCAGCGGGCCGAGCGCAGGCCCGCGGCGGGCTGGCTGCTGCTGCGGCGTTCCTGGAGCGCTCGGTGCTGCTGACCGTCGATCCGGCGCGCCGTGGCGAGCGGACGGTGGCGGCAGCAGGGGCCAGTCTGCAGGCCGGCGGGTTCGGCCGGGCGCTGGAGCTGCTGGCGGAGGCTGAGGCCGGGCCGCTGGATGATCTCGCGGGTGCGCGGGCGGACTTGCTGCGGGGGCAGATCGCGTTTGCCTCGGGCCTGGGCAGTGATGCTCCACCGCTGCTGCTCAAGGCGGCTGCCCGGCTGGAGCCGCTGGACCTGGACCTGGCCCGCGAGACCTACCTGAGCGCGTGGGCCGCGGCGATGTTCGCCGCTCATCTGGCGGACGCGGGCGATCTGCGGGAGGTCTCCCGCGCCGCCCGGGCTGCCCCGGCACCGGCGCATCCGCCGCGCTTGATCGACCTGCTGCTGGATGGCCTGACGATGCTAGTTACCGACGGCCGGGGGGTAGCGGCCCCAGTGCTGCGGCAAGCGGCAGCCGCCTTCGCCAGCGCGGACACCCCCGTCGAAGAGCGGCTCCGGTGGACCTGGCTGGCCCAGGTGCCCGCCAGCTATCTGTGGGATTTCGACAGCGTGCTCGCGATCACGGACGGGGCGAGTCAGCTCGCCCGCGACGCCGGCGCGCTCGATCAGCTGCCGATCGACCTGCAAGCTCAGGCTCAGATTGCCACGTGGTCTGGTGATATCCCGACGGCGGCCGCCCTGATCACAGAGGCTCGCTTGATCGCGGAGGCGACCGGAACCCGGATAGCGCCGCTCGCCGCCATGTCCCTTGCCGCCCTGCGCGGCCGGGAGATCGAGGCCGCTCCGCTGATCGAGGCCGCCTTGGCGGCAGCCACGGCCGGAGGCCAGGGAATCGCGATGTCGTGGGCGCGCTGGGCGACCGCGATCTTGTGTAATGGCATGGGCCGCTACGCCGCGGCGCAGGCCGCGGCGGGACAAGCCAGTCAGGACATGCCCGAGCACTTCGTCTCCACGTTTGCGCTGCCCGAGCTGGTCGAGGCCGCCGCCCGCACCGGGAACACCGAGCTGGCGGCCAGTGCGGTCGATCAGCTGGCGGAAGCCACCCAGGCCGGCGGGAGTGACTGGGGACTTGGCGTCGAGGCGCGCTGCCGCGCGCTGGTCAGCCAGGGGCAGGCCGCTGATGGCCTGTACCGGGAGGCGATCGAACGGCTCGGCCGCACTCGGCTCCGTCCCGAATTGGCTCGCGCTCACCTTCTGTACGGCGAATGGTTGCGCCGCGAGAACCGCCGCACCGACGCCCGCGAGCAGCTCCGCAACGCCCACTACCTGCTGTCAGACATCGGCATGGACGCCTTCGCCGAACGAGCCCGGCGCGAGCTGGCAGCCATCGGGGAAACTGTCCGCAAGCGCACCGCCCAGGCCGCCGCCGATGCGAGCCAGGAGCTGACCGCCCAGGAAGCCCAGGTCGCGCGGCTGGCCCGTGACGGCCTGTCCAACCCTGAGATCGGCGCCCGGCTGTTCATCAGCTCGCACACGGTGCAGTACCACCTGAGCAAGGTCTTCGCCAAGCTCGGCATCGGCTCGCGCCGGGAACTGCACACCGCCCTAGCCACCCTGAATGAGGCGGGCATGAGCTCCTAGGCCTACCCGGCCGGGCAGGTCTTCCTGCCGCTGCACGGCCACCCGCCGGGACGCCAGCAGGCAAAGCCGACCTGGCCCGTCCGCTCGTTGTCTCGGTAGATCCGGCCTGAAGTGGGGGTTACTGAGGGTTGGTTGCGACGGCCAGGACGCGGCGGAGCAGGGCGGTCCACTGCAGGGACTTCAGTCCTTCCGCGTGCAGGGACCGTAGCGCAGGGTCGTTGCCAGGGTCGAGCGTCACGGTTTCTTCCCACAGCGCGCGCTCATGTGCCAGCCAGGACGGCCGGTCCCGGACCTCAACGTCCGTGAAGCCCGCCTGGCGCAGGCCGGCGCCGAGGTTTGCCCTGCGTATCCGGGGACTGAGCCGCTCATCGTTGCGGTCCACCGGTTCCCAGCAGGTCAGCGCCGCCCGGCCGCCGGGCTTGAGGACCCTCCGGATCTCTTCATAGGCGCTGGCGGGCTCGTCGGGGAACTGGATGGCGTCGGTACAGAGCACCGCGTCGACGCTGGCATCGGGCAGTCCCGTCGCCGTGAGCCCGCCGATGCGGAAGCTGGCGTTGCTCACGCCCATTCGCACGGCCTGCTCCCGTGCCTCGGTCAGGGCCTGCGCGGAGAAGTCCACCCCGATGAGGGATGTCCCGGCTTGCCGGGTGATCAGCAGGCCGTAGGCACCCCGGCCGCAGGCGAGGTCAAGCAGCACGCTCCCGGGCCTGAGCCGGAGCGCTTCAGCCAATTCCGGGATCGCCTCGCCGGGGACCACGCCAGCTCGGGTGTCTGGCGGGAAGCCCATGTGCCGGTTCATGATCTCGGCGACGACCTGTGTGGCGGCCTGGTCTGCGTACCAGCCGTCGAAGTACTCCGCGGACAGCGGCTTCGGGGGCACTGGGCAAGTATAGGAAGCTGGATTGAGGAGTCAGGGTTTTCATTATGCCGAACGGGCGGTGGTTTTACGTCCGCAGGTAATCAGGCACGGGTGGAACCTGGATCGGTCGTGAGCCTAGCTGACGGTCACGTCGGTGGCGGCCGAGGCTGATATCAACGACGCGGCGAGGTAGCTCCGGCCGGCCTCGCGGCGAAGCAGGCGATTCGGAACTCCCGGCAGTGCCCGGCGTCCATCCGGGCGCGTGGCTGCTAGCGGGGCGGCTGGCGCCGCGGAGGCGGCGGGAACTCTGCGGTGGCGCCTGCGATGAAGTCGCGGGCGATGTCGGTGAGAAGCCGGTTGCTGTTCCTGGCGTGATCGCGCAGCATGGCGAAGGAGCGGTCCATGTCGATGCCGAGCCGTTCGGCGAGCTTGCCCTTGGCCTGCTCGATTATTACCCGGCTGTTGAGGGCGGCCTGGAGCTGCTCGGCGACGGTTTCGCGGCGGCGCACGTTCCGCTCGTGCAGCAGGCCGATGGTCGCCACATCGGCCAGGGCCTGGCCGATGCGCAGGTCCGCCGGGTCGAACGGGCCTGGCCCGGCGGCGAACAGGTTCAGCGCGCCGATGACCTGATCCCGCAGCCGCATCGGCAGCGCCTGCACGGCCCGGAACCCCGACTGCGTGGCGGCGTGCGCGAACCGGGGCCATCGCTGGTCCGGGCCGGTGAGGTCGGCGGCGGTGACGGGCTGGCCGGTGCGGAAGCATTCCAGGCAGGGCCCCTGGTCGTTCTGCAGCTGGAACAGCTCCAGCAGGCCGGCTTTCTCGCTGGAGGCCGCCGCGACACGCAGCTCACCGCGGGGGTCGGCCAGCATGACCCCGGCCGCCGACGCGGGCAGGAGCCGGATGCTGCGGTCGGTGAGCATGTGCAGGAAGTCGATGACGTCGAAGTCGGCGACCATCGTGTCGGCCAGGTCCACGAAGGTGTCCGATAGCAGCTGGGTGTCCATCTGAATCACCTTCCGCCTGTGACAGGGGGACTCGCGGTGGCGCTGCCAGAGAGTACAGCTAGCGCGGTCGGATATGTCATGGGCCGCCATCCTGACCCGGACCCTGGCGCAGCCGCAGGCGCCGGGCGACGATGTCGCCGGCCACCTCCGCCAGACGCCGGTCCTGGAGTAAGCGTAAGCCCGCAGCCGGACGAACGCCTCCGCCGGGGAGACGCCGAGCTGGACCGTCAGCATGCCCGTGGCCTGATCGACCTCGGCGCGGTGCAGCGCCAGGTCCGGCGCCTGCCCGTCCAGCCCAGCCCCGTCCTGGACCCCCCCGTCACCGTCGACGCTGCCGAGCAGCATCACGGTGGCCATATCAGCCAGGATGAGCAGGTCACCGAGCTGCCGGTCCGGCAGCGGGCCGGCCGAGCCGCGGTACAGGCCGAACACCCCGGCGCGGATCGCCCCGACGATCAGCGGGAACGCGAAAACCGCCCCGGCGCCGAGCTGGCGTGCGGCCGGGGTGAACGCGGGCCACCGGCGGCTGTACTCCGCATCGTCCAGGTCGCCGGCCAGGACCGGCGCGGCCGACGCCAGCACGTCGTGGCACGGCCCCTCTCCCAGGGTCAGCTGAAGTTCGGGCAGCTGCTCGCTGACCAGATCCGTCACGCACATCACGAAATCCGGCTCACCGTCGCGCGCGGCCGCCAGCCACGCCCCGCTCAGCTGAGCTGACCTGACCGCGACCGCGCACACGTCGGCGACCGACACCCGCCGGCCGACTCCGGCCGCGTGCGCGGCCAGCAGCCCCCACGCGACCAGAGTCCGGCGGTCAGTCATTGCGCCTCCCGGCGCGCCGCGAGTCCGCCAGGGCCGCCGCTGCCCCGGCCGCGATCACCCGGTACCAGAACCCAACGGCGCTGCCCTCCCAGGAGGTCCGGCACTCACCGCAGGCCCCGCGACAGCGTACAGCCTCCGGCGGCTGGCGATGCTCACGACGGCAGCCTCCACGCTGGGATGAACCCGGAACACCTGATCCTGGCCGCTCAGGACCAGGAGCCGCCGCGCACGCCGCGCCGGCGCGGCCAAGACCACATCGCCGCCGAAGCTCCGGGCTAGCTCCTGCACCCTCAGCAGGGCGCCCAGTGCGGCGCAATCCATGAAGTCAAGCGCCGACATGTCAACGATCAGGCTCTGACCCGGCACCACCTCGGCCGCGATGGCCGCCTCGACGCCCGCCGCGCCGCTAACATCCAGTTCCCCGCGCAGGGCCACGACAACATGACCATCACACGCGCTGGTTTCGAGTCGTATACCCCGCATAACCGCCGCCCTCTGCCACAGTAGCCGGGGCGGGGTCTGGACCCAGTAGCGCATTCCTCAGGTCTGCACCCCAAACAGTACTCCGCAGGCACCAGACCTACCAGGGCCTGAGGCCTCTCCGGGGGACGCGGGCTCTGCTGTGCCGTCGGCGTTCGGTCAGCCAGGACAGGGTGGTGAATACCGGCGTCGCCAGTCCCAGCAGTAGGGCCGTGCCGGTGACCTCGCTCTCGAGGAAACCGGGCCCGACCCGGGCGACACCGAAGTAGTAGGCGACCACGATGGCTATCAGCAGCAGGTAGCCGTCGGCGACGGTGCCGGCCACGCGCCTGACCAGCGCGGCCCAGCCGGTGCGCTGCCCCGGGCCGGGAGGCGTGGTCCGCCTCCCATCCGGCCACATTTCTGCGCCGGACGGAGTCCTCCGTGGCCGGTACAGGCGGCGCAGGCCAAAGCCGAGCGCCGACATGAGGATCAGGTAACCGGCGGCCATCGGCACCAGGGACTGGCGGTCCGCCAACGACAGCGCGAGCACCCCGGCCGGAGCCATCATGAGCTCACGCCCGGAGCAGGAAGTGCCAGCCGCGGACGAAGAAGTGCCAGCCGGTCCACAGCCAGAACGCGAACAGCACCCACCGCCCGACGGGATAGCGCATGATCACGCGGAAGACGTCGCTGAGGGCGGGGACGCCGGTCACCCGGGCCAGCGCGAGGCCCTCCCAGGCGAACACGGCGCCGAACAGGACCAGCCATACGAGATAGCCGATGAGCGGATGCTTTGCCATGCCAACCTCCCGGCGCTGGCTCTCATTGTGCCGTATGGGACCCGGACGACCGGGCCCCGCACCGGCCACGGGCCGAGCCATCGGTCGTACCGCCGAGGCAGCCTCGATCATCGGGGGGACAGGCGCCACGGTTCGTTCGGCAGAAAAAGAATTCAATTTGTGCGAACGGGCAGTGGTGCTACGGCCTGAGCCGCGTGCTGGCCGCCAACCCCCGCCGCGCCGCTTACTTGTCGGCCTTGCGGGGCCGCCTAGTGGATGTACCGTAGGAGCAGGTGCGGTCGTGGCGGGTAGGCCCTGGCCGCGACCCTGTTGCTCCAGACCCTGGCGACGTAAGCCCGAGCGGTGTGCTCGGCAGGCGCCCAGGAGGACAGAGCGACGATGACCACAGCACCCGGCCTGCTTGTCCTGCCGCCCGGCCCGGCCTCAGCCGTTGATCCCTCGACGGCTAGCTTTCGCGCACTGGCGCGGCAGGTACGGGCGATGGGTTTGCTCGACCGCAGGCCAGACTACTACCGGGTGAAGATCACCCTGACGATCCTTGCCTTCTTCGCTGGATGGGCCCTGTTCGTCGTGGTCGGCAACTCGTGGACGACCCTCGCGGTCGCTCCGCTGGTGGGGATGATGTTCACCCAGCTGGGCTTCCTCGGCCACGATGCGGGGCACAACCAGGTTTTCGGCGCGCGGCAGCGCAATCGCGTGCTCGGCCTCATCGTGGGAAACGCGCTCATCGGGCTGAGCTTTGGCTGGTGGGTGCCCAAGCACAGCGCACATCATGCGCATCCCAACGAGGTAGGCCGCGACCCCGACATCGGCGAGGGACCCGTCCTGGCCTCGTCTAGCGCTCTCGCATTGTGGCTGACCCGCCGGCAGGCGCCGCTCTTCTTCCCGCTCATGCTGCTGCGAAGCGTCGGCTTGCACGTACTCGGGATCAAGCGGCTCCTGCAGCAACGAGACCGCGCCTCGGCGGTAGAAGCCACTCTGATCACGCTGCATGCCGCGCTGTACCTGACGGTGGTGCTGTGGGTGCTCTCCCCGCTCAAGGCACTTGCCTTCGTCGCCGTGCAGCAGGCGGTCTTCTCGGTGTACCTGGGGATCAGCTTCGCGCCCAACCACAAGGGGATGCCGATCATCGAATCCGCAACGACGGCCGGCTTCGCCCGCCGCCAGGTGGTCACGGCCCGGAATGTCAGGGGCGGCTGGTTTACCACCTTCATGCTCGGCGGCCTTAACTACCAGATCGAGCATCACCTTTTCGAGTCGATGCCCCGGCCTAACCTGCGACGGGTCCAGGGCGTCGTCAGGGACTTCTGCGCCGAGACCGATCTCGGTTACTGCGAAGAAGGCTTCGTCGAGTCATTCCGCCAGATCGTCCAGCACCTGAGCGGCGCTGGAGCAGCCGCCGCCTGCCGTCATGACTGATGCCTATCCGTACCCACCTGGTCTGTCCGGAGACTCGACGCGAGATGGAGGCCGACGGTGACCGTCACGGGCTCCCCGGCGGCGGAACCGCTTTACGACGCCCGGCGCGGCGTCTACTACGCCAAGCCCGTCCTGCGCGGCTGGCTGCACCTGCTCTGCTTCGGGGCGTCGCTGGTGCTCGGCCCGCTGTTGCTGACCCGCGCGCACGGAGCCAGGCAGACCATGGCTGTGGTGATCTACTCAGCCAGCGTGAGCGCGCTGTTCGGGATCAGCGCGCTGTACCACCGCGGTACCTGGACTGATGCCGGGAGGCGGCGCCTGCAGCGCCTGGATCACGCGATGATCTTCTTCCTCATCGCCGGCACGGCCACTCCCGCCTTCCTCCTGGATACTCCCGGCACCTTCGGGCTGGCCTGCCTGATCGTGATGTGGACGCTGACCCTGGCCGCGGCTGCGATCCACCTGACGTGGATGGACGCACCAGAGCGCCTGGTCGGCGGGACGTTCGTCGGGCTGGGCTGGGCAGCCGGTCTTGCGCTGCCGTGGGTATGGATCCATGCGGGCGTCGCGCCAGGGGTACTGATGCTCGCCGGTGGCCTGCTCTATACCGCCGGGGCGCTTTCCTACCATCGTCGCTGGCCTAACCCTTATCCGTCGGTGTTCGGCTACCACGAGGTCTTTCATACCTACGTCTGCGCAGCCGCGGCCTGCCAGTACGTCGCGATAGCGCGGTTCATTGCCTGAACCGGCGTGACAACCCTCCGTGCCGGCCTCCAGCCGTCAGCAGATCGGTGGTGCAATATGGCGCATTCAGCCGGGGGCGTCCGCCTGGCCGAGATAGGACACGGGGCGGGTATTCGGCGTAGTGTTGGCGCCGGTACTGGTGAACTAGCCGCCGGGTCAAGACCCCGCCTTGCTGCTGAAAGCAGGAAGGCGCCCCTATGTCCGGCATGGATCTGAGTACCCGGGAGTGCGACGGCCATACCGGCGCACCGCCCTTTTGCCACCCGCCCCGGCGCAGACCCTGGTCGGGTTGACATCTCCGCCGCGGTGATCCGCATGTTGCAGCGCCTCGGCTGGGCCGCCGAGGTGCGCTGGTCTGCTACTGCCCGCGTCGACAGCCGCCATCCCGAGGGGCTCCGGTGACGGCCGTTGCCGGACCGCCAGCCGCCGCTGTTACGCGTCAGGGGCGGTCGCGGTCGCGATCCGGCCGGGAGATCTTCCGTACCGCGGTGTCCGTCGCCGTCATCGCGGCCATCTTCGGCTTCGCCGTCCCGCATTTTGCGTCCTACCGCAGCGTGTGGGACAGCATGGGCGCGATGGCCTGGCCGCAGGTCCTGCTGGTCGCTGCGGCCGCCGCGGCCAGCATGGTCTCTACCTGGGTCATGATCTGCGCGGTGCTGCCGTCGATACGGCTGCGCGAGGCGGCCGTGGTCAACCTCGGCTCCAACGCCGTGGCGAACACCCTGCCCGCCGGCGGGGCCCTGGCCATGGGGGTCAGCTGGGCGATGCTGTCCAGCTGGGGCGTCAGCACCGGAGAGTACGTGCTGTACACCCTGGTGTCGGGAATCTGGAATGTCTTCGCCCGGCTGGGCCTGCCGGTCCTGGCCCTGCTGGTCCTGGCGACCGTCAGCCGGCCCGGCGCCGGCCTGATCGCCGCCGCGGCGGTGGGCCTGGCCTTGCTCGCCGCCCTGGCCGCCGGGCTCGGCCTGCTGATGCGCAGCGAATGGTTCGCGCTCGGCGCGGGCCGCGCGCTGCAGCCCGCGCTCGCGCTCGCCTGCCGGGTGGCACGCCGGCCGGCCTGCGTCGACATCCCCGGAGCACTGCTCGGCTTCCGGGACCGGGCCGGCACCCTGATCACCGCGCGCGGCTGGCAGGTCACTGCCGCTACCGCCGCGAGCAACCTCACCTTGTGGCTCGTCCTGCTGGCCTGCCTGCGCGGCATCGGCCTGTCCCAGGCCCAGGTACCCTGGCAGACCTGCCTGGCGGCCTTCGCGTTCGTCCGGCTGCTGACCGTGCTGCCCATCACCCCCGGCGGCCTCGGCGTCACCGAACTCGGCCTGATCGCCATCCTGGCCGCCGGCGCCGGCCACCGCGCCAGTGCGCAGGTAACAGCCGCCGTGCTGCTCTACCGGGCCGTCACCTACCTGCCCCCCATCCCCCTCGGCGTGATCGCCTGCCTGGTCTGGCGGCACGCGCCAGCACTTATTCACGCCAAGCCCGCCCACGCCCGTCAGCCCGCGGACATTATTCCGTCGGGTCCGGACGGGTCAGCCCGTGGTTTGCCGCAGGGCGATGGCGACGACGAATGCCCAGCAGGTCTCGGTCGATAGGAACAGACGCTCAACCAGGCCCAGGTCACTGCCACCCTGGGTCTCGATGACGAGCCAGCCGAGCAAGGCAATGAATACGGCAGTCACGACGGCACAGCCGTAGCTGCTCAGGATTAGCGGCCGCGGTGGCGCCCGCCGGGCGACGAAGGCAGGCCAGACCGCGATCGCGACGGCGCCAAGCGCAGTCCAGGCCAGGTGCTGCGGAGTCGAGCCGCGTGCGGGTTCGGGAGATGCGGCGATGCCGATGCTGGACAGGCCCGCGACGGCTAGCACGATGCGGGCACGTACTCCGACGCCGGCCAGGCCCGCGGCTGTCACGAGCTGACACCCGCCCACCAGGAACAGGGCCCCCGTCATGATCCACCGATCGGTTCCGGCGTGGCCAGCCAGCACGCTGACCGTCTTCCGGATCGGGCTGTAGGAGGCCGGCTGGACCGCGTCGGCGACCAGCCAGCCCCCGGTCGCCAAGACGGGCGCCAGGCCGGCCGAGACCACTGTCCACCCCCGAACCGGGTGGCGCGGGCGCGGTGGCCCTGTCGCTGAGCCCGCCGCCCGGCGCAGATGCGGCGGGGCGGCCCCTGCCAGCGGGACCTCCGCGAGCCTGCCCGGCTGCACCCGGGTCATGTCGGCGAGCCGACGGGGTGAGCGCGCTGTGAGGCGTGCGCGAGGTCTGGGCGCGCGAGCTGAGTCATGACGCCCTCCAGCAGTCGTGCTCGGCTGCCGGGCGCGCTGCTGGCCCACGGCCAGGATAACCGTTACGGGCCGGGGCCGGATAGGCTGGGGTCCTGTGGCTGTCTCCTCCTGGAGGCAGCGAGCTAGCGCTTGTGAACGGCACGGCGCCGGTCCCGGCCCTGTCACGGTCGTGCAGCGCCCCCTGTTGGGGGTGCCGACCCTGTAACCGCCACGTGCTGCGCTGGCAGCTTCCCTGGCGGTGGCCTAGCGCGCTGGAGCCATCATCACCGGAACGCCACTTGACCCGCTCGTGGCCTTCGCCGAGCTCGGCCGGATGAAACTGGGCGAAAGTGACCTGCAGGCCGTCCTCGGCCGGGTCGCGGAGCTGGCCAGGCAGACGCTACCTGGCGTGGCCGGCGCTTCAGTCACCCTGGTCGAGTCCGACCGTGCCTACACTGTGGCTTTCGCCGGTCAGCTGGCCCTGGATCTGGACGAGACGCAGTACCAGTACGGTTTCGGCCCCTGCCTCGAAGTCGCCCAGTCGGCTGGGATCGTCACCGTCCCCGACATGGCGGCAGAGACCCGCTGGCCGACATTCGCCCGCCAAGCCCTCACCGCCGGGGTGCATTCCTCCCTGTCGGTGGCACTGCCTCTCCAGGAAGCCGTCCTCGGCGCACTCAATATCTACGCCATCCAGCCCGGCGCATTCGACCAGGACGCCATCGAGCTGGCCCGGACCTTCGCCGGGTACGCCGCCGTCGCCATCGCCAACGCCCGCCTCTACCAGAGCACCGCCGCGCTGGCTGAGGACATGCGCCGGGCGATGGAAACCCGCGCCGTCATCGAGCAGGCCAAGGGCATCCTCGTCGCCCAGCAGCACTGCACCCCCGAGCAGGCCTTCGAACTGCTCACCCGCCTCTCCCAGACGACCCACCGCAAGCTCCGCGACTGCGCCGCCGACCTCGTCACCAGCACGGCCCAACACGGCCCCCGCCGACTTGGGGGCGGGAAGACAGGAGTAACCCCGAGCGGTCACGGCCCGGGCCCCGGCCATCGGTGCTGGCTAGGCATCGGCTGCGAGTGAGGCATACGTTACTGGCATGTGGCCCATCGACCTGGTCGTCGAGGCCCTAGCGGAAACGAGCGAGCTCGGGTGGGACATCGGGCGGGGTTCGCGAATCAGCTCACCGAGCGGATGCCGCTAAAAGATCTTCAATTGTGGAGGTTACGGAAGCGTGAGGTCGAGCCCGGTCTTGGCTAGGAAGCCTTCGATGAGGCCGGGCCGGTACTGCATCCGTTTCAGCCGGGTCTTCACCAGCGTGACCAGCTGATCGATGCGCTGCTTGGTGAGGTTGGCCAGGGATCTCTTCAGGTTGGACCAGACCGCCTCAACCGGGTTCAGCTCCGGCGCGTAGGCCGGGAGCTGGAAGACCGTCAGCCACGAGCGGGCGGCGATCAGCTGCCGCATCTTTCGGCTGGTGTGGGTGGGAAGGTTGTCCCAGACCAGGACGATCGCCCCGCCGAGTTCTTGATGGGCGCCGTCCAGCAGGCGGGCGTACTCGGTCTCGGCGAAGCTCTTGCGCCGGTGCTTGCCGGACCCGCGATCGAGGTGGGTGCGGTAGATCAGCCGGGCCCTTGCGGTGGTGCCGGGCCTGGTGGCGATCAGCGCGGCGATCGAGACGCGCTTGCTGCCTTGCGCGGTCACCCGGACCACCGGGGTGCGGCCGCGGCGCCCCCAGGTGCGTCCCTTCGGCGGCCTCAGGCCCTGGCCGGACTCGTCCTCAAAGCAGAGCCAGGCGCCCAGGTCCGCCGCCGTCCTTTTATCACGGGCCAGGTCTCCTCCCGCCACGCGGCGATGGCGTGCTCGTCCCGCTCGGCGGCCCGGCGGGCCGGGACCTGGACGCTCCAGCCGTGCCGGTGCAGCAGCACATCCAGCCCGGCCAGCTGTAGTCCACCCCGAACCGCCCGCGGAGCAGCTGGCCGATCCGGGCCAGCGTCCAGCACTGATCGGTCCAGCCCCAGGCGGCCGGCCCGGCATCTAGCACCGCCTCCAGCTCGGCCAGCTGCGCCGGGGTCAGCTTGCACCGGGCGCCGCCCGCCCCTTTCGAGGCCAGCGCCTGCTTCCCGCCGGCCGCCAGCGCCCGCCGCCACCGGTTCGCCGACATCCGCGAGACCCGGAAGCGTCTGGCGATCTCCCGGTCGCTCGCGCCGGCCTGGATCAGCTCCGCCGCGGCCAGCCGCACCCGCTCCCGGCGGGCCCGTTCCCGCGCGTCCAGCCCGCCGCCATCTGGGTACCTCATGGTTCCGGCATAGCGCAGCCGCGCCGCCGTTGTCACTTCTCATTCGGCCTGGGCGGTGTTCACGCCGCTGACATGGACGCTGGCCGGTTGCACCGGGACAGGCTGTCCTGCTTGGCCGGGCGCCCAGGAGGGCAGGATGGCCCTCCTGGTCAGTGCATGGTACCTTGCCATGCATGGAACCTGGCCAGGCACGTAACGCGGTAAGCCAGCTGCGCAAAGGCACGCTGGAGTACTGCGTCCTGGCGCTGCTCCGAGACGGCCAGCAGTACGGGTTCGAGCTGGTCCGGACGCTGTCGGAGGCGGACGGGCTGGTAGTCAGCGAGGGCACCATCTACCCGCTGCTGAGCCGCCTGCGCCGGGACCGCCTGGTGAGCACGTCCTGGCAGGAATCTGAAGCCGGGCCGCCGCGGCGGTACTACCAGCTCACCGACGCCGGGAAGCGCGCGCTGGCCGACTTCAGCGATGAGTGGGCCCGGTTCCGGGACGCCGTCGACGCGCTAGTGACACCGCACGGACAGACAAGACAAGGAGAGCAGGGCGATGAGCGTGACCACTGACCCCCTGGCCGATGACTACCTGCGCCGCCTGGACGCAGCCGCATCGGCGCTGCCGGCGGACCGGCGAGAGGAGCTGGTCTCCGAGATCCGCGACCACCTCCAGGAGGCGCTGCGCCAGACCCCGGCCGGTGACAAGGCGGCTGTGCGCAACGTGCTGGAACGGCTCGGGACACCGGAAGAGGTCGCCGCCGCCGCCGCCGACCCGCCGCCGCCCGGCCAGCCCGTTGCCGCCTTCAGCCAGGTCAACAGCCTGGCCATCGCGTCGTTGGTGCTGGGAGTGCTGTGGTTTGCGGGGATCGGGGCCGTGCTTGCGCTGGTCTTCGGGTACCGGGCGCGCAGCCAGATCAAGAACTCGGCAGGCAGGCAGTCGGGCTCGGGCCTGGCTACCGCGGGCATCATCCTCGGCTGGATCGGGATCACACTCCTGGTAGTCATCCTTTATTTGCTCCCCCCCGGCAAGTCCTGACAATGCCGTGGCTGCCAGGGCGCGCGGACGCACCGGACCCTGCCGGCCAAGCTGATCGCCGGCGTCGTTTACGCAGCTCCGAGCGGTCGCACCTTCTGCCTGGACATACCGCGGCCGGAGCCGGTGCCGGCCCAGCACCGCCGGGACAGCCAGCCCGCCGTCCCGCGTCCACCACAGCAGTCCGGAACATGACGCCCCTCCCTGGACCCGTCAGCGCCAGCCAGCACGAACGGCTACGCCGCAATGCCCGTCACCGACGAGCCGAAGCCCGCCAGCATGATCCGGGCCAGCTCCAGGCCGGACTCATAAACCCACTAGCCGCGACAGCGCTGTAACCCTCGCGATTGAAGATCTTTTAAGCGTGATGCAGGACTGCCTGCAGGTGCGGCCGGGTCCGCCGGACCCGCGGCGGGCCCACGCCGCCGACCGTGCCCTCGGCGCGTGAATCACCAGGATCTGGCGATTGACCGCTCACCCGCCCGGCGGCGAGGCTCGGTCGCGAAGGGCTCGCACGGCCACGAGGGTACGCCTGGCAATACTCGAAGATCCGAGCCCCCGGTGAACCCGGCTAGGTTCACCTTATGAGTAAGGAGGAATCAGGTGGTATCCCAAATGGAATCACAACATGCGGACGCAAATGAGGAGCTTCTCCTGGAGTTGAAGTCGAAGAACACAACTAGAAGCATCAAGGACTTCTCGCCCGAAGGCATCAGGCTCGAGTCCAATCTCGAGGGTGAGGCCAAAGGCGTGTACAACGCCACGTTCTACGCGACGATCACCATGCTGGTAAAGCCAGATCGAACCATTGACTACGAAGTACGACAGATCCACACAACCAGCGACGGCGACACTGTCCTCGTGTACTACAAGGGGAAGAGCATCATCGAGAGCCCCACCCACAATAAGTTCGTGGGCGAAACCACGTTCCAGACCTCATCAGAGAAGCTCGCATGGCTGAACGGAATGAAAGCTCGGCACGAAGGAGAGTACAACCCCGTAGCGGGTGAGAATGACTTTCGAGTGTACGGGAAAAGGTAGCTTATCTCTCAGGGCGATGCGGGCACTACAGAGCCCGAAAAGCCAAGGTCTGATCCTCACGGCGATTCGGGTTCCAGGGTGAGCCCGGTCTGGGCGAGGCTCGTATCCGGGGCAGGATGCCGCCCACGCATGACGTTGGATTGGCGACAGGAGGGGGAAGGCGTTCTTCTCGATGCCGGTCACGACCGAACCGCCCGGGCGAGCTGGTCCAGCCGGGCCGCCGTGTGATCGATCCACCGCAGGTCCGCGGGGATCCGCCTGGCCGCTAGCCTGATCCTGTCAATGTCTGCGACCGCCGGCCAGGGCCGCACGCTCGCTCGCACCGTTGATGGGAGATCGACCGTGGCTGATGAGAGAATCCTCACGACTTGCCCGCGAGACTGCTACGACGCGTGCGGTATCGAGGTGTCGCGGCGCGACGGCGCGATCCGCCGGGTGCGCGGCGACCGTCAGCATCCGGTCAGCCGCGGGCGGCTCTGCCGCAAGTGCGCGACCGCCTACAACGGCGTGCTGCTGGATCCCCGGGCCCGGCTGCTGACGCCGCTGCGGCGTGACGGGCCGAAGGGCAGCGGCCGCTTCCAGCCGGTGTCCTGGGACGATACGCTGGCGGAGATCGGCTCGCGGCTGACGGAGGTCGCCGCGGGCCCGGGTGCGCACACGATCCTCGGTGCTCACTACACCGGCACGTTCGCGCTGCTCGGCTACCACTTCCCGAATCGGTTCCTGCGTCGGCTCGGTGCCCGCGAGGTCGACCCGGACACGATCTGCAACAAGGCCGGGCACGTGGCGCTGGAGTACCTGTACGGGACCTCGCTGGACGGCTTTGATCCGCGAAGCGCCGCGGACGCGGCCTGCATCATGGTGTGGGGCGCGAACCCCTCGGCGTCCGCGCCGCACCAGCATGAGCACTGGCTGCCCGAAGCTCCCGGTCGGGTCATCGTGGTCGACTCGGTCCGGACCCCCACCGCGGGTCAGGCCGATCTGCACCTACAGCCGTTTCCGGGCAGCGACGCCGCGCTGGCGTTCGCGATCGCGCACGTGATCAGCCGTGAGCGCCTGCTCGACCACGGGCTGCTGCGCGAGCGTGCGATCGGCTGGGAGGAACTCGAGCCGCTGCTGGAGCACTGCACCCCCGGCTGGGGCGAGCGCGTCACCGGCGTGCCGGCCGCCGCGATCGAGCAGGCCGCCCGCTGGTATGGCACCGGGCCGTCGCTGCTGTGGATCGGCCAGGGGTTCCAGCGCCAGCCGCGCGGCGGCAACGCGGTCCGCGCCGTGGCGCAACTGGCGGCGCTGAGCGGAAACGTGGGCCGGCCGGGCACGGGTTTCCTGTACCTCAACGGGGCCGGCAACCGGATGCTGGACGAGGGCTACATCGCCGGCGCGGACCTTCCCGGTTCACCGCCCGACCCCATCAGCCACATGGACCTGGCCGCCTGCCTCGAGGATCCGCAGCGCTCACGCGCGCTGCTGTGCTGGAACATCAACATCGCCGCCTCGAACCCCGATCAGGCGCGGCTGCGCCGGGCACTTACCCGCGCCGACCTGTTCACGGTCGCGATCGACCTGTTCGCGACCGACACGACCGACCTGGCCGACGTCGTGCTGCCCGCAGCGAGCTTCCTCGAGTCCGACGATCTCGTCGCCTCCTACTTCCACCTCAGCCTGTCCGCGCAGGTCAAAGTCATCGAGCCGCTCGGCCAGTCGTTGCCTAACAGCGAGATCTTCCGCCGGCTGGCCACCGCGACCGGGCTGGGCGACGACGACCTGCACGAACCGGACGAGCAGATCATCGCCGAGGTGCTGCGGCGTAGCGGACTCGGGATCGACTTTGCCTCGCTGGCCCGTCACGGGACGATCTGGATCCATCGCGAGCCGCGCGTGCAGTTCCCTGACCTCCATTTCCCCACGCCAAGCGGGAAGATCGAGCTGGCCAGCGCTCGCGCCGAGGCTGACGGGCATCCCCGGGTCCCGCAGCCGCATGCCGACCCGCGCCCGGAGGGCGGGCGGCTGCGGCTGCTCACGCCAGCCTCGCCGTGGCTGCTCAACGACAGCTTCGCCAACGAGCCACGACTCGCCCGACGGCTCGGGACACCCACGATCGCGCTGCACCCCGCCGACGCTGCCGAGCGCGGGCTCTCCCCTGGAGACCTCGTGCGGGCGCGCGGCGCGGTCGGCGAGCTAGAACTCACCGTAGTGATTTCCCCGGACCTCCCGCGCGGCGTCGCGTTCTCGCCGAAAGGCCGCTGGCCGAAGCTCGAGGCCGGGCACGCCAACGTCAACGCCCTCAACCCGGGGACCGCGAGCGACATGGGAGCCAGCACGACGGTGCATGGAGTCGAGATCACGCTGGCGCGCGCGATGCCGCGCCGGGTCGATGCGTCGGCTTCTCAGGGGGAGGTCGGCGGAGCGCACGCTGACGTTGGGAGCACCTGAACCTGAAGGACTGGGAAACTCGGTCCCACGGTCGGTGCGCATATGGTGACACCAAACGAACCGGTCGCTGGGGATGCCGAGTTCCATGCTCGGCAGGCGGAGCGTAGGTCTTCCTCGTTCTTGGTTGTCCGGCTCGCGGCCCGCTTCTAAGGGCCCCGAGGCGTTTCGTATGCCGTTGGTTTCCGCTGGGCCTTGACCGGCCGCTCATGCGGGATCTGGCAGCTACGAGCATGACGGGACAGCGGCTGACCAGGTACGGACATCGGTCTTTATCCTGGAGCGGTGGATGAGCTCTTGCGCACCGCTGCCGAGGCGATGGTCACGACTCCCACAAGACATCCGCTGTCCGCCACCGTCGGTGAGATACGAGAATTCTTCCGCGACGATCATGTCCATGCCGCGCTCATCGTCAGCCCGGCCGGGTACCTGGAGGCGGTCGTGGAACGTGATGACATCGTCGGGTGCCAGGCGCTTAATACTGCCGCTGCGCCGCTGGGACGACTCGCAGGCCGCACGGTGCTGCCGCGGACCAGCCTGGCCGAGGTGCGGCGGGCGATGACCGCAACCGGGCGGCGGCGAGCGGCTGTCACCAGCGTCGACGGTCGCCTTCTGGGCCTGCTTTGCCTTAAGGCCAGGCGGGCGGAATTCTGCTCTGATCAGGACGTTCGCGCCCGGGCCCTGGATGAGGTGGCTCCTGCGGCCACCGCACGCGAACCGTCCGAAGCACGCCCGACGGACGTCAGAACCGGCTAACCCCGCGTTGCGATGCGCCGCCCTGGTTAGCCGATGACCCGGCAGCGCACCGCCCACGGCGCCATGATCGCCGAGATCCTCAGCCTGCTAGCCCCTCCCCGCCCAAGGGCCCCGTCCAGTTCTCGTGACTGAAGTCGTCGGCTGCGCCGGAACGACGTGGCCGTGCCGCGCGGACGACGCCGAGCGGTTCCGGGACGAAGATGCGCGGCACCGGGTCACCTGCTTGCCGGTCAGCTAGCTGGCTTCGGTCGCATCGGGAGTGTTGACTGTTACCCACTCGACAAGGGGCAGGAGCAGCGCGGCCGCCTCGCGCCCCCGGCTGCTGAGGGTGTAGTCCACTCGGGGCGGGATCACCGGATGAGCTTCGCGGAGGACCAGCCCGTCGGCCTCGAGGGTGTGCAAGGTCTGGGCGAGCATCTTCTCGGTAACGCCCTGAAGCCGCCGCCGGATCTGGCTCCAGCGCATCGTGCCCTCTGACAGCGCGACCAGCACCAGCACGCCCCAGCGACTGGTCACATGATCAAGGAGCACGCGGCTGGGGCAGTTCGGCACGAACACGTTGCCGGGCCGGCCGGTCAGGATGTGACCCCTGGCCTCGATACTTTCCTTCATGTTAGTACATTACTTTATAGTGCGTACAGACGATAGGAAATGGTTAACGAGGGCGGCTGGTTGACCGGGGAGATCCGGAAAGGAGCCACCCATGTCCCTGATAGTCACGGGCGCGACTGGGCAATTCGGCCGTCTAGCCGTCGAGAGCCTGCTAGAGCGCGGCGTGCCCGCGCGCGAGATCGTCGCCACCGGGCGCCGCACCGGGCGGCTGAAGGACCTCGCCGACCGCGGTGTGACCGTGCGCGCTGCCGACTACGCCGATCCCGCCTCACTGCGAGCGGCATTCAAAGGAGCGAACCGCCTGCTGCTAGTCTCCGGCAGCGACCCCGGGATCCGGGTAGAACAGCACCGCAACGTGATCGAAGCCGCCCAGCGCACCGGAGTCAGCCTGCTCGCCTACACCAGCATCGTGAACGCCCCCGGGAGCACGCTGCGGATGGCCGCGGACCACCAAGCCAGCGAGGCACTCCTGACGCAGAGCGGCCTGCCGTTCGTGCTGCTGCGCAACAGCTGGTATATCGAGAACTACACGGCGCGCCTCCCGGCCGTCCTGGACCAGGGCGCGATCTTCGGCAGCGCAGGTGACGGCCGGGTGAGCGCCGCCACCCGCGGCGACTACGCTCAGGCGGCGGCCGCGGTCCTCACCGCCGACGGGCACGCCAACCAGGCATACGAACTCGGCGGGGACACAGCCTTCACCCTCGCGGAACTCGCCGCCGAGATCAGCGCGCAGTCCGGAACCCACGTGCGCTACGCCGACCTGCCCGAGATGGACTACGCCCGCGCGCTAGCACACAACGGCGTGCCGATCCCGTATGCGGAAATACTCGCCGACGCCGACCAGGGACTGCGCCGCGGCGAGCTGCGCACCGATAGCGGCGACTTGCGCCGCCTGCTCGGGCGGCCCACCACCCCGCTCACAGACGCAATCGCCGCCGCGCTGCCAACGACGACAGTGGCGCCGTGAGGCCGGTCACGGCTGACCGGCTCACCGTCCCAGGTGGTGTAGGCCGAAGTGTGCGGTTGCCACCCCTGCGGCCCTCATTCCGGGTAGTCGGTGCCGTTCGGCGTTGCCGCTCGCGCGTTCGCGGCTCGTCTGGGTGCCGACAGGGTCATCACGGGTTCCCTAGACGGTCTAGCTCGTGGCCAGCACGGCCTCGGCCGCCGTCTCGATGAGCCGGGCTACCTCGCCGGGGTGGGAGACCATCGCGACGTGGCTGGACGGGATCTCGACGGTGGCGGCGCCCATCCGGGCGGCGAACTGCCGCTCGGCCTCAGGCGGGAGCGCCTCATCGTCGGCGGCCACCAGGTACCAGGACGGCAGCGTCTTCCAGGCCGGGACGCCCATGACGTCCCCGAAGGCGGACATGGCCAGCGGCTGCTGCACGGCGTACATCACCTTGGCCTGGACCGGATCGACATCGGCGGCGAAATGATGGACGAAGTCGTCTTCGGACAGCCAGCCGAAGCCCCGCTCGTCGGTGAACAGGTGCGCCAGCGCCGGGGTCACCGGTCCCTGCGCCAGCAGCCCGCCCAGCGATTCACCCTGGTCAAGCCCGAACGCGGCGATGTACACCAGGCCGGCGACGTTCGGGGCACCCGCGCCCAGAGCGGTCATGACCTGGCCGCCGTAGGAGTGCCCGGCGACGATGGCGGGGCCGTCCTGCAGGTCCAGCACCTGGCGCAGCCGGGCCACGTCATCGGCCAGTGCGGTCAACGGGAACTGGGGTGCGGTGACGTGGTAGCCGTCGGCCTGCAGGCGCTCGATGACGCCGCTCCAGCAGGAGCCTTCGGCCCATGCGCCATGGATGAGGACGATATTCGGTCGGGCATTCATCTCGGGATCCCTTCGTGGTCGTTTCCAGATGACCGAGCAGATCCGACTATGCCTTCCGGCCCCGGTGGGACGGTATCCGCAGCGCTACTGCACTTCGGATAAGCGAGAAGAAGAACCACGGGCCGTTCGGAAAATCAATTTCTTTTATCCGAACGGCCGGTGGTGACACATTCCGGGAACCCGGCGAGCCCGCAAGGTGCAGTCAGGCTACGGATACCCCGGCTGCGGCCTTGCTCCGCACAATGGCCACAAGACACGATCGCGAAGGGACCCCGAGATGAACGTTCCAGGGATGAACGACCAGCGGGACCTCGAGGGCCTCAGCGCGCTGGTTACCGGGGCCACCTCGGGTATCGGCCGGGCCGCGGCCGAAGAGCTCGGCCGCCGGGGCGCCGAGATCGTCGTGCACGGGCGGGACGCCGACCGCGGCTCCGCGGTGGCCGATGCGATAACAGCGGCGCGCGGCAAGGCCCGCTTCGTGGCGGCTGACCTCACCGACCCGGCCCAGGTGAATTACCTCGTCGAGCAGGCGGGCCCGGTCGACGTGCTGGTCAACAACGCCGGGTTCTCCTGGTTCGGGCCGACCGCGGAACTGGACGTGGCGACCTTCGACCGGCTCTTCGCGGCCAACGTGCGGTCGGCGTACTTCCTGGTCGCCGCGCTGGGCCCGAAGATGGCCGCCCGGGGAAGCGGGAGCATCATCAGCCTCGGGAGCATGGCCGGCCAGATCGGCCTGGCCGGCGGGGCTGCCTACAGTGCCACCAAGGCGACCCTGGCGGCGATGACCCGTTCCTGGGCGGCCGAGTTCAGTCCCTCGGGGGTCCGGGTCAATGCCATCGCTGCCGGGCCGGTCCTGACCAGCGGAGCCGCCCGCGATCGCATCGAGGCACTGGGCGCCACGACCCTGCTGGCCCGGGCCGCCCAGCCCGGCGAGATCGCCAGCGTGATCGCCTTCCTTGCCTCCCCGAAGGCCAGCTACATTACCGGCGCGGTCATCGCCGCCGACGGCGGCCGCACCGCCATCTAACCCCGGCTGCCGGATAGCGACCGCCGACTCGTGACAGGAGATGCCAGCCGTGAGCAATGCGCTGTTCGCAGTCACCTTTGACTGCGCCGATGCCGCCGCCCTGGCCCGGTTCTGGGCCGATGTCCTGGGGCGGCAGGTTGCCGAAGACCCCACTCCCGAGCATGCGGTCCTGCTTCCCGGTGACGGCGATACCAGCGGGCCACGCATCACGTTCAACCAGGTGCCGGAGCCGAAGACCGTCAAGAACCGCATGCACCTCGACGTCATCAGCGACGCCTTCGATACCGAGACCGAGCGACTGATGAACCTGGGCGCCCGCAGGCTCAGCGACGTCGAGCGAGGCGAGATCCGCTGGACGACCTTCGCCGACATCGAAGGCAACGAGTTCGACCTGATCGCCGGGTAGATCGCCGGCCGGGTCAGCCGGGGTGGCCGATGAAGTCGAGCAGGGCCTGGTTGACCTCGTCGGCGTGGGTCCAGATGATGGCGTGCGGGGCGCCCGCGATGAGGGTGAGGCGCGCGTGGTTCAGCAGCGCGGGCAGCCTGCTGCCGGTGACCTCGTAGGGCAGGACGCGATCCTGGTCGCCCTGGATAACCAGGACGGGGACGCTGATCGTGGCCAGGTCCGCCCGGAAGTCTTCCAGGCAGGCGGTGACGCACCGGAGGGCGGCGTGGGCTGAAGTGGAGATGGCGGCGTAGAAGCTGTTCTGCCACGCCTGGTCGCTGACCCGGCTGCCGCCCAGCAGATCGATGTTGTAGGAGCGGTCCAGGAAGTCCTTCATCGCGGCCGGCCGGTCAGTGGCGATACGCGCCGTCAGGCCGTCGATGACGCGCCGGTCGATGCCGTCGGGATTGTCGTCCGTCTTGAGCAGGAACGGCGGCAGCGGTGCGACGAGCACAGCCGCCGTGACCCGCCCTGAGCCGTGAATTGCGAGGTAGCGGGTCACCTCACCGGTGCCCATGGCGAACCCGGCCAGTACCACGTCGCGCAGGTCAAGCTGGCTGAGCAGGACATGAAGATCGCCGGCTAGCGTGTCGAAGTCGTATCCGATGCTGGGCCGGCTCGAGGCGCCACAGCCTCGCCGGTCGTAGGTGATCACGCGGTGCCCGGCGGCCAGAAGGGCGGCCTCCTGCTTTTCCCACGAGTGTCCGTTCAGGGCGTAGCCGTGCACCAGCACGACGGGAGAACCGGATCCGTGATCCTCGTAGTAGATCCGGATGGCGGCTGAATTCTCCCGCCCGACAGTGACAAAAGGCATCGCGGTCCTCATCGTCTCGGTGGGCGTTGTGCTCGAAGTAGCCCAGCTTGGTGGCCAGTTCGCTGGCTTTGATGCCGGTGAGCGGGTACTGGCTGGCGGCCTGGATGATCGCCTGGATGTTCCCGGCGTCGAGTTCGGCGCTGCGGTCTTCCAGCCATCGGGCGGGTCGGGGGTGATGAAGGCCAGGTGGTCCGCGAGGTCGTGCAGGTGCTCGCGGGCGTGGTAGAGGTCGGTGATGTGGGTGGCGTGCGGGTAGAGCTTTCCGGCCATGGCCCAGATCCAGGCGGCGCCGTCGCCGATGGCGACGACCTGGCGGAAGTGGTCGCCGCCGCGGCGCAGGTACTCGGCTTCCACCAGGTCGGCGAGGGCGTCCTTGCCGTCGAAGGTGGCCACGTAGCTGGAGGAGCCCGGGTCCATCACCGGATAGCCGTCGTCATCGAGGCGGAGACGGTGAACAGGCGGGCCAGCTTGATCTCGCGGGTGCGGGCGCTGCCGTCATCGGCCTTTCCCTTGCGGCCTTCGGTTTCGCTGCGGCGGACCGGGACGCCGGTGCCGTCCACCTCGACATACAGCATGTCCGGGACCGGCTCGGGCGGGGGCAGCGGGCGGATCGTGCGGGCGCGGATCGCGGCGGCCTCTGCGGCGCCGGCCGCCCGCGCGGCCGCGCCGGATGCCTCGGCGGACCGCTCGATTGTCCTGGCGCTCACTGCGACCCCGGCCAGGTCGGCCAGCAGCGCGGCGGCCTTGCCGAAGGGGACCTCCGCGCCGGCCCGGGCGATCATCTCGCGCAGGCCCGGCGACAGCGGCGTCCCGGCCACCCCGAGCTGGTCATCCCGCGGCGCGAAGCCGCGCTTGCAGTCCCGGCAGTGATACCAGGCCCGCATCACCTGCACCGGGCCGAGTACCGTGCGGACCGTCTTGGACCGGCAGCCCGCGTAGCTGGCCTGGTGGCCGGCGCCGCACTTGGCGTGCGGGCCGGCGTACCCGTCAGCGTCGCCGGCCAGGACGGCCTCCAGCAGCCGGGCTCCGGCCGCGGTCAGCGCGGTCCGCATCGCCTGCTCCAGCACGCCGAGCCCGCTCCCGGTGCCAAGCAGGCCGGCGGCCAGCGCAGCCAGCTTGCCTACCTCCGCGGCGGCGATCTCCGCGGAAGCGCTTTAGTCGGTGCTCCCAGCGGTAATGCCTGGCCCGCTCACCACTGTGGCTGCGAGCCGGTCCGGGGCGGTATCCGTGGTGTGACTGCACTTTGCGGCTGCGGGCATGCCGGGGCCGCGGTCGCTGTTGGCCCTGGGGATGGCGTTGACCAGACGTACTGGCCGAGAGGACAGGCCATGCCAGGACCCGGTGAGCTCGCCGCAGAGCAGCCCGCGTTGATCGTCGGCCGGGATGCCGGGCTGGCCCGGCTGCGCGGGCTGGTGGATCCGGCCCCGTCGGCGAGCCAGGTGCTGCTGGTCACCGGGGACGCAGGGATGGGCAAGACCGTGCTGCTGGCGGACGCCGCCGACCGGGCCCGGCTGGCGGGGATGCGGGTGCTGTCGGTCACCGGCCGGGAATCGGAGTCCAGACTCGCGTTCGCCGGGCTGCACCAGCTCCTGCGCCCGGTGCTGCCAGCCGCGGCGGAGTTGCCCGGCCTGCTGGCCCGGGCCCTGCTGGGGGCACTGGGTCTTGCTGACCCGGGTGCCGCGGACCGGCTGCTGACCGGGGTGGCGGTGTTGACGCTGCTGTCGGATCTGTCTGAGCGGTCTCCGGTCGTGGTCCTGGCCGATGATGCGCACTGGCTGGACCGCAGCTCGCTGGACGTGCTGGCCTTCGTCGGCAGCCGGCTGGACGCTGAGCAGGTGGTGCTGCTGGTGGGTGCCCGGGGGCAGGCCCCGCCCCCCGGCTTTGACCGCGGTTTTCCCGAGCTGCATCTGGAGCCGCTGTCCGCGGCGGAGGCCGGCCTCCTTCTGGATAGACAGCCGCGCCCGCCCCGCGGGCGGGCGCGTGCGCAGGTGCTGGCCCAGGCGGCCGGTAATCCGATGGCGCTAATCGAGCTGGCCAAGGTGATCGCCGACGATCCCGCGGCCAGCCGCCGCTGGGCCGCCGAGCCGCTGCCCCTCACCGACCGGCTGACCGCCGTGCTGGCCTCCCGGTTCGCCGCCTTGCCCGAGCAGACGCAAGCCGCCCTGCTGCTGGCCGCGGTAGCCGACGGCCCGGACCTGAACGCAGCCGCCAGCCACGGCGCCGGGCCAGATGCGCGAGCCCTCGCGCCGGCCGAGCAGCTGGGCTTGGTCAAGGTAGACCGGGCCGGCCTGCACTTCTCCCACCCCCTGGTCCGCTCCGCCATCTACCACTCCGCACCCTTCGCGCAGCGTGCCGCGGCGCACCGTGAGCTAGCCAGCGCCCTGCACGACCAGCCGGACCGGCGAGCCTGGCACCTGGCCGCCGCGGCCCTGCGGCCCGACGAGCAGGTAGCTGCGCTGCTGGAGGCCACCGCGGCCCAGGCGCAGCGCCGCGGCGGTGCGGCCGCGGCGGCGCTGGCCATGGAACGCGCGGCCGAACTCAGCCCCGACCCCGAGGACCAGGCCCGCAGGCTGGTAGCGGCCGCGTCGGCCGCCGTTTCCACCGGCCAGGGGGACTGGGTGCAAGATCTCGCCACCCGGGCGCTCGCCGTCACGGCGGACCCGGAACTGCGGCTGACCGCCCGTCACGACGCCGGCTGGGCGCTGGCCTGGTCGGGCCGGCGCTCCGCCGCGCTCCCGGCGCTCCTCTCTGTCGCCGAAGAGGCATCGCGTGACCTGCCCGCCCTCGCCTGGGACGCCCTCGGCAGTGCCGCCACCGTCGCCTACCAGTCCGGACTGCCCGCCAGCCGCCAGGCCGTCAGCCGCGCCCTCGACCTGCTGGAACGCCAAGGTCCGCCGCCCCCGGGCCGGGCCCCGGGCCTTGATGTCAACGCGATGAAGCTCTGGATAGGCGCCAGCGCCGACCCGATCGGCAGCAGGAACCAGCTCCTCCCGCAGCTGCGCAAGATCGTCGGCTCGCCCATCGAAGAGCCCTCTTTGTGGCGGATAGCTTCCGCCGCATGGCTCCTGGACGAATCCGACCTGGCGATCCGCTTGCTGCAAGACGCCATGCAGCGGCTGCGGGCTCCCGGCGTACGGGGCACCAGCGGCGGAACCCTGAACGTGCTCGGGTGGGCCTACATCGACACCGGGCGCTGGGACGAGGCGCTCGACGTGGCCGCCGAGGCCGCCAGCCTCGCCGAGGCGAACCAGATGGAACTCATTGCCGCGTCCGCCGACGTGATCACCGCCACCGTCCTGGCCCTGCGCGCCGACTCCGACGCGGCACGCGAGCATGCGGCCAGGGCGCTCGCCACCGTCGATCCGGCCGAGTGCGGGCTGGTGGCCGCTCGGGCCAGGCGTGCCCTCGGCGTCGCGGCTCTCGCCGACGGCAGTTACCTCCAAGCGTTCACCCAGCTCCGCGGGCTGTTCGGCGAGGACGGCACGCCCTTGCACAACTACGCCTCCTACCTAGGGGTGGCAGATCTGGCCGCCGCCGCGGTCCGCGCCGACCGGCGGATGGAAGGATCCGACGTCATCGAGGACGCGCTCGGCCGCCTCGACGGCAAGGCCTCGGCCCGGCTCGAGCAGCTCATCGCCCGGGCCCGCGGCATCCTCGCCAACCCGGACGACGCCGAAGCCCACTTCGACAAGGCGCTCGCCGACCCCGCCGGGGACCAGTGGCCCTTCGAGCGGGCCCAGCTCCGCCTCGACTACGCCGAATGGCTGCGGCGGCGCCGCCGGATCAACGACGCCAAACCCGTCCTGACCCAGGCCCTGGGCACCTTCCGGCGACTGGGTGCCCGGTCCTGGGCGCAGCGGGCGCAGGCCGAGCTGCGAGCGTCCGGGGTGACCGTCGCCGGCGCGGCCGGCGAACTCGACGCCCTTGAGGAGCTAACCCCTCAGCAGCGCCAGATCGTTCGGCTGGCCAGCGACGGCCTGACCGACCGCGAGATCGGCGACCGGCTGTTCCTTTCCCCGCGGACGGTCAGCTCGCACCTGTACCGGTCCTATCCCAAACTCGGGGTAGCCAGCCGCCACCAGCTACGCGACGTCATCGCCCGCGTCGGCACACCAACCACAGCACACGAAAGCACCGCAGACGAGAGCCGCTGGTAAGCCATCCGGCTGATGCAGTAGCGCTGCGGATACCCGGCCCGCAGCCTCGCGCCGCACGATGGTGATAGCCCGACGCGCCGCCCGCTTCGCCGGCGTGTCCGTCGAGCCCGACTATCCCGGCCTCGAAGCCTTGGGCCGGGGCTGGTCGATTCCGGGCAGCTCCGCGTCCATCTTCAGACGATGCTGCCCCTGACCGAGGCGGCCAAGGCCCACCAGCTCCTCGAGTCCGGCCGCACCACCGGCAAGATCGTGCTGACTATCTAGACACCCCGGAGACCCGGCGGCACGGGGTGTGGCCCCGCCTCAAGCGTGCAGAAGTGCAGTGACGCTGCGGATACCCGCCGCCGGCTCCCTGCGGCACAGTCGAAACAGGGGAGTTGCCTGCTTAACACCTCTTATGCGACCGAACGGACGCTCGGCATCCCCGGAAAGGTAGCTCACAGTGAACATTGCCCGAGCCGCACGCCCTGCCAGGCTGCGCCTCATCATCCCGGCCCTGGCCCTGGCCATCGCCGCCCTGATCATCCCCCTCAGCCAGATCGCCCCCGCCCAGGCGACGACTCGCGCCGTCCACAGCGGCGGGCCTAAGCCCACCATTGTGCTCGAGCACGGAGCCTGGGCCAACACGGCGAGCTGGTACGGCGTCATCCGGCGGCTGCAAGCCGACGGCTACACCGTCGACGCGCCGCCGAACCCGCTGCAGGGGCTCACCTATGACTCCGCGTACCTGGCCGACTTCCTGCACAGCATTTCCGGGCCCATCGTGCTGGTCGGCCACTCCTACGGCGGGGACGTCATTACCAACGCCGCCACCGGCGACAGCCAGGTCAAGGCGCTGGTCTACGTGGATGCCTTCGCGCCCGCCCAGGGCCAGACCCTCGCGCAGCTCCTGGCCGCCTATCCCGGATCGTGCGCCAATCCGTCGAACCTCACGGTGGTGCCGTTCCCCGGTGCTCCCGCAGGCGTCGGGGACGCCTACATCACCCAGAGCGCGTTCCCGTCGTGCATGGCCAACGGGCTGCCCGCCCGCGAGGCCCAGGCCCTGGCCGCCGACCAGGCGCCGCTGGCCACGATCGCCCTCACCCAGCCATCTGGTTTCCCGGCCTGGGAGACCATCCCGTCCTGGGCCGTGGTCGGAACCGCCGACCACGCCATCCCGCTGGCGTTGCAGCTGGCCATGGCCGAGAACGCGCACGCCCACATCACCGAAGTAGACGCTCCGCACCTGTCCATGATCTCGGACCCCGGCGTCGTGACCAGCGTCATCCTGCAGGCCGTCCAGGCCACCACCTGACGCTCAGCACCACGCGAGCCCTCACTTCACCCGCCAACAGCCGACGGTCCTCGCCTCAGCGGGCGGGACCGTCGGCGGGCCCGGACCCTAACGGAGCAAGCCAGCCATGATCGTTTCCCTTGCTACGACCGCTCTCACCCAGTTCCTGGACATCGGCGGCACCCGTTTCGCCTACCGCCGCTTCGGGACCCCGGCCGGCCCGCCGCTGGTCTTCACCCAGCACTTCATGGGCAACCTCGACAACTTCGACCCTGCCATCAGCGACGCGCTGGCAGCGGGGCGCGAGATCATCCTGTTCGACAACGCCGGCGTCGGCCGTAGCACCGGCACCGTCCCGCACACCATCGCGGGCCTGGCGGCCGACGCCGCCAGCTTCATCGACGGCCTCGGCCTGAGGTCCGTCGACATCCTCGGCCACTCCATGGGCGGCGAGATCGCCCAGCTGATCGCCCTGGACCACCCTGACCTGGTACGCAGGCTCGTCCTTGTGGGCACCGGACCCCGTGGCGGTGACGCCATCGCCCGGCAGGTCCCCGAGGTCGCGCCGTTGTTCACCCGGCGAGACGAGCTCGGCGAGGACATGTGGCTGCCCATCATGTTCTCGCCGTCCAAGGAAAGCCAGGCCGCCGGCCGCGCCTTCATCTCCCGCATCACGGCGCGCACCGACGACCGGGATGTCCCCGTCAGCGACGAGACCATCGCCGCATACCGTGCTGCCGCCCGGGGGTGGGCCTCAGCACCCGCGGACAACTTCGGCTACCTTGACGGGATCGCCCAGCCCGCCCTCGTCGTCAACGGCAGCAACGACATCGTCATACCGACGATCAACTCCTACCACCTCTACCAGCGCCTCCCCGACGCCGAGCTGATGCTGCTTCCCGACTCCGGCCACGGCGCCCATTTCCAGTACGTCGAGCGCTTCGTGCGCAGGGTCATCGATTTCCTCGACGTCCAACCGCACGACATCGCTACCCCCGTGTGACTGTCCCCGACGCCAGCACCGGCCGCGCCGAGGCCGGCGGACTCGGCGGAGACGAAGCTGTCCTGGCCGCAGGGCTGACGGCCATCGGCATCCCAGTGACCAGGCGATACCAGCTGTGCTCATATTCCGCGCTGACCGCCCACGCGGACCCGCCGCACCCGCACCTGGCCCTGGTCTTCGGCCTCGCGCAGACCGCTGACCAAGTCTCCGGGCGCGGCAGCATCAGTCGACCGCAGCCCGCACGTGCTGGAGGAATGATTTGCCGCTCCCGGCGCCATGCGGGAGCGGCCTGCCGTGGCAACCGATTCCATCGCGGCGTGGCGTTCGCCTGATGGTGCACGCCACGGACCCGCGCGGGCCGCTCGCCGCTCGGAAGTATCGGGACGATGCAGGGAATGGGTCTGCCACCATCGTGAGATCTCGTCGGCGGCAGGCCCTGAGGTGCCGGCCCGCCGCTGAGGTCGGCGTGGACAGTTGCCGCCGTCATAGCGGACTTCACGGTGCTCCCGCCCGTGCGCCCGCGCCTACGCGGGGCGCACGGGCACCACTCGCCTGGGAGATCGGCGGGATCCTAACCGGACGCCGGGAAGCGGAATCCTCAGCCGGTCACCGGGAAGGGGGTGCCGACAGGTGTAGGTATAGGAGCAGGCGTGGTGCCGGTCGGTGTCGGGCTGGTGCCGGTCGGTGTCGGTGTCGGCGCTGGGCGTGTGACGTTTGGTGTCGGGCCGGTGCCGGTGCCGGTTGGTGTCGGGAAGGTGCCGGTGCCAGTGCCGGTTGGCGTCGGGAAGGTGCCGGTGCCGGTGCCAGTGCCGGTGCCGGTTGGCGTCGGGCCGGTGCCAGTGCCGGTTGGCGTCGGGCCGGTGCCGGTGCCGGTTGGCGTCGGGCCGGTGCCGGTGCCGGTGCCGGTTGGCGTCGGGCCGGTGCTGGTTGCTGTCGGGCCCGTGCCGGTCGTGCAGGAAGGCACGATGATGGTGTCGTCGTCGAGGGTCACGGCGCCATTACGGGCCAGCGCGCGGCCGGTGATGGTGTCGCCGGTCTGCACCGTGATCGAGGTCAGGGCCAGGATGGTGCCCTGGAAGGTGGAACCTGTACCGAGTGTCGCGGAGCTGCCCACCTGCCAGAAGACGTTGCAGGCCTGGGCGCCGTTGGTGAGGCGGATCGTGGTACCCGTGTCAGTGCCGAGGGTGGAGCCGGCCTGGAATATGAAGACCGCGTTCGGGTCGCCCTGCGCGTCCAGGGTCAGCGAACCGCCGACGTCCAGCGAGGAGGTGGCGTTGTATACACCGGGCGCGAAGGTGTGGCCGGCGCCGATGAAGCCGCCGATGGAAGCTGATTTGACTCGCCCGGCGGCATCGTTGTAGGCGGTGGTCAGGTCGGCCTGGGCGTCCCCCGCGGCGGCGTCGGCCGCGTGTATGGTGCCGCTGTTAACGGTGCCGGGAGGGAACCCGGTCACGGCGGTCCCTGGGCTCACGCCGAGGTTTCCGCTGATGACGCTCGGGCCGGTGTTAGTGACGGTGGACCCGGCCAGGACCGCGTAACTGCCGGCCGTCCCGAGACCTACCGGGGCGGTCGCGGCAATTGCCGACTGACTGAAGATAGCTATGGCTATCGCTGTGGGTATGGCTATGGCACCGGCGACCGCGACCGCGGGCCAGGCCGCCAGCCGGAAGTGGCCAGCGCGCCTGCTGCCGATTTTCTTCATGTGCGCATTCTTTTCCATAATGGCTTTTTCCTGGAGAATAGGGATCATGAGGGCCGTGAAGCCCTGGCGCCCAGCTGGCATGGCCGGATGTAAATTCCAGGTGCCCCCACTGGTTAATCAGTAGTCATCCCGGTCTAGGGGCCTGCCAGGTCAAGTATCACGCTACACGAATTTCGCGGTAAAGGATCCTTCGCCGCCCGTTAAATTATTTCTCGGGTATTAAGATCTTTTATAGCTACACTAATCAGGAAATTACCGGAAAAACGTCTCTTTCCTGCCGGTGTTCTGCCGTGTTACAGTTCAGGCACAATCACAGGCTCAGCGTCGTTATGCCTAGACCGGGCCGCGCGTTTTCCATGACAGGTAACGGCCGGCGCGCTCGATAAAAAGAGCTGCCGAATATGGTGCCTCGGGTCTTTGATTCTTTCTATCCCGGAGGCCTTTCCATGCATGATCACTTCCGATTTGACCGGCTCCGCCGCCGCGCCGCGGCAAAGGCAACGGCGGCCATGCCGGTCATCACGATGACCGTCGCTGTCCTGGCCACGGGCTGCGGGATGGTCGGCCCGCCGTACGCCACCGGGCCGCCGCGTCCCACTGTCCAGCCAGCCGCCACGGCGCCGGGGCGTGCCACTGGGCGCGCCGCAAGCCACCGGGGCGCCGCAAGCCACCGGGGCGCTGCAAGCCACTGGGGCGCCGCCGCAGGCCTCTGCCCAGCCCAGCCCGGTGCAGGCCATGCGCTTCTCCGCCGCTCAGACAGCGCGATTGCCGATGGCCACCACGTACGGGACAACGCCCGCGGCGCCGCAGGATCCAGCTCCGTTTGCACGAGAAACAGGAATCGTGATACATCCCGCGACGACCCGGGTGATCTACGCCCGCCCGGGCGGCCCGGCAGTGGCGGTGCTGCCTACCACCGAACTCGGGAGCCCCACCTGGGTCCCAGTCGTACAGTCCAAGCCAGGCTGGGACCGGATCCTGCTGCCCACGCGGCCGAACCGGTCCACCGGCTGGATCCGCGTCGGCGGAGGACTGCGGACGGCCTACACCCCCTACCAGATCGACATCAACCTCACCACCTACCGGCTGACTATCCTCGACGCTGGCCGCAGCCTGGGAACGTGGACGGTGGCCGACGGCGCCCCCGGCACGCCGACCCCGGCGGGGCGCACGTTCCTGCTCGCCTCGCTGGTACCACCGCACCCGACCTACAGCCCGCTGATCCTCCCGCTCGGCACGCACTCCGACACCCTGGATCACCTTCGGCGGCGGCCCCGGCACCGTCGCCCTGCACGGCTGGCCAGACCCGGCCGTGTTCGGCCACGCGGCCAGCCACGGCTGCGTCCGGGTCCCTGCCGCCGCACTACGGGCACTGTCCCGGATTCCCCTCGGAAGCCCCGTCATGATCACCAGCTAGCAAGCGAGGACCAGCAGCCCCGCACCAGCGTCCGTCGCCTGGGCCACCGAAGAGGTCATCCCCGGAGCGCTGTGCGCCATGTTCGCGGGGGCCGGCGGAGCGTATGCTGAAAATGCTGCTCCGGACCCCGGCGGCTGCCCCGTGAATACCGCGGGTGCAGCGCGGGATCCGGATTTTTTTGCGTTCGGGCCGGTGCCCGCAAGGCACGCGGCAAAGGATGGCGAAGGGCCCGGCACGTGCCTAGCGCACCGTGACCTGCCAGGTAAGACTGGCTGCCGCGCACGCGAGACTCGCTACTGGCTGAGGAGCCGGTTATGAGCATCACCACATCGATCCTTCCCTGGCCGGCCGCAGGCCGGACGCGGGCGAGCCCGGCGGATGGCCAGAATCAGACCCATGTCACGAGGGAGAGGACATTTTAATGATTAAGGTGCAGGGCCTCACGAAGCGGTACGGGGAGAAAACCGCCGTCGACGGGCTGACGTTCGGCATTGAGCCGGGCATGGTCACCGGCTTTCTGGGCCCGAACGGGGCCGGCAAGACCACTACGATGCGGTGCATCCTCGGGCTTGACTACCCGGACGCTGGCAGAATCACGGTGGACGGCCGCGACTACCACGACCTGGGTTACCCGATGCGCGAGGTCGGCGCGCTGCTCGACGCGAAGGCGGTGCACGGCGGCCGGTCGGCCTACAACCACCTGCTCTGCCTGGCGCAGACCAACAACTTGCCGAAACGCCGCGTCGGCGAGGTCCTCGAGCTTGTCGGCCTCTCCGAGGTGGCGAAGAAGCGGTCCAAGGGGTTCTCGCTCGGCATGAGCCAGCGTCTTGGCATCGCCGCGACCTTGCTCGGTGATCCCCGGGTGCTTATGTTCGACGAGCCGGTCAACGGGCTGGACCCCGAGGGCATCTTGTGGATCAGGAACCTGATGAAGGCTCTGGCCGCGGAGGGGCGCACGGTCTTCGTCTCCAGCCACCTGATGTCGGAGATGGAGTCCACCGCCGACCACCTGATCGTGATCGGCCGGGGCAAGCTGATCGCCGACTGCTCGATGTCGGAGTTCATCGCGCGTTCCTCCGGCGCGGCCGTGCGGGTGCGCACCCCGATGGCGGAGGACCTGATCAAGGGCGTGACCGCCGAGGGCGCGACCACGGCCACCGACGACGATGGTGCCATCGAGATCCGCGGGATGACCGCGGAGGCGGTTGGCGACATCGCGTTTGAGCAGGCCATCAGGCTGCACGAGCTGACCACGGTCCACGCCTCGCTCGAGGAGGCGTTCATGGAACTGACCGCGAGCAGCGTGGAGTACCACGCCGCGGTTCCCGGGGCGGCAACCACTAGCGAAAGCGGAGCCTGAGCGATGGCCACCACGACAACGCCGACCGCGCTGCTCCCCTCACTTCCGCCGGCCACCGGGCGGGCCGGGCTGCGGGGCGCGATCGCCTCGGAGTTCACCAAGATCCGCTCGGTCCGGTCCACCTATTGGACCCTGGCGGCGCTGCTGGTCGTCTCGATCGGCATCGGCGCGGCGATCACGGGAGGCAGCGCGGCCAACTTCGGCCACAACCCGGCCAATAAGGCCGGGTTCGACGCCACCCAGACCTCGCTGGTCGCGTTCTTCGAGATCGGCCAGCTGATCATCGCGGTGATCGCCGCGCTGGCGATCACCTCCGAATACTCCACCGGGATGATACGCACCTCCCTGACCGCGCAGCCCCGGCGCGGCAGGGTCTATCTCGCGAAGGCGATCGTGCTCACGTCGCTGACGCTCATCGTCTCCCTTGTCACGTCGTTCATCGCGTTCTTCGTCGGCCAGGCGCTGCTGTCGTCCAGCGGCGTCAGCGCCTCGCTGTTCCACTCCGTCACGATCCCGCAGAACGCGAATGTGACCTGCCCGCGGCAGGGCGGGGGTGGTGGTGGCGGCGGGTTGCCACCCGGATGCAAGGTGATGTTCTCCGGCACCGACGTGATCTCCCCGACCACCGTGCTCCTCGCGATCGTCGGCTGCGCGCTGTTCGTCACGCTGGTCGCGATCATCGCGTTCGGCATAGGCGCGATCGTGCGGCACACCGCCGGCGCGATCGCGATCGCGATCGCCGCGCTGTTCATCATCCCGGTCCTCGAGCAGGCGCTGCCGAGCGAGTGGCGCTGGGACATCATGCGGTTCCTGCCGGACGCCGCGAACCAGGCGGTCTCGGTGACCATCGGCAACAACGCTAACCCGCACCTGTGGTCGGCCTGGCCGCAGCTCGGCGTGACAGTGCTCTGGGCTGCGGCCCTGCTCGCCGCAGGCGCCTACCTGTTCCGCAAGCGCGACGCATAAGTCAGAACTGTCAAGTCAAACCTTCAAGTCAACCCAACAGTGCCGCTGGGCCAGGACCCCGCCTTGCTGCCGAAGCAGGAAGGCGCCCCGATGGCCGGTGTGGATCGGAGTACCCCGCCGTCGTCGGCCAGTGGAATATCGAGATCCGGGCCCGCAAGCTGGCCGCCGACGCCCGCCTGCACCGTGATGACGTAAACCGTCGGGGTCGGGCTGCGATGTGCGCGGCGCTGCAGACGACGGCAGCCTACGTAGCGTGACACGAGTGGGACTACCTTCGGGAGCCGGATCGACTATGTACGGCTCTGCCCAATTGGGCGTTGCGGGTCAGCTGGCGGGTTGCTGTGCTGGTGCGGGCGGACGGGTTTGGCCAGGGGAGGTCAGGGTGGTGGTCAGCCCGGTGAGCAGGATGTCTAGGCCGCGTTCGAGTTCGGCGGCACCGTCGTAGGCGGCCAGGACGGGGGCCAGGCTGCGGAGCAGGGGGAAGTCGCCGATCGGGAGCCGGTGCAGGCCGAGCCGGAGCAGGGCGTCGGTCTCGTCGGGGCTGACGGTGAGTTCCTGGAGCTCGTCCAGGATGTGGCCGTGCAGGAACCCGAACAGGGCGCGGTAGATGTGCAGGGCGTCGGGCCTGCTGAACCCGGCCTGGGTGAGCAGGGCCAGGATGTCCTCCAGGGGGCGCAGGGTCCCGGCCGGGCGCAGCCCGAGCGGGGTGGCCAGCGGCCGCGTGACGATCAGCGGCACGACGCGCGGGTGGGCCAGCGCCAGCGCGCGGTAGCGGCGGGCGACCTCCCGCAGCTGGCCGGCCCAGTCGGGGTCGGCGGAGTCGACGTGGAGCTGGGCCAGGACGGTCTCGGCGACGCCGTCGAGCAGGGCGGCCTTGTTCGGCGCGTGCCGGTAGAGGATCATCGGGTCCCGGTCCAGGGCGCGGGCCAGGCGGCGCATGGACAGCGCGTCGGCGCCGTCGCGGTCGATGATCTCGAGCGCGGCGGCGAGCACGGCATCGCGGGTGATCTTGCCGCCGTCGGCGGCGCGGGCGGCCGGGGTGGTCATGACGGGGCACCGTCCCCTCCTGGTGAGCGGATGCAGACCGCCACCATACTCCATCGATGTAGGTCTACGATGTAGACATAAGAGTATTTTGGTGTTTTACTGTAGGTCTACAGTGTTTTAGACCGGAGCATCTCATGATCGTCATTCTCGGGCTGGTCATCCTGGTCGCTGCGGTGATCGCCGCCGTGGCCGGGGTCCTGGCCAATGGCGGTCATGCCCATGCGGTGTCCCATTTCACGGTCCTCGGCTACCACGTGACCGGCACCACCGGCACCCTGTTCCTGTATGGCATCGTCGTCGGCGCTCTGGCAATGGGCGGGCTGAGCCTGCTGGCAGCCGGCCGTAGCTCGCGGCGCGGCCGCGCGGCGAGGGCCTCGCTGGCGCAGTCCCGCCGCGAGACCGCCGCCGTCAGTCGGCACCGCGACGACCTGATCAGCCAGCGCGACACCGCCCGTGCCCACACGGTCCTCGACGAACAACGGAACTTCACGGCCAGCACGCTCGGCGGCGGCGACGGCAGCCCCCGCGCCGGCCGCGATCCCGGCCAGGCCGCCGATGTCCCCGCCGCTCAGACCCCCGCCGGCGTGCACGCGTCCGCGGAATGACTCCCGAAAGGCAGCCCCCATGAGTATCTCCAGGAAGATCGCGCACAAGGCCCAAGCAGTCAAAGGCTCCTGCAAGAAGACCGCCTGCCGGCTCACCGGCAGCCGGCGCCTGCGCGCCGAAGGCCGCGCTGGCCAGGCCAAGGGCAATCTCAAACAGGCCGGGGCGAAAGTCAAGGACGCCCTCAAGCGCTAACCCCTGCCGCGCGGGAGCCCTCACTCACGCCCGCCGCGCGGTCACGACTCGGGCCGCCCGTCCCGGACCTGACCGTCACCACCACACCTGACTAAGCAGGGACCCCAAGGTCCCATCACACCACGGGCCCCACGGGGCCGTCGTCCTGCCCCGCGAGGCTCCCCGCCCCGGCTCACCGTCTCGAGCCCCGTAGAAACGAGAGGAGTCCCCATGTTTATCGGCTTCGGAACAATTGTCCTCATCGCGGTCGTCGTGCTTGTCGTCCTGATCAGCCGCAGGCACTGAACCAGCTCACCGGCGTGGCCGTGATCTTGATCCGCACGCGGGCGCGACGGGCCTGCTTCTGCCCCGGCTACCGGGTAGCGGCGGCGCTGGCCGGCGGCCGGATCGAAATTGCTGATCGCCTTCAGCAAGCTGACATACCCCACCTGCATCAGGCCCTCCGTCGGCTCAGGGCTTCCCCCGGGCGTCGAGCAGGTCGGATCCGTACATGCTGGCCTCGAGCGCCCCGACGAAGGCATCGGTGATCGACATCCCGGCCTGCCGGTCGCGCAGCGCGGCCGCCAGGTTCTCGATGAGCTCGTCGGCGTCGTCGAGCACCATCGATTCTTTGGTCCGTGGTTGTAGAGCTCTTCATCGAGACGTTGACGCGGTTGGCGATCTCCGACACCTTCACCGCGTCGAAGCCGCGGCTGGCGAATTGCTGAACGTAAAGCCGGTTCCGCTAGCGCTCGCGATCCGGTACGGGGAGCTGACACCGTATCTGGTAAGGCGGCTGCCGGTATTCGTCCGGTAGTTACTGACGCGCCCGTTCATCGTCGGGATAGGAGATCCGCCTGGCGAGTTGTCGTAGACCTCGCCATAGGTCTGCGTCTCGGTGACGGCGCCGAAGCCGCCCGGCCAGTACGACTCGGGGATGTAGCCGAAACGCTTTCCACCATAAGTAAACCAGACCTTACCGCCGGTGATCGAGTAGCCGAACTCGGGGCTCGTGCCTATTGGCGGGTGGAACGAGCCGGGCTTAACCGAGGTTGATGATACGAAGCCGGCTTCATAGCCGTTGAAGTTCCCGGCCGTCCACGCAGTCGTGAAGAGCGCCGGCCGCGTCGTCGCGTTTCCCGCGTCGGAGCTGACGCCGAATTCGAAGGCGTTACCGGCCGCGTCACGGACGTAGGTCTCCGTTATGGAGTGGTTATCCTCGTTAGAGCCGGTACGGTCCTTCAGGTGCTGGCTCTCGATAAGGAAGTTTTCCTGCATCCAGCTCGGCCCGGCAGAACCGCTATCGAAGCCAGTGGCCCAAGAGTAGCCCCGGGTTGGCGCGTTCTGGATAGCGGAAGAGCTGGTGACGTTCGCGGGGACTGGCTCGTGCGCGGGGTGCTGCGTGCTGGCGCTGGCGCCGAGTGCCGGGAGTAGGAGACCAGCGAGCGCGATACCCGCACCGGCCGTGACCGCGGTTATGGTCCTGTTCATTATTCGTTTCTCTCTGAAACACTGGCGGCCTGTGCCGCGGGTGTAGTCTGGATTACCGCGACCCCAGGGAAAAACATAGAGAACCCACCCTCGGCTTCATCCTGATAGCAGTGAAACCCGCGCCGGACAGCGCGTCTATCGCACCAAAGCTCGCATCTATCGCTGGCCACTTGAGCACGAAAGCACACCGAGGGCTGAAGCGCGGTAACATTCTTTCTGTTCCAGCCGCTTTACAGGCTCAGTGTGCCTCGCCAAAGTAGCGGCGCAGTTTGCCGGGCGGTTGCGTACTGGTAGCAGTCCGGCGCGGTTCGATGTGACCGGTGCGATACGGCAGCCGGGTGAGTTCGATCGCAGTTCCGGCGTCTCGCAGGGTAACGGCCACGCTGACCTCGATGATTCACGCCGGGCGGGCGAGAATCTGGCGAGCCTGGGCAGCAGCGGCCCGGCAATGACTGACCTGGAACCGGCAGCGACATGCCCTATCTGACGTCAGCTCACGTTGCGTAACTGAACAGCTTCCCGGCAAGGCACGCATTCTCGGCTTCGGACGCATCACCCTCGGCATCGGCCGGATTGCCCCGGCGGTACCAAGGGTGGTGTTGAGCGAGGCTGAACCAATCTTCAAGCCGATTGCCATTACGGGCTCCCGGCCGTGGCCGGGTTGCCTCCCTTCAAGCCGACAAGCGCGAAGGCGGCAGACACGGCGGCGAGGAAGACCCAGCCCGTGCCGTAGCTCGTGTGGGGCACGAGGTGCCCGAAGATAATCGGGATGAAGAAGCCGCCGATCGCCGCAAGCGTGAGCATCAGACCGGTCGCCGAGCCGATGTGCTCGGCGCGGATGTTGCTGACCCTGGAGGGCACCGCCAGCCAGGCGGAGAAGCCGAAGATGAGGAAGAAGCCGATTCCGATTCCGAGGGGCCAGAGCAAGATGCTGGGCGCCACTGGGATGAGGGCCAGCAAAGCGGCGAGGGTGACCAGCGGTCCGACGATGAACATGCGCAGGTTCGTGCTGCGGTCGGCCAGGTGTCCTCCGAGCACGCTGCCCGGGATGCCGGCCAGGAGGATGAGGGCGGACAGCAGCCCGCCCGCAGACGGGGCGAAGTGCCGGTCCGTCGTCACGTACTGGCTGAACAACTGCGATGTGGTGAAGTAGGCACCGTATCCGCCGAGAAGCGCGATGCCGTAGATCCACAGGTCCCGGGTCATGAGCGCGGATCGCAGTGCGGCGCGGTCGAACTTCAGACCACCGAGCGAGTGGCCGCCTTCAGGGAGCCGGAAGGCCGCAGCGGTGACCACGGCGACCAGCAGCTCGAACACTCCGCCTAGGACCATCGAGGTGTGCCAGCCCGCAGAGCGCTGGACGTACAGCCAGGCGTAGAGGGCGAGCGCGGCTCCCGCGCTGAAGGCGGCTCCGCCGGTCACGCCGAGTGCGAAGGTGACCTCCTTCTGGCGGAACCAGACGACCATTGAGGCGGCGGTCATGGCGACGAACACCGACCCCCCGACACCGCTCGCGATCCGGAAGATGGCGAGCTCGACGTAGCTGTGCGAGAGCCCGGACATGACGCCAGCTGCCCCCTGGACGAGTAGTCCGAGCACGAGGGTCCTCTTCATGCCGAACTTCGTGGCGAGCACGCCGCCTGGGATGTGCGAGAGCCCGTAGCCGACGATGTAGAGCGAGATCAGGAGACTGAGCGACCCGAGCCCGACCTTGAATTCGGCGCCGATGAGGGGGAATGCGGTGGCGACATCGAACCAGTTCAGTGTGAGGGCGACGATGCCGAGGCTGACCACGGCGAGCATGGGCCAGCGATAGGAGCTTCCCTCGACGCCACGGGCGGAGGTCATGTTCGTTTCCTTGCCGGCGTGGCCGCCCGGGTGGCCATGCCATAGGTGAATGATGCCGGCCGTCTGCCCGCAGGGCTGCTCTTCAGCCGACTCGGGCATAGCCTAGTCAGGTGCCGCCCCGCCATAACCGCCGCTGGGCCGCCCGCGGCGTCGAGTACAGGGCGCAGACCACGTCCGGGATGCTCCGGCATGGGCAGCACACTCCCCCCGGCGTGCCGGGGGCGCCGCCGTCCACGGCGCAGCCGGGGTAGCGCGGTGGCGCCGACGGCCGGGTTCGTGGGGCGGCAGGATGAGCTCGCCGTCCTCAGCGAGCGGTTCTCCGAAGCGGCGAGTGGCCGCCCTCAGGTCGTCTATCTGGAGGGCGAGGCCGGCTCAGGCAAGTCAACCCTGCTCTCTCGGTTCCTCGGGTCGCTTTCGGACGCGGTGGTCCTGCAGGCTGGCGGCGACGAGGACGAGTCGCTCCTTTCTTATGGGGTCGTTGACCAGCTCGATCCCGATGCGGCCACGGACCCGGGGGACGATCCGATGGCTGTCGGCGCCCGGTTGCTGGATCTCTTCGACCGCTTGCAGGCCGGCGACCGGGTCGTGGTGCTGGTTCTGGACGATCTGCAGTGGGCCGACCGTCCCTCGTTGCGAGCGGTGCTGTTCGCGCTGCGGCGGCTCCGCGCCGACAAGGTGCTCATCGTCGTCTCGGCCCGGAGCGCCGCTGTGGTCGATGCGGGGTGGGCTCGGTTCGTCGGCGGCGACTCGCGGGTAGTGAGGGTTCGGTTGGGCGGTCTGGAGGCTGACGATCTCACCGAGCTGGCCGCTGCCCTGGGTCTCGGGCAGCTGTCACATCGGGGAGCGGTCCGGCTGGCGGCACACACGGGAGGGCATGCCCTCTACTGTCGGGCGCTGCTCTACGAGTTGGGCGTCGCGGCATTGAACGAGAAGGACGAGGGGTTGCCGGCGCCGAAGGAGCTGTCGTCGGTGATCCTCGCCCGTGTGGCCAGGCTGTCTACGGCGGCGCAGGCGTTCCTGGCGGCGGCGTCGGTGTTGGGCCACCACGTGTCCAGGGCGACGATCGCGTCGGTCGCCCAGCTGCCCGGCGCCGGCGAGGAGGCCGACGAAGCCGTCGCCTCGGGCCTGCTCGAGGCGGGTCAGATACCAACCGAGCTGGGTTTTCCCCACCCGCTGTACCGGGCCGCCATCTATGACGATCTCAGTCCGGCGGTCCGCCGGGGGCTGCATGCCCGCGCCGCGGCGGTCGTTGCCGGCGGCCAGCGCCTCGCCCACCGGGTGGCGGCTGCTGTGGGACCGGACGAGCAGCTGGCTGGTGAGCTCGAGTCGGCCGCCGTGGCCGACGCCGACCTTGGCGAGCTGGTCGCCGCGGCGTGGGCGTTCGAGCGTTCGGCCTACCTGTCGCCCGATGCCGGGCAGCGGGAGCGACGGCTGCTCGACGCCGCTGGAGTCCAGCTCATTGCGGCAGACAACGCCGGTGCAGCCAGGACGCTGGCAGCCTGCCGTGGCCGCAGCGCCCGCCGTGACGCGCTGTCGGGGCTGCTAGGCGTCTACACCGGATCGGCCGGCGCCGAGAACCGCCTGCTGGCGGCATGGGAGCGCCATGACCCGGGGACCGAGTCGGAGATCGGGACGCGGGCGGCGACATCGCTGGCGAACTGGATGGTCGTCTCCGGTCGCTCGGACCAGGCGCTCATGTGGGCTGATCGAGCCGTCGATGGCACCCTCCCGGGGTCGGCGCTGCACACCCGGGCTCGCGTCGCGCAGGCCTTTGCGCTGTCCGCCGCTGGCCGGAGCCCCGACGGGCTGGCGGCGCTGGCCTTGCTTCCGGCATCCCGGAACGAGGTGCAGGCAGCGGCGACCGACGCCCTGATCATGCGGGGCATGCTGAAGCTGTACATCGACGATCTGGCCGGCGCTATCGCCGACCTCGGCGTTGCTGCCGCCCGGCTCCGCAACGGCCTGCCCGCCAGCTACCCGGGCATGTGCTTGTCGGATCTGAGCGATGCGCACTTCCGCCGCGGCGACTGGGACGCGGCGGTGACGTATGCACAGCTGGCGACCTCCCTGGCCGTGGACACCGACCGCCCTGTTGATCTCGCTCAGGCGCACGCCCGTGCCGCCCAGGTTGTCGCCTTGCGCGGGCAGTGGGACGACGCCGATGCGCACGCACGAGCGGCGCGGGCGGCGGCGGAGCGCTTCCCCCGGGCGCTGACGACCGCTGCTGCCGCCATAGCGGGCACGTCGTTGGCCTTCGCCCGAGGCGACTGGGCGGGCGTGATCGACGCCGCCGAGCCGGTGCGGGCGGCCGGTCCGCCCAGCGTCGGCGGCCTGCCCGGTATGCACAATTGGCGGGCTTTCGAAGCCGACGCCCTGGTCGGCTTGGGGCGCCTCGGCGACGCCGAGCGCGCTCTCGACGAGTTCGATTCCGTGGTCCCCAACGGCGGGCTGGGCTCAGCGGTGCTCGCCCTGGCCCGATGCCGCGGCAACCTGGCCGCGGCCATGGGTGATGAGACGGGGGCGAAGCAGGCCTTCTCGCGCGCCCGCTCGATCACGACGATTGCGCCCATGCCGTTCGAGGTCGCCCTGTTGAATCTCGACGACGGCCGCCGTCTGTGCGGGTTCGGGCATGGCCCGTTGGCCGTCGCCCGTCTCGAGGAGGCGCACAAGGCGTTCTCCCACTTGGGCGCCGATCCTTTCGTGCAGGCGTGCGCGACGGAGCTCGCCCACCTGCAGGTCACAGCCGCGACAGCGAGTCCCGCTGCCCTTCTGGGGCTCAGTCGCTCCGAACTGGCGGTGGCCCGGCTGGTGGCCACGGGGCTGACTAATCGGGAGGTGGCCGGCCAGCTGTACGTGTCGGTCAAGACAGTGGAGTACCACCTCCGCAACAGCTACATCAAGCTCGACATCACCTCCCGCCGGGCGCTAGCCGCTCTTCTGGCCTGACCGGCCCAGCCCGCCAGGCAACCGGGCGGATGGCGGGCGACCGGGGCCGCGGCCGGTTCCAGCGCAAAACACAGGGGTCGAACCTAGGGTCACACCCTGGGGACAATTGCGCGCAGCCCCCGTTAACTGTGAGTCATGGACGCCTCACCAACGCCGGGGCAGACGATTCGCCTTCTCCTCGATATCAACCGGACTTCGGACGGACGCCTTGAGGGACAAATAGGCGCCGACGGTACCGGCACCTGGAAGCCTTTCTCCGGCGTGCTCGAATTGCTCAAAGTGCTCGAGGAAACATACGTAGACCCGCATTGAGAGTGCCGCTCGCAATGCGCGAAGGAAGGGACCCATGATGAACGTCAGGACGAATCAGAGCCAGGAGGAGCCCAGGCTTCTCCGCCGGCCAGCCAGCGGGCGGATCCTGGGCGGCGTCGCCGCCGGGCTCGCCAGATATTTCGCCGTCGACGTGGCGCACGTCCGGATCATCCTGGTCGCGCTGTCATTTCTCGGTGGTGCAGCCGTTCCTCTCTACCTGGCTGCGTGGCTACTGATTCCCGCGGAAGGCTCCGGCATCGCGATCGCCGATGAGGTTCTGAACCACGCCGGCAGCCACTTATCCGGACCGGCCCCCGCCTCGTTTTCTCAGCGGCAAACGGGGCCTGACGGCTTCCCCATTGTCAGAAATGTATTGCTGTAACTGCGAGAAAGGAACGTCATGCATCAGAGCGTATTCGACAGGTGGGGGCGCACTGCTTACCGGCGCAGGCGGCTGATCCTGGTGATCGCCCTGCTGGTCGCGGCCACCGGCGCGGTGTGGGGCACCACCATCTTCGGCAAGGTGCAGACCGCCGGCGGGTTCGACGCCCCGAACAGCCAGAGCCAGCACGAAGCCAGCCTGGCCACGCAGGCATTCGGCCGCGACGCCGGGGACGTGGTCGTGCTGTACTCCAGCAAGACCCACACCACGGCATCCCCGGCGTTCCGCTCCGCAGTCACCGTCACCCTGGCCGCGCTGCCGCGCAGCGACGCCGAGTCGTACGCCAGCTACTGGTCGACCGGGTCCCGGCAGTTCGTCAGCGCCAGCGGCCACCAGACCTACGCCGTGATCGAGCTGGCCGGCTCCACCGACACCGCCCGGCAAGACAGCTACGACGCGATCAAGGCCCAGCTCAGCGCGCCCGGCCTGCTTACCCAGGTCGGCGGGGTAGTCCCGACCGACGAGACGATCGACCAGCAGACCACCGCCAGCATCACCCGGGCCGAGGGGCTGTCCTTCCCCATTCTGCTGATCCTGCTGCTGGTGATCTTCGGCAGCCTGACCGCTGCGGGCCTGCCGCTGGCGATCGGTGCGCTGGGGATCCTGGGCTCGTTCACCGCGCTACGGCTGCTGACCCTGGTCACCGGCGTGTCGGTATTCTCCCTGAACATCACCACCATCCTCGGCCTGGGGCTGGGCATCGACTACGGGCTGTTCCTGGTCACCCGCTTCCGCGAGGAACTGCGCCAGCAGGGCACGGTGGAAGACGCGGTCGCCAGGACGGTGGCCACCGCGGGCCGGACGGTCCTGGTGTCCGGCGTCACCGTCGCCATCGTGCTGGCCAGCCTGATGCTGTTCCCCGAGACCATCCTGCGCTCCATCGGCTACGGCGGGGTGGCCACCGTGCTGGTCGACATGCTCGCCGCGCTGACCGTGCTGCCCGCGCTGCTGGCCGTCCTGGGCCCGAAGGTGAACTCGCTGCGGATCCGCCGCTCGGTGCAGCGCCCGCCGGCCGCCGAGGCCAGCGGCGGCTGGTACCGGCTCGCGCACAGCGTGATGCGCCGCCCCGTCCTGTACGCGGTCCCGATTGTGCTGGTGCTGCTCGGCCTCGGCTCGCCGTTCCTGCACGTCGTCTGGGGTGGCGTCGATGCCACCGTGCTGCCCGCCAGCGCCGCGCCGCGCATCGTCACCCAGGCGCTGGACGCCGATTTCCCCGGCAACCCGACCGCCCCGATCGAGGCCACCGTCCAGTTCGCCGGCCCGGTCACCGGCTCGCAGTCGCGCACCGCCCAGCTCGCGTCCTACGCCAGCCGCCTCGATCACGTTCCCGGCGTGACCGCCGCTCAGGTGACCGGCATCCGCAGGGATATCGCCCGGATCGATCTCAGCTACGGTCCCGGTCCCTATACGCCGCAGGCCCGGGCCATCGCCGGGAACGTCCGGCGCGTCACCGCACCGCCCGGCGCCACCGTGCTCGTCGGCGGCCAGACCGCCGCGCTGTCCGACGAGCTGTCCAGCCTCGCACAGACCCTGCCCTGGATGGCGCTGACCCTCGTCCTGGCCACGTTCGTGCTGCTGTTCCTCGCGTTCGGGTCGCTGGTGCTGCCGCTGCAGGCCATCGTGATGAACATCTTGTCGCTGTCGGCGATGTACGGAGTGGTGACCTGGATCTTCGCCGACGGGCACCTGTCCGGGCTGCTGGGCTTCACCCCGAACGGGACGATCAGCCCCACCATCCCCATCCTGATGTTCGCGATCATGTTCGGGCTGTCCATGGACTACGAGGTGTTCCTGCTCTCGCGGATCCGCGAGCGCTACGACATCACCGGCGACAACACCGCCGCGATCGCCGGCGGCCTGCAGCGCACCGGCGGCGTCATCACCAGCGCCGCCCTGCTGCTGGTCATCGTGATCGGCACGTTCTCCATCTCCAGCATCACCTTCATCAAGCTGCTGGGCGTCGGCATGATCGTCGCCCTCATCCTCGACGCCACCCTCATCCGCATGCTGCTCGTGCCCGCCACTATGCGGCTGCTCGGCAACGCCAGCTGGTGGGCACCCGCGCCGCTGCGCCGCCTGTACGCCCGGCACGGCATCCGTGAGGACGACGGCCCCGGCCCAGCCCAAGTCGCCGAACCCCAACCCGAGCCCGCCCGCACCTAGCGGCACCTGGACCAGCGAAAGGGATGACCTGCATGAACAGCACAGACGGCACCAAGGTGCTGGTACGCCGTATCGCCCAGGCTCCGCTACCAAGACTGGAGGACACGCAATGAACGTGACTGATCCGGTCCGCCGGGTGTCGGTGGTAAGCACGGGCCAGGTGCAGATCCGCCCGGACCATGTGGCGTCAACCTGGCGCCCGGCCGCCGTGTGGCTGCTCGCCTCCCGGACCTGGACGCGGCCCCGACCCATCAACGCCTACGTCATCGAGCACCGCGACGGCCTGGTGCTGTTCGACACCGGGCAGGACCGGGCCTCAGTCACCGACCCCGGCTACTTCCCCGGCGGCCTGGCAGGGGTGCTGTACGGCCGGCTGGCCCGGTTCGACATCAGCGCGCAGCAGACCCTCACGGCGGGACTGGACCGGCTGGGCTACACGGCCGGCGATGTCACGACCGCGGTCATTTCCCATCTGCACCAGGACCACATCGGCGGCCTGGCGGAGCTGAGCCGCGCCGACATCGTCGTCAGCCAGGCCGAGTGGGACACGCTGTCAGGCCCGCTGCCCGAGCTGCGCGGGCTGATGCGCCGCCATATTGACCTGCCGGGCCTGCGCTGGCGCCGCATCACGCCCGAGCCCGCCGAGGATCCCGGCCTGGCCCCGTTCCGGTCGGGTCACGACCTGTTCGGTGACGGCAGCCTGGTCGTGCTGCCCACCCCCGGCCACACGCCCGGCTCGATCTCACTGCTGGTCCGCCGGCCGGGCCGGCCGCCGCTGCTGATGGTCGGCGACGTGACCTACGACGCACACGTACTCGAGGCCGGCCACGTGCCCGGCGTCGGGAACCGCCGCCGCCTGCGGGAAGCCACCGCGATGGTGAACCAGATGCGACAGCGCTATCCCGGCCTGGCGATCCTGCCGGCTCATGATCCGGGAGCGGCTGACCGCCTGGCCCAGGCCACCGGCCAGACCCCCGAACTGGCGAGCGCATAGCCATGCCTGGCACGAAGATGGCGATCGATTCGCTGCAGGCAATCCCGGCCACCGGCACCGCACAGTGGATCCGCATCCGCGGGGCGAACACGTCTAACCCGGTACTCCTGCTGATCCAGCAAGGCCCTGGCCTGCCGATGATCAACGAAGCGCGCCGCTTCGAGCACCTGCTCGGCCTGGAACAGGACTTCACCGTCATCTACTGGGACCAGCGCGGCTGCGGCCGCTCACTGCGAGGCCCGCACAAGCCAGCGGGCATCAGCCTGAAGGCGATGGTGGCCGACACCGTCTCGCTCCTGGAATACCTCCATGACAGATTCGGCAGCAAGACCTGCGTTGCCGGGTTCTCCTTCGGAGCCACGCTCGCCGCGTTCGCTGCCGCGCAGCGGCCGGACCTCGTCGGGACGCTGGTGGCAACGGGGATGGACATCGACGGCGCTGCCGCCGCCAGCGGCGCTTACGAGTTCGCGCTGCGCACAGCACGGCAGCGCGGCAACCGGCGCGCGACCCGGCAACTGGAGGCCATCGGCCCGCCGCCGCACCTGACCTCCAAACAGTTCGGCACCCGGGTCCGCTGGGCTTCTGACTTCGGCGGAGTTACAACCGGCGAAACGTACGCCTCCCTGGCCCGCGGACTGGTATCCAGCCTGGTGCGCTCACCGGATTATTCGGCGGGGGACGTCCTGCGGACCGTCCGCGGCATCACCGCCACGCAGGCCGCGCTGCTGCCTGACCTGGCCAGCATGGACCTGACCCGCAGGCTGCCCCGCCTCGACGTGCCCGTGGTCATGGTGCAGGGCCGCCTGGACCAGGTGGCACCCGGCGAATCGGCCCAGCAGTACGCCAGCTCCCTGCAAGCGCCCGGCACGCAGCTGATCTGGTTCGAGACCTCAGCGCACACCCCGCATCTCGACGAGCCCGCCAAGTTCCGGGACGTAATGCTGGGAATCCGGCGCAGCCAGCTGGCGCGTACATGACACGACACCGGTTTCCGCCGGGCTCGCGGTACCTGCCGAGCGCGGCACCATAACCCCGGCCTAGGAGGAACTCGCGATGCCAGACAACACCACTCCCGATAGCACTGGAGCACGTGCCATGAGCCAGGCAGACTCGTGGATGCTCTACGGCGCCGCCGGCTACACCGGCGCCCTGATCGCCCAGCACGCCGTCGAGCGCGGTCACCGGCCCGTGCTCGCCGGCCGCACCACGCCGACTGTCACCGCGCTAGCCGAGCGCCTGGGCTTGCCGCACCGGCCCCTGGCCCTGGACGACCCGGCCGCGCTGAACGCCGCGCTGGCCGGGGTGGACCTGGTGCTGAACGCCGCTGGCCCGTTCCTGAACACTGCAGCCCCGCTCGCCGAAGCTTGCCTGGCCGCCGGAGTGCACTACCTCGACATCGGCAACGAGCTGCAAGTGTTCCGCATCCTGTATGACCTGGACCATCGTGCCCGGCAGGCCGGCGTGACGATCATGCCCGGGGTCGGGTTCGGCGTCGTCGCCACCAACTGCCTCGCCCGTCACGTCAGCGACGCCGTCGGCGGCGCCGCAATCCTCGAAATCGCCACCCGGGCCGCCGCCGCGCAGCAAGGCCCTGGCGTCGCCGCGACAAGGCAACAGAACATGCCCTACGGCGGCTGGATCCGGCGGGCAGGCCACCTCGAGTCATGCCCATTCGGCTCAGGAACCATCACGATCACGCTGCCCGACGGGCCGTGTCTCATCATGCCCCTGCCGACCGGTGACCTCGAGGCAGCCTTCCAGGCCACGGGCGCCGCCGACATCACAGCGTACGGCGCCGTGCCAGCCGGCCCCGCCGGCGATCACCCGGCCCCAGATCCAGCGCCCCCGGCGCACCGGTCATTCGGGTGGGCCCGGGCCACCGGCCCGGACGGCGCCACGGCAGCAGCAGTGCTGCAAGCCGGCGAGTCCTACGCCTTCACCGCCGCCGCCAGCATCCGCGCCGTAGAGGAGACTCTCACCCGAGCCCTACACGGAGCAGTCAGCCCCGCCGCGGCGTTCGGCGCCGATTTCGCCCTAACGATCCCGGGCACCAGCCGCACCGACACGGTCCGCCCGCAAGCACCGCTAGCCGGACGCCGGTAACGGCACGGGGAAGGCACAGCACGCCCTGAACACAACGGTTCGGGCAACGACGGCTCGTCTAGGGTCGGCAACCAGACGCGAGGAGAGAAGACATGGAAACAGCTGAACCTAGCTGGCCGAAGAGGCCAGGTATACAAGGGAGGAACACCGCCATGACACAACAGACACAATCCGGCCAGGAGCAGGTCACGGGTGAGGATCAGCTGCACGTGGTCTTCGGGACCGGCCAGGTCGGCAGCGCCCTCGCCGCGCACCTGGCCGGGCAGGGCATCGCCGTCCGGGCGGTGTCCCGGCACCGGCCGCCCGTGCTGGCCGGCGTGGACTGGCGGGCCGCCGACGCCGCCGACCCCGAAGCCGCCGCCGACGCGGCCAAAGGCGCTTCGGTCATCTACCAGTGCCTGAACGCCCCCTACAACCAGTGGCCGGAACGGTTCCCGCCGCTGCAGCGGGGCGTGCTGGCCGCCGCCGAACGCACCGGCGCGCTCCTGGTGAGCCTGGAAAACCTATACGGCTACGGCCCGGCCGACGGCCGCCCCATGACCGAGGACCTGCCGCTAGCCGCCACCGGCGTCAAGGGCCGGGCCCGGGCCGCCATGACCGCCGAGCTGCTGGCCGCCGCAAACGCCGGCCAGGTCCGCATCGCCATCGGGCGGGCCTCGGACTTCTTCGGCCCCGGCGTCACGGAAGGGTCAACGCTCGGCGAGCGGGTCTTCGGCAACGCCCTGGCCGGCCGGCGCGCCGACTTCATCGGCAACCCCGGCCTGCCCCACACCTACAGCTACGTCCCCGACATCGCCGCCGGCCTGGCCACCCTCGGCACCGACCCACGCGCCGCCGGGCAGGTCTGGCACCTACCCGGCCCGCCGACCGGCACCACCCGGGCGCTCATCGACCTGGTCGCCGCCGAGGTCGGGCATCCCGTCGGAATCCGGTCGCTGCCCAAGCTGGCCGTGCGCGCCCTGGGCCTGGTCAACCCGATGCTGCGGGAGCTGGCCGAGACCTACTACCAGTTCGACCAGCCGTTCGTCCTGGATACCAGCAAGTACCAGGCCGCGTTCGGGGCGGTCGGCACCCCGCTGGCCGACGCCATCACCGCGACCCTGGCCTGGTACCGGACCCGGCCCGGCACGCCATGACCACGAACCCCGCGGGCGGTCAACGCCATGCCAGGCCCGCCTCGCCCGGCACGAAGGGACGATCATGACTCAGGCAGACACCCCCGCAGCCGGGTTCCGGCCCTTCTTCAACCCCGCCACCGGCGAGTGGATCACGTACACCGCCCTCGCAGAAGACACCCACGGGCGGCTGGTCCGCTTCACCTGGCGCAGCGTGCCGGGCGGCGTCATCACCGAGCACATCCATCCCCGCCAGGAGGAGCGCTTCACCATCCTGGCGGGCCAGGCCCACTTCACCCTCAACGGCCAGGAACACGTAGCCGGACCGGGCGAGACGGTCATCGTCCCGGCCGGCGTGCCGCACTCCGAGGGCAACCCCGGACCAGGCGAGATCGACGGCATCGTCGAGCTCCGCCCGGCCCTGCACACCAAGGAATGGCACGAGGCCCTCGCCGGCCTGGTCGCCGACGGCAAGACCACACCCCGGGGCGCGCCGCGCAACCCGCTCCAGCTCGGCGCCACCTTCTGGCACTTCCGCCACGAAAGCCGGGTCACCTCACCGCCCATCTGGGCCCAGAACCTCATGCTCCCCCCGCTATGGGCGCTGGCCAGGGCCTTCGGCGTCCGCCCCTACCACCAGCGCTGGGACAGCCGGATCCCAGACACCGACTCAGCCCACCCGCAGCTACACCGCAACTGACCGGCGTCAGTGAACCGCCCCGGAGTTTCCGGGGCACATCAGAGCCTCCGGAAACTCCGGGACGATTCATACCGCTGTGACGGTTTCGCAGCCACGCTGGACCTGTAATCGACGACCCGGATCCGCGTGGCCAGCTCGCGGAGCGCCGGGCCGGAAGACCAGACCAGCCCGAAGGAGTGGACTATGTCCCCGCAAACCAAACCGAGCATCGTGTTCTGTCACGGGATCTGGGCCGACGGCTCGTGCTGGAACAAACTGACCGGACCGCTGCAGGCGGAGGGATACGAGGTGATCGCCGCGCAGTACGGCCTGGACACCAACGAGGCCGATGTCGCCGCGACGCGGGCCACGCTGGGCCGGGTCCACAGCCCGGCCATCCTGGTCGGCCACTCCTACGGCGGCGCCGTCATCACCGCCGCGGGCACCGATGACCGGGTGGCCGGGCTGGTCTACATCTCCGCCCTGGGCCCCGACGAGACCGAGACCTCCCAGAGCGAGCAGGAGAAGTTCCCCCTCACGCCGCTGTTCTCCCAGATCGAGGTCGCCGACGGGCGGATCTGGATGCTCCCGTCCGGCGCCGAATTCTTCTGCGGGGACCTGCCCGAAGAAGAGCAGAAGCTGGTCTGGGCGACCGCCTACCCGCCGTCCGTCGAGCTGTTCAGCCGTAACGCTCCCGGCGTCGGGTGGAAGACCAAGCCGAGCTGGTACATCGTGGCCAACCACGACCAGGCGGTGCACCCCGACCTGGAGCGGGCTGCGGCCAAGCGGATGGGCGCCACCACCTACGACATCGACAGCAGCCACGTCCCCATGCTCTCCCAGCCCGGCTTCGTCCTCGACGTCATCCGCGCCGCCGCCGCAGGAGTCTGAACCCGCGCTCTTTCTGAGCCCCTGCTCCTCGACCGGGGCGAGCAGGGCTCAGAAGGAGCGAGCTCCAAGAAGGAGAAACCGGTGGCATCCGAACAAGTGCTCGACATACCCGTCCGCCGCCATGTACTCACCAGCGAACGGCCGTTCCAGGTCGTCCTGGACGGCATCTACGCCGGTATCAGCCAGCCGGACATCGGGGCCCTGTTCGCCAGGCTGGCGGCCAGCACCTCCTATGAGGAGTTCACCGCGCTGGTCCGGCAGGCGCAGGGCACCGCCGGCCTGATGCGGTTCCTGCACCTCGACGACGACCACGCACTGGCCCTGGACCCGCAGGCGGACCAGGCGGGGCGCCGCCTGGTCCGGCTGATCGCCGGCAACCCGGTCACCATGGGGCAGATGACCCGGCACCTGCCCGCGGCCGGCTCCTACGCCCCGGTCACCATCCTCATCCAGGAACTGCCGGGCGGCCGAACCCAGGTGGCCTACGACACCGTCGCCAGCGCGATCGCGCCCTACGGTGACGCCGCAGCCTCCCAGGTCGCCCAGGAGCTGGACACCGAAGTCCTGCGCCTCCTGCGCCACGCGACCGGCATGTCTGGCAACGGCAGCCGCGGCACGCCGGTCCCGGAGAACGCCTTAGCGCAGTCGCAGACGGCCGTGAACGCGCAGGCCCCCAGAGCCGGCGACCACGAACAGATCGTCCCTGCCGGCGTCGGCCGGCTACCGGCGGAGTGGTGATGATGAAAGCAACCAGCATCAGCCCTCGATCAGGGCAGCAGGCTGCCCCCAGCAGCGCGGTGGTGTTCCTGCACGGCCACCAGCTTGAGCGCAACCTGGCCCGGGCATTCACGGCCGAGGCGGCCGGCACGTTCGTGCTGGTCCTGGCCATCACCAGCACTGCCGTCGCGGCGGCCTTGTCCCGGCCGGTGGCCGGCGCCCCCTACGGGTCCCTGGCGGTGCCCGTGGCCGGCGGCCTGGCCCTGGCAATCGCGGTCGCCAGCGTCGGCCACATCTCCGGTGCCCACCTCAACCCGGCGGTGACGCTCGGGCTGGCCGCCAGCAGGCGCTTCCCCTGGGCCTACGCTCCTGGCTACGTCCTCGCCCAGTTCGCCGGCGCGACAGCCGGAGCCGCGGCCACCTGGGGCCTGTACGGGAATCAGGCCCGGTCGATCGCCCGCCTTGGCGCCACGGTCCCGGCTGCCGGGGTTTCCGCGGGGCGGGTCCTCGCGGCCGAAGCCGTTGTCACCTTCGTGCTGGTCCTGGTGGTCGTGGCGGCGGCCACCGACAGCCGGGTCCCGCGCGGCATCGCTGCCATGGCCATCGGCGCGGCCCTCGCCGTGGCCATCGTGATCAGCGGACCGGTCAGCGGCGCGGGCGTCAACCCGGCCCGGGCGATCGGGCCGATGATCCTGGCGGGCCAGTTCTCCGACTGGTGGGCCTACCTCGCCGCGCCGCTGGCCGGCGGCGCAATAGCTGTCGCCCTCTACGACAGGTTCCTGCGCGGCGGCAGCACGCCTGCCTAGCGATTACGCCCGCAGATGACGACCTCTCCCAGGCCGCTGAGCATCGAGATGATCACTGTCCCCGGCCGGGACTGGCGGCTGCTGGCCGCATGAAGGCATGCGGACCCTGAACTGTTCTTCCCGGTCTATCACTCTTTGCGACTTGGGCGTATTCCTGGATCAGGCCACCAGGCGGTCCCAGCGCAGAACGCGCATTCACTGCAGCGCTGAAGGCCAGACCGATGATTTCGATCGCCGACCAATTGGGCAGGTCGGCGCGCGGTTATCTGGAGCCCTTTGCGCTATGCGGGAGTCACGGTTACCCAGTCGGCAGGCCGTATGTTTATGCACCGGCACGCTTCGGGCGAACAACCGGATCAGCCGCGTGGCGTGTCTGGCTGCCGTGGTGGTGTGGGTCAGCCTGCCTGGTGGAGGCCTGGCGGGTAGGCGTGCAGGCGCTGGGGGCCGTGCTCGGTGACCAGGAGCAGTTCTCCGGTCTGGACGCCGGCGTGGCCGTCGGGGGTCGTGACGTTGGGCTGTACGACCACGGTCATCCCGGCGGCCAGCGTGAAGCCGGGTGCGGCCAGCGGCCGGCCGGGAGCCGGTACGACCGGCGGGAGGTAGCCGCCGCCGAAGCCGTGCACCAGGTCATCGATCGCGGTGAACCCGGCCTGCCCGATGACGGCCGCCGCGGCGGCGGCCAGGTCAGCGGCCCGGGCGCCGGGGACCAGCGCCCGGGCGATCGCGTCGAACGCGGCGGCAGCGACGGCATGCAGGTCGCGGTACAGGGCGGTCGGCGGCGCGGCGACGGTAAACGTGCGCAGCACCTGGCCGGCGTACTCGGGCGCGGCCGCGGCGCTGATCTCGCAGGTGACCACGTCGCCGGGGCGGATCACGCGGCCGGTCGGCCACTGCGCGGGCACGGCCAGGGCGGGTTCGTCCATGGCGGTGATGCCCAGATAGCAGATGTGGTGCAGGCCGCCCAGGGCGATGTAGGCCTGCTCGGTCGCGGCGAGCACCTCATGGTCGCTGACCCCGGGGCGCAGCGCGCCGGCCAGCGCCGCGATGGCGGCATCGCTGAGCGCCGCGCCGCGCCGCATCGCGGCCACCTCCTCGGCCGACTTGATCAGCCGCAGCCGGGTGTAGGCGGCATTGAGGTCTACCACGTCGGGGACCTGCCCGGCCAGCAGCCGGTACTGATCGAACGGCAGCGCCCCGGCCACGCCGATCCGGTCCGGCAGCCTGCCCCGCGCCGCCAGCAGGTCCAGCGCCGTCGCCACGGCGCGCGCGCCCGCCCATTCCACGCGCATCGCGGACAGGCGGCGGGCCTGCGGCAGGTGATTGAAGAACGAGACCAGCAGCACATCGTCGTCCGCCTCGGGAGCCACCACCACCAGCGCCTCCCGGGTGACCGGCCACCCGGTCAGCCACGACACCGCGCTGCCCGACCGGTTGGCCCCGTAGACCAGCGCGTACCGCGTCTCGTGGTGATCCAGCTCCCGGCCGAACGCCGCCCGGCGCCGGCGCATCTCAACCGTGGAGAACCCCAGCTTCCCGCCCGCAGACACCCTCAGATGCTGGACCAGGACCCGCACTGCCCGCAACCGCACGGTTCCCCGCCGTCAGGCCGATCTGGGCACCACGAGGCGCTACGACAGGGCCCGTCAGAACTGGACCGGCACCCGAACTGCATCCTCGCCGCCTGCATGACTCCGGCACCTGACCAGCCTGCGTCTCCCGCGGTACACCGCGAGAGAACGCCCTGCATCGCCGATGTGTGCGCGCGCTCGGACGGCTCGTGACCTGCGCATGCGCGATGACTTTGGCGGTCGCCGCGCGTCTATCTGCCAGACCCTGTTAGCCGGGTTGTCCGCCGGACAAGGAAGGGATGCCTTATGGAGATCACCAATCTGGGTAAGGCGGATGGGCTGCCGCCGGTGGATTGGGCCGCAGTCGTCGAGAAGCTCGAGGCCGGGTCGGCGCCAGCGCCGGACGCGGCGAACGCCCGCACCACCTGGCTGTCCACCGTCAACCAGGACGGCAGTCCGCATGTCACCGCGGTCGGCGCCCTATGGGCGGACGGGACGTTCTGGTTCCAGACGGGTGCAGGCACGCGGAAGGGACGCAATGTCGCGCGCGATCCGCGGTGCTCGGTCGCGGTGTCGATCCGCGACGCGGACGTCGTAATCGAGGGTGACGCTGCGCGAGTGACCGAACCGGGCGCGCTGGCGCGTATCGCGAGGGCGTGGGCGGACAACGGCTGGCCGGCCGAACCCGACGACAGCGGGCTCGGGCATCACTGCCCCGTTCAACGCACCGTCGCTAGGACCGCCGCCGTGGAACGTGTATCGCATTGTGCCACGCTCGGCGATCGTAACCTGGGCGGCGGCGCCGGGCGGCCTGACTCGCTTCCGGTTCTGACGCTGCTGATCGGTTGGGTCGCCCTCATCTGCGATGAGAGCGGATGACTCTGTCCCTGCCAGAGATCCGGTAGGCCCACTCAAGCTTGATGTCCTGTGCGGCTGATGTTTGCCTGCGGGCGGGTGCGGTAGCTGTGGCCCGTGATCAAGGCAAGCCAGCAAGGGAAGACGCCTTCTGCGGTGGCGGCAGACCGCTCACGTGGTGGCTTCGTCACGGGCGGGGATGTGCTGGGGTGGTGGGCGGAGAAACTCAGCGGCCGTGCCGGGAAGCGTGCACGCGGGGTGCTGCGGTTCGCGTTTTACGGGCGGGTGTCCACGGAGGACTGGCAGGATCCGGTGACGTCGCGGGCACGGCAGCTGCAGCAGGCGATGATGCTTATTGCCGGGGTCGGGGTGATCGTGGCGGAGTTCTTCGACACAGGGCAGTCCCGCGAGCTGCCGCTCATGGGGATTTAACGTGTCCGAGACTTGAACACCGAAACTGGCGATATTTCCCTGGTTCGGGGAAATCATGCAATAAGGGTAGCGTAACCGGGGCGGATACGTCCGGGTATTCCGCGGCGTGTTCGCTATCTGGTCCGTGACCTGGCCTGTGTGCGCCCTGGCGGCAGGGTGCGGGGCATCTGCTCGCCCACCGCCAGCTACCGTCGCGGCCAGCTCCGCATGGGTCCGCGATGCTCTACCGGTAGTCGGGGTTCTCAAAGTCGAACCGGCAGCCGGCGTCCCATTCGGAGCGCTGGTTGCCGTGCGCGGGGATGCCGCCGGCGTTCTTGAGCATCCGGGCCAGGTGCATCAGGTTCCAGGTCATGAACGTGGTGTTGCGGTTGGTGAAGTCGTTGTCCGGGCCGCCGGATCCTGGGTCGAGGTAGGACGGGCCGGGGCCGGCCGCGCCGATCCAGCCCGCGTCAGCCTGCGGCGGGATCACGTAGCCCAGGTGCTGGAGGCTGTACAGGATGTTCATCGCGCAGTGCTTGACTCCGTCTTCGTTGCCGGTGATCAGGCAGCCGGCGACCCGGCCGTAGTAGGCGTACTGGCCGGTCTCGTTGAGCAGGTGCGAGCAGGCGTACAGCCGCTCGATCACCCGCTTCATGACCGAGCTGTTATCGCCGAGCCAGATCGGCCCGGCCAGCACCAGGATGTCGGCGGCCAGCACGCGCTGGTAGATGCCTGGCCAGTCATCGGCGGGCCAGCCGTGCTCGGTCATGTCCGGCCACACGCCGGTCGCGATGTCGTGGTCCACCGCCCGGATCTGGTCGACGCGGACGCCGTTCTTCTCCATGATCGAGCGGCTGCGGTCGATCAGCCCTTGCGTGTGGCTGCGCTCGGGCGACCGCTTCAGGGTGCAGTTGATCACCAGCGCCCGCAGGTCGTCGTAACGCGTGGCCGGGTCATCCATCGGTAAGCGCTCCTTGCTGGGACTGCTCGGGAATTTCGGCGCTCTACAGCAGTTCGGGGTCCTGCTCGATGTGCAGCATGGCGGGGCCGTCGGCGGCGAACAGCTGGGTCATGGCCGCCTCGAGCTGGTCGCGGCGGGTGGCCTTGATGCCGGTCGCTCCGCACAGCTGGGCGTAGGCGGCCCAGTCCGGGTTGTGCAGGGATGTGTGCCAGACGGGGAAGCCGGCGGCGAGCTGCTCCTTGCCGATCTTGCCGAGGGAGTGGTTGTCGAGCAGCACGTGCTTGACCGGGATGCCGTACTTCACGGCGGTGGTGAGCTCGGCGGCGTACTGGCCGAAGCCGCCGTCGCCGGTGACGGCGACGACCGGCCGACCGGGTGCGGCCGCCCACGCGCCGAGCGCGGCGGGATAGCCGAAGCCGATTGACCCGAGATATCCGGACATCAGTACCGGCTGCCCCTTGGACTCCAGATACCGGCCCAGCGAATAGGCATGGTTGCCGACGTCGACGGTGACGACGGCGTTCTGGGGCAGCTGCCGCGATAGCACCTCGAAGACGGCCGCGGCGGACACGCCGCGGCCCCGTTCGTCGGCGGCCCGGCGGGCTTTCTCCGCCCGCCAGATGGCCCACCGTGCCGCCACCGTAGGGCGCTGGTCCTCAGCATCAGTCGCGCCAAGGCCGCCGAGCAGCGCGGCCAGCGTGAGCGCTGCGTCCCCGACGATGCCGGCGCTGACCGCGTCGAAGCGGCCGACCGCCGCCGGATCGTCGTCGATCTGCAGGATGGTCTTGTACGGTGCGATCCCGGTGTGGTTGGCGAACGAGGCGCCGACCACGATCAGCAGGTCGGCCTCGTTCATCAGCCAGCTCGCCACCGGCGTCCCGCTGCGCCCGAGCACGCCGGCGCCGAGCGGGTCAGTGTCCGGGATCAGGCCCTTGGCCTTGAAGGTGGTCAGCACCGGCGCGTTGAGCCGCTCGGCCAGGGCACGCAGCGGCGCGGTGGCCTGCCGGGCGCCATGTCCGGCGATCAGCACCGGCCGCCGGCTGGCCCGGATCAGGGCGGCGGCGCGCGCCAGCTCGGGCTCGCTGGGCTGGGTGAACCGCCCGCCCAACCGGCCCTGCGGGGTCTTGGCGGCCGCGTCGCTGGGCTGGGTCTGTACCTCGTCGGGCAGCACCAGGTGCGCCACGCCGCGGGCGTCCAGGGCGTGCTTGACGGCCAGGGCGGCCAGTTCGGCGTGGTCGCTGCCGCCGTGCACGGCGGTCGTCCAGGCGGCCACGTCCCGGAACACGGCGGTCAGGTCGAGGTCCTGGAAGGCCCCGCGTCCCAGGACCGCCGACGGCACCTGGCCGGAGATCGCTACCACCGGTGACTGGTCGAGCTTGGCGTCGTACAGGCCGGTGAGCATGTTGGTCGACCCCGGTCCCGCGATCGCGAAGCAGACGGCGGGCCGGCCGGTCAGCTTGCCGTACGCGCTGGCCGCGAAGGAGGCCGCACCCTCGTGCCGGATCCCGATATAGGTCAGTTCCCCGCGTTCCCCGGCGCGCCGCATGGCGTCAGCGAAGCCCAGGTTGGAGTGGCCGACCATGCCGAACACGTGCGTGATCCCGAACGCGACCAGCGTCTCGACCAGTACGTCACCCACCGTGCGGGAGCGCGGTGCCAGGGCAGGGATACGCACGTAGACGCCGTCCGCCCGGTCGGCCACCTCGTAGGCGGCGACCCCGTCGGAGAAACCCGCCGGCGGTCGGCCGGTCAGCGGGTCATAGTCATACCCGTGCCACGGGCACCGTAGCCAGCCGTTCTCGATCGACCCTTCGCCGAGCGGACCGCCCTGGTGCGGGCACCGGTTCTCCAGCGCGCCCAGCCGCCCGCCGCACCGCGCCAGCGCGACTGTGCGGCCGTCCACGCTGACACTGCGGACCCGGCCCTCGGCCGGGACGTCCACCGGGTCGACCCGGTGCCAGCCGTCGCTGTCCACGCGCGAGAACCTCCCACGTCGCTGTCGGAACCGGCACTGGCGTTTAGTCCGCGGCACTGGTCCTGGCGTTACGCCATCGGGACGACCAAGTGAGCGGGACACTGTCTATCAGCTCTGATCTCTGCGCTCGGCGTAACACGAATCCAGGCCACCGCGCAGCGCCGCGCGCCGGTGCAGCAGCACCCGCGGTCGCCGCTAGCTGGGGAGCGATTGAACTGACGGCCGGTGCCATGCGAGGCGCGGTTGTCATCCGGGAATGCATGATCCCGACTCTAGAAGCGGCGCACGGCCGCTGACAGGACCACATCAGCACCAGGTGACAGGACCAATTCCCGGTCGAGACAGCAAGGCGCAAGGACGAGGACGAACCCTCGCGGCCAGTGACACCACGCGCCGGAAATCACTCTGAGGACATGTGACCCATCGTCTTGCCGTCGGATCCCCGGCAGCGCGCGCCCGTAGCGCCGGCGACTGGGTCATGAGGATCATCGGGGCCGAGGGCGCGCACCAGCGGCAAGTGGCATGGATAAGGTCGGTCGCATGAGCGGCGGCCCGGAGATCTTGCTGCACGTGGACCGGAGCCACCCGGAAACCCTCGCCGGGCAGCTCCGCTCGGGCCTGCGCGATGCGGTCCGCAGTGGCCGGCTGCCGGCCGGGACCCGCCTGCCCGCCAGCCGTGTGCTCGCCCAGGATCTGGGCGTGTCACGCGGGGTCGTCGTCGACGCCTACGCGCAGCTGGTGGCCGAGGGGTTCCTGGTCACCAGGCCAGGGTCGGCGACCGTCGTCTCGGACGCAGCGGGGACGGCGGCCAATCACCCGTCGTGGTTCCGCTCGCGGCGAGATCCCCGGCGCCTGTGGCGGCCGGAGCTGGACCTGCGCCCGGCCGGCCCGGATCTGACCCTGTTCCCGCGATCGCAGGCGGCCAGGACGTTCGCAGAGGTAATCCGGTATCTGCCGGCCGCTGAGTTCGGCTATACCGGTCCCTGGGGCGTGGCGCGGCTGCGTGGACAGCTCGCGGCGCATCTGAGCCGGGTGCGGGCCGCGATGGCGCCGGCGGACGGCATCGTGGTCGTGACCGGGGGAACGCAGGCGCTGACGATCAGCGCGCGCGCCCTGGTCGCGGCCGGCCATCACCGCATCGCCGTGGAGGATCCCGGTGATCCGGTGTACCGGTACCTGCTGCGGGTGCACGGGCTAGAGCCGGTACCGGTGCCGGTCGACGCCGAGGGACTGGTTGTCAGCGCGCTCCGGGAAACCGGCTGCCGCGCCGTCCTGACCAGTCCCGGATACCAGTTCCCGACCGGGACGGTGATGTCGGCGGCCCGGCGGGCCAGCCTGCTGGAATGGGCGGTGGCGTGCTCCGCCTTGGTCGTCGAGGATGACCACCGGGCGGACTTCCACTTCGGTCGGCGCGCGCTCGCCTGCCTGCAGGGGATGCGCCCGGCCCACGTCATCCTGCTCGGGTCGGTCAGCCGGACGCTGGCACCCGGAATGCGGCTCGGCTGGGTCGTCCCGCCGCCGGGCCTGCTTCAGGCCATCGCCGAGACCAAGCGTGACGACGACTTCGGCACCGGCGTGATCGAGCAGCACGCGCTGGCGTCCTGGCTTGAGTCGGGGCAATACGACCAGCATGTACGGCACGTCCGGCTCGCTTACGGGGCCCGCCGGGCGGAGCTTGGCCGCCAGCTGCACCGCTACTTCCCCGGCTGGCCCCAGCATGGCCCCGCGGCCGGGCTCGAGATTCTCCTTGAGCTGCCCGCCGGGATTTCCGAACGGCACGTCGTGGCTCATTCGCGGCAGCTCGGGCTGGGGGTCAGCGCGCTTGGCCCGATGCGGGTCGCATCGGCCGGCCCTCCAGGCCTGGTGCTGTCCTACGCCCGGATCGCGCCGCGGCATTGCGACGAGGCCGCCGCCCGGCTGCACGCCGCCGTGAAGGCTGTCCTGGCCGAGGATCAGTCGCTGACCGCGGCGGCCATCCCCGCCGCGCCGGACGAGCCGTGGCGGCTTACCTCGTCGGACTGGCCGGCGACCACCGAGGACTTCTATCCGCATTGACGCCGTCGCCGTCGCCGCCAAGGTCACCGCCCGGCTTGCGGGCGGTTCGGGGGTAACGGTGATGGTGCTGCGGCCGGGAGTTCCGCGGGATCCTGTCCGGCATCGACATATCCGCCGGTCGGCGCGATTTGGTGTTGGTCCATCGTGATCGCGATGCCTGCGCAGAGGCGGCTGATCTGTGTCTGTGGCACGCGCCGTGCGGGGGTTTTCCTACGGCCTGGTCGCGGCCGCAATGATCTGGTCGCTGAAGCTGACGTGCCTCTGGCACGAATTGGGTACGTCGGTTGAGTTAGGGAGGTGCCGAGGTGACAGATCAGGCACGGCGTGAACGGGGAGCGCCCATCGGCGGTAGTCCCGGCGGCCCGCTGAACGGGCGTGTGGCGATCTTGACGGGGGCGGCAGGTGCCCTGGGCAGTGCGACCTGGCGGGCGCTGCGCCACGCCGGTGCCACCGTGGTGCCCGTGGACGTGCACGGTGATGGCTGCCTGATCGCCGACGTGGCTACCGCCGAGGGCAACCGGCGGATGGTTGACCTGGCGCTGGAGCGGTACGGTCGGCTCGACATCCTGGTCCTGAATGCGGGAGCGCAGGCGATGAACCCGATCGCCAGTTACGCCGAGGCCGACTGGGATCGTCTGATGAATCTCATGGTCAAGGGCCCGTTCCTGGCGATGAAGTTCGCGTGGCCGCAGCTGACCCGGCAGCCGGGCGGCCGGATCATCGTGACCTCATCCACGGCCGGCCTGGTCGGCGCGCCGTATAAGGCGGCGTACGTCGCGGCCAAGCACGCCGTGCTCGGCCTGGTGAAGGTGGCCGCCCTTGAGGGCGCCGAGGCCGGCCTGACCGCCAACGCCGTCGCCCCGGGCTGGATGCGCACGCCGCTGGCCGAGAACCAGATCCGCGACCACATGCGCTTGCGCGGGATCAGCCGGGACGACGTCACCGCCAGCATGACTGCCGAACAGCCGGCCCGGCGGTTCGTCGAAACGACCGAGGTCGCCGGGCTTATCACGTTCCTGGCCGGCGCGGGCGGAGCTGCGATCAACGGCGCCTGCATCCCCGTAGACACGGGCACGCTCGCCGGCTGACACGCGCCAGGCCCGCCTGTGGCTTCCGTCCTTTCCAGGACATCGGTACAGCGGGAAGCGCGGACGCTAGCCAATCTCCTAGGCTGTATTAGTGCCCGGGCAGGTGTCCGTCTTACCGTCGCGGCCGGACCGGCCCCCTCGGGACTGGAACACCGCAGGAGGCGCCCGGGCACCGCGGCTTAGCGTGCGCCAGCGCAGGACGTGCACAACGTCGGCGCCGGCACCGGGACCATCTCCGCGTTCGCCGACTCCTTCAACGGGACGCTGACCCCGGTCGCGGGCTCTCCGTTGGCGGACCAGCAGACCGCGCCGTGCTGGGTGGAGATCACCCATGACGGCCAGTTCCTGTTCACCGTGAACACCGGATCCGGCGAGCTCTCCCGCTACCAGATCGCCCCCGACGGCACGCTGACCCTGCTCGGCAGCACCCCGGTCGCCGCTACCGGCGGCGGTGCCGTCGACGCCCGGCTGAGCCCTGACGGCCGTTTCCGGTATGTCGATGAGAGCAGGATCGGCAAGGTCGGCGTGTTCGCTGTCAACGGCGGCAGCCTGACCGAGCTGGGCACCTCCCCGTTCGCGCTGCCTGCCGGCGCCACGCCCGCGGGCATCGTGGCCAGCTAACTCTCGCCAGACGGACCGGAGCCGCGGTCAGGTCCCGCCGCGGCTCCGCCCGCACGAACCGCCAGGTCCTGCACCCCCAGGCCGCCCTGGCTGCCTAGGTACTGCAGCACGTTGGCGTGCGCGAGTCGCAGGTCACTGTGGCTCCACACCGTCGACGGCGCGACCTTCTAGCCAGCCCAGTCAGCTCGCCGTGGATGCGCCGGTACCCCTAGGAGATTCGCGAGGTCCGGGAGCCTTACACGGTCAGGACCCGCGCCGGAACCCTCCGAGCCTGCAGTAGCTTGCGGATGTCGCCGGGATCGCTGGTCAAGACGAGGTCGGCGTGCGCTGTAATCAGCGCTACGTGCGCGTCGACGATATCTGCGGAGCCTGACAGCGCGAGCAGTTCGCCGATGCGCTTGCCGTCGTCCTTGCCAAGTGCCTCGATGCCGACGCCGGCCAGCACCCGGGCGAGGTTGGCCTGCTTGCGCCCGTCCCGCCAGACTTGGCCCACTACTGCGGAACTGACCCGGATCGGCGTTCCCTGCTGCTGGAGCACCCGCAGTTGGGCGCCGATCAGGCGGTTCCGGCGATCAACCGCCACCAGGGCACCCGCGTCCAGGACCGCCTTCACGCCACATCCGAACGCGGCGCAAGCCCGAGCCGGGACGCCGCTTCATCCAGCTCCGCCTGGGTGAACGAGCCGTCCTGCGCCTCCCATTGGTCCAGAGCAGCGCCGAGGAGCTCATTGCGCAGCTTGTCGGCCGCCGCGTCGGTAAGCCACGTCGACACGCTAGTGCCCTGCCGGGCCGCGGCCTGCCGGACGCCCTCTCCGACCTCGGGCGGCATGGTCACGGAAAACCTGTCTACCTGCGCCATGCATACGATCATATCACATACGAGCGTATGTCACCTATCTGGCAGTGGGACACCGCGCACTTCAGGGCCCGGCTCCCCGGCGGGGACTCCGGGCCAGCGAGAATCACTGTGCTGGAGTGAGTGGCGGCCTGCGGCGTCCTTGACCCGCCGCCCGGCCGGCCGACAACAACACCGTCATCATCGAGTTCCTCGTCGACGACGTGGACAGCGTGCACCAGAACCTGGTCGGCTTCGCCGAGGACTTCGTCAACGAGCCCACCACGATGCCCTAGGGCAACCGGTCGCTCCTGTTCCGGGACCCCTACGGCAACCTCGTCAACTTCTTTACCCCGTCACCCAGGCCACCAACGACAAGTTCGCCCGCTGACGACGCCGCGGTCGCCCCTGACCCAAGCACGCTGCCTGGCCGCAAACCGGCGCACCGCAAGAGGGTCCGCGCGCGGGATTGCGCTTCCCCTCCCTGTTCTAGATGTCTTCTGTGCTGAGGAACTGCGGGCCGGTGAGCGTTACGGCTGCCTGGTGCGGGAGACGTACCGGCCAGGATGATCTGCGCGGGCTGGCGTGATCCGGTGGCCGTCTGGTGGCGTCCGGGCTAGGAGTCAGCTGCCGGTCAGTGCGGCGGCGGCGTTGGGGGTGAGTCCGGCCAGGCTGTCGCGGCCTAGGTCGCCGTGGCGTACGCCGAGGGTCTTGAGGAACCGCTGCTGTCCCATCGTCAGGCCGATGAAATAGCCGAGCTCGACCAGTTCGGGCTCGGTGAAGTGGCGGTGCAGCTCGGCCCACAGGTCATCATCGGCCAGCCCGGGGTCCCAGGCGATCGCCTCGGCCCACCGCAGCGCGGCCTTGTCCCGCTCGGTCAGCAGCTGCGACTGGCGGAAGTCGATGACCTCATCGAAGGCGCGCTCGTCCAGGCCCTGGGCGGCGCCCAGGTCCGAGCGCTGGGCGGCGCAGTACCCGCAGTCCAGAGACTTGGCGATGAACACCCGGGCCAGCTCCTTGACCCGGTGATCGAGCACGCCGTCCCGGAACACCTGCTGCCAGGACTGGCTGAAGCTGCGCAGGACCGCCGGGACGTGCGCCCGGATCGCCTGGCTCTCCAGCCGGGGCGTCCCGTGCTCCCGGGCATCAGCCAGGTACCCGGCCAGCTCCGGGTCGGTCACCGTGCCCGGATCGACGTAACTGATACGCGCCATCACGCCTCCTGTGCCCACCGCAAGCATTCCCAGCATAGGACGCTCCCCATGCCCGCCTGCGGGCACGGCCCGGCGGCCGGCAACTCGTCGGGCCATGCGGGGTGCGACCGGTCTTCCCTGATCGGATCGGTCGGCGGCACGGTCATCGAAGCGGGGCGATGACCAGGCCATCTGCTGACCTCGGCATGGCTATCGCGCTGTGGGCGCTGTGATGCCGCGTCCGCGGCGGCTGACAGGAGCCCGGACGGGTAGAGTCCTGCTGGTGGACGGTATCCATGACCTGGGTGGCAGGCAGGGTTTCGGATCGGTGGCTCATTCGCCGGCGTAGCCTGCGTTTCCCGGTCGGTGGCAGGCGTTGGCCTGGGCGCTGATGGTGGTTGTCGCCGGCGCGGTGCAGGCCAGTGGGGGTGAGTTCCGGCACTCGATTGAGCGGATGGAGCCGGGCCACTACCTGACGTCGAGCTATTACGAGCACTGGCTGACCGCGGCGGCCACGTTGGCTGTCGAGCATGGGCTGGTGACCCGTGCGGAGCTCGAGGGCCGCGCCGGCGGGCGGTTCCCGCTGAGCGGGGCCGGTCCTCGCGCCGCTGGTAAGTGATGCCGGTCCCGACGTCGAGGAGGCCCGCTTCGGGGTCGGGGACCGTGTGCGGGTGCGCGAGTGGCATCCGCCGGGCCACACTCGCTGTCCGGGGTATGTGCGGGGCAAGGCCGGGACGGTGGTGCGGGTGGACGGAATCTATTCGGTACCCGACATCGAGGCTCACGGCGCCGCCCGCCGCCACGAGCCGGCGTACTCGGTCCGGTTCGACGCCGCCGAGCTGTGGCGGGACGGCCAGCGCGGCGTGTGGGTGCACGTCGACCTGTGGGACAGCTACCTGGAGGGGGCATGAACGAGGGAGGCCATCATCCCGCTCCGGTCTCGCCGGTCGAGCAGCGGGTCGCGGTGCTGGAGGCGCTGCTGACCGAGCGGGGGCTGGTGCCCAAGGGGTTCATCGAGGAGATCACCCGCCGCTATGAGTCAGAGATCGGCCCGCTGAACGGGGCAAAGGTCGTGGCCCGCGCCTGGACCGACCCGGATTACAAACAACGGCTGCTGGCCGACGGCACCGCCGCCATCGCCGAGCTCGGCTTCGGTGGCGCGGAAGGCGATCACATGGTGGTCGTGGAGAACACCCCTGCCGTGCATAACGTCATCGTGTGCACGCTGTGCTCGTGCTATCCGTGGCCGACGCTAGGGCTGCCGCCGGCCTGGTATAAGGATCCTCCGTACCGGGCCAGGATGGTCCGCGAGCCGAGGGCGCTGCTCGCCGAGATGGGTTGCCGGCTGCCCGGCGATACGGAGATCCGGGTGTGGGATTCCTCCGCCGAAGTCCGTTATCTCGTCCTGCCCGAGCGCCCGGCAGGGACCGAGGGCATGACGTAGGCCGAGCTGGCCGGGCTGGTCACCCGGGACTCGATGATCGGCGTGGCCCGGCTGTGAGCGCGCCGCCGAGCCTGTCGGGGATGGACCTGCCCGCCGGAACGGCGAGCTGGCCTTCGACGCGCCCTGGCAGAGCACGGCGTTCGCGCTGGCCGCCGCGGTCGTCGAGCACGCGTTCGGCGGCGACCGGGAACCGTTCCGGCGCCAGCTCATCGCGGCCATCGCGGCCGAACCGGGCCGCCCCTACTGGGAAAGCTGGACCGCCGCGCTGGAAACGCTGGTGGAGACCCTACCCGAGCCAGCGTGACGTAACCGAACGTGACTAGACGTCGCGCCTGCTACTCCGCCCGGTCATCCTCGACGCGCCGAGTACCTTTCGTACTTGGGGTCTCCCTGCGCACCCGGTTCGAGCGGACCGGGTGGACGCGGACTTGGACGAAGTGATTAGGGCATTGGCTTGGGGTTGATCCGGTGCCAAGCGTGCTGATTGAGCGGGTGATTTCCCGTGGCTGCCTCGGTCATGCGGAGCCTCGCGATTGCCGTACGTCTACGGGTGATTCCGGCCCGGCGATTGCCACGAGCTGGGTTCGGGACCGGGCAGAGGTCTTGCGGAGGAGGCTTTCGACGTGTTTCTCCACGGTGCGGGGGGAGAGATGCAATCGTGCCGCGATCTCCTTGTTGGGGATGCCTTCGGCTATGAGCCGGAGTACGTCGGCCTGCCGGTCGGTGATGCCCAGCCTGGACCAGCGGCTAGGTTGCGGCTGTTCCAGCAGCCGGCGGCACCGCAGCGTCAGTGGCTCGATCCCGTGCCGGAGGAAAGTGCCGACCGCCATCTCCAGCCACTGCCGCGGCTGGCCCCAGCCGTCGGCCAGCGCCGGCCCGGCGGCGTAGAGCCGGGCCAGGTCCGCCCAGACCGGGTAGTGGCGCAGCTCACTGTCCGCGGCGAGGGCCAATTCGGTGGCCTGGTGCTGGTTCCCGGCGCGACCGGCGAGGATCGCGTCGGCGTAGCCGAGGATTCCCCGGTTGACCCGGTTGACGGCCAGGCCGATCCGCCGGGCATTGCCAGTCGCGGCGGCTGCGCCTGCGTCGCCGTTCGCTGCCAGCAGCAACGGCCATACCGCCCGGTATGGGGCCGGACCCTGCTGGGGCAGCGTGTCGAGGATCGCGACGCCGCGGCCGAGGCTCTGGAGAGCGCCCGCCGTGTCGTCGTCCAGCAGTGCCAGCATCCCGTGCGCACCGGCCAGCGCGCTGCCTTCGATTTCCGGATCGCCGGGTTCGGCGGCATGGGCGAGGGCGAGAAAGCGATCCATGCCCACGCGGTCACGGCGCAATGCTTGTATCTCGGCCAGGAAAAGCAGCGCGATGGCATGCGTCTTGGCCAGCCCGAGCCGGGTGCTGACAGCCAGCGCGGACTGGGCGTGATGTTCGGCCTCGCCGAGTTCGAAGCGGAACATAGCAGCGGCGGTGAGTTGCAGGTCAATGACCGCGCCAGTGCTGGTGGCGCCCAGCTCATCGGCAATACGCCGAGCCTGGGAGAGGCGGTCGGTGCGAGCGTCGTCGAACATGTCGATGGTGCCGAGCTGATGCAGGGCACGCAGCCGCCACACGGCGAGGCCTGACGCATCCGCGGTCGCCAGGGCCTGCTCGAAGGCGTCCCTGGCGGTGTCCAGATCTTTTCCCCGCAGGATACGGCCGAGCAGTTCGAGAGCATGGCAGCGGACCCTGGGGCTCACCCGCGGCGAGGCCACGGCGCCCTCGGCAAGGGCGCGGGCCCGGTCGATGTCGTTGCCGGCGAATGCGACCTCGGCGTTCAGGACGGCTGTCTCGTCAGCGAGACCGGCGCGCGGATTGGGGGGGGGGGGGGGTCTGGTGGGGGGGGGGG
>CAWCJS010000005.1:0-295770 GCA_963795795.1 uncultured Actinomycetes bacterium | reverse complement strand
TGACCGTGCCGCGCCGGCCTTCGCTCCAGAGCAGGCTCGCGCGGACCCTGGCCATCCTGACCATCGTGGATTTCCTTGTCCTCGCCGCCGTCTGGGACACGATCGGCCACATGTGGCTCCCGCAGCACCACGCCCCGGGATGCGACCGCGACCTGACACCGTTCCTGCCGACCCAATTTCCCGTGTGCGGCTACGCGGCCGGCGCCCGGGTGGTCAGCGTCCCGGCGGTGCTGCTCGTCGTGGCGCTGCTGCTCTGGGGCAACTGGCTGGTGGCGGGCTGGGCGCTGCGCCCCCTGCACGCGCTCGCCGAGACGGTACGCCGGGTGGGCCCGCAGAACCTGGGGCAGCGCATCCAGCTGCGCACCAAGCCGGACGCACTCAAGGAACTGGCCGACGCGCTCGACGGCGCGCTGAACCGGCTCGCGGCCGGGTATGAGAGCCAGCGCAGGTTCGCGTCGAACGCCTCACACGAGCTGCGCACCCCGCTGGCCGTCCAGCGGGTGCTGACGGAAGTAGCGATGGAGGATCCGGACGCAGACCAGGACCTACGCCGGCTCGGCATCCAGCTGCTGCGCGCGAACGAACGGAACGAGAGGCTCATCGAGGGACTGCTGGTTCTCGCGGAAAGCGACCGCGGCCTGCCGGGCAAGATTCCGGTGCGGCTAGACGAGGTGGCGGAATCCGTGCTCAACGCGCACGAAGAGCTGGCCGCCAGGCACGGGATCACGCTGCACCGCAAGCTGACCGAGCGCACAGTCCCCGGTGACCCCGTCCTGCTGGAGCGGCTCATCGCCAACCTGGTGGCAAACGCGATCACCTACAACGAGCCAGGCGGCTGGGCAGAGGTAGAAGTAGCGGCCGCCGACCAGCCCGCGCTCGCCGTCCGCAACACCGGCCTGCACATCCCCGCAGAAGACGTGACATCGCTGTTCGAGCCGTTCCGCCGGCTCGGCGCCGACCGCACCAGCAACAACGGCGGCGTAGGCCTGGGCCTGTCCATCGTCCGCTCCGCTGTCGCGGCACACGAGGGCACCGTCCGCGCACGGCCCCGACCAGAAGGCGGCCTGATCATCGAAGTTGAATTCCCCCCGATCTGATCCCTGACGACCCCTCGCGTCCCGGTCCGCGCCGCCTGCCTCCTTACCGGCGCAGGCAGTGCTCCGGCATGCCCGGCTGCCAGCCCGGCCGCGCAGCAATCGGGACTCCAAACGCCGACTCCGGCCAACCTGCGCCCGGCCTCGCAGCGGACGGCGCTAAGACCTGACTTTTATCACCGGGGCGGGGTCAGCTCGGTCATGGCGTTGTGAGCTGCGGTCTTGTCGGCGGTGACTGACGTATTTGCGTACTAAGGCCCTGCCCCGTGATCTGGTGTCGGAACAGTGCAGGGGTGAGAATCTCGGGTGCCTGAGTGCGCCCGCACCGTAGGCTGGCCCGGCTGGATACCCGGTTGCGTGCCGGGCCGCCGCCTGGCACGGTGAGCGACATGACCGAGCGGTGGACCAAGGCCAGCGTCTATCCCGACATGTGGGCCGACCCCAGCGAGGATCCCCGCAGCAGTGAGGGGGTCAGTCCGGACGGTGAGCTGGCGACGCTGCAGGACTACGTGAGGAACTACCGGCTGACCCTGCTGATGAAGTGCGAGGGACTGGACCCGGGCCAGCTGGCGCGCCGGTCGGTGCCGCCGTCGACGATGTCCTTGCTGGGCCTGCTCCGTCATCTTGCCGAGGCGGAGCGGTCCTGGCGCAACTGGATCGCGCCGGCAGACCCGGCACCGAATCTGTACGGGGCGGGTGATGCCGCCTTCGAGGGAGCGGTTGCGGATCAGGCGCTGGCCGAGGGCGCGTTCGCTGACCTTGCCCGCGAGCAGGCGGCAACCGATGCGGTGCTGGCCGGGTACCCGGACCTGGGTACGCGGGTGGGCCGGAAGGGCATCGCCGTCCGGGAGATGTGGGTTCACCGGATCGATGAGTACGCCCGCCACTGCGGGCACGCCGACCTGCTGCGCGAATGCATCGACGGCCGGGTAGGGCAATAGCAGGCCGGCCCCTTGGAAGCAAAGCTCGCGTGCGCTCCCGTGAGCAAATCAAGATGCGCGGAATCATTACTGGCGCCGCCATCCTGCTTGGTGTGGGTACGCGCAGCAACCAGAAGGCGCGCACTAACCTGATAAAAGCCAGGACCTGCGCCCGGCCTCGCAGCGGACGGCGCTCAGATCACCACGCCGGGCAGAGCCAGCGGCCCGGCGGAGCGCAGCGCGACACCGTTTATCCGCCAGCCCGGCCGTACAGATCATCCTGTTCGGGCGCAGCACAGGCCTCCGCTTCGGCCATGCGGCGGACGTCCACAATTAGATGACATGCATCGGGCCGGGCTGAGCTGAGGTTGCGGCCGGTGCCGTGAGACCTCCTCAGCTCAGACGCGGGTCAGGATTGACTGCGTAGGCAATTCGCATGGGAGGGTGTGCGCCCTCCCGAGCTTGAGGAGGTCCCGATGCTCATCGTAGGCGGGCTGGATATCCACCGCAGACAGATCACTTTCGACTACCTCGACACCGTGACCGGGCAGGTGCGGCGCGGCCAGATCGCCCCGGCCGACCGGGAGCACCTGCGGGCCTGGCTGGCCCGGTTCGCCGGCCGTGAGGACGTCGCGTTCGCAGTCGAGGGGTGCGCCGGGTGGCGGTATGTCGCCGAGGAGCTGGCCGCGGCCGGGGTCGCGGCGCATCTGGCCGAGCCGGCCGATACCGCCTTCTTGCGCGGCCGCAAGCGGCACGCCAAGACCGACAAGACCGACGCCCGGCACCTGCGGATGCTGCTGGCCGAGGGCCGGCTGCCGGAGTGCTGGATCCCGCCCGGCCGCATCCTGGAGTGCCGGGCGCTGCTGGAGCTGTACAACGACCTGCGCCGCGAGCGCACCGCCTGGGCGCAGCGGATCCACGCGGTGCTGTTCCACCAGGGCGCCCCGGCCCTGGGCGAGGGCGCGCTGCGCACCGAGCAGGGCGTGGCCGGGCTGCGGGCCGCAGCAGCCGCGCACCTGTCCCCGGCCGGGCAGCTGCAGGTCGCCACCGCCCTGGAGGTGATCGACGCGCTGGAGGCCCGGCTGCACGTGGTGCGGCACCAGCTGCTGGACGCGGCCCGGCACCTGGCCGGGGCCAAGGTCCTGGCCGCCCGGCTGTACGGGGTCGGGCCGGTCACCGCGCTGGCGATCACCTGCTGGCTGGCCGGGGCGGGCCGGTTCTCCTCCTCCCGCCAGGCGGTCCGGTTCGCCGGGCTGGACATCACCGTGTCCTCCTCCGACCGCAAGGGCCCGCCCGGGAAGCTGTCCCGGCAAGGACCGCCGGTGCTGCGCTGGGCCCTCTACGAGGCCGCCAAGACGCACGCCCGCACCTCCGCCCCCGACCACCCCTACTACGCCGCGGTCAAGGACCGCAAGAACAGCAAACGCGCCTGCCTGTCCGAGGCCCGCAAGATCCTCCGGCAGGCCCATCACATCCTGGCCGAGCTCGGCGACGACGCGCTCGCCACCGCCTGACCCACCCGCCATGGCGACCAGCACGTGACCGCCGCCCCGCCGGACCCGCCGCAGCCGAACTCACCGATGGGGACCACCGCGGCCAGCTCCCGCCCATCCGCTGTCAGCCGCTGCCGGCCCCCACGGGCCAGGCGGGCGGCCTGATTAGACTGAGCGGCCGCATCCCCGCAGGCGGGGACACCCAATCAATCATCATGTCACCGGGGCACAGCAAGCCCCGCGGGCCAAGGTAAGGCTGGCTGCCCCCGGACCCGGCCCCACGGCCGTCACGGCTCGACGTCACCCGCACAGAAAGGCCCCCCCACCCCGGACCGCTGACACCCCACCCACCAGGCTCCCTGCCCTGCCGCCTGGCAATGATCCGCTCCCGGGCGGACACGTCAAGGGCGCCTACGGCGCCGCTGCGCGGGCGCTACGCGCCCCCTGACCCGCCCGCCCGTTCGCAGAACCCCGGCAGCTATCACGGACAGGGAGGGAACTCAGCGCGCCTCAGGCAACAGCAAGCACGATCGAAAAGCCCCGAACCGGACACTTGCGGTCAACGCGGATGCAGGTAAGGCGGATCGCGCTCAGGTGGAGGCCGCGGTCTTTAGGCTCCGCGGAGCAATCAGAGCTATCCCCTGTCCGCTGGCATCGAGCTGCCTGCGCCGTGGGGTGAGCGCTAGTTCTGCGGGATCTCTGCTTCCGCGAGGTTCTTGAGCCGGTCGAGGTCGGATGCTATGAGCTGCTGAAGCTGACGGCGCAAGGTCCCCTCGGCCAGGCGGAACAGGCCCCGCGGGGTAGCCCGGATCGACTGGGTGAGGATCGTCACCGGTCCGTCTGCGGTAAGGCTGTACTCCTCATGGAAGCGCACCGGCCCGGCGATGCCGTTGCCGGCGAAGCGCGCGGGCGGGTCGTAGCCGGTTACCTCATACGGCGAGCGGAGCTTCACGGGACCGACCCTGGCTGTGATGGTGTAGCGGCTGCCAGCCCTGCCATCGCCGGCTGTCTTCGTCGCGGCTACTGGTCCTTTGGCCCAGCGGGCCAGGTTGGACTCGAAGTCGGCCAGGATGGCGAATACCCGCTCGCGGGCCCGGTCGATGCGGACGGTCGTGTCGAACTCGATCAACGCCTGCCTCCCGCCAGTATTGGCAGGACATACTGTACTGTCAAATTGTGGACGGCGATAGGCCTACACGGATCTACACGATGCGGGCCAGGGCTGACGCCGCGTCGCGGACCCGCCAGGAGATCGTGTGGCGCGCCGCCAAGCGGCTGCGCAGATCCCCGGAGCCGGTAACCCTGGTCGAGATCGCCGCCGCCGCCGGCGTGTCACGCACTACCGTCTACCGGCACTTCCGGTCCATCACCGGCCTCCTGGATGCGGTAGCCGCCGATCTGCTGTCCCGAGCCCGATTCGATCAGCTGCTCGCAGCCGTCAGCCTGCCTGAGCCGGCCGCTGCGCTGGCCGAGGTCACCAGGCTCGGGTGTGGCATCTGGGCTCTTGACCCGAACCTGATCCGCAACCTGGTTGCCCTGGCCCGCGTCCAGGCCGACGCCCTGCCTGTAATCGACCAGCTTGAGGTCGGCCGAGTGCAGATCATGGAACGCCTGGTCCAGCGTCTCGATGACGCCGGCGCGCTCGCAGCCGGCCTGAGCCGACGCGACGCCGTCGACCTGCTGGTCGCGGCCACCGGTTTTGCCGGATGGGACCAGATCGTCACGGCGCGCCGCCGCTCGCCCGCAACTGCCACCAAGCTCATCGTCCGCATGGCACTCCGAGCCGTCACCTGAGCGCATCTCCCAGGCGTCGCCCTGCCCGAAGAGCGAGAGCACGGTACCCGATCAGCCGCCATCTGCTCGCCGGGGCAAGCGGCCTGGTGCCGTGCCACCATCGCCCGTCAAGGCCGAGAAGTCACGCCGAGTGACAACGGCCTGCGGAAAGCGGAGCTCAGACCAACGCCGATCGAGTGATATACGGGTGATCATCTCCGCATATCGGACCGAAAAGGTGAGCGATGATCACCCGTATATCTAGCGTTATATGGCCCGAAAGGGCCCGGTGATCTTCGATCACCCATATAACGCCGAGTACGCGCTGTCTCTCGATGATCAGGTCACCGCGGCCGAGCCGCACAGAACTGCCATTTATGGACGCGGACCTGGCCTTGATTGGCGTGATTGGAGATCGCCTCCTGCCACCCTCGTCAGCAAGGGGTATTGCCGAAAGAGACTCACCATCGAGACGGCTGCACAAGCAGGGCTGTCGCTGGGCGGGCAGGCGATCCCTCGTTCTTGCTGGCCCCGCCCGAAGGGACCTGGACTGTTGCGGCGGACGGGGCTCGATCCCTCCTGGCGGTGCCGGGACGACCGTTTCCGCCGGCCCGGCTGCCTTCGGCCGGATCGCCGGAAACCGCCTTGCTGCCCGGCGCCGGAGCCTGGATCGATGGCGGCCGGCACCTCGCGGCTGACCTGTTCCGCGGTGCCGCCGCGCCCGCCTTGGGCTGAGTCTGGCGGATCGGTGATCCAAGACGAGTACCAGTGACGTAACACAGGCGACCGCGCCCACCGACGACGGGAGACCGGCCATGGCCATCGCCGCGTATTTCCGCCCCGAGAACATGACACTCACCCAGTTCGGCGAGATCCATCAGCGTCTGGAAACGCCGGCGCGGAACCAGATCCCCACCGCCTGCACCACTCCTGTTCCGGTGAGGATGGCGACCTCATGGTGTACGACATCTGGGACAGCCCAGAAAGCTTCCACGCCTTCCGCCAGGTGCTCATGCCCATCCTCGCCGAGGTGGGTGTTGATCCCGGACAGCCCGCCGTCATGCCGATCCGCAAGCCGGATCAGGCCGCCGCACCGCAGGACCGAACGGTGCCCAAAGGCCACGGTTGAAAGCACACCGGATCCGCCCGGGCGATCCGGGCGGATCGTGCCAGCTCTGTGCAGCCGCAACTGGCCCAACCCCAGCGCTTGTCCGCGGTGACCGGCTGGATAAGCCGGTGACCAATCATGTCAGATCGGTTTCCTGAGAAAGGATGGAGGACCCTCATGGGCTCACCCGAGAACAGCGTCGTTGCCTTCCACGACAAGGTCGCCGCCGCATGGAGCGCGAACGACGGAGCTGCGTTCGCTGCCTTTTTCACACAGGATGGTTCGCTCATCAACCCGTTCGGTGAGCGAGCGGACGGGCGCCAGGCCCTGACGGCGATGTACAGCGAGTATTTCGGCGGAATGCTGAAGGGAACGACGACATCGATCAGCTTGACCCATGTGAGGCCGGTCGAGCCCGATCATGCGTTTGCCGACGCCGAGCAGACGGTCTACGCGGCAAACGGAGATGTCCTGATGGCCCTGCACGTCGTCAATCTTCTGCGCAGAGACGGCGATGACTGGCGGCTGGTTGACAGCAGGCCCTACGCGTTTCCCCCTCCTCCCGCCTGACGACGCGCGGCGGAATAGCCGTACCGGGTTATTCCCCTCAGCGCACGGTAAGACGGGCCAGAAGCGATTGCCATGCCGCCTTGCGGCTTCCCGGAGGCTAGCTCGGCCGAATAGCAGCAGCGTGCCCTGCGCGCTGCTGCCGGCTCCGGATCCGGCCAACCTCCGTTGTGCTCGCCCGGCAGGCCAGGCGATTCCGCTCCGGCGACGGTTATGGACGCCCTGGCATCGGGAATCTGGCGCGCCAGATCGACCGTTCGGGCGCGGCACGAACGGTCATGCCGAACGACCGGGACCGGCGCCAGATCGGCGGAGCTGCGCGCGTTCCCATTAGCGTCCCCGTCACTCAGCGTGATGACAAAAGGCTGGGTCGTTGCAGTCCGCGACGGACTTGGTCGGTCGAATCGTTTGTGGTCTCGAGATGACGCATGGCGTGCTGGATGCAGGCATGCTGGAGGTAGAAGGCCGGACAGCTGATCCCGTAGTGCCGCCAGGTCAACACCGCGTTCCCGTGACCTGCCTGGGGGTAGCGGATGATCGCCGGCCGGTGGGCAACGTCCGGTTCAGGTTCCGTTCGTTCATATGGCTTTCCATGGTGATCAGAGACCTCAGACGCCAAACGATGAACGGCAATTACGGAACGGGCTGCGGATTAAGAAGGTGCCTCGGTAAACCTGTCCCAGCTCGGCACCCGCCGGGTTCCCGGGCGGTACGGTGCTGTATATAGGTCCCTTTGGCCGCCTTGGCGGCGGGGTTATCAATTGGGGGCGCAAGTGGCTGGCCTGGACTCGATCGATCATGTGGTGCTCGTAATGCTGGAGAACCGCTCCTTCGACCACCTGCTCGGGTTCTTGTATCCGAAGTCCGGCAACTTCGAGGGCCTGGACGGCACCGAGTCAAACACCGACGCCGACGGGAACAAGGTGACGGTGTTCCCGGTCACGGCCGATATGCAGAACGCCTACTATTTCCCGCTCGCCAACCCGGCCGAGGGGTACACGGCCACCAATGACCAGCTCTTCAGCTCGGACACCCCGCCGGTCTCAGGCGAGGCCGTGAATGACGGATTCGTCACGAGCTTCGCAAGGGAACTCCAGCACCCCGCGCATCCGCTGGACCCGAAGCTCGCCGGGGCGGTACCGGCCTCGATCATGGGCATGTACGCTGCCGCCACCCTGCCTGTGCTGTCAGGGCTGGCAAAGGGGTTCGCCGTGTGCGACGGATGGTTCGCCTCGGTGCCGACCCAGACTTTCCCGAACCGGGCCTTCGCGGTCGCGGGCACCTCGCTGGGGTACACCGACAATTCCGCGCATGGCACACCCACCTTCAACACCCCATCGGTCTTCGGCAAGCTCGCCGATGCAGGACACACCTGGAAGATCTACGGGTACTCGGGGAGGCCGCTCACATCCCACGACTTCCCCGACACTCTCCAGCCCGGCCCGAACGGGGAAGTGGTCTCAGGCTTCGCGAGATTCCAGGCCGACGCGGCCGGCGGGAACCTCGCCGCCTTCTCCTACATAGAGCCGGAATGGGCGACGTACCCCCGGAAAACGGACCCTCCCGCTGCGGGGCAGGCCGACGATGAGCACAACTTCAACATCGAGAATGACCAGCACCCAGTCTCGAACCTGGCCGTCGGCGAGAAACTGCTCTACGACGTCTACCAGGCCCTCCGCAGCAACGGCCCAGCCTGGGAAAAGACCCTCCTCATCATCACGTACGACGAGCACGGCGGCACCTACGACCACGTGCACCCGCCGACGGGGGCGATCGCACCGGACGGCGTGACCGGGCCCTCGGGGTTCGGCTTCACGCGCTTCGGAGTCCGGGTACCCGCGGTCCTGGTCTCCCCGCTCATCCCGGCGGGCACGATCCTGCACGCGCCCAGCGACGGCCGGCCGCCCTTCGACCACACCTCGATCATCGCGACCCTCCGCGCTCGTTTCGGCATCGGGGCGCTCGGACAACGCGACGCCGCCGCTCCAGACGTGGGCTCCATCCTCACCCTGCAAACCCCCCGGGCCGACGATCCCCTGGCCGCCATTGAACCCCCTACTGCCGCAGCCCCGGTCCTCGAAGCTGGCTCACCCCCCGTCGGCATGGCCCCAAGCTCCTTCCTGGAAGCAAAGGCAATAGCCGCCGCGGCTCTCCCTGTCCCGGCAGACCCGATCGCAGACCCCGCAGCCAAGGTCAAGACGCTCAGGACCGCCGCCGACCAGTACAACTTCATACAACAGCGCCGCGCGGAATGGCATGCGGCCGGACGGCCCCTGAAGTAGCCGGGCTCTCCAGGATTCGAATGCCCAGATGGACGCGCGGTGCGCCGCGACCTTGTGGAGATCCAGCTCGGTTAACATCGCTTCTGAAGCGATCGCAAGCTGCAGCGTCGGGGAGCGTCGTACAGAATTCCCGCTCGCGTACTACCCGAAACCGGATCTCAATGCAAAGCCGACCGCGCATAGCGGCGGATCTTTCGAAGCGTCCTCACCATAAAGTTGCCTGTCGGGCAGGCAGCGCGGCGGAACTGGCTAGCGTGGGCGGCGTTCAGCGCAGCTGATAGATCCCGTAACCGAAAAATGGCGCATGCTCGGGCACTCGCCGCGCCGTGACTGCCGCGAACGCCACCGCATCGTCGGGATTGCCGAACAGGTGCCGTTCGTTGAGGAGTGGTGCCCAGACCGGCGCCAGCGACGCCGCTTCCCCGGGCGTATAGCCGCAGTTGGTCAGGCCGCCCAGCAGGTCGTAGTCGGCGACGTCGTAGCCAAGCAGGTCATACCGCTCAATGGCCGGCGCGGACGGATCAAGGCCTTGTTGCGGTTCCCCGTCCTCTTCAAGCGCCGTGATCCGTACCACCACGGCGTCAGCCCCGTCTAGTGCGCGCGCCGCCGCGAGCAGGCCGGGCAGATCAGTCCACAACTCCCCGGCTTCCGGTGGGGGCGGGAGTCCCGGCGGCCGCACCCAGACCAGCGGATCGACCGAACGTACCGACGGAACGTCACGGCGCAGGAGATGGTGAGCTCGTCGATCTGCGGTCCAGTCGGGGTCCGGGACGATCGAACGCAGGTCGAATCCGATGGTCGTTTCCATGACTCCTCATCGGGCATCTTCCCATGACCTGTTACCGCCCGAAGGACCCACCCCGAACCGATGCGGTATCCCCACAATCCTATTATGCCGACGCCTGCGACGGACCGTAGCCAGGAAGTGAGCTATCCGAGAACGGATCGATCTGTCTCGACGTCCTGACCCGCCATTGCGCCGGTCAGCTCGAGCAGAACAATCATTACGGAACAATCATTACGGCGCAGGTCGTCATCTTACGACCGGCAGATTATGAGTCCGGGTTCCTGATGCCGTGCGACGTGAGGTTTGCGGTCGCAGGCCGCGCCACTCCTACTTGCGAGGTGTCCTCTCGGCATGAGCGGCAGGAGCATGGAGAATTACCGTTGTGCCAGCTCACAGTTACATTATCTGTTGTCGCGTCCATCAGGCAGCCTGAGAGTGCTCTTGGAGTTAGATTTCTTTAGCGAGAGATATTCCAGCGGCCGCGGCGGCCGTCGGCTGCTGGTCTCCTGCTGCCGTCCAGGGCCACGACGACCTCGGTGCCACGATGGCCATTCACTCCACTCGTAGTTTCGCTGCTAACCCTAAACGGCCTGCGCCTCCTCCTCGTCGTTGTGCTCGATTAATGTGCCGCGTCAGCGTGCACGTCGTACCAGGCCGAGCTGTTATCTGAGGCATACCATGACGATTTTCTTAAACATTGTCTTGGCATGGGTATGAGGGCTTCTCTTGATTAAGGGTGCGGCTACCGTCAGGACATGACGATCGAGCTGGACGGAAAGCGCTGGAAGCCGGTTCCCGGTGCCACGGCGACAGCCGAGGAGTACATGGCGGCGCGATCGCTCATTCACGAAATCCACCAGCAAGCTCGGTGGAGCCCGTGGGTGATGCAGGACCGCGCCGCGAGTTACGACACAGCCTTGAAAACCCTAGAGCAGTGGACTAGCGCCGACCCGTCTCCGCCGGGCAAGACACTGGAGGAATGCGAAGCCGGACTGGAGCAGCGGCTGGCCGAGGCCGACGCGCGGTTCCTCGCCGCGCAGGCGCAGGCCGAGCAGGACCGGGCCGAACGCGCGAAGCACTACGACCGGGACCGGGCCGAGGCGCGGCTGGCCTTGCTGGAGGAGCAAGGCAGCCTGGCCAGCAAAGTCCGGGAGCGGGATGAGATCCTCACCGGCGAGTTGTTCCGCTGCGCGCCGGAGAAGGACCGGCGCAGGCTCCTGGCCAGCTTGGAGCGCGGCATCGCTGCCAAAACCAGAGAAGTAGATGATCTCCTTGCGATTATCGGTGATCCGGAGACGGTGGCCGATGCCAGCGGCTGGCTGCCCGCCGAGCGCCGCGAGATGGCACTAGTCCTGTTCAAGTCCGAGCGAGGCCAGCAAGTGCGGGACCTACGGGCCCGGGTCGCCGATGCCCAGGCAACGCTGAAGTCGCTGAAAGACAAGGCCGAGCGCGCGAATGCCCGCCAGGTGCTGCACGAGGACCAGGCCCACCTCGCGTACTGGGAACAGATGGCGCCGCTGCAGGCAGCCGACATGTGCTCCGAGTGCGGGAGCCCGGCCTGGCACGCCCCCGGGACCACATACAGCATCGACGGTTTCTACGTGACGGGTGGCCCGTGCCCGGCCTGGCCGCGATGGGCCAAGAGCATCGCCGCGCTCCACGAGACTCTGCGGCAACCTCGCCAGGGTCCGCTCAAGGAACCGCCATCTTCGCCGCCCCAGCCGATCGCCGTGCTCGCCCCAGGCGTACCGATCGAGGAGGTCATCGCCCAGCTCACCACCATCCAGACTGACCATCCCGGCGCCGAGGTACGTCAGGGCCGAGGCCACCGCTGGGAGATCTGGCCAGCACCTAGACAACCGGAACCTCCGGGCCGTTAGCGGCCATTACCTCAGCGACGAGCGGTCTTTCACGTGCCACGCAGCATACGGGTCGCCCGATCGGCATCCAGGCTGCTACGCATCTACGCATCGCCTGCGGCGAGGGCTCTGCGGGCGGACCTGGACCCGAAGACCACTGGGGCGCCCGGGTGGCAGTAACCAGGGCAGGCCCACGGGCCTGCCCGCAATGCGCGACACCGCCCGGCGCGGACCGCCGTATATCGTGACCGCGGAAGGATCATCCAGCCAGCGCCGTTGCAACGACGCACCGAACCTGGGCACAAAACGCTTCCGCGGAAACGTCGTGACCGTGGTGACCGGCCAGGACTATGACGATCTGGCTCAAGTGCCCTGTCCGCGGCAGGAGCGGATGGTCGTTCTGTTTGCGGCTGACGGCCATCCATGCGGACACCGGCGATGCTTGGGCGGCGTCCATCTGACCCGGCATGGGACAGTTCGTTGCTAGCATGCGGCGTGAGATGGATGTACCTGAGCAAGTCGAGGCGTACCTCGCCAGTCAACCCGAGCCCAAGCAGGCCGACCTCCGACGGCTGCACGCACAAATCCTTGCAGAATTTCCCGGATGCAGGCTGTGGTTCACCGATGGCACGAACGCGGACGGCAAGGTTGTGGCCAACCCGAACATTGGCTACGGCGCCTACACCATCACCTACGCCGATGGGTCGTCGCGAGAGTTTTATCGCATTGGTCTAAGCGCCAACACGACTGGCATTTCAGTCTATGTGCTTGGCCTCGACGACAAGACCTATCTGGCGCGCACCTATGCCGGCTCAATCGGCAAGGCCAGTGTCACGGGCTATTGCATAAAGTTCAGACACCTCGCAGTCATAAACGTCGATGTCCTTCAAGCTGCCATTCAATATGGGATGAGCGTCCATCAGGCGGGTTGAGCCGGAGCAGATGCGCCAGCCGGACAACCTGCCCGCCTTCTGCCGTGTCCACAGGAACGGCCGTCCGCTCCGGCAGAATCGGATGTCTCTCAACTGTGCGGCCAGCTTGCACCACCCGAAAGAGGCCGAATACGCCGTCAGCGCCAGTCAGCTACCCGCCAGTCCGCTCGACCTGCAGCTCACCATCCGCCAACCGAGCGCGTAGCACCTTCTTGTCGAACTTGCCAACGGCGGTCTTCGGGATCTCAGTAACGAACGTCCAGTTCTCCGGGACCTGCCACCGCGCCACCCGGGGAGCGAGGAAGTCCGCAAGCTCCTCCGGCTTAGCCGTGGCCCCCGGCCGCAGCACCACGCTGGCCAGCGGCCGTTCGCCCCAGCGCGCGTCCGGCATCCCGATCACCGCAGCTTCCTGGACGGCCGGATGGGCCATGAGCTGATTCTCCAGCTCCACCGAGGAGATCCACTCGCCGCCAGACTTGATAACGTCCTTGATCCGGTCGGTGATGACAAAGAACCCGCGCTCGTCAATAACCCCGACATCGCCAGTACGCAGCCACCCGTCGCGGAACTTCTCTGGTGCGGGATCGTTGTGATACGACCCCGTGATCCACGGCCCGCGCACCTCGATCTCGCCCTCACTGACGCCGTCCCACGGCAGCTCAAGCCCGTCCCGCCCGACCACCCGCATCTCGACGCCGCCCATAACCCGCCCCGAGCGCATCCGCCAGTCCAGGTCCTCCGGGGATCCCTCGGACACTCCCGCAGGCGGCAGGGCAATCCCCCCGACCGGGCTCATCTCGGTCATGCCCCAGCCCTGGATGATCCGCAGGCCGTACCGGTCTTGGAACCGCTCCAGCATCACGCGCGGCGCGGCCGCGCCTCCCGACGAGCCGAGCCGCAGCGAGGACAGGTCGATCTCGTGGTCCTGCCCGAAGTCCAGGATCGCGTTCCAGATGGTCGGCACCCCGGACGTGACCGTCGACCGCTCGGCCGCGATGAACCGAGTCAGGTGCTCAGGCTGCAGGAACGGCCCCGGCATGTGCAGCGTGGCGCCGGAAAGGAACGCCGCGTACGGCAACCCCCAGGCGTTGGCGTGGAACATCGGCACGATGGCCAGGGCCCGGTCCGCCTCGGTGATGCCCTTAACCCCCGCGGCCAGCACGGCCATGGCGTGCAGGTACGTGGACCGGTGGGAGTACACCACGCCCTTCGGGTCCCCGGTGGTCCCGCTGGTGTAGCACATCAGTGCCGCCGCCCGCTCATCAAGCGAAGGCCACTCGAAGTCGGGGCTCGAACCGGCCAGCAGTTCGTGATACCGCAGCACGGGCACCCGCCCGCCCAGCGCAGACGCGTCACCGGTGCCGTTGACGATAAACGCCTCGACCGTGCCCAGCTGATCCTTGATCGCGGCCAGCAGCGGGACGAGGGTGTCGTCCACGATGATGATCCGGTCCCCGGCGTGGGCGGCGATGTGGGCCACCTGGGCGCCGGGCAGCCGGATGTTCAGCGTGTGCAGCACCGCTCCCATGGCGGGCACCCCGAAGTAAGCCTCGAGATGCTCGGCGTTGTTCCAGCAGAACGTCGCCACCGCCTCGCCCGACCCGATCCCGAGCCGCGAAAGCGCTCCCGCCAGGCGCCCGGCGTTCTGCGCCACCTGCGCGTAGGTCGTCCGGCGGCCGCCCGCGCCGGTCCAGGTGACGCACTCGCTGCCTCCGTACACGCGGGCGCCGTGCCGCATGATCGCGCCGATGGTGAGCGGAAAGTCCTGCATGGTGCTCCGGATCATGGGCCAAATCCTACTTTTCCCGAACGCCGCTCCTAAGCGCCCGGTCGCCCCAGCTACTCGTCCGAAGGCGCGATCTCGGCGGCCCGCACCGCGAGCTCGCGCTCGACCAGTGAGACCAGGTCCGGGTGAGCGCTCAGCCCCCACAGGACGTCCGCCGGGATGCCGAGTCGCCGGGCCGCCTCGGAAACCACCGGCTGGAGCATGCCGAGGGCCTGGGCCAGCCCCTCGTCGCGCGCGAACGTGGGCGGCAGGTCATCGAGCGAGAGCTCTGCCGGGCGGTGATACAACCCATCCCGGCCCGGCAGCCACGCGACCCGCTCCGCGACCAAAGCGATCGCCGACCTGACGGACTCCACCCGCGAATCGCCGAACGACGGCAGCACCGACCGCTCGACCACCCCGGCCACCAGGCGCCGGTTGGGCGCCAGCAGGACGTTCCAGACGTACTCTGCCCGGGCGTGCCCGGGGTGGTCCAGCGCGAACTCCAGGCCGTCGATCTCCGCGTCGGGATCGAACCCGTCCAGGCCGCGTTCGTTCCGCCCGAAATCGAGGGCGATGATCACGCGCCCGAGCGAGTCCGGAGTCCGCGCGCGCACCTCGACCCCCTGCCGGACGCCCATCGCGCGGAGCTGGACGAGCCACGGACCGTACCGGTCAGCGGCGAACCAGGCCCCGGCGTTCCCCTCGAAGTAGACCTCCAGGTCCTTGCTCCGCTGGTAGAGCGCGACCGGCGGCATGAGGCGCTGCTCGTCCACGGCGGCGTTCTCGCCGATCAGGAACGCGGTGCGCTGGAGCCGCTCAAGGAGTTCCTGGTGCGGGCCCGGCGGCGCCTCGTCCAGGGCGCGCATGATGCGGTCCAGGTCGGCGGCGTGCTCCGCCAGGTCAAGCCGCGCGACCTCCAGGCCGTCGTACCTGGGCAGGATGAGCTCGAGGACTTCGGCCACCAAGTCCGGCGAAGGCAGGTTCAGCGCGTCGAGGAACGGCCGGGCGACGGGGGAGTCCGCGATCTCCCGCCGCACGGTGGGAAAGTCGCTGGCCCCGGGCCCCGGCAGGTACACCAGCGGCCGGCCCTCCTGATCGAACGGCTCGACGTGACTGCCGTCCTCGAGCCGGATCACCGGCCGAACGCGCGCCAGGCCGGGAGCCTCGTCCGCAAACCGCGGCGCTCGCCACAGCGCGGGATGGTCGAACAGGAACGCGTACAGGCGCGTGATCCACTCGTCCGGCTCGTCCTCGAGGAACTCCCGGCTTAGGCTCGCGACCACGTCCAGGGGCGTGACCTCCCCGACGCCGATCTCGTCCCTGAGGTACCGCCACAGCGCGGGCGTCCCGGCCTCGGTGATCAACCCGGAGGCGAAGAACACATCCCGGCCCGCGCCCAGCAGCAGGCCGAGCCGTTCCGGATCGAGCAGCCCGGGCAACCCCAGGTCACCGGACAGCCGGAGGTCCCCGGCGGAACCGTAACCCCCGGCCGCGGCCGGGATCAGCTCCTGCCCGACGACGGCCGAGCGAACCGCGTCGAACAGCGGCCGGAACATCGACCCGGGCGGGAACCGGGCCTCCTCAATCGGCAGCGCCTCCAGCACGTCCACCGTGAGCAGGCCAGACGCGCGCAGTTCAGACAGCACGTCGGCGAGCAGCGCGGCGGTCTGCAGGACCAGGGCCTGGTTTGACGGGTCGTGCTCGGGGACGTTATCGCGGGCCGGCGTCGTCCGGTACGGCCCCTGGATCACGAACCCGAGGAACGTCTCCTTCTCGGTCGGGAAGAAGACCGTCAGCGGAGAGGGCTCGGTCCCGACGATCCGACCCGTGGCCGGGTCCACCTTCAGGGCGACCTCGACCCGTTGCACCCCCTGCCCGAGGCCCGAGACCGCCCGGTCCCAGACCAGCCACTCCTCGCCGCGGGCGCGGCCCGACGACAGGCTAACGCGTTGGGGGGAGCCCGCCTCTCGGTCCACCCGGCGCGCGATGACCGACGAAGCCACCCCCACCCCGCCGACCGTGAGCCGCGCGATGTGCTCGAGGAACAGCAAGATCCGCGGCTGCAGCCCGTTCAGCGCCGCGGAAATCTCCCGGGCCGCCAACGTGGCGGGCACCGTGTCGAGATCAAACGGGAAAACGAACAGGGTCTCCGTACCGACGGCTACCGGCGACACCACAAAGGGCCGGACGTACCTCTCGATTCCGAAGTGCTCCGCGCCGCTGTAGACCCGCGGCGTCTTCGTATACGCGTAGACCGACTTGAACCCGATACCGAACTTCCCGATGGCGGTCAGCGACTTGCTGCTCTTCCCGACTCCGCACACGCCGCGCACGTCAGCCTCGGTAAAGGCCCGGCCGTCATGCCGCAGCTCCAGGCGATCGTCGAACAGGTCGAAGGCCACCTCGGTGGCCCCGGCGTCCTCGGCGTTCTGGATCAGCTCGAACAGGAAGTGGGTGCGCTCGCTGTAAAGCTCCCCGAGCAGATCCAGCACGGCCGTGTCCCAGCCGTACCTGGCGATGTTCTCGTCGCGGATCTTCTCGTAGTCGGCTGACACCCAGGCACGATATCAACGCTGAACGTCGTGTGGCTCGCCCAGCAGGCCCGAGAGGCCGCGGACCGCGTTGCTGATCGGCCGGCCGGCAAAGTGCAGCCAGCGCATGTTCCGGATATCGAGGATCGCCCAGTTGCCGCTCTCCGCGCCGTCGCAGTCCAGCCCCGTCACCTCGATCATCCCGCCGCCCAGGTCGACCCGGCGCTGGTAGCCGATGTGCAGGTGGCCGTGCATCAGCCAGCGCGGCCGTACCGCCAGCACGACCTCGCGGAGCAACCTCTGGTGCGCATCGCTGCGCCGAAGGTCGTCGCGCGACCACCAGGACGGCGGCGGCGGGAACGCGTGCGAGATCCCCGCCGGGCACTCGTGCGTGACCATTACGTCGGCCGGCCCGGCGTCCATGACCGACCTGGCCTGCGCCGGGGTGATCTCCTCCTCGGGCCACCAGTCGATCCCGGCGGTCCGCCCGGCCCGGTCGAGGCTGACCGCGCCGCCGAGGGCGAGCCAGTCCCGTTCGTGCCAGCGCCACCGGTGCCCGCGGGGCAGGTGCCAGATCTGGCCGGTGACCTGCTCACGGCCGTCCGGGCCCGGCCTGAGCCGGGCCAGCTGCGTGAAGTCCTCGTGGTTACCGTCCACGAACCACAGCTCGGCGCCGGCCGCCGCCAGCGCGGTGTCTAGCGCCGACAGGTAGTCCCGCCCGTCGGCCCCCGGCCAGATGCCGAAGTCGCCCAGGTGCACGATGACCCGCGGCCCGTCCGGCGGCAGCAGCGCGGCCATCTTGCGCACGGCCCGGACCGCCCACGCGGTGTTCCCGTGCCAGTCACCCGCCAGGGCGATGCGGTCAGGTACCACGTCAGCAGCGTAGGCCAGTAACCACCGCTCGTTCGGTATACATCTTCGCGTTGACATCTATCAATGCACTCGTTTAGCGTCGTTTGTCTGGTGTCCATGATCGGGGGGCGAGCATGCAGCGGGTAGCGGCGGTATCCCGCCCGTCCTGGACCCTATCGCTCAGCGGATCCGAGGGACGACGGTCACCCGTGGAGATCGTCGCGAACGTGGGGACGTACGTCAGCCGGAGCCCGGGCGCCCAGTTCTCCGGGCTGCGCGGCGGGTCGTTCGGGCGCTGGGCCGATGGTGTCACCGCGATGCGCGCGGATTGCGTGTCCTTCGCCGAGCACTGGCAGGCGCACAACGAGTGGGTCCTCAGCCAGCCCGCGGGGTCCGGACCGCTGTGGGCCGTGCTCGGCGACTCCACCGCGCAGGGACTCGGCGCGCCCACCCCCGAAGGCGGGTACGTCGGGCAGGTCCTCGCGGTGCTCAGGGAGCAGACGCAACTGCCGTGGCAGGTGCTCAACCTCTCGGTGTCGGGTGCGCTCATCCGCGACGTGCTGCAGGAACAGCTGCCCAAGGTCCCCGACTCGGCCGCGTTCGTGACCTGCGGAATCGGCGTGAACGACGTCTTGTTTGCCGGGCCGGGACGGCTGTTCGCCGACGTGCGGGCGCTGCTCGCGGCCGTCCCCGATCACACGGTCCTGCTCGACCTGCCGTTGCCCCAGAAGTACGGGGGCCTGTTCGGGCGGGCCAGCCTGCCCTATGTGACCCGGATCAACCGGGTCATCCACGAGGTGGCCGCTTCCCGCGGCCTGCCGGTGGCCAAGATATCCGCGAACTTCGGGCCGCCGTGGGCCGGCAAGCTCGCCTGCGACAACTTCCACCCCAGCGAGGACGGGTACCGCGACTGGACCCGCGCCGTGCTGTCCGTTATCTAAAAGCGCGCGGAAATGACTGGAACGCTCGGCGTCGAGCGGATTACACTCGCGCCATGAACCGCTATGTTCGCCTGCTCCTCGTTACGCCGCACTGACGCGACCGGTCAGTGCGGCAGCCCCTCACGCGTGAGGGGCTTTTTCATTTCCATTTCCATATAGACGAGGGGAGTCCGATGGACGAGGGCAGGCCGCCATTCCGCTACGACGCGCGACTGGCGAACGAGATCGAGCTGCGCTGGCAGGACCGCTGGGAACGCGAGGGCACGTTCCACGCCGCGAACCCGGACGGCTCCGGTGGGCTCTCCGCGGGCTTCGATCGCGTGGCGGAGCGACCCAAGTTCTACCTGCTGGACTTCTTCCCTTACCCCAGCGGCATCGGGCTGCACGTCGGCCATCCGCTGGGGTACATCGGGACCGACGTGTTCGGCCGGTTCCTGCGCATGACCGGTCATCACGTGCTGCACCCGTTCGGCTTCGACACCTTCGGGCTGCCCGCCGAGCAGTACGCGATTGACACCGGCCAGCACCCGGCGGTCACGGTGCAGCACAACGCGGCCGTCATGCGCCGCCAGCTGCGCCGCCTGGGCCTGGGCCACGACCGCAGGCGCGAGTTCCTGACCAGCGACCCGTCCTACTACCGCTGGACCCAGTGGATCTTCCTGCAGATCTTCAACAGCTGGTACGACCCGGCCCAAGAGCGAGCGCGGCCCGTCGCCGACCTGATCGCTGAGTTCGCCTCGGGCCAGCGCCCGACCCCGAACGCCCGGCCCTGGGCGGACCTGCCCGCGCCCGAGCAGCGCGACGTCGTCGACGCGCACCGCCTGGCCTACCTGGCCGAGGAGGTCGTCAACTGGTGCCCGGGGCTGGGCACCGTACTGGCCGACGAGGAAGTCACGGCCGAGGGCCGCAGCGCGGTGGGTAATTACCCGGTCCACCGTAGGCCGCTGCGGCAATGGATGCTGCGGATAACCTCTTATGCCGAACGCCTGTTGGCTGACCTAGACGCGCTGGATTGGCCGGACCGAATCAAACGCCTGCAGCGGAACTGGATCGGCCCGCGCGGGGGTCCGTACCATATGCGGGACTGGCTGTTCTCCCGGCAGCGGTACTGGGGAGAGCCGTTCCCCATCGTCTACGACGAGGCCGACCCGTCCCGGCCGATCGCGCTGCCGGAGGAGATGCTGCCCGTCACCCTGCCGGACATGACCGACTTCCGGCCGCAGCCGCAGGACGACGACAGCGATCCGGTCCCGGCCCTGGCCCGCGCCCGCGTCGGGGGCGCGAGCTGGGCAGAGGTCACGCTGGACCTGGGCGACGGCCCCAGGCGCTACCGCCGCGAGCTGAACGTCATGCCGCAGTGGGCGGGCTCGTGCTGGTATCACCTGCGCTACCTGGACCCGTTCAACGACACGGCGCTGGTAGGCGCGGACGCCGAGCGGTACTGGATGCGCCCGGCCGGCGTGGACCTGTACGTCGGCGGCGTCGAGCACGCCGTGCTGCACCTGCTGTACGCGAGGTTCTTCCAGAAGGTGCTGTACGACGTCGGCGTGACGGGATCCACCGAACCGTACGGCAGGCTGTTCAACCAGGGGTACATCCTGGCCGACGCGTTCACCGACGCCCGTGGCCTGTACGTGCCCGCCGCCGAGGTCACGCGCCAGGCGGACGGCTGGGAGTACCAGGGGCAGCCGGTCACCCGGCGGTCCGGGAAGATGGGCAAGAGCCTGAAGAACGGGATCAGCCCGGACGACGTATACGAGGCCTACGGCGCGGACACGCTGCGCCTGTACGAGATGGCGATGGGCCCGCTGGACGGGGACCGGCCGTGGCACACCGACGACATCGTGGGTATGCACCGCTTCCTGCAGCGCCTGTGGCGGCTGATCGTCGACGAGACCACAGGGGAGACCGTCCCCCAGCCGCCGGACCCGCCGCATGCCGAGGCGACGGGGGAGACGCTGCTGCCCCCGCCGCCGGACCCCGCGGACCCACCTTCCGCCGTACCGCCGGACCCGCCGGCCGCCGCAGCGCTGGACGAGGCGACCGCGCGGCTGCTGCACCGCACAATCGCCACGGTCCGCGAGGAGTTCGCCGCGCTGCGCTTCAACACGGCGATCGCGCGACTGATCGAACTGACGGCGCACGCGTCCCGGCTGGACCCCTTCCCGCGCGCGCTGGCCGAGCCGCTGGTCCTGATGGTGGCGCCGCTGGCCCCCCACATCGCCGAGGAACTGTGGCAGCGGCTGGGGCACCCCGCCTCGCTGGCCTACGAGCCGTTCCCGCAGGCCGATCCCGCGCTGGCCACTGAGGATAGCGTCACCCTGCCCGTCCAGGTCGACGGCAAGGTGCGCTTCACCATCGAGGTGCCTACCTCAGCGGGCCAGCAGGACATCGCCGACGCGCTGGCTAGCCATCCCAGTTACCCCCGCGACGACATTGCCCGGCTGGTCATCGTGCCGGGCAAGATCGTCAACGTGGTCCTGCGCCGCCCGGATCCCGGTTAACGGTCAGGCGCCGCCGAAGTTCGACAGCGGGATGGTGTTGGTCAGGGGCTCCGTGACCTTCTTGCCGCCGGCTGTATAGCTCCGGCTGCCGGTCAAGATGATGGTCATCTCGGTGAAGTAGCGCACCCCGGCGTGATTGGGCAGTGCCTTCACGCCCCAGAGCACGATGAGCCCGGAGAACGTGTGGCCGTGGCCGGAGAGGCAGTTGGGGGTGCAATCGTTGAACGAGTACTTCCCGCTGGCCAGGGCCGAGGACGATCCCCAGGCGGTCCAGCTCATCCCGCTGACGTAGGCGTTCCCGTCCGCGCACGCCAGGGTGAATATGCTGGGGCGGACCTGGGTCTTCATGGCGCAGCTCACGACGACGGGCAGGGAGGCCATCGACTGCTGCGGCACGTGGGTCGCAGCCGATGCGGCGGCGCCGCATGCGGCGGTGGCGATCAGGGTGATACCGCCGAGCGCGAGGACGGCGGCCTTGCGGAAGCTTCGGGCCGGCAGAGCTGTCATGTGAGATCCCCTCTGGTGTCTTCGTGGCGATCGGCGGGTTCGCTCGCCCTGTCCTTAAGAGTCACTGTGCACTATTCCAGTTGGACCCGATTAGCACGACAATCCCGGCCGTGGCGCTACCGTCGGCCAACCGTCAGGCGCCGCCGAAGCTGGACAGCGGGTCGGTCTGGGTCTGGGGCACCGTGTACTTCTTGCCGCCCGCGGTGTAGCTGCGATTGCCGGTGTAGATGATGGTCATCTCGCTGAAGTAGCGCACCCCGGCGTGACCAGCCAGCGCCTTCGCGCCCCAGAGCACGATCAGCGCAGGGAACGTGTGAACGTGGCCCGTCACGCAGTCCGGGATGCAATCGTTGAACCCGCTCGTGCCGCTGGCCAGCGCCGAGGACGATCCCCAAGCGGACCAGTGCAGATTGTCGAGGGAGGCATTACCGTCCCCGCACGCCAGGACGAAGGTGCCGGGGCGAACCTGGGTCTTCTGGGCACAGGTGACCGCCACGGGAACACTGGTCGACTGCTGCCCCGCGGACCCGGCCGTCCGTCCCGACGTCGCGGCCGACGCCGCACTGCAGGCCGTGGTGACGAGCACGGCGACGCCGGCCAGCGCGAGTCCGAACGCCGTGACGCGATGACGATCGGGTTGATGTGTCATGTGAGGTCCCTGTGGTGTCGTCGTGGCGATCGGCGGGTTCGCCCGCCCTGTCTCTTAGAGTCCCTGTGCGCCATTCCAGTTGACAGGATCAGCACGACAATCCCCGGCCGTGGCGGTGCCGTCGGCCGGGGATTCTCGGTGTCGATGCTCGCGCGCTCAGCGGATGTACAGCTCGCCCACCTCGTAGGTGGTGAACTCGGCGTTCGCCATGTGATCGACGAAGCCGAGCTCCTGGAACACCGGGAACAACTGCTCCGCCGCGAACCGGTCCTGGTGCGCCTGGGACTGCCAGATGGTCACCACGTTGAGGCCGTCCGCGTCCGTGCCGGCCGCCCAGGCGAGCAGGCCGTCGATGTCCTGGGGCGGGTTGTGCTTGGCGGAGACCGCGCGGAATTGCTCGATGGTGACGCCCTTCGCCTTGGTGGAGTGGACGAATGCCATGGCGTGTCCTGCCTTTCCCTTATCTGTGCGCTATTTGCGCTGGCAGGAAGGACGCTACGGGAATACCCCGGCCCGGCCATCCGGGGAAGTACTCAGCTGAGTACTCATTCCCGGCCGGCGGGCGCCTCCGCGGTCAGCCACGTGGCGATCTGGCTGCGGTTGCTGAACCCGAGCTTGACCAGGATGTGCTGGACGTGGTTCTCGGCCGTCCGCTCGGATACGAACAGAGCCTCGCCGATCTGCTTGTTGGTCAGCCCCCGCGCGACCAGCCTGGCGACCTCGAGCTCGCGGGGGCTCAGCGGCGATCCTGCCGACGCCGTGGCCGGCAGCCGGGCCCGCAGCCGCCCGATCCGCCCGGTGAACGGGACCATGCCGAGCCGTTCGGCCTCACCCGCCGCGGCGTCGAGCGCGGCCCGCGCCCGGTCCATGTCGCCCGGCGCCTGCCGCCGGGTCAGCGCGGCCGCCAGCTCCACGCGCGCTTGGACCGCGTATCCGCGGGCGCCGTTGGCGTCGCAGATTGAGGCCGCCGCCTGCAGGTCCCCGACCGCGGCGTCCAGGCGCTCCAGCGCCGCGGCCGCCAAGCCGAGGTACAGCTCCACCGGCCCCCCATAAACCCCCGGGCCCGCGCCGTTCGCGACGTGCTGGCCGCGGAACGGCTCGAACCGCTCGGCCAGGAACTCAATGTCCTCCGTGCGGCCCAGACCGATGGCGGCCGCCATCGCATGGCCCCAGCACGCCATGCGCATCGCTGCCATCGGCGTCCACGACCGGATCGGGCCGGCCAGCGCGTAGGCTGCTCCGGCACCCGCGCGGTCATCCTGGTAGAGGCGGAGCAGCGTGAGGGTGAGTGCGGGGAAGATGGTGGCGGTCCCCTGGGTGGTGTCCACTGCTTCCGGCCGCAGGTGCGAGGGTATGAGGTCGAACGCCTCGGCCAGGCCAGACCGTTCCAGGCCGGTGTGCAGCGTCGACTGGGTCAGGATCACCAAGAAGGCACCGATCGCGACCGGGTGCCCTATGTCGCTGAACACCTTCCACGCCTCGCGGGCCAGCCTCGCCGCCTCGGCGAAGCGCCCGGTCGCCAGCGCGACCGTGGCCGCGGCTTCGAGTTGATGCCATCGTCCTACCGTGCCGCTGAGCCGTTCCAGGCAGGAGCCGAGGTCGGCGAGCTCGCGCTGAACCTCCCTGAGCTGGCCGGTCTCGAATAGGGTGTCAATCCGCCAGAGCCGCGCCCACATCTCGACCCAGGCGCTGCCGAGCCGGTCGGCGACCTCAAGCATCCGTCCTGCCAGGACGACCCGCTCGGCGAGGCCATCGGGGCCGCTGCAGGCCAGCTGTCGGGCCCGGAGCGCGTCGACGAGCGCGATTGGGTCGTTCGAAGCGTCGGCGAAGGCCAGGGCGTCCCGGCTGACCTTCTCGGCCCGGTCATTCTCACCGCGGTAGACCAGGGCCTGCGCGTACCTGGCCGACACCCGCGCCCGCAGGTCATCGGGGATGTCGTTGCCGGCCAGAGCCTGTTCGCAGATGCGGCAGATCTCACCGTCCCATTCCGGGACACCGGTGGCCTCCATCACCAGCGCCGTGCGGACGAGCCAGGGCCGGTCCCGACGAGCCTCCGCGCGCCGGCCGACCTGGACCGCCGTCTGCTGCGCCCCGGGCAGGTCGCCGCTGCGGTGCAGTTCCGCGGCCAGGGCCAGTTCGAGCCGTGATCGGTCGTCTTCGGTTATCTCACCCTCGCCGACCGACAGCGCCTGCCGGTACAGGCGCACGGCCTCCTCGAACGCCAGCGACCCCGCCGCCAAGTCGGCGGCCGCCTCGCACGCCGCCACCGCGCGCACCCGGTCACCCGGCCACGAGGCCTCGACCCGGTGCCGGGCGACCTCCGCCAGGTGCAGGCGCACCTGCCCCTCGTACAGCGCCTCGATCGCGTCAGCAGCGGCGATGTGCAGGCGCCGCTGCTCCGCGGCGCTCAGCCGGGTGATGACCGCCGAGGCGACCAGCGCGTGGGAGAACCGGTGATCGCCCGGGCGGTTACCGGCCACCAGGAACCCGGCCGCTCGGCACTCGTCCAGCGGGCCGAGCAGGGTAAGCACGGGCACGCCAAGCATCCTGGCCACCACGCCGACGGAGAAGTTGTTGCCCGCCACCGCGGCGGCCTGCAGCATCTCCCGGGCGGGACCCGACAGTTGCGCGAGCCGGTAGGCGGTCGCCTCGACCACCCGCCCCGGCACCGATCCCGCCCCGCTCTGCTCAAGAAGCATGAGAGCCAGCTCCTTGACCAGGAACGGATTCCCGCCCGTTTCCGAGTAGACCTCCTCAGCCTGGTCCGCCGATGCGGCGAGTCCGGCGGCGCGCAGCATCTCCTCGACCGCACCCGCGGGCAGGCCACGCAGATCCACCCGCTCGGTGTTGGCGTCCGCCGACAGGCTCTGCAGGAGTCCGGAGCTCACCTCCCCGGACGCCGCCGAGTCCCGGTAAGTCGCGAACACCAGGATCGGCGTCCCCCGTAGCTGCCGCACCACGTCGGTGAGCAGGGCCGCCGAGGCCTCGTCTGCCCACTGCAGGTCATCGAGCACCAGCACGAGCCCGCTCGGCCGCGCCGCCTCCGCCAGCCGCCTCCGCACCTCGCCGAACAGCGCGAACCGCCGCGCGCTACCGGATTCGGCCCCCTCGGCAACCGCCGGACGCTCGGCGTCACCGAAGACCGCTGACCACCTGCCGGCCCCAGACGCTTCGTCATCGGCTGCCCGGACAATAGGGTCATCCAGCACCATCCGCCACAGGCCGTACGGCGGCGAGCTCCCTCGGTCGGCCGCCCGAGCCCACACCACCGCCACGCCCCTCGCGACAGCCAGCGCCGCGGCCTCTTCCGCCAGCCGGGTCTTCCCGATCCCAGCCTCGCCGGTGCACAGCACCAGGTGCCCACGCCCCGCCACGGCGTGATCAAGCAACCGCGTGACCCGAGCCAGCTCGCGGTCACGCCCGACCAGCAGCGCAGCCGTCTCGCCTTGCGCATCCCCCACCGGGCCACCATAAGCGCCAGGCGTCTCGACTGCCTAGGCCCAGGCCGCGTCCCACAAGCACAGCCGGCCCCCCACCGGGCCACCATTAGCGCCAGGCCCGCGGCTGCCTAGGCCTGGGGCGCGCCGCACAATGGTCAGATGGACGCCGACGTGGTGGTGATCGGAGCCGGCGCGCTGGGCCTGAGCACCGCACTGCACTGCGCGCTGGCTGGCCGGTCGGTCGCGGTAGTGGAGCGGTACACCGCCGGATCGCAGGCCTCGGGCCGCGCGGCGGGCCTATTCAAGTCGGTCCAGGCCGACGAGCTGCGCACCAGGCTCGCCCGGCGCAGCATCACCAGGGCTATGACCTTCGACGACTGGGCGCAAACGCCGCTATCGGTGACCCGCCCGGGAAGCTTCCTGATCGCGCGCACCGACCAGCACCGCGACTTCCTGCGCCGGGAACTGGACCAGTCACGAGGCTGGGGCGTCGACGTCCGCGAGGCGACCCCGGCCGAGCTTGCCGAACGCCTCGCCTATTACCACCCAGCCGGCGAATACTTCGCCGTCTCGTGCCCGGAAGACATCTACATCGAGGAACCGGCCAGTCTGATCGAGGCCTACCTCGCCGCCTGCCGGCGACATGGGGCGGAGGTGGCCGAGAACGAGCCCGTCATCGGGATTCCCGTGACGGCCGGCCGGGTTACCGGCGTCGAGACCGAACGCCGGTCGATCACGGCGCCGGTCGTCGTAGACGCGGCCGGCGGCTGGGTCCGCCAGGTGGCCTGCCTGGCGGGGGCCTGGGTGCCGCTCGCCCCGGTCCGCCACCAGTTGCTGATCACCGAGCCCACCGCACAAGTCGATCCGGCCGATCCGATCATCAGAGTGGTCGACGCCGCCGTCTACCTGCGCCCGGCCCGCGGCGGTCTCATGGTGGGCGGGTTCGAGCCTGACCCGTTGCCCGTCGACCCGCGGCACCAGCCCGCCTCGTTCTCCACCGATGATCTCCCGCTGGATCTCGGCGTCCTGCTTCAGCTAGCGGCCCAGGTCACCGCCGAGGTCCCCTGGCCAGCACCGCCCCCGTCGCCGCCGAGGTCCCGCTGGCCAGCACCGTCCAGGTCGCCGCCGAGGTCCCGCTGGCCAGCACCGTCCAGGTCGCCGAACACCGCGGCGGCCTCTTCACGATGAGCCCCGACGGCCGCTTCGTCACCGGCCCGGTGCCCAACCTGCCCGGCCTCTGGGTGGCCAGCGGCTGCAACGGCTCTGGGTTCTCCTCCTCCCTGGCGATCGGCGAGGTCCTGTCCACCTGGATCACCGCCGGCACCCCGCCCCCGGGCCTGACCGCACTCTCACCCGCCCGCTTCGGCCCCCTACCCGACGACACCCTCGTGTCCCGAGGCCTCTGGCAGTACGCCCACTACTACGACCCCGCCGTCGCAGAACCGGGCGTGTCATTGCCGGAAAATGTCAGTAGGGGCTGATAAACTCGAATAAAAGATCCCAAAGATCTTTCCTGCCGAATGATCCGGCTCAATCCTCCCAGGCGCCGCGCCCCGCAAACTCAAATCTGCCCATGCGCACCCCGATCGGAGGTGACCACTCAGGTGAGTACCGTCCCCGCGTTCGCCAGCGTGAGCGAGGCGCTGAAGCTGGCGTGCGCGGGCTTGCGGTTCGCGGCCGCCGGCGACTTTGCAGCGCTGCCGGACGCGGTCAAGGCCGAGTGCCTGCACGACTACGAGCAGGCGGCTGCGATGCTCACCGCTGGGCGGGCCTGGACCCTGGCGTCGTACACGGTCGGCCAGGGCTATGCGGCGGATGCGGAGTACAGCGCGGGTGCGTGGCTGCGGCACCGGACCAAGGTGACCAAGGCGGCGGCCCGCGCCCACGTAGCCTGGTCCCGCCGGGCTGTGGTGCATCCGGGTGTGCTGGCGGCGCTGGCCGAGGGCACGGTGCTGTCGGAGTCGGTGGGCCGGGCGGTCTGCTGCTGGACCGACCGGCTTCCGGAAGACTGCCGGCTGTCCGCGGACGCGATCTTGGTCGCGGCCGCCCGGGCCGGGGCCGATGAGTGGGACCTGGCCGGGCTGGCCGCCGAGATCTACGCCCGCTCGCTGCCCGCCGATGACGGCCCGGAGGACCGGTTCGGCGACCGCGACGTCCGGCTGGAAACCACCTACGATGGCGCCGGAGTGATCGCCGGGGACTTGACCCCGGAATGCGCGGCCCTGGTCGGCGCAGTGCTCGACGCGCTGTCCGCCCCGCTGGGTGCGCAGGACACTCGCACCCACGGGCAGCGCTACCACGACGCGCTGCAGGAGGCGATGCGGCGGCTGGCCGCCAGTGACCTGCTCCCGCAGCGGGCCGGGCAGCCCGTCAAGGCACTGGTGCACGTGACCTTGGCCGAGCTGCGCGCGCTGGATGGGGACTCGGCCCTGGAAGAGGAGTGGGTCACCGCGGCCCGGGCCCGGTGGGCCGCCGCCCGGGCGGCCGCCAGTGTCGGCGGCAGCGACGGCGGTGCCTGGCTGGACGGCGACGCCGCCCGCGGCCTCACCTGCGACGCCATGGTGGTCCCGGTCGTCACCGGCGAGGTAGACCCCGGCGCGCTGCAGGACCTGGTCCGGCTGTGCGTCACCCTGGCCGGGCACCTCGGCCCCGGCCCGGCCGTGCCGGCGGCCAGCCCGGCCCGGCCGGCGAGACCGCAGCCGACGGCCAGGCCGGGCAGGGGTGCTGCGACGGCACGTCGCCGCTGACCGCGCATGCCCGGGAGATGCTCGAACGGCAGATCATCGGCCGGGCCGTCGACCTGGTCTCCGGCCCCGGCGGCCTAGCGTCGTTCCTGCGCCGCCAGCTGCTCGGCGCCCGGCTGGCCGGGCCGAGCCTGCCGCTGGACATCGGCTACTCCGCCACCATCCCGGCCGGCATCCGCACCGCGGTCATCCTGCGGGACCGGCACTGCCAGTGGACCGGCGGCTGCACCCAGCCCGCCACCGCGTGCGAGGTGCACCACGTCCGGCACAAGGCCGACGGCGGCCCGACTAGCCTCAAGGACTGCATCCTGTTGTGCGCGTTCCACCACCAAGTGGCGATTCACCGCTGGGGCTGGACGCTAATCCTCCACCCCGACGGCACCACCACCGCCTGGAACCGGAACAAGACCAAGGTCCTGCGAAGCCACAGCCCCCCGGCCCGCCCCGGGTAGCTGGCCCCGTCACCCGCCGATGCGGCCGTCAATCCGTTCCCTAAGCAGGTCAGCGTGGCCGCAGTGGCGGGCATACTCCTCGATCATATGGACCAGCACTTCGCGCAGCGCGACGGTCGTGCCATCCCGCATGGGGACCCTGAGGCCCAGGTCGGAAGAGTCGGCGACGAACTTCTCCGCGAAGGCGACCTCCTCGCGCCAGGCCCGCCAGGCGTCGTCCACGACCGCCTGGTCGGCCACCGCGCCGACCCAGTCAGCGTCCGCTACGTCCTCGGACCAGTACAAGGGGGGCGCGTCGGCCTGCGCCATCACCCGCCGGAACCAGTTGCGTTCCACATCGGCCATATGGCGGACGAGGCCGAGCAGGGACATCGTGGACGGCGGCACCGACCGTCGGGCGAGCTGGGCTGGATCGAGGTCGGCGCATTTCATCTCCATGGTCAGCCGGTAGGCGTGCAGGTAATCAAGCAGCGTCGCCCGCTCGCCCTCCAGTTCCGCGCCCGCCGCGAACCTCGGATCCTGCGCCGTGTCCATCCACATGTCGGAGCCAGTCCCAGCAGCGCTCCATCGTTCCGGTACAGCCTCGCGAGAGTCGTCATTAGTCACGGGCACCACCCTGTCATACCTGCCTCGGATCCCCGTTCCCCGCTCCGGCGAAGAAGTCGCGTCCCAGCGGCCAGGACAGGCTGAGCTTCCCGCCTGACGGCACCGCCACCCAGCGACGCTCGAGGTCGCGCACACCCCGGATGGCCAGAACAATGGTCTCGTCGTCCACGCGGGCCAGCAGGTCGGTCACCGCAGGGTTGTCCTGCCGGGCGGCCCGCCCGCGGACTCCGGCGGGGGTATCAGGGCCATCACCCCAGCGGTTGGTCACGCAGTTCGTGACCGTCTTGGCCAGCCGGTGCCCGGGCGTGAGCCACTGGTCGGCCGGGACGTCGGCCGCGGCCCCGGAGACGATCCGTCCCTGCTTGTGCCGCTTAGGGTCGCGAGCCCCGGCCGCCCGCCCCGCCTCCGCGTGCGACCCGGCAGCTAGTTCACCCCACAGCCCGTGATCGATGCCGAACAGGGACTCGACGACGAGGTGCGGAAGGTCGTGGACGACGTGAATCGCCCCGCGCCGGGTGACCCCGTCCACCTCCAGGTAGGCGCGGTCCCTGTCGCCCGGCCCAGCCGCCTTCACCAGCATGATCTCCATCACCGGCAGCGTTCCACCACCCCCGAAGCCATCGCAACCCAGTTGTCCTGCTATCCCGAAGCCCGCGAACCCGGGTTGGCCCCATCCCGGAAGCCCGCGAACCGAGTTGGCCCACCATCCCGGAAGCCCGCGAACCGGGCTGGCCCACCATCCCACAGCCCTCGCCACCCAGGTTAAGGTCGGTGCGTGAGCGCTGCCGTGCCACCGCATCGCGACGTTGCCGCCTTCGACCGCCGGGCCGCCCGTTACGAGGAGGGCTGGCTCGGGCGCCTGCACCACCAGGTCGCCGATCAGACGGCGACGCTCGCCCGCTCGGTGAGCCCCCCCGCGCGAGTGCTCGACGTCGGGTGCGGCCCGGGTACCTGCTCCGGCTGCTGGCCGCCCAGTGGCCCCAGGCCGAAGAACTGGCCGGGGTCGACCCCGCGCCGTCGATGATCGAGGCCGCCACCGGATCGGCCGACGACCCGCGGCTGCGGTTCTCCGTCGGCACCGCCGAAAAGCTGCCCTTCCCCGACGCCGCCTTCAACCTCGTCGTAACCACGACCTCGTTCGACCATTGGTCAGACCAGCAGGCCGGCCTGCGCGAGTGCGCCAGGGTGCTCGCACCCGGCGGGCACCTCGTCCTCGTCGACCTGTTCTCGCCCTGGCTCATCCCCACGCTGGTCGGCGCCCGCCGCGGGAAGGCGCGAACCCGGACGCGAGCCAGCAGGCTGCTCATCGCGGCCGGGTTCACCTCCCTCGCCTGGCACGACGTCTACGCCATCATCAAGGCCGTGACCGCCACGACGTGACCGGAAACCGCTCAGTCCTGGCGGAGCAGGTCCTGCGTCTGCGCGGTGTCCTCCGTGCCGCGGTAGTAGCAGATCTTGCCGTCCCGGAAGCGCCACCAGTGGTGAATGTCCATGGTGGTGGACTTTCCCGTCGCCGGCGAGGTCGCGCCCCAGCGCGTCACCACCATGACGTCGGTGTCGTTGGCGGCGAAGGACAGCGGCGTGAACTCGGTGATCTCCAGGGTCTCGCCCAGCGCCTTGAAGAAGTTGGGTACCTCGGCCTTGCCCCGGTGTACCCCGTGCCACGGCGCGATCTCGCTGTCCGGGCAAGACGCCCAGTCCACGTCGTCGGTGAGCTGGTCGAGGATGAAGCCGATGTCGCCGCGGCCGAACGCCTCGTAGATGTCCTGGATGGTCGTGATCTTCGCGTCAGTCATGATGCCCTCCCACTGGATGCTCGCTTCTCCTGGAGGCTCGCATCCGGCACCGGCGCAGGACATCACGGAAACTATGTAACTTCAGCCAGCCAGCCCGTGGCGATGGGCCCAGGCGGTCGCCTCGGCCCGGTTCCTGACGCTGAGCTTGGCGAAGACGTTGGCGACGTGCCGTTCGATGGTGTGCACGCTGATCCCGAGGGCCACGGCTATCTCCGAGTTCGCCTGGCCGGAAGCCAGCAGCGCCAGCACCTCGCCCTCGCGCCGGCTCAGCGGAACCGCCGCGATGGCTGGCCCGAGATCGGCGAGCGGGTGGCCGAGCCCTCCGGCTCCCCATTGGCGGTGCAACCGCTGCGCGGCCGCCGCGGCGCGGGCCGCCTGACTGCGCTGGCCGAGCAGCCAGTGGAGCCGGGCGATGTGCCACCCGGCCGCTCCCCACCCGGCCGGAACGCCCTGGATCAGGTTCCGGGAGGCGTACGGGGTCAGCTCGTGCAGGATGGGCCGGGCCAGCTCGGTGGCACGGCAGGTTACCGTCGCCTCGCCCAAGATCGCCAGGCTCGCCAGGTACAACGAGTCTCTCGGTAGCGCAGCGAAGCCGTCCGCCGTGAGCGCCTCGATTTCCCTGACCGCCTCGGCGTTCCGTCCCGCCGTGGCGTTGACCAGCGCGCGCAGGCAGCGCAACGTGACCAGTCCGGGGAAGCGGGTAAGCGCCTGCTCGATGTCGTCCCCGAGGTCGGCCAGCCTTCCCGCGACCCAGTAGACCCGGCCGAGCTGCCCGATCCGGTAGGCGTCGGCCGCGGGCTGGCCGAGGCGCCGTCCGAGCGCCGCCGCCTCGTGGGCCAGGTCCTCGGCCTCGGCGTCGCGCCCGGCGAACCCGGCGAGCAGGCCGCGGTAGATCAGCACCCACCACCGTTGCAAGGGGTTGCGATTGGCCTCGGCGATGGCGGCCATGTCGGCCACGTCGGCCACCACCAGGCCGAGCGCACCGACCTGATATCGATCGGGCACGAGCCACTGACGCGCGCGGAAGCGCAGGTCCTGATCGCCCAGGCGAGTGGCGATCTCGAGTACCGCCACCCCCGCCGCCAGCCGCTCCTCCAGAAAGTCAGGTCCGCGCAGGGTGAACTGGCGGGCGATGAGGGCCGCGCCCAGCGACTCGGTGTCGCCCGCCTGCTCGGCAAGCTCGACCGCCTCCAGGCTCGCGCGCCTGCTCTCCTCCCGGCCGCCGGGCTGCCAGTACGTGGCGATGGCCCACCGGGCCAAGAGCCGCGCGCGCATCTCGGCCGGGACCGCCGGATGCCGGCGCGCTCGATCGAGCAACGCCACCAGCTTCGGGTCCGCCGCTACCTCGGCGACTGTCTCACCCACCGCTAGGGCACTCGCGGCCAGCGTCGCGCCGTCGCCCGCGCCGTCGTCGGCGTGGGTGGCTTCCTCGGCGGCCGCCTCGAAGCGCTCACGGGCCTCGTCGATATGCCCCGCGAGCAGCAGGCTGCGGCCGAGCCGCATGAGCAGGCCGGCGTCCGCCCGGTCCCGCCTCCGGGTCAGCGTGAGCGTTGTCTGCCACCATGCCGCCGCGTCTTCCCAGGCCAGCAGCCGGTCGGCCGCTTCGGCGGCGGAGCTCGCCGCGTCCGCGGCAACCTCATCGCTGACCACGGGCCGCGCCTGCACCGCGTGGTGGGCCAGGTCGGAGGCCTGTCCCCACCCGGTGTCGCGCAGCGCGCCGAACACCCGGGCGTGAAGTTCCGCGCGCCGGGAGGGAGCGATCTGCTCCTCCACCGCGTCGCGGATCAGCGTGTGCACAAAGCGGTAGGCACCCGCGCGCGAACCTTCCGGCCCCACCAACCGCGCGTCGACCGCCGGGTCCAGCGCGGCGACGGCGCGGGACGGGCTGGTCCGCAACGCCGCCGCCAACGGCGCGTAGTCGAAGTCCCGGCCGAGGACCGACGCCACCTCGAGCGCCTCGCGGCAGTCGTCCGGAAGCGGCGCCAGCCGCTCGCGGATGACCTCCCCGACGCTGCGCAGCCGCGTGCCCGGCCGCGAGCCGCCCGCGAGCAGGCGGATGCTCTCGGAGATGAACAACGGGTTCCCGCCGGTCCGCGCGTGGAGATCACCCGCATCCACGCCATCAAGGCCAGCGGCGCGAAGCCACCGCGCCACGGTCTCCTCGCTCAGACCACCCAGCTCGCACCGGTTCGTGCCCGACCCGCGGGCCAGGCCGGCGATGACCCCGGCGGCGAGCGACGCGGGCGGCACCTCGGTGTCGCGGTACGTCACGATCATTCCGATCGGCGTCGGCCACAGCGTCTCGCTCAGGTACGCCAGGAGTCGTAGCGAGGCCTCATCGGCCCGGTGCAGGTCATCGATCACCACGAGTTGCGGCGCGGCCGCGGCGGATTCCCGCAGCGCATCGCCGATCCGCTCGAAGAGCTGGAACCGGGCCGCAGGCCCGCCGGCCGCACCAGCCGTGCTCATCCGGCCGCCCAGCCACCTCAGCACCTGCATCCACGGCCACAGCGGCGGCGCACCCTCGCATTCCCGGCACGCTCCCCAGGACGCCGCCACCCCGTCGGCCCGCCCGGAGACCTCCCGAGCGAGCCGTGTCTTGCCGACCCCCGGCTCCCCGCAGAGCAGTACGACCCCGCCGGCCCCCGCGACCGCCTGCGAGACGAGCGCATCCAGCACGGCGAGTTCGGCGTCCCTGCCGACCAGAACGTCCGCCAACCCCCCCACGCCGACACTGTAACGGCGGCACCCCAAATACCACCATGCTCCGGCGCCCCGGCCCGGGGCAGGCGCTACAACAGGAGCATCAGGGATAGCTTCCGATAGGAGTGAGACCGTGGTGGAGTTCTTCAGTACCGCGCAGGGGCGTTTCGCCGTGGACGACACCGGGCCCCGGGCAGGACGGCCGGTCGTTCTCGTGGCCGGGCTGGGGGACGACCACGCGTCGTGGGAACCGGTCCTGCCCTACCTGGCCCCGGAGTACCGGTGCGTCACCTTCGACAATCGCGGCATCGGCCTCAGCCCGATCACGCCGGGGCCGTACAGCGTGGCTGGCCTGGCGGACGACGTGCACGCGCTGCACGAGGCCCTGCGACTCCCGCCGTGCATCGCCATCGGGTCGTCCATGGGCGGCGCCATCTGCCAGGAATGGGCGCTCAGGTACCCCGCCGACGTCTCCGCCCTCGTCCTGTCCAACACCTGGGGCCGGACCGATCCGTTCCTGCGCGTCCTGTTCGAGCACTGGACGTCCCTCGCGGACGAGGCCAGCGTCGACCGGCTCCTGGACAGCCTGCTCTTGTTCTGTTTCTCGGCCGCCTACCTCGCGGACCATCCGGAGACGGTCGCCGACTTCCGCGCCTCCCCGGCCCCCGATCTGGACGGGTTCAAGGCCGCCGCGGCGGCCTGCTGGGCTCACGACGCGCTGCCCCAGCTCGGTCAGGTGTCCCAGCCCACGCTCGTGCTCGCGGGCCACCGCGACATCCTGACCAGGAAGGAGCTATCGGAAGAGCTGGCCGACGCCCTCCCGGACGCCCAACTGCACCTCCTCGACGCCGGTCACATGACGTTCTGGGAAGCCCCCGAGGCCTGGGGTCATGCGGTGCGGCGCTGGCTCGAGGCCCCGAGCTGACCTGAGTACCCGCCCGCGCTAGATCCGGGCTAGGCGCTGCTGGAGCACCGCCTGCTCGGCCGGGTTGGCCGTCAGTTCGAGGGCCCGGCGGTCCGCGGCGTGAGCCTGGTCGGGCTCGCCCAGCTCACGCAGCAGCTCGGCCCGGCTCGCGTGGTACAGGTAGTAGTCGTCGAGGGGGCCGGCCAGTTCGTCCAGCTCCGCCATCGCGGCGCACGCCCCCGCGGCGTAGCGCACCGCGATGGCCCGGTGCAGACGGGTGACCGGGGAGGGCGCCAGATGCAGCAGCATGTCGTACAGCAGCACGATCTGCTCCCAGTCGGTGTCCTCCCACCGCTCCGCCTCGGCGTGGCAGGCCACGATCGCCGCCTGCAGCTGGTAGGGGCCCGGGCGCTGGCGCCGGGCGGTACGGGTGAGCAGCCGGACCGCGTCCGCGATGGCCTCGCGGTCCCACGTTGACCGGTCCTGATCCCGTAGTGGCACGAGCCCGCCGTCGGCGCCGAAGCGGCCCGCCGTGCGGGCGCGGTGGAGCCGGATCAGCGCGAGTAGCCCGGCCACCTCCGGCTCCGTCGGCATGAGCTGGTGGAGCAGGCCGGCCAGCCATTCCGCGTCTTCGGCGAGATCCCGCGGCGAGGGCAGACCGCTCGTGGCCAGATACCCCTCGTTGAACAGCAGGTAGATGACCGCCAGCACCTCGGACAGCCGGGCGGCCAGCTCGTCGTCGTCCGGCACCCGATACGGGATTCCGGCACTGGTGATCTTCCGCTTGGCCCGGGTGATCCGCTGGGCGATGGCCGTCTCGTGCACCAGGAACGCCCGCGCGATCTGGGCGGTGGTCAGGCCGCACACGACCCGCAGGGTGAGCGCGATCTGGGCCGGCCGGGGCAGCGCCGGGTGGCAGCACGTGAAGATCAGCTGCAGCCGCTCGTCCTCCGCGGGCTGAACCGGCCACTGGAGCTGCGCCAGCTTCGCGCGGTAGTTGTCCGCCCGCCGGAATCCATCCAGCGCCCGGCGCCTGGCCACCGTGAACAGCCACGCGTCGGGCCGGTCCGGGATCCCCTCGGTGGGCCAATGCTGCAGCGCCGCTAGCACCGCGTCCTGGACCAGGTCCTCGGCGGTCGCGAAGTCCCCCGTCACGCGCACCAGCGCGGCGGCCAGCTGTCCGGCGTGTTGCCGGACCACGCTGGCCAGCTCATCGTGCGAGGCTTGCGAGGCTTGCGGGACTTCGGTCACTCAGGACTCCAGCGGGCGGATCTCCACGATCGGGCAGCCGGGCCAGGTCCTGACCATGCGCAGCGCCTCGTCCAGGTCGGCGACGTCGATCTCCGTGTACCCGCTCACCACTTCTTTGCCCTCAACGAACGGCCCGTCGGTGATGACCGGATCGCCGCGGTCGAGCCGCACGGTGGTGGCCGTTTCCGGCGCCTGTAGCTTGTTCCCGCCCCGGATCTTGTCGGCGTGCGTACCCATCCACTCCATGACCCGCTGGTACGCGCGGTCGCGTTCGGCCGGGCCCATCGCGTCCAGGTCGCGGGCGAATTCCTCCGTCTCGACGAACAGCAGCACGTACTTCACCCGGCGCCGCCGAACAGTTTGGCCATCCGCCGCTCCAGGTCCTCTGGCGACACGTCCTCCACGTGCGACGCGATGGTCCACCCGTGCCCGAACGGGTCGATGATGTACCCGTCCCGGTCACCGTAGAACTGGTCCTGCGCCGGGCGCTGCACGGTCGCCCCGAGCTCCGCGGCGCGGGCGATCACCGCATCGACGTCGTCGACGTAGATGAACAGGAACGCGGGAGAGCCGGCCAGGCCGCCGGCCGGCGGCGCCGTGGTGCCCTCGTACGGGTTCTCGTCCGCGATGATCACCACGGAGTCCCCGATCACGATCTCGGCGTGGACGATGCTCCCGCCCGGCCCGGGGGTGCGCATGCGCTCGGTCGCGCCGAACACCGCCCCGTAGAACTCAAGCGCCTTCGCGGCGCCCTGGATGGTCAGGCACGGCGTGACACGACGATACGAATCAGGGATCGGGTTGGGCTTGGCTGGTGAAGTCATCCGGTCCTCCTCGATGGTTGCGTACGTTCTCCTCTACCCATCTGACGATCACCCTGTCGCCGGTCACGACATTAGCGGGGAGCTTCTCCGCGTGAACCATGGCCGCCGGGGCGGCCCGCCGCGCGGTGGTACGTTTCGAACGATCAACTTCGACGAGCCCCGTGGAGTCAGCCGCATGCCGCGCCTGGACGTTCAGATCCCCGCACCCGATGGCGAAAGCCACGGCACGCTGCACCTCCCGGATGGAGACGGCCCGTGGCCGGGCGTGCTGCTCTTCCCGGACGCGGGGGGAACGCGGGAGACGATCCGGCAGATGGGCGACCGGCTGGCCAGCATGGGCTACGTCGCGCTGATCCCCGACATCTACTACCGCGCGGGCCAGTGGGCCCCCTTCGACGTGGCCACGCTGTTCACCGACGAGCAGGAACGCGCCCGGCTGTCCGGCCTGGTGAGCGTGCTCACCAACGAGAAGGTCATCGCCGATTCCGGCGCCTACGCGGACTTCCTCCTGACCCGACCGGAAGTGAGCGGACCGGCGATCGGCGCCACCGGTTACTGCCTGGGCGGGCGCATGTCGCTGATCGCGGCGGGCGGGCTCGGCCACACGATCGCCGCGGCGGCGTCGTTCCACGGCGGTCGGCTGGCCATCGCCGACGACCCGTCGAGCCCCCACCATTCAGCGGACCGCATGACCGCCGCTGTCTACGTGGCCGGCGCCACAGAAGACAACTCCTTCACCGCCGAGCACGCCGAACTCCTGGAAAGTGCCCTGACCGCCGCCGGAGTCGATCACGTTATCGAGATTTACCCTGCCCGCCACGGATTCGCGGTGGCCGACAACCCGACCTATGACCCTGAAGCGAGCGCGAGGCACTGGGCTGCCCTGAGCCACCTCTACCAGACCCACCTCCCGGAGAAAGGCGCCTGAAATGGACGCAGTCAAACTCCTGGAGAAGCTGTCAGACCAGCTATCGGTCCGTCGCGCGTTCGGCACCCCCTACGAAAAGGACGGTGTGCTCATCATCCCGGTCGCGATCGTGGCCGGCGGCGGCGGTGGCGGCGCGGGCCACCCCAGAAGCGCGAACCCACCGGCCGATGACGCACCGCATGACGCCGCCTCCGTGGATGCCGGCGGAGGCTTCGGCGGGCTGATCCTCCCCTCCGGCGTCTACGTGGTGAAGGGCGATCAGGTCCGCTGGGTCCCCGCCGTGGACGTCACGATCGCCGTGCTGGCCTCGCTGGGCGTCGTCAAGATCCTCGCCCGCTCCTGGACCCGCCGTCAGCGGCGTTCGGGTTAAGGTCGGTCCGTGTGCACCGTAGTGCTTAGCCTCGCACCCGCAGAGCAGATGCCGGTGCTGCTGCTCGGCTTCCGCGATGAGTTCACCGGCCGCCCCTGGCAGCCGCCGGCCCGGCACTGGCCGGGATCGCCGCTGGTCGGCGGCCGCGACGAGCAGGCCGGCGGCACCTGGCTCGCCGTCCACCCCGGGATCCCGCGCGTGGCCTGCATCCTCAACGCCCGCGGCCCGCAGGCCCCGCCCGACACCAGGAGATCACGCGGCGAGCTACCGCTCCGCGCGGCCGCGGCAGGATCCCAGGCCCTGGAGCAGTTGCACGACGACCAGGCCACCCTGGCCCACTACGACCCGTTCTTCCTGATCTGCGCGGACCTCAACCCGGCCACCCCGGCCACCCACGCGCTGATGCTGAGCTGGGACGGCAGCCAGGCCGCCCTCGAACCCCTCGGGCCGGCCACTCACGTCATCACCAACGCCGGGCACACTTTCCCGTCCGCCCACGAAGACGCCAAGGCCGCGCACTTCGGCCTCAAGTTCGCCGCGCACCGTCCCGACGCCGACCCGACCGCCACGATCAAGGACGCCTGGGGCGACTGGCTCACGCTGGCCGGCGGCGACGGCCTGCCCGACACCGACCCCGCCGCGATCATCGTCCGCCACGAACTCCCCGACCGCCGGGTCTACGGGACCACCTCGGTCAGCCTGGTAGCGCTGGGCGCCGAGGGCCTCCGCTACGACTTCCAGCCCGTCCCGGCCGACCCGACGACCTGGTACAGCGTCGACCTGGACCGATAGAACCCCACCTAAAAGAACTCGAAGTACTCCCGCATCTCCCAGTCGCTGACGTCCGAGGCCACCGCGCCCGAAGACCCGGCCACAACGGCAGCCGCCTGCGCCTCCTCGTACCGCCGGACCTCGGCCCGTTTCATCATCACCAGGTAATCGACCAGCGTCGCGCCGAACGCCGACCGGTAGAACGGGTCCGCGTCCAGCGCCGCCACCGCCTCGCTGAGTGAAGCCGGCAGTCGCGTCGCGTCGGCGGCGTACGGGTCGGCCTCCACGGGCGCCGGGGGTTCGAGGCCCCGCCGGATGCCGTCCAGCCCGGCCACGATGTTCGACGCCATGTAGAGGTAGGGGTTCGCGGCCGGCTCGCCGAGCCGCATCTCCACGTGGCTGCTGAGGTCGCCCGGCGACCCCTGGACCCGGACCAGAGCCCCACGGTTCTCAAAAGCCCAGGTCACCCGGTCCGGGGCGAACGAGTAGGGCCGGAACCGCTTGTACCCGTTGACGGTCGGCGCCGCGAACACCGCCATCGGCGCCGTGTGCTCGAGCAGCCCGGCCACGTACCGCCGCCCGACGTCCGACAGCGCCGCGGCAGAGGAGGCGAACGCGTTCGACCGGCCCAGCCGGTTCACCAGGGACTGGTGCAGATGCCAGCCGGAAGAAAAGAAGTTCGGCAGCCCGGGCCGGCACATGAAGGTCGCCAGCAGCCCGCGCCGCTGGCACACCTGCTTGACCGCCGAGCGGAACAGCACCGCCGCGTCGGCCGCCGCCAGCCCAGATATGGGGCTGAAGCTGAACTCCAGCTGCCCGGGTCCCCACTCGTCCTCCATCGACCGCGGCAGCAGCCCGACCCCGTCCAGGGCGTCGCGGATCGCCTCCAGCGCCGAGCTCATCCCGTCCAGCCGCACCTCGGACAGGTACTGGTAACCCCGCTCGAACGCGGTGACCGCGGGCGGTGGGGGAGTGAACCCCGCGTTCTCCGGCAACAGCGGCCCGCCGGACAAGGCCACGATGTAGAACTCGACCTCGATCCCGGCCAGGAAGTCGTACCCTGCGTCGCCCAGCGAGGCCAGCACCCGCCGGAGCAGCCCGCGCCCGTCCAGCGGCATCGGCTGCCCGTTAGCGAAGTACACGTCGCACAGCATCCAGCCGGTGCGGTCGGCCCAGGGCAAGACGCGGAAGGTGGCCGGGTCAGGCACCAGCATCACGTCAGGGAACCCGGTGAACTCCTCGAGGCCGAAGCCTCCACCCTGGGCGAACGCGGGCACGAACACCTGGTTGCCGGTGTCCAGGCTGTAGATCGCGCCGGAGAAGTCGAGCCCGTCGGACATGGCCGCGATCGCCGCCTCCGGCGACAGCATCTTGCCCCGCGGCACGCCGTGCTGGTCGACCACGACGAGCCGGACGGTCCGAAGCTGCGCGGAACGGATCGAGTCCGCCACGTCCCGGGCGAGGGCTTCCCGCTCCGGTGAGGCCAGGCCGTGCCGGCCCACGAACCCCGGCTGCCCGACACCAGAAGGATCAATGCTCACGAGAGTCAATCCTGGCCGATCAAGCCCCAGGAATCCGCAAAAACCAGCGCGAAAAAACAGCGCGGAAAACAGCGCGGAAACTGCTAGTCCGCGAGCGCCGCCGAAGCCGTGGTCCAGAAATCACGGAACACCGGACCCGGAGTCGCCGACGTCCACGCCCGCTGGGTCATCAGGATCGCCGTCAGGTCCTCGGCCGGGTCGTTGAACCAGGAGGTCCCGAGCCCTCCGTCCCACCCGTAACTCCCGACCGACCTGCCCACTTCGGTCCGCCTGGTCACCACGCTGACCCCGAACCCCCACCCCGCAGAGTCGAACTGCCCAGGCAGCAGCCCCGACACCGCCTTGACGGACGGCACAAGCTGATCGGCCGTCATCAGCGACACCGCCGCACGCGACAGGATCCGCGACCCGCCGAACACCCCGCCCCCGCGGAGCATCCCCGCGAACGCGGCGTAGTCGTCCACCGTAGACACCAGCCCGCCAGCGCCCGAAGCAAAGGCCGGGGGAGCGGACCACTGCCCGCCGGGCGGATCAAAGACCACCGTCTCGCCCGTACTAAAGTCGGTCGCGAGCTGCGCCGGCAGCCGACCCAGCGAGGCCGCGGGCACGCTGAACCCGGTGTCCCTCATCCCGAGCGGGGAGAAGATCCGCTCCGCGAGGAACGTCTCGAACGGCTGCCCGCTGGCCCGCGCGATCAAGACCCCGAGCACGTCCGACCCGGTGTTGTACAACCAGCGGGAGCCGGGCTGATACATCAGCGGCAGCGCGCCGATCCGGCGCATCCACTCATCCGGCGCGGGCACCAAAGAAGGCCGGGGCATCCCCTGAGCCAGCGCCTCCAAAGCAGAAGCAATGGGGCAAGACCCAAACACGAGCCCCAGCCCGAACGTAAACGTCAACAGGTCCCGCGCCGTGATCGCCCGCTCAGCGCGCACCGTCTCGGAAAGCGGCCCGTCCGCGCGGACCAGCACCCGTCGCCCGGCCAGCTCGGGCAGCAGGTCGTCCACCGGGTCGTCCAGCCGCAGCAGGCACTCCTCGACGCAGATCATCGCGGCGACCGCGGTGACCGGCTTGGTCATCGACGCAATCCGGAAGATCGTGTCCCGCCCCACGTCCCCGACGGCGAACACGTCAACCGAACCGCCCCTGGCCAGCAGCGCCACCGCCCCCGGCACCGCGCCCGCCGCCACGTGCCGGGCCAGCACGTCATGGACGCGACCCAGCCCGGCCACCGAGAACCCACTCACGGCAAGCGAGGCGCGAGCCCCAGCTCCGCAAACACCCGCTCAGTGTCCAGGAAGTACGTCAGTCGGCTGAACCGCCCGCCCGAGGCCTCGTGCACCTGCAGCGACCAGGGCGCGAACCCCCCGTCCGGATCCGGCTTGTACTGCGCCAGCGCCGGAACCCCGTTGACGTAACCGGCGGGCACGAACACCGAACCCTTGCACAGGCTCGGCCCCGGCAGCACCATCCAGCGGCAGATGTTCTCCGCGCCGCGCAGCCACAGGGTGTACGGCGGCATCGACATCACCGCGTCCTGGTGCAGCAGCGCGAGGAGCCCGTTCATGTCGAACCGCTCGAACGCGTCCACGTACCGCGCGAGCAGGTCGGCCTGATCCGCCTCGACCGTCGCCGGCCGCTGCTCCTCCGGCAGCGCCGCGAGCGTGGCCCGGGCCCGCTGCAGTGCGCTGTTCACGGCCGCCACGCTCGTGCCGAGCGTCGAAGCGGCCTCGGCGGCGGGCATCCGCAGGACCTCGCACAGGATCAGCGTGGCGCGCTGCCTGGCCGGCAGGTGCTGCAGCGCGGTCACGAACGCCAGCCTGATCGTCTCGCGGGCCACGGCGATCTCGGCCGGGTCGCCGTGCTCGGGCACGACGCGCGCGTCCCCGATGGGGGAGATCCAGACCTCGTCGGGGTGCAGGTCGCCGAACAGCGCCTCGACCGGCGGCGAGGCGGGCCCGAGGTCCATCGGCAGCGCCCGGCGCTGGCGGCTGCGCAGCATGTCCAGGCAGATGTTGGTGGCGATCCGATAAAGCCAGGACCGCACGGAAGACCGGCCTTCGAACCCGTCGGCCGCCTTCCACGCCCGCAGCATGGTCTCCTGGACCGCGTCGTCGGCCTCGAACCCCGAGCCGAGCATGCGGTAGCAGTACCCGGTCAGTTCCCTGCGGTACTGCTCAAGTGCGTCCGGGCTGACCTCAGCGGGAGCGACATGAGCCATACGGACACCCTACGCCGGCCCTCCGACATTCAGGCGGGCTCCATCCCGTACCTGCTCATGAGCTCGCGCTCGGTCTCAGGCGTCGGCGGCACCGCCCCCGACCACAAGACAGCAAGCTCCTCGAAGTACGCGTCCATGGCCGGCGCGTGCAACACCAGCAGCCGGGCCGGCTCGACACCCCGGTTCCCGAACGTATGCCCCGCCCCGCGGGGCACCAGCAGAAAATCCCCGGGCCCTCCCGACAGCTCAGCCGAGTCCAAAAGAAACGTGATAGTCCCGGATAGCACGAAGAACGCCTCGGAGCAGTTCACGTGCCGGTGCGCCGGCGGCATCCTGGCCCCCGGCGGCACGGTGCGCTCCATGAGCGAGAAGTCGCCGCCGGTCTGGGCCGCGACGGCCTTGAAGGCCAGCACGTTTCCCCGCGCGGTGAGCAGGTGCCCCTGCCCCGATGGCACGATCGGTGTCATGCTGCCTATTCTGGCTAGGGTGGGCGTGCGGGAGAAAGCAGAGTCCGACCTGCTGGCCGAGGCGGTGGCCGCGCTGTACGACGCCGACCCGGACGAGTTCATGCCGCGCCGCCAGCAACTCGCCGACGCCGCGAAGGAAGCGGGCGACAAGGACGCGGCCAAGCAGATCACCGGCCTGCGCAAGCCGACGCGCTCGGCCTGGGTGGTGAACCACCTGGTCCGCGCCGACCCGGAGGTCACGATCCGGCTGGCCGCCCTGCACACCGAACTCCGCGCTGGCGCCCCCGACGCCGCCACGATCAGGGAGCTCACCACCGCCCGCGCGCGACTGGTCGACGAGCTCACCCGGCAGGCCTTCACCCTGGCGGGCCAGCCGGCGCCGCCCGCGGGCCAGCGCGAGGAGGTCAGCGCCACCCTGGACGCGGCCATCGCCGACCCCGCGGTGGCCGGGCGCCTGGGCCACCTCGTCCGCGCCGAGCGCTGGGCCGGCTTCGGCCTGGACCCGGACGCCGCGCCCGCCCCGCCCCCCGCACCGGTCAAATCCTCCAAAAAACCCGCACCGGCTGAGCCCATTGCCGAGACCGAGCGCCGCCGTCGCGAGAAGATCGATATAGCCGAACGAGCGTTGGCAGACGCCACCGAAGCCGCCGAGGCCGCAACCGAGGCGGAGCAGCAACTCGAGGACACCGTCCGGCGACTGGAAGCCGAGCTGGCGCAGGCCCGCCAGCAGCTCGCCGAAGCCCGGCGCGAGGCCTACCGTGCCGAGTCGCGGCTGCGGCGGGCGAGCGTGACGCTCGGCAGGCTCAGGGAGTAAACCATCTCGCCCGGCTGGTGTCTCTATTACAGATGAGGCCGCCGGCCCGGAACGGAGGATCGGTGTATACGCCACCCGGTGTGGGTCGTCCGTATGAGCCCGATGGATTCCGCGAGTTCGTCCAGGCCAGGTCCGGCGCGCTGCTGCGCTCCGGCTGGCTGCTGACCGGCGACTGGCCGAGCGCGGAGGACCTGGTGCAGACCGCGCTGGCCGCGGCCTGGCCGCGCTGGGGCGACCTGCGCCGGCAGGACGCCCCCGAACTCTACGTACGGAAGATCATGGTGAACACGTTCCTACGCTGGCGGCAGCGCCGCTGGAACGGCGAGGTCGCGACCGGGTACGTCCCCGACCTGCAGGCCTACGGTGACGTGTTCGCCCAGGTCGACGCCCGCCAGGCCCTGATCGGGGCCCTGGACCGGCTGCCGCCCAGGCAGCGGGCCGTCGTCGTGCTGCGCTACTTCGCCGACCAGACCGAAGCCCAGACCGCCGAGGCGATGGGCTGCTCGGTGGGCACGGTGAAGGCGCACGCGGCCAAGGCCCTGGCCCGCCTCAGGGATGCGCCGGGCCTGGCCGAGCTCATGACCGGAGGGGTGACGTCATGAACACCGAGGAACGGCAGCTGTCAGACCTGCTGCACCGCCTCACCCCCGAGCCCCCGCGCCGGGTCACGATCGAGGACATCGCGTTCCGGCTGGCCAACCAGGCCGGGAACGCCCACGCCGGACACCGTGAGCCTCGCCCGCGGCGCGCCCCGCGCCGTTTCGGGGGCCGAGGCTTGGTACCGGCGCTCGCCGCGCTGAGCGTGGTCGCGGTGGCCGGCCTCAGCGCGGGCGTCGCCGTCCTCGCCTCCCACCACAATGCGCCGCCCCAGTCGTCCGGAGGCGGGCTGAACCCGACGACGTCCGCGCCCGGGTTGGTGACGTCCTCGGTCCCGTCGACGCCGGTGACGGCCTCAACGGGCCCGGCCACCGGGCCGGAGGCGATCACCGGTGCGCCGTGGGGTGCTGAGCTGATCGACCACCACACGTTCACTCAGGACTCGCTGGTCAGCGCGGGCGGCTCGTTGTACGCGATCGCGCCGGGCTCCCTGGCCCGGATCGACCCGTCCACCGGCGTCGTCGCCGACGTCGCCATCAGCGGCTCGGTCCCGGGCCCGCCGGTCGTGGTCGGCCACACGGTGTGGGTGGTGTCCTACCACGGCGGCGGCGTCGTGGACCTGACGGGCTACGACGCCAGCACGCTAGCTCAGGTCCAGACCTGGACGGTCACCTCCATCGGCGCACTCTCCAGCACTCCAGAGGGCGTGCTGGCCGCCGGACCCGACGGCACCCTGTTCGTGGCCGCGGGCATCACCGTCGTGGCGGTTGACCCGTCCAACGGTTCGTTGCTCCGCCGGTACTTCGTGGACTCGGGCGTGGCCAACTCGGTAGCGGTGTCCCCCAACGGGAACACGCTGTACGTCGGCACCGGCTCGTTCAAGGTGGTGACCTTCGACGTCACGGGCGGCCAGGTGACGGGGCAGTCCACCCTGGACCTCGGCGGCAACGGGGGGAACCTGGTGGCGACCTCGGGCGGACTCTGGGGCACGGTCGGGGTCGGGATGTCGGAGTGGACCTGGTTCGCCCCGGGCGGAGACCTTTCCCGCGCGGCCCGGGTGACCCAGGGCGCGGGCGCGGGTCTGGCCTCGGTGCCCGCCCTGTCTGGCAGCCGCATCTGGATCGGCGGCGGGCAGACCCTGGTCTGCGTCAATCCCTCCACCGGCCAGATCCTGGCCACCGCCACTCTGCCCAGCGACCACGGCACGCTGGAGTACTTCAGCAGCGCCGCCGTGATCGGCGCCCACACGTACGCCTACTACCAGGATGACGCGGCCCAGCGGGCCGGCATCGTCCAGATGGACCTGCCTAGCGCGTGCGCGGTCTAGTCCCTGCCAGCCCGCGCCGTGATGACCGGGCCCCCCTCCTCGGCCGGTGGGGGGCCCGGCGGCGTTCCGTCGCCGAACGCCCGCCCGCCGAGTTCCTCGCGCCCGTGCGGGGCCAGCCAGCCGCTCAGGTCCGGCCCGGCCGGCACGATCCCTGACGGGTTCAGGCGCGTGTGCACACGGTAGTAGTGCTGCTTGGTCTGCTCGAAGTCAATCGTGTCGCCGAACCCCGGCGTCTGGAACAGGTCCCGCGCGTACGCCCACAGCACCGGCATCTCGGTGAGCTTGTTCCTGTTGCACTTGAAGTGCCCGTGGTAGACGGCGTCGAACCTGACCAGCGTCGGCCAGAGCCGCACGTCTGCCTCGGTGATCGCGTCGCCGACCAGGTAGCGCCGGGTGGCGAGCCGCTCGGACAGCCAGTCGAGCCGCGCGAATAGTGCGGCGTACGCCGCCTCGTACGCCTCCTGCGTGGCGGCGAACCCGCACCGGTAGACCCCGTTGTTCACGTCGATGTAGACGCCGGCGCTGACGTCCTCGATCTCGTCGCGCAGGCGCTCCGGGTACAGGTCAGGCGCGCCGGGCCGGTGGTACGCGGCCCACTCGGCCTCCATGTCCAGCGTCATCTCCCGGTAGTCCGCAGTCACCACCGCCCCCGAGGTCACGTCCACGATGGCCGGGACGGTCACGCCCCGGTCATACCCTGGCACCGCCTTCTCGTAGGCCTCCCGCAGCCAGTGCACGCCGAGCACCGGGTCGACCCCGCCGGCGTCAAGGTCAAACGTCCAGCTCCGCCAGTCGTGCTCGGGCCCGCAGATCCCCATTGACAGCGCCGTCTCGAGCCCGAGCAGCCGCCTGACGATCATCGTCCGGTTCGCCCACGGGCACGCCCGCGAAACCACCAGCCGGTACCGCCCGGCCTCGACCGGCAGGGACCCGTCTCTCCCGCCCGCCGTGATCCGCCTGTTCAGGTACCGGGTATCCCGCACAAACTCTCCCGTAGCACTCACCCTGCCGACGCTACCGTCCTCGCCCGCAGCCCCCTCTCGGGCCCCGCCCGGTCGGCGCCACCCCTCACCCCTCCACCCCCCGGCCCGCCCTTACCGGCACGTTTGCCATGCGGTGCCGGACCTGACAATCTTTCGCCTAATGTCGGCCGGCTACTGACGGGGGTCCCCATGGTGCCGCGCGCACGGCGGGCGGTTCGCGCGGCCCGTCTCGTCGGCGGAGCGATCCTGCTCACCAGCCTGGCCCTGGCCGCCACCGCCCGGCCCTCCCAGGCCAGCATCGCCGGGCCCAGCGACGTACAGGCCCCGGCCGCCGCGATCGCCGACGCCTCCGACGGGAGGGTCCTGTGGAGCCGCGCCCTGAATACCGAACGCCCGATCGGCAGCATCACCAAGGTGATGACCGCGGTCGTGGTGCTCGACGCGGGAGACCTGGACCGGCAGATCACCGTCCCCGCCGCGGTCCTGGGCTACGTGAGCAGCAACGACGCGAGCACCGCGGGCCTGCGCCCCGGGGACACCCTGACCGCCACGCAACTCCTGGCCGCGCTCCTCCTTCCCTCGGGCAGCGACGCCGCCTACACCCTGGCCACCGCCTACGGCCCCGGCATCCCCGCCTTCGTCGCCAAGATGAACGCCACCGCCGCGGCCCTGGGCCTGACCCGCACGCACTTCACCAACTTCGACGGGCTTCCCTACCCGGCCTTGGACTCGAATTACTCCACCGCGGCCAACCTGATCACGCTCGGCCGCTTCGCGATGCAGTCGGCGGTCTTCCGCTCGATCGTGGACCAGCGCACCTACCGGGTCGCCGCCGGAGCGGGCCACCGCGCCTACGTGTGGCACAACACCGACCCCCTGCTCGGCGTCTACCCTGGCGCCATCGGGATCAAGACCGGCTACACCCAGGCCGCGGGCCATTGCCTGCTGTTCGAGGCCACCCGGGACGGCCGTTCCTTCATCGGCGTCACCCTCGACAGCCCCGGCGTCGGCACCACCGTCAACGGCATTGACCCCACCCGGGTCCTGAACTGGGCCTTCAGCCAGTAACGGACTGCCGTAGGCTCAGTAACCCCTGACCGCCTGCTCGACCGCCGCCTTGGCCTGCTTGAGGTCGGCGCCGGTCTGCGACCGGTACATCTTGATCGCCTCGATCATCCGGCCGGACCGGGCCATGGCGACGATATCGGCCCCCACCCCGTTGGCGCCGGACGGCGTGCCATCCGCCCACTCGGGCCCCACCGATCCATGACAGGAAAGGTGGGATATTCGTCATTGCTGCCATCGAAACGGCCGGACAGACTGAGTGCATGCGCAGCGTGCTGATCGTCGTGTTCGACGGGGTGCAGAGCCTGGACGTCACCGGGCCGCTGGAAGTGTTCGCAGGGGCCAACTCCAGCCGGTCCAAGACCGGCGGCAGTTCCCCCTGCTACGACATCCGGATCGCCAGCCTCGGCGGCCGCCCGGTCCGGACCTCCAGCGGGCTGCGCCTGGCCCCCGACGAGGACTTGCGCGACGTCAGCCAACGGAAGGCGCCCGACCTGCTGATCGTCCCCGGCGGGGAAGGCACGCGCCGCGCGGATCCCGAGCTCGTCTCCTGGCTACGGGAGCACGGCCGCGCCGCGGCGCGCCTGGTCTCGGTGTGCACGGGCGCGTTCCTGCTGGCCGAGGCGGGCCTGCTGGATGGGCACCGCGTGACCACCCACTGGGCCTTCTGCGCGACGCTGGCAGCCAGATACCCCGAGCTCACCGTGGACCCAGACCCCATCTTCGTCAGGGACGGGAACGTCCTCACCTCCGCGGGGGTCACCGCCGGGATCGATCTCGCCCTGGCCCTGGTCGAAGAGGACCTCGGCCGGGACGCGGCACTGGAGATCGCGCGGCACCTGGTGGTGTTCCTGCGCCGCCCGGGCAACCAGGCCCAGTTCAGCGCCCAGCTCTCCGCGCAACTGGCCAACCGCGAACCCCTGCGCGAGGTGCAGCGGTGGATCGCCGATCACCCGGACGCGGACCTGACGGTGGAGACGCTGGCCAGCCGGGCCCGCCTGTCCCCGCGCCAGTTCGCGCGGGCCTTCGCCACCGAAGTCGGTATGCCGCCAGGTCGCTATGTCGACCGGGTCCGCCTCGAGCTGGCCCGGCACCGGATGGAGGACACCGCCGACGGCGTCGAGCAGACCGCCCGCTTCTGCGGCTACGGCACGCCCGAGGCCATGCGTCGCGCCTTCATCCGCGCCCTCGGGGTCAGCCCGGACGAGTACCGCCGCCGTTTCCGCCCCGCCACCCATCGCCCCTGACCCTGCCAGCCATCACCCCTGACACCCGCCCCGCCCATCGCCTCGAAGGAGAACCATGCAAATCGCGATCGTCCTGTACGACCGGTTCACCGTGCTGGACGCCATCGGCCCCTACCAGGTGCTCACGAACCTGCCCGGCGCCGAGGTGACCTTCGTGACCGAACGGCCCGGCCTCATCCCCGACGAGGAAGGCATCCTGAAGATCGAGGTCGAAGCCTCCCTCGCCGACGTCCCGCACCCGGAGGTCGTCCTGGTGCCGGGCGGCCCCGGGCAGAACGACCAGATGGAGGACGGCCCGCTGCACGCGTGGCTGCGGACGGTCGACGAGACGACCACGTGGACCACGTCGGTGTGCACCGGTTCGCTCATCCTGGCCGCGGCCGGGCTGCTGACCGGCCGCCGCGCCACGTCGTACTGGCTGGCCCTGGACGCCCTCGGGCGATACGGCGCGACCCCCGTGGCGCAGCGGGTGGTGTTCGACGAGAAGTACGTGACCGCGGCGGGCGTGTCCTCCGGGATCGACATGGCCCTGGCCCTGGCCGGCCGGATCGCGGGCGACCGCACCGCTCAGGCCATCCAGCTCGGCATCGAATACGACCCCCAGCCCCCCTACGACGCAGGCTCCCCGGACCGCGCCCCTGCCGACCTCGTTGCCGCCATGCGCCGCCGCCGCGGCTGAATCACCTGTCGGCGCGGGAGGCGCCGCGAAGTAAGGGTGCTTGTCCTAGCCGCCGACAGGTGGGAGCTACCGTTCGGCGGGCGGATCTTAGCCCGCAGAACCGTCCGGCTCGCTTTGTGCGGGCTGATTACCCAGCGCGCGGTCAGCGTCTTGCGCACGACGCTCATCGAGCACCGCTCGCAAGCGCTGAGTCATGACCGGCGCTCGCCGGTTCAGCGCCCAAACGTCGCGCTTGAAGAGCATTATCAGTCGCATCGGCGAGGTCGCAACGACCGAGGCGGTGCGCAAACCACCTATCGCCACTTCCGGCGGCGCGGACCAGTCAGGCGGAGAGATAAGCACGGCCATTTCGCCTACAACATCACCAGCGCCGATCGTTCCCACCGTCTCACCATTGATGACGACATCGGCAGTACCGCTCTCGATGGCATACAGCGAATACCCCACTCGTCCCTCTGCAGCGAGCAATTGCCCGGGAGGGATTTCCTCCTCTGACGCGATGCTCGCGACTGCGGCAAGCTCATCTTCGGGCAAGTCGGCGAAGAAGCGGATCGCCGCAAGCCGCAAAGCATCCATTTTCCCAGATTACACAGCGGGTCCTAACCTACGCGACCTCGCTCCAAGGCCGGTGAACTTCCCCTGTCGTTCTCGATGGCGCTGGCCTGCCGCTGCCGGGCCCTGCTACAGGAGGCGGCCAGCGAGGCTGAACACCTGGCCGGTAGGCCCAAGTGGGGGCAGGGAGGCGATGAAAAGTGCGAGCGAAGCGACGTCGTCCGGGTCCTTGACCCACTCGCCGAGATCGGCCCAGCGCCGCTCGCTCCCGTCGTCGCGCTCATGGTCATCGCCCGTCCCCGCCACGCGCGTCGGCCCGGGGATCAGCTCGTTCACCGCGATGCCCGACCCGCGAAGCTCGGCCGCCAGGACCCGCGTCAACGCGCTGGCCCCCGCCTTGGCCACGGCGTAGGCCCCGGAGCCTCCCGCCATGACCCGGGCCAAGCCGGACCCGATGATGATGATCGATCCGCCTCCGGTGCGGATCAGCGCCGGAACGGTCACCTTCGCGGTATTCCAGACTCCGGTCAGGTTGGTGCTCAGCACCTGGTGCCAGTCCTCCGGCGAGTAGCCCAGTACCGGACCGCCCGGCGGCACGATCCCGGCGTTGGCCACCACGACGTCAAGGCGGCCGAACCGGTCGAGCACCTTCTCTACGACATCGGCCATGGCCGCCAGGTCGGTCACGTCCGCGCTGGCCGCGAGGGCGGCCCCGCCCGTTTCGGTGATGCGCTGCACGGTCTGCGCCAGCGGCGCGGCGCGCCTGCCGGTCACGGCCACGGCCGCTCCGGCGGCGGCCAAGCTTTCCGCGATCGCCGCCCCGATCCCGGTGCCGCCCCCGGTCACGAGGGCAACCTTGCCGTCCAGCCTGGCCACGGCGGACCTACCGGTCAGCGAAGACGCCTTCGCGGCGGTCGTAGTCGTAGCGGTAGATCTCCCGGCCGTCGATGAACGCCCGCTCGGCGCGGCTCATCACGTCGAGCGGATCGCCGGACCAGACCACCACGTTGGCGTCCTTCCCCACCGCGAGCGACCCGATCCGGTCGGCACACCCGATGATCTTGGCCGGGTTGATCGTGACCGACTCCAGCGCCGTGACCGGATCGAGGCCCTCCTTGACCGCCAGCGTGGCCTGGTGGATGAGGAAGTGGATCGGCACCACCGGGTGGTCGGTGGTGATGGCGATCATCACCCCGGCCGCGGCCAGCCGGCCCGGGCTGGAAAGCGACCGGTTCCGCAGCTCCACCTTGGACCGGCTGGTGAACAGCGGCCCGATGATCACCGGGATCGACGCGGCCGCGATCTGGTCGGCCAGCAGGTGCGCCTCGGTCCCGTGATCGATCACCAGGTCATACCCGAACTCCTTCGCCATCCGCATCGCGGTGGCGATGTCATCCGCGCGATGGCAATGCTGCCGCCACGGGATCTCCCTCCGGAGGACCCGTACCAGGGCCTCGAGCTTGAGGTCACGCTCTACCACCGCTCGTTCGGGCGACGGGTTGTTCTCCGCCGCGGCCAGTTTCGCCTGGTAATTGAGGGCGGCCACGAACGCGCTGCGGATGACGGCGGCCGTCCCCAGCCTGGTCGAGGGGATCACGTTCCGTTCCCCGTAGACCCGCTTGGGGTTCTCGCCGAGCGCGGACTTCAGGCCGGCCGGCTCGCGCAGCACCATCTCGTCGACCGTGCGACCCCAGCACTTGATCGCCACGGTCTGGCCGCCGATCGGGTTGGCCGAGCCGGGGTTGACGTTGACCGCCAGCACGCCGCCCATGATGGCGTCGCGGAAGCCCAGGTCGGCCGGGTTAATCGCGTCGAGGGCACGGACCTGCGCGGTGACCGGTTCGGTCCGCTCGTTCGTGTCCTGGCCGGCCCAGCCCTCGGCCTCCTCGTGCACGCCGGCGTGGGCGTGCGCGTCGATGAACCCGGGCAGCACCCACTTGCCCGTCGCGTCCACCACGGAAGCGCCGTCCGGGACCGCGAAGCCGGGACCCTCGACCGCGGCGATCTTCCCGTCCCGCAGCAGGACGACCCCGCCGTCCAGCGGCTCGCCCTCAATCGGGACCACCCGGCCCCCGACAATCGCGGTTCCAGCCGTTCCAGCGGTGCCCGTCTCGCCCACGCTTTACCCTCCGCGGCTCGCCTCAGATCAACGCGGTTCATCTTAGACGCCGGACATCAAGGGGCTGAGGGCCGCGGCTGGGGGTCGGCCTCCACGCGCTCAGTCTTCCTCTTCTGCACTGCGCCGTAGCCGATCGTCCATACCACCATGGTCCCCGCGAACAGGAACGGCGTGACCGTGGAGATCGCCAGGGCGGTACCGGTCGAGGTGCTGTAGATGATGACGACACGCAGCGCGGCTTCGAGGAGGAAGGCCGCACCCCACACCGCCGTGATGACCCGGAAACTGCGCCGGAACCCCTCATGCTGCCAGAACAGGGTCATCTCCTGGCCTTTGGCGGTGTCCGGCCCGACGAACTCCAGGGCGAGGCTGTACACCAGCGGGCGCCGCGCCCGCAGCGAGCCCAGGCACGCCACGGCGAACACGACGGTAGGCACCGACCCCTCGACCAGCACCAGCCGGGAGCTGTGACTGACCAGGCCGAGCACCGTGCCCACGATGATCCCGGCCAGGACCACGGCACCGACCACATCCAGCCGCCGGTGCCAGACCGCGCGGATGGCCAGGCCCAGGGCCGGGAACACCCCGCTCGCCAGCAGGGCGGTCACGGCCGTCAGGCCCTCCGAGCGCAGCACCTTGTAGGCCACCAGCGGGCCGGCCACGTCAAAGATCACGATCATCGCGATCGAACGGAGCCGACCGCCGCCCCTCGTCGCGGTACTTGTGGTATCCCCGGTATCCCCGGCGGCTGGCCGGGTCTCATGGCTGGTGTTCACCTGGACGGACCTTTCGTGATGGTGTGTGACCACCGCCCGGCCGCGGTCCTGACTCCCGCCCTCGGCCCGATACCTAGATCGCTACCGATCAGGCCGCTTCTCCGAGGAAGCATAGGTCGTTTCGACCTATGCGGCAAGAGTATGGTCGTGCCATGGCCGGACGGCAACTCACCACGTTCGAGCACATCCTGCTCGGCCAGATCTGCCTGACGCCGTCGTCCGGCTACGGCCTGAAGAGGATCTTTGCCGCCACGCCGATGGGCCTCTACCAGCCCAGTTCCGGCGCGCTATACCCGGCGCTGCACCGCCTGGAGCAAAGAGGCCTGGTCCAGGCTCAGGCCCCACCCGGCCCCGATAGCCACCCGGCCCGGCATCGCCGCGTCTACGAGGCCACCCCGACCGGTCTAGCCGCCCACGCGAACTGGCTGCGCACACCCGTAGACTCGGCCACGGTCGCGCGTGACCTCGGCCTGCACCTCATGCGCTTCGCCATGATGGAATACGTTTTCCCGCCCCACGAGGTGCTCGAATTCTTGCAGAACCTCGCTAATGCCCTGGCGCAGTTCACCGCGCAACTGGAGCAATACACGGCAGTAGCCGCCGCCGATCTAGGCGGCCGCCACCCGCGCCTCGCCCTCGACCACGGGCTGGCCGTCTACCGCGCCAGCCTCCGCTGGGCCGAGCACGCCATCGCGGAACTGTCCGCCGTCCCCGCACCCTCCCGATAGCCAAAAATCACGGAAGATCGGTGCCTGACGGATATTAAGGCGTCGGATACGGCGCCTTTTCTTCCGCTGAGCACCAATGCTCCGCGGTAATTCCTCCGAATCGGCGGCGGGCCACAGAGCCCATCAGGGCCGACAAACCGGCTACGCCAACGACCCCAGGAAGAACTCGGTCAGCACCGGCGTGAGCACCTCGGGCGGCGCACCGTGGTCCTGGCCCTCGAGCATGACCAGGCGGGCGCCCGGAATCGCGGCCGTGGTCCCCGCCACGCTCTGGTGGAACCAGTCCGGGCTGCTGGCACCACCCAGGACCAGGACCGGCACGGCGATCCCGGCCAGTTCGTCCGCGGGGACGCCCTGATACGCGGTCAGCGCCAGGTCGTAGGGGAGCGTATGAGTCATTGCCTCCAGGCCCGCCCAAAACGGGGCGCCTTCCATCCTCTCGACCGCCTGCGCGGGCAACCCGACGACATCGGTCATCCAGTACCGGACCGCGTCACCCCGGCGTCCCGCCTCAACCATCGAGGTGATCGTGGCCGAAGGGTCGACCGGCACCTCCCGCGTGCCAGGGATGATGAACGGCGCCTCGTACGCCACCAGCGCGGCCATTGGCACGCCTGACCAGGCGGCGCGCAGCACCAGCGCGGCCCCAGACGAGTGCCCGTACACGAACGCCGCAGACCCGGACCCGGACCCGCCCGCCGCCTCGATGACCGCGGCAAGGTCGGCCACCTCGCGGTCGGGGGAGTAGGGCGCAGTGTCACCGCTGTCCCCTCGCCCCCGCCGGTCCCACGTGTACACGGTGAACCGGGCCGTGAGGTCGGCGGGCGGCACGAACGTCTGCCTGTCGCAGAACGCCCCGAGCGTGACGACGAGCGGCGGCCCTTGCCCGGCCCGGTCGAACGCAATGACGGTCCCGTCCGCCGACTTCACCATCTCCATGAGAGCTACGCGCCCTTCCCGATCGCGGCGATCTCGTCCGGGCTCAGCTCCAGGCCCGCGGCGGCGATGTTCTCCTCCGCATGCAAAAGGGAGCCGGTGCCAGGAATCGGGAGGATCGAAGACGAGCTGGCCAGCATCCAGGCGAGCACTATCTGGCGCTCGCTCGCGCGGTGGGCCTGGGCGGCCTCCGCCACCGCCGAGTTCCGGTCGGCTTCCTGGACCGGCGCCCAGGGCAGGAAGGTCAGCTGTTCCTGCTCGCACAGGTCGACCATCGAAGCGGACCGCCGGTCGGTCGCGTTGAACCTGTTCTGCACCGACACGATCGGCACGATCCGCTGCGCCTCGCGGAGCTCGTCCTCCGTCACGTTGGAGATGCCGACGTGACGGATCTTGCCCTCATCCTTCAGCGAAGCGATCATCCCCATCGACTCGGCCAGCGGCACACGCGGGTCCGGGCGGTGGAACTGGTACAGCGGGATCTGCTCGAGCCTGAGCCGGCGCAGGCTGCCCTCGCAGGCCTCCCGCAAGTGCGATGGACGTCCGTCGGGCTCCCAGCGGTTCGGCCCAGGCCGCACCAGCCCGCCCTTGGTCGCGAGAACCAGGTCATCCGGATACGGGTAAAGCGCCGCGGCGATCAGCTCCTCGCTGACCGAGGGCCCGTAGGAGTCGGCGGTGTCGATGAAGTTCACCCCGAGCTCCACCACTCGCCGCAAGGTCAAAATGGCCTGGTCACGGCTGGGCGGCTCGCCCCAGATGCCCCGTCCGGTGATCCGCATGGCGCCGAATCCGAGCCGGTTCACGGTCAGGTCGCCGCCGACATCGATGGTCCCCGCCGCGGCGGCAGACGGCTGCGCGCTCATCGCGATACCTCCTCCTCGTCACCCGCCAGCCTCTCATGATCTCCCCCCGTGCCCCCGCTGCGGGGGGAGACCATGACTGAGGCCACATACCGCGGCCGACGCGAAGGCACCGGAGAGAAATCGCTTCGTTATCCCCCGATAGATGAAGCCGATCTCCGATTTATGAACCCCCCGCACTCTCAGGCTGACACACCGATTACTCTGTGTCACGGATGCTGAGCGCTATTAATCCGGCGTGTCTGCCGCGAGAACCCAATGGTCAGGAGCTGATTTTCACCCGGGCCATGGCCATCTTGACGGCCTTTGTCAGGCTTTCGATGTCGTAGGCGCCGTAATGCCTCTTGCCATTGACGAAAAACGTCGGTGTTCCCGATACGTCGGATAGGTCGGCGGAATCGGTGTCCTGCCTAATCCGCTCGGCGCCCGCGTGCCCGCGCAGGTCCGAGAAGAACCGTTCGGTGTCAAGGCCGAGTGAGCCCGCGTACCCGAGCAGGTCGCGGATACTGAGCGCGCCCTGATGGTCGAGCAGCAGATCGTGCATCTCCCAGAACGCGCCCTGTGCGGCGGCCGCCTCCGCGGCCTCCGCGGCCAGCTGCGCGTTCGGGTGGACGTCGGTCAGCGGCAGGTGCCGCCACACGTACCGCACGTCGCCATGCTCCCGCAGCAGCGCCCGCACCGCCGGCTCGGCCTGGCCGCAGTACGGGCACTCGAAGTCCGCGTACTCCACCACCGTGACCGGGGCGTTCGCCGGTCCTCGCACGTGGTCTCGCGCGGGGTCGACCGGCACCACCAGGTCGGTGATGACCTCGGCCGTGCCGAGCAGCGCGCGCAGCCGCGGCCGCACCGGCAGCCGGTTCACCACCCGGAAGACGATCCAGGTCAGGCCGGTGGCCACGAGTGCCGCGGACAGGATCCCTACCTTCGCTTCCGCCAGCGACACCCCGTGCAGCGCCAGCGACGCGATCAGCAGCGAGACCGTGAACCCTATCCCGGCGACCGTCCCGGCGCCGAGGACCGCGCCCCAGCCCACCGGCGGCCGCACCCGCCCGCGGGTGACCCGCGATACCAGCCACGCAGAACCCGCCGTCCCGACCGGCTTCCCGACCACGTAACCGATCAGGATCCCGAGCGTGATCGGCGAGGTGTACGCGCGGGCCAAGAACCCGGCGTTGAGCACGACCCCGGCGTTGGCCAGGGCGAACAGCGGCACGATGAGGTAACTCGACCACGGGTGGAAGATCTGCGCCAGCCGATCGTTCGGCGAGATCGCGGCCCCCACCACCTCGCGGGCGGACGCGGCGAGCTGCGCCGTGGGCTGCTCGCGGAACAGCCGGAACGCCTCGTACGCCTGCTCTAGCGAGGCCCGCCGGGCCGGGTAGGCGTACGTGAGCAGCCCGAACACCAGTCCCACGACGATCGGATCCACGCCCGATTTGAAGAACGCCACCCAGGCCGCGATTCCGATGAGCGGGTACAGCGTCCCGTACCGCACGCCCCCCACCCGGATCACGACCGCGGCGGCCAGGAACCCCACCCCGGCCAGCAGCGGCGCGACGTGGATCCGCCCGCTGTAGGCGATGGCGATGACCGCGATCCCGGCCAGGTCGTCGACCACGGAGAAGGTCAGCAGGTAGGTGCGGACCCGATCGGGCAGCCTGCGCCCGACCAACGCGAGCGCGCCGAGCGCGAACGCGGTGTCCGTGGACATCGACATACCCCACGCGGCAGCGGAGGGCCGCCCGGCGTTCGCGATCAGGTAGATGCCGATCGGCACGATCATCCCGCCGAGCCCGGCCAGCAGCGGCAGCGTGAGTCTGCTCCGCACCCGTAGCTCGCCCATGTCGAACTCGCGCCGCGCCTCCAGCCCGACCACCAGGAAGAACAGCGCCATCAGTCCCGAGTTCACGAACCCGCGCAGGTCAAGCGTCACGCCCGCGTGGCCGACGGAAACCGCCAGCCGCGTCGCCCACACCGTGTCGTACGACGACGCGCTGACGTTCGCCCACACCAGCGCCGCCACGGCGGCCGCGGCCAGCACCGACGCGCTACCCGTCTCGGTTCGCAAGAAGGCGCGCAGCGGCGTGTCCATCCGCCGGATCCAGGCGGTCCGGGCCGAGAACGCCGATCCGGCGAGGCGCGTCCTCCTCCGCGGCAGCGGGTTCCACCGCCGAAGGGTCGCTCACGCCCGCCTCACAGCCACCAGGCTACCGGCGGCGCTGGCTAAGCCCCGTACGCCCTCCGCCGCACCGCACCCTTTTCATATTGGCCGAACGAACGTTGGTGCTTGCCCCGCGCCACCTGCGACCGGCCGAACTTCCTTACATCCGGCCTGCATCGACGATGCGGCGCAGGAACCGCCTGGTCCGCTCGTCGGAAGGCTCGCTGAACAGCCGGGCGGGCGGCGCCTGCTCGACGATCTGCCCGTCCTCGAGGAAGCACACCCGGCTGGCGATATCGCGCGCGAACCCCATCTCGTGGGTCGCGATCAGCATCGTCATCCCTCCGGAAGCCAGTTCCCTGATCACGTCGAGAACCTCGGCCACCAGCTCGGGATCCAGCGCGCTGGTCACCTCGTCGAGCAGCATGAGCCTGGGCCGCATGGCCAGCGCCCGGACGATCGCGACCCGCTGCTGCTGCCCGCCGGACAACCGATCCGGATAATCGGAACGCTTCTCGGCCAGGCCGAACCGGTCCAGCAGCACCCGCGCCTGCTCGGCGGCCTCGGCCCGGGACAAGCCCAGCACCTTCAAAGGCGCCAGCGTCACGTTCCGCTCGACGGTCATGTGCGGGAACAGGTTGAACGACTGGAACACGATCCCGATGTGCCGCCGTACCAGGTTCTGGTTCACGCCGGGCCCGGAGATCACCTGACCGTCGAGCCAGATCGTCCCCGCCTCGATCCCCTCGAGCAGGTTCACGCAGCGCAGCAGCGTCGACTTGCCCGACCCCGACGCTCCGATCAGGCAGATGACCTCGTGCGCCGCCACCGAGAGGTCGATGCCGCGCAGGACCTGGTTCGCGCCGAACGCCTTCCACAGCCCCTCGATCCGCAACGCCTCCGACCCTTCGACCCCGCCGACCGCCCCGCCCGCCGAGCCCCCGACCGCCCCGCCCGCCGAGCCCCCGGCCGCCGAGCCCCCGACCGCCGCGCCGGACGCATCAGCACCCGGCATTACTGCACCGCCCCGGCCAGCCGGCGGGCCCGGTCCCGCGCGATCAGGTGATCGGTAAACCGGGCCAGCGGGATGGTCAGCAGCAGGAACAAGATCGCGGCCACCACGTAGCTCGAGTAGTTGAACGTGGTGTCGCTGAACAGCTCCGCCGCCTTGTTGGCCTCGATCGAGCCGAGCACCCCGACCAGCGCGGTGTCCTTCTGCAGACTGATGAAGTCGTTCAGCAGTGGCGGGACGATGTTCCTGATGGCCTGCGGCAGGATCACGTGCCGCAGCGAGGTCCACTCGGAAAGCCCGAGCGACCGGGCCGCGGCCACCTGGCTGCGGTGCACGGAGTTGAGCCCGGCCCGGTAGACCTCGGACACGTAGGCCGAATACGAGATGACCAGCGCGGCCACCCCATAGACCGCCGCCGACTGGTAGGAGATCACGCGCAGCTCGAGCGCCGGCGCGCCGAACCCGATGGCGAAGATCAGCAGGATCAGCGGCACGCCGCGGCAGACGTCGACGTAGATGGTGGACACGATCCGCAGCGGCAGCAGGACCGGCCCGGTGGACTGGCGGATCACGGCCACGACCAGCGCCAGGATCAGGATCAGCACTTCGGCGATGAGGAACATCCTGATGTTCAGCCAGAGGGCCTCGCCGACCGAGTAGTAGCCCTGCCGGGGGTTGCCGACGAACGCCCGCCACATGTCGGTCGGGTTGAAGAACGTGTGCCTGACCGCCGCGCTGCCCGGTGCCGCCAGGAAGAGGGCCACGAGCGCGGCCAGCACGATGACCGTGCTGGCGGTCGACAGCGCCAGGCCGCGCCGGCCGCCCACGCCCAGCATCCTGGACCGCCGGTCGGAGAAGTCCGGCAGCCCGCTGGCCTCCACGGGACTCAGGGCTGGATGGTCGGGACGCTGGTGTAGATCTGCAGGTACTCGTCCTCCAGATGGGTCAGCGTCCCGTTGGAGGTCAGCGTGGCCAGCGCCTTGTTGACGCAGCCGACCAGCGGGTTGCCCTTGGCGAACAGCAGGCCGTAGTGCTCACCGGTGGACGGGAACTGCGCGACCATGATCGTCCCGGGGATCTCCGAGGAGGAGATGTACTGCGCGGTCGGCGTGTCGGTGACGAAGGCGGCGATCTGCTTGTCCTGCAGGGCTGACTTCACATTGTTCAGGGTCTCGAACACCTTCGGCGTTTGGGTCGGCTGGATCTGGCTGTTGATGAAGGCCAGGCTGGTGGTGCCGATCTGGTCGCCGTACTCGTAGGTCTTGAGCTCCGCCGGGGTGTGCTTCGTCACGATCGGGCTGGTCTTGAACGCGACCAGCGCCTGCTGGACCGCGTAGTAGCTGTTGGAGAACGTCACGACCTGGGCCCGCGCCGCGGTGTAGGAGATCTCGTTGATGTCGAAGTCGAACTTCTTCGGCCCCGGCGCATAGGAGCTGTCGAACGGCTCGTAGGCCCACTTGACCTGCGATGGGGTAAAGCCGAGCTGGGCGGCCACCGCATACGCCACCGCGCTCTCGTACCCCTTGCCGTCGCTCGGCTGGTTGTTGTCGAACCAGGGCGGGTACACCGGCTTGTCGGTGGCCACGGTCAGCACGCCCTTGGCGTACAGCTCGCCCTGAATAGCGGCGTTCGAGCAGGGCGCAGCGCTCGCGCTGGTTCCCGCGCCGGTACTCGTACTCGAGCTAGTGCTGCTGCTGGCGCAGGCCGACAGCCCGACGCCGACGACCAGGGCGGTAACGGCGGCCATGGTGGCCGCGGCGAAGTGTCGCATCGGGCTACTCCTCATAAGGCCAGGCCAGCTTACTCCCGCAGGAGCCGGGCGCACCCGCACCCAAAGATCACAACCTTTATCCCGAACGAGCGGTGGTTCCCCTCCCGCGCCCCTCCGCGCTCTGGTCGGCGGAACCTCCGGTATCGGCTGCTAGCCCGCGCTCGGCAGCTGCCGACGAGCGCGCCGCACATTCAGGGCGTCGGTCACGCCGTACCCGAGGAAGCCGGTAAACCCCATGAACGTGTAGATGGCCAGGACGAGAAGCGCGCCGGACTGCGCCAGAAAGGCCCCCTCGACCAGGGCGATGGTCAGGAGCAGGCATATCGCCGACCGGTAGGCCGCCTTCGCGAAGGCCCGGCCGGGCGTGCGGCCTGGCTCCGCGGCGGCCGTCCCGGCCGCGGCCGATACCGCAGGTACGTAGGTAGGCCCGGCCGGGAGGTCGGCGGTCAGCGCGGTCAGCTCGGCGTAGGTCCGCGAGGCCAGCGCCTGGCCCACCCGCGCGTCAAGCTCGCCCTTGTCCAGCCGGCCCTGCACGAACGCGGCCTGGAGCGCGGCGACCACCTGGTCACGGTCGGCGTGGGCCGCGCGCAGCTGACCGCGACCCGCCGCCGTCCACTGTTCCAGTCCGGTCATCCCGTACCTCCCAGGCCTCCCAAAAAGCGTAACCCGGTCATCCCCCGAAGGCGATCCGCGAACACGGCCCGCAAACACCAACGCCTCGGTCCGCAGCCCGCCCGCCGGGCGGCCCCCGCCTATCCGCGGGCTCGTAGTATGTCCCGATGGCCCGGCGAGGCGAGTCTGGGTGACCCGCATCAGCGTGCCGGAGAGGTTCGCGACCGACACCGTGACCCGTGAAGGCGAGGCCGCCCGGCTGCCTGACCCGCAGACCATTGAAGCGCCCATCCGTCCGGTGCCCTCCGCGCCTGGGTTGCCACTTGTCGACGACGGCTCCGAAGTCTAGACTGAACGTTCAGTCAAGACCCCTTGGAGTCACGGTGGCCGTCCAGTACAGGGCCGAGCGCACGCAGTCCGGTCGCGCGCCCAACGCAGCCAATCTCGCCCGGATCATCGCCGAACAAGAGGAGATCTTCGTCCGCCGCCAGCCAGAATCGGCTCGGCTGGCCGCCGCGGCCAAGGCGCACCTGGCCGGGGGAGTCACCTCCAGCTGGCAGATCACCACGCCCCAGCCGGTCTGGCTGACCCATGGCCTCGGCTCGAAGGTCTACGACGTCGACGGCAACGAGTACGTCGACCTGCACGGCGGCTACGGCGCGATGCTGGCCGGGCACGCGCACCCGGCCGTCGTCGAGGCGGTGAGGGTCCGGGTGGGCCTGGGCACGCACTTCGCCCAGCCGACCCCCGACTCGGTCGTCGTCGCGACGGAACTGGCCCGCCGCTGGGGCCTGCCTCGCTGGCGGTTCGGCAACTCGGGCACCGAGGCCACGATGGACGCGATCCACCTGATGCGCGCGATCACCGGCCGGGACCTGATCATCAAGATCGAAGGCTGCTACCACGGCCATCACGACTCGGTCCAGGTGTCCGTGCTGCCCAATCCGGAAGACGCCGGCCCGGCCAACAAGCCCGCGCAGGTACCCTCGGCCACCGGCATCCCGCAGGCCATCATCGACCTGACCCTGATCGCCACGTTCAACGACCTGGACAGCGTGGCCCGCCTCCTCGACGAGCACCCGGGCGAGGTCGCCGGGATGATCATCGAGCCGATCATGATGAACGCCGGGATCATCCCGCCCGAGCCCGGCTACCTGGCCGGCCTCAAGGACCTCCTGCACTCCCGCGGCGCGCTGCTCACCTTCGACGAGGTCAAGACCGGGCTCACCACCGGGCCGGGCGGCATCACCCAGCTCAGTGGCGTCCAGCCCGACCTGGTCTGCCTGGCCAAGTCGCTCGGCGGCGGCGTGGCGGTGGCCGCGATCGGCGGCACGGAGTCCGTCATGGACTATGTCGCCAGCGGCCGGTACGACCAGGTGGGCACCTTCAACGGGAACCCGCTGGCCATGGCGGCCGCCCGCGCCATGCTGACCGAGGTGGCCACACCCGAGGCCTACCAGCGGCTAGAACGCCTCAGCGCCCGCGCGGCCGAGGGCATCGAGCGGGCCATCAAGGACACCGGCCTGACCGCGCACGTGGTCACCGCGGGCGCCAAGGGCTGCGTGGTGTTCGCCGCCGAACCCATCCGCAACTACCGGGACTTCCTCGGCACCGACGACCGGTATAGCCACGCGCACTGGCTGTACCAGCACAACGGCGGCGTCTTCCTGCCGCCCTGGGGCAAGACCGAACAGTGGCTGATATCGGTGCAGCACGACGAGGCCGATATCGACCGGCTGGTCGAGAACTTCGGCGCCCTCGCCCGCGCCGTGGAACCGTAGTCGATGTACGAACCGTTACCTGCAACGTCTTGCACGGCACATCCGAGCGAGACTACCTGTTAATGATCGCACTGCTCAGTCGCGAGCCGCTGATGGCCCGCCGAGAGAGGGGTGACCCGGGATGCACCCGCACGAAGGATGGACCGAAGACAGACGAGGCGACCTGCTATCCCGCCGCGGCTTCCTCAAGCGCAGCGCGACCGCCGGGCTGCTGGCCGCCGGGGCCGGCTCGCTCCTGGACGCGTGCAGCTCAGGAGGGTCGGCCTCGACCCCGGGCGCCTCCCCCTCCAGCACCGGGATCCCGCTGCCCAGGCCGAACAGCCCGGTGACCTGGCCGCTGTACGCGGATAACGCCGCCATCGCCAGCGGGCTGACGCCGGAGACGGGCGTCACGCTCAAGCTGTACAACTGGGTCGCCTACATCAACCCGCAGTGCCTGACGGACTTCGGCAAGAAGTTCAACTGCAAGGTCGAGGTGACCACGTTCGAGAACATGGACGACGCGCTGGCCAAGCTGACCAGCGGGCAGCACCTCGGCTTCGACGTGTTCTTCCCGACCGTCGACGTCATGGACCAACTGGTCTACGGCAAGCTGATCCAGCCGCTCAACCACAGCTACATCCCGAACATCTCGCAGGCCTGGACGGACTTCACCAACCCGTTCTACGACGGCAAGTGGCAGTACACGGTGCCCTACACCATCTACACGACCGGCATCGCCTGGCGTAAGGACCACGTGGACGAGAACCCGTACGCGATGGCGAACCCGTGGGCGATGCCCTGGCAGGCCAAGTACAAGGACAAGGTCGCGATTCTCGACGACGCGCGGGAGTCGATCAGCCTGGGGCTGATGAAGAACGGGATTTACAACCTCAACACGACCGACCCGACCCAGATCACGGCGGCCGGGCAGCAGCTTGCGGACCTGGCCCGCCTGACCAACGTCCACATCGACAACAACGACTACACCGAGGTCCCGAGCGGGCAGATCTGGATCCACCACGCGTGGTCCGGGGACATGGCCGCGGCGGCGTCCAATACATGCCGAAGGGCGTGAACGTCGACGTCGTCGGCTACTGGTTCCCGCCTGACGGCCGGGGCCCGGTCGGGAGCGACACGATGACGGTCCTGCGCGGCTCTCCGAATCCGGTGCTCGCCCACCTGTTCCTCAACTACATGATGGACCTCAACAACGTGCTGACGAACATCAGCTTCAACGGCTACATGCAGCCCATCAACGGCATCACCCCGCAGCGCCTCGTGGCCGAGCAGATTCTGCCGCCGAGCCTGACCTCCACCGTGGTCCTGCCGTCGTACTTCAGGCGCGGGGTCCAGGAACTGCAGATCCCGACCGCGACGAACGCCCTGTGGGAGCAGTCGTGGCTGCAGGCCAAGAGCGCGTAGGGCGGGCGCGGGGGGCCGGGAAGCAGGGCGGCCCGAACCAGCATCGCCTGTTCTGGGCCGCGCTGGCCGCTCCCGGCATCATCTGGCTGGCGGTCCTGTTCATCGTGCCCTTCTACGCGATGCTCTCGATCGCCGGCGGCGGGCTGAATATCTTCGGGAACCCAGTCGCGCAATGGAACCCGCTGCACTGGAGCAGCGCGAACCTCAACGCGGCGTGGCGCGATGTCGCCGGGGCCTCATCCTTCGTCGGCCCGATCATCGGCCGCACGCTCATCTACGTGGCGGTCGCCTCGGCGCTCAGCTTGCTGATCGCCTACCCGGCCGCGTACTTCGTGGCCAGGTTCGCGGGCCGGCGCAAGGGGCTCTTCCTGATCCTGCTCATCGCGCCGTTCTGGATCAGCTACATGATGCGCATGCTGGCCTGGATCGACCTGCTGCAGACCAACGGGTACGTGAACAAGGCCCTGAGCTTCCTGCACCTGATCAGCCAGCCGGTCGACTGGCTGGGCGGCATGGGGGTCACGGTGGTGCTCGGCCTGGTCTACGGCTACATCCCCTACCTGATCCTGGTGCTCTACGCCGGCCTGGACCGGATCGACCCTGCGCTGATCGAAGCCGGCCGTGACCTCGGGCTGGGCCGGGTCCGCACCTTCGTCCGGGTCACGCTCCCCATGTCGAGGCAACCCATCCTGACCGGGATGCTGATCACCGTGCTCCCGATGCTCGGTGACTACTTCACCAACCAGTTGCTGTCCGGGACCACGGGAACCACGATGTTCGGCAACGTGATCGACGACCAGCTGACCTCCGGCGGGGGAGTGCTGGAGGGACAGGGGGCGATCTTCTCGCTGCTGTTCCTGGTCGTGCTGACCGCCCCCATGATCTTCTACGTGGTGGCGACCAATCGCGCGTCGCGGGCGGCGACATGACGACGGCCGCCGCGCCATCGACGGCTGGGGCCGGGGAGGTCGCCGGCCGGACCTCGCCCCTGCTCGGCAGGCTGCGCCCGCGGGCCAACCCGTGGCGGCACGCCTGGTTCCTTGAGGGGTTCACCTGGCTCTACCTCATCTGGTCGCTGGTGCCCGTCGCGATCGCGGTCCTGTTCTCGTTCAACAACGGGAAGTCGCAGAGCGTCTGGCAGGGCTTTTCCTGGCGCTGGTATTACTCAGACCCGGTGAACTCGGTGCTGCACGACCCGGACCTGCACGCCGCGGTCATCACTACCATCCGGCTGTCGGTCTACGTGACCCTGATCACCGTGCCGCTCGGCGTCGCGTTCGCGGTCGGGATCAACCGCTGGCGCAGCCCGGTGGCCTCGAGCTTCAACTTCGTGATGATCCTGTCCTTCGTGATTCCGGAGCTCATCTTCGGCGTCGCGACGTTCTTCGTCTTCACGCGGCTGTTGACCACCGTGGGCCTGGGCTCGCTGGCCGAGGTCCTGGCCCTGGTTACCTGGAACCTCAGCTGGCCGGCCCTCATCGTGCAGGCCAGGCTGGTGACGATCGGCAGGCAGTACGAGGAGGCGGCGGCCGACCTCGGCGCCACCCCGTGGCAGGTCACCTACCGGGTCCTGGTGCGGTTGCTCACCCCGGCCATCTTCGCCAGCGCCGTCCTGGTCTTCTCCGGCGTCATCGACGACTTCGTGCTCGTCGACCTGCTGAGCTCCAACTCCAGCAATACGCCGATGTCGGTGTACATCTACTCACAGCAGCACGGCGGGAACGGCGGCCCGGCGCTCAACGCGCTCGGCACGATCATGCTGGCCATGTCCTTCGCCGCCGTGATCATCGGCTTCATCGGCTACCGCTGGCTCACCCGCGGTGAGCGCGGCAGCCGGCTCGCCGCCCTCACCACCATCGCAGGCAGCGAAGGCTGAACCTCGCCCCGCTCACCCGATGAGTTGCCGGGCTGCCGCGCGTCTACCGGGCATGACCTACGAAAGCTGCCCGCCCGTATCGGTATCACGGACAATCGGCGCCCCCGCCGGGAAGCTGTTCGGCATCCTCGCCCGCCCGGCCAGCCACCCGCTCATCGATGGATCGGGCATGCTCCGCGAGGCAACCTCGGATGCGGTCCTGTCCGGCGTCGGCGACGTCTTCACCATGAAGATGCACAACGACGAGATGGGCGACTACGAGATGTTCAACCACGTCGTCCAGTACGAGCCCGATCGCCAGATCGGCTGGGAGCCGGCCCTCAAGGAGGCTTCCCGCGAGGAGGACCAGGAGGCCATCGGCGACCGGGCCGAGCACCGGTGGTCTTTCGACCTGATCCCCGTCGATGCGGGCTCCACACTGGTCACGGAGACCTACGACTGCTCGCGCGCGCCGCAGTGGCTGCGCAAGGCGGTGCGGGGCGGCGAGCGCTGGCGAGACAGCATGACGCTGACCCTGGAGAAGCTGGACGCCCTCGGCCGCGCCTGAGTGACGCGCATCACAGTCCCCTACCTGTTACATCGCGTCGGCCCGTTCCGTCATCGAGGTGTAACCCGCGAAACGGTAAGGGGATCATCATGGAAGCCCGTCTCAACTACATCGGCAACGACGCTGCGGCGAAGTTCGTGAAGTACCTCAACTCGGCAGGCCAGGTCGTGCACGGTTCGACCCTCCCGACGGCGACGCAGGAACTGGTGAAGATCCGGGCCAGCCAGATCAACGGCTGCGCCTACTGCACCGACATGCACACCAAGGACGCCACGGTCGCCGGGGAAACCCAGCAGCGGCTCCACCTGGTCGCCGTCTGGCGCGAAGCGACGGTCTTCACCGAGGCCGAGCGCGCCGCCCTGGAACTCGCCGAGCAGGGCACCCGCATCGCCGACGCCCCCGGCGGCGTCTCCGACGAGGCCTGGGAGAACGCGGCCAAGCACTACGACGAGGACCAGCTCGCCGCGCTGGTGTGCCTGATCGCCGGGATCAACGCCTGGAACCGCCTGAATGTCATCACCCGCCAGCCCGCCGGTGACTACCAGCCCGGTCAGTGGGGCTGACCTCAAGCCTCGCGCTTGAGCTTGCGCCAGCCGCCGGCCCGGTTGTTGGCGATGATGTGCAACCCGTAACCTGACGGTCGGCAGCGCGGGCGGCGGAGCAGGCCATGCCTCCGCCGCCCGGCACCGGGCCACGCTGCGTTATACGCCCTCACCGCAGCGGTCAACGATGCGTAGCCAAATCTGTCGAAAATGTAATTCCGGCCCGGTCTTACGTGCGTCTGAGGCAGCCTGGTGGATTAATAGCACCCAGGGTGCGGCACCCGCCATCACCCGGTGATAGCTGAGCGCGTTCGCCGCTCCTGACCGAAGGCACCATTTGTCCAGGACGCCCGCCGGGCACCGTAAGCCGCCGCGATCCTCACGCACCGGCCCCGGCGCGGCCTTCCGGCGCCCGATGCTCTCGGCGATCGCGTCCTGGTTCAAGGACAAGCCTGCTCTGATCGCGGCCGCCATCGTGGCCGGAGTGCTGGCCCTGGTCTCCGCCTGGCCGGCCGCGGCCCACTGGGCGGCAGGTGCCGCGAACACGGCGTGGTCGGATGAGGCCGACGCGCTCGGCCTGCAGGCCGCGGTGAAGCTGGGCGCACAGGCCAGCCAGCAGCCCGAGATCATCAGCAGCGGCATCGCCGTGACGCCCCACTACCTGGACCCGTTCCGTGATGTCGCTGGCCTGGTCTACGAGCGCATCGACCAGGGCGTCGATTTCAGCGGGACAGGCCCGGTCTACGCCCTCGGCGACGGCATCGTCACCAGCGCGATCGCTTACTCCCCGGGCTGGAGCGGGGGGTGGATCACCTACCAGCTCACCGACGGCCCGGCCCAGGGGCTGACGGTCTACGTGGCCGAGAACGTCACGCCCACGGTCATCGTCGGCCAGGCCGTGACGGCCTATACCGTGGTCGGGAACATGTTCGACGGATCCGAGGGCATCGAGACGGGCTGGTCGCAGCCGACCGACCTGAGCGCGGAATCGCAGCTTGCCGTGGCCGGGGGTATCGGCGGGCTGGGCCCGTTCCCGACCGACGTCGGCACCAACTTCGACGCACTGCTCATATCGGTGGGCGTATCACCCGCCCCTAACTACGGCCAGACCTCCTTCGGGATTCTTCCCGCGAACTACCCGTCGGCCTGGGGATAGCCTCAGCCCCCGCGGCGCCGGTGCGGGCAGACCGTATCGTGGCGGAATGGCCGTCATTTACGACACGACGATGAGTCCGAGCAAGCTGGAACTCCTCGCGGCCTGGCTGCCCGCTCAGCCCTGGTATCTCGATACCGGACACGAGCCGGAACTGAGCAAGTCGGGCGGGTTCCGCCTCGACGATCCGCAGGGCGAGGTCGGAATCGAGTTCATGGTGGTAACCGACCGGTCCGGAGAGCGGGCCACCACCTACCAGGTGCCGCTGACCTACCGTGCCCGCGCGCTCGCCAGCGCCGCCAGCTGGCGGCGGCCTGACGGAGCACAGGTCCGTGGCGTCCTGGCCACCGCGCAGTACACTCACGTCCGCCCTGCTCCACACTTAGGTCCGCCGTACTCCATACTCACGTCCACCGCACTCCCGGAAGGGCCCGAGCGATGACCGACCTGCCGAGCTACGCTGACCTGCCGCCCGCCCCGCAGGGTGGCCGGTCCGCGTGGGGCCTGTTCGGCCCGGACGACAACCTCGGCCTAGTCAACCTGATGACGCCGGAGCGGATCGCCGCGGCCGCCCGGCTGGTCAGGCGGGGCCAGCTCTTCTGCCTGGACCTGCCGCTGGGCAGCATCTCCCCGGCCCTGGCCGCCTTCCGCGGGACGCCGCGGCACCACGTGCTGCACCCGCCGGGGACGGCCGGGTTCGACGACGTCTACGACAACTTCTACCCGCAGGCCAGCAGCCAGTGGGACTCGCTGGCCCACGTGGGGTACGCGCCGGACCAGATGTACAACGGCGCCAGCGAGCAGGAGATCCTGGCCGGAACCAGGAACACCATCGAGCACTGGGCCCGGCACGGGATGGCGGGCCGCGCGGTCCTCATGGACGTCGAGCGCGCCCTGCGGGAGGCCGGGCGGCCCTATAACCCGGGTGTCAACGTCGAGTTCGGCGTCGAGGACCTGGAACTAGCCCGGCGCCAGGCCGGCGTGGAGTACGCGCCGGGGGACATCATCCTGCTGCACACCGGGTTCGCCGCCTGGTACCTCCAGCAGCCCCGCGAGACCAAGGCCCGGCTGCACGGCAACGTCGCCGCACCCGGCGTCGCGCACACCGAGGCGATGTGCGAGTACCTCTGGAACAGCCACGCCGCGGCCATCGCCTCGGACACCTTCGCCGTCGAATCCTTCCCCCCTGACCGGGGCGCGCAGACCCACCCGTTCGGCTTCCTGCACAACATGCTCATCGGTCAGCTCGGCCTGGCGCTGGGCGAGCTGTGGTGGCTTGCCGACCTGGCCGACGACTGCGCCGCCGATGGCGTCTACGAGATGTTCCTGGTCAGCGCGCCGATGAACGCGCCCGGCGGGATCGGCTCGCCCGCTAACGCCGTGGCCATCAAGTAGCCGAACGCCGCTAACCGGGCTGGTCCTCGTTGGCCTGGATCAAGGTGTCCAGGATCCGGCCGAGTTCGTCGAGGTCGCGTCCGGCCAGGGGCTCCACGAAATAGCGCCCGATCCCGTCCGCGTGCTCGGGCCAGATCTGATCGAACCGCCGCCGCCCTTCCGGCGTGAGCGTGACGTCGAACCGGCGGCGATCGTGCGGGCTCACCGTCCGGCGGACGAGCCCGTCGCGCTCCATCCGGTCCAGCAGCCGGGTGAGGCCGCTGCGGCTGAGCGCGTCGGCGACCAGCATCGAGGCGGTCAGCTCGTGCAACGGGAGCGTTCCCGCGGGCGCCTGCGCCAGGTGGATCAGCGCGTCGAACTCCTCCAGGCTGAGCCCCGATCCGGCCAGGTCGCGCCGGAATCGCCCCATGATCAGGGTGGTCGCCCACTGGAGCTGCTTCCACACGGCGAGCTGGACATCGGTCACCGCCGGCATGTCATCATCCTAATCTGTGCATCTGAAGATATTTTCATCTGAATCTATTTTCAAAGTCACATAACACTGTTAGCCTCAGGCTTATTCCAGCAGTCCGTATGGAGGGGGTCACCACGATGCAGCACATCATGATCCGGATCGAGACCGACGACTTCGAGGCCTGGGCGGAGCAGCACTACCTGCACGCCCAGAACCGCACCAAGTACGGCATCATCGACGGTCCCGCCTACCGCGACCTGGAGAACCCGAACGCCGCCCTGTTCCACATCAGCACCGAGGACCTGGACACCGCGATGGGGTGGTTCCGCTGCGACACGTTCCGCGAAGCCACCAAGCTGGCCAAGGTAACCGGCCGTAGCTTCTACCTCGCCCAGCCGCAAGCCCGGTAACCGGAGGTCGGCCCGCTGCCCGCGCTGGCTAACGTGGTGACCGGCCACGTTAGCCTATTCCCCGAGCCGAGATAGGGAGGCGGTGCCGGTAGACCTCACGATCAGCCCGCTGACCCTGGAGCGATGGCCCGCCCTGGAAGACCTGTTCGGCCGGACCGGAGCCTCAAACGGGTGCTGGTGCATGTACTGGCGCATCGGTCCGCGCTACCGCGACCGGCCGCGGGAGGAGAACAAGCACGATCTCAGGCAGCTCGCCGCCTCCGGGCCGCCACCAGGCCTGCTCGCCTTCGACGGCGGGATCGCTGTCGGATGGTGCGAGCTTGCCCCCCGAGCCGACCTGGGCTGGCTGGCGCACACCCGCTACCTGCAGCCGGTGGATGACCTGCCGGTGTGGTCCATCCCCTGCTTTTACGTGCGTCGTACGTACCGCCGCCGCGGCGTCATGGGAGCGCTGATCGAGGCCGCCGCGACGGCAGCAGCCTCCGTCGGTGCCCCGGCCCTGGAGGCCTATCCGATCGACACCGCCGTGCCAGCTCACACCGGCAACCTGTTTCCCGGGACCGCAGCGACCTTCGCCCGCCACGGCTTCCAGGAGGTGGCCCGGCGCAAGCCAGACCGTCCGGTCATGCGCAGGAACCTCAGGTCAGGCTCGGAGCCCGTTGGCGATCCGGGTCAGCTCGGCGGCGGATAGTACCCGCTGCCCGGCGCGGTACGAGACGGTGTACACGACAAAGGCGTAGCCGTCGGCTCGCCAGGTGATCGCCCGGCCGAAGACCTGCCCGTCGCTGGTGAGCGTGCTCAGCGCGGCCCGCCGGCCGTCAACCTTGACGTGGGCGGTCACCGGCCAGGACGGCGCGACGGCGGTGTTCCCCGCGACCTGCTCGACCTCCACCGGCGCGGTGGCCTGGCCGCGTGAGACGAACTCCCGTTCCCACGCGCTGACCGCCGGTTCCGGGTACGGCTGATAGGCCGAGAACCGGTAGCCAGGCGGCAGGTACGTGACGCGCAGCAGCTTCCGCCCGTCCAAGTAGTGGATAGGCCGGCCGGTCAAGCCGTCGATCAGGGCGCGGCCCCACAGCGGATGGGGCAGCGTCACCCTTACCGTGAGCCCTACGATCAGGTCGGCCGGGCAGACGGAGGCACCCGACAGAACCTGCCGCAGTACCAACGTGACCTTCGATCCGGTTTCCGTCGCCGTCAGCCTGGCGCCCACCACGCACCCGCCGCCGGTATACGGCACGACGACGTGGCGGCCGTCGGGTGCCACCAGTGCCCCGGTAATCACCTCCGGATTGGTCGTGGTGGCCACGGCGCCGGCCGCAGCGCCGGCCTGGAGCAGGCTCGCCGCCGCCAGGGCCGCCGCTACCAGGGCCGCCGCCGCGGCGCCGAGCCGGGCCCCCGAGGCCTGCAACCGTCGTACGGCCCTGCTTACCCGCCGTACGGCTCTCCCCGCTACGTGGTCCGGGCGGCCTATGGCGCTGCCGTGTTCCTCAGCCATCGGGTTCTCCCTGTTACATCGGCCGCCCTTGCGCCCGTTTCCGGACATTCGACGCAACAGGGCCACCGCCGGTTGCATCCGGCTTCCCGCCTGGCCCTGATCGCGCACAGCTCCGATCGCCCCGCTCAGGCGTTCAGGCGGTCAGGACCGGCCGGGCCGTATCCGAGGTCAGCAAGCCGTCGGTGTAGGTGACCGAGTTCGTCCGCAGCGACGGGACCCGCGGGCCGGGCAGCACGATGCCGGCCAGGTTCAGCGGGTCGGCGCCCGACAGGGTGACCGTCTCGCCGTTCCGCGGCCGCTTCCTGGTCTCGCGCAGCAGGCTCACCGCGTCCGGGTGGGCGAACTGCTCGCCGCTGAACCCGTTGACGAACCGCCCCCCGGCCACGGTGCCCCGGGCCTCCATCCGCCGGAACGCCCATAGCACGTCGCGCCAGGGCACCGCGATGTTCTCCCGGGCCAGCAGGTCGCGGAACACCACGCCCCACCGGACGGCCAGCTGCTCCGCGACGGCCTCGGCCAGCTCGTCCGGGTCGCAGTCCGACATCGGCTCGGGTAGCAGCGACCACCGTCCCGCGGTCCGGGAGGTGAGCTGGCTGCCGCGGCGCAGCCGGTTCCGGCCGAGCGAGCTCTGCGCCATGGCCCGCTGGGCGAACAGCGACCGCACGGCGCGGAACCCGTCCCCGGTGAGTAGCCCCCGGGCCACGCCGTCCCACAGCGCGGCCTCGATGTCGCCCGGCAGCCGACCGGTCTTGGTGGCCAGGTCGGTCTGGAACAGCGCGCCGCGCTCGCGCAGCGCGTCGATCACGTCCCGGGTGCTCCCCGGACCAGGCTCCGCAGGCGAACGCTCGCCGCGGGCCGCCCGCAGTAGCCACGCCAGATCGTCACGGATGGTCAGCGTGATCGGAGTCGCCCGCGACGGGGTCAGCCCGCCGCGCCGGACCGGCTCGTCTGCCTCATCACGCACCGACAGGCGTCCCCAGCAGACTCCGCCGTCCAGGCACACCTCGTCCAGCCATTCCTTGCGGTACCCGGTCACCCGCGCGGGCAAGATGGCCTTCTCCCAGGCCCCGGCGGCCAGCTCGAACCCCTGGAGCTGCTCGACGACCGCGAGCACGCCGCGGCTGCCCTCGCGCCTGGTATCGGGCGTGACGTGCTGCCAGCGCAGGAGGAACCGCATGAAGTCCTGCGTGGTGACCGGATCGATCTCGCTCCGCTTCCGCTCCCGCGTGTACGCGTGGATCCTGGTCAGTACCCGTCGCGCGCACCACTCCTCGGGGCCGTCGGGATCGGTGAACCGTCCCCGCAGCGCGAACCCCTCGGTCTCCAGCCGGACGAGCGCGAGGGAAACCTCCGGCAACCCCACCGCCGTGATCCGGGCCAGTTCGGCCGCGGTGCGCGGCCCCGAGACATCCAGGTGCCCGCGCAGCATCTCCGCCGCGACCGCCTCCGGCTCCATCGCCTTCAACCCGGGCACCGGCGGGACGGCGGCCGCCCAGTCAGGGAACAGGGGAGCGAGCACCACGGACCGTTCGGCCGCGCACCACAGCACCCCGTCCGGCCCGCAGATCTCCACCGCGCGCCCCGAAGCCGCCAGCTCGCGGAACAATGGGGCCCACTCAAGATCCGGCCGCGTCACGAACAGCGTCATCAGCAGGTCGTGCAGCTCATCGGCGTCCCGCGGCTGCGGCCGCACCTGCTCCCGCACCCGCGCGATCGCGGCCGGATCGAGTCGGGCCAGGTCCCGCGCCTCGACCGGCAACCCGCGGGGTATCTTCACCTGCCTGCTGCGGCGGTTGGCGGCCTCGCCCTCGTCGTCCAGGTAGGTGAACGGCATCCCGTTCAGGATCTCGTGCGCGAGCACCGAAGGCTCGGTGGTATCCCGCGTGATCACCCTGATCCGGCCGGCCTCGATCCCGGCCACGAGCTCCCGCAGCCCGTCGATGTCCATCGCCTCGTGCAGGCAGTCCTCCAGCGTCTGCCTGACCAGCGGGTGGTCGGGGATCTCGATCGGCCCGGGCGCCACGTTCTCCTGGCAGGCGGCCAGCGTCGGGAACACCGCCGCCATCAGGTCGTCGGCCTCCATCCGCTGGATCGCGGGCGGGTTCTTGCGCCCGCCTCGCATCCGCAGCACGGTCAGCGAGGTGTTGAGGTTCCACCGCCAGCGCGCCTGGAACAGCGGCGAGGTGAGCACCGCCTGCCGGACCACCTGCTCGACGGTCGGCGAGGCCAGGAACTTCGGCACCTTGTCGAGCGGGAAGCTGTGCTGCGGCCCGAGCGAGAGCAGGATCGCGTTGTCGCTGGCCGCCGCCTGCAGCTCGAAGTCAAAGGTCACGCAGAACCGCTTGCGCAGCGCCAGCCCGAACGCGCGGTTGACCCGAGCCCCGAACGGCGCGTGCCCGATGAGCTGCATCCCGCCGGCCTCGTCGAAGAACCGCTCCAGGATGATGGCGTCCATCGTCGGCACCGCCCCGAGCTCGGCCAGCCCCGTGTGCAGGTAAGCCACGATCATCTCGGCCGCGGGCCGCCCGAGACCGCACTCGGCCTCCAGCCACTCCCGCGCATCCTGCGGCGCCCGGTCGGCCACCGCCTGACGCACCGAGGAGACCTCCTGGGACAGCTCCCTGGTCCGCCCGGGCGCCTCGCCCTGCCAGTGCGGCACCGACGGCGGCGCCCCGTGGGCGTCGACCACCCGGACCGTCCCCGGCTCCACCCGGCGGATCCGCCAGGAGTGCGTGCCGAGCAGGAACACGTCGCCCGGCCTGCTCTCGACCGCCCACTCCTCGTGGACCGACCCGACCTGCGCCTCGTCGGGCTCGGCGATGACCCGGAAGTCGCCCAGCTCGGGGATGGCCCCACCGGAGGTCAGCGCGGCCAGCCGGGCCCCGCGCCGGCCCTTGACGGTCCCGTTCACCTGGTCGCGGTGCAGGTAGTACGCCCGCCGGCCGCGGCCCGTCCGGATCCCCTCGGCGAGCAGCTCGGTGACGTCATCGAAGTCCTCGCGGGAGAGGTCCTTGAACGGCGCCGCCCGCCGGGCCAGCTCGAACAGCGAACCTTCGGCCCACTGCTCGGCGGCGGACTCCGCCACCATCTGCTGCGCCAGGATGTCCAGCGGGCGGCGCGGTACCACAATGGCGTCCAGCCGCCCGCTCCGAACCCCGCGCAGCAGCGCGGCGCACTCCACCAGCTCATCCCGCGTCGTCGGGTACAGCTTCCCCGCCGGCGTCCCGCTGCGCGTGTGATTGGACCGCCCCACCCGCTGCAGGAAGGTGGCGATGCTGCGCGGCGAGCCGATCTGGCACACCAGCTCGACCGGCCCGATGTCGATCCCGAGCTCGAGCGAGGCCGTCGCCACCAGGGCCCGCAGGTCCCCGGCGCGCAGCCGCGCCTCGACCCGCTGCCTGCGCCCCTTGGACAGCGACCCGTGATGCGCGGCCACGTACGCGCCTAGCTCCTCACCGAGCCGCTCCCCGAGCTGGTGCGCGACCCGCTCGGCCATGCTCCTGGTGTTGACGAACACCAGCGTCGTCCGGTGCTGGCTGATATGCCCCGTGATCCGGTCCAGGATCTGCACCATCTGCGCCCCGGTGGGCACCGCGCCGAGCTCGTCGTCGGGGATCTCCAGCGCGAGATCCAGCTGCCTGCGGTGCCCGGAATCCACGATCGCGCACCGCGGGGACCCGTCCGGGTGGTCGCGATCCTCGCCCGAGCCGACCAGGAGCCTGGCGATCGTCTCGATCGGCCGCACGGTCGCCGACAGGCCCACCCGCTGCACCGGCTCCTCCGCGACGTGCGCCAGCCGCTCCAGGGTGAGGGCCAGGTGCGAGCCGCGCTTGTTGGAGGCCACCGCGTGGATCTCATCGACGATGACCGTCCGGGTGCTGCGCAGCATGGCGCGGCTCCGCTCCGCGGTGACCAGCAGGTACAGCGATTCCGGCGTCGTGATGAGGATGTCCGGCGGGTTCTTGAGCATGGCGGCGCGTTCCGCGGCGGCCGTGTCGCCCGTCCTGACCGCCACCCTGATCTTCGGCGCGGGCAGCCCGAGTTCACCGGCCACCGCCGCGATCTCCCGCAGCGGCGCCTCGAGGTTCTGATGGATATCCGTCGCCAGCGCCTTGAGCGGCGACACGTAGACCACCCGTGGCCCGCCCGGCGGATCCTCCTCCGCCCGGTAGAGCCGGTCGATGCACACCAGGAACGCGGCGAGCGTCTTGCCCGACCCCGTGGGCGCCGCGATCAGCGTGTGCCCGCCCGCCGCGATCTCCCGCCACCCGCCGACCTGCGGCTCAGTCGGACCAGCCGGGAACCTCCGCCCGAACCAGGCGCCAATCGCAGGATGGAACGAGTCGAGCACCCGCCCACGGTACCTCCGGGCGCCGACATTTGACCGGCCAGATCGACAGCGTGCACCTCAATGCCACGTTCCGGACGCCGGCGAACCTTGGGCACTATCCGCGTCCCGGCAGAATCATCGCGTCCGGCGCAGCAACCGACGCGCACCCGCCCCCACGTACGCGCCGAGCCCAGCGGGAATCAGCAACACGAACATGTTGGCCGCGCCGACCATCCCGCCGGGCTTAGGCACCGACGCACCGCTCACCCCGAGCTTGACCTCGATCATCGCGGTGACCCCCAAGACCAAACCGATGACCAGCGCAGAAAGCCACGCCCGGCGCGGAACGGCCCAGCTCAGCCCCGCCGCCACCACCAGCAGCCCCGCCAGCACCACCACCGGGGCGTCGAGGGAGTTCCCGACCCGGTACAGCGCCGTCACCAGGGCGGCCGCGCCGCACAACGCCAGCCAGTACGCACACCGGTACAACAGGACCTGCCCGGCCACGAACCAGATCCCGCCGGCCAGCCACGCCCGCCGAGCCCGCCCGGGCGGCACGCTCGCCGCCTCGGCCAGCATCCCCTTGCCCAGCTCGCGCCGCCGCGACGGCAGCAGCCTGATCGCCACGGCCAGGCACCACAACGCCAGGCGGCTCACCACGCGCCCTCCAGAGCCAGCCGCCACTGCACCACGCGGCTCATCGCGCGCCCTCCACGGCCGGCCGTTCCCGGAGCCTCCCGCGGGCTCGCGTCGCGCGCCCCGCAGTAGCCTGCTCCGCGACCGCCGCGGCCAGTACGGCTCCCTCGGCGGTCAGCCGGTACAGATGACGTCGCGGACGCCCCTCCGGGGGATCGTCCTCCCACCGGGTTTCCAGCAGCCCGCCGTCCGAGAGACGCCCGAGGATCGGGTACAGCGTCCCCGAAGCCAGCCCGGTCCGCCGGGCCATGTCGTACCCGTGCCGCCACCCTCCCGGGCTGGCCAGCAGGTCCGCCAGCACCGCCCTGGTCTGCGGCGACGAGTTTCGCCTGAACACCACAACGCAAACCCTATCTATGTAGATCTTGTCCCGCAACCTAACTCCGAGACGCGGCCTCGCCCGGGCTGGAGCATGATGCGCTGATGAAGCTGAGCCTGTGCATCGATCCGGGTCGTACCTGGCCGCAGGTGCTGGCGCTGGCGCGGCAGGTGGATCAGGCGGGCTGTCGACTAGCTCGGCGCCGCCACGAAGTGGACGCTAGCCGAACGTGAAGTCGTAAGCCTGGACGCCGGGCGAGACGCGCAGCAGCAGCGTGCCGTTGCCCGTGGTGCCGGCCTGGTACAGGGTGTATAGCCTCGGGACCCCGCCGACGTCGATCGTCGCGGTGTGATGGCCGTTGATGCTCTCCTCGACGGTTCCGCTGCCGCCAAGGACGAGGTAGACGTCCTTAGCCAGGAAGCCGAGCTCCAACTCGGCGTCGGGGCCAGCCGTGGCCTCCTGCGCGTAGTCGGTCCACGTCCCTGACAGGCCCAGACCGCCCAGCGGAAGGGTCTGGGGGAAGTGGTAGACAGCTGGCGCGTTCTCCGCGACGCCGCTGGTCCCTACCAGGTACTGCAGGCGCTCATAGCCAACGTAGGTCTCCGGGTTCATCTGGCCGGCCGGGGTGAGGTCCGGCACGCTCGTAGGTGGCGGGAGCCGCAGACCCGGATGGGCATCGGCGAGCAGTTCCCGGATCAGTTGCTCGGTTGTCGAGTAGTCGCCCTCGCCGAAGTGCACGTGCCGCACGTTTCCCTGGGCGTCGATGAGGTAGTCGGCGGGCCAGTACTGGTTGTCGTAGGCATTCCAGGTTTCGTAGTTGTCGTCGACCGCGACTGGGTATCGCACGCCGAAGTCCGCCGACTCGGTCCGGACGTTGGACACGACGTGCTCGAACGCGAACTCTGGAGTATGCACGCCGACGACCACGAATCCGTCCGCGGCGTAGTTCCGGTACCAATCCTCGATATGCGGCAGCGTGCGCTGGCAGTTGATGCAGGAGTAGGTCCAGAAGTCGACGAGCACGACCTTGCCGCGCAGCTGGGACAGGGTCAGCGGCTTGCCGCCTGGAGTGTTCAGCCAGGCGGTAACGCCCGTGAATGCGGGGCCGGCCCGCACTCCACCAGCGTGGTGGCATTCGGGTTGCAGTGGGTCAGCGAGGTGGCGTGCACACCGGTGAGGGCGTTGAGCTGACTGCGTACCTTGGCCGAGCCCTGCAGCGCGGTCGAATAGCTTGGCACGTCGCGCTCCAGGCCCTGGAAGGCGTTGAATGCGATCGCCACCGCCATCACGATCAGCACGGCTCCGCCTACGAGCCGGGCCTGCGGGGCGTGTCGGCGCAGGGCGCTGACCCGGCGGGATAGCTGTCCGCCGGCCAAGGCGACGGCCAGGAGCGGTATCGCGGTGCCCACCGCGAACGCGGCCGTGACGAAGACAGCCGTCAGCCCGACTCGGTGCGTCGCGCCGACCACGGTGATGGCGGCCAGGACCGGCCCGGCGCACGGGACGTATAGCACCCCGAGCGCGAGCCCTAGCACGAACCCGCCGCCGCGGTCGCTCGGTCGCCGGGTCCCGATTCTGCTGAACGGGCGCTCGAGCAGATTACCGAGCGGCGGGATCAGGTAGCCGAGGCCGACCAAGATCAGCAGCGCGATGCCGGCGTCCCGGAGCGAGTCCTGGGGCAGGTGCAGCAGCGAGATGATCTCCGCGCCCGCCAGGATGAGCACGCTGAAGCTCAGCGCCAGGCCTGCGACAACGGCCACCGGGCGGCCGACGCCGGCTCTCGGCGGGGTACCGTCCGCCGCCGACTGCGCAGCAGCGTGCGAGCCGGTCGCGCCGGCGACCAGCACGACCGGGAGGACCGGCAGGATGCATGGTGAGATGCCGGCCAGGAAGCCAGCGACCACCCCGAGAAGCACAAGCTCGATCATGCGGCCACCCTCGCCTCCCGGCGTACGGCTTGCACATGAGTAATTCGGAGCCGACCGCGACTCCGGTTTGGTGGCCGTAGCGGGAGCGGCAGTCAGGAAACCGTTCCACGGGGTACAACCCATTGCATCGGCTGACCGGTGACTTGTGCGATCAGCTCGTAATCGCTGTCGTAGTGCAAAACGGTGACATGTTCTCGTTCGGCCACCGCCGCGATCAGCAGGTCAGGCAGGCCGACCGCCCTGATACGTCCGCCTCTCCACAGGGTGGCCTGGACGTCAAGGGCACGCCGCCAGTCCTCGTCGTGGGTGGCCAGCCACTCGTAGCCAGCGTCGCGGTCGGCTCGTACCTGATCAAATTCCGCGCCGCTCCGGGTTGCCCAGGCGAGTTCGAACTCGATGACACCGCAGGTCGCTACCACTCCTGAGTCAATCAGTGGCGCCAGGACAGCTACCACCTCCGGATGGCGTAGGCGGGCGAGCGCACTGGTGTCCGCCAAGTAGCGGGCTACCGCTGCCATGCGGCCTGCATCACGTCCTCGTCTTGGAGGTCGGGGAGACCGCCGGAGGTGAGCCGTTGCAAATCACGCCGCCTGGCGGCCAGCGCGGCGACCTCGCGGAGGGCGGCGTTGACCGTGTCCTTCTTGGTAACGGTGCCCAGCGCCTGCTGAGCGGCCGCGAGGTACTCGTCATCGATTTCGATTAGGGTCTTGGCCATTGCTGCCTCCTTCACCATCAATATATCTCAGAAGGCTCTACCCAGATATATCAACCAGTGCCATCCAGGACACCGGAGCCCGTGCATGCCGGGATGGCTTGGGCCGCGACGTCCGGGATGCGTAGATGGGTTATTGGCCGGATAAGCCCTTACGTCCTTCAAGACCGCTAGCGGCCAGCCTCCGAGGCCCGCCCGAGCAGGCCCAGCAGGCGGTCGTCATCCGGAGCATCGAGAGCGGCGTCGATTCGTACGCCGAACATGCCGGACCCGGCCAGCAACTCCGCGTTCGCTTCGCTCCAGGGCAGCAGCAGCGCGACGGCGCCTGGATCGAGCGTCCCGTCTTGCCCGGTGGCCTGGGCGAGATCCCAGCCGTGGATGGCGAGGTCGGCCATCAGCTGGATCACGTACTCGCGTCCGGAAGCGTCGCCGAAGGACAGGTGTACGGTCCGGTCCAGCGCTCCCGGCCGCGCCACCGCCGCGTGCGCCTGATCGATCGAGGCAGCCAGCACGCTCGGCCAGGCCGAGGCGTCCTCGCCCATCAGGTCGCCCTCGAACCGGTCGCCGACCTGCTCGATCCCCAGGCCTTCGAACAACGGGGGCACCCAGTACTGCTCGTACAGCAGGTGATGGACCAGGGTCCGCACGTCCCACTCCGAGCAGGGAGTGCCATCATGCCATTGTCCCGGGCCCACCCCCGCGACCAGCGCCGCGAACCGCAGCCCGCAACGGCCGTGCAGCTCAACGAGGTCGTCTGTCATGGGTCGCGGACCGGGCACTGTCTCAGCTTACGGTCGGATACAGGGTCCCCGAGGCGACTCCAGCGCCGGCCAGCAGAGACCTAACCAGATGCGGCCATCAGGCGTCAATATGGGGAAAAGGCGGCCAGGCGGCAGGCACAGGCCGTCCGCAGGACAGGAGCATCTGATGAGCGCAGGAACGCGCCGGGGTGCCCGGTGGCTGGCCGGGGTGTGGGCGGTCGCGGTGGTGCTGGCGGCCGTGGTAATGGCCGGGCCGGCCCAGTACGAGCAGCAGGTGGCCGCCGGGTAACCGGGAGCCATCACCGTCGATGGCCGCCAGCCCGAGGGACTGGCGGCCATCAAGAACCTAGCCAGTGCCATCAGCACCTACGCCTAGGCGGCGGCAGCAGGCCGGCGCACCCGCGCGGGCAGGAAGGCCAGGGTGGCAATCGCCGCCACTGCGGTCGCACCGGCCGCCACCAGCGAGCCGCTGTGCAACCCCGTGATGAACGCCTGCCGAACGCCGCTAGCCGCCGCCTCCCGCACCACCGGCGGCAGCTTGGCGGCCACCCGCAGCCCGGCGACCACGGACTGCTGAGCCAGCGAGGTCGCTCCGGCCGGCGCGCCGAGCCCGCGCAGCGTGGTGACCAGGTGGCTGCTGTAGGCCGAGCTCATCACCGACCCGACGATCGCCACGCCCAGCGTGCCGCCGAGCTCGCGGGTCGTGTCGTTGACCGCCGAGCCCGCGCCCGCCTTGGCCAGCGGCAGCGCGCCCATGATCGCCTCGGTCGCGGGGCTGGCCGTCAGGGCGAGCCCGGAGGACATCAGGACCATCGAGATGATGATCCGGCCCCAGTAGGCGGCGTCGATGGTCGTCCCCGCGGCGACCAGGAAGCCGGCGCTCATCAGGACCAGGCCCGCACTCACGACCACCTTGGTGCCGAACCGCTTCATCAGCACGATCGCGACGGGGGACATCGCGCCGGTCACGATCGCGAACGGCAGGGTGGCCACCCCGGCCCGCAGCGGGTCCCACCCGCGGACCAGCTGGAAGTACTGCGTGATGAGGAAGATGAACCCGAACAGGCCGAAGAACGCCAGCGCGATGGCCCCGGCAGCCGCGGAGAACCGGGGGTTCCTGAACAGCCGGACGTCGAGCATCGGGTCCGGGCGCCGCGTCTGCGACCAGGCGAACGCCGCGAGGATGGCCGCCGACCCGGCGAACCCGCCGAGGGTGGTGGCCGACGCCCAGCCGTGCAGCGGGGCCTCGATGACGGTCCAGACCAGCAGGCCGACGCCGCCGACCGATAGCAGCGCGCCGAGCGGGTCGAACCGTCCCGCGTTCGGGTCACGCGACTCGGGGAGCAGGCGCATCCCGGCCACCACCGCCACGATCACGGTGGGCACGCTGACGTAGAAGACGGAACTCCAGGCGAAGTGCCGCAGGAGTAGGCCACCGGTCACCGGTCCGATCGCCACCGCCAGGCCGGACACGCCCGACCAGATGCCGATGGCGGTGGCGCGCTCGCGCTCGTTGGTGAACGCGTTGGTCAGCAGCGCCAGGGTGGCCGGGTAGATCAGCGCAGCGGCGACGCCCATCGCGGCGCGGCTGGCGATCAGCTCACCCGTGGTGCGGGACAGCGCCGCCGCGACCGAGGTGATCGCGAACAAGACCAGCCCGACCTGCAGCACCCGGCGCCGGCCGAGGCGATCGCCGATGTTCCCGCCGACCACCAGCAAGCCGGCGAAGACGAGCGTGTACGCGTCCACGATCCACTGCAGGCCCTGGGTCGAAGCCGACAGCGTGCGGCTGATCGTCGGCAGGGCCACGTTGACGATCGTGTTGTCGACCACGACCAGCAGCACGCTCAGGCACAGCACGGCCAGCACCAACCAGCGGCGCCTGTCGGTCTGGACTGGGGGAGTCGCGGTAGCGGTGGTAGTAGTCACGTTGACCTCCTATAGAATCTCGTACTATATTTATAGGACGATGTTCTATAAAAAGTCAAGTGCTTTTGGCCCGAACGCCGCGGCACGGGCCGACGCGGATAGGAACGGGCGCGAGATGGCGAGAAGATGGTCACCATGAGCTCCCCGCAAAGCACCCCCGACGCGCAGGGCACCCCCGGCGCGCCCGCGCGGCGGCAGCGGACGCCAAGCAGCGATATCGAGCGGGAACTGATCGCCGCCGCCGAGGCCGTGCTCATCAGGGACGGGCCCGGGGCGGTCACGGTCCGGACGGTGGCCGCCGAGGCGGGCATCGCCCCCATGGGCGTATACAACCGGCTCGGCGGCAAGGACGGGCTGGTCGACGCCCTCTTGATCCGCGGGTTCGACGCGCTCCGGGCCTCGATCGCCGGCGGGGATCAGCCCGACCCGCTGGACCGGCTACGGGCCTGCTGCCTGCGCTACCGGACCTTCGCCCTGACCAACCGGCACTACTACGCGATCATGTTCGAGGGCGCCTTGCCGCACGACTTCGACACGCCGGAGGTCGCGGAGCACGCGATAGCGGCGTTCGACGCATTGGTCAGGAACGTCGAGCTAGCGGCGGCCGCCGGCGCCATCCGCGCGCCGGACCCGCGCGAGGTCGCGCAGCAGCTCTGGAGCGCGGTGCACGGCGCCGTGACCCTGGAACTCCAGGGCCTGGTCCTCACCCCGGACGCCGAAGCCACCTACCAAGCGACCATGGAGACGATGCTCCGGGGCCTAGACCCGGAAGCCAGTACTCCCTAGGTCGCGACCAGCGGCTCGTCTTCGGCCACGGGGACCTCGCCCGCAGCGCCGGCCAGGACCCGGAGCGCGTCGGGCGGCAGGTAGCAATGCACGGGCGTGCCCTGCGCCAGGTCCGGGCGCTCGCCGTCGTTCTGCATCAGCGCCTGCAGCGGGACACCCGGCGCGAGGCGCAGCAGCACCTGAGTGGAGGCGCCGAGGAAGACCACGCGCTCCACCATGGCGGGGACGCGGTTGTCGCCGGGTGACCCGTGCGCCTCGATCCGCACCCGCTCCGGCCTGATCACCGCGTGCGCCTTGCCGGTGAAGTCGCCACCGCCGTCAACGGCGGCCTCGCACCGAGTCGAGGTCAGGGCCCAGTCTCCGAGCCGGAGCGCGGCGGGGGGCCCGGCCGAGCTCACCCAGATTTCCATCAGGTTGGCGGCCCCGAGGAAGTCGGCCACGTAGGTGTCGGCGGGTTCCTCGTAGACCTCGCGCGGGGTGCCGATCTGCACGATCTTGCCGGCGTTCATGACCGCCAGCCGGTCGGACATGGTCAGCGCTTCCTCCTGATCATGGGTGACGTAGAGGAAGGTAATGCCGACGCGTTCCTGCAGCGCCTTCAGCTCAACCTTGAGCGAGCGGCGCAGCTTGGCGTCGAGCGCGCCGAGCGGCTCGTCGAGCAGGAGCACCGCCGGGTTCAGCACGAGCGCCCGCGCCAGGGCGACGCGCTGCTGCTGGCCGCCGGATAGCTGGCCGGGACGCCGCTTGGCGAACGACGTCATCCGTACGAGCTCGAGTGCCTCGTTGACCCGCTTGGTCAGATCGGCCTTGGTCAGCTTGCGGTGCCGCAGCCCGAACGCCACATTGTCGGCCACGGACAGGAACGGGAACAACGCGTAACTCTGGAACACCGTGTTGACGTTCCGGCGATGCGGCGGCACGCCCGACACGTCTACCCCGTCGAGCAGGATGGTGCCCGAGGTCGGCTGCTCGAACCCGGCGACCAGCCGCAGCGTGGTGGTCTTACCGCATCCCGAAGGGCCCAGCAGGGAGAAGAACTCACCGCTGGCCACGGTCAGGTCGATGTTGTCGACCGCGACCTCGCTGAACTTCTTCGTCAGCCCGCAGAGCTCGATGCTTCCTCCGGCCACGGCGCACCTCCTTCGTCCTGAAAAGCTACCGGCTTCGCCTAAAAGCTACCGGCTGCGCTTGCGCGCCCGCTTGGCCGCGGGCTTCCAGTCGAACCCCAGCTGCCCGGCCGCGAACCGCATGGCCAGCTCGTAGGCGCGCGTCGGCGGCACCTCCGAGTCCTCGACCCCGATCTGCACCGCCAGCCCGTCGAGCACGGCCGCCAGCGTGATCGTGAAGTCGTCGGCGTTGACCTGTGCGAACTCGCCCGCCTCCTGGCCGGCCAGCACAACGGAGCGGATGGCCGACCGCCACCGCTCGTCGGACTTCTGCCGGATCGCGGCCGCCCCCGGACTCCGCGGCGACAGCGCCCACAGGTCCAGCCACATCAGCCAGTAGCTGGGCGGTTCCCCGTCGGTCCCCGGCAGGCACGCGTTGGCGACGAGCTCGGCCAGCCGGTCGGCCGCGGTCGGGAGGTTCTCCGTCCGCCGCAGGTATTCCGCGTACCAGGCGTCTTCCGAGTACCTGATCGCCTCGGTGAGCAGCTGGTCGCGGGTCTTGAAGTAGTAAATGACGAGGGCCGGGCTCGTCCCGGTGCGCTCGGCGACATCGGAGATCCTGGTGTCGGCGTACCCCCGCTCGGTGATCACCTCGAGCGCGGCGCGGAGCATCTGCTCGCGGCGCTGTTCGGCGTCCCTAGGCCCCCCGGACTCGCGCGGCGCACCAGACGGCCGCGGGACCCCGGATCCCCGGGGGACCGTGGCGGTGCCAGCGGGCTCCTTCATGTGCCGGTCCTCGTCTCCTGGCCGTTCCCTCGCCGGCGGCCTTGTGAGTAATCGTAGCAGCTTCTAGACTGAACATTCAGTCAAACTTTCCGCCGCGCCGACAACCACAACCACCGGTACTAAAGGTAGAGGAAGAACCAAGCAGGCGCCGCAGGGGCACCGGGGAGGCGCGGGGGAGTGCTGGGAGGCACGAGATCTTCATGGCTACGAAGGCAACCAAGGCAACGGACGCGACCCCCAAGGCCCCCAAGGCCCCCAAGGCCCCCAAGGCCCACCACGACTACGACGCGATCATCGTCGGCGGCGGGCATAACGGCCTGGTCGCTGCGGCGTACCTGGCGCGTTCCGGCGCCCGGACGCTCGTACTCGAGGCGCGACCAAAGACCGGCGGCGCCGCGACCACCGAAGCCCCCTGGCCCGACGCGCCGGAGTTCAAGGTCACCCGCCTGTCCTACGTGATGTCGCTGATGCCGCCGACCATCATCAACGACCTGGACCTGGCCCGGCACGGCTACAAGATCTTCCCGATGGGCCCGTACTACCAGGCCTTCCCCGAGGGCGGGTCGATCAAGATCTACGCCGACGACGCCAAGCGCAACTACGAGGAGATCTCCCGCTGGTCCAAGAAGGACGCCGAGGCGATGCCCCGCTGGGACGCCTGGCTGGCCGGGCTGGCCGAGGTGCTCGGCCCGCTACTCCTCACCGTGCCGCCGAACCTCGGCTCCCGCAAGCCGAACGACCTCAAGGAAACGCTCAGGCTCGCCTGGCGCCACCGCAACCTGGACGTCCGCACGATCGCCGACGTGACCCGGCTGATGACGATGTTCGATCGCCGACCTGCTCGACGACTGGTTCGAATCGCCGCAGGTCAAGGGGGCGCTCGCGGTCAACGGCGTGATCGGCACCTGGGCCGGCCCCTACGAGCCCGGCACCGCCTACGTAATGGCGCACCATTCGATCGGCGACGTCGGCGACGGGCACCTGGGCAACTGGGGCTTCCAGGAGGGCGGCATGGGCGCCGTGGCCGACACGATCGCCAAGGCGGCCCTCGAGGCCGGCGCCGAGATCCGCACCGACGCCAAGGTCGGCAAGGTCCTTATCCGTAACGGCCGCGCCGCTGGCGTCGAACTCGAGAACGGCCAGCAGCTCACGGCCAAGGTCGTCGTCTCCTCAGTGCACCCGCGCATCGCGTTCCTGGACCACGTGGGCCGCGAGAACCTGCCCGACGATTTCGTGAGCGACATCGAGCACTGGAAGACCCGCAGCGGCGTTGTCAAGATCAACCTGGCCCTGGCCGAGCTGCCCGACTTCACCGCCGACCCCGGCACGAACCTGCAGGAACACCACACCGGTTCGGTCGAGATGGCCCCCTACATGCCGTACATCGAGCGCGCCTTCCAGGACGCGCGCGAGGGCCGCCCGGCCGCCCGGCCCTTCGCCGACGGGGTCATACCGACCGCGTTCGACACCACGCTGTGCCCCGAGGGCTACCACATCATGTCGCTCTTCACCCAGTGGGTTCCGTCCGACTGGAATGAACAGCCCCACACCGAGGAACTCCAGGCCTACGCGGACCGGATGATCGACTGCTACAACGAGGTGGCGCCGAACTTCAAGAGCGCGATCCTGCACCGCGACGTCGTTGGCCCCTACGAGATGGAGCACGACTACGGCCTGGTCGGCGGGAACATCTTCCACGGCGAGCTGTCCCTGGAGCAGCTGTTCCACATGCGCCCCGCACCGGGCTTCGCCGACTACCGGACGCCCGTCCCCGGCATGTACTACGCCAGCTCCGCGACCCACGCGGGCGGCGGCGTGTGCGGCATCCCCGGCATGCAGGCGGCCAAGGCCGCGATGGCCGACCGCCGCTCCGCCATTAGCAGGCCGGCCATCAGCAGGCCCGCCCTCCGCAGGCCCGCCATCCGCCGCCCGGGCCGCCGGTGACGGCGCCGCCCCTGACCCCCCAGCCCCAGAAGCAGACGCTGTCGCAGGCGCACACCGACGAGACCGTCCGGGCGATGCTGGAGGCCCGCAGCATCGCCCTGGTCGGCGCCAGCGCGCGCCCGGGCAGCCTCGGCGAGCGGATGATCCGCGAAGTCGGCCGGAGCGCCTCCCGGCCGCGCACCTACCTGGTGAACCCGCGGTACTCCGACATCGGCGGCGTCCGCTGCCTGCCCGGGCTCTCCGACCTGCCCGAGCCGGTCGACCTGGCCGTCCTGGCCGTACCGGACACCGCGCTGGAGGAGCAGCTGGCCGCGGCGGCCCGGGCCAACGCTCGTTCGGCCATCATCTTTGGCAGTGCCTTCGACCCCCCGGAATCCACCGGGCTCCCGGGATCTAGCGGGCTGAGAGACCGCCTGGCCGCCACCGCCAAAGACGCGGGCATGGCGCTCTGCGGGGCCGGGTGCATGGGGTTCGTGAACCTGGCCCGCGGGCTGTTCGCCGTCGGCTACCTCCTGCCCGACCCGGTGCCGGCCGGGCCGGTCGCCCTGATCACCCACTCGGGGTCGGTGTTCACCGCGATGCTGAACGCGCGCCGCGGGTTCGGGTTCACCCTGGCCGTCTCGCCCGGGCAGGAACTCGTCACCGCCACCCCCGCCTACGCGCGGTACGCGCTGAGCCTGCCCGAGACCAGGGTCCTGGCCCTGGTCCTCGAGGCGATCAGGGACGGCCACCAGCTACGCGAGGTGCTGGCCGACGCGCTGAACGCGGACGTGCCGGTCGTGCTGCTCAGCGTCGGCGGGTCGCCGGCCGGAAAGGCGCTGGTCAACGCCCACTCGGGCGCGCTGGCCGCGGCGGACGGCGCGTGGGAGGCGCTAGCCGGCGCGTACGGCGTCCACCGGGTCCGCGACCTGGCCGAGCTGGCCGACACGCTGGAGCTCTTCGCGTCCGGCCGCCGCTGCGCCCCGGGCGGCGGCATCGCCACCGTCCACGACTCGGGCCTGGAACGCGCGCACCTCGCGGACCTGGCCGCCGAGCTCGGCGTCCCGTTCGCCCCGATCGGTCCCCAGACCACCGCCCGGCTGGCGGCCGCGCTCGACCCGGGCCTGGAGCCGGCCAACCCGCTGGACCTGTGGGGGACCGGCAAGGACATCGAGCCGCTGGTCGCGGACTGCATGTCCGCGCTGGCGGCCGACCCGGCGGTGGCGGCGGTCGCCCTCGCCGTCGACCTCGCGCCCGAGTGGGACGGCGACGAGGCCTACCCGCTCGCGGTGATCACCACCGCGTCCAGCACCGATAAGCCGGTCGCCATCCTGGCCGGGCTGCCCGCCACCGTGGATCCGGTCGCCGCGGCCACGCTGCGCACCGCGGGCGTCCCGGTCCTCGAGGGCACCCGCAGCGGCCTGCTCGCCCTGCGCCACCTGCTAGAACACGCCGACCGCCCCCAGCCGCCGCCCGCCGACCCCGAGCCCCCGAACCCCGAACGCCGTCAGCGCTGGGCCCGCCTGCTCGCGCGCGGCACCCCGGACAGCGCCACCCTGTTCGACCTGCTGCGCGACTACGGCATCCCGGCCGTCCGCGCCAGGTCGGTCGTCACCAGGGCCGAAGCCCTCGACGCGGCCGCCGAGATCGGCTACCCGGTGGTCCTCAAGACCGACGAGCCGCACATCGCGCACAAGTCGGACGTCGGGGGAGTGTGCCTGGGCCTCGACGACCTCCAGGCCGTCGTCGACGCCTACGACGACCTGGCCGACCGGCTCGGCCCGCGCGTGCTGGTGTGCGAGACGGCCCCGGCGGGCGCGGAGGTCGCGCTGGGCCTGACGCGCGATCCCGCTCTCGGCCCGCTCCTGGTCATCGGGGCCGGCGGTCTTCTCGTAGAAATTTTGGCCGAACGAGCGGTGGTGCTTCCCCCGGTCACCCCCTCGCAGGCCCGCGCGGTACTCGCCCGCCTCCGCCTCGCCCGGATCCTGGCGGGCGTCCGCGGTCAGCCCGCCGCCGACCTCGACGCGATCGCGAACGCCATCACGGGCCTCTCGGCCCTCGCCTGCGACCTGGGCGACGTCCTGGACGCGCTCGACATCAACCCGCTGATCTGCGGTCCGAACGGAGCCGTAGCCGCCGACGTCCTCGCCGTCCCCGTCCCATCCTCGTTACCGCTACGATCGTCGCCAACGTAGCGGGAGTCCGGGAGGGGTGAGCGAGCATGCTCGCGATGGGTCGTGGGAGGCGCGGATACCTGGCACGGGCAGCGTTGTTCGCCGGCGTCATCAGCCTGGCGGCCGGCTGCAGCAGTTCGTCGTCGTCGAGCAGCAGTACGAGCGCCCCGCCCACCTCGACCCACTCGGCCTCTTCTACCAGCCCGGCCAGCGCGGCGGGGTTCATCAGCATCGCCGAGCCGTTCGACCCCGGCCACCCGGCGATGATCAAGCCTGCCCCGGCTAACTGCGGCAGCCAGACGACGACGCTATCGATGGAGCAGTGCTTCGAAACCAAGACAGAGAACACCGACGCCGCGATCGACGCCGTGCAGCAGGCCAAGTACGCCGCCGCCTCCGCGGCCGGCCAGGCCGCCATCCTGGCCCAGGACCAGGCCTGGCTGAACGCCCGCGCGCCGGTCTGCATCGTGGCCTTCAACACCGGAGGGACCCTCGACAAGGTCGAGATCGCGTCCTGCCTGCTGGACGAGAGCACCTCCCGCCTGTGGGCCGTGAAGGGACTCACCCAGCCGGTGGCGATGCTCAAGGGCACGGACAACTCCGACCCGGACTTCTTCTCGTGGTACACGACCCCGGAGGGCTCGCGCATCGCCGAACTCTCCACCCAGGGCGACCAGTCCGGCACCGGCTCGATCATCGCCTGGACCATCATCGGCGGCGCCGACGGGTTCATCATCAACCCCAAGCAGTTCTACTACGCCGACGGGTCGTTCACCGACAACGGCACCATCGTGGGCCCCAACCCCACCTTCCACAAGGTCGCGGCCGGTGTGGAGTACGTGTTCGACATCGACTACTCGCACCTGTCCTCGGCGCCCACGGGCAATCCCAACGCGGGGTTCGAGTACGTCCCCGGCACCCCGGTCGCGATCTGGCACTAGCTTTGGTCAGAGGGCGTAGCGGCTCCGCTGCTCGATCAGCCGCCGCGCGTTCCGCATGGCCAGCGCGATCACCGTCTCCATCGGGTTGATCCCGATGGGCCCGGGGAACACGCTGGCGTCGCAGACGAAAAGACCGCGCACGCCGTGGAACGCCCCGAAGCTGTCGACCACGCCGCGCCGCGGATCCTCGCTCATCCGCGCGGTGCCCATCAGGTGGATCGAGTAGAGCTCGAGCGACCGCCGGGGCACCGGGCTGGCCAGCAGGCGGCGCAGGTCGCCGGGGTCACGGACGTCGGGCGCGCCGTTGAAGGGGAGCACGATCCGCCGCGCGCCCGCCGCGAACAGCGCCTCGGCGGTCAGTTCCACGCCGCGGACCACGCGCTCCGCGTCCTTCTCGGTGACCCGGTAGAAGACCTGCTTCCCCAGTCCCGGGAGGTTGCGGACCCGCCCGGTCCCGGTGTCCTCGATCAGCGGGCCGGCGGTCACGACCCGGTTGTAGTCCGCCATCATCTCGCCGAGCCCGCGCCCGTACCCGGGCATGACCCCGGCCAGCATCGAAGGCGTCAGGTTCTGCGCGCTCATCATGATCCCGTCGGCCAAGAACTCCCGGACCTGGAACGCCTGGTGGACGCCCTGCCAGCCGGTGACGTCGAAGTCGAAGAACCCGACCACGTTGGCGTTGGGGTGCAGGGACAGGTTGCGCCCGAGCTTCCCGGAGGCCGACCGCAGGCCCGACCGCAGCAGCAGCGCGGGCGTCTCGAGCGCCCCCCCGGCCACGATCACCGCCCGGGCCCGGACGACCACCCGCGGGCCAGGGCGCCCGCCGGGCCTGACCACGTGACCGGTGACCCCGGTCGCGGTGCCCCCCGAGACGGTGACCCGGTCCACCCGGCAGTCGGCGATGACCCGGGCCCCGAACGCCAGCGCCCGCGGCACGCTGGTCAGCACCATCGAGCGCTTGGCGCCGGTCGGGCACCCGTTGCTGCAGTTGCTCGTGCCCGCGCAGTGCAACTGGTTGCGCCGGTTCGCGACGATGGCCCACCCCTTGGCGTCGGCGCCGGCCTTAAGCAGCAGCGAGTTCCGCCCGATCGTCTCCGGGTCCTGCAGCCCGACCGAGTTCCGGGCCTCGAACCTGGCGAAGAACGGGTCCATCTCGGCTTCGCTGATCTCCAGCACGCCGTCCTGCTTCGCCCAGCGCTCCAGGACCCCGGCCGGGGTCCGCCACGACATCCCCCCGTTGACCACCGTCGACCCGCCGACACACCGCCCCTCGGCGAACAGCACCGACGGCCGCCCGATCGTCGCCCCGCCGCCACCGTCGCGGTACAAGGTCCGCAGGGCCCGCCCGGTCTCGGGCCGGAACGACTCTGTCGTGTGGTAGCCGCCCTCCTCGAGGACCACCACGTCGACCCCCGCCTCGGCGAGTTCGGCGGCCACGGTTGCCCCACCCGCCCCCGACCCGATGATCACCACCCCGCACTCCAGGTTCAGGTCCCCGGTAACGTCGGCCTGCGTAGAAAGCCCCGCCGGGGTAGTCACCGTCCCGTTCCCCCCTCCACCACCAGGCCCTCTTCTCCCAGGCCCTCTTCTCCCAGGCCCCTCCTCCTGCGCCCTCTTCTCCCACGCCCTCGTCCCGGATGCCGTCGACCCTCACACCTTCGGCCCCCGCGCCCCCTTCCGCCACACCCTCTTCCTCCGCGCCCCCTTCCTCCCGGGCGGTGACCGCGGCCTCGCCCTCGCGGATCTCGGGCCCGTAGGACTCCAGGCGGCGCCTGGTCACGGCGGCGATGTAGGGCGCGGGGTCATACCCGATCTCCCGCTGGACCGTCGGGAGCTCGTAGTAGCACATCACGACCAGGCTCTTGAGCCGCCGGACGAACTCGGCGGGGACGCTGCCGCTCGCGAGGACCGCCCGGATGTACGCCTCGGCGGCATCGTCGTCGAGCTGGCTGAAGCGCCGCCCTCGTGACCTCCGGCGCAGGCGCGCGGCCTGATCGAGGACGACCAGCGTGATGGTCAGGGCCTTCCGCGCCTCAGGCGCCAGGGCGGCCAGCATCAGCTCGAGCTCGCCGAGCACCCGGTCCGTCCGGTGGTGTGCCGTCATCTCCGGCGGGCAGACGATCTCCGCGAAGCGCCGCGCCGCGCGCCGCGCCCTGGCGGGCAGGTGCGGGGCCGAACCCCCTGCAGTCATCCCGCCATTGTCGGGCATGTCAGACCGGTAGTGCCGCCTGGATGGCGCGCTTGTCGCCGGCGGTCGGCCCGAACGACCGCAGAACAACCGGCGCGCCGACGACTTCCTCGATAACACCCGGCCAGTCACCACCCGGGTCGGAGTACTCCGGCCGGGCGCGCAGCAGCATCCCGGTGAGCCGTTCCTGCCACCGCAGGTCACACGCCGGGCCCGGCGCGATCCGGGTCAGCCGCTGCCCGTCGACCTGGTAAGACCGGCACAGCCGCAGCGGATGCCGCGCGGCGGTGTCCAGGTGCGTGAGCGCCACGGCGTCCACGCCGCCAGCGACCTCGACGGCGTACCGCAGCGCGACCGCGTCCTGGTGCCCGACCCGGAACGCGCCCTGCCAGGTTCCGTGGCCGTTGTGCGGCTCGGGCAGTTCCAGCGTGGCGTCCTCGGTCACGAACGGGCCGGGCCCGTGCCTGGTCAGGTAACAGCGGATCACGCCGAGCCGGAGCGCCGTTTCTCCGGCCTCGGCCAGCAGCGTCTCAGCGTTGGCGAACGTGGTCGTGGACCAGGTGGTGTAGGGGTGGAAGCCGCGCCACTCGTCAAGCAGGACGCCCTGCGCACCCTCGAACACCACCGGCCCCATCCGAAGCAGCCGGTGCAGGTAGCCGCCGTCGACCAGCGCGACCCGACCCGCGAAGGCCAGATAGGCATCGCACACGTCGGCCACCCCAGGGGCGTCCAGCGGCCCGAGCTCATCAGTCAGCCGCTCGCGGAGCCCGGCCAGCTTGCGGGCGAGCGCCGGGGAAGCGGTGCAGTCCGCCACGCGCGGCGCGTCGTCAGGGTGGTCGAGCGCGTAGCGCATGGTCTCGCCGATACCCATGCCGCAGGAGCCGTGCCGGTCCCGCCCCCGGGCCAGCTCCCTGGCCCGGTTCGCGGCCCGGTGGTAAGGCGTCGTGAGCAGCGCGTCGCGGTCGACGGTCAGCCGGTCGAGCGCGTCGTGCACACCGACCGAGGCGAGATGCGCGGCCTCGGCGGCCAGGGCCAGCGGATCGACCAGCATGAACCGCGACAGGTGCGTCCGCACCCCGGGCGTAAAGCTCCCCGACCCGAACTGGGCGAACGTGTGGTGCCGTCCGTCATCGGTCACCACGTTGTGCGCCGCCTGCGCCCCGCCGTTGAACCTGACCACCGCGCAGACCGCCCCGGCCTGCCCGAGTCCCCGCCCCGCCGCGACGCCTCCGCCCTGGCCCGAGTCCCCGCACAACCAATCCACTACCCCGCCCTTCCCCGAGTCCCCGTACCCGAGGTCGGTCACGATGACGTGGTTCATAGCCGGAGGTTCCCGCTCGGCCCGTCCAGGTCGCCTGGGTCGCCGGCCAGTTCGAGCCGGGCGTGCCCGACCCCGATGACCGCGAGCGCCCGCGAGACCGCCGGCCCGGCCGCCGACCCGACATCGCCGAGGTCGGCCAGGCCGTCATCCAGGCTGATCGCGTCCTCGCCCAGGCCCACGGTCAGCGCGATGGTCTCGCACACCGCGTCCAGGTCGGCCAGCTCGATCACATTCTGGCCGAGCAGGCGGCGCCAGAACCCGAGGACCTCCGTGTCGCCCACGTAGCTGGCGCCCGCCGGCAGGATGTAGTAGGTATCCCACCGGGCGGTGACCTCGGCCATCAGCGCGTTCAGGTCCAGGCTGGCCTCCAGGCCGTCGCCGATCACCCGGCTGACCTCGGCCGGCTTGACCCGCGAGTAGGCCATCTCGTCGCCGATGATGAACAGGTACCCGCGCTTGCGGCGCTTGGAGTAGCAGTCGGTCTCCGTGTGCCGGGCCATGAAGTAAAGCGCCAACTCGTAGGATTCGGTCTTCTGCCCCCCGCCGCCGCCCTCCAGCAGGATCCGGCCGAGGTCGTCGTCCATCCGGTTGTCGGACTCGAACTGGCCGACCTGCAAGGGTGCGTGGTCGCAGGTGGCGTCCCCGATCGCGCCGAACATGATCTGCGGATCGGCCACGTAACCCTTGCGGAGCAACAGCCCGAGCAGTTGTGGGAGCCTGGCCTGCAGCGCGCGGGGCACATCGCGCATCGAGCCGGTCACGTCGAACAGGACGGCGATCGCCAGGGACTGCGGGTGCTCGGCCGAGTCCCGGCTCTCCCTGACCGAAACGCCGTACGGGTCCAGCGCCGGGTGGGCCCGCGCCGCGCCGCTGTCGCTGTAGGCGAAGGCGCTGGACCCGGTGGCGGCGCGGAACCGCGCCGCAGCGTCGTAGACATTGGTTGACCATCGTCCGCTACCCATGGTGGGTCTCCTTTCACTGATCCCTAAACCGGCCCGGTGGTAGCGGGCACGGCGAAGGGGCGGAACGTACGGGGCCCGTAAAGCCGTCCGAGCAGCTCGTCGAGCTCGGCCAGCAACTCCCAGGCGTCGCTCGGGCGCCGGGCCGGGTTGGCCAGCAGGCAACCGCGGGCGAACGAGGCCATCGCGGCCGGCATGCGGCTGCCGATCAGCTCGGTCATGCACCGGGTAGCGAGCCAGATATCCAGGTCAGGACCGGCCGTGTGCTCGCTCAGCACCTCGGGCGGGTACCAAGACAGGTACCGCTTGACCAGGGCCCTGACCTGGCCGTCCGGAGCCGGGCAGGAATAACACCAGTCCACCAGCACCAGACCGTGCTGGCGAGGGTGAATCATCACGTGCTCCGGCAGTACGGCGCCGTGAACCAGGCCCGCGCGATGCGCCGCACCTAGCGCGACCAGCAGGCGCCGCCACATCCACGCCGCGTCCCTGGGGTCAAGGCCCAGCGGGAACGCGGCCTGCACCTCGGCCAGCGTGCGGAACCCGGTCAACCGGGCGACCACGTTGGCGCGGCGCAGGACGCCCGTAAGCGGGTCTTGCCGTCGTTGCGCCTCGACGAGTTGCGGAAAGTAGGCCCGAAGGGTCGCGTCCACCTGGCTGTCGAGCTGGCTGAGGGCCGCGGCCTCGCGGCGCATCAGGTCGTTGTCGCCCGGGTCGCGGGCGATCTTCAGCAGCCCCTGCCGGGTCGCGTACAGGTTGGCGATATCACCCCGAACCACGAGCGGACCGCACCGGTCCTGGTGGCGCTGCCACAGCTCCGTCAGCTTGGCGAACGCCGCGGCGGCGCGAGAATCTCCCGGGTAAGCATCGGGGTGGGTCAGCCGGGCCAGCCGGCGGTAGCTGCGTCCGGCGTCTTCACCGAACAGGTCCCCGGGCCCGCCCGCGGCCTCGATGAGCGCGATAGCCTCCGCGCTGGTCAGGTCGCCTGCCCACGTGGCACTCATCGGACCGCATCCTCGGCGCTGGGCAGGTCCGCGGCCCGCGCCGTGCTCATCGGACCGCGTCCTCGCGTCCGGGCCGCAGCAGGGCCGGGTGCAGCAGTCGCGCGTCGCCCCGCCGGTATAGCCGGGACCGCGGCCCACCGCGCGGGCCGCCGCTTTGGGTCGTCTCGCCCGTGCTCTCCACGAACCCGGGAACCGACAGCACCTTGCGGTGGAAGTTCCCCGCGTGCAGCCGCTCGCCCCAGACGGTCTCGTATACCGCCCGCAGCTCCGAGATCGTGAACTCCTCGGCCACGAACGCGGTCGCCAGCGGCGTGTACTCGAGCTTGGCCCGCGCCCGCTCCAGCCCGTCGGCCAGGATCCGCGCGTGGTCGAACGCGAGCCTGCGCGTGGTGCCCGGCCGCTGCCCGCCTCCGCCCTCGGCCAGCCCGAGCGACCCCACCGGCACCCACGCCGCGGCCCGGGCGTCGCTTCCCGCCTGCGGTTCGGGTAGTTCCGGCGCGAACACCAGGTACGCCACCGAGATCACCCGCATCCGCGGGTCACGGTCGGGGGTGCCGTAGGTGGCGAGCTGCTCCAGGTGGATCCGCCCCAGGTGCTGCCCCGTCTCCTCGCCCAGTTCCCTGACGGCCGCCTCGTCCAGGTCCTCCGCCGCCGGACCGGACCTCACGAACCCGCCCGGCAGCGCCCACTGCCCCACAAACGGCGGAACGCCGCGCTCCACCAGCAGCACGCTCAGCACCCCGTCACGGATGGTCAGCGTCACCACGTCCACGGTGACCGCCACCGGCTCAAAGGCCCGCGGGTCATACCCGGCCAGGTCTTGCTGCGCGCTAGACAAGTCAGCCATCGAATCCTTCTCAAACTGAGATGTTCTTAGCTAGAGAATAACTAGGAATCGTGTCGTGTCAAGCGCGATCGTCAGTACGTCCCAGCCTCGCCGCAGTTCCTGTACCCGGGTCCCTTCTCCGGCCCCCTCTCCGCCCCCAGGCGCCTTCCGCCCCACGCCCCTTCCCACGTCGCTGGGTTAAGCTGGGTTAGGCCCGCAGGGGGCCTCCGGTCCGCGGAAAGGGCAGAGCCCGCCTGAGCTGGCCCTGACCGAGATTGGTGCTCCACCTCCTTTCGGCCTCGCGACGCGGACCGCAGGCACGCGAAAGGAGTCGCGATGCCAGTCATCCCCCTGCCCGACGAGCCGAACTTCGAGCAGCTTCGCAAGCAAGCCAAGGACCTACGTCGCGCGGTCCTGGCCGGTGACCCCGGCGCTCTGGCGGAGGTCACCGAGCACGCCCCGGACGCAACCGGGGAGGTCCCGCTGCGCACGGCGCAGCTGGTGGTGGCGCGCCGGTACGGCTTCGCGAGCTGGGCCCGCCTCAAGCGCCACGTCGAGACCATCGAGCACTACAGCCGCTATCCCGACCGCGTCGATGACGACGGCGCCCTGGACGACACCTTCCTCCGCCTAGCGTGCCTGTCTTACGCCGACGGCGACCAGCCCGAGCGCCGGGCGCAAGCGCATCGGCTGCTGGCCGAGCACCCCGAGATCACCGGCGACAGCGTGCACGTCGCGGCCGCGGCGGCCGATACCGGGGCGCTGCGCCGGTTCCTGGACGCCGACCCGGCCGCCGCCCGCCTGGAGGGCGGCCCCTTCCGCTGGGAGCCGCTGGTCTACCTGGCCTACGCGCGCCACGACCCGGCGATCAAGGCGGACTCGGTGCTGACCGCGGCCCGGCTCCTGCTAGACGCCGGCGCCGATCCGAACGCCGGCTACCTCTGGCACGGGCTCACCAGCCCGTTCACGGTGCTGACCGGCGTGTTCGGCGAAGGGGAGCTCGGCCCGGTCCGGGCACCCCGCCACCCGCACTCCCTCGCCCTCGCCCGTCTCCTCCTCGAGGCGGGTGCCGACCCGAACGACGGGCAGGCCCTGTACAACCGGATGTTCGAGCCCGGCAACGACCACCTGGAGCTGCTCTTCGAGTTCGGCCTCGGCACCGGCGACGGCGGCCCGTGGCGCAGGCGTCTGGGCGACGCCCTCGACACCCCGGCCGAGATGATCCGCGGCCAGCTCGTCTGGGCGATCACCCACGGGATGACCGAACGGGTCGACCTGCTGGTCACCCACGGCGCGGACGTGGTGTCCCCGTTCGACGGCGGCGAAACGACGACCTCCATGGCCGCCACCACCGGTCACGCCGACCTCGTCGACTACCTGGTCGCGCACGGCGCCCCGCCGCTCGATCTCGATCCGGCGGACGCGTTCATCACCGCCGTGCTGGCCGCCGACCGCGCCGCCGTTGACCGGCTGCGCGGCGAGCATCCCGGCCTCGCCGACGAGGTCCGTGCAGCGCGTCCGGCCCTGCTGACCTGGGCCGCCGCCTGCGGTCGGCCCGCCGCCGTCGAGGTCCTGGCCGAGCTGGGCTTCGACGTCAACGCCAAGGGGCGCACCGACATGCCGAGCGATCAGCCGTGGCAGACGGCGCTGCACCACGCGGCCGGTGTCGGGAACCTGGAGCTGGCCAGGACCCTGCTCCGGCTGGGCGCCGATCCCGACATCCGCGACCACCGGTTCAACGGAACCCCGCTCAGCTGGGCCCGCCACTTCGACCAGCAGGAGCTCGTCGAGCTGCTGGAGCCGCTCACCGCACCCGACCCGGCAGCTAGCCTGGGGTGACATGGGCTCATTCCCGTCACCGCTCATCCACTCCGATCGACTGGAGCTACGCGAGTACAACCGGGACGATCTCGGTCTGGCCAGTGAAGTCGCCGCCGCGGGGGAGGGGGAAGCGCTCCCGCCCGGTGCCCCGACCAGCCCTGAGCAGCTGGCGCAGTGGTTCGAGAACGGCATGTACCTGGGACACCGTGACCGCTCGGTGCACCTGATGATGCTGGACCGGGCTAGCGGCCGGATCGTCGGCTCGATCGGCCTGTTCAACGCCGACTGGCAGGTCGGCTCGGCCGAGGTCGGCTACGGGGTGCGCCGCAGCGCCCGCCGCCAGGGGTACGCGACCGAGGCGCTAGTCGTCGTGGCCAAATGGGCGCTGACCGCGGGCGGGATCCAGCGCGTCTGTCTGACCGCGAACACCGCCAACCTGGCCTCCATCCGGGTGGCAGAGAAGGCTGGCTTCCACCGGGAGGGCACCATGCGCCGGGCCGGAATTGAGACGCCGGCCCGCACGACCTGGCGCTCTTTTCACTACTGAACGATGAACTGCCGTAGCAGGCCCCGCCAGCTCTTCCCCGCGTTGGTATACCGTGCCGGGCATGGACTGGAAGATCGAACTAGTGGCGATACCCGTGACCGACGTGGACCGCGCCAAGTCGTTCTACGTGGACCAGGTGGGCTTCCACGCCGACCACGATTATCAGGTGAGCGATACGTTGCGGTTCGTGCAGCTCACCCCGCCCGGGTCGGCGTGCTCCATCGTGCTCGGCACCGGGATCACCACGATGCCGCCCGGGTCGCAGAAGGGCGTCCAGTGCGTGGTGGCCGACGCCGAGGCCGCTCGGCAGCAACTCCTCGCGAACGGCGTGCAGGCCAGCGACGTCGACGTGCAGCCGTGGGGCTCATTCGTCACCTTCAGCGACCCCGACGGCAACACCTGGTCATTGCAGCAACTGCCACCCTGGGCCCCCGCCAACTCACCACAGCCCTAGGGTCAGCGGATCGGCCTGCCGTTGGCCACCAGCAGGCCGAGCCAGGCGTCACCCGGTGCGGGGGTTTCCGGGAATTGCTGCGCGAGCACCCGTCGGCACAGGTCCGCGGGCGGCGCGAAGGCCACGCCCAGACCGCTGAGCGCGTCGTCGGTATGTACCAGGAGTTCGACGCAGGCGCGGCCCACGTAGTCGGCTGCGCTCGACGGGCCGCTCACGTGGTAGGCCCGCACACCGGGCGGCGTGACCGCGGCCACGGCCGCGAGCCCCGTGGCCACCGGCACGATGGAGTCGATGACCTCCTCGTTGGTCGCGTCCGGCCAGCGCTCCAAGGCCAGGCCGATGAAGTGCTCGCACCGGCTGGCCAGGTACAGCGTGTACTTCGCGGGAGCGCCGATCATGTGCGTGATCGTCCGCTCGACGTCCCATTCAAGCGGTCCAGCCCGGACCGACCAGTCACGATCGGCGACTGGTCGCAGCGCGGCCTGGGCCGCCGCCGCGGCGGCGATCACGTCATCCGGCCTCAGCATTTCCGGCACACGTCATGCTAAGCCCGGTCAATCCTTGGACCGCCGAGCCTGATTCACCTCACGATGGACCGCCCAGGCATCCGCCACCGCGCCCACGTGCCCGAGCTTGTCGGGGTTACTCACCGAACGGATCGCCTGGATCTGCCCGTCGAGGACGTCAAGCGCCACGGTGTTGAGGACCTTGCCGTCCCGGTCTCGGACGATCGCTCCCGGCTGGCCGTTCACCTCGCGTTGCTCCAACGTCACCTCGACCCGGACGAGCCAGGGGAAGAACGAGGCCAGCACCTGGGCCACCTTGTCGGCGCCGATAATGCTCCTGGCCAACGCCGGGGCCTTGCCGCCGCCGTCTCCGACCAGCTGAACGTCAGCGGCGAGCAGCTCTCGCAGCCCGTCGACGTCGCCTTCGGCGAGCGCGTCGAAGAACCGCGCCGCCAGTTCCTCCCGCCCCCGGCGGTCGGCCTCGAATCGGGGTCGCCCCGCGTCCATGTGACGCCGCGCCCGCACCGCGAGCTGGCGGCACGCCTCCTCCGACCGCCCCACCGCCGACGCAATCTCGGGAAAGCCGAACCCGAATACCTCCCGCAGCACGAACACCGCCCGCTCGAGCGGGCTGAGCCGCTCGAGCAGCAACAGCGCCGCCATCGACACCGAGTCGGCCAGCTCCGCCGACCGCTCCGGGTCCTGGTACGGGTCGGTGAGCAGCGGTTCAGGGAACCATTGCCCGACGTACTCCTCCCGCCGGACGCGGGCCGACCGCAGGACATCGATGGAGATCCGGGTGACCGTCGTGGAGAGGAAGGCCTTGGCCGACGTGGGTTGTGTGGGGGAGGCCTGGTAGCGCAGCCAGGTCTCCTGGACCGCGTCCTCGGCTTCGCTCACGCTGCCGAGGATCCGGTAGGCGATCGCGAACAGCAGCGGCCGCAGCTCCTCGAACTCCTCGGCCCGGCTCACGCCAGCTCTTCTTTGAAGCCCAGGCGCCACGAGGGGTAGCGCAGTGTCCAGCCAAGCTCCCGCTTAGCCTTGGCGTTGGAAAACCCGCGTCCCTCCGTCATCATGATCACCGCCATGTCCCCAGCCAGTATCCGGGCCACCCACTTGGGGATGGGCAGCGGCCGCTTCGCCCCCACGCACGCGGCTAGGTAAGGCAGCCACTCGCTGGCCGGGGCCGGCTCGTCGTCGACGATGTTGAACACGCCGGTCGCCTGCTGCTCCAGGGCCAGGACCGTCGCGCTCGCCGTAGCCGTCACCTGATGACCCCGGGCCACGAGCAGAGGCACCAGCCGTCGCCCCACGGCCCCGCTCCCGCCCGCCACGAACACCCGCACGGCCACCACCTCCTGATCCCGGAATTGACCCTCAACCCCGAGACGAGACAGCCCCGCCTGTCCGTGACATAGTCCTTGGCTGCCGGGAAGTTAACCGGCGGCTGCCCGCCCCGATTGCACCCCCGCCAGCGTGGCGAGCACGTACTCGCCGAGCGAAGGCAGGTCGTACCCGCCTTCCTGAATCGCTACGACCGGACCGAGCCTTCCGATGAGCTCACCGGCGGCCCGGTAACCGGCGCCGGTCACCTGCAGCGGACTCTCCGGGTCGGCCGCGGCGGCGTCGACTCCAAGTGACAGCACAACCGCTTCCGCGCCCTGTCGCCCGACCTCCCCGCATAGCTGCGAGACCCCCTCCAGCCACCGATCGTCACCGGTGCCAGGCGCGACGGGCACGTTCCGGTTGGCCCCGGCCCCTGGCCCGGAGCCGCGCTCGTCCGCGAAACCCATGTAATGCGGGAACCACCCCGCCCCGGGGTCAACGTGCACGCTGCCGTAATACACGTCCGGCCGACCGTAGAAGATGGCCTGAGTCCCGTTGCCGTGGTGTGCGTCGATGTCGATGATCGCCACCCGGCCGACGCCGGCCTGCCGCAGCGCCTGAGCGGCCAGCGCCGCGTTGTTGAGGTAGCAAGAGCCGCCGTAGCCATCCGGTCCAGCGTGGTGACCGGGCGGCCGGCAGAGCGCGTAACTGACCTGGCCACCGGCCGCGATAAGCTCCGCGGCGGTGAGCGCGGCGTCAGCCGCAGCGCGAATGGCCTCCCAGCTGCCGGGCCCCACGAGGGTCATGGTGTCGTAGCAGTACAGGCCCACCCGGCCGTGGACGGCTGCGGGCACCCTGACAGGCAGCCCAGCCAGCATCGCCGCGGTCGGGAACACGTACGGCACGACCCGATCGCGCCCGTACTCGGACACGTACCCGCCCGCCTCCCAGTCCGCCCAGATGCTGGCCAGGTGTCGCACCAGGTCGGGATGATGCACCGAGTGCAGGTCCGCGATCTCGTGTCGGCGTGCGGGCAGCACGGGAGCACCAGCGTCCCGCAGTGCCCGCAGGATCACCCTCGCCCGCTCCGGCACCTCGGTGCCGACCTCCCGCAGGCCAAGCCAGACCTCGCCACCAGGCTCGTGCAACAGGCAGTCCGGGCTCCACACCACGGGAATGCGCAGCTCTTCGCCCTGGACAGACATCAGATAATCAGGCTAAACCCGTGAGCGCGAGCAACGCGGCGATGCCGCGGAACGTTTCATGGGCGTGGACGCAAACCCGGAGTGGTACTACTGGCCGGGGGCGCCGTCCTGGGTAGATGGTGACCGGATGGTCGCGTTCACCTGGTGGCACGACATCGGCACGACCGGACCCACCGTGTTGACTGGCATCCGCCAACTCGACACCGCCGCCCCCGGCAGCGACCTTCTCCATTCATCGCGGGCTGCTACATCGACTTGAGCGATGAGCTCCTCCGCGACCCACCGCGCGACGTTGGCGGGATAGGGCCGCGCCGGCAAGCCGAGGGTGATGTGCGTGAAGCCGGCGTCGAGCGCCTCGCCGATCGCGTCCCGCGTGATGTCGGGCTGGTCGTACGACACTGACAGATGGATCGATCGGGTAATCGCGTCGGGATCGCGCCCGATCTCGGTGCAGTACCGATCCAGCAGCGCGCTGCGCTGGCTCGCGTCGGCGATGTCGCCACCCGCGATATTCCACAGGTCCGCGTGCTCGGCAACTACGCGAAGCACCGCGGCCGAGCGTCCGGCGATGAGCATCGGCGGGTGCGGGTGCTGGACCGGCTTCGGGTTGCCGAACGCGCCGATGAGATCGATGTGGGCGCCATGAAAGTCGAAAGGCTCGGTCTCCGTCCACAGCCGCCGGATGACCGTGCAGGCCTCGGCGAGGTCCTCCACGGAGCGGCGGAAGTCATGGTAGGGCAGCCCGTGTGCCTCGTATTCGCGGCGGGCTATCGGGTGGCTGGGGCGTGAGCCCGCGCCGATACCGAAGTCGAGCCGTCCGCCGGAGACGATATCGACGGTCGTGGCGATCTTGGCCAGCATCGCGGGCGGCCGGAACCTGTTGCTGGTCACAAGCACGCCGAGGCGTAGCCGCTCCGTCTGGGCGGCAAGCGCCGACAGCAGCGTCCAGCCCTCGAAAATCGGCCCGTCCGGGTCACCGCCGATCGGCATGAGGTGATCGAACAGCCACGCGTGCTCGATTTCCGGTATGGCGTCCGCCTCGCGCCAGACCCGCAGGATGTCCTGGTAGGAGACCTGCATGGGGGCGGTCGCGATTCCGAAGCTGGGCAGCGGCGCGTTCGGCATGGGGTTCTCCGTAAGGGTGAGGCGAGCCCGCGGGCCCGCGGCTTGGCGCCGGCGGGCCGCATCTGGCATCCTGATGAAACCGGAACCGTGTTCCGATAAGAAACGATACGGAACTCGGTTCCGTTTAGCAAGCCGAGATGGAGGTAGCTGCGCGGTGGCCGACGGCCAGGTCGCACCGGAGGTGACGGCGCCGCGGAAGCGGGCCGATGCCCGCCGGAACGAGGCCGCCCTGCTGGATGCGGCCGCAGCGGCCTTCGTCGAGTCCGGCGTCAATGCCCCCGTGCGTGACATCGCGGCCAAGGCTGGCGTCGGCGTCGGCACGATCTACCGGCACTTCCCGACGCGAGCCGACCTGATCATCGCCGTCTACCGGCACCAGGTCGAGGCCTGCGCCGAGGCGGGCCCCGCCCTGCTGGCGGGCTGTGACCAGCCGCACCATGCGCTGGCCCGCTGGATCGGCATGTTCGTCGACTTCCTGGTCACCAAGCACGGTCTAGCGGAAGTGCTGCGTTCCGACGCCGCCGCCTTCCAGACGCTGCACGCCTACTTCATCGACCGCCTGGTCCCCGTCTGCGGACAACTCCTCGAGGCTGCCACTGCAGCGGGCGAGATCCGCCCTGGCCTGGATCCCTACGAACTGCTCCGCGGCGTCGGGAGTCTCTGCGCGGGGGCAGGCAGCGACCCCCGCTACAACCCCCGCCACCTAGTCGATCTTCTTATCGCAGGACTGCGCATCCCGTAAGGCGCCCGCCCTCAAGCGCAGACCTTGGGCAGCGATTCACCAGGGGCGTACTGCTTCCACTCCTGCGGTGTTGGCGGACCGACGTCGGCGCATAGCGCTCGATAAGGATCGGTGAATTGCGCTACTTCCCACAACCGCACTACGCCGTCTCCATCGAGGCTGGCCAGCAGCTGGCTGTCGGGGCTAAAGGCCACCTCGTCTACGCCGATGTTCTGGCCGGTGGTGTCGGCTTGGATCATGCTGATGTCCTGGCCGGTGACGGGGTTCCAGAGTCCCGCCGTGCCATTGGAGTCGGCGCTGGCCAGTAGCGTGCCGTCGCGGCTGAACGCCAGTTCGTCCACGCCTTGCTGGCCTGTGTCGTCCGCCTGAATGGTGCGGACGAGCCGGCCGGTGGCCGGATTCCACAGCCGCACCGTGCCGTCGGCGTCGGCACTGGCCAGCAGGTCGCCAACCGGGCTGAACGCCACCGCGTTCGCGAAGCCGGGGTTCTGGCCGCCGAAGTTGTCGTCCTGGATTGTGCGGGCGAGCCGGCCAGTGGCCGGATCCCACAGCCGCACCGTGCCGTTGGGGCCGTCATCACTGGCCAGCAGCGTGCCGCCGGGGCCGAACGCCGCTCCGTCCACAAAGGAGTTCGGGCTGCCGGGCGTGTAGGCCACGATCGTCCGGACGGGACGGCCGGTGGCCGGATCCCACAGTCGCACCGAGCCGGCCGAGTCGACGCTGGCCAGCAGCGTGCCACCTGGGCCGAACGCCACCTCGCTCACTCCTCCGCCGACACTACGGTCGGCGGGGAGGTAGGCCTGGATGGTGCGGACGAGTCGGCCGGTGGCCGGATCCCACAGCCGCACCGTGCCGTCGGCGTCCGCGCTGGCCAGCAGCTCACCGACCGGGCTGAACGCCACGTCATTCACGCCGGTGTTCTGACCGGTGGTGTCCGCCTGGATCGTGCGGACGGGCTGGCCGGTGGCCGGATCCCACAGCCGTACCGTGCCGTCGTTGTCGGCGCTGGCTAGCAGTGTGCCGCCAGGGCTGAACGCCAACTCGTGTGAGCCGATGTCGGCCGGGATCGTGCGGACGGGCTGGCCGGTGGCCGGATCCCACAGCCGTACCGTGCCGTCGGAGTCAGCGGTGGCGAGCAGCGTGCCGCCGGGGCCGAACGCGACCTCATTTCCGATGGGAAGTATTCGGCCGTTGCTCTCAGGAGGCAGCCCGGTGGCGGCGGGCTGGATCGTGCGGTCGGGCCGGCCGGTGACCGTATCCCACAACGCCACCGTGCCGTCATCGTAGACGCTGGCCAGCAGGTCGCCGACCGGGCTGAACGCCACCCCGTCCACATTGCCAGTCGAGTCGGCGTTGCCCTGGCGCAATGCGGCGGCCCGCCCGGTGGCCGGATCCCACAACCCCGGCGCGCTGCCGAGTTGGTCGCCGGTGGCCAGCAGGTGGCCGTTCGGGCTGAACGCCACCACGTTGACGCCGTCGGAGACGTCGGCGGAACCGACCCGGATCGTGCGGACGAGCCGGCCAGTGGCCGGATCCCACAGCCGTACCGTGCCGTCGTCGTCGGCGCTGGCCAGCATCCCCCCGCCGGGGCTGAATGCCACCCCGTTGGCTTCGATGGGGCTCTGGGCGCCGGAGCTATCCGCCCGGATCGATCGGACGGGCCGGCCCGTGGCCGGATCCCACAACCGCACCAGGCCGCCGTAGTCGGCGCTGGCCAGCAGCCTCCCATCGGAGCTGAACGCCACCCCGTTCACGCCGCTGGTATCGGCCTGGATCGTGCGGACGAGCCGACCGGTGGCCGGATCCCAGAGCCGTACCGTGCCGTCGCCGTCCGCGCTGGCCAGCAGCTTGCCGTCGGGGCTGAACGCCACCCCGTTCACGTCGGCGCCGTGACCGGCGGTATCAGCCTTGATCGTCCGGACGGACTGGCCGGTCGCCGTGTCCCACAGCCGTACCGTGCCGTCGGCGTCGGCGCTGGCCAGCAGGTCTCCGACCGGGCTGAACACCAACGCGTTCACGTAAGAGGTACCGCCGGGCAGGATGCCGTCTTCCTGCTGCTCGGTCATCAGGCTCGCCATCGCCGAGTCGGCCTGCTGGGTGGGGGAGACCCGCCAGGCCGCGACGGCTAGCCGTCGCGCGGTCACCGGATAATCGGCGTCGATATTGAGGCTTTCGGCCGCGAGCTGCCGAGACAGGGCGATGGCGTGTTGCCGGGCCGCGTTGGCGGCTTGCCGGGCCGCGTTAGCGGCTTGCTGGTGAGCGTTGGCGGCGTTCGATACGGCGATCCCGGCGGTAATGACCGCGGTTAGCGTGAGCGCCAGCAGGACCGCGGTCACCGCGTGCCGCGTGCGTGCCCTCCGGCGGCGGGCGCGGTCGCTGGCGTGCAGGAAGTCCCGTTCGGTCTGGCTCAGCGGGGGGTTGCGGGCGGGGTCGGCGCCGGTCCGGGCGGCGGTTTCGGCGGCGGCCTGGAGCAGAGATCCGCCGTAGAGATAGGACGGGTCACGGGACTGGCGGGCCCATTCGGCTGAGACATTGTGCAGCCGGGTGCGGACGATCCGGTCCGCGTGGGTTTCGGTGAGCCAGGTGTCGCGCAGTAGCGGCCAGGCCGTCAGCAGCACCTCGTGGCTGATCTCCACGCTATCCGCGGCCAGGGTCAGCAGGCGTTCTCCGGCGAAGGCCTCCAGTACCGCTTCCACGTCGCCCGCCCCGGCCGGGTTCCTGCCTTCGGTCAGCTCCGCCCTGGTGGCCCGGTCAGCGGTGTCCATCCCGTCGCTGCTGGCGGCGGTCAGCCGGGTAAACACCTGCCGGGCCGCGGCCTGCTGGCCGGGGGTGAGGTGGTCGTACGCGCGCTGGGCGCTATCGGCGACGGCCCCCTCGATCCCGCCGGTGCGCTCGTAGTCCGCCACGGTCAGGATCTCCCCGGTCTTGGACCGCCAGGCCTGGTCCAGGGCGTGCGACAGCAACGGCAGCACGCCCGCCCCGGCGGCTCCAGGCTGGCGGGCCCGCACCTCGGCGAGCAAGACCTCGACCAGGTCCTCGTCAACGCGCGAGCCTGCCGTCTTGGCCGGCTCGGTGATGGCCATCCGCAGCTGCCGCTCGGTCATCGCCGTCACCAGGTAGCGGTCCTGGACCGCGCCGGCCAGCTCGGGGTAATTCGCGCAGCGCGCCTCGAAATCGGCCCGCACCCCTAGCACCACCAGCGCCGCCGGTGTGCGGCCGCCCGACCCGGGACCGGCCCCGGCGGCCGCACACAAGGCGGTAACGAAGGCCTGCCGCTGCCCTTCATCGGGGCACTGCGTGAACACCTGCTCGAACTGGTCGACCACGAGCAGCAATCGCCGCTGACCCGCCGACGACCCGGCCGCCCGCGCGGCCGGGCCTCCCAGCTCCCCACCGGGCAGCGGAGGCGAGGCGAGGGCGGCCTGACGGGCGGTGAGCGCGAATCCACCGGGATCGGCGTCCAGTCCGCGCCGCACCGCAGCCGCATCCGCCCCGGCCAGCAACCCCACCCGCAGCGCCAGCTCGTCCAGCGGCGCCCGGCCCGGGGTGAACACCAGGCACGGCCACGAGGCCGCTCCCGGCGAGCCCGCCAGCCCAGCCCCCCGGATCCGCGGCAGGACGCCCGCCCGCAGCAGCGACGACTTACCCGCACCCGACACACCCGACACCACCAGCAAGCCCGGACCATCCAGCAGCCCCGACATCCGCTCAAGCAGGTGGGTGGCCGCCTCCTCCCGGCCGTAGAAAAATGGCGCGTCCTGCTCTTCAAACGCGCCCAAGCCGCGATACGGAGAATCCACCGCCCCCGACACGCTCACCAGCGGCGGCGGCGCCACCCCATCGGTCAGCGTCAGCCCGTTATACGCGTAGTTAATCTGGATGTTGCGGTCACCGACCTGCACACCCATGCCACCCCGGGCATCGACCGAATACCCGCCAACCGCCCCGGTCTCCACCTGAACCGGCTCGGCACCGTTCTCGGGAGAAGAATTCACCGGCGAACCCTCCCTAAACCATAAGGAGGACGCCGAGGGCAACCGTGATACGCGCAGCGGGAACTGCCCCGAGTCCGCGTGGTAGCCCAGAGTTCACCGCGTACCGGTGCCGTCTGCCGGGGCGTTGAACACGTTGTCCTGCCGGTTGTGATCCCCGACCTGAACGCCCTGCGCCCCCCGCACGTCAACCGCGTATTTCCCGACCGTCCCGGCGCCGCCGACCAGGTCCAGTAGCGCCTTCGCCGCAGCGATTAGGTCACCGTCCCCTTCCGCACCGGTCCGGGCCAGTTCCGACATCAGCGGCGCCTGCCAGGTTTCCGGGGCCTGCTCATGCCGGGCGAGCACCATTTCCGCGCCGGGATCACCGCCCAGCCGCCTTCGCACCAGGGCCTTGAGGCTGGCGTAGGCATCCTTGACCATCGCAGAGGCGGTGTCCTGAATCCCCAGCGCCGCGCCTGCGGCCAGGGCAGTCACGATAAGCGTGATCGGATCCATTCCAGTCACCTCGTCGACGCGTAGTAATGCCATAACAATACGATGACCCGCCGCGGATTGATAGGCCCACAGCAAGCACCCCGAGGGCCGACCCGATCTCATTCGGACTTCTGGCGGTTCCACGACCAGATCTTCTTACGCAGATGATCTTCGACTTCCTGCAGAGATTCAAATTGTGCGTACGCCATGGCCGCAACATCAACGGGGGGCGCCGACCCCGCACGCAATGCCATGTCGGGGATCAAGACGGGAATTGCCCCGGCAGCATTCGCGGCACGGACGCCATTATCCGAGTCCTCAAGCACCAGGCAAGCGCGTGGTTTAAGCCTCAGTTTCCTGGCCGCGAGCAGGTAGATATCAGGAGCCGGCTTAACCTCGGAGACATCATCACCACATACAATTACCTTAAACCTGCCCGGATCAACGCGTGCCCTAGCGAGCCGGTCGACCACCAGCTCGCGTTGCGTCGAACTTGCTATCGCCATAGGTATCGACAGCGACTCAGCCCAACACATCAATGATTCGAGTCCGGGTTTCTTCTCTATGGGAACTCGGCTGGCCAGCTCCAGTTTCCGGGCGAAGATCTTATCGAAATCACATGCGTTGTTTGACTTACCAGACCACGCCTGGGTGAGTATGTCTCTTGCCGCCGAGTGAGAAACGCCGATTATCGTGGCGAATTCCGCATCTGAGATGGTGCAGCCGAACTCCTCCGCCGCGGCCTGCCAAGCCGTCCGTTCGCCGCGCTCGCTGTCGATCATCAGGCCGTCAACGTCGAAGACGATAGCAGAGAGGCTAAGGGACCCGTCCAGTGCGAATGTCACGATGTGCGCTTTCTTGCGATAGTTCAGAATCCAGTTAATCGTGACGACAGAAAGTATGGTCAAGATCAGACCGATAAACCACACAATGATCAGCGCCACGGCAATGAGAGAATACTGACGGACTCCGAACACCGACTTAGCGCTCAACGCTAGAGCAAAGATCGCCACTCCGGGGAATGCTACTATCAGCGGGATACGCCAGCCAAGAGTAGTGAACCGTCGCGGGTGATCTACCATCCATTTTTCCCAGCCGAGCGCCCCGGGAATGATGTAGGCTAGGTGCCGCCGGTTATACTCTCCGATCCGGTCTATGCCATATTCCTGCGATATATACCTGCCGCACAGGAGGTAAGAGGTCCACGGCAGCACCAAGAGCAGGTGTGACCTGCCGGATGCCGAGAAGCTGACTGCGGTGATGGTCCCTGTGATCGTAAGCTGAAGCGCCATTAGCTGATGCATGAAGCCGAGTCTCGCCGTGACCTCTTGGCGTAGCGCGACATATTCCGCGAGCGGGCCCTCTGTATTTCGTTCCATTCGCCGCCCTTACTAGCAGCCACAGGTCCTAAGCATGTTTTCCCACGCACCTTATAGTCCCACATGCCCTGGTTGCCCGGCGTCGTCCGGTGGCTGCGGTGAGACAGGCACTTACGGCCCGATGCGGTTCAGCAGCTCCACGGCGTTACCGCCGAGGATTTGCCGGATGTGCGCGGCCGGGAGCCCACGGTCGTGGAGCATGTCCGCCCAGGTCAGCGAACTGAAAGTAGCTGGTCAGGACGGGCCGGTAATTGCCGTCCAGGTCGGTGCCGATGGCCACGTGGCCGGGCCCGGCCACCTCGCTGAGCCGGATGACCTCGGCGCCGAAATCGGCCAGGGACTGGCTGGTCAACCCGACTGGCCAGGCGCCGATCAACCCGCCGGCCGAGGCAACCGCGGTCACGTGCGCTGAGGTCAGCAGCCGCGGGTGGGAGGAGCCCGGGTGGCCAAGCTGGCCGTGAGAAATGATCACCGGCTGGTCCGATACCTCCAGCACGGCCATCGTGGTATCGAAGCTGGCGTGTGCGCAGTCGACCACGATGCCCAGCCGGTTGCACTCGGCGACCACATCCCGGCCGAACCGGCTCAGACCACCGTGCACCGGCGGTGAGGTCTGCACGTCGCCGATCTCGTTGACCCGATAGTGCACCAGGGTGAGCACCGTAACGCCGTCCGCGCGGGCCTCCTCCAGCCGCCGCAGGTCGCCCTCGAGGAAGTCACCGCCCTCGCACCCAAGCAACACCGCGGTGCGACCGTCGCGGAAGGCCCGGTCCACCCCGGCCGCCGAAGTCGCTACCTCCACGCCAGCTGCAGCCACCGCCCCGCGGATCCCGTCCAGTTGACGACGGTGATCGGTGTAAGCCTCATCGGGAGCGAAGTCCCGGTAAGCGCGCAGCCCGGTCACCGGGTCGGGTCGCAGCACCGCGAAGTCGGACACGGTGGCCAGCATCAGCGCGGTCACGCCAGCGGCCGCCGCGTCCCGCAACGCGTCGGTAACCGACGCCGCGCCCAGCGCGGTCACCATCGGATGCCCGGCGGCCAGGCCGGCCAGGTAGCACCGGCCAGCGTGACTGTGCAGGTCGATCCACGGCCCGAGCTCCGCGCTCACACCACGCGACATTACCTCGCTAGGGCACCGGCCCCGACTTTCCAGTTAGGGCTGGCCTTGCAGTTCCCGGATCGAGGGGGAAGCGTGCGTACCGGGCCTGCCCTTCCGAATCCGGTCCCGGATCGCCTCGATGGCCCGGCCCTTCACGAACCAGGAGACCCCGAACGCGAAGACCGCAGCCGCCTCGAAGATGAACAGCGACGGCCAGTGAGCCTTGACCGAAACCGGCAGCAGGTTCGATAGCGCGGCCAAGACCACGCAGCCCAAGACCGTTATGCCGCTGGCCCGGTAGATGGCAGTTTCCCCGGCGTAGCGCTGCGTCCAGCCCTCACCCGGCGCCCCGAAACCCAGGCCGTACCGGAGTTGACCCATCGAACTCAAGCCAGGCGGCGTCTCTCCCCGCTTAGCGAAGCGCAGCGCCATCAGACCAAGCGCGATCAAGGCGATGGCCGCCAAGGCCACGTGAATGTCACCCACCACCTGCTGGCTGGTCGATAGACGCGCGACCGACGACGCGGGGCACGCTCCAGCGCCCGCCGTGCAGACCGCCGGCTTGGTCGGACAAAACGCGACGCCGACCACGGCGAACCCGGCGACAGTGGTAATTGCGTCATCCACGTCGTCATAGCCCCGATACGCCACGAGGAAGACGCCGAGCGCGCACAGCGCCCCGACGAAGATGTTGCGCATGTCGGTGTAGTAGTAACCGCTAATGGAACCCGGCCGCGGCGCGGTCGACGTCAGCGCGTTGCCGACCAGCAAGACGATCGGCAGCAGGGTTCCGATCCACCCCACGGTCCGGCGCAGGAACAGATAGGAGACGATGAGCTCATTGTTGTCACGGCTTCGCTCGTTCACTGATGCCCCTCCTCCTCGCGCCACCCGGACCGCCAAGATCAGGACAGGGTGAGGCATTGAATCCCTACTGGGACGGAGGGCCTGACTCCTGCCCTGATACATCGCCCGGACCAGAGACTGGCCCGGCGAGCCACTGCCGTGGGCTGTGGGCGCCCTACCTCCACCTCAGCCCTAATGCCCTACCATGAAGTGGCCGGGGCGATTCTCTCAAGCGCATCGTCGAGCTGTTTGTAACCGGAGGCGCTGGAATGACCTCATCTTCCGAACGGGACTCGCCAGAGGCTTATAGCGTTCAAACTGCTTCCGCAGCTCTCCTGCCGTTGCCTCGCGATTACAGTTACGATCTGGCCTTGTCGTTCGCCGGCGAAGACCGCGAAGTGGCGCGCCGGATCGCAGATTCGGCACGGGCGAACGGATTGCGCGTCTACTTCGACGAATTCCACGTATGGGAGACCTGGGGGAAGGACCTCTCTGATTATCTAGGGAGCATCTATGGCGGCGGAGCGAGATACTGCGTAATACTCATATCAGAGGACTATTGCCGGAAGCCGTACACTATCCTCGAGCGCCGCATTGCGTTGGCGCATGCCTTGGAGACTACCGAGGAATACGTGCTGCCCGTGGTGCTCGACGATTCATGGCCGCCAGGTTTGCCGCGGACGACGGCATATCTGGACCTTCGGACTATGGAGCCGAGCGAGATCGCTGAGGCCGTGGTCCGGAAGATCAAGGGACCGAACTGGGAGATCCGACCTGACGATGGACGCTCTAGGCCGAAGCTCCAGATGATCGAGAAAGCCGTATCGAAGTCTCCCTACACCGGTCTGAATCGGGTATCCCAGATCATCGATTTCGCGGATATCGCCATAGCCGATGAGTGCCCGACTTGGGCGGGAGGGCGTTCGCCCGACCCTGACTCGCCGTCCTCCGCGCCCGCACCCTGGTCATTTCACGGAGGCCTGGGGACGTATGAAGATCCTATTTTCGACATGACAGTAATCAACCGATCGGCCGCATCCAGGCTGATTACGCGCATCGGGATCGACGTACTAAGGGCCAGCTTCCAAGCGCACGACGGCCTTGGCGGTGCCGGCCTGGCCACCCCGATTCCGCTGCACCGTACCTATCAGTTTCCCATGCCCGATGTATGGCGCAGTTTTGCCGAAGCGCAGCGTGCCGCCGGGCAGACGTCCTACCAGCGCGAGGGAGATTTGTGGACACCCGTCTGGACCGAGCTGGCGGAGCGAGCCTCCTGCCGCCTGCCAGATCCAGTACTTCTGGACCCAGACTCCGCTTACCGTTTCGGACTGCATCTCTTCGACTACGTCAATCTATGCCCAACTGAAGTCGAGCTCTCGTTCTGGATACAGACAGATCAGGGTGAGGCGCAGTCCAGCCGCGTTATGCTGCGCTATTTTATGGGCCGGACTCTTCCGTGCGTGAACCGCTATCTCCGTATGCTTGAGGGGCCGTCGGAGGTCAAGCATCAAGAAGAACTCGCTTTGAAATACCGATACCCGACGGACAGTCCGTGGCTCTTTGAGGACGTCGACAGCGAGTGGCTCCATGAGGACGTCGCGAAGACCGCCTACGCCCTGTGGGAGAACGCTGATCGCCCAGCCGACCGGGACCAAGAGTTCTGGATAGCTGCCAAGTGGAAGTTGGGCAGCGACCTGCTTACTAAAGAGAACCTGGATGCGGCTCACAAACGACCCATGTGATCCGAACGCCCGTTACAGCTGCCCAACATCGGTAACGCGCAGCACCACCGTTCCCGCCTCGTCCGAGGCCCCCAAATCGACCACAGCACTGATGCCCCAGTCGTGGTCACCGGCGGGGTCATCAAGGATCTGCCGCACGACCCACTGACCTGGGCTCGATTGCTCGTCAATGAGAAGCATCCCGGGCCCGCGAGCATCCGGCCCGGTGCCGATCTCGTCGTGGACCTCGAAGTACCCCTCGAGCGCGGCAGCCCAAGCGGAGGCGTTCCAGCCACTCTCCGCGTCCAGCAGACCCAGCTCCTCGTAATGCCCGAGCGCACCAAGCTTGACCCGATGGAACAACGCGTTCCGCACCAGTACCCGGAACGCCCGGGCGTTCCCAGTCACCGAAGGCGGCCGATCGTCAGGCCGCGCACCAGAAAAGCCCGAAGCACCCGACCCGTCCCGCAGCCGCTCCCACTCGTCAAGCAAGCTGGAGTCCACCTGCCGAACGGTCTCTCCCAGCCACTCGATCAGATCCGTGAGCTCCTCGGTCTTAGCCTCGTCCGGCACCGTCTGCCGCAGCGCCTTATAAGCGTCCGCCAGATACCGCAGCACCAGCCCCTCAGACCGCGCCAGCCCGTAGAACCCGACGTACTCGGTAAAGGTCAGCGCCCGCTCATACATATCCCGAGCCACGCCCTTCGGCGACAGCTCATAGTCCGCGACCCAAGGATGACCCTGCCGGTATATCTCGTACGCCCCGTCGAGCAGCTCCGAAAGCGGCTTGGGATACGTAACCGAGTCCAGCAGCTCGAGCCGCCTCTCATACTCGACCCCATCCGCCTTCATCTGCGCGACCGCCTCGCCGCGGGCGCGGAACTGCTGGGCGGACAGCACTTGCCGCGGATCATCCAGGGTCGCCTCAATAACCGAAACCGCATCCAGCGGGTACGAAGGATCCGATCGGTCCAGCAGCGAGATTGCGGCCAGCGCGAACGGCGAAAGCGGCTGGTTCAAAGCAAAGTCGAACTGCAGGTCCACCGTCAGCCGCACCATGCGTCCCAGATCATCGGGCGCAGGCAACACCTCCACCACACCCCCCGCCAGCAGCGCCCGGTAGATCGCGATCGCCTGGTGAATGTGCCGACGTTGGGCCGGCCGGTCCTCGTCGTTGTCGGTCAGCAGATGGCGCATCGCCGCGAAGGCGTCACCCGGCCGGGCGATCACGTTCAGCACCATGGCGTGCGTGACCTTGAAGCTCGAGGTCAGCGGCTCGGGCGAGGCGGCCACCAGCCGCTCGAAGGTCGGCTGCCCCCACGAGACGAGCCCCTCCGGCGGCTTCTTCCTGACTACCTTCCGCCGCAACCGAGGGTCGTCGCCCGCCTTGGCCAGGGCCTTTTCGTTCTCCACCACGTGCTCAGGCGCCTGCACGACGACCCGCCCGACCGTGTCGTACCCCGCCCGCCCCGCGCGCCCGGCGATCTGGTGGAACTCGCGGGCCTGCAGCAGCCGGGTCCGCTTCCCGTCGTACTTGGACAGCGCGGTGAACAGCACCGTCCGGATCGGCACGTTGATCCCGACGCCGAGGGTGTCCGTCCCGCAGATGACCTTCAGCAGCCCGGCCTGGGTGAGCGTCTCCACCAGCCGCCGGTACCGGGGCAGCATCCCCGCGTGATGGACCCCGATCCCGTGCCGCACCAGCCGAGAAAGGGTCTTCCCGAAACCAGCAGAGAACCGGAAGTTTCCGATCAGCTCCGCGATGGCATCCTTCTCCGCGCGGCTGCAGACGTTGATGCTCATCAGGGCCTGCGCCTGCTCCAGCGCCGCCACCTGCGTGAAGTGCACCACGTACACCGGCGCCTGATCCGTCGAGAGCAGTTCCTCCAGCGTCTCGTGCAGCGGCTGCACGACAAAGGAGAAGGTCAGCGGCACCGGGCGCTCGGCGGACTCGATCACCGCAGTCGGTCGCCCAGTACGCCGGGTCAGGTCCGCTTCGAACCGCGAAACGTCACCCAGCGTCGCCGACATCAGCAGGAACTGCGCGCGCGGCAGTTCGATCAGCGGGACCTGCCAGGCCCAACCGCGATCGGGGTCGGCGTAGTAGTGGAATTCATCCATCACCACCTGACCCACGTCCGCCGCGGCGCCGTCGCGCAACGCGAGGTTGGCCAGGATCTCGGCGGTGCAGCAGATGATCGGCGCGTCGGCGTTGACGCTGGCGTCCCCGGTCATCATCCCGACCTCGTCCGGCCCGAACGCCGCACACAAGTCGAAGAACTTCTCCGACACCAGGGCCTTGATCGGCGCCGTATAGAACGTCCGCCGGCCGTCCGCGAGCGCGGTGAAATGGGCCCCCATGGCGACCAGGCTCTTCCCCGACCCCGTGGGAGTCGACAAGATGACATTCGCCCCGGACACGATCTCGATGAGCGCGTCCTCCTGGTGCGGGTACAGCGCCAGCCCGCGCCGCTTGGCCCACTCCGCGAACGCGTCGAAGACCTCGTCCGGATCGGGCGTCTCAGGCAGGAGATCGATGAGCAACATGGCCGTTCCATCGTGCCCTGCCCGCACCACTACAAAGACCCTTTATCCCGAACGGCGATTAGTTCCCCTCCCGCATAACCTCCGCCGGCCCGTCTATCATCCCCCGCGGTAGACGTGGCGTCCCGGGCCGCTCCCGCGGCGCGGGCGGCTCCCGCGGCGCGGCAGCCCAGCCTGGCCCAGGACCCGCCTCATCTGCATGCGCCCTCGGACGCCGCCAGGACCAGACCGGCGACCGGGATGACCAGCAACGGAACCGAGGGCTGAAGGGCGGCGAGCAAGTGGCCGTTGGCGGAAACCATGACGAATGTCCAGTTCGAGGTCAGCACGCCCAGCACCGCTTCCGCGGTTCGCTCCCTGGGAGAGAGGTCCAGTTGCCCGGCCGTGGCCCTGGCCGCGGACATCCAAAGCCCCAGGGCGCCTATCAGCGCCATCGTTGTGACCGTGACCCAACGAAGTAGGCCGACGAGATGTTCAGCTGAGCGAACGTCTGCGAGCGGGACCACCGGCGGAGCCCGGTCAGCGCTCCGCCCGCGACCACCGTGGCCCCCGCTGCCCCCGCGACCCGCCACCGGATCGCTGCCCACCCGCCTGCCCGAAGGAACCTCCGGAACGCCGGGAAGGCGATCAGGCCGCCCGCCAGGACGGCCATGCCGATCAAGGCCATGACCGCGACCAGCGCATCCAGCGCCGCCGTCACCTGCCACGCGCGCGCGCCAGGCGCCGGCGCCCCGACGGTGGCCGGGAGGAGAGCCAGGATGTTTGCGGTCGCCACGCTCGGCCACCACCGGTTGAGCACGGAGTCGATCCCGCGCGCACTCCGTGCGAGGGTCCGGCCGGAAAACAGCGCGCGACCCCGTTCGCGCAGGCCGGCCCAGGCCACGCTCACCGTCAGGCGCCAAGTCGGGCGCTGGCCGTCGAGCCCGTCCTCGACCATGGCCAGGAACTCCTCGCCGTAGCGCTGCCGCCACGCCCGCGGGTACCACCGGAGCAGGCTGGCCAGTGCCGGGTCCCGAGGTCGCCCGCCGGGCTCCTCCCCGGGGTCCCGCGGGCTCCCGCCCAATGGGGATCGGGCGGGTGCGGGCGGCCGCCGGACTCCTCGGCGGGCGTCACGCGGGGCTCCCGCCCAGTCCAAGGCGGGTCAGGCCGGTGTGGGCGATCCGCCGCATGTCGGCCAGGGCGCCGGCCAGCGCGGTCGAGCCCGCCGAGGTGATCCGGTAGGGCCGCCGCCGGTCGTCACCAGGCAACGGCTCGATGAGGCCGCGCTCGTCCAGCCGGGTAATCGCCCCATACAGCGCGCCCGGGCCGAGCGTCACCCCAGCGAAGTCCTCGATGTCCTTGGCCAGCGCATGCCCGTGCTTCGGCCCCTCCGCCAAGCTGACCAGGATCAGCAGCGGCGGGTCGTTCGCCCTCCGCAACCCGCTCCGCGCCTGCCTAGCTGCCATAGTTATGGTCTACTACGTCGCACGTAGCTACGCAAGATGTAGTAGAGCTGGTCCTGGTCGCGGCCAGGTACTCCCGCCGTTAAGGTCATGCCGTGCGGCCGCCCCCAGGCAGGCGCTCCGCGAAGGTCATGCCGTGCGGACCCGCGCCCGGGGCAGGCGCTCTCGCTAAGGTCATGCCGTGCGGCCGCCCCCGAGCAGGCGCTCCGCTAAGGTCATGCCGTGCGGACTGTATTCATCACCGGCGCGAGCTCTGGCTTCGGCGCCGCGACCGCCCGCAGGTTCGCCGCCCGCGGCGACCGCGTCATCGCTGCGGCGAGGCGGATCGAGCGGCTCCACTCCCTGGCGGATGAACTAGGCCCCGACGTCCTGCTGCCGCTGACCCTCGACGTCCGTGACCGCGCCAGCGTCGAAACCGTCACGGCCTCGCTGCCGCCGGACTGGGCCGAGATCGACATCCTCGTCAACAACGCCGGGCTGGCCCTCGGACTGGAGCCGGCGCAGGAGGCCGACCTGGACCAGTGGGTGCAGATGATCGACACCAACTGCACCGGCCTGGTCATCATGACCCGTGCCCTGCTGCCCCGGATGGTCGCGCGCCGCTCCGGGCACATCGTCAACCTCGGCTCGATCGCGGGCACCTATCCCTACCCGGGCGGCAACGTCTACGGCGCGACGAAGGCCTTCGTCCACCAGTTCAGCCTCAACCTGCGCTCCGACCTGCACGGCACCGGGATCAGGGTCACGTGCATCGAACCGGGGCTGTCGGGCGGCACCGAGTTCTCCGAGGTCCGGTTCGGCGGTGACGCCGAGCGGGCGGCGGCCGTCTACACGGGGGCCCACCCCCTGACTGCCGACGACATCGCCGCCGCGATCGAGTGGGCGACAAGCCAGCCGCCGAACGTGAACGTCAACACCATCGAGCTGATGGCGACCAGCCAGAGCTTCGCGCCGTTCCAGATCTACCGCAGCTGATTTTTGCTAACGTGCCTCCTGCCAGATGAAAGGGGAGCCTCCGTGGCTGGGATGATCTTCTTCACAGACAACTATCAGGACCGTAGCACCAACGACGGATACCAGTTCGAGTTCTTCTGCCGTCGCTGCGGCAACGGCTACAGTTCCTCGTTCCAGCACTCCGCCACGGGGTTCGGCGGGCGGATGCTCAGGCTGGGCGGCGACCTGGTCGGCGGCAACCTCGGCGAGAAGGCAGCGCAACTCGGCTGGGACGCCGAGTGGATGCGCGACGGCAACCGCGGCTCGACGAGGGACAAGGCGCTGGCCAAGGCCGTCGACGAGATGAAGCCGTACTTCCATCAGTGCCACCGCTGCGGCCAGTGGGTGTGCGAGCAGGTGTGCTGGAACGAGCAGCGGGGCCTGTGCGCGACGTGCGCCCCCAAGCTCGACCAGGAGATCGCTGGCATGCAGGCTGCGGCTCAGGTCAGCCAGCTGAACACGAAGATCCAGGCCCAGGACTGGACCGGGGACATCAACTACCGCGACCAGGCGACGGGCATGTGCCCCTCCTGCGGGCAGGAGAGCGGTGGCGGGAAGTTCTGCCAGAGCTGTGGTAACCCGCTAGCCGCGGCGCAGTCGGCGCAGAAATTCTGCGGGAACTGCGGGACGCTCCTGACCGGGGCGAAGTTCTGCAGCGAGTGCGGGACGCCGGCCGGGTAGCTGACGCCACCGTGAGCGCGGCCCAGTACCGGATACTCTCCCCGGCGGGCGATCCACGCGAGGACGGCAGCGCCGACGTCGAGGTGGCAGGCGGGGCGCTGGTGCTCGCACCAACGTCGGGTGCCGTCCTGCGCGTCCCGTTCGGCCAGATCTCCTCCGTCACCGAGCCCCAGCCGTTCACCGTGCGGGTCACCTTGGCCGACGGCAACGCCATCGAACTCAGTCGGCTCGGCGTCATGCGCACCCAGTTGCTCGCCGAACTCCGCGACGGCCGCGGTGACGCCGCCGCCTCCGCCGTCGCGGCCGTGGGCGATGCGACCGTCTTCTCCGCCCGCAGCGGCAGCGACGCCGCTGAGGTCCGGGTCTACGACGACGCGTTGCTAGTCATCGGCGCCACGGCCACCGAGCGGATCAGCTTTTCCTTCGTCGACGCCGTCCAGGTCCACGATTACGTGATCACGGTAGGAGTGACGGGACGGGATCCCGTGGTCCTATCCCAGCTCGGCCGCCGGACCGACGAGCTGGCCGGCCTGCTGACCGACCGATTGCGCGAGGCTCGCGGCCGAACGGCCGCCTTCCTGGCCTCCCTCCTGCCTGGGCTTGACCCCATGGCCCTGCGCGAGGCGGCCGGGCTGCTACGCGACGGCGTGGCCGTCCCGGCCGGCACGCTAGACGGCATTCACCCCGACCTGACCAGCACCTTGGTCCAGATCGCGGTGCTACCAGACCGCCGGGGCCAGGTCGCCGAACTGGCCCGCCGGACCGGCCTCGCGCTCGGATTCAAGCAGCTAGCCTCGGTGCGCCGGCCCGCGGTCGGCGTAACACCTTGGCAGGATCACGCCGCCACGCCGCACATCGGCCAGCACGAGAGCCCCGGTGGCTCGTTCAGACCAGGCCTGCCGGGGATGATGGCGGCCGGAATCATGTCCGGTGGCCCCCCAATGGGACCAGGTGAGTTCGCCGGTCCGGGCGGCTTCCCCGGACCAGGAGGCTTCGCCGGAACTGGCGGGTTCGGCGGTCCCGGCGAGTTCGCTGGGCCAGGGGGCTTTGCCGGCCCTGGCGGGTTCGCCGGGCCCGGGGGCTTCGCGGGACCTGGGGGCTTTGCCGGACCCGGCGGGTTCGCGGGGCCAGGCGGTTTCGGTGGTCCAGGCGGCCCCTTCGGGTACGCCTCCGGATACGGCGCCTACGGCGACTACTGGGCGTTCCGCGCGCTCGGCGCTGGGATGAACTCCCGCGAGCAGCGGCCCATGACCCAAAGGCCCGACATGACGCGCGGGCGCCTGACGCCCGCGACCGAGGACTTGTCGGCCCTGACCACGAGCGGCCAGGATCCCACCGTGCTCGCCTTCGCGCTCGGCACCTGCCCAGGCCGCGTCGTCTACGAGGAGCTCAACCACCCCGAGCCGATGACCTTCGTGTACCGGGCCGAGGGCGCCAACGCGCTGGCCGCGATCAACCGGGCCCTCGACGACGCCGGGTTCCAGGTCGCGGCCCTCCACGCCGAAGGCCTGGCCGCCCCGGCCCGGCCCGCTGCCCTCCCGACGATGCTGACCTCGGCCCTGATCGCCCAGGTCCCGCACGATGAACACTGGGCCGACCGCATCGCCGAACTCCTGGCGGGATAGCCGCCGTTCCCGCAGGAAGAGGATCACCATGACGCAGTCGCCCGAAGGCATCCTGGCCTCCGATTCCGACCGGGATGAGGCAGCCAGCGCGCTAGCCGACGCCGTGGCCTCCGGTCGGCTATCGCTGGCCGACCACAACGCCAGGCTCGACGCCCTGTTCGCAGCGCGCACGCAGGACCAGGTAGCCGCGGTGACCGCGGACCTGCCTGCGCTCCCCGTCCGGCGCGGCGCGCTCTACCGGGCCGTCGACCCGTACCGCTGCGTGGTGATAGGCGGATCCGCTCAGCGAGCCGGACGCTTCGCCATCGGTCGGTTCTGCTCGCTGACCGCCGCCTTCGGCAGCTTCGACCTTGACCTGCGGGCCGCCGTGCCCAGCCAGGACGAGGTCACCCTGACGGTGTGGAGCCTCGCCGCGCGGATCACCATCACCGTCCCTGCTCACTGGCGAGTGAACAACCAGGTCCTAGTGGTCGGCAACCGGCAAGCCATGGCCGACCGCGAAGGCAGTCTCAAGGAGCCCCTGCTCCGAGTGCGCGGTACCTGCCTCGGCGGCTCATTCCGGTTGGCCCAGGAGTGACGCACCGCAAAGACACGGCCGAGGAGCAAGCCATAGCGCTCCTGGAACGAGTGGTGGCCCTGTCCGAGTCCGACCGCGACGCCCTTCCCGGCTCCGCCGTAAAGCACGTAAAGCTGGCCATCGCGATCATGCGCAAGCGCCGCAAGCAGCAGGCCCCGCGCCCCGGCCGCCCAGATCCTGATGACGCCTGACCCAGTCCCAACCACCTGACCCATCCCCAAACACGTGATCCGGACCGCGCCGGGCACAGTCAACCAGTCCCTGTCCGGATAGGACCGCGCCGTCCATCGGCTGGCCGCGCCAACTCCTGGCCAGCTCCCTCGCCGTATCCCTGATCAATCACCTGACTGATCCGATCCCCAGTCCGGTCTCCTGGCCAGATCTCTCGCCGCATCGCTAATCGATCGCCTGACTGATCCGCCCCCTCCAGCCGCGTCCCTGGCCAGGTCCCTCGCCGCATCCCTGATCCACCGCCTGACTGATCCGACGCCCAGCCGCGTCTTGCGCTGCGCCCGGTGCTCTCACGGTGTCCGTGTGCCTATTCCGTAATGACTGTTTTCTGCCTATTGTCCTAACCTGTGACGCGCTCGTTGCGACAATCGTTTGCATCTGCAACCGGCCTGCAACTTTCCGGCAAACCGCGCCGCTACCCCCGCGAAACAAGCTGATCTCAGCAGCCAAAAGCGGCGGCCAGACCGGAGGACGACACCATGAAGCTCACCAGCCTCGCCGGCGCCCTCGCCACCGTCGCCCTGCTCGCCGGCTGCGGCATCACCCACCACACCACCGCCCCCGCCGCGCACGCGCCCGGCCGCCCGCACCGCGGCCGTCCCGGCTCACGCCCTGGCCGCCGACCCGTCGCTGCGCTGGCTCACCTCCCCCGGCGGACAGGCCCAGGTCACCTTCAACCAGGACGTCGATGCCCTGGCCTCCGCCCTGGTCATCGAGAACCAGGCCACCACCGTCGCCAACCACCTGGTCTTCGAAGCCGCCGCCCGCACCGTCCGCACCGAGGCCCGCACCATCCTCGCGAACCCGGCCCTGCTCCCCGCCGTCCACCGGGCCGCCTACGTGAGCATGCTGAACGACTTCATCACCGTCGCCAGCATGCTCCAGCCCGGCGCCCGCTACGGCACCACCCCCCAGGACTACACCGCCTGGTACACCGCGCTCCGCGCCTCCAACATCACCGTCGCCTAACCAACAGCCCCAGCCAACCCAAACCCCCCCCACAGTCAGCGAACCACTCCGCAGCACCACCATCCGGGTGTCCCCGCTCCGTTCCCTTGAGCCGGGGACACCCGGATGCGCGGTCCGCGGGGTCGTGTCCCGGCGGGCATCTGCGGCGCTCGGCCGGGCAGGTCGGAAATATATCGAATAGTTTGGGTGTGTCGTCCCGAAAATGTCAGGGGCAGCTGTTAGAGTCATATTAGAAAATAAAGACGAAGATCCCTCCAGGGATCGGAGTTGGCGCGCAGACTGTCTGAACTGAGCCTCGGGGGAGGTGAGACAGCACATGTGCACGACGACAGGCCCGCCGAGCGCGGCCGACACCCTAAAGCAGCTCCAGGCCCTGGCCGGCCACCTAGCCGACCTGGACGCGGCGAGCCTGCCGGCCGCGGCGCTGGCCGGGCTCTTGCAGGGGATGGAGCAGGCCGACGCGGTCTGGGCGGTGGCGTGGGCCCGGATGCTGGCCGCCTTTGACGCCCAGGACGGGCACCAGGGCGACGGGCAGAAGACCCTGGGAGCCTGGCTGGTGCACATGGGCCGGGTGACCCGGGCGCAGGCCGCCCAGTACAAGGCCATGCGGGCCCTGCCCCGCGATCATGAGCCGCTGCTGGCCGGGCTCCGCTCTGGGGCGCTCACCAAGTCGCAGGCGCTGCAGCTGGCCAAGTGGACCCGGCAGATCCCGGCGGAGTTCCGGGCCCAGGCGGAGGAGATCCTCGTCGCCGCCGCGCGGGCCGGGGCGGACCTGCGGGCGCTGGCGCAGATCTGCGCGGAGATCCGGTCCCGGACCGTGCCGCCGGATCCGGACGGGAGGGATCCGGCGCTGGACCGGGCGCTGTTCCTGGATACGACCCTGGACGGGGCCGGGGTCGTCCGCGGCGACCTCACGCCGGAGTGCGCCGCGATGGTGCAGGCGGTGCTGGACGCGCTGTCGGCCCCGGCCGGCGGCGGGGACCTGCGGACCCGGCCGCAGCGCTACCACGACGCGCTCGCCGAGGCGATGAAGCGGCTGCTGGCGTCCGGTCTGCTGCCGCAGCGGGCCGGGCAGCCGGTCAAGGCGCTGGTCCACATGTCGTTCGCCGATCTGTGTGAGCTGGATGTGGATTCCAAGTTGCAGGAGGCGTGGATCGCCGGGTATCGGGCGCGGTGGGCGGGCCAGCGGGCGGCGGCGTCGGTGAGCACGGGGGACGGCGGGGCCTGGCTGGAGGGCGATGCGGCCCGCCGGGTGGCGTGCGACGCGATCCTGGTCCCCGTGGTCATCGGCGATCTGGACCTGGGCGCGGTGGAGCAGCTAATCGGGCTGTGCGTGCAGTACGAGCACCTGCGCCGGCAGGCAGCGGACCAAACCGGCACCGGCGGCTGCACGGACGCGCGGCACCGACACCGACACCGGCGGCGGCGCGGACGCCGACCTGGGCACCGGCGCTGGCGGCGGCGCAGTCACCGAGGCCGGATCCGACCTCAACCCCAGCGCCCAGGCCGAGCAGGCGGGCCACGCCGGGCGGGCGGCGCAGGTGCTGGCCATGCTGGAGCACCAGATCCTGGCCACCGTCCTGCAGATCGTCTCCGGCCCCGGCGGCGTCGCCTCCTTCCTGCGCCGGAACCTGCTCGGCAAGGGATTGAACGGCCCCTCGCTGCCGCTGGACGTCGGGCAGACCGACGACATCCCCGTCCACCTGCGGCGGCTGGTGGCCCTGCGGGACCAGACGTGCCAGTTCCCGGGCGGGTGTGACCAGCCCGCGTCCGCGTGTGAGCCGCATCATGTGGTGCACCGCCAGGACGGCGGGCACACCAGCCTGGCGGGCCTGAAGAACTATTGTTGGTGGCACCATCACGTGGTGTTGCACGAGATGGGCTGGCAGCTCACCGTCCACCCGGACGGGACCAGCGAGGTCGACAGCAGCCCGGCACGGAAGATCATCCGCAGCCACAGCCCGCCACCCGGACCCAGCCCGCCCCCCGGACCCAGCCCGCCCCCCGGACCCAGCCCGCCCGCCACCACCGCAGGGCAGGACCCCGAAACCTGAAACATCCCTAACCCCGCGGCGAGCTGCAACCAACTCGCCGCGGGGGAGGGGCCCACTACCGGGCGGAATTTCATCCGCCTTCGCTCATCCATCACGAGATGTGAGCGGGCTCCAGTGCGCCCTCGACACGACGGCAGCGAGGTCGCCGTGAATCATGTCTAGGTCCACGGCGTCCTTAAGTGGCCGACGAACACGGCCATCATCAGGTCAGCGTCTTATCGGGCCGGGTGAAACCGGCGATTCACGATCCGCTGGACCCGCCGCCGGACCGGAGTGAACCGAGCAGCAACGCCGCTGAAGTAGACCTAGCCCGGCTCCGCCGCGGCGGTCCCCGCGGCCCCGTCGCCATCAGGAGCGCCACCAGTGGCCAAACGCGCATCGGCGATGTGGTCCGCCCGTCGCTGGGTAGCGGCGTGGCCCACCACCGCAGTCAGGAACAGGTCCCGGTTCAGCTCATAAACGGCTGCATCCGTGTGGGCGACCACGCTGGCCGTGCGCGGGATGGCGCGAAGCAGGGCGATTTCCCCTACCCCCTCGCCGCGTCCAACGCGTCGCAGGAAATGCCCGTCCTGCAGGGCATCGAGCTCGCCGGAGGCGACGGCGTAATACGCATCCCCCTGGTCACCCTGCTCGATCAGGACCCCACCGGCTGGCAGGCGAACCAGGGTCAGGGCCGCGGCGAGGCCTTCGATCGCGGGGGCAGGCAGTTCGCCGAACAACGGTAGCGAGCGCAGCAGCGCGATCTCCACCACCGGCACCGGAACCCCCGCGTCCAGGGCGAACAGGGCCCGCCCGCCGACGGCGGCCGCCAGCGGCATGACGACCGCGCTCCCGAGCAGTGCGAGCCGGTTACCACCTAGGTGCACGAGCAAGGGGACGAGCAACGCTCCCACGGCGTACCCGGCAAACATGAGCCCCTCGAGGACGCCGAAGATCCGGCCCATCAGCTGCGGCGGAACCGAACGCTGCAGCATCGAGCGCAGGGCGACGTTCAGCATGGTGCTGGCCGCCCCAGCGACGGCGAGGAGGGCGACCGTCCCCCCCAAGCCGAGACCGAACGAGAGGGCTGCGACCACGACGCTGAGCATGAGGGCGGCCGCCAGGATCGGCACCCCCAGCCGACGGCCGATCAGCACCGCGCTCGCGGTGGCGGCCAGCAGCGCCCCCACGCCCCACGCGCCGTTCAAGTACCCGGCCCACGCCTCCGAGCGGTGCAGCACTCCAATCGCGAGGATGACGATCAGCAGGTCCAGCGCACCCGACACGATGGCTTCCGCCGTCAGCAGGGCCAGCATCAGCCGCAGCCGCGGCCGCCCGACCGCCAGCCGCAGCCCCTCCGCCAGCCCGGCCAGCACCGAGGGACGGCCCTCCTCTGGGGCGGCCGCCAGCGTCGGCACCCGGAGCCCGGCGACCAGGAGCAGGGCACCCACGGTCAGACCCGCGCACACGGCGAATACGCTCGCCAGGCCGGCCAGCGAGATCAGCACCCCGGTCAGCAGCCCGGCCACGACCACGCCGGCCGCCTCGAGCCAGCTCACGACCACGTTCGCCGCGGTGAGCTGGTCGGCGGTCACGGCCACCGACGGGATGACCGCCGACTGCGCCGGGCGAGTGGTGGTCACAGCGACAAAGGCGACCGCGGCGCACCCGTACGCCGCCAACGGCGCGTCGAGCAAGACCGCGGCGGTGATCCCGCCCACCACCACCGCCAGCGCCAGGTACCCTCCGGCGAGCAGGAGCACCGGTGACCGCCGGTCTGCGACGGCCGCCGCGACCGGCGCCAGCACCGCCGCGGGCACCAACTGCACCACCGCCACCAGCCCGGCGGTCGTGGCGCCGCCGTGGCTGTAGGCGTAGATGATCATCGCGAGCCAGACCGCGTATTCGGTGAGGATGAACAGGGCGTACCCGCCGAGGACGCGCACCAGCACCCGGTTGCCCGCCAGCGAGCGGAAGGCGTGCAGGCGGCGGCCGCCGGAATCGCCACCCACAGCTGTCCTCCCCGAGCCGACGATCTGACCTGATTAGACCGCGCCAACTCAGGAGCGGGCAACCATGCCCCAAGTCACACCCAAAGCCATCGATACGTCAGAACCGATCACCACGTGAAGCAGTGTTTAACTTTTTTACGCGAGCGACAGCCGCGGACCAGGGCGGCTGGTTTACGCGCCGGTAGGATGGCATGCGTGGCCCCACGAGTGATCGCGGAAGGAACCGCCGAACCTCCCTCACTCGATCGCGGCATGCTCATCGGCCCGAGGCTGCGCGACCGCAGAATGGAACTCGGCATGACGGCCCGCGAGCTCGCCCGCCGGGTGGACTGCTCGCCCAGCCTGATCTCTCAGGTGGAGCGGGGCCGGGCCGTTCCCTCGGTAAGTACGCTCTGGGCGCTGGTCACCGCGCTGCGGATCTCGATGGACCGGCTGTTCGACCCGGCCCAGGACGCCCCGGCCGGTGCCGGGGACGACACGCCGGCCGTGGAGGAGACCGACGACGGCCGACCCGTGCTCCGGCGGAACGCCCGACCGCGGATCACGCTGGAGCGTGGCGTCGTCTGGGAGAGGCTCACCGCCACCGCCGGGAAAGAAGTGGAGTTCCTCGAGGTGTGCTACGGCGTGGGGGAGAGCGTGCCCGAGGCCGAGCACGCCATCCAGCACACCGGCCAGGAGTACGCGGTCATCATCGAGGGTGCTCTTTCCACGCAGATCGGGTTCGATCGCTACGTCCTCGAGGTAGGCGACTCCCTGACGTTCGACTCCACGATCCCGCACCGGTTCTGGAACGCGGGAGACGTGCCCGCCCGGGCGATCTGGGTCATCATCAACCGCCCGCGCTAGACCCGCCCCATACCCGCCCCACACCGAGCCCACGCACACCACCCAGGCGCTGGTCACTGTCAACGAAGTTAAACGTTACTTACCCGTGTCCCGCAAAGTGTGTAGTGATCTTGGCCTATTTATTTAATATGGCTAAAACTCCAGCCTCGCCTGGGCTCATCGTCCAGTACGGCTGAGTGTGCAGGTCGATCAGGCGAGGAGACGCGGCATGCACTACGTCGGGCGCGTCGACTGGGCCTTCTCGGAGCCGCCCGCGGGCTACGCCGGGTCCGCGGAAGGCTACTCGAGTTCTTCCCTGGTGGGCAGCCACACCGGCGCGGTGCACACCGACCTGTCGATCAGCAAGCTCGAGCCGGGCGGCTGGACCGGCCTGCACCTGCACTCCTTCGAGTCGGCCGTCTACGTCCTGGCCGGCACTCCGGTACTGAACATCGACGGCCACCACCATCAGTTGCGCGCCGGCGATTACGCGCTGCTGCCCATCGGGATGCCGCACGGCTGGGCGAACCCCGCCGGCGAGCAAGCCCGCCTGCTTGGACACAGCACGCCACAGCGCCGCCCGCCCGGCCAGCGCCCAGGCGACACCTTCTTCCTGCCCGCCAACCAAGGAACCACAGGAACCACAGGAACCACAGGAACCAGCGGCCATCGAACCGCGGCCCGTCAGTTTGCCTAGCCCGGTCAGCCGGTACCTCGGTCACTACGCCGGCACGCCGCCCCAGCAGGAGGCGCTGCGCGTGGATAGCCGGGTCAGGGACCGGGAACCGGCCGGTATGGACACCGCCCTGCTCGCCTACAGCGGGATCTCGGTCAAGATGATGGTCGACCGCGGCCTGGGCGCCGAGCTGCTCGTGATGTTCATGGTCGACTATGAGCCGGGCGGGGCCGCGCAAGCTCACGACCACCCCTTCGAGGAGGCGTACTTCTTCCTCGAGGGGGAGATTGACGCAGAACTCGACGGCATCGCCTATAAGCTCGGCGCGGGCGATGTCCTGTTCGCCGGCGTCGGCTCGACGCACGGCTTCTACAACACGGGCAGCGGGCGGGTGCGCTGGATCGAAACCCAGGCCCCGCAGCCGCCCGGCCGCTATTCCTACCGCTGGACCGGACCATGGCAGCGCCTCGAAGCCCAGACCAAGGGCGCCACGGGCCGACCCTGGTTTCGCACCTGACACTGCTCACCACCCGACGGCTGGAGCGTCCCGCGGCCGGCCGTCACGGATCAGTCCTAAGGACAAAAGGACAAAAGGACAAAAGGACTAAGGAGTCTGGCCGTGCAACCCATCCCATTCCTGTCGCGGCACTGGCGCCGCGGCGTAGCCATGGCGACCGCGGGGCTCATGCTCGCGGCCTGCAGCTCTAGCTCCTCGAGCTCGTCTAGCTCCGCAAGCTCATCAAGCTCCGCGAACGCGTCCTCGACCAAGCACCTGAACATCGCCTACCTCTCCTTCGCCGTAGAGAACAGCTACGACGCGCCGATGCTCGCGGCGGCGGAGGCCGTGGCGAGCGACAACAACGCGACGCTCAAGGTCTTCGACGCGAACAACAGCCCGCAGACGCAGTTCTCACAGCTCCAGGACGTCATCACCTCGGGTCAGTACGACGGCATCGTCCTGCAGCCGATCTTCGGCACCGGGCTGATCTCCCTGGTCCAGCAGGCGATCGCCAAGGGCATCAAGGTCGTGAACATGGACCAGGTCCTGGGCCCGAACTACAACACCGACGCCCCCCAGGTCGCGGGCCTGGCGGCCAACGTGATGTTCGTGCCGACCGAGATCGGGACCAAGCTCGGCAACATGGTGGTCCAGGCCTGCCAGTCGAAGAACCTCAACCCGTGCAACGTCGGCTACCTCTACGACATCAAGGCGTCCGCGCTGGACGTGGCGATCTCCGGCGCGTTCAACAAGGCGATCGCGGCGGACCCGGGGGTGAAGGTCGTCGCGCAGGGCCAGAGCTTCTTCAGCCCCACCGTCGGGCTGACCGCGGTGCAGGACATGCTGACGGCCAAGCCCGACCTGAACCTGATCGTCGGGTCTGACCAGGGCATCGAGGGCGGCGTTCAGGCCGTGGCGGCCAAGCACCTGACCGGCAAGATCATCCTGGTCGGCTACGGCGCGAGCGCCGCCGCGCTGGCGGGCGTGGCGTCCGGCGCCTGGTACGGCGACGTCGCCCAGGCCCCGGCCAGCGAAGGACGCCTCGCCGTGCAGGCGCTGGTCCTGGCCCTGCGCGAGGGCCACGACAGCGGCGGCGTCGACCCGGTAGCCCAACTCCCTGACAACGGCATCGTGACCAAGGCCAACGTGTCTCAGTTCGTCGCCGAGTGGCCGGGCTGACCCGTGCCCCAACCCCCGGATCGCGAGGGCACGCACGTCGAACTGATGGACATCAGCAAGTCCTTCGGCGGCGTGCGTGCCCTGGATGAGGTCAGCCTCAAGATCACCCGGGGATCGATCCACGCGCTGGTCGGTGAGAACGGGGCGGGCAAGTCGACGCTCGGGAAGATCATCTCGGGCGTCCTCACCCCCGATCGCGGCCAGCTGCTGATCGAAGGCGAGCCGGTCACGTTCCACTCCCCGCGGGAGGCCATCACCAGGGGGATCGTCCTGATCGCCCAGGAGCTGTCCACCGTGCCGGCGTTGTCGGTCGCAGAGAACGTCTTCCTGGGCACGGAGCCGCAACGGGCGGGCTTCGTAGCGCGCCGTGCCCTACGTAGAAGGTACGCCGAGCTCGCCGCCACGGCCGGATTCGAGCTCCCCGGCGACAGAAGAGGCCGCGCCCTCAAGACGGCGGACCAGCAGAAGGTAGAGATCCTGCGCGCGCTGAGCCGGAACGCGGAACTGATCGTCATGGACGAGCCGACGGCCGCCCTGTCCAGGCCCGACGTCGAGCGGCTGCACCAGGTCATCAGGCGGCTGGCGTCCGGCGGGACCACCGTCGTCCTGGTCTCGCACTTCCTCCGCGAAGTGGCCGAACTCGCCGACGAGGTCACGATCCTGCGCGACGGCCGCCTCGTGCGCACCGCCCCCGCCGCGCAGGAGACCGTGGAGACGATGCTGAGCGCCATGCTCGGCCGGTCCTTGGGCACCGCGTTCCCGGCCCGCCGCCCGGTAACGCCGCAAGCAAAAGTGCTCCTCGAGGCGCGCGAAGTCGACGCACCAGGGGTGTACGACGTATCGCTGGAGGTAAGAGAAGGCGAGATCGTCGGCCTCGCCGGCCTCGTGGGCTCGGGCCGGACCGAGCTCGCCCGCGCCCTGTGCCAGGCCCAGCGGATCACCAAAGGTACGGTGACGACCGCCGGCCACCAGCTCGCCGCCGCCTCCCGCGGCCGCGGCGCCCCAAGAACGGGCCGCGGCAGCACCCCACGCGCAGCGCTGCGGAAGGGCCTGGCCATGATCCCCGAGTCGCGCAAGGAGCAGGGCCTGCTGCTCGGCCGCCCGATCGGGGAGAACGTCAGCCTGGCCAGCCTGGGCCGCCTCAGCGAACTCGGCCTGGTCCGCCGCGGCAAAGAGCGTCAGGCCGTAGCGAACGTCCTCCAACAGGTCGGCGTGCGCGTTCCCGCGCAGCAAGCTCCGGTCGCCACGCTGTCGGGCGGCAACCAGCAGAAGGCGCTGTTCGCCCGGATGCTGCTGGCCGGGCCGCGGGTCCTAGTCGCCGACGAGCCGACCAGGGGCGTGGACGTCGGCGCGAAGCGCGCCATCTACGACCTGCTGACGGAACTCGCCGCCGAGGGCCTCGGCGTGCTGTTCATCTCCTCGGACACCGAGGAGATCCTCGGGCTCGCGCACCGCGTGCTAGTGATGCGCGGCGGCCGGATCGTAGCCGAACTCAACGGCGACGCCATGACCGAAGCGGCGATCCTCGCCGCCGCGTTCGGTGCGCCCGAACTAGGCGGCGGAGCCAGCGGAACCAGCGCAACCAGCGGAAGAGGTGCGTGATGGACCAGCCAGATATCGCTCAGGCACCTACGCCCGCGCCCGCGAGCCGCAATCGAAAACTGCTGCCGCCAGCAAAACTCCTCAGCAGGCTGAGCCGGGCCGGGATCCTCTACCCGTTCATCGTCTTGTTCATCGTGCTGTCGGTGTGGAGCGGCCCGTTCTTCACCAAGGTCAACCTGCTGGACATCCTCGACCAACAGTCCTCGACGCTGATCATCGCCGCCGCGGGCACGCTGGTCGTGGTGGCCGGGGGGATCGACCTGTCCGTCGGGGCCGTCTACGCGCTGGCCGGGGTGACCGCGGCGCACCTCGCGCTGTTCACCTCGCCGACGGTCGCCATCGTGGCCGGGATCGCCGTGGGACTGGGCGTCGGGCTGGTCAACGGCGTCATCGTAACGGCGTTCCGGATAAATGCCCTCATCGCCACGCTCGCCATGTCCTTCGTGGTCAGCGGCCTGGCCAGCCTGGTCACCGGCGGGAACCTCGTCATCGACTACGCCCGCCCCGGCTTCGCCGACCTAGCCCGCTCGTCGTTCCTGACCGTGAACACGTCGACCTGGACGATGCTCGCCGTCGTCGTGGCCCTCGCCGTCGTGCTGGGCCGGACCACGGCCGGGCGTTACATCTACGCCAGCGGCAGCAACGCCGAGGCGGCGCGCCTGTCCGGCGTCCGCGTGCAAGGCATCAAGACGCTCACCTTCGTGCTCAGCGGCGGCGCGGCGGCGCTCGGCGGGGTGATCGACGCCTCCCGCGTGCTGAGCGCCCAGGCGTCCAACGGGGAGACCACGCTCACCTTCACCGTGCTCGCGGGCATCGTGGTGGGCGGGACGAGCATCCTCGGCGGCGAGGGCGCCATGTGGCGGACGGTGATCGGCGTCCTGTTCATCGCCCTCATCGGTAACGGCTTCGACCTGCTCGGCCTCAACCCGCTCTACGAGCAGATCGCCCTCGGCGGCATCCTGCTCCTGGCCGTCGGCGCCGACGCCTGGTCCCGCCTGCGCCAGAACTAGAAGATCCTTTATCCCGAACGAGCGTTGGTGCGCTCCCGCAAGCACCCGGCCCTAGGATTGCGGCCCGCCTCAGGTGCGCGGGCTCACCCACACCGACATGTGGGCCGGTTCCAGGGCCTCCTGCACCACCCTGCCCAGGTCATCGCGGACCGAGTCCAGGTCCACCGCGTCCTTCAGCCGGACCGCAAACGCGGCCACGGTCTGGTCCGCGTCATACCGGGCCCGGTTGAACCGCCGGTCCACCGTGAACTGGACGCGCCTCCGCAGGGGATTGAAGAGCGCCGCCGCGGCCAACGTAGCGGCGGCGACCGCGACCGTGCTGTGGAACCGGAACACCTCGGTGGCCAGCAGCACGAGGCCCGCATACAGCCCGATCAGCAGGCCAGTGACGATCGCGTAGGCCAGCGTCCGGGAGATGATCCGGTCGATCTCATACAGCCGGTACCTCAAGATCGCCACGCCCATCGAAACCGGCAGCGCCGCGAGACCGCACGTGAACAAGTTGTTCAGCAGCACCGTCGTAGTGGTTCCCGACGTGGGGATCAGGCTCGAGGGGATCGCGGCACGCGATGGTGACCGCCGCGCCGGTCGCCAGCCACTTCAGCTGCTGGCGGTACACGCCGCTGGCCCGCCGCCAGCTCAGCACCTGGCGCACGATGAAAACCGCCGCCAGCGCCAAGCCGAACAGGAAGGACAGCCCCTCGATGGCCGAGAACCAGCCGCGTGGGCTATCGATGGCCACCAGCCCGCCGGAGGCATCGATACGGAGCGGATGAGCGGCCAGCGCGGCGCTCGTCTCCACCGCATACGCGGCGAGCGTGACCACGAACCCTGCGCAAAAGATCCGCAGGGCCCAGGACCAGAACGGAGAGGATGGCCAGCCGTCAGGAAAGAGCAGCGTCACTAGCAGCAACAGGAAGATGCCGACGATCCACAGCTCAGCTAGCCACAGGGCCAGCGGACCGAAGGGCACATGGTGTCCCAGGCGGTAGACAAAGTACGAGTAGTCCACGGCGTCGTTGCTGACGAACAGGCAGCCAGCGCACACCAGGAACAGCCAGCCGAGCGGGTTACCAGGCTGACGCCGGGTAATCAGGAGCCCGACGGCGGCGCTCGGGATGCCGATGGCCCACGCGGTCAGCCCGTCGCCGAGCTGGCCGGATAGCACGGTCAGCGGAATCGCGGCCGCCAAGGACAGCACCGCAACGGCGCCGAGCACCGTCCGGGCCAGCCGGTGCCCACTGACCTCACCCACACCAGCAACGGTAGACCCCGACCGTTCCGGGAACGTTACCGCTCAGCGCGTGGCGTGAGCCTTGACTTCAAGCGCTTGAAGTTTGATTTGCTGCAGCTATGTCAGTTCTCACGATCCAGGATGTGTCGCGGCGCAGCGGGCTCAGCGAGCCGACGTTGCGCTACTACGAAGAGGTCGGGCTCATCGGCCCGATCGACCGCGACGCCAGCAGCGGCCACCGCCGCTACCGCGACGAGGATCTCGACACGCTCCAGGCCCTCGCCTGCCTGCGTGCCATGGGCATGGGCATCGAAGACATGCGCACCTACCAGGCCAACCGCGCGCGTGGCCGAGCCGCCGCGGCCGAGCAGCGTGACCTGCTCCTGCGTCACGCCGAACGCGTCGAAGCCGAGATCGCGACGCTGCACACGCACCTGGACTACCTGCGGGAGAAGGCCGCTCTGTGGGATGCCCGGGACCGCGGCGACACCGACGCGGAGGCGCAGGCGTGGCAGCGGATCCGAGTCGTGGTCGAGCGTCATGGAGGTGGCGCGATGAGCCCGGTCCTGGTCACCGGTGGTTCCGGCTATCTGGGTACGCAGTTGATCGCCGCGCTCTTGCGGGCCGGGACCCCCGTGCGCACCACGGTCCGGTCGCTCGACCGTGAGCCCGCGGTACGCGCGGCGGTCCGTCGCGGCGATGCCGACGACGCCGGTCTCGAGGTGGTGACCGCGGAGCTTACCGCGGACGACGGGTGGCCCGCCGCCCTCGACGGGTGCGCGGACGTCTACCACGTCGCGTCGCCGATGATCCACCCGACGGATCCCGACGAGGTCCTCATCCCGGCCCGCGACGGCACGGTCCGCGTGCTGCGCGCCGCCCGGGATGCCGGCGCTCGCCGGGTCGTGCTGACCTCGTCCTTCGCCGCGGTCGGCTACACCCCCAAGCCGGGCGCGGAGTACACCGAGGACGACTGGACCGATCCCGATACCCCCGGTCTGCCCCCTTACCCGCGCTCGAAGGCCATCGCGGAACGCGCCGCCTGGGATTTCATGAAGGACCAGGGCGGTGACATGGAACTCGTGGTGATCAACCCGACGTTCATCCTCGGGCCGACCCTGACGACCGAGGTACGGTCCTCGCTCCTGCTCACCAAGATGATGCTCGACGGGACGATGCCCGTCGTCCGGCGCCAGCGCTTCGGCGTCGCCGACGTGCGCGACGTGGCCGACGTGCACATCCTCGCCATGGCGGCGCCGGAGGCGGCGGGCCAGCGCTTCCTGGTCCTCGCGGACGGCCCCACGATCAGCTTCCTCCAGATGGCCCAGGTCCTGCGGGACCGACTCGGTCCGCTCGGCGAGCGCACGCCCACCGAAGAAGCCCCCGGAGCCGAACCGCCGAACCTCGTCATCCACAACGACAAGGCGAAGCGCTTCTTCGGCTGGCAGCCGCGCCCCATGGAGGCGACCATCGTGGAAACGGCCGAGAGCCTACGCGACCTCGGCCTGCTCGAGGAAAGACTCGAGGAAAGGCCAGGCTAGCTCTCGTCTTCCTTCCAGGCGGCCGCGCCCGTATACGTGTACGGGTTGGACAACTGCTCGTGCTCGGGGACCTCCGGGTTCATGCCCTCGTTCCAGGCCTGCTCGCCGAGCTCGCTCTTGAGGTACCCGACGGTCTCGTCGATCGCCCGCCTGGCCCGGTCCAGGTCCACGCCGACCAGCTTGTGGTCGTACTTCACGACCCGCCCGTTCACCACCACGGTGTGCACGTCGCCGCGCTGGGACTGGTAGACCACGTGCCCGTACGGGTTCAACAGCGGGAACGAAACCGGCGAGTGGTCGTTCTTGATCAGCACCAGGTCGGCCTTCTTGCCCTCCTCCACGCTGCCGACGGCCGAGTCCAGCCCGATGGCCTTGGAACCGCCGCGGGTGGCCCAGTCGACGACCTGCTCGGCCCGCAGGTGGTGGTTGGTGACGGCCCTGCCCTCGTTGTGGTTCTCGAAGTGGTCCATGACCCGGTCGGCGGACAGGGTGGCCCGCATGGCCGAGAAGATGTCGCCGCTCCACCAGACGCTGGTGTCCTGGGACAGCGAGACCGGAATGCCGTACTTGCGGAGCTTCCAGGTGGGCGGGTACCCCTGGCCCGCGCTGCACTCGCTCTCGGTCGAGACCGACACGGAACCGCCGGTGGCGGCGATGATGTGGTACGAGTCGGGGGACAGGGACGCGGAGTGCACGTAGACCGTCTGCGGGGTGCAGAAGCCGTTCTCGTACATCCTCCGAACGCCGGCATCCAGGGTGATCCCGTACACCCCGGCGTGCGTGGTCACCGGCACGCCCATCTCGCGCGCCACCTCGAACGTGGCCTTCTCCGGGAACGCCGGGTCGTCACCGGGGATGTCGAAGGCGATCGCGAACCCGAGCATGTCGCCCTTGCCGTCGAACCGGCGCACGTAGAAGTCGCGGAACTCCGGTGAGGTGCTCCACTCCCACGACCCCTGCTGGATGTTCCCGTAGGCGAGCACGAACCGGCCGGGCACCTCCTCCAGCGCGTCGGTCGCGGCCTCGGCGTGCTCGGTCGTCTGCAGCCCGTGCGACCAGTCCACCGTGGTCGTCACCCCGGCGTCGATCGACTCGATGGCCGACAGCAGGTTCCCGGCGTAGACGTCCTGCGGGCGGAACTTCTTGCCCCAGTTCAGGTAGTACCAGACGAAGTACTGCGTGAGGGTCCAGTCGGCCCCGTACGCCCGCATGGCGGTCTGCCACATGTGCCGGTGCGTGTCGATCATGCCGGGCATGAGGATGCCGCCGGTCGCGTCGATCTCCGCGGTGCCGTCCGGCACCGAGAGGCCGTGACCGACCGCGGCAATCCGCTCCCCGGTAACCAGCACGTCCGCCCCGGTCAGGACCTGGTGCGCGTCGTCCATCGTGAGCACCGTCGCGTTGCGGAATACCAGCGGCCGTCCCGCTACCAGGTCCGCTGCCGTCGTCATGAGAACCTCCACTATGGAGCATGTCTGTCAGGGTGAGGGCCGAGCACGTTTAACCGCATTAAACACGGCCTGATCGGAAGCCTGGCCGAGTCCTGAGGCCGGTGTCAATGGTGGGGCGCATCAACATCGAGCCACCCGATGCCACCGCTGGCACAGCCCGCCAGATCCGCCCGGCGGGGACGATAGAGGCAAACCGCGTTACAGTGCGGACAGGGCCGTGCGGCGCGTGGCCGAGAACCGTCAGGCGGACAGAAGGGGCTTCATGACCAGTCAAGACGCGTCGGCCCCGACCTCGCCAGAGCCTCGCCCTGGCCCTCTTGCGGGGCTGCTCGTCGCCGATTTCTCCCGCGTCCTGGCCGGTCCCTACTGCACGATGCTCCTCGCCGACCTGGGCGCCGACGTGATCAAGGTCGAGAGCCCGGCGGGGGATGACACCCGCCGCTGGACGCCCCCGGCCGCCCCGGACGGCGTGTCCACGTACTACCTGGCGATCAACCGGAACAAGCGGTCGGTCGCGCTGGACCTGACCACCGAAGGCGACCAGAAACTGGCCCGCACGCTCGCGAGCCGGGCCGACGTCTTCGTGGAGAACTTCAAGCCGGGCGGGCTGGCCAGGTTCGGCCTGGACTACGAGTCGGTCAGCGCCGCCAACCCCCGGATCATCTACGCCTCGATCAGCGGGTTCGGCAGCGGCGCGGGCCGGGACCTGCCCGGCTACGACCTCATGGTGCAGGCCATGTCCGGGCTGATGAGCATGACCGGGGCGCCCGACGGTCCGGCGTACCGCTCGGGCATCTCGGTGTTCGACGTTATCGCGGGCCTGCACACCACCATCGCCATCCTCGCCGCGCTCAACCACCGGGCCGCGACCGGCCAGGGCCAGCTCGTGGAGGCCAGCCTGATGGCCAGCGCGATGTCCGGGATGGTGAATCAGACCAGCGCGTACGCCGCCGGCGGGGTGGTCCCGTTCCGGATGGGCAACGCCCACCCCAGCGTGTACCCCTACGAGCCGTTCCCCACCGGCGACGGCGACCTGGTCATCGCGGTCGGCAACGACGCCCAGTTCCGCAAGCTGTGCGAGGCCCTCGGCGCGCCGGACCTCGGTCACGACCCCCTCTTCGCCACCAACCCCGCCCGCACCGCAAACCGAGCGCAGCTGCGCGCGCTCATGATCGGCCTGCTAGCCGAGCGCCCGGCCGCCGAATGGTTCGCAATCCTCATCGCCGCGGGCGTCCCGTGCGGCCCGATCAACACGGTCGACACCGGCATTGCCTTCGCCACCCAGATCGGCCTGGACCCGATCGTGATCGCGGGGGAGGGGGCCGCCGCCCGGCCTGGCATCCGCCACCCGGTGACCTTCTCCGCCACCCCGCCCAGCTACCCGCTCCCGCCGCCCAAGCTCGACGAGCACGGCGACCAGATCCGCGCCTGGCTGGCGTGCCCCGATCCGGACCCGGCGCCATGACCGCGGAACCGACCCGGCCCCCGGCGTACCCCACCTCGCTCGGCACCTCAGACGCCGCGACGATCACGCTGCTCGGCCAGGACCTGGCGGCCGACCTGATGGGCCAGGTCGGTTTCGGCGAGCTTGCCCTCTGGCTGGTGACCCAGGCCCGGCCTTCCCCGTCGCAGGTCCGCGTCTTCGAGGCGGTACTGGTGGCGCTGGCCGACCACGGATTCACCCCCACCGCCATCGCCGCCCGGCTGACCTACCTGAGCGCCCCCGATTCCGTGCAGGGCGCGCTGGCCGCCGGGCTGCTCGGCGGCGGCTCGCGGTTCCTCGGCGTGACCGAGGACGCCGGCCGGTTCCTCGCCGACGCCCTGGCCGAAGCGGGGACACCGCTGCCCGCCGACGACGCCGGCTGGGACGCGCTCGCGCTGGCCGCGGTGACCAGGGCGCGCAACGAAGGCCGCTTCGTCCCCGGGCTCGGTCACCCGGTCCACAAGGTCACCGACCCGCGCACCCCGGCGCTCCTGCGAATCGCGGAGGAAGAGGGACTGCGCGGCCCGCACCTGCGCCTGTTCGAGGCGATCGGCCGGGTCCATCCGCACGTCCTCGGCCGGACGCTCCCGCTCAACGGGGCCGGGACGTGCGGTGCGGCGCTGGCCGACCTGGGCCTGCCGGTGAGCCTGCTCCGCGGGTTCGCGCTGCTGGCCCGGGCCGCCGGGCTGCTAGGCCAGCTGGCCGAAGAGCAGCGCCGCCCGGTGGCCATGGACGTCTACCTCGCGGTCGACCGTAGCGCCACGTACATTCCCCCCGAGACGACCTGAGGAGCCGGGGGAGCACCAAGGAACCTTAACCTGCAGCGCTCACGGTTTGCGGCATGGCCGCGACCAGCGCGAGCAGCAGGTCGGTCAGGCGCCCGGCGGCATCGGGGCTGCCGTCCAGCCGCAGGTCGCCTGCGGCGATCGCGTCGCCGACCGGAAGCTGGCCGAGGACCAGGGCGAAGAAGACGCTGGGATCTATCGTGGCGGTCGCGTCGGGCTGGTCGGCGGTCCCGCGACGGATGCGGACCGAGCCGGACGTCCCGTCGATCGCGAAGGTGTCGGCGCCGATGCGCAGCTGGTACCGGCCGGTCACGCGGGCCGGGTCGGCGGTCGCCTGGATGGCCACCAGCACCGAGTCCAGGCCGGCGTGGGCGCCCTCGGGGAGCGGAGCTCGGCCGCCCCAGCGGCCCAGGTGCACCAAAACCGGCTCGAGTTCGCGGCCCCAGTCGGTCAGCTCGTAGACGCGCACGCGAGCGGGCGGGGGCAGCTCGCGCTGGGCGATGACCCCGTCCTCGACCAGTTCCCGCAGCCGCTGGCTGATCACGTTCGGGCTCGCCCCGGGCAGCCCGGCGAGCAGGTCGTTGAAGCGCTTGGGGCCTAGCAGTAGCTCGCGCACGACGAGCAATGCCCAGCGTTCGCCGATCACGTCCAGGCTGCGGGCCACCCCGCACTGCTCGCCGTAGCTCCGATTCCCGGCCATGCCGCCATGGTAGCACCTGCGATCCTGATTTAGGAGTATGGCTTGACTATGAGGAGTTAAACTCCTAAGTTAGGAGTATCGAGTCGCACTGAAGGAGGAGACATGGAAGCACGCATGAAGAACCCCGCGATGATCCTGCCCGGTGTCTGGCAGCCCATCCAGGCCCTGAACGAGGCCGTCGGCCAGGGCGGCGTGCCGCCGACGACGCTGGAACTGGTCCACCTGCGCGTCAGCCAGGTCAACGGCTGCAGCGCCTGCGTCGACGCCGGCGCGCGCACCGCCAAGAAGGGCGGCGAGACCGACGAGCGCCTGTTCGCGGTGGCCGCCTGGCGCGAGGCGCCCTACTTCACGGACGCCGAGCGCGCCGCGCTGGCGCTCGCCGAGGCCGCCACCCGGCTGGCCGACCGGCCCGACCCGGTCCCCGACGAGATCTGGGACGAGGCCGCCGCCCACTTCGACGAGCGCGGCCTGGCCGCTCTGGTCCTGATGATCGGCGTGACCAACCTGTTCAACCGCCTGAACGCCACCACCAAGCAGGTTGCAGGCGCCTGGGGCTGACCCGAACCAGGACCGGCCGCCAGGGGACCCGATGAGCCACGCCACGCGAAGCGACTCGCGGTCGCTCACGCCCCATGGTCCAGCATCGAAGTCCATGGGACCGGGAAGAGTGCGGCTGCGCCGGGCCTCAGCCGCCCGGCTCGCGCCTGATAGTCCAGGATCGGAGTCCATGGGACCGGGGGGAGTCGCGGGCTGACCGGTCCGGCCGCCGCGCAGGCCGGCGAGGCGAGGGCGAACGCAGGGACGGACGTGGCCGCGGAAGCCGACGAGCCAGACCGGGCGCGCGGGTTCGCCGTGATCGCCCGCAGCCGCCCGCTGGCCGGACTGCTCGTCCTGACCCTGGTCTACTACTTCCTGTACGGCCCCGTCGAGGTGGCTCTCCCGCTGTACGTGACCGGCCCGCTCCGCGGCGGCGCCGGACTCCTCGGGCTGTTCTGGTTCGTGTTCGGGATCGGCGCCACCGCCGGCAGCCTCATCGCCGGGCTCGCCCGTCGGCTCCCGCTGTGGCCGGTCCTGATCGTGGCGGTGATCGGCTGGGGTGTCGTGCTTGCCCCGCTGGGCCTGCTCCGCCTGGAGGTCCCCGCCCTGGCCTGCTTCGCCGCCGGCGGCCTGCTGTACGCGCCCTACCCCGCCCTGTCCGCCACCTTGTTCCAGCGGGAGAGTCCGCCGGAACTACTCTCCCAGGTCCTGGCGGCCCGCGGCGCGCTGACCGTGCTCGCGGCCCCGCTCGGCACCGCGCTCGGCGGCCCGCTCACCACGTGGCTCGGCGCCCAGCACACCCTGCTGCTCTCCGCGGCCGCCACGATCGCCTCCGGCCTGGCCGCCACCGCGATCCTCAGTTCTGGCGCTGCCAGACGACCCGCTCGCCGTTCGAGGAGACCCCGATGAGTTGTGTGTAGCTCCAGGACGCGAAGGTGACCATCACGTCGTAGGGATACTGCATGGGCAGCGCTCCCGCCACCGTCTGCACCCCCGTGAGTCTGAGCTGACTACCCATCACCCACCAGTACCCGCGTATCTTGGAAAATCACGCTTTCATCGCTGCCCGGGTAGAGCGGAACAGCCAAGTGATACGTCACAAGCCCACCCCCATGAGATCCTCACGGCGTCCCGGCGTCACCCATCCCTAGATCGGCGCCTGTCCAGTCATTCTGGTGGATCACTCTGTGCCGTGCCAGGGGACGAATAGCTACAGTGCCACGTAAACGGGACCGCCATCGGGATCCACCCGCGTCAGCCAGCCCGCGCCGAGATGTGTCGGCCGCCCCGGGATCAGCCGCACCGGCCCGGACCGGCCGAGGACCCGGCCGTCCTGCCGGACCTCCAGCCGGGCCACCCTCCGGAACTCCTGGCTGCGCAGCACGAACCGGCCGAGCGGGGGAGGGACGGCGCGCCCGCCTTCTCCCACAGCGATGGCGTTCGGCGAGATCCACCGCAGCGGCGGCTCGGCCCGCACCGGGAGCCGCCCCTCCAGCAAATCGCCGGTCCCCGCGGCGAGCATGCCGGCGATCTGCCGCGCGGCGTGCCGCCCCGACAGGGCGGCGATGTCCGCCGTCTCGGCCGCGTGCACCAGGTTCCCCGCGGCGAACACGCCCGCGGCCGAAGTCCGCAGCCGGGTGTCCACCGTCGGCCCGCGGGTCCCGGGATCCAGGTCCAGCCCGGCGTGCCGCGCCAGCTCGTGATCGGGAATCCAGTCCGCGGTAAAAACCAGCGTGTCGCACGGGACGAACCGCGTCGCCCCGGTGCGCAGGTCCGCCACCTCCACCCCGGCGAGGCGCTCCCGCCCGTCCACCCGCCGCACCGCGGTCGAGGTCCAGACCGGGACCCGCCACCGCAGCGCCGCGCCGGCCCGGAACGCCGCGTAGCTCTGCTGCCGCTCGTACTCGGTGACCAGCGCCACCACGCGAGCGCCCGCGTGCGCGAGCGTCACGGCCGCCGAGAAGCTCACGTGCTCCGCCCCCACCACCAGCGCCCGGCCGGGCAACCGCTCGTGCCCCAGGTAAACCCGCTGCTGCAGCTCGCCGGTCGTCATCACCCCAGCCGGGCGGTCACCCGGGATCAGCCGCGCCGTCCGCGGCCGCTCCCGGCACCCGGTGGCGAGCAGCACGACCCGTCGCGCCCACCGTCTCGATGCCCCGGGCGCTGGTCATCGTCACCCCGAAGCCGCTCGAGGTGCCAGGCCCGCAGCACAGTCACCGTCGTCCCCAGGCGGACCTCGGCCCCGGCCGCCACCGCCGCCTCGGCCAGCGCCCGCGCGTACGCCGGACCGGTCATGACCCGATGCAGGTCACGCAGTCCGTACCCGGTGTGCCAGCTGTGCCGCGGGATTCCGCCCGCCTCCGCCTCCCGGTCGGCCACCAGTACCGACCTCACCCCGAGCCGCCGCAGTTCGGCCGCCGCGGAAAGCCCGGCCGGACCGGCCCCGACCACTAGCACGTCCACGGTCACGGCCGCCGCACCTCCTCGGCGGCCTCCGCAGCGGGCGCCAGGCCAGACCGCGGCCGGGAATCGAACAGCCGGGACACGGCGGCCGCGCAGAAGAACCCCTGGCAGCGCCCGTTCATGGCCCGGGTCCTGCGGCGCAGCCCGCCGAGGTCGGCGGGCGGGACCGGGCTGGCCAGCGCGTCTCTCACCTCACCCAGGCTGACCCGCTCGCAGTGGCACACCATCTCCCCGTAGGCCGAGTCGCCCGCGATGAGCTCCGCGTCCTGGTACGGCCGCCGCCCCGACCCATGTTCCTCCCCGATATACGGCATCCGCGGCAGGGGCACAGCAGACGACCGGGGAAGCAGCGCCAACCCCGCCTCGCCCAGCAACCCGACCACGTGCTCGGCGATGCCCAGCGACGCCGAAAGCCCAGTGGACCGGATCCCGGCCACGCACGCGTACCGCCGCGCGCCGTCGACGCGGATCTGGTAGTCCGCGTGCTCAGTCGCGGCCCGCAGCCCGGCGTACGTCGCGGTGACCTCCTCGTCGGCCAGCCCGGGCAGGATGCGCCGCCCCGCCGCCATCAGCGACTCAAGCCCGGCGGCCGTCGTCGCAGTATCAGAACGGTCCGGGACGTCCTCGGCCGTCGGCCCCAGCAGCACGTTCCCGTACACCGTCGGCGCGACGAGCACCCCCTTGCTCCGCGCGGTCGGCACCGGCAGCAGGATCGACCGCAGCAGCGGCCGGGCCAGCTTGTCGAACACGATCAGCTCGCCCCGCCGCGGCCGGATCGTGAACCCGTCCCCGCCGAACATCCGGTCGATCACGTCGCTGCCCAGCCCGGCCGCGTTGACTACCCACCGACCGCGCAAAACCCCGCGCGTCGTCGCGAGCTCATAAAACCCGTCGAACGCAGAAACCTCGGTCACGCCAGCCCCGAGCACCAGCCGGACGCCCGCTCCGACCGCCTCGGTCGCGAACGCCAGCGGCGTCGTCCACGGGCAGATGATCGCCTCGTCGGGGATCTCCAGCGCCCCCAGCGCCCCCGGCCCCAGCGCGGGCTCCCGCGCGTACAGCTCACCGGCCCCGACCTGCCGCATGGCCAGGTACCCGTTCTGCCGCGCGTTCTCCGCCAGCCCCGGCAAGGCCGCAAACTGCTCCGCCGTCCAGGCCACCAGCAGCGCGCCGGTGTACTCCACCGGGATACCGGTGGCCGCGGCGTACTCGCGCAGCAGCGCGCTGCCGCGAGCCAGCAGCCGGCTCTCCAGCGTGCCCGGCTTGGCGTCGAACCCGGTGTGCAGGATCGCGGTGTTCGCCTTCGACGTGCCCGTACCCACGTCAAGCGCCGCATCGGCCAGCACGCAGTCCAGGCGGTAGCGCGCCAGCGTGCGCGCGATCGCGGCGCCGACCACCCCCGCGCCGACGATGATCACGTCGGAGACGGCGGACCCCGGATCCGTCATCGTTCGGCCAGAATCGCCTCGACCGCGGATCGGAAAGCCGTCAGCCGACCGGCCGCCTCGTCGGCGGTGATCGACGGTTCCACCACCTCTTCCACCTCAGCTGGCCCGAGGGCCTCGCCCACCGAACCCGCCTCCCCGGTGCCCAGCCGCGCCAGCGCCGCCACGCCGAGCGCGGTCGCGTCCGCGGCCCCGGACCTGGACAGGAGCACGGGCAGCTGCAGCAGGTCGGCCTGCGCCTGCATGAGCAGCCGGGATCCGGTCAGCCCGCCGTCCACGCGCAGCGACGTGAGCGGCCGCCCCAGGTCGGCGGACGCCGCCGCGACCAGTTCGGCCACCGACGCGGCGATGCCCTCGGCGACCGCGCGGGCCAGGTGCCCCCGCGTGGTCCCGAGCGTCAGCCCGGACAGCAGCCCTCGCGCGCCCGGTGCCCAGTACGGCGCGCCGAGCCCGGCCAGCGCGGGCACGAAGATCACCCCGCCGGAGTCGGGCACGGTCGAACCCACCGCGTCGAGGTCGGCCGGTGAACCGATCACACCGAGACCCGCCAGCCACTTCAGCGCCGACCCCGCCGTGTACACCTGCCCGTCCAGGCAGTACGTGGCCTCGCCGCCCAGCCGCCAGGCCACCGACGCGGACAGCCCCGCGCCGGACCGCGCCGCGACGGACCCCGAAGTGACCAGCAGGAACGCCCCGGTCCCGTAGGTGCACTTCGCGTCGCCCGCCGCCAGGCAGCGCTGGGCGAGCAGCGCCGCCTGCTGGTCGACCGCGATCCCGGCGACCGGAATCGCCCGCCCGAACGCCGACGTCTCACCCACGACCCCCGCGCAGTCCGCCACCCGCGGCAGCGCCCCCGCCTCGATCCCGAACGCCGCGCACGCCGCCTCCGACCACTCCACCGCCCCGAGGTCGAGCAGCATCGTCCGCGAGGCGGTCGCGGCGTCGGTCACGTACCCCGCGCCCAGCCTGCGCAGCAGCCACGTGTCGGTCGTGGTGACCACGCCGTCCGCGGTCAGGTTCTCGCGCAGCCAGGTCATCTTCGGCGCGGCGAAGTACGGGTCGAGCGGCAGGCCGGTGATCGCCGACAGTTCGGCCGCCCGGTCCGCGAGGCGGTCGCAGACCACCGACGCGCGGCGGTCCTGCCACACGATCGCCGGGGTCAGCGGCCTGCCCGTGGCCGGGTCCCAGGCGAGCACGGTCTCGCCCTGGTTGGCCAGCGCGACCGCGTGCGCAGGCGCGCCCGCCGCGGCCAGCGCCGCCTCGCCGGCCGCGACCACCGACCCGAATAGCTCCTCCGGGTCGGCCTCCACCCCGCCTTCGCCCACGCTCCGCGTGCGGACGGGCACCTCGCCGTGCCCGAGCACCTCGCCGCCCGGCCCGACCAGCAGCGCCTTGGTGGCCGAGGTGCCCTGGTCGATAGCCAGGACGTTCACGCCTAGTCCGGGCTCTGCCCGGGCTCGGTACGCATCGCCCGCGGCTCGGTAATCAGCTGCACCACGTAGACCACCAGCCCCAAGCCGAGCGCGCCGAGCACGTAGTACTGCGCGTCGCGGAACACGGCCGGCCCGATCAGGATGATCAGCTCGTAGGCCAGCCAGATCAGGGCCCCCGCGATAATCGGTATTTCCCATTTCCCGAACGGGCGGTGGTGCTCGCCCTGGTCACGCCGGGGTCGGGTGAACACGTACAGCAGGACCGTGCCCGCGTACAGCAGCGCGGGCATGATCGTGGAGGCGGTGAACAGCGTGGCCAGCGCGGAGAAGTGGTTGATCAGCACCAGCGTGATGACGCCGCCGAGCACCGCGGCCAGGATGGTGGCCCAGGGCGGCCCCGCGCTCGCCCGCGGCACCCGGCTGAGGATCTGGTGGCCGGGCAGCCGGCGGTCCCGCGCCATCGAGAAGATCAGCCGGCCGTTGGTCACCATGATGACCAGGCCGCAGGCGAAGATCGACACGCAGACGAAGACGAGGAAGATCTTCTGCACCACCCCGCCGAGCACGTCGTGCACGATCGACGCGACCGGCGCGGCACTGGCGTACGCCGCCTTGTTCGTCGCGTAGGCCAGGACGACCAGGAACAAGAACCCGACGATCGCCGGACAGCAGCACCGCGCGGAGCATCGCCCGCGGGATGACCTTGTGCGGCTCCTGCGTTTCCTCGGCCAGGTTGCTCGCCGACTCGAAGCCCACGATCGTGTACGCGCCGAGCAGCGTGGCCACCATGAACGGCCCGAGGTACCCGTAGTACCCGAGGTGCGGGACCGAGCCGGTGGCGCCCAGGTTGGACCAGTGCCCCATGGACCTGACCGCGGCCACGATCAGCAGCAGGACGGTCAGGCCCGCGATCCCGATGATCTCCGTGGCCACTGCGGTGTTATTGACCCGGGTGGTGGCCCTGGTCGAGTAGATGATCAGGGCCGCCTGGAGGGCCAGCACGACGAGCGTCTCCAGCGCCGCGCTGGTGGGGGAGTACGCCTCGCCGATCAGCGGCTGGAAGGCCACCTGGACCAGGCCGTAGTCGACCGACACGGTCACGATGGTGAGGAAGGCGAACGACATCCAGCCGAACCACCACCCGACCCCGGTGTTGGCCAGCCGGGACGCCCACTGGTAGGAGTACCCGGACAGCGGGACCCGGACCGAGAGCGCCCCGTAGACCAGGGCCACGAGCGCCTGCCCGGCTATCACGATAGGCCAGGTCCAGATGGATCGGGTCCCGCCTACGGCCAGGGCGAACGCGTAGGTGGTGAAGATCCCGGTGGTGATGGAGATGAACGAGAACGCCACGGCGAACGACTCGAATTGGCGCAGTGAGCGGGTGAACTGCTGGCGGTAGCCGAACTGTTCCAGCACCGTGTCTTCGGTATCCGTGCTCACGTAAATCACTCCTCAGGGTTGGTCCCAAGCAAGACGGTGCAGCCAGCCCCGGCGAGGGCTTCGACGACCTCGGGGCTGGCTTGGTGATCGGTAAGGACGGCGGTGACGTGACTCAGCGGGCAGACCCGGTGCACGGCGATGGTCCCGAGCTTGCTCGAATCGGCCAGGACGTAGGAGGCGGCCGCGTGCTCGATGATCGTCCGCCTGGTGATGACCTCGTGTGGGTGGTAGTCGGTCAGCCCGGCCCGGGGGTGTACCCCGCCGGACCCGAGGAACGCCAGGTCGGCGTAGAACTCGCCGAAGAACGCCTCGGCGTGCGCGCCGAAGCAGGCCGCGTCGCCGGTCCGCACCTGCCCGCCCGACAGCAGCAGCTCGACGTCCTCGTGTCCGGCGAGTTCCATCGCCGCGGGCACCGAGTTGGTCAGGACCCGGCCGCGGAACCCGGCGGGCAGCGCCCTGGCCACCTCGAGCGCGGTCGTGCCGATGTCGATGACGATGGTGTCGTCGGGTCCGACCAGCGTCGCGGCGAGCCGGGCGATGGCCCGCTTCCGCTCGGCGTGCAGGGCGCTCCGGGTGGCGAAGGTCCCCTCGGTGGACCGCACGGACAGCGCGCCGCCGTAGACGCGTTCGAGCAGGCCCTGGTCCCGCAGCCCGCGCAGGTCCCGCCTGATCGTCTCCAGCGAGACGCCGAACTGCCTGGCCAGTTCGTCGGCGGAGACCGCCTTCGCCTGGCGGACCTCGGCGAGGATGGCCTGACGGCGCTGAGTCGGCAGCATACGGCTCCTGTATGACCGTTGTTTACCGATCTTGACGCATTTCTGTGTCGGCTGTCAATCACCCGTTCCAAAGGGCCTTTCGGCCACAGCCGAAGCTGTCGGTAGTCTTTCCCCCACCCTTTCGGCCTCAGCCGAAAGGCTTTGCCGCAGGTTGGCGCCCACTGTGAAGCTGAACGCGGAACCACACGCCGGTGGTCCGATCCGAGGCAGGCTGGCCATTGTCCGGCCGACGGTGGCCAGCCTGCTTCACCCAGGACGACGTGGCTTGCGATAGATAGGCGCCCAGCAGAGTTAGCAAAGCCAGCAGAGTTAGCAAAGCCAGCGGAGTCAGCAAAGGCCGACCCGGCGCCTGCCCTAAGCGGTTTGCCTAGCCGGCTTGCAGCAGCTCGGCGCCCAGCGGGGTCAGCACGTGCAGGACAGAACTGCCCTGCCGGCGGGTGATGATAAGGCCCGCGCTGCGCAGGACGGACGCGTGCTGGCTGGCCGCCGCGAGCGAGATGCCCACCCGGCTGGCCACCTCGGTGGTCGTGCCGCCCTCGGCGATGGCGCTCAGCACCGCCGCCCGGTTCCGCCCGACCAGTGCCGCCAGCGCCATCGTCCGGTCCTTCGGGCTATCCCACAGATGGCCGTGCCGGACCCGTTCGTCGGCCAGGGGCAAGACCAGGACGGGCGCCGCCGTTTCGTCGTTCGGGTTCTGGTGCAGGCTGGGAACGGCGCCTACGAACACCGAAGGCACCAGCGTGAGGCCGCGGCCTTCCAGGTCTAGGTCGAAATCGCCGCACATGTGCACCTCGAGGACCGGCGGCCGCCAGCGGATCATCTCACCCTGGATCGAGGCCAGCAGCCGCTCGGGCCCGCCGAGGGCCAGCACCCGGCTGCGGGTGACCTGCTCGGCGTGCAGGCACGCCTCGATCCGCCGCCAGTACGGTGCGACCAGCACCCGGTGCGCCGCCCGCGCCGCCTGCGCCAGCTCGTACCGGGCCCGCCCGTCTGCCTCGGCGACCGCCCAGGCGGCCGCGGGCAGCTTGTGATTCATGGCGACGTACTCGACCTCGACCAGGTAGTGGTCGCGAGGCATTTCCATCAGCGCCTTGAGGCCCTGCTCGATGGTGGGCTCCGGACCGGTGAGCGTGCACAGGTCCACTCCCTTGGAACCGACCGGAATCAGGTTCGCCAGCGCCGTCATCTGGGGGGTGACCTTGCTCATGACCTGGCCGCGCCACTTGCGGTACAGCCCGCTGGGCTGCATGGGGCAACGGAGCAGGCACATCGCCATGACCGTCTCGGCCAGCGGGCCGAGGGTAGGAGTGACCTGGACCCGCTGGAGATCCTCAGGCGTGAAGTGGATCCGCCAGACCATGGCTCTCAGCGTTGCTCACCCCGGTAGGGCGGTCAATGGAGCTACGCCTACGGCAGCCGATAGACAAACGCCTACCATGGCGCCGCCTGGTGCCCGGCGGCCTACTCCCGGCTGAGCCAGAGCGAGGCGTGCGCAGGCTCCAGCGAACGCTGCACCGCGCTCAGCAGATCGTCCTGCACGGCCGCTGGGTCCACCGCGTCCTGCAGCCGCGCCGCGAACGCGCTGACGGTCTGGTCGGCGTCGTACCTGGCCCGGTTGAACCGGCGGTCCACGATCCGCTGCACCCGGCGCCGCACCGGGTTGAACAGCGCCGCCACCGCGAGCGTGGAGACGGCCACCCCGACGGTGCCCCCGAACGCGAGCACGTCCGTGGCCAGCGCCACCACCCCGATGTAGCAGCCGACCAGCAGCCCGGTCACGATCGCGTACGCCAGGGTACGGGAGATGATCCGGTCGATCTCGTACAGCCGGTACTTCAAGATCGCGACCCCGACGCTGAGCGGGAAGGCGTTCAGGGCCACCAGGGCGAGGTCCTCGGCGATCTGGACGACGGTCGAGGGGTTCGGGGCAAGCGTGCCGGCCAGGACGATGACCGCACCGCCGAGCGTGAACACCATCGCGCCCCAGACCAGCCACTTGAGCTGGGCGCGCTCATCTCCGGAAGCGCTGCGGTAGCGGGCCGCCTGGTGGACCAGGATCACCACCCAGAACACCACCAGGAGCGGCACGATCAGTTCCTGCGCCGTACCCAGCCAGGCGGCGCTGCCCGAGGGGCTGTCGATGATGGTCAGGCCGCCGCCGCTGTCCACCCGGATCCGGTGCCCGGCGATGGTGCTCACCGCGACCGCGTAGATGCCGGCCGGCCAGCAGGCGCCGACCGCGAGGTAGGCCCACATCACCCGGCGCCACCCGCGCGTCAGCCGGCCGTCGGGAAACAGCAGCATGATGAGCCCGAGCGACACGATCCCTGGCGACCAGAGGAGGTTGAGCAGGACCGCCACCGGGCCGAACGGCAGCGTGCGGTGGCCTTGCCGGTAGATCAGGACCTCGTACTCTCCGGCGGCCGAGGACAGGGCCAAGGCCAGGGCGCCGGTGAGCAGCAGCCAGCCCACCGGGTTGCGCGGCTGGGCTCGGGCCACCACGAGGCCGGCCGTCCCGAGCGTCACGAAGATGACGAGGTTCCCGATGCTCTGCCCGAGGTTCCCCTCGTGCCCCAGGACCTCGAGCGCGATGGCAGCGGCCACCACCACCACGGCGAAGCCCCCCAGCACGTTCGCCGTCACGGGCGAGGCCAGCCGCCCCAGGGCGAATCCGCTCATCAACCCCCCTCGCCGCACGCCTACTCCCACGACGCTACGCCCGCAGCGTGACGGAAAAGTTACGGCGATCCCACCAGGCGAGGGCGCCATCACTTTCCCCGGCGCCGCTCAGCCGAATGCCCGGTCACCACCCCCGCGCGCCGCATCGGCGGCCCTTGTCATCACCCCGCGCCGCATCAGCGGACCTGGTCATCCTCCAGTCGGCGCCGCTCATCCTCATCGGCCCCTATCTGATCAGGGGTACGGAATGTCCAGGATTTTGCGGAGGATAATTCCGCAGCTGGACGCACCACCTCGCACACCCGCCTCATCCTCCGCTCGCGACCCACCTTTGAAGTCAAGGCCCCGCCACAGCGCAATTCAAAAACCCATTTAGCGGAACAGGGCGCTGTATGCGTTGAGCGCGGGCTGCCCGCCGAGGTGGGCGTACAGAACCGTGGAGTCCCTGCCGATCCGGCCGGTGCGGACCAGGTCGATGAGCCCGGCCATCGACTTGCCCTCGTATACCGGGTCGATGATCATCCCCTCCAGGCGCCCGCTCAGCCTGATCGCGTCCAGCGTCGACTGGACCGGGATCCCGTAGTAATTCCCGGCCCAGCCGGGCAGCACGGTGATCTCGTCGTCCCGCAGCTCCCGGCCCAGCCCGATCAGCTCGGCGGTGTTCCGCGCGATCCTCTCGACCTGGGCCCGGGTCTCCTCGAGCTCGCGCCGAAGCGTCGATGCCGATCACTCGCCGCGGACGGCCCTGACCCGTAATGTCCCCGAGGCTGGCGAACCCGGCGATCATCCCCGCCTGGGTAGATCCCGTGACGCTGCAGACGATGATGGTGTCGAAGAAGACCCCGAGTTCTTCTTCCTGCGCAGCGACCTCGTACGCCCAGTTCGCGAAGCCCAGGCCGCCCAGCCGGTGGTCGGAGGCGCCCGCCGGGATCGCGTACGGCGTGCCGCCCGCGGCGCGGACGTCCTCGAGCGCCTGCTCCCAGCTGGACTTGACCCCGATGCCGAAGCCCTCGTCGACCAGGCGGACGTCGGCGCCCATGATCCGGGAGAGCAGGATGTTGCCGACCCGGTCGTTGACCGAGTCGGGCCAGTCCACCCAGCTCTCCTGGACGAGCCGGCACTTCAGGCCCAGCTTGGCGGCCACCGCGGCGACCTGCCGGGTGTGGTTCGACTGCACCCCGCCGATGGAGACCAGCGTGTCAGCGCCCTGCGCCAGCGCGTCGGGGACCAGATACTCCAGCTTGCGGGTCTTGTTTCCGCCGTAGGCGAGCCCGGAGTTGCAGTCCTCGCGTTTGGCCCAGATCGCCGCGCCGCCCAGGTAGGCGGTCAGCCGCTCGAGCGGGTGAACCGGGCTCGGCCCGAACAGCAGCGGGTACCGCGGGAAATCGGCCAGGGCCACCGGGCCTCCTAGAACAGGACGTACAGCTTCCTGATCGGCTCGTGGATCTGCCAGGTACCGGTCCAGCCGCGCGGGAACACGGCGGTGTCGCCGGGGCCGATGTCGGTGGGCTCGCCGCCGTCGGGGGTCACGGTCATCCGGCCGGACAGGATGTGCACGAACTCGTTGCTCTCCAGTGTCCACCGGGAGGGCCCGAGCGTGCACTCCCAGACCCCGGCTTCCTGGGCTCCCTCCCCGGCCCACAGGGTCGTCCCCGACGTCTGCATGGGCTCGCCGGTCGCCTCCGCGAGCGGGCCCCAGTCCTCGAGCTTGGCGTCGACCGCGGCGGCGAGGAACGGGGTGGCGGTAGTCATGACGTGGTGATCCTTTCCGGGAAGGGGAGGGCGATGGGGTCGGTGGCCAGGCGGCTGTGCCCGGCCTCGTCGAAACGGTCAAGTCCGAGCACTGAGACGTCGACCACCTCGGACGTCCCGGTCAGCGCGACGTCGGCCGCGGCCCGGGCCACGGCGGGGCCCCACATCATGCCCGCGCCGCCGGCGCTGGCCACGGTGACCCCGTCCCGGCCGGGCGCCGGGCCGATGATCGGCAGGTGGTCGGAGGTGTAGTCGATGGTGGCGGCCCAGACCCGGCGCAGCCCGAGCCCGGCGGTGACCGGGACCAGCGTCGCCAGCCGGGCGCGCATACGGGCCAGGTAGTCCTCGTCGACCTCGCGGTTCTCACCCGGCGGCTCGTCCGGGTTGCTCATCCCGAACAGCAGGCCGCCCTCCTCGGGCCGCCAGTAGAGCCCCGCGGGCAAGTCGAACACCATCGGGACCCGAGCCGGGTCCAGGTCAGGGTGCCGCTCGGTCACCGCGACCTGGTGCCTGACCCCGCCGGCCGGGATGGACAGGCCGACCAGCCGGCCGACTGCGGCGAGCTTCGGCCCGCCGGTCAGGATCACCAGGCCCGCGACGATCGGACCATGGCTTGTATCCACGGTCAGGCCGTCCGGTCCACTTAGGCCGAGGAACTCCGTGCGCTCGGCGATCTCGACCCCGGTGCGGATCAGGCCGACGGTGTACGCGGCGACGTTGCGTGGCGGCGAGATGAACCCGTCCTCGGCGCAGAACGTGCCGCCGAGCGTCTGCCCGGGCGCCAGCGTCGGGTTGGCCGCGTCGACTTCATCGGGCTCCAGCCACCGCACGGGGACGCCGAGGCCGGACTGCATGGCCATCCGCTCGTGCGCCGCCGCGACCTCCGCCTCGGTGAAGCAGGGCAGCAGGTACCCCAGCTCGGTGAACCCCGAGTCGGTGCCGATTTCGTCCCGCTGGCCCAGGTAGAACCGCCGCGACCACTGCCCAAGCCGCACGGCCTCCGGGGTACCGCCCTGCATCCGGACGACGCCGGCCGCCCGGCTGCTCGCGCCCTGCCCGAGCAGCCCCCGTTCCAGCACGACGACCCGGTCCAGGCCAGCCCGGCGGAGGAAGTACGCGCACCACGCGCCCACCGTCCCGCCGCCGACCACGACGGCGTCCGCGGTTGTCATCGGCACCCGGCCGCCCATCGCACTCACCACGACGTCCCCGGTTCGCGTAGGCGCACCCGCCCGCCCGTCACACCCGTTGGCACACGACCGAGTCTGGCCTAGACTGAACATTCAGTCAATACAATGCGCCCGGTCACGAGCCTGGAGGTTCCACGGGATGTACGGCTTCTCGGATGCAGACCGCCAGATTCAGGCCCGCGCCCGCGGCTTCGCGGACGAGTTGATCCCGTTCGAGGAGCAGGCCGAACTGGCCGGCGGTGAACTGCCCCCGGACGTGACCGCCGGGCACGCCAAACGGGCGCGCGAGCTGGGCCTGGCCTCGACCAACATGCCCGTCGAGCTGGGCGGTGGCGGCTGCACCACGCTCCAGCAGGCGCTGGTCCAGGAACAGATGGGCCGGGTGACCAACGCGCTCGGCTGGGTGGCGTCCACCCCGCCGTCGTGGCTGCCGGAGGTCGCGACCCAAGACCAGCTCGACCGCTACGTCCGCCCGGCCATCGCGGGCGACCGCGAGGAGTGCTACGCGATCACCGAGGAGGGCGCCGGAACGGACGTTGACGCGATCGAGGCCACCGCGCACCGGGACGGCGACCAGTACGTGCTCAACGGCGTCAAGTGGCACGTCACCTCGTACAACACCGCCGACTTCGCCTTCTTCCAGGCCAGGCTGGCGGGCGGGCCGCACGACGGCGAGCACGCGATGTTCCTGGTCGACCTCCCGACCCCGGGCGTCCGCGTGGTCAGGACCCCGGCCTACGCGCACACGATCAGCCACCACCACCCGATCGTGGCGTTCGAGGACGTGCGCGTCCCCGTGGCGAACCTGGTCGGGGCCGAAGGCGACGGGATGGCGTTCGCGTACGAGTGGTTCAGGTTCGAGCGGCTGATGGTCGCCGCGCGCTGCCTGGGCGCGGCCGACCGGCTCACCGAGGAGATGACCGGCTTCGCCCGCACCCGCCGCTCGGGCGGCCTGCCGATCATCGAGCACGGGCTGGTGGCCGGGATGCTCGCGGACAGCCTGACCGAGCTGTTCGCCGCCCGGTCGATGGCCTACGAGACCGCGCGCGGCATCGACCGCGGCACCGACCTGAAGGTGTCGCACGCGCAGTGCTCGATGGCCAAGCTCTACTGCTCGGAGATGGCGGGCCGCGTCGCCGACCGGGCCGTCCAGGTCTTCGGCGGGCGCGGCTACATGCGCGAGAACGTGGCCGAACGCTTCTACCGCGAGCTGCGCGTCGAGCGGATCTGGGAAGGCACCAGCGAGATCCAGCGGATGATCATCGCCCGCCAGCTGGCCAAACGCGACCCCGCCACCCTCGTCTAGCCCAGCTGGGCCACGTATCTGCAACAAACCAGTACTTGCGACTTATGTGCAACTAGCGTTAACGTTCCCTCAGGCGCGGACCGGCCGCGCGGCAGAGGGGGTTGAGGCCATGACCGCCCCGAGCGCGGCGCCGCCGGGCGGCATGACGGTGCGCAAGATCTTCCGCCAGTCGTTCCACACGATGACCCGGACCGAGCGGCTGCGCGTCCTCGGCATGTACGGCTCGATCATCGCGCTCCACGCGCTCGGGTTCTTCGTGTTCATCGCCTACGTGCTGCCGGCCCACTACAAGCTGTTCGGCGTCGGCCTGAGCGTCACCGCGTACACCCTGGGCCTGCGGCACGCGTTCGACGCCGATCACATCGCCGCGATCGACAACACCACCCGCAAGGTCATGGCGCAGCGCCAGGGCACCGGCCAGCCGCGGCCGTTCTCGTTCGGCTACTTCTTCTCCCTCGGCCACTCCACCATCGTGGTGGTGATCGGAATCGGGATCGTCATCGCCGAGAAGACGGTGCTGCCGGCGTTCACCCACAGCGGGTCCACGCTGACGGCGTTCGGGGGCACCTTCGGCACGATCGTGTCCGCGGCCTTCCTGTTCCTGATCGGGCTGCTCAACGTCGTGATCCTGGCCGGGATCATCAAGGTCTTCCGGGCCATGCGGCGCGGGGAATACGACGAGGCGGAGCTGGAGCGGCAACTGGACAACCGGGGGTTCTTCTACCGGTTCTTCGGCCGCTGGATGCGGGTCATCAACAAGGAATGGCAGCTGTACCCGGTCGGGGTGGTATTCGGGCTGGGCTTCGACACCGCCACCGAGGTCGCGCTGCTGACGACCACCGCGCTGCTGGCCTCCGAGCACATCCCCTGGCAGGCCATCCTCGCCCTGCCGGTCCTGTTCACCGCCGGGATGTGCCTGATGGACACCACCGACGGCATCTTCATGAACCTGGCCTACGGCTGGGCGTTCTTCAACCCCGTCCGCAAGGTGTACTACAACCTGGCCATCACCGGCCTGTCCGTGGCCATCTGCTTCTTCATCGGCGGGATCGAGACCCTCAGCCTGGTCCCGCTGGAAGTCCACGGGGTCAGCCAGACCAGCGGCTTCTGGGGCTTCATGCACAACTTCAACATCAACACCGCGGGCTTCGTGATCGTCGGCATGTTCATCGTCGTCTGGGCGGCGGCCATGGCGATCTGGCGCTTCGGCCACATCGAGGAGAAATGGACCGCCCGCCTGCACGGCGCCGACGGCACCGAGACCCCGCTTTCCCCTCCGCTGGCGTCGGTTCCTGAATAGGCAGCCGCGGCGCCACGCCTACCCGGGCCGCGCTTCCGGCATGACCAGCCCGATCAGCTCGCGCAACGATCCGGCGATTCGCCCGGGCTCGGTCAGGAGCGCCAGGTGGTGGGTCATCTGCTCGGCCACCGGCCAGCCACGTTCCCGCGCCCTGGCCGCTTCGTCCTCGTAGGCCTCGCTCAGCAGCAGGTAAGCCCCGGGAGCATCGGGCCACCCCGGCGCCAGTGGCTGGACTTCCTCGAACATGGCGAGCGGCAGCCGGGGGCAGCCAGCCGCGAAGCGCCGCCGCGCCTCCGGGTCCGGAATGAGTTCGGCCATGGCCTCTTCGCCCCACCACTGCGGCCAGGGCGGCAGCCCGCCCCGGTCATCGGCCATCTCCCGCACCTGGACCGCCAGCTCGGGCGGAACGGTTTCCATCCACGCCTGCCCCGGGATCGGCAGTCCCGCGTCGACGAAGACGTAGCCGCGCACCTGACCGATGAGGGCACCCGCCGCCGCCAGCAGCGGCCCGGCCCCGCTATGTCCGACGAGGATCGCGGGCCGCCCGGCTGCGCTGCGCGCTATGACCTCGGCCTGGCGCGAGCAATACGGGCGGCCCTCCCGTGACCGTGCCGGTCAGATCCGGGACGCCCACCTCGTAGCCCCACCCGGCCAGGTCAGCCGCCACCAGATCCCAGCTGGCGCACCCCACCAGCGGGCTATGAACAAGCAGCACCCGAGCAGCCATGCCCCATTCGTATCAGCCACCCCGGCCGCACGGACGGGAACCCGCCTGGTCTTAGATTCAGAAGTGCGGAGACCAAAGGCGATGTGTGGAAGGCGTGAGCGCAGGTAGACAGTCTGGGGATCCGAACCCATCCCCTGAACCAGGATTAGGGAGCGACATGCACCACGAACTCCAAACTCTGGCCGATCCCGACGCCGTGGCCCGGGCTGGCGCGGTCTTCGTGGCCGAGCGCGCCCGCGCCGCGGTGGCGGCCAGCGGCAGCTTCCACTTCGCGGTCAGCGGCGGCCGCACCCCCTGGGCCATGTTCGCCGAACTAGCCGCGGAGACGGTCCCGTGGGAAGCCATCGTCATCTACCAGGTGGACGAGCGCGTGGCTCCGCCCGATGACCCCGACCGGAACCTCACCCACCTCACCAAAGCGCTGGGCGAGGCCCCGGCGCAGGTGCGGCCCATGCCGGTCAACGACAGTGATCTGGCGGCCGGGGCCGCCAACTACGCGGCCGTGCTGCCCGAGCACTTCGATCTTGTCCACCTGGGCCTCGGTCCCGACGGGCACACCGCCTCGCTGGTCCCGGGCGATCCGGTCCTGTCGGTCACCGATCGCCTGGTGGCTCTGACCCAGCCGTACCAGGGGCGGGAGCGGATGACGCTGACCTACCCGGCGCTGGCGCGGGCCCGGCAGATCCTCTGGCTGGTCACCGGCGATGACAAGAAGGAGCCGCTGGCCAGGCTCCTGGCCGGAGACACGACGATCCCCGCTGGCCGCGTCGAGGCCGCCGCCTCCCTGGTGATGGCCGACCGTGCCGCGACCTGACCACGCGACGCCAGGCCAGCCGGCCGGTCAGGGCGGCGTCGAGCGGGAGAAGCAGGTCGCCGCGGAGGCGGCAGCAGAACTGGTCGAGGACGGCATGACCGTCGGGCTCGGCACCGGCTCGACGGTGGCGTACCTGCTCCCCGCCCTGGCCCGCCGATCGCTCAACATCATCTGTGCCGCCACGTCGCCGCGTACCGAGCAAGCCGCGCGCGACCTGGGCCTGCGGATCGAGGACGTTGCGAGCATCGACCGCTTCGACATCGCCATCGACGGCGCGGACCAGATCGCCCCAGACGGCTGGCTGGTGAAGGGCGGCGGCGGCGCGCACACCCGGGAGAAGATCATCGCCGGGGCGGCGGACCGGTTCGTCGTCATCGCCGACTCGACCAAGCCGGTCCAGGCCCTGCACAGCCCGATCCCCCTCGAACTCCTCTCGTTCGGACTGCACGCCACCTTGCGCCGGGTCGAACCTGCCTCGCTGCGTGACGTCCCGCTCAGTCCCGACGGCGGCGTCATCGCGGACTACCGCGGGCCGGTCGGTGATCCGCAGGTCCTGGCCGTCCGGCTGTCGGCGGTGCCCGGGGTCGTCGAGCACGGCCTGTTCCCGTCGGAAATGGTCGCGACGGTGTTCGTGGGCCGTGGTGAGACTGTCGACCGGATCGACCTCAAGCACTCGTGATCTAGCTCCTGACCTCACCGGACCGAACTGCCGGACCAACCTGGAGGCACCATGGCCCCGCCCATCCGACTCTTCCTCGCCGACGTCGACGGCACGCTCGTCACCCAGGACAAAGTCCTCACCGATCGGGCCATCGCCGCGGTCGACAAGCTGAGGCAGGCCGGGATCCTCTTCGCCATCACCAGCGGCCGCCCGCCCCGCGGCATGTCCATGCTCATCGAGCCGCTCCAGCTCACCACGCCGATCGCGGGCTTCAACGGCGGTGTGTTCGTCCATCCCGACATGTCGGTGATCGAGCAACAGGTCCTACCCGACGACGTGACGCCGACGGTGATCGACCTGCTCGGCTCTTGCCAGCTGGACGTGTGGGTCTACCGGGGCGCGGACTGGTATATCCGCGACCCGAAGGCGCCGCACGTCTCCCGCGAAGCCTGGACGGTCAAGTTCGACCCGACGGTGATCGACAACTTCGCCTCGGTCTCGGACGGAGTGGCCAAGATCGTCGGGGTGAGCGATGACTACGACGCGGTCCAGAAGGGCGTGGACGCGGTGCGCGAGCACCTGGGCCACCACGTGTCCGCCGCCAGGTCCCAGCCGTATTACTGCGACGTCACCAATCCCAACGCCAACAAGGGCGGCGTGGCCCAATACCTATCCCGGACCTACCAGATCCCCTCCGAGCAGATCGCCACGATCGGCGACCAGCCCAACGACGTCCTCATGTTCGCCCACTCCGGCCTCAGCATCGCCATGGGCAACGCGAGCCACGAGGTCCAGGAAGCCGCCCGCCGCGTCACCACGACCAACGAAGACGAAGGCTTCGCCAACGCGGTAGACCGCTTCATCCTGCCCTGAGTCCGCCTGAGGGGTCATGAGCGCATCGCGGCACCATGTCGGTCCGCGTGCGGAAAGTCGTCCAGTCGCTTATCACGCCCACCTGCACGGCATCTCCGCGACAGATGCTCGATCGTGGACCCAGGCCGAAGGTCAAGATGTATCGTAAGCGCATGGACCAGGCAACCCGCACTGACATTGCCGCTGCCGCAGCGGCGCATCGCGAATTGGGCAGCGCCTACGACGATGCCGTCGCCGAGAGCTTGATCGACCGGATCGGTGCAGAGATTGACAAGCGGGTCGAAGCCAAGCTTGGTACCAGCCCGCAAAGTGCCCGCCCACTGGCGCAGGCGGCCCCGCCAGTCGGGCACCATGCGCTGTTGACAGGTACTGCGATCGGCGCCGGGATCACCGGACTGGTGGCCATACTCGCCGAGCACGGCAGTAAGCACGTGGTCGCCCCGATGCTCATCATCTGGGTTATCGTCGCCCTCGTCGCTCTTGGCGCAGCCGCGGCGAACAGGTACCGCAACACGGGGCGCAGGTAAGGCCTTTTAGCGGGACGCCGCGTCCCGCCAGCCTGGCCGCTCAGTGGGCGGCTAGGGCGGCGCGGTCCTCCTCCCTGATCTTCAGACTCCCGGCCCCAAACCCAGGAGCCGACGGGCCTAGCCCAAGAAGTGACCCGAAGGCAAGTTGGCCTCGATGACGGCCAGGACCTCGGGTGAGTCGGGGGTAGTCATCGGGCGGAACCTCGCCGCGACCGTCCCGTCAGGCCGCACCACGAACTTCTCGAAGTTCCACTGGATGTCCCCGGCCTCGCCGTCGGCGTCGGGCGTGGAAGTCAGCGAATCGTAGATGGCGTGTCGGCCAGGCCCGTTCACCTCGATCTTCTCGGTCATCGGAAAGGTGACCCCGTACGTAGCCGAACAGAACGTGGCGATCTCGTCGGCACTGCCAGGCTCCTGCCCGCCGAACTGATTACACGGGAACCCGACCACGGAAAACCCTCGCCCGGCGTACTCCGCCTGCAGCTTTTCCAGGGCCGTGTACTGGGGCGTGAGCCCGCACTTGGAGGCCACGTTCACCACGAGCAGCGCCTTGCCGTCCAGGCCGAGGGCGCCGAGCGAGGAGTCCTGCCCGGCCAGGGTCTTCACCGGGATGTCGAAGATGGTCACGCCGTTACGCTACCCGCCTGCCAGACCAGGGCCACCTACAGGGCGGCGCGCCGAGCCATCCGCGCACTCGCTGCGTGCGCGAACTCCGCACCGGACGGGGTCCACGGCGACTCTCCTAGGTAGCCCCTAGCCACAGTCGTAACGAAGTAGTACACCGCGTCCTCGGTGGGGGACAGCGGCCCGGGCCGCGCGTGCGGCGAGGTGAGGCCCCGCTGCACCGACTCGCACGCCGCCCAGTCCTGCCGGTTGGTGATGTCCCAGAACTCAACCGCGTACCCGGGATCGAAGTCCGGCGCAGACACGGCCTCCGGCGCGAATGCCCACGTGCACTCGATCCGCGTCCGGTCGGCCGCGAGCGGGATCATCCGGTGCGTCATCACGTAGTCCGGGTGCAGGCTGAGCAGGATGTTCGGGAAGATGTTGACGTAGATGACGGTCCGCAGGCCCTGCTCGTCCAGGCCGCGCAGCGGCACCCCGTGGCTGACGCCGTCCAGCGACATCGTGTCCATGCCGTCGCGCAGCTCCATCCAGCCGCCGACCCAGGGGCCGTCGGTGGCATAGTTCTCGCCGCTCTTGGGCGGCGTCACCCGGCATAGCTCGGGGTGGATGGTGGAGCAGTGGTAGCACTCGTGGTAGTTCTCCGTGGCGATCTTCCAGTTCGTCGCGGCGTCGTAGCTGTGCGAAGCCGCGGTCACCAGGCGCTCGGCCTCGTAGGGTGCGATCAGAGGCTCGAGCTTGGCCAACGCTTCCGACAGCGGGGGCACCGCCCCGCCCGAGGAGTCCACGAAGATCAGGCCGTGCCACTCGGCGACCGGCAGCGCCGTCAGGCCCCACTCGGCAAAGTTAAAGTCCGGCTTCTTCCTGAAGTCCGCGGCCGCGTACAGCTCGCCCGATAGCGTGTACGTCCACGCGTGGTACGGGCAGATGATCATCTTGTGCCGGTTGCCCTCCCCGCACGGCAGCAGTTCATGGCCGCGGTGCCGGCAGGTGTTCGCGAACGCCCGCAGCGTGCCATCCTCGCCCCGCACCAGCAGCACGCCGCCCTCGCCGACGGCCTCCGCCCGCTGGTCGCCTGGTGACGGTAGCTGCGAGCTGTGGCCGACGCACATCCAGCCGCCGCCGAAGAAGTACTGCTGCTCCCAGGCGAATACCGCGGGGTCCACGTACGAGGCCCGGGGCAGCATCGAGCTCTCCCCGAACGGCCGTAGCGACTGATCCACTTCGGCACGGTTAAGCGGGGCCAAAACGGGCCGCCCCGTCAAATACTGACTGACCATACAGTCAAGACTACGCCGCCCAGGACGATCTTGTCCAGACGAGAACGGTACAAAAAGCACACAAAAATCCCCTGACCAGGCGTTATGAAGCCCTTACGGCAAGGTGTCCGGAGTCACCCCGACGTCGACGGTGACCCACCCCTCACTCCCCGAAGGCCCGCTGGCCGAGATCCGGTAGTACCCCGCACTCGGGAACGACGCCGTAAGCGTCGCCAGCCCCCCAGTCAGAGTGACCGTCTTCGGGAACGACGAAGGCACCGAAACCCCAGCCGGCGGCGTCAACGTCAGGTTCACGGAACCCCCCAGGGCCGAGTCGAGGACCAGCCCGCCCGTCTCCGCCGACAGGTAGATGGTGACCGTCTTGCCGGGGCTGGTCGGGCCGATGTCGGTCAGGATGCCGCCCGCCGCGTGGAACCCGATCGTGTCCGCAGGCGCCACCGGCACGGCGGGCGACGAAAGCGGCGTCTGCCCGAAGTTGAACGCGGCGTACAGATTGTTCTGCGCAGTATTGAGCGGGGTCAGCGAGGGCATGCCCCACAGCTTCTGCATGAAGGACAGGATGGACACATTGGTGGTCTGCTGGCCGAACACCCCGCGCTTCGCGTACGGGCTGACGATGATCATCGGGGTCCGGGCGCCGTACCCGGCGCTGGCCGGCGGCCCGACGTGGTCCCAGAACCCGCCGCTCTCGTCGTACGTGATGAAGATCGCCGTCGACTTCCAGTAGGCGCTGTGCGCGACCGCGTTGACGAGCTGCCCGACCCAGGCGTCGCCCTCCCCGATGTCCTCGGCGGGCTCGGTGCTGTAGCCGACCCCGGGCCGCACGAACGAGAAGGCGGGCAGGGAACCATTGGCCAGGTCGGTGAAGAACGCCGACCCGGTGGTCAGGTCCGCGGCGTGCCCGGACGGGATGAGCTGCTGCCAGACCGTGCCGGCCAGCGCCGAGGGCGGCAGCGCGTAGTAGATCTTCCAGGTCCGCCCGTGCGCGGTCAGCTCGTCGAAGATGGAATTCCACGCCAGCGAAGGCCCCGGCTGGAGGTTGTTGTAGACCCACCCGTGGTCGGTGCCGTTCAGGGCCATCAGGACGTTCGGCTGGGTCGGGGCGATGACCGGCTGGAAGTTCTGATCGGCCAGCTCAAAACTCGACGCCAGGTACTGCTCGTTGGGGTCGAACTTCGGCCCGAACTCCGTGATCGCCGCCATCCCGTCCTGCGGGAAGACGGTGTAGTGGTCCATCAGGTAGCCCTTGCCCGGCTGGTAATCCATGGCCATCTGCTCGGCGACGGCGCTGTTGTTGATGGTCCCGTCGACATCGCCCTCATTCGGGGTCGCCCAGACCGGCTGCACGTCCGGCGCGGAGACGTAGTACGCGTTCGGGTTCAGCAGCGTCGTCCCCGCCGGGATGCCGTTCGCGCCGTGGAACTGGCCGAACAGGTTGTCGAACGAGTGGTTCTCGATCATGATCTCGATGACGTGCTTGATCGGCACGGCCGGTGTCGTTGCCCGGTCGCCCGTGAGCGCCGGAGCGCCGACAGCCCCAGAATCCCCGCTAACCCGAGAAGCCCCGGTCGTCGCCGCCATCGTCGCGACCAGCAGGCCCAGCCCGCCAACCGCCGCCAGAAGTCTTGAATGCCTCACGCGACCTATTGTGCCCAGTAAGCGGCGCTACGCTCAGTAACCGCGTTCGGCGTTTCTTGTCGAGTTCCGCATCCGCGGCCCGGATTGCCCGAGCTTGCGGACCCGCCGCCGCGCTGCCGATACTGCTGGCATGGGCGACCGAAACATACTCGGCGGCGAGCTCGAGCCGTGCGGGACCGATCCGCTGACCGGCTTCTACCGGGACGGATGCTGCACGACCGGGCCCGAGGACCTGGGCAGCCACACGATCTGCGCGGTGGTGACCGCCGAGTTCCTCGCGCACCAGCGCAGCATCGGCAACGACCTGAGCACGCCGGTGCCGCAGTTCCGCTTCCCCGGCCTGGTCCCGGGGGACCGCTGGTGCGTGACGGCGGCGAACTGGCTGCGCGCGCACCACGACGGCGCGGCGGCCCCGGTGGTCCTGGCGTCCACCCACCAGCGCGCCCTGGAGATCGTCCCGCTCGAGGTCCTCAGGCCGTACTCCGTCGACGTCCCCGCCGACGCCGGCGCCCTGGACGAGTAGAAGATCTTTTATCCCGAACGGCGATGGTCTGACCCCTGCAGCCTGCCGGCGACCCGGTCAGGCGGCCTGTCCGCTGGTATCGCTCCCGCGGGCCATCGTGTGCCGGTCAGGCGGCCTGTCCGGCCGCGATCCCGGCCGCTTCTTCGTCGCTCATCGGCGGCCCGATGACCGGCTGACCGGTTTCCGCGGCGGCCCGGAACGCGGCGTCCATGTCCATCGGCTGGTCGGCGGGCGGGAGGCCGCGACTCGGGGCGGGCCGCCCGACGGCCTGGATGAACCGCAGGAACGAGTCGTCGGAGTGGACCTGCAGCATGACCGCGGGCTCGTCACCCACGACGCGGAACGTATGCGGAACTCCGTGCGGCAGCGCCACGTACGCCCCGGGCTCGACCGCGAAGGACTGCTCGCCGCACCGGAACGCGAGGCGTCCCGATACGAGGTAGAAGCTGTCGTCCAGGTCGGCGTGCACGTGGAGCGGCGCCCCGCCGCCCGGCGCGACGGTCGCCTCGATGATCACGGGCTGGCCCGGCTCGGCGGCCCGGACGACCATCAGGGCGTCGAAGAACCAGTAGGCGTCGCCGGTCCCGGCCGGACTGTGGTGGGCCGTCGTCGGGCGCAACGGCCTGCTGGGTGTCGGTCATGATGTCCTCCCTTGGTTGATGGGTACTGTTTTCCTGCCTGAGGGCCGCGACCAGCGTGTCGATGGCCCAGGCGATGCCCAGGCGCGCGTCCTCCGCGGACAGGCCGCACTCCTCGCTGACCGTGATCCAGGCCGGCAGGCTGCACAGGTAGACGATCGCGCCCTCCCGTCGTCGTGCCTCATCCGGCGGCAGGTGCGAGGTCACCTCGGTGAGCGCCGCGGTGATGGACTCGACCCGGCGCCGCCGGTGCGGCGACCTGGCCCGGCGGCCCAGCCTGGTCCAGAGCATCGCGCGCACGAGCTGCGGGCTCTGCGCGCCGCGCCTGGCTGACTCCAGGAACACCCGGGAGATGTCGTCCGCACCCTCGATCTGCTCGCGGCAACCCCATGCGCGCGACCACGTGATCCCCGACCGCGTCGAACATGGCCTCCCGGGTCGGGAAGTAGCGGTACAAGGTCCGCAGCGATATCCCCGCGTCGGCCGCGACCTGCGGCATCGCGACGTCGTCGGGGTCGTCGCCGTCCAGCCGGCTGGCCAGGGCATCGAGGATTGCTTCCCGGATGACCGCCGCCTGCCGTTCCCTGAGGCTGCTCCCAGAGGTCATGGCATGACTGTGCCATTTATGACACGATCATGTCAAGAGTGGCACGGTCATGCCAGGTGCGTGACCGTGATCCGGCAGGGGACACTGCTGTAAAGCAGGAGGAGGGGACGTTCATGGAATCCCGGACCGTCAGCACCGGCTCGCCGAACCGGCTCAGGTCGTTCGACCCGGTTCGCATCGCCCGCCTGGAATACCGGGCCTGGGTCGGTTATTACCTGCGCCGCTGGCCGCAGGTCCTGGCGGCCAGCGTCGGGCTGGTCCAGGCGGGCTTCGGCATGGACCCCTACCAGACCCTGCAGGGCGCCTGGCTGGTGCTGCGCGCCAACCAGCTGTGGGCGCCGTTCCCCGACAACGACCCCGACGGGGCGCGGGCCTGCATGCAGCAGTTCTACGAGCTGGTCAAGACCCGCTACGGCGAGCCCGCGGACCCGGCCTACGCCGCCGCCCTCGAGGTCGACTGGTGGGCCGTGCACCGCGAGGTCCAGCACGCGGCCGACCCGACCGATCCCGCCGAGGAACTGGTGGCCTCGCTGACCCGCCTGAACTGCTACCTGTACCGCGAGCCCGAGGAGGCGATCAGGCCCGCGGCCGTCCACCGGGCCCGGGCGATGGACCTGTCCGACCGGTGGGTCAGGGAGGGCTGTAAGCCCGACAGCCCGCTGCTCAAGCTCGAACGCGCGTCCTTGGTCCGGAGCTACGCCGCGCTGCTCGCCGCCGTCCACCACTGACGGCGGCATGTCCTACAGTCGGTCTCATGACCGACGCGGACCCGCCGGCTCCCGAGCCGAGGGACCCGGCGGCCCAGAGGTTGGCACTGCGGGCGGGGGATACGGACCGGGACGCCGTCGCGGCCATGCTGCGCATCGCCGCGGGGGAGGGCCGGATCGACCTGTCGGAGCTCGAGGAACGGCTCGGCCTGGTCAACGCCGCGAAGACGTACGGCGAACTTGACCTCCTGGTGGCGGACCTGCCCCAGCCGCCCCCCTCGCGCACGCTGACCCGCGCGGACGCCGAGCCCGACACCCTCGTCCTGCGCACCACGACGGCCAACATCAAACAGGACGGCCACTGGGTGGTACCCGCGCTGATCACCGCGGAGTCCACCACCGGGTGGATCACGATCGACTTCACCCAGGCCTACTGCCATCACCAGGAGGTCACCGTGGAGGTGATCACGAAGACGGGGTGGATCCAGCTGATCCTGCCCGAGGGCTGGGCGGCCCGCGTCGGGCCGCTCAAGACGTACACCGGCCACCTCAGCAACAAGGCCCTGGACACGCCCGACCCCGGGGCGCCGACCGTGATCGTGACCGGGGATCCGGTCTTCGGCTCCATCAAGATTCGCCAGCGCTACGGCCGGAGGTCATAATGCTCGCTTCCGCCGCCGTCTCTATCGAGATCCGGCCGCCCCACGCCAGGAGACCGTGATGGTCGCTTCCGTCGCCGTCCTTTCCGACATCCACGCCGTGCTGCCGGCGCTCGACGCGGTGCTGGCCGAGCCGGACGTCCGCGGCGCCGACCACATCGTCCTCACCGGCGACATCGCCGCCGGACCCCAGCCGACCGAGACGCTCGACCGGCTGCTCGGCCTGGGTGACCGGGTCACCTGGGTGCGCGGCAACGCGGACCGGGAACTCGTGGACCTGGCCCGCGGCGCGGTCGACGACGTTGGCGACCCCATTTCGACGTGGGCCGCGCGCCAGCTTTCCGCCGACCACGTGGACTGGCTGGCCCGCCTGCCCTACCCGGTCACGCTCGAGGTGGACGGTTTCGGCCCGGTCGTCTTCTGCCACGCCACGCCGCGCGACGACGAGGAGGTGGTCGTCGTCGACTCCCGGCTCGAGCGGTGGGCCGAGGTCCTCGCCGAACTCCCCGACGAGGTGATGACGGTGGTCTGCGGGCACACCCACATGCCGTTCACCAGGCTGGCCAACCGCCGCCAGATCATCAACCCGGGCAGCATCGGCATGCCGTACGGCCGCCAGGGCGCGCACTGGGCCCTGCTCGCGGACGGCGCGGTCAGCATGCGCCGCACGGCCTACGACCCGGTGGCCGCCTGCGCGCTGGTCGCCGAGCAGTCGTCCTTCTCCGACGTGGCCGAGTGGGCCGACTATTTCCTGCACGCCCGGGCCAGCGACGCCGAGGCTCTATCGATCATGGCCCCGCGCGACGGGCGCGTTTCGTCATGAGCGAGATCACGATCGAACTCGCGCGAGACGGCGACCTGGCCGAGATCCTCCGGACCTTCGAGCGCTTCTGGGGCGACCCGGACTTCCCGCGCCCGCTCCATCACCCGATGTTCTTCTGCGAGTTCGGCGACACGGCCTTCATGGCCAGGAAAGACAGCGAGATAGTCGGGTACCTGCTCGGCTTCGTGGCCCCTACGGGCGACGGTTACATCCACTTCGTGGCCGTCCGCGACGACGCCCGGACCCTCGGATTGGGCCGGCGCCTGTACGAGACGTTCGCCGCCGTCGCGGCGCAGCGCGGTGCGACCGCGCTGAAGGCCCTGACCGGCCCCGACAACACCGGCTCCCAGGCCTTCCACCGGCGCATGGGCTTCACAGACATGACGGAGGTCCCTGACTACGCGGGCAGCGGCCGGACCAGGATCGTCATGCGCCGCTCCCTCCCGCTCTAACGGCGGATAGCGGATGACCAGCGATGATCGTTATGCGCCGCCCCTCCCTGCTCTAACGGTGGATAGCAGATGACCAGCGATGATCGTCATGCGCCGCCCCCTCCCGCGGTGCCGGTGGATAGCAGATGACCAGCGATTCGTTCGCGCCGGTCACCCCCGCTACCAGCGGCGACCTGGAGCGATTCTCCGCCGCGTACGGGACGTTCCGGTGGTGCTCGTGCATGCGCTGGCGGCTGCGCTCGACGCCATTCAATGATGCCGGCAAGGACGGGCGGGTGGCCGCGCTGGCCGATCGGGTTGATCGAGCCGAGCCTGTCGGGGTGCTGGCCTACGACGACGGCGAGGCGGTCGGCTGGTGTTCGATCGCGCCGCGGGAGAGCTACGCCGCGATACTGGCCTCGCGGGTGATCCCGCAGGTGCCGGGGGAGCGGGTGTGGTCGGTGGTGTGCTTCTTCGTGGCGGCCCGGGCCCGCCGCCAAGGCCTGCGCGGCAGGCTCCTGGAGGCCGCCTGCCAGTACGCGGCCGAGTCCGGAGCCGCGCTGGTTGAGGCCTACCCCTCCCCGAACGGGCGTTCCTACCGGTACATGGGCACCCGCGAGCTGTACCGCGCGGCCGGCTTCGAGGACGTGCCGGTCCCGGACGGCTCCCGCCCCGTCATGCGCCGGCCGGCCGCTCCCCGGCCAGATCGTCGCTAGGGTCCGGAGCAGGCAACCGGTACCTCGGCAGCGGCGTCGGCAGCAGCAGGAAGAACCCCGCGATTCCGCCGAGGGTCGCGATCCACAGCGCCGGACGCAGCCCGATGGCCGTGGCGATCAACCCGCCGAGTAGCGCGCCGACGGGCCGGGTGCCGTAGTTGACGGCCTGGAACGCGCCGGTCACCCGGGACCTCAGGGTGTCCGGGATCACCGCGGCGAAGATCGCCCCGATGGTGATATCGAGCAACATCACCCCGAACCCGGAGCCGAACTCCGCGACAAACAGCACCGCGAGCACCACCGCTATCCTCCCGTGGGCCAGCGGCCAGCCCACCAACGGCGCGGTGAACAGCAGGCAGCCCAGCGCGTACGCCCAGCCGGCTCCGATCCGGGCCGCGATGCGCTTGGTGACCATGGCCCCGACCAGGCCGCCGATCGCGGCCATGCCGAGCAGCAGGCCCACGACGCCGGCCCGGATGTGCAGCACGCGCACCGCGTAGAGCAGGTAAATGGCGTTGAACATCAGGTTGAAGAAGTTGACCGTGCCCACCGCGATCAGCGACGCGCGCACGATGCCCGACCCGGCGATAAACCGCGCTCCGGCCATGATCGACCCACTGCCCTCCTCGGCGGACGGCTCGGTCGGCGCGATGCGGCCGAGGAAGAACGCCGAGCCCAGGAAGGACACCGCGTTCGCGATGATCGCGACCGGGGCGGTGAACACCTGGACGAGCACGCCGCCGATGCTCGGCCCGCCCACGAACGACAGCGCCCGGCTGCCGTAGATCAGCGACTGCCCGTCCACGTACTGCTCCGGTGAGACGATCGAGACGAACAGCGTCCCGTCCGACACGTTGAAGGCGATGCTCAGCGTCCCGGCTCGTTCGGGCTGGCCTCCACCCAGCGCATCAGGTCCCCGAAGTACTCCTCGGCGATGATGGTGTTCAGCAGCTCGGTCGCCGCGGTGGCCTCGGGCGTTTCCGCGATCGCGTCCCAGGCCGTGGACGTGGTGGTGGGCCGCCACGGCTTCTGCCGCCCGGACCCGCCGCCCGCCTCCTCGACCAGCCCGTACTTGGCCAGCTGCCGGAGATGGAACGAGCACGTCCCCGATGACTCGCCGAGCAGCTCGGCCGCCCGGGTCGCGGTCAGCGGTCCCTCCGTACGCAGCAGCCCCACCAGCTTCATCCGTACCGGGTGCGCGTACGCCCGCAGCGCCCGCGGATCCGTCAGCTGCGTAACCGTACGCCCGGGCACGCCCGCCGTTGCCTCGGGCGAGCCAGCCACATCCTCAGAACTCAACCATTGACGAGACGAACCAAGCGAAAACCAGTTGTACGTTGCCAGTGGTCCGGGGTCTACTGGTGCACGTCGGCATTGTCGATACCAGTCGGCCGACTGCTGCGGTGTCCGTGCTCCCATAGGGGTTCCCATGTTCCATCTCCAAAGGCTGAACGTCTGGTTACTTAGCCACGCCGTCAGGATGCGCGTGGCTCTGTTCGCCTTCGGACTGGAGCTGAACTCGCCGTGCGCAATCACGACCAGAAGATCAAGGACATGGGCCGGTCGGTGCTGCCCTCGACCGGCCGCAGGACCGCCCGCGATAACCGCAGGATGATTCACAAGCAGCAGCGCTCTCGCGAGCTTGCCGCCGTCATTGCCTACCGCCGGGACGCTGAGCCGGACAGCGTGACACCCGACCTCCGCGGCACGTATGGGTCCGACATCTGGCATATGGTCTGGAGCCGCCGGGCCAAGGACAAGGTCAGGCCGCTTATCCGCTGGGCCCAGGCGACCATCGCCGCCGACCCGGTCCTGCGGTCGGCGCCCCGTGCCGAGCAGGTCGCCTACTTCGCCCGGCTGATGCCGGATAACACGATCGGCCGGCACGCCGTCCAGCACATCGAGCAGGCCCTGGAATGGCCCGAGCGCAAAGCCCGAATCTACGGTAGCCGCCCGCCTGCCCCCGCACCGGACGTCGCTCAAATGGAGCGCCAGCTCCGTCAGATCCTGGAAGCCGGCCTGCACGCCACCCTCAACATCGCACTGCGGCGACTCGCCGACACGCAAGAAGTCCGGCCCCGCGCTACCCCCATGCCGCGTCGGCTGCTCCTCGGGAGCCACGACATCGATGCCTTCATCGCCACGATGTCCCGCTGGCCGGCCGTTCGTGACCTGGTCGCCGCCCTAGCGACGACTGGCCTGGTCCCGGAAAGACCTCGCGGAACCGTTCGGAGCGGCAAGGCAACGTAGGGCTGTGGCGCCACTCCTTCCGGCCGTTCGCCGGATGCCATCTGTACGCACTCTGGCGAGCGCGCGGCTGTAAGGCAAGGCCAACACTGCAATACCGCTGCAATGCGGTGCGCAACGCTACGAAGCAGCCTTGCAGGAAGGAAATTGCCATGAGGGTCGTCACCACTCTGCTTGCTTCCCGGGGTCCGGAGCGTGCGGCCGGACCCGGCCGGAGACGCGAGGGCCAGCGTCGTCGCCGTGTAATCGCTGCGGTCATTGCCGCAGGCGCGGTATGTGCGGCCTTGGCCGTACAGGCGCCGGCCGCCAGCGCCTCGACGATGTTCACCACTCCGACGCCGAACGTCGGGATCGTCCCGTTCGATGGCGACGTCTACACGGTCTCTCAAAATGGGACCTTGGTCGCCGTATCCGCCACCTCGACCGCACCGTCCGCCCCTCTGTTCAACCTCGCAGGAGACTCGCTCAACCTCACCTGGGGTCAGTTCTCATCGGCCACGGCTAAGTCGTATGCCTGGACCGACACCCTAGGCGGCGTCACCCACACCGATTTCTTGATCACGATGAGCGGGCTGATCCCTGGCGGCGTCTACTCGCTGTTCTACCGGACCTTCAGCCCTGACTCGAACAACGCCTATTGCCCGGACGCCGAACCGACGATCGCGCTGACCTCTGCACTCCCGCGATTCCAGAAGCCCGACCCCGACTCGTTCATCGCCAGCAGCTCGGGCAAAGCGCTGTTCATCGGCCGCGTGGCCGGGAACCTGCTGGCCGCGGCACAGCTCCTGATCAACGTCATCTACCACTTCGACGGACAGACCTACGGGCCTGTCGCCAACCAGGCCGAGGCCCAGGGCCCGGACGCCAGCCTCGGCGGATTGTGCCGCTCAAGCTACGGAATCGACGCGATGCGCCAGTTCATCATCATCCAGAAGTGAGCATTTGATCGCCGCCGCCGGGCTGCGGGCGGTTATCGCTACGCCGAAGTAACCGGGACTGGCCATGACACGTCCGTGGCCAGTCCCGTTCTCGCAGTTCGGACCTCCAACAGTTCCGCCTATGACCCAACCAGCAGGCCAGAATGATGCTGGTGTAGGCACGCCGCGCTCAGCCTTCCAGGGCCGAGCGGTTGACGCGGGAGTTCCTGCCGGTCGGTGCTCGTCAGCCCTAAGGTCAAGGGGGTAAGACCCCGGTAGCAGCTGGCCGGAGCGGCCCCTCCGCAGGTGCCAGCCGGCGCGTTTCACAGCGGGAACGTCTCAGCCCCCGCAGGAGGAGCATCGTGGCCGCAGCGGAGATGATCGCAGAGCTCACCGAACTGCGCCGCGTGCCGCTGGTTCCGGAGATCTTGCTGCACCAGGCCGGGGAGCCGGTCAGCGCGTGGGAGCGCGTGGAGCAGGCCACCGGGCGGACCGGCCTGGACCCGCCGTTCTGGGCGTTCGCCTGGCCGGGCGGGCAGGCGATGGCCCGCTACCTCCTGGACCATCCGGAGACGGCCGCCGGCCGACAGGTGATCGACCTGGCGTCCGGCTCCGGGCTGGTGGCCATCGCGGCGGCCAGGGCGGGGGCCGCGGCCGTGACCGCCTACGACGTCGACCCACTGGCGGTCGCGGCCATTACCATGAACGCGGCCGCCAACCAGGTGTCGGTCCGTGCGGTCTGCGCCGACATCCTGGACCGGGACGAGGTTCCCGATGGCGCCGACCTGATCCTGGTGGCCGATGCCTTCTACGAGCGCGACCTGGCTTCCCGGGTACTGCAGTTCCTCGACCGCGCCCGCGCCTGCCGGGTCGCTGTCCTGGTGGGTGACCTCGGCCGGGCGTATCTGCCGACCGATCGCCTCAGGCCCCTGGCCGCCTACGATGTGCCCGGCCTGGGCGTGCTGGAGGACCGCGACGTCAAGCGCACCACCGTGTGGGCGCCGCGCCCGTAGCCGCACGAGTGCGGGTCCTTGCCCCGGCAAGCTAGCGGGCCGGGCGGGAGATGGCCAGGACGTCACCCGGCCGGCGTCCGGCGACCCGCGAACCAGCCCCTGCCGACCCGCCGGAGCAGGCCCACAGCCCGGCACAGTCCGCAACAACCCCCGCACCACGAGGCGACCGGCGTACTTCGTGGGGAGTAGCCCGCTGCTGCCCATGTAGTGGTTCAGCCGACGCCAGCCGGACGACGCGCGATTACCCCGGCCCCGGCAACCCTGGTGATCAGCGGCGCAACCATGCACTGCGAATCATCGGAGGAGTCCGCAGATGCTGACGATCATCGCCCCCGCCGTACCGGACATCAGGCAGGCCCGCGCCCGGGCGCTGTGCGTCGCGGGCGGCACGCTGGCCGCCGCCGTCGCCTGGACCGTGGAAGTCCCGCTGCTGGGCATCGACCTGAACTTCCGCTACGGCACCAGCCATACCCAGATTGTCGCGGTCGGCCAGGTCATCGGCGCCAGCCTGGCCGCCTTGCTGCTCGGCTGGCTGCTGCTCGCGGCGCTGGAGCAGCGTACTGCGCACGCCCGGACCCTGTGGACCAGCTTGGCGCTGGTCGGGCTGGCCGCGTCCATAGCGCTGCCGCTGACCGTCGCGACCACCGTCGCGACCACCGCCTCGGCCGTCGTCGGGCTTGTCGTGATGCACCTGACGATAGGGGCCGCCGTGATCCCCGCCATGGCGCGCACGGCGCGGCCGCGCTGACAGCCTCTTCGATCCCTGGCGGCGCTTAGGTCGAGGGCGGCATGATGTCGCCATGGGGGATGGTGCTGAGATCTCGCGGCCCGAGGGCGGCACGACGGCAGCGCAAGCTCCGGCGCCAGCCGCCGCGCCGGCGGAGCCACCGTCGTCGATCACCGATTCGCTGCTCGCGCAGGCGGCTACCGGCTAGCGCTGGCTGTCGCCCTGATCTATGCCGCCTAAGCTTGTCCGCGGTGCAGAAGCGCGGCAGCGGGCTGGCCGGCCAGCGGGCCGGTGCGGTCCCGTAGCTGCACGACGATCGAGTCCTGGTGCAGCGCAGCCCAGACCAGCCCATCATCAAGGGGAACCTCGGTGCCGGCGTCCGAGTCGCCGATGAGGAACTGGGTCGGGCGGCCCCCGATCCGGTAGCTGGCGCCCTCGCCATCCCGTGAGATATCCGCCGCCAGCAGGAGGACGGCGACTTGCTCTTCGGCAAGCTGCTGGGCTACCGCATCGATCCCGCGAACCGCAGCGGGGACCAAGGCCTCAGCGGCGACGGACGAGGAAACCAGATCCCCGATGGCGCCGATGGCCTCGGCGGTGATCCCGTCGAGGGTGGCGCCGATCCGCGCGCTGAGCTGATCGTCGCTTTCTGTGGATACCTGACCGGAGTCGATCGTGGTAACCGGGCGGAGCGAAACAGGCAGATGGCCCGCGACGGCATCGAGAATATGCTGGTCACCTGCGCCCAGCACGAGGTGTGCGCGCACGCTGGCCGCAGCCTCGGCCACGCGTGCGGCGATGGCCTCGGCGTTCCGCTCACCGCCGCTTTCCGGCTCTGGGCCGGTCAGGTGCCGCTCCCCGTGGTGCTGCGCGGGCGGCCTGCCCGGGTGGGGATCGCGCGGCGAGTCGACCCGGAACCGCCGGGCGGGATGCTGATCACCGGCCGCGTGAGCGATGACAGCGGCGCTGTCTCGGTCCGCCAGCACGACCACATGGGCCGGACGACGCGCTGCGAACGCGGCCAGCTCCCGCAGGTGCGGCAACGGCCCCACCCGGACCGAAGCCGCAGCGGCTCCGTGTGGCAGCCACCGCGCGAGCAGCACCTGTCCGTGCGCCGCAACCACCACCCAGGTGCCGCCAGCGACCGCATTGCCGGCCCCGGCGGCCAGCGCGCGGGCGGTCCGCTCGTCGGCACCGAGCTCGCTGGCCTCCCGCATTGCATCGGCCCAGGCCACATCCCAGGCGTACTGCGGTTCGGATGCTGAATCGGGGACCTCGACCGTCGCCGTCACCACCAGGTCGGAAGCGGCGGGGCCCGGCTGAAAGGCACGCAGGCCGGGACTGAGCTCCAGTTGGCCAAGTCTGAGCAACGCCAGGTTGTCCGGGGCGTGTGGCATGGTCCCATCTCAGCCGCCGGCGACCGGCACGGCAACACGCGACCGGTTAAGGAAGCGTGGCCCAGGAGACCTCGGCACCACGAACCGACATCTACGAGATCAGCCGCTCAGCAGTACGAGCCCCTGCTGCGGGAGCACCCCGCGTATCCGCCGCGCATTTTCCGGCTGGTGACACCTGCAGGCACTTCTTTATCCGAACGGCGATTGTGCGATTCGATCTGGATGGTGCGGGGTTCGGGGGTCTTTTCCCGGGTGCGAGGGTACTCGGCCCTCGATGCGTCCGGATCCGGGCTACACGGCTCGTGGTTCGACTCGGCCGCGTCCTCGACCGCGATCGCGGCGACCGTGGGCACCAGCACCGCCTACGGGACGATCGAGATCGAGATCAACCACGGGTGACGGCCGCCTTCGCCCGAGCAGGCCGAGCCCGGCGCCAGCGCTCGATCCGGCGGTCGGCGAGGATCTGCCTGACCACGTTGCGGCCGGGGATGCCGGTCACCCCGCCGCCCCCGTGCGTGGCGGACCCGGCCTGGTACAGCCCGCGGACGGGAGTGCGCAGGTCGGCGTACCCCGCGGCGGGCCTGGCGTGGAACATCTGCCCCAGGGACAGCTCGCCGTGGAAGATGTTCCCGCCGACCAGCCCGTACTCCTCCTGCATCTGGTGCGGCCCGATCACCTGCCGGTGCAGTACCGAGCTGGTGAACCCGGGCGCGACCGTCTCGACGCGGGCGAGCACCCGGTCGGCGTACGCCTTCAGCTCGGCCTCGTCGGGGGAGTCGGCGTAGGTATGCGGCACCCATTGCGTGAACATCGACATGATGTGCTGCCCGGCGGGCGCCAGCGAATCGTCGAACACGCTCGGGATGCAGATGTCGGCGAACGGCAGCTCGGCCGGCTGGCCGGCGACGGCCTGCTGGAACGCGTTCTCGATGTCGTCCAGTGACTCCGCGAGCACGATCGTCCCGCCGTAGACCGCAGGGTCGGGATCCGGGTACGCGGAAAACACCGGCAGCCGGTCCAGCGCCAGGTTGATCTTCACGGTCCCGCTGCGGGTGCGCCAGCCGCGGATGTCGTCCACGAACTCGGCCGGCAGCTCGGCCGGGTCCATCAGGCGCAAGAACGAGATCTGCGGGTGCGCGGTCGTGACGACCACCGGCGCGTCGATCGTTTCGCCGCTGGCCAGCTCCACCCCGGTGACCCGGCCGTCCCTGGTCCGGATGCGCGCGACCTCCGCTCCGGTCCTGATCTGTGCCCCGAACGACCTCGCCGACCCGGCCAGCGCGCCGCTGACAGCGCCCATGCCCCCGCGCGGGAACCCCCAGGCGGTCTCGCCGATGTGATGGTGCAGCATCACGTACGCGGTGCCCGCCGACCGCGGGCCGGCCCAGGTGCCGATCACCCCGGACACGGACAGCAGGCCCAGCAGCGCGTCGCTCTCGAAGTACCCGTCGAGCAGGTCCGCGATGCTGCCGGTGAGCAGCCGGACCACGTCGACCGCGCTGCGCTCGCGGACGCCCCGCAGCTGGAGCAGTAGCCGCGCCTGCCGCACCAGTTCCAGCGGCCGGCGTGACCCGAGGCGCGGCGGGATCTGGTGCAGGAGCGGCCCGAGCACCTCGCCGAGTTCGGCCAGGTGCCGGTCGTAGCGGGGGTACGCGTCGGCGTCGCGCACAGAGAACTTGGCGATCTCGGCGTGCCGCTGCTGCGGGTCGTCGGGCAGCCGCAGGTACCGCCCGTCGGCCCGGGGCGCGAAGTAGGGTCCCTGCGGGTACACGTGGTACCCCTGCTGGTCGAGCCGCAGGTCGCGCACGAGGTCTGGCGGCATCAGCGAGACCACGTAGGACAGCGACGTCACCGTGTAATCCGGCCCGAACGGGTGCTCGCTGACCGCCGCGCCGCCGACCACGTCGCGCCGCTCGCACACCACCGTCGTCAGCCCCGCGCGGGCCAGGTACGCCGCCGCGACCAGCCCGTTGTGCCCGCCACCCACCACCACGACATCCGCGCGTTGCGTCACCGCCAGCCTTCCTTGTAGAAGATCCTCTCCGTCGACGGTACGGGATCCCGGCGAGTAGGCCCACCAGCGCGGGTGTTTACATGGCCTCCTAGGACCACGAACGGAGCGCATGGTGGACACCCCTCAGGACCCGACGCCCCCGGCCGAGACCCAGACCCAAGCCCCAGCCCAGGCCCAAGCCCCAGCCCAGGCCCAAGCCCCAGCCCAGGCCCAAGCCCCAGGCCCAAGCCCCAGCCCAGGCCCAGGCCCCAGTCGTCATCGCGGTCGCCCAGCTGGCGATCACCATCGGCGAGCCCGACGCTAACCGGCGGGCGGCAGCGGTCGCGGTGGCCGAGGCGGCGGCCGCCGGCGCGCGCCTGGTGGTCCTGCCCGAGCTGTGCGACTCCGGCTACGTCTTCGGCGACGACGCCGAGAAGGCCTTCGCCGAAGCGGAGACCCTCGCCTCGACGGTCGACGACAGCGTTACCCTGCGCCAGTGGCGCGACCTGGCTGCCGAGCACGACCTGGTGATCGTCGGCGGCTTCTGCGAGCGCGGCGAGGGCGGCCGCCTGCACAACAGCGCGGCGCTGGTAGACGCGTCGGGCACCCGCGCGGTCTACCGCAAGGCCCACCTGTGGGACCAGGAGAAGCTGGTCTTCACCCCCGGCGACGCCCAGCCTCCGGTGGTCGACCTGCCCCTGGGCCGCGTGGGCGTCATGATCTGTTACGACCTCGAGTTCCCCGAGTGGGTCCGGCTGCCCGCGCTGGCCGGCGCCGACCTCATCGCGGCCCCGGTGAACTGGCCGAACCCGGGCTGGCCGCCCGGCGAGCGCCCCTCCGAGGTGATCAAGGCGCAGGCCGCGGCCGCCACGAACGGGGTCTTCATCGCGGTGTGCGACCGCTGCCAGGACGAGCGCGGCGTCTCCTGGGTCGGCGGCTCGCTGATCGCAGGCCCCGACGGTTATCCACTACAAGGCCCCGTCCTGGCCGACCACCCCCAGATCCTGACCGCCGCGTGCGACCTGCCCCGCGCCAGGGATAAGGCCCTGGCCGGCGACAATGACCTGTTCGCCGACCGCCGCCCCGGCCTGTACACCCCCGTCCAGGACGTCCCCGACGAGCGGATCCAGGCGGCCACCGCGCACTGGTCGGCGCGCTTCGTCGCGAACGGCACCAGCTACTCGGACTTCCAGGCGACCATGGCGCGCATCGAGCGCTGGGACGACTGGTGCCGCGAGTGGGGCCGGACCGCCCAGCACTACGAGCAGCTGGCCGAGGCCGCCGAGGCCAACGGCCAGACGCTGACCGCGGGGGAGGCCTGGCGGCGCGCCGCCCTCGCCTGGCACTGGGGCAAGTTCGTCTTCGTGGACCACCCCGCCGAACAGCGCGCGGCGCACGAGCGCACCGTGGCCGACTTCCGCCGCGGCGCGGCGACGCTGACCCCGCCCGCCGAGCCCGTCCGGATCCCCTACCAGCACACGACGCTGGCCGCCTACCTGCGCGTTCCTTCTACCCAAACGCGTCCCCCGGTCGTGATCATGATCCCCGGCCTCGACTCGGTCAAGGAAGAACTGCAGGCCACCGCCGAGTACATGCTGAGCCGCGGCCTCGCGGTGATCGCGATCGACGGACCCGGCCAGGGCGAAGCCGAGTACGAGCTCCCCATCGAGCCCGCTTACGAGCGCGTGACCACGGCGGTCGTGGACTACCTGCAGGGCCGCGACGACATCGACCCCGCCCGGATCGGCGTGTTCGGGGTGAGCCTCGGCGGCTACTACGCAGCCAGGTCCGCGGCGTTCGAGCCGCGCCTGCGGGCCACGGTCGCCCTAGCCGGGCCGTACCGCTTCGACCTGGACTGGGACGAGCTGCCCCCGCAGACCCGGGCCACCTTCCAGCACCGCTCCGGCGCCACGACGGAGGCGCAGGCGCGCGAGCGGGCCGCCGCGCTGACCCTCGAGCACGCCGCCGCCCAGATCACCCACCCGCTGCTGGTCGCGCACGGCGGCCGCGATCGCCTCATCCCGCCCTACCACGCCGAACGCCTCGCCCGCGAAGCCCCCGGCGCCGAGCTCATGCTGGACCCCGACGGCAGCCACGGCCTGACCAACCACGCCTTCGAATCGAGGTCCGCGATGGCCGACTGGCTAGCCGCCCACCTGGCCTAATTTTCTCCCGAACGGCGCTACTGCATCTCCCGCACCCATCCGGGCTAAGCGTGGCAGCCTGACCACCGTCATCCCCGCCGTGGCACTGAATTCGTCCATCGCGGCCAACGCCCCGCCGACCTCCTCCAGCCCGATCACGTCCCCGATCAGCAACCCCGGGCGCAGCGTCCCGTTCGCGACCATCTCCATCATGGGCGGGTAGTCGCGGGCGGCCATCCCGTGCGAGCCGTAGATCTCCAGTTCCCGCGCGATGACCACGTCCATCGGCATGGGCGTTGGCCCGGACAGCAGCAGGCCGACCTGGACGTGCCTCCCGCGCCGGCGCAGCGACCGGACCGAGTTGGCCGCCGTCGCCGGCGAGCCGAGCGCGTCGACGGACACGTGCGCCCCGCCCCCAGTAACCTCGCCGATCACCGCAACAGGATCCACCGCCCCGGACGCGTCCACCGCCTCCGCCCCGAGCTCACGCGCCCGATCCACCGCGCCGGACGCCTACGACCTCCGCCCCGAGCTCACGCGCCCGATCCACCGCCCCGGACGCTCTACGCCTCCGCCCCGAGCTCACGCGCCCGATCCACCGCGCCGGACGCGTCCACCACGACCTCTGCCCCGAGCTCACGCGCCCGGTCGAGCGCCGCCGGGACCACGTCCACCGCCACCACCCGGGCCCCCAACGCCACCCCGATGAGCACCGCCGACAGCCCCAGCCCGCCACAGCCGTGCACGGCCAGCCATTCGCCGCCCCGCACCCGCCCGTGGGCCGTCAACGCACGGAATGCCGTCGCGAACCGGCACCCGAGGCACGCCGCGGTCACGAAGTCCACCGCCGCAGGCAGCGCCACGAGGTTCGCGTCGGCCGCGTGGACCGCCACCAGCTCCGCGAACGACCCGGGCCCGGTGAACCCCGGCTGGGTCTGCCGCGGGCACACCTGCGCCTCGCCGGCCAGGCAGAACTCACACCGCCCGCACCCGCACACGAACGGCACCGTCACCCGGTCCCCGACCCGCCACCGCGTCACCTCCGGCCCGGCGGCCGCGACGACCCCGGCGAACTCGTGCCCGCCGATGTGCGGCAGCGCCACCGGGTCGTGCCCCCGCCAGGCGTGCCAGTCCGACCGGCACACCCCGGTCGCGCCCACCGCGATGACTACCCCGTCCGCCGGGCAGACCGGATCGGCGACCTCCGCGACCGCCGGCATCACCCCGTACCCGGAGTACACGACCGCCCTCATGAGCCGTCCACCCGGAGCAGGACCCGGTCGAGCAGGCCGACCCCGAGTTCCGGGTACACGACCGCCTTCACGAGCCGCCGCCCGCCCGCAACAGGGCCCGGTCGAGCAGACCGACCCCGAGTTCCGGGTACCCGGCCGCCCTCATGAGCCGCCCGCCCGGAGCAGGGCCTGGTCGAGCAGGCTGACCCCCAGCTCAGAGGCCTGGTACAGCACCGTCCGCCCGCTGCGCTGCCGGTCGATCAGCCCACCGCGGTGCAACACCGCCAGGTGCTGCGAAACCGCCGAAGGGGTGACCCCGAAACGGTCGGCCAGCGCGCTGGTCGTGGCCGGTGACCGCAGCGCGCCGAGCAACCTGGCCCGCGGCGCGCCGAGCAGCGCCTCGACCACCCCGAGCCCGGTCGAGGCCGAATCACGATCCGCGTCGGCCTGCCACACCGTGGCGGCCCCTCGCGCCGGGTACAGCAGCGTGCTCTGGGTGCTGGTGGCCCGGCTCACCGACCATTCCGGCCAGATGAACACGCTCGGCATCAGCACCAGGCCGTCTGGCCCCAGCGCGACCCGACCGTCCGGTTCCCAGCCTTCCGAGTCGGACAGGAACAGCGTGCCCGCCGACCAGCGCACGTCGGGATGGAGGTCGGAGAACAGCGACCGGGCGCCGCCGGCCGCGAGCATCCCGCCCCGGTACGCGACGTCGGCGTCGAGCACCGAGCGCAGCCGCTCCCAGTGCGGGGCGATCAGGCGGTCGTGACACTCGGCCACCTCGGCGGCTATCTCGGCCAGGGTCGCCTGCGGCCGCTCGAACAGGTCCGTCGCGGCATCTGGCCACTCGCCATCGCCGAACACGCGCCGCAGGCTCGCGTGCACCGTCTCGTCCGGCGTCGCGCACACGCGGGAAAGTTCCTCAGCGAGCGCGGGGGACTTGCCGACCGGCGCCGGGAACAGGAACTCCGGCCAGAAGGGCCGATCGCTCACGATCAGCGGCCACACCCGGGCCAGGCGCAGCGGGCGGCGCTCCAGCTCCGCCCGGGCCCAGCGCACCCAGGGCAGGTTCAGCGGGGACCGTTCAGGGCGGGCCAGCAACGGAACCGCCCTGAGCGTCTCGAACAGCGGAGACATCGCGAACCTGGTCGCCGCGAGGTCCGCCACATCGAGTTCAGCGTGACGAGTATGCCTAGCTCCGTAAGCCGTCAGGATTTAGCCATTAACTAAACCGTAGCCCACCCCACCCGGCAACGCCCACCCTGGCCAGCATGACGCAGGTAGCGCAAACCGGAGCCAGCAAAGGGACCAGCCCGCGGCCCAAGCTGGGCCGTCCCTACTGGCGCATGTGGTGGGCCAACGCGATCAGCACCACCGGCGACGGGGCCTTCGTGGCGGCGCTGCCGCTGCTGGCCGTGACCATCACCCGGGACCCGCGGCTGGTCTCGGTCGTCACGGCCGCCACCTACCTGCCCTGGATGCTGTTCTCCCTCCCGGCCGGCGCCATCGTCGACCGCTACGACCGGGCCACGCTGATGTGGCGGTCCCAGGCCGTCCAGGCCGTCATCGTCGTCGGCATCACGATCGGCATCGTCTTCCACCAGGCCAACATCGCGCTCCTCGGCCTGGCCGGATTCGGCCTGGGCTGCGCCGAGGTCATCTTCAGCAACGCGGCGCAAGCGATGCTGCCCGCCCTGGTTCCGCCCGAACTCCTCGCCGAAGGCCAACGGCAGCCAGCAGATCAGCCTGACCGTGGGGGAGTCGTTCCTCGGCCCGCCGGTCGGCAGCCTGCTCTTCGCCGCGGCCGCGGCCCTGCCGTTCGGCCTGGACGCCGCCTCGTTCGCCGGCTCGGCCGCGCTAGTGGCCAGGCTGCCCAAATCCAAGGACCGCCCCCAGGACGACAGCCGGCCCACCATCCGCGCGCAGATCAAGGAGGGCCTCGCCTGGCTGGTCCGGCACCGCCTGCTGCGCGTGGTCGCCGTCCTGCTGGGCGTCTACAACTTCGCGAACCAGATGGGGCAGGCCATCCTGGTCCTGCTGGCCACGCAGACGCTGCACGTCGGCAGCCGCGGCTACGGATTCCTGCTGGCCGCATCCGCCGTCGGCAGCGTGATCGGCGGGCTCGTGTGCCCGATGCTGGCCCGCCGGCTTGGCTTCCTGGGTTCGCTGGTCCTCGGGGGCGCGATCGACGCCGCCGTCTTCGTCGGCATCGGGCTGGCCCCGGACGCGGCGGTGGCCGCGGTCCTGCTGGCCGGCCAGGGCTTCGGCGTCACCCTGTGGAACGTCGTGACCGTCAGCCTTCGCCAGCAGATCGTGCCGTCGGACCTGCTTGGCCGGGTCAACAGCGTCTACCGCATGCTCGGCTGGGGCCTGATGCCGGTGGGCGCGCTGGCCGGCGGCTTCATCGCTCACGCCGCCGGCCTGCGCGCCCCTTACGTCGTCGCGGGTGCCCTCTGCGGCCTCAGCCTGCTGGCCGCGCTCCCGCTCCTGCTGTCCGCCTCCCGGGTTCCGCCTACGCGTCCCGGCGAAGCAGCACCACCGCGGTGACCGCGATCAGGGCGAAGGCCAGGGCGAGGAAGATGCCGGTCTCGATGCCCTGGAACGTCCAGAAGCGGTCGGCGGGCTGGTAGGTGAGGTACGCGCGGAAGTGGGACAGCGCCTGCAGCGCAGGAGCCGTGGTGGGGTTACCCGGACCGTTGGCTACCGGCGCGCACGAACCCGGGAGAGCGGTTATCGGAACGCCGTCGACGAAGGGCGTGTTGTTCGGCTGCGCCAGCGCCTGGCCGTTCGGGCCGACGACGCCCTGCGCGATCTGCCAGAAGGCCCCCGGCGGGTTGAAGCCGCTGGTCACCTTGTAGAACACGGTGACCGCGCTCAGGTAGTGCGGGCGCAGCCAGAGCGCGACCACCACGCGCACCCCGATGAACCCGGCCAGGGTGACGGCCATAGCCGGCAGTACCCGGCGTGTCAGCGCCCCGGCCGCGATCCCGAGCGCCATCGCGAACAGCGAGTACGCCACCGGGACCAGGTCCATGATGTCGAACCGGCCGGGATTGAACTGGTTGAGCTGTTCGGCGTTGTTCGGGCTGGACCACCAGGTCACCAGGGCCGAGATGACGCCGCCCCAGATCGCCGCGGCCAGCAGCATCCAGCCGATCTTGACCACGAGCCAGTGCCTGCGGGTGACGCTCTGCATCCAGGCGAACTGGGTCGTGCCGGCTTCGGCCTCCGCGGCCACCAGCGGCGCACCCCAGAACAGCCCGACCAGGGCCGGTGCGCCCAGCGTCGAGATGACCAGGAAGCCCACGACGTGGCTGCCCATGAACAGCCCGCCTAGGTGCCGGCATCCGTGGTGCATGGCGCAGGCGAGCTGCGCCGCGCGGAACTGATCGGCCACCTGTGCGCCGGTGATCACGATCAGGATGGCAAACGCGACCAGCAGGGCGGCACCCACGTAGAACTGGATGCGGTGCTGGCGCCAGACAAGCCAGGTCATTGGTCTTCTCCAACCGTGTTGAGGTGAGCGAGCGCCGGCGGGGTGTCCTCGCCCAGGTAAGCGAGCACGAGTTCTTCCAGGCTGACCTCGCTGGACTGGAACGCCGGGTCGATGACCGGGCCGTTCAGCCGGGCCAGCAGCGTGGTCTGCCGCGGCGTGCGGGTGATCTGCACGACCCGGTGAGCTCGCTCCAGGGCCGTGGTGTCCTTGCGCGGGCCGACCAGGATCCGGTGCTCGGCGAGCAGCTCGTCGATGTCGCCGCACAGCTGGACCCGGGACTCGGCCAGCATGACGAGGTGGTCGCTGACCCGCTCCAGGTCGGCGACCAGGTGCGAGGACAAGATCACGGTGAGGCCGCCCGCCGCCACCCCGTCGGCCAGCAGGCCGAGGAAGTTCTTCCTGGCCAGCGGGTCGAGCGCGGCGACCGGCTCGTCGAGCAGCAGGAGCTTCGGCCGCTTGGCCAGGATCAGGGCCAGCGCGACCTGCGCGCGCTGGCCTCCGGACAGCTTGCCCACCGCCCGGTTCAGCGGGATCTTAAGCCCCGTTAGCCGCTCCCGGACCGATTCGCCGTCCCAGCGCGGGTTCAGGTGAGCGCCCGCGCGGATGTGATCCTCGGCCGTCAGCCGGCGGTACAACGGGATCTCCTGGGCCAGGTAGCCGATGTCGGCCAGGAAGGCCGGATCCTGGTGCGGAGTCACCCCGTTCACGGTGACCTGCCCCGAGGTCGGCCGGGCCAGCCCGGCGAGCAGGCGCAGCAGCGTGGTCTTGCCCGCGCCGTTCGGGCCGATCAGCGCGGAGATCCGGCCCTCGGGCACGGTGATCGTGCAGTCGTTCAGGGCGGTCACCTTGCCGTAGTGCTTGGTGAGCCCGCTGGTCTGGACCGCGGCCGGCTCGGGGGAGCCCCAGTGCCCCCCGGGCCCCGGTCCCAGCGGACCCAGGACTTTCTCCATCGGAGTCATGCCGTCTCCTCCTCCGCCGCTGCGCGCAGCGTCACCTGCAGCAGCGATTCGATCGATTCGTCGTCGAGCCCGGCCTCGCGCGCCTCCTGCACCCAGCGGGCCAGGCTGCGGCCCAGCCGCGAATGCGTCCCCGGCGGCGGCCCGGGCGGCCGCCGCCGGACGAACGTGCCGTGCCCCGCCCGGGCCTCAACCAGCCCTTCGCGCTCCAGGTCGCGATAGGCCTTCAGCACGGTGTTGGGGTTGATCGCCGTCGCGCTGACCACCTCCCGCACCGAGGGGAGCTGGTCGCCCACCTCGAGCAGGCCCATCCGCAGCGCCTGCCTGACCTGCTGGACGATCTGCAGGTAGGGGGGCACCACCGAGTGGGAATCAACGCGGAAGGTGATCATGTATTGCCTCTCTAAAGTACTAGGTGACTAAGACACTAGATGCCTGAGTCACGCTTGTCAACGGCTCCCTGGACGACGGCCCTTGTTACCATCACGCGCATGAGCACCGACTCGCCGGTGAGCGTCGCGGCGGCCTACTTCGACGCCTGGCGGAGCAACGACATCGAACGGGTGCGGCCGCTCTTCCACCCCGGCGTCGAGTTCGACGGTGCCCTCGGGAGTACCCGGGGCCTCGACGACACCCTGGCCGGCCTCAGGGGCATGTTCGCCATGACCAAGCAGGTCGAGGTGATCAAGCGCTGGGTCGACGGGCCGGACGTCCTGACCTGGTTCGAGCTGCGCACCGCCACCGCAGGCCCGCTGGCCATCGTCAACTGGACCCACGTCGAAGCGGGCCTCATCACCTGGATCCGGGTCACCTTCGACCCGCGCCCGCTCCTGGCCTTAAGCGAGGATTTGATCGCTGGAGAGTACAGCGTGGCGCGCTGCCCGGCCCGTCTGCGCGCTTTGTTGATTACTCCTCAGTCCCGCTATCCTCATCCGTCCCTATGCGACCAGGGGCAGAGAATGTCCCGGATTTTGCGGGAGGATCCGGGCTTGCGGGAGGATCCGGGGGACTGTAGTGCACCAAATCCTCCCGAGAACCCGAATCCTCCCGGATAATCCCGCAGTTGGATGCACCACCGACCCCGCCAGTCTCATCACCCGCTCGCGACCCACCCTGCGACATGCCGCGGGCAGCACCTGAAGCCGGAACCAACGTGCAGCATTAGTCGACCACTCGCTTCAGGGTTACGGAGTCAGCTCCAGGTACGAGACCCCCGGCATCGGCAGCTCGAAGGCCAGCTCCACGACCCCCTCGGCCGCCGCGACCAGTGACGGCGGGACCAGCTCTTCGAGCCGGTTCGCCTCACGCAGCTCCGCCCATTGGGCCTCACTCGGCCAGGCGGCGCCGCCGCCGCGAATCCGCTCCCAGGCCGCGACGATGTTGGAGTGCCCGGCGTCGATCCGGTAGTGCCGCACGGTGTACGAGGCCCCAGCCGGGACGGACACACACACCCGCACCGCACGAGAAAGCAAAGGACCCCCGCCGATCTTGCCCTGGTCGAGCGTGCCGTTCCAGGCCAGGATCCCGATGCGCCCGTCGTCGTGGCGGGCCGCGAGCGCGTCTACCAGCCCAAACGCACCGTCCCCGGATACGTCGACCGGAAGGCGGTGCGGCCCGAGCCGCGCCAGCAGCGCGAGCGCCCAGTACCGGGGCTTGCGCAAGTTCCCCACCGACAGCAACCCGAACCCCCCGTGGAACAGCTCCGCAGGCGCGCCGAGCTCCTCGAAGTGGTCGGACGCGACCCAGTGCGACAGCGCCCCCACCCGGCCGAGCACGGACGCCATGCCCCGCAGCAGGAACGCCGCGGCGAACACGGTGTCGCCCACGCGGTTGAAGTGGGTCGGGGTCGTCCCCCACTCGGTCCACCAGATCGGCGTGCCCTCCCGCTGCGCCGCCGCGAGCGCCGGCCGCAGGTCCAGCGGCACGTTCCCGTACACGTGGGTGGACACGAAGTCCAGCGGCGCGCCGGACTCACCCACGTGGGCCAGGAGCTGCCGTACCCAGCCCGCCGCCGCCGAGGACGGACCGCCGACGCGCAGTCCCGGGTGGACGGACTTGATCGCCGCCGCCGAGGTGTCGTAGAGCCGGAAGTACTCCTCGGGCGTCCCGGACCAGAACACCCCGATGTTCGGCTCGTTCCACACCTCGAACGCCCAGTGGCCCGTGACCTCATCCTCGCCGTACCGCTGGAGGAGGTGGTCGGCGAGCGCCCGGACCAGATCCCGCCAGCGGCTCCAGCTCCGCGGCGGGGAGATGATCCCCTCGTAGGTGAACACGGTCTTGCTCGGGTCGCGGGCCAGGGCCGCGGGCATGAAGGACAGCTCGACCACGGGCCGCAGGCCGGCCTCCATCAGCGTGTCGTACACGCGGTCCACCCCATCAAAGGAGTGGACCGCCCGGCCGCCCGATTCGGTGTAAACGCCGAGGTCGTCGCACAGGATGCCGTGCGCCCGGACGGCCCGCACACCGAACTCGTCACGGGCGATCCGCAGCGCCTCGCCCAGCTCGGTACCGATCACCCGGCCGCCGGTGCGGTCCCGGCGCAGCAGGTAGCTGAGGTGCTCCGACCCGATCATGGGTTTCCACGGCCGCGCCAGCTCCCCGACGGCCGAATCACCGACGTCGATCCGCACCATGCCCGGTCCCGCGGCCGGTGCCGAGCCCGGTGCCGCCGCGACCGGCGCCGACATCGGCCCGACGGACTCCCCGTCGGCCACCGCCGCCACCGCGTAGTACCTGACCAGGCCCGCCTCGCCCGACGTATCGGCGTACGGCCCGGCCGGGACCGCGAGCACGTCCCCGCCGCCGTGATCCAGCGGCTCGAACGGGCCGCCAGACCGGTCGGCCCGGTAGATCAGGTACCCGGCCGCCCCAGGCACCGGATCCCAGTCCAGCGTGACGTGCCCCCGGCCCGGCGCCGCGCGCAGCCCGCCCGGCTGCGGCAGGCTGCCCGCGCGGGCCCCCAGCCCGGGCACGCCCCGCCGCCCGATCTGGCGCTCCCAGTCAGCGCGCGCCCCCATACCTTCCTCCTCATTTATCCCGAACGAGCGGTGGTTCGAGCCCGTGCCGACCTCACCCCCCGAGGGAGAAGTTCTCGAGGGACAGGTACTCGCGCGCGGCCCAGGCGACCGGATCGCTGGCGAAGTCGCGCTGGATCGCGCGGTTGTTCAGCGCGTTGTCCAGCGACGCCAAGATCATCGACTGGTCGAGCACGAGGTCGCGGTGTCCGACCGCCCCGCTGGTGGGGTTGACCGCGTCGAAGAACCCGACAGGGCCGTAGATACCGGGGTACAGCGTGCGTAGCTCCTGGATGTTGGCGTAGGCCTGCTGCGGCGCGACGTCAAGCGCGATGAACGACGCGTGCGGGGTCACCACGTCCTCGGTGGCGCAGCCGTGGCACTGCGACAGCCCTTCGTTCGGGTTGCTCGCGGTAGCCCCGGTCCCGTAGTACGGGAAGGTCAGGCCCTCCACGCCGTACCCGGAGTAGCCGCCGGTGTCATCCGCCGTGCTGGACGGCGACATGCCCCACACCTTGTAGCCCAGCTGCTGGGTGGCGTACTTGATCTGCACCTGCACGGTCTGGGAGTCGGCGGCGCCGAAGCTGTTCGGGCCCCAACTGGTCTCGGGCACGACGATGTTCGGCATCATCGCCTCGAACATCCCGCCCGAGTAGGTCGGGATAAAGGTCAGGTTGGTGCCCGGGTAGGTGTAGTGCCCCTCCCAGACCGGGAACTGCTGACCGGACTGCGGGTCGGTGTAGGTCTGCCACGACCCGCCCATCGGCCACTGCCCCTGCCAGGAAAAGTCGGGGTCGGTGGACTGGCAGTCGGAGAACGGGGCCGGCGGCGGCAGCTCGCGCCAGCTGCGCCACCACACGTTGCCCGGCATCTGGTGCAGGCCCATGCCGATGTAGGCGGAGATCCGCGGGTCGCTGTAGAACGCGCCGTTGTGGTAGTAGTACTGCTCCGCGTTGTTGCCCTCGATACGGCGGCAGCCCGACGTAGTACCCGCCGAACATCTGCCCGGTCGGCTGGTTTCCGGGGATGGCCGGGTTGACGTTGCAGTGCGTCTCGGCCCGGTTGTCGTAGAAGATCCCGAAGTTCATCGGCGCGATCAGGCTGTCCGCGAGCTGCGCTTCCTCCGGCATGGCCTCCCGGACGATGATGAGCCCCGAGGCGTACCAGCCGTTGTCGACGTTGGACAAGAAGAAGCAGTTGTTGTTCGTCGGCGTCGCCCCGGCGGGGCAGTCGCCCTGGCCCGGATTGAGCAGCACGTTGCCGTTGGTGGTGTCGTACCACTGGTAAAGGAACCCGTCGTACCGTTGCAGGTGCGACACCTCGGTCAGGGTAGCCGTGATCCTGGCCTGCGCCTGCGCCTCGGTGATAAGCCCGAGGTCCCGGGCCGAGACCACGGCCCACAAGTAGACCCCGATGTTGGCCGCCGAGGTGTAATGGCCCTCTCGCGGTGGGGGTCCCCGAGCCGCCCGCGAAGGTGAGGTTGTCCATCGGCAGGTTCGTCGCCGAGTCGATGTCCAGGTTGTAGAACTTCCAGGTCTGCCGGGCGATGGCCAGCAGGCTGGCCCGCTGCCCCTGGCTCAGCCCGCTGTAGCTCGCTACCGGCGCGCCGTCCGCGCCGGCGGCGTGAGCCTGCTGCGCCGGAGCCAGCAGCGCGGCGATGATCACCGCGATGCCGACCGCCGCGCCGACCAGCCAGCCCTTAGGCTTCGTCAGCCGCCACGAGGAGGAGATCATTGGGTACTCCTGTCTGTCGGGCCCCCGATACCAGTGCCTGTTGCCGGACCCCCCGCACCATTGCCTCTCGCCGCACTGCCCACGCCATTGCCTCTCGCCGCACCCCCGACGCCATTTCCGCTCTGCTCTGGTCTGATCTGCTCCGATCCATTCGCCGCGAACGGGTTGGCCACGGCGTTCAGCAGCTGGATCGTGTACTTGTCCGTCGGGTGCTGCAGGACCTGCTTGGTCTGGCCGCGCTCGACGACCCGTCCCTGGTTCAGGACGAGGATCTCGTCGGTGATCAGGCGCGCGGATAGCAAGTCGTGGGTGATGTAGAGCAGGCTCAGCCCGCGCGTCCGGCGCAGCTCGGCCAGCAGCTTGAGCACCCCGGCCCGCAGCGAGACGTCGAGCATCGAGACGGGCTCGTCGGCCACGATCAAGTCGGGGTCGCTGCCGAGGGCGCGCGCGATGAGCACGCGCTGGCGCTGGCCGCCGGACAGCTGGTGCGGGAGCTTGGCCGCGTACTGGGCGGCCGGGACCAGGCCCACCGTCTCGAGCAGTTCGGCGACCCGGTCCCGCGGCCTGCGCGTGGGACATGCCGAGGAAGTTCTGGCAGGGGCGCATCACCGTGTACTCCACGGTGTGCAGCGGGTTGAGCGCGCCGTACGGGTCCTGGAACACCATCTGCACCCGGCGGTGGAGCTGGCGCAGGCCGCCCGCGCGCAGCCGCCCGACCGAGGTGTCGCCGAACGTGATCTCCCCGGACGTCGGGCGTTCCGAGCCGGTGATCATCTTGGCGAGCGTGCTCTTCCCGCTGCCGCTGGCCCCGACCAGGCTCACCGCCGCGCCCGGGGCGACCGCGAAGGACACGTCGTCGACCGCGATGACCGTCCGGCGGCCGCGCCCGCGGACCTGGAAGACCTTCGAAACGCCGCTGACGGTCAGCGTCTGGACATCGTTAGCGGACACTGCCGACCTCCTCTTCGACGTGCGCGACGCGGGCCCGCACGTGACACGCCGCCCAGCCCGGCGCCAGCGAGAGCAGCGGGGGATCCTGCCTGCGGCAGATGTCCTCGGTGAGCGGGCACCGGGGCGCGAACGAGCACCCGGTGTTCGGCACCGACAGGTCCGGCGGCGAACCTGGGATGCCGCCGATCTGGACCACGTCGGCGCGCGGGTCGCCGTAGCAGTTCAGCAGCGCCTCGGTGTAGGGGTGGTGCAGCCCGTGCGCCATGACCCGAGACGGCTGGTCCTCGACGATCCGGCCCGCGTACATGACCATGACCCGGTCCGTGGCCTCGAGCACGACGCCGAGATCGTGGCTGATCAAGATGGCGGAGAAGCCGCGCTCCCGCTGCAGGTCCTTGATCGTGTCCATCACCGCCTGCTGGACGATCACGTCCAGCGCGGTGGTCGGCTCGTCGAAGACGATCAGCCGCGGCTGCAGGGACAGCGCCAGCGCGATCGAGACCCGCTGCCGCATGCCGCCCGACAGCTCGTGCGGGTAGCGGCTCAGCACCGCCGGCTCGAGGCGCACGGCCTCGAGCAACTCCGCGGCCCGGCGACGGATCCCGTCGCCCGACAGGTCCTCGCCAGGCCGCGCGTTCGCCTTGAGGACGTCGCCGAAGTGGTGCTCGATGGTCCGCACCGGGTTCAGCGCGTTCATGCCGCTCTGCAGGACCAGCGCGAACCCGTCGCGCCGCGCCCGGCGCAGTCGCTCGCCGGTCAGGCTGGCGACGTCGGTGCCGTCGAAGCGGATGACGCCGCCCGACAGGTGGGCCGGCGGGCGCAGCATCCTGGTCAGGGCGAACCCGAGGGTCGACTTGCCGCACCCGGACTCGCCGACCAGCCCGACGAACTCGCCCTGCTCTAGAGTGAGGTCCACGTCGCGCACCGACCAGATCCGCTGGCCGCGGGTCGGCTCGTAGACGACGTTGACGCCGCGTGCTTCCAGTAGGGCCATCACTTCTCCCGCAGCCGTGGGTTGGACAGCGCGTCGACGCCGAAGTTGATCAGCGTGAACGACACCATCAGCAGGACGATGGCCAGGCCGGGCGCGAACACCATCAGCCACTGCCCGGTGAGCAGCGCGTTCTGCTGCTGGGCGGCGAACAAGATGGTGCCCCAGCTGACCGTGGACGGGTTGCCCAGGCCGAGGAACTCCAGGCTGGCCTCGGCCAGGACCGCGGCGGTGGCCGCGGCGAGGAAGCTGGCCGCGACCAGGGACGTCATGTTGGGCAGGATGTCGCGGAACACGATCCGGGGGAGCCGCTCGCCGGAGAACACCGCCGAGGTGACGAAGTCACGCGTGCGCAGCGTCTTGGTCTGACTGCGGATCACCCGCGCGCCGGTGGCCCAGCTGGTGAACGCGACGACCAGCACGATCGTCCACACCGAACGGCCCTGCAGGTAAGCCGCCAGGATGATCATCAGCGGCAGCGCGGGGATCACCAGCGCGAGGTTCGTGACGAAGCTGAGCACCTCGTCGATCAGACCGGTCCGGTAGCCCGAGATCAGGCCGATCGTCACCGCCACCAGGGTGGCCAGCGCCCCGGCGCACACGCCGACGATCAGCGAGACCCGCGCGCCGAAGATGAGCTGCGAGAACACGTCCTGGCCGTTGCCCGTCGTGCCGAGCAGGTTGGTCGCGCTCGGGCCCTTGTACGGGGCGAAGTTGGTCGCCGTGGGCGAATGCGGCGCGATCAGCGGGGCGAAGATCGCCACCAGGACGATCAGGCCGAGGATGATCAGGCCGGTGCGCGCCTTGCCGTTGCTCCACAGGGTGCGCAGCGCCCGCCCGATGAAGCGCAGCGGTCCGGGTACCGCGCTCGCGGCGCCGATCCGCACCGGGGGGGCCGTGCCCGGAGCCTGCGGCGGCGGCACCGAGGTGATGATGGTCATGTCGCACTCCGGACTCGCGGGTCGAGGCGGGGATAGAGCAGGTCGACGACGAAGATCGCGACCAGCATGCTGAGCGTGAAGACCAGCAGCAGCGCCTGCATGAGCGGGTAGTCGTGGTTGGTGACGGCGAGGTAGAGCAGGTTGCCGACGCCCGGGTAGCTGTACACGCCCTCCACCAGGACCGACCCGCCGACGACCGCGCCCAGCATCAGCCCGAACGCCGTGACGTTGGGCAGCAGCGCGTTGCGCGCCGCGTACAGAAGCGCCACCGTCCGCGAGCGCAGGCCGTTGGCCTCGGCGAAGGTTACGTAGTCCTCGCCCAGGGTGTTGATCATGTTGTTGCGCATGCCGAACACCCAGCCCGACAGGGTTGTAATGGCCAGCGTCAGCGCCGGCAGCACGCTGTGATCCAGCGCGTCACCCAGGAACGACAGGCTCCAGTTCGGCGTCGTGCCGGGGGAGTAGCCGCCCTTGATCGGGAACCAGCCGTACTTGAACGCCAGCCAGTACAGCAGCAGCAGGCCGAGCCAGAACGGCGGGAACGCGCCGAAGAAGGTCGCCGCGATCGTCACCGACGAGTCGGCGACCTTGGCGCGGTGCCACCCGGCGTAGACCCCGAGGAGGGTCCCGATGACGAACGCGAAGACCGTCGTCGCGCCGACCAGCACCACCGTCCAGGGCAGGGCCTTGCCGATGGTCAGCGCGACCGTCTGGCTCGGGAACGAGAACGACGTGCCGAACCGCAGCGTCACGATGTTCCGCAGGTAGTCCCCGTACTGGACGAAGATGCTCGTGTGCGGCGCGCCGAGCTGAGCCTCGACGGCCGCCTTTTCCGCGTTGGTGATCGGCACGCCGGCCGACGCGAGCTTGCCGAGCGCCGCGTCGACCGGTGAGCCGGGCATCAGCCGCGGCAGGATGAAGTTCAGGGTGACCGCCGCCCACAGCGTGACGATGAACAGCGTCACCTTGCGCAGGATGTACCGCACCGTGCGCTCCTTTCACCCTGCCGCGCTTCAGGCCTTGACCAGGTGGGTCACGACCGTGAGCAGCGAGTAGTTGTAGTTGGTCGGCAGGGTGTACGGGTTGCTGGCCGACGGCCAGCCGGTGAAGTGCTTGGTGGAGAACAGACCCCAGCTGCCGCCGTAGTACAGCAGGACGACCGGGACGGTCTGGTACATCATCGTCTCGAGGCGGTCGGTGGCCTGCTGCTGCGCGGCCGGGTTGGTGGCCGCCGCCAGCGTGCCCAGCGCCTGGTTGACCCCGGCGTTGTTGAACCGCTCGAAGTTGTTCACCGTCGGCGTGTGCACCGGAGCCGCGTAAGCGCTGTTCAGCGTCAGGTTGTAGTCGTTGAACGGGATGCCGGTGCCGCCGAAGCCGCCGATGGCGGCGTTGAACGTCCCGGCCTGCGTGGTCTGCGCGTACTGCGCGTACTGCGGCTCGTCCAGGTTGACCTTGATGCCGACCTGCCCGAGCTCGGTGCTGACCTCGGTGGCCGCCGCGGCCCAGTCGGTGAAGCTGTTCGGCAGCACGATGGTCATCGTGGCCTGGCCGTTCGGCCCCATCAGCTTGCCGCCCTGCGTGGTGTAACCGGCCCTGGCGAACGCCGCCATGGCGGCGCCATGGTTCTGGCTGACGACGCCCTGGCCGGGCAGGCTCGGGTCCAGCCACTTTTGCTCGTTCGGCAGGATGATCCCGCTCGTGCTGGCCGGGCTCATGTAGCCGTTGACCGCCTTCTGCGCGATCGTGGCGCGGTTCAGCGCCAGCGAGACGCCCTGGCGGAAGTTGACGTTGTTGTACGGCGCCTGGGTCAGGTTGAGGAACAGGCCGATGGTGCCGCCGGGCGGGAACCAGTACTGGTTGGTGGACGGGTCGCGGTCCACGTAGGTCGCCTTGACGTCGGGCAGGTACGTGTATGACCAATCGAACTGGCCCTCGCTCACCTCGAGCTGGTTGGTGCTCTGGCTGGTCGCCTGGGCCGGGAACACCACGGTGGTCGGAGCGATCTTCGACGCGTCCCAGTACAGCGGGTTCTTCGCCAGCGTGTACTGGGTCGGCGCGAAGGTCTGGAGGGTGTAAGGACCGGTGCCCACCGGATGCGTGTTGGTAAAGGTCACCGGGTTGGCGATCGACGACCAGACGTGCTCGGGCACGATCGGGGTCTGCGCGATCGTCGCCGCGAACGGGACGTTGGGCGCCTTGAACGTGAACGTGACGTCGCTACCCGACGCGGATACCGCGCTGATCTGCGACCAGACGCCGTTGGTGTCCAGCGCCTTGTACTTCTTCAGCAGGTTGAACGTGAACACCACGTCGGCCGGGGTGAACGCGGTGCCGTCGCTCCACTTCACCCCCGTCCGGATCGTGTACACCAGCGTCGTGGGGTTGGTGAACTTGTACCCGGTGGCCAGGAACGGCGTATAGCTGCCGTTGATCGTGCTGACGGTCTCCAGCGGCGCGTAGATCAGGTAGGCGCCGTGCAGCTCGGTGGCGGGCTGGAACGGGTTGAAGTTCTCGACCAGCGTCGGGTTGCCGGTGTCGCCCTGGATGGTCAGGGTGCCGCCTCCGCTGCTGGTGCTGGTCCCGGCGCCGGTGCCGCCCGAGTGGGACGAGCACGCGCTGGCGCCGGCCGCGAGCAGGGCCGCGGCGCACGCCCAGGCCGCGACCGATCTCAGGTTCGGCAGATGTGTCATGGTGGTTCTCCTTTGTGTGCCTATCCCGCGGCGGTTGAACCAGCCGCTCGCGGAATGTGGTCCGGGCCGGCGCAGCCGCAACTGCGGCGGATCACGAGCTCCGTCGGCAGCACGATCGAGTTCCGCGGCGCGGCCCTGTTGTTAATGCGATCAAGCAAGATCCGGACCGCCTCTTCGCCGAGCGCGCGCATCGGCTGGCGGACGGTGGTGAGGGCGGGCCGCACGTGCTGCGCGACGCCGATGTCGTCGAACCCGGTCACGGCGATATCGGCCGGCACGCGCAGCTCGGCGGCCCGCAGCGCGCTTAGCGCGCCGATGGCCATCTCGTCGTTGCCGCACACGATCGCCCGGGGCCTGCGCCCCTCGGCGATCAGCGCCGCCACCGCCGCCCCGCCGCCGGCCTCGGTGAAGCCGCCGCTGGCGGCCGGTGCGTCCGGGGCGGGCAGGTCGGCCTCGCGCATTGCCTCACAGAAACCCGCGAAGCGCTCGCCGGAGTCCGGCGAGTCGGCCGGTCCCGCCAGGAACGCCAGGTCGGTGTGGGCATGGACGCGGATCAGGTGCGTGGTGATGGCGTGTGACCCGGTGCGGTTGTCGGCGCCGACGAAGTCGGGTCCGTCGCCGGGGTACCGGTTAGCCAGCACGACGACCGGCAGGCTGTTGGACAGGACCGCGATGTCCTGCTCGGACAGGCAGCGGGCCATGATCACCAGGCCGTCGACCTTCCCCGCCACCATAAACGCCAGGTCGCGCCCTGACCTGGTCTGCGTGGCCGCGATCAGGACCGCGTGAGCGGCGGCGGTCGCCGCGCGCTCCGCGCCGCGGATCACCTGGTCCACGTACAGCGGCGACTCTTCCGCCAGTTCCCCGGAATTGCCCAGGTCGGGGAACAGCAGGCCGACGATCCCGTTGCGTCGCGAGGCCAGGCCGCGGGCCGTTCCGCTCGGCACCCAGCCCAGCTCGGCCGCCGTGGCCCGGACCCGCTCCCGGGTGGCCGCCGAGAAGCCCTTGCCGTCGGCCATGACCCTGGACACCGTCGCGGTGGATACGCCGCTGCGCTTCGCGACTTCGTAGATCGTCAACCGGTCGGCCATGCTCAGGTCCTCTGCGCCTCGGCGAGTAAGCGGTTGCTCTGGTTAAGCGCTTACTCAGCTACCGGCGGCCGTGCGAGCGAAACCAATTATTGGTAAGCTGTTATCGAAACGTTATTTTCCCCGAACGGGCGGACGCTCGTGGCCAGCAGCGAACAAGGCCGTGACGGACCGGCGGGACCGCAGCCGTCTCGCCGCGACAAGCGCCTGTACTTCCTGCTCATGGCCATCTGCATCGGCTTGTTCGTCCTGGCCTGGGCGGTCCTGGACCGGTACTCAGCGACCGCGGCGGTCATCGTCTCGGTGGTCGCGCTGGTGATCCCGCCGTTCGCCGTGATCATCGCGAACGCGGCCAGCGCTACCGACCGCCGTCGCCCGTAACGGCGCCGAGCCGGCACCCGGCCCCGCCGGCAGGCCGAGGCGAGCAGACGCGGCGTGCTACGGCGCGATGGCGTAGATAGTGTCCGGCGGCCCTGGCGCACTGGCGTAGATGACCTGCGGGCCCGGCGTAATGCTGGTTACGCTCAGGTCAGTGCGCTGCCAGACGTCTGCGCCGGTCGCGGGGGACAGCACTCGCAGGCCGCCCTGCGTGAAGCTGGCGTAGAGGAGGCCGTCGGCCGCGACGATCGCCCCGCCGATGGATTGGCTGGGAAATGCGCGGTACCAGAGCTTCCGGCCGGTGCGCGCGGCCAGGGCGTAGATCGCATTCCCCTCCGTGGCAGCTCCGTTCAGGAGGTCGACGCGGACGTAAACCCGGTCGCCCTCACCCGCGATGCTGCTGTACGTCTCGGTGTCGAAGTTCGCCCGCCAGAGCGGACGCCCCGTGGCCTTGTCCAGCGCGAACGTGAGCGAGCCGGCGTCATAGCTGGGAGACGCGGTGGGAGTGCCAGCGATCACGCTGTCCAGGACCAGCAGCGTCGAGGCGACCGAGGGAGTCGATGCGGTCCACCGCGGCTGGCCGGTCCGCACGTCCAGCGCCGCGACGCCATCGGAGGAGATCTCGGGCACGTACAGGACGCCGCCCTCAGCCGCGGCGCCCGCGCCGAAACCGGCGGACGCCGGAGGCCGGCGCCAGAGCAGGCGGCCGGTTCGCGGATCCAGGCCCGCGATGCTCCCGTCCGCGCCGAGCACACAGACGACACCGTTCGCGTACACCACGAAGTAGGTGGGGAGCCGCGGCGGGAAGCCAGGCTCAACGCCGGCGGCCGGGACCGACCATAGCTGCGCTCCGGTCGAGGCGCTCAGCGCGGCCACCCGCCCGGAGCCGACGGCGAATACCCGGCCGCCCGCCGCCGCCAGCGGCAGATAACCGGCCGAGTTACTGCGGAACGTCCGGCGCCACCGCATCGCGCCGGTCGCCGCGTCCAGCCCGTAGATATTGCCAAACCCGTCGCCCACGCAGACCACGCCCCCGGCCGGGACCAGACCGAGGACGTATTCGCCATCTACCAGTGGACGGCTCCGCCACAACACCGTGGCCGGCCGCGTGGGCGCGGCGGCCGCAGACGTCGTGGTCTTCGATGATGCGCACCCCATACCGGTCAGCCCGGCCAGCGCACCGAAGCTGGCCAGCGCCCGTCGTCGGGTCAGGATCTCACGCGGTCTGGCCACCACACCCCTCCGCCGCCGTCAAGACCATGCTAGGCAGTTACCCGAGCACCGGCGGCCGTCACCGTAACCACCCGCCCATCCGCGGCTTCTCAGCCGAGAACCGCCAGGTCAAGCTGGCCGAGGCGGTCGGGGTCGGCGATGACCTCGATGCGGGTGATCCTGTCATCCGGGATCGTGAAGGCGAGCACGAGCGCCAGCCGGCCGGATGGCGCCATCACGATCCCCGGGCTCCCGTTGATCAGCGCGAGCCCCGCGTGACGGGATCGCGTGGCGCCGGCGAGCGCGGTCCTGGCCACGACCGCCGCGCCGCGCAGCGTCACGGAGGCGCCCGTCGACACCGACGCGGCGTCCGCGTACAGCTCCACGTCGGGATCCAGGATCGACAGCAGCGCGCCCAGGTCACCGCCGCGCGCGGCGGCGAGATACGCGGCGGCGACCTCCCGCTGCCTGGCCAGGCGCGTCCCGGGAAGCGCGGTGGTGCCCCGGACCCGGCGCCGCGCCCGGCTGGCCAGTTGGCGCGCGGCCGCCGCCGAGCGCCCGGTGGCCGCCCCGATCTCGCCGAACGGCAGGCCGAACATGTCATGCAGCACGAACGCGACGCGTTCGGCGGGCGCTAGCGTGTCGAGCACCACGAGCATGGCGAGCCCCACCGAGTCGGCCAGCACGGCCTCCTGCTCGGGCCCGGCGGCCGCGACCGCCTCGTCCACCGCCAGCGGCTCCTCGCGGCGCGACTTGCGCGTGCGCAGCATGTCCAGGCAGACCCGCGCGACGATCGTGGTCAACCACCCCTCCAGGTTCGCTACGTCCCCCGCGCGCGCACCCGCGGCGTGGATCCACGCCTCCTGGACGGCATCCTCGGCCTCGCTGAGCGAGCCGAGCATCCGGTAGGCCACCGACCGCAGGCGGGGCCTGCTCGCCTCGAACCGCCAGGCCAGCCACTCGTTCTCGTCCATCGGTCACATCTTCCTCGTCTTATCCGTCATACGACCTGACGGATGGGCCCGCGCATATGTGACAATGCCGGGTTCCTTGCGGGAAGGAGCATCGCTATGGCCAGGATTCTGGTGACCGGCGGCACAGGCACGCTCGGGCGCCTCGTCGTCCCGCTGCTGCGCGACGCCGACGGCCAGGTACGGGTCCTCAGCAGGCGCGCCCGCGAGGCCGCCGACGGCATCGAGTTCGTGACCGGCGACCTGACCACGGGCGACGGGGTGCAGGACGCCGTGAAGGGGATCGAGATCATCGTGAACTGCGCGGGTACCCCGCCCGCCACAGGGCTCCGCATCCCGGTCGCGCCGGAGCCTCCGTCCGCCGCCCCGCATCCCGCGACCCCGTCCCCTCCCTCCCCATAGTCAAGTGAGCACTTGACTATTAAGCCGCGACCAGGAATACTCAAGCACGTGCTTAACGAAGCGCCGGACCTGGATCGCGTCTTCCACGCGCTCGCCGATCCCGGGCGACGGCTCATGCTGGAACGGCTCAGCCGGGGACCGGCCTCGGTCACCGAGCTCGGTCGCCCGCTGGCTATGTCGCTGGCCGCGGTCGTCCAGCACGTGCAGATCCTGGAGGCCAGCGGCCTCGTGCGGACGCAGAAGCTCGGCCGCACCCGCACGTGCCGCCTTAACGCGGTGACCCTGCGATCGGCCGAACGCTGGATCTCCGAGCGCCGCACCTTCGTTGAGCGCCACCTAGACCGTCTCGGCCAGTACCTGGACGAGACCGACCCGAATCACGAGGAGACCTCATGACAGAACGGCCCGTCATCCACGACACGTTCGAGATCGAGCGCACCTTCCCGGCCGCCGTATCCCGTGTGTTCGCCGCCTTCGCCTCGAAGGAGGCCAAGGACGCCTGGGGCGACACGGGCGACCTGAGCGAACCCGGCCCGGACGCCGGCGACTCGGAGTTCGACTTCAGGATCGGCGGGCACGAACGCTTCGGTATCGGCATGCAGGACATGACCTTCCGGTACGACGCCCTCTACTACGACATCGTCCCGGACCAGCGGATCATCTACAGCTACGAGATGTACGCCAACGACGCGCGCATCTCCGTCTCCGTGGCCACCATCGAGTTCGTCGCGACCGCCGAAGGGACGGCGCTGACGTGGACCGAGCAGGGCGCCTACCTCGACGGCTTCGACGGGGACCAGGCATCGGAGTTGCGCCGGGGCGGCACCGCCGAGATGCTCGACGGCCTCGCGAAGTACCTGGCCTGAGCCGCCATGCGCACGGTGATAGCGCGGATCTTCGACTACTCGGTCGACGGCATCATCGCCACGGAGGACACCAGCTTCTTCGACTTCTGCCGCGACCTCCCAGACGACCCAGCGCTGGAAGACCACACCCGCGCCTTTTACGAGGGCGCCGACGCGCACATCATGGGGCGCAAGCACTACCAGGACGCGGCGCAGTACTTCCCCGAGGCCACCGATCACCCCTACGCCGACGCCATGAACGCCGCGCGCAAGATCGTACCGACTGTCGCTCTTCCCCTACCTGGCCGGCCACGGCACGCGCCTGTTCGACCCCCCGGGCCCCTCACCTAGGCTCGAACCCGTATCGGCCATCACGTTCGGCAACGGGGTTACCGAACTAGCCTTCCGCAGGCTCCGCTAGAACCGGCCACGTCACCTGAGCTAACATCCGCGCCGTGGACTCTATCGAGACTGACCTCCCGGCGCTGGCGCGCCGCGGCGCGGCGGCGGTGGCGGCCGGGCGGGTGGCGATCGGCCTGGCCGCGTTGGCCCTCCCGTCGGTGCCGTCCCGTCCCTGGGTCGGTGCGGCCGCTGATGACCTGGCCGCAACCGTGTTCGGGCGTGCGCTGGGAGCACGTGACGTCGCCCTGGGACTCGGGGCGCTGGCCGCACTGCGGCGCACGGCCGCCGATCCCGAATCGGCTAGCGTGTGGGTCGCCGCGGGCGCCCTGTCCGACGCACTGGACGTGGTCGCCAGCCTGTCCTCGTGGCGCCAGCTACCGCGAACGGGCCGGTGGTTGGTCGCCGGATCCGCCGGCGCCGCCGCGCTGGTCGGCGCCGCGGGGGCTCTGGCCCTCCGGCAGGACCGGACCGACCTCCGCACGCCCTCGCCCGGGTCATGACCGGTCCCGGGAGAACACGTTGATCAGGTTCCCGGCCGGATCCCTGAACACCATCGACCGGTTGCCCCAGGGCTGGGTCGTGGGCGGCATCACCCAGTCGACCCCGAGCGCGGCGATCCGCGGGTACTCGGCGTCCACGTCGTCGACGAGGAAGTCAAGGATGATCTCGTCCCGGCGCTGACGCCCGGCGGGACACTCATCCTCGCGGTACTCGGTGAACCTCCGCCTGCAGAAGCCCACCGAGGCCGGCCCGGCCGCGATCTCGACGTAGTACTCGTTCAGCGCCGTCGGCACGCCGAGCAACTCGGCGTAGAACCCGGCCAGGCTCTCGACGTCGTCGGTGACGATCCGGCTCTGTACCAGTTCCATCAGTTCGCCTCCTGCTCGCCCGGGGCCGACGGCAGGTCCATCGGCGTCTGCGCGTAGTTGAGGAAGTAGGCGGTCACGACGGTCAGGGCCAGGAAGGCGAAGGCCTCGGTAAGGTGCTCGCTGCTCCACCCGCAGTCGGCGGCCCGCTGCCAGGTCGCGTCGCTGACCTCGCCGGACCGAACGGCCGCCTCCCGGGCCACGTCGACCAGCGAGTCGGTCTTGTCGTCACCCAGCGCCCGGCCGTCTCTCAGCGCCAGCACCTCGTTCGGCGTAAATCCGGCCCGTGCGGCGAGGAACGAGGTGACCGCCTGCGCGTAGGCGCTGCCGGTGACCCCGGCCGTGGCCAGCATGAGCGCCGAACGGACCCGAGGGTCGAGCGTCCCGTGCGCCACCGTCGCCTGCCGGATACCCGTGTACGCGGCCAGGACCGCGGGGGAGTGGGCCATCTGGGCGTGCAGGTTCAGCAGCTTCCCGGTCGGCGAGAACTGCACGAGGCCTTCCAGCAGGGGTCGCGACGCATCAGGTGCGTCCTGGATCGTATGACTGTCGATGCGGGCCACGTTGTCCCCTCCTAGAGGCCGAGAATGTCTCACCGCTGAAGGACGGGACCACGGACCAGAACGTGACGCTGTCACTTTCGGCGGCCGCGTGTCGTCCTATCGATATGGGGCACAAACCCGCGGGGAGGCAGGCGTGACCGTGGACCAGCACGATGAGCAGGTCATCCAGGCCTGGAACGAGCACCGCCCGTACCTGATCGACCTAGCCTTCCGGATGCTGGGAGACGTCGGCGCAGCCGAGGACGTGGTCCAGGACGCATTCACCAGGCTGCTTCGCGCCCGGACCGGTGAGATAGAGGACGAACGCGGCTGGCTCATCGTGGTCACCAGCAGGCTGTGCCTAGATCAGATCCGCTCCGCCCGCTCACGCCGGGAGCGCCCGCACGACGCCGGCGAGATCGAGTTCGTCACCGGAACCAGAACCCGCAGCCAGGCGCCCGTGGGCCTGCAGGCGCCCGCCGACCCGGCGGACCGGATCACCCTCGACGACGACGTCCAGCTGGCCCTGCTCGTCATGCTGCAGCGGCTCAGCCCGGCCGAACGAGTCGTCTTCGTCCTGCACGACATCTTCGGCGTGCCCTTCGACTCCGTGGCCGAGACCCTCGGCCGGCCCGCGGCCACCTGCCGGCAGCTGGCCAGAAGGGCTCGTCAGAAGATCGAGGCCGGTCAGGGCGCCGCCACGGTCGACGTCGGCACGGCCGAGCACCGCGAGGTCACAGAGAAGTTCATCGCCGCCTGTGCCAACGGCGACCTGAACGGCCTGCTCGAGGTCCTGGCCCCGGACGTCTGGGGCGACTTCGACGCGGGCCTGGACGCCCCTGGGACCGTCGTAGTCCGCGGTGCCGATCGCGTGGCCAGGAACCTGATGTACCACCTCGGACCGGGCATGACGCTGGTCACGCACCCGGTCGCCGGCCACCCCGCCCTGCTCGGGTTCACCGGCCGCACGCTGTCGGTCGTCCTGATCCTCACCATGAAGGCTGGCCGGATCCAGGCGATGCACGGCATTGGCGACCCGCGCAGGCTCGACCTCCTGTCCGCCCAGCTCGGCTGAAGCCAAGACGTCACTTTCCCGGGGACCGCGCCGTCCTTACCGGTGCCGCCGGCCGGCGGTCAAGGAGCGAGGAAGGCACCAGACATGAACACGCCCGATACCCAGGCCCCGGGCACACCCGCGGTCGTCCGCCCCTCGCGGCTGGTGACCGGTATGCGTCCGCTGGTCAAGCTGCTCAACCCGGTCATGACCAAGCTGGCGGGCCGCAGGCACATGAGGATGGCCGCGCAGATCCGGCACGTCGGCCGGCGCTCGGGCCGGCCGTACGTCACCCCCGCCGGCGCGAGGCTCACCGGCGACATGTTCGTCATCCCGCTGACCTTCGGGAACCAGTCGGACTGGTCGCGCAACGTCCGGGCCGCTGGCGGGTGCGAGATCCGCCTCGACGGCGTCGACTACCGGGCGGACCGGCCGCAGTTCGTCGACGGCCCCGAGGCCAGGGCCGTCGTCCGTCAGGCGTTCGGCCCGGCCGAACGCGCCATGTTCCGGGTCCTCGGGATCAGGCAGTACCTGCTGCTGCACCGCGCCGCAAGCTGACGCTAAGGACGGCCCCGACGGTGACATATGCTGCTGTTCCGGGACTGGCTGGCCAGGGGTGACGGCGGTAGCGACATGACAGACCTGCAGGGCTTGATCGGGGTGCTCCACCGGGCCGACTGGACCCGGCTCAGCCTGTCTGCCGACGTGCACTCCGAAACCGACCAGGACCTGTGGAGCAGTCGCGCGCGCGCGACGCGGCCGCCCTGGGTCCCCGAGGGTCGCCCTTGGAGATTCCGGGAAAACCCGGAGAACAGCCGGCTGACCTGGGAAGAAGCGACCGGTGAAGAACTGGTGGGCTATCACTCCTGGGACACGAGGCTGCTGATCGCGCCGGGCGGGCGCTACCGCCAGGAGTACCAGGATGAGCCTTCCGGGCAGGTCATGGGCAGCGACGGTGAGCGCAGCTGGGTATGGCGTCCGCAAAATCCGGCGCCGCCGGGGCATATCGCACATGAGCCGCCGTTGCGGCAACTGTTCTGCCCGTCCGAGCTGCTCACCGGGTACACGCTGGAGGTGCGGGGGCCGGTGACCGCGTGCGGCCGCGACGCGATAGCGGTCCGGGCCACCCCGCGGGCCGACACCGGGCCCGGCCTGCGCACTTCTCTTCCTGACCAGCTCGACGTGATCGTGGATGCCGAGCTCGGCATCCTCCTCCGCTACGAGGCGACGTTCGAAGGCCAGCGGCTGAGCCTCACGGAGTTGACGGCCATCGTGCTAGACCCGCCGGAAGCGGCGGACGTTTCCCGGTTCGCGCCGCCAGCGGGCAGCCGGATCAGCCAGGATCCAGAGGACAGCCTGCGGGAGACGGTCAGCGGGCCGGGCCGGGAGGCGGCGAAGGCCGTCCTCGGGCTGGCCATGGGCGGTCTCGGGGCCAGCATCCGGTTGGCGCCGCACCTTCCGGGTCGGCACAACTCTGCCGAGGCCTACCTCCAAGAGGCGATGCCACCCGCCGAGCCGGCCGTACTCGAGCCGGAAGGCGCCCCGCCACCCTCCGACGATCTGCTCTACCTGCTGTACCGCAGCGGCGACATCCCGGCCTTCACGGCCATCCTGGACCAATGGCAAGACCTGACCGCCATGCCGGCATGGGCTCCGGATTCGCTGCGTGCCGCGGGCCACGGCGGCGTGGGCTACCTCCTCGACTCGCTTCCTGCGATGACGCACGGGAAGCCCGTAGCCCACACGGTTTACCGCCTGCGCGCCAGCGGCCGGGACAAGTACCGCATTGACTACCTGACGGGCGGGAACCACCCGAAGACGATCGCGTGCGATGGGGAGCATCGCTGGCAGGTGTTCGCGGACCGGACCATGGTCGGGCCGGGCAAGCCGATGGGTGGCCACATGGCCACCATGGTCGACTCGTCCTGGCTGCTCGGCTGCCGGCTGTCGGGCGGCGCGGAGATCAGCTACCGCGGCCGTCGCGCTTACCAGCTCCGCGTGGCCAAGGGCGGCGGTGGCTGGCGGGTGGCACCGGTGCAGTTCTTCCCCGCCGACGTGATCGTTGACGCCGAGCTCGGCTGCCTGCTCCGGCTGATCTCGTTCGCGGGCGACAAGCCAGAGTCGTGGTACGAGCTGAGCGGCATCGGCACCGAGCCGGTCCCGGCCGCGGAGTTCCACCTGGATATCCCGCCCGGCGTTCGCGTTATAGAAGAAACGGGTAACCCGTTCACCGACGGGACGGCGGTCATGCCAGGCGCGACCGGAACCGTGATACGCACCGCCGCCGACGTCGTCCGGCGGACGAGCGACGCGGTCGCCGCCACCCGGAGCTTCCTGGATGACCTGCGCGGCCGGAGCCGTAGTGAGCGGTAGAGGCACTCGCCGCCCGCGGCGAGTTCACCCTCCCGATGCTGACCGGCGTGCTGCGCCTCCGGCGACTGTCAAAGGCATCGACGTCGCTGGCTAGCGCCGCCACGTCAGCCGTCACCGTCTGGATCACCGTCGTGCCGACGTACCCGTGCTCGGTCAGCTCATCGATGACGGCCTGGATGACGGCTGCCCGCGTGCGTGCCGTGCGGCCTCCCGGCCTGGCCGTGCCTGGTTCCTGCCCGGAGTGGAACCCCTGCATCCGCTCGGCCTCCGGCCAGCTCGCCGCGGGAGCGAGGCTCACCCTGCGGCTGGTCCCGGCCGGAGGCCGGGCGATGACCTTCCGGCCGACGGTGCTGGCGGCGCAGCCCGACGAACTGCTGCGCTGGATTGGCCGGCTGATCGTCCCGGGCATCTTCGACGGCACCCACCAGTTCGCCCTCGAGGATCTCGGCGGGCGCACCCGGCTGACCCAGTCCGAGACTTTCCGTGGTCTCCTGGTCCCCCTCACCGGCAAGACCCTCGCCCGGACCGAGGCGGGCTTCCGGGCCTCAACCGGGCGCTGAAGGACCGTGCCGAGCGCGGCCCCGCCCCGGGCGCTGACCCACTACCTGACAGGTAATCGACCTCAGCGGCAGCCGAGGTCAGGATCGCACTTGGCGGGCTGCCCCGCCAACTGCTAGCGGCTAGCGATAAGGACAACCGGAGGACCAAGACATGCCGTTCATCGAAACCGCCGACCGGACCAGCCTGTTCGTCACCGAGTGGGGCAGCGGGCCGCCCGTGGTGTTCACCCACGCCTGGGGACTGCGCTCCGATCAGTGGGACTACCAGGTCCCCGCGCTGGCCGCCGCGGGCATGCGCTGCGTGCTATATGACCGCCGGGGCCACGGCCGGTCGGACCGGCCAGCGGCCGGCTACGACCTGGACACCATGGCCGATGACCTGGCCGCGGTCATCGACCATTTCGGGCTGCGCGGCATCACCCTGGTCGCCCATTCGCTCGGGTCGAAGGAGGCCGTGCGCTACCTCACCCGGCACGGCGACTCCCGGGTGGCCCGGCTGGTGCTGGTGGCGCCGGTCACGCCGTTTATGCGGCGGACCGCGGACAACCCCGGCGGGCTGGACCCCGCCTTGATCGACGCCAATTACGCGGCAGTGGCCGCCGATGTGCCCGGCTGGTGCGCCGACTTCGAGGCCGCCGGCCCGTACTTCGGGGCCAGCCCCGGGTCGTCGCAGGGCCTGATCGACTGGACGACCCGGATGATCGTGGACACCCCCACCCGGGTGCTCCTGGAGACCCTCAAGGTCAACACGCACACGGACCAGCGTGGCGAACTCCAGAAGATCGAAGTGCCCACCCTGATCGTGCACGGCGACCAGGACGCCTCCGCGCCTCTCGACCTGACCGGCCGAACGACCGCGGCGCTCATCGTCGGCGCCACCCTGATGATCTACCCCGGCGCCGGGCACGGCCTGTACGCCAGCGACCACGACGCCCTGAACGCCGACATCCTCGCCTTCATCCACGGCCGACCGCTGCCCGGCCCGCCGCAGCCCGCCCGGCACCACTTCACTAACAGGCGGACACTACCGAAAGGACAGTCGCATGACTGAAGTAGCCGAGGGCATCCACCGGCTGACCAACGGCATCTCGAACTTCTACCTGATCCAGGAGTCGGGCAAGCTCGTGCTGGTGGACGCTGGCGCACCCAAGGACTGGGACCTGCTCGGCCGGGCCGTCGCAGAACTCGGCCGGGACCTGGCCGACCTGGACGCGGTGCTGCTCACCCACGCGCACACCGATCACATCGGGTTTGCCGAGCACGCCCGCGCCGCCACCGGGGCCCGAGTCTGGGTGCACGAGCACGACGTGGCGATGGCCCGGACGGGCAAGGTCGGGCCGCGGGACGGCAAGACTAGCTCTTACCTGCTGCGCGCCGCGTTCTGGCGCACCGCGCTCGTGCTCGGACGGCGCGGCGGCACCAGGATCATCCCGGTCGCCGAGGTGTCGGGGTTCGGCGACGGCCAGACGCTCGACGTGCCGGGCAAACCCCGCGTGGTGCACGCCCCGGGCCACACCGAGGGCAGCGCCGCGATCTTGCTGGAGGACCGGGGGATCTTGTTCACCGGGGACGTGCTGTGCACCTGGAACGCCTACACCGGGCGGAGCGGACCGCAGATCATGCCGTCCGGGCTGAACGCGGACACCCCGCAGGCGCTCGCGTCGCTGGCCAACCTGGACGGGATCAAGGCCGGGATGCTGCTGCCCGGCCACGGCGACCCCTGGACCGGCGGGGTCCAGGACGCGATCCGGCGCGCCCGCGCCGCAGGACCGTCATGACCGGCCCCGGACGACCTACGCCGACCCGACTCGGTGGTAGGCGCTCGCATATGCTGCTGTCCCGGGACTAGCGGCCGGGGCTGGCGGTGGTAGCGACATGACAGACCTGCAGGGCGTGATCCGGCTGCTGTACCAGGCCGATTGGACCCGGCTCAGCCTGTCTGCCGACGTGCGCTTCGAAAGCGACCAGGACCTGGTGGCGAGCCGCGTGATGGCCCGAATGCGCGAGAAGATGGGGCCCTGGATCTCCACCTCGCCGGCCAGCGCAGAGCCGTCCAGTGAAGAGCCGCCCGGTGAAGAACTACGGGGCTATCACTCGTGGCCTGCCACGCTGCTGATCGCGCCGGGAGGGCGCTACCGGCAGGAGTACCCGGATGAACCTTCCGGGCACGTCATTGGTAGCGATGGTGAGCGCAGCTGGGTATGGCGTCCGCAGGATCCGGGTCCGCCCGAGCTGCAGTCCGATGTCGCGCATAAGCCGCCGTTGCACCACCTGTTCTGCCCGTCCGAGCTCCTCGCGGGGTACACGCTGGAGGTGCAGGGGCCGGTGACCGCGTGCGGCCGCGACGCGATAGCGGTCGCGGCTACCAAACGGATCGACATCGGGCACGCAACCCGCCTGGGCGCCGGCTCTCTCGGTGACGACCTGACGGTGATCGTGGATGCCGAGCTCGGCATCCTGCTCCGCTACGAGGAGACGTTCGAAGGCCAGCGGGTGAGCCTCACCGAGCTCACGACCGTCGTGCTCGACCCGCCGGAAGCGGCGGACCTTTCCAGATTCGACCCGCCCGCCGGCAGCCGGATCGGCCAGGATTCCGGGGAGAGCCTGCGGGTGACGTTCAGCGGGCCGGGCTGGGAGGCGATGAAGACCGTCGCGGGGCTGGCCGCGGGTGCTCTCGGGGCTTCCATCCGGTTCGCGCCGCACCGCCCGGGCCAGCAAAACTTTTCCGAGGGCGAACTCCAACCGGCGATGCCGCCTGCCGAGCCAGCCGTACTCGAGCCCGAAGGCGGCCCGCCGCCCCCCGACGATCTGCTGTACCTGCTGTACCGCAGCGGCGAGAACCCGGCCTTCACGGCCACCGTGCACGAATGGCATGACCTGTCCGCCATGACGGCGCGGGTTCCAGATGCGGTGCGTTCGGCGGGCCTCGACCGAGCAGCGAAACAGACGGCCGAGCTGGCTGGCTCGCCTCGGAACGACGAGGCGATGAGCGAAGCGTCCGTCGCCGGCCAGGAACGCCACAGCCGCCGAAGGATAAACCGGCTCGCCCGGGGAAGACGATCGCGGGATCTCTGCGTTCGCCTCTGGGAGGCCGGGCATGACCGAAATTCTGGACAGCAGGAGACTCGCGCTGGTCAGCGCCGCCCAGCAGCGGTGGATCGCGGCGCTGACGGATCTCGGCGGCCGGAACACGCTGCTGTACTACAAGGACCGCCGGGCGGCGACGCTGGACCTGGCCCAGGCCGACCCCGAGGCGCTCGACCGGTTCGCCAGGACGGGCTCGATCAGGCTGACCAGGCTGTTCAAGGACGTCGACGTGCGCGGCGACGCGATCAGGCGGGTCCAGGCCATCCACCGCAAGGCCCGCGAGCTCCTCGAGGAGCGCGGCATCCGGGCCGGGTACCTGGCCACCGGCATGGCCCGCTGGGATGAGCTGTTCCTGGAGCCCGCCGCGCCCGTGCTGCTCCGCGGGCTCACCATCACCCCGACCCGCGCCCGGTACGACGACTTCGAGCTCATCCTGGACGACGACCAAGAGGTCAACCCCGTCCTGGTGCACAAGCTCACGACTGTCTTCGGAGCGGAGCTGACCAAACTGACCCCGGAGAACGCGTTCGACCGGCTGCAGCTCGCGGCCGACGCCGCGGAGGTCCCCGGCTTCGAGATCACCGACCGCCAGGTCATCGGCACCTTCACCTACGCCAAGCTGCCCATGGTCAGGGACATGGAGGCCGCCGGCGACCTGCTGGCCGAAAGCGACCTGGTGGCCGCCATCGCAGGCGACCCGGAAGCGCAGGAGCTGGTCTCGTCCGACCTGTCGGCCGCCAACGGCCACGAAACCGACGACCCCGAGGAGGACTACTCGGTCCTGGACGCCGACTCCTCCCAGCGCCACGCGATCGACACCGTCCTGGCCGGCCAGAGCCTGGTCATCCACGGCCCGCCCGGGACGGGGAAGAGCCAGACGATCGCCAACCTGATCGCCGCGCTGGTCGCGCACGGCCGCAAGGTCCTGTTCGTCGCGGAGAAGCGCGCCGCCATCGACGCCGTCCTGTCCCGGCTCAAGGGCGTGGACCTCGGCGACATGGTCCTGGACATCCACGAGGGCACCAGGGACCGGCAGCGGATCGCCAACGACCTCGGCGCCACCCTCGACCTGGCCGGCCAGGCCGCCACGCCGGAGGTCGGGCGCCTGCACCGCCGCCTGGTCGACCGGGTCCAGCGCCTGTCCCGGCACGTCAGCGCGCTGCACGAGGTGCACGAGCCGTGGGGCCTGACCCCGTTCGCGGTCCAGTCCGCGCTGCTCGGCATCCCCGAGGCGGCCAGAACGCCGTTCCGGCTCCCCGCTCCCGAACGCCTTGACGCCGAGGCCGCCGAGACGGTCCGCGACGAACTCCGCGAGTTCGCCCACCTCGGCGGGTTCACGCTGCGGCGGTCAAGCACCCCCTGGTACGGCGCCCTGATCCGCACCCCCGCCGACGCGCAGCAAGCCATCGAGCTGGCCGGCACGCTGGACACCGAGACGCTCCCGATGTTCGCGCACCGGCTCGACGAGCTCACCACCCAGAGCGGCCTGCAGCGCCAGACCAGCTACGCCGGGCAGGCCAAGGTCATGCACCTCTACGCCCAGATCGCACAGACCCTAAAAACCTTCGACCCAGCCGTGTACACCTCGTCCCCGGCCACCCTGGCCGCCGCGACGTCCGAGAGCGGCGGCGGCGGAGGACTGCTGGAACGAAGGCGACTGCGCAACCAGGCCCGGTCCCTATGGCGCGGCAGCCAGGATCCCGCCAACAAACCGTCCTGGGACGACCTCCACCAGACCCTCGACCAGGCCGCCACCGAACTGGCCGAATGGCAGCGGCTCACGATCCCCGACCAATCAAAACCAAGCCCACCCCACGTCCCCGCCGGCTACGCCACCGTGGCGCGCATGTTCCTAGACGCCGAACGCCAGCTAGGCGCCCTAAGGTCGTTCGTGCCCTCGCTAGCCACAGAAACGGTCGAGCAAACCATCCACGCCCTGGCCCAGGACCAGCAGACCCCGTGGCAGCTGCCCCGGCTGTACCAGCTGGCCAAGCGGTTCGACCGGCTAGGTCTCCGCCCGCTGCTCGACGAGCTGGCCCGCAAGAAGGCCGACGGCGACCAGGCCGCGGCCACCTTCGACCACGCGTGGTACGCCTCCATCCTGGACCAGATAAGGGTGCGCGACCCCCGCTACGGCGCCGAACACGGTGGTTCCCTCGACGAGGTCGCGGACGACTTCCGCCACAGGGACGTCGAGCATCTGGCCGCGAACCGGTCCAGGGTCCGCCGGACCTGGGCCGAGATGACCCGCGACGCCGAGGAGCGCCACCCGCTGCAGGCCCGGGTCATCCGCAAGCAGGCCGCGCTGCGCCGCGGCCACCTCCCGCTCAGAAGGCTGCTCGACCAGGCCGGCGACGTCCTGTTCGCGGTCAAGCCGTGCTGGGCGATGTCCCCGCTGATGGTGAGCCAGGTGCTGCCCGGCGCCCGGCTCTTCGACGTCGTCATCTTCGACGAGGCCAGCCAGATCGTCCCCGCCGACGCGATCCCCTCGATCATCAGGGCGCACCAGGTCGTGGTGGCCGGGGACGACCATCAGCTCCCGCCGACCAGCTTCTTCCGCCAGTTCGGGGACGCGGGCGCCGAGGACGAAGACGACGAGGACACCGTCTCGTTCGAGGCCGGGTTCGAGTCGATCCTCGACGCGCTCAGGCCGCTGCTGCCCACCGCGGCGCTGAGCTGGCACTATCGCAGCCGGGACGAGCGCCTGGTGGCCTTCTCCAACGAGCGCATCTACGGCGGCACGCTGACCACGTTCCCCGGCGTGCTGCGCGACGACTGCCTCAACCACGTCGTCGTCGCCCAGGACGCCTCGCCGGGCCAGGACGCCTCGGTGACCGCCGAGGTCACCCGCGTGGTCGAGCTGGTCCTCGAGCACGCCCGCACCAGGCCCGATGAATCCCTCGGCGTGATCGCGCTGGGCATCAAGCACGCCGAGCGGATCGACCTGGCCCTGCGCGAGGCGCTGGCCACGGCAGGCCCGAAGACCGAGGCGTTCTTCGCCGACGACGTGCCCGAGCCGTTCTTCGTCAAGAACCTGGAACGGGTTCAGGGGGACGAGCGCGACGCGATCATCCTGTCCATCGGGTACGGCAAGCACCCGGACGGCCGGATGCGGTACCAGTGGGGCCCGCTGCTCCGCGACGGCGGCGAGCGGCGGCTGAACGTCGCTGCCACCCGGGCCAAGCACCGCCTCACCGTGGTCAGCTCGTTCTCCAGCCACGACGTCGATCCCGAGCGGCTGACCAAGGCGGGCGCGCGGCTGCTGGCCGAGTACCTGGAGTACGCGGGCGCCGGCGGGACCCCGATGGCCGCGGCCGGCGCCGGGGCCGCCGACGCGTTCGAGGCCAGTGTCCGCGAGCGCCTCGCCGGGTACGGCATCATCGTCGTCCCGCAGTACGGCGTCGGTGGCTACCGCGTCGACTTCGCCGCCGCACACCCCGACGACCCCTCCCGGATGATCCTCGCCGTGGAGGCCGACGGCGCCTCCTACCGCGACTCCGGCAGCGTCCGCGACCGCGACCGGCTGCGCAAGGAGCACCTGGAGCGGCTCGGCTGGAACGTCCACCGGCTGTGGTCCACCAACTGGTTCCACGACCCGGACGCCGAGGTCGCCAAGCTTCGCGAGGCCTACGACCGGGCGGTAGCCTCTGCGCCGCGCTCCGAGCCTCCCGAGCCCCCCGAGCCGCACGACCCCCCGAGCCCCCGAGCCCCCCGAGCCGCCCGAACCCATCAAACCGCCGGGGCCCGACGATCCCCCCACGCCCCAAGCGTCAGCGCAGCCCCCAGCGTCAATGCAGCCCCCGACGCCGACGCTGCCCGCCGAGCCCTCCGCCGCTCGGCAGCTACATCCGCCCGCGGTCCCGCCCTCGACCGAGCTTGCTAGGAGGCCATCCGGCACGCCAGCTACCCTGTGAACAGCAGGTCGTGACCGGAGGTGCACCCCGATGACCGCGAACCACCGCGCGCTGCTCGTCATCGACATGCAGAACGCGTTCTGCCACCCCGACGGCTCGTTCGCCCAGCTGGACATGGGGCTGGAGGGCGCCCTGGAGGCGGTCGCCAATGCGGCCGTGGCCATCGGGCAGGCCCGCCGCGCCGGGATCCCTGTCGTTTACACCAGACACGTGTACCGGCCGGGCCGCGCCGACGAGGGTCAGGCGCTCAAGCGCAACAGCCCGGAGCTCGCCAGCCTCGAGGGCCTGGCCGCCACGTCCTGGGACGCCCAGGTGATGGATGAACTCGGCTTCGGGCCGGACGACCTGGTCGTCGACAAGGTGCGCTTCGACGCGTTCCAGTGGACCTCGCTGGAGCCGCTGCTGCGGGGCCTCGGCGTGGCAGAACTGATCATCTGCGGCGTCGTCACCAACCTCTGCGTGGAGAGCACGGTGCGCTCGGCGTTCATGCGCGACTTCCCGGTCACGCTGCTGGCGGACTGCTGCGCCGCCAAGACCCGCCGCCTGCACGAGCTGTCCCTCGAGGTGCTGTCCAGCTACGAACTGGCCAGCATCGCCAGCGTCACGGAAGGCTTCGACGTCGGCGCTACTGCGGTCGCCGTCGGAGCCTGACCAAAGCCGGCGCCACCCGAGGCACCAGCCGCCAGCCGAGCAGGAACAACCCCAGGAATCCCAGCGCCACCAGCACGAACGCCACCGCCGTGCCCTGCCCCGCCACCACGCGCAGGACCATGCCCACCGCCACCGTCCCGAGCCACGCCCCGACCCCGGCCGGGAACAACCCGAGCGGCCGCCGCCACGCCCTGGCCGCCAGCCACCCGCACGCCAGGCCCGCCAGGAACGGCCACGCCGTCGACGCGATCCCGCCCAGGGTCTCGCCGCGCTCGTGACTGGCCCGGCCGATCACGACGAAGGCCAGCACGCAGCAGCAGTCGACCGCCAACGCTAGCCGGACCGCCCGCATGGGCTCAGGTTAGCGCCGCGCCTTCCGCCGACCTCATAAGATCATTTTTCCCGAACGGGCGTTGGTACCCCGCCCGCATCACCTGCGCGGCCCGGAAATCGGGGCCAAAAACGACGGGACCGGTGATCCCCGCCGCAGGGCCGGGGATCACCGGTGCAGGGCCCGCCTGGATCAGGCCGCAGGGCCTGTGGTGAGGGTCAGGGTCTCCGTGTGCGACTGGCCGGACTGGTCCAGCCAGGTCACCGAGATGTGGTCGCCGGGGTGGTAGGAGACCAGGACGTGCGCCACGTCCTCGGCGCTGGCCACCTGCTGGCCGCCGAGCGAGGTGATCTCGTCCCCCGCGGTCAGGCCGGCGTTGGCCGCCGGGGAGCCCGAGATGGTCCCGCCGAGCGTGACGCCGCTGCCGCTGGTACCGGACCCGGACCCGAACCCGGAGCCCCCGAACCCGGAGCTCGCGGTCTGGATCGAGATCCCCAGGAAGGCGGTCGCCCCGATGTGCACGTCGGCCGAGGTCGTCCCCGCCTCGATCTGCTTGGCGATGGAGACCGCCTCGTTGATCGGGATCGCGTAGGCCTGCTCGCCGGAGGAGGACTGGGACTGGAACTGGTAGGTCGAGGAAGCCGCGGTGTCCATCCCGATCACCTGGCCGTAGGCGTTGACCAGCGAGCCGCCCGAATCGCCCGGCTGGATGCCCGCGTTGGTCTCGATCAGCCCGGTCAGCTGCTCGCTGACCCCGGACCCCGAGTCGGACGCGGTGATCGACTGGCCGAGCGCGGTGACCGTGCCCGCCGCGACCGAGGGCGTGCCGCCCTTGCCTCCCGCGTTGCCCAGCGCTACCACGTTGTCGCCGACCCGCACGGAGCCGGAGTCGCCCAGGCTGGCGACGGTGAGCCCGGACGCGCCCTGGAGCTGGAGCACCGCCACGTCGTGGCTGGCGTCGTAGCCCACCACGGTCGCCGTGTACGTGCGCCCGTTGCCGACGTCGGTGACCTTGATGGCGGTCGCGCCCTCGATGACGTGGTTGTTGGTGAGGATCTCGCCGTTCGATGTCAGCACGATCCCGGTGCCGGCCGCAGTCGCCTGCTGGTAGCCGTCCGTGGACACCACGTCGACCAGCCCGGGGTCCACCCGAGCCGCGATCTCGCTCGTGGACAGGACAGTCTTAGACGTCGCGGTGACGGTGGCCGTGGTCGTGGAGTTCAGGTGGCCGATCAGCCCGCCCGCGCCGACCCCGGCCACGAGCGCCACGACCCCTGTGGCGATCAGGCCCCGGATGTGCCGCCGAGGTGGCGGCGGCGGTGGTGGCGTGCTGCCGTAACCGGGTAGGCTCGGATAGGAGTCGTAGGGATAGGTCTGGCTCATGTCTGGCCCTTCGTCCGCGTCTGTACACCCTGATAATCGGGTGCGGACCTGGAGGGCAGCCCAAGATAACCAGTCGCGATGCTCCAAGTTTCCTGAACGTATGCTGAAGGCGTTCAGGTTGCCGGGGTCCCGGTGGCCGGGAGCAGTTCCAGTTCCCCGGTCCTGTCAGCGAGAGTCCCGTCGGCGAGTTCAACGGCCTCGTCGGCGTCCAGATCATCCCGCTTCCTCATCACCTCGCACACGGCCAGGTAAATCAGCGCGGGCACCAGGTCCTTGGACCGCCGGATCACCCACGCGGTCCCCTTGGTCGCCATCCACGCGAACTCGGCGAGGCGGGTCGGCGGCGGGCTGGACGGCTCGGGGTCGGGACCGAGGCCGACGGGGTACCCGGCCTCCGCCAGGAGGTGGTGGAACCGGCACGCCATGAGGCGGTGCCCGCGCTCGTTCGGGTGCAGCCGGTCCACACTCCAGTAGCGCCGGTCGTAGGTGTCCTGGTCGGCGGCTGCGTCCATGAGCAGCGCGCCGTAGCGGCGCGACTCCGCGACGATGGCCCGGTTCACCGCGTGCATCCGCCGGGCCAGCGGCCGGGCCAGGGCCTTCGGCAAACCGAACATCTGCCCTGGGTCGGGCAGGGTCATCGTCAGCACCTGCGCGCCCGCCTCCCGCAGCGCGGCCACCGAACGGCCGACCGACGCTCCGGTCCGCTCCGGGTTGAAGTCGCCGCGCAACGTGTCGTTGATCCCCACGACCAGGCTGACCACGTCCGGCTTCAGGTCCAGGGCCGCCGGAAGCTGGGCGCGTTCCACGTCGGCCGCCTGCGCGCCGAGGAAGGCGAGGTTGTGCAAGTCCGGCTGGGGCAAGGTGTCGGCCAGCAGGACCGCGAAGCCCCGCCAGCCGCGCCCCTCCGGCGTCGGGTCTCCCATGCCCACCGTGATGGAGTCGCCCATCGCGACGAACGTTGTCATGCCATCCTCCGGCCTGCGGTGACTATGCCTGTTGCGGTGTCCGCTTCGAGCCCGCTGGCGCCGGCCTCGGCGAGATCTTCGTGTACGGCCGTGGTCATGCCACCCTCCGGCCTGCGGTGACTACGCCAGCTGCGCTATCCGGTCCGAGCCCGCTGGCGCCGGTCCCGGCGAGGTCTTCGTGTACGGCCGTGGTCATGCCACCCTCCGGCCTGCGGTGACTACGCCAGCTGCGCTATCCGGTCCGAGCCCGCTGGCGCCGGTCCCGGCGAGGTCTTCGTGTACGGCCAGGAACCCCCGGACGGCCGCGGGCCACCCGTAGCGTTGCGCTCGGGCCCTGGCCGCGTTCCGGCGGTCCGGCTCCGGGCGGGACAGCAGGTCGGTCACCCCGGCGGCGAGGTCCTCGCCCGCCACGCTGGCGCCCGCCTCGCCCACCACCTCGGGCAGCGCCGACTCCGCGCTCACCACCACCGGCGTCCCGCAGGCCAGCGCCTCGAGCGCGGCCAGCCCGAAGGTCTCCGCCGGGCCGGGGGCGATGGCCACGTCGGCGGTGGCCAGCAGGGCGGCCAGGTCGGTACGACCGCGCAGGAACCCGGCGAAGGTGACGGGCAGCCCGTCGCGTGCGGCGGCCCGCTCCAGGGCCTCGCGCAGCGGCCCGTCGCCGGCCACCACGAGGCGGGCGGGCAGGCCTCCGGCCCGCAAGGTGGCCAGGGTGGTCAGTGAGCGCTGCGGCTTCTTTTCCGCGGATAGCCGGCCGCAGTGCACCAGGAGCATCTCTCCGGGCGCGGCGTAGCAGGCCCGTAGCGGCTCGCTCCGCCGGGCCGGGCTGAAGGTGTCCAGGTCGACCCCGAGCGGCGCGCGTACCACGTTCCCGACGCCGATCTGCTCGAACTCGACCGCGGCCCAGTCGGTCGTGCAGATGATCTGCTGGTACGCCCGAGCCGTGCGCCGGTTTAGCGCATCGGCGACGGCCCGCCACCCCCTGGCCGACCCGACCGGCATCATGGCCAGCAGCGCGGTCAGGCTCTCGTGCGACACCATCGCGGCGGGCACGTCGTGGCTGCGCGCCCAGCGCCCGGTCCAGCGCAGCGTGGCCCGGTCCGACACCTCGAGGACGTCCGGCCTCAGCTCGGTGAGAAGCGCGGCCACCTTCCGCTTGCGCGTCAGCACCCGGTACCCGCCGAGGAATTGCACGCGCGGCCCGTGCAGCGTGATCACGCGGCCCTGCTCGGTCTGCTCGTCGCTGTCCTTGGCCCCGGGGATGATCAGTACCGGCTCATGACCCGCGGCCAGGTAGCCGGCCCCGAGCTCGCGCAGCGAGGTGCGCAGGCCGCCGGACTGGGGGGCCACGAAGTTCGCGAGCCGGACGATCCTCATATCGAGACCTTAGTCGCGCGCTTCCGGCCGGTTACGGCGGCGTAATGGCCGATCAGCTCGTCGGTCAGCGCGCCCCAGCTGCGCCCCAGAACCTTGCGCCGCCCGGCCGCGCCGAACGCCTGGCGCATCGCCGGGTCCGCGGCCAGCCGCGCGACCGCCGCGGTGAACGCGTCCGCGTTGCCCGGTGGCACCAGGTACCCGGTCACCCCGTCGTCGACCAGGTCCAGCGGCCCGCCCGCAGCCGGCGCCACGACGGGCAGCCCGCTGGCGGCGGCCTCCTGCAGCGTCTGCCCGAACGTCTCGTACGGCCCGCTGTGGACGAAGACGTCGAGGCTGGCGTATATGGCGGCCAGCTCGTCGCCGCGCCGCTCGCCGAGGAACACGGCGCCGGGCACGTGCTGGCGCAGGTAGGGCTCGGCGGGCCCCGCCCCCACGATGACCAGGCGCACCCCGTGCAGCGCGGTAATCCCGGCCAGCAGTTCCACGCGCTTTTCCGTGGCCAGCCGGCCCACGTAGCCGGCGATCAGCTCGCCGCCCAGGGCCAGCTGGGCGCGGATCTGCTCGCTGCGGCGGGCCGGGTCGAAGCGGGCCGTGTCCACGCCGCGGCCCCAGAGCCAGACGTTGTTGATCCCCTGGCCGAGCAGTCCGGTCGCGGTGACCGTGGACGGAGCCAGCGTCCGCGCGGCGTCGTTGTGGATGCCGCGCAGCCACCGCCAAGCGAAGGCCTCCCCGGCCCGGCCGAGCCGGTAGGCCCGGGCGTAGGACGGCAGGTCGGTCTGGAACACCGCCACCACCGGCAGGCCCAGCCGCCGGGCGACCGCCGAGCCGTGCGCGCCGAGGACGACGGGACTGGCCAGGTGCACGACCTCGGTCCGGTGCTTGATCAGCGCGTCGCTCACGCGCCGGCTGGGCAAGCCGAGGCGGAAGCTGGGATAGCCGGGCAGCGGTACCGCGGGTATGCGGACGACCGGGTAGGGGAACGAGCCGGGATCCTTGGCGTCGCGCGGCGGGCGCGGCGCGACCACGAGCGGCTCGTGGCCGCGATCGACGAGCAACTCGGCTACTCGCTGCACGCTGTGCGCGACGCCGTTGAGGTCCGGCGGGAAGGATTCGGTGATAATCGCGACCCTCATGCTCACACGGTGCGACATCAGGGGATCTGGACGCCAGTGACGCCGTGACTTCCAGGCGAAATATCCATGACTTCTTGGATTTTGCGACAATAGCGGCATGCCCCAGACGGATTCGGCGACCTGGATCGTGCGGCTCGAGGCGTTCGGCGACGGCCCGCGGCTCGCCGTCAAGGATTGCATCGACGTCGAGGGCCTGCCCACCACGGTCGGCTGCCCGGTGATCGCCGAGCGGGCTGGCCCGGCCGGGCAGGACGCGGCCGTGGTGGCCGCCGCGCGCCGGTCCGGTGCCCGCATCGTCGGCAAGACCAACCTGACCGAGCTGTGCTGGTCGGCCGGGGGGACGAACACCTGGTCCGGCACGCCGGTCAACCCGGCCGATCCGCAGCGCCTGCCGGGTGGCTCGTCCAGCGGCTCGGCGGTCGCCGTCGCCCTCGGCGAGGCTGACGTGGCACTCGGCACCGACACCGGTGGCTCCGTCAGGATCCCGGCCGCCTGCTGCGGCGTCGTCGGCCTGAAGACCACCTGGGGCCGGGTCCCGGCCAGCGGCGTGTACCCGCTGGCCGCGTCGCTGGACACCGTGGGGCCACTCGGCGCCGACGTGGCCGCGGTCGAACTCGGCATGCGCCTGATCGAGCCGGGCTTCACGGCCGGTCCCTGCGAACTCGCCGTCGGCCGGATCCGGCCGACCGAAGATCGCGCCGCGGTTGACCCCGCCACCGAGGCCGCGCTCGACGCGGCGCTTGACGCGGCCGGGATCCAGGTCTCGGAGGCGGAGGCCCCGGACTTCGCGGCCATAGAGCGGGCGGCCGACGCGCTGATCGATTCCGAGGCGTACCAGGTGAACGCCTACCTGATGCCCGACCTCGCCCGGCTCAACTCGTACAACCAGCGCAACCTGCCAGAGGCGGCCGGGGTCACCGCCGAGCGGGTGGCCGCGGCCGAGGAGGCCCGGGTCTCATGGCGGGAGTGGTTTATGAGCCAGCTGGCCCGCCACCCGTTCCTCGCCCTGCCGACCCTGGTGGGCGCGCCGCCGCTAATCGGGACCCGGGGTATGCCGCTCACCATTCTCACCATGCCGGCCAACCTGACCGGGCTCCCCGCACTGGCGCTCCCCGTCCCCGGCGGCCCCGCGGGCCTTTCCGCATCGCTCCAGCTCATCGGGCCGCCCGGAGGCGAAGAGCAGCTCCTCGCCCTCGGGCGCGTCATCGAGGCCGCGGTCGCGGCCCTCTGGTTACCGCCGCGGGAGACCGGCCCGGAACAACGACTCGAAGGCGCGGACCTGGTCGTCGTAGATCTTCCGGATGGCGGAGACTGACCGGCCCAGAGCCCGCCGTACGGGCGAAACATGGGCAGCCATTTTTATCACCTCTATCGATACATGGCCTGTGTTTCAGGCCAACCGTCTATAATACCTGATGGAAAGCAGCAGGCGTGTACCGGCGATCGACAGGGCATGCCGCTCACCACTCCCACCCTGCCATGCCGGCCAACCTGACCGAGGCTGCCCGCGCCGGCCAGGAACACCGCCAGCCGGCCCGGTGTTCTACTTTGAGGGCTGGGGGCGCGTGCTTGGAGCGAGAGAAGATTAATGGCGCAGTGCGTAACGTGCGGGAGTGAGTTGCATCCCGAGCGGGCCGAAAAGTACGACTACTGCATGGCACCCGACTGCCAGGAGAAAAATCTCAAGGGCCTGACCATGGTGGCCATCGGGGTGAACAAGGCCGCGGAGCAGTACCTGGTCCTCGACGAGCGCACCCAGGACGATCTGGCCAGCGGAAAGTATCACGATCAGCGGCGCGGTTCGTTCGGCACCTCGGTGGCGTCCGTCGCCCCGGTCCCATCCGCCGCCCCGATCCCGTCCGCTACCTCCGTTCCGGCAGGCAACCGGGCAGGCGGTGCTCAGCGCGGTCCACGCTCCCAGCGCCGCCCGGCTTCGCCGCAGCCCGCGCGCCGTCCGTGGAGCCGGTCGCAGGAGAAACTGGCTCTGCTCTATAACGAGCAAGGCAAGCGGCCGGAGGAAATAGCGCAGAAACTCGGCCTGAGCCGGTATGTCGTCACCCAGATCATCCTGGACGCGAGGAACCGCGCAAAGCTATGAGCTCGTCGCCGTGCTGGCCTGGCCGAGCGCGCGGCCGTGGCCGTGAGTCACAATAGTGACCAATGGACCGAAGGAGTCGCCGATGAGCGCGCCCGCTGACACGCAGGTTCTCTCGGGCACCTCGTTGCGGGGGTTCCTGCACGGGCTGCCGGGAGTAGACGAGGTCGGGGCGGAGGCCCGCGCGGCCATGCTGGCCAGCCGGTCCATCAAGACCACCGCCAAGCGATGGGCGCTGGACACCGCGATCTCGATGATCGACCTGACCACGCTCGAGGGCCAGGACACACCGGGCAAAGTCCGGGCGCTGTGCGCCAAGGCCAAGCGCCCCGACCCCGCCGACCCCACCGCGCCGCAGGTCGCCGCCGTCTGCGTCTACCCAGACCTGGCGCACGTCGCCGCCGCCGAACTGGCCGGCAGCGGCGTCCACGTCGCCAGCGTGGCGACCGCGTTCCCCAGCGGCCGGACCAGCGTGGACGTCAAGCTCGCCGACGCGAAATACGCGATCGCGGCCGGCGCCGACGAGATCGACATGGTGATCGACCGCGGCGCCTTCCTGACCGGCGACTACCAGCTCGTCTACGACGAGATCGCCGCGGTCCGGGAGGTGTGCGAGGGTGCCGCCCACCTCAAGGTGATCCTGGAGACCGGTGAGCTGGTCACGCTGGACAACGTGCGCCGCGCCTCGTGGCTGGCCATGCTCGCCGGCGCCGACTTCATCAAGACCTCGACCGGCAAGATCACGCCCGCCGCGACGCTCCCGGTGACCCTGGTCATGCTGGAGGCCGTCCGCGACTTCCGCGAGGCATACGGGCGCCAGGTCGGGGTCAAGCCGGCCGGCGGTATCCGCACGTCCAAGGACGCCATCAAGTACCTGGTCTTGGTCAACGAGACGGCGGGGGAGGACTGGCTGGATCCCGACTGGTTCCGCCTGGGCGCCTCCAGCCTGCTGAACGACCTGCTCATGCAGCGCACCAAGCTAGCCACCGGCCGCTACTCTGGCCCCGACTACTTCACCCTGGACTAACGACCCAAGCCACGCGCTCAAAGACCCGGGCCACGCTCCCAGCAACACCTCCGCCCTCTATTTCACCCCGAGCCGACGACTCCGCCTACGCGCCCAGTCACACCCTCCCCCCTACTTCACCCCGAGCCGACGACCCCGCCTACGCGCCCAGTCACACCCTCCCCCCTACTTCACCCCGAGCCGACGACCCCGCCTACGCGCCCAGTGACACCGGCAGGTGCGCGGGTCCGCGCAGGTTGATCCGGCCGTTCCAGGTGACTGGGCCGTCAAGGGCCAGCCCGGGATACCGCGTGGTCAGCCGCGCGAGGGCGATCGAGGCCTCCAGCCGGGCCAGTGACGCGCCCAGACAGTGGTGCGGCCCGCCGCCGAACGAGACGTGCTGGCGCGCATTCTCCCGATCGATCCGAACTTCGCCAGCATCCGGCCCCCAGAAACCCTCGTCCCGGTTGGCCGAGCCCAGGCTGGCCATGACGAAGGCCCCGGCAGGAAGGGCGACGCCGGAGATGGTGACCGGTTCCAGGGTGATCCGCCTGCTGGCCTGCACCGGGCTGTCGTACCTGAGCAGTTCCTCCACGGCGTTGTCGACCAAGGCGGGATTGTCCCGCAGCAGCGCGAGCTGGGCCGGGTGGCGCAGCAGCGCGAGGGTCCCGCCCGCGATGAGGTTGACGGTCGTCTCGTGTCCGGCGATGTACAGCAGCAGGGTCTGCGCGATCAGCTCTTCGTCGTCGAGCACGTCGCCGTCGTCCTCGGCGTGAATCAGCGCGGTCAGCAGGTCGTCAGCCGGATTGGCGCGCTTCCACGCGATCATGCTGGCCGCTATCTCGGTGAGCTCGGCGTCCGCGGCCGCGATGGCCGCGGCGAGCGCCGGATCGGCGACGGGCTCCAGCGAGCGAACTATCGTGCCGCTCAGCTGCCTGATCCGCTCATGGTCCGCCGGCGGCGTGCCCAGCATCTCGGCGATCACGGCGAACGGCAGCGGGAAGGCCAGGGTGTCGACGAGGTCCACGCGGCCCTCTCGCTCCGCCGCGTCGAGCATGCCGTCGACCAGGCCGGTGATCCTCGGCCGCAGCGCCTGCACCGCCCGCGGCGTGAAGGCCTTCGACACCAGCCGGCGCAGCCGGGTGTGATCCGGCGGGTCGCGGTCGAGCATGGACACGCCGCGGGGGCGGTCCGCCTCCGGGCCGTACATCTGCTCGCGCAGCTCTACGAACGGGCTCGGGGCGACGTTGCGCTCCTCGACCGACAGGTTCGCCCGCAGCAGCCAGGAGACATGCTCGTAGGACGTGAGCAGCCAGAACCCGAACGGATGCTCAAACACAGGCGCCGCGGCGCGCAGGGCGGCGTACTGCGGATAGGGATCGTCGGTGAAACCTGGCGCGAACGGATCGAATATGGGTGGTGGCAGGGTCTGTGACACCGCACGGCTCCTTCCCGGCCTCCAGGCCGCGCGCCTACGCTGCCATTGTCACATGCCGGTTCCACCCTGGACTGAGCCGTGCCTTCAAGAACTCAGGGCCCTGACTACGTCGCCCCTGGACTCGACCTACACGAGCGGGCCGAACACCCGGAAGTCGCCCCTGACGAGCGGGAACTCGGGCGTCGCGACCTCGTTCGGTCCGCAACCCAGGTTGAACGAGAAGCCAGGGGAGAAGTTCAGCAGGTCAGGCCCGGGGCTTCCCGGCTGGTCGGCCTGGATGCCGATCATCACGTAGCTGCCGGGGAGCCACCCATCCGCCTGCACGCGCGGCCCGTGGGAGCGGACGATCCGGCTGGTGACGTAAGCCGTCTGCCCCGAGACGAACAGGCAGGTAGCCCGTCCGGCGACGAACGTACCGTCCGGGTAGGTGATCACCGTTTGGCCCAGGGTGGTGGTCTCGATCTGGAAGACGTTCACCTGAACGGAAGGGTCACCCAGTACGCCGGTCATCCCGAACCCGCCGACCAGCTCGATGCCCGTGCCCGCCGTCGGCCCCGTGACCGAGGCGGAGGCCGGCGCCGCCTGCACCATAACCCCAATAGCTACGCCCAGCATCAGTATGTACGGCCACTTACGCATGACCTTTGGTGTACCACATTGCGACGCTTTGAGTATGTTTTTGCGAACATCCGGTAGTTCGCCCAAGGCTGCGGGCATCCTGACCGGGCCGGGCGCGAGCGGTATCGTTGAGGGGTGAAAGCGCAGGCCTGCCGGCATGTCTAAGTTCGAATACGCTCCCGCACCCGAGTCGCGGGCGATCATCTCGCTGCGTGAGTCCTACGGGCTGTTCATCAACGGGGAATTCACCTCCACCATCGACGGCCGCGCGTTCAAGACCATCTCGCCGGCCACCGAGGAGGTGCTGGCCGAGGTGACCGAGGCGGGTCCCGCCGACGTGGACCGCGCGGTGAGCGCCGCCCGCCAGGCCTACGAGCACACCTGGTCGGGCATGGCGCCAAAGGAACGCGGCAAGTACCTGTTCCGCATCGCCCGCATCGTCCAGGAGCGAGCGCGCGAACTCGCCGTGCTCGAGTCCCTCGACAACGGCAAGCCGATCAGGGAATCGCGCGACGTGGACATCCCGCTGGTCGCGGCGCACTTCTTCTACCACGCGGGCTGGGCCGACAAGCTGGAGTACGCGGGGTACGGTCCCGACCCGCGCCCGCTCGGCGTGGCCGCCCAGGTCATCCCGTGGAACTTCCCGTTGCTCATGCTGGCCTGGAAGATCGCCCCGGCGCTGGCGTGCGGCAACACCGTGGTGCTGAAGCCGGCCGAGACGACGCCGCTCACCGCGCTCACCTTCGCCGAGATCTGCCAGCAGGCCGACCTGCCGCCGGGTGTGGTCAACATCATCACCGGCGCGGGGGAGACCGGCCGCGCTTTGGTCGAGCATCCCGGCGTCGACAAGGTGGCGTTCACCGGGTCCACCGAGGTCGGCAAGCAGATCGCCCGGGCCTGCGCGACCGGCCCGCGCAAGAAGGTCACGCTGGAGCTGGGCGGGAAGGCCGCCAACATCGTGTTCGAGGACGCGCCCGTCGACCAGGCGGTCGAGGGAATCGTCAACGGGATCTTCTTCAACCAGGGCCACGTGTGCTGCGCGGGCTCCAGGCTGCTCGTTCAGGAGTCGGTGTACTCCGAGGTGCTGGCCTCCCTGCAGCGCCGGCTCGGGACGCTGCGCCTCGGCGACCCGCTGGACAAGAACACCGACGTGGGCGCCATCAACTCCGCCGCCCAGCTCGCCAAGATCCGCGAGCTGTCCGACGCCGGCGAGGCGGAGGGCGCGCAGCGGTGGTCGCCGCCGTGCGAGCTGCCCGTGAAGGGCTTCTGGTTCCCGCCGACCGTGTTCACCGGGGTGTCGCAGGCCCACCGCATCGCCCGCGAGGAGATCTTCGGGCCGGTGCTGTCCGTGCTCACGTTCCGCACCCCAGCCGAGGCGGTGGAGAAGGCCAACAACACCCCGTACGGGCTGTCCGCGGGGGTCTGGACCGACAAGGGATCGCGGATCTTGTGGATGGCGTCGCGGCTGCGCGCCGGCGTGGTGTGGGCGAACACGTTCAACAAGTTCGACCCGACCTCGCCGTTCGGGGGTTACAAGGAATCCGGCTACGGCCGGGAGGGCGGCAGGCAGGGGCTGGAGGCCTACCTCGATGTCTGACAACGGCGCGTCCGGCTCGGCCGCCCGCATCGCGGTGCGCAAGACGTACAAGCTGTACATCGGCGGGGCCTTCCCTCGCTCGGAGAGCGGAAGGTCCTACCCGGTGACCGACCACAAGGGCGGGTTCCTGGCCAACGCGGCGCTGGCCTCGCGCAAGGACGCCAGGGACGCGGTCACAGCGGCGAGGAAGGCGTTCGCGGGCTGGTCGGGCGCGACCGCCTACAACCGGGGCCAGGTCCTGTACCGGGTCGCCGAGCTGCTCGAGGGCCGCCGCGCGCAGTTCGTGGCCGAGGTCCGCGCGGCCGAGGGGCTGGGCGCGCGGCAGGCCGAGGCGGTCGTGGACGCCGCCATCGACCGCTGGGTCTGGTACGCGGGCTGGGCGGACAAGATCGCCCAGGTCCGCGGCGCGGCCAACCCCGTGGCCGGCCCGTACTTCAACTTCTCGCTGCCCGAGCCCACCGGCGTGGTCGCGGTGATCGCGCCCGACTCCGCGAGCCTGCTGGGCTTCGTGTCCGTGGTCGCCCCCGCGATCGTTACCGGCAACACGGTGGTGGCACTGGCCAGCGAGCGTTACCCGCTCCCCGCCGTGTCCCTCACCGAGGTGCTGGCCACCTCGGACGTACCCGGCGGCGTAGTCAACGTGCTGACCGGGCGCACCGCCGAGATTGCCCCCTGGTTGGCTTCGCACATGGACGTCAACGCCATCGACCTGTGCGGCGCGCCCCCCGCCCTGGCCGACGACCTGGCCGTGGCCGCCGCCGAGAACCTCAAGCGCGTGATCCGCCCCCGGGACCACGACCAGGACTGGATCCAGAGCCCCGGCCTGAACCGCATGCTCGCCTACCTGGAGACCAAGACCGTCTGGCACCCCGCGGGCACCTAGCCTCGCGGGCGGCTCGCAGTCCGGCCCGTCGTGTCTGACCTCCGTGGCAGGCTTGCCCCTGTGATCGACGAATTCGCGAAAGAGTACCTGCATGGCGACTTGCGGTGGATCCGCGAGGTAATGGTCTGGAAGCTCGACGGGCTCTCCGAGTACGACATCCGCCGTCCCCTGACCTCGAGCGGCACCAATCTCCTCGGCATGCTCAAGCACCTGGCGACCTGGGAGGCCAGGTACTTCGGTGAGGTCTTCGGCCGACCGTTTCCCGAACCCCTGCCCGCGTGGAACGACACCGCCGCGGAAGGCGCCGACTTCTGGGCGACTGAGGACGAGTCACGCGAGGAAATCGTCGCCTTCTACCGGCGTGTATGGGAACACGCGGACGCGACGATCGACGCCCTCGACATCGACGCCCCCGGCCATGTGCCATGGTGGCCGCGTCCCGACGTGAAGCTGTTCAACATCCTGGTTCACATACTCTCCGAGACCAGCCGCCACGCTGGACACGCGGACATCCTGCGTGAACAATTGACGGCCAGACAGGAACCGCCGCCGGGTATCCGGACCCGCAGGAAGATGACACGGCCTACTGGAAAGAACGGTGCGCGACGATCGAGCGCGCCGCTCAAGCCGCAGCCTCCCGCTGGGCCTGACCGCGCAGCGTCTCATCGCCGCCGGGCACGCCATCTATCGAAAAAGAACTCTCTGGGGTGTATCGGACTGCCGCCGGGCAAAGCAGCGCTCGTGAAACCGCGACAGCCCGGAGGAATCGCCCCCTCCAGCCGTTCCAGATCCTCCGCCCGGCGCGCCTCGATGCGCACACTCCCATGCTACGTATTGGAACCTTTTTTCTGCGTGTCTAGTTGCGTCTAGGCTCTAATTTAGATACTATGTTCGTATCAAGTCAAGACCATTTCCCCGAACGGCGGTGGCGATGACCCCAGGACCGGCCCCGGGCCCCGGACGGGACGAGGACCCCGTCCGGCGTGCCGCTGGGCCGGAGGATCCCCGGCGGACCAGCGGGCCGCGCGACCCGCTCCAGGACGAAGCCGCGGGCTGGCGGCGGCTGCCCGCCGGGGCCGACTGGGTGGATGACGAGCAGTGGGCGGCCCGCCCAGTGGGGGAGGAGCCGCCCGACCCGGACCTGTGGCCCGACCCGGAGGACCCGCCACTCCCCGGCGAGGTCGACCTGGACGCGATCCTCGCCGAGTGCCGCGAGCTCACCGCGGCCGAGGCCCGGGCAGCCGCGGCGGCCGCCCGGACGGGCGCGACGGGAGCGCTGGCCGCGGCCGCCGCCGGTGCGGCGGGGCGCCGCGGACCGGGGATGCCCGGGTCGCAGGTCTTCCCGGGGGAGTACCCAGGCCCGGCCGGCGGGTTCGCGTCCGGGCTGGCCCTGGACACCATGCCGGGTGGGCTGGTCCTGATGAGCTTCGCCGACGACGCGGCCGGCCCGGATGACACCTACGACGGGGCCACCGATGATGAGCTGATCGGCGCGCTGTGCGCGTGGGACCGGGTGCAGTCCCACGCGGGCGCCCGCAAGCATGCCGCGGCTGCGGAGCTGATCCGCCGCCGCCCGGCCCCGGGCTGCGGCCCGGAGGGCCCGGCGCGGATGCCGGCCGGGTGGGAGGAGTTCACCGGCGATGAGCTGGCCGCGGCGCTGGCCCAGTCCGCCTGGGCGGCGGCGCGCAGTGCTGGAGCTGGCCGCGGATCTGGCGGTCAAGCTGCCCGGCACGGCGGCGGCGTTCCGCTCCGGTGTCCTGCAGGAGAACAAGGTGAGGATCATCGCCGCCGCTACCCAGCTGCTGGACCCGGCCGAGGCCCGGGCCGCGGAGGCGCTGGTCCTGGGGCGGGCCGGGACGCTGACCCCGGGCGGGCTGCGGGCCGCGATCGCCCGGGCGGTCATGCAGGTCGCGCCGGACAAGGCCCGCAAGCGCCGCGAGGAAGCAGCCAAAGACGCCCGGGTGGAACGGTGGGCGGAGGACTCCGGGAACGCCGCGCTGGTCGGCCGGGAGCTACCCCCGGCGGAGGTGCTGGCCGCCGACCAGCGGGTCACCTGGTGGGCCCGGCAGCTGCGCAAGGCCGGGCTGGACGGCACCATGGACGAGCTGCGCGCCCGCGCCTACCTCGATCTGCTCCTCGGGATGGACTCCCGTCCCGCCGGGAACAGCAGCACGGCACCAGGCCCGGGCCCCGGCGGCCACGGCGAACGGGCGGGCAGTACGGGCGACGCCCCCGGCCAGGAAGGCTCCGGCACCGGCGACGACCCGGACGGTAACGGCCCGGACGACTCCGGCCCGGACGACGGCGGGCCTGGGCCGGGGGAGCCCGCGGGTCCAGCGCCCGCCGCGCCGGTGGCGGGGGTGATCCCGCCCGGGTTCGCGGGCCGGGTGAACCTGACGGTCCCGCTGGCCACCGCGCTCGGCCTGGCCGACCGGCCCGGCGAAGCCGCCGGCATCGGCCCGGTCGACCCGTGGCTGGCCCGCGACCTGGCCGCCGCGGCCGCCCGCAACCCGAAGACGACCTGGTGCCTGACCGTCACCGACCAGCACGGCCGCCCCATCGGCCACGGCTGCGCCAGACCCGCCCCAGCCGCCAACCCGGCAAAACGGGCCACACCAGGCGCCCGGGCCGGACCCGGCCCGCCGCCACCCGCCGACCCGCGCCCCGGCTTCACCGCCCGCCGGGAGCACGGACCGCCGGGCGGGTACGGGACCTGGCGGCTGTCCACCGGGATCCCCGGGGCGCGGGACCTGATCGTGACCGTCGAGCCGGTCGGCACCGACCCGTGCGACCACCGGCACGAAGCCCAGGGCCACGACCCCGGGGTCATGCTCCGCCACCTAGCCGAGATCCGGTACGCCACCTGCACCGGCCCCGCCTGCCGGCGGCCTGCCGCCCAAGCAGACTTCGAGCACAACACCCCCTACGAGGCGGGCGGCCGGAGCTGCCTGTGCAACGGCGACCCTAAGTGCCGTCATGACCACCGCGTCAAACAACACCCACGGTGGCACGTCGACCAGCTCCCCGACGGAACCGTCCGCTGGACCACCCCCGCCGGCCGCCAGTACACCAAAGAACCCACCCGCTACCCCATCTAGCAGCAAGGATGGCCCAGGTGTACGTAGGTACACCGGCCATACGCCGGTCAGCCGTATATCGGTCCCGAGGGATCGAACCTAGCGTGACTCCCAATACGGGAAGCCAGAAAAAGCGCTAGGAGGGCACGATGAGGGTCCACCAGGGCATCACCCGGCGTGCGGGGATCGTGGCCGTCGCGACGGCGCTTAGCCTGCTGACGGTAGCGTGCGGGTCCTCTCCGGCCGCAGGCCACATCGGCAGCACCACGAGCCCCCGGCCGTCGGCCACCCCGCCCACCAGCGCAACGGACGGCCCAGCGGATGGCACGGGGAAACCGGGCGGCCTGCCCCTGGTCCCCACGGCGAACTGCGGCTCGGGGATCACCTGCTATAGCCCCCAGCAGCTCCAGGTGGCCTACGGAGTCAAGCCTCTCCTGGACCGCGGGATCGACGGCCGGGGCGAGACCGTGGTGCTGCCCGAGCTCGCCGAAACGCACCTGCACCCGCCCGCGATCACTGACCTGCGCCAGGACATGACGGCCTTCGACAACCTGTTCCACCTTCCGGCCGCGCGGATGCGGGTCGTGACCACCCTCGCCGGCGCTAGCTCCCCCTGGCTGGCCTTCGGGGAGGAAGTGCTGGACGTGGAAGTGGTCCACGCACTCGCCCCCGACGCCACGCTCGTCATCCTCCTGCTCCCGTCAACATCCCTGGACAACACTCGGGACGCGGTCGCCGCCGCCGTCGCCGAATTCCGGCTGGGCGCCACCCTTGGAAGCGTCATGTCGATCAGCGCCGCGGGACAGATCGGCGGCGAGCACTGCGTCAGCCGTGCGCAGGCCGACCGCGTGAACGCGGCGCTCCAGGCGGCCGTCGACCGTGGCATGACGGTCGTCGCCGCCTCAGGCGACATAGGAGCGGCGGCCTATCAGTGCGATCTCTACTCAGCCCTGACTGGCACCCCGCCCTCCGCCCCAACCAAGGGGATCCTCATGGTGGCCTCCGATCCGCTCGTTCTGTCCGCGGGCGGAACTAGCCTGACCGCCAGCCATGCCACCGGCACCTGGCTCAGCGAAACGGCGTGGGGCCTGGCGTCCGGAAACCCCGGAAACCGGGGCGGGTCCTTCCAGGCCTCCGGTGGCGGGTTCAGCCAGTTGTTCGCGCGGCCCACCTACCAGGCCGGCGTCCCTGGCATTGGCGCTACCCGAGGGGTTCCCGATGTGTCCGCCGATGCCAGCGACCGCACGGGCGTGGCGGTCGTGTTTAGTAACGGAACCGCGGAGACAGTCCAGAGCCACGGAGGGACCAGCGCCGCCGCCCCGATCTGGGCCGCGCTGATGGCCCTGGCTGACCAGTACGCCGGACGCCACCTGGGCTTCGTCAACCCAGCCATCTACCAGATTGCCCGCAGCGCGGAATACCACCAGGCCTTCCACGACGTCACCACGGGGAACAACTCCGTGGAGTTCCCGCCCACGACGATCACCGGATACCAGGCAGGTCCCGGATGGGACCCGGTCACCGGCTGGGGCAGCCCCGATGCTCAGGTGCTTATCCCGCTGCTGGCTCGCTACGCCACGGGCTGACCCCAAAAACTCAGGACGCGCCGAAGTCGACGTCCTTGGTCTCGACCGTCCCGCCCTTCCGTCCCGGCGCCGTTTGGTAGGTCCAGTACAGGTTCGTGTGCGCGATGACCGCCTCAGGCGGCGGTGCTCCCCACTGCGTCATGTCCTCGGTGGTGTGCGCGTCCTTGACCAGGGTCGCGTCGTACCCCCGCGTTATCGCGCCGTGCAGCGTGGACCGGATGCACGCATCGGTCTGCGCGCCGACCACGACGAGCCGCCCGACTCCCAGGCCCGACAGGACGGTCTCGAGCGTGGTGTCCTCGAAGGAGTCGCCGTAGTTCTTCTCTACGAGCGGTTCGGCCTCACCCGGAGTCAGCTCGGGAACGATCTGCCAGGTCTCGCTCCCCCTGGGCAGGTCCTCGTCGTTGTGCTGGACCCATACCACGGGGACCCGTTCCTCCCGCGCCTTCTCGACCAGGAGGCCGATGTTCGAGACGACCTCGTCGCGCTGGTGGGCCGCATTGACGGCGCCGTTCTGCACGTCGACGACGAGCAGCGCGGTGTTCGGCCGGTTTTCGAGTGTGGTCATGCTGTCCCCTTAACTCACGCCGTGCGCCTGGTGGTGGGTGCGGTAGTGCTCGGCCAGTACGTCGTCGCCGAAATCGTCCGCCGGGTTCCGCCACACCGAGTGAATGTGATTGCCGTTGCCCTGGGTGTTGTCGTGCTCGATGAGCAGGGCAGGTCCCTGGATCCGGAAGTAGTGCCGCCACCCGGGCTCGGTGCTGCCCGCCCAGGCGAAGGCCAGGCTGTCCATTCCATCGCGTTCCAGACTATGCAAGGCCGCCCCGGCCAGCTCGTCGGGCAGCCGCCGGGCGAACGCCCCGACCAGCTCGGTCAGCTCGTCGAACTGCCGCTGGCGAAGTTCGGTAGCCGCGATGCCCTTAGGGCTGGCGCGGACGTAGCTGAGCAGGTCGCACTCGTCCTCGCTGATCACGTAGTCGGGCTCGGCCCAGAACACCGCGTCAGGCCGCTCGATCTCGCCGATCCTGGGGACCAGTCCGGTGGCGATCTCTGGCGGCGGCCGGTGGTTGATGATCGCGGCCCGCCGCTGCGCGTCGTCGAGGGAGTTCACGAACCGGTAGCCGAGTTCCTCGTCGTCAGCCAGCGGCGCCAGCAGTTCGTAGCGCGCGGGCGAGGAGCCCAGCATGCAGGGCGTGGGGGAGACGTACCGGCCATCGACGATGGCGAAGTTGAGCGACACGTGATGCCCGGCAAACTGCCAGCCCCACACGTCATCGCCCGGTACGCCGAACACCTTGAAGCAGTACCGCTCGGGATTGAAGAGCCCGGCCAGGGCCGGTACGAGCACGCGCCTGACGTGTTCCATGGCCATCACCGAGACGACCTTCGCGTACCCGGGCAGGCTGGTGCCCGTCACGATGAGCTCGTGCGCGAGCCGGCGTTGGCCGTCATCGAGGGCGCCGACGGGCAGGCCGCTTCGGTCGGGAATCGGGTAGAACGACCAGTCGCGCCGTTCGTCGCCGAACGGGAAGCACGCCAGGCTCCGCTGCTCCTCGCTGAGCCCGGCCAGGAAGGCGGACGCGGCGCTGGCCATCCGCCCCGCCGTCTCCGGCACGGGCAGCCGGTCCTCGTGAGTCATCGCATGGCCTGTCATGGTCGCAATTATCCCTTGCTGCGATGAGGTCGCAGCAGCGCAAGGGTGGCTGATGTCGATGTGCTGCAACGGGATTTAGCGGTCATCCTGGGATGGTGAGCCACGAGCACGACCACCACCACGAGTCCGATCACGGTCATCCACACCGCCACGACCCCGCAAGCCACGACCACTCACCAGACCCCGCAGCCACGACCCGCCAGCCACGACCACTCAAGCCACGACCACGCAAGCCACGACCACGGAACCCACGACCACGCAAGCCACGGCCCCTGGGCGCGGATCCGGCACGCCGTCGGGCCGCATTCGCACGCGCACGACCGCGCGGTCGACCCGGCGCTGGAGTCCTCGGCCCAAGGAATGCGGGCGCTCCGGATCTCGCTGGCGGGCCTCGCGGCGACGGCGTGCGCGCAGGCCGTCGTGGTGGCGCTGTCCGGCTCGGTAGCCCTGCTGGGCGACGCGCTGCACAACTCGGCCGACGCGCTGACCGCGGTCCCGCTCGGCATCGCGTTCATGCTCGGCCGGCGGCGCCCCACCCGCCGTTACACGTACGGATACGGCCGGGCCGAGGACCTGGCCGGAGTGGTTATCGTCGCGGTCATCCTGCTGTCGTCGGCCGCGGCCGCGTTCGCCGCCGTCCAGCGCCTCCTGCACCCCCACCCGGTCACGCACCTGCTCGCGGTCGCCATCGCCGCGGCGGTCGGCTTCGCCGGCAACGAACTCGTAGCCGGCTACCGCATCAGCACCGGGCGCCGGATCGGCTCCGCCGCGCTGGTCGCCGACGGCCTGCATGCCCGCACCGACGGGTTCACCTCGCTGGCGGTCCTCGCCGGCGCGGGCGGGGTGGCGATCGGCTGGCGCTGGGCCGACCCGGTCGTGGGCCTGCTCATCACGGTGGCCATCTTGGCCGTGGGCTGGCAGGCGGCCCGCGAGGTCGGCGGCAGGCTCCTGGACAGCGTGGACCCGGCCCTGACCGAACTCGCCGAGGCCACCCTCCGCGCCACCCCCGGCGTGCTGGACGCCGGGCCGGTGCGGCTGCGCTGGGTCGGGCGTACGCTGCGCGCCGAGTGCGTGATCTCCGTCGACCCGAGCTGTTCGGTCATCCAGGCCCACGCGGTCGCGGTCAGCGCCGAGCACGCCCTGCTCCACGCGATACCGCGGCTCGCGGCCGCCGTGGTGCACGCCGACCCGCTGGACGGCGCCGATCACCATGCCCTACTCGCCGATCACGCCTTTATTTAGTCCGAACGGCGTCTCCACCCGGGAACCCCTACACGCGGGGCAGGATCCCGGCCAGCAGCGTGCCCATCCGGCTCGCGGAGGCCTGGCCGGCCTCGACCACCTCGGCGTGGCTGAGGCCGTGCCCGGCCAGCCCGGCCGCCAGGTTCGTGACGAGCGAGATGCCGAGCACCTCTGCGCCGAGGTGACGAGCCGCGATCGCCTCCAGGCCTGTCGACATGCCGACTAGGTCGGCGCCGACCCTGCCGAGCATCGTGATCTCCGCCGGGGTTTCGTAGTGCGGGCCGGGCAGCATCGCGTAGACGCCCTCGGTCAGGCTCGGGTCCGCGTCGCGGGCCAGCGCCCGCAGCCGCGGCGTGTACAGGTCGGTCAGGTCGACGAACCGCTGCCCGTTCGGCGGCGGGGGCCCGGTCAGCGGGGACTTGCCGGTCAGGTTCAGGTGGTCGCTGATAAGCACCGGCTCCCCGACGCCGAGCCCGGGACGGATGCCGCCCGCCGCGTTGGTCAGCACCACGGCCCGGCAGCCCGCTAGGATCGCGGTGCGCACGCCGTGCACCACGGTGGCCGGCGGCAGACCTTCGTACAGGTGGACCCGGCCGAGGAAGACCAGGACGCGCACCGGACCCGCGCTCACCGAACGCACGGTCGGCGTGTGCCCGGCCACCGTCGGCTCGGGAAACCCGCCCAGCTCGGTCAGCGGAATCTCGGCCTCGGTGGCGCCGATCGCGTCGGCGGCCGGCTTCCAGCCCGAGCCGAGGACCACCGCACAGTCATGCGGCCCGGTCAGGGCGGTCAGGCGGGCGGCGCTGGCTGCGGCGGTGGCGAAGGGATCGTCGGTCACGAGGGCCATCATGGCGCACGGGACTCGGGTCGATGCTGGAAATGCCCGCGATCCGATATACCGTGACCACGTGGACGAACAGGCCGAGCCGGCCGAGGAGCCAGCGCGACCGCAGCACGGGACGTGGGATGACCCGCGGGTGCCGTGGTCCGGGCGGCCCCAGCGACTCGACATCCTCTGCTGGGCCGCCATCGTGCTCAGCGGGATCTACTACTGGGCGATGCTGCCGTTCCGCGCCGAGCTGGTCGGCACGCACCCGGTCCTCGGCGAGCTGCTCAACGGGAGCACGGAATCGATCATCGCGGCGGCGGCGTTCGCCCGGGTCGGGCACGGGACCCTTATCGTCGTCCTGCTCGCGGCCATCCCCGGCCTGATGAAGTTCGACGTGATCTACTGGTGGGCCGGTCGGCTGTGGGGTGAGCGCCTCATCCTGCTGCTGTCCGGCAAGCGCAACCGCGGGGTCAAGTACATGAACCGGGTGCAGCGGTGGGGCCGCAAGTTCACCTGGCCTGCGGTCCTGGTCTCCCAGTTCCTGCCGCTCCCCACCGCGATCATCTACGCCGTCGCAGGCTGGGCGGGGATGCGGCTCGTCACGTTCCTCATCCTGGACGCCATCGGCTCGCTGGCGTGGGCGGGCACCCTGGCGGGCCTCGGGTGGGAGCTCGGCCACCACGCGGTCGTCGTGGCGCAGACCATCTCGCACTACGGCCTGTGGGTCACGATCGCCCTGGTGGTCGTGATCGTGTTCTTCCAGGTGCGCTCGCAGCGCCGGATGATCCGCACGGTCACCCAGGCCAGGGCGGCCGCTGCCACCGCCGGAAGCGAAGAGCCCGCCCGCTGACTCCAGGGTGGCCGTTGCCGCCGCCGGAGGCAAAAGAGCCCGCCCGCTGACTCCAGGGCGGCCGCCGCCACCGCCGGAGCCGAAGAGCCCGTCCGCTGATCCCGGCCGGGTACCGCGCTGGCGCAACCCGGTTGTTGTCCTCCCTCCACGGCTGGACTGCGCCGATTTTGAGGCCCGCGCCGTATCCGAAGCCATGACCGAATGACACAATGACCGTGCAATGTGCGCAAATCCATCGCTCGCAAGTGCGGCTGCACTTGCAGCAGATCCAAAACGAACGTGCATTTGCTCTTGCGTTGAGGGCGTAGTCTCGGGCAGGATGTCATTTGCGTCGATCAGCCGGGATGGGCGCTCTACGCTTCGCGGGGTCGCGATGGGCTTGAGCCAGGTAGGTTTGCCGATACGCACCAAGATTGACCCTGCCATGCGTCGGCCCCTCGACCTGACCACGAGGCTGCAATGCGCGCCGGGACGCCCGCGCGTGGTCCGGATGCCTTCCGACTGGTGGGATTCCCCCGCGGTAGCCGCGTGCCCGCTCGGGACCAACGCCCAGTCCGGCCGGACCGCCCGGCGCTTCACCAGGAACACCCTGAAGGAGTGGGGCCTGGTCTCGCTCGCGGATGACGCCGAGGTGATCGTCGGCGAGTTCGTCGCCAACGCCGTCTCGCACGCTACCCAGAGCGCGGGCACGGGCCAGCCGATCGGCCTGCGCCTGCTGCGCAGGACCGGCGAGGTCATGTGCGCGGTGCTCGACCCGTCCGCCTGCGCCCCGGTCCTACGGGCCCCGGAGCAGACCGAAGAGGCCGGGCGCGGGCTGCAGATGGTGGACCACCTGAGCGACGTCTGGGGCTGGAGCCCGGTCACCGGCCGCGGCAAGGCCGTCTGGGCCATCCTGTTCTGCGCCTGACCTCCCGCCCGTCACGTTAACCTGGGTCCCGAGCACACACCATGAGGGAGGCTCGGCGGTATGCCCTGGACGTGGCGGTACGAGAAGGCGGACGGCACCGTGGTCCCCGCCGATGACCTGCAAGAGGCCATCTTCATTAGCCAGGGTGACGCGGAAAGCTGGCTCGGCGAGAACTGGCGCGCGCTGCTGGCGGTCGGCATCGACCAGGTCACGCTGTTCGACGACGCCAAGGTCGAGTACGGCCCGATGAGCCTGCACCCCGAAGACTGACGGGCAAACTCGAGCGGGCAAACTCCAGCAAAACTGGTGCAACCGCGCGGACGGTCCGCACCGTCAAAGGTCCGATATTCGAGCGGGCCAGGACGGTGCCAACATGCAACTCAACCTCAGCCGACGGACCCGGAGACCCCGGGCCATCGTCATCCTCTGCGCGGTCATCGTGGCGGCCACGGCCGCGGTGGTGATCACCCTGCAGGTCAACCAGCACCAGACCGCAGCGCCGCCAGCCAGCTGCGGCTCGGCCTGGACTCATAGCGTCAGCGGCCAGACGCACATACTCACTGCTGATCACGGCGCGCTGACCTGCTTCGACGCGGCGGCTAGGTCGTGTAAGCCGGCCAGCCTCCACGTGACCGAGATAGGCGTCGACACCGGAACCGACTACACCTTCACCATCGAATCCGGCGGGCCCTCGTGCCGCGTGACCGAGCAGAGCAATTTCTACTCGGCCAACGGCGGCGGCAGCACCGGGCCGGTCACCACCACGTCATGCCTGCGGACCGCCGTGACCGGCGGAGGGGTCTCGCTGAGCTGCGCCGGCCAGGACGTCCTGATCCCCGCCAATGTCCACCCCGGGCTGAACTGACCCGGCCAAGGTCCACCCCGGGCTGAGCTGATCCGGCCAAGGTCCGACCCCGGGCTGAGCTGGTCCGGCCAAGGTCCGCCCAGGGCTCAGCTGATCCCGGGGCCGGGAACCCCGAACAATCACCTAGGGACGCGTAGGCGGGCTGCCGGTCTCGGCCGGGTCGCGCACGACCTGCCCGCCGAGCACCTCGTCGATCCGGCGCATCAGGCCCGCATCCAGCCGAACCCCCGCTGCCGCCACGTTCTCCCGCACCTGTTCGGGCCGGGTGGCGCCGATGATGGCCGCGGACACGTTCGGGTTCTGCAGCGTCCAGGCCACCGCGAGCTGGGCCATGGACAGGCCGGCTTCCTCCGCGAGAGGCCGCAGCCCCTGGACCGCGGTGAGCAGCTCATCGGTGAGCAGCCGGCGCATGAAGCGCGAACCCGAGGGATCGGTCGCTCGCGAGTTATCGGGGGGCGCGGCACCCGGCGCGTACTTTCCGGTCAGCACGCCCTGCGCGATGGGGGACCAGACGATCTGGCCGATGCCCTCCTTCTCGCACAGCGGGACGACCTCGGCCTCGATGACCCGCCACAGCATGTTGTACTGCGGCTGGTTCGACACGATCCGGTACAGGCCGAGGTCGTCGGCGGCGCGCAGCGCGGCCGCGATCTCCTCGGCTCGCCATTCCGAGACCCCGACGTACAGCACCTTGCCCGAACGGATCAGGTCGTCGAAGGCGCGTATGGTCTCTTCGACCGGCGTCTCGTGGTCGTACCGGTGCGCCTGGTACAGGTCGAGGTAGTCGGTCCGCAGCCTGCGCAGCGACGTGTGCACGGATTCGAAAATGTGCTTGCGGGACAGGCCCGAGTTGTTGGGCCGGTCGCCGGTGGGCCAGTACACCTTGGTGCAGATCTCGATCGATTCACGCCGAACGCCGTCCAGTGCCCGCCCGAGCACCTCCTCGGCCCGGCCGCCGGCGTAGACGTCGGCGGTGTCGAACGTGGTGATGCCCTCGTCCAGCGCGGCCCGGACACACGCGACGGCGGAGTCCTCCTCGACCTGGGACCCGTGGGTGATCCAGTTCCCGTACGCGATCTCGCTGACCTTCAGGCCGCTCTTGCCTAGGTGTCGGTATTCCATGATCCCTAACCCTAGAGACCCCTGACCTTAGATCCTGTCTCCAGGGTGAACTCTCGGGGCGGGGATCCGGAACCGGCGTATCTGCAGCGCGCGCATCACCGCGTACACCGTCAGGCCCCTGGCGGACTGGCCGGGCAGCCGCTGGGCGATCAGCTTGCTCAGGGCCCGCTTGATCAGCTGGGCGTCGATGACGATGATGAAGACGAGCACCAGGATCAGCGGCGAGATGAACTCCTGGGCCGTCTTGCTCCGGAAGAACAAGGCGGCGACCAGCACGAGCAGGATGTACATGTAGTACTCGCTGACCCGGCGCTTGGAGTCAATGTAGTCGCGGGCCAGGGCGCGCACGGGACCGCGGTCCTTGGGGTTCAGCGCCCACTCCTGGCCCTCCTTCATCGCCTCGTACCGGCGGCTGCGGTCGGCGCGCGCCCGCTGCTTATCCTCCGGGGTCCGCGGTGCCGCCGTACCAGGCCGGGACCCGCCCCGGGACCCAGCCCCGGACCCGCCCCGGGACGCAGTCCCGGACTTGGTGATCGGCTGGTACCTGCCGCGCTCGGCCTCGCTGCGCTTGGGCGTGGGGCGCCCCTTGCCCGCCTCGGCGGCGGGACGGGGCTGCTTGGCATCTGCCGGGCCGTCCGGGCTCTGCGCGCCCGGGGAATCCTGGGCCGTGCCGTCCGTCGCCCCGGCGCTACGGCGTCGGAACACGGGCCTAGCTTAATCCCGCCGCACCATGGCCAGCGCATCCCACAGTGGTAGCTGGCAGCGCCAGCGACCGCGTAGGGTGGAATGCGACTAGTCGCACGGGCTCGTCCGCCGTCTAGCCGGGTGTCCGGCTGCATCAGCCGGTCGGCCGGCCACGCCGGCGGCGTCGATGTACATGAAGGGGACGGCCGCGCGTATGGGCGTGATGAAGCGAGTCTCACTTGTCTTCAAGGCCAAGGCCAACAAGGCCCTGGACAAAATGGAAGACCCGCGTGAGACCCTGGACTACTCCTACCAGCGGCAGCTCGAGTTGCTGACGAAGGTCCGCCGTGGGGTCGCGGACGTCGCCACGTCGCGCAAGCGCGTCGAGCTGCAGATGAACCAGCTACAGCAGCAGGCGAACAAGCTCGAGGACCAGGCGCGCAAGGCGCTGTCGATGGGCCGCGAGGACCTCGCCAGAGAGGCGCTGTCGCGCAAGTCCTCGGCCCAGGTTCAGCTCAACGACCTGCAGGCGCAGTATGCCCAGCTGCAGGGCGAAGAGGAGAAGCTGACCGTCGCCTCGCAGCGGCTGCAGGCCAAGGTGGATGCCTTCCGCACCCGGAAGGAGACCATCAAGGCCACCTACACCGCGGCCGAGGCGCAGACCCGGATCAACGAGGCGTTCTCCGGCATCTCGGAAGAGATGGGCGACGTCGGCATGGCGATCCAGCGCGCCGAGGACAAGACCGCCCAGCTGCAGGCCAAGGCGGGCGCGCTCGACGAGCTGATGGCCTCGGGCGTCCTCGACGACGTGGGCGGCCGCCGCGACGACATCCAGAGCGAGCTGGACATGATGAGCGCCGGCAGCGACGTGGAGCGGGACCTGGCCAGGCTCAAGGGCGAGCTGACCGCCAGCACGCCGAAGCAGATCGAGGGTTCCGGCGCCAACGGCGGGTCCCAGGGTGCTCAGGCGCAGCAGGCGCAGCAGGCGCCGTACGCCCCGCCCGCACCTCAGTACACCCCGCCGCAGCAGGCTCAGCAGGCCGAGCAGTACCAGCAGACGCAGGGCGCCGGGTTGCCCGTGGCCGACCTGCCTGGCCTCGGTGACCAGCCTCAGGACGGTGATGGGTGATGATCGTCAGAATCCTCGGCGAAGGGCAGTTCCGGGTCGACGATGCCACCGCCACCGTGCTGAACCAGCTGGACACCGAGCTTGAGGCCGCGGTCGAGGACAGCGACCAGGACAAGTTCACCGCCGCGCTGGCCAGCCTGCTGGCGCAGGTTCGCGAGCAGGGCACCAGTTTGGCCCCAGATACCCTGGAACCGTCGGATCTGATCCTTCCGCACGAGGACTCGAGCATGGACGAGGTGCGCAAGCTGCTCACGGACGAAGGCCTCATCCCAGGCTGACCCCGCGCCACGAACCCGAACCCAAACCAAAAGAGGGCAGAGCAGACTGGCGGCCAACGTTCAGCTAACCATCAGCATCCGTCGGATAGAGTAAAGGCTAGGTAAAGCTGCTGGCCCGAGGGCGGTTACCCCGCCTGGGGCCGAACGGAGGTGGCGCCATGGCGGCGCGTACCAGGTATGCGCCTGACCGGGGGCTGACGGCGCGGATGACCGCGACGATGTTCCTGCTCGGGTTGGTGTTCGTCGGATTCGTCGCGCTGATCGTGGCGCTCATGACCCACTACGGTGCGTCGTCGGCCCTGATCGTGCTCGTCGCGGTGGTCCTCGGGGGCGGGATGGCCATCGGGTCGCTGTTCTACTCCGACAAGATCGCGCTGCGGACCGCGGGCGCCGTCGAGGTCACGCCCCAGCAGGCACCGGAACTGCACGGCGTGGTGGACCGCCTGTGCGCGCTGGCCGACATGCCCAAGCCGCGCGTCGCGATCGCGAGAACCCCGATGCCGAACGCCTTCGCCACCGGCCGCAGCGCCGACAAGGCGGTCCTGTGCGTGACCACCGGTCTGCTCGACACCCTGAACAAGGACGAGCTCGAGGGCGTCATCGCGCACGAGATGTCGCACGTGGCCCACAAGGACGTCCAGGTCATGACCATCGCCTCCTTCCTGGCCATCATCGCCGCGCTGCTGATCAGGTTCTCCTTCTACGGTGAGCTGTTCGGCGGGGGCGGCCGGGGCCGGGGCGGCAACAACAACGGCGGCTTCCTCCCCGTCCTGCTGATCATGATGGCGGTCAGCATCGTCGTCTACGCGATCAGCTTCCTGCTCATCCGCCTGCTCTCCCGGTACCGGGAACTGGCCGCGGACCGCAGCGGCGCGCTGCTCACCGGCCAGCCGAGCGCGCTGAAGAGCGCGCTGATCAAGGTCAGCGGGGACATGAACAAGATCCCGACCAGGGACCTGCGCTCCGCCGAGCCGCTGAACGCCTTCTTCTTCGCCCCCGCGATGAGGCTGAACGCCGCGAAGAGCCTGTCCACGGTCTTCTCCACCCACCCGTCGCTCGAGCGCAGGCTGGCCGAACTCGACAAGATCCAGCAGCAGCTCAGCGGGTCCGGGCCCAGGTAGGACGGTCGTGGGGTTCCTCGACACCTTGCTGGGCCGGACCAAGCCGGTCCAGCCCAAGCTGGATGACCTGTTCGCGCTCCCGTCTGCGGCGATAACGCTGGAGGCGGGAGCGGGCTTCACCCCGACGGGCTCCGGCTCGGTCTGCTTCCGCCCCGTCGAGGGCCGGTCGTTCGCCGACGTGGAGAAGGACGTGACCGAGCTCCTCGACATGAGCGCCGGTAAGGAGGGCGGGCTGCCCGTCGAGGTGACCAAGGACGACTTCGGGTACACCTGGCTGGTCAGCTCGCACCTCTCCAGCGAGCTGGACGCGCTAGTCACCGACCTGCACGCGGTCAACTCAACGCTGGTGGACAACGGCTTCGGCCCGCAGCTGCTGTGCACCCTGGTCGCGTTCCGCGACCGCGAGGAGCGCCGCCTGGCCCTGGTCTACCTGTTCAAGCGCGGCACGTTCTACCCGTTCGCCCCGCTGTCCGGCGAAAAGCGCGACAACTCGCTCGAGCTCGAGGTCAAGGGCGCGATCGGCCCCGACCTGAAGTGGGAGCAGGACCTGACCCGCTGGTTCCCCGTCTGGGGCGCCCCCGGCATGTAGGGCCACTTCCTGGAATGACGGCGCACCGCATATCGTTGGGATTGCACGTGGGCCGACGCCCGCGCCGCGCGCACGCGGCACCCGAGCAAAGCAGGAGCTTATTGTGACTGTTCAGCAAGAGGCCACCAAGGGGATCACCCTGACCGATACCGCGGCCACCAAGGTGAGCACCCTGCTCGCGCAAGAGGGCCGGGACGACCTGCGGCTGCGCATCGCCGTGCAGCCCGGCGGCTGCTCCGGGCTCCGCTACCAGCTCTACTTCGACGAGCGGGAGATCGACGGCGACCTCGTCAGCGACTTCGGCGGCGTCCAGGTGGTGACCGACAAGATGAGCGCGCCGTACCTGATGGGCGCGACGATCGACTTCGTCGACACCATCGAGAAGCAGGGCTTCACGATCGACAACCCGAACGCGACCGGCTCCTGCGCCTGCGGCGACTCCTTCCACTGAGGCCAGGACTCTGACGGGCCAGGCCCGCTCCCGTGCGCATCGCCGTCACCGGGTCGATCGCGACCGACCACCTGATGACGTTCCCCGGCAAGTTCACCGACCAGCTCATCGCGGACAAGCTTGACCGGGTCTCGCTGTCCTTCCTCGTCGACGACCTGGCCATCCGCCGCGGCGGGGTGGCCGCCAACATCGCCTTCGGCCTCGGCGTCCTCGGGCTGCGCCCGCTCCTGGTCGGCGCGGTCGGCACCGATTTCGGCGACTACCGGCACTGGCTGGAGGAGCACGGCGTGAGCACCGCCGGGGTGCGGGAGTCGATGCTGCGCCACACCGCGCGCTTCATCTGCACCACCGACACGGACGGGAACCAGATCGGCTCGTTCTACCCGGGCGCGATGAGCGAGGACGGCGAGATCGAGCTCGCGCCGCTGGCCGCCGCCCACGGCGGGATCGACCTGGTCCTGATCGGGGCCAGCGAGCCGGGCGCCATGCTGACGCACACGACGAGTGCCGCGCGACCGGCCTGGCGTTCGCCGCCGACCCCTCCCAGCAACTGGCCCGCATCCTCGACGACGCGCAGGTCCGCGGGCTGGTCGACGGCGCGAAATACCTGTTCGGCAACGAGTACGAGGAGGCGCTGATCGAGAAGAAGTCCGGCTGGACCAGCGCCGAAACCCTGGCCCATGTCGGGGTCCGGGTCACCACGCTCGGCCCCGGGCGGCGCCCGGATCGAGCAGGCCGGGCAGCCGCCGATGACCGTCCCCGCCGTGCCCGACGCCCGCCCCGCCGACCCGACCGGCTCGGGCGACGCGTTCCGCTCGGGCTTCCTCGCCGCCGTCGCCTGGGGCCTGTCCCTCGAGCGCTGCGCCCAGCTCGGCAACCTGATGGCCGTGCACGCCCTGGAAGCCACCGGCCCGCAGGACTACGACCTGAAGCCGGGCCCCCTGACCGAACGCTTCGCCACCGCCTACGGCGAGCCCGCCGCCGCCGAGGTCGCCGCCCTCCTCCCCGCCTAATTCAAGTTCTTTTTTCCCGAACGAGCATTGGTTCGGGCCCCGCGCCCGCCAGGTGGCCCGGTCGTCAACGGCCCGGTACTCGGCGGCCCAGCGTCCCCCCGGCGTCGCGCCCGCCCCTCGCCCGGGCGGCGTCCCTGGTATCCCGCGCCAGGTAAACTGGGCTAGCGCCCACTAGCGCGCCATCGTCGTGATAGCGCCAGCCGCCGCTCCCTCTCCGGCGCAGCGCCAACCCTCGCGCCCTCCCCGACGTCGCGCCGTCCGGCGCGCCCTCGTCGTCATGCAACCGGGACATCATCCTCGTCGTCATAATGACAGAGGGGCATAAGAGCCCTGATCGTATTGGAAGGCACGACAGTGATTGTTAGGTTTGGGAGTTCACGGACTAGATGGGCGGCCGCTGCGCTGGCCTGTTTCGCCACCCTGGCGTTGGTCGGCTGCTCGTCATCGTCTTCGTCCAGCCCGCCGGTCTCGCCGGCTAGCTCGGCGAGCTCCTCGAGCCCGGCCCAGACGGCCACCACCCCGGCCCCGGGTTCCTCCACGTCCTCGCCCAACTCCCCGGCCGTGGTCGGCGGCGCCCAGGCCTGCCCCAACGGCTCGCTGAAGGTGACCCAGGGCCTCGGGCAGGGCTACGCGGGGGGCACGTACGAGGTGATCGACTTCACCAACACCTCGGGCTCCACGTGCACGCTGTTCGGCTATCCGGGCGTCTCGCTGGTGTCCGGGCCCCCCTACGTGCAGATCGGCCTGGCCGCCAAGCGCGAGACCACCACGCCGCCCGCGGTGGTCACGCTGGCCCCGGGCGCCGTCGCCAACGCAACGCTGCAGATCGTAGACGCGCTGAACTACCCGACCGCCACGTGCAGCCCGGCCGCGGCGACGGACCTGCAGATCTACCCGCCGGGCCAGACGGCCGCCGTTTACCTGCCCAACAAGTCGGAGGCCTGCGCCGAGCCGGTGCAGACCACGTTCATCGGCCCCGTCCAGGCCGGCTCGGGCGGCAACCAGTAAGACGCCCCGCAGCGCCGCCGTGCCTCGTCAGAGCGGTCGGGGCCCGGCGGCGCCGCCTTCCCCGCCTAACCGGCGCCCTCTCGCCCATATCCCTCGCGGGCTTCATCCCTCGCGGGCTTCACTCCTTTTCCCTCGCGCGCTCACCCCCCCCCATCCCTCGCGGCTCCACCCTTTCCCTCGCGGTAGCGTGACGGGCATGGGAACCGTGCTCGCGTCCGGGTACCACGGGCCCCCCGAGCTGACGCTGACCCGCGCGCTGACCGAGTGGACCTTCGACCCGTGGATGCTGGCGCTCGTCGTCATCCTCGGCGCCGGCTACCTCGCCGGCGTCCGGCGGGCGCGCCGCGCGGGTCATCCCTGGCCGAACGCGCGCCAGGTCTGGTTCCTCGGCTTCGGGCTCGGCTTCCTGGTCATCGCCACCATGTCCTGGGTGGGCGCCTACCAGGCGGTGCTGTTCTACGCGCGCGGGGTGCAGACGGTCCTACTCGTCCTGGTCGTCCCGCTGTTCCTCGCCCTGGGGCGCCCGATCACGCTGGCCATCGCGGCCCTGCCCGGGGCGGGGGCCCGCCTCGAGGCAGGCATCCGCTCGCTCCCGATGCGGATCCTCACCTTCCCCGCGATTACCTCGCTCGCCCTGGTCGCCGTGCCGTTCGCCATGTACTTCACGTCCTGGTACACCGCGGTGTTCCACAGCGGGACGGTCCGCGAGCTCACCTACCTGGCGCTGATGGCGCCGGGGTTCGCGTTCTTCTGGACGCTCCTGCGCGTCGACCCGGTGCCGAAGCAGTACCCCTACACGGTCTCCATGTGGATCACCGGCGTCGAGGTGGTCGGCGACGCGTTCTTCGGCATCGCCGTCATCGCCGACCAGAACCTGCTCGGCGCGGCCTACTACCACGCGCTGGCCCGGCCCTGGGGCCCCAGCCTGGCCACCGCCCAGGTCATCGGCGGGGGAGCGATATGGATCCTCGGCGACCTGGTCGGACTGCCGTTCCTCGCCGCGCAGCTGATGCAGCTGATGCGGGAGGACGAGTCGGACGCGGCGAAGATCGACGCCGAACTCGACGCCCGGCAGGCCGTACCCGCGGCGGACCAGCCCGCCGAGGACACCAAGCTGTGGTGGGAGGACGACCCCCGGTTCACCGACCGGTTCAAGCCCACCCAGTGATCAGATCGCCCGGCGGATGAACAGGGCCCAGCCCCGGGTCAGATTGCTGTACCCGGCGAACTCGTGGGACTTCATCACGCACCACGACGGGATGTCGGTGTAGGCCGCCGGGTCGTCAGCCAGGACGGCGACCACCGCGCCCAGCGGGACGTCCCTGATCTGCTCGGCGAGCATGATGATCGGGATGGGGCACTTGCGGCCGAGCGCGTCGATAGTCAGGACAGGTGCCACGTCGGACGGAGGAACCACCGCTCGTTCGGCTTCACGGAAAGGGACGGAACTGGCGGCGGCGGCCGGGGGATCCGTACGGCGAGCCGCGTGGCCGGCCTGCCCGCGCCCGAACAGGCGGACGCGACGTCCCGTCATGCGCGCACCCTCACGCCCTCCATCATGCCCGGCGGCGGGCCCGGTGAACGTGGCGTCCGCGAAGATCCCCCGAAACATGTGGGGGTCCGCGAAGGCCCGGGCCCGGTGCGCGATACTGTGTCCACGACACGCTGTAGCAGAACCGAGGAAGGCCCTCGCCTTGACAACCGATCACGCCGAGTCGAGCCGCCCGGACCCGCTCCGCGGCGCCGTCCCCCCCGAGGGGGGCCGAGGGTCGGGGCAAGGTTTCCCACCAGCGGGGGGTCCTGGGCGGTCGCCCGGGCTGCACTGCTGGTGGTGGTCCTTGGCCTGACCGGCTGCACCAACAACTCGTTCACCAGGCTCGGCTTCCCCAACCCGATCACCGAGCAGGGCAAGACCGTCCTCACGCTCTGGCAGGGCTCCTGGATCGCCGGGCTCGCCGTGGGCGCGGTGGTCTGGGGCATGATCTTGTGGGCGGTGGTCTTCCACCGCAAGCGCGGCGACCGGCTGCCGCAGCAGGTCCGGTACAACATGCCGATCGAGATCTTGTGCACGACGGTCCCGTTCGTGCTGATCGCCGTCCTCTTCTACTTCACCGCCAAGGACGAGAACTACATCGACCAGCTGAAGCCCAACCCCGCAGGTGGTCGTGAACGTCCTGGGCTTCCAGTGGACCTGGCAGTTCAACTACCCGCAGTACCACGTGACCAACGACGGCAACATGTACGGCGAGGGCCCGCTGCCGGTGCTGGAGATCCCGACGGGGGAGCTGGTCCAGTTCAACCTGACCTCGGCCGACGTGGACCACGCGTTCTGGGTGCCCGAGTTCTTGTTCAAGCGCGACGTCATCCCGGGCCACCCGAACCACTTCCAGATCGTCGCTGACCAGACCGGCACCTTCATCGGGCACTGCAGCGAGTTGTGCGGCCTTTACCACAGCAAGATGCTGTTTACAGTGAAAGTGGTGACACCGCAGCAATTCCAGGCGGACATGACCGCCGAACAAGCGCAGCAGTCGTCATCCGGGAGTACCCAATGAGCACCATCGACCAGCCGGTCATCACCGGGATCCCGGTCGCTCGCACCGAGCGGAAGGGCAACATCCTCGCCTACTGGCTGTCCTCGACCGACCATAAGATCATCGGGCACCTGTACCTGATCACGTCGTTCTTCTTCTTCCTGTGCGCCGGCGTGATGGCCCTGCTCATGCGGATCCAGCTGCTGGGCCCGAACCAGCATTTCGTGTCCGACCAGCAGTACAACGAGCTGTTCACCATGCACGGCACGCTGATGCTGCTGCTGTTCGCCACCCCGCTGTTCGTGGGGTTCGCGAACGAGCTGATCCCGCTCCAGATCGGCTCGCCCGACGTCGCGTTCCCGCGGCTGAACCTGCTGAGCTACTACATGTTCACGTTCGGCGGGCTGATCCTGCTGGCCAGCTTCCTCACCCCGGGCGGCTCCGCGTCGTTCGGCTGGTACGCGTACGCCCCGCTGACCAGCGCGATCTACTCGCCCGGGGTCGGCGCCGACATGTGGATCATGGGGCTGGTGCTGTCCGGGTTCGGCACGATCCTCGGCGGGGTCAACTTCGTCACCACGATCTTCTGCATGCGCGCGCCCGGCATGACGATGTTCCGGATGCCGATGTTCTGCTGGAACGCGCTGCTGACCTCGATGCTGATCCTGATGGCGTTCCCGGTGCTCGCCGCAGCGCTGCTGGTCCTGGAGATCGACCGCCGGCTCGGCGCGCACGTCTTCGACGCCGCCAGCGGCGGGGCCATCTTGTGGCAGAACCTGTTCTGGTTCTTCGGCCATCCCGAGGTCTACATCCTCGCGTTGCCGTTCTTCGGGATCGTGACCGAGATCATCCCGGTGTTCAGCCGCAAGCCGCTGTTCGGCTACAAGACCCTGATCGCCGCGACGATCGCGATCGCCGGCCTGTCGATGACCGTATGGGCGCACCACATGTTCACCACGGGCGCGGTGCTGCTGCCGTTCTTCTCGTTCATGACCTTCCTGATCGCGGTGCCCACCGGAGTGAAGTTCTTCAACTGGGCGGGCACGATGTGGAAAGGCCAGCTCACCTTCGAGCCGCCGATGCTGTTCGCGGTCGGGTTCCTGATCACGTTCCTGTTCGGCGGGATCACCGGGATCATCCTGGCTTCGCCGCCAATGGACTTCGCGGTCTCCGACTCGTACTTCGTGGTCGCGCACTTCCACTACGTGCTGGCCGGCACGGTACTGTTCGCGATGTTCGCCGGGTTCTACTTCTGGTGGCCGAAGATGACCGGCCACATGCTCAACAGCCGGATCGGCAAGCTCAATTTCTGGCTGCTGTTCATCGGCTTCAACCTAACGTTCCTGGTCCAGCACTGGACGGGTGTCGAGGGCCAGGTCCGGCGCACCGCTAACTACCCCGACCTGCCGGGGAACGTGACCACGCTGAACGTCATCTCCACCGTCGGGTCGTGGGTCCTCGCGGTGTCCGTGCTCATCTTCCTGTGGAACGTGTACGTCAGCTGGCGGCACGGCGTGCGGGTTACCGAGGAAGACCCGTGGGGCTTCTGCAGCTCCCTGGAGTGGGCCACGACCTGCCCGCCGCCGCGGCACAACTTCTACCGGATCCCGCGGATCAGGTCCGAGCGGCCCGCGTTCGAGGCCCACTACCCGGACATCAAGTGGGGCCTGGAATCCCACGGCCTAGAGCAGAAGATCCCCGCTGTCGAGAGCCAGAGAGACGGGGTTAACGCATGAAGGTCGAAGGCTGGCTGTTCCTCGGCTGCGGCATCTTCTTCGGCGGCACGGACGTCGTCTACTGGTACACCTCGCACGAGGTGACAGGAACCACCGCGCTCGCGATCGTCGTCGGGTTCGCGGTGCTCGTCGGCTTCTACGTCCTGTTCACCGGGCGGCGCCTGCCTCTGCGCCCGGAAGACGACAACGCCGGCGAGATCGCGCAGGGTACCGGTGAGATCGGGTTCTTCAGCCCGCACAGCTGGTGGCCGCTGTTCGTCGGGCTCGGTTGCGGCACCGCAGCGATCGGCGTGGCGATCGGCTGGTGGCTGTTCCTGATCGGGATGCTCTTCACCGTGTTCGCCGTCATCGGCTTCGTCTTCGAGTACTACCGAGGCCACTTCGCCCACTAACCTTGGTCAGCCCATCACGCCGTACGTGCTATCCGGATGGGCTTGGCGGAGGCGTGAGTAGTGCCCCAGGTTTATGGCGCTCTTGGTGAAACGCCCGTGAAAGAAGACTGGGTCGGAGTCGTGATCGTGCCCGTTCTCGCAGGCATCTATCAGGGCCGCCATGAATCGCCCAACGACCGGAGCATTCTTGAACTGGTTGCCGCTGGTGCCCATGGCCACGTAGAAGCCAGCCAATGATGTGCGATCGTAGATTGGGATCCAGTCATCGGTGACGTCGTACAGTGCACCGAAACCAACAGGACGAGGCGGGATGCCCAGCGACGGGATTCTCCGGGCCAGGCGGAGTGTCTGCGCTTCCCACACGGGCATAGTTGGTTGCGGGTCGAAAGTATCAGGATCATCTATCCATTGCAGGGTGTCGCAGGCTGGCTCTGTGCCTCCGACGATCAGCTGCCCGCCGAGGTGCGATCGGAAGTAGACACCCAGGTCCCCGTCCGCGACTATCGGACCCAGCTCACCTCGGGCATAGTCAGCCGGCGCGGGCACCGAGTGGACCTCCTGTCGGAGCGCACGGGTTCGGATTCTAAATTCCCCGGTGACACCCGCGAGGGCGTTGATCTGATTGGAGTTAGGCCCGGCCGCATTGACCACAATGGGGGACTCAATGACGCTTCCCGAGCGCAAACGTATGCCCTGGACCCGCGCGCCCTTCTCGAGGATCGCCACCACCTCTTCGTGGAGCCGGACTTCTGCTCCACGCTGCATCGCCGCGGCCATGAGATTCCTCGTCGCCAGCTGCGGGTCATCGATGAATCCGCCGTCAGGCGTGAAGTAGGCACCGAGCTCGCCGTCAGCATCTGCCCAGAATGCGTCGTCGGTGACCGGCTTGGGCGGACCGTACCGTCCGGGGTCCAAGCCGGGCACTTGCTGCCGGATGGTCTCAGCATCCCAGCACTGGTATGGGATACCGAGTTGATCAAAGAGCGACAGAACCTGCTCACGGTGGGTAATGCCGTCGAGGATCAGACAACCTGCCGTAAGCAGCCTGGCCAGGGTCTGTTCAGCGGGAGCACCCAGATAGTCTCGCCAGTTTTCCCAGCCAAACTTTGCTTCCCAGGAAGCAGCTACTCCCTCGAACGTCGAGTAGTGAAAGCGCACGATGCTTGCGGAGGAACTCGTAGAGCCGGAACCGACATCGCCTAGCCGGTCGACAGAGATGACCCGCAGTCCGGTCAGCGCAAGCTCGTACGCGACAGCGGCACCGATGATGCCGGTTCCGATTACGACTGCATCGGCTGTGTCCGTCACTAAGCGGTCCTCCCGGATGGGGTTTGCGACAGCTCATTCTGCCAGGACGCTCGTCCCCAGGCCAGGATAGGCGAGAGCGCCCGGCGGTCGGTCCTCGCCCTGATCTAGTGCCTCACCAGGCCCGACTGGTAGGCGATGATGACGAGCTGGATGCGGTCGCGGGCGCCGAGCTTGGTCAGCAGGTGAGCCAGGTGGGTCTTGGCCGTGGCCGGGCTGATCGTCAGCTGCTCGGCGATCTCCCCGTTCGACATCCCCCGGGCGACCATGGTGAGAACCTCTAGCTCGCGTTCGGTGAGGACCCGGGTGAGCTGCTCGAGGTCGCCGCCGGGGCCCGGGCGGAAGCTACCGGTGGCCTGCGGGCCTGGGGCGGATGGTGCCGCGTCCGGGCCCGCCGCGGCCGGACTGGTGCGGGTGAACTCGCCGATGAGGCGGCGGGTCACGCTCGGCGCCAGCAGGGCGTCGCCCGCGGCCACGACCCGGATGGCGGTCAGCAGGTCGGCGGGCAGGGTGTCCTTGAGCAGGAACCCGCTGGCGCCGGCGTGCAGCGCGGCGAAGACGTACTCGTCCAGGTCGAAGGTGGTCAGGATCAGGGCGCGCACGTCGGTGCTCGACGTGATCCGCCTGGTGGCCTCGATGCCGTCCATGACGGGCATGCGCACGTCCATCAGGATGACGTCGGGCCTGGCCCGCTGGGCGACCTCGACGGCCTCCGCGCCGTTGCCCGCCTGGCCCACCACGGTGAAGCCCGGCGTGGCCGCGATGATCCCGCAGAAACCCACCCGGACGAGGGCCTGGTCGTCGGCGACCACCACCCGTATCGTCTCCACGGCCGGGTCGGCCGCGGTCGTCACGGAGCCACCCGGGTCCGTCATGCGCTGCCCGAGGGCAGCGGGATGCGCGCGCTGACCCGGAACCCATAGCCGGGCAGCGGCCCGGCACTGAACTCACCGCCGAGCAAGCTGACCCGCTCACGCATGCCGATGATGCCGTGCCCGCCACCGGAAACCGCGAGGCTGGCGCCAAGGCCCCGGGCCGGTGCGGCCCCGTCGGCGCTGAAGACGTGCCGGGCCAGGCTCCGCCGGTCCACGGCGAGCGGGCCGTGGTGACCGGCTACCGAGCCCACCGAGCCCGCCAAACCGGTGCCAAAGCCAATGCCAACGCCGACGCCGGCCAACGCGGGAACCTGCCCGCCGCCGCCGCCCAGCGCGGGGACCTGCAGGCCCGCGCCGTTGTCGGTCACCTCGATGACCAGCTCGTCGTCCCAGTAGCCGATCAGGACCCGGCAGCTGCTCGTCTGGGCGTGCTTGACCACGTTCGTCAGCGCCTCCTGCACGATCCGGTAGGCCGACAAGTCGATACTCGCGGGCAGCTCGCGGACGCCTCCCCGGCGGATCACCTCCACCTGGACGCCCGCGCCCGCCGTGCGGGACAGCAGCCGGTCCAGGTCGCCCAGCCCGGGCGCGGGGGACAGCGGCACGGCCTGCGGCCTGGCGGGAGAGGCGGTGGAGCCCTCGGAAGCCCCGGCCACAGCCCCGGCGTCGGCCCCAGCCGCAGACCCGGCCGCGGACCCAACCCCGTCGTCCTGCACGTCGCCCTCGTCGGCCTGCCGGAGAGCGCCGAGCATCCGACGCATCTCCTCCAGTGCCTCGCGGCTGGTGGCCTGGATGGCCCCCAGGGCGGCCCGGGCGTCACCCGGCTGGGTATCGATGACGTACTGGCCGTACCCGGCCTGGACGGCGATGACGCTCATGCTGTGCGCCACCACGTCGTGCAGTTCCCGCGCGATGCGCAGGCGTTCCTGCGTAACCGCCTTGCTGGCCGCCTCCTCCCGCAGCCGAACCGCGTACCTGCGGCGCTGGCGCACGATATACCCGGTCGCCCAGACCACGACGACGCAGAGCGTCACCGAGATCGGGCCGCCCGGGTTGGGCGTTTCGTCCGAGCCCATAGCCAGGAGCGCGATGTCCGCGAGGAGGGTGGCGAATACCGCCGCCAGGACACGGGCCGCGTCCTGCCAGCGTTCGTACGTGGCCGAAACCAGGTAGAGCACGTAGGCGACCGGCAGGAAGAAGGCCAGCGAGGAGTGGGAGTCCGCCCCGGTCAGGACAGTCGCCAGGAGCGAGCCGACCAGGAGCACCCCGAGCGTGAACACCGGGCGGCGGCGGCGCAGCGCCACCGCGGCGCCCGCCCCCATCGCCAGGACCAAGGCGAGCAGGGTGGTCAGCGGCAGCAGGAAGTAATGGGTCTCGATTGACGGCGGGCCGAACGGCGACGGGCCGCCGCGCCTCACATTGATCCTGAGGCTCGCGAACAGGATCACCGTCATGACTACGCCGGCCAGATAGTCCAGCGCGACCCAGTGCCTCAGCCTGAACCTACGGCCCCCGAGGGCAGCACTCTTCACATACCTACGGTAACCGCCGCGACCAGCTAGGGCGTCATCCTGCAGGCGTAGGCCGCGGCTACGAGACGCCCCGGTAAAGCCCCTAAAGCCCCAGGCAACTTCACCCTGCGGGGTGATGACGCCCGCCCCCGCGCCCTGGCAGCCTATGCACCATGCCATCAAACCCAGGCCCCGGGCCATCAAACCCGGCCGGGCCAGCCGCCGCCGTCATCGAGACGAGGGCGCTGACCAAGGTCTACCCGGGGAACGTGACCGCGCTGGACGGGCTCACCGTCAGCGTCGCGCCGGGCATTACGGGGCTCATCGGCGCCAACGGCGCGGGGAAATCGACCCTGATCAAGATCTTGCTCGGGCTCATCCCGCCGTCGCAGGGCCAGGCCACGGTGCTCGGCCACGACACCCAGGCCAGCGGCGAGACGATCAGGATGCTGCTCGGCTACATGCCCGAACACGATTGCCTTCCCCCCGACGTGACCGCCACCGAGTTCGTGACGCACCTGGGCCGGATGTCGGGGTTGCCGCCCACGGTGGCGAAGGAACGCGCGGCCGAGTCGCTGCGCCACGTGGGCCTGCACGAGGAGCGGTACCGCCTCATCGGCACCTACTCGACCGGCATGAAGCAGCGGGTCAAGCTGGCCCAGGCGCTGGTCGGCGACCCCCGGCTGCTGCTGCTCGACGAGCCGACCAACGGGCTCGACCCGGCCGGTCGGACGGCGATGCTCGAGCTGATCGCCAGGATCGGGGCGGAGTTCGGCATTTCCATCCTCGTCGCGAGCCACCTGCTCGGCGAGATCGAGCGGATCTGCGATCACCTGGTCGCCATCGACGCCGGGCGGCTGCTGCGCGCCGACACGATCACCAGCTTCACCATGGCCAGCCAGGTCCTGGCGGTCGAGGTCGAGGAGGGTCTGGCCCAGCTGCAGCAAGCGCTGCACGCCCGCGGCCTGACCGCCACCGTCCAGCAGAAAATCCTGCTGGTCCCGCTGGAAGGTGACGCCACCTACGACGTGGTCCGCGACGCCGTGGCGGACCTGGCCCTGCCGCTGTGCCGCCTTGAGGAGCGCCGGCACCAGGTCGAAGAGCTGTTCCGCGACGAGGCGGAGGTGGCAAATGTCTGAAGCAACGCACACAACTCAGGCCGCCGGCGTCATCCACGACCTCGGCTACCGCAGCTACGACGGCCCCCGGCTGGGCCGAACGCAGATCGTCCGGGCCCTCATCTGGCACAGCTTCCGTTCCTCGTGGGGCATCGGCCGGGGAATCAAGGCCAAGATCATCCCGATCCTCGCGGCGGTCGCCATGTGCCTCCCGGCGTTCGTGAACGCGTTCGCGGTGGCGCGGGGCAACGACCGGCTATTCGGCTACGACGTCTACACGCCCCAGCTCCGGGTCATCGTGGTGATCATCTTCCTCGCCGCCCAGGCGCCCGAGCTCGTCTCCAGGGACCTGCGCAGCCATGTGCTGCCGCTGTACTTCTCCAGGCCGCTTCGCCGCGGCGACTACCCGCTGGCCAAGTACGTCGCGTTGACCCTGTCCCTCCTGGCGCTGATCGAGGTGCCGCTGATCATCCTGTACGTCGGCACGATCGTCTCCGCCAAGAACGGCCACGACGTCTGGAACGAGACCAAGGCGCTCATCCCGGGTCTCGGCGTCGGGCTGCTATGGGCCGTGCTGATGGCGGCGATAGGCCTGGTCCTGGCCTCCCTCACGGGCCGGCGCGCGTACGCGACGGGGTTCGTCGCCATCTCCTGCGTCCTCACCTTTACCGTGTCGCTCCTGCTGATCGGGGCCGAAGGAGGGACCAACGGTCCCACGGTCACGACGGGCGCGCAGGTCGCCGGGCTGTTCAGCCCGTTCACCATCCTGGACGGCGTGCGGATCTGGCTCGGCGGCACATCGCCGGGATTCGATCCCCCCACGCTGGGCCACTTCGGCCCGGTCTACGGCGTCGTCTACGTCCTCCTGCTCGCGGCCTGCCTCGGGGGCCTGGCCGCTAGGTACCGGAAGGTCAGCCGCTCATGACGATCGAACTGCGCAACGTATCCCGCTGGTACGGCAACGTGGTAGCGGTCAACGACGTCACGATGTCCATCGGCCCGGGCGTGACAGGCCTGCTCGGGCCGAACGGCGCTGGAAAATCCACCATCATGCACATGATGTCCGGCTTCCTCCCCCCGTCCCGCGGTGAGCTCGTCGTAACCACGTCCAGCGACCCCAAAGAACGGCCGACCTGGCGTAACCCCGACATCTACCGCGACCTCGCGCTGGTTCCCGAGCGGGACTCCGTGTACGCGTTCCTGACCGGCAGCCAGTTCGTGACGTCCACCGCGAAGCTGCACCAGCTCGCGGACCCGGCCGCGGCGGCGGCGCGGGCCATCGCCCTGCTGGACATGGCCGACGCGGCGGACCGCAAGATCGCCACCTACTCCAAGGGCATGCGGCAGCGGATCAAGGTCGCCGCGGCGCTGGTCCACGATCCGGAGATCTTGATCCTCGACGAGCCGTTCAACGGGATGGACCCGCGCCAGCGGCTGCACATGATGGACCTGCTCGAAAAGCTCGGCTCCGAGGGCCGGACCATCGTGTTCAGCTCGCACATCCTCGAGGAGGTGGAGCGGCTGTCCGGGACCATCCAGGTCGTGGTGGCCGGCCGCCTCGCCGCCTCCGGCGACTTCCGCGCGATCAGGCGGCTGATGACGAGCAGGCCGCACGTGTTCACGGTGCGGTCCTCCGATGACCGCACGCTAGCCGGCGCTCTCATCGGCCGGCCCGCCGTCACCGCCGTTGACCTGGGCCAGAACGGCCTCCAGGTACGGACCTCGGACTACGGCGCCTTCTGCCGTGACATCGCCGTGCTCGCCCGTGACCATGGCATCCGGCTGCGCGAGGTGCAGCCCACCGACGAATCCCTGGAAAGCGTCTTCGCTTACCTGGTCGCTGACTAAAGGAGCGCGAATCACATGTCTGGCCTGTTCAACCCGACGGTCGCCTGGATCACGTTCCGCGCCACGATGGGCCGAAGGCGGGCGTTCCTGTTCGTGATCCCGGCGGTGATCCTGATCGTGCTCACGATCGCGCTCAAGGTCTCGCGCCCGCCGGCGCGGCCGTGGCCCTCGCACGTGCTCGGCACGTTCGGATTCTCCGTGCTGCTGCCGTTGACCGCGCTGATCATCGGGTCCAGCGTGCTCGGCGCCGAGATCGACGACGGCAGCATCATCCACCTGCTCGCCACGCCCGTGCGCCGTTCCTCGGTGATCATCTCGAAGTTCATCGTCGCGACGGGCCTGACCATCGTCTTCGCCGCGATCCCCGAGCTCATCGCCGCCCTGATCTCCGGCGGCGGGTACGCCGAGCCCACCGCGACCGGCGGGCCGGGCAGCCCGCTGACCGCCGGCGCCCTCATCAGCAACAGCGGGTTCGCGATCGGCCTGTTCGTCGGGGCGGTGGTCGGCGCGGTGATCTACAACGCGATCTTCGTCATGGTCTCGGCCGCGACCACCCGCGCGATCGCGGTCGGCCTGCTCTACGTGCTGGTCTGGGAGACGCTGCTGTCCAACTTCGTCAGCGGGGCCCGCCTGCTCTCGGTCAGCCACTACTCGCTCGGCATCGCCAACGCGATCGCGCACGATAGCTCCCTGATGGCGGGCATCGGCCCAGCGACCGCGATCATCATGGGCACCATCGTCACCGTAGGCGCGCTGGCCCTGGCCATCAACCTGCTGTCCGGCTTCACCCTCAAGGGCGAACCCGCGTAACGACCGTAGAACCACCGCCGTTCGGAATAAAAAGACATATTTTCCCGAACGGCGGTTGGTTTCTCCCCCGCGGCGTGGCTACCTCCGCTATCAGGGGGCGGTGTGCCAGAGGGCATCGATCGGAAGGGCTCGGAGGCGGTCTCCGAAGGGGAGCGTCTGCTGCCCGGTGTAGAGCACGTATCCGGCCACGAACCGTGAGCCCAGCCGCTGGGCGAGGTGGCGGAGGCCGGCCAGATCCCCGGTGCGGACGGTGGCGCCCGCTTTCACCTCGACGGCGACCACCCGGCCGTCGGGAGTCTCCAGGACGGCATCGACCTCGACCTTGTCTTTGGTGCGGTAGTGATGCAGGCGCGCGCGTTCGGAGCTCCAGGTGAGCTGGCGGGCCAGCTCCATCAGGACGAACGTCTCCATCATCGGTCCCGCAGCCCCGTCCGGCTCGCCGAGGCGGGTGGCGTCCTGGCCAAGGAGGTGGGTGGCGATGCCGGTGTCGACGAAGGCCAGCTTGGGTGTGCCGAGGGCCCGCCGGGTCTGGCTGGTCGACCACGCGGGAACTTCCTTGGTGAGAAAGACCGTGGTCAGCAGCTCGAGGTAGCGGGTCAACGTGGTCCGCGGGATGCCGGATTCTGCCGCCAGGGTAGTCGGGACGAGCAGGCCACCGGAGCGACCGGCGAGCAGGGCCAGCAGACGGCGGAGATCACCGCGCCGCTCGATGGTGGCTAGTTCGCTGACGTCGCGTTCGATCAGGTTGGTCAGGTACGAATCGAAGAAGGCGGCGCGGCGGCGGACAGATCGGCGTACCGCTTCGGGAAAGCCGCCGCGGACCACCCGTTCCAGGTAGTCGCGCTTGTGCAGAGTCGAGGTCCGCGACAAGGCCGGCCCGCGCTCGAACGCCGCGTCGATGAAAGCGTCGGGCGATCGATCGATCTCACCTTGGGCGAACGGCCACAACTCGATAATCTCCATCCGCCCCGGGAGCGCGTCGGGAAGCTGGCGCAGGGCCAGCACTTGTGCCGATCCGGTCAGGAGGAATCGGCCCGGGCGCGGATCGGTGTCCACCGCCACCTTGATGGAACGGAAGAGCTCCGGAGCTAGCTGAACCTCGTCAATCACCAGCAGGCCATCGTGCTCGACGAAACCGGCCGGGTCATCACGGGCCGCGCGTAGCGTGGCCGGGTCATCGAGCAGGCGGACCAGCGCATTCGGGCTCGTCTGGGCGGCCAGCCTGGCCAGCGTGCTCTTGCCCGCCTGCCGAGCGCCGTTCAGGGTGACGACCCGGGTATCGGCGAGTGCTTCGGCTAGAAGAGTCTGGGCCTTACGCGGGACCAGGTCCGGGAAGTGATCCACCAGAACAGTATTGCAGGTCAACTAGGAGGAGTGGTCATCTGGCCGTAGGTTTCATGGGCAGATAGCCGTACTAGTAGTGGACATCTGGACGCTATGTTCGTGGTCATTTAGCCGCTTCATCGCGATGGGAGAACTGTAGCCTGTACATGTGGACGGCGGATACGGGAGGAGCCTCGATGGCTGATGCCGATGACGTTCGCCGTCTGGCGCTGGGGTTGCCCGGGGTCGAGGAGATCGACAGCGACGGCTTCGACTTCCGGGTCGGCGGTAAGGGGTTCGTCTGGTCCTACCCGGAGCGCAGGCCGGGCCAGGGCAGGGTCATCAGGACCGACATCGCGGTGCTCTTCACCGGTGACGAGGCCGAGAAGCAGGCCCTGCTCCTGGGCGAGCCCCGCGTCTTCTTCACCACCTCCGGGTACGACGGCTGGCCGCTGGTGATGCTGCGCCTCGCGGAGGTGGACGTCGAGCGCCTGACCGAACTGGTGACGGACGCCTGGCGGATGCGCGCCCCGGCCGAACTCGCCGGCCAGCTCGACGAGCCCGGCTGACGCTCAGCCGGGCTGGAACCCCTAACCCCCTGCGCGCCTAACCCCTAACCCCTACCCCTGGGCGGCCGCGGCGGCGCGGAGCACCCGGCGCAGGATCTTCCCCGACGCCGACTTCGGGATCGTCTCGACGACCTCAAGCCGGCGGATCTGCTTGTAGCTGGCTACCTGCGCGGCGGCGAACCGCATGATCTCCTCCGGGCTCACCGGGGCGCCGGGGCGGAGCACGACGTACCCGACGGGAATCTCGCCCGCCTCCTCATCGGGGAGGCCGACGACCGCGGCGTCGGTGACGTCCGGATGGCGGAGCAGGACCGCCTCGAGTTCGGCCGGGGGAACCTGGAATCCCTTGTACTTGATGAGTTCCTTCAGCCGGTCGACCACGTACAGGTGGCCGTCCGCGTCGAGGTGGCCGAGGTCACCGGTGTGCAGCCACCCGTCGGGCTCGATCATCGCGGCCGTGGCCTGCGGGTTGTTCAGGTAGCCCTTCATCACCTGCGGCCCCCGCACGCAGATCTCCCCGTCCTCGTCGATCCCGAGATCCGCCCCGCTGGCCGGGTCGAGGATCCGCGTTTCCGTGTTCGGCGCGGTGACCCCGACCGATCCCGGCTTGAACCAGCCAGGCGGGGTGAGGTGCGAGGCGGGCGACAGCTCGGTCATCCCGTAGCCCTGGGCCACCTCGCAGTTCAGCCGCTCCGCGCAGGCGGCGGCCAGGTCCTCCTTCAGCGGCGCGGCCGCGGACATGATCTGCGTCAGCGCGCCGAGGTCGAACTTGTCCACCAGCGGGTGCTTGGCCAGCGCGAGCACGATGGGCGGAGCCACGAACGACCGGGTGATCCGGTAATCCTGGTGGACCCGGAGGAACTGCTCCAGGTCGAAGCGGGGGAGCGTGACGACCGTCGACCCGGCCCGCAGGCCGCCGTTCATCATCACCTGCATGCCGTAGATGTGGAAGAACGGCAGCACCGCGATCAGGCTGTCGTCGGGCTGGAGCTGGAGCAGCGTCAGGAGCTGCGCGATGTTTCCGACCAGGTTCCGGTGGGTGAGCATGACGCCCTTGCACAGCCCGGTGGTCCCCGAGGAGTAGGGGAGGGCCACCACATCGTCGGGCGCGACCGGCACGTGCTCGGCCAGCGGCGCGCCGAACAGGCCCGCGAGCGGCTTGACTCCCGGGGCCTCGCCGATCGCGTAGATCTCGGCGACCGTCGTTCCGGTGCACGCCCGGTAGGCCATCTCGGCCAGCGGCGGGACGGTCACGAGGACCCGCGCGCCGCTGTCCTGCAGCTGGTTGCGCACCTCGGCCTCGGTGTACGCCGGGTTGATCGTGGTGACGACCCCGCCGGCCATCGCGGCGGCGTGGAACACCACGGCGTACTCGGGCATGTTCGGCGCCATCAGCGCCAGCACGTCGCCCTTGGCGAACCCGCTGGCGACCAGGCCCCCGGCCAGCGAGCGGATCGCGCTGGCCAGGCCCGCGTACGTGAGCACCCGCCCGGAGGCGCCGTCGATCAGGGCCGGCTTATCCCCCCGACCGGCTCCGGCCAGCACGTAGGTGGTGAGCGGGAGTTCCGGCAGGTCGACGTCGGGAAACGGGCTGCGGTAGATCATGGGTCCTCCCTCACCGACGCAAACGCCGCCGCTATGGCCGGCTAGCCTACCGTGATCGCGTCCAGGCGCTCCTTGATGAACTGCCCCGATACGACCGGTGCGTAGGTGTTCGGCTGGCCGACCGGCGGCCGCAGGGATTCGATCACCGCGTCGTGGTCAGCTTCGTAGAAGAAGACCAGTGAGACCAGGTCCTCGTCGGGCGCCTCCGCCTGCGGCGGCAGTACCCGGTGGCGGTTGGACTTCCACCGGCCGCCGCTCCAGCGGGCCAGCAGGTCGCCGGAGTTGATGGTGAACGCGCCGGGCTCGAACGGGGCGTCCTGCCAGCCGTCGTCCTCGCTCCATACCTGCAGGCCGCCGCGCCCCGGCTCGCGGTCCAGGATCGTGACGGTCCCGAAGTCGGTATGCGGGCCGATCCGGAACTGGCCGGGTTCCGGCTGCCCGGCCACCGTCATCGGCGGGTACCAGTTGATGTTCATCGAGTGCGTGGCGTGCCCGGTGTGCCGGGTAAAGAAGTCATGTTCCAAACCAAGCGCCGCAGCACACAACACTAGGAGTTCGTCCGCGAGCGCGCGCATCCGCGCCAGGTAGGCGACGACCGCGGGCTCGAGCGCCGGGACCTCGGCCGGGTAGACGTTGGGCTGGAACCAGTACCCGTCGACCTCCGGGTCGCCCGTCGGCTGGTCGGCGCCGACCGCGAACGATTCCTTCAGATCCGGCGGCGTCGCCGTGCCCTCGGAGTAAGCGTTGGCCTCCACCCCGGGCGGCATCCAGCCCCGGCCCGCGACGCTGACGCCGTAGCGCCGCTTGACCTCGGGCGGCAGCGCGAAGAACGCCCGCGCCTGCGCCCGGACCTGCGCGCACTGCTCGCCAGGTACCCCGTGACCGCTGATCAGGAAGAAGCCCACGCTCTGCAGGGCCGCGTCGACCTCCGCGGCGACCGCGGCGCGGGCCGTCTCGTCCGCGCTGAACCAGGGGGCGAGGTCGATTACGGGAACCGATGACGGCATGATGTGGCTCCGATCTCGTCCTGCTCAGGATAGCTTCGCGCCCTCAGCGCCCGGCTGGTCGGCATAACGATCACGCACACGCTAGCCATGCATCGCTGCGCGGCAGCGCCCGGCGGTAAGGTCAGGTGCGAGGAGCCGCGGGCCCGCGAAGGTCATGATTGGAGTGGCGAGGAATGACGATCTTCTACCCGGACGTTTCCAGTTACCAGACGGGTATCAGTTTCGCTGGCTGCGTTATCGCCATGGTGAAGGCGACGGAGAACACCAATTACCGCAACCCCGACTACGCCGCCGCCAAAACCCGGGCCGCCAACGCGGGCGCTTACTTCTGTGCTTACCACTTCCTGCACGCGGGCAACGGAGTCGGCCAGGCGCAGTACGCCTTCGGCGTCGTCGGCGCCAATGTGCCGCTGATGATCGACTTCGAGCCTGCCTACAACGCCAACGGCACGATTGCCTCCGCGCCGCAGATTGCCGACGCCGTGGCCTTCATCAACGAATACCGCTCGCTCGGCGGCAAGGTTTACCTGTTGTACCTTCCGCACTGGTACTGGCAGGGCAACCTCGGTCAGGCGGCCCTGACCCCGGTAATCGACCTTGGCATGCTCCTCGTCTCGTCCGATTACACCGGCTATAGCGACACCGGGCCCGGCTGGGCTGGGTACGGCGGAATGACGCCCCTGGTTTGGCAGTACACCTCAACCGCGACACTCAACGGAGTCGTTAACGTGGATATGAACGCGTACAAGGGCACGCAGGCCGAGTTCGAGGCGCAGGTTACGACCGGCGCCACCGCCCAGGGCCCCGGCACCGAGCCCACCCTGGTCGAGGGCGATACCGGCCCGGCGGTCCAGACGCTGCAGACCCGGCTGAACGTCTGGGGCGCGAAGCTGACCGTTGACGGCGACTTCGGCGCGTCCACGCTGGCCGCGGTCAAGGCCTTCCAGGCCCAGCAGAAGCTGACCGTCGACGGCACGGTCGGCCCGCAGACGTGGGCGGCGCTCAACGCCAACCCCGGGACCACGCCGCAACCGTACCCGGCGCCGACCAAGCTCGCGGTCAGCTCGGTGAGCCTGTCCGTCTCGTGGGACGCGGTCACGGTCAACGGCCAGGCCGTCGCCAGCTACACCGTCGAGGCGGTCGAACTGAACGGGTCGGTCTTCGTCCGCGAGACGCCCACGACCAATTCGGTGGTGCTGACCACCCTGGTTCCCGGCCAGACGTACAACATCCTGGTCTGGGCCAACGGAGGCCCCGTGGCACCGCCGCACGCCTCCATCCAGGTCACCGCCGGATAGGTAGCCGGAGCAGGGCTGAGTAGCCGCGCCGTAAGCACTGCTCAGGCGCGGCCCACCGTGGACTGGGCATCAGCAACGTCCACTTCGGCCTCGTCGCCGGCCACCTGGTCGCGACGCTGGATGAGCTGGGCGTCCCGCGCCACCTGACGGATCAGATCATCGGGATCGTGGCCACCCTCCAGCCAGCCGTGGTCACCGCCTGACCCCACCCCCAACCCCAGACCCCGGCGCTTGTCAATCGCCGCCATCCATCCCGCCCCCACGTCGGCGCTTGTTAATCGCCGCCGAACTGCCATGCTGGCTGCTGTGACGACGACTCTGCAGCGGTGGCCGATCATCGGCCGCCGCTCGGAGCTTGAGGTATTCGAGAAAGCCCTGTGCTCGGGTGAGCAGGTGGGCCTGGTCATCCACGGCCGGCCCGGGGTCGGGAAGACCAGGCTGGCCGACGAGTGCCTCCAGTGGGCGGCGGCCAGCGGTTACCCGACCGAACGGGTGGTCGGCAGCCGGAACACCGCCTTCCTGCCGCTCGGCGCCGTGGCCGGCCTGCTGGCCGGCGGGCTCGGCCGCCCCGGCCCGGACGGGCAGGTCAACTCGGTGGCGCTGTTCGAGGACACCCGCCGGGCGCTCCTCGCGCGTCACGAGGGCCACCGCCTGGTCACCGTCGCCGACGACGTGACCCTGCTCGACGCCGCCTCGCTCGCCCTGCTCGGGTACCTGGCCGCCCAGGGGACGATCTTCCTGATCGCCACCGTGCGCACCGGTGATCCGGTCCCAGACCTGCTGACGGACCTGTGGCGTGACGGCCGGGCGGCCCGCATCGACCTGCACGACCTCACCCGGACCCAGCTCGATACGCTCCTGCACCTCGCCCTGGAAGCCCCGATCGAGGCGGGCGCGGGCCGGGAGTTCTGGGAGATCACCGAGGGCAACCCGCTCTACGTGCACGAACTCGTCCTGGGTGCGCTGGAATCCGGGGTCCTGGTCGACCGGTCGGGCGTGTGGCATCTCGAGGATCGTCTGCCGGCCACGAGTCGGCTGCGCGACCTGGTCGAGCAGCGGATCGGGGGCCTGACCCCGCAGGCCAGCTCCGTGGTGGAGTTGCTGGCCCTGTGCCAGCCGCTTGAGCTTGGCCACCTGGAGACGATCGCCCCCTCCGAGCTGCTCGAGTCGCTCGAACGGGCCGGGCTGATCTCGGTCACCGACTGGGAGGTGCGCCTGGCCCACCCTCTTCACGGCGAGGTGGTCCGCGCCGCCATGCCGAGGCTGCGGACGCGGGCGATCCTGCTGGCCGAGGCGGAGCGCCTGGAGGCCTCCCACCCGGACTCCGGCCCGGCGGCCCTCCGGATCGCGGTCTGGCGCCTGGACGCCGGAGGCCGGCCCGACCCGGCCATCCTGGTCCGCGGCGCCCACCTGGCCCGGTCTGCTCACGACTTCCGCCTGGTCCGAAGGCTGATCGAGGCGGTGCCCGCGGAACAGGTAGACGCCGTCGGCGCGCTGCTCCTGGGGGAGGCGCTGTACGAGCTCGGCGCCTTCGACGCGTCCGAGCAGATCCTCGCCCGCGGGCAGGGGCTCCCCAGCAGCGAGCAGGTTGCCCTCCGCCTGGCGGTCATGCGGGCCAAGAACGCCCAGTGGGGCCTGTGCCAGACCGAGGCCGCCCTCGCCATCAACGCCGCAGCGCGCGCCGTCGTCACTTCCTCGCCGCTAGCCGAGGAGCTCGTGGCCGACGAGGCTTCCATCTGGACGTTCTCCGGCAGGCCCGAGCATGCCCTGGAGGTGCTCGAGCGCATCCCCGAGGGCGGCCAGCGTACCCGGGTCGTGCGGGCCATCGCCGGAGCCCCCGCCCTGGCCGTGACCGGACGTACCGCCGAGGCGTTCCGCGTCGCCGAATCCGGCTACGCCGAGCACGTCGCGCTCGGCGAAGAGCTGGCCATCGCGCACCCGGCCATGCACATCGTCAACCAGGTGTTCGCCCTGGCCGAGGCGGGCCGGCTCGCCGAGGCCGAACGACTGGCCCACGTCGGCGCCGAGATCGTCGCGCCCCACCGCGTGCCCATCGCGCAGATCTTCTTCGCCTCCAGCCAGGGCCGGGTGGCCATCCTGCAGGGCCGGCTGGCCACCGCCCGGCGCTACTACGCCGAGGCCGTCGGGCTGGCGGAGGCCAGCCTGTTCGCCGGGCCCCGCCGTCTGGTCCTGTCCGGTCTGGCCCTGGTGCACGCGCTGCTGGGGGAGGCGGACGCCGCGGCGCGGGTGCTGGCCGAGCGGGATACGGGACCGGCGTTCGGCTTCCGCGGGCCCGAACAGCAGCTCGCCGACGCATGGACCGCCATCGCCTCGCGTCAGCCGATCCAGGGAGCCAAGCTCTTCCGGGAGGCCGCCGCGCTGGCCGCGTCGACCGGTCACCGGACCAACGAGGCGTGGGTCTTGCACGACCTCATGCGGACCACCGGGGAGGATACGTCCGGCCGCCTCCGCGAACTGGCCGACGCGTGCGACTCGCCCCTGGTCTCCGCCCGGGCTCGGCACGCCGCGGCCGCCCGCGCCCGTGACGCCAGGGAGCTGGCCGGTGCCGCCGACGACTTCGAGGCGCTGGGGGCCATGCTCCTCGCGGCCGAGGCCGCATCGGGTGCGGCCGACGCCTTCAGCCGGGCCGGTGACCGGAGGGCGGCGACGGCCGCGCTGCGCCACGCGAACGACCTCGCCGCCGCCTGCGAAGGCGCCGCCACCCCGGGACTCGTCCAGGCCGCCAGCGCGGTGCCCTTGTCCGGGCGCGAGCGTGAGATCGTAACGCTCGCTGCCGAGGGCATGAGCAGCAAGGACATCGCCGAACGCCTCTACCTGTCCGTGCGGACGGTGGACAATCACCTGCAGCACGCCTACGCCAAGCTCGGTGTGAGCAGTCGCGCTGGTTTGGCCCAAGCCCTGGGGAGCGAGTCGTGACACCGGAGCAGATCGCCTTGGTGCAGTCGTCGTTCGACCGCGTCGGCCCGGATCTCCCGGACCTGGCGACTCGGTTCTACCAGGAGCTCTTCGGGCTGAACCCGGCCCTCCGCCCGCTGTTCACCACCGATCTCGCCCTCCAGAAGGTCAGGTTCGCCGAAAAGCTCACCGAGATCGTGCGGGCCTTCCCGCACCTGCCGGAACTTCTCGGGCATACCCGCGCTCTCGGTGCCCGGCACGTCGGCTACGGGGTGCGGGTGGCCGACTATCAGACCGTTTGCGATGCCCTCCTGGCCGCACTCGCGGCCATGCTGGGGGATGGCTTCGACGCCCCGACCCGCGAGGCCTGGGTGAGCGCGTACAACCTGGTCGCCGAGACCATGCTCGAAGGCGCCGCGTCGGCTCGCCCGATCGGCGCCTGAGCGTGCCCGGCCCAGCTGTGGTACACCGGTAGCGTGACCCGGAAGCGGAGATGAAGGCGTTCTGGCGGGCTCAAGGCGGCCCGTCCGAGTTCGACGCGTACGCGCAGGACCCGGCGGCCGCCTTCAGCCTCGGCACCCGGCTGGCCGACCAGGGCGACGTCGAAGGAGCGCGGTCGGCGTTTCAGCAGGCGATCGACTCCGCGGACCCCGAGTACGCCCCGGCGGCCGGGTACCGCCTGGGCCTGCTGCTCGGCCAGCACGGCGACATCGAGGGGGCCAAGGAGGCCTACCGGCTGGCGGTTAACTCCGGTCATCGCGAGCACTCGCCCTTGGCCGCGCGGAACCTCGGCCATCTCTACAAGCGGCAGGCCCGGTACCGGCAGGCGATCTCGGCCTACCAGATAGCCATCGATTCCGGTCACCCCGACGTGGCCCCCTGGGCGATGGTCTATCTCGGGAACCTGCTCAGCACCCACGCGAACCCGGGGCCCGCGCGGGCCTGCTACCAGATGGCCGTGGATTCCGGGCATCCGGAAGCCGCGGCGCAGGCCGCCAACAAGCTGGCTGCCCTTACCTAGATAGCGGCCAGGCAAAAGTAGACCGCCAGCGGCAGGACCGCGTGCTGGGCGGAGGCCCGCCCGGTGGCGTTCAGGCAATGGCGCGTGATCCAGACCAGCCGCGGATCGGTCGTCGTCGGCGACTGCAGGAAGGTGGCGACGAACCCGGTCCGGATCAGCTTCTGCAGCGTCGCCAGGGTCGGCTCGGGAATCGTGCCGGTGAAGCCGCCGATCGGCACCACTTCCCGGCCGCTGGCCCAGATGAACGGCGCGGCCAGCACCGCCGTCTGGGTGGCCATGAGGTACGGGAACGCCGCGTTGGCCCGCTCCAGCGCGGTGAGCGACCCGTTGATCTCGAAGCCCGCCGACAGGAACGCGGTGATGTCAGCGGTCTCGCGGGCCGACTCGAACGGCGTCTGGAACGGGCCGAACCCGCTTTGCACCACGGCCGCCGAGGCGACGGCCGGGACGAACGCGGTGGCCGCGGAGGCCAGCGTCAAGGCGGCCGCGGCCAGCGCGCCGGCCCGCCGGCGCCAGGCGGCCGCGGCCAGGCAGCACACTGCGGTCGCCGCGACCCCGATGCCGGCTGCCCGCAGCCAGCCGGGCAGGCCGGTTCCGCTGGCGGGCAGCAGCCAGGTCGCGTAGCCGGCGGTCGCCAGAACTGCGGCTCCGAGCGCGAGCCAGGACCAGGCGCGCTGGCGGTGCTGCCAGGCCAGCACGAGCCCGATGCTGAGCACGCCCGCGACCGCCGGTGACAGCGCCGCCGGGTAATAGGAATTGATGGTCGTGGCTTCCGAGAAGACGGCGAACAGCGTGACCAGCCAGATTCCCCACAGCACCAGCCCGGCCCGCACCAAGTCAGTGCGCGGCTGGCGGCGCCGGGCGAGCAGACCCGCGATCAGCGCGAGCACCGCCGCCGCCAGTAGCCAGGCGGTGTCGCGGCCCAGATCGCCAGACAGCAGCCGGTGCCAGGACGGCGGCGGCGAGATGGCTATCCCGAGCCGGATGGTCCGGTTCACGAGCTGGTCGGGCGTGGCTTGGTCGAGCCGGCCGAACCCGTTGTAGACGAAGACTTGCTGGAACGCCGAGTTGTCGGTGCTCCCGTCGATGTAGGGCCGTGAGCCAGCCGGCCAGACCGTCACCAGGCTCATCCAGCTCAACGAGACGACGACGGCGAGCAGCACCATCGCGCCGCAGCGCCAGGCCCGATGCAGCCAGCCGCCGGGCCCGGCGAGCAGGTAGCAGGCCGCCAGCGCCGGCACCACCAGCCACGCCTCGAGCATCTTGGCCTGGAAGGCCAGGCCGACCCAGAGGCCGGTCAGCAGCAGTGGCCGCAGCCTTCCGGTGATGGTGGCGGAGATGATCGAGTCGGCGGCCAGCACGGCCAGCAGGATCATCAGCGTGTCGGAGACGTTGCCGCGGTTGAGCGCCACGGTCGCCGGCGAGATCGCCAGTAGCCCGGCCGCGATAAGCCCAGCCGCCGGGCCAGCCAGCCGGCGTACGGCCCGATAGAGCACGAGCACGGTGAGGGTGCCCTCGATGACCTGCGGCAGGACCAGCGCCCAGTTGTGCGGCCCGAACACCCCCACCGAAACGGCCTGCAGCCAGAACGCGCCGGGCAGCTTATCGGTCGTCACCGTCCCGGCCGGATCAAACGCCCCGAAGAAGAAGTTGGACGGACCCATCGTCATGCTGCGCACGGCGGCCGCATAGTAGATCTCGATGTTCACCGGCCGGCTGGCCTGCCACGCGTAGGACCAGGCCGATACGCCCGCGATGGCCAGCAGCAGCGGCCTCGCCCAGCGCGGCTGATCAGGCGCTGACCAGATGGAGCGCACCCAAAGGCCAGCACGCCTGGCCACCTCGCGGAAGAATTCAGGCCAGGTAGACGGCGCGGTGCGACCGGTCACGGTGGTCTGCATGCCCAGCACCGTACCCGTCCAGGAGATTGACAGTCAATCAAATTGACTACCAATCCGCCACCGAAAGCGCTCATGCCGCTCGTGCGCCCCGCCAGGTCCGGGCCGCTACGCGGCGGCCGGACCGCGTAGGTTGTGGCCATGGCTCACCACAGCAGGCTGTACAAGACCGTGATCGACGTCCCGGCCGCCGAGCACGACGGCGAGGTGGCGTTCTGGAGCGCAGCACTCGGCCAGCCGTTGAAGCAGGGCGAGCACTTCCCCGAATACCACGGCGTGGCGCTCCACGGCCAGGAATGGGGGCTCCTCATCCAGCGGCTGGGCCAGGGCCCGGCCCGGATGCACCTAGACATCCACACCGACGACCTCGACGCCGAAGTCGCCCGCCTGGAAGCCCTCGGCGCCGAGCGCGTGGAGTTCGTCCACGCGTGGTGGATCATGCGCGATCCGGCCGGCCTGCTGTTCTGCGTCGTCCCGGAACCCGACGACTCGCTCAACGACGACAACGCGCAACGCTGGGACTGACGCCGCCCCGCCTGTGCCAGGATTGTGCGCGTGCGCCCCTTTGTACGTCAGGCCGGTCTCCTGTGCGCCGTGACTTCGGTGGCGGTGCTCGTCGCTGGCGCGACTCCCGCCGCCAGCCGGGTCCAGCCCGCGCCCCTGGTCGTGGAGGGAACCGTCGTCCCCGGCGCTGCGGACTGCCCGATGTTCCCGGCCGACAACATCTGGAACACCGACATCTCCAAGCTCCCCGTGGACCCGCACAGCGCTGCGTGGCTGCGCAGCATGGACGCATCGACCACCCTCCTGCACCCGGACTTCGGCCCGGACCCGGGCGGTTACCCCTACGGCATCCCGTACGCGATCGTGACCAGCGCGCACAAGACCGTGAAGGTCACGTTCATGTACGCCAGCGAGAGCAACCGGGTGCCGTATCCGCTCGGCCCCGACACTCCGATCGAGGGCGGCAAGAACGCGCCGGCCGACACCGACCGGCATGCCCTGATCGTCAACCAGACCACCTGCACGCTGTACGAGCTATGGCAGGCGCGGTACTCGGCCGACGGCTCCACGGCGGGCTCAGGCGCGGTGTGGAACCTGCGTTCCGACGCGCTACGCCCGGCCGGCTGGACCTCGGCTGACGCGGCGGGTCTGCCGATCCTGCCCGGGCTGCTGAACTTCGCGCAGATCCAGCAGGCGGTGCGGACCGGCGAGCCGATCACCCACGCGATCAGGTTCACCGCCCAGGTCACCGCGGGCGCCTACATCTGGCCGGCCCGGCATGAAGCGGGCTCCGGCCGCAGCGCGACCGTGCCGCCGATGGGCGCCCGCTTCCGGCTCAGCGCGCGCTTCGACGTCGCGGGCTTTTGCCGCAACTCCCAGCCGTACTGTGCGGACGCCAAGGCGGTCCTGGTCGAGATGCAGCACTACGGCCTGATCCTGGCCGACAACGGCAGCAACTGGTATTTCCAGGGCAGCGCCTACCCGCAGTGGCCCGATGCCCTGGTGTCCCTGCTCAAGCAGATCCCGGCCCGCGATTTCGCGGCGGTCAACGAGTCCTGCCTCATGGTCAGCCCCAATTCAGGCCAGGCCCGGGCCCGGCCCGGCTGCCCGATCGGCTGACTACCAGCCTGCGACAATCGGTTCGTGCGGAAGGCCGATATCACCGGCGACCTGGTGTCGAGGCTGGTCGAGACCCAGTTCCCGCAGTGGGCCGGCCTGCCGGTCACGCCGGTCGAGGCCGGCGGCTGGGACAACGTGACCTTCCGCCTGGGGGAGGTCATGGCGGTCCGGCTGCCCAGCGCCGAGGCGTACGTTCCGGGCGTTCGCAAGGAGCAGCGCTGGCTGCCGGTCCTGGCCGGCCAGCTACCCCTGCCGATACCCGAACTGGTCGCGGCGGGCGAACCGGGATGCGGATTCCCGAGGCCATGGTCGGTGTGCCGGTGGATCGATGGCGCCCCGGTCACCGAGCAGACGGTGCGTGACCTGCCGCAGTTCGCCGCCGACCTGGCGGGCTTCCTCGCCGCCCTCTACCGCATCGATCCGGTCGGCGGCCCGCCACCCGGGCCGCACAACTTCTTCCGCGGCGGCCCGCTGGCCGTCTATGACGGCGAGACGCACGAAGCGCTCGTAGCGCTGAAGGGTCATATCGACACGGCATTGGCCGCCGAGGTCTGGCAGGCCGCGCTGGACGCCACCTGGCTAGGCCGTCCGGTCTGGTTCCACGGTGATGCGCAGCCTGGCAACCTGCTGGCCAGGGACGGGCGGCTCTGTGCGGTCATCGACTTTGGCACCTGCGGTGTGGGCGATCCGGCCTGCGACACCACGATCGCCTGGACGTTCCTGTCCGGCGAGAGCAGCCGCGTCTTCACCGAACGGCTGCCCGTGGACCGGGCGACCTGGGCGCGGGGGCGCGGCTGGGCCATCTGGAAGGCCATGAAGGTTCTCATCGGCGCGCTTGACGACGACCCACAGGACGCCGCCTTCACCAGTCGTGTCATCGACAAGATCCTGGCCGACCATCGGGCTAACGCATAGCGACCGGGGCACCCGGGTCATCCCAGGCCGCCCTCAGGTCTCGGCCCTCGCAGTTGCGTTGCTTGCTACGGCGCGCAGCACGGTCTTGACTTCGTACGGCGTGAGGTGCGGGTGCTTGCTCAGCAGTCGGGCCACCAGCCCGGCCACGTGCGGCGCCGCGAAGGAATTCCCGGTCGTGACGACGGTCGAGCCGGACAGCCACGGGACCCGTACGTCGACGCCGGGCGCCCCGAAGTCGGTCGGCGGCGCGGGATTGGCGTCGAGCGCGAACGGATCCTGCCCGTCGTGCGCAGCGACCGAGATGACGGAGGAGAACTGAGCAGGGAACGTCGGCGCCGGAACGTTGTTGGTCGCGCACACCAGGACGACGCCGGCGAACGCTGCCTCGTCGGCGATCTCGTGGAACAGCCCGAAGTAATCCTCGCGGCCGGTGCTCAGCGACAAGTTGACCACCCGCGCGCCCTCCCGGATCGCCCACCGGAGTCCAGCCGCGAAAACCAGGCCCTTGCCCGTCAGCCGGGTGCCCAGCACGCGCACCGACCACAGAGCCGCGTCGGGGGCGGTGCGCCGGATAATCCCGGCGCACGCGGTCCCATGACCGAACAGATCGTCGTGCGGGCCCTCGGTCCCGGCGACCTCTTCGGTCTCAGGGTTCCACTCCAGGGCGATCGCCCGGTCGACGGCACCGACCTCCGGATGGGCGGCATCAATCCCGCTGTCGATCACGGCCACGGTAACCCCGGCACCGGTGGCCCCGCCCCACGCCCAGTCCTTGTCGATGGGCAGGTCGATCCGTGGCACGGGCCGGAGCCTCTCCGGGGCGAAGGCCTCGCTCCAGGCCGGCCTTAGCGGGGCCGTGACGACCGCCTTTCCGCGTAGTCGCCGACATCTCGCAGGACCGCGAGTGCCAGCCGGCGTTCGGCGGTACCTCGTCGCGCGAGTGCGGCAAACGACGTGGCCAGCGCCACCAGGTCGGCGTCGCCCGCCGGCAGCCGGTCGGCGGCCCGGTGGAGCGCATCGGTGAGGTCATCACCGGTCGGCGGCTGCGGCCAGCGTGTTCAGCAGGACCCGCCCCAGCGCGCTGAACGCCTCCACGCTGGCCAGGGCCAGCGCGGCCTGATCGGCAAACAGAGACAGGAGGGCCATGTCCTGCTCGGCGCCGGGCCTGCGTGCGTCCCGGTCGAGCAGGCTGATGACCCCGAGCATCCGGTGGCCCGCCTGCACGGGCACCGCGAGGATGGCCTGCGGCACGTATCCGGTCTGCTCGGCCGTCTGCCGGGAGAATCGCGGGTCGCTGGCCACATCGCTGATGGCGATCGGCTGGCCGGACTGCACCACCCAGCCGGCGATGCCCGCCGTGGCCGGAATCCGCATGCCGGTCACGTCCTCAGCACCCTCGCCCGCGGCGACCGTGTACAGCAGTTCCGAGTCGTCGTCGCTCAGCAGAGCCAGCGAGCACGCCGCCGCGCCGAACAGCCGCCGCGCCGTCTCGGTGATCGACTTCAGCAGCTCGTCGGTTCCGGCAGGCCGCACCGCGGGCCCGACCGAGTTGGCCAGCTCGCCGAGCTCGGCCAGCAGTTCATCTGGGCTCATGGGATCCAGCTCCGTACAAACGGTCCGCTTCTCCCCAAGACGTACTGCACCGCCCGTATCTCACGCCACTGTGCTTACGCCCAGCTCATGAGCGCTGTCAATCCTGTCAGGAGAATTGTCATCAGGCTTACAGCGCCCCTGTCGCGCCGCTGACAGACACCGCGACCGCCCCCGACCAATCATGGCCACATAAGAACGGTTGCGCACGCGCACCGCGTGCCATGACAAGGAGTGGGTCAACCATGTATCAGGCAACCACCAGCCCGAACGACGACACCCAGGGCCACGCGAGCATCAACGTCAACGAGACGGTCGACTCGGACGACGACACCGAAGGCCACGCGTCCATCAACGTCAACGAGACCGTGGACTCCGACGACGACACCGAAGGCCACGCGTCCATCAACGTCAACGAGACCGTGGACTCCGACGACGACACCGAGGGTCACACCATCACTTCGAACGTCAACGAGACGGTCGACTCCGACGACGACCAGTAGGCGGCGCGACGTGGCGCGTCGTGGCGAGGGTTCCGTGGATGACCTGCTAGCCGAGTCGAGACGACTCCGCGGGCAGCTCGAGTACTCCGCAGCGCTCGCAGTGGCTCGCGCCGCTGCGACCGCGCATCAAGCAACCGGCGACTCAGGGCCGCAACTCGCGGCGACCCGGTTGCTGCTCGGCCAGCTCGAGGAAGACCTGGGCGATCTTGATGCTGCGGAGGCCGCATACCTCGCCGCGGCGGCCGCCGCCGAACTGACGCCGCTCCCGCTCTACCGCGGCGTCCGCGTTCGCGCTCTGGCCAGGTTGGCGTCGGTCCTGCGGGGGCGGGGGGCGATCGCGGAGGCCGACGCTGTCGTGGCGGAAGCCCTGGCCATCGCCGAGGCTGATGTGCCTGACGGGCTCGAGCACGCGGAGGCCGTGGTGGAGCAGAGCCGGCAGCTTATGGCCCACGATGCCCACGAGGAGGCCGGGCGGCTGGCCAGGCGGGCCATCGCGATGGCGGAAGCCGCACCGTCAAGCGCGGCGCTATGGGAAATCCGGACCCGGGCGCTGAGTGCCCTCGGCACGGCCCTGCGCTTCAGCGGCCTGTACGCCGAGGCCCACTCGGTGCTGCTGGACGCCCTCGCGTCGGCTCGGGCCACATTCGGCCCGGGGTCACTGGAAGCCGCAGACGCACTGAACGACCTGGGAATCTGTGACAAGTTCTCGGGCCGGTTCGACGAGGGCATCGAGCAGTATCAGGAAGCCCTCGCCATTTTCAACGACACGGTCGGGCTGGACAACGTCAACGTGGCCAGCCTGTACCACAACCTCGGCGGCATCCTGCACGCTCGTCAGGACTTCGACGCCGCCGAGCCGTGGGCCCGGCAAGCCGTCGAGCTCCGGGAACGCCTGCTCGGCCCCCACCACGTGGCCGTGGCCGCCGACCAGGCCGCGCTGGCGGCCATCCTCATGCAGCTCGGCCGCTACGACGAGGCCGAGGGACTGTTGCGAGACGCGCTGGCCTGCCTGGAGCAGGCCTTCGGCCCCGAGAATCACGAGGTAGTGGCGAATTACGGGAACCTCGCCGTGATCGCCCGGCGGCGTGGCGACCTCGATGAGGCCGAACGGCTCTACCGCCGCGCCCTGGACATCAAGGAACGCCTGCTCGGGCCGGAACACCCTGAGGTCGGCATCACGCTGAACAACCTCGCGGTGGTCTGCAAGCGCCGTGGTCGCCCCGCCGAGGCCCAGGCCCTGTATACCCGGGCGATCGACGTCCTTTCCAAGACGGTCGAACCCACGCATCCCGCCCTCATCGCCAGCCGGCGCAACCTCAGCAAGCTGCTCAACGACCACCAGGCCGGGGAGCCGGAGTCCGGTGAGCTGCAGTCCCGGAAGCGGGCCTAGATGGCGGCGCTGGAGGGGTCGGACGAGTCCGAGGCCGCAATCGGGGTCGCCCGAGCCCCTGCCCCAGCCCCAGCCCCGGCTTCAGCCGATGGCCGCACCGGCCGACCGACAGCACGCAGCCGCTACCGTGACGCGCTGCGGCACCGTGACCTGCGGCTGCTTATCGCCGCGTTGCTGGTCGACCAGATCGGCAACTGGTCGTGCTTCGTGGTGATCTCGGTGTACGTCTTCGACCGAACCCACTCGACCCAGTGGCTGGCCGTCCTGGGCCTCTGCCGCTGGGGACCCGCCCTCCTGCTGGCGAGCTACGGCGGCGTCCTCGCGGACCGCTACCAGCGGGTGACCGTCCTCATCGTGTCCGCCCTGGCCAACGCGGTGCTCACCACCGGTATCGCGATCGCGGTCGCGGGCGGATCCTCTATCGCCCCCGTCCTGGCCCTCACGGCCCTATCCAGCGTGGCGACGGTTCCGTACCGGCCTGCGGCCGGCGCGCTGACCCCGGACGTCGTAGGGGAGCAGGACCTCGCCGCCGCGAACTCGATCTTCGCCACCCTGGAGAACCTGATGATCGTGGTCGGGCCGGCGATCGGCGGCCTGTTGCTGCTGACCGGCAGGCCCGTCATCGGCGTCGCGGTGAACGCGGCCAGCTTCGCGCTTGCGGCCGTCATCATCGCCCGGCTGCGGGTGCGGTCACGCGGCGGGGGGAGCGCCGGACAGAGCGCTGCGCGGCAGTGGGTGACGGGCGTCAGGGCACTCGCGGCGCAGCCGGTCGCGGTGGCCGTCATTATGTTCTGCGCGCTGGACTCGGCCGTCTACGGTGCGGCCAGCGTGCTGTACGTCCCGCTGTCGGTCCGGCTCGGAACCGGCCCGAACGGCTACAGCTACCTGCTCGCCGGGGCCGCGCTGGGCGCCGTGCTCGGGGCCGGGCTGGCGAACCGGCTGAGCGCCGCGTCGCGGTTGGCCCCGGTCATCATGGGCAGCCTGTGCCTGCAAGCGGTGCCGTACCTGGCTACCGTCCTGGTGCACTGGCCCGCGCTGGCCGCCATCTTGCAGGTCGCCTCGGGGATCGGCATGGTCATCGTGGACGTGCTCGCGCTCACCAGCCTGCAGCGCGACCTGCCCGGGGAAGTGCTCAGCCGCGTGCTGGGCATCTTGGACACCCTGATCCTGGCCGGCATCTTGCTGGCTAGTCTCGCCGTCGGCGTCCTGCTCGCTCACGCCGACGTCAATGTCGCGCTGATCGCGGTCGGGGTCGGGGTCCCGGCCATCGGCCTGATCGGCCTGCCCACCTTGTTGCGGGCCGACCGCACCTCGGCGGCGGAAGCCGAACGACTTCGTCCTCGGGTCGAGCTGCTGTCAGAGCTAGATTTGCTGGTCGGTGCCGACCGCCGCACCCTCGAACGGCTCGCGGCCGCCGCCCAGGAGGTCGAAATGCCCGCCGGGACCGTGATCATCCGGGAGGGCGACGAGGCGGACGCGCTGTGGATCCTGGCCAGCGGCGAACTGTCGGTGCAGGCCAGCGGCGATGGAGCCGGGCCCCGCGACCTGCCGTCGGTGACCGCGCCCGGCTACGTCGGCGAACTCGGCCTCCTGCACGGCATCCCGCGCACCGCCACCGTCCGGACCTTGTCACAGTCCACCCTGCTGCGGATCGATGGCCAGGACTTCCGGTCTGCCCTTCAGGCCAGCCTGCCCAGCCCCTCGCTGCTGGCCGTCGCCGGAACCCGGATGGCTCGCACCCCGACCACTCCGCGCGGCCAGATGAGCCCGCGCTTGAGATGAACGTCCTCAACTGCCGGACGGCGGGCTGATGGCTCCGGTATCGCCGGCTCTCGGCGGATCGGCTGGGCGGGTGGGTTCAGGTGATGCTTCCGCTAGCGCGTACTCAACGGCGCGGCTGCCTCCCAGGGACTGTCCCCGCGTCCAGGCCTGCTCGAACGCCGCATCTCCCATGCGGGAGCGCAGCGCGGCCAGGAGACCATCGTCGTGGGCGGCGCGGGGCACGAGCGCGTGCAGCCAGCCGCTGCCCTTGGCTTGCAGGAGCGCGCCTGCGGCGGCGAGCAGATGCACGGCGCGCTCGAGGTTGTCCTGCCGGATGGCGACCGCGGCGAGCGCCTCGAGGTAGTAGGCGACGCTTGGTTCGTCCCTGGCCTCGGCCGACTGCGACACCCCTTCCTGCAGGCGTTCCGTCGCGCCGGTCAGATCGCCCTGTGCCTGGCTGCTGAGCGCCAGGTCGTAGAGCGAGACGAGGACGGTGAACCGGTCTTGCGCGCTGCGGGCCGCGTTCAGGGCCTCGGTGAACAGCTGCGCTGCGCGGTCGTGATCAGCCTGGCTGAGCCGGATCTGGCCGAGGAAATTGCACACGAGCGCCACGTCCAGCAGATGCTGCAGACGCTCGGGTCCGGTGAGCCGGTCGTTGCCGGCCTCCTGCAGCGGTGCGAGCGTCTGTTCGAGCAGCTCGCTGGCCCGCGCGTCCTGGTGCTGCAATGCCAGGAGGTGACCCAGCATGGCTGCCGCCGTGGCTGCGCCCAGCATGTCCCCGGCCTGGCGGTAGAGCGGCAGGCTCTGCTCCAGGAGCGGCTGCGCTGTGGCCTGGTCCCCGGACGCGAAGAGGCCAAAGCCGGTACCGCTCAGCGCCAGGGCACGCTGCCGCGGCGGCAGGTGTTCGCTCTTGGCCAGGACGCCCACGTAGGAGGCGAGTTCCTCGGCGTGGCCGCGCAGCCACCAGAACCTCCAGGTCGCCCAGGACAGCTGTATCGCCGGCTCGATCTGGTCCTGTTCCACCAGCCAGGACATCGCGGCGCCGAGATTGCCGTGCTCGGTCTCGAGCCGGTCCAGCCACGCCAGCTGTCCGGGACCTTGCAGCTCGGCTGGAGCCGGCTCGGCGAGCGCCCGGAAGTAGGCCGCGTGCCGGTCGTGCGCCTCCCGCCAGTCGGCGCCGTCGCGCAGACGCTCCAGCGCGTACTCCCGGATGGTCTGCAGCAATCCGAAGCGCGGCTCACCGTCGCGGGTCTGCGGTTGCACCAGGCTGCTGTCCACCAGCGAGCCCAGCGTGTCCATGACGTGCCCGGCCCGGCCCGGGACCGCCGGCCCGACAGCGCCGACGGCCTCTGCGGCGGGCAGGTCGAAGGTTCCTGCAAACACCCCGAGGCGGGCGAATAGCGCCTGCTCACGGGCGGACAGCAGGTCGAAGCTCCAGTTCAGGGTGTTTCGCAGTGTCTGCTGGCGCTCGGGCAGGTCGCGTGCTCCGCCCGTCAGCAGCCCCATCTTGTCATCGAGGCGGGCCAGCAGGGCCTGCGGTGGCAGCAGCCTGACCCTGGCCGCGGCCAGCTCGATGGCCAGCGGCAGCCCGTCCAGCCGCCGGCAGATCTCAGCGACCGCCCCGGCGTTCTCGCTGGTCAGCTGGAAACCCGCGGACGCGGCTTGCGCCCGCTGCACGAACAGGCGCACCGAGGCGCATCGCTGCGCCTCGGCGGCATCCCCGTCGGCCTCGATCGGCGGCACCGGGAGCGGCGGCACCGGGAACTCGTGCTCACCGCTGAGCCGCAACACCACCCGGCTGGTCACCAGCGCCACCACGCCCGGAGCGGCGCCCAGCAGCTCAGCCACCAGCGGAGCCGCCCCCATCACCTGCTCGAAGTTGTCCAGCACCAGCACCAGCCGCCGGGCGCGCAGGTACGACTTCAGGTCGGTGATCAGCGCGCCGCCCGAGGTGCTCAGCCCCAGCGCGGCGGCGATCGCGGCCGTCACCAGCTCGGCCGCCGGGACCGAGCCGAGCGCAACGAACCGCACCCCGTCCGCGAAGCCCGGACCCACCCGCTGCGCGACCTCCACCGCGAGCCTGCTCTTCCCGACTCCGCCCGGCCCGGTGAGGGTCACCAGGCGTACGCCCTCGGCACGCACCAGGTCGCCCACCGCCGCAACGTCATCGTCGCGGCCCACAAGCGGCGTCGCCGGCACCGGCACCGCCCCGGCCAGCGACGCCCCGTCCGCGGCGCTGTCCCGCGCCTGTGCCCTCTCGAACCGCTCGCTCAGCAGCACAGCCAGGTCGTTCTCGACCAGGCGCTGCAGCTCGGCGACAGCAGAGAAGCGCTGATAGGACACGTCACCGGCATCCCTGATCCGGGTCAGCATCTCCGCCAGCCGCGACTCACGCTCCGGCGCCGGCGACTTCACGTAGATCAGCCTGGGCAACCCGGCCGCCAGCAGGTACTCATCCTCCAGCCCGGATACCTGCTCCCCCGGCGCGACCCAGCCGTAGCTCTGCCAGTACACGCCCACGAACACCTGGCTCTGCGCCAGGTAGGAGCGGTATACCTGCCGCGGCGGATGCGGCCGCGCGCCCAGCTCGAACATCACCGGCACCAGCCGCAGACGGGTCACCGCGTCCCGCACTGCCTGCCGCTCAGCGGCCAGTTCCTGCAGCGTAGAACTCACAAAGACCCGCAACCGCTGGTCAGGCGTGCGGATCACATCCATCTCGGCCATTACTCCACAGCCTAGCTAGCCGGGTGAATAGGAGCGCGGCGGCGGCCAGCAACACCACAGCCGTCGCGCCGTGCACGCCGTAGACGGTGGCCTTCGGGCGCTGCTGACCAGCACGATGATGGCGTCGCCGATCAGGATGGTGCTGCCTGCCAACTCGAACCAGCCCATGACGCGGGGCATCCTGACGGCGAGCAGGATGACGGCGATCAGTCCCGAAGCGATGTTCCTCCTACGGCGAGGTCGATGACCTGGTCGAGGCTGAGCGCCATATCGCGGGGGTAAGCCCGTTGGACTTGCTCATCGCCTACGGCGCCGCGTGCGGCGGCGGGCAGCGGCTAGTCGTCGGGGCCGATGGCGCGCGTGATGCGCCGGCCGATCTCGCGCAGCTGCCGGGACTGGGTCTTGGTCAGCGGGTCGAGGACGAGGCGGCGTACTTCCTGGATATGGCCGGGGGCGGCCTGGGTGACCTTCGCCTGGCCCTGGTCGGTCAGGGTCGCGAGGGTGTAGCGCCCGTCGGCCGGATCGGGGGTGCGGCGCACCCAGCCGCGCTGCTCCAGCCGGGCGACGACCTGGGACAGGCGCGGCAGCGAGCCCTCGGCCAGCGTCGCGAGCGCGCTCATCCGCAGGGTGCGGCCGGGTGCTTCCGACAGCAGGGCCAGCACCTGGTACTCGAAGTGGCTGATGCCGGCGTCGCGGCGCAGCTGCGCATCCAGCGCGGCCGGCAGCCTGACCAGCGTGCTGGCCAGGGCGCGCCAGGCCTGGCTTTCCTCAGCGTCTAGCCAGCGGGGTTCCTGCGGGGTGTCCATGGGGCCAGCATAACTTAACGATTGAAGTAACCCGGCAGCCTGATGACTTGCATTATGAAGTGATTCAGAGGTATCGTCAGTTAACGCTTTAAGTCAGCAGGGAACCGCCGGAGCCTGTCCGCCCCGACAGGAGGGCCCTTGCCTCCGCTGATGCGCCAGAGCCGCCGGCGCCGTGCACCGAGCGCGGCGGTCCATGAACGAACCCATCGGAAGGAAGCACAAATGACCACCACTGCCAGCCTGAGCGTCGCAGCCCTGACCATCGACTGCGCCGATCCCGCCGCCCTGGCGGACTTCTGGGGGAAGGCCCTCGGCCGCCCGGTCAGCCCGGGCGCGGTCCCCGGGGACACGGCGGTCGACGCCACCGGCCCCGACAGCGGCCCCCGGATGATCCTCCACAATCCCCCCGAGCCCGGGACGGGCAAGAACAGCGTCCACCTGGTCCTGATCACTGACCACTACGACGAGGAGATCGAGCGGCTGACCGGCCTGGGCGCCAGGCCGCTCAACCAGATCAAGCTCCCGGCCATCCGTGCGGGCGGTGCGACGTTCAGCGTGTCGCAGACCACGTTCGCCGACCCGGAGGGCAACGAGTTCGATCTGGTGAGATGGCAGCAGCAGCCCGAGTAGGTGCCGGGTCCGAGCGCTAACCGAGGCCCTGGCCGGACGGAGCAGGCGACGGGGCCCGGATGCAGCGCGCGCTGCATCCGGGCCTGACCAAGCGAATCCAGACCACTGACAGTTCGGGCCTCCACGAAGCTCACCGTGCCAGGCATCGGCGCCAGCCGGTCCGCCGGGGCCAGCGCTAGTTCGGCGAACCCGCCCCCGGCCGGGAACAGCACCGCATACACCCGCTCGCCAGGCCGGACACCGGCCCCGTCGCCGACCGCCTCGACCACGCCCGCGACTTCCTGACCAGGGACAAACGGCAGGGCCAGCCCAGGAAAACCGCCGCCAAGGAAACCAGCGTCCCACGGGCCGACACCCGCGCCGCGGACCCTGATCAACGCCTGGCCCGCCGCGGGTACCGGATCTGGCAGTTCACCGAGCTCGAACGCTGTCGATCCCGCTGAGCTGCCGTGCCAGCGCTGCTCTCATGGCTCCGCTCTCCTGACAACTGCCGCTGCCGCCACCACGTGACAGCACCTGACACAGTCCACCCTGACACCCCTAGTCACGCCGGCTTCGCGCGGCTCCCCACACCGCCTCGATCCCGGCGCATCCGCCACAGTGAGGTCTCGGACGTACGCCATAACGCGCAATCCCATGAAGTCGCGGCAGCCAACCCGGGGCTGTCAGACTAGGGCGATGACAGGTGCTGTCCCGCTCGCCGTTGAGCTGAAGGACGTCAGGAAGCATTTCGGGCAGGTGCAGGCGGTCAGGGATGTCGACGTGAGCATCGCGTCGGGAGAAATCGTGGCGATGCTCGGGCCCAACGGCGCGGGCAAGACGTCCACCATCGACATCATCCTCGGCTTGTCCCGGCAGACGTCCGGGCAGGCGCTCGTTTTCGGCATGCACCCCCGGCAGGCAGTCACCCGCGGCCTGGTCTCGGCGGTGATGCAGACGGGCGGGCTGCTGAAGGACCTGACCGTCAAGGAGACCGTGCAGTACACCGCCAGCCTGTTCGCACAGAGCAAGCCGACCGCCGAGGTGCTGGACCGGGCGGGAATCACCCAGATCGCGGACCGCCGGGTGGGAAAGTGCTCAGGCGGCGAGCAGCAGCGGCTCAGGTTCGCCATGGCACTGGTCTCCGACCCCGAACTGCTTGTCCTGGACGAGCCGACCACCGGGATGGACGTCGAGGGGCGGCGCAGCTTCTGGGCGTCGATCCGCAAGGACGCCGAGCAGGGCAGGACGGTACTGTTCGCCACGCACTACCTGGAGGAAGCGGACGCCTACGCCGACCGGATCATCCTGCTGCGGCACGGGCAGAAGATCGCCGACGGCACCGCGTCCGAGATCAAGGCGATGTCGGCGGGCCGCACCGTGCGGGTCACCATGGCCGAGGCCAGCGAGGCTGAGCTCCGCGCCATTCCCGGCGCGGACAGCGTGGAGATCCGCGGCGAGACCGTCCTCATCCATGCGAACGACAGCGACGCGGTGGCCAGGTACCTGCTGACGCGCACCTCAGCCAGGGACCTTGAAATCACCGCTCGCGGCATCGAGGACGCGTTCCTCGCACTGACCGGCGACGACGCCGAGCCAGCCAGCGTGAACACTGGAGCTATCGGATGACCACAACGTCAGTGCCAGATCTGAGCGGCCGGCGGCCCCCGGGCCTCGGCGGCTTCAACCTGACCGCGCTGAATCTGGAGATCCGCCGGCTGCGGCGGAACCCGCGCGCCGTCATCATCACTGTCATCGTCCCGGTCATCTTCTTCTTCGCCTTCGGGCTGAATAAAACCAACACGACAGGCAACTACGGCCACGGGAACTACGCGGCGTGGGTTCTGGTCAGCCTTGCGCTTTATGGCGCCATATTCTCGACCACCTACACGGGCGCGGGGGTGTCCGTCGAGCGCGCCCAGGGCTGGAGCAGGCAGCTCCGGCTGACGCCGCTATCGCCTGCCGCCTACATCGGCATGAAGGTGGCGACCGCGCTGGTTCTCGGGCTCGTCCCCATTACTGTCGTGAACGTGGTCGGCGGCATCTTGACCCACAAGGCCTCGATGCCCGTCTACCTGTGGATCGTCAGCGCCCTGTGCGTCTGGATCGGCTCGCTGCTTTTCGCCGCGTTCGGGCTGTTCATCGGTTTCCTGGTGCCCGCCGATGCCGTCCCGCAGCTTCTCGGCCTGATCATGTCCCTGTTCGCGTTCGTGGGCGGCCTGTTCATCCCGATCAGCCTGCTCCCGCAGACCATACAGGACATCGCCAAATGGTCTCCTGAGTACGGGCTGAACCAGCTGGTGCACGCGCCGCTGCTCGGCAGCGGCGTGGACTGGACCTGGGTCGTCAACGTCATCGCGTGGCTGGCGATCTTCGCCGTGGGCGCGGTCTGGCGATTCAGCAAGGACACCGCGCGAGTCTGAGCCAGGTCAGCGGATGCGCAGCGCCAGTTCCGGTGATGCCGTGGGCCGTCCACGTCGTCGACGAAGAGCCTGGCGAAGACTCCTGAACCGCGGTCAGCGCGAGTCGCCGAAGCGGGCGAGCACTCGCCGGAAACGGCCGTCCTGCGGCCCGGCCAGCTCGGCGAGGGTGAGCCCGAAGTCGCCGTCAGGGTCGGTCCAGAACTTCAGTGTCCGGAAGCCGGCGCCGGCTAGCTCGGCTCTGATACCGGCCGGGCGGAATTTCGCCGACACCTCAGTCCGCATCTCTTCGCCCGCGTCGAAGGACACCGTCAGGCCGAGGTCGCCGACGGTCACGACCTGCGCGCGGGCCGAGTGCAGCCGCATCTCTATCCACTCGCGCTCGACGTCCCAGATCGCGACGTGCTCGAACTCCTCGACATCGAAATCGGCCCGCAGCTCCCGGTTGATGACCTTCAGGACGTTGCGGTTGAACTCCGCCGTGACCCCGGCCGAGTCGTTGTAGGCGCGCAGCAGCCGGCCGGTGTCTTTCACCAGGTCGGTGCCGAGCAGGAACGTGTCCCCGCCGGCTAGCACGCCGGCGACGTTCCGGTACAGGCTGGCGCGCGCGGGCGGCTCGAGATTTCCGATGGTCGAGCCCAGGAAGGCAATCATGCGGCGGCCCTTCGCCGCGGGAATCTCCCCCAGGTCGCGCTCGAAGTCTCCGACGAACGGGACGATTCGCAGCCCCGGGTACTGCGTTGTCAGCGCCTCGGTCGCGTCGGCTAGGACCGCGGGATCGACATCGAACGGCATGAACTTGCGCAAGGTGCCACTTTCGCGGAGCGCCCGCAGCAGCAGGCCGGTCTTGGCCGAGGTGCCGCTGCCGAGTTCGACCAGCGACTCGCACCGCGAGAGTTCGGCGATCTCGCCCGCGCGCGCTCGCAGGATCGCGGTCTCGGCCCTGGTCGGGTAGTACTCGGGCAGCCTGGTGATCTCCTCGAACAGCTCGCTGCCACGCTCGTCGTAGAAGTACTTCGGCGGCAGTGACTTCGGCTCCTCAGTGAGGCCCGCGCGGACGTCCGCACGCAACTCGGCCAGATAGGAGTCCGGATGAGCCCGGACGCGGTCTTGTGCCGGCATTCGGTCATGCCTCCAGTTCGGTGACGGTCACCACGCCGTCGGCCACGTCGACGAGGTGATGGTCGGGGACGTCGGCCCAGCCCGGGTCGTCGTCATAGGGCTCGCTCGCGACGACGAAGCCGCCGGCCCAGCCATCGGCGTTCATGCGCCCGTGCGCCTGCCGGCGCGGCGCGTACGACTGCACGATCAGCCCGTGCCCGGGTTCAAGCAGAGCTCGCTCAGCCGCCGGGGCGGGCCAAGCCAGGCGATGTGACGGCACACTCAGGCGTCCCAGGCCATTCGCACGCCCGTAAAGATCTGCCGCCTGACCGGGTAATCCCAGTTCCGGAACGAGGGCCGGATCGTCGACGGGGCCACCGCCCAGGAGCCGCCGCGCAGCACCTTATAGTCCCCGCCGAAGAACGGGACGCTGTAGTCGCGGTAGATCATCGGCGTAAAGCCAGGCCACGGCGCGAAGTCCGACGACGTCCACTCCCAGACGTCCCCGATCATCTGCTCGGCCCCGTAGGCCGACGCGCTAGCCGGGTACGCCCCGACCGGCGCCGGCCGCAGGCCCGCGCCGCCCAGGTTGACCAGGTCCGGTCCGGGCGGCTGCGATCCCCACGGCCAGGCCCGGCGGCCGCGGGCGACCGGGTCCCACGCGCACGCCTTCTCCCACTCGGTCTCAGTGGGCAGTCGGCCCCCGGCCCAGCGGGCGTAGGCCTCGGCCTCGAAGTAGCTGACGTGCTGCACCGGCTCAGCCGCCGGAACTTCCTCCTCTACCCCGAAGCGCCGCCTCGTGCCCTCGGCCGTCCAGAACAATGGTCGCTCCAGGCCGGCCTCGATCTGGTGCGCCCAGCCGCGGGCGGACCACAGCTCCTGCCGTTGGTACCCGCCGTCGCCGATGAACTCGCGCCACTGCCGGTTACTGACCGGGACCCGGCCGATCCAGAAAGGCCCGACGTCCACGGTGCGTGCTGGCCGCTCGTTGTCGAGCGAGAACGGCTCACTGGCCGCGTCCACGCCAAGGGTGAACGGCCCTCCGCCCACGAAAACGCGATCCGGCCTCACGTCGCGGCCTGGCGGCAGCGGTCGGCGCCCCAGCAGCACGGGAGGGCCCTGCCGCAGTTGCAGCGTGGCCAGCATTGTCTCGTCGTGCTGTTCCTCGTGCTGAACGACCATGCCCGCCGTGAACAGCTCGTCGGTCGGCGTGTGCTCGATCAGGTCAAGGACCCGCCCGCGAACCTCGTGGTCGTAGGCCCGCGCCTCAACCGGGGGCAGCAGCGGCAGCGACGGGCGCTCGGCGCGGGGGTGCTTGAACGCGTCGTAGAGCGCGTCCACCGCTGGCGGGAGCATCCCGGGCCGGGCCGGGTCGCCGGCCCGCAGCAGCCACAGCTCCTCCTGCTGGCCGACGTGCGCCAGGTCCCACACCAGCGGGCTCATCAGCGGGTCGTGCTGCGTGACCAGCGTCGGGTCGTCCAGGTCCGTCAGCCCCAGCGTCCGGTTCCTGGCCTGCTCAAGGTCGCGGACGACAAGATCATGCATATGCCATCTCTCCCAGTGCGGCGAGCGGGCCGATCTCGCCCACGCGCTCGGCCAGCAAGTCGCCAGGACAGCGACTCGACTCAACAAGGTCAGCGAGGTCGGCCACGGCCGGCCTGAGCTCGGCCGGAACACGGCCGGCGGCGATCGCCAGACAGCGGCGCGCGGACGTGGCCAGCGTGGCGTTGGCGAGCCCGTCCCTGGCCGCCTCGGTCCACAACTGCGCCGCTGGCTCGGCCGCCTCGGTCGCGAGGTCGGCCGCGGCCGGGTCGTCCATCAGGGTGGCGGTGACCGCCGCGATCGCCGGCCACCACCGTGGTGCGGACATGTCCAGGTAGCGCACTTCCAGGTAGCCACGGAGCCGGACCGGCGGGAACAGCGTGCTCAGGTGCGTCTCGAGATCCGCGGCCGTGGGCGGCCGGTTGCCCAGCTTGACCGCACCGCTGGCCCACCGCGAGAACGGGACTGAGCAGCCCACCGCCAGGACGTCGTCGCCGGCGCGCACGAATGTGACCGGGGCGCGCATCGCGAACCTGGCCCAGGCTGAGGCGGGATCGAGCGCCTCGTCGCGGCCGTCCTTCGGAGCGCAGCCCGGCACCGGGCCGCACGTGCGCGCGTCGAGCCCGCTCCAGGCCCGCTGCCGGACGGACTTCCAGCCCGTATCCCGGCCGTGCAGCCAGGGTGAGCTCGCCGCGATCGCCACCAGGGTGGGACCGAGCCGGTAGGCCCGCGCGACCCTGGCCGGCCACTCGCCCTTGGGGCCGGCCTGGAGATTGACCTGCAGGGCGGCGGTCGAGTTCATCATGACCCGCCCGGCCGCGGTCCGGCCGGTGGCCGCGAAGTGCTGTTCCATGGCGCGGTAACGCGGCCGCGGGTTGACCCGCCGGGACGGGCGCGCCGGATCAGCCCCCGCAAAGGCGAGCCCGAGACGGCGCTCGGCCAGGGCAAGCCGGGCGCCGGTGCCCTGGTACTTGAGCCGGGCCACCGCCGGGCCGACTCCGGCTTCCGGCGGCCCGGACAGCTCGATCTGCCCGCCGGGCTCGACGGTCACCGCGGTGCCCGGCGCGACCCTCCCGACCACGGCCGCGATGGCTTCGACGCGTCTCCAGGGAACGGGGTCAGCGACGTGGTCGAGGTCGACCAGATGTGACTCGATCTCCAGGCCGATCGCGCCGATCGCAGACTCGGCCAGCGCCGCGTCGCGACACTGTGCATAGGCGGCAGCGAGGGTAAGAGGTTCGGCCCGATCAACGGCATTCTGCGCAAAAGCCTTGATAAGGGCCATAAAGGGCGGCCTTCCAGGTAGGAGTAGGCGGTATACGGCGTCTCAGCCATCGCCGCCCTCCCGGCTCGCGAGCCGGTGCGGGCCGTCGGCCAGCGGTCGCCGCAGCTCCTCCCAGGCCCGCATCCCCTCGCCCAGCCTGCGGATGCGGAAGAACTCGCTCGGCGCGTGCAGCCTCTCCATGGCGCGGTACCGACTACCGGCTCGGGAGTGAGCGCGGTAGCCCGAACCATGGCAGCACGCTGGCCTCGAAGCGGGTCATGCCGCTGATCTGTCCGCCGGCCAGGGTGAGCACCCAAAAGCCGGTCGCGTGGCGGATGCCGTCCGGGCCGCGCAGGTAGGCGCCGAACGCCGGCTGGCCGTTGGCCCGGGCCGGGATGAGGTCGAACCGGCGGCCCGCGCCGAACAGGCTGGCGCAGTAGCGGGCCACGGCGTCGCGGCCCTCGTAGCCGAACGGCACCGGCGGCATCGCGATGAAGACGTCGCCGGTCAGCAGGGCCACCAGCGCACCGAGGTCGGCCGCCTCCCACGCGCGGACGAACCTGGCCACGATCGCGTCCTCGGCGGGTGAGCCAGCGGCGGGCGGCGGCTGGTGGCCGGCCGGCTGCCGGCGCTGGAGGCTGGCGCGGGCTCGTTTGAGGGTGCTGTTGGCCGAGTCGACGGTCACGTCCAGCATGCCGGCTACCTCGCGGGCGCGGAAGCCGAGGACGTCCCGCAAGATCAGGACGGCGACCTGGCGGGGCGGCAGCAGCTGCAGGGCGGTCACGAAGGCCAGCGAGATCGCTTCGCTCTGCTCGTAGCGGGCCTCCGGCCCGCCCTCCTCGGCGGCGCCGTCGAGGAGGGCGTCCGGGAACGGCTGCAGCCAGACGGCCTCGTCGCGCGGGGTCGGCACGGGCGGTTCGAACTTGGACATGTCCCACTCCCTGGCCGGGCGGCGGCTCGCGGCGCGGCGGGCGTTCAGGCACCGGCTGGTGGCGATCGTGTACAGCCAGGTGCGCAGCGAGGCGCGTTCCTCGGTGAACCTGCCGAGGCCTTGCCAGGCGGCCAGCATCGTCTCCTGGACGGCGTCCTCGGCGTCGGCGATGGAGCCGAGCATCCGGTAGCAGTGCACCTGCAGCTCCCGCCGGTGCGGCCCGGTCAGCTCCCGGAACGCCTCGCCATCTCCGGCCCGCGCCCGCACGAGCAGATCGGCTGTCACCATCCCGCGCGCCCTTCCCTTCCGCATCACGTCGTCCCTCCGCCCGGTATATACACCGCCCGGGAGGCGAACTGGGCGGCTCGCGGGCGCCCAGTTTCCCGGCGCCGCGGGGTATGCACCACCGGCCGCCCGGACGATCCCAGCGCCGGATCGCGCCGCGGCAGCTGGAAACGACCCTGAAAGGTTGACGATTGGAATCGTCCGCATCGGAAGCCATGCCCACTATCCGAATGTCCCCGGCGACACGCCTGTTCCTGGCGGGCAACACGGTGTCGATGCTCGGAACGGGCCTGGTCATAGCGTTCATCCTCATCTACCTGCACCAGGTCAGGGGCGTCACCCTGCCGGTCGTCGGCGGCCTGCTGACCGCCTCGGCCGGGGCTGGCCTGCTCGTCGTCCCGCTCGTCGGCATCCTGCTCGACCGGATTGGCGCTCGCCGCGTACTCACCGGGGTCGTGGTCGGCCAGGCCGCCGCTCAGGTCCTGCTGGCGTGGGCGCACAACGCGGCTACGGCGTTGCCGGTCTTGCTGCTATACGGCGCGACCTGGGCGCCGATGTTCCCGGCAATACGGACCATGATTGCCGGCCTTAATCCGGAACCGGAAACCCAGCGGCGGGCGTTCGCGATCAACTTCACAACCCAGAACGCCGCTATCGGCCTCGGCACGACGGTCGGCGCGATTGTCGCCAACGTCCACCATCCGGGAACCTTCCAGGCTCTCTTCCTGGCCAACGCCGCATCCTGCCTGCTGTTCGCTGTCACTCTCCCCTTCCTGCCGAGCCTGCACCGACCCAGGGGCGCGGATGAGCCGCGAGTCGGCTACCGCGACGTGCTGGCGAGCCGCGCGCTGCGGCTGATACTGGTCGCCTCCCTCCTCATCTACTTCACCGGCCCCCCAGCGTTTGACTCGGGCCTGCCCGCTTACTCCACGGTCGAGGCCCACATGTCTGCGCACATCGTCGCATTGTCGCTCACCGTCAACACCGCCTTTATCGTCGCCACACAGCTGCTCGTGCTGCGGCTCGTCCGCCGGCTCCGGCGCAGCCGCGCGCTGGCGCTGGTCGGCCTTATCTGGGCCGTGTCGTGGGCGGTGTTCGGGCTGGCCGCGCTGCCGATCCCGCTGGCGAGCCGGGTCACCTGCGTGTTCATGTTCACCGCACTGTTCGGACTCGGCGAAACCTTCGTGGCGCCGACCCTGGCACCGCTCGTCAACACCCTGGCTGACGACCGGGTCTGCGGCCGGGCTAACTCGCTTTCCGCGGTCGCCCAGTCGCTGGCATTCACCGTTTCGCCTGCGATCGCCACCGGCCTGATCGCCGCGGGCGCGGCGGCGGTCTGGATCTCGCTGCTATGCGTCGGCTGCCTCGGCACGATCGCCATCGGTGCCCGCCTGAGCCGCACTCTTACCAACGGGCAAGATCTGCCGAACGCCCCGTCGGCGGTCGCCCCCGCCAGGCTCAGCGCGACCCGGCCGGAAGGGGCGTCCGACCCTCTGTGTAAATGATCGTGGCGCGGCCGATAGGAGCGGGTCGGGAATGCGGCCGCCGAGTCGAAGCAGGACGGCTCCGGCCAGCACCGCGGCAAGCGCGCCACCCCACCAGACGGCGTCAGGTGAGGTCTGCAGGAGAAGGCCACCAATCGCCGGGCCGAGGGCCAGGGAAATGGTGAAGGCCAGACCGTAGAGAGACATGTAGCGGCCGAGCAGATGGGCTGGAGCCATGTCCGCGACCAGCGGCCCGAGAACGACAATGTGTACGCATTCGCCGATTGCGAAGACGATCGCAACGCCGACGAGGAGACTCGTCGCAGCGAGCTCCGAGTGGATCAGCGTCGCTGGCAACACCGCGAGCAGGCTGACCGCAAAAAGCGCGCTTGCCGCCGCGAAAGCGTGTGTGCGTCGCATCCGTGCCACTACGCGCACCGCCGGGATCTGCGCGATGACGACGAAGGACGTGTTGACGAGAATGATGATCCCGATCGCGCCGGGGCCGACCGGTGTGTGGGTCCTTGCAAATGGTGGCAGGATGTTGGAGAAGAACACGTGGCCGACGACGATGAGCACGATGTTGGCTGCGATCACAGTGAGGAAGAGCCGATCTCGAGCGACCGCGCGAAAGCCGGTTCCGTTGGCGTCTGTCGCTCGTGACGATCCCGGCTCGCGGGATCGGCACGGCAGCGAGCACGATCAGCGCGAACCCGGCGAAGGTGACAGCGTCGAAGAAATAGAGAATTTGGAACGAGCTGAGCCGCTGTGCGGATGCGACGATGAAGCCGGCTACGGTCGCGCCGGAACCAATACCGAAGTTGCCCGCGACGCGGCCAAGCGCGACGGAGGCCGCTCGCTGCTCGGGCTTGACCAACGTGATGATCAATACCCGGTTGGCCGTTCCTGCCGCGCCGAGCCCGGCTCCGCTGGCAATCGAGCAGGCAAACGCCTGCCAGGGACGGTCTACGTAGGCGAAGCCGGCGTAGCCAAAGGCGCTCGCCAAGCTTCCTGCGACCACGATCGCTTTGGCGGAGTACCGGTCGAGCAGCGCTCCCGTCGGCGGGGTGGCGATTGCGGCCGTCCCCATGGTCGCCGCGAGAACCAGTCCGGCTGTCGACGTTGAAAAGCCACGTATCTGGTGCAGATAGATGATCTCAAAGGGAAGAATGAGCCCGTAACCGAAGTAGTTGAGGGCGTTTCCCGCTTGAAGGATGAGCACGGGGCGAGAGAGCCCGGTGCGCCAACCCGCGATGAGGTGTGAGACGCGGCTCATCCGCCTAAAGGCCGCCATTAGCTGACTAAGCACGGAATGCACCAACTGCTACTGGGTTCCGCCACCGATTGCCGTGGTCCGCAGGCTCTCGGAAAAGGCCCTTAGAGGTCATCAACCTCTCACTCCTCATCTCTGGAAGCATCGGAAGTCGGTCACGGCGAGAATGGCGGTCGCGGCGGCCGGTCCACATCCGTCCGCTAGATATCGGTACATTGCTATCTCCCTGGCCGGGCGGCGGCTCGCGGCGCGGCGGGCGTTCAGGCACCGGCTGGTGGCGATCGTGTACAGCCAGGTGCGCAGCGAGGCGCGTTCCTCGGTGAACCTGCCGAGGCCTTGCCAGGCGGCCAGCATCGTCTCCTGGACGGCGTCCTCGGCGTCGGCGATGGAGCCGAGCATCCGGTAGCAGTGCACCTGCAGCTCCCGCCGGTGCGGCCCGGTCAGCTCCCGGAACGCCTCGCCATCTCCGGCCCGCGCCCGCACGAGCAGATCGGCTGTCACCATCCCGCGCGCCCTTCCCTTCCGCATCACGTCGTCCCTCCGCCCGGTATATACACCGCCCGGGAGGCGAACTGGGCGGCTCGCGGGCGCCCAGTTTCCCGGCGCCGCGGGGTATGCACCACCGGCCGCCCGGACGATCCCAGCGCCGGATCGCGCCGCGGCAGCTGGAAACGACCCTGAAAGGTTGACGATTGGAATCGTCCGCATCGGCCGGGCGCGCGGCGTCCGCCGTTCTGGATCCGCGCCGCTGGCGGGCGCTCGCGCTGCTCTGCGGCGCGTTTTCATGGTGCTCCTGGACGGCACGATCACGATCGCGGCGCTGCCCTCGATCGGGGCCGGGCTGCGCTTTTCCGAGCAGGGTTGCAAAGGGTGCTGAGCGCCTACGCGCTCACCTTCGGCGGCCTGCTGCTACTCGCAGGGCGGGTGGCTGACCTGCTCGGGCGCCGGCGCGTAGTCATGGCCGACGCCGTGCTCTTCACGACCGCGTCGCTGCTATGCGGGCGGCAGGATCGACCCGTCGAGGTCGGCGGCACGGCGCTGATCGAGGCCGAGGGCCGGTTCGGGGTTACGCCCGCCTGCGGCCGCCAGCAGCGTCACCGCTTAAGTCGATCCCGCCGACCAGGAAGCCCCGTGCGGCCGCCACCGGCGGCTCGCGGAGCTCACGGATCCGCTGGTAGTCCTGGGACGTCCACCATGCGCGCGCCTGATCGACCGACTCGAACTCCAGGACGACCAGCCGGGTGTCCTCCCTGACCTCCAGGGCTCCCTCGATGACCTCCACGACCGGCCCGCGGATCGCCATGCGCCCGCCGTAGCGAGCGTAGGTCGGCGGGACCGCCCGGACGTACTCCGCGTACCGGTCGTGATCATTGATGTCGACGAGCAAGACAAAGTAACCAGGCATGAGCTAAGTCTGCATCCTGCCCGCCTGCTCCGGGCTGGTCCGGCAGGCTGCTGTAGCTGGGCCGGAGTGCCGGGTACCGGTTCCGTCGGGGGTGGTGGTCAGGCGCCGAGCAGGTCGGCGAGGTGCCGGGCGTTAACCTGGGCCTAGTTCCTGTGGCAGTTGTTGAACAGGACGTCGTTACCTCTGCGTCATCGGCCAGGCCGCGGATCCGGGCCGCCCACCCGTCCAGCTCCTGCTCGGTGTACCGGTAGCCGAACCGCTCGTAGGTGTCCGTGCTGTCCCACTTGTCTTAGCGGCCGTGCATCCGGACCACGGCCAGGTTGGTGGTGGCGGCCAGCACCGGCGGGATCGAGCTGGGGAAGCCCTGCGGCATGTCCACGCACACGTACGGCAGCCGCCGGGCGGCCGGGAAGCCCAGCGTCTCGGCTGCACCCGTCGGCTGGCCAGACCCTAAGGGTGACGTTGCCGGTGAGGCCAGTCCTGTGTACCGTCGCGCGCCTGGGAACTGGCCTCTTCCTCCAGAGCGCGGACCATGGCGGTCGCGGCTGCGCTCGGATTGTCACTGGTCGCCGCCCAGACGGCCCGCCGCAGCCCGCCGGTGTCGTCGTGGATCGGGATCCAGCGCACGCCACTCGGCACGGCCTGGGCGGCGATGCCGGGCACCAGGGCGATCCCGAGACCGGCGGCGACGAGCCCGAGCCGGGTGGGCCAGTCGCGGGCTGTGAACGTGATCCTCGGCTCGGCGATGCCGGGCCATACGCCGAACTCGGGGGCGTCGCCGGAACGGGGCCCGACGACCCAGCCCTGGTCTGTGAGCTCGCCGGGTTCGATCTGTTCCCGGGCGGCGAAGGGGTGTGATTCTGCGACCGCGACTCCGGCGCCGCGGGCGCTGCGCAGCGCGGTAAGGCGCAGGCCCTGCAGGTCGTAGTCCGGCAGTCCGTCGCCGGTGGCGATGATCGCGACTTCCGTTCGTCCGCGGCGCATCGCTGCCAGCTGCGCCGGTGTGGGGGCTTCGGTGAGCTGCACCTTGAGCCCGGGGTGCGCGGCCGTCAGCCTGGCTATGGCGCGCGGGAGCAGCGCCGCGGTGGCCGTCGGGAAGCCCGCGACGACCAGGCGGCCGGCGAGACGGTCGCGCATGCCGGCCAGTTCCTGCGTGGCGGCCGTGATGTCGTCTAGCACCTTGCCGGCGTGACGGGCTAGTGCCTCACCGGCCGGTGTCGGCCGGGTCCCTCGGGCGTGCCGCTCGAACAGCGGCGTACCCACGGCCTTCTCGGTCACGGCGATCTGGCGCGACACGGCGGACTGCGTGTAGCCGAGCCGCTCGGCGGTCGCGCTGAACGATCCGGTGCGCGCCACCTCAAGGACGACGCGCAAACCCGTCAGCGTCAGATTCGCCACCGGGCCAGTTTACTCAAGATATGAGTATTTCGCATGACTGTCCTCAGTAACACTCGCTTGTGCGATACCTCTGCGCCGGCCAAGGTGAAGGAAAGGGACATAGCGAAAGGGAGACGACATGACCCACGCGAATACCCGAGACGAGCTGGTGGCGCGCCTGGTGCGGGCCGGAGAACTAGAGATCTCCGGCGAGAGTCAGGAGGAGGTCGACTCGTACTTCGATACCGAGAACTTCGCGTTCCACGGACCCGACGGATTCGACAGCGACTACGCCGGGCTCACCGAGTACTTTCAGTCGATCCGCGCCGCCTTCGAGGACCGGACCATCCACCGGGGAATCATCATCGCCGAGGGCGATCTCATCGCCTGCCAGACCTGGATCGAGGGCACTTTCACGGGCCCGTTCACCCACTCACCCGCGGGAGAGCTCGAGCCTAACGGAGCACGGGTCATCTGGGACCTCATCAGCATCTTCAGGTTCGATGACCGCGGACGGCTCGTCGAGGAATTCGTCAGGACCGACAACCGGAGCTTCCTCCGCCAGCTCGGCGCCGAAGCCGCCTGACGGCTCTCGATGGCCGCCGTGGCGAGCCCGTCCCAGCCGCGGTCACCGCGTCGCTGGAGATCTCCCCGGAACTTGCCGACGAGCGCTGAATCCCGAGCGACGCGTTCGTCTAACAGGTCAAGGCCTGCCGGAGCAGGCCGCCGAGGCGGGAGGAATCTTAAGATGACGCGATACCTGATTTCGTTCCCCAGCGACGCGATGGACCACATTCCCGACGAGGACGGGCCGGAGGTGGCCAGCGCCGCACACGCGGTGATCGACGAAGCCAAAGATGCCGGCGTGTACCTCTTCGCCGGCGGCCTGGACGAGGACGTGGAGCCCGTCATGGTGGCCGGTGACGGGACGGTCACCGTCGGCACCTATCCGCAGACCAAGGAGCTGTGGGGAGGAGTCACCATCGTCGACGTGCCCACACGGGAGGCTGCCCTCGAATGGGCCGCAAAGATCGCGGCCGCCTGCCGCTGTGCGCAAGAGGTCCGGGAGTTCATGTTCGACCCGCTCCTCTGACCGAAGCAAACCATGGCTAACAAGGCCCTGCCCGGCCTGCTCTACACATCACAGCCCCGCTCATAAGGCAGATCCGGACGACAAGGCGCACAGATCGACCTGATCGCGCGTCTCTGGCCGGTGATCACCGAAGAGCCGTCACGCGTACCGAACGGCGGTTCCCGCGCACTGACCATTGAACAGCAACAGTGACTGGACGTGATCTGGACCGAGCTAGGCACGGTGCTAGATCGCCGATTCCGCGGGGTGACGTGGCCTTCCGCTGTACGCCGGTCGTGCGCGCATATTGGTCAGTTATGAGCCGCCCGCGCCCCGTCCGGATCTCGCCGCTGAAGGCATCCTGTCAACGTCATCTCCTGCAGGCTCGGCCACGCCAGCGGCGCTGTAACGCGGGCATCTCGATCGCGTT
>CAWCJS010000004.1:0-206032 GCA_963795795.1 uncultured Actinomycetes bacterium | reverse complement strand
TTGAACGTGAAGGATCCCGAGGCCCACCGTCTTGCCCAAGCTATCGCGCACGAGACGGGGGAAACCCTTACCCGGGCCGTCACTGAAGCCCTGCGCGAAAGATACGAGCGTCTTCATAAGCGCGATCCCGAGGCGCTCGCAGCCGACATCCGTGCCATCGCCCGCCGTGCCGCCGTGCACATCAAGCGCCCGTATCTCGATCATGCTGAATTTCTCTACGACGAGCACGGTCTTCCAAGATGATTCTCGACACCTCGGCGCTGGTCTCGATTCTGGCGCAAGAGCCGGATTCCGAGCTCTACATCCGGGCCATCAGCCAGGCTCCGCACTGCCGCATTTCAGCGGGGAATTTCCTCGAACTTTCGATCGTAATCGAGGGCCAATTCGGCTCCGAAGTGCTGCGACAGTGTGACGCGTTGTTCCGCCGTATTGGGATCGTGATCGAAGCTGTTACGGTCGAGCAGGCGCAGGTCGCGCGCCAGGCCTTCCATGACTTTGGCCGCGGCCGCCACGCGGCCGGTTTGAATTTCGGCGATTGTTTCGCTTACGCGCTCTCAAAGATCACCGACGAGCCGCTCCTGTTTAAGGGAGCGGACTTTAAAAAGACCGACATCGTCGCCGCGCTGTAATTCGAAACCTAGGGTCCGCCGGCAAATGCCGACGAATGTTGGAGGCCCGGCGTGCCGCCGAATGACAAACCCGCACTGGAGCCATGGCTTCACCGATGCCAAAGTGTTCTTTCTGATGTTGCCGGTGGTCAAACGCGAAGCCGATGACGGCGGAGATTTCGGCGGCGGGTATGTGCAATTTGAGTGGTATCGGTCAGCGACGCTGGGCATGGGTTCGATCACAAGCTGCGTCACGCTCGATCTGCCCTTGCAGTGTGCGGCTGAGTGCAGTAAGGTAACTCCAGGTACTAGGGTTCGACACGGAATGTGAGCGCCAAACGCGTCTCACTGCATCAACGGTGCGCTGAACAGCACGAGACCAGCGCCTAAGTACCTGCGGTCGGGCCGCGCTTGAAGTTTCTGGCGTGATCCGAAAGTGAAATATTGAACTAACGCGCCGTTGACCGCGGCGTCCAGACCTGTCGAGGACCACCACATGTGCCACGGTACCTGTGTTCCCCACAGTCTGCTCCCCCTCGCGATCGTTATAGAGATTCAGACGCTCATGCCGGTTCGCATGACGTCTATCCCCGCCTCGCTAGTATGGGTTCCGTGGTTCGAAGCGTGTAACACCTCGGATCAGCAAAAACGGGTTAGCGCCCGGGATTGGCTGGCTTTATGAGCGCAGCGCAAAAGAAAGGCGCGCGCGTTCCACCAGAAGTGGGCCAACCCAGGCAGGCACTGCGACAGGCAGCCATGCCGCCGCACCAATTTAAAGGGACACCGCGGGGATTTTTCCGAGTATCCGAAGATAAACAAGGGCAGCTTGAAGAAGTGCAGCTGACCAACTTTGTGGCCACCATCAAGACCAGCAGGATTCTGGACGATGGAATAGAAACCACGCGCGAGTTCGAAATCGACGCCGAGCTGCTGGGCCATCAGTTCGAATTTCCACTAGCCGCTTCCAGGTTTGCGAGTATGTCGTGGCCGATCGAGAAGATGGGGCCCGGAGCAATTATATGTCCCCATCAAAAAGAGTACTCGCGCGCTGCCATTCAGTCTTTTTCGACCGCCGCAAGCGAGGAGCGGGTTCAGACGCACAGCGGCTGGTGCAACGTTGACGGAAGCTGGTTATACCTCCACGCTGGGGGAGCCATTGGAAAGATGGGCGCGGTTTCCGGGGTCAAAGTGCGGCTTCCGAATGCCTTGTCGCATTACAGATTGCAAGTGCCAGCCGACCGTCATCAGCTTATCCGAGCGGTGCGGGCTAGTCTACGACTGGTGGCACTTGCTCCGCCAGCAGTCAGCTTTCCGCTTCAGGCGGCCACAGTCCGCGCCGTGTTCGGCGAATCGGATTTTTCGATCCATCTCGTGGGTCCGACTGGCGGATTCAAGTCTGAACTCGCCGCTCTCGCGCAGCAACACTTCGGTTTGGGCATGAATCGGTTGAACCTGCCGGGCGGATGGTCTTCGACGGCTAACGCGCTAGAGGTTCTGGCGTTTCACGCTAAGGACGCGCTGTTCACTATCGACGATTTCGCCCCGCAAGGTGGCGCCGACGTTGCGCGATACAACGCTGCGGCCGAAAGAGTCTTCCGTGCCGCAGGGAATCACGCCGGCCGCAGCCGCCTGGATTCAGCCGCTCGTTTGCGTGAGACCAAGCCACCTCGGGCGCTAATAATTTCAACGGGCGAAGATATACCGCGCGGCCATTCCGTTCAAGCCCGGCTCCTAATCTTGGAGGTTCCAAAGCACGCCGTTGGAGCGGCTAAGCTGACTGAACGCCAGCGAGACGCCGAGGCAGGTCTCTACGTCCAGGCCATGACTGGATTTTTGCAATGGATGGCAGAACGTTATGAGGAATTGCAGGCGATGCTCGAGCGCAGGGTAAAAGAACTCCGCGGTTCAGCCCCTGGTTGCACCAGTCATCCTCGCACGCCGGAGATAATCGCAAATTTGCAAGCGAGCTTCGAAAGCTACCTGCTCTTTGCCGAGGGATGCGGCGCCATAACCGCCGCCGAGCGTTCCAGTTTGACGACCCGTTGCTGGAACGCCCTCCTTCAGGCGGCGGCAGTCCGGGAGAAGCACCACGCCGCGGCCGAGCCCGCGGCAACATTTTTGACTCTGCTGCGTGCAGCGCTGGTATCGGGCCGTGCGCACCTCGCAGACCGGAGCGGCGATCAACCGTATCCATGGCCGCAAACCTATGGCTGGCGCCGAAATACTTCCGGCTACTACTCACCGCGAGGCGACTGCGTTGGCTGGGTCGATGGGGATGACATATACCTAGAACCGACCGCGGCTTACCGGGTTGTGCAGGTAGTGGGGCGCGCGATGGGCGATGTGTTACATGCGGGTCCGCATACGGCGGTTCCGTGACTTAAGCCCGTGAAGGCTGGAGGTTCGTTTCGCTTTCGCCGATGGAGGCTTCGCCGCTCCCAGGTTCCTTTCGGGCTTCACCCTATCCACCCCTAGCAAGCTCCGCCGAAGCGGATTGGCTGGCGCATGGCCTTCCATGAGAGCCGCGCACTACTACTCACGATCACGGTTCGGGCCTTCATCCGTTACCGGACTAATATGCCCTCTGCTGACTTCTGCTGCGAGATCAAAGCACCTTGCGACGCCCTCAGTCACGATTCCGCGACACGCAGCAGACCTCCCGAGGTAAGTTCGACCGCCTTCCGCACGCAACCGCCGAATTTACAACCAGCGCCTTTGATGGATATGGGCTTCGCTGTCATTTGCCAACTCGCCCGGCACCGTATGCCTCTGATCCGGTTCTTGTACATCGGCTCGCACGTTTGCTCCACGCTTCTTTCAGACCCCGCCTCGCGACGACGCCCTTGCGCTTCGCTATGACTTCACCTCCATCAGGTTGTCAAAGGGACTTTCACCCTCGAGCTGTCGAACATGCTCGGCACAATCGGGATAGGGGGAAGCCTCGCGGCTCCTCCCCTCCCACACCACCGTACATGCGGGTCCGCATACGGCGGTTCCGTGACTTAAGCCCGTGTGGGCCGGAGGTTCGTTTCGCTTGTCGCCACGAAGGCTTCGCCGCTCCCAGGTTCCTTTCGGGCTTCACCCTATCCGCCCCTGGCAAGCTCCGCCGAAGCGGATTGGCTGGCGCATGGCCTTCATGAGAGCCGCGCACTACTACCCACGATCACGGTTCGGGCCTTCATCCGTTGCCGGACTAATTTGCCCTCTGCTGACTTCTGCTGCGAGATCAAAGCACCTTGCGACGCCTTCAGTCACGATTCCGCGACACGCAACAGAGCTCCCGAGGTAAGTTCGACCGCCTTCCGCGCGCAACCGCCGAATTTACAACCAGCGCCCTTGATGGATATGGGCTTCGCTGTCATTTGCCAGCTCGCCCGGCGCCGTATGCCTCAGATCCGGTTCTTGTACATCGGCTCGCACGTTTGCTCCACGCTTCTTTCAGACCCCGCCTCGCGACGACGCCCTTGCGCTTCGCTATGACTTCACCTCCATCAGGTTGTCAAAAGGACTTTCACCTTCGAGCTGTCGAACATGCTCGGCACACCAAAAAGGGCCGCTGGCGTCTGTCGATGCCAGCCGTGAGACGCTCACAGTGAGGCGAACGATTGGCGGTGCTGTTCTTGACGTACTGCATTTTCGCAGGGACACTCTATTTCCGGCGCCATCCGAGGAACCCGACATGGAATCGGACCAGGCCGAGGAATGAACGGTGGATGTCGGGTTTTCAAGGCGGGAAAACCCGGTTCCTCCCACCTGCCCCGACCATAATCCGACCTGTGTTGTCAGCGATTTAAATGGCTATTGTCGGGAATGTCGGGTACCAGGAGGGGAGGACGGCTGCGAGGTGCTGCATTGGGGATCATGTTTGCGCCCGCCGGCGAACGCGCGTCGCTCCAACCTATTTACTGGATCTTGCTGCTCTGGGGATGCCATCTAGAATAGACGCCAGTCCGGATCCCTATCCGGGCAGGTTGGCACGGAGGTAGTGTCCACCACGGAGGTACCAACGCCAACATGTCCATCGTGATGTCGCACGCCCGGCTAGTCAACGCCACGTTCCAGAAGTTTCGTTTGATCAATTGATAGGATTGATATAGTTCGCATATCGCCGGGCGGAGCTCCGATTTATGGTCAAGAGGATCAACGCGCTCAAAGCGCGGCAGAACCTGGGACAACTGGTCGAAGAGGTGTATTACAAAGGTGACCAGTTCATCATCGAACGGGCTGGAAAGCCGATGGCCGCCGTGGTACCACTGTGGCAGCTCGAAGACCGTTCCAAACGCCGCGAGCGCGTGTGGGAGAAGGTGCAAAAGGTCTGGAAATCGACCGCCAAGACTAAGCCCGCCGTCATAGAACCCGAGGTGGAGCGAGCGGTGCGCGCCGTTCGAGCGCAGCGCGGCCGCAAGAAAACGAAATGATCCGGGCGGTCCTGGATGCCAATGTCGTCGTAAGCGGCGTGCTCAGCCAAAATGGTGTTCCGGGAAGGATTCTCAAGGCCTGGAAAGCGGAGCGGTTTCACCTGGTGAGGTCGGCGGCGATCCTGGACGAATTGCGACGCGTCTTGAGCTACCCGAAAATCAGACGGCGCCACGGCTGGTCCCAAGCAGAGATTCTGGAATTTGTGGAGGATATTGCCAGCCTTGCGATACTTGTGCCGGGACAGCACAGGCTGAAAGTTGTGGCCGAAGACCCAACCGATGATCGTTACTTGGAATGCGCGCTCGAAGGTGACGCGGCCTACATCGTAAGCGGCGATCACGATTTGGTTGGGCTCGGACAGTACGAAGGCGTCGAGATCCTTGCGCCACGCAGATTCTTGGACCTGCTGCGCCAAGCCGACGCTCCTTAACCAGTTAGGGCATCAATCCACGGAGTCGCGGAATTCGGTGTGGAATACTAAAGGGAAACAGCCCGGTGTTAACGTTTCCCGCCCTTGCCCCAGCGTGCGGCGGCTGCTTTGCGGGCTATCTCGGAGCGCTGGTTTTTGGTGAGCTTGGCCGCGCGCGCTTTTCCACCAGCTTGACCGCCCTTTGAAGCGAACTCTGCCCTTTCGTCTGGAGACATTGCATGCATACGACGCTTTCCACCAACCTTGCCACCTAACCTGCCCAACGCGACGGCAGCCGGGTTCTTCTTCAACGCCACTCCTGGATTCTACACAAATCGAAGAGTCTTGGCTTGCTTGACCAGAGCGCTGTTGTATGGCATCATGATGATACGTATGCTTAACATGAGCGGTGCTGATAGGCATAGCAGCGGGAGAGTTCGGGAGACGACGCGTCCGGAAACACGGCCACCGTACGTCGTGGAGCTCGAGACCAGCTGTGATGAATGTGGTGGATCGGGCTTCGATCCGGGCGGCATCGACCCCTGGGGACCGGAACCATGTCCGGTGTGCCACGGCGCGAAAACTCAGAGCGTCATCCGAAACTACCTGGCCGAGGCGCTGCGCATCGCTGGCAACCCCGAATACGTAGTCCCGGTCGAACGCGCCCACCTGGTGGCAATCGTACAATACTGCCGCCAAATAGTCAGTGTGGCCGTTAGCTCACCGAAGGCACCCGAGCGCGACCATACCCGAAAGGGACCCAACACTTCGTTGAGGCATCACCGCGCCAAAGTCGCCGCACACAGACACCCAGTCATTCAGTTCAGAGGCAGAAAGAGAAATGCTGATATCCGCACGCAACGGACATGAAGCCGAAAGCGCGCAGCAGCCGGTGGCTAGACCGACTGCCGCGACAGATCGTCCTGTTACCAGAAACGAATCGCAACCAAATCATACCGCCGTCCGAAGACCGGCACCACTTGAATTCCTCAAAGCCGTAAAACGGGACGCCAAGATCCGCTTGGCGATCACCGGGCCATCCGGCAGCGGAAAGACCTACACCATGCTTCGGCTCGCAGCCGAACTGGATGGCCCGGTGGCTCTGGTCGATACTGAACGCGGCAGTGCCAGCAAGTACGCCGACCTGTTTGATTTCGACGTGCTGAAGCTCGAATCCTACGACCCGGCGCGGCTCATCGAGATTATCGACCATGTTGCCGCAAATGGATACCGGGTGCTGTGCATTGACTCGCTGTCCCACTTCTGGATGGGCAAGGACGGCGAACTCGAGAGAGTCGACCGGGCCGCACGCCGGATGCAGAACCCCAACAGCTTTGCAGCCTGGAAAGAGGTAACACCGCTGCACAACGCCCTGATCGACAAGATCGTGAGCGCGCCGATCCATATCCTTGCGAGCATGCGAGCGAAGACCGAGTGGATTCTGGACCGCGAGGAGCGAACAGGCAAGACGGTGCCGCGAAAAGTTGGCCTCGCGCCGGTGATGCGCGACGGCATCGAGTACGAGTTCGATGTCTGCGGCGATATGGATCAGGAGAATACGCTCATCATCACCAAGACACGCTGCCCCAAGCTCGCGGCTGACGTGTTTCCAAAACCGGGCAAGGAACTGGCTGACGTGTTGAAGGAATGGCTGGGGGGCGCGCCGGTCGACGTGAAGGTTGAGCCGGAATCGCCTAGCGAAACCCCTGTTACACCGGTCGATCCGAAAAAGATCAGTGCTGTGGATCACGCAGCAAACGGTGCCCCTCAGAGCATGGCTGTCCTCACCGAAGAGCTTGCTGCGATCTGGAAACGGATGTGCTCGCCGCGCGGTGTCGCCAACGAGTTCACGGCGCTTAAGGCGTCGATTGAAGCGCTGGCCGGATCAACCGGTGTGGCCGAGTACTACGGCATACTGCGCAAGCACGGCGTATCGCATCCCAGGCAGTTCCGCAGTGCGCAGCCGGCGCGGCTGTGCGCCAAGGACGTCTACGTTCTGCTGGAACAGCTGAGGGCGAACGTGCGGGAGAGTCAGGGCGAGCTAGAACTGGGGCAGGAAACTCGAAAAGAACCGCAAGCGGCCATCGCCGAAAACGCGGCGGAAGCGAGGTGAGCGATGGCGACAGCAACGGTACAACCAAACAACTGCACGCTGTACGAAATCGAAGATACGCTCGCGGCGTTTGTCGACGCGGTCGACCTGGCGGCGGATGAAGCGACTCGCCAGCTTGTGCTGGACGAGATCGGTCAGGCGCTGCGCAAGGCCAAGGACAAGCGCGACGCGGTGGTGGCCTTTCTCAGGCACTGCAAGCAGCAGCAGGAGTTCGCAGATGCCGAGATCGCGCGGATCGAGCGTCGAAAGGAATTCATCGCGCGCGTCCAGGAAGAACTAGAGCACTACGTGGTCCAGGTGATCGAGCAGTTCGCCACACCTGACCGCCGGGGCATCAAACGGCTGGAGGGAAACGTGTCGAGCCTGCGCATTCAGAAGAATCCCGACTCTGTGCTCATCACTGACGTTACCGCGATTCCGCTGGCCCAGAAGGACGCTGTCCTGACCATGCCGGCCTACGTCTGGCAGGCGCTGCTTCAGATTGTGGGCCCGAAGGATCGCAAGGAGTTCGAGTCGCGCGTGGAACGGGTGGAATATAAGCCGGACAAGAAGGCCATTGCCGCGGACCTGAAAAGTCGTCCCGGGTACCGATCTGAAGTTTGGCGATTGGCGCCTGGTGATTGGCTAGGAAAGGTGCGGCACGATGACGAAACGGCGAGCCGAACGGCTAACGGGCTACGAGATTGGCGAACTCCCTCCGGAGCGAGGCTTAGTGGTGATGGCGGCGTTTGACGGCGAAGAGCTGGTGGCGAAGGCAGTTGGACAGGTAGATTTCCTGGCGTTAGGCGTTCTGGTCCAGCGCGTCTACATGCTGCACAGCCGCATGGTCATGGAGCAGCATGACTGGCGCTGCGCCAGGTGCCGGGCGAGCCGAAGGTTAGAGATTCATCATCGCCGGCACCGCTCGCATGGAGGGACGCATCGTATCGAGAACCTGGAGCCGGTTTGACGGGATTGCCACAAGCTGATCCATCGAACCGAGCGGTCGCTGAGAGCATGGTGAATCCTTAAGAACAGCGTTTCTCATCCAAGTGGCGCGATTCGCTCAACACCTACGACCGCCGCTGACGATTTGGTCGAGGGTGAACACTAATTCCTGACGGAGCAAAATTGGCTCTGCGTTTCTCGGCCAGGGTTGCTCGTAAATTGTTGGAAAGAACGCCTTAGTCGTCTCCAAGTCACAGATTCGATAAATTTTGCCGAACGGTGCGACCGCATTCAGCGTGGGCGCGGCCGGTTACGCGAATTTCGGGCCCACCACGCAGGCGAACTTGCAGGCATATGTGCCCGGCGCGACAGCCGCCGCGATCCCCACCCAAACTTACTCCCGGCTACCAGGTCCTGGTGGTGACCGCCGCCGGGAACCTCGCAAAGGTGTTCGTCGCCAGCAATACTAGCGGCGTGATCACCCTGCTCTACACAACTTTTGGCGCGACGCCGGCGGCAACCACCCCAGTCATTAACCAGGTGTTGAACAATTCCAGCGGGACCCCGCCCCTGTATCCGAATTACGGCGTTGGGCCGAGCAGCATCATCGCCATTACAGGGAGCGGGCTGTCCGATCCGGGCGCGCCGGTGCTGCAATCGAGCGGCGCACCGGGACTCCAGCAGACGCTCAACGGAAGCAGCGTCACGGCGGTGGTGAATGGCACGACCACGCATCCGGCGCTGTACTATACCAGCCCCAGTCAACTCGCGGCGGTGCTGCCCGCGGCCACCCCGCTGGGCAACGGCGTCATCACGGTGACCTATCGCGGCGTTACCAGCGCCCCCGCGCCGATCCTGGTGCTGGCGAGCACGGTGGGAATCAACTATTTCGGGCCAAACACCGCCGTCGCGACCGACAACGGCACTGGCGCGATCATCACCACCACCAATTCCGCCGTGCCGAACGAGATCCTCACGTTGTGGACCACGGGCCTCGGCGCGGATCCGGGCAGCTTCACTGTTCCCGCGTATGTACTGAACGGTGTGCCTCCGGGGACGGGAGGAGTGGCGGTGCAGGACAACGTATATTCGTCATTCACCGCGACCGGACTCGACTCGACGATCGTCGACGCCAACGTCACGGTTCAACGACCTTCCAGTGAGACGTGAACGGTCTGAGTGGTCGTCATCCACCACATAGACTGCACAACAACTGATAACTAAACGTTACCGGGCGGGCGCGGCCGGCGCGGCAAAGGCTATGCGCCCGCGCAGTGGGGGCTTCGCATTGCATGGCTCCGTTGACCGCAGCAGGTCAAGGCGCTCGCGGCTGCGGTTCCCGGTTAGCTGCCGATAAGGACACCCATCGCGGTATCGATGCGCCTACTCCTTCAACCCGGCTTACCGCAGTGGCCAGGTGCGTAGGATTTAGTCACAACCTTTATGTCCGACCTCGATCTCGCACGCTGGAAAGGAGAGCCTTAGTTTACAGTGGGTTCGGCCTCACTAACCACATCGAGGCGCTTGTAGAAAATCTCGACGGCGATGGCATCAATGATTTCCCCGAGTTTCGTGTCGCTGTCGGGGGGGAGTGCCTGTATCGCAATGAGGAGACCTTTCATAAGGAGCGAAAGCGTGGCGCCCTCGCCAGGCAAATGTATTGAGGCTTTGAGGTCCTTGATTTCACGGCGCATCTTCGGGTCCTGGTAGAGACGATCCAGGAAAGGCTGGCGGACTTCCGGGTCACCCATGAAGTCGGAGATATAGTCATCGATGTGATTCTGGAAGGCCGTAGAAAACAACGACGCTTCGTGCAACAGGGCGGTGAGGATTTTCAGGTCATCAGTCATCTGATCTGCTTCGAGGCGGGTTGTCCTGCGTAGGTTGTTTCACGCCGTGTTGACGGCGGCAAGCTAACAGGCAGGAGCACATCCATATCGCAAAGTTGCAAGGGACATTGCGGAAAGTTGAGCCTGCACAAGTGGCCACGTCGCCGTTCCAAACTTTACCACGTAGTGACCAGCACAGGGCGGAGTTGCCTAGCTAGGAATCAAGGTCGGTCAGTGCTCGACAAATCGGGTCATCTGCTCCCTTGCCAATGCCCACTCGCGGAAAATCGGACCGACGTCCAGCGTTATCGGATACAAAACTGAGCCAGTGACGGTGCCACAACTCCGCACCACCGCTTGCTGAAGAACGGCGGACCCGTCGAACTAGCGGAACGCATGGCCGGGCACTCGAACGCCAAAACCACCGGCCTGTACGATCCGCGCAACGATGACGTGAGCTTCGACGAAATCGAGCTGATCGGGATTTGAACCGGAGCTGTAGAAATCTTTGCGAATTTATAGAACAAGGGGCTGTTCCGATTTCAGCGTCCTGCCAGCTTGGTCGCAGCCCCGCATACGTCGTTCGTAAATTCGGCGCCTTTGTTGATCAAGGTGGCGGTCTTGCCGTCCTTGCCGAGGTTGTAAGCCAGCACTGCCGTGCGGAGCGCTATGCCGCCCTGCTCGATGGCTACGATCCACCGGGCGCCGGCATTCCAGACGAAGATGTAGCGGCGATATTTATGTCCCTTGACAATTACGTCGCTGGAGTCAAACGGCTCGCCCGGCAAAGCAATATCGCCCAAAACGCCGCGCAAGGCAGGCGGTACTCCAGAAGGAAGGCAACATTGACGGCTCCCGGCGGCGCCGGGCAGTTCCGGATCGCGGCTCCCTGCGCGAACGCGGCAGATGCCACCGTCACCAACACACCGGCCATGATGCAAATCTTTTTCATCGGACCGGCGGGTTCATCGGACCGGCGGGACATCGGCGGAATTTCCCAGAACCAGATCGGTCAGGAAGTCCTGAATATTCCGGGGAAGGAAATCGTCCAAGAGGTTAGCGAGGCCGTCCTCCAGCGCCAGTTTCTCGTGATGCGCCGTGACAAGACTGGTCCACTTGCGGACCACTTTGCCATTGAGTTGGAACACCACGTTCGCTTCCCTCAGGAAGATGCTGTCGGACAGCGCGAAGTAGCGTGGGGGTGCGCCATAGGCGTAAACACAACTGAAAGAGTGTTTCAACGAGAGGGTCGGCGGTTGTTGTGGATCGGTCCAATGCAAGCGCTGAAAGACGCTCGTCCACCGGCTACGCCACGCGGCATCCGCCTTGCAGTCGTCGTGTTCGAAATGGGGATCGAGCTCAATTTCCGGGGCGTCGGAGAGCCCTTCGATCGGAGTCTTGTCAACCGGTGTACCCGGACTCATGATCCGCACGAACTCGGCGTCCACGGCTGCCTTGGCCTTCTCCGTCCAGGAATTCACGGCCCATGGCGGCTCGACCGGAGGAGGTCCCTGTTGCTGCGCCGCCAACGCACGGAGCCCCTGAAGTGATGTCGGCTCAGGGGGCGGCTGAGGAGCGAGGGCCTTGAGGCAATCTCCGACAACGCTCACAAACATCTTTTGATTGTCTTGTAGCGTCGAATCTCCAAGCAGCAGCTTTCGCATGGAGTTGTCTTCCGCCAGAGTGCTCCCCGAGAAGCAAGTCTCGGGAGCGGCCCACACCAGATGCAGTTTTCCATTCCGGAGGGCCGCGGCTCTCATAAAGAACCGCAAATTGATATAGATCCCGTGGACCACCGATTTATCTTCGACCGCGTTGGTCTTGGCATCCCTGAACTCGATCACCGGAAGATGGCTTGTCACGGTAACGGCGAGTGTGACCGGCGCGTTCGGGCGCACGGTGATTCCATAGCCCGCGAGGGCCCTCACGATTTCATTCCGCTGCGTGGCTAAAGGAATGTATTGCCCCAGTGAATCGTCGGAGTGCAGATCGAGGGCCACTTCCTTAACTGCGCCGAGAAATTCACCATCGTCGATTGACGCGGCTTGCGAATACCTGTTTTGCGGGTAAACACGCGAACAGCCGAACAGCGACAGGCAGAAAATGAAGCGGACAACAGCCTTTGGCGCCATATTCGAAATCGTCCTTCCAGCCCGGAAATGGATTCTCCGGCGGCGAGCGGGGCTGGTAATTGAAGACTATCACGACTCCGCGATAATTCCCGATAGAAAACAGCAGCCAGGGCCTATACTGGACACAACGGAGGAGATCAAGCGCAATGCGCCTTGCCGCTTTCTTACTGACGGTCGCGCTTATGCCCGCCTTCGCGCAGAATGACCGAAGCCTCGTCTCTCAACGGTTCACCGGACGTTATCACTGCGGCGGCGCCTGGAGAGAATTCGAATTCTTTGCCTCCCCTGTCATGGGCCTGCTGGGAGTGGAGGATCCGGATGAGGGGGTTACCGCAAGCATCAACATGTCTTTCCACTCCTTCAACGGCATCGAAACCACCGGCTATCGATTGAAGGGCACGTATGACGAAAAGACCGGGCGCTTCCACTTCGAGCCCGAACCGTGGGTGAGTCACCACCCGGCGATGTATGAGGCGCTCGGCATCGAGGGGACATTCGATGCGCAGACCGGGAGAATAACCGCAAGGATGCTGAACGATAAGTGCGACAAAGTGGATATGGTAGCGCGCGGAGAGAAACTGCCTCCCTTGCCGGATCAGCCGCCCACTTTGGTGGCACCCCGCGACCCGAAGCGCCCCGAAACGCTGGCAAGTGCAACGAACGTCACGAATTATTTGGATAATGCCTCGTATAGTCCGAACTTCGAGTACCTGGTTCCAGCCTGGTATGACCCTCCCTTCACCGTGCACGACGGGGAACCAGTCGACGAGGTAGCCGACCAGATGAAAAAGGAAAAGTTCCTCTGTGTGGGCTCGGGTCGCGTGACGTGGGATTCCGGCGGAACGCAAGGAACTGCGCCTGGTCGGCAGGACGGAGTCGTCGGGCGTTCTGTCATCGAATGTGTGGGCGATTGCAAGGGCCTTTTCTACCGGCCCATCGTCGCTTCGGCTGTGCACTTCGGCATGACCAAGCCGCTCCCGACGATGCAGATCCTGGGTAGGCTTGGGGGCACACTCAATTTCCAATGGAGGTTTGCGCGCACCAACAAGTCGCAGCCGCCGCCGGAGGTTTATGTTCATCAGTGGACTCCTCTGGTGGGTTTTGGGCCGCTCGATCCCAGCGAGGCGGAAATCGAGCGCCGAATGGCGGCGTCGCCGCCGTGCAAAGCGCCGCGCAACAAATAGAATGAGACGATTCGGAGGAATGAAATGAGAAACTTCCTGCTGACTTCTGCAACGCTGGTCCTGAGCGCATCCCTTGCTTTCGGCCAGGGCCCTTGCAATCCGACCCCGCTCAGGCCGGACGGCCGGCCGAGTTGCCTGGAAACTGGCGCCCAGGTTCTGAAGGCCAGCCTGGACGACGTCTTCGCCAAGGACAACGCCAAAATCGACGCCGCCCGCAAGCGCTACTTTGCGCTGTGGCCGAGCGGTCCCGGAATTGACCAGGCCGAACTGGACTTCCGTCGGCGCGCTTCGGCAGAAAGACGCGTATTACCTGGCAATGTCTACCAGCCTTGCAATGAACATCACGTTCGTCAAGGCGGGCAATGCCCTGGCGATTTTGGGCGGCGATACTGCTTTGAAAGACCTCGACAAGGTCCCCGACACCATCGATGGCGGCATCCGGCCCTACGCCAAGCCTCTGTTTGCGCGGTGGATTGCCGCGATGCGCCGGGCGGAAGACAAAAAACCTCCCTCGGGAAGCTCTGTGGTGGACGGTGCGCAAAACCTGATGCAGTTCGTCGCCAAAATGCTGAATGATCCTTCGGCCAACCCGAGCCTGCTGATCGACACGCTCCAGGATGAATCGAACTGGCGCAAGGCTTACGAGAACGCCCGAAACTGGGCGGAGCTTATGTCGAGCGGCGTGGATATTACCAAGTTGTTGATCAAGCACCCCGACGTTTACATTCAAATGCCAGATGGAAGCGGATGTGAGCTGGGCGCTAGGCCAGAACAAGCAGGACGATCTGCCCGACCCTGTCGCGGCGACGAAGAAGCTCTACGATCTTTTCGTGCAAAAAGACATGTTCGGCACGAACGAGGTCTTGGCGGCCGCAACTGCGACATTGACAGGCGCCGAAGAATTCCGTTGGCGGGCTGGCCACGCGCTCCGCGGTCGAGATCGGCGAATTCGTCGCGTCTCCGTCGCCGAACCCGTACTATCTCTTCCTGAGCAAGGTGACGAAAAGCAGCGCTCGCGCGTATGCGATAGCGCTGTCTTTCGATCCCAACATACTGCTGACTATGCAACCGGCCGCCGCGTTCAGTATGAAAGATAACTGGGACAAGGCCTTTTCGGTTTATAACCAGCTTGTGGCGAAATATGGCGAAGCGAACGTTCTGGCCGCGGCAGGGAAGCTAAAAGACATCCCCAAAGATTCCGAAGGCAAGATTGCGGGGGACCCGCAAAATCACACCCTTGCGTTTCTGGTTCCAGGCGCTTTTGAAGGATTCCAAAGCGGCCATCCCGGATGGCCAGGTCGCGCATTTCCGCGCCACCTCCTACGATCCGCGCTGGGTGGGAAAACCGGTGATCGTGCGCGGCACCGTTGCGGGCGTCGATGTCGATACGCATGGTATGCCGCAGTACGCGACCATTCGTTTCAAAGACGCGCGCGCGGATGGCTTTGTGGCATTCTCTCCCTACCCAGACATGCTGCAATCCAGCTACGGCAACAATTTTGCCGGTCTGATCGGCAAGACTATAGAGGTTCAGGGCGATGTTCAGAGCTTGGGCCAGGGCGCCGGCGTGCGCATTCTGAGTGTCCGGCAACTCAAGGTTCTGGACTCCGGGAGGCCAGCGCGAATTTCCGCGAATCCCAGCCCGCTTGGCTTAGCGGCGCAATGCCGGCCACGGTCGATGGGCCGGAGTACCTCGCCTGGAAGAAGTTTCCTCCGGGAACGAAAGTGGTTCTGGAGTCGCGGCTATTGTCGGAGGCCAGCCCGGGCACTGACCAATATACGCGCACCCTCATTTCGCGCATCACGATGCACCTGGATTCTGTGGACGACACAGGAGCCATCGTGACCGCCACGTCGACTGATTTTCCAAGGAACGGACCACCGCGCCAGTCGGAGCCCGACCAGCTCATTTATCCGGCCAGGAAATCGCCGGAGCAACGAGATAATACCTGGACCACTACGACTGGCGAAGAGACGCTGGTGATCAATGGTAAAAAGATCGCCACCAAATGGGAATCGGTGGCTCGCGCAAATGATCCGATGACGTTCACGAAAATGTGGCGGAGCAATGAGGTTCCCGGAGGCCTGGTGCACCGGCTCGCCCAGCAACACACGGAGATCGGCGGCAAACCTTACAGGACCATCCGTGAGGAGATCTACGCGCCCATCGACGGCGTGATGCCGGTATTGGGCGATGCGACGCCACCCGCGCAGCAGAGCGCCAGTCCGGCGCCCCCAGGCGCTCCCAGAAACGTCACGCTCCCAAACAGGGGGGCGCCCAACGCTGCGCCGCAGCCTCCGGGGACGGCGCCGAATGTAGCCCCGAATGTCGCGCCGAATGCGGCGACGAATCGCCTCGAATTTCAAAGGCGCTTGAACGCAGACATGAACCGGATCACTCGGGCCAGGGCGGGTCTGGCTCCGTATCAAACCAGAGGGGCCCCTACGAGTACCGTCCTGCCTGCCGCCGTCACGGCCGCGGCCGCCCGTCTGAATGCGGATGCACAGGCAGCCAGACTCGCGATCAGCGCCGGAAACGATAGCAGCAGCGAACGAAATCTGAAAGCACTAGAAGATTCGCTGAAGGTGATCGAGGATTTTCTCGCGAAGTAGGAGCGGAACGGCGGTCGATTGCCCGAAAGTGCGGCTGTTTTGGTTCCTGTTAAGTTCTGACATCAGGCCGCAAAACTTCTTACCGAAAAAGCCCAAACGCCCGGATTTCGTGCGCTATAGCGTAGTCCGCCGAAAAGTAGCTTCCGGATAGCCGACCACAACGAAGCCGCTAGCGCGGCAGACGCTGCGCGTGCCGTAGGCCAACCCGTGTGAAAATTTGGAAAGCGCCTGCACTGGAGAGGCGATCCGGGTTAGGATCACCGGCAGAGATGCTCATCACGAGCGATTTGAGCCATGCCCCCTACTGTTTTAGGTACTGTGGGTACCAAAGTGGCATTCAAATCCCATAGCAGACCGCATCTGCCGCAGACGCCAGCGGCTTCCTTCTAGTCTCCTTATCGAAAATGTCTCGGCGACCAGCACTGCCGAATTCGTCGCTCCAGCGTCGCCGACGTTGTACACCGTCGCGCTGCCCTGCGGAGCGAGGGTGCTCCCGTTCCACAGAATGTCGCCGCCGGAGCTGACGACCGCACCTGTATCCAGGTTCAGGGCCGAACCGGTCAGTAGAATGGTGTTTTCACTCAGGTCGGCCCAGGCCGCGATGGGAGACGCGCAGGCCAGAATCGCTAGAGCAATTATCCGCGCTGATAGAGTTTGGTTTAGAGTTTTCATTATGTCCTTTACTGATGAACGGAAAGTATAGTCACTAAGCCGCTCGCTCTACCGCGTGGTAGTCGTCGCGCGAACTCGCCGGCATTTTGTATCCGGCACTCGAAGAAGTCCCGGATGGCCTTCAGAAGAGAGAAAGCGCCGGCAAATCAGCGTGCCCATCTATTTCCAGTCGATACGACATTCGGGCTAGTTATATCTCCCATCGGGATCCGCGTACTGTTTGGGTACCAGGATTTGAAGGGCTGGGTTGACGAAGAACTCGTCGCAGGTGCTGGCGCCGAAAAAATCCCCCCAGGGGTGGTGGCGCTGCCTCCCGCGTAGCCGCCGCCCGAACCAGAGGTGTTACTCGATCCACTCGATCCCCCGGAAGTGAGGAGCAGCCACTACGCCGATCGGCAAGCGCGCCAACGATGACGACGGTCCAGAAGTCGCTGGAGTCTTTCGAAGAGCTAACCGCGGTGCGGGTCTGGGGTTCGGTCGGGCGGGGCTGAAGCTGGAACATCGGAGAAGTATTGCTTGCCGAGATTGGCGACCGCGGTGTTGGAGCTGCCGGCGGCCCGGGCATAGAGTTGTTTGGCGCGTTCGAGATTTTGCGGCACGCCCCAGCCCTTTTCGTACATCACGCCGAGATTGAGCTGCGCATAGCCATCATCCTGATCGAGCGGCCTTGCCGAACCAAGTGGCGGCCTGCTGATAGTCCTGCCTGCCCTGGCCGGCTCCTGACCGAGGCCATTCTCATATCCCATAGCGAGGGAGGTTTCGGCGGGGACATATCCCTTCTGAGCCGCCTTGGCGAACCATTGCATGGCTTGGGCTTCGTTCCAGGCAACTCCCTTGCCGAGGCGCAGGTGCGCGCCAAGCTCCGTCATAGCATAAACGTCGCCCTGCTCTGCAGCCGCCTGATACCACTGCAACGGCGCCGGCGCTGTCCTGGTTAAAGCCATCGCCGCGGTCGAGCATGTCGGCGACGATAAACCGCGCATCAACTAAGCCGGCCTGGCCGGCGAGAACAAACCAATTGAATGCGCTTCGGTGGTCCTGCGGGACGCCCGTTCCGTTGTAGTAACAAAAGCCGGCTTCTCGCCTCGGCATCGGGGTAACCAATGCAAGCGGCGCGAATAAACCACTGGCAAGCGTGCGAGCGATCCTTCTGCACGCCGAGACCGTAGTAATAGACCAACGCCGACGTCGATACATGCCTTCAGCGCTGCCGCGCTTGGCGGCCTCGTTAAAGAGACTCAAGGCTATGGCTGCGTCTTTGTTGACGCCACTTCCCGATTCGTAGAGCCATCCCAGATCGTCGAAGCCGTCAGCCGAGCCGCCCTGCACGGCGTGTTCGAACCAGGACTTCGCTTCGACGTAATTCGGCGGATTCTCCTCGAGATAGAGCTCTCCACCTTCGGTCAAAGGCATCGGCAATGCCGGCGTTGCCGGCGCGGAAATAGAGGCGCAGGGCTTGTTCCAGGTCTTTCGGCACGCCTGACCCATCGTATAAAGCACTGCCAGGCCGAAGGAAGCGAAGCCGTAACCAGCCTGGTCCGCCGCGGCGTATTGCGCGGCTGCGTCGGGATAGCGCTTCGCCGCATCCAGGACGCGGCCATAAAGATATTGATAGCGCGGCCGCGCGGGTTGGCGCTCGGCAGCCTGCTCGCAAACGGGGAGCGCTTGATCGACCTGTATCTTTTCGAAGACGACGCCATCGCCGATACGCTGCGGGTCCGAAGGGTGGTCCGCCAACTGGTCGCATTGCAGCGCAACGGAGTCATTGCGATCTGGCGGAAAGTCAAGACTGGCGCGGCCTGCGGCTGCGACAACATCCTGGGCGGAACGCTGTGGGCGCGACTGCGCGGTGGGATATTGAGGAAATCCCGGCCGGTCCTCCGGAAACTGCTGCGCACCGCTCTGCGCCACGCATGTCATGGAAAAAAGAGAGAACGACAAGAGAACGGCGAGAGCCGATCGACAGGTGCATGTAATTGTCATGGCCAGGTCTCCGTGCGTTGCCTTTAAGCGGAATTTTTCGATTTGGATTTCTGCCCTGCGCATCATCATAATCATATCCTTCATAATTCTATGCTTGTTTACTCTCGACACAACTAATTTGTCGCCAGAGCAGGCCCAGAGAGTCGCGCGAGACTCGCGCTCTGCCAAATGCAGGGGGCCCATTCGGCGATCCCTGGAGCTTGACGCTGCAATAGACACCGAAAAACTGCAATTGGATCGACTTCAATGTGAAAGCCTTCGCTGCTCTGACGTTTCTCGATCCCGATCGGATTTCACCGTTCGGCCAGCTTGGTCGCGGCCGCGCACACGCTGCGCGGAAATGTGATGCGTTCTTCGATCAGGGCGGCGGTCGCCGCGACGCCCCACCACATCTTGTTTGACCGTGGATTCCCTCCCAGCACAGGCACCGGCTCCATTGCCCACGAGAGCGCGGCTTTGAGATCCCGCGCGGTCTGAAACCGTTGGTCGGGATCTTTTGCGAGCGACCGCCTCACAACCCGGTCGAGCGGGTGGGCGACTTCCAGCGGCGCGGGCTCCCGCTCCAGAATCGCCGCGATCACGCTCGCCGCGCTTGTTCCGTCGAACGCTCGCTTGCCGGTGAGCAGTTCGTACAGCACGCAACCGAAGCTGAACAGGTCGCTGCGCGCGTCGGCCTCCTTGCCCTGCAACTGCTCCGGCGACATGTACTGCAATGTGCCCACGATCTGCCCTTGGTCCGTGAGCGCCTGGGTGGCGTCGTCCTCGCTTAGGCGAACCGCCTGCTTCGCCAGACCGAAGTCCAGCAGCTTGATCCCTTGCTTGGTAACCAGTATGTTGGCGGGCTTCAGATCCCGATGAGTGATGCCTTTCTGATGCGCCGCATCGAGAGCATCCAGAATTTGCGCCGCGTATTCGACCGTCTTCTCGAGCGGCAGAGGACCTTTCAGCGGCGCGCCCTCGACGAACTCCATCACCAGATAATTAGGTCCGACGTCGTAGAGCTGGCAGATGTGGGGATGGTTCAAGGCCGCCACCGCTCGGGCCTCGCTGCTCGAAGCGCTCGGAGAACTGCTCCTGCGAAACTTTGATGGCGACCATGCGATCGAGCCGCGTGTCGCGCGCGTTATACACCTCGCCCATGCCGCCCGCGCCGATGGGCGCGAGGATTTCGTAAGGGCCAAGTCTGTCGCCTGGTGACAGCGGCATACGGGAGGCTCAGCTTAGTTTAATCGATCACGAAGTAAATAGTGCCTGGTTTACGGCCCATTCGTACACTACTTTTTCAAATTCGGGGTTTGGCGTTGAGTCGAAGATCCACCACCATGTTGCCTGACTGCACCATGTTCGGGTAACCGGCGACGGCAAAGTAATCTCCCACGAGTTCCAGCGCGCGGTATTTTGTGGGCGCTAGCAGATAGACGCTCTCGGTATTGTGTAGGGTGACTTCATAGAGGTTTATACACTCCCTCCGCCCCGGTCTGCAGTTAAGTATATAACCATCTGCTGGGTGGGGCGCGGTCAGCTCCGAGAACGCCGTTGCAGGATCGGTTCCGAATAGCGACTACTCGCTCGGAATGTGCCAGGCGCTAGCGGCAGCTTTCTATGTGGCGCATTCGCTATTCTCAACGAGCCCCCGGTATCGATACCCCTCTGCATTCAGAACGCTAGTCAACTCGGCCTGAGTCAAATAACGGATGTTCGCTTCCACATCGATCCGTCGCACGACTTCCGCCAGCCCGAGGAGCATTTCACGCTCGGCACGGGTCATGGTTTCGCTCACGATTACGCCACTTCCTTCCACGAGAAAGAAGCGGGGGCGAGCGCCGTTACAACACTCATGTCGCTCGATGGCGTCGGACACCGGCAACGAGGAGACCAATACAGGGGTGCTCGGTCCCAAGAAGATTGCCTGGCAAGGATACAGAATCCCCTCGACGAGAATCGTTCGGGAGATCGCGTCCGTCGACAGAGCGTGCACGGCATCAAGATCCGGCAAACACCATTCTGATCCGCGGGCTATGCGTTGCAGCAGAGCGCGGTCGGGCTCAGGCGTCCGCCGGGGTTCAATTGCAAGACGTTTCTCTACCTGAAACAGCAATTGTTCAGCGGTCCTGGCATCTTCGCCGCACACCACCAAGCCATGATTACCCAATACGAGAATCTCGGTCTCGGGTGAATTGGAGAAAGTCTTCTCGACCTCTCGAGCGAGCGGCAGTCCTGAACCCACGTACGGAATCCACTGCCAGCGCAGGCCCGCAAGCCGATCCGCCAAATGCGCAGGTCCATCCTCCCGTACCGCCCAAGCAATCGTGTTTACGGAATGAACGTGGATGGTCGCCGACCGCGGCACGACGGCGTGCATGGCTGTCTCGATCGAGGGTACCAGCCTGTGCCCCGATGGACTCGCATACTGCGCGACGAAATCCGTCTTGCGCTGGATGCAGGATTTTATTTCAACCAAATCAACCGGGACAAGGAACTCTTCCTGGGCGGCATGCGCTAGCCACTTGCCAGAGGCCTTGATCCATAGAACGCCATCGATTTTCACTGAAGTGTTCCCGGAGCCGGCCTGCACGAGCAGCGGATCGCGGCCCAAGCGCGCGGAAACCTCGATTAGAGCCTGGATTTCGGAATGGTTGGTTCCCGACACAGTTCCTGCTCCTGCCTACACGAACCTCCAGAGTCCGCTCGCAGCGTCTCAATACGTAATCGAAGTCAACCCCGAAGACCTCCGCAAGGCCGGCACTTCGAGCTCCGGCATCGGCTTCGCTTCGAATAACTTCCGGCACGGCACCGCCAGCCAGCGCGCCACCCGCGTCGCCTTCTGCCGCCGGGCGCTATCGGTCGAAATGCCCGTGTTCGCGTACATCTGGCGATACAACTTGGAGATGAACAGGAACGCCAGCCGGCCGCGCAGCGTGGGCACGCACTTCGACCGGCTCCAAATCTCCCGCAGGCTGTAAAAGCTGTCCCAGACCCCCTGCGTCCGCTCGCGGATCTCCTCCGTCGTCATGGTCTCGTGCGGAGTGAACATCTTCGGCCGCACGCTGGCGGGAATCAGCCAATAGCGCGTGATCGGAACGCCGTCCACGCGAGGAACGTTGCCGTTCATGCTCTTCTCCCATCGATCGAAGTCCACGGTGCCGGGAAAAGGAGTCATCATCACGAACTGAGCGAAGGTCAGGCCTGCCTGTTTGGCCAGGGCGGTGGTCGCCGCGAAGGTGTCCGGGCGGTCCGAGGGAAGCCCGAAGATGAATGATCCGAGCACGTGCACGCCATGCTCCTTGAATGTGCTGAGCCGCGTGGCCAAATCGGCGCCGGCCGAGTTGAACTCCTTGAAGACGGACTTCAGCCCTTCCGCGGTGACGGATTCCACTCCGACGAGCGCGCCCTTGATACGGGCCTTGCGCATCGCGTCGAGAAACTGCGTGTCTTCACCGGCCTCCATCGTGATCTGCGTGAAGAAGACCATGTCGGAGGGAAGCTTCGCCAGCTTCTCCATCAACTCGAACCGCTCCGCGCGCATCGCTTGCAGTTCCGCGACGCGATGCGCGTTGCCTTGCTTTTCGGCGAGTTGAATGTCGGTCAGGGTGACGGGATAGAAGTTATCGTCGGCCAGCGCGATGAAGCGAAACCCGAGGCGCCGCAATTGCACGATCTCTTCGATCACGACGTCGGACGCGCGCTGCCGCGGCTTCTGTCCGTCGGTACGCCACACCGAACAGAACGAACAATGTTTGGGGCAACCGCGCACGGTTTGCACCGAAGCCCACATGTAACGATCGCGCGGGGCGAGATCCCAGCGCGCGGGCAGGAACTGCTCTCCCGAAACACGCCCGCCGTCATAAATCGCCTGGGCCGTGCCCTCGCGCCAGATCGGCGATCACCTTCGCCCAAACGACATCTCCGTCTCCTTTGACTACGACGTGAGCGCCGCCAAGCTCGAAGGCCTCTTCCGGATACAGGGTTGCATGGATGCCGCCATACACGACCCAGGCTCCGCGTTCGCGCGCCATGCGTCCGACCTCCATGCCTCGCAGAGCATTGCCGGTATGGATGCCAATGCCAACGATGTCGCCGGGCTGTATGAGCTCGGGCTGAATCTGTTCGAGCGTCTCGTCAGTGATGATAGGATCGCCGTGGCCGGCCGGAGTTGCGGCGGCAAGTACGTACAACCAACGCGGGGTAATCACCCCGATCCCGAACGAGGCATCGCTGGGATTAACCAGGTGGACGCGCATCGATGAAATTCTAACTCCTTACTTTTTGCCCTGCACGAGTTAAAGGAGCCGTGAGAGGGATGGCATCTGGGTGACAGAACTAAGTTTAGCCGATCAGGAGCGCCCAAGTCTGGATGACGGCCCATCCGTCCCCTACTTTCTTGTCAGGCCACCGTGCCCTTTAGGAAACGTTCCATTAAAGCGATTGCCAAAGGGTCGAAACGCATCGACTCCCGATGCGCACAACCTACTGTTTTTCGAAGACGGCTACTGATGTGAAAGCGTTGCCATCAGCGCCGGTTCCTTTCTGGGTCGTAGTCATCGTTTTGCCGTCCTTCGAAACCACGGTTCGGACGGTGCCATGGTACTTGCCGCCCTTCTTCGAGCGCTCCTCGGTAACCGTCTTGGCGTTGGCCTGCTTGATGGCGATGGTGTCATACGCCGGGCCTGTGCCTGTCGTGGCAACCTCCTTGCCGTCGTATTTTGCAGTGTAGCCGGCATCGATTTTCGGGCCGTCCGCCCTTTCGCCTTTACCCGACTGCCTCACCCCACCGTCGGTAGTGCGCTAATTGTGTGTCCCTAGCTATTGGTCGCGCCTTGGCTTGGCTTCTTAGGGAGGTCTCGAAGGTAGTTCAGGGGCCGATCAATGACGCAAAGTACGGAGCCTTCGAGCGTTGAGCGCTGTATGTTGTGGGTTGAAGAGCCGCGCGTGATCGTGATCTTGCTCATCTTACGAAACTGCGCAGCGATCTTCTCTCCGCGTATGGCAGCGCCGACCGTGTAAGCTACGCTTGCCGCTGATGCTTTAGGATTTGGTTGATCCATGATTGCCAAGTTCTCCTACTATTCCTTCACGTTCCAATTCGTTCGTGATTTCAAGCACCTGTTCGAGGTCCAGCCCCAAGCGCTGAGCGATGTCGCTGTAGAATAATGGGCCAGTCGCCGACTTGAAGAGATTCACGATCTCCTCGCGCGCTTCTTCTTTGGGAAGAGTGCGCAGCACCACAGTATTGTTGCGCTCACCAACGATATGTTCAACCAACTTTCTCATCTCACTTACCAGCGCTTGATTGTCCTTCAGGAGGGTTTGGTTGAACTTGGAAAGATCTCGATTCTGCCGCTCGTAATCAGAGAGGAAATTAGCGAATTTGTCTGATAGAGCAGCTACCTTTTCGATAGATTGCCGTATCTCGTTGAAGCCTGCTACAGCATCAGCCAAGCCATGCCCCTTATGCCCAAGGACTGGCTCGATTTCCTTCGCCGTGAAGCCTTCGGGTCGCCCTTGATAGTCGCCTTTATATGGCCTACTAGCTGGTTGATCAAGACGATTGAGTTCAAGCGACAGAAAGCTTTGGGCATAATCAAGCGCGATTGGTGTTTGGGTGAAGTTAAAGAGCGTAACCGAAAGCCATCCATCGAACCCTGGATCAACTTGGGGACCGACGGAAGCATAGACGCCGCGACGCGAAAGCCCAGATTTTAGACCGAAACGTCCGGCTAGATGCAGGGGCAGTTTGAGATGTTCTCTAGCTGATACGACTGCCGGAGAGTATGGCGCAAGGACAAGAACGCCAACTTTTTCGAGGTCTATTGTCGGGTTGCCGTTATCTTGGACCGTAGCTGCGCTCTTTCCGGGCCTAAGATCGTAGCTGGCTGGCTCTAGATATTTGTCATCGAAGGGATCAATCACCAGTTCCTTGGATTCGATCTCCCTGCGGATTTCCGTGTCTGATAGGGGCATTTTTTCAGAACTCCAGTTATCGCATTATAGCCCAAGGGCGAGATCAGGCGATCTCCAGCAATTCCCGCACGCTCCAAATGTGATCCGCTGATCCCAGCAGCCATCGCAGGCGTCATGCGCAGCGATTTGTGGACGCGGCAGAAGTTGTAAAACGCGAACCAGCACGCTACAGCAGCCCAGTGGTTCTCCCACTTCTTGCTGAACGCGTTCGTCAGGCGAGTGAAGCGCCGCGTTCCCATCCGCACGCTCAGATTCTGGCGTTCGACGATCGACGTGCAGATGCGTTCGGGATCGGGTTGCCCATGACTGGGACCACCTCCACGGCTGGAACTTCGGCGGGAGAGTACCGGCGCTTCGCCTTCCTGTGCGGCGCGGTAGACCTTGATGAGTTGCGCGAAGCCGGTCAGCCGATCATGCAGCGTCGTGGTGATCGCGGAACGGTACGGAGCGAATCCATCTGTCGTGATCTGGAACTGACTGCGCGCCGTGGCATGACGGATGCCTTCAACGAAAATGTCCGTGGTGGCCTGGTCGCGCTTGCCCATCGCGATATTCAGCACCAGTTTGCTGTGGCGCTCGATGGCGACGAACATGTAGCAGTCACCAAGGTTCTGATCGTCTTCGGGGCGCACGCGCTTTTCCTTCTTGCCGATGAAAGCACCATACCTCATCACACTCCACGTCGCGCACTTCAACGTTGCGAATCTTCTCGGCCATGATCCGCTCGCACTTCTCACCGGCGAGCACCAGGAGCTTCAGAATCGTCCTGTGGTGGACGCCAGTGATGCGCTCCACGCTCGAAACGCTAGTTGCCTTCGAGCAGGAGCTTGAGAACCATTTCGGCTTTCTCGATCGGCAGGTACATGCCGTCCAGGTGGTTGTCTCGCGGCTCCAGGAACGTCTTGGAGCACTGGCGGCACTGATACCGCTGGTTGCCCTTGCGGTCGCGTCCCTTGCGCTTACATTCGATCCGGCAGTTGTGGCAGGTCACTGTGATTCTCCTCTTGAGTTCACAGCCAAAAGCCGGATAATGAGATTGCGAGTCTGTACGGCTTCGGCTGTGCTGGATTAGGCCCCGGTCGGTGTTTCAGCACTGATCGGGGCTTTTTTCTTCATACTTCTAGTATACGTTACCCCCTAATGAATGTCAATCAGAAAAGCCACTTGCAATTCAAGACGGGGTAACGTATCATGGAATCATGTCGAGAAGAAGTAAGCTACCAGCAGAAGTCCTGGAGTTTTTCAAGAAGCAGGGCGCGAAAGGTGGAAAAAAGGGTGGTACGGCCCGCGCCGAACGTATGACGCCAGAGCAGCGGAGTGAAGCGGCACGAAGGGCCGTTCAGGCCCGCTGGGCAAGAGCGAAACCGGCTTAGATCCTGGGGAGGGAAACGGTAAGGTGCCAGGAACCACTATATCTTGTGGTACTTTTGGACCTTGACAACTATAGCTGTCTACTGTAGCCTATAATTGCGTCTGGGATGAGTCGCCAAGCGTCTCAACTTGCGGTCCAAGACCGCAAAAGCCCAGTCGCTTCCCGCCGCGAATGGTGTTATGCTTCTTCGGGAAGTGTAACACGATATGTATCTCTGTTACGTTGACGAATCCGGCACTCCTGATGTGCCTGGAAACACTTCCCATTTCATCTTGGCGGGAATCTCTATTCCGATCTGGCATTGGAAGAATGCCGACCGAGACATTTCGTCGGTCTTCGACAGCCACGGGCTCGGGGGCGCTGAGTTGCACACTGCTTGGATGCTGCGCAAGTACCTTGAGCAATCACGGATTCCAAATTTCGACAAACTCAATTGGACTGATCGTCGGACGGCAGTCGAGCGTGAGCGGAATGCGCACCTACTGCACTTACAAAAAACGGGACAAAACAAGGCGTACCACCAACAGAAGAAAAATTACCGGCATACGAATGCGTACATACATTTGACCTTTGATGAAAGACTGGAAATTGTGCGCGAAATAGCTCAGCGAGTCTCGTCGTGGGGTTATGCAAGACTCTTCGCTGAGTGCATTAACAAGCTCCATTTCAATCCAGCTTGGTCACGGTGTAGTATCGATGAACAAGCATTCGAACAATTGGTTTCTCGGTTCGAGCAATACCTAGCCAATACTGAAGATCCAGGTCAAAAAGCTTATGGTTTGCTAGTTCACGACAACAATGAAACAGTCGCTAGCAAACATACCAGATTGATGCGGCGCTTCCATAGGCAAGGCACTCTTTGGACACGAATACACAGATTAATCGAAACACCTCTTTTCGTGGACAGCAGTCTCACAAGTTTGGTTCAGATCGCAGATCTGTGCGGGTATGCGCTGCGTAGATACTTAGAGAACGGAGAAACTGATCTCTTCACTCGGATCTTTCCCAGAGCCGATCGGCGAGGAAATACAGTGGTCGGCGTCCGTCACTTCACTGTGGCCACGTGCGGATGCGACATTTGCAAAGGCCACCGCCCATCGAAGCCGCTGGTCTTGCTGGCCGCTCCGACTTCTACAGGGACACCCTAGGGACACACTTTTAGCGCACTACCCCACCGTCGGCGGCCTCCCGCGTGATGGTAAGGTTTGTAATCGGCGACACTCCCAGAGCGGGTTTCGATTTTGCAGCGTTGTACTTCCAGGTGCCGAGCGTATTGTCAGCCGCGAGCGCGCCGGCAACCATGGCGACTGCCGCGAATGTCATGCGGAGAACTCTTTTCATTTTTGCTCTCTCCTTTCGGTCAGAAACGGCTCTTGTTCCGATTTAGCTCAGTTTACTCGATCAGAAAGACGAATAGGTCCCGGTTGACGGCCCATCCTTCCATTACTTTTTCAAATTCGGGGTTTCGAACGGAGTCGAGGACCATCAAAGAGTGCCGGAAGGGTGTGGCCTTGGGAAGGTTGTTGGCTGCGAACTGCGCTTGCCAGGGCTGACACATACGCTCACCCTGGTTTCGTACTTGTCCAGGGGTTCGACGGGCTAAAGGCACCGGAGTGCTTTGGTTTTTGAAACAATTAATCGAGAAACGTGAATGATCGGTTCAATCTTTGATAGCCTCTTCGGTTGCTCCCACCGACGCTTGACTCGCCCAATCACTCCGGTCAGCAAACCGGGCGTGCCGAGCGAGGAGACCTATATCGTATGCCTCGACTGCGGAAAGCAGTTCGCTTACGATTGTGGTCGGCGCGGCCGGGGCCATGACCGCGAATGCGATCACCTGCGCCGTCTCGGTGGCGTCCCTGCTGGCCATCCGGGCCCGCGAGGAGCCGCCGCCCCCGGCCCCCCGCCAGACGCTGCGGGCCGAGGTCCTCGAGGGCCTGAAGTTCGTGCTCAGGCACCCGATCCTGCGCAGCATCGCGGCGTGCACGGGCACCGCCAACCTGTTCGGCGCCATGGCCGCCGCCCTGGAGATCATCTTCCTGGTCCGGATCCTGCACGTCAGGCCCGCCGAAACCGGGCTGCTGATCGCCGCGGGCAGCCTCGGCGGCGTCGCCGGCGGGATCCTGTCGGGCCGGCTGACCCGGCTCATCGGGTCGGCGCGCATCATCTGGTTCTCGATGCTCGTCCTCGGCCTCCCGCAGCTCATCATCCCGCTGGCCGCGCCGGGCTGGCGGCTCGCGCTGTTCCCGGTCGGCTTCGCGGCGTTCTCCTTCAGCGCCGTGGTCTACAACGTGACGCAGGTCAGCTACCGGCAGGCGATCTGCCCGCCGCAGCTGCTCGGGCGGATGAACGCGGCCGTCCGCTGGGTCGTCTGGGGCACGCTCCCGCTCGGAGGCGTGCTCGGCGGCGCGTTCGGCACCCTGCTGGGCGTGCGCGCCACGCTGTGGATCGCGTTCGCGGGCAGCTGGGCGGCCGGGTGGTGGGTGTTCTTCTCCCCGCTGCGCGCGATGCGCGACGTCCTAGAAGCTGACCGGGCACCAGGGGGCGAGGTCCCAGGACATGGCGGCGGACAGCTCCCGGACGGCTCCGGGGCGCAGCTCGGTGACTAGCCCCGCCGCGGCCATCGCGCCGAGCGTGGTGCCGCCGAGGTAGGCGGCGCCGAGCTCGGTGATGTCGAGCGCCACGTCGGCCGCGGCAGTGGTCGGCACGCACGAGGCGGTGGCCGCCACGCCCGCGGCCGCGAGGTGCCAGCGCCCGGCGTTCGCCGGGATGATGCCGTCCCGCACCTCGATCACCACGTCCACGGGGGCTGAGTAACCGCGCCCGGCCAGGGCCGCGGGAACGTCGATGATCCTCGTCCACAGCGCGTCCTTCAGCAGCGGCCGCGCCCGCCTCGGGTCGGCCAGCTGGAAGAGCAGCGGGTCGTCGACGGGACGCTTGTACACGTGGAAGTCGGCGGTCAGGTCCCGGCTGAGCAGGTCGGCCCAGAGCGCGGCGCCGGCCGCCGGATCGGTGGCGATCATCTCGCGCACCCTGAGCACGCCGCCGGGCAGCGAGACCTCATCCCAGACGCTCTGCCCCGAGTACAGCGCGTAGCCGCGCGGCCCGATCTCATCCTCGGCCAGCAGGCAGTGCAGCGGGCTCGCGCCGCGCCGCGAGTCGGCCGGGTCGTGGATCGCCAGCCGCCACCACGTCTCGTTCCGCGCGATGAATCCGGGGCGGGACGGGAGCACGGTCTCGTACACCTTGGCCAGGGCGGGCAGCGCGGCCTCCGGCTCGGTGATCCGCAGCCGGATCGACTCGTCGCTGGCCGCGGTCGCAGCCAGCCCGCCCTCGCCCCGGTGCAGGGTGAAGTCGGTGTGCCACATCGAGCGGCCGTACCCGTACCTGGGGTAGATCACGGACTCGGATGCCCACAGCACCGCGAGGGGCTCGCCGCGGTCGCGCACGTCGTCCAGTTGCCGGCGCATCATGCTGCTCAGCACGCCGCGCCGCCGGTGCGAGGGGAGCACCGATACCCACGTCACCCCCGCCGTCGGCAGTGTCCGCTGCCCCGGCACGCTCAGCTGGTAGGTGTAGACGGCCGCGGTACCAACCAGTTCCTGGCCGTCGAAGACCGCGAGGCTCCGGTCGACCTCCAGCGAGCCGAGGGCCAGCTCCCGCTCGGCCTCAGGCAGCGGCGAGCCGTGGAAGGCGTGCATGGCTACCCGGTAGAAATTGTCGAACTCCTCGGGGGTAACCGGCCGGATCGGATACGGGGGGTGGCTGCCTGATGCCGAGTTCGTCATGCCACCCTTCGTACCCGCGGCCCGCCCGGTGACGCGAGCGGTTTAGCCGACCCTGCCCGGGATCGACTACAGTGCCCGCATCATGGTTTCCGCTCCGCAGCCTTCTTCCCTGTCCGCCGGATCCCGCCGGCGCCGGGCCAGGAAGGCCCTGCGGACCCTGCGCTCGCAGCTGACCAAGCAGTTCATCACCAGGAACCGGCGCCTCGCGTTCGTGCTCTCCGGGCTGGTCATCGCGATCGGCGTGGCGGCCGTGCACGTGTCCGTGTGGTGGTTCTCGCCCGGCGTGATGATCTTGCCGATCCTCGGGGGCGGCCTGCTGCTGTGGCCGCGGGCCCTGCGCATCTTCTTCGCCTTCGCCGGAGCCGCCCTGATCTACGACATCGTGGAGGATAAGGCCGGGGCCGGGATCATCGCCACCATCGTGCTGACCGCCGCGTTCGCGGACGTCTCCGCCCGGACCAGGGAGAAGCTCGGCCTTCAGGGCCTGCGCGGCGACCAGATGCTGGTCGAGCTCCGGGACCGGCTCCGGGCCCAGGGGAAGCTGCCCGAGCTGGGCGAGGGGTGGGGCTCCGCGGTGGTCCTGCGGCCGGCCGGCGGCTCGTCGTTCGGCGGCGACTTCGTGGTGTCTGCCTGCGACGGCAAGACCCTGGAGGTGGCCCTCGTCGACGTATCCGGCAAGGGCATCGACGCCGGGACCAGGGCTCTGCTGCTGTCCGGCGCCTTCGGCGGCCTGCTGGGGTCGGTTCCGCGGGAGGAGTTCCTGCCCGCCTGCAACGCGTACATGCGCCGCGGGTCCGCCACCGAAGGTTTCGTCACCGCCGTCCACGTCGCGCTGGACCTGACGTCGGGCGAATACGTGCTCTCCTCGGCCGGGCATCCGCCCGCCGCGCACTACGAAGCGGCGGCGAGCCGGTGGCGCCTGACCAAGGCGCACGGGATCGTCCTGGGCGTGGTCCCCGACCTGCGCGGTGCCGCGACCGAGCAGGAGCGCGGCGTCCTGCAGCGCGGCGACGCGCTGATGCTCTATACCGACGGGCTGATCGAAGCCCCCGGCCGGGACATCGACGTGGGCACCGACCGCCTGCTCGCCGAAGCCGACGAGATGCTCACCAGCAGCTTCAAGACCGGCGCCCCGGTCCTGGTCACCACCATGCAGCAAGTCATCGGCAGCTCCGACGACTGCGCCCTGGTCCTCCTCTGGCGGACCTAACCGGCTGCGAAAGCGCGCCTACCCGGCCCCGCGCCTACCCGGCCGCGAGGGCGCCGGCCTGGGCCAGCAGGGCGTTGCCCGCCCCGATCAGCCCAGCCAGCGTCCCCGAGCCCGCCGACTGCCCGCCGAACTCCGCGCCCATCAGGACCCCCTGCATCTCCGCGACCAGGCCGTCGCGCGCGGCGCCGAGCTGGGTCAGGTCGCCCTCGATGCTGGTGTAGGTGGCGTCGCCGGGGGAGTTGCTGGCCAGCGCCCGGGTCGAGGCGGTCGAGGGTGTCCAGCCCGAACTCGCCGACGGCCGCCTCGAGCTGGGTGTACACCTGGCTGAGCCGGGTCAGCCCCGGGTAGTTGACCGTCATGGCCGGCGGCAGGGCCATCGGATCGATGACGTCGGCGAGCACCACGCCGTCCGGGGTGTAGTCGTCGGAGAGGCCGGTCAGCGCCATCATCGTCGGCTGGATGTCGGTGTGGTCGGACCAGATCCCGCCGTCGACCCCCGCGTCCGCCACGCCGGGCCCGACCAGCCCCAGCCAGGTCGTGTTGATCTGGGGCGACACGTCGCCGTGGTTCCACGCGTCCTGCCCGCTCGGCTGGCTGACGCACGAGCTTCCGCAGCTGGCGGACCCGCTGCTCAGCCAGAAGTCCGGGTTGGCGAACAGCGTGAACGTGGCGGTGCGCTTCGGGTCGCCGGTGATCATGTGCAGCAGGCCCATCTCCACCGGGTCGGCCAGGTAATGGGTCAGCTTGACCGTCCGCCCCGTGGCCAGGTCGTCCGCGGTGAGCCCGGCCGCCGTGCGCTCCATCGTCCGGACGTCGGCAGCGGTCGCGGACGGCTGCCCGTGCACGTAGACGACGGGCGCGGAGTCGGCCGCCACGTCAAACGCCGTGCTGACGCCCTTGGCGCCCAGCATCCCGGTCAGGTTGCCGTCCACCTCGCCGACCTTGCCGTAGGAGCAGGGGATCGTGACCCCGTTGCAGTCGGCGGGCGTCGGGGCGGAGCCGACGAAATGGTCGCCCTCGTCGGCGGTGATCACGAACAACGTGTTGGCCTTGGTGATCCCGGCCGCGGCGAGGTCCTTGAAGAACGTCCCGAACGCCGCGTTCTCCGAGCGGAGCTGGCTCTCGTAGGTGGGCGTGCCCGGGCCCATCCCGGCCCCGGTGACGTAGTTGTCGTGCAGGTCGGTCAGGTACGTGAAGGTGACCGGGATCCCGTGCGTCTGCATGTACAGCGTGTAGGCGAGCCCGTTGGCGCCGTCGAGGCCGTTGTAGCCGGGGAAGCCCACGTCGCCGCTGGTGTCGGTGATGACCTGGCCGTCCAGGTTGCGCACCGGACCCGAGGGGCTGATCACCGGCTGGATGAACCTGCTCCCGAACAGCGCGCGGTACCCCGCGTACCCGCCTGGCTCGTCGGGCAGCAGGTCGGGGACCCCGTGGGCACAGACGGGGGAGTTGAGCGCGCAGTGCACCGACAGCCCCATGAAGTCGGCCGTGGCCTTGTTAGCCAGCTTGGGGTTCTCGGCCTCCTTGGCCTCCCAGGACTTGGCGCCGAAGACGTCGGGCACATCCGGCGTGAGGTTCTCCAGCTCGGTGTCGGCGGCGGCGACCGAGCCGAAGTTGCACCCGCCCCGCGTGTAGGGCGCCCACGGCGCGGGGGCGTTCTTGCCCTGGGCGTTGACCAGCGTGTAGTCGCCGTCCCCGACCGGCGCGCCGGTGGAGGTGCTGTAGTCGACGATCGGGTCGGTCCAGTACGCGAACGAGCCCGCCGTGTCCGTCGCCCCGCCCGGCGTGTAGTAGTTGTACTCGTTCGCGATCGGCATGCCCTGATCGCTGCCGTACAGGCCGGTCTCTGAAGTCACGATGTCGTCCGCGGTGTGGGCGATCAGCGGGGTGTGCTCATCGGGGATCAGCGTCCCGTTGCCGGTGATGAAGTTGAGCAGGTTCGGCATCTGCTCCAGGTCGCTCGGCACGTTCGGGTTGTCCCGCGTGTAGTGCACGTTGTCGAACTGGATGTAGATGACGTGCGAGATCGCCCCGGCCGCGTTACCGAGCACGCACGACGTCGGCGCCGGCTGCGCCGCCCCCGCAGGCGCAGCACCTCCCGCGGGCCCTGCAGCCACCGCGGGCGGCGCCGCGAACACGCCGAGCACGAGGGCGCCCGCCGCCCCGGCCGTGAGCGGCCAGGCCGCCAGGCGGGCGCGCGAGGCGCGCGAGGCGCGCGGGGAACGCGGGATCAAGCGGCGGGCGACGGCCATGGCAACGTACCTCCACCAGCATCGGGTGCGCGGCTGTCCCGCTCATGATGCCGCAGCAGGGACGCCTGAGTGTGAGCGTGCGAGGAAGAGCTAAGCGCGACCCGGGAACCGCCGGGTAAACAGGGCACGAAGTCCGGACGAATATGCTCGAATCCCCAGCCGAGGTCAGGTGCCGGACACGTCGCCACCTGTTTTCCCGCGATGAGTTCCCGGTGCCGCCGCCGCCGCACGTACCGCCCGGCCCGCGATCGCCACCGCTACCACAGGTCAAACAATGGTATTACCGTGCCACTATGCGGTAACTGACGATCATGTCAGCCATATTAACTAGCATAGGGTTGTTCGATGATGCAAACTATTTTTCCGCAGCGTAACCCGTACGAACGGTAGTGAACATCTCGGCGCGGCGGAGCCCGCCACGCGCCCTGACCGGGAGCCTAACCGGGGGCCTAACCTGACGGCTAACCGACATCGCTGTCATATGACGCACGCGTCATTGTTTGCAATTGATAATGCATTACCAGGAAAATGACGGGGTGGCAGGGGGAAGTCGGGACACGGTGCGGACCGGCGTGCGCGAGCACGTCCGCCCGTCAGTTACGCGTGCCGAAGAGGTAGTGGCCAACGCCTCGGGGGAGAACTTTCCCGTCGCCCTGCGGGTGCTACCCCAGCGCTACCGCCGCCACCTGACCAACCTCTACTTCTTCGCCCGCCTCACCGACGACCTCGGTGACGAGGCCCGCACCAGCACCGATGACGTCGCCACCCTCCGCCTGGCCCTGCTCGACGAGCTGGCCGCCGACGTCACGCGCATCTACGAGGGCGGCGCCGCGAGCTCGCCGGTCATGCAAGCCATGGCCGAGACGGTCAGGGAGTGCCAGGTACCCGCACAACCCCTGCGCGACCTGATCCAGGCCAACCGCCAGGATCAGCAGGTCACCCGTTACCAGACCTTCGCCGACCTGGAACAGTACTGCGAGCTGTCCGCCAACCCGGTCGGCCAGGTCGTCCTGTACATCTTCGGCGCCGCCACCCCCGAACGCCTCGCCCTCTCCGACCGCATCTGCACGGCGCTCCAATTGGCCGAACACTGGCAGGACGTCGTCGAGGACCTCTCCCTCGGCCGGATCTACCTGCCCGCCGAGGACCTGGCGCGGTTCGCCGTCACCGAGGCGGACCTGGCCCAGCCGTCCGCAGGCCCCAACGTCACAAAGCTCATGCGCTTCGAGGTCGACCGCGCCGCCCGGCTGCTCGACGAGGGCGCGCCCCTGGTCGGCACGCTGCGCGGCGCCGCCCGCGTGGCCGTCGCGGGCTACCTGGCGGGCGGGCGCGCCGCGCTCGCCGCGATCAGGAAGCAGCACTACGACGTGCTGAGCACGCAATCCAAGCCCGCCAAGCCCCGGATGGCCGTCGAGCTGGCCCTCGCCTACGCCAGGGGGAGGTGAGCACGCGAGTGGATCTGACCGAGGCGTACCGCGAGTGCGAGCGGATTACCTGGTCGCAGGCGAGAAACTTCGCCTACGGCATCAGGCTGCTGCCCCCGGCCAAACGCCGCGGCCTCGCCGCCATCTACGCCTTCGCGCGTCGCATCGACGACATCGGCGACGGCACGCTCCCCGCCGAGCAGAAGATCACCGCCCTGGAAGAATCTCGCCGCGCGGTCCTCGACCTGGCCCATCAGGACCCGCAGGACCCGGTCCTGCTCGCCCTGGCCGACGTCGAGCGCGCGTTCGGTGTCCCCATCGCGGCGTTCGGCGAGCTGATCGACGGGTGCGTCGCGGACGTGCGCGGCACGACGTACACGACGTGGGAGGACCTGCACCACTACTGCCGCTGCGTGGCCGGCTCGGTCGGCCGCCTGTCCCTGGGCATCTTCGGCACGCGTCACGACCGAACGCACGCCGACGAGCTGGCCGACTCGCTCGGTGTCGCCCTCCAGCTGACGAACATCCTGCGCGACATCCGCGAGGACTACGCCAACGGCCGCGTCTACCTGCCTGCGGAAGACCTGGCCAAGTTCGACTGCGACCCCGCGACCCTCGCCCACGCCGAACCCCCGCCGCAGTTCACCCGCCTCGTCGAGTTCGAGGTCGAGCGTGCCCGCGACTGGTACGCCACCGGGATGCGCCTGCTCCCGCTGCTCGACCGCCGCAGCGCCGCGTGCACCGGCGCGATGGCGGGCATCTACCGCAGGCTGCTCGAGCGCATCGCCGCCGAGCCCGCCGCCGTGCTCCGCGGCCGCATGTCGCTGTCGGGACGCGAGAAGGCCACCGTGGCCTTCCAGGCCCTGGCTGGGAGGCTCACATGAACCCCGCCAGCCACACCGACCCCCGTCGCGTCGTCGTGATCGGCGGCGGCCTGGCCGGGATCACCGCGGCGATCGCGCTCGCCGATTCGGGCGCGCAGGTCACCCTGCTCGAGGCCAGGCCCAGGCTGGGAGGCGCGACCTGCTCCTTCGCCCGCGACGCCCTGACCGTCGACACCGGCCAGCACATCTACCTCGGCTGTTGCACCGCGTACCGTGGCCTGCTCGACAAGCTCGGCATGACCGACCACGCCCCGATCCAGCGCCGCTTCGACGTCACCGTGCTCGCCCCCGGCGGGCGCCGCGCCCGCCTCCGCCGCACCGCCCTTCCCGGCCCCCTGCATATGCTGCCCGCCCTGACCAGGTACGCCTTTCTCTCTTTGCCCGAACGAGCGTTGGTGTCACGCCCCGCTCTCGCCATGCGAGCCCTGGACCCAGCCGACCCGGCGCTGGACGCGCAGCGCTTCGGCGACTGGCTGGCCGCCCGCGGCCAGGACGAGCGCGCCCGCCGCGCCCTGTGGGACCTGTTCACCGTCTCGGCCCTGAACATCGCGGGCGACGACGCCTCCCTCTCGCTGGCCGCCACCGTGGTCAAGACCGGCCTGCTCGGCAAGAAGAACGCCGCCGACATCGGCGTCCCCGCCCTCCCCCTAGGCGAGCTGCACGGCGACGCCGGCGCCGCCCTGCTCACCAAGCTAGGCGCCCAAGTCCACCTAAACGCCAAGGTCACCGCCATCGACCCGACCGAAGGCGCCTTCCGAGTCCGGACCTCCGCCGCGGTGTTCCCCTCCGACGGCGTGGTCATAGCCGTGCCGCACGAGGCCGCCGCCCGCCTGATCCCGGCCGGTGCCCTCCCGCCCGAGACCGTCGAGAGCTGGGCCGGACTAGGCGCCTCGCCCATCGTCAACGTGCACGTGATCTACGACCGCCCGGTGACGGACCTCCCCTTCGCCGCCGCCGTCGACTCCCCGGTCCAGTGGGTCTTCGACCGCACCGCCATCTCCGGCCTCAGCCGCACCGGCACCGGCCAGCAGTACCTGGCGATCTCGCTCTCGGCGGCCGACGAGTACGTGGACGTCCCCGCCGCCCAGCTCCGGGAGCGCTTCATCCCCGCGCTGGCTGAGCTGTTCCCCGCCGCGCGCGAGGCCGAGGTCACCGAGTTCTTCGTCACGCGCGAGCGCCGGGCCACCTTCCGCCAGGCCCCGGGTAGCGGCGCGCTCCGCCCGCAGCCGGGGACCGAACTCCCCGGCCTCGTCCTGGCCGGCGCGTGGACCGACACCGGCTGGCCGGACACGATGGAGAGCGCCGTCCGCAGCGGCCTCGCCGCCGCGATCGAGCTGCGCCGCACCATACGTTCCGGCCCCGGAAATTCCCGAACCGGATCTTCCTCTTCCCGATATTCCGATTCCGGAGTATCCGGATCTGAAGCGAATGACCCTGCCTCAACGATGGAGGTGCTTTAGTGACTGCTGTGATGCCTGAGGGTGTTGCCCTGGCGCGGGACCTGGTCGGCCCGGCGATGGAGTCGGCCATCAGTCGGCTGACCCCGGACGTGCGCGCCGTTGCGGCGTACCACCTCGGCTTCGCGGACGCCGCGGGCCACCCCACGGGTAACGGCAGCGGCAAGGCGCTGCGCCCCGCGCTCGCCCTGCTGTCGGCGCGCGCCGCCGGAGCGCCACCCGAGCGCGGCGTGACCTCCGCCGTGGCCGTCGAGCTCGTGCACAACTTCTCGCTCCTGCACGACGACATCATGGACGGCGACACCGAACGCCGGCACCGCCCCACCGCCTGGACCGTGTTCGGGGTCGGCGCGGCGATCCTGGCCGGTGACGCGCTCCTCGCCCTGGCCCAGGACCTCCTGCTCGAGGACGGCACCCCGCAGGGCGCGTGGGCGGCCCGGTGCCTGTCCGCCGCGGTCCAGCGGCTGATCGGCGGTCAGGGCTCGGACCTGGCCTTCGAGAAGCGTGACGACGTGAGCCTGGCCGAGTGCCTGGAGATGGCCGGCGACAAGACCGCCGCGCTGATGGCGTGCGCGTGCAGCATCGGCGCGGTGCACCTCGGCGCCCCGCCGACGCTGGCCATGGGGCTGGCCGGGTTCGGCGCGCACGTCGGGCTGGCCTTCCAGCTCACCGACGACCTGCTCGGCATCTGGGGCGCGCCCGAGGTCACCGGCAAGCCCGTCCGCGCCGACCTGCGCGCCCGCAAGAAGTCACTCCCCATCGTGGCCGCGCTGACCAGCGGGGCGCCCGAGGCCGCCGAGCTCAAGGCCCTGCTGTCCGACCCGCAGCCGCTGAGCGAGGAAGACCTGATCCGCGCCGCCGGCCTGGTCGTCGCGGCCGGCGGCAAGCAGTGGGCCGAGAACGAGGCCGACGCCCAGCTCGCCGCCGCCAACGCGAGCCTGGCCGACATCGACCTGGCCGCCAACGTCCGCGCCGAGCTCACCGCGATCGCCGAGTTCATCACGGCCCGCCAGTGGTAGCTCACCCCGAGGTCGAGCTGTCGGCCCTCGACACCGCCCGGGTCACCCTGGCCCGGGCCCGTGAGCACGCGCTCGGGCTGCAGCACGCCGACGGCTGGTGGCAGGGCGAGCTCGAGACCAACGTGACCATGGACGCCGAGGACCTGCTGCTCCGCCAGTTCCTCGGGGTGCGCGACGACGCGGCCACCGCGGCCGCGGCCCGGTGGATCCGCTCCCAGCAGCGCGAGGACGGCACCTGGGCCAACTTCTACGGCGGGCCCGCCGACCTGTCCACCACCGTCGAGGCCTACGTAGCGCTCCGGCTGGCCGGCGACGAGCCGGACGCCCCGCACCTGCAGCGGGCCCGCGACTTCATCCTGTCCCAGGGCGGCGTCGAGGCCACCCGCGTGTTCACCCGGCTCTGGCTGGCCCTGTCCGGCCGGTGGTCGTGGGACGACCTGCCCGTCATACCACCCGAGCTGATCTACCTGCCGGCCTGGTTCCCGCTGAACATCTACGACTGGGGCTGCTGGGCGCGGCAGACCATCGTGGCCCTGGCCGTTGTCCAGTCGTTCCGCCCGTCCCGGCCGCTCCCGTTCACGATCGACGAGCTGAAGACCGGCGGTCCCCACGGCCGCGCCCCCCGCCCGCGCCGCACCCTCGACGCAAAACCCCTGGGCGGGCCGCGCACCTTCGCGGACCCGTGGTCCTACGTCTTCAACACCCTGGACCAGGCCCTGCACCGGTACCGTCCGGTCAAGTCGGTCCGGCGAGCCGCGCTGCGCCGCTGCGCGGAGTGGATCGTCACCCGCCAGGAACGTGACGGCTGCTGGGGCGGTATCCAGCCGCCGTGGGTCTACTCGCTGATGGCGCTGAACCTCCTCGGCTACGACCTCGAGCACCCGCTGATGGCCCGCGGGCTGGCCGGCCTGGACCGGTTCACCATCACCGAGGACGGCCCAGACGGCCCGATCCGCAGGCTCGAGGCGTGCCAGTCGCCCGTCTGGGACACCGTGCTGATGATGATCGGGCTGGCCGACGCGGGCCTCCCGTCCGATCACCCCGCCCTGGTGGAGGCCGGAGAGTGGGTCCTGAACGAGGAGATCCGCGGGCCCGCCGACTGGCAGGTGCGCCGGCCACCCTGGCCCCGGGCGGCTGGGCCTTCGAGTTCGACAACGATAACTACCCCGACACCGACGACACCGCCGAGGTCGTCCTGGCGCTGCGCCGGGTCGCGCTGCCGGCCGCCGAGGCTAAGCCCGCCATCGAGCGCGGGCTGCGCTGGCTCGCCGGGATGCAGTCCAAGGACGGCGGCTGGGGCGCATTCGACGCGGACAACACCCGCGCCCTGGTGAACAAGCTGCCGTTCTGCGACTTCGGGGCGGTCATCGACCCGCCGTCGGCCGACGTGACCGCGCACATCGTCGAGGCGTTCGCGGCCGAGGGACAGTCCGATCACCCCGCGGTCCGCCGGGGCGTCGTCTGGCTGCTCCGGGCGCAGGAGCCAGACGGGTCGTGGTTCGGCCGCTGGGGCGCCAACTACGTGTACGGCACCGGTGCCGCGGTGCCAGCACTGATCGCCGCCGGGGTGCGGCCGTCCAAGCCCGCCATCCGCCGGGCCGTGGCCTGGCTGGAGGCCCACCAGAACGCGGACGGCGGGTGGGGCGAGGACCTGCGCTCCTACGACGACGCCTCGCTGGGCGGGCGCGGCACCTCGACCGCGTCGCAGACCGCCTGGGCCCTGCTCGCCCTGCTCGCGGCGGGCGAGCACGACAGCGCCGCCACCGAGCGGGGCATCCGCTGGCTGGCCAGGACCCAGCGTGACGACGGCACCTGGGACGAGCCGCAGTACACGGGCACCGGCTTCCCCGGCGACTTCTACATCAACTACCACCTGTACCGCCTCGCGTTCCCCCTCAGCGCGCTCGGCCGGTACGTGGGAGCCCAACCAGGACCCGGAGGTGGCGCATGACAGAGAATGGCCAACAGAGCCCGCCGCTCATCTGCGCGCCGCTGCGGATCGAGGCGCGCGCGGTGCGGCGGGGGCTGCGGGACAGCGACCATCCTCCGGAGGTCCTGCGCACTGGATACGGCACCACGCGGGCGGCGCGGCAGGCCGGGGCGATCAGCCAACGGCCGTTCGGCCAGATGATGATCATGGGCGTGGGCGGCGGGCTCACCGCGGACCTCAGCGTGGGCGACCTGGTCGTCGGTACCGAGGTGGGCTCCGTGACCTGCGCCTCCGCGCCATTGCTGGCCGGCGAGCTGCGGCGGGCCGGGCTGTCGGCCCGCACCGGGCGGATCATCACCGTCGATCACCTGATCAGGGGAGCCGAGCGGGCCAAGCTGGCCGCCGAGGGCTGGCTGTGCGTCGACATGGAGTCGGCGCCGCTGGCCGCCGCCGCGGGCGACCACCCGGTGGCGGTGATCCGGGCCGTGTCCGATACCCCGCACCGCCCGCTGGCCGGGATCGTGTCCGGCGGGCTGGCCGCGCTGCGCTCGCTGCGCGCCGCCGCGCCGGTCGCCGAGCGGTGGGCGGCCGCGTGCGGGGCGCGCCAGGTCCTGCTGGCCGGGCCGCGGTCGTTCTGCGCGGGCGTCGAGCGGGCCATCGAGATCGTCGAGCGCGCCCTCGAGCGCTACGGCGAGCCGGTCTACGTGCGCAAGCAGATCGTCCACAACACGCGCGTGGTGGGCGACCTGACCAGCCGCGGCGCCGTGTTCGTCGACGAGCTCAACCAGGTACCGAACGGCGCGACCGTGGTGTTCTCCGCGCACGGCGTGTCCCCGGCGGTGCGCCATGAAGCAGAGGTGCGGGGCCTGGCGGTGATCGACGCGACCTGCCCGCTGGTATCCAAGGTTCACGCGGAGGCCAGGCGGTTCGCCGCCGACGGGTACACGCTCGCGTTGATCGGCCACGCGGGGCACGAGGAGGTCGAGGGCACGCTGGGCGAGGCGCCCGACTCGACGATCCTGGTGCAGACGGCGGAGGACGTCGCCCGGCTCCTGCCCCGCGACGGCGAGCGCGTCGCCTACCTGATGCAGACCACGCTGTCGGTCGACGAGGCGGCCGAGGTGGCCGGCGCGCTGCGCGAGCGTTTCCCCGCGGTGCGGGCGCCCAGCAGCGACGACATCTGCTATGCCACCACCAACCGGCAGGTCGCCGTCCGGGCGGTAGCCGCGGAATCGGACCTGGTTCTCGTGGCGGGTTCGGCGAACTCGTCGAACTCGGTCCGGCTGGTGGAGACCTGCGAGCGGGCGGGGACGCGCGCATACCTGATCGACGGCGCCGAGGACATCCAGCTCGACTGGCTGGCCGGGGTGTCGGTGATCGGCCTGACGGCCGGCGCCTCCGCGCCGCCCGCCGTAGTAGACGAGATCATCACGGCGCTGTCGGGCCTCGGCCCGCTGTCCGTGTCCGAACGAATCACGACCACGGAGTCCATCCGGTTCGGCCTGCCCAAGGAGGTACGGCACTAATGCCCATGCCACTGCGTCAGTCCCTACGCGTCGGGTCCTACCTGATGCGCCAGAAGCTGGCTGGCAACACCAAGTTCCCGCTGCTCGTCGAGCTGGAGCCGCTGTTCGCGTGCAACCTCAAGTGCGCGGGATGCGGCAAGATCCAGCAGCCGCACGACATCCTCAAGCAGCGGATGCCGGTGGAGCAGGCGCTGGCCGCGATCGAGGAATGCGGCGCGCCGATGGTGTCCATCGCGGGCGGCGAGCCGCTGATGCACCCGCAGATCGACGTGATCGTCGCCGAGCTCATCAAGCGCAAGAAGTTCGTCTTCCTCTGCACGAACGCGCTGCTCATGCCCAAGAAGCTGGACAAGTTCAAGCCGTCGCCGTACTTCACCTGGGTGATCCACATCGACGGGCTGCGCGAGCGGCACGACAAGTCGGTGTGCAAGGAAGGCGTGTTCGACGAGGCGGTCGAGGCGGTCAAGCTGGCCAAGGCGCGCGGGTTCAAGGTGAACACCAACACCACGTTCTTCAGCACCGACACCCCGCAGACCATCATCGACGTCCTGAGCTACCTGAACGACGACCTCGGCATCGACCAGATGCAGATCTCGCCCGCCTACGCGTACGAGAAGGCGCCGGATCAGGAGCACTTCCTCGGCGTGACCGAGACCCGCGAGCTGTTCAGCAAGGCGTTCGCGGACGGGCGGCGGAAGAAGTGGCGGCTGAACCACACGCCGCTGTTCCTGGACTTCCTCGAGGGCAAGACCGACTACGCGTGCACGGCCTGGGGGATTCCCTCCTACTCGCTGCTCGGCTGGCAGCGGCCGTGCTACCTGATGTCGGACGGGTACGTCAAGACGTATAAGGAGCTCATCGAGACGACCGACTGGGACTCCTACGGGCGGGGCAAGGACCCCCGGTGCGCGAACTGCATGGCGCACTGCGGGTACGAGCCCTCAGCCGTGCTGGCCACCATGAGCTCGCTGCGCGAGTCGATCAGGGCGGTCCGTGGCGCCTGAGAACTGAGGCCGACTGCCTTAGGTCGCCTGACCTAAGTCGACTGCGCGTCACGTCGATCGTGCGGGTCGCGGTGTTGCTCGTTTGCGCAAACGAGTCGGTCACCGTGAAGGACACCGTTCGCGCGACGGGGCTGGTGGCGGTGTCCTGGGTGGAGAACTCCACCGAGCGCAGGGCGGCCTGGTAGTTGGCCAGGGTTGTGCTGCCGGACAGGGTGAGCACCCCGGTGGTCGCGCTGTAGGTGCCGGTGATGCCGTTGGCGTTAGTGGGGAACGTCAACGTGTCGGTACTTGTTGTGCTGAAGCCGGCGGTGATGCTCACCGTCGCGCCGCTGATCGTCGAGGTGTCGCTGTCGCTGAGCGTCAGCGTGCCGGTGATCGCGAGCGCCGTAGCCTTCGCCTGGTAGGTGAGCGGGGTCGTCTCGACGCTCGCGATCACGGGTTTGGCCAGCGTGGCCGTGGCCGTCGGGGTTGGCGTAGGACTGAAGGTCGGCGTGGGCCCAGGCTGGGCGAGCGGGACGGCGTCCCAGTACCACAGGGATTCGCCGGAGAACCAGCACTGATGGGGGAGCGGAGCCCGGAATTCGAGGTAGTCGATCCCGCCCGCCGGGTTGACGCAGGCGAAGACGTACCTGCTGCCTGTGCTCTGCAGCGCCGGAACCTTAGTGTTCGAGCCGCTGGCTGCGCTGGCGATGGTCGCGCCCAGCGCGATGCCGGCGACGGTCATGGACGCGGTGATCGCAATGGCCCTGGTCCTCTTCTGCATGACTGGTTTCCTCGCTCTCATCCGGCCGTGTTCGCGGAGTCGTCGGCCTTGTCGCCAGCTTTGTCGCCAGCTTTGTCGTCGGCCTTCTCGTCGGCCTTTTCGTGGCCTTGTCGTCGGCCTTGTCGCTGGCCCCGTTGCTGGCGGGTGGCCTGGGGCGGTTCACGGATGATCCGTGGTGGGCGCCGCGAGGTGCGCGAGCCGGGAGGACGCGGAAGATGGAACCGCCCTTGGCCCGCATCCCGAGCGTCACGCCGGCCGCGAGGAGCAGGAGGGCGAGGCCGATCTTCTCGGCGTCGGCGGCGGGGACGATCAAGACGAAACTTCCGGCGTTGGTCGCCTGGGCGCTGGCCGCCGGGTCCGCCGCCGGTGCGGCCGGGGCCGATACCAGGCCGGCGGTGGGGGAGGTGGCGTAGGCCGCCGGGGTAATGACGGGCAGCAGGCTGCCGATGCTGCCCGGGTTGCTGACCGCGGTTACCTGCCCCGTCGGGTTGGCGGGGGCGACCAGGCTGGGGATGGTCCCGACGCCAGGCGCGCTCGCCGCGGGCGTGGTCGCGGTCGAGGTCGAGGTCGAGGTCGATCGACGCCGACGCTGCGGCGCTCGTCGTGGCCGACGCCGAGGCGCTGGGGCTAGCCGTGGCGGTGACGCTCTCCGCGGTGCCCGCACTTGGCTGAACGGCCAGGGAAGGAGTCGCGTTCGCCATGGCGGTCAGGCTTACCGATGTGCCCGCGGCGGTCCCGGATGGGATCGAGATCTGTGCATCCATCTGGTCCGACGAGGCCGTGACGCTGGTGCCGATATCCCCGATGGCGCAGGAGACGTTCCCGTCGCCGGAGGGACACCTGCCCGTGAAACTCGGCTGCGCGGTGGACAGGGTGCCGGTTAGGGCCACGCTCACGCCGTAGACCGGCCCGTTCTGCGCCCATACCGTTACGGTCCAGTCCGCGTTCTGGCTCTGCTGGACGCTGTCCGCTGCCGCCTGAACGCTGATACACAGTTCTACAGGAGCCGCTGACGACGCGGCCGCGGTGGGGGAGGCCGAAGCGGAGGCCGAGGCCGTCGGGCTAGCCGAGGGGGTCGGGGTCGGCAGCGCCTGGCACTGGGAGGAGAGCGCGCCTGCGGCGGGCGCGGCGGAGGCGCTGGCGACGTGCCAGATGCCGAGGATGGCCACGAAGGCGATGCTCAGGCAGAGGCCGAGCGCCTGCAGTCGCGAGATGCGCATCTCGTCTCCCTTCGTCGCTTCGCCAGCAACATTAGTCACTGGTACTCCTGGGCGTATTCGCTGGCCAGGTCAAGGACCTCGTTAACGTACCAGTTTGCGTGGTTGTAGTCGTATATCGCGGCCGCCAGCGACGCACCGCCCGAGGCCGCACCGTCCGCGCACAGCAACCGGGCGGCCGAAGGGACGGCGTCCAGCGGGTTCATGATGTTCGGGGGCCCGGTCTGGCCGAACCCGTCGGTGCCCCAGATCGCCCATGTGGAGGGCAGGAACTGCATGGGACCCAGCGCGCCCGCCGACGACGGGCCGTCGTTGGCTCCGTGGTCGCTTTCGATCTGGCCGATCGCGGCCAGCACGGTCCAGGACAGGCCCGGGCAGTATTCCGCGGCCGAATCCTGGTACAGAGCCAGGTAGGTGGTTGGCGTGCCGCTCGTGACCGTCGTCGTCACGGGCAGCTGGTTAGTGGTCACGACCGGGACGAGGTTCACCACGCGCCCCGCCGAGCCGGTGACGGAAAGGACTTGCTGCATAAGCGTGGCCAGGTTCGCGCCTGGCGCGTTGATCAGCAGCGCGACGTTGGCCGCCAGGCCCAGCTGGGCGGCCCGCTGCACGTCCACGACTCCGTCCACGCCCGGCACGCCGAGCAGGGCCGTCGCGGCGACGATCACCGGCACCGCGGTCGCGGCGGACAGCTGGGTTATGGTGCCCGGGGTCAGGGCGAGCCGCTGGCCGGCTTCCTGACTGGCGATCAGGTCCCCGCTGACCAGGGCCGTCCAGATGCCGGCGTCGTCCGCGGTAGCAGGTGGCGCCCAGGACCGGAAGGCCGTCGGCGACACGCCCAGCACCGTGGCGGACCCGCCATTGATGGTCACCACCCCGCCGTCGACCGGCATGACCGCGCGCACCCCGGGCAGTGCGGCGATCTGGGTCACCTGGGCGGCGGCGAACCCGCTCGGGAGCGTAGCCACCAGGTCCGGCACCACCAGCTGGCTCGGCGCCGGGCCCAAGACGGTGGCCACGGAAGTCCCCGTCGTGCCCGGCTCCGGCGAGGACGCCGCGGCCGGGCTGGCCGCGTTGCCCACCAGGGCCGACGCGGCACGGTCCGCACCGGTCGCGGGGCCCGGGCGGGCATGGCCGCCGTCTGAGGAGAATGCCATCAAGACGGCGAGGGCCAGCGAAGCGCTGGCGAGGGTCCCTACGGCGCTGCGGAGCAGTACCGACGTCACGGTTCCGCTCCGCCGGTCAGGGGCCGCTGCCGGCGGGTCTCCGGAACTCGTCCGGCGTAGTGAGGTCATGGGGCCCGTTCAGGGACGAGCCGGGCTGGCGCGGGCCGACCGTCGCGGCGTGCCGGGCCTCGGCCAGGACCGGTGAGCCGCCGACCAGCGGGACACCCCGGCCCGGCTGGGCCAGCGTCGCTAGTCGTCTCATCCCGGACCTTCCATCGCGCTGCCAGGCCATCGCGGATCTCCTGCGCCGTCCCCCTCGGGCGGGCCAAGACACAACACGGCTACTAGATATCAGAAGCTATAGGGCATATACGACCAAAGGCCGCAGAGTACGTGTGTTGTTGAAGCTGGAGTTTACCTAACGTCTTCCCGGAATTTAGGACTTTTTGCCAATTTTTCCAGGAAAAAGTATAGACCCACCCGGGCGGTCGGCAAACCCGGTCGAGCGACGTCCCGCCTGAGGCGCCCTGGTCGCTCTGCCTGGCACAACACGCCCTTCGGCGCCCACCTGGCCTAAGGAGTGCCATAGGCCCCGAAGTGTCCGTTTCGGGTCCGATCTGCCTGGACTTGGCCACCCTGGGATCCCCGGACTGGCAGGGAAATATCAGTATTCATCCGTGGTTCGCCGACATTTCGCACACGACTAAACGGGCGATGATTGAATCGACGTCGCCAGCTTGTTCGCTGGGTGTTGGGCCTGGTGCCTAGTTAACCGAAGTACCTGGGTTAGGCAAGGTAAGCGCGAGCAGCTTGCTGACAGGCCGGCATCTGCCGGCCTGGCGACTGGCTGGTACAAAAGGGCGGAATCATGGGGAGCGGCGGGTTCGCGCAAGACGAGCCCATCTCCCTTTTTCCCGAAGAGCCGGAACCGTTCGAGGGCCCGGAGCTCCAGACCCCAATCAAGCTGACCTCCCGGCTCAGCGCGTCCGACTACGCGTTCCGCGCCATCGCCCGCGGCGGTGGCATCCTGGTCCTGGTCCTGATGGTCGCGGTCGGGTCGTTCCTCGCCTACCGCGCGTCCCAGGCGCTGGGCCGGGCCGGGTTCTCGTTCCTGACCACGCAGGACTGGAACCCGGACGGCGGCAAGTTCGGCATCGCCGCGATGATGGTCGGCACGGTCCTGATCGCCCTCGTGGCGATCTCGGTCGCGGTGCCGCTTTCCCTGGGCGCCGCGCTGTACATCTCGGAGTACGCGCCGCGGCGCATCCAGCGCCTGCTGGTCAGCATGGTCGACCTGATGGCGGCGGTCCCGAGCATCGTGTTCGGGCTCTGGGGGTTCTTCTTCCTCGAGTGGCGCATGACGTCGCTGTCGCGCTGGCTCAACGACTGGCTGTTCTGGATCCCGCTGTTCAAGGTCAACGGGGTCACGCGGAACTACACAGGGCCGACCGCGACCTTCTACACCTCCTCGAGCTTCATCGCGGGCGTGGTGGTGGCGCTGATGGTGGTGCCGATCGCCACCTCGATCATGCGCGAGGCGTTCAGCCAGGCTCCGGCCGGCGAGCGCGAGGGGGCCTACGCCCTGGGCGCGACCCGCTGGGGGATGATCAGCGCCGTCGTGCTCCCGTTCGGCCGGGGCGCCATGATCGGCGGCACCATGCTGGGCCTGGGCCGCGCGCTGGGCGAGACGATCGCCGTGTCGCTGATCATCTCGCCGGTGTTCATTATCCAGCCGCACATCCTGCAGAACGGCACGAGTTCGGTGTCCAGCACGATCGCGTTGCACTACGCGGAGGCGACCCCGTTCGGGCTGAGCGCGCTGTTCGCCGCGGGGCTGGCGCTGTTCGTGGTGACCCTCATCATCAACTTCGGCGCCGCGGTGATCGTGTCGCGGTCCCGCTCCGGCGCGATCAGCGAGGCCTGAGCGATGACCACCGTCGACAGCGCCCCGGGGACCACGGTCCCGCCCCGCCCGGTGGGCGGGCGCCCGCCGCAGCGCCGGCAGCTCACCGGGGTCCGCACCACGGACGTGCTGGCCCTGGTCGGGTCGCTGGCCGCCGCGTTCTGCACCACCGGCCTGCTGTGGACCGAGGTCGCGCCGTTCTCCGGGCTCATCGGCTACGTCGTCGTGACCTGGTTCCTGTTCGTGCTCTATTACGCGGTCCTGGTGTCGTTCGACCAGGACGGGCCGGCCGTGCGTGACCGGGTCGTCTCCGTGGTCGTGCACTCGCTCGGCGCGCTGGTGCTCCTGGCCCTGGTCTACGTCATCTTCTACACCTTCTTCCGGGGCTGGGCCGCTCTGCACCACCTCAACTTCTTCACCCAGGACCTGCGCACGACCGGCCCGCTGTCCCCGCTGACCCAGGGCGGGGTGCGGCACGCCATCGTGGGCACCCTGATCGAGGTCGGCATCGCCATGGGGATCTCCGTCCCGCTCGGCCTGCTGGCCGCGGTGTACATGCAGGAGGTGCCGGGCACGCTGTCCCGCTTCGTCCGGACCGTGGTGGACGCGATGACCGCGCTGCCCGACGTCCTGGCGGGCCTGTTCATCTACGCCACCCTGATCCTGATCCTGCGGCGGGGCTTCTTCGGGTTCGCGGCCGGGTGCGCGCTGGCCGTCACCGCCCTGCCCATCGTCGCCCGGGCCGCCTACGTGGTCCTGCGGCTGGTGCCCGGCGGCCTGACCGAGGCCTCCTACGCCCTCGGCACCGGGCAGTGGCGCACGGTCTGGCACGTGACGCTGCCGACGGCCCGGTCCGGCCTGGCCACCGCCGTAATCCTCGGCACCGCCCGGGCCATCGGCGAGACCGCTCCGGTGCTGCTCACCGCCGGCGTGAGCGCGTACATAAACTTCAACCCGTTCTCCGGCCCGATGATGTCCCTGCCGCTGCTGGCCTATATCTCGGTGCAGTCCCCGGAGAAGGCCGAGATCGCCCGCGGCTTCGGCGCCGCCTGCACCCTTCTGGTCCTGGTCCTGTTCCTGTTCGGGACCGCGCGGACGATCGGCGGCCGCGGTGCCGGGCCAGCTGACCTCCCGGCAGCAGCGTCGCCGCGCGCTCGGCTCCCGTCGGGACCTGGCCCGATTTGAGCGGTATCAGATCATTCGTACGCCTGCCGAACAGACCGGCTACCCCGAGGAAGCAGAAGCATGATAAGCGTGATCCGCACCCGAGCACGGCTACTGGCGGTCGCCGGTGCGGCGTTGATCATCTGGTGTGCCGGCATCCTCGCGCCGGCGCAGTCCGCCGGCGCGGCTTCCTACGTGCCGATCTCCGGTGCGGGCTCGACCTGGTCCTATAACGCGATCCACGAATGGATCACCGACGTCGCCCAGTTCGGGATGACCGTCAACTACGCCGACGTCGGATCGAGCACCGGCCGGTCGGAGTTCGCGCAGGGCACGGTGGACTGGGGCGCGTCGGAGATCCCCTACGGGGTCCAGGACGGCAACAACTACGACCCGCCGCCCAGCCGCGGCTACGCCTACATGCCGGACACGGCCGGCGGCACGACGTTCATGTACAACCTGACGATCGGCAACCAGCGGGTGACCAACCTGCGGCTGTCCGGCGCGACCATCGCGGGCATCTTCACCAACAAGATCACCATGTGGAACGACCCGGCGATCGTCGCCGACAACCCCGGCCTGACCCTGCCGGCGATCCGGATCGTCCCGGTCGTCCGCTCGGACGGCTCCGGGGCCACCGCGGAGTTCACCCAGTGGATGGTCGCCACCCAGCCCTCGGCCTGGAACGCGTACTGCGCGGTGGTCCAACGCAGCCCGTGTACCCAGACCTCCACCTACCCGGTGCAGCCGGGCACCGCGATGACCGGCCAGTCAGGCGACCTCGGCGTCTCCGGGCTACGTGTCCCAGCAGCAGGCGGACGGCGCCATCGGCTACGTCGAGTTCTCCTACGCGCTGGAGACCGGCTTCCCGGTCGCGCTGGTGCTCAACGCGGCCGGCTACTACACCGAGCCGACGCCGGAGAACGTCGCGGTATCGCTGCTCAAAGCCCAGATCAACATGAACAAGGGCAGCGCCGACTACCTGACCCAGGACCTGTCGCAGGTCTACACCGACACCGACCCGCGCACCTACGAGCTGTCGAACTACTCGTACATGATCCTGCCGACCGACACGTCGTTCGGGTTGAGCAGCGCCAAGGGTTACACGCTGGGTGCGTTCGGCAGTTACCTGCTGTGCCAGGGCCAGCAACAGGTCGACCAGCTGGGCTACTCCGCGCTGCCGATCAACCTGGTCGAGGCGGGGTACGCGCAGTTGCAGCAGATCCCAGGCAACCAGGTGGCGAGTGCGAGCTCCTCCTTTATCCAGAGCTGCAATAACCCGACCTTCTCCACCAACGGCACCAACACCCTGGCCGACAACGACCCGCAGCCTCCCGCCTGCGACAAGCAGGGCCCGACCCAGTGCAGCACCGCCACCGGCGGCGCACCCGGCTCCGGCGGCGCCAACGGCTCCACCTCCAGTGCCAGCGCCAGCGCCAGCACTAGCCCCAGTTCCAGCTCTGGTACTTCCAGCTCCCCCAGCCCCAGCGTCGGTAACGGTTCCAGTTCCAGTTCGAGTACGCATCCCGCTTCCAGTTCCAGCTCCATAGTTCCGGCGGCTCCAGCACCACTTCCAGCGGCTCGGGTAGCACCACGGGCGCCAGCGGCACCACGGGCTCTGGTAGCACCACGGGCGCCAGCGGCACGACCGGCTCCAGTAGCACCACGGGCGCGAACGGCTCGGTCGTCAGCCCCAACGCCGCGTCGAGCTGCGACCCGAACACGGGCCTCTGCGTCGCCAGCAGCGGGAACCCGGCCGCGGTGAGCGGAACTTCCGGCAACAACGGCACGTCCAACGGCGCGACCGGCCCGACCGGGAGCGAGATTGTCAACGGCGAGCCCGTCGCGGCACCGACCGGCCTCGGCGACGGGGCCCAGGTCGCGCTCATGGCCCTCGCCGCTGCCCTGCTGGTCGGCATCGGGCTGGTTCCCCCGCTGATCGCCCAGGGCAGCACGCGCCGCAGGCGCCGGGGGCCCCCGCCGAACGACCCGACGGACTACCGATGACCGCACGAGTCGGACGTCAGGCCCGGGGCCAGCGCCTGCCGGCGCGGCTGCAATGGGGCGGCACGCTGGTCGCCGTCGCCGCGTCCCTGGCCGCGCTCAGCCTGCCCGGCGCGGCCCGGGCCGCCACCGGCACCAACAACTACGACCAGATGTCCGGCGTCGGGCAGACCGCCTCGGCCGTCACCGCCAACTGGACCTCGGGCCTGCTGGACAAGACCAACACCGCCATCACCGGCACGACTGGGGTCGGGACGAACGCCGACCGGACCAACCAGTCCAGCTCGCTGTGGTTCATGTACAGCGAGTTCCAGAACCTCTCGGTCACCGTCAGCCAGACCCAGGACATCGGGCACCAGGGCGTCACCGTTTCCTGGACCTGGACCGGCAGCCGACGGGAAACCCGTGACCACCGCCCAAAACGGCGGGGTCCAGGCCAACTTCCTGCAGATGATGGAGTGCTACGGCGACGCGACCACCGGGCCGACCCCGTCCCAATGTCAATACGGCAGCACGGGCCTGCTTCCGGGCGGGGTTGCGAATCCGGGGATCGGCGAGCGGACCGGGCCGCTGTGCCCGGCAGGAGCGGTGGCCGAACCTCCCAACGGGGTGCGCGCCGCGGACGGCTCGCCCGCGACCTACGGCTGCGACCCGCTGGAGGCGAACATCGCCAGCGACGTGGCGCCGTGCCCGACCGGCACCACCTGTGGGCCCGCGACCGAGTTCGACGTCCCGTTCGTTCCGGTCGGCGACCCGAGCAGCCCGGACTACACGATCGGCGACACCACGTACTACAGCTCGTTCAACACCAACGAGGTCCAGGAGGCGATCGTCGGTTCCAGCGGCACCGGCCAGCAGCAGTTCGAGACGCTGACCGGCGTTCAGGCCCCCGGTCTGGGCTGCGGCCTAGCGGAATCGGACGGCTCGGTGCGCAGCTGCTGGCTGGTCATCGTGCCCCGCGGCACCTACGAACCCAACGGGTTTCAGGTCAACCCGAGCAGCGGGCAAGCCGGAGAGCTCATCGACACCTCGCCGCTGAGCGCGTCGAACTGGGATCAGCGCATCCAGGTCCACCTGACCTACTCCCCGGTCGGGTCGTTCTGCCCGCCCGGTACCACCGAGATCCAGACGTTCGGCACCCAGATCGTCCAGCGCGCGATGCAGTCCTGGCAGCTCGCCCTGAACCAGGCCGGGAACTGCAAGCAGGTCTACGCCTACTCCGCCGTACCGGAATCGACCGTCACCCAGACTGTGTCGTCCGGCGGTGACGTCGGGCTGGCGTTCACCACCATCCCGATCGGCAGCGAGGCCGTCAGAGACGGCGGCACCGCTCCGACCGGCCTGCCGACGATCCTGTACGCCCCGGTCGCGGTAGCGGCCCTCGACTTCGGCTTCAACATCAACGTGGGCACCACCGGTTCCGTGACGACCCCGGTCAAGCTCACGCCCCTGCTGATGGCCAAGGCGCTAACCCAGTCCTACCAGCAGGATCTGCCGGACTTTTTCCCGACCTACGGAGACGAGGGCCCGACGTGGGCTAAGAGCAACCCGCTCAACATCTCGGTCGACCCGCAGTTCCAGACCCTGAACCCGGAGGTGCCGCAGGACCCCAGCGGCCCGATCGCTCCGCTGCTCACCGAGGACCACTCGGCGGCGAACCAGCAGGTCTGGCAGTGGATCGACGCCGACTCGACCGCCAGCGGCTGGCTGGACGGCACCGCGGACCCAGCCGAACCCAACGTGGTGGTCGACCCCGACTACAAGGCCCTGAACCTCGGCCAGACGGCGATTGACTCCTATCCCCGCGCCTACTCTGGGAAACTCACCTACACCGTCCCCGGCATCACGCCCACGCAGACGGTAACCAAGGACACCACGGACCTGCTGCCGTACACCGATAACTTCGACTCGGCGGCCAGCGCCGTGATCACCGGGAGCAACACGGACCTATCCGGCGGCTGGGACCTGACCATCGAGTCCCCGCAAAACACGCCTGGCTGGTGGGACAAGCACGGCGTCGAGCCGCTCGGGCAGATCTTCATGTGGGCCGCCGATGACACCCCGGACCTGGCCGCCTACGGCCTGGTCCCGGCGCAGCTGTGCAACGACTCGGGTTCGACGTGCATCAGCCCCAGCGTCGCCAGCGTCACCGCCGCGGTCAGCGGGGCCACCGCGGACAGCAGCGGCCTGCTGCACGTCAACCCCGCCAACCCAGGGACGAACGCCTACCCGCTCACCGACATCATCTACGCCGCGGTGGCCACCAACCAGAGTGCCGCCGCCCTCGACCGACTACGCCAGCCTGATCTCCGTACGCCGCCGGTACCGGGCAGACCACCGGCACCGCGCCGGGTGACCTCCCGCCGGGCTACCTGCCGCTGCCGTCCAACCTTGTCACCCAGGCGCAGGCCGTCGTCACACAGCTGCAGACCCTGGCGAGCCCGTCGCCCTCTCCGTCAGCGTCAACCTCCGTACCTCGACCTCGGCCTCAGCGTCGACCTCGACCACATCGTCCACCCAGACCACGGCCAGCACGGCCACCACCGCGGCCGGGACCACCACGACCGGCACCACTACGACCACCGCAGGGTCGACGCCCCACGCCCGCGGCGGCAGCCACGACCGCGCCCGCCACGACCCTCGCCTCCACCCCCGTCACGCCCGTGACCGCGCTGGGCAAGGTCCCCGTGACCAGCAGCACTCATCCCGCGGGGACCGTGACCGCCCTCGCCCTGCCCACGCCCCAGGATTACGTCACCAGCCTGCCGCCAAACCAGGCGGCAGCCGGAACGACACCAAACCAGCCGGTCGGCTCCATCCGCTGGGTGCTGCTCGGCCTGGCCCTCGTCGGCGGCGTCTTCGCCGGCGGCGGGACGCTGCTGCGTTCCGGCGGGATAACACCATGGCGCCGCCGGACGGCGCCCCCATAAGAGCTTCCGCGGCGTGCCGCGGGGAAAGGCTTGGCCGGCACTGGGAATGCCGGCCAAGGTGCAACACCCAGCCCGACCAGTTGACGCTGCGGGCAGAAGCTGGGCGTGCCCATACAGGGTACGCCCCGGATCTAAGTGAAGGGGCATCTGAATGAGGCTCAAAACCCCCGTTCGCCTGAGCCGCGGGCTGAGCATGGCGGCAGCAGGAACTGTCGTCCTGGGCTTCGCCGGCTTCGCGGTCACCCAGGGCGGACCCGCGTCGGCCGACCCGCATCAGGTCTACACCGTAGTCGGCTCAGACACGGTCCAAGACGTCTACAACCAGTTCTCGCTGGACGAGGGCGCCAACCTGATCGGGTCGTGGAACGCGACCAACCCGACCAACCTCACTCTGATTAACGAAGACATCACTCCGAACAACGCGGCCGCCGGGCAATGCAGCTTCTCCCGGCCCAACGGCTCGGGCCAGGGCGAGAACGCGCTCCGCAAGTCCATCAACCAGAGCACCACCGCCGCTCAGCTGGCTATCGCGCCGGGGGCGAACTGCATCGACTGGTCCCGGTCCTCCTCCGGCCCCGGGTCCGACCAGAAGGCCGACGGCCAGCTGGTCTTCATCCCGTTCGCGATCGACGCACTGACCGGTTCCGTCGGCAGTGAATCCAGTAGCGCGTTCCAGACGGAGACCAGCCTCCTGACCTCCGCTCAGGAGACGACCCTGTACAACACGTGCTCGAACGTGACGATGCCGGACGGGACCGTCCTGGACCCGAACGGCACCGGCAACGGCACGACCATCCTCAACATCGACCTTTACTTCCCGCAGTCCGGGTCCGGCACGGCGAAATTCTGGGCCTCAAAGACGGGCAACTGGAATCCTGCCGCGCCAGGTGCCTGCGTCCACCAGACGATCGTCAACGCCACCAACCCGGCTAACGACGGTACGGTCGTCGAGGAGCACGACGGCTCGGCCGTCAGCGACGACCCGCAGGGATATGGGCCGTTCTCTATCGCGCAATACATCGCGCAGACGAACGGCTTTGGCATCAACCGAATCCACCTAGCGATCCTGGAAGACATCAACTCCATCGCGCCGGAAGTTAACGGCTCGCTGAACCTCAACGCGACGTTCACCCGCGAGGTTTACGACATCATTCCCTTCGCCAACGTGACCTCGGGGATGACCGGCTTCAACTCGCAAGAGGCGCAGCTGCTGGCCGGGACCGCCTCGGTGCTCTGCCGGGACGTCATCACCATCACGAACTACGGCTTCGCGCTGCTCCCGTCCAACAGCAGCACGTACGACGCGTGCGGCGCGACGACCGCCAACCTGCGCGCCTTCGACAGTACCGATCCTGTCTGACGGCGCCCTTAGCCGTGCCTGGCGTCTGCCCGGACCTGGTATGTCCGGGCAGACGCAGGGGCACTGTCCTGCAACGGGACGACCCGCCATACGGCGCGCGCAGCGCGCCGCCTCACAACAGGAAGCGGGAGATGAACCCCTAGTGAAAGGTATACCGAAGTTGCGAAAACTAAAATCGCTCAAAGCAGGCCCCCTCCGCCGGAGCGCCCTTGCCCTCGGGCTGGCCGGCGGCCTGGTCGGGGGCATGCTCCTCGGCGCCTCCCCGGCCAGCGCGGGCGTCGGCAGCGCGCCTGGCGACCTCACGCTGACCCCGGCCTCCGGCGCGGCGACCACCACGGCCGCCTTCGCCACCACCGAAGGCTGCCCGAGTGGCGTCCAGGCGTCCGCGGTCGTCGAGGTGGTCACCACGGGCGGGTCGTTGCTCTCGGTCTCGCAGGTCCTGGACTCCAGCACCGGCATCAACCTCGCCACGACGTTCACCGGGACGCTGACGGGGACGATAACCAGGATTCAGGGCTTCGCCGGCACCGCCAACGGCGGCACTTTTGAACTGGTCGTCCAGTGTGCGTCCCAGACCGGCGACACGGGAACCACCCAGAACGTGATGAGCACGTTCGTCACCATCTCAACTGACGGCACGCAGTTCTCCACGGCGAGCTCTGGGCCCGCCACCTCCACCACCACGACGCTGACCACGTCGAACGCCTCGCCGAACACATGTACCGCGGTCACGCTGACCGCGACCGAGTCGGCGTCGGACAGCACCAACCCGGCCGGTAACGTGCAGTTCCTGTCGAACGGCACCGACATCGGCGGAGCCGTGGCCGTCAACGGCACCGGCGTGGCCACCACGAGCACCACGTTCACCACCGCCGGTACGTTCTCGGTGACCGCGGTGTTCACCCCAACCAGTAGTAGCTACGCCTCTTCTACCAGCGCCGCGGTCACCGAGACCGTGACCGCCGGTACGAACTGCAACAGCGGGGCAGAGCCGCTCGCTGTGACCGTCCCCTCCTCGGGTACCTTCACCCTGACCGTGCCGACCGGCACGGTGAACCTGACCGTGGCCAGCGCCACCGCCACCGGCGCCCTGAACACGATCACCGTGTCCGACACCCGGAACACCTTCCCGGGCTGGTCGGTGTCGGGTCAGTCGTCCAACTTCACCGGCACTGGCACCGGCACCGGCTCTGACGCCGGGCAGACCATCTCGGGCAACCAGCTCGGGTGGGTACCAACTGACACCGCCCTCGCCACCGGCGCCGTACTCGGCGGTACCGTGACCCCGGCCGCCCCCGGCCTGGGCACCACGGCGGCCGTCCTGGCGTCGGCCGTTCCGGGTGGCGGTGTCGGGACCAGCGGTCTGGGCGCGAACCTGACGCTGGACATCCCGGCTACGGCCTTTGCCGGCCCGTACGCCGCCACGCTCACCATCACCGCTCTAACGACTGGGCCGTGACCGGGGAGTTTGCCTTAGCGAGGCAAGGAGCGGGAGGCAGTCGACTGGCTGCCTCCCGCTCCACCCCTAGAACAGCAGCAGGCCCTGGCTCACCGAGCCTGTCATGAATGGACCGTATGCGAGATGAACACCGTTTTCCGTCGCCGTAGCCCCCTCCGCGCCCGGGTCCTGGCCGGCAGCCTGCTGCTGGCCGTGATCGGCGCCGTGGCCGCCATGCCCGCCGCATCCGCCGTCCCGACCTCGCCTGCCTCGCCGGTCTCGGCGGCGCGACCCGGACTGCCCGCGTCAGGTACGCCGGTCGGGGTGGTCAGCTGGTCGGTGGAACCGGCGAGCGCCACGGCTCCAGACACGCGCACCCGCTACTCGTACCAGAACATCAAGCCGGGGACCACGATCTTCGATCACGTGGCCGTGTTCAACCGCAGCAGCCAGGCCGTCGCGTTCTCGATTTACGCCACCGATGCCACCGGCACCTCCGCCGACGGCGCGCTGACCCTGCTGGCGGGCAACCAGCGGCCGAAGAACATCGGCGCCTGGACTACCTTCCCCGGGCACAGAAGCCAGCTGTCGATCGTCATCGGGGGCGGCAAGGGAATCATCGAACCGTTCACGGTCACGGTGCCGACCCACGCCACCCCGGGCGACCACATCGGCGGGATGATCGCCGCGGTCGGGGTGCCGCACCGGACCGCCAACGGGACGCTGGTGGAGCTGTTCGAGCGGATCGCGGTGCCGATGGATCTCCGGGTCACCGGGAAGCTGGTAGCCGCGCTGACGATCTCGTCGGTCTCGATCGGCCTCGGCACCCCGTTCAACCCGTTCGGCGGCGGCGCGGCCCACGTCACGTACACGGTGACCAACACCGGCAACGTCCTGCTGGCCGGCACCCAGACCGTAACGGTCAGCGGGCCGTTCGGCGGTACCCCGACGGTGCACGCGCCTGCGCTGGTGGACGTGCTACCCGGCGACTCCCTCCGGTACACCGTGTCCGCCGGCCACGTGTTCCCGGCCGGGTCGGTGAGCGCGCACGTCACCGTCACCCCCCGATGGCCCTCGGATGCGACCCCTCTGGCCGTGACCCTGGCGAGCGCGTCCGCGGCCGCCTCGACGTTCGCGATGCCGTGGGCGCTCCTCGTGCTGATCATCGTGCTGGCCGGGGGCGGGTACGGCTGTGTGGCGGTTGAGGCGGTCCCGCCGCCGCGCTCACCAGGCCGAGATCGCCGCCGCCGCCGACAAGGCCCGGCGCGAGACCGAACGCCGCCTCCTCGGCGACGCCCACAGCAAGTCCTCCGCCAAATCCGGTACGAGCCGCAAGTCCTCGCCGGCGCCCGGCCCTGACGGCACATCCGTGGCCGCGCCCGGCACCAACGGCAAGGCCCCAACCGCGACCAGCACCAACGGCAAGGCCTCCACTACGGCAGTCCCCAACCGCAAGACCACCACCACGCTGGGCCCGAACCGGACGACCACGCGGACGCCAGGCACCAACGGCAAGACCACCACCACGCTGGGCCCCAACCTCATGTCCTCGAGCACGCCAGGCACGAACGCCAAGCCTTCCGCCTCGGCCGCGCCCGACTCTCCGGCCAACCCCTCCGCCGCGGCCGAGCCCTCCGCCAAGGGCGCCGAGCCCTCCGCGAACCCCGCCGCCGAGGCCACGACGACCACCCCGACGGGTACTCCGACGGGTACTCCGGGCGGCGCGGGCCAGCCCGAATGAGGACGACGGGGAAACCCGGGCGCGGGCCCTGCCCGTTGGTCCACGTAGGGTTTGGGTATGACGTTGCTGGACGCCGACCCGGGCCAGGGCGGCGGCGGCGCGTGGGACGAAGACGGCCCACCGGGGTCGGCCAGCCGTGAGCGCCCCAGGGACGACAACCGGTGGACGCTGGTCCGGGAAACGGCCGCGAACGCCCTGTTGATCCTGGCCCTATGCCTGATCGGGTTCGTGGTGTGGTTCGCCGTCTTGTCCCGGCTCCACTACGACCGGACCCAGGTCGAATGCCTACGCCACCTTCCGCGCCAGCCTGGCCCTGGCCACCGCGCCTACTGGTCCCCTCGTCCCGCCCCCCATCACCGACCCGACCGGTTCCAACCAGCTACTAGCTCAAGGCACCGCCGTAGCCGTGCTGAACATCCCGGAAATCGGCCTGACCAGCGTGGTATTCCAGGGCACCACCAGTGCGGTGCTCGAGGGCGGCCCCGGGCACCAGCGCGACACGCCAATGCCCGGCCAGCCCGGCGTCAGCGTGATCTTCGGCCGCCGCACCGCCTATGGCGGACCGTTCAGTCGGCTACCATCGCTGCACGTGGGGGACGTCTTTACGGTCACCACCGGGCAAGGGGTGGCCACCTACCGTGTGATCGACCTGCGCCGGGCCGGCGACCCGATCCCGCCCTACACCGCCGGGTCGGGACGGCTGGTCCTGGTCACCGCCGACGGCCCGCCACTGGCGCCCACTCGGAGTACTGGACGTCGACGCGGAACTGACCTCCAAGCCGGCTCCCGCCCCGGCGATGATTATCTACCCCGTCCGACCTGGGGGCCAGCGAGCAGGCGCTCGGCACCGATCCGAACGCCTTGATCCCGGTGGTCTTGTGGGGAGTGCTCCTCCTGGGCTTTGCCGCCCTGCTCGCCTGGGCCAGGCGGCGCTGGGGCCGCTGGCAGTGCTGGATCGTCGCCGTCCCCGTCGCGGGCTTTCTCGGCCTGTCCATCGCCGACCAGGTGGCGCAACTGCTGCCGAACCTGATGTGAGTGCCTGATGGCCTGGACCGCATCGCCCACGCCGGGGGAGGGTTTCCCCGCCACGATCGGCACGCCCGCAGTACGCCATGTCGGCCCGCTGACCAGGCCTACGCGGTAACGGGCGACCATTCCGTGATGTCCGGCGGTTCGCGCCTGGCCACGCTCGACGCCCGCGAGATCACCGCGTGGTTCGGCGATCACATGGTGCTCGACCGGGTCTCGCTCACCATGGCCGCCGGCGAGGTGACCGCGCTGATCGGCCCCTCGGGCTGCGGCAAGTCGACCTTCCTGCGCATCCTCAACCGGATGCACCAGCTCATCCCCAGCGCCGCGATGGCCGGCGAGGTGCTCCTCGACGGTGTGGACATCTACAGCCCGTCGCAGCGGCTGACCCAGGCCAGGCGGGAGATCGGCATGGTCTTCCAGAAGCCCAACCCGTTCCCGGCGATGAGCATCTACGAGAACGTGGTGGCCGGCCTCAAGCTCACCGGCGCCAAGGTGAGGCGGGACGTCAGGGACGCCGTGGTGGAGGAGTGCCTGACCAAGGCCGGGCTGTGGCGAGAGGTCCGCGACCGCCTACGCCAGCCCGGCGGCGCCCTGTCCGGCGGCCAGCAGCAACGGCTGTGCATCGCGCGCTCGCTGGCGGTCCGGCCGCGGGTCCTTCTGATGGACGAGCCCTGCTCGGCGCTTGACCCCACGTCCACCCGGGTGATCGAGGAGACGATCGCCGAACTGGTCAACGAGGTGACGATCGTCATCGTCACGCACAACATGCAGCAGGCCCGGCGGGTCTCCGACGAGTGCGCGTTCTTCCTCGCCGAGCAGGGCGCCCCCGGCTACATCGTCGAGCACGGCCCAACCGAGATCATGTTCACCGATCCACAAGACCCCCGTACGGCCGACTACGTCGAGGGCCGGTTCGGCTAGACCCGCCGTCCCGTCCGGTCGTGCTACGGCGAGATCATGACCAGGGTGCCCAGGGGGATACGCGAGAGTAGCTGCAAGGTCTTCGCGGGCACCCGCACGCAGCCGTTACTGATCGCCTCACCGAATACGGACGGGTTGGGCCAGCCGTGCAGGCCGACCGTCCCCGGCCCGCCGCCGTAAGTCGAGAGCGCGTTCGAATGAGTTCCCAGCGGCAGGATCAGCGGGCTATAGGTGGGATCGGTGGGCGCCAGCAACGCGAGCAGGAACGTCCGGCCGGTGGGGGTCGGCGTCTGGGGAGCTCCCACGGCCACCGTCCAGGTTCCCAGCGACGTCCCGTTCTGATCGATGGTGAGCTTGCGGGCGCCGACCTGGATCCAGATCAGGTACGGGCTGCTCCGCACCATCAGCGAGCCGCTGGCCGACCCGTAGGTGTAGATCCACCCGGTCGCGCGGTCGGGACGGCTCGGGAGCAGCACCTGATCCCAGCCCGGGCTGCTCTGCACCACGGGAACCCACGTCGGACCGCCGAGTTCGGTGGTCGGCAGCACCGCGATGGGCTTTCCCCCGGGCGACACGTAGACGATCTGCGGGGTCATCGGGTGCACCACCATTCCGTCGGTGACCCCGAATGGATCCTGATCGGGCGCAGCCGCCGGGATGCTCGTGAACGTCGTAGCCTGGGCCAGCTTGGAGTACTCCTGCGCCGGGACCGAGGTGGGGGCGACCACCGCCACATAACCGCCGCCGGGCGCGTCGCTGCACCCTCTGATCCCGGTAAACAGCAACGCGGCGCCAGCCGCGGCCAGGGCTACCGCGGTCCACGCCCCCCGCGGCACCCGGCCTGATTCGGGGGGCTGGCTTTCGGGCTCGAACTCGTCGTCCATGATCTACCAGCGGTGACCGCCGCGACCTCAGCCCGTCACCGGCAGGTTGCTGTGCACCGGCGTTGGTGTCGGAGCCGGCTCACTCGAAGACGTTGGGCTCGGCGTCGCGGTCGTGGTCGCCGTGGCCGTGGCGGCCGTAGTCGGATCTGCCGCTGGATCGCTCCCATTCAGGGCTATGTCGCTGGCCCCGACATCCGGGCAGGTGGGGAAGGCCGTAGGCGATGCCGTGGCGGTCGCTGTGGCCGTGGCCGTGGCCGTGGCGGTCGCTGTCGCGGTGGCTGTGGCGGTCGCTGTCGCGGTGGCCGTAGCCGTCGCGGTCGGGGTGGCGGTCGCCGTCACCGGTATGCAGTCGAGCGGGAACGTCAGCTCTCCCTGGAACGCCGCGACCGGTGACGGGAGCGGGAAGCCGCTCGGCAGCGTGAACCAGACAGGGAACGGCACATTGCCAAAGGTCGGCAAAGTCGGCGCCGTAGACGCCGTCGCCGTCGCTGTAGCCGTCGGCGTCGCTGTAGCCGTCGCCGTGGGCGTAGGCGTAGGTGTTCCCCCCTGCACGGGGCAGGTATCGGTGAGCTCGAGGTACTGGACCGTCGGCTTGCCGTCCTGCGTGGTCACCTCTGCGGAAGCCTGCGTCAACTGCGCGCCGGGCAAGGTGGCCACGTAGGCCTCCGAGCGATCCGATGTATAGAGGACTTCGAACGGAGAGTTGAACGAAACGTTAAGACTGAGGATATAGGTGGAGCCGCCGGGCACGGAGAAAAGCCATCCGTCATCCTGCGACGCCACGATGCCAGCACAACTCCCTTGTGCCTTGAAGCCCTGCGCCGTGATCGGCGTGGGAGTGTTCGGGTCAAGCGGAACCTGGTACGCCAGCCCGAGGGCCGCCGCTGAACCCGCACCGACCAGGAAAAAGACAGCAACAGCGACAGCGCCGACGGCGGCGACCACCCCGGCCTGCCACCACCCTTTCAGGCGGGCAGCACTGCTGAACACTGGTTGCCTCCCTCGGTCCCCACCATTCCGCCCCTACCCTATAGGAAAAATGCTGATGGAAGCACTCGATAGGTGCATATCATCGAATACGTTAGCGTTTCACATGAGTGTTGTTAAAGTTGCCGCCCACTGGCGTTTAGGTGCAGTTCTCCCCACTCCGCGACTCCTAAACCGCGACCCCTAGACCCGCGACTCGCAGACCCGCGACTCGCAGACCCGGGAGCCGCGCCAGCTCTCGCTCTCACCCAGACCCGGGCGCGCCACGACGGGCAAGTCGTCAGGCAAACACCCTCCGGCGTCGGGATGAACATTCCGGCCAGGCGAATCCGGGTTGCCGTCAGCCGTCACACGGCTGAACATGACCTTAATGTCAATAAAAGAAAATCTAAATACGGCCAATTCTGGCTAGATTCCCGACATCCGCGCCAGCCGTCGCCCTAATTCCCCATCCTATGTCCTGATATAAAGGACCGGGATGACGCGACGCGAGGAGCTGGGGAATGAATCTCGTGCTGGGCAGCAGGAATGGCCGCTTGACGAGGTGGCTGGCCGCCCTGGTGGCGATCGGGGTCAGCGTGGCGCTCTCCAGCGCATGTGGGTCCAGCGCCCCCTCCAGTAGCGCCGCCCAGGCGGTGGGTACGCTCACGATCAGCCCGGCCAGTGGGCCGACGAGCGGCAAGCCCACCTGGGCGACTAGCGTGGCGTGCCCGTCCGGCTACCAGGGCTCCGCAGTCTTCAGCGAACTCCACGCCGACGGGACCACGTACACCACCATCGCGCCGATCGTGAACGGCACCAACGTCCCGTTCAAGGGAACGCTGTTGGCGTCGATCGCCAAGATCCAGTTCTTCGGCGGTATTCCCAATGGCGGCACTGAGGAGCTGTTTGTCCAGTGCACCTCCGGGCCTGGCGGCACCGGCAACACCCAGAACGACATGAAAATCTACATCACGTACTCGGCCGACGGGACCTCGTACACAACCAGCACCTCAAGCTAGCGGGTCGGCACGTCGGAAATACCCGCGCACGCCATTCCGCCGTTTGCGTCGCCCTGACTCCGGCCCAGAAATGGGCGCTGAAAAGGCAGCCGGAACCGACGCGCTGTTCCGCCGGTCAGCTCACTCCATGACCCTCGACCGCCTGGCCGACTGGGCCCAGGCGGATGCGGAACCTGTCCGGCGCCTGGTCGAGGAGGCCGCCGGCCGGGTCGTCGTGACCGCGGGCGCGCACCACATCGCGTTCGGGATCAAGGATGTCCCGCACCACATAGGCGGCGAGCAGGCCTACGGTGAGGCACCTGGCCAGGAGGAACGTGAAGTACCAACCGGTGCTGATGCCCTGGTAACCAGGGTAGGCGTACCCGTCGAGGCGGTACTGGAAGAGCAGGTAGGCCCCAGATGCCGAAGAAGTATCCGGCCTCGGCCACCTGCCACAGGACGTACGGCCACACCCGGGGCCGGGCCAGGACCGCCAGCGGCAACAGCCAGATGACGTACTGCGGGGACCAGACCTTGTTCGTGATCAGGAACGCGGTCAGCAGCAGGAAGCACACCTGCGGTAGCCGGGGTCGGCGGGGAGCGGCCAGCACGAGCAGGGCGATCGCGGCGAAGGCGACGATCAGCACCGCAGCGGACATGTCGTTGAGCACGCTGAGCTGGTAGTCCCCGAGCCCGCGCAGGTTGAAGTACTCGAACATGTACCAGAGCGAGCCCCAGTCGGCGCCGCGGTTCTTGCTGAACACGTAGAACGTGGCCCAGCCGGACGGCGCGGCGATCATGACCGGCAGGTTGACCGCCAACCAGGCGAGCGCGGCGGCGGCGAAGGTCCTGGCGAAGTCCTTCAGCCGTCCGGCCCGCAGGCACAAGAGCAGCAGCGCTCCGAGCACCACCAGCGGATAGAACTTGGCGGCCACGCCCAGGCCGAGCAGGACGCCAGCCCAGACGCCGCGGCGGGCCGCCCAGGCCGCGATGCCCAGCGCGGTCAGCGCCATCGCGATCAGGTCCCAGTTGACGAACGCGTTCAAGATCAGCGCCGGGGACAGCGCCACCATCAGCGCCACCGGCCAGCCGTCGGGCCCGGCCGCCCGCGCGGTCGCGACCACCCCGGCCACTGCGCACACCGCGAGCAGGGCCACGGTGACGTCGAAGAACGCCCGGCCCCTGATGGTCACGTCGACCCCTCTGACCAGCCAGGCCGCGGCCTGCATCGCGCCGCCGATCAGGACCGGGTACTCGACCTTGTGCCCGGTATAGGGGACCTGCCCCTTCGCCAGGCCCTCGGATTGGTACAGCGGGTAGATGTCGGTGTAGCAGAAGTCCTGGAACTGCCGGTAGTAGTAGTTCCAGGCGCCCGAGCGGCACGGGACCTTCTCGGCAAACGCGAGCACCATCCCGAGTACGGACGCGGCGATGAGCACGGCGGTGCCGCCGACGGCGAACGCGAACGGCGGCCGCCGCCACCACGCCCGCGCCGCTTGCTGGTGATCGTCGGGCGGGACGGTGCCCGGCCGGGCGTCATTCACGCTCACATCTAACCAGCACCGCCGCATACCGCCCTGGCTGTCGGATGAAGCCCTCAGTCCTCGGCGGGTGACCGAGCTCCTCAGCCCGTCACCGACAGGTTTCCGGGTACCGCGCTCGGTGTCGGAGCCACGCAGCTCGAGGTCGCCGTGGCCGAAGGCGTGGGCGTGGCCGACGCCGTGGCCGTCGGGGTAGCCGATGCCGAAGCGGTCGCGCTAGCCGACGCCGTAGCTGTATGAGTCGCCGTCGCAGAAGCCGTGGCGGTAGCCGTGGCCGTAGCCGTGGCGGTCGCCGTGGAAGCAGGGTCAGACGTCGTGGCGGTGGTTGGATCCGGCGTCGCGCTGGTCGTGGTCGCTGCGGCGGTCGGCAACGCTATGCAGGTCGCCGACGGCGACGCCGCCGAACCCGTGCCAACCAGCGACACCGAGGAGGGTATCGGGGTGTCCGCGCCGGTCGGCAACAGTGAGGAGATCGAGAAGGGTGCGAACGACCCCCCCACGGGCGTCCCGGTCGGGAGGCCGAACACCGCCGACGCCGGGCAGGTGTTGGCCAGCTCGAGGAACTGGACCACCGGCTGGCCGCTCGCCGTTACCACCAGCGCGCCCGCTGCCACCAGCTGCGCGCCGGGCAACGTGGCCACGAAGGCCTCCTGGCGACCCGTCGCGAAGACGACGCTGTACGGGCTGGAGGACGGTGGGATGGTGGAGGTCGGGGTGCTGGTCGGGCTCTGAGACGCGGTGCTCGTCGCGGGCAAGGTCGTGGTCACGGCCGGGGTGGCCGCCTTCACCGTCGAGGTCGAGGTCGCTGTGGCCGTAGCAGTTGCGGTGGCCGTTGCGGTGGCTGTTGCGGTCGGGGAGCTAGTGGCGGATGGGCCGTTGAAATCCAGCTCAAGGCTGAGGATCTGGGTGGCACCGCCGGGGACGTCAAAGTGCCATCCGTCGAGCCATGGCGCTATCACGCCAGCACAGCTCCCCGTCGTCTTGAATGTCGCCGCCGTTATCGGTGTCGGGGTGTTCGGATCAAGCCCGATCTGATACGTACTCGCGGAGGTCGCGGCCAACCCCATGCCCGTGCCGACCGCCACGAAGGCGCCGACCGCTGCCACCACGCCGGCCAGCCTCCACCCGGTCAGGCGGGCCGTGCTGCTGAACACACTTTCCTCCCTTGGTACCGCACACCCCTCCAGTGCACATTTTAGGCGAGAATGCAGATCGAAGCACTTGATCAAGGCATCTCATCAGCCAAAACATGATCTAGGCCGAAATTGCCGATCTCGGTTCCGCCCAGTTCATCGGCTGTCCCTTCATGGAATATTCATCTCCGCTTTACTTTCTCTCGAACGGAAATGAACCCCTGTCGTGATCAACCCGCACTAACGCCAGAACGGCCACCATAACGGGTCAATCTGAACAGCGATCAACACGCGGCCGACATCTGTTTCCCCAGGCTCAGCCGTCTCCGTTGACGCGGGCCTCGCGGCGCAGCAGGGCGGGCAGGTCGCTCGGTTCCGGGCTGACGCCGTGCAGGCCGTGCTGAGTGAACCAGCGACCCACGTTCTCGGCGTCCCTGGTGAGAAACCAGGCGCCGCGCGGGTTCGCGATCACGTCGACCACCTGCGGCAGGTCGATCATGATCAGCCGCCCGTCGTGTACCAGCAGGTTGAACGCGGACAGGTCACCGTGGGCTAGCCCGTCCCTGGCCAGGTCGACCAGCGCCTGCACCAGCTGGTCCCACAGCGCGGCGAGTTCGGCATCGTCGGGCCTGGTCTCGGCCAGCCGCGGCGCAGCCGTCCCGTCCGCCGACCCGATGAACTCGAGCAGCAACTCGGTCCCCAGGATCTGGGCCGGGTACGGCACGGGCACCCCGGCCGCGTATAGCCGGGCCAGCGCGCCGAACTCGGCGGCCGCCCACTGCCCCGCGATCGCTTCCCGCCCGAACGCGCTCCGGTTCGCGACGGCCCGGTTGGTCCGCGACTCCCGCGTCCGGCGCCCCTCCAGGTAGCCGGCGTCGCGGTGGAACATGCGGTGTTCGGCGGACCGGTACCGCTTGGCGGCGAGCAGGCAGGACCGGTCCGTCCCCGGCACGCCGCGCCGGAGCAGGAAGACGTCGGCCTCCTTGCCGGTCTTCAGGATCCCGAGCTCGGTGTCGACCGCGGCCAGCTCGGTGACCAGCCAGCCCGGGTAGGGCCTCGGACCGCGCTCGGTCGGCGTCGACTGATCCCAGGTGGTCCAGCGGTCGCCGTCGGGCAAGCCGTCGGTTGCGTCGAAGACGTCGATAGATGGCAGCGCTCGGCGAACCCGGACGCGCTTGGCCGTGGTCGGCTCGTCGTCGTCGAAACGCTGGTTACCGCGGTGATACCTAAACTCTCCGCCGTACGCGGAGGAATGACTGGGCACGGGTAGTGCTCCTCAGCTGAGTTCCGGAAAGGGCAGGCGGCAACGCGCCCGCGACGGGCATAGACACGTGACCTCTCCCTTCCGCTCAGCCGGCCAGCACTGCCGGTCCGCTGCAGGTTGCCATACCCCCCACACCCCGCGCAACAGAATTTCCGCCCCGGCACCCGGCACCGCAGGCACCCGGATCTCCGCCCCGGCGCCCGGCACCGCAATCATCCGGATCTCTGCCCCACTCCGGCCCCGCGCGCACCCGGATTCCCGCCCCGCCCCCCGCCATCGATATATGGTCGTCACAGATGACGGTGACCGTGGAGGCAGCCGATGGCCATCACCGAGTCCTCGCCGACTCAGCCTGCCAGCGGCGAACCGCCCGCGGCCGGCCCGCCTCGGTCACGCGCCCGCTCCCCGTGGCGTCGCTGGACCCCCGTCACCCTGGCGGCGCTGGTCACCGCCGCGCTCGTGGTCCTCGGGGTCCTAGCCTGGACCTACCAGCCCATCCCTTATTTCAGCGGCGAGAGCGGCGGCTCGATCCCTGGCCTGCCGAGCGGGACCGGCCTCCGCGTGGTCAACACGTTCGGGATCCAGGCCGGCCAGCTCTACGTGCCGCCGCAACGTGGTGCCTTCACCGTCGTCGAGAGCTTCGAGAACACCGGGCCCGAGGCCATCACCATCGAGGCCGTCTCGATCCTCAGCCCGCAGGAGCAGGCGATGATCCAGGCCGGTGCACAACCCTGGCCGCTTATCCCCGCTGGCCAGGTCCTGGGCTGGATCGAGACCTGGCGTTCGCCGTTGCCTACCGCCCGCCCGGTCGCGGGCCTCACCCTCGGGCCCGGCCAGGTGATGCGGATCGGTATCCCGATCCGGCTGAGTAACGCGTGCTACATCAAAGGCAGCTGGTCAGGGGACGTCTCCTTCTACGTCAAGGAGCGCTTCCTCATCTTCACCCACTGGGTCGCGGTCCCGTTCGGGACTCCGTTGCTGTTCCAGCAGCCGTCGGAGCCCCAGGTGCCAGCCAAGGACGTCGCCTGCCCAAGCAGGTAAACCGGCAGAAGTCGGGAGTCGTCGCAGGTCGCGTCTCCGTCAGGAGTCGTCGCGAGCCTTGTCTCCCTCGCGCATGTCCCGGATCGCGGACTTCGCCTTCCGCCCGGCATCGCTGTCGCGCAGGTCCTTCAGCGCCTCGCGCGCCCGGCGCGCGGCGTCGCTGTCCCGCAGGTCGCGCAGCGCCTCGCGCGCCTTGCGCCCGGACTCCCCTTCGCGCAGGTCACGGATCGCCGCCTCAGCCTTGCGCCCGACCTCTCCCTGCCGCAGGTCGCGGATCGCGGACTCGGCTCGCTTTCCGGCGTCACTGTCCCGCAGGTCCTGCAGGGCTGACTTCGCCTTGCGCGCCGTGTCGGCCCGCTGGTCGCCGCGCAGCCAGGCGGTCAGCATGGACCACCACTTCCGCATCTGCTGCTCAACTTCGGCCATAGCCGACTCTCCTTCGCTTCGAGCGCTTCGAGCGATTCGCGCCCGCAGCTCTTCTCATATCTCGATAATATTCAAGATATAACGTGATGGCGACATCGACCAGGCCCAGGCTCCGTCTCGCCCATCCTGGACCGAACGCGATCCGTCTGATTGCTACCCGCCTGCCCGCCCGCAAACCTTCTGTCCGCTCCGCCGCACCCAGGACGCCAGGTGAAACAATGCCTGAATGCAGCGTCAGCGCATCAGCGGGCACTCGCCCTACGAGCCGGTCTTCGGGTTCTCTCGCGCGGTGGTCGCCGGGGACCGGGTTCTCGTATCAGGAACCGCGCCGGTCCCGCCAGGTGGGGGCCCGCCTCCGCCCGACCCGCACGGCCAGACCAGGCTGTGCCTGGACCTGATCAGCGAGGCCCTGGCCAAGGCGGGCACCAGCCTCGATCACGTCGTGCGAACCCGCATGTTCATCACCGACGCCGCCCACTGGCGCGAGGTCGCCCGCGCTCACGGCGAGGTCTTCGCCGAGATCCGCCCGGCCGCTACCGCGGTGATCGTGTCCGGCCTACTCGACCCCGCCTGGCTAGTAGAGATCGAAGCCGAAGCCGTCCTGCCAGATAGCTAGCCGAGTCGTCCAAAAAAGCGCCGGACCGTGGTGTCCACGCTCAATCCCTGCGAGCCCCGCCAGGATTTGCGGGGAGGATCCGGGCTTGCGGGAGGATCCGGGGGACTATAGTGCACCAAATCCTCCCCGAAACCCGTATCCTCCCCGATCTTTTCAGAATTCCTGTTCTAAGAGATTCGCATGCGCATGCTGAGCCGCGCGAGGCTCCAGCCGTCTCGCCGCCCGCCCAACGGGCCCGTGCCCAACCCGAGTCCCATGGCACGGCTACCCGCGCTGGATGCCGCCCAAGATCACGTCGACCACCTCGCGGATGAAGTCCTCGGTCATCGGCAGGTGGCCGAGCAGCAGCCGGTGCTGGGCGGCACCGAAGAACAGGTCGAGGACGACCTCCCGATCCGTGGTCGCCGGAATCTCGCCCCGGGCGATCGCGCGATCCAGCATGATCCGGTGCTGGCTGCGCAGCGGCTCGAGCACCCGATCCCGCCAGGCCGCGCGCAGTTCCGGGTCGTGCTGGGCCTCGGCGACCAGGTCAGCCAGCAACCGCCCCATGGGGGTAAGGGTCACCGCCCGGACCCAAGCGTGCAGCGCATCAAGCAGGTCGCCGCGTAGCGTCCCCGTGTCCGGCAGGGGCTGTTCCGCACGGAACGACGCCACGAAGGCATCCAGCGCGAGCAGGCCCTTGGATGGCCAGCGCCGGTAGATCGTCGTCTTCCCCACCCCGGCCCGGGCCGCGACCTCCTCGATCGACATGGCGGCCAGCCCCCGCTCCGCTAGCAGCTCCACGGTGGCCGCCAGGATCGCCCGGTCAGCCTCCTGGCTCCGCGGCCGCCCGCGTGCTGCGCGCTCGCCGGCCTCAGCCGGAATATCGACGTCCATGCCCAGGTTCAACCTTTTGGAAATCCGAAACGATCCGTAACGTATTTGATTGGTATCATGCCCGTCACCGCGCCTCCCAACCGTCCGCAGCCCCAGCCCGCTACGGCCCCGGCCCAGGCCCAGGCCCAGCCCCAGCCCCAGCCCCAGCCCGCTAGCGCCCAGGCCCAGGCCCGCCACCCTCTGCAGCTAGCCCTGATCCTCGTGGCCGCGTTCATGGTCGTCCTCGACTTCAGCATCGTGAACGTAGCCCTACCCTCCATCGAGCGCGAGCTCCACATGCCACCGGACGCGGTGCAGTGGATCGTAACGGGATACGCCATCTCGTTCGGCGGATTGCTCATCCTCGGCGGCCGGGCCGCCGACCTGCTGGGCAGGCGGCGCATGTTCATCGCCGGCCTCATCGCGTTCTCGCTGGCCAGCCTGGCCGGCGGCCTGGCCCAGGACCCCGCACTGCTGATCGCGGCGCGAGTCTTGCAGGGCGCGGGCGCTGCCGTGGTCGCCCCCGCCGCGCTCTCCCTCATCACCACCGGCTTCCCCGAAGGCGCCGAACGTAATCGCGCCATCGGCCTGTACGGTGCGATCGCCTCGGTCGGCTTCGTCTCCGGCCAGGTCCTCGGCGGCGTGCTGGTCGAGTTCACGAGCTGGCGCGCGGTGTTCCTGGTCAACGTCCCGGTCGGCCTCATCGCGGCGGCCGTGGCCCCGAAAATCCTCGGCGCGGCCCAGGCCAGCAAGACGTCAAACCGGCCGAAGCACCGCCTTGACGTGCGCGGCGCCCTGCTGATCACCAGCGCGATCGCGCTGCTCGTGTTCGCCGTATCCCAGGGCGCCATCTCCGGCTGGACCTCGCCCCTGGTCATCGCGGCCGCCGTCATCGCGGCCGCCGCGGCCGCGGTCTTCGTCAAGGCAGAGGCCCGCCACCCCGAACCCCTTATCCGCCCCTCCCTCCTGCACCGCCGGAGCCTGCGGGACGGAACGGCCCTCGCGTTCCTGCTCGGCCTCTGGAACGGCGGCGAGATGCTCGTCCTGTCCCTGTACCTGCAGCAGGTCCTGCACGAGTCGCCGCTGTTCACGGGCCTGATCATCGCCCCGCAAGGCGTGGTCGGCTTCCTGATGGGCATGCTCGGCCCGCGGCTGGCGGGCCGCATGGGCGTCAAGCGCCTGCTCGTGCTGACCGGCGCCACGACGGCCGTCGGCTTCGCCGTCCTGACGCACCTGCCCGCCGACGGATACAGCCCGGTCCTGTTCGTCGTCACGCTGATCGGCTTCGGCACCGCGGGCACCGCGTTTGGTTCGACGGTGCTCGCCAGCCGCGGCATGGCCGACTCCGATCAGGGCCTGGTCGGCGGCATGATCAACACCAGCCGCCAGATCGGTGCCGCGGTGGGCGCCGCCCTGCTTCCCGCCGTCGCCGAAGGCGTCAACGGGGGCATCGGCGTCTCCGGCGACCGCGCCGCGATGTTCACCGCCGGCCTGGCCGCCCTAACCGCCACCGCCATCGCCTGGCACGCCGCCCACCCGTTCTCCGCCCGGACCCGCACCGCCAGCTAAAACCCGGACCGTATGCAACCGCCGGCGAGTGTGGCCCTGCCCGCTCGCCGGCGGTCTTTATATCCCGAACGGACTATGGTTCCACCCCCGCGCAAACCCATATCGGCCCGCGGGTGATGGCCACGATATGGGGAGGCCTGAAGACATCCGGGACCGGCAGCCGAACCACGCCCGCCGTCATCGGGCCCAGCCGGCCGCCCCGCGGCCAGCCGCCCTCCGTCGCCCCGGCCGTCGCCAACCCGTACCCGCGGTCCGGGTCACGCGCAACCGGGTCACCCGCCACCGCGTCACCCGCACCCGGCTCGCCGCCACGCAGCAGCGTGAGGGTGCTCAGCCCGATGCCGACCAGGATGGCCGCGCCGCCCAGAAGGAGTCCCACGCCGGCCGGGTCGCCGAAGAAGGCGGCTCCGGCCACGGCGCCCACCAGCGGCTCGAGGTTGAGGAAGGCCCCCGCGACCTCGGACGAGACCCGGCTCTGCCCGAACGCGAACAGCGTGAACGGCAGCAGCGTGCCGCCCGCGGCCAGCGCCACGACGGCCAGCACCGGACCCGGGCTCGCCGGACGGCCGGGCATGCCCTCGGTGAACACCGTGAAGGCCAGCGCGCCTAGTGCCGCCCCGAGGAACTCCACGGCGGTGACCGCGATCGGGTCCCGGCCCGTCAGCAGGCGGCCCTGCACCACGGTGAAGGTGGCGGAGAGCAGCAGCGAGGCCAGCACCAGGGCGTCGCCCCGGGGGGTCGCGCCGCCGCCTCCGCCGCCGGTGACCAGGGCGACGCCGGCCAGCGAGACGGCAAAGCCCACCCACGCCACGGGCCGGGCCACGGCCCGGAGCCACACCGCCGAGATGATCGCGACCAGCACCGGCACGGCCCCGATCATCAGGGCCGCGTGCGTGACGCTGGTCCTGGTGATACCGGCGTTCTGGACGATGACGGTCATTCCGTACCCGACCGCGCCGGAGATCAGCACCCTCGGCGTGAAGGCAGCACGCAGCCCGCGCCTGGTGAAGGGCAGCAGGATCGCGGCGGCCAGGCCGAAGCGCGCAACGGTGAGCCAGCCCGCGGGCAGCCATTCCAGCGCCAGCTTGGACAGCGGCACGGTGGTGCCCCACAGCAGCCCAGCCGCGCAGAGGGCCACCAGGGCTTGACGGCGGTTCGTGTTCATACATCCATGCTGGCCGTACAAAAAACGAAATTTGAGCTGAGGAGGCTAGAACGAGATAATATTCAGCAGTATGGCCATCTCACTGAATGAAATTGATTATGCTCTGCTCACTGCGCTGCAGGAGGACGCGGACCGGACCAACCTCGAGCTCGCCCGGCTCGTCGGCCTGTCCCCGGCGGCGACGCTGAACCGGGTCCGTCGGCTCAAGGAGTCGGGCGTCATCCGCGTCATCAGCGCGCAGCTCGACCCGGACGCCCTGGGCTTCCCGCTCCAGGTCTACGTAGCGGCCACGCTGGCCCGTCACGACGTGCACTCGAGCCAGCGGTTCGACGACCTGATCATGTCCACGCCCCAGATCACCTCCGCGTACACGGTGGCCGGCGAGATGGACTACCTGATCACCGCGGTGGCCCGCGACGTCGCCGAGCTACAGCAGGTGCTGGCTAACCTCGCCGTCCGCGGCGGCCAGCGTCTCGTGACCTACCTGCGGCTCGGCGAGGTCAAGCCCCCGTCCCGGCTGCCCCTGGGTCCCCGCTAGCCACGCTCCACGCGGTGGAACGCCAGCCACAGGCCGCCCAGCACGATCGCGAACACCGGCAGCCACACGAGCCGTTCGGCCACCCACAGGCCGCTCGAAGGGGCGGTGAGCAGGCCCGGCACCCGGCCGACCAGCAGGCCCAGCGAGCTCACCCCGACGAGCGCGGTCTCGTGCCAGATGAACAGCGTCATCGCCGACAGGTTGACCATCGCCACCGCGGCCCACGCCACCGGGCGGCGCATCGCCCGCGCCAGAGCGTCCCGCAGCAGCAGCGCCAGGCCGCACTGCGCGATCCCGAAGGTCACCGCCGCCAGGGTAGGCGGGTTCAGGTTCGAGATGTGGGCCCCGTTCACGCCGACCATGCTGGCCGGGTACCCGGCCCACAGGATCAGCGCGGCGGTGGCGGCGATGCCGCCGGCCAGCATCAGCGCGGGGCCCCGGCGGCCGCGCAGCGATCCAAGCCCCCAGGCGATGCCGATCAGGTACGGCACGAGCCAGCCGGCCGGGAGGTTGATCCACCCCACCCAGGAGGGCCCGCCCAGGCCGAACCGCACCAGGTCGGCGATCGCCACCACCGCGGCCGGGAAGGCGGCCGCCCACGGGCCGAACCGCCTGACCAGCCACAGGGCCGCCGGGGTCATCGCGGTCAGCCCGGCGTACACGCCCAGGAACCACAGCGGGCTGATGACCAGGAACAAGATGGTGTGCATGGTCGTGGCCGAGACGCCCGCCAGCCACATGCCGACCGTGACCGGGAATCCAGACCGCCGCCAGCGCCGCCACCGGGTCGGGCGAGCCGGATCATCCGCTTGCCCAGCCAGGGGAGATACCCGCCCTTGTAGCTGCGGGCGGCCGAGTACCCGCCGACCAGGAAGAAGACCGCGAGCGTCTGGAACACCCAGGAGAGCGGGGTCAGCCAGGGCATCGAGGCCAGCGGGCTGGCGTCGTGCAGCACCGTGCCGCCGTGGCCGGTGCCGTGACTGGCGCCGGTGACGAGCGCGGTGACCAGCCAGTGGCCGCCGATGACGCCCGCGATGGCCAGGGCGCGCAGCGCGTCGACCGCGCGGTCGCGGTGGGTCGGCGTCGCGGCGTCGATGCGCCGGGCTAGCCGCCCGATCTGCGCGAGGCCGGTCATCGGGTCACCGCCGCCGGGTCACCGAGCGCGATGTAGGTCAGGTTGCGCAGCGAGACCGAGCCCGCGTCCAGGTAGCCGCTGTGGCCGCCGTCACCGGTGGCGAAGATGCGCGCGCCGAACCCGGGCGACATCGGGTCGGACCCGAAGCCCAGCCCGAACAGCCGGATGTGCGGCACCCACTTGATCGGGTCGCTGCTTTCCCGGCCCGCCCATACCCGCGCGCTCGTGTCGAGCGAGATCACCGACGAGGCGTCCATTCCCGGACTGCCGAACGCCGCGATGTCGGTGACCGGCAGGTGCGGGGCCGCGAGCCCGCAAACCACCGAGCCGTAGCTGTGGCACAGCAGCGCGACCTGGTCGCCGTGCCGGGCCAGCGCGTCGACCAGCGGCCGCAGCGCCTGCGCCCCCTGCCCGGCATCACCCGAGGTCAGCACGGACGTGCTGAGCATGGCCGGGGCGGGGTAGCCGAGCCAGGCGATGATCGCCAGCCGCGCCCCCGGGTCGAGCCGCCGCGCCTCGGCCTCGAGCGCGAACGCGCCGCCGCCGGGGGAGGACGCGCCCCGGGAGAAGAACGTGGTCAGCGTGGTGTCCGAGCCCGGCACCAGGATCGCCACGCGCGTCGCCGTGGCCAGGTTCCCGAGCACCATCGCGGCCAGGCCCTGGCCGCGCGAGCTGAAGAACAGCACGTGCTGGGTGCGCAGCTTGGCCAGCGCGCCGGCCAGCTGGGTGTTGCCGTCGCGGTCGGCCGCACCCTCGGCCGATCCGATCGCCTGCGCGTCGGCCGCGTAGCGAGCGGACAGTGCGCTGGCCGTCAGCGCGGGCGGCGCCTGGGGGAGGGGAGTGGGGCTGCTGGGCCAGGTCGCCGCGGTCGTGCCGAGCACGGCCGCCGCGACCAGGGGCACCACCGCCAAGTTGCGAAGTCTCATCGTCGCGTCCTTTCTCCGCTGGTCAGGTGCCGCATGGAACGGCCCCGTGATCAGGAAGCTACGGACGCCGATGCCTCGTCGGCGTCACGCTGACGAGCCGATCGCCGGCCTACCCCGCAGGTACCGGGCCGGTGGCGCGCGGCACACCCGCGGCGCCGCCGGCCTCCCCGGCCAGGACCGACCCCTACCGGGGTAGGGGGTGCACAGATACGCCTGACGGGGGACGGAGATTGCGGGCCGCCGCGCCTACGCTGGGGGCATGGAGAAGGACGACGTGCGCAGCTTCGCGGCGAAGTTCATGACCGACGCCACGAGCCCGCCCACGCCGCGCCCTCGCCGGCTGCTGCTGCGCGGGCGCTTCGATCTCGTCCAGATCTTCGACGTGATCGTGGCGCTGGTCTGCTTCGCCATCGCCGACTCGGTGCTAAGCCCGCTGAACTCCACCCCCGAAGGCCATCACGGCGCCCTCCCGCTCGCGGCGTTTGCCTTCGTCACCTGCGTGCCGCTCGCGTTCCGCACGCGGTTCCCGCTTCCCGCGTGGGTAGCCTCCGTGCTGGCCGTCATCGGGACCAGCCTGTACATCTCGCCGGCCTTCCTCTCCTCGTCCGGGTACATGCCGGTCGTCCTGGTCGTCTACGGCCTCTGCCTGTACTCGGTGGCCGTTCGCTGCCGGCCGCGGATCGTGGTCGCCGCGACGGTCGTCACCGTGTTCGGGGCCGGGTTCATCGATCCCGGGTCGGCCCCCGAGGCCATCTTCCTGTCCGTCATCCCGCTGCTGATCGGCGCCGTCGTCCGGCAGCGGCGCAGCGGCGAGCGTCAGCTCGCCGAGCAGGAGATCCGGCACTCGGGCGAGCGCGCGCTGCTCGAGGAGCGCCAGCGCATCGCGCGCGAGCTGCACGACGTGGTCGCCCACCACATGTCGGTGATCGCGATCCAGGCCGAGGCGGCGCCGTACAAGACCGCCGACCCGCCGCCGGAGCTGGTGGAGAGCTTCGCCGACATCCGGGCCAGCGCGCTGGCCGGGCTGGGCGAGCTCCGCCGCGTGCTGGGCGTCCTTCGCACGGGCGGGCAGGATACCGCGCCGCAGCCGGGCCTGGCCGAGCTGGACACGCTGCTCGACTCGGCCCGCGGCGGCGGCGTCTCGGTCGCCGTCTCCAGCGACCGGGAATCCCCGTGCCGCTCCCCGATGGGGTGGACCTGTCCGCGTACCGCATCGTGCAGGAGGCGCTGAGCAACGCGATGCGGCACGCGCCGGGATCGCACGTCCAGGTGCACGTCGGGTACCGCCCCGACGGCCTGGCCCTGGAGGTCCGCAACGACCCCGCGCCGCGCCCTTGCCCGTCCCCCCGGTTTGTCGGTGGCGGCCATGGCATCATCGGGATGCGAGAGCGCGCCGCGATGCTGGGCGGGAGCCTGGACGCGCGCCCGACCGAAGACGGGGGATTCCAGGTGTCCGCGGTCCTGCCGATGAGCTCCGGGGACGCGTCGTGACCATCCGCGTAGTCGTCGCCGACGACCAGGGGATGGTACGCACGGGCTTTTCCATCCTGCTCAACGCGCAGCCCGACATCGAGGTGGTCGGCGAGGCCGTCAACGGGCAGGAAGCCATCACCCGCGTCGCCGAGCTGCGCCCCGACGTCATCCTCATGGACGTCCGCATGCCTGTGCTCGACGGCCTGCAGGCCACCCGGCAGATCACGGCGACGGACGACGCACCCCGGGTTCTGGTCCTGACCACCTTCGACCTGGATGACTACGTGTACGAGGCACTGCGCGCCGGCGCCAGCGGCTTCCTGCTCAAGGACGCCTCGGCCGGTGAGCTCGCCGAGGCCGTGCGGGTGGTCGCGGCCGGCGACGCGCTGCTGTCCCCGGGGGTGACCCGCCGCCTGATCGCGGAGTTCGCCCGCCTGGGCGGGCCCCGAGCCGCCACCCGCAAGAGCCTCGAAGGTCTGACCGACCGCGAAACCGAGGTGCTGGCCCTGGTCGCCCGCGGCCTGTCCAACGTGGAAATCGCCGTCCACCTGGTCGTCGCGGAGCAGACGATCAAGACGCACGTCAGCCGCGTCCTGATGAAGCTCGCGCTACGGGACCGCGCTCAGGCCGTCGTCTTTGCCTACGAAAACGGCCTGGTCCGCGCCGGTGAGTAATCGCGCACTCGCCCAGTGAGCAGACGCGCCCTCCGCCCAGTGAGCAGACGCGCACCCCGCCCGGTGGGCAACCCTGCATCCCGTCGCCCGGCCGATGTGGCCTTTGCCGTGGCCGCCTGCCTCGTCCTGGTCGGCTATAACAACCTGGTCGGACTCCAGCCGTGGCACCGGCGCTGGTACCCAGCCGTCAACGCGCTCGCCGCCGCGACCCTACTGGGCGCCGCCCTGGCCAGCGGGTTGACCCCCACCGACCTCGGCCTGCGCCGGGACCAGCTACGGTCCGGCCTCGCCCTCGGCTCGGCGGCGGCCGCGCCCGTCGTGGCCGCGCTCGCGCTCGCGTCCCTGACCCCGGCCACCCGGCCCCTACTCGACGACCAGCGCGTCGCCGGCCTGGACCGGCGCCAGCTCGCCTACTACGTGCTCCTGCGCATCCCCGTCGGCACCGTGGCCTGGGAGGAGACGGCCTTCCGCGGTGTCCTCCTGGCGGCGCTGCGCCGGGTACTGACCGAGCCCGCGGCGACCGCGGTGGCGAGCGCGGTGTTCGGCCTGTGGCACGTCCGCCCGACCGCCGAGGCGCTGGCCGCCAACCACCTCGCAACGGCCCGCGGCGCAAGGATCGCCGGGGTTACCGCCGTCGTAGCAGGTACCGCCGCCGTGGGCGCGCTCCTATCCCGCCTGCGGGACCGCTCCGGCAGCCTGGCCGCACCGGTGCTCCTGCACCTCGCCGCCAACTCCACGGCCCCGCTGGCCAGCGCCCTCGCCCGGACCCTCCGCCGCTAACCCCGCTAAGCCGCTAACCCCGCTAACCCCGCTAATCCGCTAACCGGCCGCGGCCCCCACCCGGTTCCTCCCGTAGCGCCGGACGAACTCGCGCAAGATCGCCGGTGGGTGCTGGACGTCGCTGCGCATACCCAGCGCCTTGAGGTCCTCGGCCTGGTCAGGCTCGAAGTAGCCAGCGTGCTTGTATACGTCGATCCGGATGCAAAAGGCGACCGCGTCCATCTCGGGATGGAACTGGGTGGCGTAGACGTTGGAGCCGACCCGGAACATCTGGACGGGGCAGGTTTCCGAGCTGGCCAGCAGGACGGCGTGCTCAGGCAGCACGTCGATGGCCTCCTTGTGCCCGGTGAACGCGTCGAACGCGTCAGGGACCTCCCGCAACAGCGGGTCGAGCCGCCCCTGCTCGGTGAGGCTGACCCGGACGACCCCGACCCCCTCGCCGTAACGCCGGCCCACCACCGCGCCCTCGTGGCTGCCGAGCGCCCCGACGCCGTAGCAGGCGCCGAAGAACGGGAAGTCGGCCGCAACCACGCCGTCAAGCACCCGACCCAGGTCCGCCTCGACCCGGCGCTGAACCTCAGACTTCGCGTCCGCGCGATCGGAGTAGTTGAACGGCCCGCCGCCCACCCAGATCCCCGACCATTCCCGCAGGTCGATGTCTCCCAGCGCCTGCTGCTCCAACCGGAACCGCCGCAGGTCGCGTTCCTCCAGCCCAGCCAGGCTCAGGAAGGACTCGTACTCGTTATCGGCGGCGGCGTCGTCAGCCCGGATCGACAGCAACAAGATCGGTTCCACCCGCTCACCTTAGTGAGCACCGGGAACTAGCGCAGCCCCTGCCACCCAGGATTTATCGTTCCTCAACCTGCGCGACGGCCGGGAGCCGGCCCGAGGCGGCGCGCCTGAGGACGTGCTTGCGGAACTCCTCGGCGGCCGGGAGCAGCCGCCGGTCCGTAGACCAGGTCAGGCAGATCTCCCTTACCGCCCCGGTGTCCGCTATCACCCGGTGCACCACCGGTCCGGGCGCCGCCTCAGGCGAACCCGCGCGCGGTGCGGGAACGACCGCGAGTCCCAGGCCCGCCGCGACGAAGCCTCGGACGTTAGAAAGGTCATCGCCCTCGAAGATCACGTCGGCGCGGAACCCAGCCGCCTCGCACAGCTCATCGGTCAGCTTCCGCAGCGCAGAGGTGGGGCTCAGCCCGATGAAGGGCTCCCCGGCCGCCTCGGCCAGCCGGATGCGCTGCTGCCCAGCGAGCCGGTGCTCACGGGGCAAGGCCAGCCGCAACGGCTCGAGCGCGAGCCGTTCGGTGCGCATCGTGACGTCGGGGAACCGGCGGCTGCCGATCTCCAGGTCCGCGTTCCCGCCGTCCAGCGCCACAAAGTTCAGCTCGTCTCGGACCACGGTGAGCTGGAAACCGGCGCTGGGAAACCCCGCGCGGAAGCTGCGGACCAGGTCCGGTACGAGCCAGGTGCCGAGCGACTGCTGAAAGGCGAGCGCCACGGTGCCGGTGCCTGGGTCGGTGAGCTGGCTGACCGCGGCGATCCCGTCGTCCAGGTGATGCAGGAGCGCGTCCAGATGCGGCTTGAACACCGCGCCCGCATGCGTCATACGCAGCGTGCGGCCCGAACGCCGCAGCAGCGGCGTGCCCATCTCGGCCTCCAGGCGGGCCAAGGCTCGCGAGACCCCGGACTGCGTGACGCCCACGAGTTCGCTGACCTCGGTCACGGTCGTGCCGTCGGCCACCTGCTGGAGAAAGCGCAGCGCATCAGTGTCCATATCAATGACGATAGATCATGGGTTGCTTGCTATCTAATCATTGGACGCATGAGTCGAGAGCAGGCACACTAGGAAGTGACAAAATATGTTTGGAGAGAAAGCAAATGTCTGTAACCGCGACCACTTCCTCGCGCACTCAGTTCTGGACCGCGCTCCGCGGCCAGCTTCGCGGCATCCGTGACGCGCTTACCGCCCGCCAGGAGCTCGAGCGCGACCTCGCCAGCTACACCAGCGAGTCCGACCTCGACGACCTGTACGCGATGCTCGACCGCTACAGCGACCGCGACACCGCCCAGATCCGCCGCATCCTCGCCGCCCGCCACGCCTAACCCCACCCGCCCGCCACTAGGCTCCGCCCCCGCCCTCCAGCGAGCTCACCAGCTACTCCGCCGCCACGGCCAGCTCACCTGCCGCCGCAAGGAGCCAGCGTGCAGCACCTGCGCCCTCGCCCAAGACTGCCCGAGCGCGGGCCACCCGCCACCTCTCTACTAAGCGCTACGGTGCGGGAATGACCAACCGACCTCGCGTGACCGTCGTGGGCAGCCTGAACATGGACATCTCCGTGACCGTGCCCAGCCTGCCCGGCCCCGGCATGACGGTCCTCGGCTCGGGCGCGGCCAGGTTTTCTCCCGGCGGCAAAGGCGCAAACCAGGCCGTCGCGGCGGCCCGGCTGGGGGCCGACGTAACGATGGTCGGCTGCGTTGGCGACGACGCCTTCGGTCAGCAGTTGCTCGCCAACCTGCAAGCCGAGCACATCAGCACCGACCACGTCCGGGTCATCCACGGCACCCCGACCGGCCTGGCCATGATCGCCGTGGACCACGCAGGCGAGAACCTCATCATCGTCGCCCCCGGCGCCAATCACGAGGTCACCCCGGCCGACGTCGCCGCCGCCCAGCCCACCGACGTCCTCGTGATCAGCGCCGAGATCCCCGTCCCCGCGATCAGGTCGGCCCTCGCCCACCGACCTGGAGTCCTCCGCATCCTGAACCTCGCGCCCGTCCCTCCCGAAGCGGCGGCCATCCTGGCTGACCGACCGGACTGGCTGGTAGTAAACGAGTCCGAGGCCGCCGCCCTCCTCAACGACCCCGACCGCAGCCGGTCCGCCGCCCAAGCGGCCGCCGCACTCGTCGCCCAAGGCGTCCGCCACGCCGTGGTCACCGCAGGCGCGCACGGTGCCGCCGTAGCCGGCCCGGAGGGCACCAACACCATCCCCGGCTTCAAAGTCCAGGCCGTCGACACCGTAGGAGCAGGCGACACCTTCGTCGGCGCCCTCGCGGTGGCCCTGGCGGCCCAAGTCCCGGCCCCAGACGCCGTGCGCGCCGCGGCCGCCGCAGGCGCCGCCGCCGTCACCCGCCAAGGCGCTCAGACAGCTATGCCGAGACCCGCTGACATACTCGTCACAACCGGTCTAAAATGGCCTGAAATCTGACACCTCCCCATACCAGGGATAGGTGAACAAGGGGTAACATTTACGGGTGGAGAACATGAACTTATGACCCCTGACCTGCGGGACTTCCAGCTGGACGGGGGAACAGGGGAAGCGCCAGCCGGAGTCCAGGCCAGAGGCACGAGTCAGCCCAATCACTCGATCCAAGCCGTTCTCGACGCGCTCGCGCCGGCGTTCGGCATCATGCCCGAACGCGGCGCCACCGGCAGCGGCACGCGCCGGCGCACCTGGCTGGATACCTTCGACTGGCGCCTGAACCGGGCCGGGCTCGCGCTGACCTACGAAAATGCCAGACAGGGCAGCCGGCTTCTACTGACCGCAAAAGTAAACCCGGACGGCACCAGCCAGACCGAGCAGTCGGCCGCAGGCTGGCAGCCCAGGCGCCCCGCCCTGCCCGAGGATCTCCCTGAAGGCCCGGTCAGGGACCGGATAGAAAAGCTGGCCGCCCCGAGAGCGCTCCTCCCCGTCATCACCACCTCCACCGCGGTCAGCATCAACCGCCTGACCAACCCGGACGGCAAGACGGTAGCCAGGCTGATCGTGGAGGCCTCGACGGTCACCCAGGCGGGCGTCACGCAAAGCCTGCCCATCCGCCTCACCATTGCCGAAGTCCGCGGCTACCCCGCCCAGGCCCGCCGCGCCGCCCGCCTCCTAGCCGACGCCCCCGGCATCGTGCCCGCCACCAGAACCCTCCTACAAGAAGCCCTCAGCGCGCTCCGCCGCCACCCCGCCGACTACACCAACAGCGTGGACGCGGAGATCACCGCGCAGATGCGCGCGCCCGTGGCCGTCGCCACCCTGCTGCTGCGCCTGCTGGACACCCTGGAGCAGAACGTCGACGGCGTAATCCACGACATCGACACCGAGTTCCTGCACGACCTGCGGGTCTCCGTCCGCCGCACCCGGTCCGCGATCAAGCTCCTCGGCGACGTCCTGCCGAAAGGTCTCGCGGACCAGTACGGCCCCGAGTTCAAATGGCTCGGCGACCTGACCACCCCGACCCGCGACCTCGACGTCCACCTCCTCGGCTTCCCCGCCATGGCTGAAGAACTCCGAGCCGCCTCCCCCGAAGACCTCGAGCCGTTCCGCGTCTTCCTGGCCCGGCGCCGCACCCGCGAGTTCAAGGCGCTGGCCACCGCCATGCGCGCGCCGAGGTTCCGCACCCTGACCGAACACTGGCGCAAGGCCCTCGTCGAGGTCCGCGACGCCGCCACCCCGGGCAAGCGCCGCACCGCGCACCCGAGTACCGCCGCGCACCGGCTCACCGCCGCGGAGCTAGCCACCAGCCGGACCGCGCGCGTCTTCCGCAAGGTGGCCGCGCAAGGCGGCGCGATCACCCAGGACTCCCCCCCGGAATCCCTCCACGACCTGCGCAAGCGCTGCAAGGACCTCCGGTACCTGCTGGAGTTCTTCGCCCCGCTGTACGACCCCGTCGCGTACAAGAAGGTCGTCGGCGACCTCAAGCAACTCCAGGACTGCCTGGGCGAGTTCCAGGACAGCGAGGTCCAGCGCGAGGAAATCCGCGCCCTGGCCGACGCGATGCTGGCCGACCACGCGGCCCCCGCCGCTACGCTGCTGGCCATGGGAGAAATCGCCGCGAAGCTGGCGGTCAGCCAGGCCGACGCCCGCGCCGCCTTCAGCAGGCGTTTCGCCGCCTTCGCAGGCCCCGAGGGCCAGCAACGCGTCCGCACTCTCCTGGACGAGGCCAACGCGCAATGAAGATCTACGCCACCTACAACATCAAGGGCGGCGTCGGTAAGACGACGGCCGCGGTCAACCTCGCCTACCTGTCCGCCGAGCAAGGCCTGCGCACCCTGCTCTGGGACCTGGACCCCCAGGGCGCGGCCAGCTTCCTGTTCCGGATCAAGCCGCGGGTCAAGGGCGGCGGCCAGGCGCTCATCCGCGGCACCAAGGCCCTCGACGCCGCGATCAAGGGCACCGACTTCGACGACCTGGACCTGCTCCCCGCCGACTTCACCTACCGCAACATGGACCTGCTGCTGGGCGGCACGAACGCCAAGCCGACCCGCCGCATCGCCCAGCTGCTCAAGCCCCTGGCCGGCGAGTACGACCACGTGTTCCTCGACTGCCCGCCGAGCATCTCCCTGGTCTCAGAGAACGTCATGCACGCCGCCGACGTCCTGCTCGTGCCGATCATCCCGACCACGTTGTCGCTGCGCACCCTCGACCAGCTCACCGAGTTCGTGGCGGGCTTCAACGGCCGGCGCCCCGAGATACGCGCGTTCTTCTCCATGGCCGACCGGCGTAAGAAGCTCCACCGAGAAATAATTCAAGACCTTTCTTCCGAACGAGCGTTGGTGTCTCCCACCGCCATCCCCGCCCTTTCCGTCATCGAACGCATGTCGGTAGAGCGCGCCCCGGTCACCGCGTTCGCGCCCCGGACCCAAGCCGCCCGCGCCTACCGCGCCCTGTGGTCCGAACTAACCGCCGAACACCCCGCCGAGACCCGAGCCGCGGTCTTACCCAGCGAGCCCGCCACCAAGCCTCGCCCACGCCGGGGCCGCGGTCTTACCCAGCGAGCCCGCCACCAAGCCCCGCCCACGCCCGCGCCGCGGTCTTACGAGTCCGGCGCGTCCCGGCCCTGCCAGGTCGTGATGCACGCCTCGTTCCCCTCGGCGTCGGCCAGCACCCAGAACGCCGGTGCCTCCTCGTCGTAGGTCACCTTCCCGCCCGCCGCCAGCGTGGCCCGGATCCGCGCCTCCGCCTCGTCGTGCGGCACCGAAATATCGAAGTGGATCCGGTTCCGCTGCGGCCGCGGCGCGTCCATCTGCTGGAACCAGATCGCCGGCCCCTCCCCGAGGGGGTCCACCAGCGCCCCCGTCGGACCCGAGTTGTCGTGCTCCTCGACGTACCCGAGCACCGCCTTCCAGAACGGCCTGATCGCCGCGGCGTCCATCGCGTCGATCCCGATCTCGAGCACCTGGACGGACCGCCGGCCGAAACCACCCCCGGCCTGCGTAGTCAGCCTGAACTCCTCCGCCAGGGCCGAGATCCGCCGCGCCAGTTCGACGTCCTCCGGGGTCACCCACGCCACCGCCGGCGTCTGCAGGGCAAAGATCACGCGGTCGGAGCGCACGTCCATCCGCAGGTGCCCGTCCGCGCCCGGCTCGGCCGCCGCCCGCCCGGCCACGTCGGCCGCCAGTGGGAGCGACCCGGTCAGGACCTCGGTCCTGAACTCACCCAGCACGTACCGCCATCCGAGGCCGGTCACGGCCTCGGACGCCTCGCGCCGGCTGAGCTTGCGGTACTTCCCCTCATCCATGCGCCGTCAGCCCGAATGCCGCTGCAGCCAGTTCAGCGTCCGCTCGTTGAACCCCTCGACGTCTTCGTAGATCGCGGCGTGCGCGCAGTTCTCGAACACGTGCACCTCGGAGTCGGCGATCCCCCCGCTCAGCGGCTTGCCGAAACGCGTCGACGTCACGATGTCGTGCCGCCCGTACGTGATCAGCGTCGGCGCCTGGATCGAAGCCAGCGCCTCGCGCGCGTCGTGCGCCAGCACGGCCCCGGACTGCCGCATGAACGCGTCCACCGGCGGCATCGGCCGCCCTCGCACGAACGTGGCCAGCGCCTCGACGTAATCCGGCCGCGCCGCGTACATCTCCGGGGTGAAGCAGAACGGGAAGATCCCCAGGATGACCATCTCGGTCACGCTGCCCAGGCCCTGCGCCATGACCTGCCACCCACGGACGATGACCTCGAGGAACGGGTCGGTCTTGTCCCACGCGCTGTGCAGCTGCAGCGTCTTGACCCGCTCCGGGTGCCTGGCCGCCAGCCACGTCGCGGTCGACGCCCCGAGCGAGACCCCGAAGACGTGCGCCTGGTCGATCCCGACGGCGTCCATGAACCCCGCGACGTCCTCGGCGAACAACTCGGTCGAGTAGACGCCCTCCGGCTTGGACGACAGCCCCGCGCCGCGCAGGTCCACGCAGTAGCACGTGTAGTGCTTCTCGTACTCGCCCACCTGGAACGCATAGCACGCCTGGTCCGCCGCCAGATACGGGATCAGCACCATCGGCTCGCCGTGCCCGTGCACCTCGTAGTTAATCTCGATTCCGTTAGCCTGCACCGTTGGCATCGCTTTTGCCTCCACCGTCCGCTGTTACCCCGATCCTAGGGACCCCGCTAGGCCCCGCCGGATAGAATCCCGACATAGGCGTGCGAGGGCGCCTCCGGGTCCGCGGACAGGACTGAGTCCACCTCCCTGACCATGGTTTTCGTCTGCACCGACGATCTCCCTCGAAGGCCTGAACGCGGACCGCAGGCCGGCGAAGGAGACGTCATGGCGACTCTTCCGGCTCACCCCAGCCTCGATCAGCTCCGGCACCAGGCCAAGGACCTGCTGCGCGCCGCCAAGTCCGGCGACGCGGCGTCCGCCGCGCAGGTCGCGGCGGTTTCCGACCCGCCCACGCTAGCCGCGGCGCAGCTCGTGGTCGCCCGCGAGTACGGGTTCCCCAGCTGGCCCGCTCTCAAGGGCGAGGTCCAAGCGCGCGCCGCCAGCCTGGATCAGCTGGCCGCCGAGTTCTGCGTGGCCAGCGTCCGCGACTGGACCGGGAAAGCGGTCCGCCTGCTCGCCCAGACCCCCGAGATCGCCGGGCACAGCCTGGCCACCGCCCTGATGCTCGGTGACGTAGCCCGGGTCCGCGACGAGATCGCGCGCGATCCGGCGGCCGCCATCCGTGCCGATCCCGCGACCGGATGGACCCCGCTGCACGCCGTGTGCGCGTCCCGCTGGCACGTCCTCGACCCGGACCGCGCCCCGGGCCTGCTCGCCACGGCCCGGCTGCTGCTGGACGCCGGGGCGGACCTGAACGCGCGCATCGGCGGGAGCGGCCGCACGCCGTTCAACTGTGCGGCGGCGGCACCGCCCGGCGGCGCGGACCACGACGCGCTCATGCGGCTACTGCTCGAGCGCGGCGCGATACCCGAGGATCACGACCTGTACCTGACCGCCTTCAGCGGCGACGACCACCGCCGCCTTCGTCTCCTGCTCGACTACACCCCCGACGTGGCGGCGACCGCCGAGATGGCGCTGGCCGCCCCGGTCAGCACCAAAGACACCGAAGGGGTCCGCCTGCTGCTCGAGGCGGGCGCCGACCCGAACCGCTACGCCGACGACGAGGGCCAGCCGACGTCGGCCGTCTACGCCGCCGTGCGGGCCGACTGCCCGCCCGAACTAGTCGCCCTGCTCATCGCCCACGGCGCCGACCCCGCCCGGCCAGGCCCGGACGGGCACTCAGCCCTGCGACTAGCCACGATCACGGGCCGGACCGACCTCGCCGGTCTCCTAGGCGGGAACGCCCGACCCGACGCCGCCCGGATCGGTGGAGACGGCCTGCCCGACGCCGCCCGCATCGGCGCAGACGGCCTGCCTGACGCCGCCCGGATCGGTGGAGACGGCCTGCCCGACGCCGCCCGCATCGGCGCAGACGGCCTGCCCGACACCACCCGGCTCGTCGGCGCGTGCGTGGCCGGCGACCGAGCGGCGGCCCTCGACCTGGCGGCCGCCGCCGCTCACCTGGACCAGGCCGAGCAGTCCGCGCTGGTGTACGCCGCCGAAGCAGGGAACGAGCCGGCCGTTTCGCTCATGCTGGACCTCGGCTTCCCCATCGACGTACGCCGCGACGACGGCGCCACCGCGCTGCACGCCGCCGCCTACGCCGGAAGCGCCCCCGTGGTCCGGCTCCTGCTCGACCGCGGCGCCGACCCCGAGGCGCCGGACGGGCAGTGGGAGAGCCCGGCCCTGGAATGGGCCGTCATCGGCAGCGGGTTCGCCCCCAGGACCACCCCGCACCCGGACTGGATCACCACCGTGCGGGTCCTCATCGAGGCCGGCGCGTCGACCCAGGGCCTCTCCCTCTCGCCCGACGCCCAAAAGCCACCCAGCCCCGAAGTAGCCGAACTGCTCCGCGCCTACGGCGTCGGCCGCGACTGACTCCAGGCCCGCCGCCATAGCTGACGGCCCTGCCGGAAGACGAGGTATACGAGCAGACTCACGATGCCCACCACGTAGAGCGGCCAGAGCAACAGCGATTGCGAGTTGGGAGGCTGCGCCGCCATCTCGTTGAAGTAGAAGATCAGGAGGGGCGAAAGGCGTACAGGACCGCACCCAAGCCGAGTCCGATGAAGACCCCAGCCACGTTGCCGAGGTACTGATGGATGTTCATGTCTGCAGCTCCCAGCGCAGCTGACCGGCTTTCTCCGCCTCACGGCGCAGGAGGGCAGACGTCTCAGCCGGGCCGATCCCCAGCTCCTGCATCTGCTCGAGGAAGGTTCGCGCGGCCTCGACGGCGAGCTCACGGGTTCCGGACTCCGATCCCGCCACGAAGGTGCCGTGCCGCCCGCGGGTCTCGATCAGCCCGGCCAACTCCAGCTCACGGTAGGCCCGCGCCACCGTATTGACGGCCAGCCTGAGATCGCTCGCCAGCCTCCGCACGGTGGGCAGCTGGACCGCCGGGCTGAGGCTGCCATCCTCGATCGCGGCCGCGATCTGCGCCCTGATTTGTTCATAGGCGGGAATCGGCGAACCGGGATCGAGGACCAGCAACCCCACGACGTCTTTGTATCAGGTTTTGTATTAATCGCCTACCGGCTTATTCGGTGACGGCCGCCGTGGCCGGCTGGGCGGCCTGGCTCATCCGAAGCACGAGCACGACCAGCAGCAGCGCGACCGCATCGAACACCGCGGCCATAGTGAACGAGCTGGCCATGCCGTGGACGACGATCTGGTGCGCCGACGGCAGCGCAACCGCGGCGCGCCCGGCGGCCCCGTGGGCGGAACTGCCGGACACGGTGACCAGGATGGCCAGGCCGAGCGCCCCGCCGATCTGCTGCATCACGTTGACCATGCTGGCCGCCGCTCCGGAGTCCTGCGGTGCCACCCCGTGCAGCGATGCCATGGTGAGCGGCACAAAGGCGACGCCCATCCCGGCGCCGATCAGCAGCATCGGCCCAAGGATGCCGGAGGTGTATGTGGTCGCCGGGCTGATCTGAGCCAGCCAGGCCATGCCGGTGACCACCGGCAGCAGCCCGGCCACCATGAGCGGCTTGGGCCCGAACCGCGGCACCAGCCGCGGGGCCAGCCGGGACACCGTGAAGAGCGCCGCGGTCATCGGCAGGAACGCGACCCCGGCCCGCAGCGGACTGAACCCGAGCACCTCCTGCAGGAACTGGGTGAGGAAGAAGAACATCCCGAACATCCCCGCCACCAGCAACAGCCGGACCAGGTAGGAGGCCGAACGCCCGCGATCGGCGAACAGCCGCAGCGGGGTCACCGGGTGCGCCGAACGAGTTTCGGTGATGAGGAACGCGGCCAGCAGCGCGGCCGCAGCGGCGAAGGCGGCGAGGGTGAGCCGGTCGGACCAGCCGTTGGCGGCGGCGCGGATGAACGCGTAAACCAGGGCGGACATGCCCGCGGTCGAGGTCAGCGCGCCGGCCACGTCGAGCCTGCCGGGCTGACGTTCTGTCTCCGGCAGGAACCGCGGGGCGGCGAGGATCACCGCGACGCCGATCGGCACGTTGATGAACAGGACCCACCGCCAGGACACCCATTCAGTGATCACGCCGCCGAGGACCAGGCCGAGCGAGGCGCCGCCCATCACGACGGCGGTGAAGATCCCGAGCGCCCGGGTCCGTTCCCGGACCTCGGGGAAGCTGGTGACGATCAGCGCGAGCACCGCGGGGGAGGCGATCGCGCCGCCGACGCCCTGCACCGCACGGGCGGCGAGCAGCATCGGTGCCGACGTAGCGAGCCCGCCGACCAGCGACGCGAGCGTGAAGATGGCCAGGCCCGCCATAAACACTCTCCGCCGCCCGAGGATGTCGCCGAGCCGCCCGCCGAGCAGCAGCAGGCCGCCGAACGTCAGCGAATACGCGTTGAGCACCCAGGACAGGCTGGCCGCGGAGAAGCCCAGGCCGTGCTGGATGTGCGGCAGCGCGATGTTCACCACGGTCAGGTCCAAGATGATCATGAGCTGCGCCCCGAGAACCAGCGCCAGGCTGATTCCGCGTCGAGCGGAGCGGACAGGTCCCGGGAACGGGGCCGTGGACAGGGTTGCCGAGGAAGTCGACACGAGATTCCTTCCTGATTTCGATGCCGTGGGCAAACCAGCATGCGATGACGTGCGCGAATCGGCGCTTGGCGTCGGGGCGTCTACCGCTCCCACAGAGCGGTCAGCCGAGCCGGCGCGGCGTGGGTGATCGTGGGCGAATCGGCGTTTGGTGTTGTGGGCGAGTCGGAATCGAGCCCCCGTGGCCGATCCCCTGCTGCGGACCGCTCGCCATTCCGGGCCTGGCGAGCTATCCTTAATCCGGAGGTTGCCTCCGCTAGTAACTATACGGAGGCTGCCTCCGGTTTGCAAGCTCAAAAGGAGTTGCATCGATGAACGCCGAGGTAGCCGCACCGGCGAAGCACGCCGACGGCATGCGGGCGGATGCCCGGCGGAACTACCAGCGTCTACTCGCCGCCGCGGGCGAAGCGTTTGCCGAGCGGGGCGCGGACGACGTCTCGCTGGAGGAAATCGCCCGGCGCGCTGGAGTCGGGATCGGCACGCTCTACCGCCACTTCCCGACCAGGCAAGCGCTGCTGGAAGCCGTCTACCGTGACCAGGTCGACGCCCTCGAAGTCCGAGTGGCCGAGCTGCTCCAGTCGGACTCGCCCGGCGCCGCCCTGGCCGACTGGCTGGCCGCGCTCATGGCGTTTGGAAAGGCCAAGCGCAGCCTGACCACGGCGATGCTCGACTCCGAGCTGCTGTCATCGTGCAAGGAGTTCCTGCACGGCGCGACCGACGCGCTCCTGGCGAGGGCGCAGCAGGCCGGCGCTGTTCGCGCCGATGTGCGAGGAGCCGACGTGATGCGGCTGACGCACGCTGTGAGCCTGGCGGCCGACCTGGGCCAAGACCCCGGTCAGGCCGAACGCATGCTCGCGCTGGTCCTCGGCGGCGTGCTCAGCCAGCCGTCCTGACTACCCGACGCCCATCACGATCCGCGGCGAAGCGGCCGGGTTCAGCCAGCGCAAGATCTCCAGCAACTCGCCCACCGGCAACGTCACACACCCCGCCGTCGGCGTCCCGATGTTGATATGCAGGAAGATGGCGCTCCCGAGCCCCGGCGTGCGAGCCGTGTTGTACGCGATGACCGCACCATAGTCATAGGCGGAAACATCCATCGGCTCCGGGTCAGCGCCCGGGTTGCCGTACCGCACATCCACCCACTCGTTGTACCGCGGGCTGGACGGATCGTCGTCCCACACGTCGTATGCGTACACCCTGCGGTATGGGAAATGCACCCCCGGATTGGGGTCGACCCCAAAGAAGAACTGAAACCCGAACGTCCCAGCCGGAGTCCGGCCGTCCCCTTCCCGCTTGGCGTCCGGCCGCGCCATCCCGTTACGCCCGATCCACGCGATCCACGGCCCGAAGACCCGTCGCCAGCGCCCACCGGCCCACCGATAAGCGGTGAGCTCTGCCCGCGTCGTCCCATACGAAGCAGCCGTCACCGTGACCAGTTGCCCACTGTCCGCCCGAGCACCGGCCGCTGCGGCCAGGCCAACCGACGGCACCACCGAGGATGCTGCAGCGAGCAGGCCCGGAGCCGCGTGCCGCTGCGCCTCCGAGGCATGGGTCGAGCCCGCTGCGGCGCACCCGCTGATGCCAAGGACCAAAGCCGCCAGGCCCGCCACGCCCAACCGGACCCGAACCCAGGCCACCGATCCCACCTCCGCCGCGCAGCGCCTGCCCCTGTGCCATCGCGTGTTACCCCAACCACCGTACTGTTGGGGCCATGACTGCGGTGGGGGATCTGGACCGTGCCCGGATCGGTGAGCTGCACGCGCGCGAGCTGGTGCGATTCCGAGAGGCCCGGCCGAGGTCGCTGGCCATGGTCGCCCGGGCACGTGCGCATATGCCTAATGGGGTGCCCCGGTCGGACAAACAGGGCTGCCCCGACCTGGAAGAAGGGCTACGGCTTCCACCCGCTGGGGGCCTGGTGCGCGAACACGCGCGAGTGCCTGGCCATGCTGCTGCGCCCCGGCAACGCCGGGTCAACACGTTCGCCGATCACCGGGACGTGCTGGCCGCGGCGATCCGCCAGGTCCCGGCCCGGTTCCGGGGCAGATCCTGGTCCGCGTCGACGGGCCGTCGCCAGCCACGAGCTCATCAAGCACCTGCTATCGATGTCCTCACCGCGCCGCAGCGTGCTGTTCACCTCCGGCTGGATGATCACCGCCGCCGACGAGGACGCCATCCGGCAGGTACCCGCCGCCGCGTGGAAGCCCGGCACCGGCCAGGACGGCGCAATCGAGCAGGACAAGGACGTCGCGGAGATCACGCACCTGATGGCCGGGCCGGGAACTGGCCCGGCGGGCTGCGGTGGATCGTCCGCCGGGTCAAGCCGTCCCGCCTGCAGATGCCGACCCTGACCGCCTATGAGAAGAAGACCGGCTGGCGGTACTCGATCATCTGCACGAACATCCCGGACAGCGGGATCCCGATGGCCTGGATGGCCTCGGATAACGACCACCTGGCTTACATCGATTACGGCCAGGGCGCGGGTTTCACCGACATCGACGGCTTCAGCTATGTCGATTTCAACGCCTCGGACATGGCGATGTTCTGCGGCCACGCGCACCCTGCCATCGTGGCCGCGGTCCAGGCGCAGGTCGAGCGCTCGACACAATTCCTATTGCCCACCGTGGCGTCGGTAGAGGTGGCCGAGGAACTCGCCCGCCGCTACCCAGTCGGCCAGTGGCAGTTCACCTTGTCGGCCACCCAGGCCAACACCGAGGCCATCCGCCTGGCCCGGGCGGTGACCGGGCGCGAGGTGGTGGTGCTGTTCCAGGGGCACTATCACGGCCACTTCGAAGAGGGCCTAGTGGACCTGGCCGATGGCCAGGCGGCCCCGGTGCAGCGCGGGTTGTCCAAAGGTGTCACCGGCCGGGTGCGGATCGCCCAGTACAACGACCCCGGCACGCTGCAGGCGGCGCTCGCCCCCGGCGACGTCGCCCTGGTGTTGACCGAACCCGCGATGACCAACTGGATCCACCTGCTGCTGCCCGAACCCGGCTGGCACTCGGCGCTGCGCGAACTGACCCGCCAGCACGGCGCGCTGCTGGCGATCGACGAGACCCACAGCCACGTCGTCGGCTCCGGCGGGGCAACCGGAATGTGGTACCTGGACCCGGACATCGTCACGATCGGTAAAGCGGTCGCCGGCGGCCTGCCGATGGGCGCCTACGGCGTCACCGCCGAGCTGGGCGAGCAGCTGGACGCCGCCCGCAACGTCGCCACAGGCGGCACCCTATTCGGCAACCCCCTCTCGGCCGCAGCCGCGAAAGCCGCGCTGACCGAGGTGCTCGTCCCCGCCGCCTACCAGCACACATCAGCCCTCGGCAGCGAGCTCGCCGACGGCATCGAGCAGGCCATCGCTGCGGTCGGGCTGCCGTGGACCGTGATCCGATTCGGTCCCCGCTCGGGCCAGTGGTACGGCCCCATGCCGCGCACCGGCGCCGAAGCGTACGCGCTCACCGACGGCCAGCTCACCCGCCTGATCCGAGTATGGCTCGCCAACCGCGGCATCTGGGAAGCGCTCGCCGGCGCAGGCCCCACCGTCCCCGTCCCCGCGACCAGCGCCGACGTAGCCCGCTACGTCACCGCCTACAGCGAGCTGCTGGCCGAGCTGCGCTAACCCCGTTGATCACCTACGGTCTGGGTATGCCTGCCAGGAGTCTGCCCACGCCGGAGGACGCGGCCGTCGCCCGGCGGATCGTGCTCGACGGACTGGCCCGAGACGCTGACCTGTTCGAGCTTGTGACCGAGCTCGCGCCCCTGCATCCCCGCTACAACACCTTCCCGGGCGAGGTCTTCCTCCACCTAGCCGCGGACGCGCTGGACTGGTGCGGGGCCAGCCGCCAGCAGCCGCTGGCCCTGGAGGGGATCCGGGAGCGGTTCCTGCCCGAATGCACGTTCCGTGGACGGGAGAACCGCAAGCTCCAATACGCCGTCTTGGCCGCGGCCGCGTTGCGCGGCGGTGCCGAGCCGGATTTGCTCGACGAGGTCCGCTGGTGGCAGACCGACGACTTCTGGGAATACGCCTTGTTCGCATCGATCGCCTACATCCGCGCCGCCGTCGACCGGGCCAACGTGCCGATGCGCGAGGCATGCCAGCAGCTGGCCGAGCACCAGGACCACCCAGCGAAATAAGGCAGATCGGCCTCCCCGTAGTTTCCGATGTCCGACATATTCGGATATTGGCATTATGTGGCGCTCATTTTCCGAACTTTCTTATTCTGTGCCGCGGCTCGGCGGCGTGGCGCCCGAAAATGTCACTGACGTCGGTTATCCTAGAACAGGTAATCAAAAAGCATCCTCTGAGCCTTGAAGATCAAGATCGGGCAGCAGAAGGAAACGCCCCCAGGGAATCCGTCAGAAACGATTCCGTGAACTCGCGAAATTCGAAGGAGGTGAACCAGGTGAGCACCATCCCGTCCCCTGCGAACATGACCGAAGCCGCCGATGCCATCCGGGCCGGGCTGGGCTACCTGGCCGCGCTAGATCCGACGCAGCTGCCGGCCTGCGCGCAGGCGGAGCTGCTCCGGCTCCTGGAGCAGGCCCACGCGATGGAGACGGCGGCGCGGGCGCAGGGGCTGCGGGCGTTCACCAACGGGCAGGGCTACCAGGAGGACGCGTGCTACGGGTCCAAGTCCTGGCTGATCAACCACCTCGGGATCACCAAGGGCGCCGCCACCGCCTACCTCAGCTGGGCCCGACGGGCCGGCGCCCACCCGCGGGTCATCGCCGCCCTGGCCGCCGCCCAGATCCCGGAGTCCGTCGCCCGCACCGTCTGCGAGTGGACCGACAAGCTCCCCGCCGATTGCCGGGACTCCGCCGACGCGATCCTGCTCGCCGCCGCCGTGTCCGGGGCAACCTTGGAAGACCTGGCGCGGCTGGCCGCCGAGATCTACGCCCGGTCCCGCCCGCCGGACCCCGACGACAGCCCCGACGGGTTCGATGACCGGTCGGTCCGGCTGGAGACCACCTTCGAAGGCGCCGGGCTCCTCGGCGGCGATCTCACCCCCGAGTGCGCCGCCGTCGTAACGGCCGTCCTGGACGCCCTGTCCGCCCCTGCGGGAGCCGGGGACCTGCGAACCCACGAGCAGCGCTACCACGACGCACTCCAGGACGCGATGCAGCGCCTCCTGGCCGCCGGGCTCCTCCCGGAGCGGGCTGGGCAGCCGGTCCGGGGCTGGGTGCACATGACGCTGGCCGAACTGCTCGCCCTGGACGGCGACGGGACATTGCTCGGCCAGTGGATCACCCTGGCCCGCGCTCGGTGGGCCGGGAACCGCGCCGCCGCCTCGGTGGCCGGCAGCGACGGCGCCGCCTGGCTCGACGGCGACGCAGCCGCCGCAGTCTCCTGCGACGCCCTGCTCACCCCGGTGGTCACCGGCGAGGTCGACCCTGGAGCCCTGGATGACCTGGTCCGGCTGTGCGTGGAGCTATCCCGGTGGAACGACCAGGACCCGGACGACCAGGACCCGGGCGACCACGACCCGCGACGCGGGCCCGGATGACGCGGGCCCGGATGACGCGGCCCGGATGACGCGGCCGCGATCCGGCCGCCACGGCCGCCGGGCCGGGGTCCCCGGCCCGGGAGGCGCTCGAACGGGCCATCATCGGCAAGGCCGTCGAGCTGCTGTCCGGCCCGGGCGGGCTCGCGTCCTTCCTGCGCCGCCAGCAGCTCGGCGCCCGGCTGGCCGGGCCCAGCCTGCCGCTGGACATCGGCTACAGCGACACCGTCCCTGCCGCCATCCGGCACGCGGTCACCCTGCGCGACCAGCACTGCCGGTGGGCCGGCGGGTGCGCCCAGCCCGCCGCCGCCTGCCAGGTCCACCACGTCCGCCACAAGGCCAACGGCGGCCCCACCAGCGTCAAAGACTGCATTCTCCTGTGCTTCTTCCACCACCAGGTCGTCATCCACCGCTGGGGCTGGCAGCTCGTCCTGAACCCCGACGGCACGACCACCGCGTGGAACCCCGACCGCACCAAGGTCCTGCACAGCCACAGCCCGCCCGCCCGAGCCGGGTAACCCCGGCCCGCCGATTTCCGCTGGCGTAATCCGCCACCCGGCGTGCTAGCCGAGGGCCGCATTGCTGAGGCTGGTCACGACTTCTGACATGGTCGCTTCCGGCTTGGTTTCTGCGATCGCTTCGCGGGCCACGCATTCGACTGTTTCGTCATGGAACGGCAGGACGAAATGGCGCGCTAGGTTCCAGCGGCTCTCACGGAAGTTATCGTGGACCCGGTTGACCTGGATCAAATCCCTGATCCAGGGCGAGTTCCGGACCTCCTGTGCCCGGTAAAACTCCAGGCCACTTCCCCACAGGGGATGTCCGTAGAGCACCTCGTCGTTCGGCGATCCCATCTTGACGCTCGCCACGTCTTTGAATTCCACCACCCCGACACCGTGATCGCCCTGAGGATCACGGACGCTTGGGTCCGTTCCCGCGAATATCGGGTCGCGGAGGCTCAGGTAGAACGCGACGAACGTCCGGAGGCCGGATATCAGCACGGGCATCGGAGCGCCCGTGTCCCATGTCACGCCCAGGTCTACAGGTTCTGCGTAAGGCAGGCCCATCTCGGCCGCCGTGCTTCGCTCCAGGGCCAGGCGCCGTTGCCGTGCCTCGGTGGCCTGTGGTGAGCCCCACCCGTGTTCGCTCGATATACGCCGCAGTTCATCTTCTGCCCGGCGAAGCACCACCCGTCGCTCATCCTCGTCCACCACAGCATCATCCCGGACCCTGGCACCAGGCGAGTTTTCAGCTATCCCACCTGATCGCATCGGCTCCATCCGGCGCGCTCTGTCCTGGCGCGGCTCCTCATCGCCTCGTTACGCTGGCTACGTGTTCTTCATCAAGTTCAAGGCACCCGAGTCCGCCGCGGAGCGGTACTGGAACCGGGTCCAGAGCTGGCTGGACTCGCTGTTCCTGGTCTCGCCCTTTGTGCTCAAGCTCACCGGAGTGATCAACTGGTCCTGGTGGTGGGTAGCGCTGTCGCCTCTCGGGCTCAGCGTGGCCGTGCTGGTGCTGCTCTCCCCTTGGTGGCTCTCCCTGGCGCGCAAGGGGGCCGAACGCGAGCGAGCCCAGATCGGCTCTCCCGTCACCTGAGCGTCAGCCCAGGCTGGCCAAGCCCCACAGGTCGACGCAGGTCACATCCCGCGCCCGCACGAAGACCATCAGCACGCGATCGCAGTGGCGGCAGCGCACCACGGTCCCAAGCCCGGGCAGGTAGACCGCGAGCTCGGCTACCGGGCAGGTTGTACCGCATCCCCCGCAGATACTCACCGCCGCGGTCATCTCGGTCCCGAACACCTCGAGCATCAGCCCGCCGATGGCATTCCCATCCAGAACGCCGTTCTCCAACGGCTCCATCACGCCTCCCTGAGCCAGGTCACTGGCCCGACGCGCCGAACCGCTCGGTCCTGATCCGCCGGGTCTCGTACCCGAACGCCACCAGGGCGCTCGCCACGCTCTCCACGAAGTTCGTCGGCCCGCAGGCGTAGGCCAGCGGCCCGTCAGCCGCAGGCCACGCGACCTCGGCGATCATCCGCTGATCCACCCGCCGCGCGTAACCGGTCCAGCCAGGCGGCTGCTGCCTGGTCAGCGTGTGGATCACCGCCACGCCGTCCGAACGCTGGCCCAGCCGATCCAGCTCGTCCCGGTAGATCACGTCCGCCCAGCTGCGCGACGAATACAGCAGCCGGACCGGGACCGTGCTCCCCAAACGCGACCGGTGCCGGAGCATGGCCCGCAGCGGCACGATCCCGGACCCGCCGGCCAGCAGCAAGAGCGGCCCGCCATCGGCGGCGTCCCAGACGAAGTACCCGCCGATCGGCCCGCGCACCTCCATCACGTCGCCCGCCCGCGCCTCCTCCGTCAGGTAGGGCGAGACCTCCCCGTCGTCCAGCCGCTCGACCGTGATCGAAAGCGGCTCGCCGGGAGCCGACGCGATCGAGTAGGCGCGCTCGGCCTGGTACCCGTCCTCGGCAGTGAGCCGGACGTCGACGTGCTGCCCGGCCCGGTGCCCGGCCCAATCCGGCACCGAAAGCGAGATGGTCCGCACCTGGGCGGTCTCGTCGACCACCGACCCGACCGTGGCGGTCTGCCAGGTCAGTCTCCCGCGTACCGCTGTTCCCGCCATGGATCTCCGTACATGTTGTATCCGTAGCCCTCCCAGAAACCGGGCTCGTCACGGTCACGCAGCCGCAGGCCGCGCACCCACTTGGCGCTCTTCCAGAAGTACAGGTGCGGCACGAGGAGCCGGGCCGGCCCGCCGTGCTCGGCGCGCAGCGGGTTGCCGTCGTAGTTGAACGCCACCCAGGCCTGTCCGCCGGTCAGGTCGGCCATCGGCAGGTTCGTCGTGTACCCGCCGTCGCAGACGGCTAGCACGTACGCGGCGTCGTGCTCGATCCCATCCAAAAGCACATCGAGCGACACCCCCGTCCAGGCCGTGTCCAGCTTCGACCACCTGGTCACGCAGTGGATGTCCACCGTGACGGTCTCGGCGGGCAGCGCCTGGAACTCCTGCCACGTCCAACGCTTTGGCGAACTCCCGCCCTCGATCGAGAAGGTCCAGTTGGACAGCGCCGTGTGCGGGGTAGGCCCGGCCGACAGCACCGGGAAGTCCCGGGTTACGTACTGCCCCGGCGGGACGCGGCCCGCGGCAGCGTCCCGGCGCCGGCCGTGGAAGCCGCGCGAGATCGGACTCATAAGGGGCAGACTACGCCGAAGCCAGCAGGTAGACGTTGAGTCCGACGATCAGGGCCGTGACCAGGCCGGCCGCCAGAATCACAAAACGCCGGTTGACCAGCACACCCATCAGGGACTTGCTGCTCGTGAACACCACCAGCGGGACGAGCGCGAACGGGATGCCGAACGACAGGAAGACCTGGCTGAGGACCAGCGCGCGGGTCGGGCTGAACCCCACCCCGATCAGGACGAGCGCCGGGATCATCGTCAGAGCCCGGCGCAGGAAGATCGGGATCTGGCGGTGGATGAAGCCCTGCATCACCACCTGGCCGGACATCGTGCCGACGCAGGACGAGGCGATTCCGGACGCGAGCAGGGCCACGCCGAAGATCACCCCGCTGTGGGCGCCCACCAACCGGTTCAGGCCGGCGAAGGCCACGCCCAGGTCGGACCCCGCGCTGAACAGACCGCGCGCGTGGAACACCGCCGCGGCCATGGCCAGCATGGCCAGGTTGATGACCCCAGCGACCCCCATGGCGATCGTGATGTCGACCATCTCGAACCGGAAGATCTTGCGCCGCGCGGAGGGGTTAACCCCGACGATCCGATTCTGGGTGAGCGAGGAGTGCAGGTAGATCACGTGCGGCATCACCGTCGCGCCGACGATGCCGACGGCCAGCAGCGCCGAGCCGTTACCGGAGAACGTCGGCACGAACAGGCCGCGCGTGACCCCGCCAACCGACGGGCTGCTCCGGAGTACCTCAAGCCCGAAGGCGAGCACGACGACAAACACCAGCCCGGTGAGCGCCGCCTCCAGCCGCCGGAAGCCCGACACCTGAAGGCCGAGGATAGTGAACGCCGCCAGACCGGTCAGCAGACCAGATACCCACATGGACAGGCCGAACACCAGGTGCAGCCCCAGTGCGGCGCCGACAAACTCGGCCAGGTCGGTGGCCATGGCGACCGCCTCGGCCTGCAGCCAGAGCAGCACCACGACCCGGAACGGCAACCGGTCGCGGCAGACCTCGGGCAGGCTGCGTCCCGTCGCGATGCCCAGCTTGGCGCTCATCGACTGGACGAGCATCGCCATCAGGTTCGCGGCCAGCACCACCCAGAGCAGCGTGTACCCGAACTCCGAGCCGCCCGCCATGTTGGTCGCGAAGTTCCCGGGGTCGATGTAGGCGACGGCCGCGATGAACGCGGGGCCCAGGAACGGCAGGACCGCCCGGACCCCGCGTCTTTCACCGGAAAGGGCGCGCTCGGCCGCGGCGATGACGCGGGCTTCCCCCGGCAGGGTGTCAGGAGCCAACACCACCTGCCGGGCATACGGAAGCGCGTCAGCCAACGGAAGGCCCGAGCCCCAGCGACTGCGGTGTGCTGGAGTCGGGCGACGGCTGGTGCAGGCCCTCGTCCAGTGAGCCGAACTCCGTCATCAGCGCCGGGCTGCCGCCCCACGGCGTCTGCTCCTCGGCGACCAGCGTGTTGGTCGTGAGCAGCAGGCCCGCCACGGACGCGCCGTTCTGCAGCGCCGACCGGACCACGCGGAGTGGGTCGATGATCCCCATCTCGATCATGTTCCCATGCCGGCCCTCCAGGGCGTCGAAGCCAAAGTCAACCCCCATGCCGACGGTCTGGGCGACCACGTCCGCCGCCGGATACCCGGCGTTGGAGGCGATCAGGTACGCGGGCTCGCTCAGCGCCCGCCGCACGATCCCGGCCCCGGTCGCGTAGTCCCCGGTAACCGTAAGGTCATCCAGCGCGCTCACCGCGTGCAGCAGCGTCGCCCCGCCGCCGGCCACGATGCCCTCGGCCATCGCCGCGCGCGTAGCGGACAGCGCGTCCTCGACCCGGTGCCGCAGCTCCCGAAGTTCGGCCGGGGTGGCCGCGCCGACCCTGATCACCGCGACCTGGCCGGACAGCGCGCCGATCCGCTCGGTCAAAACATCTTCATCTACTCCGAACGACGCACGCCCGAGCTCCGCGCGCAGCTGGTCGAGCCGGAACGCTAGCGCCTCCGCGGTACCGCCGCCGCCGATGATCGTCGTGCCATCGGCGGTGACGCGCACCTGACTGGCCCGGCCGAGCTGCTCCGCGGTCATCGTCTCGAGCGTGAACCCGGAGTGCTTGCTGAACACGGCGCCGCCGGTCAGCGTGGCGATGTCCTCCAGCTTGTGCAGCCTGCGGTCACCGAACCCGGGCGCCCGCACCGCGACGCACTGGAAGATCCCGTTCACGTGGTTGTGCACCAGCATGGACAGGGCGGTGCCCTCGACGCTCTCGGCGATGATGATCAGCGGGCGCGGCGCGCGCATCACCTTGTCGAGCAGCGGCATCAGCTGCTGCACCTTACTGATCTTTTCGCTGCACAGCAGGATGTACGGGTCGTCGACGATGGCCTCGAGGCTGGCCGGCCTGGTCACCATGTACGGCGAGAGGTACCCGTTGTCGAACTCGAAGCCCTCCACGAAGTCGACGGTCATCCCCGGCCTGGGCGCGTCCTCGACCGTGACGATGCCGGCCTCGCCGACCGTGTACAGCGCCCTGGCGATGACCGCGCCGACGAAGTCGTCATCGTTGGCCGAGATCGCCGCCACCCGGCGGTAGTCCTCCTCGGTGCTGATCGGGTGGGCCACGCCCTCCAGGTAATCGACCAGGCGGGCGACCGCCAGGTCGATGCCCCGCTTCACGAGCACGGGATTGGCCCCGTCGCCGATGGCCTGCATGCCCTCCCTGACGATCGCCTGGGCCAGCACCGTGGCGGTGGTGGTGCCGTCGCCCACGATGTCGTTGGTCTTGATGGCCGCTTCCTTGACGAGTTGGGCGCCCATGTTCTCGAACTGGTTCTTGAGGTGGATCTCCCGCGCGATCGTGACGCCATCGTTGGTGACCACGGGGGAGCCGGTGATCTTCTCCAGGATGACGTTGCGCCCCTTGGGGCCGAGAGTCGACTTGACGGCTTCGGCCAGCTGGTCCACGCCAGCCAGCAGCAGGCCGCGAGCTTCAGCGCCGAAGCGCAGTTCCTTGGCCACGAGTGCTCCTTAGGCAAAAGAAGGCAAAAAGGGATCAGGGGACGAGGATCGCCCGGCCGCGGACCCGGCCCGCGTCCAGGTCGGCGAGGGCGTCGGCCGCCGCGGTGAGCGGGTACACCTTGGTGTGCAGGGTGACCTTCCCGCCCTGGGCCAGGGCCATCAGCTCGGCCAGGTCGTTGTACGTGCCGACGATGTTGCCGATGACGTTCCGCTCGGTGGAGATGACGTCCAGCGTCGGGATCTCCAGCGTGCCGCCGTAGCCGATGACGTAGTACGAGCCGGCCCGGCCGGTCATCGCCCACCCGTCCATCTCGGCGCCCTGCTCGGCCACGAAGTCCAGGACGACATGAGCCCCCCGGCCACCGGTCAGGTCGGCCACCGCCTGAACCTGATCCCCGTCCGCCACCACGGTGTGCGCGGCGCCGAGCTCCGAGGCCAGCTTGAGCGCCTCCGGGTTGGCGTCGACGACGATGATCGTTCGTGGCGGTGAGCGTGGCCAGGCACTGGATGCCGATGTGGCCGAGGCCGCCTGCGCCGATCACCACGCAGGTGGTACCGGGATAGAGCAGCGGGAGGGCCTTGCGGACCGCGTGGTAGGCGGTGATGCCCGCGTCGGCCAGCGCCGCGACATCCTGGGGGCGCGTCGATGGGTTCAGCTTGATGCAGGACCTGGCCGAGGTCAGCAGGTACTCGGCCATGCCGCCGTCGCGCGACAGCCCGGGGAACGTGCTGTTCTCGCAGTGCATGTCGTCGCCCGCCCGGCACGCGTGACACAGCCCGTCAGGTCGTCGTGGGGTGCAGGATCACGGTGTCGCCGGGCTGCACGTTGGTGACGGCGGAGCCGACCTCGTGCACCCAGCCCGCGTTCTCGTGGCCGAGGATGTAGGGGAGCGGCGTGTGCATCGCCGCGTCCCACTGGCCCAGCATGATGTGCAGGTCGGTGCGGCAGACCCCGGCGCCGCCGATCCGCACGATCACGTCGAGCGGCCCGCTGATCGTGGGCTCGGGTACGTCGTCGACCACCGGCGGCTGGTTGAACTCGTGCAAGCGGACGGCCTTCATTGGTCCTCCTCGCTCTCTCCTTGTCCTGGCGTTTCGTATCGGTGCCGCAGCATGCCGCGGCAGATCCCCGCGTTCGCCTCAATGCTCACCCGCGTGACCTTGGCCCTCCGCAGGTGCAGCGGCACCGCGTCAGCCGCGACCGCAGCACCAGAAACCGGATCGATCAGCAGCGGAGCAGCATCCCCCGCGGGCAGGCCCAGCGCGGCCCGGCGTTCCCGCAGCCGCGCGAGCGCACGAGACGGCGGCACCTCGCCCAGGGTCATCGCGAGCAGTGCCGCCGGATCCGTACCCGCCGCCAGCAGCGGTCGGCACACCTGGTCGGTGCCCGCCATCACCGCCTTGCGCAGGAAATCGGCCCGGAGCGAATCCAGCTCGCGGACGGCCTCCCCGGAGAAGGACCGGACGAACCCGGCCTGCGCCGCCACTCCGTCGTTGATCGCGTCCGAGGCGAAGTGATCCTCGAGTACCACCGAAGCAGCCCGAACCCCCGGCAGCGCCGACACCACGTCGTACGCGTCCGCCACCATCAGGTAGGCGAAGTTGGGCGCGCAGAAGTACGTGGGCAGCCGCAGCCGGACGAGGCGTCGCCGTCCGCGGAGACGGTGCACGACGCGACGAAGCCGAGCGAGGTGATCGGCTCGTCGAGCTCAGGGTCGCGCACCGCCTCCAGAGCGGCTCGAGGCACAGCGCGCTCGCCGTGCCGAGGCAACCGAAGCGCCCGGAGCGCTCATGCGCCCGCGACCGGCTGCTCCTGGCCGAGTACCTCCTGCGCTCCGGGCGTACCGGCCGAGGCGGGGAGCTGGAACTCGTCCGGCACCTTGATGTCGTAGAGCTTGGCGGCGTTCAGGCCCATGATCTTCTTCTTGCCGGCCACGCCGAGCCGCGGGTAGTCCGACAGTTCGGGGTCATCGGGCATCTCCCAGGCCACGAGCCCTTCGACCTGCCACTTGGGCTCCCAGATGGCGTAGTCGCTGCCGAACAGCATCTTGTCCTCGCCGACCCAGAACAGCAGCTCGCCCATGACCTTGGCGAAGAACTTCGGCCGCGCGTGCATGAGGCCGCCGATGACGACCGCGAGCCCCGCGTACACGTTCGGCTCCTGCGTGGCCATGAAGCAGAAGTCCTCGATCCGCGGCAGGCCCACGTGCTCGACGATGAAGTTGAGGTCGGTGAAGTCGGTCGCGGCGTGGTCCACGTCGGCGACGTCGAACGCGTCCTTGTCCAGGGGCCAGATCGTCGGGCCCTTGTGCACGTGGATGTTCTTCACGCCGAGTTCCTGGCAGACCTCCAGGTAGCGGTAGGCCGCCGGGTCGGTCAGCTTCCAGCCGCGCGAGCCCGCGTTCCACTCGGCGCTGTAGAGCTTGCAGCCAATGGACCCGTACCGATCCACGTTGCGGCGAAGCTGCTCAAGACCTTCGTCGCCGTCCCGGGGATCCCAGCGCGTGTTGTACACAAAGCGACCCGGGTGCTTCTCGCCCATGAGCGCGTTGCGCTCGGTGGTGTTGAAGCCCTCCTTGTACCACTCCTTCAGGTAGGTCGGCTGGAAGATGGCCACGTCCACGTAGCCGTCCTCGAAGACGTCCTTCATCAGGTCGTCCTCGGAGTACTTCTCGAAGTGCTCCATGGACCAGTGCGTCTCGAAGGCGGCCCGAGCCCCTGGTAGGCGTGGAAGCACTTGATCCAGCCCTTGGCGTACTTCTCCGCCCCGGGGACCCAGTTGTCCGGAGCCGCGTTCCAGTAGTGCATGTGCCCGTCGACGACGAAGTACCTCTCGCCGTTGCTCTCGTACATGTGCCTCCTTCGAGTCGGGGCCCGGGCCGTGGCTACCGGCCCAGCCCCCACATAACGCCCGTGATTCCGAAATGTCCAGCCCGCGGGGGAGCGGGCGATGTGCGGTCCGCACACCACCGCCCAGGCAGTGTGCGGACCGCGTAAACGGTGTCTTACGACCGGGCCACCAGGTCGAACCCGATGAACTCGGCCGCGTCCTCCGGGTTGGCGAACATGATCGTCCGGTCGTCCTCGTGGATCATCCGGCCGTAGTGCGTGGACATGCTCTCCTCGAACTCTGCGGCGTTGAACCACCCGGGCTCCTCACCGGCTGCCTCGGAGATCTCGTCGTAGATCACGTCCATCCGGCCGATCGCGTCGACGCGCATCATGGACGGCAGCCACATCACGGTGACGTTCGGCTTGGTCGCCATCACCTGGGCGACGATCTCGCCCACCTGGTTGTTCATCAGGGTGAAGCCGCACTTGTTGGACGGCGTGCTGTCGGACTTGAACGGGCTTTCTGCGACGGTGGTCATTGCGCGAGCTCCTCCGGGACGTCCAGCTCGAGATCGGTCACGATGCCGGCTGAAGCGGTTCTTGGCCGCGTCCAGGCCGTCCTCGAAGCGCGGCGGCTTGGCCTCCGGCTGCGACCACAGCGGCTGCAGGGCGCGCGCGGCCGACAGGGCGCGCGGCACCCAGGCCGACATCCAGTGCATCAGCAGCGCGCGGTTGTGGTCGGCGAACTCCCGGTCGTTGGTCAGCAGCTGGAACATCGGCCTGGTGTAGCGCAGGTCGCGCTCGGCGTAGTCGTACTCCTCGGCGCCGATCACCGTCGGCGTGACGAAGTCGCCGTTGCGCGGCGCGGCGTGCATCACCAGGTGGCTGCGGAACAGCTCGCCGACCAGCGGCTCGAACACCACGTTCGCGGCGAAGATGGCCTCGCACCAGTCGTCGATGCCGGTCAGCTGCTCGGCGACCTCGCGCACCCCCTGCCATGCCGGGTCCTAGTTCCAGGTCTCGAGGTGGGCGGTGCCGTTGAAGCCGGCGACCACCTCGCTCAGGGTCAGGTTGTACAGGGCCAGGTCCTGGGCGGACCTGATCCGGTGCATGCTGTTCACCGAGATCGCGTTGTTGTGCATGTTGGTCGGCGCCCGCCGGTTCGCGTTCGCGAACAGGTAGAGCCCGAGGCCGTGATCGACGTGCATCCAGGCGCCGACGTTGCGCTCCACGAACCGTACCCAGGCCGGTTCCACTGCTCGAACGCCTTGGCCTGCCTGGCGTTGTCGACGTTCTGGTTGAGCTGCCGCACCACGTTGGCGTTGTAGCGGTACAGGGTGAGTTCCCACTCCTCGTTCGGGTCGCGGAACTCGTGCCAGCCGTGCGCGGGCCAGTCGTAGCCCTTGCCGCCCGAGCCCGGGAAGCGCTTGGGCTCCGGGCGGTCAGATCCCCAGGCCTTGAGCGCCGTCCAGTACAGCGGGTAGCCGCCGACGCCGTCGGAGAACCCGTACAGCCAGCCCTGGCTGAGGTAGTGCCTCGGGTCCGGCTGGACCTCGACGGTGACGTCCTCGTAGTGCGTCTGCTTCCGCCCGGCCGGGGTGTAGTAGTTGAAGCGGCGGGCGTCGGAGTCCGGGAATGTCTTCGCGCCTGCCTCCGCGTCGGTGAATGAACCACCTGCGGCACGCTGCGATGCTGAGCCTCTGTCATGAGTCCTTCCCTTTCACGTTAGGGAGCTTGGCGGGGCTTTGCCCGGTTCCCCAGTAGTCGTGAACTTGTCCCAATAGACGTGCTTTTCCGGCACCCCGAGCCTGGTGAGCAACGGCACCGCGGCCTCGACCATCGGCGGGGGACCGCACACGTAGGCGTGGGCGCGCCTGACGCTCGCCCTCCCGCGCCGCCACGACGTTGGTGATCAGGCCGGTCTCGCCCTCCCATTCGTCCTCGGACAGCGCGGGGACGTAACGGAAGTTGGGTAGGGCCTGCTCCAGCGCCCGCAGTTCGTCCTCGAAGCACAGGTCGCCGCGGCGGCGCGCGCCGTAGTAGTACACGGCCTTGCGGTCGATGCCCCGTTCGGCCATCGAGCGCAGCAGGCACAGGATCGGCGCCATCCCGGCCCCGCCGCCGACGAAGATCAGGTCGGTGTCGGGGGCGTCGCGCAAGGTGAAGACCCCGAACGGCCCGGTCAGGTTGAGCCGGTCGCCGACCTGCAGCTTGGCGTCAAGGAAGTGGGAGAACAGTCCGTCCGGATAGATCTTGATGATGAACTCGAGCTGCCCACTCTCCCGGGCCGACGTGTTGGCCATGGAGAACGACCGGACCTCGTCCGTGCCGGGAACGGCGATGTCGACGTACTGCCCTGGGAAGAACTTGAAGTCAACATCATCGACCAGGCGCAGCACTAGGTGCCGCATGTCGTGCGTGACCGGGTCGTTGGCCACGACCTCGGCGACGACCTCCTTGATCGGCAGCCCGGACCTGATCATCTCCTCGTCGTAGTTGAGCAGCTCGATCGTCACGTCCTCGAAGACGTGCGCCCGGCACAGGAGCGTGAACCCCTCCTCGCGCTCGAAGTCGGGCAGCGCGAACGTCGAGTACTTGTCGAGCTCCACGTCGTCGCCCTCGAGCAGGAACGACTTGCAGGACGAGCACTGCCCCTCCTTGCAGCCGTGCATGAGCATGATGCCCTGGTCGAACGCGGCGCGCAGGACAGTCTGCTCCTCGTCGACCTCGATCTCGATGCCGACGGGCTCGAACCGGACGACGTGCTTACCGGGCATCATCACCTCGCTGAACCGGCGTAGCCGGGGACGATTGAGCCACCGGGGGGCGGGACGTAACCCCGCCCCCCGGTAGAGCCAAGAAGACCGAGCGTCAGGCGTCGTCCTTCGGGAACCGCCCGCCCGGGCCACCGCGGATGTACTTGGCGTGGAAGGCCACCCGCTCCTCCGGCGTCATCTCGTTGAACAGGACGTTCGGGCTCTGCAGCGGCGGGCAGCGGCGCAGGTGGTCCAGCGTCCACATCTTGGACTGGTCACCCAGCTTCAGGTGCGGCTGCGCGATCATCGTCTTGCCGTCGTCGCGGACGTAGCCCATGTCGGACACCACGTCGGCCCAGTTCCAGCCGTGGTACAGGGTCTCCCACTCGCGGTGGCCGATGAGCTGGCCCATGTTGGGGGTCGCCCGGCCCTCGAAGGTGGGCCGGAAGGCCTCGACGTCGGTCCACCGGCATTCCTTGTGGCAGTACGTGCGCACCACCCCGTCGACCTCGGCGTACACCATGTCCTCGCGGACCAGGCACGGGACCATGCAGGTCCAGCACCGCTGCGGGTACCAGTAGTCGACGTCCTCGAACACGATCGGGTTGTGCCCGTTCGGCTCGGACAGGCGGGCGTAGTTCTCCCACCACTTGCCGTACCTGTCGTACCAGCCCGGGTACTTGTACTCGAACCACTCGAAGTCCTTGTCCGTCATCGGGTCGATCCGCCAGTAGTTGGCGAGCCACCCGGTGGCGAAGAACTGCGCGACCTCGTGCACGTAGCCCTTGTTCCAGATCTGGTTCCAGGCTTCCTCGATGAGGTCGTGGGGGATGACCAGGCCGTACTTCTCGAGCGGGACGAGGTAGCTGCGGTAGTAGTCGTCGTAGATCCACCGGCGCCACATCTCCGCGTAGGACTCGCGGTCCTTGCGCCGGTCCTTGGTGCCGTACTCGATGAACGTGCCGATCGCCGCGTCCACCACCCGGTGGTTGTTCCACCAGGCGTACCGCAGGTCGCGCTCGAGGAGCTGGTGGTTCCCCTCGTCGGCCAGCGCCATCAGCAGCGTCGCGTACCCGTTGGAGATGTGCCGGGACTCGTCGGACTGGACCGAGTGGAACACCGTCGGGAGCAGGTAGTCGCCGTTGGCGGCGGCCTCGGCCGGCATGGCCACGAACAGCGTGTTCGTGAACGCGGTCTCGGCCACGATGGTCAGGTAGATCGACGCCGCGGTGATGGCGTCACCGGTGATGAAGCCCTCCGCGAACTGCCGGCCGATCGTGCCGCAGTAGTCGTTCTGGAAGTTGCGCAGGCTGCTGTTGAAGCCTGCCGGGTCGATGTAGTTCTGCATGTACAGGCGCTTCAGGTTCTGCTGGATCGTCGAGTGCCGTACCTCGTCGATCATCTGGATCGCCTGGCCGTTGTGCAGTTCCGGGTTGGGGACGGTGCGGAACAGCAGCGGCATGGCCCGCGCGGCCGAGATCTCGGGCAGCGGGATGATGGACAGGAACAGCTTCTGCCATTCGAGCCAGCGCTCCTGCACGCTGCGGAACATGTTGCCGCGGATGGCGCCGTCCTCGGCGCCGTAGACGCGGTGGTCCTTCTCCTCCTGCATCGGGAAGTAGGACCGCAGCACCTGCTTGAGCGGGTCCTTCTTCTGGGCCTTGCGGAAGGTGTAGTCGGTCCCGTACTGGGCGACTGGCTCGTGGTACAGGGGCTCCCAGGCCAGCTCCTGGATCTTCTGGTGGGCCCTGGCCACACTCTGGCGACTCATCGTCACCCCTTTCTCGGCGGGTTCTGGGCTCTGGGACCAGGGACGGTCCCTACGGGCTGCAGCCGACAGCCCCGAAAGTCCTTGTGTCCTCGATCACACCCCGAACGCCGAGGTCATGTGCTCTCAACATGAGACAGCTCGAATGCGGCGCGTATCGCCGCCAGATCCTGCCTGGTCTGCTCGGAAGCCTGCCGGTTACCCTCCGCGTCCGGAGTGATGCCGAACGCCCTCAGCAGATCGGCCGCCGGCCGACCCGGGTCGCCCGCCTCGCCGAGGACCGGGTGCAGGCCCTCCGCCGCCAGGTGGTGAAAGACCAGGTTGACCACGGTCCACGGGTTGTAGGTCTCCGAATCGCTGGGCTCGTCGTGGCGCTCCATGGGCCCGAGAAGACGTCGCTCCGCGCACCATGGCGGTCTCAACTTGAGACAGTGACAGGAAACAGCGGGTTTACTTTGTAACTGCCGGATAAAAACCCGTTCCGCGCAGGCTAGGCCTCCAGCTGGCGAAACGTAAGGTATGAGGAGGCGACATGGCACCCGCATCAGCACTACCGCAGACGTCAAAGGACCGGCTGGCCGAAGCCAGAGTCCGGTTCCTCTCCGCTGACCCGGTCGACCAGGCCGCGGTGCGCAAGCCGATCCTCGCCTCGTGGTGGCGCTCCCGCCAGTGGAACGTGGCCGCCGACCACATCGACCTGACCTACCTGCACGAACCCGACCTGGAGACCAGGCTGGCGCGCAGCGCCGACCCGGTCCTGCGGCACCTGTACGAGCAGCTCGACGGCCAGCCGATCAGCATCATCCTGACCGACGCCAACGGGCTCGTCCTGGCCAGGCTGACCGCGGACCACGACCTGGAACGCGCCCTCGACCGCGTCATGCTGGCCCCGGGCTTCAGCTACGCCGAGGCCCGCGTCGGCACCAACGGCATCGGCACCGCGCTGGAATCCGGCGGCCCGGCCCACGTGTTCGGGCACGAGCACTACGCCGAGCACCTCGAGCAGTTCGGCTGCGCGGGCGTCCCGATCCACGACCCGACCTCCGGCAAGACCGTCGGCGTGATCGACCTGACCTGCTGGCGCAAGGACGCCGATCCGCTGATGCTGTCCCTGGTCAAGGCCACGGCCGACCAGATCACCCAGGCCCTGGTCTCGGCCAGCACCGGCCGGGACGTCGACCTGCTCCAGGAGTACGTGCGGACCTGCCGCCGGACCGGCGGTATCGTCCTGGCGCTCGGCAACGACGTGGTCATGCTCAACGACCACGCCCGGCGCCTGCTCGACCCCGGCGACCAGGCCGCGCTGATCGGCCACGCCACCGAGGCGCTGGTCAGGCGGACGACCGGCGCGGTCACGGTGGACCTGCCCAGCGGCGCGGTGGCTCGGGTGTCGACCCGGCGGATCGGCGGCGAAGGCCCCAACGCCGACGGCGTGGTCCACGTCAAGCTCACCGCGCCGGTCGTGGGCGTGCCCGACGTCCCGGTCCAGCGCGCGGCCATGTACCTGCCCGGCCTGGTCGGCAGCGGGGTCCTGTGGCTGCGCGCGTGCCGCGAGGTGGAGGCGCTGTACGAGAGCTCGGACTGGATGACGCTGGAGGGCGAGCGCGGCGTCGGCAAGCTCGCCCTGGCCCGGGCGGTCCACCAGCGTCGGAACCCGGCCGCGCCGTTCCACGTGCGAGACGCCGAGGACGCCAGAACCAATTCCCAGGACTGGCTCACCGAGACCCGCCGCGAGCTGCTCGAGGGCAAGGGCATGCTGGTCATCCGCCACGTCGACGCGCTGAACGCCCGGCAGACGCACGTCCTGGCCAGCGCGTTGCAGGAGGCCAGGGCGGCGCAGCGCCAGCAGGAGCTGCGCGTGGCCGTCACCCTGAAGCGCAAGCAGGCGGACACGGATCCCATTTCCCGGCTGCTGCGCTTCTTCCACGGCACGGTGGAGCTTCCCCCGCTCCGCCACCACATCGAGGACCTGAACGAGCTCGTCCCGTTCTTCCTGGCCCGACTCAGTCAGCAGGGCCACCTGACCTGCTCGCCCGAGGCTATGCAGCTGCTCCTGCGGCACAGCTGGCCCGGTAACACCGAACAGCTGTGGCAGGTCCTCAAGCAGGTCGTGCAGCGCCGCCGAGCCGGCGCGATCATGCCGAAGGACCTCCCGCCCGAATGCTGGACGGTGAGCCGCCGGCTGCTGTCCCCGCTGGAGTCGATCGAGCGCGACGCCATCGTGCAGAGCCTGCAGGACCACGACGGGAACAAGGTCAAGGCGGCCGAGGCCCTCGGCATGTCGCGCGCCACGATCTACCGCAAGATCCACGAGTACGGGATCGTCGCCTCCACCAGCTGAATCAAAACCGGCACTGGTTCAAACTGAGAACACGCGCGCCCGGCCGTCGGCGTACGGATGCAGTGAGCCCGCAAACGCGGGGCGCTCTCCCTCAAGGAGCGAACCGATGAGCACTGTAGACGCAACCGCCGGCGCCCCGGCGGCCGCACTCCCCGAACCCACGCCCACCGAACCAGCGCCCGCCCCGGCCGTCGTCGGGCCCCTGGCCGGCGACCCGTCGATGCTGGGCCTGGCGAGCTTCATCGTCGGCTCGATCGCGCTCGGCCTCGGCCTGGTCGGGGTGGTCCCGGCCGGCGTACTCGGCGCGCCGATCGCGATCATCGCGGCGGCCACGGCCCTCGGCCTGCTGATGGCCGCGATCTGGTGCGCGGCGCTAGGTCAGAGCGCGGTCGCGGCCGTGTTCGGCATCTTCGGCACCTTCTGGCTGAGCTACGCGGCGCTCGTACTCGGCCTGGACCACAACTGGTTCGCCATCGCCGCCACCGCGATCCTCGCCACGGTAAAGCTGTTCCTCGTCTCCTGGCTGGTCATCGTCCTGATGCTGACCCTGGCCACGCTGCGCCTGCCGTCGGCGTTCAGCGCGCTGTTCGGGCTCATCTCCCTGGCCCTGCTGCTCCTCCTGCTCGCCTTCGCCGAAGCCTCAGCCGCGGGCGTGGCCTCGTCCGGCCTGCTCAAGACCGGCGGCTACGTAGTCCTCATCTTCGCCGCGCTCGGGGTCTACCTATTCTTCAGCGCCGCCTCAGCCGGTACCGGCGGCAAGCCACTGCCGCTCGGCCCCCCGCTCCTCCATTAACCCATCTTTATCCCGAACGGCGATGGTGCCTCCCCCGCCACTCCGAGGCTCCTCACCTCCACGACCCCCAGGCCAGCGCAGGCGCCCGCAGGTCTGGGGGAGTGGCGAAGCTCGGCTCGCCGTCCAGGTCGAGGGCGTCCAGCGGCGAGGCGGCGGCCGCGTCCCGGCGCGTCAGCGGCGGCAGGTTCCACTTCTCCTCGATCAGCTTGAGGATCGAGGTGTGGTCGAGCGTCGTGCTGCATACGTAGTCGCGCCTGGCGTACGGCGAGACGATCACCGCGGGCACCCGGAACCCGTAACGCGCGTAGTCCGCGCGGGCCCGTGTCCAGGTTCGCCAGGTCCGCGAACGCCTTGCCGAACACCGGGCTGAGCAGCCTGCGCAGCCAGGACGGCAGGTCGAGCTGGAAGTTGTGCGCGGGCACGTCGTCGGGCGCCACGGCCTCCGGCGGCGGGACGTGGTCGTAATACCCGCCGTGCTCGTCGTAGAGCCAGATCAGCAGCGTGTGGGGCCAGCCCGGGCCGCTCATCACCCGCTTGATGACCTCGGCGGCGAATGATTCGCCTTTGGCGATGTCCTGCGGGTTCTCCTCGGAGAACTTCCCGAAGTCCGGGTCCACCAGGCTGAACGCCGGCAGCGTCCCCGCCGCGGCGTCGGCGAAGAACTGCTTCGCCGTCTTCAGGTGCAGCAGGCAACGGGCCAGGCCCAGCGGGTACACGTCGGCGGTGAACGACTTGTTCCCGATGGCCCGGTTCAGCAGCGCGGGCACCCAGCGGCCGACCCGCGCCAACCGGCGGACCAGGGTCAGGACGCGCCCGCCGAACAGCCGCTTGAGCAGGACCCGGACCGGCCGGACCTGGTGGTAGTTGACCCACGAAATCTGGTGGTCGCTAAGCAGATCGAAGATCGTCCCCGCCGCGGGGTAGTCGATCACATCCCAGGGCAGGTCGTCGATCAGCCCGTGGGCCGTCCCCGCGAGCAGGAACCGCCGGTTGGGATACGTGGGTCCGAGGCACGAGCAGAACCAGCGATCGGCCAGCGGAAACGTCCGCGCGAGGCCGTAGTAAAAGGGAAGATCCTGCTCGGTCCAATACCCCATCGGCACCGCCGGGTCCCCACCCGGCACCGTGGCGGCGACGCTGGCGGAGAATCCGTCGCAGGCGCCGTCGGCGTACTGCAGGTGGCTGGCGTGCCAGGTCTGGGTCGGGTTGCCCGCCACCTGAACGGTCGAAGCCAGGTGATGCGCCGGAAACGACCGTCCGTCCGGCAGGACGTTCACCGCCGTCGGGGCGCCGTCGGGACCCAGCGGCAAGCCGTCGCCCCGCCCGGCGAGCAGGCCGAGGTAGTTGTCGTAGGAGTGGTTTTCCATCATCAGCACCACGATGTGGCGGATCTGCGGGATCAGGTCGGTCCCGGCCGGCAGGTCCGGGCGCGGCCGGCCCTCCGTCGCCGGCGGCAACGCCCGGAGGCGGCTGATCTCCCGCCGCTCCAGCCACTTCAACATGTCGGCCACCTCCGGCTCCGATGGTCCCATCCGCGCGGTCGGGACCCGTCGCCGCGCCGGCGCTACCGCTCGACGTAGACGCCGCCGACGTAGCTGAGGCCTTCGCGGCACCACGGGAGAATGACCGGTCCGGCTCCAGCTTCCCGCGCCAGAACTCGCCCTGCGCCCCGCGAAAATCTTCTTGCAACGCGTTATATCGTGAAGTACTCTTCCCTTAGTGGCAGCGCACCGCCTGCCCGCTTCCGAGCCACCCAGCGGCCCGCGCCGTCGGTGGCGAAGAGGACAAGGGTCCACGACTCGCGGGCAGTCTCCTAGTCATGACCTTTCACCATGACGGGCAGACGCGGGCAGTCCCGTCAGGAAGAAATGATCATGACTGAGGACAAGGCCAGGAAGGCCGCTACCCGCCAGCGCATGGCCGAGACCGGCGAGCCTTATAGCGTGGCGCGGCGCGCCGTCGAGGAGGAGCACAACGGTGCCCCCGCGGACGACGTCCGCCCGCCCGGAGACACCCTAGCCAGCGAAGCCGACATCGACGACACCGAGTTCGACGACACCGATGTCGACGACACGCTCGGAGTTCGACGCCCAGGAGGCGGCCGACCAGGCCCGGCGCCTGGCCGACCAGGCGCGCGAGCGCGCGGATCGGGCCCGGGATCGTGCCGAACGCGCCCAGGAAGCCGCCGACGCCGCAGAAGAGGCCGCCGACCTGACCCAGGAAGCCGCCGAGCGGACCCAGGAGTGGGCCGACGATCTGGAGTCGGACCGGGCCGTGCAGCGGGCCGACGAGGCCCGGGTCATGGCCGAACAGGCTCGCCGGCGAGCCGAGCTGGCTGAGCGGCAGGCCGACGCGGCCGAGGAAGCAGCCGACGCTGCGGAGGAAGCCGCCAACGCCGCCGAGGAAGCGGCCAGCGAGGCCGAAGAACTCGACGACGAGGCCCGTCACTACCAATCCCGTGGGCACCGGCGTCACGAGCCCCCGCGGCCGCCTCGGCCTCCGCGACCCCCTCGCCCCCCGGAGCCGCCCCGCGGTCACCAGGGCCCAGACCGCCCGCACTCCTTCGATCCGCGCCGTGATCCCGTCGAGCGGCTCCAAGACCGGATCGAGCGGTTCCTCGAGCGCTTCGACCAGGTCCGCGAGGGCGCCGACCGCATTGTGAACATGGCCGAACGCATCCTCAATCCCGCTCACGAGCAGTCCGCGCCCGCCCGCCAGGCGCACGCGGAGCCCGCCCCCGCCCGCCAGGCGCACGCGGAGCCCGCCCCCGCTGCGCATGCGGAGCCCGCACCTGCCCAGCGCACGCAGAGCCCGCACCTGGCCCAGCGCACGCAGAGCCAGCGCCCGCCGCACCCACTCGCAGCGAGTCCGCGCCCACCGCGGCTCGCGCCGAGTCCGCGGCCGTCCCTGTTGCCCCCGAGCCAGGACCCAACTCGGCCCCGGAGTAGCCCGGGTCCCCCGAGTTGCCCTGACACACCAAATCTGGCCCCAACTCACGCACTACGATCCCGGCCGGAAGCGAGGCGAACCATCCGCCCGCTTCCGGCCGGCTAATCCACGCGCGGGGAGCTTGACCGGGCCACGCGAAACCTGCCCGACCTCGGCATCTGGTAACAGCAGCCCTACCGGCGCCTGGCGGCGCTGCGGCGGGCGAGAGACCGGATTCGCGCTTCCCGCGCGTCCCAGCAATAGACGACCGCCGTCCCGGCGATGACGTCATGCAACGCGCGGCGGTCGCGCCCGAGCAGGATACCGAGGAAGCCGAACCCCGCCAGGATGAAGCTCAGCGGAAACGCCAGCGTCCGGATGAGCCCGCGCCGGGTGCCCGCGTGGCCACCCTCCTCGCCGACCACCTGCACGCCGAGCAGCACCATGCCGGGCGTCTTGCCGCTCGCCGTCCAGAAGTAGGCGTAGTACAAGAACTCCCAGGCAAAGAAGCCGAGCACCACCCAGACGTTGCCCCTGCTCCAGTGGATCGACGTCCCGGCCAGCACGCTGGCGGCGAAGGAGGAGGCCACCAGGATCAGCTCGAACATCCCGATGCTGATGGCGCAGTCGAATGCGAACGCGATGAACCGCGAGGCGAAACCGGCGTAGTGCCCCCGCAGGTGCTGCCGGGTGGTCAGCGGCACGTGCCGCGCCGGAGCAGCCACCGGGCACCGACACCGGAACGCCGGCGTCAGCGGGCCCCGTCACGACTCCTCCTGCGGGTTCACCAACTCGGGCGGCCCCGGTCGTGTGGTGTGGTTTCGCCATAGCCAGCTCACCCAGCGGGCAAGAGTGTCGTCCAGGCTGACCGCATGGCTTCGTCCCAGATCGACGGCCTCGGTCAGGAGCGAGGTAGACGAGCTGACCATGACGGCGCCGAGGTCGGTGTTCTTCACCAGCGCCTCGATATCGATGCGGCCGACGATCTCGTTCACGTCCACCCGGTCGATGAGCGCATTCATATCCAGGCGCGCCACCAGCCGGTCCACGTCCACCCGGTCGAGGACCTGGTTGACGTCCACCCGGTCGATCACCCGGTTCAGGTCGACCTGGTCGAGTACCTCGTTGAGGTCCACGCGGCGGAGCAAGTCGTTCAGCTCCACCCGCGACAGCACGGCGTTCAGGTTAATCCGCTCGATCAGCGCGTTGACGTCCAGCGTCTCGATGACGAGATCGATGACGCGTTCCGCAACTCCCTGCGCAATTGTCTCTATTGGCCCGGCAAACCGCCTACCTGCCGAGCGTCTCACCCCTTCACCCGGATACACACCTATCAGTATCGCGAAGGCCGACCTGCCCGTCTCCTCCCGGTCCCGGGACCGCCCCATCGGCCGGTGTCCGCCGGGTACCGTCCTGGCATGCTCATCTGGATCAACGGCCCCCTCGGCGTAGGCAAGACCGCGACCGCCTTTGAGCTGAACCGGCGGCTGCCCGGCAGTGTCGTATGCGATCCCGCCCACGTCGGCTTCGGCATGCGCCGCATGCTCCCGCCGTCTCTTCGGGGAAACTTCCAAGCGCCGCGTCGGGGCTAAAACCGTGTGCGAGCCACCAGTAGGGGTCCCTACCATCCAGGCATGAACCTTCGCGAAGAACGTCCGGACGACCAACAGTCTGTGCGGGAGATCCACGTGCGGGCGTTCGGTGACGAGGGCCTGGTGGTGGCCGACCTGGTCGATTCCCTGCGGGAGACCATCACGCCGACGGATGGCCTGTCGCTGGTGGCCGAGCACGACGGGCAGATCGTCGGGCACGTCATGTTCACCCGCAGTCTGCTCGACGCGCCCCGGCGGCTGGTTGAGGTGCAGGTGCTCAGCCCCTTGGGTGTTATGCCCGAACACCATAGGCGCGGCATCGGCTCGGCCCTGGTGCGGCAGGGGCTGAAGGCCCTTGGTGAACGGGCCGTCCCCGTGGTCTTCCTGGAGGGAGATCCGGGCTATTACTCCCGCTTCGGGTTCGCGTCCGGTCGCGACCTGGGCTTCCGAAAGCCATCTCTGCGTATTCCGGACGCCGGCTTCCAGGCCATCAGGCTCGCGGCGTATGAACCGTGGATGACCGGGACCCTGGTCTACGCCGAGCCGTTCTGGCGGCACGACGCAGTCGGCCTCCGCGATCCCAGCGCATAGCGCCACGAGGGCACCTGGCCTGTTCCGGCGCTAGCTCCAGCCTCCCCTAATCACCAGCTCCCATTTCCACCCGGGCAAGCCAATGGTTGTACAACGCAATGGTCCTAGGGAATCCGTCGGCAGGCTATCGAGGTGATGGTCCGGGTTTTATCTCCTGGTGCGGTAGCGGCAGGAGAGGTGGGCGGGGCCGGAATCCCAGGGCCGCCCTCCAGAAGATCGTGGAAGATCCGTGCCTGGCGGATATTTAGGCGCTGTATTCGACGCCTTTTCTTCCGTCAGGCACCGATCCTCCGCGGTATTCCCGGGCTGGCGACCCGGCCGGGCCGGGTATGCCGCAACCCTCAGCCTCCCCGCCGCACCGGCCACGCCAGTAGCCGCCTGTCACACCATGAAACGCTGCCGCCCGGCGACCAGCGCTAGGCGTGACCCCGTTGCCAGCAGAGACGCCGCCCAGCAGCCTGACAACTAGCTCCATGCGCCAGCCAACCTCTTGACTTTGCGATGCAAAGTGATCTAGCTTTGCAATACAAAGTAAACGAAGGAGCTGGTCATGAAGATGCCATCCGCGGCGGCACACGCCGTCGTAACCCAATCGGGTACCTGGGTCAGCTATGCCGGCACCGCCCGAATCGTGCTCGCCCTAGTCCTCCTGGCCGCCGCGGCAGGCGTGGCCTACGCCGGAGCACGACTCCGTCACCCGCTCCGACCAGCGCAGCCCGGCCGGACGGCCAGACTCCTTATCCTCGTGACCTGGGTGCTGGCGATCGCGGCGTTCCTAGTCTGTTTGACCATCTACGCCAAGCAGGCGCACCAGCAACACCTGATTCACGCCGTACCGGCGAATAACGTCGCCCCCGTCACGGCCATCTGCGTGGTAGCCATCTTCGTGGTCGTCCTTCTCATCGGCCGAACGCACAGTCAGTTGGTCATGCTGGCCAGCGCTGCGATCGCCGCCATGGCCGCGCCGATGATCTTCGAGTTTCCGTTTGACCTCATCGTCATGGCCAGGACCTACCCCGCGATTCCGCCCGATCCGGCCATGTACCGGGCCCTGTTCTTCGTTCCGCTGTTCCTCGTCGAGGTCACCACGCTGTCGCTGCTGACCTTCTCTCCGATGGTGAAGGTGTCCAGGGCCGCCGTGCTTTCCTTCGCGCTGATGCTGGCGGTCTTCGCGGCCTGGGCGCTGACCGGTTTCGCGTACCCCTCCGCCCCGATCCCCTACGCGTTCAACGTGGTCTCGAAGATCCTGGCCTTCGTCACGGCGCTCTGCCTGTTCCTGCCTCAGCGGGCCCAGGTCGGCCCGTCGGACCCTGACCCGGCCGCCAGCTCATCAGCCACGGTCGCCGACCCGGCTCTCATCTGATCAGTGGAGTATGGGCCATGCAGGCCTACTGGTCACGACCGCCTGCAGTCGGCCAACGCCCTGCGCGGCGTGGCCAGCTCGATCGGGCAGGTGCTCGGCCCCGGCCTGGCCGGGATCATCGTCGCCATCGGCGGGGCCGGCTGGGCCATCGCCATCGACTCGGCCACCTACGCCGTCAGCGCCGTCTGCCTGCTGCGCCTGGACATTCCGCCCCCATCGCCTCGCTGCTCGGCACCCGCACCACGCTGCTGTCCGCCGCCGCCTGGGCGGCCGGTTCCTGCGCCATCGTCCTGACCCTCCCGAGCATCAGGAACCTCCGACAATAACGCACCCAATTGCAGTGTCTGCTCGATCACGATAGCGGCCAAGTCGTCTTTCACATACGGCGTCATGCTCGTGAAATCCGGGCATGAATTTACTTCCAATACGACCGGACCCGCGGCGGAGCGAAGCAGGTCCACACCAGCGTGCCCGAGCCCGACCGCATCGGCGGCCGCCAGCGCGAGATCACCTTCAGCCACGCTCAGCCTCGCGGGCCGCTGCGTACCGCCCGCGGAAATGTTTGATCGCCATTCGGGACCTACCGCGTGGCGCACCGTCGCGGCGCGGACGACCCCGGCCGTCACGATAACGCGCAGGCTCTCGCCGAGTCGCTTAGCTCCGACCGGCTGAACCAATATCATCCCGGGACCCTCTTCCTGTAGCTCCGTCGTAGCGCGCTCCAATTCCTTGCCGTCATGCGCCAGGCGAACCCACCGCCCCTGACCGCCACGCGTGCGCTTGATGACGATGGGGTAGCCGTAACGTTCCGCCGCGGCCTTCACCTGCCCGAAATCCGAAGCAACCGCGGTCGTGGCCACCTGTGCGACCCCTGCCTTCGTCAAGGCCATGGCGGTTGCGGCCTTATCGTCGGCGGTCAGGGAAGCCGCCACGGTATTGAGCATCCGGCAACCCTGCCCGCTGAGGACGTCAAGAGCAACGGCAGCCTGCTCCTGCCAGTAAAAAAGGGTCGGGGAAATATAGTCAACGCTAACGAGACCGTCCGCATCATAGACGGCAAGTTCGGCAGATATCTTAGTAGCCAATGCTGCGAGATCTATTGCCCGGAATGGAACACCGAGCCGTTGGCACGCCGAGGTCAAGGCGTTAGGTACATTGGGCGCCAGCGGATTCCGGGTCACGCCAAAGCACGTGGTCATGTAGTGCCGTCCCCGAGCTTATCCATGGCCAGGTCGAGTATACGGCCAGAAATATCGGCACCGGTGGCCCGTTCCAGGCCCGCGAATCCGGCCCAGGCGTCGACCTCGAGGATCTGCAGCCCCCGATCCCCGTCCTCCACCATGTCGACGCCGGCAAAGTCGAGGCCGACGGCCGCACAGGCGGCCACCGCGAGGGAAGCAGCCGGATGTTCCAAGGGGAGTGGCGTCGCCACCGCCCCCAGGGTCAGATTAGCTCGGTACTCATGCGGGTCACGAGCGGTCCGCCTGGCCACGGCCACGCAGCTACCGTTCACCACGTAGGCGCGTATATCTTGGCCAGCCGGCCCGATAACCGGCTGCGCCAGGGAGTGTTCCGAAAGGATCTCGCGGACCTCGCCCCACTGGATCGCCCGCGCCTCGATTTCCGCCGCGGCCCTCGTGGCAAAGAACGAGACCCCCTGCCCCTGGCGCCCGTGCGCGGGCTTTATCACCGTAGCGCCAGCAGGCAGGCGATCGAATACCGTTTCTTCCCACGGAAAAAAGGCCAGGCTCGGCACCACGGGCAGGCCCGCCTGGCTCAGCCTGATCGCCGTCGCGAGTTTATCCCGCGCCAGCACCGAGGCCGACAGGTCATTAAGGACGAAGCTTCCACCGCTTTGCCATAGCCGCAGCGCAGGGGCCACTATACCTTGGAGCCGGGAGACGGTCCGGTGAATGATTACGCCCGGATGGTGCGGAGCATTCTCGTACAACGGCTCCACGCGCCCATCGCCGCACCAGACGGATATGCGGTGCGGGACCCATTCGCCGAGCGAAATATTCCGTTCAGCGGCGGCCCGCCGGAAGGAAATAACGTTATACGGCGTGACATCGTCATAACTGAGTAGAATTACCTGATCACGACCCACGAGCATACTATACTCCAGAGCACGAAGCTTACCTGTGGGTCGGCAGTCCCCACTGGCCGAATTCATGTCTCAGCCGTACTGCGGCCGACTTCCCCAGTGTTTTTCTGACGATGAGAATGAAGTTGGCCCGCCACGCGTGATGGTGACCTCTACTGCTGCCCCGCCCGTGCCCAGGCTCGCGCAATTCATGTCCCGGCCCGTAATCAGGGGTCACGATATGCGCCAGCTCATGAAGACATGCTTGTTCGCATTTACTCACGCTCGATCGGTCGTTCGTTCCGATTTTCACGCAGCGCTGACTAGCATCAGCGCGACTGCCTCCCCTGCCACCAGAAACGGTCACAGGGTCGGTGTAGGCCGGGAACGCAGCTATAAACCATTCCATCTGCTGCACGGCATGAATGTAAGTTGCGCAACGCCGGTAATCTATTGTCTGAGCATTCTGCAGAAGTACCGCGCGAGCTAGCTCGCTGATCGGCAAGCCTGCCGCCAACTGTGCGTTATAAGCGGCTTCCTGTAGCTTGGTCGTCTCTATCCCCTCACGGTAAGCCTTCGCATGCACGGCAGACCAATAGGGCTGGCGCCCCCTATTCCCCGGCCCGCTGCCGCCGCATCTGCTCGACCTCGGCCGCGAGGTCGCGCTGATCGCGCTGCTGCTGAATATGCTGTGCGCCTTGGCGGCGTCGCCGCCGCTCACTCATGGCGAAGTACACCGGCACGGCGGAGATCAGCAGCAGTATGACAACTGGTATCAGCACGCCGAGGAGAGCGATATCGCTGCTCCCCGACGCCAGCACGGATTCGGTCATGAAACAGGCTCCTTCCCGAGTCGGGTCACATTGGCGAGCACTCCCAGTGGCGGAGACAGGGTCGCCATGCGGGCCGCAGGCCGGCCCGCTAGCACCGTTGTAGAGCAGCCCTCCCGGTGAGCGCCTGAGTAGCGGCTACTCAATTCCGCCGCGAGGCAGCCATCCGCCACCGTCTTGACCCCCTACCCGGGACAGCCCTCGCGTTCGCCACACCGGACTGAAGCAGTAGGGTACGGCTGAATATCTGCCACGCCGTAACGATTAACAACGACGGCCAGAAGGGGACGCCGTGGTCGGTGACTCGGAGCAACTCCCGCGCCTGATTGAGCTAGGCCAGGCCCTCGATAACGCGGTACTCGCGGCGGCGGGGCAGCCGCTGCCCAAGCTCGCCGCCTACCTGATGGCCGAGCTGTTCGGGTCGGAGTACCACCCGGGCCAGTGGGTCGACCTGGACACCGTGGCCAGCCCCCTGATCCCGCCGAACTCCGGCGCCAAGTTCGGCGACCCCACCCCAGATGGCGTGCGGATCCTCAACGACATCGCGGTCGAGGCGATCCAGCAGCTGGAGCACGCGAGCCTGATCGCGCCGGCCTTCTGGTACAGCGGCAACATCTGGTACTTCGGCTACCGCAGCACCCGCGCCGGCCGGACCGCCGTGGAGCAGGGCACGGTCGAGCAGATCGTGACCCGCCAAATGGGCTGAGACGGTACCGGGACGCAAACCGACCCGCGTGTGCCAGGGCTACCGGCGGGTAGACCGTCACGCTGTAATGGATGGTAGCTGTGCTGGTGGGGAGGAGGTCCTGACGGTGACGGGCGACCAGGTTTTCACGTCACGGATGAGAAGCCGTCCGTTGCTGGACGGCGAGGGCCTGACCATCGGCCGGATCCGTGACGTCGTGATCTTGCCCGCCGCGGGCCACGACCCGCCGCGCGCGCTGGGCCTGGTCGTCACGTTGCACCGGCGCCGCATCTTCGTCAACCTCGGCCGGATCGCGGAGATCTCCGTGGACGGCGCTCACCTGCTCGGCGCCAGCGTCGACCTTGAGCGCTTCACCCGGCGCACGGGGGAGGTCCTGGCGTCCGAACTGTACGGGCGGCGCGTCGCGGACGGCATGGTGGTCGACGTCGCTATCAGGCCCAGCGAGCACCCGCGGGCCGGCTGGGAAGTCTGCGCGCTCGCCGTCGCGCACGGACTTCGGTTCCGCGCCCCGACGATTGTCCCTTGGCACAAGTACCCGGAACTCTTCCAGGCCGATGACCTAGCCGATCAACTGGCCGGCCTGCGCGAGCTGAGGCCGGCCGACCTCGCCAGCGCCGTGGAAGCCATGCCGCCCAGCCGGCGCAGCCAGATCGCGGCCGCTCTCGATGACGAGTCGCTGGCCGATCTGCTGGAGGAGATGCCCGAACCAGACCAGGTCCGGCTGCTGGCCAGCCTGGGGCTGGAGCGCAGCGCCGATGTCGTGGAGGAAATGCAGCCTGACGACGCGGCCGACCTGCTCGCCGAGATGCATCCCGAGCAGCGTGAACGGGTGCTGGCGGCCATGGAGTCGGTCCAGGCGGCGGACCTGCGGCGGCTGCTGGGCTACGCCGCGACCACGGCGGGGGGCCTGATGACCTCCCAGCCCATCATCGTCACGCCGGATGCGCCGGTTGCTGAGGTGCTGGCTCGGATCAGGGACCCGGATGTGCCGATCACCGCCGCCGCCCAGGTGTACGTGTGCGAACCACCCATGGCCACGCCGACCGGCCGCTACCTGGGCAGCGTGACGTTCCAGCGGCTGCTGCGCCTGCCGCCGTCCTCCCTAATGGGCGAGTGCGTCGAGGACAAGAAGATCTTCGTCCGGCCGGATCTGCCCGAACGTGAACTTGCGGCCAGGTTCGCCGCCTACAACCTGGTCAGCGTGGCCGTGTGCGACGAGGACGGCCGCCTGCTCGGCGCGGTGACGGTGGACGACGTCCTTGATCACCTGCTGCCCCCCAACTGGCGCAGGATAGGAGGCTGACGTGGCCAGGATTGCTCTCCGCCGTCTCGGCGAGCGGGCCGATCTGTCCGTTCCGCGCGGGACCCGGCAGATGGGGGCCCGGTACGACGCGGACGCCTTCGGGCGGTTCTCCGAGGCGATCGCGCGGACCCTCGGCACCGGGCGTTTCCTGTTCTGGCAGACCCTGCTCGTGATCGGGTGGATCACCTTCAACACCGTCGGCCTGATCAAGCACTGGGATCCCTACCCGTTCATCCTGCTCAACCTGGCCTTCTCGACCCAGGCCGCGTACGCCGCGCCGCTCATCCTGCTCGCGCAGAACCGGCAGGACGACCGGGACCGCGCGAGCATCGAGCGAGACCGGCAGGTAGCCGCCCGGACGCAGGCCGACACGGAGTTCCTCGCCCGTGAACTCGCCGCCGTGCGCTTGGCCCTGCAAGACATGGTGACCACGGAGGACCTCGAGGATTCGGTGACCCGGCTGGCCAAGCTAATCGCCAACCAGCCGCTCCCGGACACATAAGAACGTCAGGCCACCCGCCAGACGCGCCACAGCGCCGTCGGGTCGCTCAGCGGGTCCCCGTGCACGAGCGAGAAGTCGGCGGGCCCGCCCACCCGGATCACCCCGGCCTCCGGCTCGCCGAGCAGTTCGCCGCCGCGCCAGGTCACCGCGGCCAGCGCCTCCCACGGCTCGAGCCCGGCCTCGACCAGGCACTCGACCTCCCACGGCAGCTGGTTCGCGCGCGCCGAACCCCCGCCGAAGTCTGTCCCGCCCACGATGGCGACCCCCGCCGCGTGGGCCAGCCGTGCGCTCTCCCGGGCCTGGTCCAGCCGCTCCATGATCCGGGCCCGGTTCTCCGCCCCGGCGAACCTGGGGAGCGCCGTGGTCGTCGAGAACGTCAGCCACGACTTCAGCACGGTCATCGTCGTGACCAGCGCGACACCGCGCTCGGCCATGAGCCGCGCGACGTCGGCATCGAGCTCGAAGCCGTGCTCGATCGAATCCACGCCCGCCTCGGCGCACACCCGCGCGCCGGGCAGCGTCGTCGAATGCGCGGCCACCTTGGCCCCACGCGCGTGCACCGCCCCGACGACCCGTCCCACCTCGGCCGCCGTCCAAGGCGCCAAACCCGGATCAGGCCCGTCAAGGTAGAGCTTGATGAAGTCCGCGCCGTCGTCGAGCTGGCTAACCGCCGCGGCCAGCAGCGAGTCACCGTCGCGGCACTCCATCGACAACCCGTCCGGCAGGAACCCCGCGACCGTGATCCACGTGCCCGCCGCGCGCACATACGGCCGGTCACGCCGCCCGTGCCACCTATCCCGAACGCCGATGCTCACCGCCCGTTCGCCCCCCTCGTACTCGCGCCGGGGAGAGCCGACATCACGCGCCCAGCGGACGCCGGAACGGTACTGAAGCTCGCCGTTGGCTTCGGCCACGGCCAGGAGCGTCTCGGTCGGGTCCGCACTCCGGTCGATCCAATGCGAGCCACCGGGCAAAGTCAGGTGGCTATGCCCGTCCACCAGGCCCGGCACAATCGTCGTACCGCCCGCGTCGACCACCTCGCACGAAGGCGGGCACTCAAACTCCGAGTCGGCAGGCCGGATCCAGCGGATCCGCCCGTTCTCCTCCAGCAGGCTGACGCCCACCTCCAGCCGCGGGGATCGGCCATCAGCCAGCGCTGCGTCACGGTACAAGGTGCTACTCACAGCGTCACCTTAGGCCCAGCGATCCCACCTGCACAGCCCGAGCCCTCACAGCCCGAGGCCTCACAGCCCGAGGCCGCACAGCCCGAGGCGTCACAACAACGGCAGTCCCGCCGTGATCGCGTCGATCCGCTGGCTCTCGGCCGGCCCGACCGCGCAACACGTCAACGTCCCCGGAGCCACCTGCGTGCGGCCGGCGTCGTTAACGAGCTCAACCGGCAGTCCGGCCGCCTCCGCCCGGTGGATCACGCCCTCCAAAGCCTCTGCGCTCGTTACCTTGAGCACGACCTTGGGCTGACCGTCCCGCAGCCACCAGGCCAGATCGTCCGTCCCCAGGTTGGCCAGCACGGCCGCGACGGCAGCGTGAGCCACCTGAGCCGCGATCTTGCCGCGTCCCATATCCAGATCGGCCCTGACGACCACCGCCAGCTTCCTCGCCACGAGGACACCGTAATCGAGGACACCGTAACCGAGGACACGTAAGCGCAGCGGGACGCTGAGATCGCAGACCGGGGTGTCGGGCGCGGCGGTCCGCTGGTCGGCTTGACCCAAGGGAAAGGTCAAGGGGCGACGGCATAGCCACCAGAGCCGCGCGGCGTCTTAGCGGGTGAGGAGGGAGATGCCCGGTGGATGAGCGTGCGAGGCAGGACTTCGAGGACTTCGTCGCGGGCCGTGGCGCGCGGCCACGCTGGCCACCTCGGCCGCGTCCATCGCCGCCGCGATCGCCCTAGCCTTCGCCGCGGTGCTCCCGAAGGCCGCGCCACCAGGCCCGGCCGCCCCGCCGCCGCCCACCCGCTTCGTCTCGATCACGCTGTCGCCGGCCATGCCAGCCAGAGCCGAGGCGCTGAGCACCGCCGCTCAACTACTCCGCGACCGCGCCGCATACCTGCGTCTGCCGGACACGCAAATCAAGATCATTGGCCCGAACGCCGTTATCACCGGCCCCGCAACCCGCCAGGCCCAGCTAACGGCCATCACCGCGGCCGGGGTGCTGGACTTCCGGCAGGTCCTCCTCTACCAGCCGTCCCACGGTACGGCGTACGGCGACGCGAGGCTGGTGAACCAGCACACGCTCGCGTTGTTCCACAAGCTGGCCTGCACGCCGGGTAACACCAGCGGCTGGCAGGAGCAGGTCGGTTACGCCGCCGCAGACTACGACAACCCGGGCACGCAGACCGTCGCCTGCGACAGCAGCGGTAACAAGTACGCCCTGGACGCGGCCCACGTGACGGACCGGCAGATCGCCAACGCGGTCGCCGGGCCGGCCAGGACCAGCAACCAGTGGGCGGTAAACCTGAGGCTTACGCGCGGGGGTGCCGCCACCTTCGGCACCCTGACCTCGCAGCTGTACAGCAAGTACTACGCCGCAGCCGCTGGCAACCCCGCCACCAGCGACTTCTGGCTCGACACCATCGCGATCGTCGTGGACGGGAACGTCATCAGCGCACCGGAGATCCTCCGCCCCATCCTGGGCGGCATCATCTCGATCCAGGGGAATGTCACCCGAGCCCAGGCCGGGGCGCTCGCCGCTCAATTGCGCAGCGGTCCCCTGCCCGTCGAGTTCCGGATCACCGCCGTCAGCACCTTCACCGCCCCGCCAGCTTCCAGCGAGGGAGCCTCCAGCTAGGCGGCCTCAAGGTAGACGTTTCCCCATGTCCGTCTGGCCTACCGAGTCGTATCATGGTCGCATCAGAGACCACGCTGGGTCTGTCGCCAGGGATTCTACGGAGGCCACATGAACCAGCAGGCTCCGGACGTGCCGAAGTTCGTTCAGATCCTCGGGCGGTACCGGGCTCTCATCGGCGTGATGGCCGCACTCGGCCTGCTCGCTGGCGCGCTCTTCGCCGTGCTCAACCCGCCGGTGTTCACCAGTCAGGCGTTCGTCATATTTCCGGCGTGGTCGTGCCCGGCCGGGGCCATCTGCGGCGGACCCCTGTTCACGCCCAACCGGCCCGACATCGGGTCCCGGCTGCCCCAGTCACTTCCGGCCGGAGTCCAGGTCAAGCCCGAAGCGGCGAACGGCATATCGGTGATCGCTACCGCCGGGACCGCCGCCCGGGCCCAGGCCGAGGCCAGCGCCGCCGCGCACAGCTACTACGCGGACGCCGAATCGATGAGCTACCCGGGCGAGCAGGCCACGGCGCAGATCCTCGAACCCGCGACGCAAGCCACCGGGACGCCGCCGTGGATACGGCTGCGCGACGACCTGCTCCTGGGCGCGTTGCTCGGCGCGCTGCTCGGAGTCATCGCGGCGCTGGGCGGCAGCGGGGCGACCATTGACCCGCCGAGGACCCCGCGCGGATACGACATCGGCGGAGACGGCGATCGAGCAGGCCTGGAAACCAGGTACGTATCAGCCAGGGTCCCGCGCCAGCAGACGGCCCTGGACTACGCCTTCGGCGGGCCCGCTCGCGAATTAGCCAGCACGGACGATTAGCGGTAAAGAGCGCCGCTGGGCCTGCTCGTCCGGGCCGCCTTCGCCCTGTCGCCAGTTCCGGGCGAGGGCGACGAGGCCGCGAACCACGTCGGGCGGCAGACCCGGAGTGCTCGCGATGTGGTACAGCGTCGGGTCGTCGTTCTCACCCTGCCCGAGGTCCGGCGGCGGCCCCACGACAGGTTCCCCGCCCGCCAGGATCCGTCGGCACGAACCTGGTGCCCAGCCGAGCCGGTTCTCGACCATGCCGAGGGTGCTGGGGGAAACGGACTGGCCGTTCTCAAGCTTGCCCAGCGTCCGCTCGGTCACCCCGCTCGCCTCGGCCAGGGCTCGCCTGTCCCGCATGCCTAGCTCGACCCGGCGTGCGATGACGTAATCGGCGAGCCGCCACCAGTCCTCACCGGCCATGCTCGTCCCTCCCGCAAACCGGTGCTAACCCCGCCACCGGCCGCATGACCATCCCTATCAGAAGAAGTTAGAAGAGTCTAGCTCTTCCACACCCGGTTAACGACACGGGTCTACGCACCTCTTCTTGATTCATCTTCTTCATTCTCTTTACTTCCTGTCTGTGCTGCTCTATGGTTTCCTATATCGGAAGATGGATTTCTTACTTCTTCCTGAACCTACCGAGATCTTCACTTCTGGGGTCGCCGCGGCCAGGACGATGACCCAGGCCTGAAGTCTCGATGGGCAGCACCGCTAAGCCGGAGCGGTGAACCTAGCCCGGCGCTGCGTGCCGGTGGCGTCCTCGCGCAGGTGCGAGGAGGGGAGTGCAAGGGCGCCCCGGCCACGCAGCCGGAACGGTGTCACCCCGGATCTCGGCTAGCTGAGCGGGCTCGGCGCTCCGAACGCGATCCTCAGCACGACCTGGCCGGTCGGCGGCGTGACCAGTTGCCTCCAGGCGGGGAGATACTGGGCTCGCTGATTGTCGATGAACCCTTCCATCCAGCCGAGGTACGCGGCGCCGGTCATATGCGCCGAGGTGTCCGCCGTGGCCAAGTCCACCGACCGCAGCAGGCTGGCCGGTCCGCCACCCGGCGATGAGTTAACGAAGGCCACGATGTCCACCGGGTGGATCCCGGCCATGATGGCGAGGAGCTGCGGCAGCCGCGGGTCAATATCGCCGCTGAGCAGTTGTGCCCTGGCTCTCGCTGAAAACTGGATCTGGCTGTTGGTCAGCAGCTGGGCGTCGGCCGTCTGCCTGGCGCTCAGGTCCCCCTGTCGAACCGATTGGTACTTGGCGTTGCCGCCGGGATAGACCCAGCAGATGTCGATCCGGGCGTTCCCTGAGCCGAAGCTCGCGATGACGACCGGGGCGTAAACGGACTCAAGCCGGCCGCCGAACTGGGCTCGGATAGCGGGAGTGGCGACCACCAGGACCGAGCCGAGCGGATCTGTCGACGCCTGCGTGAGCGTCACCGGGCCCGGGAAACCCTTGTTGGCCAACTCCGCGCATACCGTGGGATCGCAGGACACGACGGTGGAATGGCTGACCTGCTGCAGGATCCAGTTAACGGCATTCGTTCTAGCCGCCGCCTCAGCGGTGAGTTCCGGGTTGGTGGGAGCTTGAGTTTGGCCCGTTAGCCGCCCGGGCGATGCGCCGTGCCGGGGAAGGTTGAGCGCGAGCACCGCGATGCCGGCCACCAGCACCAGCGCGGCCAGGATCGCCACCGCGCGCTGACGCCGCCGGGCGCGGCCGTTCCCGTGTCGCCCCGACCGCGACCTGGTCGTCGGCCCGGTGAGCAGGCCAGCGCCCTGGCCCCGCGGCGGCCCCGTCGTCGCGGCGTACGCGGGCTGCGATCGGGGTGTCGTCTCATCCGCGGCCGGAGCGGAGGCCACCGGCGGCATCGGTCCCACGAGCCGCGCTCCGGCGTCCGCCAGCTCGCGGAGCGTATCGCGGGCCGACGGACGGCCGGCCGGGTCCTTGCTGAGGCAGCGGTGGACGAGCGAGAAGAGCGGTTCGGGCAGCCTGCCTATCGTCGGCTCGGAATGAAGGATGGCGTAAGCCGCGGCGGTCAGCGACTCGCCCCTGAAGGGCAGCTCGCCGGTACCCGCGAACGCCATCGTCACGGCCCACGACCACATGTCGGCGGCCGCGGTCACCCGGCTCCCGGCCAGCGCCTCAGGGGCCATGAACGCCGGCGTTCCGACGGCGACCTGGCCGGAAGCGCCCGTGGTGGTCATCCCTGGTACGGCCGCCAGCCCGAAGTCGATCACCACCGGCCCGTCGGGCCCGAGCAGGACATTGCCGGGCTTGAAGTCGCGGTGCACCATCCCGACGGCGTGCACCGCGCCCAGCGCGGTCAGCGTGGCGACGGCGATGCGCTCGAGGGCCGGGCCGCCACGAGGCCCGTGCTGCTCGACGATCTCGACCAGCGATGGCCCGTCGACGTATTCACTGACGATGAACGGCCGCCGCTCGAAGAACCCCGCATCCAGGACCTGCGCCGTGCAGAACCGGGCGACCCGCTGCGCGGCCGCGACCTCCTTCAGGAAGCGGCTCCGGACCTGCGGGTCCGTGGTTGACGGCAGGAGCTTGACCGCCGTCTGACGTCCGTTCAGGGCCGTGGCCAGGAACACCACGCCCTGCCCGCCCTCCCCGAGGCGGCCGAGCAGCCGGTATCCACCAATCTCGTGCGGGTCCGACTCCCGCAGCGGAAGGATGTCCGACATTGTGGACCGACCGGATGTCACCCGGCCATTTTGCCTCTGATTGCCCAGTGCATGCCACGATTACACCAGGCCGGTTGCACAATCTCCACCCTTGGCGGGAAGGCGGCGGTCTGCTCCGATCATGCTCTCGGCCCAGAACATCGGATATTTCCCCTTTGAACGCGCTTCGACTCGGGCATGCTGTTGGAAGCAACCCGATCGCATGCTGCCCTAGGGGCAGGCAGCGAGCCGGTGAGCGGCGGGGCCCCGCAGCGCCGTCTCCCCCCCGCGGCACGCGGGGCCCCGCTCCCGGCCTGGCCCCGCTCCCGCCTGGCCCAGAACGCCTCGCCAGCGGCCAGGACTAGCAGCGGCCAAGACTACGGGTGCAGGGGCTCGCGTTCCTTGGGAACGGGGCGGTACCGGTCCGGGTCGGGATTCCAGTTACGCCAGGTTCCCTCTGGACCGAGTTCGGACCACCCCCAGTGTGCTTCGGGTTCGAATCCGTACTGCGACTGGATCGCGACGCGGCCCGGGCCGGTCAGCCGGACCATCGGGATGATCTGCCAGTGGGCCCGGGGCGACGCCGGGCGCTCCATGTGGATGTTCATGGCCACCGACCTGTCCTTATAGACCAGCGCCCGCGGGACGAGGTAGATCAGCTCGCCGTCGCCTAGGTCCCGGATGAAGGTGTTTCCGCGCGCGTGCAGGAGCAGCAGTCCCCGCTCCTGCGCGGTGAACCGGTCCGAGTAACGCCCGCGCGGGTAGTGGAACACCCGTTGGTTCTTTTGGCCGATACTCCACCAGGCGACGGTGTCGACCCAGCTGTAGGAAATCGCCGCGGTCGCCATGAGGAAGTGGTTCATGGAGACGTCGATTTCCTGCCCCGCCTCGAGCGGCACGGCGATGAGCTCGCCCGGGTCGTTGTCGGAGAACGCGATGCGGCCAGGGCCCGTCGCCTCCATCATCACCAGCGGCATCCCGGCCACGCTCCGAGTCCAGCCACCCGCCATCGGCCGCGCGGCCAGCTGCGTCGACGGGTCGGTCCACAGCAGGACATGATGGGAGAAGTACACCTGGTCGCCCGGGGCGAGATTCATCTCGGCCACCGGCACGTAGGTGCCGGTGATCTGGCACTGCGACCGCCCGACCTGGATGCGGGCCATGTCCCTGATCGGCGGCTGCTCCACCCACCCTTCGTCGTCGCGGAGTTCGCGCACGTCGACGGGCGCACCGCAGTTGGGGCAGGCCGGGCCGCTCGCATCGGAGCTCAGCCGGCAATACCGGCAGACGTAGCCGGAGGAGGCACCTGTGCTGGCATTCTCACTCATCGCCGCGCTCCGCTCTCAGCCTGTTTGCCGGTGGACGTACATGGACTGGATCCCGACCCGTCCCGGGCCGGTCAGTTCCGCCCAGTTCGCGTGGCGGAAACCCGCGCCGGACTGCACCGGGACGGGGTGGATCGCGACCGGTGCGTCCTTGTAGAGAAAGCCGCCGGGCTCGACCTGGATCTTTTCGCCAACGCCCAGTCGCCGCTGGAAGACGTTGCCGTACCCGTGCAGCAGCAAGAGTCCTTGCGTGTCGTAGGCCACGAACTGGTCCAGGTACATCCCGGCCCCGCCGTGCAGCAAGCTGACCAGCCTTTCGATCTTGATGGAGTCGTAACCCACGTTCTGCGACGCGGCCAGAAAAGCGTGGCCCCTGACGTAGGTTTCTGTGCCGGGATGGAGCGGGAGCACCACCACCTCGCCGGAAGCGTCTCGCGTGATGGCGATCCGCCCGGGGCCACGCGCCTCGATCACCGCGTGCGGCATCCCGGGGGCGATCATGCGCTGGCCGGCTGACTTGAGGTTCTTCCCGGTCAGGGAGACCGTGCGCTCCTTCCAGAGCAGCGTGTGCTGCTCGAAGAAGATCATGTCGCCCTCGGTGAGGGTGAACTCGGCCACCGGGACTACCTGGCCCGCGACCTGGCAGGTGATGTTCCCGACCCGGAACTCCGCCATCTCCCGCAGCCTGGGCGCTGCACGCCACCCCGACTCGGACACCGCATTCGCCACGTCCAGCGGCGCCCCGCACGTCTCGCAGCTCGCGCGACCCGGCTGACTCGGGTAATGGCACCACGAACAGACCATCCGCTCCACGCGGCAGCTCCCTCCACTCGGCAGGCAGCAGCCTGCCCAAGCCCTCCCCAACTAAAACAGGCACACCGGATTGACCGGGAAGCCGGTCGCCCCGGGTAGCTCCGGCACGGTGCAACAGAAGAGGAACTCGTATCTCCCGAGCTTCACGCAGGTGGCGAGCAGATCCGAGGTGAGCGCCGCGTCGATCAGCCACAGCCCCATGGCCACGATCCCGACCTGGTGCAGCGGCAGCGGTACCGCGGTCGGCTGCGGCGGCAGCCGTTCGGTGCAGTCGCCCAGGAACACCGAGATGTCGCGATCATGCAGCCACGGCAGCACGCTGGCGTGCACTCCCGCCCGCGGGACAGGCAGGTCGGGCAACTGCTCGGCGCTCAGCCGCTCGGCCCGGCCGACGTGCACGACCAGCGCGTCGGACGGACCGAGGCGCACGTTGCCCCGCCGTTCGGCTGCTTCCAGGTCCGCTACGGTGACGTACTCGTCGGCGGCTAGGTACGGCACGCCGCGGGCCCCGGCCACGTCCAGCAGCACCCCCCGGCAGAAGAACCCATCCCGCGCGGCGGCGACCGAACACCGGTTCAGCGCGGTGGGCCCGACGATCTCGCCGCGGGGCCACCCGGCGTAGCCGCGCCCCTGGTAGAACGCGTGGCCCAGGGCGTCGATGTGGGTCAGTTGCGGGTCGTGCGAGGTCATCGCCACGGTATCGATGGCCGTCCACTCCCCGGGTGGCTCCAGCAGCTGGACCACCACCGGATGAGGCGCGATCGTGCTTCCGGCCACCGGCAGGGACCTGCCGAGCGGGACCGCCACGCCCTCGCGTACCAGGGCCGCGGCGCGGCGGCGGACCGCCTCGTCGATCAGGTTAAGCGTGCCGCGCTCGTCGCCGTCGCCCCAACGGCCCCGGTTGGAACACCGCTCGAACAGGTCCCCGAGTTCGGCATCCGACGGATCTTCCAATCAAAACTCCAAGTTGCCGATCGGTGGGTGGCGCCGGGCCGGGGCCACGGCGTACTGGCTGTAAACCCCGAGCGAGCCGGCGGTGTCGAAGTAGACGAACTCGCCGTCGCCGTCCACTCCGTGGCCGCCTCCTCGCATGGCCTCACCGATCCCGGCCCGCGCCATGTGCTCGGCAACCGGCCGCAGGTCGGTGACGAACCAGGTCACGTAGGCCAGGCCGGGACCACGCGCCCGGAGCGCGTCTGCGTGCACGCTCGGCCCGGTGACCGGCTGAACGACCCCGAGCCGACCGCCCGGCGCGACGGCGTTGCGCGACTCGAACACGCCCGGCCTCCCGCGGTAGCTACGCTGCCGTAGCGTCGCCGCGGTGTACTCGTAGACCTCCCACGGCCCGCCGCCCCAGGCCCGGGCCAGCGCCCCCACGGTGCTGGCTAGGTCGCCGGTGACGAAGCCGAGCTGGTCGGGCGGCCGGCCGAGGAACCCGGGCGCGCGGCTGGCCGGCGCCTCCATCCCCGGCACCGCGCTCACGCCGCGGGGTAGCAGCGGATCGCCGACAGGTTTCCGCGCAGGGCCACCGGGCCAGCCGCGTAGGGCACGAGGTAGACCTGGCCCGCGCTCACCTCGACCGGGTCGGCCGACTCGCAGGTCAGCACGCCCACGCCTTCGTTGACGACCAGGACCGAGTAACGGGCGTCCACCTGCACCTCGGCGCCGTCGCAGCTGATCTGCTCCGCGCCGAAGAAGTCCCCGGCCGCCTGCGGAAGCAGGGCGCTCACCCCAGGTGAGCCGGTGGCGAGGCCGCGGATGCACATGCCCTGCAGCGCGTGCAGATCGTCGCCCGTGATGGCTTGCCGCCATACCGCACCGAGGGCGGTATCCAGATCCAGCCCGAGGAACAGCCCCGCCGGGTCCAGGGGGAAGCCCGCCCACTCCAGCATGATCGAGAAGTCCGTCATCTCCTGGATCTCCAGGATCAGCATCCCCGCACCGATCGCATGCGGCACCCCGCCCGGGCAGAACACCACATCACCCGAACGCACCGGCACCAGGTTGCAGTTGGCCAGCAGCGCGCCGCTGTCCTGGCGCGTCACCCAGCCGGACAGCTCCGCCGCGCTGACGTCGCGGCTGAACCCCAGGTGCGCCGACGCGCCCGGGTCGGCGTACAGCACGAGCCAGGCTTCGGTCTTGCCGAAGTCGCTCTGCAGGTGCCGGCGGGCAAAGGCCCGATCCGGGTGGACGTGCAGCGGCAGCCGGCCGCCGGCATCCAGGAACTTCACCAGCAGCGCCCCGCGCGCGCCGTAGCGGGCGGTGTACCCGGGCCCGAACCACGACAGCGGGTCCTCGGCGAAGCGATCGGCCAGCAGCGAGCCGTCCGGCAGCCTGGTCAGGCCCCGCGGGGCCTGACCGGTCCGCGGGGTGGTGGACGCGATCCAGTCCTCGCAATGGCTCGGATCCAGCCCGGGCTCCCGGCGGAACGCGCCGATCCGCCCGGCGCCCGGGTAGAAGGATGACAGGGTGTTCGGGGCGAGCACCATGGGTCGCACGATCTCTCCCGGCGGTCAGTCGACGCGGATCTCGAAGTGGGGCGGGAAGCGGCGGCGCGGCGGCTCGATCAGCTCCAGGTAGGAGGCGGCGCCGTCCAGCGATTCGAAGAAGCTGATCTTGCCGTCTCCGTCCATGCCGTGACCACCGCCGTACTGCACCTCGGACAGGCCCTGCGCCGCCAGCCGTTCGCGTTCGTCGTCCAGCGACGGAACGAAGTAGCCGAGATGGTGCAGGCCGGGTCCGTGCGCCTCGAGGAACTCGGTGAAGACGCTGCGGCCGCTCAGCGGGGCGATGATCTCCAGGCTCGGGCCGTATTCCGGGATCACGCCGTGCGACTCGAAGTCGCCGGGCTGGCCGCGGAAGACGCGCCGCGGCAGGTAGTCGGCGGTGTAGCGCCAGCCCAGCCAGCGCGAGACCCCGAGTTGGCGCCCGAGCCGCCGGACTCCTTCCTCCAGATCCGTGACCACGTACGCGACCTGGTCCGGCGGCAGGCCCGCCAGCGGGACGGGAGCGGTATCGGTACGGTCTCCGTAACCCGGCATGTCATGACTCCTGGGCCGTGGCCTGCGAGAGGTCTTCCCGCATCAGTTCGGCGATGATGGGCACTCCGACGGTGAGCGAATGCACGCTGACCCCGGAGGTCATGTTGCAGACCTCGAGGATCTCGGCCGGGGTCACCCGCAGGGCCAGGGCGGCCCGGATTTCCCTGGTCAGGGCCGCGCGGTCCCGGTGCGTGACGCTGGCGTTGGCGGCGATCGCGACGAGCGCCACCACTCGCGGGCTGAGCACTCCGGAAACGCGTGCCGCCCCGGCCCAGGCCAGGAAGCGGGCGAAGAACTCCGGATCGGACCTGATGGCCGCGGCGGCCCCCTCGTCCCAGCCGCCGAAGACCTTCTCGTACTCGGCGCGTAGCTCAAGGAACCGTTCCTCCGAGCCCGGCCTGATGGCGGTCGACCCCGGGCTGACTTCCTCCAGGACGTCGACCGCCAGCAGGTAGCCCGCGATCCCCAGGCCGGCCAGCAACGCGAGCAGGGTGACGAGCTCGCGCGGGGTCGCCCCGGCCTTCAGGGCGTTCCGCCCGTGGGTGCGGATCCCGATCGGGTGGATGTGGCTCACCGCTGCCGTGGTCGCGATGTACATGAACTCGCGCGTCTTCGCGTCCAGCGAGCCGGTTTCCCACGCGTAAGAGGAGAGGTCGGTGTAGGCCGCCATGATGTCCGGCGCCAGTTCCAGGATCAGCTGCCAGTCATCCGCCCAATAGCCGCGGCGCCGGACGAACTCGGCGCGAATCTCGCGCTGTTCGGCGCTCAGCTCACCATCGGCACTGCCCACGTTCTCTCCTCAGTCGGCGCTGCGAGTCAAAATGTGGCATGGCGTGGCATAGCGAGGATTCAGCGTGCCCTGACCCGGCCTGGATCGTCACGGACGGGCGTGGCGTCCGGTCTGACCTCAGTTTTTATCAGCAGCGTCCTGGCCGCCTGAGCCCTGAGCGCGTCGACCTGCGGTGTGCCAGTCGCCCGTTTTAAGCAGGTTCCGGCTTCGCGAGGACTCCTGTCAACCGAAAATCTCACTCTTCGGAATTTCGACCCAGGGCTATATGTGTGCTGACGAGGGATTTAGGTTGGCATGATGTTGTAAGTGTTGACATTACTCGGCATGCCGCCGTAACGTCGCGGTCAACCCCAAAGCTGGCCCTTCAGCAAGGAGACGGTGTTGGCAAGTCGGCGTCCGCTGGCAGAAGACCGGCAGCGGCAAATCATGACGCTGCTGCAGGAGAGCGGTGCCCTGCGCATCGGGGAACTGACCGAGATGTTCGACGTCAGCGACGAGACCGTGCGGCGTGACCTGACCGCCCTGGAGGAACAGGGCCTGCTGACCCGGACGCGCGGCGGAGCGCTCGCGGAGAGCGTGCACCTGGAGACCTCGTTCCAGCGCCGCATGCGAGAGAACGGGGCGGCCAAGCTCCAGATCGCCCAGGTTGCCGCCAGCTACGTGGAAGACGGCAGCACGATCATCATCGACTCGGGCTCGACGATGGCGCACCTGGTCCGCCAGCTGCGCAGCAAGCGGGACCTGGTCGTCATCACCAACGGCATCACCCACGTCGAGGACCTGCTCAGCAACCCCACGCTCACAGTCGTGGTGACCGGCGGGCTGATCCGCCGGGCCACCATGGGCGCGGCGGGCCCGCTCGCGGTCGAATCGCTGTCCTCGCTGCACGCCGACCACACGTTCATCGCCTCCAGCGGGTTCTCGGCTAGTTCGGGGATGACCTACCCGAGCTTCGACGAGGTCGCCGTGAAGCGCGCGATGATCAGCGCGGGCGCCGACGTGACGTTGCTCGCCGACGGCACGAAGTGCGGCCGCGCGTCCATGGTCAAGGTCGCGCCGCTCACCGAGCTCAACCGCATCATCACCAGCCAGCCGATCTCGGCGTCCGAGCAGAGCAAGATCCGTGACCTCGGCGTCGAACTGATCATCGCCGACGCCCAGGACCGGCCCGAGCTGAACTTGGCCGATCCGGACGAGGACGAGCCGCAGGCGGCCCAACCTCAGCTAGCTGAGCCGCACCCCGCGAGCGCGGGTGATTCGCGATGACGGCCGCGCCCGGGACGATCAAGAAGCTCGTCAACGACCCGGCGAACGTCTCCACCGACCTGGTCGACGCGTTCGCGGACGCGCATCCGGACCTCGTCCGACGCGTCGCTGAGCGTGTGCTGGTGCGCGCCGAGCAGCCGACCGACAAGGTCGGGATCGTTTCGGGCGGCGGATCCGGCCACGAGCCGGCCTTCCTCGGCTACGTCGAGGCCGGCTGCGTCGACGCGGTCGCGGTCGGGAACATCTTCGCCGCGCCGCCACCCGATGCCATCCTCGCCTCGATCGAGCACGCCAACCGCGGGCGCGGCGTTCTGCTCATCTACGGCAACTACTCCGGCGACGTGATGAACTGCCGCCTGGCCGTGCGGAAGGCCGCCGCGGCCGGTATCGACGTACGGCAGCTGTTCGTCACCGACGATCTCGCCTCGGCCCCCGCCGACGAGGCGGACCGCCGGCGCGGCATCGCCGGCGACGCCATGGTGTTCAAGCTCGCGGGTGCTGCCGCCGAAGCCGGCGCGAGCCTGGACGAGGTGGAGGCGATCGGCCGCACCGCCAACGCCCGCACCCGCACCATCGGCGTCGCCCTCAGCAGCGCTGAGCTGCCCGGCGCGAGCAAGCCCATCTTCACCACAGCGCCGGACGAGATGGAAGTCGGCCTCGGCGTGCACGGCGAGCCCGGGATCGCCACCGCCAAGCTCGGCACCGCCGACGAGGTGGGCACGCAGCTCGCGGAGCGGCTCCTGGCCGACCTCGACTGCCGGGCGGGAACATCGGTCGCGCTCCTGGTCAACGGGCTTGGCGCGACTCCGCTGCTGGAGCAGTACCTCGTGCACCGGGCCGTGAGCAGGCACCTCGCCGCCAGCGGGATCAGCGTCCACCGGTCGATGGTCGGCGAGTTCGTGACGTCGCTGCAGATGGCCGGGCTCTCGGTGACCCTGACCGTCCTGGACGACGAGCTGCGCGCGCTCCTGGACGCTCCGGTGCGGACGGCGGCGTGGTGCCAGTGAGTACCCCGCCGATGACCAGCCAGCTCCAGGCTGCGCTGCGCGTCACCGAGGCCGGAGCGACCGCGCTGGAGGTCGCCACCGATGAGCTCTGCGCGCTGGACTCCGTCGCGGGGGACGGCGACCACGGGCTGGCGATGGGCACGGCCGCCAAGGCCATCCGCCACCGCCTCGCGAACGACCCGCCGCTCGATCTGGCCGGCCTGATCGAGCTGCTGGCCCGGGAGTTCGGCGCGGTCGGCGGGTCGATGGGCGCGCTGCTGTCGGTGGCGTTCGAGGCGCTCGGCGACCGGGCGGCCGCCGCCCGCGGCCCCCTGTCCGCCGCACAGGTCGCGGACTACCTCGCCGCCACCTGCGAGGCGCTCAGCGAGTTCGGCGGCGCGCAGGTCGGCGACAAGACCATCGTCGACGCCGTGGCGAGCGCGCACACCGCGGCCGCCGCGGCCGTCGGCCAAGGGGCCACCCCGGCCGAGACGCTTACGGCCGCCGCGGCCGGCGCGAACGCCGGAGCCGAATCCACCGCCGCCCTGATCGCGCGCGTCGGCCGGGCCAGCCGACTCGGCGAGCGGAGCCGCGGCTCGGTGGACGCCGGAGCGCGCTCCTTCGCCCTGGCGCTCACCGCGGTCGCCGACGCCTACCGCACCGCCGACGCCTACCGCACCACAGACGCCGACCGCACCACAGACGCCGACCGTACGGGGGAATCGACATGACGGGGCCCTTCGGCAGCGCCGAGGTCTGGTTCGTGCCCGGCAGCGTCGACCTGTACGGCGAGGACTCGCTGCGCCAGGTGGACGAGCACGCCGCGGCCATCGTGGCCGCCCTCAACGACGCCGGCGACATCCCGGTACGGATCACCGCCGTGCCCGTGGTCACCAGCCGGGACGCCATCCGGCAGGTAATGCTCGACGCCAACCGCGCGGACGGCTGCGTCGGGGTCATCGCCTGGATGCACACCTTCTCGCCCGCGAAGATGTGGATCGGCGGGCTCAGCGCCCTGGGCAAGCCGCTGCTGCACCTGCACACGCAGTTCAACCAGCGGCTGCCGTGGGGCGAGATCGACATGGACTTCATGAACCTGAACCAGTCGGCGCACGGCGACCGGGAGTTCGCGTTCATCGAGAGCCGGATGCGAGTGACCCGGACCACCGTGGTCGGGCACTGGTCGGAGCTTAGGGTCCAGCAGCGCATCGGCCTGTGGGCTCGCGCCGCGTGCGGCCGCGCCGAGGCCCAGCGCCTGAAGGTGGCCAGGTTCGGCGACAACATGCGCTACGTCGCCGTCACCGAGGGCGACAAGGTCGAAGCCGAGCTGCGCCTCGGCTTCACGGTGAACACCTACGGGGTCTCCGACCTGACCGACACGGTGGCGCAGGTCAGCGACGGCGACGTGGACCAGTTGGCGCAGCGTTACCAGGACGACTACGACCTCGCGCCGGAACTGCGCCCGGGCGGCGGGCGGCACGACTCGCTCCGCGAGCAGGCCCGGATCGAGCTGGCGCTGAGGTCAATGCTCGAAGCCGGCGGGTTCGGGGCGTTCACCGACAACTTCGAGGACCTCGGCCTGCTGCGCCAGTTGCCGGGGATCGCCGCGCAGCGCCTGATGGCGGACGGGTACGGGTTCGGTGCCGAGGGCGACTGGAAGAGCGCCGCGCTGCTGCGCATCGTCAAGGTGATGACGGCCGGCCTGCCCGGCGGCACGTCCTTCATGGAGGACTACACCTACGACCTCGACGCGCGCCGCGGGCTGATCCTGGGCGCCCACATGCTCGAGCTGTGCCCGTCCATCGCCGCCACCCGGCCGCGCTGCGAGATCGCGCCGCTGTCGCTGGGACAGCGTGAGGACCCGGTCCGGCTGGTCTTCAACGCGGCCGCCGGCCCCGCCGTCGTCACCAACTGGCTGGACCTCGGCAACCGGTTCCGCCTGGTCCTCAACGCGATCGAGGTCGTCGATCCCCCCGAGGATCTGCCCCGGCTGCCGGTGGCCCGGGCCATCTGGCGGCCGGAGCCAGACCTGCCCACCTCGGCGGAAGCCTGGATGATGGCGGGCGGCCCGCACCACACCGTGCTGAGCAGCGCCGCCAGCCCCGAGCTGATGCGCATGTTCGCCGCCATGTGCGACATCGAGTTCCTCCAGATCGACGAGGGCACGCGGACCGAGCAGTTCGCCGACCAGATCCGCTGGAACGCCGTCTACTACTACCTGTCACGGTCGGTGTGACATGAGCCGGTCACGACGAGCATGGGTCGGCACGTCCTGGAAGATGCACAAGACGCGCGCCGAGGCGGTCGCCTACCTGGCCGAGCTGCGCGAATGGTCGGGAACATCCGGACTCGACGTCGACATCGCCATCTTCCCGCCGTTCACAGCGCTGGCCACCGCCGCAGCGCAGCTGAGCTCCACAGCGCAGCTGAGCTCCACAGCGCAGCTGACCTCCGCCCACCATGCGCCTACCGGGGAGCCGCCCAGCCCGTCGCTGCACCTGGGCGCCCAGAACATGCACTGGCAGGCGAACGGCGCCCAGACCGGAGAGATCTCCGCGACCATGCTCCTGGACTGCGGTGTGAGCATCGTCGAGCTCGGCCACTACGAACGCCGCCAGCACTACGGCGAGACCGATCACTCGGTCAACCTGAAGGCCAGCGCGGCGGTCACGGCCGGCCTGGAGACCGTGATCTGCGTCGGAGATTCCGAACAGGACCGGCAGTACGCCGTCGCTCCCGAAGCCGTGGCCCGGCAGGTGAAGATCGCCGTGGGCGGGCTCCCGCCGCACGCTCTGGCCTCGGTGGTGCTCGCCTACGAGCCGGCCTGGGCCATCGGCACCGGCGGCGAGCAGGCCGAACCGGCCGAAGTCGAAGCCATCCACCAGGTGATCAGGGCCGCCCTGAGCCAGTCACACGGACCTCAAGCCGCCGAGCAGGTGCGAGTGGTCTACGGCGGCAGCGTCGACGCGGCCAGCGCTGGAGGCTACGCGACGCAGACCACGGTCGACGGCCTGTTCGTCGGCCGCAGCGGGCTTACCGCAACCGGGCTCATCGGCGTGATCGAGCAGTTCTGCGCGGCCGCCCCCGAAGCCGGCGCTGAGCTCGCCTTCCTGGAGGGAAGCGCACATGACAGCTGTTGACCAGCGCCTGACCCGCGACGCGTTCATCGCGGGCGAATGGCGCGCCGCGCGCTCCGGCCGCCGGTTCGCCTCCATCGACCCCTCGACCGGCGAGCATTTCGCCGACGTGGCCGAAGGCGGCCCGGAAGACATCGACGAGGCGGTGCGCAGCGCCGCGGCGGCCTTCCCCGGCTGGCGTGCCCGCAAGCCGCTTGAGCGCGGCCGGATCCTCCTCAAGCTGGCCGAACGCATCGACGCCGAGACCGAGATGCTGGCGGAGCTCGAGACCAGGGACAGCGGCAAGCCGACCGCCACGGCGCTGGCCGACGTCCGCGGCACCGCGCGCTACTTCGAGTACTACGGCGCGATGGCCGACAAGCTGCAGGGCGAGACGATCCCGCTGGGCGACGACTACGTGTCCTACACCCGCCACGAGCCGTTCGGCGTGGTTGGCGTGATCATCCCGTGGAACGGCCCGATCCAGCAGGCCGCCCGCAGCGTCGCGCCCGCGCTGATGACCGGCAACGCTGTGGTCGCCAAGCCCGCGGAGCAGACGCCGCTGTCTTGCCTCGAGCTCGCGCGGCTCGCCTTCGAATGCGGGGTCCCGGCCGGCGCGTTCAACGCCGTACCCGGGTTCGGGGAGGTGGCGGGCGCCGCCCTGGTCGAGCACCCCCTGGTCAGCAAGGTTGCCTTCACCGGCTCGGTGGAAACCGGCCGCCTGGTCGCCAGCGTCGCCGCGCAGCGCCTGATTCCCGTCACCCTGGAACTCGGCGGCAAGTCGCCGCACATCATCTTTGCCGACGCCGACCTCGAGGCCGCGGCCAAGGGAGCCTGGCTCGGCATCAACGTCAACGCGGGCCAGGTCTGCTCGGCCGGGTCGCGGCTGTTCGTACACCGCTCGGTGCACGACGATGTGGTCGCCCGGCTGACGCAGCTGAACAGCACGCTCACCATCGGGCCCGGCCCGGCCGACTGCTTCATGGGCCCGCTCGTCTCCGCCGAGCACAAGCAGAAGGTCGACTTCTACCTGGCGCTCGCCGAGAAGGAGGGCGCGACCGTCCACGTGGGCGGCCGGCCGGCCGCGGACCTGCCGCCTGGCAGCTACACCCGGCCGGTGTTGCTGACCGGAGTCAGCAACGACATGCGCGTCGCCCGCGAGGAGATCTTCGGCCCGGTCCTGGTGATCATCCCCTTCGACACCGAGGACGAGGTCGTCGCCCTGGCCAACGACAGCGAGTTCGGCCTCGCCGCCGGGCTGTGGACCAGCGACGTCAGCCGCGCCCATCGGGTCGCCGCCCAGCTGCAGGCCGGACAGGTTTACGTCAACGAGTACTGGGCCGGCGGCGTCGAGACCCCGTTCGGCGGGGTCAAGAACAGCGGCTACGGGCGCGAGAAGGGCGTGGCCGGCGCCCTCGACTACACGTACCTCAAGACCGTCACGCTGCGGCTGCTCCCTCAGCCGCCCACCCCCACCGCCCATTCCCTTGAGCCACCCACCCCCACCTCCCATCTCCCTGAGCCACCCACCCCCACCGCTCATCCCTCTGCCCATTCGGAGCTTGACTCATGACCTCGCTGGACCGTTCAACCGCGCCCGCCATCACCGGCAGCCGCCTGCTATTCACCCACGAAACCTCGGTATCAGAGGCCATCGCCGAGGCCCTGGAAGACGCCGGCATCGACCTGGTCATGGGGCTGTGCGCCGGGCACACCACGCCGTTGTTCGAGGCTCTCTACCGCCACCCGGCGATCAGGACGATCCAGGTGCGCCAGGAACTGCTCGGCGCATTGGCCGCGAACGCCTACGGCAAGCTGACCGGTCGGCCCGCGGTGATCAGCGGGGAGGGCGAATTCATCCTCGGCACGGGCACGCAGGGCATCATCGAGTCGCTGCTGGGCAGCTCGCCCATGGTGATCCTGACCGAGATGTTCGACGGCGGCCGGATGAGCCACCACGGCAACTACCATTCCGGGGCCGGCGAGCACGGCGTGTACGACGCGGTCGCGGCGTTCAAGGCGATCTGCAAGAAGGTGTTCGTCAGCCACTACCCGGCCCAGGCCATCCAGCAGACCCAGCTGGCCATCAAGCACGCGCTGGCCGGGAACCCCGGGCCGGTCGCCGTGATCTACCACTCGGCCTCCTTCGAGGGCAGCGTGGGACCCGACTCCTTCCCGCGCATCTACCACGCCGACCGGTACGTCAAGGAACTGGCCACGACGGTGGACCCGGCCGCGATCGCCGACGCGGCCGAGTCGATCGGCCAGGCGCAGCGGCCCGTCATCATCGCCGGCAACGGCGTACGGATGAGCGGGGCCTACGACAGCCTGCTGGCCTTCGCCCACGCCGCCGACGCGCCGGTGATCACCACCCAGGGCGGCAAGGGCACCTTCCCCGAGACCGACCCCCTGGGCGGCGGCGTCTTCGGTGAGTGGGGTCGGGAAAGCGCCAACGCACTGGTCAGCGACGCGGACCTGCTCATCGCGGTCGGGACCAGGCTGGGTCCGCTCGACACGGTCGACCAGATCCCGGCGCTCATCGACCCGACCCGCCAGGCCATCATCCAGATCGACATCGACCCGCTGAACGGCGCCTGGACGCTGCCGGTCGAGCAACTCCTGGTCGGCGACGCCGGTCCCGTACTCGACGCCCTGGCCCCGGCCTGCCTCGCCGGCGGGAGCACGCGCGCGGTGACCGCCGCCGAGCGGGTCTCGGCCGCCATCGCAGAGCACGACCTGCCGCTCTCGCCCGAATTCAGCTCGGACGAGTTCCCGCTGCGGCCGGAGCGGCTCGTCTCGCTCATCCAGGAGCTCTGGCCGCACGACGGCATCGTCGCCACGGACGCCGGCGAAAGCCGGGTCTACATGCTGAACTGGTTCAAGTCACCAGGCGGCGGACGCTACCTGGTGCCGCACGGCGGCGGTGGCATGGGCTACGCCATGGCGGCCGCCTTTGGCGCGAAGCTCGCCGAGCCGGGCCGCCCGGTGCTCGCGGTCTGCGGCGACGGCGGCTTCCCGATGACGATGAACACGCTGATGAACGCGGTGCAGGAAAATGTCCCGTTCGCCGTCGTGATCTTCAACAACCGGGCGCTGGGCTGGCCGCTGCACACGATGCCCGACGAGGTCAAGAAGTTCTTCGAGTTCTACGACTTCGACTACGCCGCCATCGCCCGGGCCATGGGCTGCGAAGGCGTCCGGTGCCAGTCGGTCGCCGACGTCGCCGCGGCGCTGCGGGCCGCCTCCACCAGCCGGGTCCCCTTCGTCATCGACGTGCCGATCTCGCTGGAGGCGAACTTCCTCGAGCCGACCGCCACCATCGCCAAGATCCCGCGCGAGCGGCCCTGGCGGGGAAAGGCCGAGTAGCCATGACCGGCGCGCAGCCAGCCGGCATCACGGCCTCGTTCTGGCACACCGGGATCGTGGTGACCGACCTGCGCCAGGCGATGGCCGAGCTGACCTCTGCCACCGGAGCGACGTGGCGGCCGGTACAGGAACGCCCGGACGGACGCAGCGTGGTGCACGTCACCTTTTCGCAGCGGGCGCCTTATCTGGAACTCATCGAAGGCAATCCCGACGGTAAATGGCCCACCGGCGATGGCCCCCGGCTGGATCACCTCGCGTACTGGACGGACGCCTTCGAGGCGGAGTGCGCCAATTTCACGACGCTGGGCCTGGACCGCGAAGCAGGCGGCACCTCGGCCTGGGGCGGCAACTGGGCCTACTACCGCCTGCAGGCGGCCGGCCTACGCGTCGAGCTGTGCGACACCGCAGGCCGCGACGCCTTTTTCCGACAATGGAATCTCGCCGGGTAAACCCGACGAATTCGAACAAGCAATCCTCACAAAGGTATCCCGAATATCCCTGCAACACCCTTGGCCCGCGCACAATAGCGCACGCATTACCCGGAGGTTCCCATGTCCATACTCGACCGGCGAAGAATCAGCAGAACCATGCGCCGCTCCCTGACCATCGCAGCCGCTGTGGCTATTTCCCTTTCCGCGGCCGCCTGTGCGTCTTCGTCGTCGTCAAGCGGCGGCACGACGACCTCGAGCGGGTCCAAGGCGCCGATCAAGGTCGCGCAGATCACGACCATCTCCGGCGGTTACCCGTTCGGCGACGTGGTGCCGGGTACCCAGGCCTACTTCAAGCTGATCAACTCGCAAGGCGGCATCGACGGCCACCAGATCCAATTCCAGTACGGCGATGACAAGGGCACCGCGTCGCAAGCGGCGGAACTCGCTCGCCTGTACGTCCTGCAGGATCACGTCGTGGCGATGGTAGGCAACACCAGCCTCGCCGACTGCAACACCAACCAAGGCTTCTACACCGCAAACAGCATCGCCGTGATCGGCGGCGGCACCGAGCCGGTGTGCTTCAGCCAGCCGAACTGGGATCCCGTTAACGCCGGGCCCTACTACGGCAAGGTCGTGCAGTGGCAGTACACCTTCAACGTCCTCAAGCCGACCACCGTCTGCGAGATCGAGCAGAACGACCCGACGTCCATTCCCTATTACAACCAGCTGCGCACCTGGTTCGAATCGCAGAACCCGGGTGTTGCCGCGGAGTTCAAGGAGATCACCTACACCAACGACGCCACGCAGAACCCGACGCCGGCCGTGGCCCACGCCAAGGCCCTGGGCTGTAACCTCATCGAGCTCTCGACGGTGGCTCCGAACATGGTGGCCTTCGTCAAGGCCGCGAAGGCCGTCGGGCTGGACGCGACGTTCATCACCCTCGGCAGCGGATACGACACCTCCGTCCCCGGCACCCTCGGCTCGCTCGGTGACCCCGGCGCGCTCGGGCCCAACGACAAGGGCGTGTTCGTCGGCGCTGAACTCGCGGCCGTCAACTCCACGAACCCCCAGGTACAGCTGATGGTCAACACGTTCAAGGCGGACAACGTCGCGGCCAACTTCTGGTCGGAGATCGGCTGGGTCAGCGCGGCCACCTTCGTGGCGGCCCTGAAGGACGGCGCGTCGAAGTACGACATCACCACGGCCAAGGGCGTCCTGGAGGCCCTGCAGAACATGACGCCGTATTCGTCAGGTTTCGCGGCCAACCCGCTGCAATTCGGCTCGGGCAGCAGCCACCCCGGCAACCGCGGATCGCAAATGCTGCTGATCGAAAACGGCACGTGGGTGGTCGCACCCAACCAGAACGACGGCGACTACGACGTCGTCCACGGCCTGCTGCCGGCCGCCAGCTCGTGACGATCGCAGCACCGAGGTAGAAGAGAGGCCCCCATGGTCGCTGAAATGCTAGCCGGACTGGTGTCCGGCGGAGTCTACGCCGCGCTCGCCGTGTGCATCGTGCTGATGTACCAGATGCTCGGCGTGGTCAACCTGGCCCTTGGCGCCATGGGGGCCCTCGCCGCCTGCATGAGCCTGCTCTGCGTGCGATGGTTCGGGCTGGGGCCCGGGCCGTCCACGGTGGTGGCCGTGCTGTGCGGCGCGCTGATCGGGGTGATCCTGGGCCTGCTGATGGTCCGCTACTTCCTCGAGGCGAGCGTCGAGCTGCGCACCACGGTGACGATCGCCGTCACGGTCGGCATCATCGCGGTGGGCGACCGGATCCTGAACGGCGCTACGTACAACTTCCCCAATCTGTTCTCGGGCCCGAGCGTCGAGATATTCGGGACCGGCGTACCCATCGGAAGCCTGGTCGAGGTCGTGGCCGCGGTCCTGCTGGCCGTCGGTGTCCAGGTCTTCCTGCGCGGGACGCACCTGGGAGCGCAACTGCGCGCGATGTCCGAACGCCCGATCACCGCCGGGCTGCTCGGCATCAGGGTGCGCACGCTGACCGTGGCGGTCTGGGGCTTCGCCAGTGCCATCGCCACGATCGCGGTCATGGTGGTGCTGCCCACGAGCACCACATCGTTTCCGCCCCTGGCGTATCTCGTGATCTTCGCGCTCGGCGCCGCGTTGCTCGGGCTCATGCGCAACATGATCGTCGCCGCGGTCGGTGGTGTCCTCATCGGCATGCTGCAGTCGATCGTTCAGCCGTCGGGCATCGGGCGGTACACCGATGCCGTCCCGTTCGTGGTGATCGTGCTCGTCATGGTCTGGTGGAGGCGCAGTGATGTTTGGTCTGAAGCGCGTTAGGGGGACGCCGCTGTCGGCCCTGCTGGTCGTGGCGGTCGTCATCCTCGTGGTCGGGTTCGCCCTGAGCCCGTACTGGCAATACGTGGGAGCCGTCGGCGCCGCCGAGGCGATCTTCGGCTTGAGCATCGGGCTCGTCTACGGACAGGCCGGGATGCTGTCGCTGTGCCAGCCCGCCATCGGGGCCATCGGCGCATGGTCGGTGGCCTACCTAACTGGGGAGCAAGGCTGGGTCCCGCTGCCCTGGTCCCTGATCATCGGCGCGATCATCGGCATCCCGATCGGACTGGCCGCCGGGATGCCCGCGCTCCGGTTGCGCCGGGTCAACCTCGCCATCGTCACGCTCGGCGTGGTCATCGTGATCTACACGGTGGCGCAGGCCGGGCAGGTCGCCGGCAGCCAGCAGTCGGCCTACGTGAAGTCGCCGACCTTTGACCTCGCCGGCTACATGGGCCTGTACCTGCTCTGCTGGCTGAGCTTCACGCTGCTGGCCGGCCTGACGATCGTGCTGCGGCGGTCCCGCTGGGGGCTGTCCTGGCTGGCCATCGCCCGCAGTGAGCGCGCCGCCGCCGCCATGGGGATAAGCGTCACGCGGGCGAAACTGACCGCCTTCGCCGTGGCCGGCTTCCTCGCCGCCTGGGCCGGGGGACTGCTGGTCGCCGGCTTCGGGTCGGCGGATCCGTCTAACTTCGACCCGGTCGTCGTCCTCACCCTGTTCGCGCTGGCCGTCATGATGGGCGCCGGGTACTGGGAAGGCGCCCTCGCCCTGGGCTTGTTCAGCGCCATATCGTCGGCGCTGCTCCAGCAGTGGGGGCTCACCCCCGACTTGGGCACCGCGCTCTTCGCGATCGGCGCGATCACGGTGCTGGGCAAGCCGGAAGCGGCCTTCTCCGTCATGATCCGGCGGCAGGTCGCGAAGCTGTCGTCGCGACGCGCGGCCACTGACGAGCCGCTCGAGCTCCGGCCGTTCAGCCCGGTGGTCTTCAAAGGTGCGACCAGCCGACTGGCCGACGGCTCGGACCGGCCACTCGCGCTGGAGATCAGCAACCTGACCGTGAACTTCGGCGCCGTCCGGGCCCTGGACGACGTGTCCCTCACCGTCCCGTACGGCGAGGTGGTCGGACTGGTCGGACCCAACGGTGCCGGGAAATCGACACTGGTCGACGCGACGACAGGCTTCCTGGCCGCCTACTCCGGCGTCGTGCGGGTCGACGGGGCCCAGATCGACGCCCTCCCGGCCTTCAAGCGCGCCCGCATCGTGCGACGCACGTTCCAGCAAGACCGGACGATCGGGGAGCTGACCGCCGAGGAATACCTCCGCCTCGGCGCCGCTCCGGGGACCACCGCCAAGCAGATCCGCGAGATCATCGAATTCGTCGGCTGCCGAGACACCTCCACCCCGCTGCACAGCCTGGACGTGCGGCTTCGCCGCCTGCTGATGATCGGCGCGTGCCTGACCGGGCGTCCTAAGGCGGTCCTGATCGACGAGCCGGCGGCCGGCCTGTCCGCCGAGGAGTCGATCGACCTGGCGGCGCGGCTCGCCGAGATCCCGGAGCGCTTCGGCTGCGGCTTGCTCGTGATCGAGCACGACATGGAACTCGTGCGGCTGGTCTGCACGTCGCTGGTGGTGCTGGACTTCGGCAAGGTCATCGCCGCCGGCGCCACGGCCGAGGTCCTCGCGCGCCCAGACGTCACGGCCGCGTACCTGGGCGACGACGTGGCCGCCGAGACGGTGCTCGAGGAGGTGGCCGTCGAGGAGTACTCGGGCCGGGATACCTCGGCCGACGTCCCCGCGAGCCAGGCAGGAGAGCCCCATGGGCGCTGAACTCGTCATCGACGCCGTCACGATCAAGCGTGGCGAGCTGCCCATCGTCCGCGACGTGAGCCTGACGTGTCCGGAGGGACAGGTCACCGTCCTGCTCGGGGCCAACGGCGCGGGCAAGACGACGCTCATGGACGGAGTCGCGGGCGTGATCCCCGTGGAGCACGGCGCCATCACGCTCGACGGCCACGAGGTCCAGCGCCTGGCCCGCGACCGCCGGGCCGCACGCGGCCTGGCCTATGTCGAGCAGGGACGTACCGTGTTCGCCGGGCTGACCGTCCAGGAGAACCTGGCCGTCGCCTCCCGCGGCGCGCGGAATACCGCTCGTGCCTACGAGCTGTTCCCCGAGCTGCAGGCGCGCAAGCAGGTCACGGCTCAGATGCTGTCCGGCGGCGAACAGCAGATGCTCGTCCTGGCGCGGGCGATCGTCAGCCAGCCCCGGGTGCTCCTGATCGACGAGATGTCCCAGGGACTCGCCCCGGTCATCGTGAAACGCATGATCCCCTTCGTCGAGGAAGCCGCGCGCAGCGGGATCGCGGTGCTGCTGGTCGAGCAGTTCGCCGCCCTGGCGCTCAGCATCGGCGCCCACGCGTACGTCCTGAGCGTCGGGAGCATCGTCCTGGAGGGGCCTTGCCAGGACCTGCTCGCCCGTCCCGATGACGTCAGGCACGCGTATTTCGCCGGCGGCCACGACGCTCACCGCGGTCACGACGGCAGCTCGGCGAACGCTATCCCGAACGGCATCACGCCGCTGGCGGGCAAGAATGGAGTCTCCTCGTGACCGCACCACCGCCACCACCGCCACCAACGCCCTCCGGCCCGCCCGGGCTCGCCGCGCTCATCGCCGCGGCGGCCTCCGCACGCATCGTCCAATTGGGCCACGTGCTCCAGCCGGGCCAGACCCGTAACGGCACCGCGCCGCCGTACAGCCACGCGCTGACCAATGGCTTCGGCGAGTCGATCGGCTCGGTCCCCGGGCAGTCACCCGACATCCGCGGCGTCAGCGACATGATCTCGCTCGGCTGCCATACCGGAACGCACATGGACAGCCTCGCCCACGTCTCGTACCATGGCCTGCTGTTCGACGGGACCAAGACGTCCGACCCGGGTGTCGAGGACTACTTTCACGGCGTCGTGATGAACGGCCAGGCGGAGAACTTCCGCCCCATCGTAGCTCGGGGCGTGCTGCTGGACTTCGCCCGCTACCTCGCCGTCGACCGGGTCGGCGGCGACTACGTCATCACGCCGGCCGCCATGGCGGCCTGCGCCGCCAGTCAGGACGTCACGTTCGGCGCTGGCGATGTGGTCCTGTTCCGGATGGGCTACGACCTGGTGTACCGGGATCCCGACGAGTACTTGCGGATGCCGATCCCGGGACCGGACCCGGACACGGCGCGCGAGCTCGTGCGGGCGGGCGTCGTCGCCACCGGCTCGGACACCATGCCGTACGAGGCGGCCCCCGGCGCGGAGCCGATGCAGGTCCACGCCGAGCTGATCCCCAAAGCGGGCGTCTTCATCTTCGAGATGCTCGATCTCCGCGAGCTGAGCCAGCAGGACGCGCGCGAGTTCCTGTTCGTCGCGCTGCCGCTGCGGATCAAGGGGGGCACCGGCTCCCCGATCAACCCGGTCGCGCTGGTGGCCTAGACATGCGAGGCCTGACGGGAAAGACCGCCCGCGCCGGGATCATCGTCGGCCTGGAACCGGTCTGAGCCATGCCGCCGCATCCTGCGAGGATCAGCCGGGGCGCCCGCCCTGGTACGGCTGCCCCCGGTTCGGCCGCCACCGTTTACCGATCCTGGACGCTAGACAGCGCCCGGGTAATGCTTCGGGCGACGGTGGTGACCAGCGGCGCGAGCACCGGGACCCGCAAGCGGTCCGGCGTGGTCACCACGGAGACACTGGCGACGGCGGTGCGCTCGGCGAAGACGGGCGCGGCCACCGATGCGGTGCCGAGTGAACTCTCTTCCCGGGACACCGCGAACCCGGTCCTGCGGATCTCGGCCACCGCTCGCCGGAAGGCCGCCTCGTCGGTGATCGTCCGCGGGGTCCGCGGCCTCAGGCCCGCCGCGAGCACGCGGTCGAGCACGTCCGGCGGACCGAACGCCACGAGCACCTTGCCCGGGCCGCAGGCGTGCAGCGGCAGGCGCCCGCCCACGCTGGACGAAACGCGCGGCGCGCGCCGACCCGAGATCTTCTCGATGTACAGCGTGTCGGTCCCGTCGGCGACCGCGAGGTGGACGACGCCGTGCGTCGCCTCGTACAGGTCCTCCAGATACGGCAGGGCCACGTCCCGCAGCATCCTGGCCCCGGGCACCCGCGCGCCCAGCCGCCACAGCCGCACGGCGAGCCGGTACCGGCCGCGCGAGACCTTCTCCACGCCGCCCCAGTCGACGAGCACGGCCAGTAGCCGGTGGACCGTGGCCGGCGGCAGTCCGGTACGCGCGCACACTTCCGCCACGGTCTTCTCGGTCGAGCCTTCGGCGAAGCATTCCAGGACCATCAGCCCGCGGCGCAGGACCGACCTGGCGTCCTGGTCCGCCGCGGGATCGCGCATACACGCGACTGTATTGGGTGTTTGGATCTGTGGCAACCCACAGGCGGTGCCTGGTATGACTACCGTTCGCGACGGGTTTTTCGATGTGCTGCGCCGTCACGGCATGACCACCATGTTCTCCAACCCGGGGTCAACCGAGATCCCGCTGCTCGCGGAGTTTCCTGCGGACATCGAGTTCGTGCTCTGCCTGCACGAGGCGTCCGCCGTCGGCGCCGCCACCGGCTGGTCGCTCGGCAAGCAGCGGCCGGCGCTCGCGCTCCTGCACACCACGGCCGGCCTGGGCAACGCGGTCGGGGCGATCGCCACCGCCCGGGTGAACCGCGCCCCCGTGGTCATCGTCGTCGGCCAGCAGGACCGTCGGCACCTCGCCTACGAGCCGTTCCTGACCGGCGAGCTGGAAGGGCTGGCCGGCCGCTACCCGGTGTGGACCGCGACCCCGGCCCGCGCGGCCGACGTGCCCGCGCTGATCAGCCAGGCCCGGCACCACGCCGTGGCCGAGCGAGGCCCCGCGGTCGTCATCGTGCCGATGGACGACTGGATGGAGCCCTACGAGGAGTCGGTGCGGGAGCCGGCGCCGTTGCAGCTGGAGATCGGGGCCGGCGTCGACCGCCGGCTCTGCTCGGAAGTAGCCCGGCGGCTGCTGGCCGCGCGCGCCCCGGCCATCGTGGTCGGCGCCGGCGCCGATCACCCGCGGATCTGGGCCGCGCTGGCTGAGCTCGCCGAAGTCCTCCGCTGCCCGGTCTGGCAGGAGGCGTTCGGAGCGCGGGCCGGCTTCCCTCAGGATTCCGGGCGCTTCGCCGGGTACCTGCAGGCCGGCCGGGCGGCCCTCCGGGACGCCCTGAGCCCCCATGACCTGGTTCTGGTCGCCGGGGCCGCCGCGCTGCGACAGTACGGGTACGAACCCGGCCCGCTGTTCGCGGCTGATACTAAGGTCGTGGTCGTCACCGACGACCTGGCGGAGGCCTCTCGCAGCGTCGCCGACCTCGCCGTGCTGACCCCGCTGACCGGCTTCTGCGAGCTGCTGACCCGCCTGGTCGCCCGGCGCGCGGGGGTGCGCCCCGACCAGCCGGCCGTCGTCAGGCCGTCGGCAAACGGGCACCAGGAGCACGGGTCCCTACCGGGCGGCCCCGGGCGGCCGGGCCAACCGCTGCGCGCCGAGGACGTGTTCGCCGCGCTCAGCGCGAGGCTCCCGGCTAACGCCGTTCTGGTCGAAGAAACGCCGTCCAGCCGGCCGCAACTGCAGGACATGGTGCCCACCCGCGCGCCGCTGGGGTTCCTGAGCGCGGCCATGGGCGGCCTGGGCTTCGCCATGCCGGCCGCCATGGGCCTCAAGCTGGCCTGTCCGGAACGGCCGGTGGTCGCCGTGATCGGCGATGGCTCGTCGCTGTACGCGTGCCAGAGCCTGTGGTCAGCACAGCGCTACCGGGCCGGGGTGCTGTACGTGGTGCTGTCCAACGGCGGTTACGCGATCATGGACACGCTGGCCGCCGCGGCCGGGGGGCAGCCGCCGTGGCCGTCGTTCAGCGACGTCAACATCGGGCAGTTGGCCAGGTCGTTCGGCTGCCCGTCGGTGCGGGTACAGACCTGCGATGAGCTGGCCCGCGTGCTCGACGAGGCGATCCCGACGCTGGCCACCCGGTCCGAGCCGCTGCTGGTCGACGTGACCGTGTCGCCCGCCAGTCCCCGCGACCAGCGCGCGGCGGTGGCCGCTGCCTCCCCATCAGCGACAGCATCCGCCCTCTATCCCGACCGAAGGTCCGCATGATGAACAGCAACCTGCCCGAGCACCACCAGGACCTGGCCGAGGCCCTGGCCGGCCTCGCCGAGCAATTCGACCAGGCGTACTGGACCGAAGTCGACGCGGCGCAGCGCTACCCCGACGAGTTCGTCAAGGCGCTGACGGACGCGGGCTGGCTGGCGGTGCTGATCCCCGAGGAGTACGGCGGCGGCGGCGGGACGATCAGCGACGCCGCCGTGATCATGGAGACGCTGGAGCGTGCCGGGTGCTCGACCGGGGCCGCGCACGCCCAGATGTACACGATGGGCACGGTGCTCCGCCACGGCAGCGAGGAGCAGAAGGGCCGCTACCTGCCGGACATCGCGGCAGGAAAGCTCCGCCTGCAGTCGTTCGGCGTCACCGAGCCCGACGCCGGCAGCGACACCACCCGGATCCGGACCTTTGCCCGCCGCGAAGGCGACCACTACGTGGTCAACGGCAGCAAGATCTTCATCTCGCGGGTCCAGCACTCCGACCTGATGCTGCTGCTGTGCCGGACCACCCGCTACGAGGATGTGGCGCGCAAGCACGACGGGATGAGCGTGCTGCTCGTCGATCTGCCGCAGGCCATCGACGCCGGCCAGATCGAGGCCCGCCCGATCCGCACCATGGTCAACCACGAGACCAACGAGCTGACGATCCGTGACCTGCAGGTCCCAGCCGAGAACCTGATCGGCGAGGAGGGTAAGGGCTTCCGCTACATCCTGTCCGGCATGAACGCCGAACGGATCCTCGTCTCGTCCGAGTACATCGGCGCCGGGCTGTACTTCATCGACCGCGCGGTCGAATACGCCAATCAGCGCGAGGTCTTCGGCCGGCCGATCGGCAAGAACCAGGGCATCCAGTTCCCGCTGGCCCAGGCGTACGCGAACCTGCAGGCCGCCAGCCTGATGCGGTGGCAGGCCGCGAAGTTGTTCGAGGAGGGGCAGAACCCGGCCTTCGAGGTGAACGCCTGCAAGCTGCTCTCCTCCCAGGCGTTGTGGGCGGCCGCCAACGCGGCGATGGACACCTTCGGCGGATACGGCGTCGCCGAGGAGTACGGCATCGAACGCCGGTTCCGCGAGGCGCGCCTGCCGTCCATCGCCCCGATCAGCAACAACCTCGTGCTCGCGCAGATCGCGCACGGCACCCTCGGCCTGCCCAAGTCGTACTGACCACGGAGGACAGCCATGACACCGCCCGTGCGTCCCGGAGGACCAACCCCATGACACCGCCCGCGCGTCCCGATGTGGAGATCATCGAGGAAGGCATGCGCGAGGGCATGCAGATCGAGAGCGCCGGCATCAGCGTCGCCGCCAAGGTCGACCTGCTCGACGCGCTGTCGGCGACCGGCCTGCGCCACATCGTGGTCGGGTCGTTCGTCAGCCCCCGGTGGGTGCCGCAGATGGCGTCTATCGAGGAGATCCTGGCCAAGTTCACCCCGAACCCGGCCGTCACCTACACCGCGCTGGCGCTGAACGCCCAGGGCGCGCAACGCCGCGCCGCGTTCGTCCCGCCGCTGGCGCCGCCCGACGGGTACGGCCGGTCGATGGTCCACCTGTGCGACGTCTTCGTCCAGCGCAACACCGCGCGGACCGCAGCCGACGAGGTCGCCGCCCTGCCCCAGATCGTGCGGGCCGCTGCTGACACCGGGGCCACCGAGGCCATCGTGGCCGTCAACGCCGCCTGGGGGTCGAACTGGCTCGGCGAGTTCACCGAGCAGCAGCGCGCCGAGTGTATCGAGCTTCAGATGGACGCCTGGTCCGAGATCGGGATCACGACGACCGGCATCTACCTCGGCGACCCGATGAGCTGGAACACCCCGCGCGCGGTGCGGTCACAGGTCCGCGAGATGGTCCGGCGCTGGCCGTCGGTTCGCACCATCCACCTGCACCTGCACGACGGGCGCGGCGCCGCGCTCCCCTCCGCGTACGCCGCGCTGGGCGAGCTGGACCAGCGGCACAAGCTGATCATCGACGCCTCGGTCGGGGGCATGGGCGGCTGCCCCTACTGCGGCAACGGGCGCGCCACGAAGATGATCCCCACCGAGGACCTGGTCCATTTCCTCGCGGGCGAGGGCATCGACACCGGCATTGACCTGGCCGCCCTGATCGAGGCGGCGCACCTGGCCGAACGGGTCGTCGGCCACGAACTCTACGGCCACGTGTCGAAGGCGGGCCCGCGGCCAGGTCCGGACGCGCTGTACCCGATGGACATGCCCCTGGTCGAGACCATCGAGCAGGCGCAGCACTTCCGGCTCGGGCCGGGAGTCTACGCCGGCGCACCGGCGCCGTGGAAGGCGCCGATCCGTTCCGCCGCGCGGGACGCGGTGGAGGAGCAGATCCAGCCACCTGAGGAGACCTCATGACCGCGCCGACCGGATCGCTGCAAGGCCTGCGGGTGGTCGAGATCGGGACCAGCGTGGCCGCGCCCATGGCCGGCCAGATCCTCGGTGACCTCGGCGCCGACGTGATCAAGGTCGAGCGGGTAGGCCAGGGGGACGACAGCCGGAGCTGGGCGCCGCCGCACTGGGACGGCGAGAGCGTCACGTTCCTAGCGCTCAACCGGAACAAGCAGTCGCTGGCGCTGGACTACAAAGACCCGCGCGGGCGGAAGGTGCTCGAGGACCTGATCAAGTCCGCGGACGTAGTGCTGCACAATCTGCGGCCCGGCGCGCTCGCGGCGGCCGGGTTCGCCGCGGCCGACCTGCGCCAGCTCAACCCGCGGCTGATCAACATCGAGATGACCGGGTTCGGTCCGGACGGCCCGCGCGCCGGGCAGCCCGGCTACGACCCGCTGCTGCAGGCCTACAGCGGAATCGTCAGCATCACCGGGCAGGACAGCGGCCCGCCGTCCCGGGTTCCCGTGTCGCTACTCGACATGGGCACAGGCATGTGGGCGGTGCTGGCCGTCTACGAGGCGCTGCGCCGGCGTGATGCGACCGGCCAGGGCTGCCACGTCCAGCTGTCGCTTCTGCAGACCGCCCTGACCTGGCTCAGCATGCCGCTGCTCACCGTCCTGGCCGGCAACCCGCCGCCCCCCCGGCTCGGCTCCGGGCTGTCAGGCGTCGTCCCCTACGGGGCGTACCCGACCAGGGACGGCTACGTGTTCATGTCGGCCGGGAACGACGTGGCGTGGGCCAGGCTCTGCGAGGCGCTCGACGCCGCGCCCCTGCGGGACAAGGAGGGGTTCCGCACCAACGGCGAGCGGGTCCGCTCCCGTAGCTCGGTCGAAGCCGAGCTGAGCGCGGTCACCGGCGGCTTCACCACCGCGGAGGTCCTGAACCGGCTCGGCGCCGCGGGAGTACCGTGCGCCCCGGTCCAGACGCTGACCGAGGTGGTGGCCGACGAGCAGGTCACGGCCATCGGCGCGATCAGCCCGCTGGCGCACGACCGTGTCCCCGGCTTCTCGGTGGTGAACCTCCCGGTCACCTTCGACGGCGCGTACCTGCCGCACCGCAACGCCCCGCCGGCCCTCGGCGCCGACACCGCCGCGGTCCTCGCCGATCTAGGCCGCGACCCAGCAGAGATCGCCGAACTGATCCGCGACCAGGTCGCCCAGGTCACGCCCGGGCCCGCCAGCCAGCAGACGGCGACGCCATGACCGATCCAGGCCATCTCCCCGGCTCCCCCCGGATCCCGACGAGCACCCTGGCGATGCCCACGCGAAAGAGGGTGCATTAGTGGCCGATCAGCACGTGGTGTACGAGGTCGAGGACCGCACCGCCTGGATCCGGATCGACCGGCCGGAACGGCGCAACGCGATGGCCGTCCAGACCACCGAGGAGCTCATCGCCGCGTTCGTCCGGGCCGGCGAGGACCCGGACGTGTGGGCGGTCGTGCTGACCGGCACCGGCGACCGCGCCTTCTGCGCGGGCGGCGACCTCAAGGAAATGGACGAGACGGCCCGGGCTGGCCGCGACATCGCGGTCCCGATGACCGGCACCCACCGGAACGTGTTCGAGGTGATCCTCGAGACGCCCAAGCCCACGATCGCCGCCGTCAACGGCGCCGCCGTGGCCGGCGGCTGCGAGCTGATGCTCTCCTGCGACCTGCGGGTCGCGGTTTCCGGGGCCCTGATCGGCTTGCCCGAGGCCAAGCGCGGCATGGGCGCCAACCTCGGCTCGGTGCTGCTGCCCCGGCTCATCCCGCGCGCGATCGCGCTCGAGCTCCTGTACACCGGGCGCTCGATCACCGCCGAAGAAGCGCACCAGCTCGGCCTGGTCAACCGCGTCGTCAGCCGGGAGAACTTCGACGCCGAGGTGCGCGGGCTCGCCGCCGAGATCACCGCCAACGCCCCGCTGACGCTGCGCCGCTACAAGGAAATGGCCACCAAGGGCTGGGACCTGCCGGTGCCGGTCGCGCTGCGGCTGAACGTCGGACCCAACCCCTACCTCAGCGAAGACCGGGTGGAGGGCGTCCGCGCCTTCGTCGAGAAGCGCCCGCCCCGCTGGTCCGGCCGGTGAGCGCCGGCCATGATCCCGCACCCCTTTGATTCCTCTGGAGCACACGCGATGAGTTTCCTGGGCCACGACTGGGAAGGCACGATTTTCGTCAGCGGCTGGACCGCAGGCGGCGGCGAGCCGATCCGGGTCACCGAGCCTGCCACCGGCGAGCAACTGGGGACGATCGGCAGCGCCAGCCCGCCGGACGTAAAAAAGGCGGCGGAGCTGGCCGCCGCCGCGCAAGAGTCCTGGCAAGCGGCGCCGCCGACCGAGCGGGCGGCGATCCTGCGCCAGGCCGGCTCGCTCTGGGAACAGCACGCCGAGGAGATCGGCGGGTGGATCATCCGCGAGACCGGCGCCATCCCGCCGAAGGCCGCCCTGGAGACCGCGATCGCCGCGCAGGAATGCTACGAGGCCGCCGCGCTGCCCAGCCATCCCCTGGGAGAGGTGCTGGCCAGCAACGAGCCGCGGTGGAGCTTTGCCCGGCGCCGCCCGGTGGGCGTCGTCAGCGTCATCGCGCCATTCAACTTCCCGCTTATCCTGTCGATCCGGTCGGTCGCCCCGGCGCTGGCCCTCGGCAACGCGGTGCTCCTCAAGCCGGACCCGCGGACCGCGGTGTCCGGGGGCGTCACGCTGATGCAGGTGTTCCGGGCGGCTGGGCTCCCGGACGGCCTGCTCCAGCTGCTGCCGGGCGGACGGGAGACCGGCGAGGCCACGATCACCGCGCCGCAGGTGCGGGTGGTGTCGTTCACCGGGTCCACGAACGCCGGCCGCGCGGTCGGGGCCCTGGCCGCCCAGCACCTCAAGCGCGCGCACCTCGAGCTGGGCGGGAACAACGCGCTGATCGTCCTGCCCGGCGCCGACCTCAAGAAGGCGGTGTCCGCCGGCGCGTTCGGGTCGTTCATGCACCAGGGGCAGATCTGCATGACCACCGGCCGCCACGTGGTGCACGAGAGCCTGCACGACGCCTACGTGGACGCGCTCGCCGCCACCGCCGAACACCTGCCGGTCGGCAACCCGGCCGCCGCGCAGGTGGCGCTCGGCCCGATCATCGACAAGTCCCAGCTGGACAAGGTCGATGCCATCGTGCAGCAGGCGGTGGACAGCGGGGCCCGGCTCGCGGCCGGCGGCACCTACGAGGGCCTGTTTTACCGGCCCACCGTGCTGGCCGAGGTCCGCCCGGACATGGCCGCCTGGCGCGAGGAGATCTTCGGCCCGGTGGCGCCCGTCCTGCCGTTCAGCCGCGTCGACGAGGCGATCACGATGGCCAGGGACGCCGAGTACGGGCTGTCCCTCGGCATCCTCGGCGACGTCGGCCAGGCGATGCGGCTCGCCGACGCCATCCCCAGCGGCATCGTCCACATCAACGAGCAGACGGTGAGCGACGAGGCCAACGCGCCGTTCGGCGGCGTCGCGGCTTCGGGCACCGGATCGCGCTTCGGCGGCGCGCAGGCGAACATCGAGGCCTTCACCGAAACCCAGTGGCTCACGGTCCGCCCGGACATCGCGCCGTACCCGTTCTAGAGGAGCCCGACCCATGAGCCGCAAGCCACTCACCATCGTCGTCGGCGCGGACAACGCCGGCTACCCGCTGAAGGAGAGGCTCAAGGCCGTGCTCCAGTCCGACGAGCGAGTCGCGGAGGTCATCGACCTCGGGGTCGATTCGCCCGCGGACGACCTCCCGTACCCGCACGTCGGCTTCAACGCGGCCCAGGCGGTCCGCTCGGGCCAGGCCGACCGGGCCCTGCTCTGCTGCGGGACCGGGATCGGCGTGGCGATCAGCGCGAACAAGGTCCAGGGCATCCGCGCCACCGTGGCCCACGACTCCTACTCGGTCGAGCGCAGCGTGCTATCCAACAACGCCCAGGTGCTCTGCTTCGGAGCCAGGGTGATCGCCGCCGAACTGGCGGAAAAGCTCACCAGGGAGTGGCTCACCCACGAGTTCGACGACCAGTCGGCCTCGGCCGCCAAGGTGGCGCTCATCGACGAATACGACGCGCCCCGATGAGCCCGCTCACTGGCCAGTCCGGGCTGGCGCCCCTGAACGCTGCGGGAGTAAGCATTCCCCGGATCGGCCTCGGCACGTTCAATATCCCGCCCGACGAGGTGGGGGCGCTGGTCCGCCGGGCGGTGGAGGTCGGATACCGCCATATCGACACCGCGATGCGGTACGACAACGAGCCCGGGGTGGGTCAGGGCGTGCGGGACAGTTCGCTGCCGCGCGGCGAGGTCTTCGTAACCACGAAGTTCCCGCACACGCTGGCGGGCGCGCGGGACGCAGTGGACGCCGCGTGGGCCTCCATCCGGGCTCTTGACCTGGACTACGTCGACCTGCTGCTGATGCACTGGCCGAACGGCGAGGTCCCCGTCGAGGAAACCTTCGGGGCGCTGGCGCCCTTGGTCGCCGACGGCGTGGTCCGGGCCCTCGGCCTGAGCAACGCCCCGGCCGCGCTGGTCCGCCGGGCCCTGACCGTAACCCCGCTGGCCACCATCCAGGTCGAACACCATCCTTACCTGCCGCAAGACACCCTGCGCGAACTGGCGACGGCGGAGGGCCTGACGCTGACCGCCTACGCGCCCTTCGCCGAGGGCCGCGCCTTCGCCGATCCGGTCCTGACCGCGATCGGCGCCAAGCACGGCAAGAGCGCCGGACAGGTGACGCTGCGCTGGCTGCTAAGCAAGCCGCGGACCGTCGTCATCCCCAAGACGGCCAAGCCGGAGCGGCTGGCGGCGAACCTGGACGTCCTGGATTTCGACCTCGACCCCGGCGACGTGCAGCGCATCGACGCCCTCGGCGCGTCCCGCCAGCGCTTCTTCGACCCGCCCTGGCAGTCCTACGCGTGGGACGAGCGTTGAACCCGCCGCGGACTAGCGCGCCATGACCCATCGCCAGCTCACGGTGACCGAGGTCGGCATCGTCGGCGCAGGCCCCGCCGGCCTGCTGCTCTCTCACTTGCTCTCCCTGTGCGGGATCGGCTCAGTAGTCATCGACCACCGCACCCGGCTCGACATCGCGGAAACCGTGCGGGCCGGCATCCTCGAACGAGACAGCGTCCGGCTCCTGGTCGAATCGGGGGTGTCGGACCGCGTCCTGACCCACGGCCACGAGCACGCCGGCATCTCCCTTCGCTTCGAGGGCGTCAGCCACCGCATCGACTTCCAGGCCCTGGTGGGGGAGTCGGTGTGGCTCTACCCGCAGAACGACGTGTTCGTCGACCTGGCCGATGCCCGCGAGCGCGACGGCGGGGACGTCCGCTTCGGCGTGGGCGGGACAAAGGTAATCGACATCACGTCCGACCAGCCCGGCATCATGTTCACCGACGAAACCGGCGCGCAGCACGAGATCCGGTGCGCCTATCTCGTCGGCGCGGACGGGTCGCACAGCATCTGCCGGATGCAGGTCCCCGAGAGCGAGCGGCGACACTACTTCCGCGAGTACCCGTTCGCCTGGTTCGGCATCCTGGCCGAGGCGCCGCGCAGCGCTCCCGAGCTCGTCTACACCCATTCCGTGCGAGGATTCGCGCTGATCAGCCAGCGCAGTGACGTCCTGCAGCGAATGTACTTCCAGTGCGACCCGAGCGAGGATGCCGCGGCCTGGTCGCCAGACCGTATCTGGGCCGAGTTCCAGGCCCGCGTAGCGGGCGAAGACGGCTTCGCGCTCCAGGAAGGGCCGATCGTCGAGCAGCTGGTCCTCGGGTTCCGCAGCTTCGTCAGCGAGCCGATGAGATACGGCAACCTGCTCCTGGCCGGCGACGCCGCCCACACCGTGCCCCCCACCGGCGCCAAGGGCCTCAACCTGGCCATCGCCGACGTCCGCGTCCTGGCCGAGGTGCTGGAGCGAGCCATCCGGAACAAGGAGCCCGACGCGCTGGACGACTACGGTCCGCGGGCTCTGGCCCGCGTCTGGCGGGCGCAGCACTTCTCCTACTGGATGACGACCATGCTTCATCATCTTCCGAACGCCGCGCCGTTCGACACCCGGCGACAAGTCGGGGAACTGAAGTCCGTGGTCAACTCCGTGGCGGGATCGACCTATCTCGCCGAGGCCTACACCGGCTGGCCGGGTCAGCGCTAACCATGGACCGGCCCACGCCCGTGGTAGGCATCCAGGTCTTCCCCGGCGACGGTTTCATCCGCCCGGTCGACCTCGGGCGGGCCGTAGAAGACCGCGGTTTCGGAGCCGCTCAGCCTGGCAGCCCGCCCCGGTCAGCGGACCTCGGTGTACTCGCTGCGGTCTAGCTCCAAGACATTGGCGTAATCGCTGCGCTCTGCCTCTGCGACGTCGGAGTACTGGCTGTCGTCCAGCCGCACGACATGGAAGCCACCACCGGAGAGCAGCTTGCGCAGGTGCCGCATGCCGCTCATGCCCGCGAGCGCGACAGCTGCAACGGCAGCCAGGACCGAGCCGCCGAACAGCGCCAGCCCGCCGACGATGTGTCCCAGCACTGTCATGACCACCGCGACCAGGAAGGCGACCGGCACGGCCGTCACCAGCGCCAGCGCGAGAAGCGTCACGGCGATCACGGCCTTAGCCGACCTGCCGGGCATCCGCTCCGCGTACCAACCGGTCATCACGCTCACCTCTCAAGGCCCGCAGCCGGCCAAGGACCCGGGCCCACTCTCAAGTAACACGATATGTCGTGTCCCTCAGGTCAACGCGCCTCTCGATCAGAATCATCCCGTGCCGATTGCACGGCGCGCGGGCACACACTAGTGGGGTGCGCATCGTTGTCCGGGTCCGGCCTGGATCTGCTCGTCCCGGCGTTGGCGGGCACCACGACGAGGCCCTGGTGGTCCGGGTCAGCGAGCGGGCCGCAGACGGCAAGGCGACCGCGGCTGCGCTGGCGTTGGTGGCTGCGGCGTTCGGAGTCAGCCGTAGCTCGGTCACGGTGGTGACGGGTGCGCGAAGCCGCGTGAAGCTACTCGACGTGGCGGGCGCCGATCCAGCCACCCTCGAGCGACTGCTCGCGCGATAGGACCGCGCCAGGCGCAACCGGCACGCTGACCCGGCGGCTGCGATGTGATCGGTACCGTCCGCGGTTCCCCAACTGGGACCAGGACGCCAGCGCGATAGCAGACCGCTACAGCGAGCAGGATCCCGTCCCGGTAGCCCGGGAACTGGCCACCGCTGCCGACATCATCGCCGCGCACTTTCAGAGCCTTGCTCCGGATCAATGGCAACGCACCGGCATCCGCAGCGATGGAGCCCACTTCACCGTCGAGTCCTTTGCGCGATACCTCATCCATGATCCCGTCCATCACCTCTACGACGTCACCGGTACCCGGCGCACAACCCAGCAGTAACCCACTCATGCAGATGCACGCGACGCAGCTGCAGTTACTTGGACACGTACTGAGCAGAAAGGACGCTAATTCGCGTAGAGCTGATCCAGGCCGACCAGACGGATGTCGGGGCGTTGATCGGCCTGCAGTTCGCGGTCGAAGCCCGCGCCGGAGTAGCAGGCCAGTACCGCGTGCTGGGTGTCGAATCCCTTGACCGCGAGCAGGTCCCGCGCGCGGCGCAGACGCTCGACGTGACGCAGGTCCATAACCCGGTCCCACTTCACCTCGCCGAGGGAAAGAATCGTGCGCGGCCGGCCGGGCTCGGCTGGCGCGAGCACCGCGACGTCGATCTGGATCTGGGTCCTGTTGGCTGGGTCCGAGACCACGCCAGACCCCACCTCCCCGGGCGGGCCGCCGAAGACCGCGGGATCGGCCGCGATCGCGTAGTCGCGGCCGATCGCTTCGAAATGTGGTCCCGTTACCTGGGAGAGGAATCGTGCGCGGGCTCCGGGCCAGACGGCTGATCCGCCGCCGAGTTCGAGACGTGCCCATTCCCGGCTCATGATGGCCTGGTAGAAGGTAATCAGCGGCTCGGCGATGCGGTACCTCGCCCGTCCCGATCTGAACAGATCGGGCTCCTTGATCAGCAGCCGGGAATCCTCCAGGACCCGGAGGGGATGCGCGACCTCGTTGGACTTCCGTCCGATATAACTGGCGATTCCGCCGGAGGTGTTATTTCCCTCGGCAACGGCCGCCAGCACGGAATGATAAAGCGACGGGTCGCGGATCTCGGTCTCCTCGGCGAGCAGGTAACGCGCTTCCCGGAAGAGCGGAGTCTGCGGATTCAGCACAGTCCGGATCACCCAGGGGTCAAAGTCAGCCAGGCCGGCGGGGGTGTCTCCGCGCACGAGCTCCCGCCGGTAAGCGGGAGTTCCGCCGACCACTGAATGCACGAGCACGGCCAGCTTGGGGTCGGTAACGTCCCAGAACCGTGCGGCGTCTCGGTAGCCAAAGGGATGGACGATCAGCTCGAAGCCCGCCCGCCCCCGCAGCGGCGCCGACCCCGAAAGCAGCCCTCCCATCACTGACATCGCTGAGCCACACAAGAGGAGCCGTATGCGGCTCGCCGATCCGCTTCCCCCCGGACCAAGCTCCCGCTGAATGATCGACGGCAGGCCGGGTGACGCCTTGACCAGGTAGGGGAACTCATCAATGACGACCGGGACGACACGATCCCCGGCCAGCCGGAACAGGTACGAAATGGCGTCAAGCCAGTCCCGGAACGGCGAAACCGGCGATCCGCTAAAGCGAATCAGCTCGTCGGCGAACAACCGCAATGAGACGGTCTCGGTCAGCTCCAAGGCCGGAAAGTAGATCCCGCCCAGGGCCGTCGCCAGCCCCTGCAGGAGATAGCTCTTACCCTGCCGGCGCCGCCCGCTCACCACACCCAGCGTGGCGCCAGGCCGGGCATCGGCGGCAAAGGAGACCAGCCCGGCCCACTCGGCGTGCCGGTCGAACAGATGAGGAGGCTTCGACACTCCAATGGGTGAGGCATGCATAGTCGAAATATACTTGACCGAAGTACACTTCACTATCTTCCCGGCGATGTCACCGTACGCTGGAGTGATGCGTGGTTCGGTCACGGTTCATATGGAGGCATCCGCCAACCGGGTCTGGGACCTGGTCAGTGACATCACCCGGGTCGGGGAGTTCAGTCCCGAGACCTTCGAGGCGGAATGGCTCGGCGGCGCTAGCGGGCCCGAGGTGGGGGCGCGTTTCCGCGGTCATGTCCGGCGCAACGGCGTGGGGCCGGTGTACTGGACTGCCTGCACGGTGGTGGCGTGCGATCCGGGCCGCGAGTTCGCCTTCGCGGTGGCCGGACCGGGCGGGACGACCGTGAACACGTGGCGCTACCAGCTGGAACCGGTCGCCGGAGGTACCGATGTCACCGAGTCGTTTGAACTGGCCGACACGCCCCTCATGCGCCTCTACTGGATGGTCGCCGGGTTCGCGCGCGGCCGCACCAACCTGGACGGCATGCAGGCCACCCTGGAACGAATCAAGGCCGTCACCGAATCCGCCGGCCCCTCCCAGTAGGCTCACGCCGGAACTCCCAGTTGCCGATCCGCAATCCGGCTGCAGAACGCCGTACACGGACGCTCATCTCAGGCGCGGCCCATTTTGCCTCCTTCTCCTGTGGGAGATCGCGGTGTAAAATCCCGGCCATCTACTCAGGTTACAGATAGTGGCCAAGCTGAGGACGCCGAAGGCGAAGCGGCGCGTAATCCTTACGTGCCTTGCCGTCATTGCCGGCATTACTGTCCTGACCGGGCCTGCATGGAGAGAGTCGTCGGCGCCGGCCGGCCCGGGCAAGCCGATCAGCACGGGCAAGCCGGCGAGCCCGGGCAAGCCGGCCATTACAGCGTCTGGCGCTGTTGATTCCGAGCTAGAAGCGCTCTTGAACGATGGTGGGCCAAGTTCCGCCACGGCCGCCCGTCACAAGTCGAACAGCTCTGCCCTGGTCGCGGCAGCGGCGGGCGCTGATAACCAGCAGTTTTACCGGCTCGGTGAATTGCTGGTACGGGATGGGCTCTCTGACACCATTATCAATCTCAGTCGCGAGATGAACGGCTGGTGGTACGCGTGGAGCGTCTGGCACGCGCCGTCCTCTGAACTCGATGCTTTTATCCTTGCCTGGCGGCAGGTCGTTACGACTATGCGATCGGTGCCCGGTGAGCATTTCAAGTTCTTGTGGACCATTTATCCCGGAGCGGCCACGGTGGCGGAGTGCTGGCCTGGCAGCGCGTACGTGGACTACGTGGGGACCGATATCTTCGACTGGCACGGCGGCCCGGATGGTATGTACCCTCATACCGCATCCGGCGCGCTCGACTGGGCTCGTCACTGGCAGCAGGTCCTGACCGCTAGCCCGGGCGGATTGGACTGGACAGCCCGGTTCTCCGAGCTTACGGGCAAGCCCGTCATCATTCCCGAGTGGGGCCTGGACTTCCACACCTTCGGCGGCCGAGACGATACGTATTTTCTTGCACGCATGACGGCCTGGCTGAGGGCTTATCATGCTATCGGGCTGTACTGGGTACAGGGCCACGTTACCGGGTCCGGCTGGCCCGGCGGCCCGCTGATAGCTGACCAGGGCGCAGCAGCGCAATTTAATACCCCTGGTGCTGTCAACGGCATGGGGAAGCTACTGGGCGGGCATTTGCAGTACGCGGGAGTCTACCTGAATGACCAGAAGACAATCTCAGATGCCACGGCGCAGCCTGCTCTGGCTCGGTGGGAAAACGCGGGCTACCAGCTCGTTCTGAGCGTCGACATCATTCCGAACCCGCCTATCATTAAATCCTATTCTGGCCCGCACGAGCCCGGAAACAAGTCTTACCAGCTTTCCGGCTACCCCGACGCAGTTGCTGCGCTCAAAACAAAGATGCGGATGATTATTGAGGCGAGAATCTACGAGTAATTATGGCGCCGCACCCAGGAAAGGCACTTTACGGTGCGGAGCGCGCTGCGACCCGCCCTTTGGCCAAAACGTTCTTAACTCGTCTCAACCCGTTTCCATGTCACCCGACTTATGGCAGATCGGCGCGTAACGGACCTCTCAAACAGCGCTCTCATATCGGCAAAGCCGAGCGTTCTCGGCGCATCGCGAAGCTCATGGCAGGTCTGGGTCTGGGTACTCGGCCAGGAAGCGGTCTGCAGCGGCATCGTCGACCTGACTTGTGACAATTTAGTGCGCAGCCGATCGGCGGTGGATCTGGTCGGGGCTGGCATCCTGGTCAGGGTCCCCGCTTTCTGTACGGAACAGAAGATCTAGAACGCGTCCTTGAGGGCGTCGGTGTCGCGCTGAAGGTCCCGGAGCCGCTGGTAGGCCGGCCTCTCGCGGATGCGGTCCAGCGCCCACCGGATGGCCTGCGGGCGCGTGGCCGCGAATCCTGCCCTGATCAGCGTGTCCAGCGTGTCCAGGCCGGGTGGCCCCAAATCGGCCACCACCGGGGTGGTCGCGCCGTGCTCCCATGCCGCGACGTCCGCCAGCCGCTCCCCTGTCCCCCGGCTAAAGCGGGGGCCGTGGCCTTCGCGGCCGATGGGTTCCTCGCCGCACATGAACTCGACGATCCTGATCTCAAACAGTTTTTCCCTCAGGTAGTTCAAGAACGGGTCGATCGCCTTCTCATGGGCGTCCTGGAATGTCCGCAGTATCTGCTCATAGTCCTCCGGGTCCCCGGCGAGCAACACCCGGACCCACAGCTCCCCCGGCTCGATCATCGGGTGGTCGCCGTAATGCAGCAGCCGGACCCGCTGCACCGCGTCGCCTGGGAAACGGGTCCGTACCTCGTCAGCGATCTCGCGCTCGATCACGTCCAGCACATCGCGGTCTGCCATGTATCCGAGCGTAAGCCGACGCCATCGCGGTCAGCCACCCAATATTCACCGGCAAGCACCGGACGACTTTACAACCCCGGTTAGTGCGCAAATCCTGCCCGCTGGCCACGCGAAACCGCAGGTCAGCGACACGCCCGCCGTCAAGACCGCCGATCATGTCACAAGTCAGGTCTCAAACAGCGCTCTCATATCGGCAAAGCCGAGCGTTCTCGGCGCATCGCAAAGCTCATGGCAGGTCTGGGTCTGGGTACTCGGCCAGGAAGCGGTCTGCAGCGGCATCGTCGATAAGCGAGTTATCGGCAAGCCACTGGACGGCGCGGCGCACGGCGCGGGCATCGCGAAAGGCGTACCACGCCGGCAGCAGGCCCGGATGCTCCACGTGGAGCACGTCCTTGAATCGGCGGAATGCTCCCTGCCCCTGGATGGCCCGGGCCAGCCTGCGCCCGGCCCGCTCATCGGTGATCGCTTCAGCGAAGTCCGCCATGTCCTGGTACCAGATCCAGGACGGCAGCGGATCGATGCAGACCAGATCCAGCTCATCCAGGTCGACCGGGGTGTGCCCGTCGATGCCCGTGTCGGCCGTCCAGAACACGATCTCGCCGGTCTGCGGGTTGATCAGCCGCCGGTGCTCGTAGTCAGTCTGGTCCGCCAGCGCAGTGGCGATCTCGTCCAGGTCCAGGCTGCTCAGATCAAGCACGAGGCCAGGATAGATCGCCGCCTCAACCGCGAGCGCCGAACCGGCGGCACACGCAACAGGCGGCATGAGCGGTAAATCAGTCGGCCTCTGTCGTTGCTGCGAACAGTGCTGAGACTGGCCAACTGGCAGGGCTACGGCATAGTGACGTGATGTCCGGTTTGTGGTGTCGGCGTTCGGTTGTCTGGCGGGCATCATGGCGGTGATCCTCAGCTTGCTGGCCGGGTCACCTCGCCATGGCTGTGGCCGCGGGGTGGCGCCCTGGAGGGGCGGCTAGCGGGGTTTGCGGCCCCAGGCTGTGATCATCAGGGGGTGGTTGGCGATGAAGGCCGGGTCGCGCAGCAGCCGCTGAGCGGTCTGGAGGTCGGCGGCGGTGACCAGGCCGGCATCAACCAGGGAGGGCCCGACCTGGTCGAGGTTGGCCTGCTGCAGGACCGCTTCTGGTGAGCCTCCGTGGTATATCACCAGATGCCCGCTGGCGCCGACGTCGGCCAGCCCTGCGCTGCGGAGACGGTGCGGGAGGGTGCGGGGGTAGGTGGTGTCGGCTCCCCGCCGGTGCAGCGCGCCGACGAGTGCCTGGCCGACCTTGACGAACGCTTGTTCCTCGCCGGTGGCCGGGTCGAGGCAATGGGGCAAGGAAGAGTCGAAGTCCTCGGCGACCAGCCGGCCGCCCGGCTTGAGCGCGGCTGCCAGCCGGGCCAGGACCTGGTTGCGGGCTGGCAGGTGCACCAGGACCAGGCGTGCGTGGATCAGGTCGAACGCCCCGCCGGGCAGGGGTCGGTGACAATGTCGTGCTGGATGACTTCCAGGTTCGGGAGGCCGTCGGTCTCGGCCCACCGGGTGTCGATGTCGGTGGCCAGCACCGAGCCGTCCGGGCCGGCCTGGCTGGCCAGCCAGCGCGCTACCGAGCCGCTGCCGGCTCCCACCTCCAGGCACCGCATCCTGGCCGCAGCCCCCGGGCAGCCAGGTGGCGTTGGGTCAGGGTGTCGAAGCTGGCCTCCAGGCCGGCGAACCGGCCCTGTGCTTGTGCCTGCGCGTTGTCGAGCAGATATCCGGGCTCGGCCGCCGGTGCGCCGGCATCTGACATGAGGCCCGCTCTCCCCGGTGCCCGCGTCCGTGGCGGGCAAGACCATGCGAGCGTATCTCGCCAGCTCGGCGACACCGCACGCGGGGCTTCGCGTCGGGCGCACCCACTGCTGGGTCCGGACGTGAACCAGGTCTCCCGCCGTCGGCAGGACGAACGGCGTCGGCGGCAGCTCGGTGACCTCCATGGGACCGCCATACTGGCCCTGAACACAAGATGACGCAAACAACCAGCTGGCGCTCACCGGGGCGCCAGTAGGTACGGACCCATGAACCGCGTTACGGCGTGCAGTTTGCTGAACACCGCGGTTGGCCCGCGCGCCGATGCGCCCCCGGGCTCTGGCAGAAACGCTTTGTTCACAGCCCCTTGGAGGCGTTCATGCCCGCGAACCTGATACCCGGGAAGCCAGCCGCGGGCGGCGACGAGGCACCACCTGGCAGGACCGCGAGGCGTCGCTGGGTGTTCTCTCCGGTCCGGTTCTTGTGGTTTGTGGCTGTCGCTGCGGCTCTGGTCCTGGCCGTCGCGGTGACCGCCCTGGAACTCGGGGCCATCGTGCCGGGCCTCGGGTTGTTCAGCGCCATTGGCTCCTTCGTCATACCGGTCCTGGGTCCGTTGCTAGTCATCGCGGCACTGCCGGCCATCGGCCTGGGGCTGGCCAGAAGGCGGTGGGGTCCACGGCGCACCGCTACCGCTGCGGCCGCAGCCGGCATCGCGGGTGCGGTAACGGGCATCGCCATCATCGCGATCATGATGTCTGCGGTCGGCGCCGCTGGCGGCTCGGTCAACATCTTCCGCGCGCTCGCGCCATCCTCGGTCATGGCAGCTAGCCCCAACGCCAGCGCCGTCTACCACACGGTGGACGGCCAGGCGCTATCGGTCGCGATCTACCGGCCATCGGGGCCGCCGCGCGCGTGGCCGACCTTGTTCTACATCCACGGGGGCGGCTGGAATGGGGGCAGCAACGACACCGCCAGGACCGACTACCGGTGGTACGCCAACCACGGCTGGCTCGTCATCAGCGCCCAGTACCGGCTGGCCACGGCAACCGATCACACCTGGAATCAGGCGCCCGGGGACGTCGCCTGCGCCCTGGCCTGGACCGCCAGGAACGCCACGCAGCTCGGGGTCGACCTGACCCGCCTGGTCCTGGCGGGAGACTCGGCAGGCGGCAACCTGGCGATCAATCTCGGCTACAGCGCCGCCGCCGGGACGGCCCGGTCGAACTGCGGCGGCACCGTCCCGGTCCCCGCCGCCGTGGTCGCCACGTACCCCGCGGTCAACCCGGTCAGCGTCTACGACGACACCTTCACCTTCGGCTCCGTGCGCGGCAGCGCTGCGGTCGCAGAGTACGCCGGCGGCACCCCGCAGCAATATCCGAGCCGCTACAAGGCGATCTCTTCCTCGACCTACATCACGGGCAAGGCCCCGCAGACCCTGATCATCGAGCCCGAACACGACTCCCGGGTCCCGCCCGGCGGGGTATACGCATTCGCCGGTCAGGCGCGCGCCGCCGGGGTGGACATCACCCTGGCGGCAATCCCCTTCGCAAACCACACCTTCAATTTCTACGCCGCCGGGACGATCGGCGACCAGGCCTGCCTAACCATCACCCAGAACTACCTGGCACACCGCATCCTGACGTGAAGGCGGCGACCGGGCGCTCCAGCCCTTTGTCGGCTGCCGACCGGCAGACCAAGGCGTGCTCAGCCCATATTCGGAGTCAGCGTACAGGACAGCTCTTCGTCAGGGGCGGTCCCGCAGACCGCTCTCATGCCCCTCGGACCAGGCGCCACAGTTCCGGACCGTTGAACTCCGCGGCGTATTTCGCCAGGAATGACGAGCGCAACATTGCGTGATCGCAACCGACCCAAGCTCACCCAGAGGCGCCGCGAGCTTGTAACCTCAGGTGTGTAAATGTTTTTGAATTGTTAGATTTACCTGGTCCTATCGTCGCCGGCCTGGGTAGGCGTCGTCGAGCTCGCTGAGGGCCTCGCGCCAGCCCATGACCCGCTGGCCCTCGACGAGGCGGGCGGGCTGGTCCGAGCGCTTGCCGGTGTCCTGGCGGCGGGCGGCGCGCTCGCGGGCGCGCTTGTCCTCGATGTTGATGATGGCCAGCCACAGCAGCTTGACCACCGCGTCGTCGGTCGGGTAGTGGCCGCGGGCCTTGGTGACCTTGCGCAGCTGGTAGTTCAGCGACTCGATGCTGTTGGTGGTGTAGAGCAGCTTGCGGACGGCGGGGCTGAAGGCCAGGAACGGGGTGAACGCATCCCAGGCGTCCTCGAACACCCTCGCGGCCTGCGGGTACTTGCGGCCCCACGGGGAGGCCGCGAACGCGGCCAGGGCGTCGAACGCGGCCTCGGCCGTCGGCGCGGTGTAGATCGTGCGCAGCTCTTTGGCGACCTCGCCGGCGTCGCGGCGGGCGACGGGCCGCAGGGCGTTGCGGATCAGGTGGACGACGCAGCGCTGCACGACGGTGCCGGGGAACGCGCCGGTGATGGCGTCCTCGAACCCGGTCAGGCCGTCGCAGCAGGCGATCAGGATGTCCCGCACGCCCCGGTTGCGCAGGTCCGTCATGACCGAGCCCCAGAACCGGGCGCCCTCCCCGGCGGTGGCCGCCTCCGGCGCGGTCTTGGCCAGCCAGATGCCCAGCACGTGCTTCTCCCCGTCCGCGTCGACGCCGACCGCGATGTAGGCGGGCTTGTTCTGCACCACCTGGTTGTCCCGGACCTTGACCACGATCGCGTCCAGGAACACCACCGCGTATACCTGCTCCAGCGGCCGGGCCTGCCAGCCGCGGACCTCCTCCAGCACCTGATCGGTGATCCGGGAGACCGTCTCATGGGACAGCTGGGTGCCGTAGACCTGCTCCAGGTGGTGCAGGATGTCCCGCACGGACATGCCGTGCGCATACAGCGAGATGATCATGTCGTCCAGGCCGCCGGCGACCCGCCCGGCCCGCTTGGGGATCAGCAGCGGCTCGAAGGTCCCGGCCCGGTCCCGCGGCACGGCCAGGCCCACCGGCCCGACCCCGGTCTGGACGGTCTTGGCGATGGTGCCGTTGCGGGAGTTCCCCGAGTGATGCCCGGCCGCGTCGTGCTTGCCGTAGCCCAGGTGCGCGGTCAGCTCGGCCTCCAGCGCCCGCTCCAGCACCGCCTGCACCAGCTCCCCGAGCATCGACCCCTCGCCGGTCAGCCGCAGCCCCCCGGCCGCGTCCTTCGACCGTTCCAGCAGCGCGTCCAGCAGCCGGTCATCCATCAGCTCCCGCAGCGGCACCCGCCCGGGGTCCTCCCCGCGCCCGGCCGGCCGGCGCCTGCCCCGTCACGATACGGATCATCCCCGGCCATCCCCGGCATCGCGCCGTTATCTCCCGCCGGGGCATCTTGCCCCGTGTTTCCCCTGTTCACGGACTTCACCGTTGTTCTCCCCCCGAGTCAGCGGGTGTCCCCGCCCAGCATATGATTACCCTGTGTGACTCCTTTACACACCTAGAGTGATACCCCGGCGCCGCCTGCGGGCAGACCGATGTCGGCGCTGGTAACTGCGGCGGTTAGTGCCGGGATCTCCGCGACTGGCTACCGGGATTCGAGCTCGAGCGCTTCGGGGTGAGCCTGTCGGTAGTGCTCGGTCAGGACCTCAGTGAGGTTGCCGGGCCGGTACGCGACGGTGCGCTGGCAGATCTGGCAGCGGGTGACTGGAAGCTGGGTAACGGTTACAGGGAAGCGGCGGGACGGTGGCTTGCTCATTTGCCTCTATGATGCCAGTCCGGTCGAGTGATCTTGCACGGCGCTCACGTCGATGCACGCCACGCGGCATTATGCGGGTGATCCTTGTCAAGTTGATCCTGGGTTGTTCCGGTAGCGGCGTGCCGCGGTGGCGGCGGTGGTGTTGAGGAGCTCGCCGATCTGGGTCCAGGTGAGTTCCTGGTCGCGGGCGTCGTGGACGGCCTGGGGCAGGAGCTGTTCGGCCTGGGCGATCAGGCTGGTCAGGGCGTGCAGCCGGACGGCGGAGTCGCCGAGCCAGTAGGGGGTGCGGAGCCGGGCGAGCTGGTCGATCGCGTCGGTGAGGACCTGGAGGCTGTCGTCGCCGGTCGCAGGGGCGGGCAGCTGGCCGGGGCGGGTCAGGCGCAGGGGCGGGCGGTTCATGAGGCGTCCTGGTCGATGCGGGTGAGCAGCGAGGCGAATAGCTGCTCGCGGTGGTCTTGGTGCTTGGTGATGGCGTCGTCGTGCTGGGCTTGCAGGGTCGGGCGGAACTCGATGCTGGTCTGGAAGTAGCTGCAGGTCTCGCAGATCGACTCGAACGCGCAGTCCAGTTGCGGGGGCCGGGTGCACCAGCCGTTGCCCAGGAGCCGGTGGTGCTCGCGGCGCAGCCGGGCCATTTTCGGGCCGATCGCGTCGGCGCCGAGCTGGGCGGGCTGGCCGTAGAGGGCCTCGACTTTCTCGGTGACGGCGAAGTACTCATCGGCGACGGTTCGGCTGGCGATTTTGGCGTAGCGCAGGGTCATGTCCAGGCTGCGGTGGCCCAGGAGGGCGGCGATGGCCTCCAGGCTCATGCCGCGGTTGATGGCCTGGGTGGCGAGAGTGTGCCGGAGCTGGTGGGGATGGATGTGGGGCAGCCCGGCGGCGGTGCCGGCCCGGTTGATCATCCGGGTGACGGTGTGCCGGTCCAGCGGGCGCCCGTTCTCCCGGGGCAGCAGCAGCGGGTTATCCGGGGAGACATGGGCGGCCCGGTAGGCGTCGATGAGGGTGACGAGCTGGGGGTGCAGCGGCAGGTAGCGGTCTTCGCGGAGCTTGCCGACCGGGACGTGCAGCCAGGGCCCGGCACCGATCAGGACCACGGCGTCGGCGGGCAGGCCGGTGAACTCGCTGACCCGCAGCCCGGTGCGCAGCAGCACCTCGACGGTGACCCGGACCAGCATCCTGCGGTCGGCCTGGGCGGCGCGCAGCAGCCTGGCGGCGGCGCCGTCATCGAGTCCCTTGGGCAGCGGGTGGTCCTGGCGGGGCAGGTCACCGGGGAACATCGGCACCTTCGGCGGGGCCTCGTCCCAGCCCCATTCCTCGATGCGCAGGAAGAACATCCGCAGTGTGCCGAGGCGGTGCGCGATGGTGGCCGGGGTCAGCCGGGGCTTGTTCTGCCCGGGCCGGGCGGCCAGCCAGGGCTTGTAGGCCTCGATATGGCGCCGCGTGACCTGGCTGAGGCACGTGACCTGCGGGGCGGCTTCGGCGAGGAACCCGGCGAAGCACCGCAATGCCTGGTCAGCGTTCTCCACGCTGCGCGGCCGCAGCACGCAGGCGATCTGTTCCAGGTAGCGGCGCATCACGCCGGCCACCGCGGGTGCCGCGCCGAGCTGCTCCCAGGCCGGGAACGGCGCCGGGGCGCCGCTCACCGGGCGCTCTGCGCGGCGCAGGCCGTCCGATGAAGACCTGCGCGTCGATGGCTTCGGCGGCCTTGCGGTACTGGGAGGCCAGCCAGTCATCGCCCAGGTGCAGGTAGATCCGGGTGGACTCGATCGAGGCGTGCCCGGCCTGGGCCTGCACCGCCTCCAGGCTCATCCCGGCCTTGCGCAGCTGGGTCAGGCACGTGTGCCGCAGCTGGTGGCAGGTCGCATGGGCCAGCCCGGCCCGGCGGCGGGCGCCGTCGAGGATCTCATCCAGCCCGTCAGCGGACAGCGGCCTGCCGCGGCGCAGGCCTTTGAGCACCACGAACACCCGGTCCGTGCCCGGATCAGCAGGGCGCTCATCGTCGAGATAGGCGCTGACCGCGGTGAAGAACCGCGCCGAGACCGGGATCAGCCGCTGGTGGCCGCCCTTGCCCTCGGCGATGAACACCCGCCGCTCGGCGAACCGCAGGTCACCCAGCCGCAGCCCGAGGACCTCGCAGCGGCGCAGGCCGCCCAGCACCATCGCCGCGACCATGGCCCGGTCCCGGTGCGTGCGCAGCGCCGCCGTCAGGAGATCGATCTCGCCCGGCGCCAGGATCTGCGGCAACGTCCGGGGGACCCGGACCAGCGGAACGCCCTGACCGGGCCGCTGCCGCTCCCGCCGGGTCGGCAGCCCCCGCGGCACCGGGTTCACCGTCACATCACCGCGGGCCTGCAAGAACCCGTAAAGCCCGGACACGCTCGACAGCCGCCGCCGCAGCGTCCGGGCCGACACCCCGCCAGCCCCCGCCCCGCCGACCTGCAAACGCCCTTCCCCGCCCGTGAGCTGCGCGGTCATGAACGCCAGCACATCGACCGGCCGGACCCGCCGCGGCGACTTCGCCACCACGGTGAAGAAGACCTTCAGGTCATACGCCACAGCCAGCACCGTGTTCGGCCGGCAGCGGCCCGCCAGAAACTCCAGGTACTCATCCACCAGGGGCACGCCGAGCCGCGCCGCAACGCCACCAGCGGCGTCCCGCGACCGGGTCAAGCGGACAGCAGCAGGCATGCGAGCCCTCCATCTCCATAAGAACAGGCCACTCAGCCTGTCAAGATCCTTATGAAGATCACCCGCATATCATGCATGACAGGACGTTTCTGGGCTGCCCGTAGTGCGGCGGGTTTTGGTATCGGTCACGATTGGAGAAGCGCCCGTGGCCGCGGCGGCCTAACCTTCGTTCAACTGGCCGGTATCGCGCCGACCCTGAACGAACCGAAAGGCAGGCGTGGTAATGCCCGCGAAGACTTCCCAGCCAGGGTCTGGCGGCTTCAGTGCCGCGGAGCGTGCCGCGATGAAGCAGCGTGCCGCGGAGCTGCGCGCTGAAGGCAAGAAGGGTGCCAAGAAGGCTGATGAGCTGCAAGCGGTACTCGACTCAATCGCCAAAATGACACCGGAGGACCGCGCGGTCGCCGAGCGCGTCCACGCGGCAGTGAGCGCCGCCGCCCCGGAGCTGTCGCCGAGGACCTGGTACGGAATGCCCGCCTACGCCAACGCTGAGGGCAAGATCGTCGTCTGCTTCAAGAACTCGGGCAAATTTAACACCCGGTACTCAACGCTGGAGTTCCAGGACGCCGCGAACCTCGACGACGGGGAGATCTGGCCCGTGTCCTTCGCACTGCATGAGTGGAGCCCTGCGGTGGGGCGGAAGGTCGCCGAGCTCATGAAAGCTGCAGTTTCCTTACCACCGCCCCAGCCGGCGCGCGGAGCACACGGCACTCGATCCTGTCCGCAGAAGAGTGAGACCTTTTCTGTTCTCGCGACTCGGTATCGCGGGAAGAGCCCGTCCTAGTCAGCTCACAGGGCGATACCTAGGCATGGTCGCCTTGACGTACTCGTCGTCAGGAAGAAGGCAACCCATAATGGGCAGGAGGAGTAGCCCGCTTTCACCCGCCCTGGCGGGCTCCCCGCACTCATGCACCCCTATTGGACCCGTGAGGCCCCGTATGGCATTACGAAGCCTGCGGATAAGAATTCCTGTGCACGGGCCGGACATGCCAGGTAAAAAATCGCAGGCCAACACTGTAATGGCTGGCAGGTCTGCTAACGAGATTATCCGAGAGCGGGCGACGGGAATCGAACCCGCATGACCAGCTTGGAAGGCTGGTGACACACTTCGGCCAACCACTCCATTTCACGGCCGTGACCAGCATATACAGTGGCTCAGCTCCGCTGCGCCACCTTTTTGGGTAGAAATTTGGGTAGAAAATCGCCGTCGCCCGGAATCTGTGCAGGCTGGTGCCGCGTAGTCCCGTTTCGTCGTGGCCCTTGATGCCGCACCGGCAGACACAAGGCGTGGGTGGTCAGGGAACGAGCTGGTCAACCGTGGCACCGACGGCTTCAGCTCGGTCACCGCTGATCCGGCCGTCCTTCTGGGAATCTGTGGCCGGCGAAGACTGCCTGGTCAGGCTTTCGACGGTTGTCACGTTCGCCTTGGCTTCGATGCGTGCTTCAGCGACTTCGGTGGCAGTAAAGATCGTGACGGACAGTCCAATCAAGATCGCGCCGACAACCCGCGCGACGGTGAGTGAGTCGCCTAGCCAGATGACGGCACTGGCCAACCCGAAGACCGGAATCAGGTTCACGATAATGCTCGCCGGGGCCGCTCGTACTCGGGCGATGGCGTAGTTGTAGAGCAGGAAGCTCGCGGCGTAGCCAATGATTCCCAGGAAGATTGCGGCGAACCAGAACTTCGCGGCTACGTGGCTGGGAGCGGTTTCGACGTGCATCGCCCACACGAAGGTAACTGCAGGAAGGATGAGGATCGTGGCGGTGGTGAACTGGTAGGCGGTCACCGTTAGCGGGTCGGACTCGTCCCCCATTCCTCTGGCGACGATCGTGTAGGCAGCAGCGCTGAGCACTCCGGCCAGAACGAGCAGGTCGCCGAGTCCGGCGCCCGCGAACGATCTCGTGCCTTCGAGGGTGGCGACACCGGCCAGTGCTAGGGCCAGCGCCATGGCGATGCGGCCAGTGATGCGTTCGCGCAGGAAGACGGCCGCCAGCAGGACGATGAAGACCGATTCCAGGCCGGATAGAAGCGCGCCGTTGGCGGCGCTGGTCCGGGCCAGGCCGAGCAGGTCGCCGGCGTAGGCGAGTGCTGGTTCGAACAGGCCCAGCAGGACCGCGCGCCGCCACGGTGGCGGCGGGCGGTGGCCACGCAGGATCACGATCGTCCATAGCACTGCGGTTCCCGCGAGCAGCGAGATGGCCAGCAGCGTGATCGGACCGAAGCCGCGCAGGGCGTACTTGGTCACGCTGACCGCTGTGCCCCAGAACAGCGACGCGATGATCAGCGCGGCGAGCGGCAGCCTGGTGATCATCGTCGCCCTGCTCGGCTAGTGGACGAGAACATTTCTGAACTGCCACGGATCGTCGGGGTCGATGTCCTGCGGGAACAACGGCGAGCGTCCCGTCAGCGGCGTCCAGGTAGTGAAGTGACCTTCGACGGGGCCCAGGTAAGGCCTTTGCACCTGCAAACAACGGGCGAAGTCGATCTCGTCGGCCTCGACGATTCCAGCGTCGGCGTTCTCTACCGCCCAGACCATGCCGGCCAGCACCGCGGAGGTGACTTGCAGGCCCGTGGCGTTCTGGTAAGGCGCGAGCTTGCGGGTCTCCTCGACCGACAACCGGGAGCCAAACCAGTAGGCGTTGCGGGCGTGCCCGTAGAGCAGCACGCCGAGCTCGTCGATGCCGTCGAGGATGTCTGCCTCGTCGAGGATCTCATGGGTGCGCTGCGGCTGGCCGGGATTGCCGAGCAACTCGTGCCAGGACAGCATGGCGTCGTCGGCCGGGTGGTAAGCGTAGTGGCACGTTGGCCGGTAGCTGACCTCACCCGAGTCGGAGGTCATCGTGAAGTAGTCGGCGATCGAGATCGACTCATTGTGGGTAACGCACAGGCCGTACTGCGGGCCAGCGGTCGGGCACCAGGTCCGCACACGGGTGTCGGCGCCGGGACTGCCCAGGTAGATCGACGGTGCGGCCGGGTCGTCATGTGCCTGGGCGTGCGGCGGCAGCCATTTCTCGTGGGTGCCCCAGCCCAGCTCGGACGGCTGCAGGCCTTCAGAGATGAACCCGTCGACTGACCAGGTGTTGACGAATGTGCCGATGGCCTTGGGCTTGCAGCCGCGCTGGGTGTCACGTTCGGCGATGTGGATCCCTCGGACGCCGGACTGGCGCATAAGTTCGGCCCACTGCGTACGCGAGGTGGGGCGGACGTAGCTGAGCCCGACAGCGTCCGCAACATCGAGCAGGGCCTGCTTGACGAACCACGAGACCATGCCCGGGTTAGCCCCGCAGGCCGAGACCGCCGTCGGCCCGCCCGGCCGGCGGCGGCGTTCGGCAAGCAGGCTCTGGCGTAGGGCGTAGTTCGTGCGCTGCGCGAGCGGTGCCGCCGGATCGTCGTAGAAGCCAGGCCAGGGTTCTATGACGGTGTCGACATAGAGCGCGCCCAGTTCCCGGGCCAGCGCCATGATCGCGACCGACGACGTGTCGACGGAGAGGTTGACGCAGAATGCCCGGCCAACTCTCGTGGTCAGCAACGGAGTCAGGACGGCGCGGTAGTTGTCCGCGGTGAGCAGCGAGGTGAGCTTCTGCACGCCGTACTCGGCGAGGATCGCAGCGTTGGCGTCGTCGGGCGCCACGACGGTGATCTGTCCCGGCTTCACGTCGAAATGCCGGAGGATCAGCGGCAGGGTTCCCCGGCCGATGGAACCGAACCCGATCATGATGACCGGGCCGTCGAGAGTTCCGTAGTTGGGGTAGTCGCTCATGATGTCAGCCCCGATCCGGCAGTGGCAGGCAGGTAGTAGCTCGTCAGCGGGGGAAAACCGTTGAATCCGACCGATGAATAGGACGACGTGTACGCGCCGGTCCCAAGGATCTCCAGGTGATCGCCCACCTGCAGGCCGAGCGGGAGCTGGTATTGGTAGGTCTCGTAAAGCACGTCGGCGCTGTCGCACGACGGGCCGGCCAGCACGACCGATCCGGTGCCTGACCCGTCGCCCGGAGCCTGGATGCGGTAGCGGATCGCCTCGCCGAGGGTCTCGGTGAGACCGTTGAACAGGCCCACGTCAAGGAACACCCAGCGCCGATCCGGGTCGCTGGCCCGGCATACGATCTGGACAACCTCGGTCCGGATCACCCCGGCATCACCGACCAGATAGCGGCCGGGCTCGACCATCATCAGGCCGCCGAACCGGGGACCGAGGTGGGTGGCGACGGACCCGGCGATCGCCTCGCCGTAGGTTCCGATATCAGCGGTCGGATCTACGTGCCGGCTCGGCAGCCCGCCGCCGAGGTTCACCCCGGCGAGCTCGTGCCCCTCGGCCGCCAGCCGCCGTGCCAATTGCGCGACCTGACCAAGCGGCCGGTCCCAGGCGCCGGGGTAGCGCTGCTGCGATCCGACGTGAAATGAAACGCCGACCTGCAGGCCTGCGCGTGCCGCCTGCAGGAGCATCTGCCCAGCCTCACCCACGGTGCAGCCAAACTTCCGCGACAACGGCCAATCAGCCCCGGCACCATCGGTGACGATGCGGACGAACACCGTGCCGCTGGCCACCGTGCGCAAGACCTTGTCCAGCTCGGGCTGCGAGTCGACGGTGAAGAGCCGGACGCCGCACCGGTATGCCGCGGCGATATCACGCTCCTTCTTGACCGTGTTGCCATAGGACAACCGGGCCGGATCAGCACCCAGACCAAGGCATAGCTCGATCTCCCCGCGGCTAGCCACATCGAAATTTGAACCCAGCTTGATGAGCAGGCTCAGGACCTCTGGCGCCGGGTTGGCCTTCACCGCGTAGAAGACCTCGGTGCCCGGCAGAGCCGCGGTCAAGCTGACGTACTGGCGGCGAACGACATCAAGATCGACCACCAGGAACGGCGTGATCGCATCAGGATGCCCGGCCAGGAAACGATCGAGCCTTCCGGCTACCAGGGGTGGCGCAAGAATTCCTTGCATGGGGGATCCCTTCGATACTCGTCTGGAACTTCGACAGTGGCCAACGCGTGCTCTGCGACCGGCCGGGCGTCTCGAACCTGCACGGTCGGCACCCGAAGTCCGGCTGAGATTCAAGGTCGGCGACCTGTGCCGGAGACCAGACCCAGTGACCTGATACCGATTCGTGGTCAGCCATGCGCCTAGCTCAGCGCGTTCGGCGTGGCGACCGCATCGGGAGGTGTCCCCATCTTTGTTGCCGGTCCTGCCGACCTGGGCGCGAGGTTGCCGGGCACGGCCGAAACGCGGTGGGCGAGCGCCCGCTCCGATAGCAACGGACGCGGCGGCAGACCTAAGTGACCGTTTCGACCGAGCGGCGCGCGAAGCCGACCACGAAAGATAGGGATGCGGCGCCCGTAATTTAGGGAGATGGCTCCGATGCAGCCGCGCACTCCCCGCTCTTACGCTCTAGCTGTCCCGACCGGCGACGACTCGAGGAAGACGCTAGTGCCCCTCTACATGGATATTCACACTGTTCACGGCGGAGCCACTGTCGATGGCGTCGCCCAGGCCCACGCCGCAGACCTCAAAACGCAGGGCGCGTACGACGTCCGGTACCTCCGCTACTGGGTGAGTGAGGCCCAGGGCAAGATCTTCTGCCTGGTCGACGCACCGTCTGCGGAGGCCGTGAACACCGTGCATCGCGAGGCTCACGGACTGGTTGCTGACGACGTTTTCGAAGTGCAGGAAGGGTTGTGATCCGCAGGCGGTTGGTCGCGAGCCTGATCGGCCGTGCCGCTGCCGGCCGCCACGACGACACGCTCGTCGCGTTGCCCAGCCCGACGTCCAGTCGGCACGGTGCGCATTCGATCTAGTTGAGAGAAGATCCTGAATATGATGCTGCTCGAGCGCGGTCCGGCGCTGGCCTCGCTGCGCCAGTACGCGCACGAAGCGGCTCAGGGTGAAGGGCGGCTCGTCCTGATCGCCGGTGAGGCGGGCATCGGAAAGTCGGTGCTAGTCGAGCAGTTCCAGCGCGATCTGCCCGACGCCCGCTGGTCGTGGGGCGCCTGCGACGGACTCTCAACGCCGCGCCCGCTCGCCCCGTTGTTCGACCTCGCCCGCGATCTCGGCGGCGCGCTGGAGGATTTGTGCCGGGGCCGACCCGAGCGCGACGAGCTGTTCGCCGCGCTGCTGAGGCAGGTCACCGGTAATGATCGACTCGACGTGATCGTGATCGAGGACCTCCACTGGGCGGATGAGGCGACGCTCGACCTGCTGCGGTTTCTCGCCCGTCGCATCCGCGCGGCGTCGGTGCTGATGATCGCCACCTATCGGGACGACTGGCTTGCCCCGTCCAGCCCGCTGCGCCTGGCGCTGGGCGATCTCGCCGCGGGGCGGTGGACGCGCCGGCTCGAGCTGCCGCCGCTGTCGGTCGAGGCCGTCCGGGCGATGGCCGCCGGGACTGGTCTCGACGCTGGCCAGCTGTACCAGCTAGCCAGCGGCAATCCGTTCTACGTCACCGAGATGCTTGAGGCCGGAACACACGGAGTCCCGCTATCGGCACGTGACGCGATCCTCTCCCGTACCGGACGGCTCAGCGACGCGGCCCGGCAGGTACTCGAGACGGCCGCGCTCATGGGCCTGCGGGTCGACGCGAGCCTGCTCGCCGATCGCCAGGGCGGGCTGGACGAACTCAGTGCGTCCGGACTGCTGGTCGATGAGGGAATCGGGCTGCGTTTTCGGCACGAGATCGCCCGGCTGGCGATCGCGCAGGAAATCCCTGCCCACCGGCAGGCGGTGATCCACGCCGAGATCCTCAACGCGCTGCTAGTCAACGGCAGCCGCGATGACGCACGCATGGCCTTCCACGCTGAGGGTGCCGGCGACGAAGAAGCAGTCGTCCGGCACGCATCACTGGCCGCGAGACGAGCAGTTGACCTTGGCTCACATCGCGAGGCCGCGGCCCAGTACGAGCGCGCATTGCGATGGGCGGCGCATGCCGCACCGTCCGCCGTGGCCGAGCTCTACACGGGCCTTGCCGAAGAGGCGACTCTAAGCGACCGAACGCAAACCGCGGCCGAAGCCGACGAGCAGGCGCTACGGCTCTGGCGGCTGCTCGAAGATCGCCGCCGCGAGGGCGAATCGTTGCAGCACTACTCGCTGACATTGAAGCATCTGTGCCGGGGCGATGAAGCCGTAGATGCCGCCGTCGAAGCGATCAGCACGCTCGAGCCGCTCGGCGAGACGCGCGAGCTGGCCAGGGCGTACGCGACGCTAGCCGCCATCAAGATGACGCGCAACGAGAACGAGCGAGGCGATCGAGCTGGCCCGGCGAGCGGAGGCACTCGCCCGTTCGCTTGGCGCATCCGACGTCATCGCCGATGCACTGAACACCGAGGGCTGCGCCGCAGCCGCGACCGACCCGAGCTGGGTCGAACTGCTTCGCCGCTCACTTGAGCTGGCCATCTCTCGCGACCTACCTAATCAGGCCGGTCGTGCCTACAGCAACCTGTACGGCATCTCGTGCGACCAGTTCCGGTTCGACGAAGGAGAGCAGTATTACGGCGACGGCATCGCCTACTGCGAGCAGCACGACCTAGACACGCACTCCTATTTCCTGCGCGCATCTCGAACCGCCGTCCTCCAACATCGCGGGCGCTGGGACGAAGCGGTGGCGATCGGTGCTCAGCTGCTCGAGGAAAGCTCAGCCGCCCCGCTGAACCAGATCTGCGTGCAGACCCTGATCGGCGTGATCCATGCGCGCCGCGGCGAGCCGGGGGTCTGGCGCGCCCTCGACAGCGCCATCGCCAATGCGGCACCGACCGGCCAGCCGCAGTACGTAGTACCAACCCGGCTCGCTCGGACCGAGGCATTTTTGACCGAAGGACGAGTAGAAGAGGCGCGACACGAAGCCGAGTTGGCCGCCGATTCCGCGCACGGCATTGATGAGTGGATGCGCGGCGCGCTGCGCCGCTGGCTCCGCCGCACCGCGTCCGACCGAATCGTCGATGGCCCGATTGCCGCGCCGCACCGGCTCCAGGAAGCCGGCGAGCACGCGGCGGCTGCGCGTGCGTGGGATGAGCTCGGCTGCCGTCTAGACGCGGCGCTCGCACTGCTTGACTCATCGGACGAAGACGAACTGCGCGACGCGCTGCGACGTCTCGATGAACTAGGTGCCAAAGCGACGGCCGGCCTCGCCCGCCAGAAGCTGCGCCAGATAGGTGCCCGGTCGGTGCCGGCGGCCCGCGCCGAGCCACCCGGGCGCATCCGCTCGGGCTCACTCCGCGTGAATGCGAGGTGCTCGAGCTGATCTGCGAACGACAGACCAACGCCCAAATCGCCCGCACCTTGTTTATCTCGGCCAAGACGGTCGATCACCACGTCTCGGCCGTGCTGGCCAAACTCGGCGTCCAGACCCGCGAGGCGGCCGCCGATATGAGCCGGAACCTGACCGCTTAATCGAGCCGGTGAAGAATAGTCCTCAACGCCGCACTCGACAGCTGCTGTCGCGCCAACGCGCTCATCTGGGCGTGTAGTCGCAGCGAGAACGCACAGCAGGCGGCGTCCTGGACCAGAGTGCGCGCGGCGAGGTGACCAGGCTCGGCAGCCGGTCAGCCGCCAGAACCTGAACGGCATGTCGTACCGGACGCGCTGGCGTGCTGGCTATCCGGTCAGGTGGTCGGCAGGGCGTTGCGGAGATCCTTCATCAGCAAGAACAGATGCAACGGGTCGGCGGGGCTTGCGTCGAACTTGGCTAGGCGCAAGTAGGAGTCGCGTGCGGTGTCGTTCTCGCAGTGGATGAGCAGGGCGCGTACCCCAATAACTTCGGATGCCGCAGCCACCCGGCGCAGCGCATCGACGACCAGCGCCTTACCCAGGCCCAGACCTTGACAGGCCAGGTCCACACCCAGGCGAGTGAGGATCACTACGGGCTGGTGGGAACGGCCCGCGCCCGGCGCCAGCCACTGCGGGGCGGTCGCAGGGGCGACCGACTCGGCCGCCAGGGCATAGTAGCCAACCACCTTCTGCCCCTCCTCCGTCTCTTCGCTGACCACATAGACACGAGAAGTGCCGGACTGATGCGCCTGCAGCGCATGCCGGGCCAGGCATTCGGACTGGGCGGCCGATCCGCAGTCAAAGCCGGCCACGACGTGAGTCCTGGCCAGCGGTGCAACTGGGCTGAACCGCCCGGTCACCGTCCGGCCTGTGCGGCAGGAGGCTCAGTGGGACCCTGGTCGAGCACATTGGGTGCGGACAGGAGCTCGCGCAGGCCCGGCACCTCGGCGGCTGGCCGGGACAGGGCCTGGTCGAACACCTGCCAAGCCTGCTCGTCCAAGACGAACACGCGCCGGTCCGCAACGACATCAGCGGCGGCCTCGGTGGCCGCGCGAAGCACGAAACCGGAAACCGTATCCCCGGCGGCGCGGCTGGCATTTGTCGCCGCCAGGCAAGCTTGCAGATCGTCCATTCTGGAGTTCCGGTACGTGGTACGTCCACTTCGCAGCCTTCGGGGTAATCATGACCGGATCGAGGGATCTCCACGGTTTCCCGGCTAGCACGACAACGTGCTGGCCCATACGGCGCGGGGTTGCACGGGAGCGGTGGCGGCGGGCGGTGGCCGCGGCCGTTGTGATCGCGGCCCCGATCGTAGCCGCAGCGCAGCGGGCAGCGATGGTAAAGGCGGTCCGGGTGCCCCAGGTGCCCACGATTTCGCCGGTGATCGCTGCCTCCCTGCTGGGCGCGCAGCTTGACGATCTCGGCTTTGGCTTGGGCACCTCACGGGGTCACTAACTTTCCCCGTAGCGAGGCTTGCATGCTGCCCTCACGTCGGACGGTGGTCGTCGAAATGGTGACGCGAGATCGTCCCGTTGGCGGACGCCGGGCACGCGCGATGTCCGTACGTTCTATGGCATGGATGTCATCAACTGTGCAGGCTTGACCAAGCGGTTCGGACCGACCGTCGCCGTCGATGCGCTTGACCTGAAGGTTTCCGGTGGCCAGGTTTATGGTTTTCTGGGGCCGAATGGCGCTGGCAAGACAACGACTATTCGGATGCTGCTCGGCCTGATAGCGCCATCGGCTGGCCGCATCGAGCTGCTCGGCCGGCGTCTTCCCGACCCGCGGGTGGCGGCGCGGACCGGTTCGATGATTGAAGAGCCGACGTTCTATCCGTGGATGACCGGCCGCCAGAACCTGCAGGTGCTCGCGGCAACCGGCGGCGGTTGCGCCGCGCCGGAGGTCACCAGGGTGCTCAGCGTGGCCGGTCTGAGCGATGTCGCGGCCAGGAAGGTCAAGGCCTACTCCCAGGGCATGCGGCAGCGGCTCGGCATAGCCGCGGCGATACTGGGCCGCCCGCCACTGCTGATCATCGACGAGCCGACCAATGGGCTCGACCCCTCAGGCATCAGGGAGATCCGCCAGCTGCTGCGCGATCTCGCCGCGGATGGCACCACCGTCTTTCTGTCTAGTCACCTGCTCGCCGAGGTCGAGCAGGTGTGCGATCGCGTGGCCGTGATCGTCCGCGGCCGGCTAGTCGATGAGGGGGCGCCTGCGACGCTTGGCGCGATCCGGCGGCGGGTCCGGGTCGGCGTCGATGCGGCGGACACCAATGCGGCCTGGCGCCTGCTTGCCCGCTGGCCGGCTCGGCACATGAACGGCGGGTTCCTTGTCGAGCACGACAGCGGCCGCGATGTGAATGGCGCGCTGGTGCAGGGCGGGGTGATCGCCGAGTCCGTGACCGTCGAACAGCCCCAGCTTGAGGACAGATTCCTTGAGATCACGCAGAAGGACAAGGCACATGCTGTGGCTGCTGAGAGCTGAGTTCCGCAAGCTCGTAAGGCCTCTGGTCTGGGGCGCTGGACTCGCCACCGTTGGCTTCTGCGTCCTCATCACCTGGGGCGCCGCGAACAATGCTCGCGGCGGGCTGGGCAGCCCGAAGATCCCCGGTGTGTGTGACCGGTCGTTGAGCCTGCAGTGCCGCCAGGTGATCGAGCACGCGCACGCGGCGGCCAGGGCAGCCGCCGCCGTCACGAGCTCGCTGGCACAGCCCGGCCAGATCGGCCACGTCGCGGCCGGCATGCTGGCCTCCGTGCCGGGTCTGCTGCTTATCGCCGTTATCGCCGGCGGGCACTGGGGCGGCGAATGGGGATCGCGAACCATCAGGCAACTGCTCAGCCGGGAAGGCCGCCGGACCCGGGTGCTCGCTGCCAAGTGGCTCACCATCTGGGCAGCGGGAGTGCTTACGATGCTCTGCTGCTGGCTGGTCCTGGTCGTGGCAGCCCCGGTAATCACGGCCGGAGCCGGCCTCCCGGCAGCTCACGCCGCGTTGTGGGCAGGCATCGGCTCGTCGGTGTCGGCCGCCGGGCACGCGGTCGTCGTGCTCGGGCTGTTCAGCGCCGTGGCGACCGCGGCGGGCACGATCGCACGGGGCCAGCTGGCCACCACCGCGATCACCGCGGGATCCATGTTGCTCGCGCTCCTCATCGCCGGCATCACGAGCATCGGACGGTTGTCCCCGGCGTCGTTCGTGCAGGCATGGATGGGCTTCGGCACCGCTGGCTACCTGCCCACCAACTTCTGGAGCAGGTTTATCAGCAGCGGGCCGCAGCTCGGCGAGCTGGCCGGGCTGATCGGCATCGTGCTCACGTGCGCAATTTCCGCTGTCATCTCGCGCTGGCGATTCGCGGCGGACGTGACCGTATGACAGCAGACCTGCCCAAAGACAACCGACCAGGCCGGGTGACCGGCGCTGTTGCGACGTATCGTCAAACCGTGTGGAAAGCCTGGTCGCAGCGGCGGCTGCGGGCCCAGACCGTTGACCGGGCGCTGGCGGCGGGGCTGGCGGCCTGGGCACTGTTTGACGTGCCCTGGTGGTGGCGCCCGCCCGGCCACAGCGGCTCCACAATGGCGATACTCGGCGTCCTCGGGCTCGCTACGGCGCAGTCGCTGCCGTTCTTGTGGCGGCGGCGGCAACCGGCCGGCGTGCTGGTGCTCGCGGGGGCATGCCTAGCCGTGAAATACGCGACGCACCTCAATATCTGGTCGGCGAGTGCCGCGGTGCTCGCCGCCGCGTACGGCCTTGGAGCCTACGGCGGTCGGCCGACGCGCATGACCGCTCGGCTGCTTGCAGGTGCCGCCGTCGTCGCCGCGCTGGTCAGCTTGCAGGCCAGCGGCGGCAACCACACGGCGGCTGTCGCGTGTGCGCTGCTCGCCACAGCGCTGGTTATGGGCGAGGTCACCAGCGCCCATCGTGACGCGGCAACCGCCGCAGCCAGGCACTCGCACGAGATGGAGCGGACCAGCCTGGCCCGGGAGATCCATGATGTGGTCGCCCATCAGCTGAGCGCCATCGCGGTCCAGGCCGGAGCGGCCCGGCTTGCCTCGGCTGCTGACCCGCGCGCAGCGGCCGACGCCGTCGCGGCCATCGAACAGGAAGCCCGCAGCGGCCTCGCCGAGCTCAACAAGCTGGTGAAGGGGCTGCGCCAGCCCGGAGGTGCAGGCCAGGACGCGTCACCGCGCCTGCAGGACATACCCGCACTGATCGAGCGGGCCAGGGAATCGGGATTGCGCGCAGAACTGGTCGTGGACGGCGAACCCCGGGTGCTGGCAGATCCGGTCGAGCTTGCCGGATACCGCGTCGTGCAGGAAAGCCTGACGAACGCGATCCGCTACGCAGCGGGAACGGCGGCCACCGTGCGCCTTGCCTACCGGGACGGAGGAATCATCATCGAGGTGACAGACGACGGGCCTGGCGCATCGCCCAGCTCGCAGCCCAGGCCCGGCGGTGGCGTGGGACTGGCAGGGCTGAGCGAGCGGGCCTGCTTGCTCGGCGGCCAGCTCGAGGCCGGGAGTTTGGAGAAGGGTTTCGTGGTACGCGCGTTCCTGCCGAGCCCGCCATGAGCATCCGCATCCTGGTAGTCGATGACCAGCCGGTCGTGCGTGCGGGCGTGGCCCTGATGATCGGCACTCAGCCGGATCTCGAGGTCGTCGGTGACGCGGCCGACGGGCTGGCTGGCAGTCAGCAAGGCAGCCGAACTCAGGCCCGATGTCGTGGTGATGGACGTGCGCATGCCACGGCTCAACGGGATCGAGGCCACCAGGCAACTGGTGGCGCTGACGCCGAAGCCGCCGCGGGTCGTGCTGCTCACGACCTTCGATCTTGACGAGTACGTCTTCGACGGCCTGCTCGCCGGTGCCAGCGGATTCCTGCTGAAGCACGCCCCGCCTGAGGAGATCTTGCTCGCGGTGCGGGCCTGCATCGAAGCAATCATCAAGATCAAAGTCGTCAGCAGCACCACCCACAGCAGCTCAGCATCAGCGCCACCAGGCGGGGCCTCGACCCGTCAGCCGGGCAGCGGACGTCCATCACCACGACACGGGCCTGAGTCGGCGCCTTGCTGACGCCAGCAGCCCGTCGGCCGCGTCACCGACGACCTCGAGATCGGCTGAGACGATCGTCTGGCCACGCCCGCGCGACCGCCGGAACACCAGAGCGGAGCTCAGGCAGGCTCGGCAGAACGCGCGTCCACGAAACCCTTCTCCAAACTCCCGCCTCGACTCTCGCCGCGAGAAGCACCGCTCCACACGGGCTGAGCGAGCGGGCCTGCTTGCTTGGCGGCGAGCTCGAGGCCGGGAGTTTGGAGAAGGGTTTCGTGGTACGCGCGTTCCTGCCGAGCCTGCCATGAGCATCCGCATCCTGGTAGTCGATGACCAGCCGGTCGTGCGTGCGGGCGTGGCCCAGATGATCGGCACTCAGCCCGATCTCGAGGTCGTCGGTGACGCGGCCGACGGGCTGCTGGCAGTCAGCAAGGCAGCCGAACTCAGGCCCGATGTCGTGGTGATGGACGTCCGCATGCCACGGCTGAACGGGATCGAGGCCACCAGGCAACTGGTGGCGCTGACGCCGAAGCCGCCGCGGGTGGTGCTGCTCACGACCTTTGATCTTGATGAGTACGTCTTCGACGGGCTGCTCGCCGGTGCCAGTGGTTTCCTGCTGAAGCACGCTCCGCCTGAGGAGATCTTGCTGGCCGTGCGGGCAGCCGCCGTCGGAGATGCCCTGGTCTCTCCGGCGCCGATGCGCCGTCTCGTAGAGCATTTCGTCCGCGGCCGGCCACGGACGCCGGCCGACCTCGCCCGGCTAACTGAACGCGAGCGCGAGGTGCTCGTGCTCATGGCCCGCGGGCTCTCCAACGCCGCCATCGCCCGCACCCTGGTGATCGCTGAGACGACGGCGAAGACGCATGTCACCCGGATCCTGACCAAGCTCGGGCTACGTGACCGCGCGCACGCAGTGGTCTACGGGTATGAGACCGGGCTAGTCCGGCCCGGCGAGCGCACAGAGACAGAACCAAGGCCACCTGCGGCAAACTAGGGAATAACGCTCCCATTCCCCCGCACTTGCCGTAGACCAATAACCCGCAGGTGCTCGACCGCCCCTTCGATCTGCCCAGGCCCGCAGCGACCCTGCTGGTGGCGTTCTCTCCTGACCCGGCGCCCGGCGCCGACACATGCTCAGGGTCGGGTCCTCACCCGACCCTGAGCAAAGGGTCACTCTTTCGGGAGGATCGGCACACTCCCGTTCCTTCAAGGCTCGGAGCAACGTCGCGGAGGGCGGCATAGTCGTGCGTTTCCCGTCGTCGGGGCGTGGTTCGAAGTGAGTTGACCGTAGGGGCGTTCGCTGCGCGACACTAACTCGTATGGGGATCAAACGGACAGTGCCGTGGCGGTCTACTCGGCGCTCTCCAAGTCGAACTCGTTTCCCTCGGGGTCTGCCAGCACCACCCAGCCTCCCGGTGAGATATGACGGCGGTCATCGATGACACGGGCGCCGAGTGCTTCGAGCCGGGCCAGTTCATCGGTCTGGGTGCCGTCAGCGATGATGTCGAGATGGACGCGGTTCTTCCTTGCTTGGCCTCGGGGACATTCACGAAGACCAGCCGGGGGCTCGTCCGGCCCGGTTCGCCGACGACCCAGAAAGGATTACCCGGCATTTCCTGCTTGGACCATGGCCAGCCGGTAACGGCGCTCCAGAACTGGGCAATCGATGCAGCATCCGAGCAATCAAAGGTCACGTTCAGGATGGAACTGCTCATGCTCATACCTCCGTCGCGCCTACATTGTCACTGAGCATCGCACGGGGTTCGTCCGGAGCTACGTCCGGATCCCGGCCAGGTAGCTGCCGAACCCTGTCGCGGCCGAGTCGACATCACTGGGAGCGCCGATTGGGCCTGGCGCGACGGTTGCCAGTCTTCCCCTCTTCATGATCCCGTCATGCGCCGGCTGACTGTCGGCTCCAACCCGCAGGACGTACTCCTCGAGGGGCGGCGCGCAAGCGCGATCACGGCGGCATGAGCACGCATTCTCCGGGTAGGGCTGTGATGAAAAATGTTCAAACCGGGCGGCTGCATGTTGATCCGACCTGCGGGCCCGTGACCGCCGATATCGCGAAAGGATCGTATGCTTCACCAGGGTGAGCTAAGGCGCGATAACCCAGATTGCGACGCCGAGTATTGAAACGAGAAGGTTGAGCGCAATAAAGAACCAGTAAAGCGGGAATAGCGGGTCCGGCGGCTCCGGCGTCGTTTTGTCATCTTTACCCGTTTTCCAGTTCCATTCTTCCCCGTGTTTCTTGCGAGCATTCCTGCCGATGCATTTAAGACTGTTCGCGATTTCGCCCTGGGGCAGAGCTGCCGGACCCTGGCCGGCTAGTGACTGCTCTAGTTGATCTCGGAAAGCGCCGGCGATGGTAATGTGCATTCGCGTCCGCTCGGCCTGTTTCAGGCTGAAAAGGGCGCCGACGAGGCCGAGCAGGATAAGAAACGCGGCCAGGGACCATGTATGCCGAAAGTGGCCTTGGGCTATAACAGCAACGACCGCGCCAGCCAGCGCTAGGACGACTGTTGAGACCGCAGTACGCTGTGTCTCGTGATGCCGCCCTTGGCTTGTGTGCTCGTTATACATCTTCCAGAGGTAGTCAGAGACGTCCACCTTCAACCCCCTTGGATCCCGGCTGCCTTACTTTTACGTCGAGCTACCCTGCGTGTCAACGAGGAGGTGCGCATGGCTCAGAAAATCATTGCCGTGTTCGGGCCTAGTGGTCCAAACGCGCTCAGCGTGACGGCTTCTTCGCTGGGTGAGCAGATAGCGGCGAACGACATACTGCTGACCGGGGGCACGGGAATCCCGGATAAGTCAGTCAAGGAACAGGCTATCGTCGGGGCCGAACGCGCAATCGGGGCCGGGTCCGCCGGAAGGTGGATCGGTGTGCCGAAAGCCGGCAACCCGACTGCATTTCCCTCTCACCGGCGCGGATTCCTCGTGAAGACCCTGTACCGCAATGAGCGCAACTACATCAACGCGCTCCTGTGCGACACCGCTATAGCCCTCAAGGGAGGCCCCGGCACAGACTCTGAGGTCGCGTTCTGTCTCGTGCTTGGCCGACCCGTCGTCCTATTCGGCCCTGAGTGGAACGATCTTGAGCGCCGACTTCGGCAGCCGGCCAGCGCGGGGGCAGCCGTCGCTGCGATGATCGACCGGATGTTTCCCCCGGCGAATTCCGGCGACCGGCCGGTCGACCAAGCGATCCGGGCCAGTCGAGCCGCGTCCGCGACACTCAGCCACGTTCACCTTGACTCGGTTGCCGGACTTGACAAAGTCGGTGAAGCCGTGACTATCGCACTCGATTCTTCAAGCAATGTGGATCGCAGCAAGGTCGGCGACCTGATTGGCAACGATCGCGCCGGCCGATTTCTTGGCTGGCTTAGGGACGGATAATCGGTTCGTGGGCCGAACCGATAGAAGCCGTTCAGCCCATGAAATATAGGCACGCGCCCGCTGGCGCGGTCGGCCCGACCGCTAACCACGCATAGTCGTTCGGCGCATCCACAATATGAATTACCAGGTCGAATTGGCGATCGCCGCAGCCATTAAGATATACAGGGCAGCGAACAAAGCATACGAGGGCGCGACGTCCTCACATCAATGCGGAAGAGTTGGACTTTCATAGCCCGGCGGGTCGGGAGCGTTCGCGAGGTACGTTCTGGTTGCCGCGCTGAGCCGTGCCCGCCGGCTCGGGCGGCGCCTGGCCGCGGTCTTTGCCTTACTGTCCTGTTCCTGCCGCGCACAGACGGTCGGTCTGGATCACCCCGGCCCGTCGGGCGGGTAGGTCCCGGGGGGAGCCCTCCGCGCCCGGCAATGCGGCCTATGCCCGCCGTTCAGGCCCGTCTCATCCTGGGTGCCTGCAGCTCCTCGGACGGTACGATCCGCCCGTGTGACGGCCACCGGGTGAAGCCCCTATAGCCAATCAGGGTCATGGCCATGCCGGCATCTTGGGACATCGCGATGGAGCGGGCGGCGGTTTCAAGTCCGCAGCTCCAGCCTTAAGGCTGCTGGCATTGTGGGTAGAACGACGGGTAGTCCCACCAGCCCCTCACGTTAACATAACTAGGTTCGAGGATTGCGATTGAGCTGGAGAATAATCGCATGGGCAGGCTTGCGGCCCGGCAGAAGACTTGAATCGCGGACATATAAAAATACAAAATCAAAAGTCATTAAGCTGGAGCGGGCGACGGGAATCGAACCCGCATGACCAGCTTGGAAGGCTGGAGCTCTACCATTGAGCTACGCCCGCAGCAGTCGCCCCGAACCGAACCCCGACTCGAAGCGTCCGTCACCGCGTAGCGTACCGTCTCCCGGCCCATCAGCGCCCCCCGCAGGCTCCAGCCCGCTAGCGCGCCGCCCCCAGCCGCCGCCGAACCTCACGGCGTAATCCCGATCCCGCCCGGCGGCTAGGCGCCGCCCTCGTGGCGAACTCGACGAACTCCTCCGCGCCAAGAAGATGCTCCCACCCCGCCGCCGCTTGCATCCGAGCCACCCATCCGAACCACCGAAACCCAGACCCCGGATGGCATAGTGAGCAGCACCACCCCCCGCACGAGGAGAGGCGCACCAACGATGGCCGCGGAAGCAGAAGCGCAGATCGGCGTCACCGGGCTCGGCGTTATGGGCCGCAACCTGGCCCGCAACTTCGCCCGCCACGGCTACCCCGTGGCCCTGCACAACCGCACGGCCTCCCGCACCACCGACACCATCGAGCAGTTCGGCCACGAGGGCACCTTCGTCCCCACCGAGACCGCCGAACAATTCGTAGCAGCCCTAGAGCGCCCGAGGCGCCTCCTGATCATGGTCAACGCCGGCGAGGCCACCGACGCGGTGATCAACGAGTTCGCCCCCCTGCTCGACCCGGGCGACATGATCATCGACGGCGGCAACGCCCACTTCCACGACACCCGCCGCCGCGAAGCCGCGCTACGAGAACGGCAGAACCTCCACTTCGTCGGCATGGGCGTCTCCGGCGGCGAGGAAGGCGCGCTCAACGGCCCGTCCATCATGCCGGGCGGCTCCCCAGAGTCCTACGAAGCCCTGGGCCCCATGCTCGAAACGATCAGCGCGCACGTCGACGGAACCCCCTGCTGCACGCACATCGGCCCGGATGGCGCCGGCCATTTCGTCAAGATGGTCCACAACGGCATCGAGTACGCCGACATGCAGCTCATCGCGGAGGCCTACGACCTGCTCAGGCACGCCACCGGCGCCGAGCCCGCCCAGATCGCGGAGACCTTCCAGCACTGGAACACCGGCCGCCTCAACTCCTACCTCATCGAGATCACCGCCGAAGTCCTGGCCCACCAAGACGCAGAAACCCACCAGCCCTTCGTCGACATCGTCCTCGACCAGGCCGAGCAAAAAGGCACCGGCCGCTGGACCGTCCAGGACGCCCTAGACCTCGGCGTCCCGGTCAGCGGCATCGCCGAGGCGGTCTTCGCCCGCTCCCTGTCCGGCCACGCCGACCTCCGCCGCGCCGCCCGCCACCTCCCCGGACCCAAGCCGACGCCGACCCAGGCCAAAGACTTCGCCGAACAGGTCGAACAAGCCCTCTACGCCTCCAAGCTGGTCTCCTACGCGCAGGGCTGGAACATGATGGACGTGGGCAGCCGCGAGTACGACTGGCACATCGACCTAGGCGAGATGGCGACGATCTGGCGCGGCGGCTGCATCATCCGCGCCGTCTTCCTGGACCGCATCCGGGCCGCCTACCAGGCCAACCCCGACCTGCCGACCCTGCTGGCCGACGAGGAGTTCGCCAAGGACCTGGCGGCCGCCCAGGATTCCTGGCGCACGGTCGTCACGACCGCGGCCCACCTCGGCATCCCCGTCCCCGGCTTCTCCGCCGCGCTGGCCTACTACGACGCCCTGCGCGCCGAACGCCTGCCCGCCGCCCTCATCCAGGGCCTGCGCGACTACTTCGGCGCACACACCTACCGCCGCACAGACCGCGATGGCACCTTCCACACCCTCTGGGCACAGGACCGCGCCGAAGTAACCCGCTAAAACCCAATTCCTTTATCCCGAACGCCGCCCCTGCATCCCCCGAAACCCCACCGAGCCCCCAAACCGGGGACGAGCCCTAACGCCAGCGGCTCAGGCACGCATTCGAACCAGGTCACCCGGCCGGTGCCGTTCTGGTAGTGATCCCACATCAGCGAATAGGCCTCCACGAGCCGAAGCCCGCGGCCCGCTTCCGCCAGGTCGCCGTCGCAGCACAGGGTGGGCGTGCCCGGACCGCCGTCGTCCTGGACCTCCACGCGCACGCAATCGGCGGAGGTTCGCACCGTGACGGCGATCGACCCGCCTTCGCGGCGTGAGTTGCTGTGGCTGACGCTGTTGGTGACGAGTTCGGACGTCAGCAGGGTGACCCGCTCGATGCCGGGGTGGCTGTACCCAAGGACCTGCCGCACGAACGCCCGGGCGACGCTGACCTGCTCCGGCCGACCGCAGAGGACCAGGCGGTACCAGGCGTCCCGGTCAGCGAGCCCACCCTCCCGCGGCGCGCGTTCACTAGCCGCGACGTGGGGCACCGGTCCAGGCATTCGCCGTCCTTCACGATGGGCGCCGATACTGACCTAGAAAATGTTCAGCACAGAATCTGGGAACATCCTGAGTATCTATCAGTAACATCGGCCGGCGCAATGGGTTCGCCTGCATTCGGTTGCAGTCAGCCGACCTTGCGCCCGACTCCCAGCCAAACCTGCGAGTTGAGCACGGCTGCCCCCGGGTCGGGCCGCCACTGGGCGGCCTGCACCACCCCGGGCTCCACCAGCTCCAGCCCGTCGAGCAGCGCGGCCACCTCATCGTGGCTGCGCAGCGTCACGTTCTCGGCCATGCGGGCGCTGAGCTGCTTGAACGTCTCGGACATCTCGTCCGTATTCACGTCGCTGGCCAGGTGCGAGATCGCGAGATAGCTGCCGGGAGCCAGCGGCGCCAGGATCTTGCCGATCAGGCCGCGCGGGTCGTCGGCGTCGCTGAAGAAGTGCAGGATGCCGAACAGCGTGACCCCCGCCGGCCGCGAGTAGTCGAGCGTTGTGGCCGCCGCCTTCAGGATCGGCTGCGGGTCGTGCAGGTCCCCGTTGATGTAGCTGGTCGCGCCTTCCCGCGTGCCCCGCAGCAGCTGGTGGGCGTGGGCCAGCACGATCGGGTCCTTGTCGACGTACACGATCCGGGCGCCGGGCGCGTCCCGCTGCGCCACCTCGTGGACGTTGTTTTCCTTGGGGATCCCGGTCCCGATGTCCAGGAACTGGGTGACCCCGGCGTCACGCACGAGGAATTGCACCACGCGGCCGAGCGCCGCGCGGTGCGCGCGCACGTCGGCCCGAACGCCGTCGATCCCCCCAGGAAACGCCGCGTACACGCGCTCGGCGACCTCCCGGTCGACCTTGAAGTTGGCCCGGCCGCCGAGCAAGTAGTCATAAACCCGCGCCGCGTGGGCCACGGAGGTGTCGATCTCGGCGGGTTCAGCGGTCCCCGCGGGGGTTCCGTTGCTGGTCAAAGCCCATCCTCCCGGCCTCGGTCCGTACTGTACGAGATCAACAAACGTCCTCAATTATCCGGTCGTTCGAAGCGAGCACGCAACTTGCAAACTAGGTACACGAAGCGGCCCTCATGCGAGTAGCCTGAACGTGCAAGGTTTCGGACTGTCCGGAAATAACCGTCGTTCCAGGCTTATGGACGATTAGTCTGCGTGTACGTCGTCGGATAAGGGGAAACGCGATGAGCGACGACAGGTTTGTCGGCTGGCGCAAGTCCAGCTACAGCGGGGACGGCAACAGCTGCGTGGAACTAGCCTCCGCCCGCCCCAGCGGCCACCGCTCCGGCGGCCACCACCCCGACCGCCCGCACCACCCCGACCGCCCGCTGATCGGAGTGCGTGACTCCCAGGCGAACGATTGCAGCCCGGTCCTGGAGTTCAGCGCCAGCGCCTGGCGGGAATTCCTGAACCGCATCAAATTGGGGTAAATGCCACCGGCGTCCGACGCCCTGACCGCCAGGTCGCCGAAAACCCCTTTGTAGAAGGCGGTTTGAGGCTTGTGGTCACGAGTGTGCGAACCAATAATTGGGACGTTCACCGATCTCGTACAGCACTTGGCTATGGTCATACGTCGGCCGCGGGAGGACGTGCATGATCAGCCCCTACGTGCGTCGGCTTCGCCTGGCCGGCGAGGTGCGGGCGCTACGGGCCGAGGCCCAGCTGACCGCGGACCAGCTGGGTAAGCGGATCGGCCGGTCCCGGGCGGACATCTCGCGGCTGGAGAACGGGCACACCGTGGACCAGGCCGACATCATCGCGATCCTGGACGCGGTCGGGGTGGACGGCGACCGGTGGACCCAGATCGTCACGATCGCCCGCGAGGCGGGGGAGCGCGGCTGGTGGGAATCCAACAAGACGATGGGTGACCGGCAGGCGCTGTACGCGAACCTCGAGGCGGGCGCGGCAACCATCTGCGAGTACCAGCAGACCTTCGTGCCCGGACTGCTGCAGATCCCGGACTACGTCCGGGCCCGGGTCGATGCCGAGGTCGAGCTGAAGCCCGGCAGCCCCAACGCGGACGGCGTCCTGGCCGGGCGGACGGGGCGTCAGCGGATGCTGCGCCGGCCGGGGGGCCCGACCTACGAGGTCATCGTGGACGAGGTGGCGGTCAGCCGGCTGGCGGCGCCGCCTGAGGTCGTCAAGAAGCAGCTCTACCACCTGGCTACCACGGTGAACGGGGAGCCGAAGGTCACCCTGCGGGTGCTGCCGGTGCACGCGCGGATCGGGAGTTACGCCGTCCCGCGCTGTACCTTCTCGCTGTACAGCTACCCCGATCCCGGCGATCCCGCCGTGGTAGCGGTCGATACCGTGACCTCCGACGTGATCCTCATCGAGTCGGCCGACGTCCACCCCTACGAGCTTCTCTATCGGCGGCTGCGGGACGCGGCGCTCCCGCCCGACGAGAGCCTGGACCTGCTCACGAAACTGGCCGGCGACCTTCCCGACGAGTAGCCGCCGGGTGTCTTCCGCCCTCGTCAGGGACTTCCACTTCCGCGACGGCGAGGACCCGGGCGCCCGCTTCCCCCGAACCAGCAGCCTGAACTTGACACGGCCAGAGCTCGTCGGGAACTGTGTCAGGGACCACCAGAACCCCAGAGAACGGCGGCGTGCACATGAGTACCGGGACCGGCGTCCCGCCGAACGCGGCCCCGTCCCGGCACCTCGTACTGCCGGGCCGCCGACGCCTGCTTCCTCGGGCCGCCCGAATGGGCGCCCGGGGCCGCCGGTTTCCGGCGCTGGTCGGTCGTGGATGAGCAGGTCGGCGCCTCGGTCGGAGCGGTGCACACCGGGTTCGGGATCTGCGAACTCGAGCCGGGCGCAGAACTTCCCGGTCACGTGCACGCCTTCGAGCAGAGCTTCTTCGTGCTGGCGGGCGAGGTCGTGCTCACCACCCCCGAGGGCGGGTTCCGGGTCGGGGTGGAGGACTACGGAGTGGTCCCCATCGGCGTCCCGCACGCCTGGCGCAACGAGGGCGAGACCACGGTCAGGTGGGTGGACATGCAGGCGCCGCAGCCCCGGCGGCGCCACCACGGGGACACGATGAAGGCGGACCTGGGGGAGTCACCATCGCCCGTTCGGCCAAATCTGAAGGATCCGCGGACGCGGTCGTTCGGGCATATCGCGGCGGCGAGCATGAGCGGTCCGTCGCCGGACGAGGTCAGCATGCGGACCGCGCGCCTGGTGTACAGCGGCATCACGGTGAAGATGATGGTGGACACCGACCTGGGCGCGCAGTTGCAGACCACGTTCATGGTGCAATACGAGGCCGATGGGGTGGCCGGGGCGCACGATCATCCGTTCGAGGAGACGTACCTGGTCCTGGCGGGCGCGACCGACGCGACCTTCGACGGGGAGCCCTACCGCCTCGAGCCGGGCGACATCGCCTGGGCGGGCGTGGGGTGCGTGCACTCGTTCCGCAACGCGGGCCAGGAGCCGGTGCGCTGGCTGGAGACGCAGGCGCCGCAGCCGCCCGCGCGCTATTCGTACCGGTTCGCTGGGGATTGGGATTATCTACGCGGGAGAGTGGGCCCATGAGCAGCGTCCTGATCGTCGGCGGCACGTCAGGCCTCGGCCTCGAGATCGCCAGGTACTTCGCCGAGGCCGGCGACCGCGTCACGCTGACCGGCCGGGACGCCGGCCGGGCGGCCGCCGTAGCCGGCGAGATCGGCGGCGACACGACCGGCATCGCGCTCCACCTGGCTGAGCCGCACAGCATCGCCGCCGCGCTGGCCGGGATCGACGTCGTGGACAAACTGGTGCTGGCGGCGATCGACCGCGACGTCAACACGAGGATTGCCGACTACGACATCGACCTGGCGCAGCGGCTGGTCACCCTCAAGCTCGTCGGGTACCCCGAAGTCGTACACGCGCTGAGGCCCCGGATGGCCCTCGACGCCGCGATCGTCATGTTCGGCGGCCTGGCCATGCTGCGCCCGTACCCCGGCTCCAATACGGTGTCGACGGTCAACGGCGGGGTGATCGGGCTGATGAACACCCTGATTGTCGAGCTGGCGCCCATCCGGGTCAACGTGATCCATCCCGGCATCGTGGGCGATAGCCCCTACTGGCGGGACCGTGACCTCAGTCACGTGGTCGCGCGGACCCCCTGCGGGCGGCTGGCCCAGATGGCCGACATCGTCGACGCGGTGGCGTTCCTGCTCCGCAACCCGGCCGTCAACGGCGTCAGCCTCAACGTCGACGGCGGCACGCTGCTCGGCTGACCGAACGCCGCTCAGACGGTCACCCCGATCCCGACGCAGAACTCGTTCGCCGGGCCGGTCGTGACGGCGGTGATCGTCATCGTGCTGGCGTAGGGACCCGCCGTCTGCAGCGCCGGTATGTCCAGGGTCAGGTTGGCGCTCATGACGTTCGTGCCGAACCCGCAGTTCGCCGCCGCCGAGGCGAGCGTCGCCGCCGTGGTGCCGAGCCCCGGGCTCACCGGCGCCACGGTGCCGCCGAGCGTCGCGCCGTCCACCAGCGTCCCGACCGCGGTCGGGACCCAGCCGAGCTGGTTGCCCGAGATGGTCGACCCGGCCGCGGTGCCGGAGCCGGCGAAGTTGGAGTCCTGGCCCGACACCGACCAGCCCGGGTAGTTGTTGCGGCTGTCGGTCACGGTGACGTCTTGGAGCACTCCGGTGGCGGTCGTCCCCGACACCATCAAGTTCACCGTGCCGGGCGTCACCGTGAGGGTGAAGGCACCGGACAGGGGCACGGTGGTCGTGACGGGCTCCGACCCGGCGGCCGTGGTCCCCGCCGGGTAGATCGTCTCGGTGTACGTCCCCTGGGAGAAGAGGTATGAGCTACTGGTCGGGGTGAACTGCGCGAACAGCGCCATCTGCCCGGTGGCTGCGAACGACGTCGTGGTGGTCGCCACCCCGCTGGCATTCACCGCCACCGGCGACCCGATGCTCGTCCCGTTGTCCTCGAACTGCACCATCCCCGCCGGGTTGGTCCCGTCCGCGGCCGACGTGTCCGCCGTCAGCGTCACCGTCGTCCCGGCGTTCGCCGGGTTCGGCGACGCGCTCAGGCTCACCCTCGTGGTCACCGGCGATCCCGCGGCCAGCGCGGCCGAACCAGGCACGCAAACCAGGGCCAGGACTCCAGCCGCAGCCAGCGTCGAAATGAATCCGGCCCGGCCCAGTCGCCTGGTCCCGCCAGGTACTAGCCCCCGCCGTCCCGAGCACGCCGACACCTGCCGCGCTGCAGCTTCACCCACAGCCGACATCTACCAAGCCCGCAGCAACCCCAGCAATCTACAAAAATGAAACTGCTGAAGAACACGTGACCACGGCCGCCCCTCGGGGGCCACGCAGAAAGATCCCGATGACGCTCGAACTCGTCAACCCGCCCGGCCTGCCCGCCCCCTCGACCTACAGCCACGTCGCCAGGGACTGTAATTTCAACGGTGTAACCCCCGAGACGGAGGAGACACCAGATGACTGACGTGACGACGGATGGAGCCAGGAGCCGGCGGAGCTCTCGGCAGCCGATGAGCAGCTGCTGCGGGAGCTCACCGAGCGGGCCCGGGCCGGCGGGCTGAAGCTGACCGGCGAGGGCGGCCTGCTGGGCAGGCTGACCAAGATGGTCATCGAGGGCGCCCTGGAAGGCGAGATGGACGACCATCTCGGCTATGGCAAGCATGATCCGGCAGGCCGCAACGGCGGCAATTCCCGTAACGGCCGCCGGGCCAAGACGGTGCTTACCGATACCGGGCCTGTGGAGATTTCGGTGCCGCGCGACCGGGATTCCAGTTTCGAGCCGAAAATCGTCGGCAAAAGGCAGCGGCGGCTGACCGGGGTCGACGATATGGTGATTTCCCTGTCGGCGAAAGGGCTGACCCACGGGGAGATCGCCGCGCACCTGGCCGAGGTCTACGGCGCCGAGGTCTCCAAGCAGACCATTACCACGATCACCGACCGGGTGATGGAGGGCATGGCCGAATGGCAGAGCCGGCCACTGGATTCCGTGTACGCGGTGATCTTCATCGACGCGATTAACGTGAAGATCCGCGAGGGCCAGGTCGCCAACCGGCCCATCTACCTGGCGCTGGGCGTCACCGCAGACGGCGAGCGGGACGTGCTGGGCCTGTGGGCCGGGGAGCACGGCGACGGGGAAGGCGCCAAGTACTGGCTGCGGGTCCTGTCGGAGATCAAGAACCGCGGCGTCCGGGACGTGTGCATGCTGGTCTGCGACGGGCTCAAGGGCCTGCCGGACGCGGTTAGCGCGGTGTGGGAGAAGACCATCGTGCAAACATGCATTGTCCATCTGCTGCGGAATTCATTCAAGTACGCGTCGAAAAGGGACTGGGCGCAGATCGCGAAAGACCTCAAGCCCGTTTACACTGCGGCGTCCGAGGCTGAGGCGCTGGACCGGTTCGCCGAGTTCTCCGGGAAGTGGGAGAAGCGCTACCCGGCTATCATCCGGCTGTGGGAAAACGCGTGGGCGGAATTCGTTCCCTTCCTGCGGTTCGACCGGGAAATAAGGACCGTGATCTGCACCACCAACGCGATCGAGTCCATTAATGCCCGGCTGCGGCGGGCGGTGAATGCCCGCGGCCATTTCCCGACCGAGCAGGCGGCCCTGAAGTGCCTGTACCTGGCGATCATGAGCCTGGATCCGACCGGGAAGGGCCGCCAGCGGTGGACCAACCGGTGGAAGGCCGCCCTGAACGCCTTCGACATCACCTTCGACGGCCGCCTGAGCGCGGGACGGAAGTAACAACAAGACAGAAGTTACACCGTTAACTTGACAGACCCCGTCGCCATCGCCGTCATCAATGGGTGAGACGATGTCGCGGAAGGTCCGTGCTCAATGGAAGAAAGAGCGCCGTATCTGACGCCTTTTTATCCCTTGCGTTTTAACTTCTGGCTGGCCGGGTTGTGATCGTCAGGCGGCCTTCTTGGTGACGGGGTAGCGGGGTGCGGGGGTTCCCTTGCGGCCTTTGGGGCGGCCTGGTCCGGCTCTGGTGAATTTCGGTGCTCTGGCCGGGGTTCCGGTGAGCAGGAGCAGGCGGGGGAAATCCCGGCGGACCCGGCCGGGGGTGAGCTTGCCGGGCTTGCCGGGTTTTTCCCAGGGCAGCCGGCGGTCGGCGGCGATGGGCCGGGCCAGGCGCAGCTGGGTCAGCGCGGTGATGATCAGCCAGGTCCAGCGGGTGGCCTGCTCCGGGGTGCGGAGGCCGGCGCCGGCCCAGCCCAGGGTGGTCTTGGCGAACCGGTAGGTATGCTCCAGGTCGTACCGGTGCAGGTAGGCGCGCCAGCACAGGTCCAGGTCGGGGGTGCCGGGACCGGCCCACCACAGCCAGATCGGCGCGGGGGAGGCGCGGCCGCCGGGCAGCTTGGCGACGGCGATGCGGATCAGGTGACAGCAGATGACGGGGGGCCGGTCCAGGCCGGCGAATTTGCGGCGGCAGTACAGCTTGGGGTGCAGCCCGCCCCACGACATGACGTGCACCTGGCCGTACCGGGCGTCGCCGGCCAGCAGTTCCTGGCCTGGCGGACCCCAGGTGGCCGGGTCGGGGCAGGCGAACTTGTCCGTGCCGGAGCCGTGCTTGCGGGGCCGCCCCCGCATGCCGGGCGGGCGCGGCGGCGGGTCCCGGTAGAACACCCGGTCCCGGCGCACCCGGACCAGGATCTGCACCCGGTCCAGGTCAGGGCGCAGGTCCCAGGTCAGATCCGCCGCGCCGTACCCGGCATCGAGCACATACAGCGGGACCCGCTGTTCCCCGGCGGCCCGCAGCCGGGCCGCGTGCGCGAGGATCTGCGCCGCGGCCTCCGCGGTGCCGTGCCCGGCCGGCACCCGCACCTGATCTTGCGGCGCAGTCCATGAATCGGCGGTGAACGACAGCTGGGCCAGCCACTGGAACGCCCACCCGGCCACCGCCCCGTCCTTACCATGGGGGCCCGCGGCGTGATGGAACGCCCGGCCTGGGCTGGTCTGCGCCTCCGGCCGCGGATACGCCGACGCGTCGATCGCGAACGCCAGCGGCCAGTCCCGCGGCCGGCACGCCACCAGCAGCTCCCGCAGCCCCTCCTCGCCGATCCGGCCCGCCGCCAGCCCCTGATAGACCATGCCGTGGCCACGGCGGAACGCCGGCTCCAGGCTTAAATACGGCAGCGGCCGGCCCGGCGCCGCGGTCAGCACCGCATCACCCAGCTCGAACAACGCATCCGCACGCCGCCACAGGCACCCCGACAACCGCTGCCGGAACCCGGCCAGCTCCGCCACCGCCGCCCGCCCGGCTGACACCACCGCTGCTGCCACGCCATACTGGACACCACGGCCGCCGCCCTTCCCGGTAGATCATTCGCCTGACCTTCCGAGGATGCGGCGGCCGCGCCCATGCTGTCCCGCGAACACCGCAACAACCACCACCACGCCCGCTACGTCACACTCCAACCCCAAATGCCGGCAACCCCGCCTTAAGCGCAATTTTGGTTAAAACGCAAGGAGAGAAAAGGCGTCAGATACGGCGCCCGTTCTTCCGTCGAGCACGGACATCCAAGATCTTTTCCGGCAGGACCGTCGCGGGAGCTTACTGACGCAACGCGGGACACGCAGGTATCACTTGCGCCGCAGGAAGACTGCCCCGCCGAGGCGCACCCGCGCAACGCACGGTACCCGGGCCGGCCAAAGCGGCAACCCAACGGGGGTATCACTCTAGGTGTGTAAAGGAGTAACACAGGGTAATCATATGCTGGGCGGGGACACCCGCTGAATCGGGGGGAGAACAACAGTGAAGTCCGTGAACAGGGGAAACACGGGGCAAGATGCCCCGGTGCGCGGTAACGGCGCGATGCCGGGGATGGCCGGGGATGATCCGTATGGCGACGGGGGAAGCCCTCTTCCGGGCGGCCAGGACCCGGCGCGGGTGCCGCTGCGGGAGCTGATGGATGACCGGCTGCTGGACGAGCTGCTGGAACGGTCGAAGGACGCGGCCGGAGGGCTCCGGCTGACCGGTGAGGGGTCGATGCTCGGGGAGCTGGTGCGGGCGGTGCTGGAGCGGGCGCTGGAGGCCGAGCTGACCGCGCACCTGGGCTACGGCAGGCACGACCCGGCCGGGCATCACTCGGGGAACTCCCGCAACGGCACCATCGCCAAGACGGTGCAGACCGGGGTCGGGCCGGTGGGCCTGGCGGTGCCGCGGGACCGGGCCGGCACCTTCGAGCCGCTGCTGATCCCCAAGCGCTCGGGGCGGATCGCCGGCGGCCTGGACGACATGATCATCAGCTTGTACGCGCACGGCATGTCCGTGCGGGACATCCTGCACCACCTGGAGCAGGTCTACGGCACCCAGCTGTCCCACGAGACGGTCTCCCGGATCACCGATCAGGTGCTGGAGGAGGTCCGCGCCTGGCAGGCCCGGCCGCTGGAGCAGGTATACGCGGTGGTGTTCCTGGACGCGATCGTGGTCAAGGTCCGGGACAACCAGGTGGTGCAGAACAAGCCCGCCTACATCGCGATCGGGATCGACGCGGACGGGGAGAAGCACGTGCTGGGGATCTGGCTGGCCAAGACGGCGCCGGAGGCGGCTACCGCCGGGGAGGGCGCCCGGTTCTGGGGCGGCGTCATGACGGACCTGCGCAACCGGGGCGTGCGGGACATCCTGATCGCCTGCTGCGACGGCCTGACCGGGTTCGAGGACGCCATCACCGGCGCGTTCCCCGGCACCGTCGTGCAGCGCTGCGTCGTTCACCTGATCCGCAACGCCCTGCGGCCCGTCGCCCGCCGCGACGCCGGCGAGGTCGCCAAAGAGCTGCGCACGATCTACACCGCGCCGACCGCCGAGGCCGCCTTCGACGCCCTGGCCGCGTTCGCCGCCTCCCCGTGGGGCCGCAAGTACCCGCAGGCCGCGAGGGTGTTCGAGGACGCCTGGGACGCCTTCACCCCGTTCCTGGCGTTCAGCCCCGCGGTCCGCAAGCTGCTCTACACCACCAACAGCATCGAGTCGCTGAACTACCAGCTCCGCAAGGTCACCAAGGCCCGCGGCCACTACCCGACCGACGACGCGGTGGTCAAGCTGCTCTGGCTGGCCATCATCAACATCGAGGACAAGCGCGCCCGCGAGCGCGCCGCCCGCCGCCAGGACACCGGCAAGCGCCCGGACCAGCCCGCCCGCCTCGTGGAGGGCCAGCGGGTCATGGGCTGGCGCGAGGCCCTCAGCGAGCTCGACGATGCCTACCCTGGCCGGCTACGATAGGACCAGGTAAATCTAACAATTCAAAAACATTTACACACCTGAGGTTACAAGCTCAACCCAACCGGGAGAGGCATTACGTT
>CAWCJS010000003.1:0-815852 GCA_963795795.1 uncultured Actinomycetes bacterium | reverse complement strand
CGCTGACCCGCCGGGAGCAGGCCAAGGCCGCGGAGCTGACGGCTGCCGGGCACCCGGTCACGGCGAGCGCGGTCGCCAAGCGCCGCCGGCGTTACCAGGAGCGGGGCCTGGCCGGCATGGTCGATTACCGGGCCCGGCGGCGGGTGCCGCCGCACGGCCGGGCCGATGCCGCCGTGGTCGCGGCCATGCGGAAGGCGATCGGCGAGGCAGCCGGGGACTCGACGAAGACTGCGGCGTTCGTGTTCCGGCGGACCAGGGAGATCCTTGCCGAGGACGGCGGCGGGGCGGGGAGGCTGCCGTCGGAGCGGACCCTTTACCGCCTGTTCGGCCGGCTGGAGGCGGGCCGTCACACGACCGGGTCGGCGAGGACCCGCCGGTCGCTGGCCGCCCGGCCCGAGGGGCCGTTCGGGCATGCGGCGGCGGCTGCGCCCGGTGACGTGATGCAGATCGACTCCACGCCGCTGGACGTGCTGGTCCGCCTGGACAACGGGATCCCGGACCGGGTGGACCTGACCGGGATCATCGACGTCGCGACCAGGACGGTGACCGCGGCTGTGCTGCGGCCGACGACGAAGTCGGTGGACGCGAGCGTGCTGCTGGCCCGGACGGTGACCCCGGAGCCGATGCGGCCGGGCTGGCCGGAGGCGATGCGGATGTCGGAGTCCGCCCTGCCGTTCCGCCGGATGCTCAGCATCGACGAGCGGCTGAAGCACGCCGCGGCCCGCCCGGTCATCATCCCCCAGGTGATCGTCGTCGATCACGGCAAGGTGTTCGTCTCCGAATCGTTCAAGGCATCGTGCGCGTTCCTGGGCATCAGCTTCCAGCCTGCCCGCAAGGCCACCGGAACCGACAAGCCGCACATCGAGAGAATGCTGGGGTCGGTCGCGACGATGTTCGCCCAGTACGTGTCCGGCTATACCGGGCGCAGCCCGGAACACCGCGGCCGCCACACCGGGGAGAAGGCCGTGTGGTCGCTGCCGGAGCTGCAGGACCTCCTCGACCAGTGGCTGATCATCTGGCAGGCACGGCCGCACGACGGGCTCCGCGACCCGCTGCATCCCGGCCGGGCGTTCAGCCCGAACGAGAAGTACGCCGCCCTGACCGAGACCGCCGGCTACGTGCCTCTGGCCCTGTCGCCCGACGATTACATCGAGCTGCTCCCCGCCACCTGGCGGGCCGTGAACGCCTACGGCATTAAGATCAGCCGCCGCGTCTATGACGGGAAGGAGCTGAACCCGCGGCGGATGCAGCATTCCGGGGTCACCGCCCGCAAGGGACTGTGGGAAGTCCACCGCGATCCCTACGACATCTCGCGGATCTGGGTCCGCGACCACTGGAACGGCGGCTGGATCACCGTGTTCTGGACCCAGCTGCACCGGGTCGCGACCCCGTTCGGGGAACTGGCCTGGGACCACGCCCGCAAGCTGATGCCCGCCGCCACCGAGGCCGAGCTCGCCGACGCGGTCGAGGACCTGCTCACCCGGGCCGGCCAGGGCCCCGGCGATGTTCCCGCGGCAGCGCCCGCGAAACGGGGGCGGCGTGTCGCAGCCCGCACCCGGGCCGCCGGCCCGTCGGTGCCGGCCGGGCCGGAACCGGAAGATGAGCCTGCGGCCGGAGATCCTGACGGCGGCGCGGGTGAGGCGGGCGACACGGAGGCCATCGTCCCGATGCCGATCTTCGACCCGTTCCGCGAGGCGGAGAAATGGCGGTGACCCCGCCCGCCGCGGGCGGCGCCGATACCGCGGTCCAGCTCACCACGCTGACCGGGTGGCGGCAGTTCGTGGCCGCCGTGCCATCGGTCCCGGACCTGCTCCCCGAACAAGACTGGCTCTCGCTCGAGGACGGCAAGCGGGCCTGCCACGACGAGGAACGGCTGGAGCACCACTCCCGGCTGGTCGTGGTCCAGACCCCGGTCATCGGGCGGATCGTCAAGCGGGGCGGGGACCTGATCCGCATGAACCGCCTCGCCCATTACGGCCGGTCCGGGCTCATGGTGTCCGGGCCGGCCCGGACCGGGAAGACCACGGCCGTCACCCAGCTCGGCAAGACCGCCGAGCTGACCCACCGGCACCGGAACCCGCACTCCCGCGACGACATCCCCGTCATCTACATCACCGTCCCGCCGGCCGCGACCGGCAAGATGATCGCGACGGAACTCGCCCGGTTCCTCTGCCTCCCGGTTCCCCGCCGGGCCAACATCACCGACGTGATCGAGTCGGTTTGCGGCATATGCCTGGATACCCGCGTGACCATGATCATCGTGGACGAGCTGCACAACCTGGACATGGCCACCCGTGCCGGCGCCGAGGCATCTGACACCCTGAAGTATTTCTCCGAAAGGCTGCCCGCCACTTTTGTCTATGCCGGCATCGGGCTGGACCGCGGGGCCCTGCTGGCCGGCCCTCGCGGCGACCAGGTCGCCGGCCGGTTCACCCTGATCCCGACCAGCGCGTTCACCCCCGGCCTGGAATGGTCCGCCCTCGTCGCCGCGGTCGAGGGATCCCTGCGGCTCTACCGCCACGAGGACGGCACCCTCGTCACGCTCGCGGACTACCTGCACCGCCGCACCCGCGGCATGATCGGCAGCCTGCTCTGGCTCCTGCGTGACGCATCCTGCCAGGCCATCCTCGACGGCACCGAGAAGATCACCCGCAAGAGCCTCGACAAGATCGCCATCGACATGACCGCGCAGGCACCACCGCCCCGGACGGCGCCGAAACGATGACGCGCATGCTGCCCCGCGACCGGGCCGAGCTGATCGTGGCCGAGCACGCCGCCGGGAAAAGCATCCGCGAGATCGCCGAGGCCCGCGGCCACAGCATCACCACGATCCGCGATTACGTCCGCGGCCGGCGCACCCCAGGCGAGCCCGCAGCCCGGGACGACGAATTCGCGCCCTATATCGCCTACTGCCGGCGCCGGCTTGCCGACGACCCGCACCTGCGGACGCCCGCCCTGCTCGCCGAGCTTTCCGTCCTGGGCTTCAGCGGGTCCAGGGCAACGTTCTACCGGGCACTGGAACGCCACGGAATCCAGACGCACCCATGCCCCGACTGTCACCCCGCGAGCATGAGCGGATACTCACCACCATCCGCGGCCCGGAGCCCGCAGCCGTTCCCGCTGCCAAAACGGCGGCCCCGATGGCCGGCGAGACCCTGACGTCGTTCCTCGGGCGGCTCGCCGCCGTCAACCGGACCAGCCCCGACGCCCTCCTGGACACCCTCCCGCACTGGTTCCGCGTCAAGGCCCGGTGGCACGACGACCGCTGGCAGCCCAGCCGTCTCGTCCCCTGGGCGGACGACGCCGCCGCGAGACTCGCCGTGATCAGCGGCTCAACCACGGCAGCCATCAAGGCCGCGCTCCCCGCCTTCGGCGGGAAGCGCGGCCGGCCTCTCCGGGCCGCTATCGCATGCCGGCTCTGCACCGCCGCCCGCGGCATCCAGCAGCAGGTCCCGGTTCATCTTCCCGCCTACCAGCAGCTCTGCATCAGGCACGGGATCTGGCTCCCCGGGCCGGAAACACCCCAGTTCAGCGTCAGTGGCTGCCCCGGCATCCCGGACGCCGAGCGCCGGGCACGCAGGCTGCTCCGCCACTGCACCGCCGAGCAGCTGATCTACTCCAGGACCCAGGCGCCCGCCGATGCGAACGACCAGGCATGGAAACGCCGGATGATGGCACTCATCGAGTCCAACCCCCGGTCTGCCGTCGAATCCAGTTCGCAGGAACTGTTCCTTGCCGCGGCCTACCCGGACGCCATCGCCGCCGCATGCAGCCAGCCGCAAAAGCTCGCCGTGAGCAATCTTCATTGGCAGAAGCCGTCCCCGCCACCCGACAAAAACAGGCAAACCGGACACTGCGTCAGCCGCGGATCGACAATACAGATTCCTCTTCTCAGGTCAGCGACATGCACTGCGGAATCTTCATTGTCACGGGACACCAGACGTTGCGGAGGAAGCCACCTGGACGGTTGCCCAGCTGCAGGAACTGTTCGAGGAGTGGGCGATCGGCTGGCAGAACCGGCCGCACGAAGGGCTGAGCCACACCTGGGGCGAGGGCCGGGACCTCTCCCCCAACGGTTGGCGCAAGGTCACGTACACGGTTCGTGCTGTTCCGTGTAGTATCCTCTGTCGCATGGAGCGAAGTGGTTATCGGCTGAATGTCACCTTGGACCCAGAGCACGCGGCACGACTGGCGCGGCTTGCCGAACGTACCCACGTGCAGGAAGGCACCCTTGCACGGTCACTGCTCTCAACCGCCATCGAGGAAGCCGATCCCGACGCGCGCAACATCGTCGAGGTACTCGACGGCATCCCTGGTGCTTACGAGCGCGCCATGCGAAGCCTGGACCGCGCGCGGACGGGCGAGACGATCTCGCTCGACGAGCTCTGACCGTTGTCTGAGGTCAGGCTGAGCTCAGACGCGGTCAAAGACCTTGAGCGCATGATCATCACGCACAGCCTTCCCCCTGATACCAGGGAGCGAGTCAGGCGCTTGCTACGATCGCTAGAGCAATTTCCCCGGATCGGGCGACAGCTAGACGGACGCTGGACGCCGCTGCGATTTATCCTCGGCCCATGGCGGTGGATGCTGATCCTCTACAGCTATGAAGAGCCGGATGACCTCGTCCTCGTCGTTGCCTTCCAGGACGCGCGGTCGTCCTCCTCAGCCACATCGTCATGAGCTGTCTTACTCATCGAGAGTCGTTGGTGTGGCGTACATACCGCAGGTGCCAAGCCGAGGCTGCTACTCGTCTCAAGTCAGCATGTCGCATTACCAGTTAAGGGTGCATGACCATGGTCGGGTACGGCGATCCACCTGCTCGACTTCCCGGCAACTCTCGAAGTCCGCTTCGATTTGTCCTTTACATTCGTCGTGGACCCGGCCCTCGACCGTTGTCGGCCCTGCGAGCACTCCGAGATCACGCAGGCGGGCGCAGCAGAGCAGGCCGCCGCAACGGCCTGTCTCGCAGTCGTGCCGCGGCGGCAGCGAGTGCCGCCCCGAGCCGGGACGACATACGCTTTTGTCGCGGAAACGTGAGGTCGGACACGTGATGAGGCGGAACCCCGCTCACCGTCCGCCTCGTGTGCACGTCGGAGGTTCTCGATGTCCGGAACGTTGTTCGTCACGTGTGACCCGCCTCGGCGCGTGCCCGCCAGGAAGTCTCGACCTCTCCGACAGTGCACCAGTAAGACCGAGAGACCGCACGGCGTCATGCACGGGACAGGCGTCCCGACGTCTGGGCGGACGACCTCGCAGGACAACGCGTCGGGCACTGCCAGTGCAGGCTCAGCTGCGACCGACCGGGCTCGGACCTCGCGTACCAGGTCAGCACGAACAACGACACGCAGGGGCCTCCCGGTCGTGATCAGCCTGATCAGCATCCTGACGCTGCTGCTAGCGATAGTGGCCGGGCTCGGCGTACTCAACACCGTGGTCCTGCAAACCAGGGAACGAACCCGCGACCTGGGGGCGTTCAAGGTCGATCGGCATGACTCCACGGCAGGTCATCGCCATGGTCTGTCATGTTCGGTCGCCGTGACCGGCCTAACGGCGGGCGTGATCGCCGTCCCGGCCGGCGTCGCGCTGCACCATTATGTACTCCCCCGCATGGCCGCCGCCGCCGGCACAGAGCTGCCGGCCAGCTTCCTGAACGTGTACCGAACTCCGGAGCTCGCCATCCTTGCCCTGTCCGGAGTCGTCACCGCGGTCATCGGAGCGCTGCTCCCAGCGGGCTGGGCCGCCAGGACCAGTACCGCGTCCGCCCTCCACGCCGAGTGAGCCTAACCAGATCGGTCGCGCCATGCCAGGCCGAAGCGGCAGATCTTGGGCCGTCAGGACGTGACGGCACCGCCCCGGCCGCGGTCGCCCTTGTCCCTCCGGCGGATCGGGCGTAGCGTCCTGACGGAGGAGGCGTCCTCGTTTCTCTGCGTGTAAACGAGATTGGGATTCCTTCCGGCTGCTCTGGACCTCGGTGGCACCTGGCGCGCAGTCGACCTGAGGTGGCACGTGGCAGTGCCGCGTCAGGTAACCCGTACTTGGTACGGGACGGTGAGCACATCACCGGCTGTGCGCATCCTTCGACGGGATCGGGCCATGACATGGGCGGGGCAGGTTAGCCGTGACGTCCCGGAGATCACGTACATCGGCGCAGGTTACGGCATCGGCAGGTCAAGACCACAGGACTAGTCGCGGGAGTACGGGGTCCAACCGTTTTGAGGCTGCGCTGGAGCCCGAGCCGCCCGCGGCGCACCGGGTCGGATGGGGTTTCATCTCGCTGTACACGCTGGCGTACATGAGCACTAACCTGCTGTTCCTCGCGCCCCTGCTGGTCACCTTGGCCTTGAAGGTGGACTCGCTGGTCGGGAACCAACGGGCACCGGCCAGCCTGGCGCTTGTCGCCGCGGTCGGCGCCCTGCTGGCCATGGTCGCTAATCCGTTCTTCGGCCGGATGAGCGACCGCACCGCGTCGCCGCTGGGCATGCGGCGGCCCTGGATGGTCACCGGCCTGGCGGGCGGTTCCCTCGGCATCGTAATTGTCGCACTGGCCCCCAGCATCCCGGTCGTCCTGCTCGGATGGTGCATCACCCAGCTGTGCTTCAACGCGCTGCTCGCCGCGATGGTGGCGGTCATCCCCGACCAGATCCCGTCCGTCCAGCGCGGCCAGGTCTCCGGTGTGCTGGGTGTCTGCACGCCTATCGGATCGGTGTGCGGCGCGTTCGTGGTCAAACTGTTCACCGGCAGCCTGCTCGCCATGTTCTTGGCCCCGTGCGCGATCGGCGGATTTTTCATCCTCCTTTTCGCGGTCACCCTGAACGATCGCCGGCTGGCCAGGGCGGATAAGCCGAAATGGTCGCTGCGGGAATTCGCCGGCACGTTCTACGTCAACCCGCGGAAGAACCCGCGACTTCTCCTGGGCTTTCGCCAGCCGCTTCATGTTCGTCCTGGCTTACGCGTTCCTGGTCACCTACCAGGCCTACTACCTGCTGGACAAGATCGGCACCGCCAAGGCCGATGTGCCGCAGCAGATATTCCTGGGCACCCTCGTCCAGGCCGCCGTCATCGTCGCCGCTTCCCTCCTCGGCGGGAAACTCTCGGACCGGACCGGCCGGCGGAAGATCTTCGTCCTGACCGCGTCGGTCGTGTACGGCCTGGGGCTGTTCGTGATCGCCGTCGCCAGCAACTTCAGCGGTTTCCTGGTCGGCATGGCCATCAGCGGACTCGGCTTCGGCGTGTACGCGGCCGTCGACCTCGCGCTCGTGGTGGACGTGCTGCCCGACAAGCGCAACGCGGCCAAGGATCTCGGCGTGTTCAACGTCGCCGGCGCTCTTCCTTTTTCCATCGCGCCGGCGATCGCGCCGGCCATCCTGGCGATCGGCCGCGGAGGCGGCAGCTACGGCGTGCTGTATATGGTCGCCGGACTCTGCGCCATCATCGGAGCCGCCGCCATCCTGCCGGTGAGGCGGGTCCGGTGAGCACGGAACGGCCGGGCCCTTCGAGGGCCCGGCCGTGTCGTCGTGCCGGGGTCAGACCGCGACGTCCTGGTAGGCGCGCGGCGTGCTGGCCGCGTCTATTCCAGCGGTGATCGGGGAGGGCTTGAAGCCCTTGAAGGCCAGCCATACGCCCAGCGAGAGCTCCCAGGCCGCTACCGGGATCACCGGGAGGCCGGCCAGCCCGGTCAGGGAGGAGTGCTGCCCGAGCAGCGTGGCGAATACGGCGATGATGAGCAGGGGGCCTCCGATGAGTCCCAGCGCGGGAATGATCCGGGGCACCAGCCGGGACCGGTACATCAGCGAGCCCAGCAGCAGCGCGTTGATGCCCGGCATGAGGGTCTGCGAGAGCAGGAACGTCCACTTGTAGACCGCGACGTGCGACGCGCCGGCGGTGACCAGGGCGGCCGCATTGGCTCCGGCCGCTCCGCCCAGGTCCTGCCGCAAGGTCACCAGCGACAGCAGGCTGACGACACCGGTGAAGATCATGGCGGCTTCCAGGACGCGGGCGGTGACAAACCCGAGCGCGACGCCTTCGTTCTGCCGCTTGACCACCGGGTACAGCGTGACGGCGGTGCCGATGCCGGCCAGGGCGACGATCACCTCCAGGAAGCCGCCCACCAGCACGCCGGTGCTGGAGCCGGAGCTGAGGACCCAGTCCCGGTGGTTCAGCACCGGGCGGTAGATGGCGAGGGTGGGGATCGAGACGAAGGTGATCAGGTAGAACACACCCGCGACGAGCGCGGTCTTTCTGGTTGAGGTCATCGGGAGTCTTTTCGTCGTTTTCGCGGCGGGGGTCTGTACGGTGGTCGTCACGTCGGTCTCCTATTCGCGGATGGCTGAGTTACCGGGTCTGGGTGGGGGCATCGGCGCAGGGCCGGGTTCGACGTAATTGACCGAGATCAGGGGCAGGCCCAGGTCGCGAATCTTCTGCAGCAGGCCATAGAGCGCGGCCTGGTCGGCTACCTGGCCATGGATGATGGTGGTGCCGTCGCCGTGGTGGGTGAGGGTCAGCCCGTCGAACCAGGCGGCCCACCGGGCAGCGAGGTGCCCCTTGAGGCGGATCTCGCACCGTCCAGGGCTGTCCTGGTGGCCGTCGGGTGTGTCGTTCATGGGTCGAACGCTAGGAGCGGACGTGGTGAGCTGGCATCACCACACGTGGGGATTGAGGTGATGATCCGTGACCGACGGATCAGGGTTACCGGTTGCGGGTTCGCGGCAAGTCGAGTTCCGCGGCTCGGCGGACCGCGGCCCGGCGGTTGGTCACGGCGAGCTTGGCGTAGATGTTCTTGGTGTGCGTCCGCACGGTGTTCAGGGACACCATGAGCTCGCGGGCGATGGCCGGGCCGTCCAGCTCGGTTCCGAGCAGCCGGAGCACATCCAGCTCACGCTCGCTCAGCGGGTCGATCAAGGCCTGCCTGACCGGGCTGTCCTGCCTGGTCTGGCTCACCGCGGCCAGGAGCCGGCGGACATAGTCCCGGGTCAGTCCCCTGTTTCGCGGCGGCTCTCAGCAGGGAACCTATCGGCGGGCCCTCATCGACGAAGACCCGGACGTAACCCTCCGGTTCAGCCAGCGTCAGGGCCCGTTCCAGGCAGGTCAGCGCAGCCGGGATGTGCCCAGGTGCCTGGAGCGCGAGCGCCTGAAGCACCAGGATTTCGATGACGCGTCCCGTCCTGCCGCCCTCTTCCGCCGCCAGCAGCAGGCGCTCCAGCAGCCGGGTCAGCCTGGTGGACGGGCTCACCCCGGGATCGCGCCAGTAGCATCCTGGCCAGGGTGATGTGCTCGAACTCGCGCAGGTAACTGAGGTCGTCATCCGCGGACAGGCCCTGCTCACGCGCCCAGCCCAGTGCTTCACCGAGCCTGCCCTGTGCGATCCAGACCCGGGCCTTCAACGCCGGGACCGGCCGTACGTTCGGGAAGAAGTCGCCCACATACAGGCGCTCCGCCTCGTTGAGCAGATCGAGTGCGCCGCCCAGGTCTCCTTCAGCCTGGCGTATCCGGGCCATCGCGACCCGCCAGCGGTACGGGTTCTGCGGCAGCCCGTTGTGCTCGCCCAGCTCCTGGCTGCGCAGCAACTGCTGGGTGGCGGCCTGCAGATCGCCGCGCTCGCGGTGGACCTCGCTCATCCCCACGTACATGTCTGCCGTGCCCCGCAGAACCGGCCCGTCCTGCTCAGATGCGCGTTGCAAGGCCTGCTCGTAGGTGCGCATCGCCTCGCCGAGGCGGCCTTGCACCAGCCGGATGTCCGCCATCGCGATCGCGCAGCCGAAGATATCGGCAATCTGCCCGGACCGCCGTAGTCCCGCCGCGCATTGCGCCCACGCCGGATGCGCTGCCTCCAGATCCCCGCTCGTCCAGAACGCGAGCCCCAGGAACCCCGCTGCCCCGGCGCGGACGCCGTGGTCCTCCGTAAGCGCACGATCGAGCGTCCGCCGGGCGTGCCTCACGGTGCCGGGCACATCGCCCCGGACCAGGGCCAGGGCGGAACGGTACAGCTCAATCGCCCCCGGGAGGCGGCGGTATTCCTCCTCATCGGCCACCACCATCTCGCCGGGCGGGGCCGGGGATCCCTCACCGGTAGCTGTTGCCTCCTGCAGCCACCGCTCGGCGTCTCGCAGCCGGACCTCAACTTCCTCGGGCTCGCCGCCCGTCAGCAGCGCCCCGGCGACGGCAAAGCTGAGCATTGGCCTGACCCGGACCACCTCGTCGGGGAGCGCCTTGAGCCAGCCGTGCACCGTGGCTTCCTGCCTGGTTATGCGCATGGCCGGGATCGCCCGCTCGATCAGGTCCGCCGCCCGGTCGAAATCCCGGGCGGCCAGCGCGTGGCCGATGGCCTCGGACGGCTCGCCGTTCTGCTGGTACCACGCGCTCGCCCGCCGGTGCAGGCCCGGCACCTGGCCGGGCTGCTCGTCGAGCAGCCGCGCCTGCAGCACGTCGGCGAACAGATGGTGGTAGCGATACCACCGGCGGCGGTCATCCAGCGGGACCAGGAACAGGTTCCCCCGGTCCAGCGCCTCCAGCATGGCCTTGCCGCCGCCCTGCCCGGTGACCGCATCGCACAGCGGACCGCTCAGCCGGCCCAGGATGGAGGTCTGCAGCAGGAAGGCCTGGACACGTTCGGGCTGACGCTGCAGCACCTCCTCGGCCAGGTAGTCCACGACGTAACGATCATCGCCCGGCGAAGCCGGCGATGAAGCCGGCCACGTCGTCTCGCCCCTGCATCGACAGCGCCGCCAGCTGGAGCGCGGCGATCCAGCCCTCGGTGCGTCCCTCCAGCGCGGCCACGTCCCGCGCCGTCAGCCGCAGGCCCATCATCTCGTTGAGGTACGCCGCCGCCTCATCGGGCGTGAAGCGCAGCTCGGCCGCCCGGATCTCGGCCAGCTCGCCGCGCGCCCGCAACCGGGCCAGCGGCAACGCGGGATCGGCCCGGCTGGCGATCACCACGTGCAGCTGCGGCAGGCAGATGGTCGAGCAGGAACGCCATCCCGTCCTGCACCTCGCGCGCGTCGATGACGTGGTAGTCGTCGAGCACCAGCACGATGTCACCCGCGATGGCGCCCAGGTCGTTGAGCAGCGCGGTAAGCACCGTTTCGATCGGGGGCGGCCGGGGCGCCTGCAGGAGGGCCAGCGCACTCTCGCCGACCCCGGATGCCACCGTCCGCAGCGCGGCGATCACATAGGTCCAGAAGGACGCGGGATCGTTGTCGCCCCGGTCGAGCGAGAGCCACGCGGCCAGCCGCTGATCGGCCGGCGCGGCCGGTCCCGCCGCCAGCCACTCGGTGAGCAGCGTGGTCTTGCCGAAGCCAGCGGGCGCGGAGACGAGCATCAACTTCGACGCTGACCCGCGATCCAGCCGCTCGGCCAGGCGCGGACGCGGCACCAGATCACGCCGTGACCTCGGGACGTAGAACTTCGTCTCGAGCAGGGCGGCTGGCCCGGGGGAGCCCGCGGGCGGCAGCGGTTCGGAGGGCAGCGGTTCGGGCGGGACCGGTTCGGGGCTGAGCGACGGGTCCTGGGCCAGGATCCGGGCCTGCAGGTCGCGCAGGGAGGGCCGGGGTCGATGCCGAGTTCGCCGGCCAGCCGGTCACGGACGTCGGTGTAGGCGGCCAGGGCCTCGGCCTGCCGTCCGGCCTGGTACAGGGCCAGGATGAGCAGCTCCCACAGCCGCTCGCGGAGCGGGTGCGCCCGGCACCAGGCTTCCAGCTCGGCGGCGAGCTCGCCGTGGCGGCCCAGCACCAGGTCCGCTCCGGCCCGGGTCTCGATCGCCACCAGGGTCAGCTCGTCCAGCCGGGCCCGTTCGGCATCGAAAAAGCCGGCATAAGTGAAGTCGGCCAGCGGCTCCCCGCGCCGCAGCCCGAGCGCTTCGCCCAGGGCGGCGGACGCGTCCGCGGCCTGGCCCGCCTCCGCCAGCCGGCGTCCCTGGGCCACCAGCTGCTCGAAGCGGACCACGTCGACGTCTTCGGGACCGGCGTCCAGGGCGTAGCCGGCCTCGGTGGTGAGGATCGCCGCGGGCCCGAGGGTGCGGCGCAGCTGGCCGATCTGGGCCTGCAGGGCGTTGGCCGGGTTCGCCGCCTGCCCGTCGCCCCACAGCACGTCGATCAGCCGGTCGGCGCTGACCGGCTGCCCCGGCCGCAGCGCCAGCAGGGCCAGCAGCGCCCGCTGCTTGGCCCCGCGGACCGGCACCGGCACGCCCGCAGCCACCGCTTCGAGCTCACCGAACAGCCGTACCCGCATGAGGCCACCATAGGTCCCGCCTCAGCGCCACGACAGTGCCGCCTCAGCCGCCGGGCGCAGGCTGCCATCAAGAAGAACCAGCCAGAACCACTCAGCTCGAGGGAAGGACGAACAATGATCGAGGCGCGGCACCTCACCAAGCGCTACGGCCACACGGTTGCGGTCGACGAAGCCTCCTTCGTCGTCCGGCCCGGCCGGGTCACCGGCTTCCTCGGCCCGAACGGGGCCGGCAAGTCGACCACCATGCGGATGATCCTGGGCCTTGATGCGCCGAGCTCCGGCTCCGTCCTGATCGACGGCCAGCCGTACCGCGAGCTGACCGACCCGCTGCGGTCGGTCGGCGCGCTGCTGGACGCCAAGGCCATCGTCGGCGGCCGCAGCGCCGCCAGTCATCTGACGTGGCTCGCGGACAGCAACGGCATCACCCGCCGCCGGGTCAGCGAAGTGCTCGATATCGCCGGGCTCAGCGACGTCGCGGGCCAGCGGGTGGGCACCTTCTCGCTCGGCATGCACCAGCGGCTCGGCATCGCCGCGGCCCTGCTCGGCGACCCCGAGACGGTGCTGTTCGACGAGCCGATCAACGGCCTGGACCCCGACGGCATCTTGTGGATCAGGAACCTGATGAAGTCGCTGGCCGCCCAGGGCCGCACCGTGTTCCTGTCCAGCCACCTGATGAGCGAGATGGCCCAGACCGCCGACCACCTGCTCGTCATCGGCCGCGGCCGCATCATCGCCGACGCCAGCACCGACGAGTTCGTCAACCGGAACTCCGCCCCGTCGGTCCGGGTCCGGGCCGTACAGCAGGGCCTGCTGGCCGACGCGCTCAGCCGGCGCGGCGCCTTGCTGGAGAACGGCCCCGGCGGCGCCCTGGTCGTGACCGGCCTGGACGCCGCCGCGATCGGCGCGGTCGCGTGCGCCCACGACATCGCCCTAGTCGAGCTGGCCACCCACAGCGCCACGCTCGAGGAAGCCTTCTTCGACCTGACCCGAGACGAAACCGACTACCACGCCAGCCAGCTGGTCGGCTCGAGCAAGGGGATCTGACATGACCGATCACCGCCACCACCGGGAAGCCCACCGGTAACGCGGCCCGGGTCCGCATGCGGCTGCTAGCCGCCTTCCTGCCCGTCACCGCCGTGCTTTACATCGGCGCCGAGGCGCTGGACCCTAGGGGCACCGACCAGGTGGTCACCAATACGGCCACCGCGCTCCGGCTGCTGCCCATCGCGGCGGCCCACTCCTCCCAGCTGTACCTGTCGGGCTCGCTGTCGGTGCTGGCGCTCGGCGCCCTGGCGGTGTCGTATGCGGCGATCGCCAAGCTGGTCACCGGGCGCGGCTGGGTCATCGCCACCATCGCCGCGGTGCTGGGCGGCCTGGGCGCGTTCGCCGGGGCCGTGTTCAACGTCCTGGGCGGGATCGGCCTCGCGGCGGCGGCCTCGGCGCACACGACCCAGACCGCGGCCGCCCGGTTCCTGGCGACCAGCTTCGCTTCCAGGCCGGCGCAGGTCGTCGAGTACGTCTACTTCGTCGGCGAATACACCGCGCCGTTCGTCATGGGGTATGCGCTGTGGCGCAGCCGCCGGGTGCCGCGCTGGCTGGCCGTCCTGTTCACCGCCGGCCTGTTCCTCGCCGAGCAGCAGGGCGCCATCGGCCCCAAGGTCGTGCTGTACATGCTGCCGTTCGCCGTCGCGATGATCCTGCTCGCGGCCCAGATCTGGCGGGCCGCCGCCGCCCGGCCCCGACGGCCAATCCGGAACCTTCCGCCACGCCGGCCAGCTGGCCGTCTCGAGCGAAGGAATCTGACATGAGCACCATGACTCACACCATCACGACCCGCAGGATCGCCCGGGCGGAGTGGACCAAGCTGCGCACCCTGCCCTCCACCTGGCGCACCGCCGCCCTGACCATGGTCATGGCCATCGGCTTCGGGGTCGCCGTGGCCTTCTCCGAAGCCGGCCAGTGGCACACCATGACGGCCCAGCAGCGCCAGGTCTTCGACCCGGCCAGCGCCTCGATGTTCGGGGTCATGATCGCCGCGGTGGTCCTCGGCGCACTTGCCGTGAAGGCGGTCACCTCGGAGTACTCCACCGGGATGATCCGGGCGACGTTCATCGCCATGCCCGGCCGGCACCTCGTGCTGGCGGCCAAGGCCGCCACGGTGGCCGCGTTCGCGTTCCCGGTGGCCCTGCTCTGCAACGTGGTGGGCTTCGAGCTCGGCCAGCGGATCTTCGCCAGCCAGCACGCCCAGGTGGCCATCGGCCATCCCGGCGTGGTACAGGCCATGGTCTTCGGGGCCCTGGCGGTGAGCCTGACCGCCGTCATCGGCGTCGGTCTCGGCGGCATCATCCGGCACACCGCGGGCGCAGCCACCACCCTGGCGCTGATCATCATCGGCGGGCTCACCGTCGGCCAGTTCCTGCCCGCCGGCTGGCGGCAGTACATGCCCGGCATCGCCACCCAGGCGGCCGTGACCGTCCACCGTTCGGCCGGACTGCTCAGCCCCGGCCTGGCCCTCGCCGTGCTCGGCGGATACGCCGCCATCGCCCTGGCGGCGGCGTCCCTGCGGGCATCGCACAGCGACGCCTGACCGTCGTCCCTAGCACCCGACCGACGTTTCCGATCACCTGGACATACAAGGGACTCTGATGACTACCTCGACTACGACCGCGGAGACCACAATGCAGGCGATCATCCAGGAAAACTACGGCGAGGCGGTCATTCATGCGCTCTGCCGAGCACGCGCTAGCACCGCATCCATCGTCTCCATGATCGAGATGGTCTCGTCCAGCGGCATCAACGGGCTCTCCAGGTCACCAGCGGCCAGCCGACGCGCGACCTCGTCGGCCTCGTGGCGCAGGCCCCGACCCTCGTGCACTGACGCGACGCGGGTCGGGGCGCCACTCCTCGGAACGAGCGTCACGGCCGCGGGAGCGTAAAAGTCGCCCTCAACCTCGATCCTCCCGTCGGTGCCGACGATCGCAGCCCTCGTGGGGCTCTTTGCCCGCAGAGTGCAGGTCAGCACCGCCTGGGCGCCGCTGTCGTAGCCGAACAACATGGACGTCTGCGCGTCCACGCCGGTGAACGCCGGGTCGCTCATGGATACGATCCGGCTCGGCGTGCCGAGGACCATCGACGCGAACGACACCGGGTACACGCCGAGGTCCAGCAGCGCGCCGCCGCCCAGTTCCGGTGCGAACAGCCGGAACTCGGCGTTCTCGGCGAACCACTGGCCGTGGTCAGCGGTCACGGTAACAATGTCACCGAGCACGCCCCGTGCCAGCCAGTCCCGGATGGTGGCCACGTGCGGCAGGAACCGGGTCCACATCGCCTCCATGGCGAACAGCCTGTGCTCCCTCGCCACCCGGACGACCTCGCGAGCCTCGGCGGCGTTCATCGTGAACGGCTTTTCGACCAGCACGTGCTTGCCGGCGCGCAGCGCGAGGATCGCGTTGTCGTGGTGCATCGGGTGCGGCGTCCCCACGTAGATCACGTCGACGTCCGGATCGGCCACCAAGGACTCGTAGCTGGAATGCCGGTTCGCGATGCCGAACTCATCCGCGAAACGGTCCGCGGATCCCGGGCTACGCGACCCGACGGCGACGGCAACGCCGGAATCGGTCAGCCGGAGATCGGTCACGAACGTCCTCGCGATCCCGCCCGTCCCGAGGATCCCCCACCGCACCGAGCTGTCTGCCACGTCTTCGTCCCTCCGCCGGTCAGTATCGGTGATCAGCCTATTTAGAGGTCGCTGAGTTGGCGCATCTGCGCCGGCCCAGGGACTTGCTCGATCGCGAGTATGCGCGGCCAGCGGCGAGCAGGCCGCCCTCCTCTCGGACAGCCGAACATGTCGTCCGGCAGGACTCATACGACGGGATGGCTGAGACGGGACACCTCGTGGTTGCGGACCTGATCTCGATCAGGTGCCGGTACATAAGCTGCCCAGATTGGTCAGCTGATCGGCCATCACCGAGCGGATGTGGCGGCGCATCGCAGCCTCGGCTGCGTTACCGTCACCCTGGACGATAGCGTCATAGACAGCCTGGTGTTCTGCGACTGATTTCACCGTCCGGCCAGGAATCTGCGTGGTGAGCTGACCGATGCGTTGAAGATGATTGCGGAGGTTCTCGACCATCTCATCGATGCGACGGTTACGAGATTGTGCGTACATGATCGTGTCGAAGCGGTCGAGGAGCGCAGCGAGATGGTCCTCCTGCCCCAGCAGGAGTTCTCCGCCTGAGACGCACCGCAGGCTGTCGCGCATCACCTCCGTCAATGCGGCAAGGTCGTCGGCGCTAATGTGCAGTGCGGCCTCGCGCGCACACATCCCTTCCAGCAGCTCGCGCACGCCGTAAATCTCGCGCAGGTCCTCGCGGCTGTACCCGGTGACCACAGCGCTTCGGAACGGCGGGATCGACACCAGCCCTTCGGTCTGGAGCCGGACAAGAGCATCGCGCAACGGCGTCTTGCTGACGCCAAACCGTCCCGCGAGCTCAGCCTCACGCAGTGCGTATCCCGGCGGCAGGGTACCGCTGAGAATCGCGTCCCGTAGCTGGACGTACACGAGGTCCTTGAGTTGCCGGTGGGCCATGGGCTCGGTAACTCGGCTGGCCATCTGGGCTCCATGCTCGGCATTCAGGAGATCCGGTCGAGCACGCGGCGGAACGCCACATTCGCCTGGGTGAGGATTGTGTTCTCGTCCATGGTCGTTAGCTGGCGGTCGCGCATCAGGACCTTGCCGTCAACGATGGTGGTATTCACGGCTGAGCCGTTGGCGGCAAAGACCAGATGGGAGTAGATCTGCGCGGCATTGTGATCGGCCAGCGGCGTGAACATGACGTTGCGGGTATCGACGAGGATCACGTCGGCCTTCTTCCCGGCGGCCAGCTGGCCGGCTTGCAGGCCGAGAGCCTCCGCGCCGTTGCGGGTAGCCATCGCCACGACGTCCGGCGCCTGCTGCAGGCTGGCATCGACGCGCGCGGCCCGGTGCATCAGCGAGGCGAACTTCATCACCTCGAACATGTCGCACGAGTTGTTGCACTCGGCGGCGTCGTGACCAAGGCCGACATTGATGCCCGCCGCGAGCATCTCCGGTAGCCGCGCGATCCCGTTGCCCAGCTTGGCGTTCGACGAAGGGTTGTGCGAGATGTGGGTTCCTGTCTCCCGCATGAGCGCGATCTCGGTATCGGACAGCCACACGCAGTGCGCGGCGACGCAGTCCGGTCCCAGCAGCCCCGCGTCATAGGCCACCTCGGTTGGCCGGCGACCGAACCGCCGCTTGGAGTCCTCCACCTCGGTCAGCGACTCGTTCAGGTGCACGTGGATGCCCGTGCCCAGCTCGTCAGCCAGGGCCCGGGCCTCCGACAGCAGGGCAGGCGAGGCCAGGGGCAGCCACTCGATCCCGACCCGCACCTGTATCCGGCCGTCTGCCAGGCCGTGCACCGCGTCGTAGGCGTCCTTGTTGTCCTGCAGCGTGTCTAGGTTGTGCTCCTTCAGCGCCACATCGTTCGACAGCACCGCCCGGATCCCGATATCAACGGCAGCCCTGGCCAGGTCAGGCAGCCGCCGGTACATGTCGTTGACCGTCGTGACACCGGACTTCACCGACTCCAGATACGACGCCGCCGCAGCCCAATACGCGGCGTCCGCGTCGAGGTTGCGGATGAGCGGGTACCAACACTCGTCCAGGTATTCCCACAAGGGCAGGTGATCGCTGTAGCCCTTTCCGATCGCCGTATGGAAGTGCAGGTCGATCAGGCCTGGCATGACGACCATGCCGGCGGCGTCGATCACTTCCGTCCCCGCGTCCTCGCCGGCGTATTCACCTGGCCCCACCGCGAGGATGCGGTCTTGGTCGATCGCGACGTGCCCGCCGAAGTAGACCGTCCTATCGTCGTCCATCGTCACCACGGTGCCGTTGTTGATGACAAGTGTGGCCATCTGGTGTCCTCGCTATCAGCTCGATACGGGCAGGGTGCGGGCAACGCAGTCAGCGAACCGGGCGACGGTCTGCATGCGTTCCGGTCCGAGCGGAAATACGGTGATCTGGTCGATGCCGAGCTCAGCGAGGTCGCGGAGGTGTGCGCATGCCTCCGCGGAGTCGCCCGCCAGGGCCATCCGCCGGACGAAGTCTGCGGGCAGCAGCTCGGCGGCGGTCGCTGCCTCCTGAAACTCACCGCCGCTGTAGCGGTTCCGAACCGCGGCGACCAGGTTGGCCGGCAATCCGGCCAGCTCGCAGTAGACGGGCGAAGTCTGCGGAAACCAGGCCGCGATCGACCGTGCCGCCGTGAATGCAGCGGCAGGATCTTCGTCGTCGATCGCGCCGTAGGCGAAGACGGTGACCGGCGGTCGGCTGCTCCGGCCGGCCCGGTCCGCACCGCGGTCAATATGCTCAAGAGCGAAGCGGATCCCGTCTGGATGCAGGCCGGCCAGCACGATGACGCCGTCGGCGACGCGACCTGCAAGCTCAAGAGTCCTCGGCCCCGTCGCCGAGACCCAGACAGGAATGGAGTACTCGGCCCTGGCAAAGCGGTAGTGGGCGTCGTCGAACCTAAAGGCTCCCGCTTGCATCGAGACGTGTTCACCGTGCCACAGCCCACGGATGGCGATGATCGCGTCCTCAAGGTCGGCAAGCCTGGCGGGCCGGTGGCCCAAGGCCAGCAGCGGCCGGTCGCCGGCGCCGATGCCCAGGATAAATCTGCTCCCAGAGACCTCGTCGAGCGTCGCGGCGGCTGCCGCCGTAATCCCCGGGTGCCGGGTGAGCGGGTTGGTCACTCCAGTGCCGAGGGTGAGGCGGGAAGTAGCGCGGGCTGCCAGGGTAAGGTACGACCAGCAGTTGCGAGTGTGCAGCGAGGAGTCCGTCAGCCAGAGGTGATCAAAGCCGAGGCGTTCGATCGCGGCCACGTTCGCCTCGAAGGCCTCAGGGGCGTCAACGCCTTGAAGGCAGACAGCGGTTCGCATCGCTCCCCCTCACTTTTGTCACTATTTCGTCCGCAGCGCTGGAAGGACCCGGGCAGTAATCATGCCGGCAAGTGCTTCTTCGCATGCCTGAGCGAAGTCGAGCACCCGCAGGTCATGACCCCAGGGACCGACCACCTGGAGGCCTACCGGCATCCTGTCGGCAGCTAGACCGCAAGGGATGCTGGCAGCCGGCTGACCGCTGACGTTGAACGCGTAGGTGTACGGCGTCCAGGTGAGCCACGGCAGCTTGGCGTCTGCCTCGCCGCCGTCCGGTACTTCCGCCTCGGCGGCGAAGGCGGTCAGCGGCATCGTCGGCATGACGAGCAGATCCACATGGGAGAACATCGCGAAAAGCTCTGCGTTGAATGCGCGCCTTGCATCGACGGCTGCGTAATAGTCGGCGAGCGAGTACTGCTCGGCCAGTGGCAGCAGCCGCACCAGACCGGGATCCATGATGTCCGCATGGGCCCGGATCAGGGACGCGAAGCCCAGGCCGCGGCCGGTGACCCACATCGCCTCGAAGATTTCTCGCGGCACCGGCATGGCCAGCTCCGCGTCAGAGAACTCCGCCATCCCGGCTGCGCGCAGTGCTGCGTAGGCGACCTCGGCAACCTCGCCCACGGGCGCCTCGGGCTCAATGCCGAAAGGGGCGCGGACAACGCCGACGCGCAGCCGCCGACCAGGCTCGTCGCACAGCGGCGCCGGATAAGCGGACTGCGGGTCACGCGGATCGGCGCCGCGGGCCAAGGCGAGCACCGTGCGCGCGTCCGCGACGGACCGGGTCAGCGGGCCGGCGTGTGACAGTGCCTCGTTAACTGTCCCCGGCCAGACCGGGATCGCACCCAGCGTCGGCTTGAGGCCTACGACGCCGCAGAATGACGCGGGGATCCGGATCGACCCACCGGCGTCGCTGCCGAGCGCGATCGGGACTGCGCCGGCGGCGACCGTCGCGGCCGAGCCGGCGCTCGACCCGCCCGAGTTGCGGGCAGGGTTCCACGGATTGCGGGTGACACCGGTGCGGGGCGAGATTCCCGTGCCCTTCCAGCCGAACTCGGGCATAGTCGTCTTGCCGATGACGACAGTACCAGCCCGCACCAGACGGTCGACCATCGGCGACGAGGCCGCTGCAGGGTCGGCCGCCGACGTGCGCGATCCCTTGAAGGTTGGCTCGCCGGCCAGGCACAGGTTGTCTTTCACAGCTATCGGTATGCCGTGGAGGACGCTGTGCAGTGATCCGCGTTTCGCTTCGGTTTCGAGCACCGCAGCCTCGCGCAGTGCCTTATTTCTCCGGAAAAGCGCGTAGGCATTGATGACCGGCTCGGCAGCCGCCGCGATGTCCAACGCCAGCTCCGTCAACTGGACCGGCGAGAGGCTTCCCGCAGCGACTTCACGGCCGAGGCTGAGCGCCGTGGCGCCGCGGTATTCGTCCGCGTCGATTGGCCGGAATCGGAGCAGCGCGGTCATCGTGCCGCCGGGTCCGGGAGTGCGGCCAGTTCCGTCCATGCTGCTGCGAACCGCCGGGCCCACTTCTCGGGAACTGATGTGCTGACCTTGACAAAGCGCTCGCCGAACTTCGGTGACTGGTACGTACCAGACCGGATGAAGACGTCGCGGTCGAGCATCGCCGCACAGAGATCGTCTGCCGTCCAGCCGCTGTCGCTAATGTCGACGGCTAGGAAGTTGCCGTGGGACGGCAGCACCAGCACCCGGCCGAGCCTGCTCGCCGTCACGGCGTCCGCGACGATCTTCTGGTTGGCCGCGTTCACCGAACACAGCCGCCTGAGCCACGGCCCCTTCACCATGAGCCCGGCGAGGGCGGCGCGCTGCGCCTGGATGCCCGCACCCAGCGGGTTCGACGGGACGGCCGTGAGCTGGTCGAGCAGCGGCGGGGTTCCGACCACGGCACCGACGCGTAGACCTGCTAGCCCCAGCCACTTTGAAAAGCTGTAGGTCGTCAGCGTGCCCTCGGGATAGAGCAGCGCGGCGAGGGTGTGTCCGGCTGCGAAGTGACGGTACGTGCAGTCGTGCACGATCAGGGAGTTCGACGCGCGGGCGAGGTCGGTAATGGTCGTCAGTTCATCTCGGCTGTAGCAGCTGCCGAGTGGGTTCAGTGGGTCAATGAGATAGATGAGCGAGTGTTCCTCGATGACGCCGGCGAGTTGCGCTGCGCGCAGTCGGTAGCCCTGCGTGGCCGAGTACACCGGCAGCATCGTGACCGGCACGCCCGCGAACTGCACGAACCTCGCTGGCCACGGCCACCCCGGGTCGGTGGTGATCAGCCGTGAGATGCCGCAGGCAAGGGCAGTGCAGACATGGTGGAGCCCCCCGACCGCGCCGTCGGTGATCAGTGCCGATGCGCCGGTCCCAGCGAGGCCCAGATCCTCGATGATCAGCTCGCGCAGCCGCTGCAGGCCCAGAGCCGGGGCGTAGAGCTGGAACTCACGGCGGCCGGTGCTGTCCAGCAACGCGTCGACGACCTCGGACGGCGGCTCGAGGTGCGTGGTGTTCTGTCCCATCCACGCCAGGTCAGCGCGTTCCAGCAGATCTTCAAAGGACGGTAGCGCTGACATCCGCTAGTCTCCGGCCGTCAAGGCGAGTGCGCCGAAGGCGGTGTAGACCTGCGTGGCCTCGATGATGTCGGCCAGCCTGAGGTGCTCGTCCGGGCAGTAAACGGGCTCGCCGCCCGGGCCGAAAATCACGGTCGGCACCTTGGCCCCGAAGCTGGCCGTGTCCCCGAGCCAATTAGCGACCTTGTGCACCGGCTCGCGACCGCGCACCGCACGCACCGCGTCGGTCATGAGGGTCACGACTTCGTCGCCTGGCGAGGCGAGGTAGCCGCTCTTGACATCGGCAAGCTCGACGGTCGCCCGGAAGCGCGGGTCGCGCCGGCTGGCTTCGGCTAGGCAGCGGTCGATCTCGGCCCGCACCCGCTCGATGCTAACGCCCGGCTGCGGCCGACAGTCGACGCGGATTACGCACTCGTCAGGGATCATTGACGGGCCGCCGGGCGGCAGCCCGCCGTAGATTCGGCCGGGTGACATGAAGGTTTCGGCACCGAACAACTTTTCCACGTCCGGGTCGAGCGGTGGCATGAGCTTCGAGCGGTCAAGTTCGATGACGGCATGCGCGGCGAGCATGTTGGCGTTGACAGCAAGGGCCTTATGGCAGGTGTGGGCCGAGGTGCCGAGCACGGTGATGTCGAAGTAGTAGCGACCACGGTGGCCGAGGAAAATCTCGTTGCCGGACAGCTCGCCGAGCACGCCGAGGTCTGCGGGGTAGCGGTCGAAGTAGGCAATCGAACCTGCCTGGTCGCCCATGTGATCAGAGACTGCAGCCATCGCGAGCGTTCCGGTGAGGGGGATGCCGCTGTCGCGCAAAGCCTCCATCGCTACTAGCTGGCAGACCAGCGCCGCTTTCATATCCATGATCCCGTGGCCGTAGATCTTGCCGTCGATTAGGTCGCCCGCGAATGGCGTCGTCACCGACCAGCCGTGCGACACGGGCTTGGTGTCCATATGGCCGGTGAAGACGACTCGCCGCCCTGCGCCGAAGCTCAGTTCACCGAGGGCGTTGGGCCGATCGCCGATCGCCGGCTGCAGCTCGGTCGCCTCAAAGCCCGATTCCCGCATGACATCGTGCAGGAAGTGAGCGAGCGGCCCCTCTTCACCGAGGATGCTGGGGATGCGGCAGACCTGCTGGACGAGCTCTATCAGACGCGCTGTGTCGATCGCGGCCACGGCGGCGGATACATCAGTCATGGATGTGCAGCACTCCGGTCGGGCAGTATCAAGGGCACTAATCTCTCAATGAGATCTCAGATCTTGAGGCTGACGATAGGCCACGCTCGGGGAGCCGGTCAATGGCCTCAGGGGAAGAAAACAGGCAGGTGATGGCCTCTGGCAGGCTCGAAAGTGGTCCCCAACCGAGAGCACCGGGAACGTTTGGCGCGCCGATTCGCGCGGCTGTTCAGCACGACCAGGCTAGGATAAGATCTCATCGTTCATGCACGGTGAGGAGCGGCAGTGATCGTCATCAAGAACGGCACCGTGGTGACGATGGACGACGACGGGACCGTGCATTTCGGTGGGCACGTCGTCATCCGCGACCATCGCATCCTCGCAGTCGGCGAGGGCGACTACGCCGGAGAGCTCCCCTCTTCCCGCGTCGATGCTCACGCCGACCTCGCGGGCGCAGAGGTCATTGACGCCGCCGGCATGGTCGTCATGCCAGGCCTGATCGACCTGCACTACCACACCGCGGTGGGCAAGGGCTTCTGCGATCACCTGCCGCTCCGAGAATCGCTCGAGGAGTTCTGGTATCCCTCGATCCGCGCGCTCGACGCGGAGACCGCGTATTGGGCTGCGGCGGCGTCGTATCTGGAGTCGGTGAAGTCCGGTGTCACGACGGTCAACGACATGTACCGGCGGCTGCCTGACCTGGCCAGGGCTGCCGTTGATATCGGGATCCGGGCGGTGCTGTCGAACGATGTGGCGCTTAAGGAGCACAACCTAGACACGCTGCAGGACAACAAGGACGCCTACGACGCGGTGCACGGCCTGGCAGACGGCCGGATACAGGTGCGGGTCGGGATCGAGTGGCTGCCCCTGGCCTCGCCTGCCCTGCTGTCGGAGGCCCGGGCCCTGGCTGACGAGCTGGGCACGGGCATTCACGTGCACCTGAACGAGTCGCTGACCGAGGTGGAGGACTCCAAGCGGCGGTTCGGTCGCCGGCCAACCGAGGTGGCCTATGACGCGGGGCTGCTGGGACCGGACTGCGTCGCCGCGCACTGCGTGTGGCTGTCCGATACCGAGATCGCGCTCATGCGGGAGACAGGAACCCACATCTCGCACAACCCTTCGTCGAATGCCAAGCTGGGCAACGGGATCGCGCGGCTACCGGAGATGCTCGCGGCGGGCATCAATGTCGGCCTTGGTCACGACGCCGCCGAGTCCTCCAACTCGTGCGACATGTTCGAGGTGATGAAGTTCGCCTCGCTGATGCACCGGGCCGCGCGCGTCGATGCCAGCCTGCAGCAGGCGCCGGACGTCGTGGCGATGGCTACCCGCAACGGCGCGGAGGCTCTCGGCCTGCAAGCCGGCCAGCTGGCCGCCGGGAAGAAGGCCGACGTGATCCTCGTCGATACCCGCAACGTCATGTTCACGCCGCTGGCCGATCACAATGCCGCGCAGATCTACTCCCATCTGGTCTTTGCCGCCAACGGCTCAGCCGTGAATACCACCATCGTTGACGGCAAGGTCCTGATGCGCGACCGCCAGCTAACGACCATGGACGAGGCCAGTGTCCTAGCAGAAGCGAACAAGGCGCTCGTCCGTGTCGTTCGCCAGATCGGCTGGTGAGCTAGCCGTGCAGATCGACGCCCATACGCACATCCTGAGCCTTGCCGAGGACCCTGAATTCAACACCGAGTACGGCCGCGAGGGCTCGCTCTGCATATACCGCAGCGAGGGAAAGCTGCCAGCACACCGGTCGCCGAGCGAGGAGGAGTGGGAAGCCAGTGGTTTCAGCCGCAAGGGCTTCCCCGTCGTCGGAGTGCCCGAGACGATCCGGGACCACCCCGGCTTCGACAAGATCGTGATCCTAGCCGTCTCGCCGCAGTTCCTCGACGGTGAGCTGATCGGGACGGTCGACAGCTATGGCGTCACCGATGTTCCCGGCCCGCCGTCGCCGGAGAAATGCAACGACTACATCGCCGCGCTGCAGCACCAGGATCCCGACACGATCATCGGCTTTGCGTCGGTAAACCCGAACTACCGTGGCCCAAACGCCGCCGTCCGCGAGCTCGAGCGAGCCGTTACCGAGCTTGGGTTGCACGGAGTCAAGCTCTATCCGATGTACCAGGACTGGTCGCCAGCCGACCCGGTGGTGGCGTTCCCAGTGTTCGAGAAAGCCGAGGAACTCGGCATCCCAGTGATGGTGCACCAGGCCGGGCTCCACCCGGATCGACGCTCGGATGGAGTATGCGCGTCCTGCACTCCTCGATGCCGCCGGACGGCACTTCCGCAGCTTGAAGCTGACTATCGCGCACTGCGGGCTGCCATGGGTGGATGAGGCATTGTTCATGCTGACTAAGCACCCAAACTTCTTTGCCGAGTTGAGCTACTACATCGCCACCGCGACCGGTGAGGAACTGTACCGGTTCCTGGTGCACGCCCAGCAGTTCTTCGTCCCTCTAGAGAAGCTGTTTTTCGGCACCGATTACCCTGGATTCCTCTATGACCCTGTCGCCCTGCGCGACAAGCTCTGCTCGGTCAACGACCACGCGGCTCGGCTGGGTAGCGAACCGATACCGCAGGGGAAAATCGACGGAATCATGGGTGACAACTTCGCCCGGATGATGGGCTTGCTGGAGTGAGCGAGTCAGCGCGGCTGCGCGAGCGCGGCGCGACAACGTGGGCCGCGGCGGTGGCACACCCGATGGTCACCGCGATCGGCGCGGGTACCCTGCCGCACGAGACGTTCCGGTTTTACTTCGAGCAGAACCTGCAGTACCTGCACGAGTACGTGCGCGGCATCGCGCTCGCGATCGCAGCCGCACCCGACCGCGCGTCGCAGGCAACGCTGGCCCGGTTCCTCGGACAGATCGTCAATGTCGAGATCCCCGCGAATATTGACTTCCTGCACCGCCTAGGCGGATCACCGGACGCGCTGCCGCCCATGCTGCCGACGACGCGCCGCTACACGACTCACCTGGTCCGGGCGGCAGGGGGCGGTAACCTCGCCGTGGCGCTCGCGGCACTCCTGCCGTGTCAGTGGAGCTATGGCGAAATCGGCCAGCGCTTGGTGGCGGACACTCCCGCCGACCCGGTCTACGCTGATTGGATCGGCATGTTCTCCGGCGACGGATACGACGAGCTCGTACGGGCGTCGACCCGCCTGCTCGACGCGTGGTACAGCGACGCCGACCGGGCAGCGTGCCGCGCGGCCTTCGACAAGTCGACGGTACACGAGCTTGCCTTCTGGGAGATGGCGTACACGCGCGGCGCGTCCGATCAGTGCGCTGGCTAGACATACGCGATACTGCGACTTGCAGCGGACGGGGAGGCTATGACCTTGCCGGAACAGCTCGGAGGCGCGTTACTCAGGGATCGGACGGATCCGGCTCAGCCCGGCACTAGCACCTGGCGGCCCAGGACGCTGCGGCTGCGCAAGGCGGACAGCGCGTCGACGATACCGTCGAGCGGGTAACTTCCCGCGAGTGGCACCGTCAGGGTCCCGGCCGCCGCCATGGCGATGGCGTCGTTCAGGTCAGTCCTCGTAGCAGCGACCGTGGATACCAGGCTGGCCTCTGAGAGGATGAAGTCGATGGGGTGGATCTGCAGCGACTGGTCGGTGTAGCCGGTGCTTACGAACCTGCCGCGAGGTGCCAGTGAGCGGATGCCTGCGGTCATCGTGTCAGTGGTGCCGACGAGCTCGAAGAACACGTCGGCGCCCCGCCCGCCGGTCCTCGACCTTACCGCCTCAGGCAGCGCATTGTAGTTGTCGCCGTGGCTCAGCATGATCGTGTCAGCGGCCCCATGCCTGGACGCGAGGTCTGCCTTGCCGTCGGAGTCGGCGACCGCGATGACCGTGGCCCCGGCTTGCGCGGCCACCTGGACCACCAGGATGCCGACACCGCCGATGCCGTTCACCACTACCGTCTGGCCCGACTGCAGGCCAGACATCCGTGTCGCATGGACCGCCGTCATGCCCGCACATGTCAGCACCGCAGCGGCCGCAAAGTCGACAGTATCGGGCAGGACGGCCAGGTTCCGCTCCGGCGCGACGAGGTACTCGGCGTCGCCGCCGTCCCTGTTGAAGCCCAGCTGACCCGGCTCGGCCGTGCAGAGGTTCTGCCTGCCGAGCAGGCACTGCTCGCAGGCTCCGCAGAAGAGCTTGTTGAACACTGCGACCCTGGCGCCCGCCGCGAGCCCGACGCCCGGGCCGGCCTGCTCGACCACGCCCGCCGCCTCGTGGCCGAGCGTCATCGGGTAAGCGTCCGGCTTGATCATTCCGTCGACGATGTGCAAGTCAGTCCCGCAGACGCCGGCGGCGCGCACCTTCACCAGCACTTCCCCCGGCCCAGGTTCCGGAACCTGGACGTCACTACTGCGGACAGTAAGGTCCTCCTGGACCTGGATCGCTCTCATGCTCCCCTTTGTCCTCCTGGTGCTGCCTGTCCTGGGCTCACTGCTGTTCGCTCGCGTTCCGCGAGCGCGCGCAACTGGTCATCGCGCACGCTGCGGATGTGCTGCCGCATGAACCGCTCAGCGCTCTCTGGATCATGACGCTTGATCGCCTCGTATATCTGCGCGTGCTCATGCACCGAGGACTCCATCCGGCCGGGAATTTCTGTTGTGAGACGGCCGATCCTGGCCAGGTGCGCTGCAATGTTGTCAAGGACCGCCCGAATCCGGGTGTTCTGTACCTCCCCGAACAGGACGGTGTTGAACTCGGAGATCAGCACTGCGAGTTCTGGTCCCCCGCCCGCAGCGTTCAGGCGCTGGCACTCGGTGGCGATGCGACCGAGGTCAGCTAGTCCCCTGTTGCTCATGGACTCAGCCGCCCACCGTGCGGCCGCCACCTCGAGGATCTCCCGCAGCTCGTAGATCTCCTGCAGGTCAAGGGCGGTGTAATCGGTGACAACCGCGCTCCGGAACGAATTCAATACCACCAGGCCGTCCTGCTCAAGACGGCCGAGCGCCTCTCTGACCGGCGTCTTGCTCACGCTCAGGCCCTGGGCGATGTCAGCCTCGCGCAGCGGCGAGCCCGGCGGGATCCGGAGCTCGACGATGGCGGCGCTGAGCTGCTCGTAGACGACGTCCGTCGCGGTCCGGCGGCCAGACGTTTCGCCGAACACCGAAGGGAGGGCAACCTGGCTGCGGCTCCTCGCCGCCGGGCGGGCCATCACTGCGTTCCGGCTCGAAATCCACGGTCACGGCCGTCGAGCCCGCCCCTGGTCAGCCACATCCTTGACCTGCTCACAAGAGGACTCCCTCGGCCATCACGACGCGGCCGTCGAGTTCGAGCACCGCGTCTCGCATCACGCAGTCCAGGTGTGCGATCGCGTTCACTCGGCCCCCATAGGCGATCGAGTTTCCAAGAGCTATGTGGGCCGACCCTCGCGACGACTCTGTTCTCCATCGGAACCGCGCACACTTTCCCGCCCGGGTTGAACGCGACCGATACTTCCGCGATGTTCGCCATCCGGTCGTCACTGCACCGCTCGAGCATGGACAGCAGGCGGCTGCGACCTGGCTCAGCGCCCTCTATCCCGATCAGCTGCCCGTGGGCAATGCGCAGCACCACCGGCTCATCCAGCGGCCCCTCCCCCATGAACAGCAGGTCAGCGTCGACGACAACTGCGCCTGTCGCGGTTCCCTCGACCGGCGCGGTGCCCGCCTCAACGTCGGGTGGGGCCATATACGCACCAGGTTCGCGCGCCATGCCATGAAGTACCCGCCCGGGTCTGTCCTCTACAGAGCCCCAGAGGTCGGTTCCGCCCCTGGAGGTAAGCCGGAACATCGACGCCTGATGCCAGGCGGCGCCGATGCGCTCGGCATCGATCCGCAGCTGCTCGAAATCGACGTCGAGCGGGCCAGACGGTCGGAATGTGTCCAGACGCACTGCTGGCATGGCCAGGTAGCGCGCACCATGGTCAGTCGCTGCCCGCCGTGCCGCAGATGACCCGATGAACAGGCTGGTCAGCTCGATCGTCGCGGCTGCATGCAGCATCATCGCGGCCACTGCGACGGGCGGCTCGGCCCCGGGCAACCGCGGACTGGGGATGTGCGCCACGAGCGGTATAGCATCCCGGTCGCGAATTCCCGCAGAAAGGCCAGCCACGACGTCCACGTCGGTGCCATCGTCTGCAAGCAGGACAATTTCCTCACCGGCGGCGACGGCGAGGCACTGGTCGAGCACATTGTCGAACGCGGTCATAGTAGCGTCTGCCACCCGACCGGCATGATGTCGGCGGGCTCGCCTGCGCGCCTCACGCCTTTTGACCGACGGTACTGGCCGGCACGCCCGCACGCTTGGTCTCCTGGCTCACGGCGACCTTGCGCAGGACGTAGTAGAGCACTCCCGCTACAACGAACCCGACGTAGAACGAGAGGTCGGCGCCATCGAGCGCCGTCGCGACCGGCCCGACGATGATCGAGGTGTTCATGAATGGCACCATGACCCCGAACGCCACGCAGAAACTAACGATCGCCGGCCAGCCATTGCCAAGCTTGGCGAAACTGAGGCTTTCGCGCAGCTGCGAAGGCGTGTACCGGTCCTTGTTGTAGTGCCAGTCGATCATCACGATTGCGCAGAACGGCGCGATCCAGTACGCGGTGAACAGCAGCAGATTCTGGAACTTGCCCGAGGTGTTGCCCGCGTTCATGTACAGGATCGCAGCGAACGCGAGGACCGCGACGACGGCAGCCACGATCGGCCAGGCGCACCCTGGCGCCCAGAGCCTGGAACGCAAGCGAGCCGGTATAGTCATTCATCGAGTTCGACGCGATAGCACCGAACACGATTGCGATCAGCGCCAGGACGCCGAGGAACCCGCCGCCCATCAGCGTCCGCACGCCAGCGGCCGTCTGGTTACTGAGCACGCTGGCGCCGGCCAGGCCAATCCCCTCGACCCACACGTACGAGGCGGTCAGCCCCAACATCGTGTACCAGAAGATGGCCTTCTTGGACACTCCCGGCTTCAGGTACCGGCTGTAGTCGGAGGCGTAGGACGCCCAGGAAATGCCCTCGCTGAGCGAGATCGTCACCATCAGCACGAAGGCGCCGACCAGGCTGGCGCCGTGCACGGTATTATGCGCCAGGACGACGTGGTGCTGGAAGATCCGCACCGTCAGTACCGCGAACAGCACGATCAGGATGGCGGAGCCCACCTCCTGCAACCGGTGCACGATTTCGTAGCCCCAGACGCTCGCGATCCCCTCGAGCGCCAGCACGATCGCTACGCCCAGCCAGAACGGCACGTGGAAGAGCAACTGCGCGGCCTGACCGCCGAATAGCCCGACCAGTGCATCCCATGCGATTGACGAGAGCCACTGGACTGCTCCGGGTAGCACGATCGTCTTTCCGAACGGAAGCCTGGCCAACGGCACTTGGGCCGTGCCGGTCTTCGGGCCCCAAGTGCACAGGATCGCCACCGGCAGCGAACCGATAATGGTGCCCACGACAATAGCCACGATGCCGAGGCCGAATCCGAGGCCGAAGACTACAGCCAGGGTTCCCGCGAAAACGCCGGAAAGCTCCATATTGGGCGTGAACCACACGGTGAACATTCGGTAGACGCCGCCGTAGCGGTCCCCCTCCGGGATCGGCGCCATGCCCTGGCTCTCCAAGACCAAGTCACCGGTCCGCGTTGGTCTTTGCCCTTCGAAGACGCGCAGCTCATCGGCGACCCGTGAATCTTCCGTGGTCATGAGTGCCCTCCTGCCCGCGATGGCAGTAGCCACCGCCGCATGCGCTGCCAGGTCACCGATGTCCGGGCAACCGCAAATAGTATCGGAAATAGAATAGATCTGATCGCAGCCTGCGAGTCAATACTCAATGCTGGTCACGGGCTGGACACCCTCCGCTACTCCCCCCGACCCGGTACGGATAGCATTCCTGTACCAAAGGGCAGGAAGGCAGTGAGTCCTGCGTGGAACCGTGACCGGTGGGCACGTAACGGCTATGCCGATGCTGATCGGGACGTCTGGCTGGCAGTACCGCGACTGGCGGGGCGGGCTGTACCCCGAGGGCGTGCCCCAGCGCCTGTGGCTCAAGCACTACGCCACCCACTACCTGACCGTGGAGAACAACAACAGCTTCTACCGGCTGCCGACGCGGGAGACATTCGCCGGCTGGCGGGAGCGGACTCCGGTTGACTTCCTCATGGCGGTCAAGGCCAGCCGGTACCTGACCCACGTGCGCCGGCTGCGCGACCCGGCCGAGCCTGTGGCCCGGCTGCTCGGCGCGGCGGCGGGGCTCGGGCCCAAGCTCGGGCCGGTCCTGCTCCAGCTGCCGCCGACGCTGAAGGCCGACCCAAGCACGCTGGACGCCTGCTTGAAGGAGTTCCGGACCGCGGCCGCCGCGCTGGGCGGGCACGGAGTGCGGCTCGCGGTGGAGCCGCGGCACGAGACCTGGTGGACCGACGAGCTACGGCAGATCCTGGCCGACCACGACGCGACGCTGTGCTGGGCCGACCGGCGCGGCCGCCCGATCACGCCGCTGTGGCGCACCGCGACATGGGGTTATCTACGGTTGCACGAGGGCACGGCGCAGCCGTGGCCCAGCTACGGGCCGCAGGCGCTGAAGACCTGGGTGGCGCGGTTGACCGATACCTGGCCGGATGAGGCCGACGTGTACGTCTACTTCAACAACGACCCGGGCGGGGCGGCGGTGATCAACTCGGCCCAGTTCGCCGACCTGGCCCGTCAGGCTGGCAGGAGCGTGACCCGCACGCCCAACGTCGGCCAAGTGGCCGCGACCGCAGCCATCCCGACCTGGTGAGACACCGGCTCACCGAGCCCGGCCCAGCTCAGGGTCTGGGCATCGCCGTGTACGGTCCTCGTATGGAGGTCGCTGAGTTGGCGCATCTGCGCCGGGCCAGGGACTTGCTCGAGCGCGAGTATGCGCGGCCGCTGGATGTGCCGACGATGGCGCGCGCTGCTCTGATGTCGCCGTCACTGTTCTCCCGGCGGTTCCGCGAGGCCTACGGCGATACGCCGTATGGGTACCTGCAGACGAGGCGCGTGGAACGGGCCATGGCACTGTTGCGCCGCGGCCATATGTCCGTGACTGACGTGTGCATGGCCGTGGGATTCACCTCGCTCGGCTCGTTCAGCTCTACGTTCACACGTCTCGTCGGCGAGCCGCCGTCCGTTTACAAGGCGCGCGACCATTCGCGGCTCACTCGGGTCCCGCCGTGCATGACGCGTGCCTGGGCACGCCCGAGATGGGTCGCGCAGCCGTGCAGGATTGGAGAAGCATTCCTGGCCGACCGCACGTAGGGTCGCTGACATGGCACTTTCCATCACACACACGCCCGTGTTCTGCACTGACCTGGATGAGGCGCTAGCCTTCTACACCCAGCGGCTCGGCTTCGAGGTCCATGATGACGTTCCGATGGGGCCAGAGATGCGCTGGCTTACCGTCCATGCCCCCGGCGACACTCACGATCTGCTGCTGGCAGCTGTAGACCATCACATCCCGCCCGCCGACCGGCAGACGATGCGCGAAATTGTCGCCAAAGGCGACCTAGCGGTCTTTATCCAGGTCGACGACCTAGACAAAACCTTCGAGTCGCTGCGCGCCGCCGGGACGGAGATCCTCCAGGAGCCCATTGACCAGCCCTACGGCGTCCGCGACGCTGCCGTACGCGACCCCAGCGGCAACCACCTGCGGCTGAGCCAGCCGCTACCGGCACAGGGCTGAGCCCCGCGCCTTGCTCGAAGCCGCTCGCGTGCACGGCACCCGGTCACTGCCTGCGGCCGAGCCGATAGGAATCCGGGGGTGCTGCGACCGCCCACCATTGCCAGCTGGGCGCACCGCTGCTCCCCCGGACCTCCGTCCCACCTGAGCCCTAATTCCAGCAGACTCCCCAGATCTACCGCACGGTGACATAATGCAGCGTTCAAGGATTTAGTTGCCGTTAGCTGTTGGATACGGCCGCCCGTGCGATCAAGTCTTGGGCGGAAGGGGGGCGTCTCGTTGGCTCAGGGACCGCTATTGCCGGGAGACCCTGCGCGCGTCGGCCGCTACCGGCTGACCGGCCGGCTGGGCGCCGGCGGGATGGGTGTGGTGTACCTCGGCGCCGCGAAGGACGGTATCCCGGTAGCCGTGAAGGTCCTGCGACCGGAACTGGCCGAGGACCCCGAGTTCCGGGTCCGGTTCAGCCGGGAAGTGGCCACGCTCACGCGGGTCGAGGGCATGTGCACGGTCCGGGTGATCGAGGCCGACACCCAGGGGCCGAAGCCGTTCCTGGTCACCGAGTACGTTGACGGTCCCTCACTGTCCGACTACGTCGAAAGGCACGGTCCGCTCGGGGCCGAGATGCTGTACGGCCTGGCGACCGGGCTCGCCGAGGCGCTGGCCGCGATCCACGCGGCCGGAATCGTTCACCGCGACCTCAAGCCGTCCAACGTGCTGCTCACCGCAGACGGGCCCAAGGTCATCGACTTCGGGATCGCCCAGGCATTGGACGCGACGGTCCTGACCCAGACCGGTATGACGGTCGGCTCAATCGGCTTCATGGCACCCGAGCAGATCATGGGGCAGGCGGTCACCGCGTCCGACATCTTCTCCTGGGCGGTGACGATCGCGTACGCGGCCAGCGGGGACACGCCGTTCGGCAGCGGCGTGGCGGCGGCCGTCTTCTACCGGATCATGAACACCGAACCAGATATCACCGCGGTCCCGGACTCGCTGCGGTCCTGGGTCGAGGCCGCGCTGGCCAAGGAATCGCAGAACCGGCCCACCGCGGATGACTTGCTTCGCCAGCTGACGCATACCTCTGCTCAGCCGCACGGCGGCTACGACGTTCCCACCCAGACGATCTTGGCCCAGACCTGGCGACCGGCCGCGACCGGCCCGCTTCTGGCGGGCCCGCCGACCGGTCAGGGCCACTCCCCCGGGCCAGCGCCGACCTCGAGGCGTCGCGGCGTACCCTCCCGGCCGTGGCCGACTGCCCCCCTGCCGGGGCCGGTTCGCCGGCGTCCGGTGCGGGTCTACGCCGCGTTGGCGGTGGCTGTCCTGGTCGCGGCCGTGGGCACCGCGGCCGGCCTGCTCTTGTCCGGGAACCCTGGTAAGGGCGGGTCGCCGCCTGGCGGCGGCAGCAGCGGCGCCGGCGCTTCCTCGCCGGGGACGGTAGCGGCGTTCAACGGCGGCCTCGCTGCCGTGATCAACCCGTCTGGCCGCAAGGGCGGGACCCTGATCTTTGACGCGCAGGGCACGCCAGACTCGTTCGACCCCGGCAACACCTACCAGCCCTGGGTGATGAACTTCGACCGACTCTTCGCCATGCCGATGTTCACCTACAAGTCCTGTCCGGGCCAGTGCGGCCTTCAGCTCGTACCCGACCTGGCCACGGACCTGGGCACAGTCAGCCCCGACGGGATGACCTGGACGTTCCACATCCAGCCCGACGTCAAGTTCGAGAATGGCACGACCGTCACCGCCCAGGACGTCAAGTACGCGATCGAGCGCACCTATGACCGGTCGGTGCTGGACAACGGGCCGACCTACTATCAGACGCTGCTCACCGACCCGGATTACCCCGGTCCCTACCAGGATCGGGCCAAGAACCTGATGGGCCTGACCGCGATCGACACCCCTGACGCGACCACCCTGGTGTTCCACCTGCAGTACCCGTTCCCCGACCTGCCCTACGTGCTGGCCTACCCGGACACCGCCCCGGTGCTGCCCAGCGCGGATAAGGGCGGCAACTACCAGCTGCACCCGCTCTCCACAGGTCCGTACATGTTCAGCAGCTACGTACCGGGCCAGCGTCTCGCCCTGGTGCCCAACCCGGGCTGGAACCCGGCCACGGACCCGAACGCCAAGCAGCTGCCCAGCCAGATCGTCATGAACCTGAACGTGAACCAGGCCGATATCGACAGCGGATTGCTGAACGGCGATATCGACGTGGACGCGCAGGGCGCGGGCGTCGGATCGTCGGCGCAGGCGAGGATCCTGTCGAGTGTGGCGGACAAGACCAACGCGGACAACCCGCTCAACGGGTTCGCGCGGTTCATGTACATCAACACCAAGGTCGCGCCGCTGGACAACCTGCACTGCCGCGAGGCGATCGAGTACGCGGCGGACAAGATGACCATCCAGACCGCCTGGGGCGGTCCCGCGGACGGTCAGCTCGCCAGCACCGTGATGCCGCCCGTCGTCCTGGGCTACAAGGCGTTCGACCTGTACCACGCGCTGTCCCAGCCGGGCGGTGACCTTGCCTCGGCCAGGCAGCAGCTGGCTCAGTGCGGCCAGACCCGGCGGCTTCAGCACCAACCTGGCCTACCGCGACGACAACCCGCAGGAGACCGCCGCGGCCACCGCACTGCAGGCCGCGCTGGCCCGGGTGGGGATCAAGGTGACGCTGAAGGGGTCCGCTACCGACTCCTACTACGAAAGCGCCGCCGGCGCCACCGCCTACGTGCACTCGCACGGTATCGGCATCGCCGCCGGGGTCTGGCAAGGCGATTGGCCGAACGGCTACGGGTTCCTCGACTTGCTCAGCGCGGGGGACGCCATCTCCCCCACCAGCAACACCAACATCGCCGAACTAGATGACTCGGTGATCAACAACCTGTTCATGCGGTCCACCTCGGTCACCGGCGCGGCCCGGACGGCGATCTGGTCGCAGATCGACGAGCAGATCCTCAAGGACGCAGCTATCTTGCCGGGGATCTACCAGAAGACAGTGCTGTACCGGCCGCCGAACCTCACGAACGTCTACGTGCAGGCGTACTACGGCATGTACAACTACGCCGTTCTCGGCATGAGTTCCTGAGAGCGCCACTCCCCTAGCTTGCGTTGAGCCTGCGGGTATGATGCTAATGTGAATAGCATCAAGCCCACGATGGAGATTGATCACGCAAGCTCGGTGCCGCTGCACGAGCAGGTCGCGGCGGCGGTCCGGCGGGCGATCGCCGACGGCGAGGTGCTGTCGGGCGAGCGGCTCCCTCCTGCCCGGGACCTGGCCGCGGTGCTCGGCGTCAACACCAACACGGTGTTCCGGGGGCTGCGCACGCTGCGCGACGAAGGCCTTCTCGAGTTCCGCCGCGGCCGGGGCGTGACAGTGACCGGCATCGGGCCCGAACGCAGCGCCCTGGTGGCGAAGGCGCGCGAACTCGTCGCGCTGGCCCGGCGCTGCGGGTACCGGCCGGAAGAGCTGGCCGAGATCATCGCTCGGGTGTCGTAGGAGCCAGCCATGAAGAGCACCGCCGTGGTGACCGCGCCGGATCCAGGCGTCGAGGCGCTCATCAGGGAGGCACGGCGGCACCAGCGCCGGCGCTACGCGGCCACCGGTGCCGCGGTTGCGGCCGTGCTGGCCGCGGCCCTCGGCGCGTTCGCCGGCCTGCACGGGTTCGGCGGCTCGCAGCGGCCGAACCCGCCCGGGCCACGGCTGGCGGCCCGGCCTCCCGCTGCCCCGCGGGTACCCGGCCGCATCCCGGCGAGCATCGACGCGACCGTGCTGACGTGGCCGGCCCAGCCGGGGCAGGACGGCACGATTGACCTGGACAACCTGCGGACCGGAACGCTGAGGCTGGCCGCGCCGGTGGTCGATCCCGGCGAGTACCAGCCGATCATGGTCGTCAGCGGCTGGATCGTCTACGTCAGCAACAACCGCGTCTGGGCCGCCGATGCGGTGACGGGCAAGACCCGGGCGCTCGGGCGGGCGCTGGCGTTTGCCCCGTCCGCCACGCCCGGCCAGGTCTGGCTCGAATACGGCTCCTACGATCCCGAGTCCAGCGCGGTCACGATCCAGTCCGTCTCGGTGTCCGGCGGCCGGCCCGGGCCCTCGATCACCCTGCCGGGCGGAAGTCAGCTGATCGCCGGAACGGACGCAGGCCTGCTGCTAGGGCCGCGCGACGGCGGAGTGAGCGGCCCCTTCTGGCTGTGGGCTCCTGGTACCGCACGCAGAGCAGTGCCCTCTTCGTCGGGCGCTGAAGGCTTCGCCGTCAGTCCTCGGCTAGTCGCCTTCGGCACGGATTGCGCGAACCTGTCGACGGCTCAGAGCCTCAACTACGGAGGTAACTTCGGCTACTACGCCTGCCGGACACTGCGGGTGCTGGACGTCGTGACGGGCCGGCTGAAGACGTTCGCGACGCCGCCGGGCACGACCGGATGGACGCCCACCCACGGAGGTAACTGGGCCTGGTCGGCCAGCGAGATATCGCCATCCGGCCAGCTCATGGCGGCGCAGGCGGTGCTTCCGCCCGATAGCCAGGGCATCGCGCGCGTCTTCATCCTGCACTTGACCGGCCCCGATGCGCGGGCGGTGCCGGTCCCGTCATCGGCTGCCTTCCTGCTGTCGGTGACGGCGTGGTCGCCAGACAGCTCGTGGCTGTTCTACCAGGGCCCCGGCGAGGACATGTGGGCCTACCAGGTGACCACCGGGCAGGCGCGATCATCGACTACGACGTGCTGTCAGTACGCCGTGATGGCCACGTTCAGGAACCCAGACAGCAAATGAGCCGAGTTGACTGGCTCGGGGAAGAGGCCGGCGCGGGCTTCCTCGAGCGATCATTCCTGCTGCGGCGCCGTTCCGGGATCGTGCCGGGAGTGCTGTGGTCGCCCGGGACCGTAGCGGCTCCCCCGGCGGTGCTCCTGTTCCACGGCGGGAGCGGGCACAAGCGCAGCGAGCGTCACGTCCGGATGGGGCGCTGGCTCGCATCGGCAGGCCTCGCCGTCCTCGCGGTCGACGGCCCGTACCACGGCGACCGGGTCGCGTCACCGATGACACCCGCCGTCTACCAGCAGCTGATCGTCGACGAGGGCATCGCGCCCGTCACGGACCGGATGACCAGCGACTGGCTGGAGGCCGTCTCCGCCCTCACGGCCGAGGGGCTCGCCGATGATGCGAACGTCGGCGTCTTCGCGATCTCGATGGGCGTCCGGTTCGGGCTGCCGGTCGCGGCCGCGCTCGGATCAAGGGTCCGGTGCGCTGTGTTCGCCAAGTTCGGGATCCGTCAGACCGCGCTGCTCCATCCCGGGCTCGGCGCGCCCGGCCTGATGATGACCGCCGCGCGTGCCGTCTCCTCCCCCGTGCTGTATCACGTGCAGTGGGATGACGAGATGTTCCCCCGCAACGGGCAATTCGAGCTGTTCGACGCGCTGGCCTCCGCGGACAAGCGCCTGATCGCCAGGCCAGGCCCGCACGCCAGAACCCACCCCGACGACGAGGCGTCGTGGCAGGAGTTCATCAGGACCAGCGCTCCGGGTCCCTGAGATCATGTGGGCATGCCGTTCCCGAATCTCGAGGGAAAGCACGCCGGCCGACCGTACGTGACGGCACGACGCCTGCTGGGCTACCACGAATCGATGGGCCACGCGCGGGCCGCGGCGCCCCGCGCCGTAGTGCTTACCTGGCAGGCCCGCCTGGAAGACCGGGTACGGGAACGCCGCGACCACGAGGTGGTGCACGGTGCCGGGGTTGAGTCTCCGCTGCTGCGGCTCACCCCGGACCTGGGCTTCACCCGGCTTCCGATCGGGGCACCGGCGGCGGCCATAGCGGTTGAAGAGCTGTCCGCGCGGGGCACGGAACTGTTCATCGGCGTCGGCACCGCCGGCGCGATCAGCGAGCGGCTGGCGGTCTGCGATCTCGCGGTCTGCTCCGCCGCGCTCCGGGACGAGGGAACATCCCATCACTACGCGCTGCCCGAGCCCTTTGCTCTCCCGGACCCGGGCCTCACCGCCCGGCTGCGGGAAACACTGCCCGCGGCCGCGTACGGCCCGTCCTGGACCACCGACGCGCCTTACCGGGAGACCGCTGAGGAGATCGCCAAGTACCGCGCCGAGGGGATCCTCACCGTCGAGATGGAAGCCTCCTGCCTGTTCACCGTGGCCAGGATCACCGGCACGGCGGCCGCCGCCGCCTTCGTCATATCTGACGTCCTGCACGGCGACCAATGGGAGCCGCACTTCGGCTCCGCCGACCTCCTGCGTGGCCTGTGGACGCTCTTCGAAGCCGCCGAGTCCTGCCTGTCCAGCCAGTTACGCTCGACTCGAGCGCCGTCGCCTCTCTCAGATCGGGTAGGCGGTCGGTGTCGTGGTGTAGGTGCGTCGCCCCGGAGTCCGCCAGCGCAGGACGCCTGGTTCCGGCTGCTCGAGCTGCCATCCTTGGGCTTGCTTACATCGATGGTGATGGCGGCAGAGCGGGGCCAGGTCGCACTCGCAGGTGATCCCGCCGTGGTCCCAGGCGAGGGTGTGGTCCAAGTCGCACCGGGCGGCGGGCTGCCCGCAGCCGGGTGCAGTGCACCGGGTGTTCCGGACCTTGATCAGGTGGGCCAGCGCCCGACTCGGCCGGTATCCGCTTTCGGCGAGGGTGTGGTCGCAGTGGTCGCGGGCGACTGGGACCATCCGGATCCGCAGGCCGGCCAGGTAGTCCTGCACCTTGGTTCCGGTCGGCGCGTCCGGGCCGGGAGGGCCAGGGCCGGCCGTGGTGCCGCGTGGCGGGTCCGGGCCGGGCGGACCGGATGCCGAGGGCGGTGGGTGGCGGCCGCGGGCGCATCCGTGCGCGGCTGCGGTGCCGTCGGGGTGCAGGGCGGTCACGCACCACCGGGTGTCGGGGTGCCGGGCCGCGGCGGCCAGCAGGGCGCGGACGTCGGAGGGGTCGAGCGGCCCGTACCCGGCGGCCTGGCCGGGGGTGGCGGACACGCCGAGCGCGGTGTCTAGCGGGACGGTGAGGTTAATCAGAGCGGCCACGCTGGGGCCGTGGTCCGGCCGGGCCTGGCGGACGGGACCGGCCTGCGGGCCGGAGCCGGGGCCATTGTTCCCGCCTGGGCCACCATCGGGGCCGGGGCCGCTGTTCCCGCCTGGGCCACCATCGGGGCCGGAGCCCGGACCGCCGTCGCTCTCGTCCGGACCTGCGGGTCCGGCCGGTCCGCCGGGTGCCAGGCGGCTGTCGCGTTCCTGGAGGAGATCGAGGTAGGCGCGGATCCGCAGTTCGCGCAGCGACCCGCTTAGCCCCGCCGTGCGCAGGTCGTGGGCCCGCTGGTCGACGTGCTGCCACGACGCCAGGACCTCATCGGGCGGCAGTTCCCGGGCGATCATCCCCGCGTTCCCGGAATCCTCCCGGAACCGGCGGACCTCCGCCTCGCGCTTCGCGGCGGTCTCCTTGCGCCGGCGGGCCGCGTCCGCGTCGAGCTTAAGGACCAGCCGCCGCGCGGCGTACCGCAGTTCCCCGTAGGTCGCGGTCCGGGCCTTCTCCGCGAGGATCTCATCGGCCGCCGCGGCCTGTTCGGGGCTCAGGATACGGGTCTCGTCCTCGATGATCCGCAGGTGCACCGGGTGGATCTGCCCGGCGGCCAGCGCCGCGAAGCTGGCCGGCAGCCGGTCCGCGACCGCGACGGCGTACATCATCTGCCCGGCGGCCGACGGGACGCTCAGCCGCAGTTCGCAGGCCACCTCGTCGGGCGCGTAGTCGCTGAACCCGTACTGGCCCCGGTCGTCGCGATCCCCGGTGGCGGGGCGGCGGCGGGCCAGTTCGGCCAGGGCGGCCATGAGGGTCCAGGCGGTGCGGGATTCCATCCGCCGGGCGGCGGAGATGATCCCGATCAGCTGGTCATCGGCGAGGGCGGCCAGCCCGGAGCCGTCCTCGCCCACGATCGCGTCCAGCAGGGCGGCCAGCAGCGCGCCGGGGGCCATTGTGTCGGACCGGCCGTTCTGGGCGAACCCCTCGAGGGTCAGTTCCTCCGCGGGAAGGCACACGAACAGGCCCTGCTCGGTTGCCTGGCTGTCGCTGGGGGGTCCTGTGCCGCCGGCCCGGCGCCATCCGGGGCGATCGGGATCCGGATGGTCTGGCCTGCGGTCGGGGAATGGTTCCCGGGGCATGTACCACCGCCCGTTCGGGAGAAGAGATCTGGATTTGTTCTACATAGAGATTATCATGTAACGATCGGTGCTACAAGCGAAATGCGAACATATTTTCAAGATCTTTTACATGGCTGTTGCTAGACTCGCATCGAGGTCTGCGGCTGGTACCGGCTGGGTGGGCAGGGTGGCCAGGACCGGGGCGAGGGTCGGGATTGGCACCTGGCGGGTCCCACGGAGCGCCGTCGTGACGAACTGTTCGTCCCGTTCGAGGAGTACCTGCCTCGGCGCTGGGACGTCTGACGGTACGCAGCATCCCTACATTGCTGCCCGTGGCTGCCCAAGTAGCTCCCGGACGGTGACGGCCAGGTAGTCATAGTCGTCTGGAGTGTTGTACGGTGCCGCGGCGATGCGCAGGTAACCGGCTCCGTCGAAGTGAATCGGCGCGACCTCGACCCATTGGCGCGACAGGGCCTCGTAGAACGGGCTGACCTTATCGGGAGAGGTGAGGACGCCGGCCGGCAGCGGCACCAGCCGCATGGCAGGCGCGGGCCTGGCCGGAAGGTGCTCAAGCGTGACTCCCAGGGCGTCGGCCACCCTCTTCTGGCCGTCGGCCACCAGATCGGCGAGCCGGGCTACGGCATCCCAGCCACCCAGGGCCTCCCAGTACGCCAGGCCGTCCGCGGCGGCCAGCCAGCCGGCGTAGTCCCAGGTGCCCGGGTGGTCGAAGGACGCTGCATACCCATCCTCCAGATTCCAGCTGAGCACGGTCGGCGTCACACAGGCTCCCGGCCGGCTCCACAAGATGGCGCTGCCACGCGGGGTATACGCCCACTTGTGCAGGTTGCCGATCCAGTGGTCGACGCCGAGCGCCGGGATGTCGTCTGGAAGCTGGCCGGGCGCGTGCGCGGCGTCGACCAGCACCGAGGCTCCGGTGCCGGTGACCCCGCCGGTGACCGCGGCGGCCACCGCCGCGACCGGGAGGACCGTCGCGGTCGGCGAGGTGATCCGGTCGATCACGACGAGCCGTGTGCGGTTCGAGCAGGCCGCGGCGTACGCCGACACGATCTCGTCATCCCGGGCGCCAACCGGAAAAGCCGCCTCGACGATCCGCGCCCCCGCCCGTGCCGCGTGATGGTTGAGGGCATTGCGGACCGCGCCGTACCCGTGCGTGCTGATGACCAGCTCGTCGCCAGCGGCCAGCTCCAGCGAGCCGAGAACGGCCGACACTCCCTCGGACACGTTACGCACCCACGCCGCGCGGGACGCGTCGACGCCCAAGAACCAGGCCGCGTGTTCCCGTGCCTGCGCCACCAGCCCGCGGACCTCGACGCGGTTGAAGCGGTGCGGATTGCGTTCGGCCCGCTCGCGCCACGCGGCGGCAGCCTGGCGCACGACCACCGGCGCAACGCCGAACGAACCGTGGTTGAGGTGCAAAACGTCAGGGTCGAGGCCAAAGGCGTCGAGCAGGGCAGAGTCCACGGAGCCGATTTTGTCAGCCGGGATGCTCCCCGGCGCTGGAAACTACACCGGTGTCCTTAATGTGCCCAGATCACGCTCCGACGTAGGCCGCCAGGTGCTCGCCGGTGAGGGTAGAGCGGGCGGCGACGAGGTCGGCGGGCGTCCCCTCGAAGACGATCCGGCCGCCGTCGTGGCCGGCGCCGGGGCCGAGGTCGATGATCCAGTCGGCGTGCGCCATGACCGCCAGGTGGTGCTCGATGACGATGACCGACTTGCCCGAGTCGACGAGCCGGTCGAGCAGGCCGAGCAGATGCTCGACGTCGGCGAGGTGGAGGCCGTTGGTCGGCTCATCGAGGACGTAGACGCCGCCCTTCTCGGCCATGTGGGTGGCCAGCTTGAGCCGCTGCTGCTCGCCGCCGGACAGCGTGGTGAGCGGCTGGCCGAGGCTGAGGTAGCCGAGCCCTACGTCGGAGAGCCTGCCGAGGATCGCGTGCGCGGCCGGCGTGCGTGCCTGTTCGCCGCCGAAGAACTCCCCGGCCTCGGTCACCGACATCGCGAGCACCTCGCTGATATCGCGGCCGCCGAGGCGGTGCTCCAGTACCGATGCCTCGAACCGCTTCCCCTCGCATACCTCGCAGGTAGTGGCGACGCTCGCGAACATCGCGAGGTCGGTGTAGATGACGCCGACGCCGTTGCAGTGGGGGCAGGCGCCCTCGGAGTTGGCGCTGAACAGCGCCGGCTTCACGCCGTTGGCCTTCGCGAATGCCGTCCGGATCGGGTCGAGCAGTCCGGTATAGGTCGCCGGGTTGCTGCGCCGCGAACCCTTGATCGGTGCCTGGTCGACCGACACCACACCCGCGCCGGGGGGGACCGACCCGTGCACGAGGGAACTCTTGCCGGAGCCGGCGACCCCGGTGACGACGACGAGGACCCCGAGCGGGATGTCGACGTCGACGTCCTGCAGGTTGTGCGTCGTCGCGCCGCGGATCTCCAGGGCTCCCGTGGGGGTCCGGACCTTCTCCTTGAGGGCGGCCCGGTCGCCGAAGTGGCGGCCGGTGATGGTGCCGCTGGCGCGCAGCCCCTCGACGGTGCCCTCGAAGCAGACGGTTCCGCCCGCCGTGCCGGCGCCGGGGCCGAGGTCGACGACGTGGTCGGCGATCGCCATCGTCTCCGGCTCGTGCTCCACCACCAGCACCGTGTTGCCCTTGTCCCGGAGCCGCAAAAGCAAATCGTTCATCCGAACGACGTCATGGGGGTGCAGGCCCGCGGTGGGCTCATCGAAGACGTACGTCACGTCGGTGAGCGGCGAGGAGCCGACGTGGCGGATCATCTTGACGCGCTGCGCCTCGCCGCCGGACAGCGTGCCGGACCGCCGGTCGAGCGCGAGGTAGCCCAGCCCGATCTCCACGAACGAGTCCAGGGTCTGCTGCAGCGTGGCCAGGAGCGGGGCCACCGAAGGGTCGCCGACGCCGCGGACCCATTCGGCCAGGTCGCTGACCTGCATCGCGCACGCATCGGCGATGCTGATCCCCTCGATCTTCGACGACCGGGCGGCCGCGCTAAGCCGGGTGCCGTCGCACTCGGGACAGGTGGTGAAGGTGACCGCCCGCTCAACGAACGCCCGGATGTGCGGCTGCATCGCCTCCTTGTCCTTGGACAGGTACGACTTCTGGATCCGCAGGATCAGGCCCTCGTAGGTCATGTTGATGCCCGCGATCTTCATCCTGACCGGCTCGCGGTGGAGGAAGTCGTGCAGCTCCTTCTTGGTGTACTTGCGGATCGGCTTGTCCGGATCAACGAACCCCGACTCGCTGTAGAGCCGGTAGTTCCAGCCACCTTCCGTGTAGCCGGGGATGGTCATCGCGCCCTCGGCGAGCGACTTGGAGTCGTCGAAGAGCTGGGTCAGGTCGATGTCGGAGACCATGCCGCGGCCTTCACAACGCGGGCACATGCCGCCGGTGATGCTGAAGCTGCGGCGCTCCTTGATGGTCTGCCCGGCGCGCTCCATGGTGACCGCGCCCGCTCCGCTGATCGAGGCGACGTTGAAGGAGAACGCCTGCGGTGAGCCGATGTGCGGCTGCCCGAGCCGGCTGAACAGGATGCGCAGCATCGCGTTGGCGTCGGTGGCGGTGCCGACCGTCGAGCGGACGTCGCCGCCCATCCGCTGCTGGTCGACGATGATCGCGGTTGTCAGCCCCTCGAGCACGTCGACATCGGGCCGCGCCTGCGTCGGCATGAAGCCCTGCACGAAGGCGCTGTAGGTCTCGTTGATCAGCCGCTGCGACTCGGCCGCGATCGTGTCGAACACCAGCGAGCTCTTGCCGGAGCCGGAGACGCCGGTGAACACCGTCAGCCGTCGCTTCGGTATCTCGATGCTGACGTCCTTGAGGTTGTTCTCGCGCGCGCCGTGCACGCGGATCAGATCATGGCTGTCGGCCACGTGCGGTGCAAGCGCCGACGTCTCCATCCCCGTATCGATGATCAACTCACCGGGTCCTGGAACACCCCGAGCACGTTGCCATCGGGGTCGGCGAAGGTGGCCACGAGCCGACCGCCACCTACGTCGTGCGCCGACTCCTTGAGGGTGGCGCCCGCGGCGGTCACTTCGGCCAGTTTCGCCTCGATGTCCGGCACCTGCCAGAAGGCCACCGGCGAGGTCATGCCCTGCGGCCCGCCGCCCGGCACCAGCCCGATCTGCTGGCCCGCCACGTCGTAGCCGACGTAGTAGGACGAATCGGCCTGGGGCGCCAGGCCGAGCAGGGCGGTGTACACCGCCTTGGCCTTCTCCAGGTCGGTCACGGGGTGCAACACGATCTTGATGCCCTCGGTGGAAGAGTCGGTCATTTTCCCTCCATGCAGGTCCGGTGAACGGTGATGTCCACGCCGGTCAGGCTACCCGCGGGTCGCTGACCGGCGCTTCTCCATTCCTGATCGGTCTGGTCACCCGCCTGGTAAGAGGCGGAACGACCCGTTAATCGGGGAAGAGCGGCGCGACGCCGTTAACGAAGACGCCAGCCTCGGTGTGGATGGTGGCGTTCGCCGGGGCATCGCGCTGGACCGCCTTGGCCAGGTCGTTCACCGCGTCCTCGTTGAGGGCGCCGAGGGCAAGGAACTTCCAGCGGCGGGTTACCTGGTGGCCCTCGGCCCTAAGGCGGGCCGCCAGCTCGACCGCCTCGCGGTGGGTCGGCAGGTCGACACGGACTTCCCACAGGCAGTAGCCGCAAGCTAGCGAGTCCTTGGTTTCCTCGGCGATCAGCCGCTCGTGCTCGGCGTCCCGCTGATCGGCGGTTTCCGGCAGCGGGGCGTCGGCGTCCTCCCACTGTTCCTCGGCTGGATGCCAGCGGGATAGCGTGAAGTCCGCGTCCATGTGGTGCTGGGCGAGAACGTCACGGACAAGGTGCTCGGCCTCGCGGGCCGCGTTCTCGCTGCCGGCGTACAAGAACAGCTCGCCGCGGTCCTCGGATACCACGATGCGGTTACCTAGCCGACGCCGCGCGTCGTCCGTCACCCGGTGCTCGCGCAGCAGCTCTGCGGTCCGCCGCACGCCCGCCTCATCGTTGAGGGTGATCCTCACTCGCCAGTCATCCGCCATGCCGCAGAGCCTACGCCGTCGGCGGTGCCGGGGCCGTCAGGCCCCCTGGCTCAGCCTTCCCAGCCGGTTCCGTATGCGTCGTGCCAGTGCCACCACTGATAGGGCGGGGTCTGCGGATAGCCCTCGGGTGAGTCCTCCCACTCCTCCTGGCGGCCGAGTGCGCTCATGTCGAGGTAGCTCCAGGTGCTCCCCAGCGCCTCGTCGCCTCGGTTGTTGAGGAAGTAGGTGCGGAACACCTGGTCGCCCTCGCGGATGAACGCGTTCGTGCCGTGCCACTGGTCCACGCCGAAGTCTTTGTCCCACTCGTCGGTCATCGTGTACCAGGGAAACGTCCATCCCATCTGCGCCTTCAGCCGCGCGATGTCCGGCTGCGGCGCGTGCGAGGCGTAGGCGAAGCTGGTGTCACGGGCGTGCAAGTGGGCCACATGGCCGACCTGATCGGCCATCAGGGAACACCCGACGCACGCGTGCTCGGGCCAGCCGTACACGCCGGGCTCGAAGAAGGCGCGGTAGATGATCAGCTGCCGGCGGCCCTCGAACAGGTCGAGCAGGCTCGCCCTCCCCTGCGGCCCGTCGAACTGATAGTCCTTCTCCACCGCCAGCCACGGCATCCGCCGGCGCTCCGCGCCCAGCGCATCCCGGGCGCGGGTCAGCTCCTTCTCCTTCACCAGCAGCTGCTGGCGCGCGGCCTCCCACTCCTCGGCGGTGACGATCGGAGGGGTCTTCATCGTGGTGTCCACCTTTCATTGACTTTCGTAACGCTGAGTTGAGGCCGGTCCTCCCACCACCCGGTCGAGGTGGTCCTTCAGCGCGTCGAGCGGGCTGTCCCAGTCGCGGGCCAGCGCGGCCAGGAACTGCTGCGCCGCCTGCATCGGCGCGGAGCGCAGCCGGTAGCGGACGCGGCGCCGCTCCCCCGGTTCGGCCGTCACCAGCCCGGCCTCGGACAGCAGGGTCAGGTGCTTGGCGATTGCCTGCCGGGTGATCGGCAGGCGAACGGCCAGGTCCGTGGCCGTGGCCGGACCGCCCGAGGCCAGCTCGGCGAGGATGGCCCGCCGGGTCGGGTCGGCCAGGGCCACGAAGACCTGTTCGGCGATGGCCTCGATGTCAGGCGGCATCGAGGTAGTCGGCCAGTTCACCGAGCTCCTTGGCCCAGCCGTCGGTGTTGCCGTCGTACGCCGTGTGGTGGGCGTCGTCCGGCAGCTGGGCGAAACCGCTCTCGACCACGGTCAGCCGCGTGCCCGTACCCACCGGTTCGAGCGTGAACTCGACGTAGGTGCGGCGCGGATCGTCCTCCGGCAGCCCGAAGATGTGCCAGGTGAAGCCGAACACCGCCGGCTCCTCCACCCGCTCAACGCGCAGGTCGGCCGTGTGCCCGCCGCTCCACTTCATCCAGGCCGAACCACCCGGGCGCAGGTCGATCGCGGCCTCGTTGCCGAACCAGGTGCCCAGGCCCTCGGCCGTGGTGAGCGCCGCCCACACCTTGTCCGGCGGGTGGGCGATCTCCACGGTCCGCTCGATGCGATCAGGAAAAGCCATGACACCCTCCAGGAAGGAAGTAGCAACCGAACAGTTGCCACTGTATAGCAACCTATCGGTTGCGTCAATTCGATACGGCGGCTCCGGCCCACATCACGGCCGCCTGTCCCCCTCAGACTGCGGTAAGGCGGCGCATTTCCCCGGCCGAGAGCCGCAGGGCGCCAGCGGCTACGTTGTCCTCCAGGTGCTCCGGGTTCCCAGTTCCTGGGATGGCCAGCACATGGGGCCCGAGCTGCAGGGTCCAGGCCAAGCGAACCTGCGCGGTGCTCACGCCGCGGGCCTTCGCCACGGCGAGCACCTCTGCGTCGTCATCGGCGGGGTCCGCGCCGGTCACGCGGCCCTGGCCGGCGATCGCGAAGAAGGGCACGTACGCCACGCCCTGCTCGCCGCAGGCCAGGAGGAACTCGCGCTCCGCGACGGGCGCCCCGATGCCGAAGACGTTCTGCACGCAGACCACCGGCGCGATGGACCTGGCCTGGGCCAGGTGCGCGGGCGCGACGTTGGAGATGCCCAGGTGCCGGATCAGCCCGGCGTCGCGCAGGCCGGCCAGGGTACCGAAATGCTCGGCGATCGAGCCGTTCGTCATCCGGCGCGGCAGGCGCAGGTTGACCACGTCCAGGTGGTCGCGGCCGAGCTGGCGCAGGTTCTCCTCGACCTGCCCGCGCAGCTGCGCCGGGCTGGCCCACCACCACTCGCCCGAGGGGTCCCGGCCGGGCCACACCTTGGTCGCGATGACCAGATCGTCCGGGTAGGGCGCAAGGGCCCGGTTGATCAGCTCGTTGGCGGACCGTAGCGGGGAGAAGTAGAACGCGGCGGTGTCGATGTGATTCACGCCGAGATCGATCGCACGCCGCAGCACCGTGATCGCCCGGTCGCGATCGGCCGGCGTGCCGTCGGCGTTACTGGTCAGGCGCATCGCGCCCAGGCCGAGCCGGCTTACCGTCAGGTCGCCCAGCGTCCAGGTGCCCGCGGCGTGCGCGGTGATCGCCTCAGTGGCCACCCGACACAGTCTGTCACGGGGGCATCAAACCCGGCGAACTTACGTTTTACAGAGGTAGCGGGTATTTTACGCATGATGCCATCGACCTCGTCTGTCCCCGGGCCGACGCGTGCGGAGGGGCTGACTTGACGGACGAGGTGGGCGCCCGGGCCAAAACGGACACGGCGGCAGCCCCGGGCAAGGTGGACGCGGGGGCAGCCCTGGCCAAGACGGCCGCAGGGGCAGCCCTGGCCAAGGCGGGAGCCGGGGGCGCGGTATCGGCTCGGTCCGATGCGCACCTGGTCCCGGCGGGCGCTTCGCGCCGGTACGGGCTCCGGCGGACCATGCTCGCCGCGCTCGCGCTGGCCGTCCTGGTCAGCGTGATCGTCATCGAGCGGCACACCCTGGCCAACTCGCTGCACGTGCTGGCCCACCTGAACTGGGCGTGGTTCCTGCTCGCGCTGGTGTCCGAAGCCGTCTCCCTGGTCAGCTTCGGGCTGAGCCGGACGCTGCTGGTGCGCGTCAACGGCCGTCGGACCAAGCTGAGCTCGGTCATGGCGCTCACCTACGCGGCGAACGCGCTGTCGATCTCCGTGCCGTTCGCCGGCGCCGAACTCGCCATGGTCTTCTCGTACCGCCAGTTCCGCAGGTACGGCGTCGACGCCGCCACCACCGGGTGGACCCTGGCCGTATCGGCGATCTTCTCCACCTCCGCGCTCGCCCTCCTCCTGGTGATCGGAGCGCTCGCCGGGTCCGCGTCGCTGGCCAGCGCGGCCGGCTTCCTCGGGGCCTTCGTGTTCATCATCCCGGGCGCCGCCGTGCTGCTCGCGCTGCGCTTCGAGACCGTCCGCAGGGCCTTGCACCACGTCATCGCCTGGCTGGTGGGCCTGTCGAGGAGCGTCTTCGGCGTCCCCGCGCAGGGTGTCAACGGGCTGGACGAGTTCCTCGACCGGGTGGCGAGCATCCGGATGTCCTGGGTCAGCTACGCCGAGGTGTTCGGCCTGGCCGCGCTGAACTGGGCCGCGGACTGCGGGGCGCTGGCCTGCGCGATCCGGGCCACGGGCCAGTCCGTCCCCTGGCATAGCCTGCTGCTGGTCTACGGCGCCGGCGCCGCGGTCGGCAGCACGGGCATCACGCCCGGCGGATTCGCGCTGGTCGAGCTCGCCCTGACCGCCGCCCTGACCGCCGCGGGGCTGCACCGGTCACCGGCGCTGGCCGCCGTGCTCGCGTACCGGCTGGTCAACTTCTGGCTGATCCTGATCGGCGGGTGGATCCTGATGGCGTACCTGGCGCACCGCCGCGTGGGGCCTGAACGAGATCCCGCTGGCCCCGGCGGGGGCGGAAACGGCGGGTAAGGTGCGCGGAGCGGACCCGCCCGCGGCGGCGGTCACCCTGGCCGGGTTGGACCGCGATCCGCACCCGCTCCTGGCCGCCATGCGGGCTGCCGGGCCGGTCTGCTGGGTCCCGGCCCTCGGCGCCTGGCTGGTTACCGGGTACCACTGTGCCGTGGACGTCCTCCGCGATGCGCGCACGTTCACGGTCGACGACCCCCGCTTCTCCACGGCCAAGGTGGTCGGCCCGAGCATGCTCTCGCTGGACGGCGCGCAGCACGCGCGGCACCGCGCCCCGTTCAGCCGCGCGTTCCGGTCCGAGGAAGTCCACGCGCGGCTGGCCTCGTTCACTCAGGCCGAGGCCGGCCGCCTGGTGAGCGCCATCGCGCCCTGCGGGGAGGCGGAGCTGCGCCGCGCCGTCGCCGGGCCGCTGGCCGCCGCGGTCATGGCCCAGGCGCTCGGCCTCGGGGACGCCGACCCGGCGCAGATCCTCGCCTGGTACGACGGGATCGTGGCCGCCGTCCAGGCGGAAGCCGCCCTGCAGGCGGACGCCGCCCTCCAAGCCCAGGCGGAAACCGCGGAGCACGCGGGTACGCCGGACGATGGCCGCTCCACCGCGGCCGCGCCGACCCGGCCGACCAACGCCACGGGGCAAGCGGGCGTGGCGGCCTTCGCCGGGCTCGCCGCCAGCCTGCGGCAGGTGATCGCGACGGCCGGGCACCAGAGCCTGCTGGCCGAGGCGGTGGCGACCCCCGAGGCCCGGCCCGAGGCCCGACCCGAGACCGAGGCCGAGACCGGCGCGGGGCCGCCGCTGACCGCGGACGAGGTGATCTCCAACGCCGCGGTCCTGATGTTCGGCGGCATCGAGACCACCGAGGGCATGATCGCTAACGCCGCGCTGCACCTGCTCACCCATCCCGGTGAGCTCGAACTGGTCCGCGCGGACCCCCGCCTGGTCCCCGGAGCCATCGAGGAGTCGCTGCGGCTCGAGCCCGCCGCGGCGGTCGTCGACCGCTACGCGACCGCCGACGCGCTGCTGGGCGGCGTCAGGATCCCCGCGGGCGAGCAGGTTACGGTGTCCATCGCCGCGGCGAACCGGGACCCGGCGGTGTTCGGCGACCCGGACCGGTTCGAGATCCGCCGGGCCAACGCGTCCCGGCACCTGGCCTTCGCCCACGGCCCGCACTTCTGCCTCGGCGCCCACCTGGCGCGCCTGGAGGCCCGGATCGCGATCGAAACGCTGCTGGGCCAGCTCCCTGCGCTGCGCCTCGACGACCGCTTCCCGGCCGAGCCGCGGGGCCTGGTCTTCCGCAAGCCCCCAGATCTGGTCGTTCGGTGGAATCCGCCCTGACGTCAGGCTGGGGAGTCAGTGCCGGCGGTGCCTTAGCTCCTCGCTCTCCAGCGGGATCTGGAAGAACGTGGAGCGGAGGATGTAGCGCGCGGAGAACATCAGGAGCAGCCCGGCGGCGACGATGCCGATCAGCGACCAGCGCTGGGACCACGGTGCCCGGCTGAACGACAGGACGAAGACCCAGCCGAGGAAGCCGGCCGCGCCGAGCGGGAGGATGCCGATCACCACGAAGTCCCAGAGGCTGCTGGTGATGCGGCGCCGGTAGTACGTAATGGCCGCGAGCGCGGTGAAGACGTAGAAGATCGAGAACAGGAACCCGGTCACGTTGATCACGTCGGTGAAGGCGCCATGGACCGAGGTCGCCAGGAAATAGACGGCGCTGAGCACGATGATGAGCAGGCCGACGACGATGCTGGAGGCGACCGGGGTGGAGAACCGGCGGGACACGGTGCCGAGGAATTCGGGGAGCACCCGGTAGCTCGCCATGCCGTAGACGATGCGGGCGCCGAGCACGATGCCGGTCCCGGTGGTGGCGATCACCGACAGCGCAATCGACAGCGCCATCGCCTTGGCCCAGAACCCGCCGCCGAGCGCGTTGGCCACGGCGACGAGCGCGGTGCCGTTCTGAGCGGCCTGAGCCAGTTTGCCCGGCGAGAGCACGCCCTGGAAGCCGACCTGGGCCAGCGTGTAGATAATGGCCAGCAAGGCGACGGCGATGACCGCGGCGCGCCCCGGGTTCACCCGTCGGTGCTTGACTTCCTCGTTGACGTACAGGGTGCCGTCCCAGCCGCCGTAAACGAACACCGCGGCCAGGAATCCGGACACGACGTCGCCCTTGGCGCCGATGCCCGACAGGCTCAGCCAGCCGTGGCTGAACGGCACCGAGCCGGCGTGGTGGCTAAGTACCCACACCAGTCCGGCCACCGCCAGTCCGATCAGGATCAGGTACTCCACCAGGGCCATGCTGACCTGAACCCGGGCCGTGAGCTTGATCCCGACGACGGCTATCACCAGCATGATCAGGCCCAGGGCGACGCCGATGCCTACGAAGGCCCACTTGTTGGTGGAACTCGAGCCGAACACGGCCAGGATCGATGGCCCGAGCAGGAGGACCTCGGCCACGGTCCCGACGATGTATGCGGCAATCATCAGCCAGCCGGTCAGGAAGCCGAGGTAGGGGCTGATGGCCCGCCCCACCCACTCGAAGGAGGCGCCGCAGTTGGCGTTCCACAAGTTACACCTGCGGTACGCGTTGGCGATGATCAGCATCGGGACCGCGGTCACGAGGAGGACCGGGCCCGCGCCGTAGGCGGTGGTCGCGGCCAGGGCGGCGAACGTCAGCCCGACCGTCGCCGCCGGAGCGGACGAGGCCATGCCGATGACGGTGTCCTGGGCCGCGCCGATGGCGTTGGGCTCGAGCTTGGCGACCGGAGCCGGCACGCGTCCCGCGACCGCGGCGGAATGATCCGTCATCTGTCTCCCTGGTCAGGCGCCGTCCCGCGCGCTGCGCGCACATGATGGAGGGGTTTCGCGCGAGCGAGCCAAGCCTGCCCACTGCGCGATCATAGCGGTCCGTTCCTGATTCCAGCCGTTACGTGTGACAGTACCCAGGTTCCCACTCCGCGCATCAGGTTAGGGTGCGGGGGTGACCATTCCGAAGGCGACGATCTCCGAGCCGGCGTTCTCTGCCAGGCTCCGCATCCGGTGCGATGACATCTGGGCCGGCCTGCACGCACACCCGTTCATCGGCGAGCTGACCCGCGGGACCCTGCCGCTGGACAAGTTCCGCTTCTTCATCGAGCAGGACCTGATGTTCTTGCCCCCGTTCGCCCAGTGCATGTCCATGGGAGCCGCCAAGGCGCGCAGCGAGGCGGAACTCGAGTTCTTCACTAGGCAGGCGGACGGGATCATCCGGCTGGAGATCCCGAGCAACCGCCGCCTCCTCGAGCAGGTGATCAGCATGGGGGCGCAGGACCGGGGCGGCTCACTGACCATGGCCCCGGCCAACGTGGCCTACACCAGCTTCCTGCTGGCCACGGCGGCGACGGGCGCCGGGCTGGAGATCACCGCCGCCATCCTCCCGTGCTCCTGGAGCTACATCGAGATCGCCCGGGATCTGCGGGGCGAACTCGCCGAACACCCCGTGTACTCCGACTGGGTCGGCTTCTACCTCAGCGACGAGGAGAACAACCTGGTCCTGAACATGCGCCGCACGTTCGACGACATGGTGCGCGAGGAGGTCCCCGGCGAGGCCAAGCGCCGCGAGCTGGAGTACCTCTTCATGATGAGCTCGCGGCTGGAGCGCATGTTCTGGGAGATGGCGTACACCTTCGAGCAGTGGCCCGATCTGAGCTGGCGCAGTCCCGGATAAGCTTGCGCGGTCAGCGACGACGGCGCGGCGGGTCGCCCGCGCCGGTCACCAGCGGAAGAGGCGTGATGACGCAGGAACAGGAAGATGCTAACGAGTACTCTGACGAGTTCGCCGAGCGGTTCCACCGGGACCGCAGGGAGCACGGCGGCGAAATCGACCGCCTAGACGACGACCGGCTCGCCCGGCTGACCGAGGAAGAGCGCGTCGCCGCGGGGCTCGACCCCTACGACCCGGACGAGGTGCCCGCGGCCGCCGATACGCCGCCGCAGACCGACATCACCCAGAGCACCGAGTACCAGGAGGAGCGCGCCGAGGTCCGCCGCGAGTCCGAGAAGGGCGAGCTGTACCCCATCGACGAGGAGCACCCGTTCCCGCCGACCCGCTACGAGTAGGGCCGGGCGGCTACCTCCCGCGGGCGGCTAGGGCCACGCTGGCCTCGGTGGTGTAGGCCAGGAAGGTCAGGGATTCCTGGAAGTACAGCTGCACGAATTCGCTGTCGTGGGACAGGTAGCCGATGGACAGGTCCTCGCCTAGGTGCAGCTCGAAGTCGCCGCCGCGGGCGGTGAGCAGGAATGCCCCCTCGATGGCGGGCGCCCAGATGATCTCACCGTCGACCACGCGGGCCAGGTGCTCGCGAATCGGGTAGCCGTGGTCGGAGGTCTCGCTCACCGCGGTGTAGGCCGCGGCGGACAGCAGCAGCGAGTAGGGCCCGCTTACGCCGGCGAGCCGGAGCGCGCTGACCGCCTGGCTGATCACGGCCGGGTACTCGATGGCCTCCGCGGGCAGCGTCAGCACCGGGTTAGACGAACTCTTCCTGATGCCGGTGATCCCCGCGGCCGGGTAGCCCTCGAGGATCGCCCGGTCCTCGGCGAAGGCGATGTCCCTGGCCGCTTCCTTCACCGGCTGCCAGTCGGAGTCCTGCGCGCCGCGCTCGACGTCGTCCACGTCCTGCCTGCTCACCGTGAACGGGACCCGGAGCTGGACGAGCTGGTGCGACGTGCGCTGCCAGGCGAGGATCCCGCCGGTCCCTCCGGAAGGCGCGTCGATCTCGGCGAGGTGCCCGGTGCCGACCGCCGCCAGCCCGGGCCCGGCCGGCCCCCGCACGTCCACCACCCGGCGGGCGGCCACGTGCTGCTCGAACGTCCGCCGGGCCTCGGCCTCGATGCTCGCCCACGCGGCGCCGGAGACCGGAGCGAGCTCACGGTGCAGGTTGTTCATGGCTCAGTTCTCCTCTTCAAGCTGCCGATACCCAGCGACCCATCGCCCGCCGGGCCAGTGCCCTCGGAATCAGTCCCCGCCGGTCCAGTGCCCGCCGGATCAATCTCCCCGGACCCCAGCGCCCGGCCCGGGGCGCCGGGCGAGTCAGGCAGGTCGTCGAGGAAATCCGCCGACGGGGCGAAGAACAAGCACCCGGTCATGGCGGTGGAGAAGTCCAGGATGCGGTCGTAGTTACCCGGCGGGCGGCCGATGAACATGCTGACCAGCATCTGCTCGGTCACGCTGGGCGTGCCCCCGTAGGCGATGTAGTACGTGCCGGACTCGCCCCGGCCCAGATCGCCGAACGGCATGTTGGCGCGCAGGATCTGCCGCTGGGTCCCGTCGGGGTCGGTGATCGTGTTCACGGCGACGTGCGAGTTCGCGGGCTTGACCTCGTCGGACATCTCGATGTCGGACAGCTTGGACCGCCCGATCGCCCGTTCCTGGTCCTCCACCGACAGGGCGTTCCACGCCTGCATGTCGTGCAGGTACTTCTGCACGATGACGTAGCTGCCGCCGGTGAACTCCGGGTCCTCGCCGCCCACCAGGGCCGCCACGGTCGCGGCGGAGCCGACCGGGTTCTCGGTCCCGTCCACGAAGCCGAGCAGGTCCCGCTCGTCGAAGAACCGGAACCCGTGGACCTCGTCGACCACGGTCACCGCCCCGGCCAGCCGCCCCATGACCTGCGTCGCGAACTCGAAGCACATGTCCATCCGCTCGTGCCGGATGTGCAGCAGCAGGTCTCCCGGGGTGGCCGGCGCGTGGTGCCTGCTGCCCTGCAGCTCACGGAACGGGTGCAGTTCGGCCGGGCGCGGGCCCGCGAACAGGCGATCCCAGACCTGCGATCCGAACGCCGCGATGCAGGCCAGCGGCGGACCCGGGGCCCGGAAGCCGACCGCCCGCTGCAGCGAGGCCCAGTCCCCGAGCACGTCCCGGACGGCCGCCTCCCCGCCCTCCTCGACGGTCAGCACCAGGAAGATCGCGGCCGCGGTGAGCGGGCTCAGCACCGGCTGCGGCTCCGGCGGCAAAGGCGACTGCGGCTGGGTCACGGGACCGTCATCTCCTTCCGCTAGCACCAGGGCCCCCACCGGAACAGGTTAGCCCTAGGGTCTGCGGGGCGGACCTCCGCCTCACATCCAGCCGCGCCGCCTGAACAACAGGAGCAGGCCCAGGGCGGCGAGGACCTCGGTGCCGAGGCCCAGGCCGAGGAAGACGCCCAGGGACCCCAGCCGCTGCACCATCCACCCGAAGTTCTGGCCGAAGAACCCGGTCAGGAAGGACAGCGGCAGGAACACGGTGGCGATGATGGTCAGCTGCTTCATCACGTCGTTGAGCCGGTTGGACACCACGGACATGTACGCGTCGAGCGACCCGCTGAGCAGGTCACGGTAGCTGTCCACCATGTCGCTGATCCGGATCAGGTGGTCGTACAGGTCGCGGATGTACCGCTCGGACTCGGGCGTCATGCCGGGAATCGTGACCACCTGCGACAGCATCGAGGCCACCATGTCCCGCTGCGGGGTGACCACCTTGCGCATATCCACCAGCTGGCGCTTGAGCGCGAACATGGCGGCCAGCTCGTCCTCGGTGGGCTTGGCGAAGACCTGGTCCTGCAGTTCGTCGATCCGGTCGTCGAACGCCGACAGGAACGGGAACATGGTGTCGGTCAGGTGGTCAAGCAGCCGGTACAGCGCGACGAGCCGCCGGTCGGTGGGCAGCCGGGAGAGCGCGCGGCAGGCGTCCGCGACCGCGGGTGTCTCATCGCGGTGCACGCTGACGAAGAAGTGCTCGGCGATGAAGCAGTGCACCTCGATGAACGGCTGGTCCAGGCCGCCCGCGCCGTAGGCGACCACGTAGACGAAGTCGTCGTAGTCTTCGACCTTCGGGCGCTGGTCGAACTCCTGCGCGTCCTCGACGGCCAGCGGATGGATCTTGAACACCTCGCGCAACAGCGCGATGGTGTCCGGTCCGGTATCGGTCAGGTCCAGCCAGAGGAGCTTGTCGTCCTTAAGGGCCAACTCGATGGCCGGGCGGGTGACCTCGTCCTCGATGCAGTTCGTGAGCATCAGATGTCCTTGCACCCGCCCATCGTCCCAAATCCGCGTCGCGGGGCGTCATTAGACTGGGCCTTCATGAGCACCGAGCCGCCCGTCGGGCCAGTCAGCGAAGACCCAGCCACCGAAGGCCCGTTCCACGAAGACCCCGTAACCGAGCCCCCCACCGCCAAGCAGGTGCCCACCGAGCGCACCTACCACGGCGACACGGTCATCGACGAGTACGCCTGGCTCGCCGTCAAGGACGACCCGGACACGATCGCCTACCTGCAGGCCGAGAACGCCTACACCGAAGCCGCCACCGCCGGGCTCGCCCCGCTGCGCGATCAGGTCTTCACCGAGATCAAGGCGCGCACGCAGGAGAGCGACCTGTCGGTCCCGGTGCGCAAGGGCGGCTGGTGGCACTACTCCAGGACGGTCGAGGGCCAGCAGTACGCCGTGCACTGCCGGCGCGAGGTCCGGCCCGGTGAGGTCATCCCGCCGATCTCCGCCGACGGCCAGCCGCTGGACGGCGAGGAGGTGCTGCTGGACGGGAACGAGCTCGCCGCGGGCCACGACTTCTTCGACATCGGCACGTTCCGGACGAGCCCGGACCAGCGCTGGCTGGCCTACTCCACCGACTTCGCCGGCAACGAGCGGTTCACCCTCCAGGTCAAGGACCTGGCCACCGGCGCCCTGCTCCCCGACGAGATCCCGGACACCTACGGCGGGTGCGCCTGGTCCCTGGACGCCTCGACGCTGTTCTACGTCACGGTCGACGCCGCCTGGCGGCCGTACCGGGTGTGGCGTCACACGATCGGAACGCCGGCCAGCCAGGACGCCATCGTCTTCGAGGAAGCCGACGAGCGCTTCCACGTCTACGTGAGCCTGACCCGCAGCGAGCGCTACCTGCTCATCCGGTCGGCCAGCGAGCTGACCAGCGAGGTGTGGCTGCTGGACGCGGCCGCGCCGGACGGTGAGTTCACCGTGGTGGCCCCGCGCCGGCAGGGCGTGGACTACGACATCGGCCAGGCCGGGGACCGGCTGCTCATCCTGCACAACGACGGCGCGGAGAACTTCGAGATCGCCACGGCCCCGCTGACCGCCCCGGCCGACTGGACGCCGCTGGTCGCGCACCGCGCCGACACCAGGCTGCTGGGCTTCGACGAGTTCGCGGACTTCACCGTGGTCTACTTCAGGCGCGGCGGGCTGACCGGCCTGCGGATCCTGCGGCGCGACGGCGAGCACGAGATCTCCTTCCACGAGCCGGTCTACCGGGTCGGGCCCGGGCCGAACCCCGACTTCCAGGCCACCAGGTACCGCCTGTCGTACACCTCGCTGGTCACCCCCGGCTCGGTCTACGACAGCGACATGGCCACCGGCGAGCTGACCCTGCTCAAGCGCCAGCCGGTGCTCCCCTCGCCGGCTGGGGTGCCCTACCGGCCCGAGGACTACGAGGAGTACCGGGAGTGGGCCGTCGCCGACGACGGCACGCGGGTGCCGATCTCGCTGGTCTGCCGCAAGGGCACGCCGCGCGACGGCAGCGCGCCCTGCCTGCTGTACGGGTACGGCAGCTACGAGCTCTCCAGGGACCCGAGCTTCTCCATCCCCGTCCTGTCGCTGCTGGACCGGGGCTTCGTGTACGCCATCGCGCACATCCGCGGCGGCGGCGAGATGGGCCGGTCCTGGTACACCAACGGGAAGATGCTGCACAAGAAGAACACCTTCACCGACTTCATCGCCTGCGCCCGGCACCTGGTGCGGGAGCGCTGGACGTCGGCGGACCGGCTGATCGCGCGGGGCGGCTCGGCGGGCGGGCTGCTGATGGGCGCGGTCGCGAACATGGCGCCGGAGGCGTTCGCCGGGATCGTGGCGCACGTGCCGTTCGTCGACGCGCTGAACAGCATCCTCGACCCGTCGCTCCCGCTGACCGTCATCGAGTGGGAGGAGTGGGGCGACCCGCTGCACGACCCGCAGTTCTACGCGTACATGAAGTCGTACAGCCCGTACGAGAACGTCACCGCGCAGGCCTACCCGCCGCTGTTCGCGCTGGGCGGGCTGAACGACACGCGGGTGAAGTACCACGAGCCCGCCAAGTGGATCGCCCGGCTGCGCGCCACGGCCAAGGGCGGCCCGTTCCTGCTGAAGATCGAGATGGAGGCGGGTCACGGCGGCCGGAGCGGGCGATACGACGCGTGGCGCGAGGAAGCCCTGGTGCTGGCCTGGATCATCACGACCGCCCGGCCGCCAGCAGGCTTACGAGTCGAACAGCGCGCTGACTGACTCGCCGTCGTGGATCCGGCTCATGGCCTCGGCCAGGGCCGGGGCCACCGACAGGACGTGCAGCTTCGGGTGGTCCAGCGGGACCGGGGCGGTGTTGGTGCACACGATCTCGGTCACGTCGGAGGCGGCCAGCTTGTCCAGCGCGCTGTCGGCGAACAGGCCGTGCGTGCACGCCACGGCGACGGAGCGGACCTCGCGCTCGCGCAGCCGGTCGAGCAACTCGAACACGGTGGTGCCGCGCGAGATCTCATCGTCGAGGACGATGGCGTCCCGCCCGGTCACGTCGCCGATGATGGCGGAGATCGTGACCTTGCTGTCGTCGATCCGTTCCTTCGCGCCCGCCGCCACCGGCACGCCCAGCCTGCGGGCGAACGCGGCGGCGCTCTTGGCGTGGCCGAGATCCGGTGAGACCACTACGGCGTTGGACAGGTCACGGCCGCGGAAGTGCGCGGTGAACTCGCGCAGCGCGTGCAGGTGATCCACCGGCACCGAGAAGAATCCGTGTACCTGCGGCGAGTGCAGGGTCATCGTGAGCACGCGATCGACCCCGGCGGTGACCAGCAGGTCGGCCACCAGGCGCCCGGCGATGGAGATCCTCGGCTCGTCCTTCTTGTCCGACCTGGCGTACGCGAAGTGCGGGATCACGGCGGTCACCCGCGCGGCCGAGGCGCCCCTGGCCGCGTCCGCCATCAGCAGCAGCTCGACCAGGTGCTCCTGGACCGGCCTGACCAGCGGCTGGATGATGAATACGTCCCGTTCGCGGCAGTTGGACTGCAGCTGGACCTCGAGGCAGTCGTTGGCGAACCGCGTGAGCCGGACCGGCCGCTCCGGCACGGCCAGGTATTCGCAGATCTCGGTGGTCAGCGCCCGGTGCGCGCTGCCGCCGAACACGACGATCTCACGCACTCCTGGCGTCCTCCTCCGCACGCTGGCGCCCCGCCTCGAGTAGAGGAGCGTCGCGCGGCCGGCGGCAGGCCGAGCCGCTGCCTGATCTCGGCCTGGACGGCCTCGGCCGGCGGCCGCGCGTCCACGGAGATGACGTACTCCTTGCGGCGGAACAGATCAAGCACCGGGGCGGTCTTCTCGTGATAGTCCCTCAGGCGGACAGCCAGCGCCTCGTCGGTGTCGTCTTCCCTGGTCGTTAGCTGTCCCCCGCAGGCGTCGCACTGCCCGGGCACCGCCGGGGAGCTATCGATCAGGTTGTAGTTGATCCCGCATCCCTCGCACACCCTGCGGCTGAGCACCCGCCGGCGGACCTCGCTGTCCGGCAGGTCGAGCGCGATCACGCCGTCGATGTCGTAGCTCTCGACGAAGAACTCGGCCTGCCTGCAGTTCCGCGGGAACCCGTCGATGATGAAGCCGTAGTTCCAGTCGTGCCCGGTCAGCCGGTCCCTGACCACCGACTCCACCAGGTCGTCCCCGACCAGTTCCCCGGCCGCCATGACGCGGCGTACCTGAGCGCCTATCTTGGTGTGGTTCTGCACGTTCCAGCGGAAGATGTCCCCCACGCTGATGTGCACGAGGTCCAGGTCGGCCGCCAGCAGCTGGCTCTGCGTGCCCTTGCCGCTGCCCTGAACGCCCATGATGACGTACTTGCGCATGCCATCAGCCTGGCATACGCGGCCGTCTGTTACCCGGCAAGGCCGGCTATCCCTGGGCGCCCCGGCCGCGGGCCGAGTGCGACCGCGCGGAGGGCGCACGCAGCCCGAGCTTGCGCTCGCAGGCGCGCCGCATCCCGCGGTTGAGCAGCACGCGCAGCTGCGGCCAGTCCTCGGCCAGCCGTCTGGCGTTGAGGAGCCTGGCCATGTCCTCCGGCCGGCCCTGGCTGAGCAGGGTGCTGTAGAGCTGGAGCCTGGACCGCTGGCTGGCCACGTCGAACTCACGCCCCCCGCCCCAGGTCAGGTGGATCGGGAGGACCACGACCCCCTGATACGGGCCGCGAAGGTCGTCCAGCCGGCGGGGCAGCCGCCCGGCATCGCCGGAGAACCCCGCGGACAGACCCATGGGTGAATTATCCACCGCGGCGGCGCGCCCGAGCGGCACCTCAGGTACAGCGCTACCCTCATGGCATGGAGAACGCGGCCTCGGCGGACAACGCCGCCCCAGCGGGAGACGCCGTCTCCGCGCTGGGCGCCGCCCAGGGGATCGGGTCCGGCCCGGTGTGGCGGTTCCTGATCGAGCCGCGGTGGATCGCGTGGCACCTGCTGATGGTGGTCTCCTTCTGGGGCATGCTGTGGCTCGGCGACTGGCAGCTGCACCGCGCGCTGTCCGGGAACGGGCTGAGCTGGGCGTACACGTTCGAGTGGCCGCTGTTCGCCGGCTTTGCCGTGGTCTTCTGGGCTAGGACGATCAGGGATGAGTTCCGGATCAAGCGCGGCGGCGTGACGGCCAACCCCGACGCCGAGCCGGCCGACCTACCCGCCAGGATCGCCGGCGTCAGAGCCGTCCAGGTGAGCACGGCGGAGCCTGCCGACGACGAGGACGAGGAGCTCACCGCCTACAACGCGTATCTCGCGCGGCTCAACGCCGAGGTCAAGCGCACACACGGCCGGCGGCACGGACTGAGGTGAAGATCGGGTGATAGAAACCGTCGCGATCCCGCGAGCGGTGCGCCGGTACCGGGTGATGGCCTACGTGACCGGCACCGTGCTGATCGTCTTGTGCTTCGTCGGCATCCCGCTGCAGGTGGCGGGCCATCCGGTCGTCGCCAACGACGTCGGCGTGGTGCACGGCATCTTGTACATCATCTACCTGGTGTTCGCCTGGCGCCTGTCCAGGCTGCTGCGGCTGGCGAACAAGCCGACGGTGATCATGCTGCTGGCCGGCACCATCCCCGTCATGACGTTCATCGTCGAGCGGTGGGTCACCCGCCGGTTCATCAGGCCCGCGCTGTACGGCGACGCCCCGTCGGCCCAGGCCGTGCGCTCATGACCGCGTGAGCGACCATTACTTCTCGCCGCAGCCACGCGCCGCGCACCGCCCCGGCCTGGTGCGGGTGATCCTGCCCGACGTCTACCTGGAGCTGGCCACCGACGCCGGGGTCTTCTCCCCCGGCCGGCTCGACCCGGGCACCCGCCTGCTGCTCGAGGTGTCCCCCGCGCCGCCGCCCGCCGGCGACCTGCTCGACCTCGGTTGCGGGTACGGCCCGATCGCCTGCGTCCTGGCCGCCCGCGCCCCGGGCGCCACCGTGTGGGCGGTCGACGTCAACGAGCGCGCGCTTGAGCTGTGCGCGCGGAACGCGGCCGCGGCCGGGCTGCCCAACGTCCGCTGCGTCACGCCCGGGGACCCGGCGATCCCGGCCGCGCTGACCGCGATGTGGTCCAACCCGCCAGTCCGCGTCGGGAAGGCCGCCCTGCACGCGCTGCTCGCCGGCTGGCTGGACCGGCTGAGCCCGGGCGGCCAGGCCTACCTCGTCGCCGGCCGGAATCTGGGCGCCGACTCGCTGCACCGCTGGCTCGCCGAGCAGGGCTGGCCCGTGACGCGCCTGGCCGCGCGGAGCGGTTACCGCCTGCTGCACGTCAATATTTCAGCCGAACGAGCGGTGGTGACTCCCCCGTGAATGAGCCGGTGCCTCCCCCGGGGGGCGACCCCCCGGTGACCCCGCCGGCACGGGAGGGCTCTCCGCCCCCCGTACCCCCGACCCCTCCGGCCCCCGAGCCCCATCGGCCGAGGCAATTGCGTCCCGTGGAAGTCAAGCGGCTGAACCGCGAATGGCGCCGGGCCAGCGATGCTCGCCTGGCCGTCCTGCTCGACTCGGTCGCCCAGCCGTTCAACGTCGGCTCCATCGTCCGCTCCGCCGCCGCCTTCGGGGCCGAACACCTGTGGCTGTGCGGCAGCACCGCCCCGCTCAGCCACCCCGGGGTGAGCCGGACGGCGCTCGGCACGCAGCGGCTCGTGCCGGCCACCACCGAGCCCAGCGCGGTCGATGCGGCCAAGGCCGCGGCGGACTCGGGGTTGCGGGTGATCGCGATCGAGCTGGCCACCGGCGCCGTCCCGCTGCACGAGGCGCCGCTGGACGGCGACGTCTGCCTGGCTATCGGCAACGAGGACCATGGTTGTAGCGCCGGGCTGCTCGCCATCGCCGACGCGATCGCGTACATCCCGCAGCCCGGGCGGGTCGGGTCGCTGAACGTCGCGGTGGCGGCGGCCATCGCGCTGGCCGAGGCGCGCCGCCGGGCCTGGGAAATTGGGTCCGGGCCGCGGTGACCTGATCAACCGCCCGACACCCGCAGTTCACCGGAACGGCCCTGGCCGCGGGCATACTAGCGTCGTGCGCGTTCCCTTCCTCGACTACCCGCGGCCCATCGCCCTCGCTCACCGCGGCGGCGTAGCGCACGCGCCGGAGAACTCGTGGACCGCGTTCGAGCACGCGGTCGAGCTCGGGTACGCGTACCTGGAGACCGACGCCCGCGCGACCTCGGACGGGATGCTCATGGCGTTCCACGACCGCACGCTGGTCCGGGTGACCGGCGCCTCCGGGCCTATCAACGCACTGCCGTACCGCGAGATCAAGGCCCTGCGCATCGACGGCGCCGAGCCGATACCGCGGATCGAGGACCTGCTCGGCACCTGGCCCGACGTCCGCTTCAACATCGACCTCAAGGACGAGCCGGGGATACCCCTGCTGGCCGACGTGCTGCGCCGGACCGGCGCGTGGGACCGGGTCTGCGTGACCTCGTTCTCCGGCGCCAGGCTCCGCGCCGCCCGCAGGCTGTTCGAGCGGCCGGTGTGCATGACTACCTCGCCGGCCGCGATCGCCGCCGTCCGGTGCGCCATCAGCGCCACCCCCCACGGACCGCAGACCCGGCTGCTCGCCGGGCGGTTCTCGCGGTCCCAGATGCGGTGCACGCAGGTGCCGGGGCGGGTGGCCACCGGGTCGTTCATCCGCCGCGCCCATGCCCTAGGCCTCGACGTCCACGTGTGGACGATCAACGAGAGGGCCGCGATGGCCCGCTTCCTGGACCTGGGCGCCGACGGGATCTTCACCGACGACATCGAGACGCTGCGCGACCTGCTCATCGAGCGCGGCCAGTGGCACCCGCGGGTGGCTGGCTAACGGAGCCGGCCGACGCGCGTCCGGGCTGCCACGCCCGGGTCAGCAGGCCCCGTAGGGCCTATAGCTGCGATCTTCTGCGGAAAAAACGATTGGGTAACGCCCGTAAGGGGAATCTTGTCCGGGTACCCAGCGTTGCACAACAAGACCGCTTCTGGGAGGCAGTAAGCATGGCCGAACGCGCACTTCGCGGCACCCGGCTCGGTGCGACGAGCTACGAGAACGACAGGAACACCGACCTGGCGCCCCGTCAGGACGTCGCCTTCGACTGCCCGAACGGACATCATTTTAGCGTGCCGTTCGCGGCGGAGGCGGAACTTCCTGCCACGTGGGAATGCCGTGTCTGCGGTTCTATCGCCATCGCCGCCACCGGGGAATCCCCGTCCCCGAAGAAGGCGAAGCCGCCGCGCAGCCACTGGGACATGCTCATGGAGCGGCGCACGGTCGAGGATCTCGAAGCGGTCCTGGCCGAGCGGCTCGAGGTGATCAGGGAGCGCCGCAGCGCCGAGCGCGGCGAGACCCTCGGCACGAATCAGCCGCACCGCCGGAGCGCCTAGGCCCTCCGCGTTATTCAGCCGGTTCCGCGCGACCTATTCAGCCGGTCCGACGCGACCTGAGCTGGCGGAGCCTTCTGGCTACTCCCCACTGCGCGACCCGCCAGAACGCCTCCATGATGATGCTGTTGCTCATCTTGCTGGCGCCATGCTCGCGTTCCACGAACGTGATCGGCACTTCGACGATCCGCAGGCCCGCGTCGGCGACCCGCAGCGTCAGGTCGATCTGGAAGCAGTAGCCGGTCGACTGGACCTGGTCCAGGCTGATGGTCCGCAGGGTGGAGGCCCGGTAGGCGCGGAACCCCGCGGTCGCGTCGCGAACGTCCACGCCCAGCATGAGCCCGGTGTAGATGTTGGCGCCCCGGGAGAGCACCAGGCGGGACTTCGGCCAGTTAAGCACGCGACCGCCGCTCGTCCACCGGGACCCGATGGCCAGGTCCGCGTGGGCCAGGGCGCCGACCAGGTTAGGCAGGTGCTCGGGCAGGTGCGAGCCGTCCGCGTCCATCTCCACGATCACGTCGTAGCCGCGCTCCAGCGCCCAGCCGAACCCGGCGATGTAAGCCTTGCCGAGGCCCGCCTTTTCCGTCCGGTGCAGGACCTGCACGTGCGGGTCGGTCTCGGCCAGCTTGTCCGCGATATCACCGGTGCCATCCGGGCTGTTGTCGTCCACCACGAGCAGGTCAGCCTCCGGCATCGCCGCCCTGACCCGGCCGGCGACCGACTCCAGGTTCTGCCTCTCGTTGTAGGTGGGCATGACGATGACCGTCTGGCCGATCGGCGGATCGGCCGCTGGGTGTGCCTCAGTCACTACCTCTGCCTATCGCTGCGCTGGTTAACAGCCGTTAACCACGGACGTGCAGGACATGATATCCCCGTGCTCGCGCGCCCAGGCTCGACCGCGGCGCGGCGCTGCTCCCGCGACCGTCACAACGAACCGGCGACCAGGTTCGTGCCCGTACCCGGGCAGGCGGGACATTCTCAGCCAAAGGAAAAGGACCCGGGCGGCACCTTCGGACCGGAGTTCGTCCCGTTGGCAACGGGCTCGGCCTCCGTTGTCTACTGGTTGCCCGGGCCCTTTCCACGCCCAACCCCCCATCCAGCCGGATGAGCGTCCCAGACCCGTTCGGCCCGATCGGGCCACGCCTAGTCTCGAGGGCGGCTGGATGCGAGCGCCTCCGGCCGTAGCGTAGCCCTAAAACCCGACGAGTCTGCAGGTCCGGCTGACGAGCCCGGTGCTGGACCTGAGCAGCAACTTACCCTCGATCGCGGCAATGTCAACCGCAGTTGGTGCACGCACGGGGAAGGTTCGATCACATTCAGTTACCACTACCGGGAATGTCGCTGCGTCTTTTCTCCCGTCGCCTACGGCCCGTCACGCCAGCTGAAGTCATCTGTCGGCTTTGTCGGGCGAAGGGCTGATTTTTTGTCCCACCTCAGAAAATATGCGGCGGTCAGCCTCTTGGCCCATGCGCTTTCGGGGTATGGATTCCCCCACTTGGCGTCTCCGACGTCCCGCGCGCTTCCGCGGCTAACCCCGCTGGCCCCCCTGGAGGTGATCGATGGATGATAACGCCGACCGGTTCCTTGACCTTATCCACCAACTCGAGGACTTCACCCGCACCATAAGCCCTGATCAGGCGCATGCCGAGTTCGACGAGACGACGCTCCAGGTGTTCTGGATGCGGTGGCCGCAGCTATCGGCGTGGGCAGGTTCGCTATGGCGCCTGCTGTCAGAAGAACTGGCCGGGCCGGCCGCCCCGCACGACGACTCGGAACTGTACGAGATCGGCGAAAGTGGCTGACAACGGCCGCCGGAGCCTGACGGTCGGCGACGTGATGCACACGCGATTGGTCTCGACCAGCCCGGAGACCCCGGTTGCTGAGGCGGCCGGCGCGATGGTTCAGGAGAAGGTAGGCTCCGCCCTCGTGATGCAGGGGCCCTTCCTAGCCGGCATCCTCACCGAGCGCGACGTGCTCAGGGCCGCGGCGTCGGGGACCGACCTCACCGCGGTAGCGGTCTCGGCGTGGATGACCGCCGACCCGCAGTCCACCGGACCCGACACCACGGTGGAGGACGCCGCCCAGATGATGCTACTGAACGGCTTCCGCCACCTCCCCGTCGTGGAAGGGCGCACCGTGCGGGGCGTGGTCAGCCTGCGCGACCTGTTTGCCGCCAGGATCAGCCGTCCGCCCCAGCAACGCGGCGCCGCCCTCTAGCGCCGCCCGCTCTCCCCGACCCGGGATCTGGTGTAATCGGCACATGCTGGAGACGCCAGAGGAAGTCGACCGCCTGCAGCAGTTGCTCGACCGCAGCGCCGACGCGGCGGGGCCGCACCTGCGCGGGATCATCACCGAGAACCGCCGCTTGTCTGCCGTGCAGGTGTGCCAGCTCATGCAGGGCCTGCGGCTACTCGTGGTGGCCACGGTGACGGCGGATGGCCTGCCGCTGGCAGGCCCGGTCGACGGCTACTTCCCGCACGGATCGTTCAGCTCAGCCCAGCCATGACCGGCCATCCCGACGTGATCGGGCTGCTGCAGCGGGCGGACTGGACCAGGCTCAGCATCTCGGCCAGGGTGAACGACGGGTCAACCGTGCTGGTCGCACCGGGCCGGCGGTACCGGGAGGAGACGGCGGAGGGCATCAGGGGTTGCGACGGCGAGCACCCGTGGACGCTGCCTCCGTGGGCGGCGGACGGGACGGAACACTGGGTCGGTGGCCCCGAGCCGCCGCTGCGCACGCTGCTGTGCCCCTCCTGGCTGCTGCGGGACTCCCGGCTGGAAGTCCGGGGCCCAGTGCGAGCCTACGGTCGCGAGGCACTGGACGTCGTGGTCACGGCCCGGGAGAGCCTCAGAGACGTGACCAGGGCCGCCCGTTCCCGGATCGGCCGGACCGAGGCCATCGTGGACGCCGAGCTCGGCATCCTGCTGCGCGTCTCCCGAGAGGAAGGCCGCCAGGTGACCGAGCTGGTCAGCCTGGACGTCAACCCGGTGATCGACGCGGCGCAGTTCATGCCGCCGCCGGGCAGCCGGGTCGGCGAAAGCCTGCGGTCGACGGGCGCCGGCGATCCGTTCGTGGCGGCCTGGAAGACCGCGGCGGGGATCACCGCGGGCGGCCTGGACGCCTGGCACCGGTACTCACCGTTCGGCCGCGGGCGGGCGTCGAGCGCGGCCGATCCGGACGCGGCCATGCCGCGCGACGACCCGGCGCCCGAGATGTCAGCGGACGGCAGGCTCGCCGGGCCCGCGGTCGGTGACGACGTGCTGCACCTGCTGCACGGCAGCGGTACCGCCGCGTTCGCCGCCACGCTCCACCAGTGGCTCGACCCCGGCGCCCTGCTGGAGCAGGTACCGGACGCGCTGCGCCGGACCGGGTTCGGCGGGCTCGGCCTGCTCGCCAGCACGCTGGGCGAACCGGCGGCCGCCCCGCACCTGGTCTCCTCCCTCCGCATCGCCGGCCCCGGCCGGTACCAGATCGACCACCGCTACGATCCGGCGCGCGGGCCGAAGACGATCGCGTGTGACGGACGGCGCCGCTGGCGGGTCTACCGCTACCGGGTGATCGCGGGGCCGCCTCAGCCGCTCCCCAGCGACCTCGCGGACCTCGCCGACACCTCCTGGCTGCTGGAGTGCCGACTGTCCGACGGGACGCTCGTGATGGCCAGGGACCGCCCGGCGTACCGCGTCAACGTGGCGCGCGGCGATGCGCCGTGGTCGCTCTCCCTGATGTTCTCCCCCGCCGTCGCGGTGGTGGACGCCGAGCTGGGGATCCTGCTGTCCCTGACGTCGTACCTGGGCGGCCGGCCGGTGCGGCGTTACGAGCTGAGGGACGTCACCGGTCCGGCCTCCCCCGGAGACTTCCGCGTGCACCTTCCTCCCGGCCTGCGCCTGGAGCAGGAGACCGATCCCCTGCAGGGGGTCAGGGACGCGACGAAGGCCGCCAGGGACTTCCTGCGCCGGATGGGCCTGTCCTGACCGGTCAGGCCGACCACCGGTCAGGCCGACCACCGGTCCCGCTCCCCGCGCTCGGCGGAGGTGAACACGCCGAGCGCGGCGCGATCGGGGTACGGCAGCCAGTCGATGGCCAGCCGCCGGGTCACGTAGTCGACCGCTGAGCGCACGCGCGGGATCTCCGGGTCGTCGGTGCGGCCGTTAGGGGTGAACCACAGGCCCAGCCCAGGTCGGATCAGGTCCGGCAGCGGGATCCGGTGCCGCAGGCCGGCCGACAGCGCCGCGGCGTAGGTGTCAAGCAGGCCCGCGCCGCTGGTGCCGTGCTTGCCCCACCGGATGAAGACCTCCCCCAGGCCGCCGTCCTCGTGCTGGTTGGCGGTCAGGCACAGCCGTTCAGCGCCGATGGTCACGGTGACGGTGTGCCCGAAGCTCCGCCGGCCGCCGATGGTCATCACTCTGCTCCGAACGCCCCGCCGCACCCGCCGATCACCGACCGTCATCATTAAGGCTCCGAACTGAGATATGAATTCTTCATACTACGTGCTCAATCTACCCGTTGACCAGCGATAGGTAGGGTAACGATCGTGAACCACGTCCTGACCACGGAACGCCTCGTCCTGCGTCCGGTGACGCTCCGCGACCAAGCCGCGCTGATGGCCCACTGGACGGCGCCCGAGGTGCGGCTGTTCCTGTTCGACGGCGGGATCATGTCGGAGGATGAGGTCACCGAGGCCATCGAGGACAGCTCGCGGGACTTCGCCGCCGCCGGGTACGGCCTGTGGCTGATCCACGAGCAAGGCCGGGCGGAGCTGGTCGGTACCGCCGGCCTGCGCCCGCTGGAGGATCTCGGGCTGGAGATCTTCTACAGCCTGGCCCCCGGATCGTGGGGGCGGGGATACGCCACCGAGGCCGCCCGGGCCGTGGTGGAGCACGCCCTGGACACGCTGGGCCTGCCCGAGGTGCTGGCCGAGGTGGATGAGGGCAACACCGCGTCGATCCGGGTCATCGAACGGCTCGGGCTGACCCCGTTCGAGGTGGTGCCGGGCGTACTCGGCCCCATGACCCGCTTCCGCCGGGCGGGCCGGGCCTCGTAGCCTCCTGTCACGACGCGGATCTCGGGCCATGGCCCGCTTCCGCCGGACGGCCGGACCCTAGCCTCCGGTCACGGCGCGGATCTCGGGCCCGTTACCCGCTTCCGCCGCGCAGGCCGGACCCCCTAGCCTTCGATCATGGCGCGGATCGTGGTGGTGGGGGCCGGAGTGGTGGCGCTGGGGGCCGCGATGCTTCTGGCCGGTGACGGTCACCAGGTCACCGTCCTCGAACGCGATCCGGACGCGCCCCCGCCCGACCCGGGGCAGGCGTGGGAGCGCTGGGAGCGCCCCGGGCTGAACCAGTTCCGGCAGGGGCACGTCTTCCTGCCGGGGTTCCGGTCGGTCGTCGAGGCGGAACTGCCTAGGGTGGCCGAGGCGCTTCGGGCCGCCGGCGCGCTGCGGCTGAACATGATCCGCGACGTGCTGCCCTCGGCGCTGACCGGCGGCTGGCAGGACGGAGACGAGCGCTACGAGTGGCTCACCGGCAGGCGCGCGCTGGTGGAAGCCGTACTGGCCGCGGCCGCCGAGTCGACCCCCGGCGTGGAGATCCGCCGCGGTACGGTCGTCGTCGGCCTGGTCACCGGGTCGCGGGCGCGCCCGGGCGTCCCGCATGTGATAGGCGTACGGACGAGACTGGGCGAGTCCATCCCGGCCGACCTGGTGGTCGACATGAGCGGGCGCCGGTCCGCCTTGCCCGCCTGGCTCCGCGGCATCGACGCCCACCCGCCCGTCGAGGAGCTGGAAGACAGCGGGTTCCTGTACTACGGGCGGTACTTCAGGTCGGCGGACGGATCGATGCCCGCCATGCGCGGGCCCCTCCAGATGGACTGGGGTACCTTCACCTCGCTCGCGCTGCCCGCGGACAACGGGACCTGGGCCATCGTGCTCGTGACCGGGTCGAAGGACCCCGCGCTGCGGCGGCTGCGCGAGGCGGCGCGCTGGGAGGCCGTGGTGCGCAGCCTCCCGACGGTGGCTCACTGGCTGGACGGCACCCCGCTGGAGGACGAGGTCCAGGTGATGGCCCGGCTGGAGGACCGCAGCCGCTGCTTCGTGGTCGACGGCCAGCCGGTTGCGACCGGCGTGGTGGCCGTGGCCGACTCCTGGGCGTGCTCCAATCCCGCCAACGGGCGCGGCGCGTCGATCGGCATCCTGCACGCCCTGACCCTGCGGGACCAGTTGCGCGCGGCCGGCCTGGACGACCCGGCGGCGTTCGCCGACGCGTTCCACGCCGCCACCGCCGAAGCCGTCGAGCCCTGGTACCGCGCCACGCTAGCCACCGACCGGCACCGGCTCGGCGAGATCGAGGCCGGCCTGCGCGGCGCGACCTACGATTCGCCGGACCCCGCGTACGAGCTGGAGAAGGCCCTCGACACCGCATTCGAGCGCGACCCGGACTGCGTGCGCGCCAACTTCGACATCCGGTTCGTACTGCAGACCCCCGCGGAGGTCTTCGCCAAGCCCGGGCTGCGCGACAAGATTCTCAAGCTAGGGTCAGACTGGCGCGAGGAGCCGCCGTTCGGCCCGACCCGCGAGCAGATTCTCGCGGTGGTGTCGTGACTCGCAGGCGATAGGAGGAGGCCGGATGAGCCGCGTAGATGCGGGTGGGGTCGGAATCGAGTACGAGGTCACCGGGGACGGGCACCCGGTCGTGCTGCTGCACGGCTTTCCCGACTCCGGCCGGCTCTGGCGGCACCAGGTGCCGGCGCTGGCGCAGGCAGGCTTCCGGGTCATCGTCCCGGACCTGCGGGGTTACGGGCGATCCGACAAGCCCGAGGACGTCTCGGCGTACTCGATGTTGCATCTGGCCGGCGACGTCCTGGCGGTCCTCGCGCAGGAGAAGGTCGACCGGGCCCACGTCGTGGGGCACGACTGGGGTGCCGCGCTGGCCTGGGGGCTTGCCTCCCTGGTGCCCGACCACGTCGACCACCTGGCCGTACTGTCCGTCGGCCACCCGGCCACCTTCCGGCGTACCCCGCGGCAGCGCGAGAAGTCCTGGTACATGCTGCTGTTCCAGTTCCCGGGCATCGCCGAGCGCTGGCTGTCCGGGGACGACTGGGCCAACTTCCGGGCCTGGGGCGGGCACCCCGACGCCGACGGCGTGATCGCCGACCTCGAAGCGAACGGCTCGCTCACCCCGGGCCTGAACTGGTACCGGGCCAACGTCCCGCCGGAGTCGTGGGTCGGACCGGCCCCCCAGCTCCCGCCCGTCCAGGCGCCCACGATGGGCATCTGGAGCTCCCGCGACCCGGCCCTCACCGAGATCCAGATGACCGACTCCGAGCAGAACGTGGCAGGCCCGTGGCGCTACGAGCGCCTCGAAGGCCCCGGCCACTGGTTGCAGCTCGATGCCCCGGACCAGGTCAACGCCCTGCTCCTCGACTTCCTGCCCCATGATTGATCAGCCCGCCGCCGTGCGTGCGTGGCACGCCGTCGTCCAGTCCGGGGATCCGGCCCGGCTGGACGACCTGCTGGCCGACGACGTGGTGTTCCGGTCGCCTGCGGTGTTCAAGCCGCAGGAGGGCAAGGCGGTCACGACTCGCTACCTGACCAGCGCGATGGCCGTACTCGGCCCGTCGCTGCGCTACGTCGGCGAATGGCACGGCGACACCAGCGCGGTGCTCGAATTCGAGGCCGACCTCGACGGCGTCTACGTCCAGGGCGTCGACATGCTGCGCTGGAACGGGGCGGACCAGCTGACCGGCTTTACCGTGCTGGTGCGGCCGATGCGCGGGTTGAACAAGCTCGTCGAGCTGATGGCGCAGGAACTGGCCCGCGAAGGCTAGGCGCCCGTTTCTTGATCACGAAGGGTTTTTAGTCTGAGCTGACTCAAAAGTCTTCGTGATCATGGAGGCGCGCTAGCGCCGGAGCCCGTACAGGCGGGTCGCGGTGCCCGCGAAGATAGCCTCACGTTCGGTGTCGCTGAGGTCCGCGGTCAGGTCGCAGGCGGCCTGGAGTACCTCGCCGTAGCTCGCGGCCAGGGTGCAGACGGGCCAGTCCGACCCGAACATCAGCCGGCCCGGGCCGAACGCGTCGAGGGCGGTGTCCGTGTAGGGGCGCAAATCGGAGACCTGCCAGCACTTCCAGTCGGCCTCGGTCACCAGGCCGGACAGCTTGCCCGCCGTGTTGGGCAGCGCGGCCAGGCGCCGCAGGTCCCGCTCCCACGGCTGCGTGCTCCCCGACGCGATCGCCGGCTTGCCGAGGTGGTCGAGGACGAACCGCAGGTCGGGTACGGCCGCCGCCGCCCGGGCCGCCGCTGGAAGCTGGCCCGCCGTGATGACCAGGTCGTAGACCAGGCCCGCGCGAGCCACGGCGGCCAGGCCGCGCAGGACGTCGGCCCGGGACAGCCAGTCCGGGTCGGGTTCGCTCTGGACCTGGTGGCGCAGGCCGACCAGCTTGTCCCCGCCCGGCAGGGCGGTGAGCTCGGCGATCCGGTCGGTCAGGTCCGGCGCGGTCAGATCCGCCCAGCCGACCACCCCGGCGATCAGGTCGCTGGTAGCGGCCAGCGCGAGCAGTTCCGGGGTCTCCGCAGCCACGGTGACGGTCTGCACCACCACGCTCGCCCGCACGCCGTCCTGCGCGGCCAGGGGCTGGTAGTCGCCGAGCAGGAAATCGCGGCGCAGCGGCTCAAGCGCGGCCCCGGTGATCCAGTCCTGGTCGCGTACGCCCAGGTCCCACAGGTGGTGGTGCGCATCGACGATCCCCGCGGCCATGCTCAGAGCTGCCAGACGACGGGCAGGGTCGCGTCCGCGCCGGCGGCCGAGTAGTCGTGGGCGACGTCGAGGAGTTCGGCCATCCGCGCCTGCCAGGCGGTGTTGACCGGCTGGGCGCTCAGGTAGGCCAGCAGGGCCGCGTAGTCCTCGCAGTCGATGACGTGGAACAGGTCGGTGCCGCTGCGCCAGATCGTCCAGGCCCTCGCGCCCCCGGCGCGGATCGCCTCGGTGAGTTCTGGCGGGACGGCGCGGTGCGCGGCCTCGTATTCGTCGATGCGGTCGGCGCGCACGCGCGTGTGCAGTGCGATTCTCACGACGCCTCCGTTCCGGGCGTTTCGCGGTATGTCATACTCGGGACAAACATCCGATCTTTGCGGAGCGAGGGGGTGCGCGCACCGTGGCCGTCACCGACGAGGCCATCGAGAAGATCAAGGCCATGATCACCTCCGGCGCCCTGCGCGCGGGTGACCGGTTGCCCAGGGAGGCGGATCTGGCCGCCGACCTCGGCCTTTCCCGTAGCTCGCTGCGGGAGGCGGTGCGGGCGCTGTCGCTGGTCAACATCCTGGACGTGCGGCGCGGTGACGGGACCTACGTGACTAGCCTGGAGCCGCGGCTCCTGCTCGAGGCGCTGAGCTTCATCGTCGACTTCCACCGGGACGACACCGTGCTGGAGTTGCTGCGGGTCCGGCGGATACTCGAGCCTGCCGCCACGGCCATGGCCGCGGAGCGGATCACCGACTCCGAGACCGAGGGCCTGCGCAAGCTGCTCGACAGCATCGGCCCGCACCCGGAGGCCGAAGAGCTGGTGGCGAACGACCTGGAGTTCCACCGCCGGATCGTCGCCTGCTCGGGTAATTCCGTGCTCTCCTCGCTGCTCGAATCGATCTCGGCGCCGACCACCAGGGCCCGGGTCTGGCGCGGGCTGACCCAGACCGGGACGCTGGCCCAGACCCTGGCCGAGCACCGGGCCATCCTGGACGCCGTGGCCGCTCACGAGCCGGAGATCGCCCGGTCCTGGGCCACCGTGCACATCGCAGGCGTCGAGCAGTGGCTGGCCTCGATCCTCTGAGGCACCGTCACGGCCGGAGGCCGGCCAGGTCGCTCCACAGGGCATCCGGGATGTCCAGGGATAGGTAACCGGCGTCGGCGCGGATCTCCTCTGGGGCGCGCGCGCCGACCACGGCGGCGGTGACCGCGGGGTGGCGCAGGACGTAGCGCAGGGCGGCCGCCACCACCGGGACGTCGTAGCGGGCGCAGACCTCGGCGATGCGGCGGGCCCGGGCCTGCACGCCGGGCGGGGCCAGGGCGTAGTCGTAGCGATCGCCCCCGGCCAGGATCCCGCTGTTGAACACGCCTCCGGCCAGCACCGCGACCCCTCGGGCCAGGCAGGTCGGGAACAGCGACCGCGCCGCGGAGTCGTCGAGCAGCGTGTACCGCCCGGCCACCAGGACGCAGTCCAGGTCGCAGCGGGTCACGAACCATTCGGCCAGCGACGCGGAGTTGACCCCCACCCCGATCGCTCCGACCGTGCCGTCCGCGCGCAGCCCGGCCAGGGCGGGATAGGCGCCGTCCAGGGCCTCGGCCATGTGCTCGTCCGGATCGTGGATGAGCGCGATGTCCACCCGGTCCACCCGCAGCCGCCGCAGGCTGTCGTCCAGCGACCGCCGCGCGCCGTCGGCGCTGTAGTCGCGCACCCGGCGCAGCGCCGGGGTGCCGTAGAACCCGTCGGCGCCGTCGACTGGCCCGGCCGCGGGCACCAGCCGCCGCCCTACCTTGGTCGACACGACGAATTCCGCGCGCGGCCGCCCGGCCAGGAAGTCGCCGATCCGCCGCTCGGACTCCCCCACCCCGTAGTGCGGGGCGGTGTCGAAGGCGCGGATCCCCGCGTCCCAGGCGGACTGGAGCGTGGCCGCGGCTGCCTCGTCGCTTACCGGCGCGTAGAGCCCGCCGATGGGAGCGCCGCCGAAGACGAGCGAACCCAGGGGTATCACGGGCGGGTCTGCCAGGCGGGACCGGACGGATACGAGAATTCCGCCAGGGACTCCGGCAGGATCTCGGTGGACGCCCCCGGCGCCTCGGGGACGCGGTACCGGCCGTGCGACACGACGGCGGGGGTGGCGAAGTGCTCGTGCAGGTGGTCGATCCACTCGATCCTGCGCCCGTCGGACGTGCCGGACAGGGCCACGTAGTCGAACATCGACAGGTGCTGCACGATCTCGCAGAGCCCTACCCCGCCGGCGTGCGGGCAGACCGGTATCCCGAACTTCGCGGCCAGCAGCAGGTTGGCGACGTTCTCGTTGACGCCGGCGACCCGGCAGGCGTCGATCTGCATGATGTCGATCGCCTCGGACTGCAGTAGCTGCTTGAACATGACCTGGTTGGACACGTGCTCGCCGGTGGCGATCCTGACCGGCCGCACGCTGCTGCGGATCGCCGCCGTACCCAGGATGTCCTCCGGGGCGGTCGGCTCCTCTACCCAGGCGGGCCGGAACGGCGCCAGCTCCCTGATCCAGGCGACGGCGGTCGGCACGTCCCAGATCTGGTTCGCGTCGATCGCGATGGCGAAATCGTCCCCGAGCACCTCGCGCGCGATCGAGTACCGGCGCTTGTCGTCGTCGAGCACCGCCCCGACCTTGAGCTTGACCTGGGTGAAGCCCTGGCTGGCCGCCTCGGCGCACAGCGCGGCCAGCCGCTCGTCCGAGTAGCCGAGCCAGCCGGGCGCGGTCGAGTAGGCCGGGTACCCGTCGCGCCGCAGCGCGGCGATCCGCTCGGCGCGCGCCGGGTAACCGCGCTCCAGCAGGTGCAGGGCCTCGTCCGGGGTCAGCGCGTCGGACAGGTAGCGGAAGTCGACCAGACCGATGATCTCCTCCGGGGTCAGCCCGGCCAGGAGCAGCCACAGCGGCTGTCCGGCGCGCCGGGCGGCCAGATCCCAGCACGCGTTCAGCACCGCGCCGGTCGCCATGTGCACCACCCCGCACGCTGGCCCGAGCCAGTGCAGCGGGCCGTCGCGGACCAGCCGCCGGTACAGCTCACCCAGGCGGCAGGGGCCACCGACCTCGCCGAGGATCTCGTCCAGGTCCTGCCCAGCCAGGAACGGCTCGAGCACCCTGATCGCGGCCAGCTGGACCTCGTTGCCCCGCCCGATCGTGAACGCGTACCCGTGCCCGGCCAGATGGTCCGCGTCGGTCCTGATGATGACGTACGCGGCGGAGTAGTCCGGCGCGTGGTTCATCGCGTCCGACCCCGCGAGGCTCCGCGACGTCGGGAAGCGCACGTCGTAGAGCTCGAACCCGGTGATCTTGGTCATCGGCGTGCCTCCCCAGGGGGGTACGGCGGTCCGGGGGGCTTGCCCCCCCAAGGGGGTTTGGGGGATGGGTCCCCCCAAGAGCGGGGGGATCCGGGGGTCGCCCCCCCGGGGCTAGCACAGTCACTCGGCGCTCGCCTCACCGCCGATGACGCGGGCCAGGAACAGCGCGAGAAGGATCACGCCGCCGTCGATCGCCTCGATCCAGTAGTTCGGCGCGTTCTCCAGGTCCAGGATGTTCTGCACGACGCCGAGCAGGATGACGCCCGACGCGGCGCCGACCATGTTCCCGCGGCCGCCCTGCAGGGACACGCCGCCGATCACCGCCGCCGCGAAGACCGAGAAGATGATGCCCTCCCCGTACCCCTGGGTCGGCGCTACGGAGGAAACCCGGCCCGCCTCCATCAAGCCGCCGATCGCCGCGAGGATGCTGCCCGCCACGTAGACGCCGATCCTGACCTGGTCGACCTTGATCCCGGCCGCGCGGGCCGCCTCGCGGTTGCCGCCGACGGCGTAGATCGCCCGGCCCAGCCGGTGGTAGCGCAGGAACAGCCCGGTGACCACGAAGATGACCACGGTGACGATCAGCGACAGCGGGACCGCGCCGACGTAGGCGGCGCCGAGGTAGCCGAACGCCGCCGGCAGGTTGTACGGGGCCTCGCCCTTGACGATGCCGTCCTGGATCCCGGCCAGCAGGATCGTCATGCCGAGCGTCACGATGAACCCGTTGAGCCGGCCCTTGACGATGAGCAGCCCGTTGGCCAGTCCCACCGCCGCGCCGACCGCGAGCAGGATCACGATGCCGAGGTAGGGGTTGAGCAGCAGCCCGCTGCCGGCGGCGGCCACCGGGACGAGCAGCCACGCGGCCAGCATCGGGGCCAGCCCGAAGGTCGATTCGAGCGAGAGGTCCATGCCACCGATGAGCAGGATGAGGGACTCGCCGACCACCACGACGCCCAGCGCAGAGATCTGCTGGCCGATCCCGGTCATGTTCGACACCGTGAGGAAGTGGCTGTTCAGCACCGCGCCCACGATGAGGAGCACGCCCAGGACGGGGAGCAGCGCGGCCTCGCGGATCCAGGAGACCGCGGCGGCGCTCCGGCTCCGCCTGCGTGCCAGCGCGGACTCCACGTCGGCGGCCAGAGCGGCGAGGTTGTCTTTGGTTTCGCTCATGGGGCTCCCAGTCCCTCGGTGGCGGCGATCAGCGCCTCGCGGTCGAAGGGCGGCTCGGTGAACTCCGTGAAGATCTCGCCGCGGACGAGCACCACCACGCGGTCGCAGATGACCAGGTCGTCCAGTTCGTCCGTGGCCAGGAGCAGGCTGGCGCCGGTCTGCGAGGTGACCCGCTCCAGTTCGGACAGCAGCAGTTCCTTCGAGGCCACGTCCACGCCGCGGGTCGGGGTGATCGCGACGATCAGCACGGGATCGCTGGCCAGGGCCCGGGCCACCGTCACCTTCTGCTGGTTGCCGCCGGACAGCTCGCGGACCGGCTGGCCGAGCCCGGCCGACACCAGCGACAGGCGCCTGGCCAGCGGCGCCGCGAGCGCCTCGCGGCGATTCGGTCCGATGAAACCGCCGCGGGCGATCCGGTCGGTGACCGTCATCGTGATGTTCTCCGCCGCGCCGAGCAGCGGCACGAACCCGTCCGCCTGCCGGTCCTCGGGGATGTAGCCGACGCCGGCCCGGAGCGCCCCGGCCCGGTCTCCCGGGCGCAGCACCACCTCACCGAGCCGCACGCGCCCCGCGTCGGGCGCGGCCGCGCCGGCCACGATCCTGGCCAGGGTGGTGGCTCCGGACCCGCGCAGCCCGGTCACGCCCACCCGCTCGCCGCCGCGGATCGTCAGGGAGACGTTGCCGAGGAAGACGCCCGGGGAGGCGAACGTCACGCCCTCGACCACCAGGGCCGGGCGATCGTCGCGGGTGGCGGCCACGGGGGCCTCGGTGGGGCCCGGGGGTGTTACCGACGGTCGTTCGGCATGAAAGAGTTTCGGCCCAACCATGGCGGCCACCAAATCGTCCTTGGTTACCTCGCCGAGCGGGGCGGTCAGCACCATCTCGCCGTCCCTGAGCACGGCGATGTCGGTGCAGATCTCGAAGACCTCTTCGAGGTGGTGGGAGATGTACAAGATCGCGACGCCCTGGGCCTGCAGCTGGCGGATCCGCTCGAACAGGCGCTGGGCCGCGCCGCGCTCGAGCGCCGCGGTGGGCTCATCGAGCAGCAGGCAGCGGGTGCCGGCCGCCAGGGCCCGGGTGATCTCGACCACCTGCCGCTGCTCGACCGTCAGGTTGCCGCAGGGTGCGTCGGCGTTCACGTCGAAGCCCCACTCGGCCATGACCTCGCGGGTCTGCTCGCGCATCCGGCGCCAGTCCACGACGCCGAACCCGCGCCCGCCACGGCGCGGCTGGCGCCCGAGGAAGACGTTCTCCGCCACCGTCAGGCTCGGCACCACCATGGAATGCTGGAAGACGGTCGCGATGCGACCGCGCCACGCGGCGATGTCACCGAGCGAGGGGGCCGGCCGCCCGTCCAGGCGCACCTCGCCGGCGTCCGGCGGGTACAGGCCGGACAGGATCGAGACCAGCGTGGACTTGCCCGCGCCGTTGCGGCCGACCAGGCCCAGGCAGCGGCCGGTCTCCAGGCTCAGGTCCACGCCCCGCAGCGCGCGGGTGCTCCCGAACCGCTTGTGAATCCCCACCGCCTCGGCCGCAGGCGCGCGGTCCGGGGCGGCGGGGATTACCGGTTCGCTCATGTACTCAGGATGCGTTGCAGACGCCGCCGTGGGCGCTGCCGTAGACGTTGCCCCACAGGGCGGAGTCGCTGACCGGGGTGGTGGTGACGCTGCCGGACTGGCCGTCCACCGGGGTGATGGTGAACGTCTGCGCCGTCTTCGTCACGAACGGGGCGACGATCGGGTCGCCGAGGTTGGAGTCGCCCCCGTAGCTCACCATCTGCAGGGTGGGCGCTCCCCCGCCGGGCTGGCCCGCGCTCAGCGTCACGCCGTTCGCGGCGTCGACCGCGTACTTCAGCGCCCAGAACGCGTACAGGTTGGCGGGCTGGGACTGCGAGGCGGACAGGGTGCCGTTACCGATGTCGCACATCTCGAACGGAACGCCGTCATCGCTCACCAGGAGCACCTTGCCGGTCAGGCCCTTGGACTTCAGCAGCGGGAGGATACCCGTGTCGGGGCTTGACCATTGCGAGTAGATCGCCTTGAGCTGGCTGCCGTAGGCGTTCACCGCGTTCTGCGCGTCGGTGACCGCGGTGGCCTCGGTCCAGACCGTCGGGTCCTTGAGGAGGTGGACGCCCGGGTCGTTCGCCGCCATGCACGAATCGAAGGCGTTCGTCCGGTCCGCGCCGTTGGAGGAGGTCAGGTCGCCCTCCAGGTCGAGGACGTAACCGGACTTGACCTGCGAGCTGATGTAGGCGCACGCGTCCATCCCGTACAGGATGTTGGACGCGCGGACCACGATGTACACCTTGCCGACGCCGACGATGGTGTCGACCGAGATGAGCTGGACGTGGTGAGCGGCCGCGTACGCGATCGCCGGGCCCAGGCTGGTGGCCGTCTCCGGGTTCACGACGATGGCCTTGGCGCCCTCGTTGACGAGGGTCTCGATCTGGGTGTTCTGCAGGCTGGCGTTGGCCGCGGCGAGCAGCGGGCCGAGCAGCTTGATGTGGAGCTGCGCGGCGTACTGCGTCTCGTAGTTGATGTAGGCCGCCCAGAACGCCGTGTCGTTGTAGGTGAGGTCGACGCCGATGGTGGTCTGCCCGGCCGCCGAGGACGAGCTCGTGGTCCCCGTCGAGGTGCTGGAACTCGACGAGCTGCTCGAGCTAGAACTGCAGGCGGCAAGGAGAGTTGCCGTGGCGACCGCAGCCGCCACGGCGGTGGTGGCGCGAAGGGAGACCCAACTCCCCGCGCGCGTGCGTTTGCGCAGTGCCATGGAACCTCCTCGGGGCTGCCTCCGGGGCTGCGGCACGCACCTGTGCGGGCTGCGGGGGTGGAACGTCCAGAGGGCCGTGTGAGGAAAATAGATCGGATGTCTGTTGGTGTCAATGCCCCGAAAGCCCGCGAAACACGGCTGATACCAAACAGATACCTAGCATGTCATCCGATCTTTACGATCCCGGCTGCGGATCGCCCCGGGGCCAGGTAAGTGGATCGGCGGGCTGGAACGTTTGCAGGGTATGGGGCACGAACAGGATGAGTTCGCGGACTTCTACCGGGCCAGCCGGGATTCCTGCCTGCGAGCGGTGACCGCGGTCGTCGGTGATCGCGAGCGGGCCGAGGAGCAGGTCGCCGAGGCCTTTGCCCGGGCGTGGACGTCCTGGGGCAAGGTGCGCAGGCACGCCGCCCCGCGGGCCTGGGTCGTCAGGACCGCGCTGAACCTCGGGGTGTCGTGGTGGCGGCGGCGGTCCCGGGAGGTACCCCTCGCCGACCACGATGCCGCCACCCTCGTCGGCCCGGGCGACGGCGTGGACCCCGCGCTGATCGCGGCGCTGCGGCGCCTGCCCGCCCGCCAGCGCGAGGTCCTCGCGCTGCGGATCTTCCTCGATCTGGATACCGAGACCACCGCGAAGATCATCGGGATCGCGCCGGGGACGGTGATGGCGCACCTGTCCCGCGCCGTCGCGGCGCTGCGCCGGGATCTTCCCATCGCCAACCAAGACACGAACGCAACGGAGGTCACCCGATGAACGAGCACGACGTCATGTACCAGGTGCGCGAGTCCTTCTCCGGGCTGCGCATGGAGACGCCGGTGGAGCAGGTCTGGGCCAGGAGCCGCGCCCGACGGCGGCGCCGGCTAACCGGGCTGACGGCTGCGACCGCCGCAACCGCGGGGGCGGCGGCGGTCATCACGCTGACTGCCGGCGGAGCGGCACCCGCCCCGGCCCGGTCTGGCCACGCGCCGTCGGCGAGCCCGGGTTCGGCCAGCCGGGGCTCCGTCAGGCTCGCCGCGTTCACGGTGACTAACGGTCCTGGTGACAGCACCACACTGATCCTGCGCAAGGACGGGCCGCTCGACCCCAGCGCGCTGCGTCAGGCCCTGGCCCAGCACGGCATACCGGCGCTGGTCACCGTCGGCAGCTTCTGCCGTACCACTCCCCTCGCGCCGGTCCCCTTCGGCCAGGTCGTGCAACCAACGACGCTGGCTGACGGATCGGACGCGATAGTGATCAACGGCCAGGCGATGCCGCTCCGGGACTGAGCTCAGCATCGGGTCCTTCCCGCAAACGGTCAGGATGGTGCTCATCGAGAAGGGCGCCCCTCTTTCGTGCTTCAGCACTCCCGGGCAGCCCGGTCAGCCCGCGATCCACATCACGGGGACCCCGAACCAAGGGTGACCAGACAGGCAATGACCCGAGCGGGTGACCAGGGGCGGCTGGTCCCCCGTTCAGCCCGCGGCAGGGACTACGACCGTGCCAGTGGCGGTGACCACGACGATCGGGTCGGCCAGGACGGCGGCGGCCGAGTCGCCGCGGGACGGGTCGGCGCGGCAGACCACGCGGGCCTCGAAGGCGATCTGCCTGCTGCGCCGGCCGACGGCCGTCACGGTAGCCGTGGCCTCGATGACGTCACCGGCCAGGACCGGCGCGCGGAACTGCACGTCGGAGTACGACGCGAACAACCCCTCGTCGCCGTCCATCCGGATGGCCGCCTCGGTCGCCACGTCGCCGAACAGCCCCAGCACGTAGGCCCCGTCCACCAGGTTGCCCCCGTAGTGGGCGTCGCCGTACTTGACGTACCTGCGGTGCGTCACGGACAGGCCGACGGCCGCCGTCAGGTCCCCGCTCATGCGGCCTCGTCCTCTGCTCCGCCTTTCCGGGGGGAAGCCATCTCCCCGGACCCCCCTGGCGGAGAAACCTCCATACCCCCGGACCCCCCTGGCGGAGCCAGGGCGTGCGCGAGGTAGCTGGCCACCTCGCCGGGCGTGGTGCCGCGCCCGAAGATCTTGTCCACGCCGAGGTCCTGCGCGGCACTGGGATCGAACCGCGGCCCGCCGACCACGAGCAGCGGCCGCTCCTGGCCGAACCCCGCGTGGAACGCCGCCGACATCTCCCGCGTGTTGGTCAGATGGGCGTCGCGCTGCGTCACGACCTGGCTGACCAGGACCGCGTCGGCGTGCTCGGCGGCGGCCCGCGCCACCAGGTCCGGCACCCCGACCTGGGCGCCCAGGTTGACCACGCGGATCTCCCGGTAGTACTCCAGGCCCTTCTCCCCCGCGTGCCCCTTGACGTTGAGGATCGCGTCGATCCCGACGGTGTGCGCGTCGGTGCCGATGCAAGCCCCCACCACGACGAGCTTGCGGCCCAGGCCCGAGCGGATCCGGAGATTGACCTCGGCCGCCGGGAGCAGCGGGAACTCCCGCTCGGTCACCACCACGGCCGACAGGTCGACCAGGTGGCTGACCCGCCCGTAGACGATGAAGAAGGTGAAGTGCGGCCCCATCCCCTTGGCGTGCACGACCATCGCCGGGTCCAGGCCCATCTTGCCCGCGAGCTGCAGCGCTGCCCCCTCGGCCCGGGCCCGTTCGGTCTCATCGCCGAACGGCACGGGCAGCGTGAACGACACCTGTACCCGCCCGTCCCCGGTGGTGTCACCGTACGGGCGGACGATCCCGGTCAGGCTCATGGCCTCACCTCCAGCATCTCGGCCGCGGGGTTGTAGTACCCCTCGGCACGCTCCACGACCCCGTCAAGACCGCGGCCGCCGTCCGCCGGGCGCTTGGTCACCCCGAAGGTCCCGTCGGCGATCGCGTTGAGCAATCCCTCCGCACCGATCTTGCTCAGCAGGTCGAGGGTCTCGTCGAGCACCTGCCGGGCCCGCCTGGCCACGAAGCCGTCCGGCTCGGGCCGGAACGAGGCGCCGAGCTGCCCGGCGGCGCGCTTGACGTAGCGGACGTTCTCGATGGCCAGGTCCCGGTCGGACAGGAACGGGGTGTGGATCCCCTCGGTCATCATCCCGATGAGCAGGATGGACTGGTCGGTCATCACGCCGCACAGGTTGAAGAACGCGTCGAGCAGGTAGCCGGCGAAGACGTTGCCGGTCATGTGCTTGGTCGGCGGCATGTACTTCAGCGGGGCGTCCGGGAACAGCTCCCTGACCAGCTGGGCGTGCGCCAGCTCGAGCAGGAACGAGTCGGGCACCTCGGGGTTGATCTCGAACGCGTGGCCCAGGCCCATCTGGCCGTCGGCCAGGCCGGCCTCCCGCGCGAAGAACTCGTTCAGCAGCTGGGACACCACGACCGTGTGCGCCGCGTCCACCGCGTCGGCGGTCGTCAGGTAGTTGTCCTCGCCGGTGTTGATGATGATGCCCGCCCGGGCGTGGACCTGACGGGAGAACCGCTGGTCGATGAACGTCCGCACCGGGTTGATGTCGCGGAAGATGATCCCGTACATGCAGTCGTTCAGCATCATGTCGAGCCGCTCGAGCCCGGCCAGCGAGGCGATCTCCGGCATGCACAGGCCCGAGGCGTAGTTGGTCAGCCGGACGTAGCGCCCGAGCTCACGCGAGGTCTCGTCCAGGGCGGCGCGCATCAGCCGGAAGTTCTCCTGCGTCGCGTACGTCCCCGCGTACCCTTCCCTGGTCGCGCCCTCGGGCACGTAGTCGAGCAGCGACTGCCCGGTGGACCTGATCACCGCGATGATGTCGGCGCCCTCCCGCGCCGCCGCCTGCGCCTGCGGGATGTCCTCGTAGATGTCGCCGGTCGCCACGATCAGGTAGATCCACGGCATGGCCGGGCTCCGACGTGGCGGTGATCATCCGGTCGCGCTCGGCGCGCTGGGCGTCGATCCTGGCGATGCCCTTTTCTACCGAACGGTGAGCTGCCGCCCTGGCCGCCGTCGCGTCGTCCCCCGCGGGGAGGCGGAACTTGACCAGCCCGGCGCCCGCGTCGGCGGCCAGCGTGCGCAGGTCGGGGTACCCGCCGGCCAGCATCGCGTCCCAGGCGGGCAGGGCGACGCCGTGCTCGAGCCCGACGGTCTCGCGGACCCCGTCGGCGAGCCGGTTGACCCACGGCATCCCGTCCTCGTCGGCCCCCTCGAGACCGGCCAGCCGCAGCACGGCCCGCTCCACCGACACGGTCGTGTGCGTCCTGGCCATCTCGACCACCGGCTGCCCGGCCGCGGCGGCCAGTTCGCGGGCCTGGCGCACCAGCGCCGGGTCCAGGTTGAGCTTGCTCGTCACCGGCGTTCTCCCTCCAGGACGCGGCGCTCGAACAGGGCGCGCAGGCTCGGCGTGCCGCGGAGCAGGTCCAGGGCGAGTTCGGCGTGACCGGGCACGTACCCGTTGCCGACCAGCATCGTCACGTCGGCGGCCATGCCCTCCGCGCCGAGCGCCGCGGCGCTGAACGAGGTGGCCATGGAGAAGAAGATCACCGTGCCGCCCTGCGCCGTCGACAGGATCGCGCCGCCCTCGCAGCCCGCGACGTCCACGCAGACCACGGTCACGTCGGCCGGGCCGCCCGGCGGCGGCCACCCGGTCCGCGAGGTTCACCGGATCCCGGGCGTCGGCGATCACGATCTCGTCTACCAGCCCCTCGGTCCCGCGCAGCAGCGCGGCCTCGGCCTCGGTCGGGACCACGCCGATGACCGTGGCCGCGCCGGCCTGGCGGGCGGCCGCGGCGGACAGCGAGCCGCTCTTCCCCGCCGCGCCGATGACCAGGACCACCGAGCCTGGCTCTACGACTCTTCTGGTCAGCGCGGGCGCGCCGCAGACGTCCATCACGGCCAGCGAGAGGGGGACGGGGAGGTCGTCGGGGAGGACGGCGGCGATCGACCGCGCGAACAGGATCGCGTGCCCCTCGCAGGGGACCTGCTCGGACTGGCCGTCCCACCGGTACAGGCTGTCGGAGATGGCCAGCGGGGTCAGCGTGAGCGAGACCAGGGTCGCGATCCGCTGCCCTGGCTCGAGGCCGAGCGGGGAGTCCGGTCCCACCTCCTCGACCGTGCCGGTCAGCATGCCGCCGGACCCGGTGACCGGGTTCTGCATCTTGCCCCGGGTGGCGATGATCTCGCCGACCGCGGCCCTGATCTTGTCCGGGTCGCCCGCGTAGGTCTCGCGGATCTGACGGTAGGAGGCGGCGTCGAGGTTCAGCCGGTCGACACGGACGCGGACCTCGTCACCGGCGATGGCCGGGTCCGGGTCGAGCCTCCAGGCGGCCTGCGGGAGCACGCCCGGCGGGTCGATCACCCGGTGCAGCCCGAGGGCCGACTGCGGCGGCAGCGAGGTCGTCATGCGCTTGTTCCTTCCCGCGGCCCGGCAGTTCCAGCCTGCCCGGTCCGCGTCCGCCCGCCGGTGGGTTTGGATGCACAGGCGGTGACGTAACACACAGATCGTTCGGGAAAATCTTCTGCTATGATCGCTTGAAACAGCAATATCTTCGGCAGAACTACCATTATACAGTAAATCTTGCTGGAGCACACGGTGAGACCCGGCCGATGCCGCCCGCTGGGCGCGGCCTCGCGGGACGGGTCACGGACGGCAGGTAACACCACGGTCGTTCGGGAAAATCTGCGGTCTACCACGTTTTGTACCGCAGGTCCTTCGGTATCATGCAAGGAATGGGAGGGCTCGTTCATGATCTCGCAACCGTATCCCTACACGCGGCATGAGCTGGCCGAACCCGACTGGCGCCGCTTCCCAGGCTGGGCCGGGGTGTCCGAGGAAGACTGGGCATCAGCGCAGTGGCAGCGCGCCCACTGCGTTAAGAACATCCGGCAGCTCGGCCAGGTCACCGGCCCGGGGCTCGCGGAGGCCTTCTTCGCCGACCTCGAGCGCGACCAGCGCGAGCGGGCCACGATGTCGATGCTGGTCCCGCCGCAGATGGTCAACACCATGGTGCCGACGCTGGCCCCCGGCGACGCCGGGTTCACCGAGGCGTTCTACGCCGACCCGGTGCGCCGGTACATGATCCCGGCGTTCAGCGACCGGCGGGCCGACTGGCCGTCCCACCCGTACGCCCAGCGCGACTCGCTGCACGAGGCCGAGATGTGGGCGGTCGAGGGCCTGACCCACCGCTACCCGACCAAGGTGCTCGCCGAGCTGCTGCCGACCTGCCCGCAGTACTGCGGCCACTGCACCCGGATGGACCTGGTCGGCAACCCGACCCCGGTGACCGACAAGCACAAGTTCGCGCTGGCCCGTGAGGACCGGCTCGAGGCCATGCTGTCCTACCTGCGGGCGACCCCCGGCGTGCGCGACGTGGTGGTGTCCGGCGGGGACGTGGCCAACCTGCCCTGGCCGCGGCTGGAGTCGTTCGTGGCCGCGCTGCTCGAGATCGACTCGGTCCGGGACATCCGGCTGGCCAGCAAGGCGCTGATGGGGCTGCCTCAGCACTGGCTGTCGGACGAGGTCCGCGCGGGCATGACCAGGCTCGCCACGACGGCGCGCGAGCGCGGCGTGAGCATCGCCATCCACACCCACGTGAACTCGGCCCAGTCGGTCACGCCGCTGGTCGCCAAGGCCACGAAGGCCATGCTCGAGGCCGGCGTCCGGGACGTGCGGAACCAGGGCGTCCTGCTGCGCGGGGTGAACGACAGCTCCGTTCAGCTGCTCGACCTGTGCTTCGCGCTGCTCGACGGGGCGGCGATCATGCCCTACTACTTCTACATGTGCGACATGATCCCCGGCAGCGAGCACTGGCGGCTGACCGTGGCCGAAGGCCAGGCGCTGCAAGCGGAGATCATGGGCTACCTGCCCGGGTTCGCGACCCCGCGGATGGTCTGCGACGTGCCGTACGTCGGCAAGCGCTGGGTGCACCAGCTGGCCAGGTACGACACCGAGCGCGGCATCTCCTACTGGACCAAGAACTACCGGACCGGGATCGAGCAGGACGACGAGCTGGCGACCAGCCGCGAGTACCCCTACTACGACCCGATCTACATGCTGCCGGAATCGGGGCAGGCCTGGTGGCGCACCCAGGGCGTCCAGGACGCCGCGGGCGCCCAGTCGCACGCTGGAGCCGCCTAAGCCACGCAAGCCGCGTGGGCCGCGTAACCGGTACCGGCGGGTCAGCTCGTCGAGGTGCTGCCTGACCGCGGGCCATTCGGCCGCGGTGACGCTGAAGCGCGCCGAGTCGCGCGGGGTCAGGTCCGCGCCGAGCCGGTGCGCGCGCAAGGTCCCCTCGTACCGCAGGCCGATCCGCGCCATGGCGTCCCGTGACCGCTGGTTCCTGGCGTCGGTGTGCAGGCACACCGATTGCACCCGCCAGGTCTCGAAGGCGTGCGTCAGCATGAGCCGCTTCATCTCGGTATTCGCGCCGGTCCTGATGGCCTTCGGGCTCAGCCAGGTGTAGCCGATCTCGCAGGTGTCCGGGCCGCCGCCGTGGTCATCGCGCGGGGCGGCGGCGGGCCACGGCCAGTACTCCAGGTCGAAGAACCTGGTCGAGCCGATCACCACGTCGTCCTCGGTCCGGACCACGGCGAACGGCACCGCGTTCCCGCCGTCCCGGGCCGCGATGGCCGTCTCGACGTACTGACGGACCTGAGCCTCGTCCTGCGGCACCGGGGACCAGCGGTACAGTTCGGCCCCGTCCGCCGAGGCGGCCGCCAGTCCTGGCCCGTGCCGGGGTTCCAGCGGCTCCAGCCTGACCACCTTGCCGACCAGCGTCAGGGTTTCCCCGTCCGGGCGGTCCGGGCTAGCCCTTCGCTCGGCGCGGATGCCGCGGGCGGCGCGCTCTAGGTAGCGGCCGTCGGGCCTGGTGAAGCCGAACCGCCGGTAGAGCCCGTGGGCATCCCTCGTGTGCAGCATCCAGCGCACCCCGGAGCCCGGGCCGTCCTCGATCATGGCCCGCACGAGGGCCTTGCCGAGCCCCGCCCCGCGGTGGCCCGGCAGCACGTAGACGTCCGCCAGGTAGGCCACCCCGTCGTCGCCGGCCGCGCGGGCGAACCCGACCATGGCCCCCGACCGGTCGTATGCGCCCACGATGCGCCAGGCCGAGGCGATCTGGCCCCTGATGTCCTCGCCGCCGCGCCACCGGCCCCAGTACGCCTCCGTGGTCAGGTACGAGATCACCGCGTCGGGGTCGACCCGCGCCGGGTCGTCGTCGATCTCGTAGTCACCGAACCTCGCGCGCATCACGGCACCTCCAGCGTGCCCAGGGCCTGGTCGATATCGGTGATCAGGTCGGCGGCGGGTTCCACGCCGACCGACAGCCGGATGAGGCCGTCGGGCGCCGTCTCCCCGGCCCACCTGGCCCGGCGCTCCCAGGTCGACTCCACGCCCCCGAAGCTGGTCGCGGGCAGGATCAGGCGCGAACTCGCCACCACCTGGTCCGCAGCGCGGGCGGAGTCCAGCTCGAAGGAGAGCAGCGGGCCGCAGCCATGCGGCATCTGCCGGCGGGCGAGCGCGGCCGTTGACCGCTCGAACCCCGGATAGTGGACGGCGCGGACCCTGGGCTGGCCGGTCAGATGCCTGGCGATCCGCAGCGCGCTGTCCGACTGGCGCGCGATCCGCAGCGGCAGCGTCTTCAGCCCGCGCAGGGCCAGCCAGGCCTCGAACGGTCCCAGGAGGCCGCCGCCGCTGGACCGCCAGGACCGCAACCCGGCCAGCAGTTCGGCGTCACGGCTCACGACCGCACCGGCGATCACGTCGGAGTGCCCCGATGCCGCCTTGGTCAGCGAGTAGAGCGACGCGGACCCTTTCCCCGCGCCCCAGTCAAGCGGCCGCTGAAGCAGGCTGGTGGCGGTGGTGTTGTCCACGATCATCGGCGCGTCGGCGGCCGCCGCGATCTCGGCCAGCCCGGCCAGGTCGGCCACGCGCAGCAGCGGGTTCGTCGGCGTCTCGGCCCACAGTACCGATGGCGCGGCCTTCAGCTCACTGGCCACGGCGGCCAGGTCCTGCAGGTCGACTGGGACCGGGACTGCCCCGTGCGGTCGCAGCTTGTCCGCGAGCACCCGGGTCCCGTAGTAGCCGTCGGCGGGCAGCACGATCCGGTTCCGGCCTTCGGCCAGCGTGAGCATGAGCGCCATCGAGGCCGCCTGGCCGGAGGCGAAGACCACCGCCTCCGCGTCCTCGAGGCGGCCGAGCGCCTCCTCCAGCGCTTCCCAGCCCGGGTTGCCGTCCCGGCCGTAGGCCCGGTCCCGCCGGGGTTCCCCCTCGGACACGTAGATGCTGGTCGGGACCAGCGGCGGAGTGGCTGGCTGGCCCGCGGTCCGGTCGGTGCCCGCGTGAATCAGCCTGGACTCCGCGGAGAAGACCTCGCTCACCGGCATCCCCCGCCGCGGCCCCCGTGGCGCCGGCGGCCCCCGTGGCGCCGGCTGCCGAGGAATGTTACAGTACATATTGTGAACATACTGGTACGATACCGCCTGCGCGGCGGGACCGCCAGGGAGATATCGGCCAGCGTGGAAGCGGGCGTCCGGACCGGCCAGCTGACCCCGGGCGACCAGCTTCCCCCGGTCCGCGACCTGGCCGCCCAGCTCGGCGTCAGCCCGACCACGGTCGCGGCCGCCTACGCCGACCTGCGCCGCCGCGGCATCACCGCCGGGGCGGGCCGGGCGGGCACGCGGATCCGCGCCGCTCCCCCGGTCAGCGTCCGCGGCTACCTGCCAGCGCCGGCGGGCGCGCGCGACCTCATCAGCGGCGGTCCCGACCCGGACCTGCTGCCCGACCTGCCCGCCCGGCCCGCCGCGCGGCCCGCGCGGATGTACGCACAGGCGTCCGTCTCGCCGCGGCTGCGCTCCCTGGCCGCCGGGCAATTGGCCGCCGACGGAATCGACGCCACCCACCTGATGGTCACGGGCGGGGCCCTGGACGGGATCGAGCGGGTCCTCCTCACCTGGCTCACGCCCTCGGACCGGGTCATCGTCGAGGACCCGGGCCACGCGGTGACCTTTGACCTGCTGGCGGCCATGGGCTACACCGCCGTTCCCGTCCCGGTCGACGAGCAGGGCATCCGTCCGGCCGAACTAGCCGCCGCGCTGGCCCGCGGCGCGGGCGCGCTGATCGTCACGCCGCGGGCCCAGGCCGCCACCGGCGCCGCCTGGGACGCGGACCGCGCCGCCGCGATCGCCGAGACGCTACGGCCTTACCCGTCCCTCGGGGTCATCGAGGACGACCACGCCGGGCCCGTGGCGGGCGCGCCCGCGTTCACCGCGTGCGCCGGCCGCGGCCGCTGGGTCACGATCCGCTCGGTGTCCAAGTCGCTCGGGCCAGACCTGCGCCTGGCCGTGCTGGCGGGCGACGAGGCGACCGTCGCGCGGGTCTCGGGCCGCCAGGGGCTCGGCACCGGCTGGGTGAGCTACCAGCTCCAGGATCTGGTCGCGGACCTGTGGACGGACCCGTCCGTCCCCCGCGCGCTGGCCGCGGCGGCGCGCGTGTACGCCAGCCGGGGCGAGGCGCTCCGGGCGGCCCTGCGCGAGCACGGGATCAGCGCGACCGGCCGGTCCGGGTTCACCTGCTGGGTCCCGCTGTCCGACGAGGAGGGCGTCGCGTCCCGCCTGGCCGAGGCGGGCTGGGCGGTGGCCCCCGGGCAGCGGTTCCGCATCGCCGCGCCGCCCGGCGTCAGGATCTCCTTCGCCACCCTGGACGAGGAGGACGCGCCCTCGTTCGCGGCCGACTTCGCCCGCGCGCTCCACCACCGGGCGTCCCGCCTGGACTGACCGAGCGCTAGAGCTCGACCTGGCCGGTCACGCAGGTGACGGTGCCGCCGGCCACCCAGATCACGCCGTCGGCATCCCGCGAGATGTGGACCCGGCCGGAGCGGCCGAGCGCGGTGCCCTGGCTCGCCACGTAGGGCGCGGTGGCCCGGCCGGTACGCAGCAGCCACGCCGCCAGGGAGGCGTTCAGGCTGCCGGTCACGGGGTCCTCGGCCGTGACCCCGTCCTTGGGGAAGAACGCCCGCACCTCGAACGCGGCCGGCGACCCGGCCGGGTAGGGTCCCACGACACCCAGGTCAAGGTCGGTTTGGACGGCTTTGATGGCCAGCACCGCCTCCGCGCTGTCGAGCAGCACGGCGACCCACCCGGGCCCGTTGTCGGCCCAGGACGCGTCCACGATGGCGGAGCGGTCGAGGCCCAGCACGTGCGCGATGCGCGCCTGGAGCTCGTCATCGACCGGCCCGTCGCGCAGCACCGGCGGCGCCGCGAAGGCCAGCCCGTCCGGAGTCCGGCGCAGCGTCACCAGCCCCGCCCGGCACTCCTGCACGATCACGTCGGGCCCACGTGGCACGCCGCCCGCGCCCAGCCAGGCGTGGCAGGTCCCGAGGGTGGGATGCCCGGCGAAGGGCAGTTCGGCCACGGGCGTGAAGATCCGCACCCGGTAGTCCGCACCCAGGTCGCCGGGCGGCAGCACGAACGTCGTCTCGGACAGGTTGGTCCAGTTCGCGAATTGCTGCATCTGCTCGGCGGACAGCCCGTCACCGTCGAGGACCACCGCCACCGGGTTCCCCCGGTACGGGGTCGAGGTAAACACGTCGACTTGACTGAACGGCCGGATCATGAGGCCCACGTTAATCCACGCGGCTCGGCGCGCTCAGTCCCGGGCGGACAGCACGCAGAACTCGTTGCCCTCGGGGTCGGCCATCACGACCCAGGTCGCCGTGGCCGGATCCTGGCCGACGTCGACACGCCGGGCGCCCAGGGCCTCGAGCCGGCGGACTTCGGCCTCCTGGTCCCCGTCCGGCGGCGGGGCCAGGTCGATGTGCAGCCGGTTCTTCACCGCCTTACCCTCGGGCACGGTCACGAAGACCAGGCCCGGGCCCCGCTCGGCCAGCGGGATGTCGCGCGTCTCATCCAGCGCGTGCGGCGGGACCACGCCCACCTCGTCGTCAGATTCGAAGACGACCCGCCAGTCAAGGGCCTGCGCCCACCAGCGGCTCTGGGCCTTGATGTCGCGGCAGTCCACGACGACGGAATACCAGCGGATGCTCATGGGGAGAAGGTAGCCCAGGGATGGAGGGCGGCTTCCTCGCGAACCCGGACGTCCTGCCTATAAGTTTGTCCCCATGGCACGCCGAACCGAGCAGATCAGCCTGCACCTCAACGCCTACCTCACCGCGCACAGCAGCCCGCCGGACGCGGTGCTGCGGGAGCTGGCGAACGAGACCGCTGACCTGTTCCCGAACGAGTCCGGGCTGCAGATCGCCCCGGAGCAGGGGACCTTGATGACCCTGCTCACGCAGCTGACCGGGGTCAGCTCGGCGATCGAGATCGGCACGTTCACCGGTTACTCCTCGATCTGCATCGCCCGCGGGCTCATGCCCGGCGGGCGGCTGCTCTGCTGCGACATCAGCGAGGAGTGGACTTCGGTGGCCAGGAAGTACTGGGAGAAGGCGGGCCTGGCGCACCGGATCGAGCTCCGGCTCGCCCCGGCCATGGACACGCTCCGCTCGCTGCCCGACGAGGAGCTGTTCGACCTGGCCTTCATCGACGCCGACAAGAGCGGGTACCTCGGGTACTGGCGGCAGGTCGTGCCCCGGATCCGCCCGGGCGGCCTGATCATGATCGACAACACGTTCTCGCACGGCCGGGTGATCGACGCGGGCAACGACAGTCCCGCCGTGATCGCGGTCAGGGACTTCAACGACCACGCCGCCGCCGACGAGCGCGTCGACCTGGTCATGGTCCCCATCGGCGACGGGCTGACGCTGGCCCGAAAGAAGTTACCTCTGGCTTAAAGCGTCTCCCCACCCCCGGCCGCACCATCCGTTACTCCGTGCGCCTCGGTCGCCCACCCATGGCTGTGGCACCGTGCCCAAAAGAATCGGTAGTAAGCGGCACCCATCGGTCCTGGACTGCTCGTATCGGAGGTCTTCCAAGGCCCCGCCACGCTTAGCCTTGCGCGTCCGGCGATTCCTCCAGGGCCCCGCCGAGGTAAAGCGCCCCGATCTCCGGGTTCTCCAGCACTTCGCGGCCGGTTCCCGACAGCCTGACCCGGCCGCTCTCCATCACGATGCCGTGACTGGACAGCCGCAGCCCGGCCCGGGCGTTCTGCTCGACGAGCAGGATCGTGGTGCCCGTGGCGTTCATCTGCCTGACCGCGTCGAACACGGTCCGGCTGATCTTCGGCGCCAGGCCCATCGACGGCTCGTCGAGCATGAGCAGCCGGGGCTCGAGCATCAGCGCCCGGGCGAACTCGACCAGCCGCTGCTGCCCGCCGGACAGGCTGCCCGCCTTCTGCCCGGCCCAGCCCGCGATCTGCGGGAAGACGTCGAACACGGCCGCGGCCCTGCGGGTCACCAGCGCCCGGTCGGACAGGATGTACCCGCCCAGCTCGATGTTCTCCCGGACCGTCATGTCACGGAACAGGCTGTGGTTCTGCGGCACCTGGACCACGCCCAGCCGCAGGATCTGGCGCGGCGACCGGCCGACGAGGTTCTCCCCGTCCAGCACCATGGATCCGAGCCGCGGCTTTAGCAGCCCGCTGATCGCCGCCATCAGCGTGGACTTGCCCGCACCGTTGGGCCCGACCACGCAGGTGATCCCGCCCTGGACCACCTCCAGCGACACCCCGCGCAGCACGTCCCCGCCGCCGTACCCCGCGACAAGACCTTCAATCGTCAATACCGAACGAGCGATGGTCCCCGCCCCGGATCCGCCCTGGGGTTCACCGGCCGGCCTACTCACGTATCTCACCCGCGCCCGGCTCTAGGGCCTCTTCCGCCGCTTCGAGATCCTCAGCGTCCGGATCCTCACCGAGGTAGGCGTCGAGCACCCGCCGGTCGGTGCGGACGATGGCGGGCGGCCCGGAGGCCACGACGGTGCCGGAGTCGAGCACTGTGACCTGGTCGCACAGCCCCATCACGAATTCCATGTTGTGCTCGACGATCAGGAACGTCACGCCGGCGGCGTTCAGCTCGCGGATCCGGTCGGCGATCTGGTTGACCAGCGTCAGGTTGACGCCGCCGGCCGGCTCGTCGAGCAGGACGATGGCGGGCTCCGATACTAGGACGTAGGCCAGCTCGAGCAGCTTGCGCTGCCCGTAGGAGAGCGTCCCGGCCGGCACGGCGTGATGTCCCGCGATCCCGACGAACTCGAGCTGTTCCATCGCCCGCTTCCTGGCGGAGGCTCGCCCGTGTTTCGAGGCGACCAGCATGTTCTCCATGACCGTGAGGCTGGCGAAGATCCTGGTCAGCTGGAAGGTGCGGCCGATGCCGAGCCCGAAGACCTTGTCCGGCGCGATGTTGGTGATCCGCCGGTCGCCCAGGTATACCTCGCCGGCGTCCGCCTTGGCGTACCCGGTGATCACGTTGAACAGGGTGGTCTTGCCCGACCCGTTCGGCCCGATCAGCCCGGCCACCTCGCCCTGGCCGATCTCCACCGTGCATTCCTCGAGCGCCTGGACGCCGCCGTACGACTTGTGCACCCCCTCGGTCCGCAAGAGCGCGCTCATGTTTTGGCCTCCTCGGCCGCCGCGGGGGCCGCGACCGCGGCAGGCGCGACGGCGGGACGGCCCCGGGTGCGGAGCCTGGTGATCCACTCGGCGCTGGTCGGGATGATGCCCCGCGGCATGAACAGCACGACCGCCAGGAACAGCACCCCGAGCAGGATTTCGCTGAGGTAGGCGTTGGTGAAGACAGTGGTGAGGTATAGCTGGCCCGGCTCGATGATGAGCGCGCCGAGGACCGGGCCGGACACGGTGCCGAGGCCACCCAGGAAGGCCATGAGGACCACGAACAGGTCGAACAGGGGGTCAAAGCCGGTCGAGGGCTCCACCTGGGCGATGTAGTAGAACCACAGGCCGCCGACCAGTCCGGTGATCGCGGCGGACAGGACGAACGCGGACAGCTTGACCCGCATCGCGTGCACCCCGAGGCCCCGCGCCCGGTCCTCGTCGTCCCTGATCGCCCGGAGCTGCAGCCCGAACCTGGAGCGCCGGATCAGCCAGGCGAGTGCCGTCGCGCCGACGGCGCAGGCCAGCGCTATGTAGTAGAACGGGTTATTGAAGGTCTGGCTGTTCCAGGACAGGAACGGGGCGTCCAGGCCGCTCGAGCCCTGGGTGAAGGAGAAGTTGAAGGCCATCAGCTGGAAGATGAAGAACAGCGCGATCGTGATCACGATGAACGTGTGCCGCCTGACGCGCAGCGCCACCAGGCCGAACGGCACCGCGATCAGCGCCCCGACCGCCGCGGCCAGCGGCAGCAGCCCGAACACCCCGACCCCGGCCACGTGCCAGTCCCGCGCGGCGACGCCGACCGCGTAGGCCCCGCTGCCGAAGAACACCGCGTGGCCGAGCGAGATGTAGCCGGAGAAGCCGGAGAAGGTGTTCCAGGCCGAGGCCACCGCGACGAAGATCAGCGCGAATACCCCGTAGTTCGTCACCGCCGGATTGGTGAAGACCTGCGGGAAGGCCACCGCAGCCGCGAGCACCGCGACGACGCCCGCGGCCCGCAGCCCTTGCGCTCTCGTCATTGTGCTCGCACCGGCGCCCGCCCGAAGAACCCGGTCGGGCGGACCAGCAGGACCAGGACGAGGGCGGCGTAGAAGACCGCCGTCGCCCACTGCGGCTGCCAGATGTCCACCAGCGACTGGAGGGTCAGCATGAAGACCGACGCGGCGAGCGCCCCGCCGATGCTGCCCAGGCCGCCCAGGATGATGATCGCAAGCAGCCGCGAGATCAGGTCATAGCCGCTGTTGGGGTTGAAGCCGCCGTTCGTCGCGCCGAACATCATGCCCCCGGCCGCGGTCACCGCGACGCCGATGCCGAACGTGAGGGCGGCGACGCGGTTGGTGTCGATGCCGATCAGCCGCGCCGCCGTCTCGTCCTGCATCGTCGCCCGCACGCTCCGGCCGAACCCGGTCCGGTACAGGAGCGCGTACAGGGCCAGCACCAGCACGACCGCCATCACGAAGCCGAACAGGTATATGTAGGCCAGGTAGAAGCCGAAAAGGTGGACGCTCGAGGTTACGTACGAGGCGTTCAGTTCCCTGACGTCGGGCCCGGCGACCTCGTACAGGATCCCCTCGATGATCAGCGCGATCGCGTAGCTGACCAGCAAGGTCATCGACGTTCGCTCCCGGCCGCGGAGCGGCCGGATGAACGACCACTGGATCGCCACGCCGAGCACGAACATGGCGGGCACGGTGATCAGCAACCCGACGAACAGGTCGATGTGCAGCCGTGCCGCCAGTCCGTAACTCAGGTAGGCGCCGAGGACGACCAGGATGCCCTGCGCGATGTTGATGATGTCAAGCACGCCGAAGATCAGGGTCAGGCCGACCGCCATGAGGGCGTATACGCCTCCGATCAGGATCCCGTCGACGATGGCCTGGTAGATCTCCCGCGCCACGCAGCCTTCCTCCTCGGTTACTCGTTTGGCCTGGTGCTAGCTGGTCCAGGCCGGCTTGGTCCCGATGATCGGCTTCGAGCCCGCCGCGCTGGGCGGCAGGACCTGGTTGAAGACGTCGCCCGTCTGCCACTGGAAGAGGAACGCATCGGACACGCCGTTCTCGCCGAGCGAGTCGAACTTCACCGGCCCCTGGACGCTGGTGAGCGTCACGTTGCCGTGCAGGTAGGAGATGATCTTGGCGTTGTCGGTGCCACCGGTCGCCACGATCGCCTGCTGCATCACCTGGCCGACCGAGTAGGCCTCGGCGACGTCAGCGCTGACGCCCGACGCGGTGCCGCCGTACTTGGCGACGTACTCGGTGATCAGGTTCTGACTGGCCGGGTCGCTGAAGCCGGGGTACCAGCCGTTGGGCACCATCATCCCGATGGCGTTGCCCTTCCCCACCGCGGACAGGAAGGAGGAGCCCTGGTCGGGGCCCGCGGCGCAGACGAACAGCTTCGGCGTGTAGTGCTGCTGCTCGAACGCCTGCATGAAGGCGGCCACGGTCGGCACGTCGGTGGAGCCGAGGATCACGATCTGCGCGCCGCTGGCCGCTACCTGGTCGGCTGGCGCCTTGTAGTCCGCGACCTCCGCAGGGAAGATCTTCGAGTACACCGTCTTCACCCCGAGCGCCGACAGCATCTGCTGGGCCAGCTGGACCGGCGGGTCGGCAAACGGGTCGTCGGCCATCGGGTAGGCGGCGGTCGTGGGCCGCTGGCTGGCCGGCAGCGACTTGATGTAGTTGACGAACGGGAGCAGCTCGTCCGCGACCGGCAGGCTGACGTCGAAGATGTTGTGATCGGCCACGTTCGGCGGGCTGTTGAAGACGCTCGGGGCACCGCCCGCGCCCTCGACGAACGCGTAGCCGGCCCGGGCCACCACGGCGTCCGCCGGCGTGGTCAGCAGCGACGAGAAGGGCCCGAACGTCAGGTCCACGTGGTCAGTGTTGATCAGGGTCTGGTAGTTGGTGACCACCTGGGACGGCGAGCTGTTGTCGTTGAGGATCTTCAGCACGACCTGCCGGCCGAGGATGCCGCCCTTAGCGTTCACGTCGCTAGCCCAGAGCTTGTACCCGTTCTCGTAGTTGATGCCGTCCGTGGAGAAGTCGCCGGTCAGGGACAGCGAGGCACCGATGACAATCGGAGCCGTGGTGGCTGGGCTAGAGCTCGTGGTCGTAGTCGTGCTACTGCTGCTACTGCTACTGCTCGAACTGCTGCACGACGCCAGCATGCTGGCCGACAGCACGGCCGCCGCACTCGCGGCGATGGCTTTCCTGGAGAGCCAGGGGATCTTACGTCCCACGCCTGGTTCCTCCTTCGTCTTGGTTGCCGTCATTCGGGTGTGTGCGTAGATGAGGTTTCGCTGGAGCCGAGACCGTCGGATACGTCAGCATGCTCGCTGACGAGCGTCAGCCCGGCCGAATCCGCCTCCTGCTGCAGGAGCGCCGCGAAGTCCGATTCGCCGTACCCGCGTCCCACCAGGCTCTGGATGAGCTGGTAGACGGTCGCCGCCACGGGCATGGGCACCTCGCGTTCCCGCGCTGCGGTCAGACCCAGGTCGAAGTCCTTGCGCAGCAGCGAAGCCGTGAACGTGGGCGCGAAGTCCAGGTTCACGTAGGCGGGGGTCTTGTACCCGGTGAATAGGGAACCCATCACGCTGTTGTTGAGGCAGGCCAAGAATGCTTGCCTGCTGATGCCGCTCTTTTCCGCGAGAATCGTCACCTCGGCCAGCGACTGGGCCACTACGCCGAGGAATAGATTGTGGCAAAGCTTCACCGTCCTGGCCAACTCGCCCTCGCCGACGTACGTCACGCCGCGGCCGAGCATACTCAGGTAGGGCTCCGCCATGTCGAACGCATCCCAGGGCCCGGAAACCGCTGCCGTCATCTTTCCGGCCCGGACCACCTTGGGATTACCCATCACGGGCGCGGCGAGGAAGGCGGTGCCGCGCTCAGCCGCCTCGGCCCGCACGCGGGCGGAGGCCTCGGGTGAGACTGTGGAGCAATCGACAATCACTTTGGGCACCGCTCCATCGAGCCCGGACATCAGCCCGCCGACCCCGAGCACCGCGGCGATCAGGTCTTCGGAGGACCCGACCGTGATGAACACGATGTCCCTGGCACCGAGCTCCGCAGCCGAGGCGACGGGCTTGGCGCCGAGCCGTACGAGCGGCTCGGCCTTGGCCGGCGAGCGGTTATAGACGGCGAGATCGCAGCCGGCCGCCAGCAGCCGACGGCCCATCTCGATGCCCATGCGCCCGGTGCCCAGCCAGCCGAGTCGGCGCGCATCCTCGTGTCCGCCCATGGCGCCGGATCCCTCCCGCCTTCTGGTCACAATCGTTTGCAAACGAGACTGGCCTCACGGCCCGTCCTTTGTCAATGCTGGGTGTCCAACCTGTTACCAAAGCCGTACCTAAATGGTTTCCCTGCCGGTATATGACAGCTCACAGGGGTTCCACAGGGAGGCGTAGCGCCACAGGCATCTTAGCAATCGATTGCAGGCGCCGCCGGTACTCTGGGAATCCGCCTCCGCGAGATCGGGGCGGTGGGTTATCCCCCGCGAGCCCGGCGAGACGCGGCCTGGTGCAGCGGCACCGGCCGGTTGCCGGATTCGGCCGCCTCATCCTGGCCGCCTGGCCGGGCCAGGCCGGAGGGCGCGGCGGTGGACCCGCGGACCACGAGCTCCGGCGCGAGGTAGAGGATCTTCACCGGTCCGTCCGCCTCGCTGATCCGCTCCAGCAGTAGCTGCGCCGCCTCCGTGCCCAGCTGGTAGTGCGGGAAGCGCACCGTCGTCAGCGGCGGCCTGAGCCGGTCGATGAACGGCATGTCGTTGAAGCCGATCACGGAAACGTCGTCGGGGCACTGCAGGCCGGCTTCATCGAGCGCCGTGTAGCACCCGACGGCCAGCATGTCGTTGGCCGCCGCCAACGCCGTGAACCCGCCCGGCCTGGCCAGCAGCTCGGCGCAGCAGCGCGTACCCTCCTCCACCGTGTACCGGGCGGAGTAGACGATCAGGTCGTCGGTGACCTCAAGCCCGGCCGACGCCATGCCGTCCCTGAACCCGCGCAGCCGACTGACTCCGGTGGACGCCTCTTGCGGGCCCGCGATGTGCGCGATGCGGGTATGGCCGAGCTTGGCCAGATGGGTGACCGCCATCCGGGCGCCCTGCTCGTTGTCGACCGAGACCGAGGGAAAGCTGTAGTCCTGCGAGAGCCGGTTCATCAGGACGACGGGCAGGTCCGCGGCCGCCGCCTCGGCGAGGAGCTGGTCGTGCAGGGTGGCGGTCGCGAGCACGAACCCGTCGACGTGACGCGCCCGCATCTGATCGAAGATCATGCGCTCCCGGCTCGCGTCGGCGTCGGTATTGCCGAGCAAGGCCACGTACCCGGCCGCGGCCAGCTTGTCTTCCAGGCCGCGAACGATCGGCGGGAACAGCGGGTTGTTCAGGTCGGGAATCAGCACCCCGACGGTATGCGAGCGGCGGGTCCGCAGGCTCCGGGCGACGGGGTTCGGCCGGTATCCGAGCTTGGCCGCCGCGGCGCTGACCCGGCGCGCGGTGTCCTCGCTGACCAGGATGCGGGTTTCCGGATTGAGCGCGCGGGACGCGGTCGCCGGATGGACGCGCGCCGCGGCCGCCACATCCCGCAGGGTGGCCGGCCGGTCAGCCATGGCTCATCTCGCTCCCCACCACACACGTTTGCGCTATACAGCGCGTCACCACCAACAGTATCCGGCTACCAGCGGAGACGCACTGATCAAATCATCACTATGTGATAGAGGAGCCGATGGTCCTGCCCGCCTACGCCGAGGCGACCAGCGCCGGCACTGCTTCCTGGACCGGCCAGCGCGCCACCATCGCATCCGCCGCGGCGCTTCCTATGCGACAGATCCGTGAACTGTTACACTCCCGATTTATGTGGGGGGTTACCTTCTCCGATCTTATATACCGTTATCGGCAATTTCTTATTGCCATAGTGGGAGCTGGAGTGGTTCTTGCCATGGCGCTGGCCATGTCAGGACTGGCCGCCGGATTCACCGCGGAGATTAACTGGACGATAGGCGGAATTGGTGCTGACCGCTGGGTGCTGAGTAACAATGCCCACGGGCTAATTTCCAATGGGTCGCTCCTTCCCCAGGCCGATACGTCGGTTATCGCCCAAACTCCCGGGGTGACCAGCGCGGCCGGGCTGGCCGTCTTGCCCCAGCAGGCGGCGCACATAGGCGGCCACAGCAAGACGGTCCTGGTGTTCGGCGTGGAACTGGGCAACATCGGGGATCCCGCGGTGACGTCCGGCCAGGCGCTATCGGGACCGGGCCAGGTCGTGGCCGACACCCGGGCCGGCGCGGCCGTGGGTAGCCAGATCACCGTGGGTACCAAGTCGTTCCGCGTGGTCGGTCAGGTGGTAAACCGTACGATGCTGGCCGGGTCTCCGATCATCTTCATGTCGCTGCGCGACGCTCAGGCTCTATCCCTGGGGGGAAGGCCGCTCATCACCGCGGTGGTCACACGCGGCGTCCCGTCCCAGGTGCCGGCCGGACTCGCCGTGCTGACCAGCTCCGAAGTCGAGCACGACAACCTCGTGCCATTGGCCGGGGCGGTCGCATCCATCAACAGCTCGAAGATCATCATGTGGGTGGTGGCCGCCATCATCGTCGCCGCCCTGCTCTACGTGTCGGCCCTGCAGCGGGTACGGGACTTCGCCGTGCTCAAGGCGCTGGGGTCCTCGTCCCTGCTGCTCTTCGAGAGCCTGGCTCTGCAGGCCATCGTGGTCACCCTGCTCGCCGCGGCGCTGGCGGCGATCGTGGCTAACTTCATGGGTCCGTTCTTTGCCCAGCCCGTCGTCATTCCGGCGAGCGCCTTCGCCACGCTGCCGGTCATCGCCATCCTGGTGGGGCTGGTATCGAGCCTGGTCGCCGTGCGGCGCGCCACCTCTGCCGATCCAGCCGCGGCCTTCGGGGGGTAGACGCGCGTGTCCCTGTCCGTCAAGAGCCTCACGGTGGAGTTCAGCGGCGCTGGCTACAAGATCCGGCCGCTCAACGGGTTCTCGTTCGACTGCGACGACGGCCAGCTCGTGGTCCTGCTCGGACCGTCCGGCTGCGGCAAGACGACGCTGCTGTCGTGCCTGGCTGGCCTGCTCAAGCCGACCTCCGGCTCCATCTGGTTCAACGACTCGGAGGTCACCGGGCTGCGCGGTGCCGCCATGTCGGCCTACCGCCGGCAGACCGTGGGCGTGGTGTTCCAGGCCTTCAACCTCATCCCCAGCCTGAACGCGCTGTCCAACGTCATGGTCCCGCTGCGGCTGTCGGGCGTCTCACGCAGCGCGGCGCGCGAGCGCGCCTCGGCCCTGCTGGCGCAGGTCGGGCTCGACGAGCGGGTCAGGCACCGGCCCGGCCAGCTGTCCGGCGGCCAGCAGCAGCGGGTGGCCATCGCCCGGGCCCTGGTCTACGACCCGCCGCTGATCCTGGCCGACGAGCCGACCGCGCACCTCGACTTCATCCAGGTAGAGGGGATCCTGCGGCTGCTGCGGACGCTCGCCTCGCCCGGGCGGACCGTCGTGGTCGCCACCCACGACCAGCGCATCACGCAGCTCGCCGACAAGGTCATCGAACTCGTCCCGCATCCTGCCCGTCGCCGAACTGGAACCGCGGGAGGTCACGCTCGAGGCGGGCCAGTACCTCTTCCGCCAGGGAGACCCCAGCGACCTGGTCTACCTGGTCCGAGTCGGGCGAGATCGAGATCCTCCGCGACATGGCCGACGGCACCGAGGAGCGCCTGGCGGTGATCGGCGAGGGCGGCTACTTCGGTGAGCTCGGGCCGATGCTCAACCTGCCCCGCAGTGCCTCGGCGCGGGCCCTCACCCCGACCGTCCTGACCGGGTGCTCCGTCCAGCAGTTCCGCAAGCTGGCCAGCAAGCGCGAGCTCGCCTCACCCGCCCGCCGCAGAGCAGGCCGGCCCGCTCCGGCCGGCTCGTCAGATCACCCGGGATGACATGCTGACCAGGGTCAGCCCGGCTACGGCCACGCAGATACCCAGGACCTGCAGCGTGCTCAGCCGCTCCCTGAACAGGACGAGCCCGACGGCCAGGGGTATCACCGGGTAGGTGCTCGAGACCGCGGCGGTGATTGCGACCTGGCCCGCCTGCCCGCCCCGGGCGAACGCGACCAGGGCGACCGCCTCGGCCAGCCCGGCGGCGACCGCCCACATGACGCCGGTCAGCCCGCCACGCGGGCGCTGCTGCCTGCAGATCAGCGCGACCAGGAGCACAGTGACCGAGATGATGTCGACCATCAGCGCGGAGACTAGCCACCCGGCCGACGCGGCGTAGGCGCCGAGCCAGAACGCGCCGGTCCCGTATGTGAGGGCGGAGGCGAGCGCCAGCAGCAGACCCCAGGGCCGGTTACGGGGGCCACGGGCCGGAGCCGCCCCGTCTAGCGCCCAGTCGCGCGGCACCGGGATTCCGTCGATCGTGACCGCCCGCGGTCTCCCGGTCGTCTGCATGGCCGCCGTGGCCACGCCCGCGACGGCCAGCGCGCCCCCGATACCGCCCAACCTGCCGAGCGGCTCCCCCAGGACGATCAGCGCCAGGATCGCCGTCACCCCGCCGTAGGTAGCGGCGGCTCCGCTGACGATCCCGACCGGGCCGTGCTCAAGGGCTCGGTAATAGGTCAGCCAGCCCAGCAGGCTGAACAGCCCGGCACCGGCCAGCCCCAGCACGGTGGTGCTGGCCAGGGTCGGCAGGTGCGGGTGCAGGGCGGCCAGCGCCGTCCCCAGCACGATGGTCCCCGTAACCTGGCTGATCAGCAGGGCCGCCAGCGTGCCCATCCGCCGGGCCGCGTACGCGGCCGCGACCGAGGACAAACCCCACCCCGCCGCGGCAAACAGCCCGTACACCATCCAGATCATCCACCATAAGTAGTTATTCCACTACTTATCGTGACTCGCCTTGGTGTGCGGGTCAAGACTTTCTGCTACTTAATGAGTCTGAGTAGTCACACTGAGTCGTGGTACGGCGGTCCGAGCAGCGCAATGAGCCCGGCGTTGGTGGGGGTAAAGCCGCAGGCCTGGAAGTAGAACGCGGTCAGGTGGTCGTCGAAGTCGACGTGCAGCCACTCGCATCCGGCCGCCCGAGCGTGGTGCACGGCGGTGGCGATGAGCCCGGCGCCGATCCCGCGGTGCCGATCCTGCGCGGCGACCATGGTGTCGAGAATGAAGGCGTGGACCCCGCCGTCCCAGGCGACATTGACGAACCCCACCAGTTGTTCATCCTCACGCGCGCACACCCAGCCAAGGCTGTGCCTGTGCACCTGGCCATACCAGTCGATGTCGAGATGGGGGTGCTCGAAGCCCTCCGCGTGCAGAGCGTTGACCCCCGCGTTCGCGAACTCGCCTCTCCATTCGTACCTGATCGTCACGCGACGATTCTCGGAACCGCAGCGGGGTCCGGCAAACGCTTTTCCGCCGACCAGCCTTGTTTTTGAATAGTCGTTCATTTATTGTGAGCTCATGCCGCGTCCGCGAGAGTTCGAGCCCGAGGAGGTTCTCGATTCCGCGATGCGGCAGTTCTGGGAGCGGGGCTACCGGGCGACCTCGGTGGATGACCTGGTCCGGGCCACCGGGGTCAAGCCGGGCAGCCTGTACGGGGCGTTTCCCGGCGGCAAGCATGCCCTGCTGATGGGCTCGCTGGAGCGGTACTCCCGGCTGATCGTTCCGCAGAAGCTCGGCGACCTCGAGAACCCTGGCGCGTCGATCGTGCAGGTCAGGGCCTACTTCGACGGGCTGGTGCGGGACCTGCTGAGCCCCGAGGGACGACAGGGCTGCCTGCTGGTGAACAGCGCGATCGAGAACGCTGCGGTGGACGAAGAGGTCGCGGCGGTGGTCCGCGGGCACCTGGCGCGGCTCGAGCACTGCTTCACCGCCGCGCTCCGGACCGCGATCAGCCTCGGCGAGGTCCCGGCGTCGGTGGATCCCGTGGCGCGGGCGAAGCTTCTCGTGGCCACCAGCCAGGGCTTGATGGTCGTCGGTAAGGCCAATCCCGACGAGGAGGTGCTGCGGGCGATCGTTGACAGCGCCTTTGCCGGCCTCGGCTAACCTTCTGCCCGGCCGCCATCTGGCGGCCTTCTTTTCACCCTTATAGATGAACGACTACTCAAGAAAGGCTCCCTAGCATGCCAGCCGCGCTGACCGAAGACGTCGCCACCCTGTTCTCCCCTTACCGTCTCGGGCCGCTCCAGCTGCCCAACCGGATCGTGATGGCCCCCCTGACCCGCGCCCGAGCCGATGAGCGCGGTGTCCCCTCCCCGCTCGCGGCCGAGTACTACGCTCAGCGCGCGGGTGCCGGCCTGATCATCACCGAGGCCACCGCCGTGTCCGCCCAGGGCACCGGGTACGACAACTGGCCGGGCCTCTACACCGCCGACCAGCAGGCCGGCTGGCAGGCCGTGACCGAGGCCATCCACGCGGCGGACGGGCGCGTCTTCATCCAGCTGTTCCACGCCGGCCGGATGTCCCATCCGTAGCTAGCGGGTTCTTCCGGCCCGCGTTCTCGCGGACGATCATCGCCGCCGGGGGCCACACGGCCGATACCGGGACCGGCCGGATCCAGTGGGACGAAGCGGACCTGATCGCGTACGGCCAGCTGTTCATCTCCAACCCAGACCTGCCCGACCGGTTCCGCCGTGACGCCACGCTGGCTCAGCCGTCGCGCAGCACCTTCTACGGCGGCGGAGCCGCGGGCTACACCGACTACCCGGCCCTCGGCTGACCAGTCGCGTCGGCCCGGCAGGCCACCCACTGGTGCAGGACGTGGACGGGGCCGTCGCCGCCGCCGAGGGTGGCGAGGCCGTGAGCCACCGCCTGCCCGGCCAGGAGCGCGGCCTGCTCGGCGGCCTCGGGGAGGGACAATCCGGCGGCCAGGCCGGCCGCGAGGACCGCCGAGTGGGTGCAGCCGGCGCCGTGGGTGGCGGCGACGGGGTGCCGGGCCACCGGGATGCGCAGGTGACGGGAGCCGTCGAAGAGGTGGTCGACCTGGTCGGCGCCGTGGCCCCCGGTCACCAGGGCCGCATGGGCGCCCATCGCGACCAGGTGCTCGGCGAGGACGGCACGGTCGTCGGTCGCCAGCCCTGTCAGCGCCTGGGCTTCGGGGAGGTTGGGGGTCACGACCGTGGCCAGCGGGAACAGCCGCGAGACCAGGATCCCGACCGCGTCGGGCCGGAGCAGCGTGCTGCCGGAGCTGGCCACCATGACCGGATCCACGACCAGGGGCAGGTTCCGCGGCGCTAGCGCGTCGGCGACCGCCTCGATCAGCGGGGCGGAGAACAGCATGCCGGTCTTGGCCGCGTCGGCGCCGATGTCGTCCAGGACGGCGTCGATCTGGGCTAGCACGAACGACGGCGGGACCTCGTGGATGGCGGTCACGCCCAGCGTGTTCTGGGCGGTGAGCGCGACGATGGCCGACATGCCGTGCGCGCCGCAGCGGGCGAACGCCTTCAGGTCCGCCTGGATGCCCGCCCCGCCGCCCGAATCGGACGAGGCGATGGTCAGGACCCTCGGGGGGCCAGGGGGGTTACGGGGGGGCGGGGAGCCCCCCCGTGCGCGGGGGGTTCCGGGGGGTCGCCCCCCCGGGCCAGCACGGCCAGCACTGCTACTCACGCGGGGAGCTCCGGCAGGCCGGCGACCGGGCTCGAGGCCTGGGCGTGCCAGCGGCGCGGGATACGGCCCGCGGTCCTGGCCGCGTACCCGGCGGCCACCGCCAGGCGCATCGCGCCGGCCATCCGCGCCGGGTCGGCGGCGCGGGTGATGGCCGAGGCGATGAGGACCGCATCGCAGCCCAGTTCCATCGCGAGGGCGGCGTCGCTGGCCGTTCCGATCCCGGCGTCCAAGATGACCGGAACGCCGGCTTGCTCGACGATCATGGCGATGTTGTGGGGATTGCGGATACCGAGGCCGGAGCCGATCGGGGCGCCCAGCGGCATGACCGCCGCGCAGCCCGCCCGCTCAAGCTGGCGGGCCAGGATCGGGTCGTCGTTGGTGTAGGGCAGCACGACGAACCCGTCGGCCACCATGGCCCTGGCCGCGTCGAGCAGCTCAACCGGGTCCGGCAGCAACGTGTGATCGTCGGCCACGACCTCGCACTTGACCCAGTCGGTGCCGAGCGCCTCCCGGGCCAGCCTGGCTACCAGCAGGGCCTCGCTCGCGGTGTGGCAGCCTGCCGTATTCGGCACGATGTGCACGCCCGAGCGCTGCAGGGTGCCGAGTAGCGAGCCTTCTATGTCCCCGACGGGGGTGACGCGCCGCATGGCCACGGTGGCCAGCGCGGTACCGGAAGCCTCGAGTACCTGCCGCAACACCTCCAGGCTCTGCACTCCCCCGGTCCCGACGATGAGCCGGGAACTCAGCTCGCGGCCGGCCAGGAGCCACGGCTCGGAGATGACGGCCTGGGTCGGCACGTCCGTTTGGGTCATGTCATCCTCCTTGGACGGCCGTGACGACCTCGACTTGGTCGCCGGCCCTAAGCAGCGTGGCGGCCCACGAGCCGCGCGGGATCACGTTGCCGTTGACGGCGGCCGCGATGCCGGTGCCGAGAGCGGTCAGCTCGGCGACCGCCTGCGCGACGGTCGTCCCGTCGGGCAGCTCGCGTGGATCCCCGTTGAGCTTCACCTCGACCGTCACCGCGCTCCCTCCCCGATCGTGAACCGCTGGGGAGTGAACGGCGCCCACTCCGGGGCGGGCGACTGGCCGGTGAGCAAGGCCACGGCGGCGTCGGCGGTCACCGGGGACATCAGGATGCCGTTGCGGTAGTGGCCGGTGGCCAGGAGCAGCCCGTCCGGGCCGCAACGGCCGACGATCGGCCCGTTATCCGGGGTGCCCGGCCGCAGGCCCGCGCAGGTCTCGGCCAGGATCAGCTCGCTGGTCACGGGCAGCACGCTCATCGCGTCGTGCAGCAGGTCGTGGACGGCGCCCGCGGTCACCGTCTGGTCCCGACCGCGTTCCTCCTGGGTGGCGCCCACGATCAGCTCACCGTCGGCGCGGGGCACCAGGTAGACATCGATGCCGCGCACGATGGCGCGGATCGAGTGGGTCAGGACGGGCGGCAAGCCAACGGGATGGCGCAGGCGCAGTAGCTGACCCTTGACCGGGCGGACCGCGGCCCGCACAGAGTCCGGTACCCCGGCCACGGAGCCGGTCCAGCACCCCGCGGCCACGACGACCTCGGCAGCGTCGACCTCCCTGCCGTCGGCGAGCCGCACGCCCGTGGCGCGCCCGTCACGGATGCGCACCTCGAGGACGTGTTCCCGGATGCTCCGCACCTTGACCATCCGCATGGCCTCGCGCAGCGCGGCCGCGTACCGGCGGTTGTCGACCGACCAGTCGCCGGGGAACAGCACGCCGCCGCGCACGTCCGGGGAGAGGAACGGCTCCAGCGCGCGGCAGGCACGGCTGTCGAGCTCCTGGGCGTCCAGCCCGGCCGAGCGGCGGAACGCGGTCAGCCGGACCAGCGCCGCCTGGTCGCCCGGGTCGTACGCGATGGCCAGCGTCCCCTCGCGGCGCAGCCCGACCCGGTGGCCGGTCAGTTCCTCGAGCTCGGCGGCGAAGGATCCGAACCGCCCGACCGCCAGCAGATTGAGCCGCAGCAGCGCCCCCTCGCCGAACAGGCTCTCGGAGACCGGCGCGAGCATCCCCGCGGCCACCAGGGTGGCACCGTCCCCGAGGTCCGGGTCCACGACGACGACATCGAGCCCGGCGGCCGCCGCCCGCCAGGCGATCGCGGTTCCGATGACGCCGCCACCCGCGACTACGACGTCTGCGGTCTCGGCCAAAGAGCACTCCCTTCGCCGGCATTACCCGGATCAGGTACGACGGTCGGAGGCTCAAGGCCTCCCTCTCAGCCCGTTTGGGCTCCCGTGGTCAGTTGTTAGCGTATATCACGTCTGGGACCGCCTTCGTGCAGGTGATCGAGCGCCGCTTCCAGGCGGGTGATTGGATGGCTGGATGACCGGTGACCTGCGGGCGCGGCTGGCGGACACGCGGCTCTACCTGTGCACCGACGCCAGACGCGCGCAAGGCGACCTGGCACCGTTCCTTGACGCCGTGCTCGGCGCCGGGGTGGACATCGTCCAGCTCAGGGAGAAGGGCCTGGAGGCGGGCGAGGAACTCACGCTGCTCGAGGTGTTCGCCGACGCGTGCCGGCGGCACGGCCGCCTGCTGGCGGTGAACGACCGGGCCGACGTGGCGCTCGCGGCCGGCGCCGACGTCCTCCACCTAGGCCAGGACGACCTGCCGGTCCCGGTAGCGCGGCAGATTCTCGGCCCGGGACCGGTCATCGGGCGGAGCAGCCACAGCCCCGCCCAGGCCGACGCGGCCGCCCGCGAACCCGGCGTCGACTATTTCTGCGCCGGGCCGGTGTGGACCACACCGACCAAGCCGGGACGCCCGGCGACCGGCACGGTCCTGCTGGATCATGCGGCCACGGCTGCACCGGGCCGGCCCTGGTTCGCGATCGGCGGGATCAGCCTGGCCCGGCTCGACGAGGTGCTCGCGGCCGGGGCGACGCGCGTGGTCGTGGTCCGCGCCATTACCGAAGCCGACGACCCCGCCGCCGCGGCGCGATCGTTCGCCCGCCGGCTGCGTATGCCACGATGAAAATATGCGGATCGCTGGCGTTGAATCGACTGACCTGTTCGTAGGGACCGCGCAGCGCCCGCTGCAGGTCGTGCGCGTCACCGTGGTGAATGACGGGCCCGCCATCGCACCCGACACGCCGGCCTTCGTGCACGTGCAGGGTGCCGGAGTGAGGAACCAAAGTCCGTTCCGGATAACCGGGATGAGCCAGGGGGACGAAGAGACCTTCGAGGTCCCGGTGGAGTTCTCGGCTCCCTACCAGCCGGGGAGCACGCGGCGGGTCACGGTGACGGTCGAGACCGATACGGGGCGCAGCCAGACCGAGGCGGACATCACGGCCGCCGAGCCGGGCTGGACGATGTGGATGGTTAGCCACTTCCACTACGACCCGGTGTGGTGGAACACGCAGGGCCAGTTCACCGAGGCGAAGCTCAGCCTGCCGGACGAGAACGGCAAGCTGCCCGACGTGAGATCCGCCTTCGAGCTAGTCGGGGCGCACCTGGACAAGGCCAGGAAGGACAGCGACTACAAGTTCGTGCTGGCCGAGATCGACTACCTCAAGCCGTACTTCGACGCGTACCCGCAGGACCGGCAGGACCTGCGCCGGCTGATGGCCGAGGGCCGGGTGGAGATCGTCGGCGGCAACTACAACGAGCCCAGCACCACCCTGATCTGCGCCGAGTCCATGATCCGCAACGCCGTCGCCGGGATCGGGTTCCAGCGGGACGTGTTCGGCGGGGACCCGAAGACGTCGTGGATGGTCGACGTGTTCGGGCACGACCCGGGGTATCCGGGCCTGATGGCCGCGGCGGGACTGACCTCCTCGGCCTGGGCCAGGGGGCCGTTCCATCAGTGGGGCCCGCGCGGGGTCGAGGGCGGCGGGATCCGGCGGATGCAGTTCAGGACCGAGTTCGAGTGGATCTCGCCGGACGGCGGGAGCCTGCTCACCCACTACATGGCGCACCACTACGGCGCGGGCTGGCGGCTGAACGCGCTGCCGGACCTGCAGGCGGCCGAGCACGAGGCCTACGGGCAGTTCAGCGCGCTGGCGCAGGTCGCCGCTACGCGCAACGTCATGCTGCCGGTCGGCGTGGACCACGTCATCCCGGCGCGCTGGGTGACGGAAGTCCACCGGAGCTGGAACTCCAGGTACGTATGGCCCCGGTTCACCACGGCCGTGCCCAGCGAGTTCTTTGCCGCCGTCCGCGCCGAGGCGGGCCTCGGCGACCGCGCGACGGCGTGGATCACCCCGCAGAGCCGGGACATGAACCCGGTCTACACCGGCAAGGACGTGTCCTACATCGACGGCAAGCAGGGCCAGCGGGCCATCGAGACCGCCGTCCTCGAGGCCGAGCGGCTGGCCACGCTGGCCTGGCTGGCGGGGGCCCCGTACCCGCACGAGGCGCTGGACAAGGCGTGGCGCCTGCTCGCCTACGGCGCCCACCACGACGGCATCACCGGGGTCGAGTCCGACCAGGTGTACCTGGACCTGCTGGCCGGCTGGCGCGAGGCCTGGGATCTCAGCTCTACTACGCGCCGCGACGCCGTGCGCGGCCTGGCCGGACGGGACCAGGGCACCGTCAGGGTCTGCAACGGCCTGGCCCGGCCGCGGAGCGGGGTGGCGCGGATCACGCTGGAGGTGCCGGACGACGGAACCCGGTGGCTTGAGCTCAGGGACGACACCGGGCAACGGCTGCGGTCGGTGGCCGAGGGGATCCGCCGCCGGCCGGACGGGTCGCTGGCCGGGGTGACCCTCACCTTCGTGGCCCGGGACCTGCCCGCGCTCGGGTACCGGGCCTACGCGCTGCACCCGGCCGAGCCCATCCCGCAGACCTGCCGCCGGGTGGCAGGACGTCACCGCCGCGCAGGGGACCACGATCGAGAACGACGCGTACGTGGTCACGGCCGATCCGGCCCGCGGCGGGACGGTCACCGTCCTGGACAAGCGCACCGGCGCGAGCGTGCTGGCCGGGCCGGGCAACGAACTGGTGCTGCAGGACGAGTACGCGCAGCACCCGAAGCACAACGAGGGGCCGTGGCACCTGTCGCCGAAGGGCCCCGGGCAAGGATCGGCGTCCGGGCCGGCCGAGGTGCGCGCGGAGCGCTGCGCGATCGGCTCGCGGCTGGTGGCCTCGTACTCACTGGGCGCGCTCGCCGTCACCCAGGAGATCGCGCTCTTCCAGGACGGCGACCGGGTCGAGTTCCGCACCCACGTCGACGGGTTCGACGGGCATGACCAGCTGCTCCGCGTCCGCTTCCCCGCCGACGTTCCCGGCGGGCTGCCGGTGTACCAGACCGCGACCGCGGTGATCGGCCGGTCGTTCGGGGTGGTGGACGTGGATTCGGCGGACCACTGGTGGACGCGCGACTGTTCCGCCCAGCAGTGGTTCGGCCTCAGCTCGGTGGCGCGGGTCCGCACCAGCGGCCCCGCCGGGCTGACGGAGGCGATCGGCATCGCCGAGATCGTCTGCCCGGACGACCCGGACGGCTTGCGCGGCGAGGTGCGTGACCTGGTGGCCGCGCTGGCGGCGGCCGGGGTGACCGCGACGTGCAGCGACGCCGACGGGCCGAGGTACGGGGCGATCGACGCGGACTCCAACCTGCCCGACGTCAGGATCGCCGTCGGCGGGCCCGAGGCGAACTCGTTCACCGCCGAGGTCCTGTCGGGTGCCGGGCCCGGCTACGCGAAGGAGCTGGGGGCGAGGCTGGGCGCGAGCTCGGGCGGCGGGATGGCGCGGGTGTGGGTGCCGGCCGGGCGCGGCCGGGAGGATGCCTTCGGGCCGGACCCCGACCTGCGCGGGGCGAATGACCTGCCGGTGCTGATCGTGGCGGGCCGCGGTCCCGGCGAGCTGGCCGCCGCGGTCACGGACCTGGCCGGGGACCTGGCGGACGCCCTGATCGATGGCGGTGATCAGGTCGAGGACGGTGACGGGGCCGAACCGTCCGGAACCGCGGTGTCGGCGCCCCTCACCGACCGGTCGGTCGCCCTCCTGAACCGGGGCACGCCCGGCTGCGTGATCACGCCCGACGGCACGATGCACGTATCGCTGATGCGCTCCTGCAGCGCGTGGCCGTCCGGGATATGGATCGACGGCGACCAGCGGACCGCGCCGGACGGCAGCAGTTTCGCCTGGCAGCACTGGAGCCACACGTTCGAGTACGCGCTGACCTCGGGCGCGGGCGACTGGCGGGCGGCCGGCTTCGCGGCCAGCGCCGAGGACTACAACCACGACCTGATCGCGGTGGCGGGCGATCCGCGCCCGCAGGCCGACGCTGCCCCCCGGACCGTCGGCTCCGACCTCCAGACCACCGACCCCCAGACCTCCGACCCCCAGACCTCCGACCGCCAGGCCTCCGACCGCCAGACCTCCGACCCGCTGACGGCCGGCGCCGACCTGCTGACGGTGGAACCGGAGACGGTCACGCTCAGCGCGCTGAAACCGCGGGGCAACCCGCTGGCCTCCGGCCGGAAGCCCGATGCCCCGAACGCAGCCGACGGGGCCGTCGCCATCCGCCTGCGGGAGACGAGCGGCCGGCCTACCACCGCTCGGGTCCGGCTCGGTGCCGGGGTGGCCGGTATCTCGGAGGCGTTCCTCACCGACCTGCTCGAGGACTCGGACGGGGCGGCGCTACCGGTCGGCGATCCCGGGGACGGCAGCATCAATGTCGACATGCCGGCTTTCGGGACCGTGACCCTCGTGGCCCGTACGGGCCCGCGCGCGCCCGCGGACGGCAGGACGGTCCCGCCCGCCGAACCGGTCGAGCCGATCCACGCCCGCTACTGGCTACACGGGAAGGGCCCGGCGCCGGCCGGGAACGTCCCGGTCGCGGCGCACTTCTCCCCCACCAGGGTCGCGCTGGCCGATGCGGGCGACACAGCGACGCTCACGCTCACCGTGGGCTGCGGGACCGAGCCCGCCGCCGGGACGGTGGAGCTGGTCACACCCCCCGAGCTGACGGTCAGCACCGAGCAGGACCTGCGGTACGACCTGGCGCCCGGCGGTTACACCGCCTGGGAACTGGCGGTGGCGGCCGAGCCGGGTACCGGGGCGGGACGCTATTTCGTCGCGGCGCAAATCCGCGACGGGCTCGGCCATCTCCTGGAAGACACGGCCATGGTCGCGGTCGGCGAGCGCCGGTGGCCCGACCCGGCCCTGCCGCCCGAAGAGGCGCTCGACGTGATGCAGGCTGACTATGGCGCGGCAGCGGCGGAGGTGGGCGTGGAGATGCTGACCTCCGAGCTGAACCTGGCCCCGGGCGGGCGGGGCGAGATAGTGGTCAATATCACCAGCGGGCTGGCCTCGGAGCTGCACGGCGAGGCCCAGGTGATCTCGCCGTTCGGCACGTGGGAGGAGATCGGCCCCAGGGCGCAAGGGTTCAGCGTCCTGCCGGGGGCGACCACGGCGGTCCGTTTCGGCGTGTCGCTGCCGGAGACCGCCCGCCCGGGGGCCCATTGGTGGGCGTTGGTCAAAGTGATGTATTACGGGCGAGTCCGGTACACACCGGCCATCGGTGTTTTCGTCCGCGCCGAATAGTGACCCCTAAGCTTCGGGCGAACAGGGTAGGTTTGGAGATGGCTTTGTTAAGCATTTCAACAGTGCGAACCCAGAGGAGCCATGCAGTCGGCCACCGCTCTGCTCAGTGGTAACTTGCCCGCGGAGCCGAACAGCTTCATCGGGCGCGAGCGGGATCTCGCCGAGCTGGCCCGGCTGCTCGGTGAGGTGCGCGTCCTGACGCTGAGCGGTCCCGGCGGCATCGGCAAGACCCGGCTCGCGGTCCGGCTCGCGCGTGACGTGATCGACCAAGCGGGCGCCGCACGATGGGCTCGACCTTGACGAGGCGTGGCTGGTCGAGCTGGCCGACTGGCACGGCGCGACCGCCGACCGGGTCGCCGCCACGATCGGCGTGCGCGAGGAGCAGGGCGTGCCGCTCGCGCACACGCTGGCCGAGGCCTTGCGGTCCCGGCACCTCCTGCTCGTGCTCGATACCTGTGAGCACCAGGTCAGCGACTGCGCCACCCTGGTCCAGCTGCTGCTGGCCAGGTGCCCGTGGCTGCGGATCATCGCCACCAGCCGCGAGCCGCTCCGGGTCCGGGGCGAGACGGTCTGGCGGGTGCCGCCGCTCGACCTGCCGCCCGAAGGCGCCCGTACCACGGACGTCACCGCGCACGAGGCCGTCCGCCTGTTCGCGGCGCGCGCGGCGGGCGCGCGGCCCGGCTTCATCCTGACCGAGGAGAACGCGGCGCCGGTGGCCCGGTTGTGCCGGACGCTGGACGGCATCCCGCTGGGCATCGAGCTGTCCGCGGCGCGCGTGCGCGCCCTGTCCGTCGAGCAGATCGCCGACCGGCTCCGTGACCGGTTCCAGCTGCTGGACTCGGGCGATCGGACCGCGCCGCCCCGGCAGCAGACGCTGCGCGCCACCGTGGACTGGAGCTACGAGCTGCTCGACGGCCCCGAGCAGACGCTGCTGCGCCGGCTGGCGGTGTTCTCCGGCTGGAACCTGGACATGGCCGAGCAGGTGTGCTCCGACGACATCATTCCGGCCGATGCGGTGCTCGGGCTCCTCATCTCCCTTATCGACAAGTCGCTAGTGGTCCTGGACGGCGAGGCGGCCGGGGACGCCAGGTACCGGCTGCTGGACACGATCAGGGAGTACGCGGTCGAGCGACTCGCCGCCGCCGGCGAGCAGGACGCGCTGGCCATCCGCCACCGCGACTACGTGCTGGCCCTGGTCGAGCAGACGGCCGGGCGGATGTTCCGCCGCGGCGAACCGCCCTGGCCGATCCGCCGGGCCATCTTCCGCCGCGGCCTCGCCGAGTACGGTAACTTCCGGCTCGCGCTGACCACGTCCCTGGCGCACGGGCACACCGATGAGGGCCTGCGGTTGTGCGCCGGGCTGCGTTACATCTGGGTCCCCCACGGCGACCAGCGCGAGGCCGCCTCCTGGTTCGACCGGTTCCTGGCTCAGGAAGCCGCCCAGGTCTCCCCGCGGGTGCGCGGGCGGGCGCTGGTCGGCCGCGCGGACATCGCGTTCGATCTGCAGGAGTACGACGTCCTGCTGCGCAGCGCGCAGCAGGGTCTGGAGCTCAGCCGGGCGTGCGGTGATGACTTCATGGTCCCGACCGCGCTCCGGACGCTCGGCCAGGCCGCGCTGCGCGCGGGCCGGGTCGGCGACGCCACCGCGCTCATCGACGAGGCCCTCGCCGCGGCCGAGGCCGCGGGCAACGACTGGGAGACCGGGCTCGCCCTGGCCGCCCGGGCCGCGATCGCGGTCCGCCAGGCCAAGCTGAAGGCGGCGCAGCGGTCCTACGAGGCGGCGCTCGAGATCCTCAGCGACAACGTCCGCTGGGGCGTCGCCCAGGTCCAGTACGGGCTGGGCACCGTCGCCCGGGCCCGCGGCGACTCCGACATGGCGGTGCAGCACTTCGAGGACGCCGCGGAGATCTTCCGCGAGCTGGACGCCGGGCCCGAGATAGCCCGCTGCCTGGCCGGAGTCGGCTGGACCGCACTGAGCCGCCGTGACCTTGACCTGGCCGAGAACACGCTGGCCGAGGCCCTGCGGCTGAACCAGGCGGCCGGCCAGCGACTCGGCATCGCCCGCGGTCTGGAGGCGTTTGCGACGCTCGCGGCGGCCCGGCAGCAGCCGGAGCGGGCGGCCCGCCTGGCCGGAGCCGCCTGCCAGCTGCGCGAGTCCCTGGGCCACCCGGCCGGCCTCGGCTCCAGGGTCGAGGAGGTGCTCGAGCTAGCGCGCGGCCGGCTCGGCGCGGCGGCCGCCGCCGCCCTGTTCGCCGCCGGGCGCGAGATGACCGCGGACCAGGCCGTCGCCTATGCGCTCGCACCGCTGGCGAAAAGGTCCGGTCAGGCGCCCGTGACACCCTCCGGACCCGCCGAGCCGGGCGAGCCCGCGTGGACTGACCCGGCCTTGCTGGCCGCCGTGGTTTCGCCGCGTCACGCCGCGGACGGGCACCTGACCAGGGGCGCCTCGCCGCTCACCCCGCGCGAGTACGAGATCGTCCTGCTCATCGCCCGGGGCTTGTCGAACAAGGAGATCGCCGACGAACTGGTGATCAGCCCGGCCACCGCGGCGCGCCACGTGGCGAACATCCTCAGCAAGCTCGGCTTTAGCTCGCGTACACAAGTCGCCTCATGGGCCGCACGCCACGAGCCGCCCCGCTGATCCTGAATGGATCGTCCAGCGCCAGAAGATGCACACCGGAATGCACAGTTCGGCGCATGTGTACATCACCCCCAAGCGCATAGCGTTCAGACGTCGCTCACGCATGCGGCGTTGGGTCCCGAGCCCGGCGCCACGCTGGTTCCCAAGGGGGGGTGGGAGCCCGCAGCCTGCCGCAGTGGCCGGGCGGGTCCCGGCTCCAAGCCGGGACCCCCTCGTTATGTACTCAGGCGGGAGGTTCTGGTGGAGTTCGGCGTCAGTGCCGCGGCGAGCATCGAGGCGGAACTGCATTGCCCGGGCGCGGACGGATCGCACCGGGCGATTACCGGGCACATCCTCCGGCTGGCTGACGGGGCCGGGTACGGAGCCGCCCTCATTGACGCCGCCGACGGCAGCGTGACCACGTGGCCGCAGTTCGCGCACACGGTGCGCGCGGCGGCTCACGGGCTCGCCAAGCGCGGCCTGCAGGACGCCGACACGGTCGGCGTCTTCGTCGCGGACGCGGCCAGCCACGCGCTGGCGGTCCACGCCGTGCGCGCGGCCGGGGCCGCCGCCTGGCCGCTTCGCCCCGCCGCGACCACCGGTGACATTGCCGCCCAGCTCAACGCCTGCCAGGCCAGGCTGCTGATCACCTCGGCTCCGCTGGCCGAACTCGCCATCGAGGCCGCCGAGCGCAGCTGGGTGCGCCAGATCTTCGCGTTCGGCGAGGCCCCGGCGACCACCCCGTTCGACTCCCTGCTCGACGCCGGGGACCGCTCCCAGCTCGACGCCGGGAATCACGCCCGGCCGCGGGCGAACGGCAGCGCCGTGCCGGTCTCCGACCTGGCCGGGCTCACCCTGGCCGGAGGGCCGCGGCTGACCCGCTGGGACGTGGTGGTGGCCGCGCCGCCGTCCGGCGAACCCGACGCCTACACGCTGCTGCTCGATCTGGCGCTCATCGCCGGCGCCACCATCGTGGCGGCACCGGCCGACCGGATCACGGACGCGATCGCCGCCTACCACGGCACCGCCGCCATCGCGCCCTGCGGCGTCAGCGTCGAGGGCCTGCCCGCCGGCCGGGTCTTCCGGGCCGGCTAACGCTCAAGGTCCTTAACCCGGTGTCGGCCCGGACCCTAGGTGTATTTCCTTCCGCCCCTTCGGCGGGCCGTCGTACTTCAGCATGTTCACCTGGACCGGTTTGCCGATGAGTTCCCCCAGCTCGGTCCGGAGCCGGTCGATCTCCGCCCCGCCATGGCCGAACACCACGCCGGGGTGGTCAGCCTCGATAGAAACCTGGACGTGGTCCAGGTCCCCGCTGACCGCGATCGTGCGTATCCCGGCCGCCCGTCCCATCCGCCGGTTTATCGCGTCGGCGATCTGGTCGATGCGCAGCTCCTGGACCGTCAGGATCTCCGAGCCGACCACGACGCCGACCCCCTCGACCCCCGCCATCTCGACGTGGTCGGCCAGCAGCCGGTTCGCCATCTCCCGCTGGCCCTGCTCATCAGCGGCCCGGTAGGCCCGGGCCGTCTCGCTGGTCAGGTCCAGGTCCACGTGCGGATTCAGGTACACCCGCAACGCCACGGGCGGCTGGCCGGGATCACGCTCGGCGATGACCATCCGGCGGGCGGTGGTGTAGTTCTCGCCGGTCTCCGCCATCCGGGCCCGGACCTGCTTCTTGAACGCGCTGTCGTCAGTCACGCCATGTCCCTCGCGGCGATGCTGCCCCGCGCCCTGATCGCCTGGCTCAGCGGTGACCGATCTGTCCCAGGTAGCGCGAACCGGCGGCCCTTGTCCTGTTCGCCACCGCGGGCGCGGGCCACGGCAGCTCGGAGTGTGGCAGGCGCTCCTGCCCGAACCCAGGCTACCCAGCCGGCCAGGTGCGAATCCAGAGCGACATCCAAAGCGACAACCAGGGCGGCTAGGGCTCCAGATCCGGCGGGCGGTTCTCGTACGGGGTGCTGAGCACCACCGTGGTGCGGGTGGAGACGCCGCCCAGGGTGCGGATCTGGTTCAGCAGCTCCTCGAGCGCGGACGGCGAGCGGACCCGCACCTTCAGGATGTAGTTCTCGTCGCCCGCCACGCTGTGGCAGGCCTCGATCGCGGCCAGGTGCTCAAGCCGCTGCGGCAGGTCATCAGGCGCGGCCGCGTCGAACGGCTTAATCGAAACGAACGCCGTCAGCGGGAGGCCGACATCCTCGGGGTCGAAGATCGCGACATAGCCCTTGATCACGCCGTCCTGCTCGAGCCTGCGCACGCGCTGATGCACGGCCGACACCGAGAGCCCCGCCTGCCTGGCCAGCTCGGTGAAGCTCATCCGACCGTTGCGCGCCAGCAGCGACACGATCTTCCGGTCAATGTCTTCCACGTGGTCACGTTAGCGCAGCCCGGAGCCGCCGGGGCCCTAGCAGCCGTCGTGCCGTGCGAGACTGTAAAGATGCAGCGGAACCCGGAGGAACTCTACGAACTTGGTCCCGCCGCGCCCGACATCGCGAACGCGCCGATGCTGCACTACCTCGAGGGGTTCATCGACGCAGGCAACGCGGGCCGCCTGCTCGCCGAGCACGTGCTCAACAGCTTCCCGCATGAGACGGTGGCGCGGTTCGACGCGGACCGGCTCATCGACTACCGGTCCCGGCGCCCCCTGATGACCTACGACAACAGCCGCTGGGAGAGCTACGAGGTCCCGGAGCTGGCCCTGCACCAGCTGCGCGACACGGCCGGTCGGCCCTTCCTGCTGCTGACGGGTCCGGAACCCGACCACGAGTGGAACCTGTTCACCGAGGCCATGCTGGGCCTGTGCGCGCGGCTGGAAACCGGCCCGGCGATCGGCTTCCTCGGCATCCCGGCCGGGATGCCGCACACGCGCCCGCTCGGGGTGATCGCGCACGCGACGCGCGAAGGACTGGTCGCCGGCCATCAGCGGCTGCCCAGCCGCATCCAGGTGCCCGGCAGCGCGCCGGCCCTGCTGGAGCTGCGCTTCGGCGAGGCCGGGCGCGACGCGCTGGGCTTCGCCGTTCAGGTGCCGCACTACCTGGCCCAGACCCTCTACCCGCCGGCGGCGCTGGCCCTGCTCGACTCGGTGATCAAGTCGACGGGCCTGGAGATCCCCGACGCCGAGCTCCGCGAGGCCGCGGACCGGATCAACGAGGCCATCGAGCGCCAGGTCGTCGAGTCCACGGACGTCGCCGATCTGGTCCGCGCGCTCGAGCAGCAGTACGACACCGTCGCCGAGGCCATCCAGGCCCAGGACACCATCGGCGGTCAAAGGATCGACGCCGACCTGGGCGCGGGCCTGCTGGCCGAGGGCGAGACCATGCCCACCGCCGACGAGATCGCGGCCCAGTTCGAGCGGTTCCTGGCCGAGAACCAGGGCCGCATCGACCCGCCGGGACCTCCGGGATCTCCGGAAAGGTAGATTCGGCCGGCTCCCCTGCCGCCGCGCTCTCCCCTGCCCGGATCTCCGAATGGGCCACCATATCTGATATGTCCGATATTTCTTAACAATTCACCACATTCATAACGCCCCTGGGTAAAGAAGGGCTAAAGACTGAACAAAACAAATATGCCAATTATTGAGACAATTAACGAGCAATGCCTACTATCGGCGTACGGGCGGCCAACCAGGGCCGCCCTCTGCGCGAGAGGGGCAGTACACGATGCCACGTATCCGCAACTACCTGCTTTATCCCGTAATGGCGCTGCTCGCGGCGCTCGGGCTGATGCTGGGCCTGGGCTCGACCGGAGGCGCCAGCACCGCCGGCGCTGCCCAGGCACCCGGCGCGGCCGCGGCAGCCCGCGCCGCCATAAGCTCGCTCAAGCTGTTCAAGATCGGCCATCACTCCCCCGACCTGCGGGTCCCTACCGCCCCGCGGGAGCTCAACGGCGTGAGCCAGGTGGAAAGTACGAACTGGTCCGGTTACGCGGACACGGGCAGCGGCTTCAGCCAGGCCGCAGGCAGCTGGACGGAACCGTCGGTCAGCTGCAGCGGGAGGACGACGTCATACGCCGCGTTCTGGGTCGGCATCGACGGCTACAGCAGCAGCTCGGTGGAGCAAGACGGCACGATCATCGAGTGCTACCACAGCCACGCTTACCAGTACTCGTGGTGGGAGATGTACCCGACCAACGACATCCAGGTCGTCGGCTCGTCCGTCGCCGCAGGCGACAGCATCACCGCGTCGGTGGTCAGGACCGGCACCAGCTACACGCTTAAAGTCACAGATTCCACCCACCCGGCCAATAGCTTCTCCACCAACCAGAGCTGCTCTGGGTGCGCGAACAGCAGCGTCGAGTGGATCGCGGAAGCGCCGAGCGGCTCGAGTGGCATCCTTCCGCTCGCCGATTTCGGCAGCTGGACGGAGTCAGGCGCGACCGTGACCGAGGGCTCGACCTCGGGCGTGATCTCATCGTTCACTGACGACGAGATCACCATGATCGACTCGTCCGGCCTGGTCAAGGCCCAGCCCGGAGCGCTCAACGGCAGCGGCAACGGGTTCAGCGTCACCTGGGAACGCAGCAACTAGAAGTACCGGCTCAGCCAACGATGAATAGCTCGCGCGGGGTGTGGTTGACCCGCTCGTAGCCGTCGGCGGTGCAGACCACGATGTCCTCGATCCGGGCGCCGTGCGGACCGGGGTAGATGCCCGGTTCCACCGAGAACGCCATGCCCGGCTCGAGGACCTCGTGGTTGCCCGCCACGATGTACGGGTCCTCGTGCGTCTCCAGTCCGATACCGTGCCCGGTCCGGTGGAAGAACGCCTCGCCGTAGCCGGCCTCGGTGATCGGCTCGCGCGCGGCCGCGTCGACCGATTCGGCCGTGACCCCGGGCCGCACGGCCTCGCACGCGGCCTCCTGGGCGTCGCGGAGGACCTTGTAGTACGCGGCGAACTCCGCGGGCGGCTCGCCGATCGCGTACGTCCTGGTGCTGTCCGAGCAGTAGCCGGAGGGCATGGCGCCGCCGATGTCGACCACCACGACGTCGCCGACTTCCATGACCCGGTCGGACACCTCGTGATGAGGGCTCGCGGCGTTGGGGCCGGAGCCCACGATCACGAAGTCCACGGTCGCGTGCCCCTCGGCCAGGATGGCCTCGGTGATGACCGAGCCGACGGCCCGTTCGGTCAGCCCGGGCCGCAGCCATTCCGGCACCCGCGCGTGCACGCGGTCGATGGCGGCGCCCGCCTCCCGCAGGGCCGCGACCTCGGCGGGGGTCTTCCTGATCCGCAGCGGGCGCAGCGCACGGGAGGCCAGCACCAGGTCCGCGGCGGGCAGCACGTCCCGGAACTGCAGGACGAACAGGGCCCACATCCGGTCCGACAGGCCGACCGACTCCACACCTCGCAGGCGGGCCGCGACCATCCGGTACGGATCCTCGGTCTCCCCCCAGGGCACGAACTCCAGGCCGAGGGACCCGGCCGGCGACGCCTGCGCCGCAGGCAGCTCCAGGCGCGGCACGAACAGCGCCGGGTCACCGTCGACCGGGACCGCGAGGCAGGTCAGCCGTTCCAGCTGCTTGGCGTCGTAGCCGGTCACGTACCGCAGGTCCGGGCCCGGAGTCAGCAGCACGGCGTCCAGCCCGGCCGCGCGCGCGGACTCGCGCACGAGCTCCAGCCGGTCCGAAGGGAACAGATCGCCAGTCGCGTCGGTCGTCACGAGATAGATGCTAGGCCCGCGTCACGGCGGTGACGAACTGCGTGAGCGAAGAGCCCAGTCCCCACCGGTCGCCCAGCTCCTTCAGGCGGGCGGCGTCGGGTGGCACGGCCGGGAGCTTCCCGTCCACGGCTGGCAGCGGGGCATCGTCGACGACCCGGACGACCGACAGGGCGATGTCCAGGTAATCCCTGGCCCGCTCGAGCTTCTCCCTCGCGCCGCGGGGGAACCCGCCGTGACCGAGGTCCAGGGCCTTCGTGATGCCCTCGATGCTGCCGAACGTCCTGATCAGCGCCGCCGCGGTCTTCTCCCCCACCCCCGGTATCCCGGGCAGCCCGTCGCTCGGGTCCCCGCGCAGCGCCGCGAAGTCGGCGTAGGCGCGCCCGGGGATGTCGTACCTGGCGGTCACGGCCGCCTCGTCGATCACGTCCGGCCGGAGCAGGCCCTTCTGGGTGTAGATGATCCGGACGCCCCTGGCGTCGTCGACAAGCTGGAACAGGTCCCGGTCCCCGGTCACGACGTCGACCGGGTCCGTGGAGCGGGCGGCGAGCGTGGCGATGATGTCGTCGGCCTCGAAACCGGGTTGCCCGGCGACCGCCAGCCCGGCCGCGTGCAGCACCTCCTCGATCAGGGGTACCTGCAGCAGGAGGTCGGGCGGTATTTCTTCCGAGACGCCGTCCGCGGCCAGGCGGTGAGCCTTGTACGAGGCGACGGCCGCGACCCGGAAGGCCGGCCGCCAGTCGGCGTCCCAGCAGGCCACGAACCGCGCAGGCCGCCGGGTCCGGACCAGCCGGGTTATCCCGTCGAGCAGCCCGCGAACCGCGTTCACCGGCGTTCCGTCGGGCGCCCGGACCGTATCAGGCACCCCGAAGAACGTCCGGAAGTACAGCGACGCGCTATCGAGCAGCATGAGCGATCCCACGCCGCCATCCTGCCCCAGGGGGGTTACGGGGGGGCGGGCAGCCCCCCCGTGCGCGGGGGGGCTGCGGGGGGTCGCCCCTCGGGCTGGCACTACAGCAGGACGATCGTCCCGCGGACGATGGTGATGCGCTTCCTCGGCAGCGGTGCGGGGGCCGGGCCGGTGACGACGGCGCCGTTCGTGACCTTGAACCTGCTGCCGTGGCAGGGGCAGTCGATCGTCCCGTCGGCAACCTGGTTGAGCAGGCATCCCACGTGCGTGCAGACCGCGCTGAAGGCCAGGTACCTGCCACGCGTCGGCTGAGTCACCACGACTCGTTCGGCATCAAAGATCTTCCCGCCCCCGACCGGGATCTCGCGGGCCGCACCGAGCACCACGCCGGTCACCTTCGTGCGGCGATCCTTACCCCGGGCGGTCTTGGCGGGTCTGGGCGACGGCGTGCTGGCCGGCGGGGCGGCCGGGAGCGTCATCGAGGACGGCATCGGGCCATTCTGCGGCGGCAGGACGCCCGCCTCGTCGGCACCGTAGGGCACGGCTGCGGTGCTGCACCCCGCCAGCGCCCCGCCCAGCCCGGCCAGGCCCGCGCCGAGCAGCAAACCCCGCCTGGTCGGGCGCCGGCCGTCCCGGGCTTGCGCAGTCATGGGCCCTTTGTACGGGACGGCGGCCGGGACGCGCCCGGCGTCAGCTCGCTCCGTAAGAGGGCGGTAATACCGGCCGGACGCGACACGCGCCGGCCTAACGCGCCCTGACCGGTGCGGATATCGTCAGATCGGGATGACAACCGACCGGCACTCGCACGGCCCGGCCTCCGGCGCGGACGCCAGGTGGCTGTCGGCCGCCCTCGCGCTGATCCTGGCCTTCATGGCCGGGGAGGTCGTGGCGGGCCTGACCGCGCACTCGCTCGCGCTGATCTCCGACGCCGCGCACATGCTGACCGACGCCGCGTCCATCGCGCTGGTCCTGATCACGGCGCGGCTGGCCGCCCGGCCGCCCGCCGGCGGGTACACCTACGGTCTCAGGCGAACCGAGATCATGTCCGCCCAGGCCAACGGGATCACGCTGGTCCTGCTCGCGGCTTGGCTCGCTTACACGGCGATCAGGCACCTGATCCGGCCGCCGGCCGTCACGGGCGGCACCGTCCTCGGCGTGGCGCTGGCCGGCGTGGTCGTGAACCTCGTCGCGACCCTGCTGATCGCGCGGGCCGGGGCGCGCGGCCGGAGCCTTAACCTTCAGGGCGCGTTCCAGCACATCATCACCGACCTGTACGCGTTCCTCGCGACGGCCGTGGCCGGGCTGATCATCCTGCTCACCGGCTTCGCCCGGGCCGACGCGATCGCTACCCTGATCGTGGTGGTGCTGATGGTGTACGCGGGCTCAGGGCTGATCAGGGAGTCGGGACGGATCTTCCTCGAGGCCGCGCCCGCGGGCCTGTCGCCCGCCTCCGTCGGCGCCGCCATGGCCGAACGCCCCCACGTCGCCGAAGTCCATGACCTGCACATCTGGGAGATCACCTCGGGCCTTCCCGCGGCCTCCGCGCACGTGCTCGTCGCCCCGGGCGAGGACTGCCACGCGGTCCGCGCCGACCTCGAGGCCTTCCTGAGCCGGGAGTACGGCATCACCCACGCCACCCTGCAGGTCGATCACGCGGGCGGCCCCGTCCCCCAGCTGCCCGGCCGCCCCGCCCCCGAGCCGCACTGCGACGACGCGCACGGTCCCGCGTACCGCCCCGCCGATTCCTAGCTGACCGTCCGCTCCCTGCCGCCGCCGGAGAGAACCCTTTATCCCGAACGAGCTTTTCTCGGGGCTCCCCGACTTGCCTCGCCTTCGTCCGCGTCGCAGGCGCTGGTCAGCCGCCGATGGCGGACATGGGCCGGTCAGGCTGCAAGAAGGACGGATCGTTGATCCCGTGGCCCGGGAGCTTCCCCGCGACCGCGCGCCGCCACCTGTCCGCCAGTTCGGCGTCGCTCGCGCCGGCCCGCAGCGGTCCGCGCAGGTCGCTTTCCGACCGGGCGAACAGGCAGTTCCGCACCTGGCCGTCGGCGGTCAGCCGGACCCGGTCGCAGGTCCCGCAGAACGGCCGGGTGACCGATGCGATCACGCCGACCCTGGCCGGGCCGCCGTCGACCAGGAACGTCTCGGCGGGCGCCGATCCGCGCCTGGCCGGGTCGTCCGGGGTGAGCGTGAACTCCTTTTCCAGGGCGGCGAAGATCTCATCCGCCGTCACCATCTCGGTGCGCTTCCAGCCGTGCTGCGCGTCCAGCGGCATCTGCTCGATAAACCGCAGCTCGTAGCCGTGATCCAGGCAGAACCGCAGCAGCGGCGCGGCCTCGTCGTCGTTGAGGTCGCGCATCAGCACGGCGTTGACCTTGACCGGGACCAGCCCGGCGTCGACCGCGGCGGCCAGCCCGTCCAGCACGTCCGGCAGCCGGTCCCGGCGGGCCAGCTTGCGGAACGTCTCCGGCCGCAGCGTGTCCAGCGACACGTTGATCCGGTCGAGCCCCGCTTTATGCAGCGCTCCGGCGGTGCGCGCCAGCCCGATCGCGTTGGTGGTCAGCGAGATCTCCGGGCGCGGCCGCAGTTCCGCGGTCCGCGCGACGATGCCGGCCAGGCCCCGCCGCAGCAGCGGCTCGCCGCCGGTGAACCTGACCTCGCGGACGCCGAGTTGCTCCACCGCGACCCCGATCAGCCGTACCACCTCGGCGTCGGTGAGGAGCTCGGGAGAGGGCAGCCACTCCAGGCCCTCGGGCGGCATGCAGTACGCGCACCGCAGGTTGCACCTGTCGGTGAGCGAAACGCGCAGGTCAGTAGCGACCCGCCCGAAGGAGTCGGTCAGCACCGTCTAAGACTATGCCTACCGATTACGTCCGGCAGTACGATCATCGCCGGACCGCGCCGTACGCTCGTTCGGCCTGGATCCGGACGACCAGCCGCTGGTCGCGGACCATGGCGGCGCGGTAGTCGTCCCAGTCCGGGTGCTCGCCCTGGACCGAGCGGTACAGGTCGATCAGCTCCTCGACCGCCGCGTCGTACGGATCCTGGGCCACGGCCGACAGTTCGGCGTGCCCGTCCACCACGACGTAGGACCAGAAGTCCCCGCTGGTGACGTGGAAGCTGACCCGCGGGTCACGGCGCATGTTGCTGGTCTTGGCGCGATCGTCGGTGGTCGACACCCGGATGGTCTGCGTCTCGGGGTCCCACCCGTAGTTCACGTTCGACAGCTGCGGCCACCCGTCCTTCCTGAGGGTGACCAGCACCCCTTGCCGCCGCCCGCCAATCAGTTCGGCAAAACCGTCCTCGATCATGCCCCGTGAACAACCCCGGCCGGCACGATGTTCCGCCTCAGAAGAACATGCTCGCGCCGGGACTGGCGAAGTACTAACGTGACTAGGGCGCGGCGGCGCCCCCCCAACTACCCGCCGCCGCGCCTGCCCGCTTGGGACGGCACATTCGCGGTACTTGACTGAGGCCCTGCCCGCCTGCCACGGGAGATCACCCGACATGTCCGACCCATTCAGCCAGGAAGCCTGGGATGAGCGGTACCGGTCGAAAGACGCGCTCTGGAGCGGCAACCCCAACCCGCACCTGGTCGCCGAGGCAGCCGAATTGCTGCCTGGCCACGCGCTCGACGTCGGCGCCGGCGAGGGTGCCGACGCCATCTGGCTAGCCACCCGCGGGTGGCACGTGATCGCCGTCGACCTGTCGACCGTCGCGCTCGAGCGAGCCTCGGCTCACGCCTATAAGGCCGGCGACGATATTGCCGGGCGCATCGACTGGGTCCACGAAGACGTCACCTCCTGGGACGCGGGTTCGGGCCGGTACGACCTCGTGTCCGTCCAGTACGTGCACCTGCCGCCCGCGCTCAGGCAGGCCATGCTTTCGCACCTAGCCGCGGCTGTCGCCCCCGGCGGCAGCTTGCTCATGGTCTGCCACCACCCCTCCGACCTGCAGACCACCGTCCCGCGCCCGAATATGCCCGAATTGTTCTTCACCGGGGACGACATCGCGGCCGAGCTTGACCCACGCCAGTGGGCGGTCATCACGAATGCCGCTCCCGGGCGGAGCGTTACCGATCCCGAAGGAAATCCGGTCACCGTGCATGACTCCGTGTTCCGGGCCATGCGACGCGTGAACTGAATGGAACCGGATTTCCTGCGCAACACCCGCGCGTCCTACGACGCCGTAGCCGTGGCCTACGCCGAGTGGCTGCGCGAGGAGCTAGCGGCCAAGCCGTTCGATCGGGCCATCCTGGCGGTCTTCGCCGAACTCGTCCGCGCCGCCGGTCAGGGTCCGGTCGCCGATATCGGCTGCGGCGCTGGCCGCGTGACGGCGCACCTGAACGGGCTCGGGGTGCCGGCGTTCGGGATCGACCTGTCGCCGCAGATGGTCGCGGTGGCCCGGGAGACGTACCCGGGTCTGCGGTTCGAGGTCGGCTCGATGCTGGCCCTGGACCTGCCCGACGGCGCGCTCGGCGGCCTGCTGGCCTGGTATTCGACCATCCACGTCCCCGATGACCGGCTCCCCGAGGCCTTCGCCGAGTTCCGCCGGGTGCTCGTCCCGGGCGGGTACGCCCTGCTGGCGTTCCAGGTCGGCCACGAGCCGCGTCACGTGACGCAGGCGCTCGGTCAGCCGGTCTCGGTCGACCTCCATCAGCGGCAGCCTGACGACGTCGCCTCGATGTTGGCCCGGGCCGGGCTCATGGTGCGGGCCCGGCTGATCCGCGAGCCCGACGACGAGGGTGACTTCACCGAACGCACGCCGCAGGCCTTCCTCCTCGCCCGTAAGTCCTAGTATTCCAACCAGCGCGGGGCCTGCCCGCCGGGCCAGCCTGGCCGCGCAGAAACTCAGATGGCCTCCGCACGCCACCTGGGTAGAGTCGGGCGGTGCCCGAGTTGCAGCTGCTGCGAGCCGATCATGCCCCAGCGGTCCTGGCCTTTGAGCTCGCGAACCGCGGCTACTTCGCCGCCTTCATCTCCGACCGGGGCGACGACTACTTTGACCAGTTCACCGAGCGGCACAGCGCCTTGCTGGCCGAGCAGGAGGCCGGCGCCGGAGCCTTCTACGTCCTCATCGCCGACGATGGCCCGGTCCTGGGCCGGTTCAACCTGACCTTCACCGGGGATGGCACTGCGGTACTCGGATACCGGGTCGCCCAGCACGTCGCCGGCCGCGGCGTGGCGACCGCGACCGTCCGGGAGTTGTGCCTGCTGGCGGCGGCGGTGCACGGGCTGCGCACGCTGCGGGCGGCCACCGCCCACGACCATGCCGCGTCCCAGAAGGTGCTGGCCAAGGCCGGATTCGTCGCGGTCGGCCCGGCCGGCCCGGCCGATCTCGGCGGCAAGCAAGGCACCTGGTATCAGCGCGACCTAGCCGCCGGGTCACCCTGATCAGCCGGTGGCGCCATGCAGCGGGAGCGCGCTGGCCGAGGCCGCCTCGCTGAGCCGTATCAGCCCAGAAAATTCGTAGAAAGTCGAATATTTCGGCGTGTCGTTGACCCGGAAATGTCAGACCGGCTTGCTAGTCTTGGATTAGAACACAACACCGGAAAACAACGCACAGCCTGTCAGAAGAGTACCTCGGGGGAGGTGAGACAGAAGTTGAGCGCGATGACGGTCCCGGCGAGCGGCGGCGAGGCGCTGGCCAAGCTGATGTCCTCGGTCTGCGACCTGGCGGACCTGGATGCGGCGGAGTTGCCGGCCGGGGAGCTCGGGCAGTACATCCGGGAGCTGGTCCAGGCGGACGGGGTTCTGGCGGCGGCGCTGGCTTCGATGCTGGCTGCGTATGACGTGAAGGACGGGCACCTGGCGGACGGGCAGCGGTCGCTGGGGGCGTGGCTGGTGCACATGGCCCGGGTGACCCGGGGCCAGGCCGCCGAGTTCAAGGCGATGCGGGCCCTGCCCCGCGATCACGAGCCGCTGCTCGCCGGGCTGCGCACCCGGGCGGTCACCAAGTCGGTGGCGCTGCAGCTGGCGAAGTGGACCCGGGAGATCCCGGCGGAGTTCCGCGGGCAGGCGGAGGAGATCTTGGTGGCGGCGGCGCGGGCGGGGGCGGGCTTGCGGGCGCTGGCGCAGATCTGCGCGGAGATCCGGTCCCGGACGGTGCCGCCGGACCCGGACGGCCGGGATCCGGCGCTGGACCGGGCGCTGTTCCTGGACACGACCCTGGACGGGGCCGGGGTCCTGCGCGGCGACCTGACCCCCGAGTGCGCCGCGATGGTGCAGGCCGTCCTGGATGCCCTGTCCGCCCCGAACGGCGGCCGGGGACCTGCGGACCCGGCCGCAGCGTTACCACGACGCGCTCGCCGAGGCGATGAAGCGGCTGCTGGCCTCGGGCCTGCTGCCGCAGCGGGCCGGGCAGCCGGTCAAGGCGCTGGTGCACATGACGTTCGCGGACTTGTGTGAGCTGGATGTGGATTCCAAGTTGCAGGAGGCGTGGATCGCCGGGTACCGGGCGCGGTGGGCCGGGCAGCGGGCCGCCGCGTCGGTCAGCACCGGGGACGGCGGGGCCTGGCTGGAGGGCGACGCGGCCCGCCGGGTGGCGTGCGACGCGATCCTCGTCCCCGTGGTCACCGGCGACCTGGACCTGGGCGCGGTGGAGCAGCTGGTCGGCCTGTGCGTGCAGTACGACCACCTGCGCCGGCAGGCCCCCGGCAGCACCGACGACCCGGACGGGCCGGACACGGACCTCGACGGCCCCGCGGACCCCGACGGCGCAGATGCCCGCGGCGGCGCGGCCGGACCCGACCCGAGCCCCACCGCCCCGGCCGGCCAGGCGGGCGGCGCCGGGCGGGCCGGGCAGGTGCTGGCCATGCTGGAGCACCAGATCCTGGCCACCGTCCTGCAGATCGTCTCCGGCCCCGGCGGCGTCGCCTCCTTCCTCCGCAGGAACCTGCTCGGCAAGGGCCTCAACGGCCCCTCGCTCCCGCTGGACGTCGGGCAGACCGACGACATCCCCGTCCACTTGCGGCGGCTGGTGGCCCTGCGGGACCAGACGTGCCAGTTCCCGGGCGGGTGTGACCAGCCCGCGTCCGCGTGCGAGCCGCATCATGTGGTGCACCGCCAGGACGGCGGGCACACCAGCCTGGCGGGCCTGAAGAACTACTGCTGGTGGCACCATCACGTGGTCCTGCACGAGATGGGCTGGCAACTCACCGTCCACCCGGACGGGACCAGCGAGGTCCGCAGCCCCGGCGGAAGGATCATCCGCAGCCACAGCCCCCCACCCGATCCCGGGTAACCACCCCCGGCCGGAACAACCGGCGCCGCCCACCCAGGACTTCGGTTCACGATCGGGATGAGGCAGGCCAGGTGCCGCCGCGGCACCCGGACGGGCGATCCAGCGGTAACGCTCCCGGAGCGTGCCCGTCGGCGGGCAAGTGTCGACACCCGTGGCGGGGAGCCGCACCGACCCAGCGGTGGTAGGCGTCTATATCGACGTTGCTGCCGCAGACGATGGTGACCACGTGTCGGCCCGCGAAGCGCTCACGGTCTTCGATGATGGCCGCGATGCCGAGCGCCGCGGACGGTTCGACGACGAGACCAGCGTGGTCGAGAAGCATTCTCATACCGGCGATGATCGACGCCTCCTGAACCAGGACGGCGTCGTCAGCGACCAGCAGCAGGTCGTTCAGGACGACCTGGATGGGACGCCGACCGGCGACGCCATCGGCAATGGTGTTGGTCGAGTCGGTGGTGACGACGCGCCGCTGGCGCCACGAGCGCGTCATCGCCGGGGCGCCCAGCGGCTGGACGCAGATCACCTCGACCTCGGGCGCCAGAGCCTTCAATACATGACCCACACCGGTGGCCAGCGCCCCGCCACCCAGAGCTATCAGGACGGCGTCGAACGACGTCGGCGAATCCACCAGTTCCAGGCCGATGGTCGCCGCGCCCTCGCAGGTCTCGATGTCCAGGCTGTCTTCTACCAGCCGGATTCCGTAGTACCTCGCGACCTCTGCCGCCTGCTCGCGAGCCATGTCGAAGTCCCCGTCCACCAGCTCCAGCCTGGCGTCCAGCGCACGGATGCGATCAAGCTTGACCGCAGGCGCCAAGCGGGATGCCACGACGGTGACGTCGAGCCCTCGGCCGCGACCGGACCAGGCCAGGGCCTGGCCCAGGTTGCCCGCGCTGGCGCACACTACGGCTCGCGAGCCGTGACCGGCGAGCAGGCTCGCGACTACCTCGGTGCCGCGGGCCTTGAAACTGCGGACCGGATTCGCCGTTTCGAGCTTGATGCTCACCGTGCACCCGAGGTCGGGCTCTAGCTCCTCGCAGCGGTACAGCGGGGTGTCGAGAAAGATCGGGTCGATTACCCGGCGAGCCGCCCGGATCCGGGCAGTATCGAGGCGCGTCTCCCGCACGACACAGCAGCGTAGCGCCCGCTGCCCTCGGTCCCCCGCTTCGGCCGCTGGAGTGACAAAGGTGCCCACCATGGCGCTGATCTAGATATGACGACATGCCGGGCCTCAGGAGCCTAGGGCGATGAGCCCAGTTCGGGATGAGCTGACCGTGCGTCTCTTCCGTGCCATGTACGCCGAGTTCGACTTGCGCACAATCGGAGGCATACATGTCGTCGTGCCGAGGGGCACTCCGTGGTTCGCCGGGCACAGCCTGGGTGAGATCGCCCGCCAGATCAGCGAGTATGAGTTTCCGCACGGGGACCAGCCGCCGACCGCCGGTCTTCCCGACCCCGGGTAACCAGGCCCAGCTGCACGGGACAGGGGTGTCGCGGAGGCGGAGGCGGAGGCGGAATCGAACCCGCCAGCGCGACAGCGCAGCGCCCGAGCGACAGCGCAGCGCCCGAGCGGCGGTCGGCGCGGCTGGTTCGCTGACAACCTTGGTACCGCGGCGGCTCAGTCGACGATGGACTGCTGCGCTCCTTGCACGAGCTGGGGTTCATCGAGCCGCTGCAGGTGCCGCACGCTCGGCGCCGCGAGCATCGCAGCGACTGCGACAAGATCGACCGCGGCTGCGATCCAGAGCGTGCGGCTCATCCCGATCCCAGCCGCCACCAGCCCTCCGAGGGCGAGTCCGAGCGGGTCGCCGAGCAGGGAGCCGAACCAGTCATAGGCGCTGACGCGCGAGAGTGAGGCCGGCGGGATGTGCTGCTGCAGCGTCGTCTCCCAGATCGTATTGAGGAGCATGCCGCCGAAGCCTGTGACCAGCGCTGTGGCAACAAGGGTCTCCCAGGGCAGCTTCAGCGCGAGCACGATGATCGGCGACGCAAACGGAACCGACGCGATGGACGCCAGAAGGAGCGGGCGCCGCGGCTTGAGGCGAAGCGCCGTCGCACCGGCGGCGAGCGCGCCGACGGCCGAGACGACCAGGATCGCCGTCCACGCACCGGCGCCACCGTGGCCGTTCTTGATCCAGGCCGCGGCGAGCACGAGCCACACCGAGTTCATCATGTTCGCGAGGAAGAAACTGACCACGCTCAGCCAGACCCAGGTACGGGCGGCGAACTCGCGCCAGCCGTCGAGCAGGTCGCGCGCGAACGACTGCGGCGGCAGGCCGACGTGAGGCGGCAGGTGCAGGCGCGCGAGGTAGAACGCGCTAACCCCGAAACTCGCCGCATCAATAGCAAGCGCGTACCCCGGCCCGACGGTGACGATGAGGAGGCCTGCCAGCGCTGGGCCGGCGAACTGCATCGACGCCATCGACATCCCGCGCAGGGCGTTTGCCTCCTGCAGCCGCCCCGCGCTCACGATCATCGGCGTGAGCCCCGTCGACGCGGGGTTGAAGAACGCCGTCCCGGTTCCGGCGAGCGCCTGCAGCACGATCAGCTCCCAGATGCGCGCGGTATGCGAGAGCAGCAGCGCCGCGGTCGCCGCCTGGACGGCCATGCGCGCAACGTCGGCGGCGACCATCACACCGCGCCGCGGCAGACGGTCAGCGAAGACGCCGCCGACGAGCAAGAAAACTACGAGCGGGGCGATCTTCGCGGCAAGCACGAAGCCCAGGTCGCGTGCGGATCCCGTCAGGTCGAGCACCGCCCAAACGAGCGCGAACGGCGTGACAGCATCGCCGAGCAGCGACACCATCTGTCCCGTGAAGAACAGGCGGAACTCGCGCTCCTGAAGCGCCCCGAGCGGGATCCGCCGCACCTAAGCCTTCTTCCCCGGGGTTCAATAGCCCATGCGGGTCCGCCGCCTGCTCGCGACCGCCTCAGGCCGCCGGATGCCGTCGTTTACGCAGGTGGCGGAGGCGGACGGGGATCGAACCCGCCGGAGCTCCAGCGCTGCGCTCACCAGGTTTGAAGACCGGGGGCCACCAGACGCCTGCCCGTCGACTCTACTGACCCGCACCGGGCGCAGACCCGAGTTGGTCGACGTCCAGGTGGTTGCGCCAGGAATGGCGGGGCTCATAGCCGAGCGCCTTGCGGGCGCGATCGATGGCCAGCAGGGTGCCGAACTCGCTGACCTCGCTCCTCAGCTGGACATCGGGGAAGACCTCGGCGAGCAGGTCGGCCGACGGGCGGTTCATGACGGTATCCGCCGCGGCGATGATGAAGCTCGGGCTGCCCGCCACGACGTCCTGGGGGGCGCTGAGCGCCAGCCGGCAGGCGGCGGCCACGTCGCGCTCGTCGACGTAACCCCAGAGGTTCCACTTGCGTTCGGCGGGATCGGCCCAGTAGGAGGGGAAGTCCTGGTAGTCGGCGGGCGCCATGATGTTGGAGAACCGCAGCGCGATGAAGGGCATGCCCGACCACTGCGCGATGTGCGTGGCGATGGTCTCGCTGACCACCTTCGACAGCGCGTACGTCGTCGTGGGCAGGGGGTAGTGATCCTCGTCGACCGGCGCGTACCGGGGCGGCACCTCGAACGGCAGGCCAAGCGTCGTCTCGCTCGAGGCCCACACCACGCGACTGAGGCCGAGCCGGGCGGCGGCCATGAACACGTTGAAGTTCATCGCCACGTTCGCGTTGAACGTGACCGCCGAGGTGGCGATCCCCGGCGCCGGGATGTTGGCTAGGTGGACAACGGCGTCGGTGCCGCGTAGCTCCTCCACCAGCTCGCGCACGGCGCGTGGCACGCCAGCGGCGACTGGCCACCAGGTGGACTCGGGGCCTTGCAGCGTCTCGAGCGCCTGCCCGTAGTCGGTCAGGTCGGCGCGCAGCATCCCCTCGTAGAGGTCCTCCTTGGTCACCGCGATGTCCGTGGGTACCACGTCGTAGCCGTGCTCGCGCAATTCCCGCACCACGGCCCGACCCGCCTGGCCGCTGGCTCCCGTCACGCAGACGCGCTGCCCCATCGCGGTTCCCTCGCCTTCTGCTCGGCCGCTGCCCGAAGTCACCAAGGATGCTAGGACCTATAGCCGGCTCTAGGTCAAGCGCTTATCCTGGGCGCCGTGCCCACAGCAGAGCCGCGTCTGGGAATCGGTCAGGCCGCCGAGCGCACCGGGCTGAGCGTTCACGCGTTGCGCTTTTACGAGCGCGAGGGCCTGCTGGTCACCCCGGTTCACCGCGGCGCGGACGGACGCCGGGTGTACACCGAGTGGGACCTGGAGTGGCTCGAAGTCTGCGTCAGGCTCCGCGCCTCCGGCATGCCGCTTACCGCGATCCGCCGGTACGCGGACCTGGTCCGGCAGGGAGAAGGCAACGAGGAGGACCGGCTCAGCCTGCTGCGCCAGCACCAGCAGCGCGTAACCGCCCAGATCGCAGAGCTCACCGAGTGCCTGGAACTGATCACCTTCAAGATCCGGCTATACGAAACATGCCGCGCCGAAGGGCTCGCAGACCCCCTGCTCTCCCCGGAGGACGATTCAAGCGCTCACTAGGATGCGGTGAGGCCGACCATCGAGGGGGAGACGCGTGAGCGCTGACGGGCATGTCTGGTGGGACGATGCGGTCGTCTATGAGGTGTACCCGCGCAGCTTCGCCGACGCGGACGGGGACGGCGTGGGGGATCTGCCCGGGCTGCGCTCGCGCCTGCCGCACCTGGCTTCCCTCGGGGTGGACGCCATCTGGCTGACGCCCTTCTACCCTTCGCCGCTGGCCGACGGCGGCTACGACGTCAGCGACTACTATGCGGTGGACCCGCGGCTCGGGACCATGGCGGACTTCGACGCCCTGGTCAAAGACGGCGAGGCGCACGGGATCCGGGTGATCGTCGACCTGGTACCCAATCACTGCTCGAGCGAGCACCCGCTGTTCCAAGCCGCGCTGGCGGCGGCGCCCGGGAGCCGGGAGCGGGCGCGGTTCATCTTCCGCGAGGGGCGCGGCCCCAGCGGGGAACTGCCGCCGAACAACTGGCCATCGTCGTTCGGGGGTCCGGCGTGGACCCGCGTGACCGAGGCCGACGGCCGCCCCGGGCAGTGGTACCTGCACCTGTTCGCTCCCGAGCAGCCGGACTGGAACTGGCGCGATCCGGATATTCCCCCGATGTTCGAGAGGGTGATCAGGTTCTGGCTCGACCACGGCGCGGCAGGCCTGCGGGTGGACGTGGCGCACGGCCTGTTCAAGGACCCGGACCTGCCCGATGAACCCGAGCCCGACCTGACCTACCACGTGGACATGCCAACCCCGTACCGCCACCGGCCCGAGGTCCACGAAATCTACCGGTCCTGGCGGAAGATCCTGGATTCCTATTCCCCGACCGTGTTCCCCGGGGCGCGGACGGCGATCGGCGAGGTCTGGTACGACTCACCCGCCACCCTGCGGCCCTACCTCGCGCCCGACGGCCTGCCTCAGGTCTTCAACTTCCAGCTGATCGTGGCGGGCTGGGACGTCGCCTCGTTCCGCGGCGCGATCGACGGGGTGCTCGCGCTGGCCGGCGGCTCGCGCGCGCCCTGGGTCATCGGCAACCATGACGTACCCCGGCCGGTTAGCCGGTACCAGCTCGACGAGGGGTATACGCCGCAGACCATCAACCGGCTCATGACCCTGGGCCATGCGCGCGCCGAGGTCGGCGTACGGCGCGCCCGGGTCGCGGCCCTGCTCTCGCTGGCCCTGCCCGGATCGGCCTACATCTACCAAGGAGAGGAACTCGGCCTGCCCGAAGTCCTGGACATCCCCGCCAGCGCCCGCCAGGACCCCCGGTTCCACAACACCGGCGGCCGTTCGACCGGCCGCGACGGCTGCCGCGTGCCCCTGCCCTGGTCCCGCGGAGGCTCTGATTTCGGCTTCTCCGAGGTGGACGACGCGTCGGCCCCCTGGCTGCCCCAGCCGCCCGACTGGGGCACGTACAGCGTCGAAGCGCAGTCCGGTGACCCCGCGTCGTTCTGGGACCTGTACCGGAAGGCCCTCTGGCTTCGTCGTAACCATCCGGCCCTCGACCGTGGCACCCTGCGCTGGCTCGAGGACGCGAGTACCGACCTGCTCTGCTTTGCCAGGGAGCCAGGATTCCTCTTCGCGGCGAACCTCGGCGCGGCCGACGTCCCGCTGCCGGCGCACCGGGAGATCCTGCTTACCTCGATGCCGCTGTCCGGGAACAGCCTGCCGCCCGACACCGCGGCCTGGCTGTCCACCTGAGGCCGAAGCCGCCACGGAGGACCACGTGGCTGCCGTTACCCTTTCCCCATGCCGAAGGTGCGGGTACCGCGCGCGAACGTGACGCCCGGCGAGGTCGTGACGGTGCTCGGCCGCAGGCTCGGCCCGGGTTACCAGGTGGAGGCCAACGGCAGCCGCGTCACCGTCCGGAAGAGCCCGGTGGCGTACGCGACGATCTCGATCGCCGCGGTGCCCGGCGCGTCGGTGTTCCGGGTCCACGGCGGCGGTTTGCTTTTCCTGCGCATCGCCAACACCGTGGGCACCGCGCGGCGGGTAGCCGACGCCCTCCGCCGCTCTCCCGAGTTCCGCAGCCTATGAATCAGGCGCCCCGATTTCGGCGCTCTCGGCTTAACCGCTCGGCTATGGTCAGGCCCTGGGCTGAAAGCTACGATTCCGGCTAGGCATGGCGGGCGGGAGCTGGAGGGGATATGGCCGCGGACGGTGAATCTCATCAGCCCGCAGCGGCAACGGGAGAAGCCGAGCCGGTAAGGGACAAGACCTGGGCGGACCGGGCTCAGGTCATAGTGGCCGGGGCCACCGTGATCGCCGTTTTCGTGACGATAATCGTCGCCTGGCAGGGCCAGCAAACGGTAAACCATAACTCGCAGGTCACCTTGCGGCAGTCATTGGACACTCAGCTCTCTACGGCCATCACGTCTATCGGGTCAACCGATACGGCAGAAGAAATTGCCGGGCTCCTGTTGCTGACGCAGAATACGCAGGGCCGTTTCGCGCAAATGGGGCAAACGGGCGAGCCCGCCGCCGACGTGTTCAGTGACTACACCACCGCGCTCCAGATCCTCAGCGGCTACCTGAGCAGCCGGGGCCAGCAGTTCCTGACTGGATATACCGATCAGGCGTCATCGCCCTTCGGCCGCGGGTACGGCATTCCAGCCTCGCCCGGTATCCCTCTCGATATCCTCTACGCCGCCGACCAGGTCGAAGTGCTGTTCGGTTCGGGCATGCAGAAGACGGTGACGTCGCTGGGCCTCGGAGAGCAGCCCCACATAGACCTCGCTAACGATGAACTCCAGGGCCAGGCCTGGACGGGGATCAATTTCGGCTGGATAGGGGCCTACCTAGTAGGAATCGATCTGCGCGGCGCATACCTGGAGAGATCACACTGGAGCGCGTCTTCTGATCTGTCGCACGCCTACCTGCAATGCGCCGACCTCCAGGGGGCGGACTTCGCGGGCGCCGATTTGAGCGGCGCGGACCTGGCCGGCGCTAACATTCAGGGCGCGGATTTCCGCGGCGCCAACCTGGAAGGCGCAACGCTCAAGCCGGTGTACGGGGTAGCCACCTGGTCGCAGCAGCCGGCCGGGCTCTCGACCCACTCGCTGTCCCGGTGGGACCCGGGCGCGTGCCTGGGGAGCAGCCAATTCTGGCGTAACGCCCCCGCCGCCGGGTCATCCCACGGTGCCGGCCCGTCCCCCGGACCTAGCGCCTCATCAACAGCGAAGCCAAACGTCAGCGAAACGCCGAAGCCGACCCCCACCGCGACGAAGTAAGAAATAGGCCAGGCCGGACCCACTGGGTCCGGCCTGGCTGAGCCCCCGGAGGGTTAGGAGCTCGTCTGGTAAGCGATGGTGTCCAGCCTGGCCCAGCCCTGGGTCTCGCCGAACACGTACATGTTGCCGTTCGGGCTGATGTGGAGGTAACCATCCGGGCCCACGATCATGTACAGGTCGTGGACGGGCCTGGCGACGGCCGGGAGCGTACCGATAAACCCGCCGCCGTTCTGGGCCTGCTCAATCCAGCCGATGAGATACGCGACGTGATTCTGGACGTAGTAGGAAGGCGTCGACGGGTAGTACTGGCAGTAGGAACTCGGGGTGACCTCCGCCCACCCGTCCTGCAGGCTCAGCGACCTGGTCGGTGCGCGGGACGAGGCGCCTGGTGCCCACGTCGCGAACGATACCCCCGGCCGAGGAATAGTATCTGCCGGCCCGGGTAGTCGCGTACGGTCAGGCCCGCCAACGACATAGATATCGGTACTCACTCGGGAAGTGATACGCAATGGCCGGGATGCTGCAGATACGGCGCAGCCGCGGGGCAGCCAGCGGATTCCTGCTGGTCCTGCTGGGAATCTGGGGTGCGATCATCCCCTTCATCGGACCGTACTTTCACTACGCTTACACGCCGGACACCGACTGGACCTACACCACGGCCCGGCTGTGGCTGGAGATCCTGCCGGGCGCGGCGGTGTTCCTCGGCGGTGTCCTGCTGATGATCGCCACCGGCAGGCACATCGCGATGTTCGGCGCGACCCTGGCCGCGGCGGCCGGGGCGTGGTTCGCCCTGGGCACCATGCTCAGCCCGCTGTGGAACACGGGCGGCGCCACCCTGGGCGGGACGCCGGTCGCCTCCACCACGCTCATGCGGATCATGGAGCAGGTCGGATTCTTCACGGGCCTCGGGGCCGTGGTCATCTTCGTGGCCGCCGCGGCGTTCGGCCGGATCTCGGCCGTGTCGGCCGGGATCAGGGAAGTCGAGGCCGTCCCGGCGACCACTGGGCCGATCAGCGCCGTCCCGACCGAGGAAATCCCGGTCCGGTCGGCCCGGACCGAGGTGCTCCCGGTTCGCAACGCCCGGACTGAGGAAACCCAGACCACGCCGGCCTAAGGGTCGACCCCTACTGCCCGTCGGCCCGGGTCGGCGCGGGCCGACCCGGCGATGCCCCTCGGGACGCCCGGATTCCCAGCGGCCCGGGTCGGCGCGGCCCAGAGCCACTATCATCGGCTGGCACAGCACATTCGTGCCAGCCGGTGATTGTCGGCCCTGATGAAGGGACTCCTCGGTGCGGGCAGAGCCAGCCGCGGCCGCCCAGGTGACGGCGCCCCGGGGGACCGGGCGAGACGCCCCCCGGTGGCTGCTGCCCGCCTGCGCCGTCGCGCTCGCTGCCGTCCTGGCCGTCTACGTCGCGGACCTGGTCACGCACCTGCCGGCCATGGCCGCGATGCGGGACCTGGTCGTGTACCGGCAGGGCGGGCTGATCGTCCGGCACGTCTCCCCCGCGTACGACGGTCACCTGGCCTCGCCGTTGTACGACTGGGCCGGCCAGCACGGCGTCCAGTTCACGTACCCGCCGTTCGCCGCGGTGATCTTCGCGGTAGCGTCCGTGCTGCCGTGGACGGTGCTGCGCTGGGCGATGACGCTGGCCAGCCTGGCCGCCCTGGGATTGTCGCTCTGGCTGACGTTCGGCGCGCTCGGGTACCGGGGCCGGCCCACGGTCCGGCTGGCGGCCACGCTCGGGGTTTCCGCGCTGGCGCTGGCCACCGAGCCCGTGCAGCAGACTCTCGGCCTCGGCCAGGTCAACCTGCTCCTGATGCTCCTCATCGTGGCGGACCTGCTCACCGCGGGCGCGGGTGCGGGCTCGAGCGCGGGCTCGGGTGCGAGTGCGGGTGCGGCGGACGGCACCGGCGGCCGGGCGCGCTGGTGGCACGGGATCGGGCTCGGGATCGCGGCCGGGATCAAGCTAACCCCGCTCATCTTCATCCCGTACCTGGTGCTCGTACGCCGGTACCGCCAGGCCGCCACGGCGACGGTGACCTTCGCCGCGACCGTCGTCCTCGGCTACGCCGTCCTGCCCCGCGACTCGGGCACCTACTGGGCCGACGGGCTGGTCTTCAAAGCGAACCGGATCGTGTTCCTCGGCACCCGGGGCAACCAGTCGCTGCGCGGCGTGCTGACCAGAGTGGCCGGCAGCGTGACGGCGGGCACCGCGCCGTGGTTCGCCATCGCCGCCCTGGTCCTGGTCATCGGGCTGGTCGCCGCCGCCCTGCTGTACCGCGCCGGGCATCCGGTGCCCGGGATGCTGGCCTGCGCGCTGACCGGGCTCCTGGTTTCGCCGCTGAGCTGGGACCACCACTGGGTCTGGGTGGCGCCGGGCCTGGCGCTGCTGGTGCACCTGGGCGCGCAGGCCCGCGGCGCGGTGCGGGCCTGGTGGTGGGCGGGCGCGGGCGTCCTGTTCGTCGTATTCGGCGCCTGGCCGCAGTTCTGGGACCTGGCGCAGGCCGGGCTGACCCCCGCCGGGCTGTTCTGGTACGGGCCCGCCACCTACTTCGCCCGGGGCGACCAGCCGTGGTACCACGAGTTCCACTGGCACGGGTTGCAGATCCTGGCCGGGAACAGCCTGGTGCTGGCCGGGCTGGCCGCGCTGGCCGCCCTGGTCGTGGCGGCCGTCAGGGTGCGGGGCCGCAGCCCGGGCGCGGCATCGGGTAGCCGGGGTAGCCGATAGTGGGCGATGAGCTCACGCAGCTGCGGGAGCGGCTGGCCGCGCAGGTCATCGCGGCCAACAGGATGATCAACGAGCCCATCGCGGCCGCGCTGCGCGACGTGCCGCGCCACCTGTTCCTGCCGGAACTGCGGCCGGAGATGGCCTACATCGACGACGCCATCGTGACCAAGCGCGACGAATCCGGCCGGGCGATCAGTTCGTCGTCCCAGCCCGCCATGATGGCCATCATGCTGGTCCAGCTGGACCTGGCCCCGGGTCAGCGGGTGCTCGAGATCGGCGCGGGCACCGGGTACAACGCCGCGCTCATGAGGCACATCATCGGCGGTTCCGGCCAGGTGACCAGCGTGGACATCGACGGCGACCTCGTCGGGAAGGCCCGCGCCCACCTGTCTGCCGCCGGGTACCCCGACGTCACCGTGCTCTGCGCGGACGGCGCCGGGGGATGCCCCGCATACGCGCCCTACGACCGGATCATCGCGACCGTCGGCGTCAGCGACCTCGCGCCGGCCTGGCTGGAGCAGGCGGGGCCCGCGGGCCGGATCGTGGTACCGCTCGACGTGCGGGGCACTCAGGTTTGCGTGGCGTTCGCGCGCGCCGGTGACGGGCACTGGATCAGCCGGTCGCTTGCGCCCTGCGGGTTCATGCGGATGCGCGGTTCGATTGCGGGCCCCGAGGCCATCGTGGTGCTCGCGCCGGGGCTGTACGTCACGCTCCCCGACGGGGTGATCCAGCCGGGCGGGCAGGAAGCCGACGGCGAGGCGCTCGGCGCCGTCATGGCCGGGCCCCCCGTGCTCCGCCCGACCGAGGTCAGCGCCGGGCCCGCGGAGATCTTCTGGGAGCTGGGCCTGTGGCTGGCCACCAGGGAGCCGCGCGCGTGCCGGGTCGACGAGGAACGCCCCGACGGCTCGGCCAGCACCGCGCCCCGGCTCGGGCACGCGCCGCTGGGCGGCCGGGGCTGGCACGCCACCGTCGGGATCCTGGACCCGGGCAGCATCGCCGTGCTCACCGCCGCGCCCGGGTCGCCGGGACCATCGGGTCCGTCCGGGGTCGAGGCGTCAGGACCGATCTCGCTGGTCGCCACGGGGTTCGGCCCCGCCGCGGCTGAGCTGGCCGACGACCTGGCGGCCCACACCAGGGCCTGGGACCGGGCGGGCCGTCCGGGCGTCGCGGGCCTGCGCGTCGACGCCTACCCGAAACCGGTGGCTCACTCCCCCGAGCCCGGCCAGGACGCCCTGGTCGTTGACCGACCCTCCACCCGGTTTGTCGTATCCCACGCGTAACCTTGAGCCGTGACGAACAGCCCGGGCGAGCATCTGGAAACTGAGCAGAAGTACGACGCCGACGCCGATTTCGTCCTACCCGACCTGGCGGGCCTCGGGGGCAGCGCGAAGGCGACGAGACCGCGCACGTACTACCTGAGCGCCACCTACTTCGACACCGACGACCTCCACCTCAGCAAGCACCGGATCACGTTGCGGCGGCGCGTCGGCGGCACCGACGAGGGCTGGCACCTCAAGCGCCCCGTCCGCCAGGACACCAGGAAGGAGCTGCGCGTTCCGCTCGACGACGGCCCGGCGTCCGACGCGGGGACCGTGCCGGCCGTACTGGCCGCGCAGGTTGAGGACATCACGGCAGGCCAGCCTCTGCGCGCCATCGCCATCCTCGATACCGAACGGACTGTGGTGATCCTGACCGGTCCTGCCGGCGATCCGATGGCCGAGGTGGCCGACGACCTGGTCACGGCCACGCGGCTTTCCGCGCCCAGCAGCGAGCCGCTGACCTGGCGCGAGATCGAGGTCGAGTTGACCGGGTCGGCTCCTGGCCTGCTCGAGGCGGCCGGCCAGGCGCTCCGCGAGGCGGGCGCGAGACGCTCATCGTCGTCATCGAAGCTGGGGAAGCTGCTGGGCGCCGGCTGAGCTCTGGTTCAGAGGGGATTCAGAGCTGAACCTGATCCGCCCGTTAGCTCGTTCGCATGAAGTAGAGCCTAGAAACGACTATCCCTGCCCTCGCGGGGATATGAGGCACACAACCGATCGTGACGAGCGAGCCTGAGGAACATGGACAACTTCGCCGCCGATGCACCCGGCCGCGGCCGGGAGGCAGGCCTTACGCGGGCAGACGGAACCCCGGTGCGCGTGCTCGTCGTCGACGACGAGCCTTCTCTCGCCGAACTCCTCTCCAGCGTCCTGCGCTACGAGGGCTGGACGGTACGCACTGCGGGCACCGGCGCCGACGCGGTGCGGACCGCGCGCGAGTTCCGCCCGGACGCGGTGGTCCTCGACATCATGCTCCCCGACTTCAACGGCCTGGAGGTCATGCGCCGGCTGCGCGCCGAGATCCCGCAGGTCTGCGTGCTGTTCCTGACCGCCAGGGACGCCGTGGAGGACCGGGTCGCGGGGATCACGGCGGGCGGCGACGACTACGTGACCAAGCCGTTCAGCCTGGAGGAGGTCCTGGCCCGGCTGCGCGGCCTGCTGCGCCGCGCCCACCTGACCCGGGTGCACACCGAGGGGTCGCTCGCCGTGGGCGACCTGACCATGGACGAGGACGCGCGGGAGGTCCGCAGGGACGGTGAGCTCATCGACCTGACCGCGACCGAGTTTGAGCTGCTCAGGTTCCTCATGCGCAATCCCAGGCGCGTCCTGTCCAAGGCGCAGATCCTGGACCGGGTGTGGAATTACGACTTCGGGGGCCAGGCGCACGTCGTGGAGCTGTACATCAGCTACCTGCGCAAGAAGATCGACGCCGGCCGCACGCCGCTCATCCACACCGTCCGCGGCGTCGGCTACGTACTGAAGCCCGCGGGCTGATGCTCGCTCGCCTGCTGTCGCCGAGGACGATCAGCGGAAAGCTCATCATCGGGCTGTTCGCGCTCTTCGGGCTGGCCAGCGTGGTGGTCAGCCTGGTCACCACCGCCTCGCTCAGCGGCTCGCTGATGTCCTCACTTGACGGCGAGCTCCAGGCCGCGACCAATACCTGGTTCAGCTGCGTGACCATGGCCTATCACGACCACGAGGGCGGCTACGGCCAGCCGCCCGGGCAGGATCCCGGTACCGGCCAGGTAAATCTGGGTACCTGCAGCGGGCAGGGGCAGTCCCCGGGAACCTTCGTATCCGTGCTGACCGGAACGCAGGTCACGTACAAGGACTACGTGCTCAAGACGTGCACGCTCTCTCCCGCCGACACGACCATGCTCGCGGACTTGCCGTCCCACGAAGGCGGTGGCCAGCCAAACCCGTCCTTCCCGCCCCCACAATCCTCCGGTTCGGGGCACTCCTCCGGTTCGGCGCCGCCCGCGACCACCTATACCCGGGAACTGGACTCGCTCGGCATCAAGTTCCTGTTCACCAAGGTGCCGGGCCCCGACGGTACCGAGCTGGTCACCGGGCTGCCGCTGACCACCGTCGACGCCACCTTGGAGAAGGTGGAGAACACCGAGCACCTGCTGTTCGGAGGCGCGCTCCTGCTGGCCGTGATCCTGGGCGCTGCGCTGGTCCAGCTGTCGCTCCGGCCACTGCGCCGGGTAGCCGCCACCGCGACGCAGGTGACCAGGCTGCCACTGGATTCGGGCTCGGTCACGTTCCCGGCCGGGGTCCCCGACAGCGACCCGCGGACCGAGGTCGGCCAGGTCGGCGCCGCGTTCAACCGGATGCTGCAGCACGTCGAGCGGGCCCTCGGCCGGCGCGAGGCCAGCGAGGCCAGGCTGCGTAGGTTCGCGGCCGACGCCTCGCACGAACTGCGGACCCCGCTTTCCGCGATCCGCGGGTACGCCGAGCTGGCCCTGCGGCACCAGGGCCCGGTGCCCGAGGACGTGATGCACGCGCTGGGCCGGGTCCAGTCGGAATCGGTGCGGATGAGTGTCCTGGTCGATGACCTGCTGCTGCTGGCGCGGCTCGACGCGGGCCGGCCGCTCGAGCGCGCGCCCGTGGACCTGTCCCGGCTGGCCATCGACGTGACCAGCGACGCGCGCGCCGCCCGCCCGGACCATCACTGGCGCCTGGACCTCGCCGGCGACCCGGTCTTCGTCCTCGGCGACGAGCATCGCCTGCACCAGGTGCTGGCCAACCTGATGAGCAACGCGGGCAAGCACACGCCGCCCGGCTCGACGGTCACCCTCGCGGTCGCCGCCGGGGGTACCGACCCGCCGGCCGACGGGCCGGGCACCGGGGTCGTCCGGCGGGGCGTCCGGCCGGCCGGGCCGCGCGTCTGCCTGAGCATTACCGATGACGGCCCCGGCGTTCCGCCCGAACTGCTGCCCGACTTGTTCGAGCGGTTCACGCGGGCCGATACGTCACGGGCGCGGGATGCGCACGCGGCGGGGAAGAGCACCGGGCTCGGCCTGGCCATCGTGGACGCCGTGGTCGCCGCGCACGACGGCAGCATCACCGTGACGAGCCGGCCGGGCCTGACCCGGTTTGCCATCTTCCTTCCCCTGCTGCCTGACCAAGGCGACTGAGCGTGTGCTAGTCCTTGGTTATGGACAGCGACCAGCGGCGGCTCCTGGCGACGATGCCGCTGCACGCGATCACCTCGACCTACGGTGAAGAGGGGCTGAGGGAGCGGTTCGCGCTGGAGATCGCGTCCTGGCCGGAAGTGGACCGTGCGCGTCTCGAGCGGGCGCTCGACCTGGCCACGCGGCTGCACGCCGACGACCGCCGGGACCGGGAGCCTTACCTCAACCACCTGCTCCGGGTGGCCATCCGGATCATCTCCCACTACGGCGTGCACGACCCCGACGTGATCTGCGCCGCGCTGCTGCACGACGCCGTGGAAGATCACCCCGACGAGCTGGCGACCCTTGGGGGGCCAGGGGGGTTTGGGGGGACGGGCAGTCCCCCCAAGGGGGGTCTGGGGGGATGGGTCCCCCCAGGAGCGGGGGGGTCACCGGGGGGGTCGTCCCCCCGGGGGTAGAAGCGGCGCGCTGGCGGTACTGGCGGCGGAGTTCGGGCCGCGGGTGGCGGAGCTAGTCGCGGCGGTGACCAACCCGGCGTACGCGCCAGACCGCGACGCGCACGACCAGTACCGGGAACACGTGGCGGAAAGCCTGGCCGCCTCGCCGTGGGCCAGGGTCATCAAGGCGTCGGACTTCACCGACAACGGCGTCGGCCTGATCCATACCACGGGCCCCCGGCTACACAAGCTCGCGGACAAGTACGCGCCGCTGGTCCCCGTGTTGCGGGATCTCATCGCGCGGCCGGACACTCCGCTGGACGCCGCGGCCAAGGAGCACATCCTGGCCCAACTCGACCGAGCCGACGAGCGGTTCGCCGCCCTGCGCGGGGACGCGGGCTAGATGCCGGAACTTCCCGAGGTCGAGACTGCCCGCCGCCTGATCGCCGATCTGGGCCTGGGCCGGCGCATCGCCGACGTCGACGACGCCGACACGTTCGTCTGCCGCCCGCACTCCCCCGGCGAGTTGCGCGCCGCGCTGACCGGGCGGACGCTGACCGCGGCGCACCGCCGCGGCAAGGCGATGTGGTGCGACACCTCGGGTCTTGACGGTCCAGATGATGGCCCGACGCTGGGCATCCACCTGGGCATGAGCGGGCGCATCGTGGTCGTCGCGCCGGACGGATGGGTGGCCGAAGGCGGGGACCCGCCGGGCCGTGACGCCCAGCCGCGCAAGGCCGTGTGGGACCGTTTCACCCTCGAGTTCGTCGACGGCGGCCGGCTGTCGCTATTCGACAAGCGCCGGCTCGGGCGTATCCAGCTGAACCCCGACATCGACGCGCTCGGGCCCGACGCCGGCGAGGTCACTCAGGCCGATTTCCGCGCCCTGATCACCGCGGGGACGATCGCCGTCAAGGCCCGCCTGCTGGATCAGTCCAAGCTCGCCGGGGTCGGCAACCTCCTGGCCGACGAGGTGCTGTGGCAGGCTAAGGTGCCGCCCGCCACCCCGGTCAGCCGCTTGCAGCGCAAGGACGCCGACCGCCTCTACCGCGCCCTGCGATCGGTCCTGGCCTCCGCCGTGGCCAAGGGCGGTGCCCACACCGGCGACGTCATTGCGGCCCGGCGTCCCGGCGGCACCTGCCCGCGCTGCGGCCACGAGATGGTCCACGGCACCGTCGGTGGCCGCTCCACCTGGTGGTGCTCCCGCGAGCAGGCCCCCTGGTCCCCTATTGAGCGACAGCAGACGCAGAGGAGCTGAACTGGTGGACATGAGGTACGGAGGGCCGGAGAATCTGAGTGCCCCTGACCCGAGTGCAACGGTGATCGTAACGGTCGCAGCCAGCCGAACCGAAGCGGAGCTGATCGTTGGCATGCTGCGCAGTGGCGGCTTGCGGGCGGCCGTATCGGCACATGGCTCCGGGCCGCGGGATCTGCGGCAACGAGGCGTCCCGGTGCTTGTCGCCCCCGATGACGAGGAAGCGGCACGCGAGTTCCTGGCCACAGTCCAGGATTCCTGACGGATTAATCCTCGCTGGCGCGGCTGGCCAACGGCCTGCTGTTAGACGAGGTCGGCGAGGAGGGCGGCAGCTCGCCTGGCTCCGTCGGTTTCGACGGGGCGGTAGGTGACCGGGCGCATGATTTCCTCGGCTATGGCCGCGGCCAGTTCGTCAGGACCGGTCTGGTCGTACTCTACGCACCGGCCCGCGCCGTACTGGGCCAGCCGGTGCCGGACGTGGAAGTTCTGCTCGAAGTGGCGGCGCAGCGGCACGTAGATAAACGGCCGCTGGGCCGTGGTGAGCTCCATCGTGGTGGTCAGGCCGCCTTGCACCACCGCCAGATCGCAGGCCGCCAGGTGCCGGTACAGATCGTGCACGTAGCCGTGCACCTCCAGCCCGTCACGGGACGGCAGGGCGCCAGGGTCGATCCGCGGCCCGGCCACCAGGATCATCCTCAGCCCCGGGACCAGCCGCCGGGCGGCCGGGAACGCCGCCGCCACCCGGCGGAGCAGGTCGGTGCCCACTCCCGAGCCGCCGACGGTGACAACGCAGATCTTCTCCCCGGGCCGGTAGCCCAGATCGGCGCGGATCGCGTCGCGGTCGGCGGGCGGGATCCCGGTGACATAACCCGAGAACTGGTAGTTCCGGCCTACCCAGTCGCGGATCAGCGGCAGCCCGTCCCCGAAGGTGTCCGGCACCACGTCGCCGGGGTTGCCGACGAACACCGACCGGTCCCGCAGCCCAGGGAATCGCGCGACCTGCTCGATCATCTCGGCGTTGTAATCGGCGGTCAGCGCCCGCTCCCTTTCCCCTCCTTCCGGCATGGGCAGCCAGCCAACGAAGTCGGTCATCCAGGCGTACGGCGACCGCTTCAGCTCCGGGTTCTCGTGCAGGAAGTAATCAACGTCCCAGGCCTCATCGCCGACCCACAGGTCGAAGTGCTCCTGCTCCACCAGGTCGGCGAAGACCATGAAATTGCTGACCAGGATCTCGTCCATGTTCCGGAACGCCTGGAAGACGTGCAGATCGTGCTCGGCCGCTTCCGATTCGATGTGCCCAGACTCACTAGCCAGGAACGCCGAGGCGGGGTGGATCAGCTCGGACCGCCGCTCCAGCAGTTCGGTCACAGGATGCTGGGCCAGCCAGTGCACCTCAAGACCCGGCCGCAGCGCTCGCAGCTCATCGGCAATGGCTAGGTCACGACGCGCGTGACCAAGGCCGATCGGCGAGGACATATACAGCACCCGCTTCGGCCGATTCATCGGCCTCGTCCAGGTTCGCGACCCGGGCGTCCGAGGGCCAACAGACTCAGCGAAGCTGCGGATGAGCAAGTTTGTCTGGACTGGATCACGCAGCGTAGGGGCGTGGCCGCCGCCGCGGATGGTCACCATGCGTGCGCCGGTCCAGCGGGCCAGGGCCGCACCGGTTTCATGCGACACGATCCCGTCCTCGTCACCGTGCACGATCAGCACTGGGCAGCGCACCAGTCCGCAGACGGCCTCGGCGTCGGCGGTGGTCGGCTCCACGACGCCCAGGGCGGTCAGCAGCAGCGTCTCGGCGGTCGTTTCCAGGCCCCAGGCCGCCCCGTCTTCCCGTTGCTTGGTCGAGTGCGGCTCGGTAAACACCTGGGACATGAAGAACTCGACCCAGCCGCGGTAGTCGGCCAGCCAGTAGTGCCGGTTGGCCTTCCCCCAGCCCTCGTAAGAATCCTTGGGCTCGTCAAAGTCCGGCGGCACCGGCCAGGGAAGTGCCGCGCCGATCGCGACGACTCCGGCCGCCCGTTCCGGATACCAGGCCGCTAGCTGCAGCGCGTGCCGTCCGCCCATGGACAGGCCGACGATCACGGCCTGGTCTACCCCGGTCGCGTCCAGCACTGCGACCGCGTCGTCGACGTACTCCCGGTCCAGGTAAGCCTCTGCGGTCGCCGGCCGGTCGGCCCGGCCGTTACCCCGGCCCTCCACGGTGATCACCCGGAACCGGCGTGCCAGGTACGGCACTTGAGCCTTCCACTGGCGGGCGTGCACGATCGCCCAGGACGTGAGCAACAGGATCGTCGGCTCCCCAGCACCGAACACCTCGTAACCGACCTTGACGCCGCCGCGCTCGATGAAGCCCTCGGCGTCGGGATACTTCGCGCGCATGTCGCCTCACATTCCAGGCGCTGTTCACCTAGGGTTTGCGGGCTAGGTAGCCCACGAGCTTAAGCTCGGCCCGCAGCGGCAAGCCGTCCCGTAGCTGCCCTTGAGCCTGCTCAACGGCTACGCGACGGAACTCAGCCTCGCCGACGTTCTGGATGGCCTCATAAGCCGGCCCGGTGGCGGCCAGCGCGCGCGCGTACACCTCTGGGTCCGCGAACTCCAGGGCGAACGGAACGTCGAAGCGCTCAATACCGCCGAATCCAGATGCCTCCAGGACTTGCTCGCCCGCGCCAGGCCGACCCAGCGACACCATCATGGCCTGATTGTCGACCTTCTCCGCCGCAGCCAGACGGAACGGTTCGAACGCCCAGATTCCAGGCGAAATCTTCAGGTGACCCCACACCGTTATCCCCACGCGTCCACCGGGGCGAAGGACCCGGTGTATCTCGGCCACCGCGTCGGGTGTGGTGCCCCAGATCCCCCGGAAGCTGGTCACGACGTCGAAAGACGCCGGGTCCCACGGCAGGACGTTCATATCGCCGACCCTGATGTCGCCTTCCGGGTTCCGGTCGCGGGCCACCGCGACCAGCCTGGCCGAGGCGTCGATACCGGAGCAGGAGGCGCCGCGCACGCGAGCCAACTCGATCGCGAGTCCGGACCCGCACGCCACGTCGAGCAGCCGGTCTCCGGCATCAACGCCGAGCCGATGGTGCACAGCGACGTACTCGCGGCAGTTGCTCGGCTCGGTAAGGGTCGCGAAGTCCACCGCCTTGCGGCCCCAGCCCTCGTCCACCGTCACCCACTGGGGAGAGTCTGTGCTCGGCCTCGTCATTGCCGCTCCTCTGTGGTAGCGCCGGTCACTGGCCAGCCAAAAGTGTGGCGATGCTCGCGGCGGCGCGGGCCGCGCCGCCGCGCGGGACCTTCCGGTAGCCAGATCGAGTGCCGGCTTCCGTCAATGCGGCTCGCATCGTGGTGGCCAGGTCGTCTGCTGTGGTCGTCGTGTAGTCCATCCGCAGGCCTGCCCGGTAATGGTTGAGCCGGTGGGTGACGAAGTGCTGCTGTTCCCAGTGGCGGCGCAAGGGGAAGTAGATGAACGGCCGCCCGGCGCCGACCAGTTCCATCGTCGTGGACAGCCCGCCTTGGACGATGGCCGCATCGGCGCACGCCAGGTGCTCAAAGAGATCGGGCACGTAGCCGCGCTTGTCCATACCCTCGATGTCCGGCAGCAGCCGGGGATCGATGCGAGGGCCGGTGACCAGAAGCATCCGCGCGTCCGGCACTTGCTTGCGTAGCCGCGCGAAGGCGTCGCACGTCAGCTCCAGCAGGCTGAGGCCGACCGCGGTACCGCCCACCGCGGCGACAAGCAGCGGCTGGTGCTGGGGGTAGCCGAGCCGGCGGCGCAGGCCCGCGCGGTCGCGGTAGGCAGCGGGATTGAACGGGAGCACGTAGGGGACGGAGGTGAACCACCTGCTGGACCATGACCGTATTCCCGGCAGGCCGGGCCCGAACGAGAGATCGGGCAGCTCATCGAAAGAGCCGATGAACATGGACAGATCCCGCAGCCGGGGGAACCGCTCACGCTTTTCGATGGAGTCGGCGTTGTAGTCCGCGCACAACTCGGCTTCCCGTGGGTCGCCGGGGTCGGTGGGCAGGAAGCCGATCACGTCGGTCATGAAGACGTACGGCGCGATCTTCCGCTCGGGGTTCTCGTGCAGGAAGTAGTCAATCTCCCAGCACTCGTCGCCTACCCATAGGTCGTAGCTCGTGTCCCTGACCACGTCGTCGAACAGCAGGTAGTTCGCGCACAGGATCTCGTCCATCCGGCGGAACGCGTAGAACGCGGGCAGGTCGTGGTCCGCGGATTCCGACTCCCAGTGGGCCGACTCGGAAACCAGATCGGAGCTCGCCGGGTGGATGATCTCGCCGGCGCCGGCGAGTACCTCGGTCACCGGCGGCTGCGCCCACCAGTGGATCTCCAGGTCCGGCGCGCGCTGCCGGAGGGCCCGGGCGATGGCCAGGTCCCGTTGGACGTGACCCAGGCCGATGGGCGAGGAGATCCACAGCACCCGCCGGGGGCGGCTGTGCATCGTGGGCCAGACGGCCTGCTTGCGCTGTCGATGGACGATCCCGTCCACAAAGTTACGGATGGCGTGATTGACCGCGACCGGGTACCGGACGTGCGGCGCGTGCCCGCCGCCTTCGATCACGAGCAGTTCGGCGCCCGTCAGTTCGGCGATCCGCAGCGCGCGCTCCGGCGGGACGATCTTGTCCTGGTCACCGCCGATCACGAGCACCGGGCAGGCCAGAGACCGGCAGAGGCGGATCGCCTCCTGCTCGTCAGCGACCTGATTAGGTGCATCGGCATCACACAGCATGGTCTCGGCGTCGGTTTGCATGCCCCACTCGACCAGATCGTCGTAGGGCTTCGTGGAGTGCGGCTCGCTGGCGACCTGGGACATGAAGAACTCGACGTATCCTCGCCAGTCCCGCAGCCAGTAGTGCCGGTTGTCCTTGGCCCACCCCTCAGTGGTGTCGAGCACCTCGTCAAAGGAGTGTTCGCCTCGTTCCCAGGGGTCGGGTGGCGGGAACGGCAGCGTCGGCGCGATGGCCACGATCCCGGTCACCCGCTGCGGATGAGCCGCCGCGAACAACAGCGCCCAGGGGAAGCCGCTGCAGAACGCCGCGAGCACCGCCCGCTCGGTGCCGGTCGCGTCGAGCACGGCCGCGGCGTCACTCGCGAAGACCGCGTCGGCATAGGCCGCCGGGTTCCTGGGCCGGTCGGACCGGCCGTTGCCGCGCGGGTCGAAGGTGATCACACGGTAATCCCGGGCCAGGAACGGCACCTGCATCTTCCAGTTCCTGGAGTCCACGATCGCCCACGTAGGCAGCAGCAGGATCGTCGGCTGGCCCGTGCCGTGCACCTCGTAATGGATCCGCACGCCTGAATTGACAACGTAACCGGACTCATCGGGTAGTCGTGCGCGCATCAGCTGCACCTCCAACAGGCCGGTGACCGGTCGAGCCTCACGTTCCTCCTTGATACCCCGGCTGAACGGGAGCGGCTATCGGGGAAAGCCATTAGGTACCCACTACGGGCCGGCTCTGGCCGGACCGGATGCCTATCCGGCCTGGGCGCCCTCCTGGGGCCCGGACGCTTATCACGCTGGAGCGGACAGGTGATGCGTGGCGGCCCAGGCGGCCACTTCGGCCCGGCTGCGGGCATCTAGCTTGGACATCACATGGTGCAGGTGGACCTCGGCGGTCTTCTCGGAGATCCCGAGCACCCTGCCGATCTGCCGGTTGGTCCGGCCGGAGGCAACGAGCGCGGCGACTTGCCGCTCCCGCGGGGTGAGCGGCACCTGATGGGAGCGGTCCGCATCACCGGGTGCGGCACCCAAAGCGACCGCTGCGGCAAGATCCGAGGCCTGCTGCACGGGCATTGTCCGGCCAGCGTTTATGAGCGTGTCAGCGTCCTGTGTCCCCAGTGCGCGGGAAAGTACCCGCTCCACCGCCGAACTCCTCGCCTGCTCGGTATCGGACTGGCGGGCGGCCACCCGCTCGCGCAGCGCCGCGGCCGCACCGATCAGCCGCGCGGCGGTTTCATAGTGCGCCCGTTCACTGGCGACATGGGCGAGCGCCTCCAGGCACTGGGCGATCCCCCGGGGGTCGTTGACGTCGGTGTAGATCCGCAGCGCCTCGGCCAGCAGCGGGCCCGCTTCGTCCAGTCGGCCCTGCGCGCTCAGCGTCGTGCCAAGCCCCCACGCCGACCAAGCCGTGGCCCACGGATAGTCCAGTTCACGGAAGCCTCGCAGGCTCGCTCGCAGTAGTTCCGCAGCGCTCCCCAGGTCGCCGTGGTCCCGGGCGAGCAGCCCCAGGTCGTGCCGGGCCCACGCCATGCCCTGCGTGCTGCCCTCCTCGCGGAATCGCGCCTCGGCCCGCCGATGCCAGTCAGCAGACGCATCCCACTCGCCGCCAGCGCGGGCCACGTTGCCCAGAAAGGCGCACGCCATCGCCGCGCGGCGCGCATCGCCACGCTTCTCGCTGCGCTCGAGTGCGCTGCGCAGGAGGCCCTGGGCACGACCCATCTCTCCCGTCGCGAAGGCCAGTACCCCGGCCACGATGAGCACGCCAGTCTGGGCTCCCGCCGTGGCGTCCTCGCTCATAGCCGCCGGGTCATAGCCGTCCGCAGCCGGGGGGAGAACCGCGTCCACGAGTGCCTGGCCATGATCGAGGTCGCCGTGGGTGTAGTGGTACCAGCCGAGCGCGGTGGCGAGCGAGAGCGCCAGCGCATCCTGGCCCGCGCCCAGACAGTAGTCCAGCGCGGCGCGCAGATCCGCGTGGCGGCGTCCAGCCCAAAGCAGCCGGGCTTGCTCCCCCGGCAGGCCGAGGGAAGCCTCGAACTGCGCCGCGAGATCCGCGTAGTGGCCAGCGTGCCTAGCCCGCGCCTCCTCGGCCTCGGCGCTGGCCGCCAGCTGCTCCGCCGCATACTCACGCAAGCTCTCCAGCATCGAGAACTCAGCGGTCTGCTCGTCACCGGGCAGCCGCCTGATCAGGCTCTTGTCGAGCAGCGACTCCACCATCGTGAGCGCGTCGCCCCCATTCACGGCGCAAACGCTGCCCACGTCAGCAAGCGTCCAGCCGCCAGCAAACACCGACAGCCTGCGAAAGAGCGCGCGCTCGCCGGAGTCGAGCAGGTCATAACTCCAGGCGATGGCGCTGCGCAGCGCACGCTGCCGGGCTGGCACGTCCCGCGTACTGGAGGCCAGCACCTCCATCCTGCTGCCGAGCCGGAACACCAGCTCCCCTGGCGTCAGGACCTTCAGCCGGGCTGCGGCCAGCTCGATCGCCAGCGGCAGGCCCTCCAGCCGGACACACGCTCTGGCCAGCAACAGCGCATTAGCCGCAGTGAGATCAAAGCTCGGGTTGGTCCGGCGCGCGCGATCCAGCAGCAGCGCCACTGACGGATTCGCCGCCAGGCAACTGAGGTCTGCCACGTCCGCCGGCGCGGGCATGGCCAGCGGCGGAACCGGAAACTCCTGCTCGGCGGACAGCCGGAGCCGTTCCCGGCTGGTGGCGAGCACCCGCAGCCGCGGACAGGCAGCGAGCACCCGGCCGACGTCCGGGGCGGCGGCCAGAAGATGCTCGCAGTTATCCAGGACCACGAGCCGCTCCTCGTGGCCCAGCGCAGCAGCCACCTGGCCGGTCAGATCCGTCCCGCCCCGCGGCTCGACGCCCACCGCCTGAGCCAGTTCGACCATCACCAGCGCCGGATCCCGGACCGGAGCCAGGTCAACGAATACCGGGGCGCATCCGCTGCGCTCGGCGTGCGCCGACGCGCATGCGACGGCGAGACGGGTCTTGCCAATGCCCGGCGGCCCGGTGAGCGTGACTAGCCGGGTCTGGGCGTGCGCAAGCATCCAGGACACGGCCGCCAGCTCGCCGTCCCGGCCTACAAACAGGTCGGCAGGCGACGGCAGGCCACCGGGCGATGCCTGCCTCGCGTCTTGCATCCGACTGCCCCGCCCATGTCCTGTAATCCGTGCAGCCACGAGGCCATACCCGAGCATACGACGGCCCACCGCGCCGCCGCCATCGCCCGCCCAACGAGGGCTGAGGCTGCCCGGCCCATACCGCCATGTAGGGGAATCCCCCGATACCGCGATGACAGCCTGCGCCCGTACAACGGTTTCATGACGACACCCCGCAACCACCGGGTGGCCAGCGTAGCGCCCGAGTCCGCCCCCGCCGGGTCGTTCCTCGAGGGCCTCGCCGCCCAGGACTTCGCCCAGCTCGGCGGCGCGCTCGCCGCTGATGCCTGCCTGCGCGCCTTGCTGCCTTCGGGCTTGCGGGAGTGGGCCGGTGCCGACGCGATCGCACACCGGTTCGAGCGCTGGTTCGGCGACACCGAGGATTTCGATCTCGTCGAGGCCGCCGTCGGCGAGCTCGGTGGCCGCCTGCACCTGCACTGGCGGATCCGGATCCGGGCGGAGCGGCTTGGTACGGGCTGGTTCACCGTTGAGCAGCAGGCCTACGCCGACACCGACAACGGCGGCCGCATCGCCCGGCTCGACCTGCTCTGCACCGGTTACCTGCCTGAGGGCGACCATGACTGACACCCTGTCCACCTGGGGCGGCTGGGCACCAGCGATCCGCGATGACCCGTTCAGCCACTTCGCCGACGCCCGGGCCGAGTGCCCGGTGCAGCGGGTGCGCCTGCCCGGCGGTGACCATGCCTGGGTCGTTCTGGGCTACGACGCGGCCCGGCGAGCGCTCAATGAGCCTGGCATCTCCAAGGACATGCTCGCCGCCCTGCAAGACAACGGCGACGTCGTGGCCGAAGGGCTGCCCGGGCCGGAGTTCTCACGGCACATGCTCAACGTCGACCCCCCCGACCACACCCGGCTGCGGCGGCTTGTGTCCAGGGCCTTCGTGCCTGGGAGGATCGCCGCGCTGGAGCCAGCCATCCAGGCGATAGCCAGCAACCTTCTCGACGAGCTCGACAGCGCCGGCCCTGGCGCCACCGTCGACCTCATCGAGGGATATGCCTACCCCCTGCCGTTCGGAGTGATCGGCGAGCTGCTTGGCATCCCGCCAGCCGACCGCCCACGCCTGCACGCCTGGTTCGGTGTGCTGCTGACGGGGTGGGCTGGTGACCCGCCGCCGGAGGCGGTCGAGGCATCAAACGGCATCGTGGGCTACCTGGGCGAGCTTGTCGATGTCAAGCGCCGGAGCCCAGCCGACGATCTCGTCAGCGTCCTGATCGCTGCGACCGAAGGCGACGCGCTCACCACGCAGGAGCTGCTGTCGAGCCTGTTCCAGCTCGTGGTCGCCGGGCACGACACCACGGCCAGCCTGATCGGCAACGGGGTGGTAGCACTGCTGGACCACCCCGGCCAGCTCCAGGCGCTGCTGGCCGATCCCGGGCGCTTGCCCGCCGCGATCGATGAGCTCATCCGCTTCACCGCCCCGACACCGCACGCCACGTTCCGGGTGACGACGGAGCCGGTGACCCTCGACGGCGTGCAGATCCCGGCCCACGAGCAGGTGCTGGTATGCCTGGCGGCGGCCGACCGCGATCCGGGCCGGTTCCCGGCCCCCGACGTGCTCGACATCGGCCGCCGCGACGGGCCGAACCTCGGGTTCGGCCACGGGATCCATTACTGCCTCGGCGCTCCCTTGGCCCGGCTCGAAGCCAAAGTCGCCTTCGAGACCCTGCTCAGCCGTTACCCGGGCCTGCGGCTCGCCACCGGCCGCGACGCACTGGCCTGGGTCCGCGGCGACGGCCTGGTCCTGCGCGGCCTCGTCGCACTCCCCGTCGTTCTCGGTCCGGCCTACGGCCGGGATGACCATGTCCGATCCACCCAACCCAAGGAGACACCGATGACCATCACCGACAGCCCGGTCGACAACGGCGTGAACGTCCAGGCCCTGCTCGGGGCCCGCGAGGCGCTGTCCGCCGCGCCGGAAGCGGCCGAATTCACCTGGCGGGCCAGCTGCACCTGGCGCAACGGCACCCACAGCCACTCCACCGTGACCGGGTTCACCGGGCTGGGCGCCGAGCAGCAGCACCGCAACACGTTCGAGTACGACGTCGACCACCCCGAGTGTTTCGCGTCCGAGGACAACGGCGCTACGCCCGTGGAGGTCGTGCTGGTCGGCCTGGCCAGCTGCCTGACCGCCGGCGTGGCCGCGGTCGCCCAGTACCGTGAAATCCAGCTCCGGTCGGTCACCGCCACCATCGAGGGCCAGATGAACGTCCTGGGCATCCTGGGCGCCGACCCCGACATCCGCAACGGGTTCGAGACGGTCACCGTCCGGTTCGCCATCGACGCCGACGCCTCCCGCGAGGACCTCGAAGCGCTGGTCGCCCAATCGCAGAAGCGCTCGGCGGTCTTCGACATCGTGACCAACCCGACCAAGGTGCTCGTCGAGCTGGCCTGAGGCCACGCCCCGGATGTCCGCATGATCCAGACCACGGCAGTTGTCGTCGGTGCCGGGCACGCCGGCCTGGCCATGAGCCGCCGCCTCACCGAACGCTCGATCGACCACGTCGTCCTCGAGCGCGGTGAGGTGGCGAACTCGTGGCGGACCCAGCGCTGGCCCACCCTGCGGCTGCTCACCCCGAACTGGCAGACCCGGCTCCCCGGCCACGACTACGCGGGCGACGACCCCGACGGCTACATGCCCGTCACCGACGTCGTCGCCACCATCACCCGCTACGCGCGTCTCGTCGGCGCACCGGTGCGCACCGCCACGACCGTGCACACCGTACGCGCGGCACCAGAGGGCTTCGAGATCCGGGCCAACGGCGATGTCCTCCGCGCCCGGGCGGTGGTGCTGGCGACCGGGGCGTGCAACCTGCCGGCGATCCCAGGCATCGCCGGCGCCGTCCCCCCGTCGATCACCACGCTCGACCCGCTCGCCTACCGCGAGCCCGGTCAGCTCCCCGGCGGCGGAGTCCTCGTCGTCGGCGCGTCCGCCACCGGCGTCCAGCTCGCCAGCGAGATCCACCGGTCAGGGCGCCCGGTGACCCTGGCCGTCGGCGAACACGTCCGGCTGCCCCGCACCTACCGCGGCCGGGACATCTTCTGGTGGCTGGAGACAACGGGCCTGCTGGCCGAACGCTACGACGAGGTCGACGACCTCACCCGCGCCCGCCACCTCCCCTCGCCGCAGCTCACCGGTACTCCCGAAGCCGTTACGACCGACCTCAACACGCTTACGGCGCTAGGGAATCCGCATCGTCGGCCGCCTCGGCCGTATCACCGATGGCGTGGCCCAGTTCTCCGGGGCCCTCGCCAACACCTGCGCGCTCGCCGACCTGAAGATGAACCGGTTCCTGAACCGGGCCGACCAGTGGGCCACAGCCTCGGGCCTCGACGACGACCTCCCGCCACCGCACCGTTTCGCGCCCACGTACGTCGACCCCCGCACGCCCCTGGAGCTAGACCTGACCAGCGGGGAGATCACCACGGTGCTGTGGGCGACGGGTTTCCGGCCCGACCACTCCTGGCTCGACATCCCCGTCCGTGACCGCACCGGCCGCATCCGCCACGACGGCGGCGTGGTCACCGGCGCCCCCGGACTCTACGTCCTCGGCATGCCGGTGCTCCGCACCCGCGCCTCCACCTACATCCACGGCGCAGCCGCCGACTCCGAAGCCCTGGCCGGCCACCTCCACTCCTTCCTCAGCAGCCGGCACCACTGACAACCAGGTGAATCTCCGGAGGTGCGACCGGGACCCGGCCGGATCGTTGAACTTCTTGCCCGGCGCGGCTGGCCAGCGGTAAGAAGTGCTTGTGGGGAGCGATATTCCCACGGGGCCTGGAGTTTCGCCGCGTGTCGAGCTGCGCCTCGCGGGCACGTTCGGCGTCGTCCGCGACGGGACCGAGCTTTCCGATGGCGAGCTGGGCAGCCGCAAGTCACGGACGCTGCTCAAGCTGCTCGCGGTGGAACGGCCCGGGCTCGTCTCGCTGGACCGGATCGTCGAGGTGCTCTGGGCCGACGACCCGCCGGCCGCCGCCGAGCAGAACGTCGCCACGCTGGTCAGCAGGCTGCGCGGGGTCCTGGGCCCGGGCGTCATCCTGGGCAGCCGGCAGGCTTACCGGCTCGCCGACGAGCCCGCGGTCATCGTGGACCTGGATGCCGCCGCCCGGTACTGCGAGCAGGCCGAGCGCAAGCTGACGGCCTCCCCCGCGATCGCCCTGGCCGCGGCCGAACAAGCCATCCGGCTGCTGGCGGCCGACGTCGCGCTGGCCGACGAGCCGTACGCGACCTGGGTGGACCCGGCCCGCGGCCAGCTGCGCAACCTGGGCCGCCGGGCTCGCCTGGCCGCGGCCGAAGCGGCGCTGGCCACCGACGACGCCCGCACGGCGGTTCGCCACGCCGAAGCGGCCACCGCGGCTGACCCGCTCGACGAGGCGGCGCACCGCTGGTACATGTCGGCGTGCGCCGCGGCCGGCGAGCCGGCGAAGGCGCTGGTGGCCTACGCGGCGCTGCGCGACCGGCTGGCCGAGGAGCTGGGCGCGGACCCGGCGCCGCGAGACCCAGGAGGTGCACCTTGCCCTGCTGCGACAGCATCCGTCCCAGCCAATCCGCTCGTCCCGCCCATCCCGACCGCCCGGCCCACCGGGCCGCACCTGGTCGGGCGGGAGGCCGAGACGGCGGCCCTGCGCGACGCCTGGAGCCGCGCCGTCGCCGCAGACCCAGGGCTGGTCATGATCATCGGAGAGGCCGGGATCGGCAAGACGGCCCTCGCCGAGGACCTCGCGGCGCAGGCGGCCGAGACCGGCGCGACCGTGCTGCGCACGCGCTGCTACGAGGCCGAGCGGTCGCTGTTCCTGCAGCCGATCGTGGAGGCCCTGGCGCCGGTGGTGGCCAGGATGACCGCGAGCGCCCTGCGGCAGCTGCTCGGCGAGCACTGGCCGGCGGCCGCGGCGCTGCTGCCCGATGTGGCCGCGCTGCTCGGGCCTCCCCCGTCCTGGCGCGGCAGCCCGGGCATGGAACGGCGCCGGTCCTTCGAGGCGCTGACCGCGCTCCTGGCCGGGCTGGCCGAACGCAACCCCGTCCTGCTCGTCGTGGACGACCTCCAGTACGCGGGGCAGTCCACCGTGGAGTTCATCCACTACCTCGGCCGCCAGATATCCGGCTCCCGCCTGCTCGCGGTGACGACCGTCCGGGCCGAGTACGACCAGGAGATCGGCTCCGCGCTCGCCCCGGTGGCCACGAGGGTCGAGGTGGGCCCGCTCGGCCCGGCCGCGGTCGGGCAACTGGCCCGCGAGGCCGGGCAGGGCGCGCTGACCGACTCGATCCTGCAGCGCACCCGCGGCCACACGTTCTTCGTAGTGGAAGTGCTCCGGGCCCTGGCCGGCGGCGACGTCGGGATACCCGAGTCGCTGCGCAGCGCGGTACAGGCGCGGGTCAGGCAGACCGGACCGGCTGCGGAGGCGCTGCTGCGCGCCGCGTCGGTACTCGGCGCCGCGATCGATCCGCTGACCCTCGGCGAGTTGCTCCAAATCACGCCGAACGCCGCGGTCGAGCGCTGCGAGCAGGCGCTGGCGGCCCGGCTGCTGGTGGTCAGCGGCCGGGACTACGAGTTCGCCAACGACCTCGTCCGGGAGGTCATGTACGCGACCACGCCGGAGCCGACGCGGCTCGCCTACCACCGCCGCGCGGCCGACCTGCTGACCGGCCAGCCGGAGGCCCTGGCCCGGCACGCGGCGGCCGCCGGTGACTGGCCACGGGCGGCGCGCGCCTGGCTGCTCGCGGCCGAGGATGCCATGGACAGGTACGCGGCGAGCGACGCGATCACGCTGAGCACTCAGGCGCTCGACGCGGCCGAGCGGGGTGGCGACAGGGACGTGCGCGCCCGGGCCCTGATCGTGCGCGCGCGCGCGAAAGAGACGGTCGGCGCCATCGATGCCGCTCTGGCTGACCTGACGGAGGGGCTGGCCGCCGCGCGCGCCGTCGGCGACCGCCGGCTGGAGATGCTGGCCCTGCGCTACCTCGGCGGCGACTTCGCGGCCACGCGCGACCTGCCGACCGCCACGTCCTACGTCGAGACCGGGCTGCGGATCGCCATGTCACTAGGCGACCGGGCCAGCGAGGCCGACCTGCTGGCCCGGCTGACCATCATCGCCGGGTGGCGGCTGCGCCTGGACGCCGCCCTGGACTACGGCCGGCGCGCGGTGGCCGCCGGCCGGGCCTCCGCGGATGAGCGCGCCCTAGCGATGGGGCTTGACGGCCTCAAGATCGCCTGCCTGAACGTCGGGGATGCCCGCGGCCTGGCGGCCGTCCTGGACGAGCTCAAGCCGCTGCTGCGCCGCCTGAACGATCTGGTCCGGCTGCAGTGGGCCGAGTTCGAGTCCGCGTTCCTGTTCATCGCCTCCGCCGACTGGGACCAGGCCGTAGCCGCGATGCAGACCGCCATCGAGATCAACCGCCGCGGCGGCTACTCCACCTACGCCTCGTGGTACACGGCGCACCTGGGCTGGGTGGCCAGGCTCCGCGGTCGCGACGACGAGGCGCTGAGGCTAGGCCGCGAGGCCCTGGAAGTAGTCGAACGACACGAGCACCTGTGGGGTGAGGCCGGCGCGTGCGCCATGCTCGGCACCACGATGCTGCTGACCGGTGATCGCACGGGGGCCATCGAGCTATTCGAGCGCGGCCTGGCTGCCGCCCAGACGGCTGGTGTAGAGGCCAACCTGCTGCGCTGCGCGGCGCCGCTGGCACTGGTCACGGGCTCACCGGCCGTCCTGGCCGATGCCGACCGGCTGCTCGAGCAGGCCAGCATCCCGGCCGACGGGGCGTGGCTGTTCGGCGACGAGGCCTGCCTGGCCCTGGCCCGGGCGTGGCTCGGGCGCGGCGAACCTGAGCGCGCCCGCGCGATCCTGGCGCCGCTGCTCGCCGTGGCCGACCGGGTGCCGTGGCTGGCGACGCTGGCCGCGACGCTCGCGGTGGACGGCCTCGCCCTCGCCCGCCTGGGCCAGGACGAGCAGGCCAGGGCCCAGTTGCTGCGGGCAGAACACCTAGCCCGTGAACACGGGCTCCCCCACGTCCTAGTTGAGGCGCTTTCGTTCCGGCAGGCCCTCAGATGAGCTCGGCCAGGACGGCGGCCGCCCGGGCGGCCCCGTCGGTTTCGACGGGCCGGTAGCTGACCGGGCGCGCCATCTCTTCGGCTATCGCCGCAGCCAGCAACTCGGGCACCGTGTCGTCGTAATCCACGTACCGGCCGGCTCCGTACTGGGCGAGCCGGTGCCTGACGTGGAAGTTCTGCTCGAAATGGTGCCGGAGCGGCACGTAGATGAAGGGCCGCTGACCCGCCGTGAGTTCCATCGTGGTCGTAAGGCCGCCCTGGACCACCGCCAGATCGCAGGCCGCGAGATGCCGGTACAGGTCGTGCACATACCCGTGCACCTCCAAACCGTCCTGGGCCGGGATCGAGGCCGGATCGATCCGCGGCCCGGCCACCACGATCATCCGCAGCCCGGGGACCAGCCGTTTCGCCGCCGGGAAGGCCGCCACGACCCGGCGGATCAGGTTCGTGCCGACGCCCGAACCGCCCACCGTGACCACGCAGACCCGCTCATCGTCCCGGTAACCCAGTTCGGCCCGCAGCGCTGCCGCGGTCGTCGAACTCGCCGGGCGAGATACCCGAGACGTAGCCGGTGAACTGGTAGTTCTGCGCTACCCAGTCGCTGATGAGCGGCAGCCCGGTGCCGAACCCGTCCGGCACCACGTCACCGGGGTTGCCGACGAAGACCGCGCGGTCCCGCAGGCTCGGGAAGCGGGCCACCTGCTCGATCATCTCCGCGTTGTAGTCCGTGGTCAGGGCCTGTTCCGCGGTGCCGCCGTCCGGCATGGGCAGCCAGCCGACGAAGTCGGTCATCCAGGCGTAGGGCGCCCGCTTGAGCTCGGGGTTCTCGTGCAGGAAGTAGTCGATGTCCCAGGCCTCGTCGCCGACCCACAGGTCGAAGTGCTCGTCCCGGACCAGGTCGTCAAAGACCATGAAGTTGCTGACCAGGATCTCGTCCATGGTCCGCAGCGCCTTGAAGGCGTGCAGGTCGTGCTCGGCGGACTGGCTCTCGATGTGCCCGGACTCGCTGGCCAGGAAGGCCGAGGCCGGGTGGATCAGCTCGCCGCGCCGGTTCAGCAGTTCGGTGACCGGGTGCTGGGCCAGCCAGTGCACCTCGAGCCCGGGCCGCAGCGTGCGCAGCTCGTCGGCGATGGCCAGGTCGCGGCGGGCGTGCCCGAGGCCGATCGGCGAGGAGACGTAGAGCACCCGCTTCGGCCGGTTTAGCGATCTGGTCCAGGTCTTCGGGGCGGCCGGAGCGGCCCGGAAACGGTCGGCGAACTCCCGGATGGCGTGGTTGACGATCACGGGCTCCCGGCCCTGGGGCACGTGCCCGGCCCCCTCCAAGGCGAGCAGCTCGCCGCCGGTGACCTCGGCGACCCGCTCGCCGCGGGCGAACGCCTGGCAGCGGTCCTCGCTGCCGTGGATGACGAGCACGGGGCAGGTCACCTCACGCAGCAGCGCCTCGGTCTCCTCCCGGCCAGACGACTGCAGCGGACCGCCGTGATGCAGCAGCATTCCCTCCGGGCCGATCTCCATCGCCCAGCCGACGCAGTCCTCCCGCTGCTTCGTCGAATGCGGCTCGCTGATCAACTCGCCGAAGAAGAACTCGGCGTAACCGCGCCAGTCGCGCAGCCAGTAATGCCGGTTGTCTTTCGCCCACCCTTCCTCGGTATCCAGCACCTCGTCGAAGCCGTAGACCACTCGGTGCGGGAGCGGCGGGGTGAGGTACGGCGTCCACGGGGAAACGGCCACGATACCGAGCACCCGGTCGGGATGCCGGGCCGCGGCCAGGAACGAGTACCAGCTGCTCGTGCAGTGCCCGACCAGGACCGCCCGGTCGACGCCGGCGGCGTCCATGACCGCGATCGTGTCGGCGACGAACTCGGTGTCGGCGTAGGCCGCGGCGGTTTGCGGCCGGTCGGAGCGACCGTTCCCGCGCGGGTCGATCGTGACCACCTTCGAGGTACGCGCCAGGTACGGCACCTGCGCCTTCCAGCAGCGGGAGTGCACGATCCCGTCGACGGGCGGGAACACTATCGCCGGCTCGCCGTCGCCGAACACCTCGTATCCGACCTTGACGCCGTCGCGCTCGATGAAGCCCTCAGTGTCGGGATACCTCGCCCGCATGGCCGCCTCCAAGGGAAAATCGCCGTTTCCCCCGTTCTACCTGTCCCCATTGCAGCGCGGTTGCAACGCCAGTGCAACGCCGACGGGGAATCTGGGCCCCAGGAAAGCGACAACCCGTACGGGAGGCAATCATGGCCCTCAACGAAGAAAAGCTGCACCAGTTCCTCGGCCGGTTCGTCACCGATCTCGGCGCGACGACGGCCGCGGGCAGCGTGGTGATCGGGCACCAGCTCGGCCTGTACAAATCCCTGGCGGCCGGACCGGCCAGCGCCGGGGAACTCGCGGAGAACACCCACACCAATCCGCGTTACCTCACGGAATGGCTGCGCGGGCAGGCGGCGGGCGGCTACGTCGAGTACGACGCGGCCTCGGACACCTACTCGTTGACGGAGGAGCAGGCCTTCGTCCTGACCAACCCGGACGGCGGCGTCTACGCCCCCGGCGCGTTCGTGCTGGCGCTCGGCGCGCTGCGGGCCGTGCCGCGGATCACGGAGGCGTTCCGCACCGGCGCCGGCATGGGCTGGCACGAGCACGACGAGGACGTCTTCATCGGCTGCGAGCAGTTCTTCCGCCCCGGCTACATCGCCAACCTGATCCCGTCCTGGATCCCGGCGCTCGACGGCGTGGCCGAGAAGCTGCAGACCGGGGCCAAGGTCGTCGACATCGGCTGCGGGCTCGGCGCGTCGACCATCCTGCTCGCGCAGGAGTACCCGAACTCGGTGTTCACCGGGTCGGACTACCACGACCAGTCGATCGAGCTGGCGCGCAAGCGGGCTACAGACGCGGGGGTCGCCGACCGGGTGAGTTTCGAAGTCGCCTCGGCCTCGTCGTTCTCCGGGTCGGGCTACGACCTGGCCGCGACGTTCGACTGCCTGCACGACATGGGCAACCCGCTCGCGACGGCCCGGCACGTCCGGCAGGCCCTCAAGCCGAACGGCACCTGGCTGGTCGTCGAGCCGTTCGCGGCCGATGAGCCCGCGGGCAACATGAACCCGGTCGGGCGCGTCTACTACAGCGCCTCCGTCTTGCTCTGCGTGCCGAACGCGATGTCGCAGGCGGGCGGTTACTCGCTCGGCGCCCAGGCGGGCGAAGCCGCCATCAGGCAGGTCGTGACGGAGGCCGGTTTCACCAGGTTCCGCCGGGCCGCCGAAACCCCGTTCAACCTCGTCTACGAAGTGCGCCCGTAGGAGGGTCTCATGTCTTCGCGAACGAACGACCCTGACGTCGTGGTGGTCGGCGGGGGTATCGCCGGCGCGTCAATCGCCACGGTCCTGGCCCGCGGTGGCGTCGAGGTGCTGCTACTGGAACGCCAGCACAGGTATCGCGACCGAGTGCGCGGCGAGTACATGGCTCCGTGGGGAGTGCTGGAAGCGCGAAGTCTCGGCCTAGAAGAGGCGATCCGCGGCAAGCACGCTGCTGATGCGCGCTACCGGGTGCCATATGACGAGCTTTGCGACCCATCCGCCGCAGAAGCGGCCAAGGTGGACAACTCAGCCATCCTTCCCGGCGTCCAGGGTCCGCTGTGCGCTTCCCATCCCGAGGCGTGCCAGGCGCTCGCCGACGGTGCTGCGCGTTCGGGAGCGGAGGTGGTGTGTGGCGTCGCCGGGATAGAAGTGCAGACCGGGAAACGGCCGTCGATTACCGTTCACAACGGCGCCTCGAGGGAAGTGCGTCCCCGCCTCATTATCGGCGCAGACGGACGAGGGTCGACCGTGCGCAGGCAATCCGGCATTCGTATCAATAAGGCGCCAGCGACCCACGTGATTGCTGGCTTGCTGGTCGAGGACGCGTCGCGGTGGCCCGGCGACCAATGCGCCATCGGCGTGGAGAAAGACCTTCTGTTCTACGTGTTTCCGCAAGGGGACGGTCGCCTCCGCCTCTACACGTGCCATGCGAACGAGCAAGCGAATCGGTGGGCCGGACGGGACGGAGCGCAACGCTTCGTCGAGGCTTTCGCGGGCCTGCAGTCGATCCCCGAGCCACGAGCTCTCAACGATGTCAGGACGGCCGGGCCGTGCGGAACGTTCAGCGGCGAGCAAACGTGGTGCGACAAACCCTATGCCGATGGCGTCGTACTTATCGGCGACGCAGGTGGCTACGATGACCCCGTAGACGGGCAAGGCCTGTCGCTCGCGATGTGCGACGTAGGCCGGCTTTCCGAACTGCTGCTGGCGTCCGGCGATTGGGATGCCGCGACACTGCGCCAGTATGGCGAGCAGCGCGCTGAGCGGCTTCGTCGCATGCGCCGGGTGTCCACGACCTTTGCCGCGCTCATGACCACCTTTACCGACGCCGGTCGCGCTCGGCGCGAGCGATACTACTCAGCTTCCGGGGCCCGCCAGGACCAGGTTCGCATGGCCATGGGCGCGCTTTTCCTCGGTCCCGACCGCATGCCCGGCGAGGCATTCACCGACCAGCTTCACCAATCGCTGCTGGCTTGATGATGGCTCCCCGTGGCTCCGGACAACAGGCGCCTCTATGGTGGACTGATGGCGTCGGTCAGGCAGGTCCAAGTCACCTTCGACTGCGCAGAACCAGAGCGCGTCGCTCGTTTTTGGTGCGAGGTGCTGGGGTACGTCGTACCGCCGCCACCGGAAGGGTTCGCCACGTGGGACGATTTCGATCGCTCGCTGCCGCCTGAGGATCAGGGTTCATGGTTCGCGTGCAGTGATCCCTCGGGCGTGGGCCCGCGACTGTACTTCCAGCGCGTCCCTGAAGGCAAGGTCGTCAAGAACCGGGTGCATCTTGACGTCCGGGTCGGCACCGGGCTCGTCGGTGACGAGCGCCTGGCCACGCTCGAGGCCGAATGCGCACGACTGGTCGCGCTCGGCGCGGTACGCGTGCGACTTCTGCCTGCCGATGACGACAACGAGTCGTGCATCGTGATGCAGGACATCGAGGGCAACGAATTCGACCTCGACTGAGTTCACGGTTTGCGAATCTTATCGGTGATGGACGAGGCTACCGGCAGCGGCCCGAGCGGACGCCCGCGCCCGAGGGGGGAACCAGGTCAGTGAGCCGGCTGCAGCGAGCAAGCCGCCCGGCTTGATGTCGACAGCTACCCCGTGCGGTTCGCGTACCGGACCCTGTTCAGCGACATGGACACGAACCGCCACCTCAATAACGTGGCGTTCGGCCGCCTGTTCGAGGAGGGCCGCGTCGAGCTTCACCGCCGGGCGTTCGGCCCACCCGCCCCGCCCGGGCTGACCATGATGCTCGCGACCATCACGATCGAGTTCCTCGCCGAGGCGCGGTATCCCGGCTCGGTCGAGGTCGCCACGGCCGTGGCCCGGGTCGGCGGCTCGTCCTTCACCCTGGACCAGGCCGTCTACCAGGACGGGGCGTGCGTAGCCCTGGCCGACTGCGTCATGGTGAAGGCCGTCGCGAGCCTGCCCGTCCCGCTGACCGAATCTGAACGCGAGCGCCTGGCCGACCTGATGTTCGCCGGCGCGGAAACCGGAGGTCCACGGTGGTAAGCCCGTCAGGGTCAGGAGTCGTGCCCGCGAACGGCATCCAGATCGCGTACGAGACGTTCGGCGAGCGGGGCGGCCGTCCGCTGATCATGGTGATGGGGCTCGGCGCGTCGATGCTCATGTGGCATCCGGACCTGTGCGCGATGCTGGCCGGGCGCGGGTTCTTCGTGATCCGGTTCGACAACCGTGACGTCGGGGGCTCAACGCACCTGCGTGACGCACGGCCGCCCGACCTGATGGCCGCCCTGATGCGCGGTGACGCCTCCTCCGCCGCGTACTCGCTCGACGACATGGCGCAGGACGCGTTCGGCCTGCTTGACGCCCTAGACGTGCCGGCCGCCCACGTGCTCGGAGCGTCGCTGGGCGGGATGATCTCGCAGGTCATGGCGGCGCGCCACCCCGAGCGCGTGCTCAGCCTCACCACGGTGATGTCCACGCCGGCGCCCGCGCTGACCAATCCGACGCCCGCGGCCGCGGCGGTGCTGATGCAGCCGCCCGCCACGAACCGGGAGGAAGCCGTCGCGCGCATGCTGGAGGCAGCCAGGGTGACCGGCTCGCCCGGATATCCCCCAGACGAGCAGTGGCGCGCCGAGCTGGCGGGCCAGCTCTGGGATCAGGGCCCGGACCCGGCCGGCGCGACCCGGCAGCTGCTGGCGATCTACGCCTCCGGCGACCGTACCGAGGCCGTCCGCGGCATCGGGGTACCCACGCTCGTCGTCCACGGCGACAGCGATCCGCTCATCAACGTCTCGGCGGGCCGGCGCACCGCCGAGCTCATCGGCGGCGCCGAGCTGCTGATCATTCCCGGCATGGGCCACGACCTGCCACGCCAGGTGTGGCCCGCGATCGTCGAGGCCGTCTCGATGGTGGCGGACCGGGCCGGGTCGTGACCGGGCCGGAGCTGGCCGGCCGGGTAATCCTGGTCACCGGCGCGAGCAGCGGCATCGGGGCGGCCGCGGCCCGCGAGCTCCACCGGCGGGGCGCCACCGTGCACGTCACCGGCCGCTCCCCCGATCGCACCGCCGCCGTCGCGGCCGACGTGGGCACCGAGCCGATCATCGCGGACTTCGCCAGGCTGGCAGACGTGCGAGCGACCGCGGCTCAGATCCTCAGCCGCTGCGACCACCTCGACGCGCTCGTCAACAACGCCGGGATCTGGGTGACCAGCCGCCAGGAGACGCAGGACGGGCACGAGCTGATGTTCCAGGTCAACCACCTGGCGCCGTTCCTGCTCACCGCGCTGCTGAAGGACCTGCTCATCGCCTCGGCACCCGCCCGGGTCATCACGACGGCGAGCGTCGCGAACCTGAGCGGCTTCGTGCGCCTGAACGACCTGGAGACCCGGCTCTTCTTCACCGGCTACACCGTCTACGGGACGACCAAGCTGGAGAACATCCTGTTCACCCGGGAACTCGGCCGACGGCTGGCGGGCACCGGCGTGCTCGCCACCTGCTTCAACCCGGGCCCGGTGGCCACCGACCTGGCCCGCGGGACTCTCATCGGCGCGGCGTACCAGTTGCCCCTGAGCCGGCTGCTGATGAAGTCTCCCGAGCGCGGCGCCGATACGCTCGTCTGGCTCGTCACCCAGCCCGCGGACCGGCTGAACCAGGGCGGGTACTACAGCAACCGCCGCCCTGGCCTGCTCAACCCGCAGGCCCTCAGCGGCCCCCTGGCGCGGCAGCTCTGGGACCAGACCGAGCGGCTCCTGGAATCCGCAGAAGACGGAACGTGACCGGCCCGTGCTACGACTGGACGAGTTCTGGATCTGGGATTTCTGGCTGGCCGACGACGGCCGCCGCTACCATATCTACTTCCTCAAGGCCCGCCGCTCGCTGGGCGACCCCGACCTGCGGCACGTCAACGCCGCCATCGGCCACGCCACCTCGGCGGACCTGATCCACTGGGACGAGGCGACCGACGCGCTGGCGCCCGCCGCCGGGCCGGCGTTCGACGACCTGGCCACCTGGACCGGCTCGGTCGTCCGCGGACCCGACGGCACCTGGTTCATGTTCTATACCGGCTGCACCCGCACCGGGCACGGCCTCAAGCAGCGCATCGGCCTGGCCACGTCCGCCGACCTGTACGCCTGGCGCAGGCATCCTGCCTCGCCCGTGCTCGAGAGCGATCCGCGCTGGTACTCCCAGCTCAGCCCGGACCGGCCGGACGAGGCCTGGCGCGACCCCTGGGTGTTCCCCGATCCGGGCGGCGACGGCTGGCACATGCTGGTGACGGCCAGGGCGGCCCACAGCGCCGACGGGCATCCGGGGGTCGTCGGGCACGCCCGCTCGCGCGACCTCGTACGGTGGCAGGCGCAGCCGCCGCTGAGCCGCCCGGATTCGGGGTTCTGGCACCTGGAGGTGCAGCAGGTCGAGGTCGTGGCCGGGCGTCCGGTGCTGATGTTCTCGTGCCTGCCCGGGGAGCTGGACGCCCGCCGCCGCGCCGAAGGCGAGCGCGGCGGGGTCTGGACCGCGCCAGGCGACTCGGTCACCGGCCCGTTCGACATAGCCCGGGCGGCCCCGGTGACCGGCGACGAGCTCTACAGCGGGCGGCTGATCCGTGACCGCGCAGGGCGATGGGTGATGCTCGCGTTCCGCAACCTGGACGCCGACGGCAGCTTCGGCGGAGAGATCACCGACCCCATGCCGGTGAGCGTGGCCGAGGACGGTGCCGTCCTGCGCGCGGGGAAAAGCTGATGCCCCTGGCGCGGGCGGTGCGTTAGCTTCGCCTGGTGGACGACGAGGAATTCCCCGGTTACGTCGCCGCTCGCCTGGCTGAGCTGCCGTGCGTGGAAGCGGTCAACCTCGGGGGCTCGCGGGCGCAGGCCACGCACCGGCCGGACAGCGACTGGGACTTCGCGATCTACTACCGGAGCCATTTCGATCCGCAGGCGCTGCGCGACGTCGGCTGGCCGGGCGAGGTGTTCGAGGTGGGCGGCTGGGGCGGCGGGGTGTTCAACGGCGGCGCCTGGCTGGAGGTCGACCACCGCCGCGTGGACGTCCTCTACCGCGACCTCGACACGATCGACCGCGAGCTGGCCGAGGCGCGGGAAGGCCGGTTCCGCATCGAGCCGCTGATGTTCCACCTCGCGGGCATCCCTACCTACCTGGTGCTGGCGGAACTCGCCGGGAGCCAGACCCTGCACGGCCAGCTGCCCAGACCGAGCTATCCGCAGGCGTTGCGGGACCGGGCCCCGGGCGTCTGGTGGGATCGGGCCGAGCTGACGTTCTGGTACGCACGCGAGTATCACGCTCCCTACGGGCGGCTGGCCCAGTGCGCCGGGCTGGTCGCGCAGGCGGCCTCGCAGGCGGCGCACGCGGTCCTGGCTGCACGCGGCGAGTGGGTGACCAACGACAAGGCCCTGCTCACCCGGGCGGGCCTGCGCCAGGTCGACGAATTCCTGGCCATTGCGGAGCCAGACCCGGCGCCTGCTGAAGGACGCCGCCGAGCGGTCCCGCGCCTGGTGCGCGGAGGCCCTGCACGCCGCGACCGCGGCCCGCGACACGGGTGACACAGACCAAGGTGACACAACAGACCAAGGCGATACAGGCCAATCTGGGTGACCACTGACCTGTGACTGCGAGTCGGCTGGCGGTTCAGCCGGCTGAGGCTTTGCTCATAGCGCGCACATAAGTTGGCTTCAGCCGCCGCCGAACGTGGTGGCCGATTCTGCTGGTCATGAACGCCCCGCAGGTAGACATCGTGGTGCCGGTCCGCAACGAGGAGCATGATCTAGCACCCAGCATCCGGCTCCTCGTCGGTTACCTGCGGGGCGGCTTCCCGTTCACCGCGCGGGTCACCATCGCGGACAACGGCAGCACCGATCGCACCTGGGCGATCGCCGACAGGCTGGCCCGCGAGCTGCCCGAGGTGCGGGCGGTCCGCCTGGAGCAGCCCGGACGGGGGCGGGCGCTGCGCGCCATCTGGTCGCAGAGCGACGCCGAGGTCCTGGCGTACATGGATGTCGATCTGTCGACCGACCTGAACGCGCTGCTGCCGCTGGTGGCGCCGCTCGTCTCCGGGCACAGCGACCTGGCCATCGGCACCCGGCTGGCCCGGGGCTCGCGGGTGATCCGCGGACCCAAGCGCGAGCTGATTTCCCGCTGCTACAACGCGCTGCTGCACGCCTGCCTGGGCGCGCGGTTCTCCGACGCCCAGTGCGGCTTCAAGGCGATCAGGCGCGAGCAGGCCCAGGCGCTCCTCCCCCTCACCCAGGACACCGGCTGGTTCTTCGACACCGAACTGCTCGTGCTGGCCGAGCGCGCCGGGCTGCGCATCCACGAGGTCCCGGTGGACTGGGTCGACGACCTCGATTCGCGGGTCGACATCGTGGCCACCGCGCTGGCCGACCTGCGCGGGATGGCGCGGCTCGGCAGCGGCCTGGCGCGCGGGTCGATCCGGGTCCCCCAACTGCGCGGAGCCTCGCGCGCCGTCCCCCGCACCGGCGCCCGGCCGCCTGCCCGAGAGCTTCCGCTGCAGATCGTGAGCTTCATAGCCGTCGGCATCGCGTCGACGATCGCCTACGTCCTGCTCTACCTGCTGCTCCGCGGCTTCACGTCCGCCCAGGCCGCCAACCTGCTCAGCCTGCTGGTGACCGCGGTCGCCAACACGGCCGCCAACCGGCGGCTGACCTTCGGGATCAGCGGGCGGCTGCACGCCGCCAGGCACCAGGTCAAGGGGCTGATCGCGTTCGGCATCGGGCTGGCGCTGACCTCCGGCTCGCTGTCCGTGCTGCAGGCCGGCCACCACCATCCAGGCCGTGTCCTGGAGGTCTCGGTCCTCGTCGCCGCCAACCTGGTGGCGACCGTCATCAGGTTCGTCCTGTACCGGACCTGGGTCTTCGGCGCCTCCAGGCGCGCGGACGGCCACCAGGTGCCCCACCGAAAGGAATCAGTTGAGCGCGACCACCTCCCTGGCGAGGCATTCGAACCACATCCGGCCGCGGCCCGCGCGAAGCCGGGCCCGGCGCCTGCTGCGCGGGCCTGACGCGGATCCCCGGTGGGCCCGCCCGGCGCTGTTCGGGCTGCTGGCGCTCACCGCCGTCCTCTACCTGTGGGACCTCACCCGCAACGGCTGGGCGAACGACTTCTACGCGGCCGCGGTCCAGGCCGGCACCAAGAGCTGGAAGGCGTTCTTCTTCGGCTCGTTTGACTCCTCCAGCTTCATCACCGTGGACAAGACGCCGGCCTCGCTGTGGGTCATGGAGCTGTCCGGGCGGATCTTCGGGTTCAGCCAGTGGTCCGTGCTGGCGCCGCAGGCGCTGGAGGGCGTGGCCTCGGTCGGGCTGCTGTACGCCGCGGTGAAGCGCTGGTTCGGGCCGCAGGCCGGGCTGATCGCCGGGCTGGTGCTCGCGCTCACGCCGGTCGCCGCGCTGATGTTCCGGTTCAACAACCCGGACGCCCTCCTGGTGCTGCTGATGACCGCGGCGGCGTACGCGCTGGTCCGCGCGCTCGAGCACGGGCGGACGCGGTGGCTGGTGGCGTGCGGCGTGCTGGTCGGGTTCGCGTTCCTGGCCAAGATGCTCCAGGCGTTCCTGGTCCTGCCGGGATTCGCGGTCGCCTACCTGTGGGCCGGCCCGCCCCGGCTGGGCAGGCGCGTATGGCAGACGGCGGTCCTGGGCGCCGGGGTCATCGCGGGCGCGGGCTGGTGGGTGCTGGCCGCGGAGCTGACGCCCGCGGCCGACCGGCCCTACTTCGGCGGCTCGACCGACAACAACATCCTGCAGCTCGCCATCGGGTACAACGGCCTCGGCCGGCTCGACGGCAACGAGACCGGCTCGATCGGTGGCGGCGGCCGTGGCGGGGGCGGGTTCGGCGGTGCGAGCGGGCTGCTCCGGCTGTTCGGCTCGGAGTTCGGCGGGCAGATCAGCTGGCTGCTGCCCGCGGCGCTGATCGCGCTGGCCGCCATGCTCTGGTGGTCGCGGCGCGCCGCGCGGACCGACCGGACCAGGGCCGCGGCGCTGCTGTGGGGCGGCTGGGTGCTCGTCACGGGCCTGGTGTTCAGCTACATGGCCGGCATCATCCACCCGTACTACATGGTCGCGCTCGCCCCGGGCATCGGCGCCCTGGTCGGCATCGGGGCCGTGGCCGCCTGGCGGGCCCAGGTCGGACCGCGTAACTTCGGCGGCCGGGTGGTGGCGGCCGCGGCCGTGATCGCCACCGCGGTGTGGTCCTACGTGCTACTTGACCGTACGCCGGGCTGGCTGCCCTGGTTGCGGTGGGTCGTGCTGGTGGCGGGCGTGGCCTGCGGCATCGTGGTCCTGGCGAGCCCCTGGCTGGTGGAACTCGCGCGGAGGCGCCGCGGACGGCTGGCGCTGGCCCTCGTGCCGGCCGTACTGGCCATGGTCGCCGGGCTGGCCGGGCCCGCCGCCTACGCGCTGGACACGGTCAACACCGCGCACACCGGCGCGATCCCGAGCGCGGGGCCGGCCTCGGTGGGGTTCGGCGGTCCCGGAGGCTCCGCGGGCCGGCCCGGCGGTTTCGCCGGCCGCGGATTCGCGGACGGCAGCTTCCCCGCCGGGGGCTTCCCCGGCGGAGGCGGCCCCGGCGGGCAGGCAGGCCAGTTCAGCGGGTCCACCGGGTCCACTGGGCAGGCCGGTCAGGGGAGTTTCCCCGGGCGTGCGGGCGGGTTCGGTGGCCGGCCGACCGGCGGGTTCGGCGGTGCGGGCGGCGCAAGCGGTGCGGGCGGTCGCGGCGGGTTCGGCGGCGGGCTGGGCGGCAGCACGCAGGTGAGCAGCGCTCTGGTCAAGCTGCTCGAGCAGGACGCGTCCGCCTACACGTGGGTGGCGGCGACCGAGGGCTCGACGGAGGCGGCACCGCTCGAGCTCGCGACCGGGGACGCGGTGATGTCCATCGGCGGGTTCAACGGCACCGACCCGTGGCCAACCCTGGCGGCGTTCGAGAAGCTCGTGGCCGAGCACAAGGTCCACTACTACGTGGGCCAGGGCAGCGAGAGCTTTGGCGGCGGGCGGGGCTCATCGACGATCGCCTCCTGGGTGGCGGCCCACTTCACCTCCCAGACCGTGGGCGGGCAGACCGTCTACGACCTCACCAAGCCGAAAAGCTGATCATCGAGTGGGCTAGCCGCCCACCGGAGCACTAGCCAGCCCGATTGTGGGTAGGGCGATGCTCGTGGCCCTCCCCAAGCAGTCCGCGGCGCCCGGCCGCGGCCACCCCTGGCCGGCCGGGCCCGACGGTAGGCCCGCTGGCCCGCGGGTACGCGCTCCTGGTCGTGAGCCTGCGGTGGCTCATCATCGGCGGGTGGGCGGCGGCGGTGGCCGCGGCGATCGTGTTCCTGCCGCCGCTGAACCCGACCTCCTCGGCCACGCTGTCCGACCTGATCCCGGCGGGGTCGCCCGCGGCCCAGGCGGAAAGCGACGTGACCAAGCAGTTCGGCTTCCCGCTCGACGCGGCGGTCGCCGTCGTCCAGCGTGACCCGAACGGCATGCCGAAGGCCACGCAGTACCGCGCGGTCCGCCAGGCCATCACCGTGGACCAGGAACTATCAGGGACATCCGGCCAGGCCGCAGGGGCTGACCAGGCCGCGGCGGCCGTCGCGCTCGCCAAGGCCGGCCTGCCTGACGCCGCGCAGGCCCTGACCGGGCCGGTCAGCCCGGGGCCGCCGGGCGGTATCTCCGGCCTGGCCGGGGCGTTTCCGCTGCCGAACACCTCGGGTCTGCTGCACGGCACGGGCGAGCAGTCCACGACGGTCATCACGTTCCTGTACTTCCGGCCGAGCACCTCGTTCGCGGGGCAGATGGCGGGGGCGCAGGCCTACGTGCACTGGTACCTCAGCCAGCCGGGCGACGACGTGGTAGGCGTCACGGGACCCGTCCCGGCCGAGTACGAGCAGGGTTTGATCATCCAGCGCGACCTGTTCTGGGTCGAGCTCCTCACGGTGGCGGCCATCGCGGTGATCGTGGGCCTGCGGTTCAGGACCGTCGGCGCCCCGCTGGCCGCGCTGGCCTGCGCGGGCACGGCCTACGTGCTCGCCGTCCGGATCGTCGCGTGGGTGGCCGAGCGGATGGGCGCGACGCTGCCGCCGGACCTGGACCCCGTGCTCGTCGTCCTGCTGCTCGGGGTGACCACCGATTACTCGGTGTTCTTCCTCGACGGCATGCGCCGCTACTACACCGAGGGTGTGCCCCGCGCGAAGGCGGCCAGGCTGGCCACCGGCGAGGTCACGCCGATCGTCGTCGCCGCCGGCCTTATCGTCGCGGCGGCCACCGCATCGCTCGCGGTGGCCAGGACCCAGTTGCTCCAGGCGTTCGGACCCGGGCTGGCGCTCACCGTCCTGACCGCGCTGGTGGTGTCGATGACCCTGGCTCCCGCGCTCATGGCCGTGCTGGGCGGTGCGCTATTCGGGCCCAGGTGGGCCCGCCGAAGGCCAACTCAGTCCGGGCCAACTCAGTCCGGGCCAACTCAGTCCCGGCCAGCCGAGCCCGGGACGGCCGGGCTGCGGGTCAGGGTCGCGCGGTTCGCGGCGGAGCGACCCGTGGCGCTGCTCATCGCCCTGGCCTGCATCGCCGGGCTGGTGGTCGGCGCCTGGGGCGTGCGCGGCTTGCGCCTGGGGTCACCGCTGATCAGGGAACTCCCCGCGTCCTCTGCCATCGTGCGCGCGAGCGCGGCCGCCTCGGCGGGCTTCGCGCCTGGCATCTTGTCCCCCACCGAGATCCTCGTGACCGGCCCCGGGGTGGCTGGCCAGACCGCGGCCCTGGCCCGGCTGGAGCACGAGCTGGCGGCTCAGCGCGGCGTGGCGGAAATAGCGGGCCCGGCGAGCCTGTCCGGTGCCCCCGCGTCACTGAATCCCCTGCTGGCCGCCTCGGGCGACGCCGCCCGGTTCGTGGTGGTGGAGCAGACCGACCCGCTCGACGCCACCGCCATCGCCCGCGTCCGCACGCTGCAGGCCGATCTCCCCGCCCTCGGTCGTTCGGCGGGGCTGTCCGGAGTGAGGTTCGAGGTGGCCGGCCAGACCGCGCTGACCGGCGATTCCATCAACGGGATCTTCGCCGACCTCTGGCCCGTGGCGCTCGCCATCATCTTGGCCAGCCTGTTGCTCCTCGCGTTGTTCCTGCGCTCGCTGCTCGCCCCGGTGTACCTGCTGGCCGCCAGCGTCCTGGCGGTGTTCGCGTCCCTGGGGCTGACCATACTGATCTGCCAGCACTTCCTCGGCTCGGCCAGCCTGGTCTATTTCGTTCCGTTCGCCGCTGGCGTGCTGCTGGTGGCCCTCGGCTCGGACTACAACGTCTTCGTGGTCGGGCGCATCTGGGAGGAGGCCAAGATCAGGCCGGTCCGCGACGCGGTGGCCGTCGCCGCGCCCCAGGCCTCACGCGCGATCACCACCGCGGGCGTGGCCCTGGCCGCGAGCTTCGCCGCCCTCGCCGTGATACCGCTTGAGCAGTTCAGGCAGCTAGCCATCGCCATGGCCCTCGGGGTAGTCATCGACGCGATCGCGGTCCGCTCGCTCCTGGTCCCGGCCCTGGTCGCGTTGTTCGGTCGGCTGGGCATGTGGCCGGCCGGAACCGGGCGAAGGCGTCCCCGCCGTCAGCCCCGGGCCTGACCCCTGGCTCAGACCCGCTCGATGGTGGCCAGCCAGGCCTCCGCGCTGGCCGAGCCGAACAGGCCGGCGAAGGACGGCTGGAGGTCGAATGCGTCGGCCACGACGGACAAGACCGCCCACCCGTCGGCGAACGCCGCGCGCAGCTCTGCCTCGCTGACCCGCCGCGGGCCGACGGTCCCCGGCTGCCGGTCGCTGAAGCACATCAGGTAGCAGGTCCCGCCCGGGCGCAGCACCGACGCCAGCCTCTCGACGTACCTGGCGCGGTCGACGTCGTCGAAGACGTGGAACAGCCCGCTGTCGATGATCGTGTCGAAGGTCAGGCCCAGATCGGCCAGGTCCAGCGCGTCGGCGACCTCGAAGCGGGCCTTGATGCCCCGCGTCGCCGCCTTCTCGCGGGCCCGCCCGATGGCCAGCGGAGACAGGTCGATCCCGACGGCGTCCGCGCCGGACGCCGCGGCCAGCAGCGTGTGCTCCCCGGTGCCGCAGCCGGCGTCCAGCACCCGGCCCGCCAGCAGGCCATCGTCCGCCAGCCGCGCGAACGCGGGCTGCGGCCTGCCGATGTCCCAGGGCGCTTGCCCGCCCTCCCCGTAGGCCCAGTCCCAGCTCGGCGTGGTCATGGTCTCCCCCGTTACGCTTCCTGAACCGTCTCCTCTAGGCTATGCCCGGTCCCGCTGCGCCGCCCGCCGACCGCTATACCGAGCGGGTGAGTGCCGACAGCGTACCCGGGGCAGACTTGGGAGGCGAGATGGCGAGCGAACGGGTGCTCTGGTGTCATGATCTGCGGCGGCGCTTCGGCGCGCTGGTCGCCGTCGACGGGGTTGGGTTCTACATCGATCCCGGCGAGACGTACGGGCTCCTGGGGCCGAACGGGGCGGGCAAGACGACCACGATCTCGATGATCGCCGGCTTGCTCGACCGCGACGGCGGCGAGATCACGGTGGCCGGCGAGCCGATGACGACCCGGGCCATCCGGGCCAAGAAGGCGATCGGTTACGTGCCGCAGGACCTGGCCATCTACCCGGACCTTTCCGGACGGGAGAACCTGATGTTCTTCGCCCGGCTCTATGGCATGTCCACCGGACAGGCCAGGCGGCGCAGCGCCGAGGTGCTGGAGCTGACTGGCCTGTCGGACCGGGCGAAGGACCAGACCAAGCAGTACTCGGGTGGAATGAAACGGCGGCTGAACATCGGCATCGGGCTGCTGAACCGGCCGAAGCTGCTGATCCTGGACGAGCCGACCGTCGGGGTCGACCCGCAGAGCCGCAATGCGATCCTGGAAAGCGTCGAGGCGTTGTCCGGGGCCGGGACGGCCGTCCTGTACACCACCCACTACATGGAAGAAGCCGAGCGCCTGGCCGACCGGATCGGCATCATCGACCACGGGAAGCTGATCGCCGAGGGCACCCGCCAGCAGCTCGTGAGCCTGGTCGCCGAGGGCGACCAGGTGCGGCTGTCGGCGGCCGGCGACCTGACCCGGGCCGCGGCCGACCTGGCCGGGCGCTCCTGGGTGCGGCAGGCCAAGGCGGCCGACGGGACCATCGACCTGGTGGTGGATGACGCGAGCCGCGAGCTTCCCGCCATCCTGGCCGACCTCGCGGCCGACGGTCTGGCCGTCAGCTCCGTCCAGGTCCACGAGCCGGACCTGGAGTCCGTTTTCCTGCACCTCACCGGCAGGGCACTTCGTGACTGAAACCTGGGTGGAGGGTGGAACCCGATGCGAGCCGCGCTGCTCATCTGCGTGAAGGACCTCAGGGCCCGGCTGCGGGACCGGTCGGCCCTGCTGATCGGGATCGTGGTCCCGCTCGGCCTGGCGTTCATCTTCAACGGGATATTCAGCGGGATCTCCGGCGGTGGAACCGTGCTCGACCTGGGGGTGGTTAATGCCGATCACGGCCTGGCCAGCCAGCAGTTCACCAGCCAGGTGCTGCCGGCCGTCGCCCGGAGCGGCCTGATCGCGGTCCATCCCGAAGCGACGCTGGCCCGGGCCCGGGCGCTGGCCGCGAACGGGACGCTGGAAGCGGTCATCGTGATCCCGGCTGGCTTCTCCGCCAGGGTGCAGGCCAACCAGCCCGCCTCCATGCAGGTCATCGGCAACATCGACGACCCGGTGTCGGCACAGGTCGCCCAGTCGATCGCAGCGAGCTACGCCGCCGACCTGAACCGGGCGCGGCTTTCCGTGGCCACCGTGGTCGCGGGCCGCGGCGGCACGGCGCTGCCGCCCGCGCGGATCCAGGCCCTGGCCGCCCGGGCGGCCGCAGCCGCGGCGCCCGTCGCGGTCGACGACGTTTCCGCGCAGACCAAGGAGCTGAACCAGAAGTCGTTCTTCGCCGCGGGGATGGCCGTGTTCTTCCTGTTCTTCACCGTCCAGTTCGGCGTGACCAGCCTGCTCGAGGAGCGCTCTGACGGCACGCTGGCCCGGCTGGTGGCCGCGCCGATCAGCCGGGCCTCGATCCTGGGCGGGAAACTGCTGACGAGCTTCCTGCTCGGGGTCATCAGCATGGCCGTGCTGGTGGCGGCGACCACGCTGCTGCTGGGAGCGTCCTGGGGTAATCCGCTGGGCGTCGCGGTGCTCGTCGTGGCGGCGATCCTGTCGGCCATCGGCATCATGGCGCTCATCGCCACCCTGGCTAAGAACGCGGAGCAGGCCGCCAACTGGCAATCGGTGGTGGCGGTCATCCTCGGCCTGGTCGGGGGCACGTTCTTCCCGGTGTCCCAGGCACCCGGAATCCTGTCCCGGCTCACCTTCATCGCCCCCCAGGCGTGGTTCCTGCGGGGGCTCGGCGACCTGCGAGCCGGCAGCATCTCGGTGGTCTGGATACCGGCCCTGGCCATGCTCGGGTTCGCCGTGGTCACCGGGGCCGTGGCCCTGACCCGGCTCAGGCACCTGGCGGAGGTGTAAGCGGTGAAGGCGGTCTGGATTGGCCTGGTGAGCCTGCGCCGGATGTTCCGCGTGCGCGCCAACATCTTCTTCGTGTTCGTCTTTCCGATGGTGCTGATCCTAGTGCTCGGGGCCACCTTCGGCGGCTCGTCCACGCCGCGGCTGGGCGTGGTGGATACCGGCTCAGGGCCGTTGGGCGCGGCGCTGTTGCGGCAGCTCGAGCAAACCCCGCACCTGAAGGTCGTGACCGTATCCGATGCCGCGGCCCTGCTGACCCAGGTCGGGCGGGGGAACCTCGCCGCGGGCGTGATCATCCCGCCCGGCTACGACGCGGCCGCGCGTTCAGGCCGGGGCGCCACCGTGCGTTACCTGGCCCAGCAGAACCAGTCATCCGAGCAGCTCGGCCAGACCGTGCGCGGCGCGGTAGCCCGGCAGGCGGCACTGCTCGGTGCCGCCCTGTTCGCGGCCGGGCAGCATGCGGTCCCGGACTTCAGCGCCGGCCTGGCCGAGGCCACCAGGATCTCCCCTGCGGTCCCATCGGTCTCGGTGACCCAGACCACGGCGGGCACGACGGTGTTCTCCCGGACGCTCGGGCAGTTCGACGAGGGAGCCTGGACCGAGCTCGTCCTGTTCCTGTTCCTCACCGCGCTGACGGGCTCGGTCGCCATCATCGAGACCCGCAGGCTGGGGCTGTCCCGCCGCATGCTGGCCACGCCCACCGCTCCGATCACGGTGATCGCGGGGGAAACCGTCGGCCGGGTCCTGATCTCCTGCGTCCAGGCGCTGGTGATCATCCTGGGCTCCGCGCTGCTGTTCGGGGTCAGCTGGGGCGCCCCGGCCGGGGTGGTAGCCGTCGTGATCCTGTTCGCCCTGGTGGGGGCGGGAGCCGGGAATGTGGGAACGCTGTTCCGGAACGAGTCGCAGGCCAGTGCCATCTCGCTGCTGCTGGGCCTGGGGCTCGGCGCGCTCGGCGGCTGCATGGTGCCGCTGGAGGTCTTCTCGCCGGCGCTGCGCCGGGTCGCCCATATCACCCCGCAGGCGTGGGCCAACGACCCTTCGCCAAGCTGGTCGGCCACGGCGCGTCAATCGCCGGCATCCTGCCGCGGCTAGGGGTCCTGGCGGCCTACGCCGCCGCGCTGCTGGCCCTGGCCGCCTGGCGGCTGCGCCGCGTCATGGCCGCTGGTCGCCGCCACCGGCGACTCGCACGGGGCGGGGCGGGTACCACCGCCGTTCGGCATAAAACAATCATGCGCCCCTGCGTGGCGCTGCCGTGGGGACGAAAACTGGGTCCCTGCCCGCAGCGGTGTGGTGCGGGTCTCGGGATGGCCGGGTCTTCCGCGTGATCGGGGGAAGGTGCACAGTGGCAGGTGACGGGCCGCTCGCCGTGACCGTACCCCTTTTGGACCGTTCGAGGCCGAGCATAAAACGATGCTGGAGCCCCTTGCCGGGTAACCCCCGTTGCCGCTGCGTGCGCGTGTGTCAGTCTCCTGTACTGATCCGGGGCTCTGGCGGGCGGCGCGCCATGTCCCATCCGGTGGGGGTGCCGCTGCAGGAGGTGGCCAGGCTGATGAAAGTGATGTACGAGCGCGTCGCCGGGATCGACGTGCACAAAGACATGATCAAGGTCGCGATCCGGTCCCCGGGGGATAGGCCGTGGACCCGCAAGACCGAGATCTTCGAGTTCCGGACGTTTTACGGGGTGCTGCAGGAGATGGCCCGTGAGCTGCGCCGCCGCGGGGTGACGCACGTGGTGATGGAGGCGTCCGGGATCTACACCGAGCCGGTGTATCACGCGCTGTGCGAGCAGGACTTCACCGAGGTCGTGGTGATCAACCCGGCGCACGCCAAGGCGCTGAAAGGCCATAAGACCGACGCCAAAGACTGCGCCCGGCTGGCGGAGCTGTTCGAGTGCGGGCTGCTGCGCGGCTCGTTCGTCCCGTCCGCGGAACAGAAGGAGGTGCGGGACCTGACCAGGTACCGGATCAAGACCACGCAGGCCCGCACCTCCGAGGTCCAGCGGCTGGGCAAGGCGCTGGAATCGGCCGGCATCAAGCTCGGCTCGGTCGCCTCTGACATTACCGGGACGTCGGCCACCGCGATGATCGAGGCGCTGATTGACGGGGAGCGCCGCGGCGCCGTGCTGGCGGACCTGGCGATCGGCCGGATGCGGTCCGCGGGGAAGCTGGCCGACTTGTCGATGGCGCTGGCCGGCCGGTTCACCGAGCACCACGCGCTGCTGTGCCGGCTGCACCGGGACCGCATCGCCGTCTTCGATGACGCCATCGCCGGGCTGGACGCGCGGATCGCCCCCAAGGCCGCGCGCTGGGCGCGCGAGGCCGGGCTGCTGAAGTCCGTCCCCGGGTTCGGCAACGTGGTCACCTGGGCCTGGCTGGCCGAGATCGGCCCCCAGCCGCACCGCTGGTTCTCCCGGCACGAGAAGCTAGCCAGCTGGGTCACCCTGTGCCCGGGCAACTACATCAGCGCCCGCAAGCGCAAGCACGGCCGCACCGGCGACGCCGGGACCTACATCAAGCCGATGCTGATCCAGGCCGCCTGGGCCGCGATCCGGGTCCGCGGCCGGCTGCAGGCCCGGTACAACCGGCTGGTCCGCCGCTTCGGCGGGGACAAGAACCCCGGCGCCAAGAAGAAGGCCATCACCGCCATCGCCCACACCCTGCTCAAGATCGCCTACCAGGTGCTCAAGACCGGCACCCCCTACACCGACCTGGGCGCGGACTTCTACACCCGGCGCGAATCACCCGAACACAAGCAGGCCTGGCTGGAGCGCCAGCTGCAAAAGCTTCACCCCGGCTCCACCATCACCATCACCATCAGCCCCCCGGAGGCAGCCTTAACGCCGGGCGCTTAACTGAACCGCCAGCCCCGACCCCCCGCACCCCGGAGCCGCCGAACCCGGCACCCCGGCCCCACCCGCCGGACAACCAGCCTTTCCCCCGCGCCCTTACCGCCATCCAGGTCAAGGTTCGCTGCCGCGCGCCCACCGGGACCCAGTTTTCGTGTCAAAGGTCTTTATTAACCGAACGGCGCGCCCAGGCGTCCCGGTACGCATCGCGAATACGCATCCATCACCCCGATTAAGCATTGCCTTCGCTAGCATCGGCATGCCACGTTGGGGCTATCACCGCTCCGCCGGGGGCCGTGGAGGGAGAACTAATGCACCCGTCCATTCCCGTGCTTTCGCTGCTCACTAGGGTCAGCGGAAGCGCGCAGGCATTAGTGAAATGATCACGGAAGCGTGGGCCCGCGCGAATAGCCTGAGCGCGCCGCAGACGAGTTTCCACTTCTCTAAGGCCATGCGGCTGCACCGGCTATTTCGTCATGGCGGCAAACTGGTCATCGTCCCACTCGACCATTCGGTGACCGATGGCCCGATCGTGCGCCCGGGCACGACCATCGACCAGCTGGTCGCGGACCTGGCGGCGGGCGGCGTCGACGCGATCGTGCTGCACAAGGGCAGCCTCCGGCACATCAGGCCGACCCGCTTTGGCGGCATGTCCCTGATCATCCATTTGTCCGCGAGTTCCTGTCGCGCACCGGACCCGGACGCGAAGTGCCTGGTCACCAGCGTCGAAGAGGCACTGTCGCTCGGCGCGGACGCGGTCAGCGTGCACGTTAACCTGGGCTCGCTCGACGAGCGGAGGCAGCTGGCCGACCTCGGCGCCGTGGCCGGCGCGTGCGACCGGTGGAACGTGCCGCTCCTGGCGATGGTCTATCCGCGCGGGCCGCGGATTACCGATCCGAGCGATCCGCGGCTGGTCGCGCACGCCGCAATCATCGCCGCGGACCTGGGCGCGGACATAGTAAAGACCGTGTACCCCGGCTCTCCCGCCAACATGAGCGACGTGACCGCCGCCTGCCCTGTCCCGGTCATCGTGGCGGGTGGCTCGCGCCTTGGCTCAGCCGATCATGTGCTCAGGTTCGTGACCGATGCCCTGCTCGGCGGCGCGGCCGGCGTCGCGATCGGCCGCAACATCTTCACGGCACCCGATCCCCGGGTCATGGCCGGCCTCGTCACGCGGGCCGTCCGCCAGTTCGCGGGCGCGCTGCCTGGCGAGCCCGAGCCAGAGGCTGGGAGGCGCTATGCCGACGAAACTGTGCTGGCTTGACATCCGCGCCGTCGGCACCGAGGCCGCCGGCCATCATCGAGGAGGCCGTGCACCAGCGCGTGGACGGGATCGTCGCCAGCGAGCCCGGCGACCTGGCCGGCCTGCCGCCGACGGTTACGAAGATCCTGCTGCCTGGCGACGGCCAGCGGCAGGCAGCCGCCTCCTCAGCCGACATCGACATCGTGATCGTGCCGGGCGAGGCAGACGGCTGGCGGAACCTGGCCGCCGCGCGCCCGGGGACTGAACTCGGGCGCTTCGTCGAGGTCACCGACGCCCTGACGCTGGAGGAGGCGTGCGCGGCAGCGCGAGAGGAGGCCTGGAGCGTCCTGCACTTCCGCGATCCGACCAAGATCCCGCTGGAAATCGTCATTGCCGCGGCCCACGGAGCGCCGGGGCACATCATCGTCACCGCCGCCGATCCGCAGGAGGCGGGCATCATATTCGGCGTGCTCGAGCACGGTCCCGCCGGGGTGATGATGGCGCCGCGGGCGGTCGGCGACGCGACCGCGCTCAGGCGGGCCTCCGCGCCCGGGGCCGAACAGATCGAGCTAGCCGAGCTCAAGGTCACCGCGGTCAGTCACGTCGGGATGGGCGAGAGAGCCTGCGTTGACGTGTGCTCGGTCCTGCGCCGCGACGAGGGCATGCTGGTCGGATCCCATTCAAAGGGCATGATCTTGTGCGTCAGCGAGACGCACCCGTTGCCGTACATGCCGACCAGGCCGTTCCGGGTCAACGCCGGGGCGATCCACTCCTACACCCTGGCCGACCAGGGCAGGACGCGTTATCTCAGCGAGCTCAGGGCAGGCAGCAAGGTGCTGGCGGTCGACGTCCGCGGAGCGGCCAGGCTCGTCACGGTCGGCCGGGTGAAGATCGAGTCACGCCCGCTGATCTGCGTGGAGGCCGTCGCGGCGAACGGGTGCAGCGTCAACCTGTTCCTGCAGGACGACTGGCACGTCCGGGTCTTCGGGGCCGACGGCGCGGTGCGGCACAGCACGGAGCTAGCGCCCGGGGACGGCCTGCTCGGTCACTTGCCGACAGCCGACCGGCACGTCGGGTACGCGATCGACGAGTTCTGCCTTGAGGTGTGAGTCCCGGTGCCCGAGATCGCGGTTATCAGCGCCAGCATCGCCGGCCTCACGCTCGCCGCGGCCCTGGTCAGGCGCGGATTGACCAGCGTCATCTTCGAGCAGGCCACCGGGCTGACCGAGATCGGGGCCGGAGTCCAGATCGCCCCGAATGCCTCCCGCGTGCTGCACCGCCTCGGACTCGCGGCCAGGCTGGATGAGGTCGCCGTCCGCCCGGCCGCGACCGAATTCCGGCGCTGGGCCGACGACCGGCTGATCGCGAAGACCGTGCTCGGAGCCGAATGCGAGCGCCTGTACGGCGCCCCGTACTACACGATCCACCGGGCCGACCTGCGCAATGCGCTGGCCAGCCTGGTGAGCGGCATGCAGATCCGCCTCGGCTGGCGCCTGGCCCGGGTGCGGGACGCCGCCGATCGCGCGATCCTGGATTTCGACGACCGGCCGAGCTACCAGGCCCACCTGGTGGTGGGGGCCGACGGCGTCCGCTCCGTGGTCCGCGGGAAACTGGCCGCGGACCAGCCCGTGTCCTGCGGGCTCGGCGTCTACCGCGGGCTAGTCCCGGCCCATGCGCTCCCAGCTACGGCGCGGCAGCCCGCGGTCCGCGTTTGGCTCGGGCCCGGCCGACACGTCGTCTGCTACCCCGTCCGCGGGGGCGCCCTGGTCAGCTTCGCGGCGACCGCGCCGAGCGACGCGGCCGGCCGCGAATCATGGAACGCGGCGGGCAGCATCGCGGACCTGGCCCAGGCGTTCCGCGGCTGGACAACACGGTCCAGGCCCTCATCGCCGCCGCCAGCGCGATCGGGCACTGGACCCTGCACGACCGCGACCCGGTGCGACACCTGTCCGCACCCCGGCTGACCCTCATCGGTGACGCCGCGCATCCCATGCTCCCGTTCACCGCCCAGGGCGCGAACCAGGCGATCGAGGACGCCACGGCCCTCGCGACCTGCCTGGCGCAGCGGCACGACGGGGACGCGGCGCGAGCGGCACGCCGCTACGAGGCGGTGCGCGCGGTACGGACCGCCCGCCTGCAGCGTGAAGCGCGCGGCCGCATCAACGGCATGCACCTGCCTGACGGCCTGGCCCAGCGCATCCGTGACCGCGTGCTGGCGAGCGAAGCGGGCCTGCACCAGCAGGCCTGGCTCTACGGGTATGACGCGGAGGAAGTATGTCTGCCGTGAGCGCGTGGCAGAACCACGAGCACTACGTACACAAGATCCTGTCCGTGCTGGGCCGGGAACCGGCCAGGACGGTCATCACCACGCCGAACGCCCAGCTGACCGCCGAAGCCTTCGCCGAGTCGATATTCGCGACCGCGGCCGTGTTGCGCAGCAACGACGTCGCGCCCGGCAGCACCGTCGCGATCCTGACCGAGCCGAATCATCACCACATGCTGACCATTCGCTATGCGGCACACCTGCTCGGAGCGACGACGGTCTACATCCGCTCGAATAACGCGCGATCCGAAGACGACATGCTTCCCGCGGCCGATCAGGCGCACATGCTGGCCGAGGTCGGCGCCGGGCTGCTGGTCACCGATCAGGCCAACATCGGGCGCGGCCGCGAGCTGTGCCGAACCCTGTCCTGCACGGCGGTGGTCGCCGGCCTGGACCGCCTCGACGACCCGCCCGGCGGCACCGCGGGCTCTGCAGGCGTCCCCTTCGACGCCCGATACGAGCCGGGCGATCGCCTCGTCATCACCTACACCAGCGGGACCACCGACCGGCCCAAGGGAGTGTGCCATTCGTATCGTGGCTGGAACACGATGGCGGCGGGGTTCGAGGCGGTCGTGCGCGGTTCCTCGGCGCCCACCTTCCTCGCCGTGACGCCGGTCTCGCAGACGGTCGGCGTGATGGTCGACGGGACGCTGGCCGCCGGCGGTTCGGTGGTCCTGCACGAGCGGTTAAGCGGTGAGGCGGTCCTGAGGGACTTCGCCGGGCTGGGGATAACGGACTGCTACCTCGCCGTACCCCATCTGTACGAGCTCACGGCGGCCCTGCAGCTAGCCGAGCAGGACCTGAGCAAGCTCCGCCACGTCATCTACAGCGGCTCCCCCGCCGCGCCGCATCGCATGGCCGAGGCGGCCCGCGTGTTCGGGCGGGCGCTGCTCCAGTCCTACGGCTCGACCGAGGCGGGTCCCGTGACTTACCTGGGCGCCTGGGAGCACCGGAAGGCCGACCTGCTGACCACCGTGGGCAGGCCCTATCCCGGCGTGCGGCTGCGCGTATGCCAGCGGGATCCGCGCAGGCCGCTGCCTGCGGGGCGGACCGGCGAGATATGGGTCAGATCAAGCAACCTGATGGAGGAGTACCTCGGCGACCCCGCCCTGACCGCGAAGGTCCTCCGCGAAGGCTGGCTGCGCACCGGCGACCTGGGCCGCCTGGACGACGCCGGTTACCTGACCCTGACCGGCCGGATCGGCGAGGTCATCAAGAACGGTGGCCTGAGGGTATACCCGGCCACCGTCGAGCGGGCGCTGCTGATGCATCCCGACGTCAGCAGCGCGGCGGTGATCGGCATCCGCCACCGCCAGGACTACGAGGAGGCCTACGCGGCCGTCGCCCTCCTGCCAGGTGCCGCCACCACGCTGCGCGAACTCCGCCAGTATCTGGGCAGCGCCGTGTCGCAGGCCCAGGCTCCAGCCGTCCTCGCCGTGTGGGCCGAGCTCCCTGCGGACCAGTCGGGGAAGGTCGACAAGCGCCGGCTGCGGGCGCTGGCCGAGGGCGGGGACTGCGCGAGCCATGGTCTGCTCGCCGAAGAGTGAGCGCGGCCCCGCGTGACCGGCCCGGCGTGACCGACCGCTGCCCAGCCGGTGAGGCCGACGTCGTGGTCGTCGGGTACGGCCCGGTGGGCCAGGTCCTGTCGCTGCTGCTCGCTCAGCGCGGCTGGCGGGTCGTCGTAGCGGAGCAGCAGCCGCGGGCGTACCCGATGCCCCGTGCGGTGACCTTCGACGGGCACGCCGCCAGGATCCTCGCGGCCGCGGGCGCGGCGGACGTGATCCAGGCCATCGGGGAGCCGACTGCGAACTCGTCGTGGAGAACGGTGCGGGGCAGACGCTGCTGCGCTTCGCGCTCCGGCGCGCCGGGCGGCACGGCTGGCCGGACTCCACGTCGATGTACCAGCCGGGCCTCGAGGCCGCGCTCGAGGCCCGCGGCACCAGGCAGCCCACCCTCCGGGTGCTGCGCGGCCAGCGCGCGGTCGGCCTAGCCCACCGCGGCCCGCTGGTCGAGGTCGTCACGCAGGACACCTCGAGCGGCCGGTCCGGAAGGCTCAGCGCGCGCTGGGTCGTCGGCTGCGACGGCGCCAACAGCGTGGTCCGCGCCCACCTGAACACCACGGTCACCGACTTCGGGTTCAGCGCGGACTGGATGGCGTGCGACGTCACGCCCGCCCGGCCTTCGGACTTCCCGCCGTCTAACCTGCAGGTCGCGGACCCGCTCGGGCCGAGGGTGGCCGTCTCGGCCGGCGGGGGCCACCGGCGCTGGGAGTTCATGCGCCTGCCCGGGGAGCCGACCGCGGAGTTCGGCACCCTCGCCAGTGCCTGGCGGCACCTGGCCGCGTTCGGGGTCACCCCCGCCAACGCCACGCTCGACCGGCACGCCGTCTACACGGTCCGGGCGTGCTGCGCGGACCGGTGGCGGTCCGGGAGGATCCTCATCGCCGGCGACGCGGCTCATCAAATGCCGCCGTTCGGCGGCCAGGGCCTGTGCTCGGGCCTGCGTGACGCCGCGAACCTGGCGTGGAAGCTTGACCTGGCCCTCGGTGACGGCCAGGACGAAACGTTGCTCGACACCTACGAGCGCGAGCGCCGGGCGAACGTGATCCAGGTCATCCGGCTGTCGGTCTGGCTGGGGAACCTCATCTGCATGGTCGACCCGGACACCGCGGCCCGGCGCGACGCGGCGATGCTCGGCTCGGCGGCCCGCGCCGGTGGCGGGGGTGGCGGGGGTGGCGGGGGTGGCGGGGGTGGCGGCACGGCGGAGATTCCGGACAGCCTCGCCGACGGCCTGGTCTGCCAGAAACGCGCCGGGGCGCGGGCGCCGTTCGCCGGCTCGCTGCTGCCGCACGCACGCGTCAGCTACGAGGGGACGACGGGCTGGTTCGATGACGTCGTAGGCCCCGGTTTCGTGCTCCTGTCGCCGGAGGACCCGGCCGCGCTGCTGGACCGCGACCTCCGCGACTTCCTGGTCGGCCTGGGCACGAAGCTGATCCAGGTTGCGCCGGCCGGCGGCAGCCCGACCGGCGGTGGCGGGCGCGGGCTGCTGCTCGACGTCGAGCAGGTCTACCTGCCCTGGCTGGACTCCATGCGGGGCTGACGCCCTGGTGCGGCCGGACTTCTACCTCTTCGGCATCGGCCGTGACCGGGCCGGGGTCGCCGCCATGGCGGCTGGCCTCGAAATTCCCTTGATCTGGCGGCGAGCATTACGGAAAGGAAGCCGACATGACAATTCTCGGTCATTGGGCCAAGCGCGGCTGCGGCTGAGCAGCGGCATCGAGACCTTCGAGGCGCACTACGCGGGCCAGCCGGGTGCGGGCTGGGAGATCGGCCGCCCGCAGCCCGCGTTGGAGGAACTGGCCAGGCGCGGCGAATTCCGCGGTCGCGTATCGATGTCGGCTGCGGGACCGGCGAGAATGCCCTGATGACCGCCGCCCTTGGGCTGGACACGACCGGCGTGGACGCGGCGCCGAGCGGCGTCGTCATCGCCGTGCGCAAGGCGCGCGAGCGCGGCCTGCAGGCCCGGTTCCTGGTCCGGGACCTGCGCGACCTCGCCTCACTCGGCGAGCGGTTCGACACCGTACTGGACTGCGGGCTGTTTCACTGCTTCGCGGACGAGGACCGCCCCGTGTTCATCGATAACCTCCGGGCCGTGACAGCTGAGGGCGGGCGCTACTTCATGATGTGCTTCAGCGATCTCGAGCCGGCCGGGAGGGGACCCCGGCGGATTTCCCTGGCCGAGATCGACGCGTGCTTCGCCGTGGGCTGGCGGATCGACCAGCTGGAACGAACCCGGATGGCCGTGGCCTTCGAGCCGGGCACGGTCGCCGCGTGGCTGGCCGTAATGACCCGGACGCCGGCCTAGCCAGGGCCCGGGTCGGCCATCGCTTCGCGCAGCCGGGGCCGACCCGTGATTCCCAGCTTGCGGTAGATCCGGCCAAGATGAGTGTCAATGGTGCGCTTGCTGAGCACGAGCTTGTCCGCGACGGCCTGGCTGCTTAGTCCGGCGACGACTAGTTCGGCGACCCGGCGTTCGGCGGCCGTGAGCGGTATCGCCTCGTCGTGCCCGCGGCCGCGGTCACCCGCCCGCAGCCAGGGTGCCGCCGCCACCAGGGCCATGGCCCCGCAATCCATGGCGAGGTCGAGCCCGCGCGCTTGCGACTTCGCGGGCCACCCGGCTGGGCTCGGTCACGTCGGCGCGCAACTCGCAGCCGAGCTCGATGAGGGCCCGCGCCAGTTCCACCCGGCAATCGCTGCCCTCGAGCACGGAGACGGCCTCACAAAGCAGCTCGCGCCGCGCTGGGCCTTCGTAGGCGGCCGCCCCGGCCACCAGGGCGCGGCCAAGCGGGCCGGGCGCTCCCCAGGCGCGGGCCAAGATGATCTCGCCGTCCCCAGCGTCCTGGCTTCCCAGCGTCGGCCGAGCGCAGCAAGTGCGGTAACCGCCCTGCTGCGCCAGGCCGAGCAGGCCGGGTTAGAGGATCCCTGCTGCCATCAGGTGACGCCCGCATTCCAGGTACCTGCGCAGCGCGAGAGCCTGATTGCCCTGGGCGGCCGCGGTCAGTCCGCGCGCTTCTTGCTGAAGGGCGAGTATGAACGGATGCCCGAACGCCCGCGGGAACGCCGCACGGGCGGGAAACGCGCCAGGCTCACCGCGCAACAGGCGCACCCGGGTCAGGGCCGCGGCAGCCGCGAGCCCCGCGCAGGCCCGTCGCTCCTACCGCCTCGAAGAGCTGGAGTACCTGGTGGGCGTCATTCAGCGCGGCCGTTAGGTTGCCGCGCTGGAAGGCGATCTCGGAGCGGACGAGCAGCGCTACCGCCTCACCGCTGCGTGACGCCATGTGGTAGGCGGCCTCGATCGCCTGTGCGCACGTGTCCGATGCGGCGTCAAGCTCGCCTACCCAGGTCAGGGCCAATGCGGCGCAGGCCAGGATGGACGGGACCGGGTCGGTGAAGGTGAGCTGGCCTCCGGCCGCGGAACGAAGGGCGAGGGCCCGGCAGCGGCCCCGGGCCCGGCCACGGGCCGCCGTGCTCAGGGCGAGGGCCGACTGCATCTGACGCGCCGCCGCGTCCGCGGGGCCGCGGGCGAGCAGGCGCGTGGCCCGCAGGACTCCGGCGGCGAGCTCGGGCGGCAGCGCCTGCCCGGACAGCAGGGCCGACGCAGCCAGCCGCAGCAGGGCGTGGCGCTCAGGGGCCGCTGCCGCAGCGAGTTCTGCGGCCGCGCGGCAGAACGCCGCCGCGGTGTGGCCGTCCTCGACCACCAGCGTGATATGGGCGAACACGGCCAGGGCCGCCGCCGACTCCGGGTCATCGGCCGCTAGGTCCGCCGCGACCGCTGCGCGACGCAGGCTGGCGCCGACGTCGTGGTGTATGTGCAGCATGGCTAGTTCGGCGGTGATGGCCAGGGTGTGGCGAGGCGCACCTGGCTCAAGAAGTGCGCGGCCGAGGTAGCGGGCGCCACGCGGCCAGTCTCCGGTCGCGGCGGCCTCCCGGGCGGCCTGGCGGAGTAGCCGCCGGGCCCAGGGCTCACCGATGGTCCCGGCCAGCATGGCATGCTCGGCCGCCGATTCGGCCGAGTCGCCGATCTGCGCCAGCAGCGTGGCGGCGTGGGCGTGCATGGCGGCCCGTTCCAGCGGCGGCACCAGGCTCGCCATCAACTTACCCATCGCCGGGTGCGCGAGCCGGTCGGGTGCGGCCGCCTCGAGCAGCCCGATCCGGCGCAACATCGCGCGGGCCCTCCTCGCCACGTCCTCCCCCTGGCCGACCAACATGGCCGCCGTCTCCAGGGATCCGCCGCCGCAGACCGCGAACTGCTCGGCCACCCTGGCCTCCACCGGGCTGTCCTGCCGCAGCCACCGCACGGCCGCGCTGGCCAGGGCCTGGGCCGTGAGCTCACTCGCTGTTCCCTGCCCGGCGTCGTCCGCTCCAGCGAGCCTGGCCGCTACCGCACCCAGGATCTGCGGGTTACCGTGGGCCATGGCGTGACACAACCTGGCGAAGTCCGGCTCTACCGGCCGGCCAAGGCACCGCGCCAGCAGGGTTCCTGCGCACGCCTCGCACAGGGGGCCGGTGTGCAGCACCCGGCAGTGCGCCAGCGCACCGAGATCAGCCAGCAGCCCGGTGGTTTCGGGGTGGGGTTCGCCCTCCGCGGCGTCACCGTGGCCCGCGGTCACGAGCACGGCGGCCGGCACGTCGTCCAGCCGTCGGGCCACGTAGGAGCACCAGCGTGCCGAGAGCGGATCCGCCAGGTGGACGTCGTCGATCTCCAGCACGACCGGCCCGTGCGCGGTGGCCGCCCTGATGACCTGGTAGAGCTGATCGAAAAGGCGGTACTGGTCGCGTTCGCTGAACTCCTGCGTCCCGGTGCCCGGTACCATCGCCGCCTGGGCGCCAGCATGATCGCCGGAAAGGCGGTCGATCAGCTGACCCGCCACGCCGAAGCTGAAGCCCCGCTCCGCGCCGTGACATCGGGCCCGCAGCACCACTGCGGCACCGCACCTGTCGGTCATCGCGTGGAGTAGGGCGGACTTTCCTGACCCTCGGTCTCCCTCGATGATCACCGTCACCGGCTGGCCGGAGTCCAGGCGGGCGCGGCACTCATCGGCCACCGCCAGTGCCGACCTGCGGTGCAGCAGGTCGCCGGCGCTTCCGCACTCCGCCGGCACGCCCGCGGAAGCTCCTCGCTGCGCGCGTACCGGATCCCGGGCAGGCGGAACGCAACTCTCGGCCGGCACCGCGCGAGATGGGTCATTCAGTATCGACGTCTGCTCTGACTCCTGCCCTGATGTCAGCACTTTCCATGCCGCCTCTCCGGCCAGTTGCGACATATTTATTTATATAAAAAGTTGCTAAATATATGTATTGTATACACTAATTCTTGTTTTCGGCACAGGTCTCTTCGATGACATCGGCTGCCGCGCACGCTCCGGGCGCCCGCTCGATCTCCCCGCGCATCCAGGCCAGCCTGGCGCGGACACTGGGGTCTTGCCTGAGGGCCGCCACCGCGCGACGCAGGCCCTGGTGCGTCTGGTCTGCGGGCCCCAGCCTGATGCCCAGCCCGAGCTCGGCGACCCGATCCGCGATGCGGCGGTGCTCGGCTATCTGCGGCCAGGCGGCGATCGGAACGCCGACGCTCAGTGCCTCCATAATGGACGTCATTCCGGCGTGGCCGACGAAGACATCAGCAAAGCACAGCACCTCCGGCAACGGCAGGTCTTCGTACACCTGTGCATTCGGCGGCAACGGACCGAGCCGGGCCGCGTCCATCCCGCCCAGCACCGCAACTACGTGGCCACCCAGCTCGGCGAGCGCGTCAACGCACAGGCGGTAAACATCCGGCTGCCGGTTGAACACGGTTCCGAGGCTCACGAGGATCACCGGCTGGTCCCCGGGAGGGCGCCAGGGGTGGCCGCCGCTGGCGCCGCCGGGCTGCTGCTGACGCCGGCCGGTCAGGCAGGGCCCGACGAAATGGACCTCCGGGCCGAACTCATCACCGTGCAGCGCAAACGTCCGCGGGTAGAAGACGATGACCGGAAGCTTCGCGCTAGCACCGATCAGCCGGTCCGCGGTCAGCCCGGTCCCGTGCCGGGCCAGGATGGCCGAGGTAGCCGCGAGCACCTGCGGCAGGCGGTGATCGGCCGGGTCGAACCTGGCCTGAAGGTCGCCGAGCGACCAGCGCGCATGCGTCAGCATCGAGGTGATGCTCTTGACGACCGGCACCTGCCAGCGAGCCCCGAGGGCCAGGCCCGCCCAGCACATCGGATCACAGACGACCAAGTCCGGGCCGGCCTCCGGGAACGCCCGGATCAGCTGCGGGAGAACCGCGGTGAGCTCACGCAGCTGAGCGCTCAGCGCTTCGGTGACGCCCGGCCCGGGCACGGTTCCTTCCCCGTCGCCGGAGGCACCCATGCTGACGGGCACGCCCCGGGCGCTGCCGAGCGGGCGCCATGGGTCGTCATAGATGACCGGCACGGCACCGGCATCGCGGGCGTGGCTGGCGAACTCGGCGGTCGTGGCGTAGCTGACCCGGTGGCCGCGCCGGGCGAGCTCGGCAGCCACCGCGAGCGTCGGATTGAGATGCCCGTAGAACGGAGGCATATAAAACAGGACGTGCATCAGCGCCCTTCGCTGCCGGTCCGCCAGGTCCGGTGATCGAGCGGTCCGTCAGCTAGATCGTCAACGCGGGGACATTACGCTGTCAATTACGATCTTTCCGCGGGAACTAATGCCGGAGAAAATTCGAGTAATACGCACGCGCCAGGGCAGCGAATCAGGTGATCACGTACGAGCATACGTAGCGGTCCCGCGCAGGTGCGTAACCGGAACATCAGTATTGTCAGCGACTACCGTATGTTGCGAGCATTCAACTGAAATACCGTCACTTATATTTCTGCTGTCCCTTCCTGATTGCTCAAGAGGATGCGGTGTGGAACGACCCAGGCTGAAGGCGAATTTCACCACCCACGTCTATGGCGAGCGCATCTTCCGCGTCGCGGAGGGTCGGAGCGTCATGATCGAGGGCCGGGCGCCGATCGCGGTGCTTCCCTACCTGGACGGCCGCCATACGATCGCACAGATCGCGCACGCGGTCGGCGGCGAGTTCACGCTTCCGCAGGCGTTCGCCGCGATCCGGAAGATCGCAACGTTCGGCCAGCTAGCAGACGGGTGCCCGGATCTGCCTGACCACCAGATCGCGCACTGGGACGAGCTTGGCGTCGATCCGGGGACGGCGCAGACCGCGCTGCGCGAGGCCACGATCGCGGTCGTCGGGCTGGACCGCGGGCCGGAGCCCAGCGTGATCGCCGCGCTGGCGGCCGAGGGAATGACCGCGCACAGCTGCGGCCCGGATGAGGCGGCCGAACGCCGCGACGCGCTGATCGTCGTCATCGCGGACGACTACCTGGATCCGCGCCTTGACGAGCTCGACCAGATGCTGGCCGCACCGCCGAGGCCATGGCTGCTCGCGAAGGCGTCAAGTCGCGAGGTCTACGTCGGGCCGTTGCTGGAGCACGGGCGGACCGGCTGCTGGTGCTGCCTGGCGCAGCGGCTGCGCGCCAACCGGCAGGTCGAGCGTTACCTGCTGTCCAAGGACCGCGCCGCGCCGATCCGGCCCCCGGCCTCGTATCCGGTGGCGGCGCCGTCGGTGCTGGCGGGTTTGCTCGCGACCGAGATCGCGACCATGATCGTCACCGGCCGCGCGCCGAACATCGACGGCCAGATCTTCTCGCTCGATCTGGCCCGGATGAAGTCCGACGAGCACGTGCTCGTGCGCAGGCCCCAGTGCGCGCGCTGCGGCGACCCGACGCTGATCAGCGGGCGCGACCCCAAGATCACGATCACGTCCCGGCCGGTGATTAGCGCCGAGGGTGGCGTGCGCTCCACCCCGACCGGTGCGGTCTACGAGCGGCTGCGCCGCCACGTCAGCCCGCTCACCGGCGCCGTCATCTGGCTGGCTCCGCTGAGCGACGTGGACAACGGGCTCAGCTATGCCTACCGCGTCGGCCACAACTTCGCCATGGTCCGCGATCGGATGGACCTGCTCCGGCGGAACGTGCGCGGTCAGAGCGGCGGGAAGGGGCGCACCGACTTGCAGGCCCGGGTCAGCGCCCTGGCCGAGGCCATCGAGCGGTACAGCGGGGTGTGGCAGGGCGACGAGCCTGTCCGCACCGCCACGTACGCCGAACTCGGTTCTGACCAGGCAGTACATCCGAACGAGCTGATGCTGATCTCTGACCGGCAGTACCAGCACCGGCTCGCCTGGAACGCCGATCCGGTCAACCGGCTGCATCTGGTGCCATTCCGGTTGCCCGACACCCGGCCCATCGACTGGTCGCCGTGCTGGTCCTTGACCCGCGACGAGGTACGGTACGTGCCCGCGGCCTACGCCTGGTTCGGCCATCCTGACCTGGAGCGCGACTTTTACTGCATCGCCGATTCCAACGGCAATGCGGCCGGCGGCACCCGCGAGGACGCGATCGTGCAGGGGTTCCTGGAGCTGGTGGAACGCGACGCGATCGCACTGTGGTGGTACAACCGGATCCGGCCCCCCGCCTTCGACCTGGACGCTATCGCCGACCCGTATGTCGACCGGCTGCGCGCCTTCTACGCCGACCTCGGCCGAAGCCTGTGGATGCTCGACGTCACCAACGATCTCGGCATCCCGGCCATGGCCGCGGTCTCGCACCGGATCGCCCACCCGGCGCAGGACGTCCTAGTGGGCTTCGGCGCGCACTTCGACCCGCGGATCGCGGCCGGGCGTGCGCTCACCGAGCTCAATCAGTTCCTCCCCCAGGTCATCAAGCGCGACGCGTCAGGCGCCACGGTCTACGTGGACAACGATCCCGCCATGATGACCTGGCTCAAGGAGGCGACGATCGAGGACGAGCCGTGGCTGACACCCGACCCGGAGCAGCCAGCGCGCGGCCCGGCCGCTTACCGATGGCCCGAGTTCGAGGACCTGGCCGACGCCGTGGCGCTATCGGCGGACGTCGTGCGGGCCGCGGGGCTTGAGCTCCTCGTGCTCGACCAGACCCGCCCCGATCTGGACCTGAGCGTGGTCAAGGTCATGGTCCCGGGGCTGCGGCACTTCTGGCGCCGTCTTGCTCCCGGGCGGCTCTACACCGGGCCGGCCCGCCTGGGCTGGCTGGACCGGCCGCTGACGGAAGCAGAGCTTAACCCACGGAGCGTCTTTTTCTAGCGGGGGGTAGGTCATGGACGTACTGACCGCACATCCGACCCGTGCCATCCGCCTGCGCGACGGCGTTCGCCCGGCGGCAGGCCCGGACGACCGGGTCACCGTAGTGGTCGGCGACGCGTCCATGCGGTTGCCCGCCCTGCCCGCGACCAGCCGGGCCCTGCTGCTGGCGCTGGCCGACCGGGACGTCGCCGAGGCCGACGCCCGGCAGCAGGTGATCACGGCCGACGGCCTGGACGGGCTGCTCCGCTGGCAGGCCGCGATCACCAGGCTGGACACGGCGGGGCTGCTCGAGCGCAGCGTCCTGACCGAGGACGGGCCGGTGGCCCGGCTGCGGCCGACCGCACTCGGCGCCCGAGCGGGCACCGCGGCGCAGGCGCCCGCGGTGGTCAAGCTGTCGCGCTTCACCCTGATCCGCGCCGTCGGCGGTCAGCTGGCCGCCGAAAGGCCCGGCGGCCACGCGGTCGTCGAGCTCGGACCCGCGGTCGCCGGGGTGCTGGGCGGCCTGGCGCAGTGGACTGCCCTGAGCGAGGGCGTCGGCGGGCTCAGCGCCGAGCTGGCGCGACCGGTCGTCGACCTGCTGGCCGGAGCCGGCCTGCTGGCCCCCGGGGGACCCGAGGCCGACCAGGAGGGAGCCGACGCCTCGTTCGCCGCGTGGCATCCGGCGGACCTCTGGCTGCACGCGAGGAGCCGCGGCGCCAGGACGGTCAGCGGTTACGCAGGCAGCTACCCCCTGGCCGGACGTTTCCCTCCGTGGCCGGCCTTGCCCGAGGCCTTCCCGGGACCGCGCATCGACTTGCCCCGGCCTGACCTGGCGGTGACCGCGAAGGCGGACCCGCCGTTCACCGAGGTACTCGAGCGGCGCCGGTCGGTCCGGGCGCACAACGCGGCCGCGCCGATCGGGCTCGACCAGCTCGGCGAGTTGCTCTACCGGTCGGCCCGGATCCGGCGGGTGTTCGCCGGGGGCGACGGCCAGGAGGCGGCCGACCGGCCGTACCCCGCCGGCGGCGCCCTGCACGAGCTGGAGATCTACCCGCTGATCACCCAGTGCCGCGGGATCGAGCCCGGCCTGTGGCATTACGCGGCGGCCGACCACGCGCTCGAGCGCGTCGCCGAGCCCGGCCGGGCCACGGCCCCCCTGGTGGGGGCGGCCCGCGCCGCCGGCATCATGACCGCCGACCCGCAGGTGGTGCTGATCATCACCGCGCGCTTCGGCCGCATCATGTGGAAGTACCACGCGATCGGCTATTCGCTGATCCTCAAGCACGTCGGTGTCCTGTACCAGACGATCTACCTCGTCGGCACGGCCATGGGCCTCGGCGTGTGCGGGCTCGGCGGCGGCGACGCCGCCGACTTTGCCACCGCGTCGGGTCTGGCCTACCACGCCGAGGGCAGCGTCGGCGAGATCGTGGTCGGCACCCCGGCGCCTGACAGCGGTTCGTGAGGAGCGCCGGTGAGCTACCGGTTCAAGGCGCTCGCCAAGCAGCGCGAACCAGACGAGTTCGATGCCCCGACCGAGCTGACCTCACCGCGCGGCTGGCTGGCCCTCCTGGCGCTCGGCACGGCCACGATCGCCGCGCTCGGCTGGGCGTTTCTCGGGCGGCTGCCGGTGACCGTCAGCGCCAGTGGCCTCATCACTAGCCCCTACGGCACGGCGGAGGTGGAGAGCCTGTACACGGGCCTGGTGACCCGGATCACCGTCAGCGACGGCAGCCAGGTCAGGGCCGGGCAGGACATCGCGGTCGTGCAGGACCCGCAGGGCGCCAGTCACGAGGTGCGGACCCTCTTTTCCGGCGAGGTCATCGGCACCGAGGTGAGCGACGGCGAGGTGATCGGCGCCGGCACCCCGGTGGCCGCCCTCGAGCGCGGCGCGTCAGGTGGCAGCCAGCAGCTCGCGTTGCTCTTCGTCGCGCCGAGCCAGGTCACGGGGATCGCGCCGGGTGAGAGTGTCGGCCTGGCCGTGGCGTCCGCACCGTCGGCGGCGTTCGGGCTGCTGCGGGGCCAGGTCCAGTCGGTCAGCCAGTTCCCGCTGACGCAGCAAGAGGAGGTGGCGCTGGCCGGCGGGCCGGTAGCGGCCAGCCAGCTGGGCGCCGACGGCGGGATGCTGCTGGTGACCGTGGCCCTGCGAAGGGACGCTCACACGGCTACCGGCTACTCGTGGACCACGGCGGCGGGGCCACCGCAGCCCCTGCCCGTGATCGTCCCCGCGACCGGCACGATCGCCCTCGGTGAACTGGCACCGATCACGCTCCTGTTCGGCCGGTAACGGTGCCGGAAGACACGTCAAGCGCAGCGGCCGTACCCCCGTGGGAGACGCGTCGGCGCCGACGACGGCGTACGCCGTCGGTCATTCAGATGGAAGCCGTCGAATGCGGAGCCGCGGCGCTGGCCATGATCCTCGGGTACTACGGGCGGTTCGTTCCGCTCGAGGAACTGCGCGTGGCCTGCGGGGTCTCAAGGGACGGGGCCAGGGCTTCCAGCGTGCTGGCGGTGGCGCGCAGCCACGGGCTGGTCGCGCAGGGCTTCCGGATGGAGGCGCAGCGGATCGCCGACGTGCGCAAGCCGGCCATCATCTACTGGGCGTTTCACCACTTCCTGGTCGTGGAGGGCGTCCGGAGACGGTTCGGCAAGACCAGGGTGGCGGTCAACGATCCCGCCCGCGGGCCCAGGTACATCGACTGGGCGGAGTTCGACTCCGGATTCACCGGCGTCGTGCTCACGTTCAAGCCGGGGCCGCAGTTCCGCCGCGGCGGCCACCGGACCGGCGTCGGCGAGGCGCTGCTCGCCCGCCGGCAGCCCGTGGGCTCGGCGGCGGCGCTGGTGCTCCTGGCCAGCCTGCTGCTGGTGGTGCCCGGGCTGGTCAGCCCCGCATTCACCAGGGTCTTCATCGACGACGTGCTGACCGGCACGGCTCCTGGTTACATCGGCCCGCTGCTGGTGGCGATGATCACGACCGTGATCGTCGCGGCCGGACTCACCCTGGTGCAGCGGCACTACATGCTCCGCATCGAAACCCGGCTGGCCGGCACGTCGGGAGCCCGCTTCTTCCGCCATCTGCTGCGCCTGCCCATCGAGTTCTACCTGCACCGTCAGCCGGCCGAGGTGGAGGGCCGGCTCCGCGCCAACGACACGGTGGCGGAGGTCCTGTCGCGCGACGTCGCCCTGAACGTAGTGAACCTGCTGCTCATCGGCTTCTACGCGGCCCTGCTGATCCACATCGACGTGGCCCTGGGCCTGATCGGGCTCACGATGGCGCTGCTCAACGTGGCCGCGCTGCGGCTGGTGGCGCGGGCCAGGACCGATGCCGTGCAGGCGGCCAGCGCTGAGCGCGGCAAGCTCAACTCGGCGACTTCAACACGATCAGGCTGATCGAGACGGTCAAGGCCACCGGCGGCGAACCAACGCCTTCGCGCGCTGGGGCGACTCGCTCGCGAAGGTCATCACCGCGCGGCAGCGGCAGGGCGCTCCCGCCGCCGTGGTCTCCGTCTTGCCGGCGCTTATCGCCATGGTCAACACCGGCTTGATCCTGCTCGTCGGGGGGCTGCGCGTGACCGAGGGCGCGCTGAGCCTGGGGCTGCTCATCGCGTTCCAGAGCCTGCTGGTCTCGCTCACCGCCCCCGTCACCCAGCTCACCACCTTCGGCCAGCGGATTCAGGACATGACGGCCGACCTGACCAGGTTGCGCGACGCGGAGGCCAGCCAGGATCCGGCCTTCACCGCGACGCCCGCCAGGTGTGCTCGCGGCTGACCGGGCACCTGGAGTTCAGGAACGTGACGTTCGGCTACCACCGCCAGTCTGAGCCCTTTATCAGGGACGTCTCGTTCACGATCGCCGCCGGGCGGACGGTCGCGATCGTGGGCCGGTCGGGCAGCGGGAAATCCACCATCGGCAGGCTGGCCGCCGGACTATCGCGCCGTGGTCCGGGCAGATCCTGCTGGACGGCATGGCGCGCGAGGAGATCTCGAGGCAGGTGGCAGCCGCCTCGGTCTCCTACGTCACCCGGAGATCTACCTGTTCGGGGTCACCGTCCGGAACAACCTGACGCTGTGGGACGACTCGGTGCCCGATGACGCGATCGTCCTCGCCCTGCGGTCTGCGGCGCTGTACGACGACAACGACAGCGCCCCGGCGGGATCCACAGCGCGGTCAGCGAGGCTGGCCGGAATTTCAGCGGCGGCCAGCGGCAGCGCCTGGAACTCGCCAGGGCGCTGGTCTGCGACCCGGCCCTGGTCATACTCGACGAGGCGACCAGCGCCGTGGACCCTAACGTCGAGCGCCAGGTGGTCGACGGCCTTCGCCGCCGGGGTTGCGCCTGCCTGATCATGGCCTACCGGGTTCCACCGTGCGCGGCGCCGACGAGATCATCGTCTTGCGCGACGGCGTGGCGGCGGACCGGGGCACGCATGCCGAGTTGCTCGCCCGGGACGGGCCCTACGCCGATCTCGTCGGGCCGGGGACCAGCTCGGGGGCCGCGACGTGACGGCGGCGGCGTTCGCCGGTGCCACGGCGGCGTTCGCCGGGGTCCTGCCGGCTCGGCCGATCGCGTCGACCCGAACGACGATCCGCTGGTCGTGCTCGGTGACCAGCGGATCGTCGTGCTCGTGGAGATGGCGAGGTCGACCTGTTCGCGGTCCGCCTGGGCCAGCAGGCCGGCGGGGCGCTGGCTCCCGCTGGGCCGGGTGCCCGCTGGCACGGTGCTCATGGGCCCGTCGCGCCGGGCCGGCACGCGATCGTGGCGCGGCGTGGTGCCCGGTGCCGTGCTGTCCCGGCTGGATCGGCCAGGCTCACCTCGGCCTGCGCCGACGGCGGGCCTATCGCGGAACGCGCGGTGGCGGTCCGCCAGCTCGCACGGGGGGTCGATGCCGGGTTGGCGGTGATCGCCGCGGCCGTGCCCCGGGGCCAGCCGCCCACCGCGGTCACCAGCTTCGCCGCCTGCGTCGCCACCTCGGTGGCGGCGCGCCGAGGCCCGCCGGCCTGGGAGTCCAGTCGGTGCGGATATCCGGCGGGTCCGCCCGGCAGGAAGGCCTCACCGAGCAGCCGACCGAGCGGGGGAGGTTCTGCCTGACCGAGTTGGACTGGCTCGTCCCCGACCGGCAGACGCGGGTGGTCGCGCGTCCCACCGAGGACCTGATCGCCGACGGCTCGCTGTGGCGGTACCTGCCCGGGACTTGGCCCGGTTGCTGTCCGCCGTTTGTCACGACGCGGAGCGGTGGTCCGCGGCCGAAGACGAGGCGCTGCGGTCCGGGACCGCCGGTCAAGGCGCGGCGCTCAGGTCCGCGGCCAGGTCACTCGACCTGGTCGCCCGCCAGACGCGGGCGCGGGTCCGGCTGGCCGAGGTGGCCGCTGACCCACCCGATCTCGCCGCCTTCCGCCTCGCCGCCTCCTACCTGGGCTTCTCGGTTCGCGCCCCGGACGCGGCGGAGCCCACCGGGCTGGTCAGCGACCCGGTGCAGCGCATCGCGCTGGTGAACGGCGTCCGACGCGGTCGATCCGGCTGGACGGCACCTGGTGGCGACGCGACGTGGGCCCGCTGCTCGGCCAGCGCGAAGCGGACGGACGGGTGTGCGCGCTGCTGCCGCGCGAGGCGGATACGTGCTGGCCGACCCGCAGGCGGGCCGGATGATCCGGCTCACCGAGGCGGCGGCGGCCGGCTTCGGCGATCACGCGACGGTCCTGGTCCGCCCGGTCCCGCCGGGCGTGGACCGGATCGGTGCGCTCTTGCGCTTCGCCGTCTCCGGGGCCCGCCATGACCTGGTGCGGATCCTGCTCACCAGCCTGACCGTGGCCCTGATCGGCCTGCTCGCCCCGATCATGACCGGGCAGGTGCTCGGGGTCTTCGTCGTGCGGGCCCAGCACAGTCTGATCGTCCAGGGCTCGCTGCTGGTGATCGGCGGAGCCTTCGTGGCCGCCGTCATCGCGGTGGTGGAGAACTTCGCCCGCTCCGGCTGGAGGGAAGGTCGGCCTCGGGGTGGAGTCCGCGGGCGGGTGACGCCTGCTCTCGCTGCCCGCCGGCTTTTTCGGCTCACGTTCGACCGGCGACCTGGCCGTGGCGGCGCTCGGCGTAGCGCAGCACAGGATGCCCGGTCCGGACTCGTCACGACGGCGGTCCTCGGGCTGCTCACCGGCTGGGTCAACCTGGTGCTCGTGTTCTTCTACGACATCAGGCTCGCGCTCATCGCCGGCCTCATCGCGGCCTACGCGCTCGTCTGCACGCTGGCCGGTTCCCGCGACTTGCGCTGCAGCGCCGCTGGTACGACACCAAGCGGGAGCTGTCCACCCTGGTGTTCCAGTTCCTGACCGGCCTGCCGAAGCTCCGCGTGGCAGCCGCGGAGACCGGGCGTTCCTCCAGTGGTCGGCGGTCTTCACGCGCAGCCGCGCGCTCGCCATGCGGGCCCGGCGCGTGCAGAACCTGCTCATCACCTTCAACGCCGTCTTCCCCCTGCTGTGCTCGATCACCGTCTTCGGCATCGTCGCCGGCCCGATGCGCGGTCAGGTCCCGATCGCCGCGTTCTTGTCGTTCTACGCGCCTTTATACTGCTGACCAGCGCGGCGCTCCAGTTCACCGCGACCGCGATCACTTCACTGAACGTGGTTCCGCTGCTCGAGCGGATCAAGCCGATTCTGGTCGCCGAACCGGAGGCGGCACCGGGTCTGGCCCGCCCCGGTGAGCTGGCGGGCCACATCGAGCTGAGCCACGTCAGCTTCCGTTACGGGGACGGCATGCCGCTGGTCCTCGATGACGTCAGCATCCGGGTCGAGGCGGGGTCATTCGTCGCCGTCGTCGGTCCGACCGGCTGCGGCAAGTCGACGCTGATCCGCCTGCTACTCAGCTTCGAGACCCGACGGCAGGATCGGTCCGCTTCGACGGCCAGGTCCTGGCCAGGCTCGACGCCGGAGCGGTACGCCGCCAGTGCGGGGTGGTCATGCAGAACGCCGAGCTGCTGGCCGGAAGCATCAAGGCCGGCATCATCGGCAGCTCGGCTACTCCACCGACGACGTGGGCCGCCGCGCGGATCGCCGGCGTGGACGCCGACATCGCGGCGATGCCGATGGGGATGAACACGACGCTGCTCGACGGCGCGCCGACGCTGTCCGGCGGCAGCGCCAGCGCATCATGATCGCCCGGGCCCTGCTGTCCAGGCCCCGCGTCATCCTGCTCGACGAGGCCACGAGCGCGCTGGACAACCCGGCGCAGGCGATCGTCGCCGACAGCACGCGGCAGCTCAAGGCGACCCGGATCGTCATCGCGCACCGGCTGTCCAGCGTCAGGGGCGCGGATCGCATCGTCGTGCTTGACCAGGGCCGGATCGTTCAGCAGGGCAGCTACCACGAGCTGCTGGCCGACCAGGACGGCCTGTTCGCGTCGCTGGCGGGCCAGCAGCTCACCTGAGGCCTTCAGCCGGCGGCGGCCAGGTGAGCTCGCAGCGGCCCGGCCACCTCGTCCGCGCGCTCGATTAGGCACAGGTGGCCAGCCTCCGCACGCTCAGGCGGTCGCACCGCGGGACGACGGCCGCGAGCCGGGACGCGTTGGCCAGGAAGGCGGGCATATCCTGGTCACCGGTAATGACCAGCGTCGCGGCGGTCACGCGGCCAAGGTCAGCGTCGGTGTGCAGGTGCGAGGCCAGCGAGCGCATCGCCCCGCACTTCAGCTCCGCCCAGCGATGGCCGTCGATGATCCGTCGCAACCGCTCGCGCAGCGGCGGGTGGCTCTCGGTTCCGCGAAAGATGTCGGGCGGTGAGGTCATCCAGAGCCTGGTCATGTGCGGACCCGGCCCGGCCATCCGGTACAGCATGGTCAGCTGCATTTCCCGGCGCGCGGCTCCGGCGTCGGACAGGGCGCCTGCGATCGTCGGAGCGGCCACGACCAGCCGACGGACCGCCTGCGGATAACTGATCGCCAGCTGCAACGCCACGGCCGACCCGAAGGAAAGCCCGACAACCTGGTCTGCCCCCTCGGCCGCGGCGACCTCCATGATCCGCGCGGCCAGGCCGGCGAGCGTCTCACCGTCGCGGAGCGGCCCGGACCGGCCGTGCCCGGGCAGGTCGACGCCGCAATGCCGGAAGCCAGGCAGCTTGTCCCACAGGGGGTACCAGATCGTGCGATCCATGGTGTAGCCGTGTATCCACAGGATGGCAGGACCGCGCCCGGCCCGCTCGAGATGGATGTCCACCCGGGCCGCGCTCAACGGCCCGCGTGGCCGGCCGCCACGGGCACCGGCGCCTGCCGCGCGAAGGAGGCGCAGAACGCGCGGAACGCCAGCACCGGAGCGTCGCTGGCGTCCAGCCGGGGCACGGCGCTCAGGTTGAGGTGGTCCCAGATCAACAGGTCCTCCTCGAAGGCGATCTTGGAACCGTCGACTAGCGAGGCGATCGTCGCCGCCGGCGTTCCCTGGCGGAGGGCGACCGCGATGCGGGCTACACACCCCGCGGGCGCGGGCAGCGCACCGGTGAACACGAACTTGCTCGACGTGCCGGACCCGAGCTCGGAGACGACCAGGTTCGGGCTGAACGCCCTGGCGTGGAAGGCGCTGGCGAAGTCGCCCTCAGCCGATTCCCAGTCCGGCGCGTCGGTATGAAAGGCGGTCGTGATATTGAGCTCGCCCTCCGGGCCGAGCCATACCCTCGGACGTGACATCCGGCGGATGAGGTGCACCGTAGGAAAGTGCATCCAATCGAACGCGTTCTCGATGATCAGTTCCGGCGGGACCCGGACCTGGCCGATCACGGCGCCGGTCAGCACGTGGGTCGTCAGGATGTCCTTGACTACTCGGGCGAACCCGTGATCCCGCGCGGGGACATCGGCGAGCCTGACGAAGATCGCGCCCCCGCCGTCGATGACCTCGTGCTCGCGGACGCACAGCCGCCCGGTGCCCTCGCCCAGGCCGATCCGCTTGCCGTGGAACGGGCAGACGATCGCGTTCTGCCCGGTAGCTCGCCCGCCGTGGCCCAGGTGCGCACCCCGGTGCGGGCAGGTCCCGTCAAACACCCGGACCTGGCCCTCGGGCTCGTCGCGTACGGCGACGAGCGCGCGCGACCCCAGGGCCAGGCCAGTCACCTGATCCTTTACCTCATCAGCCAGGGCCAGCAGGTGCCAGCCGCCCATGGCCGGCTCGCCGCCGTTCGGTGTCATCATCGTCCCCATGCCTCCACTAGTTCGCCTGCCGCGCGGAGCCCGCTGCCCAGGGCGCTGTGCACCGTGGGGGGCAGAGATCGTGCGGTCGTCGCCTCTCCGGCGAAGAACAAGGTCCGGGCGATCGGCCGCGCCCAGGCCGGGCTCGCCCACCCGCAGCCAACCTTCGGGTAGGAGAACGCACCCGCCGACCATGGGTCAGCGCCCCAGTCGGCGACTCGCGCGCTGATGACATCGGCGGTCATCCGCCGGGGCAGCACCGAGCCGACGACGTCCTCCAGCCGGGCCGTGCGGACGGCCGCCGCCGCCGCGGCCTTGGCCACGATCAGCACCTCAGGGCGCCGCCGCGTGTACCGAACGAAGCCCAGGTTTCCGTCGGCGTCGAATACCACCCCGGATTCGGGGACCTCGCGCGACAAGGTTGCGATCACGCACAGTGCATCGCCCGACGGCAGGGCCGCCGCCGCGGCGGCCTTCTGCACCGGCAACGGCGTGATGACCAGCCGCCCGCCGGTGATCACCGGCGGCGGTGCGGTGATGACGGCCGCGCGTGCGGCGATCCGCTCGCCTTCTTCTGTCGTCAGCTCGACCCGACCGGGTGACCAGTTCAGTGCGCGTACGGGCGTGCCGACCCGGATGTCAAGTCCCGGCGCGAGCGCGTCGGTCAGTGACCCGAAGCCGCCCTCGAAGGCGAACTCCCCGTCGCCGGGGCGGTCGCCACGACGGGCTGCGGCGACCCCGGGCGCACTGAGCATCGCCGGCTCGGCGGCCCAGTTCTGCCGGAACCACTCGGCCGCAGTACGCAGGTTACCGTCGGCGAGCCCCTGCCGTTCCAACCACTCGGACACCGGGACATCGCCCTGGTCACCCCCGTCCGCGGTCAGCCGCTGCTCCACCGCCCAGGGTGGCGCACCGCCGCTCGCGAGTACGCCGAACGGCCTGACCCGGCCGCCCAGCACCGCCCAGGCGGTGACGTCCCGGGGAACCGGCCCTGATCGCGGTGAGCTGGCTCGCATCCCGTGCTCGGCCAGGTCGCGCACTGGGTTGCGGTCGCCGTGGATCACCTGGGCCCCGAGTTCGAGCACGGGGCCGCCGTCCGACGGCTCGTAGGTACAGATGCGCCCGCCTATCACGGCCCGTGCCTCGAAAATCACCGCGGATACGCCCTGCCGCGATAGCTCTGCGGCGCAGGCCAAGCCGCTGATCCCGGCTCCGACAATGGCTACGTCAGCGGACACCTGACGGCTCCCCCGGACTGGAAACCGCCATTGCCGCCACCGCTTGCACAAGCCTAATATCGGCCTGGTGACCGAGATTTCCGGAACTGTTCTCCCGCCCCATCTGTCGCACCCATTTTCCCCGGCCGGCCGGACCGATCCGTATCCCGCCTATCAATGGCTGCGGGTGAACAGCCCGGTGCATTATGACCGGTTCAGCCGCCTGTGGTTCGTCACCACCCACGCCGATTGCGCGGCGGTGCTGGCGGACCGCCGCTTCTCGGCGTCGCTCGGGCAGCGTCAGCGGACGCGGGACGACGAGCTGCCGGTCTCCATGCTCAACTCCGACCCGCCGGACCACGGCCGACTCCGCGGACCCGGCGCCTTGCTGCTCGGCCCGGCTGCTCTGCGCGTCGCGGCCCCCGACTTCGAGGCGGCCGCGCACCGCCTGGTCGGCGAGCTGGCGGACCAGGACGTGGCCGACCCGACCGCGGACATCGGCGAGCCGTTCGCGGTGGAGGTGTTCGCATACGTACTCGCGCTGCCGCCCGAACGCCGGGCCACCTTCACCGACCTGGCCAGGAGAATCTCGGTGAACCTGGATCCGCTGGCCGGACCCGCGGCCGGGCGGGCCGGCACCGCGGCGGCCGGTGAGTTCGCCGAATTCATGCAGCAGCACGTTGAGGCGCTGGAAGCCGCCGGCGTGAGTTGCCCGCTGACCCGGCTCGCCGCCGATCGCCGGCTGACCAGGAGCGAGATGCTCGGCATCGTCAGCCTGGCGGTAGTCGGCGGATTCCTGCCGCTGGCCGATCTCGCCGGCCAGGCCGCCTACTGGCTCACGGCGCAGGACAAGAGCTTCGAGTGCCTGACCCAGCCAGCTCCCGAGCTGAACAGCCAGGTGATCGACGAGCTCGTACGGCTGGCGACGCCGATACCGTTCACCGCACGGGTGGCTACGCAGGCCGTTGAGCTGCACGGCGTGCCGGTACCCGCGGGCGCCCGCGTGCTGCTCATCACCGCGGCCGCGAACCGGGATCCCGCCGTGTTCGCCGATCCCGATTCGTTCGACCCGCTCCGCTCGCCGAATCCGCACCTCGCGTTCGGCGCCGGCCCGCACGTATGCCTCGGCGCGCCACTGGTCCGGCTGGCGGGCGGCATCCTGCTTGGCGAGCTCGCCCGCCGATTCCCCGGACTGCGCCAGCTCGGAACGGCCGAATGGGACACCCCGCTGGTCCCCCGGCGATTGCGGGGCCAGCGGCTGCTGCTCCGGCCATGACGAGCGCGGCGGCGGCAGGACGTCGCCGCCGCCGTGCTCAGGCTTGTTCAGCAGGAGCAGCACGGGCAGCAGCAGCAGTAGATGTTGATCTCTCCTGCCGCGATGGCCTCAAGCTCGCCCTCTGTGAGTTCGGAGATGTCGAGGTCCGGGGCGTCCGGGATGTGCAGGTAGAAGTGGCCGGTCTCGAAGCCGCGCTCCCAGGCGTCGATCTGGACGTCGAGGCCTCCTTCGGGCTGCACGTCAGGGACGTCGCGGACCCGCTCCGCGATCGCGTCGGCCGGTAGCACGAGGCCGCATTCGGCCAGCGCGCCCCGCAGGTCCTGGTCCAGGCGCGCGGCGAATTCCTCGTTCGACCACGTCGTAATCAGGACGCGCGTGTACGCGTCGACGAACTCGGACCGCTCTTGGGCATCCATTGTCATGGGCGTTCTCCCGATCATTCCAGCCACTGCGTGGCATGCTGATGGACGACTTCACGGTCGCACTCGGGGAGCGGGAATTCCATACTGATCAGGCACGTCTCTTTCGCGCTGCGGAATGGTTCCCTGAATTGTCTATCTGGCCAGGCCGGGTGTACGTATATGGCTACGGAGTACGGTCGGCCGCGCCGATCCGCCTACGCATGCCGTTGCGCATATCGGTAGCTGAGCGCCCGGTCCCCTGAGCACGCCTGCTATACCGGGAGGGTGAGCGCCGACAGCGTACCCGAGCAGATGCGAACGGCCGCGCTGGCCCTTCTGGCGGCGTTCGGCGACGAGCAGCGGGCGCTGGCGGCCCGGCCGTTCACGGACGACGCGGCACGGCGGTGGCTGGAGTACCGGCCGCGGCGGCGCCCCGGCGTGTGCCTGACCCAGCTGGACTCGACCGCCCGCAAGGCCGCTCACCGGCTGCTGGCCACCGGGCTGAGCGAGCACGCCTACGCCCAGGCGATGGCCGTCGTCGCCCTGGAGGAGGTGCTGGACCGGCACGAGCAGTGGCGGCGGGGCCGGCACAGCAACGACTACTGGGTCAGCGTCTTCGGCGAGCCCGCGGGCGAGGCGCCGTGGTCGTGGCGGTTCGAGGGGCACCACCTGTCCGTCACGATGACCGTGGCTGGCGATCTGGTCTCCCCCGCCCCGGTCTTCCTCGGCGCCAACCCGGCCTGCGTCAGCTACGCGGGGCGGCCGGTGTCCCGGCCGCTCGGCCCGGAGGAGGACCTGGCGCGGGCGCTGCTCGACGCGATGGGACCGGCGGGACGGGCCGCGGCCGTGGTCGCCGGCCAGGCGCCCGGCGACATCCGCACCGGGACCAACCCGGCGGCCAGCCAGCAGATCGCGCCGCTCGGCGTGGCCAGCGGCAAGCTCGGGCCCGCGGCGCGAGCCGTGCTGAGCGAGCTGGTCGCGCTCTACCTGGGCCGGCTCCCCGCCGAGCTGGCGGCCCGCGAGGCCGCCCGGCTCGAGCCCGCCGAACTGCACTTCGCCTGGGAGGGCCCGGTCCTGCCCGGCACGCGGCACTACTACCGGGTCCAAGGCGATGACCTGCTCATCGAGTACGACACCACCGCCGACGGCAACCACGCGCACACCGTGCTGCGCCGCCCGCGCAGCGACTTCGGCGCGGACATCCTCGCCGCCCACCTCCGCGACGCGCACCGGGCACAATGACGGCCCAGGCACAATTACGGCATGGCATCACACGTCGCGCTGCTGCGCGGGATCAACGTCGGCGGGAAGAACAAGGTCCCCATGGCCGAGCTGCGGGAGGTCGTGACCTCGCTCGGGCACACCGGGGTGAGCACCTACATCCAGAGCGGCAACGTGCTGTTCACCACCGAGGAGACCGACACGGCGGCGCTGGCGTCGGGCCTCGAGGCGGCCATCGCCGGCAAGTTCGGGATCAACCCGGCCGTGGTGGTGCTGTCCAGGGACGAGCTGGCCCGGATCCTGGCTGACAACCCGTACGGCGACGAGCCGAACCCGAAGCTCGTCCACGTGGCGTTCCTGGGCGCCGAGCCGAGCCAGGAGCTGCTGGACCGCATCAAGGCCGCCGAGAGCGCGGCCGCGGCCAAGGGCAGCCGCGACACCATCACAGCGATCGGGAAGGCCCTGTACCTGCACACGCCGGACGGGTTCGGCAAGAGCGAGCTGTCCGAGGCGCTGTTCCGCATCGTCGGGACCGGCAAGAAGCGCCTCCCGGTGACGGCCAGGAACTGGTCCACGTCCACCACGCTGCTGTCCCTGTGCGAGGCGAAGTGAGCCGCGCGGTCCTGGTCACCGGGGCGTCCAGGGGCATCGGCCGGGCGATAGCGCAGGCGTTCGCCACGCAGGGCGACCGGGTGGCGGTGCACCACCGGGATTCCGCCGCGCTCGCCGAGGAGGTGGTGACCGGGCTGCCCGGGCGCGGCCACACGATCGTCCGCGCCGACCTGGCCGACGCCGAGGCCGTCCGGCGGATGGTCGACGCGGCCGCCGGAGACCTGGGCGGCCTGGACGTGCTGGTGAACAACGCCGGGATCTACCTCTGGCACCCGATCACCGAGGCGTCTTATGAGCAGTGGCAGGAAGCCTGGCGCGAGACCCTGGCCGTCAACCTCACCGGCGCCGCCAACGTGACCTGGTGCGCGGTGCAGTACATGAAACAGACCGGCGGCTGGATCATCAACGTGACCTCGCGCGGCGCGTTCCGCGGCGAGCCGAGGCACCCGGCCTACGGGGCCAGCAAGGCGGGCCTGAACTCGTTCGGCCAGTCGATGGCGCGCGCGCTGGCCCGGTACGGGATCTCGGTGGCGAGCGTGGCGCCCGGGTACGTGGAGACGGAGATGGCCGCGGCCGACCTGGCGTCGGAGCGCGGTGCCGAGATCCGGGCGCAGAGCCCGTTCAACCGGGTGGCGACGCCCGAGGAGATCGCCGCCGCGGTCGTCTACCTGGCCTCCGACCAGGCGCAGTGGGCCAGCGGCGCGATCCTCGACCTCAACGGGGCCTCGTACCTGCGGTCCTAAGCCGCCGGGCGTAAGGAAGACGGGCCGCACGCCGTCATTGGACGCGGCGGTGGGCAGCCCGGTCATTACCCGGCCCCAGGCCAGGTCGGCGCCCGCGGTCAGGCAGCCGTCGACGACGGCGTCGGTACCCAGCGCGCTGACCCTGATGGCGGGCAGGACCGGGGCGATCTGCTCCAGCTCCCGGCGGACCGCCTCGGCGAAGCCGGGGGCCCGGCCGATCCCGCCGCCCAGCACGATCAGCTCAGGATCCACCACCGTGATGACGGCGCAGACGGCCCTGGCCACGAGCCGCGCCTCCTCGGCCACGACCGCCGCGGCCCGCTCGTCACCGCCCTCGGCGGCGGCGAAGACGCGCCGCGCCGACACCGGACCCCGCATGCCCCCGCGACGCGCGGCCCGGACGACCCCGGAGGCCGACGCGGCCGCCTCGAGCGTCCCGCGCTTGCGGGCCTCGTGCTCGTCGGCGCCCATGCCACCGGACATCGGGAGGAACGCGATCTCCCCGGCGACGCCGTGCGCCCCGCGCAGGAGCTGGCCGCCGAGGATGAGCCCCATGCCGATGCCGGTACCGATGTGTACGAACGCGAAGTGGTCGACGTCGCGGCCGTGCCCCAGCGCTCGTTCGGCCAGCGCGGCCGCGTCCACGTCGTTCTCCATCACCAGCGAGGGGCCGAACGCCTCCCGCAGCCCCGCCAGCGCCGCCGGGCGGTCCCAGCCGCGCAGCCCCCCGGTGAGCTTCATGGCGTTCTTCCGCGGGTCGTACACGCCGGGGCTGCCGATTACCGTCTGGGTGATCGCCGACCTCGGCACGCCGGCGGCCTCGCAGAGCTGGTCGCCGAGCCCGACCAGTTCGGCGACCCGCCCGCGGACGCTGGTGGCGTGGGCCCGCGACGACTCCCTGGCCCTGACCTCCCCGGCCAGGTCGGCGATCGCGCCGCGGACGTACTCGTGCCCGATGTCCAGGCCGAGCACCAGGCCCGCGTCGGGCCGGATCTCGTACAGCCGGGCCGACCGGCCCGGCACGCCGGTCCGGTGCCCGGCCACCCGGACCAGGCCCGCCCGCTCGACGTTGTCCAGGGCGAGCGACACGGTGGGCTTGGACAGGCCGGAGACGCGCGCCAGCTCGGCCCGCGAGCAGGCCCCGCGCTGGCGGATGTGCTCGAGCAGCAGCTGCTCGTTCATCGCCCTGATCAGCGAGGGACGCGCCGCGAACAGGACACCGCCCGTGCCCTCCGGAGGCGGAAGGGCCGAGGCCGGTTCCGCGCTCGGCACGACGCCGCGCGTGCCTTCCGACAGGGCTGTCACGGCCACCTCCCCCACCATTGTGCTCGATACGTGTCGCTGGATCGCCGATTCCCAACTGTGCCCAAAGCGGTTCTTTCATGCTCTTGTCGCAGGCAGATAGTTAGGATACTGTCCTAACAAACTTTAACGGAAGGGGCAACCCGATTTCGCCCGCAGAAGCGCCCCACCGCACGTGCCCCGCAGCACGTGCTCCACGGCACGTGCTCCACGGCACGTGCCCCACGGGCCGTGCCCCAACCGTTAACCACGGACGTGCCCTTCACGGACCAAACGGCAGTAAGGACGAAACGGCATGAGACGCCTCACTAGATACGGGGTCATCATCACGGCCGGCCTGCTCGCGACCGCCGCCTGCAGCTCCAGCTCACCCAGCAGCACCAGCACGAGCACGAGCGGCGGAACCACCGGCGCTAGCGGCACGCTGGTTATCGACAACGAGAACGGGGCCCTGTGGACCTGCGGCTTCAACCCGTTCAACGGATCCGACACGCTGGTGTCCGTCGGGTTCGTCTACGAGCCGCTCGTCTACGTCAACCCGCTCCAGAGCGGCGCGACCACGCCCATGCTGGCGACCTCGTGGTCGTGGGGAGCCGGCAACAAGTCCCTCGTCTTCAACATCCGTCAGGGCGTCAAGTTCACCGACGGCACGCCGCTGACCGCGGCCGACGTGGCGTACACGTTCAACCTCATCAAGAAGTACCCGGCCCTGGACCTGACCGGGGTGTGGTCCGTGCTGTCCAGCGTCACCCAGACGGGGCCCTTCCAGGTGACCATGAACTTCAGTACAGAGGCCGTGCCGTGGTTCTACTACATCGCCGACCAGACGCCGATCGTGCCCATGCACATCTGGTCGACCATCGCCAACCCGGTGGCCTACCCCGACTCCCACCCCGTGGGCACCGGACCCTACATGGTGAACCCGTGCACCCCGTCGAACATCACCTACACGGCCAACCCGCACTTCTGGCAGCCGGGTGAGCCGCACGTCGCCACGCTGAAGTACCCGGCGTTCCTGAGCAACAACACCGCCAACGACGACCTGGCCAACGGGCAGGCCCAGTGGGGCGCCCAGTACATCCCCGGCATCCAGCAGTTCTACCTGTCCAAGAGCCCGGACTTCCACTACTGGTTCCCGCCGGTGCTGAACGTCTCGCTGGTCCCGAACCTGACCAACCCCCTGCTGAGCAACGTCAAGGTCCGGCAGGCCATGGCGTACGCGATCAACCGGCCCCAGGTCTCCAGCATCGGCGAGTCCGGGTACGAGCCGGCCGCCAACCAGGCGGGCATCGTGACGCCGACGTACACGAGCTGGCTCGACACCTCCGCGCTGGCGCAGTACGGGAACTACACCTACAACCCGGCCAAGGCCAAGCAGCTGCTCGCCCAGGCTGGGTACCACATGGGCTCGAACGGCGTCATGGTGAACGCGGCAGGCAAGCAGCTAGCCTTCACCGTCATCAACATCGGCGACTATTCCGACTGGGTCGCCTCCATGCAGGTGATCGTGCAGGAGCTCAAGGCCGTCGGGATCTCGCTCACGCCGGACAACCTGACCAACACCGCCTTCGAGGCCGACCTGTACCGCGGCGAGTACCAGGTCGCCTACTACGAGCAGGCGACGATCGGCCCGTCCCCGTACTACGAGCTGACTGACTGGCTGGACTCGGCCGACACCGCGCCGATCGGCAAGCTGGCCGCGACCAACATGGAGCGGTACATCAACCCGGCTACCGACGCGCTGATCAACTCCTACGGCGCCACCACCAGCGTGGCCACGCAGCACTCCATCATCAACCAGCTCGAAGGGGTCATGCTCAGCGACGTGCCGATCATCCCGATCACCGAGGGCGTCGACTGGTACCAGTACGACACGGCCAGCTTCAGCGGTTGGCCGACCCAGAGCGACCCGTATGCACAGCCCCCAGTCTGGGCATATCCGGACAATGAGCAGGTGCTGCTGCGCCTCAAGCCGATAGCCCACTAACAGGCCGCGTGCGCCAGGGGAGCGGGACCCCCGCTCCTCTGGCCGGCCTGCCCGCCGGCGGAAGGAGCCGACGATGACCACCTGGGGACGTACTTGAGATTCGTCCTACGCCGCCTCAGCTTCTTCGTGCTGACGCTGTGGGCGGCGCTGACCCTCAACTTCCTCCTGCCGAGGCTGATGCCGGGGAACCCGGCGCTCGCCATGATGGCCAAGTTCCACGGGGAGCTCACCCCGCAATCGCTGAAGGCGCTGGAGATCCTGTTCGGCGTCAACACGCACGCCAGCCTGGCCTCGCAGTACGTCAGCTACCTGCATCAGGTGGTGACCCTCAACTTCGGGACGTCGCTAACCCAGTACCCGGCGACGGTCAGCTCCGTGGTCGGCAGCGCGATCTGGTGGACGCTCGGGCTGGTGGGAATTTCCACGGTCCTGGCGTTCGCGCTCGGCACCGGGCTCGGCATCGTCGCCGCCTGGCGACGGGGCGGGCGGCTAGACAGCCTGCTGCCCCCGGTGTTCGTGATCGCGTCAGCGGTGCCGTACTTCTGGGTGGCCATGGTGCTCGTGCTGATCTTCGGGATCACGCTGCACTGGCTCCCCTACGTGGGCGGGTTCAACGTCATCACCGACACCCCGGCCCTGTCGCTGAGCTTCATCGGCGACGTGCTCAGCCACGCCATCCTGCCGGCGCTGTCCCTGGTGATCACCACCATCGGCACCTGGATCCTGACCATGAGAAACACGATGATCACCACGCTGGCCGAGGACTACGTGCGGATGGCCCGCGCCAAGGGCCTGCCCGGCCGGCGCATCATGCTCGATTACGCGGCGCGCAACGCGATCCTGCCGAACCTGACCGGCTTTGCCATGTCGCTAGGGTTCGTCGTCAGCGGCGCCATCCTGATCGAGTACGTGTTCAACTACCCAGGCGTGGGCTTCCAGCTGCTGCAGGCGGTGCAGGGCGAGGACTACCCGCTGATGCAGGCGCTGTTCCTGCTCATCACGGTGGCGGTCCTGGTGGCAATCCTGATCTCCGACGTCGCCACCGCGCTGCTTGACCCTCGGACCAGGGCGGCGAGGTAGTCATGTCGGTCCCCCTGTCCGTGATTCAGCCCGACGCCGAGCGGATGCCGACGACCCACGCGCTGGCCCGGATGGCGCGCGCGATCCGGTCGAACCGCAAGGCCACCGCGGGCACCATCCTGCTGGTGCTCTTCATCCTGATCGCGCTGTTCCCCGGCGTAATCGCCCACGACAACCCGAGCCTCGACGCCTACAAGCCGAAACTAGGCCTGTCGGCCGCGCACCTGCTCGGCACCACCGCGTACGGGCAGGACATGTTCGCCCAGCTGGTGTGGGGCACCAGGAACGTGATGATCGTCGCGTTCACCGTGGGCGTGGCCACCACGGCGATCGCGGTGCTGATCGGCGTGGCCGCCGCTTACCTGGGCGGGCTGTGGGATAGCTCGCTCAACGTCCTCACCGACGTGCTCCTGGTCATCCCGCTGTTCCCGCTGCTGATCGTGATCGCCGCCTACGCACGCAACGGCGGCACGCTGGTCCTCATCCTGGTCATCACCGCCACCAGCTGGTCGTACACCGCGCGCCAGCTCAGGGCGCAGGCGCTCACGCTGCGCAGTCGGGACTTCCTCGAGGCGGCGCGGGTCCGCGGCGAGCGCAAGATCTATGTCATCGTCATGGAAGTCATCCCCACCATGACCTCGCTCATCGTGGCGAGCTTCCTGACCAACGCCCTGTACGCCATCTTGTTCGCCTCCAGCCTGCAGTTCATCGGCCTGGGCGACCCGAACACGGTCAGCTGGGGCACGATGCTCTACTGGGCGCAGAACAACGCGGCCCTGCAGACCGGCCAGCCCCTCTGGGCGATCGCGCCCGGGACCTGCATCGCCGCCCTCGGCGCGGCGTTCGCCTTGCTCAACTACGCCTTCGACGAGATCGGTAACCCGGCGCTTCGGCCCGTGCGAAGGAGCAAGCGTGTCCGAAGTGCTTGAGGTCAGCGGCCTGTCCGTGGACTACCTCCTGGACCGGGGCGACGTCCGCGCGGTGGACGACGTGTCCTTCACCCTCGACCGGGGCGAGTTCCTCGGCATCGTCGGCGAATCGGGCTGCGGGAAGTCGACCCTGCTGTTCGCCGTCGCCCAGCTGCTCTCCCCGCCGGCCAGGATCGCGGCGGGCAGCGTCCGGTTCAAGGGCACCAACCTGGTGGGCATGACCGACGGGCAGCTGTCGGCGATCCGCTGGCGCGACATGTCGGTCGTCATGCAGAGCGCGATGAACGCGCTCAACCCGGTCAAGACCATCGGCGCCCAGTTCAAGGACGCGATGAAAGCGCACGGCAAGCCGACCGCCGAGGAAATCGCGGCCAGGTCCGCCGAGGTCCTGAAGATGGTCGGCATCGACCCGGTGCACCTGGGCAGCTACCCGTACCAGCTGTCGGGCGGGATGCGGCAGCGCTCGATGATCGCGATGGCGATGCTGTTCACCCCGGATCTGGTCATCATGGATGAGCCCACCTCCGCGCTGGACGTGGTGGCGCAGCGCTCGCTGATGGTCCAGATCAGGGAACTCCAGCTCCAGCTCGGCTTCGCGGTCATCTTCGTCACCCACGACATGTCCCTGATCAGCCACTTCTCTGACCGGCTGATGGTCATGTACGCCGGCCAGGTCGACGAGATGGGCGCGACCAGGACGGTCTTCGACCGCCCGCTGCACCCCTACACCCAGGGCCTGCTCGAGGCCTTCCCGTCCATCCGCGGCCCGCGGGTCCCGCTCAAGGGGATCCCGGGCAACCCGCCCGACCTGGCCCGCCTCCCGGCCGGCTGCCGGTTCCACCCACGCTGCCCGTACGCCGTCGAGCGGTGCGTGCAGGTCGCGCCCGAGCTGGCCGACCTAGACCAAGCGCTGGTGCGCTGCCTGCGGCGCCAGGACGGGAGCCTGAACTGATGACGTCCACCGAGTTGCTCCGGGCCGAGCACCTGACCAGGCACTTCAAGATCGGCGGCGCGCTGTCCCGCCTGACGCTGCACGCCGTGGACGACGTGAGCTTCGCCATCGGCGAACGCGAGATCGTCGCCCTGGCCGGCGAGAGCGGCAGCGGCAAGTCCACCATCGCCCGCCTGCTGGCCAGGATCTACTCTCCCACCAGCGGGGAGATCTACTTCGAGGGCACGCCGGTCTCCCGGATCCGCTCGCGCCCGGGCCGGCTGCGCTACAGCGGCCTGGTCCCGATGGTGTTCCAGGACCCGTTCGCGTCGATCAACCCGGTGTTCCGGGTCCAGCACGGTGTCATGCGGAGCCTCAAGCTGCACCGCCGCGACCTGTCCGGCGCCCAGCGGCGCGACGAGGCGGCCCGGGTGTTCGACGTGGTCGGGCTGGGCGCGGACATGCTGGAACGGTTCCCGCACGAGCTGTCCGGCGGGCAGCGCCAGCGCGTCGGGTTCGCCCAGGCCCTCGCGATGCGCCCGAAGCTGATCCTCGCCGACGAGCCGGTCTCGATGCTCGACGTGTCGATCAGGATCGGCCTGCTCAACCTGATGGCCGAACTGCGCGACACGATGGGCGTGTCGATCCTGTACATCACCCACGACATCGCCAGCGCGCGGTACGTGGCGGACCGGCTGATCGTGATGTACGCCGGGCAGATCGCCGAGGCCGGGCCGATCGAGGACGTCCTGACCAGCCCCAGGCACCCGTACACCCAGCTGCTGCTCTCCGCGGTGCCCGATCCCCGGGCGCCGCTAGCGGTGGCGGCCGAGACCGACCGCGGCGAGCCGCCCAAGGTCATCGACCCCGCGCCCGGCTGCCGGTTCCGCTGGCGGTGCCCGCTGGCCATCGACATCTGCGCGCAGGTCACCCCGCCCCTCGTGGAGCTGGTCCCCGGGCACGACGTGGCCTGCCACGTCGCTCAGGCCAGCGCCGCGGAGGTGAAGGCGTTCCTCATTAAGGAGACCTCGTGAAGCTCGCGGTGATCGGCGGCGGGTCCACCTACACGCCCGAGCTCGCCGACGGCATCGGGCGGCTGCTGCCCGACGTCGCGGAGCTCGCGCTCGTCGACCCCGATCCGGACCGCCTGGCCGCGGTGGGACCCGTCTCGGCGCGGATCATGGCCGCGCACGGTCATCCCGGGCGCGTCACCTGGACCGGCCGCCTGGAGGAGGGCGCCGACGGCGCCGACGCCATCCTGGTCCAGCTGCGGGTCGGCGGGCAGGCCACCCGCCACCGCGACGAGACCTGGCCGCTGGACTGCGGGTGCGTCGGGCAGGAGACGACCGGCGCGGGCGGCTTTGCAAAAGCGCTGCGCACCGTACCCATTGTCTTGGATGTGGCCGAACGAGCGATGCGCCGGGCTTCGCCCTCTGCCTTCATCGTCGACTTCACCAACCCGGTTGGCATCGTGACGCGGGCGCTGCTGTCCGCGGGCCACCGGGCGGTCGGATTGTGCAATGTGGCCATCGGATTCCAGCGGGAGTTCGCGGCCCTGCTCGGCGTACCGCCGGACCGGGTGGCGCTCGGCCACGTCGGCCTGAACCACCTGACCTGGGAACGGTCGGTGCTCGTGGACGACAAGGATGTGCTGCCCGACCTGCTGGCCACGCGGGCGGAGGAGATCGCGCCGCACACCGGGATGCCCGCGGAGTTCCTCCGCCATCTGGGCCTAGTGCCGTCGTACTACCTGCGCTACTACTACGCGCACGACGCCGTGGTCGCCGCGCAGCGCGAGGCGGCGGTCACCCGGGCCGAGGAGGTGGCCGCCCTGGAACGGGAACTGCTCGAGCTGTACGCCGACCCGGCGCTCGACCGCAAGCCCGAGCAGCTGGCCCAGCGCGGCGGCGCGTGGTACTCCGAGGCGGCGGTGGACCTGCTCGCCTCGCTGACCGGCAACCGCCGCGACGTCCAGGTGGTCAACGCGGGCAACGGCCTGACGCTGCCGTTCCTGCCCGCCGACGCGGTGATCGAGGTGCCGTGCACGGTCGGCAGCGGCGGCGCCGTCCCCGTGCCGGTCGTTCCGGTCGAACCGCTGCTGCGCGGGCTGATCGCGCACGTGTACGCGTACGAGGAACTGGCGCTGGAGGCGGCCCTGCTCGGCGGCCGGGACCGGGTCTACGACGCGCTGCTCGCCCACCCGCTGGTCGGGCAGGCGGAGGTGGCGCAGTGCCTGACCGACCGGCTGATCGCGGAGAACGTGGCCTACCTGCCCTGGGCTTGAGGAGACTTCATGATCAGACGCGCATGGTCGATGATCCTGGTGGCGACGGGTATCACGCTGGGCGCCACCATCCCCGCCGTCGCAACCGCGGCGGAACCTTCGGCTCCGGCCAGGCCGGCGGCCGCGCCTGAGGTCCGCGTCAACCAGGTCGGGTACCCGTCGGCGGGCCCGAAGGCCGCCTACGTGATGCTGGCCAGGCCGGTGGGCTCGGTCAGCTTCGAGGTCACCACCCCGTACGGCGTCGCGTACCAGGGCACGTCGTCCGACGACGTGGGCACGTGGAACTCTGGCTACCGCGCGGTGTACCGGCTCACCTTCTCCGCCGTCCAGGCGCCCGGCGTCTACCGGGTCAAGGTCACCTCCCCCGGTGCGGCGATCTCCCCCTCGTTCGTCATCGGCAGCGGGCCGCAGCTGTACCGCCAGCTTGTGGACAACGCCGTGCAGTACTTCACCTCCGAGCGCGACGGTCCGGACACGCAGGCCTCCGTCCTGGGCCGCCTGCCCGCCAACCTGACCGACGAGCAGGCCTACGTCTACGCCGACCCCAAGTACGACAGCAACGACAACCTGCTCGGCAATCTGAAGAAGATCGGCGGCGGCCCTGTGGACGTATCGGGCGGCTGGTTCGACGCCGGCGGCGGCTACGAGAAGTTCGCGTACACCGCGAGCTACACCGACGCGCTGCTGCTCCTGGCGGCGCGGGACTACCCGGGGTCGTACCCGGCGCTGCTGCCGGAGGCGGATTTCGGGCTGCAGTGGATCACCAAGCTGTGGAATCCGGTGCTCAAGGTGCTGTACGCGCAGGTCGGGATCGGCAACGGCAACGCCAGCAACACGATCCAGGGCGACTACAACTTCTGGTTCCCGCCCCAGGCTGAGGACCAGATGAACGTGAGCCCCGGCGGCAACCCCGGCCCGACCGCGTACTACGTCAAGTACCGGCCGGTGTTCGAGGCGGCCCCGCCCGGTAAGCCGGTCAGCCCCGACCTGGCGGGCCGGTTCGCCGCCGACTTCGCCTTGGGCGCGCAGCTCGACGCGAGCACCGACCCGGCTCAGGCCGCGTCCCTGCTGAGCCTGGCCCGCGGCGTGTACGCGATGGCCAAGACGACCAACGTCGGGCAGCTCGTCACCGCGTTCCCGCACGACTACTACCCGGGCACCCAGTGGAAGAGCGACATGCTCTGGGGCGCCGCCGAGCTCGCCCTGGCCGACGAGGCGACCGGCGCGCCGGTCGCGCAGCTGAGCGCGGATCTGGCCACCGCAGCCCGCTGGGCCCGGGCCTACATCGCGCAGGGGCACCCCGCAGGCGGCGACACGTTCAACCTCTACGACAGCGGGGCGGTCGCCGAGGCCGAGCTGCTGCAAGCCCTGAAGCAGGCAGCGGGGCAGCAGGCGGCGGGCGCCGGGCTGAGCCCGGCGATCGCACCCGCCACGCTGCTCGCCGACCTCGCCGCGCAGCTGCGCACCGGCGAGGCCTGGGCCAAGGGTGACCCGTTCGCGCTCGGCACCCAGCTCGGCGCCTCCGACGCCTCGCCGCACGCGTTCGGCCTGTTCATCACCGACGCGCTGTACCAGGAGTACGGCGGCTCGAGCCAGTTCGCCTCGTTCGCGCAAGCGCAGCTGAACTTCGCGCTGGGCGCCAACGCGTGGGGCAGTTCGTTCGTCGTCGGGGCGGGCACGGTGTTCCCGCACTGCATGCAGAGCGAGATCGCCAACCTGGCCGGATCGCTGTCCGGGACCGGTGACATCCAGCTGGGCGCCACCACCGACGGCCCGAGCAGCATCGGTAACTTCGTCGGCCTGGGCACCGTCCCCGGGATGCGGGCGTGCAGCGCGGGCAACTTCGCGCCGTTCAACAGCTCGACCGCAGGTTACGAGGACAACGTGGTCTCCTGGCCCTCGGTAGAGCCCGCCGACGACTACAGCGCCGCGTCCCTGCTGGCGTTCACCCTCGGCGCGGCCGGCCTTGGCTGACCCCCTCGCCGCCGGGCGCGCTCGCGACCCCGCCGTCCTGGCCATCGACGGCGGCAACAGCAAGACGGACGTGGCGCTGGTGGCCAACGACGGGACGCTGCTCGCCACCGTGCGCGGTCCCGGCATCAACCCGCAGGACGTGGGCGCCGACCAGACCGCGCTCAACCTGGACACCCTGGTCAGGCAGGCCGCGGGTCAAAGGGTCCAGGCCGGCCTCCCGTCCGCCCCGAACCGGAGGGCCTGGATCGCCCGGCACACCGTGGCCTGCCTGGCCAACGCCGACCTGCCGGAAGAGGAGGCCGAGCTGGCGGCTGCGGTGCAGGCGCAGGCCTGGAGCCCGACCGCCACCGTGGTCAACGACACCTTCGCGATCCTGCGCTCGGGCCTGACCGACACCGACCAGCCGCACTGGGGGGTGGCCGTAGTGTGCGGCGCGGGCATCAACTGCGTCGGCGTGGCGCCGGACGGCCGCGTCACCAGGTTCCTGGCCCTGGGGACGATCGCGGGCGACTGGGGCGGCGGCTACTTCCTCGGCCTCGAGGTTCTCTGGCACGCGGCGCGGGCGCAGGACGGCCGCGGCCGGGACACGGTCCTGTCCGGCTACGTAACCAGCCACTTCGGCGTGGAGCGGGTCGAGCAGGTGACCATCGGCCTTCACCAGGGCAAGATCCCGCACGATGACCTGATCAGCCTGGCCCCGGTGCTGCTGCGCGCCGCGGACGAGGGCGACCCTGTCGCGCTGTCCCTGGTGAACCGCCAGGCCGACGAGATCTCCGTCATGGCCATCACGGCCATGCGCCGACTGGACCTTACCAGCCTCGCCACCCCGGTGATCCTGGGCGGCGGCGTCATCACGGCGCGGAACCCGCTGCTGATGGCCAGCATCACCAGGCAGCTCGCCGAGGCGGCTCCCCGCGCGCAGGTGCGCGTGATCGAGGTGCCGCCCGTGGTCGGCGCGGCCCTGCTCGGCCTGGACCACGTGAACGCGCCGCCCGACGCCGAGTCACGCCTGCGCGCCGGTTACGGCCTCCCGCGTCCCTGACTTGGACCGGGACAGGCATCGCCCTTCACGATGCCTATCAGGTCAGGCGGTCCCGGCTCGGAGGGTGTCGGTCACCGGCCGGCGGCGCCGGCCCGGGCGGGTACGGCCGTGAGCCCCGCGACGGCGATCACGGTGCCGAGCACCGCGGCGACCAGCCACCAGGCCGGCGGCTGGCTCGCGCTGCCACCCTGCTTCGCGACCGTGAACAGGGCGAAGCCCAGCGGCAGGCCGGCGATGGCCCCCGCCAGCGCAGGAAGGACCTGCGCCGCGGCCAGGCCGGTGGTGAGCTGCGCGGCGGTGGCGCCGAGGGCGCGGGTGACCGCGGAGGTATGCCGCGCGTCCTGCACCGTCGCTCGCGTGATGAAGACGGCGTTCACCGCGGCCAGTGCGACGAGCATGATCGTGATGATCAGCAGGACCCGGTCCTCCCGGGCCGCCTTCGAGACGAAGCCCACGTCGAACAGGTCGGGATTGGCCGCCCCGATCGACGCGCCGGACTGGGACACGGCCAGCGTGGCGTGGGTGAACAGCAGTGCGACGAGCCCGCTCACCGTGACCGCGATGCTGAGCGCGCCCAGTACGACGCGCCGCGGGCGGCGGGCCGCCAGACGGGCGGCGATCAGGAGCGGCACGGGAAGCCGGGCCGACCGCTCGATGAGCCACGCCCGCCGGCGCGGCTGGCGCGGCGCGTCGGCCAGGGCGGCGACCGTGCTCGTGCGCGCGGCCCGCCAGGCCGGGAGGAACGTCGACAGCGCGGCTACCGCCGCGGCCACGCCTACGACGATCCCCACCGTGGCGACGGAGAGTTGCGGCGCGCCGGCCGTACCGAGGAGACCGGCGCCCGGGCTGGTCAGGAGCGGAGCGAGCCAGCGTCCGGCCGCCAGGCCGACCGCGGCGGCCACCAGCGCCAGGGCGAGGTACTCGGCCAGGAACACGCTGGCGATCAGTTCCGGCGTGCTGCCGACCGCCTTGAGCAGGCCCACCCGCCGGAGTTGCTCGGCCATCCGGCCGCCCGCCAGGATGGCCAGGCTGCCGATGGCCAGCAGGGCCAGCAGCCAGCTCCCCACCAGCAGGATGCCGCGCTCCTGCTTGATCGCCAAGCCGTCCTGCTGGCTGATCTCCTGCCACGGGATCAGGTACGGGTTGCCGACGTTGTTCCGGTAGTCGCCGCCCGCGCTGAACCGGTCGGCGAATGCTTGCGCCCCGTCCGGGCTGGCCAGCTTCAGGTCCAGGATATAACCCAGGGGTGCCGCGGAGGTAGCCAGGCTGCGGGCATCGGCTTCGGTCAGCCAGATCAGGCCGGGGTTCGGCCACTGCGGGTTGCCTTCGAGGAACCCCATGCCCGAAGTCGGGAGGGCGGCGCTGACGGCTACCCCGGCCACCCGGAACGTCCGGCCGTTCAGGGTCACCCGACTCCCCGCGTGCAGGCCGAACGCGTCGGCGAAGCTGCGCTCGACTACCACCTCACCGCTGCTGACCCAGGTGCCCTGGGTCAGCTCCGGCTGGTCGACCTGGGCGGTGGCCGGGTCGCGCCCTTCGGCCAGCACCGCGTCGGCGTGGCCGCCTACCCGCAGGACCGGGAACGCGACGGGAAACGGCCCGCCGTACCGGGTGACCCCGGGTGCTCGAGTCAGCGGCGCGACCTGGGCCAGGGCGCTGGGGCTGGCCGACGGCCCGCTGCCCGTCGGGAACGCAGTGGCCACCACGTCCGGGCCCGCCGTCGCCGCCCGGGTGCTCTGGTAAGGCTGGGCCGTCACCCCGTACAGGACCAGCCCGAGCGTGAGCGTGGTCGTGGCGGCCGCTATGACGACCAGGAGCATGGCCGCCTCCCCCGGTCGCCGCCGCAGATCACGCGCCGCGAGGCGGCAGGCGAGCAGGATCCGGCCCATCAGCTCGAACCTCCCAGTCCTCCCGGGGCGGCGCGACGCCTGACTGAGCATCACGCCCCCGTAGCACCGTGCCGAAGATAACGGCTAGCCCTTAGCTAACCGTTATCTGTCACCGCTGTCAAGTTCGCCTCAGCCGCCAGGCGACGGCCGCCCTGACTGACCGTAACGATGCCGTAACGCCTACTTTTTATCCTTTGAGATAGATAAGAAGTGAGGTCCCGTCAAAGGACGCGACAATGAACAAGCAGCTCACCAGCAACAGCTCGGCTCCATCGCCGGCGTACGCCGCGGCAAACGCGGCCATCTGGGTCATCTACGTGGCGTTGGTACTGCTCGCCACCCAGGTGCTCCGATTCCACAGCACGACGGCGGAGGCGGCATCGGTGCTGGTCGCCGCCCTGGTGTTTTACCCGCTACGCCGGCTGGCGCAGCGGGCGGCCAAGCGGCGATTCGACCATCGGCGGCCGTGACTTGACCGAAGGTTCTCGGCCCAGCCACCCATAAGTCGAGCACATGGCTGGGCGCCGGGACAGGCCCTCGCCCCCGCTGATCGTGGCGATGGTGCGGTAGGAGGTGTCGGCGATCACCGCCCGGCCGTAGCCGACGCCCAGTCCCACCTGCCCTTCCCACCAGGTGAGCACCGGCTGCCCCCGGTAGGTCTGCGCCTGAAGGTCGACCCGGCCCATGCCCTTGGCCGCCGGGAAGCCGGTGTTCGGGGAGAACCAGACCAGGTTGCCGAACCGGTCCAGGATCATCAGGCCCGGCTGCCCGGGCCCGGTCCGGGGATAGCCGGCCGGGGACAGGATGAAATAGGGCGGATCGTCGGCGGCCGGACGGCCGTGGTGGGAGACGGTGATGGCCGGCGGGGTGAGATCGGGGCGAGTTACGAAGTGCAGCACACCGCCGCTATCGTCTGGCGTCGTCGGTGCGGTCGCCGCGCCCGCATCCCCCGTGCTCGCCTCCCCCGTGCTCGCCTGCGCGGGGTGCGGCCAGGCATACCCGCCGATGCCCGCCAGCGTCAGTCCGGCCGTGCCCATGACGGTCGCCCCGCCATACCGCATGATGTCCCGGCGAGTCAGTCCGTCGCGCTTCACATGCCACCTCCGTGTGACCTGGAACCAGACTGACCTGCACGTCTTAACGAAGCAGCAAGGAAACCGCCGCGTTCACTGGGAACTCGTCCCCTGACAGCTGAGTGGGGGTCAGCTCTGGTCGGCCGGGGCGGAGGTGCCGGCCGATCCGGCGCCGATGAGGTGCCGGTCGGCGTTTTCGCCGAGCATCGCCCGCGACAGCTTGGTCAGGAGTTCGCCCAGCTCGGCGTACTGTTCGGGCGACAGGTCGGCGAGCAGTTCGCGCAGGCCCTCGCGCCGGGCCGCGAACAGGCGGTCGGCGGCGGCGTGACCGGCGTCGGTGAGCAGCAGGGTCCCGTCCGAGCGGACCACCATGCCGTCGGCGACGAGCCGGTCGACGTACGGCCTGCCGTAGTCCATCGTCACGTTGGCCTGCCTGGCCAGGTCCTCGCCCGCGACGGCACCCTGCTTGGCCAGCCGGGTGAGGATCCAGCTGCTCCCCGCGGGCAGGTCGAGGCCGGCCAGCGCGGTCAGCCGCTCGTAGCCGCGCTGCCTGAGGTCGGCGCCGCCGAGCCTGGTCAGCGCCCGCTCCACCTCATCGACGGAGGAACGCGCGGGCGGCGTCGCCCCCAGCCCCTCGCCGAGGCCCACCGAACTGGTGGCGCGCAGCGGGACCTCCTTCAGGAACCAGGACAAGACGAACGCGACCAGCGCCACAGGGATCGCGTAGATGAACACCGGGTGCAAGGCCAGCGAGTACGCGTGTTCTACAGCTGTCCGGATCGCGGTCGGGAGCTTCTTCAGCAACGCCGGGTCGGCGGCGGCGCTCGCGACATGGAGCCCAGGCGGCAGCGGGACGCCTCGCAGCGCCGAGGCCAGCTCGCTGGCCAGGCGGTTGGAGAAGATCGCGCCGAACACGGAGACTCCGAACGCCCCGCCGATACTGCGGAAGAAGGTCGCCGCGGAGGTGGCGGTGCCCAGATCGGCGTAGTCGGCGGAGTTCTGCACGGCGATGACCAGGACCTGGATGATCAGGCCCAGGGCGAAGCCGAGGATCAGGAAGTCGACGGACGTGAGCGCGGTCGAGGTGTGCTCGTCCAGCCGGGACAGCAGGAGCAGCGCGACACATAGCACCGCCGTGCCGACGATCGGGAACACCTTGTACCGGCCGGTCCTGGAGATGAGCTGGCCGCTGCCGATCGAGGTGATGAGCAGGCCGCCGACCATCGGCAGCAGGTACACGCCGGACAGCGTGGCCGAGATGCCGTGCACCACCTGCAAGAAGAGCGGCAGGTAGGAGATGGATCCGAACATCGCGAAACCGGCGGCGAGCGCGATGGCCGCGCTGATGCTGAACACCGGGTTGCGGAACAGCCGGAGCGGGAGCACCGGCTCGGCCGCGTGCTTGGCCGACAGCCACCAGGCGGCCACGAGAACTACCGACCCGGCGAACAACGCGATGATCACGGGCGAGCCCCACGCGTAGGTCGTACCGCCCCACGAGGTCGCGAGCACCACGCAGGTGGCGAACGCGGCGATCAGCGTAGCGCCCAGGAAGTCGATGGAATGCTTGCGCCGGGCCGAGGTCGCGGGCAGCACCGCGGTTATCACCACCAGCGCGACAGCCCCGATCGGCAGGTTGATGTAGAACACCCACCGCCAGGACAGGTTGTCAACGAAGAACCCGCCGAGCAGGGGTCCGATGACGCTCGCGACCCCGAAGACGGCACCGAACGCGCCCTGGTACTTGCCCCGCTCGCGCGGCGGCACGACGTCACCGATGATCGCCTGGGCCAGCACGAGCAGCCCGCCGCCGCCGATGCCCTGGAGCGCGCGGAACGCGATCAGCTCGGTCATGGTGTGCGACAGCCCGGACAGCGCCGAGCCGACCAGGAAGATGACGATCGCGGACATGAACAGGTACTTCCGCCCGTACTGGTCGCCGAGTTTGCCCCAGACCTGCGTGGACGCCGTGCTCGCCAGGATGTAGGCGGTGACCACCCAGGACAGGTGGCTCAGGCCGCCCAGGTCGCTGACGATGGTGGGCAGCGCGGTGGCGACGATCGTCTGGTCCAGCGCGGCCAGCAGCATGGCCAGCATCAGCGCGCTGTAGATGACAAGCAGCCCGCGCTGCTGCGCGGGCTGCTTGACTGCTGCCTCACCGGCCACGTCGGACTCCCCCGTTCAGGGTGAGCGGATCACGAACGCGTGATACCCGACTGCCGCCCAGGCGAACCTCTAGCAAAGCGCCCCTGGGCCGGCCGGAGCGGGGCCGGCGGCCCAGGGGACGATCGGAGCCCTTCGTCAGGCTCAGCCGAGATCGGACGCGGAGAGCGGGACCACGCTCCATACTCCGGTGACGGCGTGCGTCGTCAACGGGAATGCGCCCTTGAAAATGTAGAGCGGATAACCGTTGTAGGTCATCTGCTTGCTCCCGTCCGACCTCGCGACCAAGCCGAACGTGCCCGGGAAGCTCTCGCCGAGCGCGGTCTTAGGCACCCCGGTGACCGGGACCCAGATGTCCGAGCACGACCCGGTACAGGTCGGCGTCCCGCCCTTGCTGTCATGGACGTAGGTGTAGACCACCTGCCCGTTGGCCTCGGCGAGAACGTAACCCAGCTTGGACTTCTGCACGATCATGACGGTCGTGCCCGCCGGGAACGGGTTTGGCCCCGCGCCGCTGCCCGCCGGCTGTGGCGCCGCCGAATGGGACGACGGCGCGCTCGTCGCCGGACTGGCGCTGGAGGTCGCCGTCGCCGGCGACGACGATGCTGCCGACGTCGACGGCTGGCCGGCGCTGCTCGACGCCGCCGAACTCTGGGGAGCGGACGTCGAGGCCGCAGTCGGGCTCGACGATGATCCGCACGCGGTCAGCAGCAGTGCCAGCGATCCAAGACCGGCAGCTACCGCCCAGCCGCTCTTACGCATGAGGTCTCCTTACAGGCCCCTGGAGGACCTACGTGTCTCAGCCGCCGAGGTTGACGATGTCGCTCGCGGACAGCTTGATCACGTGCCACAGGCCGTCGACGCCCTCGCCCGTGGTCATGAGCGGCTTCTCGGTCTTGAAGGTGTACAGCGGGAGCCCGTTGTAGGTGATCTGCTTGCCTCCGTTGGTCATGGTGACCACGCCGAGGGTGCCGGGCAGCTTCTCTCCCGCGTTGGTCATGGGAATGCCGGTCACCGCCGGCCAGATGGCCGCGCAGGAACTCGTGCAGGTCGGCGAGCCGCCCTGCTTGTCGTTCCCGTAGGTGTAGACGACGTCGCCGTTGGCCAGGGCGAGCACGTAACCAAGGCTGGACTTCTGCACGATCAGCACGGTTTCCCCGGGCGTAAACTGCTCACCGGTCAGGCCGGTGGCCTTGGCGCCCGCCGTCGGCGTCGTGCCCGACCCGGCGTTCGATGACGACGATCCCCCGCAACCCGCCAGCAGCAGTGCGAGCGATCCGAGCGCGGCAGCTACTGCCCACCCGCTCTTGCGCATAACATCTCTCCGTTCAAAAGTTCCATGAGATTAGACCGTTCCCGATACGCCGGAAAGCTACCAGACGGCCGAGCCTGCTCGCGGCCACTTAGCTCCTACTTAGTCATCCGGCCAGACCGATCCGGGTCCACCCATAGATGCGCCCGCAGCGTTCCTTATGACCGATAAACGGAGATTGTCCCAGGCAGCCGCTAGCCTCCGCGGGCCTCGCTCGGGAGCGGGAGGCCGCGACCTGCGGAGTCCGGCCCCGGACCGACGCCGGCCGCGCGGAGGACGACCGGATTGCGGGTCCGCCAGGCCACCGCGATGGTCACGGCTAGCCCGGCGGTGCAGGCGATCCCGGTCAGCCCGAAGGCCGCCCGGGCGCTGAGGTGCTCGGCGGCGAGCCCGGCGGCCAGCGGCCCGAGCACCGCCGTCGCCGCCCAGATGCCGTTGAGCAGCCCGACCGCGGCTCCCAGCCCCGTTCCGCCCTGCTCCGCCGCGTTGGCCGCCAGCGGGTAGCTGACCGTCCACAGGACCGACCGTGCCCCGGTGGCGGCGCACAGCATCACGACGATGGCCAGCGGTGCCGTACTCAGGACGCCGATCCAGAGGGCCGCCGTCACCGCGAGGATGCCAGCGCAGATCACCGGCAGGTTCACCGCCCGCCGGCCGACCGCGGCGGTCAGCGCGCTGCCGGCCGCGAACAAGACCCCGGCGGCCGCGAAATCCAGGCCGATCCGCCCGGGGGATGCCCCGGCGGCGTGCAGCCGCGCCGGGACGAGCAGGGCACAGACCCCGGTGCTCAGCCCGGCGACGATGACCGCGGCCGCGGCGCCGATGATGTCGGGGTCCCTGGCGGTGGCCCACAGGCTCGCGGCGGCCCGCGACCGGGGCGAGGCCGGGACGGGCAGCACCCGGAGCATGGCGAGCGCGCCCGTGATCACGGCGAAGCCCGCCGCGGCGGCTAGCAGCGGGACGGCCAGCCCGAGGTGCTGGGTGAGCGCGCCCGACGCGGCGGGGCCCGCGACGCCGCCGACACCCGCGCTGGCGATGGACCCGCCCAGGGCGGGAGGCCCTCCCCCGGCACCGGCGAGCCAGCAGAGGCCCGCGGTCCACACCACGCCGTAGCCGACCCCGAAGGCGAGCCGGGCGGCGAGCAGGAGGCCGAAGCTGCCCGCGAGGGCCTGCGCGATCATCGCGGCCGCCATCAGCACGCCGGCGGCCAGCGTGAGCCGCCGGGCGCCGAACCGGTCGGCCAGCGTCCCGGCGGGCAGGGACACCGCCAGGCTCGCCAGCCCGGTCGCGGCGAGCACCATCCCCTCCTGGAACCCGGACAGGCCGAGCCGGTGGGCGTAGACGGGCATGATCGGGATCAGCGCGAACTGGGCGGCCGCGCTGACCAGGATGAGGCCGTAGACCAGCAGGCGGAATGTCCGTTCCCCGGCGCTCGTCCGGGTGGCCTGCATCATGGTCTCCTCCTCGCTCGTACTGCGGGTTCGCCTGGCACGGCCAGTTTAGTGTGAGAAAAACTTCAGCTAAAGTGAAGGAATGTCGCAGCTACGATCGATTCAGCCGATCAAAAGCGGGCTTGGACTGCGCGAGCTGCAAGCGGTCCTCGCGGTCGCCGAGCTCGGGTCATTCCGGCGGGCGGCGGCGGCGCTCGGCTACACCCAGTCCGCGCTGTCGCACCAGGTATCGGCGCTGGAAGCGGCGCTGGAGCAGCCGCTGTTCCACCGGCCGGGCGGCCGGGCGCCCGTGCGCCTGACCCCGGCGGGCGAGGCGGTCTGCCGCCGGGCGCGGCGAGCTCTCACCGAGGTCGAGGCGGTGGCCGCCGACGCCGAGCAGGCGGCGCGCGGCGAGATCGTACGGGTCCGGGTCGGCGTCACCCAGACCACGGCGGCCGAGATCATGCCCGCGGCGCTGCGCTCCTTCCGCGACGACCATCCCGGCGTCGAGGTCGTGCTCGTCGCGGCCGACGACGCGGAAACCTCCCGGGCCGCCCTGCACCGCGGTGACCTGGACCTGGCCTTCTCCTACAATCCGGAGACCGACGAGTACGTCGAGGCCATCGCGGTCATGGCCGATCCCTGGGTCATCCTCACCCGCCGCGACAGCGCGATCGCGAGCCTGGATCACCCCGGCTTCGAGGTCCTTGACCAGCGGGAGCTGGTGGCCTGGACCCGCCGGTGGCCCGCCCAGGCCGAACTCGAGGACGCCTGGGCCCGGCGCGGCATCGCGCCCAGGATCGTCTACCGCACCGATGACAACCTGGCGCTGCAGCGGCTGGTCGCGGCCGGGCTCGGGCACGCCTGCATCGGGCGCGTAGCCGCCAGCCGGGCCGTCGACCCGTCACTGACCTGGCTGGAGCCGCACGAGACCTCGGCCCCGCGAACGATCGCCCTGTGCTACCCGCGGCACCGTCCGGTCAGCGCCACCGCCCGCTCGCTCATCTCGGCGATCCGCGCGCAGGCTGCCTGACCCCGGCTCCGGCCGTGCCTAGTGACCTGCGGACCGGGCCCGGAGTGATTCGTGGGCCGCGAGGGCCGCGGTAATGAAGGCGTCCGTGGCGCCGAGGTAGCCGGCCGGCTCGAGTGCCGACTCGACCTGCTCGGCGGTGACGCCCGCCGAGGCGAGGCGGCCCTCGAGCTTGGGGACGGCCAGCAGCACGTCGCGCAGCGGCAGCCCCGCGCTCACCGCGCGCTGCGCCGCCTCGGCCACCAGGTCGTGGGCCTGGGCGGCGCCGAGCACCCCGGCCAGCAGCGCCGTGACGTGCTCGGCGAGCGGCAGGTCCTTGGTCGCGGCCAGGTTGGCCGCCATCCGCGGCGCGTCCACGACCAGCCCGGGCAGCAGCTCGGCCGCCCAGCCCGCCGCCGAGGCGGTCAGGCGCAGCAGCGCGGTGAGCGGCTCCCATTCGGCATGCCAGGCGCCGGCCGCGCGCTGGTGCTCCTGCTCGGCGCACGCGACCAGGGTCGCGAGCAGGCCGGGCACCTGCCTGGTGCAGCCGAGGATGGCGACCGCCGCGACCGGGTTGTGCTTGTGCGCGATCGCCGAGGACCCGCCGCGCCGCGGGGACGCCGCAGGCCCGTGGCTGGCCGAGTGGCCGGCCGAGCCGTTCTGGGCGGCGGGCGCGGCCGGGACCGCTCCCCGGCCAGGCGGCGCGGAGCCGCCCTGGACCGCTGGACCGCCGAGCGGCGCGACACCGCCCTGGGCCGCCGACCCGGCGGAGCCGCCCTGGGCCGCCGACCCGGCGGGGCCGCCCGGGACCCCGTTACCCTCGCTGACCTCGCCGACCTCGGACTGGGCGAGCAGCGTGACGTCCCGGGCGATCTTGCCGAGGACCGCCGTGACGCGGGCCAGCGCGGCGGCCAGGTCGATGATCCGCAGCCGGTCCGTGTGCCAGGGCAGGACGGGCACGGCCAGGCCCAGTTCCTCGGCGAGCAGCGCCGCGACCCGCGGCCCGTCGTCACCGAGCGAGGCCACGGTGCCCGCCGCGCCGCCGAACTGCACGGCCAGCCGGCGCGCGCCGACCGCGGCCAGCCCGTCGGCCGCCTCGTCCAGGGCGGTCAGCCAGCCCGCCACGACCAGCCCGAAGGTGACCGGGACGGCCTGCTGGAGCAGGGTCCGGCCGATCATGATCGTGGACCGGTGCTCGCCGGCCAGCTCGGCCGCCGCGTCCGCGGCCGTGGCCAGGTCGCCCAGGATCACGGCGATGACCCGCCGCGCCAGCAGCATGGCGGCCGTGTCGAGGATGTCCTGGCTGGTCGCGCCCTGGTGCACGGCGCGCGCCGCGGGCTGGGGGACCATCCGGGCCAGGGCCCGGGCCAGCCCGGGCACCGGGTTCCCGGTCAGTGCCGCGAGTTCGCCGAGTTCGTCGGCCTGGAAGCGGTCCGCCTGGGCCGCGGCCGTGACCGCCGCCCCGGAACCAGCGGGCGCCAGCCCGGCCCGCTCGAGCGCGCGCGCCAGCCCGGCCTCCGCGTCCAGCATGGCCTGCAGCCACGCGGCGTCGCCGGTCTCGGCGTTCGTCCTGGCGAAGACGCCGCCGAAGAGCCCCCTCCCGCGCGGCTCGCCTCGGTCAGCCATAACGGAACCCTAGACCCGGCCTGCCCCACGGCCGCCCGGATTGCGCGGATACCTGCACCGGCGGAACCCAATACCCGGCCCGCCACGCGGCCGCTCGATTTGGCGGATACCTGCACCGGCGGAACCCTGGGCCCTGCCCACCCCGGCCGCGGATTGCCCGCATGCCTCAACCGGCGGAACCCTGGGCCCTGCCCACCCCGGCCGCGGATTGCCCGCATGCCTCAACCGGCGGAACCCTAGGCCCTCTCCGCCCCGGCCCCGCATTATCCGGATACCTCCACCGGCGGAACCCCGGACCGACCCCTTTTCCCGGGGCCCCGCATTGTCCGGATACCTGGACCAGCGGCGTTCGGGATCATGATTTATGGTCTTGACATGACCCTGCATGAAACTGGCGAGAGTCGCCTTCCCCAGCGCCGGAACCTTGTCACCGAGATCCCCGGACCTGCCTCACGTGACCTGCTGGCCCGGCGCGAGCGCGCGGTGGCCCGCGGGGTCAGCACCATGCTCCCGGTGTTTGTCACCGACGCGGGCGGCGGCGTGATCGTGGACGCCGACGGCAACTCCCTCATCGACTTCGGCGCCGGGATCGCGGTGGTCTCGGTGGGCAACGCGGCGCCGCGGGTGGCCGCGCGGGTGGCCGAGCAGGCGGCCAGGTTCACGCACACCTGCTTCATGGTGACCCCGTACGAGGGCTACGTGGAGGTCTGCGAGGAGCTGGGCAGGCGCACGCCGGGCGCGTACGAGAAGCGTTCCGCGCTGTTCAACTCCGGCGCGGAGGCGGTCGAGAACGCGGTGAAGATCGCCAGGCACGCCACCCGCCGGCAGGCCGTCGTCGCGTTCGACCACGGCTACCACGGGCGCACCAACCTCACCATGGCGCTGACCGCGAAGAACATGCCGTACAAGGACAAGTTCGGGCCGTTCGCGGGCGAGATCTACCGGATGCCGATGGCCTACCCGCTGCGCTGGCCGGGCGGTCCCGAGGCCTGCCGCGAGAACGCGCTCCCCATGATCAAGTCCCTGATCCACACCCAGGTCGGCGAGGACAACGTAGCCGCGGTCATCATCGAGCCGATCCAGGGCGAGGGCGGATTCGTCGTGCCGCCCGACGGGTTCCTGGCCGGGCTGGCGGAGTTCTGCCGCGAGCACGGGATCGTGTTCATCGCCGATGAGATCCAGACCGGGTTCTGCCGGACCGGCGACTGGTTCGCGTGCGAGCACGAGGGCGTCGTCCCCGACATGATCACCACCGCGAAGGGCATCGCCGGCGGGCTGCCGCTGGCCGGGGTGACCGGGCGCGCCGAGATCATGGACTCGGTGCACGCGGGCGGCCTGGGCGGGACCTACGGCGGTAACCCGGTGGCCTGCGCGGCGGCGCTGGGCGCGATCGAGACCATGGCCGAGGAGGACCTCGCGGGGCGCGCGCGCCGGATCAGCGAGGTCATGCTGCCCCGGCTGCACAAGCTCGCCGAGACCTACCCGGTGATCGCGGAGGTGCGCGGGCGCGGCGCGATGCTGGCGATCGAGCTGACTACGCCCGGGACGCTGGACCCGGAGCCGGCCCTCACCGGGGCCGTGTCCAAGGCCTGCCACCAGGCCGGGCTGGTCACGCTGACCACCGGGACGTTCGGCAACGTGATCCGCTTCCTGCCGCCGCTCGTGATCGGCGAAGACCTGCTCGATGAGGGGCTGTCGATCCTAGAGGACGCCTTCGCCGCGGTCTGCGGGTAAATGGATTCGAAGTTTGCCAGGCTGGTCCTCGCCGCGGAGCCTCGGCCGTTCTGGCTGGACCGGCCCGACGCGCCGCCGGCCAGGGATCCGCTGCGCGGCGAGGTGGCCTGCGACCTGGCCGTCATCGGCGGCGGCTTCAGCGGGCTGTGGACCGCGCTGCTGGCGAAGGAAGCTGATCCGAAGCGATCGGTGGTGCTCGTCGAGGGACGGCAGGTGGGCTGGGCGGCCAGCGGTCGCAACGGAGGGTTCTGCGAGGCCAGCCTCACCCACGGCGCCGCGAACGGGCAGGAGCGGTTCCCCGCGGAGTTCGGCGCGCTGCAGCGCCTCGGCGTGGAGAACCTCGACGCGATCGAGGCGGCCCTGCCCCGGCACGGGATCGACTGCGACTTCGAGCGGACCGGCTCCATCGCCGTCGCCACCGAGGAGTACCAGATCGCCGGGCTCCGCGAGTTCGCGGAGGACGACGGTGTCACGTTCCTGGACGCCGAGGCGGTGCGCGCCGAGGTGAACTCGCCCACCTACCTGGCCGGCGCGTGGGAGAAGCCGAGCACGGCGCTGCTTCACCCGGGCCGGCTGGCCTGGGGCCTGGCCGCGGCCTGCGAGCGGCTCGGCGTCCGCATCGTTGAGCACACGCCTGCCACCGGGCTGGCCAGCGACGCGGACGGCGTGAGCGTGCGGGTCAGGGACGGCGTGCTGCGGGCCGGACGGGTGGCCCTGGGGACCAGCGCGTTCCCTGCATTGGTCCGGCGGCTGCGCCCCTACACCGTGCCGGTCTACGACTACGTGCTGGTCACCGAGCCGCTCAGCGCGACGCAGCGGGCCGCGGTCGGGTGGCCGAACCGGCAGGGTATCTGGGACACGGGCAACCAGTTCCACTACTGCCGGCTCACCCCGGACAACCGGATCCTGTGGGGCGGCTTCGACGCCATCTACCACTTCGGCCGCGGCCTGCGCGCGGCCTTCGATCAGCGCCCCGACACCTTCACCACGCTCGCCGAGCACTTCTTCGCCACGTTCCCGCAGCTGGAAGGGATCGGATTCAGCCACCGCTGGGGCGGCGCGATCGACACGTGCAGCCGGTTCTGCGCGTTCTTCGGGACCGCGCACCGCGGCCGGGTCGCGTACGCGCTCGGGTACACCGGGCTCGGGGTCGGCGCGAGCAGGTTCGGCGCCCGGGTCATGCTCGACCTGCTGAGCGGCGTTCCGACCGAGCTGACGCAGCTGGCGATGGTGCGCAGCAAGCCGGTCCCGTTCCCGCCCGAGCCGCTCGCCTACCTCGGCGTACAGGCCACCCGCTGGTCCCTGGCCCGCGCCGACCGCCACGGCGGCCGCCGGAACCTGTGGCTGCGGGCCCTGGACGCGGCCGGGATGGGCTTCGACTCCTGACGCGCGGGGGGCTGGATCCCGGGGCGTAGGGGGGCCAGCCCCACCCGGAAGAGTGTAGGTCGCACCATTGGATAGACGGCGCGTGCGCGGCAAGCTCGGTGGTATCGGAACTTTGCCGACCCGAGGGAGGCTCCCGATGCGGCCAGCAGCGCAGCACCTGACGATTTGCACCTTCGAGGCCGACGCCCTGTTCGTGTCGGCACTCCAGCGTTCCGACGCCCTCAGCGCCGGGCAGATCCGCCAGGCCATCGCCGCCGCCGTCGGCGCGTTCGGCTCCTCGGGCTGCGCCGGGCGCGTCGCGCAGGAGTTCGGCGATCATCCCGAGACCGCGGCCGCGCGGATGCGCTGGGCCCGAGCCGTGGCCGACCAGGCGTTCGGCCAGCTGGCCGCGGCATGAGGTTCCGGCGGTCGTGCCCGGCTACCAGCCCGCCTGGGGGGCCAGCACGCAGAACTCGTTGCCTTCTGGGTCAGCCATCACGATCCACTCTGCGTCGCCCTGGCCAATGTCGATCCGGGTCGCCCCCAGGGCCTGCAGCCGCTGCACCTCGGCCGCCTGATCGGCGGGACTTCCGGGGTTGAGGTCGATGTGCAGCCGGTTCTTGACCAGCCAAGATACCGCGGTAGATCAGTGCCAGACGGAAGAAAAGGCGCCATATTCGGCGCCCTTGTTTCCGCCAAGCACGGATCTTCCAAGATCTTCTGGACCTATGGCTGCAGCTCCGCAGATTTTACCCACACCGCCGCCTACACGGGCGTGTCGCAGGCGCCAATCCCTGTTGCGCAGCCGGGAGCCTCCCGCCACGATGAGCGCGTGCTGGACCCGAACTTCGTGCTGGACGAGGGCGCCCGGGAGAGGCTGGTCACCCGGTTCGGCGCCGGTATAGACGCGTGGTGCGCCGCCCTGCCCGAGATGGTCGAGCGGTACTGCCTGCGCTGGCACCTGGACCTGGACCAGGCCTTGTCTGGTAATTCGTCCCGCGTCTTCATCGGCACGCAGCACGGCCAGCGCGGCGTGGTCCTCAAGCTGACGCCAGACCCGGCCATCGCCAACGAGGAAGCGATCGCCCTGCGGGCCTGGGCCGTTACGCCGCACGCGGTGGACCTCCTTGAGGCTGACCTGGACGCCGGAGCATTGCTCCTGGAGTACATCAAGCCCGGCACCAAGGTCAGCGATGAACCGGAAGTCCCGCCCGTCCATGAAGTCGCGGCTTTGCTGACCGGCCTGCGAGAAACGGCCAAGTACGACGCCGGGCAACTGCCCACCCTGACCCTGGGCATGGAATCAATGTTCTCGCGTATCGGCGGCCTGCTGAGTCATCCGCAGGTGAGCCCGCTGGTAGCCCGGCGAGTCCTGGACGATGGATACCACCGGGCCCGCGCGCTGGCCAGCACCGGCCCGCAGGGCCTGCTCCACGGGGATCTCCACCTCTCCAATGTCCTGCGGGCCGGGCGGAGCCGGGGACTCGTCGCCATCGACCCCCGGCCCGGTGTCGGCGATCTCACCTTCGACGCGATCGACTGGACGCTGGACCGGGCCACCAGCATGGCCGAGGTTGACGAACGGATCCAGCGGCTCTGCCCGCGCGTCCCGGGCCTGGACCCCGACCGACTCTGGGGCTGGTGCCAGGCGACCGCCGGAGCCCTCGCCGTACTCCGGCTACGCCGACGTCCTCCCGACGCCACCACCCAACTCCTGCTGCAAATCGCCGCCCGTGCCTGAGCCCCGCTCCCCGTCGCCTAGCTGCCCTCGGTGGCGAATGAGTGCAGGCCGGTGTCGAGAAGGCGGGCGGCGCGGCGGACGTCGGCGGTGACTAGGTCGTGAAGCCGGCCGGGCGGGGCGTCCAGGTACTTGCGCAGGCTCTCGGCCTGGACGCGCCACAGCCCCAGCAGGGCCCTGGCCGCGATCTGCGGCTCCGGGTCATCTGCGCTCATCCCGGCCCGCGCGGCCAGGATCTCGGTGGCCACGCCGACGAACTGGTCCATCATGTCGCTCTGGTAGGCGCGCAGCGACGGCGTGGCGCGGATCAGGTCGCCGAAGCGCCGGATCGCCCGGGCGGTCTCCGCCGGGTCTTCCTGGCCGGCCAGCCAGGTCGTCATGGCGGAAAGCTCGCGGTCCAGGATCCGCAGGGCCGCCTCCACCGGCGGGACCCCACGCTGGGTTTCCGGGTCCAGGCCGGTACGCAGGGACGCCACCGTGGTCTCCAGGCGATCTAGGACCAGTGACTCCTTCGTCGGGAAGTAGTTGAAGACCGTCTTCTCCGACACCCCGCAAGCCTCGGCGACCTGCGCTACCCGCAGTTTGTCGAAGCCGTATTCGAGGAACATCCGGGCGGCGGTATCGGACAGCCGCTGGCGCATCAGGCGCTTCTTGCGCTCGCGCAGCCCCTCCTCCGGCGCGGCCGGGGCGTGCCGGGCCATCCACTCCGCCGTCTGCGTGCTCATGAATTCAGTCTAGTACTGTTGCTATAAAAATTCTGCTACATTACTTTTATAGTGACAGTAAAAACAACCAGGAGGAGCTGCCATGACCGACACCCGCATCGTGCGCGACTACCCGCACCCGCCCGCCAAGGTCTGGCGCGCCGTCACCGATCCCGAGCTGATCCCGCTGTGGACCGCGACAGGGCAGGGAGGGCGGCCGGTCGGCTTCTCGACCGAGGTCGGCTCCAGGTTCCAGTTCGTCGCCCGGCCGTACCCTGGCTGGCGCGGGATCGTGGACTGCGAGGTCCTCGAGGCGCGCGAGCCGTCCCTCCTGCGCTACTCGTGGGTCGGCGACGAGGGCGGCGAAGCCACCTACGTCACCTACCGGATCGAGCCGCACGCCGGAGGTACGCGGTTCACCTACGAGCACACCGGGTTCACGGGCGTGGGCGGGTTCTTCCTGGCCAAGCTGCTCGGCGCGGTGCGGAGGAAGATGCTCACGGTGGGCCTGCCGGCCGTACTCGATGACCTCGACGAGAACGGCGAGTTGCGCGCCACCAGCACGCTGCGGGCGTAGCGGCGACCCGGATCGACATCGGCTAGGGGGACGCCGAGTGGATCGTGCCTTGCGCAATACGGCGCAAGTCGTACCCTGCCTGTGTGAACAGCGAGCCGCTGGACGCGGTTCCGCTCGCGGCGCGCCTCCGTCTGCTGCGAACCCGGCTCGGATTGAGCCAGGAGCAGCTAGCGCGCCGACTAGGCGTGTCGTTCGCAACCGTTAACCGATGGGAATCCGGGCGATCACGTCCGTCAGCACGCGCCCGCCTGGCCCTCGCGGAGCTGGAGGCGGGGAACACCAGCCGGGAGCCACCACGCGGGCCGGGGCCGACCGAGGACAAGCCGGACCGGCTGCCGATCGCGCTGTCCAGCTTCGTCGGCCGCGAGCGCGAGCTGGGTGCCCTATCGGAGCTGCTCACGCGGTCGCGGCTGATCAACCTGACCGGGCCCGGCGGGGTGGGCAAGACCCGCCTGGCCATCGAGGCCGCCCGGCAGTGGGCCGCGACGAGCGGTCACGATGGGGACGTGGCGTTCGTGTCGCTCGACGCGATCCAGCCACCTCGGCCGGTGGTCTCGGTACTCGCCTCGCGCTTGGGCCTGCGCGAACGGCCAGGCGTGTCCTGGCGCGAGTCGACGCTGGCCGAATTCGGGGGAAGGCCCTGGTTGCTGCTGCTCGACGGCGCGGAACGCTATCGCGAGGAGGTGGCCGGGCTGGCCGAGGACTTCCTCGCCTCGGCTCCGGGCCTGCGCATCGTGGTCACAAGCCGGGTCGTGCTCGGGGTTCCGGGCGAGGTGTGCTGGGCCGTCCCCCCGCTCGACTGTCCCTCAGTCGCCGCGGGCGCACCCGAAATCGCGGCTTCGGATGCGGTCCGGCTGTTCATCGCCAGGGCCAGCGACCGACTACGGGGCTTCTCCGCGGCAGACGTGGCGCCGCACGCGGTCGGCGAGCTCTGCCGCAGGCTAGGCGGGCTGCCGCTGGCCATCGAGCTGATCGCAGGCTGGGTCGGGACATTGTCCATCCGCGAGATCTTGCAGCAGCGGGTCGCGCTGCTGGATTACGACCCGCCCGGGGCACCGGGCAGCCGCAAGCTCGCCGATGTGCTGCGGGCGAGTTACGATCTGCTCCAGCCCGGCCAACAGCGGACCCTGCGGCTGCTCAGCGTGTTCATCACGCCGTTTAGCCTGGCCGACGTCCAGGCGGTGACCGGGGCCAGCGAGCAGGAGGCCGCAGGCGCCGTCCGCGGGTTGGTGGATGCGTCGTGGCTCGTGGTCACCCGCAGCCTGGAGCAGAATCGGTTCAGCATGGTCGAGACCATCCGTGAGTTCGCGACCGCACGACTGCATGAGGCAGGCGAAGCACCGCAGGCTCATCGCCGGCACGCGATGCATTTCGCCGACGTGGCCACCCAGAGCTTGAGCGCCCTCGCCGGGCCGGATGCGCGTCGCTGGACCATCCGGCTGGTGTCAGCCGTAGACGACCTGCGCGCGATGCTGCAGTGGACCCTGGACAACGACGAGACGGATCTTGGCCTCGAGGTCGGAGCTGCCTTGTGGCGCTGGTGGCTGATCAGCGGCCGACTCTCCGCTGGCCGGACCTGGCTCGACAAATTCCTCACCGCGGCCGGCGAGCGCCCCGTGCGGAAGGCAGAGGAACGCCAGAAGATCGGGCGAGCGCTGAGCGCCGCCGCGGTACTGGCCGTCGAGAACGACGACTACCCGGAGGCGGTTCGCCTAGCCAGGCGAGCGCTTGACATCTTCGAACCGCTCGAGGGCGGCGAGGACCTGGCCCTCGCGGCCACCGTGCTCGGATCGGCCCAGCGTTACCTGGGCGAGCTGGCCGAGGCTCGGCGCAGCTTCCAGACCGTGCTTGACCTACGGGCCGCCGCGGGCGACCGGGCGAGGCTGGCCATGGCGATCAACAACATGGCCCTGGTCGAGCTCGACGACGGGAATCTCGACCGGGCCAGCGAGCTGCTGGAGCAGAACCTCGTCATCAAGCGCCAGCTCGGGGAGCCGCTCTCGGTCGCGATCGGCCTGATCAACCTGGCCGAGGTGCTGATCCGTGTCGGCCGGTGGCAGGCCGCCGACGGGGCCATCGCCGAGGCCGCCCGGCTGGCCGTCGGCCAGCCCCAGCTCGCCGGCCTCGTGCTATGCAATCAGGGCCATCTCGCGGCCGGGCAGCGAAACTGGGTGCAGGCGGCCGGGCTCTACGCCGACGCGGTGGCTGCCGCCCAGGCGGGCGGCCACACGCACGTTGCGGTCGAGGCCATGATCGGGTTGGGCCGCGTCAGCTACCAGCTCGGCCTGGCCGAGGAGGCGGCCCGGCAGCTCGGCACGGCGGAAGCGCTGGCCCGCAAGATCGCGAACCGGCGGCTGATGGCCGAGGTGGCCGCGGCGCTGGCGGAGACCGACGGCGGCCAGGCCGCCGGCTCCCCGGCAACCTCACCTCGCGCCAGGCCGAAGTGCTGCAGTTGCTCGCCGACGGCCTGAGCAACAAGGAGATCGCCGCGCGCCTCTACCTGAGCCCCGGGACCGTCGAGCGACACCTGACCACCATCTACCACAAGCTCGGACTCGGCGGCCGCGTCGACGCCGCCCGTTACGCCCTGGAAAACGGGCTAGCCGGGCGCTGAGGGCCAGGATGTTATAGCACGCCCGCGATTCACTGTTCCGATCGCAGCCATCCGAGAAACTCAGTGATGCGCTGGGACTCATGTTTCTAGAGGGATCAACAGAATGTATGAACTGCGGGATTCGCCGCACCCGCCCATACGTATAGAAAAGCCGCATATGCTTCCGCCGCGCTCAAGCATCTGATGCTTGGGGGCGTGGTGAGCGCGGCGGGAGCGTATCAGTATGCCCGCGCAGGCTCGGACGGGGCAACCACCGCTCGTTCGGCGTAAAGAATTCAGTGGGGCCGCTGGGCGGCGAGCAGGGGAATGGCCGCGATCTTCTCCTCGGTCAGGTCGTCCCACTGGATGCCGGAGGCGGGTCGCGGGCCGTGCCGGAGGCGGCAGTCGATGACCCGCTCAGGGGTGATGATGAAGTCCACCGGGACGTCGTGGCCGGTGAGCGGGATCGTCCCGGCGGGGAGGACCTGCAGTTCGTGGACCGTGGTGACCGCGGTGGTATGCGGGCCGATCAGGCCCGCCGCGGTAGCCAGCGCGAACTCCAGGTCGGCGAAGCCGCCGCCCTTGCCCAGCCGCGCGCCGTCTTCGGAGGCCGCGACGCAGCCCATCACGACGAGGTCGACGGGGAGCAACTCGGCCAGGGTGACCCGCCGGGCCGAGCGCGACGCGCCGGCGATCGAGGCCGCCTTGCGCGGCGGATCGCTCAGATGCGCGGGATCGAGGGCGAAGAACGGCTCGGGCTCGGCCAGCCGCGGTACGGCCATGTACACGGTCTTGCCGTCCTGGAGCGCGCGCTGGCGGACCGGCAGTTGCGCGGAATCGGGGTTGGCCTTGAGGGTCTCGGCGGCCTGCCAGGCCGGCATGGCGCGGAGCCGCTCGGCGGCGGCCTCGGCGCCGGTGAAGTTGGGGATGCGGCCTTCGGCGCCGGGGAACCTGGCCACCTTCGCCGCGCGCATCGCGGACCACACCTCCTGCCGCAGCGCGGCCTTGGCGGCTAGGACGTCGGCAGGACCGCCGGCGTCGCGGTCGTGACGGGGCGCGGGTCGGGGCATGGCCTTCATCCTTCCGCACCGGCCTGAGTGGTGCTTTACAGGGCCCGGAGCAGGATGTCCCTGAGCTCGATGTGAGTCAGGGCGACCGGGTTACCCTGCATGCTGCTCGAGGTCAGGGCCTTGGCGGCGATGTCGTCCGCATGCTGCGGCCCGAGGCCGAACGCCGTCAGGCCGGGGACCTGGAGCAGGACCAGGGTCTCGCGGATCCAGGCCAGGCCGTCGTCGATAGACGCGGCGGGGTTCCCGGTCAGGAGCCCGGCCGCCTCGGAGTAGCGGCCGAGGGGGTCGTGGCCCGCACGGGCGGGCCCGGATCGCAGTGCCCGCACGTTCGCCTCGACGACCGGAGCCAGCACCGCCGCGCAGGCCAGGCCGTGAGGAACGTCCGCGGTCCCGCCGATGACGCCGGCCAGGCCGTGCACGGCACCCAGCTTCGCGTTGGCCAGCGCCATCCCGCCGAGCAGGCTGCATAGGGCCATATCAGCGCGCGCCTGCAGGTCCTGCCCGTCGGCGTAGGCGGCGCGCAGGGCCGCGCCCGCCCGGCAGAGCCCCTCGCGGGCCATTCCGTCGGTCAGCGGGGTGGCCCGGACCGAGACGAACGGCTCCAGGCACTGGGTGAGCGCGTCCAGGCCGCTGGCCGCCGTCACCGCCGGCGGGCAGGACAGGGTCAGCAACGGATCGACCAGCGCGACCCGCGGGATCATCAGCGGGCTGCGCAGGCTGGCCTTGAGCCGGTGCTCCGGCACGGCGAGCACCGCGTTGGCGGTCACCTCGGCCCCGGTGCCTGCGGTGGTAGGCACCGCCACGCAGGGCGCCGCGAGCCGGGTGATCGGCCGACCCGCCCCGACGACCTCCAGGTAGTCCAGTGGGTCGCCGCCGTTGCCCAGCAGCATGGCCACGGCCTTGCCGGTGTCGATCACGCTGCCGCCACCGATCGCAACGACCGCGTCGGCTCCATGCTCGCGCGCGGCGGCGACCCCGGCCCGGGCCAGCTCTACGGTGGGCTCGCCGCCCACGGGAAACACCGCGGCGGGTAGTCCGATGTCGGCCAGCAGCGCGGTGTGACGCGCCGGATCGGCGCCCGTGCAGACCAGCACCCGAGACCCGAGCCCGGCCAGCACGCCCGGGAGTTCGGCCGCCCGGCCGGGCCCGACCATGATGCGCCCGGCCGTGGCGAACTCGAAGCTGCCCGCCGTCACGGCGAGCCGCTGGCCCAGCCCGTGCTGTCCCCCGGGAACACCGCGGAGAACCGGGCCGACTCACGCGGCTGCGCCATCATCTCGGTGACCGTATCGCGCCAGGTGGCGTAGTGCGGCGTCTGCTTGTGGGCCGCCGAGGCCTCCTCGTCGCGGTAGACCTCGACCAGCACCACGTGGGCCGGATCGGCCTGATCCTGGATCACGTCGAACCGGAGCACGCCGGGCTCGCCCAGCGAGGCCCGCGCGTTGACCTGCGTCGCGGCCAGGAACTCCGCCACCTGTGTGGGCTTGACGCGCGCGTGAACATGAACGACCAGCATGTGCCCATCCTGCCGCTGGCGGCGCCGCTATGGCACGAGCATCATGGAAGCTGAGGGAGAAGGTGTCAGCACATGACTCGTTACCTGACCCGGGACCAGGCGGCGTTCGCCGCCGCCATCGCGGCGCCCCTAGCGGCGGCCGCCCTCCTGCTCCCGTGGCGATCCAGCTGGTCGAATACGAACGTGGCGCTGCTGCTGGTGGTGGTGATCGTCGCCGTCTCGGCGATCGGCAACCGGGTGGCCGGGGCGCTGGCCGCGGTGGGGGCGGCGGTCTGGTTCGACTTCTTCTTCACCGTGCCGTACGAGCGGTTCACTATCAGCCGTTCGGCGGACCTGACCACGTTCATCCTGCTGCTCGTGGTCGGCGTGGCGGTGTCACAGCTCGCGGCCCGCGCGCGCCACCTAAAGGTCGTGACGATCACCGACCAGAACTACCTCAGCCAGATCCACGAGACCGCGACCCTGGCGCAGTCGGCCCGGTCACCGGACGCGGTCGTCGAGCACGTCCGCGATCAGCTCATTGAAGTGCTCGGCCTGAGGGAGTGCCGGTTCGAGTACGGGGTCCTGCTCGGCCACCCGCCGCGGATCGAGCAGGACGGCACGGTGATGACCAGGAACGGCCGGTGGGACGTGGACCTGAACGGGTGGCCGGCCGAGGAGATCGAGCTGCGGACGTTCGGCAACGGGCAGTACTACGGCAGGTTCATGATGACGCCCAAGGCGGACGTCAAGCCCTCGCTGCAGGCGCGCCTGGTCGCCGTCACTCTTGCCGACGCGGCCGGGCGCGCGCTCGGGAGTACGAGGTCGTCCCCCACCGAATCAGCGCTCTAGCGCTCGGGATGGGCGCGGCCGTTAGCCGGCGCGCCGGGCGATGCCCGGGTAGTCGACCACCAGGCCGCTCTCGTCGTAGACGAGACGGGAGGTGAAGTCGAAGGCGGGAGCGGCGTAGTCGTACCGCTGACGGCCACCCTCGTCGGCCATCCGGGTGTAGGACTGCTCGAGCCGTTCCGCGGACAGGCTGAGCGCGCGGACGTACGCGGCGGGTGCCGCGCCCCCGGCGCCCATGGCCAGGTCCAGCCGGTGTACCGGCATGGTGTTCGTCATGGCCGAGGACTCCAGGTCGACGTCCAGGCAGCCGTCGAGATGAGGCGCCGGGTCACCGTCGACCAGCCAGTGCCCGGCCCCGTCCGACTCGAGCAGGGTCTCTCGCGACCCCGCAGCGGTCCTCGTGGCTGACCCGGGCGCTCCGCGTGAGCCAGGCCGCATCCACGACGATGCTGTACGTCACCACCCACGTCTGGCCGTCCTCGATGGCGGCCGTGGTTCCGTCGATCAGCCATCCGCCCTGATGGGCCTGGAAGTACGCGACCTCGAAACCCGAGCGGGCCGGGGTGTGCTGCCAGCACGCGGTGCCGGGCGGCCGGAGGAACGGCACCAGGCCAGTCTGGCACCCCAGGTTCGTTAGCGGGAACGCGCCTCCTTCTGCGATCATCGGCTGCGTGGTTGCGATCGACTTCGAGGAACAAGAACTTGAGGCCAGCGTGCCCGACCTCGCAGCTGGCGGGGCCTGGACCCGGGTGCGGCTGCGCTGGCGGCGCGATCCGTTGACGGGGGCGAGCGCCCGGATCCTGACCGGGGAAAAGCTCCAGCCGCAAACCCGGACGGACCTGACCCAGCTCACGGCCAAGCCGGCCTTCTGCCCGTTCGACGCCGAGCACCTCGAGAAGGCCACCGTCCCGTTCCCCGCCGAGCTCGCGCCCGAGGGCCGGATCCGCGTCGGCCAGGCCGTGGTCGTCCCGAACATCATGGCGTACGCGACCCACAGCGCGGTCGGCATCTACGACCCCGGGCGGCACTTCCTCGACCTGGACGAGCTGACGCCCTCCCTGGTGGGGGACGCGCTGGCCGCCATGGTCCGGCACGCCCAGGCCGTCCGGCGCGCCGACCCTTCCGCGGTGTGGAGTTCCGTCAACGCCAACTACCTTCCCCCCTCGGGCGCGTCGCTCGTTCATCCCCACCTCCAGTCGGCGCACGACGCGCATGGCCTGACCACGCAGCGCCTGCTGGTGGAACGGTCCAGAGACTGGAAGGACCGGCACGGCGCCTACTGGGCGGCGCTGGTCGACCAGGAGGCGGGTGGTCCGCGGTGGCTCGGGCACACCGGCCGGGTCGCCTGGCTGACGCCCTTCGCGCCGACCGGATTCCACGAGGTATGGGGCGTGGTGGACGGAGTGGCGGACGTGACCGAGCTGACCGAGGAGGACACCCGGGCGCTGGGGCAGGGACTGTCCCAGGTCCTGGCGGCCTATAAGGACGCGAACCTCACCTCGTTTAACTACGGGGTGATCGGCGGCGGCCCGCACGGGCACGAGGACGGGCACCAGGTGCTGCTTAAGGTGGTCAGCCGGTCCAACCCGGACCCCGTGTACCGCAGCGACGCCACCTACTTCGAGCGGCTGTGGGGCGAGGCCATGATCGACCTGAGCCCGGAGGAAGTGGCCGAGAGCGTCCGCGCCCGGTTCTGACCGGCCCCACGGCGGCGGTCAGCGGATACCGGTCGTGGAGTCCGACAGTGAGCGCGGGTCACGAGGACGCCAGGCGCCGCGGGCTGCCGCGGCGAGGAAGCCGTCCACGGCGCGGTTGAACTCCCCCGGTTCCTCCAGGTTCGCCGTATGGCCGGTGCGCGGCAGGATGACCAGGCCGGACGCGGGGATGGTGCGCTTGAGCATCAGGGCCGCCCGGTGGCATCCCTCGTCCTCGTCACCGACCAGGAGCAGGACCGGGATCGGGATCCGGGCGAGCTGGTCGGTCAGCGCGAACAGGGACGGCCTGGCCGCCTGCACGCCGCGCATGGTCAGGGCGGCGCCCAGCGAGTCGTGCCCGGCCAGCGCCGCGGCGAACTCGGCCCAGCCGCGCGGGTTCTTGTTCTGGAACTGGACCCGGGCCGGGCCGACCGCGTACCGTTCGGCGACCCTGGCCGCGCCCTCGGCCTCGAATGCGTCCGCTATGGCGTGCGACTCAGCGCGGAACGCCGTGGCCCGCTCGGGCTCCGCGCCGTACCCGGCTCCGGCGACCACCGCCGAGCGGAGCCGGTCCGGGTGGTACATGGCCAGGTGCAGGGCCGTGAACCCGCCCATGGACAGCCCGACCGCGTGGGCGCGGTCGATGCCCAGGCCGTCCAGCACCGCGATCGCGTCGGCGACCGCGCGGGCCTGCGAATAGGCCTGCGGGTCGGCGGGCACCTGCGACGGCGGGTACCCGCGCGCCGCGTAGGTGACGCACCGGTAGGACGCCGAGAAGTACCGGACCTGCGGCTCCCAGCTCCGATGGTCGCCGGCGAACTCGTGGAGGAACAGCAGCGGCTCGCCCTGGCCGGTTTCCTCCGCGTGCAGCGCCACGCCGTCGTCCGTCACGATCCGCGGCATCCGCCCTCCTAGTCCGTGATCGGGGCTGCGCCCATGATGTGCTGGTAGGTCCTGGCCGAGGCCGCGGCAGCGTTCCCGTCGGCCAGCGCCGACAGGATCGCGTCGTGCTGGCGGGCCGACTCGGCGTGCGAGCGGGACACGCGAGGTCCCGGGTGCAGCGACGCCCACAACAGGCGCATCAGGGACAGCAGCAGCGGGCTGCCCGCGCAGGAGTACACGGTGAAGTGGAACTCCCGGTTGAGCTCCGCGTAGAGCGGGTCGTCGTCGGCGAGCGTGCGCATAGTGTCGTTCAGGTCCCGTAGCCGGGCCAGGCCCCCCGCGTCGATCTTGCGTGCGGCCAGCGACGCGCCCAGCGACTCCAGCGCGGCGCGGATCTGGAAGTTCTCCTCGATCCGGCCGTCGTCCGGCGGGACCACGGTGAACCCGCGGTGAGTATCGCAGATCAGCAGCCCCTCGGACTCCAGCCGGCGCATCGCCTCGCGGACCGGAGTCTGGCTGACCCCGAACCGCTGGGCGAGATCGCGCTGGCGTAGCTGCTCGCCCGCGGCGAGCTCGCCGGTGATGACCAGCTCGCGGAGCAGCGCGGCTACCAGGTCGGTCTTGCTGACGTAGCCGGGTACCTCGGTCGTCATGCGGGCTCCTTCGTCGCGTGCTGGGCCTGCTCGGCCAGGCGGCGTACCCGGGCCGGGGTCAGCGGCAGCTGGCCGACCCCGCCGGCCAGGCCGAGCGCGTCCCGCACCGCGTTCGCCACCGCTGCGCCGACCGCGCTGATGCCGCCCTCGCCCGCCCCCATCACGCCGAGCGGATTCCCCGGTGCCGGGCAGTCCTGCGACAGCAGCACGTCCACGGGCGGCACTTCGGCCGCGGTCGGGATCCGGTACTCGATGAAGGTGATCGCCTGCGGCTGTCCCGCCTCGTCGTAGCTGAACTCCTCGAACAGGGACCCGCCGAGCCCCTGGGCCACGCCGCCCCTCAGCTGGCCCTCCACCAGCATCGGGTTGACCGCCCGGCCCACCTCGTACGCCACCAGGTACCGCAGCACCCGGACCTGCCCGGTGCCCGGGTCCACCTCCACCACGGCGGCGTGCGCCCCGTACGGGTAGGTCATGTGGGTGACCTCGAAGCGGCGGCGGGCCGACAGCCCGGCCGGCTCGCCGGGGCGGAGGTAGCGGCTGGCGGGCTCGGCGGCCCGGGCGATGTCGGCCAGGGTGACCCGGGCGCCCGGGTCACCGCGGACGCCGACCGACCCGTCGCTGACCTCGAGGTCCTCCTCGGCCGCCTCCAGCATCCGCGCGGCCAGCTGCACGGCCCGCTCCCGCACCGCCGTCGCGGCCTGGTGTACCGCGCTGCCGCCGACCACCGTCGACCGGGACGCCCAGGACCCCGCCCCGAACGGCTGGGCCGCCGTATCGCCCGTCGTGACGTCGATGACGCCGGGGTCGGCGCCGAGCGCGTCCGCGGCGATCTGCGCGAGCACGGTCTGGATCCCCTGCCCCAGCGAGGTACCGCCGGAGAGCACGTGGACCGCGCCGGACTTGCTGACCGTCACGTCGGCGGTCTCCTGCGGCCCGAGGCCGCTCTTTTCCACGAACATCGCCAGGCCGAACCCGCGCAGACGCCCTGCTACCGGCTCCCCCGGGTGCGCCGCCAGGGCGCGGTAACCCAGGCGTTCCGCCTCGCGGGCGGCCGCCGCGAGCAGCGCCGGGTAGTCGCCGGTATCCAGGATCACCTCGGTACGCAGCGTGGTGATCGGACGCCGGTGCGGCATCTCGGCCCTGGTGAGCAGGTTCCGCTCGCGGAGCGCGATCCGGTCCAGGCCGAGCCGGCCGGCGGCCACGTCCAGCAGGTGCTCGCGGGCCGCGGTGCCCTCGAACCGGCCGGGCGCCCGGTACGTGCCGCACGGCGTCTTGTTGGTGAGCACCACCCGGACCCGGCCCCGGTAGGCCGGGATCCGGTAGGGCCCGGGCAGCATGGCCACGGTCAGGTCGGGCACCGCGACCCCGTGGGTACGGCAGTAGGCGCCGTTGTCCTGGACGATGTCGTCCGCCAGGCCCAGGATCCGGCCCTCGGCGTCGAACGCCGCGCTGATCTGGTGGTACTGCTGCCGGGAATGGTTCACCGCGACCAGGTGCTCCGCCCGGTCCTCCGCCCACTTGACGGGACGGGCCAGCCGCATGGCCAGCCAGGGGATGAGGAAGTCTTCCGGGTAGAACTCGCCCCTGACCCCGAAGCCGCCGCCCGCGTCCACGCCGTGCACCCGGATCAGGGTCTCGTCCATGCCGAGCATGCTGGCCAGCAGGTCGCGGTTCCAGACGGGAACCTTGGTCATGCCGTAGATCTCCAGCGACCCGGTGTCCGGGCCGGGCACGGCCAGCAGGCAGCGCGGTTCGAGCGGGACCCCGGTGTGCCTGCCGATGGCGAGCTCGATCCCCACTACGTGGCAGGCGGTACCGAACGCCGTATCGGTGTCTCCGTAGCTGGCCACGAGCTCTGCGGCGATCGTCCCGTCCGCGGTGCGGGCGTCGGTTACCGCGGGGGCCTCGGCGATGTCGATCTCGACGAGTTCGGCGGCGTCCTCGCACGCGTACGGGTCGTCGCCGACGACGACCGCCAGCGGCTCGCCCACGTAGCGGACGGTGTGCCCGGCCAGGATCGGCTGGAGGTACTCGCTGAGGTCGATGTCGGCGGCCATGAGCCGGACCGGGATGACCAGTCCCGGGGGCAGGTCGGCCGCGGTGACGACGGCGGTGATGCCCGGGGCCTTGGCGGCCTGGGTGACGTCCAGCTCGCGGACCTGGCCGTGGGCAGACGGCGAGCGGACGATCCGGGCCCAGAGCTGGCCCGGGGCGCTGAAGTCGTCGCCGAACCGCCCGCGCCCGCGGAGCAGGCGGGGGTCTTCCTTACGGGGCAGCCGGGCGCCGATTGCGCTCATCGGTCGTCCGCAGGTTCCTGGCCGGCTGGCTCGCGGCGCGCGGTCCCGGACGGCTGGCGGGCCCGCGCGGTGGCCACGAGCGCGTCGATGATGCCCTGGTAGCCGGTGCACCGGCACAGGTTGGAGGCGACGAGCTCCCGGGCGCGCTCCTCGGACAGCGGCTGCCCGCCCTCCGCCTCGGCCAGGTAGGCCGCTTCGGCCAGGTACGCCTCGGCGAGCATGAGGAAGCCCGGGGTGCAGAACCCGCACTGCAGCGCGTGATGGTCGCTGAACGCCTGCTGCAGATCTGACAAAGGCCCCGTAGGCCCCTCGGCAAGGCCTTCGACGGTACGCACCGAGGCGCCGTCGGCCTGCACGCCGAAGACCAGGCAGGCACGTACCGGTGAGCCGTCCAGGATGACCGTGCACGCGCCGCAGATGCCGTGCTCGCAGCCCAGGTGCGTGCCGGTGTAGCCCAGGTCGTGCCTGAGCATGTCGGCGAGGGTCCGGCGCGCCTCGACGACCAGCTCGTGGTGACGCCCGTTGACCTGCAGCTGGATGGCGTGGGTGTCCTTCATCCGGAGCCTCGCTTCGTGTTCCGCGTCCGGTCCAGGGCGGCGCTCACGTCCTGCGGCAGGACCGGGATGTGGTCGAAGCGCACGTCCGTGTCGGACATCGCGTCGTTGATGGCGTTCAGGACCGCCGCCGGGGCGCCGATCGTGCCGCCCTCGCCCATCCCCTTGGCGCCCGTCTCGCTGAATTGCGAGGGCGTCTCCAGGTGGACGATGTCCACCGGGCACAGCTCCGCTGCCGTCGGCGCCAGGTAGTCCATCAGCGTCGTGCTGACGGGCTGGCCGTCGGCGTCGAAGCAGACCCGTTCGAGGAGCGCGGCCGCCGCGCCCTGGGTGACGCCGCCGCGGACCTGGCCGTCCACCACCATCGGGTTGATCACCACGCCGCAATCCTCGACCACCAGGTACCGGTGCAGCCTGATCCCGCCCGTGCCCGGGTCGATCACCACCATCGCCGCGTGGCAGGCGTTGGAGAAGGTGCCGGGGGGGTCGTACGTGACCCGGGCCTCCAGGCCGTAGCGCAGGTCCTCGGCTACCCGGTGCGCCTGGAAGTGGACCACCCGGGCCAGCTCGCCGATCCCGATCGCGGCGGTGTCGTCGCCGCGGATGCGGGCGGCACCCCCGGCCAGCTCGACGTCGTCCGGGCTGGCCTCGAGCAGGGACGCGGCCACCCGCCGCAGCTGGCCGGCCACGATGTCCGCGGCGCGCCCGGCCGCGCCACCGCCGATCACGACCGAACGGCTGCCCCAGGTACCCCAGCCGTACGCGGCCAGGTCGGTGTCGCCCTGGCGGAGCCGGACCTGGTCCGGGTGCACGCCCAGGCGGTCGGCGACGATCTGCGCGAACGTGGTCTCGTGTCCCTGCCCGTGGCCGCACGTCCCGGTGGTCACGATGACCTCACCCGTCGGGTCCATCCGCACCATCGCCGTGTCGTAGCCGGGGGTCATCCGCATCCGGCGTTGCGACATGGTGGGGGTGCCGTAGGCGGTGCGCTCGGAGAAGCAGGAGAAGCCGATCCCGGCCAGGTGCCCGGCCTGGCGGAGCCGGTCACGTTCCGCGGGCCAGGCGCGCTCGGCGACCAGTTTCTCGGCCAGGTCAAGGGACTCGCGGTAGCTGCCCTCGTCGTAGGTGATCCGGTTGACCCCCGTGTAGGGGAACTCCCCCGGGCTGATCAGGTTCCGCCGGCGGACCTCGAGGGGATCGAGGCTCAGCGCCGACGCCGCCTTCTCCATGAGCCGCTCCATGACCAGCACGATCTGCGGCCGGGAGACGCCGCGGTACGGCGCCGTCGGCGCCTTGTTGGTGGTGATGGCGCGCCCCCGCGCCCGGTACGCGGGCACCTTGTAAACGCCGGGGAGCTCCGTCGCGGCCATCAGCGGTTCGACCGCGCAGGTGAAGGGGAACGCCGAGTAGGCTCCGATGTCGCACTCGATCTCCGCGTCCAGGGCCAGGATCCGCCCCCGTTCGTCGAAGGCGGCCCTGACCTGGTAGCGCTGCTCGTGACCGTGGAACGAGGCGGTCAGGTTCTCCTGCCGGTCCTCGGTCCAGCGGACCGGCCGCTGGAGCCTCAGCGCGGCCGCGGCCACGGCGACCTCCTCCCGGCCGACCACGCACTTGAGGCCGAACCCCCCGCCGACGTCAGGCGCGATGACCCTGATGGTGCGTTCCGGTAGGCCCAGCGCCTGGGCGACCCCGGAGCGGACCTGGTGCGGGACCTGCGTGGAGACGTGGATGACCAGCTGCTCGTCCCGGTCGTCCCACTCGGCCAGGCAGGCGCGCCCTTCCAGCGGCAGCGCCGCCACCCGGGCGCTGTCGAAGGTGGCATCTACCGTCAGCGCCGCGTCGGCGAAGATCTCCCCGAGCCGGTCGTCGTCGAACATCAGCAGGTCGACCAGGCAGTTGCCGTCCGCCTCCTCGTGCAGGCGCGGCGCGTCCGCGGCCCGGGCGGCGTTCATTGTGGTCACCGCAGGCTGCGGGGCCCAGTCCACCTCCACGTCCTCGGCGGCGTCCTCGGCCAGGTAGGCGTCGTCGGCGACCACGAGCGCGACCGGCTCACCGACGAACCGCACCCGGTCCCAGGCCAGGATCGGCATCCGGGTGGGCACGAACTCCTCCCGCTCCAGCATCGCGAGCAGGTAGGGGTGACCCAGGCTGGCGGCGGTGAACGCACCGGCCACGCCGTCATGGCTGACTGCGGCGCCGACGTCGATCCCGGTGAGGCGGGCGTGCGGGTAGGGGCTGCGGACGAACGCGGCGTGCAGCAGGCCGGGCCGGGTCCTGGGTTCCAGGTCGGCCACGAACCGGCCGCGGCCGACCAGCATCCGGCGGTCTTCCTTCCGCGGCACCGAGGCGCCGATCCAGCGGCCGTTGTACCTGGGGGCCGCGTGGCCCGCGTGTCCCGGGGGGTCTGGGTGGCCTGGGGGGCCTGGGTGGCTCATGGCCGGGCCTGCTCGGGAAGCTGGCTCGCCTCGGCCAGGGCCCGTGACACCAGCGTGGCGGTCAGCCTGCGCCGGTATTCGCCGCTGCCGTGCGTGTCATCCGGCGGGTCGATCTGCCCCGCGGCGTGCTCGCCCATAGCCTGCCAGGTGCCGTCCGTAGCCGACTGCCCGGCCATGACGCTGGCGTCCACCTCGATGGGCAGCGGGCCGACGCCGCCGAGGACCACGCGCCCGGACCGGCAGGTGCCGTCTGCTACGTCCGCCGACACCGCGGCGGCGACCACCGCGAAGTCCCCCTGCCGCGGGGCGAATTCGGTGAGCACCGCGCGCGGCGACGGCCGCGGGAACCGTAGCTCGGTGATCATCTCGTCCGGGCTGGCGCTGGTCGTGTAGTAGCCCTGGAAGAATTCGCGGGCCGGGACGGCGCGCTCTCCGCCCGGTCCCGTGAGCACCACCTGCGCGTCGAGCAGCACCGCGAGCAGGCACCATTCCGAGGCGGGGTCCGCGTGCGCGATGCTCCCGGCGAACGTGCCCCGGCTGCGGATCGGGTAGTGCCCGATCCAGTGCGCCGACCGGGGCAGCACGCCGAACCCGGCCAGGACCGCGGGATCGCGGCTGAGCTCGACGGTCCGGTGCGTGGTGAGCGCGCCGATGCGCAGGCCCCCGAGCGGGTCGGCCCGCAGGTAGCTCAGGCCCTCGATCCTGGTCACGTCGATCAGGGCGCTCGGCCGGGCGAGCCGGAAGTTCATCATCGGGACCAGGCTCAGGCCGCCGGCCAGTATCTTGGCCTCGTCGCCGAGTTCGGCCAGGAGCGCGACCGCCTCGCCGACGCTGTATGCGCGGTGGTAGGCGAACGGCGCTGGTTTCACCTGGCTGGCTCCTCAAGGCACCGACGAGCGGCCCGTCCATTTGGTATACCATATTTCAGACGTTCCGGGAGCCCCGCATGCCGCATCCTCACCTGGTGATCGAGCACCGCCCGGCCGGCTATCGCTGGCTGCGCCTGGCCCGGCCCGAGCGGCGGAACGCCCTGGACGTGGGCCTGGCGGAGGCCGTGCGGGACGCACTCGCCGCCGAACCCGAGGCGCCCGTCCTGCTCGGCAGCACCGACCCGCAGGTGTTCTGCGCGGGGGCCGACCTGACCGTCTCTGACGCCGAGCGAGCCGCGATCTCCGACCTCGTCTACGACTGCTGCGAGGTCATGATCACCAGGCCGGGACCGGTGATCTCGGTGATCACGGGGGCGGCGGTCGGCGGCGGGGCCCAGCTAGCGGCGGCGTCGGACCTGCGGATCGCGGGCTGGGGCGCACGGCTGCGCTGGATCGGCCCGCCCGGCCCCGACCTCGCGGTGGGGGCCTGGCTACTGCCCGACCTGGCCGGCCGCGGTGCGGCCCTGGACCTGGTGCTGACCGGCCGCTGGGTGGACGCCGGCGAGGCGCTCTCCCTCGGACTCGTTAACCGGGTGGAAGATGATCCCGAACGAGCCGCCGAGGAGCTCGCCGGGTCCCTGGCCGCGCGTGGAGCGGGAGCCGCGGTTAAGGCGGTAATGGCGGCCGGGGGGCTGCTCGACCGCCTGCGCGCCGAGCGTGAGGCCAACCGTTCGGCCTGGGCGCGGTTGACCGGGGTCAGCCCCGCCGGCCATGAGCGGTCGTGAGGCCGGGAGCTTGCCGGTCAGGATCGGTTATCAGGCCCGGAGACTGGCGGCATGAGCGGTTATCGGGCCTGGAGCCTGGCGGGCTGGCGGGCCCATCTGCCTGGGGTCGCCGACCTTGAGTCGTTCGCTGTCGGCCTGGGCGAGGACACGATCCCGGGGCTGGCCGCCACGTCGGCCGCGACGGTACCCGGTCGGATCGCGGTCACCGTCGACGGCGAGCCGGTCACCCACGCCGAGCTGGACGATGGCGCGGCCAGCGTGGCCGGCTGGCTCGCGCGCCGGATCGAGCCCGGCGACCGGGTCTTGCTCGCGGCGGCCGCCAGCGTCGGCTTCGTCCGCTGCTACCTGGGCGCGCTCCGGGCCGGTGCGGTGATCGTCCTGGCGAACCCCGGCTACACGGCCGCCGAGCTCGGGCACCTCGTCGCCGATTCTGGGGCGGTGCTGGCCTTCGCCGACCCTGGGCCGGCCCGGCTGCTGGCCGCGCTGGGCCAGGGCAGCGATCCGCTGGAGACGGTCGACATCCGGATGCTGCCGGGAGAGGCGGGCCCGGCCGCCGACGTCGCGGCGCGCCCGGACGACACGGCCCTGCTCGCGTACACCTCGGGCACGACCGGCCGGCCCAAGGGTGTGCCGCTGACCCACCGCCAGCTGGCGGTCTCGATCCGCTCGGCGATGGCGGCCTGGCGGTGGAGCGGGGATGACGTGCTCGCGCACGCCCTGCCGCTGTACCACCAGCATGGGCTGGGCGGGCTGCACGCGGCCCTGATCGCGGGCGGCACGGTGCACATCAGGTCCCGGTTCTCCCCCGCCGACCTGACGGGGACCATCCGGGACACCCGGGCCAGCGCGCTGTTTGCGGTGCCCACCATCTACCAGGCCCTGACGGACTCAAATTCAGCAGCGCCACCGGACTTTGCCAGCCTGCGGCTGGCGGTGTGCGGCTCGGCCCCGCTAAGCCCCGCCCTGGCCGACCGGCTGACCGCCCTGCTCGGGCGCGTGCCACTGATCAGGTACGGCACCACCGAGACCGGGCTCAACGTCTCCAACCCCGTTGACGACCCGCACGGTGACACGGTGGGAGTACCGCTCCCCGGCGTCCTCGCCAGGATTCAGGCCTCCGATGACGAGGCAGACCCCGGCGCGGACGGCGAGATCCAGCTCCGCGGGCCGCAGGTATTCGGCGGTTACTGGCACGACCCGACCGCCACCGAGGCCGCGTTCACCCCGGACGGGTGGTTCCGCACCGGCGACATCGGGGCGGTGGACTCGGCTACCGGGCACCTGAAGATCCGCGGCCGGACCAAGGAGATGATCATCACCGGCGGGCTGAACGTCTACCCGCGCGAGGTGGAAATCGCGCTCGAAGCGCACCCCTCGGTGGCCGAGGCCGCGGTCGCGGGCGTCCCGCATGACCGGTGGGGCGAGCAGGTCACCGCCTGGGTGGTGCTGCAAGACGGCCACGAGTTCGACGAGGCCGCCCTCATCGCGCACGCCCGCACACGGCTGGCCGGTTACAAGTGCCCCAAGCAGGTTTTCCAGCTGGCGGCCCTGCCCCGCAACCACGTCGGCAAGATAGTCCGCAGCGCGCTGACCCCTCGACTTTCGCAGTCTTGAGGGCTGACCGTCTTGCGAGATTGCAGGGCGTTGCGCCTGGCGGCGGCAGCAGATATCCTTCTTCCACTAACTAATTAGTGAAGAGGGGTAATGATCGAGTTCCAGCTTGACGCCGCATCGGGCGTGGCCACCTATCTGCAGCTGGTCCAGCAGGTCCATGACGCCCTGCAGCTCGGCCTCCTTGAGCCAGGCGACCAGCTGCCCACAGCCCAGCAGGTCGTGGCCAGGCTGGCGATTAACCCGAATACGGTGCTCAAGGCCTACCGCGACCTTGAGCGCGAGGGCCTGGTGCGTGGCCGGCCAGGGCAGGGGACCTTCGTCACCCGGTCGCTGCCCCGCATCGATCCCGCGACCCAGGCCAGCTTGCTCGCTGCCATCACCGACTGGCTGCGCTCGGCGCGTTCGGCGGGCCTTGGCCCGGGCGACATTGAGGCGATCTACCGCACGGCGGCCCGCAACTGCTTCGCAGAGGACGTGGCATGACCATCACACTTGAGGTTCCGCGCGGCGAGAGCACCGGGGCTATCGTCGGAGGCGCCTTCGAGCCGACCGCGGAGCGGGGTGCCGCATGACCGCCGTTCTTGAGGCCAGCGGGCTCGGCAAGCAGTACGGGCGGCGCTGGGCGCTACGTGACTGCACCCTCGCGATCCCGGCCGGGCGGGTCGTCGGGCTCGTCGGGCCCAACGGCGCGGGCAAGACAACCTTGCTGCATATGGCCGTCGGGCTGCTCGGGCCAACCTCGGGCACGATCGAGGTTCTCGGCAGGCGTCCCGGTAGCCCGGCAAAACCCTGGCCGGTGGGCTTCGTCGCCCAGGACACTCCGGTATACGCGACGCTACCGGTTGCCGATCACCTCCGGTTCGGCGCCTGGCTCAACTCCAGCTGGGACGGTGAGCTGGCCAGGCGCCGGATCGAGCAGCTCGGCCTGGACCCAGGCCAGCGGGCCGGGTCGCTTTCCGGCGGCCAGCGAGCCCAGCTTGCCCTCACCCTGGCGATCGCCAAGCGGCCCGGGCTTCTCCTCCTCGACGAGCCGGTCGCCAGTCTGGACCCGCTGGCCCGGCGGGAGTTCCTCCAAGACCTCATGCAGGTCGTGGCCGAGCACGGGGTCAGCGTCGTGCTCTCCTCACACCTGATTGCCGACCTTGAGCGGGTCTGTGATTACCTCGTGGTGCTCGTCGCATCCCGGGTGCGGGTGGCCGGGGAGGTCGCCGCGCTGCTGGCGTCGCATTACCGCCTTTCCGGGTCCCGCCGCGACCCTGCCAGCCTCCCGGCGAACCAGGAAGTCATCGAGGCAAGTCACACCGGCAAGCAGAGCACGTTCCTGGTGCGCACCGATGACCCCATCCACGATCCGGCCTGGACCGTCAGGCCGGTCAGCCTGGAGGACCTGGTGCTCGCCTACATGAGCCAGGCACGTGACGCCAGAGAGCTTGCCCGCCCCAGGCTGGGAGTCATGCGATGATCCGGTTCACCTGGCTCCGGTTCCGCGCGCAGGCCGCGGTCGTCTTCGCAGCGCTGGCCGTCCTGGCCGTCGTCCTGGCGGTGACCGGCTGGCATCTCGCCCGCCTCTACGATACGACCGCCGCCGCCTGCAGGGCCCGCGGCGACTGCGCAGCGGCCATGAACGCGTTCGCCAACAATGACGGCTCCCTGCAGTCCTTCGTGAAGCTTGTCCTCCTGGCCGCCCCGGCCCTCATCGGGATGTTCTGGGGGGCGCCCCTCATCGCCCGTGAATTCGAAACCGGCACCTTCCGCCTCGCGTGGACCCAGGACGTCACCCCCACGCGCTGGCTGGCCATCAAGCTAGGTGTCGCCGGCCTGGCCAGCGTGGCCGCCGCCGGGCTGCTCAGCCTCATGGTGACCTGGTGGTCCAGCCCGATCGACAAGGCCTTCATGGACCCGTGGGGCGTATTCACCCAGCGGGACATCACCCCCCTCGGATACGCTGCCTTCGCCTTCGCCCTCGGCGTCACCGCCGGGTTGCTCATCCGCCGCACCGTGCCCGCCATGGCCATCACGCTGGCCGTCTTCGCCGCTGTCCAGGTCGTCATGGGCCTTTGGATACGGCCCCGGCTCATCACGCCGGTCCACACCACCTCGCCGCTCAACATCGGAGCACTCCAGGAAACCGGGGTGACGGGGAACGGCCGCCTGCAAGTGATCGAGCCCCCGAACATACCTGGCGCCTGGGTTTACTCCAGCCAGATCGTCACCCCGGCCGGCCAGCTGGCCTCCAGCGAACCGGCTACGCAGGCTTGCACGACGGGCTCCGGCCAGGCGTGCGACGCCTACATCGCCAGGCTCCACCTCCAGCAGTCCGTGACGTATCAGCCCGCCAGCCGCTACTGGGCCTTTCAGTGGTACGAAACGGCGATCTTCCTCGGTCTGGCCGTCATCTTGGCCGGAGCCTGCCTCTGGCAGATCCGCCGCCGCCGCTCGGAGGAACTACACCTCCCGCACCTCCATTCGTTCCGCCAGGTAACCGTCGAAGTGGTGCGCAAATGAACTACGGCTGGCCGGCGAGTTCGGTTTCCAGTTCGCCGAGGAGGCGGTAGCAGGACAGGACGTCGGCGACGCTGGAGTTGGGTTCGCGGCCTTCGCGGATCGCGGCGATGAACTCGCGGTCTTGCAGTTCGATGCCGTTGGTGGAGACGTCGACGGCGGAGACGTCGATGGGTTCCTCGCGGCCGGTGACCAGGTCGTCGTACCGGGCGATATAGGTGCCGTTATCGCAGATGTAGCGGAAGAAGCTGCCCAGCGGCCCGTCGTTGTTAAAGCTCAGCGACAGCGTGCAGATCCGCCCCGCCGGGGTGCGGAGCTGGATGGACATGTCCATCGCGATGCCCAGGTCAGGATTCACCGGCCCCTGGATCGCGTGGGCCAGGCTGACCTGCTCGCCGGTCTGGTACTGGAACAGGTCCACGGTGTGCGCGGCGTGGTGCCACAGCAGGTGGTCGGTCCAGCTGCGCGGCTGGCCCAGCGCGTTGGTGTTGGTGCGGCGGAAGAAGTAGGTCTGGACGTCCATCTGCTGGACCGACAGCTCGCCCGCGGCGACGCGGCGGTGGATCCACTGGTGCGACGGGTTGAACCTTCTGGTGTGCCCGACCATGCAGGTCAGGCCGGTCTCCCGCTGCACCCGGTCCACGGCCTGCGCCTCCGCCCAGCTGTCCGCCAGCGGGATCTCGACCTGGACGTGCTTACCCGCCCGCATGGCGTCGATGGCCTGGGCCGCGTGCAGCTGGGTCGGGGTGCACAAGATCACCGCGTCGACGTCGTCCCGAGCGAGAGCATCATCCAGGTTGGTCGAGGCGTGGACGGCGCCGTACTTCTCCGCCACCTGCTCGGCCTGCTCCAGCCGACGGCTGACCACCGACGTCACGGTGACCCCGTCGATGAGCGCCAGGGCGTCCAGGTGCCTGATCCCGAAGGCACCCGCCCCGGCCAGTGCGATCCGCATCGCCGTCAGTCCCCTTCCTGGTCCATGTCCTCAACCGGCCGGACCACTAGGTGCCCGACCGCGGTGTTCGACCCGGGGACGTGGTAGAACCGGTGCAGTTCCTCGACCTTGGGGCCCATGGCGCCCCGCATGATCAGCTGCATAACCAGCTCGATCCCCTCCGACCCCGCCTCCCGCACGTACTCCAGGTGCGGCACCAGCGCCAGGTCGTCCGGTTCGTCGACCAGCCGGTCGAAGAACGCGTTATCGAACTCGGAGTTGATAAACCCCGCCCGCGGCCCCTGCAGCTGGTGACTCATCCCTCCGGTCCCCCACACCTGCACCGACAGATCCTGCGGGAAGCTGTGCACCGCCCGGCGGATCGCCTGGCCCAGCATGTAGCACCGGTGCCCGGTCGGCGGCGGGTACTGCACCACGTTCACCGCCAGCGGGATCACCCGCACCGGCCACGCATCCGGCTGCCCGTACACCAGCGACAGCGGCACGGTCAGGCCGTGATCCACGTCCAGCCGGTACAGCAAGGTCAGGTCGAACTCGTCCAGGATCAGCGCCTGCGCCAGGTGCGCGGCCAGCTCCGCATGACCCTGCACGACCGGCACCGGCCGCGGCCCGTACCCCTCATCGGCCGGGGGGAACTCCTCCGCGCACCCGAGGGCGAACGTCGGCACGAACTCCGGCGTGAACGCCGACGCGTGATCGTTGTAGACCAGGATCACCACGTCCGGGACCTCGGATGCGGCCCACGCCTTCGTCCACTCATACCCCGCGAACAGCGGCTGCCAGTACGGCTCGCCCGTCTTGCCCAGGTCGATCGCGGCGCCGATGGCCGGGATATGGCTGGTGGTCAGCCCCGCCGTGATCCGCGCCATCTCAGGTCCCGTCCTTCACCGAACGCCACCCCTCCGGCGACCGGCCGCCCGAGAGCATCATCTGCTGGTACTCCTCGATCGGCATCCCGGTCATCGTCGAGACCGCCTGCAGGTAGCTCAGCCCGTCGGTGGCGAAGATCTTGGCCAGGAAGTAGATGTTCCCGCCCTGTTCCAGCATGGCGTTGTAGTCACGGGCCAGGACGGCCTGCTTCTGCGCCTCGCTCATCGGCCACTCATCCAGGTAGGCCCGCTCATCGGCCTTGAACCGCTCCCGGTTCGGCGCCTTCATCAGGCTCATGCAGAACTGGTTCAGCTGATACCCCTGCTTGGCCCGCTGCGCCGTGAACACCCGCGTACCGGGGATGTCATCAAACTCCGACGTGTACTCCGTCATCGCGCCTCCCAGTTCTCCCAGTACAGATGCTGCGGGTTGTCGACGAGTAGCCGGCGCTGCAGATCCTCGGTCGGGGCGATCCGCGGGATGAGGTCGACGAGGGCTCCGTCATCGGGCATGTGGCTCTTCATGTTCGGGTGCGGCCAGTCCGTTCCCCACAGGACGCGGTAGGGGAACAGCTCGACGACGTGGCGCGCGAACGGGATGAAATCGTCATATCCCGGCGGCCCGGACACGGACAGCCGTTCCGCCCCGCTCACCTTGGACCAGACGTTCTCGTTCTCGCGCATGAAACGCGTGAACAAGGCGAAGCCCGGCCCGTCCCACGGCTGTGACACGTCGGGCCGGCCCATGTGGTCGACGACGACGACCGTCGGCAGGGTCGTGAACAACTGCCAGCGCTCGGCCAGGTCGGGGGCCTCGAAGTAGACCACGATATGCCAGCCGAACTCGGCCACCAGGTCGGTCAGGGCGCGGTAGTACTCATCCGGTTTGGGGTCTACCAGGCGCTTGACGAAGTTGAAGCGGATCCCGCGGACCCCGGCGGCGTGCAGGTCGGCCAGCTCGGCCCGGGAGATGCCGGGGCGGATCGTCGCCACGCCGCGGGCCCGCCCGCCCGCCGCGAGCAGCGCGTCGGCCAGGGCGCGGTTGTCGGCGCCGTGACAGGTCCCCTGGACGATCACGTTGCGCTCGAAGCCCAGGAAGTCGCGCCGCGCGAACAGCTCCTCCTTGCCCGCGTCGGTCGGCGTGTACTTCCGCTCCGGGGCGTACGGGAAGACGTCGCCGGGCCCGAACACGTGGCAGTGGGCGTCGACCGCGCCCGGGGGCGGGACGAAGCTCGGCTTGCTGGGGTTCGGGTCGAACGCAAGCCAGTCGGCGTCGGGGGTGAAGGTGGCCGCCATTTACCGTCCTTGGGCGCGCAGGGCGTGGTCGAGACGCGGGTATACCCGCCGGGCGTTACCCGAGTACACCAGTTCCGCGTCGGAGGAGGCCAGGCCGGCCGCGTCCACGTACCGCTTGGTGTCGTCGAAATACTGGCCGGTCTGCGGGTCGATGCCGCGGACGGCGCCGACCATCTCGGACCCGAATAGGACGTTGCCCACGTCGATGACCTCGAAGAGCAGGTCGATCCCCGGCTGGTGGTACACGCAGGTGTCGAAGAACACGTTGCGCATGACGTGCTCGCTCAGCGGCGGCTTGCCCAGCATGTCGGCCAGCCCGCGGTAGCGACCCCAGTGGTAGGGGACGGCTCCCCCGCCGTGCGGGATAATCAGGCGCAGCTCAGGGAACGCTCCGAACAGGTCCCCCTGAATGAACTGCATGAATGCCGTGGTGTCCGCGTTGATGTAGTGCGCCCCAGTCGCGTGGAAGACGGGATTGGAGCTGCTCGAGACGTGCACCATGGCGGGCACGTCGAGCTCGATCATCTTTTCGTAGATCGGGTACCAGTACGGGTCGGTGAGCGGCGGAGAGGTCCATCTGCCGCCGCTCGGGTCGGGGTTGAGGTTGCACCCGACGAACCCGAGCTCCAGGACACAGCGTTCCAGCTCGGCGACGGACGACTTCAGCCCGGCCCCTGGTGACTGCGGCAGCTGGCACACGCCGGCGAACGTCGCGGGGAACAGCCCGACGACGCGCGCGATGAGGTCGTTGCACGCGCGCGCCCACTCCTCGCTGACCCGCTCGTCGCCCAGGTGATGGGCCATGGCCGAGGCCCGCGGCGAGAAGATCGTGAGGTCGGCCCCGCGCTCGCGGAGCAGGCGGAGCTGGTTCTGCTCGATCGACTCACGGATCTCGTCGTCAGAGATCGCCGGGTAAGCAGGGCTCGGGCGGCCCTCACCGAACGCCGCGAGCTGCTCCTTGCGCCAGTTGTCGTGCTGTGGCGGCGCGGTCGTGTAATGGCCATGGCAGTCGATGATCATCACTGCGGTTCCCCGTCCCAGACCGACGAGGGCACCAGGACCTCCCCGCGCATGAGCAGGCGGGCGGTGCGCAGCAGCGCCGACCTGGTCACCACCGGCAGGCCGTTGCCGGGCTTGACCTCGATGGTGACGGTGAAGAACCCGGTGGGGTGCTCGACCTCGAGGTCGATCGGGCCGTCGGACTGCTCGGGGAGGACCGCGATCTCGTACGCCACGGATCCGGGCAGCACGCAGGCCGTGGCCACCGACACCGCGCCCAGGACCCCGATGGCCTCGTGCACCCGGTGCGGGATGAACGTCCTGGTCGAGACCGCGCCGCCGTGCGCCGGGGGCGACAGCAGGCTCATCTTCGGCACGGTCTTGCCGGTCACGTCCCCGAGGTTCATCAGCGGCCCGGCGGCGAGCCTGATCGCCTCGACCCGCCTCCTCAGCGCGGCGTTACCCTCCAGCTCCGCCGGTGACTCCTGCCCGGAGATCAGGAAATCGGACGCGGCCAGGCATACGACCGGCATGCCGTTGTCGATGCAGGTCACCGTCGTGGAGTCGATGACGTCGGTCACGTGCCCCGTCGGCAGCAGCGCGCCGCACGAGGACCCGGCCACGTCCTCGAACTCGATCGGGATCGGTGCGTGGGTGCCGGGCACGCCGTCGATGCGCGCGGGCCCGTCGTAGCGGACCTGCCCGCCCGGCGTCTGGATCAGCGCCGTGGCCAGGGTCTGGGTGTTGCGCATCCAGATCCGGACCGGCGTCACCGGGTCGCCCGCCGCCACGAGCCCGTGCTCGATGGCGAACGGCCCGACCGCGGCCAGCATGTTCCCGCAGTTCTGGCTGTCGGAGACCTCGGCCCGGTCGGGCCAGACCTGCAGGAACAGGTATTCGACGTCCGCGTTCTCGCGGGCCGACGCGCTCACCACCGCGACCTTCGAGGTCAGCGGGTGTGCGCCGCCCATGCCGTCGATCTCCCGGGGGTCCGGAGAGCCCATGGCGGCCAGCAGCACCGCGTCGCGCGTCTGCTGGTCCGCGGGCAGGTTACCGGCCAGGAACACCAGGCCTTTTGAGGTCCCGCCCCGCATGACGGCGCAGGGTATGGCGGTCTGGGTCACGGCGCGTCCTCGTAGTCGACGTAGCGCAGTCCCTTCGCGGCCAGCCGGTCGCGCATGGAGTACAGGTCCAGGCCGAGTTCACCGGCGTTCAGCCGCGGCCGCTTGGACGCCTCATTGGCCTCCCGGTCCCGCGCCGCCTTGAGCACCGTCGCCGCCTCCTCGCGCGGCACGACCACGACCCCGTCATCGTCGGCGACGACCACGTCACCCGGCCGGACGTACACGCCGGCACAGACGATCGGGGTCTGCACGTCCCCTGGCGTCTCCTTCACCGTGCCCCGGGCCGAGATCGCCTTCGACCAGACCGGGAAGCCCATCTCGGTCAGCGTCGCGACGTCCCGCACGCCAGCGTCGATGACCACTCCCCGGACTCCGCGCGCCCGCAGGCTCCCGGCCAGCAGGTCGCCCACGTACCCGTCGTCGCACGGGCTCGTCGGGGTGACCACCAGGATGTCGCCGGGCTGCGCCTGCTCGACGGCCACGTGGATCGACCAGTTGTCACCTGGGGCGACCTCGCAGGTCAGCGCGTTCCCCGCCACCCGGGCCGGACGGAAGATGGGGCGGATATCCGCCCGGAGCAGGCCGGAACGCCCCTGCGCCTCGTGCACCGTCGCCACCCCGGCGTCAGCCAGGCCGTCCACGACCTCCAGATCGGTCCGAGGGGTGTTCCGAACTACGAGCGGCACGTGAGGCTTCCTCTCCAGGTGAGGTGCGTCTGGATCTAGATGTTACGAGGCTCCTGAATGCGCTAGCCGCACAGGTGTGCGGACCCTCCCTGCCCATTCCGAGCCAACTCCCTGCCTACCCTCCGCCGGGCGGGCAGGGAAGAGGAAATCTCAGCCTTTGAAATGCACCACAAGCATCGCGGTCCACCGCACCGCGCTCACCACAAACCAATCAGGGCTCTGCCTGCCCGTCTAAGCGCCGCCTCAGGCGTCGACCAGCGCCGCTGCCTTATGGTGGTGGGCTTCCAGATACCGCCGCGCCATGAGCAAGGCGGCGATCCCGTCGCCCACCGCGGATCCGAGCTGCTTGGTCGACCCCGAGCGCACGTCGCCCGCGGCGAACACGCCCGCCATGGATGTCTCCATGGTCGGGCTGGTCACGAGGAACCCGCCGGCGTCCCGCTCCACGGTGTCGCCCAGGAAAGCGGCGTTCGGCTTAAGGCCGATGAATATGAAGGCCGCGGCGGCCGGGAACCGATGGGTCTCGCCGGTGTCGCGGTCGCGGGCCACGATAGCGGCGAACCGGCCCTTATCACCCTCGAGCTCGGTGATGTCCAGGCCGGTGTTGATGGTGATCTGCGGATCGGAGCGCACCCGGTCCACCAGGACCGGCGAGGCGTGCAGCCCGGTGCGGGCCAGCACGCGGACCCGCTTGGCGAACTCGGACAGGTGCAGCCCCTCCTCCAGGGCCGAATTGCCGCCGCCGACCACGATGAGCTCGTCGGCGCCCTTGTAGAACGGGCCGTCGCAGGTCGCGCAGAAGTGCACGCCGGCGCCGATCAGTTCGTCCTCGCCGCGCACGTTGAGGAGCTTGTACGTCGACCCGGTGGCGGCGATCATCGCGTGCGAGGTGAGCTGCTGCCCGCTGGACAGCGTGGTCAGCAAGTCGTCGCATTCGTGCTGCACGCCGGTGACACTCACCGCCGACACGAGCTCGACCCCGTACCGGCGGGCCTGTGCGATGAACCGCTCCGTGAGCTCCGCACCGGAGATCCCGTCCGGGAACCCCGGGTAGTTGTCGACCCGGTCGGTGATCGCGGCCTGGCCGCCGAGCGCGCTGGCGTCGACCACGATGGCGTCGATGCCTTCCCGGGCGGCGTAGATGGCGGCCGCCAGCCCGGCCGGGCCTCCTCCGACGATGACCAGGTCGTAGGCGGACCGGTCCGCGGTCACGGTGAGGCCGATGCGGCGGGCCAGCGCCTCGTTGCTCGGGTTCACCTCGTGGGTCCCGTCCGCGTAGACCACCGTGGGGATGATCTGCCCGCCGTTCTGCAGTTCCTTGAGCCTGTCGAGGGCGGCTGGCTCGGTGTCGATGTCGACCAGGGTGTAGCGCACCTGGTGGGCCGAGAGGAACTTCTTCACCCGCTTGCAGTGCGGGCACCACGGTGCCGAGTACACGGTCATGATCGGCTTGTCCGAAGCGGTCATCGCGTGACCACCCTCCCCTTACCCCGATGGGACCTGCGCCGCTACCTTATGTCGTCACGACCAGCTCTCCTCTCACCTGGTCGCGATGCTTATATTGTGCGAGGTGGAAGTCCAATGAGTGCCGATACGTCTCCCCCGGCCGCCGCGGTCCCGGGGCTGATCCGCAGCGACCCGCACGGTCCGGGACTCGCCCGGGAACGGATCAGCGGTGGGTTTCGGTATCACGACCCCGCCGGAGCGGAAGTCACGAATCCCGAGATACTGCAGCGCATCCGTGGTCTCGGCATCCCGCCGGCCTGGAAGGACGTCTGGATCTCGCTCGATCCGCTGGGCCACATCCAGGCCACCGGCGTCGACAGCCGGGGCCGAACCCAGTACCGCTACCACCAGATGTGGCGTGAGCAGCGTGACGCTCAGAAGTTCGCGCACATGCTTCGGTTCGCCGGTGCGCTGCCAGCGCTGCGGTCGGCCACGGCGCGGGATCTCGGCCGTCGCCACCTCGACCGCGACCGCGTGACCGCGGGCGCGGTCCGGCTTATCGACCTGGGCCTGTTCCGGATCGGCGGGGAGAAGTACGCCGAACTCGATCATCACTACGGGGCGACCACGCTGCAGAAGCACGACGTCACGGTGACGCGCGACGGCGTCGCGTTCGACTACATCGCCAAGGAAGGCAAGCGCCGGACGATCACCATCACCGACGATGCGGTCAGGTCAGTCGTGCGAGCGCTGGTCAGCAGCGACAGCACGTCCGACTCCCTGTTCTCCATTCAGGACGGGGGCACGTGGCGGCCCCTCCGCTCGCATGAGGTGAGCAGCTACATCGCCAGCCGCGCCGGCGGCCACTTCACCGCCAAGGAATTCCGCACCTGGAACGCCACCGTGCTGATGGCGCTGCTGCTGGCCAACGCGGACCCGGCGCCGACCTCGCGGAGCCGCGCAACCACGATCACCGCCGCCGTCCGCGGGGTGGCGGACTGGCTCGGCGACACCCCCACCGTGGCGCGCGCCTCCTATATCGATCCCCGGTTGGTCAGCCGATACAGCTCCGACGGGCAGCTACCCACCATCCCGCGGCTGCCCGCCGTGCTGCCCGCCGAGGCCGAGGCCGAGCTCAGCGTGGTCGCGCTGCTGGCCGACGAATCGAGGATCGAGTCCCGACCTTAGAAACGCTCGATGGCCTCGCGGACGGCCGGGACGATCTCGCTGGCCCAGCGGGCGAGCGACTCGGCGGCGGGGGTGTCGTCCGTGCTGCGGTAGATGAAGCCGCTCGCGCCGTATTCGAGGACGGCGTCGGTCAGCTCGTCGACCCATTGCCGTTCCGAGCCGCCGATCCAGCGCCCGTCGTCGCCGCGGGTGACGGCGAGCGGCTCGGGCGTGATGCGCCCGCCGAAATTGAAGATGTCGGCAATTTCCGCGGGATCCCGGCCCGCCGCGGCGGCGGCGTCGTCGATCCTGGGCCGGGACTCGCTGTACAGCTTGCTGCGCCAGTCAGAACCCCCTGGCACGACCCACCCGTCGGCGGTACGGCCCGTGACCGCCAGCGACTTCGGCCCGACCGAGCCGGTCCAGATGGGCGGCGCCGCGATGCCGGCCGGGTCCAGGCCGGACACGTGGTAGATCTCCCCGTCGAAGGTCACCGGGCCGTCTCCCGCGCATAGCTGCCGGATCAGCGTGATGGCCTCTTCCAGGGCGCGCACCGCGGACCCACCAGAGAGCCGGGGCACCCCCAGCTTCACGATCATGTCCCAGATCGCCCCCGCCCCGATCCCGAGCACGACCCGGCCTCCGGACAGCGCGGACAGCGACGTGATCGTGCGGGCCAGCACGGGGGCGGGACGGCTGGGCAAGTTGGTCACCGCGACCGCGCCCGCGATCCGCTCGGTCCGGCCCAGCAGGAACGACACCAGCGCGTACGAGTCCAGCTTCTCGCCGAAATACGGATGGTCGGCGACGGTGAACAGGTCGAGGCCCTCCCGGTCCGCATAAGCGACGAGCCGGGCGGACTCAGCCGCGCTGGCCACGTCCGCGCCGTTCCAGGCGCCCAGGCCGGTACCGAACCACACCTTGCGCTCTGCCATGAGCGATCCTCCCTGCGATTAAGGCCTCATGAGCGAAAGAAACGGTCGCTACAGCGATCGCCTCAACAGCGAATCCAGGTTCTTGAACGAACTCTCCCAGCGCGCCATGGCGTCTTCGCCGGTCTCGTCGGCTGAACGGGCCCTGCCGCAGCTCGAGCCGGGTCGTGCCGTTCGCTTCCTCGGCGAACTCCAGCCGCAGCCTGGTCCGGTGGGCTGGCCTCGCGCTGCCGATCCGCTCGACCTCCTGGTGACCGTCGAGCAGCTCGTTCTCGACGACCTCGCTGAGCGTCACCTCGACCTGGTAGCGGCCACGCCGGGTCTTCGACGTTCTCCATCACGAAACGCTGGAAACCGCCGGCGCGGGCGTCGATCTGCACCGTCTCGCACGGCACGTAGAACCCGTCGGGTCCGTACCATTCGCATAGCTGGTCCGGGTCGACAAAGGCCCGGTAGACCAGTTCGCGCGGTGCGTCGAACCTGCGCGAGATGCTGATTTCGTACTTGCTCGCGTCGTTCACCGATCTTCCCCTTACCGTCTAGAGTCGGCGCGTCACCTGACCGGCGGCGGGGTGCCCTCGGCGCTGGCGGCCAGGGCCATGTCCCAGCCGCAGGACACGCACGCGTGCTGGAAGGCGGACCGGGCAAACTGCACCGCCGCCGCGTGCGGATCCGGCGCCGACCGGACGTCGTCCCAGTCCAGGATGTACTCCCCCAGCGTCGCGTCCCAGCGCGCCGCGGCCAGGGACAAGACCGCGCCGCCGAACTCCGGCTCGGCGGGGTGCGCGTAGGCGTAGAACGCGGCCCGGCCGTACCGGCCGTCGCCGGGCCACCAACCGACGGCGACCTCCTGGGAGTCCATCGCGTTGCGCATGATGAAATCCTTCGACGGCGGGTCGGCGGGCAGCCCGGAGAACAGGCTCACCGCGAGGTCGAACGAGCCCCACCAGGCGTTGACCGGCGTCGAGCGGCCGCGGAAGGGCGCACGGTACGCGGCCAGGACCAGCGCAGCCTGGGTCGCCGCCGCGAAGTAGCTGGCCACCTCGTCCGGGTCGTAGTGCGCGTGCTCGGTGTCCTCGTCCAGCGGGACGCTCCAGGCCACCTCCTGTGGCCGCGGGTCGATCTCCACCGGGCCGCCCAGGCCGCGCACGGCGGCGAGCAACTCACGCGTGACCTCGCCGACCGGGCGGTGCGGGGTGAGCGCCACGGCAACACTACGACCGTCGCTGTGCTCGGCGACCGCCTCATGCCGGCGCAGGTCGAGCGCGACGACCAGCGCGCCGGAGCCATCGGGCGCGGGCAGCGGCGCCGTCTCCCACCCGCGCGCCGTCAGGCGCAGGGCCGCGTGCTGCAACTCCGGCTCGGGCGGCGCCAGCTTGACCGCCAGCTTCCCGAGCACCTGGGTGTGCGCGTGCAGGGTGTCGCACGTTGCGCGCCACTGTTCGTACGAGACCGCCGGCCAAGCTGAGACCATGGCTGGCAGGGTATCGAGGCGGTGAGCGCGCGCTCAACCCGGTCCCCGATAGGTTCGGTGACGTGGAGGAGAACCCATGGTGATGCCGCTGGCGGGGCGCATCGCGGCCGCGGTGATCGGCGGCCTGCTCGTGCTCTCGTCGATGTCCAGCCTCATCGGAACGCTGATCGTGTCGCGCCAGGTCAGCAGCCGGCTGACGCGCTGGGTGGACACCATTGGTCGACTGGACCTACCAGCTGGCGGCCAGGCACGTGACGGAGTACCGGCGGCGCGACCGGCTGCTCGCCACCCAGGCGGCGGCGGTCTTGCTGGCGCAGCTGGCGACCTGGCTCATCGTCGCGTACGTCGGGTTCGCCCTGCTGCTCTGGCCCTTCGCCCCCCACGGCGTGGTGTCGGCGTTCGTCGACGCCGGATCCTCCATCTTCACCCTGGGCTTCGCCGTGCCCAACGGGGCGGTGCCCGCGGTGATCGTGTTCGTGGCCGCGGCGGTGGGCCTGGTGATCATCACGCTGCAGATCGCCTACCTGCCGACGCTGTACGCGGCGTTCAACCGCAGGGAGACCGAGGTGGCGCTGCTGAACGCGCGGGGCGGTTTCCCGTCCTGGGGTCCCGAGCTGCTGGCCCGCACCCACTACGCGCTGGGCACCGACATGTCGAGCCTGGACACGATGGGAGACCTGTACACCCAGTGGGAACGCTGGGCCTCCGACGTGGCCGAGAGCCACACCACCTACCTGCAGCTGGTCCGGTTCCGCTCCCCGCAGCCGCTGTCGTCCTGGGTGACCTCGCTACTGGCCGTGCTGGACTCCGCCGCGATGTTCCTGGCGCTGTCCCCGAAGGCCGCCCCGGAGATACCGGCCCGGCTCTGCCTGCGGGCCGGGTTCTCGTGCTTCAACCGGATCGCCCGGGCGATGGGCTTCGACATCCCCCTCGAGGCCGACCCGGACGCCGGCACCAGCCTGACCTACGCCGAATTCCTCGACGCGGTGAACCGGATGCGCGAGGTCAAATTCCCGCTCGAGCGCGAACCCGAGGAGGCCTGGCCGGATTTCGTCGGCTGGCGGGTCAACTACGAGAAGGGCGCCTACGCGGTGGCCGCCGCCGTCCACGCGGTGCCGGCCATGTGGTCAGGCCCGCGACGGCCCCCGGAGCCGCCCATCCCGCCGCTGCGCCCGCCGGGCGGCCGGGCGCCCAAATCCACGTAGGCGCGTCACCGGATCGCTACGCTTCAGGTTGTGCCGACCGGGGGGAGAGCATGACTGACCGGATCGGGGTGGCCGTCATCGGCGCCGGGATGGCGGGGCGCGCCCACGCGCACGGCTACCGCTCCGCCGGCACCGTGCTCGGGCTGGGGCTGCCCGAAGTCCGGCTGGTGTCGGTCGCCGACGCCGACGAGGACCTGGCCCGGGACGCCGCGGCGCGGTACGGCTTCGAGCGCGCGGACTCCAGCTGGCAGGCGGTCGCGGAGAATCCCGACGTCGACGTGGTCAGCGTCGTCGTGGCCAGCCCCCTGCACCGGGACATCGTGACCGCGCTGGCGACGGCGGGCCAGCACGTGCTGTGCGAGCGGCCGCTCGCCGCGACCACCGCCGACGCCCGGGCCATGATCGACGCCGTCGAGCGCGCCGGCGTCATCGCCCGGGTCGGGTCCACCTTCCGCCGCGCCCCCGGGATCAGCGCGCTCCGCGACCAGATCGCCTCGGGGCGCCTGGGCCGGCCGGTCCACTTCAGCGGCCACTACTGGACCGACTACGGCTGCGATCCCCGCGCGCCGATGAGCTGGCGCTACCGGGGCGGTCCCGGCTCGGGCGCGCTGGCCGACCTCGGCAGCCACCTGACCGACGTGGCCGAGTTCCTGTTCGGGCCGGTCGAGTCCGTCCGCGGGGCCACGCTGGCCCGGGTGGTGGCCGAACGGCCCGTGCCGCTCGGCCACGTCGTCGGGCACCGCCTACGCCGCGATCGGCGAGGGCCGCGAGCCCGTGGAGAACGACGACTGGGCCAGCTTCAGCCTGACCTTCGCCAGCGGCGCGACCGGCGACCTGAGCGTCTCGCGGATCGCGTTCGGCCACCCGAACACCCTGAAGTTCGAGGTCTTCGGCGAGGAAGGCGCCGCCGCCTTCGACGCGGCCCGCCCCGGGGAGTTCGAGATCGCCACGACCGGCCTGCCGGAGGATTCCCGCGGCTTCCGCCGGGTCACCGCCGGGATCGGCTTCGCAAACCTCGACAGCTTCGTGTACCAGGCGCGGGCGTTCCTGGATGAGGTCGCCGGGCGCGAGGAGCTGCCGCGCTGCGCGTTGTTCGCCGAGGGACTGCACAACCTGGAGGTGCTCGACGCGGCCGCGCGCTCCGCCACCGGCGACTGGGCCTCCGTCCGCGTCACCAGCTGACAGGCCCGTCCGGCACCGGCCTTACTTACCCGCCGGGGTCCGCCGCGCCGTGTTGTACAGGTCGACCAGTTCGAGGGTGGTGGTGGCGTCCTCGGGCGCCTTGTCGTCGCGCCAGCGCCCGGTGAACCGCGGGAACCGCATGGCCAGCCCGGCGTCCTCCTTGACCAGCCCCCAGGCCGCCGAGTAGTGCGGCGACAGGGTCAGCTCGGCGGACAGGATCTCCAGCACGACCCCCGGCTCGAACCACACGTCGGGCTGCTGCCGGGCGTCGACCCGGGCCGGCCGTTCCGGGTGGGCGAACGGCGCCAGCTTGCCGGGCAGCGCGGCCAGGTCGGCGTCGGAGAACCCGGTGCCGCACTTGGTCACCGTGCGGAACACGTCCGCGTCCGCGTCGTAGGCGGCCAGCAGCACCGCGCCGTAGGTGCCCGCCCGCCGGCCGCGGCCGGCGAACGCGCCGACGATGACCAGGTTGACCGAGTTGGCCAGCTCCGTCCGGTAGTCCCGCTTGAGCTTGATCCACAGCCAGCCGCGGTTCCCGGCCTGGTACACCGACGCGGGGCTCACCGACTTGCACATCAGCCCCTCGCAGCCGTCGGTGATCGCCTCCTCGAACGCCGCGTCCAGCGCGGCCGGGTCGCTCACCTCGGTCGCGGTGGTCAGCCGCAGCCGCGGCCCGGTGGTGAGCGCCTCGGCCAGGGCGGCCCGCCGCTCCGGGTACGGCCGCTGGGTCAGGTCCTCACCGTCCGCGTAGAGCAGCTCGAAGCAGAACAGCCCGACCGGCACGTCCCGCACCGCCTCGGCGATGCCGTACTTGCGCCGCCTGAACATGACCTCGGCGAACGGGTGCAGCTCGTCGGTGGCCGCGTCGAACGCGACGACCTCCCCCTCGATGATCGCCTCGGCCGGGCGCAGGCTGGCGCGACAGGACCTCGACCACGTCGGGGAACTGGGTGCTGACCTCCTCAAGCCGCCGGGTCCACAGCTCGATCCGGCCGTCGGCGGTCTTGTGCGCCTGCAGCCGCATCCCGTCGTACTTGTACTCGGCCGCGCACTCGCCGCCCAGCTTGGCCAGGATCTCGCTGGCGACGGCCAGCCGCTGGGCCAGCATGACCCGCACCGGGTGACCCGGGCTGACGTGGATCTCCTCGACCGCGGCCAGCCCGCCGCTCGTCAGCGCGGACGCGACCAGGCCCAGGTCACAGCAGATGTTGTAGGCGCGCTCCAGCACCGGCCGGGCCTTCCGCCCGCCGGCGTAGACCTGCGCGAGCGCGTCCAGGATGGTGGGCGTGCCGACGCCCAGCCGCAGGTTCCCGGTGACCTGGCGGACCAGGTACCTGGCCTCCAGCGCGGTGGCGCGGGTCAGCAGCCCGGCCAGCAGGTCCAGCTTGAGGCCCTGCGAGCCCGTCCCCTCCGCGTTGGCGATCTGGCGCAGGGTGTTCACCACCGTGACGACGGTCAGCTCGGCCGGGCGGCCCGCCGCGGTCACGGCCAGCAGCTGCTCGGCGGTCTGGCCCAGGTCGCCGGTCTCGCGCACCCGGGCGGCCACCTCGGCGGCGTCGACGCCGGTGGCGGCGGCGACCGCGCGGACGGCCATCTTCTCGGCCAGCCCGAGGTCCACCCCGGCGAACTCCGGCGCGATCAGGCCCTGGCCCAGGTAGCAGACCACCGGCAGGAGTTCGGCCGGAGTCTGCGCGATGAGGGCGGCGAGCCGCTCGATGAGCGCCAGCCGGCTGCTCACGCCCTCCAGGTCGCGGTAGGCCTCGGCGACGATCTCGTACTTCACGGTGCCCCCTTCGCGGCGCCCGGCCTCACGATCGGGGTGTGGCCAGGGTAGGCGGGTCCAGGTCCTTGTCCATCACCCATTGTGCGTAGACGCCGTCCCGGCCCCTGACGCGATCGGCCAGGGTGAAGTCGACTCCGGACGTCTGGACCCAGAGCTGAGGGACGTCCTGCCACTGGGTCTCCAGGAGCGCGCAGTCGGCGAAGAGCGCGGCGATCTCGTCGCGGCGCGCGGGCGGGACGAACTGGAGCAGGAGACGTCCCTGGTAGCCGCACCGCTCGTAGAAGCCCACCGCCCCATCGACGCTCCCGAGCGTGAGCTGTCGCACGCCCAGGCTGCGGGCTCCTGATTCCAGCGCCGCCAGCAGCCGGCGCCCCAGGCCCCTGCCCCGCGCGGCGGCCGCGACCGCGACTTGATCGACCGTCCCGAGCCCGCCGCGCTCCACATGGCCGAGCGCGACGCCGACGATCTCCTCGTCCCGCGTGGCGGCTAGCATCATCGGCGACTGCTCGCCTGAGAAGCGGGGGCCGGGCCGGCCGGCCTCCTGGGACGGGAACATCCGCGTGAGGAATCCGTAGGCAAGTTCCAGCTCCTGCGGTGTCTGGATCGGCCCGATCGTGAACTCGCCCACGACCGGCATTCTACGAACCACGCGACCAGGTGCAACGTACTCAGGGCGCGCACCACCGCCGTTCGGGATAAAGATCTTGATTTTCCCGAACGAGCGGTGTGTTACCTCCCGAGCAGCATCAGGGCCAGGAGTTCGTACGCGACGTGCGCGGCGGCGACCGTGGTCATCTCGGCGTGGTCGTAGGCGGGCGCGACCTCGACCACGTCGGCGCCGACCAGGCGCTTCCCGGCCAGGCCGCGCAGGATGCCGAGCAGCTCCCTGGAGGTCAGGCCGCCCGCCTCTGGGGTTCCTGTGCCCGGGGCGTGGGCCGGGTCGAGCACGTCGATGTCGATCGAGATGTACAGCGGCGCGTCGCCGACGCGCTCGCGGATCCGGTCCACGACGCCGTCGACCCCGGCCCGCTCCAGGTCCATCGCGGGCACGATGCGGAAGCCGAGCTCGGCGTCTTCCTCCAGGTCGCTCCGGGCGTAGACCGGGCCGCGGATGCCGACGTGCATGCTGGCGTCGTCGAGGAACAGCCCCTCCTCCGCGGCGCGGCGGAACGGGGTGCCGTGCGTGATCGGCGCGCCGAAGTACGTCTGCCAGGTGTCCAGGTGCGCGTCGAAGTGCACCAGCGCCACCGGGCCGAACCGCCGCCTGGTCACCCGCAGCAGCGGGTAGGCGATCGTGTGGTCGCCGCCGATGGCCAGCAGGTGACCCGCGTCGGCCAGCAGCGCCTCCGCGCCGGCCTCGATCTGGTCGACCGCCTCCTTGATGTCGAACGGGTTGCAGGCGATGTCGCCGGCGTCGGCGACCTGCTGCGCGGTGAGCGGGGAGACGTCCAGGGCGGGGTGCCAGGGGCGCAGCAGGCGCGAGCCCTGGCGGACCGCGGCAGGCCCGAAGCGGGCACCGGGCCGGTAGGAGGTGCCGCTGTCGAACGGCACGCCCACGACGGCCACGTCGCAGTGCCCGACCTCGTCCCGCCGCGGCAGCAGCGCGAACGTGGGCGGCCCGGCGAACCGCGGCGTCTTGGTGGTGTCGATGGGCCCGCGGATCGGCTCGCCGGTATCGCTCACCGGGCGTCCTCCAGGACGAGCTCGGGGCCCGCGGTCCCGGCCCGGCTGAGCGCGTCGGGCCGCCGGACGTAGACGATGGCGGTCGCTATCGCCGAGACCACGACGATGCCGAGGATCCAGGCCCAGAACACGTTGGCGGGCGGCGGCTGGCTGGGCTGGACGAACTCGTAGACGCCGTAGACCAGTACCGCGGAGCCGATCAGCGGGATGAGCACGTGCTTGACCGGGGAGAACGCGGCCCGGTTGGCGGCCAGGACGTGCAGCGGCAGGGCGATGTTGGCCAGCAGGTAGACGATCAAGATCGGGACGGTGCCGATGCCCGCCTCGTCGGAGAAGATCGAGACGGCGTTGCCGTGCATGGCGAAGTACGGGATGACCACGAGCAGGACCGTCAGCCCGGTGTAGATGAGCACCGAGGCCCACGGCACCTTGGTCCGGCTGACCGTGGCCATCCGGGGCGGCAGCAGCCCGGCGCGCGCGCCGTTGAAGGTGATCCGGGTCTGGGAGTTCGCCGCGGCAATGAAGCAGCCGAACGAGCTGGTAAAGCCGACCAGGCCGATGAACCAGTCGAACCAGTGGCTGAAGTGCCGGGACAGGTCGAGGAAGGGCGCCGCCTCGCTGAAGCTGCCGAGGTAGTTGACGCCCGCCACGGTGCCCTTCCAGTCGGCGTAGCCGGCGACGGCGGCCCAGCTGGACAGCACGTACAGGACGGTGATGATCGCGACCGAGAGGTAGACGGTGATCGGGATGTACCGCTTGGGGTTCTTCGATTCCTCGGCCAGCGCGCCGGAGTTCTCCCAGCCGATGAAGCCGGACACGGCCAGCGCAAAGGTCAGGCCGACCAGGCCGCGGAACCCGCCGGGCGAGCCGCCGTTGGCGTGGAAGGGGGCGCTCAGGTGGCTTCCGTGCACCAGCGAGAGCACCACGATCGAGAGGATGATCAGGCCGAGCGCCTCGCTGCAGAACATGATGAACGAGGCCCGCGCGGAGATGACCACGCCGCGCAGCAGGAGCGGGACGGCCAGCGCCACGCCCGCCAGCGTGACGGCCAGCCAGCCGGCGTTGCCCCAGTTGAACAGGGCCGCCACCCAAGAACCCATGAACACCACGACCGCGGCCACCGTGACCGGGTAGCAGATCATCAGCAGGTAGTAGGACACGCCGGCCAGTACCGAACCGGTGGTGCGGTTCCTGGCGCCGAACCCGCGCCCGATGAAGGTGACGAACGAGCCGGCGCTCGGGATCGTCTGGGAGAACTCCGACATCGTGTTCCCTGTGGCCAGGATCGCCACCCCGGCGACTAGGAACGCCCACGGCGCCTGGGACCCCATAGCCACCACGACCAGCGTGATCGACAGGAAGATCCCCTCGACCGGGGCCAGGTTGGCCAGCGTCGAGGACAGCGTGTCGAACAGGCTGAGCGCGCCGCGGGCCAGGCGGGGGCTGGTGTCCGTACCCGTGGCGAGGGGCTCCCCGATCGTGGCCATGGCCGCTCCCTTGGTTGACCGATTTGGCCCGAGTATCAGGCGGCTTCGCCGGTCCGGGCAACAGTGGCGTTCACAAATCGGAGCCTTGGCTTTGGTCTGCGCCACAATCTAGGCTTGGCGGCATGCCTGGTGACGGCGTGATCACCGTGGAGGACCTGCTCCGCTCCCCCGCGCTCCAGCTGCGCCTGCTGGCCGGCGAGTCGGGGACGGCGCGCCGGGTGGCGTGGGCGCACGTCAGCGAGCTCGAGGACCCGACGCCGTGGCTGTTCGGCTCCGAGATGATCATGACCACCGGGATGGCCCTGCCGCGCGGCGCGGCTGCCCAGCGCGCCTACCTCGAGCGGCTCGACGACGCCGGGGTCGCCTGCCTGGCGGTCTCGGAGGGCATGTTCGCGCCCCCGCTGACCAGGGCCTTCCTGGCTGCCGCGGGCTCGCGAGGATTCCCGGTCGTAGAGGTGCCGATCCCGGTGCCGTTCATGGCGATCTCGCAGGAGGTCGCGGCGGCCGTCCAGGGCGACACCGGGCAGCGGCTGAACGCGCAGCTGCAGGTGTTCGGCGCGGTCCAGTGGCTGGCCGCGGGGAACCTGACCGCCGCGGAGATCTTCGCCCGGCTGGAGCGGCTGTCCGGGTACACGCTGTACGCCTGCACCCTGCGCCGGACCCCGCTGCTCGACGGGCTGCCGGTCCCGCCGCCGTCCTGCGCCGACCTCATCCCGGGCACGGTAACCAGCCCGCCGACGGTGCCCGGCGGGTACGTCCTGCCGGTCACCGGGCCGCGCGGCACCGCCGGCTACATCCTGGCCATGGAATCACCCGACGCCGCCCCGGGCGGGGTCTCGGTGGTGCAGCACATCGCCACGGTGGCGTCGCTGCAGCTGTCCATGGTGGCGCACGAGCGGGAGATGGTCCGCCGCGAGGGCGCCGAGACGCTGGCGGAAATGCTCCAGGGCCTGCTCGAGGGGGCCGTGGTGACCAGGCGCCTGGTGGCCAACGGGTTCACCGTCGACCTGCGTCTCCGGCTGGCCGCCGTTCCGGCGGCCCCCGACGACGACCGCGACGACCGCGCGGCGGGCGCGCTCGCCTCGGCCGGGTTCCCGCACCTGATCCTGCGCCAGCAGGACGAACTGCTGGTCCTCATCCAGGACCGCGAGCCGGACCGGGCCGCGCTGACCGGCGGCCTGGAGACGGCGGTGGGGTTCAGCCGCCCGTTCGCGGCCGGCGCGTCGGTCGCCGTGGCCCGGCGCGAGGCCCGGTGGGCGCTCGCCCGGGCCCTGGAGGCAGGCCGGGCGGTAGTCAGCTACGGCGACGACCGGACCGAGAAGTGGCTGACCAGCGAGACCGCGGACCTGCGCGCCCTGGCCGAGCAGGTGCTCGGCGCCGTCCAGGCGTACGACGCGGCCCACGAGACGGGGCTGGTGCCCTCGGTCCGCGTCTGGCTCGAGCACGACCGGCAGACCGACCGGGCCGCCCGGGCCCTGCACATTCACCCGAACACCCTGCTCTACCGGATCCGCCGCTTCGAGCACCTCAGCGGGCGATCGCTGGCCTCGACGGAATCCCTCGCCGAGGTATGGCTGGCCATGCGCACGACGGCGGCCGCGCCGGACGGCTAGGGTGGCTGGGTGACGGATGAAGCTCCCTTCGTACCAGACGACTTCGTCGTGCCGCGCTCGCTTGTCACTTCGGCGTTCCGCCTGGAGCCGCTGGGCCCGGAGCACAACGAGGGCGACTACGCGGCCTGGACGTCGAGCATCGACCACATCAAGTCCACCCCGGGCATGCAGGGCCGGTCGTGGCCCAGGCCCATGACACCGGACGAGAACCTGAAGGACCTGCAGGGGCACGCGCGGGACTTCGCGAACCGGACGGGCTTTACGTACACGGTGCGGGACATCGACACCGGCGAGATCGTCGGGTGCGTCTACATCTACCCCCTCAAGAACGAGCCGGGGACGCGCATCCTGTCCTGGGTCCGGGCTAGCCGGGCCGACCTCGACGTGCCCGTGTACGAAGCCGTCTCGGAGTGGCTGCGCACCGCCTGGCCATTCGCTTCGGTCACATACGCCCCCCGCTGAACAGGGGTCCCGCGGGGGTGCCTACTTCTCGACTTCGCAGTAGGTGAGTACCACGTTGTCCGGGGACGTGAAACTCACCTTGCAGAGGATGCTTCTCCGGTACGGTCCAGGGTCCCCATTCAATGCTTCCTGCCACTCCTGCTCCGTGGCCGGCCAATCTCGTCCCTCTGGCATATCCGCTCACTCTGCACAGCCGAGGGCCGGTCGGCGGCCGGTAACGGGGCACGTGGCACCCTGGCCCCGATACGCGGGGCCTGTGGCCCACGTGCCCCGGCTAGAATCCCGGTCCGGCTCCCCCGTCCTAGATTCGCAGCCTCGCACAGCACATCGGGGTCCTCGTGGCGTGTAAGGAGCGGAACCCCAACGGTGGAGGTGTCGTGACCTTCGAGGAATTCGCGGCCGATCGGCTGCCGGGGGTGTTGCGGTTCGCCGCGGTACTGACCGGCGACCGGGCCCTGGCCGAGGATCTGGCCCAGGAGGTGCTGATCCGGGCGCATTCCAGGTGGCGCAAGATCGGGAGCCTGGACCGGCCGGAGTACTACGTCCGCAAGATGATCCTCAATGAGTTCCTGAGCTGGCACCGCCGGGAAGGGCGGCTGATTCCCTCGGGAACCGGTTCGGACGTCGATCATCGCAGTACTCCCGATCACGCCCCCGGCTACGCCGAGCGTGACGCCCTTCTCGCCCATCTCGGCCGGCTGCCTGCGCAGCAGCGCGCCGTGCTCATGCTCCGCTATTACGAGGGGCTCTGCGACATCGAGATCGCGGACCTGCTCGGCTGTAAGCCAGGAACAGTCCGCGGTTATGCGTCCCGGGCGCTGGCCGCGCTGCGCGTGGAGATGACCGTCCGGCCTGGTCAGGCCCCTGCATTCATCGAGGAGACAATCTGATGCTTACCGAAGACGACCTGCGCGTCGCGTTTCGCGACCTGGAGCGGCTCACGCCGGACGCCGCCGACGTCCTCCGCGCCGTCTACGACCACCCTCGGCGATCGGCCCGCTCGTGGCGCCTGCCGCCGCGCGTGCCGCGGCGTCAGGCCCTGCGCGCAGCGCTGGCCCTGGGCGCCGCCGGGGTCGTAGCCGTGGTCGCGGTGATCGTGGTGACGGCCGCCCGACCTGCCACCAAGGCCACGCCCGTCGCGGCGCCCGCGCTGCGAGCCCGCCTGCTCGCGGCCATCGACAGCGTCAGCGACGACGTGCTTTACACCCACGGCGGCCCGGCGCCGGGCGGGGGGAATTGGCAGTGGCCGGCCTATCCCCAGCCTGGCCAGGAGGTAGATCTCCGTATCCTCGGCCTCGGGTCCGACGGGACGGTGTTCAAAGACGCGGAATACTCCTTCACGATGCCCTCAGGGAACGATGCCGCCAACGGCTACACGTCCAACCTCGACCAGGGCGGGCTCCAGCTTTCCGGGACAATCCTCGCGGTCAATCACTTCAGGCACGTCTGGAGCGTGCAGCACGGGCAGTTCATCCTCGGGTTCACCATCGACGCGGACGGTATCCGCGCCGAGATCGCTAACGGCCAGTTCACGGTCGTCGGGCCGACCGAACTGAACGGACAGCAGGCTCTCGAGCTGGAGATCAACGTGCCGCCCGACAACGAGGCCCCGCCCCACGTGACGGCGGCGCGCCTATGGGTGAACGCCACCACCTACCTGCCCATGCAGGAGTACCTGCACATGTCCAACGGGGAGCAGAGCGTCACCGATTACACCTTCCTCCCGCCGACACCAGAGAACCTGTCGGAACTGCACCCGGCCATCCCTGCGGGCTATACCCAGGTCAGCGGCAACTCGGCGAACCTGGTCGGCCGGTGACCGGTGCCTGTCGAATGCTCAGTGGCGGGCCGGGAGCGTGGTGATGAGCACGTCCGCCACCGGCTCCCCGGCCTGCTCGCTACGGGTCCGGGCCACCTTGCGCCAGCCCCAGTTCCTGAAGGCATGCTGGGCCGGGGTGGCCGCGGGCGGGACGGTCAGCGCCGCGCGTTCCTCGGGCCGGTCCGCCAGGATCAGGTCGTGCAGGGTCCGGCCGATGCCCTGCCGCCGCCACGACGCCCGGACCGCGAGTTCCACCAGCGCGAAGGTTCGGCCGGGGTGCTCGGCGGTGACCTCATCGGGCAGCGGGGTGGTCAGGTACCGCCACCAGTCGGTCGACGGGCGCAGCGGCATCCCGAACGCGTAGCCCACCAGGTAGCCGCCGTGGCGGGCTTCGGCCAGGACGAACCCCGGCTGCCGGCGCTGAACTCGGAAGCGCTCGGCGAACGGCGCCGGGTCATCGGCACAGACCTCGGCGTGCAGCGCCTGGAGTTCGCCCGCGTGCGCCGCGGCCTGCGCCCCGCTGAGCAACTCGAACGTCACGCCAGGCTCTGACATAACCACCTTCTCCCCGCCCGTGCCGCGCCAGGCCTCATCCTCTCGCACGGCCCGAACCCTGACCCGAGCTGCCGGCGCGGCGTGCGGGACTCCGCCGGTGCCCCTGGTTATGTTCAGATGCATGTTCGATGATGGCGACATTCTGGACGGGCTGAACGAACAGCAGCGGCGGGCGGTGACGCACCAGGGCGGGCCGCTGCTGGTCCTGGCCGGGGCGGGGACCGGCAAGACGCGGACGCTGGTGGCGCGGGCCGCCTGGCTGCGGTCCTGCCAGGGCGTGCCGGCCAGCCGGATCCTGCTGCTGACCTTCACCCGCCGGGCCGCGGGCGACATGCTGGCCCGGGCCGAGGCCGCCTCGAGATCCGGCCGGGACGGCGCACCGGAGCGGATCTGCGGCGGGACGTTCCACGCCATCGCGCACAAGATCATCCGTCAGCACGCGGAGTCGTTCTCGCTGCCGCCCCAGTTCACCATCCTCGACCCGGCCGACATGACCGACCTCATGGACGTGCTGCGCCCCGACGCCGGCCTGGCCGACACCGGCCAGCGGACCCCCAGGGCGGCCACGTGCACGGACATCTACACCCGGTGCGTGAACACCGGACGGCCGGTCAGCGAGGTTGTCACGGCCAGCTTCCCGTGGTGCGGCCCGTTCACCAGCGAGCTGGCCGGGCTGTTCCGCGCCTATACCGCGCGCAAGCGCGCCCGTCACCTGGTGGACTTCGATGACCTGCTCCTGCTGTGGCAGGCGGCGCTCGCCGACCGGACGGCCGGGCCGGTGCTGCGCGGCATGTTCGACGCGGTCCTGGTCGACGAGTACCAGGACGTCAACGCCGTCCAGGCCGGCATCGTGCGGCTGCTGCAGCCCGAAGGGCAGCAGCTGACCTGCGTCGGTGACGACGCGCAGGCCATCTACGGGTTCCGCGGCGCCGACCCGGCACACCTGCGCCAGCTCGCCGCCGATTACCCGGGCCTGGACACCGTCCGGCTTGACCGCAACTACCGGTCCCGGCAGGGGGTGCTGGACCTGGCCAACATCATCCGCCCGTCCGAGCCCGGCCTGGAACTGGCGCTGACCGGCGACCGCGGCCCGGGGCGGCCGCCGCTGCTGGTCCGCTGCCACGACGAGGCCGCCCAGGCGCGGGAGATCTGCGCCCGGGTCCTCGACGCCTACGAGGACGGCAACCCGCTGCGGGATCAGGCCGTGCTGGTCCGCGCCTCGCATCACAGCGACATCCTGGAGATCGAGCTCAGCGCCCGCCACATCCCGTACGTGAAGTTCGGCGGGCTCAGGTTCACCGACACCGCTCACGTCCGGGACTTCCTCGCGATCGCCAGGATCCTGGCCAACCCCGCCGACGAGCTGGCCTGGTTCCGGCTCCTGCGCCTGCACGAGGGCATCGGCCCGGTCCACGCCCGCCGCATCCTCGACTGCCTCGCGGCCGGCCAGGACCTGCCCGACGGTGGCTGGCAGCAAGCCGACGACGTCGTACCGGCCCGTGCTAGGGCCGCGCTGGCGGCGACGCTCGGCCAGCTCGCCGAGGCCGCGGGACAGGCCGCCGCCGCCCAGGCCACCACGATCCTGGCCGCGCTCGAACCGCTGATCCGCGCCAGGTACGCGGACGCCGCGGCCCGCCTGGGCGACCTGCGCCGGCTCGCCGACGCGGCCGCGGCCCACCCGTCACTGCACGACGCGCTCGCCGAGCTGACCCTGGACCCGCCGGTGTCCGCCTCCGACCTGGCCGGACCGCCCCGCCTGGACGAGGACTACCTGATCATCTCCACCATCCACGCCGCCAAGGGCCTGGAGTGGCCGATCGTGCACGTGCCGCACCTCGTCGACGGCGCGCTGCCCAGCGACATGGCCCTCGGTGACCCGGACGGGCTGGCCGAGGAACACCGCCTGTTCTACGTCGCGCTGACCCGGGCCCGCGACCACCTGTACCTGTACGTGCCGCTGCGGCTGCACATCCACCGGCGCGGCCGCGACGACCGGCACGGCCTGGGCCAGCTCACCCGCTTCCTCCACCCGCGGGCCGTCTCCGCCTGCGACAGCGCCACCGCCGCCCGCCCGGCTCCGGCGCTGCCCGTGGCCGGTCCCCTCGCGGTCCAGGTCGACGCGGCCGTCGGCTCGCTGTGGGACGCCTAAACGACTAGGGCTTGACGAACGTAATCACGATGCGGATCCTCGCCGCGGGGCCCGACGGCTTAGCGGCGACCACGGTCCAGCGACCAGCGTGCTGGGCGGGGAGGAACGGAAACCTCTCGAAGCACACGTCCTCGGACCCGCGCGCCTGGCACGAGCTTGTGTCGTGGGAAGAGTCGAGGATGCTCGGGAGGATGGCCCCGTACCAGGTACGGATGCTCACGCCAACGTCGACGGAAACCGGCGCCATGACGGCGACGTCGAATGGGTACCGGGCGGGATCGGGTGCCGTGATCCCGTACTGGACCGTTGACCGGCCGGCGGACATCGACAGGCTCGCCGCTTGCGGCTTCTCGATGAGGCCGACTGGACTCGCGGTACTGACAGGGTGCCCGGTCGCGCCGCCACTCGTACACGCAGCCGCGGACAGCGCGAGCAGCACGCCAACGGCCATCGCAGCCAGGCCTCGCCTCATGCCATTACCGTAAGCCCGCGTACTCGGTGCGATCACGCCTTGTGGAGCAGGCCGACGTTCTGCTCGACGTTGTCCGTCCAGCGGTAGGCCAGGCCCGTGCTCTCCTGCGTGAACGTCACGGTCCCGGCGACGCATTGTGTGTTGCCCGGCTCGCTGAAGGTGAGCACCTGGCCGCTCTGGCCGGTCAGGGTGAGCGTGTTGACGCAGCTCTGGTTGGTCTCGGCGATGGTCCTCGCGCCCGCCACGAACGTGAACGTGATCGGGTTCGTCAGCGAGACCCCGGATACCCCGATGACGGACATCTTCGCCGTACCGCTCCAGGTCCCGGCGAACGCGGCCGGGATCGTCGGGCCGGTAGCTGGCACCGAGGCGGGGGTTGAACTGATGGCCTGGCTAGGGGCCGAGGTGCCTACGGTGGGGGAATTGCCGCCCGATCCGGCGCTGGTCACCGGGTGTTTGGTGAGCAGCAGGACCGCGGCGACGATGATCGCCGCCACCACCGCGCCGCTCCCGACCCCCACGACCAGCCCTCGGCGGGACCGTGCGGGTCGGGCGGGCGTCTCATACGGCATAGCCGATCCGGCCATCCCGGGGACCGAGTCGGCGGGAAAGCCCGGGCCTGGACGCCGCGGGTCCGTGTAGACCGAGTCCGAGGGCAGCGGCTCGGTGCCCGGTGGTCCTGGGTGGTACGGGGCCGTCAGGGCGGGCTCGCCGGCACCGGCCGCCGGCCGAATGGGAGAGACGGCGGGAAACGGCACCGACGGGTCGACGAGGCGGAGCATGAGGTCGCGGGCACTGGGGCGCCGCTGCGGGTCCTTCTCCAGGCATGCCCTGACCGCCGGGAACAGCGACGCGGGCACCCCGGTGAGGTCGGGCTCGGTGTACATGATGCGGTGCATAACCGCAGGCACCGTGTCGGCGCCGAACGCCGATCGGCCGGTGGCCGCGAAGATCATCGTCACGCCCCACGCCCAGACGTCGACGGCGCTGGTCGGGCGCTCCCCGGCGAGCTGCTCCGGGGCCATGTAGGTCGGGGTCCCGATGAGCCCGCTCGTCATCGTCGACGCGTCGGTGAGCCGGGCGATGCCGAAGTCGACCACGCGGGGGCCGTCGGGGCCGAGCAGCACGTTGGCCGGCTTGAAGTCGCGGTGCACGACCCCCGCGCCGTGGATCGCGGTCAGCGCGGTGGCCGTCCCTACCGCCAGGCGCTGGAGATCACCCTCCCGCAGCGGGCCGCTGCTCATCACGCGTTCCTGGAGCGACGGCCCGTCGATGAACTCGCTGACGATGTACCGCAGGTCGCCCTCGGCCGACGCTTCGATGACCCCGGCGGTGACGAAGGGCTGCACCTGGTGAACCGCGTCAAGCTCGCGGCCCAGGCGTTCGAGGACCGTGGGATCGACGCTGGACCGCAGGACCTTGACGGCCACCCGCTCTTCCCCCGGGCCCGTACCCCGCCCGAGGTAGACGATCCCCTGACCGCCCTCGCCGAGCCTGCCGAGCAGCTCAAAGCGGCCCAGCCGCAGGGGATCTCCAGGCTCCAGCGGCTTCGGCGCCGCCTCTCCCGGCATCGCGGTAGCTACGATAACGCTCCCGCAATTCCGATTGCCCCGCAACGTGGATCACGATTCGACAGCGCCGAAGTTCAGCGGAACCACGTTTCCGGCAAGCGCGTCCAAAGGTCAGTTTTCCGGACTCCGGGGTGAGGGACCATGAAGAGTTTGCGTACCTGCGCGTGCCTGCTGGCCGTACTGGCGCTGGCCGGATGCGCTACCACCAGCCACACGGATCAGGTCAGCACGACCGGCCATACCGGCAGCGCAGCCGTGACCGGCCACCTGACCGGCCGGTTCGTCATGGAGGGCGGCCCGATCAGCCCAGGCGGGCAGCAGCCAGGCGAGCGGCCCATCCCGGGCACGGTGACCCTGACCGCCACCGGGCACCGCCCGGTCACGATCCAGGTCGGAGCATCGGGGCGGTTTTCCGCGTCGCTGCCGCCCGGCCGGTACCAGGTTTCCGGCCGGACGCCGAACATCGAGGAGGCGACCAGCGCCTCGCCGGGTTCGGGATCAAGTCAGGGCGTAGAGCTCCCGTGCTCGCAGCCCCTGTCCGTCACGATCACCGCCGGGCACACCGCCGCCATCACGCTCACCTGCATCGTGCCATGATGACCCGCGACGCTGACCGCGCGGTGACCGCGCTCTACCTGACGCACTACCGGCCCCTGGTCGCGCTGGCCACCCGGCTGGTACGGGACCTGGCCACCGCGGAAGAGATCGTGCAGGACTCGTTCGTCGCCGCGCACGCCGCGCGGCGCAGGCGGCCAGACGCCGACCTCGCGCCGGCCTACCTGCGCCGGTCCGTGGTCGACAGGTCGCGGTCACGCCGACGGCCCCGGGCGGGAGTCGGCCAGCTCGCGCCCGCCCTCCTGCTGGACCGGCTCGCCGTGCGCCCGCCGGGCGGCCCCTCACTTGAGCGTTCGGCCTTCATCTCGGCCCTGTGGGCGCTGCCCGCCCGTCAGCGCGAGGACGTCGTCCTGCGGTACTTTGCTGACCTGCCCTAGACCCTCTCCAGGCCTTCCACCGTGATGATATTTGGTATACCATCCTGCTGACCAGCAGGGTGGGTGGTGGTCCTGCGGTCCGGCTGACCTGCAGGAAGGGGTTGCGGTGGATCTGCACCTGGACGGGAAGGTCGCCTTCGTCACCGGCGCGAGCAAGGGCATCGGGCGCTGCGTGGCCGAGTCCCTCGCCCGCGAGGGCAGCGACGTCGTCATCACGGCCAGGAACGCGGGCCCGCTGGAGGCCGCCGCCGAGAAGATCGCCGCCGAGACCGGGCGCGCGGTGCTGCCGCTCGCCGGGGACATGAGCGTGACCGCCGAGGTGCAGCGCTGCGTCGATGCCACCCTGGAGCGGTTCGGCGCCATCGATATCCTGGTTACCTGCGCGGGCAGCTCGCCGGGCGGGCTGCTTGAGGACCTCAGCGAAGAGCAGTGGATGTCGAGCCTGAACCTGAAGTTCATGGGCTACGTGCGCTCCGTGCGCGCGGTCATCCCGCACATGCGGCAGCGTGGCGCGGGCGCGATCGTCCTCGTCGTCGGCAACGACGGCCTCAAGCCCAGCTACTGGGAGATGACGGCCGGCGTGGCCAACGCCGCCGACATCAACTTCGCCTCCTCGGTCGCCGAGCAGTACGGGCGGTACGGGGTGCGCATCAACACCGTCAACCCCGGCCCGGTGAACACCGACCGGTGGGACACCCTGGAGCGCGCCTTCGCCCGCGACAAGGGCGTGACCCAGGAACGCGCGCACGAACTGGCCGAACGGTCCATCCCGTTCGGGCGGATCTGCGAACCGGAAGAGGTGGCGGCGCTGGTGACGTTCCTTGCCTCGCCGCGGGCCAGCTTCATCAACGGGGCGCACATACCGATCGACGGGGCACAGCGCAAGGCCATCATGGATTACTAGCAGGGCCATCATGGACTACTAAGGGAGACTGGCCATGACCGACGCTAGCGCCGCTGAGGTGCGGCCGCTTCAGGTCGAGATGAACGGCATCAACGTCATCGCCGAGAACGAGCGCAAGGGCCATCCGCGGGACCTGTTCTGGCCCTGGTTCGCCGCGAACATCTCGGTGCTCGGCCTGTCCTACGGCGCGTTCGAGCTGGGCTTCGGCATCTCGTTCTGGCAAGCTCTGGTCGTCGGCGTGGCCGGGATCGTGCTGTCCTTCCTGGCCTGCGGGTTCATCGCGGTCGCGGGCAAGCGGGGCTCGGCTCCCACGATGGTGCTGAGCCGGGCCGCGTTCGGGGTCAACGGCAACAAGCTCCCCACGGTGATCTCCTGGCTGCTGACCGTGGGCTGGGAGACGGTGCTCGTCATCTTGGCCACGCTGGCCACGGCCACCGTCTTCCACCGGGTGGGCGTGGGCGGCGGGGACGGGACGAAGGTGATCGCGCTGATCCTGGTCGTGGCGCTGACGATCTTCGGCGGCGTGATGGGCTTCGACCTGATCATGCGGCTGCAGACCTGGATCACCATCGTGACCGGGGTATTCACGGTGGTGTTTATCGCGCTGGTCGCGGACAAGATCCACTGGACCTCCGTATCGGCCATTCCGACCGGTACGGCCCAGGAGGTCATCGGCGCGCTGGTGTTCACCATGACCGGCTTCGGGCTCGGCTGGGTGAACTGCGCGGCGGACTACTCGCGTTACCTGCCGCGGCGCGCCTCCGGCTCGGGCGTGGTCGGCTGGACCACCTTCGCCTCGTCCATCGCGCCGGTCTTCCTGCTGGTGTTCGGCCTGCTGCTGGCCGGCTCGTCTAAGAGCCTGTTCACGGCGATCAACCTCGACCCGATCGGGGCGCTGACCACGCTGCTACCGACCTGGTTCCTGGTGCCGTTCGCCATCGTGGCCGTGCTCGGGCTGATCGGCGGGTCGGTACTCGACATCTACTCCTCCGGGCTGGCCCTGCTGACCCTGGGCGTGCGGCTGCCGCGGTACCAGGCCGCGCTGATCGACGGGACCGTGATGACGGTCGGCACCATCTACGTGGTGTTCTTCACGCACAACTTCATCGGCCAGTTCGAGGGCTTCCTGATCACCCTCGGCGTGCCGATCGCGGCGTGGGCCGGGGTCATGCTGGCCGACATCGCGCTGCGCAAGCGGGACTACGCGGAGTCCGACCTGTTCACCACGTCGGGCCGCTACGGCGACATCCGGTGGGCTCCGGTCCTGGCGGTGGTCGTGGCCACCGCGATCGGCTGGGGCCTGGTCACCAACGCGTCGGCGACCTGGCTGACCTGGCAGGGCTACCTGCTCGGCCCGTTCGGCCTGGGCGGCAAGACCGGCGCGTGGGCCTACGCCAACCTCGGCGTCCTGATCGCGCTCGCGATCGGCTTCGTCGCGCACTTCGTGTTCGGCCGCGCGGAGGTCCGGGCGGAGGAATCCGTACCACTGTCCGCTGCCGCGCCCGCCTAGGCATAGTTACCCGTCCGTCACCCTAGGACCTTCTTCGCGACGAATGCGCGATTTACCCTGACGGCATGGGGCTGCTCAAGCGGAGTCCCGCTGAGCGCCGGCGTCGCCGGCAGCGGGGGATGATGTGGGTGCTGACCGGCATGACCACGCTGGCCCTGCTCGTCATCGTCGTCATGGTCGCGGACATCGCCAAGGTGCCCACGGCGGCCAAGCCCGCGGCGGCCAGGGCGGCGGCGCTCTCCGTGCGCGCGCGTGCGGTGGACGCCGAGTCATCCCGGCCGCGGCGGGCCGCACCGTCGCCGTCCGGGTCCGCGTCGCCGTCCGCGTCACCGTCGGCGTCCGCGTCACCGTCAGGCTCCGTTCAGGTCGGGCAGCTGACCGATGGCTCGTCGGGCCTGTCGTACCCGCTGCTCTCCGCTCCCTGGCGGCCGGGCTGTCCGTACTCGCTGAACACCCCCATGTTCAGCTGGAACGCGGGCGAGAGCGCGCTGGCCGGGCGCGTGTTCGTCGCCGGGTCGGCCACCGACTGGTACGGCAACGCCTGCTCCGGCCTGCTCGGCCAGCAATTCGAGTATTCGAATATCGGCGACCTGGAACCGACCGCGATCGGCGTGGCCGACGCGCTGGACCTGGCCTACTATTCCGGGCTGCCGCATTACCGCACGGTCGAGGACAGCTACGGGATGCTGGTCGGCGGGCAGCAGGCCTGGGTCGTCACGTTCCTGGTGACCTACCCGGACGCCAGCAGCGAGGGCCTGGCCTGGACCAGCGAGGCTGGGGCGGTCGTGCTCGTCGATCGCGGCGACGGCCAGGCTCCCGCGGTGTTCTACATCTCGGTGCCGAGCAACCTGGGGACCTCTGCCGTTGACGATCTGGTCAGCGCGCTGAGCCCCGGCTAGCTCTGCGTGATGTTGATGTCGCCGCCCCCGCCGTTGAGGGTGATCTGGTCAGGGGACGTGGAGCTGAACAGCGAGGACGGGTAGCTGACGTTGCCACTGGCGGAGTTGGGGGTGGAGATGTCGTACTTCGTGCCGCCGGGCGGAAGGACCAGCGTGATGTTGCCGTCGCTCGCGACGATATTCAGGTCGGTGGGCGGCTGGGTGAACACTAGCGTGACGTCGCCGCCGCCGGTGTCGATGGTGAGCTGCGACGCGGACACCGAGTTGCCGTTGATGTTGCCGTCCTCGGTGGAGATCTGCACGGTACCCGACAGCCCGTTCGTGGTCAGGTCGCCGCCGGCGGTGTCCACCCGCACCGTCCCGGCCAGGTCGGCGGCGTTGATGTTGCCGCCTGCGGTGGTGATCTGCACGTTACCGGTCAGCGCGCTGCCGGTCAGGTCGCCGCCGGAGGTGACGATCTGCAGGGTGCCGGCGAGGTTGCCCGCGTTGATGTTGCCGCCGCCGGTGGACAAAGCCAGATGTCCGGTCCAGTCGGAGATCGCGACGTCGCCGCCATTGCTTCCCAGCGAGACGGCGGTCTGCGCCGGAACCGCGAGGGTCGCGTCCACCCCGCAGTCACTGGCTATGCCATCGCAATTGATGCCTACGCTGGTTCCGGTGGCCGCGGTGTTCTCGGTGAGGCCCGGGCGGATGAGGCCGTACTGTACCGTCCCGGTCAGCCGGGCCGCGCCGCCTGAGCCCTGCCGCAGCGTCACGTTGCCGCCGTTGAGGTTCAGCGCCACCTGCCCGTCGTGCGCCTGGACCGCGTAGCTGAACGTGTAGCTGCCGCGGGCGATCGCGGTCACGAGGTCGAAGCCGGTCCAGCCGATCAGGGCGATGGCCACCGGTACCGCCAGGGCGACCGCGACCCAGCGGCCGGGTGTCATCCGCAGGTGGCCTGGGGCGCGGGACGCGCCGGTGGCTTGCGTGAGCGTCATGGTAAGACCCCGTTTCAACCGGTGCCGAGATAGCGCAGGACCGCGAGCACGCGACGGTGGTCGCGGTCACCGGGTGCTAGCCCGAGCTTGGTGAAGATGTTGTTGATGTGCTTTTCCACGGCGCCGCCGCCGACCACGAGCACGTCGGCGATGGCGGAGTTGGAGCGGCCTTCGGCCATGAGGGCGAGCACCTCGCGTTCGCGCGGGGTGAGCTCGCCGAGCGGGTGGCGGCTGCGGGCGAGCAATTGGGCCACGACTTCGGGATCGAGCGCGCTCCCGCCCTCAGCCACCCGGTGCAGCGCGTCGAGGAACTCGGCCACGTCTGCGACCCGGTCCTTCAGCAGGTAGCCGACGCCGTGCGGGCGCCCCGAGATCAGCTCGATGGCGTACCGCTCCTCCACCCACTGCGATAGGACGAGCACGCCGATCTTGGGCCAGCGGTCCCTGACTACCAGGGCCGCCCGCAGGCCCTCGTCGGTGAAGGTCGGCGGCATCCGGACGTCGACGACCACCGCGTCGGGTTCGTGCGTCGCCACCGCGCGGAGGAACTTCTCGCCGTCGCCCTCGGCCGCCGCGATCTCGTGGCCGGCCTCGGTGAGCAGCCTGGTCAGGCCCTCGCGCAGCAGGACGGAATCCTCCGCGATCACTACCCGCATGGCAGTACCGCCGCGATGATCGTGGGCCCGCCGACCGGGGACTCCACCGAAAGCCGGCCGTCGACCCCGGAGACCCGGTCGGCCAGCCCGGCCAGCCCGGGGCTATTCGGATCGGCGCCGCCGATCCCGTCGTCGCTGACCATGACGGTCAGCGTGCCCGGGTAGCCGTGGCCCTCGACCACGACCTTGGCCTGGCTGGCGCGGGAGTGCTTGGCCACGTTGGTCAGCGCCTCAGCCACCATGAAGTAGGCCACCGCCTCCACCGCGGCCTTGGGCCGCACCGGCACGTCCACGTGCATGTCGACCGGGATCGGGCAGAGCGCGGCCAGGCCGGACAGGGCCGCGTCGAGGCCGCGTTCGGTCAGCACGGGCGGGTGCACCCCCCGGACGAGGTTACGCAGCTCGATGAGGGCCTCCTTGGCCTGGGCGTGCGCCTGGTCGACCAGTTCCCTGGCCGCGTCGGGGTCGTCGGCGAACTTCGCCTTGGCCCGGCCGAGCTCCATGGCCAGCGCGACCAGCCGCTGCTGCGCGCCGTCGTGCAGGTCACGCTCGATCCGCCGACGCTCCGCCTCGGCCGCGTCGACCACGCGCTCGCGACTGGTCTCCAGCTGGCTGACCCGGGCTTCCAGGTCACGGGTGCGGCGCGGGCCGAGCAGGCCGCGGGAGAGCGAGGCGTCCGCCACGGCCAGGCCGCGCGTCACCTGCGGCGCGGCCAGCACCAGGGCGGCGCCGAGGACCACGGAGACCACCAGGACGCCCGGGCCGCGCAGCACCTGGCCGTCGAAGTTCGGGCCGCCGCCGGGCATGGCAAAGCCATAGGCGGGCAGGGTCAGCGCGACCAGGCCCGCCGCCCAGGCCCCGATGCTCACCGTCAGCGCGACCGCGGTGATCGGCAGCCGCAACAGGCCGTAGCCGAGCTCGGCCCAGGTCGTCCGCTCGGTGAACATCCGCCAGCGCGGGATGATGCCCCACCGGTAGCCTGCCCGGCCTTCCGCGGGCCAAGGCGGGATCGCCACGCCAGCCAGGAAGGCGAACCTTTTCCGCTCGACGCAGGCGAACCAGGTGGCCAGCCGCAGGGTCACCCCCAGGATCGGGATGCCGATCAGGCCCAGCCAGATGAAGCCGAACCCGAACCCAAGGCCGAAGGTGAACACGAAGATGGCCACGGCCCCGACGTACAGGCCAGCCAGGTGCTGGGTCATGGCGAGCCAGGTGCGCGCCGACACCAGGTCGCGGAGGAGGAACATGCCTCCGACGCTATGACATGGCCCTCCGGGTTGCCATCAACCGCACCCCCCGGATCGCGGTGAGGCTAACCCCACCACGCTTCCGTAAGGTCGCACCATGGCTGGACGGGGGCTAGGTCCAAGAGGCTGGGCAGCATGTCTAACACCTCACGCGGACCCATCGTCGAACGAGTGGCCGGGTGGTCCGCCCGGCACCGCAAGACCGCCGTGTTCGGCTGGCTGCTGCTGGTCGTCGCGGCGGTAGTCATCGGGCAGCGGCTCGGTACCACCAACCTCAACAGCTACGACCCAGGGCAGGCGGGAAAGGCGGAGCGAGTGCTCGCTCTCCCCGTCGTCCAGCAGCCCGACGGCGAGAGCGTCCTCATCCAGGGCCGCTCCGCGGGCCAGACGTACGCGAGCGACCCTGAGATGAGGCTGGCGGTCCGGCAGGTGGTCGCCGCGCTGCGCGCGGTGCCGCACTCCGCGACCGACATCGGTTCGCCGCTGACCACACCGGGGCTGGTCAGCGGCAGGTCGGCACTGGTCACCTTCAACGTCGCAGGCAACCCGAACAACGACGACCAGACCGTCGTGCCCGCGGCGAACGCGGTCGCCGCCGTGGCGGCCCGCTATCCGGGGCTGACCATCGAGGAGGCGGGCGGCGCCACCCTGGACCGGGCGACCGGCAGCGTCACCAGCCAGGACTTCCATAAGGCCGAGCTCACCTCGGTGCCGGTCTCGCTGGTCCTGCTGCTGATCGTGTTCGGCGCGCTGATCGCGGCGGGCATCCCGCTGCTGCTGGCCGGGACCGCGGTGATAACGGCGATCTCCCTGCTGGCCATCCCCAGCCGCTGGCTGCCGATCGACGGCACCACCTCCGCGGTGGTGCTGCTGGTCGGGATGGCGGTCGGCATCGACTACTCGCTGTTCTACCTGCGCCGCACGCGCGAGGAGCGAGCGGAGGGACACGACACGCGCGAGGCGCTGCGCATCGCGGCGCGCACCTCGGGGCGGGCCATCGTGGTGTCGGGGCTAACCGTGATGGTCGCCCTGGCTGGGCTGTTCCTGACCGGCATCGACGTGTTCTCCGGCATCGCCGTCGGCACGATCATGGTGGTCGGCGTGGCCGTGCTCGGCTCGCTGACCTTCCTGCCCGGGATCTTGTCCATGCTCGGCAAGTGGACGGACCGGGGCCGGATCCCGTTCCTGGGCCGGCGGCGCACCGCCGCGCACGAGTCGCGGTTCTGGGGCCTGCTAGCCCGCGCGGTGGTGCGGCGGCCGCTGGCCTGGGGCGGTGTGGCTGCGGCCATTCTGCTCGCGCTGGCCGTCCCGGTGCTGTCCCTGCATCTGGAGGACCCCGGCATCCACGACCTGGAATCCAACGTGCCCGTGGTGCGCACGGTGATCGCCATCGCCGACGCCTTCCCCGGCGGCCCCGAGCCCGCCGAGGTGGTCGTGACCGGTTCCGATCTCGGCGGCCCGCAGGTCAGCCGGGCGGTGGCCGCGCTGCACGCGGAAGTGGCGGCCACGCACGGGGCGATCCGCGAGCCGATCACCACGGCCATGTTCGGGCACGACCAGGTGCTGATCGTGTCGGTGCCGCTGGCGGGCGGCGGGACGGACGCCACGTCCAACCAGGCGCTCGCCACGCTCCGCGACCAGGCGCTGCCCGCGACCCTGGGCCACGTGCCCGGGATCAGCTACGCGGTGGCCGGGCTCACCGCGGGCAACCACGATTTCGACGCCCAGCTGGCTAAGACCGTCCCCTGGGTCTTCGCCTTCGTCCTAGGTCTGGCGTTCCTCTTGCTGGGCACATCGTTCCGTTCGGTATATATACCGGCACTGTCCATCGGCCTGAACCTGCTGTCGGTGGGCGCCGCATACGGCCTCATGGTCTTGATCTTCCAGGACGGCCACCTGCAGGGGCTCCTCGGGTTCACGGCCTACGGGGGGATCACGCCGTGGCTGCCGCTGTTCATGTTCGTCCTGCTGTTCGGGCTGAGCATGGACTACCACGTGTTCATCCTGAGCCGGATCAGGGAGCTGTGGCTGGGCGGCGCGTCGGCTAAGGACGCGGTCACCGGCGGCATCGCCCGCAGCGCCGGCGTGGTGACCAGCGCCGCGGTGATCATGGTGGCGGTGTTCTCGATCTTCGCCACGCTGTCCCTGTTCGAGTTCAAGGTGTTCGGCGTGGCCATGGCGGCCGCGGTGCTCATCGACGCCACCGTGGTCCGCGGCGTCCTGCTGCCCGCCGGGCTGGCGTTGCTAGGCGACCGCGCCTGGACGCTGCGGGGCCGCCGGAACTACGGCGCGACCGCCTCGCTGACCGTAAGCGAGCCGCCGCGGGAGACGAACGGGTGGTCGCGGACCAGGTCCACCGCGGACTCCATGTCGTCCGCCCGCAGGATGGAGTAACCGCCGGTACGACCCTCCGCATGGCCCTCCCGCACGCCGTCCGAAGAGACGGTCATCGCCGGGCCAAGCGGGGCGCCTGGGTCGGTCAGGGCATCGCCCACCTTGCCGACCCAGGCGCCGAAGGCGGCCATAGCCTGCTGTGCGGCGGGTTCGCGCTGGCTCCAGGGCTGCCGGAGAACCTGCTGAGCCTGCTGCCGGCCGTGCTTGTCCTCGACACGACGAGCACGGGGATCAGCCGGTGGCTGGAGCCGGCGTTCGGCCTGCTGCGGGACGAGATCGCCCGCGACGCGCCCGGGGCGAGCGCGGTCCTGGCCAAGCTCGCCGACGTCTTGCTGACCGAGATCGTCCGCCGGTACCTGGCGAGCCTGGACCTGATGACCGCCACGGTGCCGCCCGCCGCGGCCGGCGACCCCGGCGTGGGCGCCGCCCTCATGCTCCTGCGGTCGCAGCCCGACGCGCCGTGGACCGTCGCCGACCTGGCCCGCAAGGTCGACATGTCACGCACGGCGTTCGCCGCGCGGTTCCGCGAGCTCGTCGGCGAGCCGCCGATGGGCTACCTGGCCCGGGTCCGGCTGGGCCACGCGGCCGGCTACCTGTCGGCCACGGACAAGACCGTGCGGCAGATCGCCCACATGGTCGGGTACGAGAACGAGTCGTCGCTGTCCAAGGCGTTCCGCCGGGCGTTCGGCCGGGCCCCGGGCGAGTACCGCCGTCAGCAGGCCGACGCCCACGGGGTGCGGGCGACGTTCACCGGGTAGCTCCCGGGGGCGTCGGGCCCCCGGGGTACGGCGTTCGGACTAATAGCCCCGGAGGGGTCGGCCTCCGGGGCGCGGCGTTCGGATTAAGTGTTGACCGGGAATCCGAGGTTGACACCGCCGTGGCTCGGGTCGAGCCAGCGGGACGTGACCACCTTGCCCCGGGTGTAGAAGTGCACGCCCTCGGTGCCGTGTACGTGCGTGTCGCCGAACAGCGAGGCCTTCCAGCCGCCGAACGAGTAGTACGCCATGGGCACCGGGATGGGCACGTTGACCCCGACCATGCCGATCTCCGCTTCGGAGACGAACCGGCGGGCCGCTCCCCCGTCGCAGGTGAAGATGGCCGTGCCGTTGCCGTAGCGGCTGTCGTTGACCAGCTCGACCGCGGCCTCGTAGGACGGCGCGCGCAGCACGCTGAGCACCGGGCCGAAGATCTCGTCGGTGTAGCAGCTCATCTGCGGGGTGACGTGGTCCAGGACGCTCGGCCCCAGCCAGAAGCCGTCCGCGGTCTGCGCGTCCCCGCCGAGCACCGGGTGGAGCCGGCCGTCGACGGCCAGCGTGGCGCCCTCGCGGACGCCGCTGTCCAGGTAGGACGCGACCCGGTCCCGGTGCGGCCCGGTGACTAGGGGCCCCATCTCGGACCTCTCGTCGGAGCCTGGGCCGACGCGCAGCCCGCCGATCCGCTCGGAAATCTTGCCGACCAGCTCGTCCCCGATCGGCTCCACGGCGACCACCGCGGAGATCGCCATGCACCGCTCCCCCGCGGAGCCGAAGCCCGCGGACACTGCGGCGTCGGCGGCCAGGTCAAGGTCGGCGTCGGGGAGAACCACCATGTGGTTCTTGGCGCCGCCCAGGGCCTGCACGCGCTTGCCGTTCCTGGTCCCGGTCTCGTACACGTACCGCGCGATGGGGGTGGACCCGACGAAGCTGACCGCCGCGATGTCGGGGTGGTGCAAGATGGCGTCCACCGCCACCTTGTCCCCCTGCACGACGTTGAACACGCCGTCCGGCAGGCCGGCCTCGGCCCACAGCGAGGCGAGCAGGAGCGACGCCGACGGGTCCTTCTCCGAGGGCTTGAGGATGAAGGCGTTGCCGCACGCGATCGCGAGCGGGAACATCCACATCGGCACCATGGCCGGGAAGTTGAACGGCGTGATCCCCGCGACCACGCCCACCGGCTGGCGGATCGAGTACGAGTCGACCCCGGTGGAGACGTTCTCCGAGAACCCGCCCTTGAGCAGGTGCGGGATGCCGCAGGCGAACTCGACGACCTCCAGGCCCCTTGCGACTTCACCCGCGGCGTCGGTGGCGACCTTGCCGTGCTCGTCCGTGATCAGCTTGGCCAGCTCGACGGCGTGGTCGCGGACGAGCTCGCGGAACGCGAAGAGTACGGACGCGCGCCGGGCCAGGCTTATCCGCCGCCAAGTCTGGAACGCGTCCTTGGCTGCCGCGACGGCGAGGTCCACCTCGGCCGGGCTGGCGAAGTCCACCTGCCCGGTGACCTGCCCGGTCGCCGGGTCGTAGACGTCGCCGTGACGCTCCGCCTCACCGGCCCAGGGCTTGCCGCCGATCCAGTGGCTGACGTGCTTGCTCACTGCTTGTTCGTCTCCTCGTTGACGGCGGTGAGGGCGTCGATGAGGATCCCGAGCCCTTCCTTCGCCTCGGCCTCGCTGAGGGTCAGCGGCGGCGCCATCCGCAGCGTGTGACCGTACAGGCCGCCCTTGCCGACCAGCAGGCCGCGCTCCTTCGTCGCCTCGAGCATCTTCGCCGCCAGGGGCGGGCTCGCCTTGCCGGTGGCCGGGTCGACCAGGTCCACGGCAAACATCAGGCCCTTGCCGCGCACCTCGCCCACGATGTCCAGGGTGGCGGCCGCGTCGCGCAGGCCGTCGATGATGACCCGGCCGGTGGCGGCGGCGTTGCGCTGCAGGTCGTGGGAGAGCAGGTAGTCGATGACGGCGTTGGCCGCCGCCGTGGCGAGCGGGTTGCCGCCGAACGTCGAGATGCCGTTGCCCCGGATCCCGTCGAGCAGCTCCCCGCGGGCGACCACGCCGCCGATGGCGAAGCCGTTGGCCAGTCCCTTGGCGAACGTCATCGCGTCCGGGGTGACGCCGTGCGCGGACATGCCCCAGAAGTGCTCGCCCGTGCGGCCCCAGCCGGTCTGCACCTCATCGGAGACCAGCAGGATGCCGTGCTCGTCGAGGACTTCCTTGTACGCCGCGAACAGCCCGTCGGGGGCCATGGTGAACCCGCCCACGCCCTGGACCGGCTCGGCCAGCAGGCAGCCGACGTCGGCGGGGTGGATCCCCGCGGATAGCAGCGCGCGGAGGTCGTCCACGCAGGCCTTGATGTACTCGGCGTCCGACATATGCCGGTAAGCGGGCAGCTGCCGGTCCGTGCCGTGCAGGTAGTGGGTGCCGAACGGGTTGAGGCTCGACATCTTCCAGGCCGCGACCCCGGTCACGGCGACCACGCCGAACGAGCGGCCGTGATAGCTGCCGCGCATCCCGAGCACCTGGTTGGCCTTGCGGGCCGTGAGGGCGGCCAGCAGCGCGACCTCGTTGGCCTCGGTCCCGGAGTTGGTGAAGAACACCTTGGCGTTGGCGATGCCGGACAGCTTGATGATCTTCTCGGCGAGCTCGATCTGGTTGCGGATCAGGTACAGCGTCGAGGTGTGCACCACGCCGGTGGCGATCTGGCGCTGCACCGCCTCGCGTACCTCGGGTACGTCGTAGCCGAGCATGTTGGTGAGGATGCCGGCGAAGAAGTCCAGGTAGGTTCGGCCCTCACCGTCGGTGACGCGGCAGCCCTGGCCGCTCACGATCTCGATGGGCTCGTCGTAGTAGATCCCGACCCAGTTCGGGATGACCGCGCGATGGCGTTCAAGAAGCTCAGACATGGCTCCCAGTCTTCCGGATCCTTCGTGGCGGGCGGAACCGACATCATGTAAGGCTTGTGCCGTCTTGTTTGACACATAGTCTTTAGGTTGTGCTTCCCACCGTCGGCGACCTGCTCGGCCTGGATGTCATCCGGCGGGGCAGCCCGCAGGTGCTGGCGGGCGTCGAGGGCCTGGGTGCGCGGGTTCGGTGGGTACACGTCCTTGAGCTAGCGGACGCGGCGCACCTGCTGCAGGGCGGTGAGTTCGTGCTGACCACCGGGATCGCGCTGCCGTCCGATCCCGCCTTGCTGGCGCGCTACGCGGCGGACCTGGCCGGGGCCGGAGTGAGCGCGCTGGCCGTCGAACTCGGCCGGCGGTTCGTGGGGACGCTACCCGCCGCGCTAGTCAGGGCCGCCGCCGCGCGCGGCCTGACCCTGATCGCCTTCGAGCGCGAGGTGCCCTTCGTCGAGATCACCGAGGCCGTTCACGCCCTGATCATCGACGCCCAGCTCGAGGAACTGCGCGCCTCCGAGCGCCTGCACGAGGTGTTCACCGAGCTATCGGTCGCGGGCGCCTCGCCCGACGAGATCGTGCGCCAGGCCGCCGCCTTGGCCGGCCGCCGGTGATCCTGGCCGACCTCTCGCACCGGGTGCTGGCCTGCGAGCCCGGCAGCGCCGACCCGGCCCGGCTGCTGGCCGGCTTCGCCAGGCGCAGCCGCGCGTTCAGCCCATCGGGCTCCCGCGCGGGCGGTGGGTCGGCAGGGCGCGCGGGGCGGACGGGCGCAAGTCCGGTGGGGTCCCGGCCGGACGCAAGCCCGGTGGGGTCCCGGCCGGACGCAAGCCCGGTGGGCTCCCGGCCGGGCGCAAGCTCGGCGGGTCGCGCGGGGCGGACGGCATACGACGAGGCGGCGGGGTGGCTGGTCACGCCGGTGGGCGCCCGCGGCGAGGACTGGGGCCGGGTGATCCTGGTCTGCGACGGCCCGCCAACGGGCACGGACACCGTGCTCCTCGAGCGGACGGCGACCACGCTGGCGCTCGGTCGGCTGCTCACCCGGCATAGCGAGAGTCTGGAACGACAGGCCCACCGGACGCTGATCAGCGGGATCATCTCTGGATCGCACGCCGATCCGGGCGAGGCCGCCGTCCGGTCGCGGGCCCTCGGGGTACCGGTCGACGGACGCCAGCTCGTCGCCATGGTGCTCAGGCTCCGCGATCCCCTCGGGCCAGGCGGGGCGCTCGGTGTTTCCGCGCACGCCCGGGTCCTCGACCTAGCCGACGCTGCGGCCGCCGCCTGCCGGGCCGAGCGGATCCCGTCACTGGTCGGGACCCTCGATGACGCCCGCGCCGGTGCCATGCTCTCGCTCGGCCCGCGCGCCGAGCCCGATGACGCGCTGACCAAGCTGGCCGCCCGGATCTCCGAGCGGCTCGGCGCCGATCCCGACGGACTGGTCATCGGGGTCGGCGAGGCCGTCAGCTCGATCAGGGACGTGCGCCGCTCGTTCCTCGAGGCCAGCCAGGTCGCCGACGTGGCCGCCGAACGTCCCGAGCGTCCCGCTGACCGGGATCCGCGCGATCCCGCGGCCGCGCCCCGGTTCTACCGGCTGCCCGACCTGCGCCTGCGCGGGCTGCTCCACCTGCTCAGGGACGACCCGCGCCTGCAGACCTTCGTCGAGCGTGAGCTCGGCGCGCTACTTGCGTTTGACCCGGACAGCGGGCTGCTCGACGTGCTCGCCGCCTACCTGGCCGCCGGGGGCAACAAGGCGGAGGCCGCCAAGGCCTCCCACCTGGCGCGGCCCACCTTCTACGAGCGCCTCCGCCGGATCGAACGGATCCTCGGCACCGACCTGAGTTCGGCCGAGTCGCGGACCTCCCTGCACGTGGCGGTGCTAGCCCTGGACGCGGCCCGGGCCAGCTCCGCCCGGCCGAGCTTACTGATTACGTCACCTCGGCCGACCTCGGGCGGGTATGGGACTTGGCGGCTGGCCACCCGGCACCACCCGCCGGAGCTGTCCATAACTGTGCGGCGGCCGCTATCGCTGAAAAGGACCTGGATCAGGCATGCGCTTCAGTCGGCCCCGGGGCTGGCTGACCGTTACGGCTAGCGCCACCCGCGACGACGTCACGGTGCACCAGTCACCGGTACCGCTTGAGCTGTCCTTGACCTGCGCGACCAGCAGACCACTTGCGTTTACCTAAGCTCGCTAATCTATTTGAATTTATTCTTTCACATGCAACTAAATAACCTCATACATAACGATACGAGTTGCATGGAGCGCGGACCTGGAGTATAATTTCGAATATAAGGACGATCGTAATCCGCGCGACAGGAGGGCGAATGCGAGGTCCCCCGGCTGACGGGCCGCGCGACCCGCTGCAGGATGAGGCGGCGGAGTGGCGGCTGGTACTCCCGTCCGGGGCGGACTGGATGGATAACCAGCAGTGGGCCGCCTACCTGGCCGGCGAGCCGGTGGACCCGGGCCCGGACCCGGATGAACCTCCGGATGTCAGCCGGGCCGAGATGGCGGCGATCATCACCGAGTGCCGCCAGATCGCCGAGGACGAGGCCCGGGCCGCCGCGCTGGCCGCCCGGATGGGCACCACCGGGGCGCTGGCCGCGATCGGCGCCACCCTCGGGCGCCGCGGCCCGGGCCAGCCCGGCTCGGCCGAGCGGTTCCCCGGCGAGTACCCGGGCCCGGCCGGCGCGTTCGCCACCGGGATGATCCTGGACGCCGCGCCCGGCGGGGTGGAGCTGGCCCTGTTCGCCGCCGACGCCGCCGGGACCGATGACCGGTACCCCGGCGCCAGCGACGATGAGCTGGTCGGCGCGATCTGCGCCTGGGATCGGGCCGAGGCCCACATGGCCGCCCGCAAGCATGCCGCCATCGCCGAATTCATCCGCCGCCGCCCCGCCGAGGGCTGCACCTTGGAGGGCCCGGCCCGGATGCCCGCCGCCTGGGATGAGTTCACTCCCGACGAGCTGTCCCTGGCCCTGGCCGAATCCAAGACCGCCGCCGCCGGGCTGCTCGGACCTGGCCTGGGACCTGGAAGTCAAGCTGCCCGGCACCCGGGCCGCGTTCCGGGACGGGACCCTGCGGGTGGGCAAGGCGCGGATCATCGCCGACGCTGCCCGGACGCTGGACCCCGGCCAGGCCCGCGCCGCCGAGGCGCTGGTACTGGGCCGGGCCGGGCGGCTGACCCCGGGCGGGTTGCGGGCGGCGATCGCCCGGGCCGTGATGCAAGTCGACCCGGACGCAGCCCGCAAGCGCCGCGAGGAGGCCGCTAGGGACGCCCGGGTGGAGCGGTGGGCCGAGGACTCCGGGAACGCCGCCCTGGCCGGCCGGGAACTGCCGCCCGCCGAGGTGCTCGCCGCCGACCAGCGGATCACCTGGTGGGCGCAGGAGCTACGCAAGGCCGGGCTGGACGGTGATATGGACGAGCTGAGGGCCCGCGCCTACCTGGATCTCTTGCTCGACAAGGACTCCCGCCCGGCTGCCGGGACCGGCCAAGACCCTCCAGGGGACGCCGGCTCGGACCCGCCAGGACCTCCGGGGGACGGCGGAAGCGGCCCGGGAGGCGACGGCGGGCCCGGCCCCGGAGCACCGCCGGGACCCGCGCCCGCGGGACCCCGGGACGGCCTGATCCCGGCCGGATTCGCCGGCCGGGTCAACATGACCATCCCGCTGGCCACCGTGCTCGACCTGGCGGACCGGCCCGGCGAGATCCCCGGCATCGGCCCCATCGACCCCGCGCTGGCCCGGGACCTGGCCCGATCGGCCGCCCGCAACCCCCGGACCGGCTGGTGCGTGACAGTCACCGACGCCGACGGGCACGCGATCGGCCACGGCTGCGGCCGGCCCGAACCCGCACGCCCGGCGGCCGACCCGGCCCGACGCCAGCAAACAGCCGCTCCCGGCGGCCACGATCCGCCCGGCCCCGCCACCGGAAGCGGCGGACCGGGATTCGCGTTCAACCTCGCCAGCGCGCATGGCCCGCCCGGCGGGTACGGGACCTGGCGACTGTCCACCGGCATCCCCGGGCAGCCAGACCAGATCATCTCGCTCGGGCCGATCGCCACCGGCGATTGCGATCACCGGCACGAGGCCCGCGGCCACGATCCGGGCGTCACGCTCAGGCACCTGTCCCAGGTCCGGCACGCGACCTGCACCGCCCCGACCTGCCGACGGCCCGCCACCCAGTGCGATTTCGAGCACAACACCCCCTACGAGGCAGGCGGCCGCACCTGTCTGTGCAACGGCGGCCCCAAATGTCGTCACGACCATCGCATGAAGCAGAACCCCCGCTGGCAAGCCGAGCAACTCGGAAACGGCGAGGTCCGGTGGACCAGCCCGTCGGGACGGCAGTACACCAACGAACCGACCCAGTACCCGATCTGAACCGGGGCTTGGTCAGGCGTCGAGGACCTGGCCCGCTCGCTGGACGACGGGAGCCTCGCAGCTCCAGGGGAAGTTGATCCAGCGGTCGGTGCGCTTCCAGACGTAATCGCACCTGATCACCGAGCGCGGCTTCTCGTAGATCACCGCGGTGCGCACCTCGTCCACCTGGTCCTTAACGAAGGTGTGGACGAGCTCAATCGTTCGGCCAGAATCGGCGACGTCGTCGGAGATGAGCACCTTCTTGGCCGAGAAGTCGACCGCGCTGGGCACGGGCGGCAGCATGACCGGCATGTCGAGCGTGGTGCCGACCCCGTCGTAGAACTCGACGTTCACCATGTGGAGGTTCTTCACCGCGAGGGCGTAACCGAGGGCGCCGGCCAGGAACAGGCCGCCGCGCGCGATGGACAGGATCAGGTCGGGTTCGAACCCGTCGGCCGCGATGACCTTCGCGAGCTCACGGGACGCCTCACCGAACGCCTGCCAGCTGAGATCCTCACGCTCGTCCATAGTCCATTCTCATCCGTAGCTCGCCGTTGCGGGAGTCCTCCCTGTGGCCGTGCAACGTCCGGGGGACTTACGGTGCTCTTAGGTGGTGTGGAGCCGGTGGTGACCGAACCTCGTGACGAGCTCGCTGCCGCCCCCGACATTATCGGCAGCGACGACAGCGCGGACTTCAGCGCGTTCGCGCTATCCAGGTGGCCCGGACTGGTCCGCCTGGCCTTCGGCCTGACCGGAGACCGATGGATAGCCGAGGACATCGCGCAGACCGCTCTGGCCAGGGCCTACGTATCCTGGCGGCGGGTCAGCCGGGCCGACGACCCGGACGCCTACCTGCGCCGCATCCTGGTGAACGCGAGCAACCGCAGGTTCCGCAGGCGCCGGGTGACCGAGCAGCCTGGCGACCCGCCCGAAGTGGCGGTGGAGGGCCCCGCCGACCTGGTGGGCGAGCGGGCCGCCCTGCTGGCCGCGCTGCGCCAGTTGGCGCCCCGCCAGCGCGCGGTCATCGTCCTCCGGTACTGGGACGACCTGTCCGACGCGCAGATCGCGGCCGCCCTCGGCTGCTCACCGGGCACCGTGCGCAGCCAACTTTCCCGCGGTCTGGCCACGCTGCGGGCCAACCCGGTCTTCGGAGCAGGTGATGAGTCGTGACGGCAACCGACGACACCGAACTCCGCCGGCGCGTGGACGACCTGCTCGGGGGCCTCCAGCCGCCCGCCGTTCGGCTTGATCGGATCATCCGGCGCGGCAACGGCATCCGACTGCGGCGCGCGGGGGCCGCCGCGGTCGGGGTGGGCCTGGTCGCGATAGTCGCCGTGACCACGCTAGGGCTGCACGCCAGCCGCTTGCCGACCCACCCGGCCACGGCTCTCTCCGGACCCGTGGCACCGGGCGGGGTCATCGCCAGCGGCACCGCGGACGGGCACGCGTGGAAGCTCGCGGTGCGGGACATCGCCGACCCGGGCTACCGGTGCCTGCCCGCACTTACCCTCAACGGCACGGACGCCGACCCGGTGTACCCCGAGGCAGGAAACGTCGGCGTCGTGACCCTGGGCCCGGCGTTTCGCGGGGTCGGCTTCGGGTTCATCCAGTTGCCCGCCAGCATCAGCGGGATTACCGTCAATGGCCGGCTGCACGTCCCGGCCGTCATCGTCGCCGCCTGCGGATACCGCTACCACGTCGCCGGCTTCGCCTACTCGCTCGAGCATGCGGTCCGGGTCACCGTGGGCCATCCCCCGCCCGGCTGGCCGACCGACTTCCCCATAAGCCAGCCGCCACCCCCGGGCACCACCCCGCAGGGCGACGGGCTGTGGATCAACACCTACTTTGTCCACGGCGAAACGGCGTCGGGCCTCTTGGCCTCGGGCCATCTCTCCGGCCAGGCGTGGTCCATCCAGCTCATGTTCGGCCCGGGCGGTGATTGCTACGCATTCAACGGCAGCGGTTACCAGATGGGCTCGTGCGGCCCGGTAGGCACGCCGGACGGTGCTGAAACGATCATGGCCCTGCCACTGGGCTTCCCCGACGGCGGCACCGGGGCCACCGGCTACGCCGTTCAGGTGAGCCCGGCCACCGCACACCTGCGGGCGGTATTCTCCAACGGCGCCTCCGAGCTGGCCACGCCGCGGGTCGTCGACGGCCGGAAGTACGTGGCATTCATTGTCCCCGACCCCCTCGGCCTGTCCCGCCTGACCTGGCTCGACGCCGCGGGCCGGGTCATCGCCAGCACCACGGCGCTCCCCCAGTACGGGTACGTGCAGTTCCAGCCCTAGGCGGTCAGCGGCCGCCCTCCTCGACGGGAACGTAGCAGCCGATCAGCAGGTTCAGCGTTACGCCGTTCGGGTCCTCGGTCTGGTCATTCTTCAGGCTGTCCATGATCTCGTCGAGCTTGCTGCGCAACTCGGCGGCCCTGGCGGGCGAGACCTTCAGGTCGCACATGAACATCAGCGGCCTGAGGTAGGTCTCCTCGGCCGGGTCCGCGCCCGCTGGCGTCTTATCAGCACGGAACGCCGCGAAGAAGCCTTCGCGGTACAGATCGAGGACCGCTTGCATCGCCTGCTCGGACTCATCAACGTGCTCGCGCAGGAATCCGCGGTCGAGCGTCAGATCCCGCTGGCAGGCCTGATACCGCTGCTCAAGGATGCCTGACACCAGGCGAGTGCCCGCCACCCTGATCAGGCCGACCGCTTCCAGCTGCTTGACGTGCCGGTAGAGCTTGGTCTGCGGCTCACCGAGTTCCGCGGCCAGTTCCTTGACCGACATGACCGGCAGGTCGCGACCCGACTTCATGAGTGCCGACATGATGGCCAGCCGAGTCGGGTCCGCCAGTGCCTTAAGCATCTCGACGTCTTCCACGCTCCGGACCGCAGGCGGCTCCACCTCCACCGAGAACTGATCCATGGAGACATCTTGCCACATACTCACGATCATGCCATCATTCACGTATACATGAATGATGGCGAAAAGATGAAGATTCTCGGGAGCGGCAATGGATGCGACCACGACGGCGACAGTGACCACGCAAGCAGGGATCGCGATCGCGCCGGTACCGCTGCGGCGTAACCTGCGGTTCCAGACGCTGTGGGTCGGGATGACCGCCTCCACCGTGGGCGTCTCGGTCGCGGACGTGGCGTACCCGCTGATCATCCTGGCCATGACCGGCTCGCCCGCCTGGGCCGGGTTGTTCGCGGCGGTGCAGGCGGTCGGGATGCTGGTCGCGGGGTTGCCGGCCGGCTCGCTGGCCGACCGGTACGACAGCCGCACGATCGTGATCGCGACGGAGGCCGCCCGGGCGGCCGTGACCGCGGGTGTCGTGGTTGCGCTGGTGGCCGGCAGACTGTCGCTGCCCCTCCTGCTCGCCGCCGCCGCGCTCCTCGGCATGGGGCAGGCGGTCAAGGGCGCGGCCGGCCTGCTGCTCATGCGTTCGGTGGTGGCACCCGAGCAGCTGACGCGGGCGCTTACGCAGGATGAGGTGAGGATGAACGGCGCGGCGCTGGCGGGGCCAGCCCTCGGCGGCGCACTCTACGGGGTTCACGCACTGGCGCACTCCCTTCCGTTCATGTTCACCGCGGGCTCCTTCCTCGTGGCCTTGGCCGCCGCGGCGCTGATGGCCGCCGTGCCCGGTCAGACGCGAGACGATCGGGTTCGGCCCCGGCCGGCCGAGCAACCCGGCGGCACCGCCGGGTCGGGGGGCATGCTGGCGGGCCTGCGCACGCTGTGGGATCAGCCCGTGCTCCGGGCGGCCACGATGCTGATCATGTTCGTAAACACGATCGGCGCCGGACTCGACCTGGTCATCATCGTGATCCTGCGCCACCAGGCGGTGGCGCCGGGCGTGATCGGGCTGGCCCTCGGCGTGGGCGCGGCCGGCGGCCTGGCCGGAGCGCCCCTCGTCGGGATCCTGCACCGGCTGCGGCCCGGTGTGCTCATGCTCGGGATGTGCCTGCTAGACGTACTGATCCTGGCGCTGCTCGCGGTGCCGTTCGGGCCCTGGTGGGTGGCCGGCCTGCTGTTCACCATCATGCTCGGCGTCCCCGCGATCCGGGTGCTGGTCGACATCCTCGTCATCAGGCAGGCGCCGCCCGAGCAGCGCGGCCGGGTGGTCGCCGCGCTCATGACGCTGATCGGCCTGGGCATGCCGGTCGGCGTGGCAGGCTGCGGGCTGCTCCTGCAGTACCTGCCCGCCCAGGCCGCGATGCTGACCCTGGCCGGCCTGGAGGCCGCCGGGGTGGCGTACTGCGCGACCAAGCGCCAGTTGCGGCAGGCCCGCTGGCCCGCCGATCCCTCGATGTAGCGACAAACCACGGTTCTGACCCGACAGGAGAAAACGATGTTCATCAACCCGCAGATCAGCAAGCAAGTGGCCGACGAGCACCGCCACGACCTGATCGCCGACGCCCAGCAGCAGGCCCTCCTGCGCCAGCTCCGCGCCGGATCCGGCACCGTCAAGCACCGCCAGCCGCTCACCAACCGCCTGTGGCGCCGCCTGCGCCCGGTCACCCGTCCCCGCCTCGAGCCCCAGGTCTGACCGCGCAACCCACACCCACCACCCCTGCGGCCCGCGCCCACAGCCGGGTCGCAGACCCCTGCCCACCCGACCCGCGGCTTAGCGGCGCCCCGGCGTTACGGCCACCCGTTCTCTGACTAAAGTCAGAGAATGGATCGCGACATGATCGATCAGGTCCGAAGGTTCAACCGGACCGTCACGCAGAGCGTCGGCGCTCTCGATGACACATTCCTGTCCCGCGACCGGCCGCTGGGGCAGGCGCGCTTGCTGTGGGAGATCGGTGCGGGCGGCAGCGACGTAAGAGGACTGCGCTCACGGCTCGACCTGGATTCCGGGTACCTGAGCCGGCTGCTGCGATCGCTCGAGGGCGACGGGATGGTGGTCGTCGAGCCGAGCCACGATGACGCGCGGGTCCGCACGGCCCACCTGACCAGCCGCGGACTGGCCGAGCGAGCCGAGCTTGACCGGCGCGCCGACGACGCTGCCGCCGCCATTCTCCAACCGCTCGGCGGGCGGCAACGCGACCGGCTGATCAGGGCGATGGCCGAGGTCGAGCGTCTGCTGCTGGCCTCAGCGGTCCAGGTCGCCGTGTGCGACCCACGGCACCCGAACGCCCGCGAGGCGGTGCGGGCCTACGTCGCCGAGCTGTCGGACCGGTTCGAGAGCGGCTGGGATCCCGCCCTAAGCATCTCCGCCGCTGACGAAGAGCTCACCCCGCCCGCGGGATTGTTCCTGGTCGCGACCCTGCACTCGGACGTGGTCGGGTGCGGGGCGCTCAAGTTCCACGACGACGCTCCGACCGAGGTCAAGCGGATGTGGGTCTCCCCCGCGGTCCGCGGTCTCGGCCTGGGCCGCCGGCTCCTCGCCGAGCTAGAGGCTCACGCCGCGGCGCATCCAGTCCGCACCCTGCGCCTGGAGACCAACCGCGTGCTCGACGAGGCCGTCAGCCTGTACCGGACGGCCGGCTACCGCGAGGTCGCGCCGTTCAACGACGAGCCCTACGCGCACCACTGGTTCGAGAAGACCCTGCCGGGCTGATGCGGTATCCGTAACCGCCGGCCAGGCGGCCCGCTGCAGCAGGCTCCACAGCTCCTCGACGTCCTCGCGCTCGGTGGCCTCGGCTCCGATCGAGACCCGGACGGACCAGGCGCCGTCCAGCAGGGACGGCGTGACCAGGGCGGCCCCCGAGTGGTTGACCGAGTCCACCCAGGACAGCGTGTGCGCGTTCAGCGCCTCGGCGTCGACCACCGCACCGGTGCCGGAGACCAGGCCCGCCGGCTCGTGCCTGAGCACGACGGTCTGCAGGTTGACCGGGGCCAGGACCCGCCAGCCCGGGGTGGACGAGACCTGCTCGGCGAGCCAGCGGGCGTTATCCAGGTCCCGCCGCAGCCGGGCCCGGATGGCCTCCACTCCGTCGAGCCGCAGGTGGAACCACAGCTTCAGGGCCCGGAACCGCCGGCCGAGCGGAATCCCCCAGTCCTTGAACTGCGTCACCTCCCCGTCGACGGCGGAACGCAGGTAGGACGGGTTGGTCGACATGACCCGGATCAGGTGGCCGGGGTCGGCGACGTACAGCAGCGCGCAGTCCAGCACGGTACCCAGCCACTTGTGCGGGTTCCAGGCCAGGGAGTCCGCGCCCTCCACCCCGTCGATCAGCCAGCGCATCTCCGGCAACAGCAGCGCCGAGCCCGCCATGGCCGCGTCGACGTGCACCCACATCGCGTACCGCCGGGCCAGCGGGACGATCTGCGCGAGCGGGTCCACGGCCGTGGTGCCGGTGGTGCCGACGTTGACCACCACGGCGGCGGGGCGCCGGCCGGCCGCCACATCGGCCTCCAGGACCGAGGCCAGCGCCTCGGGCCGCATGGCGTACGTGACCGGGTCGACGCCGACGAACCTCAGGTTGTCCCGTCCGTACCCGGCCAGGGCGACAGCCTTCGCGATCGAGGAGTGCGCGTGCTCGGTGGTGTACACGGTGAGCGGCGCGCCCTCGGCCTGCATCCCGCCGCGCGCCTCGGAGTAGTTGGTCGCGCGCTCGCGGGCCGCGAGCAGGGCGACTAGGCACGCGGTGGACGCCGTGTCCTGGATGACGCCCTTCCACGAGGCGGGCAGCGCCGTCAGCTCGCGCAGCCACTCGACGACGACCTCCTCGACCTCCGTCAGCGCGGGGGCGGATTGCCAGGTGATCCCGAGCGCCCCGAGCCCGGAGGTGGCCAGGTCGCCCAGCACGGAGGGGAGGGACGCGTTGGAGGGGAACCAGCCGAAGTAGCGCGGATGCTGAACCTGGGTCACCCCGGGGACTACCACAGCGTCGAGGTCAGCGAGCACCCGGCTGAAGGGTTCGGCCTCCTCCGGGGCCCGGCTCGGCAGCTTGCCTGCCACCTCACCCGGTTCCACCTGCGCCTGCACCGGGAGCAGCGGAATCCTGGCCCGGTAGTCCGCGATCCAGTCGACCAGCTCATGGCCGGCGGCCCGGAACTCCTCGGGCCCCACTAGCCACCCGCCTCGCCGACGGGGACGTTGCGCACGGAGCGGGTGACCGCCCCGGCACCGGCGAGCCGGGCCGCGAGGACCACGGGAATGATCGTCAGCAGGATCACGATGGACACCACGGCGTTCACCTCGGGGAGCTGCTGCCCGAGCCGGATCGCGCCGAAGATCCACAACGGCAGGGTGTTCTGCGCGCCCGCGGTGAACACCGTGACGATGACCTCGTCGAACGACAGGGCGAAGGCCAGCAGGGCACCGGATACCAGCGCGGTGGCCGACAGGGGCAGCGTGACGAAACGCAGCGTCTGCCAGCCGCGCGCACCGAGGTCACTGGACGCCTCGGCCAGCGACGCTGACGTTCGGCGGAGCCTGGCGATCACGTTGTTGAACACCACCACGATGCAGAACGTCGTATGCCCGATGACGATGGTGATGGTGCCGAGCTGAATCCCGGTGAAGGAGAAGAACGAGTTCAGCGCGATCCCGGTGATGATCCCGGGGAGCGCGAGCGGCAGGACGAGCAGGAACGAGATGGCCTCGCTGCCGAAGAACTTGAACCTGTACAGCGCGAAGGCGACCGCGGAGCCGAGCAGCACGGCCAACACGGTCGCGAACAGCGCGACCCGGATCGACAGCAGGAACGCGCTGCGCACCTGAGCGTCGTGGAAGGCCACGTTGTACCAGTGCCAGGAGAAGCCCGCGATGGGCCAGCTCTCGATGTTGGACCGGTTGAACGAGTACAGCACGATCAGGATGATCGGGATGAACAGGAACGCCAGCACCAGCACGACCCAGATCCGCAGCCCGATGCGCAGGGCCTTCGATTCCATGGCCTAGATCGCTTCGAAGGCGCCGAGCGACCGGGCGCCGAGCAGGTAGGCGGCCATGATGATGACGGGGATACAGGCCATGGCGGCGGCGAACGGCACGTTGTTCGCGATCCCGATGTTCGAGTAGATGACGTTGCCCATGAACTGCGCGCTGGTCCCGCCGACCAGCAGCGGCGTGATGTAGTCCCCCAGGGTCAGTGAGAACGTGAAGATCGACCCGGCCACGATCCCGGGCAGGGCGAGCGGGAGCAAGATCTCGCGCGTGGTCCGCCAGGTCCGTCCGCCCAGGTCCTGGGAGGCCTCGATCTGGGAGGCTGGGATGCGCTCGAGCGCCGCGTACACCGGGATGATCATGAACGGCAGCCAGAGATAGCAGAAGACGGTGAATACGGCCCAGTTCGTGTAGATCAGGTGGATCTGGCCGAGGCCGATCTTGCCCAGGCTCCAGTCCAGGATCCCGTCGTGGGTGAAGATCACCAGCCAGGAGTAGATCTTTGCGAGGTAACTCGCCCACAGCGGGAGCAGGATCGCCACGAACAAGCCGGTCCTGGTCCTGGGCGAGGCGATCCGGGCCATGAAGTAGGCGAACGGGAAGGCGACGGCGGCGTCGACGACGGTGACCGCCGCCGCCATTCCCACAGTCCGCAGGATGATGCCCCGGTAAGCGGAGTTGGTGAAGATCGTCGTGAAGTTGCCCAGGCTCCAGATCCGCTCGATGTTGGTCGTGAACGGGTTGATCTGCCAGAAGGCGGTGATCAGCATGACCACGAGCGAGGCCAGGTAGATCAGGACGAACCAGGCCAGCGGCGGGGTGAGCAGGATGGTGGCCCGCGCCCACGGCCGGCGCCACAGCACCGCCGAGACGCGGGTCCACAACCCATCCCGCCTGGCCTGGCCCCCGGGGGCGGTGACCGTGGTGGCTGTCATCCGCACCCGGCCCGGGCTGGCCCGCTAGGCACCGTCATTTGACCTCGGTGCTCCACGCGGACACCCACTCGGAGTAGGGCACGCAGTCCGGCTTGCCGTTGTCGCAGGTCGCGAGCGGCGTCTTCCACAGGGAGATCGAGGCCAGGTAGCTGAGCGGCGCGTTGGCGTGGTATTCCGCGCACGACCCCGCCTGCATCTGGTTCATGTACCCGCAGGCCAGGCTGTTGTCCGGCGTCTCGCCGTAGTTGATGGCCTGCTCGGCCTGGACCTTCGGCGTGCTGATGTACGCCATCCACATGTAGGCGCAGTTGGGGTGCGGCGCCTTCGCCGCGAGCATCCAGGTGTCCGCCCAGCCGGTCGCGCCCTCGGCGGGAACGACGCTGCCGATCGAGAACTTGTCCGTCTTGAGGGCGCTGACCTGGTAAGGCCAGCCCGCGCCGACGGTCGCGTTGCCGTTCTTGAAGTCGAAGATCTCCTGGGAGGCGAGGTCCCAGTACTTCTCGACCAGGGGGCGCTGCCCGGCCAGCAGGTTCACCGCGGCCTGGAACTGGGGCTGGGTCAGTTCGTAGGGGTCGGTGATCCCCAGTGACGGGTTGCTGGTCTTGAGGTACAGCGCCGCGTCGGCGATCTGGATCGGGTTGTCGGGAATGGTCACCTGGCCCTTGTACTTCGGGTTGTAGATGACGCTCCAGGAGGTCGGGGCCGTCGGGAAGTCCTTGGTGTTGTACATGAGCACATTCGGGCCCCACTGCAGGGAGATCCCGTAATGCACGCCGTTGATCGTGTTGAACGGCGGGGACTGGAAGGCGGGGAAGAACTGCTTCCAGCTCGGGATGAGGTTGACGTTCACCGGGTGGGCGTCTCCCGCGTACAGGATGCGCAGGTCGGCGTCGCCGGACGAGGACACCATGTCGTACTGGCCGCCGCCGCCGTTCTTCATCAGCGCGACCATCTCGTCGGAACTGCCCGCGTACTTCGCGTTCACCTGGCAGCCGGTCTGCTGCTCGAATGGTTTCACCCACTGGGGCTGCAGGTAGCCCTCCCAGGCGATGAGGTTGAGCTGACCCTCGCCCTTCCCGATCGTCTGCAGGACCGGGAGGTTCGCCGTGGGCACCGTGAGCCCGGATGTGCCGGCGCTCGAGGTGCTCGGTGCGCTGCTGTTGCTGCTGCTCGCGCTGCTTCCGCAGGCGGCGGCGACGAGTGAGGTGACGCCCAGTGCGAGCGCTATCTTCATGGGGCGGGAGATCCGCGCCCTCGTGATTATCATTCCTCTGCCTCCCCTGAACTAGGGTCCTGAGGGATTGTGAATGCCTGCTCCGGCCGCCAGGCCAACCGGACCTGTCCTCCCCGGACCAGGCGACCGGCCTCGCCGGCGCCGTGGGCCAAGGCCGATGCCTCCGCGTTCTGCTGGCTGACGACCAGCGCGCCGCCCGCGTCGAGGTCCACGATGTACCGGGTGAGCACCCCGGCGTAGATGACGTCCCGGATCCGGCCGGATTCGGAGTGCGTGCCGGGCGGGTCGGCCTGACCGTCCTCGAGCAGCGTGATCTTCTCCGGCCGCACGGTGATCCGGTGGCCGTCGCGCTCGATCAGGTTGGACACGCCGATGAACCCCGCGACGAAGGCCGTTTGCGGCCGCTCGTACACCTCGATCGGCCCGCCGATCTGCTCGATGCGGCCGCGGTTGAGCACGGCGATGCGGTCGCTCATCGTGAGCGCTTCTTCCTGGTCGTGCGTGACGTAGATGAACGTGATGCCCACCTCGCGCTGGACCCGCAGCAGTTCCAGCTGCATCTCCTGGCGGAGCTTGAGGTCGAGCGCCCCCAGCGGCTCGTCGAGGAGCAGGACCTGGGGCTCGTTGACGATGGCCCGGGCGAGCGCGACCCGCTGGCGCTGACCGCCGGACAGCTGGGCCGGCTTGCGCGAGCCGAGCCCGGGCAGGCGGACCATGTCCAGCGCGCGGCCTACCTTCTCGCGCCGCTCGGCCTTCGGGACGCGCCGGACGCGCAGGCCGTACTCGATGTTCTGCCAGACCGTCATGTGCGGGAACAGCGCGTAGTCCTGGAACACCGTGTTGACGTCCCGCAGGTAAGGCGGGACCTGCGTGACGTCGCGACCGCCGAGGTCGATCCGGCCGCCGTCCGGGCGCTCGAACCCCGCGATCAGCCGCAGCAGGGTGGTCTTCCCTGAGCCCGACGGGCCGAGGAGGGTGAAGAACTCACCCGAGGCCACCGTGAGTTCGACCCCCGCGAGAGCGACCACGTCGCCGTACCGCTTGAGGAGGCCGGTGACATGAACGGCCGCCGCCGCGCCGGCCTGGTTACCTGCGGCGGCGGGCTGCGCAGGGCCCGGAGCGGTGATCATTCGGCTCGTTGTACCACGGTTCAGCCGACACCCGCAATCAGCCGGAGCCCGTGCCGTGGGCCATCGGCGTCGGCCGCTCAGAAACGAGTGGAGGTGGGCGGCCAGAGCGTGCGAGTCGCCGACTGGGCCGTGGATGTCGGTGGAGGCGCGGGTACGGAGCAACCGGCAGGCCGGGCAGGTAGAGCCCCGGGGCGCCGAGTGCCGCGAGCGCGTTGAGGTCGGTCAGGCCAGCTCGACGAGGACCTGCGTCGGGTTGGTCACGATGTCGAAGACAGCCGAACGCTTCTGCGACTGGGCGATCAACGCTTCGAGGTCGTCGCGGGAAGCGTCGGCGTCGATCACGAACCTGACCGTGACGCCCTCGAACCCGTTGCGGGCCTCCGGGTCGGCGCCGAGGATGCCGAGGATGTTCATCTCGCCCTCGACGACGGCCGTGACCGAGCGGAGCTGGATGCCCCGGAACTGGGCGACTGAGGCGACGCCCGCCGTCAGGCAGCCGACCAGGCCGACCAGGACGAACTCCACCGGTGTCGCGCCGTTGTCCTCGGACGCGAAGCACTCGGGGTGGTCGACGTCGAACTCGTACGTGCTGCGGTGCTGCTGCTCGCCGCCGAGGCCCGAAAAGCCGGCGACGGTCGAGCGGCTGTGGGTACCGTTGCGCCAGGTGCAGCTGGCCCGCCAGGTGAACTGAGCCGCCTGCGGAGCGGCGGATAGCGCCTCGCGCGCCCCGAGCAGGGCCTGCCGACCCGAGGCACACCAGCACCTGCTCGTGCGCGGGGATCCGGACGCCGCCGAGGGTCACCGGCTCGGCCGTCACCCGGAACGTGGCGTGCGGTACCGGGGCGGTGAAGCGGATGAGCTCGTCGATCGCGGCGGGCAGCCGCCCGGGGTCGGCCAGTAGCGCTTCGAGCTGGCCGGGATGATCGAGCAGGGCTACGACTCCGTTTCCGATCAGGCTGGCCGTGGTGTCGTGCCCGGCGACCACGAGCTGGAACAGGGTGGACAGCAGCTCCTGCGCGGTGAGCGCGTCGTCTTCGGCGGCGACCAGGACGCTGACCAGGTCGTCGGACGGGTTGCGGCGTTTGGTGTCGACCAGCTCGCGCAGGTAGGCGACGATGCCGTCCGACGCCTCTACCGCCTCCGGCGGGGGGTCACCGGCCCAGCCGGTTAGCAGCACCTGAAACCAGGCGTGCAGGCGCGGGCGGTCGGGCGTGGGGATGCCGAGCAGCTCGCCGATCACCCGGAACGGCAAGGGGGTAGGCGTACCCCTCGATGAGGTCGACGGTCGCGCCGGGGCCGGCGTCGTCCAGGTCGTCGAGCAACTGCCCGGCGATCGCCCGGATGGCCGGCTCCAGCGCGGCGATCCGGGATGGCGCGAACGCCCGGGACACCAGCCGTCGCAGCCGGGTGTGATCGGGCGGGTCGACGTTCAGCATGTGCCGGGAGAACTCCGGTCCGGGCAGGCCCTCGGCTACGACGTCGCCGGCCGTGGCCAGGGCGGCGACCATGTCCTTGGAGATGCGGGGATCGCTGAGCGCCTGCCGAGCCGCGTCGTAGCCGAGCACCACCCAGGCCGGGTGACCGTCGGCGAGGCGCACGCTCTGGACCGGGCACCGGGATCGAGCCTCCGCGAAGTGACCGAACGGGTCGTCGCGGATCGCCGGCTCCCAGCCGCCCCAGGTGGCCAGAGCGTCAGCCATCTTCGCGCCGGTAACCCGTGCAGAGCAGGTCAAGGCGGTCGATGCGCCCGCCGTCGGCGGTGTCGGCGTAGGCCTGCTGCTCGACGGTGAACCAGCCGGCGCCGAGCCGATCGGCCTGAAGCCGGAGCCGCCAGCGCAGGTGCAGGCGGCCGCCGACCTCGCCGACGCTGGCCTCGACGAGCTCGAAGTTCTTAGTGTCGCCGAACCAGCCCGCGAACACCCCCGCGATCGTCTCGGCTCCGGTCCATGCCTTAGGCCCCGCGGGCACCAGGGCGCGAAGCTGGGCGTCGGCGGTGAGCGCACCGCCGAGCAAGGTGAAGTCCTGGGCGGCGAGGCCCTCGAGGAAGGATCCCGCCAGGGCGAACTGCGGTACGACGGTAGCCGCGCTGCGGCTGTGAGGCGTAGTGGTCATGGATCCGTTCTACGGATCCGCCGCCGCGGGCGAATCGGGTAACTACCCGATCTTTTGGTCAGGCCCCGGTTCGCCCGCCGCCGCGGTGAGCCCGTGGCGCATGGCGAACAGGGCCGCCTCGGTCCGGGTCTGCACCCCTAGCTTGGCGTAGATGTGCTCCAGGTGGGAGGAGACCGTCTTCCGGCTGATGTGCAGCTCGGAACCGATCTGGGGGTTGGACTTGCCCTGACCGAGCCGCACGAGCACCTCGGCCTCGCGGGCCGTCAGCCCCGACGGCAGGCCGGCCCGGTGCCGCACCCGGTGGCCCGCGGCCTTGAGCACCGCCTGGACCGCGTCGCCGTCGAGCCGCCCGGCGCGCACCTCGTCGCGCATCATCCGCTCGGCGTCCACCGCCTCAAACGCCTGGCGGTGGGGACGGGGCTGGCGGAGAGCCTGATAGACGTCGGCCGCGGCCAGGATCCGCGCCGGCAGTGAGATGGCCTCGCCCCGCAGCCCGTGCGGGTAGCCCGAGCCGTCGAGCCGCTCGTGGTGCAGCGACGCGCAGTGCCCGACCTCGGCCAGCCCCGGCGTGCGCGCCAGCATCCGCTCGCCCAGGTACGGGTGGGTCCGGGCTCGCTCGCGCTGGGAGATGCTCCACTCGCCCGGCTCGTCCCAGACGCCGCTGGGAATCCCGATCATGCCGATGTCGTGCACCAGCGCGGCCCGGCGCAGCATGATGACCTGCGCGGCCGGGAGCCCGAGGGTAGCGCCGGCCGCAGCGGCCAGTTCGGCCACGCCGCGGGAATGCCCCAGGCGCAGTGGGGACTTGAGGTCGCTGAAGTCGGCGAAGGCGGCCAGCGCCCGGTCGAGCTGGTCTTCGGTCAGCGCCGCGCCCAGCCTGGGATCGAGCGCGATCACCTCATCCCACGCGGAGATGTTGCCGAGCCCGTCGAGGACCTCGCCGTGGCGGGCCCGCAGGCAGTCCACGAGGTCCGGGTCGAACTGGGTGCCCCGCCGCTCCCCGGCCACGCGCAACGCCACCTCGGCCCCGCCGGCGTGATGGAACGCCTCGACGATGTCGGCCAGGTGGACCAGGCGGATGGCGGGCGCGAGCGCATCGGCGCCTGCCGAACCTGGTATCCCTCTCCCGTCCCATCGTTCGAAGGTCTGCAGCAGCGGCTCGCACACCTGCGGGCCCAGCTCCAGCCATTCGGCGAAGGCGCTCGCCTCCCGGCAGTGGGCCACCATGACCTGCTGGACCGAGTGGCCCGCCGTGGCCAGGAACTTCCCGACCATCTCGAGCCTGCGGAAGCCCGACTTGCCGCGGCCGAGATGGCGGGCGACGAAGACCGCGAGGGAGACCCGATCGAGGTCCTCGTCGCGCGTGTCGGCGTACAGCTCCGTCTCGTCGCCGAACAGCGCGGCCACCTCACTGGTATCGGTGGCGCAGCCCACCCAGGCCAACAGGGACGTGTAGTACGCCGACGCGCAGGTCGCCTCCTCCATCCCGGCCGCCGTCGCCAGCCGCATGGCGATGACGGTCTGGCGCAGGACCCGCTCCATCGGCCTACCCATGCCGAGGTCGGAAACCAGCGACAGCGTCGCCACCAGCTCGGCGAGGCTCACGCGCGCCGGGGATTGCTGACCCACCAGCCCATTCTCCCAGGTCCGGCGTCTGGTCCCCACCGATCCTGGCAACTGCTGCCCGCCTGCCCGCCGGACCGCGCAGCCCGCGTTGATAACCCGTGATGAAGCTTGGATAATCGGGTCGCGCGCCGCCTGGGGTGCACTGCCCGGACCTCCATCTGGTCACCAGGCCTGGCTCGCGGCTGGAGGAGCGGTGGATAGCGGTGGCGGCGGGTTGCCGGGCGGGCTGGCTCCAGGTTCCCGTGTGGCCGGGTACGTGCTGGAGGAGCAGGTCGGCGTCGGCGGGATGGCGGTGGTGTTCCGGGCCGTGGACGAGCGGCTCGGCCGCCCTCAGCCCGCCAGCGTCCTGACCCCGGGGTCAGCGAAACTCAGGAGTCGAGCGCCGAGAGCCCGGCCTGGGCTACCTCCATGTCCTGGCTGTAGTGGCCGCCGCTGACGCCGATCCCGCCGACGACCGCTCCCCCGAGCTTGATCGGGTACCCGCCGCCGAACACGATCAGGCGATCAATTCCGGTCGCCGCGCCCATGGCCAGCGGCGGGTCGTCCTTGACGAAGTCGTGCCAGGTGTCGGTGGCCAGGCCGAACCCGACCGCGGTGTACGCCTTGTCCTGGGCCACCTGAACGGACAGCAGCGGCGCGCCGTCCATCCGGCTGAACGCCTTCAGCACCCCGCTGTCGTCCACGATCGCGATCACGAAGGGCTGGCCCATCTGGGCCGCCTTCTGCTCCGCCGCCTCGATCATGGCCTTGGCCAGTTCCGCGGACACGCTGGCCCGCTCAAACGTCGCTGCCATCCATACCTCCGGTCTCCGGCCCGGGCGCCGCAGGCTCCACCGCGTACCGCTGCTCGGCCTGGCGCACCTCGGGCAGTCCGATGAAATTCACGAACTCCGCGAACGTGGGCAACTCGTCCATCACCGCGGCGGGCGTGCCCGCCCGGGCGATCTCCCGCAGTATCCGCCGCATCGCCCCGGTGGCCGCCAGCAGGGTGCCGATCGGGAAGATGACGATCCGGTAGCCCAGCTCCGTGAGGCGGTCCAGGCCGAGCGGCGGCGTCTTGCCGCCCTCGGCCCAGTTGAACAGCAGCGGCACGCCGGGAAAGGCCCGCGCCGCCTCCTCGGCTTCTGCCTCGCTGGTCAGCGCCTCGATGAACAGGACGTCGGCTCCGGCCTCGCGGTACAGCCGCGCGCGCTGCAAGGCCCGCTCCAGACCTTCCACGGCCCGCGCGTCGGTCCGGGCGATGATCACGAACTCGGGCTGGCGCGCGGGCGTCAACCGCCGCCCGGACCTTCGCGGCCATCTCCTGCGCCGGGATGACCAGCTTGCCCTCCATGTGCCCGCACTTCTTCGGGGCCACCTGGTCCTCGATGTGGATCCCGGCGACCCCGGCCGCCTCGTAGGCCCCGACCGTGCGGATCACGTTCAGCGGGTTGCCGTAGCCGGTGTCCGCGTCGGCGATGACCGGGATATCCACGCAGGCCGCGATCCGCCCGGCGTTCCCGGCCATCTCGGTCATCGTCAGCAGGCCCACGTCCGGCCGCCCGATGAGCGCCGCCGACGTCCCGAACCCGGTCATGTACACCGCCGGAAACCCGGCCTCCTCCACCAGCCGCGCCGACAGCGGATCAAACGCCCCCGGCGCCACGATCATCTCGCCGGACTCCAGCAGCGCCCGCAGCCGAGCCGCCCCTCCCGGCCGCCGGGTAAGCCGGGCCGTCACCGGGCTCCCGCCGCTCCGCAGACCATGCGCCGATCGTACCGAGGGGGGCTTTTCATGGACGGCGGGGCTCGATGGTCACAAGTGATGGGAACAGAGGGAAGCCAGGGGGTTGAGTGAGTCGAGGGACGGAGGATATTAGGGGACGGAGGGGACGGAGGGGTTTAGCGAAGCGCCGGGGGTAGCAGCTCAGGCGGGAAGTTCTGGTAGGCGACCGGGACCAGCCAGCGGCGGATCGCCGCCGTGCCCACCGAGGTGTACGCGGGCATCGTGGTCGCTGGCCAGGGGCCGCCGTGGTGCTGGGCGGCGACCACGGCGACCCCGGTGGGCCAGCCGTTGAAGACGATCCGGCCTGCCACCTGCTCCAGGACGGCAACCACCTGGCGGGCCAGGTCCAGGTCCCCCGGCGACTCGGCCTCGGCGTGCACCGTGCCCGACCAGGTTGCCGGGCAGCGCGGCGAGGACCGGGAGCAGCTCCTCGACGGACGGGTACGTGATCACCAGCCCGGCCGGGCCGAACCGCTCGCGCGACAGGACGGCGAGGTCGGCGGCGAACTCCTTCAGGGTGAGCTGGAACACCCGCGGGGTGGCGCCCCACGGCCCCGCCCCGGGCAGGCCGACGGCCAGCTCCGTGACGCCGGGGTGATCCGAAGCCTCCTCCACCGCGTCCTCGTACCCGGCGAAGATCCGGCCGGAGAGCATCGCGCCACCGGACGACGCGCCGGCCTTGTCGGCGATGGAGGCCAGCAGGCCCGCGTCCTCGGGCACGAAGAGCAGGCCGGGGTTGGTGCAGAACTGGCCGGTGCCGAGGGTCAGCGACGCGACGTACCCGGTCGCGATCGCGTCCGGGCGGGAGGCCGCTGCGCCCGGCAGGACCACGCCGGGGTTGACCGAGCCGAGCTCGCCGTAGAACGGGATCGGGACGGGCCGCTCCGCGCAGATCCGGGCCAGCGCCAGCCCCCCGGCCGTCGAGCCGGTAAACCCGGCCGCCGCGATCTGCGGGTGCCGCAGTAGCCGCAGGCCCGCCTGGACCCCGTGCACCAGCCCGAACGTGCCCGCCGGGGCTCCGGCCGACGCCAGCGCGGAGGCGACGATCCCGGCCGTCACGTCGGAGGTGACCGGGTGGCCCTCGTGCGCCTTGACCACCACCGGGCAGCCGGCGGCCAGCGCGGAGGCCGTGTCGTTGCCGGCCACGGAGAACGCGAACGGGAAGTTGGACGCCGCGAACACCGCCACCGGGCCGACCGGCCGGTTGATCCGCCTGACGTCGGGCACGACGCCCACGGCCGGGCTGACCACGGCATCGACGTACCCACCGTCCCGCAGCACGCCGGCGAACAGGCGCAACTGCCCGGTGGTGCGGGCCACCTCGCCGGTGAGCCGCTCGCCGCCGAGCGCGGTCTCGGTGTCGGCGATCACGGCCAGCTCGCCGGTCCGCTCGTCCAGCGCGTCGGCCACGGCCTCCAGCGCTTCGGCTCGCCGCGACGAGGCGGCCCAGGCGGACCCGGCCGCCGCCGCAGCGGTTACCAGGGCGTCGACCTCGGCGTCGGTCGTCTCGGCCACCGGCTCCCCCACGGGCTCGCCGGTACGCGGGTCAAACCCCTGGATCATCGGCCCTCCCGGGAATCGGCGGTTCCCTAGGAGGTTACGGCAGCGGTTCGGCCGCCTGCGCGGTCTGGGCGGCTTCGGCGGCCTGGGCGGCCTCGGCGGCGCGGGCCGCCGCACCCGCCGCCTCGCCCTTGCGCTTGGCGTGCTGACCGTAGACGGTCATCCAGGCGACCACGACGCCGGCGACCGCGAAGGGCATGAACTTGGAGATGGTCAGGGCGGTTCCGGCCGAGGTGTTCTCCACGATGACGACCCGGGCCGCGGCCTCGGCCAGGTAGGCCACGCCCCAGACCACCGTGATGACGTTGAACGTGTGCCGGAAGCCCTCCCACTGCCAGCGGCTGGCGAAGTCGCGGCCCTTGGGCGTGTCCGGGCCGATGAACTCCAGGGCGAAGCGGAACATCAGCGGGCGGGCCGTCCACAGCGAGCCCAGGCAGACCAGCCCGAAGACCCCGGTCGGCACCGAACCCTCGACCAGCACCAGCTTGGCGTTGCCGCTAGCGAGCCCGAGGATGGCGCCGACGGCGATGCCGAGCAGGACCAGGGCGCCGATGGCGTCAATCCGGCGCTTTCGGACGATCGCGAGCAGCACACCCAGGGCCGGGAAGATGCCGCTGAGCACCAGCGCCTTGACCTCGCTCGCCCCGTGCGCCCGCAGCACCTGGTAGACCACCAGCGGCCCGCCGATGTCGAAGACGGCGATCGACGCGAACGACTGCACCCGGGCGCGCACCGATGCCCGCGCCCCCGCGGCTGGTTCCGGCTGGCTCATATTATGCATATTAGCACACGACCGTGATTAGAAGTACACTATTTTAGGAGGCGGGAGTGGAAGCAGCTGGGCCGGGGAGTGGGGTCTGGAGGGACCGAGAGTGGGCCGGGGACGGCCGGGCGCGAAAGGCATCGCGAAAGGCATGGGGAGACAAGGTGACTGAACCCGAGGTGAGCCCGCGGATGGGGCTGGTCTGCTTCGCCTTCGGCGCGGCTGCCGTGCCCTTCGGCGGCCAGCTGCCCGACGGGCAGCTCTCGGGGCGCGCGCTGATCCAGCTGCTAGCCGACCTCGGCCTGTCGGAAGCGGCCTCCCGGTCGGTGCTGCTGCGGATGCGCAGGGAAGGCTGGCTCGACTCCGAACGCACCGGGCGGGAGGCCAGGTACCGGCTGGCCCCGGCGATCAACTCGGCGCAGGCCAGGATCGAGAGCCAGCTGCGCGGCAAGCGGCCGCCGTGGGAGGGGTTCTTCCACGGCCTCCTGTACGAGGTCCCCGAGCACGACCGCGCCTACCGCGACCGGCTGCGCCGCGCGGCCCAGCTCCTCGGCTACGCCACGCTGCGCCCCGGCCTGCTCGTGGCCACCAGCGACCGCTGGGCGGAACTCGCCGGGCTGGTCCCCGACTCACCGCCGCCCGGCAGCCAGCTGCTGCGGATCCAGGTCAGGCTCGACGAAGCCGACAGCCGCCTGGTCGCGCCGCGGCTCTGGGGCCTGGACGAGCTGGCCGCCCGCTACCGGCAGGTCCTGGCCTCCTCGGGGGCCCTGACCGACCAGGCCGACCGCCACCCGGCCGGGGCCGCCGCGTTCCGCGCCTTCGCCGACGCGACGATGCCGATCTTCGACGCCAGCACCGCCGACCCTGACCTGCCCGACGAACTGCTGCCCGACGACTGGCCCGGCGGGGAGCTGGGCGTCGCCCTCGGCCGCGCCTTCCGGGCCTTCTACCCTCTCATCGCGGGCTACCTCGAGGCCCTGACCCGCTAGTGCTACCGGGGGTCGGGCTCGGGGTTGCGGCCGGGCCGCGCCAGGAAGTCGAAGTCGCACCCCTGGTCGGCCTGCGTGATGTGCTCGCTGTACAGGGCGCCGTAGCCACGCTCGAACTTCGGCGCCGGGGGGCTCCAGGCTTCGCGGCGGAGTTCCCACGCTCGTTCGGAAGAAAGATTCACGTTAAGCGCGCGGGCCTCCACGTCGAGGGTGATGAGATCGCCCGTCTGGACGAGGGCCAGCGGGCCGCCCACGAACGATTCCGGGGCCACGTGCAGCACGCAGGCGCCGTAGCTGGTCCCGCTCATCCGCGCGTCGGAGATCCGCACCATGTCACGGACGCCGCGGGCGAGCAGGTAGTCGGGGATGGGCAGCATCCCGTACTCGGGCATGCCCGGGCCGCCCTTGGGGCCGGCGTTGCGGAGGACCAGGACCGAATCGGCGGTAACGCCCAGGGCCGGGTCGTTGATACACCGCTGCATCTCGGTGTAGGAGTCGAACACGACCGCGGGGCCGGTGTGCTTGAGCAGCCGCGGCTCGGCCGCGATGTGCTTGATGACCGCGCCGTCCGGCGCGAGGTTGCCCCGCAGCACCGCAAGCCCGCCCTCGCCGGCCAGGGCGGTTTCCGGGGTCCTGATGACCTCCGGATTCTGCACGCGTGCTTCTTCGATCTTTTGCCCGAACGACCGTCCGCTCACCGTCAGCCGATCCAGGTGCACCGCGCCGGGAACCTTCGCGAGCTGGGCCAGGAGGGCGGGCAGGCCCCCGGCGTAGTAGAAGTCCTCCATCAGGTAGGCCCCGCTCGGCTTGATGTTCGCCAGCCAGGGCACCCGGCGGGAGATCGCGTCGAAGTCGTCCAGGGTGAGGGTGACCCCGGCGCGGCCGGCCATCGCGATCAGGTGGATGAGGGCGTTCGTGGAACCGCCCAGCGCGAGCACGGTGGCGACCGCGTCCTCGAACGCCTCGCGGGTCAGGATCTGGTCCGGGGTCAGGTCCTCCCAGACCATCTCCACGATCCGCCGGCCGCTGGCGGCCGCCATCCGGTGGTGCGCGGAGTCGACCGCGGGGATCGAGGACATGCCCTCCAGGGTCATCCCGAGGGCTTCGGCGGCGGAGGTCATCGTGGACGCGGTGCCCATCGTCATGCAGTGGCCCGGCGACCTGGCGATCCCGGACTCCAGGTCGGCCAGCTCGCACTCGCCGATCTGGCCGGCGCGGAGGTCGTCCCAGGCCTTCCACGCGTCGGTGCCGCTGCCGACGGGCTGGCCGCGGTAGTTGCCGCGCAGCATCGGCCCCGCGGTCACGTAGATGGCGGGGATGTTCGCGCTGGCCGCGCCCATCAGCAGCGCGGGCGTGGTCTTGTCGCACCCGCCCATCAGGACCGCGCCGTCGGCCGGGTAGGAGCGCAGCAGCTCCTCGGTCTCCATGGCGAGCAGGTTGCGGTACAGCATCGGGGTCGGCTTGCAGAAGGTCTCGCTGAGCGTGGCGACCGGCATCTCGACCGGGAACCCGCCGGCCTGCAGCACGCCACGCTTGACCTGTTCGGCCCGCTGACGCAGGTGCATGTGGCACGCGTTCAGGTCGGACCAGGTGTTCAGGATGACGATGAGCGGCTTGCCGAGGTGCTCCTCGGGGTCGATCCCGAGCTGGCGCATCCGGGACCGGTGGCCGAACTCCCGCAGCCCCGCCGTCCGCGCCCCGCCGAACCAGCGGAAGCTGCGCAGGTCCTCCGGTTGCTTCACGTGTTCATCCGATGTCCCAGGTGGCCAAGATCTGAGCGATCTCCTGCTTAATGGCCACCGGGAGGGGGCGGCTGGGCGGGCGGACGTCCGCGCGGCACAGGCCCAGCTGGGCCATGGCCTCCTTGACCACGCTCACGTTGTCCGCCGAGGAGTCCGCCAGGCGCAGTTCCTCGAACCGGCGCACCGTGTCCCAGACCTTCATCGCGGCCCCGAAGTCGTCCGCGCGCAGCGCGTCGAACATGGCCAGCGCCAGGCCGGGCGCGACGTTCGCCAGGCCCGAGGTGAACCCGCGGGCGCCGACCGCCCAGAAGGCCGGGGCGGTCAATTCGGCGGCCCCGGCCAGCCAGGTGAGCCGGTCGATCCCGGCGTCCCGGGCCACGGCGGCGAACTTGGTCGCGTCCCGGACGGCGTACTTGACGCCGACGACGTTCGGGGCCCGGTCGGCGAGCTCGGCGATCTGCGCGCCGGTGCGTCGCTCGTCCCTGATGTACAGGACGACGCCGAGATCGGGGACGGCGTTCGCGATGGCGATGTGGTAGTCGATCCAGCCCTGAGGCGAGACGTAGGGGTGCACGGGCTGGTGGATCATGACCATGCGGGCGCCGTGGTCCCCGGCGTGCCTGGCCGCCTCGGTCGCGGTCGCGATGTCGTGGCCGACGCCGACCAGCAGTTCTGCTGTTTCGCCCTGCCCCTGCCCTCGTCCGCGAACGGCCTGGGCCGCGGCCTGCGCGGCCTGCCTGGCCTCAGCCTGGCTGAGTGCGTAGAACTCCCCGGTGTTGCCGTTCGGGGTGATGACCGTGATCCCGGCGTCGGCCAGCCGGCCGATCAGCGTCGCGTAGGTTTCCCAGTCGGGCGTGCCATCCGCGTGCAGCGGCGTGACCGGTACGACGACCGCGGTCGCCAGGACGGTGCGCAGCTCCTGCGTGGCGTCTAGGGCCAGGCTCATCGGTGCTTCTCCTTCGCCGGGGGCTTACCCTAGACATTCTCCCTGAGGAGCCCGTTGGACCCGTCGACCCTCCCCCTCTCGGTCACCCTGGCCGTCCTGGCCGCCGCGATCACGCACGCCATCTGGAACGCCATCGCGCACGGCATCAGGGATCAGACGCTGGCGTTCGGGCTCATCGGCGCGGGCGGGATCATCGTGGCGATCCCGCTGGTCATCGTGGTCGCGGCGCCCCGTTCGGAGGCCTGGCCGTACCTGCTGGGGTCGGTCGCGATCCACGTCTTCTACAACCTGCTGCTGATGCGGTGCTACCGGTACGGCGATTTCGGCCAGGTGTACCCGCTGGCCCGCGGGATCTCCCCGCTGGTGGTGACGATCCTGGCCGCGGTGTTCGTCGGCGAGCACCTGGCCCTCCCCCAGCTGGCCGGGGTAGCCGTCGTCTCGGGCGGCCTGGCCGCGCTGGTCTTCGCCGGCCACCGGCCCGGGCGGGCGGCTCTGCTGGCCGCCATCGGCACCGGCCTGACCATCGCGGCCTACACGGTGGTGGACGGGGTCGGGGTGCGGCTCTCGGCGAGCCCGGCCGGCTACATCGGCTGGCTGATGCTGCTCCAGAGCCTCTGCGTGCCGGCGTTTGCCCTCGTCCGGCGGCGCGACGTGCTGGCCACGTCGCCGCCGCGGATCCTGCTGGCCGGGCTGGCCGCCGGGGCGCTGAGCGTGCTCGCCTACGGCCTGGTGCTGTGGGCGCAGACCCGCGGGGCGCTGGCGCCTATCGCCGCGCTCCGCGAGACCAGCGTCATCTTCGGCGCGATCATCGCCACCCTGGTCTTCCGTGAGCCGTTCGGCCGGGCCCGCATCGCGGCGACCGTCCTGGTCGCGGCGGGCATCCTGCTGCTCAACGTCGGCTAGGCCCAGGCTTGGGCGGCTCAGCGACCTGAGCGACCTCAGCGACCTCAGCGCCGGAGCAGCGGCAGCACCATGGTCCCCAGCGCCTCGACGCCGGCGCGGTCGGTCAGACCGTGCGGGGTCCCGAAGTCGATCCGATCGGCCCCGGCGTCCAGGACGTCCTGCGCCAGCTTTGCCACCTGCTCCGGCGTCCCAGAGAACGCGAACCGGTCGAGAATGTCGTCCGGGATCAGGGCGCCGGCCGCCTCGTCCTGGCCCGCATCCACCAGGTCGCGAATCCGTCCGGCGAACCCGGCGGGCAGCTCGCTGGTCGGGTCCAGCTCGGCCACTACGGCCAGGTACTTGGCCACCTCGGCCCGGGCCCGACGGCGGGCCGCGGCACCGTCCCTGTCCACCACGGTGACCGCGCCCATCACCACCTTGACCACGCCGAGGGGGCGCCCGGCCGCCCGGCAGCCGACCGCCACCCGGTCCCGGATCAGCCGGACGACCGCCGGGTTCGCGCTGCCGCCCACCTTGACCTCGTCGGCGATCTCCCCGGCCAGGGCGGCCCCCTGCGGACCCCAGGTGCCGAGCAGCAGCGGGGGCAGCCGGTCCGGCAGCCGGTACCGCAGCCGGATCCCGGGCGCCAGCCGGTACGCCGCTCCCGCATACCCCGAATCGTCGCCGGACAGCAGCGCGCGGACGATCGCCGCGGTGTCGCGCAGGTGGGCCAGCGGGCGGCGCTGATCGATGCCGATCGCCCCGAGCCAGGCGCCACGGGCCAGGCCGAGGTAGGCGCGCCCGGCGGAGGCCAGGTCGAGCGCGGCGAGCCACCCGGCGATCTCGTACGGATGCTGGGTGTACGGGTTGAGGCAGGCTGCTCCCAGCCGGACCCGCGAGGTCGCGCGGGCCATCTCGAGCAGGGCCGGCTGCGGCGGCTGGTACAGCAGGTCGGCGAAGACGCTAACCACGTCGAAGCCGCGTGCCTCGGCGGCCGCGGCGAGCTCGCCGTACCGGCCGGGCGGCTTGTCGGTCTGGAACGCGATGCCGATCTCGGCCATGGGTCAGGTCAGATCGGACGAGCGCATCGACCGCCGCCCGGTGCGGCTTATCCGCATGATGAGCCGCTCCTCGGGGTCCGGGCAGGCGACCAGCGAGTCGCGTTCCAGCCAGTCCGCCTCCGGCAGTTGCCGCTGCTTGGCCGGCAGCAGCGGGAGCACCGCGGCCAGCGCGTAGATGCAGAAGTGCCGGCCGGGCGGCAGCCGCAACCGGGAGCTGTCGGTCAGCTCGACGTAGTCGCCCACGGACAGGCCGCACACCGAGCGCCCCTCGATCGATTCGACGGTGACGCGCAGGTCGTACAGCTCCATGTCCGGTTGCGGTTCCCGATTAGATTCGTTCACGTTAGCTCCCTAAGGGCAGGCAGCACCTGGTCGCCGAGCAACCGGATGGCGGTCACCGGGTCCGGCCCGAGCGGCGGACCGAACGAGAGGTGACGGGCTCCGAGCTGGCCGAGCACCCGGCAGCGAGCCAGTACGTCCGCGGCGCTCCCGGCCACGCCGAGGGCCAGCATCCGGTCGTCGATGAGCTGGGCCGCGCCGTATCCACTGTGGGCCAGCCGGGCGGCCGGGGCGAAATCCTGCGGCCGCAGGCCGGCGGCGGCCAGCACCGGCGCGGAGATGGACGGGCCGTAGTAGGCCAGCTTTTCGGCCAGCGCCGCCCGGGCGCTCGCCGCGTCGTCGGAGACCGACACCCAGAAGCACGCCGGGAGGTCGACGTCGCGGCGGCTGAAGGCGACGCCGGCCATGACGTGCTGGCGTACGCTGGCGTAGCGCTCGGGCGGGTAGAGCAGCGGCAGCACGCCGTCCGCGTGCCAGGCCGGCCATCTCGAGCATCTGCGGGCCCATCGCGCCGACGTAGACGGGGACCGGGCGCGACAGGGGGAACCTGAGCACACTGTCGGCGCCGAACCAGTCCGGCAGCAAGGAGCGATCCACGTCCTCGTGGCCAAGCAGCGCCCGCAGGCTGACCAGCGCCGTCCTGGTCGTGGCCAGCGGCCGGGCCCGGGTAATCCCGGCCCAGCCCAGGAACTGCTCCGAGCCTGCTCCGAGCCCGAAACAGAACCGGCCGCCGCTGACTTCCTGCATCGTCGCGGCGAGCATGGCCAGCTCGCTGAGGTGCACGGAGTAGGGATTCATGACCGCGATGCCCAGACCGATGCGGTGGGTGCTGGTGGCCAGGGCCGCGGCCAGCACCGGCGCGGACCGCATGAACAGGTCGTTGGAGACCCACAGCTGATCGAAGCCCGCTTCCTCGGCGGCAGCGGCCACCGCGGTCAGTTCGGCGAAACCCAGGTCGTTGTTCACCCGAACGGAGAACTTCACGGCACCACCACCGCCTGGGCCTCGATCTCGACCAGGAAGCCGTCTCCGATGAGCGCCTCAACGTAGAGCATGGTGTTGGCCGGCCGGACGGCGCCGAGCACGTCGCGGTGGGCCTGCGCGGCCTGCTCCCAGCTCGCCCCGGGCGCGAGGTACACCACCGTGCGCACCAGGTCGTCCACGCTCGCCCCGAGGGCGGTCAGCGCTTGGACGATCCGGTCCAGGCACACCCGGGCCTGGGCGCCCGTGTCGCCGGGATGCAGCGCAGCCCCGTCCGGGCCGGTGGCGGTGGTCCCGCTGATCGAGATGACGTTCCCGCGGCGGACGGCGCGGCTGTAGCCGGCCTGCTCCTGCCACCCGGAGCCGTCGTCGAACCGGCGCGTCCCGCTCACGGTGCTTCCTTCGCTCGCCTCCGGCGCGTCGCTCATGGTGCGTCCTGCCGCACGACGCGGCCGCCCTGCACGACCAGCGAAATCGTCCGCAACGCGGCGAGATCGTCAAGCGGATCGGCGGCCACGGCGGCGAAGTCGGCCGCATAGCCGGGCCGGATCTGCCCCACGTGATCGCCGATGCCGAGCAAGGCGGCCGCGTTTACCGACACGCTCTGCAGGCTGAGCAGCGGAGCAAGACCGGCCGCGGCCATCAGCAGCAGTTCGTGCACGGCGGCCGGGGTTCCGTCGACCAGGTCGCCGGGCGGGATGTCGGTGCCGTTGACCAGGGTGACGCCGGCCCGGATCGCGTTGCGCACGCTGGCCAGGTGATCGTCCGCGGCTCCCTGGGCGTTGCGGATCGAGTGCTCCTCGAACCCGTTGGCCCGCATCCACGTCTCCGATCGCGTCACGCACAGGGTGGGGGTGAGGAAGATGCCCGGCCGGGCCAGCAGCGCGGCGGTCGCCCGATCCAACCGGTAGGCGTGCTCGAAGCAGCGCACGCCCTGGGCCAGGGCCTGCCGGATCGCGGTCGGCTCGCCCGAATGAGCGACGACGTAGCTATCGTGCTCCGCGGCCGCCCGGACCGCGCCCCGGATTTCACCGTCGGTCATCTCGGGCCGCTCGTAATGCTCGCCCGCCCGGGCCAGGCCGCTGTTGATGAAGATCTTCACGTGATCGGCGCCGGCGGTGAGCTCGGCGAGCGCCGCCTCGTAGAACTCCTGCTCCCCGGCGGCGTAGGCGCAGGCCGCTCCCTGGCCGTGGCCGTCCTTGGTCGAGATCGCCCGGCCCGCGCCGAGGATGCGCGGCGCGGTGCACCAGCCGCGCCGCACCGCGGTGCGGAGCAGCAGGTCGGCACGATTCTGCTCGTGCACGCAGCGGATGGTGGTGATGCCGGCGCGCAGCGCCTGGCCGGCCCGGGTCGCGGCCCGGTAGGCGGTCAGAGCCGGGTTCTCCGCCTCGTCGGTCGCGCTGAACGGGAACACGATCGACAGGTGGGTGTGGCAGGAGATCAGCCCGGGCAGCAGCCAGCGGCCGGCGACATCCACCACCTCGGCGTCGGGCAGCCCGGCCGGCGCCGCGGCCGTGACCTGGACGACCGTGCCGTCGGCGGCGGTCTCGACGGCCCGGCGGCGCATCCGGTCGCCGGTCAGCACGTCGACCACGTGGGCGTTGACGAACCACATCGGCGGCCTCCCCTGCCGTCAGTCGCTCGGCGGGCCAGTTGGTGCTGCGGCGGACCCCGACCGGACGTGGCAGGCGATCTCGCGGCCCGCCACCGGGATCAAGCGCTGGTCGAGTTCGCGGCAGCTGTCCTCGGCGATCGGGCATCGCGGGTGGAAGCGGCAGCCCGTCGGCGGGTTGGCCGGGTCGGGCACGTCGCCCGGCAGGTCGACCGGGAGCACGCCGGCGCCATCCGGGCGCGGAATCGCGGCCACCAGCGCCTCGGTGTAGGGGTGGAGCGGGCTGGCCCACACGGTCTCGGTGTCGCCGATCTCCACGATCCGGCCCAGGTACATGACCGCGACCCGGTCGGCGACCTGGCGGACCACCGACAGGTCGTGGGAGACCAGGACCAGGCCCAGGTCGGCGTCATCGACCAGCTCGCTGAGCAGGTTGGCGATCTGCGCTTGCGCCGAGGCGTCCAGGGCGCTGATCGGCTCGTCGGCGATCAGGCACGAAGGCCCGGCCGCGAGCGTGCGCGCGATGGCGATCCGCTGCCGCTGGCCGCCGCTGAACTCATGGGGGTAGCTGTCGGCCGCCGCCGTCGGCATCCCCACCCGCTCCAGCAGCTCGGCGGCGCGGCGCAGGCCCTGCTTGCGGCTGCCGCCACCGAGCCGGACGCCGTCCGCGATGAGCTCGCCCACCGTGCGGCGCGGATTGAGGGACTCGTAAGGGTCCTGGAAGACCATCTGCAGTCCGCGCAGGTAGTCCGGTCGGCGGCGCCGCCCCAGGTGGATAACGTCGCGCCCCTCGAAGGTGACCGTGCCGGAGGCGAGCGGCTCGAGGCCCACGGCGGCTCGCGCGAGCGTGGACTTGCCGCATCCCGACTCGCCCACCAATCCGACGATCTCGCCGCGCCCGACGGCAAAGTCGACTCCGTCGAGGGCACGTACGCGCTGGCCGCGACGGCCGTAGTCGACGGCGACGCCAGCTAGTTGCAGGACGGGTTCGGTCACGGCGCAGCCCTGCCGTCCTGGCCGCCTTCGGCGGCGGGGCCGTCCTGGCCGCCTTCGGCGGCGGGGCCGTCCTGGCCGCCTTCGGCTGCGGGCGCCGCCCCGCAGCGGATCTGGCGGGCAGGCCAGCAGGTGCGTGTCGGCGATGAGCCTCGGTTCGGGCCGGTCGGTCGCGCACGAGGGCTGCGCGTACCGGCAGCGCGGATGAAACGGGCAGCCGGCCGGCACGCGCCCGAGTGAGGGCGGGCTGCCGCCGATGGGCACCAGCGGCGCGCCGCCCGCCTCGGGGTGCGGCAGCGCGTCGAGCAGCCCCCGGGTGTACGGGTGCCTGGGCCGGGCGATCAGCTCCGATGTGGGTCCGGCCTCGGCCAGCCGCCCGGCGTACATGACGTACAGCCGGCGCGCGACCGCCGACATGACGCCGAGATCGTGGGTGATGACGATGACCGCCATGCCCCGCTCGCGGCACAGCCGGTCGAGCAGCCGCAGGATGCCCGCCTGGACCGTGACGTCCAGCGCGGTGGTCGGCTCGTCGGCCACCAGCAGCCGCGGCTCGGCGGCCAGGGCGACCGCGATCGCGATGCGCTGGCGCATGCCGCCGGAAAACTGCCCCGCGTACGAGCGTAGGGCCTGTTCCGGGTCGGGTATGCGTACCGTCCGGAGCAGCTCAGCGGCCCGCGTCATGGCCTCGGTCTTGGTCACGCCCAGGTGATACCGCATGTGCTCGGTCAGCTGCGTCCCGATCGGCAGGATCGGGTGCAGGGCCGTGGATGGATCCTGGGACACCATCGCGATCTGCCGTCCCCGGATGGCCCGCAGCTGCTTGCTGGTGAGGCCGAGCAGCTCGGTGCCGTCCAGCCGGATCGACCCGGTGACCCGCGCTCCGTTCGGCAGCAGCCCGAACAACGACAGCGCGGTCATGGTCTTGCCGCTGCCGCTCTCGCCCGCGATGCCCATCACCTCGCCGGCGTCCACCGCGAAGGACAGGTCGTCGACCGCCTTGTGGTACCCGGAGCGCGTCGGCAGCGCCACGGACAGCCCGTCGACCTGGAGCAGCGTGCCCATCAGATGCGCACCGCCCGCGCGGTCCGGGGATCGAGCATGTCACGCAGCGAGTCGCCGATGAAGTTGAACGCGAGCACCACGGTCAGGATGGCCAGGCCGGGAAACAGGCCCACCCACCAGTCGTTGAAGTTCTGCGCGCCTTCGGCCACCATCGCCCCCCATTCGGCGGTGGGCGGCTGGGCGCCCAGGCCGAGAAACGACAGCCCGGACAGCAGCAGCACGGCGTTGCCGATGTCCAGCGCGGCCAGCACCAGGACCGGCCCGGCGGCGTTGGGCCTGATGTCGACGAACAAGACGCGCAGCCCCGACGAGCCCAGCAGCCGCGAGGCCACCACGTACTGCGCCGAACGCGCCGACAGCACGAGGCTGCGGACCAGCCGGGCATAGGACGGCCACGACACGAAGACCACGGCGATGACCGCGTTCCGCAGTTGCGGGCCCAGCGCCGCCGCGATGGCCAGCGCGAGGATGATGCCGGGGAAGGCGAACACCAGGTCGGCTAGCCGCATGATCACGTTGTCGACCCAGCCGCCGAAGAATCCCGCGATACCGCCGAGGACCGCGCCGATGATCATGGCCGAGACGATCAGGATCACCGCCAGGGGCAGCGTGATCCTGGCGCCGAACAGGACCCGCGAGAACACGTCGCGGCCGAGTTCGTCGGTGCCGAACCAGTTCGCCGCCGACGGCCCGGCCAGGATGGTGAACTTCTGCGCCAGCGGGTTATCCGGAGCGATGAGCGGGGCGAAGATCGCGACCACGACCCAGGCGCCGATGACCGCCAGGCCGGTCAGGGCCAGCGGGCGGCGCCACGGCACCGGGGTGACCGGGCGTAGCCGACGCCGGCGCGTGACGGCGTCGACGGTGCCCAGGGGATCGAGGGGTGCGCGGGCCGAGACCGTCACGACAGCCTGATCCGCGGGTCGATGACGCCGTAGAGCAGGTCCACGACGAGGTTGACCACGATGTAGACCAGGGCCACGAACAGGCTCACGCCCATGATGGCCGGCAGGTCCAGGTTGATGGCGCTGTGATAGGCGTACTGTCCGATCCCCGGCCAGGAGAAGATGTTCTCCACCAGCACCGTCCCCGACAGCAGGTTGCCGAAGGCGACGCCCGCCACGGTGATGATCGACACCAGGGCCGGGCGCAGCACGTGACGCAGGATGACCACGCGTTCGGGTAGCCCCTTGAGCCGCGCCGCCCGCACGTAGTCGTTGCCCATGATCTCCAGCATCGACGCGCGCGTGAACCGGGTCAGCACGCCGACGGTGTAGATGGCGAGCACCAGACCGGGCAGCACCAGGTGCCGCAGCGCCGACCAGAACAGCGCCCACTGTCCGTGCACCGCGGCGTCGACGGTGAACAGGCCTGTCAGGTGGGTCGGGGGGTTCTGGGTGGGATCCAGGCGACCGCCTCCCGGCAGCCACCCGAGCTTGAAGAACAGCAGGTAGAAGGCCACCAGGGCGACCCAGAAGATCGGCATGGACACCCCGGCGAGGCTGATCACCCTGATCACATTGTCCGGCCACCGGTTGCTGAACACGGCGGCGATCACGCCCAGGCCGACCCCGACGACCGTGGACAGCACGATCGCGAACAGCGCGAGCTCGATCGAGGCCGGGATGTACTCGGCCAGGTCGGTGAGGACCGGCCGGTGACTCTGCTCGGAGATGCCGAGGTTCCCGTGCAGCAGGTTCTTCAGGTACACGACGTACTGCACCGGCAGTGGCCGGTCCAGCCCGTACTGGTGGCGGAAGGCGGCGACCGCGGCCGGGTCGCCGATGGCGCGCTGGCCGAGGTTGGCGGCGGCCGGGTCACCGGGCACCAGGTGGGTAACCACGAACGCGACCAGCGTGATGCCGATCAGCAACACGACGCCGGTGCCGAGCCGCTGCAGGAGGAAACGCCGCAGATCGCGGTGCCGCGCCCCGGTACGGGGGCGCGGCACCGCGGGCTCGGTGACGCTAGCCGAGCTCACTGAGATCGACGAGCCACAGCGCGTTCGACTGCAGGTTCTTCACGGATGTCGCGCCGACCAGGATCTGGGCCGGCTGGATGAGCGGCATGAACGGGCTTGAGGTGTTCATCGACCTCAGGATCTGCTGGTACAGGGTCTCGCGGGTCGAGTTCTGCGTGGTGCCCGATGCGGTGTTGCCCAGGGCCTCCAACGAGGGATCGGCGCCCTTAACCCAGCCCGCCCGCAGCCCGACCAGGGCGCCGGGCAAGAAGTTGAGGTAGTCGGCCGGGTCGGGGAAGTCAGGTCCCCAGTACCACAGGCCCATCGCCTCCTGGCCGCCGCGGTAGCTGTTGAGAGCCACCTGGATCGACTGGCCCTGCAGCTGCACGTTGATCCCGACCTGCTGCAGGTCTTGCTGCACGCGGGCGGCCAGGGTACCGAAACTGATCCCGTTCACCTGGATATCGCTGGGGTAGACCAGGTTCAGTGTCGGGTGGCCTACGCCCGAGGCCGCCAGAGCCGCCTTGGCCTCCGTCAGGTTGTAGGTCGCTCCGGAACCGGTGGGCAGGCTGCCGAGGAACATGGTCGGGATGATCCCGGTCGCCTGCACGGCGCCCGTGCCCGCCAGCTGGACCAGGCTCGCGTAGTTGATGCCGTCCCGGACCGCCTCCTGGAACTTCGGGTTCGAACTAACCTTGGAGACCTTCGGGTTGTCGTTGGTGAGCAGGAAGAACAGGTTGGGCGAGGCGCCGTTGACGATCTGCACCCCGGACATGCCCTGAGCCTGGGTCGGCGACAGGTCCACGGCGATCTGGGACTCGCCCCTGAGCACATCCAGCTTCTGGACGCTCGCCTCGACGTTGCGGATGATGATCTTGCCGTACTTCGGCTTCGGCCCCCAGTAGTTCGGGTTGGCGGTCAGCACTACCTGGGTGGTCGTGCTGAAGCTGGTGAGCGTGTAGGGCCCGCTGCCCTCAGAGGTGGTGTTCAGCGAGGCCTCGGCCTTGTCGGCCGTGGCGGCGTTGGCCGCGTCGGAACCGCCCGCAGCCACTACCTTGCTCTGATCGACGATGCCCAGGGCGGGGTTGGTGAGGATCGCGGGGATGGCGGTGTTGGGCGTGGAACTGGTCAGCACGACGGTGTTGGCGCTGGGCGCGGTGGCGGTGATCCCGGCCATCAGGAACGACGGGTTGCCGTTGATGTTCTTGGTCCGCATGAGTGAGAACACCACGTCGGAGGCGGTCACGGGGTCGCCGTTAGCGAACTTGACGCCCTGGCGCAGGGTGAAGGTATAGGTCTTGGCGTCCGCCGAGGCGGTGTACGACGTGGCCAGGTCGGCGACCGGGGTCGAGACGTTGGAACCCTTGTAGGTCAGCAGCGTGTCGTACAGCACGTGGTCGATCATGAGCCCGGTGGGCTCGAACATGCGCGCCGGGTCGACCGTCTTGAGCACGAACGAGGTCTCGACCACCAGGTTGGACGCCGCAGGCGCCGAGGTCGTGCCGGCGCTCGTGCCGCTGCTGCTGCTACCGCTGCTAGTGCTACTACAAGCGCTCAGGCCGATGGTCACGGCCACGACGCAGCCTGCTGCCAGCCATTGGTTGAGTCGCATGGGATTTCCCCCTTATCGTGGCGCGGCGACCACATTTGCCGCAGGACGGGAGATGACTAGGCAAACGTCTCACCGATGTAATTCGCAGGTCAAGGCCGTTTCGGTCTCAACTGCGACACCTGAGTGTGTCGGCTACCGTTTGCCGGAGCCCGCTGACCTGGCCTGGCGAGCCCGAGATGCGCAAACGTTTTCCCGCCTGGGGTAATTCAGTCACGAGGAGGAGGCACCGGTGCGCGAGCTTGATGAATTGGCGGAGCGTTTCTGGGCGTGGCGTGCTGGCCAGCAGCCACGGACCCGTGATGACATCCCGCGCCTGGACCGGCCCGCGGGGTGGCTCCCGGAGGTCGATCCCGACCTGGCCGACCGACGGCGGACCGAACTCGGCGCATTCCAGGCCGACCTGGCCCGGATCCGGCCGGACCAGGTGCCAGACCACGTCGACCACCGCCTGCTGCGGTCGGCGATGGCCAGGGTGACCTGGGAAAGCGACATCCTAAGGATCCGGGGCATCCCCAGGTTCTGGATCGACCAGGCGATCGGGCCCGTCTTCGACGTCCTGCTGCGACCCGGCGTGGACGCGTCCCGGATCGCCGAGGTGGTGCGGCTGCTCCGTGCGGTCCCGGCGACCCTGTCGCACGCGCCAGACGCCCTGGCCCGGCCCGCGCGAGAATTCGCCGAGCTCGCGATCGCCGAACTCGACGGCATCGGCGGGCGGATCGCGGCCTGCGCGCAGGCCCTGGCCCGGATCGATCCGGCCACCGCGGCGGAACTCGGCTCGGCCGCCGAACAGGCCGGCGCCGCCCTGGAGCGGTTCGGCGGATGGCTGGCGGCCCGGCTGGCGGACTTGCCGCCTGCCGTCCCGGTGGGACGGCAGCGGTACGAGTGGTTCCTGCGCGAGGTCGCGTGCGTCCCGCTCACCGTCGACGAGATCGCCGACATCGGGCGCCGCGAGTACGAGCGGGCGGTCTGGCTCGAGTTGCTGCACGCCACCAGGAACCGGGGACTGCCCGCGCCGGCCCTGCCCGCCGACGCTGACCAGCAGGTGCGAACGCAGGCGCGCGACGAGCAGGCGGTACGCGAGTTCTACGCCGCGCGCGGCCTGCTGAGCCAACCCGATTCCCTGCGGCACTACCTCACCCAGCCCATGCCGGACTACCTCGAGCCGCTGGCCTTCCTCGGCGTGGCTGACGAGCTCACCGGACCGCACCGGCTCACCGAGGACGGCGTCGCCTACGTGCCAGCCCCCGGACCTGACCTGCCCTACTTCTACGCCGCCAACGCCCGCGACCCGCGCGCCGGGATCCTGCACGAAGGCGCGCACTACCAGCAGCTCGCCCTGGCCTGGCGCCATCCCAGACCGGTTCGCAGGCACTACTACGACTCCGGCGCCAACGAGGGCATCGCGTTCTACAACGAGGAGATGATGCTGGTCAGCGGGATAGTTGACGACGCGCCGCATACCCGCACGGCCCTGTGCAATTTCATGCGGCTGCGCGCCCTGCGGGTGACGGTCGACGTCGGTCTGGCGACCGGTGCGCTCTCGATCACCGACGCGGCCAGCGACCTGGTCTCCCGCGTCCCGATGGACCCGGCCACCGCCCGGGAGGAGGCCGCGTTCTTCGCCGAGACGCCCGGCCAGGCGCTCACGTACCAGATCGGCAAGACCCAGCTGATCGGCCTGATCGCCGACGCGGTGCGCGTTCGCGGGGCCGGCCTGGACCTGCAGCGGCTGCACGATCAGATCTGGGTCAACGGCAACGTCCCGATCGCCCTGCTGCGCTGGGAGCTGCTCGGGCTGACCGACGAGCTGGCGGCCCTGGATATCGACTAACGACTACTGGAAGGGCAGGCCATCGCGGTCGCCCGCCACGCGGAACAGGACCCCGGCCCAGGTGCGGAAGGGCCGCCACGGTTCGGCGAGGCGCCGGATCGTCTCGGCGTCGGGCGCCTCCGGCAGGCCGTAGTAGTGCTTCAGGTAGCTCGGCAGGCGCGGCTCGGCCAGGGTGAGCGCGTCGCCCACGCCGGTGGAGCGCAGCTCGACCAGGCCCGCGTAGACCGGGCCGAGCCCGGGTATGCGCCGCAGTTCCGCGATCGCCTCGTCGGCCTCCAGCGCGGCCAGGCGGCCCGGGTCAAGCTGCCCGGCCAGCGCGGCGCGGGCCACGCCGTGCAGCCGCTCGATCCGCTGCGGCTCCAGGCCGGGAAACTCCCTGAGGTCGAGCAAGCGCTCCGGCAGCGGGAAGGCGTGCTCGGTCACCCCGGCCAGCTCGAAGGCCCGGCCGGTTTCCGCCGACAGGCGGCGCCGGAGCGAGGCGGCCTGGCTACGGTGCCGCCGCTGCGAGATCATCGCCCAGGCGGCGGCCTCGTACGGCGAGTGGAACAGGACGGGGCGCAGGCCGGGGTGCGCGGCCTGCACGCCGCCGAGCACCGGGTCGCGGTGACCGGCGGCGACCCAGCCCTCGGCCGGGCGGTCCACGGACAGGATGCGGCGGATCTGGTGGTCCACGGCGGCGATGTCATCGGCGCCGCTGACCTCGGCGATGAGGTCGCCGCCCGATTCCTGGCTCAGCAGGACGCCCACCTGGTGCTGCAGGTCGTCGGTCACGAACGCCAGCCGCATCAGGTCATCGAACGGGTAGGGGCGGCCGGTGCTGGGGCCGAACCCGAAGGCGGCCGCGGCGGTGAGGGAGAACGGGCCGTCGACGACCATCCGCAGCTTCTCGGGGTCCGCACTGTCGGTAGCGGCATCAATGTCCATATCCGCAGGTCTACCAGGTACGTATGACAATTCGCGGGCCCCGGGGAAGGCCAGGGAAAATCATGAGGGCTGCGCGGCGGCGGGTGTTAGCGTGGGCGCCGTGCCCGAACCCGAGCCGGCCCGCGGCTCCAGGCTGTGGCCGGACCTGACGCCGCTGCGGGCCTCGGCCGGCTTCCGGCTCGTCTTCGCCAGCCGGACCGTCACCGCGCTCGGCACCCTGGCCGTCGAGGTGGCGCTGCTCGTGCAGGTCAAGCAGCTCACCGGGTCGCCGCTGGCGGTCGGGCTGCTCGGCGCGGTGGAGCTCGTGCCGCTAGTAGTGTTCGGGTTGTACGGAGGGGTGCTGGCGGACCGCGTTGACCGGCGCGCGATGATGCGCTGGGGTGAGGCGGGCCTGGCCTGCTTGGACCTCCTCCTGCTGCTCAACGCGCTGCTCCCGCATCCCGCGGTCTGGCCGCTGTACGCGGTCTCGGGCGTGATGATGGCGGTGGCGTCGCTGCAGCGGCCCTCGTTCGACGCTTCGGTCCCGCGGCTGGTCGACCGCGACCAGCTGACCGCCGCGGCGGCGCTGCTCTCGATGTCGGCGAACGCCTGTTTCCTGCTCGGCTCGGCGCTCGGCGGCGTCCTCGCCGTGACCCCGGGCCCAGCTCTGGTGTACGGGCTCGACGCGGCCAGCCTGGTGATCTCGTTCGGGTTCCTCACCCGGCTGCGTCCGCTGCCGGGCGCGGCCGAACCGGAGCACGCGACGCTGCGGGGCCTGACCGCGGGGCTGCGCTACGCCGCGGGCCGGCGGGACCTGCTCGGTTCCTACCTGGCCGACCTGGCCGCGATGATCTTCGCCTACCCCAACGCGCTGTTCCCGTTCGTGGCGGCGGACCTGCACGCGCGCTGGGCGACCGGGCTGATGTTCGCGGCGCCGTCGGCGGGAGCGCTCGGCGTGACCGTCGTCAGCGGGTGGATGGGCCGGATCCGCCGGCACGGGCTGGCCATCGCGCTGTCGGCCGGCGCCTGGGGACTGCTGATGGCCGGCTTCGGCCTCTCCCCCGATTTGCCCGCCGCCCTGGGCTGCCTGGTCGCGGCCGGCGCGGCCGACATGATCAGCGGGATCTTCCGGCAGACCCTGTGGAACCAGACGATCCCGGACGCCCTGCGCGGACGGCTGGCGGGCGTGGAGCTGCTGAGCTACGGCGTGGGGCCGCCGGCCGGCCAGCTCAGGTCGGGAGTCGTGGCCAGCCTGACGAGCGTCCGGTTCTCGCTCGTCTCGGGCGGGCTGATCTGCGTCGGCGCGGTGGCCGCGGTGTGCGCTTTGCTGCCCGGTCTCATCCGGTACCGGGCCGATGACGTGGCAGCCGGGGAGGCGGCATGAACATTTCCGAGCTTGCGGTGGTGGACGTGCGCGGGCCGCTGGCCGAGCCGCTCCTGTCGGTACGCGGCATCATCGTCTTAGCTGAGTCCGGGGGCCATCGAATCGGGAAGGCTACGCAGGGCCGGGTCCGCGGGGATGGTGGTGCCCGGCGGCGCAGGGTTCCGCCGGGCACCGGGCCGCTATGGTCGGCCTGTTCCTACCCAGAGGAACGACGCGGATACTCACGCGGATCAAGGCAGAAGCTCGACGTAAGCGATCCGTCACAATCAGGAACCGCCCGGGCTCAGGCGTCTGCCTTGCCGTAGTCCGCGGTGAGCCAGTGCTCGGGCGTCAGCCTGAGCATGATCTCGTCGGTGCCGGGGACGGACGCGATGTAGGCGTCGCCGCCCTCGGGGCCCAGGTACCGGCGGGCGAGCTCTCGCCGCTCCTCCTCGGTAGCCTCGTCGATGGCGACCGGGCCCTCGACGGTGGCGTACTTGTACGGCGGGTTCTCGTCCTGGGCGCACAGGGTGAACCGGCCGGCCGCCAGGATGGCCGCCGCCTTGCGCGTGCCGCGGCCGGTGCTCACGTTCACGGTGCCGCCGGGTGCGTAGGTGTACCAGACCGGGACGGCCAGCGGGCCGCCGCCGTCCTGCGACGCGACGCTGAGCACCCCCACGTGCAACCCGGCGAGGAACACCTCGCGCTCCTCGTGACTCATGTTCAGGGGCATGGCGTCAGTCTCTCAGACCTAGGATGAGGTCATGGTCGAGCCCTACCAGGCGGTGGGCTTGGTGCCCACGATGCGCGGCATCCGCCGCCGTGACGAGATCGCCGTGAACATCGAGCACGTATCGCACCTGATCAAGGCCGCGTCGTGGCTATCAAGCCTCGACCTGCCGGTGCGCCTCATCGCCGTGCCCGAGGGCGCGCTGCAGGGCTTCAACGACGAGGTCCTCGACCTCGATCACGAGACGTTCGCCCGCGAGTGCGCGATCGACATCCCCGGACCCGAGACCGACGCGCTCGGCGCCCTGGCGCGCCAGTGGAACGCGTACCTGATGGCGCAGGCCAAGGCCCGCCACCCGGAGTTCCCCGGGCGCTTCTTCAACATCGGCTTCATCATCAGCCCCGAGGGCGACATCATCTTGCGGCACCACAAGGTGGTGCCGCTGCTCCCGGTCGAGCACTCGGTGACCCCGCACAACGTCTGGGACAAGTGGATCGAGCTGTACGGGCGCAACCTCGACGCCTTCTACCCGGTGGTCGACACCGAGATCGGCCGGCTCGGGTTCCTGATGGCCAACGAGGGCTCGTACCCGGAGAACGCCCGCGGCCTGGCGATGAACGGCGCCGAGGTGGTCTACCGCGGCCCGTACCCGCACCCGCACGTCGGCAACGGCCTGTTCGAGATCCAGAACCGGGCGCGGGCGCTCGACAACAACTTCTACCTGATCGCGTGCAACGTCGGCACGTACTACCTGCACACCGACTCCGACGTCCCGATCGATACCTTCGGCGGCGGGTCTATGGTGGTCGACTACCGCGGCCAGGTAGTCGGCCGGCACGACTACAGCGCGGGATCCTCGTGGGTCGCCGGGACGATCGACGTCGAGGCGCTGCGGAAGTTCCGGGCCAGCGCGCAGTGGGACAACTGGATCAAGGACCTCACCACCGAGCAGTACCAGGTCATCTACGAACAGCCGGTCTACCCCAAGAACCTGTACCTGGACCGCGCCCCGTACACGCACGCCGAGTACCGCCGGGAGGTCATCGACCGGCAGATCGAGCTCATGCACGAGCGGGACGTCTGGAAGCGCCCCGGCTCGGACTGACCCGCCCGGCTGGCCGCACGGTCAGAGGCCGAGGGTCCGGCGGAGCTGATCCGGGGAGGGCGCCGGTCCCTGGCGGCCCTGCTCGTCGGGGTACAGGCGGCACGACACCGAGGGCTGCTGCCCGGGACGGGCGAAGGGGTCGACCCCGTCGGCCAGCAGGGTGGGCGAGCCGGTCATGCCGAGCCGTTCGGCGCCGGCCTGGTCGGCCAGGACCTGCCGGGTGAGCTCGACGCCGGGGTGGGCCGCCAGCAGGGGCGCCAGCCGGGTTTCCAGCAGGTCCGCGCCCGGGCAGCCCGGCACGTGCAGGATCTGCAGTCTCATCGCGGCTCCCTCCCCCGGCGGTTGCTAACATCGGTCCTGTACCGCACGGGTAGCGGCCTCCAGTATCGCTCGTTCGGCATCCCGGGAGGCCTGTCATGCCGTCCATCCAGGTGCGGCCGTTCCGCCGCAATGACCGCGACCAGCTCACGCAGCTCGTTAACGCCCACGCCGAGGCCGTCGTGCCCGGCATGAGCGTGTCGGTGAACACCGTCCTCGGCTCGCTGGAACGCCAGCCCGGCGAGTTCATCGAGGACCCCTGGGTGAGCGAGCGGGTCACCCTGGTCGCCGAGCAGCAGAACCGGGTCGCCGCCGCCGCGCACCTGCTCAGGCACTACCCCGACGAGCGCGCCGGGCAGGCGGCCCGGGACGTCGGCGAGGTCCACTGGCTGCTCTACTGGCCGCACGCCCCGGCCGGTAATCCGTACTGGCCCGACGCGGGGGACGCGGCGGCCGCGCTGATGAACGCGTGCCTGCACCAGCTCGGGGCCTGGCGGGTGACGCGGCAGCACGCGGGCGGGGAACTGCCCGTCCCCGGCGTCTACGGCGTGCCCGAGCAGTGGCCGCACATCCGCTCGCTCTACCGGCGGGCCGGATTCGCCCACACCGGCCACACCGAGATCGTCTACCTGGCCAGGATCGACGACCTGCCCGAGCCTTCCGCGCCCCCGCTCGAGGGGCTGGCCGTCCGCCGGTCCGTCGGGCTGAACGGGTGCCGACTGTCCGCCGTGCTCGGCGCGGAGGAAGTCGGCTACGTCGAGGTCGAAACGCTGGACGAGGGCGAGCGAACCGCCCGGCACGGCGGCTGGGCCGACGTCGGGAACCTGCGGGTCAGCGCTGCGTACCGGCGGCAGCGGGTCGGATCCTGGCTGCTGGGGCAGGCGGCCGACTGGCTCCGCCTGGCGGGCGTCGACCGGATCCTGGACTACGCCTGGCTCGAGGGCACCGATCCCGGCGGGCTCAGCTACGACGACTACCGCGCCTTCCTGCCGGCCGTGGGCTTCCGCGAGCTCACCCGCACTCAGCGGGGCTGGAGCCGGGAGAGCGCGGCCTCGGCGTAGGCCTCGAAGTTGCGCCGGTCATCGGGCCCGAGGTCGCCGGGGTCGTCGGGGTCGCCGTCGAGCAGCAAATCGAGGAGGCTGACGAGGTCCCAGTACGGCTGGTGCTCGAGCGCCCGGCCCGTTACGGCCCGGTAGCAGGCCAGGAACTCGTCGGCGACCCGCTGACCGTGGTCGGCGGCCAGGTTCCACCGCATGTGCGCCACGTCGAGCTCGGGCGGGCCCCAGGAGGCCTGCGTCCAGTCCACCACGCCGGTCAGCCGGCCGCGCCACCACAGGGTGTTCTCCGGGTGATAGTCGCGGTGGATCAAGGTCGCCGCGGCCGCCGGCGGCGCCTCGCGCACCGCGGCGGTGGCCCGGGCCCAGGTCCGGGACCCGGACATCCACCGGGCCGGCTCGGCCCGGGCGCGGTCGTAGTAGAGGCGGTACGGGACGACGGCGGACTGGGCCCGACGCGGCGGCTGGTCGCCCACGGCGTGGATCAGGGCCAGGGTCTGCGCCAGCAGGCGGCCGAACCCCTCGGCCTCGGCGTCCGCCCGCCGCGGCGGATGGCCGGGCAGGCGGGTCAGCAGGATGGCCGGCACGTCGCAGCGCGCGCCCGCGGGGTCGGCGGCCACGACCTGCGGCGCGGGTACCGGAGTCGCGGCGAGCAGCCCGAGCACGCGGACCTCGCGGTCGACGGTGTAGTCGGGGTCGTCGGCCTCCCAGCCCGGCCGCGCCCAGCGCCGCAGCACCAGCCGGCGGACGCGGCCGTCGGCGCACACGATGTCGACCGCGTGGTTAACGTGCCAGCTGCCCGGTCGCAGCCGCCGGGCGGCCAGGAGCCTGCTGCCCGGGCCGAGCGTGTCCGTCACCCACGCCACGGCCCGGTCCGGTAGCACTACCCCGGCGTCAGCTGCCGATATAGCTCATCACGTGCTTGATGCGGGTGTAGTCCTCGAACCCGTACATGGACAGGTCCTTGCCGTACCCCGAGTGCTTGAACCCGCCGTGGGGCATCTCGGCCACGATCGGGATGTGGGTGTTGATCCACACGGCGCCGAAGTCCAGGCGCTTGGCCATCCGCATCGCGCGGCCGTGGTCCTTGGTCCACACGCTCGAGGCCAGCCCGTACTGGACGCCGTTTGCCCAGCGGACGGCCTCGTCCTCGTCGGTGAAGCGCTGCACCGTGATCACCGGGCCGAAGATCTCATCCTGGATCATCTCGTCGTCCTGGTGCAGGCCGGCCACGACGGTGGGGGCGTACAGGTACCCGCGCGCCCCGACCCGGTGCCCGCCCGTGACCAGCTCGGAGTACGCGGGCCTGCGCTCGACGAGGCCTTCCACCCGGGCCAGCTGGTTCGGGTTGTTCAGCGGGCCGAAGTAGGCGTCAGGCACGTCCAGCCCGCCGGTCTTGGTGTTGCTGGCCTGCTCGCCGAGGGCGGCGGTCAGGTCGGCGGCGATGCCGGGGCCGGCGAGGACCCGGGTGGCCGCGGTGCAGTCCTGCCCGGCGTTGAACAAGCCCGCTCCGGCGATCCCCGCGGCGGCCGCCTCGACGTCCGCGTCGTCGAAGACCACGACGGGCGCCTTGCCGCCGAGCTCGAGGTGGACGCGCTTCAGGTCGTCGGCGGCGGTGCGCGCGACCTCCATGCCGGCCCGCACCGAGCCGGTGATCGACACCATGGCCGGGGTCTTGTGCGCGACCAGTTCCCGGCCGGTGTCGCGCTCACCGCAGATCACGTTGAACACGCCCGGGGGCAGGAACTCGGCGGCGATCTCGGCCAGCAGCAGGGTGGACACGGGGGTGGTGTCCGACGGCTTGAGGACGACGGCGTTGCCGGCGGCGATGGCGGGCGCGAACTTCCAGACCGCCATCATCATCGGGTAGTTCCAGGGCGTCACCTGGGCACACACGCCGATCGGCTCGCGCCGGATCATCGAGGTGTGCTCGCGCATGTACTCGCCCGCGCTGCGCCCCTCGAGCACCCGTGCCGCCCCGGCGAAGAACCTGATCTGGTCCACCGCGGGCGGAATCTCCTCGAACGCGGTCAGCGCGACCGGCTTGCCGGTGTTGCGGGTCTCGGCCTCGACGATCTCGTCGGCGCGCTGCTCGATCGCGTCGGCGATCCGGAACAGGGCCAGGCTGCGCTCGGACGGGGTGCTGTCCCGCCACCCCTCGAATGCGTTCGCGGCGGCCTGCATCGCGGCGTCCACGTCCTGCCGGCCGGACACCGGCGCGTGGGCGTAGACCTCGCCGGTACTGGGGTCGACCACATCGCTGGTACGTCCCTCGGCGGCGTCGGTGTACTTGCCGTTCACGAAGTTCTGCAGCGCGCGGTCAGCCATCGCGGACCTCCAATGGTCGTATGCGACACGTATGACGAGCTTCGCAGAGACGCACTATCTCCACAAGTGAATCAGTTGCTATCTTTATAGATAGCTACGAAATCAGTTGGCCGGTATGGGACATTACCCGTCAGGGAGAAGGGGGCAACCGCATGGCGCACAGCCCTAGGACGCTCCCGCCCCATGGCCCTGGTAGTGCCGTACTCGACGACATCGCCAAGCAGATCATCGAGCAGCTGCAGGAGGACGGCCGGCGTTCCTACGCAGCGATCGGCAAGGCGGTCGGGCTCTCCGAGGCAGCGGTCAGGCAGCGCGTGCAGCGGCTGCAGGACACCGGGGTCATGCAGATCGTCGCGGTCACCGATCCCCTCATGCTGGGCTTCAAGCGCCAGGCGATGATCGCCATCAAGACCGACGGTGACCTGGAGAAGGTGGCCGACCAGCTGGCCGAGATGGAAGAGATCGACTACGTCGTGGTCAGCGCGGGCTCGTTCGACGTGCTGGCCGAGGTCGTCTGCGAGGACGACGACCACCTGCTCGAGATCCTGGGCCGGGTCCGGTCCGTGCCGTGCGTGACGAGCACCGAGACGTTCGTGTACCTCAAACTCCGCAAGCAAACCTACTCATGGGGAACCAGATGACCTCCTCCCTCGACGCTATCCAGCACGCGCAGGAAGCCGCCAAGCGCAACCTGTGGCTTCACTTCACCCGGATGTCCTCCTACGGAGAGGCCGAGGTCCCCGTGATCGTCCGCGGTTCCGGGGCGTACGTCTTCGACCAGCACGGCCGACGCTACCTGGACGGGCTGTCCGGGCTGTTCGTGAGCCAGGTCGGGCACGGTCGCACGGAGATCGCCGAGGCGGGCGCGCGGCAGGCGGCCGAGCTGGCCTACTTCCCGCTGTGGTCCTACGCCCACCCCAAGGCCATCGAGCTCGCTGCGCGCCTGGCCGAGCTCGCGCCAGGAGACCTGAACCGTGTTTTCTTCACCACCAGCGGGTCGGAGGCGGTCGAGTCGGCCTGGAAGCTGGCCAAGCAGTACTTCAAGCTGACCGGGCATCCCGGCAAGTACAAGGTGATCAGCCGGGACATCGCCTACCACGGCACGTCCATGGGCGCCCTGGCGATTACCGGCCTGGCCGACATCAAGCACCCGTTCGAGCCGCTGGTGCCCGGCGGCGTCCGGGTGCCGAACACCAACTTCTACCGCGCCCCCGACTTCCTGTCCGGCGACGAGGCGGAGTTCGGGCGGTGGGCCGCGGATGAGATCGAGCGGGCGATCCTGCGGGAGGGCCCGGAATCGGTCGCCGCGGTCTTCCTCGAGCCCGTGCAGAACTCCGGCGGCTGCTTCCCGCCGCCGCCCGGCTACTTCGCCCGGGTCAGGGAGATCTGCGACACGTACGGCGTCCTGCTGGTATCCGACGAGGTGATCTGCGCGTTCGGTCGGCTCGGCTACTACTTCGGGTCCGAGCGGTACGGTTACCAGCCCGACATCATCACGTTCGCCAAGGGGGTGACGTCGGGATACTCGCCCCTCGGCGGCATGATGGTCAGCGACGCGCTGATGGAGCCGTTCTCCGCCGGGACGGCCACGTTCCTGCACGGCATCACGTTCGCCGGGCACCCGGTGTCGTCCGCGGTGGCGCTCGCCAACCTGGATATCTTCGAGAAGGAAGACCTGCTGGGGAACGTGCGCGCCAACGAGGGCGCGTTCCGGTCCACCCTGGAGCGGCTCTACGACCTGCCGATCGTCGGCGACATCCGCGGGGCCGGGTACTTCTACGGCATCGAGATGGTCAAGGACAAGGTCACCCGCGAGACGTTCACCGACGCCGAGTCCGAGCGCCTGCTGCGCGGGTTCCTGTCCCAGGCGCTGTTCGACGCGGGCCTGGTGTGCCGCGCCGATGACCGCGGCGACCCGGTGATCCAGCTCGCCCCGCCGCTGATCTGCGGTCAGGAGCACTTCGACGAGATCGAGCGGATCCTCCGCGAGGTCCTCACCGAGGCCTGGACCCGCATCTAACGCCCCCCGGGCCAGCCCCGCATCTAGCGTCCCGCGGTCAGGGGGCCGAGGGGTCGGGGAGAAGGGGTTTCCCCCCGGTTCGGGGGGCCGAGGGGTTGGAGGGAAAGGTTCCCCCCGGTTCGGGGGGCCGAGGGGGTTGGGGGAAAGGTTTCCCCCCAAGAGGGGGGTCACCGGGGGGTCGCCCCCCGGGGGCCAGCACAGCACTGTTCACCAGATTGCGGAACGTGACATTCCGCTGCGCCATCTGACGTTTACTCGTCCCCAGTAGGTTTCCGTCATGCCGGCGACCTCGGGTAGCTCTCGGTCGCCTCGTTCCTCGATGTCGCGTCGCCAAGTGCTGGCCGCCGGCGGAACGGGGCTGCTCGCGGCCACCGCGACCCCGGCCAGGGCGGCCACGGCGCGGCGGGCGGCCCGCACCACGGCCGGCGACGGCACGCCCGAGCAGGTCCATCTCACCTGGGGCGATGACCCCGCTACCAGCGTCGTTGTCTCCTGGGCGTCGCCCGGCCCGGCCGCCCGGCCCCAGGTCCGGATCGGGCAGCGGGTCATCGCCGCCGAGACCCGCGAATACACCGACGGGATCAGCGGCGAGACGGTCTGGACCTACCACGCGCGCGTCGGCGGGCTGCGCCCGGGCGCCCTCTACGCGTACGCCGTGACCGCCGACAACGATGACGACGCCGCCGATCCGTTCAGCTCTACCTTCCGCACCGCGCCGCAGGGCCGCGCCCCGTTCCGGTTCACCAGCTTCGGGGACCTGGGCACGCCGAACACCGAGTGGGTCCTCTCCTACGGCCAGAGCGCGTACGCGGTGGAGGCGGTCGAGTCTTTCGGGCCGCTGTTCCACCTGCTGAACGGCGACCTGTGTTACGCGAACCTCAATCCCGGGGTCCAGACCCTGGTGTGGCGTGACTTCGGCGACAACAACCAGGGGTCCGCGGCCAACCGGCCGTGGATGCCGTGCCCGGGCAACCACGAGGTGGAGTTCGGCAACGGGCCGCAGGGGTTCGCGTCCTACCTGACCCGCTACACGCTGCCCGATAACGGGGTGCCGGGTTTCGGCGGGCGCTGGTACGCACTGCGCGTGGGCTCGGTCCTGTTCGTCTCCCTCGACGCCGACGACGTCGTCTACCAGGACGCGGGTGCGTTCGTGGCCGGCCCGGACACCCTGACTCCGGCGGCGAGCACCGGCCACCCGCCGATCGCGCCCGGCACCTCGTTCTATATCCGCGGCTACTCGGGGGGCGCGCAGACCGCGTGGCTGGAGCAGGCGCTGGCGGCCGGGCGCGCTGATGAGTCCGTCGACTGGATCGTCGTCCAGATGCACCAGTGCGCGGCCTCGTCATCGGCCCGGGGAAACGGTTCCGACCTGGGCATCCGCCAGGACTGGCTGCCCCTGTTCGACCGCTACCAGGTGGACCTGGTGCTGGCCGGGCACGACCACGACTACGAGCGGTCCTTCCCGCTGCGCGGCGCCGACCCGGACGCGGGCCTGGACCCGGCCACCGGCGCCGTGGTCAACACCCTGCGGCCGCACGCCGTGACGACCGCGGACACCGGAGTGTTCGACACCAGCGCGGGCACCGTGCACCTGATCCTGGGCTGCGGCGGTGCCGTGGACAACCTCAACGACTACGGGACCAGCCGGACCGACGGCCGGCACCAGGCCAAGGTGCTGACCTGCGCCAATCGCCCGGCCGTCACGGCGACACCCGGCGTCTACGACCGCCCGCCGTCGTACGCGGTGGAGGATGCCACCTGGTCGGCCAGGCGGGACACCTCGACCGGCTACGGCATCGCGGTCTTCGACGTCGACCCCGGTACCGAGGCGGGCGGCCAGACCAGCATCACGGTCAGGTACTACCACGCGGTGGGGGCCGACCCGGTCAACCCGGCCACCGGTGCGCCGGGTCGGCCGACCCCGGACTACACCGAGTTCGAGACCTTCACCCTGGTCCGCCCGCGGGCCGACAGCCCCAGCGCGACGCGCTCCGCGTCCACCGGAACGTCGATCACCCGCACCTGACCGCCCATGACGATCTCGGCCATGTCCGAGGTGGTCGACGCGACCACGGGATCCGCGACCGACGAGTGCGAGGGATGCGCCGTCATCCCGCGCTCCGGGTGAGCGGGGGACCGCCCTAGGGCACGGGCGGGCGCGGCGGGCCGGTCTCCTGGGCCGGCATGGAGTTACTGGTCGGCAGCGGGTAGTCGATGCCGAACCTCAGCGTGCCGGCCAGCGAGTCGAGCACCGCCTGCTCCGCGGTGCTCAGCTCCCCCAGCGACGTCGTAGGCAGCCCGGGCAGGCTGGTGTCCGGCGGCCTGGACAGCGCGAGCGCCGCGGTCAGGTCGCCGGTGTTGGCGCGCCGCCAGGGCGAGAGGTTCGGCACCTCGACGCCCCACCGCGTCTCGATGAACCGCAGCAGCGAGGTGTGGTCGAAGACTTGCGAGCACAGGTAGCCGCCGCGGCTGAACGGGGAGATGACCAGGCACCCGGTGCGGAAGCCGAGGCCGACCGGACCGGTGATCCCCTCCGCCGCGGCGGGCAGGGTCTTGGCCGTCAGCCACTCCCCCGCCGTCCCCGGCGGCGGGGTCACCGGCGGCACGTGATCGAAGAACCCGCCGTTCTCGTCGTGGACGACGAACAGGACGGTCTGCGCCCACACCGCCGGGTTCGACACCAGCGTCGTGAGCACGCTGTGGATAAGGTACTCGCCGTACCCGGGCGGCGCCGCGGGGTGCTCGCACTCCGCCAGCGGCGGCATGATCCACGACACCGCGGGGAGCTTGTTCGCCTTAACGTCCTGGGTGAAGTCGTCGGGGAAGTCCGGGGTCAGGCCGCGCCCCACGAGCTGGATCCCGGTGACGGAGAACGGGTTGTTATAGGCCTTGAAGTAAGGCAGCGGGCTCAGCGCGAGCTCGCACAGCCGGTCGCTGTAGAACTTCCAGCTCACCCCGGCCGCCAGCAGCCGTTCCGGCATGGTTTCCCAGGTCAGCTTGCCGTACTCGGCGATCCGGTTGCCGAACGTCTCCAGCACGGGCCCGCCGGCCACTCCCGCGGGGTCGATGGTCGCGGACACGGCCATCAGCCGGTTGGAGTCGGTGGGCCCGAGCACCGAGCTGAAGTAGCCGTCGCAGACGGTAAACGCGTCCGCCAGAGCGTAGTAGAAGGGCAGCTCGGCGCGCGTGTAGTACCCCATCGTCACCGGGCCGTGCTCGGCGCCGTCGGCGGCCACGTGGGTGGCGACGAACTTGTCCATCGCGCCGCCGTTCCAGCTCTGGTGCTGGGTGGCCCAGGTGTGCGAGATGTCGTTGAGGGTCTGGCCGTCCCGCAGCGGCGGGTCGCTGGTCAGGCGGAACGGCTGCAGGTAGCCGCCCGGGTCGGCGCCATGGCCCGGCTGGTAGCCGAACTGGTCGAAGATGGGGTATTCCCGCCCGCCCACGGACTGGCCGGGGGCGTTCGGATCGGAGAAGCCGCGGACGCCGGACAGCGTCCCGAAGTAGTGATCGAACGAGCGGTTCTCCTGCATCAAGATCACGACGTGCGCGATGTCGCTCAGGCTCGCCGGGCCCACGGACGCCCCGGTCGCCTGGTCGATCAGCCTGGCCTGTGCGTCGCTCAGCTCGCCCACGACAGCCTCCCCTCAGATGTGACAGCGCAAAGGATACGGTCGGGGGATGGACGTTCTCGTGATTGGGGCCGGGGTATGCGGCCTGACCACCGGGATCCGCCTGGCCGAGGCCGGGCTCGCGGTGACGATCAGGACGGCGGCCCCGCCGGAGCAGACCACGTCGGCGGCCGCCGGGGCGGTCTGGGGCCTGGTCCGGGTCGGGCCGCCGGACCGGGTCCTGGAGTGGGGCCGGGCCGGGCTCGAGGTCCTGTCCGCGCTCGCCGGCGAGCCAGGCACCGGGGTGCGGATGGCCAGCGGTCAGGAGGTCTCCCGCAGCAGGCTCGAACCGCACTACTGGACTCCTCTCCTGCCCGGCCTGCGGCCGAGCACGCCGTCCGAGCTGCCCGACGGCTTCACCGACGGGTGGCATTACACCGCCCCGGTCGTCACCATGCCCGTCTACCTGGGCTACCTGCGCGCCAGGTTCGAGCGCGCGGGCGGCCAGCTCGAGGTCGCCCCGACCCGCACGCTGGCCGAACTGGCCGGCGTGGCTCCCGTCGTGGTCAACTGCGCGGGCGCCGCCGCCCGCGATCTGGTGCCCGACCCCGACGTCGTGGCGGTCCGCGGCCAGGTGGTCATCGTCGCCAACCCGGGCATCGAGGAGTTCTTCATCGACCGGGACCCGGAACCGCCCTGGATCGTCTACATGTTCCCGCACGGCGAGCAGATCCTGCTGGGCGGCACGAACGACGAGGGCAACTGGGAGCAAAACCCTCAACCCCATATAGCCGAACGAATTTTGGCCGGGTGTGCCGCGATCGACCCGAGGCTCCGCCACGCGGAGATCCTGGAGCACCGCGTCGGCTTGCGCCCGTGCCGTCCCGAGGTCCGGCTGGAGTCCGAACCGCTGGACGGCACCGTCCTGTGGCACAACTACGGACACGGCGGCGCCGGCATCTCCCTGTCGTGGGGATGCGCCGCCGAGATCGCAGCTAGCGTCCTGAGTTACTGATCGAGCTTGGCCACCAGCCCGCGGGGCGCGATCACGCGGTAGGCGTCCTGGCAGAGCTCGGCGATCTCGGCCCAGTCGATGTCGCCGTCGAGCCGGACGCCGACCCAGCCCCGGTGGCCGACGTAGGGCGGCCGGAAGAACCGGCCGGGGTTCGATGCCGCCAGTTCCTGCTGGGCCCCCGGCGGCGCGGCGCACCATAGGTGCGGGAACTGATTGTCGTGGTGCCCGTCCGGCCACAACTGCACGAAGGCGCTCTTGTTCCTGACGAACCAGGTCGGGGTGCCGTGACTGGCCCGTTCGGTGACCTCCGGCAGGGCCAGGCAGATCGCGCGCAGCCGCTCGGCGAGCATACGAGGAGCATAGGACGCGCCGAGGAACGGCGCCGCGCCGCGTGGAACCAGAGCGAACTGCGATGCGTTTGATCAGGCGCGAACATATCTGAGCTCGCGCGCTCGGTGCCTGGGCCGGCGGGGCTCCGCCGTCTGGCCTTGGCCGCGATCGCCGCCACGGCGGGCTTGCTGTACGCCTGGGCCCTCGGCCAGGGCACGCTGGAGTACTACTACGCCGCCGCCGTCCGCAGCATGTCGATGAGCTGGCATAACTTCATCTTCGGCGCCTTCGACCCGGCGGGCACGATCACCCTGGACAAGCTGCCAGGCGCGTTCTGGATCCAGGCGCTGTCGGTACGGGCCTTCGGCTTCCACCCGTGGGCGATCGTGCTGCCGTCAGCCGTCGAGGGTGTCCTGACCGTGCTGGTGCTCTACCACGCGGTGTCCAGGCTCGCCGGGTCGGCCGCCGGCCTGATCGCCGCGCTGATCCTGGCGGTCAGCCCCGCCACCGTAGGCCTGGACCGCGGGAACATCTCCGACTCGCTGCTGATCCTGCTGCTCGTACTGGCCGCCGACGCCGTGTCGGGGGCCATCACCGCTGGCGCGGAGGACTCCCGCCCGCTCGGCGAGGGAATAGGCGGGCTGGTCCTCGCCGCCGTCTGGGTCGGCCTGGCCTTCCAGACCAAGATGATCCAGGCCTGGATGGTCCTGCCCGCGCTGGGGCTGGCGTACCTGCTCTGCGGGCCCGGGTCGGCGGGCAGGCGCGCCGTGCAGCTTGCGGTCGCAGGCACCCTGACCGCGCTGGTCTCGCTGTCCTGGATGATCGCCGTCTCGCTGGTGCCCCCGGCGGACCGCCCGTACGTGGACGGCAGCCACAACGACTCGATCTTCGAGCAGGTGTTCGTCTACAACGGATTCGGGAGGTTCGGCGACCAGACCCCCCAGCAGCTGCTGGCCGCGCTGGCGAGGTCCGGCAGCAGTGGTCCGGTAAGTGAGACGGCAACTGAGCCAGTTCCGGTGTCAGGTCAGCCGAGCCCGGTGTTTCAGTCGGCGCCAGGGCAAGGTCCGGCGAGCCCGGTGTCAGGTCAGCCAAGTTCGGTGTCAGGTCCGGTCTCGGGTCAGAGTCCCGTCTCCGGCCCGCGTCTCAGGCCCGAGTCCCGTCTCCGGCCCGGTCTCGGGCCCGAGTCCCGTCTCAGGTCCGCCGAGTACGGCGCCACCGTCTACTCGCGCGCCGGGCCCTCCGGCGGCGGTGCCGTACCGCCTGCTGCGCGCGGACCTGGGGCGTGACACCGGCTGGCTGATTCCCGCCGCGTTCGTAGTGGCGGTCTGGGGCATCGCCAGCCGGCGCCGTCAGCCGCGCGGCGACCCGCTCCGGGCCTGCTTCATCCTGTGGGGCGGCTGGCTGGTGACCTTGTTCGCGGTCTTCTCGTCGATCACGACGATCAACGCCTACTACACCGCGGCGCTGTCCCCGCCGGTGGCCGCCCTCATCGGCGCCGGCGTCGTGGCCGCCTGGTCACCGGAACGGACCCCCATCGGCCGGATCATCGGCCTGGAACTCATCGTCGTGGGCACCGCCGCCTACGCGGTCTGGCTGGTGTCCACCACCGGTGCCCAGGTCCCCGGCTGGCTGGTCCCGGCCGTCATCGCGATCGGCCTCGCAGCGGTCGGCGTCGCGGCCTGGGCGCTGATCGCCGGGACCAGCGCCTGGTTCGCCGCGGCCCTGGCGGCGGGCCTGATCGCCGTGCTGCTGACCCCTGCCGCGGCCGCGGTCAGCGTCACCGTCAGCCGCCACGGCGCCTTTGACACCCCGTTCGAGCCGGCCCAGACCGCGCAGGACGTCGAGCGGGCCGGCCAGACACCGGGCGTCGTGAACTCTGAAATCACCGGTTGGCAGACCAGGCAGGACGGGGCACCGGATGTGATGGCGGCGCAGACCGCCGCGCTGTCGTCAATAATCATCTACGACCGCGGCCTCGAGGCGCTTCCCGTCGGCGGGGTCGACGGGACGACACCGTCACCCACCCTGAGCCAACTGCAGGCCGACATCCGCCAGGGCCTGTTCCATCTCGTCTGGATCCTGTCTGATACCGACCCTCGTATGCAGTGGATCGCCAGCCACTGCGCCCAGGTGTCGCGGCGGTTCTACTTGTGCGAGCCCGCTGACGCCGGCTGACCGCCGCCGGATACCCTGCGGCGTATGAAGTTCGCGATCGCCATCCCGCAGTTTTACGCCGACGGCGAGTTCGATCCCGCCGCGTTCCGGGCCTACCTGGAGCGGGCCGAGGAACTGGGGTTCGAGAGCGCCTGGGCGCAGGAGCAGATCCTCGGGTCCGGGTCGTGGAGCCAGTTCAGCCCGCTGGAGGCGATGACGTACGCGGCGGCCTGCACCGAACGGCTGCGGCTGGGTTGCGTGGTGTTCGTCTCTACGCTGCACAACCCGGTGCACCTGGCGAAGGGCCTGGCCACGCTGGACCAGCTCAGCCGCGGCCGGATCGAGGTCGGCGTGGGCACCGGCGGCAAGGTAAGGCCCTTCGCCGCGTTCGGCGTGGATCCCGCGCGCTACGTGGCGCGGTTCACCGAGGGCATCACGCTGATGAGGGCACTGTGGACCGAGCCCAGGGTCACCTTCGACGGCGAGTTCTGGCAGATCCAGGACGAGGGAATCGAGCCCAAGCCGTTCCAGAAGCCGCACCCGCCGCTGTGGTTCGGCGCGGCCGGGCCGACGGCCGTCCGGCGGGCGGTGCGGCTGGGCACCGGATTCTTCGGGGCCGGGTCCTCCCCCACCGCGCGGTTCGCCGAGCAGGTCACGGTGGTGCGGGAGGCGCTCGCCGAGGCCGGAAGGCCGCCGAAGAGCTTCTCCATCGCCAAGCGGGTCTACATCACCATCGACGACGACGCGGACCGGGCGCGGGCCCGCACCAACGCCACCCTCGAGCGGCTGTACGGGTTCCGGTCGGAGGCCATCGAGGCGGCCGCGATCGCGGGGACGGTGGGCGACTGCGTCCGCGAGGTTCGCCAGGTCATCGAGGCCGGAGCTGAGCTGATCCTGTTCACGACGCTGTTCGACCAGGCCGAGCAGATGGAGCGGCTGGCCGCCTCCATCATCCCCGAGCTCGGCTAGAGGCCCTCGTCACGGCCGGTGAGCCGCCGAGGCCGAGACCCCGGGACCCGTGCCCGGCGTGGTCATGGCCTGGAGCATGTTGATCACGGCCCAGGACGTGGGGTTAGTCCAGTCCGCGGACAGCAGGCCGTACGGCTCGGGCTGCCCCCAGTTGTACTTGACCGTATTGGTCCCGGGGTTGGATCCCTTGGCGTGCGTCGGGTTGAGCGCCCACCAGCACCAGTCGACGTCCTCGGCGGTGAGCCACGCCTGGATGTTGGCCCACCAGCTGGGACTGCCCGAAGACGGCAGCGTGTTCACGGTGTTCCCGAACTCGCCGATCCAGAGCGGGGCGATGTTCTGGGTGAGGATGTACCCCCCGGCCGTGTTCATCGCCTGGGCGTAGGCGGCCTCGGTCTGGCCCTGGGGGTGGAACCAGGAATAGTCGTGCATGCTGTACACGACCTTGTTGGCCGCCGCGAGCCTAACCGGGTGGCTGGCCACGCCCTGCAGGTTGGTGGCGTAGCCGAGGCCCTCGCAGATGATCAGCAGATGCGGGTTGCACCCGTGGATGACGTTCCCGATCGACGAGTACATGGCGCCGAAATCGGTCTGGTCTCCGGGCCCCCACGTCGGGTTGAGCAGGTGCCCGCCCACCGTCGCCGGGCGCGGCTCGTTCTTCACGTCCATCCCGACGACCAGCGGGTTCGAGGCGTACCGCTTGACGATCCCCTCCCAGGTCGCGGTGAAGGTCGCCACCGTCCAGCGGTCGTTGAACCACAGGCCGTTGTCGTCCTGGTTAGAGCAGCACCAGCCGTAGTCCATCAGGTGGCAGTTGGGGATGACCATCAGGCCGGCTCCGGTGAGCGCCTTGACGCACGCGTCGTAGACCTGGATCGGCGTTGACCCCGACAGGTCAGAATTGGCGGCGAGGTACTGGGCGGGGACCGGGGTGGTCTGCTGGGTCATCCACACGCTGAACGGGAACCGCACGCAGTTGAACCCGAACCCGGCGATCGTCTCGGCCAGTTGGTCGCGGTGGACGGTATCCAGGCCGGCCGGCACCCCGAAGTCCTCGCTGGCGCCGTACCAGTTCACGCCGGCCAGCCGGACCCGATGTCCCTGCGCGTCAACGATGAATCGCCCGCTCGTCGACAACGGTGTAGCAATGGCCACGTCTACCAGCCCTTTCGCCAGAAGTCGGGTAATTAAGGAACGCCGGGGCCGGTGCGCGGCCGCATCATGGCGTGCAGCATGCTGATCACGCTCGGGTACGCGGCGTTAGCCCAGTCCGAGGTCAGCAGGCCGTAGGGCTCAGGCTGGCCCCAGGTGTACTTCATCGTGCTGGTCCCGGGGTTATGGCTATTGCCGTGGGTCGGGTTGAGCGCCCACCAGCACCAGTCGACGTCGTTAGCCGTGAGCCACGCCGAGATGTTGGCCCACCAACTGGCGCCGCCCGGACTGCTGGCCAGAGAGCTGACGTTGGCGCCGAACTCGCCGATCCAGAGCGGGGCGATCTTCTCGGTGAGCAGGTACCCTCCGGCCGCGTTCATCGCCTGGGCGTAGGCGGCCTCGGTCTGGCCCGGGGGGTGGAACCAGGAATAGTCGTGCATGCTGTACACGACTTTGTTGGGCGCCGCGAGCCTGACCGGATGGGTGGCCACGCCTTCCAGCTGGGTGGCGTATTCGAGGCCCTCGCAGATGATGAGCAGATGCGGGTTGAGCTCGTGGATGACGTTCCCGATCGAGCCGTACATGGCGCCGAAATCGGTCTGGTCTCCAGGGCCCCACGTCGGCCTGAGCAGGTGCCCGCCCACCGTCGCCGGGCGCGGCTCGTTCTTCACGTCCATCGCGACGACCAGCGGGTTCGAGGCGTACCGCTTGACGATGCCCTGCCAGGTCCCGGCGAATCTCGCCTCCGGCCAGCGGTCGTTGAACCACAGGCCGTTACCGTCCTGGTCGGCGCAGCACCAGCCGAAGTCGAGCAGGTGGCAGTTGGGGATGACCATCAGGCCGGCTCCGGTGAGCGCCTCGACGCACGCGTCGTACACGTGTATCGGCGCTGCCCCCTGCAGATCGGGGTTGGCGGCGAGGAACTGACCGGCGACGGGAGCGGTCTGCTCGGTCATCCACGCGCTGAACGGGAGCCGCACGCAGTTGAACCCGAAACTGGCGATGAGCTGAGCCAGCCGGTGACGGTCGACGACATCCAGGCCGACCGGCACCCCCTGGTCCTCGCTGGCGCCGTACCAGTTCACGCCGGAGAGCCGGACGCGATTTCCGTGCGCGTCAACGATGAAGCGCCCACTCGTCGACAACGGTGTAGCAATGGCCACGTCCACCACCCCGGTCTCACGGTAGCTGCGTTAACGCTAGGACACCGGGAGGATACCCGCGGGGCGGTGGGCGAAAGCGGCAATATGCGCCGGCAGCGGGATGCCGGCCGGAAGCACCGGGTCGGGTTCGGGGTCGGACATGGCTGGAGTTTATGGGGCACGCACCACCGCTCGTTCGGCAAAAAAATAGGGTAAAGACATGCTGATCGGATTTGGCGCACCTGTCGCCGGCGCGTGGGCTACCCCCTTCTCCCTCGCCACCTTCGCGGACCGGGCCGAGGAGGCCGGGTATTCGACGCTGTGGACGTTCCAGCGGCTGCTGGTGCCCGAGGGCTCGGGCATGGACCCCGTGTACCGCAGCGTGCTCGACCCGATGGTCGCGCTCGGCTACGCCGCGGCCGTGACGTCACGGATCAGGCTCGGCGTGGCGGTGGTCAACCTGCCGTTCATCTCGCCCGCCTACCTGGCCAAGCAGGCGACAACCGTGGACGTGCTGTCCGGCGGGCGGCTCGACCTGGGCCTGGGCATCGGCTGGATGCCGGAGGAATTCACGATCACCGGCGCGTCGACGGCCCGGCGGGGAGCGCGCACCGAGGAGTTCCTGGCCGTCCTGCGGACCCTGTGGGACGACGGGGTCAGCTCGTTTGACGGTGAGTTCTACACGATCCCGGCCGGGCGGCAGGATCCCAGGCCGGTGCAGCGGCCGGGCCCGCCGGTGCTGCTCGGCGGGATGTCGCGGCCGGCCATGGAGCGCGCCGGGCGGCTCGCGGACGGCTGGATCACCTCCAGCCGGGCCGACCTGTCCGCGATCGCCGGGGCGGTCGAGGTGATCCGGGAGGCGGCGTCGGCGGCGGGGCGCGACCCCGAGGCGGTGCGCATCATCTGCCGCGGGGTAGTCCAGGCCGGGACCGAGGCCAAGGGGCTCGACGGCGGGCGGCGGCTGCTCTCGGGCAGCTACGCGCAGATCCGCGAGGACGCGGCGTGGCTCGGCGAGCAGGGCGTCACCGAGCTGTTTTACGACCTGAACTGGGATCCGCAGGTCGGCTCGCCGTCGGTGTCGCCGGAGTCGGCGGCGGAGCGGGCCGAGGAGATCCTCCGCGAGCTCGCCCCAAGCTGAGGTCCGTCCGCGCGGCGCGGGGCGGGGCGCGGCGTCCCGACGCTCCTGGCTGGGTTGCCGAGACCGGGTGATGGCTGGTCAGCGGCTCGAGGGCTCGGTGATCAGGCCCTCGCGGTGGGCGATGGCGGCGGCCTCCGTGCGGCTGGCGGCGCCCAGCTTGCCCAGGATGTTCGACACGTGCACGCTGGCGGTCTTCGGCGCGATGTACAGCACGGCGGCGATCTCGCGGTTGCTGCGGCCCGCGGCGATGAGCCGGAGCACCTCGCGTTCCCTGCTGGTCAGCGACGCGAGGACCGCGCCTTCCGCCTGGTCATCCGGCGCCGTCCCGATCCTGGCCCGGCGGCCCAGGTCGTCGAGGGCGCGGCGCAGTGGCCTGGCCTCGAGCTGGTCCGCGGTCTGGGCCGCCTGACGCCACTGCTCGGTCGCCTCGTCCCGGCGGCCCGCCTCGGCGAGCGCCTCGGCCAGCCGCCACCGGGTCCTGGCGATCTCGTAGACGTAGTCGGGACCGAACGCGTCCAGGACCGCCTGCCACGCCTGCGGGTCGTTCTCGCCGCTGACCCGGCGGTACTCCGCCTCGGCCCGGGCCAGCCACCCGCGTCCCTCCGGACCCACGATGAACTTCGGCCGCTTGGGGAACGCCGCACCCTCGCGGGCCGCCTCGAGCGCCTCGGCGGCCGCGGCTAGCTCGGCCGCGACGGCCTCGTCGTTGCCGACGGCCCGGGCCTGCGCCGCCCGGTCGGCGTGCGCGCTTATGGCGACCGCGGCCGGCCGGATGACGGACGGGTAGTAGCCCCACAGCGGCTCGAAGCTGGCGTCGATCGCGGCCTGCGCCTCGGTCAGGGCGTGCGCCGTATCGCCTCGCCACAGCGCGTGCTCGGCCAGCAGCCCGCGAGCGATGAACTCGTCGAACCCGTGCATCGACCAGAACGGCTCGATCCAGGCGCGGCGTTCCTCGACCGCCGGGTTACCGCGCGCGACGTCGATGAACAGGGCCATCGAGGACAGGTAGGCCTCGGGCACGTTGGTGACCCGGACCGGGAAACCGTCGGCGATCTCCTGCGCGTGGTCCCATTTGCCGTCGGCGAAGTGGCACTGGAAGTGCAGGTGCTGCACGTCGAGGCCGTACGGCGCCATGTTGAGCCCGGTCTGGCTGGCCCGCTGGGTGCCCTCGTGCGCTACCGCCGCGCCGATGGTCAGGTCGCCGAGCTCGAGGTGGGCCTGCGCCAGGTAGCACGCGGCCCGCAGCTCCACGCCGAGATTCTTCGCCTCCCGCGCCTGCCGGTGGGCCTGGGTTAGGACCTTGATGGCCTCGTCGTTCCGGCCTTCCCGGTTGCTGATGAAACCGAGGGTCACCAGCGCGTCGGCCTCGACCCACGGCGCGCCCGCGGCGCGGGCCGCGGCGAGTCCGTGCTCGGCCCACTCCCTGGCCAGGGTGTAGTCGTTCTCGGTCAGCAGCGTGTTGGCGTAGGTGGAGATCGCCCGGGCGTGCTGCCACGTCGGCGGGTCGGCGGGGGTGTCATCCACCGTCGCCCGAGCCACCTCGATGGCCTCGTCCCTGGCCTTGTAGTCGTCCAGCAGCATGAGGTACGAGGCGAGCCGCTCGCCGATCCTGCTGGCCAGCAGGACGTCTTCGGACTGGCCCTGCGCCGCCTGGGCGGCCAGCGCCTGCCGCAGGCGCCGGAGCAGGTGGACGGCGCGCTCGTAGTCACCGCTGTCCGCCGCGTTGGTCGCGGACTTCAGGCCGAGCTTGGCGCGGGCCATGTCGGCGGTCTTCTCCGGGTCGGCCACCCGCTCCCACAACATGAGCGCGTGGTCGTAGTGGCGGTGCGCCTCGGCAGGCGCGCCCAGCCGCTCGGCCTCATCCCCGGCCCGGACCGAGGCGGCGAACGCGCCGGGGATGTCATGGCTGGCCAGGCAGTGCTGGGCCAGTTCCGCGGCCGTCCCGGGCATCTGGAGGCGGTGCTCGTCGGCGAGCAGGGCGCTCATGGTGGCGTGCAGCCTGGTCCGCTCCCCCGGCAGTAGGTCGCCGTAGACGGCCTCGCGCAGCAGGGCGTGCCGGAAGACGTAGCCTTCCGTGCCGTCCGGCACGAGCAGCTGGTGCGTGACCGCCTCGCGGACCGCGGCCTCGTATTCGTCCGCCTCCAGCCCCGACGCGGCCTGGACCAGCTCGTCGTCGGCCCTGCGACCGGCCACCGCCGCGGCGCGGAGCACCCGCTGCGCGGCGTCGGACACCTGCTCGACCCGGCTGAGCAGCAGGGCGGCCAGCCCGGCCGGGAGAGAGCCGCGGTCATGGGGGCCGGTGGCCGAGGCGGCGACGCTGAGGGAGGCGGCGAGCAGTTCCTCGGCGTAGTAGGCGTTCCCATCGGCCCGGGCCACGATGTCATTGAGCGCGGTGGCGTCGATGCGCCCGGGGGCGGTGGCGGTCAGGTGTTCGGCCAGGGCCGAGGGATCCAGCGGCGCCAGGTCGACGGAGATGACGCTGGGCAGCCGCTGCAGTTCGGCCACCAGGGGCCGGAGCGGATGACGCCGGTGCAGGTCGTCGCTCCGGTAGCTGCCGATCAGCGCGACCCGTTCCCGGTGCAGCATCCGGGACAGGAAGGTAACCAGGTCCCTGGTGGAGGCGTCGGCCCAGTGCAGGTCCTCGAGGACGAGCAGGACCGGGGCGGCGGCCGCCAGTTCGGTGAGCAGGCCGAGCACCCCGCCGAGCATCTGCTGCCTGGCCAGGCCGGATCGGTCCTCGTCCGCGGGCTGCCCGTAGCTGCCCTCGGGCAGCAGCCGGTTCAGGGCCGGGCGCGAGCTGAGCGCGTCGCGGACCCCGCTCGACTGGGCGGCCCCGCGGAGCGCGTCGGCCAGCGGCAGGTAGGGGACGCTGTCGCCCAGCTCGGCGCAGTGGCCGGATAGGACGGTGAACCCGCGCCCGCCGGCGAGCAGTACGGCCTCGCTGATGAGCCGGGACTTGCCCACGCCCGCATCCCCGCTGACCAGGGCGACCACCGACCGGCCTGCCTCGGCGTCGTCGAGCAGGGTGAGCAGGCGGCCAAGCTCGCCGTCCCGCCCCACCATGCGCCCGGCCGACATGCGCAGAACCATGTGCATGAGTATCCCATCCGGCGGCCTGCGATTCCGATTCGTTAAGGGCCGGGCGATACCCTGCATGTCATGGACAAGGTCATCCGGACGGACGATGAGTGGCGGGAGCAGCTGACCCCGCAGGAGTACCGCGTGCTGCGGCAGGCCGACACCGAGGCGCCGTTCACCGGTGAGTACACCAACACCAAGACCACGGGCGTGTACCGGTGCCGCGCGTGCGGCGCCGAGCTGTTCCGTTCGGATGCGAAGTTCGAGTCGCACTGCGGCTGGCCGTCGTTCTACCAGCCGACCGAAGGGGACGCCGTGGTCCTGATCGAGGACGACACGCTCGGGATGACCCGCACCGAGGTGCGCTGCGCCGCCTGCGACTCGCACCTGGGCCACGTGTTCACCGGCGAGGGCTACGACGTGCCGACCGACCAGCGCTGGTGCATCAACTCGGTCTCGCTGACCCTGGAACCCGAGGCCTCGGCTTCGTGAGCCTGCGGCTGATCCGGTCCGGATCGCTGTCGCCGGGCACCGCGCAGACCAGCGGGATGGTCCGGACGGCCGCCATCTCCGGCGACCTGGTCGGCGCGCAGGCCCTCTGGATGGGGCGGACCGTGGTCTCGCCCGGGACCTCCTCCGGTGACCACCACCACGGCGAATCAGAGACCGGCATCTACGTGGTGTCGGGCCACCCGGTCTTCGTGTTCCGCGACGCGGACAGCGGTGAACTGGTCCGCCTGGAGACCTCGCCGGGCGACTACGTTCTGGGTGCCCCCGCACGTCCCGCACCGGGAGGAGAACCCGTCCCCGGACACCGAGGCCGTCGTCGTGATCGCCCGGTCCACCCAGGAAGCGATCGTCGTCAGCGTCCCCGCGCTTTAACCGTCCCCGGGTCAGGTGTCGGCTGGATGGTCAATGTCGACGGGCGGCAGGTCGCCGACCTGCTCCTTGGTCAGGTTGACCCGGATTTCGCCGTCGACGCTGGTCACCGCGGTGATGGGGATCGAGACTTCCTTCCGGCCCCATAGGTGCCCTTCCTGCAGCAGCACGTGCGTCACCTGGTGGTTGCCGGGATCGATGACAAGCCCCTCGACCAGCCCGATGTCACCGTCTGTGGCGTGGACGGCATCGCCGTGGCGGACCTCGACCTCACCGAGCGGGACGGAATCGTAGCTGACCTCCCGCACGGCGTGCCCGCGGCCGGGACCTGCGCTGCTGTCCAGGCCCGTGCCGTCACCGGTGCTCAGGCCGTAGTACCGCCAGCTCAGCACCTGTTCCGAGCCGTAACCCTGCAGTCCCGGCCACCCGCTGGCCGGCCGGAGCTGCGTCTCGTCGGCCGGGTCGAGCTGATCGAAGGCAGCCTTCGTGCAGTTCAGCCGGATCCCGTCCGAGCCGGTCTGGGCCAGCTCGACCGGGACGAGGCGGCCGGGTGCATGCCCGTGCCGCGGCTCGACCACCAGGTGCGTGATCGTGCGAGCGACCGGGTCCACCACCACACGGGACAGCTCACCGCAGGCTCCGTCGCTGCAGCTGACGTCAGCCCCTATCTCGAACGGCTCCTCGGCCATGGCCACCCTCCTCATCTACTCGGCGCTGAGGCAACCCCAACCGTACACGTCGGTCAGCCGGCGTAGAAGGGATCGTTGCCTCAATGGTCGAGCGGCTGCGGGACGCTGGCCAGGCCGGCGACCAGCTCGAAGGAGCGCAGGCGGTCGGCGGGGTCGAAGACCATGGTGGTGAGCATCAGCTCGTCCGCGGCGGTCGCCTCGAGCAGGCTGGCCAGGCCCTGGCGCACGGTGTCGGGGGCGCCGATGATCTGCGTGGCCTGGCGGTCCTCGAGGTACGCGCGCTCCAGGTCGTTGTAGGGGTAGCTGGCCGCTTCCTCGGGCGAGGGCACCCGGCCGGGACGGCCCGAGCGCAGAAGCAGGAACGACAGGGCGCCGGACCCGGCCAGGAAGCGGGCCTGCTCGTCGGTGTCCGCGCAGACGACCGCCGCCGCGACCATGGCGTAGGGCTGCGACAGGGTCGGCGAGGGGCGGAAGTGCTGGCGGTACAGGGCCAGCGCCGGGAGCGTGTTGGCCGGGCTGAAGTGATGCGCGAAGGCGAACGGGAGGCCGAGCAGGCCGGCCACCTGGGCGGAATAGCCGCTCGAGCCCAGCAGCCACATGGCGGGCTGGTGGTCCTGGCCGGGCACCGCGGTGATCCGGGCGAACGGGTGGTCCTCCGGCCAGCGGCCGGTGAAGAACCCGAGCAGGTCCATGAGCTGGTCGGGGAAGTCATCCGCCGACAGCCCTTCGGGCGACCGGCGCAGCGCGGCGGCGGTCACCGGGTCGGTGCCCGGCGCCCGGCCGATGCCCAGGTCGATGCGGCCGGGGTGGAGCGCCTCCAGCATGCCGAACTGCTCGGCGATCACCAGCGAGGCGTGGTTGGGCAGCATGACACCGCCGGAGCCCACCCGGATGGCCGCGGTCGCGTCGGCGATATGGCCGATCAGCACGGGCGGCGCCGAGCTCGCGATGCCGGGCATGTTGTGGTGCTCGGCGACCCAGAACCGGCGGAACCCGAGCCGCTCGGCCTGCCGGGCCAGGTCGATGGTCGCGCGCAGCGCGTCACCGACGTTCCCGCCCTCCGGCACCGGGGCCAGGTCCAGGACCGACAGCGGCACCTGCCGGGAACCAAAGGTCAGGGCGGCGATGTCCTCCACGACTGATCCGAACAGCGCACAGCGCCACGTTCTTCCGGCCGCTGAGATCCGGTTAGTCGGGGTCTCGGGTGTCGTAGCGGCGGGTTCGCTTGACGGCGGCGCGGGTGCGCTTGGCCTCCAGGCGGCGCTCGTTCGAGCCCCGGGTCGGCCGGGTCGGGACGCGCGGGCGCCGCGGCGGGGCGATGGCGTCCCTCAGCAGGGCGGCCAGCCGGGCCCGGGCGGCCTGGCGGTTCGCGAGCTGGCTGCGCTGCTCCGACGCGGTCACGGTCAGGACGCCGCTGGTCAGGCGGCCGGCGAGGCGCTCGAGCGCCCTGGCCTGGGCCCATGGCGGGAGCGCAGACGACTGCTGGACGTCGAAGGAGAGCTCGACCCGGCTGTCCGCGGTGTTGACGGACTGGCCGCCGGGTCCTGACGACCGGGAGAACCGCTCGTGCAGTTCGGCGGCCGGTATCACCAGCCAGCCGTTCACCTGCAGGTCGTCAGCCACCCCGCGGTCCGGTCAGGTGAGGTCGGCCACGAGCGCGCGCACGGGCTTGCGGTGGCCGGTGTAGAACGGGATCTCGACCCGGGTGTGCAACCGGGCCTCGGCCCCGCGCAGGTGGCGCATGAGGTCCACGATCCGGTGCAGCTCGTCGGCCTCGAAGGCGAGCATCCACTCGTAGTCGTTGAGCGCGAAGCAAGCGACCGTGTTGGCCCTGACGTCGGGGTACTCGCGAGCCATCATCCCGTGCTCGGCGAGCAGCCTGCGGCGTTCGGCCGGATCGAGGAGGTACCACTCGTACGAGCGGACGAACGGGTAGACGCTGACGTACGCGCGCGGTTCCTCCTCGGCCAGGAAGGCCGGGATGTGGCTCTTGTTGAATTCGGCCGGGCGGTGCAGTGCCATCGCCGACCAGACCGGCTCGCTGAGGCGGCCGAGCCGGGTCCGGCGGAACCGGACGTACAGCTCCTGAAGCTCATCCGAGGTCGGTGCCACCCACCAGAACATGTAGTCCGCGTCGGCCCGGAAGCCCTGGATGTCGTAGCAGCCGCGGGTGACGACGCCCTTGCCCGCGGCCTGGTCAAGCAGGTCGGCGACCTCGGCCGCGGCGTTGCCGGGCCCGCCGGCCTCCAGCGCGGTCCGGTCGGCCACCCGGAACACCGACCACATCGTGTACCGGACCAGCTCGTTGAGCTCGCGCGCCCTGAGCCTGTGCGCCGCGTCCGCGGTCCCGGCCGCCTCGGTCTCCGGACCGCCCGGCTCGGTCATCCCGTGTTCGTCAGACATGCCACCATTGTCGGCCACGCCGACGGACCGTGCGGCACCGGTCAGCGCCGCGCCGCGAGGAACGCCGTGACCTGGCTGGCCGCCGCGCGGGCGGTGCCGATGCAGGCCGGTATGCCCACCCCGTCGTAGGCCGCGCCGCAGACGGCCAGGCCTGGCTGGGCCGCGACCCCCGCTCGGATCCTCGCCACCCGGTCCAGGTGTCCCACCGTGTACTGGGGCAGCGCCCCGCCCCAGCGGGTGACGCGGGTGGCGGCCGGCCCGCCGCGTACCCCGGTCGCCGCCGCGAGCTCCGCCGCGGCCAGCGAGGCGAGCTCGTCGTCGGCGCGCTGCAGAAGCGCTTCCTCGCCGATGCGGCCCACCGAGCACCGGACGATCTCCACCGCCGCCGCGCCGGATTCGGGCGACCCGGTCAGGTGGGGCCACTTGACCGTGGAGAAGGTGACGGCCTTGACCGCCCGCCCGTCGACGGCGGGAACCAGGTACCCGCTCCAGCCGAACGCCGCCAGCCCGGGCGCGGGAAAGGCGGAGCGCGGGTACGCCAGCGTGACGATCGCCATGCTCGCGTAGGCGATCTCGGCGAGCGCCGCGGCGACGGCCGAGGCGCCCGGCACTCCGGCGAGCAGCCGGCCAGCCGGCCGCGCCGGGACGGCGAGGATCACCGCGTCGGCGTCGACCTGCTCCGGGGCCGCGGCCGATCCCACCGTGAGCCGCCAGCCGCCGCCCTCGGCCGGGGACAGGTCGCGGGCCACGGCGCCGGTGCGCACGTGAGCGCCCGACGCCTTCGCCAGGAACTCGGGCAGCGTGCCGAGTCCGCCGGCCAGCGTGGTGAACACCGACCCGACCGGCGCGGGCCTGCCGTCCCGGTCAGCTGGCGGAGCCGAAGGGAGCAAGGACCCGGCCGCCTCCGCGAGCGAGGTGTAGTTCCGCGAGGCGGTGGCCAGCGCCGGCAACGTCGCGTCAAAGGACAGCTCCTGTGAACGGCCGGCGTACACGCCCCCGAGCAGCGGGTCAACCAGCCGGTCGACGACCTCGGCGCCGAGCCGGGCGCCGACGTACCGCGCTACCGCCACGTCGCCGTCGCGGTCGGTCGGGGGCAGTTCGAGGTCCTGGCTGGCCCGGGCCATCCCCTCGCCTGAGAGCACTCCGGACTTGGCCAGCTCCGCCATGTCGGAGGGCACGCCCATGAACTGGCGCCGCGGCAGCGGATGCAGTGCCCCGAGCGTCCAGATCGCCGAGGACGTCGTTCCCGGGTCGACGCGCTCACCGCCCAGTCCCAGCTCAGCGATCAGCCCGGTGCCTTCCGGCCTGGTCACGAGCAGGGCCTCCGCCCCTTCGTCGACGGCGACGCCCTCGATCTCCGACACGCACAGCTTGCCGCCCGGCCGCGGCGATCCCTCCAGGATGGTCACCCGGACCGGCTCGTCCCTGAGGAAGAACGCCGCCGCGAGCCCGGCGACCCCGCCCCCCACGACCACCACGTGGCGCCGCGCGTCCGTTGGATGCATGCCTCCAGCCTTGCAGATAAAGGGTTGTGACCGGGCCGCTGCGCGATCGTGACCAAGGTCGGCGGAACCGGGCGGGTGTGGCCGCCGTCACATCGGCATGCTGAACGTACAGGGTTTGCAGGGCCGGTCCGCGCGGACCTGCCGCACACGATTCGGGGTCGCCGGGCTGGCCGCTGTCGCCGCCATGCTCGGCGGAGCACTATTCCTGGCCGGATGCTCGAGCAGCGCGTCTAGCTCGGGCGCGACAAGCGGCGCCATGAAGGGAGCACTGCCGGCCGGAGCGGCGGCGACGATACCCTCCCCCATGGCCAGCGCGGCGGCCGGCACGAGCCTCGGGCTGTCGGCGCCGGGCAGCCGCGCCGTCACGACCGCGCAGCTGGTGCCAGCCAGCTCCATCATCTACACCGCCCAGCTGACCGTCCGGGCGCAGAACGTCGATTCCGCGGTCACGAAGGCCACCCAGATCGCCGAGGGCATCGGCGGCTACGTCTCGAGCGAGAACAACTCGGCCAACCCGGATCACCCGTCGCGGGCCACCGCCACCGTCACGCTGAAGATTCCGGTGACCTCGTACGCGGGTACCCTCGGCGAGCTCGCGACCAGCCTCGGCACGCAGCTATCGCTGCAGCAGCAGGCCCAGGACGTGACCGAGCAGGTCGCCGACGTGAACAGCCAGGTCGCCTCGTTCGAGGCGGCCATCGCCCAGCTGCGCGCGCTCCTGTCACACGCCGGCTCGGTCAATGAACTGCTCAACGTGCAGAACCAGATCAACCAGGAGGAATCCCAGCTGGAATCGCTGGAAGCGCAGCAGCGGGCCCTCAGCCACGAGACGACCTACGCGACGGTGACCGTCACCATCCTCGGCCCGAAGGCCAAGCCGCCGGTCCACCACCGGAACGCCCCGCCGTCGCTGGGCGGCGGCTGGAAGGCCGGCTGGCACGGCCTGCGGATCGCGGTGGACTGGACGCTGGCCTTCCTCGGCGCCGTGGCACCGTTCGCCGTCGTCGCGGCCGTCGTCGCGTTTGTGCTCTACCGGGGCCGACGCTGGCTGCTCCGCCGCAGGCCGACGGCCCGGCCTGCCCCACAAGACAACTAGCCGACGGAGCGGGAGCGGGGCCGGGCGCGGCCCCGCTCTCGGCTGCCCTGTCGTGGTCTGCGGTGACCAAGTGTTGGTCCGGGTTTCTCCAAAAGGTACTGACGGTGCAGCCGTCGGCCCGAGGGTGATCGGGTAGCGTCCTGCCCATGACGGGAACTTCGGGATGGCAGCCGCGGCACGACGATCCGCTGTTCATCTTGGCCATGGACCACCGCGAGTCGTTCGGCCGGACCCTGTTCGAGGTCAAGGACGACGACCCGGACCAGGCGCAGGTCGACGCGATGACATCCGCCAAGATGCTGATCTACGAGGGCCTGCGGACGGCGCTGCCCAAGGTGACCTCCGGGCGCATCGGGGTGCTCGTGGACGAGCGGTACGGCCAGGACGTCATCGACGCCGTCAAGGGCAGCACCGACCCGATGGTGCTGGCGGTGCCGGTCGAGGCCAGCGGGCACGACTGGTTCACGCTGGAATGGGGCGACCAGTGGCTCGAGCACATCGAGTCGGTCAAGCCCGACTACGCCAAGGTGCTCATCCGTGACAACCCCGGTTTCGACGCGGCCCAGCGCGACGCCCAGCTCGCCAGCCTGGCGCAGGTCGGCGCCGGGCTGCGGACCGTCGGCGTGCCCCTGCTGTACGAGCTCCTCGTGCCCGCCACCGATGCCCAACTGGCCCAGGCGGGCCACGACGCCGGCGCCTACGACCGCGACATCCGCCCCGGCCTGGTCGCCCAGGTCATCGCCGACAACCAGGCGCACGGCGTCGAGCCCGCGCTGTGGAAGGTCGAGGGCCTGGAGACCGTCGCGGCCGCGCAGCAGGTGGCCGCGCAGGCCAAGACGGGCGGCCGCACGGCTGAGCTGATCGTCCTGGGCCGCGACGCGCCCGCCGAGCGGCTCGACCACTGGCTCGAGGTGGCCAGCCAGGTCGACGCGTTCGTCGGTTTCGCGATCGGACGCAGCATCTGGGAGGACGTGGTGAGCCGGTACGAGGCGTTCGGCGCCAGCGAGAGCGCGGCGGTCAATGCGCGCCGCGAGATAGCCGACCGGTACCTCGGCTTCATCGCCCACTGGAAGCCCTGACGGGGCCGGGCAGGCCCGGCGGGGCCGGGCGAGCCGGAGGGCCCGGCGCGCTCAGGCGAGCGCGTGCGCGGACTCGTCGTGCACGAAGTCGGTGAGCCTGGCCAGCACGCCGGGATCGGTTTCCGGCAGGACGCCGTGTCCCAGGTTGAACACGTGGCCCTCGGCGGTGCGCCCGCGCGCGACCACGTCCCTGGCCCGCTCCTCGATGACCTCCCAGGGGGCGAGCAGGATCGCCGGGTCCAGGTTGCCCTGCAGGGCCTTGCCCGGCTCCACCCGCCGGGCGGCTTCGTCCAGCGGGATCCGCCAGTCGACCCCGACCACGTCGGCCCCGGCCTCGCCCATCAGGCCGAGCAGTTCGCCCGTGCCGACCCCGAAGTGGATGCGCGGCACGCCCGCGGGCTCAAGCGCGGCGAAGATCCGGCTGGTATGCGGGAGTATGGCCTGCCGGTAGTCGTCCGGGCCGATCGCCCCGGCCCACGAGTCGAACAGCTGGACGGCCGAGGCCCCCGCCGCCACCTGGACCTGGAGGAACGAGATCGTGATGTCGGCTAGCCGGGCGAGCAGCGCGTGCCACAGCTCCGGGTGGCCGTACATGAGCGCCTTGGTCAGGTCGTGATTCTTGGACGGCCCCCCTTCCACCAGGTAGGACGCGAGTGTGAACGGCCCGCCCGCGAAGCCGATCAGCGGGCGCCCACCGAGCTCGAAAACCAGCATCTGGATCGCCTCGGTCACGTACGGCACGTCACCGGGATCCAGCGGGCGCAGCCGCTCCAAGTCCGCGGGCGTCCGGACCGGGGTCGCCACCACCGGGCCGATGCCTGCCTTGATGTCGACGTCGATCCCGATCGCGCGCAGCGGTACCACGATGTCGCTGTACAAGATGGCCGCATCTACGTCGTACCTGCGCAGGGGCTGCAGGGTGATCTCGGTGATCAGGTCGGGGCGCGTGCACGAATCGAGCATCGAGACGCCCTCCCGGACCTTGCGGTACTCGGGCAGCGAGCGGCCCGCCATCCGCATGAACCAGACGGGCGTGCGGTCAACCGGCTCCCTCCGGCAGGCCTGCAGGAATGGGGACTTCAGCGGGACATCGGTCACGTCAGGGATCGTCTCACATGCGCGTGCCCGATATGCGAGGTCCGGACCGACGGCAGACACGCCGCCCGATATCCCACGGGCGGGCACACGGGCGTGTCAGGATCGGCATCAGATTGCTTTCAACCCTGCGCAGTCCGTGCTGAACCGCAAGGAGGAGGTCGCCAGGATGACGCACCTGACCCGGTACTGCACCGGATGCAGCGACGAGCGACTATTCGAGCAGTTCCACGCGGAGCCGGGCGGTTGCCCCGACACCCGGGATGGCGACTGCCCGGAATGGGCCTGCACCGCGTGCGGCGGCGCCTTGCTCATCGGCCTCCCGCTCGCCGAGTTCGCGATCAGCGTGCCCGTGTCCCGGGCGGCGTAACCGACCTACCCGATCCGTACTGGTTCTAGGCTGAACCTGAATCGGTCGAACTTGCATGAAACACGGTGTTCGGGGATGAACCTATGGCCTCGCGCGAGAAGCATATGAGTGACACGTACGCTCGGGTCATGAAGCCGGGTGACGAGCCGGGGAGTCGGCGTACCGCGCGATCGGGGGCGGCGCGGCGGCCGGGCGCGGTAACCGGCCCAGAAGCGGCAGGCACGCCGCTGACGGCAGCCGACACGCCAGCGCTCCCCGCGGGCAGTCCGGGCGAGGCGACGTTCGCCGCCGCGGTGGCCGCCTTCCAGCAGGGGCGCGACGACCAGGCCGACCGGAACCTGGCCTTCGAGGACGTCCCCGCGCCCAAACGACTGGCCCCCTTCGCCACAGCCATCGCGGCCGCGGTCCAGCGCGACGGCGCGGACGTCGCGTGGGGACGGCTGGTGCTGCTCTACGACCCGGACGGCCAGGAAGGCTGGGACGGCGTATTCAGGCTGGTGGCGTACATCCGCGCCGAGGTGGAGCCGGAGATCGCCGCCGATCCGCTGCTCGGCGAGGTCGGGTGGAGCTGGCTGTCCGAGGCACTGGACCAGCAGGTGCCCGGCTACGCACAGCCGAGCGGCACGGTGACCAGGGTCATCACCGAGGGGTTCGGCACCAAGCGGGACGAGCAGCCCCTCACCGGGTTCGAGCTGCGCGCCTCCTGGTCTCCCGCGCCCCCCGGCGGCCCCAGCCGGACCACCGGGCGCAAGCGATCCGGGCGAACGGCCAGGGCCAGTGGCCCGGGCGAGCCCGGCCTGGACGTCCTGGACCTGCCCGCGCACATCGCGGCGTGGTGCGACTGCCTGTCGGCCGCGGCCGGCCTGGAACCGCCGGGCACCCGCGCGCTGCGGCCGCCGGGGCACGGGTGAGCGCTGGCCCTGAGGTCGGCGGGAACGACGGGCCCCACCAGGCCATTCCACTGCTCGAGCCGCGGGACGGCCTGCCTCCCGTGGTCGAGACCAGCGCCGCCCTAGCCGAGGTCACGGACCGGCTGGCCCGAGGTGTTGGCCCCGTGGCGGTCGACGCCGAGCGTGCCTCCGGCTATCGGTACGGGCAGCGCGCGTACCTGGTCCAGCTGCGGCGGGCGGGAGCCGGGACCGTCCTGATCGACCCAACCACCGTTCCCGGGCTTTCCGGCCTCGACGCCGCCCTAGCCGACGCCGAGGCTGTCCTGCACGCGGCGTCACAGGACCTGCCCTGCCTCGCGGAGATCGGCTTCCGGCCCCGGCGGCTGTTCGACACCGAACTGGCCGGCCTGCTGCTCGGGTACCCCCGGGTCGCCCTCGGCACACTGGTCGAGGAGGTGCTCGGGTTCCACCTGGAGAAGGGTCATTCGGCGGCCGACTGGTCGATCCGCCCCCTGCGGACCGAACTCCTGCGGTACGCCGCCCTCGACGTCGAGGTACTGATCGAATTGCGCGACGCTCTGGCCGACGAGCTCGCCGCCCAGGGCAAGACCGAATGGGCCCGCCAGGAGTTCGAAGCGGTGCTCGCCGCCAAGCCCGTGACGGCCCGGGCGGACCCGTGGCGGCGCACGTCCGGGATACACCGCGTGCAATCGAGGCGCGGGCTGGCCGTCGTCCGGGAGCTGTGGATCACCAGGGACAAGATCGCCCAGGCCGCGGACCTGTCGCCGCGCCGCGTCCTGCCCGACACGTCGATCATCGAGGCGGCCAGGACGCTTCCGGTCAGCACCGGGCAGCTCATGCGGATCGGCGGGTTCGCCAGCCGCCAGGCCCGCAGGCACGAGCACGAGTGGCTGGCCGCGGTCACCCGAGCGCGGACCAGCGCCGACGCCGAACTGCCCGATGCCGCCGGCGGCGCGATACCGAACGGGCCGCCGCCCGCGCACCGCTGGGCCGAGCGCGACCCAGTCGCCGCCGCGCGCCTGGCCGCGGCGCGCTCCGTGGCCAGTGCCATCGCCGAGGCCAGTAAGCTACCTGTCGAGAACCTGCTTTCCCCCGACGTGCTGCGCAGGCTCAGCTGGGATCCCCCCGAGCCGAGCGACCCGGTGACGGTGGGCGCGGCATTGGCGTCGTACGGGGCTAGGGCCTGGCAGGTCGAGCTCACCGCGGGTCCTATCGCCGACGCGTTCAACGCCGGGAAGAGCAAACCGCCGGACCCGGGAGACACCTGAGCATGAAAACTCTGGCTAGCGCGGGCCTTCACGGGACTCCGCTGCCCGGGTTCCTCAACGCACTGGCCGGCCCGCTCGACCACTACGGCATCGGGGCCATCGCCCTCCTGCTCCTGCTGGAGAACATCGGCGTCCCCGTGGTCCCCGGCGAGCTGGCCATGATCGCGGGCGCCGTCTTCGCGGGCACGGGCCGGGCTGGGCTGAACATCGTCGAGGTCGGCGTGGTCTCGGTCGCCGCATCGATCGCCGGGGCCGAGATCGGCTACCTGATCGGCCGGTTCGCCGGGCGCGAGCTGATCCTGCGCTACGGCAAGTGGGTCTTCGTCAAGTCGCACCACCTGGACCGGGCCGAGGCGACCGTCTCGCGCTTCGGCGGCATCGTCGTGGTCATCGCCAGATTCATCGTGGGCCTGCGCGAGGCCAACGGCATCATCGCCGGCCTCACCCAAATGCGGTGGCTCACCTTCGGCTGGTTCAACGTGCTCGGGGCCTGCGCCTGGGTCGCCACCTGGGTGAGCATCGGGTACGTGGCCGGCGACACGATCGGCACGATCTACCACGACGTCAACCGGTACGCGGTCTACGTGCTCCTCGCCCTCGCCGTCCTACTTGCCGGCTACATCATCCGCCGCGTCGTCCGTCGTCGCCGCCACCGAGCCGCCTCGGCCGCTCCAGCAACACCAGAGACCCCAGAGGCTGAGCAGGCCCCTGCGACCCAGGAAGACCCTGGGGCCGAAGAGGTCCTTGAGACTGAAGAGGGCCACGGGGTTGAAGAGGACTCCAGGACTCTAGGGGACCCTGAGAGCAAGATAAGATCCTCTATAGAAGAGTACTCTGCGGCCCATGAGTACCTTGCGACCCAGGAAGACCCTGGTGCTCAGGAGGACTCTGGGGTCGAGGATGACGAGGGGGACGGCGACGAGGGGGACGGGGGGGACTCCGCTACTCGGGAGTTGCCCTGAGGGTCATCTGGGGGTTCTGGGCATCTGGGGCATCCTGGGGTTCGCGTAGGTCGTAGCGCTCCAGGGCGGCTAGCGTCCCGGACGCCGCGTGCACGACCCAGAAGCCGCCCTTGGGCAGTTCGGGGTCGTCCGGGACGGCCGATGGAGCCCCGAGGGCCGTACAGGCCGCGGCCAGCGCCTGGGGCAGGTTCTCCCGGTGCAGGCAGACCACCGCCGCCCGGTCCGCCGCCACCAGGTCACGCAGGAGGGTGGCGAGGGAGTCACCAACGCTCGTTCGGGCTGAAGAAAAGTCGGAGGGTCGGCGCGATACCGCCAGCGCCGGCTCAGCCTCGACGGACCCGCCGAACTCCGCCGCGAACGGCTGCACCGTCTCCAGGCACCGCAACGCAGGCGAAGACAGGACCCGGGCGCGTGGGGCGAAGCAGGCCAGCAGGCCGGCCAGCAGCCGCGCGTCGATCGCGCCCTCGGCGTCCAGCGGGCGCCTGGCGTCATCGTCGGGGTGCGCGGTGCGCTGGCCCGCCGAGGCGTGCCTCAGCAGGATCAGCGGGACCGTCGGCCGCGGCCGGAGGGCGGCCACCACGGCAGCGTCGTGCGCGTAGCTCAGGTGGCCGGCGGCCTGCCCGAGCGGTACCCAGGACACGGCGTCGATCTCGTGGCTGGCCTCGGCTACCGTATCCGGGCCGACCGCCGACCAGTAGTCGACCCGCTTGGGCCGCCCGGCGGCCAGGTACTCCGTCGTCGGCAGCCTGGGGCCGAGCACGGGACGGACGCTGGTCTCCTCGAAGACCTCCCGCACGGCGGTGATCAGCAGGTGCTCCCCCCGCTCGCGCTTTCCCTTGGGCAGCGACCAGTCGTCGTACCGCTCCCGGTGGATCAGCAGGACCTCGACCCCGGAAGCGCCGCCCGCGCCGGGGCGCCACACCACCGCCCCCGCCGCGAGGATCACCTCATTCACCGGGGCCGGGCCATAAGCCCGGCTCATCGGCCGAACGAACCCGCCGTTCCCCGACCAGTGTCTCCTGCACGTCACGCAGCGGGTTCCCCCACTCATCCCGGTTGTGCCGCGTCCAGTACCCGTCCGGGTTGAGCCACCACGACGAGGTGCCGTCGTCCATGCCGAGATCCATGAACTGACGCACCCGCCGCTGGTGGGCGGGGTCGGCGACCTGCACGATCAGCTCCACCCTCCGGTCCAGGTTCCTGTGCATCATATCGGCGCTGCCGATCCAGACCTCCGCGCCCTCGTCCTCGTCGGCCCCGAACGCGTAGATGCGCGAGTGCTCGAGGAACCGGCCGAGCACGCTGCGGACCCTGATGTTCTCCGATAGTCCCGCGATGCCGGGCCGCAGCGCGCAGATGCCGCGGATCCACATGTCGACGGGCACCCCTGCCTGCGAGGCCCGGTAGAGCGCGTCGATCACCACCTCGTCGACGAGCGCGTTGGACTTGAACGCGATCTTGGCCGGCCGTCCCGCCCGAGCCCGCTCGGCCTGGGCGTCGATCCGGCTCACGATGCCGTTCCGCATCGATTCCGGCGCGACGAGCAGCCGGTTGTACGAGCCCGGGCGGCTGTACCCGGTGAGGTGGTTGAACAGCGAGGTGACGTCCTCGCCGACCGCGGGATCCGCGGTGAGCACGCCGAAGTCCTCGTAGAAGCGGGCGGTGGTCGGGTGGTAGTTGCCGGTGCCGAGGTGACAGTACCGGCGTAGCGAGCCGTCGGACTCCTGGCGCACGATCAGCGCCATCTTGCAGTGCGTCTTCAGCCCCACGAAGCCGTAGACGACGTGGCAGCCCGCCTCCTCCAGCTTGCGCGCCCACGTGATGTTGGCCCGCTCGTCGAACCTGGCCTTGATCTCCACCACCACGACGACCTGCTTGCCCGCCTCGGCGGCGTCGATCAGCGCGTCCGCGATCGGCGACTGGCCGCTGGTCCGGTAGAGCGTCTGCTTGATCGCGAGCACGCCCGGGTCGTCGGCGGCCTCCTGGATCAGCCGCTCGACCGAGGCGGCGAACGAGTCGTACGGGTGCTGGACCAAGATGTCGCGTTCGGCGATGGCGGTGAAGATGCTGGAGTCCTTGGCGACCGCCCGGCTGGACGGGACGAACGCCGGGTAGCGGAGCTCGCCGATGCTCAGGTCGGCGATGGCGGACAGCCCGCTCAGGTCGAGGGGCCCGTTCACGCGGTACACCGCGCGCGGTTCGATGCCGAGCTCGGTGACCAGCTTGTCCAGGACGTCGGCGGACATCGTGTCCTCGATCTCGAGCCGGACCGCGGGCTCGAACCTGCGCCGGACGAGTTCCCGCTCCATCGCCTGCAGCAGGTTCTCGGTGATGTCCTCGTCCACCTCCAGGTCCCTGATCCGGGTGACGCGGAACGCGTGCTGCTCGATCACCTCCGCGCCGCCGAACAGGTCCGTCATGTGCGCGGCGATGACGTCCTCGATCGGCACGTACCGGTTCTGGGCCATCGCGAGGAACCTGGGCAGCAGCGGCGGCACCTTGACCCTGGCGAACATGGTGCTGTCGGTCCTCGGGTCGGCGATGATGACGGCCAGGTTGAGCGAGAGCCCGGAGATGAACGGGAACGGGTGGGCCGGGTCCACCACCAGCGGGGTGAGCACCGGGTAGATGCGCTGCCGGAACAGCTCGCTGAGGGTGTCGCGCTCGTGCGACGACAGTTCCTTCCAGCGCAGGATCTCGATCCCGTGCTCGGTGAGCTCGGGGCTGATCCGCTCGCTGAACGCCCGGGCGTGCCTGACCGTCAGCTCGCCCGCCAGGTCCAGCGTGTCCTCGAGCACCTGCCGGGGCAGCCGGACCCCGGTCCCCTCGACGGGGAACCCGGCCACCATCCTCCTGACCAGCCCGGCCACCCGGACCATGAAGAACTCGTCCAGGTTGTTCGCGAAGATGGCCAGGAACCTCACCCGCTCGAGCAGCGGAACGGACTCGTCCTCCGCGAGCTCGAGCACCCGTTCGTTAAACCGGAGCCAGCTCTCCTCGCGGTCCAGGTAACGCTCTTCGGGCAGCGCTGCGCCCTCATGCGCTTTCCTACGGGTGGCCGTTCCATGAGACCCATTTTCCCCGAACGAGCGGTGGTGTCACCCCCGGTCAGCTCAGGGCATCGGGAATCCGGCTCCAGGTATGCCCGGCCTGGGCTGGATCGGCTGCACGCTCATGAACGCCAGGCCCTTCCGGGAGCAGGCCGCCAGGTGGACCGCCACGAAGGACGGGCGGGCCTGATCCGGCAGCATGACCCTCAGCTCGGGCGCGATCACCTGCCCGCACGCGTTCGGCTGGAACCGGCCGGTGCCGGTGATGCGCAGCACCGAGTGCGCCGTCGCCCCCGGCTCGAGCATCACCGGTTGCGCGCGTACCGAGGTGTCGTCGACGGCCGCGCTGCCGATCTGGGCGTTCGCGTAGGCGGTGACCTGGGGATAGCCGTAGAGGCTGCACGCGCGGGAGGAGACGTTGGTGAATTCCAGGGTGTACGAGGTGCCCGCGGCGAGCTGGGGACGCTGGCTCGTCCCCGGCGGCGAACCCGTCGTCCCGAGCCCGACCCACGCCTCGAGCCCGGACGGGGAGCAGGCGGTTTGCGTGAGGTTCGAGGACAGGGTCGCCTGAGCGGGATGGGCCGGAACATGGGTGAGGATGACGGCGAGTGCGGCAGTTCCCGCGAAGGCCACTACCGCGGTCACGCGCCACCCGATATGGCCGTACCTCGTCATCGCCGTCCCCATCTGGCTTTGCTTGTGACGATCCCCCGCCCGCGAGCGGGTTAACCCTGTAAACACGGTTTTCGTCTGCTTCGGGCGATTTCCCTCCCGTCCGCTCGGGTGGCCGCGGGCTGGGGTCCGCACGTATGTTGACCGCATGAGCGCCGCCACGGGTGAACCGGTTCCGCTGCGGCGCAACCGGGACTTCCAGCTGCTCTGGAGCGGCCAGGCGCTGTCGCTGCTCGGCTCGCAGACGTCGAGGATCGCCTATCCGTTGCTCGTCCTGGCCATGACCGGCTCACCGGCCAAGGCCGGGATCGCCGGCTTCGCGGCCATGCTCGGCTACCTGCTGTTCCCGCTCCCGGCCGGGATGCTGGCCGACCGGTACGACCGGAAGCGGATCATGATCGCCTGCGACGTGATCCGGCTGGCGGCGGTCGGCAGCATCGCCATCGCCTTCTGGGCCGCGGACCTCACCTACGCGCAGATCCTCCTGGCCGGTTTCGCCGAGGGCGGCGCGACCATCTTCTTCAACCTGGCCGAGCGCGCCGCGCTGCCGATGCTCGTCCACCCCGCCCAGCGCTCCACCGCCATCAGCCAGAACGAGGCGCGGACCAACGTCGCGCAGCTGGCGGGCCCGGCGCTGGGTGGCGCGTTGTTCGGGCTGTCGCGGGCCGCGCCGTTCGCGGCGGACGCGGTGTCGTACCTGGCCTCGCTCGTGACGCTCCCCTTGATCAGGACGCCGATGCAGGCGACCGCCCGGGCCGGCGCCCCGGACGCGGCCCAGGGCGGGTCCTGGCGCAGGCTGCGGGCCGAGCTCCGCGAGGGGCTGGTCTTCACCTGGCGGCAGCCGTTCCTGCGGTACGCCTCGATCTTCGGCGCCGCGGTTAACGTGCTGCTCCAGGTGGTCGTCCTCGGCATCATCGTGCTCGGCAGGCACGACGGGGCCTCGCCCGCGCAGATCGGCATCATCGTCGGCTGCTTTGGCGTGGGCGGTCTCGCCGGCGCGCTGGTGGCCCCCTGGTTCCAGCGCACCATCCCGGCCGGCCTCACGATCACGGGCTGCATGTGGATCTGGACGGTGCTCCTCGCGCTGATCGCGGTCGTGCACGGCGTGGCCTGGCTGTACCCGACGGTGGCGGTCATGGGGTTCGTCGGCCCGGCCTGGAACGTGTCGGCCCAGACGTACCGGATGCAGATCACGCCCAACGAGATGATGGGCCGGACGAGCAGCGTCAGCGTGCAGGTGGCGTGGGGCGTGATCCCGCTCGGCTCGCTCCTGGCGGGCTTCCTGCTCCAGGTGCTGTCCCCGGCCGCGGCCATGGCCGTGGTCGCCGCGGGGATGGCGGTGACGGCGATCGCCGCCACCGCGCTGGCCCCCGTGCGCAACGCAGGCCGCAAGACCCCGGGAGCATCCGGCCAGGCGGGCCCGGCCGGTCCCCCCGCCGGACCGGCGGCCGCGGCCCAGCCCGCCGGCTGAGCTGGCCAGCCGGGCCGGCTGGGTACCGGGGTCCGTCAGGCTGCCGCGCCCAGGTCGGCCGCGAAGGCGGCCAGGTCGAGGAGCTGGAGCAGCGCATCGCACCACCGCTCCGCCGGGGGCCGGTCGTCGAAGTGCCCCAGGCACTCGTTGGCCGCGTCCAGGATCGCCCGCAGCACCGCGCCCTCGGGCGGCTGGGGCGGGCCGCCTTGGGCCCTTGAGCCCGGCTCGCCCTCCAGGATCGCCGCCGCCTTCCGCGCCATAGTCATCCCGAGTGCCCCGGCTAGCATGAGCCGCTGCATCGTCAGGACGCCGTTGTGGTCAGTCATTCCGCCTTGCCTCCGTCATCCACCGTGGCCGTCCCGCCTTCGGATCCATGATGCGGACGGGCAGTGACATTCCGGCCCGGGAGTGCTTCGGGCGGCGCTCTGGAGGAGTCCGGCCGAACCGCTCGCAGGTTTCTAATCGCGCGGGCGGCAGGCGGACCAGATGGCTTCGCTGTTGTGCAGCTTGACGCGCTCACCCCGGCCGAGGGCCTTGGCCAGGTCGGCCTCCGCGGTCTCGATGCGCAGCCATTCGGCGTAGGAGACGGGACTGATCCCGCGCCCGGCGAGCACGCCCGCCAGGGGCCAGTCCTCTGGTTCGGCGTCCACGGCCGCCTCGGCGTCGGGGAACTTGAGCAGGCCAGCGCGGGGCAGCTGGACGTCAGCAGCGCCCGGGCCGCCGGCCAGGTCCTCGAGCAGGCTGCGGACGGTCTCCGCGGCGTCGGACTTGTTGGTGCCGATCACGCCGGTCGGGCCGCGCTTGAGCCATCCGGCTACGTACTCCCCCGGCAGCGGTGACCCGTCTGGACCGAGGACGCGGCCTTGCGCGTTCGGGACCACGTAGGCCCGCGAGTCGAACGGCACGCCCGGCAGCGGGATGCTCTGATACCCCACCGAGCGGAGCACCATCTGGACGGGCAGCGTCTCGAACTGGCCGGTGCCGCCGAAGGTCCCGCTGGCGTCGATGGCGGTCCGCTCGAGGGTCAGCCCGGTGACCCGGTCGGTGCCGAGGATCTCGGTCGGCCGCAGCCAGAACCTGACGATCAGCCGGCGGGAATGCCCGGACGCGGACGGCTCGGCGCCCCCGCCCTCGGCCCACTTCGTGATCGCCACCAGGTTGCCGCGGACGCGCCGGTCCTCCTCGACGAGAGCCGTCCCCTCGCCGGCCAAGTCGAACGCGTTCAAATCAGCCTCGTTGGCGTGAACGATCAGCTCGACGCCGGGCAGCTCGCCGAGCTCGCGCAGTTCCTTGGTGGTGAACTTGGCGTGCGCGGGACCGCGCCGCCCGATCATGTGCACCTCGCGCACCTTGCTCGCCTGCAGCGCCTCGAGGACGGGCTGCGACACGTCGGTCTCGTGCAGCTCGGCGGGATCCCTGGCCAGGATCCGGGCGACGTCGACGGCCACGTTGCCCACGCCGATCACCGCCACCGACTCGGCGTCCAGGGTGAACGCGTCGGGGTCCACGTCGGGGTGGCCGCAGTACCAGTTCACGAAGTCGGTCGCGGCGTAACTGCCCGGCAGGTCCTCGCCGCTGATGCCGAGCCGCCGGTCCCGCATCGCCCCGGTCGCGTAGATCACCGCGTCGTACGACGCGACCAGCTCGTCCCGGGTGACGTCCTCGCCGAGCCTGACCCCGCCGACGAAGCGGACGTCGGGGCTTTCCAGCACCTTGCGCAGGTACTGCGCGATCGACTTGATCGACTTGTGGTCGGGCGCCACGCCGTAGCGGACCAGGCCGTACGGGGTAGGCAGGCGGTCGATCACGTCGACCCGCACGGGGACCGGCAGCGGGAGCGCCGCGGCCTGCTTCACCAGCGCCTCGGCGGCGTAAAGCCCAGCAGGACCTGAGCCGATCACAGCTACGTTCAGCATGGAGATTTACGCTACTCGACCCTTAGGGCTGGCGGTGCGGATGGCCGGACTTGAGGAGGTCAGGCCGCCGCGGAAGTCAATCGACCGGCCGAGCTTCCGGCGCGGCCTCCTGCGTGTCTGGCGCCTCGCCGGATGACCGGCGGGCGACGGCCTCGGTGATCCGCAGGGCCAGCTGCTGCGGCGTGAGGCCCGCCTCTTCGAGCACCTCGATGCGCGTCCCGTGCGGGAGGAACTCCTGCGGCAGCCCGAACGTCTTCACCGGCACGTCCACGTCGTGATCGCGCAGCAGCCTGGCCACCGCGTCGCCGAACCCGCCGACCCGCCCGTTGTCCTCGACCGCGACTACGAGCCGGTGCTGCCGCGCGGCCTCGGCGAGGGCCTCATCGACCGGCTTGGTCCACCGCGGGTCCACCACGGTGACGCCGATCCCGTGATCGGCGAGCCGGTCCGCGACCTCGAGCCCGGTCAGCGCCATCGGCCCGGCGCCGGCCAGCAGGACGTCCGGCCCGAGGCCCTCGGGCGGCGTCCGCAGCACGTCCATGCCGCCGAGCTTGGCGATGGCCTCGACCTCCCCGCCCACATTGCCCTTGGGGAACCTGACCACCGTCGGCCCGTCGGACACCTCCACCGCCTCGTTGAGCAGCTCGGCGACACGCTTGGCGTCCCTGGGCGCGGCGATCTTCATGCCCGGGACGAGCTGCATGATCGAGCCGTCCCACATCCCGTGGTGGCTGGCGCCGTCCGGTCCGGTCACCCCGGACCGGTCGAGCACGATCGTCACGGGGAGCCGGTGCAGGGCCACGTCCATGAGCGTCTGGTCGAAGGCGCGGTTGAGGAACGTCGAGTAGATCGCCACGACCGGGTGCATGCCGCCCATGGCCAGGCCCGCAGCGCTGGTCACCGCGTGCTGCTCGGCGATCCCCACGTCGTAGGTCCGGTCCGGGTACGCCGCGGCGAACTGCGACAGGCCGGTCGGGTAGAGCATCGCGGCGGTGATCGCGACGACGTCGGGCCGGCGCGCGCCGATGGCCAGCATCTCGTCGCCGAATACCCGGCTCCACGTGCCGGGCTGCGCGCCCGCCGCGGGGACCTGGTGCAGGCAGTCGATCTCGTTCTGCTCGGCGGCCGGGTACCCGAACCCCTTCTTAGTGATCACGTGCAGGAGCACGGGGCCGCCGAAGTCGCGCGCCCGGCGCAGCGCCGCCTCGCACATCCGCTCGTCGTGCCCGTCGATCGGGCCGACGTACTTCAGGCCCAGGTCCTCGAACATCACCTGCGGCTGCAGGACGTCCTTGATGCCCTTCTTGATGCCGTGCAGCGTCCCGTACAGCGGGGCGCCGACCAGCGGGGCCCGCGACACCGTGGTCTTGATGTAGTGCAGGACGTGCTCGTACCGCGGGTTGACGCGGATCGCGGCCAGGTGCTCGGCCAGGCCGCCGATCGTCGGCTGGTAGGACCAGCCGTTGTCGTTGACGATCATGATGATCCGCGAGTCCTTGGCCGCGGCGATGTTGTTCAGTGCCTCCCAGGCCATACCTCCGGTGAGCGCCCCGTCGCCGATGAGGGCGACGACCGTCCGGTCCCGCTCGCCGCGCAGCTTGTAGGCCTTCGCCAGGCCATCGGCGTAGGACAAGCTGGTGGAGGCGTGCGAGTTCTCGACCAGATCGTGCTCTGACTCGGCCTGGCTCGGGTACCCCGTCAGCCCACCGCGCTGGCGCAGCGAGCCGAAGGCCGCGGCCCGCCCGGTCAGCAGTTTGTGCACGTACGACTGGTGACCGGTGTCGAAGACGATACGGTCCCGCGGCGAATCGAAGACCCGGTGGATGGCGATCGTGAGCTCGACGACGCCGAGGTTAGGCCCGAGGTGCCCGCTCGTCTTGTTCACGGTCTCGATGAGGACGTCGCGGATCTCCCCGGCCAGGCGGGTGAGCTGGTCCTGGCTGAGTCCCTTCAGGTCCTCGGGGCCGTTAATGCACTCCAGCAGGGTCACGGTAGGTTGCTCCTCGCGTGCGGTGCGGGCCTGACGGGAACGTGGAAGCAGTTTACGGCGGCAAATCGGAGATGGCCCGTCGGCAAAGCCCGGTAACCGACGCGTGTGTCGTATTTGGACCGGCGCCTGCTGGTCGGCGGCGTTGACCGGGCCGACGGAAAGGACTATCGGCCGCGCGGCGAGCACGCCCACGCCGATCCCGGCCGCGGCCAGGACGAGCAGGAGCGCGACCGGGATGCCCCAGCCGCCGGTGACCGTGTGCAGCAGCCCCAGCTCCAGCGGCCCGACGCTGGCCATGAGGTAGCCTCCGGACTGCGCGAAGGCGGACAATGACGCCGCCGTGCCCGGATCGGGAGCTCGCGCCATCATGAAGTAAATGGACAGGCCGAGGCAGGATCCCTGACTGAGGCCGAGCACCAGGACCCAGAGCGGCGCCGTGCCGAGCGGGGCCCAGACGGATCCGGCCAGGCCGACGGCCATCGCGGCCATGCACGGCACCACGAGCGCGCGCTGGCCGGGGGTGCGGTGTGCGAGCACGGGCGCGAGCGGCGCGGCGATCAGGTTTCCGACGCCCATCAGGGCCAGCAGGTTCCCGGCCGTGACCGCCGAGGTACCCCGGTCCTGGAAGATCGTGGGGAGCCAGGACAGCGCCGCGTAGTAGAGCAGGCTCTGCAGCCCCATGAACGCCGTGACCTGCCAGGCCAGGGCGCGCCTGTGCACCGCGATCCGCGGCGGCGCCTGGGTGGCCAGCGACCGGGCCGCGCCTGCGTCGGCGTACTTGAGCTGAGGCAGCCACAGCAGCATGGCCAGCACCGCCGGCGCGGCCCACACGCCGAGCGTCAGCCCGAACGAATCGCCCGAGACGTGGTAGAGCGGCACGGCGAGCAGTGAGGCGAGGATGGCGCCCACGCACAGCGCGGTCAGGTAGATGCCGATCAGGAAGCCGGCCCGCTCCGGCCAGCGCCGCTTGGCCATGCTGGCCAGCAGCACGTTGAGAATGGCGATCGCGGCGGCCGCCAGCGCCGTCCCCGGGAACAGCATGGCGCCGGGAGCCACCCCGCGCAGGACCAGCCCGGCGGCGAGCACGCCAAGGGCGACCAGCAGGACCCGCTCCTCACCGTGGCGCCGGTTCAGCCAGGCCGCGAAGGCGGAGGCGATGCCGAAGAACAGTACCGGCGTGGCTCCGAGCAGCGACAACTCCGCCGTGGACAGGTGTAGCCGGGACGCCAGGTCGGGAAACAGCGGCGGGAGGTTGGAGATCGCGATCCGCAGGTTGAACCCGGCCGCCGCCATGGCCACGATGAGCAACGCGGTCTCGTAGCGTCGGGGGCCGCGCGGCGGTTGGTCGTCCGCCACGGTCTGGTCGGACCGGCGGCCGAGCGCTGGTTGGTCGTCCGTCACGGGATGAGGAGCAGCTTGCCCGTGGTGCGACGGGCGGCCAGGTCTTCGTGCGCTTGGGCGGCGTCGGCCAGCGGGTAGGTGCCGCCGATCCTGACGTCGAGCTCGCCGCTGGCGACCAGGTCGAACACCTCGCCGGCGCGCCAGCGCAGTTCCTCGACGGTGGCGATGTAGTGCCCCAGGGTGGGCCTGGTAGCGAACAGCGACCCTCCCGAGTTGAGCCGCTGCAGGTTGAACGGCGGGACCTGCCCGCTCGACGCCCCGTAGAGCACCATCATCGCGCGCGGGCGCAGCGCCGCGAGGCTGTCATCGAAGGTGTCCTTGCCGACCCCGTCGTACACCACGTTCGCTCCCAGGCCACCCGTGGCCTGGTCCACGGCGGCGCGGAAGTCGCCGTAGCCGGTGACGTAGTCGGCGCCGGCCGCCCGCGCGAGCGCTTCCTTCGGCCCGCCCGAGGTCGTGGCGACCACGATCCCCCCGCGTCGTTTGATCAGCTGGGTCAGGAGCAGACCGACCCCGCCGGCGGCCGCGTGCACCACGGCGACATCGCCGTCGTGCACCGGGTATGTGCTCGACACCAGATAGTGCGCGGTCAGCCCCTGCAGGATGACGGCCGCGGCCACGTGCAGGCTGACCCCGGCCGGGACGGGGACGGCCCCGCTCGCGGCCAGGACCACCTGCTCGGCGTAGCTGCCGCCGACCATGGCCCAGGCCACCCGGTCGCCGACGGCGAGCCCGGTCACGCCCTCCCCCACCGCGGTGACGGTTCCCGCGCCTTCCCCGCCCAGGACGAAGGGCGTCTCGCGGCGGTAGTTCCCGATGCCCTCGCGCTGGTAGATGTCGATGAAGTTCACCCCGGCCGCGGCGACCTCGACCAGTATCTCCCCCGGGCCCGGCTCCGGTGCCTGATGCTCGGTCACGCTCAGCACCTCAGGCCCACCCAGACGCTCCGCCACCACCACGCGCATGCCCGCACTCTCCGTTCGCCGCTACCAGACTGACACAGGCCTGTACCGGGCCCGACCGCGAGGAGCGGATTTGAACGTGTTCAAGATTCACCTGCGCACCATGCGTGATGACCGTACATTGTCAGACATGGCCACCAGCCCCAAGGGCGAGCAGACACGGACCGCCATCGTCGAAGCCGCGCTGCGGCTGTTCGCCGAGAACGGCTACGAGGCGACCACCATGCGGGCCATCGCGCGGGAGGCGGGCGTCGCCACGGGAAACGCCTATTACTACTACGCGTCCAAAGAGGAGCTGGTCCGGGAGTACTTCGCGCGGCACCAGGCCGAGCACGCGGCGGCGTGCCGTCAGGTCCTCGCGAAGGAAACCGGGCTCGGACGGAGGATCGCCGGGGTCCTACAGGCGCTCGTCGACGTGCTCGCCCCGTGCCGCGGTTTCGCGGCCAAGCCGTACTGGCAGGCCGGGCCTGCCGCGATCGGCGTTTACGCCGAGGTGATCGGCGGTGCGCGCGGCCGGATCCCGGCCCGCGTGCGCGGCAGGCTCCCGGAGCTGCTATGGCTGTACTCGATGGGGATCGTGCTGTTCTGGGAGCACGACACCTCACCTGGATGCGCGCGGACCTATCGCCTTATCGACTCGACGGCGCCGATCGCGGCGCGCCTAATCGGACTGGCCTGGATGCCGGGGCTGCGATCCGTGCTCCGCCAGCTGATGTCCGCCGTGGACGAGGTAAGGCGCCCGTGACCCAAGCGCGCGTCACACCGGTTTCGGCACCGGGTTGTGCGGATCGCCGGCCGGGTACCGCCGGGAGATCAGCTCGGCTTCGACGCCCTGCAGGTGCGAGACGGTATTCGCGGAGGGGCCCGGGCCGGACGGGGCCGGGACGGTGACGACGTCGAGCACGTCATCGGTCCGCGGGGTCGTGAGCGTGAGCACGTCACCGAAGCTAGGCGCGGCCTTGTCGCGCGCCGTCAGCGCGGGCAGGTTCCAGCGCTCCTCCACCGTCTTGAGGACGGAGGTGTGATCGAGGGGCGTCCCTCCGGCCGGGGCCCGGTATACCGTGCCCGGCGCGATCAGCGGCGACACGAGCACGGCGGGGACCCGGATCCCGAACCGGTCGAAGTTGAACCCGAATTCCCCGGTGTCGCTGTCGGGCGGCACCGCGCCCCAGGGCGGCGGCACGTGGTCGAAGCACCCGCCGTGCTCGTCGTAGGTGATCACCAGCAGCGTTCCCGGCCAGCCCGGTCCCGTCCGCAGCGCCTCGTACACGTCGTGGATGAACTGCTCGCCGAGGGCCACGTCGTAGTTGGGGTGCTGGTTGTTACCCGAAGATCCCCAGCTCGGCTCCAGGAACGTAAACGGCGGCAGGGTCCCGGCCTTCGCCGCGGCCTGGAAGTCAGCGAAGTGCCCGAAGTGGCTGGCCGCGGCGTTGCTGATCTGCGTGAACGTGTTCTTCGTGAGCGGCTCGGCGTCGTAGCCGTAGATCGCCCAGCCCAGGCCGGCCGCGTCGAGCAGGCCGAAGATGGTCGGCGAGCTGAACGTGTGCGTCTTGTCGTCCATGTGCCCCTGGCTGGTCGCCGCGCAGGCGAACGCCCGGTTCGGCAGTGTCTCGGTCGGCACCGACGCAAACCAGTGGTCGCAGACCGCGTAGCCCTTCGCCAGCGCGGACAGCACGGGCAGGGCTTCGGGCGTGTAGCAGCCCATGATGTCGCCCTCGATGGTGCCGGGCTGGATCGGCCACTGTGCGGGCTCCCTGGACTGCCAGCCCAGGGTGTAGCCGAAGTTCGTGACGAAGCCCTGGCCGGGCGCCGCCAGCCCGGTCGACGCCGGGCCGTTGTTGTTGCCGTACAGCTGGTCGTTGGCGGCCATGTAGCCTTCGCCGGGGTCCGAGCCGGGCATGAAGTACGCGTGCGGCGTCGTCGGCTCGATCCGGAACACGGTGACCGGCTGCCCGTTCGTCCCGGGGTTCGACTCGGTCCCGGTCAGGCCCTCGAATGGCTGGCCCGACGTTGACACGTTGCCCGGATACAGGAACCCGAGCATGTGGTCGAAGGACCTGTTCTCCAGCATCAGGAGCACCACGCTGTTTATCGCAGCCAGGCCAGTGCCGTTAGCCATCGTTCGTCCCCTCCGCTCGCCGAAATCCGACGAAACCTTACCGCGCGCATCCGGCCATATGCAGGGAATTGCCGCTCGACACGGCCCGGCCCGCACCTAGGCAGACCACGCGAAGGTCCTGGCCTATCGCGGGCGCCCGCCGCAGCCGCGTTCGGCGGCCAGCCGGACCATGGCCCTGGTCATCTGGACCGTCGTGGGCGGCTCGGGCAGCCCGGACCGCCCGGGCGAGTCGTGGCTGGAGAACGCGTCCAGCGCCAGGGCCACGAACCGCCGCCAGGCCTCGGGCGCATCGGCGCGGGTGACCTGCATGATCTCGGCCGTGGCGATCAGCAGGAGGAGGAGATCCTCACCGACGAAGTCATCGCGCAGCGCGCCGCTGGCCTTGGCGCGCTCGATGAGCGCGATGACGTTGCCGTTGGCCGTCCTGCGCAGCTCCTCGATCTGCTCGTCGGCGGACAGCGTCATCGACAGCAGGTCGCCCAGACCACGGTCGCAAGCCTGCAGTTCGCAGATCCGCAGCACGAACCCGGCAAACCCCGCCCAGGGATCCGGGACCTCCAGGGCCTGCTCGGCGGCCAGGGCGTACTGGATGACCTTCTCCACCAGCGCGGCGGCGACGAGCTTCTCGCGAGTGGGAAACCGCCGATACAGCGTGGCGATCCCGACGCCGGCCCGGGCCGCGATCACCTCGAGCGGAGCCTCAAGCCCCTGCTCGGCGAAGACGTCCCTGGCCACCGCCAGGATCGCGGCGCGGTTGCGGGCAGCATCGGCGCGCAGCCCGCGCGCACCAGCGGGTCCCGGGGCACCGGGTCCTGGCGGGCTGCAGGCTGTCATCCGCTCATGCTAGACGATCTGGAGGCCCCCCTCCGGAACCTGCTAGCATCTGGCGGGATCGCCCGCATCGCTAACGGAGGAAGCCATGGAAACCAGCCCGGGCCCGTGGATCGGCGCCCTCAGGCACTCTCACGACCGGCTGCTGGCCATCGTGGAGCCCCTCGATATCGGGCAGCTGGAGCAGCCCTCCTACGCGAGTGAGTGGTCGATCGCCCAGGTGCTCTCGCATCTCGGGTCCCAGGCCGAGATCTTCGGCCTGTGGCTGGACGCCAGCCTGAAGGGGGAGGATCCGCCCAGCGGGGAGGTGTTCGGCCCCATCTGGGACTCCTGGAACGCCCGGAGCCCGGAGGTTCAGGCGTCGGATGGCCTGCACATGGACGAGGTCGCGCTTGAGCGGATGGAGTCCCTCGACGCGGATCAGCTGGCCCGGCTGCACCTGAACCTGTTCGGGATGGACCTGGACGCCACCGGGATGGCTCGGATCCGGGTCAGTGAGCACGCCGTCCACACCTGGGATGTCGCGGTGGCGCTCGACCCCGCCGCGACGGTCGCGCCCGACGCCACGGGGCTGCTCGTCGACACGCTCGGCCCGTTCATAGCGCGGGTGGCTAAGCCGGACGGGGTGCAGCGCCGCCTGCGGGTGTCGACCACCGATCCGGAGCGGGAGTTCATCCTCTCCACCGGCGAATCCGTGACGCTCGAGCCGGCCGACGGCGAAGCGGGCCTACCCGAGCTCCGGCTGCCCGCCGAGGCGCTCGTCCGCCTGGTTTACGGGCGCCTCGATCCGGCTCACACCCCGCCGGTGCACGCCTCGGGCGTCGACCTCGGCGAACTGCGCGCCATCTTCCCCGGAATCTAGGAGTCCCCCGGGCCGACGCTGGTGCCGATGACGACCGTGGCGTACAGGTCGTCGGAGGATTCCACCCGCACGGCTAGGCCGCTGGCTTCGAAGGCGGCGATGGCTGGCATGACCTGACGTTCGCTGGTCTCGATCAGCAGGTGGCCGCCGGGCGCGAGCCAATCCGGCGCCCCGGCGGCCACCCGGCGCAGCACGTCGAGGCCGTCCGGCCCGCCGTCGAGCGCCACGAGCGGCTCGTGGGCGCGGGCCTCGGCCGGGAGCAACCTCACCTCGTCGCTCGGCACGTAGGGGACGTTGGCCACGATGACGCCGACCCGGCCGCGCAGCGCCGGGGGCAGCGGGTCGAACAGGTCGCCCTCGTAGACCCGGCCGCCGGAGCCCTCGAGGTTGCGCCGGGCGCAGCGCACGGCGGCCGGGTCGATGTCGACGGCGTGCACCTCGAGCCGACCCGCGCCAGCGGCTAGCGCGGCGCCTATGGCGCCCGCCCCGCAGCACAGGTCAACGACGATGTCCCCGGTGGACGCGCCCTCGCGGGGACGTCTGGGGGGCCGAGGGGGTTTGGGGGGCAGAGGCTTCCCCCCAAGATGCGGGGGGGCCTCGGGGGGTCGCCCCCCCGGACTAGCACTGCGGCGGCCTGCCGCACCAGGAACTCCGTGCGGCGGCGCGGGACGAAGACGCCCGGGTCCACGGCGATCCGCAGACCGCAGAACTCCGCCCAGCCGAGGACCTGCTCCAGGGGCAGGCCGGCCACCCGCCGGTCCACCATGACCGCCAGTTCCTCCGGGGTCCGCGCCGTGGAGATGAGCAGGCTGGCCTCGTCCTCCGCGAAGACGCACCCGGCGGCCCGGAGCCGGGCGATGATGAGGGCGTCAGCCGCGGTCGTCGCCGGATCCACGGAGCAGCGAGCGCAGCACGTATTGCATGATGCCGCCGTGCCGGAAGTAGTCCGCCTCACCCGGCGTGTCGATCCGGACCACGGCGCGGAACTCCTTGCCGTCGGCGGAGATCACTACGTCGTTCGGGATAAGGCCTGAATTCATCTCCTCGACGCCCCGGACGTCGAAGGTCTCCTTCCCGGTCAGGCCGAGCGCGGCCGCCGACTCGCCCGGGCGGTACTGCAGCGGCAGCACGCCCATCCCGATCAGGTTGGAGCGGTGGATCCGCTCGAAGGATTCCGCGAGCACCGCGCGCACGCCCAGGAGCAGCGTGCCCTTGGCCGCCCAGTCGCGGGACGAGCCGGTGCCGTACTCCTTCCCGGCCAGCACGATCAGCGGGGTGCCCTCGGCCAGGTAGCGGCGGGAGGCCTCGTAGATGCTCAGCTGCTCGCCGTCCTTGACCGTCACGCCGCCCTCGGTGCCCGGGGCGAGCTGGTTGCGCAGCCGGATGTTGGCGAACGTGCCGCGGATCATCACCTCGTGGTTGCCGCGCCGGGAGCCGTAGGAGTTGAAGTCGCGGCGGTCCACCCCGTGGGAGATCAGGTACTCCCCCGCCGGGCTGTCCGTCTTGATCGCGCCAGCGGGCGAGATGTGGTCGGTGGTCACCGAGTCGCCGAGCATGGCCAGGACCCGGGCGCCGTGGATGTCGGTGACGGGCTCGGGCTCCAGCGGCATCCCGTCGAAGTACGGCGGCCGCCGCACGTACGTCGAGGAGTCCCCCCACTCATACGTGTCGCCCGCGGGTACGTCCAGCGCGCGCCAGTTGTCGTCGCCGTGGAACACGTCGGCGTAGTCGCGGGTGAACATCTCCTGCGCCACTGCGTCCCTGACCACGCTGGCGACTTCTTCCGGCGACGGCCAGAGGTCGGCCAGGAAGACCGGCCGGCCTTCGGGATCGGAGCCGAGGGGCTCGCGGACCAGGTCGATGTCCATGGTGCCGGCCAGCGCGTAGGCGACCACTAGCGGGGGCGAGGCCAGGTAGTTCAGCTTCACGTCCGGGTTGATCCGGCCCTCGAAGTTCCTGTTCCCTGACAGCACCGAGACCACGGCCAGGTCGTTGGCGTTGACCGCCTCGCTGATCGCGGGCGGCAGCGGCCCGGAGTTCCCGATGCAGGTGGTGCAGCCGTAGCCGACCAGGTTGAACCCGAGCTTGTCCAGGTACGGCACCAGCCCGGCGCGTTCGTAGTAGTCCATGACCACCTTGGACCCGGGGGCCAGCGAGGTCTTCACCCACGGCTTGCGGTTCAGGCCCTGCTCGACCGCGTTCTTGGCGAGCAGGGCGGCGCCGACCATGACCGAGGGGTTGGACGTGTTCGTGCACGAGGTGATCGCGGCGATGACCACCGAGCCGTGATCGACGCTGGTCGTCGTGCCGTCCTCCAGCGTGACGTGGATCGGGTTGGACGCCCGGGTGCCATCGCCCGAGGCGACGGGATCGGACGCCGGGAAGGTGCCGGCCAGGCCGTTGTCCAGGCTGGCCTCGTGCACGTAGCCGGGCAGTGCGTCGCGGAACGCGTTCTTGGCGTCGGCCAGCGCAATCCGGTCCTGCGGGCGCCGCGGGCCGGCGATCGACGGAACGACGGTAGACAGGTCGAGGCTGAGTTCCTCCGAGTACCGGGTCTTCGCGCCCGGGTCGTGCCAGAGGCCCTGCTGTTTCGCGTACGCCTCCACTAGGTCGAGCTGCTCGCGCGAACGCCCGGTGAGGGTCAGGTAGTCGAGGGTGTTCTGGTCGATCGGGAAGATTGCGCAGGTCGAGCCGAACTCCGGCGACATGTTGCCGATCGTGGCGCGGTTGGCGACCGGGACCGCGGCCACGCCCTCGCCGTGGAACTCGACGAACTTGCCGACCACGCCGTGCTTGCGCAGGAGTTCGGTGATGGTGAGCACGAGGTCGGTGGCGGTCGCGCCGCTGGGCAACTCGCCGGAGAGCCGGAACCCGACCACCCTGGGGATGAGCATCGAAACGGGCTGGCCGAGCATCGCGGCCTCGGCCTCGATGCCGCCGACGCCCCAGCCGAGGACCCCGAGGCCGTTCTGCATCGTGGTGTGCGAGTCGGTGCCGAGGCAGGTGTCGGGGTAGGCGACGCCGTCCTTGGCCATCACGACCCTGGCCAGGTACTCGATGTTCACCTGATGCACGATGCCGGTGCCCGGCGGGACCACCTTGAACTGGGTGAACGCCTGCTGCCCCCAGCGCAGGAAGCCGAACCGCTCCCGGTTTCGGCCGAACTCGATCTCCACGTTCCGCGTGAAGGCGTCGGGGCTTCCGAACACGTCGGCCACCACGGAATGGTCGATGACCAGTTCGGCGGGGATGAGGGGGTTGATCTTCCCCGCGTCGCCACCCAGGGCGCGCATGGCCTCGCGCATCGCGGCCAGGTCCACGACCGCGGGGACCCCGGTCAGGTCCTGGAGGATGACCCGGGCCGGGACGAACTGGATCTCGGTGTCGGGCTCGGCCGCGGGATCCCAGTCCGCGAGCGCGCGGACCTGACCGGCGGTGACGTTAACGCCGTCCTCGTTGCGGAGCAGGTTCTCCAGCAGGATCTTCAGGCTGAACGGGAGGGTGTCCGAGCCGGGCACCGCGTCCAGCCCGTAGATCTCATAGTCCTGGCCGGACACCTGAAGCGCCGCCCGGCTGCCGAAACTGTTCGCGGTCATCGTTCCTGCCTCCCGGTTCCCATGGTGCCCAACCTACAGTATCTCGATATCAAGGTACTTGGGGAGGGGTGGGGTCGGGATCAGGCTCGATCGTTAGGATGGCGCCGTAACCGCCGGTATGCCGGTTTCCGGGCAGGAGAGGACGTCACGGGATGCGCTTCGCGATCAAGACACGGCCCGAGCACCAGACCTGGGAGGAGATCCGTGACGCGTGGCTCGCGGCGGACGAGATCCCGCTGTTCGAGTCGGCGTGGAACTGGGATCACTTCTACCCGCTGACCGGCGACCTGACCGGGCCGAACTTCGAGGCGTGGACGATGCTGGGCGCGATGGCCCAGGCGACCAGGCGGATCCGGATCGGCTGCCAGGTCACCGGGATGATCTACCGGCACCCGGCCGTCCTGGCCAACATGGCGGCGACCGTGGACATCATCTCCGGCGGGCGGCTGGAACTGGGCCTCGGCGCCGGGTGGAACCAGATGGAGTGCGACGCCTACGGGATCGCGCTGCCCCCACTGCGCGAGCGGTTCGACCGGTTCGACGAAGGGGTCGAGGCCATCGTCGGCCTGCTGAGCCAGACCACCACCACGCTCGCGGGCCAGTACGTCCAGCTCACCGAGGCCCGGTGCGAACCCAAGCCGGTCCAGCAGCCCCACCCGCCGATCACCATCGGCGGCCGGGGCCGGACGCGGACCCTGCGGACCGTGGCGCGCTGGGCCCAGCAGTGGAACGCGATCTCCAGCAACCCGCAGGAGTGGGCCGAGCTGAAGGAGGTGCTCGCCGGGCACTGCGCCAGCATCGGGCGCGACCTGAGCGAGATCACCTGCTCGGTCAACGTGCGCATAGACCCCGACCAGGACCTGGGGTCCGTCGTGGCGGAGGTCGCCGGCTACCGGGACGCCGGGGCCGACCTGGTCATCCTGGGCCTCCCGCTGCACGCCAAGCCCGATTCCCTCAAGCCCCTGGCCGAAGCCGTAGGCCCGCTGGCCTGAGTTCCGCGCCCGCGCTCAGGATTCGCTTAGTGCGGGGCCGTGGCTGCGGGGTTGACGGCTGCGGGGTTGACGGCTGCGGGGTCGCCGATCGCGCTGCCGTCGGGTGCCGCCAGGCGCTCGTGCAGCGCGGCGCTGGCGCTGGCCATCAGCGGGCTCACGCCCAGCTCGGTGAGCATGGCCGCGGCCGCTTCCATCTCGGCGGCCCGGCGCCGCGCGTGCTTGACGGTGCCGCTGATGATCCGCTCCACGGTGGCCGGGTCGGCCGACGTCAGCTCGGCGGTGATGTGCTCCCGCATCCACGGTTCCACCCCGGCCGCCCGGGCGGCCTCAAGCGCCTCGACCATCGCTGCCGCCATGCCCTTGTAGAAGACGCTGCGCAGGAGCTTCTGCCGCGCGGCAAGCCCGGCCGGACCGTCGATGACCTCGATTCCGGCGCCCAGGGGCGCCAGCGTGCCCGCGAACCGCGCGGCCCCATCCCCGCTGGCCAGCATGGGGACGCGCAGGCCTCGTCCGGGCACGGGTGCCATCATCGCGACGTCAGCAAACGGCACGCCGCGGGCCTCGGCGATCTCCGCTAGCCGACGTTTGGTGCCGGGTGAGGCGGTATTCAGGTCGGCCCACAGCGCGTCGTCACGCAGGCCGGCCAGCCCGGCCCGGAAGGCGTCCACGGCGGCCTGCGCGCTGTTCACGCTCAGGATCAGATCTGCTCCCCGCGCCGCCTCGGCTTCGCTGCCGGTGTCGGTGATCCCCTCCCCTGCCGCCACCGCCGGGTCATACCCGCGGACGTCCACCCCAGCGGCCACCAGGTCGGCAGCGATGGCCGAGCCCGCCTCCCCCAGGCCAAGCACGGCGATGACCAGCGTCTGCGTGGGCTGGCTCACCACGAACGGGGCGGTTCGGCGGCGATGCCCGCGCCTTCCGGGGTGCCGAAGTAGCCGGACTGGTCGGTGTGGTCGGTGTGGCCGATCTGGCCGCCAGGCTGGCGTGGCTCGAACGGGTTCCCGGCGGCCTGGGCCGGCAGGCCATCGGCGTGCCTGGCCGCGGCGGACTGCCTGAAGTACTCGCTGATCAGCTCCCGCTGCTGGGCCAGCAGCTGGTCGAAGTGCTTGTCGACATTCTGCTCGCCGATCGCTTCGGCGGTCAGGTAGAAGTCCTTGATCTGCTCGAGCTTGCGCGCCTGGGCGTACCCTGGCTCCTCCGGGCCCTCATCACCGGGCGCGCCCGGCTCGGGCTGCTGGGCCTGGTCGGCCAGGCCCGCCATCATCGCGTCCGGAGTGGGCGGCTGAGGCCGACCCGCCCGCGCCGGGGCGCCGGAGGGTAGCAGCGGCTCGAAGGGACCACGGGCTTCTTCCCGCTCGCTGGCGCCAGCGTCAAGTGACAGGTCGTACCAGTAGGCTGCCTCGCGCTCCTGTGCCCGCTGGTCAGCCAGGTAGCCCGCCCGTGCGCTCGGGTCCCGGTACACGTACATGTCATCGTCCGGCGGCCCATCGGGACCTCCAGGCCGTGCCGTTCGGCCGGTCCGACCCGCGCCCCCACCCGCTGGCGGCGCCGGGTAATCCGTCCCGCGGATGACGGGTGCGTAGCCGCCCATGAAGGTTCCAGGGGCCCCCTCTGGCCCGGGGGGATTCGGGGGCATAGGCCGGCGCCCGCCCGGCGGGGCGTACCCGGGGTCACCCGGCGGGACCTGACCGAAGCCGCGGGGCGGAGCGTAGCCCGGACCACCGGGCCCGGAGCCCGGACCGCCCGGCGGGATGTAACCCGGGCCGCCGGGGGCCCCGCCGGGACCACCCGGCGGCGCGTAGCCAGGACCGCCCTGCGGCGCGTAGCCAGGGCTGCCTGGCGGAGCGTAGCCAGGACCACCCGGCGAGTTGTAACCCGGGCCGCCGGGCACGTAGCTGGGACCGCCCTGCGGCGCGTAGCCAGGGCTGCCTGGCGGGTTGTGACCCGGGCCGCCGGGAGCATAGCCGGGACCACCCGGCGGGCGTAGCCGCCGCGTAGCCAGGACCGCCCTGCGGCGCGTAGCCGGGGCCACCCGGCGGGGCGTAGCTGGGACTGCCCGGCGGGTTGGGACCCGGGCCGCCGGGAGCATAGCCAGGACCGCCCGGTGGCGCATAGCCAGGGCTGCTCGTAGGGGTGTAGCCGGGAGCGCCCGGCGGGGAATAGCCGGGACCGCCGGGAAAGTAGCCTGGGCCACCCGTTGGGGCGTGACCGGCACCGACGCGAGAGGCAGGGCCAGGACCACCTGGCGGCGCGTAGCCGGGGCCGCGTGGCGGCCATCCCTCACTTCCCGGCCCGGGCGGCTGTCTTTCCTGCCCGTACCGAGGTCCCTGACCTGCCTGACCAGCCGGACCAGTCTCGCGCGAAGGCTGGGGGCCACCTGGCCACTGCGGTTCGCGCGGCGGCACGGTTCCCCGGCCCGGGGCGGCCGCGCGGGGCGGGAACGGCGACCCCGAATCGGCCGCGCGGGGCGGAAACGCCTGCCCAGAATCAGCCGCACGGGGCGGAAACGCCTGGCCAGGGTCGGCCGCGCGCGGCGGGAACGCCTGGCCAGGGTCGGCCGCGCGAGGCGGGAACGCCTGACCGGACTCGGGCGGGCGAGGTGGAGCAGCGTGACCGGGTGGGCCGGCATAGCCGGGGCGCGCCTGCTCACTGGGCGGCATGGGTGGCTGCGGCGGCCGACCGCCGTGGGCGGGCGGCACCCAGCCGGGTCCGGCCGGGTTCATCCCTGGCTGGTAAGGGGGCCGCGGCGGCGCTCCCGCTCGTCCCTGAGAGCCCTGGGATCCAAGGGGTCCCGGCGCGTGCAGGCCCGGGGTCCCCTGAGGCCAGGAACCTTCGGGTGCTCCCGCGAACTCCGGCCCGTGGGCGTCGCGGGGGATGTCGAGCAGGCCGTGCGGCGAGTAGACGGTCGTCGGGTTCAGCACCTGTTCTCGTTCCCGGCGAGAGCGTGCACCGGCATCTCGCTCGGGACGCCCGGCCGCACCCGCAGGCGCGCCGGCTCGGACCCGCTCGTGGTCGGGCTCACCGGAATCCCCAGCCCGGTGCTGGTGGCCCGCCTGGCTCCGGGACTTCGCCGCGTGCGCAGAGTGCCGGGACCGACGGGACCTGCCGCGCCTGAGAAAGGCACAGACCAGGAGGATGACCAGGCCGACCGCGATGAGGACCAGGCCCACGGGCAGGCCCAGGGTGGCGATCCGCCCGCTGGCATGCTGCTGGCCCAGGCGCCTCGTGAGGCTCGCACCCACGCCGAACGCACCGAGCATGACCAGCACTGCGCCCGCGACCGTCCCGGTCAGGACGAGCCGCGCCCTCAGGGTGGCCGAATCTGAGCGCACCGCTCAACGATCGCATCGCGACTACCGCCTCGCAAGCCATATGGGCAGGTCCGCCCATCACGACTTGCCTTTCTGGCGATACGTTAAGGGCATGATTACCCAGGCAGATAAGGCTCGCAGGTTCCTCGCTCTGCACCGTGCGGGTCAACCGCTCCTCATGCCGAACCCATGGGATCTGGGCTCGGCCAAGCTCCTGGCTGGCTTGGGCTTCGAGGCGCTGGCCACGACGAGTTCCGGCTTCGCCGCCACGCTCGGCCGGAACGACGGCACGGTGAGCCGGGAAGAAGCCCTGGTGCACTCCGCGATCATCGTCGCGGCGACCGACCTGCCCGTCTCGGCCGACCTGGAGAACGCTTACGCGCACGAGCCGGCGGGGGTCGCGGAGACTATCGGGCTGGCGATCGAGGTCGGTCTGGCGGGCTGTTCCGTGGAGGACTTCACCGGCCGGGACGACGACCCGATCTACGACGGCCGGCTCGCGGCCGAGCGCGTCGCCGCGGCCGCCGAGGTCGCTCACGCGGGCTCGGTCCCCTTCGTCCTGACCGGCCGGGCCGAGAACTACTTGCACGGCCGGCCTGACCTCGCCGACACCATCGCCAGGCTGCAGGCCTACCAAGAGGCCGGCGCCGATGTGCTGTACGCCCCCGGCTTGCGCAGCATCGAGGACATCCGCCAGGTAATCCGCGAGGTGGACCGCCCGGTCAACGTGCTCGCCGCGGCCGGCGCCCCGACCGTGGCCGAGCTGGCCGAGGCGGGGGTGAGCCGGATCTCGGTGGGCGGCTCCTTCGCGTTCGCCGCCCTCGGCGCGCTGGTCAGCGCCGCCAACGAGTTGCTCGAGCAGGGGACCTACGGCTACCAGGCGGCCAGCGCCGTAGGCCGGAAGGCCGCGATCCGCGCCTTCGCCTGACGGGGGCCGGCGAGACCTGGGGCATCACGTCCGAGGCGAGCAGCTCCAGGTGGTCAAGGTCGCTCAGGTCGAGCACCTGCAGGTAGACGCGCTCCGCGCCGGCCTCGGCGAACTCGGCGATCTTGGCCACGACCTCGCCCGGCGTCCCGCCGATCCCTTTCTCGCGCGCGTCGGCCGGGTCCTCTCCGATCGCGGCCGCCCGCCGCCGGAACTCGGCCTCGTCCTTCCCGCAGCAGACCGTCTGGGCCACCGAGTACGTCATGGACGCCGGGGACCGGCCCGCGGCCTCGCAGGCCTCGCGGACGCGCACGATCAGGTCCGCCGACTCCTGCAGGGACCGGAACGGCACGTTGAACTCGTCGGCGAACCTGGCCGCCAACTGCGGCGTTCGGCGAGTGCCGTGGCCGCCGAGCAGGACCGGCGGGCGCGGGCGCTGGGCAGGCTTCGGCAGGCCTGGCGAGTCCGTCACCTGGTAATGCGCCCCGTCGAAGGAGAACGCCTGGCCTTCGGGCGTGGTCCACAGTCCCGTGATGATGGCGAGCTGCTCCTCCAGCAGATCAAAGCGCTCGCCGAGCGGCGGGAACGGGATGCCGTACGCCGTGTGCTCGGCTTCGAACCAGCCGGTGCCGAGCCCCAGTTCGATCCGCCCTCCGCTCATCTGGTCTACCTGCGCCACGGTGATCGCCAGCGGGCCGGGCAGCCGGAACGTCACCGGGGTCATCAGCGTCCCGAGCCGGATGCGGCTGGTCTCCACGGCCAGTGCGGCGAGCGTGGCCCACGCGTCGGTCGGCCCTGGCAGGCCGGAGACGTCACCCATCTTCAGGTAGTGATCGGACCGGAAGAAGGCGTCGAAGCCGAGTTCTTCCGTGGCCAGCGCGACCGCACGCAGGGTCTGGTAGTCCGCCCCTAGCTGCGGCTCGGTGAAGATCCGGAGTTTCATGGGTCCATCCTGCCAGGCGACGGCTCATCACCCGGACCTTCCGGGATGAAGAACCTGTCCCAGGACACCTGGCCCACGTGGGTGTACCGGCCCAGCCAGCCCACGCCGGTCCGGACGTAGCACGGGGCCAGCGTCTGCGGGGTCATCGCCGCCCGGACCGCCTCGATGATGACGAGGATGGCCCGGCCCGACCCCAGGGTCTCCTCACCGGCCCGCATGGCCCGCCCGCGGTCGTCGGTGATGCCCATCGCGACGGAGGATTCGGAGGTACCGCTCAGTGCTGTCCAAGAGTAGAAGATCATCATCTGCCCTGGGGTCTGACTCCGCGTGGCCGTGGCGGCCCTGACGATTTCAGACGTTAACGCACTCTTGCTTCCTCGTCTAATCTCGACTAGTGTCGAAGCGTTGCGATTGGCAATATTGCCAATCGAGTACGGTACGAGAGTGTCGATAAGCGACGAATCGGACCCCAGAGCGTACGTGCGTCTGGCCGCGATGCTGCGCCGGCAGATCGCCGAGGGCACCCTCGCGACCGGGATGCCGACGCCGTCCATCACCACCCTGAGCCAGCAGTACGGGCACGCCCGGCAGACCTGCGCTAAGGCGCTGCGCATCCTGGAAGACGAGGGCCTGCTGAGCCGCATCCCCGGTCTCGGCTACTACGTCACGGGGAAGGGCGCCCCGGCCCAGCCCGGCTCCTGACCCGCGGCCTCATAGCCGGCCGCGCACGGCGCGGCGGATCGGTCCCGCGCCCGCGTTGCCGACCTGCGCGCGGCCGGTTGGTTTCTCTATGCGCGCTCTAGGCTGGCGACGCATTCGACGTGGTGGGTCATCGGGAACGCGTCGAACGCGCGCAGGCCGCGCAGCGCCCAGCCGCGCGCGATGAGCAGCCCGATATCGCGGGCCATGGTCGCCGGATCGCACGACACGTACGCGAATCGGACGGCGCCGTTCTCGGGCCCGCCGAGGTACTCGACGACCTCCCGGGCCAGCCCCGACCTCGGCGGGTCGGCCACCACCAGCCTGGCCTCCGGCAGCGCGCCCCGCTCGCCTTCCGGGCGCACCAGCGCGGCCACGTCGCCGCGGTGCACCCGCGCCCAGGGCCACTCGCGCAGGTTGTGCCGCGCGTCCCGGACGGCCGCCTGGTCGGCCTCCACGCCGATCACGGTCCCGCCCGGCCCGACGGCCCGGGCCAGCACGCCGGCGAACAGGCCCGCGCCGCAGTACAGGTCGAGCGCCACGTCGCCAGGCTGCGGATCGAGCCAGGCGGTGACCGCTCCGGCCAGGGCGTCGGCCGCGCCGGGGTGCACCTGCCAGAACGCCGCCCCGCTGACCCTCCAGTCCCGCCCGGCCGCGTGCTGGCTGAGGTAGGGCCGGCCGCGCAGCGGGGTCAGGCCGCGCCCGGAGCGGCGCAGGACCGAATCGGCGGCGATCTCGCCGACCGATGTCTCCCCGCCACGCTTACCCTTCCCCGAGATGATGACGGCTCGCTCCCCCGACCCGGCCGCGACGACGGCCTCGACGGAGGCCACGCCCTCCCACCGCCGGCCGGTGAGTCCGAGGTCGGTGATCGCGGGGTGGGCGATCAGGCACCGGCCGATGTCGATCACCTCGTGCGAGCGGTGCGCACGCAGCCCGGCCACGCCGTCCTCGCGCACCGCGAACTGGACGCGCGTCCGCCAGCCGAGGCCCGCGTCAGGCTGGGCGTCCGCGTCGCCGGGCAGGGCTTCAACGGTGACCTCCGTGTCGAGGCCCGCCAGCCTGCGCAGCTGCTGGCGGACCACCGCGGCCTTGAGCGATCGCTGGGCGGCCGGGGTGGCGTGCTGCCAGTCGCAGCCGCCGCACCCACCGGGGCGAGCGTGCGGGCAGGGCGGCTCCACGCGATCGGGTGAAGCGGCCAGGATCTGCACCGCATCGGCGCGGGCCAGGTGGGTCGTGAGATCGGTGATTCGCGCGAGGACGCGCTCGCCGGGCAGCGCGTGCCTGACGAAGATGACCGGCCCGTCCTCCGGCCGGGCGACGCACCAGCCGCCGTGCGCCACCTCTCCGGTAGTCACCTCGACGACCTGACCGGTCACGTAACTCATGAGGATGGATTCTGGCATCTCCAGGGCATAGCTTTGGCGAGGCACCGCTGAATGTATCCGCTTATCGTGGAGGACGGTCGTGCACATCGTGATCATGGGTTGCGGGCGGGTCGGGTCGACCCTCGCCCACATCCTGGAGGACCGGGGCAACAGCATCGCGATCATCGACAAGGAGCCGGAGGCCTTCCGCAAGCTCCGGTCGGGTTTCAAGGGTGAGCGCATCACGGGTATCGGCTTCGACCGGGCGGTACTGATTCAGGCCGGTATCGAGCGCGCCTATGGCTTCGCGGCGGTGAGCAGCGGTGACAACTCCAACATCATCGCGGCCAGGGTGGTCAGGGAGACCTTCGGGATTGAGCGGGTGGCGGCCAGGATCTACGACTCACGCCGGGCCGAGGTCTACGAGCGGCTCGGCATCCCATCCGTCGCTACCGTGCGGTGGACCGCCGACCAGGTGATGCGCAAGCTGCTACCGGAAGGCAGCGAGCCGCTCTGGCGCGATCCCACGGGAAAGATCGTGCTGGCCGAGCTCGCCTTCTCGCCCGCCTGGATCGGCGAGCAGGTCAAGGCCGTCGAGGGCCGCACCATGACCAGGATCGCCTTCATCGACCGGCTCGGCCAGGCGTTCGTGCCCGATGCGGGCACCGTCTTGCAGGAAGGGGACGTGATTCACGTGATCGCTAAGGCAAGCGATCTAGAGCGGATCTCCTGGGCCTTCGCGGGGCCGGGGGGCGAGCGCTGATGCGAGTCGCGATTGCGGGAGCCGGGGCGGTCGGCCGCTCCATCGCCAGCGAGCTGCTGGAGAACGGGCACGAGGTGCTGCTCATCGACCACGACCCGAAGGCGATCGCGGTGGAGAGCGTACCGCGCGCCGAATGGCTGCTCGCCGACGCGTGCGAGATCAGCTCCCTCGACGACGCCGCGCTGCACCGGTGCAACGTGGTGATCGCGGCCACCGGCGACGACAAGGTGAACCTCGTCGTGGCGCTGCTCGCCAAGACCGAGTACGGGGTACCGCGGGTCGTGGCCAGGGTCAATGACCCGGGCAACGAGTGGCTCTACAACGAGTCGTGGGGCGTCGACGTCGCCGTCTCGACCCCGCGGCTGCTGTCGGCGCTGGTGGAGGAGGCGGTAAGCGTCGGGGACCTCGTGCGCCTGATGACGTTCGGGCAGAGCGAGGCCAGCCTGGTCGAGCTGACCATGCCGGCCGGGGCTCCGCTCGTCGGCGAGCGCGTCGGCGGGATCGAGTGGCCCGCGGACACCGCGCTGGTGGCCATCTTGCGCGAGGGCCGGGTCCTGGTCCCCCATCCCGATGACCCGCTCCAGGCCGGCGACGAGATGTTCTTCGTGACCAGCGAGGACGTCGAGGACGAACTGGCGCGCCTGCTGAGCGCTAACGAGTCTCGGTGAACTCCGGGCCGCGGTCGAAGGGGTTCAGGTCCGTCCGGAACCTGTTGGCCTCCTCGTCCTGTTCCAGCTGCGCCTCAATGGCCTGACGCACCTCGGGGGGCAGCCGCAGCTCCAGGATTTCCCGCGGCGGTACCGGATGGTCGCCGCGGACCACCACGGTGTCCCTGAGCACTCCCTCGAGCACGATGGCGGCCCCGCCACCGGCGGCGGCCGGGCCCTGGAACATGGCGCGGACGAACCAGCGCGGGCCGTCTACGCCGACGAACCGGACCCGCCGCAGGCCCGACTCCGGGCGGTTGGGTTCCGTGGGCACGTCGGCGATCAGCTCGGTTCCGAATGACCCGGGCGACTCTTCGCTCTGCCCGCCCGCGCCGAGCACGTCGGCGGCGATCTCGGCCCGGATGTCATCCCAGAGGGCACCCCGGCGCGCGGCGGCGAACGCCTGGAGCAGCATCTCGCTTTCGCCGTCCTTGATCAGGACCCAGGCCCCCTGCTGCTCAGCCATGACGAGCTGGATCTCGTAGCCCTCGCTGCTGGGTACGAGGAGGCAGCCGAGGTCTACGCGGTCCCGGTCGGGATACGCCTCCTCGGCGTCCCACGGGCCGCCCCCGGCGCGCAGCGGCCCGGAGGGACGCGCTGGAGTCTCCTGCTCCTCGCCGAACGACTCGTCGCCGGAGTATTCATCCTCTTCGGGTGGCTCTGCGTCCGCTGAACGACGCCGACGAAACACTTCACACGCTCCTGTAGTACCTACGCTCAGGGTATCTCTGGGACGGTCATGGCCTGGTCGTGCCCGCCGGTCGAGCCGAAGCCGCCGTCGCCGCGCGCCGAGCCAGGGAGCACCTCCACCTCGTGGAACACCGCTCGCTCCACCCGCTGGATGACCAGCTGCGCGATCCTGTCGCCCCGCTTGAAGCTGACGGCCTGGTGCTTGTCCGTGTTCAGCAGGGTCACCTTGATCTCCCCCCGGTAACCCGCGTCGACCGTCCCCGGCGCGTTGACCAGCGTCACCCCGTACTTCACCGCCAGGCCGGAGCGGGGGTGCACGAACGCGGCGTACCCCGCGGGCAGCGCGATCGCCAGCCCGGTCCGCACCAGCGCGCGCTCACCGGGAGCCAGCTCGACGTCCTCCGCCGCCGCCAGGTCCGCGCCCGCGTCTCCCGGGTGGGCGTACGACGGGAGCGGGACGCCAGGATCGAGGCGCTTGATCAGGACGTCGGGTTCTGAGCTGGCCAACGAGGGCTCCTTCCTGGGCCACGTCCTCGCACGAACGGTGAGGATAGCGCGACTATGCGCCGCAACAGACCAACTACGCTCGACAGCATGCCCGAGTACCGCGAACGGCTCCACGTCCCGCTCGCCTGGTGGCTGCTGGCCACCCCGAGCGCCCTGATCATCGGGGTGACGCTGTACGCCGGCTTTAAGGGGCCGTGGCCGATCATCATCGTCGGCGGAATGCTCGCGGGCTGCGCGGCGCTCCTGATCAGCCTCGGCCGCGGCAGCGTCGAGGTGAGCGACGGCGCGGTCCGGGCCGGCGGCGCGGTGCTGCCCCTAGCCGCCGTCCGGGAGGTCGTCGCCCTGGACGAGCCGCAGACCATCTCGCTGCGCGGCCCTCGCGCCCACCCGGCGGCGCACCTGTACTCGCGGCCCTACCTGAAGGAATCGGTGTACGTGGCCGTCGACCAGACGGCGGGGGTTCCCTACTGGCTGATCGGCACGAGGCATCCAGCGGAGCTCACGGCCGCCATCGAAAGGTGCCGGGTACATATCGGCAACGAGCCAGTGGCATGATGGCGCGAACGGGGCTAATAGGAGGCATCCGATGGCAGATAACAAGGCTGATCTGGGCACCAAGCTCATCAGCGGGCTCGCGGCGATGATCGCCGCATTCCTCGCCCGCAAGGTGGTCACGTTCGCCTGGACCAAGGCCACCGGCAAGGAGCCCCCCACGCATCCCGAGGATCCGCAGGTGGCTCTCTCCGAGGCGCTGGGCTGGTCCGTGCTGACCGGCGTCACGGTCGGGGCCGCGAAGCTGCTCGCGACCCGGGCTGCTGCGGCGCGCAGAACGCACAGCGGCCCGGACAGCGAACCCGTCACCGCCGCGGACGCCTAGGCCGCACACTCCCGGCAGACAAGCTGGCCGTTGCGGTCTTCGGCAAGCTGGCTCCGGTGGTGTACAAGGAAGCACCGCGAACACGTAAATTCGTCCGCCTGACGCGGTATCACCCGGAACGAGAGTTCCTCGTTCGAAAGGTCGGCCCCCGGCAGCTCCAGAGACTCAGCAACATCGTCGGGGTCAAGGTCGATAGTGCTCGATGACTTGTCCATCCGGCGCGCCTGAAGCTCCTGAAGGCTGTCTTCGGTCAGGTCGTCGTCCGTCTTCCGCGGGCTGTCGTAGTCGGTAGCCATCTGAGTACTCCATCCCCCTTCATCCGTAGTGCGCACTCACTGCGCGGGTGTAACGCTTTGGAAGCCCTAGTTGTGCCCGATTCCGGCGGGGAATTCTGTCACGTTCGCGCCCAGCGCACACGCGCCACGCCGAAACTTCGCCCACAGACAATCACGGTCCACGCGGGGCTAACCGTTCATCGCGCTCCGGATTGAGCCCGGCCAGGAATTTGTCTAGTTGAGAGTACAGATCAGGACCCGCGGCGACCGTCATGGAGCTGCTCTCCGGACGCCCGGACAGCCCGCCGACCAGCGCGCCGGCCTCGCGAGCGATCAGGCCGCCCGCCGCGTAATCCCAGTAGTGCAGCCCGCGCTCGAAGAACGCGTCCAGTCGGCCTGCGGCGACGGAGCACAGGTCGTTGGCGGCGGATCCGCCGCGCCGGATATCGCGCACGTGGGGCAGCACGGCCGCGAGCACCTCGCCCTGCACGCGACGGCGCTCCGGGTCGTACCCGAATCCGGTCCCGACCAGCGCCTGGTCGAGCGCCACTCCGGAGTTGCAGCGCAGTTCGACGGCGACGCCAGCGCGGTGGAGCCAGGCACCCCCGCCCGCCACCGCGGTAAACGTCTCGCCAAGGCGGGGCACCTCGACCACCCCGGCCAGGATGGTCCCGTCCACCTCGGCCGCGATCGATACGGCCCAGTCAGGCAGGCCGTACAGGTAGTTCACGGTCCCGTCCAGCGGATCCACCACCCAGCGCACCCGGGCGTGGACACCAGAGCCACCGGAACCACCGGGCGCGTCCGTCCCGCCCAGGGTCTGGCCGCCTTCCTCGCCGAGGATCGTGTCGCCGGGGCGCACCGCGCGGATCCGTTCGGTGATCAGCGCCTCGGACCGGCGGTCCATCTCGGTCACCACGTCGGTCGGGCTCGACTTGGTGTCGACCACCTCCGGGCGCTCGTGGCCCCGCCAGGAGGCGAGCAGCCGCCCGGCCTCGCCCGCCGCGTCCATCGCGATCTGCAACAGCGCCTCGGGATCGGTCACCGGGACCCGCCACAGCAGTCCGCCGGGCACGTGTGGCTCGGCCGCCCCATGGTGCCCAGAAAGGCCAACCCGCCGTCCGGCGCCGGATCGTCCGGCGCGAGCCGCTCCCGCACCAGTTCGGTGATCATCGAGGCAAAACGCGGGTGAGTCCCGGGCGTAGCCGCGCGCGCGAAGGCCAGGCCCAGGTCGTCGGCGGTGCGCGCCGCCTCAAGGTCCAGGTCGTGCCGGACCTCCATGTGGTCCGACACGAACCCGACCGGGATGACCACCACGGCGCGGGTCCCCGACTTCGCCAGCTCGGCGAGGTGGTCGCGCACGTCGGGCTCTAGCCACGGCTGTGACGGCGGCCCGCTCCTGCTCTGGTAGGCGAGCGTCCACGGGTGGGTACCACCGAGGCGTTCGGCAATCAGGAGGGACGCCTCGGTCAGCTCGGCTACGTACCTCCGCCCGCCACTTGGCCCGCTGGCCTCAGCCATCGCGACCGGGATGCTGTGCGCGGTGAACACCAGGTGGGCATCCTCGCGCACGTCGCCCGGCAGCGTGGCCAGCGCCGCGCGCGCGTGCTCCGCGAAGGGCTCGATGAAGCCCGGGTGGTTGAAGAAGCGCCTGAGCTTGTCGATCACCGGGGCGTCGGCCCCGGCGGCCGCACGGGCCTGCTCGATGTCGTCCAGGTACTGCCCGCAGCTCGAGTAGGAGCTGTAGGCGGAGGTGACGAAGGCGGCCGCCCGCCGCACGCCGTCCGCGGCCATGGCGCGTACCGTGTCGGCCAGGTAGGGCGACCAGTTACGGTTCCCCCAGTACACGGGAAGCGCCAGGCCGCTCGCCGCGAAGTCCGCGCGCACTGTGGTCAGCAGATCGCGGCACTGCTGGTTGATCGGGCTCACCCCGCCGAACGCGTAATAGTGCTCGGCCACGTCCGCGAGCCGTTCCTCCGGTACGGCGCGGCCCCGGGTCACGTTCCGCAGGAACGGCATCACGTCATCCGGGCCTTCCGGGCCGCCGAACGAGACGAGCAGGAACGCGTCGTAGGCGGGCATGCCCCCATCCAACCAGGGCGGCCGGGGTGGGCATTCCACAGGGTGGACGGGGCCGGAACCATCCCCGGCCGGTCCGATATCGTCGTGATCGTGGGGTCATGCGACGATGACGAGGGTTGACGACGCGGAAAGCACCGTCGGCCGATCCCCACTCAGCCTGCTGGCCCGCCCGCTGCGGCCGTACGCGGACATCTTCCGGATCCCCGGGGCCTGGCGCTTCTCGGTGGCGGGGCTCATCGGGCGGATGCCGATGTCGATGTTCGGGCTCGGGACCGTCCTGCTCATCTCGGCCTCCACCGGGAGGTACGGCATGGCGGGCGCCGTGTCCGCCGCCGGGTCGCTCACGTACGCGTTCTCCTCGCCGCTGACCGCGCGGCTCGCCGACTCCCGCGGCCAGCGGCCCGTCCTGCTCGTGACGCTCGCGGTGTTCGCCGCCGCCACCGCCGCGCTGATCGCGGCCGTGCTGCTGAAGGCTCCGACCTGGGTGTTCTTCGCCCCCGGGGCCATCGCGGGCGGGTCTATGCCGTCCCTGACGGCGATGGTCCGGGTCCGGTGGAGCGTCCTGCTCGCCGGCTCTCCCCGGCTGCACGCCGCGTTCTCCTTCGAATCGGTCGCCGACGAGTTCTGCTTCATCGTGGGGCCCGCCGCGGTGACGCTCCTCGCCACCGAGGTGTTCCCCGCCGCGGGCGTCGGCGTGGCGGCGCTGCTATGCCTCGCGGGCACCCTGTGGTTCGCCGCCGAGCACCGCACCGAACCCCTGCCAGCCCGGCGGGCCCCCATGCCCAGGGGGGTTCACCGGGGCGCCGCCGCGCCGGGATTGTTCGTCCTGGTGCCGCTCTACGTGCTGCTCGGGGCGATGTTCGTGTCGATCGACCTGAGCACGATCTCGTTCGCGCAGCACTTCGGGCACAAGCCGCTGGCCGGGTTCATCCTCGGCACGTACGCGCTTGGCAGCGCGACGGGCGGGTTCTGGTACGGGTCGAGGCAGTGGCGGTCGTCCGTCCAGAACAGGTTCGCGGTGGCGCTGACCCTGACCGTCATCGGCGTGGCCACGTTCTGGGCCCAGCCGAATCTGGTCACCCTGACCTGCTGTATCTACGTGTGCGGGCTGACCATCGCGCCGACGCTGATCGCCGGGTTCAGTCTGCTCGAGGCTCAGGCCCAGCCGGGCCGGAGCACCGAGGCCATGGCCTGGCTGAGCAGCGGCATCGGCGTCGGCCTGGCGGGCGGGTCGTCCGTGGTCGGTTTCATCCTCGACGCCCACGGCCCGCGGGTGGGTTACGCGTTCGCCGCCAGTTGCGGTGCGGCCAGCGCCGCGATCTGCCTGCTGGGCCTGCGGCGCCTACGGGTGGACCCAGCGCAGGCCACCGATCAGGGATAGTCCCGGGCGTATTCGCCTGCCAGGGCGAGGACCTCGTTGACGTACCAGGTCGCGTGGTTGTAGTCGAATATGGCCGAACGCAGTGTCGCGGGGTTACCGCCACCGTCGGCGCACAGCAGGCGGGCGGCGGAGGGCACGGCATCCAGGGCGTCCATGATGTCCGGCGGGCCGAGCTGACCCCACCCGTCGATGCCCCAGCCCGCCCAGGTCGACGGCAGGAACTGCATGGGCCCCAGGGCCCCCGCGGTGGACGGGCCGTCGTTGGCCCCGTCGCCGCTTTCGATCTCGTTGATGGCGGCCAGGACCGTCCAGGACAGACCCGGGCAGTACCGGGCGGCCGATTCCTGGTACAGCTCGAGGAAGGTGGCCGGCGTCCCGCCCGGCACGTTCTCCTCCACCGGGAGGCTGGCGGGCGCGACCTTCTGATACGACACCAGGTTCACCACCTGGCCGCCCGCGCCGATGACCGACCGGACCTGCGCCTTCAGCGTGATCAGGTCGGCTCCGGGCGCGTTGATCAGGACCGCGAAGTTCGCGGCCAGGCCGAGCTGCGCCGACCTGGCCAGGTTGACGACCGCATCCACGCCGCGCACGCTGAGCGCGGTCGCCGTGCCGAACGGTATCGGCTCGCTGATCGCGCCGGTCACCTGGTACGCGTGCCCGGCGGCCAGGCCGAACTGGCCGACCGCGGCTTCGGTGCTGACGAGCTCTCCCCGGCTCAGGTCGGACCAGACCGCGGCCGACGCCGCCGTGCGCGGCGGCGTCCAGGCCCGGAACGCCTGGGGCGAGACGCCGAGCACGTCGGCCGCCTGGCCGTTGACCGCGACCCTCCCGCCGGCCAGCGGGAGGACGGCCATCACCCCGCCCAGCTTGGCGATCCTGGCCAGCCGCGCGGAGGTGATCCCGCCCGGCGCGGCGGCGATCAGATCCGGCACGAACAGCTGCCTGGGCGGGGCGCCCGCCGTCCCGGGCGACCCGGCGAGCGGAGCGGCGGAGGGGGAAGCGAGCTGATGGCCGCCGAAGCCGCCGGGAGTGATCACGGCCTGCGCGGCGGGGTCCGCGAACCCGGCTACGCTCAGGCACAGCGTGCCGGTGGCAAGGGCCGTCAGGACGACGCGGCGCCAGAACGCGGACATCACAATGCATATACGGTGGCAACGGCCGTCAGGATGGCCCGGCGCCAGAACGCGAACATAACAATGTATATGACGATATAGGCCAGCTCCACTCGCCAGCGTCGCCCAGACCCAGGAGCAGTCATGCCGGGCAGTTCGGATCACGTGCCGGTCATCGCGGTCGCGAGCGGCAAGGGCGGCGTGGGCAAGACCACGGTCGCGGTGAACCTGGCGCTGGCGCTGACCGCCCAGGGGCAGCGGACGGGCCTGGTGGACGCGGATCTCTACGGACCGGACGTGCCCCGGATGATGGGCCTGCGGCGCCGGGCCGAGGCCTCCCACGTCACGCTGTTCGCCCGGCCGGGCGCGCCGGATTCTCGCCTGCAGACCGTCAGCCAGCACGGGGTCCAGCTCGCCTCCGCGGCGCTCCTGCTCGGCGAGAACCAGGGCCTGGGTATCACCGGAGGCATCGCCCAGCTGCTCGTCCGCCGGCTGATGGCCGATACCGACTGGGACGGCCTGGATTACCTGGTCGTGGACCTGCCGCCGGGCACGGCGGACATCCAGCAGTTCGTCTTCGCCCTGTCCGGCCGCCCCTTGCTCGTGCTGGTGGTGGTGACGCCGCAGGTCATCGCGCACCAGGACGCGCGCAGGCTCATCGCGCACCTCGCCCGGCGCCCGGTCGTGGTTGCCGGGGTGGAGAACATGAGCGGCCAAGTGTGCCCGAGCTGCGGGGAGATGACGCCGCTGTTTCCCGCGGCCCCGGAGCAGGAGAGCATCTGGGCGCTGATCCCCAGACTGGCCGAGATCCCGTTCAGCCACCGGGCGGCGAGCGATGCCGACGAGGGGCAGCCGGTCATGATCACCGGCGCCGTCCCCGAGCAGGTCGCGGCCTACTCACTGATCGCCGAGCAGGTGCGCAAGCGGATCGCAGATCCGGACCCGGCCTGATCGGGCCCCGCTGATCAGGCGGGACCGAACCGGATCTCGTGGGCCGCTTCCGGCGCGCAGAACGCGAGCATCCGCTCGGCTTCGCTAGCCACCAGATCCCGGTCGGGGACGGGCTCGAACAGCTCGATGGCCAGCGTGGCCGACCGCTTGGTCCGAGCCAGCCGCCACATCCCGGCGACGAACCCGTCGACCAGGACCGAACCGGGGAAGACACCGTTGATCGTGTAGAACCGCTTCAGGTTTCGCGGCGCTGATCACGCGGGTCCGGTCGCCGTGCGCGAGCAGGAGGTTGTCGAACTCCGCGGCCAGCCGGACCGGCGCGGGTACGTCGGGGTCCGGGCGCGGCGCCGACGGCAGGTCGAACAGCTCGGCGCCCTGCTCATCGCGGAAGGTGACCAGGGACGGCCTGAGCTCCTCCAGCACCGCCCGCAACCCAGTCAGCCCCGACCACGCCGCGACGTCCGCCACGGTGGCGGGGCCGAACGCGGCCAGGTATCGCGTCACCAGCCCGGGCAGGGTCTCGGGAAACCAGGGCACCGCGTCAGCCTGCCCGCCGAGCCAGTGCTCGGCCGAGGTGTGCCGCGACTGCCCGGCCCGGCCCCAGACGGCGCGCGGCGGCACCTGCACGAGCGGGACGTGCGCGCGGACCCCCTGCGCGAGGGCAGCCGGCGGGTGGTGCGGCCAGCGCCCGGCGAGAGCCTCGCCGAGGGCGCTGAACGTCATCGGCGCGGCTTCCACCAGGTCCCGCCCGGCCTCGGCCAGCGCCACGGCGTCCACGCCGGCCAGCTGCCTGCCGAACGCGCCGCGCATCCCGCGCTCGAGCACCGGCTGGAGCAGCCGGCGCAGCGGCAGGCAGTCGCGGGCCGATACCAGGTGGATGGTCCCCCGCATCAGCGCGATCCTGACCACGCTCCGGTCCGTGATCAGCGCGGCCAGATCGTCGGGCCGGAACCCGGGCAGCCGCGACCAGAGCCCGTAGTAGGGCGGGAACGGCGCCTGGGCCTGCAGCCCGACCAGTTGCTCGATAGCGTGGATCACCGCGGCCCGCCTGGCGTCAGGATCCTCCGGCAGGTCAGCCTGGCCGAGCAGCATCTGACGGCTGAGCAAGGCGCGGTTGAGCGCGCGCAGGCTCAGCACCTTACCCCCGGGTCCAGCCGGCGCCGCGTTGACCGAATGTGCGGCAGTTATGACACGGAAGGCTACTCTCTTGCTATGAACCAGGAGGCAAGCCGCGGCTCCGCCAGTGCCGCTTCGCGCGGGGCCGGGCGGCCGCCAAGGAAACCGCCCTCCAGGCCGTCGCTGGGCGGCGGTGCCCCCGCCCAGGACCGTGAGCTGCGAGCGCAGGGCCGCGAGACCGTCCGCAAGTTGCTCGAGGCGGGCACGATCGAGTTCGAGGATCGGGGCTTCCAGGGCGTGCGCGTGGACGACGTGGTGACCCGGGCCGGCATCTCGCACGGCACGTTTTACCTGTACTTTTCCAACAAGGAAGACCTCTTCAAGGCGCTGATGCGGGACGCCCTGCACGACATGGAGATCGTGGCCGGCGACTTCCCCGTCGTCACCAGCGACGAGACCGGGCTGAAGGTGCTGCGCCAGTGGGTGCGCAAGTTCTTCCGGGCCTACGCCGCACACGGGACCGTGCTCCGCACCCTCAGCTCGGCGAACGCGCCCGGGGAGATGTTCGACGACGGGCTGCGGTTGTTCTTCAGCATCGCCGAGGCCATGACCACGGGCATGACCGCCGCCGCTCAGGCGGCCGGACGTCACCAGGACCGCGCCGACCTGACCGCCTTGGCCTGCCTGATGATGCTCGAGCGGGTGAACTTCCTCGTGAGCACCGAGCTACGCCTCCCAGAGGACGAGATGGCCGACCGCATCGCGGACATCATGTTCGCGGCGTTCGGGCTAAATATGCCCTAGGAGGGTGGCCCCGCAGGCCGGGCGGCGATAGCACCCGCGTGGTTCGGGGAGAATCTCTGCGTGCGGTTTCTTCACGGGCAAGCTCCCGAGCATGACCTGACGTATAGCGACGTCTTCATGGTGCCGGGCCGGTCGGCCCTCGGTTCACGGCTGGACGTGAACCTGGCCACCGCCGACGGCACCGGTGCCACCATCCCGATCGTGACGGCCAACATGACCGCCGTCTCGGGCCGGCGGATGGCCGAAACGGTCGCGCGGCGCGGCGGCGTCGCGATCCTCCCGCAAGACATCCCCGCCGACGTCGTCGCGGACGTAATCGCCTGGGTCAAGTCGCGGGACCTGGTGGTCGAGACCGCCCTGACCTTGCGGCCGACCGATACCGCGGGCGACGCGCTGAGCCTGCTGCCCAAGCGGGCGCACCTCGCCGTGGTGGTGGTCGAAGACGGGCGCCCGGTCGGCGTGGTCACCGAGGCCGACTGCCTGGGGGTGGACCGGTTCACCCAGCTCCGCCAGGTGATGTCGGCCGACCCGTTCACGCTGCCCGCGGGCACCCCGCCGGAGCAGGCGTTCGCGCTGCTGCACGAGGGTCGGCACCGGCTGGCGCCGGTCCTGGACGCCGACGGCCGGTGCGTCGGCATCATGACCAGGACCGGGGCGCTGCGCGCCACCTTGTACTCCCCCGCCCTCGACCCCCGCGGCCGGCTCCGGGTGGGCGCCGCCCTCGGCGTCAACGGCGACGTGGCCGCCAAGGCCAAGCTGCTGCTCGACGCGGGGGCGGACGTGCTCGTGGTGGACACCGCGCACGGGCACCAGGAGAAGATGATCTGCGCGCTGCAGGCCGTGCGCGGCCTTTCGCCCGCGGTCCCCGTGGTAGCCGGGAACGTGGTCACCGCCGCCGGGGTCGCCGACCTGGTCGCGGCGGGCGCCGACATCGTGAAGGTCGGCGTCGGGCCGGGCGCGATGTGCACGACGCGGATGATGACCGGGGTGGGGCGGCCGCAGTTCTCGGCCGTCCTCGAGTGTGCCGGGGAAGCTCGGCGGCTCGGCGCGCACGTGTGGGCCGACGGCGGGGTCAGGCACCCGCGGGACGTGGCGCTGGCGCTCGCCGCCGGGGCCGCTAACGTGATGATCGGGTCGTGGTTCGCCGGGACCTTCGAGTCACCGGGCGACACGTTCCGCTCGCCCGACGGGCGGCTGTACAAGGAGAGCTTCGGGATGGCCTCGGCGCGGGCGGTCCGCCTCCGCTCGGCCAGCGACTCACCGTTCGAGCGGGCGCGCAAGGAGCTGTTCGAGGAGGGCATCTCGTCGGCGCGGATGTACCTGGATCCGGTGCGGCCCGGCGTGGAGGACCTGATCGACATGATCGTGGCCGGGCTGCGCTCCGCCTGCACCTACATGGGGGCGCGGGACTTGGCGGAGTTCAGCGAGCGGGCTGTGGTGGGCATGCAGAGCGCGTCCGGCTACAGCGAGGGCATGCCCGTCCCCACCAGCTGGTGACCCCAGCTCGGCCGACGGGCTCAGCCGGTCGCGTTGAGCCAGCGGACGGGGGCGCCGTCGGCGGCCCGGCGGAAGGGCTCAAGTTCGTTGTCCCACGCCGTGCCCAGCAGCCGACCGAGTTCCTCCTCGATCGGCGTGGAACCGACCCGTGCGGCCCGCTCCAGCACCGCGCGCAGGCGGTCCTCGGGTATCACGATGTCGCCGTTGGCCGCCGTCACGGCGGTGAACGTGCCAAGCTCCGGCGTGTAGCAGTGCCGAACGCCGTCACAGCCGGGTGAGCGGTCCTCGGTCACCTCGAACCTGAGCCGGTTCCATCCGGCCAGCGCCGACGTGATCGCTCCCGCCGTGCCGGGGCGCGCCTGCCAGGTGAGCTCTGCGCGCAAGGACCCCGGGGCGGCCGACTGACCGGCCCAGGGCATGCTGACGGGCGCCCCCACTATTCCGGCTACGGCCCACTCGATGTGTGGACACAGCGCCGGGGGCGCCGAATGAACATACAAAACACCAGTTGCCGACACCGTGCCTCCTCTGACGTCGCTCACCTTCCCCAGTGGCAACATCAATTCGGCACGGAGTGCTTTACGTATTCTGCCTCATCCCGGCGCCCATTACCAGCACTCCGGCCTGTAAGGCCGCGAGAATTCGCAAACATGACCAGCGCCGCGAGCACGACCACCCCCACGGCGGCCCACGGAACGTAGTCGCCGAGCCGGTCGTAGACGGTCCTGGCCGAGGCGGAGGGCAGGCCGAGCCTGACCGTGACCGCGCCGTGCCCGGACTGCCCCATCCAGGCCAGCAGCCTGCCCCTGGCGTCGAAGGCGACCGTGTCCCCGGTCAGGGCGGCCTGGACCACGGGCCGCCCGGTCTCGGCCGCGCGGACCGCGCTGAGCGAGGCGTGCTGGTCCGGTCCCCACGTGCCCTGGAAGGTCACCGTTTCGGACTGGTAGACGATCAGCTGCGCACCCTGGTCCGTGTCGACCCGGGCCATGTCGGGGAACGCGGACTCGAAGCAGATCAGCACGCCGATCGGCAGCGGCTTTCCCGCCCGGTCGGTCGCCTGCAGCAGGTGCGCGCCGGTGCCGGGGATCATGTTCGACGACGCCGCCTTGCTGATCTTGGTCAGCCAGCCGAGCTGCTGCCGGAACGGTATGTACTCGCCGAACGGCACCAGGCGCGTCTTGACGTAGATGCCCTTGATCCCGGCGGGACTGACCAGGACTCCCCACTTCTCGTGTCCCTTGCCGGGCGGTGTGGCGTCCTGGTCCACCAGGATCTCGGCCCCGTCCTCAGCGGACAGCGCCTCGATCTGGCTCAGCAGGGCGTGGGAGCCCGGCAGCGTGAGATCCTCGGCGATGCTGCTCTCGGCCCAGACGATCAGGTCGGGCCGAACGCCGTTCAGCGTGCCTCCCCGGCTCAGCTCGGCGGTCAGCGCCTGCGACGCGTGCGAGCGCAGGCTGGCGTCGAGGACCACGCCCGGCTGCACCATGGCGATCGTGACGTACCGGACCGCGGGGCTGGCCGGGGTGAGCGCGAACGCCAGCGGCCCGGCGCCGACGCTGGCCAGCCCCGCGGCCACGCCGAGCACAGCCAGCCCTGACCGCCAGCAGGCCCCAGGCAGGGCGATCGCCCCGATCCGCGGCAGGGACTCCAGCGCGATGACGATGGCCACGTTCGCCAGCACGAGCGCGAAGCTGATCAGCCAGACCCCGCCGACCGAGGCGAGCGCGAGGAGGGCGGGGTGTTGCCATTGGCTGACGCCGAACACCGCCCACGGGCCGCCGAACCCCTGCCAGGACCGCAGCCACTCGGTGAGCACCCAGCAACTCGGCACCACCACGAGGGCGGCCAGCGCCCGCGGCCAGCTGAGCGGCGGGCGCAGCAGCTTCTGCGCGGCCACGCCGAACGGGATCCACAGCGCGCCGAACACCACGGCGACCAGCAGCACCGCCGGGCCGATCTCGGGCGCCATCCAGTACAGCGCCGCGATCAGGTACCCGGCCCCGAGCCACCAGGCGCGCACCCCGCCTTCGCGCGCCGTGGGTGACCTGACGATGAGCACCAGGGCGGGCACCAGCCCGAACCAGGCCAGGAACTCCAGGTTCGCGGCGGGGAACGTCAGGACCAGGACCGCGCCGCAGGCCAGCATGGCGAACCGGGCGGACCTGATCCACCTCACTGGTCTTGTCAGCGCGCTGCGCCACCGCACGCTTCTCATTGTCGGCGGTCCCGGCCGTGCCGCGACACCGACCCTGGCCGGCTGATGCGGCCTAGTCGCGCCCGCCGGAGAAGATCCGCAGGAAGAACAGGAACACGTTCAACGCGTCGAGGAAGATATTCGCGGCGATCAGCGGGGCCGAGTCGAGGTCCGACGAGCGCCGGAGCCGCTGGAAGTCGAACATCGTCAGGCCCGCGAAGATGACCAGTCCGAGCACCGAGTAGATCAGCTCGCCGTGCGGGATATGGACGAAGATCAGCACGATGCCGAACACGATGAGGGCGACCAGGGCCCAGAAGCTTGCCCGGGCCAGGCCGGACAGGTCCCGCCGCGTCGCGTAGCCGGCCGCCCCGAACCCGGCGATGAACAGGGCGGTCGCGCCGCCGGCCTCCCACAGCGTCCGCGGGCTCGTCGTGGCGTAGTAGACCAGGAGGGGTGCCATGGCCAGCCCCAGTGCCGTTCCGACCACGAAGAGCAGCACCGTCGACAGCGACCCGGAGCTCGATCGCCGGGCCGTGAAGTTCATCGTGATCAGGCAGGCCAGGGCCACGATGAACCAGACGAAGGTCCAGCCCTGGGACAGGTTGCGGCCCAGGTAGGAACCCAGCGCGAAGAAGCCGGCGGTGATGGCGACGTATCCCATCGTCTGCCCGAACAGGGTGCGAGTGCGGTCCTGGGTAGCTGTTCCGTAAGAGCCGTACGCAAGTGAGGAGTTCATGGCCTCTCCCGATCCTCGCTGGGCCTCGCTAGGCCCGCCGATGCTCCGTGAGATTAAGCGCTGCAGGCTGTTCCTTAGTTCCCGGCCAGGGCCGCGACCGCGTCCGTACTCAGTCCGGCCAGGCTGGGCAGGACCAGGCTGGCCTGGGCTAGAGCGTCCGGATCCGGCGCATACTGCGGCTGCGGGACCGCGATGACCCGCAGGCCCGCCCCGGCCGCGGAGCGAAGCCCGTTCGAAGAGTCCTCGATCGCCGCGCAGTCCGGCGGCGCGCAGCCCAGTTCGGCGGTTACGGCCAGGTAGATGTCCGGAGCCGGCTTGCCGCGCGCCACCTGTTCGGTCGACATCACCACCGAGAAGCAGGCCCGCAACCCGGCGGCCCGCAGCACCGTGTCGATCAGCCGGGGCGGCGACGAACTCGCCACGGCCAGCGGCCAGCGCGCGCCCATCCGGTGCACCGCATCCGCCGCGCCGTCCAAGAACGGCACGTGCTCGGAGTAGCGGGCGGCCATCCGGTCGATGACCTGCGTCGCCACTTCGTCCGGAGGCAGGTCGACGCCAAGGTCGTCGGATAGGTACCTGGCCCATTCGGGCGTGCTCATGCCCATGAGCCTGCGCTGAGCGTCCGGGGCCCATTGACCGCCGTGCTCCGCCACCAGCGCCCGGCGTACCTGCTCCCAGACCGGCTCGGAATCGATCAGCACGCCGTCCAGGTCGAACACGACCGCCCGGATCATGGACGCCACCACCTCCCGTTCCGGACCGGCCGATCCAGCACTGACCCGCCAACGGTAGCACCGCTCCCCGCTTTGCCGATCATTCGAAAAAGATCTTGAAAATACGTTCGCTTTTGCTTGTAGCACTAGTTGTTATATGATAATCTTTTTGTAGAACATATCTCAGACCTCTATCCCGAACGGGCGGTGGTTCATGCCCCGGGAACCCTTCCCCGACCGCAGGCCAGACGATCCCGAGCCGGAGAGCTCCGGTCTGGCGCCGGGCCGGCGAGACCGCACCCGCGGACGATGGCCAGGCAACGGAGCAGGGCCTGTTCGTGTGCCTGCCCGCCGAGGAGCTGACCCTGGCCGGGTTCGCGCAGGACGGCCGGGCCGACACGATGGCGCCGGGCGCGCTGCTGGCCACCCTGCTGGACGCCGTCGCCGGGGAGGGCGGCTCCGGCCTGGCGGCGCTGGCCGATGACCAGCTGATCGGCGTCATCTCCGCGGCCCGCCGGATGGAATCGCGGACCGCCTGGACGCTGATGGCCGCCCTGGCCGAGCTGGCCCGCCGCCGCCCGGCCGCCGGGGATGCCGGCGACCGGGGCCGGTACGGGTTCAGCGAGTTCGCCCCCGACGAGGTGGCGTTCGAGCTGCGGCTGAGCGTCCCGTCCGCGGCCGGGCAGATGATGTACGCCGTCGCGGTCGCCGGCCGGCTCCCGGCCAGCTTCGCGGCCCTGGCCGCCGGGCAGATCCACCCGGTCCACCTGCGCATCATCGAGGACGAGACCCGCATCCTGCCCCCGGAACTGGCCGCACAAGCCGACGAGATCCTGGCCGGGAAGGCCCAGACCGCGACGTTCGGGGAGCTCCGCTACGCCGCCCGGCGGCTGGTCCTGAAGCTGGACCCGGACGCGGCCCGCCGGCGCAAGGAAACCGCCGCCAAGCGCGAGGCGGAGATACGCCGGTTCCGGGAGGACTCCGGGAACGCCGGGATGATCGCCCGGGAACTCCCCTGTGACGAGGTTCTCGCGTCCTGGCAGCACGTCGACCAGCGGGCCCACGACCTGCGGGCAGCGGGAATGCCCGGGTCACTGCGCGAACTGCGGATCCGCGCCTACCTCGACCTGCTCCAAGAACGAGACAGCCGCCCGGCTCCCGGGAACCCGTCCCGCACCCCAGACCGGCCCTCCAGCCGGACCGGACGGCGACGACCCGCCCGGCGGCAACGGCGGACCCGCCGGACCGCACGACGCAGACGGCTACCGAGGCCCCGGCCGAGACGGCGGCCGGGACCCGGACGGGAACAGCGGCCCCGGACCCCAGCCGGACGGGAACGGCGGACCCGGACCCCAGCCGGACGGGAACAGCGGACCCGGACCCCTAGCCGGACGGGAACAGCGGACCCGGACCCCAGCCGGGCGGGAACAGCGGACCCGGATCCGGCCCGCAGCGCAGTCCCGCCCGCCAGGCCGGGCAGGACCAGGGCCCGAGCGTGGCCGCGCTGATCAACATCACCGTCCCGCTGGACACCGCGCTCGGCCTGTCCGCCACACCCGGAGAGGTCGGCCGGATACGGCCCGCTGGACCCCGCCGACGCCCGCGACCTCCTGGCCGCCGCAGCCCGGCACCCCGACACCCGGTGGTGCGTGACCGCGCTGCACCCCGACGGCACGGCCGCCGCCCACGGCTGCGCCCGCGGCCGCCACCCCCCGCCACCCGCACCAGCTCCCGACCACCCCACCGATACCACCGGCCCCGCCGGCGACCCGCCAGGCCCGGACCCGCCACCCGGAACCGCGGCGCGGGACTACCTGGCGGGGCTGCAGGTCCGGATGACCCCCGAAGCCCGCGGGCACTGCGACCACACCTAGGCCGAGAGCAGCGTACCGGCCCAGCCAGGCGAGCAGGCCAGGATAGCTCAGTTGCGGACAGTAGCGACAGATGTAGATGTTCATCCCGGCCCCGTCGTAGTCGATGGGGCTGGCCAGCGTTGCCACGAGGCGAAGGACGAGTAGTCAGGAGCGCCGGCGTCCTCGACCTGCTCGTAAGCCGACTGCACGGCCACCCGGCCGGGGCCGCGCAACCTGAGCCAGATCGTGCGATACCTCGATAGCGCGTGTCGCGTGGGCTTGCCAGGAACGTAGGCGTACTCCAGGTGCAAGGAGAGGTCGGTCTGGTCCTCCCAGTACAGCAGCGAAGTTGGACGGACCAGGACGCTCTCGCCGTCGGCCAGGTCGCGGATGAACGTGTCACCAGAGGCGTGCAGGAGCAGCAAGCTATGTCGCTCGCTCGCAGTGAAGGTCAGGTGATAGCGCCCCATCGGATACTCGGGCTCCGTCTCCACACCCCTGTACTGCAGGTAACGGACGTAGGAACTCTCCCATTCGTAGTGAACGCTTCCGGTCGCGCACAGGAAGCGGCCTTGGCGAACGCAGATTGTCTGGCGGAGCTTGAGCGGGACCGCGATGAGTTCGCCCGCGCGGTTCTCCGACACCCCGACATGTCCGGGGCCGCGCGCTTTCATCATGCCGCCGTCGCCCCTTGAGGGCGGGGTCAAGGCAGTGACCGCATCAGCCCACAGCAGTACCTGCGGGGAGAAGTAGATCCACTCGTCCGCTGGCAGGCCGAATTCTGCCGCCGGAACGTAACTGCCAGTGATCTGGCACTTGATCTTCCCGCAGCTCAGCCGGGTCATGCTCGGGATCGTCGGCTGTTGCATCCAGCCCGATTCGCTCGCCTTGGGCCTGATGTCGATCGGCGCGCCGCACCACGGGCAGCTGACGGCCTGGCCAGGGTCGCTTGCCTGCCTGCAATACCGGCAGAGGTAGCTGGTCATAACCCTCGGCTAGGCGCGTGAGGCGGCCTCGGTGAGGCCGCGGGAGACCAGGACCCGGGCCAGGTGCTCGCGGTACTCGCGGCTGGCGCGAATGTCGGAGGCAGCGCTCGTGCCCTCGGCGGCGTGCGCCGCGGCGGCGGCGTTCGAGGCACCACCCGCCAGGGCGGCCTCGACACCGGCGGCGCGGATCGGCGTGCCCGCCATGTTGACCAGGGCTACCCGGTGCCCCTGGACCGCGACGCCGACGATCGCCCAGTCGATCGCCCGCTGGGTGAACTTCTGGAACGCCCAGCCGCGCGATCCGGCCCCAGGCTTCGGCACGCGGATCTCGGTGAGCAGTTCCCCGGGCTCGAGCACGGTCTCGAACAGGCCCTGGAAGAACTCCCCGATCGGGATCTCCCTGGAGCCGTCGGTGCCGCGGGCGACCAGGGTGGCGTCGAGCGCGAGCAGCACGGCGGGCAGGTCGGAGGCGGGGTCGGCGTGCGCGACCGAGCCGCCTATCGTGCCGCGGTGCCTGATCTGCGGGTCGCCGACCTCTCCGGCGGCGTGCGCGAGCAGCGGCAGTTCGCGGGCGAGCAATTCGGAGTGCTGGACGTCGTGGTGCCTGGTCAGCGCGCCGATCGCGACGTGCGAGCCGAGGTCGGCGATGAAGGACAGGTCGTGTAGCCCGCCAACGTCGATGATCACCTCGGGGGCGGCCAGCCGCAGCTTCATCAGCGGCAGCAGCGAATGGCCGCCGGCCAGGTACTTCGCGTCCTCGCCGTACTCGGCGGCTAGGTCAACCGCCTCGTCGGCCGAGTCCGCCCGCTTGTAGCTGAACGGTGACGGGATCACGCAGGCACCTCCGCGGTGATGTCCTGTGCGGCCGCGAGCGCCGCCCTGACGATGTTGTGGTAGCCGGTGCACCGGCACAGGTTGCCTTCCAGCCCCGTGCGCACCTGCTCCTCGGTGGGGTGCGGGTTCTCCTGTAGCAGCGAGACGATCGCCATTACCATGCCCGGTGTGCAGAACCCGCACTGCAGCCCGTGCTGCTCGTGGAAGGCGCGCTGCACCGGGTGCATCACCCCGTCGGTTGCCAGCCCTTCCACGGTGGTGATCTCGTGCCCGCTGGCCTGGGCCGCGAGCACGGTGCAGGACTTCACGGACTCCCCGTCGAGCAGCACGGTGCAGGCTCCGCACGAGGTGGTGTCGCAGCCGATGTTCGTCGCGGTGAGGTTCGCTACGTCGCGCACGAAGTGCACGAGCAGCATGCGGTCCTCGACGTCCGCGCTGATCGGTGTGCCGTTGACCGTCAGGTCGACCTTCACTGGTCACTGCCTTTCTGGGCCCGGGCCTTCTGGGCTTCGTTGATCGCCATCCACACCCGCTGCGGCGTGGTCGGCATGTCGATGTGCCGGACCCCGAGGTGCGCGACCGCGTCGATGACGGCGTTCTGGATGGCCGGTGTGGAACCGATCGTGCCGGCCTCGCCGATGCCCTTCACGCCCAGCGGGTTCAGGTCGGTCGGCGTCTGGCTCTCCACCAGCTCGAAGCTGGGCAGATCGGGCGCGGAAATAGTCGCGTAGTCGGCCAGGGTGGAGGTCTGCGGGTTGCCGTCCGCATCGTACAGGACCTCCTCGAGCAGCGCCTGGGCCGCACCCTGAGCGATCCCGCCGTGCCGCTGGCCCTCGGTGAGCACCGGGTTCAGCACCGTCCCTGCGTCGTCGACGGTCACGTGGCGCAGCATCTTCACCTGGCCGGTTTCGGTGTCGACCTCCACGACGGACACATGGGTTCCGAACGGGAAGGTGGGCCGCTCCTGAACGAAGCTCACGTCGGCGATCAGGCTGCCGCCGCTGGTATGACCGGCGACCTGGGCCCACGACAGGGCGGTGTCCGGGTCGCCGCGTACCTGCCACAGCCCGATGCTCGTATCGAGCACTACGTCGGCTTCGGCAGCCTCGAGCATCTCCGCGGCATGGCGCCGCGCCTCGTCCTTGACCTCGAGCGCCGCCTTGTGCACGGCCGAGCCGCCGAGCTGCAGCGACCGCGAGCCGTAGGTGCCGACGCCGATCGGGATCAGGTCGGTGTCACCGTGGATGACAGTAACCTGGTCCATCGGGATGCCGAGCTCGTCCTGCACGAGCATGGCCCACGCGGTGTGGTGCCCTTGGCCGTGCGCCGAGCTGCCGGTGTAGACGGTGGCAGAACCGTTGTCCGTTACCTCGATCTTGGCGGTCTCGCCCGCGTCCGGGTCCGGCGCGGTGATCTCGACGTAGGAGGAGAGGCCGATGCCGAGTTGCTTCGGGCCGCCGTTCTCGCGCCGTCGTTTTTGTTCCTGGCGGAGTTGCTCGTAGCCTGCCACGGCTAGCGCCTTTTCCAGCGCCTCCTCGTACTGGCCGGTGTCGTACATGGCGCCGGTCTTGGTCTGGAAGGGGAACTTGTCCGGGGCGATGAAGTTGCGCCGCCTGACCTCCGCCGGGTCCATGCCGATCTCGGCGGCGAACAGGTCGACCGCGCGCTCGATGGCCGCCGTGGCCTCGGGCCGGCCGGCGCCACGGTAGGCACTGATCGGCGTCGTGTTGGTCACGGCCTGCCGGAACCCGGCTTGCACGTCCGGGATGTCGTACACGCCGGGCGCCATCAAGCAGGTGAAGAAGGGCAGGAGGCCGCCGATGCGCTGGTAGGCGCCGGCGTCCTGGATGACGTCAAGGCGGTAGGCGAGGATGCGGCCGTCCCGGCTGCCGCCGATCTTTATGCGCTGCAGCTGGCCGCGGCCCTGCGTCATCGCGACCAGGTTCTCGCTGCGGGTCTCGGCCCAGCGCAGCGCCCGGCCGGTTTTCCTGGCCGCCCAGGCGATGGTGATCGTGTCCCGGTCGATGCCGATCTTGGCGCCGAACCCGCCGCCCACGTCGGGCACCACCACGCGGATCTGGTCGGGCGCCATGCCCAGGGCGCCGGCCAGGATGAACCGGCTTATCTGCGCGTTCTGCGAGCTGGCCCAGATGGTCAGTTTGCCGTTCTCGTACGCGGCCGCCGTGGCCCGCCCCTCCATCGGGACGCAGGCGAGCCGCTGGTTGACGATGTCCTGCTCGATGACCACGTCGCAGGCGTCGAACGGGGCGTCGTCCGTGGACACGGGGTTCTGTACGGCGACGTTGGTGCCGGCGACAGGGAACAGCAGGGTCTGGTCGGCGACGGCGGCCGCCGGTCCCAGCACCACCGGTAGCGGGTCGTAGTCCACGGAGACCAGGTCGGCCGCGTCCTCGCCCTGGTAGCGGCCATCGGTAATCACCGCCGCTACCGGCTCGCCTACGAACCGGACGGTATCGACCGCCAGCAGGGGCTCGGCCCAGGGGCCGCCGAGCGGCGCCGGGCTGCCGTCCCACTCCCCTGAGCTCGGCGGCGGCGGGGAGAGGTCGTCCATGTCGCGGACGGTCAGCACGGCGATCACGCCGGGCTCGGCCAGGGCCGCGCTGGAATCGATGCCGGTGATGCGCGCGTGCGCGACCGGACTGCGGACGAAGGTCAGGCGCGCCGCCGTGTCAAGTTCCGGCGTCCTCAGGTCATCCACGTACACGCCGCCAGCGGTCAGCAGCCGCGGATCCTCCGTCCGGATGACCCGGGTGCCCATGATGCTCATCTAACCCCTCCGCAGCTGTCGAGAATGCCGACCCTTCGCCAGCGAAACTACACCTGAGCGGCCCCGTGGACCATTGCAGGCCCCACAAAGCCGCTCGAGAGCAATTATGGCCCAACCACGCCGGGAGGTGACCAAGGCCTGCCGAAACGGCCACATGGCCCCGCCGGCCAAATGAGTTAGCGTCGATACCATGCTAGAGGCCGCGACCTGGACCGTCCGCCTGACCGAACTCGCCCGCAAGGCGGGCGTGCCCGGTGCCGTGCTCGGCATCTGGGCCGACGGGCAGGAGGTCCTGGCCTCGTGCGGGGTGCTCAGCAGCGCCACGGCGGTGCCCGTCACCCCCGACTCGCTGTTCCAGGTCGGGTCCATCACCAAGATCTGGACCGCCACGATGATCATGCAACTGATCGACGAGGGACGGCTGTCGCTCGACACCACCGTCTCGCAGGTGCTCCCGGGCGCGCGGCTTGGCGCCTGCGATGTCGGCGACGAGGTCACGGTCCAGCACCTGCTCACGCACACCAGCGGAATCGACGGCGACATCTTCACCGACACCGGCCGCGGCGACGATTGCGTGCAGCGCTACGTCGGCCAGCTCGACCAGGCCGCCTCCGTCTTCCCGCCGGGCGGCGCCTACTCGTACTGCAACAGCGGGTACGTGCTGCTCGGCCGGATCATCGAGGTGCTCGACGGCCGGTCGTGGGACGAGTCGCTGCGGATCCGGCTGTGCGGGCCGCTGGACCTCACCCAGACGGTGACCTTGCCCGAGGAGGCGATCCTGCACCGCGCCGCCGTCGGGCACGACGCCCAGGGCGGCCCGGTGCACGTCTGGGGCCTGCCGCGGAGCGTCGGCCCGGCCGGCCTGATCACCGCCGCGGCGCACGACCTGCTGGAGTTTGCCCGGCTCCACCTCGACGACGGCAGTGCCCCGGACGGCACGCGGCTGCTCAGCGAGGCGTCCGCGGCCGGGATGCGGCAACCGCGGGCCGCGATTCCCGGATTCGGCCCGCCCGGCGCGTCCGGTTCGTCCGGGCCAGCCGGCTCATCCGGGTCGGCCGTCGGCCTGGGCTGGCGGGTGGAGCACTGGGACGGCCAGACGATCGTGGGCCACGACGGTGACACCATCGGCCAGTCCGCGTACCTGCGGCTCGAGCCGGAGGCTCGCGTGGCCGTGTGCCTGCTGACCAACTCGGCGCGGTCCGCGGCCCTGTACCGGGAGCTGTTCACCGAGGTGTTCCGGGCCCTGGCCGGGATCGCCATGCCGGCCAGCCCCCGCCCGGCGGGTGGTTGCGCCGACCACCTCGAGCGGCATGCCGGCCGCTACGAGCGCACGTCGCGGCGCTTCGACGTGTCGGTCCGCGACGGGAAGCTGCACATGGTGCTGACCATGACCGGCCACCTGGGCGCCCTGGTCAGCGCGGAGCCGGAAGAGCTGATCCTGCACCCGGTCGACGCCTCGGGCACGAACTTCGTCCTGCGATCACGCGACGACGAACCCTGGACCTCGCTCAGCTTCGGCCGGCTGGCCGACCGCACGCCCTACGTGTTCCTGGGCGGCCGGGTCACCCCGCGCGTGGCATGAGGTTCTCCGCCGCGGGCCAGCTGGTCAGGATTCCGGCGAGCGGCTAGCCGCCACCCGCGGGTGGTCCTGCCAGGCCGGCATGGTGGCCATGTAGTCCAATGTCTGGCGTTCGATATCCTCGCGGGTCGCCCCGGGATTACGCCGTGCCTGCCATGAGGTCATCCGCTCGAATCGCTCGTCGAACGACTGCAGGCTGCCGTTCTCGTCGGTGCAGTAGTCGCAGTAGCGGCCGGTCTCGATGGGCATGCCGCAGCTTTCGCACGCGTGGGCGGTGGTCATCGATTCTCCTTAGGGTCGTCCCGGCGGCGCCGGTGGTTCGGGGTCGGCTCGGGGGCGGGTACCGTGGGCGCCGCGTCGACCAGCGCGCGCAGCCCGACGATCAGTGCGTCGGCCTGCGACGGCGGCAGCCGCGCGAGGGCCAGGGCGAGGTGGTCCACGCCCAGCACCTCGCGCTCGCGGCGGAGCACGTCGTGCCCGTGCGGGGTGAGCCAGATCAGCGTCCGCCGGCGGTCGGCGGGATCGTACTCGCGCTCGAGCAGCCCCTGGTGCTCCAGGTGGGACACGATCTCGCTGACCACCGACTGCGCCCGGTTCAGGTGCGCCGCGGCCTCGCCCACGGTCAGCGGCCCGGCCAGCGCCAGGTGCTCGAGCACAGCCCGCGACGCCGCCGCCAGTTGGCCCCGCGGCCCGTCGCGGCGGTGAAACGTCAGGTAGACGGCCCGGAACAGCTCCGCGAACCGTTCGGCCCTGATCCGTTCCTCGGTCACGCCACCAGGGTTCCCGCCCGGGGATCTATCGTCAATCCCGATGGATTACCCGCAGGCGCCCGCATCCCGGAAGCTAGGGCGGGTACTAGAGGCAGCGGGCGATCCAAGCCAGGAACTGGGGAGGACTTTGCTGAACGCCGCCGCAGGCGAGACGATTTCGCTGATCGCGCTGCTGGCCGTGCTGGCGTGGGCGGTGACCAGGCCCCGCGGCTGGCCGGAGGCGGTCGCGGCGGTGCCCGCCGCGGCGGTCCTTGTGGCCGCGCGGGCGATCCCGGTCAGCGCCGCCGTCGCGGAAGCCAGGCGGCTCGGGCCGGTGATCGGCTTCCTGGCCGCGATCCTGGTGCTCGCGCGCCTGTGCGACGACGACGGGCTGTTCCGGGCCTGCGGCGGGTGGATGGCCAGGACCAGCGCGGGACGCCCGCGCAGGCTGCTCGCGCAGGTGTTCGTGACCGCGGCGGTGACCACGGCCGTGCTCAGCCTGGACGCCACGGTCGTCTTGCTCACCCCGGTGGTGTTCGCCACCGCGGCGAAGCTGGATGTGCGGTCCAGGCCGGACGTGTACGCGTGCACGCACCTGGCGAACTCGGCATCGCTGCTGCTGCCGGTGTCCAACCTGACCAACCTGCTCGCGTTCGCCGCCACCGGGCTCGCGTTCGGTCACTTCGCCGCGCTGATGGCGCTGCCCTGGCTGGCCGTGATCGGGGTCGAGTACGCGGTGTTCAGCCGGTTCTTCGCCTCGGACCTGTCCACCGGGCCGTTGGGCGCTCGGCCGGATACGGCCGACGGCCCCGGCCTGCCGCGGTTCACGCTGGTCGTGGTCGCGCTTACGCTGGCCGGCTTCGTGGTCGCGTCCGCGGCGGGCGTGAGCCCTGCCTGGGCGGCTCTCGCCGGCGCCGCCGTGCTGGCCGCGCGCGCGCTAAAAGGGCGGCGCATCACCCCGCTCGGCGTGCTTGGCGCCGCCGACGTGCCGTTCCTGGCGTTCGTGCTCGGCCTGGGCATCGTGGTCGAGGCGGTCGTGAGCAACGGGCTCGGCTCGGCGCTCGCGCCGTTGCTGCCCGCGGGCACGTCGGTGCCCGCGCTGCTCGCCATCGCGGCGCTGTCCGCCGCCCTGGCGAACGTCTGCAACAACCTGCCGGCCGTCCTGGTGCTGCTCCCGCTGGCCGCGCCGTCCGGGGCAGGCGCCGTCCTCGCGGTGCTGCTCGGCGTGAACATCGGCCCCAACCTGACTTACACAGGGTCGCTCGCGACGTTGCTCTGGCGCCGGACGCTCCACCGTCACGGGTCGGCACCGGACCTCGCGGAATTCACCAGGCTCGGGTTGCTCACGGTCCCGGCCGGGCTCATCATCGCGGTGCTGGCCCTTTGGCTGGCCCTGCATGGTATCGGAGGCTGATCCGGTGACAGACAGTGACAGCACCGCCCGGTCGGTGTTCATCTGGGTTAGCGAGGGAACGTGGCGCGCAGCGGTCGACGCGGCGCTCAGTCACGCGCCGCCCGATGCGTCGTTCACCCTGCTTCACGTGACCGACGACGCGGGACCGGACGCGGCCCACGGCGCCTACCGGGGCATGTTCGGCCGGGTTGGGCATGACCCCGGCGCCAGGCTCGATGCCCTCGCTACCGCGCAAGCTGCCGACCTGCTCGAAGCGGCCGCGCGCAGGCTGGGACGCCCCTGCGACCGACTGTCAATGCACGGTAATACCGAACGAGCGGTGGTGACCGCATCCGCGAGCGCGGGCCTGCTCGTCATCGCGCGAGATGGCGATCAGTCCCGGCCCGGCCCGCATAGCCTAGGCCGGGCCGGCCGGTTCATCGTGGACCACGCGATCTGCCCGGTCCTGGTCGTCTGGCCTGGACCCCCGCCTCGCGACACGCCGGGGAGACCCCGAACGCCGGGAAAGCCGGACAGGAAACGCCACTCCTTGTAGCATCTCCATCACGAGAAGTAGCGAAGGGCAACCGACGTGACCGAAGTAATCGCTCAGTCCCGCGTCATCGCTCTAGACACGCTGTGGTCGGCTGATGGTCTCGGCTACCGCGGCGACCTGCTCGACACCGTCTTCAGCTGGTCCGACCTCGGTCTGCTTCGCCGCCTCGTGGCGGCGCGTTGCGCTGCCGCGGGCCTTTCGGGATCCCAGGTGGAGGACTTCGGGCTGGCCATCCACGAGATCGCGGCCAACGCCATCATGCATGCCGGAACGCGCGGCCGGCTGATCCTGCGCCGCACCGGGGCCGGGCTACGCTGCCTGATAACCGACGCGACCCCGGTCATCCCCATGGCTTCTCCGCCCCTGGACAACGTGAGGGAGTTCCGGAGTTCCGGCGCCGGCCCGGCCGGCGGGGACTTCGGGTTTCCGGACAGCCTGACCGACGCGCGCGACCGGCGCGAGCGCGAGCCAGCCGGCGCCGAATCCGGCCGCGGCCTGTGGCTGGCCGCTCAACTGGCCGACGAGCTGAGCATTACCTCCGGTCCCGACAGCACGGTGGTCTCGCTCTACAAGTACTTCGGCTGAATCGTCAACCTGCGGTTGACTTTTCAGTACCGTCAACCTAAGGTTGACGCATGGAGCAACCACCGGTACGCCTCGACGATCTCATCGGCTACGTCACCAATCGCGACGGCTCGGCGCTTGACCACGTGTCGGCGGCCGTGCGCGCTTCGGACTGCCTCGGCGAGCTCGCCGACCATCTCATCGGCCATTTCGTGGACCAGGCCCGCCGGTCGGGCGCCTCCTGGACCGAGATCGGGCAGGCCATGGGGGTGACCAAGCAGGCCGCCCAGAAGCGGTTCGTGCCCAAGGCGCCCGTCCCGGGCGAGGGTTTCCCGTGGGGGCCGGGCCAGAAGTTCGGTAAGCGGTTCACCGACCGCGCGAAGCGCGCGGAGGTCACGGCGCGCCAGCTGGCGATCAAGCACCGGAACGAGGAGGTCCGGCCCGAGCACGTGGTGCTCGCCATGCTGCGCGACCCAGAGAGCGTGGCGGCCAGGGCCATCGTGGCGCTCGGGGTGTCGGCCGAGTCGGCCAGCGAGGCGCTGGTCGCGGCGCTGCCGCTGGCCGCGGCCGGCGAGCAGGTGCCCGATGATGTCCGCTTCGGCCCGCGGTCCAAGCACGTCCTGAAGTTGGCGCTACACGAGGCGCTGAGCCTGAGGCACAACTACATCGGCACCGAGCACCTCCTGCTGGGCGTGCTCGAGGAGGAGGAAGACCAGGGCGGCGGCGCGCTGACCGGGCTCGGGCTCACCACGGACCGCGCTCGGGAGTGGCTGATCCCGGAACTCAAGCGGCTGGCCGAGGAAAAGCGCCGCTCTAGCTAAACAGCCGCGCGGGCGGACTGCGGGCGGCGCATCGCGGCGGGGTCGCCGAGCGCGGGCGGACTCCAGCCGTCGTCCGCGGGGTTGAGCGTGATGCCCGGCGGCACCACCTGGTCGATCCGGTCGAGCACCTCGTCATCCAGCGCCACGCTGGCCGCCGCCAGCAGGTCGGTGAGCTGGTCCATAGTGCGCGGCCCGATGATCGCCGAGGTCACGGCGGGGTGTCCGATGACGAACGCGAGCGCCATGTGGATCAGCGGGCACCCCGCGTCGGCGGCGATCTTGATGAGCTCCTCCACGGCCGCCAGCTTGGCCACGTTGCCCGGCAGCGACGGGTCGAAGCGCAGCGGGAGCCGCTGCGCGCGCCCCTTGGTCATGTCGATGTCGGTCTCCCGGCGGATGCGGCCGGTCAGCCAGCCGCCGGCCAGCGGGCTCCAGACGATGACGCCCATGCCGTACTTCTGGCAGGTGGGCAGCACGTGCCCCTCGATCCCGCGGACCAGGATCGAGTAGGGCGGCTGCTCGCAGCGGAACCGCTCGTGGCCGCGGCTCTGCGACACCCACTGCGCCTCGACGATCTGCTCGGCGGGAAACGTGGACGAGCCGATCGCGCGGACCTTGCCGCTGCGGACCAGGTCCGAGAGCGCGGACAGGGTCTCGTCGATGTCGGTGTCCGGGTCCGGGCGGTGCACCTGGTACAGGTCGATGTAGTCGGTCTGGAGCCGGCGAAGGCTGTTCTCCACCTCCCGAACGATCCAGCGGCGGGAGCTGCCGCGCATGTTCGGGTCCCGGCCCATCGGGCTGTACGCCTTGGTGGCGAGCACGACGTCGTCGCGCCGGCCCAGCAGGGCCTTTCCGACGATCTCCTCCGACTCCCCCGCCGAGTACATGTCCGCGGTGTCGATGAAGTTGACGCCGGCGTCCAGCGCGGCGTGGATGATCCGGATGCTGTCGTCGTGATCGGTGTTGCCCCACGCGCCGAACATCATCGCGCCGAGGCAGTACGGGCTGACCTTGATCCCGGTCCCGCCGAGCGTCCGCATCCGCATCCCTGCCGCCTTTCCCGCGTCCCGATCGGTCGATTCCCATCCTAGGCTTGGCAGTCGTTGCTGAAGGCATGTATATATCTGACTTAGGCAATGATTATCGATCCGAGGTGACGGCATGAGCGCTCTGGAGCCTGACGACGCCGCGGTGGCGGCGGTCCGCGCCTTCAACCGGTTCTACACGAACGTGATCGGGCTGCTGCGCGGCAAGTACCTCGGCACCCCGTACTCGCTCACCGAGGCCAGGCTGCTGTTCGAGCTGGCCCAGCGCGACACCAGCGAGGTCACCGACCTGCGGCGGGTGGTCGACATCGACGCCGGGTACCTGAGCCGCATCCTGGGCCGGTTCGAAGACGACGGGCTCATCACCCGGCAGCGCTCCCCCGCCGACGGACGTCGCCAGGTCATCGCCCTGGCCGGCGCCGGCCGGGCCGCCATCGCGGACCTAGACGCCGGGTCCGCCCGCCAGACCAGGGACATGCTGGCGCACGTCCGCGAGGAGGACCGGCGCAGGCTCCTCGAGGCGATGCACGTCATCACCGACGTCCTGACGCTGTCCCCGCGACCGCGCGGCTACCTGCTGCGGGCTCCGCGGCCGGGCGACCTCGGCTGGGTCGTGCAGCGGAACGCGGCGGTCTACGCGGAGGAGTTCGGCTGGGACGCCTCCTACGAGGCGCTCGTGGCCAGGATCGTCGCGGATTACGTCGATCACCGGGACCCGGCGGCCGAGGCGGCCTGGATCGCCGAGGTGGACGGCGCGCCGGCTGGGTGCGTGTTCTGCGTGCGGGAGGACGCCACCACGGCGCGACTGCGGCTACTGCTCACCGAGCCGTGGGCCAGGGGCCTCGGGATCGGCTCCCGGCTGGTCGAGGAGGTGCTCAGCTTCGCCCGCGGCGCGGGGTACTCCGCCATCACCTTGTGGACCAACGACGTGCTGGCCGACGCGCGGCGGATCTACGAGCGAGCCGGGTTCACGCTCGACGACGAGACCCCGCACCACAGTTTCGGCCAGGATCTCATCGGCCAGAACTGGTCTCGCCGGCTGTGAGGGACTGAGTCAGGGGTTAGGCCAGTGCTCCAGGCTGGGCTTCTCCAGCGGCCACCCTCCGCCCGCCAGCCTGGCCCGGACCCGGTTGATGTCGGCGTCGTTCGGCTGGTGGTGGGTGACGTCGGCGATGGCCTTCCTGATTGTCTCGGCCGACTCCGGCTTGGCCTCGGTGGCCAGTTCCTCGGCGATGGCGGCGACCTCGTCGTTGGTCAGCCGGCTGCCGAGCAGGGCGAACAGCGGGATGTAATCAACGTCGGGGACTTGATTGTCACGCCCAGGCCCGGCAGAGTTCACCTATTTAACAGTTTAGGAACCGGAATGGATGGGTTTGCCCGACTCATGAGACGACGAGGGCAAGCGCGGGAACTAGCTGGTCGGACGCGGTGAGCGAGCCGTGCATGCCGAACAGCGCGGACTCTCCGGGCTCCTGCGTCGCCGCCACGACGGCGAAGCTGCCCGCGGCGGCGGCCACGACATCGCCGATCCGGTCGGCCACGCGCGGGTCCACGGGACCGAACCAGCCTTCCTTGATGGCCTCGTCCCTGGCCAGCACCCAGGCGCGGTCACCGAGCACCTCGCGCCAGGTGGCCAGAACGTCTCCGGCGGCACCGGGGCGGACGTACAGGTGCCTGGCCCTCGGCTCGCCGCCCAGCAGGGCCAGCCCGTCCCGCAGCTCCGGGGTGGCGTCGACGTCGAGCCGGTCCTCCGGACCGACGTCCACCATCCCGTGGTCGGCCGTCACGTACAGGGCGGTACCGGACGGCAGGGCGTGCGCGAGGTGTTCGGCCAGCCTGTCGACGTGCGCCAGCTGGTAGTACCAGGCATCGGAGCCGACCCCGAACACGTGCCCCGTGTTGTCGAGGTCCCCGTGGTACACCGTGACGAACGCGCGCCCGTGCTCCGCCAGGACCGCCGCGGCCTGCGCGGCGAGCGCGCCCATGCTGTCGGCCGGCACGAGTTGCGCACCGCGCACGGTGGCATTCGTCAGGCCCGTGCCGCGGAATGAGCTCCGGGCCACGTGCACGGCCGCGAGGCCGGCGGCCACAGCGCGCTCGTAGAGCGTCGGCAGCGGCTGCCACTCCAGCGGATCGACCCGCGCATCCCAGCGCAGGCCGTTGAGCAGCCGGTCCTCGCCGGGGATCAAGACCTGGTAGCCGAGCATCCCGTGCTGCCCCGGCGGCTTGCCCGTGCCGATCGAGGCCAGGCTGGTGACCGTCGTGGCGGGGAACCCGGCCGTGATGGGCCGGGAGTTGCGGGCCAGCTCGGACAGGAACGGCGCGGCGGCGGGGTGCGCGCGCAGGAGCTCCCAGCCGAGCCCGTCCACGATCAGCAGGCACGCTCGCGCGGCGGGCGCCAGGCCGAGCACGTTGACCGGCTCGGGCGAGCCTGGCTCCAGGGACGCGAGGATCGAGGCGGACAGGTCAGCCAGGCTCGCGGTCCCGTAGGAGGGCACGATCGGCGCATGCTTCGGCTCGGGCGTCATGCGGGAATCCTCGTCTGCTACTCGTGGGTGCCACTTCGTGTCTTGCCGGAACATCGTGCCACTGGGCGGCCGGCAGCGGCAAAGCAGGTCCTCAGTGGCCCACCACCGCGGTGGCGTCGGAGAGCGCCCGCGCGAAGCCCAGGAGCTGCCTGATCGCTTCCTCACCGTCCGCGGCCTGGCTCACCCGCAGCGAGAAGTCATCGGCCGTGATCGTGCCCAGGTAGCCGTGGTCGGCCTCGCAGTTCTCGTCGCCGCAATGGGCCGGCTCGAGTTCCAGGTGGGACAGGACGTTCCAGCCGATGGTCAGCATGACCTCCGTCGGCATGGTGACGCCGGGGACGTAGGCGGCCGGGTCGGGGACGACCCGGGTGAGGGCCACCGATGAGACCTTCGCGAACCTGATGGCCTCGGTGCTCGTCTCGGCCCGGGGCAGGTTGTCGGGTTCCTCGGCCGGATGCTCGTCGGTGTGCGAGTACACCAGGCGGGTCGGGGTGAGCACGAGCACGGTCATGTGCCTGCGCACCTCCATGCCGGGATCGAAGATCGCGTCGTGGTGGACGACGTAGGCCGTCACCGGCTCCGATCCGATCGCCGACGCCACCGCGTCGGACACCAGGCCCGGGTAGTAGCCGTGGTGCTCGATCTCGGCCCACAGGCCAGTGGTCGTGACTCGCGTTTCCCTCATGACCCCATCCTGCCCGCTCCGGCAGGATGCTCACGCACGGGACCGGGTCTATCCCTCGCGGACGTCGCCCTGCGGCGCCCCCGGCGCCGTGATCCCGGTCAGGTGGAAGATGCGCTCGGTCTCCGGCTCGGCCAGCGCCATCGAGCTCGCGCTCGGCGCGGGCTTGGGCTTGCGCGGTTTGCGCGGGCCGGCGCCGCCGCCGCGCCCCTTGTACACGATCAGGCCGTTCACCGGGTCGGGCACGCCGTCCAGGGCCGACCGGACCGCGGGCAGCGCGCGGAACGCCTCCCACTGCTGGTCGGACTCGAAGAGCACCTCGAACACGACCCCGTACTGGTGCTCGTGCCACTCCCAGTAGATGGCGCCGTGGGTGATCGCCGCCTCGGTGAGCTCGTCCTGGTAGGAGTCCTTCCACCGGCGGGCGGGCAGCTCCGCCGCATCGAAGACCTCGATCGACCACCACTCGGACACGACGTCCCACCATCCCGTCCCGTTTGCGCCCCTTTTGAGATAGTACGTCTTTAGGCATCCGGCCGATAGGCTGCTTCGCCATGAGAGGAAACGGGCTGCGACTCTCCCTGACGCTGCTCACCGTGATCCCGCTACCCGATCGCGGGGCCGCGCCCGATCGCGGGGCCCCGCCCGATCTCCCGACCACACCGGATCCGGGCACGGCGGGCGCCGCCATGGCGTGGGCGCCGGCCGTGGGGCTGCTGCTCGGCGTGATCGTCGCCGCGGTCCTGCTCGCGGCCGATCATCCGCTCGGCCTGGGCCCGCTGACCGCGTCGGTCCTGGCGGTCGCCGCCCTCGCCCTGCTCACCCGGGGGCTCCACCTCGACGGCCTGGCCGACCTGGCCGACGGCCTGGGCAGCGGCAGGCCCGCCCGCGCCGCCCTGGACATCATGCGCCGCTCGGACATCGGGCCCCTCGGCACCGTGACCGTCGTCCTGACCCTGCTCATCCAGGTCGCCGCGCTCAGCCAGGCCGAGTCCTCAGGCGACGGGCGGGGACCCGCGGCGCTGATCGCGGCGGTCGTCACCGGCAGGCTCGCGATCACCTGGGCGGGCCGGCGCGGCGTACCCGCCGCCCGGCCGGACGGGCTCGGCGCGCTCGTGGCCGGCACGGTCCGCCCCGGCGATCCCGGCGGCGATCACCGTGGGCACGCTGGCGGCCGCGGTCGCGGCGGTGGTGATCTCCGCCGCGGTCATCCGCGAGCCGCTGGGCTGGACCCTCCCGCTGGCCGTCGCGGCCGGGCTGGCCGCGGCCTACGGCCTGGAGCGGCACGCCGTGCGCAGGCTCGGCGGCATCACCGGGGACGTCCTGGGCGCGCTGGCCGAGGTCGCCACCACCGTCGCGCTCGTGGTGGCGACCGCCGGCCCGCGCGCCTTACCGTGCCGTGCCGGTAACCAGCCGGCTCAGCTGGTGAGCCACCAGAGTTCGGCGTTGAGATAGTACTGGGTCTGGCTCGCGAACGAGGCCTGCGGACCCGAGACGTTGGTCTTCCAGACCACGACTCCGTCGGGGTTGGGCAGGAACAGGCCCGGCTGGTCCGCGGTCAGGAAGGACGCCTCGGCCTTCACGGCGTTCGGGTCGCCGCTGGTTACCGAGGCGGTGATCAGCGCGTTGGCCTGCGGGCTGTTGTAGTCGCCCTCGTTCAGGGAGCCGGGGCCGTTGAAGACCCCGAGCTGGGTCGGGTAGGTGGAGTCGGTGAACCCGCCGAAGTCCTCCGTCGCCCACTTGTTGATGTACGGCTTGGCCTGCGGCACCGGGTCGTCGTAGTAGGTGATGATGTAGTTGTAGGTGGCGCTCGAAAGGTTGATCGTGATGCCCGCGCTGGCGGCCGCGGAGGCCAGGGCGGTGCACTCCTCGCCGGCGGTCGTGGGCGAGTTGACGTAGATCAGGTTGAACGCCAGCTTGGTCCCGGCCGGGATGCCGGCCCCGCAGTCACCGGGTCCCGTACCCGCCTGGGCGCACGTGTCGGTGCCGCCGGGGGTGACGGTCCAGCCGTGGCTCTTCAGCAGCGATACCGCGTCGGCCACGTTGAACGGGTACGGGTCGGTCAGCGCGTTGGTCGGGGTGTACGGGGTCTGCGGGACGGCGGGCACGGGCCCGTAGGCCGGGGCGCCTGCGCCGCCGAAGAACGCCTTGATGTAGCCCTGCTCGTCTTCCAGGTGCGCGAGCGCCTGCCGGACGTACAGCTGGGCGATGATGTGGTTGAAGTCGCCCGTCGTGTCGGCGAAGTTGTACGTAACGTAACTGAAACCGAAGGTCGGATAGCCGAACACGTTGTACCCGCTTGACTCGACGATCTTCACCTGCTTGATGTCATCCAGCGGCAGGTACCCGACGTCGATGCTGCCGGCCCGCACCGCGTTGAACTCGGCCGTGTCGGACGTGAACGGGACGGCCTGCAGGGTGGACTCCTGGGCGGCGTGCGGGCCGCCGTAGGAGGCGTTCGGCGTCATGGTGAACGCGCCGGTGCTGCTATCGAAGGAGGTGAGGACGTAGGGGCCGTTCACCACGTGCCACAGCGGGTTGGTGGCGTAGGTGCTCACCGACATCGCCTGCTTGGACAGGAAGTCGTAGATCTTCTTCGCGTTCGCCGGGACGGTGAAGTCGAGCAGCGGCCCGTTCGCCGACGCCTTGGCCCAGGCGTGGACCGGGATCGGGTAGACCGACGGGAGCTGGTCATCGTAGAACCAGCCCGGGTTGACCGACTTCTTCATCGTGAACACCACCGTGCTCGCGTTCGGCGTGGTGACGCTCGCCACCTCGTCCGGGATCCCCAGACCCGGGCTGTACGGCCCCCAGTTGCCCGGGTCCTCGTTAATGGCCGCCTTGACCTCGTCGAAGAAGAACAGCACGTCCCTGGAGGTGATCGGCTGGCCGTCGGACCATTTGTAGTTGCTCTTGAGCGTGATGGTCGCGGTCGTGTCTCCGTTGGACCAGACCGGAGGGCTGGCCAGGCTCATCGCCGTCGTCTGGGTCGGCGCGACCCCGTTGCTGAACCAGTACAGCGGCCGCCACAGCTCCTCGGAGAACTGGCTGGTGTCGTTCACCGAGTACGCGGCGGACGTCACGATCGGCAGGATCCACGTGGGCGCGGTCCCCGGCGACTCGGCCCAGGTGATCGTGCCGGCGTGCTGCGCCCCGGTCGCGGGCGCAGGGATGGTGCCGAACGCCCCGCCCAGCGAGGTCGACGGCGAGGCGTTGCCGCTCGCCTTGGTGCTGCTGCTGCCGCTGCTGCTGCAGGCCGCCAGCGCGGTCAGGCCGGCCACGGCCAGGGCGGCGATCCTGACGCCCGGACGCGCGATTCTGCTCATCGCCGTATTCCTCTCCTCGTCGTGGTATTAGCGGTCATCGGCGGCGCAGCCGGACGTCCAGCGCGTCGCGCAGCGCGTCCCCGATGAGGTTGCAGGCCATCACGGTGGCGATGACGCAGAACCCGACCGGGTAGATCAGCCACCAGTAGCCGTCCAGCATGTACTGCGTCCCGTTGGACAGCAGGTCGCCCCAGTCGTACTGGGGGTAGTGCAGGCCGAAGCCCAGGAATCCGAGATAGGCCACCGCCAGGATGGCGTCCGCGATGTTGAACGTGACGTTGACGATGATCACGCTGAACGCGTTGGGGAGCAGGTGCCTGTTGATAAGCCGCCACTGGCTGGACCCGGCCAGGCGGGCGGCGGAGACGAAGTCCCGCACCCGCAGGGACAGCACCTCGCCGCGCACCAGCCGGGCCGGGACGAGCCAGGTGAAGCCGCCGAGGATGATGCTCAGCGATAGCACGGAGGCCCCGTACCTGACCGCCACGATGAGCACGATGAACAGGAACGGGATCGAGAGCAGGACGTCCACCACGCGCATCAGCACGGAGTCGAGGATCCCCCCGAGCAGCCCGGAGACCGCGCCGTAGAACGCGCCCACCACGATGGCGACGATCGCGGACAGGAAGCCGATCTCCAGCGAGGCCTGGCCCCCCTTCATGATCTCGCCGAGCACGTCGATGCCCTCGCTGTCGGTCCCGAGCGGGTGGCCGGCCCCCGGCGGGGAGTTCGAGAGGCTGAGGTTGGCGGTCAGCAGGTTGGCGTGGTACACCAGCGGGCCGACGAAGGAGAACAGCACGAAGAAGATCAGCGTGGCCACGCCGACGACGGCGAGCCGGTTGCTCGCGAACTCCCTGGCGGCCAGCCGCCAGCCGCTCTGGACGGCACCGACCTCCCCGCCCTCCGGTGCACGCGTGATGTCCAGCGGCGGGAGGGATTGGGGGCTGGGTCCGGTCAGGGTGGTCTCCTACGGGGTCTCGGGTCAGGCCAGGCGGATCCGCGGGTCGGCGACGGTCAGCGCGACGTCCGCGACCAGGTTGCCCAGGACGGTCAGGATGGCGCCGATCAGCGTGTACGCCAGGAGCACCGGGTAGTCCTCGTTCTGCAGGCTGTTGTAGAACAGCAGCCCGAGGCCGTTGTAGTTGAAGACCACCTCGGCGATGAGGTTGCCGGACAGCAGCGACGGGATCGACAGCCCGACCAGCGTGATCATCGGCAGGCAGGCGTTGCGGACCAGGTGCCGCAGCAGCACGAGGCGCTCGGGCAGCCCCTTGGCGCGGGCGACCTTGATGTAGTCCTGCGCCAGGGTGTCCATCGCCGCGGAGCGCATGTACCTGGAGTAGCCCGCCAGCACCAGCAGGGTCATGCAGATAATCGGCAGCGTCATCTGCCGCCAGTCGCCGATCACCGTGATCAGGTTGTTGGACTGGCTGGCCTCGTAGCTGAAGATCTTGAACGAGAGCGCGAAGATCTGGATCGCGATCAGGTACAGCAGGTAATCCGGCATGGCGTAGGCGGTGAACGCCAGGCTGGTCGTCACGTTGTCGCCGATGGTGTTCCGCTTGACCGCCTGGTAGATCCCGAGCGGGATCGCGACCAGCACCGACAGCACCAGGGAGGTCCCGGACAGCCACAAGCTGAGCATCCAGCGCTCGTTGAACAGCGCCGCCACGGACTGGTTCAGCTTGAAGGAGTAGCCGAAGTTGCCGTGCAGCACGCCGTCCACGTAGTGCCAGTACTGCGAGAACACCGATCCGGCAAACCCGTGCTCCTGGTTCCAGACCGCGATCGCCAGGAGCGACGCGCGCGGGCCCAGGACCACGCGGGCCGGCGACGGGTAGACGATGTGCAGCAGGCCGAAGGTGAAGATCGAGATGCCGATCAGGATTATGAGCGAGGTTCCGCACCGCCGGACCACGTAAGCAGTCATCCGCCAGCCTCCTCGCCGCGAACCCCCGGCCGATGGGGCAGCGTACCTCCTTGTTGAATCTTCCACCGGAAGACGAGGCTCGTCTAGACACGTCAGCCCAGCCTGATCCGCGGATCTGCGACGGTGAGCGCGATGTCGGCGGCCAGGTTGCCCATGACGGTCAGCACGGCGGCGATCAGCGTGTACGCGAGGAGCACCGGGTAGTCCTCGTTCTGCAGGCTGTTGAAGAACAGCAGCCCCAGGCCGTCGTAGTTGAAGGTGGTCTCGGCGATGAGATTGCCCGCCAGCAGCGCGGGGATGGACAGCCCCACCAGCGTGACCATTGGGAGGCTAGCGTTGCGGACCAGGTGCCGCAGCAGCACGAGCCGCTCGGGCAGCCCCTTGGCCCGCGCCGTCTTGATGTAATCCTGGGCCAGGGTGTCGATCGCCGATGATCGCATGTACCTGGAGTAGCCCGCCAGGATGAGCATGGTTATGCAGGCGATCGGCAGCGTCATGTCGTGCCAGTCGCCGATCACCGAGATCAGCGAGGTGGACTGGCTGGCCTCGAAGCCGAACACGTGGAAGGTCAGCGCGAAGACCTCGATCGCGATCAGGTAGAGCAGGTAGTCCGGCATGGAGTAAAAGGTGAAGGCCACGCTGGTGACCACCCCGTCGCCAAGGCTGTTCCGCTTGACCGCCTGGTAGATCCCGAGCGGGATCGCGATAAGGACCGACAGCACCAGCGAGGTACCTGACAGGTACGCGCTGCGCTCCCAGCGCTCCCCCAACAGCGCCGCGACGGTCTGGTTCAGCTTGTAGGAATAGCCGAGGTTGCCGTGCAGCACGGCGTACATGTACTGCCAGTACTGCACGATGACCGGCTCATCGAACCCGTGCTGCTGGTTCCACGTGTTGATGGAGGCCGGCGATGCGCGGGGCCCGAGCACGATGATGGCGGGTGAAGGGTAGACCGAGTGCAGCAAGATGAAGATGAAGATCGAGATGCCGAACAAGATCACGAGCGAGGTAGCGCACCGCCGGATTACATACGCCGCCAACCCTCGCCACCTTCCTCGGCCGGCCCCGAGACGAAGCACTCCTTCACCCCGGTCTACCAGCGGCAGGTCATGAACGGCAGCACAGGCGTGTTTCAATTTCAACAAACGGCCCTTGGGAACTTTGGAAACGCCGATGCCAGCCACGCATGACGTGTTCAACCAGCCGCCGCCGCTCGCCGGGTACGACGCCGCCGACGACCAGGCGATGCTCAGCGCGCTGCGCCGCGAAGGCGCCGGCTGGGCGGAGGACGCGATCCGCGACCTCGGCCGCCTGGCCGGGTCCGCGCAGGCCCAGGAGCAGGGCCGTCAGGCCAACGAGCACCCGCCGGTCCTGCGGACCCACGACCGCTACGGCCACCGGATCGACGAGGTGGACTTCCACCCGGCCTGGCACGAGCTGATGACCGTGGCGGTCGGGCGCGGCCTGCACGCCGCGCCGTGGCGCGATGAGCGCCCCGGAGCCCATGTGGCGCGCGCGGCGGGCTTTTACGTCTGGGGCGCCGCCGAGGCCGGGCACCTGTGCCCGGTCTCGATGACCTACGCCATCGTCCCCGCGCTGCGGAACGCCCCGGCCCTCGCCGAGCGCTTCGAGCCGCTCCTGGCCGCCCCGGAGTACGACTTCGGCCTGCGGGCGCCGCAGACCAAGCGGGGCCTGCTCGCGGGCATGTCGATGACCGAGAAGCAGGGCGGCTCCGACGTCCGGGCGAACACTACCCGGGCCGTTCCAGTGAAGGGGGATGGGGAGGTGGGTGGGGGCAGCTACGAGCTGACCGGGCACAAGTGGTTCACCTCGGCGCCGATGGGCGACCTGTTCCTGGTCCTCGCCCAGGCGCCGGGCGGCTTGTCCTGCTTCCTGCTCCCCCGGGTCAGGCCGGACGGCACCAGGAACGGCATGCACCTGCAGCGCCTGAAGGACAAGCTCGGGAACCGGTCGAACGCGTCGGCCGAGGTCGAGTACGACGGGGCCCTGGCCTGGCTGGTCGGCGAGGAGGGGCGCGGCGTCCGGACCATCATCGAGATGGTGAACATGACCCGGCTGGACTGCGTGCTCGGCGCGGCGACCGGGATGCGGGCCGGCGTTACGCTCGCGGCGCACCACGCCAGGCACCGGATGGCCTTCGGGCGCACGCTGGCCGAACAGCCGCTCATGGCCGCCGTCCTCGCCGACCTGGCCCTGGAGTCCGAGGCGACCACGACCGCGGCGTTCCGCCTGGCCGGGGCCACCGACCGGGCGGCGCGCGGGGACGAGCAGGAGGCCGCGTTCCGGCGCCTGGCGCTCGCGGCGACCAAGTACTGGGCCTGCAAGCGCGCCCCCGGGCACGCCGCCGAGGCGCTCGAGTGCCTGGGCGGCAACGGTTACGTCGAGGAATCCGGCCTGCCCCGGCTGTACCGCGAGGCGCCGCTCGGCTCGATCTGGGAGGGTTCGGGCAACGTCGCGGCCCTCGACGTCCTCCGCGCCCTGACACGGGAACCGGAGGCGGCCGAGGCGTTCTTCGCCGAGCTGGACGCCTCGGCCGGGGCGGACCACCGCCTGGACCAGGCGATCACCCGGCTGCGCAAGCAGATCGCCGACCCCGAGCAGGCCCGCGCGCGCCAGGTCGCCGAGGCCATGGCACTCGCCCTCCAGGGCGCCCTGCTCGTCCGGTACGCGCCCCCGGCCGTCGCCGACGCGTTCGCCGCGTCACGCCTGGCCGATGACTCCTCGTGGGGCCACGCCTACGGGACGCTCCCGTCCGGCCTCGACACGGCCGCCATCATCGCCCGCGTCACCCCCGAAGCCCTCTGCGGCTGACGGACCCCCGATGACTGACATCCTGGACCGGGCCGCCCCGCCACCCCCGCTGATCGCGCGGTACGGCCCGCGGCCCGAGCACGTCATCGACCTGTGGCTCCCGCCGGACCAGCAAGCCCGCGGCGCCGCGCCGCTGATCGTGCTCATCCACGGCGGGTTCTGGCGCCCCGCCTACGACCGGACCCACCTGCGCCCGATGGCCCAGGCCCTCGCGGCCGCCGGGAACGTCGTCGCGGTGCCCGAGTACCGCCGGGCAGGCATGGCCGAGGAGGGCTGGACGGGGACGTTCAACGACATCGCCGCGGCCCTGGACCAGGCCGGCCCGCTGGCCGAGCCGCACGGCGCGGACCGCGGGCACCTCACCTGGGCGGGCCACTCGGCGGGCGGTCACCTCGCGCTGTGGGCGGCGGCCAGGCCGGGACTGCCGACCTCCTCGCCCTGGCGCGGGCCTTGCCCGGCCACGCACGTTGTTTCCCTGGCGGGGTGCAATTCATTGCGCATGTGCGCGGAATGGAACCTGGGCGCCGGGGCGGTGCGCCACCTAATGGGCGGCGGGCCCGATGAGGTCCCCGAACGCTACGCGGTAGCCGACCCGGCCGCGCTGCCACCTGCGCCGGTTCCCGTCACGCTTGTTCACGGCACTGCCGATGACACCGTGCCGATCGCCATGAGTGAGCTGTTCGGCACTGGGCGGCTCGTGGCGATCCCCGGTGCTGGCCATTTCGACCTCATCGATCCGCTGAGCGCCGCGTGGCCCCAAGTCCTCGCGGCGCTGACCGGCATTCATCTTAAGTTTTAACCTGATTTCGGTCATATCAGCGCATAGTGGTGCTATTCGCGTATATGCGCTAGTTCCCGCATAGGTGCGGCCGTTTCCCTCATGCTGGTGTTGCGACACATCGGCATGGAAGGAGAAACGGCCGTGCTGGATACCCTGCCACGATCAGGCGGGCGGCTGCAAGCCATCCTGGGCGCCAGCGGCGTGGGCGGCGTCCAGGTGGCGGGCGGGCCGGCCGGGATGGCGCCGCGGCCGCCGGACCCGGCCCAGGTCGCGGCCGCCGTCGCGCGGTACCGGGCGTACCAGGCGCTGCGGGAGTTCCGGGCCCGGCTGTACGGGTGCCTGACCGCCCGGGCGGACGCGGCGTTCGAGCTGGTCGACGCGATCTTGTGCGCGGATCACGCGGTGACGTCGCTGGCGGAGCTGTCACTGGTGCCGGCGTTCCGCCGCGGGCACGGCGCGCTGTATGACGCTCTCGCCGCCGGGCGGATCGGCCAGGAGAAGCTCGCCGCGCTGCTGACCGGCACGTTACCGCAGCTGGTGGACGGGGACGAGAGCCGCGCCTGGGTCGCCGGGCATGACAAGATCGACCGCGGCCTGCTGGAGCAGGCGCTGGCCGGCCTGCCTGCCGGGCAGGCCGCCCAGGTCCGGGAGGCGTGCGCGCGGTGGACCCGGCTGCGGTTCGCGATCGATGCCACCCCCTATCCCCGCCCGGACGCCGAATGCTCGCCCGGCCGCGGCCACGTCCACCACGACGCGTGCCGCTGCGACGGCACCCGCAAGACCATCCCGGGCTGGGAGTACCAGTTCACCGCCGCGCTGGGGCACCTGCGCACCGCGTGGGCCGCCCTGATCGACGTGGAGCGCACCACCCATGCCACCCGCACCCGGCAGACGATCCGGCAGGTGCGCAACCTGCTGCGCCGCCTGGCCGCGGCTGGCCCCGATGGCGGCGGCGCCCCGCTGGTCATCTGCGACGCCGGGTACAGCGCCGCCGCGCTGACCGCCGGGCTGGCCGCTGCCCGGTGCACCTGCTCATCCGGCTGCCCGCCGGCAGCGTGTTCTACGCCGACCCGGTCACCTGGCCCGGCAAGAAGGCCGGCCCGGCAAGCACGGCATGCCGGTCACCTGCGCAGGCGACCGCGGCCAGGCCAATCCCGAGCCGGACGAGTCCCTCACCCTGCCCGGCACCCCGCTGTACGGCACCGTCCGCGTCGACGCCTGGCGCCAGGTGCATCCCCTGATCCACGGCGACCGCGGCTGGTTCGCCGGCTGGGACGGCGACCTGCCCGTCCTGCGCGGCACCGTGCTGCGCGTCCGGGTCGAGCACCTGCCCGACGGCCGCACCCCGCCCAAGACGATGTGGCTGTGGCACGCCGCCCCGCCCCGCTGTCGTGTGACGAGCTGTGGCGCGCCTACCTGGCCCGCTTCGATGAGGAGCACGCCTTCCGGTTCGCCAAGGGACACCTGGGGTTAACCGCGGCCAGGGTCCGCACCCCCGACCAGGCCGACCGGTGGGTCCGCCTGGTCATGGCCGCGGCCGCCCAGCTCCTGCTCGCCCGCCCGCTGGCCGCCGACCTGCGCCGCCCCTGGGAAAAACGGCCCGACCCCACCCGGCCCCTGCCACCCGGGCGGGTCCGCCGCGGATTGCAAACATCCGGCCCCGCCTGGCACCCCCGCCCGTGTCGCTAAACCCACCCGGCCCGGCCCCGGCAGGCCCAAAGGCTCCGCCAGCGGCCCGGCACCCCGATACCCCGTGCCCAAGAAAACGGACACCAAAGACCAAACAGCCACGCCAGCCGACGGGTAAGAGGTTAAAACCTGTTCATTTGCCGTCGTTAAAAGAAGCTGTGCCTCCCGCGTTCTGGCGACGCAGGAGGACACAGCATCCTCGAAAGGCCGGGGCCGGGCCGCGACCCTAGTTTCCCGTGGCCGCCCGGAACCTGACCACCAATTCGGCCGGCACGCGACCGCGGTCCTTCACCTCGATACCCTGCGCCTTGGCCCACTCACGAACCTCCGTGGTGTTGAGGCCGCTGGCCGACGTCCTGCGGCCGCCCCGGGCCGGGCGCCGGGCCGCGGCGGTCCCGCTGCTCCGCCGCGCGGCGTCGACGTACTTGGCCATTGCCTTCCGCAGTGCCTCGGCGTGCTGCTTGTTCAGGTCGATCTCATAGTCCGTACCATCCAGCGCAAAGCGGACGGTGCCCTCGGCAGCACTGCCATCGATGTCATCAATGAACAACGTCTGAATCTTCTGGGCCACGTGCACTCCGTTCCTCTCGTTTTGAATAGTGGCCAGAATAGATGATAGACGCCGGATAAGCACACAGCGGCCCCCCTCGTTGAATGAGTGGCGCATATGCCCGGCCGCCGGGAGCTGAAAACCCCGTGTTTTGGTTCAACCTTTGCCGCCCAAGACCGGTCCGACATCGCGATATTTCCGCCCGCCGGCCGCGAACTACCCACTGTCACGAGTTCGGCACATTGGGATGGCGCTTACCGCTGATCAGAGGAATTGCATGCCTGAGCGCAATTGCTCCCGGTCAGGCGGTCCTCGGCGTCCGCATGCACCCGGGCAGCGAACCCTGGGAACGCGGCAAACCGGATCCGGTCCGGCACCACCGGCCGCGAGCCCGCCACCCCGCGCCGCGCGTCGCGGAACCCGCCGGGCGACGCCTGCCGGACGCGGCCCGGGCCAGCCCGCACGCCCGGTCATGCCAGCCGGGAAAAGCCACGCCCCGTGCCGGCTTTCTCATCTGACCCAAGACCTCCGGTGCCGAACGATCTCGACACCGGGGAACACGGCCCCGCCCTCGCCGGGGTTCAATTTGATCTCCAATTCTTTTCTCCCGAACGAATCATGGTGACTCCCCCGCGCCAGCGCGGCGGCCCGGTGGTGAACGCCGCGGGCGACGGGCTCCGGGTGATGCAACAATGCCCTGTGGACCTCGAAGCCTATGAGCTGGTCATGCTGCGCAGGGCGGAGAACGCCCCGGACTACGATGACGACGAGCTGGAGCGGATCCAGCAGGAGCACCTCGCGCACCACGCCAGGCTGCGCGAATCCGGCCACGTGGTGACCAACGGCCCGGTCTCCGACCAGGCCGACCCCGGCCTGCGCGGGCTGACGTTCTACCGCACCGGTTCGCTCGAGGAGGCCAGGAAGTTCGCCGAGGCCGACCCCGCGGTGCAGGCCGGGCGCCTCACCATCGACATCATGACCTGGTACTGCCGACCGGGCGGAATGACCAAGCCCGGACGTCCCGTCTCCATCTAGGAGGCCCTGACGGGCGAGATCGATGAGAGCGAGCTGACCAGCGCGGGCCAGCGCGGGGTCACGATCGACGGGCTGGCCGGTGGCGTCAAGCGCACCGTCGACGCGGCCGTGCTGCGCCGGTGCTGCCGTGAGCTCAGGGACCAGATCGATCCCCGCGGGCTACGGCTGGCCAACGCGATCGTGACCGGCTGTCTCGATCTGACCGGGCTGGTCGTGCCGTTCTCGCTCCGCTTCGAGGCGTGCGAATTCGACACCGCGCCCGTACTTGAGGGCGCGCAGCTCTTCGAGCTGTCGCTGACGGGCTCACCGCGGCTGCCCGGCCTGCTCGGAAACGGGTTGCAGCTGCGCCGCGACCTCGACCTGTCCCGGTCGCACGTCGCCGGAGCACACTGGACGAACGCGAGCACCGACCGGCGGGCCGCGATCTGGCTGTGCGAAGCGGAGATCGGCGGCCGAGTGCTGGGGGCGGCCGCGACCATCGACGGCCAGGGCGACCGCGCGATCCAGGCCGACCACCTCCACGTCGGTGGTTCCGTCCGGCTCCTTGACCAGTTCACGTCGCGCGGTGAGATCCGGCTGCCCGGCGCCCGCATCGGCGGGTCGCTCGACATCGCCGGTGCCCGCCTGTTCGCGGCGGGCGGGCCGGCCATCGACCTCGAGGACGCGACCATCGAGGGCAGCGTGTTCCTGATCGATGACCCAGCGGGAAACCGGACCGAAGTCCACGGCCGCATCGCCCTGGGCAGCACCCGCATCCTGGGGCGCCTGCACGTCCGCCGGGCGACCATCGACGCTGACCCTGGAAATGACGGCCCCGCGTTCGACGCCTCGCGCCTCTCGGTCGCCGCCGAGGTGTCGTTCGCCGGCCGGTGCGAGGTAGCCGGCGGGATCGACATGACCATGGGCGAGATGAGCAGCATCGCCATCGGCGCGGGCTGCCTGCTGAGGGCGCCCGGGCGCACCGCGCTGGACCTGACCAACGCCGAGATCCGCGCGCACCTGCGACTCGACCGTGACGCGGCCGTCGAGGGCACGATCCGCCTGGAGGGCGCGACCATCCACGGGATGCTCGCGCTGAACGGCCAGGTGAGCCGGCCCGAGTACCGGTCGCTGGTGGGCGGCAGCGCGATGACCGTCGACGGTGACGTCTACCTGGACGGCCTGCGGGCCGACGGCGGCCGGATCAACTTGCGCGGCGCCACGATGGGCAGCCTCGTCGCCGACGGCGCGCAGTTGCACAACCCCGGCGACTACTCGATCAGCCTCAAGGAGGCGACGGTCAAGGGATCCGTCCAGCTGACCGACGGCTTCGCCTCGACCGGGCTGGTGGTGCTCAGCCGCAGCACCATCGAAGGCCGACTGCAGTTCACCGGCGGGTCGTTCACCTGCCCGGCCCCGACGGACCACAACCTGGGCGGGGATGCGATCGAGGCGCTCTCCGCGACCGTCCGCGGCGGCATCGACCTGGGCTGGAAACAGGTCTCGCCGAGCGTGGACTTCAGCGACACGACCACCACGGTGCTGGCCGACGACCCGGCGAGCTGGCCGCCGCGCTTCGCCATTTCCGGCCTGACCTACGAGAACTTCGGGCATCCCCTCCGCGGGAGGCCCAGGGAGCTATGGGACGTCAAGGCCCGGTGCGCCTGGCTGAGCCACCAGACCAGCTTCGATTCCGGCCCCTACGAGCAGGCCGCCCGGGTGTTCCGGCAGCACGGGCACCTGAGCGAAGCCGAGCAGATCCTCATGGCCCAGCGCCGCCACGCCGGCCGGGTCGACCGGTCCAACGCGATCTGGCCCCGGCGGGTGGGCCACGCAATCTACGCCGCCATCGGCTACGGCTACCGGCCGACGCGTGTCCTGTGGGCGCTGGCGCTCCTGCTCATCCTGGTGGCAGGCTCGCTGGAGCTGTCCGCCGTCCAGGGCACGCTGCGCGCCACGAACAGCAACGGGGACGTGTACGGAGTCAGCGGCCTGGTCATGACGCCGGGCCGCCCCGGCTCGGCGCCGGTCGCGCGCCCGGCCGGGCCCGACGCGTGCGGCGACGGCGAGGTCCGCTGTTTCAGCCCGGTCCTGTACGCGATCGACACCGTCGTCCCGCTCATCTCGCTCGAGCAGCGATCGAGCTGGTACCCGGACACGCACGTCCGCTACGGCCAGCTCGTGCTGTGGTGGCTCAACCTCGCGACCCTGCTCGGCTGGCTCCTGTCCTCGATCTTCGTCCTGTCCCTGGCCCGGCTGTCCCGGAGCCCGTGAGGCCGCCAGCGCAGGGCCGATCGTTACCGAGCTGTGACCATCAGGCCGTCGTCCGGCCTGCCTGCCGACCGTCCTAACCGAGTGAAGCGCGCGGTTGGCGCGCCCGGATCAGTTGGCCTAACGGTTGGTTGAAGGGTTGGAACAAACATGAGAGTTACCGTTGCCCGCGCGGCGCTGATCGCCGCCGCGGTCGCCGCGGTGGCCGGCTGCGCGCCGGCCGCTAACGCGGCCCCAGCCGCGGTCCCGTCCTGGCACATCGTCACGTCGGTACATAACGGTCAGCTTGGTAACTTCACCGCGGTGACGGCGTTCGGCCGCGGCGACGCGTGGGCGTTCAACGCCGGCTCGGTCCCGACCGCCTGGCGGCTCAGGGGATCGACCTGGACGCAGGTCCCGTTCCCCGGCCTGGCCAACGAGCAGGTGGTCGCGGCGGGGGCGGCGTCGGCGAGCGACGTGTGGGCGTTCACCATCAACGGCACCCAGTCCCGCGCCCTGCGCTGGAACGGGACCACCTGGACGGTTGAGCGGTCCTTCTCGCGGGCGATCGGCGGCGCCGCCGTGCTCAGCGCGTCGGACGTTTGGGTGTTCGGCGACCCCGAGTTCCCCGGCCAGGGCCTGGGCGCCTGGCACTACAACGGCCACACCTGGTCCCAGCCCGCGTCGGGTCACGGCCTTCAAGGCGGCAGCGGCCGGTCCGCAGGCGACATCTGGGCCTTCGAGGGCACCAGCGTGGCCCACTGGAACGGGTCCTCCTGGTCCCGCACCTCGCTGGCCTCGCTCCTGCCCGCCAAGCAGCAGCTGAACGACCCGATGATCACCGGCATCTACGCGCAGTCCCGCAACAGCGTCTACGCCATCGGCAACGGCGACCTCCAGGACGAGGGCGGCCCGCTGGTCATCCTGCACTGGAACGGCTCCGCGTGGTCCCGCGTGGCGCAGGGCAACTACGGGATCGGCACCCTGCCGCTCCAGCAGGTCAGCCCCGACGGTCACGGCGGGCTCTGGATTCCGATGCCCGGCTACATGGGCCAGAAGTCCCACCTGCTGCACTACTCGGCCGGGCAGCTGACCCCAGCCGCCCTGCCGGGCGGCGGGCCCTACCGGATCAACGTCGTCGCCGTGGCGCTCATCCCCGGCACCACCGACCTGCTCGGCGGCGGCGAAACCCACGCCGTCCGGCAACGCGGGCAGCAACGTCACGGCCGTGATCCTGCAGTACGGAACCTGATCGCCTGCCCCGGGGCGCCGGCGTGTCCCGGGGCAGCCACCATCGCTCGTTCGGGCGAAAAGGAACTATCCGAGGCGCGGCCGGGTGATTACGTACGGTGCGTGGCCGCCGCCGGGTTTTGCCTGCCGGGGGTAACGGAGCTAGCGTGCCAGGCATGGCAGCGGACGGGCGGCGGCACATCATCGCGATCGGCGGCGGCATGGCCATGCCGGAGGACCGGGTACCGCTGCACCTGGAGCACGCGATGCGCGTGGCCGGGGCGCGCGAGCCGAGGCTGTGCGTGGTCGGCACGGCGGGCGGGGACGACCCGCGCTGGCCGCTGGCGATGTACGACCGGTTCGCCGGGTACCCGGCGCGGGTCAGGCACCTGTCGCTGTTCCCGATGCCCAACGTCTCCGATCCCGAGGACCTGCTGATGTCCCAGGACGTCATCTTCGTCGGCGGCGGCAGCGTGGCGAACATGCTCGCCGTGTGGCGGGTGCACGGGCTTGACGTGATCATGCGCAAGGCCTGGCAGGCGGGCATCGTGCTCAGCGGGTCAAGCGCCGGGGGGATCTGCTGGTTCGAGGGGGGAACCACCGATTCGTTCGGCCGTCAGCTGCGCCCGTTCACCGACGGGCTGGGCCTGCTGCCCGGCAGCTACTGCCCGCACTACGACTCCGAACCCGGCCGGCGGCCCCTGTACCACCAGCTCGTCGCGGACGGCGCCCTCCCCGGCGGGATCGCCTGCGACGACGGCGCGGCCGCCCACTTCGCCGACGACGCCCTGACGGAGCTGATCGCAGACCGTCCGGGCTCCGGCGCCTACCGGGTGTCCCTGTCCCCCGGCTCCGGGGTCACCGAGACCCCGCTCGAGACCCGCTACCTGGGCGAGGCCTGACCCGGGGGGCTCTCCCTCCCCTCCCCTCCCCTCCCCCGCCCCGACAGTCACACACGTAACATCTCGCTCACTTGTTTGGTAACTGCTAATTTTTTCGGGAGGATTCGGGCTTGCGGGAGGATTTGGGGGCCTATAGTGCACCGGATCCTCCCGGGAACCCGGATCCTCCCCGATCTTTTATGATCGTCGGGCCCGCCGGGCGAGCCGATGATCCCGCGTCCCGACGCCGGTGCCCATCCTGCCCCGCTTGGATTCGCGGACGGTAACAACCGCAGTGCACCTGCGAGCGTCCTAGGTGTCATCAGGGGACGGCGGGAGGAGACCGACGTGATACTCGGGGCTAAGCAACTGACGGCGGCGCTGGCTATCGCCGCGGCGACGATCCTGGTACCGGCGGTGGCGCTGGCCGCGACGTCCCAGCCTGTCGCGGCGCAGGACCCGGCCGCGACCGTACCGGCGTGCGGCAACGCGCATCCTGCCCTGCCGGGCGGCGCCTTCGTCTGGGCCACGATGCCGGGCGACGGCTTCGCGGGCGGCGTCGGCTTCGTCATGGAGATCACCAACGAGGGCCGCCACGCCTGCTCGCTGCGCGGCGTCCCCGGTGCCGCGGTGCAGGGCAGCGGCGGTCACCTGATCGGCAGCAAGCTTCCGGCGTCCGGCACCGGCCCGGTCGTGGTCTTGAAGCCCGGGGCGACCGCGCACTTCCTGCTGACCATTCACATCGCCGACGCAGTGTGCCCGCACCCGGTGGGCGGGCAGGTGCTCATCTACCTGCCCGGCCAGCGGCAGGCCCAGATGGCTGGCAGAGCGCGCAGGCCTGCGCGGGTCAGCGCGGTGGCGGGGTGCTGGAGGTGGGCACCATCCAGGCAGGCACCGGCGTCCCGGACTATAACGTCTGACCCGCTCCGCTCGGTCAGGACCGGCTGGCGGTCGCGCGGTAGAGGGACCAGGCCAGGGCGACGAAGGCGGCCAGGGGGACGAGCCACCAGGCGCTGACGTGGGCCACGTGGGCGAGCAGGGCGGTCAGGCCGAGCGCGGCGACCACGATGACGGCGACGTGCCAGTCGTCGCCGATCACGAAGTCGTACCAGAAGGCCCCGAACGATTTCAGCGCGCGCAGCATCAGCTCGTCACCCCTTCCGTCGCCGGCGTCTGCGGGCCGAGGCTCGCCGCCGGGCGATAGCGCCGGATCCAGGCCACGTAGCTGAGGCACACCACCGCCACCACGGGGACGATCACGAGCAGCGCGGCGTCGCCACCGGGCCAGGTGACCCCGGCGCCCTCGGCCCCCCAGAAAGAGCCGAACGACGTCAGCATGATCCCCACGACGAACTTCATGGCGTTCTCGGGCACCTTGGCCAGCGGCGCCCGCACCGCGATCCCGGTCACGGTCACCACGACCACGGCGATGGCGGCGCCGATCACCGCCGCGCCGAGGTTGCGCTGGTTGTCCCCGAACGTGATCACGATGAACACGACCTCGAGGCCCTCGAGCAGGACGCCCTTGAACGACAGGGTGAACGCGTACCAGTCGCTCACCCGGCCCTTCCTGACCTCGGGCGCGGCCTTCGCGGCGGCCACCTCGCGCAGGTAGGCGCTGGCCTCGTCGTGCAGGGCCTTGTGGCCGGTGGCGCGCAGGATGGCCTTGCGGAGCCACTGCAGGCCGAAAATGGCCAGCAGGGCGCCGACGACCAGCCTGAGCGCCCCGAGCGGGAGCAGCGTGATGGTCGGCCCGAGGACCCCCACCACGGCGGCCAGCACGACCAGGGCCGCGGCCATGCCCTGGAAGGTGGACCGCCACTGCCTGGTCAGGCCCGCGGCGAGCACGATCGTCAGGGCCTCGATGGCCTCGACCGTGCACGCGACGAAGACGGTCAGGATGAGGGGAAGAGCGTTCACGAGACCTCCTCCAGGCCAGGGGTCTTGCCTAGGTCAGCGACAATGTTCGCGTGACCGAGAAGACTGCCGATAAGGCTGCGAACACGAACTGGCTGCTCCTTATCTACCGCGTACCGCCGGAACCCACCAGGCTCCGGTCTACCGTATGGCGGCGCATCAAGAGCCTGGGTGCCATTTACCTGCAGAACTCGGCGGCGGCGCTGCCGGCCAGCGCGGCCAACGAGCGCGCGCTGCGCAAGCTCAGGAGGGAGATCCTCGACATGTCCGGGACGGCGGTCCTGCTGTCGTGCGAGGTGCTGGCGGGCGAGCCGGACGTCCACGACGCGTTCCAGGCGGCCAGGAACGATGAGTACGAGGAGATCGTCGACCGCTGCGAGGACTTCCTCCAGCAGGTCAAGAAGGAGTACGCGGACAACCACTTCACCTACGCGGAGCTTGAGGAGAACGAGGTCGACCTGGTCAAGCTGCGCAACTGGTTCGCCAAGGTGCGGGAGCGCGACGCGTTCGACGCCGACGGCCGGCACGCCGCGGAGAAGGGTCTCGAGGCGTGCACGGAATCGCTTGAGGCCTACGCCGCCCGGGTCTACGCCGAGGAAGGGGAAAGCCGATGAGCACCGGCCCCGTACCGCTTGCACCGCCGTCTCCTCCGCGAGATTGCAACCACTGTTAGGTTATAGCACTAACCGTTGTCATGACCAATCTGTGACCAGTGCTTCATCTTGACTTAAACTCGTGGACAGCTTGTGTACGGATGGCCTCGGCACACTCTCATCCATGATTCGCAACGACCGGCGCATCGGCATGCGCCTGATGGCTGGGCTGGCGAGCGCGTGCCTGCTGGCCCTGGCCGCCTGCTCCTCCTCAAGCTCCAGCAGCTCAAGCTCCGCGTCTGGCTCGACCTCGGCTCCGGCCTCGACCGCCGCCAAGGTCACGCTGGTCGTCTACTCGGCCCAGGGCTACGACAAGGCCATGACCATGGCGTTCACGCAGGCCACCGGCATTCCCGTCAAGCTCGACGACAACTCCACCGGCCCGCTGCTCACCCAGATCGAGGCCTCGAAGAACAACCCCAACTGGGGCCTGCTCTGGGTGGACGGCGCGACCGCCTTCGCCGGGCTCGACACCCAGGGCCTGCTGCTGAAGGGCTTCGAGCCCAGCGTCACGTGGAACGCCCTCGGTACCCAGTCCCTGCCGTCGGACAAGAGCTACACCCCGACCGGCGTCACGCTCATGGCGGCGCTCGCCTACAACAAGACCAAGGTGGCGCACCCGCCGACCACCTGGGCGCAGCTTCTCCTGCCGCAGTGGAAGGGGCAGGTCGGGATGAACGACCCGTCCCAGTCCGGCCCGACCTTCCCGTTCATCGCCGGGATGATGAACTACCTGGGCGGCGTCAGCGCGGGTGAGTCCTACTTCAGCAAGCTCAAGGCCAACGGCCTGGTCATCAACCCGACCAACGGCCCGACCCTGCAGGCCCTGACCAGCGGGCGGATCAACCTGGCCCTGGTGCAGAGCTCGGCGGCGATCGGCGCCGCGCTCGGCGCCAAGAACATCGGGATCGCCTACCTGCCCCCGGTGACCCTGCTGCCCAGCGCGATCGGCATCGACGCCAAGGCGCCGGCGGCCGAGCAGGCCGAGGCCGAGAAGTTCATCGAGTTCGTCCTGTCCCCCGCCGGCCAGCACGTCATGCAGACCGGCGACCCGACCGGCGACTCGCTGTACTACCCGGTCATCCAGGGCGTCACCCCGCTGCCCGCGCTGCCGTCGCTGACCAGCGCCACCACGCAGTCGATCAACCCGTACACCTGGGGCCCGCAGGAGGCCACGATCAACACCTGGTTCGACGGCACCATCGTCCGTTGATAGGTACTGCCCCCGGGGGGACGACCCCTCCGGGGACCCCCCCGCGCACCGGGGGGCTCCGCGCCCCCCGGTTGCCCCCCGGGCCCTCGGCTCTGCGGCACGGCTGGGCATGCCGCTGTTCTGGCTGCTGCTCGCCGCGTTCATCCTGGCCCCCTGCGCGTGCTTCCTGCTGCTGGCGGTCTCGCCGCGGCTGTTCAGCCAGGGCAACCAGTGGTTCACCCTGACCTACCTGCACCAGGCGCTCACCGGCGCCACCGCGGTGGCGATCGTGAACTCGCTGTGGGTCAGCTGCGCGGCGGCGGCGCTGGGCATCGCGATCGGGTTCCCCATCGCGTGGCTGGCCGCGCGCACCACCCTGCCCGGCCGCCGGTTCATCCCCGGCGCCATGTGGCTGGTGCTGCTCCTGCCGTCGTGGCTGCCCGCCCTGGGCTGGGAGCGGATCGTCCAGCAGGACGGCGTGATGTACCGGCTCGGGCTGGACTGGCCGTGGGTCACCCACCTGATCATGGGCCCGTTCGGCGTGGTGCTCCTGCTCGGCCTGCGCTGCGTCCCGTTCAGTTACCTGGCCATCACCGCCGCCATGGCCGGCCTCGGGCAGGAGTTCGAGGACGCCGCCCGGGTCCACGGCGCGAGCCGGCTCCAGGCCATGCGGCTGATCATCCCGATCCTGGCCCCGGCCATCTGGTCCGCGCTGGCCATCGGGTTCGCCGAGTCGATCAGCGACTTCGGGGTGGCCGCCACGCTGGCCTACAACTCGAACTTCACCCTGGCCACGTACCAGTTGTACGCGGACATCGGGAACTTCCCGCCCAGCTTCCCGCTGGCCGCGGGCATGGCCTGGCTCCTCGTCGCGGCCGTGGCGATCCCGCTGGCGCTCCAGGCCCGGGCGCTGCGCGGCCGTTCGTACGCGGTCCTGTCCGGCCGGACCCGCCAGGCGGTCCGCCGCGAGTTCGGCCGCTGGGGCAAGATCGCGGCCACCGGCGCCGTGGCCCTGTTCTTCGTGGTCGCGCTCGGCATCCCGGGCTTCGGCGCGGTGAGCGGCTCGCTGCTGGCCGACTACGGCGGCTCGTTCAGCCTCACCTTTGCGAACTACCACGCGCTGTTCGCCCAGACCAACCTGGCCGCGGCGGCGGGCGGAGGACTGCTGAGCCCGCTCGAGCGCTCGATGGTCTACGGGATCATCACCGCGACCATCACGGTGATCGGCGGGTTCATCGCCGCCAGGCTCCTGTCCAAACGCCGGACGAGGGCCACCGGCGCGCTCGACTTCCTGCTCCTGGCCTCCGTGGCGCTGCCCGGCGTGGTGTTCGGCGCGGGGTACATCTTCGCGTACAACCTGCCGATCATGTCCAGGCTCGGCATCAACCTGTACCAGACGGCGACGCTGCTGGTCATCGCCTACACCGCCTCGAGCCTGCCGACCAACGCGCGGGTCCTGGTCGGGGCGGTGTCCCAGCTGCAGCCCTCGCTGAAGGACGCCGCCCGGGCGCACGGCGCGGGCGCGATCACGGCCTGGGCCCGCGGGGTGCTCCCCGTGGTGTCCCGGCCGATCGTGATGGCCTGGCTGTTCACCTTCTGCGGCGTGTTCCTCGAGCTGCCGCTGTCGCAGCTGCTGTACCAGCCGGGGTCGCCGCCCGCCTCGATCGCGATCGAGGACAACCTGTCCAACTACCACTTCGGTGTCGGCATGGCCCAGTCGGTCCTCGCCGTGGCCTTCGCGCTGGCCCTGGTCGGCGCGGTGCTCGGCGGCTACCGCCTGCTGGCTCCGGCCGGATGGCGCCGGATCGGAGGCACGGTCCGTGGCTGAACCCATCACGATCGAGCGCCTCGGCAAGACCTACCCGGGCGGCAACGTGGCCCTGCACGAGGTGTCGCTGGCCGTGGAGCCCGGCTCCTTCGTGGTCCTGCTCGGCCCGTCCGGGTCGGGCAAGACGACGCTGCTGCGCTGCCTGGCCGGCATCGAGCGGGTCACCTCGGGCCGGATCACCATCGGCCAGCGGACCGTCGCCGACGGCCGGGCGCACGTGCCGCCGGACCAGCGCGACCTGTCCATGGTGTTCCAGGACTACGCGCTGTGGCCGCACCTGTCCGCCAAGGACAACGTGGCCTTCGCGCTGCGCCGCAGGAACCTGTCGCGCGAGCAGTGCCGGACGCGAGCGATCCAGATGCTCGGCCGGGTCGGCCTGAGCGCGCTCGCGGACCGTTACCCGAACGAGCTGTCGGGCGGCGAGCAGCAGCGGGTGGCGCTGGCCCGCGCGCTGATCGCCGACACCGGCCTGATCCTGTGCGACGAGCCACTCTCCAACCTGGACGCGGACCTGCGCGAGCGGATGCGCGTCGAGATCTCCTCGCTGGTCCGCGAGGCGGCCGCGACAACCGTGTACATCACGCACGACCAGGCCGAGGCGTTCGCCCTGGCCGACCAGGTCGGCGTGCTCGAGAAGGGCCGCCTGGTCCAGGCGGGCACTCCGGAGCAGATCTATACCCGGCCGGCCACCCCGTTCGTGGCCCGGTTTACCGGGCTGGCGGGCGAGATGACCGTCCGCGTCCGCGAGCGCCACCCGGACGGGATGCTGCTGGTGGCGCCCGTGCTGGGCGGCGGCGCCATCGACGAGTTCGCCGCGGGCCTGCCCGGCCGCCCGACCGGTAGCTTCCTCGTCGCCGCTCCGGCGGAGGAACTGCCCGAACAGACGGCGCTGCTGATGGTCCGCCCGACCGGGGTCCGGCTGAGCCAGGACGGTTCGGCGGAGTGTCACCTGGCGGGCCGCGTCACGGACGTCGCCTTCCGCGGGCGCGGCTACGAGCACGCGATCGACCTGGACGGCAGCACGCGCCTGACCGGTGTCTTCGCGGAGTTCCGGGTCCCGCGGGGGGAGGTCGTCGGGCTGCGGATGGACCCGCCCGGGTGCCACCTGTACCCCGCCGAGCCGTCAACTGCTCAAGACCATTTGCCCGAACGAGCGGTGGTAGGGGCCCCAGAAAGCTGAGCCGTTCCCGGCCTTCACGTCCGCACCAGCAGGAACACGGTCAGGCCTGCCACGTGCTCGACCAACGTGAGCCGGTAGTACGGCCTCAGGGCGTCCGCCTGGGCCGGCGTGAGGGCCCTGGCCGGGTTGGTGATGCCGCCCCAGCCCACGACCCAGATCCGCCTCTCCTGGCCCGCGCACAGGTCCGGGTGCTTGCACTGGACCGGGTACAGGACGTTGGCCTGGGCGGCGCTCTTCCTGACGAACAGCTCGGCCGGGACCGGCACGCCCGGCCGCAGGTCCCGCCCGAGGTAGTACCGGACCCCGGTGCCGATCAGCATCGGCCGGGCCCGGCCCGCGAACTGGTAGACGATGCCGTCGCCGGGTCTGGCCTGGCGGGCGATGACGGCCGCCGCGCCCGCGTAGTCGAGGTAGGAGCCGCCGCTCCCGACCGGATAGCCCGGCCAGCTGTGCGCGCCGGGGGACCTGATCTCCTGCTGATCGCCCGCGCCGAGGATGGCGATGACGAGCAGGGCCGCGACCGCGATCCGCACGTCGAGCCGGCTCAGCGCGATCCCGGCCAGGATCGCCCAGGCCCCGACGGTGAGCAGCAGGTACCTGGGGAAGAAGTACGAATGCGGGCCCTGCGAGACCAGCCACACCACGGCCACGGGGATGATCGCGACGGCGGTCGCGAACGCGGCTTCCCGCCGGGCGACCGCCCAGGCCAGGACGGCCAGCACGAGGAGGGCGGCGGCCACCGAGGCGGAGTAGAACAGGTTCCTGAAGAAGAAGGAGAATGCGGCCAGGTCCAGGCCAGGCCTCGGTATCCAGCCCACCTGATCGGCCGCCTGGCCCCAGCCGATCACGGCCAGCGGCGCGCAGGCCGCGAGCCCCGCGGCCGCGGCCGGGGCGAACCAGAGCTGACGGCGGTCCCGGTCGTCCCGGTAGCGCAGTGCAACTCCTGCCGCGTGGCCGGCCAGCACCGACAGCGCGACCAGGTCGACGTAGCCGAGCAGCGCCACGCCCGCGGCGTAGGCCAGCCAGCGCCGCCAGGTCGGCCGTTCGAGCGCCCGGAGCAGGAGCAGCGTGCCCGCGGTGGCGACCAGGACCTCAAGCGCGTAGAAGCGGGCCTCCTGGGCGAACCGTGACACGCTTGGCACCAGCGCGAAGACCAGCCCGGAGGCCAGGCCTGCCCGGGGACCGGCCAGCTTGCGGCCGACCAGCGTCACGCACGCTGCGGCCCCCGCCATGGCCAGCACGGACAGGCTGCGCATGGCGTCGGCCGAGCTGCCGAACGCCGCGATCCAGAAGTGCAGCAGCAGGTAGTAGGCCAGCTGCGTGGCGCCGGTGTTGCGTGCGGTCGCGATCAGGCCGGAGACCGGGCGTGCGGCGAACGACCAGCTCGACAGTTCGTCCCGCCACAGCTCTGGCCGGCCGATCTGGTAACAGCCGAGGGCCAGGGTCACCAGTACCGGCGCCAGCCAGGGCACGCGCGCGGCCAGGTCGGCCGCGCCGTCCAGGAGCGTCCGGGTGGCCGCGGTGCCGTCCTCGTCCCGGTCCGCCTCCAGGCGGAAGCCTGCCGGGCTTGGGCGCACGTAGCCCGCCGTGGTCATCGCGCACCTCCCCACGGGGTTCGGCGTAGGTCCGGTGGCGGCGACCTTCCCGAGCGGCCGCCGCCTCACCTACGAATATGGCCCGGAAAGCACTCCCGGTCGGCCTGGTCCCTTAGCCCGTAATGCAGTCGTCAGATACCTCGCCCGGGCGGGGGTGGCCCGATGCGCGGCCCTTTGCGCCCTTGGGCCGCAGGCGTGCCGATGCCCTACGATCAGCAAGATGACGGTCACACTGCTTACCAGCCAGTCAGCGCCGACTGCGACCGATGCGGACGCCCTCGTCATCGGGGTGTTCCAGGGCGCGGATGGCCCAGTCCCCGTTACCCACATCGACGACTTCGACCTGACGGGCGCGCTGACCGCGCTCGGCGCGACGGGCAAGCCCGAGGAGATAACCAAGGTCCACACGGCGGGGCGGCTGGCGACCCCGGTCATCGCCGCCGTAGGCCTAGGCCCGGACCTCAGGACCGCCGAAGGCGGGTCGCGGGAGGCTCACCTGGAACGGCTGCGCCGCGCCGCCGGGGCCGCCGCGCGCGAGCTGTCCTCCGGGCGGGCCGCGCGTGTCGCGATCGCCCTGCCTGCCGACGAGCCGGACGAGGCCGAGGCGGTCGCGCTCGGCGCGCTGCTCGGCGGCTACGCCTTCAGGAAGTACCGGACGACGGAGAACTCCCCGGCTGACACCGAGCTGATCGTGCACACCGCTCACGGTGCTGCCGCCGACCGGGCCAGGACCCTGGCCGACGCGATGACGCTGGTCAGGGACCTGGTAAACACCTCTCCCCGCGACCTGGTCCCCGCCGATCTGGCGGCCGCGGCCGAGCAGGTGGCCTCCGCGAGCGGCCTGGGCGTGCTGGTCCTCGACGAGAACGATCTCGCCAAGGAAGGGTACGGCGGCATCCTGGCGGTAGGCATGGGCTCCGCTCATCCGCCGCGGCTGGTGAGGCTCGAGTACACCCACCCGGACGCCGAGCGCACCGTGGTGTTCGCGGGCAAGGGCATCACGTTCGATTCCGGCGGGCTGTCCCTGAAGCCGTCCAAGTCGATGGAGACGATGAAGGCCGACATGAGCGGTGCCGCGGCGGTACTCGGTGCGCTGCAGGCCATCGCCGCCTTCGCCCCGGCGGTCAACGTGGTCGGCTACCTGTCGATCGCCGAGAACATGCCGGGCGGCGGGGCGCAGCGGCCCTCAGACGTGATCACCATCTACGGCGGCAAGACCGTCGAGGTCCTGAACACCGACGCCGAGGGCCGGCTGGTGCTGGCGGACGCGCTGGCGCGCGCCGTGGCCGACGGGCCCAACCTGCTCATCGACGTTGCTACGCTGACCGGGGCGCAGGTCATCGCCCTCGGCGTGCGCACGTCCGGGGTGATGGCCAGCGACAACGCGGTGGCCGCGCAGGTCGCAGACTCCGCCCGGCGGGCGGGCGAGGCCATGTGGCCGATGCCGATGCCCGAGGAGCTGCGCAAGGGGCTCGATTCGAGCGTCGCGGACATCGCCAACGTCGCCGCCGAGCGCGGCGGCGGCATGCTGGTCGCCGCGTTGTTCCTGCGGGAGTTCGTGCCCGACGGGCTCCCCTGGGCCCATCTGGACATCGCGGGCCCGGCGTTCAACGAGGGCGGGGCCTACGGGTACATCCCCAAGGGCGGTACCGGTGCCGCGGTCAGGACCCTGGTGCAGCTCGCGGTGGACGTGGCGGACGGCAGGTTTGCGGGCGGGGCCGACCAGCCCGGCGGTAAGTGAAATGATGAGGCCAGGACGCTTAGGCAGGAGGCTCAAGGGGTGGCAGAAGGCGCCGTAAGGTACGACATCGTCATTCTCGGCGGCGGCAGCGGCGGGTACGCCTGCGCGCTGCGCGCGGCCGAGCTTGGCAAGCGCGTGGCGCTGATCGAAAAGGACAAGGTCGGCGGGACCTGCCTGCACCGCGGCTGCATCCCGACCAAGGCGCTCCTGCACGCGGCCGAGGTCGCGGACCAGGCGAGGGAGAGCGCGAAGTTCGGCATCCGGACCACGTTCGACGGCGTCGAGATGCCGGGTGTGCTCGCCTACCAGGGATCCGTGGTCGACCGGCTGTGGAAGGGGCTCCAGTCCACGATCGCGAGCCGGAAGATCGACACCATCATCGGCGACGGGCAGCTCGTCTCGCCCACCTCCGTGCGGGTGGGCGAGACGGTCTACGAGGCGGAACACGTCGTCCTGGCCACCGGGTCCGTGCCGCGCAGCCTGCCCGGGCTGGACATCGACGGCACGCGGGTCATCAGCTCCGACGACGCGCTGCTGCTGGACCGGGTGCCCGGTTCGGTGATCATCCTCGGCGGCGGCGTCATCGGGGTCGAGTTTGCGAGCGTGTGGCGGTCGTTCGGCGCCAACGTGACGATCGTGGAGATGATGCCGCAGCTGCTGCCGCTAGAGGACGAGGCCAGCGCGAAGCACCTGCAGCGCGCGTTCCGGCGCCGGGGCATCGCCTTCGAGCTCGAGGCGATGTTCGAGTCGGTCAAGCCCAGCGAGGCCGGGGTCACGGTGACGCTGGCCGGGGGCAAGACCCTCGAAGCCGAGCTGCTCCTCGTCGCGGTCGGCCGCGGGCCCGTGTCGGCCGGCCTCGGCTACGAGGAGAACGGCGTCACGCTGGAGCGGGGCTACGTGCTCGTCGACGAGCTGTGCCGCACGAACGTGCCGACGATCTCCGCGGTGGGCGACCTGGTCGCGATTCCGGGACGCGGTCACCCGCAGCTCGCGCACGTCGGGTTCGCCGAGGGCATCATGGTCGCCGAGCGGATCGGCGGGCTCGACGTCAGCCCGATCGACTACGACGGCGTGCCCCGTATCACCTACAGTGACCCCGAGGTCGCGTCGGTGGGCCTGACCTCGGCCCAGGTCGCCGAGCGCGGGCTCACCACGGTCGAGCTGAACTACCCGCTCGGCGGCAACGGCAAGAGCGTCATCCTGCAGACCCAGGGGGCGGCGAAGGTCATCGCCGAGTACGGCCCCGACGACTCAGGGCCGGGACGCGTGCTCGGCATCCACCTCGTGGGTTCTCGGGTAGGCGAGCTCATCGCGGAAGGCCAGCTGATCTACAACTGGGACGCCGAACCCTCGGACGTGGCCAAGCTGATCCACCCGCACCCCACGCAATCCGAGATCATCGGCGAGGCGGCCCTCGCGCTGGCCGGCAAGCCCCTGCACTTCCACGCCTAAGTTTTGCTCACCCTAGGAGTCATGAGAATGTCGGTCTCCGTATCGATGCCGCAGCTCGGCGAGAGCGTCACCGAGGGTACCGTCACGCGCTGGCTGAAGAAGGAGGGCGAGCGAGTCGAGGTAGACGAGCCGCTCCTCGAGGTGTCGACGGACAAGGTGGACACCGAGATCCCCTCGCCCGCCTCCGGGATCCTGCGCGGCATCGCCGTCGACGAGGACGAGACGGTCGCGGTGGGCGCGCAGCTCGCCGTGATCGAGGAGGACAGCGATTCGACACAGGCGCCCGCCCCGGCCCCGCCGGACGCCGCCGCCCCAGGAGCAGCTGAACCCTCGCCGGCCCGGAGCCCGCGCCCGCCTCCGGCTCCGACGGCGCGGCTGCTCCGCCGTCCTACGCCCCGCCGCCCTACGCCCCGCCGTCCTACGCCCCGCCGCAGGCACCCGCGTACGCCCCGCCGCCCACTTACGCGCCGCTGCCGTCGTACGGCCAGCCCGCGCAGGTACCACCGGCCGAGACGTCGCCCTACGCGGTTCCGACCGCGCAGGCACCCGCCGCCCCTACCTCGCCTTACGCAGCGCCAACGATAGAGCCAGCTCCCGCCCAACCGTCGGCCTATGCCCAGCCCAGCCCTCAGACCCCTCAGGCCCCTCAGACCCCTCAGGCCACCCGGGCCGCCGAGGCCCCGGCGCCAGGCGAGGCCGAGCCGGACGAGGAATACGCGGAGGCGCCGCCGCTGCCGGGCGGCGACGCGCCGTACGTCACTCCCCTGGTCCGCAAGCTCGCGGCCGAGCACGCCGTGAACCTGGAATCGGTCGCGGGAACCGGGGTCGGCGGGCGCATCCGCAAGCAGGACGTCATCGAGGCCGCGCGCGTCCAGCGCGAGTCCCAGCCGCAGGCGGCCCAGGTCCAGGCCCCCGCCGCACCCCCGGTGGTGGTGCCCCCGGTCACGGTTGCCCCGGTCTCCGGGCCCCCGATCGCCGTGCCCCAGCAGGCCGCCCGGGTGCCGGAGGCGGAAGAGGCGCAGCCCGCGCCGGCCGCCGCGTCGGCTCGCGTGCCGCGCCCCACCGTCGTGCCATCCTCGCTGCGCGGCACCACCCAGAAGATGTCCAGGCCCCGCCAGGTGATCGCGCAGCGCATGGTCGAGTCGCTCCGCGTCTCCGCGCAGCTCACCACCGTGGTGGAAGCCGACGTGACGGCGATCGCCAGGCTGCGGGAGCGGGCCAAGGGCGATTTCGAAGCGCGGGAAGGCGTCAAGCTGACCTTCCTGCCGTTCTTCGCGCTCGCCGCCGTCGAGGCGCTCAAGGTGCACCCGAAGCTGAACGCCGTGATCAACGGGGACCAGGTGACCTACCACGACGCCGAGCACCTGGGGGTGGCGGTGGACACCGACCGGGGCCTCATGGTGCCCGTCATCCACAACGCGGGTGACCTGAACATCGGCGGGCTCGCGCGCAAGATCAGCGACCTCGCCCAGCGCACGCGGTCCGGGCAGGTAGGCCCCGACGAGCTGGCCGGCGGGACGTTCACGCTGACCAACACGGGCAGCCGCGGCGCGCTGTTCGACACGCCCATCATCAACCAGCCGCAGGTCGCCATCTTGGGCACGGGTACCGTCGTCAAGCGTCCCGTGGTCGTCGAGGACGCGTCCCTCGGCGAGGTGATCACGGTGCGGTCGATGGTCTACCTCGCGCTCACCTACGATCACCGGCTCGTCGACGGCGCCGACGCGGCCCGGTTCCTGAATACGGTCAGGACCAGGCTGGAAGAAGGGGCCTTCGAGACCGAGCTGGGGTTGTAACCCTCCCCCGGCGGATGAAGGTCGCCGTCACCGGCTCGTCCGGGCTCATCGGCACCGCGCTGGTGGCCGACCTCCGCTCGGACGGCCACCAGGTCATCAGGCTCGTCCGCCGGCCGCCCCGGTCGGCCGATGAGGTGCGCTGGGATCCGGAGTCAGCCGACGCCGGGCTCGGCCCGAAACCCGAGGCGCTGGAGGGCCTGGGTGCCTGCGTCCACCTGGCCGGGGCCGGGGTGGCCAGCCGCCGCTGGACGCGGCGGTACAAGGCCGAAATCAGGGCCAGCCGGGTGCTCGGAACCCGCGCGCTGGCGGGCGCGCTGGCCAAGCTCGGCTCGCCTCCCGCGACGCTGCTGTCGGCTTCGGCCATCGGCTGGTACGGGGACACGGGCGGGCGTCAGGTGGACGAGTCGGCTCCGGCCGGGACCACCTTCCTCGCCCGCCTGGTGCGCGACTGGGAGGCAGCCACCGAGCCCGCCGCGCAGGCCGGCATCCGCGTGGTGAACCTCCGCAGCGGCCTGGTCCTCACCCCGGCCGGCGGGCTGCTGGCCAGGCTGCTCCCGCTCGCCCGGCTGGGCCTGTGCCCCCGGTTCGCGTCGGGCACGCAGGCCATGAGCTGGATCTCGCTGTCCGACGAGATCCGCGCGATCGGCTTCCTGCTGTCCCGCCCGGACCTCACGGGCCCGGTCAACCTCACGGCGCCCGTGGCCGTAACCAATTCCGAGTTCACCACGGCCCTGACCGCGGCCGTCCACCGCCGCGACCTGCCCTGGCTGCGCGTGCCCGCCCCGCTCCTGCGGCTCGGCCTGGGCGAGGCCTCCGTCGAGCTGCTGACCAGCACCCAGGTGGCGCCCAAGCGCCTGCTCGAGGCCGGCTACTCCTTCCGCCACCGGACCCTGGCCGAGGCCCTGTCCGCGGAACTCTCCCGGTGACCAAACGGGCGGCCTGGGCCATCCTGGCGGTCGTGATCCTGGCCGCGGCGGGGATCGTCACGGCCGTCAGCCTGCCGGGTTCGGGGGGACCCGCGAGGTTCGTCGCCACCCGGCCCGGCCAGCCCGCGGTTTCGGTCGCGTTCGACCCCCGTGGGACGTTGCTGGCCGGCGGAGACTCCAACGGCCACGTCTACCTGTGGAATATCGCCACGGGACGGCAGGTCGCGAACCTGGCCACGGGCGGCACCGACGTGAACTCGGTCGCGTTCAGCCCGGACGGCACGATGGTGGCCGCCGGTGACAAGAACGGCAGTGCCTACCTGTGGAACGTCGCGAGCGGCAAGCTGGCTGCCACCCTGACCGACCCCGGCGGCGGCACGTCGGTGAACTCGGTCGCCTTCAGCCCGAGCGGCACGCTGCTGGCCACCGGCGATCTCGACACCAGCGCCTACCTGTGGAACCTCGCCAGCCACAAGCTGGTGGCCACCCTGACCGGTCCCGGCAACACAGAGACGGTGAACACGGTCACATTCAGCCCGGACGGCACGATGCTGGCTGCTGCCGACGATATCGGCAGCACCTACCTGTGGAACGTCGCCAGCGGCAAGCTGATCGCCACCCTTCCCGACCCCGGCGGCAACCAGGTGAACTCGGTTGCCTTCAGCCCCGGCGGCGCGACGCTGGCCGTCGGCGACTCGGAAAACGGGACCTACCTGTGGGACGTAAACCCCCGGCGCATCACGGCCACGCTGACCCAGCCCGACGGCGCCGGAGTAGCGGCCGCCGTCTTCAGCCCCAACGGGGCACAGGTGGCGGTCGGCGACTGGATCGGCCAGAACACATACGTGTGGAACATCAGTACCAGGCAGGTGATCGCCACCCTCGCCGGTCCGGGCCCCTACCTCGTCGATGACGTCGCGTTCAGCCCCAGCGGCAAGGCGGTAGCGGTGGCCGCCGGCAACGGGACCGTCTACCTGTGGCACGTGCCCTAAGCTCACGGGCTGCTGGTGGCCGCGCCGGAAGACGTCGGGCTGCCCGTGGCGGACGGCGTAGGAGTGGGCGTAGCAGTGGGCGTCGGGGTGGGGGTCGGCGACGCGGACGGGGATGACGTGGGGCTGGTGGTCGCGGAGGGGGAACTGGAGGGTGACTGCGACGGGCTGGCGCTGTGGCTCGGGGCCGAACTGCCCTGGGCCGGGCCGACCAGGTTCGGGGTCTGCACCGGCTGGTGGCCCGTGAACAGCAGGGCGATGGCCGCGATCGCGACGCCGAGCACGGCGACCGCTCCCCCGGTCGCCACCCCGGCCGCGAACGAGCGCCGGTCCCGGCGGTACTCCGAAGCCCGCCGGGAACGCAGCCACGCGGGCAGCGCCGCCCGGCGCGCGGCCCAGCTGTTGACGGGCGCCGCCGCCATGCCCAGCGTGGGGAACAGGAGCAGGCCCGCCAGCAGCGGGCCGCTCAGCTGGCCGGCCTTGGTCAGCGCGCCTGCGATGCCGGCGAAGCCGAACAGCGCGAGTATGGACTCGGCCCAGTTGGCCCGCAGCGCCTCCCACCACTTGGTCCGCTCGCTGGTCTTCGGGGTGCGCAGGAAGCTGGCCTTCTTGGCGAACAGGCCGAGCACCGACGCGCGCGCCACCACGAGCGAGGTGGACTGCCAGATGAAGAACGCGCCCAGGGCGTCGCGCCAGGACGCGCCGGTGCCGCGGCGCAGCAGGGCGATCGCGCGGACCAGCCCGAGCAGCACCATCGCCGGGACGGCGGCGACCAGGAACACGGTGAGCTTGCGGAACAGCTGACCGCCCCCGGTGGTCAGGTTGACCGCGCCGGCGAGCAGGAAGATAAAGAACAGCAGGCTGAGCAGGTCGCCGTACCACTGTGCGGCGCCCGCCAGGTAGGCCCAGCGCTGGCCCATGGTCAGGCGATTCGCCCGACCTGCGCGGCCCGGCATCACCGAGCGCCAGTGCATGCGCAGGAGCTGGATGCCGCCGAAGCACCACCGGTACCGCTGGCCCTTGAGAGCCTCGAACGTCAGCGGCATGATCCCGTGGCCCCACGCCTGGTCGACGTGCAGGCCGTGCCAGCCTGCCCGGAGCAGCCGCAGCGACAGCTCGGCGTCCTCGGTGATGCACCATTCGTCCCAGCCGCCGAGCTCATCGAGGGCCACCCGGCGGATGAGCCCCATGGTCCCGGCGAAGATGGCCCCGTCGTGCTCGTTGCGCGACGGCTGGGAGACGGCGAAGAAGTACTTGTAGGAGTAGTACAGCCGCCGGTAATACCGCGCCTGGGTCCAGTCCCGGTAGTCCTGCGGCGACTGGACGAAGCCGATCCACGGATCGGCGAAGGCGGGCGCGCAGCGGCGCAGGAATCCCGGCTCGACCTGGTAGTCGGAGTCGATGATCCCGATGACCTCGGCCTCGGGGGAGGTCATCCGGCGCAGCGCGTAGTTCAGGGCCCCGGACTTGTAGCCCGGCCAGTTGTCCAAGTGGGCGAACTTGACCCCGTGGCGGTCGCACCACGCCTCCACCGGGCGCCACAGCTCCTCGTCGTCGGTGTTGTCGTCGATGAGGATGACCTCATAGCGGGGATAGTCGAGGTGCAGCAGGGAGCGCAGCGTGGCGATGACCATGTCCGGCGGCTCGTTGTGCGCCGGGACGTGCAGGCTGACCATGGGCAGCTCGTGGTCCGGCACGGACAGCCTGGTCGTCGGGGTGATCCGGCGCCGCCAGTGTTCCGTGCCGAGCGCGTCGCAGATCTCCCACAGGTACGCGCAGCACAGCAGGGCGGCGAAGACCTCCAGCACCCAGAGCAGGAGGCCGCCCGCCGTGCTGGCGGCCCCGAGGTGGCTTTGGAAGGTCCACTCGAGCGCGTAGGTCAGGTACACCACGAACAGGAACATGCTCGACGCCCAGCACATGTGGGCGCGAGCGGACCATCGCCTGGTCACGGGCATGAAGACCAGGCTGGCGAAGACCACGCCCGCGACTCCGGCCACCACGTTGTGCTCGGAGGCCCCGATGACCCGCAAGATAACCGCCACGGCCGCGCCCAGCACCGCGGTGCCGATCACGGCCAGCACGAACCGCCGCACGGCGGGCCAGGTGCCCGGACCGCGATCCCGGCGCCGGCTGGGCAGGAACAAGGCCGCCGACCCGAGCGGCGCGGCCACGATCCCGGCCAGCAGCAACGCCTGAAGCATGAGTCCCTTCACCGCCGCGCCCTGCGCGCGGACGTTCGGCTTGCCTGGCTACCCGATCGGACGCCCGCCATGCGCTGTAGGCCGGGAAACTCACTCGCGAGCCGCCCGGGAGGCGGCGCTCGCGTGACGGCGGGTCAGCGTTCCGCGGCGGGGAGCAGGACGATGTCGAAGTTCGCCTGGCGGAACGGCCCGGTGAGCCCGTACCTGGCCGCCTGCTCCGGGTCGTCGACGGTCGCGAACTCGGTGATCAGGCTCTTCTTCACGGCGAAGACCGTGTCGGACTCGATGTACTCACTGCCCGCCACGAAGATGTGCGTGGTCAGCTCGTGGTGGCCGGGGGCGGTCACGATGAAATGGACGTGCGCAGGCCGGTACCCGTGGCGTTTTGTCGCGCGCAGCAGCGCGCCGACCGGGCCGTCGAACGGGATCGGGTAGTGGCACGGCAGGACCGTGCGGAACCAGAAAGCGCCGTTCTCGTCGGCGGTGAACAGCCCTCTGCCGTTGCCCCGCGGTTGCACGTCCGGCTGCTGCACGTCGTAGAAGCCCTCGTCGCTGGCCTGCCAGACGTCAAGCTCCGCGCCAGGCAGCGGCGTGCCGTCGGCCGAGAGGACCCGGCCTGCCACCACGCAGGGCGTACCCGTGCCGACGAGATCGATGGTGTCGCCGAGCGCGCGGCGCGGTGAGGCCACCACGTGGAACGGGCCGAGCACGGTGGCCTCCGTGGCGCCCGCGGTCTTCCTGTGGTTGATCGTTTCCACCAGCATGGAAATACCGAGCACGTCGGACAGCAGGATGAATTCCTGCCGCTCGTCGTCGCACTTGTGGCCGGTCGCGGTGAGGAACTCGATCGCCCGCTGCCACTCGCCGATCGTGGGCTCGGCGTCTCTGACGAAGGCATGCAGGTGCCGCACCAGGTGAGTCAGCAGCTCGCGCAGCCGAGGGTCCGGTGTGTCCGCGAAGCTCTCGACGACCGCGTCGGCGGCGGTCTCCTCGGTGAAGTCGGTGGCCATGACCGCCAGGGTAAGTCCCGGTCCGGCCGCAGGTACAGATCGGAGGTCGGCCCGAGGTGCTGAAGCTTGTCGGGATTGACCACGGAGCGGACTGCCTGGATCTGGCCGTCGGCGATGTCGAGGGTGAACACGGCGGCCACCCGGCCTTCGAGATCGTAGGCCACCGCGCCGGGCTGGCCGTTGACCACGGCCGGCACGCCGTAGGTGCCCTCGTTCTGCGCCCGGCGGAACAGCCCGAGCAGGAACCGGGCGACCCGCTCCCGTCCGTACGTCGGGTGGAGCAGGGCCTGGCCCTTGCCGCCGCCGTCGCCCATCACGACCACGTCCGGGGCGAGCAGCTCGAGCAGGCCGTTCAGGTCACCGCCGCCCGCCGCCTCGAAGAACCGGCGGGCCACCTCGTCACGCTGCTCCCGGGAGGCCTCGAAGCGCGGCCTGCCCTGGTCTACGTGCTGCCGGGCGCGGGCGAAGATCTGCCGGCAGTTCGCCTCGGACTTGCCGGTGATGTCGGCGATCTCCCGGTAGTCGTAGCCGAACACCTCGTGCAGGAGGAATACGGCGCGTTCGGTCGGCGACAGGCTCTCGAGCAGGACGAGGAAGGCCATGGACAGGGAATCGGACATCTCGGCTCGCTCCGCGGGGTCCGGGGCGGCCGCGGGGCCAAGCTCGCTCGTGACGAGCGGCTCGGGCAGCCAGGCGCCCACGTAGGATTCCCGGCGCACCCGCGCGGACCGCAGGTGGCTGATGGCCAGCCGGGTGGTGGCCGTGGCCAGGTAGGCCTTGGGGCTCGTGATGATGGCGCCCTCGCGCAGGACGCGGGTCAGCCGTAGGAAAGCCTCCTGGACGAGGTCCTCGGCGTCGCCCACGCTGCCGGTCATCCGGTACGCGATCGAGAACATCAGCGGCCGGTATTCGGCGTAGTCCGCGGCGGTTTCCGGTGGCGTGGTCATGCGGCCTTCCCTGCCTTGAAGTCCTCGGCCCAGACCGGGAAGCCGTCGCGCCAGCTCGGGTAGGTCGGGATCCAGCCGAGCTCGCGCTTGGCCTTCTCGTTGCTGGCTCCGCGCCCCATCCTCATCCACTCGGCGATCATCTCGCCGCCGAGCAGCCGACCCAGCCAGGCCGGGGCGCTCATGGGCGGCTTGGCGCCCAGGCACGAGGCCAGGAACGGCGCCCACTGCGCGACCGGGCCGGCTCGTCGTCGACCACGTTGTACAGGCCGGGGGCGCCCTTGGCGACCGCGGCGACGGTCGCGGCCGCCGCGTCGGTGATCTCGATAAACGACCAGATGCCGGTGCCCCCGCCGATGACGGGCATCTGGCGCTTGCGAGCCGCCTCGAGCATGAGATCCGAAGCGCCGTGCCCGTAGAGGAGGCCGTAGCGGAGTACCAGGCCCTCGGGGACCTGCGCCGGCACGGCCTCCTCGACGTGCCTGACCGCCGCCAGGGCCCTAGCCGTCCCCGGCAGCGGACGCGGGTCGAGCGGGTCCTGCTCGGTCTTGACCGGGCCGCCCGACCTCGCGTTGTTCCAGCCGGTGAAGCTCTGCGCGATGAACCGGCGGGCGCCGACCACGGCGGCGGCTTCGAGCAGGTAGTCGGTGCCCCTGGTGCGCAGCTCGTTAGTGACCGCGAACTGCTTGTCCAGGTTGCGGAAGCTGCGCAGATCAGTGAGCGCGGTCATCTGGTGCACGATCACCTCGGGTTCGGCGGCCTTGACCGCCTCGAGCACCGCATCCCGGTCCAGGCCGTCCACGACGACGGGCGTGGCGCCCGCCGTGGCGAGCGAGCCGGCCTTAGCGGCCGAACGCGTGCTTCCCGTGACCTCGTGGCCGGCGTCGATCAGCCCGGGCACCAGGAACCTGCCGATCACTCCGGTCGCCCCCGCGACGAAGACTCGCATGATGACTCCTTTTCCGTCCGTGTGCCCTCTACGACGCGGGTGGCCCGTCCGTTGTGACACCCGACGAACGGAGGTGCCAAGCGCGGGAAACGGGGCCGAGGTGGCGTAGTTTCTCCGGGTTGGCCACGGTAGGCGATCGAGAACATCAGCGGCCGGAACTGCGCGTAATCGCTCGCGTCCACGCTTCTCCCTCGGGCGGTCGGTCAGCCCTTAAGACGAGGAGCGGTCTCCGGCCGTGACATCTCCGGCTGGGACGCGGCCGGGCCCCTGCCTCAGCAGGGCGGGGAGCGCCTCCTCAAGACCTGCGGCCAGGAGCGGCACCCGCCACAACGGCGGGACCGGGTCTGTGAACCCGGACAATTGCATCACGGTATGGACGGTGACCCTGACCAGCCGCCGGGCGGCGGCGAACATGATGAACGCGAGCGGGAACTCGGCCAGCACCGCGCTGAGCACGCTCGTGGTGAAGCCGCTCGAACCGTAATCGAGCGCCAGGTCGAACCACGCGTCGCAGACCAGCAACGTCCCGGTCATGATCATGAAGAAGATGACGATCTGGCGCTGAGACCAGGCCGCCCAGGCGGTGGCGGCGAACCCGAGCAGCTCGGCGATGTCCAGCCCGACCCACACCGCCCGCCAGTCGCTGGAGGTGTAGCGAGCGGGCAGCGTCAGGATGAGGAACGCGATCCAGCCGGCCAGCCCGATGCAGCAGGCCCCCATCAGCATCAGACCATACTGCCTGCGCTTTCGGACACGCGGGTCCATCACCGAGTACGGCAGGTCGATGGCGGCCAGGGCGCGGGCCAGTTCGCGGCGCTCGTCCTGGCTCATCTGGCGGAGCTGAGCCTCATCGATCACGTTTCCATTCTGCGCTCGGTCCCCGGCGGGGCCACATAACGGGCGGGGTCGGATCCGCTCGGTCGCGCGCGGGGCCGGGTGACGGGCCGCCGGGGAGTTGCGCTCGGTCCTCGGCGCGGCCGGGTGACGGGCCGCCGGGTGGTGGCGCTCGGCCCCCGGCCGGCCCATACGGGCCCGTTGGGCGGACGGGCATCGTGACGGTACGGGCGCGCGTAAGCTGGGAAAAGTGAGCGAGCTCGGGTACTTTGCCTTTGGTTCCTCCCTGGTCGGCTACGCCGAAGGCTGGGAGCTCCAGCGGCGCGTTCACGCCCGGCGGGTGGCCGATCAGGTTCCCGACAGCTGCCTGCTGCTAGAGCACGAGCCGGTGTACACGGCGGGCAAGCGGACGGCCGCGTCGGACCGGCCGTTCGGTGACCCGGGCGCGCCCGTCATCGACGTGGACCGCGGCGGCAAGATCACCTGGCACGGGCCCGGGCAGCTGACCGGCTACCCGATCATCAAGCTCCGCGAACCCCTGGACGTGGTGGCCTACGTGCGCGCGCTCGAGGAGGCCATGATCCGGACCTGCGCGGACTTCGGGGTCACGACCGATCGGGTCGCGGGCCGCAGTGGAGCGTGGATCAAGGGCGACGGAGGGGCGTGGCCGGACCGGAAGGTCGGCGCGATCGGCGCGCGGGTCGCCAAGGGCGTCACGATGCACGGGTTCGCGCTGAACTGCGACTGCGACCTGTCCTGGTACGACCGGATCGTCCCGTGCGGGATCAGGGACGCGGGCGTGACCTCGCTGTCGGTCGAGGTCGGCCGGCCCGTCACCGTGGCCGAGGTCACGCCGCTCGTGCAGCACCACCTGGCGCAGGCGCTCAGCTACCGCGCCTGGCACCAGCTCTCCGACCTGTCCGCCCTCAGCGGCGGGTTCGCCGCCGTCGCCTAATCCGCGCGGCGGACCTTGCTCAGGATCATGTGACTTCCCCCTTTATCAGTCTCGACGGCCAGCACCATACCCTGGAGGGGTGGTACTCGCACCGGAGGGCCGGCGCATGTTGCGCCTGGAGGCCCGCAACAGCCAGGTCCCGATCGAGCGCAAGCCGCCGTGGATCAAGACCCGGCTGCGCACCGGGCCGTCGTACACCGAGCTGAAGGCCCTGGTCCGCAGCGAGGGCCTGCACACGGTCTGCGAGGAGGCGGGCTGCCCGAACATCTTCGAGTGCTGGGAGGACCGCGAGGCCACGTTCCTCATCGGTGGCGATCAGTGCACCCGGCGGTGCGACTTCTGCCAGATCGACACCGGCAAGCCGGCGCCGCTCGACGAGGGAGAGCCCCGGCGGGTCGCCGAGTCCGTCGCCGCCATGGGCCTGAAGTACGCGACCGTGACCGGCGTGGCGCGCGACGACCTGGCCGACGGCGGGGCCTGGCTGTACGCGCAAGTCTGCCGTGAGATCCACGCGGCCATCCCCGGCTGCGGCGTGGAGCTGCTCATCCCCGACTTCAACGCCGAGCCGGGCCGGCTCGCCGAGGTGTTCGGCGCCCGGCCCGAGGTCCTGGCGCACAACATCGAGACCGTGCCGCGGATCTTCCGCAGCATCAGGCCGGGGTTCCGGTACGCGCGCTCCCTCGACGTGCTCCGCGCCGCCCGTGCGGAGGGCCTGGTCACGAAGTCGAACCTGATCCTGGGGCTGGGCGAGGAACGGCACGAGATCACCGAGGCCATGCGGGACCTGCGGGCCGCCGGGTGCGACCTGCTTACCATCACGCAGTACCTGCGCCCGACGCCGCGCCACCACCCGGTGGAACGCTGGGTCAAGCCGGAGGAGTTCGTCGAACTCCGCGAGGAGGCGCTGGCCCTCGGGTTCGCCGGGGTCATGTCCGGGCCGCTGGTGCGCTCCTCCTACCGGGCCGGCCGCCTCTACGCCCAGGCCATCGAGCACCGCGGGTCATGACATGCTTCCCGGGCGGTAGCTGAGCGCGGCCGCGAGCACCGGGTCGTCACCGGCGAGGGCCTGCCCAGTGCCCAAAAGGGCCAGCTAGATCGCTGCGCTCTGCGGTGGGTTCAGGCCCGGTGACGACTGCTGGCTAACGACGGCGGCGTCGGCGGTGAGGGTGGTCTCCGCGGCGTCGACGACGCCGAGGTCGGCGCGGATGTGCAGTTCGGCGGCGGTGATAAGCAGTGACTCGACGGCTGTCGTGCTGGCGGCGCCGCGAGCGTCGGCCAGGGCGTGGAGTTGCCGCAGCAGATAGGCGCGCTGCCGGCCGAGCACGGCGGATAGCGTCTCGGGGTCGCCGGAGCGGGCGGCCGCCATGATCTTGAGGAAGAAGTCGTCGCGGTACCCGCGCGCGGGGATGGCCGGCTCGCTGAGCCAGCGGTCGAGCTCGGTGCGGCCCGCCGGGGTCAGGCGGTGGACGACACGGTCCGGCTTGACCTGCTGCGCCTGGCGCTCCGACTCGATCAGGCCGTCACGGGACAGCCGGTCGAGCACCTGGTACAGGTGGCCGATGTTCAGCCCGCCCCACTGGTCGCCGACGGCCTGCTCGAAGCTGCTCTTGAGCTCGTAGCCGTGGGCTGGCTTGGCCGAAAGCAGGGCCAGGACCGCGTGGTGGAGGGGCATGTGCCTTACCTTGTCTCTAGGTAACGTTTCTGCCTGGCCGGCGGCTAGCCGAGCTGGCCGATCCGGTGCAGGACGCTGGCCGGCAACTCCCCGCCGGTCAGCTGGATGTCGGCGGCGACGCGCCCGCCGACCAGCCTGATCACCCGCTCGCACCTGGCCGCCACCTGCGGGTCGTGCGAGGCGAGCACGACCGTCATCGTGTGCTCGATGCGCAGGCCGGCCAGCAGGTCCAGGATGCCCGCCGCGCTGCCGGGGTCCACGTTGCCGGTCGGCTCGTCCGCGAGCAGCAACTCCGGCGTGTTGATCAGCGCGCGGGCGATGGCCACCCGCTGCCGCTCACCGCCGGACAGCTGGGCGGGCAGCGCGCCCTCCCGGCCCGCCATGCCCACCGCCGCGAGCAGGTCCGCCGCCCGGTCACGCTTGTTCCAGCCGGTACGGAAGGGCAGTACCGGCGCGATCACGTTATCCAGGGCGGTCAGCGCGGAGAGCAGCACACAGCGCTGGAACACGAACCCGACGGTGCGCCGGTACCGGTCGGCCGCCGCGCCGCGCAACGCGGTCACCTCGACGCCGTCGCGGCGGACCGTGCCCGCGTCCGGCCGGCCGATCGCCCCCATGATGTTCAGCAGCGTGGTCTTGCCGGCCCCTGAAGCACCGGTCAGCGCGACGAACTCGCCGGGCTCGATCGTGAAGCTGACGTCCTGCGCCGCGATGAGCCGACGGCCCGGACCGGTGTCGTACCGCTTGCTGACGCCGAGCAGCTCAATCATGTCTGGCTCACCCCTGGCAGAAACACGGCCACTGGCCCTACTGTAGCCCTTACCTAGTAACAATGTAAGGCGACGTGATGCTCAGGCTGGTGTGGCGTGGGGTGCGCTTCGCGCGCGGCCGGGCGGTGGCGCTGGCCACCGGGATGCTGGTGGCGGCCGCCGCGTTCTCGCTGCTGACCGCCTCGGTGGTCGTGACCGCGGCCGATGTCAAGGGCGTGGTCGGCGCGAACTGGCGGGGCGAGTACGACCTGCTGGTCCTCCCGCGTGCCTCGGTGCAGACCATTCCGGGCCAGCATCTGGTGCAGGTGAACTACCTATCGACCGCCACCAGCGGGATCACGATGAGCCAGTACGCGACGATCGCGCACCTGCCGGGGGTCCAGGTCGCCGCGCCGCTGGAGATCGTCGGCTACGTGCTGGAGACGGCCGACATCCCGGTGCTCCTGTCCCCCGCCGCCGTCGGCCGTTCGGGATCGAGGGTGCTGCTCATCACCTCGCGGTACACCGCTGATCAGGGGCTGTCGGCCTACCCGCCCGGCGACGACGGGTACGTGTACATCACCACGAACCGCGTGACGCCCCTGCAGCAGGTGATCAACCATCAGGGGAACGTGACCGGGCCGCTTGAGAACCTGCCGGACGGCAAGAAGGTGATCATCTGCCCGTCCACCATCCCGCCGCCCCCGGCGGCCCAGCCCTCCCCGTTCCTGCGCACCATCGGACTGCTGAACGGATCGTGCTTCTCCCGGACCGGCGGGGCACCCGGGCCGGTTGAGGGCGATGTCGTCTGGTCGTTTCCCGTCCTCGTGGCGGCCATCGACCCCCGCGCGGAGGACGAGCTGACCGGCCTGCGGCAAGCGGTCACCTCGGGTAAGTACCTGACCGAGGGTGCGGGCGTGGCACCGGTCAAGGGCACCCCCTTTGCGGCCGCCTCGTTGATCGCCAGCACGGTCTCCTTCGACGGCGACACTGACCACGTGACGGTTAGCCTGCTGCCTCCCGCGGCGGCCGCCGTGGCCGGGTCGGGTGCCTCGCAGTCCAAGATCATGCGGGCCCTGGGGTCCGAGCCATCCTCCCCCATCATGCACGAGACGATCACCGGCGCGGCCGCCTGGCAGGACCTGCTGGCGCAGCTCGGCAACGCGTCAGGCTCGGAGGTCGCTCAGGTCCTAGGCCAGTACTGGGTCGCGAGCCCGGTCACCTACCGGGCGGGGCCGGGCGGGCGGCTCGATCCGGTACCGGTGAGCAACCGGGTCTCGGTGTGGACGGCCGGCGCCGACATCAACGGCAATTACTTCGTGCAGGCCCCGCCCGCCGCGGCCGATACCGGGTTCCGGACGCTCACCGAACGCCTGGAGACCGCAGGCGGTGGCAGGGTCAACGGAACGCAGATCCTCAGCCTCCGGCTGGTGGGGCAGTTCGATCCGGAGCGGCTGCCCGGGTTCTCCGGGAGCGGTCCCGGGTCACCGCTGGCCAGTTACCGGGCGCCGCTGCTCACCGGCGCGAACGCGGCCAGCCGCGCGGCGCTGGGCAGCGAGCCGCTGGAGCCGGACGGGAACATGGCCGGCTACGCCCAGCAGCCGCCGCTGCTGTACACCACACTGGCCGGCGCGGCGGCGATCGAGAACGTCGCCGCCGGCTACCTGAATCATGGCCTGGGCGGCGGCGACCAGCAGACCTTGGCGCCGATCGGCTCGATCCGGGTGCGGGTGTCCGGGCTGCGCGGCACGGTCCGGGAGAAGCTGAACAAGATCGGCGCGATCGGCGAGGAGATCGCGAAGGCGACCGGCCTGCAGGTGATCGTCACCGCCGGCGCGTCGCCGTACCCGGTGACGATCGGGCTGCCGGCCGGGAAGTTCGGGCGGCCGCCGCTCCAGCTCACCGAGGACTGGACGCAGACCGGGGTCGCCTTGCTCGTGCTGCGCCAAGCCGACCGGGAGTCGCTGGCGCTGCTGGTGCTCATCCTCGTCGTCTGCGCGTTGTTCCTGTCCAGCGCGGCGCTCGCCGGGGTCCGTGGGCGCCGCACCGAGATCGGCGCGCTGCGGGCCGTCGGCTGGGGCCGGTCTCAGGTGTTCACGATCATGCTGGGCGAGGTGGTGACGCTGGGCGTCGCCGCTGGCCTGGCCGGCGTCGGGGTGTCCGCCCTGCTGATCACCGGGCTGGGTCTGCACCTGCCGTTGTCGCGCGCCCTCTTCGTGCTCCCGGTCGCCGTCTTCCTCGCGGTGGTCGCGGGGCTGGCACCGGCCTGGGTGGCGGCGCGGATACCGCCCGCCGAGGCGCTGATGCCACCGGCTCGGGCCCCGCGCCGCGCCGGCCGCCGGATCCGGACCGTCACCGGGCTCGCCATCACCGGCGTCGTCCGGGTCCCCGGCCGCAGCCTGATCGGCGCGATCGGCCTGGCGGTCGGCGTGGCCGGGCTCACCGTGCTGCTCGCGGCGCACGTCTCGTTCGCCACCTCGATCGGGGATAGTGAGCTGGCCGGGCTGGTGAACGGATCGACCCGCGGCACCGACCTGGTCTCGGTGCTGCTCACGATCGTGCTCAGCGCGGCTGGCATCGCGGACGTGGCCTACCTGAACCTGCGCGAACGCGCGGCGGAACTAGCGGCCCTGATGGCCTCCGGCTGGAGCCGCCGGCAGGTCGGCCGCCTGCTCGCCACCGAGGCCGTGGTCACCGCGGTGACCGGCTCCGTCGTGGGCGCCGCCGCCGGGCTGGGCCTCGCGGCCAGCGCGTTCGGCCTGTCCGGACGGGTGGCGGCGGTCGCGGCCGCCGCGGCGGCGGGAGGCATCACGGTCGCGGTCACCGCCACGATCACGGTCCTGGCCTGCACCTCGGGCCGACCGCTGGCGGCGGTCCTGGCCGCCGACGAGTAAACGAGGAGGCAGGCCATGGCGGGCGCGTCCGTCAGCTTCGCGGCGGTGACCAAGACGTACCGGACCGGGGCCGGGCTGCCGGTCCAGGCGCTGGACGGGGTCACGCTGGACATCCCGGGCGGCCAGGCGGTCGCGGTCACCGGGCGGTCCGGTTCCGGTAAGTCCACCCTGCTGCACCTGGCCGGCGCCATGGACGACCGGGATGGCGGCTCGATCACCGTCGACGGCCACGACCTGGGCCGGATGAGCGAGAAGCAGCGGACGCGGTACCGGCGCGGCGTCGGGTTTGTCTTCCAGCGGTTCCACCTGCTCCCCGCGCTCACCGCCTGCGACAACGTCGCCGCGCCGGTGCTGCCGTTCCGTACCGGCTACGACAAGCGCGCCAGGGCCCGCGACCTGCTCGCCGCCGTCGGCCTGGCCGGCCGCGAGGACGACCTACCTGCGAAGCTCTCCGGCGGCCAGCAGCAGCGCGTCGCCATCGCCCGCGCGCTCGTCGGCGACCCCCGCCTGCTGCTCGCCGACGAGCCCACAGGAAACCTGGACAGCACCACCGGCGCGGAGGTCCTCGACCTGCTCTTCACGCTCCACCGCGACCGGGGCCTCACCCTGATCCTGGCCACTCACGACCCTGCCGTGGCCGCCCGCTGCGACCGCGTCATCGAGCTCAGCGACGGCATGATCACCAAAGACTCCGCGTCGGCCACGGATTCCCCAGGAGCGTAAGGTGCGCCGCAGCGGGCGCGTGCTGGCTTGGTCACCCCGGCTCCGGCCCGCGCCTACTCGAAGCGCGCGCTGGCCGGGGTGGTCATCCGGCCGAGCAGCGGCAGCGTGATGGCGATCACCGCCAGGGCCAAGGCCAGGCCGACGCCGATCGTCGCGTAGTACGTGCCGGCCAGGGGCGGTACCGGCGTGCCGGCCGGCGCGATCCGCAGCACCGCCAGGACCGACATGCCGTAGGCGAGGGCGGCGGCCGCCACCGCGCCGCCGACCAGCGGCAGCAGCGCCTCCAGCAGCACCACGCGGTACAGCGTGCCCAGCGGCGTGCCACCGACGCGCAGCAGGGTGAACGGGCGCTTCCGGTCGACCAGGCCGCCGCCGATCGACACCGCGAGGCTGCAGCCGGCCACCAGGATGGTCAGCGTCACCGCGAAGTAGACCAGTCGCTGCATCACCTCGACCCGTCCGGACCTGATCGCGACCGCCTCGCCGTAACGTCCGCGGCGGGGTCGCCGCCACGCCCGGACCGGCCGATACCTGCGGCGGCGCGTGGATGGCCAGGTAGGTCCGGGCCCGCTCCAGGGTGACGGCGCCGTCCACCCGCACCAGGACCGCCTGCAGCGGCAGCGGGGCCAGGGCTCCGGTGTAGGCCGGGTTGGCGGCGGAGACGAACGCCGCCGTGCTGTCGTGCGGGTTGTCGCTGGAGATCATGGACTGGTCGTTGACCTGCACCGCCTGAGCGCCCGGGCGCGCACTGCCCGAACACGGCCAGCTGGCGCAGCGCCGAGCAGCTCACCACGCCGATGTAGTTGCCTTGATAGTTCGGGTCGGCGGCCTGTGGCAGCGAGTACAGCGGGTAGACCGTGGTTCCGCCGAGGCTTGCGCAGCCCGCTGACCAAGGCGGCCCCGGCCTGCGGGGTGAGTCCCATCGGGCGTGATCCCCGAGCTGCCCGTGGGAGGGTGGGCTCGATCTGGAAGAACGTGTCGAGCAGCACGTTGTCAGCGCGGTAGAGTTCGGCGTGGCGATCAGCGAGTCCAGCAGCGGCACCATCGCGCCCACGATCGTGCCGAGGAACACCGCGAGCACCAGCCCGCGGACCGCGCGGAACGCGGCCTTCGGGTCGTCGGCCAGCCGACGGGAGGCAAGCAGCCCGGACGCCCGGCCCCCCAGGACCCGGCCGCACCACCGCGCCATCGCGGTGGTCAGCCACGGCCCGGCGATGACCAGGCCGATCATGACGATCAAGCAGGCCCGGATACGAGGCGACGCCGATCGACTTGGTGAGCTGGTGGCCAGGCATACCGACGATGAACAGGATGAGGCCGACGATCAGCGGCGCCAGCCGCCACCGCGACGGCGGCGGCGGGGTCGTCCGCCGGCTCACGCCGAGCGGGGAGATCCGCACCCGGCCCAGCGCCAGCAGCGACGCGAGCGCCGAGGCGAGCGGCACCGCGACCAGCAGCGCCACGTAGCCCCAGATCGTCGGCGTGACCGTGGGCGCGAAGTAGCGCGTCCCGGTCAGCGTGGCGTCGGCCAGCGCAGGCTGGACGGCCAGGAACACGCCGGTGCCGATGATCGCGCCGAGCAGCGCGCTGGCCACCGAGTCGACCGAGGCGATGACGCTGACGTCCCCGGGCGTAGCCCCGATCAGCCTCAGCGCGGCGAAGCGTTCCTCGCGGCGCGCCGCGGCCAGCCGGGTCGCCGTGCTGATCAGGATCAGCACCGGGAACAGGACGGCGAGCACGCCCACCCCGAACGCGTACCGGAAGAAGGCGGTAAATACCTCGGGACCCGGGCTGGTCCCGATCGCCGTCACCCACTGGGTGCCAGGCACCTTGGCCAGCGTCGCCGGGTCGTACCCGACGTACACGACGAGCTCCTGCGGGCCGGTGAGCGCGGCGTTGCCGATCGTGCCGGCCATCGTCCCCGGGAACCGGTCGCCGAGCTGGTCACGCGGCACGGTCCGGATCAGCTGGGCCAGGGCCGGGGAGGCGAGGTACTGACCAGGCCCGGGCAGCCGGGAGAGGCCGGGCGGCACCGGCGCGTCCGGGCCGAGGGCGGCCACGTCCAGCCGCTCGATGGTCTGCCCCTGGTAGTAGTCCACGCTGTAGTTCCACGCCTCGCCCCGCGACGGTAGCGCGCCGGGCAGCGAGTTGCCTTGCGTGCACTCCCAGCAGACCCGCTTGCTGTCGCCCTGGAACGCGTGGAACTCGGCGAGGACCCCGAGCAGCAGGGCCACCCCGGCCGCCACCGCCAGGGTGGTCACGATGAGCCGGGTCAGCGCCTCGCGCCCGCTGTTCAGGGCCAGCCGCAGGCCGAGCCTGATCACGGGCGCACCGTGCCTACGTCGACCCTGCCCACGTCGACCGTTACCACGCCGTCGCGGACCATCACGTCGCGGTCGGCGTAGGCGGCCACCCCCGCGTCGTGGGTGACCAGCACGACCGTGGTGCCCTGCTCGCGGGCCAGGCCGGTGAGCAGGCTCATCACCTTCTCACCGGTCAGGGAGTCCAGCGACCCGGTCGGCTCGTCGGCGAACAGCACCCGCGGCCGGATCGCGAGCGCCCGGGCGATGGCCACGCGCTGCGCCTCGCCGCCGGACAGCTCGCCGGTGCGCCGGGCGGCCTTATCACCGAGCCCCAGGCGGTCCAGCCACTGCCCGGCCTGCGCGTACGCCGCCTTGCGGCCCGTGCGGTTCAGGATCAGGGGCAACGCGATGTTGTCCGCCGTGGTCAGCTCGGGCACCAGCTGACCGAACTGGAATACGAAACCGAACGTGGTGCGGCGAAGCCGGGTTCGTTCGGCTTCATTGAAAGTGTCTAGGCGCTGGCCGTCGAAGCAGACCTCGCCGGAGTCGGGCGGGAAGATCCCCGCCAGGCAGTGCAGCAAGGTGGACTTGCCGGACCCGCTCGGGCCCATGATCGCCAGGATCTCGCCCGGGTTGACCGCCACGCTGGCCCCGCGCAGGGCCTGCGTCTGGCCGAACGACTTGGTGATGTCACGGGCCTCGATGAGGGAGCCGTCAGTGTTCATGGGGTTCCCACCATTTCCCTTAGTTCGTTGAGCCGGGCCCACGTGAGGTCCATCCAGCGGAGGTCGGCCTCGAGGTGGAACAGGCCGTAGTCGGCGAGCATGGTGTCGACCAGGGAGCCGCCGTCCTTGAGCCGGGTCAGTTCCCGCATCCGCCGCACGTGCGCGGCCCGCTGGGCGTCCAGGTAACGATCGGCCGGGTGGCCGAGCATCAGCGCCAGCACGACCTTGGCGAACAGCTCGGGCTGCAGGTGCGGCTCCGGCGCGGTCGGGTGGGACAGCCACGCCTCGACGTCGGCGGTCCCGGCCTCGGTGATGGCGTAGCGCTTGCGCTCGGGCCCGTCGCCTGGCTCGGGCGCCCCGGCGATCGCCTTGCCGTCGCGGGCCAGCCGGGCCAGGGTCGTGTACACCTGCCCGAACGACAGCGGCTTGCCCCTGGCGAAGTAGGTGTCATAGTCGCGCTTGAGGTCGTAGCCGTGGCTTGGCTGGCGCTCAAGCAGTCCGAGCAGGGTCAGCGGAACGCTCACAAGGAGCAATATACGACGAGCGTATACTATGAGCAAGTACGGAGGTCAGGCTTTCGTGGCGCCCGGCGGTTTCTGTCCGGGGCGGCGGAACCGTATGCTGCGGAGCATGGCGCGCATGTCGAGAAGATCCTCCTCTGCTGAACCCGCCCTGAGCGTGGATACGGCTCAGGAGATGGCCAACGCCGGACGGCTGAAGCAGATACGGATGGTCGCCGGGATGGTGTACCGCGCCAACCCGCGGGCGATGCCGATCATCTTCGGCAGCGCGCTCGGCATCATAGCCGTGCTCATCGTCGTCGGGCTGGTCACCGGGCTGGCCCCGCTGCTCATCCCGGTGGGGGTGCTGCTCGGCGTTCTGGTCGGGATGATCCTGTTCGGCAGGTTCGCCCAGTCGGCGCAGTACTCGGCCATCGAGGGGCAGCCGGGCGCGGCCGCGGCCGTGCTCGAGAACATCCGCGGTAACTGGACCGTGACGCCAGCCATCGCCGCGAACCGGAACATGGACGTGGTGCACCGGGCGGTGGGCCGGCCGGGCGTCATCCTGGTCGGCGAGGGGTCCCCCACCCGGCTGGCCAGCCTGCTCGCCGCGGAGAAGAAGCGCGTCGCCCGCGTCGCCTACGAGGTGCCCATCTTCGAGTTCCAGGTCGGGGACGAGGACGGCCAGATCCCGCTCAGCAAGCTGCAGCGGAAGGTCATGCGGCTGCCCCGCAACCTCAAGCCAGCCGCGGTCAGTGACCTCAACCACCGGCTGAAGGCCCTGCAGCCGTCCCTGCAGGCGCCCAAGGGACCGATCCCGCGGAACATCAGGCAGCCCAAGATGCCCAGGCCGAAGGCGCGCTAGCCAGCTTGTTTCGGTTTGTCGGCTAGATGCGGACGACCACGGTGTCCGAGGCGCGGTCGTGCAGGCCACGCAGGTCGCGGTCGGTCAGCAGCGGCGGGACGACGGTGAGCAGGATCGCCGTGCGGACCAGGGCCCAGCCCAAGCCCACCGGGCCGCCGGACAGGCGGACCACGCGGATGCCGACCAGTCGCTTGCCCACGGTGGTCCCGGTCAGTGCGGTGAGGATGTAGGTCTCGACCGCGAAGACCGCGATCGTCCAGAACTGGTTGTGGGTCAGCCAGTACGCGATGACCATGCTGAGCAACCAGTCGATGAGCAGGGCCAGGACCCGGCGCGGCATGCTGGCCACGGACCCGGGGCCGCGTTCCGGCAGGCCGAGCCGCTGGCCCGGATAAGTCGGTTTCGTGGTGTCCGCCTCGGTGGCCACAGGGGCGGTCAGTTGCGCGGTGCTAACTTTTACCGAACGAGGCTGTGCGGGGCCAGCGGGCCTGGCGGCGGACCGGGGGCGGGTCGCGCCACCGCGGTTACGGGAGTTTCTGGCCACCTCACCACGGTACCGCTCTGCCCCGGGGAGCGAACGCGGGGTCATAATGGGGGCTCAGGCCCTTGCCTTGAGCCGTAACATCCGCGAAACACACCGGACACGGCTCGGAAATTGCCGGCGGCTACCGTCCGAATCGCGTGCCATGAGAACGGACAACGAGTGTCCCGTACCCGGGAGGGTTGATGTTTAGCAGTGCCGAGGAAGTCCTCCGTTTCATCACGGCGGAGGGTGTGGAGTTCATCGACGTCAGGTTCTGTGACCTGCCGGGGACGATGCAGCACTTCACCGTGCCCGCGGAGGCCTTCAGTGACAGCGTCTTCACCGACGGCCTCATGTTCGACGGCTCGTCCATCCGCGGATTCCAGCAGATCCACGAGTCCGACATGCAGTTGCTGCCGGACCCGACCACCGCGATGCTCGACCCGTTCCGCGCGCACAAGACCCTGAACCTCACGTTCTTCGTGCACGACCCGCTGACCGGCGCACCGTACACGAGGGACCCGCGCAACGTGGCCCGCAAGGCCCAGGACTACCTGCGCGGTACCGGCATCGGCGACACGGCGTTCTTCGGCCCGGAGGCGGAGTTCTACATCTTCGACTCGGCTCGCTTCTCGACCTCGGCGAACGAGGGCTACTACCACATCGATTCCGTGGAAGGCGCCTGGAACACCGGCAAGGACGAGGACGGCGGCAACCTCGCCTACAAGCCCCGGTACAAGGGCGGGTACTTCCCGGTGCCGCCGATGGACCACTACACCGACCTGCGCTCGCAGATGGTCCGCAACCTGATCGACTGCGGCATCGAGGTCGAGATGCAGCACCACGAGGTCGGCACGGCGGGCCAGGCCGAGATCGACATCAGGTTCCGCCCGCTGCTGGCCATGGCCGACACGCTGATGGCGTACAAGTACATCGTCAAGTCCACCGCCCGGGCGGCGGGCAAGACCGTGACGTTCATGCCGAAGCCGCTGTTCGGCGACAACGGCAACGGGATGCACTGCCACCAGTCCATCTGGAAGGACGGCGCGCCGCTGTTCTACGACGAGGTCGGCTACGCGGGCCTGTCGGACACCGGCCGGTACTACATCGGCGGCCTGCTCGCGCACGCGCCGTCCCTGCTGGCCTTCACCAACCCGACCACGAACTCCTACCACCGGCTCGTCCCGGGCTTCGAGGCCCCGGTCAACCTGGTCTACTCACAGCGCAACCGTTCGGCCTGCGCCCGGATCCCGATCACCGGTACGAACCCCAAGGCCAAGCGCGTCGAGTTCCGCGTGCCCGACCCGTCCTGCAACCCCTACCTCGCGTTCGCCGCGATGCTGATGGCGGGGCTGGACGGCATCAAGAACAAGATCGAGCCGCCGGAGCCCGTGGACAAGGATCTCTACGAGCTTCCGCCGGACGAGGCCGCCGCCATCCCGCAGGTCCCGGGCTCCCTCGACGAGGTGCTCGACAACCTAGAGGCGGATCACTCGTACCTCACCGAGGGCGGCGTATTCACCGAGGACCTCATCGAGGTCTGGCTGGACTACAAGCGGACCGTCGAGCTCGACCAGATCCGCCTGCGCCCCCACCCCCACGAGTTCGAGCTGTACTACGACGTCTGACATCTAACCGGCCGCGACCTCCGCTGCTGCGGGGTCGCGGCCGGTTGACGTGCCGCTGCTGTTCCGGCTAGGCGGTGCGGATCTCAGTCACGACCAGAACTGGTCGTACCCTGCCTGATCGTTGGCGAGGAACCATATCTCCGCGAGCTTCGCCTCGGCATTGAGCTTCATCGGCATGGCCAGGACGACATCAAGGGTCTTGTCGCCCTGTTCGGCGGTCGCGTGAAGGAAGGCGATGACGTGGTCGTCGCTGGCCAGGATCGTTTCCAGCTCGGCGTGCGGGCCCCATCCCTGCATGGCTCGCCCTAGCGCCCCCATGACCGCGTCTCGTCCTCGGTACGTTCCGCTTATGGCATTGTTCCCGGCAAAGTGCAGGACGGCATCTTCGGTAAAGTACCCCCTGATGACATCCAGATCGCCGCTGTTCCACGCCTGAAAGCTCCGCGCTACGGTGACGGCATTCGGGTGTTCAGTCATTGCTGGCCTCCAGGCACTGTGTCCACGTGTACCCGTCCATTCCGCTACGACCAGAAGGCGTTTACCGCGTCCTGGTCATCGGCCAGGGCCCAGTACTCGGTGAACTTCCCGTCGGGATCAATCCGGTAGGCCTGAGCTAGCACAACGTCCAGATGCCGGTCATCCCGGTCCGCTGTTACCCGCGTGAAGACCCCACCGTGCGAATCGTCGGCGAGGATATCGTGGGGCTCGCTCCGCAAGCCCCCCTGAGTGAGGTCTCGAACCCTCTCGAAGTACTCGAAGATCGCGTCTCGCCCGCGGTAGTCACCACTCAGGGGATGGTTTCCCCCACGTGCCAGACGACATCTTCGGTAAAGTACTCGCGATAGGCGTCGAAATCTCCCCGGTTGAAGGTCGAGATTGCCTCCCGGAGGAGACCGACATTCGGATGCTCCGCCACGACGTTTCCCTCCTCTGCGCGACCGCCCGCTATCCCCAACCCTACGATCTGAGCAGCCACCGGTGGAGTCCTCCGTGAGTTCATCTTCGGTCTCCGGCCTCGTTCGGCGCTGCGCCGTGGCGGCGCAGTACCTCGGCGCTCAGGGCGGCGACCGCCGCGGCGCGGCGGGTAGGGCGGCTGCCAGCGGCGGTGACCAGCACCACTTCCAGCGGTGCGCCGCCTTCTAGGGCGACGGACACGACCGGTTGGCCGTCCAGGGAGGTCGCCACGGGCGACTGCAGGTTGAGCAGCGTGTAGGCCAGCCCGTGCCCGACGAGGGCGCGCAAGGTCTCCACGCTGCTGCTGCGGTAGCGGATGTTCGGCTCAAGCCCGGCCGCGGCGAACAGGCTACGGAAGTAGTCACGGCTTTGCGGCAGGTCCAGCAGCGCCAGCGGCTCGTCGGCGAGCTGGGCCAGCCGGATCTTGGCGCGGCCGGCGAACCGGTGCCCGGCCGGGAGCAGCGCGTACGGCGGGAGGGTGAACACGCGGTCCACGACCAGCCGCGGATCCGGAGCGAGTTCGTAGCCCAGGCCGAGCTCGAAGCGGCCGCTGAGCACGCCCTCGGCGAGCGCGTCGAGGTCGACCTCATGGGTGTCCAGCCGCAGCCGCGGGTGGCGCTCTGCGCAGGTGGCGATCAGGTCGGGCAGCACGTACGGGGCGAGTACCTCGAAACAGCCGATCGACAGCGCCCCGGCCAGCTCGTGGCCGAGCCCGTGAGCCTCGCTGCTCAGCTCCTCGGCCTGGGCCAGCAGCCGCCGGCTAGCGATCAGCAACTGCTCGCCGGCCGCGGTGAGGGTGACCCCGCGGGCGTGATGGCGCAGCAGCAGCTGCACGTCCAGGGCCCGCTCGAGGTCGGCGAGCGCGGTCGACATCGCCGACTGGGACAGGTGCACCTGCGCCGCCGCGCCGGTGATGCTGCCGGACTCGGCGACCGCGACGAAATACTCCAGCTGGCGCAGCGTGTACTCGGCCACCTCGGGTCAGCGGCCAGTCCGGTAGGCGAGGTAGCCGCGTTGGGTCGCGATGTGGTCGGCCACGTACCTGGCGTCGTGCCAGACCCCCCAGATGAAGCTCGATCCGCGGCGAGACAGCCAGGGTAGGCCCAGGAAGTAAACGCCGGGCTCAGACGAGACGCCGCGTCGGTGCTTCGGTTTGCCGTTCTCGTCGAACGCGTTGACGTGCAGCCAGCTGAAGTCGACCGAGAAGCCGGTCGCCCAGATGATCGACGCGACTCCGGCCGCCGCGAGGTCGAGTTCGAGGCGTGGGTCGGTCACGCCATCCGGGACGGGGCCCAGGACTCTGGCCGTCGGTTCTTCGGGGAGATCAAGGCCGTTCCGCGCGATGTAAGCGTCCGCTTGGTCGAGCAGGGCCAGGTAGTTGGCGTCGCCGTGGGCGATGTTGTCGCCGACGTCCGGCGCGAAGCGCATGGTGCCGCGCTCGAACGAGGTGGTCCGGCCGACGAGGGTGATGCCGCTTGAGGCGAGGGCGCGGAAGTCGACGGTATGGCCGCCGTCCACGCCGCTAACCGCGATGGTGACGTGCTCCGCCCCTTGAGGAGGAGTCTCAAGGTCCCACAGGCCAAGGACGCCAAGCCACCAGCAATAGTCGCGCTCGCGGTACCTTCGCGGGGGCCGGTCGTGCGGGCCGACGGAGAGGAATACGCGCCGCCCCGACTGCGCGAGCTCGTCGGCGATCTGCACTCCTGACGATCCGGCTCCGACCACGAGGACGTTGCCGTCGGGCAGTTGCTGCGGATTGCGGTAGGCGCTGGAGTGGATCTGCAGCACTCCCCCATCGTCGGGAACGATCGGCGGTATGACGGGTCGCTGGAACGGCCCGGTCGCGGCGACGACGAAGCGTGCGTCGATGGTTCCGTCTGACGTCTGGGCGCGGAAGCCGGCCCGGCCCGCGTGCCGTTGCACGGACGTCACCTCGACACCGCACCGGATCGGGGCGGCGATCTTCTCCGCGTAGGCGACGAAGTAGTCAGCGACCTGCTCCTTCGAGGCGAAGGCATCGGGATCGAGGTCGGAGAACTCCATTCCGGGAAAGCGGTCGTGCCAGGCAGGCCCGTTCGCGACCAGAGAGTCCCACCGCCATGAGCGCCATCGCTCGGCGATGCGGTGCCGCTCCACGACGAGGTGCGGCACGCCGCCGTTGCTCAGGTGCTCGCTCATCGCCAGCCCGGCCTGCCCCGCGCCGACGACGAGGACCTCAACCTCTTGGCTCGACATCCCAACCTCCCTGGTGTGCCGTTGAGCGCACGCCTGCCTCCGTCAATCCTCCTCGGGTCTTGATATCCCTGTCCAACAGATGCTTCTTGGCTTCTAGTTCTGTTTTGCCGATGCAGCCAGGAGGCGGTCGCGGACGTCGTCGCGGGTCGCGGCGTCGATGGCGGCGGCCGCGAGGGCGACGGCGCCGTCCAGGACCGCCCGGTCGGCGGCAGGTCCGGCGCAGTGCGCGGCGAACTCGGGCTGGTGGTTGACCGCAGGGAGCGAGTCGATGCCCAGGTAGGGGTGGATCGCGGGTAGGCGCAGGGAGATGTTGCCCATGTCGGTCGAGGCACGGTTCATTCGGGCGCCGACGCCGGGATCGGTGAATGGGCGGCCGAGATCGCGAGCGTTGGCCAGGAACAGGTCGAGCAGCTGCTCGTCGTTGCGGAACTCCGAGTAGCGCGGGCTTTCCGGCTCGATCTCCAGCTCGCAGCCGGTGGCCAGCGCGCCGGCCTCGAAGCAGGCGCGGACGCGCGGCTCGATCCGGTCGAGGTCGGCCAGCGAGGCGGCGCGCACGTACCAGCGGCCCTCAGCCCGGTCCGGGATGGCGTTCGGTGCGAGCCCGGCGTGGGTGACGATGCCGTGCACCCGAACCGATGCGGGCAGTTGCTGACGGAGCAGTCCGATCGCGACCTGGGCGATGGTGAACGCGTCGGCGGCGTTGACGCCCAGTTCGGGGTAGGCGGCCGCGTGCGCGGTCTTACCGCGGTAGGTGACGTGCTGATGGTCGACGGCGAGGGGCTCGGCCCGGGCGGCGTCGGCCGGGCCGGGATGGATCATCATGGCGGCGTGCAGCCCGTCGAAGGCGCCGCGGTCGAGCATGAGGATCTTCCCGCCGCCGCCTTCCTCGGCGGGGGTGCCGAGCACGGTGACGGTAAGCCCGAGCTGGTCGGTCACGCTGGCCAGCCCGGTGGCGGCCCCGATCGCGGCGGCGGCGATGATGTTGTGGCCGCAGGCGTGGCCGAGCCCTGGTAGCGCGTCGTATTCGGCGCAGATCCCGATGTGCAGTTCGCCGGTGCCGATGCTGGCGGCGAACGCGGTGGGCAGCTCGCAGGCGCCGCGGGTGACCGCGTAGCCGAGCCGCTCCAGCTCGTCGGCGAGCCAGCCGGCGGCTCGGTGTTCCTGCCAGGCGGTCTCGGGGTGGGCGTGGATGCGGTGGCTGAGCTCGAGCAGCCGGTCAGCGGCGGTGGCGATCCGGGATCGGGCCTGGTCTTTGGCTGTCACTGGTCGCCCGGAACGCCGTAGGCCGGCGCGCTGGCCGGGTCCAGGCCGCGGATGATGTAGTCCTGGCGTTGCGGCTGCCATAGCGCCCAGAGCCGGCCCAGTTCCCCGATCGGGTCGTCGTCCCAGTCGACACGCAGGTCGGTTTCCGCCCAGCCGGCGGTGGGGTGGGTGACGGCCAGCCCGGCGGAGCGCACCGGGCCCGCCTCCCCGCCGGCGGACAGCGCCGCGGTCAGGGCGTGCAGCAGCCGGGCGGCGAGGGTGTCGGCCGGGTTGCGTTCGAACGCGTCGAGCATGACGTCGATAACGTCGCTGCAAGCGAGCAGGTTGCCGGCGGCCACGGCGCCGTCACCGAAGACGAGATGGTGTATGCCCAGCGTGCGACGGCCGGAGTGACCGGCCACCCGCCCGGCGCTGTCGACGACGGTAAGTTGCCGGTAGTCAGCGGTGGCATCGGCAGCGACGACCGCAGCCATCGCCTCGGCGGCGCGGTCGCCGGCCGCGAGCCGATCGAGCAGCCGCTCGCCGAGGCGCGGATCGGTGATGTTCTGCGACGCCGACGCGCCGACGCCGGGACGAAGGTGGATACAGCGGGCGGCCACGGCCGGGCTGGAAGAGCTAATAGCCATCCCGAACGCGCCGGTATCGGGGCAGCGGGCGGCGAGCGAGAACGTCATGATGCCGCCGGGCGGACGGCGATGGCGTCGATCTCGACCAGCCACTCCGGGCGGGCCAGCGCCGAGACGACCAGTCCGGTGGAGACCGGGTACACGCCCTTGAGCCAGCGGCCCATCACCCGGTACACCGACTCTCGGTAACGGGGGTCGACGAGGTAGACGGTGACCTTGACGATGTCCTGCAGTGAGGAGCCGGCCTCGCGGAGCAGCAGGTCGATGTTGGCCATGGCCTGCTCGGCCTGCGCGGTGACGTCGCCAACGCCCACGCTTTCCGATGTGTCGAGGTTCTGCCCGATCTGCCCGCGCAGGTAGATGGTGTCACCGGCGACGACGGCCTGGCACAGGTCGTTGTCCAGGTTCTGCTCAGGGTAGGTGTCGCGGGTGTTGAACGGGCGGATGCGGGTGTGCGTGCTCACGCTGTTCCTCCGGTGATCATGGTGAGTGAGGTGACGCTCCTTGGTCCTGGTCTTGGTCCTGGTCCAGTGTCGTGGTCCAGCGTCCGACCTGCATAGCCAGGTAAGCTGCGGATTCGGGGCATTCTGCGCATTTGAGGGAGCCATGGTCGCTGCCACCGGGCAACTGGTGCCGCCGAGGCGCATTCCGGTCAACGGGAGGCCGATCCGGCTCCGCTGGCTGCAGCAGATCATCTGGTTCATCGTGGCCGCCAACGTGGGCGCGTGGATTATTTCTGCCCTGTACTACCTCTTCGTCGAACTGCGGTGGCACGTCGGCGGGCACAACATCCTGTACCTCAAGCAGGACTGGGATCACCTGTTTAGCTTCCGCGGCTGGCCGGCCGACCGGCACGACGTCCGCGACGTGTACGAGGCGGTCCTGGCCACCTTGTTCGTCCGGTCCCTCCTGGCGAACTGGCGCAAGCACGACCGGCGCGCCCCGGCGTGGTACGTGGCGATCTCACCGATCCTGATCGTGGTCGCCGCGTTCCCGGTCGTGGTCGCGGGCATCTGGGTGAGCAACTACGCCCTGCCGGCGGTATGGCACGCCATGCTGGCGCATCACGTGCTGCACAACCCGGTGCACTTCCCCTACCGGTGGGCCTGGCTAGGCACCTACCTGGCGGGGTATCCGTGGCAGCCGGTCCTGATCGGCATCCTGGCCGGCCTGGTGGTGCACCGCGTGTACGCGCCCGCCGGTAACACCGTGCAGCTGTACTTCATCGGCCGGTCGGTGGACAAGACCAGGGATGCGCTCGCCGCCGGCGAGGAGAATGCGTACCGGCACCTACCGCGCTGGCCGTGGCCCCCGGTGATCAGGGAACGCGCCGCCTGGATCCTGGCCAACCAGCTGCCGGTGCCGAACCGGACCTTCGACATTCGCGTGGCTGTGCGGGTCGTCACGGTGGTCCTGGGCGCCCTGGCCATCTACGGCGCCTACGTCCGCTACGTGATCGCCAAGGGGCACTGAGGACTCAACCGGACGGCTCGGTTGGGGCACCCGTGTAGGCGGCTACAGTCCGTTCGGCCATGGCGCGCGCCTCGGCTTCGTCGTCGCCGCTGGCGATGTGGGCCTCGCACCAGTGCTCGCCGCTGAGCCTCATGAAGCGCTTGCCCTCCTCGGACGTTACCCAGGCCATGCTGTTCTTGGGGTCCACCGCTGGGCGGCCAGACAGGTGGAGGGTCAGGCCGATGACCGCCGATTCCCAGCCGATGCCTAGTTTAAAATACTGCAGGTTCTCAGGTCGGCTGCGATAGCCGCGCTTCGGGCAGCACTGGTTCGAACAGCTCAACCGGGTTGCCTGACGGGTCCTCGGCCAGGATCTGCTTGCCGCCCACGCCGGTGACGATCTCGTTCCGGAAGCGCACGCCTTTATCCCGCAGTCTGTCGACCGTGGCGGCCAGGTCGGCCACCTCGATCGCGAACCTGTTCCACCCGCCTGGCTCAGGGGCGCTGCCGTCCGGCATGGCCTGACCGCCGCCCGGCCCGCCACCCGGAGCGGTGAGCAGCAGGCGCAGGTCGCCCCGCGACATCATGGCGAACGCCGGCGCGGGGTGCATCACCTCGGTGAAGCCCAGATGGTCCCGATAGAAGGCGATCGCCGCGTCGACGTCGTTGACGATGTACCGGACACTGACCGTGGGCATCATCGCTCCTTCCTCGCGGACACTTGTAGAACGTAAACGTTTCACAGCGATACGTCAACGTTTCATAGATGTAGTCTGGCCGCGTGAGTGCGGAACGAGGCGTTGACCCGCGTATCGAGCGTTCACGGCAGGTGGTCCTGCACGCGACGCTCGAGGAGCTTGGCGAAGCTGGTTACGGCGCCTTCACCATCGAGTCCGTGGCCGCCCGGGCTGGCGTGGCCAAATCCACCATCTACCGGCACTGGTCCGACAAGGTCAGCTTGATAGCGGACGCGTTCGAGGTCGCCCATGAGCACGCCGTCCCGTCGGTAGAAGGCCTGACCGCTCGCGAGAGCCTGGAGCGACTGCTGCGCCATGTGGCCGAGGTGGTCGTCGAGTCGACATTCTCGTCGTGCATTCCCGCCCTCATCGAAGGCGCTGAACGCGACCCGCGACTGCGGGAGTTCAGGCATCGCTACTCGGCGCTCCGCCGCCAGTCCCTGACCGCCCTCATCGCTCAGGGCGCGGCTGACGAAGAGTTCCGCCCCACGGTGGATCCCGAGCTTGCCGCCGAGGCGCTTCTCGGCCCTATCTTCTACCAGCGGCTCATGACGAGCGACCCGCTCGACCCGAACCGGGTCGGCGAGCTGATCGATATGGTGTTGGGTCCGTAGAAGCTGCCGGTTGTTCCGGCCGGGGCTGGTTACCCGGGTCGGGGTGGGGGGCTGTGGCTGCGGATGATCTTCCCGTCCGGGCTGCGGACCTCGCTGGTCCCGTCCGGGCGGACGGTGAGCTGCCAGCCCATCTCGTGCAACACCACGTGATGATGCCACCAGCAATAGGTCTTCAGGCCCGCCAGGCTGGTCCGGCCGCCGTCCTGGCGGTGCACCACATGATGCGGCTCACACGCAGACGCGGGCTGGTCACACCCGCCCGGGAACTGACACGTCTGGTCCCGCAGGGCCACCAGCCGCCGCAGATGGACCGGGATGTCGTCGGTCTGCCCGACGTCCAGCGGCAGCGACGGGCCGTTCAATCCCTTGCCGAGCAGGTTCCTGCGCAGGAACGACGCGACGCCGCCGGGGCCGGAGACGATCTGCAGGACCGTGGCCAGGATCTGATGCTCCAGCATGGCCAGCACCTGCGCAGCCCGGCCGACCTGCTCCGCCTCGGCGCTGGGGTTGAGGTCGGATCCGACCGCGCCGCCGCCGGTGTCGGTGCCCGGGTCGGCGTCCGCAGCGCCGCCGGTGTCGGTGCCCGGGTCGGCGTCCGCAACGCCGCTAGTGTCGGTACCCGGGTCGGCGTCCGCGTGACTGTCCGTGTCCGGTCCGGCCGGGGCCTGCCGGCGCAGATGCTCGTACTGCACGCACAGCCCGATTAGCTGCTCCACCGCGCCCAGGTCCAGATCGCCGGTGACCACGGGGACGAGGATCGCGTCGCACGCCACCCGGCGGGCCGCGTCACCCTCCAGCCAGGCCCCGCCATCCCCGGTGCTCACCGACGCCGCGGCCCGCTGGCCCGCCCACCGGGCCCGGTACCCGGCGATCCACGCCTCCTGCAACTTGGAATCCACGTCCAGCTCACACAAGTCCGCGAACGTCATGTGGACCAGCGCTTTGACCGGCTGCCCGGCCCGGGCCGGGAGCAGGCCGGAGGCCAGGAGCCGCTTCATCGCCTCGGCGAGCGCGTCGTGGTAGCGCTGCGGCCGGGTCCGCAGGTCCCCGGCCCCGGCCGGGGCCGACAGAGCGTCCAGCACGGCCTGCACCATGGCGGCGCACTCAGGGGTGAGGTCGCCGCGGATGACCCCGGCCCCGTCCAGGGTCGTGTCCAGGAACAGCCCCCGGTCCAGCGCCGGATCCCGGCCGTCCGGGTCCGGCGGGACGGTCCGCGACCGGATCTCCGCGCAGATCTGCGCCAGCGCCCGCAGGTCCGCCCCGGCCCGGGCGGCGGCGACCAGGATCTCCTCGGCCTGAGCCCGGAACTCCGCCGGGATCTCCTGGGTCCACTTGGCCAGCTGCAGGGCCTCCGACTTGGTGAGGGCCTTGGTGCGCAGCCCGGCCAACAGCGGCTCGTGGTCCCGGGGCAGGGCCCGCATCGCCTTAAACTCCGCGGCCTGGCCCCGGGTCACCCGCGCCATGTGCACCAGCCACGCCCCCAGCGACCGCTGCCCGTCCGCCAGGTGCCCGTCCTTCACGTCATACGCGGCCAGCATCCGGGCGAGCGCCGCTGCGGCCACCGCGTCGGCCTGGACCAGCTCCCGGATGTACTGCCCGAGCGCCTCGGCCGGCAAGCTCCGCCGCGTCCAGGTCGGCCAGGTAGCCGACCAAGGTCTGCAGCTTCGCCAGCGCCTCGGGGGCGCTCATCGGATCCGCCATGGTGCACATGCTCTGTCTCACCTCCCCCGAGGATCTCTTCAGACAGTCTGTGTGCTGTTTTCCGGCGTTGTGTTCTAATCAAACTCTAGCAAGCCGGTCTGACATTTTCGGGTCAACGACACGCCGAAATATTCGACTTTCTGCCGTTTAACTCAGCAGTCCCGATAGTCACAGAAATTGGCCTGGCGAGTTCTCCGCGTCGCCGTTCCAGACGACGGCGACGACCTCAACCGGATCGATCACCGCCCAGCCGGTCTCGCGTTCGAGGCGGATGGTGCCGTCGGGGCGCACCTCAACGCCGGTCAGTTTCTTGTGCTCGGATACGGCGAACCCGATGTGGCCAACCCTGCTGACCACCAGGGAGATAGTTCCTGACTTACCTATGAGGGGCTTGAGCAGGTCCTGGATCGTCTCGCCGGTCATGGCGCATCACCTTCTGAGGTCTTCGGGCTGAATATCCCTAGGGGCTGGACAATGAGGCGGACGACGGCACCTGATTGGTCTTGCTCGAACTCGGCGGTGACGCCGGGCTGGCTCTTCACGGCGAACCGCAGGCCGCGTCCCGGCTGGAGCTCGAAGGCCGGGGCGCCGGGGGTGGTGGCGGTCAGCACGTGGTCGTCCCGCAGGGCAACCACGACCTCGATCGGGCCCATGACGTAGGTGCCGCACAGCCGGCGGAGCACCTCCGGATCCTAGCGCCAGGGTGTCCGGGAGCCGGTCGAATCGCAGCGGTTCCACGGAGATCTCGAACGGGACCGTGAGGGCGGTGATGTCGCCGTCGGCGTCCGAACCGAACATGAGCGGGAAGACGTAGGCCTGGTCGCTGAGTTCGTGCCACTCCAGGTCGAACGTTTCGTAGTGGCGATGCGCCAGGCTGAGGTCCATCGTCCCCAGTCGCGGCCGCAAGGTGCCATCCTCGAGCGTGATGGTGAGGGTGCCGTAGCCGGGATGCTCGTAGTCCCCGGCGTAGGCGCTCAGGGGCCTGGGCAGCGGAGCGTCGGGGACCACGCGGCGCGCGGCGCGGACTTCCCGGACCCCGCCGGTGATGACGTCGTAGCGCTCCTTCAAGACCGAGAACCAGTCGTAGTGCTCCAGGCCGAGCAGCTCGTCGAGCACCCGGTACGCGACAACCGGGGCCATCAGGCTCGAGGAGGTGTTGGTCATCACGGCCACGCCGATGCCATGATCGGGCAGCAGCATGCACTCGGTCTGGAACCCGTCGATGCCACCACCGTGTTCGAGCAGCCGGTGATCGCGGTACCGGCCGATCATCCAGCCCAGTCCGTACGCATGCCGGGTGGACGCGGGGAAGGTCTGGTCATCCGGGAGCACCATGTGCGGCTGGTGCTGGCGCACCACCGTGTCGGGTGACATGACGGTCCGGCCGTCCAGCTGGCCGCCACCGAGCTGCGCCAGCAGCCATCGGGCCATATCCGCGGCACACGAGTTGATCGCGCCGGCCGGCGCCAGGGTCGTCAACGGCCGCTGCGGCACGGGCACGATGACGCCGTGGCGGCGTTCGTAGGCGGTGGCGTGGTCGGGGTCGGCCTCCATGTCGTCGGCCGACAGGTTCGAGCGATCCATCCCGAGCGGCTCGAGGAGCCGGGCGCGCAGGTACTCCTCCCAGGAAGTGCCGGTGAGCACCTCCACGGCGTGCCCCGCCACCATGTAGCCGAGGTTGCAGTACTGCCACGACTCGCGCAGGTCCCGGCTGAGCGGCAGGAACCGCAACCGGCGGACCATGTCCGTGCGCGACCAGCCCGGGTGCCCGATCCAGGCCAGGTCGTGGCGAGGCAGGCCGGACCGGTGGGCCAGGAAATCGACCACGGTCACGCGATCGGTCACCACGGGGTCGTGCAGCCGGAGGTCGGGCAGGTAATCGCGGAGTGGACGCGCCCAGTCCAGGAGGCCGTCGTCGACGAGGGCGCCGACCGTCGCCGCCGTGAAGGCCTTCGTGACGGACCCGATGGCGAACAGCGTTCCTGAGGTGACCGGGAGATCCGTCTTCACATCGCGCTGACCCCAGCCGCCGGCCAGGACAACGTCCCCGTCCCGGACGGCGGCGACCGCGCACCCGGGGACCTCCCAGGCCGCCAGCTGTTCGGCGACGAAGCCTTCGATGCTCTCCATGGGCCGGTCAGGATCCTTCCGTCGCGCGGGCGGTCTCGGCTTGGTCAACGGTAGCGGCCCAGCTGGCGAGGAGGTTAAGGGCGTCGTGGGACGGGGTGCCCGGCTCGGCGGTGTAGGCGGAGATCCGCAGGCCCTCGTCGGCGGCCAGCTCGAGCGCCTCGAACGTAAGGGTGAGGTCGCCGACCACCGGGTGATGGAGGAGCTTGACGCCACTGCGGTGGAAGCGCACGTTGTGCGCGGCCCACCAGGTGCGGAAGATCTGGCTGCGGGTTGACAGCTCACCGATCAGGCCCGACAGCGCCTTGTCGTGCGGGTTGCGCCCCGCTTCGGAGCGCAACATCGCGACAATATCCTGGGCCTGGCGTTCCCATTCGAGGTAGAACTGCGGCGCGCTCGGATCGAGGAAGATGAACCGGGCGGGATTAGCCGGCTGGGCCGGGCTGTCGAAGACCGGTGAGTAGAGCGCGCGGCCGAGCCGATTGGCGGCGAGGATGTCCAGCCGCCCGTTCCGCACGTAGGCCGGGGTGGAGATCATCGAGTCGAGGATGCGCTGAACGCTGGGCCGCACCTGCTGCCGGGCAGGCCGACGGGGCGCGCGGGCCGTGGTCCCGGCCGCACGGGCCAGGTCGAACAGGTGCGCGCGCTCGGCCTCGTCCAGGTGCAGCGCGCGGGCGATGGCTTCCAGTACGCCCTCGGACGCGCCATGGGCATTCCCCCGCTCCAGGCGGGTGTAGTAGTCGACGCTGACCCCGGCCAGGAGCGCGACTTCCTCGCGGCGCAACCCGGCCACCCGCCGGTTGCCGCCATAGGCGGGCAGGCCCGCCTGCTCCGGCGTGATCCTGGCCCGCCTGGAGACCAGGAAGTCGCGGATCTCGTTCCGGTTGTCCATGCTTACCACCGTACGTTCCGCCCACGCCGCGCTGGGGAGCCCTGTCAGTACCCGGCATAACAGACACTCCCCCGCCGGTCCTAGGGCAGGTTCCATGAATTCCGTGAGAACGACGAAGGAGGAGGAAGTTGGAGATCAAGCCGAAGCAGCCGAGCGTCAAGGCCCCGGCGGAGACGTTCACCGGTGACGCCTGGTTCGATGTCATCGCCAGGGGCGAGGAGCCGTCCCGGATCCGCGTCAACGTGGTGCGATTCGCCCCCGGCGCCCGCAACGCGTGGCACTCGCACGCACGCGGGCAGACCCTGCACGTCACCGACGGAATCGGGCGGATCCAGGCCCGCGGCGGCGACGTCATCGAGATCCGGCCCGGCGACACCATCTACACCCCCGCGGGCGAGTGGCACTGGCACGGTGCGGCGCCGGGGCACTTCATGACGCACCTGGCCATGTGGGAAGGCCCGGGTGAGGGCCAGGGGCCAGAGACCCAGTGGGGCGACCAAGTCACCGACGCCGAATATCAGGCCGGGCCTGGCGCGTAAGCCCTAGCCGGCGGGGCCGGCTTATGAGCCCAGCACGATGATGACCGCGCGGAACTGGTGATCCGGCGCGCAGGATCCACCGCTCGAGCACGGGGACCTGACCGAGGTGAGCACGGCGCGCCCGGGCCTGACGGTGGCGTACGAGGCGCCGGTGAGCCCCGCCACCAGCGACAACGCGCCGTTCGGAACTCCGCGTAGGACGTCCCCGCTGACCTGGGGCTCCTGCCACCTGCTAGCCAGGGTGCCGCGCAGGAACACGTCCAGCTTCTGGCCAACCCGGAAGCAGTAGGTCTTCCCGTTCCCCGCCAGCGTGATGGTGGCGGTCCGCAGGCAGCCGGCCGGCGCGCCCGTGCTCGTGGCGGGGGCGGCCGGGGTCTGGGCCGGCTTACCCGCCGCAGGAGCCGTCGCGCAGCCGGCGATCGTGGCGGCCGCCAGGCACGCAGCCAGCCCCGCAGAAATCCGCACAGAAATGCGATGCATGTGAGCCTCCAGGCAGGCCGTACGTTGCCGGGGAGTCCGGCAGGGGCGATGCACGGAACTTGGACGCCGGGCTGCAGACGACGGTTCCAGCGGCGTCAGGAAATGACTGCTTGTCCGGCGTGCCGGACAATAGGGTTTTGCCATGCCACGACCGGACCAGAGTAACGCCGTCGATCACATTGTCGTGATCATGTTCGAGAACCGCTCGTTCGACAACCTGCTCGGCCGCCTGTATGAGCCGGGCGAGATGCCGTTCTTCGAGGGCGTGGCGGGCCGAGAGCTCAGCAACCCGATCCCGGAATGGGCCGTGGACGCCGGGACCAGCCCGAGGCAGGTGGCGTACGGGATCTCGGCGGACATGAACGCCCCCTCGCCCGATCCCGGAGAGGAATACGCGCACGTCAACACCCAGTTGTTCGGGCTCATCAACCCGCCAGGGAATCGCGGGATGGTGGCCGAGCACATTGTCGCCCCGTATAACGCGCCGGCTAATTCCGGCCAGCGGCCGACCATGGACGGGTTCGTCACCGACTACATCAGCGCGTTTATGGCCGAGGAGGGCAGGCCGCCCGTATTCGCGGAGTACGCGCAGATCATGACCGGGTACTCCCCCGAGCAGATTCCGGTCATCTCCGCGCTGGCGCGCGGCTTCGGGACCTTCGACCGCTGGTTCTGCGAGGTGCCGTCGCAGACGTTCCCCAACCGGTCGTTCCTCCACGCGGCGACGTCGTCCGGATTCGTGGTCAACATGTCCCCCGCCGAGTCGTTCCCGGTGCACAACACGGCGGAGACGATCTTCGAGCGCCTGGAGGCCCAGGGCCTGTCGTGGCGCGTCTACTGCGATCCGCCGAGCCACCTGTCGATCACCGGGATCATCCACGCTCCCCGGCTGCTCGAGCGCTTCGAGACGAACTTCTTCACCACGGACCGCTTCCTGGCCGACGCGGCCAGCGGCGAGCTGCCGACCTACTCGTTCATCGAGCCCAACCTGCTGTACGGCCATAACGACATGCACCCGGCCTTTGACGCGATCTTCCCCGGCGTCGACCTCGACCCGCCGTCCTCACTGCTCGGCGGCGAGGCGCTGCTCGCGAAGATCTACGACGCGATCAGGACGTCGTCGTCGCCGGACGGGTCGAACGCCTACAACACGCTGCTCATGCTCACCTTCGACGAGCACGGCGGCACCTACGACCACGTCCCGCCGCCGCGGGTCGCGCCCCCGACCCTCGCCGCGCCGGCCGGGCAGATGGGCTTCGCGTTCGACCGTTCAGGCCTGCGCGTGCCCGCCATCGCGATCTCGGCGTGGATCCCGGAGCGGACGGTGATCCACGACGAGTACCGGCACACGTCGGTGATCAGGACGCTGCGGGAACGCTGGCCCCTCGGCGCGCCGCTGACCGCCCGGGACCGGGCGGCCAGGGACATCGCCCCGGTCCTCTCCCTCGACCGCCCGCGGGACCCGGACAGCTGGCCCGTGGTGACGCCGCAGCGAGTGCCCCCCTTTGACCCGGCTCGCCTGTCGCTCGAGGCTCGCCTCAAGGGCTTGTCCAAGGCGGCCTGCTTCCCCGTCCTGGCGCTCGCGAAAAGGCTGGGCCTGCCCGCCCCCGAGATCGACCAGGACGAGGCCCTCTTCCGCGCCGACGCCCTGGCGCTCATCAGCGAGGTCTTCGGGGACATGTTCCCCGGACTGCGCGGCCTCTAGCTGCCCCAGGCGCCGATCAGCATCGGATGGGCGAAAACGGCCGCACCGGCCGCCAGCTCGTCGGACAAGCGTTGCTGGAGGGTGTCCGCGCCGACCTCCGCCGCAGTGGCCACCCCCAGGCGCTCGATCAGCGGCAGGATGGTCCTGACGATCCCGGCGAGGATCGCGGGGCCATCTGGGTCCGCCGGGCCGAAGTGCGGCTGCACGCCGATCATCCCCAGGGGCTGCAGGCCCGCCGCCTGTAGTACCGCCCACAGGCCCGGCCCGAGCGCGGGATCGACGCCGGCGCGAGTGAACGTCTCGCGAACCCAGGACAGCGCCTGGCCCACCAGTGGCGTCGCGGGCAGCGAGCGGGCGCTCTGCAGATCGAACTCGATCGGTACCACCACGCCGCCGGAGCGCAGCACGCCAGCCTGCGTCCTCAGCACTGCGGCGGGATCGGGTACGTACATCAGGACGAGCCGCCCGATTATCGCGTCGAACGGCCCTCCAGGCGCCCGGTCATGGATATCACCGACCACGAACCGGACGTTGGACAGGCCACGCCCGGCGGCTCGCGCGGTCGCCTTCGCAACCGAATCCGCTGACTGATCGATCCCGACGACCTCGCCCGACGACCCGACCAGCTCGGCGGCGACGAAGGCCATATCCCCCGCTCCCGAACCCAGATCGAGAACGCGCATATCCCGGCGGACTCCGGCCATCTGGAGAATCGTGCGCGTCGCGGGCGCCAGGACCCTACCTTGCAGGTTGAGGCGCTCAAGCTCGGCGGCGTCGCTGCCAAGCTGGTAGCCCGATTCCGCGCTGCCCATCACGCTCCTCTCGCTGCCCTCGTCGCCCAGTATCGCAGCGCTTCGGTTAAAGCGGGTGAAGAGCCGGAAATTAGTGTGGGACAGACCCATAGGCGGCGGTTCCGGACAATGCAGGTTACCCGTCTGCGATTTATGGGCGAACAAATCAGAAATATCGCACACTGGTTACCGGCAACGCAGCCGCGCGACTCGCCGAAGGCGTGCTATATTCCACGGGAAGTTGCGGGGGGTACCTCGGTTTGATAGGTTCACGGCAAGGCCAATGCCCACCTCAAATTAGGCGGTGATTTGGGCTAGATCTTGGCCTCTAGGCCGAACCGAAGGGGTGCGTCATCACCGTGTCGCATTGGCCAATCCTGGAGATAACCGCCTCGCAATAGTACACAATATTGTGCACTTCCCTGGTATCAGCATCGGCGGTTACCGGGAAGACCAAGAAGGAAGAGGGAGTACGATAATGTCCGAACTTAGCATTCTCGAGCTGGAGACCGAGCACGCCGAAGCTGCTGCCCGAGCGGGAGGCGCTTAGCCGTCCACTTCCACGTCGGTGGGGGCAACCACGTGAGCGTCGGCCAGGTCTCCGTTTCGATCGCCAGCCACGGCGACCGACCCCCTGGCCACCGCCACCAACACCGCCATCATCGCTTGTTGGCTGACGTGCGCTGAGCCCGCGAGGTGCTCTTATCAGGAAACAGCTGCCGGGGGCTGCCCCGTTGGGGCGGTCCCCGGCAGGTATTTTCCCGGTCTGCACGGTAAAGCCATAATGACCAAATTCGTCCTAGCGAAGGACGCGCTATTTTCCTCGAACTTGTGGCGCGACAGTTGCCGGATAACCGGCTGCGGGCCTGCTGCGTATGCTACGTTGGCCGACGGGAAGAAGGAGGAGGGGAGGGCCATGCTTCCTGCAATAAGGGACGGAGTACGTCGCCTGCGGTGGGTAGTGGCAGTTTTGGTAGTGATCGCGCCACTCGCTTTCCCGGGCGCCGCGTCGGCGGACAATTCTGCGGACGCGGAGTCTATACAATACATCAGCACATCGGTGGCTCCGGTCTCGGGTTCGGACGCCGAATATGACAATCAGGCGGCAGCCACTGGGACCAGCAACGGGCAGACCACCTTCTCCGTGACCTACAAGGCACCGCTAAGTTCCGCCTCGGTCATTACCGCCAACAACACCGCAAATGCTTCACTAAATAACTGTCAGAATTGCACGGCTGTGGCCATCAGCTTGCAGGTGGTAGTCGCCGCGAAGTCCGAACTGGCCGAGCTCACCGCAAACGACCAGGCCAATGCGGCGAGTACCAACTGCACCAATTGCAACACTCTCGCGGAAGCCTTCCAGATCGTCTACGCTCCGCTCTCGACGTCCATGGTGTCCTGGATGGTCATCCCGTACATAGGCAATCTGGAGAACGAACTCAAGGGGCTGCAGAACCGCCACCTAACCCTGGCGCAGATACAAACCGACTCCACCGCGGACGTGGCGGCCCTGGTGTCGGTGCTGCAGAACGCCGTCGGCGAGGGTTCGCAGGTTACTCCCGGAATCAACGCTTCTCAGTCGCCGACCCAGCTGACCAGCCAGCAGCCCTTCATCGACCTGCTGAGCACTTTCCACCACTAACCCAGGTCAACTTGGGTCGAAGTCCCGCTGTGTCACCTGAGCCAGTCAAGGCCAGGCGACACAGCGGGATCAGTTTGTCTCCCCTGGCCGCCCAGAGGACCTCAACCATGACAAAGACAGGCGGGTTACGGGTGGCGCTACGCGGCTCTGAGCGCACGACTGGGGAGCAGCGCGTCCTGCCGTACACCGGCAGGCGGCGCACGCAGACCCTACCGCTCCTGCCTCCCCGCTCCTGCCTCCCCCGCTCCTGCCTCCCCCGCTCCGGGCGATCACGGCCTGCGGCAAGCCGGCTGGATGGGCGACTACTACCGGCGGCACCAGCTGGCCGCCCGCATCCCGGCCAAAGCCGGTACCGAGAGCGAGTACCCGCATCTGCGCAGGCCCGCGGCGCAGGCGATGGCGCCCGGCTGGGCCGAGGCCCTGGCGATACCCCGCCTGGCCGCCGGGGTGGAGTTGCTCGGCGAGTACCAGGGGTCGGGCCTGACCAAGGCCACGTTCCTGGCGCGTAGTCCCTCGGGTCAGGTCGTGCACCTGTCGCGCCTGCTGTACCTGGTGCTGAGCGAGATTGACGGCCAGCGGACGGTCGGTGAGATCGCCGGACGGGTCAGCGCGACGTTCGGCCGGACGGTCAGCGCGGAGAACGTCGATTACCTGCTGGCGAACAAGCTCACGCCGCTGGGGCTCGTCGCGGACGAGGCCGCGGCGGACCGCCGGGATCCGATGATGCTGACGCTGAAGCTGCGCCGGACGCTGATCCCGGCGGCGGGGGTGCAGTACATCGCGCGGCTGTTCGCGCCGCTGTTCGCCCCGCCGGTCGTGGTGGTGCTGCTGGGATCGCTGGCCGCCGCGGACGTGTGGCTATGGCGCTCTGGCCAGATCCTCCCCTCGTTCACCGATACGCTCGCCCACCCGCCGCTGCTGTTGGTCGTGCTGGGCTTGTCGGCGGTGTCCATCCTGTTCCATGAGTGCGGCCACGCCGCGGCGTGCCGTTACGGCGGGGCCCGGCCGGGCCGGATCGGCCTGGGCGTGTACGTGTTGTGGCCGGCCGCCTTCACCAACGTCACCGACTCCTACCGGCTGGGACGGGCCGGCCGGATCCGCGTCGACCTGGGCGGGGTTTACTTCAACGCGATCTTCGCGGTGATGCTGGCCGGGATCTACCGGGCGACGGGCTACGGGCCGCTGCCGGCGGCCGTCCTGCTGGTCCACATGGAGCTCGTGCAGCAGTTGCTGCCCTCGCTGCGGTGTGACGGGTACCTGATCATGACCGACCTGATCGGCGTGCCCGACATGTTCCAGCGCGTCGGGCCGATGCTGACCAGCTTGATCCCCGGCCGGCCGGCCGATCCGAGGGTGCGCGACATGCGGCGGGCGGCCCGGGTCACCCTGACCGCGTGGGTCATGGTCATGGTCCCGCTGCTGGGCGGCGAGCTAGTGCTGATCGATCCTGACCATCCCCCGGCTGGCCGCCACGTTCGCCCGGTCCCTGGCGGCCAACGCGGACGCCGTGGTGACGGAGTTCGGCCGGGGCGAGGTGGCAGCCGGGGTGGTGAGCGTGATCTCGGTAGTGCTGCTGGTTTTCCCGGCGGTCGGCCTCTGCTACATCCTGGTGCTGACCGGGCGGCTGGCCGTCCGCCTGGCCGGGCGCGCCACCCGCAAGCGCCCGGCGCTGCGGATCCCGCTGACCGCCGCGGCGCTGCTCGCAGCGGCGGGCCTGGCCGGCTACTGGGGCGTGCTGCCGCTGCCCGGCCACCTGTTTACCCCGTCCCGGCCTGCTCTGGCCGCTGCCACGTCGGCGCCGACCCCGTCCCGGCCCGCTCATCCGGTCCGCCCACATCATCCGGCCGGACTGGCCGTCTCGGTGCTCACCCCGGTCAGCGCGCACGGATTTGACGCGCTGTCCAGCAGTGACCCGTCCGATGAGAACGACGATCAGGCGGGATACGCCATCGACGGGGACCCGGCGACCGGCTGGTCGACCCAGCACTACCTCGCCAGCCCGTTCTTCGGCGGCCTGAAGACCGGCACCGGCCTGATCCTGGACATGGGCCGGCCGGTCCGGCTGAGGTCCGTCACCGTCACCTTCGGGGCGGCACCGGGCGCGGACGTGGCGATCGAGATCGGTAATGATGACACCCTCGCCGCCGCCACCCTGTCGACCTTTACGACCGTCGCCACCGCCGACGACATCGGGGGGACCCACACCTTTACCACGCACAGCCCGGCCACCGGCCGCTACGTGCTTATCTGGTTCACCAAGCTTCCGCCCGACGTCCACGGCGGTTACGCCGCGCAGATCTACAACATGGTCGTCCACGGCAGCCACCCGGGCCGGCCTCGGCATAAGCAATAGGCCCGGACAAATTCGGCCAATAAAAGGGGAGCCGGATCACCGCCACCAGGCCGAGGAGGCCGTCGCGGCGAGCCTGGACGGCTGAAAAGAAGACCTCAGGCGCGAGCGGGTCGCCCGCGCCAAACAGGCGCTGGCCCGTCAGGCTCCCGTAGGTCCGGACCAGTTCGGCCTTGTCCTCGGTCGGCTCGGGCCACCTCGTCTCGACCAGGTCATGACGGTAGATAAAGGCCTCGGCAGCCGGATCGCGGCGGCTACCGGGGACGTCGCGGTAGTAAGCGACCGGGCCCCCGCTGCTCTGCGCGGCCGTGCGCACCAGGATGCGGTCCACGTGACCGCCCACGCCCAGCGGCGCCAGCACCAGGCTGGCCCCGAACCCGCCACCCGGTGGATGATCTCGCGCACCTCGCGCAGCATCCCGGCGTCGGCGGCGACGATGCGGCCGGAGGTGGCGTGCACGCGGTAGAACGGATAGACGTTGGTGAGCTTTGACCGGCTCAGGTTGGCGGGGCGGCGACGAAACAGCGCTTCGGTCAGCCCGGCGTGCACGCAGGTGATACCGAGGGGTTCCAGCGCGGCGCGGTCCTCGTCCCGGCGCCACTGATAGGCCATCTCGGCATCCCGGGCCCCCACCTGTCGCAGGTATCGCCGCGCCGACCTCGCGTACGGTGCCTGCCCGCCCTCGGTGAAGAAGGTCACCACGGTGATCGGGGTGCGACTGACCGCGTAGGTCAACAGCGCGCCGCACGAGAGCGCGGCATCACCGAGGTGCGGGGCGAGCACGACCACGGGCATGCCCTGCCCGATCAGCCCGGCTATTACGTTCTCGTGCCGATCAGTCCCTATTGTGGTCATGTTTCCCGCCTTTCGTGCCGTTCGGGCCGCCCCTGGACAATAACCAGATATCGGTCCGGAAATTGCAGGTCAACGTCGACATGATAAATGCCAAGCGGCACGAAAAGACGGCCTATACAGAAAAGGATCGGCGCGCGCAGGGTAATTGGCCAGGCTATCGGTAATTAATTAGATTATCGGTAATTGATTGAGTTATCATTGGTTATGAGGAGCTATGTCACATGGATGCTGAGGTGAGCACCGCGTTCACCGGGCGGGAGGGGCGCTGGCAGGCCGGCTGGGCAAGCTCAGGGACGTGGTGCGCCAGGAACTGGTCGCCCGGCAGCTGGCCGCGGAGCTCCCGCCACCGCCCGTTCGGATCATGGATTGCGGGTGCGGTCAGGGGACCCAGGCGCTGCGGCTGGCGCGGCGCGGGTACGAGGTGACCGGGGTGGATGCCTCGGCGGAGCTGCTGGCCCGGTTCGAGGCAGACCTGGCCGCCGAGCCTGCTGAGGTCAGTGCCCGGGTGCGGGTCCGGCGCGACCTGATCGAGAATTTGGCCGAACGACCTTTTGCTCCGCCCTTCGCCGCCGTCCTGTGTCACGGGGTGCTGATGCACCTGCCGGACCCGGGTCCGGTCCTGCGGATCCTGGCCGGGCTGACGGCGCCGGGTGGGATCGTATCCCTCCTGGTCCGTAACGGCGACGCGCTGGCCATGCGGCCGGGGCTGGCGGGAGACTGGACCGCGGCCTCGGCCGCGTTCGGGTCCGTCACCTACGCGAACCGGCTCGGGTCCAGCGCCCGGGCCGACCGGCTGGGCGAGCTGACCGCTCGCCTGGCGGCCTGCGGCCTCGAGGTCACCGCCTGGTACGGGGTGCGCGTCTTCAGCGACACCGCGCCCGACGACGCTGAACCGCCGGCGGACCTGGAGGCCCTGCTCGCCTGCGAGGAACAGGCCGGGCGGACCGATCCCTACCGCCAGGTGGCGGCGCTGCTGCACGTGATCGCGCGGAAGGTGAGCGCCCGTGGCTGAGGAGCGGTGGCCGGGGCTGCTGGCGCAGGCGTGGGCGGCGCTGACCGATGACGCCGGAGGGGCCGTCGGGCCGCCGGCCACGCTGGAGGTCACCGGCGATCCGGGCTACCTGCCGTCGCGGCTGCCGGTCGAGGATACGGCCATCGCCTGCGCCGGAGCCGCGCTGCTCGCCGCCGTAGGGTGGCGGGACGGGGGCGGCGCCCGGGTGGCGCGGGTGGACCGGGGACACGTCGCGGCGGCGTTCCGCAGCGAGGCCTACCTGCGGCTGAACGGCGAGCGCTCCGGAGTGGGCTTCGCACCGCTTTCCCGGTTCTGGCGGGCCGGCGACGGCTGGGTGCGGACGCACGCGAACTACCCCTGGCACCGCGAGGCGCTGCTCCAGGCGGTCGGGACCACCGGCGAGCCGGAGGCCGTCGCGGCGGCCATCGAGGGCCTGGGCGCCCGCGAGGTCGAGACCCTCATCACGAGAGCGGGCGGGGTCGCTGCGGCGGTGCGCAGCGAGGACATCTGGCGGGCGGAACCGCCCGGCCAGGCGGTCGCGGCGGCCCGGCTCGTCGAGGCGGCCGAAATCGGCGGCGCGCCACCCCGTCGCCGTCCTGCGGGACCGCTGCCCGCCTCGGGCCTGCGGGTCCTCGACCTGACCCGGGTCATCGCCGGGCCGGTGGCCACCCGGTACCTGGGTGCGCTGGGCGCCGACGTACTCCGGCTCGATCCGCCGCACCTGCCCGAACTTCCGGCCCAGGCGTACGACAGCCTGCTCGGTAAGCGCAGCGCCGTCCTCGACGTCGGCACCGCCGACGGGAATGGCACGCTGCACGCCCTTCTGGACGACGCCGACGTCCTAGTCCACGGGTACCGCCCGCACGCCCTGGACCGCTTCGGGCTATCCCCGGCCGCCCTCGCGGACCGCCATCCGGGCCTGGTCACGGTGAGCCTGTCGGCCTGGGGCACCGCAGGGCCGTGGGGCGGCAGGCGCGGGTTCGACAGCATCGTCCAGGCGGCCTCGGGGATCGCGATGGTGGAATCAGCGGACGGCGAGGTCCCCGGCGCGATGCCGTGCCAGCTGCTGGACCACGGCACCGGGTACCTGTGCGCGGCTGCTGCGCTGTGCGCGCTGGGCCGGCAGGCCGCGGCCGGCGGCACGCAGTTCCGGGAGCTAGCCCTGGCCCGCACCGCGGACTGGCTGCTTGGCCAGCCGCGGAACGGCGCCGTCGCATCCGGCGGCTGCCGCGGGCCCGGTGGCGGGCCCCTGGTTCGCCACCGTCGGCAGCGCGGACGGGCCGGTGACCGCGGTGCTACCGCCCGGGCAGCTCGACGGGCGCGGGTTTTCCTGGCCGGGGGCGCTCAGCCGGTACGGCGGCGACCAGCCCGCCTGGGCTCCGTGGTAACGCTTGCGCCGTGATCAGGCGACCGGTACCAGGGTCAGGTAGGCCTGCCCGAGGAGGCCGCGGTAGCCGCGCAGCCAGAACGAGCGGTGCTCGTCGACCTGTTCCCTGATCCGGGCGGCCTCCGGGTGGTCGGCGTGGGCCGCCAGCCATTCCTCCTCGTCGCACTGGTAGCCCGACTCGAAGTCCTCCCACTCCTCCGAGGTGGCCGTCTCGATCCATGCCGGGCGGAAGCCCGCGCCGATCGCGAGGCCGACCAGCCCGGGCAGGTCGGGCATATCACCGGCCGCGGTCCCCGGCCACATGGCGGCCAGCTCGGCCTCGGTCGGGGGCCGCTGCCAGAACGATTCGCTCAGCAGGACCCGTCCGCCGGGCGTAACCAGCCGCCGCAGGACGGCCAGCGCGGCCGGGACGGCCTCGGGCGGCTCGGCTTCGGTGAGCGCGTGGCTCGACCCGATGCACAGCACAAGGTCGGCCGGGCCGCGGGTGGTCCCGACCCCGGACTCGTGGGCGAACGTGACTCGGTCGGAGAGCCCCCGGCCCTGGGCGGTCGCCCGGGCCCGGGCCAGGTCGCCCTGGTCGGTGTCGAATCCGAACCCGGTCGCGTCGGGCAGGACGGCCAGGATGCGGAGCATCAGCTCGCCCCAGCCGCAGCCGATGTCCAGCACGGTGGCGGGGCGGGCGCCCGTGAGCCGGTCGATCAGGCGCGCGGCCCGGGCCTCGGAAAGCGGCCCGTGGAAGGTGAGCCGCGTCAGGCTCGTCGGAAGGTCAGCATCAATCTCAGCCATCTCGGTGTCAGTCATAACGGGGTCACCGTAGCCCGAGCCTTCGCGTGGGTCTACCGAATTTCCGCGAGCCCCTGACCTGGGCCGACCTGTCGTTGCGGAGCGCGACGCCGGGGTCCGCACCGCGAAAAGGCGGTTGACTACCCAGGCGGGCCCCATAAGGTAAGTACTGCTGTGGGAGCTTACGAGGACATTGAGCGGATTGACGCGTTCTGCGACGCCGTCCCGCGCCGACGGGCCAGGGCCCAGGAATTCGGCCCCCTCGTGCTCTTCGTCCCCACGGGCCCGGGCTGGCCGTATTACGCCCGGCCGAAGCGAGGACGCCGCCCGACGGTCACGGCCGCCGACGTCCGCGCGGTCCGCGCCCGTCAGCGCGAGCTGATCATCCCCGAATCCTTCGAGTGGGTCGAGCAGGCCGCCCCCGACATGGCGGCGGCGGCCGCCGAGGCGGGACTCGAGGTCGTCCCGCATCCGCTCCTGGTGCTCGCCGAGCCTGCGTCGGTGCCACCCGCGCCGCCCCCGGAGATCACCGTCCGCGTCGTCGCTCCCGAGGAGCAGGAACTGGACCGGATCTGGGCGGTGCCCGGCGTGGCGTTCGGCCACCTGGGCACCGGCGTCGGCGAGGCGGGGCCGGCCGAGCGGGACAAGATCGCCGCGGACCACGACGCCGGCACGATCGCGATGCTGCGCGAACGACTGCGGTCCGGGCACTCGGTGCTGGCCGCGGCGTTCGGCCCCGACGGCCCGGTCGCGGCGGGAAGCTGCCAGGCGGTCGGCGGCGTCGCGGAGATCACCGGAGTCGGCGTCCTCCCGACGCATCGCCGCCGCGGCCTCGGCGCGGCGGTTACCGCCCTGCTGGCCGCGGACGCGCTCGCGCGCGGGGTGGAGACCGTCTTCCTGTCCGCCACCGACAGCGTCGTCGCCCGCATCTACGCCAGGATCGGCTTCCGCGAGATCGGCACCGCCATGATCGCCGAACCCGCCAGCGCGTTATCGCCCTAGCTAGCCCAGGGTCTTGGCCATCCGGTAGTTGTGGATGGGGACGCCGTGGAGGAGCCTGTCTTGGCGCTCCAGCACGATGAAGTCCTTGCGCTCGAAGAACCGCCGGGCCAGCTCGCTGGCTTCGGTGTACAGCCGCCCGATGCCCTGCGCGCGGGCCGCTGCTTCTAGCTCGGTGTACAGGCGCGAGGCAATGTGCTGGCCGACCGCTTCCGGTGCGCAGAACAGGCGATCGATATGCCCGTCCGGCTCGAGGTCGATGAACGCGACGACCTGGTCCTGCTCGTCGGCGGCGACCAGGGTCAGGCGACCGTCGCTGGAGCGCAGGTGCGTCCGCTCCACGTCCAGGCGGCCGGGAGCCCACGCTTTGACCTGATCCGGCGTGTAATCCGAGAGAGCCACCTCACGCACGGAACGGTAGAAAACGTCGGCGACTCCGGCCGCGTCGCGCGCCTCATAGGCCCTGATCGTCACCTTCACCAGCGCCGACGCTCCCAGGCGGCCAGTGCTTCGTCCTGGCTGGCGTGGTGCCGGGCGATCAGCCCGTCGACCTCATCCCGGTAGTCGGCCCAGTAGGCCAGCGCGTTCTCCACGTCAGCGGCCGTCAGGCCGACGGCATCCGCGACGACGGCTGCCGTCCGCTCACCCTTGTCGTGCTGCAGCCAAGCCTCCGCCACCGTCCATACCTGCGGCCCCACCGCGAGCGCGGCACGCCGATCACCGCCCTCGGCGGTAACGAAAACGATGCCCGGGTGAGCCTGCATCCGCAGCCATTCCGCCACGATACCGAGGTTAGCCGTTGACGGCGGCGGCGAGTACGCGGCGGAACTCCACGGAGATCCGGTCGGCGCGGGTGTGCAGTTCGGCGGCGGGGTCGAGCGGGAACTCCAGGCCCGATAGGGCCCGCCGCTGCAGGTCCAGGTCCTCCTCGACGATCGACATCTCGTACTTCGCGATGCTCTCCGCCTCGTCCGGGTCGGTCAGGCCCGGGCCGGTCACGGTCATGAACAGCCGGCAGGTGCGCGCGTCTTCGGGCTGCGCGGTGAAGGTGAGGAACTGCCACCCGCCCGCGTCGAGGAACTCCAGGAGCAGCGTGGCGGTCAGCGGAGCCTGGTACCCGTAGGTCATCCGCCGGCGCTGGACCGCCGGCCGGGAGCCGTCCTGTACCGCCGGGTCGAGGAGGTTGGTGAACGTGTGCTCGCGGATCGCGGTGAACGACAGGCCCCGGCGTTCGATCTCGGCCCTGGGAATGGGTTCGGGGCCGGCGCCCCCGATGGTGGCCGCGTGGACGAACGGGAAGTGCGCCTCGTCGAGGAAGTTGTCGACCAGGATCGCAGCGTTGGCTTCCACCTGGACGACCGGGAGGAATACGGTCGCGATCCCGTCACCGTCCTGCGGTAGCCCCGGGTCCAGGTCCGGGCGCGGAGCGCGCGGCGACTTCGGGGTGAGCCACACCAGGCCGCCAGCCTCGGTGACCTCGGCCGGCCGCAGCAGCGTGGCGCGGTCCGGGATCGACGCGTCGTCCTCGAGCGCGGGAATGTGCACGCACCGGCCGTCGACGTCAAACCGCCACCCGTGGTAGGTGCACTGGAGGGTGCCGCCGTCGATGACCTGTCCCGCCGACAGCCTCGCCCGCCGGTGCGGGCACGCGTCGGCGAAGGCGGTCACCTGTCCGTCGAGGCGCGCCACCACCCAGCCCTGGCCGGCGATGCGGACGGCGACGGGCTCCGGGCCGACGTCGGCGGACAGCGCCACCGGATGCCAGAATTCCGCAAGAGCCGGGTGGGCGTTCGTGAACTCCGCAGCAGCCACGCCACTATCGTCGTGGAATGCTCTCACGCTGGCAAGGCGGGTCCGCCGCGGTCGTCGTGACGCTCGTCGCCTGGGCGCTGGTCATCGGCGACCTGGCCGACGCCGGGATGCGGCGCTGGTGGGACGCGCACGCGCTGACCACCGACACGGTGGCGGGCCTGCTCGTGCTGCTGATCACCGTCCTGGTCGTCGACCAGGTGGTCAGGGCCAGGCAGTTCAACGACCGGGCCCGCGCGGTAGGTGCGCAGGTGGCCATCATCGTGGCCCAGGCCGAACGTACAACGCGCGAGGTATCGCAAGCGGTGGCGCAGGGATTGGGCCCCGGTGACCGCGATGCGGCCTCCGACGAGTTCCGCACGTACATGCTGATGCTCATGGTTGGGGCGCCGGTCCTGATCGACGCGAAGGTGTCCCGGGACTTCCTCGAGCAGGCCCAGGCGCTGGCCGGCGAGATGGCCCGCGTGCTGGGGGTGACGGGCGGGGCGCACGGCCGGGCGGCGCTGCCCGACAGCCCGGCTCGAGGCCGCAGTGCAACGGCTCCGCGCGGCCTCGACGCCGCTGCTCCAGGCGCTCGATCCGCAAACCCAGGCCGCCGTCCGCGGCGAAGACCCGGCGTGATCCGCGCCCGGCCCGGGACATGCGGGGCGGATCGGGGCGCAGCCGGTCACACTACGCCAAAGATCGCGTTGGGCCGTCACGCGGCCGGCTAGGCTGCCGCCGTCTTTGGGGCGATATGTGCGCGTGGGGGTGGATGGATGGGCGACTTCGAGGAGGTCGAGCGGCTCCAGGCCGGGATCCGCGAGTGGCTGCTGCGAACCTCGCGGAACGGCCGCCACGAACTGCGCGGCATCCAGGCCCCGGCCGTGCCCCCGCTGCTGTGCGCGGCGGCCTTCGGGTCGGCCCTGGCCACCTCCGGCGACCTGGCCAGCGCCTCCGCTGTGGCCCGGATCGCGGTCTTGTCCTCGGTGGACGCCGCCGCCCTCGGTGACGTGCTCCGCGGCGCGCTGGAGCACGCCCGGTCGGCCCACTCCTCGGCTGAGCCGTCGCGCTACGACATCCAGCGGGAAATCAACCTGAGCCTGCGGGAGATCCTGGCCTCGGCCGACGGCCAGGCCAACGGGGCGGCGCAGGTGCGCTCCGACATCGCGATGGTGCTCCGGGAGATCGACGCGGGCGGCACCGTCTTCCGCGCCGCGATCGAGTCGGGCAGCGAGGAACTGCAGCGTGAGGTGCTCGCCGCGATCGAGTCGGTGAGCGCCGAATTCGGCGAACTGGCCTTCCTGCTGGGCGACCTGGCCCGCGCGGCCGGAGAGGTCCAGGACGGCCTGTCCGGGCAGGGGACCGAGCTGCGGACCAGCAGCGAGCAGGTCGGACGGCAGTCGGCCGACGTGCGGTTGATCCGCGAGGAACTGGCGGCCATCGAGCGCCGCACCACGGGTTGGCTGCCGGGGGTCGACGGCCACCAGGCCGCGCCCTGGGCCGGCGGGTGTCCGTACCGCGGGCTGCTCCCGTACGACCGAGCGCACGAAGCGGTGTTCTACGGCCGGGAACGTCTGACCGCGGAGCTCGCGGGCCTACTGGCCGAGAGCGGGATGGTCATGGTGACCGGCGCCTCGGGGGCCGGGAAGACCTCGCTCCTGCAGGCCGGCCTGGTACCGGCACTAGCCAGGGGCGTTCAGATCTCCGGATCGTCGTCCTGGCCCGTGGTCAACATGACCCCGACTACCCGCCCGCTCACCGAGCTGGCCGCCCGGCTGGCGGAGCTGGACGGACGCGATCCCGCGTCGATCCGGCCGGGCCTGGCCGAGACGCCCGGCAACGCCGACCTGCTGATCAGCGAGATCACGCAGGCCGTGGCCGGGCGTGCGAGGGACGACGGCGGTCACGATCAGGCGGTACCGGGCGAGGCGGGCCGACTCGTCCTGATCATCGACCAGTTCGAGCAGATCTTCGCGGACGCGAGCGAGGCGGGTCAGCTGGAGCGGACCGCGTTCATCGACGCGGTATGCGCGGCGGCGACGAGCCCCACCGGCCCGCGGGGTGAATCCCCGGCCCTGGTCGTCCTCGCGGTGCGCGGCGACTACTGGGACCGGTGCGCCGGATATCCCCAGCTCGCCCGGATCATGCAGCACAGTCAGCTCGTCGTCGGCCCCATGCCGGACGCCGCCCTGCGCCGGGTGATCGCCGGGCCGGCCGAGGCGAGCGGGCTGCGCCTCGAGCGCGGCCTGGCCGACGTCATCCTGGCCGACCTGTACTCGGCAGGCCAAGAGCAGAACGCCGGGGCAATCGGGTTGCTGCCGCTGCTGTCTGAGGCCATGGTGCTGACCTGGCAGAAGCGCGAAGACGGCCAGCTGACCAGGCGAGGCTACGAGGGCGAGGACCGGCGAGCCGGTGTGGCCCAGGCCATCGAGGTCAGCGCGGAGGCCACCTACGACCAGCTGACGCAGGCCCAGCAAGCGGTCGCCCGGGGTGTGTTCCGGGCCATGACGGCCCCGGACGCCGACCTCCGGATCGCCCGCCAGGCGGTGACCAGGACCGCTCTGCGCTCCGGCTTTCCCGCCCGCGAGCGGCCCGAGGTGGACGCGGTGCTCGAGGCGTTCGCCGGCGGCCGCCTGGTCGTGCTGGACGGCGACCGGGCCGAGATCGCGCACGACGTCGTCCTGCAGGCGTGGCCCCGACTGCGGGGCTGGCTGGCCGAAGATCAGACCAGCGTGATCCTGTATGGCCAGCTCGCCCAGGACGCCGTCCGGTGGAACGGCGCCGGGAAGGATCCCGACCTGCTGTACCGGGGCGTCCAGCTCGCCGCGACCGGGCAGGCCAAGCGCGTGTGGGAAGCCGACCCCGGCCGCTTCCCTGCGCTGTCCCCCGGCGAGGCCGAGTTTCTCCGGGTCAGCGACTGGGCCATGGCCCGCAGCCGGTGGCGGCGCCGGGCCCTGGCAGGGGTGGTGGCGCTCGCGCTCGTCGCCGCTCTCGTGGTGGCCGTGCTCGCGGGCCAGAGCGCCCGGACGACCGCCGGGCAGCAGAACGCCGCGGCTACCTCGGAACGCCTGGCGGCGCAGAGCACCGCGCTCGACGCGGCCGACCCGGTGACGGCGGCGCTGCTGGCCGCGGCCGCCTGGCGGATCGCGCCGACCGCCCAGGCCCGGTACAGCCTGATCGAATCGCTCGTCCAGCCGGTCCGCGGGGTCCTGACCGCGCAGTCCGGCGTGGTCACCGCGCTGGCGTACAGCGCGGGTGGCGCCACCCTGGCCGCCGGGTACCAGGACGGCACCCTCCGGCTGTGGAATGTGGCCTCGCACCGCTTGATCAGCACCGCCCGCTGGGGGCCGGCACCGCTGGCCCTGGCCTTCACCGCGGACGGCACCACGTTGGAGGTAGCCAACTCGGACTCCGCCGGCTCGTGGGACCTGGCCAACGGGGCGCGGGTGGCGGTCCGGGCGCTCCCCGGAGCGCCCGGCGGGGGTTCGGTCGCGTTCAGCGGGGGCGGCAAGACGATCGCCACGGGCGGCCGGGACGGGGTCATCCGGCTGTTTGACGCGGCCACCCGGCAGGAGATCGGCACGCCGATGAGCTCGGACGCCAACCCCGTGGACGCCGTGGCGTTCAACCCCGACGGCACCGTACTGGCCAGCGCCAACACCGACGGAAACGTCCAGCTCTGGAACGCGGCCACCCAGCAGGTGACCGGGCCCGCGCTAACGGGGGCCGGCTCAGCGCAGGTCAACGCGCTCGCGTTCAGCCTCGACGGCACCGTCCTGGCCACCGGCAGCCAGGACGGGACCGCACGGCTGTGGCAGGTCGCCACCGGCGGCCAGGTCGGCGTGACGATGACGACCGGATCCCCAGTCAGCGCGCTGACCTTCGGCGACGGCGGGACGACCCTCGCGACCGCGGAGGGCGACGGCTCGACCGAACTGTGGGACATCACCACGCAGACCCAGACCGGCGCGGCTTTGACCGGGCCTGGTTCGGCCAGCGTGAGCGCGCTGGCGTTCGGCCCTACGGCCGGCACGATGGCGACCGGCGCGAGCAACGGCGCCATCAGGCTGTGGAGTCCGACCACCTTCTACCAGTCATCGGCCCCGCTGATCATGGACAGCCAGGACCTGGCCACGGCCGCGAACGGACGGGCGTCCGCCGTGCTCAGCGCCAACGGCGGCGTCCTGGCCACCGTCGGCAGCCGCGGGACGGTCCGGCTGTGGGACATGGCCGCACGGCGTGCGCTCGGCGTGGCCCCGCGCAGCCAGGACCTCGTGACGGCGCTGGCCCTCAGCCCGAACGGCGCGACCGTGGCGGTCGCCGCTGACGGCGTCCGGTTCTACCGGGCGTCGACCGGCCATCAGGTCGGGACGGGATTGCCCGCTTCCGGCGGCAACGGCTCGTATGGGTCGATGGCGTTCAGCCCGGACGGCACCCTGCTCGCCACCGTCGGCGCGGACGGGACGGCCCGGGTGTGGAACGTGCGCAGCCAGCAGCAGGTCGGCCCCCCCATGAACGTCGGCCGGGCGGGCGCGTTCACCGGGACGGTCGCGTTCAGCCCCGACTCCAAGACCCTGGTGGTCGGCGCCGGCGGCCAGGTCCGGCTGTGGAGCATGGCCACCCGCCAGCCGGTCGGCCGGCCCATGGCCGCCGGCTCTGCGACGACCGTGCTCGGGTTCAGCAAGGACGGGCGCACGCTGGCCACCGCCGGCGCCGACGGCACCGTCCGGCTCTGGGACGTGGCCACCCAGCAGGAGATCGGCGCACCCCTCGCCGCCGACACCCAGCCGGTCTACGCGGTCGCGTTCAGCCCGGACGGCAGCACGCTGGCCACCGCGGGCGGCGACGGGACTGTCCGGCTCTGGGACGTGGCCACCCAGCAGGAGATCGGCGCACCCCTCGCCGCCGACACCCAGCCGGTCTACGCGGTCGCGTTCAGCCCGGACGGCGGCATGCTGGCCACCGCGGGCGCCGACGGGTTCGCGCGGCTCTGGGACGTGGCGTTCCCCGCCGACCCGGCGCGGGCCGCCTGCGGCATCGCGGGCGGCTCGCTCACCCGCCAGCAGTGGGCGAACTACGCGGGGACCCAGCCGTTCCAGCAGGTGTGCGCGGCGAGTTAGCGCTTCGACCGGATCGTGTCAGGATGGAGTTATCGGCACCAGGGGTAGGCATTCCGACCGCGTTCCAGTCGCGCGCTCTACGGGCAGGCTCGCGGCGCTCAGCGTTACCATCCTCGTCACGGCGGGCGTCATCGTCGGCCTGGCCATCGACAACAACCCTCACCCGGCCTCGTCGGCCCCCGCCGCTCCCCCGACCCATACGACGGCCCCCACGCCAGCCGCCTCCGCCCGGCCCCCGGCGCACGCCGATCCGTTCGGGACCGCGGCGGCCGCGTATCTTGCGGCGCGGACCGGTACCGCCCTGGCCGCCGTCTACGACCTGCGCACCGGCCAGACGTGGAGTGTGGGCAGCGGGCCACCGCAGGCGGAGGCGAGCGTGGTCAAGCTCGACGTCCTGGAGACGCTGCTGGCTCGGCGGGGCGGCGGCAGCGCCGGGCTGGCGGCCAGCGACCGGGCGCTGGCCGAGCAGATGATCGAGGACAGCGACAACGACGCCGCGACGAGCCTGTGGTACGAGGTCGGGGGGCCGGACAAGATCCGCGCGTTCAACGCCTCGGCCGGCCTGACCCAGACCTCGCCATCGTCCTGCGTAGTCTGCCCGGGGTTCGCGTGGCCGGGGTGGGGGCTGACCACAACGGTTCCCGCCGACCAGATCGCACTGCTACGGGAACTCGTCGAGCCGGGCCCCCTGCTCACCCCGGCCGATCGCAGCTATGCGCTCTCGCTGATGGAGAACGTGACGCCGTCTCAGCGGTGGGGGGTTTCCGGCGGCGTCCCGGCCGGGATCACGGTGGCGCTGAAGAACGGCTGGCTCCCGCTCGACAGCTCGAACACGAACTGGCAGATCAACAGCGTCGGGTGGATCTCGGGCGGCGGCCGGGACTACCTGATGGCCGTGCTGAGCACCGGCAACCCGACGGAACAGTACGGCGTCAGCACGATCGACACGCTGGGAGCCCTCGTCTGGCGGGGCATGAGCTGACCTAAGACGCCCGCTGCCTGGCCAGGGCCGCGGGCGTCAGGCCCGCGAGCGCGCGGCACTCCCTGGTCAGGTGCGCCTGGTCGGCGTAGCCGGCCCGCGCCGCGATCGTGGCCAGATCGCGGGCCGGACCGCGCGGGAGCCCGGCGGCCGCGTCAATCTGCGCGACGAACCGGCGGAAGCGGAGCACCCGCTGCAGGGTCTTGGGGCCGTAGCCGACCGCGTCGTGGCAGCGGCGGCGCAGCTGCCGCTCGCTGAGCCCGATCTGCTCGGCCACCTCCTCCGTGCGGGCCTGCGGGTCCTCCAGTAGCTCAGCGGCCCAGGCCAGGGCCGGGTCCGGTGCGCCGTCGGCGACGAGCCCGGCCGCCACGTCGAGCGCGCGGATGGCGGCGGTGTCGGGGTCGAGCGTGCCCGGCAGCCGCCTGGCCTCGCCGAGCCGCAGTTCCGACAGGTCGACGCGCTGGTCGCGCAGCTCGCTCAGCGGCAGGCCCAGCGCCGGGCCGCCGGCGACCGGCCGGAACCGGACGCCGATAATGATCGTGCCCGCCGACATCTCGGTCGGCGCCGGACCCGTGTCCGGCCCGGCCACGTACGCGCCCCGGCCCGGTTCCCAGATCAGGTCGGCGCACGCATCGGGGAGCACCAGGCCCCGCCGGGTGCTGCCGCCCGGGGTGACCTGCGCCCACAGGCACGCGATGGCGTGCCGCAACCCGGCGGGAGCCGGCCATTCGGTGTACCCGGGCGGCAGGTCGCGCACGGCCGGGCCGGCCATGGTGTGCGCCTGGGATCCCATCTAGCCAGCTTGCCACGCCGATGGCCGTTTCGTTCAATACGGCGGGGCCCGGCCGTGGTGCGATAGACCCATGAACGCTCCTGACTTCGATGCCGCCGCCACCTTCATCGCCGCGCACGCGCGGGTAGTGGACCGGCGCAGGTTCGGCCGGCTGTTCGGCGGAGGTCCCGCCGGGCCGGTGCGGGACGCGGTGGCCGCGTACCGGAACGACGACGGCGGGTTCGGCCACGCGCTGGAACCGGATTGCCGGGCCCCCGGCAGCCAGCCCCCCGCCGTAGAGATGGCCTTTCGCCTCATGGACGAGGCGGACGCGTGGGACGACGCCCTGGTCCGCGGGGCGTGCGACTGGCTGGCTTCGGTCGCGCCCGCCGAGGGCGGCGCGGCCTTCGTCGAGGCGGGCCCGCAGGCCCTGGGCGACTGGCCGCACGCGCCCTGGTGGGTGCCGGAGACCGGTCACCCCGCTTCGCTCACCCCGACCGGCCTGATCTCGGGCACGCTGTACAAGCGCGGCGTCGGCCACCCGTGGCTCGACCGGGCGACCGAGGTGATGTGGACCAGGCTCGCCACGCTGGCGGAGCCGGGCGCCTACGACATGTTCGGCGTGCTCAGGTTCCTCCAGTACGTGCCGGACCGCGACCGGGCCGAAGCGGCGTTCGGCCGGATCGGCCCGCTGATCCTCGAGCGGAACCTGGTCGCCCTCGATCCCGAGGCGGCCGGTGAGACGCACTCCCCGCTCGACTTCGCGCCCGAACCCGACTCGCTGGCCCGGAGCCTGTTCGACGACGCGACGATCAAGGCGCACCTGGACCACCTGGCGCACGCCCAGCGCGAGGACGGCGGGTGGACGTTCAATTGGCCGGCCTGGTCGCCCGGCGCCGAGCGGGACTGGCGCGGCTTCCTGACCGTCGACGCCCTCCGCGTCCTGCGCGCCAACGGGCGCTGGTAACCGGCCCGGATCAGCCGCGGGACGGGACGATGGCGGTCGTGTAGTTGGGGCCGGCGGCGTTGTCACGCCCGGTGGCGAGCGGCTCGGCGGACCCAGTCGCGGCGTCGACCAGGTAGGCGGATCCGGCGCCGACGATGAGCCGCGCCCCATCCGGCAGCCAGCGCGCCCAGGCGATGTCCATGCCGAGCTCGAGCGCGGGGGCCGGGGCCACCCTGATGGCTCCCGTGACCGGGTCGACCAGCGCCAGCCGGGCCGCCTGCCCGGTACCGGCGTTCAGGAAGACCGCCAGGCGGGTGCCGGTCGGCGAGAAGGCACCGCCCATGGCGAAACCGCCCGGCAGCGGGCTGCGCACCGTCCTGGTCGACAGCGTCGCGGTGTTGGTGATGGTGACCGGGCAGTTGCCGGGCAGCCGGCAGGGCGCCGGGATCCAGGCCAGGAGGCTGTAGCGGGCACCGGGCGGGGTGTACGCGTCGATGACCGCCAGGGCCCGGCCGATGACGACCACCCGCCCGCTGTCAGGGTTCCAGAGGGCGAGGACCGAACCGCCAGGGTCCCAGCCGTCACGCGACTGGACCACGATGCCGTTCGTTGTAGCGAGACCCACGCCGGTGACCAGGTCGGCCAGGCCGTCACCACCCGGCAGGTACCAGCCGTCCGGGAGGGTCAGCAGCCGGGCGGCACCGCCGGGCGTCACCGGTGTCTCCGTCAGGCTGATCGCGGTCTGCGACATGAACAGTTCCCGGCCGTCGGCCGACAGGAAAACGGTCTGCCCGGGTCCCGCGGTCCCGACCCGGCCGGTGCTGACGTCCAGATACTGGACCACCTCGGACCAGTGGCCCAGCGCGGGCACAAAGGTGCCCGCCTGATCGACCCAGTAGACGCGCCCTCCCGCCGCCACCAGGGGCAACGTGTCGGCGTTGACCTCGGCTGCGACCCGCTGGGTTACGCCGCCACCGGGCTGGATCGAACCGATGCGCAGGTGGATGCCGTCGTACCAGACCGCGGTCACCGGCGAGGGGGTGGCCGGGGCGGCTCCGGCCGAAGCAGGCCCGCCCGGCCCGGGCTGGCCGTTCGGGTGGCCGGACGGCCCCCGGGTCCCCGTCACGGCGAAAAGGACCGCCGCCGCGGCGGTCAGCACGACCGCGGTGGTCCCCGCTCGCCGACGTCGACGGCGCCGTCGGTGGGCCTCGCGGAACAGCGCCTGGGCTGCGCCGGAGTCGGCGGAAACGGAGCGCCGGGCCAGCAGAGTACTCACGGGGGGCCTTGCCCGGTTCGCGACATGGAACTACTATGACTAGAACCATGTTGGATGTCAACGTCGATCGGTCCGCCTCGGTCCTGCTGCACGACCAGGTCGCCGCCCAGATCCGCCGCGCCATCGCGGAGGGCGAGGCAGGCCCCGGCGAGCGCCTGCCGCTGGCCAAGGACCTGGCGGCCGTGCTGGGCGTGAACAAGAACACCGTGCTCCGCGCCCTGCACATACTCCGGGAGGAGGGCCTGCTGGAGTTCCGGCGCGGTCGCGGCATCACCGTGGTGGGCTCGCCCGAGCGCGGGGCGGTACTGGCCAGGACGCAGGATCTCCTCGAGTTCGCCCGGGAGCATGGCTTCGACCGTCAGGAGATCATCGAGATGATCGAGAGCCTGCCCTGACATAGGGCTTCGAGCGGAGCCATGTGAGCATCGACGGCGGCCCGCCAGGTGACATGACCCTCCGCGTCACCCACATCTACCGGCGCATTGACGGCGACTGGAAGCTCGTCCACCGGCACGCCGACTTCCCCCCTCCGGCCCCGCCGAAGGCCTCCGCCTGACAGGGGGCCAGCTCCAGTCGCGCCCGGCTGCCCTAGGGTTCCCTGGCGAGCTTGTAGACCGTGGCGTCGGTGCGGGCGATGACGCTGGCGGTGCCGGGGACTTCCTCGCCGCGCTCGCACCGCCGGATGAAACGCCCGTCCTGGAAGACGTCGAACTGTCCCGAGGCGATCGCGTAGTAGGCGTCCCCGTCCTCGCCTGGCCGGATGAGGACGGTCCCGGCCGGGACCTCGACAGGTACGAGGGCGGACGCGAGGCGTTCGAGCGCGGCGGCCGGCAGCTCGGCGTACGGCGGCAGCGATCGCAGCAGCGCGATCTGGACGACCGGCACGGGCTCCCGGGCGTCCAGGGCGAACAGGGCTCGCCCGCCAGCGACGGCGGCCAGGGGCAGGATGGCCGCCGAACCCAGCAGCGCGAGCCGGCTTCCCCGAAGTGCACCAGCACCGGCACCAGCACCGCGCCGATCGCGAGCCCGGCCAGAGGCCTGCGAGAAATGACTACGCCGCCCGCAGGCGCCCATCGCGGGCCGGAGGATTATCCGTAGAAGACGGGTTCCATGACCGCGCGGGCGCGGCGGGCGGCACGGCGGTAGTCCTGCTCCAGGGCCTGCGCGGCGTCGCCGGGCGGATAGCCGAGCAGGCGGGCCACCGCGGTGAGCTCGCCGTGCTTGGTGGGCAGCGTGTCGCCGGGGTGGTGCCGAAAACCGCGGACCAGGACGATCGCGTTCCTGATCCGCGCGGCCAGCACCCAGGCCGCCATCAGGGCGGCCGCGTCGTCGGCGGCCAGCAGGCCGGCCTGGACCGCTGCGGCCATCGCCTCGCTGGTCCTCGTGGTGCGCAGCCCGGGTACCGCGTGGGCGTGGCGTAGCTGGAGCAGCTGGACCGTCCACTCGACGTCGGAAAGACCGCCCGGGCCCAGCTTGACGTGGAGCGCCCGGTCCGCGCCGCGCGGGATCCGCTCGGCTTCTACCCGGGCCTTGACCCGGCGGATCTCGCGGACCGCCGCCGCGTCGATCCCCGGGTGCGTGGGATAGCGGAATTCGGCGATCATCTCGGTGAATTCCGCGCCTAGTTCGGCGTCGCCCGCGGCGGGCTCGGCGCGCAGCAGCGCCTGCGCCTCCCACGGCGCGGACCACCGGCGGTAGTAGGCGCGGTAGGCGGCCAGGGTTCGCACCAGCGGGCCCTGGCGGCCCTCGGGGCGCAGGTCGGCGTCGACGACCAGTGCGGGATCGGGCACCGGCAGGGCGAGGAGCCGGCGCAGCTCGGCGGCGACCGCGTGCGCGGCGTCCGAGGCCAGCCGCTCCGGCTGGCCGGGCAGTGGGTCGTGCACGAACAGCACGTCGGCGTCGCTGCCGTACCCGCACTCGTGACCGCCGAACCGGCCCATCGCGATGACCGCGAACCGGGTCGGCAGCGGCTGGCCCAGCTCGGCGGACACCCGCCGCACCGCCACCGCCAGGGCGGCCTCGACCGTGGCCCGCGTGACGCTGGTCAGCGCCTCGGCCGTGGCGGCGAGGTCCCCGGTAACCCCGATCACGTCGGCCGACGCGATGCGGAGCAGCTCGCGCCTACGGGCCGAGCGGACGGCCGTCACCGCGGCCTCGGCGTCGTCGCCGTGGCGCTGGGTCGCCGCGATCATCTCGGACCGGAGAGCGCCCAGGCTCCGCGGGGCGAGCTCGGCGTCGTCGCCGAACATCGCGACCGCCTCGGGCGCGCGCAGCAGCAGGCCCGCGGCGTACCGGCTGGACGCGAGTACGTGCGCCATCCGCTCGGCCGCCTTGGTCTCGTCCCGCAGCAGCCTCAGGAACCAAGGCGACTGCCCGAGCGCGTCGCTGACCTGCCGGAACGCCAGCAGCCCCGCGTCGGGCTCGGCGGCGTCGGCGAACCAGCCGAGCAGGACCGGCAGCAGCGTGCGCTGGATCGCCGCGCGCCGCGAGACGCCCGAGGCCAGCGCGTCGATGTGGCGCAGCGCGCCCGCCGGGTCGGCGTAGCCGAGGGCCTCGAGCCGGGCCCTGGCCTCGGCCGGCGTCAGCCGGGAGGCGTCGGAAGGCAGCCGGGCCACCGCGTTGAGCAGGGGCCGGTAGAACAGCTTCTCGTGCAGCCGCCGGACCTGCATCGCGTGCTGACGCCACATCGCGTCGAATTCCGCCGCGGGGTCGGCGCGGTTCGCGGGGGCCGGGGAACGCTCGTTCGGGCTATCGATTCCTCGCATCGCCCGGCCGAGCCTGCGAAGTACGGCGGGGTCCTCGGGCAGGGTGTGCGTGCGGCTCAGCCGGTGCAGCTGCAGCAGGTGCTCGGTGCGGCGCAGGAAGCGGTAGGCCTCGGCCAGCTCCTCGGCGTCGGCGCGGCCGACGTACCCGCCCGCCGCCAGCGCGGCCAGGGCGGGCAGCGTCGCGGGCGCGCGCAGCGTCTCGTCGGTCCGGCCGTGCACCAGCTGGAGGAGCTGAACGGCGAACTCGATGTCGCGCAGCCCGCCGGGGCCGAGCTTCAGCTCGCGCCCGGCGCGCCTGGCGGGCAGCGAGTCCTCCACGCGCCTGCGCATGGCCTGGACGTCCTCGACGAAGTGCTCGCGCCGCGCCGCCGCCCAGACCAGCGGGCCGAAGGTGTCCGCGTACGCCTGGCCGAGCGCCAGGTCGCCCGCCACCGGGCGCGCCTTCAGCAGCGCCTGGAACTCCCAGGTCTTCGCCCAGCGCTCGTAGTACGCCCGGTGGCTGGCCAGCGTGCGGACCAGCGGGCCGCTGCGGCCCTCGGGGCGGAGGTTCGGGTCGACGGGGACGATGCTGCCCTCGGGGGTCGACCGGGCGCACACGCCGATCAGGCCGGCGGCCAGCCGACCGGCGGTGGCCAGCGCCGCGGTCTCGTCGCCGTTCCCGTGGTTGGCCGGTTCGGCCACGAAGATCACGTCGACGTCGCTGGCGTAGTTCAGCTCGCGGCCGCCGCACTTGCCCATGGCCACCACGGCCAGCCGGCACGGCGCCGCGGCCTGCGCGCCTCCCGGGAGCTCGGACCTGGCCACCGCGAGCGCCGCCTCGAGGACCGCGGCGGCGACGTCGGCCAGCTCCTCCCCCACCTCGTCCACGGTCGCGGCGCCGGTCAGGTCGCGGGCCGTCAGGTGCAGCAGCCGGCGCCGGTACGCCGCGGCCAGCGCCGCCGCGGGCTCTGGCTCGGCGGCGGCGACCGGCCCAGTAGTGGCCGGCCCAGTGGTGACCGGCCCAGTGGTGACCGGCCCAGTGGTCGTGACCGGCACAGCTGCGACCGGTTCGGCCAGGCGCGGGTTGGCGCCGACGGCGCGGAGCATCTGGTCGCGGAGTTCGGCGGGTGCGGGACGGCCGATGTCCCCGCGCAACAGGTCGGCGTCCTCGGGGTGGCGGGCCAGGTGGTCGGCCAGGCCGGCGCTGACGCCGAGCACGGCGGTCAGCCGGTCGCGGAAGTCCGGCTCGTCGCGCAGCGCCTGGTACAGGGCCTCCGCGTCGTTCGCGGCCCCGGCCAGGCGGGCCAGCCCGGTCAGCGCGAGGTCCGGGTCGGCCGCGGCGGCCAGCGCGGCCAGCACCGCGCCGTCCCCTGACCGGTCTCCGTCTTCGCCGGACTCCGAGCGGCGGGGATCCGGGTCGAGGGCGCGCAGATCCGTGCGGAGCAGGCGCTCGGCCCGCGCGGCGTCCGCGAAACCCATCCGGGCCAGCCGGCCCGCTAGCGTGGTCCGCGAACCGCTCACGCCAGCAAAGGTATAACGGCGAGTTGATCATGCCGCCCGCGTCTCGTTGATCATGGCGCCCGCGTCTCATTGACGCAACCAGTTGATTGCTATAGTGTGGCAACCTATCGGTTGCTTACCTTAGGGAGGCTGACGTGGGCGTTCCGGGCGGGATCGAGCGGCCGACCGGCGTTAGCCCGGCGGCGGCTGTGGCGCTCACGGCGACCCTGGGGCTGGCCGCAGCGTGCTGGGTGATCGCCGTCTGGCAGATGAGCGGGATGGCCATGGGGGTCGCGACCCAGCTCGGCTCGTTCGCGTTCTTCATCGCCGTCTGGGTGGCCATGATGGCCGCGATGATGCTGCCGGGCGCGGCACCGGCCGTGCTCAGGCGAGCCCGTGACTGGAGTGGCGCGCGGGCCGTGCCGCTGTTCGCCGTCTCGTACCTGGCGGTGTGGGCCCTGGTCGGCGTGGCGGTCTACGAGGTGGACCGGCCGCACGGGACGCTGGTTGCGGGCGTGGTCACGCTCGTGGCCGGACTTTATGAGTTCACGCCGGTCAAGCAGCACTTCCGCCGTCGCTGCCGCGACATGGCCGGTTCGGGGTTCGGGTTCGGGCTGTGCTGCCTCGGGTCGAGCATCGGCCTGATGGCGATGCTGGTGGCCCTGGGGGTCATGAGCATTCCGTGGATGGTGCTGATCACCGTCGTCGCGAGCGCCCAGAAGCTCCTGCCGCCCCGGGTGGCCATCGACGTGCCAGTGGCGCTGGCGATCACCGGGCTCGGCCTCCTGATCATCGTCGCGCCCGCGGCGGTTCCCGGCCTCGCGCCGGCAATGTGACAGGTTCACCCAGCGTGTGATGACAGGAACCGACTAAGGAGGACTACCCCATGCCCAGCCACAAGACCGGAACCCCAGAGGAATGGCTTGCCGCCCGGCTTGAGCTGCTCGACGCGGAGAAGGAGTTGATCCGGCGCAGCGACGACGTGGCCCGGCAGCGCCGGGACCTGCCCTGGGTCCGCATCGACAAGGAATACCGCTTCGACACCGACGACGGCCCGGCGTCGCTGGCCGACCTGTTCGGCGGGAACTCCCAGCTCCTGATCTACCACTTCATGTTCGGGCCCGACTTCACCGCGGGCTGCCCGGCCTGCTCGGCGATCGCGGACGGGTTCAGCGGCTTCGCGGTCCATCTGGCCAACCACGACGTGTCGCTCTGGGGGGTGTCGCGCGCTCCGCTGGCGAAGCTGCAGGCGTACAAGCAGCGGATGGGCTGGCAGTTCCCGTGGGCGTCGGCGTACGGGAGCGACTTCAACTCCGACTTCGGCGTCTACGTCAGCGAGGAGCAGGAGCGTGCGGGCGCCTACGAGTACAACTACCGCTCCTCGCCCTTCTGGACGCCGCCGGAGGACATGCGGGCGCCGTTCGACGCGTGGGCCGGCACGACGGGCACCGACTGGGTGACCTACACGCGCGAGCGCCCGGGGATGAGCGCGTTCGCGCTAGAGGACGGGGACGTCTACCACACCTACTCGGCCTACTCGCGCGGCCTGGACGGCCTGTGGGGCATGTACCAGTGGCTCGACCGGGCCCCCCTGGGCCGGAACGAGGCTCGCACCGACGACGACCCCCTCAACTTCTTCCGCCGCCACGACGAATACGACCGCAAGTAATCCGCGCGAACGCGGCCCGCAGGGTCCGGGGACGGCGAGCCGATGACGGCGGCCGTCCCCGGGCTCATGCGCCGCGAGGTCAGTCGTGGGGCGACGACCGCCGGCGGAGGCGGGGTTGACGACGACGAAGTCCAGCGTCGCGCCGTTGATCACCAGCGTCCCGCCGCCGTAGAGGGGAATGGTCAGGCGGGTCCCGTTGCGCATCGCGGTCGCGATCTCGGCGGCCGAGGTTCTGGCCGCCCAAGGCCTCATTAATCACCAGCCCGTACCCGTAATTGTGCGCGGACGCCCCGGCCGCGGTCGGCAGGTAGATGGTCCCGCCGGCGGGAGTGACGTCCGCCGGAACCGTCGCGTCGGGCTCGTTGAAGACGGCCACGCTGGCGGCCCGTCCGTTGAGCACCATCCAACCCCCGATGGGCGAGGCGACATTCAGGGTCAGCGGCTGTCCCGTCAGCTGGTTCGCGTTGAACGGCTGGACCAGCCACCACTTCGTGGGGTCGTCTCCGATCTGGATGTAGACGGCCATGCGTGCTCCTTATCGTGTTGGTTCTGCGGGATCGCTGACCAGGCCCAGGCGGGCGCCCATGGTCGCTGCTTCGGTGCGGTTGCGGACTCCGAGCTTGTCGAGGATGCGGGACACGTGCACGGCGACGGTGCGGTCGCTGATGAACAGGGCGCGGGCGATCTGCCGGTTGCTGTCCCCCCGGACCAGGCAGCCGAGGATCTCCATCTCCCGGTCGGTCAGGTCGAACCTGGTGGCAGGCTCCGCGGAGCGGGCGGGGTGGGCCGCTCCCGGCGCTAGCCTGGCCCGCCGGGCGAGGTCGTCGGCTCGGGCGAGCAACGGGGCCGCCTGGAGTTCGGCGGCCAGCACCTGGCACGCGGTCAGCGCGCGGCTGGCCTGCTCGCGCCGGCCCGCCCTGAGCGCGGCGGCGGCCTCGCGCAGCCGCGCGTACGCCTCCCGGTAGGGCCAGCCCGCCGCTTGCCAGGCCTGCGCCACGGCCCGCCACGTCGCGCGGGTATCGGTGCCGAGCCTGCGCGCCTCCTCGGCTTCCACCATGGCGCCGAAGGCGGCCAGATCCGGTTGCCCCTCCCCGTCCTCCGCCACGATTCGCCCGGCCCTCGCGGCGAAGGTGCCGGCCAGCTGCTCCCATCCGTCCGGGATGTCCCGTGGTCGCGCCGAGGCGGGCAGCACCGCCAGATCCGCTTCCAGCTGCGCGCCGATGGCGAGCAGCCGGATCTCTTCCTCGGCCATCGCGGCCCCGGACAGCGCGGCGAGTCCGTCGACCACCTCGACCGCCGCCGCGGCCAGGTCATCGGCGTTCAGGGCCTGCTCGGCCAGGCAGGCGTGCAGCGCCCCGACGAGCCGGGGGTCGTCCGGGGACTTCCGCAGCGTCGCGGCCAGGTCGGCCGCACGTTCGGCCTCACCCCGGGCGACGGCGAGTTCCAGCTGCAGGAGCTGGAAGTAGCGCGTCCAGTTCGTGGTCGACTCGGCCAGCAGCTCGGCCAGCAGCTGATCGGCCTCGGCCCACCGGCCGCTCGCGACGAGCGCGGACGCGACGTTGTTACCGATCCCGGTGGTGATGGCCGGCGGCGCGCCCATGGCGGCTACCGCGCTCCGGCCCTCATGGCCGGCCTCGACCGCCTCGGCGAAACGCCCGGCGCGGTTCAGCAGGTAGGCGCGATTAGCCGCGGCGCGGATCGTGTCCTCGACGCTGCCCGCACCGACGGCGAGCGTGAAGGCCTCGCGCAAGCTGGCCAGGCCGCCCTCCAGGTCGCCGTGCTGCGCCGTGATGATCCCCAGCGTGGCCAGGCCGTGGGCGCGCTCCGCGTCCGCTCCGGCCTCCTCGGCGACGGCCACCGCCCGGATCGGCCAGCGGCCGCGCCGCGTCCCGCTCGCCGAGCAACATCCGCCGGGTGGCCAGCGCGGCCAGCACGCGGGCCTCGCAGCCGGGACGGCGGCTCGGTCTCGAGGACCACCATGGCCTGCTCGGTGGCGTCCACGGCGGCCTTGAGGTCACCCGTTTCCCACCGGTAACGCCCGAGCCGCTCAAGCCGCCTGGCGCGGTCCACGGGCGCGGCGGCGCCCGAGGCGGCGAGCGCGTCCGCGGCCCAGGTGGCGGCCTGCTCGGAATTGCCCGCCCAGCTTGCCGCTCGCGCCGCTTCCTCCAGCAGGTCAGGCCCGGCTTCTGGCAGCCGGCTGGCGAGCTCGATGGCCAGGGCGTAGTTCTTGGCCGCCTCCGGGTAGGCGCTCACCGATACCGCGTGCCGGGCCGCCAGCACGGCGGCGGGCGCCGCGCGATCCTCCGAGCCGGCCAGGTGCCAGTGCCGGGCCAGCAGGCCGGGATCGGAACCGGGGCGGTCGGCGAGCGCCTCGGCCAGGCGGCGGTGCAGGAGGCGCCGCTCGCCGGGGAGAATCTGGGCGTAGATGACCTGGCGGATCAGCGCGTGCCCGAACGCGTACCCGTCGCCGTCCGACACGAGCAGGCCAGCGTCGACCGCGGCCCGGACCGCGGGGAGCATGTCGTCCTCGGGCAGCGTGACCGTCGCGGCCAGGAGCTCGTGCGACATCCCGCCGTCGGCCACCGACACCTGGTCGACCAGCGCGCGGGTCTGCGCCGTGACGCCGTCCGCCTTGGCCAGCACGGCGTCGGTGATCGAGGCGGGCAGCCGGCCGGGGCCGGCGCTGGCCAGCTCCCTGGCGTAGAGCGGATTGCCTTCCGCGGCGGTGATCACCGCGGCCCTGGATTCCGTTCCGGTGCCTCTGGGCAGCAGATCGGCGACGACCTCGCCGATCTCGGCCGGGGTGAGCGGCGCCAGCCGCAGGCTCAGGACCCGCGGGCGGCGCTCCAGTTCCGAGAGCCAGCGCCGGGCGCTGCCGCTGAGCTCGTCGTCGCGCAGCGTCGCGACCACCATGACCGGCTGCTCGCGTAGGCGGACCGCCAGGAAGCCGAGCAGTTCCCGGGAGGACTCATCGGCCCAGTGCAGGTCCTCCAGGACCAGCAGCACCGGCGCCCGGGCGGCCAGACCGGTCAGCACCTCGAGCACGCGGAGGAACAGGCGGTGCCGCTGGGTCAGCATGTCGCCCGAGCGGTCGTCCTCGTCGAGCAGCCACCCGGCGTGGTCGCGCAGCGCGTCGACGAACGGCCCGTAGGCGAGCGCGCTCCCCGTCAGCGGGGCGGACTCCCCGGTCAGCACCCGGGCGTCCGTGGCGCTGGCGCACAGGTCCTCGACCAGCCGGGTCTTGCCGAGGCCGGCCCGCCCGGTGACCAGGAGAAGCTGAGCCTGGCCCGCGCGCGCCCGGGCGTAGGCAGCCGACATGGCCTCGCGCTCCACGGCACGCCCGACTATCGGCAGGTCGCCCCCCACAGGAGAAGTGTGCAGCTTGCGGTGAACCGTGTCGATATAGGCGCGCCGGGCCTCAGTTTTGGTGCCTCCCCAGGGCGGCGGCGTAGTCAATTCTCCAGTGGCGTAGTCATTTCCCGCAGGCCGGAATACGCATTGCTGCAGATGTGGCGACCCCCGCTGCCAGCGCATTCTCATGTCATGGCCGGAACGCACCAAGGCCAGGCCCGCTAAGAAGCCCCAGACCACAGAACTGAACCAGACAGGAGAAAACAATGTTCATCAACCCGGAGATCAGCAGGCAACTGGCCGCCGAGCACCGCCGCGACCTGCTCGCCGATGCCGCCCAGCAGAGCTTCGCCCGCCAGTTCCAGGCCGAGGCCGGCCCCGCCAAGCACCGCCAGCCCCTCACCTACCGCCTCTGGCGCCGTCTGCGCCCGGTTACCAGCCCCCGCCTCGAGCCCCTGGTCTGACCACGCAACCCAGCACCCACCAACCTGCGGCCCGCGCCCACAGCCGGGCCGCAGACCCATGCCCAGAGCCGCCGCGTCTATAGTGAGCGTCGTCCGGCGCAGGCATGGGAGCACGGCGTGAAAAATCTGTACATCGCGGGCAAGTGGACACCGGCCTCGGACGAGGGCACCGCGCAGACGATCAACCCGTTCGACGCGACCCCGCTGGAGACCGTCGCCGAGGCCTCCGCGTCCGACGTCGACGCGGCCGTGGCGGCCGCCCGGGACGCGTTCGATCAGGGCCCGTGGCGCCACTCGACGATGGCCGAGCGGACGGCGCTGCTCGGCAAGATCGCCGACCTGCTGCAGCGGGACAAGGAACAGCTCGCGCACACCGAGAGCCTGGACACGGGCAAGACGCTCAACGAGGCCCGCGCCGACGTGGACGACACGACCGCCGTGTTCCGGTACTACGCGGGGATAGCCGGGTCGCACGCGGGGCGCGTGGTCGACCCGGGCCGGACGGGCGTGGTCAGCCGGATTATGCACGAGCCCGTCGGCGTCTGCGCCCTGATCGCCCCGTGGAACTACCCGCTGCTGCAGATCTCGTGGAAGCTCGCGCCCGCGCTGGCGGCGGGCAACACCGCGGTGCTCAAGCCTAGCGAGCTGACCCCGCTGTCCACGATCGCGCTCGTCGCGCTGGCCGAGGAGGCCGGCGTGCCGCCGGGGGCGGTGAACCTGCTGCTCGGCCAGGGCGGGACGGTCGGCCAGGCGCTAGTCGCGCACCCTGGGATCGACCTGATCTCGTTCACCGGCGGGCTGGTCACGGGCGAGCGGATCATGGCCGCGGCGGCCCGCGGGGTGCGCCGCGTCGCGCTCGAGCTCGGCGGGAAGAACCCGAACATCGTCTTCGCCGACACCGACTTCGACACGGTCGTCGACAACGCGCTGACCGCCGCGTTCCTGCACTCGGGGCAGGTGTGCTCGGCGGGCGCCCGGCTGATCGTCGAGGACAGCCTGCACGACAGCTTCGTCGCCGAACTCGCGGCGCGCGCCGACCGGATCAGGCTTGGCAGCGGCCTGGACCCGGACACCGAGTGCGGCCCGCTGATCTCCGCCGCGCACCGGGCCAAGGTGGAGCGGTACATCGCGCTGGGGCTGGCCGAGGGCGCGGAATTGCGGGCGGGCGGGAGCCGGCCGGCCGAGCCCGCGCTGGCCGACGGGTTCTTCCTGCGGCCGACGGTGTTCGCCGGGTGCCGGCGGGACATGGCGGTGGTGCAGGATGAGGTGTTCGGGCCGCTGGTGACCGTCGAGCGGTTCCGGACCGAGGAGGAGGCGATCCTGCTCGGCAACGACACCGCCTACGGCCTGGCGGGCGCGGTATGGACCACCGACTCGGGCCGGGCCGAGCGGGTCGCGGGCGCGCTGCGCCACGGCACGGTATGGATCAACGACTACCACCCCTACCTGCCGCAGGCCGAATGGGGCGGCTTCGGCAAGTCAGGCATCGGGCGCGAGCTGGGCCCCTCCGGCCTGGACGAGTACCAGGAGAAGAAGCACGTCTACCACAACACCCGCCCGGCGCCCGCGCGCTGGTTCTCGGGGTAATCGGGGTAACCGCCTCGCCGATCAGGCGCGGTCCAGGCCCTGCAGGCCCTCGGCCATCGCGCGGAACAGCGGGTCGGTGTAGGCGGTCAGGCCCGCGTACACCTGGTTGATCTTCTGGTAGGCGGCGGCCGCTCGCGGGTCGGGGGCGAACTCGGCCCCGGCGGTGACCATCGCCGCCATGGCCTGCGCCCAGTCCGGGTAGAGGCCGTAGCCGACCGCAGCGCAGATGGCCGCCCCGACGCCGGCGGCGTCGTTGACCGTGGTGCGGCGCGCGGGGCGGTCGAAGGCGGCGGCGACGATCTGCATCATCAGGTCCGAGCTGGACCCGCCCCCGGACACCAGGACCGTCGGCGATCGGCGGCCTAGCGCATGCTCCATCGCCGCGGTGTGGTTCGCCATCGTCAGGGCGATGCCCTCCAGGATGGACCGGTAGATGTGGGCGCGCCCCTGGCTGCCGTCGAACCCGAGCAGCGCACCGCGACGCCAGGTCTCGTGGCTGGGGGCGAGCCAGTCATGCACGGTCAGCAGCCCGTTGGAGCCGGGGGCTAGCGCGCTGGCCTCGGCGTTGAGCGTGTCCTGCAGGCGCGGCGTTCGGGAAAACCGCTCCTCGCCGGGCGGGCCCTCCAGCAGGCTCTGGAACCAGCTCACCGTCCACATGCCGCGGCGGATCCCGGTGCTCTCGTACAGGTACGTCCCGGGCTGCGCCGCGAAGTTGACCCAGTAGCTGTCGTCCGCGCTCCGCGAGGAGGAGCCGATGGTCATCGCGGCGATGTAGGTGCCCAGCGACAGCAGCACGGTCCCGTCGTCCGCCAGGCCGCAGCCCAGCGCCTCGACCGCCTTGTCGTTGGCCGTGGCGTACACCGGCAGCCCGGCCGGGATCCCGGTTGCCTCGGCCGCCGCGCGGGTCACGTCGCCGAGCAGGGCGCCCGGCGGGACCAGGTCGAAGAGCATGTCGCGCGGCATGCCGGTCGCGGCGTAGGCGCCGGGGTCGTACGACCAGGTGGCCGTGTCCTGGTCGATGGGCCAGACGCCCTGGTAGTTGGCCGCGGTGTCCACGAACTGGCCGGTCAGGCGGTGGGTGATGTAGCCGGAGGAGGTGGTGATGTAGCGGGTCGCGGGGTTGGTCGGCTCGTAGGGGCGGGAGACCCGTTCGTCCATCCAGCTCAGCACCGGCTCGGTCAGGGTGCCGTCGGCCGCCAGATAGGCCCGGCAGTACCGGATCGTGCACAGGCCGACGGCCGCGATGTCGGCCGGGTTTCCCGTGAACTGGGCGATGACGTCACGGCAGGCCTCGCGGATGGAGTCCCAGATGTCGTCGCCGGGGTGGACGGCGTGCCCCGGGACCGAGGTGTCGTAGGGCCGCAGCGGCCGGCGGGCCTGGGCCAGCGGGCGACCGCGCGGGTCGAAGATCGTCACCTTGGTGCTCTGCGACCCGTTGTCGATGGCGAGCAGGTACGGCGTCATGGGCCACCGGGGCCCTGCTCCAGCGGGAAGATCGTGCCCGCGTTCATCACGCTCCGGGGGTCGAACGCCTGCTTGAGGGTGGACAGCAGGTAGTAGGCGCTGCCGTGCTCCTGCGTCACCCAGGGCGTGCGGTACTTGCCGATCCCGTGGTGGTGCACCATCGACCCGCCCAGCCGCAGGGCCTCCTCGACGATGATCGCGTTCAGCGGCTTGTGGTAGACCTCGATCTCCTCGCGGGGGCTGGAGGTGATCGTGTAGTCGTAGACGAAGTAGAGGTTCGTCCCGGTCTGGTAGCTGTGCGAGGAGTGCGCGCCGAGCATGGTCAGGTCGCCGATGCGCGGGAACTCGCGCCGGATCCGGCTCATGACGGCGCCGAACAGCTCGCTGACCCGTCGACCAGTCGACGGACACCTCGGTCGTGTACCCGAGGTGGTGATCCCTGAGCATGGTGGCCTTCTCGGCGTCGATCTTGTCCTGGCCCCAGTTGAGGTTCTCGAACCAGTCCCGGATCCGGCCGGGGTCGACGCGCTCGTGGGGGCGGGCGGCGAAGAGCTCATCGATCGCCTGCGCGGTGGCGTCGGCGAGGCCCTTCGGGCCCTCGGCGATGAGGACGACGACGTTCTTCCCCTGGTAGAAGTCGGCGAAGTGCTGCCGGGCGTCCTCGGGCGAGTAGACCCGGCACACCGAGGGCCGGTACCCCGCGGTGATCAGCTCGCGGATGGCGTCGATGCCGTCGGCGAATTCGTCGACCAGGAAGCCGAAGTACCGGTTGTTCTCCGGCTGGTAGCGGAAGAGCTTGACCGTCACCTCGGTGATGAAGCACAGCGCGCCTTCGCTGCCGATCACGATGTGGCGGATGTCCGGGCCCGCGGCCCGGCGGGGCACGTTCTTGATCCGGGTGACCTGCCCGCCCGGGAAGACGGCCTCCAGGCCCACCACCAGGTCTTCGATCCCGCCGTACAGGGTGGAGAACTGGCCGATCGACCGGGTGGCGACCAGGCCGCCCAGCTGGGCGAGCGGCTTGGACTGCGGGGAGTGCCCCGTGGTCAGGCCCTGGGCCCGCACGGCGTCCTCGAGGACCTGGAGGCGGACGCCGCACTGCCCGGTGGCCATCATGTTCACCGGGTCAATCGACAGGATCGCGTTCATCCGCGACCCGTCGACCACCAAGCTGTCCTCGACCACGGTCTCCAGGCCGCCCTCCGTCGCGGTCCTGCCGGTGCGGGGGACGACGTTGACGAGGTGGTTGTCGGCGAACCGGAGGATGACCGCCACCTCATAGACCGACCTGGGGTAGACGATCGCGGCCGGGATCGGCCCGTCGTAGATGCCGTGGACGGAGGTGTACTTCTTGAACCGGTCGACGCTGGCCTCCTTCAGCTGCTCGTCGCCGGTCTCGACGGAGCCGGGCCCGAGCAGGTGGGTCATCGCCTGGACGATCGACTGGCGGCTCAGCGCGGATCGGGATGGGGCCATGAACGGTTGCCTCCTTATCGTGCTCGCAAACGGCTGGTCAGCGGACCAGGTACCCGCCGTCGACGACCAGGACGTGGCCGTTGACGTAGTCGGCGGCCCGGCTGGCCAGGAAGACGGTGGCCCCCATCAGGTCGGCGATCTCACCCCAGCGGCCCGCCGGGATGTGCTCGACGATACGGCGATCGGCGGCCGGATCGGCCCGGGTGGCCTCGGTGATCGCGGTCTTGAAGTATCCCGGCGCGATGGCGTTGACCTGGATGTTGTGGGCCGCCAGCTCGTCGCAGTAGGCCTTGGTGAAGCCCACGAGCCCGGCCTTGGTCGCGGCGTAGGCGGGTGAGCGCTGGCCGCCGAGGAAGGAGAAGAGCGAGGCGATGTTGATGATCTTGCCGGATCCCTGCTCGATCATGAACTTGCTGGCCTCGTAGGACAGTTCAAACGCCGCCGTCAGGTTGACCGACACCATCGGGTCCCACATCTGTCGGCCGAAGTCCTCCACGCCGGCCAGTAGGGCGATGCCCGCGCTGTTGACCAGGATGTCGACCGAGCCGAGCGTTTCGGCGCAGCGATGAATGACGTCCCCGGGCACGCCAGGCTGCGTGATGTCGGCCACCACGAACTCCAGCCGCCGCCCGGCGCCCTCGATGAGCCTGCGGGTGGTCCCGTCGTCTTCGGCCAGGCCGACGGCGAACACGTCCGCGCCGGCCTTGGCCAGGGCGAGGGAGAAGGCCCGGCCCAGGCCGGTGTTGCCGCCGGTGACGATGGCATTGCGCCCGGCCAGGGAGAACAGGTCGAGGCTGAAGTCGGCGATGTCCATGGGTCAGCTGCCATCCGGGGTGGGAGGTGAGGTTGAACCGCACGGCTACGTTACCGACCGGGCCCGGACTCCCTATGCTTGCGCCGTGCATCTGAGCCTCATCGCCGTCGTGGTCGACGAGTACGACCCGGCGATCGACTTCTTTGTCCGCGTGCTGGGCTTCGACCTCGTGGAGGATTCTCCGGCCCTAACGACGAAGGATGGGCGTCCCAAGCGCTGGGTCGTGGTCCGGCCGCCTGGCGCGACGACGGGGCTGCTGCTGGCCCGGGCGGACGGGCCGGACCAGGCCGCCGTGGTCGGCAGGCAGGCGGCGGGCCGGGTCGGGTTCTTCCTGCAGGTGGACGACTTCGGCGCCGCGCATGCGCGGATGACCGCCGCAGGCGTGGAGTTTGTCACGCCGCCGCGCTCCGAGCCCTACGGGCGGGTGGCGGTGTTCCGCGACATCGCCGGCAACCGGTGGGACCTGCTCGGCCCCGGCTGACGGGTCATCCGGCCGGGTCACGCAGGGCCGCGGCTGACGCCCGCCCGAATACGGCGATGGCGGCCCGCTTGGGCGCCAAGCGCTCCAGGGCGAGCGTGCTGACCTTGTTGAGCGGGCCGGGGACCACGCGGAAGCCGTGCCCGAGCGCGTCCAGGGCCACCTCGCGACCTGCCGGGAGTGGTGGCCCCGGGGAGGAACGCCTTGCTCGCGCTGTACATGGCCAGGCCGGGACTCCCTGCAGGCCGCCAGGAGGACATGAGGATCAGCCCGCCACGCCCGCGCTCACCATGGGCGGCAGGAACCGGTGCGCGAGCAGGGCGGAGGCCCGGCAGTTCAGGTCGGCCACCGCGCTTATGTCGGCCTCGCTGATGGCGGTGAATGACCCGGTGGGTGATATCGCTGCGTTGGCCACGACCAGGCCGACCGGCCGGTCCGCGATGGCCTCGGCGACCAGGTCGATCGCGCCGGGCGCGGCGAGGTCGGCGGTGACGGTCTGGACCTGCGCCGTGGTCGCCTGCCGGATCAGTTCGGCCGTCTGCTCCAGCGGGCCCGGCCGGCGGGCCACCAGGACCAGGTGCAGGCCTCGGCGGCCGAGTTCGTGAGCGAACGCGGCGCCGAGCCCCTCGGAGCCGCCGGCCACCAGCGCCCACGGACCATAGGTAGCCGCGAACGGCCTGGCGCTCATGCGGTGGCCGGTCCCGCGGCGCCCGCAGGAGCCGACGCGACGGGTTTGGTGAAGGGATGCGCCCGGGACATCCGGGCGATCGTGAGCGCCGGCAGGGCCAGCCACGGCAGGTTGAGCAGGAGCACCATGGCGAAGTGCGGGCTGCGGTATATCCCCGAGTGCTCCTCCGCCAGGATGATCAGCACGACCGCGCTCATGGAGCCGGACCAGACCAGGGCGGGCACCCGGATCCACTCCCGGCCGCGGACGATGGCGTAGATGGCGGCCACGTAGAACGGGCCGTTCCAGAGCACGTCGATCCAGATCGTCATCTTCCAGAACGCCGGCCGGGCCATCAGCAGCGGATCGTAGTGCCTGCCGTAGTTGTGCACCAGGTCGACGATCGCGTGCGGCGGCCACGCCGGGTACTGGAAATGGAACGCGTTCGGGATAGTGAGTTGCTCGATGTCGATGAAGTAGGTGATGAAGCACAGGTTCACCGCGAAGAAGGCCAGCAGCACCCAGTCGAAACGCCGCTGCCGGAGCGGAACTGTGCGCCACGCGAGGCCGCCTGACGGATCATTCAAAGTCACGCCCTGATCGTAGAAGGCCCGTAAAACACCGCATAAGTCACCTCTCCGGGCCATCCCGGAACTGGGCGATGATCTTCTCCAGGGCCGAACGGAGGTGGTCAAGCTCGGCGGGGGTGAGGGTGGCGGTGACGCGCCGCTCCAGCCCGGCTCGAGCCTCCCTAACCGGTTCGCGCACCGACCTGGCATGCGGGGTGAGGTAGAGGCGGACCAGGCGCGCGTCGTCCGGGTCGGGCCTGCGGGCCAGCAGGCCAGCTTCCTCCATGCGGGTCGCGGTATTGACGATGGTGGGCGTGGCGACCGCCAGGCGGCGGGCGATCTCGCCGGGGGTGAGCCCGTCTTGCTCCCAGAGCACGCTCAGCACGATGTGCTGGCCGACCCGGACGCCGTGGCGGCTCATCGCCTCGTCGGTGGCTTCCCGCAGCAGCTTGCTGGCCTGGGTGAACAGGGCGAGCAGTTCGGTCATCCCCCGAGAATAGTCGCTAGCATGCTAGCGGGACCTACAACGTCGCCGCCGGGCGGGTGATCACCGAGCGGGACGTCGCGGCCGCGTGTCAGGTACCTCGTCGCGGACGCGCCACCATCGAGGCTGCCCGAGAGCCGCAGCCCGGGATCCAGCCAGGGGGTCTGCCTCGACATCAGCAGGCTCCGCCAGGACACGGGCTACCAGCCCGCCTACGACACGGACACCGCGGTCGCCGATTACCTCGCCTGGTTGCGGGCCGGTCACCAGCGGTAGTTCTGGATAATTCAAACGGTGTGGTAGGCATGGGTCATGGTCGAACTAATCCCCCGCAGCGTGCTCTTCGGCAATCCCGAGCGCATCAGCCCGAACATCTCGCCTGACGGCACCCGGATGGCCTGGATCGCACCGCGCGAGGGGGTGCTCAACGTCTGGGTCGCGCCGATCCGGGCGGCCAGCGCCCCGGAAGGTTCCGGTGTCGACTGGGACGCCGCAGCCGTCGTGACCGACGACCGCGACCGCGGCATCCGGGCTTACACCTGGGCCAAGGACGGCAGGCACCTGCTGTACGTGCAGGACTCCGGCGGGGACGAGAACTGGCGGCTCTACGACGTCGACCTGGAGACGATGGAACGGCGCGATCTCACGCCGTTCGAGGGCGTCCAGGTGCGCCTCATCGCCACCCGCAAGAGCCACCGCGACGAGGTCCTGGTCGGGATCAACCGGGACAACCCGCAGCTGCACGACGTCTACCGGCTGGACCTCAAGACGGGCGAGCTGGTCAAGGAGATCGAGAACCCCGGGTACGCCGGCTGGCTCGCCGACGAGGACATGGTGGTCCGCGGCGCGATCGCCCCGCTGCCCGACGGCGGGTTTGACCTGCTCGTCCGGGACGGCGCGGACGCCGCCTGGCGGACGCTGCTGACGGTCCCGGCCGATGACGCCCCGGCCAGCCACCCGATGGCGTTCACCGGGGACGGGAAGGCGCTGGTGGCCACCAGCTCGCTCGGCGTGGACACGGGCCGGCTGACCAGGATCGACCTGGCCTCGGGCGATAGCCAGGTGCTGCTCGAGGACCCCGAGGCCGACGTCACGGGGGCCCTGCTGCACCCGGACACCCGGGAGCCGCAGATCGGCGTGGTGCTCAAGGACCGCGCCGAGTACCACGTGCTCGACCCGCAGGTGGAGCCGGACTACCAGGCGATCCGGGCGCTCAACCCCGGTGACCCCGGATTCGCCGGACGCGACGAGGCCGACGCGACCTGGCTGGTCAACTTCACCGACGACGTGGGCCCGGCCCAGTACTTCGCCTACGACCGGGCCAGCCGGACCGGCACCTTCCTGTTCACCACCCGCCCGGAGCTGGCGGACTACGAGCTCGCGCAGATGGAGCCGTTCTCGTTCGAGGCGCGGGACGGGCTGACCGTGCACGGGTACGTCACCTTCCCGCCGGGCGGCGGCCGGACCGGGCTGCCCGCGGTGCTCAACGTGCACGGCGGACCGCAGGCCCGAGACACGTGGGGCTTCGACCCCGAGGCGCAGTGGCTGGCCAACCGCGGCTACCTGTGCATCCAGGTGAATTACCGCGGCTCGACCGGCTACGGCAAGGCGTTCGTCTCGGCCGGCGACCGTGAGTGGGGCGGCAAGATGCACGACGACCTGCTCGACGCGGTGGCGTACGTCGTCGGTCAGGGCTGGGCCGACCCGGCCAAGGTGGCCATCTACGGCGGTTCCTACGGCGGCTACGCGGCGCTGGTCGGCGCCGCGTTCACGCCGGACGTGTTCTGCTGCGCGGTGGACGTCGTCGGCCCGTCGAACCTCCAGACGCTGCTCGAGTCGATCCCGCCCTACTGGGCGCCGATGAAGATGCAGCTGTACAAGCGGGCCGGGAACCCCGAGACGGATCAGGAATTCCTGTGGTCGCGCTCACCGCTGTCCCGGGCCAGGGACATCCGGATCCCGCTGCTGATCGCCCAGGGCGCCAACGACCCGCGGGTCAAGCAGGCCGAATCCGAGCAGATCGTGGCCGCCCTGAAGGAGGCCGGGATCGAGCACGAGTACATGCTGTTCCCTGACGAGGGGCACGGCTTTGCCAAGCCGGAGAACCGGATCAAGTTCTACGCCGCGGCCGAGCGCTTCCTGGCCAGGTACCTAGACGGCCGCTTCGAGGAGTAGTCAGAGCACCGGGAGGTAGCGGTCTAGTTCGTACTCGGTGACCTGGCGGCGGTACTCCTGCCATTCCTCGCGCTTGTTGCGCAGGAAGAAGTCGAAGACGTGCTCGCCCAGCGTCTCCGCGACCAGCTCACTGTCCTGCATCACCCGGATGGCCTGGTCCAGGTCCTGCGGCAGGGGGCGGATGCCGAGGGCACGGCGTTCGGCCGAGGTGAGCGCCCACACGTCGTCCTCGGCGCCCGGCGGCAGCTCGTAGTCGCCCTCGATGCCCTTCAGGCCGGCCGCCAGGATCACGGCGAACGCCAGGTACGGGTTGCAGGCGGCGTCCAGCGAGCGGAACTCCACCCGCGTGGAGTTGCCCTTCTGCGGCTTGTACATCGGCACGCGGATCAGGGCCGAGCGGTTGTTGTGCCCCCAGCAGACGTACGCGGGCGCCTCACCGCCCGCGCCCGCCGTGCGTTCGGCCGCGCCCCACAGCCGCTTGTAGGAGTTGACCCACTGGTTGCAGACCGCGGTGATCTCCGCGGCGTGCTGGAGCAGGCCCGCGATGAAGGCCCGAGCGGTCTTGGACAGCTGGAACTCGGCGCCCGCCTCGTAGAACGCGTTCTTGTCGCCTTCGAACAGCGACACGTGGGTGTGCATGCCGGAGCCGGGGTGGTCGGTGAACGGCTTCGGCATGAACGTCGCGTACACGCCCTGCTCGATCGCCACTTCCTTCATGACCAGCCGGAACGCCATGATGTTGTCCGCGGTGGTCAGCGCGTCGGCGTACCGCAGGTCGATCTCCTGCTGCCCGGGCGCGCCCTCGTGGTGGCTGTACTCCACGGAGATGCCCATCGACTCCAGCATGGTGATCGCGGTCCGGCGGAAGTCGTGCGCGATGCTGTGCGGCGTGTGGTCGTAGTAGCCGCCGGAGTCGATCGGCCGCGGCTTGCCCCCCGGCTCGGGCCGCTCCCGGAGCAGGAAGAACTCGATCTCCGGGTGCGCGTAGAACGTGAAGCCGAGCTCGGAGGCGCGCCCCAGGTTCCGCTTGAGCACCCAGCGCGGGTCCGCGTACGACGGCGACCCGTCGGGCAGCGAGATGTCGCAGAACATCCGGGCGACGCCCGGGTACTCACCGCGCCACGGCAGCAGCTGGAACGTCGCCGGGTCCGGGCGCAGGATCATGTCCGCCTCGTACACCCGGGCGAAGCCCTCGATGGCGGAGCCGTCGAACCCGATCCCGTCGGCGAAGGCGCCCTCGAGCTCCGCGGGGGCGACCGCTATCGACTTCAGCGTGCCGAGGACGTCGGTGAACCAGAGCCGGACGAACCGGATGTCCCGCTCCTCCAGCGTGCGCAGCACGAACTCTTCCTGCCTGTCCACGGCACTTACCTTAGCCGTCTGGTGTTTCCGCGCGGTTACATAGGCTGGAAGGGTGACGAAGCTGAGGATTGCGCTGGCGCAGGTCAATGCCACGGTCGGGGACCTGGACGGGAACGCCGAGCTGATCGTGGAGTGGACCCGGCGGGCGGATGCGCGGGGGGCGCGGGTCGTGGTGTTCCCCGAGATGATGCTGACCGGGTACCCGGTGGAGGACCTCGCGCTGCGGGCGTCGTTCGTGGATGCGTCGATCGCGACGCTGCATGCGGTGGCGGCCCGGCTCGGGGCCGAAGGGCTCGGCGGGGTCGCGGTGGTGACCGGTTACCTGGACCACAGGACCGACCTGGCGCCGCGGACCGGGCTGCCGCCGGGCGCGCCGCTCGACGCCGCGGCGCTGCTGTACGGCGGGCGCGTCATCATCACCTCGGCCAAGCACCACCTGCCGAACTACGGGGTGTTCGACGAGTTCCGCTACTTCGTGCCGGGCGACACGCTGCCGGTGTTCCGGCTGCCGACCGGGGACGGCGAGCACGTCGACATCGCCACCGCGATCTGCGAGGACCTGTGGCAGGACGGCGGGCCGGTGGCGGTGTGCGCGCGGGCGGGGGCGAGCCTGCTGCTGGTGCCGAATGCCTCACCCTACGAGCGGGGCAAGGACGACGTGCGGCTGGACCTGTGCGTCCGGCGGGCCCGCGAGGCGGGGGCCGTGCTCGCCTACGCCAACCTGATCGGCGGGCAGGACGAATTGGTCTTCGACGGCGACTCGATCCTGGTGGCCGCGGACGGCACGCTGCTGGCCCGCGGACCTCAGTTCGAGGAGGCGCTCGTGGTCGCCGACCTGGACCTGCCCGCGGCCGCTCCGGGGCTGCTGCCCGCTGACCAGCCGGTGGACGCTGAAGACGGCACGACGATCACGATCCAGCGGGTGGCGCTGCCGGTGTCGCGGGACGCTCCGTTCGTGGATCCGGCCGAGATCACCGACGGGCCGTTCTGGCCGCGGCTGTCGGACCCGGCCGAGGTCTACGCGGCGCTGGTCACCGGGACCGGAGACTACCTGCGCAAGAACGGGTTCCGCTCGGCCATCCTGGCGCTGTCCGGGGGGATCGACTCGGCGCTGACCGCGACGATCGCCGCGGACGCGATCGGTCCCGCGAACGTGCACGTGGTGCTGATGCCGAGCCGGTACTCCTCCGAGCACTCGGTCAGCGACGCCGAGGACCTGGTCAAGCGGCAGGGCCTGCACGCGGTGACGATCCCGATCGCCTCGATGGTCGACGCGTTCGCCGAGGAACTCTCCCCCGCCGGGTTCCCCAGCGCCGGGCTGCCGGCCGAGAACCTGCAGGCCCGGGTGCGCGGGGTGGTCCTGATGGGGCTGTCCAACGCCGGCGGGCACCTGGTCCTGACCACGGGGAACAAGAGCGAGATCGCGACCGGCTACTCGACGCTGTACGGGGACTCGGCGGGCGGGTTCGCCCCGATCAAGGACGTGCCCAAGACGATGGTGTGGGAGCTGGCCCGGTGGCGGAACGCGGAGGCGGTGCGCCGCGGCGACCTGCCCCCGATCCCGGAGAACTCGATCACCAAGCCGCCCAGCGCCGAGCTGGCGCCCGGGCAGTTCGATACCGACTCGCTCCCGCCCTACGAGGTGCTCGACGCGCTGCTCGACGATTACGTCGAACGGGACATGGGCGTGACCGAGCTGATCGCGGCCGGGCACGACCCGGCGCTGGTCGCGCGGGTGGTCCGGCTCGTCGACGCCGCCGAGTACAAGCGGCGGCAGTACCCGCCGGGCCCGAAGATCAGCCAGAAGAACTTCGGCCGGGACCGGCGCCTCCCGATCACCAACCGGTGGCGCGAGGCGCTGGCCTAGCCGGGGCGGGCCGAGACCTTCGCTCGCCCCGTTCGTGGGTCAGGAAACGCCAGGAAAACCGGGAGCTGAAGTACCTCCGTTGTTGACCATGAAGACCAGGCCCTGCGGGTGCAGCGCATGGCCGTGCAGGTCGACGCGGGCGATCTGGCCGGTGAACATGTCCAGCACGCCGAGGTAGTTCGCCGGGAAGCCCGGGGCCGGGCAAGTCGCCGGCGCGGTGTTCGCGTTGCACGGCGTCACCGCGACGAATGCCCTGCCGGGCCAGAACAGCTTGCTGTCCACGGCGTTCACGGTGTCCGCAGCGTTGTCGGTGGCGTACAGCGTGCTGCCCCACGCGGTCGGCCATGCGGTGTCGTCGATCGACTGCGCCAGCTTCAGTACCCACAGCGACGAGTGCACGGAGGAGAAGATCAGCTCCAGGTCGCCCTGGCTGTTCAGCATGAAGTCGCCGCGGAAGCGCGGCGCGGCCGAAGGCACGACCTCACTGGAGTCCGGGTCCGTCAGCGCCAGCGTCGTGCGCTCGCCCACGTGGTCCAGGTTGGCCTGGTGCGCCGAGGCCTCGTCCCCGTAGTACGGCTCGACGGTCGCCACGTGCGTGGTCGAGTTCAGGGTCACCGAGTAGACCGCCGGGTACGCGGCGTTCGGTGCCGCCGCCCCGGTGGTACCCGGCGCGGACGCGCTGATCAGCATGTGGCCGCGGTAGAACGAGATCGCGTCCGTGCCGCCGTGGTGCGGCAGCGCCTGGTTGTAGCGGTAGTGCACGACCGTCCCGCCCGTGATGTCGTACAGGCTGGAGTGCAGGTCCTCGTTCACCGTGGCGATGACGTCACCGGTGCCGGGGTTCGCGGTCAGGCCGTCGACCTTGCCGGTCACGTCCCACTGGGCGACAACCGACCCGCCCGGGGTGAACTCGACGATCGTGCTGTCCCTGTTGCCGTCGGGCGCAGGCTGCCCCTGCGGGCCCACCCCGTTCTGGAACGCGGTGTACAGATTGCCGCCGTACGCAGTGATGTCGTCCGGCTTGGTGAGGGCCTCGCTCTGGCCGGTCCTGCTGTTATGGTGGCGCAGGTCCGCGCCGAACAGGATCGTCTTCACCGAGTAGCTGGGGACGTCCTGCCGCTGAGCTGCGGCATGCGCCGGGGAAACAAGAGCCGTGGCGGTCAGCAGCCCGGCCGCGGTGACGGCGGCCGCCGAGGCGGCGGCCAGCACCAGTGTCTTGGAGTTACGCACTGACGTTCTCCCACCTCAGGGTTTCATGTGAAGGCCGGTCCTTTTGTACCAGATGCCTGGCGCGGTGGATAGAAGTCTTCGTGATCATGAGATCAGATGCGCCGCTCGCTAGGGTTGGCGTGTGGCCGAGGACGCTTTCGTAGCTCAGACCCCCGAGGGACCGATCGCCGGGCACGTCAGCGGTTCGGGGGCGGCGCTCCTGCTCCTGCACGGCGGCCCGGCGATGACGGACTACATGGACATGCTCTACCCCGAGGCGGATGGGTGGCGCGCGGTCAGGTACCAGCAGCGGGGCCTGACGCCCTCGGCGGTCAGCGGCCCGTTCAGCGTCGAGCGCCACGTGGCCGACGCCGTCGCGGTGCTCGACACCCTCGGCCTGGGCCGGGCGGTGGTCCTCGGCCACTCCTGGGGCGGCTACCTCGCGCTCCAGCTCGGGCTCGCCCATCCCGACCGCGTCGCCGGGCTGGTTATCGTCGATCCGCTCGGCGCCGTGGGGGACGGCGGGGTCGCGGAAATGGGCCAGCACCTGGTGGACCGCCTGTCGCCCGCTTCGGCCGCGCAGTTCGGTATCGTCGCCGCCCGCCTGGGCGGGCCAGACCCGACCGACGCCGACGCCCTGGAGTCGCTGAGCCTGCTCTGGCCCTCGTACTTTGCCGACCCCGCCGCGGCGCCGCCGTTCCCGCCGCACATCAAGACCTCGCTCGAGGCGTACGGGGGAACCTTTGCCTCGGCCGCCGAGCACCTGGCGAGCGGCTTCGGCGACAAACTCCGCGAGGTGCAGGTGCCGGCGGTGTTCGTGCTCGGGGCGCAGAGCCCGATGCCGGTCAGCCAGGGCCAGGAGACCGCCGCCCTGCTGCCGGCGGCCGAGGTGGTGGTGGTTCCTGGCGCCGGGCACCTGCCCTGGCACGAGCGGCCTGGCTGCGTCGCGGCCGCGCTGGCCGGGATCCGCACGCGCGCGACCGGTCTGGATCTGGCTTAGCGGGCGCCACCGACGGATTCCGGCGGCCTGGTGGACAGGCCGAGCAGGAGCCCGTCGACCAGGCGGGCGGCGAAGCTGCCGTCCAGCGTCCCGGCCGCGGACTTCTCCTGGGCCATGATGACGCCGGTCAGGGTGAGCATGGCGATCTCGACGTCGGTGTCGGGGCGGAGTTCGCCGGTCTCGACGCCCCGGCGGATGACCTCCCGCAAGGCCTCGCGCCGCGGCTCAACGACCGTCTCCTTGTACCGCGCCATCAGCCGCGGGTACTTCTCCCCCTCGCCGAGCAGCAGCGCGTACCGCCGCGCCTTTCTCGGGTCGGCCTTGTCCGCGCACATCACCTCGACCATGGCGAGCAGGTCGTCCCGGACCGAGACGCCCTTGGGCTCGGGGAACGGCGACTTGAGCGAGCCGAGCGCGGCGAGCAGGAGTTCCTCCTTGTTCGCCCAGCGGCGGTAGATGGTCGCCTTGCCGACCCCGGCCCGGGCGGCGACGAGCTCGACGCAGACGCCCTCGAACCCCTGCTCGGCGAACACGTCGAGGGTGGCCTCGATGATGGCCTGCTCGGCCGCCTCGCTACGCGGGCGGCCGACCCGGCGGACCGACTCCGCGGCCGGCCCGGTCTGGGTGTCCGGGTCGGCCACGGTCACGGGCTGCATGGTGGTGTCACACCTCCCGCTCAGCGGCCTTGAGCATGTCTTCTTCCATTATGGCCAGCTCGGCCTCGTAGTCACGCTCCTGCGCGGGCGCGGTCGGCCCCGCCTCGCGCAGGGCGGGCACAGCCTCGCGCGTGGCGGGCACAGCCTCGCGCGACCGCCCTGGCATCCAGCGCACCACGACGAGCGCACCCGCGACCGCCATCAGCGCCGCCACGAGCGTCGTGATGTGCATGGCGTGGACGAACGCGTCGTTCGCCGGGACCAGCAGCGACCGCCCGGCGGTGCCCAACTGCTGGGCGACCGCCTGAGTGGCGGTGATCGAAGACGAAGCCACGCCACGGGCAGCGGCGGGCAGGTGCGTCAGCGACGGGCTGAGCGAGTTGCGGTAGAACTCGGCCAGGATCGAGCCGAGAACGGCGACGCTGAGCGCGACCGCGACCTGACGGGCGATGTTGGTCAGCGCAGAACCGGCGCCCGCCCGCTCGCGCGGCAGGACGTCCATGACGGCCGCGGTGGCGGCAGGCATGACGGCGCCGATCGCCGCGCCCTGGATCGCGAAGATCACGCCGAGCAGCCAGATCGGCGTCGCGGTGCCGAGCGTGGCGTAGCTGGCCAGGGCCAGCGCCATGACGAACAGGCCGGTGGCACCGACCGTCTTGGCGCCGTAATGCCGGACCAGGCCCGCGCTGCGCGGCGAGGCCAGCATCTGCCCGGCCGCGAACGGCACGGTCAGCAGGCCGGCCGCCAGCGGCGTGTAGCCGCGGACGTTCTGCAGGTAGAAGCTGGTGAAGAAGAACACGCCGCCCATGCCGAAGAAGGTCAGCGCGATCGCTCCCACCGACGCGGAGAGCCGGTGGTCGCGGAACAGCCGGACGTCCAGCGAGGGATGCGCGATCTTGGTCTCGTACCAGCCGAACGCCGCCAGGATGGCCAGGCCGCCCGCGATCGGGCCGAGGACGGTCGGGTGAATCCAGGAGCCGATGTCGCCGCCCTGGACGATCCCGTACACCAGCAGGACCAGGCCCGCGATGGACAGCAGCACGCCCAGGTAGTCGATCCCGCCGGCCTCGTGGTTGCGCGACTCGGGCACCAGCATGAAGGCCGCGATGGCGCCGAACACGGTGACCGGCACGTTGATCAGGAAGACCGAACCCCACCAGAAGTGGTCGAGCAGGACGCCGCCGAGCACCGGGCCGGTGGCGACGCCGATGCCGACCGCCATGGCCCACAGGCCGATCGCCCGCGCGCGCTCGGCGGGCTCGAAGACGTTGGAGATGATCGACAGGGTCTGCGGCATGACCGCCGCGCCGCCCAGGCCCATCGCGGCCCGCGCGAAGATCAGCTGCTCGGGGGTCCGTGAGTAGGCCGAGAGCAGCGAGGCGATACCGAACAGCACCAGCCCGATCATGAGCATGCGCTTGCGGCCGACCTTGTCGCCGATCACGCCGAACGTGAAGAGCAGGCCGGCGAATACCAGGGTGTACGAGTTGATGGCCCATTCGAGCTGGCTCTGGCTCGCGCCGAGGCCCCCGCGTGGCTCGGCGATAGTCTTCAGTGCCACGTTGAGCACGGTGTTGTCGATGACGATGGCGAGCAGCCCGACGATCAGCACGCTGAGGATGACCCAGCGCCGACGGTAAATCGTCTGCGTGTCCATGTGTCCCTTCCGGATCACTTAAAGCTTGTGCGCGGGACCGGGAAGACCCTCGCCGGTCGGGGTGTTGCCGTGATCGGGAACCCTCCGGGTACCGCATTCATCGATACGGAACGGTCTCGTATCGGAATTTCTTCCGGGATCCGGCTCCGGTTCCTAGTGATCCAGGTCACATCCGGGCTCAGCCCGCGACCCGCTGCGGGTCCTGCTCCGGTGATCGTTCCGTTTCGCCCGAACGAGCGGTGGTGGCTGCCCCGCTCCGTGCCTCCTCCGCAGCCGGACCGGCCGGGTCCGCCAGGGCGTTCTGGGCGTTCTGGGTCCGGGGCGGCTGCACGGCCAGGCTGAGCAGGGCGCCGATCAGCAGCGCGGTGACCGGGACCGCGATGGCGTACCGCATCGCGCCGACGTAACCGTGCCCGGCCGCCAGCCGGTTCTGCAGCACGGCGAGGACGACGGCGCTACCCAGCGCCGCGCCGGTCTGCCGGACGGTGTTCAGCACGCCGGAGGCCGCTCCGGCCAGCTTGGGATCGACGTTCCTGGTCGCGATGGTCTGCATCGGCGACATCGTGCATCCGACGCCCAGGCCGGCCACCAGGAAGCCGGGCAGCAGGTCATACCAGCGTGAGGCGGGTCCCGCCACGGCGACGATGATGACCAGCCCGGTGGCGTACAGGGCCAGGCCGCACATCAGCAGGTACTTGCCGCCGCGGTCGGCCAGCCGGCCCGCGAAAGGCGCGACGAACCCGGACACCAGCGAGGACGGGGCCATGGTCAGGCCCGCCTTCAGCGGGCTGAAGCCCAGCTGGGTCTGCAGGTAGAGCGTCAGCGGCAGCGCCATCCCGACCAGGCCGATGGAGACGATCACGTTCGCGGCGCTCATCAGCGCGTAGTTGCGGTCCCGGAACAGGACGAAGGGCAGCAGCGGCGCCCGGTCCTGGCGGCGCGCCTGCACCAGGCCGAACACCCCGAGCAGCACGACCCCGGCCCCGATGATCAGCGGGATGGTCAGGAACGAGTTGACCCGGCCCCAGTCGTAGGTCTGGCCCTCGATCAGGCCGTAGGTGATGGCCACCAGCGCGCCGCTGGCGAGCAGCACCCCGGGCAGGTCGAGCGGCTGCCGACGGCGCGTACGCACCTCGGGCAGGATGAGGGCGGCGAGCACCACGGTCACCACGCCCACCGGCAGGTTGACGAAGAAGATCCAGCGCCAGCCGAGATAGGTCACGAGCACACCGCCGACGGTCGGGCCCGCGATGGTGGCCAGCCCGGCCACGCCGCCCCAGATGCCCATCGCCGCGCCGCGCCTGCTGGCGGGGAAGGTGGCGATGATCATGGCCATCGTCTGCGGCAGCAGCAGCGCCGCGCCCAGGCCCTGCACGGCGCGCGCCGCGATCAACTCGACGGCGGTCTGCGAGATTCCGGACGCCGCCGAGGCGAGCGTGAATACGACGACGCCGGCGATGAACAGGCTCCGCCTGCCCCGCAGGTCGCCCAGACGCCCCGCGGTGATCATCAGCACGGCGAGCACGATGATGTAGGCGTTGATCACCCAGCCGATCTGGGGCAGCGAGGCGTGCAGCCCGCGGCGCATGGCAGGGATGGCGATATTGACGATGGTCAGGTCCAGCAAGGTCATGAAGAACCCGAGGCTGAGGGTGACCAGGATGGCCCACTCGTTACCGCGCCACTTACGCATCGCCTGCCTCCCGCTCACCGGAGAAGTCCTCGGGATCGCGCACCTCGTGCACGTGGTCGGTCCCGGCCGGGTCCCACGCGAGGCGCCCCTCACGGATATCCGTGACGACCGCGCGCAGCCAGTCGAGCTCGGCGCGCTGCAGCGCGATCAGGTACTCGGTCTCGATCAGGTGCACCCGGCCCAGGCCCATCCGCTGGAACCTGGACTGCTTGAGCGAGGCGTCCATCTCAGCGTTCATCGCGGACAGCTGCGCCTCGACCGCTACGGTGCGCCGCTCGAGCAGTTCGGCGACCTCATCGGCGTCGAGCAGGTTGGCGAACGTCAGCGCGGTGGCCAGCGCCGGGTAGTCCGGTGCGGTCCGCATCAGGCCGTTCCGCAGCGCGTCAAGAAGCTGGTCGCGGCCCAGCTGCGTGATCTCGTAGACGGTCCGCTCCGGCCTGCGGCCCTCCCGGCTCGTCTCCACCTGCTGGAGCAGGCCGGAGGCCGCCAGCCGGTCCACGGTGCTGTACAGCGTGCCGTGCGTCACCTTCATCACGCGGTCGATCTCCTGCACGCGGATCAGGTGGCGCATCTCGTACGGGTGCATCGGCTGGCGCCAGAGCAGCGACAGGATCGCGATCCCGGGCGGCGTCAGCTCGGCCGGCGGCCGCTGACGTGACTGAGCCATGGTTGCCTCACATCGTCTACTTCAATTAGTCCATCTCGACTATACGAAGCAGACTAGTCCACGTCAACGGAATGGTGATGCCATCCGTTGCGGGTGTTCAGCGGCAGCGGGCCAGGCCGACGGGGGGTCCTACCGGCCTTACCTGGGGTTTACAGGCTTACGTCGGCCTGGCGGAGCAGGCCGGAGGCCGGGTCCACGAGCACGCTAAGGACGAGCCGGGCGTGCTCGCCGGCCAACTCCGCGCTGACGGCGGCGATGCCGTCGCCGGCCTGGTACGCGGCGAGGCGGCACCGGCCGGCCCAGGCGGCGGCCATGCGGAGGCGGCGGCCCAGCAGGTCAGTGTCCACGGTGGTGTCGGCCGCGATGGACGCCGGCCAGTCGTGGTCGGTGCCGTTCAGCCACGCGAGGACGTCGTTGAGGGTGCGGGCCAGCGGCGAGCCGGGGGCGGGCGGCACGGCGAGCGTGACGGACTGCACGCGGGGCGGCAATTCCGGGTTGAGCTGGATCTGCGCCTGGACCACGCCGCGCTCGCCCGCGAGCCACCAGCGGCAGTGCGCGGGCGTGTCGAACTCCGGGCGACGGTCGGGGTCGTCGCGGAAGTCGCCGATGCGCTCGCGGATCAGGGCCAGGGCGTGCCGGCGTTCGGCGAAGGGCGCATCCTGCGCCACGTTGGGCGTGAACAGGCGCGCCGCCTGATCATCGTCCCAGGCCTGAAGGAGTTCGCCGATATTCTCGCTGAGCCGCGAGGGTCGCAGGCCAGGGACCGGCGTCGCGCGCCTCGCCGACCGGGGCGAGCGCCACGAGGTACCCGTGAGCGGGCGGTTCGGCTTGCCGCAGGACGATGTCCAGGAGCCGGGCCGCCAGCGGCTGCATCGCGGAGTAGGTGCTGTTGCCGAGCGCGATCACGCCGGTCCCCGAGGCCGGGTGCCAGCGCATGTTGCTCCCGAAGCCCGGGTACCCGCCGCTGTGGCTGACGATCCGGCCGAAGGTCGGGTGCTCCTCCACGAACAGCCCGTAGCCGTAGGTGGACAGCGCGGGCGCCACCGATCCGGGGAAACCCTGGTCGGAGTCCCACCCGGTCAGGACCTGCGGTAGCTGCATCTCCCGCCGGGTCGCGCGGCGGACGGGGTGCGCGCCGCCGGCGTCGGGGTCCCAGGCCGGGAACGCGGCGGCGAACCCGGCCACCCAGCGGGTGAGGTCACGCACGCAGCTGAAGACCCCGCCCATCGGGGCGAACGCGCCGCACGGGTCGAGGGGAACCTCGGACCACCCCTCGGGCGCGCGCCGGTACCCGCGGGCGAGGTCCGGTGCGGCGAACTCGGCCGCCTCGAACCCGGTGCGGGACATGCCCAGCGGGCGCAGCAGGCGGTCGCGGATGAAGTCCGGGTAGGCGGTCCCGGTGACGGCGGTGATGACCAGGCCCAGGATCGCGTAGCCCATGTTGGAGTACTCGAACCGGGTACCCGGCGCCCAGTTGATGCCCACCCCTCCGGCCAGGAAGGCGGTGAAGTCATCGAGCGGGAGGCCCTGCTGCCGGTCCCCCCACGGGTCGTCGGTCGGGAAGCCCGCGGTCATCGTCAGCAGGTGCCGGATGGACACGCGCGGTGCGTCCGCGGCCGCCGACGGCCAGCGGCGCAGCTCGGGAACGTACGCCTCCGCCGCGTCGTCCAGCCGCAGCTTGCCGTCGTCGCGCAGCGCGAGCACCGCGGACGCGGTGAAGCTCTTGCTCATGGAGGCGATCCTGAACACCGTGCCGTCGTCCGGCACCGGTCCCCCGGCGTACCGCTCACCGAGCCCGGCCGCGTGCACGAGCTCGCCGCCCAGCACGATCCCGTAAGCCATCCCAGGCTGCCCGGCGCGCTCCTGCCAGCCCGCGGCCAGGGCGTCTACGTCCCCGAAGTCGGTCACTGGGCTCATCCTTCCAGACCAGAAGGGCATTCCGCCCACCCTTCACTGCGTGCCATCATGAATGCGTCCGGGTACGCCGCGAGGGCGACACGAGACGTGGAGGTAAGACACATGCCAGACCATGCTGACGTGGCCGCGACAGGGCAGCGGACCACCACCCAGGCCGAACCGCTGTACGGAGGGTCAGGCACCGGCCGCCGCGTGACCGTCCGCGACATCGCCGCCGCCAAGGCGCGCGGCGAGAAGTGGCCGATGCTCACCGCGTATGACGCGCTCACCGCCGCGATCTTCGACCAGGCCGGGATTCCCGTCCTGCTGGTCGGCGACTCGGCGGCGATGGTGGTCTACGGCCACGACAGCACCATCCCGGTCACCGTCGACGAGCTGATCCCGCTCACCGCGGCCGTCGTCCGCGGGACCAGCCGGGCCCTGATCGTGGCCGACCTGCCGTTCGGCTCCTACCAGGCCTCCCCCGGCGCGGCGCTGGCCGCGGCGACGCGGTTCCTCAAGGAGGCCGGGGCCCACGCGGTCAAGCTCGAGGGCGGCCTGCGGGTCGCGCACCAGGTGGAGGAGCTGGTCGCGGCGGGCATCCCGGTGATGGCGCACCTCGGCCTGACCCCGCAGTCGGTGAACGCCTTCGGCGGGTACCGCGTCCAGGGCCGCGGCGAGGACGGCGAGCGCCTGCTGCACGACGCCAAGGTCCTGGAAGCGGCCGGCGCGTTCTCGGTCGTGCTCGAGTGCGTGCCCGCCCCGCTGGCCGCGCAGGTCACGCAGGCCCTGAGCATCCCGACGATCGGCATCGGCGCCGGGCCCGCGTGCGACGCGCAGGTCCTGGTCTGGCAGGACATGGCGGGCCTGTCGCCGCGGACGGCCAAGTTCGTCAAGCGGTACGCCGACGTGGCGACCGTCCTGCGTGAGGCCGCGACCGCCTTCGCCGATGACGTCACCGGCGGCGTATTCCCCGACGCGGAGCATTCCTACCGCTGAAGGCACGCATTTCCTGCGGGCATAAATGAGGCGAGGCCCCCTCCATGTATGAGATGGAGGGAGCCTCGCCCGGCCTCGCCGCACCGGCCGGCCAGTTACCTGGCTATTCCGGCGTTGCGCGCCGTCCACCGGGGCCAGACACCCGCGTGAGGTACCGGTTTCCCGATTCCCCGCACGTTCCCCGGGTTTCCCCTGGGTGGTGCCCGTTTCCGGCAGTGAGCTATTTCTAATGCCTCTGCGGCCCGCGGCGCAAGGGTTTTGCGCAAAGTAATCGGGCCGATTTTCTCTCCACACTTTATCCACAGGAAATACCGGCGTTATCCGCATATGATGGTGGTTACCCACTACTTTATTAACACCATATCCACAGATCGCTCTGGTAATTCCCTTAATACGGCGACAGTGGTTACCCTGTGTAATCGAGCCGTCTTTGGTGGCGGTTTCGCCGGAATCGCCCGGTGCGGGTCAGCCGCGCCAGCGGAAGAACGCGAGGGCGAGCAGGTACGAGAAACCGCTGATGGCCACGAGCCAGTCGTACGGGTGCCCGTTGCGCCCCTGGGCGACCGCGACCATCCAGGCCACCATCAGGGTGCCCAGCACCGTCAGCCCCGCCACCGCGGTCGCGCGCAGGTCGATCTGGGCGAAACGCTCGTCGCGGCGGGTGGTCAGGCCGCGGACGGTCTCGCTGTGCCCCGCCAGCAGCGAGATGAGCAGGCCGAAGGCCGTCAGGATCGCGAGGGACACCAGGCCCCCGACCAGCTGACCGCCCACCCAGTTCACCGCGAGCAGAACCAGCCCGAGCCCGAAGCAGAACACCGTCATGAACCACCTGGAGCGGGTCACCGGCTGGCTAGCACCCTTGGTCATCGAACATCTCCTCGACCGTGACGCCGAAGTAGCGGGCCAGCGCCATCGCCAGCGGCAGCGAGGGGGTATAGCGCTCGTTCTCGATCGAGTTGATCGTCTGCCGCGATACCCCCATCGCGTCCGCCAGCTGGCCCTGCGCCAGGTTCCGCTCGGTCCGCAGAGTGCGCACGAGGTTCTTCATCGCCTCGGGACGGGCTTATGCGGCCGGGCGGCGTCGCCCGGGCCGGCAGCGACGGTAGGTGCCGGGCCAGGCCGCGACGACCACGGCCGGCAGCCAGCCCACCGAGACGACGGGCGTCCAGCTGCCCTGCCTGACCGCCTGCACGATCGAGCTCACCGCGACAAGCGCCGTCGCGACCCCCGCGATGACGTAAACCCACCGGATCCAAGGCCTCATGACATGGCCCCTTCTGTCAAGCCGACTTGTCATAGACAAGCTAGCTTGACACCTGGCCTGTTGTCAAGCCGACTTGTCATGGCAAGGGTTCGTGGAGCCGATGGGTGCTGCACCGTACCTAGAAGACTCGGTACGGTGCCACTCTCATCGACTGACGATGTGGCATGAGGGGCGAGTGGGGGATGTGGGGCGGCGGCGCGGGCCCGCCAGTGCTAGGCGACCGCCTCGGCGAGCAGGCCGATCTGGTCGAGGCTGGATGCGGTGGGAACGAAGATGATCTCGTCGCAGCCCGCGGCGTCGAACGCGGCGGCGTAGCCGCTGACCATCTCGGCGCTGACCGCGGCGCCGGCGGCGATCATGCCGGCGATGTCGCCCAGCCAGCCGTAATAGTCGTGCAGGTAGCCATCCGCCTGGTCGCGGGCGTCGGGTCCGAGCGCGAAGTAGGCGAGCGTGAGCTTGCGCGGCCGGCCCGTACGGCCCGCGGCCTGCCAGGCCTGGTCCACCCCGGCCGAGGCCTGGGCGAACATCTCCGGCGTGCCGCCGCCCATGATCCAGCCGTCGGCCAGGCGGGCGACCCGCTCGAAGCTGGCCGGGGTCGACCCGCCGAGGATGATCTCGGGGCCGCCGGGTCGGGCCGCTCGGGCCCGATACCGCCCGCGAACCCGAAGTGCTCGCCGGACCAGACCCGCCTCATGACGTCCAGCTGGTCCTCCAGGACCCGTCCCCGGCCGTGGGTCGGCAGCCCGCTGGCGGTGAAGTCATCGTCGCGGCCGCCTAGGCCCAGGCCCAGGACCAGGCGCCCGCCCGACAGCCGGTCGAGCGAGGCCGCCTGCTTGGCGAACAGCTCGTGGTTCGCGTACAGCGGCGCCAGCAGCACGCCGGTGGTCAGCCGGATCCGGCTGGTAACCGCGGCGGCGGCGGACAGGGCGATCAGTTCCTCGTAGTTCGGGTACACCAGCCGGCCGATCGTGCCCAGGGTGCTGAACCCGGCCTCCTCGGACTGCTTGGCCCATTCGACGAGCGTCTGGCCTTCGGTGCCCGCGACCGTGTTGGGCAGGCCGATTCCGATGTCCACGCGAATACCTCCGCAGGTTCAGGTGCTTATCCGTCCGGGGACGAGCGTACTGCGCGCGGGGCCGGGGGGAATCGGGGCGGGCACCAATGCTCGTTCGGGGAAAATGGGGTTTCAGATATCGGTGATGCGGATGCCGGCGTGCGCCTTGTATCGGCGGTTGATGGAGACCAGGTTGGCCGTCAGCCCCTCGATCTGGCCGCAGTTGCGCAGGCGGCCGGCGTAGACGCCGCGCATGCCGGGGATCCGGGCCGCCAGGGCCTGGACCAGGTCGGTGGCCTGCCGGTCGTCGCCGAGCACGAGCACGTCGAGGTCGATGGTCTCGACCTCGGGGTCGAGCAGCAGGACCGCGGACACGTGGTGGAACGCCGCCACCACCCGGCTGTCCGGGAGCAGGCCCGCGGCCTGCTCGGCCGCGCTGCCCTCGGCGACGGGCAGCCGGTACGCGCCGCGGCTGTCGAAGCCGAGCGGGTTCACGCAGTCCACCACGATCTTGCCCGCCAGGTCGCCGGCCAGCCCGGCGAGCAGCTCGCCGTGGCCCTCCCACGGCACCGCGGCGATCACGACGTCCGCCTCCCGCGCGGCCTCGGCGTTGGGCAGCCCGCGCACGCCGTGCCCGACCTCCCTGGCCACGGCGTCCGCCCGCTCGCGGCTGCGGGATCCGACGATCACCGGGTTCCCGGCCATCGCGAACCTGCGGGCCAGGCCGCGGCCCTGTTCCCCGGTGCCGCCGAGGATGGCGATGACCAGGCGGTCGACGTTCGGGGTTTCGTGCTCAGTCATGGACTCACATCCTGCCAGACGACACGCCGGGCCCGCCGGGCGGTACCTGCGCGTTCGTTCCGATGGCAACCCTCTGTACGTTTATGGCTGCGCAAACGGACTTTTGCGGGCACCATTAGATACGTGGACGCGAACCAGGTGGCTACGCTACGTGAGCTTCTGGCCTCGACCGGATGGATCGAGCGGACCCGGGCGTTCGCTCGCGGGCTGCGGAAGGCGACGCGGACCCCCGGGGGTCTCCTCCTGGTCGGCACGCCCGACGACGAGCCCTGGCACCTCGCGGCCCACCTGGACGAGGAAAGCCGGCTGGCCGCGATCCCGGAACTGACGCCGACGCTCGTGCGCTGGCGCGTCCCGGCGCACGGCCCGGCGCACCTGCGGGTGGGCCTGGAGCGGCTGGAGGCCGCGCAGCGCGGCGAGACGCTGTTCGTCGTCACCCCGACGACCGCCCCGGTGCCGCTGCTCGAGCGGGTCAGCGACGCGCGGCGGTCCGGGGCTACGATCTTCGCGCTGGACCAGGGCGACCGCGAGCTTGACTCGCTCGCCCACGAGACGATGGCGATCCGGCCGGGGGCCGGGGCGCCCGTGCTGTCGTTCGGGGTCGCCCAGCACCTGGTCAGCGCGGCCTGCGGCGAACTCGGCGGCGGAATGGCCGCGGCGGGCGGGGAGTTCGGCGTGGCCAGCCGGGACGCCCGCCCTGGGCAGCCGCCCGCGCCCGCGTACCAGCGATACCGGCCCGGCGTCCGCGGGCTCAGGGACCGCGTGGCGCACCTGCTCGAGGTGGTCAGCGGGCCGAACCCCTGAGCGGGGTTTGCTGAGGCGGCGGCTCAGGCGTCCAGGGTCAGGACCATCGTGGGGCGCTCGATGATGTGGTCGGGGCGCAGCGGGCGCACGGCCGTGCCGATGGCGAAGAACTCGGTGGTGTGCGACCCCCAGGTGTGGCTGTGCTGCCGCAGCTGGACGCCGACGATCCCCTCCGCGTGCAGCGCCTCCGCCTCGGCCTGCATCCGGCTCATGGCCAGCTCGCGGGCGTCGTACAGGGCCTGGGTGAACTGCTCGATCTCCACGTTGCGGCCGATGTTCGACATCTTGGTCCCGAGCCGCTGGTGGGCGATGTGGTACACGCACGAGCCCATCACCATGCCCAGCGGCGCGTAGCCGGCCCGGATCAGCGTCCAGAAGTCCTGGCCGGACAGGTCGGAGGTGAACGGCTGGTTCTTGTTGTTGCGCCAGTTGGTCACTCCCCCGCCGCCGGCTCCTCCTCGGCCTTGACCGCGGTGCCCACGGCGATGAACTCGGCGACGTCGGCGCCGAACTCCTTCAGCTCCACGTCCAGCCGGACCCCGACGATCCCGTCGGCGCGCAGCGCGTCGGCCTCGGCCTCCATCCTGGTCATGGCCAGCTCGCGCGCGTGGTACATGGCCTGCGAGAGGACGTCGAGCTCCTGGTTGCTGCCCCACCGGCCGATCTGCAGGCCGACGTGGTAGATCGAGCTGCCGAGGACCAGGCCCAGCGGCCGGAACCCGACCTCCCGGACCAGCAGGAACTCGTTGACCGACAGGTCCGAGGTGAAGATCGAGCCCGGCTTGCCCGGCTGCAGTTCGGCCAGGCGGGCCATGGCATCACGCGGGACGCCCGCGGCGTCCAGCTCGGTCGCGATGTTCCCCTGCTCGGTCATGCTCTCTCCTATGTGCTCGTGGTCGAGCTAAGGCTGTTATATCCGGATCCTGGCCGCCTGGCGCCGCTGCGGGTCTAGCGACATGACGGCCAGCGTCCGTTTGCCGAATAGGCCCTGCAGCGAGGCGGAGGTGAACTTGGCGATCGCGGTGCCGATGCAGGTGGCCTCCACGATGTGATCGCTGCGGCCCTCCATCGCCGGGCACTCCCGCTCGCGCACCCGCATCTCTATGTCGGCGATCACCACGCCCTCGCCGCCCAGGCGCCTGACGTCCTTCTCCAGCTGCACCCGCGAGTCGTGCCTGGCGTCGTTGACGAGTTCGGTGAACCCGACCACCTCGGCGTTACCCGAGCCCCACCGGGTCTGGCCGACGGTCATCCAGTCGTCGTGCCTGGACCCGATCGAGATGCCGAGCGCCAGCCCGGCGGGCACCCAGCCCTTCATGATCAGCTTGGCGAAATCCTGCCCGGACAGGTCGGAGGTGAACGGCTGCCTCGTGCCCGGCCCCCTGGGGCCGCCGTGCCACTGCGACACGGGAGGGACGCCGGGCGCGCGGATGGCGGTGCCGATGGCCTTGAATTCCAGCCCGCCGGCCGGGAACGCGCCGATGGTCAGCAGGACGCCGACCACTCCGTGCCCCCCGAGCTCGGCGCACTCGGCCGTCATCCGGTCGATGGCCTTGTGCCGCGCCTCGTACATCGTCCGCACCAGCGGTGCGAACGACCCGAAACCGCCGCGCGAGGACACCTGGGTCTGGGTCCTGACCGGCATGCCGAACTGCCCGTAACCCCCCCAGGCGCCCGGGCAGTTGTACCCGCCGACGTAGCCGACGTTGTAGACGGCGGCGCCGAGCACCTGCCCGACGGGCTCGAAGCCAACGCTGCGGATGGCCGCGAACTCATCCGCCGTCAGCGCGGACCCCCACGTCCCGCTGCGCCGGATTTCCTCCATCCGGGCCTTGGCCGCGGGGGGAAGTTCTTCGCTCACGCCTCTAGCCTAATATCGCGACCGGGGCGAACCGGACCTAGCCCTTCGCGTCCCACTCCTGGTTCCTGCGCTCCACCGTCTCGAGCGCGCGGGCCGCTTCCTCCCGGGTCGCGAACGGGCCGAGCCGGTCCTTGCCCGGGGTGGGTCCATCGTCGTCTTCGACAGTGTGGTACTTGAGGCTGTACCACCACCGCTTTCCCTGTTCGGTGTCCATGCACATTAGACTCGCAAAGCATGGCGACAGTGCTTCACCCGGGCCGGCTTTCCCCGACCCGCCAGGTTCCGGCGGACATCCCGCGCCCCGAGTACGTGGGCAGGAAGCACCCGAGGAGCGGCGAGCCCGACGTCAAGACGCCGGAGATCATCGCGCGGATGCGCGTGGCGAGCACACTGGCCGCCCAGGCGCTGGCGCTGGTCGGCGAGGCCGTGGCCCCGGGCGTCACGACCGATTACCTGGACCAGGTGGGGCACGACTTCCTGGTCAGCCACGGCGCGTACCCGAGCACGCTCGGCTATCGCGGCTACCCGAAGTCGCTGTGCACCTCGCTGAACGAGGTGATCTGCCACGGGATCCCCGACGACACGGTGATCAAGGACGGCGACATCGTCAACGTCGACATCACCGCCTACATCGGCGGCGTGCACGGCGACACCAACGCCACCTTCTGCGCCGGGAACGTCGACGAGGAGTCGCGGCTGCTCGTCGAGCGCACCTACGAGGCGATGATGCGCGGTATCCGCGCGGTGGCGCCGGGCCGGCCGCTGAACGCCGTCGGGCGGGTGATCGAGTCCTACGCGCGGCGGTTCGGCTACGGGGTAGTGCGCGACTTCACCGGGCACGGCATCGGCCGGACGTTCCACTCGGGCCTGATCGTGCCGCACTACGACGACCCGGACAACGACGTGATGATGGAACCGTGGATGACGTTCACCATCGAGCCGATGCTCACCCTGGGCACGATCGAGTACGACATCTGGCGTGACGGCTGGACCGCGGTGACCAAGGACCGGAAGCGGACCGCACAGTTCGAGCACACCATCCTGGTCACCGAGGACGGCTACGAGATCCTGACCTTGCCGTAATGGGCCTTCCTCGTGGGTGACTTCGCCTTTGACGCGGACACCCGGGTATCGCCGTCCGGGGTTGGCGATGGCGAGTTCCAGGCCTCGGTGACCGGCCGCTGGGGTGGGATCACCGGCGTGCCGAACGGCGGTTACCTCCTGGCCACGTGCATACGGGCGCTCGGGCTGAGGGTGCCGTTCCCCGACCCGATCGTGGTCTCCGGCTTCTTCCTGCGGCCCGGCACGCCGGGGCCGGCGACGATCAGGACGTCGGTGGTGCGCGAGGGGAGGACGACGGCGTTCGGCGAGGCGGTGCTCTCGCAGGCCGGGAAGGACGTCATCCGGGCGGCGGCCGCCTTTGCCAGGCTCGGCGGGTCCGGGGGTCCGGCGGGTCCGGCGGGTCCGGCGGGTCCGGCGGGTCCGGCGGCCCGTGCTGGTCGACGGCGCGCCGCCTGACCTGCCGCCGCCGTCGGATTGCGTCGGGATCCCCGTCGGGTCGTTCGGCCCGGCGACCATCGCCGAGCGCGTCGAGTTCCGATCCAGGGAGGTTCCCGGCTGGTTCCTCGGCCGGCCGACGGGCCGCCCGTCCAGCGAGTTCTGGATGCGGTTCGCCGACGGCCGGGACGCCGACCTGCTTGCCCTGCTGGTCCTGGTCGACTCGACCGCTCCGTCGGTCCTCGAGCTCGGCGCGGGGTCCGCCACCATCCAGCTCACCGTTCACCTGCGGGCCCACCCGGCCCCCGGCTGGCTCGCCATCCGGGCCTCCACCCGCTTCGTCAGCGGCGGCTACCACGAGGAAGACTTCGAGGTCTGGGACTCGGCCGGGACGCTGGTCGCCCAGTCCAGGCAGCTGGCCCTCGTCCAGGCACTGTGAGGGGTAGCGAGCGTTCGATTCATGCTGCAGGCGGATACCGGCTTCGGTGCCTGGCCTCCGGCTCCCGGCTCGCGGATACCTGGGTCGCGAGCGGGTGAGGAGGCCAGTGCGCGTGGTGGTGCGTCCAACCGCGGAATTATCCGGGAGGATCCGGGTTCTCGGGAGGATTTGGTGCACTACAGTCCCCCGGATCCTCCCGGAAGCCCGGATCCTCCCGGGAAATCTCGGACATTCCGTACGCATGATCGGATAGGGCAGCTGAGGAAGGCGAGACAGATGAGGATCAAGGAAGGCGCGGGTGACACGAGCGAGACGACCGTCGCGCTTTACTTACCCCTCATCCAACACTTACTTAGGCCGGTCCGCTTCGGCTTTCTCTGTGCTCTCCGCGCCTGGGCGGCGGGCGCGGGCATGCAAGCTGATGGAGTAGCCCGTGCCCCGGCCCTGCAGGCCGTGCCGTCCGCCGTGCACCCGCACCGGGCCGGGGCGCAGGATCGCGCCGTCGCCCAGATCCGTTCCCTCGGTCGCCTCACCGGCGATCATCGTGACCGCCTCGCAGTCGCAGCCCTGCCCGCCGTCGCCCGGGGGCAGGATCGCCAGCCAGGCGCGGTAGGACTCGCACTCCTCGACCACGACGGTGACCGGACGGTCCGGCTCGAAGCGGACCAGGCCCCACCAGCGTTCGGGGGTAGAGGCGATCGTCCTCAGCTCGCGGGACAGAGCGCCTAGGGTCAGCGGTGCGCTCGCTCCCGTTTGCTCGGAACGGCCCGGACGGTCCGCGCCGCCGACCGACACGGCCGACTGGGCTGGGAGGAGCGGGAGGGCAGCGGCGAGCCTAGCGATCTCCGGGGCGGCGGACATGTCTGCGATCAACTGTGCGGTCAACGGGGAATCCTTCGGCTGCGGGGCGGACGTGGCCCCTGGGTGACAACGGTCAGCTGAGAGTCGTTGTCAGCGACAACACGAAGGACAGGACACGCGCGTCATCAGCGTGGTGACACCCGAATGGTCACCGTGAACGCGGGCTGCGCGGCCTGGCATGCGGGACAGCATACATGGCGCGCGCCCCGGTTGGCGGCTTTCAGCGCGCGTCCCGGCCGATGGCTTCGCAGGCGTCCTCGCGGGAGGCTTTCGCGGGCGTCCGGGTCGGCGGCTTTCAGCGGGTGCCCCGGCCGACGGCGTTCAGCGCGCTTCGCCGAGGCGCTCGATCGCCTGCTGCGCCGCTGGCCGGGTAACGCGGCCGCTGGCCCAGGCGGCGGCGCACAGGGTCCGCAGGCCGTCGATGCGCTCCCCGCCTCCGGTCAGCTCCAGCCGGTCCCCGGCTACGCGGGCGGACCAGCCGCCGCAGCCGAACGCGCCGTCCTGGCTCGTCACCTCCGGGTGCGGCCCGAGCAGCCCGGCGAGATCGGCGGCCAGGTAGGTCGGGCGCTGGGACGGCGGCGCGAGCACGGCGTCGGCCGGGCTCGTCACCCCGGTCAGCACCAGCAGGCTGTCCGCGCCCACGCGGTGCGCGCCCTCGATGTCGGTGTCCAGCCGGTCTCCCACGACCAGCGGATGTTTCGTCCCGGTCCGCAGGACCGTTTCCCTATGCAGCGGTGGTTCCGGCTTGCCTGCGACCAGCGGGGGCACGCCGGTGGCCGTCGCGATCACCTCGATCAGCGACCCGTTTCCTGGCTGGTTGCCGCGAGGGCTGGGCAGCGTGAGATCCGCGTTACTGGCGACGAACAGCGCTCCCGCGGCCACCGCGAGGCCGCCCTCGGCCAGAATCGAGTAGCCCACATCGGGCGCGTAGCCCTGCACCACCGCCTGCGGTCGGGCCGCGGCGGTACTCACCGGGGTGAGCCCGCGTTCCCGCACCGCCATCCGCAGGCCAATGCCGCCGATGACCAGGACCGGGGCGCCCGCAGGGAGGCGTTCGGCGAGCAGGCGCGCGGCGGCCTGGGCCGAGGTCACCACATCGCCCGGCGTGGCCGCGATGCCGAAGCTAGTCAGCAGCTCGGCGATCGCCGCAGGGGTCCTGGAGGCGTTATTCGTGACGTAGGCCAGCCGCATGCCCGCCTCGCCGGCCTTGCGCAAAGCCTGCGCGGCTCCGGGGATGGCGGCGCCGCCCAGGTACACCGTTCCGTCCAGGTCGAGCAGGGCGACGTCGTAAGCGCTGTCGAGGGGTTCCTGGCAGCCGCGCCATGCCTGGCCGGGACCTTGGGGAAGGTCCCGGCCAGCGAGGTTTTCGTCCGGACGGGAATCCCTGCCGCCGCTTGATCCTTCTGACATGGTGTGCAGACCCTTCCGTCCGACTCTGGCCCTGGCCTTGTCCTGGCGCCCTTCCGCGGCATCCGCTACGCGCGGGACCGGGTGAGCGGCATCGCGAACGTCACGTCACCACCGTACGACGTGATCAGCGGCGGCGTTCTCGAGCACCTGCGAGCGGCGGACCCGCACAACGTGGTCCGCCTTATCCTGCCGGGCCAGGACGCCGACGCGAGCCAGGCCGCCGCCAGCCTCCTGCGCGAGTGGCTGTCCACGGGCGTGCTGATCCGGGACCAGATGCCCGCGCTCTACCTGTACGAGCAGCACGACGCGAGTTCCTCCTGGCGCCAGCGGGGCATCATCGGGCTGGTCGGCCTGGGCTCGCCCCGGGCGGCGGGGATCCTGCCGCACGAGGGTGTCCTGCCGGGCCTGGTGGCTGACCGGCGCGAGCTGATGGCGGCTACGCAGGCCAACCTGGAGCCGATCTTCCTGATCTACGACGGCGCGCAGCCGCGCGACCCCGGATGTCCGTCGGCGGATGTTCCCGGCCGGACTGCCACCGAGGTGATCGACGACGTCGCGGCCGAGCGCGCGCCGCTGGTGACCATCGACACCGACGACGGCGTAACGCACCGCCTGTGGCGGATCGGTGATCCGGCCGAGCAGGCCGCGATCGTCGCCGACCTGTGCGGACGCCGGGCCCTCATCGCCGACGGGCACCACCGGTACGCCGCCTACATGGACCTGCAGTCGCAGGCGCGGACATCGGGCCGCGGCGCAGGACCGTGGGATTTCGGGCTGGCGTTCCTCGTCGACTCCGCGGCCTACCCGCCGCGGCTCGGCGCCATCCACCGGGTGCTGCCCGGACTGGCGCCGGACCGGGCGGCCGAGCTAGCCAAGGCGGGGTTCACCGTTCAGGACTTGCCGGCCGGGCTCGATCTTGCCGACGCGCAGCGGCGGCTCGCCGAGGCCGGGCGGGAAGGCACCGCGTTCCTGCTGGCCGGCGGTCCGACCTTCCGGCTGCTCAGCCATCCGGACCCGGTCGCGGCCGCCGAATCGATGCCGACCGGACTTTCTGCGCCCTGGCGGTCGCTGGACGCCGCCGTGCTCCAGCAGTTCCTGCTCGGGCGCCTGTGGGGCATCACCGACAGCGAGCGTGATGTGCTGATCTACCACGACGCCGCCGACGCCGTGCGCGCGGTTACGTCCCCGCCGGTCAACGGGATGTGCCCAGGCACTGCGGTCATCTCCAACCCGGTCACCTTCGGGGACGTCATCGAGATTGCGGCGCTCGGCGAACGCGTACCGCGCAAGTCCACCTCGTTCGGCCCCAAGCCGCGGACCGGGCTGGTCCTGCGCACGTTCGCCCCGAACGAGGAAGGACCGGCTGCTCTGGGACAATGATCGAGTGGCCGAAGAATCCGCGGCAGCTCCGCCGCGCCCGCAGCCGACGGACGTCACCCCGCTGGGACACGACGTGTTCCAGATCGACACCCGGATGGCCGGGTACGACGGGATCACCGCCGGCTACCTGATCCGGGGCGACCGGCCGTGCCTGGTGGAGACCGGGACCGCCCCGTCCGCACCGGTGGTCCGTGATGCCCTGGCTTCTTTGGGAATCGGCGCTGGCGATCTGGCGACAGTCGTGGTCACCCATATCCACCTGGACCACGCCGGCGGCGCCGGTGACATCGCCGCCATGTTCCCCGCCGCCGACATCGTGGTCCATCACCGGGGGGCGCGGCACCTGGCCGATCCGAGCAGGCTGATGGCGGGCGCCCGGGCGGTGTACGGTGCCGCGCTGGACAGGCTGTTCGGCGTACTCGCGCCGGTTCCCGCCGAGCGGATTATCGCCCTGGAGGACACCGGCACGGTGGATCTCGGCGGCGGACGCCGCCTGGACAGCCACTACTCCCCCGGCCACGCCAAGCATCACGTCGGCCTGATCGACTCGGACAGCGGCGACCTGTACGTCGGCGACGCGGCCGGGGTGTACCTGCCGGAAACGGGCGACGTGCGGCCCGCCACGCCGCCACCAGACTTCGATCTTGAGGTCGCGCTTGCCTCGATCAGGAAGTTCGCCGCCCTAGAGCCCTCGCGCTTGCTGTTCAGTCACTACGGGCCCGTCACGTCGATCACGGAAACGCTGGAGCGGTCCGTGGAGGAGATCAAGGTCTGGGTGGAGGAAACGCGCGCGGCCCGGAAGGCGGGACTCGACCTCGATCACGCCGTCGCCATGGTCCGCGACCGGACGAACGCCCGGTACGAGGCGTTCCGGCCGGGCGCCGATCCCGCGGTTGCAGCGAAAATCGACCGGATCAGCGGGACCGCCTTGAACGTCAGCGGGATCATGTACTGGCTCGACCAGGCGCAGGAGCCCGGCACCTAGACTGTAGGCCGGGCGCTGGGTCACGTACCGGCCTGGTGCGGCTTCAGTCGCCGACACCTCCGGCGGCTTCCCGTGCCGCTTGTTCCACCCGGTCGTAGTAGGCCTGCCACCATTCCTGGTCGCCGGGCGGCAGGTTGGGGTTCCCGACGCTCAGGCCGATGGCGCCATCGATGAGCTCGCGGATGATGTCGGCGTGGCCCGCATGCCGGTTGGTGTCGGTGGCCACGCGGACCAGGATGTGGTGCAGTGTGGGCTCGTTGTCGTCGGGCGGCCACCAGGGGACACGGCCGATGGTGTCGAGCGGCAGGGCGTCGATGGTGGCATCAGAATGCGCCCAGGCCCTGCGGTACAGCCCGGTGATGAACTCGCGTGATTCGCCTGGGAAGGCGAACATGTCGGACATCGGGTCGGATTCGTCCCAGGTCAGCGGATCGGGGCAGGGGCGCCCGAAGGTGTCGCCGAAGTACGCCATCTCGACCATGGCCTGGTGCTTCACCAGACCCAGCAGGTTGGTGGCGGTCGGCACTAGGGGGCGGCGGATGTCGTACTCGGATAGCCCGTCGAGCTTCCACAGCAGCGCGTCGCGGGCGTCTTGCAGGTAGCGGTGCAGGTCGGCTTTGCGTTCGGACTCGGTCATGCGGCCATCGTGCCACGGGTCGCGCGGCGATCGAGGACGGCCGCCGTAGGTTCCCGGAGCTGCCACCAGTGACTAGTACTGGCTGATCCGGCCCAGAGCAGAGCCGGGCATATCGTGTGGCTTATGCCTGACCAGTCCTCCGACGGCGCATGGCCGGACCTGGGCGCCCAGCCCGGGCTGTGCCGGACCTGCAGGCACGCGAAGGTGAACCAGACCCGGCGGGGCACCGCGTACCTCCGTTGCACGCGGGCCGAATGGGACCCCACGCTCACCCGCTACCCGCGTCTGCCCGTGGCCGAGTGCGCTGGATTCGAGAAGATACCGACGCCGCCCGACCGGACGATGCCCGACTCCAGCATCACGCCGACGCTGGCGGACGAGGACGTGGACGCCACCTAAAGAGAGAGCGCCAGCTGTGCAGGCCGCCAGCACCGGGAAGAACACGTCCTCCACCACGCCGAACCAGCCGTACGGGCCAGTGGTCGATCCCAGACCCAGCAGGTTCCCGCCGGGATCCACGCGGACGTCATGGCCGGCGACCGCGCCCGACCGAGACGGCCTCGGCACTAGCCATCCACAGCCCCGCCAGGGCCAGGTAGAACCACAACACCGGCCGCCAGTGCGGTGACGGCAACGCACCGTCCGGGAACACCAGCACGGCCAGCCCGGCCAGCGCGAGCGCCGACGCCCAGCCCGGGCCGGCGGCCGTCTCATCGACGATTCTGCGCGGGCTCGGCACCTGACTCGCGGGCGTGCCGACTCTCGCGCGGCGCATCCCCGATGGCTGGCCACCGTTACAGTGGTGCGCAAATTCATCCCTCGCGAGCCCAGAACGTGCAGGTCACAGTGCCGAGTCTGTCCAGAACCCAGAATCGTGAGCCGACTCGGGCCGGGTGGCCGGGTCGGCAAGCTCGGCTACCGCGATATTCGGGCTCGACTAAGGAGAAACCTCGGCGGTGAACCAAACCGTGTCGCCGCCTGTTGCTACCTACTCTCCGAGCGAATCTTTTGGGGAGGTTATAGGTGAACGATCCGCACCGGAACGTCGGCCCACCAACCTTTATCGCCACTCAGGATCCTGCCTGCGACGAAGCTGGGCTGCTACGCAGGATCGGCCAGGGCGACGAGGATGCGATGGCCGAGTTCTACCGTGAGCACGGCCGGGTGGTATTTGCGCAGGCTCTGCTGGTAGCCGGTGAGCGGGTGCTGGCCGAGGAGATCGCACAGGACACGATGCTCGCTGTCTGGCGCGGGGCGGGCTCCTTCCGGGGCGAGTCGTCGGTGCGATCCTGGGTGATCGCCATCGCCCGGCGGCAGACCCGGGACCGGCTACGAGGCCGCCGGCTGCGGGTGGTGGGTGACGCCTTCCTGGCCGACCAGCCTGGTTCTGATCCAGGGCCGGAGGTCACGGCCCTGGACCGGGCGGAACTGGCCGAAGTGACGCGTGCGATCCGGGAGCTCGCACCCCCTCACCGGGAGGTACTGGGTCTTGCCTTCGGCTCCGGGCTCAGCCTCCCCGAGGTCGCAGCGTGCTGGAGATCCCGGTCGGGACGGTGAAGAGCCGCCTGAGCGCGGCGCGCACCGCACTGAACCGGATTCTTGACGAGAAGGGCCAGAACCGATGAACACAGACCCTGCTGACACCCGCTACCCCCACCTGGACCTCGAGGACCTGATCGCCGGGGCCGCCGGCCACCCGATAGGCGACCAGGCCCGGGAGCATCTCGCCCGCTGCGAGCACTGCCGACGCGAGGCGAACCGGTGGAACCTCGTTGCCGACGGGGTCCGCGACCTGGCGGCCGCTGCGCCCGGGACAGCCCAGCCTGCCCGTCCCCGGCGCACCGGACAGCGTGTACTGGCGGGCCCCTGGCGGCGCGCCATGCTGGTGGCCGGCAGCGCGGCAGCCGCGCTCGTCCTCATCGTCGGGGTAGGTACTCTAACCGGACTCGTGCACGTGCACCTATCCGGTCCCAGCACCCAGACGACCCTCGCCGCGGTCACCGGATGCACCCAGATCGAGCAGGCCGACGGGACGCTCGAGCAGGTGAACGGCAGCAGCCTGGTGATCAAGACGGCCAGCGGCCAGCCAGTGACCGTGACCACGACGGCGACCACGTTCGTATCCATGTCCGGGGCGCTGCTGAGCTACATCACGGACGGCGCGTCAGTCATGGTGCGTGGCTACAGCTCTGACGGGACGATCAAGGCCGCCATCGTCACCGTCGGGCAGCCGTTCAGCGCAGTGAACCCAGCAGGCTTCGTCCCCCTCCAGGGGACGGTATCGGACGCGGGCACCGCTGGCTTCACCCTGGTGACGTCCAGCGGAACCCCGGTCCCGGTGACCACCTCTGGCGACACGCTCGTCGTCATACCCCACGCAAGCCCGGGCCAGCTGCAGGCCGGCGCCACCATCTTGGCCGTCGGCGACGCCGAACCGGACGGAACGCTATTGGCCGTGGCGGTAGCAGCGGTCTCGCAACTCCGGGCCGGAGGCCATCTCAACGAGTCGGTAAGAGTAAAAGACTGCTCGCCCAGCTCGATCATCGAAGCGCTCGGCGCGATCAGCGCCGCGCCCGTCCCCGCTGGCTGATCTGCCAGACCCCGATGATGGCTGGCACCGCTGCCCACGCGGTGCCAGCCATCGCATGCACCAACAGGTGCGCACTGCTTATCCCAGTGGGAAGCCGAGTTCGCTAACGTTGACCGCTCGGCTGGAGAGGAACCTGATGCGCACACGATGGACGGTGACCTTCGATTGCGCACACCCGGCGGCGCTGGCTGCGTTCTGGTGCCTGGCGCTGGGGTATGTCCAGGCTTCGCCGCCGGAGGGTTTCGCGAGCTGGCCTGAGTGGTTCGCGCATTACGGCGTGCCGCAGGAGGAATGGGATGACGGAGCCTACATCGAAGATCCAGGCGGAGTGCTGCCTGCCATCTCGTTCCTTAAGGTCCCAGAGCCCAAGGCAGCCAAGAACCGTGTCCATGTCGACGTACAGGCCGGCGGCGGCCGCGGCGTGCCGTGGGAGGTCCGGTGGCCACGCGTGACACAGGCGGTCGGACGCCTCACCGCAGCCGGAGCTACGATGATCCGCGAAGATGAGCAAGATGGCATCCCGGATCACGTGGTCATGGCCGACCCGGAAGGAAATGAGTTCTGCGTGCTATGACCTGACTTGTGACACATCTGGCGGTTCGGAGAGCGGACGGCTCGCTGACCTGCAAGTTCTCGGATACCGGCGAGCGGATCTGCGCACTAAAACAGGGCGGGCTGCCGGGGAGGGCAGTCACCGATCATGACTCCCGGCCGCCGAATTGCCACCTGTGCACCTCGATGCCTGCGTACCGGCCGGGGGTCAAGATGGCGCGTGCCACGTCCTGGTCCGGTGCCCGGACCAGGACCGCCGTGCCGAGCCACGTGGCACCGTCATCGGACAGCAGCGGCCCGTATGCGATCAGCTCGTCCCGGCCAGACGGTACGGCGAGGTCGGCGGCCTGCCCCGCGCCAAGACCGAGCACCAGGTACCGGCTGCCACCATCCCGGCCACCGGGGAAGTCCCACATAGTACGTCCCAGCAGGTTGCGCCAGCGACGCAGCAGCACGTCCCGGTATACGCCGGCCTGGTAGTTGGGTTCGTCGAAGGCGAAAGCGCGGGCCGCAGCGCGACCGGCCAGGCCGAGAATGTGCACGCTGCCGGTAGGCGTATCGGCGTCGCTGCCCAGCGTCGGGCCGCGGGCGATCATCTGCGCCTGGTACCGGTCCATGTAGGCCCAATGCTCTTCCAGCAGTTCCTCGCGCAGGCCCGCGGACCCGGGGCGGTCGCGGTGATAGCAGAAGAACTCCACACCCGCAGTCTTGCCCATCAACTTGTCACAAGTCAGGGCCGACCCGGAAGGAAATGAGTTCTGCGTGGTGTGACATCAGCGCAACGTGCTCACGCAAACGCCCGATCGTGAGCCAAGATAGGCCATGGCTTTCACTTTGGTAACAACGATGCCAAGTCGCTATTCCTGGCCGTCATCATCCGACTTGGCTAGCTCTTCGGATTCGACTTCGTCCTCGAATTCACCGTCATCCTCGGATTCAGCTTCGCCCTCCAACTCGGCTTCGTCCTCGAATTCACCCTCATCCGCGGATTCGGCCTCGTCCTCGTCCTCGAACTCTGCGAGGTCCTCGAGTTCGATGCCGTCCAACTCGTCGAGGCGTTCGGCCGCGTCGGTCTCACCGCCGGTGTCGGCGTCGGCGGCCCTGGCGAAGGCGTCCCTGGCCTCTTCTTCACGCCCGGCCGCGAGGAGCGCGTCCGCGTACGCGTAGAACAGCCGGGCCGACCAGGGGCGCAGCCGGCCGCTGGTGAGCTCGGGTACCTGCAGGACTACCACCGCAGCCTCGGCCAGACCCTGATCCCGGCGGATGCCCGACTCGACGATCCGCAGTTCGATCTGCGTGCCGCGATCAAGTCTGCTGGCGTCGACCTCGCGGATCAACGCCAGCGCCCGGTCCTCCCGGCCCAGGGCCCGCTCGCTGTCGGCCATGAGGGGCACGTACTGATCGTTCCCGGTCATGCGGCGAGCGGCGCGGAGTTCGGACAGCGCCTCCGCCCACCGGCCCGTCCGGTACGCGGCGATGCCGGTCGCCGCCCTGACCACGCCTACGCGGGCCGCCAGGCGCTTTGCGGCCTGCGCGTACGCGTAGCTCCGCTCTGGATCGGTATCCAGTCCCGCCGCGACCAGGTAGCGCGCCACGCTGTCGGCTAGGTCGTTCGGGAGGCTGTTCAGCTGCGCCTTCGCTTGGGGATCAAGCTGCTCAGGGGTGATCGAGTCGGGTACCTGTAGCCGGGGCTGCCTCGGCTCGGACTCTGCGGCGGGCCCGGATCCGGCTAGGGCGTCGCGACCACGAAAGGGAACCTGGGGACCGCGGCCGCCGGGCCCGGCCCCGGGTCGGCGCGCGGGAGCCCGGCGGTCGTAGGTGCCACCCGTCTGGGTGCGTCCGCGCGCGGGCCGGTCTGGTCGGCCCACATCGCCGGGCCGCGTTCCCTGACCGCGCGGCGCGGGACGATCACCGTCTCCGCTCCGCTTGACGCCTCGGCTCCAGCCGCTGTCTCCACTCCGGCTGCCGCCCTCGTTCCAGCTGCTGCCTCCGGTCCGGCTGCCGCCTTCGCGCCTGCCGCTGCCCTCGCTCCAGCTGCCGCCCCCGGTCCGGCCGCCGCCTCCGCCCGGGCTGGCGCCTCCGGTCCGGCCGCCGCCTCCGCCCGGGCTGGCGCCTCCGGTCCGGCTACTGCCCTCGCTCCAGCTCCGCCTCCGGTCCGGCTGCCGCCTCCGCGCCTGCCGCTGCCCTCGCTCCAGCTGCCGCCCCCGGTCCGGCCGCCGCCTCCGCCCGGGCTGGCGCCTCCGGTCCGGCTACTGCCCTCGCTCCAGCTGCCGCCTCCGGTCCGGCTGCCGCCTTCGCGCCTGCCGCTGCCCTCGCTCCGGCTGGCGCCTCCGCTCCAGCTGCGGCCCTCGCTCCGATCCGCCGCCCCTTCGGTCTTGCGGTAGCCGGCCCGGCGGGCATCGTTCTGGCGCGAACTCTCAGAACCACGGGGGCTCTCGGTTCGATGCGAACCCTCGGACCGATAAGAACCCTCGGACCGATAAGAGCCCTCGGTCCGGTTGGAACCTTCAGTTCGATAGGAACGCTCGGTTCGCTGGGAACCCTCGGGACCGCGCGAGCCGAAACGCCTGCCGCGCTCTCCGCCGCCGTCGCCGGACCTCGGCGCCGCTGAACCGCCAGATGCGCGGCTGGGCCTCGGTGATCCGTCGTCTGGTCTCCCGCTCGCACGGCGCACCCCGTCGGGGGCCGGCGGGCTCCATGTCCTCCTGGGACCGCCGCCGGAGGCGGTGGAGTTGCCCTGGCCGCGGGCGCCTGGCGCCGCGCTGCCCGCTCGACGCCCGCCTTGACCCGCGGCAGCGGTCCGGCCTGCGGGAGCGTTCCGGCCGGTCCGCGGACCCTGGGCGCCGCCAGCCGCGGGCCGCGCCCGGCCGGAGCCTGACCACTCGCCTGAGGGACCTGAACCACCAGTAGCGCCGGAGGCACCTGTGCGTTCCGTGTTCCTAGGGCTACGGGGACTCCCTCCGCTCGCGCGGAATCCGCCTGTGCGAGCTCCGCCAGTGCGAGCTCCGCCACTACCCGTCCCTGCGCCGCCTGCCCGCACCGCGCCCGCGCCAGAACCCCCTGCGCGTTGCCCTCCGGCGCGAGAACCTCCAGCGCCGGAGCCGCCGGTCCGCGCACCACCGGCGCGAGGGGCGCCGCCCGTGCTACCCGCGCTGGCCCGGCCGCCCGTACCGGCTCGGCCGCCCGCGCTGGGGCGACCACCTGTGCTCGACCGGCCACCCGCGCTGCCTCGGCCGCCTGTGCTCGACCGGCCACCCGCGCTGGGGCGACCGGCGCGCGCGCCGCTCGTCCCGCGTCCGTTTGGCCTTCCGCGTGCCTCAGCCACGCCTACCTACCTCCAACAGATCACACCACAGTACCCAGACACACGAAGAGGGCCGCTCGACCTCATGGGGAGCGACCCTCTTCAAGTATGTCCGGCGGCGTCCTACTCTCCCACGCGGCCTCCCGCGCAGTACCATCGGCGCTGAAGAGCTTAACTTCCGGGTTCGGAATGGGACCGGGTGTTTCCCCTTCGCTATAACCGCCGAAACTCTATTGAGATGTCACCGGCCCAGCGGGCCTGAAGGCGACCGTATCTCAGGAACCGCACAGTGGACGCGAAACAGCAAATGGAGTAGAAGCCAAGCCACTCGGCCTATTAGTACCGGTCAGCTGCACACGTTGCCGTGCTTCCACCTCCGGCCTATCAACCCAGTCGTCTAGCTGGGGGCCTTACCTGGTTAACCCAGAGGGAGACCTCATCTTGAGGCGAGCTTCCCGCTTAGATGCTTTCAGCGGTTATCCCTTCCGAACGTAGCAAACCAGCCGTGCTCTTGGCAGAACAACTGGCACACCAGAGGTTCGTCCGTCCCGGTCCTCTCGTACTAGGGACAGCCCCTCTCAAGTCTCCTGCGCGCGCAGCGGATAGGGACCGAACTGTCTCACGACGTTCTAAACCCAGCTCGCGTACCGCTTTAATGGGCGAACAGCCCAACCCTTGGGACCTGCTCCAGCCCCAGGATGCGACGAGCCGACATCGAGGTGCCAAACCATCCCGTCGATATGGACTCTTGGGGAAGATCAGCCTGTTATCCCCGGGGTACCTTTTAGCCGTTAAGCGACGGCGCTTCCACATGCCACCGCCGGATCACTAGTCCCAGCTTTCGCTCCTGCTCGACGTGTCCGTCTCACAGTCAAGCACCCTTGTGCACTTGCACTCGACACCTGGTTGCCGACCAGGCTGAGGGTACCTTTGGGCGCCTCCGTTACCTTTTGGGAGGCAACCGCCCCAGTTAAACTACCCACCAGACACTGTCCCTGATCCGGATTACGGACCTAGGTTAGACATCCAGAACGACCAGAGTGGTATTTCACCGATGACTCCACCGGCACTAGCGTGCCAGCTTCACAGTCTCCCACCTATCCTACACAAGACGTCCCAAACACCAATGTCAAGCTGCAGTAAAGGTCCCGGGGTCTTTCCGTCCTGCTGCGCGTAACGAGCATCTTTACTCGTAGTGCAATTTCGCCGGGTCCGTGGTTGAGACAGTGGAGAAGTCGTTACGCCATTCGTGCAGGTCGGAACTTACCCGACAAGGAATTTCGCTACCTTAGGATGGTTATAGTTACCACCGCCGTTTACTGGCGCTTAAGTTCTGAGCTTCGCAACCCGAAGGCCGCTAACCCGTCCCCTTAACGTTCCAGCACCGGGCAGGCGTCAGTCCGTATACGTCGTCTTGCGACTTTGCACGGACCTGTGTTTTTAGTAAACAGTCGCTTCTCCCTGGTATCTGCGGCCGCGCCTAGCTCAGGGGGCAAGCCCCATCACCAGACACGGCTCCCCTTCTCCCAAAGTTACGGGGATAATTTGCCTAGTTCCTTAACCACGGTTCACCCGATCGCCTCGGTATTCTCTACCTGACCACCTGAGTCGGTTTGGGGTACGGGCCGCTTAAGTGCTCGCTGCGAGGTTTTTCTTGGCAGCATGGGATTACTCACTTCACCAAAATCGGCTCGGCGTCAGGTCTCAGGCTATGTGGTGCGCGGATTTGCCTACGCACCGCCCTACACCCTTACTCCGGAACAACCATTCTCCGGTAGAGCTACCCTCCTGCGTCACCCCTTCAGCTTGCCTACTACCAGTCTGGGTCGCACGATCAACCGGATCAGCCCCGAAGGGCTCCCCGGCGTCAGGTGCTTAGCATCGCTCGCCTCGGCATTGGCGCACTTACGCGGGTACGGGAATATCAACCCGTTGTCCATCGACTACGCCTGTCGGCCTCGCCTTAGGTCCCGACTTACCCTGGGCGGATTAGCCTGCCCCAGGAACCCTTGGTCATTCGGCGGAGGGGTTTCTCACCCCTCTTTCGCTACTCATGCCTGCATTCTCACTCGTGTGGCATCCACAGCTGGATCACTCCGCTGCTTCCCTTGCCACACGACGCTCCCCTACCCACCCGCGCACCTGGACCCTGAAGGAGCCAGCGGCCGCAGAACCAGCGTCCGCGGCCGAAACCGCGGCGGCTAGAACCGCCATCCGCCTTGACCATAGAGGGCCGGGCGATCGCGCGAGTGTCACAGCTTCGGCGGTGTGCTTGAGCCCCGTTAAATTGTCGGCGCAGAATCACTTGACCAGTGAGCTATTACGCACTCTTTCAAGGGTGGCTGCTTCTAAGCCAACCTCCTGGTTGTCTCTGCAACTCCACATCCTTTCCCACTTAGCACACGCTTAGGGGCCTTAGCTGGTGATCTGGGTTGTTTCCCTCTCGACTACGAACCTTATCGCCCGCAGTCTCACTGCCGCGCTCTAACTTACCGGCATTCGGAGTTTGACTGACTTCAGTAAGCTTGTTGGCCCCCTAGGCCAATCAGTAGCTCTACCTCCGGTAAGAAACACGCAACGCTGCACCTAAATGCATTTCGGGGAGAACCAGCTATCACGGAGTTTGATTGGCCTTTCACCCCTACCCACAGGTCATCCCCCAGGTTTTCAACCCTGGTGGGTTCGGTCCTCCACGCGGTCTTACCCGCGCTTCAACCTGCCCATGGGTAGATCACTCCGCTTCGGGTCTACAACATGCGACTCAGACGCCCTATTCAGACTCGCTTTCGCTACGGCTACCCCGCACGGGTTAACCTTGCCACATATCGTAACTCGCAGGCTCATTCTTCAAAAGGCACGCGGTCACTTCACGTCGGTCCGAAGACCGACACGCTCCCACGGCTTGTAGGCACACGGTTTCAGGTACTATTTCACGACCCCTCACCGGGGTGCTTTTCACCTTTCCCTCACGGTACTGGTTCACTATCGGTCACCAGGGAGTATTTAGGCTTAGGAGGTGGTCCTCCCGGATTCACACGGAATTTCACGGGCTCCGTGCTACTTGGGATACCGCTCGAGAGTCGACTAGGTTTCGCGTACGGGGGTATCACCCTCTGCGCCGACGCTTTCCAACGTCTTCTGCTACCCAGACGATTTGTAACTCTCTGCCAGATCAGCAGTTCTGACTGAACGGTCCCGCTACCCCGGCCACGCAACGCCTGCTGGCTTTAACACGTGACTGGTTTGGCCTCTTCCCTTTTCGCTCACCACTACTCAGGGAATCGCGGTTGCTTTCTCTTCCTGCGGGTACTGAGATGTTTCACTTTCCCGCGTTACCTCCACCTGCCCTATGTGTTCAGGCAGGGGTGATGGGCAATTACGCCCTATCAGGTTTCCCTATTCGGAAATCCCCGGATCAATGTCTGGTTACCGACTCCCCGGGGCTTATCGCAGGTTCCAACGTCCTTCTTCGGCTCCTGGTGCCAAGGCATCCACCGTGTGCCCTTATTAACTTGGCAACTACAGATGATGCTCGCGTCCACTGTGCAGTTCTCAAGATACGGGCGGTCCCGGCACGCGCACCCGCGTTAGCGGGGAGCGCACCGGTCCGAGGGACGGAAATCGCCCGTTCCCTCAGGACCCAACAGCGTGCCCGGCCAGGCCGCACCGCCACCACCGTTCCAGCCCCGAGAACCGGGGCCGTACTAAATTGGCTTGAGCGACGAGCTGACCGAATAACCAGTGCTCCACAAGTGAGCTGCCATCCTGAACGTTCGTCAGGACATGGCTCTGGACGCGTACCCCGAAGGGCCGCGCCAGTTGCTCCTTAGAAAGGAGGTGATCCAGCCGCACCTTCCGGTACGGCTACCTTGTTACGACTTCGTCCCAATCGCCGACCCCACCTTCGACGGCTCCCTCCCTTACGGGTTAGGCCACCGGCTTCGGGTGTTGCCGACTTTCGTGACGTGACGGGCGGTGTGTACAAGGCCCGGGAACGTATTCACCGCAGCGTTGCTGATCTGCGATTACTAGCGACTCCGACTTCATGGGGTCGAGTTGCAGACCCCAATCCGAACTGAGACCAGCTTTTTGGGATTCGCTCCACCTTGCGGTCTCGCAACCCTTTGTACTGGCCATTGTAGCATGTTTGCAGCCCAAGACATAAGGGGCATGAGGACTTGACGTCATCCCCACCTTCCTCCGAGTTGACCCCGGCAGTCTCCTATGAGTCCCCGGCATTACCCGCTGGCAACATAGGACGAGGGTTGCGCTCGTTGCGGGACTTAACCCAACATCTCACGACACGAGCTGACGACAGCCATGCACCACCTGTGCAGGACCCTTACGGACACCATATCTCTACGGCTTTTCCCTGCATGTCAAACCTTGGTAAGGTTCTTCGCGTTGCGTCGAATTAAGCAACATGCTCCGCCGCTTGTGCGGGCCCCCGTCAATTCCTTTGAGTTTTAGCCTTGCGGCCGTACTCCCCAGGCGGGGCGCTTAATGCGTTAGCTGCGGCACGGAATCCGTGGAAGGATCCCACACCTAGCGCCCAACGTTTACAGCGTGGACTACCAGGGTATCTAATCCTGTTCGCTCCCCACGCTTTCGCTCCTCAGCGTCAGGTAAGGCCCAGAGAACCGCCTTCGCCACCGGTGTTCCTCCCGATATCTGCGCATTTCACCGCTACACCGGGAATTCCATTCTCCCCTACCTACCTCTAGTCTGCCCGTATCCACTGCAGGCTCGGGGTTAAGCCCCGAGATTTCACAGCGGACGCAACAGACCGCCTACGAGCTCTTTACGCCCAATAATTCCGGACAACGCTTGCGCCCTACGTGTTACCGCGGCTGCTGGCACGTAGTTAGCCGGCGCTTCTTCTGCAGGTACCGTCACTTTCGCTTCGTCCCTGCTGAAAGGGGTTTACAACCCGAAGGCCTTCATCCCCCACGCGGCGTCGCTGCGTCAGGCTTTCGCCCATTGCGCAATATTCCCCACTGCTGCCTCCCGTAGGAGTCTGGGCCGTGTCTCAGTCCCAGTGTGGCCGGTCGCCCTCTCAGGCCGGCTACCCGTCGTCGCCTTGGTGAGCCGTTACCCCACCAACAAGCTGATAGGCCGCGAGCCCATCCCTAGCCGGAATCCTTTCCACCACAAAAGATGTCTAAAGTGGTCGTATCTGGTATTAATCCCGGTTTCCCGGAGCTATCCCAGAGCTAGGGGCAGGTTGCTCACGTGTTACTCACCCGTTCGCCGCTCGAGTACCCCGAAGGGCCTTTCCGCTCGACTTGCATGTGTTAAGCACGCCGCCAGCGTTCGTCCTGAGCCAGGATCAAACTCTCCGTTGATGTCTATTAACAACCGCCTGCTTGCGCGGGCGGGTTGTTGACATGAGAGTGCCTCCTCGACGGCTTGACAGCCGCCTCGGAAGCGATCTTGGTTACCGTAGTGAAGTCAGCCCGTACGAGACGGGCCGCCCCACTGACGGGGTTTGTGCTTCAAGTGCACTGGCTTTTAGCACGCTGTTGAGTTCTCAAGGAGCGGGCGCGCACCGTCAGAGAACTCTCGTTCTCATCGGGGGCAACCATTCAACGTTACCCGGCAAGGTCCCCTTCGTCAACTCAGTTCCCTAGAACTTTGCCAACTCGTGAACCTGCCTCGCCACGAGGCGAGCCTCTACCACAGCCCTGCGCGCACAGCGCAACAGACCTGAGCTAGAAGGACTTCCCGATGGCTCCCCGGGACCTGGCCGCCTTCGCGGCCATCCCCTCGGGGCAAGATGAACTCTAAGGGTGCCGGATGGCTTCGTCAAATCGAATCGGCTACAAAATGTAACTAAATTAAAACACGCCAGGGTCGGGCTAGTCCTAAGGCGCACGTCAGGCCCCGGAAGGGCTCCCCCGCGGGGACAACTTCGACCGCGCCCACGGTTCGCTTGCCGACGCGCAAGATCAGGAAGCGGCCGTGCAGCAGGTCGGCCGGAGCGGGCACGGCGTCCTCCGACGTCACCTTCCGGTTGTTCAGGTACGCGCCGCCCTCCGCGATCGCCCTCCTGGCTGCCGACTTGCTCTGCACGATCTTTACCTCGGCCAGCAGGTCGGCCACGGTCGGCAGGGCATCCGCGGCGCCGAACACCCGGACCGAGGGCACCTCGTCGAAGGCCGCCTGCAGCGTCCGCTCATCCACCTCTTCGAGATCACTGCGGCCGAACAGGGCCTGGCTGGCCGCGATGGCCCGGCGGCACTCGTCCGCGCCGTGGACCAGCGTGGTGAGCTCCTCGGCCAGGGCACGCTGGCCGGCCCGGGCGGCGGGCCGCTCGGCGCTCTCGCGCGCCAGGTCCTCGATCTCCTCGCGGGACTTGAAGCTGAACACCCGGAGCAGGCTGGGCACCTCGACGTCCGAGACGTTGAGCCAGAACTGGTAGAACGCGTACGGCGCCATCAGCTCGGGGCTGATCCAGATCGCCCCGCCCTCGGTCTTGCCGTACTTGGTCCCGTCCGGCTTGGTGATCAGGGGCGTGGCCAGCGCGTGCACGGACGCGCCCTCGACCGACCTGATCAGGCCCACGCCCGCGACCAGGTTGCCCCATTGGTCGCTCCCGCCGATCTGCGCCGTGCACCCGTGCCGCCGGTACAGCTCGAGGAAGTCCAGCGCCTGCAGCAGCTGGTAGCTGAACTCGGTGTAGCTGATGCCGCCGCCCTCGAGCCGGGCCTTTACCGATTCCCGGTCCAGCATCCGGTTGACCGAGAAGTGCTTGCCGATGTCGCGCAGGAACTCCAGCACCGGCATCGGCCCGGTCCAGTCCAGGTTGCTCACCATCAGGGCGCTGGCCGGCCCGGCGTCGAAGTCGAGGAGCCTGGCTACCTCGCCGCCGATCCGCTCCACCCAGTCGGCCACCACCTCACGCGGGTTCAGCACGCGCTCGGCCGACTTGCCGCTCGGGTCGCCGATCAGCCCCGTCGCCCCGCCGACCAGCCCGATGGGCCGGTGCCCGGCCAGTTGCAGCCGCCGCAGGGTCACCAGCTGCACCAGGTTCCCGATGTGCAGCCCGGGCGCGGTCGGGTCGAATCCGCAGTAAATCGTGACCCGGCCGGACTTCAGCGCCCCGCGCAGCTCGTCAAGATCGGTGGTGACGGCGAGCAGTCCCCGCCAGGAGAGTTCCTCGATGATGTCGTCCACGCCTGCATGGTGCCACCTGGAGGTCCCTAGGGGGTAACCGTGCTGGCCCGTGGGGACGACCCCCCGGATCCCCCCGATCCTGGAGGGAAACGCTTCCCCCCAGTCGCCCTGCGGTACGCCGACACGCTCGGCTCGCCCTCGAACCAGAACCGCCACGGCACGTCGGCCGCGGCCGAGACTCCGACCCGCGGTCCGCTGCGTATTTCTTTTTTGGCCGAACGAGCGTTGGTATCCGCCCCGGTCTGCCCGCGGCGGACGCGGAGTGGCGACCCGGCGACGCAGACGTCAGCGCCGTCCAGCGACCTGTCGATGTCGAGGGCCAGGCACAGCAGGGCTGGCCCCCGCGCCAGGTCCCTGGCGGCCAGCCCGGACCCGTCCCGGCTGGCTCTGTCCCGGCTGGCTCTGTCCTGGCTGGCTCTGCGGCTGGCTCTGTCCTGGCTGGCTACGGTCCTGGCTGGCTACCTGGCTGGCACTGGCTGGCACTGCCCTGGCTGGCACTGCCCTGGCTGGCACTGGCCCGGTCACCACGGGCCCTGCGCCGGGCGCGCCGGGTCCGGGCCAGCTCCTCCCCCTCGATGACCCGTCCCGCGCGCAGCAGGACCGCCGACGCGGTGCCGTCGCCCTGGCAGACCAGGTTCACGCAGAAGTACATCCCGTAGGTGAAGTACACGTAGGCGTGCCCGGGCGGCCCGAACATCACGGCGTTCCGCGCCGTCTTCCCCCGGTAGGCGTGCGAGGCGGGATCTGCCTGGCCCGCGTACGCCTCGACCTCGGTCAGCTCGACCGCCACCAGGCCCTCCGGGGTCTGGTGCTCAAGGACGCAGCCGAGCAGGTCGGGCGCGACCTCCACCGAAGGCCGGGCGAAGAACTCCCGCGGGATCGGCGTCACGGTCCGGCGCTACCCGGGATTCCCGGCCGCCCAGGCGGCGTGGGCGTTGACCGTCGCCCGCAGCTCGCTGATCTGCTCGGCGACTCGTTCCGGCGCCGTGCCGCCATACTCCCGGCGCGCCGCGAGCGCTCCGGGGACGGTCAGCACCTGGCGCACGTCGGGGGTCAGGTGCTCGGACACCTTGGCCAGGTCGGCGTCGCTGACCTCGTCCAGGTCGCAGTCGTGCACCTGGCACCACACGACCAGGTGCCCGACCACCTCGTGCGCCTCGCGGAACGGGACGCCGCGGCGGACCAGGTACTCGGCCAGGTCGGTGGCGAGCGTGAAGCCGACCGAGGCCATGCGGCGGAGCCGGTCCGGGTTGACCCGGAGCGTCGCGATCAGGCCGGCCATGGCGGGCAGTACGAGCAGCAGGGTGTCGACCGCGTCGAAGACGGGCTCCTTATCCTCCTGCAGGTCCCTGTTGTAGGTCAGGGGCAGGCCCTTCAGCACGGTGAGCAGCCCGATCAGGCCGCCGATGAGTCGGCCCGCCTTACCGCGGGCCAGCTCGGCCACGTCGGGGTTCTTCTTCTGCGGCATGATCGAGGACCCGGTCGCGTACGCGTCGTCGATCTCGATCCAGCCGAACTCCTGCGAAGACCACAGGACGATCTCCTCCCCCAGCCGGGACAGGTGCACGCCAGTCAGCGCCGCGGCGAAGCAGAACTCGGCGGCGAAGTCCCGGTCGCTGACCGCGTCCATGGAGTTCGGCGCGGGCGCGTCGAAGCCGAGCTCGGCGGCGAGCAGCTTCGGGTCGACCGGCAGCGAGGACCCGGCCAGCGCGCCGGACCCGAGCGGGCTGATCGCGGCGCGCTTGTCCCAGTCCCGGAGCCGGCTCACGTCGCGCGCGAAGGCCTGGACGTGCGCCAGCAGCTGGTGGGCGAATAGGACGGGCTGCGCGTGCTGCATGTGCGTCATGCCGGGCGCGGGCACGTCGCCGTTCGCGGCCGCCTGGTCGATGAGCGCGCTCTCCAGCTCGGCGAGCCGGCTCGCGATGAGCCGGGCGTGATCGCGCAGGTACAGCCGCAGGTCGGTGGCGACCTGATCGTTGCGGCTGCGGCCGGCCCGCAGCTTGCCGCCGAGCGCGCCGAGCCGCTCGAGCAGCCCGCGCTCGAGCGCGGTGTGCACGTCCTCGTCGGCCACGGTGGGCCGGAACGACCCGTCCTCGCACGCCCGGTCCAGGTCGTCAAGCGCTGCGAGCATGGCGGCGAGTTCCCGGTCATCGAGCAGGCCTGCGCGGTGCAGGACGCGGGCGTGCGCGCGAGAGGCGCGCAGGTCGTACCGGGCCAGCCGCCAGTCGAACTGGACACTGACCGACAGCCGGGCCAGCGCGTCGGCGGGCCCGGCCGCGAAGCGCCCGCCCCACAGCCGCGTGGCCGGCGCCTGCCCCGAGCCCTCGGCTCCCGTATCTCCCATGTGCCCGATTCTCCCGCCCGCTTGCCTGTCCCGACGCCTCACCCTATGGACCCACGATGTTCCCGTCGAGGAGAGCTCACTGGCGCGGGCGAACCGTCGCTTCCGGAATCGTGCTAGCCGGGTGGTGGTAACACCAGGATCAGCAGGCTCTCTCCATAGCAACAGGCGCCGGCGCAGGCTGGTGGCATGACCGTCGCGACTGATCCCCTCCGGGGGCGGGGACGCCTCGGTTACATCGGCGTTAACACTGCTAAAATCAGTTGACAGCGTTTACTGACACGATAGATACTCGTCTTGTAAACGGTGTAAACAGTTTCCTGAGAGGGGACCTCAGATGATCGACACGCAGATCCTTACGGGCGTACTCGTGGCCATGGCGGCGCTGGCCGGCCTGGCGATCGTGCTCGCAGTCACGCTCTGGAGCGCGGCCTCCGTGAGCAAGCCCGGTCAGGCGCCGCACGGCGGAACCCGCCGCGACCTGCCCCCGCTTCCGCAGCCCGACGCCCACGACACCCGCGAGCTCGTCCTGCGCTGACCGCGCGCACGCCCGGAACCGCCCGTCTCGGGTCCGCGGGGGACCTGAGACGGCGGACTCCGGAAATATGGCCGCACCTTCCGGTGGGACGTCGCCACCAGGAAGCTGATCGCCACCCTTACCGACCCCGACAGTTCGGGCGTAGCGGCAGTGGCGTTCAGTCCCTCGGGCACGATGCTGGCCATCGCCGACTACAACGGCAACACCTACCTCTGGACTATCAGCTGACGTCAGCTCATCTGGCACAGGACGTCTGCCCTGGTGGTGTGCCCGCTGGTGACCGTCACTTCACCTTCGGCCTGGCACAGGTAGGTGTCGCTGCCGTAGTTCGGGCTGTGGCCCGTAACGGTGTACCTGCCTGCCGGGACCACGACCGAGAAGGTGCCATCGGCGCCGACGGGAACGTCACGGTGAACGCCGGGGCCGACCAGGGTCACGGTCCCCGGCCATGGCCGCGGCGACGGCGGTGTCGCGCCCACCGCGGGGCCGCCCACGCCGTACAGGTGACCGGTCACGGTGCCATCGGCGGGACTCGGACCCGAGCAGGCCGCGGTGAACCCGCCGATGCACACGGCAGCCAGGGCAAGACCGATCAGGGAGACTCTCACGTTCCTTGGACGAAACGCTCGTGCCGCGGGTTCCGTGCGTTCCCGCCTGGATGGGTTCCTGGCTACGCGCCGGCGAGGCGGCGGTCCCGGACGGCGGCGATCTTGCTCGGCAGGCCCCACAGCTCCACGAAGCCCTTGGACAGGGACTGGTCGAACGTGTCACCGGTGTCGTAGGTGGCCAGCGCGAAATCGTAGAGCGAGGCGTCGCTGCGCCGGCCGGTGGCCACCGCGCGGCCGCCGTGCAGCCGCATCCGCACGTCCCCGGACACAGGCGCCGAGGCCTCGGCGATGAAGGTGTCGAGGGCGCGCTTGAGCGGGGAGAACCACAGGCCGTCGTAGACCAGCTCGGTCCAGCGCTGCTCCACGCTGCGCTTGAACCTGGCCAGGTCGAGCTCGACGCAGACGCTCTCGAGCTCGGCGTGCGCGGTGATCAGCGTGATCGCGGCGGGCGCCTCGTAGATCTCCCGGCTCTTGATGCCGACGAGACGGTCCTCCACCATGTCGATGCGGCCGATGCCCTGCGCCCCGGCCCGCGCGTTCAGCTCGGTGATCATCTCCAGCGGAGTCAGCTGCCGACCGTCGATGGCGACCGGCACGCCCGCTGCGAACGTCAGCACCAGTTCGTCCGGTTCGCGCGGCAGGTCCGGGTCTGCGGAATAGGCCCACACGTCGTCGTGCGGCGCCTCCCAGATGTCCTCCAGGTGCCCGGTCTCGCACGAGCGTCCCCACAGGTTCTGGTCGACCGAGTACGGCGACCGGGCCGTCTGGTCGATCGGTAGCCCGTTGGAGATGGCGAACTCGATCGCCTTGTCCCTGGTCATCCCGGAGTCGCGGACCGGCGCGAACACCTTGAGCTCGGGAGCGAGGCTGGCCAGCCCGACCTCGAACCGTACCTGGTCGTTGCCCTTGCCCGTGCAGCCGTGCGCGACCACGGTGGCACCGTGTTCCTTGGCGACGCGGGCCAGGTGCGTGACGATCAGCGGCCGGGACAGCGCGGAGACCAGCGGGTACTTGCTCATGTAGAGCGCGTTGGCGAGCAGTGCCGGGACGCAGTAGCCGGAGGCGAACTCCTCGCGCGCGTCGACCACCTCGGCCTCGGCCGCGCCGCAGGCCAGCGCCCGCTTGCGGATGGTCTCCAGGTCTTCCCCGCCCTGGCCGACGTCGACCGCGCAGGCGATCACCTCGGCGCCCGTCTTCTCGGCGATCCAGCCGATCGCCACCGAGGTGTCGAGCCCGCCCGAGTACGCGAGCACCACCTTGTCCGCTGCCATGATGTTCCCCTTAGTTGACGTATCTGCTTATCGACATGAAGTGAAAGAGTGCGGGCGCGCTCACCGACGGCGTTCGGATAGCCGTAGTAGCTCAGCCACTAGGGCGTCACCGCCCGCCGGGTCGCGGGTGATGACGAGGACGGTGTCGTCGCCGGCCACGGTGCCGAGGATGGACGGCAGCGCGGCGTGGTCGATGACGGAGGCCAGGAACTGCGCGGCCCCGGCCGGCGTCCTGAGCACGACGAGGTTGGCGCTGGCTTCGGCCGAGGCCAGCAGTTCGCCCAGGTAGCGCGTCAGCCGAGAGGAGTGCGCCGACTCACCCGCCGGGGGCCGCGCCGACCCGCCGTGTTCGTCGGCCGGCGTGTAGGCGAGCGCGCCGCCTGGGCGGGAGCCGGGTCCGCCCGGCTCTTCCGGCAGGGCGTAGACCAGCGCGCCGTCGGACGAGCGAAGCCGGACCACGCCGAGCTCGTCCAGGTCACGGGACAGCGTGGCCTGGGTGACGTGCACGCTCGCGTACCGCTCGAGCAGGTCGGCGAGCTCCTCCTGGGAGCGGACCTGCTCGCGGGCCAGGATCGCCGCGATCCGCGCGTGCCTGGCCGTCTTCGTCACCGGTACCGACGTCATGGCTGCTCCAGCAGCCAGGCGAGCAGCGCCTTCTGGGCGTGCAGCCGGTTCTCCGCCTGCTCCCAGACCACGCTGTTCGGCCCGTCGAGCACGTCGGCGCTGACCTCCTCGCCGCGGTGGGCGGGCAGGCAGTGCAGGACCAGGCAGCCGGGCCTGGCCAGGGCCAGCTTGTCGGCGTCCAGGCGGTACGGCTCGAGGAGCACGCGGCGCTGCGCCGCCTCGGATTCCTGGCCCATCGACGCCCACACGTCGGTGGCGATCACGTCGGCCCCCTCGCACGCAGACCGCGGGTCGGCCTCGACCGCGACCCCGCCGCCGGTCTGCGCGGCGATCCGCTCGGCCGCGGCCACGACCGCCGGGCTGGGGTGCAGGGATCCGGGCGCGCCGATGCGGACGTGCATCCCGGCGGTCGCCCCGCCGAGCAGGTAGGAGTGCGCCATGTTGCTCGAGCCGTCGCCGAGGAAGGTCAGCGTGCGGCCGGCCAGCGAAGGGCCGTAGTGCGCGCGGATGGTCTGCAGGTCCGCGAGGACCTGGCAGGGGTGGAACTGATCGGTGAGGGCGTTGATCACCGGCACGGCCGAGGCCGCGGCCAGGACCTCGATGCGCTCCTGCTCGTATGTCCGCCACGCGATCGCCGCGACCTGCCGGTCCAGGACCCGGGCCACGTCCTCGATCGCCTCGCCCCGCCCGAGGTGGGTGGTCTGGGTGTCGATGACGAGCGGGTGGCCGCCGAGTTCGGCGATGCCGACCGTGAACGACACCCTGGTCCGCAGCGACTGCTTGTCGAACAGCACGGCGACCGCCAGCGGCCCGGCCAGCGGCTGCCAGCCGAACCTGTCCTTCTTCATCTGTTCGGCCAGCTCCAGCACCGCGGCCTGCTCGGCCGGCACCAGATCGTCGTCTCGCAGGAAGTGGCGGGTCATGAGGCCGTCCCTTCGATCGTGTCGATCGTGTTCAGCATGGCGGGCAGCGCGGCAATGAATGAGTCCGCTTCGCCAGCGGACAAGATGAGCGGCGGGGCGAGCCGGATGGCGTCCGGCTGGACCGCGTTGACCAGGAAGCCCGCCCGCCGGGCGGCCGCTTCCACGTCCGCGGCCCGGTCGGCCGTCAGCACGACCGCCCGCCACAGTCCGCGGCCGCGCACCCCGGAGACCAGCGGATGCCCGGCCGCCTCGACCCCGGCGGCCAGGTACTCCCCCACCGCCGTGGCGTGGGCCAGGAGGCCGTCGCGCTCGATCGTGTCGAGCACGGCGAGCGCGGCGGCGCAGGCGACCGGGTTGCCGCCGAACGTGGAGCCGTGGTCGCCCCTGGCGAAGCCGGTTCCGGAGTCGCCGAGGCCGACGCACGCGCCGATCGGGAGCCCGCCGCCGAGCCCCTTGGCGAGGGTCAGCACGTCGGGGCGCACGCCCTCGGCCTGGTGGGCGAACCAGGTCCCGGTCCGCCCGATGCCGCTCTGGATCTCGTCCACCACCAGCAGCGCGCCCGAGGTGTCGCAGGCTTCGCGCGCCGCGCGCAGGTACCCCTCGGGGGCGGGCACCACGCCGCCCTCGCCCAGGGCCGGCTCGAGGAACACGGCGGCGCAGTCGGGCCCCACCGCCGCGCGCAGGGCGTCGGCGTCGCCGAACGGCACGAACCGCACGGTCAGCCCGAACGGGGCAAACGGCGCGCGGATGGACTCCTTGCCGGTCAGCGCCAGCGATCCCATGGTCCGGCCGTGGAAGCCGTGCTCGGCGGCCACGATCACCGGCCGGGCCGGCCCCTGGATCCGGCGGACCAGCTTGATCGCGGCCTCGTTGGCCTCGGTGCCTGAGTTGGCGAAGAAGACGCGGCCGTCTCCGCCGAGCAAAGCGAGCAGGCGTTCGGCGAGCTCGAGCTCGCGCTCGTGCAGGAACAGGTTGGACGTGTGGGCGACTTCGCCGACCTGGCGGGTCACCGCGGCCACGATGGCCGGGTGGGCGTGCCCCAGCGAGCTCACCGCGATCCCGGCGATCAGGTCCAGGTACTCCCGCCCGTCGGCGTCCCACACCCGGCACCCCTGCCCCCGGGTGATCGCCACGGGCGGCACGCCGTAGTTCGGCATCAGGGCGGCCGCGAACCGCTTCTGCAGGGCTTCGGTCTCGCTCATGGCTCTGGGACCTCCTCCGGGACGACCATGGTGCCGATGCCGGCGTCGGTAAAGATCTCCAGCAGGACGGCGTGGCTGAGGCGGCCGTCGAGGACGTGCGCCTGCGGAACGCCGCCGCGCACGGCCGTCAGGCAGGCCTCCATCTTGGGGATCATCCCGGCCGCGAGATCGGGCAGCAGGGCTTCTACTTCACCGGCGGTGAGCTGGCTGATGACCTCGGCCGAGGCGGGCCAGTCCCGGTACAGGCCGGCCACGTCGGTGAGCACGACCAGCTTGGCGGCGCCCAGGGCCACCGCGAGCGCGCCCGCCGCGGTGTCCGCGTTCACGTTATAGGCCCGGCCGTCCTCACCCCGCGGCCACGCTGGACACGACCGGGATCCGCCCGTCGGCCAGCAGCGCGTTGATCGCGCCCGGGTCGGTGGCGACGATCTCGCCAACCATGCCGATATCCACCGGCTGCCCGTCGACGATCGCGGCCTTGCGGATTGCGGTGAGCGTGCCGGCGTCCTCGCCCGAGATGCCCACGGCGAACGGGCCGTGCCGGTTGATCAGGGCGACCAGGTCCTTGTTGACCTTGCCCGACAGGACCATCCGGACGATGTCCATCGCCTCCGGCGTGGTGACGCGGAGGCCGGCCGTGAAGGTGCTCGGCACGCCGAGCCGGTTGAGCTCCTCGGTGATCTGCGGGCCGCCGCCGTGGACCACGACCGGGCGCAGCCCCGCGTACCGCAGGAACACTAGGTCCTGCGCGAAGGTCAGCCGCAGCGCCTCGTCGGTCATGGCGTGACCGCCGTACTTGATTACCACGGTCCGCCCGTGGAACCGGCTCAGCCACGGCAGCGCTTCCATGAGCGTCGCCGCCTTGGCCGATGCGGACCCCAGGTCTTCGGCGGTCACCTCGAGAACCTCGCTCACGTTGAGTACGCCGAGTTCTCGTGCACGTAGGCGGCGGTCAGGTCGGTGGTCAGGATGACCGCGGACTGCGGGCCCGCGGACAGGTCCACGGTGATCGTCACGTCCTTGGGCGTGAGGTCCACCTTGGCGCGCTCGTCACCCGCGGCGCCGTGCCGGCAGACCCAGACGCCGTTGATGGCGACGTTGAGCCGGTCGGGTGAGAAGACCGCGTCGGTGGTCCCCACCGCGGCCAGGACGCGGCCCCAGTTGGGGTCCTCGCCGCCGATGGCGCACTTGAGCAGGTTGTTCCGGGCCACGGCGCGGCCGACGGTCAGCGCGTCGGCCTCGGAGGCGGCCCCGATGACCTCGATCGTGATCATCTTCCCGGCGCCCTCGGCGTCGAGCTGGAGCTGCCGGGTCAGGTCCGCGCACACCTCGGTGAGCGTCTCGGTGAACTCGCGGTGGTCGGGACGCGCGCCCGTCGCCCCGCTGGCCAGCAGGAGCACCGTGTCGTTGGTCGACATGCAGCCGTCGGCGTCGAGGCGGTCGAAGGTCACCGCCGTCGCCGACCGCAGCGCGGCGTCCAGCTCGGCCGGGGTCAGGTCGGCGTCGGTCGTGAGCACGCACAGCATGGTGGCCAGCGCGGGGGCGAGCATGCCCGGCGCCCTTGGCCATCCCGCCGATCGTGTAGGTGCCGGTCCCCGAGCCCGAACCCAACGGATCCGGAATATCCGATTCGGCGGGATAGGGATCGGGTGCCGTCCCTCGGCGGAACGCGATCTTGACCACGGTGTCGGTGGTCCTGATCGCGTCGGCGGCGGCCAGGCCGCCGGCGCGCGACGCTTCGGCGACCGCGGCGTCGATCCCCGGGAGCAGCTTGTCCATCGGCAGCCGCTCGCCGATCAGGCCGGTCGAGCAGACCGCGATCTCGCCCGCGGAATCGGCGAGCCCGGCGGAATCGGTCAGCAGGGCGGCCAGGTGCTCGGCGGTGGCGTGCGTGTCCTGGAACCCGAGCGGGCCGGTGCAGGCGTTGGCCCCGCCGGAGTTGAGGACCACGGCGCGCACCCGGCCGCCGCTGACCACCTGGCGGGTCCAGGTCACCGGGGCGGCCTGGACCCGGTTGGACGTGAAGACCGCGGCGGCGGCGCGCGAGGGCCCGTCGTTCAGGACCACGGCGACGTCGGGCTGACCGGACTCCTTCAGCCCGGCCGTTACTCCGGCGGCGCGGAATCCGAGCGGTGCGGTGACGCTCACGGGGCTACTCCATAGGCGGTCAGGCCGGCGGCTTCCGGCAGGCCGAGCATGAGGTTGGCGATCTGGAGCGCCTGTCCGGCGGCGCCCTTGCCGAGGTTGTCCAGCGCGCTGATGACGATCGCGCGCCCGGCGTGGGTATCCGCGGTGACCTGCAGGTGCGCCGCGTTGGAGCCGAGGGTCGAGCCGGTGCTCGGCCACTGTCCCTCGGGCAGCAAGTGCACGAAGGGTTCCCCGTCGTAGGCGGCAGCGAGCGCCTCCCGCAGTCGCCCCGCGGTAGCGCCGGGGGCCAGGCGAGCGGTGCAGGTGGCCAGGATGCCGCGCGCCATGGGAGCGAGCGTCGGCGTGAAGGACAGAGTCACGGGGACAGTGGGGGGAACCATCGCACGTTCGGGATAAAGGGCTTGTTCTATTTCCGGGGTGTGCCGGTGCGTCCCGCCGACCTGGTAGGCCGACATCGAGCCCATCACCTCGCTGCCGAGCAGGTCAGGCCGGGGCGCGCGGCCGGCGCCCGAGGTGCCCGAGGCGGCGACGATCACGATGTCGGCCGGCTCGACCAGGCCCGCGGCCAGCAGCGGGGCCAGGGCGAGGATCGAGGCCGTGGCGTAGCAGCCGGGCGCGGCCACCGCGGCCGACGCCCGGATCGCGGCGCGGGCGCCGGGCAGCTCGGGCAGCCCGTAGGTCCAGCGGCCGGCGTACGGCGTTGGGTAGTAGCGCGCCCAGGCCTGCGGATCCTCCAGCCGGAAGTCGGCGCCGAGGTCGATGACCTTGAGCTGGGCCGGGAGCGCGCCCGCCAGCTGAGCCGACTCCCCGTGCGGGAGGGCGGTGAACAGGAGGTCGGCGTCGGCGAGGAGTTCGGGGTCGGTCGGGGCGAACCTGGTCTGCTGGAAGGCGGGGTGGCCGGTCAGCTGCGGGTGCACCGCGGTCACGGCGGTCCCGGCGTTTCCCTGCGCGGCCAGCGGGCCGATCTCGAGGTCCGGATGCCCGGCCAGCAGGCGCAGCAGCTCGCCACCCGCGTAGCCGCTGGCCCCCGCGACCGCCACCCGCGCACCCATGGAGTTGTCCGGCCCCTTCGATCCTCGGTCCCACGCTACTTGAAAGAGTATTCATCACAACGCATGAATATGCAAACAGACTGAGTAGGCAGCGGGCGCGGAACCGCCTGATATGGGGGTGCGCGATATGGGTGGTGCGCCGGATTGCCGCGTAGGCAGGTCGGCCTACAGCCGGTGCTCTCGGCTGCTGGTTTGGTGGCGGAGGGCGAAGATCGCTACCTGGACGCGGTCTTGCAGGCTCAGTTTGGTGAGGATGCTGCGGACGTGGGTCTTGACGGTCTGCTCGCCGATGGCCAGGTCCCGGGCGATCTGCCGGTTGCTGTGGCCGATGGCGATCAGCTGGAGTACGTCGCGTTCGCGCGGTGACAGCGGCTGCAGTGGGTCCGGCGGGGGCGGTCGGCGGAGCGCTCGGGTGAGCCGGGTGAGCAGCTCTGGGCTGAGGCTGGCGGTGCCGCCGGCGGCGTCGCGGATAGCGGTGATGACGTGCTCGGCCGGGGCGGTCTTGAGCAGGTAGGCGGTCGCGCCGGCGTGCATGGCGCGGACGAGGTGCTCGTCGTCGGCGGCGGAGGTGAGCACGACGACGGCGGGCCGGTGCGGGGCGTCGTGCAGGGCGGCGAGCACGGCGTGCCCGTCCAGTCCGGGCATGTACAGGTCAAGCAGCAGCACGTCCGGGCGGGTGGCGGCGACGAGGTCGATCGCCTGCCGGCCGTCTCCGGCTTCGCCGACGACCTCGATGTCTGGTTCCTGGCCGAGCAGGTAGCACAGCCCGTCGCGGACGACGCGGTGGTCGTCGGCGATCACCACGCGGATCGTCATGGCACCGGCAGCCGGATGGTGAGCGTCGCGCCACGCCCGGGTGCGCTGTCGATGTCCAGGGTGCCGCCGAGTTCGGCGACTCGGTCCCGGATGTGGGCCAGCCCGGAACCGGCGTGCGGGGCGGCCGGGTCGAAGCCGGTGCCGGTATCGGTGACGGCCAGCACGGCGCGCCCGTCCTGGCGGGCCAGGGACACGGCGAGCCGGCGGGCGTGGCCGTGCCGGACGGCGTTGGCGCAGGCCTCCTGGGTGATGCGGAGCAGGGCGTGCTCCACGGGCGCGGGGACGGTGATGTCGTCCAGGCTGGCGTCGACCGTGACGCCGAGCCGCTCCTGGTAGGCCGCGCAGATCTCGGCCAGGGCCGGGGCCAGCCCGGCGCCGTCCAGGCTGGCCGGGCGCAGCTCGATCAGCAGCGCCTGCATGTCCCGCAGGGCCTCCTCGCTGATGCTCTCGATGGCCAGCGCCGGCTGGTGGTCCGGGTCGGCCCGGCGCATCCCGGCGGCGATCATCCGCAGGGCGAACAGGTGCTGGGAGATCGCGTCGTGGATCTCCCGCGCGATCCGGGCCCGCTCCGCGGCGCGCGCGTCGCCGCTGGCGCGCTGCCGTTCGGCGGCCAGCGCGGAGCTGAGCTGGCCGGTCATGGTGTTGAAGTTGGCCTCCAGCCGGCCCACCTCGTCCCGGCCGGAGACGGGCAGGGCCACGGTGTAGTCGCCGTCAGCGACCGCGACGGTGGCCTGTTCCAGGCGGCGGACCCGGCGGACCAGGCGGCGTGAGGCCAGCAGCCCGAACAGCACGCCGACCGGCACGATGGCGATCAGCAGCACGAAGGAACTCACTAGCAGCGGGCCGTTCTCGCCGAGCTGACCCAGTTCGTCCCAGGCGCGGACCGGGCTGATGAACCCGGACAGCGACCACGGCGCCTGGGCGTAGACGTAGGCGACCAGTCCCGGATCGCCGGCCGACGGCTTGCCGGTGCCGGCGCCCGCCGCCCGGACCAGGTCCCACAGCACGCTGCCGTGCGGCGTGGACACGCTGGGGCGCTTGACGGTCATGGAGGCGGGGCCGGCTGCGATCGCCTCGGTGGCCGGCCAGGGGAGTTCGCTGGCCGCCGCCCGCCCGGGCGGGTACAGCGATGGCGCGGAGGACGCGAGGACCGTGCCATCGGCGGCGATCGCCACGACCGCGGTGACCGCCTGGTCGCTGTGGACCGGGCCCGTGATCGCCGGGACGGCCAGCGTGCCGTCCGGGGCCGGCCGGGCCAGGCCCGGCTGCGCCGGCTGGCCGGGGTCGCCGAGCAGGGTTCCGACCGGCAGGCCGCCGGGATAGCGCTGGGCGAGCTGCTGGCCATAGCTCAGCGCGGTGGCGTCCACCTGGGCCTGGAGCTGGCCGTTGTCCGCCAGCGAGGGCACCTGGAAGCCCAGCACGAGCGCCTCGACCAGCACCACGACAGCGAGCGTGACGAGGATGTAGGAGGCGATCAGCCGGCCCGATAGCCCCCACGCCCTGCGTCGCACCCGGTCCAGCACACCTGCACGGTACCTCCGCGCAACCCTCCGGCGTATCCCTCCAACGAGGGACCCGCGCTACCTCCGGCGCGTGATGCGCCCGCCGCCTCCGGCCGGGACGCTGGCTGCCATGACCTCACGGTCACTGCCACCCACGAGGAGGAGGCATGAGATGAACGTCATCGAGACCATCGGCCTGGGCAAGCGGTACGGCCGCGCCTGGGCGCTGCGCGAATGCACGGTGGCGATACCCGCCGGGCATGTGGCCGCGCTGGCCGGCCCGAACGGCGCGGGCAAGACCACGCTGCTGAACCTGGCGGTCGGCCTGGCGGCGCCGTCCGCGGGCGGCGTCACCGTGCTCGGCGGCCGGCCGCCCGGGTCGCCCGCCGCGCTGGACGGCATCGCGTTCGTCGCGCAGGACACGCCGCTGTACAAGAGCTTGTCCGCCGCGGACATGCTGCACCTGACCCGTAATCTGAGCCGACGCTTCGACCAGCCCTACGCGCAGGACCGGCTGGGAGAGCTGGGCATCCCGCTGAAGAGGAAGGCGGGCAAGCTGTCTGGCGGCCAGCGGGCGCAGCTCGCGTTGACCCTGGCGCTGGCCCTGCGGCCGCGGCTGCTGGTACTGGATGAGCCGGTGGCGATGCTGGACCCGGTGGCCCGGCACGACTTCATGGCCACCGTGCTGACGGCGGCGGCCGCCGACGGCGTGTCGGTGGTGCTGTCCTCGCACGTGCTCGCCGACCTTGAGCGGGTGGCCGGCTACCTGATCTTGCTGTCGCGGGGCCGGGTGCAGGTGGCCGGCGAGGTTGCGGACCTGCTCGCCACCCATCGCCTGCTGACCGGCCCGGCCGCCGAGGCCGCCCGGTATGCCGAACGGCCGGTGGTGCATGCCGGCCGGGCCGGGGCGCAGGCCCACCTGCTGGTCCGGGCCACCGCGACCGATCCGGTCCCGCCCGGCTGGCAGGCTCGTCCGGTCGGCCTGGAAGAACTCGCGCTGGCTTACCTGCGTGAGCCCGGCGCCGCGGCGCCGCCCACCCCGCCGAGAACAAGGGACCCTGCGACGGAGGTGACGCGATGACCGCGCTGACCGTGCCTGCCCGTCCGGAGCAGGCCGCGAGCCCGCGGCCGCTGCCGTGGCGGCGGATGGCCTGGGTCACCTGGCGGCAGCACCGGATCGCGCTAGCTGGCGTGGCCGCGCTGCTGGGTGCGTGGGCCGTGTACCTGTGGATCGCCGGCCTGCAAGCGCGCCACGGCTACGCCGCCGTGACCGGCTGCCCGCCGGCCAGCTTTCCTGCCTGCGCGGATATGCTCAGCAACTTCAATTTCGCCTACGGCGACAAGGCGCTGGCAGCCTCGGTCATGCTGCAGACCGTGCCCGCGCTGATCGGGGCGTTCGCCGGCGCGCCGGTGCTGGCCCGGGAGCTGGAGACCGGCACGTTCCGGTACACCTGGACGCTGGGGTTCGGCCGGTGGCGCTGGGCGCTCGCCAAGCTGGTACCGCTCGCGGTCACGGTGGCGGCCGCTGCCGGGGTGACCAGCCTGGTGTTCTCCTGGTACGTCCAGCCGTTCTTCTCCGATGGCAACAATTCCCCGTTCACTCCCGAGCTGTTCGACCTGCGCTGGGTCACGTTCGCCGCCTGGACGCTGGCCGCGTTCGCGATCGGCGCCCTGGCCGGCATGCTCATCCGCCGTGTCGTCCCCGCGATCGCCGCTACCCTGGCCGCCTATACCGGGCTCGCTCTCACAGCCGGCCTGTACCTGCGCTGGCACTACGCGACGCCCCTGATCACCAGCAACCCGAACGTGCCCAGTTCCGCGTGGATCGTGCGCCAGTGGTGGACCAGAGGCGGCAGGTTCGCCTTCCCCGGCCAACCCTCCCAGCAGCTCCTCACGCAGCTCTGCCCTCCCTCTTCGGTGGCGCCCGTCAAGGTGCAGGGACTCACCCCCACGCAGTGTCTGGTCCAGCACGGCTACACGCAGTGGACCAGCTACCAGCCCGCCAGCCGCCTCTGGCCCTTCCAGTGGATCGAGGGCGGCTGGCTGCTCGCGCTGTCAGCGCTCCTAATCGCCGCGACCATCTGGCTGGTCCGTCGCCGCGCCGCCTGACCGGACATCCGGCCATGCGGCCGGTGCGGTCCTCCCGGGAGGCAGGTCGGCGGGTGGGCGCGAGCGGACCTGGTGGGCGTACGGTTGGACCGTGCAACGGACGGGGGTGTGGGGCGCGACCAGGGACTTCATCATCCGGAGGGCGCGCGGGCGGGGGACGGCCGCACTGCTGGCGGGAGGCGCGGTCCTCCTGGCGGGCTGCTCATCCGGCGGGCCGGGAGCGGGGACCTCCGGGTCCTCCGGGACCTCTGGGGCTTCTGGGTGCTTCTGGGTCAGAGGTGACCTGCGGCACGACGCGCACCGCGGCGGACGTACCGGTCATCATCAAGGTCGTCAAGGGCACCGTGAGCTGCGCGACGGCCCTGGAAATCGAGATCGAGTACGCGGCCAGAATCAGGGACGGCCAGGTGGCGGGCACCGGCGGGGGTGCCCCGGTCACGATCAGCGGCTGGACCTGCCAGAGTTACAACACCCCGGACCTGCTCAGGACGGGCGATGCGTCGCAGTGCCACACCGGCGCGGCCATGATCGTGGCGGTGCTCCCCGTGTCCACGCCGACGACGAGCTAGCGGCTGGTCTACCGGGCCGGTCCCGTGGTGACGGGCCGACGGAAGACGCTCGGTTCCTGCGGTGGGCGGATGTCGTGCGCGTCGCCGTCCGCGCCGTTGGCGCCGTTGGCGCCCCACGCGGGGCTGCCGGCGGTGCTACCGGCCGCGCTCAGGCCCCTGGTCGTGCTGATCATCTGTACCTGGTCCCGGCCGCAGCGCTTGGCCCGGTACAGCGCCGCGTCCGCCGCCGCCAGCAGGTCGGGAAGCGTCTTATCACTGCCGGCGTCCAGCGCCGCCACCCCGACCGACACGGTAACGTGCACGGCCTCCCCGCCGGCCGCGCCCGGCGGGTTGATCGACAGCGCGGCGATGTTCGACCGGATCCGCTCGGCGATGCGCATCGCCTCGGGCGCCTTGGTCTGCGGGAGCAGCACGGAAAATTCCTCGCCGCCGAACCGCCCGACTCGGTCGTAGTCGCGCAGCATCGTGGTCATCGTGCGGGCGATCTCACGCAGGACCTGGTCGCCGAGCAGGTGACCGTACATGTCGTTGATCGTCTTGAACCGGTCGATGTCCACCATGGCCACGGCCAGCGCCGTCTTGGTCCGTACCGCGCGCGCGACCTCGACGGCCGACTCGTCCTCCCAGGCGGCGGCGTTCAGCAGGCCGGTCTTGGAGTCCGCCCGCGAATCCCTGAGCAGCCGGGCGTGCCGCAGGGACCGCTGCAGCAAGGTGATGAACGGGAACGCGAAGACCAGCACGATCCAGCTGCTGGCCAGGCAGAACGTGACGAGGACCGCGACGCAGAGCTCGCTCAGGTCGTTGTAGATCGGCTCCCTGGCGAACTGCTCCTCGCGGATGCTCACGCCCGGGTTCGAGCCCTTGATCGCGGTCCAGACCAGGCCCGCGTTGATGCTCCACTGCACGGCGGCGCAGACCGCCACGACCAGCATCCAGACCAGGGCGTGGCGGTCCGGGTTCGCGGCCGCGCCGGGCGCCAGGCGGATGAGGGCATGGAAGACGAGCGCGGCGGCCACGTAGCTGAGCCCGATCGCGGACGCGCTGAACGCCCGCCGGTACACCGGGACCCGGCGAATCCGCCACTGGGTCAGGGCGAAGCGGATGATCGGCAGGACCGGCGCGTAGGCCATCGGCAGCAGGATCGCCACCGGCAGTTCCCAGGTCGCATGGACGTCCTTGACGAACCCGGTGTTCTCGCCGATCCGCCTGGTCAGCTCCACGGTGGCGGCGCTACAGATAAGCAGCCCGCCGAACAGCCCGAGGTCGTGCAGGTGGATGGTCACCCGGCTGGCCTCGAACGCGAGGATGGCCGCGTCGGCCAGGATCACCAGGCTGACGAAGGCGACCAGCCAGCGGGGCAGCTCCCAGATCGCCCAGGATCGCGGCCCCACGATGCGCGCGCGCATCGAGCGAGTCGCATCCACCAGCGTCTCCTTGGCAGCCACGATTGCCTTGAACCTGGTCGGGGAGGCTGAGCCAGGCTCGGGGGGAACTTGAACCGGGGTCGGGGGGAACACGTACTAGCTAGTGTCCCGGATTGTCGCGTTAAGGACTGCCGAACGTCAAAATTCCATTACTCAGAGAGATTTGCCGCATCCATCTTCGTCACTCTCAGTAGTGATATGGTGACTGTTTGTTTAGGCACCTGGCCGTCATGCCCGGGATGCCGGAAATTTCGCAAATGCCCGGTCGCAGTTCCGCTCCGTCGGCTAGGCTCCGCGACCTGACTCGCGAGCGCCGGATAGGGGACCCCGCAGCCGCACAAGACCCCAGCACAGAAAGGGAAGCCGTCATGCGCACCAGCAGCTGGTCCTAAGCACGTCAGAAACCTGAATCCCAGCAGCTCATCTAGTCCCATGAAGGAGGAACGCCATCATGCGTACCAGCAGCTGGTCCTGAGCAAGGCGCCACATCCCGGAAGCCCGGGCAGGGCCGGGAACCCGGGATCATTCTGGATTAGGAGCTCTGCGCGCGGCGGAACACGCTCGGTGCGTCCTGGTGACCGCCGGAGCCGCGATCCGTTCCGGTGATGGCGCTCAGGCCTCTCGTCGTGCTGATCATCTGGACCTGGTCCCGGCCGCACGCCTTGGCCCGGTACAGCGCCGCGTCCGCCGCGGCGAGGAGTTCGGCTAGCTGACGCCGACTGCCTGCGTCCAGCGCTGCCACCCCGATCGATACCGTGACCTGCACCCGCTCCCCGCCCGACGCGCCCGGGGCGATGAAGCTCAGCGCCGCGATGTTCTCGCGCATGCGCTCGGCGATGCGGAAGGCGTCCACCGCCCTGGTCTGCGGCAGCAGCAGCGAGAACTCCTCGCCGCCGAACCGCCCGGCCAGGTCGTAATCCCGCAGCATGGTCTTGAGCGTGGCGGCGATCTCCTTGAGCACCTGGTCGCCAACCAGGTGGCCGTAGGTGTCGTTGATGACCTTGAACTTGTCGATGTCCAGTAGAGCCACCGCGAGCGGCGACTTGGTGCGGACCGCGCGGGCGACCTCCGAGACCGACTCAAGCTCCCAGGTCGCCGCGTTGAGCAAGCCGGTCTTGGAATCGGCCCGAGAGTCGTTGACAAGCTGGGCGTGGCGCAGCGAGCGCTGGAGCAGGTTCACCACGGGCAGGGCGATGGGGCCGAGCCACAGGATTCCGGCTACGCCGTAGGTGACCAGGACACTTATGGAGCTCTCGGCGGCGTCGTTGTAGAGTGACTCACCGCCGAAGACTTCGCTCAGGATCCGCATGGCCGGGTTGGTACCCTTCGCGGCCGTCATGATCATCGCCTTGTTCAGCGCCGTCCGCACCAGGACGGTCGCGATCACCAGGGCCACCCAGGCCCAGCCGCGGCTGTGCGTCTCCCCGGTGGCCGGGGCGACCATGCCCCAGGCCCAGTGGAAAAACACGGAAGCCGCGCCGTAGGACAGGCCGATCGACCCGCAACTGAACACCCGCCGGTGGAGCATGCCCTGGCGAACCCGCCATTGCACCAGGCCGATCCGGACCGCTGGCGCGATCAGCGCGTACAGCGGGGGCAGCAGGATGGCGACAGGCAGTTCCCAGACGCCCTGAACGTCCTTGATGACCCCGCCCTGCTCCCCCGCCTTCCTGGTCAGCTCGACGGAAGCCGCCGTGCAGGCCAGGAGCACCAAGAACACGCGCAGATCAGACGCCTTGATCGCGGTCACCGAGGCCGCGTATCCGATGGCACCGAGATCGAGGGAAATGACGGCGAGCACGAAGATGATCAGCCACCGGGGCAACATCCACAGCGGCCAGGAACTAACGGTTGATGTCCGCCGCAGCAGGCGACGGATCAAGCCCATCAGGATCTCCTTACAGCTACCCGCGTAGCAGCGCGCGTGACTATTGTCCCGCATTGTCCGGCCCGGTGGGCGCAAACCGTGAAAACGCCGCTACTCCCTGACAGAACAATACCCTGCCTGCCTGGTCCCAGTCGCCCCCAGGAGTTCCGCCAAGGCACGCAGGTTACATCAGGTCACGCTAGGTTTAACCTTTTCCCGACATTACGCGCAAAGTACCCTTCTCATGCATTTGCGACGACAATAAGTAGTCGCGACATTTGCCGCGACTACGACGCGAAAGGAGTAACGGCATGTACGGCGACAGCTGGGGCTGAACCACCACCGCACACGCAACGTTAGGAGTGTTACTCAGAGAATCCACTCGTGCACTCAGAGGAAGGATATGCTCATGCGCGGCGACAGCTGGGGCTAGCCCTCACCGACCCTTGCCACACCCCTCACCAGCAGAAAGGAGCAGCTCATGCACGGCGACAGCTGGGGCTGAACCTGATCAGCGTGACACGTAACAGACGGACCTCGCAGAAAGGACCACGCCATGCACGGCGACAGCTGGGGCTAGATCCCGATCCCGTCCACCCGCACACCCCGCTACCGAGAAAGGACGACCCATGCACGGCGACAGCTGGGGATAGCCCCCTATTGCGAGCGCTCGTCTGCGCTGTCTATCTGCCGCCCTTGATCACGGGCCCAGTTGACGGCGGTCGCCAGCGCCACCATGGCGCCGACAGCGCCGCACACCGCGATCACCCGGGCCGGGGCGTGGTGCTGCGCTGCGGCCCCCGCCAGGATCATCACCGTCCCCTGCCCTAGGCTCATCCCGCCCTGTGCCAGGCCGAACGCCTGGCTGCGCTGTTCCGGCGGTGCCGCGGCGACGAACGCGGCGTTGGCGGCCAGCTGGTAGGACGCGCACAGGCCCGAGGCGAACAGGATCAGCAGCGAAACGGGCAATCCCGGGCGCCACGCGAACAGGATGAGGATCGCGCAGGTGGTCACCGCCAGCGGGCTCATCAGGCGAAGCCGCGCCGCAGGCGTGGCCAGGCGGCTCAGCGTGACCGCACCCAGCGCCTCTCCGAGTGCTTGCGCGGCCAGGATGACCCCCACGGCGGCGGCACCGCCGCGCAGTTCCTGCGCCAGCGGCGTGACCACACCCTCCGGGGCGTTGTAGAACGCGGCCAGCCAGCCGAACAGCATGGGCGCGCGCAGCGCCGGGCTGCCGAAGACGAGCCTGGTACCGGCGACGACCCCGGCCAGCCGGGCCGGATGGTGCACGCCGCCGGCCGAGCCGGCGGGCGCCGGCCTGGCCCGAACCCCGGCGCGGACGACGAGCGCCGACGCGGCAAAGGTCGCGGCGTCGGCCAGCAGAGACGTGCGCGTCCCGAAGAACCCGACCGCCGCGCCACCTGCCGCGAACCCCAGGACCTGCGCGAACTGGAACGTGATGAGGGTAACGGCGGTCCCCATAACATAACGGTCACCGGACAGCACATCCGGATAGACCGCCGCACGCGCCGACGTGAACGGCGCTCCGGCCAGCGTCACCAGGACGAGCAGGGCGACCAGCAAGGCGAGCGGCATGCCCGGCAGCGCCATAATCAGCACGAGCGCGCACCGGATCACGTCGCAGGCGATCATGACGGCGCGGCGCGGGTACCGGTCGGCCAGCCAGGCGAGCGTCACGCCGCCGACGAAGGTCGGGACGACGCTGGCCACGAACGTGACCGCGGCGAGCAGGGCCGAGCGGGTCCTGTCGTACACCAGGATCGTCAGCGCGACGCGGGCCAGCTGATCCCCGGCCACCGACAGGAGCTGGGCCAGCCAGAGGGCCCGGAACTCGGGCACCGTGAACACGTCACGGAACGTCGTCCTCGCGGCCGGCTCGGGTGCGCGGGTTCGCACCACCGTGCGTCGTGGGATGTCGCCGCCCTCCGGCTCACGCTGTGATGTGGTCTCCGGTAATCATATAGTGACAGAAAGTCGCCATTTGTCGCAACCAAAGCGGGACAATTCTCGCAAACGGTCGCATCACCCGCTGCGCAGGACCGCCCCCACCCGGCGTTCGGCTTCGGCGACCGCCGCATCCCGGGCCGCGGTGGCCTCCGCGGCGGTCAGGGTGCGGTCAGGGGCGCGGAACCGGAGCGTGTAGGCCAGCGACTTACGGTCCTCGCCGACCTGAGCTCCGGTGTAGACGTCGAACAGCCGCACGCCCTCCAGCAGCTCGGCGGGGGCGCCGGCGACGAGCGCCGCCTCCACCTCGGCGGCGGGCACGGCCGCGTTGACGATCAGCGCGACGTCCTGCGTGGCCAGCGGGTAGGCCGACAGCTGCGGTCCCTGCACCGCGCCGACGCCCTCGGCCGCGGCGAACACGACCGAGAGGTCGAGCTCCATCGCGCAGGTCCGGTCCGGCAGCCCGAACTCCTGGATCACCCGGGGATGCAGTTCGCCGGCGTGCCCGGCCAGCCACTCCCGCGGCGGCCCGTCGGCGTCGTCCGACCTGACCTGTGCGTAGATCGCCGCGCAGCGGCCCGGGTGCCAGGGCGCGTGCCGGTCGGCGCGGACGTCCAGCGGCACCCGGCACACCCGCCCCACCGTGCGCGCCGCCTCGATCGCGTCCGCCCACGTCGCCGGCCGGCCCGGTCCCCACCACCCGTCCAGGGCCCGGTCGCCCGCGAGCACGGCGCCGATCCGCTGAGGCTGGTCCGGCAGCGCGGCCTCGAGCCTGGCCAGTTCGGCCACGGTCGGCCCCCGGTCCACCGCGAGGATGGGCGCGGAGGGCGCGGCGCCGGGCCGCGGCCGGAATACCAGGCCGATCTCGAACAACGCGGTATCGGTGAAGCCCCGGCCGATGTTCCTGGCCAGGACCCGGAGCATGCCGGGCAGCAGCGTCGTGCGCAGCAGGGGCTCATCCTCACTCAGCGGGTTCGCCACGGCCACCGCGGGCCGGCGCATGTCCTCGGGCGGCAGCCCGAGCAGGTCGGCGTCCGACCGCGACGCGAACGGCGAGGACAGCACCTCCACGTACCCGGCGTCGGCCAGCGACCGGGCCACCGAGCGGCGCAGCCGCTGCCGGGGGGTCAGGCCGCGCCCGGCCAGCGCGCGCGGCAGCCGGGCCGGCACGCTCTCGTACCCCTCCAGCCGGATGACCTCCTCGGCCAGGTCGGCGGGGTCGGTGAGGTCGGGGCGCCAGGACGGCGGCGTGACCTGCAGCGCGGGCACCGTGCCCGCGGAGGCGGACTCGGCCGGGTCCTCGGGGCGCGCGGGCTCCTCGGCTCGCCACGGGGCGATCGTGGGCGGGGCCTCGCGGGTCTGCACGACCGCGCACCCCACCTCGCGCAGGCGCCGGACCACCGTGTCCCGGCCGTACACCACCCCGGCCACCCGGTCCGGGTAATCCGCCGCCATCGAGATCACGACCGGTGCCACGTCGACCGACGCGTGCGTGCAGCCCGGCACGACCTGGCCGCCGCCCAGCCCGGCCAGCAGGGCCACCGCCTTCGCGCTGGCGCGCAGCGGGAGCTCGCGGTCCACGCCGCGCTCGAACCGGTACGACGCCTCGCTGTGCAGCCGGTGCCGGCGGCTCATCTTGGCCGTGCCCTCGGCGGAGAAGTGCGCGGCCTCGACGACCAGGTCGGTCGAGTCGTCGTCGATCTCGGTGTTCAGCCCGCCCATCGTGCCGGCCATGGAGATCGGCCCGGACGCGTCGGTGATCAGGATGTCGCCCGGATCGAGCGTCCTCGTCACGTGGTCCAGGGTCTCGAGCTGCTCGCCGGGCCGCGCCCGGCGCACCACGATCTCCCCGGTCAGCTTGGCCCGGTCGAACGCGTGCAGCGGCTGGCCGAGCTCGAGCATCAGGTAGTTGGTCACGTCGACGGCGAGCGAGACCGACCGGACCCCGCAGCGGGCCAGCCGCATCCACATCCACAGCGGCGTGCGCGCCGACGGGGAGAAGCCCCGCACCTCGCGCAGGACGAACCGGTCGCACCCGGTCGGGTCGCCGATCCGCGCCGGGTACACGTCCGGGCCCACGTAGTCCAGGGCCCCGCCGAGCAGCGTCGCGTCGGGCAGCGCGGTCGTGGCGGGATCGGTGAACGGCACGCCGAACGCGCTGGCCAGCTCCCGGGCCAGCCCGCGCACCGACACGCCGTACCCGCGGTCGGGCGTCACCGCGAACTCGAACACCTCGTCGCGCAGCTTGGCGTAGGTGACGAAATCCGCGCCGAGCGGCGCGCTCGGCGGCAGCACGATGATGCCGGTGTGGTCATCGCCGACGGCCAGCTCGCTGGCCGAGCAGATCATGCCCTCGGACATGTGGCCGTAGGTCACGCGCGCGCCGACGTCGAACCCGCCGGGCAGTACCGCGCCGGGCAGCGCCAGCGCGACGCGGTCGCCGACCTCGAAGTTGACTGCCCCGCAGATCACCCCGGAGGCCTCGTCGGGCGGGCCGTCAAGCTGGGCGTCGCTGACCGCGACCCGGCAGTACCTGATCGGCTTCTTCAGCCCGGTCAGCTCCTCGATCGAGAGCACCTGGGCGATCACCACGCCGCGGATGTCGTGCCCGACCGACTCCAGCGACTCCACCTCGAACCCGGCCGCGGTCATCCGCCGTCCCACCTCGGTCACGTCGACCGGCTCGGGCAGCCGCGCGTACTCGCGCAGCCAGGAAAGTGGCACCCGCATCTCAGATCTCCATCCCGAACGCCCGGCTGAACCGGACGTCGCCATCCACGGCGTCCCTGATCTCGGTCACCCCGTGGCCGATCATCAGGCTGCGCTCGATGCCCAGGCCGAACGCGAACCCGCTGTACCGGTCCGGGTCGATGCCACACGCCACGAGCACGCGGGGGTTCACCATCCCGCAGCCCGCGATCTCGATCCAGCCCTGCGATCTGCACACCCGGCACGGATCCCCGCCGGGCTTGGCCGAGGCGCCGCGGCAGATGTGGCACTCCATGGACACGTCACCGGACGGCTCGGTGAACGGGAAGTAGTCCGGGCGAAGCCGGGTGCGCAGCCCGACCCCGAACATCGCGTCGACGAACGACTGGATCGCGCCGCGCAGGTCGGCCATGGTCAGCCCCTCGTCCACCGCGAGCCCCTCGATCTGGTGGAACACCGGGCTGTGCGTGGCGTCGAGCGGGTCGTGCCGGTAGCACCGGCCCGGGCTGACCACGTACAGCGGCAGCGGCCGGGTCAGCATGGACCTGATCTGCACCGGCGAGGTGTGCGTGCGCAGCACCATCCCCGACTTGTGGTCCGGGCCCGCCGGGCTGGCGATGAAGATGGTGTCCTGCATCTCCCGGGCCGGGTGGTCGGGCGGGATGTTCAGCGCGTCGAAGTTGTACCACTCGGCCTCGGCCTCGGGCCCCTCGGCCACCTCGTAGCCCATCGCGACGAACACATCGGACAGCCGCTCGGACAGGGTGCTGACCGGGTGGCGGGCCCCCGGCGGGATGCGCGCGCCGGGCAGCGTGACGTCGACCGCCTCGGTGATCAGGACCTGCCGGTCGCGTTCGGCCTCAAGCTGGGCCTGCCGCTCGCGCAGCGCCTCTTTGAGCTGGCCGCGGGCCGCGCCCACCCGCCGGCCGGCCTCGGCGCGCTGCTGCGCGGGCAGCGACCCGATTTCCGCGTTGGCCAGGGTCAGCGGCGCCCGGTCGCCGTCGTGCTTGATCCGCGCCGTCTTCAGTTCCTCGAGGGTCCCGGCGTCCGCGACGGCCGCGAGCGCCTCGGCTAGGACGCGGGCGACCTCATCGGGGGCTAGTGCGGCGGCAGCCTGATTTGGCTGGTCTTTCCTGTCTGCTTCTGATGCGGGCATGAGGTCCTGCTTCCTGCGGGCCATACCCAGGCGGGGACCCGGCTGGGTTTAGGCCATTCCTTATTCCGAACGAGCGATGGTGGAGCCCACCTCAGGCGTGGTGTTTTCACCCGGCTGGCGGCACCGGGCGGCATCAGAGCCTGCCCAGCTCAGCGCCCAAGAAGTAGCGCCCGCCAATCGCGGTGCTGGATAGCCCGAAGGGAATTTACCTTACCGGGCCCGCACGCGCTGCCATCAAGGCGACGCGTCAGCCGGCGACCTTCCCCGCGGGCACGATAAATCGGAATTCGGCGCCGCCGCCGGGCGCACGCCAGACGCCGATGGTGCCGCCGTGCGCCTCGACCAGGCCCTTGACGATGTACAGGCCGAGCCCGGTGCCGCCGCCGTACTGGCGGGAGCGGCTGCCGCCGCGGGGCTTGGCGCGCCAGAACTGGCGGAACACCCGCGAGGCGACGTCGGGCGCGATGCCCTCGCCCTGGTCACGCACGGAAACGGCGGCCGCGTCTGGTTCGCCCGGTCCGGGGCCCGCGGCGGCAGCCGCTTCCGCAGTCCCGCGGCTCCAGCTAGCACCGCGGCGGCCAGCCGCTTCAGCTAGCACCGCAGCCTGCTGGCCGTCCAGGTGTGCTGGTTCCACCACGATCGTCACGATACCAGCCCCGTGCCTGACGGCGTTTTCCACCAGGTTGCCGAGGATCTGGTCGATCTTGTCGGCGTCCAGCCACGTCTCGGGCAGGCCGGGGCGGACCTCCAGCCGGAACCGGTCCGGGTCGTCCCCGGCCGCGACGCGGCCCTCGATGATTCTCCTGGCCCGCTTCGGTAGGTCGACCAGCTCGCGGTGCACCTCCATCCGGCCGGACTCGAGCCTGGACACGTCCAGCAGCTCGGTGATGAGCCTGGTCACGCGGTCGGCGTCGGCGTTCACCGTTTCCAGCATCACGCGCTTCTGGTCGTCGGTGAACTTGCCCCACTTGGACAGCAGCGTGGCCGTGAAGCCCTTGACGCTGGTCAGCGGGGAGCGCAGCTCGTGCGCGACGGTCGATACGAGCTCGGCGCGACTGCGCTCGAGCCGCTCCCGGTGCTGGGCGCTGCGCAGGCTGACGACGAGCCTGCGCAGGATCAGCTCGGGCGGGCGGTCACGGACGTACCCGATCGAGACCAGGACCTCGGTCCCGTCCGCCAGGTGCAGCGATCGCTCGGGGTGGCGGGTGCGGGTGGCCAGGCCGTGGTACGGATCGGCGAACACCCACCAGTCGCTGCCGTCGGAATCGCGGAGCGGGAGCACGTCGAACACGAACTTGCCGATCATCTCGGCGGGGTCCAGCCCGGTCAGGCGGGCCGCGGCCCGGTTGAACACGATGATGCGGCCTACCTCGTCGGCGACCACCACCCCGTCGGGCAGCTCATCGGCGAAGATCAGGCTCCCGATCGGTACGGGACCTTCGGGGACGGTGCTTTCGGGGACGGTGCTTTCGGAGACGGGGCTTTCGGAGACGGGGCTATCGCCGGGGTCACGACCGTCAGCGGTCTCGCGGTTCGCCGCGGGGGGCGATGACGCCCCACCTTCGCCCGCTACGAGCTCATCCATTACTGCTGAACAGCCTCCGTCCGGCGTATCCGCACCGAAATCGCCCGGCGGCCGGATTTGTCACGGTTTGGGTGACGGATTGTGATCAGACTTTAGCGCGTATACCGTCACCGTGACAGACCCGAGATGTGAATTCTCTATGTCCTATTTCAATTACTCTATGCCACCCGGCGATTACTCATAACCGCCCTCGCGCATAACGCTTTGCACTCGCTGCGCCCGCGCGGACGCGTAGAGGCACACGGCCGCGGCGGCGGCCAGGTTGAGGCTCTCCGCCTTCCCGTACACGGGGACCGCGACGGGTTCATCGGCCAGCGCGACGAGCGCGGGCGGCAGGCCCCACGCCTCGTTGCCGAACATCCAGGCGGTCGGCTCCCCCAGGCGCGCCTGCACGTCCTCCTCATCCAGGCTGCGCCCGGCGCGCCCGTCCGCAGCCACGATGCGCAGGCCCGCCTCGCGCAGGGCGGCCACGGCGTCCTCGAGCCTGGCCCCGGCCACCACGGGCAGGTGGAACAGGCTCCCGGCCGACGCGCGCACGCACTTGCCGTTATAGGGGTCGACCGACGCGTCGGCGAACACCACGGCGCCGGCGCCGGCCGCGTCGGCGGTCCGCAGCACCGTGCCCGCGTTCCCCGGGTCGCGGACGTTCGCCAGCAGCGCGACCAGGGACGGAGCCGGCCTGGTCACCGCGGCGAGCGCCACGTCGACGAAGCCGCAGACCGCCAGCAGGCCCTGCGGGGTCACCGTCTGGGCCAGCTCACTCATGACCTCGCCGCTGACCACGTGCACGGGCACGCCAGCCTCGGCGATCGCGGCGACGAGGTCGCCGTGCTTGATCCTGGCCTGCCCGGTGACAAACAGGTCGGTGAGGCCAGAGGAATAGCGGAAGGCCTCCGCCACCGCCTGCGGGCCCTCCGCCAGGAAGGCGCGGTCATGCTGGCGGAAGGCGCGCTTGGTCAGGCGCCGCGCGGCCTTCAGCCGCGGTGAGTGGGCGCCGAGATATCCGCCACCGGGGTATCCGCCGCCAGCGTGTCCGCCCTGAGCCGAGGGGGCCATCCGCCCGGCCATCGGTGCCGGTGCTACGCGGCCGCCGACCCGGAGGCGTCGGGCAGCGCCTTCTTCGCCACCTCGACCAGGGCCGAGAACGCGGACTCATCCGCCACCGCGAGTTCGGCCAGCATCCGCCGGTCGACCTCGACCCCGGCCACGCGCAGGCCCTGGATGAACCTGTTGTACGTCATGCCGTTGGCCCGGGCCGCGGCGTTGATCCGCTGGATCCACAGCCGGCGGAAATTGCCCTTGCGGTCCTTGCGGTCGCGGTAGGCGTAGGTCATCGAGTGGAGAAGCTGTTCCTTGGCCTTGCGGTACAGCCGGGACCGCTGTCCCCGGTAGCCGCTGGCCCGCTCCAGGACAACCTTGCGCTTCTTGTGGGCGTTGGTCGCCCGCTTCACGCGTGCCATTGTTCTGACTCCCCTTACGCGGGCCGGGCTACTTGCCCAGCAGCTTCTTGATCTCCTTGACGTCGCTGGGAGCGAGCGTCACTTCTCCGTACAGCCGCCGCGTCAGGCGCGACGACTTGTGCTCGAACATGTGGTTGCGATTGGCGCGGCGGCGCATCACCTTGCCGGTACCAGTCAGCCGGAACCGCTTCCCGGCACCGCTGTGTGTCTTCATCTTCGGCATGGTCGCCGTCGTCTCCATTCCTGCTCTGCCGCCCCGTACGGACGGGATGGCATGTCCTCGCTCATTCGTCACCACGGCCCTGCTGCCGCGGCGCTTCCTGCGTCGTATGGTCCGAGCGCTGGTCACGGCGCACAGCGATCCCCTTCCCCGGCGCTAGACGCCGGGGATGGATACCGCCGGGCGATGAAACCGGTTCCGGCTAGGCCGTACCGGGCTCCGCCCCGCCGTCGTCAGAGGCGGCCTCGCTCTCCACGGGGGCGGGGGGCAGCGGCTCTGCGGCGGTGCGCTGGGTCGGCACCGGCCGGCTGTTCGCCTGCCCCGAGTTGGCCCGGTTTTCGCTCTTCTTCTTGTGCGGGCCGATCACCATGATCATGTTCCGCCCGTCCTGCTTGGGCTGCGACTCCACGAAGCCGAGCCCGTCCACGTCTTCGGCGAGACGCTGCAGCAGGCGATAGCCCAGTTCGGGCCGCGACTGCTCGCGTCCCCGGAACATAATCGTCACCTTGACCTTGTCGCCCGCCTTGAGGAACCGCTCGACGTGGCCCTTCTTCGTGCCGTAGTCATGCGGGTCGATCTTAGGGCGGAGCTTGATCTCTTTCACGACCGTCTGCGTCTGGTTCTTGCGCGACTCCCTGGCCTTCACCGCGGACTCGTACTTGAACTTGCCGTAGTCCATGAGCCTGCAGACAGGTGGCCGCGCAGTCGGTGCGACCTCGACCAGGTCGAGATCGGCTTCGGCCGCCAGCTTAAGTGCCTCGGCGACCGACATGATCCCGATCTGCTCACCCTTCGGCCCGACGAGCCGGACTTCGGGGGCACGGATGCGCTCGTTAACACGCGCTTCGACGCTGATGTGACCTCCATGAGCCTTCCTCCACCGCCGGTCCATCCGGCGGCGGCAGCCACCGACCACGCCCGCGAGCCTTTGCCTGCCTGCGTCCCGGAGGGGCCGCACACGAGAAAGCCCCGCGAGCTACGCGCTCAGCGGGGCAACCACGACTACGGCGCACCCCACAGGGATACGCCGTACCAGCTCATATCCGGCATCCACGTGCGCTTACGCGCACACGCCGCCAAAGACGTCTGGCCAGACCCGCCTGCCTCGGTGTAAACCGGGCCGACTGGGTGGGAGGTGGTTCCTCCGCTTTTGCGCGTCCGGCACCTGAGCACCGGACTGGTCAGCGACCAAGCCTAACAGCACTCGGCCGCAAAGCGGTATTCCCGACCGGCCAGACCTGCCTTCCCGTGCCCCGCCGACGTCGGTGACGGCCGCGAGCCCTAAGGTCAGGTGATATGTCACGTAGCGACCAGGCGGCCCCAGCGCCCGCCGGCGGGTGGCTCGACGCGGACGAACAGCGGGTGTGGCTGGCCTACATCCGGGTGCAACTGCGCCTGGCGTACGAGATGAACCGCCAGCTGCTCGCCGATAGCGACATGTCGCTACCGGATTACGACGTGCTGACCGCGCTGAGCGTGGCCGACGCGGGGCCGATGCCGATCACGGTGCTCGCTGCCCAGATCGGGTGGGAGCGCAGCCGGGTGTCCCACCATGTGCGGCGGATGAGCACCAGAGGCCTGGTGGCGTGCGGCCTGTCCGCCACGGACCGGCGGGTCACCGAGGTGACACTGACCGGCCGCGGGCGGCAGGCCCTGGAGGCTGCGGCGCCCGGGCACGTGGATCTGGTCCGGCGCCTGTTCTTCGAGGGGCTGCCGGAGGGCCTCGTGGGGCCGCTCAGCGAGGCACTGGAGTGCGTGTACGCCAACATCATCAGGCAAGGCACGCTCCCGCCGCCCGTCGGCTGGCGCCCGGCGGAGCACTGACGAGACCCTGCCGCCCGGGTCCCGGCGCCAGCAGGCCACGCGCTCCCCTTACCGTGGCCTTCTCGCTTGCCAGTTACGTGATATGTCACGTACGTTCGGGTGGAGAGCCACGACCCGCCCGCCGGGGCCGGGACAGGTGACCACCGAGATCGAGGGAACTGCCATGCCCAACGCGATTGTCATGACCGGATACGGGCCGCCCGAGGTGCTGAAGTGGGCTGGGGTCCCGCTGGCCGACCCGGGTGAGGGACAGATCAGGATCAAGGTCAAGGCGGCCGGGATCAGCCCGACCGATCTCGCCCTGCGCGCGGGCTATCTCCGGGCCATCCCGCTGCCCCCCGACGCCGTGCTCGGCTTCGAGGCTGCAGGCACCGTCGACGCGGTCGGGCCGGGCGTGACCGGCACGTCCATCGGCGACGCCGTCACGACCCTGCTGTTCAGCCTGGGCGGTTACGCCGAGTACGCGGTCGCGTCGATCTGGACGCACAAGCCAGACGCCGTTTCGTGGCTCGATGCCGCCGCGCTGCCCAGCTCGGCCGAGGCGGCCGTCGGTGTCCTCCGGCAGCTCAGCGTCACGAGCGGCGAGACGATGCTGCTGTTCGGCGGCGGCGGATCCGTCGGCGTCATCGCGACGCAGCTAGCGGTCACCCGGGGGGTCAAGGTGATCAGCGCGGTCGGCGAGCACGACGAAACGCTCGCCCGCGAGCTGGGCGCGACGCCGGTGCGGTACGGCCCGGGTGTCGCCGACCGGGTCCGCGCGCTGGGCGAGGTGGACGCCGTCTTCGACGCGGCCGGCCAGGGTGTCCTGCCGGACGCGGTGGCCCTGGCGGGCGGGCCGGGCAGGGTCATCACCCTGTCGGACCCCGCCGCCGCTGACTTCGGCGTCAGACTGTCCGAACCCACGCCCGACCGTGCTCCCGGTGCCCTGGGTGAGACGATGGCCATGCTGGCCGATGGACGGCTCCGGCTGCGCGCGCACCAGTCCATGCCCATGCAGCAGGCCGCCGAGGCCCACCGTGAGCTGGAAGGCGGTATCGTCCACGAGCGCATCATCCTCACCCTCGAATAGCGAGCGCGGCAGAGCGCCGCGCGAGCCAGGTCCCACCGACGGCTCCGGCCCGGGCGGTCTGATCGCCTACCGCTCCGCGCAAGGCCGGTGGGTGGTCGCGGCGATGATCTTGGGGTCGTCGGTAGCCGGGATCGACTCCACCGTGGTGGCCGTCGCACTGCCCGCGATCGGACGGAACCTGCACGTCGGCTTCCAAGACCTGCAATGGACCGTCACGAGCTACACGCTGACCCTGGCCTCGCTGATCCTGGTGGCCGGCTCCCTGAGCGACCGCTGGGGGCGGCGGCGGGTATTCCTGGTCGGGTTGTGCTGGTTCACCGCGGCGTCGGTGCTCTGCGCGGTCGCACCCGGCATCGGGTGGCTCATCGCCGCGCGGGCCGTGCAAGGCATCGGGGGCGCGCTGATGACCCCGGCCAGCCTGGCGATCATCGAGGCGAGCTTCCGGCCCGACGAACGCACGCTCGCGATCGGGACGTGGGCCGGCTTCAGCGGGGTGTCCGCGGCGATCGCGCCCTTCCTGGGCGGGTGGCTGCTGGAAGCCGGCAGCTGGCGGTGGATCTTCCTGATCAACGTCCCGGTGGCCACGGTGACCGCGTGGGCGACGCTGCGCCACGTTCCCGAGTCCCGGGACACCACGCAGTCCGGGGGCGCCGACTGGCTGGGCGCGCTAGCCGGCGTCGCCGCGCTGGCCTCGATAACCTACGCGATCATCGTCCTGCCCGGCGGGGGCGTCGCGTCGCCGGGATTCGCCGCTGCCGCAGTGCTCGCCGTGGCGTCCTCGGCCACCTTCGCCGTCGCCGAACGACGCGGGAGTCATCCCATGCTCCCGCTGACGATCTTCCGGTCGGCGCAGTTCAGCGCCGCCAACGCCGTCACCTTCGTCCTCTACGGCGCCCTCGGCGGCTTCGCGTTCGTGTTCATTCCTGCCCTGGAGATCGTCGCCGGCTATAGCCCGGTGGTGGCGGGCTCGGCGCTCGTGCCCGTCACCGCCGTGACCTTGCTACTGTCAGGAGCCAGCGGCCGACTGGCTCAGCGGATCGGGCCCCGGCCACAACTAGTGGCGGGCTGCCTGGCGTGCGCGGGCGCGTCCGTGCTCGCCGTGCGCATCGGTGGCCACGCCGGCTACTGGACGGTCGTGTTCCCGCTGGCCTTGCTGTTCGGGCTGGGCCTGGCGGCCGTCGTACCACCTCTGACCGCCACCGCGATGAACTCCGCCGCGGACTCCATGGCTGGTCTCGCCTCCGGGGTGAACAACGCGGTGTCGCGGGTAGCGGGCCTGTTCTGGATCGCCGCGCTGCCGCCCATCGCCGGCCTGACCGGCGCGGCCTACCTCCACCCAGCGAAGTTCCGGTCCAGCTTCGTCCTGATTAGCTGGACCTGCGCGGCCGCGTTCGCCTGCGCCGCGGTGCTGGCCGGCACCGCTGTCCCCGGGCCTCGCCGCTCCGCGCCGACACCGCGGCCGGCGCTCATTCAAACCCCGGTGCCCCACCTCACGTGCCCGGTCGCCTTCAGCCAGGCCACCGAACCGCCCGGCTAGCGGGAGATCACGGACGCGGTGGTGCCGGAGTTGTCGTCGGTATAGACCGTGCCGGTCATCGGGTTCACCGCCACCCCGACCGGGTGGCCGCCGACGGTGACCGTCGCGATGACCCGGCCGGTCCACCCGCTGATGACCGACACGGTGCCGCCGGAAAGGTTGGCCACGTAGACGGTGCCCGTCATCGGGTTGACCGCGACCCCGGTTGGGTTGCTGCCAACGGGGATCGTGGCGATGACCGTGTTGGTCCGCCCGCTGATCACCGACACGGAGTCGCTGCCCGCGTTGGCCACGTAGACGATGCCCGTCATCGAGTTGACCGCGTCCCCGGTCGGGTTTGTGCCGACGGTGATGGTAGCGGTAACCGCATTGGTCCGCCCGCTGATCACTGACACGGAGTCGCTGCCCGTGTTGGCCACGTAGACGGTGTCGGTCACCGGGTTGACCGCGACCCCCTCCGGGCCGCTGCCGACCGGAATAGTGGCGGTGACCGTGTTGGTCCGCCCGCTGATCACCGACACCGTGTCGCTGATCTGGTTGCCGACGTAGACGGTTCCGGTCACCGGGTTGACCGCGATCCACTCCGGCTGGGTGCCGACGGTGACGGTGTCGGTGACCATGTTGGTCCGCCCGTTGATCACCGATACCGTGTCGGCGGTGTAGTCGGTGACGTAGAGCGTGTCGGTCCGCGGGTTGACCGCGACCTGGGTCGGGAACGAGCCGACGTCGATGGTTCCGGTGACCGTCCTGGTCCGCCCGCTGATCACCGACACGGTGTTGCTGAAGCTGTTGGCGACGTAGACCGTGCCGGTCACCGGGTTGACCGCTACCCCCCACGGCTGGCTGCCGACGGTGATGGTGGCGATGACGGCCGGAGCTTCCGGAGCGGCCGACGCGGCCGCAGGAGCGGCGAGGACCACGGCCAGGGCGCCGATCGCCACGGCCGCTGCCCGTCGGCCGCGCGGGTGGCTCCGGGCCGCGGACAAGCCATCACCCAACCTGGTCATGCTGGTCTCCCCCTCGGCGGCGCGGTCACCGCGCCGTGTTCCGTCACGGAACTCCCCTGGCTGATCGCTAGAGCATCCATCCTAGCTATCGGAGAGTATTCACATGACTACCAAGAGGGATTGACCGTCCCGCGAGTCTAGTTGAGGACCCGCTTGGTAAAGGTGCGGGTGCCCAGGTAACCGAAGACCACCGTGCCACCGACGAGAGCGAGCAGCACGGCCCACATGGGCATGTGCCCGAGCACGGGAGTGAGCACGGCGCGCAGCCCCTCGGACATGTACACCATGGGGTTGACCAGGACCGCGATCTGCAGCCAGCGAATGTGGTGCAGCGCCGACCAGGGGTAGTAGACGCAGCCGAGCATCGTGGCGGGCAGCAGGATCACGGCGAACAGCATCTGCATCTTGCGCGGGTCCATCAGCGTGCCGAGCAGCAGCCCGAGGGAGGCGGTGAGCAGCGACGCGAAGACCAGGATCAGGGCGAACAGGGCCCAGTTGGTCACGTGCACGTGCGGGGCCTGCCCCGATGCGTGCACCAACAGCACGATCGGGAACACGATGCACGCGCCGATAAAGGACTGGACGGCGCCGGCCACGATCTTCTGGATCGCCAGCACCCGGATCGGCACCGGGGCCAGCGCGCGGTCCTCGATCGTGCGCTGCCAGGAGAACTCCATCACCAGCGGGAACGTCACGGCCATGATCCCCTGCATGAGCAGCATGGAGGCCATCAGGCCCGGCACCAGGATCGTAGCGAAGTTGATGCTGCCCGCCGTGCCCGCCCGGGAGGCGGCCGAGGCGGCCGCCGCGCCGCCGCCAAGTGAGAAGCCGCCGCCGATCTTCGGGAACACGTACGCGAAGACAAAGACGAACAGCAGCGGCTGCATGACGGCCCGGGTGAACAGGGAGATGGAGTTGCGCCGCAGCACCCGGAACTCGCGCGCCATCATGGCGTTGAACGTCCTGAGCAAGGTGGGCCGGGGTACCGGCGCATCCATGATCAGCGCGGCGACCTCGGACGCCGCAGGAACCCTTATACGTTCGGCAGTTTCAGTCGGGGTGTTTTGTGTGGTGATGGCCATCAGGATCGCGGCATGACCACCCCGGTCTTTGGGCCGGGGAGAAGACGCCGCCTCACCTCCCCAGAAATGTCAGTGGTGTTCGCTAGTATGTTCGCATGTCCCGCTACCGACTGCTCCCTACGACCACGCAACAGGCAGTGCTGCTGGACTACTGCGCCCACGCCCGGTATGTGTGGAACCTCGCCGTCGAGCAGCATTCGCACTGGCACCCGGGACGCACGAGCGCCCCAGGCTACCTGGAACAGTGTCGGCAACTCACGCAGGCGCGGGCGGAGCACCCCTGGCTCGCCGCAGGCTCCGCCACGGTGCAACAGCAGGCACTCCGCGACTTTGCCCAGGCGATGGCTGCCTTCTTTGACCCGCGGAACCCAGCCAGGCGGCCGTCGTGGCGCAAGGCCGGGCGCGACGAGGGATTCCGGGTCACGGGCCGCCGCGGCCAGCAGTGGGACGTACGCCGCGTGTCCCGCCACATCGGACAGGTATGGGTGCCGAAGGTCGGGTGGGTGAGATTCCGCTGGTCCCGCGCTGTGCCGTTGGGCGTGAAGTCGTACCGGGTGACCTATGACAGGGCCGGGCGCTGGCACGTCGCCTTCGCCGCCGTTCCAGCCCCGATTCCCACACCGGGCACCGGTGAGGTCGTTGGCATCGACCGGGGCGTGACCGTCTCTGCGGCCCTGTCCACCGGGGAACTGCTCCACGCCCCCGGCTTGACGGAGCGCGAGCAGTGGCGCATGCGGCGCCTGGAGCGAAAGCTGGCTAAGGCGAAACGCGGATCGAACCGCCGTGTGAGGGTGAAACACGCGATCGCCCGGCTGCGCACCCGGGAGACGGACAGGCGGAAGGACTGGGCCGAGAAGGCCAGCACAAACATCGTCCGCCGATTCGACGTGGTCAGGGTCGAGGACTTGAGGATCCAGAACATGACCCGATCCGCGGGGGGCACGCTGGAGCACCCGGGCAGCAACGTCAGGGCCAAGACTGGGCTCAACCGGGAGATCCTGCGGTCGGGCTGGGGCCTTCTGGTACGCCGCCTTGATGAGAAAGCGCCCGGCCGGGTGGAGAAGATCAATCCCGCGTTCACGAGTCAACGCTGCTCGGTGTGCGGGCAGGTGGACCCGAAGTCGCGTGAGAGCCAAGCCTTCTTCCAGTGCACCGCCTGCGGATACTCCAGCCATGCGGATGTGAACGCAGCCAGGAACATCGCGGCGGGACACGCCGTGACTGCGCGGGGAGGCTTCCGGCATGCCGGGCCTGCGAACCGCGAACCTCACCCGCTGCTCCAATCGGCGTAGTGGCTGGAATCCCCGCCATCAATCAAGGCGGCGGAGGATGTCAATCGCGGTACTCCCGTCCAGTCAGGGCCAAGAACACTGTCTCCAGGCTGGGCTTGAGTTGGGTCGCGTCGCGTACGGTCAGCCCGGCGGCCGAACCCGCGGTGACCAGTTCGCCAAGCACGCCCTCGGGTTCACGGGTGAAGACTCGGATATGGTCTCCCTCGGTTTCCACCTTGCTGACGCCGGGACGGTCGGCCAGCCCGGCCCAGGCCGGGATGTCGTCGGGGACCAGGTCCTCGTACCTAATTGTGATCACCGTCTCGGCGCCCACGCCGTCCTTGAGCTCGTTAACGGTCCCTGAGGCGAGTACCTGGCCGTGGTCCATTACGGCGACCTGCTCGCAGAGCGCTTCGGCTTCTTCCATGTAGTGCGTGGTCAGCAGGATCGTCTGGTCCTCGGCGTGCAGCACGCGGAGGATGTCCCACAGGTTCACGCGGGTCTGCGGATCAAGTCCGGCGGTCGGCTCGTCGAGAAAGAGGACATCCGGGCGGTGCACGAGGGCGCGCGCGATCAGCAGGCGCTTGGCCTGCCCGCCAGACAGGTCGGTGGACATGGCCTTACGTTTGTCCGCCATGCCGAACACCTCGAGCAGCTGAGCCGCCCGGTGCGACGCCTCGCGCGGGCTGAGGCCGAAGAACCTGCTACGGAACTCCAGGTTCTCCGCCACGGTCAGCTGCATGTCGAGCGTGTTGTTCTGGGTCACCACGCCGATCCTGCGCTTCACCCCGACCGGGTCGGCGACCACGTCCAGGCCGGCTACCCACGCACGGCCGCCGGTGGGCAGGACGAGCGTGGTCAGCATGCCGATCGTGGTGGACTTACCTGCGCCGTTCGGCCCGAGCAGGCCGAAGAACTGGCCTGTGCTGACCGACAGGTCGATGCCCCGAACGGCGGGCACGTCCCCGCCTTTGGCTGTATAGGTCTTGCGCAGGTCCTCGGTGCGGATCGCGAGCCCGGTTTCCCCCGTCATGGCGTCAACCTATGTTGACGAACGGGTTCTGTCAACTTCGGTTGACAGAACCGATCCCCGTCCCCGTTCCTGGTCACCGGGTTCGCTCCTTCCTGGCCAGCTCGCTGAACTGCTCGATCATGTCGGTGAAGAACTTGCGGACCACGGGCTCGTCGGCCTCGCTCACGAAGTCGAACGCGTCCCGCCAGGCCGGCCCGGCCAGCGCGTAGTAGTCCTGGCACGTGCGCCGACCCTGGTCGGTCAGGTACAGCCTGACCACCCGCCGGTCCCCCGGGTCCGTGCGCCGCTCCACGTAGCCCTCGCGGACCAGCGTGTTGACCACGGATGTCAGGGTCCCGGGCGAGGACCACCCTCGCGCCGCCACGTCGCTCGACTTGAGGCCATCCCCGGCCAGCAGGATCCGCAGCACGCCGAGTCCCGCCGGGCTGACCTGCACGCCCGCCTGGGTCAGCGTGCTCACGTAGTACGCGGTCATGACCCGGGACGCGCCCAGCATCAGCAGGTGCAGCGGCGCGTCGGCGGGAATGCCGCCCTCGGCGTCACCCCAGATCCAGCCCGCACCGTAGCCGTGCCCAGGTCCCGTGCCGCCCTCGGCGCACGGTCCTGCTACTCCAGGCACCCGTTCCGACGGCGGCGCCTCTTCTGCCGCCAACGGCAGCGCCCACGCCTCGCTCACGCCGCCAGTCTCGGCCACCAGCTATTTCCATGTCAAATCATTTGACCTCAAACAATTATGCGTCCGGCGAACCAATGCGACAGGGATCACACGCGCTGAGCCTGTCCAGACCTGCCCATAGGCACTGAACTGCGCAATCCTGACATCGGATGAAGATCTCTGATGTGCTCCTGTTGCTGGCCGCCGGGACCCTGGGCGGCATCTTCAGCACGGTGGTGAGCGTGGCGTCGCTGGTGACCTACCCGGTGCTGCTCGCGCTCGGGGTGCCGCCGCTCAGCGCCAACATGACCAACACCGTCTCGCTCGTGCTCACCGGGGCGGGATCGGTGGCCGGGTCCCGGCCGGAGCTGGAGGGGCAGGGCCGACGGGTGCTCAGGTTCGGCGCGATCACCGCGCTGGGCGGTGCGGCCGGGGCAGCCGTCCTGCTAGCCGCCCCGGCGGGCAGCTTCGCGCTCGTGGTGCCCTTCCTGATCGCCGGGGCGTCGGTCGTTCTCCTGGTCCAGCCCGCCCTCAGGAAACGGGCCGAGGAGCCGGAGCCATCGCGAGAGCCCAGCCTGGCCCGTCGCCTGGCGCTCTTCGCGGTCGCCATGTACGTCGGGTACTTCGGCGCGGCCGCGGGCATCATGCTGCTCGTGGTCCTGTCCGGCATGCTCGACGAACCGCTAGTCCGGGTCAACGCCATCAAGAACGCGGTCTCCGGCGCGGCGAACGCCATGGCCACGGTGTGCTTCGCGCTGTTCGGCGACGTCAGGTGGAAGCTGGTGGTCCCGCTCGCGGCGGGCTTCCTGATCGGCGGGTGGATCGGTCCGGCGATCGCCCGCCGCGTGCCCGCCCAGGCGTTCCGCGTCGTCGTCGCCGTGTGCGGCCTGGGCCTGGCCACCAAGCTCGGCCTCAGCGCGTACCGCTAAGGGGTGACCAGGACCTTGCCGACGGCACCGATCTCGCAGGCCTGCTGCGCGGCCGCGATGTCCTCCAGCGCGAACTTGTGCACCGGCAGTCCGGTGAGGTCGCCCGCGGCGAGCGCCGCCGTGATGTCCTCGGCCGCCTGATCGAGCGCGGCCGGCGCCACCCCGTAGAGCAGGATGAACTTGAGCATCACGTTGGCGGTCATGCAGGCCCGCACGGGCAGGACGGGATCGGCCGGCTCGGCCGCGTAGGTCACGACCGTGGTCCCCGCCCGGGCCAGCGCGAGGTCGAGCGCCAGGTTGGCGCCGAGCGCGACCTCGATCACCCGGTCGACGGCCGGGGCGAACGCGCGCACCTGGTCGGCCACGTCCGCGTTGCGGTAGTTCACGACCAGGTCCGCGCCCGCCTGCTCCGCCAGCGCCGCCTTCTCGGAGCTACTCACGGTCGCGATGACCCGCGCGCCCGCTCGTTTGGCCAATTCAATGGCGAAGTGACCCACGGCCCCGGCCCCTCCGGCCACGAGCACGGTCTGGCCGGTGATCGGACCGTCGGAGAACAGGCAATAGTGCGCGGTCATCGCGGGCACGCCCAGCGTGGCACCGAGATCGAACGAGGCGCCGTCGGGCAGCGGTGTGGCCTGCCTCGCGGGCAGGACCGTCCACTCGGCGGCGGTCCCCCACCGCCGTCCGGCCGCCGCGAGCCACAACCAGACCCGCTGCCCGACCCGCCCGGGATCGACCCCGGCCCCGACCGCCTCGATGATGCCCGCGCCGTCCTGGTGCGGGACCTGGAAGCCGTCGATGGGCCGCGGCGTCAGGCCCGCGCGGATCTTGTAGTCGGTGGGGTTGATGCCCGACGCGCGCACCCGGACCAGTACCTCACCGGGCCCCGGCTGGGGCCGGTCCAGCTCCTCGACGCTCAGTACCTCCGCCGCCGGCCCGGTCCTGGTGTACAAGGCTGCCCTCATGGGTGGAGCGTAACGCCTTTGAATATCTTGTCGACGGCGTTGCGCGGCCCGTGGAGGGCAAGCCCGGCGAACTGAAGGTCGGCGGCGGCGACGGGGCGGACGACGGCGCGGTTGTCGTCGTCGTTTCCGGTCGTGAACATGTCCAGGGTGTACACCGCCATCGGCATCCCTCGGGCCAGCGCGCGCTGGTGCACCTGGCTCAGGGTCGGGCCGTCGGCGGAGTAGACGAGCACGGGCTGGCGGAACAGCTCCAGGTAGGTGTTCCCCGAAGCGTCCTCGTAGGGCTTGCCCATGATGCCGTCGACGCTGGCGGCGATGCCGCTGGCCAGGAACGCGGTGACGTTCAGCTTCTGCCAGGTGTCGAGGTCCCCGCGCACGGCGATGGCGACCTTGGTGTCGAACCGGATGGTCATTGGTTTCCTTCGGGTGTGCCTTATTCCTCGATGGCCCCGCCGACGGCGCGCAGATGATCCCGGAACGTCAGCGCGGGCTCCTCCTGTCGTCGAGCTAGGTAGACGGCGAACCGCACCTGGTGGCGGAGCGACACGCCGGCCCTGATCTGGTCGGCCTGGCGGCGTTCGGTGTCGCGGATCGTCTCGGCCAGCGCGAACAGGTCTTCGGCGCGGTGGGCCGGCACGAACAGCACGCCGTCGTCGTCCCCGAGGACCAGGTCGGACGCGTCCACCGTCCAGTCCCCCGCCACCGCGGACTCCAGCGCGTCGTCGGAGCGGGGCCGCGGGCTCAGCGGCCCGGTGGGGATCGCGCCCAGGCTGAACACCGGCAGGCCGATCGCCCGGATGTCGGCGGTGTCGCGGTGCAGCCCCCAGATCATGACTCCGGCCAGACCGGCCGTCTGGGCCTCGAGCACGATAAGGTCGCCGACGCAGGCCTCGTCCAGCCGCCCGCCGTTGTCGACGACGAGGACGTCGCCGGGTTCGGCGGACTCGAATACCTCAAGGAAGATGTCGACGCTGCCCGCGTGCCGGGCCGGGGCCACCCGGCCGGCCAGTCGGCCGCCCGGCACCACGGGGTGCATGCGGGCACATCGCACGGGCACCTGGGCGCGCAGGCAGGCGTCGGCCAGGTGGGCGGTGGTCAGCGTCGCGAACCTGCGGCGCAGCTCCGGGTGATCCATACCGGACCAGCGTGGCCGACCGAGGGCGGCGGGTCTTGAACGCTGGAGCGCGCTGGGCAGATCATCGGCCTGGGATAATCGGGGCATGGCGGTCGCTGGGACTCAGGACTGGGCCCGGTACTGGCGGGTGGACGGCGTGCCCGTCGAGGCGATGCACGCGCACTTCACCGCGCACGTGTACCACCGGCACAGCCACGAGAGCTACTCGTTCGGCCTGACCGAGACCGGCGCGCAGGCGTTTACCTGCCGTCGCGGCCGACACGTGAGCGGCGCCGGCATGGTGATGACCTTCAACCCCGACGACCCGCACGACGGGCACGCCGCGGGCGAGGGCGGGTTCTCCTACCGGATGGTGCACATCGGGCCGGAGTTCTTCGCCACGCTGATCGGCGACGCGCCGCTCCCGCTGTTCCGCTCGCCGGTGATCGACGACCCGGCGGTCGCGCGGTCGCTGCGCCGGCTGCACGTCGCCCTGACCACGCCCGCCAGCGAGCTCGAACGGTACGAGCGGCTCTCCGGTACGGCCAGGCTCCTCCTCCCCCACGCATCCGCCCGGATCCGGCCCCCGGAGCACGGCGGGGCCGCGGCTCGCATCAGGGAGCTCATCCACGACCGGTACGCGGCGGCGGACCTGACCGCCGACGACCTGGGCGCGGCCGCCGGTTGCAGCCGGTACGCGGCCTACCGGGCGTTCACGAAGGCGTACGGGATGGCGCCCAGCGACTACCAGCGCCAGCTCCGCGTGCAGGCCGCGCGCCGGCTCCTCATCCAGGGCGTGACGCCCGCCCAGGCCGCGGCCGAGGCCGGGTTCGCCGACCAGGCGCACCTGACGCGCTGGTTCAACCGCTACTACGGGATCACTCCGGGCGCCTACCGGGCCGCCGGGCCCCACCCGCAGACCCGGGTCCCGCGGTGACGGCGCAGACTTGGGGTGATCGCGGGAATCCCCGCCGCTCGCAGGGGCATCTCAGTGAATTCCCAGCTCACCGGGGGGTGTTCGGATCTGCTTTCCGGTGGGTGCCTCTGGTACTGTCACACCTTGTCGATCACAATTGAGTCGAACGTCGTCAGAAATCACCACATGCGACCACGGCGAGGCGGTGAGACGACCAGGTGGTGTTCCGGGCGGGCTGGACCCGGTGGCTTTCGCAGCCGCTGACCTGGGTGGCGCTCGTCGTCGCGGTAGCCGTCGGCGTCGGCTTTACTATCTCCCCGGCCCGCGGCGCGTCCCGCGACCTCACCCCGAGCTTTCTCCGGGTGCTGCTCAATCCGGTGTCGCCTTCGCACACCGGGCGGGACTTCTCGGGCACCCCTGCGGTCGGGGCGCTGTTCACCATCTCGGGAGGCCGGCTCGGGTCGCATTTCTGCACTGCGAGCGTGATCGACAGTCCCCATCGCGACCTGGTCATCACCGCGGCACACTGTGTTTCCGGGACCGTCGCCGACGTCGCGTTCGTGCCCGGGTATCACGCAGGCGCCGCCCCGTACGGGGTATGGATCGTCACCCGGGTCTACGTGGACGCCTCGTGGAGTTCCTCGTCCGACCCGGACGACGACGTGGCCTTCCTTAGCGTGAGCCGACCGGGCTCGACCGCACGTATAGAGGACGTGACCGGAGCGGAACGGCTCAAGACCGGCGCGCCAGCCCGCCAGCTCGTCGAGGTCATCGGCTACCCGGACTCGGCCGATCAGGCGATCGCCTGCCGGAACTGGACCAGGGAGCCCATGGCGGACCAGCTCGAGTTCGACTGCGGCGGCTACACCGACGGGACGAGCGGGGGGCCCTTCCTGGACGGCGTGGACTCGCGGACCGGGCGCGGGACGGTGATCGGGGTCATCGGCGGTTACGAGCAGGGCGGCCTGACCCCGCAGGTGTCGTATTCGGCCATGTTCGGCGCGAACGTCATGGCGCTGTACGAGCTGGCCGTGGCCGGAGGCTGACCGCCCGGCTACCGCTTAGCTGGCGGCGGGACGATCTGGTCGATCTCTGCCAGCTCGGCCGCGGACGGGATCCACTCCGCAGCCGCCACGTTCGCCTTGACCTGCTCGGGGTTCATCGCTCCCGCGATGACCGACGAGCAGCCCGGCTGGGCCGCCAGGGCGCCGATCGCCGCCTGGAGGATCGTGACGCCGTGCGCCTGGCCCCAGGCGATCAGCGCCTCGACCCGGTCCAGCTTCGCCTCGGTCACATAAGCCGACCGGCCCGCCAGCCTGCTGTCCGACGGCACGGGCTGGCCCCGCCTGACCTTCCCGGTCAGTAGCCCGTTGGCCAGCGGGAAGTAGGGCAGCACGCCCACGCCGAAGTGCCTGGCCGCGGGCACGACCTCCGCCTCGGCCTCCCGCTCGAGCAGGGACCAGTGATTCTGGGCCGAGACGAACGGGGTGCGGCCTCCATCGGCCGCGAGGTGCGCCGCGTCGGCCAGCTGCCAGCCGGAGAAGTTCGAATGGCCCAGGTACCTGACCTTGCCCTCGGCCACCAGCTCGTCCAGCGCCGCGAGCGTCTCGGCCACGGGCGTCACGGGATCCGGGGTGTGCAGCTGGTACAGGTCGATGTAGTCGGTGCGCAGCCGCCGCAGCGATTCCGTGACGGCCCGCCGGATGTAGGCCCGGCCGCCCTTCGCCCCGGCGGCGGGGCCGTAACCCATGTCCGCGCCCTGGTGGCCGAACTTGGTGGCCAGCACGACCTGATCCCGGCGGCTGCCGAGGATCTCGCCGAGCGCGCGCTCAGAGCCGCCGCCTCCGCCATATGTGTCCGAGGTGTCGAACAGGGTGACACCAGCGTCGATGGCGGCGTCCACCACCGCGCGCGCCCCGTCCACGTCGAGGCGAGCGCCGAAGTTGTTGCAGCCGAGCCCCAGCACCGACACCAGCAGTCCCGAATCGCCAAGCGGCTGATAGCGCATGGACGCATCATATGGACACCCGGCTCAACTCCCTTCGCCGACCATTGTGTCGGGACGAACGGTGGTTATCCGCCGGCAATCCGCTACCTGTCCCCCGTCGACGTGTGTCGCACCGTTCTCGGCCGGGCCTAGCCCAGTCGATCGTGTACCTCGCCCCGTTCCTGCAGGCGAACGGCCGGTAGCGGACGGTGCGCGGGCGCAGGCGAGGTGAATTCGAACGGCCCGATGGCTATTCGGCAAATGACGGTTAGCCATTCTCCGGCCGTTCTGCTCGCCCGGGGCGGCGACCTTCTCCGTGGCGGTACATTCACGCCGAACCTGATATGTCCGCGATTTAGTCGCGTCCGCCAGTCATCGCGATCTTTGCTATGCCCACTGTGTCCATTGCCTGTTAATGCGGATTTCCTGGCGACAATTATCGGCCTCCGCGTGCGCCGACCGGGTGCATCCACGCAGGCCAGCCGGGCGCGGGGCGAGGGCCAGCCTGGGGTGAAACCAGCGGCCCGGCCGGGGCTGTGGCCGCAGCGCCCGCCCCGGCGGCTGGCCCGCAAGCCATCACGAGTCGCCACAAGCGTCCCGTTCTTATTGATCTCGACTAGACACTAGTGTCTCGTGAAAGTCGCCCAAGTAGCCAATGTTGGGGTGTGGCATGCATTCCCAAATGGGATAGCATGACGTTTGTCGAAAGCCGGTTGGCAAGGCATTGCCACACGCAATTGCGCGAGACAATTCCGCGGCGGCGGCGGTACCGACACCCCGGGGAGGTGCGATGGTTGAGACGATGACCGAAGGACCCACCGTGCTGCGTATCCTGCTGGGTACCCAGCTCCGGCGACTCCGGGAAAGCCGCGGGATCACCGCGCAGGCGGCGGCCAAGGCGATCCGCGGGTCGGACTCCAAGATCAGCCGCATCGAGCTCGGCCGTAACGCCATCCGCGAGATCGACGCGCTCGACCTCCTCACCTTCTACGGCGTCGACCCGGTGGAGCGGGAGCAGCTGCTGAGCCTGGCCGAGCAGGCCAGCCGCCCCGGCTGGTGGCACAGGTTCAACGACATCCTGCCCGACTGGTTCCAGTCCTACGTCGGCATGGAGGAAGCGGCCACCGCGATCCGCGCCTACGAGCCGCAGGTCATACCCGGCCTGCTGCAGACGCCGCACTACACCGCCGCGGTCCTGGCGGTCTGCGACATTCCCATCGGCGAAGCCGAGCGGCACGTCATCCTTCGCAAGGAACGGCAGCGCAGGTTCGCAGAAGGACACCTCAAGCTCTGGGCCATCGTGGAGGAGACGGCGCTGCGGCGCCCGGTGGGCAGCAAGGAGATCCTGCTGGAGCAGCTCCGCTACCTGCTCAGCCTGACCGGAAGGCCCAACCTCACCCTGCAGGTCATCAAGGACGGCATGGGCGGGCACGCCGTGCCGAGCGGGTTCGCCATCCTGCGGTTCGGCGATGCCGACCTCCCGGACGTGGCGTACCTGGAACACCTCACCAGCGCTCTTTACTTTGACAAGAAGTCCGATGTCGACCGCTACGTGCTAGCCATGGAGCGGCTCAGCATCATCAGCGCCAAGCCGAGCGAGACCCCCGAGATCCTCAGGACGATCATCGACAGGCTGGAAACGGAGCCCGGCTGAGCATCGCGCCCGAGCCTCCAGAGCGGAGCGCAGGGGGGCACTAGGCGCTGGGGACTCCGGCTAAGCCCCGGCGCCGGGAAGCCCGACCGGCCCGCCGACATGCGGAGGGCGGTGGACCGTTGGTCCACCGCCCTCTGCCCCTCCCCCCAGCACATACGTTCGTGCCCCCGGATTACCCCGAGAACATTGATAGATGAGGGCGGAGCAAGGCGCCCCGCCGCCTCCTGCCTAACGCTCAGGCGGGAAGGTCGAACTCCCCGCCCTTGGCGCCGATCAGGAAGCACTCCCATTCATGCCGGTTGAAGTAATGCGGCGCCCTGCTGCGGTCCTTTGAATCGCGTACCGCGACCCCCCCGTCAGGAAGGTGCGCTATCTCCACGCAGCCTGCGGCGCTGCTCGCGCTGCTCTTGAACCAGCGCAGGTCGTTGAGGTCGGTGTCCATCCGCCTCTCCTTTCGTTGATGTGCTGCTTTTCTCATGTGGTCAGGTGAACTCCTCCGCCACCCGCTGGATCAGTTCAACTGACGCGGCCGGGGAAAGCGCCGCCGCGCGCATACGGTCAAAGGCCTCGGCGCAGGCGCGGACTTCCCTGTCTTTTTCGAGGTAGATCATGCCGCCCACGGATTCGGTGTAGGCGACGTCGGAGTCGGTGCGCTCGGGGAACTCCAGGATCGAGAACGGCCCGACCAGCCCGGCGTGGGCCCCGGTTTCGAAGGCGAGAATCTGCATGGTCACGTTGGTCCACCGGCTGGCCTGGATCAGGTGCTCGAGCTGGTTCCGCATGACCGCGGGACCGCCGATGTTCCGCCTGATGGCGCCCTCGTCCATGATCAGCCACAGGTCCAGCGGCGGATCCTGGTCGAGCAGCCGCTGCCGCTCCATCCGCAGGTCTACCACCCGCTCGATCTGTTCCTGGCTGTCGCGGGGCCTTAGTTCACGCAGCACGGCGACGGCGTAGTCCGTGGTCTGCAGGAGCCCGTGCACCACGTCCGTCTCGTAGCTGCGCAGTCCCGAGGCCTCAGCCTCCAGGCCGACGTAGATGTCGAAACCGCTGGGCAGGACGTCGTCGTAGATGGACCACCAGCCCTTGCGGTGGCCCTCCCTAGCCATGTCTACGAGGACCTTCCGGGCACCGGGGTCACTGACCTGGTACATCTCGAGCAACGCGGTCAGGTACGCGGATTTGGTGGGCGCCTTGCCGGTCTCGATGCGGGACAGGGTCGAAGGGGCCAGGCCGAGCCGCTCGGCTACTTCCTCAAGCTTGAGTGAGTGCGCCTCCCGGAGACGCCTGAGCTCAGCGCCGAGCCTGCGCCTACGTACGGTAGGGCCAAGAGGCACGAGAAGCTCACTTCCCTGGTGAAAGCAAAGTTCCGGCGCCGGATGATGCGGGGAAGCCGGCACTCTCCGCAGCGTGTCGGAGCGTAACCAGAACACTCCACATCGTCCGTGACAAGCAGTACGATACCGCACGTAGAGGAAACGCGAAATCCCATCTAGGATTTCATAAAAGAATCTTGCGTCACGCACTTGCGTGCCAGGCTCGCGGGCACCATCATCGGGTGAGAATGCACGTGTGTCACGCACTCACAAAACGGAACAAAACGGATGAATTGCGAAAGGCCTGGCAGATGCCATCTTTCGCAGTTGCCGACGATTCAGGGGTCTCGTGGGAGGGCCTGGATGGCAATACAGATCGGCCATGGGTCGGGTGCCGAACTGGGTGATAAGTGGCGAACTGCGCAAGTCACGGTGGCGAGAGTCACTGATGTGACGCAAGGAGCGGGCGAAACTTCGGGGCCTGAGTCGCGAGCAGATGAGAGCACGATCTCCGCGTTAATGGGAGGACTCACCATGGAAACGGCCGCAGGCAATTCCGTGCGACCAGGGCATGGCGCCGAGCGGAGGCCCGAAGACCCGATGCACGCGGCGGTGCGAGCCCCGGCCGGGAGCCCGCGCGCGGCGGTCCTCGGCTCTCTGACCATCCCGGGACGCCCGGAGCAGGTCGGCCTGGCCCGGGCCTTCGTGGCTCAGACGTTCAGCTCGAAGCAGATCAACGCGGACTCCGACGCGGCGACTTTACTGACGTCTGAGGTCGTCACCAACGCGATCCAGCACACCAGGTCTGGTGTCGACGGAGGATCGGTCACCATCGTGGTCATCGGCGTCGCGCACGGCGTCCTGATCGAGATCATCGACGACGGTGCCGCGGGTGCCCCGATCGTGAAGGGTGACTTGTACGCCGCCGAAGGGCACGGTCTTTTCCTGGTCCAGCACCTCGCCACCGAGTGGGGCTACCTCAAGGACTCGGCCGGGACCACCGTGTGGTTCCACCTGCCCACGGCGGGCGCACCGGCCGCCGTGCCGGCGGACCCGCCCGCCGTGCCGGCTGACGCGCCCGCCGACCGCCACTATCACGCTGCCGATCGCCACGAGGAGCACGCACCGGGCACGGAGCCGTACCAAGCCGGGCCGACCCCGCCGTGGACCGCAGCGGCTTCCTCGGCGGTCGCTCCCGCCTGATCCTTCGCCCAGGGCTCCCGCAGGCGGCCGTTCGGGCCGCCTTTTTTGCGGGCACGCCCCGGCGGTAGCCGGGGATCACACGGCGTTCGGGCAAAATGGGTTTATGACCGAGGTAGCGCGCCCCCATGGGACCGGTCCCGGCGTGATCACGCCGGACGGCTGTGCCGTCGACCTGTACGCACAGTTGCCCGATTTCGGCGAGTCGGCCATCGTGCACGCCGCCGCAGGCCCCGGGGCGTCCATCCTTGAACTCGGCTGCGGCACCGGGCGGGTCACCCATCCGCTCGTCGCGCTCGGCCACGAGGTCGTCGCCGTCGACGAGTCGCCGGAGATGCTCGCCCACGTACGCGGCGCCGCGACCGTATGCGCGCGCATCGAGGGGCTGTCCCTCGGCCGTCGTTTCGATGCCGTCCTGCTCGCGTCACACCTGGTCAACGTGGCTGACGAGCGGACCAGGAAGGCGCTGCTGACCGCCTGCCGTGAGCACGTGGCCGACGGCGGCTGTGTCATCGTCCAGCAGCACACGCCGGAGTGGTTTACCGAGGCGGCGGATTCCGAGCACGCGAGCGACGCGATGATCGCGCGGCTGCGCGACGTGTCGCGCCCGGCGCCGAATCTGGTCTCGGCCACCGTCGAATACGCCGTCGGCGACCGGTGCTGGACGCAGACGTTCACGTCTATGCGCCTGGATTCGGCTGAGCTGGCCGACGCCCTGGCCACCGCCGGGCTCCGGCTGGACCGCTACCTCACGGAGGACAACGCCTGGTTCCGCGCGGTCCCCGTGGGCTGAGGCGTGACCGGCGCCGGTGGCCAGGGTCCCGCCCGCCAGGGAAGGGGTGCTGACGGGCGGGACGACTGAGAGGTCGGGAATTGAAGCGTGATCGCCGATGACCGCTTCGCCTCCCCGGCGCATGGCCGCGGGCCGCGCTCGATTACGCGACCCGTCTATGCGATTGGCACGAGCGGGAGGCGGCGACGGTTCACGGATGCGGCGAGCGATCGGCGCACGGGGTGGCCGGAGTGGGTTCAGGGTTCGAGTTCGACCAGGTCCCCTACCGCGACCCGGCCCGGCTCCACGGTCGAACCGTAGACCCCGACCCGCATGTCGCGCTCGTGCGCGATGGTGCGCAGGACCGCAGGGTTCCGGCGCAGCGTCACCGGGTCTACGGTGACCACCACGCACCGCATGTCGTGCTTGTCTACCCGCATGCGCAGAGCGCCGAGGCGCAGGACCCGGCCGACCCAGGCGTCCTCGGGGAAGTCGAGCCCGGGGGCATCCACGAGCAGGTTGGGCCGGAACCGCTCGACCGCCAGGTCGGTGCCGACCAGCTTGCCGAGGCTGGCTACGGTCTGCGTGGTCAGCAAGGACAGGGGCATCGTGTCGAAGACTCCACGGTCCTGCTTGATGACACGTACGCCGGGCCCGAGCTCGGCCGCGAGCTCGTGGCAGGCTACGTCAAGCTCGCCGCCTATCGGTGTACGTACGAGGGTCGGGGAAGCGTTGGGCCGGTCCGGCTCGGCGAAGCGCGGGCGGTAGTGGGCCATTTCGGGTAGATCCCTGATCGTCAACCACGGAAAACCGCTCCGGACCCGGTGGCCGCGGATGAAAGCCCACCGGCGATCGCCCGCGAGGCCGTTCCACGAGACCTCGACGTCGTGCAGGCTCTCGCCTGCCATGGATTTCACCGGGTACCGCCATAGCCCGGCAACGCAACCAACCACGGTCATGGCCCGCCTCCATCGACCTCGAAGGCGCCCTTGCCGATGAGCGGGGGTGTCGAGCGTGGCGGAGTAGTCCGTCGCAGCGCCTCTCGACCTCTTCAGGATGCCACACCGGCGCGGTCCCGCACCCTTCGGTTACCAGGTGAGCAGGCCAGCGGGTTCTGTCGTGCGGATCGTCCCCACCCCTTCGCCGGGATCAGCCATCGCACCGACCCAGGCTCGGGTGGTCAGTCGCGTACCGGGTCGGTTCCGCGGTAGCCGTGTCCGCGGCGATCTCTGGCACGGTGATGCGGAATGTCACCCCGTGCTGCTGCGGAATGGCCTCGACGGTTCCGCTGTGCATGTCGGTGATCCTGCGCACGATCGCGAGGCCGAGGCCCGAGCCGGGCAGCGCCCGCGCCTTGGCCGACCGGTAGAAGCGGTCGAAGATATACGGCAGGTCGGCCGCGGGAATTCCCGGCCCGTCGTCGCTGACCTCGACCATCCCGCCGGCCGCCGAGATACGGATGCGGCCATCGGGCGGGCTCCATTTCAGCGCGTTGTCGACCAGGTTGCCGATCGCCCGTTCCAGCGCATCCGGGTCGCCGCGGACCAGCGTTGGCCGGCAGTCCAGCTCGTACCGCAGGCCCGGCGCCCGGCCGGCGGCCCGCGCTGCGACCCGTTCGGCAACCAGATCCAGCCGGACGTCTTCGAGGTGGGACGGAGTCGGCCCGTCACGCGCGAGCTCGACCAGGTCGTTGACCAGCACACGCAGCTCACCCGCCTCGGCCAGCGCGGCTGCCGCCAGCGCCGGCGCGCTAGGGTCGTCCGGGCGTTCAGTGAGCAGTTCGAGGTTGGTGATCAGGCTGGTGAGCGGGGTGCGCAGCTCGTGCGAGGCATCGGCGACCAGCCGGCGTTGCGCGCCCGCCGACCTGTCCAGTTCGGCTGTCATCGCGGCGAAGGCCTGCCCGAGCCGGCTGATCTCGTCATGGCCCGGCGTCTGGATCGGCGCGCGCAGGTCGCCGGTGGCCCTGATCCGCTCGACGGTTTCGGTCAGCCGGCCCACCGGGCGCAACACCCGGCCCGCGGCCAGCCGCGCTACCACCGCCGCGCCGATCGCGCCGGCCGGGATGAGCGCGGCGAGCAGCCAGCCAAGCGTCGCCTGCGTCGAAGCCGCATCCGACACCGGCTGGGCGACCCGAACCAGCACTCCGCGATTGCCCGCAAACTGCATAGTGTAAATGCGGTAGACAACACCCCCGTAGGCCTCGTCGTGGAAGTACGGCTTGTCGTTCCCGTCCGCCACCTGGACGTCGTGGCCGGTGACGGCCACGAATCCGTTCGTAGGGCCGACTGCGTAAGCGGGCACGATCTGGAGCTGCGTGTCGCCGAACGGGACCAGCTGCCCGGGAGAGGTACGGCTTTGCTTGAGCTTCGTCGCGATCGTCGGCGCCTGTCCGGCCACCTGCAGCAGAGATGCGTCAGCCTGGCTGCGCAGATTCGCGCCGACCGCCGGATAGATAACCGCCGCCACGACCCCGAGCACGGCCAACACGACCGCGCCGACCGCGATCGCGACCCTGGTGCGCAGACTCACGTCGTGTCCGCCCGCAGCACGTAGCCGACCCCGCGGACCGTCTGGATCAGCCGCGGCTCGCCCATCTTCCGCCGCAAATAGCTGACATAGACCCAAAGACCGTTCGATTCCGGACCGAAATCGTAGCCCCACACCGATTCGAATATCTGGGTCCGGGACAGCACCCGGCCCGGGTTCCGGAGGAACAATTCCAGCAGCGCGAACTCGGTCTTGGTCAGCGGCAGCGGTTCGCCGTAGCGACTTACCTGGTGTGCCGCGACATCGAGCTCGATACCGTCGAACCGGAGCAGCTCGGCGCCCGCGCCGCTGCGCCGCAGCAACGCGCGCAGCCGGGCCCGCAGCTCCTCCAGTGCGAACGGCTTGGCCAAATAGTCGTCGGCACCGGCGTCCAGCCCGGCGACCCGGTCCGAAACCAGGTCCCGCGCGGTCAGCATCAGGATCGGAGTGTCATCGCCGCGTGCCCTGATCGCACGGCACACCTCAAGCCCGCTCGGCTCCGGCATGAGGACGTCGAGCACGACAGCCTCATGCCGGTTCCCCAGCAGCGTAGCCAGCGCGGTGGTGCCGTCAGCCGCCGTGGACACCTCGTAGCCGTCGCGCCGCAGCGCATGGGTCAGCGCGCTGCGTACCGCCTCGTCGTCGTCGACTACGAGCACCCGCACCCGGCCAGTATCGCGCACGTTCCTTAACCGGGGATCGCGTCAGCTGTGTGGAGCCAGGCTCTGCTTGGCCTGCACGAGCGCGGTGGCGAGCTGCTGGGTGCTGACACCTAGCGAACTGGCGGCCGCCGCGATGAGCGACGAGGTGTCGGCCGGGCCCGACGTGAACAGCGGCTGGAGCGCCGCGCTGACCTGAGCCGTGCTGAGGTTCAGTTCCGCGGCCACCGCCGCCACGATCGCGGCTTGGTCCTGGCTGCCGTTATCGGCCGGGCCGGGCGTTTTCTGGCCCCCGGTAGCGGCCGGACCGCCCGGTGTCTTGGTGCCGGACACGGTGGGTGCGGGGGCGCCGGGCTTGCCACCTGACGTCGACGCCACCGCGGCGCCGGTGCCCGCGGCGAGAACCGCGGCGACCACTGCAGCGGCGGCAATCATCCTGTTCGGGTTGCGCATGCGAATCCTCCTCGAGTTCGTGGATGCCCCCAAGGGAACCAAGCGGGACTCAGGCGGACCGAAAGAGTTCCTTATCGCGGCCTAAGAAGGCAGCGCCGCGGTCGGACCTGTCCACCTGCCTTGCCGGTTGGCGTCGCGTGAATCTGGCTGGGTCCGCGCGGCGGATAACCCGCAGCGCATGCGTGTTAAGCCGGTCATGTCTTGAGCCTGCGGTCTTTGAGGACTCTGACATCCTGGGGACATGCAGAGCGTGTATGAGGCGGCTGGCGGCAGCGAAGGCCTGCTCCGCTTGGCTCAGGCGTGGCATGCCCGGGTGATGACTGACGAGGAACTCAGTCACGCGTTCAGCCATGGAGTCCATCCCCAGCACAGCGTGCGACTCGCTGCCTACTGGGCGGAGGCTCTCGGCGGGCCAACTACCTACTCCGATATTTATGGAGACGAGACGTCGGTCGTACGGATCCACAGCGGCAATGGCCCCCACGGGGAGATGGATCGTCGAGCCATCGACTGCTTCGACCAGGCCATGGGCGATGTGGGGCTGAACGCAGCCGAGCCCGTCCGGCAGGTGTTGCACGACTACTTCGCCTGGGCCACCACGACGACCATGTCGCGCTACCACGAGTCTGCTGACGAGGTCCCCGACGGCATGAGCATCCCGAGATGGTCATGGGGCGGACTGCAGCGCTGAGTCCAGGCCGGTTGGCGGCGAAGGTGGTGCCGGTTGGTCCGGCCGGGGTGGTTACCCGGGTGCGGGTGGCGGGCTGTGGCTGCGGATGATCTTGCCGCCGGGCTCCGCACCTCGCTGGTCCCGTCCGGGTGGACGGTGAGCTGCCAGCCCATCTCGTGCAACACCACGTGATGGTGCCACCAGCAGTAGTTCTTCAGGCCCGCCAGGCTGGTCCGGCCGCCGTCCTGGCGGTGCACCACATGATGCGGCTCGCACGCGGACGCGGGCTGGTCACACCCGCCCGGGAACTGGCACGTCTGGTCCCGCAAGGCCACCAGCCGCCGCAGATGGACCGGGATGTCGTCGGTCTGCCCGACATCCAGCGGCAGCGACGGGCCGTTGAGGCCCTTGCCGAGCAGGTTCCTGCGCAGGAACGAGGCGACGCCGCCGGGGCCGGAGACGATCTGCAGGACGGTGGCCAGGATCTGGTGCTCCAGCATGGCCAGCACCTGCGCCGCCCGGCCGGCCTGCTCGCCGTGGCCGCCGTCCTGGCCGGGGTTGTGGCCCGGCTCGGCCGGGAAGCTGTCCCCGGCATCGCCGCCGTCCGGCGAGCGCGGACCCGGATGCCCGGCCGCGCCGCCGCGAGCATCTGCGCCGCCATCGGGGCCGACGCGGCCGTCGGGGTCCGTGTCCGGCCCGGCCGGGCCCTGCCGGCGCAGGTGGTCGTACTGCACGCACAGGCCGACTAGCTGCTCCACCGCGCCCAGGTCCAGGTCGCCGGTGACCACCGGGACGAGGATCGCGTCGCACGCCACCCGGCGGGCCGCGTCACCCTCCAGCCAGGCCCCGCCGTCGCCGGTGCTCACCGACGCGGCGGCCCGCTGCCCGGCCCACCGGGCCCGGTACCCGGCGATCCACGCCTCCTGCAACTTGGAATCCACATCCAGCTCACACAAGTCCGCGAACGACACGTGCACCAGGGCTTTAACCGGCTGCCCCGCCCGCTGCGGCAGCAGGCCGGAGGCCAGCAGCCGCTTCATCGCCTCCGCGAGCGCGTCGTGGTACCGCTGCGGCCGGGTCCGCAGGTCCCCGGCCCCGGCCGGGGCCGACAGGGCATCCAGGACCGCCTGGACCATCGCGGCGCACTCGGGCGTGAGGTCGCCGCGGATGACCCCGGCCCCGTCCAGGGTCGTGTCCAGGAACAGCGCCCGGTCCAAGCCCGGGTCACGGCCGTCCGGGTCCGGCGGCACCGTCCGGGACCGGATCTCCGCGCAGATCTGCGCCAGCGCCCGCAGATCCGCACCGGCCCGCGCGGCCGCCACCAGGATCTCCTCCGCCTGGGCCCGGAACTCGGCCGGGATCGCCTGGGTCCACTTGGCCAGCTGCAGGGCCTGCGACTTGGTGACCGCCTTGGCGCGGAGCCCGGCCAGCAGCGGCTGGTGGTCCCGGGGCAGGGCCCGCAGGGCCTTGTACTGGGCGGCCTGGCCCCGGGTCACCCGGCCCATGTGCACCAGCCAGGCCCCCAGCGTCTTCTGCCCGTCGGCCAGGTGCCCGTCCTGGGCGTCAAAGGCGGCCAGCAGCTGGGCCCATGCCGCCGCAAGTACCGCGTCGGCCTGCTCCATTCCCTGCAGCAGCCCGGCCAGCGCCGCGGCCGGCAGGCTCGCCGCGTCGATGTCGGCCAGGCGGCCGACCAGGGCCTGCAGCTGCTCTACGGTGTCGGCCGCGCTCGGCGGCCCTGTCGTCGTGCACATGTGCTGTCTCACCTCCCCCGAGGCTCAGTTCAGACAGTCTGCGCGCCAACTCCGATCCCCGGAGGGATCTTCGTCTTTATTTTCTAATATGACTCTAACAGCTGCCCCTGACATTCTCGGGCCGACACACTCAAACTATCCGATAATCTTTCCGAGTTTCGGACCCTGGGCACGCGCGGCGGATCCTCGGGGAGGATCAGGTCCATCGAGGCCAGGCTGTCCGGGTCGGCGATCAGGTCAATGCCGACGATCCGGTCCCCGCGGACGGTGAAGCGGAACACCACGCGCACCCGACCGGACTGGACCCAAGCCGCTCCGGCGCTCCCATCCACGAAGGCGGGACGGGCACCACTGGCGCGCCTGAAGAAGGTGGCGACGATCTCCCGGCCGCGGGTCTCCGGGTGAGCGCCCAGCGCCGCGGCCGTCCGGTCGGCTCGCACCAGGACCTGGGGGTCGAGCACGGCGAGCAGGGCCTCGAAATCGCCCTGGCGGGAGGCGGCCAGGAAGGCGTCGACCAGCCTGGCCTGGCGCACTCGGTCCGCCTCGGCGGAGGACTCGTCATGTCCACGGACCCGGCGGCGGGCCCGGCTGGCCAACTGACGGACCGCGGCCGGGTTGCGGTCCACGATGGGCGCGATCTCCTCGAAGGGCACCCCGAACATGTCGTGCAGGACCAGTGCGACTCGCTCCGCGGGGGTGAGCGTGTCGAGCACGACCAGCAGGGCGAGCCCGACCGACTCGGCCAGCAGCGCCTCCTGTTCGGGGTCCGAGGCCGAGGTCGGCGCGGCGGCGCCCAGGCCGCCACCGTTCCGGGTCGCCTCGGGCAGGTCCGGGTCGATCGGTGTCTCTGGGTGTGAGCGGCGGGCCTGGAGCATGTTGAGGCACACGCGGGAAACCACGGTGGTGAGCCAGCCGCCCAGGTTCTCCACGGCGCTGGTGTCGGAGCGGCTGAAGCGCAGCCAGGTCTCCTGCACCGCGTCGTCGGCCTCGGTCGTTGAGCCGAGCATCCGGTTCGCGACGGCCTTCAGCCGGGTCCGGTACTGCTCGAAACTCTCCGCCAGCCAGGCGTCCTGCTCCATGGTCACACTCTCCCGCCGTCGTCGGTCTACTACATCAGACCGGTCGCGCACCGCCGGTGTGACCGGGCCGGTCCCACATGAGGAGAGAGGCAATCATGACCGACACCATTCCCGCCACCACGCCGCGGATGAAGCACCCGGCCGCGCTCCTGCCCGGCTCCGTCCAAGCCATCCAGGCGCTGATGGAATGCAGCAGGCAGGGCGGCGTTCCGGAATCGACGCTGGAGCTGGTGCACCTGCGGGCCAGCCAGATCAACGGGTGCAGCTTTTGCGTCGACGCGGGCTGGCGCAGCGGCCAGAAGAAGGACGTCGCCCTGGAGAAGCTGTTCGCGGTGGCCGCCTGGCGAGAGGCGCCGTACTTCACGGAGGCGGAGCGGGCCGCGCTCGCGCTCGCCGAGGCGGTCACCCGGCTGAGCGACCGGCCCGACCCGGTGCCCGACGAGATCTGGGACGAGGCCGCCCGCCACTACGACGAGAAGCAGCTGGCCGCGATGATCCTCTGGATCGCCACGACCAACGTGTTCAACCGGATCAACGTGACCGTCCGGCAGCCGGCCGGCTCCTGGGGCCAGTAGCCCCTGGTCGGAGGGCCCCCGACGGCACGCAACCTCAGCCCCGATAGCCCCTTATTGTCCTGCGACCACGCAGAGCAAATGACCTTCGATAAACGCTGAAGAAAAGACCGGACGGGCGGAAGCTAGCTGCCGCTTTTCCGACGAAACGAGCGACGGGTGGATGCGGGGCCGTGGGCGCCGTGAACCTTACCCGTGTCGTGGGCGCCCTCGGCGTTGGCGGCGGTCTGGGCGCCGCGCTTGCGCTCGAGGGCCTCGCGGAACTTGCGCTTCATGTCATCGAAGTCCGCGCCGGCCTCGGGCTCTGCGGCAGCCTCGGGCTCCGCGGCAGCGTCGGAGAGCGTGTCCTCTGGGGCGTGCGGGGTAGAGGCAGAGTCTTGTGAAGTCTCGGCCCCAGACTGCTCGACGGCCATGCGGAACCTCCTGCGGGTGAGAACGACGTACTACAGCCTCGCACACGCGGGCCGGATCCTCGAAACGGAATAAGGGTGGCGGCTCCCGATCCTCGAACGTTATAGAGGACAGCAGTTCCCGGATCGCCGCGCGGAATGGGATGGGGCTCCCTGATCACCGATACTGGCAGCCATGACCCGAACGTCCGGGAAGCCGGGAACCGAGGCTCCGGCCGACGCCACGGATGGCGTCCATGGCCACGCCGAGCTCTTGCGTGACGCGGACCGGCGGGCGGCGTGGATGCTGCTGGTCGACGGCGTCCCGCAGTCGCACGTCGACCTGGACGACCCCGAGTACCTGGACTTCGAGTACGTCAGGCGGCTCGGTCACGTGGTGGATACGGCCGCGCCGGAAGGGCAGCCCCTGCGGGTGCTGCACCTGGGGGCGGGGGCACTGACGCTGGCGCGTTACGTCGCGGCGACGCGGCCGGGCTCGCGTCAGCTGGCAGTCGAGATCGACGAGGCGCTGGTGAACCTGGTCCGCGCCAGGCTGCCGCTGCCGCGGGGGCGATCGGTCCGGGTTCGCGTCGGTGACGCCCGGGAGGTGCTCGAATCGCTGCCCGCGTCCTCCTACGACGCGGTGATCTCGGACGTCTTCGCGGGAGGGCGGACGCCGGCCCACCTGACCTCGGCCGAGTTCATGGCGGCGGTCCGGCGCGTGCTGCGCGAGGCAGGAGTCTTCGCAGCGAACGTGGCCGACGGGCCGCCGCTCGCGCACGCCCGGGCGCAGGTCGCGACGGTCCGGACCGTCTTCCCGTACGTGTTCCTGATCGCCGACGCGTCGGTGTTGCGGGGGCGCAGGTTCGGCAACCTCGTGCTCGCGGCGAGCGGCGAACCGCTCCCGGCAGGCACGCTCACCCGGCTGGTGGCCGGGGACCCGATGCCGGGGCGGGTGCTGGATGGCGAGGAGCTCATCCGGTTTGCGGCGGGCGCGCGCGTGGTCACCGACGCGGACGCCAGCCCCTCCCCCGCGCCGCCACCGGAGGCGTTCGCGTACTAGCGGCGGCGGCTGGAGCGGGCGGCGGTACGGCGGCCGGCCGGGCTTTCCCGCTTGGCTCTGACGCGGACGGAGACCTGGACGGGGCTGCCCTCGAAGCCGAACTCCTCCCGTAGGCGGCGCTCGATGAACCGGCGGTAGGCCGCCTCGAGGAACCCGGACGCGAAGAACACGAAGTGGGGCGGCCGGACACCGGCCTGGGTGGCGAACAGGATCTTCGGCTGGCGGCCGCCGCGGACGGGCGGCGGGGTCGCGGCGACCAGGCCGGTGAGCCAGGCGTTCAGCCGGCCCGTAGACACCCGGGTCTCCCAGCCGTTCAGGGCCGTCTCCAGCGCGGGGACCAGCCGGTCCATGTGCCGCCCGGTCAGGGCGGAGATGTTCACCCGCGGCGCCCAGCGGGCGTTGTTCAGCTGCCTGTCGATCTCGCGGTCCAGGTAATGGCGCCGCTCCTCGTCCACCATGTCCCACTTGTTGTAGGCGATGACCAGGGCCCGGCCCGCCTCGATGACCATCGTGATGATTCGGAGGTCCTGTTCGGTGAGCGGCTCGCTTGCGTCGACCAGGACCACCGCGACCTCGGCTCGGTCCAGCGCGCCCGCGGTGCGCAGCGCGGCGTAGTAGTCGGCGCCCTGGTTCTCGCGAAACCGCCGCCGGATGCCGGCCGTGTCGACAAAGCGCCACGTGGTCCCGCCGAGGTCGATGAGTTCGTCCACCGGATCCCTGGTCGTGCCCGCCACCGAGTCGACCAGCGCGCGCTGGTGGCCGGCCAGCTTGTTCAGCAGGCTGGACTTGCCGACGTTCGGACGGCCGAGTAGCGCGACGCGCCGCGGGCCGTCTTCGGCCTCGTCGGCTTCCTTCGGTGCGTCGGGCAGCGCGTCGAGGATCACGTCGAGCAGGTCACCGCTGCCTCGCCCGTGCAGGGCGCTGACCGCCGCCGGCTCGCCGAGCCCGAGCGACCACAGCGCCGCGACGTCGGACTCCCCCTTGGCGTCGTCGACCTTGTTGGCCGCGACCACGACCGGCTTGCCCGACCGGCGCAGGACGGCGGCCACCGCCGCGTCCGCGTCGGTCACGCCGACGGTGGCGTCCACGACGAATACGACGGCGTCCGCGGCGTCGACGGCCACCCGGGCCTGGCTCGTGACCCGCGCGGCCAGGCTCTCGCCACCCTCCGTCGACGGCTCCCAGCCGCCCGTGTCGACCAGCGTGAACTCCCGGCCTCGCCAGAGGGCGTCGTAGGTCACCCGGTCCCTCGTCACCCCGGGGACGTCTTCCACCACGGCCTGCCTGCTGCCGAGGATCCTGTTCACCAGCGTTGACTTGCCCACGTTGGGGCGGCCCACGACGGCTACCACGGGCACGCTCTGCATCTCGATCCGCTCCCCGCTACCGGCTCTGGTGGCGCTGGTGGGGCACGCCGGAGTACTCGCGGGCCAGCCGGACGATGGTGTCGATAACCTGGTCCAGGCTGAGGCTGGTCGAGTCGATCTCGACCGCGTCGTCGGCCTTGCCGCTCTGGGCCGAGTCGAGCCGGTCGCGACGGTCCTGGTCGATGCGGGTGGCGGCGGGCGAGCGGCTGGACTCGGCGGCCCGCCGGCTGGCCCGCTCGGTGCCCGCGGCCGTCAGGTACACCTTGACCGGGGCGTCGGGGGCGACCACGGTGCCGATGTCGCGGCCTTCGGCGACGATCCCGCCGGCCTGCGCGATGATGTCCCGCTGCTGCGCGATCAGGTGCGCGCGGACCCGCGGGACGACCGCGACCGCGCTGACCGCATCGGTGACCTCACGGGTCCGGATCACCGAGGTAATGTCGGTGCCGTCGACCCGGACCCAAGGCGCCTGCGGGTCGGTACCGACCTCGATCCGCGGTTCCGCGGCCAGGGCACCGACGGTGCCCGCGTCACTGACGTCGACGCCGCGGTCAAGCAGCCACCAGGTCAGCGCGCGGTACATGGACCCGGTGTCCAGGTAGCGCAGGCCGAGTTCGGTGGCCGCGCCACGGGACGCGCTCGACTTGCCCGCGCCCGACGGGCCGTCCACCGCGACGATGAGCCCGGAGTCACTGACCGTGTCGCTCACCTCGCCGGTGTCGCTGTCCAGGTCCGCCGAAACGTTCACCCGTGCGATGTTACCGGCGGCCGGGACCGAAAGGCCCGGTCGGGGTGAGCGGGTGGGGGCTCAGTTACCGGCGGCCGGGACCGGAAGGCCCGGTCGGGGTGAGCGGGTGGGGGGCTCAGTTACCGGCGGCCGGGACCGGAAGGCCCGGTCGAGTGAGGGGAGTTGGGGCGCGCAGTTGCCGCGGACTGGACCTGTGAGTCGGTCGAGCGAAGCGGCCCGGGGGCTCGCACTAACGCCGTTCGGGATAAATGTGCTCTTAGCGGCGGACGGGCCAGCCACCTGCTTCGAGGGCGTCGAGGAGCGTGTCGGCCTCGGCGGGGCGCACGGAGAGCTCGGCCACGCCGACGGGCAGCCCGGGCGAGTGCTCGATCCTGACGTCCTCGATGTTGACGCCGGCGGCGCCCGCGGCGTCGAACAGCCTGGTCAGCTCGCCAGGACGGTCGGGGATGACGACCTGGACCAGAGCGAACTCCCTGGGCTCGCCGCCGTGCTTGCCGGGGATCCTCGCCACGCCCGCCTGGCCGCGGTCCAGCAGGCCCGCGACCGACTTCGGGCCCCCGCCGTCGGCTTCCTGGGCGAGCAGTCGGGCGGCCTCGGCCAGGTCGGCGGCGACCGCGGCCAGCACCTCGGCGACCGGCGCGGCGTTGGCGGCCAGGATCTGCGTCCACAGGCCCACCTCACCGGCCGCGATCCTGGTCACGTCCCGCAGGCCCTGGCCGGCCAGGTCAAGCGCCTCGGCGGGGGCTTCCTCGAGGCGGGCGGCCATGGCCGCGGCCACCAGGTGCGGGGCGTGCGAGACGAGCGCCACCCAGCGGTCGTGCGCGGCCGCGTCGGTCCGGACCGGCACCGCACCGCAGGCGCGGACCAGGGACGTGATGGTGGCCGTCGCCTCGTCGGAGGTCTCCGGGGTCGGGCACAGCGCCCAGGACCGGCCGAGGAACAGGTCGGCGCGGGCCGCCGCGGGGCCGTGCTTCTCCCGCCCGGCCAGCGGGTGCCCCGGTACGTAGCTGACCAGGTCGCAGCCGCGGTCCCGGGCCTGCGCGACGGGCAGCTGCTTCACGCTGGCGACGTCGGTGTAGTACCGGGCCAGGCTGCGCTCTTGCGCGTCGGCGAGCGTGTCCGCCACGGCGTCCGGCGGGACGGCGATCACGGCCACGTCGACCGTGGCCGCATGGCCCGGGGCGGCCAGCAGGTCCCCCGCGCCCAGGTGGGCGGCGAGCCGGGCAGCGGCCGGGTCCTGGTCGGCTAGCCAGACGGACGACCCCTGCTCGCGCAGGGCCAGCGCGATGGAGGTTCCGATCAGGCCGGTGCCGATGATCGCCACCGTGGCCGGGCCCGGCACTGGGGTCACTGAGCGATGTCCAGGCGGAGGGCGGCGGCCCCGCGCAGGTAGACGTGCTGGATCGCCGAACGCGGGCGATCGGTTTCTACGTGCGCCATCAGCCGAACGACGCGTGGCATGGCGCCCGGGACGGGGATCTCCGCGGCGCAGATCAGCGGGACGTCGTGGAAGCCGATCTTGCGCGCGGCCAGCGCGGGGAACTCGGCGGTCAGGTCGGGGGTGGTGGTGAACAGCACGCTGATCACGTCGCCGGTGGTGAGGTCGTTGCGGGACATCACCTCGCTGACGAGTTCGGCGGTGCCCTCGAGTATCGCGTCGCGCTCGTCGGTCTCGATCTGCACCGCGCCGCGAATCGCCCTGACCGTCATCTGCCTGCTCCTCTCATCGCCACAGGCTACAGGCCGACGGTGGCGTAGAGCTCGCCGATTTCCCTGGTGGTCAGCTCGCGCGAGTCGCCCGGCTTGAGGTTGCCGAGCCGGATCGGGCCGACGTCGGTGCGGACCAGCCGGCTGACCGGGTGGCCGGTCTCGGCCAGCATCCGCCGCACGATGTGCTTGCGCCCCTCGTGCAGGGTGATCTCGACCAGGGCGCGCTGACCAGAGCGGTCGATGACCCGGAACCGGTCCGCGGTGGCCACGCCGTCGTCGAGCTCGATCCCGGTGGCCAGGCGGCGCCCGAGATCCTTGGGGACCGGCCCGGTCACCTCGGCCAGGTAGGTCTTCGCGACCTCGAAGCTCGGATGCGCCAGCCGGTGCGCGAGCTCGCCGTCGTTGGTGAGCAGCATCAGGCCCTCGGTGTCGTAGTCCAGGCGGCCGATGTGGAACAGGCGTTCGGCGCGGGCGCCGAGGAAGTCGGCCACGGTCCGCCTGCCCCGCGGGTCCGACATCGCGGTCAGCACCTTGGGCGGCTTGTTGAACGCCAGGTAGACCAGGCCGGGCTTGGCCGGGATGCGCTTGCCGTCGACCTTGATCACCTGGTGTTCGGGGTCGACCCGTGCGCCGAACCTGCGGACGATCTGCCCGTCGACCTCGACCCGGCCGGCCCCGATGAGCTCCTCGCAGTGCCTGCGGCTGCCGACGCCCGCCTCGGCCAGGACCTTCTGCAGCCGGACGCCGCCGGGGACGTCGGTCAGGCTGTCCCGGTCGTCCAGGTCGTCGTACTCGTCGTCGTCCTTGTCGTGCCTGCCGTCCCGGTTGGTGCTGCCGTCCCGGCCGGCACTGCGGAGGTCACGTCCTGGCGTTCTCATCCTCGATGTCCTCAATATCCTCGGGCAGGAACGGTGCCAGGTCCGGGAGATCCTCGAGGCTGGCCAGGCCCAGCCGCTCGAGGAAGTACGTGGTGGTCCGGTACAAGATGGCGCCGGTCTCCTTGTCGGCCCCGGCCTCCTCGACCAGGCCGCGCAGCACCAGCGTGCGCATGACGCTGTCGCAGTTGACCCCGCGCACGGCCGACACGCGGACCCGGCTGACCGGCTGCCGGTAGGCGACGACGGCCAGGGTTTCCAGCGCCGCCTGGGTGAGGCGGACCTCCTGCCCGTCGCTGACGAACCGCTCGACGAGCGGGGCGCAGTCCTCGCGGGTGTAGAACCGCCACCCGCCCGCGACCTCGCGCAGGTCGAAGCCGCGGCCCTCGGCCGCGTAGGCCGCGGCGAGGTCTGCCAGCTCGGCGGCCACCTCGCTCCTCGGCCGCTCGAGCACCTGGGCCAGCACCACCACGGGCACCGGCTCGTCGGCGACCAGCAGGATCGCCTCCAGGCTGGCGCGCAGGCCGGGGCCGTCGGCGTACTCGGGTTCGGCTTGTTCGGGCTCGGCTTGTTGGGAGCTCATCTATTCGTCATCGCTTTCCGTCAGCTCATTGACGCTATCAGTGTCCCCGTTACCGGTCCATGTGACGAACAGGTCCCCGAGCGGGGCGATCTGATCGAAGGCCACCACGTCTTCGCGGTACAGGTCGAGCAGCGCGAGGAACGTGGCCACGATCTCGTAGCCGCCGGCCGCGCCAGCCGTGAGCTGCCGGAAGCTGGCCCGGCCTAGCTGAGCGAGCCTGGCCGCGATCATGCGGGCGTGTTCCTTGAGGTTGATCACGGGCGCGTGAATGTGCTCAGTGTCGACCTTGGGCAGCGGCTTGGGCGCGAGCGCGAGCGCGGCGAGCCTGACGAACTCGGCCGGGCCCAGGCCCAGCAGGACCTCGGGGAGGAGTTCGGCGAACCGGGGCTCCAGCGGGACCCGGCGGGGGAAGCGGCGGGCGGCCGCCGCCATCCGGGCGGCGAAGGTGGCGGCCACCTCCTTGTACGCCCGGTACTGGAGCAGGCGGGCGAAGAGCAGGTCCCTGGCCTCGAGCAGGGCCAGGTCCTCCTCGTCTTCGACCTCGCCGGAGGGCAGCAGCTTGGCCGCCTTCAGGTCGAGCAACGTGGCCGCGACGACCAGGAAGTAACTCACCTGGTCCAGGTCCCAGTTGTCAGAGCGGTGGGAGATGAAGGAGATGAACTCGTCGGTGACCTGGGAGAGCGCGACTTCGGTGATGTCCAGCTTGTGCTTGGCGATCAACGCGAGCAGCAGGTCGAACGGGCCCTCGAACACGTCGAGGTGGACCTCGAAGCCGCCGGTTTCGCGGGACCCGGCGGCCGGCGGCGCGCCGGGGCCGTCCGGCAGGTCGTCCACGTTCACGGTCATGACGCTAGCCGAGTCTTGGCGGGAACTTGGTCGCGACGGGTAGCGGGACGGGCGGCCGGGATCGGTTAGCCCGCGGATTCGGCGTTCCCGCCGAAGAGCGTCTCGCTGACGTGGTTCGCGCCGGTCCCGTCCCCGTTGGCACTGGCGAGAGCGCTGGCACTGGCGAGAGCGCTGGCACTGGCGTAGGCGCTGACGATGCGCCGGGCCAATAGGCTGTCCTTGCCGCGCGCGTCGAGGTCGGCCAGCAGGACGGCGATCGCCTCGCGGACGATCCGGCCGCGGTCGGCCGCGGCCCCGTAGCGGAGCAGGGCGAGCCGGGCGCGTTCGAGGTCAAGTAGTTCCTCGGCGGACAGGTAGACGGTGATCTTCTGGCTGTGCTTCTCACGCCCGCTTGCCAGGCGCAGCTCGCCGCCATCCGGGCCGGGGGTTGCGGGGCGCAGGAGTTCGGCGACTCCGGGAAGGCTTACCCTCCGTGACCGTCCCCTGCCTGACGCCACCGCTCCAGTACCTCCTTGGCCAGCTCGCGGTAGGCATTTGCCCCCATCGACCCAGAATCAAAGCTGGTAATTGGCTCTCCCGCCACCGTAGCGTCCGGGAACCTCACCGTGCGGTTGATTACAGTATGAAAAACCTGGTCTCCGAAGCCATTTACCATGCTGGCCAGAACCTCACGGGTATGAAGCGTGCGAGAGTCGTACATAGTGGCCAGCAGCCCGTCGATGGCCAGTTTGGTGTTCAGCCGGCGCGACACCTTGTCGATGGTTTCCATCAGCAGCGCCACGCCGCGCATGGCGAAGTACTCGCACTCGAGGGGGATAAGCACCCCGTCCGCAGCCGCGAGCGCGTTGATGGTGAGCAGGCCGAGCGAGGGCTGGCAGTCGATCATGATCACGTCGTATTCGGGTACCAGCGGCTTCAGCACCCCGCCGAGCACGTACTCCCGGCCGACCTCGTGGACCAGCTGGACCTCGGCGCCGGACAGGTCGATGTTGCTCGGCATCAGGTCCATACCGTCGACGCCGGTCTTGTGCAGGACGTCGTGCGCGGTGACGTCACGCTCCATGAGCAGGTTGTAGATGGTGTTGTCGATGTCGTGCGGCTGGATGCCCAGCCCGACGGAGAGCGCGCCCTGCGGGTCGAAGTCGACCAGCAATACGCGGCGGCCCCGTTCGGCCAGAGCCGCGCCGAGGTTGATCGTGGTGGTGGTCTTGCCGACGCCGCCCTTCTGGTTACAGACGGCGACGGTGCGCGCGGGGCCGTGAGTGATCAAGGGCTCGGGGTCGGGGAAGCCTGACAGTGGTCGTCCGGTGGGACCCAGTTCTCCGGCCTGGTGCTCGGTCGTACGTGAAGGTGCCACCAGCGCTGAACCTCCCTGGGCGAGGGCTGCGACGATGCCCATGGAAACTTGGGTTGGACTCTATGGCCTCGGCCGGCCCCGGCAAGCGGGCGCGCCGTTTCGGCCCGATATCCACCTGCTGATTCCCGTCCCGGGCCCCGGTTGTGGCCGGTCACGGGCTCGTCGCGGTGATCGTGCCTCAGCGTTAACTGGAGGGTAACCTCCAGAAACTCGAGCGCTCCGGCGGACCGCGAACTAGGATCCCGGGTGGGGGGATGTCCGGCAGCACGTTCTCACTGATGACGTGAACCAAGGAGGTCCTTCACAATGGGCAACTGGCAGCTCGACCCGTATCACACGCAGGTGGAGTTCTCCGCCAAGCACCTCGGGATGATGACCGTGCGCGGGTCCTTCGACGAGGTCAGCGCGGTGGCCGATATCGATCCCGAGCACCCGGAGGCGGCTTCGGTCGAGGTGGCGATCTCCACCGCCAGCGTCCACACCAACAACGCGATCCGTGACAACGACATCCGTTCGGGGAACTACCTCGAAGTAGACAAGTACCCCGTGATCACGTTCAAGAGCACGGGCGTCGAGGTTATCGATGCGGACCACTACACCCTGAACGGCGACCTGACCATCAAGGAGACCACCCACCCGGTATCGCTTGCGGTCCTGAAGTACGGGGAGTTCAACGACCCGATGATGGGCCACCGGATTTCCTACAGCGCCACGACCAAGATCAACAGGAAGGACTTCGGCGTCCACTTCAACATGGTCCTGGACGGCCGGATGGTCGTGAGCGAGGACATCCAGATCCAGATCGAGGGCGAGCTCGTCGAGCAGAAGGAGACCGCCGAGACCGCCAGCAGCTGACCCCGCCTTACGCGTCGAGGGTCTTGAGCTCCCGGCGCATCACCTTGCCCGTGGAGGTTTTGGGCAGGTCGGGCACGAACCTGACCGAGCGGGGCAGCTTGTAGGCCGCTAGGTGCGGTCGGCAGTGCTCGATGATCTCGGCCTCGGTCGCCGTGGCACCGGGGCGGAGCACGACGTAGGCGCAGGCCAGCTCACCGCGGGTCTCGTCGGGCACCGAGCCCACGGCGACCATGGCGACCGCCGGATGGGCCGCGACCACGCGTTCGATCTCGGCCGGGTAGACGTTGAACCCGCCCGTGATGATCAGGTCCTTCCTGCGGTCGACGATGAAGTAGTGACCCTCGTCGTCGCGCGTGGCGATGTCCCCGGTGTGCATCCAGCCATCGGGCTCGATCGTGGCCCGGGTGGCCTGCTCGTTGCCGTAGTAGCCGAGCATGACCAGCGGCCCGCGGACCATCAGCTCGCCCGGCTCGCCGTCGGGCAGCGTGACGCTCGCGTCGTCGAGCGCGCCGATCCTGGCCTCAAGACCGGGCAGCACGAATCCGATGGAGCCGTGGACGTTGGGGGCGTAGACGCAGTTGCTGGTGCCCGCGCCGCCGAGCTCGGTCATCCCCCACAGCTCCAGCAGCGGGGCGCCGGACCGCTGCTCCCACTCCTGCATCTTGGCCACCGGCATGGTCTGGCCGCCGACCGCGCAGATCCGCAGCGAGGACAGATCGGTGCCGGGCAGGGACGGGTCGGCGAGCATCATCGCGTACATCGTCGGCACGCCGTCGAAGACGGTCACCTGATGGCGCGCGATCTCGGCCAGGGCCTGGGCGGGGTCGAAGCGCTCCAGCATGACCAGGGTGGCCCCGACCATGAAGGTGCCGTTCATCACGATGTTCCCGTAGACGTGCGGCAGGGGCAGGGCGTTCAGCATCACGTCGCGGTCGGTCCGGGCCTGGAGGGCGAACAGGGTCGCGGTGTTCAGGTACACGGCCCGGTGCGACTGCATCGCCCCCTTGGGGTGACCGGTGGTGCCTGAGGTGTAACCGATTGTCGACAAGTCGCCTGGAGCGGGCCTGGGCCCGTCCTGCTCGACCGCGGGATGCCCGAGCAGGTCGTCGAAGGCGGTCACGTCGCCGCCCGCAGGGTGGAAGCTGGCAGGGTCGAAGCTGGCAGGGTCGAAGCTGGCAGCGTCGAAGCTGATGACCCGGCGCAGGCTGGGGACGTCCCGGGTCAGGCCCGCGATCACCTCCGCCTTCTCGCCCGAGGTGAAGATCGCGGCCGCACCGCAGTCGTTGAGGACGAAGGCCACCTCCTCCGGGGTGAGCATGACGTTGATCGGGTTGACCACCGCGCCCGCCCGCAGCGCCGCGTGGTAGGTGACTACCCACTCCCACCGGTTGGGCGAGTACAGCGAGACGCGGTCGCCCGGCCGCACGCCCAGCTCGCGCAGGCCGCCGGCCACCCGGTCGCAGAGGTCGTGCAGCTCCCGGTAGGTGAAGGTCCGGCCCGCGGCGACCAGCGCGGGCCTGGACCCGAACCGCGCGGCCGACCGCGCCAGGATCTGGCCCAGGTCCGCCCGGATGGGTCCGCCCTCGGCCAGCGCACGGTCGATGGTCGCCTCAGCCATGATCGTCCCTTCCGCCGCTGCCGTGCCGGGACCAGTCAGGACCGGGTCGGACCGGACTGGCGTTATGGCCATGTACCCGCCGGGCCGAGGCGTTGTCAATAGCCCCTCCCCCCGGGGCCGCGTGCGGTCAGCCGGGCAGAATAAGGTCGTGGCCGACCTCCCCGTCATCGACGTAGCGCCGCTCGTGGCGGGCGGGCCGCCCGGACCGCTGGCCAGCGTAGCCCGGCAGATCGAGACCGCGTGCCGCGAGCACGGCTTCTTCTACGTCACCGGCCATGGCCTCGACCCTGGTCTGCTGGCCAGGCTGGCCGCAGCCAGTGCCGCGTTCTTTGCGCTGCCGCAGGCGGCCAAGATGGAGATCGCGATGGCCCGCGGTGGCCGCGCCTGGCGTGGGTACTTCCCCGTCGGGGCCGAACTCACCTCGGGAGAGCCTGACCTCAAGGAGGGGCTCTACTTCGGCACCGAGCTCGGCGACGATGATCCCCGCGTGCGGGCCGGGCTCCCGCTGCACGGTCGTAACCTGTTCCCGGCGCAGGTTCCCGGGCTGCGCGATGCGGTCCTGGCGTACCTCGACGCACTGACCGGCCTGGGCCAGGTCGTCCTGCGCGGCGTGGCGCTGAGCCTCGGGCTCGACACGGACTATTTCGCCTCCGGGTACACGGCCCACCCGACGATCTTGTTCCGGGTGTTCCGCTACCCGGCGGTGCCGGCCGGCGACGGCGGCTGGGGCGTGGGCGAGCACACCGACTACGGGCTGCTGACCCTGCTGGCCCAGGACGACAACGGCGGCCTGCAGGTCGGCACGCCGTCCGGCTGGGTCAGCGCGCCGCCGCTGGCGGGCACCTTCGTCGCCAACATCGGCGACATGCTCGACCGCCTGACCGGCGGCTGGTACCGCTCCACCCCGCACCGGGTACGCAACGTGAGCGGCCGCGACCGGTACTCCTACCCGTTCTTCTTCGACCCCGACTTCAGCGCCCGGATCCCTCCGCTCCCCGGACGAGCCGCGGTCACCAGCGGCGGGCAGCCCCGCTGGGACGGCCAGAATCTGCACGCGTTCACCGGCACCTACGGCGACTACCTGCTCGGCAAGGTGTCCAAGGTGTTCCCGGAGTTGCAGCGCGACGTCCTCACGGACGACGCGCCCTGACCCGGGGGTTAGCCGCGTGCGAGCAGGACCACGCTGACGATCAGCGCGACGGCGGCGGCCGCTATGGTCAGCTGGCGCCCGTAGCGCCACCGCTCGGGCGGTTCGGCGCGCAGGCTGAGGATGAACTGCCGGACCAGGGTGTAGGCGGCCAGTCCCGCCACGGCGACGGGGCCGGATCGCGGGAGCCCGTGGAGCAGTGCCACGGCTAGCACCGCGCCCCCGATGACCAGGGACGCCAGCGCCTCGAGCAACTGCGCGGGCTCCCTGCGGCACCCGACCTTGCGGTCCGACGCCCAGATCCCCCAGCGGGACGAGGTGGCCCGCCCGACGCAGCAGCCCGCCCAGAAACACCCGGGCCGACCGATGGCCATGCCGAACAGCAGGGCACAGGCGGTCACGCCGAGGTAGACCCCGGCCGGGACGCCGGGCCCCGCGAACGCCGCGGCGGCGACCACGATCGCGGTGCCCGTGATAAAGCCCTGGACGCACCAGCCGTCGAACTTGCGCCCCCGCTGGACCGCGATGTACCAGACCTTGCCGCCGACTATCCCCGCTGCCACCGCTCCCGCCGAGATCAGCAGGGGCTCGAGGACGGTGTAGTGATGGCTGTTGAGCAGGAGCCCCTCGACCGCTAGTCCGACCAGCACGCCGAGGAAGACCAGGCTGGCGTAGGCGTACCTGACGATCCCGGGCACCCTGGTGAACAGCAGCGATCTCGTACGGACCTTCGTGTCGGGTTCGGCCGGGATCGGCACCCGCCGCGGCAGCGGCACGCGGTGCGCGGACCCGTCCTGGCCGGCCGGCGGGTAGGGCCGGAACTGGCTGCCCGAGGCCCGGGCGACCGACCGCGCCGTCACCGACCACTCGCCCGAGGTGATGCCCCTTACCTCGGCGGTGATCGCCACGGGACCGCTGCCCGGGACCAGCCCGTTGACGGTCTCCTCTTGCGCGAACGTGTCGCCCGGCTGCGGCCGCCCCGTCACGCCGAGGCGCTGGCCGGTGAAGCGGATCGTGGCGCTGAACTCCTCGCCGTCCTCCCCCGGGTCCAGCCAGTAGGTGACGGTCAGCAGCTCTTCCACGGCCTTGGCGGCCCAGGCGGGCATGTCGTCCGACTCTTGGTCCGGGGCTGCCGCAGGCTCCGGAACCGGGACCTCGGCGCCGGCCTTGCCGCGCAGACGGACCGGGGCCGCGCCCACCGAACCGCCCGCCAGCTTGGAGCCCAGGCCGCGATCGGCCTGAGCGTCCTCGGCCGCCAGCGGGCTAGCCGCCCCGGCCCGCTTCAGGCCAGCCGGAACGGCGCCACCCGATGTCACGCCCGGCGGCACGGCGCCGGCCTGCGCCGACTTGGCCCGGCCGCCGGTGCCGTCAGCACGCCGCGGCTCTGACCCGGCTGACGCTCCCGCCTTCGGGGCCTGCCCGCCGCGTGGCTGTGGGGCCTGCCCGGTGCCGCTGACCGGCTGGGCCGGCCCGCCGTCGCGGGACGGTGCGGCCTGCCCGCCTTCGCGCTGCGCCCTGGCCGTAGCGCTCCGGGCCGCCGCGGTGCCGCGCCGGTTGGTCTTCTTGTTGTTCGCCCGTGGCACCGTTCTCCCTCCCGGCTGCCCCTTCCGGGCAGGCGGCGGACCGTTGTCACTGTCTGCCGAGTCCGGCTGAATCATATCCTTGCCGCCCGGACCGGCCCCACTCCGGACGCTCGCCTGGGCACCGCTGAGGCGGGGGCGGATGGGGCGGGCTCATGGTGGCCTACGCCCAGACCGCCGAGGCCGCCGGGGCCGCTAGCGCGTGACCTCAGTCGACGGCGGGGATGCGGGCCAGAACCACCGTGACGTCATCCTCGTAACGCCCCGCGAGGGAGGAGATGAGGGCGTCGGCCATCGACTCCAGGGGCCCGTGTTCGGTGGCCAGCAGCGACCGAAGCGCGAGGATGCCGTCCTCGAACGAGCGCGTGCGGGTTTCCACCAGGCCGTCGGTGTACAGCGCAAGGATCGCCCCGGCCGGAAGCTTGATGTGGGCCTCGCCGTAGCTGGCCGGTCCCAGTCCCAGCGACTGGCCAGCCGGGAGGTCGGCCATCCTGGTCGTGCCGTCGGGCAGGGCCAGGACCGGGGGCAGGTGCCCCGCCCCGGCCAGGATGCAGGACTGGCTGCCGGGATCGATGACGGCGTACGCGCACGTGGCCAGCGTGATGCGCTCCAGCGACCCGGACCACCGGTTCAGCCGCCACAGCAGGTCCGCGGGGGCCAGGTCGAGATCCGCCAGCGCGTGCGCGGCGGCGCGTAGCTGCGCCATGACCGCCGCGGCTTCGGGACCGTGGCCCATGACGTCGCCGACCACCAGCCCCGTCCGGTCGTCGGGCAGCGGGATGACGTCGTACCAGTCGCCCCCGATGAGGTGGCCGGAGGTCGGCACGCACCGCCCGGCGATCTCCAGCATGGACGGCACCGGTGGCTTGCTAGCCATCAGGCCGCGCTGCAGCGCGCTGGCGTTGGACCGCTGCCGCATCAGGGTCAGCGTGTTGGCGATGCCCGTCCCGGCCCGGGCGGCCAGGCGCGTGGCGGCCTCGACGTCGCTCTCGCAGAACCCCCGCGTGCCACGCGCGCGGGCGAGCACCAGGAACCCGATTGGCCCGTCGTGAGCGGTCATCGGGACGGCGAGGAAGGAGTCGTAACCCGCCAGCACCACCCGGCCGCCCACCCGGACCTGCTCGAGGCTCCGGTCATCGGGCCGCCCGAAGATCACCGAGGTCCCGCTGTGGACGCAGCGCGCACACGGCGATTCCGGGTCGAACGCGATCACGTCTCCCGCCGGGAACGCCGCCTCGGAGGCCTGCGGCCCCGCGCTGGCGAACCTGGTCCCCAGCCTGCGCGCGACCACGCGATCGGGCGTGGGGTCGCCGCCCGGGCGCCGGGGCGGCTCGGCCCCGCCGAGCAGTTGCTCGAGGACGAACACGCCAATGCCGTCGGCGAACCCGGGGACGGTGGCGGCCAGGATCACCCGGGCGATCTCGCCCAGGTCGGGGCTGGCACCCAGCAGGAGTTCGGCCGCGCCCGGAAGCGCGGCACCGGACGGCCTGATATCACCGCCGGCCTGAACGTCCGGATCGTCCGTCACTGATTACCTCGGCCTCAGCCGCGCTCTCGCTTCGCGCAGCGCACTGGCAAGCACGCCGTAGACCGGCGTGAACCGGATACGGTCACCCTATCGGCATGCTGCGGTTACAGTCCACCAACTCCGAACGCCGCGCCGTGCCGGTTCCCGCGCCGGTGCCGGGTTCCCGCAGCCGCTCTGGCCAGCACCGCGGAGGAGCCGACACGGGCGGCCGTCTCGTTAGGATGGCGTGACAGCACGTGCGCCGGGCCGGGGCGGGACGGGAGACCGGGATGACTGCAGAGCCAGGCTGGGTGCCGCCGGGGATCGACACCAGCAAGGCGAACATCGCCCGGGTGTACGACTACTGGCTGGGCGGCAACCACAACTTCCGCGCCGATCAGGACGCGGCCCGCGCCCTGATCACGGTGGAACCCAACGCCCGGGCGATCATGCGCGCCAACCGGGCGTTCCTCGGCCGGGCCGTCCGCTTCCTGGCCCGCGAGGCGGGCATCCGCCAGTTCCTCGACATCGGCTCGGGCATCCCCACCGAGCGGAACGTCCATGAGGTCGCCCAGGACGCCGCCCCGGGCTCGCGCGTGGTCTACGTGGACCACGACGAGGTCGCCGTGGCGCACAGCCGGCTGCTGCTGCAGGACGATCCCGACGCCACCATCATCCAGGCCGACCTGCGCGAGCCGGGCAAGATCCTGGCCGACCCGGACACCCAGCTGCTCATCGACTTCGCCCAGCCGGTCGCCGTGCTCCTGGTCGCGGTGCTGCATTTCGTCCCCGACAGCGCCGGCCCGGCGGAGATCCTCGCCACCCTGCGCGACGCGCTGGCCCCCGGCAGCTACCTGGTCATCTGCCACTCGTGCCGGGACGCCATCCCCGGCATGGCGGACCCGGCCGAGACCGCCTACCGCAGCCGCGTCGCCGGCCAGCTCCGCCTGCGGACCCGCGAGGAGATCGCGGGCCTGTTCGACGGGTTCGACCTGGTCCAGCCAGGGCTGGTCTGGCTGCCGGAATGGCGCCCGGACTCCCCCGCCGACGTGCCGGAGAACCCGGAGCAGTACTGGGCCCTCGTCGGGATGGGCCGGCACTGAGCTTTCAGGTGAGCCCGTGCCGGTAGGCGTAGGTGACGGCCTGGGCCCGGGCCCGAACGCCGATCTTGGCGAACACGTGGTTGACGTGGCTCTTCACGGTGGTCTGGCTGACCATGAGCCGGTCGGCGATCTCGGCGTTGGACAAGCCCTGGGCGATCAGGCAGAGCACTTCGGCCTCGCGCGCCGTCAGCCCGTCAGGGAACTTCGGCGCAGGCTCGGCTTCGGAGCCGGAACCGCCCGCGGCGATGGCGTCCAGGAGGTGTTGCTGGACCGCCGGGTCAATGGCCGCCTGGCCGCTGGTGACCCGCTCGATGGCCTCGCGGATCTCCGCCGCCCCCGCGTCCTTGGTCAGGTACCCGCGGGCCCCGGCCCGCAGCGCGTCGATGACCGAGCGGTCGTCGGCGTACGTGGTGAGGACCAGGACCTTGATGCCCGCGTCGTGCTCGCGCAGCCGGCGCGTGGCCTCGATGCCGTCGCAGCGGGGCATCCGCAGGTCCATCAGCACCACGTCCGGGCGGAGCTTCAGCGCCAGGGCCAGCGCCTCGTTGCCGTCGGCCGCGGTCCCCACGACCTCGATCCCTCCGATCAGCCCCAGCAGCGTACCCAGCCCCTCGCGGACGACGCGCTGGTCGTCCGCGAGGACGACGCGGATGGGGCCGGTCACGCCGGCACCCACAGCTCGACGAGGAAACCACCGTGGGTGGGTCCTGCGGTGAGGGTCCCGTCGATCAGCTCGGCGCGTTCCTTCATCCCGGTGAGCCCGTAACCCGTTCCCTGGTACGGGGCGGGGAGCGCGCCGCGGCGGTCGAAGTCCTCGATGGCCAGCCTGATCCCCGACGCCTCGTAGGTGAGGCGGATTTCGACCCGGCCGGCCTGGGCGTGCTTGCGGACGTTGGTGAGCGCTTCCTGCGCCACCCGGTACAAGGTCAACCGTCCGTCGGTGCCCAGGTCGCGCACCTGTCCGGTCACGCTGACCCGGCAGGGCACGCCGCTGTCCGCCTCGAACTCCGCGGCCAGGCTGGGTAGCCGCTCGGGACCGGGCAGCGCGTCCTCCCTGAGCATGCCGATGGCGCGCCTGGCTTCCTCGAGCCCGGTCTTGGCCAGCCGGTGGGCCCGCTCGATCGCGTCGCCGACCCGCGGGTCCGCGCTGCCCTGCCCGGCGAGCAGCAGCGCCCCCTCCAGGTTCAGGACCAGGCCGGATAGCGAGTGGGCCAGCACGTCATGCATCTCGCGGGCCAGGCGCTGCCGCTCGGCGAGGGTAGCGGCCCGGGCCTGCGCGGCCCGGCTCCGCTCGAGCTCGGCCAGCAGCGACTCGGCCAGCTCGTTGCTCTCCCGCAGCCTGCGGGCGAACAGCGACAGCACGAAGAAGGCCACGACCGCGAAGTCGTTCAGGATGATCCCCGCGACGGGCATCCCCGCGTTGGACACCCACGCGGCGGAGACGGACCCGATCGCGCTGCCGGCTACGACGATGCTGAGCCGGGCCGGCAGCGCCAGCGCCGCGTAGCTGACCGCTGGGAACACCCCGAGGAACGCTGCCTTGTTGGACTGCAGGCCGACGAGCGCGGCCGCGCTGGCCACGGCCGCGAGCGCCATCGTCAGCTCGACCGCCGGCGTTGCCTTAGGGTGCCACATCTCGGCGAGGGTGGCGCCGGAGAATGCGACGAGCAGGACGGCCACGCCGAGGGCCTGACCGTGGCCGCCCGGGGCGGGCCGGGCCTGGAACGACGTGGTGACCACGAACGCCACCACGGCCACGGCGAGCACGCGGATCCACAGGAAGGTCGCCTGCTCGCGATCCCGCGCTTGGTGCAGGTCAGCTACGCCGACCATGGCCGCAGCCCCGCCCGTCCGTCTGTAAACGGTAGAGCCATCCCCCAACGGTACGGCGGGATCGGCCGGCCGTCTGCGCCTGCCGGGTGGATTCGTTCGCGATGGCTCTCCACCCGCGGGTGGAGACGCGCCCACCCGTGGTTCAGGGTCGCCGACCTGGCAACTTCCACCCCCGCGCCGAAGACGGACCGGGCGGCCCGCGCAGATGCTTGAGGCCGGTAAGCGTAGGGCCGAAGGAGCGAGATGGACAGCATCAGCGAGCAGCACACGGCGAACTACACCACCGCGGTCCCGGCCCCAGCCGAGCCGGTCATCAGCGTGCGCGGCCTGGTCAAGCGGTACGGCAACCACGAGGCCGTCGCAGGCCTCGATTTCGACGTCCGCCGCGGGGAGATCTTCGCCTTCCTCGGGCCGAACGGCGCGGGCAAGACCACCACGGTGGAGATCCTCGAGGGCTTCCGGGAGCGGACCGCCGGCGAGGTCACCGTCCTAGGGCAGGATCCGGCCACCGCGGGCGGCGCCTGGCGCGACCGGGTGGGCGTGGTCCTGCAGGAGTCGGAGGCCGAGCCCGGCCTGTCCGTGCGCGAGTGCCTGGCGCTGTACGCCGGCTTCTACCGGGCGCCGCGTGACATCGAAGAGACCATCGCCCTGGTCGGCCTCACCGCCCGGGCGGGCGCGCTAGGCACCAGGCTGTCCGGCGGCCAGCGGCGCAGGCTCGACTTCGCGCTTGCCCTCATCGGCGACCCCGACCTCATCTTCCTCGACGAGCCCACCACCGGCTTCGACCCGTCCGCGCGCCGCGCCGCCTGGGAGGTGGTGGCCGGGCTCCGCGAGCTCGGAAAGACCGTCTTCCTCACCACCCACTACATGGACGAGGCCGAGTACCTGGCCGACCGGATCACGGTCGTCTCCGCCGGGCAGATCGTGGCCGAGGGCACGCCGCGGACGCTGGGCGGCCGCGACCAGATGTCCACCACCATCAGCTTCACCCTCCCGGACCACTTGCAGGCCCGCGACCTGCCCGCCGGACTCAGCCGGCTGGCCGAGGCCGGGCCGGGAGGATCAACCGTCCTGCACACCGAGAGCCCCCTCGTCCACCTGCAGATCATCGGCGACTGGGCCCTCGGCCGCGGCTTCGACCTGCCCGACCTCGACGTCCACCGCCCGAGCCTCGAAGAGGTTTACCTCTCCCTCACCGGCCCCGCCCGGAAGGAGGACCACCAATGATCCCTATGGCCTTGCACACCTTCAGCTACGACCTGCGCGCGTTCGTCCGCAACCGCCAGGCGCAGTTCTTCACCCTGGCCCTGCCGGTGCTGTTCCTGGTGATCTTCGCGTCGGTGTTCGGCAGCGGCGGGAGCACCACCACGATCGCGGGCGGGCGGATCAGCACGTCGGTGTTCTACGTGCCCGGCATCATCGCGCTCGGGATCATCTCGGCGTGCTTCGGCAACCTGGTGGCCTCGGTGACGGCGCAGCGTGAGCGCGGCGTGCTGAAGCAGCGGCGCGCGACCCCGGTCTCCGCCAGCGCCATCATCGGCAGCCGCGTGCTCACCTCGGTGGTCGTCGCGGTGGTCATGGCAGCCGTCCTGCTCGGCATCGGGTGGGCCGCCTACGGCGCCCACGTCCCGGGCCGCACCGCCCTGGCCCTCGCGGTCACCGTGGTGATCGGCGCCGCCGCCTTCTGCTGCCTCGGTTACGCGCTCACCTCGTTCATCCACAACGAGGACGCCGCTGTCCCGACCACCACGGGGATCACGCTACCGCTCTACTTCATCTCCGGGGTGTTCGTCCCAGTCGCGGGGCTACCGCACTGGCTGTCCGACGTGGGAGAGCTCTTCCCGGTCAGGCACCTGGCCGCCGCCCTGCTCACTGCCTACAGCCCCTACACGAAGGGACTGGGCTTCGACGGCCAGGACCTGCTGGTCGTGGCCGCGTGGGGCGTCGCGGGGCTCCTGATCGCGCTCCGCAAGTTCAGCTGGCTACCCCTCGGGCGCTGACCGCTCCGGCCAGCGCTACCCAAAGAAACCGCGACAAGAAACTGGAGGAAAGAAAATGGCCACAGAAGTCCAGACCAAGACCGGACGATGCGCGACCCACGGGTCGGTGCAGGCGACGCGAGAGCTCCCCAAGGTGGGATTCCCCCCGCTGTTCACCGCGATCTCGCGGGCCATCGCTCAGCGCCGCCCGTTCACCTGCCCCGAATGCGGGGCGCCGGTCGAGACCGACTAGCAGCCGTGCGCCGCGAGCGTGAAGCGGTGATCCGGCGGGGCGCCGTCGCAGGCCAGGTCGGCGGCGATCTCGCCGGTCAGCGGCGCGAACTTGGCGCCATGGCCCGAGCAGGCCGAGCAGATGACGAACGGGCCGTGCCGGTCCAGGATGAAGTCCTCGCTGGCGGTCACGGTGTACAGGCAGGTCAGCTCGCCGACCGGCACCGGATCGAGGCCGGGCACCCGGTCCCGAACGAACGCACGGACCCGCTCTCTGACCGCCGGGTTGACGATCCCGTCCCGGCCGTCGCCCGTGGTCACCGTGCCGCGGTTGTGGTAGTGGTCGCCGATCTTGAGCGCCCCCGGCACCTCGCCGTCCCGTCCGGCCAGCAGCCCGTAGGCCGGGGTCTGGTCGTGGTAGATGAAGATGGGGGTCGGCGGCGGCCCGTTCCAGGCCGGGGTCAGTGGCGCGAAGTGGAAGGCCTCCACCTGCTGCACGGTCAGCGGCGGCAGGCGCACCAGCCCGCCGAGCAGCGGCTCCAGCCACGCCCCGGCGGCCACGATGACCACCGGCGCGCGCCACGACCGGTCGGACGTATCGACCACGGCGGACTCTGCGGTGGCCGAGACGCGCACCACCGGCGTTTCGTAGAAAAATTCCGCGCCGGCCGCGGCGGCCAGCCTGCGCATCGCGGCCATGGCGCGCTCGGCGTCGATGACCCCGGCGTCCGGGTGGAACAAGACCGGGTCGGCCCCGAACACCATGCCCGGCCAGCGCTCGGCGGCGGCTGCGGCAGGCATCAGCTCCGCCGTCACCCCGTGCGCGCGCAGGATGTCGTACATCTTCTCCGCCTCGCGGGCCGGGCCGTAGTCGAGCCCGCCGGTACGGTGCACCGGTTCCTCGCCCGCTTCGTCCGCGAGCCGCCGCCAGAGCCGGTGCGCCGCGCCGGTCAGCCGGACGTATAGCGGGTCGGGGTAGGCGCGCCGGAAGATCCGCGCGCTGCCGTGCGAGCTGCCGTGGCGGTGCCCCGGCGCAAAGGCCTCGAGGACCACCACCGAACGCCCGCGGCGGGCCATCGCCCACGCCGTGGCCGACCCAGCCAGCCCGGCCCCGATGATGACCGCGTCCACCTGTTCAGCGCCCATGACCCAACGCTAGGCTCCCGGCCATCATGAGTACCACTCCGGGCGGGCGCCGGGACCTCGCCGCGATGGCCGTGCCGCTGGCCAGGGCCCTGGTGGCGGCCGAGGAACCCATCCTGCGCGCGTATGAGATCAGCATGTGGGGGTACATCGTCCTCACGGCGCTCGCCGAGCAGCCGGTGCGCACCCAGGCCGCGCTCGCGCAGGCCATCGGCGCGGACAAGAGCCGGATCATCGCCGACCTCGATGAGCTCCAGGAGCGCGGCCTGATCCAGCGGCAGCCCGACGCCGCCGACCGGCGCGTCCACCTGCTCTCGCTGACCCCGGAGGGCAGCCAGGTCCGGCAGTCCGTGCAGTCCGCCATCCGCCGCCGGGAGGAGCAGATCCTCGCCCTGCTGCCGCCCGGTGACCGCGAGGCGTTCCTCCGCTCGCTCCAGGCCCTGTCCCAGCTTCCGCCGGAGGCCATGAGAGGCTAGGCACGCCCCGAGGGTGCGGTGGGAGGCCGGGTGCGCGGTGCTGGGCAGCTGCTACCCTCGGCAGCCGATACGTCAGAGCGCGTGCCCGAAAGGGCCACTCCGGTCAGCGTTGTCCGGAGCCTGCGGCGCACGTGCACTGTTCCAGGGGTCTTCGGCAGCATGACCGCGCGGTGCGATTGTGCCGGGTTGGCATGCGGTCATACAGCGCCGCGGCCAGGCGAGATCGTGTGGGGTCGCGCTGTGGCGGGGTTGCCCGGGCAGCGTTCCGGTAGTGGGCCAGGATGGCCCGTGCTTCGGCCATCACCCCGAAACCCCCGTCGATGACGAACAGCAAGATCGCCGCGTCGTTGAGCGTGCCCGCTGCCGAGGGGCTGGGCACGACCTGGCCTGTTCCCCAGGCGATGAAGGCGAGCACGGCCACCAGCCGCAGCAGGCCGTGCCGACCCTCGGGTGGCTTGCCGATGCTGACGGCGGCGATCGCGGCGGCGATGAGGAACAGCGGGGCGGCTGATGCGGGTGAGTGATGGGCCCAGGTCACGGTGCCGCGGATAGCGTCGGCGGCGGCTAGCAGGAGACCTCCGGCGATGGAGGTCACGCCGAGGGCGATCGCGAGGGCGAGCCGGGCACGTGCTGCTTTCCCGGGGCGTAGTAGCGGGGTCACTTGGTTGACGGTATCGCGCCGGGGCGGCTAATCGTGCTGGCGGGCTGTGAGCGCAGGCCGGTGAGGATGCGGTCGATGGTGGCGCCTGTTTCGCGGCGGGCCCGGGCAGGATCGGCGGCTTGGCCGATGCAGAGGCTGGCTTCGCCGATCAAGGCGGCGAGCAGGCGGGCGAGCGTCTCGACAGGCAGCGGGTCGATCTGGTGGTCGTCGATGGCACGCTGCAGCCAGGTGCGCAGCGGGCTCACCCCGTGCTGGTCGACCAGGCCAGCCCAGGCGCCGGGACCGAGCACGGCCGGGCCGTCGATGAGCACGATGCGCTGGAAGTCGCTGCCGGTGCATACGTCCAGAAACGCCTGGATGCCATCGCGGAGCTGGTCCCACGCCCCCTCGGGGGGCCGGCGGGGGAGGCGAGCTGCTGGGCGATGAGCCGGTGCGCCAGGTCGGCCGCGACGGCCTCCATGACCGCGCGGAACAGGCCGGCCTTGTCGGCGAAGTGGTGGTACAGCGCGCCGCGGGTAACGCGGGCGCGGGCCACGATCTGCTCGGTCCCGGTTCCGGCGTAGCCCTGGTCCGCGAACAGCTCGCGGGCGGCCCGCAACAAGGCGGCCCGGGTGTCCTGAATGTGCTCGGCGCGGCGGGACTTGACCGCCATGCATCCTCCCTGCAAGATACAGTTTGTATGGAAAAGGCTATCTGCATGCCAGGACCATGGTCTCAGATGCGGCGGCCGCGGCGCTGGTCCCCTGGAGGTGAGCTGTCTATGGCAGTACCGGTGCGCCAGAACCTGCGGATGGGCGCCTACCTGGTCCGGCAAAAGCTCGCCCGGCGGGAGAAGTTCCCGCTGATCGTGGAGCTGGAGCCGCTGTTCGCCTGCAACCTGGCCTGCGTGGGCTGCGGGAAGATCCAGTATCCGGCGCACATCCTGAAGCAGCGGATGAGCGTGGAGCGGGCGATCGCCGCGGTGGAGGAGTGCGGCGCTCCGATGGTGTCGATCGCCGGCGGGGAGCCACTGATCCACCCCGAGGCCCACCTGATCGCGGCCGAGCTGGTGGCGCGCAAGAAGTTTGTCTATTTCTGCACCAACGCGCTGCTGATGCGCAAGAAGATGGGCAACTTCACCCCGTCGCCGTACTTCGCGTGGGCGGTGCACCTGGACGGGCTGCGGGAGCGCCACGACGCCTCGGTCGACCACGCCGGCACCTTCGACGAGGCCGTGGCGGCGATCAAGGAGGCGCAGCGGCGCGGCTTCCGGGTCACCACCAACACCACGTTCTTCAACACCGATACCCCGCAGACCGTCCGGGAGGTTCTGGACTTCCTCAACGACGACCTGCAGGTCGACCAGATGATGATCTCCCCCGCCTACGCCTACTGGAAGGCCCCCGACCAGGAGCACTTCCTGGGCGCCGAGCAGACCCGCGAGCTATTCCGGCAGGCGTTCGCTGGCGGGCGCCGCAAGCGCTGGCGGCTCAACCACTCGCCGCTGTTCCTGGACTTCCTGGAAGGCAAGACCGACTTCGCCTGCACCGCCTGGGGGATCCCCAGCTACTCGGTGTTCGGCTGGCAGCGGCCCTGCTACCTGATGAGCGACGGCTACGCCCGCACCTACCAGGAGCTCATCGAGACCACCGACTGGGCCAACTACGGGCGTGGGCGCGACCCGCGGTGCGCCAACTGCATGGCCCACTGCGGCTACGAGCCCACCGCGGTGCTGGCCACCACGAGCTCGCTGAAACAGTCCCTGCGCGCTCTGACCGGGGCATAAGGCGAGCGGATGCTCTACATCCACCCCGACGAGTGCGTCGACTGCGGCGCCTGCGAGCCCGTGTGCCCGGTCGAGGCGATCTTCTATGAAGACGACGTCCCCGACCAGTGGGCCCAGTTCACCGCCGAGAACGCCAAGTTCTTCGACCAGCTCGGCTCCCCCGGCGGCGCCGCCAAAACCGGCCCGCTCCCGTACGACACCGAATACGTCGCCAACTACGTCGTCACCGGCCGGTAACGGCATCGTGGGCCCCAACGACACGCGGCGACCCCAGGACAGGTGACCGGCATGCGCTACCGGCTCGAGGTCCGGCTCACCCCCGCCGACATCGGCCAGCGAGTCGTGATCCGCTGGCGGCCCGGCCCCGAAGGCAGCACGCAGATGACCGACGTCCTGGGCATCCTTGAGCAAGCAGACGATCAATCCTTCACAGTCCGCTGCACCCGCGACGGGCAACTGGTCGTGATCCCCCGCGCCCGCGCGCTCGCCGGCAAGGTCATACCACCTGCGCCGCCGCCGCGCCGCCCGCGTCAACATCCACAATCCTCCTGACGGCGCGGGCGGCCCCGCCGGAGTCCCGCGGCAGCGGCGTCACCGGCCGACCGGGGTGGTGTCGATGCCCTGCTTGAGCACGACGGCCCGTGATCACCGGCCAGTGATCACCCGCTCGGTCATGACCCGTTCGGCTGCGGCGCAGGCGTCCGTGACGGCCTGCGCTGCCCGTCGCGACAGCTCAGGCTCCAGCCCGCCCAGGCCGACGTTGATGTCCACGAGGCAGGCCGCGCTGCGCGCCGATGCCGCCGCGAGCAGCATCCCGGTCACGGCGTCGCCGCGCAGGTTCGGGTTGCCCGCCGACGCCACCTGAGCCGCCATCTGCGCCACCCGCGCGCCGATCTCGGCGATCTCCAGCGGCACGACGGCCGCGCCGCCCAGTGCCTCCCGTAGATCCCCGCCCTGCCGACGGGCGTCGAGCACCGCCGTGTAGGCCACGGCATCGGCCTCCGCCAGGTCGGCCGCGCGGCGGCGCAACTCGTCGGCCTGCTCCGCCAGTTCAAGCGCACCGGGTAGCCGGGCGACCGAGAAGCGCGCGGCCATGGCCACCAGCCCGGCGGCCATCGCGCCGGTCACCGCGGCCGCGCCGCCGCCTCCCGGGGTCGGTGTTCTGGCCGCCAGCCCATCAAGGAATTCGTCCAAGGTCACAACAGACGACGTTACGACAGCCCGACGATCAGGCCATCCTCGTCGATGTCAATGCGGGCCGCGGCCGGGCTCGCGCTCAGCCCGGGCATGGTCCGCACGTCGCCGCAGATCGGATAGACGAAGCCTGCGCCGACGGACGCCCGTACCTCACGGACGGGCAGCGTCCAGCCGGTCGGCGCGCCCTTGAGCGCGGGATCGGAGGAGATGGACAGGTGGGTCTTGGCGATGCAGACCGGCAGGTGCCCGAAGCCAGCGCGCTCATAGGTGTCCAGCTGGGCCGCGGCCTGCGTGGAATAGCTGACGCCGTCCGCGCCGTACACCCGGGTCGCCACGGCGGCGATCTTGTCCCGCAGGCTCGCCGTGTCGGGGTAGAGGAAGTGGAAGTCCGACGGCTCCTCCGCCGCCTCGCTCACCGCCTCGGCCAGCTCGACCGCGCCCCGGCCGCCGTCGGCGAAGTGCGTGCAGACCGCGGCCCGCGCGCCCATCTCCGCGGCGATGTCCCTGATGACCTGGTGCTCGCTGGGATGGTCGGTGGGGAAGCTGTTGATCGCCACCACCGGGGAGACTCCGTGCACGCGGATGTTCTCGATCTGCTTGCGCAGGTTCGCCGCCCCGGCGGCCACGTCGTCGGGGTTCTCGCGGAGCAGGTCCTCGGGCAGCGGGCGCCCGGCCACGATCTTGTACTTGCCGGAGTGCGCCTTGAGCGCGCGGACGGTGGCGACGATCACCGCGGCGTCCGGGCGCAGCCCGGAGGTCCGGCACTTGATGTTGAAGAACCGCTCGGCGCCCATGTCCGCGCCGAAGCCGGCCTCGGTGACGAGGTAGTCGCCGGCGTGGATGCCGATCAGGTCGGCGATCACCGAGGAGTTACCCGTCGCGATGTTCCCGAACGGTCCCGCGTGCACCAGCACCGGGGTGTTCTCCAGCGTCTGGAGCAGGTTCGGCTTGAGCGCGTCCCGCAAGATGACGGCCATCGACCCGGCCGCCAGGAGCTGCTCGGCGGTGACCGGCGTCTTGTCCCTGGTGTAGCCGATCACTATCCGCCCGAGCCGGGCGCGCAGATCGGCCAGCGAGCTCGTCAGGGCCAGCGTCGCCATGACCTCGGAGGCGGCGGTGATGTCGAAGCCGGTCTGGCGTGGCACCCCGTCCTCCCGCCCGCCCAGTCCGATGACGATGTTGCGCAGCGCGCGGTCGTTGACGTCGAGCACCCGCCGCCAGGTGATGTTGTGCTGGTCGATGCCGAGGGCGTTGCCCTGGTAGATGTGGTTGTCGATCATCGCGGCGAGCAGGTTGTGCGCCGCCGTGACCGCGTGCATGTCGCCGGTCAGGTGCAGGTTGAGCGTTTCCATAGGGACGACCTGGCTGTACCCGCCACCAGCCGCGCCGCCCTTGATGCCGAACGTGGGTCCCATGGACGGCTGCCGGATCGCGACCGTGGCCCGCTTCCCGATGTGCTTGAACCCCTGTCCCAGGCCCACCGTCGTGGTGGTCTTGCCCTCGCCGAGCGGCGTGGGGGTGATCGCGCTCACCACCACGTACCTGGCCGTTGGCCGGTCGGCCAGTTCACGGATGGCTTCGAGTTTGATCTTCATCACCTCCTCGCCGCGCGGCTCGAGCAGGTTCGCGCCGATGCCCATCTCGCTCGCGATGTCTTCCAGCGGCTTCAGGGCGGCGCCGCGGGCGATCTCCAGGTCGGTCGGGAAAGCCATAGTTTCCTCCGGAGGAATTCAGCCTAGATACCAGGGAGGCGGAAGCCGTCGACACCGATGCCGAGCGACTCGCCTGCGCTGACCAGCGCGTCGAATAGGTACTGACCCGACGACCGCTCACAGTGCAGCAGATACGAGGCCGCCTCGGCCCGGTCGTCCCTGATGATGTCGGTAGCGACGCCGGCCACCGCCGACCGCAGGGCCGCTCCGTCGGGGGCCATGTCGTCGTGCAGGTCGGCCCCGCACAGCCGGGCCAGCAGCTCCGCCGCGTCCCGGCCGGTGACCCGCAGCAGCGCCCGGCCGTGGGTGAGGTCGACGACGCTGACGAACTCCTCGCCCGCCTCCTCGGCCGCCATCTGACCCAGCCAGTCAGCCACCGCCGTGGCCGCGCCGGGCGGGGCGAGGACGTACCATTCGCCCGGCCCCGAGCCCACGACCAGCCAGGCCCCTTCCCGGTCGCCCGGACCAGGGCTCTCCCGGCCGGCCCGCCCGAACGGCACGCCCAGCGCCTTAGCCATCGCGCCGTTCCACGGAGCCCGCAGGTGAATCTTGGCCAACGGGGTGTGGTCGGCGATCGAGAGCGGGGCGTCGCTGCGGCACCCGCTCACCTCCCAGCCAGCCTCCACCCGCACTGGAGGAGCCGGGGCGATCGGGCTTCTGGCCACCGCCTCGTGGCCAGCTGCTACGGGCTCGTCGGCCGCTACAGAGCCATCGGCCGCTACGGAGCCATCGGCCATCATGGGGTGCTCAGACACGCAACCGGCTCCCTTCGGGATCCACGTGGGCCAGGTGCTCGGTCACCAGGGCACCGACCAGCCGCCCGCCGGGAAGCCTGACGGTGACCCGGGTGCCCGGCGCGGCCAGGGCGGCCTCGACCTGTGCGAGGCAGATGGAGCGGCCCAGGGTGGGAGACATTCGGCTCGAGGTGACGCGGCCCACGATGCGCGGCCCGTCGACGATCTGGCTCGCCTCGGGCGGCACCAGCGAGCCGTCTTCCGGTTGCAGGCCGACGAGCCGCGAACCGCTGCCGTTCTCGACGTCGTGTTGCCAGGCGAGCTCGGGCTTGCCGAGGAAGTCGGCCTTGTCGAGCTTGATCGCCCAGTCCAGGCCGGCGCTGAAGCCGCGGGTCAGGCCGTCGGTGTCCTGACCGACGATGAGGTGGCCCTTCTCCAGCCGCAGGATGCGCTGGGCCTCCACCCCGAACGGCGCGACCCCGAGGTCACGGCCGCGGTCCATGAGCGTCTCCCACACGTGCAGCCCGTAGGCGGCCGGGACGTGCAACTCGTAGCTGAGTTCCCCGGTGAAGCCGATCCGCCATAGCACGGACTCGTCCACCCCGGCCACCTGGCCGGTACGGACTTCCATGTACCCGAACGCCTCATTCGCCAGGTCAACGCCCCGGGTGACCCGCCCGATCAGGTCCCGCGCCGCGGGGCCCGCCACGTTGATGCTGGCGTAGGCGGTCGTCACCGGGGTGATATGCACCTGCCAGTCCGGGTGCATGGTCTGCAGCACATTCTCCAGCCACTCCCAGACCGCCGAGGCCCCCGAGGACGTGGTGCTCATCAGGTAATGCTCAGGGCCGAGGCGCCCGGTGACGCCGTTGTCGAAGACCACGCCGTCCTCGGTGCACATGACGCCGTACCTGACCCGGCCGATGTCGAGCTTGGACCACTTGTTGACGTACACCAGGTTGAGCAGCCGCGGTACGTCGGGACCGCGCAGGTCGAGCTTGCCGATCGGGGTGACGTCGATGATGCCGACCTTGCTCCGCACGTTCCTGACCTCGGCGGCCGGGTCTCCGTAGTGATCGGGCCTGATCCAGGCCCCGGCGATCAGCGGGCTCGCGTGGTGCGCCTCGTGCCACGGCTGCATCGGGGAGTACCGGACGGGCTCGAGCGGCAGGCCGGCCAGCGCGCCCAGCGTGACCGGGGCGTACGGCGGCCGCCAGGTGGTGGTGCCGGTTTCTGCGATGGTCCGCCCGGTGGCCTCGGCCACCACCGCGATCGCGTTGACCAGTTCGATCTTGCCCTGGGTCGGCCCCATCGTGGCGGTCGTATAGCGCTTGGCCAGCTCGATCGAGTCGTAGCCTTCCCGCACCGCCGCGATGAGGTCCTTGGAGGAGACGTCTTCGCAGTAGTCCACGATGCCGTGAGTGCGGGCCCGGAACAGCTCCGGATGCTCGTCGACGGGGAGTTCGGGGATGGCCACGGGATCGCCGTCGTCGGCCAGCGAGGGGTCGCCGGCCAGCAGGGCGCCGTTGGCGGGCCCGCGGGTGGGCACGGCGCTCTGCCACTCGCGGCGCACCCGGGCCGCGCGGCGGGCCGCCGCGCGCCCCGTGGCCTGGGCGTGGGCGATCAGTTGGTCGAGGCTGCCGTCCCCGGCGATGCCGCCCGTGGCCAGGACGTCGTCCGGCAGGCTGCGGGGGAAGAACCTGGCCGCTCGCGGGTCATAGGCGGGCCGGTCGCCCGCCATGCTGAGCAGGGAGGCCGGCGCCGTCCAGCCGGTCGCGGTCACCAGCAGGTCGCACTCGGTCGTGGTCCCGTCCGCGGCCTGCACCGCCTGGACGCCCTTACGCCCGCGGACCCGCAGGATGTCCTGGCCGGCGCGGGCGTCGAGCACCCGGGCGACCTCGACCCCGGCCTGCCTGAGGTCGGCGACGGCCGCGTCGCCGTCGGCGTTGGCGGTCAGCACCACCGCCCGCTCCCCCGGCTTGACCGCGTGCAGCCTGATGAGCCGGCGCACGGCGGTCGAGAGCATGACCCCGGGAACGTCGTTGCCGGCGAAGACGTAGGGCCGCTCGATCAGGCCGGGCGCGACGACCAGCACCTTGGCGCGCGCCTTGATGAGCTGCTCGGTTCCGCCGGGTAGCCCGCGCTGCACGACCGCGGTCCAGTTGCCGTCGTAACGCCCGGACACCACCGCGTTGACGTGCACCTCGATCCCCGGAGTGGCCGCGACCAGGTCTCGCAGCTCGGCCAGCGCGGCGAGGTCGGCCGCGTCCCCCCAGCGCAGGTGGCCGCCGAGCCGGTGTTCCTCCTCGACCAGCATGACCCGCGCCCCGGCCTGCGCGGCGGCCACGGCGGCGGCGAGGCCGGCCGGACCGCCCCCGGCCACCAGCACGTCGGGGTGGGCGTAGCGCTTGTCCACGGCGATCCGCGGCGTGTCCGCGGACACGTGCCCGGCGTGCACGAACCGCTGCAGGACGCGCTCGTACAGTGGCCACAGGCGCTGCGGCCTGATGAACGTCTTGTAGTAGAAGCCGGGGCCGAGGAACCGTCCCGCCAGCTGGTTGACCGCCTTGACGTCGAATTCCAGCGAGGGCCACGTGTTCTGGGAGCGCACGTCCATGCCGGGTTCGGCCAGCCGATGCGCGCCGCGCACGTTCGGTTCGTCGCCGACCTGGAAGAAGCAGCCTGGATCGTGGTAGCTCGCGGTGAGCAGGCCGCGTGGCCGGTGGTACTTGTAGCTGCGCGAGAAAACCCGCCGGCCGCTGGCGGCGAGCGCGGAGACGATGGTGTCGCCCGCATGCGCCGGGACGGCGGCGCCGTTCCAGCGGAAGGTGAAGGACCGCTCCCGGTCGATTTCCTCGCCCGGCTGCGGGCCCAGCCGCATGGAGGCGGTCACCGGGCCCCCCCGGGGGGCCGCGACTCGTTGGTGTCCGTGTCGCGTTCGATGGCGAAGAACTGGCGGCAGCCCATCCGGTGGTACCAGGTCTCCGTCACCTCTCCGCGGGGGTTGGCCGGGAAGTACAGGTACTCGCGCCACTGGAGCGGGGTGGCCGCCGCCGGGTCCGGCCGCGGCCGGGCCTCACCCGAATAGTGGAACTCGCCCGCGTCCCGCGGGCCACACCAGGGGCACCGGATGAGAATCATGGTGATCAGTGGCCGACCGCGGCCGCTCCCTTCTCGCCTACTAGCTCGCCCGCGCCGAACCTGCCGAGCCCGAACGCCTCGATGATCTCCGGCGCCCGGCCGTCCGCAATGCACTGCGCCATGGCCTCCCCGGAGACCGGGCCGGCCTTGAACCCGTAGGTGCCCCAGCCGACGTCCACGTAGAAGCCCTCCACCTCGGTGCCGCCCATGATGGGAGAGAAGTCGGGCGTCATGTCGCACAGGCCGCTCCACTGGCGCAGCAGGCGCATCTTCGACAGCCCCGGCATGAGCTCGATGACGTGGGTCGCGAGCCCTTCGGCGAATTCCAGGGTGCCCCGGGTCGAGTAGGCGGCGAACGGGTCGACGCTCGCGCCGAAGACCAGCTCGCCGCGGTCGGTCTGGCTGACGTAGACGTGCAGGGTGCCGGACACCACCACGGAGTGCAGGAACGGCCGGACGGGCTCGGTGACCGCCGCCTGCAGCGGGAACGTCTGGATCGGCAGGCGCACGCCCGCCATCGCGGCGATCAGGGTGGACCAGCCGGCCGTGGCGTTGAGCACGACCGGGGCGGCGATGTCCCCACGGCTGGTGCGCACGCCGCGGACCCGGCCCTGGGCGACGTCGATCCCGGTGACCTCGGTGTCCTGGTGGATGTGCACGCCCTGGGCGGCCGCGGCCCGCGCGTAGCCCCAGACGACCGCGTCGTGCCGGATGATCCCGCCGGGCGGGTGGTAGAGCGCACCCAGGATCGGATACCGCGTGTCCGCCGAGACGTCGAGGAACGGCACCAGGCGCTTGACCTCGGCCGGGTCGATGACCTGTGAATCGACGCCCTCCAGCTGGTTGACCTCGGCCCGCCAGCGCATGGTGCGCAGCGACGAGTCGTTGTGGGCCAAGGTCAGGTGGCCGCGCCGGGAGAACATGACGTTGTAGTCGAGGTCGGCGGCCAGCGTCCGGTACAGCTGCATGGACCGGTCATAAAAACGGACGCCCTCGGGCGTCAGGTAGTTCGACCTCAGGATGGCGGTGCTGCGCCCGGAGCCGCCGCCGCCGATATAACCCTTGTCCAGGACGGCGACGTCGGTGATTCCGTGGTTGACCGCGAGGTAGTAGGCGGTCGCGAGGCCGTGGACCCCGCCGCCGACGATGACCACGTCGTAGCGGCCGCGCAGCGGGTTTTCCGGCCAGGCCCGCGGCCAGTCCCGGCCGGACAGGCCGTGGCGGAGCAGGGCCAGCGCCGAGTACTTCGCCGGTCGGCGGGGTCGGGGGCGGCTCGCGGGGCGGACTGCTTCCACGGTGTTCCTCCCGGGCATGGTGACACCGGCCGGACGATCTCGCATGTATGGCCAGCATAGGCCCTTGATGAAACAGTGTCCACTGACAGTGGACAGGCCAGGTGACGGAAATCGCCCGGCGAGCCCGGCCCGAGAAGGGCTGGCCGCTAGCGGCCCCGTGGTTGGTGGCCCCGTGGTTGGTGGCGCCGTGGTTGGTGGCGCCGTGGTTAGTGGCGCTGCGGCTAGTGGCCCTGCGGCGGTTCCCAGTCGGTCAGCGTGGCGGGCTGCCATCCCTCGCCCACCGTCGGCGAGTCGTCTCGCCAGGGACCGAGCTCGGGCTGGGCGAACTTCGCGTGCTTGCGCTTCAGCCAGATGCCGTAGGAGTTGCCTTCGCGCAGGTGCGTGATGAGCACCTTCCGCGCGTAGGTGTCCTCCTGCCCGTCGGGGATCTCGAAATAGATCTTCAGGAAGGCGTTGGTGTACCGGTCGAAGACGGCCGGTACACCGTCTTCGTACATCAGGTGGATGTCTTCCAGCCAGTTGATGTCTGCCCCCGGCGTGGCCGCGATGAGGTCGACGTCCTCCACCAGCGAGCGGTCGAACTGGTAAGGGAACGTCCGCCCGGTCAGTTCCTCGGTGTCGATGCCCATCCTCGTGGTCAGCCTGGGGGCGGGGAGGTCGTCAGACATGGCGCGCCCCGTTCCCGCCGTCACCGAGAAGCTTCTCCAGCAGCGCCTTCATCTCGGCGAGGGCTCGCTCCTCGGTCTGCCCGGGAATGTAGTTGGTGCCGGCCAGCGGCACCTTGGCCATGGCGGCGGCCTCGAAGGTCAGCGCGCACAGGTCCTCGGGCTCCAGGCTGTGCACGTCGGTCTTTCCGCAGGCCCGCGCCAGCATCTGGGTTTCGAGGGTCAGCGTGTGCAGGAAGTTGTACACGCGCTCGGCGGCCTCATCGACCCTGAGCCGCTTGCGCAATTCCGGGTCCTGGGTGGTGATGCCGACCGGGCACCGTCCCGTGTGGCAGTGGTAGCACCGGCCGGCTGGCACCCCCACCGTGCCCTCGTAGTCGGTGACGCCTGGGATCTCCTTGTTGCAGTTCAGCGCCATCAGCGCGGAGTGGCCGATCGCCACCGCCTTCGCGCCGAGGGCCAGGCACTTGGCGACGTCCGCGCCGTTCCTGATACCCCCGGCCACCACCAGGTCGATCTCGTCGACCAGGCCGACGTCCTCCAGCGCGCGCCTGGCCTCGGGGATCGCCGCCAGCAGCGGAATTCCGGTCTCCTCGGCCGCTATGTGCGGTCCGGCGCCCGTGCCGCCCTCCGCGCCGTCCAGGTAGATGATGTCCGGCCCGCATTTGGCCGCCATCCGGACGTCGTCGTAGACCCGGGCCGCGCCGAGCTTCAGCTGGATCGGGACCTGGTAGTCGGTCGCCTCGCGCACCTCCTGGACCTTCAGCGACAGGTCGTCAGGGCCGAGCCAGTCCGGGTGGCGGGCCGGGCTGCGCTGGTCGATCCCGGCAGGCAGCGAGCGCATCTCGGCCACCTGCTCGGTGACCTTCTGCCCCATCAGGTGGCCGCCGAGCCCGACCTTGCAGCCTTGCCCGATGAAGAACTCGACGCCGTCGGCCAGCATGAGGTGATGCGGGTTGAAGCCGTACCGGCTCTGGATGACCTGGTAGTACCACTTGGTGGACAGGTCGCGCTCCGGGGGGATCATGCCGCCCTCGCCCGAGCAGGTGGCGGTCCCGGCCATCGAGGCGCCCTTGGCCAGCGCCATCTTGGCCTCCAGGGACAGCGCGCCGAAACTCATCCCGGTGATGTAGACGGGGATGTCGAGCTCGAGCGGATGCCTGGCGAACCGCGCGCCGAGGACGGTCTTGGTCTCGCATTTCTCGCGGTAGCCCTCGATCACGAACCTGGTCAGCGTGCCAGGCAGGAACATCAGCTCGTCCCAGTTGGGCATGCGCTTGAACATCGAGAAGCCGCGCATCCGGTACCGGCCGAGTTCGGCCTTCACGTGGATGTCGTTTATCACCTCGGGCGTGAAGATGCTGCTGTGCCCGAGCACGGCCTTACCGCCGTCTTCGATGCTGCTCACGTGAGAATTCGCCTCTCAGTGCGGTCTTGCTGGTCGGGCCGATCTACAGGACGAGCTTGCGTTCAGCCGGCTCGAGGTTGTCGTAGTTCCAGAGCTTGCGCCCGCACACGAACTTGCGCCAGCCTCCGGGCGGCTCGAGGCCGTAGATGCCGAGCTTCCTGGCCAGGAACTCGTCGTCAGAGGCGGTCAGCTCGGCCTCGACGCAGTCCACGCCGAGCGAAGTGACCTTGCCGCCGACGTATATCGCGCCGTCGTACATGGAGTCGCCCAGGCCGCCGCCTACGTTGCCGCGGATGATCTGGCGGCCGCGCTGGAGCATGAACCCGGTCATCATGCCGGCGTTTCCGCCCACGATGATGGTGCCGCCCTTCTGGTCGATGCCGGACCGGGCGCCCACGTCACCGCGGACCACCACGTCGCCGCCGCGCAGGGCGGCGCCGGTCAGCGAGCCTGCGTTCTTGTCCACCACGAGCACGCCGGACATCATGTTCTCGGCCACCGACCAGCCGACCCGCCCCTTGACCTCGATCTCCGGCCCGTCGATCAGCCCGCAGCCGAAGTAGCCCAGGCTGCCGTCGATGGTGATCCGGCAGCGGGCCAGGATGCCCACCGCGATGGAGTGCTTGGCGCCCGGGTTGCGCACGGTCACGTCGACGATGCCCTCGTCGTAGATGAGACGGCGAAGCTCGAGGTTGATCTGGCGAGTGGTCAGGTCGGCCGCGTCGAAGACCGCCCTTGCTCCGTTCTCGCCGGGTTCGACCGTCGCCACCCGGGGGGCCTGCGCGGCCGGCTCGGCCAGGCCGCGGGCGTCATAGCTGATCTTCACCGGTGCCACACCAGCACTTCGCGCTCGTACGGGTCCCAGGTGTCGATCTCGTGGCCGATCACGGCGCGGATAGCGACCTCCTCGGACGCGAGCGCGACCAGTTCCGGGGACTCGTACAGGACCAGCGGCTTGGCCGCCATCTCGTCCTTGGCCACGCCGAGGGAGTCGGCCGTCACGACCAGGTAGGTGAAGACGCCGTCGAGTTCGTCCAGGCTCTGCTTCATGGCGGTCTCCAGGGAAAGGCCGCCGTCCATCTTCTGCGCCAGGTAGACCGCGATGATCTCCGAGTCGCACTCGGACTGGAACCGGTGACCGCTGCGCTCCAGCCTGCGGCGCCACATGTGATAGTTGGTGAGCTGCCCGTTATGCACCACGGCGATGTCGGAGAACGGGTACGCCCAGTAGGGGTGCGCGCCGGAGATGTCCACGTCGGACTCGGTGGCCATGCGGACGTGACCGATCGCGTGGGTCCCGGTGAAGCCGGTCAGCCGGTACCGTTCCGCCACGCTCTGCGCGTCGTTGAGGTCCTTGATGATCTCCAGGGAGTGCCCCAGGGACAGCACCTCGCACCCCGGGACGTCCTCCATGTAGTCGGCCAGCGGCTTGAGCTCGCCGGTGTACCTGAACGTGACCCGGTAGGCGTACTCCTGGTCGCCGTGCATCGTGTCGACCATGGCGCCGATCTTGGCCAGGCGGTGCTCGATCTCGTTGCGATGCCGCTCCAGTCGTTCGCTCCAGCCGAACCCGCGATCCTCGTTCGGGTCGGCCAGCTTGATCCGCATGACGAGCAGGTCGCTCGGCGGGCCGTAGAGGGCGAAGCCGCTCGAGTCCGGGCCGCGGTGCTTCATCGACTGAAGCATCCGGGTTATCTCGGCGCCGATGGCGCCCGGCCCGTCCCGGTGAATGATGCCCGCGATACCGCACATGGTGCCAGCTCCTCTCGCCGCCCCGGCGCTACGGCAAAATGTCCAGGTACTCCGCGACATCCCAGTCGGAGACCGTCGCGCAGTAGCGTTCCCACTCGTCCTGCTTGTAATGGTGGAACACCCGGTACATGTCGCCCGGCAGGGCGTCCCGTATCACGGTGTCCTTCTCGAGCGCCGTCAGCGCCTCACCCAGCGTCATCGGCACTCGCTTGACCTGCTTGCCGCCCGCGATGGCCTCGTAGATGTTGCGGTCCTCGGGCGGTCCGGGGTCGAGGCTGCGCTTGATGCCGTCGTCCATCGCCTTGATGATCGCGGCGAAGGACAGGTACGGATTGACGGCGGAGTCCACCGACCGGTACTCGAACCGTCCCGGGGCGCTGACGCGCAGCGCGGTGGTCCGGTTCTGGTAGCCCCAGTCGGCGAACAGCGGCGCCCAGAAGCCGGTGTCCCAAAAGCGCCGGTAGGAGTTCACGGTGGGCGCGGTGATGCACGTCAGCGCGTCGAGGTGCGCCAGGATCCCGCCGATGGCCATCAGCCCGAGCTTGCTGGGGATCCGGGGGTTGTCGCCGTCAGGCAGGAACATGTTCTCGTCGCCCTGCCAGAGCGAGATGTTGTGGTGGCAGCCGTTCGCCGATACCCCCATGAACGGCTTGGGCATGAAGCACGGGAAGGCGCCGAGTTCCCGGCCGACCTGCTTGCAGATCTGACGGTAGGTCGTGAGCCGGTCGGCGGTGAGCTCGGCCCGGTCGAACATCCAGTTGAGCTCGAGCTGGCCGGGGGCGTCTTCGTGGTCGCCCTGGATCATGTCCAGGCCCATCGCCTTCCCGTACTCCATGCACTTGTGGATGAGCGGCTGGAGCTCGGCGAACTGGTCGATGTGGTAGCAGTACGGCTTGGTCTTGCCGTCCACCGAAGGCGTGCCGTCCGGCTTGACCTTGAGCCACATCATCTCCGGCTCGGTGCCGATCCGCAGGTGCAGCCCGGTCTCCTGCTCGAACTCCTGGTGGATGCGCCGCAGGTTACCCCGGCAGTCCGAGGTAAGGAAGGCGCCCGGGTCCGTCTCCTCTTCGCGGTTGCGGAACAGGGTGCAGAACACCCGCGCGGTCTTGGGATCCCACGGCAGCTGGCAGAAGGTCTCCACGTCCGGCAGCCCGACCAGCTCGGAGGCCTCTGGGCCGTAGCCGATGTAGTTGCCGTGCCGGTCGATGAAGAGGTTGGCCGTGGAGCCGTAGACCAGCTGAAAACCGCGCTCCGCCATCCGCTCCCAGTGGTCCGCCGGCGCCCCCTTGCCCATGATCCGGCCGGTGACCGAGGCGAACTGGTAGTAGATGTAGCTGATCCCCTTGGCGTCGATCTCCGCGCGGACGCGCTCGATCGCTTCCGCTCGGCCATCGGTGGCAACAAACCGCTCGAGGTCGGTGGACACAGCGCCTCCCAACGGTCGGTCCCCCGGCGGGTGGCGGCCGCGCTCCCTCGGGGCGCGACCAGCGGCCGGAGGTGCTGGCAATTCACCGAAAGTAAACCTCGTATCATGACACGACACAAGCCTCCGCGTCGGTCCCCTTTCGTCGGGCAGGTCTCGGGCGTAATCTCGGCAGGGTATGGGGCTGGTTACGTCACCCACCGTGGTTGCTGCCGGTCGGCCCGAGGAGGTTCAGAGTGAGCCAGGAAAAGCCGATCCCGAGGTGACGGCGTCTCTGGAGCGCCCGCGCCTGGTGCTGCCGGGGCTGCTGCCCGCTGACCCGGCCCTGGAGCGGTACCGGGTGCACCCCGGTGCCGTTACCGCGGTGGAACTCGACCCGGGCGATGTGCTCACGGTTGTCGACGTCGAGGGCCGACAGCGGGGGGAGCTTACCGTGCTCGCCGACGGCGGCGAGGACTACCGGGCGCTCGGGATCGAAGCCGACACCGCGGCTACCGTGCTCAGGACCACGACTGCCGCTCTGCTGCCGCTGGCCGAGCGCGGCCTCGACCCCGGCCAGGCGCGGGCCGTGGCGTTGTTCGGTGAGTGGTCGGCGGCTGGCGCGCGGGCGGAGTTCATGGCCCAGCGCGGTTTGACCGCGGTGGTGGCGGCGCCTGGCGGGCCGATGCCGGTGACCGCGGACAACCCGCCCTCAGATCTGGTGCTGGAGGTCCGGCGCGCGAACCCGCGGCGGGAGGCGCAGCGGCCGCTGCCGCCGCCGCTGGCCGATCCGCTGCTCGACCTGCGCGTGGACACCGCCACGGCGCGGTCCTACGAGGTCAAGGCGGGCCAGTACATCCAGGTGATCGACGTCGAGGGCCGCCAGTGCTCGGACTTCCTCGCGTTCTGCGCCCGGCAGCTGGCCGAGGGAACCGAACGAGGCCTGGACGCCACCACCACCCGCAACCTGATGGGGAACGCCTACCCGCAGCCCGGGCTCTTCGGCAAGTTCTACGACCAGGACATGCGGCCGCTGGTGGAGGTGGTGCGGGACACCGTCGGCCGGCACGACACGTTCGCCCTGGCCTGCAACGCTAAGTACTACGAAGACATGGGCTACCCGGGCCACCTGAACTGCACCGACAACTTCAACGGGCAGCTCGCGCCGTACGGGATCGCGGCGCGGCGCGGCTGGCCGGCCCTCAACTTCTTCTACAACACCTCCTTCAACGAGGCGAACCAGCTGCTCTTCGACGAGCCCTGGTCCCGGCCCGGTGACTACGTCCTGCTGCGGGCCATGACGGACCTGGTCTGCGCCTCCTCGGCCTGCCCCGATGACATCGACCCGGCCAACGCCTGGAATCCGACCGACATCCACGTCCGCGTGTACCCGGCCGAGCGGAGGTTCTCGATGGCGATCGCGCACCGCGTCACCCCCGACAGCGAGCCCGCTCTCACCCGGGACACCGCGTTCCAGCCGCGCTGGTCGGCCCTGACCCGGCAGGTGACCGAGTACCGGGGCTACTGGCTGCCCACCAGCTTCGATGGCCACGGCGCGATCGAGGAATACTGGGCGTGCCGTGAAGGCGCGGTCGTGATGGACCTGTCCCCCTTGCGGAAGTTCGAGGTGGTGGGCCCCGACGCCGAGGCGCTGCTCCAGGCGGCCGTTACCCGCAACATCAGGAAGCTCGCTACCGGCCAGGTCGTGTACACCGCGCTCTGCAACGAGACCGGCGGGATGCTCGACGACGCGACGGTGTTCCGGCTCGGCCCGGACAAGTTCCGTTTCGTCGGCGGCGACGAGTATGACGGAACGTGGCTGCGCCAGCTCGCCGTTCGGCTGAATCTGGATCAGGTCTGGGTCAAGCACTCCACCGATCACCTGCACAACATCGCCGTGCAGGGCCCGAAGTCGCGCGACCTGCTGCGGGACCTGGTGTGGACGCCACCGACCCAGCCGGCCTTCGACAGCCTCGGCTGGTTCCGGTTCGCGATCGGGCGTACCGAGGGTTCCGAGGGCCTGCCGCTGATCATCTCCCGGACCGGCTACACCGGCGAGCTGGGATACGAGCTCTGGTGCCACCCCGGCGATGCACCGAGACTTTGGGACCTGGTCTGGGAGGCCGGAGCACCACACGGACTGACCCCCCTGGGCCTCGAGGCGCTGGACATCCTGCGCATCGAGGCCGGCCTGATCTTTGCCGGATACGAGTTCTGTGACCAGGTGGACCCGTTCGAGGCCGGCATCGGGTTCACCGTCCCGCTGAAGACCAAGGAGGACGACTTCACCGGCCGGGCCGCGCTGGAGCGACGCAAGGCGGCTCCGCAGCGTACCCTGGTGGGTCTTGAGCTCGAGGGAAACGAGCCTGCCGCGCACGGGGACTGCGTCCACGCCGGGCGGTCGCAGGTCGGCGTGATCACCAGCGGCACGAGATCACCGATCCTGCGCAAGAACATCGCGCTGTGCCGGATGGCCGTCGAGTACTCAGAGATCGGCACACCGGTCGACGTCGGCAAGCTGGACGGGCACCGCAAGCGCATCCCGGCCACCGTCGTGCGGTTCCCGTTCTACGACCCGGACAAGACCCGTCCCCGGTCCTGACTTTCTGGGCACGGGTACGTTCTACCTCTGGTTGCCCAGGAAGGTGGCCATGGAGTCGTCGAGTTCTGTCCACCACGGGGTGTGGTGGACCGGCGCGATGGTTCCGCTGCAGGGTGAGGAGAAAGACCGGTCCCGGTACCCGGTGATGCTGGTCGTCTTGTCGTGTTCCCAGTCCTTGAAGTGCGCACGGACCAAGGCAACGTCGTAGCTGGGGTAGTCGACGTCCTTATTCAGGTCCGCCACGTAGTTGGTCTGGAAGTCGATCTCGTCCAACGGCCCCGCGCACTCGGCCAGGCGACCGCGCCATTGGGCGATGTCGGCGGCCATCTCCTCGCGCGAGGGCAGCGAGATCCGGCCGAGCACGTAGTCCCGCGCGTACCACGCCTGAGCGTCGAACATGTTGAACGTGTAGTACTGGTCCTGCATCCCGAGGTACATGAGACCGGGATTGTCCAACCAGAAGACGCCCTTGTAGAGGTGGTCGGGGTAGAGCACGTTCGCGGTGCGCAACCGCAGTTCGTCGGAAATGAACGTGAACGAGTGCTGATACCCGGTGCACAGCACGATGGCATCCACATCGCGCGTCGTGCCATCAGCGAAGTACGCAGTGCTCCCGTCGATCTTGGCCAGCAGCGGCACCTCATCGATGCCCGCAGGCCACGGGAAGCCCATCGGCTCGGTCCGGTAGGAAATGGTCACGGAGGAGGCGCCATACTTCTTGGTCTGCAGCGCGATGTCCTCCGCGGAGTAACTGCTGCCGATGACCAGCAGGCGCTTGCCGGCGAATTCGCGGGCGTCCCGGAAGTCATGGGAGTGCATGATGCGACCGGGGAACTGGTCGAACCCGTCGAATGACGGCATGTTCGGCGTGGAGAAATGCCCGGTTGCGACGACGACCTGGTCGAATTCCTCGGACCTGGTCCGGCCGTCGTCCCTGGTCTGGACGGTTACTGCGAACTTTCCGGCCTTCTGGTCGTAGCTGATCCACCGGACGGCGGTGTTGAATTGGATGTACTGGCGAATGTTGTTTTTCTTAGCCCGCCCGGTGATGTAGTCGTAAAGCACTTCGCGCGGCGGGAACGACGGGATCGGCTGCCCGAAGTGCTCATCGAAGGTGTAGTCGGCGAACTCGAGGCACTCCTTAGGCCCGTTGGACCACAGGTAGCGGTACATGCTCCCGTGTACTGGGTCACCGTGCTCGTCGAGCCCGGTGCGCCAGGTGTAGTTCCACAGTCCACCCCAATCGCTCTGTTTCTCGAAACAAGTGACCTGGGGTACCTCGGCGCCCTGTAGGCGAGCCTGCTCGAAGGCGTCCAGCTGGGCCAGCCCGCATGGTCCAGCGCCAATCACCGCGACCTGTGATGCCATCTCAATCACGCCCTCCTAGCCGTATCTGAGCACTATATGAGCGGATGAACCAGGTACAGCACAGAACTGGTCCACTCCGTCACAGCGTCGAAGAGATCAGGGCGGCACGTTCCAGCAGGAGTTCGGCGGCGCTGCGCATGGCCCGCGGGTTGAACCGCACGGCCGGGCCCTGTACGCCGAGAATCGCGGCCAGCGTGCCGGCGGGGCTCAGGACCGGTGCGGCGATCGCGTTGAGGTCCTCCTCGCGCTCGCCGACCGCCTCAGCCCAGCCCCGTTCCCTCGCCCGGGCCACCTCCACCTCAAGGACGGCCCGGTCTACGATGGTCCGTTCGGTATAAGAAAACAGGCCCTCGGCCGGCAGTGTCCCGCCGTAGGCGAGGAACACCTTGCCCACCGCGGTGGCATGCGCGGCGCTCGTCCGGCCGACCTCGGCCACGCTACGCACGGACAGCGGGCTCTGCACGAAGTCCAGCGTGATCGCCTCGTGCTCGCCCGGGACCGACACTGTGGCCGTCTCCCTGGTCCGGCTCGCCAGCTCGGCCAGCTGCGGCTGGGCGAGCGACCTGATGTCGAGGCGTCCGTGCACCGCGCTCGCCAGCCGGACCACCCCCAGGCCCAGCCGGTAGCGCCCGGTGGCGGCCACGTGCTCGACCAGTCCGCCGCTGACGAGGGTGGCCAGGATGCGGGAGATCGTGCTCACGTTGATGCCGGTCCGCCTGGCGATCTCGTTCGTGCCCAGTTCGGCCCTGGCCTCCGCGAGTTCGCCGAGTATGGCCACCGCCCGCTGCACCGAGGCGACTTGGCGGGTGGCTGGCTGTCCGGTTCGGGCCACGGTATGATCCTCCCTAAAGGGAAATAGTATTTCCTATGAGGCAATTGTATCAAGCGAGGGCGAGGGCGGAGACGCGATGCTTCCAGCACACAGCAGGTACGTGATCGTCGGCGCGGGCATCCACGGGCTCTCCACCGGGTGGCATCTCGCGCGGGAACTCCGCCGCCGCGGCCTGGGCGGCGGCGACGACATCCTCATCCTCGACAAGACGGGAGTCGGCGCCGGCGCGTCCGGGATCGCGTGCGGCGTCATCCGCAACAACTACTTCCAGCCGGCGATGCGCGAGCTGATGGCGCACTCGGTAGCGGTATGGGAGTCGGACCCAACCGCGCTCGCCTACCACCCCGTGGGTTACCTGCAGATCGCGCCGGAGGCGATGCACGAGGACGTCGCGAAGATCTTCGCCGAGCAGCAGGCGATCGGCTATCCGTCCGCGCTCATCGAGGGTGAGCGCGACTGCCGCGCCTACATGCTCGACATGTTCGGCGACTGGCAGGCCCGCGGCATCTCGGTGATCTTGCACGAGAAGAAGGGCGGCTACGCCAACAACGTCCGCTCGCTGGCAGGCCTGGCCGCGAAGGCGGAATCCGAGGGCGTCCGGATCGCGCCGGGGGTCCGCGTCACCGGCGTCCAGACCGGCGGCGGCGCGGTCACCGCGGTGGAGACCGACCAGGGTCAGGTGCGGTGCGATCAGCTCATCATCGCCGCCGGACCGTGGATCCGCGACCTGTGGGCGATGCTAGACCTGCCCAGCCAGATCCCGGTCATGCGGCCCGGAAGTCCGGTGCACGAGGCTAGAGCCGATGTGGACCTACTGGGCCCTGCAGGAGGGAACGCTGGCGGTAGACCCCGCGGAGTTCACCGACAACCGGGGCGCAGCCCCGCCGGTCCTGCACGTCGATTCCAGCGCGCCGCTCTACGACGACGCCACGGGCGACCTCATCACGGACCGGATGTGGGGGATCTACTACAAGCCCGACTTCTACTTCGGCGGAGTTCAGGGCGGGACCTCGCCGTACGTCGTCGACCGCCCGGCCGATGCGGTGGCCGTGGACCCGTACGGCCCGCAAAGCCCGCAGTACACCGTGACGGAGGACTTCGTCCGGATGTGGACCTCCGCCCTCGCGCACTGCCACAAGCGGTTCGAGGGCAAGGCGGATCTGTACCGGCACGAGCCGACCGGCGGGATCGGCGCCTTCACGCCGGACAGCTTCCCTGTCTTCGACGTGTTCCGGCAGAACGCCTACGTCATCGCCGACTCCAACCACGGGTACAAGATGATCGGGGTCGGGGCGCTGGTCGCCAGGGAACTGCTGGGCGAGGAACAGCAGCTGCTGGCACCGTTCCGGTTCAGCCGTTACCGCACGGGCGACCTGCACCCGACCAGCAACTCACCGTTCCCCTGGAGCTGACCCGGCTATTCGGCCGCGACCGCCGCCTCCTGGCGCAGCAGCGCCATCTGCTCGGCGTTCGGCATCTTGGGCACCTCATCGCGGAAGGTGATCTTCGCCTTGTCCTGCACGATCCGCCGGTAGAAGTACAGCAGGACGGAAGCGACGAGCACGCCCACGCCGATGAACATGTCGGTCCAGGTTCCGTAGCCGGTCAGGGTCGGGTTGAAGATGCCGAAGATGACCAGCGCGGCGTTGAACACCACGAGGATCGCGGCGATCCCGAGCCAGATCGGCCCCACCTTGATCGGCCGCGGCCAGTTGGGCCGGTCCCGGCGCAGCAGCAGGAAGCCGCTCAGCGCGAACACGTGAGCCAGCACGTACCCGATGTTGCTCATGTACAGGATCGCCAGGTTGCTGGAGATGAACAGCACCAGCAGCACGTTCACGACCAGGTCGACGGTCATGGCCCGGGCCGGAACGTGCCAGCGGTTCAGGTGGTAGAGCTGCTTGACCGTCATGTGGTCACGGGCGATCCCGTAGAGCGCCCGCGACCCGTCCGCCGTCGAGGAGATCATCGACAGGAACAGGCTGCCGATGAGCAGCACGAGGATGACCTGGGCCGCGCCGCTGCCCACGATTTTCGCCAGGGCCGGGACGTAGAACTCGCCGCTGGCCGTGGCCGCGCTCGGCGCGCCGGAGACCCCGCCGATACCCAGCGGGAATAGCAGGAACACCAGCAGCGTGAACACCGCGGCCGAGCGCAGCGCCAGCGTGGTGTCCCGCCTGGTGTCGTGGTACTCCGGGGCGAAGGTGGCGCACACCTCGGCGGCGTAGGAGGACCACCCGAACAAGAACAGGTAGACCATGGCCAGCTTGAAGCCGCCCCAGCCGCTGGGGATCGCCCAGGTCATGTTGGAGCTGTGCCAGTGCCCGGTGAGGTACGGCACCAGGATGAAGATCACCAGCGGCACCATGAGGCCGGCCCCGGTGACGTAGGAGATCCATACGGCCGGGCGGATCCCGAAGACGTTCAGCGCCCAGACCGCGATGATGCAGGCGATCGCGATGACCTGGGGCAGGCCCACGTGCACCGCGCCGTCAAACCACGACCAGGTGCTGTGCGGGAACCACTGCGCCTGGATGAGGTCGCCGATCAGCACGCCGAAGATCGAAAGGACCACCGACCAGCCGATCCAGTAGCCGAACGCCCCGATGGGGCCGACCAGCGAGAACCGTCCGCGCCACCCCTCGTACGCGTACAGCGAGATGCCGCCCGGCTTGTCGGGGAACATCGACGCGGTCTCGGCGTAGATCCAGGCCTGGAGCATGCCGACGCCGGCCGAGATGGCCCACAGCGCCACCGCGCCCCAGGTGCCGAGCGCGCCCATCGAGAACCCGAGGGACGCGATCAGGAAGCCCGGGTTGCACAGGGCGATGACGAACCCGTCCCACCAGCGAAGCGACTTCAGCAGGTGCCGTTCTTCGATTACAGCCTCAGCCATGTGCGGGGGCACCTCCGTCCACCACAGGTAAACCCTGTTTAGCACCAGCCGTCTGCCGTGTCTATATGTATCCTGCCTGCGTTACCGCGCTGCTACCCGGCGCTCGCCTCTGCCATCGCCGCCGGGAAACATCTACAATGCGAACGTGCGCGGTGCCCTGATCACGGTCCGCTGCGACTGCGGAGGGATCGGATACGTTCCCTACGACCAGCGGTGGGAGTGCCCCGCGTGCCACCGCCGCTGGAACACCGCGCAGATCCCGGCGGAGGAGTACTGGGGGATCATGCGCGACATGCGGCGGACGCGCATCAACGTGCTCGCCACCGCGCTCGCTCTCGTCGTACCGATCGCGGCCCTGTCGGTCGTGGCCGGACCCCGGATCCTGGGGCTCCTCCCGGTCGTGATGGGCTTCTGGTTCCTGTTCTACATGCCCAGGTGGCGACGGCGGGTCCGGGAGCAGGCCAGGAGCCTGCGCCGGTGGCAGCTGCACCCTGAGTGAGCAGCCGCATCCTGGGTGAGGAGCCGTGCCAGCGCTCAAGCGAGCCGAGCCGCAGGCCGCCAGCCGGTCCGCCGGGGCCGGGGGCCGGCCGGTCATGCTCGCGACGCTCGACGTTCCCTTCGACGCCAGTGCGGTGGCCTTCGCGCTCGATTCGGCGGTCGAACTCGGCCAGCGGCTGGTCGTGGCCAACTTCGTCGAGCGCGCGCCGCTGCCGCTTTCGGCCATGCTGGGCTACGAGGACCTGCCCGCTACGCCGGAGATGGAGCAGTCCCTAGCCGAGCCCGCGCGGCTCGCCGTTTCCCTCGGCGTGCAGGTGACCCGGCTGCGGGTCAGGAGCCTGCACCCCGTCCCCGCCCTGGTGGAAGTCGTCGCGGAGCAGGACGCGGGCCTGCTGGTGTTCGGCCCGGACCGGAGCCGCATGCCGCGGTTGCGCTACTGGCGCGCCACCCGCGCCATCAGGTCCTCCGTCACCGCGCTGATATGGATGGCTAGCTGACCTCGCTGGCCGGGGTGAAGGCGACCGGGAGCCTGACCGGCCCGGTGTTCCCGCTATCGGGAAGCCAGACCGCCGTTCCCGCGGGGCGCGGGTCGGATAGCCGCCTGGCCAGCACGGTCAGCGCCGCGCACATGTCGGCCCGCGCCACGTAGTGGCCCAGGCAGTAGTGGACTCCTCCGCCGAATCCGAAGTGAGGTGGCCGCCCGGACGCGGTGATGTCGAACTCCTGCCCGGCGTCGGTCCCCGCCGACTCGCAGAACAGGTGGATCGTGGTTCCGGCCTCGATATCGAGCCCGTCAAAGGTGAAGTCCGCCAGGGCCTCCCGGGTGACCCAGGTCGTGGTCGGGCGGACCCGCATGACCTCCTCGACCGCGGCCGCCCCTAGCTCGGGGTGCTCGCCGAGGAGGCGCCACTGGGCCGGGTGATCCATGAAGACCGCCATGGCCAGGCCGAGCTGGTTCCTGGTGGTGTCGAAGCCGCCGAAGATCAGCAGGACCAGCGAATCGCGCAGCTCGGTCGCGGTCAGCCCGCCCTCGGTCAGCCCGCCCTCGGTCAGCCCGCCCTCGCTGGCCTGGGACCGCAACAGGCCGGTCACGAGGTCATCGCGCGGGTCGTGCCGCCGGTCGGCGATCAGCGCGTCGGCGTAGTCGTAGAGCGCGGCGAGCGCTGCCTCGATCCGGGGCAGATGCTCGCCGATCCGCACCCCCATGGCCAGCCCGATCGTCGCCGATTCGGCCGCGATCGTGGGCCACTCGTCCTCGGCGATGCCGAGCATGATCGCGACGACCCGGGCCGCGTAGGGCTCGGCGAACTCGGCCATGAACTCGCACCGGCCCGGCTCCGCGAACTCCTCGACCAGCTCCCCCGCCAGGTCACGGAAGCGCGGCCGGAGCGCCTCCACGATCCGGCGGGAGAAGGCGGGGTTCAGCAGGCGGCGCAGGCGCTGGTGGGCCTCGCCCTCCAGGTTGAGCACCCACCCGGACCACCAATCCGCGAAGGGACCCGAGGTGATGCCGTGGTGGGCGGGCCACAACCTGCTGCCCTGGCGCAGGGCCGGGTGCCTGATCAGCCGGGACACCTGGTCGTACCGCAGGACCGCCAGGCCGTAGTTCGTACGCGCGTACCAGCCGGCCTCCCGCGCCCGCCGGACCTCGGCCGAGGTGACGGCGAAGGCCGGATCGGCCACGTCGAGGAACGGGATCGCGGAATTCGCCGTCGGAGTGGTCATTGTTCACTACCAGTAAACCCACATATGAACAGAGTCCAGCTCATCGCAGCGACGCCTCGGGTCAGGTGGACGGCGTGATCGACTTGATCGAGAGGAACTGGATCGGGAGTTCCACCAGTGCCGCGGGCCCGTGCGGTACGCCGCCGATGAACTGCAGCGCGTCGCCCGACTCCAGCAGGTAGCGTGCGCTGCCGTAGCCGTACTCCATCCGGCCGGACAGCATGTAGATCAGCTCGGTGCCAGCGTGCTGATAGAGCGGGAAGGTATTGCTCCGCTCGGTTAGCGTGACCCGCAGCGGCTCGAGGGTGTTGCTGGGCGCGCGCATGATGCCGAGCGACTCGTAGCGGCGCCCGGTCCCCGATCCCTTGTGCTCGATGTTGAGTCCCCGGCCCGCCTTGACGAACAGGACGTCCTGCTCCTCGTTCAGCCCGCGGAAGAACGCGGTCACCGGGACCTGGAGCGCCTCGGACAGCCGGGCGAGCGTGGCCAGGCTGGGCGACGCCTGAGCGTTCTCGATCTTGGACAGCATGCCCTTCGAGAGTCCGCTCTCGGTGGCGAGTTGGCCCACCGTCCACCCGAGTTGCAGGCGGAACTCCCTGACCCGGGCGGCGATCGCGGTCCCGAGCGCCTCTTCCAGGTCCCCGCCGCGGTTGCGCAGGTCAGGGACCGGCCGGACCCGTGAGTGTTCGGCCAGGTCTGCGATACGCGCCACCACACTGCTCCTTACTGCCGAGGCCGGGCACGCCCGGCACGCTGACAGGGGCTCCGTGGGACGCGACCACGGGCGGTTCACACGTTTTTACCCGATCCGGCGCGGGCTATCCGCGACCGGGCGGTTGACCGCAGCCGCCGTCCCGGACGACAATGTTCATCTAGTGAAACATCGTCTCTTGTACATAAACTTAGCCTGTCGATCCGGGAGGAGCGTGGGCGCGGTGTGCGGACTCATCGGCCTCCATCTCAAGAACCCCGCTCTCCAGCCGCGCCTGGGCGAGCTGCTGACCCAGATGCTCGAGGCGATGACGACGAGGGGCCCGGACTCGGCCGGTATCGCCTTCTACGCCGATCACCCTCCGGCCCTCGCAGGCCAGGAGCAGGACCTTCGCTATTCGCTGCGTTCGGACGAGGCCATCGACTGGGACCTGCTGGCCAAGCGGATCGCCGCTGAGACGGGCCGCGACGTCAGGGTCGAGCCGCTGGGGGCCGACTCCGCCGTCCTCGGCTCGGACGCCGGCGAGGCGTCCTTCCTGGCGGCCGCCCGCCGGATCGCGCCCCAGGCCAGCGTGCCCGGTTACGGCCGGTCCATGGTGGTGGTGAAGGACGTCGGCGCACCCGCCGCCATCTGCGCCAGGTACGGTATCCCCGCCTGGGGCGGCTATCAGGGCATCGGCCACACCCGGATGGCCACGGAGTCGGCCGTGACCACCGCGCACTCCCACCCCTTCGCCCCCGCGGCCGACCTGGCGCTCGTGCACAACGGGTCGTTCTCGAACTACGCGACCATCCGCGGGCGGCTGGCCAGGAAGGGAACGCACTTCGACACCGATAACGACTCCGAGGTAGCCGCGCGGCTGATCGCGGCCCGCATGGCGGAAGGGGCGGACCTGGAGGACGCGCTGCGCACCGTGCTCAAGGAGATGGACGGGTTCTTCACGCTCCTGGTGACGACCAGGACGCAGTTCGCGGTGGTCCGCGACTCCTTCGCGTGCAAGCCCGCGGTGATCGCCGAAACCGCTGACTACGTCGCCATGGCTTCTGAGTACCATGCCCTCGCCGGGCTGCCCGGCATCACCGGCGCCCGCGTCTTCGAGCCGATGCCCGAGGAGATCCACGTATGGAGCCGGTGATCCTGAGCTGCGCGGAACTGTCGACCCGTGAGATCAACGCCGCGCTGGCCGCGTTGCCCGACGGCGCGTCGGCCCGGGTGCTCGATCCCCGGGGCCGCCACAATCTCGCGGTCGGCCTGAGCAACCGGGTTCATGTCGACATCGAGGGCAACGCCGGCTACTACATCGGCGGCCTCGGCGAGGGGCCTGACGTGGTGGTGAGCGGCTTCGTCGGCTGGTCGGTCGGCGAGAACCTGATGGCCGGGTCGGTCCGGGTGAAGGGCAACGCCTCGGAATGCGCGGGCGCGTCCAGCCACGGCGGGACGATCATCATCGAGGGCGACGCCTCGTCCCGGGCCGGGATCTCGCTGAAGGGCGGGACGCTCCTCGTCGCCGGGAACGTCGGCCACATGAGCGGGTTCATGGCCCAGGCCGGCGTCATGCTGATCGGCGGCGACGCCGACGACGCGCTGGGCGACTCGCTGTACGAGGCAGTCATCTATGTCGGCGGCAAGATCGCCTCGCTCGGGTCGGATGCCCGGATTGAGGATCTCACCGAGGCGGACGTGCGCGCGGTAAAGGCGCTCGCCGAGTTGGGCGGCTTCGACCACGTCGAGCCGGAGAACGTCATCCGGGTGGCCTCGGCCCGCGGGCTGTACAACTTCGACGCGCTGAAGGATCAGAAATACTGATGGATCAACCCCTGCCGATGGACGCACACCGCCGGAGCGACGCCTTCCCGCCCGAGGTGATCGCGCAGATCCAGCGCACCGCGGCCGAGGGGCACTACGAGATCCGGGGCTGGGGCGCCAAGCGAGCCGTGCCTACCTTCGATGACCTGCTGTTCCTGACCGCCTCGCTGACCCGGTACCCGCTCGAGGGCTACCGGGAGAAGTGCGATACCAGCACCGTCCTCGGGACCAGGTACGCCAGCAAGCCGCTGGAGATCGCCATCCCGGTCACGATCGCGGGCATGAGCTTCGGCGCCCTCTCGGCCACGGCCAAGGTCGCACTGGGCCGGGCGGCCAGTGCCGTGGGCACGTCTACCACCACGGGAGACGGCGGCATGATCCCCGAGGAGCGGGCCGCTTCCCGGCTGCTGGTTTACCAGTGCCTGCCGTCGCGCTACGGTTTCAACCCCGACGACCTGCGCCAGGCGGACGCCATCGAGATCGTCATCGGCCAGGGCGCCAAACCGGGCGGCGGCGGGCTGCTGCTCGGACAGAAGGTGACCGACCGGGTCGCCGGGATGCGCACGCTGCCCCCGGGCGTCGACCAGCGCTCCGCCTCCCGCCATCCCGACTGGACCGGCCCCGACGACCTGCGGATCAAGATCGAGGAACTGCGCGAGGCGACGCGCTGGGAGAAGCCGATCTACGTGAAGTTCGGCGCCACCCGGGTCGTCAACGACGTCAAGCTGGCGGTCGAGGCGGGCGCGGACGTCGTAGTGGTCGACGGCATGCAGGGCGGTACGGCGGCCACCCAGGATTTCTTTATCGAGCACACCGGCATCCCGACCCTGGCCGCGGTCCGGCTGGCCGCGGAGGCGCTGCGCGACATCGGCATGGAGGACACCGTGCAGCTCATCGCCTCCGGCGGGATCCGCACCGGCGCCGACGTGGCCAAGGCGCTCGCGCTCGGCGCGGACGCGGTGTCGGTCGGGGTCGCCCCGCTGATCGCCCTGGGCTGCAACAGCCCCACGTATTGGCAGGACGGCGGTGATCACGACGCCTCGGACGGCTACCGGGCGCTGGGCACCGAGGCCGGCTACTGTCACCACTGCCACACCGGCCGCTGCCCGGTGGGCGTCACCACCCAGGACGCCGTGCTGGAAAGGCGGCTCGACGTGGACCGCGGCGCGCGGCACGTCACGAACTACCTCAAGGCGATGGCCATGGAGACCGCCGCGCTCGCCCGTGCCTGCGGCAAGTCCAATGTGCACAACCTGGAACCCAACGACCTCGTGGCGCTGACGGTCGAGGCATCGGCCATGGCCCAGGTGCCCCTCGCGGGTACCGACTGGATTCCGGGCCGCCAGGAAAAGATCTGATTCAGGAGGTCCGCGATGTACGAGAAGATTCTCGTGGCCATAGACCACTCGGCCGCTTCTGACCGGGCGCTGGCCGCAGCCAAGGAACTGGCCGGCCTGGCCAAAGGCGAGGTCTGGGTCGTGCACATACGGGAGCGCGAGGTCATACCGCGCCTCGGGCTGGTCCCCACCGAGGAGGGCGGCGAGGCGGAGGACGAGGTCAAGGCCGCGGTCTCGGCCCTGGCCGAGGCGGGGGTCACCGCCCACGCCGAGGTGGCGGACGTCCCGTTCGGGCGCGCCGCCTCGGAAATCGTCGACCTGGCGACGCAGCACGACGTGGGCGTCATCGTGATGGGCAGCCGGGGCCGGAGCGACCTGACCGGGCTCGTCCTCGGCAGCACCGCGCACAAGGTGATCCACCTCACCGACCGGCCGGTGCTCGTAGTTCGCTGACGGGAAACATACGTCTTCCCAATGCCGTGGGTACCGTCGTACCCTCGTCCTATCGTGTCGTAACAGTAAACACCGTCCACTCTGCATAAAAGCTATCCGTCGGCGCCACTTAGGCCCTGTAGGCGATCAAACGACCACCACGGAGCGTGCCCATGTCAGACGCAGAGGCCGAGATCAGGGCACGCGCCGAGGCCGACGGTGTCCAGTTCTTCTTCGCCATGTTCGTGGACATGCACGGCAAGCCGTGCGCCAAGATGATCCCGGTCGAGGCGATCGACGTCCTGACCGGCGGCGGAGCGGGCTTCGCGGGCTTCGCGGCCGGGCCGATGGGGCAGAGCCCTGCCGACCCCGACATGATCGCCGTCCCGGATCCGGCCTCGTACACGCTCACGCCGTGGCAGCCGGGGCTGGCCGTGCTGCAGTGCGACATCCACGTCGAGGGCCAGCCCTGGCCCTACACGCCCCGGCTCATCCTGAAGCGGATGCTGGAGAAGGCCCACGATCGCGGCCTGGTCTATAACGTCGGCTGCGAGGCGGAGTACTTCCTCGTCCGGCGCCGCGACGACGGCGGCATCGAACTCGCCGACCCGCTGGACCGGGCCGACGCGCCGTGTTACGACGCCAAGGGCCTCACCAGGATGTTCGACCACCTGTCCACGGTGTCGAAGTACATGAACCAGCTCGGCTGGGCCAACTACGCCAACGACCACGAGGACGCGAACGGCCAGTTCGAGCAGAACTTCGCCTACGCCGACGCGCTGACCAGCGCCGACCGGCTCATCTTCTACCGCTACATGGTCCACACGCTGGCGCACAACGCCGGCCTGGCCGCGACCTTCATGCCCAAGCCGTTCGGGAACCTGACCGGATCCGGGCTCCACCTGCACTCCAGCCTGTGGGACGCGCGGACCGGAGCCGAACTGTTCGCGGACCCGGCCGACCCCCGCGGGCTCGGCCTGTCCCGGCTCGCCTACCACTACATCGGCGGGCTCATCCAGCACGCCCCGGCGCTGGCCGCCGTCACCTGCCCGACCGTCAACTCCTACAAGCGCTTCGGGGTCGGCGCGCCGAACTCCGGCGCCACCTGGGCGCCGGCCTACGCCACCTACGGCGGCAACAACCGGACCCAGATGCTGCGCGTGCCCGACGGCGGGCGGGTGGAGAACCGGGCCTGCGACGGCTCGGCGAACCCGTACCTGGCGATGGCGGCCCAGCTCGCCGCCGGGCTCGACGGCATCGACCGCGGCCTCGACCCCGGCGAGCCGAACCGCGACAACCTCCACACCCTGCCGGCGGCGACCGTGGCCGCGCGGGGTATCCGCTCCCTGCCGCCGACCCTGCTGCACGCCGCCGACGAGCTGGTCACCGACGACGTGCTGCGCGAGGCGCTGGGCAAGACCCCCGACGGGGACTACATCGACTACTACGCGCAAGTCAAGCGGGATGAGTTCCGCGCCTGGCACTCCGGGGTGACCAGCTGGGAAGTCGAGCGCTACCTCACGCTGTTCTAAGCGCCCGGACCCGGCGAGGGAACCGTGCCGCAACAGATCTAAGGAGGGGTCATGGCCCCGATCGATGGCTCCGTTTCCGAGCTCGGCCTGCGCAAGGGCACCAACTGGTGGGGTGCCTTCGTGATCGGCCTGGCCGGGACGATCCTGGTGACCGGCATCGCGCCGTACGTGGTCCAGGGCACCGGCGCGCTCGGCATCATCCTCATCGGGGTGATGACGATCGCCGGCTGCTTCCTGTGCCTGTGCCTGGCCGAGCTCGCGTGCATGTGGCCCGACCGCACCGGCGGCATCCCGGGCTACGCTACCGAGTCGTTCCGGCCGCTGGTCGGCGACACGGTGGCGCGGCACATCGGCGGCACATCGGGCTGGGCCTATTGGCTGGGATGGTTCCCTGTCGCGCCGATCAACGTCATCCTGACCGCGTCCTACCTGGCGGTGCTCTTCAACTTCAGCCCGGGGCACCTGATCTCGCCGGTCGGGACCACCTGGGGCGCCCCGATCGGCGTCACGATCATGCTCATCTGCTTCGCGCTGCTGCTGGCAATCTTCATCCCGGCCTGGTTCGGGATCAGGCTGGGCGCGGCCTTCGCGACCGTGCTCGGCGTCCTGTCCATGCTGCCGATCACGGCGATGATCTTCCTGCCGTTCTTCAAGCCGAGCTCGCTCCACTGGCATAACGTGGCGGGCTTCCACGCCCCGCCGCACGTGGCGGTCAGCATTACGTTCGTCTTCGCCTGGTTCTTCCCCATCCTGTGGAACGTCATCGCCATGGAGGCGGCGGCCTGCTACATCGGGGAATGCCGCGGCGGCGCCCGGGACGCCAAGATCGCGCTTACCGCCGAGGGCGTGTTCGGGATGTTCATCTACATCCTGACGCCGCTGATGTTCGTCGCCGTCCTCGGCCTGCTGCTGACCAGCGCCGACCCGCTGACGCTCTACCTGACCTACACCGACCACATCTTCGGGCACGGATCGTGGGAGAAGTGGTTCGTCGGGCTGCCGCTGATCATGGCGCTGGCCCTGTCGGTGCTGAACGCCATCATGGGCGTCGGCCGCTCGCTGTACCAGGCGGCCGAGGACGGGCTGCTGCCACGCTGGTTCGAGAAGAAGAACCGGCACGGCGTGCCCGGCAACGCGATGGCCTTCAACGTGGTGTGCGCCGCGCTCCTGGTGCTGCTCGGCTCGCCGGTGCGGATCTACATCATCTCCAACGGCGGCTACCTGCTGTCCTGCTCGCTCGCCTTCCTCGGGTACTTCATCTACCGGCAGATGCGCCCGGACGAGCCGCGCCCGTTCCGGCTGCCGACCTTCGCCAAATGGATCGCCCTGTTTGTCTTCGTCGCCTGGATGGCCATCTACTTCTTCGGCGGCTGGAACTCGCCCAAGATCGTGGTCGGTCCCGGGCAGGGGCCCTGGCTGTACCTGCTCGGGCTGCTGATCGTCGCGCTGTACGCGCCGCTGTACTGGTGGCGGGCCTGGCAGGACCGCAGGCTGGCCGCCAAGGCGTCGCCGGCCCCCGCATTCGCCATGGCCGGCGACGGCACCATGGTGGGCGAAGGCAGTGTGGTCCGCGACGGCCCGGTGGTCGGCAACGGCCCGGTAGGAGGAGTCACCGACCCGGCCGAACCCTCGGCCGGCGAGCCCCCGGCCGTCCGGTAGGGCCACGGCATGGTGTTCTTCGGCCGGCGCCGCTGGGACCGGCAGCCCACGGCGCCGGCTGGCGTGCTGCTCGCCTCCCCCGGCGCGCCGTTCAGCAGCGCGGCCGTCCGCCGCGCGTGGGAGCTGGCCGCCGGCGAGCCGGTCGCGGTGCTGTCGATCCTGAAGGTCTATGGCTCGGCCTTCGGGCTACAGAACCCCGGCCTGATGCCGAACCGGCGCGAACGCGATGAGCAGTACGCGAACGTCCGGCGGGCGATCACGGCGGTTGAGCGGCGCGGCGGCACGGCGGACGGCCAGGTCACCGCGACCCGGAGCGCCGGCCGGACCATCGCGAAGGTGGCCAGGCGGCGAAACGTCCGTTATGTGGTGATGGATGACCATGACACGGGCGGATTGCGCCGCATCACCCAAGGCGCCGTGACCGCCACGGTGCGCCGCAGCCTCGCCGGGCGAGCCGAGCTCGAGCTGGTGACCGAGGGCGTGAAGCAATCCATACGGAACCCTAACGGGCCGTGAGGTTACAGCGGTGTGGCGGCGACGGGAGAATGGAGAAGGCACGCCGCTGACTGGTGCGCCGGTCCCTGAAGGCTGCGTGAGGTCGGATGTTCAGCAGGATCGTGGTGGCGGTTGACGCGCCCGGCCAAAGCCAGCCCGCGCTGGACCTGGTCCGGCAGCTGGCTACCGAGGGGGTAACCAAGGTCCACGTGCTGCACCTGCGCGAGCGGGAGCTTTCCGGCTACAACTGGTACAGCCGGGAGAGCAGCAAGGAGGCCTCCTACGCCGCCGAATCGGCGGTCTTCGAACTGCGCCTGGCTGGCATCGCGGCCGGCGGGAACGTGCGGAGCGCGTTCGTCGACCGAGTCGCCGAGGCGATAGTCGGGGAGGCCAGGGCCTTCGAGGCCGACCTCATCGTCCTGGGCCGGCCGCGCCGCGGCGAGCTGGCCAGCCGCCTGTTCGGCAGCGTCACGATGCGGGTGATGCGGCGATCGAGCTGTCCGGTGATCGTGGCGGCCCGCCGGTCCCCCGAGCAGCAACAAATCGGCACAAAGTCTTCAGCTCCGGGCCGCCGCCCCTGACGGGTGCCCGCCCGTGAGAGGCTAGGCACGCCCCTGAGCCTCCCCGAGAGGGATCACACGTGAAGATCGGCCTGCAGATCCCCGATTTCACCACGCCGGACGGCCCGGGCCGCCTCGGCGCCGACCTGGCCACCGTTGCCCGGACCGCCGATGAGGGCGGCTTCGAATTCATCGCGGTGATGGACCACTTCTTCCAGATCGGCGTGATCGGCCCGCCCGAGCGCGAGATGCTCGAGGCCTACACCACGCTCGGCTACCTGGCCGCGTGTACGTCGCGGACCAAGCTCCTGACCCTGGTCACCGGGACCGTGTACCGGCACCCCGGCGTCCTGGCCAAGATCGTCACCACCCTGGACGTCCTGTCGGGCGGGCGAGCCTGGCTCGGCATCGGGGCCGCCTGGAACGAGGAGGAGTCGCGCGGGCTCGGCATCCCGTTCCCGCCGGTCGCCGAGCGCTTCGAGCGCCTCGAGGAGACGCTGCAGATCTGCCTGCAGATGTGGCGCGGCGACGAGAGCCCGTACCGCGGCGAGCACTACCAGCTGGACCGCCCGATCAACTCACCGCAGTCCCTGACCAGGCCGCACCCGCCGATCATGATCGGGGGCGGCGGCGAGCGCAAGACGCTGCGGTTCGTCGCGAAGTACGCCGACGCATGCAACCTGTTCCCCACCCCGGACCTGCCGCGCAAGCTGGACGTGCTGCGCGCGCACTGCGACGCGGAGGGCCGTGACTACGACGAGATCACGAAGACGTGCTACTTCATCTTCGACGTCGGCGAGAAGGGCGAGAAGGCCGGCGAGGTAGTCGACCAGCTCGGCCGGCTGGCCGGGATGGGCTTCCAGGCCGCCATCGGCGTGGTGGCCAATGTGTGGCAGGTCACCCCGCTCGAGGTGATCGCCGCGGAAGTCATCCCGGCCGTAGCCGGTCTGTAGATCTTTTTGCCCGAACGAGCGTTGGTGCCCGTCCCGGTCTGCACCTAGTACCTAGTACATGTAGGTGTAGGTGTTGCTAGGCGTCGGCATTGGCGTGAGGCGTCGGCTTCGGCCCAGGCGACCCGGGCGCGGTCGGCTTGACCACCTTGAACTCGGCGTTCGCGTGGTTCTGGCCTCCCTTCTCGCCGGTGAACCCGTACAGCGGCCAGCCGTTGTAGGTGACCTGGCCGTTGATCCGGCCCCACTTTCCGCCGATCTTCACGCCGTGGGCCAGGACCGCGACGCCGCGTATCGGCGGCCAGATGGCCGCGCACCCTCCGGTGCAGGTGCCGGCGTGGCCCCGCGTGTCACCGGTGAAGGTGTACACCACCAGGCCGGAGCCCTCGACGAGGATTACGCCCTTGACCCCCCTGACGTGCTCGGTCTTGAACACGACCGCGTTCTTGGGCAGGTGCGCCGGCGCGCCGAACGCCGACGTCGCCCCCCACCAGGACCCAGCTATCAGCGCGGCTGAGACGACGCCCAGCGCACCCGCGCGCAAACCAGTAAGCATGACCCGCTCCCATCCCGATCCGGCTTCCGGTATCTCAGTCCCTTCCGTTACGGGGAACGGGTCACCGGCCGTACCGGTTCACAGCGGGATTTAAAGGCCTGACCGGAGGGCGGTTACCCGCTGGACCGAGGCGTTGAAAGCGGCCGAGTTCAGCTGCCCGCCGTCCAGGGCGCTCGCCAGCGCCGAGGTGACTTCCTGGCCTTCGGTGGGATCCTGCGCCGAGCACAGCAACACGTCCATCCCGGCCTGGGCCGCGAGTACGGCGCGCTGCCCGTAGCTCCCGAATGAGGTCAGCGCCCCGGCCTCGATCGCGTCGGTGATCGTGACCCCGCCGAAGCCGAGCCGGCCGCGCAGTTCGCCCTGCACCCACGCCGCGGAAAGCCCCGCCGGGTAGGTCGGGTCGAGCGCGGGATAGATCGCCCACGACACCATGACGAGCTTGACCCCGGCGGCGATGGCCGCGGGGTACGGCACCTCGTCCTTGCCGCGCAGGCCGGAGAGAGACACGTTCAGGGTGACCGGGCCGTTGTCGGTGTTCTGGGATTTCGTGGCCGATCCGAGGCCCGGGAAGTGCTTGGCGGTGGCGGCCACGCCGGTCTGCTGCTGCGCGGTGATGAAGGCCTGCCCGCACTCGGTTACGACCGAGGCGTTGTTGCTGTAGGACCGCTGATACTGATCGATGAAGTTGCCGGACTTGTAATACACGTCGAGCACCGGCGCGAGGTTGACGTTCATGCCGACCCCGGCCAGGTTCTGCCCGGCGCCGGTGCCAGCCTGGCTCGCCTCCAGCGTCGGGTTTGATGACGCCCCGATCTGCTTTTCCGACAGCGTCGGGGCGCCGGGGAGCCTGCGGACCTCGCCGCCTTCCTGGTCGGTCATCAGCAGCAGGGGCACCGACACCGGGCTTTGCTGCTGCGCCTGGACCAGCTGCTGGATCGCCGAGGCGATCTGCGTGTCGCTGGAGATGTTCCCGCCGAAGAAGATCACGCCGGCGGCCTGACCCGCGGTGATCGCCTGCAGCAAGGCCGCCGGGACGGTCAGGCCCGAGTAGGAGTAGATCACGCGCTGGCCGGCCAGCTGGAGCGACGACAGTGCGGCCGCCCGCCGCGTACGCGTCGCACCCAGGGGCCGGGTCAGGACCGTCGTCAGCGGGGCGGCGGCCCCGAGCGCTAGTGCCCGCTTGAGCAGGTCACGGCGGCCGGTGCCGGAATCATGTCCCACGTTGTCGCCCCCCTAGATGAGACACCCGGCCGGCCTCGCCGGGCCGAGCTGGTTTGCGCGGAAGATCCGTGCTCGGCGGAAGAAAAGGCGTCGAATACAGCGCCCAAAATTCCGTCAAGCACCGATCTTCCATGATCTTCTGTCGCGGAAGACCTACCCCTTGACCGCGCCGTTCACGCGCTCGGCGTTGGCGTGCTCGACGGCCGCCGCGTTACTCTCGTCGCCGCGCGCGGACAGGCCCGCGACGATGCCGGCGATGTCAGTTGCCGGGCGGTTCTGGCTTAGCTTGGCCTTGGCCTGGAGCCTGGTGATCTGCAGCTCGAGTCCGACGATGGCCCGGAGCTGGCCCTCGATGAACGCGCGCGGCGCGTCGTCCACCGACCACGGCATCTTCTGGCCGGGCGAGGCCATCCTGGCCGCCTCGTGCTTGGCCGTCAGCCCGCGGACGATGTCCTCGACCCACGCCGGGTCGTCGTGCACGATCAACCGGCCGTACACGTGCGCGGTGACGTAGTTCCAGGTGGGGACCACCCGGCCGTGCTCGGCCTTGGCGGCGTACCACGACGGGGAAATGTATGCGTCGGGGCCGCGGACGATGGCCAGCGACTCGCCGAGCGCGGGCTTGCGCCACTGGTCGTTGTTCCTGGCCACGTGGCCGTACAGCGCGCCGTGTTCGCCTGCCGAAGGGTCGTAAAGGAACGGCAGCATGGTCGCGATCAGGCCGTCCTCGGTGAGCGTGATCAGGTCGGCCGCGCCGTGCTTGGCGAGCAGCTCGTCCACCACCGCGTCGCCGGCGGCGAAATGGGCGGGAATGTACATGGTTTCCTCCGCTTCCAGGCTAACGCCTGGAAGGAAGGGGGGAGGGTGGCAAGCTACGCCCGGAAGGAACGGGTCAGGCTGCTCCACACAGCGTCGTAGTCGCTCTGCCGGTGCCCCGCCTCCATGGCCTGCCGGGTGGGGATCATCATCCAGCGGCTCTCGAACATGAAGGCCAGCGTGCCGTCGATCTTCTGCGGGGCCAGCCCGGCCGCGCTCGCCCGGGCGAACGTCTCGGCGTCCGGGCCGTGCGAGGTGAACGTGTTGTGCAGGCTGGCCCCGCCCGGCTCGAACCCCTCGGCCTTCGCGTCGTACACGCCGTGCACCAGGCCCATGAACTCGGACATGATGTTGCGGTGGTACCAGGGCGGGCGGAAGGTGTCCTCGCCCACCAGCCAGCGCGGCGGGAAGATCACGAAGTCGACGTTAGCCAGGCCGGGCACCTCGCTGGGTGAGGTCAGCACGGTGAAGATCGACGGGTCGGGGTGGTCGAAGCTGATCGTCCCGATCACCATGAAGTTCGCGGTGTCGTACTTGTACGGCACGTAGTTCCCGTGCCAGGCGACGACGTCCAGCGGCGAGTGATCGTAGTCGGCGGCCCACAGGTTCCCGCCGAACTTCTCCACCACCTGCACGGGTCCGGCCCGGTCTTCGTAGCGCGCCTGCGGGGCCAGGAAGTCACGCTCGTTGGCCAGCCCATTCGACCCGATCGGGCCGCGTTCGGGCAGCGTGAACGCGGCGCCGAAGTTCTCGCACAGGTAGCCGCGCACCGGGCCGTCGGGCAGCTCGACCCGGAACCTGATCCCCCGCGGGATCACCGCGATCTCGCCGGGCGCGACCGCGAGCGCGCCGAGCTCGGTGTGCAGCGCGAGCACGCCGTGCTCGGGCACGAAGAGCAGCTCGCCGTCGGCGTCGACGAAGTACCTGCTGGTCATCGAGCGGGTCGCGGCATAGGTGTGCGCGGCCATCCCGCTGCGGGTCCTGATGTCACCGTTGCCCGCGACGGTGTAGAGCCCGTCGACGAAGTCGGCGTCGCCGTCCGGCATGGGGAGCGGGTCCCAGCGAAGCCGGTTCGGGTCCGGCTCGATCTCGTCGAAGGGGGTGCCGCGGAGCGTTCCGTTGCCGATCCGCACGAACGTCGGGTGCGCGGCCGACGGCATGATCCGGTACACCCAGGTCCGCCGGTTCACCCCGCGCGGCTGCGTGAACGCGGTCCCGCTGAGCTGCTCGGCGTACAGGCCGAGCGGCGCCCGCTGCGGCGAGTTCCGGCCCGCCGGGAGCGCCCCGGGCACGGCCTCGCTGGCGAACTCGTTCCCGAACCCCGACTGATATGGGAATTTCGCATACTCGTCCGCGCCGATCCCCATGACCGCCTCCTTGAGCCTGCTCACCTCCTACCGTATCGACCGGCCGCGATCGCGGCCTCGGTCACCACGCCGCGGAGACCGGCAGGACGTGGGGCGAGGTGCCCGGCAGCGAGGTGAAGGCCTTGCCATCGATCCGACCGAAGGCGAAAGCCTGGGCCAGCACGAGGCCGCCGCCGTCGACCGCCGACAGCACCCGGCAGGTGCTCGAGATCGCGTCCTGGACGTCGGCGTTGTTCCCGAACCGGGTCGTCTGCGTCCGCAGGACCTTGACCACCCGCCCGGTCGCGGGCGACAGCTCCATGATCTGCGCGGTGCCGGTGTGGCGGCCCGGCCCGGACCGGCAGGTCGACGCGACGACGTACCCGCCGCCGGGCGCGATCATCGCGGAGTCCAGGCCCGTAACGGGGGCGGGGTAGGTGACGAGCGGCGCCGCCAGCAGGCTGCCGCCTGGCGACGCGAGGTTGAGTTCGCGGATCCCGGTGAGGCTGGCCTGGATGATGCTCCCCGACTCGCCGTGCCACCAGGGGATGGCGACCGTGCCGTCGCCCGCCCAGGAGGGGACGCCGGGCCAGTAGTCCGCCGCCTGCGGGCCGGTCCAGGTCCGCGTGGCCCCGGTCAGCACGTTGATGAGCACGACGCTCCCGCCCAGTGATTGGGGGGGAAACCTGTTCGCCAGGGACAGCACGACGATCGTCCCGTCCGGGGACAGCGCCGCACCGGTCACCGGCATGCCCCTGTTGTCATAGCTGAGGCGGTCCGAGTCGCGCCAGGCCGGCCATCCGGGGAGACGGTCAGCAGGAACAAGGTGGCATATTCCACGCCGGGGAGATCTCCGCCGCGGGAGACGACGACCACGAAGTGCCGGTCGTCCAGGCCGCCGAAGACCTCACCCGCCACGACCGCCCGCGGGGTCCCCGCCGGTTCCGGTATCGCGACGGAGCCGGCCACGTGCCCGTCCGCCGAGGCGCGGACCACGACGTCGAGCCCGGCCGCGACGACGTAGTAGGCAGGCATGGCGTCCGCTGGTGCGGGCGATTCGCTCGAGGGAACGCTCGCGGGCGGGGGCTGGCTCGTCGTGCAGGCCGACAGGGCCACGAGGCAGCCGGCCGCCGCGGCCACTGCTCTTCTTGGTACGCGCATGCCGATCAGACGCACTGGCGGCCACCCGGGTTCAGCCGGCGTCGTGATTCTCCCGGAGCCAGGCCGCGGCCCGGGTGGGAGAGGCCTGAGCGAGCCAGGCGTCCTGGATGACCTCGGTCAGCTCCGGCACGGTAAGCTCGCCGATCCGGCTCGCGCGGACCAGCACCGACGGGTGGCCGTCGAAGTGCGGGGTGGTGAAGAACGGCGTCGCCTCGTCCTGGATCAGGGCCTGCTTGTCAGCTTCCGACGGTACCCAGAACACGATCACGTCGGGGTAGCGTTCGCCGGATTCGGGGTCGAAGGCGTCGGGGCGAGGGGTACGGAAGAACACGAAGGACTTGCCCCCGACCTGGTAGATGAGGTTGCCCTGCTTCCCCGGCCAGATCGTGACGTGCGGCATGCCCTTCGCCAGTTCATGGACGTCCTCGACCCGCGCGCGGCGCGGTCGTGCTGCCATGACCGCAGCGTAGGCTGAATCGGACGGGTGTGGCTGATCTCCGGGAGGCTGCTTTTGGACATGGCGACCGCCCTGGCCGAGCTGGGCGTCACCGAGGCCACTCTCGATACCGAGACCAGGGACCACCTCGATCAGTACGGCTACGCGGTATTCCCCGGTGTGCTGTCCGATGCGGAGCTGGCGGCGATCCGGGCCCGGCTGGCCGAGCGGCTGGTTATCGAGGGCGACCAGGCCGGGCTCGAGGTGCATCAGGAGGCGGGGACCAACCGGCTCGCCGACCTGGTCAACAAGGGCCCGATGTTCAAGCCGTGCTTCACCGACCCGCGGGTGCTGGCCTGCATCTTCCACGTGCTGGGCGACTTCAAGCTGTCCTCGCTGAACTTCCGCGAGGCGCTGCCGGGCCAGGGCCTGCAGGCCCTGCACGCCGACTACGGCGGGCCGGCCCCAGACAGCGGCTTCCAGGTCTGCAACTCGATCTGGCTCGTGGACGACTTCACCGCCGACAACGGCGCCACCCGCGTGGTGCCCGGCTCGCACCGGGCCGACACGGTGCCCCGACTCGCGATGCCTGATCCGACCGCCGCGCACCCGGACGAGGTGCTGCTCATCGCCCCGGCCGGCACCGTCGTCGTATTCAACAGCCACCTGTGGCACGGCGGCACCGTGAACCGCACCGACCGGCCGCGCCGCGCCCTGCACTCGTACTTCGCTCGCCGGGAGCGGGGGCAGCAGACCGACCAGAAGAAGTACCTCCGCCCGGAAACCCGAGCCGACCTGAGCCCGGCGGCGCGCTTCGTCCTGGACGTGGAGTGATCGTGGCGGACAAGTGGCTGACGTTCGACTGCTACGGGACCATCGCGGACTGGAACACGTGCATGGGCGCGGCGCTGGCCAAGGTCGCGGGGGCCGACGCGGGGCGGCTGCTCACCGCGTACCACCAGGCCGAGCTTGAGCTCGAGGCGGGTCCGGGCTGGACGCCGTACCGGGAGGTGCTGACGGCCGGGCTCGCGCGGGCGGCCGAGCGCGAGGGGATCGCCCTGGCGGAGGGCGGCGAGGGAGCCTTCGTCCGGGCCTGGCCGGACATGCCGGTCTTCGAGGACGCCGGGCCGGCCCTGACCGCGCTGCGCGAGCAGGGCTGGCGGCTGGCGATCCTGACCAACTGTGACCTCGACTTGTTCGCCACGACCAGGCCGCGCCTTCCGGTTCCGTTCGACCTCTGCGTGACCGCGGAGGAGGTCGGCAGCTACAAGCCCGACCTGGCGCATTTCCGCAGGTTCGCCGAGCAGACCGCGACCAGCGGCGCCAACTGGATCCACGTGGGGAACAGCTGGGTGCACGATGTCCTGCCCGCGGCCCGGCTGGGGCTGCGTTCGGTCTGGGTCGACCGTGATAGCACCGGGCACCCGGCCAAGCTCGCGGAACGGCGGGTCACCACGATGCGCAGGCTGCCCGAGGCGGTCGACGCGGTCAGCGCCATCCCGTCGCGGTAGCCGGGCTCAGGGGCTCAGTCGCGGTAGCCGGGCTCAGGGGGCCCAGGCCTCAGGGGCCTAGGCTCAGGGGCTGAGCGGCCCGGAGAACGCCGAGCTGTCGCTGGCGCAGCCGGCCGCCGCGGTGATGCCTCCGTTGGAGGCGGCCAGGCCGCTGACCGACACCGAGGGACTGGGCGAGGCCGACGGTGACCCCGAGACGATCGGGGAAGGTGAGACGGTCGGGGAGGGCGAGGCGCCCGGCCCCTGGGCCACCAGGCCGGCGAAGTCCGAGCCGAGGATCAGGTCCACCGTGCCGGGCGCGAGGGTGGGGTCCAGCAGGTCGGTGACGTTGGTAAGTTCCTTCTTCAGCGTGTTGACCGCGGCCATCTCCGCGGTCGAGGGGTACTCGATCACCGAGTTGGTGTAGGCGAAGTTCGGCGCGTTGCCGGTGCCGGTCACGACGAAGCCGCGGCTGGTCAGCCCGGTCGCCGCCTGGGCCGCGATGCCCTGGGCACCGGAGCCGTTCAGGATCTGGACCTTGAAGCTGGACGGGTTGGTGGTGAGCACCTGCGGGGCGGTCGCGGACGGCGTCGGGGTGACGGAGACCTTCGGCACCTTCACGTCGTGGGCGATGGCGGTGAAGACCTCGCCGGCCTGCGGCTGGGCGAACTGGACCCGGCTGGCGTTGCCCGTCCACGGCACGTTCGGCGCGGTGATGAACTGGACGTTCTTGCTGTTCAGGTTGCGCAGGCTCTCGCCGATACTGACCAGGTCCGAGACGGTCATGCCGCCGTCCGTCGTCATCGCGGCCGCGGCGTCGCTGACGATGCTCAGCAGCCGGAACGGGTTCGACAGCAGGCCGCTGCCCAGCACCCCCTTCACGACCTGGGCGGACATGAACTGATCCCGCTGGATGCGCTGCAGGTCCGAGCCGTTCCCGATGTCCTCGCGCGTCCGCCAGAACGCCAGCGCCTGGATCCCGTTGATGTGATGCTCGCCCGCGGTCAGGTTCAGGCCGGATACGGGGTCGTTCACGTTGAACGGCACGCAGACGTTGACCCCGCCGAGGTCGTTGACGACCTTGACGAATCCGAGCATGCCGATCCCGATGATGTGGTCGATGAAGATGCCGGTCTGCTGCTCGACCGTGTACCACAGGCACACCGGGCCGCCGATCGCGAGCAGCGAGTTGATCTGCACCTCGGAATTGGGGTCGGCCTGCTGGCCGGGGTGCCCGGCGCTGGCGGTGCACGCGTACATCGGCACCATGGTGTCGCGCGGGATGCTCAGCACGGTGACCAGGTGACGGCCGGGCGAGATATGCACGAGCATGATCGTGTCGGTGTTGTCGGTCTGGTCGTTACCGGTATGCAGGATGACCTGCTGGTGCTTGTCCAGGCCCGCGCGGCTGTCGTCGCCGTAGACGAGGACGTTCTCCGAGGTCGTGCTGTACTGCGGGGGGCGGTGGCCGAGTTCTCCCGGGTTCACCGTGACCCGGGTGATGCTGTCGTAGACGGCCCGGTACTTCAGGTACGCGGTGAGCGTTCCCGCGGCAAGGAGTACCACCGCGGCAATGGCAACCCAGCGGAGAATGTGCCGCTGGCCTGATGGCGGCCTGATTCCGCACGTGCTGCCGTCTCCGCATGCCTGACCTCCCGCTGCGAATGGCAGCTAGTCCATTGCACAACGGATGCGCACTTTGGGTTGGTTCCACCGGATGCTACCCAGCGCTGCTGGTATTCACCCGCACTATACGACCAAACTTAATGGGCTGGTAAGGCGTCGGTAGCGGCGGGAGGCGCGGACGCGGCGAGTCGGCGCAGCGCGGCCCGGACCAGCGCGGGGTCGGTGGTGGTCCAGAACGGGGGCAGCGACGTGCGGAGGAACCCGCCGTAACGGGCCGTCATCAGCCGGGGGTCGAGCACCGCGACCACGCCGCGGTCGGTCACGGTACGCAGCAGCCGCCCGGCGCCCTGGGCGAGCAGCAGCGCGGCCTGCGCCGCCGCGACCGTCATGAACCCGTTGCCGCCCCGAGCCGCCACCGCGCGCTGCCGCGCCGAGGCCAGCGGATCGTCGGGCCGCGGGAACGGGATCCGGTCGATGATCACCAGCTGTAGCGAGGGTCCCGGCACGTCCACGCCCTGCCACAGGGACAGGGTCCCGAACAGGCAGGTCGGCTCGTCCTCGGCGAACTGCCTGACCAGCTGGGCCGTGACGTCGTCCCCCTGGCACAGGAGCGGCTGCTTGATGCGGTCGCGGAGCGCGTCGGCCGCCTGAAGGGCCGCCCGCATCGAGGAGAACAGCCCGAGCGTCCGGCCGCCCGCGGCCTCGATCAGCTCCTCGAGCTCGGTCAGGTAGGCCTCGGGAAGCTGGTCCCGGCCGGGCGGCGGGAGGTGCCTGGCCACGTACAGGATGCCGCTGCGCGGATGGTCGAACGGCGAGCCGACGTCGAGCCCGGTCCAGGCCAGATGATCAGCGCCGGGCAAACCCAATCCCCACTGGATCGCGAGCGGATCGAAGGAGCCGCCCAGGGCGAGGGTGGCGGAGGTCAGCGCCACCGTGTGCTCGCGGAACAGCCGCTCTCTCAGCACCGGGCCGACCTCGAGCGGCGCCACGCGGAGCGTCGGGGGCCGGCGTGAGTCGTCGCCGAACGGCTGGTCCAGCCAGACCACATCGCCGCGCCCGGCCACGTCGGCGCCGAAAGCCCCGAGGACCCGGCCGGAGACGTCGTAAAGCTCCTCTAGCGAGGCCAGGGTCATCCGCAGCGTCCCGATCCGCTGGGGGTCGTCCTCCAGGGCATCCGCATTCGCCCGGACCGCCTTCGCGCACGCGTCGGCCGCCTCGTGCAGCGACCTCAGCGTCGCGGCCAGCTCATCGGACAGCTCGTCCATCCGGCCCGCGGGTTCGTCCGCCAGATCGATGCTGAGCGCGGCCGCTGCGTGGCGCAGGCCCTCGGCCACGGCGGGCGAACCCTCCAGCGGGGATTCGGTCAGCCGGGCGGCGCGGCGGGCGGCGGCGTCCACGGCGGGGCCGGACAGTTCGCCGGTCGTGGCCGAGGTGACCCGGTCGACCAGGTCGTGCGCCTCGTCGATGATCACCACGTCGTGCGGAGGGAGTACCTCGATGTCCGATGTCGCGTCGATGGCGAGCAGCGCGTGGTTGGTGACGACGATGTGCGCCTGGCCCGCCGCCTCACGGGCGCGCTCGGCGAAGCACCGCGAGCCGAACGGGCAGCGCTGGGCGCCGATACATTCCTGGGCGCTGACCGAGACCTGCCGCCAGGCCGCCTCGGGCACGCCCGGAACCAGCTCGTCCCGGTCTCCGGTCTTGGTCTGCTCCGCCCATTCGTGCAGCCGCTTCACCTGGCGGCCCAGCGGCGACGTGGGGCCGCTGTCCGTGGGTTCGAACAGCGAGTCCTGCGGGTCGTCGGGGGCCGCGAAACCACCGCGCTGCCGGTGCAGGCAGAGGTAGTTGCGGCGCCCCTTGAGGATCGCGAACGTCGGCTCCCGCTCGAGCAGCGGCTTGAGCGCGGTGACCAGGCGGGGCAGGTCACGGTCGATGAGCTGGCGCTGCAGCGCGATCGTGGCCGTCGCCACCACGACCGTGGCCTCGGCGGTCATCGCGTGCCGCACGGCCGGGACCAGGTAGGCCAGGGATTTGCCGGTGCCGGTCCCGGCCTGGACGGCCAGGTGCTCGCCGGACGCGATGGCGTCCTCCACCGCTTCGGCCATGGCGACCTGGCCGGGCCGTTCGGCCCCGCCGATGCCCGCCACCGCGGCCGCAAGCAACTCGGGCACGGACGGCAGGCCCCCGTCGTCCTCACCGGTACTCTCACTGAGGTCAGCGGGGGCCTTGGGGTCTGCGTGGGCCTTGGGTTCCGGTGGTGCTTTCCGGGTGCGGCCTGCGGACACGTCGGGAACGCTACCTCGTGGCTATGACAATCGGCGACCGCGCAGGCCAGTGGCCAGGTGAGCGCGGCGTGTCACCCCGGGAGCCCTCGCCGCGACCCGGGGCGGTCCGGCCAGTACCCCGAGTCCAATTGTGTACACAACTCGCCCTTTGTGTACACTGGGTGGCATGGAGTCTGGCCGCGCTAGCATGCGCGAGGCCCGCGCCCGGTTCGCCGAGCTCCTCGACGACGCCGAGCACGGCAACATCACCCTCGTCACCCGCCACGGCCACGCCACCGCGGCGATCGTCCCGGTAGCGCTCCTAGGCCGACTCGAACCGCCCGGCGGCGGGACCCTGGACCCGGAAGCCGACCGTACCCTCGAGGCCGCGGCCGCCAGCCTGCGCAATGCGCTGCGGGCGCTCGATGCGCTGGCAGGCCGGGCCAGTGCGCCGGCTTTGCCCGGCGCGCGTCGCGGGGCCTACGAGGCGCGCCCCGGACGGGCCGCGCTCGTCGCGGCGCGCCTGGCGGACCTGGCCGGTCCGGTTCATGGCGTCGTAGAGCTGCCGCTACGGCTGTTCTGGAGCGGCCCGGATCGGACGTTCGACCTCGACCAGCCGTCGATGCTGCGGGCGCTTTACGAAACCGTGCTGCGGGAGGCGAGCCGTCCGGACGACCTCACCAGATACCTGAACGGCGAGACCCTGGTCGCCGTCTGGCCGGAGCTCTTCCTGCCTAAAGGAGTCCGGCGCGCGTGGGAGGAGCAGCATCCCGAGCTGCGCGCCGCCCGGCTGGCTGCGGTCTGATGCCGGTCAGCGGCCTTCACCGCGAGGTGGCGGCCGTCGCCCTGCGAGCGGCGGGCCGCCACGGGTTCGCCCTCGGCGGCGGCAACGCCCTCATCGCGCACGGCGTCATCGACCGGCCTACCGAGGACGTGGACCTGTTCACCGACCGGGAGCACGGCGTGGCGGCGGCCGCGGGCACGGTGGAGGCCGCACTGCGCGCCGCGGGCTATTCGGCCGAACGGCAGGACGAGACGGTTTGGCTGGACGAGGTGTTCGAGGGGATGGGCGAGCAGTTGGCCGAGTGGATCGTCACCGCCCCGGACGGCCGGGAGATGGTGCTCCAGATGGCCTACTTCGACCGCGGCCACCAGCCGGTCATCATGGAGTTCGGTCCCGTGCTCGACCTGCACGACGTCCTCGGCGGCAAGGTCGCGGCGCTGGCCAGCCGGGCGGCGGAGCGCGACTACCTCGATGTCGCCGCCGCCCTTGCCCGCGGCTACGGCGTCGCGCAGCTCACCGGCCTGGCGGTGGCGCTGGATCCAGGGCTGACGGCGGAAGACTTCGCGGAGGCAGGACAGCGGCTCGACCGCCTGGGCGATGACCGGTTTGCCCGCTACGGCCTGGCCCCCGCCGACGTCGGCCGGCTTCGGGAACAGTTCGCGGCGTGGCCACGCACGCCCCGGGAGAGCACCATCGCTCGTTCGGAGTAAATTTGGCCGATGTGACCAGTGCGGAAGTGCTCACGGATGCGTTCAGCCGGATACGGGAAGGCGTGCACTGGGCGGTCGACGGCCTGTCCGCCGGGCAGCTGGCGGCCCGCCTCGACGAGCACGCGAATCCGATCGCGTGGCTGTGCTGGCACCTGAGCCGAGTGCAGGACGATCACGTCGCGAAGGCGTTCGGGACCGGGCAGGTGTGGCCGGAGTTCCGCGACGCGTTCGGGCTGCCGCTCGGGCCGCTCGAGACGGGTTACGGGCACAGCTCGCGCGAGGTCGCCCTGGTCCGCGTCGCGTCGGGCGACCTGCTCACCGGTTACCACGGCGCGGTGCACGAGCAGACCGTGCGGCTCGTGTCCGGCGTCACCGACGCGGACCTGACCCGGGTCGTCGACGAGCGGTGGGACCCGCCGGTGACGCTGGGCGTCCGGCTGGTGAGCGTGATCTCCGACGGCCTGCAGCACGCCGGGCAGGCCGCCTTCGTCCGCGGCATCCTGCTCCGCCAGGGCTAGGCCGACCGCCGAATTCGGCTGACCAGGCATTACCCTGCCCTCATTTCAGCGTCTATCACTGAATAATGAATACTTAGAGTAGTCACGGACCCGCTGAGCGATCCGGGCGTACCCGAGAGCGTCAGGACCACGGCGGCCGCCGTCAGGCATCGCCAGCCCTGCCTCATCGGGCCCCCCTCGCGGCCACGACCGGCCCCGAGTCCTAAGGTCCCACTTCTGCGAAGCAGCGCAAGGTGGCAGGCGCCGAGTACGGTTTAACCAGGCCGCCAGGCGGTAGATGAGTGCGGCGAATCCGGATAACCCCTCGGCAGGGATCGATGGCTGCCGAGCCAGTTCTGCCCGAGGAGACTGGTATGAGCTTCGCCGAGACCGCCGGCGCTTGGTTAGGCCCGGGCGAGTCGTGACCGGCGTGCTTCCGGCGGACCTCGAGGTGGCCACGGCGCTGGGTGGTGAGATGGGCCAGCGCCTGGCGGCGTTTGACTGGGCCGGGCATCCGCTGGGCGATCCGGCGGGATGGTCCCCGGCGGTCCGGCCGCTGGTGGCGGCCACGCTGGCCTCCCGGTTCCCGATCGTGCTGTGGCTGGGTGAGGAACTGCGGCTGGTCTACAACGATGCGTATATCCCGATGCTGGGCGATAGGCACCCGGCGGCCCTCGGCCGGACGGGCGCCGGGGTCTGGTGGGACATCTGGGACGTGGTGGGCCCGATGCTGGGCAGCGTCGTGCACTCGGGGGTGGCGACCTGGTCCGATGACCTGCTGCTGATGCTGGTCAACGACGGCCGCCGGCTGGAGCGGTTCTTCACGTTCACCTACAGCCCGATCCTGGGCGGGGACGGGCGAGTGGAGGGCGTGTTCTGCGCGGTGGCCGAGACGACCGAGCGAGTGCTGGGCGAGCGGCGACTGCAGGCGCTGAACGCGCTGGCCGCCGTGCTGCTGGACGCGCACTCCTGCGAAAGCGTCCTGGCGGCCGCGGTCGGGGTGTGCGCGGCCCACGACGCCGACCTCCCCTTCGCCGCGGTGTACCTGACGGACGGTGCGCCGGAGCAGGCCCGGGCGCATCTGGTGACCCCCCGGGCGGCGGGGCTGCTGCCGGAATCGCTGGCCCCGTTGCTGGGTGCCGCGGACGGGGACGGGGACGGGCCGCACGTGGCGCGCGGCCTGCGGTCGCTGCTGCCGGGGCTCGAGGCCCGCTTCGGGGACCGCTGCCCCGAGCAGGCCCTGGTGATCCCGGTGAGCGAGCCGGTCGGCGGGGAGCCGGGTGCGGTCCTGGTGCTGGGCGTGAACCGCGACCGCCCGCTGGATGAGCTGTACCTGGCGTTCTGCCGACTGCTGGCCGACCAGGTGTCGGCGGCGCTGGCCACCGCTCGCGCGTACGAGGACGAGCGTCGCCGGGCGCAGGCGCTGGCCGCGGTGGACCGGGCCAAGACCGTGTTCCTGACCAACGTCAGTCATGAATTCCGCACCCCGCTGACGTTGATGCTCGGGCCGGTGGAGGACCTGCTCACCGCGGCGGATGACCCCGCGGTGCGCGCGCGGCTGGAGATGGTAAAGCGGAACGGCCAGCGGATGCTCCGGCTGGTCAACTCGCTGCTGGATTTCTCCAGGATCGAGGCCGGGCAGGCCAGCCCGGAGCTGGCCGCCTTGGATATCGGGGCGCTGACGGCCGGGATCGCCTCCTCCTTCGCCGATGTATGCCGGCTGGCCGGGATCGGCCTCACGCTGGACTGCGAGCCGGCGTGGGCCGAGGTGGACGCCGGGATGTGGGAGACCATCGTGCTGAACCTGGTTTCCAACGCGTTCAAGTACACCTTCCGCGGATCGATCACCGTCCGGGTCGCTCCCGGCCGGGACGGCGGCATCGACCTGTCGGTGACCGACACCGGCACCGGCGTCGCCGCCGAGGATCTTCCGCACCTGTTCGAGCGGTTCTACCGGGCGGCCAGCTCGCCGGGGCGCAGCGCCGAGGGGGCCGGGATCGGCCTGGCGCTGGTGAAGAGCCTGGTGGAGATGCACGGCGGGACGATCTGCGCGGACAGCGCGCCCGGCGCGGGAACCACGGTAACCGTACGGCTTCCGCAGGCCCGGGTCCGGCCCGCACAGCCAGCGGCAGGGCTAGCACAGCCAGCGGCCGGGCCATCCCCAGGGCCGACGGCGGGGATCACGGGCAGCGCGTACGTCGATGAGGCACGGCAGTGGGTCGCGGCCAGCGCCGGGGATCCGGGCGGCGCGCAGGCGAGGGCGGCGGGCCGGGCGCTGGTGCTGGTCGCCGACGACAACGCCGACATGTGCGCGCACCTGGCCCGGGTGCTCGAGGCCCGCTTCGCGGTGGTGACCGCCGCCGATGGCGGGCAGGCGCTCGATCTGGCGCGCCGTTCCCGGCCCGACTTGCTGGTCACCGACGTGATGATGCCGGTCATGGACGGGTTCGGGCTGATCGCCGCGATCCGCGCCGATCCGGATCTGGCGCGGTTGCCGGTGCTCATGCTGTCGGCCCGGGCCGGCGTCGAGGCGGCCGGAGAGGGGCTGGCTGCCGGGGCCGATGACTACCTGGTCAAGCCGTTCAGCTCCGCTGACCTGGTCAGCCGGGTCGCCGCCCGGCTGGAGGCGGCGGAGCGGGACCGCTCGCGTGTCCCCCGCGACGAATGGGCGGCCCGCCGCGGCCTGGCGCTGGCGGGGCTGGGCACGGCGCTGAGCGCCGTCCGGTCGGTCGAGGAGGCGCTGGATGCGCTGCTCGCCTCCCCGCTGTGCGGCCTGGGCGCCACCGGGGCGCGGGCCGGGATCCTGGACGCGGAACGCGGCCGGGCTCCGCGTCACCTACCGCGGGCAGGGGCGCACCGAGGCGGTCGATCGTTATCACCTGGTGGACCTGCACGCGCCGGTCCCCCTGGCCGACGTGGCCCGCACGGGGCAGGCCATGGTGGTGCCGGATACCAGCCGGCTGGGCCCGCGTTACGCCCAGTTGCTGGCCGACGTCGCCCCGGACGCCCGGGCCAGCATCCTGCAACCGCTGCGCACCGCGGACGGCTCGGTCATCGGCGCGGTGGCCCTGACCTGGCCGTCACCGCGCGAGTTCAGCCCGGCCGAGGTGGAGATAACGGGACGGGCCGCAGCCATGCTGGCCCGGACGGCGGCCCGCATCGGCATCGCGCAACGCGAACACCAGATCGCGATCGCCTTGCAGGAACGGCTGCTGGACCCGGGGCCCGGTTCGACCGCGGCGGTGGCGGCGGCGTTGTATCAGCCGGCCACGGAGGCGATGCGGGTCGGCGGGGACTGGTACACGGTGACCGCGCTCGGCCCCGGCCGTACCGGGGTGTCCGCGGGGGACGTGGCCGGGCACGGGCTGGACGCGGCGGCGGTGATGAGCCAGCTGCGTAGCGCGCTGGCCATCGCCGCCCTTGCTTCCGCTGACCCGGCCGCGGTGCTGGCCCTGCTGGATCGCTACGCCCGAAGCCTGCCGGGGGCGGCGTTCGCCACCGCCGCCTACGCGATCATCGACACCGAGGCGGGCACGGTCGACTACACCTGCGCCGGGCACCCGTACCCGCTGATCGTCACCGCCGACGGCGACGTCCGCTACCTGACCGGGAGCCGTCGCGCCCCGCTGGCGGCCAGGTCTTCCACCGCGGCCGTCCCTGCCGAACGCGCCGCACTGCCGCCCGGGTCGATGCTGCTCCTGTACACCGACGGGCTTATCGAGCGGCGGGGAGAGCCCCTCGACGAGGGATTCGGCCGGCTGGCTGCCGTTGCCGCGGCATGTGCCCGGCTGCCGGCCGGCGCCGCCTGCGCCGCGCTGCTGGAACGGATGGCCGGGCCGAACGGCTACGGTGACGACGTTGCCGTGGTGGCCGTCCGACCCGCCGGGACCACCCCGGCCTGCCACGTCCACGCGGTCCCGGCCATCTTCACCGAGATGGCCGACGCCCGCGGCCGGCTCCGCGATTGGCTCGGCCCGCTGGTCACCGATCCGGAGCAGACGGGCAAGATCGTCATTGCCTTCGGGGAGGCACTGGCTAACGCGATCGAACACGGCAGCCGATGCGACCCAGATCGGGTGGTCGGCATCGAGGCGTTCGCTGACGGCGAGACGGTCAAGATCACGGTGAGCGATTCCGGCGACGGGCTGGGCGACTGGGTGAAGGCCGCCGAGGCCAGCCGCTCCGCAGGCCGAGGGCACGGTTTGACGCTTATCCACGGCCTGGCCGATGACGTGCAGACCGTCCGCAGTGCACTCGGCACCCGGGTCATGATCACCTGCCGGACCGGCCATCACCCAGCAGCCACCAGGAGGTGAGCACCGTGAGTTTCGAGCTGGCCTCCGTGCCTGCGCCTGGCCGACAGAGACGGTGCCGGGCCCGGCATCCCCGTCGTGCAGGTCCGCGGCGAGATCGACGTCACCAACGCGGCCGCGTTGCACGACGCCCTGGCCCAGCGCACCTCCCCGGCCCTGGTCGTAGACCTAAGCAGCGTCGGCTACTTCGACAGCGCCGGGTTCGCCATCCTGGACCGGCTGCTCAGCCAGGCCCCGGTGGCCGTCGTCGCCCCACCCGGCAGCGTGGTGCGGACCGCCATGTCGCTGATGAACCTGCCCTTTCACGACAGCATCGACGCCGCCCAGGCCGCCTTGACCACCCGCTGATCCGCAGGCCCGCACCGGCCCCGGATGCTCGCCAGGGGCCGGGCAGAATGACCGCATGGATCTTGGGTTGCGGGACAGGGTGTACCTGGTCACGGGCGGCAGCCGGGGCCTCGGCTTTGCCGCAGCTCAGGCGCTCGTCGCGGACGGAGCACGCGTGCTGCTCAGCGCTCCCAGCGAGTCCACTGCGGCCGCTGCAGTAGCTCGCCTGGCCCAGGACCACGGGCCCGGTGCCGCCGCGTGGGCTATCGCGGATAACGCCGACCCCGCTGCCCCGGACCAGCTGATCGCCGCTGCCCGGGATCGTTTCGGCCGCCTGGACGGTGCGCTCATCAGCGTCGGCGGATCACCGGGCGGAACGGTCGCCGACACCGGGGACGACGCGTGGCGGTCCGCGTTCGAGAGCGTCTTCCTGGGTGCGGTGCGGCTGGCCCGGGTACTCGCGACCGACCTGGGCAACAGCGGCGCGACCGCCTCGCTCGCCGGGACGGGTGGCTCCATCGCCCTCGTCCTGGCCGGCTCCGTCCGTGCGCCGCTCCCCGGCCTGGCCATCTCCAACGGACTCTTCCCCGGACTCGCCGGCGTGGTCAAGACCCTCGCCGACGAGCACGGACCGTCCGGGATCCGGATCAACGGGCTACTGCCCGTCCGGATCGCCACCGACCGGGTCCGCCAGCTCGATGCCCTCCTCGGCGACCCCGACGAGGTACGTGCCCGCCTGTCGCAGACCATTCCGCTCCGCCGGTACGGCGAACCGGCCGAGTTCGGGCACGTGGCCGCGTTCGTGCTCTCCCCCGCCGCTTCCTACATCACCGGCGCGATGATCCCGATAGACGGCGGCGCCATCCGCTCTATCTAAAGATCTGCCGGGAACAATTCGCGTGGAGTACCCCACTTCGACGACTATCTGTCACTTAATGGCGCTTACGTTGACTTCCGATCCTCAGCTTGTCCTGGGAAGGAAGACATACGTGGCCAGGTTCCGTCAGCTAGCGCTGGCGTGCCTCGCGATCGCGCTGACTGCTGGGATCACCGGGTGCGGGAGCACTGACCCGCTCGCGGCGATAGCGTCACCACGATCATCAACGAGGCCGAGGCGAACACGATCGCCTCCCAGAGCTTCACCGTCTCCGGAGGACCCTCTTCGAGCCTGTCCGTCGACCTGACCATCGTCCGCGGCCTGGGCTGCTCCGGGACCATCGTCCAGGGCACCACCACGTGGAAGCTCATCTGGACCGGGCAGACCGTCTACGCGCACACGGCGCGCATGCCGACCAACGAATGGATGAGAGCGGCCTCGAGTGCTTCCAACATCCAGGGACTGGATCTATAAGGACGGCCAGCCGCGTGAAGTGCTGTTTCCCGGGGCAAATGACCGTCCAGACTCCCCCAGGCTCCTAACGACCCTCCGCCGAATGGCTCTGGCTTCGGCTCAGTCGGCCAATTCGATCGGCCCGATGTCGGCGAACACGTCCCCTGGTCCGGGGTTGTCAGGGTGGGTCCGGCCGCCTAGGTGATGCATGATCCCCCAAACCGCGTTCAGCGAGGTCTGGACCGCGCCTTCGGCCCACGCGGGTGTCCAGGACACGTCGTCTCCGGCGATGAAGATGCCCCGCTGTTCCGGCGGCATGCGATCTTGCCTGAAATGGGCGTACATGCGCTGGTTGTACCGGTAGTGCCCGGGCAGCGCTCCCTTGAACGCCCCCAGAAAATGCCGGTCGGCCTCCCAGGACACGGTGATCGGGTCACCGACGATGTGGCCGGCGATGTCAACATCCGGATAGATCTTGCTCAGGGCGTTGAGCGCGAGCCGGACCCGGCGGTCGGCCGGCTCGGGCAGCATCTTCAGCGCGTCGCTCATCCAGGAATAGGTCAGGCAGATCACGCCCGGCTGGTTGTCACCGTTATCGAACAGGTAGGTGCTGCGGGTCAGCCTGTCGGTCAGCGTCATGCTCAATACGTCGCGGCCCGTGCGCGGGTCTGTGTCCTTCCAGAACGGCCGGTCGACCATCACGAAGGTCTTGGAGGACTGCATGTAGCGTGTGCGGTCCAGGGCCATCCATATCTTCTGGGAGAACAGGGACTCCTCGCATTCGATCTGCGTGGTGAGCAGCCAGCTCTGGCAGGTCACCAGCACCGCCGCATACCGGCGGGTGGCACCCCAGGCGTCAGTGACCGCGATCCGGCCATCACTCGCGCGCGCGATCTGCGCGACGCCAGACCTGGGCGCGCCGCGGTGCAGCGCGGCCAGCGAGGTACCGTCCGGCCAGTGGGCGAGTCTAGGTGCGCGGTGACGCCAGAGCCTACGGGGAACTTGCTCGGCGCCGCCGACCACCAAGCGCTGGTCCTGGTCGCAGTTGGTCATCACGACCCGGAAGATCTCCAGCATGGAGTTCGGATAGTCCGAGTCCCAGCCGCCGGTGCCGAACCCGACATGGCCGAAGACCTCGCGGTGGCGGAACGACAGCGAGGAGAACGCCTTCGAGCTCGCCACGAAGTCGTAGAACGTGCGGTCGTCCCAGCGGGGCACCAGATCGTTCCACAACGACTTCAGCGCGAGGACGTCGCGCGCCCGGATCGCGTCCTGGATGTCGGTGAAGCGCACACCCTCCAGAGCCTGTGCCCATGCGTCAGCGACCTCGGTGAACAGCGGGGGAAGGTCCTCCAGCGTGTGCGCATAATGCGTAACGCCCTCAAGATCGATGACCGTGCTGCCCGCCGCCTCGGTCAGCGGGTTGGGGAACGGCCAGGTCTGCAGGCCCAGCATCTCGACGTAATGGTAGAAGCACGTCGACGACACCGGGAAACGCATCCCGCCCAGTTCCGCGACCACTCCCTCGGCTCCCTCGAACGCCTGCGAACGCAACCGCCCGCCCATCCGCGCGGCCTCGTAGACCACCGGCTTGAGGCCGAGCCTCATCAGCTCGTACGCAGCGACCAGCCCGCAGATGCCAGCGCCGACGACGGCGACCTCTTCGCCATGACGTCCGGCCGGGATCGAGCCCAGCCCGGCCGGATGCGCGATCCAGTCATCGAACGGGAACGGGAAGTCCGGGCCGAAGACCGTGACCGGCCCTTTCCCGCCGCTGTCTGCATCGCGGCCACGTTCGTTCACCATCAAAGCGCCTAACGCCGGCTGCGGATGCCTGCTACGCGCGAGGATACGCACAACCGCGTAACCACTCCCAAGAGGCCGGGTGAGCAGAAGGCATGCTCACCCGGTTCTCTTGTGTCTCCGGCCGCAGGTTACGGAGCGCCGGGGTAACGGCAGGTGATCGTTTCTGGTGATGGGCCCTGCTCGGATTGGTTGTTTCCGCCACGGTGTCACTGGGGTTGACTCAGAAATGGTGCACCGGGCCTGTCCGGTGTTCCGATCGGGTGAAGGGGTGGCCATGATCCCCGGCCAGAGCATGGCCCTGAGCGCGTCTGCGATGAGCACGAACGGGTCGACACCGCGCCGCGGGCACCTTCACAGGTTCGCGCCGGTGACAGTGGCCGCGAAAGGCCGCCATGGACCTGCAGCCCGCTGACCTGCAGTTCACCACCCGATGGATGAACGGCCACCAGATCGTCGCGATAGCCGGGGACATTGATGCCTGCACCGCACCGGCGATGCTTGCGTATGTGCTGAACGCCGCCGCCGACCGCCACGGCGGTGTGGGCGGCAGCGACCTGGTGGTGGACCTGAGCGCCGTGACGTTCATGGACGCCAGCGGACTATCAGCGCTGACGCGGGCCGAGGGCGGTGCCAGGCAGGCAGGACGGCAACTGCGGCTGGCCGCCCCGACCGCACGGGTCGCCCGACTGCTGGCGATCACCCACCTGGACCTGCACTTCGATCTCTACCCGAGCACCGAGGCCGCTACCCGCCACGGAGCGAGTCAACCAGACAGCCTTGCCTCCGGGACCGCGGTGATGCCAGCTTGCCTGGCGAGCGCGCCGGCCGACCTGGAGCCGGCAGCATCGTGACCCGGCGTCCCCCAGTGGCATTGGAGCATGCGACATGACTTTCGCTGGTTTTCATCAGGCCGGCCCGCTGGCTATCGGCATGGATCAGCCTGGCTCGTTCGTGCACTGGTCGATCTTCACGGTGTCGGTGGCGAACCTGGTCCTGATCGCGGTGATGGTCGTCCTCTTCGGTGCCGCGCTGCTGCTGCCGTTCCCGCGGGGAGTCCGCGCGGGGCCCGCCGCAGCGGCCGGCGACGCCGGGGATGGCGGTACGGATGGCGGTACGGCCGCGGCGGGCGACCCGGCGGGGGATGACGGTACCGCGGGCATGTGGACGGCGCGGGTGCGGCGCCGCGCGCTGAGGTCGCTGCCGCCGGGCAAGCTGCTGCCCGACACCCAGCCCGCCTACGTCGCGTCGTGGATCTACGTGTTCGGCGTCGGGTCGCTGGCCGCGCTCGGGGTGGTGATCGTGTCCGGGTTCGGCCTGGCGCTGGGCGGCCCCGACTGGTGGCATTACAACCCGCTGGGGCACTTCTTCAACAGCGTGCACCTGTGGAGCGTCGAGCTGTTCATGGCGCTGCTGGTCATCCACCTGTGGGGCAAGTTCTGGATGGCCGCCTGGCGCGGCCGCCGGAGGCTGACCTGGATCACCGGCGTGGTCGCGTTCGCGGCGTCGGTCCTGGAGTGCTTCACCGGGTATGTGTCGCAGCAGAACTTCGACTCCCAGTGGATCTCCACCAGCGGCAAGGACGCGCTGAACTCCGTCGGGGTCGGCGCGTTCTTCAACGTGATGAACACCGGCCAGATGCTGATGTGGCACATCGTGCTCCTCCCGGTCGTGCTGATCGCGATCGTCGGCGCGCACGTCCTGCTGGTCCGGGTCCGCGGGGTCTCGCACCCGATCGGCACCGACGCCGCCCAGGGCGCGGGACGGGGACGGCTGCGCCGCCGCGCCATCGCCGCGGCCGCCGCCGCTCCCTGGCGCGGCCCGAACCGCCGCTATGACCTGCTCAAAGAAGGCACCATCGCCGCGGTGATCGTGCTGGCGCTGACCCTGGGCCTGGCCGGGGTGCTGTCCTCCCCCGACGTCCCGCCGGTCACCATCGCGACCTGGGCCCGGCTGGCGCCCGCCGACTTCCTGGCCACCGCCGCCACCGAACTGGACGGCACCAGCCAGACCGCCACCTACGGCCCCCCCTACACCACCACCGCCGGCGCCGCCCAGAAGCTGCTGTTCTCCCCGGCCACCATCCCCGGCGTCACCCAGCCCGTCGACACCGCGCAAGACTTCGTCCTCGGCCCGCTGGGCACCCTCACCGCCGCCGACCCCGCCATCGCCGCCCCGCTGGCCGCCTACCGGGCCGCCTCCCCCGCCCAGCAGCTGAAATGGGCCAGCGCCTACGACACCGCCGTCGCCAAGGTCACCTTCCCCGGCGGCACCCCCGCCGTCCCCCCGGCCAGCGACGGGCCCGTCCCCGCAATGATGGCCGCCGAGCTCACCCTCGCCCGCAGCGGCGCGCTGGACACCGACCTGCTCGCCCAGCAGCCGTTCTACGGCACCAACTTCACCAAACCGCTGCTGTTCATCGAAGACGGCTCCTACTTCGCCACCCAGGCCCAGGCCATGGGCCTGACCGGCAGCCAGTGGGGCGTCATGAACGAGACCGGCAGCTACCCCGGCCAGCCCTGGCTATGGCTCTACACCCTGTGGTACCAGGTACCCGGCTGGACCAACTCCGCCAACATCGACATGATCGCCATCTACATGACCGGCCTGGCCACCATCTTGCTCCTGCTCATCCCGTTCATCCCCGGCCTGCGCGACATCCCCCGCCTCATCCCCGTCCACCGCCTGATCTGGCGATCCTGGTACCACACCGACCCAGACCCCGCCGACGGCCCTGACACACCCATGCCAGCCGAAAAGACCCCGGCAAGCCAGTCCCTGCGACCGGTCCCGCTGGCCGCACACGCAGCACCCGTCACCTCGCAGGCGGACGCGTCCGCGCAGCCGCCTGCCGACGACGCCGGACTCATGCCCAGCACTTATTCGCCATCGGTCATCCGGGAAGGCTGATGACCATCGGCACCGTCAGTACAGCACGAAACCGTGCGGGCCAGGCTCGCCCTGGTCCGCGCAGGCAGCGCGCGCTGTCTGCCTACCGGACGATGGAAGACCATCGGCGGCCGAGGGACAATATCCGCGCGAGGTCATAACCTGCCCTCGGTCCACTGCGATCCGACCTGAGCCACGCGGTCCCGCGATAGACCGGCATCATGCCCGGCTGATGCGGTTGCCGCAGATGGCGGTGGGATTCACGGACGGGCATAGAAACGGCCAGTTACAAGATCGCAACTGGCCGGTGAGGTGGGGTGGGCGATACTGGGATCGAACCAGTGACCTCCTCGGTGTGAACGAGGCGCTCTCCCGCTGAGCCAATCGCCCGTCGCAGTTCCCAGGCGTCTGCCGAGGGCTCACGGGGGCCCCCGCCGACGGCCTCGTCGCGGCGCTCCCATAGGGTAGCGCATGTTGGCGGTCGGCGGCACGCCGCAGGCACCACGTCCCGGGCCCTGCCACCCGGTGACTGTGAGTAATGGCGAAAACCTGCAATCGTGCGCATCTGAACCAAGCTAATTACGCTCAGTATTGTTATTGAAACTACGTGTAGATAAATGAATGAGATCACGCCCAACGGCTATGCAATCGGCGTGAGGAAACACTAAACTGCATCAACGCCGTTGCGCCGAGCTGAACGATATTTGTCCAGGTCAAAGCAATGGCAAGGGCTCATCTCCCCGGCTGGGCACGAAAGGCGCAAATCGGAAGCTGACCCCTCGGGAAAGCTTCACCCTCCGTGTGCGTCTCAGTCCCCACCCGACCCGCGTGACATGCGGAGAGCCCGGCCGTCCGGGACCGGTTAGGTAGGAGTGGGGTAGCGATGAACAGAAGTAGCAGCACCACGATATCCGCCGAGATGGGTCTGAGACTCGTCGTCCCGCAGCAAACGATTGTGCCGCTCGTGGCCAGCCTGTACTACAGCGGTAGCGACCCGTACGCGGTCCGCATGGCGTTCCACGTCGGAACCGACGAACCGGTCGAGTGGATCTTCGCCAGGGACCTCCTCGCGGCGGGCCTCGAGTCACGCCAGGGCGACGGGGACGTGCACGTATGGCCCTCGGCGCGGTCGTGCGCCATGGCCGACGGCCTGGACGTCATCGGGGGCGCCGACGTCGACGGCGCGGTGCTCAATATCGAGCTTTCTTCGCCATTCGGCCAGGCGCACTTTGAGGCACCGGCGCAGGCCATGGCGGCATTTCTGCAGCGCACCTATCGCGTCGTTCCGGCCGGTAAGGAAAGCGCCTTTATCGACATTGAGACCGAGCTCACCGACCTGCTCAAGAAGGCATAAGAACTACCGGAACGAGGGGCACGCCTCCGCCGCCACCCGGCAGATCTCCGGCAGCAGGTCGTCGATGGCCGTGATCTGGCCGGCCACCTCACGGTCGATGTCCATCCGCGGGACCGACGCCCGCACCGCATCGTGCACGGCGCCCAGTGGCACGCTCGGCGCGGCGATGTCGGCGCGCAGGTCGATGCCCTGGGTGGCGCAGCAGATCTCGACGGCCAGGCAGGTTCGCACGTTGGCTACGACCTCGCGCAGCTTGCGGACCGACGTCCAGCCCATCGAGACGTGATCCTCCTGCTTGCCTGACGTCGGGATCGTGTCCACGCTGGCCGGGTGAGCCAGCACCTTGTTCTCGCTGACCAGCGAGGCCGCGGTGTACTGGGCGAGCATGAAGCCGGAGTTGGTCCCGGCCGCCGGGGCCAGGAACGGCGGGAGGCCGCGGGAGAACGCGGGATCGAGCATCCGGTCTACCCTGCGCTCGCTGATGGAGGCCAGCTCGGCCAGCGCCATCGCGAGCATGTCGGCGGCGAACGCGAGCGGCTCACCGTGGAAGTTCCCCGTGGTCATGACCTCGCCGTCGGGGACGATGACCGGGTTGTCGACCACCGAGCCCAGCTCGATGGTGATCACCTGGCGGGCGAACGCGAGCACGTCCCTGACCGCCCCGTGCACCTGGGGCGCGCAGCGCAGGCAGTAGGCGTCCTGGACGGCGTGCCTGCTGTGCCGGTGGCTGGCCAGCAGCGGCGACCCGGCCAGCAGCCCGCGCAGGTTGGCCGCGCTGGCCAGCTGCCCGGGGTGCGGCCGCAGGATCTGGACCCGCTCGTCGTAGGGGCGGTCGGTGCCGAGCAGCGCCTCGATCGACAGCGCGCAGGCCACGTCCGCCGCCCGGACCAGCATGTCCGCGTCGTACACCGAGAACGCGAGCAGGGCCTGCATCGGCTCGGTCCCGTTGACCAGCGACAGCCCCTCCTTGGGCGCGAGCGTGAGCGGCTCGAGGCCGTGCTCGTGCAGCACCTCGGCGGCCGGGCGGCCAGCACCGGGCGGGTCGGCCGGGCCGCGGAGCGTTCCCTCGCCGATCAGCGTCTGGGCCAGGTGCGCGAGCTGGGCCAGGTCGCCAGAAGCGCCGACCGAGCCCTTGCCGGGGATCACCGGGAGCAGGCCCAGCGACAGCATGTCGAGCAGCCGCGCGGGCAGGTCAACCCGCACCCCGGACAGGCCCGCCGCGAGCGTCCTGGCCCGCAGCAGGAGTATCGCGCGGACCACCTGATCATCCAGGGGCGCGCCGGTCGCGGCCGAGTGCGAGCGTACGATCGCGGCCTGCAGCGCGGTCAGGTCGGCCTCCCCCACCGGGGTGTCCGCCAGCGCGCCGAACCCGGTGTTGACCCCGTACACGGGCTCGTTCCCGCTGAGCGCCGCCAGCACGACCAGGCGGCTGGCATCCATCTGGTCGCGCACGTCGGGACCCAGCCGGGCCTGCGCCTCGCCGCGCGCCACCGCTACGACATCCTCGACCGTCAGGGGACCACCGTCGACCACGACTTCGCTCATGGGCGACAGCCTGCCATGCCGGGGCGCGGGAGGGCGCGGGAAGGGCACAGCCTCCCATATCGCGGCGCAGAAGAGGCGCGGGAAGGGGCTCGATCCGCCGTGCCGGGGCGCGGGAAAGGTTCGGCCGTCGACCGAAGTATTACGGGCCTAGCCTCGGGTTGCCCGACCAAGAGAGAGGAAACCGTCATGATCACGTGCGTCATCCAGTACACGCTCGACCCGCACGCCGTGGAGGACTTCGAGAAGTACGCCACCACCTGGCCGCCCATCATCGAGCGCTGCGGCGCCCGGCTGACCGGCTTCTACCTGCCCAAGGAGGGCGCCAACGACTTCGCGCTGGCGCTGCTGGACTTCGACTCGCTGGCCGCCTACGAGCAGTACCGCGAGCGCCTGGCCGCCGACCCGGACGCCCAGGCCAACGTGGCGTTCGTCCGGCAGGCCCGCGCCGTACTGGCCGAGCGCCGGTCCTTCTTGCGCAAGGTCTAGCCGGCCCGGAAGCCGAAGGTGTCGGCCAGGCCCACCCCGCCCGCCGCGGTGATGCGCACGCTGCGGCGGTGGGGGCCCGTGATGCCGCGCTCGATCCAGCCGACCTCGAACAGCCGGGCGGTGATCGCGGCGGCCAGCGCGCCGTTCAGGTGCCCGCGGCGCTGGGTCCAGTCGATGCACTCCCCGGCGAAGTGCCGCCGGGCGCGCCGTACTTCGCTGACATTGATCCCGAACGCCGCTACGGTTCTCGCTCCGGCCCCGGTTATATCGAAGCGTGTTCCACCGCTCGTTCGGCTCAATGGTTCTTGGTCTTTGGCGAGCAGGCCGCGGGCGAGCATCGCGTCGAGGAGTTCCACCCCCGCCCGGCCCGCCAGGTGGTCGTAGCAGGTGCGCGCCTCGGCGAGCGCGGCGGCCTCACGGGACTGCCGCAGGCTGCGCACCGGCAGCGGCGGGCTGATCAGGCCGATCGCCTCGAGCGCGGCCGCGACCTGGTGCCCGGCCAGGCGGTAGTAGCGGTGCCTGCCCTGCCGCGCCACGGCGATCATCCCGCCGTCCAGGAGCTTGGCCAGGTGGAAGCTGGCCGTCGCGGCGCTGACGCCGGCCAGCCTGGCCAGTTCCCCCGCGGCCAGCGGGCGGCCGGAGAGCAGCCCGCGGAGGATGGCGGCCCGGGTCGGGTCCGCGATCAGCGCGGCGGCCCCGGCGATGTCGGTGTCGTACGGGACCAAATCCGGTACGGTCATGGTTTTGACGGTAGTCCATCCACGTTTCGACCAGCGTCGAAGCGTTGACGGCCGCCCCGGTTTGCCGGTCTGGAGTTTGCGCGGGCGGCAGGATCGGCTACAGTTCTGAACGCACCAGGTGCGCGGACGTGGCTCAGTTGGTAGAGCATCACCTTGCCAAGGTGAGGGTCGCGGGTTCGAATCCCGTCGTCCGCTCGGAGGGTCTGTTTGCCCTTGCGGCGGAGTGGCCGAGTGGCTTAGGCAAGGGCCTGCAAAGCCCTGTATACGGGTTCGATTCCCGTCTCCGCCTCCAAGACACGAGGGTGTAATGCCTAGTCACCGTCGCGGTTTCTTTCCTGAGCCCCTCGCGGCCAAGGTGCCGGAGATCACCTTCCTGTTCTGGGTGGTCAAGATCCTGACCACGGCGGGCGGCGAGGCCACCTCGGACTACTTCGCCCTGGACCTGGGCAGCCGGCTGGAGGCCGGGGTCATCGAGGGCGCCATCTTCCTCATCGCCCTGGTCTGCCAGTTCCGGACCCGGCGCTATAACGCCTGGGCGTACTGGTTCTTTGCCTACTCCATCGCGATCTTCGGCACTGGCGTGGCCGATGCCATGCACCTGTTCATCGGGATCCCCTACTCGGGGACCACGGTGCTGTGGGCGGTCGTGCTCGCTCTGGTCTTCTGGATCTGGTGGCGCAACGAGCGCACGCTGTCGATCCACAGCATCTTCACGCAGCGGCGGGAGATCTTCTACTGGTGCGTCGTGTTCGCCACGTTCGCCGAGGGCACCGCGCTCGGGGACTACACGGCGGTGGCCCTGCACCTGGGCTACCTGGCGTCCGGGATCATGTTCTTCTTCATCATTGTGATCCCCGCGGTCGCCTGGTCCGGGTTCAAGCTGAACTCGGTCGTGGCCTTCTGGTTCGCCTACGTGGTCACCCGCCCGCTGGGCGCGTCGTTCGCCGACTACTTCAGCAAGCCGCACTCGCTGTCCGGGGCCAACTACGGTGACGCCTCAGTCGCGCTGATCACCACGATCATCGTCGCGATCCTGGTCGGCTACCTGGCCATTACCCGCCACGACATCCAGCAGCCGATCCAGGAGCAGGCCGCGCGGCCCGCCGCGGTTAACGATGACGTGGTGGGTAGATAGGCGGGCATGGTCAGAATCAGACGCTGGATCACCGGCAGGCGCGGCCGGGTCGTGTGGTCCGAGCCGCAGCTTCCCCCCTGGATCAAGATCAACCCGAACGGCACTCCCCCCGGCCCGAACGAGGGGCTGCAGCCGGGCGACCTGTCGATGGCAGCGGCCGCCGTGGAGTTCCTCGAGGTCGACGAGGGTGAAGAGGACCTTGAGGAAGACGAGGTCGGAGGGGCTAGCTCAGCTGCTCCCGGATGATGTCCAGGGCGGCCTTGATGTTCTCCACCGAGTTCGCGTAGGACAGGCGCAGGTAACCCTCGCCGCAGGGGCCGAAGGCGGTGCCGGACAGGGCGGCGACGCCGCCGTCGGACAGGAGCCTGGCCGCGAGTTCGGGAGCGGTCAGGCCGGTCCCCGTGATGTTCGGGAACACGTAGAACGCGCCGTGCGGCTCCAGGCAGGTGATGCCGGGGATGTCATTCAGGCCCGCCACGATGATGTCCCGCCGGCGGCGGAACTCATCCACCATCCGGTCGACCCCGTCCCACGGGCCCTCGAGGGCGGCCATCGCCGCGTACTGGCTGAACGCCGACGTGCAGGAGACCGAGTTGATCGCCAGCCTTGTGACCGGCTCGACCAGGGCGGCCGGGAAGACGCCGAACCCCAGCCGCCAGCCCGTCATCGCGAAGGTCTTGGACCAGCCGTCGAGCAAGATGGTGCGTTCGGCCATCCCGTCCACGTCGAGCACGCTCGCGTGCTCGGGGCCGTAGCGGATGGCCCAGTAGACCTCGTCGGTGAGCACGGTCAGGTCGTGCTGCTGCGCGAGTTCGGCGATCGCCTCGCAGTCCTGCCGGGTCAGCGCGCTGCCGCACGGGTTGTGCGGCGAGTTGATGATGAGCAGCTTGGTCCGGTCGGTGATCAGTCCGGCTAGTTCGTCGACGTCGATGCGGAAGCTGTTGGCCTCGCGCAGCGGGATCGGGACGGGGGTCGCGCCGGCCATCGCGGTGATGGACTCGTACATCGGAAACCCGGGATCCGGGTAGAGCACCTCGTCCCCCTCACCGCACAGGGCGAGGATGGTGAAGAACATGATCGGCTTGGCGCCCGGGGTCACCACTACGCGATCCGGGGTCGTCTTCATCCGGCCGGTGCGCCCGAGGAAGTTGGCGACCGTCTCGCGCAGCGGCGGGATGCCCGGCGCGGGGACGTAGTGCGTGTGCCCGCCCCGCAGGGCCTCGACCGCCGCCTCGACGATGTGGTCGGCGGTCGGGAAGTCGGGCTCGCCGATCTCCAGGTGGATGATGGCCTTCCCGGTGGCCTCCAGGGCCTTGGCCCTGGCGAGTACTTCGAAGGCGGACTCGGTGCCGAGCCTGGACATGCGGTCTGCGAGCCGGAAGTCAGTCATGGCCCGATGATAAGACTGTGACAGATTGGCGGTAAGAGTCAGGAGTGTTCTGACCTTGCCCTGAGGCCCGCGGACCAGTCAGTCTGGTATCCGCAAAGCACGAGGAGGTGCTCGGATGTCCGACACTACAGGGGCGTGGCCCGCGGCACGATCGGGCAGCGAGCTGGATGTCGGGCAATTGTTCACCGCGGCCGAGGCCGATTTCGCCCGGTACGAGGTGGTCAAGGACCTCGTCGACGAGTGCATCGACCTGGCCCTCAACTACCGCCAGAGCGGGCACCCCGGCGGGTCGCGGTCCAAGGTGCACATGATGCTGGCGCTGCTGCTGTCCGGCGCCATGCGCTGGGACCTGCTGCGGCCCTGGCGCCGGTTCGGCGACCGCTTCGTGCTGTCCGCGGGTCACACGGTCCCCCTGGTGTACGCGACGCTCGCGGTGCTCAACGAGGCGGTCCGGGCCAGGTACGAGCGGACCGGGGCGCCCGAGTTCGCCTTTCCCGACGACGGCCGCTGGGCCTTGACCTGGGAATGGCTGCTCCGCCTGCGCCGCCACGGCGGCCTGCCCGGGCACGCGGAGATGGAAGGCCGGTCGCTGTTCCTGAAGTTCAACACCGGTCCCTCGGGGCACGGGATGCCGCCGGCCGCCGGCGAGGCGCTCAGCCTCCACCTGGCCGGCGCGGGCCAGGTCAAGGTCTTCGTGTTCGAGGGCGAGGGCGGGCTCACGCCGGGTTCGGCGCACGAGACCAAGAACAGCGCGTGGGGCCTGGGCCTGGACAACCTGATCTTCATGGTCGACTGGAACGACTTCGGCATCGACCCCCGGCCCGCCTCCAGCGTGGTGGCCGGGACGCCCGAGGACTGGTTCGCGCCGTACGGCTGGCGGGTCCTGGGCACCGAGCACGGCATGGAGTGGGAGTCCGTGACCCGGACGGTGCTAGATGCCGCCTGCGGGTCCGGGTCGGGCGCCTTGGTTCCGACCATGGCGTGGTTCCGCACGCAGAAGGGGCGCGGGTACGGGAAGGTCGACGCGGCCAGCCACGGCACGGCCTGGCCGATGAACGCCGAGCAGTTCTGGATCACGCGCAAGCAGTTCATGGCGCGCTACGGCGTGGAATATGAGGGCGTGGACTCTCCTGCGCCCGCCGACCCGGCGGCCGTGCAGGCGCAGGGCGCCGCGAACCTGGGCATCGCGATGAGCGTGCTACGCCGCGACGAGGAGCTGGTGACCTGGCTGTCCGACCGGCTGGTGGCCATCGCGGACACGGTGCCCGACTCGATCGAGGGGTTCCGCCTCGGCGAGACCGGCGTGTTCTCCGACCGCCGGATCTTCGACGTGGCGAACTACCCGGACAGCATGTGGAAGAAGCCGGGCGAGAAGGCCGCGAACCGCGCGGGCCTGGGCTCCTGGGCCGCGTACGTGAACTCGCTCGCGCTGGCCGACTACGGCCGGCCGCTGTTCATCGCGGCCTCCGCCGACCTGGCCGAGTCGACCAACATCGCGGGGTTCGGTCACGATTACGGCGGGCTGCCGGGCACCGGCTGGTACGAGCGTGTTGAGAACCCGACCGGGGCCCTGCTGCCGACCGAGATCACCGAGTTCACCAACGCCGGGATGATGGTCGGCCTGGCCACGGTCAACCTGGCCGCCGACCCGTTCAACGACTTCGACGGGTACTGGGGTTCGTGCTCGACCTACGGCTCGTTCTCCTACCTCAAGTACGGGCCGATCCGGCTGTTCAGTCAGCTGGCCCAGGACTGCGAGCTCAAGGTCGGCAAGCTGCTGTGGATCGCGGGCCACTCGGGCCCCGAGACGGCCGAGGACTCCCGCACGCACTTCGGCATCTTCTCCATCGGCGTCACCCAGCTCTTCCCCGAAGGGCACGTCATCGACCTGCACCCGTGGGAGTACAACGAGGTGCCGGTCCTGCTCGGCGCGGCCTTCGCGCTCGACGTCCCTGTCGTGGCCCTGCACCTGACCCGCCCGCCGGTGGAGATACCCGACCGCGAGGCGCTCGGCATGCCCTCCCACCTGGCCGCCGCGCGCGGCGCGTACGTCATGCGCGAGTACCGGCCGGACCAGCCCAAGGGCGGGACCGTCTTCATCCGCGGCACGCTGCCGACGGCCAACCTGGTGAAGGTGCTGCCGCAACTGGACGCCCGGGGCATCAACGTGCGGATCGTCGCGGCGATCAGCCCGCAGCTCTTCGCGCGGCAGAGTCTTGGAGTACCGGAGTTCGGTGACCGGGCCTACCGGGCCGTTCGACTCCATGGTCATCACCAACGGCGCGTTCAAGCTGATGCGGGACTGGGCCGACGGCCCCCTGGTCCGGGAGTACTCGCTGTCCTCTGACTGGGACGACCGGTGGCGCACCGGCGGCTCCGTCGCCGAGGTCATCGAGGAGGCGCACCTCGACGAGGCGCACATCCTGGCTGCGCTCGAGCGCTTCGCCGCCGAGCGCCCCGACCGCCTGCGCCGGCTCAGGGAACAGCTCGACAGCGCCTGAGGCCTCGTTCGGCGCTCCCGTGGTGGCAGGCGAAGGCGAGAATCCGGACCATAGGTCTAGAAGATCTTGGAATTTCGGTGCCTGGCGGAAATTTGACGCGCGTATATGACGCCCTTTCTTCCGCTGAGCACCGATCTTCCGTGGTATCTCGCGCTGGCGATCCATAAGGGCACTCCCGCTCTCATTAATCACGCGGAATAACTTCCGGCTAGCCTGATCGAGTTCATCCGGACGTATTCGGGATATGGTCACTGTCTTTCCCCCGATTGTGGGTGCCTCGCCGTCGTCGCAGCCTGTGATGCGCTTCACCGTCGTCGCGGCCGGCGATTTCGCTGGCTGGCCCATCCGACCGCCAGGCCGGTCATCCGGGCGGCGGGGGCCACCGCCGGCGGGTGTGCGGCGCTCCGGCAGGTGGTACCCGGCGAGATGCTCGCGTTGACGCGACTTTTCGGACATACACGCGGCGTGTCGTCTCGACCGGGCCGTAATCCGCCGGTAAAACAGGAGCAACTCGACATGATCAACACAAGTGGGATCATCCGGGATTTTCCGATGATCGGCACTTTGTGTGATCACCAGAGCACAATTTCATGGCCCGCATATGAAGCCGGATAGGTCAGTGATGACTTCCATCGTCCTTTGCCGCGCGGCCCGAAGCCCCTGAGGCCGCCATCCGCAGCCGTCCCCGCCCGTCTGCGCGTATCACCTGTCCGCCGGAGGTTCCCGACTATGGCCCGAAGCACACACCTGCCGCGAATGGTTCCGTGGGCGATCACCGCCACGGTAGCCGTCGTCGCGCTGGCGCTGGCCGCCGGTCCGGCGTCGGCTCGCCCGTACCCGCTGGGCGACCGGCATGTGGCACAGTGCCAGGCCAGCGACCTGAGCATCAGCGTGCCGACGGCGATCAAGGGGGATCCCGCGCGGGGGATGGGGAAGCAAGACTGGAATCTGCTGTTCCGCAACACGTCGAACACGGCCTGCTCGCTGGGCGGCTGGCCGCGTATCGCGGTACACACGACCAAGGGGAAGACGGTCGCCACCACGGTCACCGACGCCTTGTCCAGCAACCTGGCGGTCGTCCCCGATACGCCGCTCGCGCTGCGACCAGGTCAGACCGCCGTCGTGTCGGCGATTACCCCGGTATCGAAGGCGCGGTGCGTCACCAGGTGGACGCTCGCGCTGACCCTGCCCGGAGCCGATCGCCCGGTGACGGTGAGCGCGCCGGCGGGCTCGCTCGTCCCCTGCGTCGGCGGGCGGCTGCAGCTGTCCCCGTTTTACGCCGAGCAGACGCTGACCCGCGACATTGCCGCGCTGTCGGTCTCGAAGGTTCCGCCGCCGTTCACGGTGAGCACGGCCGCGGAACCGCCCACGTGCCCGGCCTCGGCCCTGCGCGCCCAGGTCACGTCCACCTCGTCGCAGGCCGACGGGTCCATCGTCGAGGTCCGCCTCACGAACGCCGGCCCCACCTGCGTGCTGTCCACGAGCTGGCCGACGGTGCAGGTACATACGGCGCACGCCGCGGACCAGGTGGCCAAGATCTTCGCCGATAGCGCGGCGCTCCAGGCGGAACGGTCCCTGCTGACCACCTACGAGCGCGGGACGAAGCAGAGCACGGCACTGACCCTGCGGCACGGCGGGTCCGTATCGATCGCGGTGCTCGCGCCGCGCCTGGCCAGGCTAGCCGGAGCCAAGCGAGCCGGAGCCAAGACCCCGGGCCCGGCGTGCCGGCGAGTGACCTCGGTGACCGTCTACCCGTCGGACGTGGCCCGGGGCACCGGCCGCGAGGCGGCCGTCACCACGCCGGTGAGCATCTGCGCTCCGCCGCGGATCCTGTCGTTCCTGCCCAACGGTCCCGGCGCGGACATGACGATCGCGCGCGGGGCCCTGCACGCGATACGGGCCACTCAGCCGGCGGCCACGCCGGTCAACGACACCTCGGGCTTCTTCTACGGAACGGACAGCTCCGCCCCGACGGCGTGCGGCACCGGGCCCTACACCGAGCCGGTCAAGGGTGACTGCAGCAGCACCGACGGCCCCTACGGGGAGTACATCGGGGAAATGGGCTCCTACGAGAACTGGCAGGGCTGCACGACCAGCGGCCTCGCCTGGGTCCAGAGCAACTACAACATGGCGAACGACAACATCATGGAATACGGCGTGGGTATCGGCGCCGCCGGATACTGGTTCGCGGCCGGTCCCGGCCGCGATCCGCACTACAACGGCACCGCGTCGGAGGCCATGATCTGGGGCCAGGAGCAAGCCGAGCAGGCCATGGCGCAGGTGTCCAGCCTCTTCTTCGAATTCCGCTACATCTTCATGGACATCGAGAACAACGGCACCCCACCGGATGACTACGGATGGAATACCGTCTGGAATGGCCCGTGCGGCAGCAATGTCCAGGCCGAATACGTCGCCCCGAATGTCGACTACGCCACCTACCTGGGCTTCACGAACTACATTAACGAGAACTCGCCCTACTCGGCCGGGGTCTATTCCGCCGGCGGCATTTCGTACGGCTCGTGGAGCGGCATCTTCGGCAACGAGCCGGTCACCACCGCCGCCGAGTGGACCTTCACCAGCGAACAGTCCCAGCTGAGCTTCCCCGCCGGGTTCACCGCCTCCGGTTCGAGCCCGAGCTGGTTCGCCAACGCCCCAGCGGCCTGTGACCTGGTGTGGCAGTGGTCAGGTGGGGACGGCGTGCTGAACAACTACGGCGACTTCGACCAGGTCAACGCCGCCAACAACTTCAACCCTTCGTGTTAGCCTGCTCAGCCTCCGCCGCCGACGGCGAGACCCTCGGGCTCAACCACTGACTGCTTCATTCTGCTTGATGCGCTGGACGAGTCCATGCCACTGGGCCTTGGTGAGCACGAGCACGCGCCTGAGGCGATGGTGAAGTTCTCCGCGGCCCGCATCGATATAGAGGACCTCGGGTAGCCCACCCTCAAAATGCAGCAGCGTGAACGGGCCGAAAAGTCCCGGATGAGCATCTGCATCGAAGGGGATTACTCGAACGGTTATCAGCTCGTCTTGCTCGGCCCGGTCAGCCATGTGGCGAAGCTGGTTCGGCATGATGGTGGGATCCGTCTTAATCCCAACGTGTCGGCGAATCACTCCCTCGTCTATGACAAAGTCCTGGCGAGGTTGGACCGAACGCTTCGCCAGTTCTGACTGGCGTTGCATCCGCAGTCCGATGACCGATTTGATCCTGTCTTCGCTGTCGATCGATCCGACCTCGGTTACTACCCTGGAGTACTCGGGAGTCTGCAGCAGGCCGGGTATGAATCCGATCTGAAACTGCCTGATGGAGGAGGCTCCCGCCTCCAGACCGACGTAACTGAGGTATGTCCCTGAGATAGCGTCTCGGTAGGAGTCCCACCACCCCTTCTCACGCGCCTCACGGTTCAAGGCGCTTGCAGGCGCTCGCGTTCACTCTCCCTCGTTACGCCGTATATGGACATGAGGGCGTCGAGGTCAACCTTGGTGATGGAGCTGTGGCCTCCTTCCACTCGGATCACTTTCGAGGCCGACCACTCCAGCTCATCGGCAACCTGCTGCTGAGTGAGCCCCCGCTTCCTCCGCAAATCGATCAAGTCGTTACCGGAGCAGAGCGCTCTGAACGACTGGCCCCTGGTCTGTAGACACCGGATATTACCTTCTGTAGTCGATCATGACCATGAAAGTTTACACCTTGCGATGTGGCAATGAGGAACCGAGCGCTATGCCGGGAGCCAAGTTACCATGCAGCTATCTGTTAGGGACGCGATATAGGCAACAGGTTTGCCTCGTGTTACACGATTGATACTCGATCACTACACTGTCAGTATCGTGCCCCCTCCCAGCATGCTACGTGACATGACGAGTGCTTGTCTTGTGGAACCTTACGATCTGACGTGATATTACAGTGAGGATCGTCGTCACAGTGCGTACAGGAGGCCAGTTCGACATGGTGTAGGCACACTCCATCAACAGGCAGGACCGTCCCTCTCGCCTCTCGATCGACCGGTTGGCAGCCACGATCGAGAAGAAGGGACGGTCCCAGGGACCGCTCGAACACACCTACGGCGAGGAGCGTTAGCGACATGGCACCGCATAAAAACGGATACCCGGCACAACTCTCGGCTTCACCAGACCAGATCACGCCCGGCCTGATAACCACCGTCTTCTCTCAGCAGGCGAATTGTTCACAACGGCAACGTTAGTGTACGCCGCAATTGCAGGATGCACCATAGGGCTGAGGCCAGCCAGATATTCAGCACCAGGTCCGAGCAAAATCACCCGCGAACGATCAGCATAAGCAGAATCTCAGATCGCTCCCCCATCATTCACAACAACTTTAACTGCCAATTCCGAGGAAGGATGAGAAGAATGGGCCTCCTCGGTAGGCTTTCCGCCTGGCTTGATTCCCTCCGCAGAGCGCAAGACGAGGCGACAGGTCAAGATTCGTCCAATCGGGAGGTCGTACGCCTGACGCTGCTGGTCGGCGGTGCCATCGTGGAGTTCCTGATCCGGCCTGCCGCGAAGACCAGCGAACTCCCGCCCACGCCTCCCGCAGGAGAAGCGCCCCCGCAGGCGGGCGATCACACTCACCACCGATCGGTCCGAGCCGCCGCAGTCTCCCGATGGGGCCCAGGCCACCGGGGTCAGCCTCCCCAGGGTGGCCCACCGGCAGATGTCGACCCGGCCGCCGGAGCCAGGATCAGCGGCTTCCTGCCGTCAGCTTCTGGGATGACCTCGACCCGATCGAGCGCGAAGCGCTCAGGGCGATGGCCTTCCTGCGAACCTTTGCCGCCGGCGCGACGATCATGCAAGAGGGCGAGCGGGCCGACTACGTGATGATCATCCTCGGCGGGCAGGTCAAGATCTGCACGGACGAGAATGGCGCAGAACGCGTTCTGGCTATCCGCGGCCTCGGCCAACTCGTGGGCGAGCGGGGCGCGCTTGAGGTGAGCGTGCGGTCGGCCACGGTGGTCGCCCTGGACCTCATCTGGGCCCTGGTCGTCCAGACCAAGGACTTCGCGGCCTTTATCAGTGCCCATCCCCGGGTTCTGGGCATCGTGCAGAACCAGGTCGATCAGCGGCGCTTCCAGGAGCCGACCGCAAGCAAGTATGACTATGCCCTCCGACGGCTCCCGCGCCGGATCGGTAGCAGCGCAGCGGCCGCCGTCGGTACGGCCGGGCCCGGGCCTGCGTCCGGCTATCCGAGGCGGGTTCCGCCACCGCTGAACGGCGAGAACTGCACGGTCTTCCTGACCGACGTCGTCCGGTTTCGGCGCCCGCATACGCACGGACATCGACCGCCGCCTGATCAGGGACGGGCTCTATCTCCATGACGGAATCGGCCCTGGCGGACATGGGCGGCGATCGTGTTGTCGGAGGACCGTGGCGACGGCTTCCTCACCGTGGTGCCGCCGGCGTCTCTACGGCGAGAGTCATGGATCAGCTGCTCAACCGGCTGCTGGTCGGGCTCGAGATGCATAACAGCACGGCGCGCGGGCCCGCCCGGTTCCAGCTGCGCCTGGCCGTCAATGTCGGGCCGGTGGTCAGCGACGCCGCCGGAGTCACCGGCGAGGCGATCATCGTCGCGGCACGGCTAGTCGAGGCCCCGGAGTTCAAGAAGGCCGTGGAGGGGAGCACGGCAAGCCTGGGAGTGATCGCATCGCCGTTCGTCTACGAGACCGTCATCAGGCACGGCCGGGACCCGGATTACACCCAAGTTCCCGTTGAGGTGAAGGAGTCGAACACGGCCGCCTGGATGAAGCTATTCGGCAGGCTGATGCCGTCCCCGCTGGCCCCGGACCCGATCACCCCGGGGTCCCATTTCGGTCCATTAACTGGTTGCGGTCGGGCGGCGCCTGAGGCCAGGCAGGCGCTCCAGGCGGGTCAGGGCTTCCCTGAGGTTGGCCTCGGAGGTGGCCTCGCGCGCCTGCGCCAGGGACAGCCAGCGCAGCGGGGCGTGCTCGTTCTCCGCGCGGGCGGCCTCCGGAGCCCCGGTCGCCATGAAGAACCTGAGGTCCGCGTGCTCGTGCGCCGGCTCCCCGTTCCCCGCGGGCACGCTCACGATGACCACCTGCTGCAGGCGCGCGTCCGGCCAGGGCGCCAGGTCGGCCAGCCCGGTCTCCTCGCCCGCCTCGCGCAGGGCGATGGCCAGGGCGTCGCTCTCGCCCGGGTCGCCGTGCCCGCCGACCTGCAGCCAGGCCTGCTGCCCGCTGGTGCCAGCGGAGCAGGACCCGGGCGGTCGGCGGGTGCACGATCAGCGCGGACGCGGTGACGTGCAGGGGCAACTCGCGCCGCCACGGATCTTCAGCTCCCGCGGCCAGAGCCTGGACCCGCCGCAGGTCGGCCGTCTCGGCCTCGCCCTCGGGCTGGTAGTCGTTCAGGAGCGCGGCCAGCGGCGAGTGGGGCGTCACAGCAGGCGATGTTACCGGGGCCGGTCCCTCAGTCGGCCGCGTCAGTCGGCGAACAGGAACGGCAGGCGGCCGGTGACGCCGGGGGTGCAGGCGAAGATGTCGCCCGCGTGCGGCTGCTCGGTCAGCTCGGTCTCGGTGTAGCCCTCCTGGGCGGTGGTGATGTAGAGGGTGGACAGGTCGGAGCCGCCGAACGCGGGACAGGTCACCTGGCGGGCCGGCAGCCGGACCACGGTGTCGAGGCGGCCGTCGGGCGTATAACGGCGCAGTTCGCCGGAGTCCCATACGGCCAGCCAGACGCAGCCCTCGGCGTCGAGCGTGAGGCCGTCGGGGATGCCGCCGGCCTCGACCGTGACGAAGGTCCGCCGGCCGGAAAGCGCGCCAGTCTCGGGGTCGGTGTCGAACAGGTCCACTCGCCCGCTGTTGCTGTCGGCGTAGTAGAAGAGCCTGCGGTCGTCGGTCCAGTCCAGGCCGTTCGACAGGCCGACGTCCCCGAACAGCTCGGTCACCGTGCCGTCCGGGGCCAGCCGGTACAGGCTGCCGGGCGGGTCGCCCTCCTCGTTCCAGGCCATCGTGCCCGCGCAGAAGTTCCCCCACGGATCGGGCTTGCCGTCGTTGAACCTGACCTCGCTCCGGTCGACGGCGAACCCGGGCACGCGGGTGAGCCCCTCGCCGTCGTGATCGGCTAGCGCGAACCCGTCCGCCATGGCGAGCACCAGCCGACCGCTCCGGGTCAGACCCACCGCGCCGACCGCGTCGCCTGCCTCGAACCAGGTACGCGCGCCGGTGGAGGGGTCGATCGCGTGCACGCGGCCTTCGAAGATGTCCACCCAGATCAGCCGCCCCCGGCTCGCGTCCCAGACCGGGCCCTCACCTAGGTCAAACCCGCCCGGCACGGCAATCTCGGCCTCGATCACCCGGGTCATGACGCGCCCTCCGGGTTCACGTCCAGCATGACCTTGCCCCTCGGACCAGAGCTTTCCCTGAGCACCTCGAAGGCCTCCTCGTACGCGTCGAGCGGGAATCGGTGGGTGACCAGCGGGGCGAGCCTGACTCGCCCGGAGCCGAGCAAGGCGGTGACCTCGGCCCAGGCCGCGGAGGTGTACGAGAAGCTCGCGCTGATCCGCAGATCCTTGAAGACCACGTCGTCGATGGGCAGGCGGGCCGTGACGCCGATCCCGGCCAGCCCCAGGAGCACCACCCGGCCGCCGCGCCGGGCCAGGCCGAGCGCCCGCTCGACCGCGGCCGCCGTGCCCGCTGCCTCGACAACGAGGTCGAAGCGCCCGCCCTCCTCGCCGACCGAGAACCCGGTCGCGCCGAGTTCGGCGGCCAGCTCCGCCTGGGCGGGGCGCTGACCGCAGACGACCAGCTCGGCGGGCGAGTAGAGCCCGAGCAGGTGGGCGGCGATCAACGCGAGCGTGCCGTCTCCGACGACCGCGACGCGCTCGCCGGGTGCTGGCTCGCCGCGCCGTATCGCGCGCCAGGCGACCGCGGCGGGCTCGGCCAGGGCCGCCTCGAGCAGGCTCACCGAAGCGCCGAGGACGTGCACCACCTGGGCCGGGACGAGCACCTGGTCCGCCGCGGCCCCGGGCCGGGTGAACCCGATCTCGTCGTAGGTGACGCACAGGTTCGTGTTGCCCTTGGCGCACTCGGCGCAGACCCGGTCCGGGATGATCCCTTCCGCGATGATGCGCTGCCCGGGTTCGAGCCCGGTCACGCCCGGGCCGACGGCCTCGATGACCCCCGACCACTCGTGCCCCGGAACCAGTGGATACCGGGCCCAAGCCGGATCGGCCACGCCCGTTAGCAGCTCCACGTCGGTACCGCACACCCCGGTGTGCACCGGCCGGGCCACGACCTCGCCGGGGCCGGGCACCAGCTCGGGAGCATCCTGCAGGGCGATCGAGCCGGGCGAGGCGATGACCAGGGCGCGCCGGTCAGCCACGGTTGCTCCCCGGGGCCGGCGTCCGGGCTATGAAGGAGGGGGTGGCGAGCTGGCGGCTGGCGAACGACGGGCCGCCGAGGGCGACGGTGATCTGGTCCGCCGCCTCGCGGATGGAGACGCCGAGCTCGTCCATCCGCCAGGTCGGCCGGTTCAGCTTGAGCCCGGTGCCGCTGATCGCGGCGACCCGCTCGCCGTTCCGGTCGAAGATCGCGGCGCCGACGCAGAACACCCCCTCGGAGTCCTCCTCGTCATCGATCGCGTAGCCGCGGGCCGCGCTCACCTCCAGGTCCCGCAGGAGGGCATCGGGGTCGGTGATGGTCTGTTCGGTCCTGGCCGGCATGCCCGCCTCCATGGCCAGGGCCCGCGCCTGCTGCCGTGGCAGCGCGGCCAGCAGCGCCTTCCCGGCCGACGTGCAGTGCGGGTACTCCCGCTTGCCCAGGTAGCTGGCGAACCTGACCGTGCCGGGCGCGTCGACCCGGGCGGTGACCACCGCGTAGGGCCCGTCGGGGACGACCAGGCGGGTGGTCAGGCCGGTGGAGTCGGTGAGCGCCTGCATGACCGGCATGGCCAGGCTGACCAGCGGGGACTGGACTTCGGCCGCGTCGCCCAGCTTGGCCAGGGCCATGCCCAGCCGGTACCTGCGGCTCAGCCGGGTCCCGGAGTCGGCCGCGAAGCCGCGCGCGATCAGCGTCTGCAGCAGCGCGAAGGCGCTGCTCTTGGACACCGAAATCCGTTCGGCTAGCTCGGTCAGCGTCATGCCGCCCGGGCCGGCCGCGGCCAGCAGCTCAAGGGTGTCCAGCGCCCGCTCGACGCCGTGCAGCCGGTAACGCTGGGCATCGCGGTCGGGCGCCGCAGAGTCGAAGGGTGCCGGCTCGGCCACAGCCTGTTCCTTTCTACCGTTAGGTGTTCGCTTTAGCAGAATAGCCTGACCTGTCTCCGCCATCGACGTCAACCAACCCAGACCCATACCGGGCGGCTGACCGGCGAAGTCTTGACAAATCACCGTACGCTGCCGTGTCATAGGGGCACCGATAATTCGGGTCTGAAGAATACATTTTTGCAGAGCCGAATACCAAAGTTCGTTCGGATAACGGGAAAGAAGGGAAGCGGACGGATGAGTTGGGTCGGTGATGTATTCGGCGGGCTTGGTGTCACCGGCCGGGACCACCAACCCTCCTTCCCCGACGGGGCCGCGTTCCGCGTCGAGATCCCGAGCGTCGAGGGGCCGGCCGTGCTCGACGCGGTGCTGCGGGCCGCCGAGGCCGAGGGCATCACGGTTAACCGGGTTTCCCAGGGCAGCGGCGCGATGCTGCTGCGGATGAGCGAGCTGCGCGACATGGCGCAGGCCGGACGCGACGCGGGCCTTGAGGTGTGCCTGTTCGTGGGGCCGCGCGAGCGGTTCGGGGTGGGCGCGCACGCCAGGTCCGCGGATGGCCGCGCGCACGGTGACCAGGTGCGCGGCCTGCGCCAGCTGGCCTACGCGCTCGAGGACGTGCTGCGGGCGACCGAGGCCGGGATCCGCAGCTTCCTGGTCGCTGACCTGGGGCTGCTCCGCGCGGTCACGCAGGCGCAGGCCACTGGTGCGCTGCCGGCCGGGCTGGTGTGGAAGATCTCCGCCAGCATGTCGCCGACCAACCCCGTGACGCTCAAGATCCTCGAGGAGCTCGGCGCCAGCACGGTCAACATCCCCGCCGACGTGACGCTCGACGAGCTGGCCGAGATGCGGGCGGCGGTCAGCCTGCCGCTCGACCTGTACGTGGAGTCCCCCGATCCGCTCGGCGGGGTGGTACGCGGGCAGGAGCTCGGCGACCTGGTGCGGACCGGGGCGCCGCTGTACGCGAAGTTCGGGCTGCGGAACGCCCAGGCGATCTACCCGAGCGGGCACCACCTGGTGGAGGTGGCCCGCGCGAACGCCACGGAGAAGGTGCATCGCGCCGCGGTGGCGCTGGAGTGGCTCGAGCGGCTGTCGCCCGGCCTGGTCCAGTCCAAGCCGGGCGCTGCCGGGCTCGGAATCCCGGCCCCATGACGCCGGCCGGTGAGGTCGCGGAGAAGCTGACCAGGGTCCGCGGCTGGCTGGACGAGGCCGGGTACGGGGCCGCGCTGTTCACGAGCCAGCCCGGCGTGGCCTGGGTGACCGCCGGGGTGGAGGACCGGGTGTGCCGCAACGAGGAACCCGCGCTCGTGTGGGCGCTGGTCACCGGGACCGGCGCGTTCCTGATCACGACCAACATCGAGCGGCCGCGGCTGGCCGCGGAGGAGGACTGCACCGAGTTCGAGCTGCACGCGGTGCCCTGGTACAGCCCGGGCGGCCTGGCCGAGGCGGCGGAGGACCTGGCCGACGGGCTGAAGCTGGCCGAGGCCCCCGCCGCGCTGCGGATGCCGCTGACCGCCGCGGAGCACAGCCGGCTCGCGGCCCTCGGCGCGGACTGCGCCGGAGCGCTGGAGGGAGTCCTGCGCGGCTGGCAGCCCCTTGAGCGGGAGTGCGACCTGGCCGCGCGGATCGCCGGCGCGCTCGAAGAACGCCTCATCTTCCCCTCGGTGCTCCTGGTCGGCGGGGCCGAACGCCGGCGGGCGTTCCGGCACCCGGTGCCGACCACCGCCATGACCGGGCGTGACGCGCTGGCCGTGGTGACCGGTGTGCGCGGCGGGCTCAACGTCTCGTGCTCCAGGACGGTCAGCGCGGGCGGCCCGGATCCCGAGCTGGCGGCCAGGCACCTGGCGGCCTGCGCGGTGGAGGCGGCCCTGATCGGCGCGACCAGGCCGGGCCGGAGCTGGGCGGATGCCCTGGCCGTCGGGCAGGCCGCGTACCGCGATTCCGGGTTCGACGGCGAGTGGCGCGAGCACGTGCAGGGCGGCCCCGTCGGCTACCTGTCCCGTGAGTTCGACGTGGTGCCGGGCCGGGCCGACGCCGCCGGGCTCATCACGGCCGGGAGCGCCTTCGCCTGGAACCCGACCGTCCGCGGCGCGAAGTCCGAGGACACGTTCCTCGTCAGCGGCGACGGCCCCGCCGTCGCCGTCACCAACACCGCCGACTGGCCTGTCGTTGCCGGTCCGGCCAGCCGACCTGCCATCTTGTCCACGTAATGCCTGTCCTCGTCATCCTGGCCGACGCCAGGCGCCTGAAAGGTTCCGCGTCATGACTACCGAGCCTTCATCCCAGGGGTTGGCCCAGAGGTCCGTCGGACTTCGCGGTGACTGGATCGCGTCCATCACCAACGTGGCCCCGACCGCCGCCACCACGCTGACCATGGCCGCGCTGATCGGTGCCTCCGGGCTGGCCTCGCCGCTGGCCCTGCTGGTGGCCGGGGCGGCGATGCTGTGCTGCGCGGTGGCCTACCACCGGCTGAACAGCTGGCAGTCCTCGGCGTCCGCCCCCGTGGAGTGGGTGGCGCGCGGGCTGTCCCCGATCATCGGGTTCGCGGTCGGGATCTTGGTGCTGATGACGGCGCTCACCTCCAACATCGGCAACATCACCCTGATCGGCTCGACCGTGCTGTCGCTGATCGCGCCGGGCGAGACGAACAACAAGCCGCTGACCTGGGTCGTCGCCACGGTGGTCTGCCTGCTCGTCATGGCGATCGCGGTGATCGGGGTGAAGGTGACCATCCGCTTCGAGGGCTGGGTGATCCTCGTCGAGTACATGATCATCGCGTCGCTCGCGATCTGGGGCCTGGAGACGGAGCTGACCTCGCACGCGGCGGGGATCACCGCGCCGAGCTGGTCATGGTTCACCACCTCCCACTCCCCCGGCGGGTCGACCGGCCTGATCGCGGGCGTGGTCATCGCCACGTTCCTGCTCGGCGGCTGGGACTCGCCGATCTACCTGGGCGACGAGCAGCAGCGTCAGCGTGACCCCGGGCGCAGCGTGCTCATCTCGATCACGTTCTGCACGCTGTGGGTCGTGTTCCTGTTCATCTGCCTGCAGGGCCTCGCCCCGTCCAGCGCGATCTCGGCCAACGCCAGCAACGTGCTGCCGTTCCTGGCCTCCAAGCTCGGCCCGAAGGCGTTCGTCGACCTGGTGGCGCTCGCGGTCATCGCGTCGTTCGCCACCACGATCCAGTCGCAGATCGTGGACGGCAGCCGGATCCTGTTCGGGATGGGCCGGGACCGCACGGTCCCGAAGCCGTTCCGTCAGGTGTCGCGGTTCCGGACACCGGTGGCCGGCCTGATCGTGATGAGCGTGATCCCGATCATCGCGCTGATCCTGTACCTGGCCAGCAACAGCCTGCAGAAGACGATCGTCTACATCGACTCCACCGGCGGCCTGCTCTTCGCCAGTTACTACGTGGTGATCTCGCTGTACAGCATCTGGTACTACCGCAGCGTGCTGTTCCGCGACGTCAGGGAGTTCGTGCTGGGGCTGCTGCTACCGCTGGTCGGCGCGGGGACGCTGGTCTACGTGATCATCAAGTCGCTGCCCGGTACGCCGACCCCGGTGAAGATCATCGCCCTGGTCCTGTTCCTGGTCGGCATCCCGCTAGCCCTGCTCTCCAAGGCGATCACGCGCGCGCCGTTCTTTTCCACGCGCCGCGAGCGGTACACCGAGGGCGATCAGGCGCCCAAGCACGCCCACGTCTAGCCCGAACGAGCGTCCGGACTCCCCCGGTCCGCCTTTCTCCTCCGGATTGCCCTCTCCCGGATTGCGGAGCGACGCGTGGCTGGGCGGCGACGACGAGGTGGCGCTCAACCACCGCGCGGCACTGCGGGCGGCCGGGCTCCGCTTTACCGGGGCTCGGCGCCGACGGTCACGCGGGCGTCCGCTGATCGGGATCGCGTGCACGGCCAGCGACCTGAACCGGTGCGACCTCGGCCTGACCGCGCTGGCCGAGGCGGTCCGGCGCGGCGTTCGGGCGGCGGGCGGGAGCTACCGGTGCGACGTTGGGCGAGTCGCTGCCCTCTGGTCCGGTGCGATGGCCCCTCGGGGAGTCCGTGACCTCGCTCCCCGCGTTCATGGTGGTGCACGGGAACCTCGCGCCGGACGGCGCGGTGATCAAGGCCGCGGCGGCCAGCCCTGCGCTGCTGCGTCATTGCGGCCCGGCGATCGTGTTTCACTCCTACGACGAGATGCGCAGCCGGATCGACGACCCGCTGCTCGACGTCACCCCCGATTCCGTGCTGGTGCTGGCCGGGTGCGGGCCCGCCGGGATGGCCATGCCCGAGTGGGGCAACATCCCGATCCCGGCGAGGCTGCTCAGCCAGGGCGTCACCGACATGCTGCGGATCACGGACGGGCGGATGAGCGGCACGGGGTTCGGCACGGTGGTGCTCCACGTCGCACCGGAGAGCGCGGTCGGCGGCCCGCTGTCCAGGCTGAGGGACGGCGACGTAGTTTCGCTGGATGCGTACGCCGGGTCGCTGTCGGTGTCGGCGGACCTTTCTGCGCGCGAGCCGGTGCTGCCTCCGGTCCGCGACCTGCGGGGCTGGCCGGTGCTGCACCGCATGCACGTCACCCAGGCGCCCCAAGGGTGTGACTACGACTTCCTGCAGGCGCTGACCCCCGACCGGCTCCCGTTTACTGAGCCCGTCATCGGCCGTTCGTTATCTGCATCGTTCAGGTGAGGCCCACGAACGTGATCCAGCGGCCGATGCACTCGGCGAAGAAGGCGTCGCGGTCGGCTGGGTCCTCGGCTACAACCTGGTGCAGCTGGCCGTAGAGCTCGAAGGAGACGGCGCCGAACAGGCCGGTCCAGGCCATCACCCCGCGCTGGACGAGCGCCGGCGGGAAGCCGGGGGGCAACTGGGCCAGGATCGGGTCGAGCGCCTTTGCTTCCTGGGTCTCCTCGGCTGGGACCCGGCCCTGGGCGGCAGCGTCGATGAGGATCTGCATGAGCAGGACCGACACGCGGGTGGCGGGGCCTACGGTGTCGGCCGGGGCGACGTAGCCAGGCACTGGCGAGCCGTAGATCAGCGCGTACTCGTTCGGGTTGGCCAGCGCCCAGGTCCTGACCGCCCAGCACACGGCGGCGAACCGGCCGGGCAGATCGTCCCGGTCCACGGCCAGCTCGCTGGCTTCGGCGGCGGCCCCGAGTGAGTCGTACGCGTCGACGATGAGCCTGGTCAGCAGCTCGTCACGACTGCCGAAGTAGCGGTACAGGGCCGACGACGCCATGCCAAGGTCCCGGGCGATGGCCCGCAGGCTCAGCGCCGGGGCGCCGTCCGTCGCCAGGTACCTGCGGGCGGTGCTCAGGATCTCCGCCGTGATCTCGGCCCGGGCCCGCTCGCGGGCGGTGCGCGGTACGGACGGAGGCCGGGCGTCTCGGGAGGGCTCAACCGACCGTTCGGGCGATGTAGGTCACTTCTTGATCATTTCACAGAAATGAGAGCGGCGCCAAGGAACGAGAGCGGCGATCTTGACACGGGTTGGTGATTGCGTATCCTTTGATCGAGAGCATCGCTCTCTATTCGGAGCGATAGTAACGAGGAGGGCTTCTGATGACAGGGAATCCAGCCGGGTCGCACCTGGTGGTGGGCGCGGGCGTGATCGGCGGCCGGGTGGCGCAGCTGCTTGCGGAGCGCGGGGAGCGGGTCCTGGTGGCCAGCCGTCGCGGGTCGGGGCCTGCGGGCGCCGAGTGTGTAGCGGCGGACGCGGCGGACGCGGAGGTCATGGCACGCCTGGCCGAGGGGGCAGCCGTCATCTACAACTGCGTCAACCCGCCGTATCACCGCTGGCCCATCGACTGGCCGCCGATCGCGGCGAGCGTGCTGGGGGCCGCGGAACGCAGCGGCGCGGTGCTGGTCACCCTGTCCAACCTGTACGCGTACGGGCCTGCCTCGCGCTCGCTGGGCGTCGCCGGCTACGACGAGGCTCACCCGATGACCGAGGCGACGCCGCTCGCCGCGACGGGGCACAAGGGGCGGGTGCGAGCGCACCTCTGGCAGGATGCGCTCGCCGCTCACCAGGCCGGACGGGTCCGCGCGGCCGAGGTTCGCGGGTCCGATTTTGTCGGGCCCGGCGCTTCGAGCGCGCTGGGTGAGCGCGTGGTGCAGCGGGTCCGCCGGGGCCGGAGCGTCTCGGTGCTGGGCAGCGCCGATCGGCCCCACACCTGGTCGTATACCGAGGACGTGGCCGGAATGCTGGTCGTGGCGGGCCACGACCCCCGGGCCTGGGGACGCGCCTGGCACGTTCCGTCGAACGGACCCCGCAGCCAGCGGCAGGTCATCGAGGACTTCGCCGCGGCCGCGGGGTCCGGGCCGGTGCGCGTGAGCGCGATACCCGCGGCGGCCGTCTACGGGCTGGGGCTCGCCTGGCCGCTCATGCGGGAACTCCGCGAGACCTCCTACCAGTTCCGCGACGACTTCATCATGGATTCCACGGCCGCGCAGGAGACGTTCCGCCTAGCGCCGACGCCGTGGGATGACGTCGTTGCCGCCACGCTCGGGGCGGCGCGCCCGGGTGACCTGCGGAGCGCCGACGCTAGCCGGTGAAGAAGCGGTAGGAGCCGACCTCCGTGAGGTCTTCCGCGACCGGCTGCTGGTCGCAGCGTTCGGCGATGCCGGCCTGGAACTCGCCGAAGGCCCTGACGGCCAGCAGCGGGTTGGGTGCGTTCAGCGATCTGACCACGTGGACGAAGCTCAGCTTGTCGTCCAGCTGGAACGTGGCGTAGCTGAGGCCGTCCGGGTTTAGCTGGTGCAGCTCGGTGTACACGGCGCGGGCGAGCTCGGCGTTGGCGTCGGCCTGGCCGGGCTTGACCCGGTAGCGGATGATGCGCTGGTGCATGTCGATTGCTCCTTAGTCATCGTTCGTTGTTGGTTGAGACACCGCGTCGGGCCATGGGTAACCGATGACTTTCCGGCGCGGGCGGGGTCCGTACGCTTTGGGGATTGGATCGCGGGAGGCTGGGTGATGGCGGAGACGGCGCTGGCCCGGGCGAGGGCCGGAGACGACCGGGCTTTCGGTGAGCTGACCGACCCGTACCTGGGCGAGCTCCGGGTCCACTGCTACCGGATCCTCGGCTCGCTGCAAGACGCCGAGGACATGCTGCAGGAGACCCTGCTAGCCGCCTGGCGGGGTCTCAACGGGTACGAGGGGCGCGCGTCGCTGCGCACCTGGCTGTACCAGATCGCGACCAACCGGTGCCTGAACGCGCTGCGGGCCAGTAGCCGCCGGTCGCGGACGGAAGTGCCTGACCCTTCGTTCGTTACGACGGAGCCGACCCGGCGGGGTTCGCCGGTTTGGGTGGAGCCTTATCCCGACGTGCTGCTGCCCGACCTCGGCGCGGGTCCCGAGGCACGCTACGAAGCCAAGGAATCGATCGCGCTGGCCTTCGTCACGGCACTCCAGCACCTGCCGCCCCGGCAGCGGGCGGTTCTGGTGCTCAGGGACGTGCTCGGCTTCCGGGCGTCGGAGGTCGCCGACCTCCTCGAGGTCAGCGAGCCCTCGGTGAACAGCGCCCTGCAGCGTGCCCGGACGACCATGGCCAGCCGGCTCCCCCGCCTCGACCGGGACCGGGCGTCGCTCCCCCGGTCAGCCCGCCAGCGGGACCTGGCCGCCCGCTTCGCTACCGCCTTCGCCAATCACGACATCGACGGCGTGGTCGCCTTGCTCACCGACGACGCCTGGATCACGATGCCGCCGGTCACGCTCGAGTACCAGGGCGCGGCCGCCATCGGCAATTTCCTCCGCGACGTCTCGGCCTGGCACGGCGGGCGGCCGTACCGGCTGGTCCCCACGGGGGCGAACGGCCAGCCCGCCTACGGGTTGTACATACCGGACGGGAGTGCGCCGGAGTTCCGTGCGTACGGGCTCGTCGTGGTGACCCTGGAGGGCGACCAGATCTCCGCTATCACCAGGTATGTCGACAATAGCCTGATGAGCTGGTTCGGGTTGCCGAGCTCGCTGGCGGAGTAGCTGGTTCGGGGGGACCCAACGATCGTTCGGGATGAGGGTGCCCGTGATTGCCGCCGCGCGGCGGACGGCCGCCTCTGGTAGCATCTGCGCGAGGTACTGGGGCCGTTAGCTCAGCGGGAGAGCGCTTCCCTGACACGGAAGAGGTCACTGGTTCAAATCCAGTACGGCCCACCTAGTGTGACCTGGCCTTTCTTGTTCCCAGCCCTATCAGGTAGCGCTCTGCGGCCCTATAACTGGCCCTAACAGCGAGCGCTACAGCTGCCAGGAAGCGCTCTCCGGTCTCAGGACCGCCTGCCTGGGCACCGACTGGCCGGTCGGTCGGTACACGTTCTATCCGCATCCGTCTATCACTCAACGCTGCGTCATCCGTTGGGCGCGACCTCTCGCCATTCGTCGAGTCGACTGATCCGTTGACCACGTTCTTGTTCAGCTGCACCTTGGCGTCCTGGGTGATCACCGCCACCTAGTGTCCCGGTCCGGAGATGCGCGAGCAGTAGCGGCAGATGCGGTCGATGATCTGGTCGGCGGTCTTGGTCCACTTGAAGGGCCGGGCGCTGGCGTTCCAGATCTTGATCCACTCTTCCAGTGCGGTGGTGAGCTCGTCGAGGGAGCAGAACACGCCGCGGTCCAGGCAGCGCCGCTGCAGTTCGGCGAACCACCGCTCGACCTGGCTGATCCAGGAGGAGTAGGTGGGCGTGAAGTGCAGCTGGACGCGCGGGTGGGCCAGCAGCCACCGGTGGACCGCCGGCGCCTTGTGGGCAGCGAGATTGTCGCAGATGACATGGATGGCCAGGCCGGGCTCGGTCTGCCGGTCGATCTCATCGAGGAAGTCCCGGAAGTCGACCGCCCGGTGCTGGGCGGACAGCTTGCCGATCACCTTGCCGGTGGCGGTGTTCAGCGCGGCGAACAGGTCGATGGTGCCGTGCCGGACGTAATCGTGGCTGCGCCGCTCGGGCACGCCCGGGAGCATCGGCAGCACCGGCGCGGTCCGCTCCAGCGCCTGGATCTGCGGCTTCTCATCGACCGCGAAGACCGCCGCGTTCGCCGGCGGCGCCAGGTACAGCCCCACGACGTCGCGGATCTTATCGATCAGCAGCGGGTCCGGGGAGATCTTGAAATCCTCCGTGCGCCAGGGCTGCAGCCCGAACGCCCGCCAGATCCGCTGCACGCTGGTCGGGGAGATACCGACCTGGCGGGCCAGGTCCCGCTTGGACCAGTGCGTGGCGCCCTCCGGGACCTCTTCCAGGGTGCGCACCACCACCTCCTCCACCTGGGCGTCGCTGATGGTGCGCGGCACGCCCGGGACGGGGCTCATCGCCCAGCCCGTCCAGCCGCCGGGCCAGGAACCGGGTCCGCCACTTCCGTCACGGTGGCCCGGCTGACCCGCATCCGCGCCGCCACCGCGACGTTGCTGCGGCCCTCGGCGCAGGCCAGCACGATCCGCGCCCGCAGCGCCAGCCCCTGCGCGGTCTTCCGGCGCTTCGCCCAGTTCTCCAATGTCCGCCGCTCGGCCTCCGACAGCACCAGCGGCTCCAGCCTCGTATCACCCATGCCACCAGCAGACCCCGGCCCGGGGATCCCGTCACCACCCAGCCGGGCTTTGAGACCAAACACGACTCACGTGGTGATAAGGGAACTCAAGGCCGGGACACTAGGAGCGCTTGCGGTGCACGTCGATGCCGACGTAAACAGACATTGCAGGGTCTCATCTCCCGAGCTCGGAACTTCTCACCCGAAGCGTCCTGCTACCGGGCTGAGCTGGAAAGAGGCCCGGCCCTCATAGGGTCATGCGAGCGAGACGCCATAGCACTGACGAGCGGGAGACGTTCCGGCTCCTACTTTTCCGGCGGCCTCTTTGAACCTGGCCACCAGCTCAGCGGGCACCCGTCCGCGGTCTTTTACCTCGATGCCCTGCGATAGGCATGCGGTGTCAGGCCGAAATGCCGTTTGAATGTCCGGGTGAAGTGACTTTGGTCAAAGAAGCCTGCCTCGAGGGCGATCTGCGCGATTGCGTCCTGGGAGTCGGTCAGCCGCCCGGCAGCCCAGGCGAGGCGCAACCCGCGTACGTAGGTGCCGAGTGGCGTTCCGTACCTCAGGCGGAAGACCCGGGCCAGGTGGGCGGGATGCACGCCGATCGCCTCGGCCACTTCGGCGAGTCGCAGATTCTCGCGGTACCGGTCGTGCAGCAGTGCTGTGGCCTGGCCAAGCCAGCGGGGAGACCGGCGTTCAGCGCCGATGGCATCGGTGTTCTGCCGCCTGGCGGCCAGCGCGAGCAATTCCAGAACCAGCCCCTCCACGGCGAACGGAGTGATGCTGTCGGGCATGCGCAGCTCGATCGCAGCCCGCTTGGCCACCGAGGCCACGCTTAGATCGCGTATGTGGTTGACCTGGCCAAGCACCGCGGCGAACGGTTCGAGGAGGTCACGCCGGCCGGGATCCGGCTGGACCGTCAAGACGTCCGCGCCTGCCCGCTCGAACAGGTTGCCGTGCAGTTCGCCGGGCGGCTCGGTGAGAAGGGTCGATGCCGGGCAGGGATGGCTGGCATGGCGCATCAGACCGTCAAACGACCCGTTCAGGATCACCGCGACCGTTGCCCGCTCGTGCGTATGCAGCGGCAACTTAAGCAGGGGAGGAAACCGCACCCAGGTGACCAGGAAACCATCCACGGCAACGCAGCGGGATCCGCTACTGCCCAGGGTGACGGGGACATCTCCCGCGGCCATCCCCACCTCCAGCGCTAGGCGGCGGTTTCTTTCGTACCACGCCGCTCAACCCGTGCAAGACGACAGCTGGCCAGAGGCTCATTATCAGAGCCGCCTGATCAGATGTCGAACCGAGGAGTCCCGATGTCGAGATTGAGATGGGCGGCGGCCCTGTGCGGCGCCGCGATCATGACTGTTGCCGGCGCGGCCTCGGCGGCGGCCGCTCCGGCAGCGGCCGCTGCGGCAGCTCATGGCAGCTCCGTCGCAGCGCAAGTTGACGGCCAGACCTATGTGCTGCTCGGCCCCAGCGTTTTCGGTGTCACCGTGCAGCAGGACCCACTCGCCTATCACGCAACCAAACTCGCCGACGGCACTGTGCGCGGCCGGTGGCGTTATGACTACTGGCAAGCGGGACAAGAAACCACCTTCAGCGGCCCGGTGACATGCATGTCCGTCAGCGGTAACCGCGCCTGGATAGGGGGCACGATCACCGATTCCAGCGACCCGACGCAGCTGGGCATGGGGGCTTGGTGGCAGGTGGCCGACAACGGCACCGGACCTCACCCGGTCATTCCCGACCGCACGACCTTCGTCGGGATCGGCACGATGTCTCAGACGATCGCTTACTGCAACGACGAGCCAGCCCCTCATTTCATCTTCGACGTCCAGCTCGGCGGGCTCACCGTGAAGGATCTCAGCAGCACCCCGTGACCCGCCAGCCCGCAGATCCATGCCGGGACGGCCGGACCTGACCAGCCGTTCCGGCTGCCGCACCCGCAGCTGGAACGGGCAGCCCCAGGTCCGGCCGACGACCGTGCGAGCACGCCTGGCAGGCGGCCGATGCGTGCCGGTACGCTGGGACGATGGCGTCCGATAGCGGTGTTGACCCCTACATCACATGGCCGCCACACCCGGACCCCGAGGTTGAGGAGCTTTTCCGTCAAGCCAACCGGGACGAGTACGTGATCTGGTTCCATGAGGGCGTGTATACGCTGGTGTCACCTGACGGGACAAAGGACTTTCAGTTCCTCGGGCGCGTAGTGGCTTCCTCAGGGGTTTGGCGGCACATGATCTCAGAACTGCAGGACTGGCTAGAGCAGACCTCTAAGAGATGAAGCGGAAGGAATGGGGTGACCGTGGCATACAGGATCTCGCTTAAGGCGACTGTCGTCGTCGGCTCGGCTGAGAGGATGGCAGAGAGCGTCGCCTCAGTAGCGGAGCACCTTGACGACATCCAGCGGAACACACCCGCCTTCCTGGGGTTCACCCTTTCCTCTGACCGTGAGGCGCGCACCGCTTTGTTCAGCATGTATGTAGATGAAGATGATCCAGAGCAGGCAACGGCGGCAGCTCATGCATGGGCGGTCGCGGCTATCAATGCCACTGGTGACAGCACGCGCGGATGGGCCACCTTCGCGCATCCCGAGCAACGCGAACGAGTCTCAGCGTAGCCGTACGGGCCGCGCGGCCGCATCCGCACTTCCGAGGCCGCCCTGGTTACCCGCTGGCCTCGCGACGTCAAGCTCCGACCGTCCTCGATGATCTTGGCGTGTGGGACGGCTCCCAGCGCCGAGCGCTGTGGGAGCCAGAAATGGGAGCCAGCGCGTTCAGCTGCCACCAGACCCAGCCCGACCCACTCAGATTGTTCATGCAGGTCAAGAGCTCCCAGCTCGACTCAGTCCGACGGTGACGGACACTCTGGAAGTCCCTGACACGGAAGAGGTCACTGGTTCAAATCCAGTACGGCCCACCACGCCAAATCCCAGGTCAGTCTATATGGGCATCGCTCGCCTGTCCCATCAGGACGGCCTACCTTTCCTCGCGTGCCCGTCACGTGCCCGATCACTCCGCCGCACCCCCTCCGGACGCCCTGGACACTGGACTGCGGCCCCGGAATTCGCCCTGTACCAGCCACCGACGCGTGACAGTCGCCGGCGCCATCTCGCCGATGTAGCGGCTACGCAACGAACCGGCTACGAAAGGCGCAGATCTAGCTCCGTAGCGTCAATCATGGGTGACATGACACGGATCCGTGCTATCTCAATCGCCGCGGGCAGCTGCGTCCTCGTCGCGGCCTGCTCGTCGACCGGGCACTCCGCGGTCCCCGGACCGATCCCGGTGTCGTCGTCGAGCAGCAGCGATGCGGTCCAGCAGTACCTCGATGCGGTCAATATGCTCTGCGATGGGCTGGAGCAGAAGATCATCGCGCTGAACGGCGGCCAGTTCGACATCCCGTTGAAGGACTTTCTCGCCCAACTCCCCCAGCACACCAAGCTGATCGGCGACTTCGATCGCCAGCTCGCCGCGATCGTCGTGCCCCAGGCTGCGGCCGCCAAGGCGCGGGCACTTGCCGCCTATATCGCATTCGCCGACAAACTTGACGCGGCGCGACTGCGGGCCGCCCGGCAGGGTGCTGCCGCGTATCAGCGCGAGATCGACGCCGAGAAGTCCGCGGCAAGCGACCCGTCCATCGCCGCCCGGGACGCCGCCGGATTCAGCGAATCGTGCAACGCGCGCTGATCCGCGCGGATTTCGCTGAGGACATGCGAAGCGACTGAGCCCAGCTCGCTGGCACTGCCTACTCCCCCGGTACGCGAGGATCGACGCAGTCCGCACCTTGATTGCCGCCACTCGCCCGACGTCAAGCGTCAGCAGGTTGACAGGCGCGCTGTCGGCTGCGTGACTGACAGCCGCATCGCATTCTGGGCACCCTGACGGCAACTGGAAGTGCCGTGCGCCGGGCAGGCAACCCGGCCCTGGAATGGAGTCGGAACCATGACTTTTGCGCCACAATTGACGGCTACCGAACCCGAAGAAGTAATAGCGGCGATCCTTGCCGATTACAGCGTCTACGACGGACCGCTGGGATCTTATGCGGTCGCCGTATCCGGACCGGCCGGCGCTGGCAAGTCGACGCTGACCAGGCAGCTGCAAGCGGGCCTGGCCAGGGTGTCAGGGATTGGGCCTGTAGTCCCGTTCTTCGCTGTGGACTGGTACACCATAGGCGCCTGCGTGAAACGGGGTCGAGGTTGGCCGGGGTACAACTGGCTCCGCTGGCAGGAAGAAGTTCTCGATCCCATCTATATGGGCGAGGCAATTACGTGCACCATGCGCGACTGGGAATCAAGGCAAGTGATCGGTGAAATCAGCTCCCCGCCGACCCCGATCCGGCTGCTGGAAGGTGTCGGCCTCTTCCATCCAAGCCGCTTGCCCTACCTCAGGTGCCGGGTCTGGGTGGACTGTGATCTTGACATCGCGCAGGCCCTGGGAATCGAGCGTAGTCTGGCCCAGGGCCATTACGAGCACGTCAGGTACTGGAGAAGCGTATGGGGGCCGAATGACCGCGATTTCATCGAGGCGTTCCACCCGCAAAAACGAGCCGATATCTCGTACAACTGGAATGCCCGGTCACACTGGGCGACTGGACCGGTCAGCTGACCTGGAGCCGGGCTGAGACGACTGCATCCGCGCTCTCCACGCTCTCCGGGCTGCCCGTCACTGCGGCCAGGAACTCCTCGCGGTCGAGAATCCAGACTTGTAGGCGGCTGATGGCGGTGACGGTCGCCGTCCTGGGTATCTGTCGCAATAGGGCGATCTCCCCGAACGAGTCGCCAGTCCCCATCTCGCTCAGCTGCCTGCCGCCGCTGCCGGCGCGGGCCTGGCCCTCTGCGATCAGGTAGAAAGACTCGCCGAGGTCCCCTTCCCGGATGATCACATCCCCAGACTCGTACGTGGCAGGCCGCAGCACGCTGGCCAGATGCTCTACCGTGGCAAACGGCAGTGGGCCGAAGAACGACACGCGGCGCAGCAGCGCGACCTCTGGGCCGGGGGCGGACAGCCTGCTGTCGATGGCTTTGAGGCTGGGCACGTACCCGGCGGCGGTCGCGATGAGCAGCAGGCCGACACCCGCCATCGTGGCCCGGGCTCCGAAGGCGTGGATAAGTGATGGTGCGACGGCGGAGCCGAGGCCGGCAGATAGCAGCAGGACAGCTCGGCGCGCTCCCAGTGCACGTCCCATCAGGCGCGGCGGAATCACCCGCTGCAGGGCGCTGTAGACGGCTACATCGTCAACGAGGTTGGCTACGCCGACGGCGCCGAAGAGCAGATACGGCCAGTACCGCGCGTGCATGAACGCGAGCAGGATCATGGGCACTCCCCAGCCCGCGACCCCCGCGGCGAAGCAGCGCGCTACCCTCTTCCCGCGGACCAGCGCGACGGCAAGCGGAGTGCCGAGGATGCCGCCTGCGCCGAGCGCCGCGCCCAGCAGGCCGACGCCGGCCTGGCCGAGGCCGAACAGATCCAGGGCGATGACGACCGTGAGCACGTTGAGGACTCCCCGGGCGAACGTCTGAGCTGCGGCGGGGACGACCAGCGCCAGCGCGCCGCGTTGCCGGATGAAAGCCGTGAAGCCCGCGGCCATGTCAAGCCTGAGCTGCTTCAGGATCTTTGCCGTCCGCGCCGGCACCTGTGCCGCGAGCGGCCGGACAGCGGCTAGCAGCACGGCCCCGGCCGCGACGAGGCCGCAGGTGGCGAACATGGCGGACTGAGGCGTGCCGACCGAGAGCAGGCCGGCAGCGATCGTCGGCCCAACGAGCATGGCGACCGCCTGCATCACGCTCGCGGCCGTGTTCGCGCTCGTCAGCTCGTCGGGAGTGCGGGCCAGCCAGGGCAGCAGGGCGGCCTGCACGGGGCGGAAGACGCTGCACAGTCCGCCGTCCAGCGCCACCAGCACCGCCACCAGCATGGCTTGCCCGTGCCCACTCATCGCGACGCCGGCGGCACCGAGCAGCAACGCCCTCGGAATTAGCGTGGCGGTCAGCAGCCGCTCCCTCGGCACGCGGTCAGACCAGCTGCTGATCAACGGCACGATGAGCGCGGCGAACAGCGCGTACTCCAGCCAGAGCAGGCCAACATACCCCGCGCTGCCCACACGGTACAGGTAGACCGACGCCACTGTGAATGCCGCCAGGTCGCCGGCATAGGTGATACCCCATGCCAGCAGGAGTAGCCGGATCGGCCTGCTGCGGGCCAGCCACATGTACTGCCTCATGGCCAAATCCTTCGTGCCGCGCCCCGGCTGGCGGGGAACGCCGCGCCCGCATCCACTCCAGCCCGCGTCGCCTGCCACCACAGTAGCCGTCAGGAATCCAGGTGCGATAGACGCTCAAACCGCAATGAAGGTTGGACTTAACGGCAGGCAGCGGCCCAAGTCGGTCATCACGGCGCACACCAGGAGGCCGGAGCGCCGACCGTGTCTTCTCGCCCCGGTCCGACCGCCACCTCACCCTGGCCGCCTGGGCGCTGGTCCACGGCCTGGCCTCCCTGGAACTCGACGGCAAGCTCCCGCCCGGCAGCCGCCCCACCGCCGACCACCAAGCCATCCTTCGCGTCGACGTCTCCGGCTGCGGCACACCACCGCCTAGTGACCGGAGGCACGGCCGGCATCGCGGACCCGCCGCGCCGATGCGAGTCATCTGGTCAGGTTGCGCGGTGAGCTGCCAGCGGGACGTGCAGGCTATCCGCGGCGGGCCCGGAACGCGGCTGTCTTTACCCGGTTCTGGCAGGACGTAGAGCAGAACCGGCGGGTGGCGTTGCGCGAGGTATCTACGTAGACCCGGTCGCACCTGGGCGCCGTGCAGACGCCCAGCCGACCGCCGTGGTCGGTGCCGAGCACCACGGCCAGGGCGGTGGCGCAGCCGGCCGCCCACCCGGTGGCTAGGGAGTCCTCCGGGCCGTGGAAGTGCAGGTGCCAGGGCTGGCCGTCGTGCCGGTCCAGCCGGGGGCGCGCGCCGGTCTGCGCCAGCAATTCGTTGATCAGGCGGGCCGCCTGATCGGTGTCGCCCGCCGCGGCCGCGTCGAATACCGGCCGGAGCGCAGCGGCGACAGGGCCGAATTCGGCCGCTTCGGAAGCCGTGGGCAGGTGCGTGGCGGGCACGGCGATCCGCAGCGCCGCGGTCACCGCGGCGCGCCGGGCCTCGCCGTCCGGCGGCCCGTAGGGGCGGCCGTGCGCCTCACCCGCGGTGAGCACGTTGACCAGGCAGGCCGCCACGGCCACCACGGCATCCATGTGACTAGTGAAATTCATTTGACCAGTTACACTCCGGCCCATAGTTTGTCACTGGCATGATGATAATAGCCAGTTACAGGAGAGTCGGCATGCCACAAGGTCCAGCGCCCCCGCGCGCGGCGGCAGCGCCAGCGCGGGCAGGCGGCCGGCGTCCGGGCTGGCTGCACGTGGGCCCGCGGGACCTGGAGATCCTCCGGCTGGCCGGCCCGGCGTTCGGGGCCCTGGTCGCCGAGCCGCTGTTCCTGCTGGCGGACTCGGCGATCGTGGGCCGGATCGGTACCGTGCCGCTCGGCGGCCTGGGCGTGGCCAGCCAGGCGCTGACCACGCTGGTCAACATCTCAATCTTCCTGGCCTACGGCACCACCGCGGCGGTGGCCCGCCAGCTCGGTGCGGGCCTGCGCAGGGAAGCGATCCGGCAGGGCATCGACGGGCTCTGGCTGGCCGCCGGGATCGGCCTGGGCGTGCTGGCGTTGGCCTGGCCGCTGGCCCCGGAGATCATCCGGGTCTTCGGCGCCACCGCGGGCGTCAGCCGCGGCGCCGTCGTCTACCTGCGGATTAGCCTGCTCGGGGCGCCGTCCATGCTCGTGATGCTGGCCGCCACCGGGGTGCTGCGGGGATTGCAGGACACCGTGACGCCGCTGGCCACCGCGGTCGCCGCGAACGCCGTCAACATCGCGCTGAACGCGACGTTCGTGCTTGGCCTGCGCATGGGGCTGGCCGGGTCGGCGTGGGGCACGGTTATCGCGCAGACCGCGGGAGCATGCGTCTACCTGGCGGTTGTCACGCGGGGAGCGCGCCGGGAGGGCGTCGGGTTCGGCCTGGACCGGTCCGGGCTGCGCGCGGCCGCGACCGCGGCAACGGGGCTGATCCTGCGCACGCTCGCGCTCCAGGCGGTGCTCGTGGCGACAACCGCGGTGGCCGCGCGGCAGTCAGACGACGCGATCGCGGCCCACCAGATCGCCTTCCGGCTCTGGACGCTGCTGGCCCTGGCGCTGGACGCGATCGCGATCGCGGGCCAGGCGATCACCGGCCGCTACCTGGGCGCCGGGGACGCCGCCGGTGCCCGGGCGGCCACCGGGCGCATGGTCGGCTGGGGAGCACTGTACGGTACCGGCTGCGGGCTGCTCGTGCTGCTGCTCCGGCCGGTACTGCCGGGCCTGTTCGCGGCTGCCCCGGGAGTTCGGTCGCTGCTGCTGGCCGTGCTGCTAGTAGTGGCGGCACAGCAGCCGGTCGCAGGCGTGGTCTTCGTGCTGGACGGGGTGCTCATCGGCGCCGGCGACCAGAACTACCTGGCCGCCGCCGGGGTGATCACGCTAGCCGTATTCCTGCCGGCCGCCGCACTCGTGCTGGTGCTCCACGGCGGCCTGGTGGCGCTCTGGCTCGCCTACAGCCTCTGGCTGCTAGCCCGGTTCGTAACCCTGATACTGCGCGCCCGGAGCAGCAAGTGGCTGGTAACCGGAGCGGCGCAGAGATGACCGCCGATCAGTGCCGAATTTCGTGGGTACGCCGCAACTGGAGTGTCCGTCCCCGCGTGAAGCCGTCGCCGTCCTCGGCGGCAATGCCCGTGATGTAGCACCGCCCCGGTTTGACGGATTACCAGCACTCCGGATAACGTTAGCTAAAGTAATGAGTCAAGCTAATGAGAGTGACTACTTCGCAGATCAGGTCCGATACCGACCTAGCCATCACGCTGCGGATAGCGGTCAGCCGGCTGGCCAGGCGGATCCGCGCGGAACGGGCAGCCAAGGGCCTGCCAGAGCTGTCCGACACGCAGTTCGCGGCGCTCGCCGCGCTTGCGCGCCACGCCGGGATGACGCCAGGAGAGCTGGCGGCGCACGAGAAGGTGCAGCCTCCGTCGATGACCAGGGTCATCGCCGTCTTGGAGGAACGCGACCTGCTGGCCCGCGCACCGCACCCGACGGACAAGCGGCAGGTGATGCTGACCGCCACAGCCGCGGGCCGGAGCCTGGTCGGGCAGGTGCGCCGACTACGGGAAGCCTGGCTGGCCAGGCGGCTGGCGGAGCTGAGCGCGCAGGAGCGGTCGGTGCTACGGGCGGCCGCGCCGGTGCTGGACAAGCTCAGCCAGTCCTGAGTGGCCCGGCGCCTACGGGCGGCGGGCCTGGCCGGGAACCGGCCACCGGGCTGCGCGCGGCAGGGCGGCTGCTGGCAGCCAGCAGGACGTTCGGTTCGCTCGGCAACCGCAATTACCGGCTGTTCGCGGCTGGCCAGGTGATCTCCAACACCGGCAGCTGGATGCAGCGGGTGGCCCAGGACTGGCTGGTACTCCAGCTGACCCACGGCAGCGGCACCGCGCTGGGCATCACCACCGGCCTGCAGTTCCTGCCGATGCTAGCCAGCCCGTGGGGCGGCGTGATCGCCGACCGCTATCCCAAGCGGGCCATCCTCATGATCACCCAGGCTCTGGCGGGCGGGCTGGCAGCGATCCTCGGCGTCCTCGCGCTGACCGGGGCCGTGCGGATCTGGCACGTGTACCTGCTCGCGCTGGCCCTGGGGATAGTCACAGCGGTGGACAACCCGACCAGGCAGGCGTTCGCCGCCGAGATGGTGGGCAAGAACGCGGTGGCGAACGCCATCGCGCTGAACAGCGCGGTATTCAACCTGGCCCGGATCGCTGGGCCGGCGGTCGCCGGGCTGGTGATCAGCGTCGCGGGTACGCCGATGACCTTCCTTATCAATGCCGCGTCCTACGGGGCGGTGCTGGCCGGCCTTTAAGCTCATGCGCCCGGCCGAGCTGCACGCGGCCGAGCCGGTACCCAGGGGCAAGGGCCAGCTTCGGGAGAGTGTCGGCTACGTCCGGGCCAGGCCCGAGCTGTGGGTACCGCTGGTGTGCGTCTTCTTCGTTTCGACGTTCGGGATGAACTTCCAGGTCACTAATGCACTGATGTCCCGCCAGGTGTTCCATACCGGGGCCGGCGCGTTCGGGATCGCGTCGGCGGTATTCGCGCTGGGCGCGCTGGGCGGCGCGCTGCTCTCCGCCCGCCGGGTGCGGCCGGGCCTGCGCCTGCTGCTCGCGACCGCCGGAGCGTTCGGTCTGCTGGAGGTGGCCACCGGCCTGATGCCGGGCTTCTGGTCGTTCCTGATCATGCTGGTGCCCACCGGCCTGGCGGTGATCACCTTCACCACCACGGCCAACTCCACCACCCAGCTGGCTGCCACCGCGGACATGCGGGGCCGGGTCATGGGCCTGTACCTGCTGGTGTTCCTCGGCGGGGCACCGCTGGGCGCGCCGTTGGCCGGCTGGATCGCCGAACAGTTCGGCCCGAGGATGAGCCTGGTCTTCGGAGGGCTGATCTCGGTCGCGGCGACGGCGGCCACGGGATTCATGCTGGCCCGCCGCCGGGGCACGCCAGTCTGGCGGTACCTCCGCCCCACCGAGCTGCCCCGGATGCTTGCCTGACGAAGCAACCCGGTAAAGCCCGGGCCGCGCTAGTGCCGGATCATCTCATCGCTGGCGAGCAACCAATGAGAGCCAGGGCATTCAGCCTCCCTCCGACGCAACTCGACCGGGCCAGGTGAGTCGGAGAGTGGCTGGCATAACTCGCTAGAGGTAGCCGTAGGAGACCCAGCCTCCGTCGACCAGCAGGCTGGAGCCGGTCATGTAACTTGACTCCGGCGCGGCGGCGACGAGCACCATCTTGGCGACTTCGGACAGCTCGCCGAAACGCCCCATGGGGGTTCGCCGTTCTATCGCAATATCGTCGTAGCCGCCGGTGACCTGATCACGGACGTCTAGCGGCGTCTTGATGTAGGCAGGATCAATCTGCAGGACGCGGATGCCGTCTGGCGCCCAGTCGAGCGCGAGCACCTTGGTCAGCCCGGAAAGGCCATGCTTTGCGGCGCAGTACGCCGCCCGCATCGGCAGGCCCACGTGCGCCGCCACTGAGCCGATGTTGATGATCGCGCCGCCGCCGCGCTCCTTCATTGACGGGTATGCGGCACGCGAGGAGAAATAGGATCCGGATAGGTTAATGGCGATCGCTCGCTCCCACTCGGCGGGGTCGAGCTGATCTGAGGGGGCGATCATCGATATCCCCGCACTGTTAACCAGGATGTCGACACCGCCAAACGCGTCGATGGCGCCACGAATCAACTCCTCGGCACCTTCGTAGCTGCTCAGATCGGCGCCTACGCCGACGGCCGTCCCGCCAGCGTCCTCGATGGTCCTGGCGGCGGCCTGGGCGCGCTCGGCACTTCGGCCATTCGTGACTACGCTCGCTCCGGACGCTCCGAAATGCCGGGCAACTTCGAGGCCGATACCGCTGCTCGATCCGGTAACGACCGCTACCTTCCCGGAGAAACGAGCAGCCTGATCTCCGCTCAATCCAGATACCTCCTTTAGTACAGGTCGGTTCTTGCGTTCGACCCGGCTACCCAAGGAGCCGGACGTGGTTCATAGCGTTGATCCGTGCCTCGGCCATGCGGTTCGCCGCTAGGTAAGCGGAGATGCCGTCAGCATCCGCGATCTGGAAGGTTTCCTCGATCCGATCGCGGATCTTACGGACATTAGCCATCGCGCGCTCGCGCTGAAGACCTCCCTTGCGAAGCCGGTCCGTGTCGAGAATCGTGCCGCCGGAGTTGGCGATGTAGTCGACCGCGTAGACGATGCCTCGCTGGTCGAGCAGCGCCGCATCGCGTGCCTCGTCTTCGAAAATGTTGTTAGCCGATCCGGCGACGATTCTGGCCTTGAGCCGCGGAACGGTATGTTCGTTGACGATTCCGCCGAGCGCGTACGGCGCGAAGATGTCGACCTCCTGGTCGTAGATGCTCTCTGGCGGAACCGCGCGCACGCCCTGTTCGGAAATGGCTCGTCCGACCTTTTCATCGTCGATGTCGCAGACGATTACCTCGGCGCCTTCCTGGACCAGCATGGTCAGAGCGTGCCAGCCAACCGCCCCGAGGCCCTGCAAAGCCACGCGTCGCCCGTTGAGTCGGGGGGAGCCCCAGGCTCGCTGGGCGCAAGCGTGCATGGCCTCGATCGTGCCAAGTGCCGTCGCCCCCGAGATTTCACCGACCCCGCCGCAGTGCTCCGGTAGCGTCACTACGTAGTCGGTCTCGGTGTAGATAAGTTCCATATCCTCGAGGGTGGTACCGACATCCTCGCCGGTCAGGAACTCGCCGCCGAGCTGGTTTACCATCCGGCCGAACGCACGGAACAGGGCCTCGGACTTGTCCCGCCTGGGATCGCCGACGATCACGGCCTTGCCGCCCCCGAGGTTAACGCCGGCGGCAGCGTACTTATAGGTCATGCCGCGGGCCAGCCGTAGAGCGTCCATCGCGGCATCCTGCTCGGAGGGGTACATCCACATCCTGGTCCCGCCCACGGCCGGGCCGAGCGCGGTGGAGTGAATGGCGATGATCGCCTTCAACCCGACGTTGCTGTCGTTGCAGAACAGCAGCTTCTTGAAGCCGTGCCGTTCCATGTAGGCCTGGATCCCGAACTCCGCCAGCGGACACCTCCGAGCTCTCCACCGCGGCTCGTTCCCCGGCCCGCGTTGATCGGGAACGGAGCCCGGCACGCGAGTATATTATATACCATCCGAACGGGCGATTACAGTGCGTACTCCGCGACGGTGACTACGGGGCGCTCGCCCGTCGGGGCCATTTCCTGGAGGCAGCCGGATGATTGCCAGTGAACTCGTGGCCATCGACATCCACACCCATGCGATGGTGTCCGCGTACGGATCGCCCGACGAGGGAGGAAGCGCGCTCGGCCAGGCCGCCGCGCAGCACTTCGGCTCCAGCTCCTCGTTCCCCGTGCTGGACGAGATCGCCTCCTACTATCGCGAGCGCAAGATGGCGTGCGTGGTGTTCCCTGTCGACAATGAGCTAGCCGACGGCAGCGCCCCGGTCCCGAACGAGGAGGTGGCTGAGGCGGCACGACGTCATCCTGACGTCTTGATCCCCTTCGCCAGCATCGATCCGCATCGCGGAGCGGTAGGCGTGGCGGCCGCGCGGCGACTGATCGGCGAATACGGAATCCGGGGATTCAAATTCCATCCCAGCACGCAAAGGTTCTATCCCAACGACAGGCTGGCTTACCCGCTATACGAGGTCATCTCCGATGCGGGGCTGCCGGCGCTCTTTCACACCGGCCAGACGGGCATCGGCGCCGGGACGCGAGGGGGCGGCGGCATCCGGCTGAAGTACTCCAACCCCATGCACGTCGATGACGTGGCGGTGGACTTTCCTGACCTGAAGATTGTGCTGGCTCATCCGTCGTTTCCGTGGCAGGACGAGGCACTGGCGGTGGCCCTGCACAAGCCGCTGGTCTACATCGACCTGTCCGGCTGGTCGCCGAAGTATTTCCCGCCGCAGCTGATCCAGTACGCGAACACGCTGCTGAAGCACAAGGTGCTGTTCGGCACCGACTACCCGTTGATTACGCCGGACCGCTGGATCGCTGATTTCGCCAAGCTGGACATCCGCGAAGAGGTCCGGCCGCTGATCATGAAGGGCAACGCCTGCCAGCTGCTGAGCCTGGCTTAGGGAAGGGTGAACATGTCGAACCGCATGACCCGCGAGCAGCGCGAGCAGTACCTCGCCGCGGTCCGCATCGGAGTGCTCAGCGTCGGGCGGCCAGACCGCGAACCGCTGACCATCCCGGTCTGGTACGACTACAAAGACGGAGTCGTGGTCATCACCAGCGCTGACGGCTCGAAGAAGAACGACCTGCTCCGCGAGGCGGGCCGGGCCAGCCTGTGCGTACACAATGACTCATTTCCGTACAGCTACGTGACCGTGGAGGGCCCGGTCACGCTGCGGCAGCGCGAGCCGCAGGACGTGCTGGACATGGCGATCAGGTACCTGGGCGCCGAGGCGGGCCGCGAGTACGCCGACGGCATCACGTGGGGCGGGGTCCTGGCTGAGCTCACGCCCGAGCGCTGGCTGACCGTCGATTACTCCAACGGCGGCTAACCGATCTAACCGATCACGTGCAGCGGCCGACCGACCAGGAGCGCCGCGGCCTCCCTGAGGCCCTCGCTGATCGTCGGGTGCGGGTGAATGGTCGCGGCCAGATCCTCCGGACTCGCCATCATCTCGATCGCCAGGGCCGCCTCGCCAGCCAGCTCCGAGACATGCGGTCCCGCCATCTGCACGCCCACCACGACATCGCCGTCCCGGTCGACGACGATGCGGATCACGCCATCGGGCGCCGCGAGCGTGGCGGCCCGGCCGGAGGCGGCGAGCGGGAACTGGGCGACCGCGGCATCGATCCCGCGCGCACGGGCGGTCTGCTCACTCAGGCCCACGCTGACGACCTCCGGATCGGCGAACACCACGGCGGGAATAGCCGCGGGCTCAAACCGGGCCCGGCGCCCTGACAGGACCTCAGCGGCCACTTCTGCCTCCGCGGTCGCCTTGTGCGCGAGCGCCGGGCCGCCGGTTATGTCGCCGACCGCGGCGATGTTGCGCGCCGCGAGCCGCGACGCGTCCACCTGCACGGTGCCGTCCTGACGTAGCGTCACGCCGCCGGAGACCAAGCCCAGCTCGTCGGTATTGGGCAGGCGGCCGACGGCCACGACCACCTTGGCGGCCGGGACCCGGTGCTCGGTCCCGGCGGCGCGCACGATCAGCTCGTGCTCACCGAGCGCCGTGGCCTCCGCGCCCAGGAGGAGCCTGACTCCCAGGCGCTCGAGCGAGCGCACGACGGGGCGGGTAACGGCGGCATCCAGCTCGGGCAGGATCGCCTCGAGCACCTCCACGATCGTGACCTGGCAGCCGAGCTTGGCGAAGGCGGTGCCGAGCTCGAGCCCGATGTAACCGGCTCCGATGATCGCCATGTTCGGCGGAACGCCGTCCAGCGCGAGCACCTGCGCTGAGTCGAGGACCCGGTCGCCGTCGAAGGGGAATCCGCGCAGTCCGGCAGGTCGCGAGCCGGTAGCGACGATCGCGGAGGCGAACTCCAGGAACGTCACGTTGCCGTCAGGGGTGGCCACCGCGGCCCGGTTTGGCCGGTTGAAGGCGAGCTCGCCCGGCAGGACGCGCACCTTGTTGCGGCGCAGTAGCGTCTCAATCCCGGCGCGCAACTTCTCGACGGCCGAGTTCTTCCAGGGCTGGAAGCGGGCCAGATCAGCCCCGATGCCGCTGGCCGTGACGCCGGCCGGCTCCATGGTCTGCGCTCGGTGCACGACCTCGGCGAGCTCGATCAGCGCCTTGCTGGGGATGCATCCCACGTGCAGGCACGCGCCCCCGAGACCGGCGGCGCCGTCGCGATCGACGAGGACGACCTCGCGCCCCAGCTGCGCGGCGCGCAGGGCCGCCGCGTATCCGCCCGGCCCGCCGCCGACCACCAGCAGGTCGACGCCCTCGGCCACCTCGCCGACGACCATCAGCGCAGTTCGCCGAGCAGCGCGTACGGGTGCTCGATCAACTCGACCACCGCAGAGGTGAAGGCGCCTAGGGTGTCGCCGTCGTGCAGCCGGTGGTCCCCGACCGAGGAAAGCCCGATCGTCGGCCGGACGGCGGGCAGCCCGTCCACCGCCACCACCCGGTCGCTGATCCGCCCGAAGCCGAGGATGCCCACCTCGGGCGGACGGATGATGGGCGTGCCCAGATGGCCGCCGATGGCGCCGAAGTTGTTCACCGTGTAGGTCCCGCCGGTCAGTTGCTCGCGGGATGCCTTGCGCTCGCGCGCCAGCCCGACCAGTTCGGCGATCTCCCAGGCGAGTTCGACCACCGTCTTGGTGTCGGCATCCCGCACGACCGGGACGAGCAGGCCGTCCGGTACCGACGTGGCGATGCCGATGTTGATCCGCCGGTGCAGCACGTACTCCTGCTGCTCCTCGTCGAATGACGCGTTCAGCAGCGGGTGGTGCCGCAGCGCGGTCGCGGTGATCTTCACGAAGAACGGCACGTAGGTGAGCACTGCGGCCACGGCGGGCAGGTGGGCCGACAGGACCCGGCGCGCCTCGATGAGCTGGGTGGCGTCGGCCTCCCGCCAGTCGGTGATGTGCGGGATGGTCCGCCATGACTCAGCCATGTTCCTGGCGATCTCCCGGCGAAGACCGCGCAGCGGCACATGCTCGTCCGGCAGGTGGCCGGCCGTCGCCGCGCTCGGCTGGGCCGCCAGATCCGATCCCGGGCGAGCCGCCGCTTCGGCCTCGGCCTCTCCCGCGTCCGCACCGGCTGCGGCGGCGAGGCGCACGTCATCTTGGGTGATGCGCCCGCTGGGCCCGCTGCCGCGGACGTCAGCCAGGTTGATCCCCAGCTCGACCGCGAGCCGGCGGACGACGGGCGCCGCCCTGGGCCGGGTCGGTACTTGTTCTGCTGGCGGTTCCGCTCGCTCTGCTGGCGCTTCCGCCGCGGGTGTGCCGACCTCAGTGTCGAAGACGACGAGAACGTCGCCGACCGGCAGCATGTCTCCTGGCTTCGCGCCCAGCCGGACGACCGTTCCGGTGAACGGGCTCGGCATTTCCACGACTGACTTGTCGGTCTCGATCGTGGCCAGGATGTCGTACTCGCGGACGTGCGAGCCGACCTCGACGTGCCATTCGAGCAGCTCAACCTCGGCAATGCCTTCGCCGATATCCGGCATGCGGAATTCGGTGCTCACTTCGCCGCCATCGTCTTGCGGATGGCGGTCAGCACGCGCTCCTCGTTCGGGATGTAGAACTCCTCGGCGCCCGCCAGCGGGTAGGGCGTGTCGGGCGCCGTTACTCGCAGGATCGGCGCCTCCAGCGAGTAGAACGCCTCCTCCTGGATGGTGGCCGCCACCTCAGCGCCGAAGCCCGCGGTGTACGGCGCCTCGTGCACGACGACAACCCGTCCCGTCTCCTCCGCGCAGCGCACCATCGTCTCGACGTCCAGCGGCACCAGCGTGCGGAGGTCGACCACGCGGCACGAGATACCCTCTTCCTGGGCTCGCACCGCCGCTCGTTCGGACAATTGAACCGCCGCGCTCCAGGCGATCAGCGTCACGTCGGAACCGTCACGGGTGATGCGCGCCTGCCCGAACGGCACCGTGTAATCCTCGTCAGGCACCTCATCCTTGACGAGCCGGTAACCCCGCAGCGGCTCACAGAACAGCACGGGGTCGGGATCCCTGATCGCCTCGAGCAGCAGCCCCTTCGCGTCGTAGGCCGACGCCGGCATGACGATCTTCAGGCCCGGGCAGTGCACGAACTGAGCCTCCAGCGCATCGGAATGCAGCTCGGGGGTCCGTACCCCGCCGCCGAAGGGCGCGCGGATGGTGATATGCATCGGATAGCGGCCCTGCGAGCGGAAGCCGTACCGCGCGACCTGGTCGGCGATCTGGTGGAAGGCCTGGTGAGCGAAGCCGAGGAACTGCACCTCGGCGACCGGCCGGAGCCCGCTCATCGCCAGGCCGACGGCCGTTCCGACGATCGCGGCCTCCGCCAGCGGCGTGTCGAAGACCCGCTCCGGGCCGAATCGGGCCTGCAGGCCGTCGGTGGCGCGGAACACGCCGCCCAGCCTGCCGACGTCCTCGCCCAGGATCATGACGCGCTCGTCGCGCTCCATCTCCTGGCCGAGCGCCTGGTGGATCGCCTCGACCATGGTCCGGACGGTCATGACTCGCCCCCGTCCGCTGCGGCGGTCAGTTCTTCGCGCTGTTGCTGCAGCCGGCGCGGCGGCCGGGCGTACACGTAGTCGAACAGCTGACCGGGCGTGGGCCTCGGGTGCCGCTCGGCCGCCGCCACCGCCTCGCCGATCTGGGCGTTGATCTCCTCGCGCATGACCTCAACCTGCTCGTCGCTGATCAGCCCCCGGCCGGCCAGGTACGCGTGAAAGCGCGGGAGGGGATCGGACTTCCGGCGAGCCTCCAGTTCCTCCGGCGGCACGTACCTGCTCTGGTCGTCGGCGGTGTTATGCGGGTACAGCCGGTAGGTCTGGGACTCGATCAGCGTCGGGCCGCCACCCGAGCGCGCCCGCTGCACCGCGCGCTGCGCCACGTCATACACCGCGAGAAAGTCATTGCCGTCGACCCGCTCGCCGGGGAACCCGTAGCCTTCGGCGCGAGAGGCGAACGTCGCGGCCGCGGTCTGTTTTGAGCGCGGGGTCGAGATGGCATAACCGTTATTCTGCAGAACGAACACGACAGGGGCCTTGACGACGCCCGCGAAGTTGCACGCTTCGTGGAAGTCGCCTTCGGACGAGGCGCCGTCACCGCAGTACGTCATCACCACGCCGTCCAGCCGCTGCATCTTCAGCCCGAGCGCCAGGCCGACCGCGTGCGGAAGCTGCGCCGCCAGGGCGATCTGCAGCGGGGTCACCCGGACGCCTTCGGGCAGCTGCCCGCCGAGCGGATTGCCGAGCAGGTAGAGCAGGTACGTCGTCAGCGGGTAGCCGTGCCGCATGATGGCCGGCGTCTCGCGGTACTGGGGCACGATCCAGTCTCTGGCCGGGTCGAGGGCGAAGGCGGACCCGATGACCGACGCCTCCTGACCGTATACGGCCGAGTACGTGCCCACCCGGCCCTGGCGCTGCAGGCTGGTCACGCGCTCGTCGAGCATCCGGGAGAACACCATCCACCGGTAGGCCTCGACTAGCTTGTCGCCGGGCAGGCCAGGATTGGTGCCATCGGGCAGGCGGCCCTCGTCATCCAGCAGCCGGAACGCGTCAGGGTCAGCGCCCCCCTCCATGATGGTCCTGAGCGGCAGTCGGACCGTCTGCGGAATTCACGGCGGTCATGGGCGTCCAGTCCTCCCTTCTGCGGTCGGTGCGTATCTCATCCCCGCTTCTGCGCCACCATCCACTCCTCGGCTCCGGGCTGCTCGCGGGCGCGGAGCGGATCCAGGGCGGAGATGTCGACGGCGGGGTCGGGGTCACCGAGCATCTGACGGGCTAGCAGTTCGGCCACGGGCGGGCCGTGCATGGCGCCGTGCCCGGCGAAACCGGCGATGACCCAGAGATCCTCGTCGAGCTGCCCGGCGTTCGGATGGCCGTCGGTCACACCGTCCGCGGTAGCGGTCAGCAGGTGGGAGATGCCGAGATCGACCAGGCCGGGCGCCCGGACCGTCGCAGCGTGGTACCAGTCGTCGAGCATCTCCCGTTGCCCGTAGCCGGGCGGCAGCTCGGGCAGGAGCATCGTGACCGCTAGGCCGGGGCCCTCCCGCTCGATGCAGAACCCGGTATCGAAGTCCACGATGAGCGGGACCACCAGGCCGGTCAGCGCCGGCCCGGTGATGGCGTAGTGCAGCTTCATCGGATAGACGTCGAGGTCGAATCCGAGCGGGGTCAGCAGCTGCGGGCTCCATATCCCTGCGGCCACGACCACCGTCCGCGCCCGCGCCTGCCCGGCCGGCCCGGTCAGGACGAATCCGCCGGGAGCCCGTTCGATGCGGTCGACCGGCCAGTGCGTGCGTACCTGGACGCCCAGCGCCCGGGCGCCCTTCGCCAGCGCCGCGACGCCGTCGGTCGCGGTGACCCGGCCGTCTTCCGGGGTGTAACACCCGCCGGCCAGGGCCTCGGCGCTGAGATAAGGGGCCACGGCCAGCACCTCAGCGGGATCGAGCATGTGCACGGGGCCCGCCCCCAGCGCCGCCTGCAGCCGCGCGGCCTCGGCGAACATGGCCAGCAGCTCGGGCTTCCCGGTCAGGAAGAGGTACCCGACCTGGTGGAAGGGGCACGGCGAGTCGAATTCAGCCTCGCATGTCTTCCAGAAGCGCAGGCCGCGCTTGGACAGCTCGATCTCCGTCGGGGTCGAGAACTGCTGGCGCACGCCGGAGAACGACGCCGCGGTCACCCCGCTCGCCAGCTGGTCTCGCTCGAAGATCACGACATCTTCTGCTCCACCCCGGGCGAGGTAGTAGGCCACCGCGGCCCCGGCGATGCCGCCTCCGATCACCGCGGTCCCGGCTACGGTACCTCCGCCCCCGGTCACCGCGCCGCGCCCACCCGGTGCGAGCCCGCGGCTTCCTCGGCGACGATCCGGTCGAGGTTCTCCTCCGCGATGCGGCCCGCCGCGTCACGTGGAGTGAGGTGCTCGTCCCTGCTCAGCTCGAGCATCCGCCCGACCGTGTCCTGCATGGCCTGCCGCACCCTGGCGAACGACTCGTCCGCACTCGCGCCGATGACGCCGCTCAGCGTCCACCACCACCAGCTGTTCGCGCCGGAGTTCGCCACGAAGTCAGGTATGACGATGACCCCGCGCTCGTGCAGGAGGGCCTGCGCCTCCTCGGTCGTGGGAATGTTGGCGGCCTCGACGATCAGCCGCGCGGTGACCTGGTCGCAGTTGTCCGCCCGGATGCAATCCGGCACAGCGGCGGGCACGATGATCTCGGCCGGGATCGACAGCCAGTCTGCCAGCGGTAGCGTGTAGTCGGCTTCCCGCAGGGCGCCGCGGTCGACCTCGCCGAGCTCGTTACGCGCCGACAGCAGGGCCTCGACGTCGAGCCCGTCCTGGTTGACCATGCACCCGTTGCCGTCGATGATCCCGACCACCGTGACCCCATGACGGCTCAGGTACCTGGCGCTCGCCCCGCCCATCGAGCCGAAGCCCTGCACCACGGCCCGGGTGTTCCCGGCGGTCAGGCCCAGGTACGGCAGGGCGGCCACCGCCGCCTCGGCCACGCCGTACCCGCCGATGACGTCCGCGAGACCGATGCCCTCGACGTCTACCGCCAGGCCGCGGACCACGCGGTCCATGGCGGCCGCCTCGTCGTCGAGCTTCTTCAGCGCCGCGTGCACGGACATGCCGAGGCCCACGTCGTTGAAGACGCTGTCGAGTTCTGACTGAGTGATGCCCAGGTCCTCGGCCGTGGCCCAGTAGGTATCGAGTATGGGCGTCACGGCGGTCACGAACCGCGTGAGCATGCCGCGCATCTCCGGGGAATGCGGATCGCAGTCAATGCCGCCCTTGGCGCCGCCGGAGGCGAGGTTCATGGCCCCGCACTTGTAGCTCATGGTTTTCGCGAGCCGCTCAACCTCGGTGAGAGTCAGCCCGGCGCGCACCCGGGTGCCGCCGCCGGCTATGCCGGCGACCAGCCGGTCGATGACCACATAGCCCTTGCGGGACGTGACCGGGTCGGTCCATTCGACTCGGAGCATCGGATCACGAGACTGTGCCATGGTGTTGCCCTTCTGACTATGTTGCCCGATGGTCGGTGACGTGCTCACTCGGCGGAGCGTTCGGCCCAGTCCCGCGGGTGCAGCACGAAGAAAGCCTTAGTGCCGGCCCCGGCCCGGTAAGTGACCGTGGTACCGGCCGGGATGAGGATGACCTCACCGGGGCCGCCCCGGACCGTCTCCTGACCCGACTCGATGACGAGCTCCCCTTCGATCACGTAGAAGACCTCGTCGTAACGAAGCGTCCAGTCGGCCAGCACGCACTCTCCGGTAAAGCGGGAGAAACCACCGCCCAGGCTGGTCGTCGCCGGAGTGGTGATCACGCGCCCCAGTTCCATCCCTGGCACGCCGTCGAGCCCTTCATACGGCGTGTCGCCCTCCTTGAGCAGGAGCACCCGGCTGGCGGGTCGTTCGGTCATCGTCATCTACTCCCTTCCGCTGTGTGCTTCTCAGGCCAGGTGGCCTCCGTCCACGACGAGCGTCTGACCGGTCATGAAGGACGAGGCGTCGCTGGCCAGGAAGACCGCCGGCCCGGCCATCTCGTCGGCCGATGCCCACCTGGCCATCGGGATCTGGTCCAGGTTGCGCCGGAGGAAAACCGGATCGGCCGTGCTCATAGGGTTCATCGAGGTGTCGACCCAGCCAGGGCACAGCGCGTTGACGCGGATGTTCGCCGGCGCCAGCTCGATCGCCAGCGCCCTGGTGAAGCCCACCAGCCCGTGCTTGGCCGCGGTGTAGTACGAGACGGAGCCGAGTTCCTTCTCGCCGCCCGGCGAGCCGGCCAGCCCGTAAATGGATGAGACGTTGACGATGGCAGCGGGTCTTCCGGCGCTGGTCATCCAGCGGACCGCCTGCTGAGTGAGGGCCACGTGGACGGTCAGCAGGAGCCGCAGGCCAGCCTCCCAGTCGGGCATCGGCACGTCCGGGAAGGGGTCCTTGAGTCCGGCCTGGGCGGCGTTGTTGACCAGGATGTCCACCGAGCCGAGTTCGGCGACCATCGCGGGGACGATCGCCGCCAGGGCTTCGGGATCGGTCAGGTCGGCCGTCACGGCGGCGGCCCGCCGGCCGAGCGCGGTGATCTGCTCGCACGCCGACGCGAGCTCCGTTTCGGTGCGGGAGGTCACGCATACGTCGGCGCCGGCCTCGGCTAGGCCGATGGCGATCGCCCGGCCGATGCCCCGGCCGGCTCCCGTGACGAGCGCGCTGCGCCCGTCGAGGCGGAACCTCTGCGGGACCGGCGTGTCCCGCCGCGGCGAGTTCATAGTTCCCGCCCCAGCCGGTGCCCGTCGAAGATCGCCTCTTCTATGCCGCGGGGCGCCAGGGCATCGCCGACCGCATGGACCTCGACGGGGCCCCGCACCAGCTCGGTGTACAAGCCGTTCTCGGCTACCGGGACCCGCACCATGACCACGTAGTCCACATCAGCGATGACGTGTTCGCCGCTCCCGAAGCCGCGGCGGATGACCACATCACTCCCCCGCAACGCGGCGAGCTCCGCTACGGGGTGGAAGCTGACCCCCAGCGCCGACAGCCGCTCGTAGCAGATCCGCCAGTTCGTCAGCTCCAGGGCGGCGCCCGGGTACATCGCCGGCGTGACCAGCTCGACGTGCACTCCCCGTGCGGCTAGGGCGTGCGCGACGCCCATACCCTGCCAGTCGCCGAACTCGTCGAACACCACGACCCGATCACCTGCGGGCACCGTTCCCCGGAGAACGGCCACGGGGTGCACGACCGGCACGTGGGCAGGTTCATCGCCCGCCTCGTTACGCGCGACGGGCAGCTGTCCATCGGGCAGGCACGAACCGGTGGCGACAACGATGGCGTCCGGCCGCAGCGCGGCGATGCTCGCCGGCGTGGCTTCGGTCTCCAGGCGTACGTCAACCCCTGCCGCGGCGAGGCGCTCCTCCAGGTAATCCACGATCTGGGCCAGCTCGGCACGGTCCGGTGGCCTGGCCGCGTCACGGACCTGGCCGCCCGTCATCCGGCCGCGCTCCAGCAGGATCACCTCGTGCCCGCGCGCCGCGGCGACCCGCGCGCACTCCATCCCGCCTGGCCCGCCGCCCGCTACCACCACGCGGCGGCGGGCCGGCGCCGGCGTGAGCTCTCCGCCCCACGCACCCTCCCGGCTCACGACCGGGTTGTGGATGCAGCGGATCCCTTCGCCGTGAGTCAGGTGGTTTACGCAGTTCATCGCGCCCACGCAGGGCCGGATTTCCTGGACGCGGCCCGCGGCGGCCTTGGCGGGCAGGTAGGGATCGGCGATCAGGGCCCGGGCCATCACTACCGCGTCGCAACTGCCGCCGGCGATCAGGTCCTCGGCCACCTGCGGATGATTGACCCGGCCGACGAGGAAGACGGGAACGCTGACGAGGTTCTTCATGCCCTTGCCGTAGCGCGCCCATAGTCCCGGCCTGAAGGCCATGTTCGGGATGTTCCTGGCGGTGTTGAGGGCATCGGCGTAGTGCCCCATGGTGACATCGAAATAGTCGAGGAGCCCCCAGGAGTCGATCATCCCGGCCATCTCCAGCATGTCGAGCTCGCCCGGGTCCCCCGGGTCGAGCCCGGCGCCGGTGATCCGCGCTCCGAGCGCCATGCCGGGCCCGATGGCCTCGCGTACCGCCAGGAGCACTTCCCTGGCCAGCCTGAGCCTGTTCTCCAGTGGGCCGCCCCACTCGTCGGTCCGGTGATTGGTCAGCGGCCACATGAACTGCTCGATCAGGTTGCCGTGGGCCAGGTGAACGGCGACCCCAGGCAGGCCGCCGTCGCGGCAGCGCCGCGCCGCCGCGCCGAACGCCGCGATGATGCCCCGGATGGCACTGGGCTCGAGCTCGTGCGGGACTCGCCAGTGGATGCCGAAGCTGTCGAGCGGCACGGCCGACGGCGCGTGGTAGATCTCCGCGCCGAAGCCTGAGTAGTAGCTCTGCCGGCCAGGGTGCCAGAGCTCGGCGAAATAGTGGCAGCCGTACTGGCGCACCATCTCATTCACCACCTGGTACTGGCCGATGATCCCGTCGTCGACGTTCCACAGGTCCAGGTACTCCGGCGTCACGCAGGTGGCCTGGGAGACGATGAGCGCCGCGCCGCCTCGCGCCCGCTCGTGGTGATAGGCGAGCAACTGGTCGGTGTAGCGGCCGGCGTTGGCGAACCTGGTCTGGTGCGCCGAGTTGACGATCCTGTTCTTCAGCGTGACCGGACCGACTTGCAGCGGCGAGAACAGGTGAGGGAACGCTTGCGGCATCCCGGCCGCAGACGGCCCGGCGGTCCGGGCCGGGGGTCCCGTCACGCCGCGCCGCCCGACAAGCCGAGGAAGCTCTTGGCCAGCTCCTCGACGTTCATCTCGGATGCGGGCAGATCCTGGCCCACCATCTCTCCTGCGACCAGCACGTACACCCGGCTGGCGATTTCCAGCGCCCGCGCGACGTTCTGCTCGACAAGCAGCATCGTGGTCCCCTGCGCCGACATGTCGGCGAGCGTCTGGAAGATCTGGGCGACGATGATCGGGGCGAGGCCCATCGACGGCTCATCGAGCAGCAGCACCTTGGGCTGGCTCATCAGCGCGCGGGCCAGGGCCAGCATCTGCTGCTCGCCGCCGCTCAGCATCCCGGCGTGCAGGTCCCGCCGCCGGCCGAGCGCCGGGAAGTACTCGAACCACTTCTCGATATCCGCGTCAACCGCGTGCCTGTCCCGCCGCTTGAACGCCCCGGCCCACAGGTTCATCGCCACCGTGGACTCGGCGAAGACCCGCCGGCCCTGCGGAACGAGCGCCAGACCGTCCGAGATCCTCCGCTCGGCTGGATCCCTGGAGATGTCGCGCCCGGCTAGGGTCACCTTTCCGCGCCCAGTGCTCTCCAGCCCGACGATGCCCCTGAGCAGGCTCGTCTTCCCGGCACCGTTCGGGCCAACGACAGCCACGATCTCACCCTCGCTGACGTGCAAGGATGCGCTACGAACCGCAGGTATGGGGCCGTAGCTGACGTCCAGATCCTCGACCTCGAGCAGGAACTTGCTCATCCGAGATACGCCCTTATCACCCCAGGATCGACCATGACGTCAGCCGGCTTGCCCTTCGCGAGCTCCACCCCGGCGTCCAACGCGAAAACGGTGTCGCTCACGCTGGTCACGACCGTCATGTTGTGCTCAACCAGCAGGACGGCGATGCCCCGGTCGGCAAGCTGCCTCAGCACCGCCACGACCCGGTCTGCCTCCACGTGATTCATCCCGGCCGCCGGCTCATCGAGCAGCAGCACGGCCGGGCTGCTCATCAGGGCCCTGGCGATCTCGACCCGCCGCTGGATGCCGTAGGCGAGGCTTCCGGCTATGGTCCCGGCCAGGGCGGATAGCTCGAGCAGATCCATCAGCTCGGCCGCCAGGTCTCGCCGGTGCCTGGCCCGCAGGAGCGGATGCCGGACGCTTCCGGTCAGGTGACCGCCGATCAGCAGGTTGTCCTCCACGGACAGGCTCGTAAAAAGCCGCAGGTTCTGGAAGGTGCGGGCTATGCCCTTCGCCGAGCACACGTACGCGGGCTTGCCGGTCACCGGCTCGCCCCGCACGGTGACGGACCCCGAATCCGGGGTCAGTATCCCCGAGACGCAGTTCAGAAGCGTCGTCTTACCCGAACCGTTCGGCCCGATCAGGCCGACGACGCTCGCGGCCGGGACCTCGAGCGAGACATCAGACAGCGCCTGGACGCCCGCAAAGCTCTTCGACAGACCGGTGCATACGAGCCCGGATGCCACCGGCGGCGTGGCCCGGGTACCGGACTCGTTCTGGCTCGGCGGGCGGGTAGCGCTCATGTTCGCTTCCGCATGAACGGCTTGCCCACCATGCCCTGCGGGCGGAGCAGGATGATCGCGAGCACCAGCAGGCCCACGATGAGATCCTGGTGCCCGGAGATCTGCGGAACATAGGTGACAAGCAGCGACTCGATGCCCACGAACACCGCGGCGCCCAGCATGGAGCCGAGCATCGATCCGAGACCTCCCAGTATCACGACCTCCGCAACGAGGAATGACTGCGTGACGTCGAACGATGTCGGCCCTACGTAGCCGAACAGTCCCGCGAAGTAGGCCCCGGCAATCCCGGCCAGGCCGCCGGCCACGGTAAAGGAGGCGATCTTGTACCGAAGGGGCCTGATGCCGACGCAGCGCGCGGCCACCTCGTCTTCGCGCAGCGCGATCAGGGCGCGCCCGAACCTGATCCTGGTGATACCGAGCCCGATGGCGAGCGTGACCGCCAGGAGCACGAGGCCAAGCCACAGCATGTCCGTGTCGTTCGAGACCTGCACTCCGAGGACGTGCGGGACCGGGATGGCGACGACGCCGTTGGCCGCGCCGAGCCAGCTAATGTTCGTCACCAAGGTCGAGACAATGTAGGCGACTGCCACCGTCATCAGCCCGACGAAGTCCCCCTTGAGCCTGAACACCGGGAACCCGACGAGGCAGGCCGTTCCGCCGGCGATGCCTATCGAGGCCAGGATGACGAAAATAAAGTCGAGACCAGGGTCCGCTGTCATGATCTTGGCCGCGGCGTAGGCGCCGACCGCGAAGTACGCGACGTGGCCGAAGTCCAGCAGCCCGGCCAGCCCGAGCACGATGTTCAGGCCGACGGCGAGGATCGCGAAATAGACCAGCGTGTCGGCCAGCTCGGCCCAGTACAGCGACCCGGTCAGCGCCGTCGCTACTCCGACGAGCAGGATGACACCGAGCCAGGTCTCCTCGGACTTGGACAGCCGCCTGGCGCGGCGCCAGATGGCGGCCTGACCCCCCTGCGCTACGTCAGCCGCCATGTCGCCCTCCGGTACTAGCACCGGCATGCGCGCTGACCCAGGTCGCTTCGTCACACCCGTTGTCCTTGCACCGGCAGCCCGATGATCCCGTTCGGGCGGAACAGCAAGAACACCACGAGCAGGCCGAACGAGATCGCCGTCTGGTAGCCGCCGCCGATGTACGCGGCGACGAACTGCTCGCAGAGGCCCAGGGCCAGGCCGCCGATCAGTGCCCCGCTCAGCCCGCCGAGGCCGCCGAGCACGGAGGCGATGAAGGCGAAGATCGTCTGCTGGAAGCCGAACGTCGGGTCGATCGCGCCGTAGGACGTGACGAACAGGAAGCCGCCGAGCGCTCCGAGCGCGCCGGCTATGGCATAGACGATCGAGATGACCCGGTTCACGGGTATCCCCATGAGGCGGGCAATCTCCACGTCCTGACGCACCAGGAGGATCGAGCGTCCCCAGCGCGTCCTGCTGAGGAACAGGTTCATGCCGATCGCCACGCAGATGGCGACGGCAAGCGTCACGATCTGCGTCTCCGTTATCACGATCCCGTCGACCGTGACCGGATGCGAGAACGGCTGGGGGAACGATCTCGTGGTGTTGCCCCAGATCAGCACCACGACGTTCCTGAACACGAGCGCGAACGCGACCGCCGCGATGATGGGCATGATCGGATGCTGCTGACGCATGCGCCGGTACCCGAAGCGCTCGACACCGAGGGCCAGAACCGCCGCCAGCGCCATCCCGATCACCAGCGCCAGCCACAGGGGAACCCCGGCCAGGCTGAGGCTCAACATGGTGAAAACACCGACCATGTACGTGTCACCGTGAGCGAAATTCATCATCCGCAGCACGCTGTAAACGACCGCAAAGCCCAAGGCGATAATCGCGAATATGGATCCGAGCGCCAGCCCGTTAACTACCGTCTGAATCGCAAATCTCACCTAAGCTCCTGTCCCGTTTCTCGATGTCGTGATGTGCCGCCACGCACGCCGCCGGCACCGTGGCGGCACATCACTCCGCCTCACGACGGGCTGGGTGCAGCGACTATCTGGCCGTTCACCACCTTCAGCAGGATCGGCACCTCGACGGCCCGCTGGCCGGTCGAGAGGAATCCGATGGTCCCGGTCAATCCCGTGAACGGGTTCGACGGCGTTATCTTCGCCAGCGCGGCGATCAGGTCTGACCTGCTGCCCCCGCCCTGCGCGGCGGCTTGGGCAAAGACATTGAACGCGTCGTATGCCGTCGCGGCGTCCTCGGCTGGCGCCGAGTGGTAAACGCTCTCGAACTTCGAGGCGAATACCTTTCCTGCCGCGCTGGCGTTCGCCGGATCCCAAAGCCCGGTGATATAGACGCCGTTGGCCGCCGACGTACCAGCCAGGGATACGAACTGCGGGGCGTTGTCGGATGCGTTGGCCAGGTAGACCGTGCTGGACGATGGCGGCACCCCACTGCTGGCCAGCTGCTTGACGATGAGCCCGTCGCCGCTGTAGACGCCGAGGAGGGCCACCGCGTCCACGTGGGCGCCGCGGACCTTGCTGGCCAGGACGGAGAAGTCCGTCTGGGCGGCCGGGTAGCTGTAGTTCACGGGCACCGAGGCACCGAGCTTGGCTGCTTCCTGCAGGAACGACGCGGAAATGCCCTGGCCAAACACGTCGTCGGGCCACACGGCCGCGTAACTGGTGTCGTGGAAGGTGTTCTTGAGCAGATCCGCAATGGCGGCACCCTGAGAGTTGTCGTTCAAGATCACCCGGAAGAAGTTCTTGTAGCCGAGCGACGTGAGTTCGGGCGACGATGAGTACGAGTTGATCACCGGGATGCCGGCGCGGCTCAGGATGGGCAGGGCGGCGAGGGTCACGCCGCTGTCGACGTCACCGAAATACATCAGCAAGTGCGAGTTCGTCGACAGCCGCGTTGCGATCGTAGCGCCGAGCGACGGCTGAGATTCGTCGTCGTACGGCCCGAGGATCTTTACCTTGCAGCCCTTGAGCGGGCCGGCGGTGAAGCCGCCCGCGGTGTTGAACAGCGACACGGCCAGGCTCAGACCGTCGTACTGCTCCTGCCCGTACGTGGCCTCGGCGCCACTCATCGGCCCTGCGTACGAGACGTCGGTCTGTCCGCCCTGGCAGAATGTCGAGTTGGCCGCGGTGCCCGCCGAACTGCTGCTCCCGGAGCTGGATGTGGATGACGAACTGCAGGCCGCCAAAGCGACCGCGCCTGCCAGAAGGCTAAAGGCCCGCCACCTACTGACCCGCGTTCGGGGCTTCCTATAACGGCGGTCAGGGCCTGTTGCTGCTGATATGATCATCGATGCATGCCCCTTATCTATGGTGCGATCTTACGGGGACGATCTAGCGGTTCCCTTCGCTCTCTTTGCCATAAGCTAGATTTTCTTGCCTAGCGGCACAGGATTGTGTGCGCGCGTCCATCGGAATATGTCACTCGTCGCGTATTGCCCGCCGCAGACCGGCAGCGTGACCCCCGATACCCAGGCCGCATCGTCCGAACACAGGTAGAGAGCAGCCGCCGCTATGTCCGCTGGCTGCCCTATCCGCCCGAGCGGATAGAAAGACTCACGATCCGTCCGGTCATCGGGTTCCGAAAGCCACGGCCGAGTCATTTCAGTCTCAATGATTCCGGGCGCTATCGCATTTACCCTGATGCCGTGAATGCCGAACTCGTACGCGAGGGTCTGGGTTAGGCTGAGAACGGCTGCCTTCGCGGCGCCGTAAAGCGCCTCAGTTGGCGCGGGGGCCAGGCCATCGACCGAGGCGATGTTCAGTATGCAACCGCCGGTCCCCTGCCCGATCATTACTCCTGCCGCCGCTATCGAGGCGAACAGAGGAGACCGGACATTGAGGCCGAAGACGGAGTCGAATCCCTCGACTGAGGCGTCGATTATGGGGCCGGCCGCGCCCGGCACAGTTCCCCAGCCGCCGGCGTTGTTTACCAGTATGTCGAGGCCGCCCATCGCCTCGGCCGCCCGGCTGACCAGCTGGCGGGCCTGCTCAACGTCGTAAAGGTCGACGGGAAGTGCGTGGGCAGATGCACCCAGGGTCTCAAGTTCCCTGACTGCGTCGTCGAGTTGCGCAAGTGTTCGGCTGGCCAGGGCGAGAACCGCGCCGCGCCTGGCCATCTCGGCGGCCATGGCTAGCCCGAGCCCGCGACCGCCGCCGGTGATGAGGACGCGCTTACCTGTGTAGTCAAGCAACACGACCGCCGCCCTCGAGATGTGTGGTCCGGACCTCTGCTTCGTGGTGTCTGTGCGCCGCTCGGCCGGGCCCCGCCTAGCCGGGTGATTGAGTGCCCAGACTCAATCGTGAGTTGCTGCTGGCGCAGTGCACGCGACCCGCGATGCCAGTGCCGCGCGTCACCTCTGCCAGGTTGGTATATGGTATAGCATGTACCCGATGCGCCAGTCTAGATCTTGGCCGAGCCCGAGGCCAGTGATAGACGAGCCAACGGCGGCGCACAATCACCTGCGTGCCGCCCTGTAGCCGCTGTGCTACGGGACTCGGCCCATCGCCACGCCTCATGCTCGTCACGCCTCATGCAAGGTCTCCCGTCGCTGGCCACTCCGCCACACTCGGCCCGGGTCAAAAAGGGGCGCTGGCGATCCTCGGCGGACGATGAGTAGTCTGAACGAGCGTTCGTTCATGACGATAGATGTCCCGTTCGGAGGGTGTCAAGACGCACGACGATCGGGCGAGGTACGGCCTCCCGGGGAGGCGGGCCAGCCCCTATAAGAGGCAGAATGACCAGTAATGTGAGCACCTGGAGTGACGTATGCACCTACGCTCGGTCACTAGGTGTACGGCTGGCCGATGGCTTAGCGCGAGGAGATGACACCGTGAGCACAACGCATCGCCCGGAACCCCCGGAGGGGCCGCCGACACCGTCAATCGACAGGATCCGGGCGGCCGCCATGCGCATCTTCGCGCAACGCGGATATCACGCCGCCTCGGTCCGTGAAATCACCAAAGCGGCCGGAATTGTGCCAGCGGCCCTCTATAATCACTTTGCCTCAAAGGCAGACCTACTCCAAGATCTGATCCTGGAGGGACATAACGTCCTGAATACGCGGGTTGAGATCGCGCTACGGTCGGCCGGGCCGGGGGCCAGCGAGCGGCTAGATAGCGTAATAAGAGAAGTGGCGCAATTTCACGCCGAGTTCACTGAGCTGGCCAAACTGTCGAATCGCGAGTATCGCGCTCTGCCCGGGCCCCAGTGCCAGCCGATCATCGCGCACCGCCGGCAGTTCCGGGAACTCCTCGAAGGCATCCTTTCCGACGGCATCGCTGAAGGAGTCTTCCAGATACCACTCGTGAACGGGACGTCCGCGGTCACGCTCGTCGCCATGTCCATACTCGACTCGCTCGTTCACATTGCGGACTGGTACCGACCCGACCGAATATTCTCACCGCAGCAAATGGCGGAATTGTATGCCGAATGGATCGCAGCATCGGTCCGCGTGCGGCCTAACCTGGCTGTTGACGGAAGGGTCACTGCTTCGCGAGGTGCTGCACGTCCATGATGTGGTGGTGGGTTAGCGCGGCTGCTCCCTTGGAATCGCCGACGCGCAGCGCGGCGAGGATTTCGTCGTGCTGGCGGGCGGACTCGGCATGGGTCCGCAGTACCTTGGGGCCGCCGTGTAGCGATGCCCACAACAGCCGCATGAGCGACATAAGGAGCGGGCTATGAGCGTATTCGTATATGGCGAAATGGAACTCGCGGTTGAGGTCGATGTATCCCGGATCGTTCTCCGGGAGCTGGCGCATCCGGTCGTTTAGATCCGCTAGCCTGCCGATCCCCGCCGCATCGATCTTGCTCGCGGCCAATGAGGCGGCCAGCGACTCGAGCGCCGCCCGGATCTCGAAATTCTCCTCGACACGCCCCGCGTCGGGTTCGACCACGGTAAATCCGCGGTGGTTATCGCCGATGACCAGCCCTTCGGACTCCAGCCGCCGCATAGCTTCCCGCACCGGGGTCTGGCTGACTCCGAATCGCTCGGCCAGGTCACGTTGCCGCAGGTGCTCGCTTGCGCCTAGCTCCCCGGTAATGATCATCTGGCGGATCAGTGCGGCAACCATATCGGCCTTGCTGATGTAGCTGGTCCCGTCCAAAACACGGGTCTCGGGATTCATCGCTGGTACAGGTCGCATGCGATGCCTTCCATGCTTTTGACGTCGACCCACTTCACAAGCCATAAGTTAGCGCAACTCCTTGACCTGACCGTCATCTGGCTCATGCCAATGACCACCACGCGCGCGGAGCGCTCTGGGTCAGCGCCTCGGCGCAGATCCTCGCGTAGTGGCGTCACGCTGAAACTGGGCAAGTTGGCGCTGTCCGCCGCGGCTGCGCTGTTTGTGCACCTGCCCGAACCGGTGGCCGCAAGCCCGCACCGGCTGGGCAAACCCGCTTTACGTCACCGAGTTGGTTGCCAGGAGCGGTGGACGATGGTGGTGCCGGAACGCGGTTTCGGGAGTGCCGATGACGCACGTGCCGTACTGGCGTTCGGGGTCGCAATGTGAGCATCGCGGCGGGCACTGCCGACTAGCCATTCGAAGCGTTCCGTACGGTCGGTCCTTGGGCCTGACTCAGACAGCCGAGTATCACAGGGATCATGGGTCGCGTCAGCGGACCGGTTTACCGGAGTAGCGCCAGGAATCGCCTGGGAAGCGGCGGGATGATGCGGCCGCCCGCAGGCTGCCCGGCGGTGGCGCGCGCCGGTGAGATGACGGCCGCCTGCAGACGACGGACGACGTCAAGGTGATCGCCAGTCCAGATCATCCGGATCGCAGTGGCGCTGGCTCTGCCGTCGCTACCGAGCAGGTCGCGGCGTACGGCCCGGACCAGACGGCCGTCGGCGGCCTTGTCGTGAGCGAGCGGCTGGGGCAACTCACCGCCGGCGATCATGATGGTCGCGAGGCCGTCGTACCAGCCCGTGACGCGTTCGGCCGTGTCCAGGATCTCCTGGCGTGCGGCGGCCCCGTCGCCACCCGTTTGGCCGTCGTCGGCTCGCCATAGGTCCAGTACCGCGTCAGCCTCCAGCCGCAGTCCGACGACGCCGGTGACAAGCCCGGCGACATCGGCCAGCGGGAACCGTTTCGCGCCGCGTTCGGCGAGGTACGTGCGGAACGCGTCATCGAGCCGGCGCGAGGCCGCAGCGGCCCGGGCCGCGTCGCCGGCCAGAGCGGGAACCGCGGGCATGCTCGGGTCGCCGCGTGACATCCCGAATCGGACCGTGCTGGCGAGGTAGCCTGCACCGTCGGCGTACGCCTCCGCCAGCGCCTGGCGGAGCGCGGCCGCTGCGCCCCGCGGCCAGAACAGAACACCCACGACCAGGCTCACTCCGACCCCGATGCCAACGTCTTCGATCCGCACCAGGCCGACGCGCCAGCCGGTCGGCTGGATGATGTTGAACAAGATCACCAGCGTGAGCGTGAACGCTGCCTGCCCCCCAGCGAACGAGATGACCGCCGGCGCGACCCCGGCGAGAAAGACCACCAGCGGCAGCAGCAACCACAGCACCGTGGTATTCGTGCCGATCCCGACGAGCAGAGCCCCGCCGACGATGAAACCTACTACCGTGCCGAGGATGGCGCGAACGGCGTCCTGCCCGGTATTCAGCGCATTCGAGCGCAGCACCGACAGGGCGCCCAGGACCACCCAGAACGAGTGCTGGACCCCGGTCAGTCTCGCGGCGAGCACCGCCAGCCCTAGCCCGGCGGCACCACGCAAGCTGTTGTGCAACCAGACCGAGTGCGGCTCGAGGTAGGACGCGATCCGTTCCCGCGCCGCGGACAGCGTCCCCGGCACGCCCGCGGGCTGGCGGCCAAGCCACCGGTCCCGCCAACTGCGTCGTTCGGCGGCCGCGGCAAGCTCGACGTTGCGTGCGATCAGCGAGACCGCGTAGCTCAGCTCCTCCGCACGGAAGGCGGGGTCGAGCGAGGTGATGAACTCGCTGACCGGCTCCCCGCCTGCGGCCGGGTCGCTCGCCGACGGCTCCGGCTCGACCAGCGGGCCGGCCACGGCCGGGTTGCTCGCCCGCAGCGACCGGACCGGCAGGTCCGTCGTCACGCTCTCCTGCATTTCCGCACGGGCAGCAGCCAGTTCGGTCAGCGCGGCGTCGAGCTCGTCGCTGCTCCCGCCCCTGGCGTCGAGGAGATCCGCGGCACGGTCGAGAACCGCGGCCGCGGCCTCCTTGACCCTCAGCGCTGCGCGGTTGATGCCGTCGAGGTGGAGCCCGGGCTGAATGACAATGCTGCTCAGCCAGTTCAGCTCGTCGACCAGGCGCACGGTCGTGCGGGCGGGCGTGCTCAACCCGGTCGGGCGGTAGGGGGTCGCCAGGAATGTGCTGCGCAGGGCCTGGACGGCCTGGTCCGCCTGCTCAGCCGCGTGATCACGGTCCAGCGCAAACTGTTCGTCCATGCCGCTGAGCAGGTACGCGACCACCGCACGCAGCCGGGCAGCCAGCGCCCGGCAGGCGGCACCCGCCGCACCGCGCAGCCGGTCGTGCGCTGGCGCGGGCCACAGGAGCGCGGTCGCCACCAGCGCGGCGCCTGCGGCCATCCCCCAGCCGGCCAGCCGGTCAGGCACGGCCGACGCCGGAGCGGCGAGCGACACCGGCAAGATGAACGCCAGCAGCAGCGCCGTGGTGGCCCCGGCCAGCACCGAGCTGACCACGCCGGCAAAGATCACGCCGAACCCCACGACCGCCATCGCCGCGGCCGCGAGCCACGCGGTCTGCGAGGCCAGCGTGGCCAGGCAGACGAACACCCCGCCCGTTACGGCGAGCGCCGCCTCCGCCTGGAGCCGTTCCGCCATCGAACCGCCGAAGTCGACCAGGAGCAGCATCGCAAAAGACCCGAACGCCGCGAACGTAGCCACCTGCGCGTTGCCGATGACCTTATCGCCCAAGGCAAACATGCCCGGCATGATGATCGCCGTCCGGGTGGCACGGCGCAGCGCGGCCAAGCCGCGATCGCGCTGGCCGAACCAGCGCAGGGGGTGCACGTGCGCTAGCCACATATCCGGCATGTATGAAAGGTACTGGCCCGCACAATGTGTGCCCAGGTGCGATGCCCAAGTTGCTCCAGGGTGCCTGCCAGCCAGGCTGGGCGCGGTCTGGTGGCTGGAAGTGGTGATCTGCTTACCACGGCGGAGCCTGTGCCGGTGCGGCGGGTAGCGGGCCGTGTCCGGACAGAGTCCGCGGGGGTTGGCGGTCGGCACTTCTTGCTGTTTACAGGGAACTCGAACCTGGGTAAGCCGGTGGAGGATTAGACCTGGGCGGCATTAGGTGCCGCCGGGCCGGGATGGGCACCTCGCGCACGGCTGGCAGATGCCACGAAGTCCAGCCCGCTGACCGTCCGTTCGGTCGGCTTAATCGGCGGATGAGGGAGGCGTGGCGGATGGCTGGCAAGGGCGGCGCACTCACCGGGCTGGATCTCAGCCTGAAGATCACCCCGGAGCAGGAAGCAGACCGCCTTGCCGCGGCTCAAGCCCGGCTGCTGCATCTGCGGTTGGTCCTGGGCGGCCAGATCGGGGATGATGCGCAGCTCGGGCCGCCGGTCTGCGTGGTCTTCGAGGGGTGGGATGCCTCCGGCAAGGGCGGTGCGATCAAACGGCTCGTCGCGCCGCTGGACCCGCGGCATGTCCGGGTCGCCCAGTTCGGCGCGCCGACCTATGACGAGAAGCGTCATCACTTCCTGTGGCGGTTCTGGCCGGTGCTGCCCGGCTGGGGTGGCATGGCGGTGCTAGACCGGTCCTGGTACGGCCGCGTCCTAGTCGAGCGAGTCGAGAGATTCGCCACCGAGGACCAGTGGCGCCGCGCCTACCGGGAGATCGTCGACTTCGAGCGGACGCTGGCCGACGAGGGCATGATCATGGTCAAGTTCTGGCTGCACCTGTCGCCGGGGGAGCAACTCAAGCGGTTCAGGGCGCGAGAGCGCGAGCCGCTGAAGGCCTGGAAGCTGACCGAGGAGGACTGGCGGAATCGCGAGAAGCGGCGGGAGTACGAGGCGGCCGTGGAAGAGATGCTGGACCGGACCGATCACGCCGCCGCGCCGTGGGTACTGGTCGAGGCCGAAGACAAGCGGTGGGCCCGGGTGAAGGTGGTCGAGTCGGTAGTCGGAGCGATCGAGGTGGGCATGGCCCGGCGGAACCTTCCGGTTCCGCCGACACCGGCCACGGTGGCCCGAGCCGGGTAGATCGAGCGCCAGGATCGGATCGCGCGAGGCCTCGGGGCGAGCGACCACGGCCTGGCGGGGGCATTCTCCCGTACATTGGGCGAATTGGGTTGACCCAGAATTATATATGACGCACAATCCTCGCCATGGGCGATGAGGCTCCGTGAGGGCCGGGCAGGCAGAAGGCACGGCGAGGCCAGCGGCAGCCATGACCGGCTGGGAACGGCTGGGCATCAGCGGTCTGTCGCAATTCTTCCTTTCGGGTCGGCTGCGCCCTTCGGCGGTGCTGGACGAGGCCCTGGCCGCGATCGCCGCAATCGACGATGACCTCTCGGCGTTTGTCGCGATTGACGCTGATGGCGCCCGCCGCGCCGCCGCGGCGGCTGATGCGGAACTCGAGCGCGGCCGGTGGCGCGGGCCGCTGCACGGCGTTCCGATCGCGGTCAAGGAACTGTTCGACGTCGCGCACCTGCCTGCTACCTACGGTTCGCACGCCCTCACCGGCGCCGTGGCCTCCTCGGACGCGGAGGTGGTCAGGCGCCTGCGGCGGGCGGGCGCCATCATCGTGGGCCTGACGAGATCACACGAGTTTGGCTGGGGCATCACGACCCAGCATCCGAGCGGGGCGGGGACCCGCAACCCGTGGCACCCGGACTTCATCCCTGGCGGATCGAGCGGCGGGTCTGCCGCTGCCGTGGCGGCCGGCCTCATCCCGGCTACGGTGGCCAGCGACACCGGCGGGTCCATCCGCATCCCGGCAGCGCTGTGCGGCGTGGCCGGGATCAAGCCAACGTTTGGCCGGATCCCCCGCCACGGCTGCGTGCCGCTGGCTCCCTCGCTTGACACCCCTGGCTTTATCGCCCGCACGCCACACGACCTGGCCATCTTGCTCGAGGCCACCGCTGGCTGGTCGGCGGCGGACCCGGCCAGCCTGATCCCGCCCATGGCGAACCTTGGGCCGTGGCCACCCACGCTGGCGGGCCGCCGCGTGGGAGTCTCGCCGGACTTGCTCGGCACGGCGATCGCCGCGCCGTACCTAGCCGCCTACCAGCGGGCGCTGGACATCCTTTTCGGGCTGGACGCCACGATCCTCGAGCTCCGGCTGCCAGCCGCGGCCGAGTACTTGGACGCGTTCACCGCCATCCAGATGGCCGAGGCCTACGACGTGCACCACCGGCGACTCGAGCTGTTCCCCGGTCGCGCCGCCGCCTACGGCGAGGATGTGCGCCGACGGCTGGAGCGCGCGCGTTCGGTCGACATGGGCACGTACTTCGCCGCGTGCGACCAGCGACGCTACTTGGCCGCCGAGCTCGACGCCGCGCTGGCCTCCGTGGACGTTCTGCTCACTCCGGTCAACACCTGCACACCGCCCCGGCGAGCCGACCCCGACCACATCACGGCGCCCGACGGCACCCGCCAGCCATTCCGCGACTTCATCATGGGCTACACCGTCCCGCAGAACCTGGCGGGCGTCCCGTCAGTGACGATCCGCGCGGGCACCGACGAGATGGGGCTGCCCTGCGGCGTTCAGCTGACCTCGGCCAGTGGACAGGAACTCGCCGCGCTGAGGCTGGCCGAAATCCTTGACCGGGAACTAGGCTTCGCCACGCTGTGACGGGCCACTCTAGTTGTCACCTGGCCAGGCAATCTGTCACCACGGTAGTCCCGCCGCCGGGTCAGCTGTGACCCCCAGCTATGGATCGCGGTTCCCAGCCAGCGTCGGTTTCGGCTGTGGCTGCGGTCTGGGGCTGGGGCTCGTGTCAGGGGGCGAGCCGGTTGGGGCCGCGGAACAAGAAGGTTGCGTCCCGCAGCGAGTCCAGGTCTAGCAGGGTCATCAGCAGGCGTCCCAGGCCGAGGCCGAATCCGCCGTGCGGCGGGCAGCCGTAGCGGAAGCAGTTGAGGTAGTCCGTCATGGGCTCGGGTGAGAGCCCTTTCTCGGCGGCTTGCCGCAGCAGGACGTCGTAGCGGTGCTCGCGCTGGGCGCCGGTGGTGATCTCCAGGCCCTTCCAGAGCAGGTCGTAGCTCAGCGTCAGGTCCGGCTGGTCTGCCGGGCGCATGTGGTAGAAGGGCCGGACGCTGGCCGGGTAGCGGGTAACAAACGTGAACTCGTGATCAGTTACCGCGGCGAGGCGCCGCTCGCCTTCGGGGTTCAGGTCCGCGGCCGGGCCGTCCCATCCCTGCGCGCGCAGCATCCGCTGGGCCTCGGCCATGGTGATGCGGGGGAACGGGACGGCCGGGATGGTGACGTCCAGGCCGTGGCGGCCGGCCGCTGCCGCCAGGACGTGCACCAGCATGCGCTCCTCGAAGTCCATCACGTCCTCGACGTCGTCGATCCACGCGAGCTCGACGTCGACGCCGGTGAACTCCGTCGCGTGCCGGGAGGTGAACGACGGCTCCGCGCGGAACACCGGGCCGACCTCGAAGACCCGGTCGATGCCGGCCGCGATCGCCATCTGCTTGTAAAACTGCGGCGACTGCGCCAGATAGGCGTCCTTGCCGAAGTAGCCGAGCCGGAACACCTCGGCGCCGGACTCCGACGCGGTCCCCATCAGCTTCGGGGTGTGCATCTCGGTGCAGCCGTTGGCGAAGGCGAACTCCCGCATGGCGTTCTCCACGGTCGTCTGGACCGCGAAGACCTCACGGGCGCCGGGACGCCGGCGGACGTCCAGGAACCGCCAGTCGAGCCGGTGCTCAGGACCGGACCGCTCGTCGACCGGCAGCGGGGTCTCGGCCCGGCTGGCGACCGTGACCTGCTCCGGGACGATTTCCAGGCCGCCGAGCACGACCGCCGGATTGGCCGTGACGCGTCCGGTGATCCGCACGGCCGACTCGACGGTCAGTCCGTCGAGAGCCTTGTCCAGCGGGCCGTCGTCACGCCGGTGCGTCACCTGGACGGTGCCGGTATGGTCGCGCACGACCGCGAACTGCACCGCGCGCTGCAGGCGCAGCGCCTGCACCCAGCCCGCGACCGAGACGGTCTGTCCGATGTGGTCGCGCAGGTCGGCGACCAGGGTCCTTCGGATCATCGCAAAGCCCTCCCAGGCTCATCTGCAGTGATCCCTGGGAGGCGCGGGCGAGCAGGGAACCTCGCGGTGCCACCGCGCCTTCGCTGCCAGCCCGGCAGCCTCATACAAGCAAAGCGCTCGGGAGTGTCTTCACCGCGGGGCGCGAGACGGCCTTCTCAGCTGCCAACCGTTCTCTGTGCTCACGCCGGGCCGGGCTACTCGGTTCCGTCAACGCGCTGCCGCCCAGCTTAACCGACTGCCCGCCAAACCGAACCGCCTGCTCGGGGCAGCGCTCAGGTGACAACTAGCGTGGCGGGTCACACACGCCCCGCTGATCCAGTGGCAGCCGTGCCAGCAGAACGGCAGATGCGGCCTAGACTGCGCGCGTGAAGCGTGCGATCGATGTGGCACCGTTTGGCGAGCTGGCCGATCCGCGGGCCCTGGCCGAGCTCGCGATCGCCGCGGAGGAACGTGGCTGGGATGGATTCTTCGTCTGGGATCACATCGTGTACCGCGCGCCGGTCCGGGCGGTGGCCGATCCGTGGGTGGCACTGGCGGCGGTGGCGTGCGCGACGAGCAGGCTGCGGATCGGGCCGCTGATTACCCCGCTATCGCGCCGGCGCGTGCATAAGGTGGCCAGGGAGACGGTCACCTTGGACCTGCTGAGCTCGGGCCGCCTCACCCTCGGGGTCGGGCTCGGCAGCGCGCGAAACGGCGAGCTCGAACCGTTCGGCGAGGTCGCCGATCCACGCGAGCGGGCCCGGCTGCTCGATCAGGGTCTCGCCGATCTGGCCGGGTACTGGGCCGGGGAGTTCCAGCCGGTCCCCGTGCAGCGGCCGGGGATCCCTGTGTGGGTAGCGGCGGAGTGGCCGCACCGGCGGCCGGTGCGGCGGGCGCTGCGGTGGCAGGGCCTGTTCCCCACCGGCCTGCCCGGCCCTGAGGCGCTGGCCGAGCTGGTCAGCGAGGTCCGCCATGCGCGCCCCGCCGGTGATCCGTTCGATGTGGTCGTGGGCATTACGCCCGGCGATGACGTGGAGCCATGGGCGCGGGCCGGTGCGACCTGGACGGTCACTGATTTCGGTATGCAACCTACCCGTGCGCAGGTACGCGAGGTGATTGACGCAGGCCCGGCCTGGTGACCTCCTGATGCCCGCCGCCGCGTCCTCGCATGATTTCTGGCAGGAGTTCCTGCGGGCCGACGACCCGGTCCTCACCGCGCCCAGCTACCGGGCCGGCTACCCGGCGCGGCTAGCCGACGGCCGCCACCTGCTCCTGCCCATCCGGGTGCTGCCGGGCGACGGCACACGGGCGGTCGCATCGCTGATCACCAACCAGGCCAGCTTCGGCGTACTGGACGCGATCGCCGACGTGCTTACCGCCCAGGTAGCGCAGCTCGGCGCCGAAATCGTGATCGGAATCCCCACCCTCGGCCTCCCCCTCGCCGAGGGCGTGGCGCGCCGGCTGGGACATCCCCGCATGGTCGCGCTCAGCACGTCGCGCAAGTTCTGGTACGACGAGGGCCTGTCCGAGCCGCTGTGTTCGATAACCAGCCCGCAGCAAGGCAAGCGGGTTTACCTCGATCCCAGGTCGCTCGCCCTGCTCGCCGGCCGTCGCATCCTGCTGGTCGACGACGTGCTGAGCACGGGAACGTCCTTGTCGGCCGTGCTCCGGCTGCTGGTTAAGGCGGGGCGGCCACCGACCGCGATCGGCGTGGCCATGACCCAGACGCAGGCCTGGCGGGCGGCCCTCGGCCGGATCGACAGCCGCTGGCCGACCGTGGTCCGGTCGGCCATGAACACTCCACTGCTCGTCCCGCACGAGGACGGCGGGTGGCGGCCGGAAGCCGACGTGATCTGGCCGGGGAGGCCTACACCCTAGCTACGCCAGCTACGCCGGGGCCAGGGGCCGACGTTCCCCGCGGAGTGCTTCGCGGCAGATCAGTACTGCGCGTTGGATGTCCGCTGGGCCGATGCCGTGGTGGGTCACGAAACGCACCTGGTCCCCGCGCCCGCCGCCGCGCAGTCCCTGGCTGGAGCACGCGGCCAGGAAGCTGGCCGCGTCCATGGTCTTCAGCCGGAAGTACACGATGTTCGTCTGGACGCGGCTGAGGTCGCAGTCGATCCCGGGCAGCCCGGCCAGGCCCTCGGCCAGCGCGCGCGCGTTCTCATGATCATCGGCCAGCCGGTCCACCATGGTGTCCAGGGCCACCAGGCCCGCCGCGGCCAGTACCCCGGCTTGGCGCATGCCCCCGCCCAGCATCTTGCGCCACCGCCTGGCCTGCCTGATCTTCTCTGCCGGTCCGCACAGCACGCTGCCGACTGGGCAGCACAGGCCCTTGGATAGGCAGAACGAGATGGTGTCGGCGTACTGGGCGATGGTCCGGGCGTCCGTGCCGGTGGCGACGGCGGCGTTAAAGATCCGGGCGCCGTCTAGGTGCACGGCCAGGCCGTGCGACCGGGCGGTTTCGGCTAGGCCCTGCAGGTCCGGGAGGGACCAGGCCACGCCGCCGTGCGCGTTGTGCGTGTTCTCGATCATGACGGCCGCGGACAGCGGCTGGTGATCATCGTCGGTGGGGCGCAGCGCGGCCAGGACCTGCGCCGGGCTCAGGACTCCGCGTTCGGTCGGAACTTGCCGGACCTGGATGCCGCCGACTACGGCGGCGCCGGCCGCCTCGTTCAGGAACAGGTGGGAGCGGGCCTCTGCGATGACCTCCTGGCCGGAGCGGGCGCTGACCAGCAGGCCGAGCAGATTGCCCATGGTCCCGCTGGCGACGAACAGCGCCGCTTCCTTCCCCATCCGCTCCGCAGCCGCCTCCTCGAGCCGGTTCACGGTGGGGTCGTCGCCGAAGACGTCATCGCCGAGCGGCGCGTTCGTCATGGCCCGCAACATGTCGGCCGTGGGGAGCGTCACCGTGTCGGACCTAAGGTCAATCTCGCTCACGTCAACTCACTTCCCCACTCCCGGTGGCCGCTGGATTCCGCTCACGGTACCTGGGCTGGTGCGATCGTCAGACTCCCAGGCTGCTTTTCGCCGCGGCCTCGAAGGCGCGGAACGGCATCAGCCGCTTGGCCAGCAGGCCCACTCGCTCGCTCGCCTTGCCGACCGATACCCTCCGGGGCGGGCGGCGGGATTCCAGCACTCGCCGCACCACGGCGGCCACGTCGGCGGCGGGCGCACCGTTGGCCTCATCGCGTTCCATCAGGCCGACGGCCTTGGCCACGGCTGCGCCATAGACCGGGTCGCCATCCGCCTGTGCCATCCGGCGGCTCGCTGTGAAGTCCGTCTTGATGTTGCCGGGCTCGACCAGCGTCACGCGCACGCCAAAGGGCGCCACCTCGTAGGCCACGGCCTCACCCAGGCCCTCCAGGGCGAATTTGCTCGCGGTATAGAAAGCCTGGAACGGGATGCCGATCACCCCGCCGATCGAGCTCATCAGCACGATGCGCCCGCCGCCTTGCGCCCGCATGGCGGGCAGCACCTGCTGCAGCACCCGGACGCAGCCCCAGAAGTTAGTCTCCAGCTGGGCTTTTGCCTCCCCGATCGTGCATTGCTCAACCGCGCCGGCTAGGCCCCATCCAGCGCAAGCGACAAGCGCGCCGATTCGGCCGCCGTCGGCCAGCATGCCCGCCACGCCCGTGCGCACCGAATCGTCATCATCGACGTCCATGACCAGCCCAGCCCACCCACCCGAGGTCGTGCCGCGCCTGCTTGCCCCCGTGACGGCCCAGCCGGCCGCATGCAGCTCGTCGGCACAGGCCCGGCCGATGCCGGCCGACGCTCCGGTGACCAGCACCCGCCGTGCCCCGTCGCTCATGGGTGCTCCGATCTCTCAGCCGGCCTCGGCGGCCCGGCAGACACGAAAGTTACCGAATCGTACGCCGCAACCCCACCGGGCTTCTCACCTGGCTCGGCAGGTTCGGACCCGAGCTGACGGCCTGATCGCTATGGTGACCGAGGATCGGTCACGACCAGATCTAGCCCATCAGGTTGTGCCGCAGCGCGAACAGGACAGCGGCGCCGCGGGTGGAGCAGCCGATCTTGGCGTAGATGTGCTGGATGTGACTGTCCGCGGTCTTGGGCGAAATGACCAGCCGCTGGGCGATCTGCGCCGTGGTCAGCCCGCTAGCGGCCAGCCGGAGTACCTCCACCTCCCGGTCGGTCATCCCGGCCGGCGGTGATTGCGGTCGTGGCCGCGCCGGGTGACCGGCGGCGGCGAGTACGCACTCGGCGGCGTCGCGGTCCAGGTGCCCCTCGGCTGCCATCCGCCGCAACTCCGCGGCCGCGGCCGGCGGGGTGTGCGCGGGCCGGTGCGCCCGCTCCTGGGTCATGGCCTGGTAGCGATCGGCCGCGGCGAGGATCCGGGCGGCCGGGCTGAGCTGGGCGGCGGTGAGCCCCTTGACGTAGCCGGACCCGTTGGGCTGTTCGTGGTGGCAGGCGGCGATCGGGTTCAGCGCGCCCAGCGCGCCGGCCCGGCGCAGCATCTGCTCGGTGAGGAGCGGATGGAGCTGCACCCGGTCGAGCTCGGCCCGGGTCAGGGCGGCTGGCTTGTCCCAGATCGAGTTCGGCACCGCGGTGCGCCCAAGATCGTGCACCAGCCCGGCCCGCCGTGCCTGCACCACCTCGACGGCGGGTAGCCCGGCGTGCTGGCAGGCCCGGGCGGCGAGGGCGGCAACCTGGCGCGAGTGCCCCGCGGTGAACGGCGACTTGAGGTCGATGAAGTCGGCGGCGACCTCTAGGGCGCTGTCCAGGTCCTGGTCGCGGAGCATCCCGCGGGGCTGAGGCTCGGCGGCGAGCACCGCGTCCCAGGGATCGAGCTTGTCCAGCCGGCCGAGGAACTCGGCGGCGACCGGCAGGAACTCCGCGACCAGTTCGGGATCGTAGGCGCGCCCCGAACGCTTCCGGATCAGCGCGATCGCCTCGGCCGGTGAGCGCAGCCTGGCCAGCGCCTCCGCGTCGTGGGTCAGGTGCACGATCCGCATCGCGAGCGGAATCCGCTCCCCCTTCACGCCGTTGGGCTGGCCCTTGCCGTTCCAGCGCTCGAACGTGCACGCCAGGGCATCGCGCACCGGCTGGACCATCCCCAGCCGTGCCGCCAGCACGTCCGCGGCCTCGCAACCGGACCGGAAATTCATCTCCGCGAACTTCCGCCCGCCCGCCAGGATCGCGGTGACCGCGCCGATCCGCGCGATGCCCTTTCGGTCGGGCAACCCGAAGGTCACCGCGTCCCGCACCACCTCGGCCGGATTCGACGCGTCGTAGGTCAGCGTCCGGGCCCGGGTCTGGATGTCGTCGCCGAAAATCGCCGCCACCTCGTGGGCATGGGCGGTGCAGCCGAGATAACGAAGCTGCGCGCACCAGTACGCGGTGTCCCTGACCTCGGCGCCCAGGTCCGCCGAATCGGCCAGCCAGATGGCCAGCAGCGTGGAGCGCATCTGGGACTCCAGCGGCTGGCCGAACGAGCTGTCCTGCCCGAGCGTGAGCACCGCGACCAGTTCGCCCAGGCTCAGCTCGTCCATACAGACCCAAGACCCCACAACATGGCAGGAAATCGCGGGAGACAACGCGGGAGGGTGAGGAGAAGATCAGGAGTTTTCCCGATGCCTGGCCGCCCCCCTGGCTCGTAGCGTACAGGTGACCGTGTTGGGCGATCTACCAGGAGAAAGCTATGAGTACGTTCATCACCAGGCTGGATGGGACCGGCACCGGGCCGCGGCTGGCGGTCAAGGACCTCATCGATGTGGCGGGCGTCCCGACCACGGCCGGATCGCGCGCGGTCGAGCGGACCGCAGCGCCCGCCACCTCCGACGCAGCGTGCCTGGCGGGGGCGCGGGCGGCCGGCGCTCGTATCGTCGGCAAGACGAACCTTCACGAGCTGGCGATGCTGCCGCTCGGCACCAACCAGTGGTTCGGCACGCCGGCCAACCCGCTGGACCCCGCGCTGATCCCGGGCGGGTCGTCGTCCGGCTCGGCGACGGCCGTCGCGACCGGCGAGGCCGACGTGGCGCTGGGGTCCGACACCGGCGGCTCGGTCCGGGTCCCGGCCGCCTGCTGCGGTATCACCGGCCTCAAGACCACCTACGGCCGGGTGCCGCTGGATGGCGTCTGGCCGCTGGCGCCCAGCCTGGACACCATCGGCCCGATGGCCGCCACCGTAGCCGGTCTCGTAACGGGGATGGCGCTGCTGGAGCCCGGGTTCGCGCCCGCGGCCGCGCCGGCCCGCCGGATCGGCCGACTGCGGACGACCGCGCGGCCGGAGATCGAGCAGGCGGTGGACGAGGCGCTCAAGGCCGCGGAGTTCGAGGTCGTCACCCTGGACTGGGACGGCTTCGCGGCTGGCACGAACATCTTCACCACGATCTTCCTCACCGAGGCGTGGGACATGGACCACGCGCTGGCCGACGCGCACCCAGACGCCGTGGGCGATGACATCCGCCAGACGCTGAGCATGGCCGACCTGTTCCGGCCCGGGCTCGAGGACGCCCGCGGCCAGCTCGCGGCGTGGCGGCAGTCGCTGCTGGACCTGTTCGGTCAGGTGGAGCTGCTCGCCCTGCCTACCCTGCCCACCTTCCCGCCCCGGCTGGAGGACCTGACCCCCGACTCGCTGGTCAACGTGATCATCGAGATCACCCAGTACACCGGGCTGTTCAACGCCGCCGGAACGCCGTGCACCGCGCAGCCCGTCCGGGCGCCGGGCACCCGCATGCCGGCCAGCCTGCAACTCGTAGGCCCGCCGCAAGGCGAGGAGCTGCTTCTCGCCACGGCGCTCCGGGTGGAGGCCGCCGCCGGTTAGGCAAGCCGCGCGCCCGGCGGCCCGAGCTTGATTGGCGGGCGTGGTCGGCTATGAGTTCGCGCCGATGACCTGGAAGTCCTGGTTCACGAAGATGTGGTGGGGCCAGTTGACGCCGATGTAGTGGACCTCGTAGTCACCGTTGCCGAGCGCCACGACGCGGTCCACGATGCCTCCCGGGTACGCGGCCAGCGCGGCTTCCGTCGCCTGGTCCGCGGTGGTGCCGCTGACGATCGTCCCCGACCCCTGGTTGTAGTCCGACGGGATCTGGCCGACCTGCTGGGAGGAGCCTTGCTTGCCCTTGGCGTAGGGGATCACCTGCCCTCCAGGGTTTGTTCCGCCGCTGCTAGGCGGCTGCACGATCACCTGAATGGCCGTGATGGTCGTGCTGTCGGTCGTCCCCAGCACGAGGACGGGTTCACCGGCGGTGACGGCACTGGCGGAGGCGCGGCTGGCGCCCTTCTCGTAGCCGGTGGAGGACGCCTCCGTGACGGTCACCTTCTGGCCCGCTGAAGTCGTCAGCGTGAAGCCGGACGCGGACACGCTGCTGACCTTACCGACTGTACCGCCTGCGGCCGGCCCGGACCGGGCGTTGGATCCCGTGGCGCTGGATCCGGAACGACCGGCCAAGGGGTTACCGCTGCTGCTGGTGCCGCTGTTGGCCGTGGTCGTCGTCGTGGCACTGCTGGAAGCGGCCGTGACGATCCCGTAGGAACCGCCCCCGATCACGATGGCCGCGATCCCTGCTGCCACGACCCTGGCTCGATTGCTGGAAAACATTCCTTAACTCCTATCGCCGAAGCTGTTTATCAGAGTTATGCAAAACACCCTGGAACTTCGGTGGAGGAAAGCGGCAGGGGTACCGAGAGATTGTGCAGCACGGGCTGATGCGCAAGGTTCGGACAAACGTTTCGCAAGGCTACGCCAAGGCCATATGACCGGGATATCCGCGAAGAACGATGACAGGCCGGTCCTTTTACCGATGGCCTGGCTATTTCATGGCGGAGTTAATGACGGTTCCAGGCAATTATGGGAGCCGGCCTTGCGATTCGGTTGCGGTGAACTGGGGGGTTTCCGCTAGCGGGAGGCGCAGGTGGAACGCGGCTCCACAGCCGGGCTCGGTGTCGACGGTGAGCTCGCCGCCATGGGCGGCGGCCAGCGACGCCGCGATGGCCAGGCCGAGCCCGGTACCACCGCTGGCCCGGGCCCGGGCATCGTCGGTCCGGTAAAACCGCTCGAATACGCGCGCTGCCTGCTCCGGCGTCAGGCCCGGGCCGCGGTCGGTGACGGTGAGCCGCACGCGGCCGGGCTCGTTCGTCACGGTCACCGTGACCGGCGATCCGGGCGGGGTGTGCCGGATAGCGTTGCCGATCAGGTTGTCGATGATCTGACGCAGCCGCTCCGCGTCGGCGTCCACGACCACCGGTTCGGCCGCCTCCAGCGTGACCGGCCGCCCGGGGGCCACCAGGCGAGCTTGCTGGACGGCCTCGGCCGCGATACTGGCTAGGTCGACGGGCCGTCGGTCCAGTGGGCGTCCCGCGTCGAACCTGGCCAGCAGCAGCAGATCGTCCACCAGCCGGCCCATCCGGTCGCCCTCCCGGGCGATCAGTCCCATCAGCCGCAGCAATTCCTCTTGGTTAGCCGCCTCGCCCTGCTGGAGACCGTACTCGGCGAGCCCGCGCACCGAGGTCAGCGGCGTGCGCAGTTCATGGCTGGCGTCGGCGATGAAACTCCGCATCCGTTCCTGCGATCCCCTGGCGCGGGCCTCGCCCTCTGCTCGCGCCAGGTAGGCGGTCTCGATGCTGGCCAGCATCGCATCCAGCGCCCCGGCCAGCCGCCCGACCTCCGTGTTCCCGGCCGGAAGGTCGATCCGCCTGGACAGGTCACCGCCGGCGATTGCCGCAGCCGTCGACTCGATCCTCTGGAGCGGCGCCAGGCTGGCCCGCGCCAGCGGCAGGCCGACAGCGGCCAGCAGCACGATGGCGGCGCCCGCGGCCAGCCCGTCGGCGAATTCCAGGCGGTTGACTGTGCTGTCGAGTTCGCCGAGACTGTAGGCAATGACCAGATGACCCCCGCCGGTCAGGCGCTGTACCAGGACACGCCAGGTGCCTCCGGAGGTACCGGCGGTCGGGACGGTGAACGGCGTTCCGGTCTGGCTGAGCTGCGCGGCGGACAGCCGCGGCCCGTCGGCCGCGCCCAGCGGCCCGCCCGCCATGCTGATCTTCCCGGCCGCGCTGACCACCTCGACGAGGAACTGCGTGGGCAGTGTCGCAGGACGGCTGCTGTTGTCCGCGGGCTGGAGTTGCTCTCGCTGCACGATGCGGGTCGCGACGGTCGCGAAGTCCCGTAGCTGGGCGTCTGACCTGGACAGGAGGTAGCCGCGCAGCAGCGTGGTGGAGAGCACCGCGGTCACCATACAGGTCAGGACGACCAGCAGCGCGGCGGCGGCCAGCACCCGGGTGCGCAGCGACGCACCCCGGACGAACGCCCGCCACCAGCCGGCCCGTGCTGCCTGGCCCGCCCGGTCCGATCTCACGGGGGCGGGATCCGCAGTACATATCCGAAACCGCGGACGGTGTGGATCAGTCTCGGCTCTGTTTGGTCAACCTTGCGCCGCAGGTAGCTCAGGACCGGCTCGACCGCATTGCTGTCGCGGTCCGGGTCGTGCTCCCAGACATGGTCCAGGATCTCGCCCTTGCTGACCACCCGGCCAGCGTTCACCATCAGGAACCGCAGCAGCCGGTACTCGGTAGGCGTCAGCGCGACCAGAGCACCGTCCCGCCGGACCTCGCGCGCGGCCTCGTCGAGTTCGAGGCCGGCGACGCGCAGCCGGGCACGGGGTGCGCCTGGCCGGGTGCGCCTCAGCACCGCCCGGATGCGGCCGAGCAGCTCCTCCAGGCTGAAGGGCTTGATGAGGTAGTCGTCTCCGCCCACGGCGAAGCCCTTGACGCGATCGGGCACCTCGTCCCGGGCGGTCAGGAAGATTACCGGAACCTGCGACCCCCCGGAACGTATCCGGCGGAGCGCCTCGAACCCGTCGCCGTCCGGCATCATCACGTCGAGCAGGACGAGGTCCGGCCGTGCCGACGCGGCGGCGCGGACCGCCCCGGCACCGCTCGCCGCCGTCACCACCTCGAACCCCGCCAGCCGCAGCGACCCGGAAAGCAACTCCAGGATCGTCGATTCGTCGTCCACGACCAGCAAGCGTGCCGGCGCTACCGCTTCCATGGCCTCAGGATGTGGGCGGAACCTGACCGATTGCTGACCGCCAGCCGGAAGTCTGCTCAATCCTTCCTGGAGGGCAGGTCAGCCCGTTACCCGCCGTCAAGCCCGCTCAAGAACGCGCGGATGGCCTGATTCACCTCGTCGGGGTGGGTCACGTTCGAGGCGTGCGCCGCGCCCTCGACGGGGATGAGGGTGACCGGGCCGCCCAGGCCGTCACGGACCGCTTCCGCCCGCTCCATCGGGATCGCGGCGTCGGCCGTCCCGTGCACGATCAAGGTCGGGCTGGTGATCTCGGCGAGCCGGCCGGTGATGTCGTCCCGGTCCATCAGGCACCGGAACGGCCAGCTAAGCTGCCCCAGGTCGTCCGGCGCCCACTCCGTGTACTGCTCGTTCCACTTGGCGTACCAGTCATCCCACTGGCCCGGCCCCAAGATGATCGAGGCGACCACCTCCTGCACCGGCCCGGGTCCGTTGTCCAGCCAGACCTGATGGAGCTGCTCGTACGCTGGCGCCACGGCCGCGTCCTCCACGCCCGCCTGGGTGTCGATCAGCACTAGCGCCCGGACCCGGTCCGGTGCCGTCAGCGCCGCGCGCAGCGACAGGAAGCCGCCCTGGGACATGCCGGCCAGCACGGCGCGCTCCACGCCCAGCTGGTCGAGCAGCGCGAGCACGTCGGCCGCCGAATCCCAGTACGTAAACGGCCCGGTCGCCCAGGTGCCGCCGTGCCCGCGCTCGTCCCAGGTGATCACCCGGTACTCCGGCGCCAGCGCGGTGACCTGCCGGTCGAACATCGTCTGGTCCATCAGGAACCCGTGGCTGAACACCACGGCCGGACCCTCGCCTCCCGAGTCGGTGTAGTTGATCTCGATCCCGTTCGCTGCGACTACTGGCATAGCCGGAAGCTAGCGCACCAGGGCGCCGACCGCCATAGGCAGCGGCGGGAGTCTGCTGCGGGGAGGTCCAGTCAGGTAGCTTCGACGGCGTGGACAACTTGGTTGCACTCGTCACCGGCGCCAACAAGGGCATCGGTAGGGAGATCGCCCGCCAGCTCGCGGACGCAGGACTCACCGTCTACCTCGGCTCACGCGACGCGGCGCGAGGGGAGCACGCCGCCGGTGAGATAGGCGGCGACACCAGGCTGCTCGTCCTGGACGTGACCGACGACGGGAGTATCGCCGAGGCCGCGCGCCAGGTCGGCACCCTGGACATCCTGGTTAACAACGCCGGGATCTCTGGCGACGACAAGACCCCGGACCAGGAGGACGCTGACACGTTCCGCCGTATCTACGAGACGAACGTGTTCGGGGTCGTCGCGGTGACCAACGCCTTCCTGCCCGCACTGCGGCGGTCCGCGCACCCCCGAATCGTGAACGTCTCCAGCGGCACCGGGTCGCTGACCTGGGCCACCGACCCGCAGTCTCGGCACTCCTCCGGCCGGTACGCCGCCTACCGCTCGTCCAAGACCGCGCTGAACGCGCTCACGGTGTTCTACGCCCACACCCTGGCCGACGACGGCATCAAAGTCAACGCGTTGGCCCCCGGCCTGCGTCGGACCGACCTCAACGCCACCGCCGCGGCCAGCGGCGGCGATCCGGCCGAGGCTGCGGCAGGGGCGGTCCGGCTCGCGCTGCTGCCGGACGACGGGCCCACTGGGGAGTTCTTCTCCTGGGACGGGACCCTGGTCCCCTGGTGACTGCGGCAGCTCGCGCAGATCCCGTATCAGTCGTGAGGGGGTAGTAATGACGGAGGCTGTCTACCGGGTGGCGCTGGCCGACGGTAGTTTTCACCTGGCGATCGGCACGCCGGAGGGCGGCCCCGCCGCGCTAGTCGAAGGCCTGAGCCTGGATGAGCTGCTGGCCGGTCCGGCGGCCCAGTTCTGGGAGCGGCTGCTGGCGGCGCCACGACGCGAACTCCCGGAACCGGCGCGGGTGGTGGCACCGGTGCAGTCCCAGGAGGTGTGGGCCGCCGGGGTGACCTACGCGCCTTCCCGCGACGCGCGCCAGGCCGAGTCGGCATACGCCGCCATCTACGGGGCCATCTACCGCGCCGTTCGGCCTGAGCTGTTCTATAAGTCATCGGGACCTCGCGTGCGCGGTCCCGGCGAGCCGGTGACGATCCGCTCGGATTCCACCTGGGACGTGCCCGAGCCCGAGATCGCGCTGCTCCTGTCCGCGGCCTGCGAGGTGGCGGCCATCACCATCGGTAACGACATGTCGTCCCGCAGCATCGAGGGCGCCAACCCGCTGTACCTGCCGCAGGCCAAGGTCTACGACGGGTCATGCGCCCTGGGCCCGTGCCTCGTGCCCGTCCCGGCGAGCCGGGACATGTCCATCCAGCTGGTGATCCGGCGCGGCGACCACATCGGTTACCAAGGCGAGACCTCTGCGTCGTCGATGCTGCGGACCTTCGAGGATCTGGCCGGCTGGCTCGGACGGGCGGTCACGTTCCCGGTCGGCGCGGTCTTGCTCACCGGCACGCCGCTGGTCCCGCCGCCTGCCTTTACCCTGGCCGACGGCGACCTCGTGAGCATCACCATCGGCGGCCTTGGCACGCTGACCAACCCGGTCCGCACGCTCGACTGCGGCGACCCGCCCGCCGGTGAGGCCGCAAGAGCCGAGACCTCTTCATAGCAAGGTCAGCCCACTGGACGGGACGCGCACGCGGGACGAGAGTGTTGCCGGAGCACCGCCCGCAAACAGGAGGGTTCAGTGGCTGACCAGCGTGTCGTCATCGTTACCGGATCGACGAGCGGTATCGGGCGTGCGATCGCGTCCCGCTGCATCGCGTCAGGGTGGGCCACCGTGGTCAACTCCCGTTCCAGCCGCGAAGCCGGCGAGAAGCTCGTCGCCGGGCGCGACGACGCCATCTACGTCCAGGGTGACGTGTCACGAGCCGAGGATTGCGCGGCCATCGCCACCGCCGCCCTCGACCGCTGGGGCCGGATCGATGCCCTGGTCAACAACGCCGCCACCACCGCCGTCATCCCGCACGAGGATGTCGAGACCGCCGACGCGGCGGTGTGGCGGCGCATCCTCGACGTGAACCTGGTGGGCACGTGGCAGATGACGGTGGCGGCCCTGCCTGCGCTGCGGCGGGCGCAGCCCGGCTCGATCGTGAACATCGCGTCGGTCGCCGGCCTCCGCCCGGTCGGCAGCAGCGTGCCGTACGCGGTGTCCAAGGCCGGCGTTATCCACATGACCAAACTGCTGGCCAAGGCGCTGGGGCCGGACGTGCTGGTCAACGCGATCGCGCCGGGCATGATCGAGACGCCGTGGACCGCTGACTGGTCGGAGACCAGGAAGCTCATCGAAGGCCGGGCTCCGCTGCACCGGACGGGTGAGCCAGACGAAGTTGCCGAGCTGTGCGAGTGGCTGCTGACGGTGCGGTACATGACGGGCGAATGCGTGTCCCTCGACGGCGGATTGGGGCTGACGACGTGACGCCGCCCGCCCGGATCGAGACGCCGCTGGTCGACCAGCCGGCATCGTGTTTCCCTGCCGTCACGTGACTGGTCGGTAACCTTCGTTGCGTGGCAGACAGCTTTTACGTTCCGCTCGGCGAGGGCTGGTGGCGAGCCACGCCGCACGCGGCCGGCCCGTGGGACGCCCGCAGCCAGCACGGCGGGCCGCCGAGCGCGCTGCTCGGCCGGGCCGTGCAGCGCTGCCAGCCGCGGGCCGACATGATGATTAGCCGCTTCACCTGCGAGATCCTGCGCCCCATCCCGGTCGGTGATCTCAGCGTGCAGGCCCGCGTGGCGCGCCCGGGCCGCAGCGTGGAACTCCTCGAGGCCACCGCGAGCGCGGACGGCCGCGAGGTGGCCCGGGCCGCGGCCTGGCGGGTGCTCAGGACCGAAAGCCCGGACGTGGCGTCCCGGCGCCCCGTACCTCCCGGACCGCCGGACGGGCCCCCGATGCTGCCGCCAGCTGAGTGGGCGGACGGGTACATCTCGGCCATCGAGTGGCGACAGGTCCGGGGCAGCCTCGACGCGGCGGGGCCTGCCACCTTGTGGGGGCGGATGCGGTATCCGCTCGTACCGGACGAGGAGCCCGCGCCGCTGGAGCGCGTGCTCACCATCGCCGACAGCGGCAGCGGCATCTCCTGGGAACTCGACATGACCCGCTGGCTGTTCATCAATCCCGAGCTCACCGTCCACGTGCACCGAGAAGCGGTCGGCGAGTGGATCTGCCTGGATGCGAGCACGGCCATCTCCACCGGCGGCACCGGGCTCGCCACCTCGGTGCTTTCCGACCAGAAGGGCCCGGTGGGCGTGGCCGCCCAGTGCCTGCTCGTCACCCCGCGGGCGGTCTAATTAGTGCTTGCCTGAGTTCTGCGCTCGGGATGAGTCGGCGCGTAATGCTGAGGGAAGGCCAGGTTACGGCACCGCTGATGGGGCAGCGCGCCGCACACGGGGCACTCGGACTGGCTCACCGCCGGTTCCAGCCGGGCGAGGGTGCCGGCGTCCAGCTTGCGAGGCTCCGGCTCGGCGGGGAGCCGCACCGGCCCTCGCCAGGCCAGTTCGAACTTGAATCGCTGGTACTCACGGTCGCACTCGTCGCACCGGCAGCCCCGCGCCCAGGCCAGCACCGTGCCGTGCGGCGGCAAGGCGGGCGGCAGGTTGCCCCATGCGGTCATGCCTCCACGGTAAGCCAACGATCTCCCTTACGCTGCGCCGGTCTGCGACGGCACCGGGCCGGCCCGGTCGGCGAGGGCCCGGACCTCGCCGCCTACCTGCGGGTACACCTCGGCCGGCAGGTAATGCCCGACCCCGGGCAGTATGACCAGCCGGGCTCCGCTGATCGCCTGGGCGGTGCGCCGGGCCGCGGCCGGGCGCAGCAGCGGGTCGTCGGAGCCGTGCAGGACGAGAGTCGGCATGCGGAGCTGGGACAGCCGACCCCCGTGCCATTTCGCGCCGGCCTGGCGGCTTTGCGCAGCGGTGTCACGCACGCCGCTGACCTGGTCCCGCGCCGCCATCGCGCGCACCGCCTGCTCGTCGAAGGGATAGGCCGCCGACGCGATGGCGCGCGTGACCGCGACCGCCAGCGCGATGTCACCGTCGCGGCCTTCGGGGAACTTCATCCTGGCCAGCTTGGCCACCAGGCCGAGGTGAACGTACCGGCCCGCCGACAGGCGGCTGGCGTCGCCGGGCAGTGAGGCCGAGGAGGTGAGGCTCCGTACCCGTGCAGGGTGGCGCAGGGCCGTGCGCTGGGCCACCTGCCCGCCCATCGAGTGGCCGAACAGGTGTGCCGAGTCCCAGCCGAGCGCATCCAGCACCGCGACCGCGTCGTCGGTCATGTCCTCGGCGCTGTAGGCCGGCGAGCGCCTGCGCAGCACCGCGGCGAGGGGGCCGCCCGTCCCCGCATCCGGGAAGTGGGTGGACTGCCCGGCGTCGCGCTGGTCGTAGGCCACGACGTGGAACCCGCGGCGGACGAACTCAGCGACGAGGGCATCCGGCCACCAGAACCGTGACACGGCCAGCCCCATGATCAGCAACAGGGGATCGCCGCCCGCGCCGCCCATATCCTCGAACGCGATCCGCACCTGGCCGTTAACCGCGTACCGGGCCTGCCCGGATCCGGATACCGCCACGATCCCTCCAAGCCGACTTCGCAAACACTCGTTCGCAAACTAGACTAGCAGTTGGCGTACGATGTTCGCAAACAAGGCAGCGGGAGCGCGGATGGCAGCAACCGAAGGCGGCGACCCTATCTGGATGCGCCCTGAGCGCGCGGCGACCGGCCGCCCGCCTCAGCACTCCAGGGACGAGATCACCGCCGCCGCGATCGCGATCGCCGACCGGGAAGGCGCTGGACGCGGTATCCATGCGGCGGGTCGCCGGCGACCTGGGGACCGGAGCGGCGTCGCTGTACCGCTACCTCGACACCCGCGAGGACCTGCTCGACCTGATGATCGACGCCACCGGCGCCGAGTACGCCGCCACGGCGCCGACCGGCGACTGGCTCACCGACCTCCTCGACATCGGCGAGCAGGCGCGCGCCATCATGCGCCGCCACCCGTGGCTGCCGCCCCTGCTCATCACCCGTTCCGTGCTCGGCCCCAACGGCCTCGTGCTCCTCGAGCGCGTCCTGGAAGCGCTGGCCCCCAACCCGGCCAGCACCGCGGCCAAGCTCGAAGCCTTCGCCCTGCTCAACGCGGCCACCGCGCTGTTCGTGCTGAACGAGCTCGCGGGCGGCCCGGCCCGGCAGCAGCGCAACGCGGCCTACCTGCAGCACGTCCTCGCGGCCGGCCACCACCCCCGGCTGGCGGAACTGCTGACGTCGGCGCCATCACCAGCCCCGACCAGCCCACCCGAGGCGGATGACAGTTCGGATGGCCGGTACCGGGACATCCTTGCGCGGATCCTCAGCGGCCTGCTGACCGCGTAGGTCAGCCGATCAGCGGCAGCCTGTTGTCGCTGGATTCGGCCCGGCCCGACGCCGCCAGGATCCAGTCCAGGTCGTCGGCCAGCTCGGCCGGCCTCGCGCCGGTGGTCCGCCGGGCCAGCAGGTCATCGAGGATCGCGGCGGTCGCGGCGACGCCCTCGGCGGTGGCGAAGTACGGCGTGCCCAGCGCCTGGGCCAGGTCGATGCCGTGCACCACCGCTTCGACGATCCGGCTGGCGACGAACTCGTCGGCGCGCATGGGCGCGAAGTAGCCGGGACCGACCAGGCTGGCCGGGACGGCGCGCGCCTCGGTCACCGTCTTGGTGAAGGTCTCGGCCAGCACGCCGGGCATGTCGGCGGGCGTCTTGCCCTCGACCATGGTGTAGGCGTAGGAGTACACGACCGGGCCGGTTTCCGAGCGCGGGTTGATGAAGAAGCTGGTCCGGTCCCGGGCCGGCTGGGCGTCTTCGCGGCCGGCGATCAGCATGCGGGTCAGCCCGATGGCAATGTCGAAGTGGCCGGCCAGCTCGAACACGGTCCACCTGGGCAGCTCGGGGTCCACCGGCACCAGCAGCGTCGCCCGCTGCCACTGATCCGGCTCCAGGCCGCGGAACACGTCCGTCACGGCGGTCAGTTCGGCTTCCAGGGTGCCGATCACGGACTCATACGACGCCATCGCTGACCTCCCGCGGGGTAGGCAAAGGTTACTACGGGGAGCCGGTGCTGGGCAGGTAGCAGCCCGGGCCGGAGGGGGCGGCGCAGAAGCCGGCGGGCCAGGTCCAGGCCGTCCCGTTCCAGTGCTCGATGATCGCCGTGGAGCTGGCGGACCAGGAGCCGACGGCCCAGGCGCTGGACGGGGAGGAGGCGGCCACGCCGTCCAGTTCGCCCGAGGCGGGGCTCGGCACCAGGGACCAGGTCCGGCCGTCCCAGTGCTCGATGACGGTCAGGATCCCCTGGCGCGGGCAGAAGGCTTCGCCGACCGCCCAGGCGCTGCCATCCGGCACGATCGTGACCGCGTGCAGCTCGCCGCCGACCCCGCCCGCGGCCAGGTCCGGGCTGGGCACGATCGTCCAGGCCCGGCCGTCCCAGTGCTCGATCAGCCCGCTGCCCCCGCCGGCCTGGCCTCCCCTGGCGCCGACCGCCCAGGCGTCGCGGGGCGACGCGGCGGCCACCGCCGCCAGGGTTCCCCCGCCGGGGATCGCCGGGCCGGGCACGACCTTCCAGGCGGTCCCGTTCCAGTGCTCGATCATCGGGGCCCGCGTGCCTCCGGTAGGCCAGGTATCGCCGACCGCCCACGCGCTGCCGGCCGATACGGCGGCCACGCCGTACAGATCAGAGTCGGCCCCGGCCGGGACCGGGCTGGGCACGATCGTCCAGGCGCGGCCGTCCCAGTGCACGATCACGGGCTGGTCGGACCCGCCCACCGCCCAGACATCCCGGGCGGACGCCGCCGCGATGCCCTGCAGGAAGACGCTGCCGCCCAGCCGGCTCGGGGTCGGCGTCGGCACCACCGTCCAGGCCCGGCCGTCCCAGTGCTCGGCCAGGAGCCCCCCGGTGTTCACGCCGACCGCCCAGACGTCATCGGCGGACACCGCGGCGACCGCCTGGAAACCCCCGGGAGGATTGCCCGGCTGGCCGGGGGAAAGGGAGAGTACCCGCTCGGTCCACGTGCTGCCGTTCCAGCGCACCACCCTCGGGTCCGTCGAGTCTGTGGTACCGACCGCCCACGCGCTGGCCGCCGACAGCGCGGCGACGCCGTTGAGCTGATAGCTGATCACGACCGACCCGGGCCCCGGCAGCATCGGCATGCGGGGACCCGCGCTGGCCGCCGGCGTCCGCGAGGCCTCGCACGGCCCGCTCGCCGCGGAACCAGCCTGACCGGGCGCGCCGCCAAGCGGACCGGGGCTGGGGCTAGCACGGGTGCCGGTCCCCGCTCCCCCGCACGAGGTCAGCATCCCGGCCGCGATCACCATCCCCGCGACGCCGACCACCCGGCGCCGCGACGCTGCCCGGCGATCCACTGACCCGCGCACAGGCCCAGCATCCACCCGGCCGGGCGACCGTGCCAGGGCCCACGGATGAATCCCGGCCCAATACCGGGCCTCATCCGGCACCGGAACGGCCGTCGGACCGTGGCAGCAGGGGCCTGCGGCCGGTTGTCTTCCGGTGACGTAGCTTGGCGGGCATGGGAGCTGAGGAGGATCTGGGGGCAGAGGGACAACGTGGCGACCCGGAAGAGCTGACCGCCCGGCTGTTCCGTGACATGGCCGGCGCGCTGGAACTGCTCACCGTGTACCTGGGCGAACGGCTCGGCCTGTACCAGGCGCTGCACGCCGACGGCCCGGCGACCTCAGCGGAGCTGGCCGCCCGGACGGGCACCGTCGAGCGGTACGTCCGCGAATGGCTGGAACACCACGCCGCCAGCGGGCTGCTGGAGGTGGATGATCCGGCGGCCGGGCCGCTGGAGCGCCGGTACTGGCTGCTGCCCGGGTACGCGCCCGTTCTGGCCGAACCCGATGATGTCCGCTACCAGGGGTTCAACGGGATCGAGATCGTCCGCGCCGCGCGCTGGCTGCCGGAGGTGGCCGCGGCGATGCGGAGTGGCGGCGGACCGCCTCCGCTGCCCTGGGCACCGGAAGGCCGGCCGGAGTTCAACCGGGCCGTGTTCCTCAACCTCCTGGGGAAACAGTGGCTGCCGGACATCGCGGACGTGGACCTGCGGCTGCGCAGCGAGCCGCCCGCGCGGGTGGCCGATCTGGCGTGTGGCACGGGCTGGTCCAGCATCGCCATGGCGCAGGCTTACCCGCTGATCAGCGTCGACGGTTTCGACCTGGACGCGGATGCGATCCGGGCGGCCCAGGCCAATGCGGAGGAAGCCGGCCTGGCGGGCCGGGTCACATTCTCCGTCGCGGACGCGTCCGGCCCCGGCGTATCCGGCCGGTACGACCTGGTGACGATCTTCGAAGCGCTACACGACATGTCCCGCCCGGTGGATGCGCTGCGCGTGGCCCGCGGTTTGCTCAGGGAATCAGGATGCGTCATCGTGGCCGACGAACGGGTCGAGGAGGAGTTCACCGCCCCCGCTTCCGCCGAAGAGCAATACCACTATTCCTGGAGCGTGGTCGCCTGCCTGCCGGCCGTCATGGGCGATGAGGACACCGCCGCGACCGGAGCCGTGCTGCGACCCGCGACGCTGCGCCGGTACGCCCAGCAAGCCGGCTTCCGTGACCTGGAAACCCTGCCGGTCAACGCGGGAATGCTGCGCTTCTACCGGCTGACGCCGTGACGGCGCGGTCACGGCAGCCGCGACATTATGGTCTTCGCCGCCGATCGGCGGTCGACCCGCGACGCGCCCAGCTTGCGGAACCACGACCGCTGCCGTCGTGAGTACGCCCGGATGTGGGCGAGCGCTTCGGCTCGGGCGGCGGCCAGGTCGGCGCCGTCGAGTTCCGCGATGGCCCGGCCGGTCCAGGCGGCTACGTGGACGAACTCGCGATACCCGTGCGTCTGGCCCACCACGTTGCGCAGGTGCCCCGGCCGACGGGCGTGCTCGACGAGCCGGTACCGGCGGTCGAGCACGGCGATCTCGGCCAGCAGCCCGTCGCGGATCTGGGCGTCCAGCGTCGCCTCGATCCGTCGATCGGTCTCCGCCTCCCCTCGGTCGACGCCGTACACCGCGAACGCAAACGGCACCGCCACCGGCTGGCCCGCCTCGCCGGCCATCCGGCGCACCAGGGCGTTGAGGATCGCCTCGTAATTGTTCGGGTGCACGCGCCGGGCCGCCCCGGGCGCGAGCCGCGCGAGCACCTGGTAGGCCGCCTCGGCGTCGCCGGGCGGGAAGTCGCGCTCGATGGACCGCCGGAGCGTGCCCGTCCCGGTCAGGTCCCAGCCGGCCAGTACGGACTGGACGTAAACGCCCGTGCCGCCGACCAGGATGGGCAGGGCATCCTCCGCCGCAGCGAGCGACGCAAGCTCGTCCCGCGCCAGCTGGGCGTACGCCTCCAGCGGCAGCTTCGACGACGGGTCGGCCACGTCGAGCAAGCGGTGCTCGAACCCGCGCATCTGCGCGGGCTTGATCTTGCTCGTGCCGACGTCGAGGCCGGCGTAGACCTGCCTGGAATCGGCGTTCAGCACGACCGGGCGCAGGCCGCGCCGGGACGCGGCCTCGCAGACGTCGAGCGACAGCGCGGTCTTGCCGGACGACGTCGGCCCGAAGATGGCGATGGCGGGCCGGCGCGCCGGGCGGGCGGGAGCCACGGATGGCCTCGCGGTCGGCAGCAATGAGGCGGTGGCCCGAACCGGTCGGCCAGGTCGAGCCAGGGCATACCGGCCTCAAGCAGCGATGCGATCGCGCGTGGCGCGAGACGCGCCGGAGGCTAATCCCGGCGGCGCTGGCCAGGACCGGTCAAATGGCCTGGTGGCGGTACACGATCGTCCTCCGTGGCTCGACAAGCACGAAGATCGTAGGCACGATCACCCAGCGGCGGCCACCCATTTTTCCGCTGGGCACCAGTTCCTGGCCGACGCGCTGCTGGCCAGTAGCCTGGGACCGTCACGTTGCGGAGGTAGGGTGCAGCAGATCCTCGCCCTGTCGCGGTGCGCCGTCATCGCGCGGCACTGGTTCGAGATTGACCTGGACGACGCGTCCATGGAGCACGGCGCCCGGATCGAACTGCGTGAGCTCGTGCCGCATCAGCACCGCGGCAGCGAGTCGGCCGCGCAGGTCGTCACGGTGGACCGCCCGCTGTGGCGGGCCGACCTGTTCGACCGCATCGGCGACCCGCCCGGCAGCTACGGCGTGGCTCACTTCCACCCCAGGTTCGCTGATAACGAGCCGTGCCCGAGGGCGTGGGACGCGGCGCTGACCGCCAGCCCGTGGGACTGGCTACGCGACCAGGTGGCCAGCGCGGGCGCCGCATCCGGCCACGGGGCGTGGCCGCTAGAGCCGGAAGACGCCAGCGAACTGGCCGGCCTGGCGGACACGGTGGTGGCGATGGCCAGGGCGTTCGCGCCGGAAAGTTGCGGCTCGGCGGCCGCGTGCTTCCGGGTGACGCGCGACGCCGCCGAGTCGGTCCAGCTGATGATGTCCTACCTGCGCCGACCGGACCTGCTGGACGACAACTGGGTCGCCCCCTGGCGGTCGGTTAATGGGTTGCCGTAACGGGACGAGGCCGGATAGAAGTGGTGGCCGGAGCTATCCGTAGCCACGAGGAAGGAGGGCTGAGCCATGTACGCCATACCCACCGCGCTCGTGTCCTCCCGGGTAACCAGCTGAGCTGCTCCCGGAGCGGGCAGGGCGCCTCCAGACGGAGAATGCCGTGAACCCGAATCAGGATGACCTGACCCTGCGCCCGATCACCGGGCCCGATGAGCTGGACCTGTTCAACCGCTTGCCTTACGTCCTCAACGCCGAGGTCCGTGACGACCTGGCGGCCGTCCGCCGCCGCCCGGAATGGCTGTGGCTCGCGCTGCGCGGCGACCGCGTGGTCGCCCGGGCCGGATGGTGGTCGAGGCCCGGCGACCAGAACCCGCTGTTGATGGACATCTTCGACATCGACGGCGACCCCGACGACGGCGTTCGGCTGCTGAAAACCGCCCTGGCCGCGGTAGTCCCCGCTGGCGCGAAGCCCCCGGAGTACGGGCGGTTCCTCCCGCCGGACTGGCGCGACCACGCTCCCACCCGGCAGGCGGTCGAAGAGCGGATGGGGGCCCTCGAACGGGTGGGGGCCGCGCTGTTCGTCGAACGGCTGCGCCTGGAATGGCGACCGGGCACGCCGGTGGCCGAGCTCAGCGGGCGACTCGCCTTCCGGCCGGTCCGCAGCCCCGGCGAGCTCATCGAGCTAATGACGCTCGTGCTGGACGGCACCCTCGACGCGCACGGCCGCGACGAGCTGACCCGGATGACCCCCGGTCAGGCCGCGCAGGAGCAGTACCACGGCGAACTCGAGCGCTACCCGAGCCCGCACGAATGGTGGCGAGTCGCGACGCTGCCGGACGGAGAACCGATCGGGTTCGTGATCCCCGCGCACAACGGTTACAACCCGATCATCGCCTACCTCGGCGTGGTGCCGGCCTATCGCGGCCAGGGCTACATCAACGACGTGCTGGCCGTGGGCACGGGCCTGCTCGCCGCGCAGAACGTCCCGCGAATCCGCGCTTCCACCGACGTCGGTAACGCTCCGATGGCGGCGGCCTTCGCCCGGGCCGGTTACCTCACCTTCGAGCGCCAGATCGACATGACCTGGTTACAGGGCGGAGCGCGGGGCCACCAGGCCGGCCTGGTAGGCGAAGACCACGAGCTGCGCCCGGTCGCGCGCGCCGAGCTTGATCATCGCCCGGCTGACGTGGGTCTTGGCGGTGGTGGGGCTGAGCACCATGGCCTCGGCGATCTCGTCGTTGGACAGGCCGTGCGCGACCAGGGCCACCACCTCGCGTTCCCGGTTAGTGAGGCGCTCCATCCCCGCCGCGGCGACCGCGTCCGCCGGCCGGGCGACGAACTCGCTGATCAGGCGGCGGGTGACGGCGGGAGACAGCAGCGCGTCCCCGCGCATGACTACCCGCAGCGCCTCCAGCAGCCCGGCCGGATCGGTGTCCTTCAGCAAGAATCCGCTGGCCCCGGCCCGCAGCGCGCGGAAGATGTACTCGTCGAGCCCGAAGTTGGTGAGGATCAGCACGCGCACGTGGCTCAGCCGCTCGTCCGCGACGATCTGCCGGGTGGCCTCGATGCCGTCAAGCACCGGCATCTGGATGTCCACCAGGGCGATGTCCGGAAGGTGCTCGGCGGCCAGCGTCACGGCCTGCCGCCCGTCGGCGGCCTCGGCGACCACCTCGATATCGTCTTCGGCCTCGAGCAGCGACCGGATGCCGCTGCGGATCAGCGCCTGGTCGTCGGCGAGCAGGATCCTGATCAGGACGGTTCCCGCGCGGGGAATTCGGCGCTGACCCGGAAGCCTCCGCCGCTCGGGATCCGGCGCTGAGCCGGCCGCCGAGCGCGGCGGCCCGTTCCCGCATGCCGATCAGTCCCAGTCCCGGGCCGCCCGGCCGCGGGCCCGGGCCGGCGGGTGCGCCAAGTCCGTCGTCGTCGACCTGAACCGAGAGGGCGTCCGGCGTGTAATGCAGGCGAACCGACGCTCAGGCCCGGCCGGCGTGCCGGCTCACGTTGGTCAGCGCTTCCGCGCCTTCCTGGTCGCCGCCGCGATCGCCGTGCTCAGCCTGGTGGTGGCCGCGAGCGTAATCCGCCTCCGCCGCACGGACCTGGCCGGATAGGGCTAACCGAGCGGGGCGAAGGGCTCCAGGTCGAGGGCGGGCGGCAGGCCCAGCGCCGCCTGCGCGGCCAGCGAGCCGGCCAGCGGGCCCATGGTCAGCCCCGTGGCGCCCAGGCCGGTGGCGACGACCAGGCCAGCCAGCCCGGGCACCGGTCCGAGCAGCGGCCGGATGCCCGGGCCCATCGGGCGGAAGCCGACCCGGGTTTCCAGGTAGGTGCCGTCGGCCAGCCCGGGGGCCACGGCCAGCGCCTGCTCGAGGATCTCGGCCAGGCCGGCCGGGGTGACCCGGTAGTCGAAGCCGGAACCGGTCTCGCGGGTCGCGCCGGCCACGATCCGGCCGTCGTCGAAGGCCAGTATGTAGTGGCCGCTGGCGCCGGGCAGGACCACCGGCCACCGGCTGGTGTCGACCCCGCCGAGCCCGATGTGCATGATCTGGCCGCGCTGGGCCTCGACGGGGATCGTCAGGCCGGCCGGCTGGAGGAACGATCCGGTCCACGCGCCGGTGGCGGCGACGACCGCGTCGGCCCCAAGCAACTGGCCGTCGAGCCGCACCCCGGTGACCCGCCCGGAGGCTTGGGCCAGGTACGCCTCGCCGTCCCTGACCACGGCGCCCTGCCGGGCGGCGACCCTGGCCAGCGCGGCCGCCGAGCTTCCGGCCGTCGACCCGGGCCGCGCCGCCGATGTACACCGCTGCGGCGCCCGCCCGCAGGGGCGGGAACAACCGCTGCGCGTCCGCGCCGGACACCTCGGCCACGTCGCCGATCTCCGGTGCGGCGGCCCGGCGGGCCAGCAGCGCCTGGCGGAGCTGCTCGCGGTCTTCGTCGCGTTCGGCCAGGGCGAGGGCTCCGACCTTCCGGTAGCCGACGTCGGTCTCGCCGAGATCGGCCAGGCGTTTGGTCAGCGCTGGGTACTCCCGGGCGCCGGCGTAGGCCAGCGCGCACCACGCCGGGTCCGTCACGCGCGCGGACCACGGGCAGATGATGCCGGCTCCGGCCGCGGTCGCCCGGCCCGGCTTCCCGGCGTCCACCAGGATCACCTCGGCGCCCAGCGAGGTAGCCGCGTACGCGCACGAGGCCCCGACGATGCCCGCGCCGACCACGATCAGCCGCACCGGCCCTCACCCCTCTATTGCGGGCCGGCGCGGTCCAGCCAGCCCGCGATGCTGCGCGCCAGGGTCGGCATCGGCAGCGAACCGTGGTCCAGGACGGCGGCGTGGAAGGCGGGCAGGTCGAAGTCCGGGCCCTGGCGCCGCTGGGCCTCCTCCCGCAGCCGGATGATCTCGAGCTTGCCGGTCAGGTAGGCCAGCGCCTGCCCCGGCATCACCACGTACCGGTCGATCTCGGCGGCCAGGAACTCCCGCGGCATGGGCACGTGCTCGGCCATGAACTCCAGCGCCCGCTCCCGGCTCCAGCCGAAGTAATGCAGGCCGGTGTCCACCACCAGCCGGACGGCCCGCATCAGCGCCGAGCTGATCGAGCCGAGCAGGCCGCGGTCGTCGGCGTACAGCCCGGCTTCCTCGGCGAGCTGCTCGGCGTACAGGCCCCAGCCTTCCGAGAACACCGGGAGGCTGCGCTGGCGCTGGAGCGCGGGCAGGTCGGTGAGCAGCTGCAGTCGGGAGAGCTGGAGGTGATGCCCGGGGACCGCCTCGTGGAAGGCCACCACCTCGATGTCCCATCCGGTCCCAGCGGTGGGCCGCTCCGTGTTGAACCAGAACGTCCCGGCTCGTCCGCCGTCCAGCCGGGGCGGCGTGTAGTGGGGCGCGGCGCCGCTCACGGCCACCACTTCCGGCATCGGCGTGACCTCGCACGGCGGGGGCAGCGGTTGCGGGAAGACCTCGGCCGCCCGGGCCTCGGCCCGCTTGACCGCCATCGCGGCCTCGCGGATGGCCTCGGCCGGCGAGAGCTTCCCGGCCGAGTCCCGCAGGGCGGCGAACACCTCGTCCAGCCCGGAAAGACCCAGGCCCGCGCCCAGCTTCACGGCCCGGGCCTCCAGGGCGGCGATGTGGTCCAGCCCGGTCTGGTGCAGTTCTTCGGGTTGCAGCGGCAGGGTCGTATAGCACCGGACCGCCCGGGCGTAGTCTTCCGCGCCGCCCGGCAGGTGGACCAGCCCGGCCTGCCCGGACGGCCGCGCGTTTGGCAGCAGCTCGCGGATGGTGGCCACCCAGCGCTCCAGCGCCGGCTTGACCACCTCCGCGGCGACCGAACGCCGTTCGGCCTCCCACGCCGCGGCCCGGTCCCACCCCTGCGGCGGACGCGGGGCCAGCAGCGGTTCGGGGACGGGTGCCGCCAGGACACCCTCGGCCCAGGTGATGGCCTGCTCGGTGAGCGGGGCGACCGGGAGGCGCCCCTTCCTGGCCCCGGCTCGCAGCCGCTCGCTGATCTGATCGAGCCACGCGCCGCTGCGCCGCAGGCGGATCAGGTAGGCCTCGGCCGCCATCTCGTCGAGCAGGACCGTCCGGGCGGCCACCGCCAGCAGGGAGGGCGGCCCGGCGTACTGCATGGCGGTGACCGTGTACTCCACCCGCGCCATGTCGATCATCGCGAGCTCCTGCTCGGCCGCCTCCCTCGTGCAGTCCAGCGTGACGGCATCGGCCAGGGTCAGCGACCCGGGCGCGATCGCGTCGGCCTCCCGCCTGAACCTCGCGACCTCGGCCCGCCAGGCCTGCGCGCCCTCCTCGCTCTCGTCCGGAACCAGGTCGTCGTAGCCGGGCAGGCCGTACATGCTGGCCACGAAGGGATTGGCCTCGAGCCAGCGCTGATGGAAGCGGTCGGCTAGGTCACGCGCGAGGTTCATGCTCCTGACCGTACCGTGCCGGCGCCGGGGTTCAGGAGCTGCCTGAGCCTGGCCGTACCGCGTCAACGGTGAGGATCTGAATCGGCTTGGCGCAGGTCTGCGCGGTGTAACCGACGTAGATCGGCACGGTCTGCCCCGGCGGGATGATCTGCAGGAACTGTGTGTTAACCGGGTGGCACGCGGCGGGCGAGTAGACGCCGGTGGTCATGATCCGCAGCAGCGCGCTGGCGGTCCCGTACGGGGCGAGCGTGACCAGTTCCCTGGGTGTCGTCGGGTCCTCGGCCGCGGCCAGGCCGACCGGCGTGACGGGCACGCCGGCGTCCATCGCGACACCCGGGTAGCCGTACAGGGTGCAGGCGTAATTGTTGAGGTTCTTGAAGACCAGCACGACGTAGGTGCTGCCGGCCGCGCCCTGCGAGACGCCGACGCTGCCGCCGAGGTACCGGGTACTGCAGGAAGCAAGCGCAGGGGCGGCCTGGGCCTGTCATGGGCTTTCCTTTGCTGTCTGGGTGTTCAGACACATTGCATGTCAGGCGCCCCGGGCCGCGCCTGAGCAGCTACTACTCATTTCCGTGGGCCAGCATTACTCAACCGATGGCGGGTGGGCGTGACCCACCGCAGGCGTACCGTGGCGGCTATGACCGGATCATGGACGGCTCCGCGGGCGGAGCGCACCGAGCCAGAGCGCATCTCGGGTGAACGCCAGGCGCTGGAGGCGTGGCTGGACTTCCACCGCGACACGCTGCTGCAGAAGTGCGCCGGCCTGACCGCCGATCAGCTCAAGGAGCGGGCGGTCCCCCCGTCCCGCCTGTCCCTGCTGGGCCTGGTGCGGCACATGACCGAGGTGGAGCGCTGGTGGTTCCGCATCCACGCGGGGAACACCGACATGACGTTCCCGTACGACCCGGACGAGACCGGCCAGGACTTCGAGGCGCTCGAGGACGCGGACGCGGCCGCCAACATCGAGGCCTTCACGTCGGAGATCGAGGTGGCCCGCGCCGCCGTGGCCGCGAAGCAGCTTGATGACGTCGTGCCCAGCCACGGCGACCATCCGGAGCGCACCCGCGATATCCGCTGGATCTACCTGCACATGATCGAGGAGTACGCACGCCACAACGGTCACGCCGACCTCATAAGGGAGCGGATCGACGGCGTCACCGGCGACTTATGCTCATCGGCAAATGGCCCAAGAAAGATGGGTTTGATTGGCCCTGGGTGATAGGCCGTTCCGGCCGTAGCGTGGGCGTACCGCACTGTTGGGAGGAACCCCCATGCACGATGTGACCTTCGAACCGGCCCGGCCCCTCGACACCGGCAGCATGCCGTGGATCCCGACCGGGTCAGGCAAGTCGTTCCGTCCGCTGCGCTTCACGGCGGACGGCTGGTCCGAGCTGATGCGGCTCGAGCCGGGCAGCAGCGTGGCGGTCCACCGCCACACCGGCGAGGTCCACGCCTTCAACCTGGCCGGTACGCGCGAGATCTTCGGCACGGGCGAGCTAGTCGGGCCCGGTGCCTACGTGTACGAGCCCGCGGGCACCGTCGACGGGTGGGGAGCGATCGGCGGCGAACCGTGCGTCGTGCACATCAAGGTCGTCGGCACCATCGAGTATCTCGGCCAGAACGGCAAGGTCATCGAGTCCGTTAACGCGGGAACCCAGCGTGAGGTCTACCTCGCCTGGTGCCGGGAACACGGAGTGCCTCCGGCCGAGCAGATCCTCGGCTGAGGAGAAGGGACGCGAGCCCGTGACCGATCCCGTGCGTACCATGCGCGCCATGTGCGCCTCCAGCTCCGATCCGGCCAGCCTGACCAGCCAGAGCGTCCCGGTTCCTGATCCCGGGCCGGGCGAACTGCTGGTCGAGGTCCGCGCCACCGCCGTCACCTCCGGCGAGCTCGCCTGGCCGGAGACCTGGCCCGCCATCCCCTGCCACGACCTGTCCGGGGTGGTGGCCGCGACGGGCCGCCGGGTCACCGGCTGGCAGCCCGGCGACGAGGTGTACGGCCTGGTCGGTTTCGACCGCCCCGGCGCCGCCGCCGAGTACGTCACCGCCCCGGCCGCCGACCTCGCCCCCAAGCCCGCTTCGGTGGGTCACGTGGCCGCCGCGGCCGTCCCGCTGGGCGCACTTACGGCCTGGCAGGCCCTGCACGAGCACGCCGGGCTACGGCCCGGGCAGCACGTCCTGGTCCACGGAGGCGCGGGGGGCGTCGGCGCATACGCGGTCCAGCTCGCCAAGCTGGCCGGGGCCCGGGTGACCGCCACCGCGTCCGCGCGGGATCTGGCGTTCGTGGCCGGGCTCGACGCCGACGACGTCCTCGATTACGCCGGCGGCTTCGACGAGCGCGTCCGCGACGTGGACGTCGTGATCGACCCGGTAGGCGGCGCCACCACCACCCGTTCCTGGCCGGTGCTGCGCAGCGGCGGGATCCTGGTCGCCATCGCCGAGGAACCGGACCCGCGCCGCGGCGGCCGCGACGAC
>CAWCJS010000002.1:0-95839 GCA_963795795.1 uncultured Actinomycetes bacterium | reverse complement strand
GACACGATCGCCCAGACCTTCGAGCGCTGGGACGGGAAAGGGAGCCCGCACGGCACGAAGGGCGAGGACCTGTTGCTACCGGCCCGGATCGTTGCTCTGGCCGACGTGGTCGAGGTCTATCACCGCACCTCGGGTAATAACGGGGCGGTGAGCGTTGCCCGAGAACGCAGCGGTACCCAGTTCGACCCCGCGCTGGTTGATCTCGTCGCGGCTGAGGCGCCGATGCTGTTCGAGGATCTGGACCTGGCCACCAGCTGGGGGGCTGTGATCGACGCCGAGCCCGGCCTGACCCCACCGCTGTCGCCGGACACGCTCGACAATGCGCTGGAGGCGAGCGGCACGGCGAAGTGTGCGGTGACCCGCGGTGGGAGCGCCGGGACCAGCGGCGCACTGCCGCTGCCGCGCTCATGGGGTGTCCGGGCTGCCGGCAGGCGCGAAGAAGTGCGTCGTGGGCCGCTCGAGCCGCTGGCCGCAAACGAACAGGTCGACCTTTTCGTTGTAGAAGGCCACCAGTCCCGCGATGGGCTGGAGCTGGCGGGTCGGGAAGTCGTGGGCCCACGCCAGGTCGGGGTGCGCCGTGCCGCCGGCGCGGACTGACCAGTACCGGCTGGTGGTGCCCTTGTACGGGCAGCTGGTGACGGTGCCGCTGGGGATCAGGTGGCCGGAGTTGATCTCCGTCGGGTTGATGTAGTACCGGGTGGGCAGCCCGGTTTCGAAGACCGTGACCGGTGCGGGCGACTCGGCCAGGACGATCCCGTCCTGCTCGACGCGCACCGGGCGGGTCGAGCGCAGCGCGTCGACCCGGACGTAGGGGTTGCGGGGGTGCAGGAACACCTGCTCGTCTTCCTCGAACCAGGCATCCAGCGCCGCCCAGTCGAACCGGACCGTGCCGGCCAGCCCCGGGACCGGCGAGTCGGTGAGCAGCCGGGCCCCGCCGGGCCGCTGGACCCGCCCGGCCTGCAGCGTATGCGCCTCGGATGTGCCGCGCCTGCTCTGCTGGGCATGGCCTTCCGGGATGAGCAGGTCACGGCGCACGTCCGCGACCGGGATGTAGTACTGGGGGTAGTACGGCCACTCCCACACGTACAGCGCCCCGGTGGTGTCGAGCACGTTCTCCCCGGCCAGGAAGGCCCGGATGCGGCGCGGCACCGGCTCGACATGGTTGACGGCGGTGATCGCCGCCGGATAGTCGTTCCCTGCGGAACTCCCTCGGATCGTTGTGTCTCCGAGCGTGTTAGCGGGCCGGACCGCCCGGTGTCTTACCTCGCTGACGGCGGTCCGGGGCTTACGGGTTGCTGACGGCGGCCTGGCCCGGCCGCTGACGGGGCCGGGACAGCCGCTCGCGGGGCCGCCCCAGGCACGTACATGACGTTCAGGAAAGATTCCGGGACGGGCCAGGTCCCGGATGGCCCGATACCGGGCCGGCCGTGCGCAAGGCCGGGGTCCGGGAAGCCCCGGCGGCGCGCCTCCTGCCATCTTCCCGGTCCAGGTGATCACGCTGCGACGGTAAGACGGGTGCCTGCCGGGGCGCTAATGCAGTGTGGGAGCCTGGCGGGCGTCCGGGCGTCCCGCGGAACCGAACCTCTCGTCGCAACCAGCAGAGGAGCATCATGTCGCGACAGCTCGACGGCAGGGTAGCGGTAGTCACCGGCGCGGGACGTGGCATCGGGCGCGCCACCGCGGTCGCGCTCGCGCGCGAAGGGGCAGACGTGGCCTGTGTGGCCCGCACCGCATCGCAACTGGCCGAGACCGCCGCCCTGGTCCGCGCGGCCGGCCGCCGTGCCCAGCAGATCGAGGCCGACATCGGCGAGCCCGGCGCGCCGTCGCTGATCGCCGCTAAAGTCCTGGCCGAACTGGGTGCCGTCGACATCCTGGTGAACAACGCCGCCACGGTCGAGCCGGCCGGGCCAGCCGCCGCCGCCGGGCCGGAGGACTGGGCCCGGGCCGTCGCGGTCAACCTGACCGGCCCGGTCCGCCTGACCCTCGCCGTCCTGGACGCGATGATCAAGCAAGGCTACGGCCGCATCGTCAACGTCTCCAGCGCCATCGCCGCGGCTCCAGGCGCGAGTCCGGGCCTGAACGCCTACGCGGCCTCCAAGGCCGCCCTGGAGGCGCACAGCCTCGGCCTGGCCGCCGAGCTGGCCGGAACCGGCGTCACCGTCAACATCGTGCGGCCCGGCCCGGTCGACACCGCGATGCCAGCCTGGATCCTGGCCCAGCCACCCGCCCAGATCGGCGCCGGACTGCACGACCGGTTCGCGACGATGCGCGATGCGGGTCTCCTGGCCTCCCCCGACCAGCCAGCCAGGATGATCGCCGCCCTCGTCACCGGTGACACCACCGGCCAGATCGCCGGGACCCGCAACCCAGCCACGATCTCCGGCTAAACGGCCGAGCCGGCGTCGTCAGCCAGTACCTGGAGTAGCTTGATGGGCATGAGGGCGCCGGGCTCGCCGCCGGAACGGGTGACTGACGAGACGCCCGTGCCGGATGAGTGGGTTCGGGCGCTGAGCGGGGGCGGGGCCGACCGGGAGCGCGCCACGGCCCGGCTGCATGAGATGCTGCTGCGCGTCGCGCGGGCCGAAGCGCGCCGCCGCAGCGGGCAGTTGCGGATCTCCGGGCCCGAACTGGACGATCTGGCGTACCAGGCCGCCGCGGACGCGGTTCTGGCGGTCATCGCCAAGATCGGCCAGTTCCGCGGCGAGAGCCGGTTCACCACCTGGGCGTACAAGTTCGTCATCTTCGAGGTGTCCGGCAAGATCGGGCGGCATTTCTGGCGCCATCCCGCGGTCCCGCTGGAGGCGGGGGACTGGGACCGGCTGCCCGACAGGTTCGGCCTCGACCCGGCCCGGGAGTCCGAGTGGCGCGACCTGGCCCGGGCGCTGCGGCGGGCGGTCGAGGAGGAGCTCACCGAGCACCAGCGGCGGGTCTTCACCGCGTTGTGCGCACTTTGATCGTGGCCGAAACGGATGCGTGATCAGCCAGATGCCACGACGATCAATGATCACGGTCTCAAGCGGTGGACGAGCTGTCCGCTGTGGCGTGGCGGGCTCGTTCGGAACGCGAATCGGCTGGCTCAGTGACCCCGGCCGCGGCGCCTGGTCCTTCAAGAATGGAATTGACATTCCATTTTGCGCGGGCGAGTGTTGAGGCGGGTGACGGGAGCGGAGATGGTCTTGCAGCATGATCTGGCCGGGAAGGTCGCCCTTGTCACCGGGGGGTCGCGGGGCATCGGGGCAGCTGTTGCCCGCGCCCTGGCCGGCGCCGGGGCCGACGTCGCCATCACCTACCTGAGCTCCCGGCAGGCCGCGGAGGCCGTGGCCGGGGAGTTGCGCGCAGTGGGCGTGCGGGCACGCTCGATCCAGGCAGACCAGGCCGATCCGGCCGCGGCGGCCGCGGTCGTCCGCGACGTGGCCGGCGAGTTCGGCAGGCTCGACATCCTGGTGAACAACGCCGCGGTCGCCGTGCTCGGCCCGGTCGACAACCCCGCACCCGACGACGCGGCTCTGGACCGCCAGCTGCGGGTCAACTACACCAGCATCGTGGCCGCCATCCGCGCCGCCGCGCGCGTGCTCCCCGAGGGCGGCCGCATCATCAACATCGGGTCCGGCGTGGCGACGCGCACGGGAGCGGCCGGCGTCGCGGACCACGCCGGCACCAAGGCAGCCCTGGCCGGCTTCACCCGGGGTGCCGCGCGGAACCTGGCCCCGCGGGGCATCACCGTGAACCTGCTGCAGGCCGGCCTGGTGGCAACCCAGCTGAACACCGGCGAGGGCAGCGCCGCGCCGCGGCTGATTGCCTCCGTGGCACTGGGCCGGATGGGCCGGCCGGAGGAGATCGCGGCCGGCGTCTTGTTCCTGGCCAGCCCCGGCGCGTCTTACGTCACCGGGGCGACCCTGGATATCGACGGCGGCTACGGCGCGTAACCCGCGGATCCGGCGCCTCGTCCCGGCGGAGCACCTGCTCCGCCCGGCCGGCGGGAGCCAGCGGTGTCCGGATCGGCGGCGCGGGACCCTATCCCGGCCGGGGATGACCGACCGGGGTTTTTGGAGTTGACATTCCATTTTCGGGTTGGGAACGTGACCTGAGCGATCCACGGCAGAACAGACAGGGGAGCGCCCTCGGCAGGACGCCCGGGTGTTCCCGGTTCGGAGCAAAGGAGCAAGGCTGTGAGCACCACCAGCAACCTGACCCAGGATCCGGGCTACTTCACCCGGTACGAGAACTTCGCGCTCGGCAGGTCGGCCAGCGGCGTGCTGACCCTGCGCTTCCACACTGACGGGGGCCCGCACACCTTCGACGGCACCACCCACCACGACTTGCCCCGCCTGCTGGATGACATCGCCTTCGACAAAGACAACCGCGTGCTGGTCCTCACCGGCACCGGTGACAGCTTCATCAGCAACATCGACGGGCCCAGCCTGGGCGACCTCACCAAGCCCATGGCCGCCGACGCCCTGTACACCGAGGGCCGGCGCGGCCTCCAGCGCCTGGCCGACCTGGAGATCCCGATCATCGCGGCGGTCAACGGCCCGGCCACGGTGCACAGCGAGTACGCGCTGCTCGCCGACGTCGTCATCGCGAGCGACACCGCCGTGTTCGCCGACGTGCCCCATCTCGCCTTCGCCATCGCCCCCGGCGACGGCCTGTTCGTGGTCTGGGAAGAAGTCCTCGGCCTGAACCGGGCCCGCTACCTGGAGATCACCCAGGGATCGTTCACCGCCCAGGAAGCCCTCAGCTGGGGAGCGGTCGCCAAAGTGGTGCCGCTGGACCAGGTACTGCCCCAGGCCCAAGAACTCGCCGAGCAGATGACCCGGCGCCCGCACCTGACCAACAAGTACATCGCCGTGGTCTTCCGCCAGCGCATCAGCCGCCGTCTGGCCGAGGGCATGCTGACCGGGATGGCCCTGGAAAGCCTGACCGCCGCCAACCTCGCCTACCTCCCTCAGGAGTAGGCAGCCCCCGCGACGGGCAGGCAGACAGCTCCCCGGGAGGCAAGCCGCAGGCCAGCCACTTACCGGGGATGTGCCCGGGCGGGCGGCTCAGGCGGCTGCCTCATACGCGATCAGCGCCAGCATGGCATCCAGGGCGGTCTGCAGCGGCTTGGTGCTGCGCTGGATCTGGGTCAGCAGCAGCCCGCCCTGCAGGGCGGCCAGCGTCGCCAGGGCGAGTTCGTCCGGGTCGACGGTGCCGAGCTGGCCGCGCGCGTGCATGGCCCGGAGCCCGGAGCGGATGCCCTGTTCCCAGCGCGCGAGGCCCGCGGCGACCTTCGCGCGGGCCTGGTTGTCGGTCTCGGCGAGCTCGCTGCCCAGCGATCCGATCGGGCAGCCGCCGCGGCATTCGAGCTCTTCCTGGTGCCTGACCAGGAAGTCCCGCCATGCCCGCAGGCCCTCCATGCTGTCCAGCGCGGCCAGCATCGGTTCCTGGCCGCCGACAATGGTCTCGGTCTGGTACTCGATGACCGCCTCAACCAGGGCCTTCTTGTCCTTGAAGTAGTGATAGACCTGCGAGCTGCTCACCCCGGCGGCGGCCCGGACATCCTCGATGCTCGTCCCGGAGACACCGCCGTCGAACATCAGCTCGGCCGCCGCGGCGACAATCCGCCGCCGGGTCTGCTCGCCCTTGGGCGTCAGCCGTCCCGGCCCCCGCCGGCCTTTCGCTGGAGGCATGCGGACAGGATACCAGATTTATGGATTTGGCAATCCATAAATCTATGGTATCAGGCTGTAGGGTTCCAAAACGATTCATAGGTGGCTGACCTGCGAGTATTCCAGCGGTGATGGGTGCTGGGATGGCAGGATTGCGTGCTTGTGACGGTACGGCTGTTGTATCTCCTCATGATTCGCCGACCGCAGCGACTTGGACGCGATCGTGATCCGCCCCGGCTACATCGACGGCCACTGGACCACGGCATCCTGGACCGACCAGGGGGTCCGCGCCAAGGTCGGCGCCACCCACCGCCGGCTGCCCGAACTGATGCACGCCTTTCTCGCCGCAGGCCTACAGCTCGAACGGTTCGCAGAAAGCGGCGAACCGACCCCTGTCGTCTTAGCCATCAAGGCCCGGAAGAGCACAGAAGGAGGGCTTGACAGCCAGCCCCCCGATTCCACATAAAATGCCCGGACTCACCGGGCAGGTCACGCCACGGGCCGCCGGCCCGAGTCCGGAACAAGATCCGGTTGACCACCATCTGGTGATCACTCCACCGGCGCCCCTGGCGGGCATCAGCGGGCATCATCGGCAGCAGTCGCTGCCACTCCTCATCAGTGAGATCGTGCCGATCCAGGCGATAATTCACCGCCCTGATCTACACCAGCTAGAGCCCAAGATCTACGGGACAAGCCCTAGGTAGCTGGTGTTTTTCGCGCTGGTGGTCCGTGATGTGGGGCTCATTTCGGGAGAATTGTCATGTTGCACGAGTCTTCCTGGGGTGGCTGATGACGCTTGGCATGGCGCCGAGGCAGGCTGATCTGTTCCGCAGCACGGCGGCTTTCTGTGAGGGCCGGGTGGCGCCGGGCTCGATCTACGGGATCTTGCACCGGGAGTGCTTCACCCTGTTCCCGGATGAGATGTTCGCTGACCTGTTCGACTGCAGGGGCCGGTGCTGCGTGCCGCCGATGATCGTGGCGGTGGTGATGGTGCTGCAGCGGATCGAGGGCTGTTCTGACCGGGAGGCGGTGGACCGGTTCGCTTTCGATGCGCGGTGGAAGTACGCGGCCGGGGGGCTGGACTTCGATTACCCGGGGTTCGTGCACACGGTGCTGGTGGATATGCGGGCCCGGCTGGCCCGATCCGCGAAGCCGGACCGGATTTTCGAGGTGACCCTGGAGGCCGCCAGAGCGGCCGGGCTGGTGGGCCGGCGGCGGGTGCTGGATTCCACGCCGCTGTATGACGCGGTGGCCACGATGGACACGGTCACGCTGGTCCGCTCGGCGATCCGCGGGCTGCTGAACGCCGCGGACAGCGAGCTGGCCGGGGAGCTGCGGGCCGCGCTGGCCCGCGACGATGACTATGCGGCCGCGGGAAAGCCGGCGTGTGACTACGACGACGCGGCGGCCCGGGAGGAGCTGGTCGATGTGCTGGCCCGCGACGCCGGGGCGCTGCCGGCGGCACTGGACGGGCAGGAGCCGGGCGCGGCGCTGGCGCAGGCGGCGGCGCTGCTGGCCAGCGTGACCGGCCAGGACCTGGAACGGGACGCGGCCGGGGTGTTCCGGATCGCCCGGCGGGTCGCCCCGGACCGGGTCATCTCCACCGTCGACCCTGACGCGCGGCATGGGCATAAGACCTCCGCCCGCGGGTTCGACGGCTACAAGGGGCACATCGCGAGCGACCCTGATTCGGAGATCATCACCGCCACGAAGGCCACGCCGGGGAACAGCGGGGACGCAGAGGCCGCGGAGCGCCTGCTCGCTGACCTGCTCCCAGGCGATCAGGACAGCGCCGCAGCCGGGAGGCCCGGGGCGGGCGGCCATCACCCGCGGCCCCTGCCGCGGGTGATGGCCAGCCGGCGGTCTACGGCGATGCCGCCTACGGCTCCGGCGAGCTCCTCGAACGGCTGGATGGCGCCGGCATCTATAACGGCATCAAATGCCAGCCGCCGGCCGCGGTCAAAGGCTGCTTCCCCAAGGACCGCTTCACCATCGACCTGGACAGCAAGACCGTCACCTGCCCGGCCGGCGTCACCGTGCCCATCCGGCCCGCCACCGGGCGCCATGCAGGGGCGGCCAGGTTCGCCGTCGCCTGCCGCACCTGCCCGCTGGCTAGCACGATGGCCAGGATGCCGGCTGCGGGCAGGCCGAACGCCGCCAGGCCGGGCTTGAACTGAACCGGTGCGGCGGTGCCGGTGAAGGCCGATAGGTCGATGGACGAGCCGATCACAAGCGGCAGCATCAGGGCGCAGGCGGCGCCTGCCGCCACAGCGCCGAGTACGGTAGGCATGGCCTCGGCTAGGACAAGGCTGGCGGACCGTTCCAGGCCCATGACGGTCAGCCTGGCCAGGGTCAGCTCACGCTCCCCCGATCCGAGCGCCAGGCCGAGGATCACGATGAACAGGCCGAATGCGGTAGCGGCGACCCTGGTGAGCGCGATGAGGAGCCCGGCGCCGCGCTGCAGCGGCGAGCTGGTCAGGCTGGCTAGCACTGCGGCGCGGACAGTAGTGAGGTTGCCCGGGATCACCGCGTCGGCCACGGCGGCCAGCCGGGAGTCGTCGATCGCGGAGCCGGTCACGAGGACCCGGTTAGGCGCAGGCTGGCCGGCCGGACCGGGCAGCCTCTCCAGCGGCATGACCACGAACGAACCGCCGCCGGGCTGGGCCGGGGTGGCGGCCAGGATGCCCGCGACCCGCACCGTCAGCGATCCCACCGCGTAAAGCGAGTTCAGCTGCGTGGTCCCCGATCCGAGGACAGCGGCGGCAGCCGGAGAGGCCAGCACGGGCACGGCGGCGCCGCGGGACAGGACGCCGCCTGGAGCGGCCCGCAGCGCGGCTGGGCGAACGGCCGGGAACGGGGTATCCGCGACCAGCGCAGCGTAGCTGGCCGGATCCGCAGCGACCACGGTGACCGGCTGGCCGAAGGGCATGACCCAGGTCGTATCCCAGACTGCGGCCACGTGTCGCACGCCCGGGACCGCCGCGATCGCCCGCATCGCGGCCGGGCTGACCGCGGGGGAGTTGGGGCCGGTGTCGATCAGCACGTCCGCCCCGGTGGTGGCCCAGGAAGCGGTGACCGCGCCGCGGGTAATGCCGCCCGCGATCATCCCGGCGAAGGTGGCCACGTTGAGCGCGAGCACCAGCGCAGCCGCCGGGAGCGGCCCGGTCAGCGAAGACCGGGCCGCCCCGGCCAGCGCGACGAACTCGGTCGCGCCCGTGCCCGGGCCGACAGCCGCAGCAGGCCGCCGATGGCCAGCGGGTACAGCCGCAGCATGATCACCACGACCAGGACAGCCACCAGGACCGGCGTAATGGTGAGGTACTAGTCGACGCCGCCGTCGGCCGGCACCCCCTGGTCGTGCAGCACGACCAGGCCGCCCACCGCGGCGGCACACGCCGTAGCCTCGGCGACCGGCCGCCGCCACGCTCTCGGCTGCTGGCCGGTCTCGGTGCCGGTGATCCGGGCATTGGTAGTGCTGGGGAACCCAGCCATACTCTGCCGTAGCGCCTCGGTCCGGGTATGCAGGCTCAGCGCGGGCCCGGCCACGGCGGTGAACACGCACCCGCAGACCAGCAAGCCCAGCACGAGCGTGCTGCCGGCCGCAGCGCCCGTCGTCCGGCGCAGGGCCTCGACCGGCCTCATGCGACCTCGGCGGCGCACAGCGCGGCGGCGGCATCCGGCCGCCTGGTGATGGTGAGCGCAGCCGCGACGATCACGTCCACAGCGCCCTGTTTCAGGAGTCGTGCAGGTGGGCCAACGCCTGGGTGTCGGTGTCCCCGGTTTCGGCCATGCGGGCGCGGACGAGTCGCTCGAGATGCTTATTCTGCGGCACGGTGAACAACCTCCGTCACGGTGACCGCCCCAACGCCCCGTAGAAGGCCGGCCCGTTGACGTGAGTTCGCCATGCCGGGGAAAGCCCGGGAGTGTGCCCCCCTTCGCCCCTGACCTGGCCCCGCTGGGGAAGGACCGCCGGGCTCGGCGTCAGACCGCGCCGCTGTCAATATGGTGGATCACGCGGCCCGCCGGGTCAACCGGCCTGCCGCCCCAGATCGAGGTCGATACGGCTCTGCGGCAGCGTGCGCGGGCGGCCTTCCACCCGCAGCGTCACCGGCTGCCCGGCATCGGCGACCCGCTGCACCAGCGCGTGCAGGTTATCCAGCCCCGCGATAAAGTCGCTTTGATGATGTCGCTCCTTGCGGCTGATTGATATACAATTGATTCGTCAACAGATACCATCATTGTGGAGGATCTGATGTCGAGAACTGTGGTTGACCTGGATGATGACGCGCTGTCGCTGGCGAGCGAGGAACTCGGCACCACGAGCAAGGTGGCGACCGTGAACGCCGCTCTGCGCCGCGTGGCGAACCAGCGGGCTGCGGCCCGCATGCTTGAGCTCCTCGACGAGACAGGCACCGACCTGTCCGATGAGGCGCTGCGCGGGGCGTGGCGAGACGGCGGACGCGGTTGAGCGTGCTGCTCGTGGACAAGTCCGCGCTGGAATGGGCCAGGCGAGACGCCCGCGCCCGGGCCGAGTTCCTAGCGCTGCGCAGCGCGCACGTCATCGCGGCTTGCCACATGACAGCACTGGAGATCTGCTACTCGGCGCGGGATCAGAAAGATCTGGAGGCGCTGCTCGCGGGCCAGCGGGCACTGGAATGGCTGCCGGTCAGCGAGGCGGTGATGGACCGGGCGCTGGAAGTCCAGCGGCTGCTTGCCCAGCATCGCGGCAATGGTCACAGGCGCCCGATCCCGGACCTGATCATCGCCGCGACCGCCGAACTGCACGGTGCCGAGGTGCTGCACGTCGACGGCGACTACGACCTGATCGCCGAGGTGACAGGCCAGCCAATGCGGCGTTTGCTCGATCCCGGCCATGCATAACACGCCGACGCGAGCAGCCCTGCCGCCGCGCAGCATGAAGATGAAGACCCCACGCGTCAGGCCCGCTTCTGTCAACCGAGCGTAGAACCTGCCTCCCCGAAGCACGGCCAACCTCGGTCCCGCGCCCGCGGCTGATCTCCGCCTCCCGTGCCGCCGCACTACGGACTTTGCCCGAACGAGCGGTGGTAACACTCCAGCGGCAGGTACCAGTGCCCCCAGCCATTCGTCGTCATCGTGATGGCTGCCCTGCCGCACGTACCCAGCGCACGAACCCGGAGTTCCCGTGCCACTGACCCACGAGATCGCTCACCTGGCCCACGTTGAGCTGCGCACCCCGGTGCCCGAACAGAGTCTGGAGTTCTTCACCGGCTACCTCGGCCTGACCGCGACCGGATCGGCCGGGGACTCGGTGTTCCTGCGGGCCTGGGACGACTACGAGCAGACCACGATCAAGCTCACGGCGCACGCCACGTCGGGCGTCGGGCGTACTCACCTGCGGGCCGCGAGCCCGGACGCGCTCGAGCGGCTGGTGAAACGGATCCGGGCGTCCGGCCGCGGCGTGGGCTGGACCGACGGTGACCCGGGCTACGGCCCGACGTACCTGTTCACCGACCCGGACGGTCACGAGTTCGGCCTGTACTACGAGTCGCGGTGGTACACCCCGCCGGACAGCCTCAAGCCGGTCCTGAAGAACCAGGCGCAGGCCTACCCGGCGCACGGGGTGCCCGTGCGCCGTCTGGACCACATCAACTACCTCGGCGCCGAGGTGCTATCCAACCGTGACTACCTGCGCGACACGCTCGGGGCCCTGGTCACCGAGCAGATCGTGCTGGACGACGGGAGCACGGCCGGCAGCTGGACCACGTTCACGAACAAGGGCTACGACGTCGTCTACACCCGGGACCGGACCGGAGCCACAGGGCGGCTGCACCACGTCGCGTTCGCGGTCGACACCCGCGAGGGCATCCTGCGGGCGGCCGACCTGGCCCTGGACCACGGCGTGTTCATCGAGACGGGCCCGCACAAGCACGCCATCCAGCAGACCTTCTTCCTGTACGTGTACGAGCCCGGCGGCAACCGCGTCGAGCTGTGCACGGCCGGGGCGCGGCTGGTCCTGGCCCCGGACTGGCCACCGGTCAACTGGACCGAGGCCGAGCGGGCCAGGGGGCAGGCGTGGGGCCTGAAGACCATCGAGTCCTTCCACACCCACGGCACCCCGCCGGTGCCCGGCACACCCTGACCAAGGTCGCGGTGTTTCCTCCGGCGGGCGAGCCGATGGTCAGACCGACGCGTGATGATCGGTCGATGGTGTCCGGAAGGTTATTTATCTAGTCACCGGTGATGGCAGGTTTTGTCGGTGCCGCCTGCACCGCATCGGTGCCGGGCAGCTGCCCGCCGAGCACCTGACGCACCTGTGCGAGGTGGCTGGCGATGCTGTCCTGCTGCCTGGTGAGTTCGTCGACTTCGCGCTGGGCCGCGGCGCGGCGGCGTTCGATATCGGCCTTGACCTCGGCGAGCAGCTGCTCGGCCTGGGTCTTGGCCCCGCCGAGGATCTGGTCGGCGTTCTGTTTCGCGTTGCTGACCAGCTGCCCGGCGTGCTGGTCGGCGTCCCGGCGGGTCTGGTCGGCCTGGGCGCTGGCCTTCGCGGCCCGCTGCTCTGCGGTCGAGGCGCGCTGCTCGGCTTCGGACACGAGCTTCTGCGTCGCGGACTGGGCGGCAGTGAGCCGTTCGGCTTCCTGGCGCTCGGCTTCTTCCCGTCGGGTCGCGAGCTGGATCTCGAACTCTGCCTCGGCCTGGTCCCGCTGGGCCTCGCTGTCCTCCAGGATCCGCTGCGCCTGGCTCCGCATCTCATCGGCCTGGCGCTTGGAGGTGGTGAGGATCTCGTCGCGGTCCCGCTTAGCGGTGGTCTTCAGCTGGGCGACCTCACGCTCGGTGCTGGTGCGCAGCTTGGCGATGTCACGCTCGGCCGCGGCCTGCTTCTCCGCGACCTCGTGGTCGGCCGTAGCCCGGAGCTTGGCGGCCTCGCGCCCGGTGGTGTTGGTCAGCTCGTCGGCCTCGCGCCTGGCGGTAGTCCTGATCGAGTCGGCCTCGCGCTCGGCTACCCCGCGCAGATCGTCGGTCTCGCGTTTGGCGTTCGCGCGCAGCTCGGCGGCCTCGTTCTCGGCGCCGGCCCGCAGCTCAGCCGCGTCGGCCCTGGCCGTGGCCATGATCTGGCTGGCTTCCGACCGGGACGCCTGGATCACCTCGGTGGACTGCTCCTCGGCGAGCCGCAGCAGCTGCTCGATCCTGGCGCCGAGACCGGAATAGGTGGGTCTTTCCTGCTCATGGATGTGGCGGCGGGCTTCGGACAGCTCCCGGTGCATAGCCGTGGTCTGCTCTCGGTGCTGCCGCACCTCGGTCTCGATGTTCCTGATGTGCTCGTCGACCTGCTGACGGTCATAGCCCCGCATCACCGTCACGAACTCGCGTGGCGGGGCTTCTTCGGAGAAGTTGGTCAGCTGGGCGTCAATGTCCGATTGCATGTGGCCTGATCCTGGCTAGAGGTGACGACGGGGTGTTCACGGGATTGCGGCGGGTGATCGGGCCCGCCATCTGCACCGCGGGCCTCAAGCTCCCGCCGAGTGACACGCACACTACTCTTATTCCGGGTGCTGGCCGACATCGACAACCCATTCTGGCCACGCTGACCACTCGGCGGCACCACCGCGTTCGGGAAACAGGACGTAGCGGTGCTCATGGCTCGATTGTGACCGGCCCCCCCCGGAAAGCCCATCATTAGGCCGAACGAGCGGTGGTGGCACTCCAGCGACATCTACCAGTGCCCCAGTCCTTCGCCGTCATCGTGATGACTGCCCCGCACAAGGCTGCGGATTGTCAGACCGACGCGTGATGATGGTGGCATGTCCACCCGCCGGGCGGGCCTGAGGAAGGAGGCGGATCCGTGACCGAGGATTCCAGCCGCGTCGCGTTGCTGCAGGAGGCGCGCTCCCATCTGCGCAGCGTGGACCCGGTGCTGGCGCGGCTCATCGCCGAACGGCCGGACTTCGACCCCCGGGCGTGGATGGCGCAGCTGCCGCCGATGGACCTGTACGGCGCCCTGCTGTTCCAGATCGCTGGCCAGCAGTTGTCCGTCGCGGCGACCCGCCGGATCCTGGGCCGCGTCGAGGCCCTGTTCGGGGGGCATCTCCCTTCGGCCGCCGAGCTACTGACCGTTGACCCCGAGCGCCTGCGCGAGGCCGGGTTCTCGTGGCGGAAGGTCGGTACGCTCCGCGACCTCGCCGAGCGGCTGACCGACGGCCGGCTGGACGCGGACGTCCTGAGCAGCCTGTCAGACGACGAGCTCCTGACGGAGCTCACCGCGATCCCGGGGATCGGTCCCTGGACCGTACAGGGCGCCCTGCTGATCGCGCTCCAGCGAGAGGACGTCGTGCTGCCGGGAGACCTGGCGCTCCGCAAGGCGATCCAGGCCGTCTATCAGCTCGGACACCTGCCCAGCCAGCAGGAGGTCCTGGCTATCGCCGAGAAGTGGCGGCCCTACCGCAGCCTGGCGACCAGCTACCTGTTTTCCGCGGCCCTGGAACGCGCCGAGGAAAAGGTGCCCTGAGACTCGATTCCCCAAGGAGGCCACGATGTGTTTCGTCCATTCCGGCAGCGCGGGCGGCGCGGGGCTGATCCAGCAGGCCTCGCTCGGCGGGGCGGCGGCGGCCGCGTTCTCGAGCGTGGCGGCGGGCGGCGGTTCCGTCGGGGGGCTGGACGTCGCCGGTTTCGGCACGCCTGACGTGGTGGCCGGGCCCGGCGGGGTGCGGGTCCTCGACGGGTTCGGCCGGGTGCTGCACAACCGGTGGAATCGCGACCTGCCGCCGGCGGCCTCGGTGCGCCCGGGGGAGGCGATCCAGCTGCTCTGCCGCGACGCCCTGGACATCGGCGAGGCGGCCCGGACGCTGACGCCGGAGGGCAGCCTGACCCTCGACTTGGCCGGGGTCCATCCGCTGACCGGTCCGGTCGAGGTGGAGGGGGCCGAGCCGGGCGACATCCTGGAGGTCGAGATCCTGGACGTCAGCCCGCTGGTGGACTTCGGCTACGTGGTCATCGGCCCGACCCTGGGCCTGTTCGGGGCGCTGCGACCGGACGTGATGTCCCCGTTCGCGCAGTTCACCGAGGCCTCCCAGATCAGTGACCCCAGCCCGGGCCGGGTACCCGGCGCGATTCCCGAGGATCAGCCGTACAACAGCGGCGCCCCGTTCGTCCAGCTGTTCACCTTCGAGCGGGGCCAGAGCAGCGGTTTCGCCGCGTTCACCGGAGCGGACACCGGCCGGCAGGCCCGGATCCCGATCTCCCCCTTCATGGGCATCTACGGGGTCGCGCCGATGCGCAAGGGGATGTACCGCACGTTTCCCCCCAACGTGGGCGGCGGTAACGGCGGCAACGCCGACGTCCGGCAGTTCGTGAAGGGGTCGCGGATCCAGTTCCCGGTGTACGTCGAGGGGGCGAAGTTCTCCGCGGGGGACGGGCACATGGCCCAGGGCGACGGCGAGGTGTGCGTGACGGCCATCGAGACGCTGATGGCCGTGACCGTGCGCTTCGCTGTGATCAAGAACACCGTCATCGCCTCGCCGCGGGCGATCGTCCCGGCCGCCGATCCGACTCAGCTGGCGATGCCCGCCGAGATGCTCCGCCACGGGTACTACCACACCACCGGCGCGGGCCCTGACCTGATGGAAGACGCGAAGAACGCGGTCAGGGACATGGTCGACTGGCTGGTCAGCGACCAGCAGCTCAGCCTGCACGAGGCCTACGCCATCTGCAGCGTGGCCGGTGACCTGAAGATCAGCGAGACGGTCGACCTCCCGAACTGGGTCGTCTCGATGACCGTGCCGCGCGGGATCTTCATGTGATGCGCGCGGACCACCCTAACCGGGCGATTAGTTTCGCTGACCAGGTGAGTTTTACCGGTACAGACCGCGAAGCCGCGAAGGGACCCAGATGACCGAGGCGAAGACGCACACCCTGGACGCACCGGGCGCCGTGCTGCACTACGACATCCGGAGTAACGACTCGGCGACCGAGCCGGTCCTGCTCCTGATCGCGTCGCCCATGGGCGCATCCGGGTTCACCGCGCTGGCCGGGCACCTCACCGACCGTACGGTCGTGACCTACGATCCGCGTGGGGCGGAGCGCAGCAAGCGCACCGACGGCGCGCTCGAGACCACGCCCGACGAGCACGCGGACGACCTGCACCGGCTGATCTCCGCGCTGGGCGGCGAGCCGGTGGACGTCTTCGCCAGCAGCGGCGGCGCGGTCAACGCGCTGGCCCTGGTGGCCAAGCACCCCGAGCAGGTCCGCACGCTCGTGGCGCACGAGCCGCCGGCGGCGCAGGAGCTCCCGGACCGCGAGGCCGTGCTGGCGGCGTGCGCCGGCATCCACCAGACGTACCAGCACCATGGCTTCGGCCCGGCGATGGCGCAGTTCATCGCGATGGTCAGCCTGGCGGGCCCGATCCCGGCCGGGTTCGCCGACCAGCCCGCTCCGAACCCCGCCAACTTCGGGCTGCCCACCGAGGACGACGGCTCGCGGGACGACCCGCTGGTCGGGCAGAACATGCTGTCGTGCCCCAGCTACCGGCACGATTTCGACGCGCTCCGCTCGGGATCGACCCGGGTCGTCGTCGGCGTCGGAGCCGACTCCGGCCAGGCCATGCCGGGCCGCGCGGCCGTCGCCGTGGCGGAACGGCTCGGCACGACGCCCGTTACCTTCCCGGGCGGCCACGGCGGGTTCACCGACGGCGGGTTCGACCCTACGGCCAACCCGGAGGCCTTCGCCGCGAGGTTGCGCGAGGTTCTCTCCGACTAACGGCTGAGGGCCTGGGAGAACCGGAGCATGTTGCCGGCGGGATCGCGGAACGCGCAGTCCCGGACGCCGTAGAACTGGTCGATCGGTTCCTGCAGCACCTCGGCCCCGCTGGCGCGGACCCTCTCGAACGTGGCGTCGCAGTCGTCGGTATCGAAGATGACGCCGCTGAGCAGGCCCTTGGCCAGCAACGTCGCCGCCGCCTCGCGGTCGGCGAGCGAGGCGTCCGGGTTCTGCGTCGGCGTCACCAGGCAGATCTCGACGCCCGGCTGCGCGGGCGGCGTGAGCGTGAGCCAGCGCATCTGCTCGAACGAGACATCGTTCACGACCCGAAGTTCGAGGACGTCGCGGTAGAACGCCAGCGCCTTCTCGTGGTCATCGACGGTGATGAAAGTTACCCTGAGCTTGAGGTTCATGGCAGCAACGCTAGGCCAGCGGGACAAGCGGCGCTTCTTTGTTCCTGCTCGGGCGGGTCCACAGCTTGGCGAGGCACGACGGGATGTCCGCGCTGTCGGAATGGCAGCGTGCCCGGTAGGCGCTCGGGGTTTCGCCGACCACCTCGGTGAACCGCGAGCTGAACGAGCCCAGCGACGTACACCCGACCGCCAGGCAGACTTCCGTCACGGTGAGGTCGCCGCGCCGCAGCAGGGCCTTGGCCCGCTCGATGCGCCTGGTCATGAGGTAGCTGTACGGCGTCTCGCCGTAGGCGGCGCGGAACTGGCGGGAGAAGTGCGCCGTCGACATCAGCGCCACCCGGGCCAGCGCCGGCACGTCCAGGGGCCGCGCGTACTCGCGGTCCATGAGATCCCGGGCCCGCCGCAGGTAGGCGAGATCGGTTACATCCACTCGCCCATCATCGCACACCGGCCGGCATCCCGCCCCGGCCATGACCAGGAATGGCCAGGTCAGGAGCCCGCACTCACGAGTTCATCGAGCATGCGGTCGAGCGCGCCGAGGCCGACCGACAGGTGCCCTTCCCCCTCTTCCATGTGTGCTGAAGCGCCGGGAAGCTGGGCGGCGAGCCACTGGCCGTGGGCGAAGGGCACCATGAGGTCGGCGCTGCCCTGCCAGATCACGGTCGGGACCGTGATTTCCGCCAGGCCGAACCCCCAGGGCCTGGTGAACGCCAGGTCGTCGTCGAGCCACCCGTCCACGCTCACGCGGACCGCCTCGCGGAAACTGGCGGCCATGTCGTCACCGAACTCACCGGTCAGGGCCGCGCGGTCGACGTCGGGCAGCACCGTGTCGAGTGACGCGACGATCTGGTCGGCGGTTATCTCCCTGAGCGGTTCGGCGACCTGGCGGAGGTAAGGGCGCAGTTCCGTTTCGCCGCGCAGCGCGATGGAGAACTCGACGACGTTCTCCTCGCCCATGCCGGCCATCCAGTCCAGGCCCGCCGCCGGGTACGGGGCGACGCCGGCGATCACCAGCACGGCCGCCGCGGCGCCGAGCCGGGCGCCGCAGGCCAGGGCGTGGGGGCCGCCGCCGGACCAGCCGGCGATCAGGCAGCGCTCGGCGCCGATCGCCGCCAGGACGGCGGCGGTGTCGGCCGCCACGTCGGCCACGTTGCGGCCCGGCTGGCGGGTCGAGCCGCCGTACCCAGGCCGGGACGTGGTGACCAGGCGGAGCCCGCGCGCGTGCGCGGCCCGTTCCAGCTCCCGGATCGGGGTGAGGGCACCCGGCGTCCCGTGGTGGAACACGAGCGGCAGCCCGCCGCCGGGCCCGCTGACCCGCACGTCAAGGCGTCGGCCATCCGGCAGCTGGACGTGATCACAAGCGCTCATGACACCATCGTGGCATTCCGGCGTGATCACCGGGGTCGGTGCGGCACGTTAGCCGGGAATCGTCCAGGCGCGTTCCGGGGTGACGCGCAAGGCGACGCCGTATTCGTCGTCGTACCACTGCGGGCTCTGGCCCATCCGCGAGATGGCGGCGGCGTACTTGTCCAGCAGCCCCGGGAACTGCGACGGGGGTGGCGCGCCGGGGACCAGTTCGGCGCGGCCGCTGATCACCACGATGTCGCCGCCGTCGGCGGTCGAGTTGAAGTGCACCGTGACCTGGTCGTTGGCCTGGATGTGCCGGAGCTTGGCGCCCTGGTTCAGGCTGTAGATGATGATCGCCGCGCCGTCCCAGACGAACCAGACCGGCCGGGGGGCCGGCCGCCCGGCCGGGGTGACGGTGGTCAGCCAGGCGATCAGGTCGCCGGTCAGGTGCCGCTCGATCTGCTCGGTGAGCTCGAATGCCATGCCGCCCATCCTGTAGGTTCCGTGACGTGGAGGGAACGACCTTTTTCAACGTGCTCGCCCGGCTTGCTGAAGCTGACCCGGACCGGCCGGCGCTGACCTGCGGAGAGGTGACGCTAACCCGGGCCGAGTTCGTGGACCGGGTCACGCGCCTGGCGGCGCTGTTCGCCGAGCACGGCGTGACGGAGGGCTCGACGGTCACGATCGGTCTACCCAACTCGACCGGGCTCGTGGAGAGCATGTTCGCGGCCTGGGCGCTCGGTGCGGTGCCGCAGCCGATCTCCGGCCGGCTCCCGCCCCTGGAGCGCTCCGCCATCCTGGAACTCGCCGATCCGGCGCTGGTGGTGGGGGTGCCGGCGGTGGAGGCGGGTGGGCGCCCGACCCTGGAGTCGCTCCCCGAGCAGCTTCCCGCGGGCTCGTTCACGCCGGGCGTGACACCGGAATGGAAGCTCGTGACCAGCGGCGGGAGCACGGGACGGCCGAAACTAATCTCGACCACCTCACCTGCCCTGGCCGAGGGTATCGGCGGGCTCGGCACCCTGCTCCGCATGCGCCCCGGCGGGTGCGTCCTCGTGACCGGGCCGATCTCTCACAACGCGCCGTATGTGGTGACTGTGGCCGGGATGCTGCTCGGTAACCACGTCGTGGTGATGCCCCGGTTCGACGCCGAGCAGACGCTGCGCCTCGTCGGGCGGCACCGGGTGAACTGGCTGTACCTGGTGCCGACCATGATGCTCCGCATCTGGCACCTGCCCGAGGCGGTCCGCCTGGGCGCCGACGTTTCTCACCTGGAGGTGGCGTTCCACATGGCCGCGCCGTGCCCGGCGTGGCTCAAGCAGGCGTGGATCGACTGGCTGGCCCCGGAGAAGATACTCGAGCTGTACGGGGGCACCGAACTGCAGGCCATGACGGTGATCGACGGGACCGAATGGCTCGATCACCGGGGGTCGGTCGGCCGGGCGGTGATCGGCGAGATCGAGATACGCGACTTGGAGGGCCGGCCCGTGCCTACGGGGGAGGAGGGGGAGATCTGGATGCGGCGGGGTCCGGGTGCCCCATCCCCGTACCGGTACGTCGGCGCGACCGCGCGCAGCGCCGCCGACGGGTGGGAGTCGCTGGGCGACATCGGCCACGTCGACGCCGACGGGTACGTCTATATCACCGACCGGTTCGCGGACATGATCCTGGTCGGCGGGGCGAACGTCTATCCGGCCGAGATCGAGGCCGCCCTCGACGAGCACCCGGCCGTGCAGTCCAGCTGCGTGATCGGCTTGCCCGACGAGGACCTGGGCAGCATCCCGTACGCCATCGTCGAGCTGTCCGAGCCGGTCTCCGATGAGGATCTGATCGCTCACCTGCGCCAGCGGCTGGCCCCGAGCAAGCTGCCGCGGGTGATCGAGCGCGCCACCACGCCGCTGCGCGACGACGCCGGGAAGGTCCGCCGTTCGGCCCTGCGCGCCGAACGGATCGAACGGATGAAGCAGGACTCCGCCGGCGCCTAGGGGCGAAGCAGCGTAGCGGCCAGGGCGGCCGACAGCCACCGCTCGTACTCGGCGGTAGTCCAGCCCCGCTCGCCCACGAGCAGCCGGTACAGGTGCGCGTCCATGAGCGCCCAGCACAGGTCGGCGGCCTGCTGTTCGCTGACCTCGGCGGCCAGGGCATCCAGTGAGGCGAGGTGGGCCACGAATGCCCGGGCGCCGAACATCCGGCCCCGCGCCGACTCCGCCAGCAGATCCGCGGCTTCGGGATCTCCGTCGGCGGCGGCGTACAGGACCGCGGCGACCGGGGCTATGCGGGCGGCGGCGTCGGTGATCGTCCGCACCCACAGGGCCAGCGCCTTCCGCGGCTCCCGTTCGGCCTGAATGGCCGCGACCGCCGGGCGGTCTGCCATGGCGACCGGCTCGTCGTCGCCGACGATGGCCCAGTCGAGGGTCAGCTTGAGCAGCGCGACCTTGCCTCCGACCGAGTTGAACACGGTGCGCCGGCTGACGTGAGCGGCCTCGGCGATCGCGTCGATCGTGGTGGCAGCGTAGCCCTGGGCCAGGAACAGGTCGCGGGCCGCGGTGACGATGGCCCGCCGCGTGCGGCGCGCCTGCTCGTCGCGCACCTCGGACACGTAGCGCTTGGCCGGCTGGCTCATCAGACCGCAGTCTGCATCTTGACGGGCTCCCAAGTTAGATGCACTATAGATGCAATTAACGCATCTTCAGTATAGCGAATCGAGTGGTGATCATGCGAGTAGCCATCATCGGAGCGGGCCCGGCCGGGCTGTTCACCGGCGCCGGACTGGCCCGGCGGGGCCACGAGGTCGTCGCGGTCGAGCGCGACCCGGGGCCGGCCGCGGACGGCACGTGGCCGCGGCTGGGTGTCATGCAGTTCCACCACGCTCACGCGTTCCGGAATCAGGTCACCGACGCGCTGCGCCAGGAACTCCCCGACGCGCTGCGCCGGTGGGTGGCGGCCGGCGCCGAGCCGGTCGAGCTGCGGTTGCCCGGCGGCCACCAGGTCCCCATGGGGGTCCGCTCGCGCCGAGTCACGTTCGAGCGCGCACTGCGGGCGGCCGCACTCGATCAGCCCGGCTTCCAGGTTCGCCGCGGCCACGCCGACGGCGTGACCAGCCGGCGCGGGCGGGCGGCCGGCGTCCGCGTGGATGGAGCCGAGATGCCTGCCGACCTGGTGATCGATGCCTCGGGACGGGCCGGGCGGGCGACTCGCTCCCTGCGCCCCCCGGTCGTCACCGGCGGGCCGTGCGGGATCGCCTACATGGACCGGCAGTACCAGCTGCACCCGGGCGCGGACCCAGGCCCGCTGACGAGCCCGATCGCGTGGCAGGCGAGCTTCGACGGCTATCAGGCCATCCTGTTCCTCCATGAGCACGGCATCTTCTCCGTCCTGCTCGCCCGGCCCGCCGACGATCGTGACCTGGCTCAGCTGCGCCACGAGGACGCCTTCACCGCCGCGTGCCAGTCCATTCCCGGCTTGGCCGAGTGGGTAGATCCCGGCCGCGCCCGGCCCGTCACCCCGGTCCTTCCCGGCGGCCCGTTGCTCAACGCCTACCGTGGGCAGACCGGGCCCGACGGGCGGCTCGCCCTGCCCGGACTGGTCTTCGTGGGCGACGCGGTGGCCACCACCACGCCCACCTTCGGGCGGGGGGTCACCACCACCCTGCTGCAGGCCCGGCGGCTGCTGCAGCTCATCGACGAGCACGGCGCCGACGCGGCCGCCGTCGGCGAGAGCTTCGACGCCTGGTGCACCGAGCAGATCAAGCCGTGGGTCGACGATCACGTTCACATGGACGAGGCCACCCGGCGCCGCTGGGCGGGGGAGGAGATCGACCTGCGTAAGCCCCTGCCGTCCGACCTGATCCTCGCGGCGGCCGAGCAAGACCGCAGCCTCCTCGGCGCGGCGTTCGGCTATATGACCATGAGCGCGCTGCCCGGATCACTGCGCGACGTCGAACCCCGCGCCCGCGCGATCTACGCCACCGGGTGGCGCCCGCCCTTCGCGCCGGGCCCCACCCGCGACGAACTGGTCGGCCTCATCAATCAGGCCCTGCACCGCGCACCGGAACTCGCCGCCCTCTGATCGGGGCCGTAAAAGCGAGGTCAGCCCGCCCGGATGTCGCCGCCGGGGCTGATGAGGAACGATAGCTGGCGGCCGCCGATGTCCAGGCGCAGCCGGTACCAGCCCCCGGCGGCGGAGGCGATGGTCGCGCCGATCCCGGCTCCGGGTTCGGTCGGGGCGATCAAGGTCAGGATCGCGGCGCTGGACCCGGAACGGCTCATGGTGACCACGGGCGCCCGGGTCCGCTGGAGCGCCGCGCGCGATACCCAGCCCTGGTACGGGTCGACCTGACCCTCGACCACGCGCGTCGATCCGGCCGGGATCACCTGGCCGGGCAGCGGGATCTGGCGGATCTCCAGCTGGGTACCCCCGGCCACAGCTATCGCATCCGAGCGGGTCACCGAGGCCACGGTCAGACCCGGGTCCAGGTGCCACAGCTGCTCGTAGCGGGCGGCGCCGGAGGCCCGGTCGAACACCAGCACCAGGTCCGGGTCCTGGTCGACGTAGACGCTGCGGTACCGGGCATGGCCGCCGAAGGCGGTATCGGCGAATTCGTAGAACTGCCCCTGCGACCCGATGGCCTGGTGGATCAGCGAGGTCGGCGCGGAGGGGTCGAAAGGCACGCCGGGCATGACCAGGACGCTCGCCGCCGCCGGAGACAGCAGCCAGGTCCGGTACCGTCCTGTCCTCGTACCCGGTGTGGCCGGCGTCGACGATCAGGTTGCGGCCGCGCGCGTAGTACGTCAGCCCCATGTGATCGGCGTGGCCGTGGATCTCGGTGCCTGGGCCGAACCGCAGTGAGTAGAACGACTGGTCCGCGAACGTCGCGGCCGTCCCCCACCCGGACCGCCCGAACACGTACCCGGCGGAATACACCGCGATCCGCTGCGCCGGCGGCGTCCCCGACGCCCCCCGACTGGCGGCGTACTGCAGGGGCGTCCCGGCCCGGTCCCGCGGGCCGACCACGTAGGTGTCGCCGACCTGGACCAGCTTGCCGTCCGGCTGGGTCGCCATGGCCAGGAACGTCGGCATCAGCGCGATCCGCGACGTGATCCAGCCCGGCAGCGAGAGGCCGCAGGCGCCCAGGTTCGCCTCGGCCGTCGTCCACAGCCCGTAGTCGAAGTTGGCGTAGCCGGTCGACTGCTCGTTGGTGACCCCCTGCGCGTCGATCACCGGCTCGAGCGCGTTGGGCTCGAACGAGTCGATCATCTGCTCCCGGGCGGTCTCCCGCCACGACCGCGCCGCACCGCCGAAGGCGCCCGCCGGGTACGCGCACCCGGCGCCGAGCAGTTGCAGGCTCTGCTTGAGGCCGTGGTTGAAGGCGCCGTCCCAGTGCGAGGCGTCGTAGTCGAGCAGGCCGGGGATCCGGTTATCGATCCAGCCCTGGCCTGCGAACGCCTCGGCGGAGCAGATCAGGGTGTCCGGCGTCTTGTTGTCGGCAGGCACGTGGGCCAGCCAGCCGAGCAGCAGGGTCTTCGCGCGGTCCCGGTAGGCGTCGGCGTTCGGGCCGTCGGCCAGGTAGGCCTTGATGAGCGCCTCGATCCACTGCCCGTTCTGGAAGTCCACCACCCAGGTCGGATGGTGGAACGGATCCTGCGCCCAGTTGATGTGGCCGTCGCGGTCCGGGTCGAACGTCACCGTGGCGAACGGCGCGATCGTGAGCCGCCCGGCCATGATCGCCTCGGCCGTCCCGGCCGGGAACGAGGGGAGCGGGCCGCACGCCTTGGCGTCCTGCGCCGCGGTGATGGCGGTGTCCCCGCGCCAGGGCGCCCCCGGTTGCGCCGAGGCCACCCCGCTCCAGCCGGAGAACACGGCCGAGAAGGCCAGGACCGCCGCGCCAGCGACCCAGGCGGTCCTTTTCACCGTCGAGACGATACGCCGGCCGCGGCCGGCCTCAGACCGGTTCCGTCATCGTCACAACGAACTCACAAAGATCGTCGCAAACGCAGCCGAAAAGCCCTACCCCGGCGTCCCCGCCAGGTGGCGCATGTTGCGCAGGGCCACGGCCATGATCGTGTTCGTCGGATTCTGCGCGCCTGACGTAACGAACGCGGCCCCGTCGGCCACGTAGACGTTGTCCAGGCCGTGCACCCGCCCGTACGCGTCGGTCACGCTGGTGGCCGGGTCGGGGCCCATCATCATGCCGCCCAGGATGTGCGCTCCGGTGGGCACGCCGCCGCTGTTGTCGGTGTCCGGCACCGCCAGCGCCACCCCGGCCCCGGCCGACGTCATCATCTTCTTCAGCTTGGGCGCGTAGAACGACTGGGCCACCTGCTCGTACTGCCCCCGGCTCCAGGTGATCCGGGCCACGGGCAGGCCGAACACGTCCTTGACCGCGGGGTCCAGCGTCACCGTGTGGTCGAGATAGGGCATGTCGTGCGCGATCATCTGGGTGCCGGCCAGCCGGTCGCGCAGGATCGAGGCCCGCATGAGCTGCTTGAACTCGGTCCCGAACGGCCGCGACGAGCGCACGAAGGCGAGCAGGGTCTGGTAGGACTGGCCCTCGGTGATGGGGTCCTGGCCGCCGCCGAGCTCCCAGATCCCGCCCCGGATGTACGGCAGCCGGTTCGCCTTGGCGTAGGCCCGCGCCCCGGGGAAGTCAGGGTCGCAGGCGTCCTGGACGCACTGCGTCGTGGACCGGCCGCGGTAGGCGTGGACCCGCTCGTCGAGGAAGATCGCGCTGCCGTCCAGGAACGAGTGCAGCATCAGGCGCCGCCCGATCTTGCCGCTGGCGTCCGGGAACGAGGACAGCAGCGCGAGCCGCACCGTCTCGATGGCCGAGGCCGCCATGACGACGACGTTGGCGCTCTCCCCGCCGGTCACCGGGCCGCTTGAGGTCATCCGCACCCAGCGCACCCCGGTCGCGCGCCCCGCGGCCGATGAGCCGCCGAGCTCGACCTTGGTGACCATCGTGTCCGGCACCAGGCTCACGCGCCCGGTGCGCAGGCCGACCCGCAGCGGCATCAGCGCCGACGGCCTGGCCATCACCGGGCACCCGTAGTTGCCGCAGAACCCGCAGTCGTTGCACGCGTGCTGCTCGTTATAGGGCACCGAGTTGATCGCCATCGGGAAGAAGAACGGGTGCAGGCCCTCGGCCCGGGCGCCCGCCGCCAGCAAGAGGGACGTGCGCTGCTCCGGGCCCGGCGGCATCGGGAACGGCCCGCGCGGCGCGCGGGAGAGCACGAGCTCGGGGATCACCGAAACGTCCCCCTGCACGCCGATCAGCGTCTCGACCTCGTCGTAATAAGGAGCGAGGTCGGCGTAGGTGAACGGCCAGTCGGCCATGTCGGCGCCCGGCGCGGGGCCCAGGGCCGACAGCTGCTGGAAGTCGATGTCCCAGAACCTCGGCACCTTGCCGTCCCAGTGCACGGTCCCGCCGCCGACGAGTTGCGGCAGTTCGTCCACGTTGCCGGTGTAGGCCGTGCCCGACGCCCCGACCGGCCGCCAGGTGCGCGGGAACACGATGGGGTCCGGCCCGGCGAAGTAGCGCGCGTTCATCTTGAGGTCGTCGTTGGAGAACAGCGTGCCGATCGGCCCCTGGCCGCCCAGGTTAGAAAAGTAGTTGGGGCCCTTCTCGAACACGACGACCTGCCACCCGGCCTGGGCGAGCACCATGGCCGCGAACGACCCGCCCGCGCCGCTGCCGATCACTACCGCCTTGCGCACCGCCCCGCCCTCACCCTCTACCGGTCACCACAACTCACGAAGGGTCACACGACGCCCAGGAACTTCAGCACCTCGGCTACCACCGGGGTCTGCTCCAGCGGATCGGGCCCGTCCGAACGCGAGGTCTCCTCGGCCGTGTACCCCCGGGGCTGGATGTCGCCCGGGTAGCTGATGTCCTTCCAGCCCACCAGGTCCCGGTTCCCGCCGTACTCGGGCACCGAGTACAGGCCCTCGATCGTGTGCTCGAACAGCAGCGACCGGAACGGCCCCACGTCCGCCCCGGCCAGGATCTTGTCCTGGTCCGCGTGGGAGGCCTTGGTGAAGTCCCCGCCCGCGCGCTTGTCCAGCGTCGCGATCCCGTCCCGGTACTGCTGCTGCCAGCCGGTCAGGCGCCTGCGCCAGGCGATCGTCCGGACCGGATCGAGCGCGATGAACGACTCCATGAGGTCAGGCCCCGACGTATGCCGGTTGCTCCACGGCCCGCCGGCGAAGACGTGGGGAGGCGCGCCCGCATCACCGAGCCCGCCGAGCATGCCGAGCATCAGGTCGATGTAGTCGGTCACGCCCGCCTCGCGCGCCCCCGGGTGACCCGCCTCAGCCGGGTCGTCGGAAGGCCCCGGGGCGATCCGCGCCGTCGCGTCCTCGATGACGGCCGCCTCGTGGTCGGTGAAGAACCGCAGGACCCGGGGCCCGGACGAGGTGCTGGACGAGGTGCACGCGCTCGAGGACAGGACCGCCGCCGAGGCGAGCGCCGCGGGAGCGACCGTGATGACCGAACGCCGGCGCGGACCGGGCCCGGCGCCCGCCGCAGCCGGGTCGTTGGCACCGGTGATAGGGGACATCCGGCAAGCATAGAACGAGCCGGGTCCCGCGGCGCGTGCGCCTCGGGACCCGGCCTTACCAGTCCAAACCCGGTCAGTCGGTGGGCGCCGCCAGCGGGTTCACCCCGGCCAGGTCCGCCCGGGTCACCCTGATCGCGAGCACCGTGATCAGCAGCCCGAGCAGGCCGATCCCGGCCGAGACCACGTAGCCCTTGGAGAAGCCGACCGAGTAGGCGTGGTCGGTGATCGCCCGGACCGCCGCGGACTGCTGAGCCGCCGACAGGTGCCCGGTGGCGTGCCTGGCCGCCGCGGCGACCTGGGCGTGGATGCTGTTCGCCACCGCGCTCCACGCCACGGTGCCGAGGATGGCCAGCCCGATCGACCCGCCGACCTGCTGGCCGACGTTGAGCAGGGACGACGCCACGCCCGCGTCGTTGTCGCCCACCTTGGCCAGCGAGACCAGCGACAGCGGCACGAAGATCAGCCCCATCCCGAGCGCGGTGACCAGCATCGGCCCGAGCAGGCCGGAGACGTAGTGGCTGTTCTCGTTGATCCGGGACAGCCAGAACAGCCCGCCAGTGGCGATCGTGCTGCCGGCCAGCATCAGCGGCCGGGCGCCGATCCGGGTGACGAGCTGGGAGGCCACCCCGGACGCCACCATGACCATGGTGATCATCGGCAGGTAGGCGACGCCCGTCTTGAGCGCGCTGTACCCCCACACGTTCTGCACGAACAGGGTCAGGAAGAAGAACATGCCGAACAGCGCGGTGCCCACGCACAGGCTGATCAGGTAGGAGCCGGACCGGTCCCGGCTGCGCAGCACCCGCATCGGCACCAGCGGCTGCTTGCTGCGCACCTCGATGATCCCGAACGCCACCAGCAGCACCACGGCCGCCACCAGGGACACGATCACCTTGGTGTCACCCCAGTGCGACACCCCGTTCGGGGTGGTTGCCGCGTAGGACAGGCCGTAGACCAGCGCGCCCAGGCCGACCGATCCCGTGATCGCGCCCGGCAGGTCGAACTGGCCCCGCCGCCGCGTGGACTCGGGCAGCACCCGCGTGGCGAGGAACGCCACGATGAGCCCGATCGGCACGTTGACGAAGAGCACCCAGCGCCAGGTGGCGTACTCGACCAGCAGGCCGCCGGCCATCAGGCCGACCGCGCCGCCGGCCACGCTCATCGCCGCGTACACGCCCATCGCGCGGTTGCGCGGCGGGCCCTCGGGGAAGGTGACGGCGATCAGCGACAGCGCGGTGGGCGCGGCGAACGCGCCGCCGATGCCCTGGACGACGCGCGCGGCCAGCAGCCACGTCTGGTCGGTGGCGAACCCGCCGACCAGCGAGGCCAGCGTGAACAGCAGGATGCCCGCGATGAAGATCCGGCGACGCCCCAGTAGGTCGCCGGATCTCCCGCCGAGCAGCAGCAGCCCGCCGAACGCCAGCGCGTACGCGTTGACGACCCATTCGAGGTTGGTGCCCGAGAAACCGAGCGCGGTCTGGATATGCGGCAGGGCAACGTTCACGATGGTCGCGTCGAGCACGACCATGAGCTGGGCCGTCGCGATGACGGCCAGGGCCAGGCCCAGCCGCCGCGATGGGGCGCCCGAAGACCCGGCAGCCCCCGTCGCCCCAGTCCTCGGGCTCGTGATCTCCGGCGTACCGGAAATCACCGCGCCCTCGGTGTCTGGTGATGTGGCTGACAAGATAATCTCCCTTGTTTTGAAGCGCGCTGAACCCTCGCCGTGACTTGGTTGCTGTCCCCGGCCACGCGCCGTGCGTGCTTTTTTAGAAAACCCCTATTTGGCCGAACGAGCGGTGGTACCAGTCCCCGTATGTCGTCCTTCCCGTATGGCCGCCCTCAGTTAAGACGACCGTGCGGCTGCCCTGTCATCGGTGATGACGTTGTCGCCGCCGCGGATGTGACACGATCACCTCCCCTCGCGGAATCTGAGCATCTTCCGCATCAGCCCGAGCAGGCACCGGCGCTCGCTGATGTCCAGCGAGATGGACCAGGGGGCCCGGGCAAAAAGCTCGTCGCAGACCCGCGCCCTGGCCTTCTCGCCCGCCGGGGTGAGCACGATGTTCTTGCTCCGCCGGTCGCGCAGGGAAGGCTCACGCCGGGCCAGGCCGTGGTTTTCCAGCGCGTCCGCGATCGAGGTGACGAAGGACGGGTCGCAGCCGATCTTCAGCCCGAGGTCCTTCATCGTCATGGGCGCCTCGAGCTTGAGCAGCGCCATGACGTCGCTGCCGGTCAGCCCGAGGTCGGCCGCGATGCCCTGGGCGAGGTCCTGGGCGCCCTTGAGGAGCCCGGAGAGCGCATCCGCGATCTGCTGGTTCAGATCCTCCTCCGGCCCCGGCTCCGTCTCTGCCGTCCCCGTCTGCGGCGCTGTTACCGTCGCCATCGACGCGCTGCCCTGCTCGTCCATCCGCGCTCACCTCCACCCATTGCCTGAGTTCCTCAACAGTTGAGTAACTCAACCATATTTCCCGAGCCGGTCGATGGCAAGTGAATTTTCGGTGCGAATCCCGTGCGGACGCGCCGCGCCGGCGTCGCAACTGAGGGGGATTGTCCGGCGCCCTTACCCCCGAACGCTCACACTGGGGAGTGTCCAGAGCAGGGCCCGACGAACGGAAGGCGTGCCGCGATGCCTAGCGCCGCAGGCCAAGGCGGGGACCTCGGGCTCACGGGGCCGACCCGGCGGGCCGCGATCCCGCAGCGCCGCGCGTTCCTGCGCTTCGCCGCGGCGGCGGGCGGCGCCACGCTGCTCTCGTCCTGCACCGGGAGCGACGCATCGCACGGCGGGGGCGGTACCGCGACGGGCCCCGCGGCTGGGACCACCACCACGGGCGGCGCGAACGGCGCCGCCCCCTCGGCGGGTGCCTCCGCCGCCAGCAACCCCGTGACGTACTCGGGGCCCGCGAGGGCCGCCGACTGGGCGGCGGTGGCCCGGGACCTGTCCGGGCCGCTGGTCCGGCCGGGGGAGGGCGACTACGCCGCGGCCAAGCTCCTGTTCGACCCGCGCTTCGACTCCCTGCACCCGGCCGGGATCGCGTACTGCGCTAACCCGCATGACGTGGCGACCAGCCTGGCCTTCGCGCGCAGGCACGGCCTCCCGGTCGCCGCCCGGTGCGGCGGGCACAGCTATGCGGGCTGGTCGTCGACGTCCGGCCTGATCGTGGACGTGACCCGGATGGCCGGCGTGAACGTCAGCGGCGGCACCGCGGTCGTCGGGGCGGGCACGCGCCTGATCGACTTCTACAGCGGGCTGGCGGCCAGCGGGCGCGGGGTCCCCGGCGGGTCCTGCCCGACGGTCGGCATCGCCGGGCTCACGCTGGGCGGCGGCGTCGGCGTGGTCTCCCGCGCCTACGGGCTGACCAGCGACAACGTGCAATCGCTGCAGATCGTCACCGCCGATGGCCAGGTCAGGACAGCCAGCCCAAGCCGCAACCCCGATCTGTACTGGGCCTGCCGCGGGGGCGGGGGCGGCAACTTCGGCGTGGTGACCTCGTTCACCTTCCGCACCCACCCGGTCGGCGAGATCATCCTGTTCTTCCTGTCCTGGCCGTGGTCGCAGGCCGGCCGGGTGATCGCGGGCTGGCAGTCGTGGGCGCCGCACGCCCCGGACGCGTTGTGGTCCAACCTGCACCTGGCGGCCGCGCCGGGCGGCGGGACCCCGTCCGTCGAGGTGGGCGGGACGTACCTGGGCAGCGTGGGCGGCGCCTACGCCGAACTGGAGAAGCTGTATGCGGCGGTCGGCTCGGACCCGTCCTCGCCGTACCTCGAGAGCACCACCTGGCTGCACGCGATGCTGGTCGAGGCGGGCTGCGACCAGCCGTGGACCGTGGCGGAGTGCCACCTGCCGACCCAGAACCCGGCGGGGCGATTCATGCGCGCTTCCGAGTACGCCAAGTCCGACTTCTTCACCAGGCCGCTGAGCAGCAGCGGGATCGGCACGCTGCTGTCCGGCGTGGAGAACCTGCAGCTGGTGGCCGGCGCGCCCGGCGGGGGCGGCGGGATCGCGTTCGACGCGATGGGCGGCGCGGTCAACCGCGTCGCGCCGGGCGCGACCGCGTACGTCCACCGCAACGCGCTTGTTCCAGGCCCAGTACACCACCGGCTGGACACCCGGCGCGGCGTCCGCCGGGGTAGCCAACCAGCGCGCCTGGCAGCGGTCGTTCTGGCGGTCGATGCGCCCGTACGCCAGCGGCCAGGCGTACCAGAACTACATCGACCCCGACCTGACCAACTGGCGGCAGGCCTACTACGGCGCCAACTACGCCAGGCTCACCCGGGTCAAGGGCGCGTACGACCCGGACCGCGTGTTCACGTTCCCGCAGGCCGTCTAGTCCACGGGAGGCCCGCCACGTCGACGGCCGCGCGCAGTCCCCTGGTCGCGCCGGGCGGGACGGGCGGCAGGATCAGGCAGTGGCAGCCGACGCAGATCGACCCGGAAATCGGCCCCGGGGATAGGGTTGATCAGCGGCGAGATGAACTGGTCGCCGATGATGTTGTCGTAGACCTCGAGCAGTATCCCGAGCGCCGCGACAATCAGGATGTCCTGAGTGGTCCACCGGCCCCAGGCTTCGATTTAAGCGCCGCCCACAGGACGATCCCGATCCCGTGATGCAATGGCCCAGACGCCCCAGTAATAAAAGGCATTCCACCCGGGCGACAGCCTGACGGTTGACGTAACTCCTATTGCGGTGCCCATCGGTCTCCTCCAGACACAGGCAGGACTCCGTGCGGACGACATGGGCACCATGGCCGCAATCACCATTCAAGTTGCGCTGTGAGCAGCGCGGCAATACCGCCTTACGCTTCTTCGTTGAATGTTCTCTCCACGTTCGGCGCAGGCCTACTGTGGCGGATTATGGGTATCCGACGCGCGTACAGTAGTTACCCTCGCGCAGTAGTTACCCTCGCGTAGGTTCGAGGGCACCCCAAGCTGAGCTGGACGGAGCGGCCATCGATGACCGGCAACGAACAGGTGCGGGTCCTGCTCGTCGAAGACGACGACGGCGATGCCCTGCTGACCACCGAGCTGCTAGACGAGGCGGGAGCCGCCGTCGCCCTGCAGCGCGCCCGGTCGCTCGCCGAGGCCGAGCTCCTGGTGTCCGGCGCGACCTGCGTGCTCCTGGATCTCGGCCTGCCCGATTCGGAGGGCCTGTACGGTCTTGGCCGGCTGCTCGCCCGGGCGCCCGAGGCGGCCATCGTCGTGCTCACCGGGATAGCCGACGAACACCTCGGCCGGCAGGCGGTCCGGGCCGGGGCGCAGGACTACCTGGTCAAGGGCGAAACTGCCGGCGACATGCTGTACCGCGTGATCCGGTACGCCATCGAGCGCCGCCACGCGGAAGAGGCGCAGCGGCAGCTCACGGCGGCGCGGATCCACGCGGAGGAGAACACCAGGCTCGAGCGGGGCCTGCTGCCCTCGCCGCTGCTGACCGACCCGCGGCTGGCCGTAACGGCCCGCTGCCTGCCCGGCGGCCAGCAGCGCCTGCTCGGCGGCGACTTCTACGACGTGGTGGAGTCCGCCGACGGCTGGGTGCACGCGCTGATCGGCGACGTCTGCGGGCACGGGCCGACCGAGGCGGCGCTCGGCGTCTGCCTGCGCGTGGCCTGGCGGGCGCTGGTCCTGGCGGGCCTGCCGGCCGGGGAGATCCTGTCCATCGTCCAGGAGGTGCTCGAGCACGAGCGGCAGGACGAGACGATGTTCGCCACCTTGTGCATGCTGTCGGTCGAGCCCGGCCGCACTTCCGGATGGGTCAGGCTGGCCGGCCACCTGCCGCCGCTGCTGGTCACCCGGACCGGGGTCCAGGAGCTCGAGGCCCCCTCGCTGCCTCCGCCCGGCCTCGGCGGGGAGGCCGAGGACTGGCCGGGCACCCAGGTCAAGCTGGGCGAGGCCTGGTCCGTCCTGCTCTACACCGACGGGCTGATCGAGGGCCGGATCGGCGACGGGTCCGAGCGGCTCGGCAGCGAGCGGCTGATCGACCTGATCGCCCAGGCCGTCGACGACCCCGCCGGCCACCCGGACGACGATGCGCTGCTGGACCGGCTGGTCGAGCAGGTGCGCCAGCTCAACGGCGGGGACCTGGACGATGACCTGGCCATCCTCGCCCTGGGCTGCGCGCTGCCGGTGAGCCATGAGCGGGATCCTCACCGCGGTGCTGGGCGGCCTGGCGGGCGTCCTGCTCGTCGTCGTGGTGGTGCTCGCCGTCCGGCTGCGCCACGTGCGCCAGGACATCAGGCGGGACCTGCTGGTGGTCCGGGACGAGCAGACCAAGCTGCAGGCCAGCGCCGAGGACCTGCGGCGGTCGAACTACGAGCTCGAGCAGTTCGCCTACCTCGCCTCGCACGACCTGCAGGAGCCGCTCAGGAAGGTGGCCAGCTTCTGCCAGCTACTTCAGCGCCGGTACGCGGGACAGCTCGACGCGCGGGCCAACCAGTACATCGACTTCGCCGTGGACGGCGCCCAGCGCATGCAGGCCCTGATCAACGACCTGCTCGCGTTCAGCCGGGTCGGGCAGGCCGCGCCCGAGCCCCTGCTGGTCTCCAGCGATAGCGCGCTGACCCAGGCCCGGGCCAACCTGGCGGAGGAACTGGAGAAGTCGGGCGCGACGATCGAGGCCGGGCACCTGCCGCTGGTCCTGGCGGAGATGTCGCTGCTGACCGCGGTGTTCCAGAACCTGCTCAGCAACGCGCTGAAGTTCGCGGGCGAGGGGCCGCCGCGCATCGTCGTCACGGCCCGCCGGGAGGACCCGTTCTGGCTGTTCTCGTTCACCGACTACGGCATGGGGGTCGACCCGGCCTACGCCGAGCGCATCTTCGTGCTCTTCCAGCGCCTCAACGACCGCAGTTACGCGGGCACCGGCATCGGCCTGGCCATGTGCCGGAAGATCATCGAGAACTTCGGCGGCCGGATCTGGCTGGATACGACGGCCAAGGAGGGGACCAGGTTCTGCTTCACGCTGCCCCGGCTGCCCGAGACGGACGCGGAGGAGGAGGACACCCATGGCTGACCTCGGCGACCTCAACGCGATCAACGTGCTGCTCGTGGAGGACGACGAGGGGGACGCGCTCATCATCAGGGAGGCGTTCGAGTACTACAAGATCCGCAACCGGCTGACCGTCGTGACCGACGGCGACCAGGCGCTGCAGTTCCTCCGCCAGGCGGGCCCCTTCGCGGGCGCGCCCCGGCCCGGGCTGATCCTGCTCGACGTCAACCTGCCGAAGCGCAACGGCCTGGAGGTGCTCGCCGAGCTGAAGCAGGACCCGGAGCTGCTCCTCATCCCCGTCGTAATGCTGACCACCTCGCGGGCCGAGGAGGACATCCTGCGCAGCTACGCGCTGCACGCCAACGCGTTCGTCACCAAGCCGGTCGACTTCGAGCACTTCATCGACGCGATCCGGCAGATCGACGACTTCTTCCTGACCCTGGTCCGGCTGCCCCGCTAGGATCTGAGCGCCCGACAGGACGCGAAGGGAGCCTGATGTACGACGCGATGCTGGCCGAGACCGTCACGATCCGCGGTGACGGCGGCGACGAGATCGAGGCCTACCTGGCCCGGCCGATGCGCGAGGGACCGTTCGGCGGGGTGGTGGTGATCCACCACATGCCCGGTTACGACGCGGCGACCAAGGAGATCGCGCGCACCTTCGCCGTGCACGGCTACAACGCGCTCATGCCGAACCTGTACTACCGCGACGCGCCGGGGGCCAGCCCCGACGACGCCGCCGCGGCTGCCCGCGCCCAGGGCGGCGTCCCGGACCATCGCCTGCTCGGTGACGTGGCGGGCGCCGCGGCCCACCTGCGGGGGCTGTCCAGCTCCAACGGCAAGGTCGGGGTGATCGGGTACTGCTCGGGCGGCCGCCAGTCGGTCCTGGCCGCGTGCAGCCTGCCGCTCGACGCGGCGGTCGACTGCTACGGCGCGTTCGTGGTGGGCACCCCGCCGGAGGGCATGCCGCTGAAGGTCGGGCCCATCAAGCACCTCGTCAGGGACCTGGCCTGCCCGCTGCTCGGCCTGTTCGGCGCGGACGACCAGTACCCCTCACCGGACCAGGTCGCCGAGTTCGAGCAGGAACTGAAGGACCACGGCAAGACCTACGAGTTCCACTCCTACCCGGGCGCCGGTCATGCGTTCTTCTCGGTGAACCGCACGGCCTACCGGCCGGAGGCGGCCATGGACGGCTGGCAGCAGATCTGGACCTGGTTCGGCAATCACTTGTCCTGAATCTGCTCGTCGGGCGCGGGGCCACGCCGTCGCGTCCGGCGCCCGGCTACGATCCGGACGACGATGAACAGGACGACGAGGAGCGGCACCGGCAGGCCGAACGTGCGGTGCGGCCCGCCGATGTGCCCCAGGCCGGTCCTGGCCAGGACGGAGACGACGATCGCGAGGGCCGCGATGCCCGCGGCCGTCGCGATGATCCGCGCCACAGGCAGGTGGGGCCTCGCCTCGGGAACCGCGACCGCCTGCCCCGTAGCCGTGGTCACGCCCGGGGCCGTGGGCAGATCGGTGAACAGGCCCGTGAGCTCGCTCGCGGTCCTGGACTTCAGGGCCTGCCCAGACCGCTCCTCGAACTCGTCGAGCGTGAGTCGGCCGTCCTGGTAGTGCCCGCTCAGCGCGGCCAGCGCCCGGTCGCGGTCGGCGTCGGACACCCGGAGGTCGCCGGGCGCGAGCTGGTTGCTGGCGGCGTCCATGGTTCGTTCCTCTCACGCGGCGTCCGGCCCCTGTCGCGGACCTGCACCCCCACACTACGTTCCGCCAGAGCTCGGGGCATCGGCCCGCAGGCTGATCCCGGGTTGACTTCCCTCAACCCCTGGGTGGACCGGCCGGGTCAGTGCGCGCTCGAGGCCGCCCAGAGGTTGATGCCCGAGTCCACCGCGTCGCGGTCGATGGCGGCCAGTTCGTCGGCGGTGAAGCTGCTGCGGCCGGCGGCGGCGAGGTTCTCCTCGAGTTGCGCGACGCTGCTGGCCCCGATCAGCACCGACGTCACCCGCGGGTCGCGCAGCGCCCAGGACAGCGCGAGCTGGGCCAGGCTCTGCCCGCGGGCCTGCGCGATCTGGTTCAGCGCGCCCACGTGCGCCAGCACCGGCTCGGCGAGCTGGCCGGCGGACAGCGAGCCGTCCTGGCTGGCGCGCGAGCCGGCCGGCACGCCGCCCAGGTACTTACCGGTGAGCACCCCCTGGGCCAGCGGCGAGAACGCGATGCACCCGATGCCCTCGCGCCCCAGCACGTCGAGCAGCCCGCCCTCGATCCAGCGGTTCAGCATCGAGTACGACGGCTGGTGGATGAGCAGCGGGGTGCCCAGGCTGCGGAGCACGGAGAGAGCTTCCATCGTTCGTTCGGCCGAATAAGAGGAGATGCCGGCGTAGAGCGCCCGGCCCGACCGGACCGCGGTGTCCAGTGCGCCCATCGTCTCCTCGAGCGGGGTGTCCGGGTCGGACCGGTGCGAGTAGAAGATGTCGACGTAGTCCAGGCCCATCCTGTGCAGCGACTGATCCAGGCTGGCCAGCAGGTACTTGCGGGAGCCGCGGTCGCCGTAGGGCCCGGGCCACATGTCGTACCCGGCCTTGGTCGAGATGATCAGCTCGTCGCGGTAGGGGCGCAGGTCCTCCCGCAGGATCCGGCCGAAGTTGATCTCCGCGCTGCCGTACGGCGGGCCGTAGTTGTTGGCCAGGTCGAAGTGCGTGACCCCCAGGTCGAAGGCCCGGCGGATGATCGCGCGCTGCTGGTCGATGGGCTTGCCGTCACCGAAGTTCTGCCACAGCCCCAGCGATACCTCGGGCAGCATCACCCCGCTGCGCCCGCAGCGGCGGTAGGGGAGCCTGCTATAACGGTCATCGGCGGCTAGGTACGTCATGGCGGAAGTCTTTCACTACCGAGGGCGGACCCAGCGGCCGGGAGAGGAGCCGGACATGTGCACGTACCTGACGGAGAAGGTCCAGATCAGCGGGAGCGGGAAGGGCCCGGCCGGCTGGTTCAAGGTGACCGACGCGAGCGTCTACTTCGACCACCCGGTGCACGCGCAGGCCGAGCACACCCTCAACATCGACTTCCTCGCCCCCGGGGCGGGCCCGTCGGCGCGCGTCGCGGTCGAGCTCACCGCGGAATCGGCCCGGGCCCTGGCCCAGGCGATCCAGGCCACCCTGGACGCCGCGCCCCCCGGCCTCATCTGACGGCGGACGCCGCCCCGGCCTGATCTGACGGCGGACGCCGCCCCCCGGCCCTGATCTAACCGCCGGCCCCGGCCCGGTGGCCGGCCCGGGCAGCCTCGCGGCGCAACCAACGTGCAACTTTCGGCGAACCGCGCCGCTACCTCCGCAATCGATGCTGGAACCAGAGTTGAATTCAGGCGCCACGTAACGGAGGAATGTGATGACGCTGACCGAAAGCGTCATCGGCGGCCCGCTTTCCGGCTCGGCCTGGACCGCGGAAGCCTTCTTTACCGAGCTGTACACGCTGCACTACCGCAAGCTGGTGCGCTCGGCCTGGCTGCTGGTGCGGGACGAGCCGACCGCGGAGGAGGTCGTGCAGGACGCGTTCGTCTCCGTGAACGACGCATGGCACAAGCTGAGGGACGCGGACAAGGCGCTGGCCTACGTGCGCCAGGCCGTGGTGAACCGGTCCCGCTCCGTCCTGCGGCACCAGGTCGTCATCGGGAAGTACCTGCAGGACGCTCCCCCCGACATGCCGAGCGCCGAGCACGGGGCGCTCGTCTCGCTGGACCAGGCCGTGGTCATCGCGGCGCTCCGGCGCTTGCCCGCCCGGCAGCGCGAGGCGATGGTGCTGCGCTTCTACGCCGACCTAACCGAGGGGCAGATCGCGGCCACGATGGGCATCAGCCGCGGCGCCGTGAAGAGTCACATGGCCCGGGGCCTGGCCGCTCTCCGCACCACCCTGGAGCCCTAGGGCGACGCGCCTGGCCCGGCGCCGTTTCCTGAGGCCTGCGTCGAGGATCGTCACGGTGGCGATCACGGCGGCTTCGGCCGCCCTGCGCGGTCACGCGGGCCGGGGTGGTCGGCGAGGTTCTGTGCACGCCTGGCCACCCTAGGCGGGCAGTGTTCGCTGGGCGTGCGAACGGCGTGCGAGTTCCGTGTGAGGGGGCACCGCCCGGGCCGGGGGGCCGGAAATGTCGGTGCCCCGTGCGAGTATTCGAGGTGAAGGCGGTTGCGTGCGGAGGAGGCGGCAAGGATGCGGTTCGTCGTGGAGCGGGATGTGCTGGCTGAGGCGGTGGCCTGGGTCGCCCGCTCACTGCCCACCCGGCCGGTGCTCCCGGTGCTGTCCGGGCTGCTGCTCGAGGCGGCAGCGGACGGGCTGAGCCTGGCCTGCTACGACTACGAGGTGTCGGCCCGGATCCGGGTGGCCGCCGACGTGGCCGAGGCGGGGACCGCGCTGGTCCCGGGGCGCCTGCTGGCCGAGATCACCCGCAGCCTGCCCGCGCTCCCGGTCGAGGTCGGCGACGCCGACGACGGCGGCGACGCCAATGACTCCGGCGACCTGGTGCTGACCTGCGGCCCGGCGTCCTTCAGCCTGGTCACGCTGCCGCTGCGCGAGTACCCGCAGCTACCCGAGCTGCCGCGGCTGGCCGGGACCGTCGACGGCGGGGCGCTGGCCACCGCGATCGGCCAGGTCACTCCGGCGGCGAGCCGGGACGACACGCTTCCGGTCATCACCGGGGTGAACGTCGAGATCGAGGGGGGCCTCATCACCCTGGTCGCGACCGACCGGTACCGGCTGGCCATCAGGGAACTGCCCTGGAGCCCCGCGGAGCCGGGCGCGCGCAGCACGCTGCTGGTCCCCGCCAGCACGCTGGCCAACGGGGCCAAGATGATGACGCCGGGCGTCCAGGTCCGGGTCATGCTGAACGCCGCGGGGGCAGCAGAGGCCGATCGGACCGGCCGGGACCCGGCCGGGTCACTGCGCGCCGCCGACGCCATGATCGGATTCGAGACGGGGGAGCGCCGGCTGACCACGCGGCTGCTCGCGGGGGAGTACATCAAGTACAGCTCCAAGTTCCCCGGGGAGTTCGGCAGCACCGGGGACATGCCGGCGACCGCGCTCGCGGAGGCGGTCCGGCGGGTGGCGCTGGTCGCCGAGCGCGGCAGCTCGGTCCGGCTGTCGTTCGCGCCGGGGCAGGTCACGATCGAGGCCGGCACCAAGGGGCAGGCGCGGGCCAGGGAGACGGTGGCCGCGGAGTTCACCGGCGAGGAATCCGCGATCGCGTTCAGCCCGGGATATCTCCTCGACGGGATCGGCGCGGCGCTGACCGCCGCCTGCGCCCCGGGACCAGCCGAGCCCGCTGGGAGCCCCGAGGAACCGGGTAAGGCCGCCAAGGCCGGCAAGGCGGGCAAGCCCGGGCGAGACACCGCGGCACCGGCACCGGACGGGCGGATCCGGCTGCAGTTCACCGGCCCGACCAAGCCCGCCCTGATCACGGGCAGCCCCAAGGCGGGCGACGAGTCCGCGCCCGATTACCGTTACCTGGTGGTGCCGCTGCGCGCCCTGGCTGACGCCTGATCCGCTAAGGGAACGGCTTGTGGAGGCCGCCACCGGGTCCGAGCGGCCCGCTCCCCGGGAACCCTCCGCCGCCGTAGGTGTAGGCGTGCCGGGACATCCAGGCCAGGATCAGGATCCAGGTAGCCATCGCGAACAGCAGCAGGGCGAAGACGAGGAACCGGCCCGCGTCCTGGTCGTGGACCGGGGGCGCGGCCCCCTCGCGAGCGGGCTTCGGCAGGCGGGGGAGGTCGGCCATCACGCTGTCGATCTGGCGCTGCGTCTTCGCGCCCAGCGCCAGGTCGAGCCGCTCGGTCAGCTCGTCGAAGGTCAGGCGGCCGGCCACGAAATGGTCCCGCAGTTGCGCCATCGTGGTGTCGCGTTCGGCGTCACCGATCCGCAGGTCGTAGGCGTACCGGCTGTGCCCAGGCACGCGGAACCCCGGTACCAGCTGCTCACGCGGCTGCCCCGCGTCGGGATCGTATTCCATCATTCCGGTTCGGACGTCGTATCGCCTCGTCATCGGGTTCCCGGGTTCGGCACGCCTATTACCTAGGTCCCACGATAATTCGGCGCGGCCCGGTGCGGAACCCACCGGGCCATAATCGCCGCCGTAATCGGATCTTCGCCGGGTAGCGTCCAGGTCACCCTGGGCTACGCGCTGACGCCGGTCAGATGAAGCGGCCTCCCCGGCCGCCACCACGCCCGCCGCGCGATCCCTTCGGTCCGCGCGAGCCCTTCCCGCCCCCGCCGCCGCCGCGGCCGCCGCGCCCGCCACGCCGCACGCCGAACGAGAACAACCGCTTGAGCAGCGCGAAGACGGCCAGGAGCACGACGATAGCGAGCGGCCGGTCCCCGCCCCCGAGCCCGAACAGCATCACGGCGCCGAGGATCAGGAAGGCCCACATGAGGCCTAGCGCCGGCGCGAACACGGCGAACGGCCTGCCCCGGCGGGAGTACCCGCTGCCGCAGTACCCGTTACCGGAGTACCCGTTACCGGAGTCCCAGCCGGGCCCCGTAGAACCGACCAGCGGCGCGCCGACCGGCCGCGGGACATGCGGCAGGTCGCGCAGCACGGCATCCAGGTCGGCCGTGGTCTTGGCGGCGAACGTGTGGTCCAGGCGCTCGTTCAGTTCGTCGAGCGTCAGCCGTCCGTCCGCGTAGTGGTCACGTAGCTGGGCTGCGATCGCATCACGATCGGCGTCCCCGACGCGCACGTTGAATCCTGTTGCCATCGTGCCCTCCGTAGTCAGACCGGGGATTCCCCGCAGTGAGTTCCACGATATATCGCGAGCCATCGGACGGCAAGCTGGAACGCTGGTGCCGGCCGCCCCGTACGTTCCGTGACTGTTCGGCGACACGCCGGCCCGGGGTCCGTGACTTTGACTGCTACCGCACGTACATTCGAGTCGAATGTCCGACCAAGTTCGCTGAGCGTAGAAAGCGGAGAAAGCAGTTGATCAAGACATCCAAACCCGGCCGTGACGGGACGATCCGGGTCACCTTCGCGCTACCCGCCGACGACCCGGGCGGGGACGTATCGGTGGTGGGGAGCTTCAACGACTGGGATCCCTTCGCCCATCCCATGCGGCCCCGCGCGAACAACACCAGGAGCGCCGCGGTCACGGTCAAGGCCGGCAGCACCCTGCACTTCCGTTACCTCGCCGAGGGCGGGGTGTGGTTCGACGACGAGACCATCGCCGCCCTCGACGGCGAGGACGTCTCCATCACGGTGTTATCGGGTCCGCCTGCTAGAACGGCGTTTCCGCGGAAACGCTGCGTATGTCTCCGCGGAAACGCCGCCAGCGCGTTGCCCTATAACTACGCCCCTTGCGGCGCGGTCGGACCGCAGCCACGCTGCGTCAACCCGCCAGGCCTATCCCCCAGTGACCGCCGAACGCCGCGCCGCCGCCACGGTCCGGGCCAGCGGTACCCCGGCCGCCGCCCCGAACGCGGTGGCCACCGCCAGCCACACGAGCGTGATGGCCAGCGCGTGCCCCGACACGGACCCTGATTCCGCCACCGTGTGCCCCCGGTCCGCGTCGAGCGTCAGGTACAGGCTGCCGAACGTCGCCACCCCGATCGCCTGCCCTAGCTGGATCGTGGTCGTGAGCAGCCCGCTCGCGTCCGCGGCGTGGTGCAGCGGCACCCGCACCAGGGCGTGCGTGACCAGGGGGCTGAACGCGAGCGCCAGTGACGCCCCCGTCACGACCATCGCGACCTGCAGCGCCAGCCCGCCCGGGCTCCCGGAGCGCAGGACGAGCCCCACGGCGAGGTAACCGCCCACCGCCGCCAGGCAGCCCGCCGGGGCCAGCAGGTGGTGGCTCCGCGACGGCAGCCGCCGCCAGAAGTACCCGCAGAACCCGAAGACCAGCGCGCACGGCGCGAAGGTCAGTCCGGCCCGCAGCGCGCTGTCGCCCAGCCCGGCCTGCAGGTGCAGCGCGAAGCTGAACAGGAAGCCGCCGTAGGTGATCATGATCACCGCCACCGCGGCCAGCCCCGGCACCAGGCCGGGCGCGCGCAGCACCGCCAGGTTCAGCAGCGGGTCGCCGCCCCGGTCCGCGATCCGCCGTTCCACGAGCACGAACGCCACGGCCAGGGCCAGCCCGGCCGCCAGGCACGCGAACACCCACCCGGGCCAGTCCTCCTGGTGCCCGAGCATCAGCGGCAGCACCACCAGGAACACCGCGGGCACGGCGACGCCCAGCCCGAGCAGGTCGAGCTGCCGCCGGCGCTGCTGCCGTCTGCCCTGGCCCGGCTCGTCGCGCGGCACCACGCGCGGGACCGCGGCCAGGACGGCGAGCCCGATCGGCACGTTGACCAGGAAGACCGGCCGCCAGGTCTGGCCGAACAGGTTCGCGGTGACCAGCACCCCGCCGATGACCTGCCCGGCGACGAACCCGGAGGACAGCACGGCGGTGTACGCGCTGAGCGCCCTGGCCCGGGCGGCCCCGTCGAACCGCACCTGGATGACGCTCATGATCTGCGGCATCATCGCCGCCGCCCCCGCGCCCTGGACGAACCTGGCGGCGATGAGGATCCCGATCCCGGGTGCGATCCCGCAGATGAGCGAGGCCAGGGTGAACACGGCGACCCCGGCCAGGAACATCCGCCTGCGCCCGAACAGGTCGCCCATCCGCGCCCCGGTGATCAGCATCATCGCGTAGCTCACCGTGTAGCCGGCCACGACGAGCTGGAGCTCGGCGCCTGACGCGTGCAGGGACCGCCCGATCGTGGGCATGGCCACGTTGACGACCGTGACGTCGAGCAGCGCCATGAACTGCCCGGCGAGCAGCACGATGAGCATCAGCCAACGCCCCCGTGCCGCCCCCGCGGCCGAATCCCGAACCAGGGAATCAGTTGTCGTTGTCATGCTCCCAGCCTCCGCCAGTTTCTCCTGACCTGGAGAGAGCCTGCTGATCCTGGTGTTACGACTACCCGGCTACCGCGCCCGGGCGCAGGGCACAATCGAGTGGTGCGCTGTCCGACCCTTATCGGCCGCGAGGAACCGGCGGCCCTGCTGGCCGGCGCGATCCGGCGGCTGTCCGGGCCGCGCCCCGGATCAGCGCTGGTACTGGCGGGTGAAGCCGGGATCGGGAAGAGCCGGCTCGCCGAGCACATGAGCGCCGGCGCCGCCCGGGCGGGGATCCGGGTGGTCACCGGGCGGGCCCTGCCCGGCGGTATCGGCGGCGTCCTCGCGCCGGTCGCCGAGGTCGTCCTGGAGGTGACCAGGGACCGTCCCGTCCCCGCCGCGGCCGACGCGGAGCTGGCCCCGTACCGGGCGGTGCTCGCCTCGGTCGTGCCGCACTGGCGGGAGCCCGGCTGGTCGGCCCCGGCCGAGCCGATCGTGGTCACGGCCGAGGCGGTGCTGCGGGTCCTGCGCTGGGCCACCGAGGGCGCGGGCGTGGTGGTGATCCTCGAGGACCTGCACTGGGCCGACGACGCGACGCTGGCGGTGGCCCGCTATCTGGCCGACCACGCCGACGAGGTGCCCGTCGCCCTGCTGGCCACCGTCCGCACGGGCGACGGGCGGGACGACGTCGTCGCCCTGCTGGGCGCGGCCGGTGCGGAGGTATGCCAGCTCGGCCGTCTGACCAGCGGCGAGGCCGCGGCCATGGTGGCCGCGTGCACCGGTCGCGACGGGCCGCCGGCGGACCAGGTCGCGGCGCTGGTCCACGCGGCCGAGGGGCTTCCGCTGCTGGTCGAGGACCTGCTGGCCACCGGCGACCTGGGCGGGCTCCCGCCGAGGTTCGCGGACACGGTGCGCGCCCGGCTGGCCCGCCTCGACCCCGGCCAGCGGTCGGTACTGGACGCCGCGGCCCTGCTGGGGCGGCGGTTCGACTGGCGGCTGCTCGCGGCGACCACGGGGCGGCCCGGCGAAGCGGTCGCGGCGGCCCTGCACCGCGGCGCGGCGGCGCAGCTGATCGTGAACGAGAGCGGCGGCTTCGCGTTCCGCCACGCGCTGACCCGCGACGTCATCCTGGCCGACCTGACGGCGCAGGACCGGTGCCGCCTTTCCCTGGCCGCCGCGGGGGCGCTCGCGGCCGGGACCGGCGCGCCATCCGGTGACGACGACAGCCGCGCGGTGCTGATCGGCCGGCTCCTGGCGGACGGTGGCCAGCCCGCGCGAGCGGCGGAGACGCTCCTGGCCGCCGGCCGCAGGGCGCTCGCCGCCGGGGACTTCGCCGCCGCCGAGCGACTCCTGCGCGAGGCGGATCAGATTGCCGCGAGCCCGGAAGATCTCCAGGCGGCGGTGGCGGGCCAACTGGCGCGGGTGCTGCTGGACGGCGGACAGGCCGATGAGGCCGCCAGGTCCGCCACGCGGGCGGTCCGGATCGCCGACGGCCGCGATCTCGCCGCAGCCACCTCGATGCGCCTGATCCTGGCCAGGGCCCGCGTCATGACCGGGCAGTGGGACGAGGCCCGGGCCCAGCTGAGCGAGGTCCGGCACCAGGCCGGCGCCGACGCGGCCACGGCCGCGGAGATCGCCCTGGTGGAGGCCCAGGTGGCGCTGGGCGACGGCCGCGCCGGGTCGCGGGCCGCGGCCGAGCACCTGGCGGTCAGCGCGGTCGCGGTCGCCACCGATGCGGGTCGGCCGGACCTGGCCTGCGAGGCCCTGGAGACGCTCGGCTCGTGCGCCCGCCTCCGTGACCTCGACGACGCGGCCGCGGCCTTCCGCCGGGCCCTGGACCTGGCCGCGGCCGGGCGCCTGCGGGCCCACCGGCTGCGGATCCTCAACGAGCTCGGGACCGTGGAGATGCTGCGTGACGCGCGCGGCGAACGCCTCGAGCAAGCGCGCGCCGAGGCGCTGGCCTCGGGCGCCGTGGGCCTGGCCGCCGGGATCGGCGCCAACATCGCCGCGCTGCTGGCGATGACGGGGCGGTTCGACGACGTCGTGGCGGTGGCCGGGGAGGTCGAGCGATCCGCCCGGCGGCTCGGGCTCGCTCCGCTCCAGGCCGCCGCGCTGCTCATGCAGGGCTTCGCCATGGCGCACCAGGGCCGGGCCCGGGAGATGGACCGCTACCTGTTCGCCGCCGAGGCACTCGCGCCCGATGACCCGGATCTACGGGCCGGCGCGTGGGGCATCGGCCGCGGGCTCGGCTGCCTGCTCGCCGAGGACCGGGACGGCGCGCGCCAGGCCTTCGCCCGGGCCCGGCAGGAGGCGCCCGACCAGCACGCGCGCATCCTCAACCCCTACGAGGGACCGGAACTCCTGCTGCGGGCGGTCGCCGGCGAGGTCAGCCGCGATGAGATCGACGCCGCGATGCTCGGCGCGGTCAGGGCCGCGCGATGGCCGGAGCTGTGGTTCGGGGCGGCCCGGGCCGTGGCCCTCGGCGCCGAAGGCGACGCCGCCGGCGCCAGCGCCGCCCTGGCCGCGGCCCTCGAGGCCGGCCGTCGCTACCCGGTCTTCTCCGCCCTCGTGGAGCGCCTGGCTGCGGAGGCCGGCCTCCGCGACCGCTGGGGCGAGCCCCGGGCGCTCCTGCAGTCGGCGGACGCCACGTTCACCCGGCTGCGCCTGGGCCGCGCGTCGGCCGCGTGCCGGTCCCTGCTCAAGGCGGCCGGCCATCCCGCGCCGCGCCGGCGGGCCGCGGAGCCGGGACTGCCCGGGTTCCTCGTCACCACCGGCGTTACCGCGCGCGAGGCCGAGGTGCTCGACCTGATCGCCGACCGGCTGTCCAACCGCGAGATCGCCGAACGGCTCTTCCTGTCGCCGCGCACGGTGGAAAAGCACGTCGCCGCGCTGCTGGCCAAACTCGGCGCCGGGGATCGCGCTGGCCTCGCCCGCCTGGCCCGCAGCTCGCGCTGACATCCACGCTGGGTACGTACTACCCATGTGCCGCGCCACAGGCTGGGAGAGCATCGGGTCAGGAGATCAACCACCGGACCTGAGGAGGGGCCATGACCATCGCCGCGGTATTCGAGTTTCCCGACGAGCCAGTCACCAAGTATCACAAGGTCTTCGAGGCGGGCGACGCCATCGTCGACCAGCCGGATCGCCTCTACCACGTCTGCTACCGCACCGGCACCGGGTTCACCGTCATCGACATCTGGCGGGATGAGTCCTCGTTCGCGGCCTTCGGCCAGATCCTGGGACCCGCCGTCCAGCAGGCGGGCCTGAACGCCAGGCCCTCCGTCTACCCGGTCGAGCAGCTAATGACCCGGGACGGCGCCATTTCCTCATGACCCCAGAATGGGGGTCATGACATCGCAGGTGGCGGGATATAAATTGCCTCGGTAACGAGTAGGTCGAGGACGGGTATCTCCCGGCTCCCGATCCGCGCTGGGGGGGTACCGCGGTTGGGGAGGTGAGGGGAGATGCCCGTCCTCGACGGCTCGATGATACAACTCCAATTTCGTTGGTGCGGCCCGGCCTGCGCGCGCGTATTTCTCTCTGACCCGCCCCAGATACTGCTTGACGGTCTCGTCACTGATGGTCATCTTCCGGGCAACGGATTTCACCGGCATTCCGGTCGCATATAGCTGGAGTGCGCGCCTCTCCTGGGGGCTGAGGGCTGGCCTATCGGCGGCGTCATCGGTGGCGAAGATATAGGCGAGGCGGGGGGAAATCCAGCCCCGGCCTGCGGCAACCTCCTTAATGGCCGCCTGTATCTGGCTGGTCTGCTCGCTCTTCAGCGCGTACCCGAGCGCCCCGGCGCGCATCGCGGCCCGGACGGCGAGCGGTTTGTCGGCCGCCGAGAGGACCAGGACCGCCGGGCCCGCCGCGAGGATGGCGGCTACGTTGCGCTCAACCGTGGTCCCGTCGTCGAGGTCGAGATCCAGCAGGACCACATCGCAGTGGCGCCCGGGTCCGTCGAGCAGGACGTCGACGGTCGCCGCGGTACCGACGACCCGGATGTCGCTGCCGGGGGCCGTGACCCAGCCGGCGACGCTATCGACCACGATGGGGTGGTCGTCCACGGCCGCGACGGAAATGACGCCGGTCACGGCATCCCCTTCCGCCAGCTGATCTCAAGGCATCCCGTACCGGCCGGTTCGGCCGTCACCGTGGCGCGCCAATGCGCCGTCGCGGGCACGTCCTGACCGAATAGCGCCACGTCGGGAATGACTCGCATCGGCGCGCTGAAGGTCAGGTACAGCTCGACCTCGCCGCCTGACGCGAGGACGGTGAGCGTGACTTGCTGTGGCGGGAGCGCACTCAGCGCGGCGCCGGTGGCCGTCAGGACCGCGCGAGCCACCTCCGGCGCCGGAAGGCCCGGATCGCCGATCACCTGAAGGTCCACCAGCAGCCCGCGCGCGCTCGCGGCCTGCAGCGCGGGCGCAAGCCCGGCCACCAGCCCGCCGGCGCTCGGTGCGCGGTCGGTGAGGGAATGCCGCAGTACCGCCGCGTGCCGGGCGCACCGCTCGCGTACGTCCGCGTCGGCGGGGTCCAGCGTCCCGTCGGCGATGCCGTGCAGCAAGGGCAGCGCCTCCACTTCCAGCAGCGCGAGCCTGCTCCGCCGGTCCTGCTGGACCGCGGCCGCCGCCGCGCGCTCGGCCTCCGATCTGCTCGCCAGCGCGGCGCGGCGCGCGGCTATGTGAGTGTGCATGGCCAGGGTCGGCCGCACGGCGGCGAACGCGATCAGGACGCCCGCCAGGATATAGCCGGCCGCCGCGACCTTGGCCAGGCTCATCGGGCTCGCGCCCGCCACCCGGATCAGCAGCGCGGCGTGCACGGCGAAGACCGCGAGCGCCCCGGGGATCCAGGCCCGGGCCGGGCGGCTCAGCGCGACCGGGACCAGCAGCCATACCGTGCCCAGGATGGCCAGATCCACAGTTCCCGAACCGATACGCGGGCGATGTTCCCACCCGATCGCGGCCACCGCAGCCACCGCGATCGTGACCGCCGCCGCCGATTCGCCGCGGGTGAGAGCCCCCGTGCCTATCCGTGGTACCAGCCAGGCGCCGGCCGCGAGCACGGCGAGCCACACCACGACCGCCACTGCGGGCTGATAGTAGTCGTGCAGGTTGGCCAGCGCCTGGATCAGCGCGGCCAGCGGCAAGATCACCGCCATCGCGCCGACCATGCGCTGCAGCCCTGGCTCGATGACTTCCCGCACCGCCTCGTGATGGCTCACCACGACAGGCTCTCCCGGACCAGGAGGCGGTCGGCCGGGGCCGCATGGCCGGGCTCCGCGGGCCCGGGCCAGGATAGGCGCACCACGGCGCCCCGGCCCGGCACGGACCATACCGACGCGTGTCCGCCGCAGTCGGTCATTCGCTCGGTTATAGATCGCCGGAGTCCGAGCCGGGTCTGACCGACGTCAAAGGGGTCGAACCCGATACCCGTGTCGCGCACGGTCACCTGCAGGCAGCCAGGGGCCTGCTCGTTCCCCTCTGGTGCGATGAGGCTGACCGTGACCCAGGCTTCCCCGGTGCCCGCGTGGGCGGCCACGTTGGACAGCGCCTCGCGCAAGGCGTTCGAGATCGCCGTGGCGACCGGGGCCGGAATGGCCGGCGCCTCGCGGCCGTCAGCGTCGAGGTACACCCGCAGCCCGCAGGCGCGGGCCTGCGCGGCGACCGCCCGCACGCCGCTCACCAGGTCGCCGTAACCGTGCCCGGCGTCCGACTCCAGGTCACCGGGGTCGCTGAGCGCGCCCTCGATCAGCGCCACATCCTGCCGGCATCGACTGACGACCTCGGCCACGTCATCACGGCCCGCGCGAGCCAGGGCCGTGAGCGTATTGAGCACCGTGTCGTGGAGCAGGCGCTCATGCTCGCGCCGTTCGATGTTCCTGGACAAGATGACGTACCGCTCGCCGGCGGCCCGGTCGTCTTCGGCCAGGGCAGCGTCGGCAGCCGCGGCGCGGCGGTAGAGCTGCCGCCGGACGTAGATGTGGACGCCGGCCGCTACCACCAGCAAGATCGTGGCCAGCGTCATCGTCCTGCTACTTGTACCCGTCGCCTGCTCCGCGCCGACGAAGTAGGCCATCGGCGAGGCGAGCGCCAGCGGTATGGCGAACGCGGCAGGTGCGTACCACGCTGGGACGATGAGCTGGCTCCACATGCTGATGAGCAGCCAGCTGGGTGCGGCGCCGCGGATGGCCGGCGCTACGCACGCCTGGGCGCTGAGCGCGAGCGCCACGTACACGGCAGTATCCAGGCAGACGAACAAGGGGGCAGGCCAGCGTCGCCGCAGGTAGGCCGCGACCACCGCCGCCCAGGCCGCGGCCGCGATGGGACCCGCCAGGCGCCACGGGTCGGCCGCGTAAAACGAATGCCAGATGGCGACCTGCACGGCGATGTACACGATGCCCAGGCATCGAGTCAGCGACGCCAGCCGGGCGACCACCGACCTCAGGGTGGCCATCGCGGGGCCGATCGGTACGGTGCCGGAATCGCCGGTGAGCCGCCACCACGGCGGGGCATCCGTCGGCAGCATGGACCCGATCATAGGCTCGGGCGCGTCGGCCCGGTCGGCATTTCGCGTGGGCCGAACTCCCCTGCCCGAGGAATCGGGCCCGGCGGAATGTCGGTGGGCGCGGTTAAGTTGGTGTGGGGGCAGCGGGCGATTGGAAGAGCTTGTGGTTACCTACGAGGCGCCAGACCGGCTTTCGCGGCGAGCGGGCGAGCGGCGGAGGGCGGAGCTCGGCGAGTTCCTCAAGGCCCGGCGAGCCGGGCTTAGCCCGGGCGACTTCGGCATGCCGCCGGGTTCACGCCGGCGCACGCCGGGGCTGCGCCGCGAGGAGGTCGCCCTGCTCGCCGGGGTGGGCGTGACCTGGTACACGTGGCTCGAGCAGGGCCGCCAGATCAACGCCAGCACACAGGTCCTCGACGCCGTGGCGCGCACGCTGCGGCTGGACCGGGCCGAACGGGAACACCTGTACCGGCTGGCCGAGGCGACGCCGCTGCGCACCGAGTGCAGCCGCCGGGCGGTGCCGGACGCCATCCGCGAGATCGTGTACTCCCTCGACCCGCTCCCGGCCAGCGTGATCAACAGCCGGTACGACGTCCTGCGTGTCGAACGACGCGTCGGAGGAGTTGTTCTGGGACTGGCACACGATGCCGTGCATCCACAAGAACACCCTGTGGTGCTGCGTCACCGAGCCGAGCGCGCGCGCCCGGCTCGTCGAGTACGACAGCCAGGTCCGCTACATGGTGGCGCGGCTGCGCTCGGCGTACGGCAGGCACGTCGGCGACACGGACTGGGAAGAGGACATCCGCAGGCTCGCCAGCCTGAGCCGCGAGTTCGCCGAGTTGTGGGCGCGGCACGAGGTGGCCGACCCAGAGCCCCGGGCGCTGACCTACCTGCACCCCGCCGCCGGCCCGCTGCGGCTCGTGCTGAGCGAGCTCAGCGTCCCGGAGCTGCCCGAGGCGCGGATCTCCGTCTACACCCCCGCCGACGAGGAAACCCGGGCCAGGATGCCACTGACCCGCCGGACCCCGGCGCGGCCGTCGCTCAGTTGAGGAAGTAGCTGCTGCCGCCCGTCTCGGGGTTGGTCACCAGCGCCAGGACCGTGATCGTGCCTGCGTCGGCGAAGGTCAGCCGCAGCCAGATGTCCTTGCCGTCGTGCATCGGCCCCGCGCCGGTGATCAGCAGGTGGTAGCTGTCCGGGTTCAGCTGGACCAGCGAGCCCGCCGGGATGGGGATGTCCGCCACAGTGTGCATGATCACAACGCCGGTGCCGCCGGTGACCGGGGCGCGCAGCTCTACCGTCCCGCCCACGCTGGTGTGCACCGAGACCAGGCGGTCGGCCTGGCCGTTGTTCCGGATGTCCAGGTACGCGACGGTCATCCCCGGGGTCGTCGGCTGCGGCACGTACGCGCTCGTGATGTAGATCGACGAGGCGGCGCCGGCCGCGGTGCACCCGGCCAGGGCGACCGCCAGCAGCACCGCGCTGGCGAGACCGGCCAGGGGCGTCAGTCTGCGCATGCCGTCAGGCTACCGCGCGGTGTTCGCTCAGCCGCGGTCGACGGCGGTGCCGAGCAGGCCGAGCGGCGGCGAGCCGAGGTCCATCAGGGCCTTGTGGAAGCGCTGCAGCGTGAAGCCGGTGCCCCAGTCCTTCCTGGCCCGCTCGCGCAGCTTGAGGATCTCCAGCTTGCCCCACGTGTACCGGCCGTAGGTCGGGTCGAAGGTAGCGCGCCGGGCCTCCGAGAGCGCCGCGGGGCCGGCCAGGTGGGTGTCCGCCTCGAATCGCTGCGCCGCCTGCTCGACCGTCATTCCCGCGGTGTGCACGCCGATGGCGCAGGCCAGCCGGGTCACCCGGACCAGCGCTTCGAGCCACACGCCGATCGCGATTCTCTCCTCGTCGGCCCCGAAGCCCTCCTCGATGGCCATCTCCTCCGCGTAGTGCGCCCAGCCCTCGACGAACGCGCTGGACACCACGACGATGCGGACCGGCGAGGTCAGGCGGCGCATGGCGCGGCCGTGCGAGAAGTGCCCCGGCGCGACCTCGTGCACCGTGATGCCGGGGAGCGTCGTGTCGCTGAAGACCTCCAGCCACTCCTCCTGCTCCTGCTCCGGCCAGGACTCGTCCGGTGGCGTGATGTGATACCACGAAGGGCCCTCGGGCTCGCCGGGCGCGGCCGATGACATCATCGCCATCGCCCACCGCCGCGACGGCGGCGCCGGCCCGACCAGGCAGACCCCGTCGTGGTAGGGGACCAGGTCGCGGTCGCGGGTGAACTCGATGACCCGCTGCGTCCACAGCCGGGCCGCTTCGATCACGCCCGCTCCGTCCGGGTGCTCGCGGACCAGTTCCCTGGCCACCTCGAGCGCGGGCCGGCCCGGCGCGACGCGCGCGCAGTCTTCGGCCAGCAGGGCGTGCAGCCGGTCGCGTTCCGCGTCGGCCTGCCGGGCCAGCGCGTCCAGGTCGACCGGCATCCCCTCCGCGCTGCCCATCAGCGTGGCGAGACCAGCCGAGCCCAGCGCGGGATCCGGGTCGCCCTGCGCCGCGGCCTGCTCCACGTGCGCCACCAGGCGCGCGTGCGCGGCCAGCGCCGCCCCGAGTACCGTCTCGTCGAACCCGGAGTCGGCGTCCAGCCCGGCGGCGAGCCCGCGGGCCGCGCCGATCAGCGCCTGCGCGACCGGGGCGCTGACCTGGTCGAGCGAGGAAACGGCCGCGTCGATGGCGCGCGGCCAGCCGGCCAGGTGCTCGGCCCGGGCGGCGTCCCGCTCCGCCGCCGGGGCGTAATCCCGGTCGTAGCAGGACAGGTCGAGCTCGGCCAGGTGCAGGATCGGGTTACGGCGGTGCAGTTCGAGGTCGGCGAAGGTGACCCGCAGGCGGTCCTCCGCCGCGGCTAGCTGCGCCTCATCGTGCGGGTCGCCCGCCGGCTCGCCGCCCGCGCGCGCCGCCGCGAGCCGGGCCAGCCCGGCGCGGACGCCCTCGGCGGAGAGATCCTGCAGCTTGCCGTCGTACTCGTGTCGGCCGCCCTCGCGCACCTCGGCGACGTTGAGGTCGCACACCGCGCGCAGCCGCGGGGATAGATCCATGCGGCAGACGTTACCGCGACCTCAGGGCTGCACCCCGCGCACCCCCAGGCCGGTCCGGACGGGCATGACGAACAGCAGCGGCGCGCCCGTCGCGGCGCACGCGGCGAAGGAATGGCTGACGTATACGGCCACCGTCTGGTCCGGCGGGAACACCTTCAGCCACTCCACCGTCTGCGGCTTGCACGAGTGCGACGGGAAGTTGCCGGCCGCGGCGACCTGGAGCCAGGCGTGCGCGACGCCGCCGGGGGCCAGGCGGACGGCCAGCTTCCCGAAGGCCGGGTTCTCCTGCGCCGCGGCCCCGACCTGGGCTCCGGCGCCGCTCCCGGCGGTGACGAACGACACGCCCGGGTAGCCGTACATCCCGCAGGCCGAGCCCGAGGTGTTGGTGAAGTCAACCGGGTAGTACGTGCTGCCGGCCGCCGCGCCGGCCGCGGCGGTGTTCACCGTGACGTGCAGCGAGGCCGACTGGCATACCGCGAGACCGTTTACCGAGGCGGCGGGGGACGCCGGCGACGCGGAGCCGGCCGCGCCGGGCGGCTGCGTGTGATTACCCGACGCCGTGCTGCCACCCGCGGGGGCGGAGCCCGCCTGGGGTGCTTTCGCGGAGCCGCACCCGGCGAGCAGGCTCGCCAGGGCCACCGCGGTCAGGACCAGCGGCGCCACGCGCCGCGCGCGGACCCGCCGGCCGGCGGGGGGAATCGTGAGCATCAGCCTATACCTCACAGTGGTGGATTAGTCGCGATGAGTAATCATCGGGCATGCCCGGGGTGTCGCGCAGCCGATACGCAAACTGGCTGAGGACGGGCCGGTGAGAAGATCAGGCCATGGGCGATTTTCCCGAGTTCACGACCCGGCCGGAGCTGGCGGGAACGTTCGGCATGGTGGCCTCGACTCACTGGCTCGCCTCCGCGGCCGGGATGGCGGTGCTCGAGCAGGGCGGTAACGCGTTCGACGCGGCGGTCGCCGCCGGGCTGGTGCTCCAGGTCACCGAGCCCCACCTGAACGGCCCGGGCGGTGAGGTCCCGATCGTCGCCCACGACGCCGGGCGCAGGGAGACGTTCGTGCTTTGCGGGCAGGGGACGGCGCCCGCCGCGGCCACGCCCGGGGTGTTCGGCGACCTGGGCCTGGACCTGGTGCCGGGCAGCGGGCTGCTCGCGGCCTGCGTGCCCGGCGCGTTCGGGGCGTGGATGCTGCTCCTGCGCGAGTTCGGCACGCTCCGCCTGCGGGACGTGCTGGGCTACGCGATTGGGTACGCGGCCGGGGGCTACCCGCTCGTGCCCGCCATCAGCTGGGGCATCGCCAGCGTGGCCGGCCTGTTCCGTGACCACTGGCCCAGCTCGGCCGAGGTCTACCTGCCCGGCGGCGCCGTGCCCCCGCCCGGCTCGCGGTTCGCCAACCCCGCGCTGGCCGCTACCTACCAGCGCATCCTGGCCGAGGCGGAGGCGGCCAGCGGCGATCGCGACGAGCAGATCGAGGCGGCCAGGCGCGCCTTCTACGACGGCTTCGTGGCCGAGGCGATCGCGGGGTACCTCGCCTCCGCCGAGGTCATGGACGTGACCGGCCGGCCGCACCGCGGCTTGCTGTCTCACGCCGACATGTCGACCTGGCGGCCGCGGCTGGAGGAACCCCTGACCTTTGACGCGTACGGCCTGACCGTGTGCAAGACCGGGCCCTGGGGCCAGGGCCCGGTCTTCGGCCAGCAGACCGCGCTGCTCGGCGGGTTCGACCTGGCCGCGATGGGGCCGGGCCGCGCGGACTTCATCCATACCGTGGTCGAGTGCGCGAAGCTCGCGTTCGCCGACCGTGAGGCCTGGTACGGCGACCCCGACTTCACCGACGTTCCGGTCAAGGCGCTGCTGTCGCCCGGGTACGCCGACTCCAGGCGCGCGCTGATCGGGCCGCAGGCGTCGGCGGATCTGGTCCCGGGCGCCCCGGACGGCAGGCCGCCCCGGCTGCCGGCGTTCATCACCGACTCGTTCGGCCTCAGCGACATACACGGGAGCGGCGAGCCGAGCACGGACCCCCCGCTGGACCCGGGCACGGGCGAGCCGACGCTGCGCACCAGTGGCCCGGGTGACACCTGCCACCTGGACGTGGCCGACCGGTTCGGGAATATGGTGTCGGCCACGCCGAGCGGCGGCTGGCTGCAGTCTTCGCCGGTCATCCCGGGTCTCGGTTTCTGCCTGGGGACGCGGGCGCAGATGTTCACCCTGACGCCGGGGCTGCCCGCCACGCTCGCACCGGGCAAGCGCCCGCGGACCACCCTCACCCCGAGCCTGGCCCTGCGGGACGGCGAGCCGTACCTGGCGTTCGGCACGCCCGGCGGCGACCAGCAGGACCAGTGGTCGCTGCTGTTCTTCCTCAACCACGCGCTGGCCGGGATGAACCTGCAGCAGGCGATCGACTTCCCGGCGTTCCACTCCGCGCACATGCCGTCCTCGTTCTACCCGCGCCAGGCGCAGCCGCGCGTGGTGGACATCGAGTCGCGCGCCGACCCCGCCGTGATCGAGGACCTGCGCGGGCGCGGGCACCTGGTCAACGTCCGGCCCGCCTGGTCGCTCGGCCGGGTGAGCGCGGTCGCCCGCCGCGACGGCCTGCTGTACGCCGCGGCCAACGCGCGGGGCATGCAGGGCTACGCCGTCGGCCGCTGAGCCCCGGGCCACGCCGCGTCACGGCACCGGGGATGACGCATGTCATGGCCGGCTGCTGAGAGACGGCACTACTGGGCGTCGTCCGCTTCGTGATGGTATGGGACGGCCGGCAGACAGGCGGGGACCAGTCATGCGAAACCGGAAGACAGGGGCAAGGAATGAGCCACTACGGGACAGGCGACGCTGTCCAGGGTGACGGAAGTGACAGCAGTTCTTCTAGCTACGGGAGCGCCAAGGCCTTCGGAGGGTCCGGCGCTCCCGTCGTCTCGTTCGAGAACGTTTCCAAGCACTACGGGAGCCTGCACGCGGTCGACGGGCTGACCCTGGACCTGCGCCCCGGCGAGACGGTGGCGCTGCTGGGCCCGAACGGCGCGGGCAAGTCCACCTCGCTGGACATGCTCCTCGCGCTGCGCAAGCCCACCAGCGGGCAGATCACAATGTTCGGTTCGGACCCGTACCACGCGGTGAAGTCCGGCCGGGTGGGCGCGATGCTGCAGTCCGGCGGGCTGATGCCCGAGGTGACCGTCCTCGAGCTGGTGAGCCTGGTCACGAGCCTGCACCCGCGCCCGGAGCCTGTGGAGTTGACGCTCGACCGGGCGGGCATCGGCCAGTTCGCCGATCAGCGGGTCGACCGGCTGTCCGGCGGGCAGACCCAGCGGGTGCGGTTCGCCCTGGCCATCTGCGGTAAGAGCGAGCTGATCGTGCTCGACGAGCCGACCACGGCCATGGATGTGGAAACCCGCAGGCTGTTCTGGGCCAGCATGAAGGAAGAGGTCGCCGAGGGGCGCACCCTGCTGTTCGCCACCCACTACCTGGAGGAGGCCGACCAGGCCGCGGACCGGATCCTGGTCATCAACCGGGGCAGGCTCCTCGCGGACGGGACGCCGGCCGAGATCAAGGCGCGGGCCGGGGCCAGGCGGCTGTCCTTCCGCCTGGACGGGGCGAACGAGCAGTTCCTGCTCGGCCTGCCCGCCCTGGTCAACGTGGAAGTCCGGCACGACCTGGTACAGATCCAGACGTCCGACTCGGACGCCACGCTGTATGCGGTGCTGGACGCCGGCTACCGCCCGCACGAGATCGAGGTCACCGGCCTCGGCCTGGAGCAGGCCTTCCTCGCCATCACCGCCGAAGACGACCGGACCAACGGGAACGCCCAGACCGGGGACGCACAGACAGGGGAGATGAACTGACATGCGCGGCATACTGTCGCTCACGCGAGTCGAGATCATGCGCCTGCGGCGCAACCGGCGCTACCTCATCTTCACGGTCGGCTTTCCCGTCGTCCTGTACCTCCTGCTCGGCAAGCAGGTCAGCGCGCTGGCCGAGGGCGTCTCGTTCCACGCGTACTACATGGTCGCGATGGCCATGTTCGGCGGCTTCAGCGGCGCGCTCACCGGCAACGCGATACGCATCTCGCAGGAGCGGAAGGACGGCTGGATCCGCCAGCTGCGGCTCACCCCGCTCCCGGCCAGCGGCTACGTAGTCAGCAAGATCCTCGTCTCGATGGCGACCACGGTGCCGTCCATCGTGATCGTGCTGCTGCTCGGCCGGTTCTACGGCGGCGTGAACCTGCCGGTCTGGCAGTTCCTGGCCATCGCGGTCACGATCTGGTTCGGGGCCACGATCTTCGCGGCGCTGGCCGTGGCCATCGGCTACCGGTACCAGCCGGACCAGGTGCAGCCCATCGCGGTCGCCGTGTACTTCGTGTTCGCGATCCTCGGCGGCCTGCTCTTCCCGATCGGCGGCGGCCTGCAGAAGGTCGGCGAGCTCACGCCCACGTACGACGCGGTGAAGATCGCGACCGACGTCATCGCGAACGCCTCGGTGTCGGCCGGCCTGGCCATCGGCCTGGTGGTCTGGCTGGCGATCTTCGTCGGGCTGGCTACCCTGTCGGTCCGCGCCACCGCCGAGAACGTCTGATGGACCCACGCCCGGCCGCCGCCACGGGGGCGCGGCCGGGCGGAGGTGGCAGCATAGTGGCGCGGACCCCGGAAGCCCCGGGAGGTGAGGACGGCGAATGGCCGTCAAGGTGAGGCAGACCGGGACCGACTGGCTCGCGCCGGGCGTCATGACGGGCGGCGTGCGGGCGCGCTACGTACCGGGGACCGGCGGCCCGCAGCGCTGGCTCTTCTCGGGCATCTGGCTGGCCTACCTGATCGCGCCGGTCTCCGATCTGTTCGGTCACCATCACAGCCCGGCGTGGATCGCGGGCGGGCTGGCGATCGCGGTCGCGTTCGGCGTCGTTTACCTGCCCACCCTGGTCCAGGTGCACAAGTGGCCGCGGCTGGCTCCGCTCGGGCTCGGCGCCCTCGCCGGGCTCGCGGCCCTGGCCTGCGTGGTGTACGGAGCGACCTGGACGCCGCTCTGGATCTACGTGTCGGCCGCGGCCGGGATGGTGCTGTCGGACGCGCCGAACCGGCGTCGGCGGTCCCGGCTTGCGATCCTCGGGGTGGGCGCCTGCTACACGTTCTTCTGCTGGCTCTCGCACACCGGCATCGGGGAATACCTGGCCGTGCTGCTGCCGGTCCTGCTGGTCGGCGTGGCCATGATCGGGTTCCGGATGCAGATCACGCTCATGCGCGAACTCGCCCAGGCCCGCGAGACCGTCGCGAAGCTGGCCGCCAACGAGGAGCGGCTCCGGCTGGCCCGGGACATGCACGACCTGACCGGCCAATCGCTGTCGGTGATCACGCTCAAGTCGGACCTGGCCGCCAAGCGGCTGAGCAGGCTGCCCGCCTCGGCGGAGCGCGACGCGGCGCTCGGCGACCTCGGCGACATCGGCCTGGTCAGTCGGCAGACGCTGCACGACATCAGGGAGGCGGTCAGCGGCTACCGCCGCCCGACGCTCGCGATCGAGGTGATCACCGCGCGGAACGCGCTCGACGCGGCCGGCGTCCGCTTCGACGACGACGCCCAGCTGACGCTCAGGTCGGGGACGTTCGACGCCGACGCGGAGGCGGCGCTGGCCTGGTGCCTGCGCGAGGCCGTCACCAACGTGATCAGGCATTCCGGCGCCAGGTCCTGCCGGGTCCGCCTGATCAGGGGAGCGGGGGAGCTGTCGCTCGAGGTCAACGACGACGGGCGGGGCCCCCAGCCCCAGGACGCCTCTCGGGGCACCGGGCTGCGCGGCATGTCCGAACGACTGTCGGCGGTCGGCGGGCGGCTGTCGTTCGGGCCGGCCGACGGCGGCCACGGCCGCGGCTTCCGGCTGACCGCCACGGTTCCGGTCGAGCGCTATGACGCCTGACCCCGCCGCCCGGGACGCCCGCGAGCCCGGGATCGCCAGGGACCCCGCGGCGCCGGTGCGGCTGCTGCTGGCCGAGGATCAGGTCATGATCAGGGAGGCCCTGGCCGCCCTGCTGTCCTTCGAGGGTGAGTTCGAGGTGGTCGCCCAGGTCGGCCGGGGCGACGAGGTCGTCGCGGCGGCGGAAAATACCCGACCCGGACGTCGCCGTGCTCGATATCGAGATGCCGGGCCTGGACGGCCTCACCGCCGCCGCCGAGCTGAACAAGCGCCTCCCGCAGACCAAGATCGTGATCTTGACCACGTTCGGCAGGCCGGGATTCCTGCGCCGGGCGATGGAATCGGGCGTGTCCGCGTTCCTGGTCAAGGACTCCCCGGCCGACAAGCTCACCCAGACCATCCGCCGGGTCCTGGCCGGCGAGCGCGTGATCGACCCGGACCTGGCCGCCGCCGCGCTGGCCGACGGCCTGAACCCGCTCACCCCGCGCGAGCGCGACGTGCTCGAGGCGTCCGCGGACGGCCGGACGATCGCCCAGATCGCGCGCCAGCTCTTCCTGTCCGAGGGCACGGTGCGGAACTACCTGTCCGCGGGCATCCAGAAGACGGGGGCCAGGAACCGGGCCGAAGCGCTGAAAATTGCCTCGGAACGGGGCTGGCTCTAGATCATAAGATGAACGGCGTGACGTCAGCTGGCTATCTTCGGTATCCGCATGTTCACGGTGAGCTACTCGTCTTCGTCGCTGAGGATGACGTCTGGCTCGCCCCGGCCGAAGGGGGCCGCGCGTGGCGGCTGTCGGCCGACGCTGCCCAGGTAAGTTCACCGCGGTTCTCGCCCGACGGGTCGCGCATCGCGTGGACGAGCTGGCGGGACGGGAACTCGGAGGTGTACACGGCCGACCCGGACGGCGGCGACCCGGCCAGGCTCACCTACTGGGGCGACGACCGGGTGGCGGTGGCCGGCTGGACCTCCGCCGGCGAGGTCCTCGCGGTCAGCGCCGTCGGCCAGCCCGAGTCGCAGTACACCTGGGCCTACGCGATCCCGCTCGACGGCACTCCGCCGCGCCGGCTTCCGTTCGGGCCGGTCTTCGACTTCGCCCTGGCGGACACGGGCACCGCGCTGCTCACCGGCCGGTTCGGCGACCCGGCGTTTTGGAAGCGCTACCGGGGCGGTACCTCGGGCAAGATGTGGGTCGCCGGGGCCGGCCAGGGGCCGTTCACCCGGGTCCTGGCGGACCTGCCGGGTCAGCTGGCCAGCCCGATGCTGCTCGGCGACCGGCTGTTCTTCCTGTCCGACCACGAGGGCACCGGCAACATCTACTCCTGCGCCCTGGACGGCACGGACGTCCGGCGGCACACCGATCACGACGGCATGTACGCCAGGAACCCCTCGACGGACGGCCAGCGGATCGTCTATCACGTGGCCGGTGACCTCTGGATGCTGGACGGCCCGCAGGCCGCCGAACCGCACCGGATCGAGATCACCCTCGGCTCGCCGGCCGCGGCCCGCGCCCCCCGGCTGGTCTCCGCCCGCGATCACCTGGGCAGCCTGGACTGCGACAAGACGGGCCAGGCCAGCGCGGTCGAGGTGCGCGGGACGGTGCACTGGCTGACCCACAAGGACGGCCCGGCTCGCGCGCTGTACGTCAACCCGCAGGCCCGCGCCCGGCTGCCGCGCGTCCTGGGGGACACCGGCCGGGTCGTCTGGGTCACCGACGCGGGAGGCGTCGACGCGTTGGAAATCGCCGCCGCGGATGGTGACACACCGCTCGTTCGGCTCGCCGAAGGCCTCCTGGGTTCGGTGCTCAGCCTGGCCGCCGCCCCGGACGGGGCGACGGTGGCAGCGGCATCGCACGACGGCCGACTGCTGGCCGTGGACGTGGCCTCGGGGCAGGTCAGCGAGCTGGCCGTCGGCGACGACGGCGCGATCGACGGGTTGTGCTTCTCGCCGGACTCGGCCTGGCTGGCCTGGTCGCAGCCGGGCCCGCAGCCGCTGCGCCGGATCCGCGTCGCGCGGCTCGCCGACCGCGAGGTGATCGACGTGACCGACGGCCGGTTCGCGGACACCGACCCGACCTTCACCGCGGACGGGCTGTACCTCGCGTTCGTGTCGCGGCGCAGCTTCGACCCGGTGTACGACGCGCAGTCCTTCGACATGTCGTTCCCGTACGGCAGCCGCCCCTACCTGGTGGCGCTGGCCGCCGAGACCCCCTCGCCGTTCGGGCCGCTGCCGGAGGGCCGGCCGGTAAGCCAGGATCCGCCCGCTGGCGAAAAATCAGATTCATCCGAACGACCTGTGGTGACGCTGCACGCGGACGGCCTCGCGGATCGCGTGGTCGGCGTGCCCGTGCCCGAGGCCAGGTACTCCGGACTGCGCGCGGTAAAGGGCGGCCTGGCCTGGCTGCGCGAGCCCGTCGCCGGCGTGCTCGGGGAAGGCGGCGCGGAACTGGACGGGGACCAGGCGCGGTCCGCGCTGGAGCGGTTCGACCTGCGCAAGCGGGAGGTCACCGAGCTGGCGGGCGAGCTGGACTGGTTCGCCGTGAGCGGCGACGGCACCCGCCTGGTGATCAAGGACGGTGGCGACCTGCGGGTCGTCCCCTCCGAGGGCAAGGACAACCACGGATCCGGGGACACGGTCACGGTCGACCTGTCCCGGGCCAGGTTCCTGGCCGACCCGGCCGCGCTCTGGCGGCACGCCTACGCGGAGGCCGGGCGCCTCATGCGCCGGGATTACTGGGTGCCCGACATGTCCGGGGTGGACTGGGACGGCGTGCTTGACGCCTACCGGCCGCTGCTCGACCGCATCCGCGGCGCCGACGACTTCACCGACCTGCTCTGGGAGGTGTTCGGCGAGCTGGGTACCTCGCACGCCTACGCCTTCAAGCCAGGTCCGGACCCGTTCGGCCCCTCCTCCGGGCCCTCGGCCCCGGCGGCCGTCGGGCAACTCGGCGCCGACGTCTCCCGGGACGCTTCCGGCCGCTGGATCGTGGACCGGGTGCTGCCCGGCGAGTCTTCCGACCCGCGGGCGCGCTCGCCGCTGGCCGCGCCGGGCGTGGCGGTCCGCGCCGGGGATGAGCTAGTGGCCGTGGACGGTCAGCCGGTCGACCCGGACCGCGGCCCCTGGCCGCTGCTGTCCGGCACCGTCGGCAAGCCCGCGGAGCTTACGGTGCGGGCCCCCGGGTCCGAAGCCGCGCGCCGGGTCGTGGTCGTGCCGCTGCGTGACGAGCGGCGGCTGCGCTACCAGGACTGGGTGGCGGGCAACCGGCGCGCTGTCCGCGAACTCAGCGGCGGCCGGGCGGGCTACCTGCACATCCCGGACATGGTCGGCCACGGCTGGGCCCACTTCAGCCGCGACCTGCGGACCGAGATGGGCTTCGACGCCCTGATCATGGACGTGCGCGGGAACAGCGGCGGGCACATCTCCGAGCTCGTGGTGGAGAAGCTGGCGCGCCAGGTCATGGCCTGGGACGTGGGGCGCTGGCTGCGGCCGGTGTCCTACCCGCAGGACTCGCGGCGCGGCCCGCTGGTCACCCTGGCGGACGAGAACGCCGGATCCGACGGGGACATCGTGACCGCGGCGATCCGCTCCCTCGGCCTCGGCCCGGTCGTCGGCACCCGCACCTGGGGCGGCGTGGTCGGATTCACGGATCTGCACGCGCTTGTCGACGGGACCCTGCTTAGCATCCCTCAGCTGGCGTTCTCGTTCAACGACTACGGGTGGGGGGTAGAGAACTACGGGGTCGACCCGGACGTGGAGGTACAGTTCACGCCGGACGACTGGGCGGCAGGCCGCGACCCGCAGCTGGAGACCGCGGTACGGCTCGCGCTCGAGGCGCTCGAGAAGCAGCCGCCGTCCGTGCCGCCGGACCCGTCGACCGGCCCGTCCAAGGCCCGCCCGCCGCTTCCGCCCAGGGCACCGCGCCCGGCGGGTGGTGCGTGATGTCGTCCGGATACCTGCGCTACCCCCACGTGCACGGTGATCTGATCACGTTCGTCGCCGGGCCCGAGGTCTGGCTGGCCCCGGCCGGGGGCGGCCGCGCGTGGCGCCTGTCCGGCGAGGCCGCCCACGTCAGTTACCCGCGGTTCTCCCCCGATGGGTCGAGGGTCGCGTGGACGAGCTGGCGGGACGGCCAGCCGGAGGTCTACGCGGCCGACGCCGACGGCGGCGACGCGACCAGGCTCACCTACTGGGGTGATCCGCAGACCAGGGTCACCGGGTGGACGGACGGCGGGGAGGTGCTGGTCATCTCCGCGGCCGGGCAGCCGGCCATCAAGTACCGGCGCGCGTTCGCGGTCCCCGGGCTGGCGGGCGACGGTGCCCCGCCCCGCCCGCTCCCGTACGGCCCCGTCTCCGACGTGGTCATCGCGGCCACGGCCACCGTCCTGCTGACCGCGAGCGTCGCGGGCGAGCCCGCGTTCTGGAAGGGCTACCGGGGCGGCCGGGTCGGCCGGGCTCTGGGTCTCGGCCGCGGACGGGCCGTTCGTCCGGGTGCTGGCGGAGCTGGGGGGTCAGCTGGGCAGCCCGATGCTGGTCGGGGGGCGGCTGTTCTTCCTGTCCGATCACGAGGGCACCGGGAACATCTACTCGTGCGCGCTGGACGGGACCGCCCTCCGGCGGCACACCGATCATGACGGCCACTACGCGCGGAACCCGGCCACCGACGGGCACCGGATCGTCTACCACGTGGCCGGCGACATCTGGGTGCTGGACGGCCCCGAGGCCCCCTCGCCACGCACGCTGGAGGTAAGCCTGACCTCGCCGGCGGCGGCGCGGTCGCCGCGGCTGGTCACGGCGCGGGATCACCTGGGCGGCCTGGACCCCGACCAGACGGGCCAGGCCAGCGTGGTCGAGGTGCGCGGGACGGTGCACTGGCTGACGCACAAGGACGGCCCGGCCCGGGCCCTGTCGGTCAACCCGGAGGCCCGGGCCCGGCTGCCGCGCGTGCTGGGGGAGACCGGCACCGTGGTCTGGGTCACCGACGCGCCGGGCGCGGATGCGCTGGAGGTCGCGGCGGTGGCGGCGGATGCGCCGCCGGTCCTGCTCGCCGAGGGCGCGCTCGGGTCGGTGCTGGGACTGGCCGCCTCCCCGGACGGGGCCACGGTCGCCGCCGCGAGCAACGACGGCAGGCTGGTCACGGTCGAGGTGGCCTCGGGGCGGGTCAGCGAGCTGGCGGCGTCGGACGACGGAGCGGTGGAGGGGTTGTCCTGGTCGCCGGATTCGGCGTGGCTGGCCTGGTCGCAGCCGGGGCCGCAGCCGCTGCGGCGGATCCGGATGGCGCGGCTGGCCGACGGGCTGGTCCTGGACGTGACCGACGGCCGGTTCGCGGATACCGATCCGGTGTTCACCGCGGACGGGTTGTACCTGGCGTTCTTGTCCCGGCGCAGCTTCGACCCGGTGTATGACGCGCAGTCGTTTGACCTGTCATTCCCGTTCGGCAGCCGTCCCTACCTGGTCCCACTGGCCGCGGCCACCCCGTCCCCGTTCGGCCCGCTTCCCGGTGGTCGCCCGGTGAGCGCCGGGGACTCCTCCGGCTCTGCGGATTCCTCCGACTCCGGCAGCTCCGATTCCGGCAGCTCCGATTCCGGCGGCTCCGATTCCGGCGGCTCCAGCTCCGACGGCTCCGGTGACACCGAGGACTCCGGCAAGCCGAAGGCCGTGACCGTCGATCCCGGCGGCCTGCCCGAACGCGTGGTGCCCGTGCCCGTGGAAGAGGCTCGGTACCACGGACTGCGCGCCGTCAAGGGCGGCCTGGTCTGGCGGCGGGTGCCGGTGGCCGGGGTCCTCGGCGAGGGTGGTGCAGACCTGGATGACGACGAGCACCCGCGCGCGGCGCTGGAGCGGTTCGACCTGGTGAAGCGCGAGGTCAGGGAGCTGGCCGGCGAGCTGGACTGGTTCGCCGTCAGCGGCGATGGCACCCGCCTGGTGGTCAAGGACGGCGACGATCTTCGCGTCCTGCCGTCGTCGGGCAAGAACGGCCACGACGGCGATGACGCAGTGACGGTCGACCTGTCCCGGGCCAGGTTCCTGGCCGACCCGGTGGCCCTGTGGCGGCACGCGTACGCCGAGGCCGGGCGGCTCACGCGCCGGGACTTCTGGGTGCCCGATATGTCCGGGGTGAACTGGGACGCCGTGCTGGACGCCTACCGGCCGCTGCTCGAGCGCCTCCGCGGCTCGGGTGACTTCGCCGACCTGCTCTGGGAGGTGCTCGGCGAGCTGGGCACCTCGCACAGCTACGTGAGCCCGGCCGCGGGCCCGGTGGCAAGCGCGGCCGGCCCCCCGAAGACCGTGCCCGTGGGCCAGCTTGGCGCGGACATCTCGCGCGACGGCTCGGGGCGCTGGATCGTGGACCGCGTGCTGCCCGGTGAGTCGTCCGACCCCAGGGCGCGGTCACCGCTGACCGCGCCGGGCGTGGTGGTGCGAGCGGGGGATGAGCTGGTGGCCGTGGACGGCCAGCCGGTCGACCCGGTCCGCGGGCCCTGGCCGCTGCTGGCCGGCACCGCAGGCAAGCCGGTCGAGCTCACGGTGCGGCCAGGCCAGCCGGGCGGAGCCACACTCAACGGAGCACAGCGCCGGGTCGTGGTGGTGCCGCTGTCCGGTGAGCGCAGGCTGCGCTACCAGGACTGGGTGGCCGGGCGGCGCGCGCGTGTCCGTGAGCTCAGCCAGGGGCGCCTCGGTTACCTGCATGTCCCGGACATGGTGGGGGAGGGCTGGGCCCACTTCCACCGTGACCTGCGCACCGAGATGGGGCGGGACGGCCTGATCTTCGACGTGCGCGGGAACAGCGGAGGGCACACCTCGCAGCTGGTCGTGGAGAAGGTGGCGCGCCACGTCATCGCCTGGGACCTGGGGCGCGGGTTCCGGCCCGCCACGTACCCCGAGGCGGCCCGGCGCGGTCCGATGGTCACCATCTCGGACGAGTACGCCGGGTCCGACGGGGACATCGTGACGGCGGCGGTCCGGATCCTCGGCCTCGGGCCTGTCGTCGGCGCCCGCACCTGGGGCGGCGTGATCGGCATCGACGGCTTCCATCTGCTGGTCGACGGGACCGGCATCACGGTGCCCCGGTACGCGTTCGCGTTCACCGAGTACGGCTGGGGCGTGGAGAACTACGGGGTGGACCCGGACGTGGAGGTGCTGAACACCCCGGACGACTACGCGGCCGACCGCGACGTGCAGCTGGATACCGCGGTGCAGCTGGCCCTGGAGGCCCTGGACAAGCAGCCGGCCCTGATGCCGCCGGATACCTCGACGGGGCCGGTCAAGGCCCGCCCGCCGCTGCCTCCCCGGCCGTAGTGGCGTCGGGCCAGCCGGACCCGGCCGAGGCCGGCGGGATGGCCGCGACCCGGGCGAGCTACGACGCCGTCGCGTCCGGCTACGCCGAGGCGATGAGCGACGAACTGCGGCACAAGCCGCTGGACCGCGCCCTGCTGACCGCGTTCGGGGAACAGGTGGCCCTGGTCGGCTCCGGCCGCGGGCGGGTGTGGGACGTCGGCTGCGGGCCGGGTCACGTCGTCGCCTTCCTGGCCGGGCTGGGACTGGAGGCGGCCGGACTCGACCTGTCCGACGGGATGGTCGCGCAGGCCAGGGCCCGTCACCCCGGGCTGGAGTTCCGCGCCGGCTCGATGACGGCGCTGCCGTCCGGCGACGGTGAGTGGGACGGCCTGGTCAGCTTCTACGCGCTGATCCACCTGATCGACGACGCCGACCTGCGGGCCGCGCTCGCCGAGTTCCGCCGCGTCATCGTCGACCAGGGCCTGCTCCTGCTGGCCGTCCACGCGGGCCAGGAGGTGCGGCACTCGACCGAATGGTTCGGTGTCCCGGTCGACGTCTCGTTCCGCTTCTTCGACCCGGACGGCCTGGCCGCGGAACTGGACCGGGCGGGGTTTGCGATCGAGGCCGTAACCCGCCGCCAGCCCTACCCGGGCGTGGAGGTCGCCACCGAGCGCGCATACTTGCTCGCCCGGGCCGCGCCCGCCAGCTCACCAACCACCCCCACCCCGCCCCCGGGTCACCGCCATCCGCCGCCCGGCGTCTGACGCTTCAGCTGTGCCGGCCGGTGAGGGCCACGGTTACGCCGACCCCGATCATGGCCAGTCCGCCGAGGCCGCCGACCGCCTCGCACCGCCGCGGTGAGCGCGCGAACCAGGCGCGCACCGCGCTGGCCGCGAACCCCCAGGTGCAGTCCGAGGCCGCCCCGATCGTCACCGAGACCAGGGCCAGCAGCAGCATCTGCTGGGGCACGTGCCCGGCGGACCGGTTGACGAACTGCGGCAGGATCGCGCCGAACAGGATGTACGCCTTCGGGTTGGTGAGGCCCACCACGGCCCCGTCCAGCGCGGCGCGCCAGCCGCCCTTCGGCTCCCCGGCCACCTCCATAGCCGCGGCCAGCTGCTTGCGCCGCTGTATCGCGTGGACGCCCAGCCAGACCAGGTACAGCGCGCCCGCCACCTTCACGATCACGAACACCTGGACCGAGCGCTCCAGCAGCGACCCGAGCCCGACGGCCACGCAGGCCGCCACCACGTAGTTGCCCGCGGCGTGGCCGCAGGCGGTGGCCAGGGCGGTCCGGCGGCCGTGCGCCAGGGCCCGGCCCACGATGAAAAGCACCCCCGGCCCGGGGACCACGATCAGCACCAGCGACGCCACCGCGAAGCCCAGGAACTGCCCGCCGGAGACCATCAGCGCCTCACCCCGCCACCACGAGCTCAGGCCCGGCTTCGCGCAGCTCCGCCGCCGAGCGCACGCCGAGCAGCTGCATGGTCCGCTTGAACTGTGCAGCCAGGATGTCCAGCGCCCGGTTCACCCCCGGCTCCCCGCCCGCCATCAGGCCGTACAGGTAGGCCCGCCCGATGGCGCAGGCGTCCGCGCCGAGCGCCAGGGCCACCGCGATGTCGGAGCCGTGCCGGATCCCGGAGTCGACCAGCACGGACACGTCGGGCCCGATCGCCTCGCGGACGGCGGCGATCGTGTTGACCGGCGGGACGGCGCGGTCGAGCTGACGCCCGCCGTGGTTGGACAGCTGCACGCCGTCCGCCCCGACCGCGACGGCGCGCCGGCAATCCTCGGGCCCGAGCGGGCCCTTGATGACCAGCCTGCCTGGCCAGCGGGCCCGCAGGTCGGCGATGTCGTCCCAGGTGATGGCCGGGTTGAACAGTGCTCCGGTGCCCTCGATGGTCACCGCCTCGTGCCCGGCGAAGTTGGCGAAGTCGATGGCCGGGCTGCCCAGCATCCGGACCCAGTAACCGGGTTTGGCCGCGATGCTGGCCAAGGTCGCGGCCGTGAGTTCGGGCGGGATGACCAGCCCGTTCTGGCGGTCCCTGGTCCGGTGACCGGTCACGAAGCAGTCCACCGTCACCACCAGGACCCGGTACTTGGCCGCGGCGGCCCGGTCCACGAGTTCCTTGTTCAGCCCGGCGTCGCGCAGGATGTACAGCTGGAACCACAGATCGGGCTGCGCATTTTCGGCGACCGCCTCGATCGTGGTGGTCGCCATGGTGGAGAGCGTGTAGGGCAGACCGTGCCGCTGCGCCGCCCGCGCCGCGGCGATCTCGCCCCCCGGGTGCATCATCCGCGAGTACCCCGTCGGCGCCAGCGCCAGCGGCAGCGGCGCGACCGAGCCGACGAACGCCGCGGACGTATCAGGCTCCGAGACGTCCACCAGCGTGCGCGGCTGGAACCGCCACCGCCGGAACGCCCTGGTGTTGGCGCGCAGCGACAGCTCCTCGTCGGCCCCGCCGTCGACGTAGTCGAAGACCGGCCGCGGGGTCCGCCGCCGCCCGGCGGCGCGCAGGTCATCGATATCGTGACAGGCGGAAAGCCGTCGGCGGGTCGCGTCCAGCTCCACCGGCTTCATCTTGATCAGCTGGCGTATCTCCGAAGCCCTCATGTCCCGGACGATACGCGGCGCCCTCCCGCCCGCGAAAGGCTGGAACCCCAGATCACGGATTAGCGGGCTCGCCCACCCCCGCCCGGCCTAGACTGCGTGCCGATACGACCAGCAATAACCGGGCTTCGCACAGAAGGGGGCATGTGCCCGCCATGGTCACTAAGCGTGCTCTTGGACTCATCCTCTCGGCCGCCGTCGCGGTCACCGTCGGTACGGCCGTCACGGTCACGAGCGTGACCGGCGCCAACGCCAGCCCGCCTGGGCTGCCGGGGCTTCACGCTCCGGGCCTGCATCCGCGGGCGGCCGCCGACCCCGCGCCCACCGCCACCGGGTGGACCGAACTGCGGTTACGTCGCATCGGTCCCCGCCGACCGGTTCAAGGGGATCCCGGTGTTCAACGCGGCCGAAGCCGCGCAGCCCTTCGTCGTGCAGTTCTACACGAACCAGGGCGTCATCACGGTGAAGATGCTGACCAATGTGACCCCCTGCACCACGTGGTCGTTCCGCTTCCTGGCCAGTCGGGGGTACTTCAACGGGACCCACTGCCACCGGCTCACCGAACAGCAAATCTTTATCCTGCAGTGCGGCGACCCGACGGGCACCGGCAGCGGCGGCCCGGGGTACCAGTTCAACGACGAGAACCTGGGCACCACGTCGTATCCTGCCGGGACGGTCGCCATGGCCAACGCCGGGCCGAACACGAACGGCAGCCAGTTCTTCTTCGTCTGGAAGGACACCACGCTCGGGCCCAACTACACGCAGTTCGGCACGGTCATCGGCGGGATGAACGTCCTGCAGAAGATCGCCGCCGCGGGCGATGACTCGCAGAACAGACTCCGGCGACGGCTACCCGAACCTGTTCACCCAGTTCTTCTACGTCCAGGTCGATCCCGGGCGATAACCCGGCTCCACCGCCGTTCTAGTTGGCGCCTGAGTTCCAACTCCGCCGGACGACGTGGATTACCTGCGCGGATACCGGGCACCCAAAAGTCACGGGTTGAGTGCCCGCGCGTCTGGCAGGAGGTGCGCCGCCTATGCCGCTGGGCGGCCTGGATGGGACGATCGTGCCGTGATGCCACCGCAGCCCGGTGCGATCCAGGTCACCGACCAGCTGGAGCGCCGGATCCGCAAGCCGGTCGACCTGCTGCGCTGCATCATTGCCTGCGTCGAGTTCGTCGCCCTGGCGATCGCCGGCATCGCGGCGAGCGCGACCACCACCGGCGTGGAGATCGACATCGTGGGCGTGAGCAGGCGGCTGCCGCACGCCCTGATCGCGGCGGCCACCCCACTGACCGTGGTCGCGCTGTTCAGCCTGCCCGTGGCGCTGGCCATCCAGCAGCTCCTGCGGCGCCAGCCGCGACGGCTGGCCGAGGCGGTGCTGACCGGAGTCCTGGCCGGCCTGGTGACCAAGGCCGTCGACCTGCTGCTGTGGCGCAGCGTGGCCGGCCGCTCTACTACGCGATCATCATGTCGCATCCCGGGGTCAGCCACGTCCAGGCCCTGGACCCGTACCTGGCCGCCCTGGTCGCCTACACCACCATGATCGTCCTGGTCGGCCGCCCCACCTGGCGGAACGCGCTCTGGCTGGCGGTGGGCGTCTACGCCGTCGTCCAGCTCGTGGGCACGGCGCACACGACCGTCATCGCGCTCCTGATCACGCTGCTGATGGGCCGCGCGATCGGCCTGGCGGTCCGGTACGTCGCGGGATCGGTGTCGCAGCGGCCCAGCGCGGAGGAGATCGCGGCCGCGCTGGCGGGGACCGGCCTGCCGGTGACCGCGGTCAGGCGGGTCCGGCTGACCGGGCCGGGGCACGCCGGATCCCGTTACTACGCGGTGAGCACGCAAGACGGCGGCCGCCTCGACGTGGTCGTCTTCGACCGCGACCAGGAGGCGGCCGGCGCGTTCTACCGGCTGTACCGCTCGGTGCGGCTGCAGGGGCAGGTGACGCGCAACGCCCCGCTGTCCCAGGACCATGCGGTCGAGCGCATTGCCCTGCTGTCCTACGCCACGGAGGACGCGGGCGTGCCCACCCCCCGGCTGCGCGCCCTGGTCCGGGTAGGCCCCGAGGCCGCCGTCCTGGCCTACGACCACCACGAGGGGACCACGCTGGCGCGGCGGAACCCCGGGGCCAGCGACGCCGAGCTGGCCCGGATCTGGGAGGCCGTGACCCGGCTGCACGCCCATCACGTCACGCACCGCGGCCTGACCGCCGACCACATCCTGTTCACCGGCGACGACCAGGTCATGCTGCTCGACCCGGGCGAGGGCGACGTGGCAGCGACCGACCTGCAGGTACGCCTGGACCTCTCCCAGCTCACCGCCGAGCTCGCGCTCTTCGTCGGTCCCGACCGGGCCGCGGAAGTCGCGATCAAGCAGATCGGGGCCAGCGAGCTGGTCTCCGTGGTGCCGCTGTTGCAGCCCGTCGCGCTGGCGCGGTCGACCAGGAAGGCGCTGCGCCGCCGGCGTGACGTGCTGCCCGCCCTGCGCACGGCACTGCTCGCGGCGGTACCAGGCGGCGAGGTCACCCCGGTCCGGCTGGAGCGCATCCGGCTGCGGACCCTGCTGACGCTGGTGGCCAGCGTGGCCGCGGCCTACCTGCTGGCCGGCGAGCTCGAGCGGGCCAGCCTGAGCCAGGTTCTGCACGAAGCGAACCTGGACTGGGCCTTCGCCGCGCTGGCGCTGTCGGCGGTGACCTACGTGGCCGCGACGATATCGCTCTCCGGGTTCGTGGGGGAGCGGCTGGACTTCTTCCGCACCCTGCTGGCCCAGGTGGCCGGCTCCTTCGTCACGCTCGTGACGCCCGCCGCCGTGGGGGGCGCCGCGCTGAACGTCCGCTACCTGGTGCGCAGGAAGATCCCCGCGCCGGTCGCGGTGGCCAGCGTCGGCGTGGCCCAGGTGTTGGCCTTCATCCTGCACATCATGCTGATCGCGGTGTTCGCCGCGATCGCGGGAACCGGCCCGGGAGAGCCGCTCAAGCCCCCCAGATGGGCCTACTTCGTGCTGGCCGGGCTCGTCCTGGCCGCGCTCGCCGTGCTCGCGGTGCCCGCTAGCCGGCGCCTCGTGCGCGCCCGCGTGTCACCGACCTTCACCCGGGTCTGGCCCCGCCTGCTCGAGATCCTGCAGCGCCCGCGCAAGCTCGCCGAGGGTATCGGCGGCGCGCTGCTGCTGAGCTTCGCGTACATCTTCTGCCTGGCCGCGTGCGTGGCGGCGTTCCACAGGTCGGTGCCGATCGCGAGCATCGCCGTGGTGTACCTGACCGGGAGCGCGCTCGGCTCCCTGATCCCCACCCCCGGCGGCCTGGGCGCGGTGGAGGCGGCGCTGACCGCCGGGCTGACGGCCGCAGGCCTGCCCGGCGCGGTCGCGGTCAGCTCGGTGCTGCTGTTCCGCCTGCTGACCTTCTGGCTCCCGGTCCCGTTCGGCTGGGCCGCGCTCAGCTACCTGGAGCGCAAGCAAGCCCTGTGACGGGCTGCCGCGGGCGGCCTCAGCTCAGCGCGGGGATGATCTCCTCGCCGTAGGCGGCGAGCGTGTCCTCCTCCTGGTCGTGCATCAGGTAGAGCGCGAACTGGTCCGCGCCGGCCTCGGCCAGCTCACGTAGCCGGTCCACGTGCGCGGACGCCGGGCCGAGCAGGCAGAACCTGTCCACGATCTCGTCCGGCACGAAGTCCACGTCCGGATTGTCCGAACGGCCGTGGTGCGCGTAGTCGTATCCCTCGCGCCCCTTGATGTAGTCGGTCAGCGCCGCGGGGACCGGCCCCTCCGTGCCGTACCTCGCCACCAGGTCCGCCACGTGATTGCCCACCATGCCGCCGAACCACCGCAGCTGCTCCCGCTGGTGCGGCAGGTCGGTCCCCACGTAGGCGGGCGCCGCGACGCACATGGTCAGCGCGCCGGGATCACGCCCCGCCTCCTTGGCCGCCGCGCGCACCGCCCCGATGGTCCAGCGGGCGATGTCGGGGTCGGCCGTCTGCAGGATGAACCCGTCGGCCTGCTCGCCGACCAGCTTCAGCGCTCTCGGCCCGTACGCGGCCATCCAGATCTCGAGCTTGCCGTCCCGGACCCACGGCAGGCTCAGCGGCTGGCCGTGGTGCTCGACCTCGCGCCCCTCGGCCAGGCCCTTGATCACGGTCATCGCCGCCGACAGCGTGGCCAGCGACATGGGCGGCTGGCCGATGACGCGCCGGGCCGAGTCGCCGCGGCCGATCCCGCAGACGGTCCGGTTGCCGAACATGTCGTTCAGCGTCGCGAACAGCGACGCGGTGACCGACCAGTCCCTGGTGCCCGGGTTGGTCACCATCGGCCCGATGGTCATCGTGGACGTCTCGGCCAGGACCGCCGAGTAGATGACGAACGGCTCCTGCCACAGCACGTGCGAGTCCCACGTCCACCCGTAGGAGAAGCCCGCGTCCTCGGCCCGCCGCATCATCTCGACGACCCGGCTGGCGGGCGGGTTCGTCTGCAGCACCACTCCGAAATCCATGATCCTCCCCCTTAGAGCAGATACTGATTCAGCCCGCGGGCCAGGAAGGCGCCGTGGCCGGGCGTGCCTCGGTACTCGCCGTCGTCGATCACCGTGTGGCCGCGGGACAGCGTGGTCACCACCCGGCCGGTGATCTCCAGCCCCTCGTACGCGGAGTAGTCGACGTTCATGTGGTGGGTGGCCGCCGACAGCGTCTGCCGCGCCTGCGGGTCGTAGATCACGATGTCCGCGTCGGACCCGGCCGCGATGACGCCCTTGCGCGGGTACAGCCCGAACATCCGGGCCGGCGTGGTGGAGGCGACCTCGACCCAGCGCGGCAGTGACATCTGCCCCGCCACCACCCCCGCGTGCAGCAGGTCCATCCGGTGCTCCACGCCTGGAATGCCGTTCGGGATCTTCGAGAAGTCACCCCGCCCGAGTTGCTTCTGGTCCTTGAAGCAGAACGGGCAGTGGTCCGTCGACACCACCGACAGGTCGTTGGTCCGCAGGCCGCGCCACAGCGAATCCTGGTGCGACTTGGGACGCAGCGGCGGCGAGGCGACGAACTTGGCGCCCTCGAAGTCCGGCCGGGCCAGGTCGTCCAGGGAAAGGAACAGGTACTGCGGGCAGGTTTCGGCGAAGACGTTCTGCCCGTCGTCCCGCGCCTCGGCCACGGCCGCGAGCGCCTGGCTGGCCGACAGGTGCACGATGTACAACGGGCAGTCCGCCACCCTGGCCAGCGTGATGGCCCGCGAGGTCGCCTCGCCCTCGAGGTCGGGCGGCCTGGTCAGGCCGTGGTTCACCGGGTCGGTCCGGCCCGCCGCGAGCGCCTGCGCGACCAGCTGGTCGATGGCGATCCCGTTCTCCGCGTGCATCATCACGGTCGCGCCGGACCGGCTGGCCTGCTGCATCGCGAGCAGGATCTCGCCGTCGGTGGCGTAGAACACGCCGGGGTAGGCCATGAACATCTTGAAGCTGTTCACGCCGGCGGCGATGCAGGCGTCCATCTCCTTGAGCGTCGTCTCGTTGACGTCCGAGACGATCATGTGGAAGCCGTAGTCGATCGCGCAGTTGCCGTCCGCCTTGGCGTGCCACTTGTCCAGCGTGGCGAGCAGCGAGGTGCCCTTGGCCTGCACCGCGAAGTCGATGATCGTCGTCGTGCCGCCCCAGGCCGCGGCCCGGGTCCCGGTCTCGAACGTGTCCGCGGAGAACGTTCCGCCGAACGGCATCTCCATGTGCGTGTGCACGTCGATCCCGCCGGGCAGCACGTACTTGCCCGTCGCGTCGATGATCCGGTCCGCGGTCAGGCTGACCGTGACGCCCGGCTGCCGGGCCAGGACCATGGCGATCTTCTCGCCCTCGACGAGCACGTCGGCGTCCTGCGTGCCGGACGCCGTCACCACCGTGCCGCCGGTGATCAGGGTGGTGCTCACTCTGCTCTCCCGCTCGCCTTCGGCTCGCTCACGGCTGGACCAGCGTTTCGTACTGGTCGGGGCGCCGGTCGCGGTAGAACTGCCACAGGTTCCTGACCTCGGCCAGCTGGCCCATGTCCAGGTCCCTGACCACGACCTCGTCCTGGTCGTCGGCGGCGGCCTCGCCCATGAGCTGCCCGCGCGGGTTCGCGAAGTAGGTCTGCCCGTAGAAGTCGTTCTCGCCGAGCGGCTCGATCCCGACCCGGTTGATCGCGCCGACGAAGTACTCATTCGCCACCGCGGCGGCGGGCTGCTCGAGCCGCCACAGGTACTGGGACAGGCCCCGGCTGGTCGCCGACGGGTTGAACACGATCCGCGCGCCGGCCAGGCCGAGCGCCCGCCAGCCCTCGGGGAAGTGCCGGTCGTAGCAGATGTACACGCCGATCCGGCCCGCCGCGGTGTCGAAGATCGGGTAGCCCATGTTGCCCGGCCTGAAGTAGAACTTCTCCCAGAACCCTTTCACCTGCGGGATGTGGGTCTTGCGGTACTTGCCCAGGTAGCTGCCGTCCGCGTCGATGACCGCGGCGGTGTTGTAGTAGATGCCCGGGTGCTCTTCCTCGTACATCGGCGCGACGATCACGATGCTGTGGTCCCTGGCCACCTCCTGGAGCAGCCGGGTGGTCGGCCCGTCCGGGATCGGCTCGGTGTAGGAGTAGTAGTCGGCGTCCTGCACCTGGCAGAAGTACGGCCCGTAGAAGAGCTCCTGCAGGCAGACCACCTGCGCGCCGGCCGAGGCCGCGGTCTGGATGTGGCCCACCGCCGCCTGGATCATCGATTCCTTGTCCCCGGTCCAGCGCTGCTGGATAAGCCCGGCCCGGACGATCTCAGCCATCGGCTCCTGCCCTTCTCCTCGTCGGCGTGACTCCTCATTTTGCCGCTTGGCCAACCCCGTCGTAAGCCGCAACCCCCCAAGGAAGAACCGGGCCCGACCGGCCCCTGTTGTATATCCCTACAGGTCCGGCGGAAAACGTGTCACGCAACTGCTCCGAGCGCTCGGCGGACCCGCGCCGCGCCTCCGGAATGGCGCTACCCCGCGCCCCGGACGGCCCCTAACCACCGGCCCGTCGCCGCCCGGCTCCTCGGCACGTCCCCAGGGAGGCAATAATGTAGTCGTACCATTACCTTAAGACGTCAATGCAGGTAACGGCATGTTCTGGAGCCCTGGCATGACACCCGAACAAACCCGCATCCTGGTAGCCGACGACGAGCCCGACATCCGCGATTTGCTCACCTTCAAGCTCGGGCAGGCCGGTTACACGGTTCAGGCCGTCGGCAACGGCACGCTGGCGCTCGCCGCCATCGAGGCGGACCCGCCGGATCTGGCGGTCCTGGACTTCATGATGCCCGGCTTGTCAGGCATCGACGTGCTGCGCAAGATCCGCGAGGACACCCGGATGAGCGGCGTTCGGGTCATCCTGCTCACCGCGCGAGCGCGGGACGCCGACGTCGACGCCGGCTTCATGACCGGCGCGGATGACTACATCATCAAGCCGTTCAGCCCTCGCGAGCTGCTCCATCGGGTGAATACGGTGCTGGCCCGGCCCCGTTCGTGATCAGCCCGTCCCTGATCCTCGCGGCGGACCTGGGCATTGGCCTGGCCTGTGCGGTCGTGGCCGTGGTCGTCGTGTTGGTCAAGCTCGCCCGGGCCGCGGCCGAGTCCTCCCGCCGGGCGAGGATCGCACCGTACCGCGACGCGGTGCTCGCCGTCGCCGCCGACGGCGACGAGGACCAGGGCGCCAGCGACGCACTGCGCGACATGCGGGACCACGATTGGCGAGCGGTCAGGGACGTGGTGGTCGCGATGCTGGGTACGGTCCGCGGGGACACGGCGGTCGCGCTCGTCCGCCTGCTCGACGCGCGCGGCGAATTCGAGCAGGCCCGGTCGGCCCTGCGCTCCCGCCTGGCCCTGCGCCGGGCGCGCGGCGCCTACCTGCTCGGCCTGGCCCGGCAGCCAGGCGACGTCGGCCTGCTGCTGCCGTTGCTGGCGGACCGCTCGGCCGAGGTCCGCCTCGTGGCGGCCCGATCGCTCGGTTCGGTCGGGGACCCGGCCGCGGCTACCGCGCTGTTCGAGGCGCTCGGCCCGGTGCACGGCCACCCCGGCATCCCGGGCGCCGCGGCCGCCGAAGCCCTGCTCAACTTCGGGACCGGCGCGGTGCCCGCGGTGCTGGCGGCCCTGTCCGACGGCGATGCTACCCAGCGCGCGGTCGCGACCCTGGTCGCGGCGGAGGGCGCGCTGAGCGCCGCGGCCCCGCACCTGCGGTCCCTGCTCAGCCGGCGACCAGGAACTGGACGTCCGGATCTCCGCGGCGCGCGCGCTTGGCGCCGTCGGCGGGCCCGACGACGTCGCCGCGCTGATCGCGTTCACGGAGTCCGCCCGGCCCACCGAGTTGCGCCGCGCCGTGGTCCAGGCGCTGGGGGAGCTAGGGCACCCGGACGCCGCTCCTGTCCTCGCGTGGCTGCTGTCCGATCCCGACGTGCGGCTGGCCCAGCGCAGCGGCGACGCCCTGGTGCAGCTCGGGCCGGCCGGAGTGCGGGCCTTGCTGCAGGCCGGGGACGGACCCGCGGCCCGCGTGGCCGCCGGGTCGCTGGCGATCGCCCGCCTGCAGAAGGCTCCGCAGGTGGCGGGCGTGGAGCTCCCCGGCCCGCGCGCCGGGTCGCCGGACCGCGAACCCGGCAGGCAGCTGGCAGGCGAACCCGGGAGCCCCCGGTGAGCGCGAGGTCGCTGCTCGGCGATCTCAGCCAGGCGGTGGGCGCGGTCGCCCACGGGATGGCGATCCCGGTCGTCGTGTACTTCCTGCTGGTCAACTCGTCCTACCTGGCGCTGGTCCTGCTGGCCGGGACGGCGTCCGTGCGGCACACGAGCAGGATCGAGCTGGGCGGCCGGCGCGAGGCCCTCGGCGGCCGGCTGACGCCGGGCGTGTCGGTGATCATGCCCGCGTACAACGAGGCCGCCACCATCGTGACCGCCGTCCAGGCCATGCTGTCGCTGCGCTATCCGAGGCACGAGGTCGTCGTGGTCGACGACGGCAGCAAGGACGAGACCATCGCCCGCCTCACCGAGGCGTTCGACCTGGTCGAGGTCGACCGCCCGATTCCGGGTGACGTGCCGGTGCAGGCCGAGGTCCGGTCGGTGGCCGTCCCCCGGGACGGCCGCACCCGACTCGTGGTGGTGGCTAAGGAGAACTCCGGCAAGGCCGAGGCGGTCAACGTCGGCGTCAACGCCTCCACCGAGGCCTTGATCGCCATCGTGGACGCCGACTCCCTGCTCGACCCCGACGCGTTGCTCGTGGTGACCAAGCCCTTTGCCGACGACCCGGTGCGCGTCGTGGCCACCGGCGGGATGGTACGGGTGGCCAACGAGTGCTCGGTGGTCGCCGGCCGCGTCACCACCGTCCGCATGCCCTCGAGCTGGCTGGCCCGGATCCAGGTCGTGGAGTACCTGCGCGCATACCTGCTCGGCCGGACCGGCTGGTCGAGGCTGCGAGCGCTCATTCTCATCAGCGGGGCATTCGGGGTTTTCAGGCGCGACGTGCTCGTCGAGGTGGGCGGCCTACTCGAAGGCAGCCTCGGCGAGGACTTCGAGCTCGTCATGCGCCTGCACAAACACCTGCGTGACCAGGGCCGCGACTACCGGATCGAATTCGTCGCCGAACCGGTCTGCTGGACGGAGGTGCCGGTCACGATCAGCGTGCTGCATCGCCAGCGGCGGCGGTGGCACCGCGGCCTCTGGGAGACGCTGTGGGCGTACCGCACGATGGTCGGCCGGCCCCGCTACGGGGCGGTCGGCGTCGTCGCGCTGCCGTGGCACTGGCTGTTCGAGCTCCTGGCCCCCGTCCTCGAACTGGCCGGGCTGGCGCTGATCCTCCTCGGAGCGGCCCTCGGTGTGGTCAACCTCGCCTTCTTCTGGCTGTTCATGTCCGTGGCCTACGGCTACGGGATCCTGGTCACGCTGGCCGCGATGGTCCTCGAGGAAATGGGGTTCCCCAAGTACCGGCGGTGGCGTGACCTCGGAGCCGCCCTGCTGGCCAGCATCGGGGAGAACATCGGCTACCGGCAGCTGACCGCCTGGTGGCGGGCCGAGGGCTGGTGGTCCTCCCTGCGCGGCCGCACCCTGGCCTGGGGCACGATGACGCGCCAGGGGTTCACCAGCGGCGAGGAGGGCACTGACGTGTAACCGGCCCGTGCGCCCGCGACTGTCTCACGCTCCGCTTACCCAATGGCGAGGACCTCGGCTTGGCGCCGTCAGCGCCTCTTACGGTCTTGGCGGATCGTGGCGACGATGTCCTCGGTGGACGCGCCACTGGCGGCCTTGGCCTTGGCGGCTTCCTTCAGTCCCTGCTTGTACGACCGGACTCGGGCCAGCGAATCGGCGTCGAAGATGTCCGCGACCGACATGTGCGAGCCCTTCGGCCCCGAACGTCCCCGCCGCCTCCCGCCAGCCCGCCGGCTGCACGCCGAGCTGCTTGCCGAGCAGGGCCACGAAGATCTTCGCCTTCTGCTCGCCGAACCCCGGTAGTGCCCCCACCCGCTTCAGCAGCTCGGCGCCCGTGCCCGCGGTCTGCCAGACGTGCGCGGCCTCGCCGTCGTAGGTGTCCACGATCAGCCGCGCCAGGTCCTGGACGCGGGCCGCCATCGCCCTCGGGTAGCGGTGCAGGGCCGGCCGTTCCGAGAAGATACGCGCGAGCGCGTCGGGGTCGAAGTCGGCCAGCTCGGCGGCGGTGGGCTCGTGCCCGAGCCGGCGGACCAGGTCGAGCGGCGCGCTGAAGGCCCGCTCAAGCGGCACCTGCTGATCGAGCAGCATCCCGATCAGCAGGGCGAGCGGGCTGCGGCTCAGCAGCTCGTTGGCCTCGGGCTCCACCGGCATCGAGATCGTCACGGCACCCTCCCCATCGCGCATGCCCGCAGCGTACCCCGCGGGTGATCATCCACGACACGCGCCGGCGCGCTATAAGCTAGAAAGAGCCGGGTTGGGCTGGGGGTCCCTGGCCTGGGCGGAAAGGATGGAGTCAGCATGACACCGCACATGAAGTGGGGCATCGCCGGGGTCATCATCGGCTTTATTCTGCTGATCTGGTTGCCGTGGGAAATAGCCCTCGCGCTGATCGTCCTCGCGATCGCGATCCCCACCGGCGCCTACCTGCTGCTCGACCCCTCGCAGCGGCGCCGCCTGAAGAATATCCGCCGGCAGCGCGAGATCCGCTAGCCGCCTCGGGTCCCGCCCGCGGGAATGACGGCGTCCCGTCGTGAATTGCAGGTATCAGCAGTTCCCGAGGGAAGGAAGCCCCGATGGCCGTCCGCCGCCTGAATCACGCTGTGCTGTACGTGCACGGTCTCGAGCGCACCGTCCGCTTCTACACCGAGGCCCTGGGCTTCGAGGTCCGCATGGAGATCCCGGGCCGGGCCGCGTTCCTCGGCGCGCCCGACTCAGCCAACGATCATGACCTCGGCCTGTTCGAGATCGGCCGGGGGCACGCGCCGGACCACCCGCAGGTCGGGCTCTACCACCTGGCCTGGGAGGTCGGCACCCTGCGGGACCTGGTCGAGACCCGGGCCAGGCTCGTCGAGGCCGGCGCGCTGGTGGGGGAGAGCGACCACCGCGTGTCCAAGTCGCTGTACGCCAAGGACCCGAACGGCATCGAGTTCGAGGTCATGTGGCGCGTCCCGGTGCAGGACTGGCCGACCTCGACCGACGACGGCGCGACCCTACCGCTCGACTGGGACGCCACGCTCACCCGCTGGGACCGCGACCAGGTAACCGGCGCCGCCGCCGGCTCGCCCACCTAGGCCCCCCGCTCTACGCCGTTCGGCCGCTCGCCGACCCGCCTGCGCTGGCCGCCCCACCCGCACCAGCGGCCCCTCAGCGCCCCTCGCTGACCCGCGTGATGTAGGTCAACCCGACAAACGACCGGAAGACCGCCAGCGGATCCTCCCCGCGGATGCTCACCGTCCGCACGCCGGTCCGCTCCACCCCGCGGACCCAGCTCGCCACCTCGGCCATGTCCGCCGTCTGCACGTGCACCTCGAGGGTGACCGGGAGCGCGATGGCCGGCAACGCGAGCACGGAAGGCTCCGGCTCCTCCGCATCCTCATCCTCATCCTCATCTTCCGTCGGCAGCGGCGCCGCCACCCGCGGGGGCACCGCCCCGGCCGGCGCCGCCGCGATCTCCCACACCTGCGACTCCTCGACGGCCGCCCGCTCGACGGCGCGCCGGGCCCCGTCCGCGATCAGCTCGCGCGCCACCTCCGGGTGCAGGTTCGCCGCGCCGAACCTGGTAAAGGATTCCTTGACCACCACCAGCTCGGCGTCCGCCATGAACGGGTCGGCCTCCGCGATGGTCTGCTGGTCCCCGGTGATCAGCCCGACCGGCGCCTGGCAGGCCAGCGCGACCAGGGCGTTGATGCCGCTCTCCCCGACCCGCACGCCGTTCAGCTCGACGTGCGAGATCACCGAGGGGTTGTAGGTGTGCGAGAGGACTGAGCTCTCGCCCGAGATGGACCCGTGGTAGCCGACCATGAAGACCAGGTCCGCGGTAGCGTCCAGGCCCTGCATCATGTACAGCGGCTTGTGCCGGCCGGACACGTAGGTCGCCTGCCCGTGCAGCTCGGACGGGTCCAGGTTGTTCATCGCCCCGTGCGAGTCGTTGCACACGATCTCGGTCGCCCCGGCCTCGAGCGCCCCGTCGATCGCCGCGTTGACCTCGCCGAGCAGCAGCCGCCGCCCCTCCTCGTACGCCTGCCCGGGCCCCAGGCACTGTGACCAGTCGACGATCCCGGCCACGCCTTCCATGTCAAACGAGATAAAGACCTTCACGGAAGACCATTATTTCCATTCCCGAACGCCGCTTGGTGCGTCCCCCGCCCCTCCGGGAGCCACCGCCGGAACCAGGCCACCAGCGCCCGGCCGCTCTCGTCGTTGAGTTCCGAGGTCAGGGCGTGCCGGACCCCGGGGTACTCGACGTACGCGATCCGGTCCGGCTCGGCCGCGTAGAACGGCTCGAGCGCGGCGTGGAAGGCCCTGATCGGCCCGGGCGGGCAGTGCTCGTCGAACTCCGCCGCCAGCGAGAGGACCGCGGCCGGGAAGAAGCGATCCGGGTGGTGGTGCGGGCTGTGCGCCCGCGGCAGGGTCCACTCCGGCGACCCCACCACCGAGACGACCGCGCGCACGCGCGAGTCGGCCAGCACCGAGGCGTAGGAGACGTTGCCCCCCAGCGACCGCCCGGCCACGCCGACCCGGTCCGCCCGGGCCCACCCCCGCGCCACCAGGTCATCGATGATCGCCGGCACCTCGGCGGCGGTCTCGTCGATCACCCGCAGGAAGTCGGTCTCGGTCTCCTCGAAGGAAGCGTCCCAGCGCTCGTCATTGAAGATCACGTCGAAGTCGGGGTACCGCCGCTCGCCGTGCCCGACCGCATCCAGGCTCACCGCCAGGAACCCCGCCTCAGCCAGCGCCGCCGGGTACGGCGCATACCGCTCCTTCGTCCCGCCGAACCCGTGATACCAGAGCACCGTCCCGCGCCGGGCCGCCACCTCGGGAGACTCCGCGTACCGCAGCAGCGCCGGCACCCCAGCCACCCGCACCGCTCCGTCCGCGCCGGCCACCCTCCTATTCTGACCCGCTTAGTCGCCGGAGCCGTACGGCGGCGGGGTGACCGAACCCGGGGGCGGGATGGTGCCCGGTCCGCTGACGTTGCAGGCGAGGGCGTTCGGGTCGGTGTCCACCAGCGGCTGGGCCAGAGCCGGCGGGGTCAGGAACGCCGGGTAGCGCAGGTCCAGCAGGTCCAGCAGGTTGTGGGCGTTCGCGTCCCGCAGGGTCATCGCGGGCAGGTTCCATTTGGCCTCCACCAGCGCGCAGATGCTGGTGTGGTCGGAGGTCCGGTGCGAGACGTGCCAGGGCCGGGCCCACGGCGAGATCATGACGAACGGCACCCGGAACCCGTACTGGGCGAAGCCGTTGTAAGCCGACTCCCCGGCGGGCACCTCCGGCGCGATGTTGTCGGGCGCCAGCGCGGGCGGCGGGGGCACGTGATCGTAGTAGCCGCCGTGCTCGTCATAGGTCCAGATCAGCAGGGTCTTTGACCACGCGGGCCCGGACATGATCGCGTTGACGACAGAGGCGGAGAACTGCTCCCCGCTGGCGATGTTCTGCGGGTCTTCCTCGGACGTGGTGCCGTAGTTCGGCTCGACCAGGGCGACGCCGGGCAGCGTGCCCGCGGCCGCGTCGGTGAAGAACTGCGTGATCGGCACGACCTTGGTGCCGTTGTTCTTCAGGTACAGCGGCGGGTACAGCTCGACGGTCGGCAGCGTCGTGTAGTAGTCCCGCCAGCTCACGCCGGCCGCGTCGAGCCGGTCGAAGATCGTCCCGTTGGCCGGGTAGTCGGTCAGCGCGGGCAGCGTGTCGTTGACCTGGCCGATAGAGGTCGCGGAGATCAGGTAGCGCCGGTTCGGGAAGGTCTGGCCGAGCACCGAGGCGAAGTACCGGTCCGCGATCGGGAACACCTGGGCCAGCGAGTAGTAGAACGGCAGGTCGGACTGCTGCCAGTAGCCCATCGCCACGGGGCCGCTGCCGGACTCCACGAAGCCGTCGTTTCGGCCGTTGTCGAACTGGGTGTGGCTGTCCAGCCAGCTCTGGCTGGGCATGCCCGTGAGCTGGCAGGTCGTCGGCATGTGGAAGGCGTGCTGGATGTTCCCGTTCGCGTAGGGGTTCGTGGCCGTCGGCCGCCCACCGCGGCCGAGGCGGAACCCGTCGGCGCCCGGCCGGCGCAGCATGCCGAGGTAGTTGTCGTAGGAGTGGTTCTCCATCATCATCACGACGATGTGCTCGACCTGCGGGATCGTGTCGGTGCCCGCAGGCAGGTTCGGGTAGGGCAGAGAACCCGGCTGGCGCAGCTCATCCTGCGGTGACCGGGCGGCGTACCGCCAGCCCCCCGTCCCGGCGACCGCCCCGGCGATCATCCCGGCCTTGAGCAGCTGCCGCCGGTTCGGCCCGGACCGCCCCGACGCGCGTTCCTCGTCACTCACGATGCCTCCTAGCGGGGTCTGACGGCACGACCCCACAGTGTTACAGCCCGCAAGAAGTCAGTAAAACCCGACAAAGGTGAACACTGACGATCAAATGACCGCCCTGCACCCCAACCAGATCATCCGCCCGGTCGGCCTGCGCCGGAACCGCCTCCTGTCGGCGCGCGCGCCCACGATAAAACCATCTCGGGATAACACAAGTGGGGAAATAGCAAATCACCGAGGTAAATGGGACCAGCGAGGGTCCAGCCACCGCGGCAGTTACGGAATCCAGGGATTTTGCGGGAGGATCCGGGCTTGCGGGAGGATCCGGGGGACTGTAGATGCACCAAATCCTCCCGGAAACCCCGATCCTCCCGGACAATTCCCCAGCTCGACGCACCACCGCGCGCATCAGCCTCACCGCCCGCTCACGACCCACTCCTCCGGGAAAGATCGTGGTTGAGGTCAGCGTCAGAGCTGGCCGGGGAACAGCAGCGCCAGCTCCGCGGGGTACCCGGCGATCAGCCGCAGCTCGTCGTCGGTCAGCGGCTTGCCGGTGGCCGACGCGCAGAGCTGGACCAGCGAGAACACCAGGTCCTCCTCGCCGCCCGAAACCGAGACCCCGAGCCCGTCCAGCACGTGCCTGAACCCGGCCTTGCCGCCGTACTCGCCGGTCAGCACGACCCGCCCCTCGCGCGAATACCAATCGGAAGGGAAGGGCCCGAGCACGGAGTCGTCGTAGAGCTCGTAGTTCCCGCGGTCCTTCAGCGCCCCGTCGGCGTGGATCCCGGACTCGTGCGCGAACGCGTTGCGCCCGACCCCCGGCCAGGCGGGCGGCAGCGGCTGCCCGAACGCGTAGGCCGCCCACAGCCCGAACCGCCGCGCCCACGACAGGTCCAGCCGATCACCGACAGGCGCCCCGGAGATCCCGAACCCGTACGAGAACGCCAGGATGCACGACAGGAGGTCCGCGTTCCCGGCTCGCTCGCCGATGCCGTTCACGCAGGTGTTCACCCACGCGTCCTGCCCGGCGTCCAGGTCGCCGAGGGCGCCCGACACCGAGTTCGCCACGGCCATGCCCAGGTCGTTGTGGCAGTGCGTCTCCACGGGAAGGCCCACGGCCGAGGCGAGCTTGGCGAACCGCTCCCTGATCCGCCCGGGGGAGTCACCCCCGATCGTGTCGCAGTACCGCACCCGCGACGCCCCCGCCTCCCGCGCCGCGAGCGCGAACTCGAGCAGGTACCCGTCGTCGGTCCGCGACCCGTCCTCCGCGTTGACCCCGACCGTCTCCGCCCCCGCCGCCCGGGCCACCGCCACGGACGCGGCCATCTCGTCGATGATCGCGGCCCGGTCCAGCCGGCCGCGGAACTTGTGCGCGATCATCTGGTCCGAGGTGGAGATCGAAACGTTGTAGTGCCGGAGCCCGCGCCCGCCCGGCCCCTCCACAGCGACCGCGGCCGCCACGTCGGCGGGTACCGCCCGGCACCAGCCGGACAGCCGCAGGTCCCCGAACGCCCCCGCCTCCGCCAGCGCCAGGCAGGCCCGGACGTACGGCACCTCGTGGAACAGGAAGGGAAACCCGATCTCTGACTGCGCCACCCCCAGGCGCCCCAGGTAGAAGTTGACCATGACCTTGCCGAACTTCGATAGCCCCGTCCGCGCGGTCTGCACCCCGTCCCGGTTGGTCACGTCAAGAAAGTGGATCGATGGCATGAATCAAGATTGATAACTTGATTCCCCTTCGTCAATATTGATTAAAATCAATTATCCCGAACGGCGCTGCTGCATCCCCCGCGCCACCCCTTCTACCCGTGGGCGGACGTCCCGGCCGGACCGCCGGGCCCGCGCGGATCGAACGGCGCGCCGGGATCGTTCCTCAGCCACCCCTGACACGGCTACCACCGCGATCCGGTTCAGCCCCCGCGGTGCCCACGGGAACTGGAACCGTGACCATGGTTGACAACGCTCAGCCGCTGATCAATATTGATTAAATTCAACCTTCTGACGAGCCGAACGGAACCCCGTGACCGACTTCCTGACCGCCGCGCAGGCGGCCCAGCGGCTGGGTGTCAAGCCCGCGACGCTGTACGCCTACGTCAGCCGGGGCGTGCTCAGCCGGGGCAAGGCCGCGGACGGCCGGGGCAGCCTGTTCGATGCGGGCGAGGTCGAGCGGCTGGCCAGGCGGGGCCGGCCCAGGCGTCCAGCCGGAGCCACGGACCTCACGGTCGAGTCGGCGATCACCGAGATCGCCGGCGACCGCCTGCGCTACCGCGGGCTGGACGTGCTGAAGCTCGCGGTCACCCGCCCCTTCGAGGACGTGGCCGAACTCCTCTGGACCGGCGAGTTCCCGCCTGCTTCCGTTCCGCAGGGACCGTGGCAGGCGACCCCCGCCGCGCTGACGGCGGGACGGGCAGCGCAGGCCGCACTGCCCGCCGGGACGCTGCCGCTCGAGCGCCTCCAGGTGATCGTCCCGGCCATGGCGGCCACGGATCCGCTGCGGCTCCAGCTCGACGAGGCGGCCGTGCGCGCCGCCGCTCGGAGCATCATCGCGGGCATGGTGGACTGCCTGCCTCCCGCGCCGGGCCCCCAGCGGAGCGCCGAACCGGATGAGCCGGTGGCCGAACGGCTGTGGTCCCGGCTGTGCGCACGCCGGCCCACTCCCGCCCTGATGCGCGCGCTGTCGGCGGCGCTGGTCCTGCTGGCCGACCACGAGCTCGCCGCCTCGACGCTGGCCGCGCGGGTCGCCGCGTCGGTCCGGGCGGACCCGTACGCCGTGGTCGGGACCGGCCTGGGCGCGATGAGCGGCGCCCTTCACGGCGGGGCGTCCCTCGGCGCGGAAGCGCTGCTGGCCGCCGCCGCCGACGCGCGCGACGTGCCCCGGGTGGTGGGCGAGTTGCTGCGCCGGGGGGAGAAGGTGCCGGGGTTCGGGCACTTCGTGTACCGGAGTGGCGACCCGCGCGCCATCGTCTTGTTCGACCTGGTGCGCCGCGCCGCGCCGAGATCAGGACAGCTCGCGGTGGCCGAGGCGGTCATCGCCGAGGTCAGGCAGAAGTCCCTGCCCGCGCCGAACATCGACCTCGCGATCGCAACCCTGGCCCGGGTGGCCGGCATGATCAGGGGCTCGGGAGAGGCGATCTTCGCCGTGGCGCGGACGGCCGGGTGGGTCGCCCACGCCATGGAGGCCTACACCGGCCCCGGCCCGCTGCGCCCGCGGGCCGTCTACACCGGAAGGCCAGCGGTCACCGATCCCTGACGATCGCGCCGCGGCCTAGGCCCGCCGGGGCCGGGTTTATTGGCCCGTCGTGCCGTCGATACGCTCGCGCAGCAGGTCGGCATGGCCCAGGTGGCGGGCGTACTCCTCGATCATGTGCAGGTAGATCAGGCGCAGCGACATGACCTCGCCGCGGTGCGTGAACGTGTCGTCGAGGGAGGCGTTGGCCACCGCCGCGTCGGCCAGCTTGATTTCCTCCGTCAGCCGCGCGTAATCGGCGGCGGCCCGGGCCGGGTCGAGGCGGTTGAAGTCGGCGTCGGTATCACTCCCGAACGGGTTGTCGACCGGCTCACCCGCGAACCGCTGGCGGAACCAGGCCCGCTCGACCTTCGTCATGTGCCGTACCAGTCCGAGCAGGGACAGGTTCGACGGCGGCACGGCGCGCTCGGCCAGTTCCTCGCCGGTCAACCCGGCGCACTTATACAGGAGCGTCGCGCGATACCAGTCGAGGAACGCCTGCAGCATCGGGCGCTCGGGGCCGGTGAGCGGTCCTTCCGACCGCTCCACCTCTGGGGCTTTCCACGTCACGGCGCCTATCCTGCCACGTCCGGGCTCTGGTCCGGCCGGGCTGCCGCCTTACTGGGGCAGGGCGCGGCGCCCGGGCGGGCGGGTCGTGACCTCGACCGCCCCCTTGTAGGCGAGGCCGCGCACGTGGATCACCGGAGCGTCCGCCGGCAGGTGGTAGCCGGGGTCTTCGTCCTCGGCTTGGCCCTGGGTGACGCCGAATCCGGTCATCTCGACCCGCACGCTGGGCGGCACCAGGATCGTCACCGTGGACTTGTAGGCCACGGCCAGGAACGTGGTGACGGGGCCGCTGAGCTCGGCCGCACGCAGGTCGAGTCGGCCGTCGCCCTTGTAGACCACGGTCGTGTAGCGCTCGGGGACCCGCCAGCGCCCGCCGCGCCGGACCGCGCTCTTCCAGGCGACCGCGAGCCGCCCGGGCCCGCGACCGGTCGCCGCCGGGGCCAGGCCGGGCGCCGCGGCGGGCAGGTCGGCGACCAGCGTGTCGAGGTCCGCGTGCGTACGAGCCACCAGCGCCGCGCGCATCCGCTCGTCGAACTCGGCGTCGTCCAGCCGTCCCTCCGCGAACGCCTGCTGAACCCGCTGCAGCACCGCGTCCCGCTCGCGATCCGACGCCCGGGTCACCGTGCTCACGCCCGTCCCAGTTCCCGCCGTGTTCGCGTCCGTCTCGGTTCCCGCCGTGCTCAGGCCCGTCCCCGGTCCCGCCGTCCCCTCCGGGCCCCCGCTCGTCGCATCCATGCCATTCCCCTCGGGCAGTATTCAATAAACGCGATACATCTTAATCCGGCCGCTCTCCGATGTGAAGCGCTTTCAGTTCGCCGATGTTAAGCGATCAAGTTGAGTCATTAGACTCAATTAAGTTGAGTGATCCTGAAAAAGATTTACGTCACCTCTGAATCCCCGCCTTGCCGCGTCTTCTCCCTCCGGCGGGACTCAGAGTTGCCGATTTCGGCTCAATTTTATTGAGTACAGCGGATTGCCTGCCTGGCGGCAGGGTGTCATGCTCCGGTCCGTGAGGCATGAGTGGCTCCAGCGCAGGGCGGGTGTGCTGCGGGAACGCAACTTCCGGAGGTTCTACGCCGGGTACGTGACGTCGCTGCTGGGCTCGTCGATGTCCTCGGTGGCGATCGCCTGGGCAGTCCTGGAGAGCGGGGGAGGGCCGACCGGCCTCGGGTTCGTGTTCACGGCCGGGGTGGTGTCCCAGGTAGTGATGCTGCCGTTCGCCGGGGCGGTCGCCGACCGGCTCGGGCGGCGCCGGGTCATGCTCGCCGCGGACGTGCTCCGCTGCGCCGCCCAAGCCAGCCTGGCCGCCGCGCTCTTCGCCGGGCGGCCGCCGCTCGGGCTGTTCGTCCTGCTCGCCTGGCTCGAGGGGACCGGGGAGGCCTTCTTCTCCCCGGCCCTGGACGCGCTGACCGTCGAGATCTCGCCGCCGGATCAGCTCGGCAACGCGAACGCGCTGTACGGGCTGGCCGCCTCGGCGGCCAGGATCGCGGGCCCGGCGCTGGGCGGGATCCTGGTGGCCCTGGCCGGGCCCGCCGTGGGGGTGGCCGCGGACGCGGCGTCCTTCGCCGCGAGCGTGCTCGCCCTGAGCCTGCTCCGCATGCCCGGGGCGGCGGGGTCGGCCGGAGCCGCCCGCCAAGCGCGGCGCAGCCTGCTGGGCGACATGGCCGAGGGCTGGGCCGAGTTCCGGTCGCGGACCTGGCTGTGGGTGATCACCGTGCAGTTCGCCTTCTTCAACCTGATCACCTGGGCGCCGTGGATGCTGCTCGGGCCTGTGATGGGCCGGGCGTACCTCGGCGGCGCCGCCGTCTGGGGCGTGATCATGGCGGTCCAGGGCGCCGGTGCCATCGCGGCCGGGCTGGGTTCGCTGGGCCGCAGGCCCGCGCGACCCCTGGTCATCGCCACCGTCGGCACGTTCTGCTACGCGCTGCCCGACATCCCGATGGCCCTGCACGCGTCCGCCCCGTGGGTAGCTGTGGCTGCCTTCGGCTGCGGCGCGGGCGCGGCGCTGTCCAGCACCTTCTTCGGCACGGCTCTCCAGCAGCAGGTTCCGCCCGGCCTACTGGCCAGGGTCAGCTCGCTTGCCCTGTTCCCCGCCTACGGCGTCGGCGTGATCGGATACGCGATCGACGGCCCGCTGGCCGGGCGGTTCGGGGCTTCGGCGGTGTTCGGCGTCGGGGCCGTCTACGGGCTGCTGAGCAGTGCGGCCGTCCTGGCGCTCCCCGCCGTCCGCGCCCTGCACTGGACCGAGTCGCTCGGGTCACCGTTCCCGGGCGGCAGCCCGGAGGGCGGCGAACGCGGCCAGCCGAACGGCCACCGTGACCACGACCGCGATCGGGAGGACCTGGGCGACGTCCCTCGCCGGGGTGAGGGCGATGAGGCCGAACGCCGCCACGACCCCGCCCACGGCTAGCGCGAGCGCCGCCGCGACCCGACGGGCGCGCAGGATCCTGCGCGCCACGAGCCGCGCCTCCCGCGGCAGCCGCAGCAGCATCCAGCCGAGCGAGCCGGCGGCCAGGCCCCCGAGCACGCCGAGGCCGATCGCGAACGGCAGCCGGTCCAGGCGGCCGACCGCGGGGACCCAGATCAGCATCAGCGCGACCAGCGTGAACACGTAGATCGTCCTCGATACCGTGCGCAGGATCACCACGTCGATGTTCCTGCGGTAGATGTGCTCGTCCGGCGTGGCGCGGGCCGCGCTGATGAAGTGCCCGATCGCGCCCGCCGTGTCGCGCCGCCTGAGCCGGATCCGGCCTAGCTCGTTCATCGCGCCGCTGTGCGTCGGGTCGAGGGCGAGCGCACGCTCCTGGTGCTCGCGCGCGCCGGCCAGGTCCTTGCGGGCCAGGCTCACCTTGCCCGAGAGGAAGTGGACATCCGGCTCGTTCGGGGCCAGGGCCCGGGCGCGGGCCGCCGCGCCGGCGGCGATGTCCAGGCGGTGGGAGGCCAGCGCGGCCTGGGCCACGCAGACGTGCGCCTGCCAGTAACTCGGGGCGAGCCTGCACGCCTCGTGCGCCGCGCGCAGCGCGTCCGGGTAGCGGCCCAGGTGGACCAGCGCGTTGCTGGCCAGGCGGTGCGGCCACTCGTCGGAGGGGTCCAGGGCCACCGCCCGGTTGGCCACGTCGATCGCCTCGGCGTAGCGCTCCGCGCCCAGGTGCGCGCGGGCCATCAGGCACCAGGCCCGGCTGCTGTCCGGCTCCGCCGCGACCACGCGGGCGAGCAGTTCGGAGGCCTCGTCGAACCGACGGACGTCGAGCATCGCGGACGCGCGCGCCAGTTCTTTCCGTAGCTCCATCACGGCGGGCTCAAAGGAGTCGGCGCTTGCGCAGGTAGGCGGCCAGGTCGTCGTAGGTCCCGCCCTCGTTGGCGAACAGCGCCACGTTGCGGGCCACGTCGAACCAGGCGCCGAGCGAGGGCTTGACCTCGCCGATCGCTGACTCCAGGTCCGGCGTCCCGATCAGCCGCGGCTCGCCGAGCCGGACCGAGTCCATCAGGGCCCGTTCGGCGGCCGTCTCGCAGATGTGCGCGATGTCGGCGCCGGAGTACCCGTCGGTCAGGCCGGCCAGCCTGGCCAGGTCGATGCCCGCCACCGGGCGGTCCTTCAGGTGGTACCGGAACACCCCCTCGCGGGCCGGCGCGTCCGGCGGCAGCACCAGCAGCGTCCGGTCGAAACGCCCGGGCCTGCGCAACGCGCTGTCCACGTCCCACGGGTGGTTGGTGGCGGCCAGCAGGAACACGCCCTCGTTGTTCCCGGCGATGTCGTCCAGCTCGAGCAGGAGCTGGTTGACCGCGCTGCGCATCGGGGTGTGCCGGAGCTGGGAGCGCTTCTGCCCGATCGCGTCCACCTCGTCGAGGAACAGCACGCACGGCGCGTTCCGCCGGGCGATCTCGAACAGCTCGTGGATGTTCCGCTCGCTCTGCCCGACGAACATGTCGATGATGTCCGCGAACGAGACCGCGATGAACCTGGCGCCGAGGTCGCCCGCCACCGCCCGCGCGATGAACGTCTTGCCGCAGCCGGGCGGCCCGTAAAGCAGCAGCCCGCCGCGCAGCGACTTGCCGTAGAGCCGGCGCAGCTCCGGGTTACGCATCGGGGCCAGGAACGCCGCCTCGAGGCGCTGCTTCACCTCGGTCATCCCGGCCACGTCCGCGAGCGTCAGGCCGGCGTGCTCGGCGTCGTACGCGTCGGCCTCATCGAGGCCCGCCGAGGCCGACTCCGCCGCGGGCTCGCCGACGAACATGGCGGGCAGCACGTCGCGCAGCTCGTCCTCGGCCTGCGACCAGTCGTACTGCGGCGCCGGGCCGGACCCGGAAGCCGGCCTCCCGGGTTCCCCGGGCTTACCGGACTTCCCGGGCTTGCCGGACTTCCCAGGCTCACCGGGCTCGCCGGACTTCCCGGGCTCAGGCGCCGGGCCGCGCAGCAGGCTCAGCGCCTGCGCGTTGCCCGGGTCGCGCTGCAGGACCGCACCGAGCTGCCTGACCGCCTCGTCCCGCTGGCCCGCGCCGAGCAGGAGTCCCGCCAGGTGCAGCCGAAGCGGCACGTCGTCGGGCATCGCGTCGACCGCCTTGCGGAGGCTGTCCAGCACGCCCGGTTCGGGTTCCATTGCTACCAGGGTAGTGCCCGGAACGCGCGCCCGCCGGGGCACCGGTCAGGCCCACAGCGCGGTCACGCTGACCCCCAGGCTGCCCAGCAGGCGGCGCAGCACCGGCAGTGAGACGCCCAGTACGGTGCCGTGATCGCCGTCGATTCCCTCCACGAACCACCCGCCGCGCCCGTCCAGCGTGAACGCCCCGGCCACCGCGAGCGGCTCGCCCGAGGCGATGTAGGCGGCGATCTCCGCCTCCGACGGCGTGCCGAACCGGACCAGGGTCGCCGCCACCGCGCAGGCCCGCTGCCCGGTCGCGGCGTTGATCACGCAATGCCCGGTGACCAGGGTGCCGGTCCGCCCCGACATCTCCCGCCAGCGCTGCGCCGCCTGCGCGGCCGAGGCCGGCTTGCCCAGCGCGCGCCCGTCCAGGTCGAGCAGCGAGTCACAGCCGATCACCAGCCCGGCGTCCAGGGTGGACGCGACCGACTCGGCCTTGGCCTGGGCGAGCAGGCCGGCCAGCTCGGCCGGGGTATCGGCGGCGTACGCGCTCTCATCGACACCGCTGACGATGACCTCAGGGTCGAGCCCGGCGGCGCGCAGCACGGCCAGGCGAGCCGGGGAGGCCGACGCGAGAACGACCGCAGTCACGGCACCCGACCTTATCCGGCCCGGGTTCCCGCCCTAGGATCGCGGTCATGGTGCGTTTCCTCGTCTTGTACGACACGCCCGCGGACCCCGAGGCGTTCGAGCGTCATTACCGCGAGATCCACATCCCGCTGGTCAAGCAGCTGCCCGGCCTGCGCCGTTACACGATCAGCCGGAACCACCGCGGCGTCCGCGGCGACGCGTCCTCCTACTACATGATCGCCGAGCTCGACTGGGACGACATGGACGCCCTCGGGGCGGCGTTCGCTTCCGAGATCGGCCAGGCCACTGCTGCGGACGTACCGAAATTCGCGCCCAGCGGCGTGCGCAGCCTGGTCTACGAGGTCGAGGAGCTGTGATAGACACCACCACGCTGGGCCGGGGCGGCCCGGTGGTGTCCCGGGCCGGCCTGGGCCTGATGGGCATGTCTGGCATCTACGGCCAGGCCGACGACGCGGAGAGCATCGCCACGATCCACGCCGCGATCGACGCCGGGATCACCCTGCTCGACACCGGCGACTTCTACGGCATGGGCCACAACGAACTGCTGCTCCGTGACGCGCTGCGCGGCCGGTCCAGGGACAGCGTCTTCATCCAGGTGAAGTTCGGCGGGCAGCGCGACCCGTCCGGGGCGTTCATCGGCCACGACGCCAGCCCGGCCGCGGTGAAGAACTCGCTGGCGTACACCCTGACCCGGCTCGGCACTGACCACGTGGACCTGTACCAGCCCGCCCGCCTCGACCACCGGGTCCCGATCGAGGACACGGTCGGGGCGATCGCCGAGATGGTCCAGGCCGGGTACGTCCGCTACATCGGGTTGTCGGAGATGGGGGCCGACACCATCCGCCGGGCCCACGCCGTCCATCCGATCGCCGCGCTCCAGATCGAGTACTCGCTGATGAGCCGCGGTATCGAGGCGCGGATCCTGCCGACCGTGCGCGAGCTCGGCATCAGCGTGACCGCGTACGGCATCCTGTCCCGCGGTCTGCTCAGCAGCGGGACCGCGCGGCTGGCCCCGGGCGACCCGCGCCGCCGCTTCCCCAGGTTCCGGGACGAGAACCACGCGAGGAACCTGGAGCTGCTCGCGGCGCTCGAGACGATCGCGGCGGGCCGGGAAGTTACCGCCGCCCAGCTGGCCATCGCCTGGGTGGCCTCGCGCGGGACGGACATCATCCCGCTGATCGGGACCAAGCGACGGGACCGGCTAGCCGAGGCGCTCCAGGCGCTTGACCTCGGGCTCAGCGTGGACGAACTGGCCGCGATCGAGGCCGCCGTCCCCGACGGCGCGGTCGCCGGAGACCGGTACGACCCCGCCCAGATGGCCAACCTGGACAGCGAGCGCTGAGGCGCCGTCAGCCCCGGTACTCGCCCGCCAGCTCGCGCAGCCGCGCGTGGGCGCCGTCCATCGCGCCGGGCGCGCCCAGGTAGCGCTTGGCCATCTTGGCGATCGAGGTGTAGTTGGTGTCGCAGACGTTGGCCAGCGGCGACTCCACCGCCTGGGTGACCAGCTGGTAGGCGTCGAGCGTGTCGAGCCCGCACAGCTCGGCCACCCACCGCACCATGTCGTGCTGGGCGATGCGGAACGCGTCCTCGAGCGGCCGCGCCGACCCGGCCGACATGATGTGCGTGTCCGATTCCAGCCGCGGCCACGGGCAGGGCACGCCCTTGATCAGGTCGACCACCAGGACCGTGTTCATCGCGCACTCGACCGCGACCCCGCAGGTCTCGCCCTCACCTTGCCTGGCGTGCCCGTCGCCCAGGGACAGCAGCGCGCCTTCGACGTTGACGCCCAGGTAGCAGGTCACCCCGGCGCGCATCTCGGGCGTGTCCATGTTCCCGCCGAACGCGTCGGGCACCAGCGCGCTGCGCACCTCGAGGTTCGCCGGCGCCACCCCGACCGTCCCGTGCATCGGCTGCATCGGCAGGTCCACTTCGAAGGAGGCGCTCCGCGCGGTGAACCGGCAAGTCCGCGCGGCCGCGTCCAGCTGCCACATCCACACCACCTCGGGCAGCGGGTCGTGCAGCAGGGCGGTCAGGTGCGTGGCGGTGAGCGCGCCGAACAGCGGGACCGTGGTCGACGCCGCCCAGGAGCGGGCCGGCTCGATCGACACGAAGTGCACGGCGACGGTGTCCCCGGGCTCGGCCCCCTCGATGTAGAACGGCCCCGTCTGCGGGTTGAGGAAGGGGAACTCGCACACCTGCGAGACCAGGTCGGTCTCGCTGCGGACCCGGCCTGCGAAGCAGTCCTCGGTGAACACCTCGAGTACCGCGGGCGTCCGGATCCGCATCGCCGGAGCGGCCCCGCCGAACGTCCACGCGTACTGACTCGGTTCGGGCTTGAACGCGACGACCTGCAGGTCACTCATGTGGTCTCCTCCAGCGCGTCCAGGTGGACGAGGCCGACGTCGGTGATCCGGCTGGGGTTCGTCATGTACAGGTAGATCATGTAGATCAGGCCGACGACCATGAACCCGGCCACCCCGGGGCCCATGTAGGACAGCGGCGGGGCCAGCGGGGTCACGAAGGAGAACACCTTGATGCCCGCCGAGGTCAGCCAGGCCGGGACGAACGCGGCGATACCAAGCACCGGGATGATCAGGTGCGATAGCCAGTTGAACCCGCTGCGGCGGCGCGCGAAGAACCCGATGCACGCGGCGCACATCACGATGTAGATCGCCACGATCACGATCACCAGCCCGGTTCCCACCATCGCGAACGCCACGGTCGGGTTGTACTTGAGGCCGAGGCCCAGCGTGACCGCGACGGTGATGACGAAGGCGACGAGGACGCTGTTGACCGGGGACCGGTGCCGCGGGCTGACCGCGGCCAGGAAGCGGGGGAAGGCCCCGATCCGTCCCATCGCGTACGCGGTCCTGGTCGAGACGTTCACCCCGGCGTTGGCGTTGGCGATGGTGGAGTTCACGATGGCCAGGAACACGAAGAACCAGAACAGCCCGTACAGCGAGCGCGCCAGGCCTTCCCAGGACGCGTTGCCGGTCTCGGTGGCGAAGGAGGCGAACCCTTTCGGGCCGTAGGCGACGTCCACGGCGTAGGTGGTGAACACGTACAGCAGGCCGATCAGCAGGGTGGCGAGCAGCACCGCGCGCTGGATGGTCCGCCGCGGGTCCCTGGTCTCCTCGGCGAGCGGGGCGGCCCCCTCGAAGCCGCCGAACGCGAGCAGCGTGAACACCGATCCACCGATCACGCCGGTCAGGCCGGTCGGGGAGTCGTGCGTGGTGAAGACCTGCCCGGTGTTGTGCCCGCCCGCGTGCACGACGAAGAACACGGCCAGGACCAGGAAGACCGCGATCTCGGAGATCCCGAGGATGGTGCCGAGCCGGGCCGAGGCACGGATGCCGTAGTAGCCGGCGGCCAGCACGATGACCGCGCCGGCCAGCGACCACGGCCACCACAGGTTCGCCGGGTAGCCGTGGAAGTCGGAGTTGATCGTGGACGCGGTGGTGAAACCGAGCTGGAGCAGGACCAGCGGCGGGATCAGCCAGCCGACCAGGACGTATCCCCAGGCCACCAGGAACCCGCCGGAGGGATGCAGGCCCCGGGCCGCGTAGGTGGCCAGCGACCCGGCGGCCGGCATCTCCCGGGCCAGCAGGCCGATGCACCAGGCGCCGAGCAGGCACGCGACCAGGGCGAAGACGACCGACAGCGGCAGGGCGCCGGCGGCCAGGCCGGCGCCGGCCGGGATCGAGGCCGCGATGGCCGCGCCGGGGGCCATGTCCGTGATCGACTGGAACAGCACCTCACGCAGGCCGATCGCGTCGCGGCGCAGGCCGGGTGCTGACCCCGAGACTTCTTTGTCCGTGGTCGCCATGGCGTCATGATCGCACGGACATTTCTGTGCGCACAGGTGCGAACTAGGGCTATTAGGAAGATTTACCGGAACGTAGCCCAGGTATCAGGCGTGCCGCCCTGTAACGCGGTCAGCCGTAGCCGTTGCGGCTCAGCCCGTAGGGGTCAGGCTCGCCCCGCGGCAGGGACACATCGCCGGT
>CAWCJS010000001.1:0-273205 GCA_963795795.1 uncultured Actinomycetes bacterium | reverse complement strand
GGGGTGAAGCCCGGCCTTGGGGGGCGAACGCCCTGGCCGGGCCTACGGTGACCGTCAAGAGGAACCGGTATGACCACAGTGACGGCAAAACCGGCGAACGTCGCGGCCCTCGAGCTCACCGACTGGCGGCGCCGCGTGGGCGAGCTCTACGCCGCGGTGCGCGCCCTCGGCGAACCCCAACGCGCGCATGCGCTGTGGCGCTCGGGCCGGGACGCGTTGTTCCGGACCCATCCGCAAAGCCCGTTGCCGCCGGACGATCGGCTGCGTGAGACGGGTATCCCGTACTGGGATTACGACCCCGCCATGCGCTTCGAACGGCCGCTGCTCCCGGCATTCCGACCGCGGCAGCGGCCGGTGCCGACAGACGGCGACGGGACCACGACACTGCGCCTTATCGGGCACGTCAAGCTGCCCGCACCGGTGAACGTGACCGTTGACGTGTGGTGGCTGCAGCAATACGGCGGCGGGCTGTTCCTGCCGCTTCGCGACGGCACAGCCGGCGACACCAGCTACGGCGGAGGACGCTACGCCCTCGACACCGCCAAGGGCGCTGACCTCGGCGGCGCAGCGGACACGCTGATCATCGACCTGAACTTCCTCTATCACCCATCCTGCCGGTACAGCAGCGAATGGGTGTGCCCGCTCGCCCCTCCCGGAAATACCATCGCCGCGCCCGTGCGAGCCGGCGAGCGGCTCAGCCACCGCCACCGGCACCCAGGTGCCTGACTAGCACCAGAGCAGGCCGGGTGGGGCGCCCGAATGCCGGTCATGCTGCGCGACGGCGTTAAGGACGCGGTACTCGGCGAAGTGCCCGCTGTCCGGGGTGGAGGTAAACGCCTCGGTCAACCCGGATTGTGGACGAAGTTGAGCGTCCGCGAGGACGCCGTTCTCCACCGTCACGAAGCACACGCGATCCGGGGGCCGCGGCTCGGGAATGGCGCGTTCGTGTGCTTGACTGAGATCGGGTCCATGTAGCGGCAGTCCTCATCGGGACGCACGTCCACCACCCGGCCCTGGATCGCGGCCATCCGGAATGGATTGGCCGTGTCCGTGACCGACATGGCGACCCGGGGATCGCGGCGCATGTCCTTCGCCTTCCCGATCGCGTCGGAGGTACACGCGAGGATGTAGTCATCCTCGAGCCCGACCCGCACCACCCAGTTCCGTGGCGAGCCATCCGCCTGCAGAGTCCAGAGATGCACGTAGTTTGGGGCGTCGAAAAGCTGGCGAACATCCGGAATCGGGATTCCCATCCCTTGCCCTTCCGTCGGTGTGATCGGGGCAACGCGATCGAGGCATGGTGGAGCGGCAATTCGGGCGATGTAGTCCTGCGCGTTGTCGTATCGTCTGGCCGGGCCTCGCCACGGCAAACCCACCGCGCTGTCTCGCTCACTGCTCGGCTGGTGTGCGGACCATCCTCAGACTCGGTTCACTGTCCCCAGCCGGTCTGTTACTTGACGGCTACGAGGTTGACGGGCCTGATGTCGGGTTCACGGGCCAGCAGATCGGCCGACACTTCGGCTAGCGCGGCCGGTATCTGGCCGTTGATGTGCGCGGTGCGGGCGTCGTCGGTCGCGAAGGTGTCGAAGATGCCGTAGCTGGTGTCGCTGATCTTGAACGCGTACCAGGTGACGGTGCCTTCCTCGGCGACGGCCAGGTCCCGGCCAGCCTTGAGGAATGCCGCCAGCTCGCCGCCCTTACCGGCGTTGGCTTCAAGCAGCGCGAGTAGGCCGAGCGTCACAGTCATGGGAACGGTGTCCTTCCGGTAAGTTACATCATCGCGAGCCGTTCGGCCCGCTTCCAATGGTTGGCGTCGTCCGCAGCTCCGTTTCTTACCTCTTGCCGGACGCTTCGACCAGACGGTCAGGCCCTTCCCCGCCCACGCCAGGGTCGGGGATACGGCGCCCGGAGGCGGTGGACGGGGCGGCATCGGCGGATGTCACGCGCCGATCAAGAGCGATGTATCACGGTCGGCGCCGGCCGTCTCCGTCGTTCGCGTCGCTCAGAATGTCCATGACGGCGACGGCCATCGTGGGCACGTGCGGGTGTGAAGCGCCCCGCCGGGCGGGGCCGGGGCGGGGCTGGCGGTGGACGTGTGGGTGCCGAGAACCTCGTCCACGTCATGCGCCAGGCGATATTCGTTGATCATGCCACTGACGCGAGCGTGCCTTCGCACACGGTGCTGGTCAAGATCCGCGAACAGGCGGTGCTGCTGGGGAACGATGGTGAGGCCGACGGCGAGCCCGAGCGCGGCCGTGGTGACGGCCGCACCTGCGCTGACGGTCCGGTGGCGGTGAGCTGTGGCGAAGACTTTGACGCCGCTGGCGCCCGGCAGCAGTGTCAGTCGTGCGTTTCGGCGGCGGATGACCCGCGAGACGCCGGCCGTTCCGCTGAGACCTGCCTGCTCCGTAGGCGAGCATCGACGACGACGAGCACGCCTGAGATGTGCAATATCTCGGGCAGGTAGGCGATGATCACGAAGGCCTGGGTCAGGACGCTGACGGCCCGGAGCAGGATACCGAGTACCCGCCGGGTCAGACAGTGCTCGCCAGCGGCGCCGCAGGCTCAGCCGGGAGCGTGCGCCGGGGGCAGGAGGCGAATGGCCAGGGTGGACAGGGCGGCGAGCGCGACGAGTACCCACATCGCGGTGCGCCACCCCCACGCCTGGGCCGACGAGGTTGCGCGCGGTGAGTGGTTGCGTTGACTGGAGGACCACCAGGTGGCAGCGCTGATCCGTGCCGCATAGCAGTGGCCGTTGAAGAGGTTCCCGTGCCGGCCTGATCATGCTGGCAGACTGCCTGCTTGTGGTGATCATGGCCGTGGCAGCGATCGCCTGCCGCTGCGCTGGGAGCCCGTGCGACCGGAGCCGGGGGGACCCTGCCCCGCGGCTCCGATCGGTCTGGCGAGTGTTAGCTGACCACGATGACCGCGGGCGTGGCGCCGGCGCGCAGCGCGAACGAGGAGGTGCCCAGTTCGGTCCGTTGCGCAGACAGCCGCGGCCTGGCAGGATCCGGCGTTGCGGTTTCTCGAGCAGCCTCACCCTTCCTGAGGGTGGCTCCATGCTGGTGGCGCGCGCATTGCCGCCCGTTAGGGGCGGCCGCGTGGTCGCCAGCGCGACCGCCTGTGCCGCGCCCGGACTGGGTGATCTGTACGTTGTCGGGCGCATGGCCGACGCCGCCGGGCGGCGCCCGACTTGGCTCGATGAGCGGATGACCCGGGCAGGTGGCTACGCTGACGCGTTCAGCGAAACGGGCGGGGTTACGGCTGCGGGAACCCGGGAACTGCAGGCGGCAAACGAGAGCTTGGCAAACCCGGCAGCCGCATCCCGTCACGCCACAGAACCTCGAGAGGCCAGGCGTCTGCCCGCCTGGCGCCGCCAGTCCACTGACCTGCGCTGAGAAGCCATGCAGGATCGCCGGAACTTCCGGGAACGCGGGCCCGGACCTCCCATACGGCCAGCTCAGCGCTTCGGAGAACAGGGACCAGGGTCTTCCGCCTCGCCCTTGGAGCTAATCTCCGGCCCGATAGTCCCCGGACCCCGGTCACCACGGCCACCCGCCTGCCGATGGTGGAACAGGTGCTGCGGCTGCGGCGCCTGGGGGTGCGGCGGCCCGCATTGGCGCAGTTGAAAGGCCGAATTAGTGAGCTGCCGCGATAAGACTTGAACCCTGCTACCTGCCGGTTACAGCCCGGCAGGTAGTCCGCGTCGCAGCCAGGCTCCCCGCCTCAGCGTCCCCGCGCACCCGGATCCGCGGTTACCGGCAATCCTTAACGGCGCTGACCAGGCACGTCACGCTTCCAGCGCCCTGCCCGCAGCGCGCCGCTCCCCAGCTGCAGACAACGCACCACACGAAAGTAAAAACGACGGCAGGCCAAGATCCCACAAAATCCCCACACCACACACGCCACACCAGATCTCACCAGCACCACGGGAAAGTTCCCGGCCATAACACATATCTGCTGGTCAGAAGCAAGTTTCGAAAGCTCCCGCGATAGGACTCGAACCTATAACCTGCCGGTTAACAGCCGGACGCTCTGCCGATTGAGCTACGCGGGATCGACCCGGATAAGGGTAGCGCACCCGAGGCGGCTGCGTGACGGTCGCCCGGTCCGGTACCTCTCGTTCATCTCGCTCTGGTCACGATGAGTACCCTCGTCCTACCGGGGAAGGTCATGAAATGCACATGAACGGAAGGGGTACCAAATGCGGATCCGTGTCACGTTCCTCGCGGGGTTCGCCGCCGGCTTCGTCGCCGGCACGCGCGTGGGCCGCGAGCGCTACGAGCAGATGAAGCAGATGGGCAAGAAGGCCGCCGAACACCCCGCCGTGCGACAGGCCACGCGCGTCGCGGGGTCGACGGCCGCCGGGCTCACCAAGACCGCCGGGCAGAAGGCCGCGGAGCGGATGCCGAAGATCACCGAGACGGCCAAGAACAGCGCCACCCGGGTCCGCGGTCAGATCGACCGGATACCCAGCCGGCGTTCGGGTGATGACGAGCCCTCAACGGTGAACGGCACCCGCCCGGAAAGCTAGCCGACCGCGGGCGAGGCCCGCAGGAGCGGCGTTTAGTCGAGGTACTCGCGCAGGACCTGGGCGCGGCTGGGGTGACGGAGCTTGGCCAGCGTCTTCGACTCGATCTGCCTGATCCGTTCCCTGGTCACGCCGAACTCCCGGCCGACCTCCTCCAGCGTGCGCGGGTGCCCGTCGGTAAGGCCGAACCGCAGCTGGATGATCCGCTGCTCCCGCTCGGCCAGCTGGTCCAGGACCCGCTCGAGCTGGGCCTGCAACATGATGAACGCCGCGGCCTCGATGGGCACCACGGCGTCCGCGTCTTCGATGAAGTCCCCCAGGTCGGACTCTTCCTCGCCGATCGGTGACTGCAGCGATACCGGCTCCTGGGCGATCCGCTGGATCTCCGCGACCCGTTCGGGCTCGAGCCCCATCTCCCCGGCGATCTCTTCCGTGGTGGCTTCCCGGCCGAGTTCCTGGTGAAGCTGCCGCTGCACGCGCGCGAGCTTGTTGATCGTCTCGACCATGTGCACCGGCACCCGGATGGTCCGCGCCTGGTCGGCGATGGCCCGGGTGATGGCCTGGCGGATCCACCAGGTCGCGTAGGTGGAGAACTTGTAGCCACGGGTGTAGTCGAACTTCTCCACCGCGCGGATCAGGCCGAGGTTACCTTCCTGGATCAGGTCGAGGAACACCAGCCCCCGGCCGATGTAGCGCTTGGCGATCGACACCACCAGCCGCAGGTTCGCCTCGATCAGCCGCTGCTTGGCCTTGACCCCCTCGCACGCGAGCAGTTCCAGGTCGCCGTGGATGGCGCCGGGCACCGGGATGCCGCAGCAGAGCTTCTCCTCGGCGAACAGGCCCGCCTCGATCGACTTGGCCAGCTCCACCTCGTCCTCGGCGGTCAGCAGCGGCACGCGGCCGATTTCCCGCAGGTAGATCCGCACCAGGTCGCTGGTGGCGGCCCGCCTGACCTCGGCGTCGGCACGGCGGAGCTCGGCCTCATCCTCGCGGGCCACGTCCAGCACGTCCACGCCCTCGTCGGCCAGCGCGCGCACCGCGGCGTCGAGCGCCTCGGGGGGCAAGTCGGCGCTGTCCAGCGCCACCAAGACGTCGGCCATGGTCACCGATCCGCGTTCCCGCCCTAGCGCCATGAGATCGGCCAGCTGATCCGGTGACGACGGTACGTTCCTGAGCGCAGGGAGGGCCACGGGACCAGTCTGCGGCACGAACCCGTGATTACGGGGGACCCAATTTTGTTACCTCGCGGCTACGTAGCCGCGCAGCGGGCGACTCTGCAGTCACACGCGACCCGGTATCACCCGTCCTGCGGCGCGGTCGAGCAGGGCGCGGCGCCGCTGCTCAAGCCCGATCAGATCCCCGTACAGCCGGTTGTACTTGACCTGGTCCTCCAGCGGATTCATGCGCTGGATCCTGGCCTTGATCGCCGCGATCTCCCGGCTGACCGCGATCTCGCCGATCCGGGACAGTAGCTTGTCGGCGTACCTGGCGTCCGGCTCGCCGGCAATCACGGGCGGCTCGACCGCCAGCGCGGTTACGAAGGCCTGGGCCCGCTCATTCGGCGCCTCGTCCCGCAGCCGGGCGGCCCACTCCCGGATGCTCCCCCGCGCCCCCGCCGTGCCGCCGCAGGCGGCGATCAGGGTGAACACCCCCTGGTGCGCCGGCGCGCTGAACGCGTCCACGCCGAGCGCGTCGAACTCCGGACCGCATAGCCCGGGCCGCTGGACCGCAAGCTGCAGCACCTGCCGCTCCAGCATCACGAGAGGATCACCCAGGTCGTAGGGGTGCCCGTTGCCGGTCTCTCGCTGTCGCTCCGGGCGGGCCGTGCGCTTGACGCCGCCGGTCCGCTGCGCCCGGCCGGGCAGGTGGCTGGCGATCCGGCTCAGGATGAGCTCGGGGTCGTTGAGACCCAGCCACCGGTCAACGCGTCCCGCGTAGACCTTTCTTAGCCCGTCATCCTTGATGCGCGCGATGAACCGGGCCGCGGCGTCGAGCGCGGCGATCCGGCCTTCGGCCGTGTCCAGGTCGTACTCATCGAGCAGGCTGCGGATCGCGAATTCGTAGAGCGGCACGCGGCGTGCGATCAGGTCGCGGACCGCCGCGTCGCCGTGCGCCAGCCGGACGTCGCAGGGGTCGAGGCCATCGGCCTGCACGGTTACGTAGGTCTGGGTGACGAACTTCTCCTCGGTCTCGAAGGCACGCAGCGCGGCGCGCTTCCCGGCCTTGTCTCCGTCGAAGGTGAAGATGATCTCGCCCTTGGACCAGTCCGTGTCCATGATCAGCCTGCGCAGCACCTTGATGTGCTCGTCGCCGAACGAGGTCCCGCACGTCGCCACCGCGGTCGGCACCCCGGCCAGGTGGCAGGCCATCACGTCGGTGTAGCCCTCGACGATAACCGCCTGCCGGCGCTGCGCGATCTCCCGCTTGGCCAGGTCGGCGCCGTACAGCACCGTGGACTTGCGGAACAGCGGGGTCTCCGGGGTGTTGAGGTACTTCGGGCCGTCGTCGTCGGGATCGAGCTTGCGCGCGCCGAACGCGATCACGTCACCCGATAGGTCCCGGATGGGCCACATCAGCCGCCCGCGGAACCGGTCAAGCGGCCCGCGCCTGCCCTCCTTGGCCAGGCCCGACGTGATGAGCTCGGCATCGGAGAAGCCCCGCCCGCGCAGGTGCCTGGCCAGGTCATCCCAGGCGGCGGGCGAGTAGCCGACGCCATAACGCTCAGCGTCCGCTTCGGTGAACCCCCGCCCGTTAAGGAAGTCGCGCCCCGGCTCGGCGCCCGCGGCGGCGAGCCGCTCCTGGTAGAACTCGGCCGCGGCCCGGTGGGCTTCGATCAGCCTGCGGCGCTGGCTCTGCTCCTGCCCGGGGACGTAGCCGCCCTGCTCGTAGCGCAGCTGAATCCCGGACCGCCCGGCCAGCCGCTCGACCGCCTCGACGAAGCTGAGCCCGTCGATCTTCTGCACGAACTTGATCACGTCGCCGCCCTCGGCGCAGCCGTGGCAGTAGAACAGGCCGCGGGCCGGGGTGACGTTGAACGAGGGGGTCTTCTCGTCGTGGAACGGGCACAGCCCCTTGAGCGAGCCGCCGCCCGCCCCCTTGAGCTGGAGGTACTCACCGATTACCTCGTCGATGGGGGACCGCTCGCGAACGACCGCGATGTCCTCGTCGCGGATCCGCCCAGCCACCATCCACCTCCGCCGCGTACGAGCCCCTCGCGCCTGCCGTCGCGGCGAGTCTAGTCCCGCCCACCCACAATCTGCCCCAGGTCCGCGGGTCTGGGCGGGCTGGCCCCGCTATCCACCATCCGCCCCTGGTCTGCGGGCCGTGCCGGGCTAGCCTGGGCGGGTGGGCGATCTGCTGGTGCTCTGGGACGTCGACTACACGCTGGTGAACGCCGCGGGGCTGGGGACGAGGCTGTACGAGGACGTCTTCCTCGAGCTGTTCGGCCGCGAGTTGCCCGCCGTGGCGCCGAAGGCCGGGCGGACCGACCGGGCGATCACCCTGGACACGCTCGAGCTCGCCGGGGTCGACGAGCCGCAGAGCTGGGTGGATGACTTCCTCGCCGCGCTGGCCCGCCGGGTCGCCGCGGTGGACGGGGCCGAGACCGCGCACGTTCGCGCCGTGGCCGGCGCACCGGACGCGATCGCCGCCCTGGCCAGGGCCGGCCTCCGGCAATCCGTTCTCACCGGTAACATCCGGCCGCTCGCGGCGCTCAAGCTCCAGCGCAGCCGGGCTGGGCGAGCACCTGGACCTGGGCGTCGGCGCCTACGGGGACGTGCACGAGGTACGGGCCGAGCTCGTGCCCGTGGCCAGGCGGGCGGCCAGCCTGGCCTACGGGGCGGACTTTGCCGGCTTGTCGACCGTGCTGGTCGGCGACACGCCGCTGGACGTGGCGGCCGCGCTGGCGACCGGCGCGCGCGCGGTAGGCGTGGCCACCGGTAGCTTCTCCGCGGCTGAGATCGCCGCGGCCGGGGCTTATGTCGTCTTGCCGGACCTGACCGATGCCGCGCTAGTACTGGCCGCCGTCACCGGGGCGGTTACTGGCCTGGGGGCGGGAGCAGACCGCGTTCGATCGCGACGGTGACCGCCGCGGTGCGGCCGGACACGCCCAGTTTGCCGAACGCGCGCAACAGGTGCGTCTTGACCGTCGCCTCGCTGATGAACAGCTCGCGGCCGATCTCGGCGTTGGTGCGGCCGCGGGCCACGCGGGCCAGGACCTCGGTTTCCCTAGCGGATAGCGACTCGGCTTGCGGCCTGCGGACGTGGGTGACCAGCCGCTCGGCCACCGACGGGGCGAGCACGGTCTCACCGCGCGCGGCCGCGCGCACCGCGCTGGCCAGCTCGGCCGGCGCGGCGGCCTCCTCCGGCTCGCGCGGACACGGGTAGAACGAGGCGAAATGCCGGACCATCTCCATCACGGTGAGTTCCGGGCCCGTGGTGGCCAGCTGCAGGACGATGCCGATCCTGGCCCGCCACGCCCGGCCGCCGTGCGCCCGGCCGCCTTGCGCCGGGTCGTGGCCGAGCACCGCCACCGTGCCCCGGTCCCGCTGGCGGAACCCCTCGAGGATCTCCACGGTGGTGGTCTTGCCCGCGCCGTTCGGGCCGAGCAGGGCGAAAACCTCACCGCGGGCGATGTCCAGATCGATCCCATCGACCGCGGTGACGTCCGGGTAACTCTTGCGCAGGTCCCTGACCATCACGGCCGTGTCGGTGTCCATGCTTTCAGTCTGGGCTCGGCGGATGGGGCCGCGCGTCAGCCGACCCGCCACACCTGCTGTCCACCGTTCGGTGGACACGCGGCTCGTCCTAGGTAAAAGCCCGCGGTGCGGGGCAGCCAGGAGAGCACGCCCGCGGTCGGCCGGGCCAGCCCTGCAGGCGAAGCACCGTGGCCACCTCGGTCGCTACCTGGCATGGCGCACGCCTGACCTGCGTCCAGCTATACCTGAGGGTCTGCATCCCGTCCACGGCCGCCGCGTTGTCCCGAGCCTTGTCCTTCCACGCGCTATCGTCCGGATGAGCGAGCCGCCCGTCCAGTTCGACCACGACCCGGTACTCCTCGTACACGCGATCCCTACGCCCGCTGCGCCCGCCCGGACCCGTGAACGGCACCTGCCGCTTCGCCTCCGGCAACCCATGCGCCCGCTCGACGTCGCGGTCATACCGGTACTCCAGCACCGAATGGTCTCCGCCGACCGCAGCAGCTATCAGCTCATCCAAGTCGCCGCGCCAGCGCAGCTTCGCCCGCATGCCCATCGCCGTGCGCAGTCTCGTCTCGTCCGTCAGATCCCTCGCGAACGCCCTAGTCACCCATCCGCACACGTCGTCAAACGTCGCCGCCGTCTGCGTGAGGTCCAATACGGTCTCCTCGATCTTGGTCCGGGGCGGACTGCTATGCCCTAGGACCATCTCGCTGATGCGCATGGAGCGGTAAAGGCTGACTCCATCACCCTCGACGATCCGACGCTCCCAGGGGACGGTGACGTGGCGAACCGGTCGAGCGCCTCGGACTCGGACGCTGCGGTATAAACTGGCTTGAGGTCTTTCGCGATCTGCGCCCAGTCGCGCTTTGAGGCATACTTGAAGGAATTCCTCAGGAGATGGACAATGCATGTTTGCACGATTGTCTTCTGCCACACGGCGCTGACCGCGTCGGGCAGGCCCTTGAGCCCGTCGCAGACCAGCATGCACACGTCTCGCACGCCGCGGTTCTTGATCTCTGAGAGAACTCGCAGCCAGAACTTGGCGCCTTCCCCGTCGCCGTGCTCCCCGGCCCACAGGCCCAGCACGTCGCGCTCGCCGTCGACGGTGACGCCCAGGGCCAGGTAGATAGGCCGGTTGGCGACCTGGCCCTCGCGGATCTTCACGTTAACGGCGTCGATGAAGATCACCGCGTACACGGGATCGAGAGGCCGGCTCTGCCATTCCGCCAGGCCGTCCATGACCCGGTCGGTAATCGCCGTGATCGTCTGCTTCGATACCTCCGCCCCGTATCGTGATTAGATCGGATGGCTGGTCGGTAAGTCTGTACAGCTCAGCAGCCGACTCATGACTGAGTACGGCTCCTGGCCCTGCCGAGAGGACCGCTGCCCACAGCTGCGCACTGCGACCAGGGATCCCGGTGAACGTCGTGTAGACGCCGGGACGGAGCTGCCGCCATCGATCGCTCCTGACCTTGAACTTGATCACGTCCGCGGTGAGTCCAGCGCGTAGCGCCTGCGACCGGGAGACGACACCGGACTGGTACCGAGCCAGGTTGCGAAGCGTGGCTGGAAGCTCACCTTTCATGCAGAGCAGTCTGACCGCAGTCACCGACAAAACGGAGACACCGATTTTTCCGGGAGGATCCGGGTTCTCGGGAGGATTTGGTGCACTACAGTCCCCCGGATCCTCCCGGAAGCCCGGATCCTCCCGCGAAATCCTGGCCACAGGGCGTTTGGAACGCGGAGGTACGAGGAGGTCGGGGATCAGGCTTCGGGGATGGGGATGGCGGGGTCGGAGAGGCGAGTGGGGTCGATCGGCGGGCGGAGCGGATTAGGGACTGGATGTCGGAGTTGACGTCCCAGACGTTGACGTTTATGCCGGCGATCACGACGCCGCGGGATAGCCAGAAGGCGACGAATTCGAGGGTGGCGGGGTCGCCGCGGAAGACGACTTGGTCGTAGGCGCCGGGTGAGGGCAGGCCTGCGCATTCCATCCCTAGGTCGTACTGGTCGCTGAAGAAGTACGGGACGCGGTCGTAGACGACGGGCTGGCCCAGCATGGAGCGGGCGGCGGCGGGGCCGCCGTTGAGGGCGTTGGCCCAGTGCTCGACGCGGATCGGGTGGCCCAGGAGCGGGTTGAAGGAGTTGGCGACGTCGCCTGCGGCGAAGACGTTCGGGTCGGAGGTGCGCAGGGCCGCGTCGGTCAGGACGCCGCCCGAGACTTCGAGGCCGGCGGCGGCGGCCAGGGCGTCGTTCGGGGCGGCACCGATGCCGACGATCAGCACGTCAGCAGGTACCTCCGCGCCGGAGGACGTGACGACGGCGCCGGGGCGGAACTCGGCCGCGGTCTCGCCGAAGCGGAACTCCACGCCGTGCGAGCGGTGCAGGTCGGTAAAGACGCTGCCGACCTCGGGGCCGAGCTGGGCGTGCAGCGCGCCCGCCTGCGGCTCGATCACCGTGACCTCGCAGCCGGCCAGGCGCGCGGCAGCGGCGGTCTCCAGCCCGATCCAGCCGGCCCCGCCACCGCGACCCGCGTTCCGGGCCGGAACGCCTCCCGCAGCCGGTCGGAGTCCGACACGGTGCGCAGGTAGAGGACCTCCTCCCGGTCGGAACCGGGGAACGACAAGCGGCGCGGCGACGCGCCCGTCGTGAGGAGGAGCTTGTCGTAGTGGATCGGCCCTTCGGCGGTGCTGACCGTGGCCGCGTCGCGGTCGATGGCGGTGACGGTAACGCCGAGGCGCAGATCCACGTCGTGCCCGGGGTACCAGTCCAGCGGGTGCACGAAGATCGAGTCACGTTCGGCCTTGCCGAGCAGGTAGCCCTTGGACAGCGGCGGGCGCTCGTAAGGCAGTTCCTGCTCGGTTCCCAGGAGCACGATCTCGCCGTCGAATCCTTCGGCGCGCAGCGTCTCGGCGGCCTTAGCCCCGGCCAGGCTGGCGCCGACGATCACGTAGGTAGGCATGCGCCCTAGATTATGACGCGCCGGGCGCGCAGAGCCGGTGATGCCAGGCGATTGCCGATGTGTCGGTGAGGGAGGCGACCTGGTCGACGACGACGCGGCGGCGCGCGGCGTCGGTCCCGGCCGCGTCCCAGGCCGGGCGTAGCAGCGGGTCCAGGGTCCGCGGCGCGCCTTGCTCGATGGCAAAGGCCAGCTCGGTCAGCAGTTCCCGCTCCCGGGCCTGGGCGGCGATGACCCCGGCGCGGGTCATCACGTAGTGCGCGGCGATCGCTTTCAGCAGCGCGCACTCCAGCCGCTGCTGCCGAGGCACAATCAGGTCCGCCGCGTAGCGGGTCAACGGGCGTCGGGGGCGTCCGGTGTCAGTGGTGCCAGAGGGATCTGTGTTGCGGACGGTGACGGAGGGAGGGCTGGAGGGAGCGGGGCTGGAAGGGCCAGGCGCGGCGGGGGCCTGGGCGGCGGCGAGGGTGGCTTGCTGGGCGGCTACGCAGAAGCGGCCGATTAGCTCGCTGGTCAGGTTCTTTAGGGCGGCGACGGTGTCTGGGCCGCCGTCGTAGGAATCCGGCCAGACGGGCAGGGCGAGCAGGGCGTCGAGGACTTCGGTCAGCTCTGCTACCGGGACGTCGTCGTTGCAGTAGGTGGTGGCGGCGGTCTGCGCCACGATGGTTCGTTCGGCTGAAGATTGAAGGTTTTTGATGGTGATGAGCCCGGCGTGCAGGCCGTCTTCCAGGTCGTGCACCGAGTAGGCCACGTCGTCGGCCCAGTCCATGACCTGGGCCTCCAGGCAGGGGCGGCGCGCCGGGGCGCCCTGGCGGATCCAGGCGAAGACCTCGGCGTCCTCGGCGTAGGCTCCGTACTTGCCGGAGCCGCCGCTGAACCAGGGGTACTTGAGGGTCGCGTCGAGGGTGGCGCGGGTGAGGTTCAGGCCGGCCCCGGGGACCTTCGGCTCGAGCCGGGTCAGCAGGCGCAGGGTCTGGGCGTTGCCCTCGAACCCGCCGCACGGAGCGGCCAGCTCGTCGAGGGCGAATTCCCCGTTATGCCCGAACGGACTATGGCCGATGTCATGGGCCAGGCAGGCGGCGTCGGTGAGGTCGGGATCGCAGCCGATCTCCTTCGCGAGCTCCCGCCCGATCTGCGCGCATTCGAGGGAATGGGTGAGCCGGGTCCGCGGGAAGTCGGCGGAGCCGGCCGTGACGACCTGGGTCTTGGCCGCCAGCCTGCGCAGCGCGGCGCTGTGCAGGACGCGGGCGCGGTCCCGCTCGAAGTCGCTGCGCCCGGCCCGCTTGGGCGGTTCTGCCACCCAGCGGGCCGTGGCGCTTTCGTCGTACTTCGTCGTCACCTGCTCTCGGAGCCGCCGGCCGTCCAGGGCGGCGCGGCCTGCCTCCAGGCGGGCGATCGGGACGCGGAACGGCGAGCAGGACACGTAGTCCAGGCCGACCTGGTGGAAGAAGTGCACCGAGTCCGGGTCGCCGCCGTGCTCGCCGCAGACGCCGAGCTCGAGGTCGGGCCGGGCCTGCCGGCCTTCGCGCACCGCGATGTCGACCAGCCGGCCGACGCCGTCGCGGTCGATGGTCTCGAACGGTGAGACGCCGAAGATGCCCAGCTCGATGTACCGGCTGAAGAACGAGCCCTCCACGTCGTCACGGGAGAAGCCCCAGGTCATCTGCGTCAGGTCGTTCGTGCCGAAGGAGAAGAACTCGGCGCTGTGGGCGATCGGGCCGGCGTTCAGGGCCGCGCGCGGCACCTCGATCATCGTGCCGATCATGGTGTGCACGTGGGTGCCGGTCTCCTCCGCGACCTCCTGGAGGACCCGTTCGGTCTGCTCCCGGCTGATCTCCATCTCCTGCACGGTGGCGGTGAGCGGGATCATGACCTCCGGGCGCGGGTCCTTGCCCGCCTGCTTCAGCTCCGTGGCCGCGTGCGCGATCGCGCGGACCTGCATCTCGGGCAGGCCGGGGATGACCAGGCCGAGCCGGACGCCGCGCAGGCCGAGCATCGGGTTCTGCTCGTGCAGCCTGCGCACCGCGGCGAGGAGCTTATGGTCCTGCTCGGTCGCGTTGTCGCCCGCCAGCGCGATCTTCACGGACAGCTCGGTCAGGTCCGGGAGGAACTCGTGCAGCGGCGGGTCGATCAGGCGGATGGTGACCGGCAGGCCGTCCATCGCGTCGAGGATCTCCACGAAGTCGCCGCGCTGCAGCGGCTCGAGGGCGTCGAGCGCGTGCTGCCGGCCCTCCTCGGTGTCGGCCAGGATCAGGTCCTCGACCAGCTGGCGGCGTTCGCCGAGGAACATGTGCTCGGTGCGGACCAGGCCGACGCCGCCCGCGCCGAACCGGCGCGCCCGGGCGCAGTCCGGGCCGGTGTCCGCGTTGGCGTATACGCCCAGGCGGCGCTTGTGGTCGGCGTGCACCATGATCGAGTGGACGGCTCTGATCAGGTCGTCGGCCTCGGCGGCGTGCGGGTGCAGTTCGCCCTCGAAGTAGCGGACCACTTCGCTGGAGACGACCGGGACCTCGCCCAGGTAGACGACGCCGCTGGTGCCGTCGATCGAGATCATGTCGCCCTCGTTGATGACGACGCCGCCGGGGGCGGTGAACTTCCTGGCCTTGATGTCCACGTCGAGTTCCTCGGCGCCGCAGACGCAGGTTTTGCCCATGCCGCGGGCGACCACGGCCGCGTGGCTGGTCTTGCCGCCGCGGCTGGTCAGGATGCCCTGGGCGGCGATCATACCGTGCAGGTCGTCCGGGTTGGTCTCGCGCCGGACCAGGATGACCCCCTCGCCGGCGGCCGCCCACTCCACGGCGCGGGCCGAGTCGAAGACGGCCTTGCCGACCGCCGCGCCGGGCGACGCGCTGATGCCGGTGGCGATCTTGGTGACCTGGGCGCTGGTGTCGAACCTGGGGAACATCAGCCGGGCGAGCTCCTCGCCGGAGACCCGGGTGAGGGCCTCGTCCTCGTCGATCAGGCCCTGGTCGACGAGCTGCATGGCGATGCGGAACGCCGCGGCGGCGGTGCGCTTGCCGACCCGGGTCTGGAGCATCCACAGCTTGCCGCGCTCGATCGTGAACTCGATGTCGCACAGGTCGCGGTAGTGGTTCTCCAGCGTCCGCATGATCTGCATGAGCTGGTCGTATGACGCCTTGTCGATATTCTCCAGGTCCTGCAGCGGGACGGTGTTCCTGATCCCGGCCACGACGTCCTCGCCCTGCGCGTTCTGCAGGTAGTCGCCGTAGACGCCCTGGGCGCCCGTGCCGGGGTCCCTGGTGAAGGCCACGCCGGTGCCCGAGTCCAGGCCGAGGTTGCCGAACACCATCGCCACCACGTTCACGGCCGTGCCCAGGTCAGCGGGGATGCGCTCCTGGCGCCGGTACAGGACGGCGCGGTCGGAGTTCCAGGATTCGAACACGGCCTTGATGGCCAGGTCCATCTGGGCGCGCGGGTCCTGGGGGAAGTCCATCTTCGCGTGCGTGGCGACGATGTCCTTGAACGTCGCGACCAGGTTCTGCAGGTCGGCGGCGTCTAGGTCGACATCGTTGCGGACGCCCTTGGCCTGCTTGGCCGCCTCCAGGGCGTGCTCGAAGTGCTCGCCGTCGATGTCGAGGACGGTCTTGCCGAACATCTGGATCAGGCGCCGGTAGGAGTCCCAGGCGAACCGCTCGTTGCCGGCCTGCTTGGCCAGGCCCTGGACCGACTCGTCGGACAGGCCGATGTTGAGGACGGTATCCATCATGCCCGGCATGGAGAATTTCGCCCCGGACCTGACGCTGACCAGCAGCGGGTCGGCCGGATCGCCGAGCCTGCGGCCCATTTCGTCTTCGAGTTTGGCCAGGTGGGCGGCGATTTCCTCGTCGAGGCCCGCCGGGGTGCTTCCGTGCTCCAGGTAATAGCGGCACGCCTCGGTGGTAATGGTGAATCCGGGCGGCACCGGCAGGCCGATGTTGGTCATCTCGGCCAGGTTGGCGCCCTTGCCGCCCAGCAGGTCCTTGAGGTCCTTGTTGCCCTCTGTGAAGTCATAGACGAGCTTCGGCACTTCCTGCTCCTCAGTTCTGCTTTTCGCAGTGCGCGACGTCGTGTATTCACTCGGGAGCCTACCGTCCGGGGCGGATGTATAACGCCCAGGCAAGCAACCCTGGCGGGCCGCCGGAGTCTGTAGGTATGTGAGAGCCACCTGGTGACGGAAGCCTTGGGTCTAGGCTCGGCCGTGCACGCGGCGGGAGCACGGAGGGCGATCATGGGCGACGGGATCACGATCGGGTTGCTGCACCCCGGTGAGATGGGTGCCGCCGTCGGGGAGTGCCTGGTCGGCGCCGGGCATCGGGTGCTGTGGGTGCCTTCGGGGCGCAGCGCGGCCACCGCGGCGCGGGCCGGTTCGGCTGGGCTGGTTGGCTCGGACGGAGGGCTGGCCGAGGTGGTGCGGCGTTCGGGCGTGATCGTGTCGGTCTGCCCGCCGCACGCGGCGCTCGATCTGGCACGTGAGGTGGCCGGGTTCGGGTTCGGCGGGGTCTACGTGGACGCTAACGCGATCTCGCCGACCACGGCGCGCGAGGTCGCCGGGGTGCGTCGAGGCCGGCGGGGCCGGCTACGTGGACGGCGGGATCATCGGGACTCCCCCGGTCGCGCCGGGATTCATCAGGCTCTACTTGTCCGGGGCGCGGGCCGGGGAGGTTCGGCGGCTGTTCGCGGGCGGCGACGTCGACGCGCGGGTGATCGAGGGTGGGTCCTGCGCGGCCTCGGCGGTAAAGATGGCGTACGCGTCGTGGACCAAGGGTTCGGGGGCCCTGCTGCTGGCGGCGCGGGCGCTGGCCCGGGCCGAGGGCGTGGAGGAGGTCCTGCTAGGCGAGTGGGCCATCTCGCAGCCCGGCCTGGCCGAACGGTCGGCCCGCGCCGCCGGGTCCGCGGCGGCCAAGGGCTGGCGCTGGGTCGCCGAGATGGAGGAGATCGCCGCGGCCATGGGCGCGGCAGGCCAGCCCGAGGGCTTCCACCTGGCGGCGGCGGAGATCTACCGCCGTTATCCGCGGGAGCGTCCGGTGGCAGGATGAGGGCCGTGGATGACTCAGGGATGACCAGGGCGGTGGTGGCCACCGCGTTCGGCGGGCCCGAGGTCCTGTCGGTGATCGAGACGCCAGTCGGCCCGCCGGGCCCGGACGAGGTGCTGATCAGCGTGCGGGCGGCGGCCACGAATCCGCTCGACTACAAGCTGTACAGCGGCAACATGGGGCGGGATCCTGCGCGGCTGCCGATGCGGCTGGGGTTCGAGGTGGCCGGCGTGGTGACCGAGGTGGGCGACGGCAGCGTCGTGTCGAAGGGCCGGGTGGTCTCGTCCGGGCAGGCGATGAGGTCGTCGCGTACCGGGTCGCGGGCGGGTACGCCGCCGACCTGGTCGCGACCGCCTCCAGCGTGATCCCCAAGCCCTCGACGCTGTCGTTCGAGCAGGCGAGCGGGATGATGCTGACCGGCGTGACGGCCGTGCACGCGCTGACCGTGGTCCGCGTCGGCGCGGGCGAGACCGTCCTGATCTACGGCGCCGCGGGCGGCGTCGGCCTGATGGCCGTCCAGATCGCGGTGGCGGCGGGGGCCAGGGTGATCGGCGCAGCCAGCCCGGGCGGCCACGAGTTGCTGCGTGAATTCGGTGTGGAGCCCGTGGTGTACGGTGCCGGTCTTGAAGAGCGCGTCCGGGCCCTTGCTCCCGGCGGAGTCGACGCCGCGGTGGATACCGCCGGGGGCGACGAGGCGCTGGATACCTCGCTGGCCCTGGTGGCGGACCGGGAACGGATCGTCACCCTCATCGCGAGCAAGCGGGCGTTCGACTCGGGCGTCAAGGTGATCGGCGGCGCTCCGGGTGCGGACCCGGGCACCGAGATCCGGTCCGCGGCGCGCCTGGAACTCGCGCGGCTCGCCGAGGACGAGAAGCTGCGGGTCATCGTCGCCGGGGCCTACCCGCTGGCCGAGGCGGCCGACGCGCACCGGGCCCTCGCGACCGGCCACGCGCACGGCAAGATCGTGCTCGTGCCCTAACCCGGGGCAGGTCAGTGGGCTGGGCGGGTCAGCAGGGGCCGAGGCGCTCGGCTAGGTAGGCCTCGACGTGGTCGATGCCGATGCGCTCTTGGGTCATGGTGTCGCGGTCCCTGACCGTGACGGCCTGATCTTCCAGGGTGTCGAAGTCGACGGTGACGCAGTACGGGGTGCCGATCTCGTCCTGCCTGCGGTACCTGCGGCCGATCGCGCTGGCGTCGTCGAAGTCAGTGTTCCACTGCTTGCGGAGGGCCGCGGCCAGGTCGCGCGCCTTGGGCGACAGGTCGGCGTTGCGGGACAGCGGGAGAACGGCCGCCTTCACCGGCGCGAGCCTGGGGTCGAGCCGCAGGACGGTCCGCTTCTCCGGGTTGCCCTTGGCGTCCGGCGCTTCGTCCTCGGCGTAGGCGTCCATCAGGAAGACCAGCGCGCCGCGGTCCACGCCGGCCGCGGGCTCGATCACGTACGGGATGAACCGCTCGTTCGACTCCTGGTCCAGGTAGGACATGTCCTGCTTGGACGCGCGCTGGTGGGTGGTCAGGTCGTAGTCGGTGCGGTTGGCGATGCCCTCGAGCTCGCCCCACTCCGTCCCGACGAAGTCGAACCGGTACTCGATGTCCACCGTGCGCTTAGAGTAGTGCGAGAGCTTCTCCTTCGGGTGCTCGTAGAGCCGCAGGTTCTCCTCGCGGATGCCGAGGCCGATATACCAGGCGAAGCGCTCGTCGATCCAGCGCTGGTGCCACTCCTCATCCGTGCCCGGGCGGACGAAGAACTCCATCTCCATCTGCTCGAATTCCCTGGTCCTGAAGATGAAGTTGCCGGGGGTGATCTCGTTACGGAACGACTTGCCGATCTGGCCGATGCCGAACGGGATCTTGCGGCGGGAGGTCTGCAGCACATTGCGGAAGTTGATAAAGATGCCCTGCGCGGTCTCCGGGCGCAGGTAGGCGAGCCCGGACTCGTCCTCCACCGGGCCGAGGTGGGTGCGCAGCAGGCCGTTGAACATGCGCGGCTCGGTGAAGGCGCCCCGGGTGCCGCAGTTCGGGCAGGCGATCTCGGTCAGGCCGCCGACCGGGGCGTAGCCGTGCTTCTCCTGGTACCCCTCGATCAGGTGGTCGGCGCGGTAGCGCTTGTGGCAGGACATGCACTCCGTGAGCGGGTCCACGAACTCACTGACGTGCCCGCTGGCCTCCCACACCTCCCGGGCCAGGATCACGGATGAGTCGAGGCCCACGATGTCATCGCGCTGGGTGACCATCGACCGCCACCACTGGCGCTTGATGTTGTTCTTCAGCTCCACGCCGAGCGGGCCGTAGTCCCAGGCGGCCCGGAGGCCGCCATAGATCTCGCTGGACGGGTAGACGAATCCCCGCCGTTTGCTGAGGTTGACGATGGCGTCGAGTCGGTCACTGCGCAGTGGCATCGGAGATCTCCATCCGGCTGGCGGTCGGCGGGCGCGACGGGCGCGATTCCCGTGGTGATCCCGGCGCGGATGCGAGCAGGCGCCCTCCGCGGCCGGAGACCCCTAGCTTAGGAGCACTGGCTAGCGATCGCGAACTGGATTCACGCGGTACCGGCGCGTGACCTCGCCTCACCCGCGCGCCACCGCGCTGTCCACCAGGTCGGAGTCGATGTCGATCGCGTACCCGCCGACGCTCACCACGTGCCCGCCTTGGTACTGCTTGGACCGCTGCGTCTGCGGCCACACCGCCCCGGTCAGGTAGGGCGATCCGGTCAGGTTGAGCGCGTTGTCCCACAGCGCGAACCACATGTCCTGCGGCTCGGCGAGCGCGTGCCCGGCGATGGTGGTGTTGGACTGCAGGTCGATCGCCGCCGAGTCGGCGCTGGAGTAGACCCCCGAGACGTAACCGCCCGCATCGAGCTGCCGGGTCCAGGCGTCGAGGAAGGTGAGCACGGCGGTCTTACAGCCCGAGTTGGTGTGGTCGTAGCCTTCCATGTCGAAGTAGATGGGCGACCCGGTGCCCAGGCCCAGCCCCTTCGCGTCCGAGATGGCCAGGGTCGCCGCGGCGCGCCCCTGGGCGGCCGCCTGGCTCGGGTTGATTTCCGCGCTGTAGCTATTGCAGGGCGCCTGCAGCCCGACGAAGGTCGGCATCAGCGACCAGCCCATGGCTTCCGTCGCCGTGATCCAGCTGGCCGACAGGTTGCCGTAGTCGCAGGCCATCTCCTGGCCGCCGATGTAGATGTTGGCGACGGCGTACTTCGCCCGCCAGGCCTTCATGGCCGCCAGCGACGGCGCGGTGCAGGTGTCGAACCCGGCCACGGCGGTGCTGAACCCGGCCCCCGGCTGGACCGGTGGCGCGCCTATCGCCGGCGCCTGCGTGTTCGTCCCCGTCGACGAGGTGACGGTCGGCGTCGGTGAGGCCGGCGCCTGCGTCGGTGAGGCGGGTGCCTGCGTCGGCACAGGGGTCGTCACCACCCGCGGGTGGGTCGTCTTGTGGGGCCGGGGCGTGATCCTAATGGGTGAGGGAGTCGGCCAGCCTGACGGCGCGATGGACGGGTCGTTGTCCGGCGGTGAGTACACCACCGAGGGGACGCCGTGCGGTCTGGTCGTTCCGGTTGCCGGGCTCGAGAAGCCCCAGTTCGTGGGGTGGGTCGGCCCTCCGCGAGGCTGCAAGGGACCACCCGGGTGCCCGAACCGGGAGGTCACGGCGTGCAGGGTGCCGAACACCTGCAAGATCAGGTTCGGGTCCGTCCCGTAGGTAGCCGTGAACGAGGGGGCATGGGTCGGCATCGAAATGGCGAATTCATGCTGACCGGGATTTTGCATGATCGTCCCGGGCGCGGCCCGCAGGTCTGCACCCGATCGCAGGTCGCCCGCCTTCGCGCTCCGATTGTCGACCGACGAGACCACCAGCACGCCAGGAATGGCGGGGCCGCCGACGGTCACCGTGTCGTGCGTCCCGACCAGGCCGGGCGGGCAATGCTGGTTAGGCCCCGGAGTCCCGAGGTAAACCGCGTTGACGTCATAGCGAACGCACTGATTGGGGTCCTTACTAAGGTCGTACACCGGCCAGCTAACCGGCACCTGGAACGCATAGCCGCGGAATTCGACGGTTTTCATGGCAGGTGCTGCGTGATTCGCGGGTAGGTTGGCGACCGGAATCCTGACCGGCTGGGCGTCGGCCATAAGACGCATCCCCGAGATGACCGGGCTACCCCCCAATACCGACCCTATTACCGCTAGCGCGCACACGACTATAAGAGCCATACGGCGACGCATTAATCCCCCCGAATTACCGCGTGGTAAATGAATGAACTGACCCCGTAAGTTCGCCGGCAGCCGAAATAAACTCCCCCGAGTTCGGTTCACTGGTCCGGCAGCAGTAATGTTCCCCGGTACCCGCGAGGCTACGCACGGTTACTCAGATTGATGCCAAAAAATCGCGGGCGGTTTTGTGCGAGTCACGTCACGGAGGAAGCGCTGTCGTGAAACGAGTTTTCGCCTCGGTAGGGCTGCGCTGCAGACCGTGCTGGTCGCCAAGGTCGCACTGGCGCTGATGCTCGGCCGTCCGGCCGAGGGGTACCTGGAGGTCCAGCGCGCGGCGCACCTGAAGCGGATACGCGAGCTCACCGAGCTGAAGCAGCAGGGCACCATGGTCGGTATCCTGCCCGCCGACCACGGCCTCTACCACCTGGAGGCTGATTTGCGGTGGATCGACCATACGGCCGCCTGGACCTGCTGGCCGAGGTGGTGCGCCAGTGAGCGCCGCTGCCCGAATGGCCGAGGTCGGCGACCCACCAGGGACGATCATCGAGGCGCGGGCGTGGTCAAGTCGTTCTGCCAGACCCCCGTGCTGAGCGGTGCCACCGGCGCGGTGAAGCGGGGCGAGATCCTCGCAGTCACGGGCCCGAGCGGCTCGGGCAAGTCGACCCTGCTGCACGGCCCACGCCGACCGCGAGGTCGTCGTCAGGGACGGCCGGGTCACCTCGCTCACACCCGTCAGGCCGTGACCGGCCCATCGTCTGATGCCGGGAGGGGATTCGGGGCTGCGCCGCCGTAGCGGCGGTCGCGACTGGCGTAGATCTCGCACGCGTGCCACAAATGGCGCCGGTCAAAATCGGGCCAGAGGGTGTCGAGAAAAACAAGTTCGGCGTAGGCGGATTGCCACAGGAGGAAGTTCGAAAGGCGCTGCTCACCCGATGACCTTACGAACAGGTCGACTTCGGGAATCTCCGGCTCGTCCAGATACCTGGCAAACACCTGCTCGGTGATCTTGTCCGCGCGGAGCTTTCCCGCTGCCACGTCGGCCGCGATGGCCGCGGCGGCGTCCACGATCTCCGCTCGGCCCCCGTAATTGACGCAGAATTGCAGGGTCAGCACGGAATTGCCCGCCGAAAGCTGTTCGGCGTACTCCAGTTCCTTAATGACACTGCGCCATAGCCGGGGGCGCCGGCAGGCCCAGCGTATACGGACGCCCATCTCGTTCAGCAGATCGCGGCGGCGGTGGATGACGTCGCGATTAAAACCCATAAGAAAACGCACTTCGTCCGGTGAGCGCCGCCAGTTCTCGGTCGAGAAGGCGTAGGCCGACAGGTACGGAATGCCCAGCTCGATCGCGCCCATGATCACGTCGAGCAGTGAGGACTCGCCCTGCTTGTGGCCCTCGATCCTGGGCAGCCCGCGCTTCTTCGCCCAGCGCCCGTCGCCGTCCATGACCAAGGCCACGTGCCTGGGCACCTGGTCGGGCGGGATGGCGGGCGGCCTGACCCCGCTCGGATGCGGGTCAGGCGGGCGAACTCCAGCGCGGCGGGGTTCGCGCTCTCCCATCAGACGCGTTCCACGTGACGTAGCGAACGGATCGAGTGCTCCAGATGCCATTGAAGATAGGCAGCCACCAGCCCGCTGCACTCTACCTGGTGCCTTCGCTCGCTGCGGTCGGCGTCCGCCCAGTCCCCGCGCAGCAGCGCGAGCATCAGGGCGACCGACCCCGCCGCGGGCGACGCCGCGCCGGGCGGGCGGCACGAGGCGCACACCATGCCGCCCGCCGGGACGGCGAAGGCGGGCAGCCGCGTCGTGCCCTTTCCCGGTGCGCCGCAGCGGGCGCACTCCTCCAGGACGGGTGCGTACCCGGCCACCGCGAGCGAGCGCAGCAGGAAGGCATCCAGGATCAGGCGGGGGTCGTGTTCGTGCTCGACCAGCGCCCGCAGCCCGCCGATGAGCAGCAGCAACTGCCGCAGGGCGGGCTCCTTCTCTTCCGGGGTGAACCGCTCGGCCGTCTCCAGCATGGCCACGCCCGCCGTGTAGCGCGGGTAGTCCCCGCCCAGCGGGTCGCCGTAGGGCCTGATGACTTCGGCCTGCGTGATCACGTCCAGCGAGCGTCCCGGGTGCAGCATCAGGTCGACGTGCGTGAACGGCTCGAGCCGCGCGCCGAACCGCAACTTGGTCCGGCGGACGCCCTTGGCCACGGCGCGGACCCGGCCAGTGTGCCGGCCGAGCACGGTAATGATCCGGTCCGCCTCGCCCAGCTTCTGCGTCCGCAGCACGATCCCGTCATCCCGGTACTGCTGCACCTATCTATTGTCCCGTAGCGAGGGACATTACCGCGCGAGGCGCGGGGAGGGGGGTCGCGCGGGCCGGGAGACCACCCGGGCGAGGCGCGGCGCTAACCGTAGCGCCAGCCTTCTTCGCATTGTAAGGTACGGCCTGACAAATGTCAGGGTCTGCCTGACGCAGTTATTCTCCCCGGGAGCTACTGTGACCAGCGGAACGCAAGCCGCTACGACGACCATCCAGGTGCGCTGCTCGTTCTGCGCCAAGCCCAGCTCGGACGTCGAGAAGGTGATCGCCGGACCCGGCGTGTACATCTGCAATGAGTGCGTCGGGTTGTGCAACGACATTCTCCGGGCCGAGCAGCTGAAACCGTCCGATCCGGGGACGCAGCTCCCAGGCTGGGAGGCCACGATGACCGATGAGCAGATCCTGGACCTGCTTCCCCGCATCGCCGCAGTCGGCGCGCAGACCGAGGCGAGCCTCCAGCGGCTGGTCACCATCTTGCGCGAGCGGCGAGTGACCTGGGCGCGCATCGGCTCCGCCCTCCATATCACCCGCCAGTCCGCGTGGGAGCGGTTCTCCGGAGAGGAGTAGCCCTGGCCCCGGATGACCGGGGCCAGGGCTTGGCGGGCGCGGGCTAGGCGCGGCGGGAACGGTTGACGGCGGACAGGATCGCGCGCATGGAGGCGGTGGCGGTGTTGGTGTCGATGCCGACGCCCCAGTACACCGCTCCGCCGGTCTCGCACTCCACGTAGGAGGCGGCCTGCGCGTCGGTGCCCTCGGTCAGCGCGTGCTCGGTGTAGTCGAGGACCCGTGCGCTGATGCCAACGGTCGCCAGCGCGTCGCAGAACGCGGAGATCGGGCCGTTGCCGACACCCTCTACCGGCTGCGGCCGGCCGTCGACGGTGATCTCTGCGGTCAGGGCATGCTTGGACTCCACAACCGAGGACGTCTGGTGGTCGAGCAGCGCCAGCTGGCCCCCGGCCAGGTACTCGGCGGAGAAGATGTCCCACATCTCCGTCGGGGTCACCTCGCCGCCCTCGGTGTCGGTGTGCGCCTGGATCACGCGGGAGAACTCGATCTGCAGGCGGCGCGGAAGGTCTAGCTGGTGTTCGGCCTTCATGATGAACGCCACGCCGCCCTTGCCCGACTGCGAGTTGACCCTGATCACCGCCTCGTACGTGCGTCCCACGTCGTGCGGGTCGATCGCCAGGTACGGCACGGCCCAGGGGTACTCCGCGAACGGCACCTGCGCATTCGCCGCTTCGGCTTCCAGCGCCTCAAAGCCCTTCTTGATCGCGTCCTGGTGCGAGCCGGAGAACGCGGTGTAGACCAGTTCGCCCGCGTAGGGGTGGCGCGGATGAACCGGTAGCTGGTTGCAGTACTCGACGGTGCGGCGGATCTCGTCGATGTCGGAGAAGTCGATCATCGGGTCGATGCCCTGGCTGAACAGGTTCAGGCCGAGCGTGACCAGGCAGACGTTGCCGGTCCGCTCGCCGTTACCGAACAGGCACCCCTCGATCCGGTCCGCGCCCGCCATGACGGCCAGCTCGGCGTCGGCCACCGCGGTGCCCCGGTCGTTGTGCGTATGCACGGACAGGCAAACGTACCCGCGGTCGGGCAGGTTCCGGCTCATCCACTCGATCTGATCGGCGTAGACGTTGGGCGTGGACCGCTCGACCGTGCACGGCAGGTTGAGGATGATCTCCCGGTCCGGCCCGGGCTGCCAGACCTCCATTACGCCCGCGCAGACGTCGACGGCGAAATCCAGCTCGGTGTCCATGAAGATCTCGGGCGAGTACTCGTAGCCGAAGTCGCAGTCGCCGAGGATCTGCTCGGCGTACTTCACGACGTGACGGGTGCCTTCGACGGCGAGCGCCTTGCACTCCTCGCGGTCGATGCGGAACACCACCCGGCGGAAGATCGGGGCGGTCGCGTTGTACATGTGCACGGTGGCCCGGCGCGCGCCGCGCATCGACTGGACCGACCGCTCGATCAGGTCCTCCCGGGCCTGGGTGAGGACGGAGATCCTGACGTCATCGGGAATGCGGTCGCCCTCGACCAGCTCGCGGACGAAGTCGAAGTCGGTCTGGCTCGCGGCCGGGAATCCGACCTCGATCTCCTTGTAGCCCATCCGGACCAGCAGGTCGAACATCTTGTGCTTGCGGGCCGGGCTCATCGGATCGATGAGCGCCTGGTTGCCGTCCCGTAGATCGGTGGACAGCCAGCGCGGCGCCCGGGTGATCGACCGGGACGGCCAGGTGCGGTCCGGCAGGTCGACGGGGCGGAACGGGGTGTAGCGATGGCACGGCATCCCGCTCGGCTGCTGCCGTACGGGCGCGACGGTATTGAACGCGTGATCGGATTGCATCTGAAGTCTGCTTCCTCGCATCTGGTGGGCGGACGGCCAGCGGACGCGCCAACACCCCGCGACGAGGGAGCCGGCCTATCGGCCCCCGCCGCGGCCGCTAAGCAGGAGCAGCTCGCGAGACATTGTCAGCACCCTATCAGGCGGGCGGGGCGCCTAGCGCGGTGCCGCCGATAAGACAAGGCCGCCGATAAGACGAGGTGGTAATACAGGACGAATTGGGTCAGGAAGAAGGCGGAGAGCTGACCGCCGGCGAGCGCGGCGGGCATCGCGGCGTACGCCGCGATGCGCGACCTACGGGTGAGCAGCGCCGCCAGGACGATCACCGCGCCCGTACACCAGAAGGCCAGGTAGTGGTCATCGGCAGCCTGGGCGGCGCGATGCAGGCACGGCGCGGGGTTCGGCAGGATATAGCAGAAGCCGTGTCCCTTCGGCATGCCTCCGGGTACCCCGGTGCCCTGGAGCGCTGACGGGACGGTCGGCCATAGCAGCCAGGTGATCGCGGCGGCCGCAATACCGCCCAGGTGCCACCAGCTTGTCGGCTCGGCGCCCGATGAGCGCACCTGCCACCACTGCACGACGGCGAAGCCGAACGCCACGACGACCGGGGCGATCAGGACCGGCACGGCGATGGCCGCGGACGCCTGGTTGCCGACGACGGCGCCGCCGATCAACTCGGCGATGACGGCGCAGAAGATCACCACCCACCCGGTCATGGTGCCCGCGAACGGTTGCGTCAGCAGCGGCTCAGGCCGCGGCGGCTGATCATCCCTGGGCAACGGTTTCAGGCCGGGCGGTTGTCCGCGGCGCCGGGACCAGGGCACGTCTTGCGCTCCTCAGCGGGGGTGGTGGGGCGTGGCGTGCGGGGTGGTGGGGTGTGGCGGCCGGGGTGGTGGGTGTGGCGGCGGGGGTGGTGGGTGTGGCGCGGGGCGGTGGGATGGTGGCTGCGGTGGCGGTGGGATGCGGCGGCGGATGTTGTGAGGGATGGCATGGGGCCTCTGCGCAGGAGCGTACCGCGCCGAATATTCAGTGGCGCGCGGCTGGAGGGCGAGGTTGGCTTGGAGGATGCACATCGAGCAGCTCGACCTGACCGACGCCGCAGGCCTCTGCGCGTGCCACGCGGCGTTCCTGGCCGCCCAGCGGGTCGATGAGCCGCAGGAACCCGTAATGGGAGAGCACATCTTTCGTGCCTGGATGACCGTGGGGTGGGGCGGCGAACCCAGGGAGGTGTGGCTGGTCCCGGGCCGCGCGCCGGGCACGGTCGCGGGCTGGTACCGGCTGGAGCTTCCCGACCTGGAGAACTTGGACCAGGCGTACCTGCACCTCATCGTCCACCCGGACGACCGCAGGCACGGACTCGGCCGGGCCCTGCTGCGGCACGCCGCGGGCCGCACCGCGGCGCACGGGCGGACCGTGCTGCGCGGCGGCTCGAGGAACGGCACGCCCGGCGAGCCCTTCGCCCGCCAGGCCGGGGCAGAGCCCGGGCTGGTGGACATCGAGCGCCTGCTGGAGCCCGGCACGCTCGAGGAGGGCCGGCTGGCCCGGCTGCGCGAGGAGGCCGAGCGGCACGCCATCGGATACGAGCTGGTGACCTGGGCCGGGCTGATACCGGAGGAGCTCATCGAGCGGATGGCCGCCGCGTACGCCGCGCTCAGCGACGCGCCCCATGACCCCTATGTGGAACCGGAGAAGTGGGACGCCCAGCGGGTCCGCGAGCGGGTCAATGGCCTGCGCGCGCACTACGGCTCGCGGGACTACTCGGTCGCGGCCCGGCACGTAGCCACCGGCGAGGTTGCCGCGCTGACCCAGGTGACGGTGGAACCCCCGAATCCCAGCTGGGGGTTCCAGCTGATCACCGCCGTGACGGCGGCGCACCGCGGGCATCGGCTCGGCCTGCTGGTCAAGGTCGCGATGCTGGAGTGGCTCGCGACCGCAGAACCGCAAGTGGAGCGGATCACGACCTGGAACGCCGAGGACAACAAGCACATGATCGCGGTCAACGACGCGCTCGGCTACACCGTCTTCGGCGCGCCGGCCACCTCGTGGCGCCTCGACGTGGCCGACATCGCGGGCTGACGGCGATGCGTATCGAGCGCTTCGGGGCAGACAGTGACCCCGCGTTGGTGCAGTCCTGCCACGACATCATGGTCGCGGCCGTGACAGCCGACGATCCCGGCCTGCCCCCGATGTCCCGCATCGTCTTCGACGGCTGGCTGACGACGGGCTGGACCGGCGAGCCGCGGGAAACCTGGCTCGGGTGCGGGCCGGATGGCTCGGTAGCCGGCTGGTACCTCCTCGAGGTGCCGGACCGGGACAACCGGCACCTCGGGATCCTCGAGGCGTTCGTTGACCCGGCCCGGCGCCGGCAGGGGTTCGGCACGGCGCTGCTGCGCCACGCCGCGGAACGGGCGCTCGCCGACGAGCGGCGCCTGCTTGCCGGGTTCGCTATCCAGGACTCCCCCGGTGAGTCCTTCGCCAGGTCGCTTGGCGCGACGGCTGGCCTGGCGGAGATCCGGCGCAGGCTGGACCTGGCCGCGATCCCGGCCGGCCTGGTCGCCGGGCTGCGCGCCTCCGCGCAGGAAGCGGCCGACGGTTACACGGTGATCTCCTGGGCGCAGTCCACGCCGGAGGAGTACGTGGATCAGATCGTCGCGATCGAGCTGGCCATGGCCGACGCGCCGCACGACCCGAGCTGGGAGCCGGCGGCGTTCGACGCCGAGCGCGTCCGGGCCACCGACCGCCGGAGACGGCTGCAGCAACTGCGCTCCTACACCGTGGCCGCCCGGCACGACGCGACCGGCGACCTGGCCGGCGTCACCCAGGTCGAGGTCGCGCCGGACGAGCCGGACTGGATGTTCCAGGGCCTGACCGCCGTGGTCAGGGCGCACCGGGGGCACCGGCTAGGCCTGCTGGTCAAGCTGGCCATGCTGGAATGGCTGGCCGAGGCGGAACCGCAGCGCCGGTGGATGATCACTGGCAACGCCGAGACCAACGAGCACATGATCGCGATCAACGAGGCGCTGGGCTACCAGCCGTTCGGCCGTCCGGTCATGAACTTCGAGGTCCCTGCGGCAGACGTGCTCCCGGGAGCTCAGTCGTAGAAGCCGAGGCGGCGGAGCTGCTTGGGGTTGCGCTGCCAGTCCTTGGCGATCTTGACGCGCAGGTCGAGGTAGACCTTCGTGCCGAGCAGGGCCTCGATCTGGCGGCGGGCGCGGCTCCCGACGTCCTTCAGGCGCGCTCCCCCGGCGCCGATGACGATGGCCTTCTGGCTCGGCCGCTCCACGTACAGCTCGGCGTACACGTCGGTCAGGTCCTCGCGGCCCGGTCGCGGGCCCATCTCCTCGACCAGCACCGCGATCGAGTGCGGCAGCTCGTCCCTGACGCCCTCCAGCGCCGCCTCCCGGATCAGCTCGGCGACCATGATCTGCTCGGGCTGGTCGGTCAGCTCGCCGTCGGGGTACAGCGGCGGGCCCTCGGGCAAGTGCGAGGTCAGCACGTCGGTCAGGACGTCGAGCTGGAACCCGGTCACCGCCGACACCGGCACGATGTCGGCCCAGTCGCCCAGTTCACTCACCGCCGTGAGCTGCTCGACGACCCGCGCCGGCGGCACCTGGTCGCACTTGGTCACGACCGCCACGATCGGCGTCTTCCCGACGCGCTCCAGCTCACGGGCGAGGAAGCGGTCGCCGGGGCCGACCTCATCGCCCGCCGGGACACAGAACCCGATCACGTCGACCTCGGTGAGCGTGGCGCGGACCAGGCTGTCCAGCCGCTCGCCGAGCAGCGTCCGCGGCTTGTGCAGGCCGGGCGTGTCCAGCAGGACGAGCTGCGCGTCCGGGCGGTGCACGATGCCGCGGATCACCCGCCTGGTCGTCTGCGGCCGGTCGCTGGTGATCGCGATCTTGGTTCCGACGAGCGCGTTGATCAGAGTCGACTTGCCGACGTTCGGGCGGCCGACCAGGCAGGCGAAACCCGAGCGGAAGCCCTCATCGGGCGGGTGGTCGGCCAGCGGAAAGGTCACTATTCGATTCTCGCGCATGGAGCGGGGAGTGGAGCCACCGCTCGTTCGGACTAAAGGGTGGCGCGGAGGGTGCCGTCGGGTGCGGCGTGGTACACGACGGCGTCCGGGCCGAGATCGCGCACCACGGCCAGGTCGCCGGGGTCCAGCTCGCCGTCGCTGACCAGGGCCGCGGCCTCCAGCTTCCGCGCGCCGCTCGACACCGCCATGGCCACCGCCAGGCGCAGCGCGGACAGCCGCAGCGAGGGCAGGGCCACCGCGGCCGCGGTGTAGGTGCGGCCGGTCTCGTCGCGGACCGCAGCGCCCTCGGACGCCGCCACCCTCGCGCGGGTGGACCGGGCCAGGGTGATGATCTTGAGATCCTCCGGGTTCGTCACGTCGCTCACCTGGTTGAGTCTAGGATGCGGCGTCGGATTCCGGCTCCACCAGCACTGTTTCGATTTTGTTGCGCCGGCCGACCAGGTTCTCCGCAGTCAGCCTGAGACCGCTAACGGTCGCCGTCGAGCCCACGATCGGGACCCGGCCGAGCTGGTGCGCCAGCAGCCCGGCGACCGTCTCGACGTCCTCGGCGCCGACCCGGACGCCGAACAGGTCCTCGAGCTCGGCCACGGGCAGCCGCGCGGTCACCCGTGCCGCGCCGCCGTCCAGCCACTGCACGGGCGGCAGCTCGTTGTCGTACTCGTCGGTGATCTCGCCGACGATCTCCTCCAGGATGTCCTCGATGGTGACGAGCCCGGCGGTCCCGCCGTACTCGTCGATCACGATGGCCACGTGGTTGCGCTGCGCCTGCATCTGGCGCAGCAGCTCGTCGACCGGCTTGCTGTCGGGCACGTAGCTGGCCTGGCGCATCACGGTGGCGACCTTCTCGGAGGTGTCGGCCCCCGGATGCTCGTGGCTCCACGCCACGATGTCCTTCAGGTAGGCGATGCCCACCACGTCGTCCTCGTTCTCCCCCACCACGGGGATGCGGGAGAAGCCGCTGCGCAGCGCCAGGGACAGGGCCTGCTCGACGGTCTGGTCACCCTCGATGAACACCATGTCGGTGCGCGGCACCATGACGTCCCTGACGATGGTGTCGCCGAGCTCGAAGACCGAGCGGACCATCTCCCGCTCGCCCGGCTCGATGCCGTTCGTGCGCTCGAGGTAGTCGACCAGTCCGCGCAGCTCGGACCTGCCCTCCGGGTTGTCCGCGTCGGCCTGGCGTTTGCGGCGGCCCGGCGGCATGGCGTTGCCGATGGCGACCAGGAGGCCGGGCACGGGGCCGAGGGCGCGGGTCACGGGAAGGAGGAACGCGGCGGCGCGCTCGGCGCGGCGTTCGGCGCCGGGGCCGGTCGTCGCGGCCATGGGACGCACGCCGGTCAGGGCGTACCGCAGCACGATCACCACGCCGATCGCGGCGAGCACGGCGCGCCAGTCGTCGCCGAACCACCGCGCGAAGGCGGCCGTGACCAGGACCGCCGCGGAGATCTCGAACAGGGCGCGCAGGAGGAGCAGCACGCTCAGGTAGCGGGGCAGGTCGGCCGCCACGGTCCGCAGCGAGCCGGCCTCCGCCCGGCCGGCCGGCTCCGGCCGTTCGGGGCGGTCCGGGCGGTCGGTGCGCTCCGGGCGCTCCGTGGTGCTGGTCCCGGACATCAGGGCCAGGGCCACCTCCGCGCTCGCGCACCAGCCCGCGGCGAGGGCCAGCAGGGCCGCCGCGACCAGCAGCCACGCGGGAGGTGTCATCAGCCGGGTCCTTCTCGTCCCTTCTTGTCCCGCCAGGACTTCAGCAGCTGGTCCTGGGCGCCGAACATGGCGGCGTGCTCCTCGGGTTCCGCGTGGTCGTACCCGAGCAGGTGCAAGATCCCGTGCACGCACAGCAGCTCGAGCTCGTCCTGGGTGGAGTGGCCGGCCGTGACCGCCTGCCCGGCCGCGACCTGCGGGCACAGCACCACGTCCCCCAGCAGCCCGGGCTCGTCGCCCGGCTCCGGGTCGCCCGCGCGGTTGCCGCCCAGGTGCGGCGGGCGCAGCTCGTCCATCGGGAAGGCCAGCACGTCCGTCGGGCCGGGCTCGCCCATCCACCGCTCGTGCAGCTCGGTCATCGTCCGCTCGTCGACGAGCAGGACCGAGAGCTCGGCGAGCGGGTGAATCCGCATCTGGTCCAGGGTGAACCTGGCCACCTCCGCCAGCCCGACCTCGTCGACGCCGACCCCCGCCTCGTTGGCGATATCGATGCTCATGTCCGCATCTCAGCTGCCCTTCCGCCGGTTCGGCCGGTTCGGGGAGCCGAGCTGCTGGCGCTCGCGCGCGTCCCACTTCTCGTACGCGTCGACGATCTTGCCCACCAGCCGGTGCCGTACCACGTCTTGGCTGGTCAGCCTGGCGAAGTAGATGTCCTCGACGCCGTCGAGGATGTCCTGGACAATCCGCAGGCCGCTCACCTGCCCGGGCGGGAGGTCGACCTGGGTCACGTCGCCCGTCACCACGATCTGGGACCCGAACCCTAGCCGGGTGAGGAACATCTTCATCTGCTCGGCGGAGGTGTTCTGCGCCTCGTCCAGGATGATGAACGAGTCATTAAGAGTCCTGCCCCGCATATATGCCAGGGGGGCGATCTCGATGGTGCCGGCCGTTAGGAGGCGGGGGATCGAGTCGGGGTCGAGCATGTCGTGCAGGGCGTCGTAGAGGGGGCGCAGGTAGGGGTCGATCTTCTCGTACAGGGTGCCGGGCAGGAAGCCCAGCCGCTCCCCCGCCTCCACCGCGGGCCGGGTCAGGATGATCCGGTTGACCTCTTTGGCCTGCAGGGCCTTGACCGCCTTGGCCATGGCCAGGTAGGTCTTGCCGGTCCCCGCGGGGCCGATGGCGAAGACGATCGTGTGCTTGTCGATCGCGTCGGTGTAGCGCTTCTGGTTGAGCGTCTTCGGCCGGATCGTGCGGCCGCGGGCGGACAGGATGCCCACGGTGAGCACGTCGGCCGGGCGGATCCCGTGCTTGGCGCGCAGCATCGCTGCCGCCCGCTCCACGGCGTCCGCGGTCAGGTCCGTGCCCTTGCGCTGCAACTCGACCAGCTCGGCGAACAGGTCGTTCACCAGGGCGATCTCGGCCGGGTTACCCGTCGCGGTGATCTCGTTGCCGCGGACGTGGATGTCGGCGGCGAACTCCCGCTCGATCACGTGCAGTAGCTCGTCCCCGGACCCCAGCAGGCTGACCATCGAATGATCGGCGGGGATCACGATCCTGACCTGGGATCGCGGCTCGCCCTCGGGCCCACCGGGCTGGCCGTTGCCGCCGGGGACGTTGGCGCGCAGGTCGTCGTTTCGGGTATCTGTCAATTCGACGCTCTCGAAGACCCGGAGGACCGCCCCCCGAGGTGGTGTTCACCATGCTATCCGTCCTGCGGCCGACCCGGCTCGTCCCCGGGCCCGGATAGCGGCGTTCCGCCACGGGAGAATCCTCGAGCCCGCCTATGATCCCTCCGCATATGTCGACAATGGGGCCTCTTCCAGGGAACTTTCGGGTAACCCCGATGGCATGCGTTGTTATCGCGCGATCGGCGCAAGTGGTGCTATCCCCTTAGCGCAGTCGATATCCTGGTTTTCCCGCAATCTCCCGGCGGTGGAGGCGGAGTGCCGCGAAAGCCAGCGAGGCACGCCGCATACCGCCTGATCTCTGATCATCCAGGCATCAGGCCGGGTGGTTGCCGATGGCAGCATGGCGGCGGATGGTCAGATGGGTGGGAAATGGCGATGAGTGACCTAAGGTCCTTTTCGCGTCCGGCCGTGTGGGAGGCGTCCGGCTAGTGGGTGAACCGTCGGACAGGGATGCGCGTCCAACGAATGTGACCGAAACCCTGGTGGCCACGAGCGCAATCGTGCCCGGCGCCTTTCTGGCGCCGAGTTCTGCGCGCCTGGGGTGGAGCGCGGACCGGGCGGTCACCGAGTTGTACTCGCTGCATTACCGGGCTCTGGTGCGGCTGGCCGCGCTGCTCGTGCGGGACACGCCGACGGCCGAGGAAGTGGTGCAGGACGCGTTCGTCGCCATGCACGACGCCTGGCAGCGGCTGCGGGACGCGGAGAACGCGCTGGCCTACCTGCGCCAGGCGGTCGTGAACCGGTCCAAGTCGGTGCTCCGGCACCGGACCGTGGTGGACAGGAACCTGCAGAAGGCCGCGCCGGACATGCCGAGCGCCGAGCACGGGGCGCTGGTCCTGCTCGAGCGGTCCGCGGTGGTCGCGGCGCTGCGGGACCTGCCCGGCCGGCAGCGCGAGGCGATCGTGCTCCGCTACTATGCGGACCTGACCGAGGCCGAGATCGCCGCCACGATGGGCATCAGCCGCGGTGCCGTCAAGAGCCACACCGCCCGGGGCATGATCGCCCTGCGCTCGGCGCTGGAGCACGACTCATGACCCGACACCACCGCCCCGAGGGCGGGCCAGGGGACGAGTTTGCCGACTTCGTGCGCCGCTCGCTGCACGCCGCCGCGGAGCACGTCGAGCCGAACGCCGACGGCCTGGACCGGATCCGCGAGAAGATCCGGTCCGGTCCGGTCTACGCCTCGGCCGCCGATCCCGAGCCAGGCGCCACGCGCGCACGCTGGGGCTGGGGTGTCCTGGCCGACCTGGTCCGGCGCCTGTCCGGCGCGCGCGGCGAGCACAGCGCACCGCGCGGCCACGGAGCGCCGCTGCGGCGGGGCAGGACGCCGGGTCGCGGCGCGGCCCCAGGACACGCGCGGCCGGCCCAGCGCTGGCCCGTGAACTGGCGCGAGGCCATGCTCCGGCCCGCGCTGGGCATCGGGGTCGCCGTGTTCGCCGTGGCGGTCGTGCTGGCCGCCGTGCCTCCGCTGCGGCAGGCGTTCGTCCAGGTCAGCACCGACGTGTTCGCCGGCTCGCCGAGCAGCACGGCGAGTTCGGCGGCGCCGGGCGGCACCGGCCAGAGCTCCGGGCCTAACGCGGTCGAGGGCAGCGCGACGCCGGGGATCACCTCGCCGTCGGCCGTGCCGTGCGTGTCGCCGTCCCCGTCGCACACGTCTAGCTCCCCGAAGCCCAGCACGTCGAGCCCCACGCGGTCAACCGCGTCGACCGGCGCGCCGACGAGCCCGAGCGTAACCGCGTCGCCGAGCACGGCCAGCCCGTCGGACAGCAGCGACACCGCGAGCCCGGGCGACACCGCGAGCGCGAGCGCCAGCCCGAACGGCAGCGCGTCCACCAGCGCCACGGCGACCCCGACCGACAGCGGCAGCGCCAGCGCCACTGCGACCGGCAGCGCCTCGACGAAGGCGTCGGCGAGCGCCAGCTCCAGCCCCACGCCAGCGCGTCTAGCCGGGCCACGAGCCAGAGCCCGACCCCAGACGGCCAGCTGCGCCGGCCAGACGCCCACCGTCGGCGCGTCCGCCACCCCGTCGAAGAGCGCGCACACCACGACCGCGCCGACCTCGGGTAGCCCGTCGGTCACGCCAGATCCCAGCCCCTCGACCCCCGCCTCGTCGACCAGCAGCGGAGTCAACCCGTACAGCGGCGCGCCGGACGTGTCCGGCGGCTCACCTTGATAGCGGGGCCGTCCGTCCCGTTCTTACCAGCGGCGCCCTCTTACCAGCGGCCGCCGCGGCTCAGCAGCACGGCGGCCGCGACGATCCCGGCCGTCGACGTACGCAGCACCGTGGGCCCGAGCCCGCGGGCGATGGCGCCGGCCGTCAGGAAGACCTGGCCCTCGTCGTCGGTGATCCCGCCCTCGGGCCCGACCACGACGAGCAGGTCGCCGGAGGGCGGCGGCTCCAGGCGACCGAGGCTGTCCGCGGCCTCGGGGTCGAGGACGATCGCGCAGGAGACCGCCGCGATCATGGCCGCGACCTGGCCGGTCGAGGCGGGCTCGGTCACCTCGGGTAGCCAGGCCCGGCGGGACTGCTTGGCGGCCTCCCGCGCGGTTGACCGCCACCGCGCCAGCGAGTGCGCTCCGCGCTCGCCCGCCCAGACGGCGACGCAGCGAGCCGCAGCCCAGGGGACGATGCGGTCCACGCCGACCTCGGTCAGGCCCTCAACGGCGGCCTCGCCCCGGTCACCCTTCGGAATGGCCTGGACCACGGTGATCGCGGGGTCCGGGCGGGGCACCTCGCGCCTGGCGCGCACGGCCAGCTCAAGACCGTCGCTGCCACGGGCCGTGACTACGCACTCGGCCACCAGGCCGGCGCCGTCGCTGACGTCGGCGCGCTCGCCGGGGCGCAGCCGGCGGACGGTGGCCGCGTGCCGCCCCTCGGCCCCGGACAAGACGACGACCTCGCCGTCCAGGTCCGCGCGGCCGGCGTAGAAGACAGGCGGCTGCGGCACCGTCGGCCCCGGGTCAGCGGCCGTTGAACGCGTCGCGCAGCCTGGAGAAGAACCCCTGCTGCCCCGGCACGAACCGGCCGGGCGGCGCTTCCTCGCCGCGCAGCTTGGCCAGGTCGCGCAGGAGCTTTTCCTGCTCCGGGTCGAGCTTGGTCGGCGTCTCGACCGAGACGTGGACGATCAGGTCACCGCGCCCGTTGCCGTTCAGGTGCCGGACGCCCTGGCCGTACAGCGGGATGACCTGCCCGGACTGGGTACCCGGGCGGATGTCGATGTCGGCGGGCCCGTCCAGGCTCTCGACCGGGAGCGTCGCCCCCAGCGCCGCGGCCACCATCGGGATGGTCAGCGTGCAGTGCAGGTCGTCGCCCTGCCGCTCGAAGATGGCGTGCGGGCGCTGCGCGATCTCAAGGAACAGGTCGCCGGGCGGACCGCCGCCCGGGCCGACCTCGCCCTCGCCGGCGAGCTGGATATGCGTGCCGTCCTCCACGCCCGCGGGGATCCGGACCTTGATCGTCCGCCTGGTCCGCACCCGGCCGTCGCCGTCGCACTCGTGGCAGGGCCGCACCAGCACGGTCCCGTACCCCCCGCAGCCCGGGCACGGCCTGGGCACCACCATCTGGATCGTGAAGGTGCGGGTGACCTGGTTCACCTCGCCGCGCCCGCCGCAGATGTCACAGGTCTGCGGGTGGGTGCCCGGCGCGGTGCCCTCACCCGAGCAGGTGGGGCAGACCACGGCCGTGTCCACGGTGAGCTCGCGGGTGGTGCCGAACGAGCACTCCGAGAGGTCCAGCTCGAGCCTGATCGTCGCGTTGCGGCCGCGCTGCGCCCGGCTGCGCGGCCCGCGCGTGGCCCCGCCGACCGTCCCGCCGAGGAATTGCTCGATCAGGTCCGTAAACGGCGAGAACCCTGACCCGAACGGGCCGGCCCCGGCGCCCGACCCGGCCGGGGCGAACGGATCGACGCCCATGTCGTACATCCGGCGCTTGTCCGTGTCGGACAGCACCTCGTAGGCCTGGGTGATCTCCTTGAACCGCTCCTGGGTCTCGGGGTCCGGGTTCACGTCCGGGTGCAGCTCGCGCGCCAGCCGCCGGTACGCTCGCTTGACCTCTTCCTGCGTCGCGTCCCGGCGGATCTTGAGCAGGGCGTAGTAGTCCGTGGCCACTAGGACTCCATCAGGATCTGACCGACGTACCGCGCCACCGCGCGCACCGCGCCCATCGTGCCCGGGTAGTCCATCCGGGTCGGGCCCAGGACGCCGAGCTTGGCCAGCGGCTGGGCGGCGCTCCCGTACCCCGTGGACACCACCGACGTGGCGTGCAGGCCCGCGACCGGGTTCTCCGAGCCGATCCTGACCATCAGGTTGGAGGGCTCGTTCGCCTCCCCGAGGAGCCGCATCAGCACCACCTGTTCTTCCAGGGCCTCCAGCACTTCCCGCAGGCCCCGGCTGAAGTCATGGGGGGCGAGGTTCGCGGCCCCGCCGAACACGATCTTCTCCTCGCTCCGCTCGATCAGGCTGGCCAGCAGGACGGAGAACACGGCGTTGGCGTTCGCGCGCTCCTCGGCCGGGATCCGATCGGACAGGTCGGTGACCATGGTGGCGGCGTCGGCCAGCTTATGCCCGTCCAGGCAGGCGTTCACCACCGCGCGCACGTGGGAGACCGACTCGTCGTCCCAGGGGTCAGGCAGGTCGACGGTGCGCTGCTCCACCCGGCCCGTGTCGGTGATCAGCACCAGCAGCAGCTTGGTCGGGGCCAGCGGGACGAGCTCGATGTGCCGGATCGCGGACCTGGTGAGCGACGGGTACTGGACCACGGCGACCTGGCGGGTCAGCTGGACGAGCAGCCTGACCGTCCGCATCACGATGTCGTCCAGGCTGACCGCTCCGCCCAGGAACGTCTCGATGGCGCGGCGCTCGGCGGCGGACAGCGGCTTGACGCCCGACAGCCGGTCGACGAACAGCCGGTACCCCTTGTCGGTGGGGATCCGCCCGGCGCTGGTGTGCGGCTGCGCGATGAAGCCCTGCTCCTCCAGCACCGCCATGTCGTTGCGGATCGTCGCCGGGGACACGTCGAAGTGGTGCCGGTCCACCAGCGACTTGGATCCCACCGGCTCGGTGGTGGACACGTAGTCCTCGACGATCGCCCGCAGGACCGTGAGCTTCCGCTCGTCAAGCACGTGTACCACCTCCTTGGCACTCCCAGGGACCGAGTGCTAAGTCTATTGCGTCCAACAAGTTCCCGGCGCGCGACAGCGAGGCGAACCGCCGCGGTCATGATCACAAAGGAGGACATACCCCGTGTGGCGCAGGCAATACGGTGCAGACCCACTCGCCGCGGGACAGCCGGGCCGCCTGGCCAGGCGGCGCCCCGGGCAGCGCGAGGTGCCGCAGGTCGAGGCCGAGCCCGGCCTGGTGGTAGAGGACGCCGAGGGCCGGTTCTGCGGCGCGGTGGTCGCCTGGGAGAAGGGCGCGGTGACGCTCGAAGACCGGCACGGCCGCCGGCGCGTCTTCCCGCTCACCCCGGGAGCCTTCCTGCTCGACGGTCAGCCCGTCACCCTCGTCCGGGCCGCCCCGGCGGCGTCCGCGCCGGCCAGGACGGCCTCCGGTTCCGTGGCGCCTCCGGCCCGGCGGGCCCAGGTGGCCCGGGCCAGCCGGATATACGTCGAGGGCAGGCACGATGCCGAGCTCGTCGAGAAGATCTGGGGCGCCGACCTGCGCGACGTCGGCGTCGTGGTCGAGTACCTGGAAGGCATCGACGACCTGCCGGCCATCGTCGCGGCCTTCTCCCCCGGACCCGGCCGCCGCCTCGGCGCGCTCGTCGACCACCTGGTCGGCGGCTCTAAGGAGAGCAGGATCGCGGCCGGCGTCCGGTCGCCCGACGTGCTCATCGCGGGGCACCCGTTCATCGACATCTGGGCCGCGGTGCGCCCGGCCGCGGTCGGGATCGCGCGCTGGCCGGACGTCCCGCCCGGGCAGCCCTGGAAGGAAGGCGTGCTGCGGGCCATCGGGTGGCCGCCGGACGTGCCGGCTGCCTGGCAGGCCATCCTGCGCTCGGTCACGAGCTACGCGGATCTGGAGCCCGAATTGCTCGGCCGGGTCGAGGAGCTGATCGATTTCGTCACCGCGCCGGGGAGTGACTAGCGTGGCGGCCGGCCGACCCGCGAGGACCGATGACGAGCAAGCCGCCGCTATCCCGACAGCGCAAGGCCCGGCCGACCTCTGGCGTACCGACAGGCCGGCGGCGGCCAGGCCACCGGGGGCCGGAGGTCCAGGCCCTCGAGGTCCAGGTCGGCCGGGGGCCCGAGGTCCAGGCCGTTCGGGACTCCGAGGTGACCCTGGCGATCCTCGGTTACCTCGGCGCCGTCTTCACCGGCCCGGTTATCCCGCTCGGGGTCTACCTGATCGGCAGGAGGATCTCGCCGTTCACGCGCTACCACGGCGCCATGGCGATGAACCAGTCGCTGACCGGGCTGCTGTACGCGGTGTGCTGCCTGATCCTCGGCGGCGTGCTCGCCTTGGACAGCCCCGGCACCGCCCTGGTCATCGCGATCCCGATCGCCCTCGCGCTCTGGCTGACCACGGTGCGGTACCTCATCCGCGGGATCGTCGCGGCGAACCGCGGCGCGCCGAATGCGGCGCCCGCGTGGATCTGCGCGCGCATCGTCAGGTGAGTCACTCGGTCAGCGCGCGGGCCACGGTGTCCGCGAACAGCCGGCCGCGGCGGTGAGGACGATCCGGCCCTGCTCGTAGGCCGCCCGGTCGGCCAGCCCGTCCGCGACGACGGCCGCCGCGCCGTCGCGCCCGGCCGGCGAGCTCGGCGACCGGGCACCCTCGGCCAGGCGGGTGAGCAGCATGACGCGTTCGAGCCTGTGTTCGCCCCCGGTCAGGACTTCCCTGGCCTGGCCGGGGCTGACCCCGCAGGCGATCCTCGCGCCGTAGGCGGCCGGGTGCCGCACATTCCACCACCGGGTCCCGCCGACGTGGCCGTGCGCCCCCGGCCCGATCCCCCACCAGTCGCCGCCGGTCCAGTACAGCACGTTGTGCGCGCACCTGGCCGGGGGGCCCGTGGCCCAGTTCGAGATCTCGTACCAGGTCAGGCCCGCGGCGGCGAGCTCGTAGTCGGCGGCGAGGTAGCGCTCGGCGAGCACGTCGTCGTCGGGGCGGCCAGCTCGCCGCGGCGGACGCGCGCGGCCAGCCGCGTCCCGTCCTCCACGGTCAGCGCGTAGGCCGACACGTGATCGGGCCCGGCGGCGATCGCGGCCTCCACCGAGCGCCGCCAGTCCGCGGCGGACTCTCCCGGGGTTCCGTAGATCAGGTCGAGGCTGACGTGCTCGAAACCGGCGGCGCGGGCCCACGCGACGCAGCGCGCCGGGCGCCCGGGCCGAGTGCACCCGGTCCAGGACGGCGAGCACGCCGGGGACGGCGCTCTGCATCCCGAACGACATGCGGGTCACGCCCTGGGCCCGCAACTCGCCCAGCCTGCCCGCGTCCACGCTCTCCGGGTTGGCCTCCGACGTCACCTCGGCCCCGGGGGCCAGGCCGAACTCGGCGTCGATGGCCCGCAGGATGGCGCCGAGCGCGGCCGGGGCCAGCAGCGTCGGCGTTCCGCCGCCGAAGAACACCGTGCTCACCGGGAGATCCGCGGGACCGAGCGCGGCCCGGGCGAAGGCGATCTCGGCGATGGCCAGGCTCGCGTAGGTGTCCGGCGAGACGGCGGAGCCGCCCTCGCGCCCGCCGAGCTCGGCGGCGGTGTAGGTGTTGAAATCGCAGTAGCCGCAGCGGGTCACGCAGAACGGCACGTGCACGTAGATCCCGAACGGCCGCTGGCCCAGCCCGCCGCGCGCGCTGTCCGGCAGGCTCCCGTCGGCGGGCACGGGCTCGCCGTCGGGCAGGGCGCCAGGCATGCAGTCACGCTACCCGCCCAGTCCGCGACCCGCCAGTCACGCCGCCCAGCACGCCGCCCGCCCAGCCACGCAACCCGCCCCGTGACGCCCCCCCCCCTACCCGCCGCCCGGAGGTTTCGCGGGTGGCGGGCCAGGGGGGTGATAGGGGGGACGGGCAGTCCCCCCTATGCGGGGGGTCACCGGGGGGTATCCCCCCGGGGGCTAGCACAGCTTAGACTGGAAGGTACGCGTTCACGGCAGGCGCGTCTACCGCGTCAACGGGAGGCACCGGTGGCAGATAACCAGTGGGAGTGGCCCGCCCAGTACCCCAGGTACACGCCTGACCCCTCCCAGGTCCCGCCGCCCGGTTACCCCGCGACGCCGCCGGGCGAATACCCGGTGCCGCCTACCGCCGCTTACCAGGTGCCCCCGCCACCCGCCACCTACGCGGTCCCCCCGGCGCCGATGGGCTACCCGATGGCTCCGCCGCCGCAGGTCCCGCCGACCGGGTACCCGGTCGCGATGAACCCGTCGATGCGCGCGGCCTCCACGGACCGGGAGCGTACGGTCGACGTGCTGAAGGCCGGGTTCGCCGAGGGCCGGGTCACGCAGGAGGAGTACAACGACCGGATGGGGCGCGCGTACGCCGCCCGCACGTACGGCGAGCTGGCCGCGCTGGTTACGGACCTCCCGGCGGGACCGTTCCCGACGGCCTGGCCGGTGCCCGCCTACGCACCGCCGCTGCCCGTGGCGGCCTCCGGGACGAACTCGATGGCCGTCGCCGCGATGGTGCTGGGCGTGGCCGAGTTCTTCACCGCCGGGCTGACCGCCATTCCCGCCGTCATCTGCGGCCACATCGCCAGGCGGCAGATGAAGCTGACCGCGCAGCGCGGCGACGGGCTGGCGACCGGCGGGCTCGTGCTCGGCTACATGGCGATCATCTTCTGGACGGTCCTGATCGTCGCCTCGCTGGTCGCCGTCACGAGCTCGGTTATACACAACGGCGGGGTCCAGTCGGGGGTGCCGTTTCCGCCAGGTGGCGGGCAAGTAGTGATCCCGCCGCCCTGAGGCACCCGGAGTGGCCCGCACCCTATTGGCACTCCTGGCGCCCGTCGCGCGTCTAAACTGAATAAAGGCGTCCGCGGGAGGCTTACGTGGCTTACGGTCCAGCTCAGGCATTTCCGCCGCAGTTTGGCGTGCCCGGCGGCGGCACCGGCGGCTCGGTGCCGTGGATGAATCCCGACTGGCTGGCGGCCAGCGCGGACCGCGAGCGGGCCGTGGGGATAATCCGGGCGGCCTTCGCGGAAGGGCGGCTCAGCCAGGACGAACTCGACGACCGGGTGGGACAGGCGTACGCCGCGCGCACCTACGGGGACCTGTGGACGCTGACCGCTGACCTGCCCGCCGGGCCGTTCGCTCCCATGCACGGGCCGGTCGCCGTGATACCGGAGAAGTCCCCGAGCCCCACCAGCTGGCGGCCCGCCGCGGCGCTGATCATCACCGCGCTGATCATCTTCACGCTGGCCGCGCTGATCACCGCCATCGTCACCAAGCAACCCCAGCCAGGGTTCCAGCAGGTGACCGTGGTCCCCGTGCCGAACCAGGTGGTGATCGTGCCGCCCGGGGGGCAGCAGCCGGCGGTCCTGACGCCCTACGTCATCCCGGTGTTCGTCGGGCCGCAAACCGGGCCGTAGCAGGGGGCGGGGCAGTCACCAAGGCTCGTTCGGGCAAAAGGGGTTATCGCTTGTTGCGGTCGGCGGGCTGGGTGGACAGCGCCGCGACGAAGGCCTCCTGGGGCACGTCGACCCGCCCGATGGTCTTCATCCGCTTCTTGCCTTCCTTCTGCTTCTCCAGCAGCTTGCGCTTGCGCGTGATGTCGCCGCCGTAGCACTTGGCCAGCACGTCCTTGCGCAGCGCGCGGATGTTCTCCCGGGCGATGATGCGGGCGCCGACGGCCGCCTGGATCGGCACCTCGAACTGCTGCCGCGGGATCAGCTCCTTCAGCTTGGCCGTCATGGACAGGCCGTACTCGCGCGCCTCGTCGGCGTGCACGATCTGGCTGAACGCGTCGACCGGCACGCCCTGGAGCAGGATGTCGACCTTGACCAGGTTCGCCTCCTGCTCCCCGTCGGGCTCGTAGTCCAGCGACGCGTAGCCGCGGGTACGGGACTTGAGCTGGTCGAAGAAGTCGAAGATGATCTCCGCCAGCGGCAGCTTGTACCTGATCTCGACCCGGTCCGCGGACAGGTAGTCCATGCCGACCAGGGCGCCGCGCCGGGCCTGGCACAGTTCCATGATCGTGCCGATGTACTCGGCGGGCGAGATGACCGTGGCGCGGACGACCGGCTCGTAGACGTGTTCGACCTTGCCTTTCACGGCCCGGCTGCCTGCCACGCCATCGGCCGCTCCGGGGAAGTCGCTCGGGTTGGTTACCCTGAGTTCCTGGCCGGTGTCCATGATCACCCGGTAGACGGTGTTCGGCGCGGTCGAGATCAGCGACAGGTCGAACTCGCGCTCGAGCCGCTCGCGGACGATCTCCATGTGCAGCAGGCCGAGGAACCCGCAGCGGAACCCGAACCCGAGCGCGTCGCTCGTCTCCGGCTCGTAGACCAGGGCGGCGTCGTTCAGCCGCAGCTTGTCCAGCGCGTCGCGCAGGTCCGGGTAGTCGTCGCCGTCGACCGGGTACAGGCCGGAGTAGACCATCGGCCGGGGGTGGTCATAGCCGGCCAGCGGCTCGCGCGCGGGGCGGGCCACGCTGGTCACGGTGTCGCCGACCCGGGCCTGCCTGACGTCCTTGACCCCGGTGATCAGGTAGCCGACCTCGCCGGCGGCCAGGCCCTCGCTCGGGATGGGTTCGGGGGAGATGACCCCGACCTCGAGCGTCTCGTGCGCCGCGCCGGTGGACATCATCAGGGATCGCTCGCGCCTGCTGAGGCGGCCGTCGACCACCCGGACGTAGGTGACCACGCCGCGGTAGGTGTCGTAGATCGAGTCGAAGATGAGCGCCCGCGCCGGGGCGTCCGGGTCGCCGTGCGGGGCTGGGACCTGGCGGACGATCTCGTGCAGCAGGTCCTCGACGCCCTCCCCGGTCTTGGCCGAGACCCGCAGCACCTCGGCGGGATCGATGCCGATGATCCCGGCGAGTTCGGCGGCGTAGCGGTCTGGCTGCGCGGCCGGGAGGTCGATCTTGTTCAGCACCGAGATGATCTTCAGGTCGGCGCCCAGCGCCAGATAGAGGTTGGCCAGCGTCTGCGCCTCGATGCCCTGCGCGGCGTCGACCAGCAGGACCGCTCCCTCGCAGGCGGCCAGGCTGCGGGAGACCTCGTAGCTGAAGTCGACGTGGCCGGGGGTGTCGATCAGGTTGAGGACGTAGTCCTGATTGTCGCTTTTCCAGGGCAGGCGGACGGCCTGGCTCTTGATCGTGATCCCGCGCTCGCGCTCGATGTCCATCCGGTCCAGGTACTGCGCGCGCATCTGGCGGCCCTCGACCACCCCGGTGAACTGGAGCATCCGGTCCGCCAGGGTCGACTTGCCGTGATCGATGTGGGCGATGATGCAGAAGTTCCTGATCACCGCCTGATCGGTGTGGGCTGGGGCAGGGCTAGGTGACACGCACGTCCGTTCCGGGATTGCCTCGCCGCCGCGCGGCCTGGGTGTTCCATGATCCCATGTCCGGCGGGATGCCCCCGCCGTGCCTCTCGGGTCCTCGGTCCTCGGGTCCTCGGGCTCGGTCCTCGGGTTTGAGTGCGGGGGCGGGCTCGGATAAGCTTCGAGGTCGCGTCATCCCACGTCGCGTCACCCCACAGACACCCTGAAGGACTCCCACGCGTGGCGAACATAAAGTCTCAGATCAAGCGCAACAAGCAGAACGAGAAGGCGCGCCTGCGAAACAAGGCCGTCAAGTCTTCGCTGCGCACGTCCGTCCGTAAGTTCCGCGAGGCCGCGGACGGGGGGAACGTGGACGCGGCCGAAACCGCGCTGCGGGCCGCCTGCCGGCAGCTCGACAAGGCGGCGAGCAAGGGCGTGGTCCACATGAACCAGGCCGCGAACCGCAAGTCGGCGATGGCCAAGCGCTACGCCGAGATGGCCAAGGCCAGCTAGGCTGCCTGCCTCTCTTCCCTCACCGCACCACCGCATCAGGCGCGCCGGGCGTGGCGCCTCCGGGTTCAACGCGTTCACGTCTTCTGTACCTTGTCCACCCACCAATCTTTCCACACCCACCTCACGCAGTGAGTGATGTGCCGGTGAGGCGTGGGTGATCGCTGGCGATCACACGCCCGGATCGGGCGGAGCATTCCCGGGCTGAGGCCGCGGCAGCGGGTGACCCGCCGCGGTGCTCCTTCCGTACCTTCTGGCGCGGCTACCACTTCGGTCGTCGCGACAGGGGACGGACATGTGCTGCTGTTGTTGCTGCCTCGCTCTCCGTGGTGGCGTGCCGCCGCGTCCGCGGTGGTCGCCGCGGCGTCGCGGCCCGCGCAGTGGCGTCCAGACCACCACGTCCGCCGCCAGCGATGGCTTGCAGGCGGTGTCGTGCCCGTCCGCCAGCGCCTGCCTCGCCGTCGGCGCGACCGGTGCCCCTCGCCGCGTAGCCGTCCTGACGGCCTGCTGGCGACCACCACGCCCTCGGCGCCCCGCGCAAGGTCGCCTCAAGCAGCCTGCAGGCTGTTTCGTGCACGTCGGCCACGGCCTGCATGGCGGTCGGTTCTGACGATGGCAGCGGGCGCGGCACATCCTCGCCGAGAGCTGGGACGGCACCAGCTGGACCGTCTCTTTGTCCCGGACCCGGCCGGTTCCCATTCCCCTCCCTGACCGGCGTGTCCTGCACATCGGCTACCTATTGCGAAGCTGTTGGCAGCTATTCGACCCGGCCACGTCGACCAACACCGACCTCGCCGAGGTATGGGACGGCCAGGCCTGGGCGATCCGCCCACCCACGCCGCGTTCAGCAAGATGGACTTTGAGCTGGCCTCGGTCTCGTGCTCGTCGTCGTCGTCCTGCCTGGCGGTCGGCCACTATGTATCGTTCTTCGGCAGCACTACTCACTTCGCGACCTGGGCCGAGCGGTGGGACGGCACGAGCTGGTCCGGTATGTTTCCCGACGTCGAGGGCACCCTCAGCGACCTCACCGCGTTTCGGCGTCACGGCGACAGCTGACTGCACCGCGGTCGGCGAGTACCAAGATGCGAGCGGCACCGAGTTCCCGATGGCCGAACGCTGGAACGGATCGAGCTGGTCACTGCAGTTCCCCGCGGCTTCCGCCGTCTCCACCGGCATGTACCTATCCGGTGTGTCCTGCCCCGCCGTCACGGCTTGCATGGCGGTCGGTGCCGCACGCGTACCCGCGATCAGCCCAGGTACGTTGGTGACGGTCGCGGAATCCTGGAACGGCTCGACCTGGACGCTCGACAACACGCCTAACCCGCTGGGTGCGGAATGGCCGGCCTGGCGCCGTATCCTGCCCGACCGCGAGGTCTGCGCCGCGTGGCGCGTCGCCAGCGTGCCGCGCACAGGCCCCCAACCGCCACGCTCGCCGAGCGCTACGCCTGAGGAGCTGCCGCCCCGTCCACGCTGCGGACCTGCACCAGTCCGCAGCGGGCGCTGGGCATGGCGGCGGCGTCCCCCCGCGATGACCGCGTTCAACCTATGATCGCAGGCGCTAGAAACCTGTCATCCCCGCTGGAGCGGGCGGCGACGATGCGGCGGACGGCGCGTTCCAGGGCGTAGTCGGCGCTGGCTGACTCGCCCTTGACCTGTGCGTCGGCTTCGGCGACCGCGTGCAGCGCGCGGGCGATGCCCTCCGGTGACCAGCCGCGCAGTTGCCGCCGGACGACGTCGATCTTCCAGGGCGGCGCCCCGACCTCGGCCGCGAGCGCGGCGCTATTTGCGCCGCGAGATGCTGAGCTGACCCGGCCGAGCAGGCGGACCCCCTGCGCGAGCGCGCTGCAGATCAGCACCGGCGAAACGCCCGTGGCCAGCGCCCAGCGCAGCTGCTCCAGCGCCTGCGCGAGATGCCCCTCGACCGCGCGGTCGGCGACGGCGAACCCGGTCGCCTCGGCCCGGCCGCGGAAATACCTGGCTACCAGCGCCTCGTCCACCTGACCGCCGGCCTCGTCGGTGTCGTCGGCGAGCTGGTCGCAGGCGGCGGCGAGCTCGCGCAGGTCCGAGCCGACCGCGTCCAGCAGCGCGCGGGCCGCGGCGTCGTCGGCGCGCCGGCCCGCCCGCCGGAATTCGGACCTGATGAAGTCGAGGCGTTCGGCGAACCTGGTGACCTTGGGGTACTCGATCACCCGGGCTCCGGCGGCCTTGACGCTGGCCAGCAACTCCTTGCCCTTAGCGCCTCCGGCGTGGGTCATGATCAGTGCCACGTCCGGTGCCGGGTTGGCCGCGTAGGCGGCCAGCTCGCCGGCGACCTCCTTGCTCGCGTCCTGCGCGGACCTGATCACCACCACGCACCCGCTGCCGAACAGGGACGGCGAGGTGAGCGAGTACAGCTCACCCGGCCCGAGCTCGCCTCCCTCCCGGTCGTGCACGTCCGCGTCGTGACCCGCGTCCCGGCCGGCGGTCACGAGCTCGCGGACGGCGCGGTCGATGAGGAACTCTTCTTCGCCAACCACGATGGTGACGGGGGCCGGGGCCGGGGCCGGGACCACGGGGCCGGTCCGGGGGGCGGGCGAGTTCGAGGCGGTGCGCGCGGCCATGACCGCAGCATGCCACGGTTGGCGACGGCGCGCAGAACGGCCGCAGCGATCGGGCGGGCAACCGGCTTAAATGAGCGTTTGGTTGATGCTGTGGGTGGGTTCCGGCCTCGATGCTGCCAGTGGTTTCCGGAGGAGTGGGTCGCGAGCGGATGATGAGACTGGTGCGTGCGGTGGTGCGTTCGGCTGCGGAATTATCGGGGAGGATCCCTCGGGAGGATCCGTAGTACCAAATCCTCCCGCAAGCCCTAATCCTCCCGCGAAATCGGGACATTCCGTACCTCTGATCGGATAGGGAGGACGGAGGGATCAGTGAAGGCGCGGGCGAAACGGCGCGCAGAGGCGCCGCGGCGATCGGCTCGGGTACAGGCTCGGGTAACCCGGCTTGAGTGACCGACTCAAGTGACCGGCTCAAGTGACCGGCTCAGGTGACCGGCTCGCCGCCGAGCCAGACGCGCCGCGGGACCAGGCCGTAGGACCAGACAAACGCGCCCTCGTGGTCGGCGTCCCACAGCACCATGTCGGCCAGCCTGCCGCGCACCATCGCGCCGCGGTCGGGGGCCCGCAGCGCGTGCGCACCGCCGATGGTCGCCGCCCGGAGCGCCTCCTCGACGCTCATCCCCAGATACGAGACGGCCAGGGAGATGACCAGGGCCATCGAGGTGATCCCGGTCCCGCCCGGGGTGTGGTCCGAGCCGAGCGCGACGGCGACGCCCTTGTCGAGCAGGGCGCGCACCGGCGGGCGCGCGCAGGTCTGCAGGGCCGTGCCCGGGCACACCACGGCGGCCACGCTGGCCCGCGCCAGCGCGGCGACATCCTCGTCGGTCGCCTCGTGCAGCAGGTCGGCGGACGCGCAGCCGAGCTCGGCGGCCAGCCGGGCCGCCCCCGTCCGCGTGGCACCGCAGGCGTGCAGCCGGGGCAGCAGGCCAGACCTGCGGCCGGCATTCAGGATCCAGCGGGCCTCCTCCTCGGAGAACCCGCCCTCCTCGCAGTACACGTCGACGCTGTCCGCGCCGACCACCGCCGCGTCCGCGCACCAGGAGCACACCGCTTCGATGTAGTCCGTGCGCCGGCCGAAGTACTCCGGCGGGACCGCGTGCGCGGCCATGAACGTCACGTGCACCCGCGGCATGCCCGGCTCGCCCTCCAGGCCGCGGAGCATCCGGACCGCGGCCAGCTCGCCGTCCCTGGTCAGGTGGTAGCCGGTCTTGGCCTCGATCGTGGTGGCCCCGGACCGCAGCCAGCGGCTCATCCGCTCCCGAACCCCGTTGCACAGGGTCCACGGGTCGGTGCCCCTCGTCACGGTCACGGTCGAGGCGACCCCGCCGCCCGCCTGGGTGATCTCCGCGACCGACGAGCCGTTGGAGCGCATCGCGAGCTCCGCCCAGCGGTTCCCCGCGTACACCGGGTGGGTGTGGGCGTCGATCAGGCCCGGGGTGACCAGGCCTCCGCCCAGGTTCTCGACGTGGTCGACGTCCACGATGTCGTCGATGACCCCGGGAATGCGCCGCGGCAGCTCAGCGGCGGGCCCGACCCAGGCGATCCGCTCAGCGTCGGTCACGACGGCCGCGTTGGACAGGACCTCAGATCCTGTCCACAGCCGGCCGATGTTAGTCAGTAGCCGTACGCTCATAGGCGATCCCCCCCGGGACCGGTGAAGTCATGCGCCAAGAGCGGTCACCTGCCATGGTTCGTGCCCACCGGAACACCGGACGGCACCTGACGAGCATCGCTGCGCACCACGCCGAGGTCAGCGCCGTGGTTACGGCGGCCAACACATTGATTCCGATACGCTATTGCACCGCTACGGTCCCAGACAAGCCTCCGGGGCCATGAATAACCATTTCTTTTAGTCTGTTTAGACAGGCCTTACCGGCGCGCAATTGCGTGCCGAACGTGACTACTATGACGTTTCCCTGGGACATAATTGTCCGCCGCCGCGGTTTACTCGGCTTGGGGTTACGGCACCGCCGGGGTCAGCGCGGCCGCCTCGAGTGCCGCAGCCAGGCCCGGCGGGACCCGCGCCTCGAGCAGCGTCCCGTCCGCGACGTGCTCGGCGTGCAGGACCTCACCATCGGCGTGGGCCCGCGCCACCAAGTCACCGCGGCGGTACGGGACGACGAGGCGCACGTGGGTGTCCAGCTTCGGCAGCGCGGCCTCGAGGGCGTCCCGCAGCGCGGCCAGGCCCGCCCCGGTCTTCGCGGAGATGGACAGGCTGCCCGGCTCGCGGGCGCGCAGCGCCTGCAGCACCACGGGGTCCGCCGCGTCGATCTTGTTGACCACGATGAGCTCGGGCACCTGCCCGGCGCCGATCTCGGCGAGCACGCCGCGGACCGCGGCGATCTGGGCCTCGGGCTCCGGGTCGGACCCGTCGACCACGTGCACGATGAGGTCGGCCTCGGCCGTCTCCTCCAGCGTGGACCGGAACGCCTCGACCAGCTGGTGCGGGAGGTGGCGGACGAACCCGACGGTGTCGGTCAGCGTGAAGACCCGCCCAGACGGCGTCTCCGCCCGGCGGACCGCCGGGTCGAGGGTGGCGAACAACGCGTCCTCCACCAGGACGCCGGCCCCGGTGAGCGCGTTCAGCAGGCTTGATTTGCCCGCGTTGGTATACCCCGCGATCACCACCGACGGCACCTCGCGGCGGTTCCTGCGGCCCCGCTGGACCTTACGGCCGGTGGACATCTCCGAGATCTCCCGCTGCAGCTTGGCGATGCGCGCGCGGAGCCGGCGCCGGTCCGTCTCGATCTTGGTCTCGCCCGGGCCGCGGGTGCCGATCCCGCCGCCGCCGGCCACCCGGCCGCCGGCCTGCCGGGACAGCGACTCGCCCCAGCCGCGGAGCCTGGGCAGCATGTACTGCAGCTGGGCCAGCTCCACCTGGGCCTTGCCCTCGCGGCTGCGGGCGTGCTGGGCGAAGATGTCCAGGATCAGGGCCGTCCGGTCGATGACCTTGACCTGCACGATGCTCTCCAGCCGGCGCAGCTGGCTCGGGGTGAGCTCGCCGTCGCAGATCACCGTGTCCGCGCCGACCGACGCCACGATGCCCGCCAGCTCGCGCGCCTTGCCCGAGCCCACGTACGTCGCCGCGTCGACCCGGCTGCGCCGCTGCATCAGGCCGTCCAGCACCTCGGAACCGGCCGTCTCGGCCAGCCTGCTCAGCTCGCGCAGCGAATTCTCCGCGCTGGCCAGGCTGCCCTCGGCCCACACCCCGATGAGCACGACCCGCTCAAGCCGCAGCGCGCGGTACTCGACCTCGCTGATGTCCTGGAGTTCGGTGGACAGCCCGGCCACGCGCCGCAGCGCGTGCCGGTCCTCGAGGTCCAGATCCCCCAGCTCCCGCTGCTCGTTAAAGACCGTACTCATCGTCCTCCGACATCCGTGGTGTACTCGCCCCCGATGGTCCCACGCGGCGCGCGGGATCGCATTTCATTAACGCCAGGGCCGCACGTTATGTGCCCCACCGCTCCGGTTGCTCCTCATTATCTATCCCGAACGCCGATCCTGCCCCGCCCGGCAACCTCGCGGGGCTCCGAGGTGTAGTAGGAACATGGCGAACCTGGACGCAGGCCTGGAAGCCGTCAGATCCGCCCGCCGGATGCGAACTACCTGGAGGACCTGTTCCGCGCCCGGTACCTGGAGATGGTCAGGCTGGCGGGGCTGCTCGGCGCGGACGACCCTGAGGACATCGCTCAGGAGGCGTTCACCCGCATGATGAACAAGAACCCCGAGCTCCGCGACACCCAGGCCGCGCTCGCCTACCTGCGGGCCATCGTGGTCAACTTGACCAGGAACCGGCACCGCCACCTGCGCGTCGTCCGGCTGCGCACGCCGGCGATCGCGTACGAGGAGTCTCGCGAGGCCGCCGGCCCCGGCTGGGAAGAGCACCGCGATGTGATCACCGCGCTGGCCGGGCTGCCGAGCCGCCGGCGCGAGGCCATCGTGCTGCGCTACTGGCTGGACCTGCCCGAACGCGAGATCGCCGCGGCGATGGGCATCTCGCCGGGCACCGTCAAGTCGCACGTGAGCCGGGGGCTGGCCGCGCTGGCCCGTGTGCTCGGGGCCGGGGACCAGGAGGACGGGGCATGAACACGCTCGAGGACCGGGTACGGTCCGCGCTGCGGGAGCGCGCGGAGGACTTCTCGGCGGACCCGGACGCCTGGCTGCGCCTGGCGGCCAGGCGCCGGGCGGGCCGCAGGCGCCGGGCGACGCTGCTGCGCCGACGCTGGCCGGCCGCGTTCCTGATCCCCGCCGCCGCGGCGGCCGCCGTGGTCGCGACCGTGGTCGCGGCGGTAACCGTGGCCGGCATCGCCGGCCGGCCAGCGTCCTCCACGGGCTTGGCCGGTCCGGGAACCAACCGGTCGGTCGTCACGCCGACGTTCGGCCCGGATTCGGGGAGCGGGCGCTCCTGGTCCGCGGGTGCCGCCGACTCGACCCCCACCCCGACGCCCTCGACCAGCCCGTCGCCGCTTGGCCCGTATTCGTCCAGCGGGCCCGCGGAGGAGATGCTGCAGACCGACCCGCCCGCCAGCGCGATCATCGCCCTGCCGGTGACGCCGCCGGCCAGGTCGGCGAACCGGGCGGTGGGCTACTTCTGGATCGGCTACGCCAGCCCTCGCTACTGGTTTGACCAGATCACCCAGGGCCCGCAGTTCTGCAACGACACCGTCGACGCGACGAACGGCGAGTCGTCCGGGTTCTGCTGGCCACTGCCGCGGCTGGGCGCGGGTCAGGCGGCCAGCGTGACCGGGAACGAGTACGTGGGCACCGGCCAGCCGGTCCTGCTGGGGGCGGCTACCGCGCTAGTGACGTCGATGGCCGCGGTCCTGCCTGGCGGCCGCAGCTTTCCCGGGGTGGTCAAGACCGGGCACGGATTTCCGGTCAAGGCCTGGACCGTGAGCTACCCGCAGGCCAAGGGGGCGCGGTTGGTGTTCCGTGACGCCTCGGGCCGCGAGGTGGCCAGCCTGGGCACGGCCGCCCCGCTCGGGCCGCCGCAGGTCGCGCAGCCGCGCAGCGGCGGCCGCCAGATGTTCGTGCACTACGCCGAGAATGGCCAAGCCTCCGGCACTACGCTCGCGTACCTTATCGACGGGCGGGTTGGGTTCTGGTCGGCCATGTGGGGCGGGCACATTTCCCCGGTCCCAGCCGACGGCCAGCCGGTACTCGGTGGGCTCACGATTCCCTTTGGCCAGGTTGCGGGCGCGGGGTACCAGGAGGTGGAAGCCTTCGGGTACGCGCACGCGAACGTGGCCCGTGTCGTGCTGCGCACTGCTGACGGCAGCGTCGCCGCCACGGCCACGCTGGCGGCCGGCTGGGCGGGCAGCAACCTGAGGCTGTGGGCCGTCCCGCTGCCGCCGAGCACCTGGGTGCGAGGCAACGGGCTGTCGTCGGTTACCGCGACGGCCTACGATTCAGCCGGACACGTCCTCGGCCGGGTTCAGCTCGGCTCGATGGGGTAGTCCGGGGCTCAACCTTTCGCGGTGATGGGTGTCTTATGGGGCATGGCAGACCTGCACGCGGCACCTGACGCCCGGGGCGCCGGGGCCGTCGGGCCGGAGGACGGCGATGACCCGGCCGCGGGCGTCGGCGCGCTGTTCCGCGCCAGGTACCCGGAGCTGGTGCGGCTGGCCGACCTGCTGGGCGCCGACGATCCCGAAGACATCGCCCAGGAGGCGTTCGCCCGGCTGATCAGGAAGCACGGCTCGCTGCGCGATCCGGGCGCCGCCCTGGCCTACGTGCGCGCCAGCGTCTGCAACCTGACCCGCAACCGGCACCGCCACCTGCGGGTAGTCCGGCGGCGGACGCCCGCCGGGCGCCACGAGGACTCCTCCGAGCAGGTCGTGATCCTCAAGGAGGAGCACCGGGAGGTGCTGGCCGCGCTGGCCGGGCTGCCGCCGCGCACCCGCGAGGCGCTCGTCCTGCGGTTTTGGCTCGACCTTCCCCAGCGCGAGATCGCCGCGGTGATGGGCGTCTCGGCGGGAACCGTGAAGTCGCACGTAAGCCGGGGCCTGGCCGCGCTCGCCCTGGCCCTGAGGGAGCAGGCATGAACACCGTCGAGGACCGGCTGCGGGACGCGCTGCGCGAGCGCGCCGACCACTCCCCCGTCAGCTCCGACGCCTGGGAGCGCGTGCTCGCCCGGGCGCGCAGGCGGCGCGGGTTGCTGTCCAGCGGTCACGCGTGGCAGGCCAGGTACGTGATCCCGGCCCTGGCCGCCGCGGCGGTGGCCGGCATCATCATCGCGGCCAACGTCGTCACCGGCCAGCTCCCCTCTTCCTCTACCACGCCGGGCGGCGGGAACAACCCTTCGACGGCCAGCCCGCCGCCGTCCGGCGTGACCCCGCAGCTGGGTATCGGGCGCCTGTCCAGGCAGGTGCCGCCGAGCAGCGCGATCCTGTCCTACGAGTACGCCCCGGAGGGCACGAAGATATTTGCCGCTTCTGGCTCGGGTACCGGAGCCAGGAGCTCTGGTTCGACAACGTCAGCCCGGGGATCCAGCTCTGCAGCTCGGTCTTTAACACCTATACCGTGCAGCAGCCTGAGTACGGGACCACGGGCCCGGAACGTCCCGTGACCCGCGGCAGTGGGCAGGCCTTCTGCCGGGCCGCGCCGGAACTGTCTGCGGGGCAGGTCGTCCAGGTCACTGGCGGCATCAACGCCGGCTCCAACACCGGCGCGTTTGCCACCCTGAGCGTGCGGTCCGGGATCGCCGCCGCGCCGGCGGCTTCGGTCACCGCGGTGCTGCCGGACGGCCGGACCTTCGCCGGCGTGGTAGGCACCGGGCGCGGGTTCGCCGTCAAGGTCTGGTCGGTGGCGTACCCGCCGGACGGGGCGATCCGGCTGGTGTTCCGCGACTCCTCCGGCCACGAGCTGGCCAGCCTGACCCGTCCGGCCGTGCCTGCCGTCCTGGTCCCGCCTCGCGCGGCGCGCCCCGGCAGCGGCGCCTTCATCCTCCTCGTGACCGGCGGTTCCATCAGGGCCTACCTGATCGACGGGCACGTCGGCTTCTGGATCGTCCCGGCTGGCTGGTACGCATATGCCGTTCCCCCGGGAACCGCGGTCATCGCCCCGCACCAGACCGCCGGCGGCCCGGCACTGGCCGGGATCCTCGTCTCAAACGGCAGGACCGGCCAGGGCACGGCCCAGGACCCGTTCCGCCCGGTTTCGGAATTCGTCGGGTATGCGCGCGCTGACGTCGCGAGGGTCGTGCTCCGCATACGCGGTACCGGTGAATCCTTCAACCTCTTCGCGTCTACCGTGCGTACCAGCTGGCCCGGGACAACCGTCAGGCTCTGGTACGTTGCGGCGCCGCCGGACATCTACGCCGATACCAGCCTGGACACCGCGACGGCGTACAACGCCGCGGGTCAGGTCATCGCCGCGGTGCACCTGGGGACCGAGGCAGCCCCCTAGGCGGGGACGGGGGCGAGACCGGCCAGCCGCCGGAACGCGGCCGCGGTAGCCGAGCCCGGCGCGGCGCAGTACGCGATCAGGCGCTGGCCGGTCTCGGAGATGTGCAGCATCTGGCACTCGAACTCCAGCAGCCCGACTTGCGGGTGGCGGACCTGCTTGACCATCGGCCCGCGCACCTCGACCTCGTGCTCGGCCCACATCTGCGCGAACCGGGGTGAGAGCGCGAGCATCTCGGTGACCAGTTGGTCGATGGCGGCGTCGCCCGGATAGCGGGCGTAGGCCGCGCGCAGGTCCGCGACCGTGGCCCGGGTGAAGCGGACGAAGTGCTCGTCGGTCCAGATGATGTCGGTGGGCTCGCGGCGGAACGTCCAGCGGATCATGTTCCGGTCCTCATACCCGGACAGGTCGCCGATGAAGTGGGTGGCCAGCCCGTTCCAGGCCAGTACGTTGTAAGCCGCGTCGACCACGTAGGCGGGGGTCTCCGGCATGCTGTCGAGCAGGTGCCGCAGGCCCGGGGTGATCTCCCGGCTCGGCCGGGCCACCCTCGGCGGGGACGCGCCGGCCATCCGGAACAGGTAGTCGCGCTCGTCGGCGGTCAGCATCAGCGCCCGGGCCAGGGCAGCCAGCACCTGCCGCGACGGGTGCGGGCCGCGGCCCTGCTCCAGCCGGATGTAGTAGTCGACCGACATCCCGGCCAGCTGGGCCACCTCCTGGCGGCGCAGCCCCGGCGTGCGCCGCCGCCCCGCGGCGCCGACGGCGGGCAGGCCCGCGTCGCGCGGGCTCAGCCGGGCGCGCCGGGCCCGCAGGAACGCCGCCAGCTCGGCGCGATTCGCGGAATCCATGTCTCCTAGTTTCGCCGCTGGGCGGCCGGCGAGGGTAGGACCGCTGATACCAGGCACGACGGGTCTCTCCCGCCCGCGCCGGGGTGCACCTAGCCTCGGGGCCATGACGACGACGATTGCCCTGATCACCGGGGCCAACAAGGGAATTGGCCTGGAGACCTCCCGCCAGCTCGGCGCGCGCGGGGTCACCGTGCTGGTGGGAGCGCGCGACGAGGAACGGGGCCTGGGGGCCGAACGCGACCTCCGGGCGGGCGGCACCGACGCCACGTTCGTCCGGCTCGACGTGACCGACCCCGAGTCGGTGCAGGAGGCCGCCGACTGGATCGACAAGGAGCACGGCCGCCTGGACGTCCTGGTCAACAACGCGGGCATCGCCCGCGGCGGCCCGCCCGGCGCGGCCGCGGGGCGCGGCGGGCCGCCCAGCCAGACGGACCTCGACGCCATGCGCGCGATCTACGAGACCAACGTCTTCGGGGTGATCGCCGTGACTAACGCGATGCTCCCGCTGCTGCGCAGGTCACAGGCCGCGCGGATCGTCAACGTGTCCAGCGAGCTCGGCTCCGTCACCTCGATGACCGACCCGGCGAGTCCCCTATCTCAGTTCCCGGCCGGGTTGGCCTACCCGTCCTCCAAGACCGCGCTGAACATGATCACCGCGCTGTACGCCAGGGAACTGCGGGACACGCCGATCAAGGTCAACGCGGCCAACCCCGGGTACACCGCCACGGATCTCAACGGCCACAGCGGCTTCCGCTCGGTCGAGGAGGGCGCGGAGGCCAGCGTCTACCTGGCCACCCTGCCCGCCGACGGCCCCAGCGGCATCCTGTGGGGCCACCTGTGGGCCACCGGCGCCCCCGGCGACGCCTACGGCGCGCTCCCCTGGTAGGGCGGTTTCATGATCGCGAAGGGTTCTTAGTCTGCCGAGACTAAAAGGTCTTCGTGATCATGGTCGCTGCTACCGCAGCGCCCAGTGGTGCGGGACGAAACGGGGCGGTGCTCGGGGCGGGGCGATGCGTCAGGGGCCGAGGGCGTCGCGGGCGGCGGCGCGGCCGGCTTCGAGGGCGGCGCGCAGCAGGGCGCCGTCGGTAGCGAGGCGACTCACCGCGGGTGAGTCAGCCGCCGGGCGAATGGAGAGCACGGCAGGCGTGTGAGCCAAGGCGGAGCTCGCGGCTGGGTCGGGGCCCGCGGACGGGACGGGCCCCGCGGACGGGACGGGCCCCGCGGACGGGACGGGCCCCGCGGACGGGACGGGCCCCGCGGACGGGACGGGGCCCGCGGACGGGATGGGATCGGCGGACGGAACGGGGCCCGCGGACGGAACGGGGCCCGCGGACGGAACGGGGCCCGCGGACGGGAAGGGGCCCGCGGACGGGAAGGGGCCCGCGGACGGCATGTGGGAGCCGGACTCGTACTGAGCTAGGAGATGGTCGTCGGCGGCCAGGCGGGACTCGCGGGCCAGGAAGGCAGCGCGCAGTGCCGGGGTCTCGCGTCGGAGCGTGGTGCGGGCCAGCAGGCGAGCCGACCGGGACGGGCGGCGGCCTCCCGGGCCCAGACCGTCCGCGGCAATACCATCCGGGGCGAGGCGGTCTGGGGCGAGGCCACCTGGGGCCAGGCGGTCTGGGGCCAGGCGGTCTGGGGCGGGGCCACCTGGGGTGGGGCCGTCTAGGGCGAGGCCGTCCGGAACGGGGCCGCCTGGGGCGAGGCCGCCTGGGGCCGGGCTCGGGGTGGGGCTCGGGGCGCGGCGGGAGCGGAGGACTAGGACGTGGGTGGCGCCCTGGGCTAGAGCGGTGCGGTAGGGGACGGACTCCGAGACGCCGGCGTCGTAGAAGCGACGGTTCGCGAGGGCGACGGGTGGGCCGGCTAGGAGGGGCATGGCGGCGCTGGCCCGCAGGGCCAGGCGTAGGTCGGCCGGGGTAGCTATGAAGGGGCGCAGGTCGGTGGACTGGCCCGTGGCCGCGTCGGTGGCTAGCGGGTGCAACTCGATTGGGTTGGCCAGGACGGCGGCGAAGTCCATCGGGAACGTGGTCTGGTACAGGTCCTCGATCAGCGCGCGGATGTCGACCACTGGGCGGCCGCGCAGCAGCGCGGAGCGGCGGATCAGGGTCTTGGCGTAGGTGGGCTCCGTCCAGCCGAGCAGGCCTTCCGGGCGGCTCAGCAGCCAGGCACCCGTGATCGCGCCGGCCGAGGTGCCGTAGACCGCGTCGAAGGCCGGGACTAGGCCACGGTCAGCCAGCTCGAGGGCCATGCCTGCCGAGATGACCCCGCGCATGCCGCCGCCCTCGATCGCCAGGGCGATCCGGAGCCCGTCGCGGCGAGCGCCGGGCTGGCTGTCCGCGGCCACGCGGGCGGCCAGCGCCCGCAGCACCTCGTGCCGCGCCGCAGGTCCGCCTCGCGCCTGCCCTGGGTCGTGGTCCATCGTGGCAGCCTAACCAGCCGGCGGCCCGGCGGGACGCGCCGGACCTCCGGGTACGCGGCCACGCGATACTGACCGGGCTGGTCAGCGCGCTAGGCGACCTAGGGTGGCGGGGCAGGCTGCCGTCGTAGACCACGGTCTGGCCGGGCTGGTCAGCGCGCTAGGCGGGCCAGCGCGGCGGGGAGGTCTCCGTTGTGGACGACGGTGAGCCGATGGGTGGCCCGGGTGATGGCGACGTAGAGGTCGTGGCCGCCGGCTGGGGACTGGGCCAGGATCCCGGCCGGGTCGACCAGGACCACCCGGTCGAACTCCAGGCCCTTGGTCTGGCCGACGGTCAGCAGGGCGACCGGGGCGTCGAGCGACTCGGCATGGTCGCCCGGGACGGCCCCGGGCAGGGCCCGGGCCAGGTCCGCGATCCGGGCCGTGGGCGCGATCACGGCCAGCCGGCCGCCGTCGCCCATCTCGGCGAGTTCGGCGTCTACGACTGACGCGACGCGATCGAGGCCCAGGACGGTGCGCGGGAAGACGCCTTCCTCGCGAACGGACTCGGGGGGCTGCTCGCCGGGGGCGACCGAGGCGAGCACGTCGGCGGCCACGGCCATGATCTCGGCCGGGGTCCGGTAGTTGACGGTCAGCCGCTCCTCGCGCCAGCGGCCCTTGACGTAGGGGTCGAGCATCTCGGCCCAGGAGCGGGCGCCGGCCGCGCTGCCTCGCTGGGCCAGATCGCCGACCACGGTCAGGGATCGGGTGGGGATGCGCCGCATGACCATCCGCCAGGCCATGGCGGACAGCTCCTGCGCCTCGTCCACGATCACGTGACCGTAGGCCCAGGACGGGTCGGCCCAGGCCCGCTCGGCCGTGGTGAGCTCCTGGCCGGGGTCGCGGTTCCACGCGGCGAGCGTGGCGGCGTCCAGGAAGTCCACCTGTCCCTGCCCGAGCAGGCCGGTGATCTCCAGCACCTCCCGGGCGTACCGCTCCTGGGCCCGGCGCTCGCGGTCGGCGGCCCGGCGCTGCCGGCGTTCGGCCGAGTCGTCGGCCCCCAGGAGCTGGGCGGCCTCGTCGAGAAGCGGGACATCGGCCACCGTCCACGCCTCGGGGGCATCGGGGCGGTGCACCACCGCTCGTTCGGCCTCAGAAAGACCCGGGGCGGCGGCGCGGAGGGCAGCTTCCTCGGCCAGCAGTCCGGCGACCAGCCGCTGCGGGGTGAGGAAGGGCCACAGGGCGTCGAATGCGGCCCGGACCGGCGGCTCGTCCCACAGCCGGGCGCGGGTGTAGGGCAGGTCGTCCGGGTCGAGGGGGCGGCCGAGGGCGGTCCCCTCCGCCACCGCGAGCGCGCCGAGCAACTCGCTGATGAACTGCTTGCGGGCCACGTTGTGCGGCTTGCGCTGCGCGCGGGCCCGGTCGCGGGCGCGCAGGCACGTGTCCCTGGACACGGTCATCCGGACGCTGTCGACCGTGATCACCAGGTCGGCCGGCGGGACCTGCTGGTGGTTGCGCACCGCGTGGCGCAGTACGGACACCATCGCCAGGTCGCCCTTGATCGCGGCGGCCCGTGGATCGTCGTCGGGGGCGGCGGTGACGCGCGGGAAGAGTTCGGCGATGGAGCTCAGCACCACGTCGGTCTCGCCGAGGGACGGCAGGACCTGGCTGATGTAGCGGAGGAACGTGGCGTTCGGGCCGATGACCAGGATGCCGCGGCGCTCGAGGACCCGCCGGTGCGTGTAGAGCAGGTACGCGGCGCGGTGCAGGGCGGCCACCGTCTTGCCGGTGCCCGGGCCGCCCTGCACGACCAGGACGCCCTGGAGGGTGGCGCGGATCACCCGGTCCTGCTCGGCCTGGATGGTGGCGACCACGTCGCTCATCCGGCCCGTGCGGCCAGCGGTGATGCTGGCGATCAGCATGGCCTCACCGGACAGGGTTTGCCGGTCCGATTCGGACAGCCGGTCTAGGTCGAAGACCTCATCGTCGACGCCAGTCACCGTCCGGTTCCTGGTGTAGATGTGCCGACGGCGGATCAGGCCGTTCGGGTCCTTGGGGGTGGCGGCGTAGAACGGGTGCGCCGCGGGGGCCCGCCAGTCGATCAGGCGCGGCTCGTGCTCGTCGTCCCGCAGGCCGATCCGGCCGATGTACAGCGTCGTGGCGGGGTCCTCGGCCGTGGTGCCCCCGTCGTCGGGGCCTGCTTCGGCATCGGTGCCTGATCTGGCGTCGGGGCCCGCTTCGGCGTCGGTGCGGCCGAAGACCAGGCCTCGCTCCACGGCGTTCAGCTGGGCCAGCCGCCGGCTCTGCTCGGCCGCGGTGAAGTCGCGCTCCACCCGGGCCTGGAAGGTGCCGCCCGCACCGCCGCTGCCGAGCGTGCCGGCGAGTGCGCCCTGGGCCCTCTCGCGCGCCTCATCCAGCAGGCCGTAGAGCATATCGACGTACGCTTGTTCCTGGCCGACGGCGCTGGTGCCGATGGAATCGCTTTGGCGAGACGTCATATTCTGTGATATACTTTCTTTAGATATGCGCTGGCGTGGTCCGCGTCAATTCCTGGGATAGGCAAGTTTAGCAGCTTTCGCGGCTTGCGTCAGGTGCGGGCCGCAGGTGCCGCGATATCCGGGGCCTTCCTTGCGACCGGCCGTGCTGCCCGGTGGGCGGCCATTGGCGCTGACCAGCGGGCATCGAACAGCGCGCAGAGTACCCAAGCCCTTTCCTGCCGGAAAATGGTTAAAGCAATTCACGGCTGCGGCGACCCGGCTATCGGAAAGCAGATAAACTGGCATTGGGCGGCACTAGGGATCGCCGGCCTGCTCGCCAGCGGCCCGTTCCCCGCACCTGACAGGGCTGAAAGGTCACCCTGACCAATGGTTGTGGCTGCGTACCCATTCTTCTAGGTAGAGTGCCACTTTCACTGGCCGGCATCCGCGCATTAACGCTAGCGGATGGTGCGGATGCTATCCATGTGATCCATGGGGACCCGTGGCGCTCGCCCTGCACCGTTGGGGCAAGCCTATCGGGCCCGCGCCGGGGCGGGCTGCCTAGGATATGAGGCACGAGCCGGGAGGAGCGCTACACATGCCGGAGACCGAACACGTGCAGATCACCGGGCCTTACGGTGATCGCTACGACGAGATCCTCACGCCACAGGCCATCGGGCTCATCGCCGCCCTGCACGCCGAGCTCGGCCCGCGCCGGTCCGAGCTGCTCCGCGCCCGCCAACGCCGGCAGACCGAGCTCTCCCGCGGGGCGATGCTCGATTTCCTCCCCGAGACGGCGGCCATCCGCGAGGACCCGGACTGGCGGGTGGCGGCGCCCGCGCCCGGGCTCGTCGACCGCCGGGTCGAGATCACCGGGCCGACCGACCGCAAGATGACGATCAACGCGCTGAACTCCGGCGCCAACGTGTGGCTGGCCGACTTCGAGGACGCCAACACCCCGCTCTGGGACAACATGATCACCGGGCAGCTCAACCTCAAGGACGCGCTGGACCGGACCATCGACTTCACCTCGCCCGAGGGCAAGGACTACGCGTTGGGGCCGGACGGCGAGCTGGCCACGATCGTGGTCCGCCCGCGCGGCTGGCACCTGGACGAGAAGCACATCCTGGTCGACGGGGTGCGGGCTTCCGGGAGCCTGGTCGACTTCGCGCTGTACATGGCGGCCAGCGCGCAGCGCCAGCTGGACAAGGGCAAGGGCCCCTACTTCTACCTGGCCAAGAACGAGAGCCACCTGGAGGCGCGGCTCTGGAACGACGCGTTCAGCCTCGCGCAGGATTTCCTTGGTATCCCGCGCGGGACGATCCGGGCCACGGTCCTGATCGAGACCATCCCGGCGGCGTTCGAGATGGAGGAGATCCTTTACGAGCTGCGCGATCACTCGGCGGGCCTGAACGCGGGGCGCTGGGACTACCTGTTCAGCGTGATCAAAAAGTTCCGTACCAGGGGGCGCGAGTTCGTCCTGCCGGAGCGCAACTCGGTCACGATGACCGCGCCGTTCATGCGCGCCTACACCGAGCTGCTGGTACACACCTGCCACCAGCGGGGGGCGCACGCGATGGGCGGGATGGCCGCGTTCATCCCTTCGCGGCGCGATCCTGAAGTCAACGAGAAGGCCCTGGCCAAGGTGCGCGAGGACAAGACGCGCGAGTCGCGGGACGGCTTCGACGGGTCCTGGGTCGCCCACCCGGACCTGGTGCCGATCTGCAAGGAGGTCTTCGACGGCGTCCTCGGGGCCAACCCGAACCAGCTCGGCAAGACCAGGGACGACGTCAGCGTCACCGCCGAGGACCTGCTCGCGGTCAGCAAGACCCCCGGCCAGATCACCGAGGCGGGCCTGCGCAACAACATCAGCGTCGCGCTCCAGTACCTGGCCGCGTGGCTGGGCGGCAACGGCGCGGTGGCGATCTTCAACCTGATGGAGGACGCGGCGACGGCCGAGATCTCCCGGTCCCAGATCTGGCAGTGGATCCACAACGAGGTCGCCCTCGACGACGGGCCCCTCGTGACCAGGGAATTGGTCGAGGCTCTGATCGACGAGGAGCTGGGCACGATCCGCGAGCAGGCCGGGGACGACTTCGACGCGGCCCAGTACGGCCAGGCGGTGGCGCTGTTCACCGAGGTCGCCCTGGCCGACACGTTCGCCGACTTCCTCACCATCCCCGCCTACGAACGGATGCCGTAAAGCGAGACCGTTCGGCCGACTGCAAAACGGGGAGAATCAGCGGGAGCGGGTTTGGGTCGACGGCGAGGTGGGACGGCATGACAACCACGACGGTCGAGGGGCTGGTCCCGCGGATGAGGGACATCTGCGGCGCGGCCAACGTGATCACCGATCCGCTGGAGCTGCGGACCTACGAGTGCGACGGGCTCACCGCGCACCGCAGCGTGCCCGCGCTGGTCGTACTGCCGGCGACGGCCGGCGAGGTGGCCGCGGTCGTGCGGGCCTGCGCGCAGGCCGGGGTGCCGTTCGTGGCGCGCGGCAGCGGGACGGGGCTGTCCGGCGGCGCGCTGCCGCACCGGGACGGGGTCCTCGTCGTGATGTCCCGGATGCGGAAGATCGTGGAGATCGACCCGGTGAGCAGGCGGGCCGTCGTCGAGCCCGGGGCCACGAACCTATCGGTGAGCAAGGCCGCCGCGCCGTACGGTCTTTTCTACGCGCCCGACCCGTCCAGCCAGGTGATCTGCTCGGTCGGCGGCAACGTGGCGGAGAACTCCGGCGGCGCGCACTGTCTCAAGAACGGGTTCACCGTCCACCACGTGACCGGCCTGGAGATCGTCACGCCCGCCGGCGAGCTGACCTGGCTGGGCGACGGGACCGGCCTGACCACGGGGTACGACCTGCTCGGCGCGTTCACCGGCTCCGAGGGCACGCTCGGCATCGTGACCAAGATCGTCGTCAAGCTGATGCCGCTACCTGAGATCGTGCACACGCTGCTGGCCGCGTACGCCACGACCAGCGACGGCGGCCGCGCGGTCTCCGACATCATCGGAGCCGGCATCGTGCCCGCCGCGATCGAGATGATGGACGCGCTGTCCATCGAGGCCGCCGAGGCGGCGGTGCACTGCAACTACCCGGAGGGCGCCGGCGCGGTCCTGATCGTCGAGCTGGACGGGCCTGCCTCGGAGGTCGAGGCCGAGCTCGCCACCGTGCGCGCGCTGTGCGAGGCGGCGGGGGCGACCGAGATCAGGGCGGCCGACGACCCGGCCGACCGTGCCCTGATCTGGGCCGGGCGCCGGTCCGCGTTCGCCGCCGTGGGCCGGATCAGCCCGGCGTACATCGTGCAGGACGGGGTGGTGCCGCGGACGTCGCTGGGTGACGTGCTGGCCAGGATCGCGTCGCTGTCCGAGCAGGCCGGGGTCCGGGTGGCCAACGTGTTCCACGCCGGAGACGGGAACCTGCACCCGCTGGTGCTGTACGACGACGCGTCGCCGGAACAGACGATCGCCGCGGAGGAGCTGTCCGGCGCCATCCTCGACACGTGCCTGGAGCACGGCGGATCGATCACCGGCGAGCACGGCGTCGGCGTCGACAAGTCCCGGTACATGCCGAAGATGTTCAGCGCCGACGACCTGGACACCATGCAGCTGCTCCGCTGTGCGTTCGACCCGGCCAGCCTGTGCAACCCCGGCAAGGTCTTCCCGACGCCCAGGCTCTGCGGCGAAGTCCCCGGCCACCGCCGCGCGCCGCACCCCGCCGTAGCGGCTGGCCTGGCGGAGATCTTTTGATGGATACCGAACGAGCGTTGGTTCCCCGTATCCGGGACGCGCTCACGGCCGCATGCCCGGCGACCCGGGAGGGTGGGCCCTCGGACGCGGTGGCGGGGGTCGCGCCCGCGCTGGTCGGGTCGCCGACCAGCACCGCGCAGGCGTCCGCCCTGCTGGCCGCCGCGGCCGCGCACGACCTGACCGTCGTGCCGCGCGGCGCCGGGCTCGGGCTGGGGTGGGGCCTGCCCCCGGCGTCGTGTGACCTGGTTGTCGACATGTCGTTGATGGGCGAGGTCATCGAGCACGCGGCGGGCGACCTGGTGGCGCGGGTGCAGGCCGGAACGACGATCGGGCACCTGGCCTCGGTGCTGGCGCAGGCCGGGCAGCAGCTCGCGCTGGACGCCCCGGCCCACGCGACGGTCGGCGGGGTGGTCGCGACCGGGACCGCCGGGCCGCGCCGGTTCCGCTACGGTGCCCCGCGCGACCTGCTGATCGGGCTCACCGTGGTGCGCGCGGACGGGGTGGTGGCGCACTCGGGCGGCAAGGTGGTCAAGAACGTGGCCGGCTACGACATCGGCAAGCTGTTCTCCGGGTCGCAGGGGACGCTCGGGGTGATCACCGAGGCGACATTCCGGCTGCACCCGTTGCCGGCGGCGGCGGCGTACGTCACGGCGGAGTTCGGCTCGGCGGAGCGGGCGGGCGCCACGGCAGCGGTCGCCGCGGCGGCGGGATCCGCGCTGGTCCCCTCGGCGGTGGAACTGGACTGGCCGGGCGGTTCGTCGCGGCCGCTGCGGGTGGGCGTCCTCCTCGAGGGGACGGCGGCGGGGGTGGCGGACCGGGCCAAGCGGATGTCCGAGCTGCTGGCCGCGGCGGGCGGCGCCCCGCTGGTCGCGGTGTCGCCGACCGTGCCGCCCCGGTGGGGGCAGTTGCCGTCATCCAGCATGGTGATCCGCGCGACGTTCTGGCTCGGGAAGCTGTCCGGCGTGCTGGACGCGCTGGTGGCGGCGGCCGCGGACGCCGGGGTCAGGCCCGCGGTGAGCGGGGCCGGCGCGGGCGCGCTGTACGCCTGCCTCGACCCGCGCACCTCCGATGAGGCGGCGACCGCATTCGTCCGGGGGCTGCGAGACCGGCTGACCTCGGGTGCCGAGGTTTCCTCTGGTCCCAGGGGCAGCGTGGTGGTGCTGACCGCGCCCGCCGAGGTACTGGCCGCCGTCGACGCGTACGGGCCGGTGCCGGGCGCCGCCCTGATGCGCGCGGTCAAGGACCGGTTCGACCCCGGCTACCGGATGTTCCCCGGCCGCCTGGCGGGAGGCAGCTGATGCATGACCCGGACCACCTGCGCAGCGTGACGAAGGACTGCGTGCACTGCGGGTTCTGCCTGCCGGCCTGCCCGACCTACCAGCTATGGGCCGAGGAGATGGATTCGCCGCGGGGCCGGATCTACCTGGTCAGCCAGATCCTGGACGGGGCCGAGATGACCCCGGCGGCGGCCGAGCACTTCGACCGCTGCCTGGGCTGCATGGCGTGCATGACCGCCTGCCCGTCCGGGGTTCAGTACGACCAGCTCATCGAGGTGGCCCGGGTCTGGACCGAGGACGCGCGCGCTGCGGGCGACGCGGCTCCCGCGGCGTCTGGGGAGTCTGGGGAGTCTGGAGGGTCTGGAGGGTCTGGGGCAGCTGCTGGGGCTGCGGCGTCTGCGGGGGCTGCGGGCGCGGCCGGGTCGGCGGCGTCGCGGCGGCGGGACCGCGCGGCGCGGGCGGCTATCTTCGCCCTGTTCCCCTACCCCGCGCGGCTGCGGGCGGCGCTGGGGCCGCTGCGTGCGGCGCAGCGCACCGGCCTTGACCGGCGACTGGCCCGCAGCGGCCTGCCGGACCGGCTGTCCCCCGCGCTCGGCGCGGCCCTGCGGCTGGCGCCATCGGCCGCGACGACCAAGAGGCTCCCGGAGCGCGTGGCGGCCCGGGGGCCCCGGCGCGCGGTGGTCGGCATGCTCACCGGGTGCGTGCAGTCGGTGTTCTTTCCGCAGGTGAACGCCGCGACCGCGCGCGTCCTCGCCGCCGAGGGCTGCGACGTCCTCATCCCGCGGGGTCAGGGGTGCTGCGGCGCGCTGTCGTTTCACACCGGGCGGGAGGCCGAGGCGCAGGCCTTCGCCGAGCGGGCGATCGCCACCTTCGAAGCCGAAGACGTGGACGCGATCGTGGTCAACTCGGCCGGGTGCGGCTCCGCGATGAAGGAGTACGAGCGGCTGCTGGCCGGGACGGGCTGGGCCGGGCGGGCGGCCGCGCTGAGCGCCAAGGTCCGGGACCTGTCGGAGTTCCTCGCCGAGCTCGGGCCGGTCGCCCTACGGCACCCGCTGCCTATCACCGCCGCCTACCACGACGCCTGTCACCTGGCGCACGCGCAGCGGATCACCCGGCAGCCGCGCGAGCTGCTCCGCGCGATCCCCGAGCTGAACCTCATCGAGCTGCCCGACGCCGGGACCTGCTGCGGCTCGGCCGGCGTGTACAACCTGCTGCAGCCCGAGGCGGCCAGCGAGCTCGGCGCGCGCAAGGCGCAGGCGGTCCTGGACGCGGGCGCGCCCATGGTCATCTCCGCCAACCCCGGCTGCACGCTGCAGATCGCGGCGTCGCTGGCCGATCGCGGCACGCACATCGCCGTGGCCCACGTGGCCGAGGTCCTCGACGCATCCATCAACCGCACCCCGCTGCCCCGTCCGAGCGGAGGGGCCTGACCGGCCCGGTTTGCCGAGCTGCGGACAGGTGCGGAGCGCCTTACCGGGCCGCGCGCCAGGCTGGGCGCGCAGGTCTGCGAGGCGCAGCCCGCGCCCACCTAGAGGGCCGCGGCCAGGCTGGCCCAGGTCTGGGGGCGCGCGCCGCGCCCGGCGCCGGTCTCCGGGTTCCAGTATTCGGACCAGCCGGACCGCACGATCGCGCGCCTGCCCCGCTCGGCGATCTCGTCGGCCAGGGCGTCGTCGCCCCAGCGCCGGCAGGCCTGGACGGCGAGGAATTCCAGCTGCGGCCACGCGGGCCCGCGCCAGTAACCGTCTGGCACGTACAGCGGGTCGGCGGCGGGCAGGTACCGCAGGCCCCACGGCGCCGCGAACCTGGCCGGGTCACGCAGCTGGTCCAGGCAGGCCAGCGCCCGCTCGCGGCGCACGCTGCCGAGCGCGGACAGGACGCCGTCGAGGGTCGGGACGCGATGGCTGTCGCCGCCCCCGGCGACCGGCCGGTCGACGTACAGGCCCTGGCTGTCGTCCCACAGCAGGTCGTCCATGGCCTCGCCGATCTCGAAGCTGGCGCTGCGCTGCTCCCCCTGCCCGCTCATCTCGCTGGCCAGCAGCAGCGCGTGTGACAAGATCCCGTTGAACAGGCTGGGCGCGCAGACGAACTCCGCGTTCCAGACCGCGTCGCCCTCGTCGCCGCCGAACTCCGTCGATGCGACCAGCTCCTGATCGCGGACCAGCCAGTCCTTCGCGTTCCAGGCACTGCCGCCGTACCACGAATCCCACCGCGGGGAATCGTCGCATCCGGTCTCCCAGGGATGCACGACAAAGGCCAGGCCGTCGCGGAACCGCCGGGTCGTGAAGTACGCCAGGGCCCGGGAGACCTGGCCGGGCAGGTCATCGGGCACCCGGAGCCCCTGCCGCCCGGCCCAGGTCATCGCCAGGGCGTAAACGGGCGGCTGGGTAAAGCACGATACGTCAGACCGGGGGCCGCGATAGACCGTATTCGGGCCCGCGTAGACCATATGCGGGAGAAATCCGTTGGCGAATTGCATGCGCAGCGCGTGGGCGAGTTCTATGACACTCCGCTGGTCCTTAAAACAGGCCCAGGCGATGCTATGAAAACACGAATCCCATAGCCACATATGCGGGTAGACATCCGCGTTGGGCAGGCAGTAACCGCGCTCCTCGCGCCAGGCCGACTGAAGGACGTCAAGCGCCTCGGACCTTACCCGGTCATCCTTCACATGGCCGTCCATGCCTGCTACGCTAGCACGCGACCTGCGTGGGGGGAGCCAGCCATGGAGGCGTCACGGGCCAGCGCGGAGCCGCCACGCGCTACATGGATCTGGACCACCAGTTACCTTAAGATCGCGCTTAATCCGATCGGCGCGGCCAGCGCGATCGCCCTGATCGCGGTCTGGCTGATGGAATTCAACTGGCCCAGCGCGCACGCGTGGTTCGCCAAATATCCGGTGACGATCGGGCTTATTACCGGTCTGCTCAACCTGATTTTCACGGTGAGCCTGGTGAATCGGATCATCGAGCGGCGCGATGAACTCCGCTGGCGGGATATACGGAACACCACGCTCAAAGGGCTGAACGATGAGGTCCGGGCCACCCGGGACATCCTTTGGGTGGCTCTTTTCGGCGAGCCGCCGTTCGGGCTGAGCCAGCCAACCAGTGCCGCCTGCGCTAATGCGCGTGCTGGCGACATGGACTGGTCGGCTGAGCACTCCCTCGACCCCGCCACCAGGATCTGGCGGATGGAACGCAACGCGAACTGGACCATGGTCACGGCCCAGATCCTCCGGCTCGCGGTCGAGCGGATCAGGGAAGGCCTGGTGCGGTGGGCGCCCATGATGGCCCTAGCCCACGGCGACTACGAGGTCCTGGTCCCCGTCACCACGCTGGCCGACGTGCTCGAGGTCATGGAGTTCCCCTTTGTCGACAAGCGGCGAAACAACGGGAAGGGTCCCGTCGACGAGAAGTTCCGCGATGCGCTGCACGAACTCTGGCTGCACGCCATTACGACGTGCGTGTACGCCGAGGAGACCGTCGTCAGCGCGCTGTATCCGACGCGTGAGTACCCGGAACGACCGGACGTGCCGTGGCGATCAGAGGAGCCGCGAAAGCTCATGCTGTCCAAGGATCAGGAGACGGAGCTTGGCCGGTGGCTGGAACGCCCGCGCACGTTCAAGGAGGCCACCAGGACCCGCAAGCACGCGGTGACCAAGGACGTGGAGTGGCCCTGGTAGCCGCTGGCCTGCGCGGTGACCGGCCCCTCCGGGACCTTGGGGAGGAGGGGCCGGCCGGTCACCGCAGCCCTAGCTGCCCGTGGTGCCGCTACCGGTGGATGCGCCCGGCGCGCCCTGCCCGCCCTTCATGTTCGTGCAGTTGTGCGTGGGCTTCGGTGTGGATGACGCCGAGGGAGTCGCGGCCGTGCTCGCAGACCCGGCGCTGCCCGCGGTCGTGCCCGACGTCGAGGACGGCGACGACGAGGACGAGGTCGTCGAGGACGTCGTGGTAGCCGAGTGCGTGGTCGCGGCGCTGGCGACCGCCATGCTGGCGCCCAAGCCGACGCCGAGCGCGCCGACGCCGACCGCGGTGCCGATCATGATCTTGCCTAGTCTGGTCTTCAACGTGTCCGCCTCCTAGCGGTGGGGGTTGTGGTCCTAGCCCCCAGGACACCCACGCCGGCTGCGGCCGCACTGCAGCAAGGCTCTGCCCGCGGTATGTATTGCCGGCGCGATGCGCCGGCAGGCGGTGGCGAGACAACTCCGGATCGCGCTCGGGCGGCGCCCGCCGCGTCGTGACGGCGGCTAGAGCATGTAGCTGCAGCCGTCCCAGTAGGCCTCGACGTGGGGGTGGCGCTTGCCCTTCATCGCGATCTCCAGGACGTCGGGCAGGCGGCCGCCCGGGGCCCGGAACCAGATCTCCAGGCCGCCCGCGTCCACCGGGTCAACCGGGCTGAACGCGGACAGGGCGATGCGCGCCGGCGGGGTCGTGGCCGCGTTCATGTACGCCGGGGTGCCCCAGCAGCAACCCCACGGGCGCGCGGCCCAGACATAGAGCCGGCCGCCCAGCCCGCGGACGACCGCATCCGCCTCGGGGCTCACGTCCACTCGCACTGCTGCCTCCGCGATCTACCAGCACCGGGCCCGCGCCGGCCGGTGCGTGGCCTTGCATTTCATCGTGCCACGCGCCGGCGGGGCGCGCCAGATGCGCGGGGACGGGCACACTGGGGGTCATGGGCACGCACCTCATCGCGGTGGTCGGGGCGACCGCCACCGGCAAGTCCGGGCTGGCCATAGAGCTGGCCCGGGCGCTGGGCGGCGAGGTCGTGAACGCGGACTCGATGCAGCTCTACCGGGGCATGGACATCGGGACCGCCAAGGAGCCCCCGGCGGCCTGGCGGGGGGTGCCGCACCACCTGCTCGACGTATGGCCGGTGACCCGGACCGCCAACGTGGCCGACTACCAGCAGCTCGCGCGGGCCGCGATCGAGGGCATCACCGCCCGCGGCCGGGTACCCATCCTGGCCGGCGGCTCGGGCCTGTATATCCGGGCCGCCCTGGAAGACCTCCAATTCCCCGGCACGGACGACGGGACCCGGGCCCGGCTCGAGGCCGAGCTCGACCAGGTCGGACCCGCCGCGCTGCACGCGAGGCTGGCCACCCTCGACCCGGCCGCCGCCGCCGCGATCCTGCCCGGCAACGGCCGCCGGATCGTCCGCGCGCTCGAGGTGATCGAGATATCGGGACGCCCGTTCACCGCCACCATGCCCGCCTACGACCAGGGCCGCCCGGCCATCCAGATCGGCCTCACCCTGCCCAGGCCCGAGCTGGACCGGCGGATCGCCGCCCGGGTCGACCGGATGTGGCAGGCGGGGTTCGAGGAGGAGGTCCGTGCCCTGACCGGGGAGGGCCTGCGGGAAGGCAAGACCGCCAGCCGGGCCCTCGGCTACCAGCAGATGCTCCGCTACCTGGACGGTGAGTGCACCCTAGATGAAGCCCGGGAGGAAACGGTGAGAGCCACCCGGCGTTTCGCCCGGCGCCAGGAGTCCTGGTTCCGCCGGGACCCCCGGGTCTGCTGGCTGGACGCCAGTGGGAGCCTGCTCGTCAATGAGCGCGTTGCAAATTGTGTCCACCATGATCACGAAGACTTTTGCGTCCGGACAGACTAAAAACTCTTCGTGATCATGACCCGCAGCGCTGGAGGCGGGGCGCGAGGGGTGCGGAGTGCTGGGGCTTGTGAGGCGGGGCGCGGGCTACATCTGGTCGCCTAGGGCGTAGGCGCGTTTGGCATTGTCGGCGCAGATCATCTTCGTGAGGCGCAGCACAGTTCGTTCGGTATAAAGGTCTTCGTTCAGGCCGGCGGTGAAGAAGGCGGACAGGGCGGTCCGGAACAGGGCCGCGCCCAGGTAGTACAGCTCCGGCAGGCCGAACGCGTCGGAGGAGTACAGGAACTTGCCGAACGGGGCGAGCTCCAGGGCCTCAGCGAGCAGGGCGGGGGCGCGGATGCCCAGGTTGTGGGTGGCCAGGCCCGCGTCGACGTAGACGTGCGGGAAGACCTGGGCCAGGTAGCCGGCCTCGCGGTGGAACGGGTAGTTGTGCAGCAGCATGACCGGGACGCCGGTGGGCTGGATGGCGCGTAGCAGCGGGGTGAGCAGCAGCGGGTTGCCGCGGTGCAGGTCGACATCGCTGTCGCCGTACCCGACGTGGAACTGGACAGGCAGGCCGAGGTCCACGCCGCACCAGACGAAGAACCGGTGCAGGGTTTCCTCGGCCAGCCGGGGCGGTGTTCCGGCGTCGCCGACTCCGGCGAGCCAGCGCCCGGCGGCGGCGGCCACCTCGGCGCCGGTGGGCCGCTCGGCTCCTAGCTCAAGCCCGGTCCGGTAGGCGGCGATCGACTTCACGCCGACCACCCGGCCGGAGTCGGCGGTGCGCGTGGCCAGGGCGGAGCGGAACGCCTCTCCGAACGCGGCCGCGCCGACCCCAGCGGCGGCCAGTTCCTCCGCGACCTGCTCGAGCCGGACGATCTCGTACGCGGTCGCGCCGGCCGCCTGGCCGAGCTCGGCCGGGGAGGTGATCGGTTCCGGCGTGTAGCCGGTATCCACGCACAGCGCGGAAAGCCCGGCGGCCTGCAGGAACCGCTTGCTCACCTCGGTCGCCCCGAGCTCGGCGCGGCGGGCGGCGTAGTCGCGGAGTTCGGCGTGCGGGGGCAGGCCGAGGAGGGGCGGGCACATGCGGCGGAACGCGAAACCCGCCTGGGAGTCGAAGACCGAGCCGCCGGGGAACCCGGCGCCCTCGCTCAGCCACGACTCCAGCGCGGCCTCGTCCGCGTCCCCGCACAGCACGCCGTGGCAGTGGTGGTCGACCAGGGGCTGTTCGGCCACGCAGGCGAGCAGGTCGGGCACTGCCCGCCTTCCTCTACGCCGGCTCGTCGCCGGCCGTGGCGAGCCGCGACGCAGCCACCTGCTCGGTCGCGCCGTCCGGCGCCTTGATGCCCTCCCGCGCGGTGAGCGCGGCCCCGAGCTTGCGCGCCATCCCCGGTGCGGCGAGCACGACGACGACGGCTACGGCGAGCCAGACGCCCGACGTGACGACCTCCCACCGGGCCGGGCCGGCCGCGGGCCACGGGATGACGTTCCGGTACAGCGTGTAGCCCAGCACGATGATCCCGAGGGTCGGGATCACGACCTGCCACGTCGGCACGGGCAGCTTGCGCTGCACGAAGACCAGGATCGAGGCGCCGATGGTGGCGAGCACGTAGACCACCAGGAGGATCAGCGTGCCGATGGTCCCGGACCACAGGAAGCTGTCGAAGGCCGTAGCGCCGAACGCCGCCTTGTAGAGGAGCACGATCACGCCCGCCGCGACGACCACCGTCAGGGTCGCCCAGGCCGGCGTGCCCCAGCGCGAGCCCGAGCCGAGCCCGCGCGGGCCGGCCGCGTCCCGGGACAGCGCGTAGATCAGGCGCGCCGCGCCCACCACGCAGGCCAGGCAGCAGCCGAAGGCGCTGAACGTGGTGCCGAGCGTGATCACGTCCCCGACCCAGTGGCCGACGTAGGACGAGCCCAGGTCACCCAGCAGCGACGGCGAGGCGGTGAAGGCCGCGACGCCCTTGGTGCCCGCCCCGAACCCCATCACCTCGACCGCGGTCACGATGGTGAAGTAGACGCCGCCGAAGATCGCGACGCCCAAGATGGCGCGCGGGATGTCGCGGGTCGGGCGCGTGGCCTCCTCGCCCAGGGTGGCCGCCGCCTCGAACCCGGCGAACGACAGGAAGCCGAACACCACCCCGAGGAACAGCGCGGGGAACGTCGTCCCCGGTGTCACCTGGAACACGCTCCACGTGAAGGTGTGATGGTCCGGCGCGTTCCCCGCCAGCAGGCGGACCAGCACCACCGCGGTAACGACCAGGATCAGCGCGACCGTGACGCCCTCGACGGTCAGCAGCACGCTCGTGCCGCGCCGGGCGGGCATGATGGCCAGGAACAGGACCAGGACCAGCGCTATCGCCACCAGGATGAACGGCGCCCAGGTCGGCGGGTTGTGCCAGATCCCGACCGCCTGCAGGAACGCGGTGCCGAAGATGCCGGCCGCGCTCGCGGTGACCACCGCGTAGAACAGGTAGGTGCCCACCAGGCCCCAGCCCGCGACCACGCCCGTCCGCGGCCCGAGCGTGGCGCCGACGAACGCGTAGGCCGAGCCGGCGTGGTGGAAGTACTGGGTCAGCCGGACGAAGGAGTAGGCGACCAGCAGCACGCCGACGGCCGCGATGAGGAAGGTCAGCGGCACCGCGCGGCCCGCCGTGGTCGCGCTCGCCTGCGGGTTGATGTTCGCGGCCATGCTCGGCGCCATCAGCGCCACCGACAGGCCGACCGCCGCCCAGATGGACAGTCCGCGCTTCAGCCCGAATACCGGATATCCCTCGGCCGCCTGGCCGGGGTCCGCAGACCCGGCCGCGGGGGACGGAGTCGCTGCCATAGTGCTCCTCCTTGTGCTGTGCTCCGTTCCCATAGTGTCCCTCCGGACCTGGGCGGTACGGAAGGGGCAAAAGATACGAAAACGCTGACTCCACCAGGTATTTATTGGGGCTTGCGGCCCACTAGCCCCGTCTATCGGGGTTTGCGGCCCGCAAGCCCCGATCCCGGCTGGGTGGCGTCATTTTGTCAGACCGGGGTGACACTATGCAGTTGCCCTAGGAGTCCGGATGGGACGATCGAACCGTTTTGGGCCCTTGTGCGTCACTGATAGTAGGACCTTTATCGTCAGGAGGTGACCTACAGTGAGCGGTGCCTACCCGGTGCTCCACGTGGGTTCCTTTGGGTCCGCGGATGCCACGGGTTCGGTCGGATCGACGCGGACCCGGGGGCCGTGGGTCCGCACGTTCCGCGGGACGCCCGCGTCCGTACCGGACGCCCGGCGCTTCGTGGCCGAACTCCTGGTCGGCTGCCCGGCCAGGGAAACGCTCATGACGTGCGTGTCGGAGCTATGCGCCAACGCGATCGCGCACACCGCCTCCGGTGATGGCGGCACGTTCGTCGTCTCCGTCGCGTTGCTGGGCGAGGGGATGGCCCGGGTCGCGGTGACCGACTCCGGGGGTTCGACGGTCCCTTCGGTTGGCGCCTTCGACATGGCCGCCGAGGGCGGCCGGGGGCTGGCCCTGGTGGCCGCCTGCACCAGCCGGTGGGGCTGGGCGGAGGCGTACCCGGGGCGCACCGTCTGGGCTGAGGCCTGCTGGCCGGTCGGGGTGCCCGCGCCGGGCCGGGGCCGCTCCCGCCGGCGCCGCTCCGCGGTCTCCCCCGTCCCTCCCGGCGACTGGACCCCCAGCCCCGCGGCGTAGGTTCGCGGCGGGGCTGGGCACCCACCTGATTTTGATTGGTGCTACGGGTAGGTTCCGGCCTTCAGTGCTGGCTGTTGCTTCGCAGGGCGGGGCGCGAGCGGGTGATGGGAGTGGTGTGCGCGGTGGTGCGCCCAGCTGCGGAATTATCCGGGAGGATCCGGGTTCTCGGGAGGATTTGGTGCACTATAGGCCCCCGGATCCTCCCGCAAGCCCGGATCCTCCCGCAAAATCCTAGACGGGTCGGGATCATCCTTTCGCTTACGCTGCCGACTGTCCCGCGATGACGATCGGGGCCTAGTAGGTGAACGAGGTAGCCGAAGCGCTGAGCGCAGAACCTGGCCTGGCGTCAGCCATGGCGCGGGTGGTCAAACCCGCATAGAGGCCCACGATGAGCGCCACGAGGGCTAGTAGCATCACCGCCGCCCAGCGCGCCGGGCCGCTCTCGGCCGAGAGATAGAAGGACAACACGCCCAGGATCCCGAGCTGGGCTCCGATGCCGAACATGGTGACCAAGGCGGCCAGGATTACGGACCGCAGCTCGGCCTGAATCACGTTACCGGCCGTCGGAATCTTGAGACTGACGTCATTTGCCAGTACGGTTTGCGGCAGCTTAGGGGCCCCGGTCGGGGTACTGATCTCCGTCCCCGCCGGCAGGGTAACGTCGGCGACGCCCACTATCTTCAGCGTGCCTCCCGGTTTGCCGACCGTGATCGGGTCATTCTTTTCCACATGAATAGTCTTCGGTGGATACCGCAAGGCTCTGGGTGCGCCAGGCGGGGCGCCAGGTAGGCTCACCGGCACCCCGATGCCGATCTCTACATCGCCGCTCAATATGATGGTCCCGTCGCCGGGGAGAGCTATCCATCCCTTGGAAAGGCTCAGGCTGTCTGGATTTCCTGGTGGGATTGTTACGGTCGCGGGTGAGCTTATGGCGCGGGTCCCACTGCCGTGCTGAACGCTTGTTCCGGCAGGAAGGGTTACCGTAGCACCCGCGAGGGCTTGGACACTGATCGGCCCGGCAGGCCTGATCATCGAATCATCGGGGAGCGCGATGCGCGATGCGGAAAAGAGCGTGTTAAGAATGCCGAAGATGAGCGGCGGTGTGGCGATGATCAGCGCACACGCCGCCATCAGGATCGCATAGCGATCGAGCTTGACGCCAGGAAATATGGTGCTGATCGCGCCGGCGACGGTGAGCAGCGAGCCTGTCGCCGACACCGCTATCGTGACGTTGGTGGCCCAGCTGTCCTTGAAACTCCAGGCCGCCGAGGCGAAGACCGGCCTTTTCCAGAAGGGTTGTCTTCGCGGCCGCGTCCGGACACCGCCGGGTCCGGTGTATCTGGGCATTCCTGAAAACAAGAGAATGAATATGATGAACAAGAACATCATTGCCACGCCGCTGTAGACCGGGATCATCAGATACTGGGTCAGGGTTACCTGCCGTTGGAGCGTGAGCGTTATTGACGGAATTGTCGCCAGCCCGCGGGGATTGCTGAGGACGAGCGTCGCGGCCAGCGGCACGGTCGTAAAATGAACCGGGAAAGCTAGTTTTACTTCATAAGCCTGGGCGGTAGGTCGTTCACGGCCCTGGATGGTGGCGTTGGTCCCGCACTTGACCAGATTGCCCGCGCCATCTCTCCCGTACGGGCCGAGAGGAGTTGTGCTCATCACCCGGCCGGTCGCCGTGGTCGTCGGGGACGTGGTGACCAGCTTGTAGCTGATATCCAGGCACGACGGGTATACGTCAACCACGATCGAAGTAATCCACTGACCCACGGACTGCTGGATAAGGACCGGGCTGTTCGAGACGAAGGACACCGACGGCGCGGGCGTGCTGATCGCGCTGGCCGAAGCTGCCGGGGAACTCGGGTGCCCCGCAGCGGGACTTAAAGCGGTAAACGAGGTGACCAGAAACACGGCCATGGCGTGCGACTGCATAAGGATCCCCACCCTGTCGTCAGCGACCTGTATGCCAGTCTGCTAGCGGAATCCAACCGGCGTCAAGGCGGAGGGACGGCGCCGGTATCTCTAGTTTGAGATATAGTTTGAGGTATGGACAGTGATCTGGGGGCTGGCGGGGCTTTCGAGGCGGTAGCGGGCGGGGGCGGGGAACCGCTGCCGGTCATGCCGGGGTTCCGCGAGATGGCGTTGCGCCGGATGGCGCAGGAGCAGGCGGCCCAGCTGGCGGACGAGATGGCGGTCCGGATGGCGGAGGACCGCGGGCGCCTGGTCCGCGAGCTGGCCGAGCAGCGCCAGGCGGCCGGGCTGTCGCAGACCGAGGTCGCGGCCCGCATGGGGACCTCCCAGTCCGCGGTGGCCAGGCTGGAGTCCGGAACCGCGGACGTACGCGCCTCGACGCTGGAACGCTACGCGGCCGCCGTCGGCGGCCAGATCACCTGGAAGCTCAGCCGGCCCGGGGAAGGAGCCAGCGAATGACGGTGCACGCACGCCTGCCAGGACAACCGCCCGAGTTCCCTAGCTGGCCCGGTACCCCGCTGATCCCGGGCTGGCCGCCCGCGCCGGCGCCTGCCCCGGGACCGGTCCCGCCGACCCGGGTGTGGCTGGACCCGCAGGGCGGCTGGCAGACGCGGCTGCTGGAACGGCTGCTCGAGCGGCGGATCGTGCTGGCCTCGGGTCTCCTGGACGACGACGCGGCCGCCCGGCTCTCGGCGCAGCTGCTCACGCTGGACGCGGAAGGGCACCAGCCGATCCGCCTGGAACTGCAGAACCTGCGGGCCGAGCTGCCCGCCGCGCTCACCGTCATGGGCATCCTCGACGTGATGCGCGTCCCGGTACACGGGTGCGTGAGCGGGGAGATCAGCGGGCCCGCGCTCGGCGTGCTCGCCTGCTGCCCGCGCCGGACCGGCTACCCGAACGCGTCCTTCACGCTCAGCGAGCCGAGGCTGGAGTTCGGCGGGACCGCCAGCGCGGTCAGCGCCCGCGAGCAGCAGGTCTGCCGCATGCTCGACACCCTGTACTTCAAACTGGCCGACGTCACCGGCCGCGAGACGGACGAGATCCGCGAGGACGCGCGTCGGGGCCACTATCTGACCACCGCCCAGGCGATCGGCTATGGCCTCATCCAGGCCCAGGAGGAGACGCCGCGGATGGACCGCCCCGGTCCAGGCTGAGCCGCCGGCTCCGGGTCGGCGCGTTGCGCGTTTGGTCGGGCTCGGGTACAAAATAGCCCTCTGTACACACTCGCTCTCAATGGGTAACATCGAACCGCGGGTACGACCCGTACGAAAGTGGTAGGGATCGGCGAGGATCGTGACATCTCGTCCGAGATTTGGCTGAACTGGGGCCCGAGATGAACACTGAGAGCGACTGGTCGAGTGAGAATCGTTATCAGGAGCCTGCTCCAGCCGAAGAACCGCAGCGTACGGCCAGGTACAGCTGGGACTGGCCGGAGAACCTCGCCCCGTGGTGGACGCCGCCGCCGAGCCTCGTTCCGCCCCAGTGGGGCGCGGCCGCCGTCGCGGACGGTAACCAGCCGGGTGGCGAGGATGGGTCCGCGGACGAGCCGGATGCCAGCGACTGGGACGACGACTCCGCAGATGGGGAACGGGACGACGAGGAGATAGCCGACCTCGAGCCGACGGATCGCGGACCGGACGACCGGCGTAGCCGACCTCGAGCCGTCGGATGGGGAACCGGACGACGCGGAGATAGGCCGACGTCGAGCCGGCGTACCCGGAACGGGCCGAGGGCGATTCGGCCGCGCGCGACCTAGCCGATCCGGATCCGGGCGAGACCGGGCCAAGCGCCCGCGACCTGATGGATGACGAGCCTGCGGGCGAGGAGGAGGCCTGGCCGGGGGTGGCTCCGGCGGCGGGCTGGTTCCTGCGCACACCTGACGAGGATGGCCGGGACGACGCGGCGCCAATTCAGGCGGGCTTGGTGCCCTGGCCCCGCCGGGAGTCGGATAGCGCCATGACGCCCTCGTCCGGTTTCCCGGCGCCTGCGCCGCAGAACGGGGCCGGTGCCAGTGGCGGGAATGGCTCGAAGGCGGCGGGTGCGTGGAGCGTTTCTGGCGCTGGGTTGCCGGCCGAACCGGTGGTCGGCGCGACCCGGGCGCTGTGGGGCCGGCCGGGTGGCCCCGGATTCCAGCCGGGGCGTCCGGGCCCGGGGACCAGGAGGGAGCCGGTCGAGCCTTCCCCCTGGCAGAAATCACAGGGCATGTGGCGTGAGTCTGGTATCCAGTGGGAACCGCGCCCGGCGGAAAGTACACCGCCAATGCGCCCGGCGGAAGGCGCGCCGCCGCGTCCCGCGGAAAGCACGCCGCTGCCGCGCCCGGCGGAAGGCGCGACGCCGCCGCGTCCCGCGGAGCCGGCGTTCTACCCGCGCCAGCAGCTGAAGCCGAGCCCGCTGCCGCCTCGCAGGCCCCCGGTGCCACCCTCGGTCGCACCGGCGCCGGGCTCCCCTCCCCCGGCGGCAGCCGCGCCAGGCTCACTTCCCCCGGCTACAGGGGCGCCAGGTTCACCGCCACGTTACGCGGGACGGCACGCCGGGCCGGGATCCGTGACGCCGGGGCCCGTGAACGGGACCTGGCCCGGGCCCACGCGGGCCCTGCTGAGCGCGCCGGTCTTCGCCGAGGCCGAACCCGAGCCGCGCGAGGATCGCGGCGCGCTGCGCGTCGACGGGCCCGCCCGGCCGTGGGGGCGTTCGCGCGAGCGAGAGCAACCGCCCGAGTGGGAGAGATCCCCCGAGTGGGAGCGCTCGCCCGAGTGGAAGAGATCCCCCGAGTGGGAGCGCTCGCCCGAGGTGGAGGGTTCGGCCCAGTGGGAGCGCTCGCCCGAGGTGGAGGGTTCGGCCCAGTGGGAGCGCTCGCCCGAGGTGGAGGGTTCGGCCCAGTGGGAGGGTTCGCCCGAGTGGGAGGGATCCTCTGAGTGGGACCGCTCGTTCGGGTGGAAGAGGGCTTCCGGCACCGCCGAGCTGACCCCGCCGGCGAATGGCCGGCGCGGGGGGAACGACACCCTCCTCCTCGAGGAGGAACTGCCTGCGAGCTGGCGACGGGACGGCAGGCGGAGCGGGGTCACCCGGCGTACGGCCAGGATGGTGGTCCCGGTCATCGTGCTCGTCGGGGTCGCTGCGCTGGCGCTCGCGCTGCTGACCGGGCACGGCCCGAAGTTCGGGCAGCTCGCGGCGAACCAGCCCCGCGAGCAGGGCCCGGCGTTGCCTCAGGCGCTCACCGCCGCGGCGTTCGGTAGCTATCCCGGACAGCAGCAGCGCGGCGTCTTCCAGACCATCAACCGCATCGTCGCCTCGGGGAACACGATCGTGACGATGGGCTCGCAGACGAGCGATGGCCTAGTCCGCCAGCAGTTCTTCGTGTCGAGCAACGCCGGTGCCACCTGGCGGCTGGCCTCGGTGCAGGCGCCGGGCGGCGGCCAGGCCCCGCTCGGGCACCAGGCCTCGCTGCTGGCGGGCGGGCCGGGGGGATGGGCCGCGATCGGGCAGCAAGCCCTCTGGACCAGCCAGGATGGTCAGACCTGGACGCTCGCGGCCGCGCACGGGATCACCCCGCAACTGCCCGGCGACTCGATCTGGGTCATGACCAGGACCGCCCAGGGTTACCTGGCCGCGGGCTCCGGCCCGGCCGGCGGCGGCGCGTCGCAGGCGGTGATCTGGACCTCACCGGACGGCGTGACCTGGCACCGCCTGACGGCGGCGCAACTCGGGCTGGCGGCCGCGGGCGAGCGGGTGCTGAACATCTCCTACGCCACCTGGCTGGGTGACGACACGCTGATCTCGGGCGAAGTCGCGGCGAACGGGACCACCTACTCGGGAGCGTGGCTGAGCACCAACGGCGGATCGGCGTGGACGCGGGTGAGCATCCCGGCCGATCACGGTGCGGGCCCGTCCATCACGGGCGTCGCGTTCGACAGCGCGGGCCTGATCGCGGTCAGGCCGGGCCGCTCGGCGAACGGCGCCAGCGATGGCGTGGCGTACTTTTCCCCGAACGGCCGAACCTGGCAGTACGCGGGAACCATCGACGCGACCGGCGGCTGGACCCCCGGCGTGGTGAAGGGCAGCGTCTACGGGTTCGTCGTCGCGGGGACCAGCGCCGCGAACCGGCTCGTGGCCTACACGAGCACCGGGGACGGCGCCAACTGGCTGCCGACCGGTCCGCTCGGCGACGCCGCTGACGAGTCCGTGGTCGGCGCCACGGTCGCGCCCGCGGGGACCATCGTCGCGGTCGGGTACACCGCGGCCAGCAAGATCGGCCAGCAGGCGATGCTCGTCGAGGCGAATACGGCGGGGACCGTGCGTCCGATCTCGCTGGCGGGCATCCCGGGCGGCGTGGTCCCTGAGCTCACGGTCAACGGGCTGGCGGTCGCTGACGGCCAGCAGGTCGCGGTGGGCAGCGCGGATGGCTACCCGGCGGTGTGGCGGAAGCAGTCAGGCAACTCCTGGGCCCTGGTCACCACGCTGACCTCGGTACCCGCCGGGACGGGCCTGCGGGACCTGACCGGCGTCACCCACGGCTCGGCCGGCTGGCTCGCGGTCGGTGCGCCCGGGCCCTACATCGCGACCTCCGCTGACGGCACGACCTGGCAGTTCATCACGGGCTCCGGCTCCATCACCGCTGACCTGGCCGGGGTGGCCGCCGTGGCCACCGCCGCGGGCCCGGCCGGGTACATCATCGTCGGCAAGCTGGTCGCTCCGGGTGGCAACTGCGTGGCCGACGTGTGGTGGTCGCCGAACCTGACCTTCTGGGTCCGTGCGCACGACGTGAACGACGCCACCGGCTCGAGCCAGGTGCTCGCGGTCGCGGCCAGCGCGCACGGTTTCGTGTCGGCCGGGTCGCACGACGGCAGGCCGGCGGTGTGGACGACGACCGACGGCCAGAGCTGGAGGACGATCGTCCTGGCCATGCCGGCGGGCGCCACCGGCGCCGCCCTCCAGCAGATCGCGATCAGCGGCGACCGCGTGGTCGCCCTGGGCCAGGAATCGACGGCGGCCGGTCCGCTGCCGTTCGCCGAGCTGTCCGTCGACGGCGGGAACACCTGGCAGCAGGTGCCGTTCAGGTCGCCGGGACCGGACACGACCTTCACCGCGCTGACCTCGGGCTCCAGTGGTTTCGCCGCCACCGGCCAGTTCGGCGGGCCCGGGCAGCGGGAGATCGGCGTGTGGACCTCGGCCACCGGGACGGTGTGGGCACCCGCGCAGATCAGCGGCCTCACCGGAGCGCAGTCCGGCGGAAGCTACCAACTCACCGCCCTGGCTCCGGCCGGTTCCGCCGTTACCGGCCTGGGCTCGATCGCGACCCAGCAGAGCCTCGAGCCGTTCACCGTGACCCTCCCGGGGCCGGGAGGGTCACGGTAAGGGGACGCGGGCCGGCCCCCGTTAGTCGGTCCGCACCTCGGCCCGGTACTCCGCGCGCTCGGGGGCGCGGGGCTTCCCGGGCCGGCCCCGTTAGCGGGCCCGCGCCGCGGCGCTCACCACGGCCCGGTCTTCCTCCGTGCCTGCGGGGCCCGGGCGGGCCGGCCCGGCTTGGCCGGCCCGGGAGCGCCGGATGGCTAGGGCGGTCACGGCGCCTAGCGCCGACAGGGACGCGCCGACGGCCAGGGCGGGGCGGTAGCCGCTGACGATGCCGGCTGCGGAGGCCAGGCTGCCGTGCGCGTTGAACACGGTGGTCGCGACCGCGATCCCGAACACGGCCCCGAATTGCTGCGTGGTGTTCATCACGCCCGCAGCCTTGCCGAGCGAAGCCGGGTCGACCGAGTTCAGGCCGGCCGCGGAGACGCACGGGAGCGCCATGGAGATCCCCACGCCCGCGAGGAGGAACGGGACGACGTAGCTGGCGTAGCCGGCCGAGTGGGCCGCGAGGTACACGATCCACGCGAACCCGGCCGCCTGCATCGCCAAGCCAGGCACGATCAGCGGGCGAGCCCCGACCTTGTCGAACACCGCGCCCGCGATCGGCGCGACGACCATGGGCGTCGCGGTCCAGGGCAGGAAGCGGAGCCCGGTCCCGAGCGGCGAGTCCCCCAGCCCGAACTGGAAGTACTGGCTGGTCAGGAACGCCGCCGAGTAGATCGCTGCCGCCATGAGGAACTGAGTAGCGACCGCGGCCGAGAAGCTGCCGGACCTGAACAGCCCGAGCGGGATCATCGGCGCGGCGGTCCGCCGCTCCCAGGCGACGAACGCGAGCATCGCCGCGGCGCCGATGGCCAGCCCGGCCACGGTCTGGACGCTGCCCCAGCCGGCCTGGCCGGCCTGGACGAGGCCCCAGGTCAGGGCGCCAACCCCGGCCGCGACCAGGACGAGCGCGGGCAGGTCGAGGCGGGTGGCGGGCCCGCGGCTCTCGGCCAGCCGCAGCCGGGCCCCGGCGGCCGCGAGGATCCCCACGGGGACGTTGACCCAGAAGATCCAGTGCCAGTTCAGCCCCTGGGTCACCGCCCCGCCGATCAGCGGCCCGCTGGCCACGGCCAGACCGGCCACCCCGCCCCAGATCCCGACGACGGCCCCGCGCCGCTCAGCCGGGAAGGCCGAGGTCAGCAGCGTCAGCCCGAGGGGCATGATGATCGCGGCGCCGAGTCCCTCGACGGCGCGGCACGCGATCAGGGCCGGGATATTCGGGGCCAGCGCGCAGGCGGCCGAGGCGGCCGTAAACAGGGCGAGCCCGAGCACGTACATCCGGCGCCTGCCGATCAGGTCCCCGAGCGCGGCGGCGGTGATGATGCCCGCCCCGAAGGCCAGCACGTAGGCGTTTACCGTCCACTGCAGGGTCCCGACGTTCCCGCCCAGGTCGCGGTGGATCGACGGCAGCGCGGTCACCACGACCAGGGTGTCGAGCGCCACCATGAAGTACGCCACCGAGGTGAGCAGGACGGTCAGCACCCTGGCCGACCCTTCGGGATACCGCGGCCCGACGAGGCCGCGAACCGCCTCCGTCATGACACTGCTCCGTCCCGGCTGAGGTTGATTTCCGTGATCACGCCGACCTCGACGCCCGCCCCTTCGGCCAGGGCCGGGCAGCCCTTGGCCAGGGCGAGCGCCTCCTCCAGGTCTTCGGCGGTGATGAGCGAGTAGCCGCCGAGACTGGTGTCGTCACCGCAGTGGCCGAGGCTGGCCGACTCGAACACCGGGTTGCCCCGGTCGCTCACGCGGGTCCCCAGCTCCTCGAACCACGCCGTCCAGGCCGCCACCGCGTCGGTCCCGCTCGGGACGTAACCCTTCGGCATGCGGTACGAGAACAGGAATGTGGTCATCGAAATGCTCCTTCGTTGTGCTTGTTCACTGGGCTTGTTCACCGGGGCCGGACCCAGGCGGGCCGGCTCTGGTGAGGTAGACACGAGCCCTTCCGCAAAGAGGGCGACGAAACCGCGCCCGGTTTCGCGCGCGGGCGGTGTCGGTATCAGTGAGCGGGTCACGAAGGACCGGGCCCGGCTAGGGAAAGAAGTGATGCCAGGATGGCGATCATGGCGACGGATCTGATCGACCGCGCGCAGGCCGGGGACGAGCAGGCCTTCAGCCAGCTCGTGGAGCCCTACCAGCGCGAGCTCGAGGTGCACTGCTACCGCATCCTGGGGTCGGCGCAGGACGCGGAGGACGCGGTCCAGGAGACCTTGCTGACCGCCTGGCGGAGCCTGGGCGGCTTCGAGCAGCGCAGCTCGCTGCGCACCTGGCTCTACCGGATCGCCACCACCCGCAGCCTGAACGCGCTGCGGTCAGCCAGCCGCCGCCCGCCGGCAGAGTGGCCCAACCGGGCTATCACCCCGCCCGAGCCCACCAGGCTCGGCGAGATCACCTGGCTCGAGCCGTACCCCGACGTGCTGCTCGACGAACTGCCCGACACCGCGCCCGGCCCGCAGGCTCGGTACGAGGCCAGGGAGGCGATCTCGCTGGCGTTCGTGACCGCGCTGCAGCTCCTGCCGCCCCGGCAGCGGGCCGCGCTGATCCTGCGCGACGTGCTGGACTTCCGCGCCAGTGAGGCGGCGGACATCCTGGCGACCAGCGAGCAGTCGGTGGAAAGCGCCCTCAAGCGGGCCCGCGCCACCCTCGCGCGCCACCTGCCGCCACCCGGGCAGGAGCCGCCGCTCCCGCACTCCCGCGCCGAGGCCGAACTCGTCGACCGGCTCACCCAAGCGTTCGAGGCCGCGGACGTGGACGGCATCGTCGCTCTGCTTACCGACGACGCCTGGCTGACCATGCCGCCGGTGCCGCTGCAGTACCAGGGCCACGAACTCTGCGCGCAATTCTTCACCCTGGTCTTCGCCTTGGGCCGCCGCTACCGGCTCGTCGCTACGCGGGCGAATGGCCAGCCGGCGTTCGGCATATACGCGTTCGACCCGCACGCCCCGGTCCTGCACGCGAACGGGATGATCGTGATCACCCTGGACGGAGAGCGGATCAGCAGGATCGACCGCTTCGACAACAGCGTGCTCGCCCGCTTCGGGCTCCCCCGGTCCCTACCCGCCTGACTGGCCCAGGGCCGCCTCGAGGTCGGCGCGGTGATTTTACCGACGCCATAGCCTGGGCCGGGCCGGGTCCCTCCCGCTGTCGGGCTGACGGCCCGGGTCGCCGTCGGTCCTGGGGATGGCCACCATGAGCACGGCCAGCAACGCACCGAGCGGGGCGACCAGGGCGATGAAGTCGGAGGCGGCGAGGTTGCCCAGGGCCACGAGGGCAGCGGCGAATCCGACGATCGCCACGGCGACCACGACCAGACCCCACGCGTGCAGGAAGACCCGCGGTGTGAACGGCGACGGAGCATCCGCACCGTCCGGCACGGCGGTAATGGACTTCGTCTCGCGGCGCTCGGTCAGGCCCTCGCGGACCCGCGCGGTGATCATGAGGTTGCCCGGCCGGTCGGCGATCAGGAGCAGCTGGTCGGGGTGGGCCGGGTCGGGTGACTGGAACACCGAGCCGCCGCCCGCCGCCCACGTCACGACCTTCCCGTTGCCCGACGGCCGGACGCTGTAGCGGACCTGCTCGCCGGCGACCACGGTGTCCGGGCCGTCGATGACCAGCTGCGCTGGCCTGGTGCGGGTGGCTCCCCTGGCCTCCGGGACGGCGCCGTTCCCGTGACCACCGCCGTTCCCGTAACCGCCGCCGTTCCCGGAACCACCGCCGTTCCCGTTACCACCGCCGTTTCCGTGACTGCCGCTGTTTCCGTGACTGCCGCCGTTGACCGCCGCGGGAGCAGCCGCCTCGACGGGCGTCTCGGCGGTCTCCTCCGCCGTGGCCATGACCTGACGGCGCGCCAGGAGCTCGGCGAGCCGGATCTGGCGGACGTGCACGTTCCAGGCCATGGCCACCACGACGGCGGCGAGCGCGGCAGCCCCGAGTCCGAGCAGGGCGGCGACCGCGGGGTGGCCGACGGTCGCGGTTACGGTTGCGGTTGCGGTTGTGAGCATGGCGTCTCCCTTATCCGGGCCATGCTCCTATTGAAACATATAATCGAATAGAATGGAAACCTGGGCTCAGTCACTCGAACGGGCTAAGGTCACGGAGGCGCTGCTGGGTGAGCTCGCCGTCGGCGGGGCGCACGGCCGCGCTAGCAGAACCGGTAGACGAAACGGCGTTGCCCAGGGGTCTCGACGGCGCGCAGACGGTAGTGCTCCCGGACGTAGGCGACGGCGTGGCGGCTGGGTATCCCGTCCAGCACGGCCAGACAGGCCAGGGCCGTGCCGGTCCGGCCGTGGCCGCCGGCGCAGGCGACTTCGACGCGCTCGGCTTCGGCGCGCGCCCATGCCTCGCGCAGCGCGTCGGCGGTGGCCGCGCGGTCGGCGGGCAGCCCGAAGTCGGGCCAGCGCAGCCACCGGCATTCCCAGGTGACGGGCGGCGGTTCGTGGCCCAGCAGGTACAGCGCGAAGGTGGGCTCGGGGCCCTCGGGAAGCGGTCGGCTCAGTCCCCTGCCCCGGATAAGCCGACCCGAGGGCAGGCGCAAGACCCCCGCCGCGGCGGGCTCCCAGGTAACAGGCACGACGCGAGCGTAGCCGCCTCAGGCTCAGGACCGGATCTCATCCGGCTGCTCAAGAACAGCCGGAGTCAGCAGGGCCTTTTCCTTTACGCATCAGGCAGGGCGGCCGTGGCGGCGGCCCAGTGCCGCTCCAGGTGCGGCACCAGGTCCATGGGACGTTCCTCAGGGAAGAACAGCCTGGCCCCGTCGATCGTGATCACCCCGGTCGCGCCGGGGATGGTGTCGCGCAGCCAGTAGGCCGTGGAGACGTCGAAGAACGTGTCCCCCGTCCCCCACACCATGAGGGTGGGCACGGTGAGCTCCTTGAGCTGCGGCTCGACCGCGCGAAGGTCACCGGCGTCGAGAGAGGTCAGCAGCCGCTCGAACTGGCGGGCCCGCTCCAGGGTGCCGAAACACGGCTCCAGGTAGGAGCGGATCACCTCCCGGTCCATCCGGTCCAGGTGCTCGTACACCGACTCGAACGAGATCTTCGCGGCGACTTCTGGGTTAGCGATCATCGCGACGGCGGTCGGCGCGAGCTGGCCGGCGGCGGCGAGCTCGATCATCGGCTTGAAGGCGTCGGGCGGCATGTCGTTCTGGGTGTCGCAGTTGGTCAAGGTGAACGTGGCCAGCCGCCCCGGTTGGCGGGCCGCGAAGATCTGGGCGATGGCTCCGCCCGTGTCGTTGGCGACGAGGTCGATGCCGGTGAGCCCGAGCGCCTCGCAGAAGTCCTCAAGCCCCGCCGCCAAGGCAGCCAGCGACAGGTCCTGGCCGGCGCCCACCGGGCTCTGGCCGTGCAGCGGGAGGTCGGGGGCGATGCACCGGCGGTGCGCGGCCACGGCGCCGATGACGTGGCGCCACAGGTAGGCGTTGCTCGCGATGCCGTGCACGAACAGCGCCACCGGCCCGGCGCCGATGTCGAGGTAGCTGATCTCGCCGGAACGGGTCGCGGCGGTATGCCGATGGGCGTTGAGTTCGGATAGCTGCATTACGCTCGCCTTCCTAGTAGAGGCGTTATCGTTACTAGACCGACTGTCGGTCTAGTTTAAATAGACCGACAGTCGGTCTGTCAAGTGTTTCAGACCCTGACGAGGAGCCGAGATGGACCTACCTGGGACCACTGGCGGGGGGGACGCGGCGAGCCAGCCGGAGGCGACGGGCAGGACGGAGGCGACGGGCAGGCGGGGCGAGACGGGGCAGCCGGAGGGATCGACCGTGGACTGGCGCGATGTCGTACGGCAGGCTCGAGCGGAGGAGCGGGCCAATCCCGGGGAGCGGGTGAACAGGAACGTCGCCCGGGGGGAGGCGACGCGGGGGCAGCTGATCGTGGTCGCGACCCGCATGTTCGCCGAACGCGGCTACGACGACACCTCGATCGAGGCGGTGCTCCGGGAGGCGGGGGTTAGCCGGGGGTCGCTCTATCACCACTTTCCCAGCAAGGAGGCCCTCTTCGAGGCGGTGGTCATCGAGATCGACACCAGCCTCGGGGCGCAGACGCTCGCCGCCGCGAGCCGGGCCGACGGGCCCGTGGCCGCGCTGCGGGCCGGGTTCCTGACCACGATCCGGCTGGCCGGAGATCCGGTGGTGCGGCAGATCGTGTTCATCGACGCGCCGCGCGTGTTCGGTTGGGAACGATGGCGGTCGATGGATGAGGACTTTGCCCTTGGCCTGCTCAGGTCCGTGCTCCAGAGCATCGCGGACGAGGGGAAAACGCGGCCCGAGCTAGTCGACACGCTCGCTCACGTGCTGCTGGCGGCGGTCAACGAGGTCGCCCTGCTGGTGGCCAGGTCCGACGACCAGGAAGCAGCCATGCAGGCCGGCGCCGACACCATCGACGAGCTGCTACAGCGCCTGTTCGGCTGACGGACCAGGCCATCGGGTAGGTGGAGGAGCCAGACACCGACCATGATCACGAAGACTTTTAGCCCCGAAACGGGGGTACAAGTCTTCGCGATCATGAAAACGCCCTACCGGGCGAGCTAGGCCATCCGGTCGAGGATCTCCCGGACTAGGTCCATCGAGGTGTGCGGGTGGAGGAAGGCGAACCTGGCGACCGTCTCGCCTTCCCAGGCGGACGGGGGGATGAAGGCCACCTGGTCCTGGAGTAGCTGGTCGGCCCACGCGGTGTACTGCGCGGCGTCCCAGCCGAGCCGGCGGAACAGGACCACACCTAGCTCGGGTTCGCGGATCAGCTCCAGGTGGTCGGTGGCCTTGATTTCCGCCGCGGTCTGGCGGGCCAGGTCGATGGCCACCTCGATGGCCTCGCTGTACGCGTCGACTCCGTAGACCGACAGGGAGAACCACAGCGGCAGGCCCCGGGCGCGCCTGGTCAGGTGGTAGGCGTAGTCGGTCGGGTTCCACTCCCCCGGCGTGTCGTGGATGACGTCGAGGTAGGAGGCGTCCTGCTTGTGCACGGATCTGGCCACCGACGGGTTCCGGTACAGCAGGGCCGCGCAGTCGAACGGGGAGAACAGCCACTTGTGCGGGTCGACGATGAACGAGTCGGCGTGCTCGATGCCGTCGTACCTGTGCCGGATGCTCGGCGCGAACAGGCCCGCGCCGCCGTAGGCGCCGTCCACGTGGAACCACAGGCCGATACTCGTGCGCGACGGCGGCCACGCCGGCCAGGTCGTCGATGATGCCGGCGTTCGTGGTCCCCGACGTCGCCACGATCGCGGCCAGCGAGGCGGGGTCGCCGTCCGCCTCGATCGCGGCCCGCAGGCCCGCGCCGGTCAGCCGGTGATCGGCGGAGGGGACGATCAGGGCGTCCATCTCGCAGATCCGCATCGTGTTGATGATGGAGGAATGGGCGTCCTCGCCGACCGCCACCCGCCAGCGCCGGCCGAGCGCGGACGGCCCGGCCTTGCGCTTGGCCACCTCGCGGGCCACGACCAGGGCGGACAGGTTCCCGGCCGACCCGCCGGAGACGAAGCAGCCGCCCGCCGTGGCCGGCATCCCCGCGCGGTCGGCGATCAGCCGCAGCACCTTGTTCTCGGCGTGGATCGCGCCGGCCGCCTCCAGCCAGGAGATGCCCTGGATCGAGGCGCAGGAGACGAGCATGTCGAACAGCAGCGAGGCCTTCGTCGGCGCGGCCGGGATGAAGCCGAGGAAGCGCGGGCTGTCGGCCGAGATCACCGCGGGCGCGATGACCGACGCGTAGACGCCGAGCACCTGGTCGGGGAGGTGCGGCTCGGCGTCGGGCAGGCCCTGGAACTGCGCGTCCAGCTCGGCGGGGTCCCGCGAGCCCTTGTCCAGGGGAACGGGGTCCAGGCGCAGGCGGTTCTCGGCGTACGCGAGGACCGACCGGATCATCGCCTCGGTGGTGGCATCCACACTGTGCATGGGCGCAACCTAGGGCCCCGGGCGTGGGGCCCGCAAGGGCCGGGCGGTGGCCACCGGGCCGGATGAGGGGGCGCGGGGGATGCAGTGACATCGTTCGGGATAAATGATCGTGTCAAGATGGGGGCTTGTGGGAATGGAGGGACGATGGCACATCCGCTGGATCCGCTGACCGCGGAGGAGACCCGGCAGGCGGCCGCCATCCTGCGGCGCGATCGCGGGGTCGGCGCCGGCTGGCGGTTCGCGTCGATCGAGCTCAGGGAGCCCCCGAAGGACGAGTTGCCTGCCCTGGAGGCCAGCGGTGTAGCCGACCGACAGGCGGTCGTGGTGTGCTGGGACCGCTCGGACGGGCTCGCTTACCGGGCCTCGGTCTCGCTGACCAGCGACGCGGTCACGGCGTGGGAGGACCTGCCGGGCCAGCACCCGAACATGACCGTGGACGAATGGCACGAGTGCGACCAGGTGCTCCGCGCCCACCCGGCCATGGTCGAGGCGCTGGCGCGGCGCGGGATCACCGACCTATCCCTCGTGCTGACCGACATGTGGGCCTACGGTGCGGCGCTGGTTCCCGAGCGCTACTGGGGCAGGCGGATCGGCTGGTCCGACGTCTGGTACCGCGGCAGCGAGCACGGCAACCCGTACGCCCACCACGTGACCGGGCTGCACGCGGTCATCGACCTGAACACCATGACGGTGCTGGAGATCGAGGACAGCCTGGGATCCGGTGACGACGGCTTTTGACCACCCTGACGGTGCGGGGCGAGTACCTGCCCGAGCTGAGCGGGATGCCGCTGCGCGTCGGTGAAGCCCCTGCAGGTCAGCCAGCCGGAGGGGGTCGGCTTCACGCTGGACGGTCAGCTGCTCTCCTGGCAGAACTGGCAGCTGCGGCTGGGGTTCAACCACCGCGAGGGCCTCGTCCTGCACCAGGTGGGGTTCATGGACTCCGGACGGCTCCGGTCGGTGGCGCACCGGATGTCGTTCGCGGAGATGTTCGTGCCGTACCGGGACCCCAGCCCCGACCACTACCGGCGGACCGCGTTCGACATCGGCGAGTGGGGCCTGGGGTTCATGACCACCTCGCTGGAGCTGGGCTGCGACTGCCTGGGCGAGATCACCTACCTGGACGCGGTGGTGCACGACTCGCGCGGCGAGCCGCGCACGATCGCGCACGCGATCTGCGTCCACGAGGAGGACAACGGCGTGCTGTGGAAGCACGTCGACGAGCGGGCGGGCGCCGCGGTGCGCCGGGCCCGGCGGCTGGTGGTCTCCTTCCACGTCACCGTGGCGAACTACGAGTACCTGGTGTACTGGCGGTTCTACCAGGACGGGAACATCGAGTGCGAGGTCCGCGCCACCGGGATCCTGGTGACCTCGCACGTCGGAGCTTCCGGCTTGGCCGACAACGGAACGGTCGTTGACCAGCGGACCTACGCGCCGTTCCATCAGCACTTCATCGTGGCGCGGCTGGACCTTGACGTGGACGGGCCTGACAACACGGTCTACGCGACCGAGTCGCGGGCCACCGGGATCTCCGAGGCCGATCCGTACGGGCTGGGGCTGGTGGTTTCTAGTACGCCGCTGCGTACCGAGGCAGAGGGCAAGCAGGACTACGACTGGGGCACGCAGCGCGGGTGGAAGGTGGTCAACGACAACGTGCGCAACTCGCTGGGCTCGGGGGTCGGGTACAAGCTGGTGCCGTCGGGGATGTTCCCGCCGCTGCTTGACCCGTCGACGCCGGCGTTCCGGCGGGCCGAGGCCATCGGGCACACGCTGTGGGTCACGCCATACCGGGCGGACGAGCGCTGGCCGTGCGGCGAGTTCCCGAACCTGAGCGCGCGCGATTCTGGGCTGCCAGCTTGGACGGCGGCGGACCGGCCGATCGAGAACACCGACGTCGTGCTCTGGTACGTGTTCGGCATCCACCACATCACCCGGCCGGAGGACTGGCCGGTGATGCCGGTCGACGCCGTGTCGTTCTGGCTCAAGCCGTTCGGCTTCTTCGACCGCAACCCGGCGCTGGACGTCCCGCCGAACTGCCCGGAATGACCGTTCCGTTACAGTGACGGCAGGCGGGCAGGTCGGGGCGAGGGTCAGCAGAGGAGTGAGCCAGGTTGGCGTCGACAGCGTTGCTCATCATGGATGTGCAGCAGAGCATCGTGGACCGCTTCCGCGGCGAGGTGGGCTACCTGCCCCGGCTGGCCACCGCCGCGGATGCCGCCCGCGGCGCCGGTATCCGGGTCATGTACGTGACCATCGCGTTCCGCCCGGGCTACCCCGAGGTCGGCCCGCGCAACCCGACCTTCGCGGGGATCAGGGGAACCGGCCGGTACATCGACGGTGATCCCGGCTCGCTCATTCACCCCGCCGTCGCCCCGGCTCCCGGCGAGGTCGTCATCAACAAGCGCCGGGTATCCGCGTTCGCCGGGAGCGACCTGGACATGGTGCTCCGGGCGGGCGACATCGACAGCCTTGTCCTGGCCGGCATCGCCACCAGCGGCGTGGTCCTCTCCACGCTGCGCCAGGCCGCGGACCTGGACTATCGCCTCACCGTCCTGGCGGACGGCTGCCTCGACGCCGACCCCGAGGTGCACCGGGTCCTGCTGGAGAAGGTGTTCCCGCGCCAGGCCGAGGTCACCACCATCGCCGAGTGGACAGCGAGTCTCTACCGTGTCGTATGAGGTGCGCAGTCGAATCGGCCCAGCCCGCGGGTGCTGGCGGCGATCAGCTCGACAACTGCCCCGTCGCGGCTGGGCGGCGACATCGTGCGGCTGCTGAACGAGGTCTGGCCCGTGCTGCGCCAGCAGGGCGTGCGGACCGACCACAACGTCGTCGTCTACCGGGGCGGATCGGGTGGCACGCTCACCGTGGACGTCGGCGTGGAGGTCCTGTCTTCGTTTGAGGATCGTGGCGAGGTCAGGCACATCCTTACGCCGTCGGGTGAGGCGGCCACGACCGCGCACTTCGGCGAGTACTCGGACATGGGGCACGCGTACTCGGCGCTGGAGCGGTGGTGCGCGGACCACGGGCGCGCCCCGGCCGGGGTGAACTGGGAGGTCTACGGCGACTGGGAAGACGACCCGGCCAAGCGCCGAACGGACGTGTACTTCCTGCTCGAAGCTGGCTGACCGGCCGGTTCGCCGAATAGCTCGCGCAGGTAGCCGGTGATCTTGTCCATGCGGCCTGGCCTGCCCCGCGCCGCTACGTGACCGTCCGGCCGGACCAGGACGACCAGCCCCTTGCCGCGGTTCGAGGCCTGGGCTTCGCTGAAATCACCGGTCACGACGTCGAGGTCCGTCCAGTAGAGGCCCAGCGCGGGGTCGTGCAGCACGGCATCGGTGTGAGCGGCCGGAATGACCAGGACGTGCCGGCCATGGCGCAGGACGCCGTGCAGCGTGGTGGCGTGGCCGGGCCCCGCTGATCCTGACGTCGGGCGCGCGCTGCCCGACTCCCGGTCCCCCGCGGAAGCCGTCCGGGCGGGCCAGCGGGCCCGGCGGGTAGGTGACGTAGACCTGGCTGATCCGGCGGGCGGCCCGGCGCTGGATCGCCGGGCTGCGGCCGAGGGCCGGGACGACGACATCGCGGACCCGTCGCTTGACCGGGATGGCTCATGCTGCCGTAGTGGACCAGGGCGTGCGTGAGCGTGAGGATCTGGTCGGCCACCGGGCGGCGTTCGGTGCCGTAGCTGTCCAGCAGCGTGTCCGGGGCCACGCCCGCGGCGACCAGCGCCAGCTTCCAGCCCAGGTTGTGCGCGTCCGTGATCCCGGCGTTCAGGCCCTGGCCGCCGGCCGGGCTGTGGATGTGTACCGCGTCGCCCGCCAGCAGCACGCGGCCGCGGCGGTAGGCGTTGGCCGACCGGCGGTGGCAGCGGAAGTTGGCCAGCCAGGTGGGGTCGGACACGGCGACCGGGTGCGGCGCCCGCTGGTCGGTCAGCTCCTGGATCTCCGCCAGGGTGGGAGCCTGCCTGTGCCGATCCCCCCGGTCCCCGGCGAAGGGCAGCGTCAGCCGCCACCGGTGGCCCTGCATCGGGAAGAAGATCACCGGCAGCCCGTCGGGCCTGAAGAAGGCGTGCATCGAGTCCTCGCGCAGGTCCCAGTCCATCAGGACATCGGCGAGCAGCCAGTCCTGCGGGTAGGGGTGCCCGTGGAAGGTCAGGCCGAGTTCTCTGCGGACCGCGCTGTGCGCGCCGTCGCAGCCGACCACGTATCCGGCGGTGATCGTCTGGGCCTGGCCGGGGTGGTTGTTTTTGGGGTGCTCGGACGGTCACGGTGACGGCATCGGGGCCTTCGGTCAGGCCGGTGAGCTCGGTTCCCTGCTCTACCGCGCCGCCCAGCTCGGCGATCCTCGTGCGGAGAAGCCGTTCGGTCTCGTCCTGCGGGAGATCGAGTACGAAGCCGAACCGCGAGCCGCAGCGCGGGAACTCCAGGCTGGCCAGGCACCTGGCTTGGGAGTAGAAGCGGAGGTAGCGCACCACGTGGCCGCGGTCGATGAAGCGCTCGGCCAGGCCCATCGTGTCGAGGACCTCCAGGGAGCGGGCGTGGATGCTGATCGCCCGGGGCTGCAGGGCCACCCCGTCGCCCTGGTCGATGATGCGGGTGCGGATCCCGCGGGCCAGGAGTTCGGCGGCCAGGACGAGCCCGGTCGGGCCGGCGCCCACCACCAGCACCTGGCAGTCCGGATCAGCGCCGGTGCGGCCGGGGCGCTGAGACGGTTTACCGGGGCGACCGGGGCGACCGGGGCGACCGGGGTGACCGGGGCGACCTGCGCGGCCAGGCTGGCAGTGTTCATGCGGCCAACTCTGCTTGTGGCCGCCGCGCTGAGACATCTGAAGAACTACGTAGGCCCTACGTATCTTCTGGGCGCAGGCCCTCCTCGTAGGCCCAGGCCGCCAGCTGGGTCCTGGTGTGGAAGCCCAGCTTGGTCAGGATGCGGTCAACGTGCACCTCGACGGTCCGGACCGAGAGGAACAGCTCGGCGGCGATGTCCCGGTTCGTCAGCCCGCGCGCCGCAAGGGCGGCGACCTCGGCTTCGCGGCGGGTCAGCGTCCGCCCGGGACCCGGCGCCGGGCCGTCATCCGGCTCGTTCGCCAGGGCGAGGTCGACCGCCTCCTGCGGGGTCAGCCGCCTGCCTTCCGCGACCAGCCGCCCGGCGGCCCGCCCGATCTTGGCGTGCGCCGACCCGAGCCAGCGGGCGACGATCTCCTCCATCGGTTCCGGCATGGAGAACTCGTTCGCGTCCCGGTACGCCTCGGCGGCTCCGGACAGGCGGAGCGCCAACCGGGGCCGCCCGGTCTTGACCGCCAGGCCGACGAATGCACCAAGCCCGAGCTGGACGAACCAGCGATCGCCGACGTCCGTGGACATCTGGAACCCTTCAACCAGCGCCGTCCTGGCCGCGGCCAGCTCGCCCAGGTCCAGTAGCGGGTATCCCAGCATCAGCCGGGCACGCGCGGTTAGCGGGGCTAGACCCAGTTCGGCAGCCGACGCGCCGACGCGGGCGAACAGGTCACAGGCCGCTTCCAGGCGACCAGTTAGGAGTGCGACCAGGGCCGAGTAAAACGTCACGAACGCGATCGCCGGGCGGTCACCCGTCTCGTTCACCAGCTCGACGGCCCGCTGAACGTCCGGTGCTCCTGCCGCGATCCGCCCGGCGGACATCGTGCAGCGACCACGGTAAACGGTCGCGATCGCCTCGCCGACCGTGTCGCCCAGCGCGTGGCTGATCGCGATGCTTTCTGCGAGCAGGCCGTCGGCCATGGCGTAGTCACCCTGGTCGATGGCCAGCCAGGCGGCGCCGTTCAGGGCGCTGACTCGTTTGATGGTCTGATCGGGAACCAGGTCGAGCAGTTCGGCCAGGCGCTGCCTGCCCTCGGTATGGTGCCCGCGCAGGGACCAGAACGCCGACATCGAGGCGGCCAGGCGCAGCGCGGCGGCCGGGTCATGCTGGCGGTACCAGGTGAGCGCCGCCCGGATGTTGTTGTGCTCGGTGTCGACCCGCTCCAGCCACTCTTTTCTGGCCAGGCCCGCGTGCGGGCGGTCGCCGGCCTCGACCAGGGCCAGGAAGGCCGCGGCGTGAGCGGCACGGACCCGGTCCGCCTCCGGCATCGCCGCCAGACGTTCGGCCGCGTACTCGCGGATCGTCTCCAGCATCGCGTATCGCACCGAGCGACGATCCGTTGGCGCGCTCACCGGCCGCAGCAGGCTCTGGTCGACCAGTTCCTGCAGGCCGTCGAGCACCGGCAGGCCGCGCTGTCCATCGCGGCCTCGCATACCGTCTCGATGACCTCCAGGCTGGCGCCCCCGGCGAACACCGAGCATGCGCCGAGGAGCCTCCTGGCCCCCTCGGTCAGCAGGTTGTAGCTCCAGGCGATCGTCGCGCGCAGGGTCTGCTGCCGGTCGGGCAGGTCGCGCCGGCCGCCGGTCAGCAGCTGCAACGAGTGTTCCAGCCGGGGCAGGATCGCCTCGGGCGGCAGCAGCTTGACCCGCGCCGCGGCCAGCTCGACGGCCAGCGGCAGGCCGTCCAGCCTGCGGGCGATCTCCGCGATGGCCGGCGCGTTCTCGTCGCTGATCGCGAAGCCCGGGACCGCCGCGGCGGCCCGCTCGGCGAACAGGCGGACCGATTCGCAGGCGGCCAGCGAGTCAGCCGTCGGGGCGACGCCCGGGTCAGGGATCGCCAGCGGCGGGACGGGGCACTCCTGCTCGCCGGAGACGCGCAGCGAGGAGCGGCTGCTGACGAGGATGCGCAGGGCGGTCGTCTCCTGCAGCAGCCGGGTCACCACCGGGGCACCGGCCAGCAGGTGCTCGAAGTTATCCAGGACGATCAGCATCTGCCGCTCGCGCAGCTGGCTGACCAGGTGCTCCATCAGGGGCCGGTCCCTGGCGTCCTGCAGCCCGATGGTCTGGGCGATCGTCGAGGGCACCAGCCCGGGATCCCGGACGGGCGCCAGGGGGACGAAAAAGACGCCGTCCGGGTAGTCGTCGGCTACCTCGGCGGCCAGCGCGATGCACAGCCGGGTCTTGCCACTGCCGCCCGGACCGATCAGCGTGACCAGGTAGCTGCCCTGGAGCAGCCGTTTCGCCTGGGCAAGCTCGCGTTCCCTGCCGATGAAGCTGGTCAGCGGCTTGGGCAGGCTGATCTTGCTGCTCCCCCCTCCGATCGCATGACCGGACGGCGGGACCGCCGCACCAGTTGGGACGTCAGGCATGCCAGGCCAGCCTTTGTCAGCCGGCCGACGGCCGGTCGTCTGTCGCGCTGATGAAGAGACTAACCGGGCCGGGCCGGGCGCGCATGGGGCGTCGGGCGTTGCCGGGTCGCCGCGGCCCTCCTCGCGTGGTCGGCCATCTTGGCTGCTCGTGACTGTATAGCTACTTTGACTGGTCGTGTTATGACCTGTAAAATAGTTTTACTAGTCACGACGAGAAGGGCGAGGGCGGGCTGCGGCCGGCCTTACCGGAGGTAAAAGTCATGGTGATCCTCCTCGGCCTGGCCGCGGCCGTGCTTTACGGCGGCGGCGACTTCATCGGCGGCCTGGCCACCCGCAAGGCACACGTGCTGACTGTGCTCTTGCTGGTCGAGACCGCGGGAGTGATCGCCGCCCTCATCGCGGCGGCGATCTCGCCGGGCGCCGTGAGCTTGACCGGGCTGGCCTGGGGGTTCGGCGCTGGCGTGGTCGGCGGGCTAGGCCTGATCATCTTCTACGTCGGCCTGGCGACCGGGCCGATGAGCGTGGTCGCGCCGGTATCCGGGCTGGTCTCTACCGTCCTGCCGGTCGCGGTGGCGCTGGCCTGGGGCGAGCGTCCCGGTGCCGGGGTCTACGCGGGCGCGGGGCTGTGCCTGGTCGCCGTCGTGCTGGCCAGTTCGGCAGGCGATACCGGCACCTCGCGGCGGCCGGGCCGGCCCGGCCGGGCGATTGCATACGGGGCGGGGTCGGGAACGGCGTTCGGCCTATTCTTCCTCCTCATCCGCAACGCCGGGCAGTCGGGCGCGGTGTGGCCGGTGGCGGCCGGGCGGATTGGCGAGCTAGTGGCCGTCCTGGCCACCGCGGCGGTGCTGCGGCGCGGCCTGCCGGCGCGCGGCGTGGACGGCAGGCTCCTGCTCGCGGCCGCGTTCGCGGGTGTGATCGACGTCATCGCGAACATCTGCTACGTGGCGGCCACCAGGACCGGGATGTTCGGCTTGGCGGTCGTGATGGCTTCGCTCTACCCCGGGGTGACCGTGCTGCTGGCCCGCGTGGTCCTCGGTGAGCGGCTGCGCTGGGTCCAGCGCGCCGGCCTCGCGATCGCCGCGCTCGGGGTTCTGCTCATCGCGATCCGGTGAATAGGCGTCGGCGCTAGGCGGATGGGCCGGCGGCGCGCTCGAGTTGGACGTCTGCTTCGTCGCCTACCGCGACGCCTGAGGCCTTGAGCGCCGCGCTGCTCACCCCTACGCAGAAGCCGCCGCCGGCGACGAGCATCGTGCTTCTGGTGAAGGGCACGCCGTTGAGCAGGCCGGCCACGCGCATCTGACGCCGCCCGCCGAGTTCGGCGACCAGCTCAAGGGGAATGTCGATCACGGCCAGGCCGCCGGGCTTGTCCGCTCGCCAGCGGCGGATACGTCCGTGAAACGACGCCATGGTCCTGCCTCATCGCGCTCGAGGGCGGCTGCGCTTGGTAGCGCTGAGTATAAGAGCGCAGTCTTCGCGAGCGTGGTCGCCGAAACTTTGGGGCATTAATTCGGTGTGTCGTGTCGCGCCAGAGTATTTTTTTCGCTATCATGTTTGATAGAAGATCAGCTAGTCAGACGGGCGGTGATCAATGGCCCGGAACCACCGGACACACGACCCCCTGCAGGATGAAGCGGCAGGGTGGCGGCGGGTGCCGCCGTCCGGGGCGGACTGGATGGACGGCGAGCAGTGGGCCGCCTACCTGGCCGGCGAGCCGGCGGACCCGGGACTGGACCCGGACCCGGATGGGCCGCCGGAGGTCAGCCGGGCGGAGCTGGCCGCGATCATCGCGCAGTGCCGGCAGATCGGCGAGGACGAGGCCCGCGCCGCGGCGCTGGCCGCCCGGATGGGCACCACCGGGGCGCTGGCCGCGATCGGCGCCGCCCTCGGCCGCCGCGGCCCGGGCCAGCCCGGCTCGGCGGAGCGGTTTCCCGGCGAGTACCCGGGCCCGGCGGGGGCGTTCGCCACCGGGATGATCCTGGACGCCGCGCCCGGCGGGGTGGAGCTGGCCCTGTTCGCCGCCGACGCCGCCGGGACCGATGACCGGTACCCCGGCGCCAGCGACGATGAGCTGGTCGGCGCGATCTGCGCCTGGGATCGGGCCGAGGCCCACATGGCCGCCCGCAAGCATGCCGCCATCGCCGAGTTCATCCGGCGCCGCCCCGCCGAGGGCTGCACCTTGGAGGGCCCGGCCCGGATGCCCGCCGCCTGGGATGAGTTCACTCCCGACGAGCTGTCCCTGGCCCTGGCCGAGTCCAAGGGCGCCGCGGCGGGCCTGCTCGACCTGGCCTGGGACCTGGAAGTCAAGCTGCCCGGCACCCGGGCCGCGTTCCGGGACGGGACCCTGCGGGCGGGCAAGGCGCGGATCATCGCCGACGCTGCCCGGACGCTGGACCCCGGCCAGGCCCGCGCCGCCGAGGCGCTGGTGCTGGGCCGGGCCGGGCGGCTGACCCCGGGCGGGCTGCGGGCGGCGATCGCCCGGGCCGTGATGCAAGTCGCCCCCGAGGCAGCCCGCAAACGACGGGAGGAAGCCGCCAAGGATGCCCGGGTGGAGCGGTGGGCCGAGGACTCCGGCAACGCCGCCCTGGTCGGCCGGGAACTCCCGCCCGCCGAGGTCCTCGCCGCCGACCAGCGGGTTACCTGGTGGGCGAAGGAGCTGCGCAAGGCCGGGCTGGACGGGACCATGGACGAGCTCCGCGCCCGCGCCTACCTGGATTTGCTGCTCGACAAGGACTCCCGTCCCCGCCCGGCCGCTGGGAATGACCCAGACCGTCCGGGGGACGGCGGATCAGGTCCGCCGGGACCTGACGGGGCAGATGGCCGAACACCGGCGGGAGACTCCCGGGCCGGCGGGGTGCCGGCCGGATTCGTCGGCCGCGTTAACCTCACCATCCCGCTGACCACCGTGCTCGACCTGACGGACCGGCCCGGCGAGATCCCCGGCATCGGCCCCATCGACCCCGCGCTAGCCCGGGACCTGGCCCGATCGGCCGCCCGCAACCCGCGGACCACCTGGTGCGTGACCGTCACCGACCAAGACGGGCACGCCATCGGCCACGGCTGCGCAAGGCCCGAGGCCGGCGGCCGGGCCCCGCCCCGTGCGACAGGAGAGTCACGACGGTCAGGGTTCGCCTTCAGCGCTGGCGACGGACGCGGACCGCCCGGCGGGTTCGGGACCTGGCGGCTGTCCACCGGGATCCCCGGACAGCGGGACCTGATCATCGCGCTTGAGCCGATCCCCACGGACGACTGTGATCACCGGCATCAGGCCCAGGGGCATGATCCCGGCGTCAGGTTGAGGCACCTGTCCGAGATCCGGCACGCCACCTGCACCGCCCCGGCCTGCCGGCGACCCGCCACCCAGAGCGATTTCGAACACAACACCCCGTACGAGGCGGGCGGCCGGACCTGTCTGTGTAACGGCGGTCCGAAGTGCCGGCATGATCATCGGGTCAAGCAAGACCCCCGGTGGAAAGTCGAGCAACCGACCCCGGCCGTCATCCGCTGGACCACGCCCTCCGGCCGCCAGTTCACCACCGAACCGACCCGATACCCCATCTAACGCGGCACGGGAGGCTGGGGGCGCTGGGGAGACCGACAGCGAGAGCTGGCGGTGCTGGGGTGTGACGCAGTCGCGCTGGTCTGCACCGAGATCCCGATCCTGGTACCGCCCGCCGCCTCGCCCACTCCCGCGCTGGACTCCACCCGCCTGCTCGCCCGCGCCGCATTCGAGGTGGCGGTCGGCCAGCGAGCCATGCCGACGCGGCGCGGCGGCCCTGTCACGGAGCTAGCGCCCTAGGGCGTGTCCAGTGGATCACCGGGCCAGTGCGTCGAGGAGGCGGTGGCAGCGAACTGGGTCTTCGGTGAAGCCGTGATCCAAGCCCCACAGCCAGTAGTCGACCGCTCGGACGATTGTCCATGCCCTGACCTTGGCGGGGTCCAGGGCGGCTGCGTGGGTGATCGCTGCGAGCAGGGCGCGGATGTCGCTGGCGGTTTCGGCCTCGTCGAGCCGTGTCCACATCAGTTCGGGAACTGACAGTTCGGGGTCTCCGGCGATGGCCTTCGGATCGATGGCCAGCCAGGGCTGGCGGGTTCCGGCCAGGATGTTGCCGTAGTGCAGATCCGCGTGGACCAGGTTGGCGCCGGCATCGGCGGCCAGTTCGGCGGCGAGCCCGGTGGCCTGGCCGACCCAGCCGGCAGGGACCGGGCTGTCCAGGGCGTTCTGCCAGGGCCTGAGGTTCTGCGCGATCTCCGTAGCTATGTCACGAAGCTGGCAGAGCCCGGGCGGGGCGGGGATGGTGAGCTGGCGGATCAGATCGCCGGCGATTTCGGCCGCATCGAACAGGCCCAGCCCGGAAAGAGCCCGGCCGCTGTCCAGCTGTTCCAGCAGGAGCGCGCCGTCTGTCAGGCTGGCTTCCTGCAGCCGCACCGCCCCCCGGCCGTCCCAGGCAAGCAGCGCGGTGACCTCGGCCACGGTGTCCTCGCCTGGGACGCAGAGCTTGAGTATGCACGCATCGGTGGCATGGCGGGCCGGCAACAGCAGGTTGTTGTCACCGTAGAGTGCGGCATCGCCGGTTAGCTCGATCTGCCACTGGCCGCACAACCGCTCCGCCAGCGCGGGGACAGCCTCCACCCAGCGCCGGCCGGCGTCACCGATGCGTCGCACCAGCGCGTCCGCGAACTCCCCGGGAACGACGACCAACAACCCGAATCACCCCGAACGCCCGGCTACGCCTCAGCGTACCCTGCGGGGCCACCGACGGCACGGCTGTCACGGGCCGGGACCCGGCGTGCTCCGGCCGCATGCTGGTGTGCCCGAGCGAGTGTGGAGTCTGCGCCCACCGTCCAGTTCGCTCCCTCGGCCTCATCGCACCCCGCTGGGCTAGGGGCTGGGCTAGCGCGGAGGGCGCTGAGCTAGCGCGGCCGGTTAAGTGCCGCTGCCGTAGGGCCTGGTGAGGATCTCGAGCACATGACCGTCCGGGTCCTCGAAGTACAGGCCGCGGCCGCCGTCACGGGTATTGATCGACCCGGGCTGGGTCCGACGGGGATCGGCCCAGTACGGGACGTCACGTCCGCGGATGCGGGCGAAGGCGGCGTCGAACTCCTCCTCCCCGACCAGGAACGCGTAGTGCTGCGCCGTGATCGGCCCGCTGGTCTCGGCGAAATCCAGCGAGACACCGTTGTCCGCCTCGACCACGAGGAACGGGCCGAAGCGGGACGCGGGTGGCAGGCCGAGAATCTCGCTGAGGAACGAGGCCGATCGCAGCTGGTCGCGGCAGGAGACGATGGTGTGGTTCAGCTGTACGCTCACACCCCGATTCTCCCCGGCCTCCTGCCGCGCCAGCCGGGCAGGTCAGTCGGGGCAGGTCAGTCGGGCAGGTCAGTCGGCCACCGGCGCGGTCAGCTCCAACTGGATGCCATCCGGGTCCTCGAAGGCCAGCACGTCGATGCCGAACGACCCCAGCCGGGTGATCGCGCCGTGCACCACCCCGCGCTCGTCGAACAGGCGTACCGCCTCCTCCAGATCATCGTGGCTGGGCACGCCGAAGCTGAGGTGGTCAAGGCCCACCCGGTCCGGCTCGAAACGGTCATCCGCGGGCGCCAGCGGCCGCAGCCCCATCAGCAGGTTCCCGCGGATCATGACCACGCCGCCCCACAAGATGGGGTACACGTCGGCCGCGGACGGGTCGTCGTCCGGCGGGGACTCCACCGCGACCTGGAAGCCGAGCACGCTGGTATAGAACTCGCGGCTCCGCTGCAAGTCGGTCACCGTGAGCCGTAGATGGTGGATATCGCCGGCCGGAATCTGCCCGGGCATCGTGCCGTCCTTCCCGCGCGAGGCGCCGCCGCCCGCGCCGTGTGTCCGTTGGGATGAGCATCCCAGACAGATGCGGAGATGTAGCCCGGTTTGCCCGCCGCTGTTCGCGCGGCGGTTGGCCCGATATCGTCGATTGTGGCCAGACGAAAGTGACACAGGAGGTCTGGGTGAGCGGAGCGGGCGCGGGTGCCGATGCGGTGCGGCCGCCCTGGCCGGATGGAGCGGCCTGGATCGACGGGCGGTACTGCCCGATCGAGGAGGCGAGGATCTCGGTGCTCGACCTGGGCGTCACCCGGTCGGACACCACGTACGACGTGGTCCACGTATGGCGCGGGCGGTTCTACCGGCTGGACGCTCACCTGGACCGATTCGGCGCGAGCGTGGCCCGGCTGCGGCTTGACCCGGGGCATGACCGCGCAGGAATCGAGGACATCGTGCACGGGTGCGTCCGCCACGCGGGGCTCCGCGACGCGTACGTCTCGATGACCTGCACGCGCGGCCGCCTCGCGGCCGGCAGCCGGGACTTGCGCACCGCCCGGAACTCGTTCTACTGCTACGCCGTCCCGTTCATCTGGATCAGCAGCCCGGAGCGGCAGGCGACCGGGGCGAGCATGCGGATCAGCGAGGTCACGCGCATCCCGCCGCAGAGCGTGGACCCGTCGGTTAAGAACTACCACTGGCTGGACATGGATCTGGCCCTGCTGGACGCGTATGACCATCAGGCTGACCTCGTCGTGCTCCGGGATCTGTCCGGGGCGATCACCGAGGGACCCGGGTACAACGTGTTCGCCTACGTGGACGGGAGGTGGCTCACGCCGCGCAGCGGCACGTTGCAGGGGATCACACGGCGTTCGGTCATCGAATTGGCCCGCGAGGCGGGGCAGGAAGCGGACGAGGCCCGGCTGAGCGCCGACGACCTGCGCCGGGCGGCCGAGGTACTGGTCACGTCCACGGCAGGCGGGATCATGCCGGTGACCGTCATCGACGGGACGCCGGTGGGAACGGGCCTGCCCGGGCCGATGACGCTGCAGCTCAAGGAGCGGTACTGGGCCAGTCACGAGGACCCGCGGTACTCCACGCCGGTCCGCTACGACGAGCCGGACTAAAGACCCGGGCGCGCTACGCGTGCACCGTGCCGCGGCGGTCGAAGGTCATCGCGCGCTGCAGCGCCGCGGCCCGCAAGTCCTCGGCGATCTCCACGGGGCCGCCGATCCCGGCGGTGTTGATGCCCGCCTGCGCGGCCTCCTCGACCACGCCGCCGACCAGGATGGCCAGGTCCGGGGTGCGGTGGAAGACCAGCACGCCGTGATTGGCCAGCAGCACGGCGGGGACGCCGGGGATCACGGCGGCCCGGATGTTCGCCACGGCTTCGGCGGATCCACGGGGCCCGTATCCGGCCACGGGCACGCCGTCCGGCAGCCCGAACATGGCCAGGGCCTCGATCCAGCAGCCGATCGGGCGGCGGGCGACCGCGTACGCCGTCGCGTAGGGCGAGTGGGTATGGAGCACGCAGCCGACGTCGGGGTCATCGGCGTACATGGCCGTATGCATGGCCACCACGGCGCCCTGGATGGGCGGTAGGTCGCCCTCCAGCAGGGTCCCGTCCAGGCCCACCCGCGCGACCGCCGAGGCGGGGTGGTCGCGCAGCGAGGGACCCGCGGTGAAGTACATCTCCTCCGCGCCGGGCACCCTGACGCTGACGTTGCCGTGCCCGTTAGCCGAGATCGCTCCGCTGGCCACCACGCGCCGGGCGATGTCTACGACCTGCCCGGCCAGATCCTTGTCCATGACGAATCCCCTCCCAGGTCACGCGTTCGGGGCGATGGTAACCCGCCAGCCCCCCGCGGGGCCACCCAGGGCTCGGTTGTGTCTGCCGTGACCTCGGCAAACGGTGAAAGGTGTAGCTAGATACACCGTCAAGACACCGGTAGTCCCCATGTCGGCGCCGGCCGGAAGGGCCTAGCGTCGACTTTGTGAATACGGGGCAACGGGAGAGGCTGCGAGCGGGCCGCCATGAATCGGACCGCACGCAGCCCGACCCGCGGGGGAACCAGCGCCTGACCGCCATGACCGGGGCGATCCTGCTCGTGCTGTTCATCGCGGAGTGCCTGACCCTGCTCAGCCTAGGGAAGCTGCTGACCCTGCACGTCTTCCTGGGCATGTTGCTGATCGGTCCGGTCAGCCTGAAGATCGCCTCCACGCTGTGGCGGTTCACCCGGTACTACACCGGCTCGGCGCCCTACGTGCGCAGGGGGCCGCCCGGGCTGCTGCAGCGCGTAACCGGCCCGTTCGTCATCCTGCTCACGGTGGCGGTCCTCGGCAGCGGCGTCGCGATGGTCGTATTCGGTCAGGGCAACGGGCCCTGGCACTCGCTCCACCGCCTGTCTTTCCTGGCCTGGGTGGTCGTGATCATCATCCACCTGGCTTCCTACCTCCCGAAGCTGCCACGCATTCTGTCGAGCCGGTCAGCCGACCGCGCCCGTCACGTGCTCGCGGCCAGCGCGACGCGCTGGCTGCTGCTGGCCGGGTCCCTGGCTGGCGGCCTGGTCCTCGCGTTCCTGACCTATCACCTGTCGGGCACCTGGGGCGGTAGCAGCAGCATCCTCCCGTAGGCCCCTGGCGGGAGGTGCGGGCCCGGGACGATGATGTGGAGATGGCTGAATGGGTGGGTCGTCCCGCCACACAGATCGCGGCGGCGGTCAGGTCGGGCCAGGTCACCGCGACCGAGGTGGTCACCGGGCACCTCGACAGGATCGCGGAGCTCAACCCGGAGCTGGGCGCGTTCGTGCGGGTCAGGTCGGCGGAGGCCATCCGGGAGGCCGCCGAGGTCGACGCGCGGGCGGACCGCGCGGACCTGCCGCTGGCGGGCGTCCCCGTGGCGGTCAAGGACAGCGTGCCCGTCGCCGGGGAACCGATGCGGTTCGGCAGCGCCGCCGCACCCGGCGTCGCGCAGGACAAGGATCACCCGGTGGTGGCGCGCCTGCGCGAGGCGGGTGCAGTGGTGGTCGGGCTCACCAACCTGCCGGAGCTGTCGATCTACCCGTTTACCGACAGCACGTTCGGGATCGCCCGCAACCCGTGGGACCGGCGCCGTACCCCGGGCGGGTCGTCCGGAGGGTCGGCGGCGGCCGTGGCGGCGGGAATGGTCCCGGTCGCGCACGGCACCGACGGGCTCGGCTCGGTCCGCATCCCGGCGGCGGCCTGCGGGCTGTTCGGCATCAAGCCCGGTGCGGGCGTGGTACCCGCGCAGGTCGGGACCGACAGCTGGGGCGGCCTGCTGGAGAACGGGCCGCTGGCCACCACGGTCGCCGACGCCGCCCTGATGCTGGAGACGATGGCAGGCGCCAGGTTCGACCTGACCGAGCGGACTGGGCTGCGCATGGCCGTCTCGGTGAAGCCTCCCGGGCCCGGCATCATCGTGCACCGGGCCTGCACGGCGCCGGTCCGACGGGACGCGGAGCTGCTGGCGGGCCTCGGTCACACCGTCGAGAACGACGATCCGCCCTATCCGCTCTGGGCGACGCCCGTGATGATCGGCACCTGGTTCGCGGCCCCGGCCCGCGACGCGGTGCTGCTGACCGGCTCAGGGCTCGAGCGGCGCACCAGGGGTCACGTCCGCGCGGGCAGGCTGACGGACCGGGTACGGCCGCCTCGCCCGGGCGACCGCGACCGGCTCCGGGCCGCGCTCAAGCCGTTCTTCGACCGGCACGACGTGCTCATCATGCCGTCGCTGGCGCTCCCGTGCCCCCCGGCCCGGCGTTGGGGCGAGCGATCGTGGCTGCACAGCGTGGTCACCTCGCTGAGGTTCGCCCCGATGACCGGAGTGTGGAGCATGGCTGGCTTCCCGGCCGTCAGCGTGCCCGCTCCGCCCGGCCGCGCGGGACTGCCCGGCTCCGTGCAGCTCGTGGCCGCCCCGGGCGGCGAATCGGTGCTGCTCGCGGTGGCCGCCCAGCTCGAGCGCGCCCGCGGCTGGCGTAGGCACGCGCCCGCCTACGACCCGTCCGGCCGACCGGAGCGGGCGGGGCCCGCATTAGCCGGCATTCCGGACACGGCGGTACGACTGCTACCGTCAGGCTCACTCCCGGGCGTCTGACCCAGCGAGCACCGACCCTGCGACGGCGAGGAGACGACGGCGATGGCCGAGATTGACGGCAGGTGTGACGAGCGGTTCGAGCCGGTGCGGGATGCGCTGGCCCGCAACCTGGACGCGGGCGAGGAACTCGGCGCGTCGATCGTCCTGGACCTCGACGGGGACATCCTCATCGACATCTGGGGCGGCTTCCGCGACCAGGACCGGACGGTCCCGTGGACGCACGACACGATCACCAACGTCTGGTCAACGACCAAGACGATCACCAGCCTGGCCGCCCTGATCCTGGTCGACCGGGGCGAATTGGACGTTGACGCCCCGGTCGCGAGGTACTGGCCCGAGTTCGCCGCCAACGGCAAGGAGGGCGTCCTGGTCCGTCACGTCATGTCGTATGCCTCCGGGGTTTCCGGGCTCGACCAGCCCGCCGTCGCGGAAGATCTGTACGACTGGGAGCGGTCGACCTCCCGGTTCGCGGCCCAGGCGCCGTGGTGGGAGCCCGGCACGGCCTCGGGCTACCACGCCCTGAACTACGGTCACCTCGTCGGCGAGATCGTGCGGCGGATCAGCGGCAAGACGCTCAAGCAGTTCGTGGCCGAGGAGATCGCCGGGCCGCTCGGCGCCGATTTCCAGATCGGTGCCGCCGAAAGCGACTGGGGCCGGATCGCGGATGTCGTCCCGCCGCCGCCGCTGCCGTTCGACGTGGAGGCGCTCGGCCCGGACAGCATCACCGTCAAGACGCTGACCGGACCGCTGGTCATGGCCGAGACGGCCAACACGCCCGCCTGGCGAAACGCCGACATCGGCGCGGCAAACGGGCACGGGAACGCGCGGTCGGTGGCCCGGGTCATGTCGGTCGTCTCTCGCGGGGGCGAGGTCGACGGGGTCCGCCTGCTCAGTCCGGAGACCGTCGACCTGATCTTCCGTGAGCAGCAGAACGGCGTCGACCTGGTCCTCGGCCTTCCGCTGCGCCTGGGGATCGGCTACGGGCTGACGCAGCCTGCCACGTTCCCGGAGATCCCGGAGGGGAAGATCTGCTTCTGGGGCGGCTGGGGCGGGTCGATGATCGTCATGGACGTCGGCCGGCGCATGACGTTCTCGTACATGATGAACAAGATGGGCGCGGGCGTCGTCGGTTCCGAGCGCAGCGGCGAGTACGGCCGGGCGCTGAACGACGCCGTGGCCAAGCTGGACTGATCTTCAGTCAGCTCGAAGGCGGCGGGGCACCGCTTTCGCGGTGCCTGACCCGCGAAAGCGCGTGGTGGTTCGTGGCCAGCGGGGCTCCGGACCTGTAGGTATCCTCGGCCTTGAGGGCATTGAGCTCGACGTCGAAGCGCGCGTCGAGCGCCGTCGACAGCGCGGCCAGCGTCCGCAACGTGAGGTTCTCCCCGCCGCCGAGGATCTGGCTGACCCGCCCCGGCGACACGCCCATCCGGGCTGCCAGGTCGGCGCGGGTGAGGCCGCGCTCGCGCATGTACCAGTTGATCTCGTTAGTCAACTGCGTGACGAGGGCTAGCAGCTCTTCGTCGATCTGGGTCTCAGCGGCCCGCTGGTCTGGCGAAACGCCTAGTCCGTAGCCCATGAGCGCCTCCACTTGGTAACGCCAGACCCTGTTACGCCCGGACGGTGGTGGTAGCTGTAGTTTACTTTAGGTCTAGCTAAACGTATAGCTCTACCTAAAGTTTTAGTTAGGCCTAAAGTCTCTCCGGGACAGGGACCGAACAACCCGCGGAAGCCGATCGTGATGAAGATGTTATCTCCGATCGCGCCGCAAGACTAGGCACGTCCGGAGCTGCGACTAGTGGGCATAATCGCACCGGATGAGGCTGCTGAGACTACTGGGAATATTGCTTCATTGCCCATATTGACGGAGCAGAGAATAAAGCCTAGATAGGTAACTATTCGCCTGCACCACATTCCTCTCCAGGCGGCCACCGCCTGTACTGGCACTGGCGAATGGCGAGGGGGCTTGGCATGCCTAACTGGGTGGCGGCTGGTGCCGGGACCTTCGTCGTGTCGCTCATCGTGGCGTACGCGTTCCTGCGGGTGCGGTGCCGCGGGATCGGGCCCCCGTTCGGGCCGCGCGCCCGGTACTGGGCCTGGTTCATCGTGGTGGCCACGGCCGTCGTGTCGACCGGCGTGGGCTTGCTCATCCTCGCTGCCAGCCACAACGCCGGCGCCGCCTACGCCGGGATCGTCGTGCCGGGCGGGTTGCGGCTCAGCAGACTACCGCCGCAGCGCGACCGGGACATGCTCCCCAGGGCGGTGTCCGCCCTGCTCACGCTCCCGTTCAGCCGACTGTACGAGCGGATGGGCGACGACATGCAGGACTGGTGCGATACCAGGCTGGCGGCGGCGTCGGCTAAGCCGGAGTGGATCGCGGACGCGGCCACGTACTACCACAGCAACGTGGCCAGCCGGCTCAGGGACGCCCGAGTGCGCGCCGACCTGGATCGCTGGCAGGCCTCCATCACGCACAAGATCGGCGTGGTCGGGCTGATCAACCTGGGCGCCGACCCGGCCCGGGTGCGGGCGGCGCTCCAGACGCACCCGTCGACGCAGAACGTCCGCAAGTACAGCGACAACGACCTGCCCCGGCTGGCCAGCCGGCTGGAGGCCGATGCGCTGAACGAGCTCAACCTGTTCCTCGCCTACGTATACCGCCTCGGGCACCACAAGCTGCTGATTTACCCGTTCCGGCCCTCCGTTGAGCAGGTCCGGGCCCAGCGCGCCCGGCCCATGGCCCCCGACCTGTAACGGCGACCTATTGACCGCGGATTCTGGCGTGGCTGGATAATTCCCTGGTCGTGGCGAGCACCGTCAGCCCGGCTTTTTATCAGCCAAACGATGTTACTGACGGGACTGAATGGAAACGTGCTCCCGAATTCGGCAGGGAATCAGCAACGTGCCGCTTGTGCTCGCGCTACGTGATTGGTGGCCGGTCTCTGCGGTCCAACCGTTCGGGTCTGGTCTGCGTCCCTGAAGGTGCTAAGCCACTGGAACGTCGACTGAGGGGGCTCCTGATGGGTGTGCGGATTCCTGCAGGATGGAGCGCGAGAACGAGGAAGGCCGGGCTGGGTCTTGGCAAAGTTCTCGTTGCGACGGCAGCGGTTGTGGTGGCTACGGGCTGCGCCGCTTCGGGCACAGCGCCAGCGCCGCCGCGTTCGCCGTCTGTAACGGATGCTTCCGGCACGAGCGGCGCGAGCAGCGGTAATGCGACCGGTGTCGCCGGATCTGGTTCGGCTGTCTCCCCGCAGGAGTGCGCTGCTGCTGACCTGACGGTCACGACCGGAGCGACCGGGGCAGCCGCGGGCCATTCTTCGCTGGTGCTGTTGTTCACCAACTCCGGCAGCGCGTCGTGCTTCGTGCAGGGATACCCCGATGTGGCGGTGCAGCTGCGTGGCGGTCGGGTGTACAACGCCGTTCGCGCGATGGCCGGGTACATGGGCGGTGATGCTGCGCCCTCGCCGGCCGAGTGCAGCTGGCCCCCGGCGTGGCAGCCTCGGCATTGATCGAGTGGCTTCATTTTCCGCAAGATGGCAGCGCTTCGGTCACGCCCGCAGACTGCGCCGGTGACGGGGGCGTCCGGCTGCTGGTCACCGCCCCGGATCGAACTGCGCCAGCCACGCTTGCCCCTCCCGCCCCGGTGTCGCCGATCTGCTGGGGATTTGAAGTCCATCCGATCGTGGCGGGGGCGGCCGGCCAGTACCCGAGCACGCACTGACGCAGGACGCCTCGAGCGGCTACGCAAGGATCTTGGCGCGTGTCACGCAGCTTCAGGCGATCTTGCGGGCGCCGGGGCCCGGCACCGGGGTGACGTCGCGGGCTGATTCCAGGATGTGCCCGGCGCGGCAGGACAGCTGGAGCTGTACTGGCTCCCCACAGTCGCGGTGCCGGAGCAGGACCGGCGGGCCGTCCGGGCCGGCCTCGTACCGGTCGCCCCACTGCATCAGCGCGACCAGCACCGGGTACAGGTCGAGGCCCTTGCTGGTGAGCCGGTACTCGTCCCGGCTGCGCTGGCCGGCTTGCTGGTAGGGGACCTTGCGGAGCAGGCCCTCGCTGACCAGGCGGGCCAGGCGGTCACTGAGCACCTGCCGGGGCATTCCGGTACGCCGCTGCATGTCCTCGAAGCGGCGCACGCCGTTGAAGGCCTCGCGCAGCACCAGGAAGCTCGCCCGCTCCCCGAAGATCCCCACGGCCGCGGCGATCGCGCAGTTGGCCGGGTCGTAGTCCAGCACCCACGGATATTCCATAACCGCATGCTAGGTCTACTTGACAGACTCAGCAATCCGAGATCATGCTGAGTTCATGATTCGAACTCAGGTAAGACGGGCCGGGCCACCTATCACTGTGGCGATCCGGCCGGTCTGCGCAGCGGACGTGGGCGCGCTCAGCGACTTTTTCGCCGGGCTGTCCCCGCAGAGCCGGTACCTGAGGTTCTTCGCCCCGGTCACGCCGGGGCCAGAACTGCTCCGCAGGATGTCCGGCGGCGGCCACACCGACGCCGTGGTCGCAGTCCGGGAGGGCGTGATCATCGGGCACGCCATGGCGGCGGACCAGGCCGGCCCGCAGGGCACCCGGACGGCCGATGTCGGCGTGGTGGTAGCCGACGCCTGGCAGGGCCTGGGCGTGGCCTCGGCGCTGATGAACGCACTGATCACCGCCGCCCAGGCCCGGGGCGTGACCTCGCTGACGATGGACGTGCTGCCCGGCAACCGCACGATGCTCGCCATGATCGCGAGCCGCTGGCCCGCAGCGCGCATCGAGGATTCCGCGGACTTCATCACCTTCCGCATCCCGCTCCCGCGCCGCCGGCAGCAACGGCCGCAGGCCCTGCCCGCCGCCCTCGCACCCGCCGCGTGACCCGCGCGTCCCAGCGCGCGTCTCACGCTGCTCGGGTCGCTCATGCTCAGGAACGTCTATCGCGCTACGCGATGATCGCTGCCCGCGGCAGTCGCGCGAGATCCGCATGCCCGCATTTAATACACGCAGCACTGCTCCGACTAGGGGCGGAACTCCCACGAAGCGGGAGTGACGGCGGCGCCTGCCCGACGGTTCAGGCCCGGGGGTCTGTCGTCGAGCAGGCGGCGGAGGGCGGCCGGTCCAGCACGTCAGGCGGTGATGACCGACACCGGCCCACGGCGGCCCAGCGTCCGGTCCAGGCTGACGGCGGCGACGGCCGCGACCAGGGCGGCACCCAGGGCGATCAGCGCGATCTGCCAGGCCGGCATGCCACCGGTCGTAATCACGCGGGTAAAGGTCGCCGCGCTGGCCGGGACGGGTCCGTACGCGCCGCCGGCCCGGGGACCGGGATCTGCGCCGCGAACGCGGCCGGGACCGCGCCGGAGAACGACAGCAGGGCACAGGTGAGCGTGCCGAGGACCGCAGCCAGGCGGCCGAGGTGCAGGCCGGACCTGCGGGTGCCCGTGTGCAGGCCGGACCTGGGGGTGGCCGGGTGCGGGTGGATTTCCCGGTGCGAGAGCTTGGTGACCATGATGTTTCTCCTGTCTGGTGGTGACCGCCTGTCACGGCCTTCATCCGACAGATTCGCCCGCCCGGGCCCGGGCGGGGCAGGGGTGGACTTACCCCTTCACGGGAAGGGGTGGAACTACCTACAGGGCCGCCCGGCCGGCGGAGCCTAGATAAGGCCGGCGGACAGGGCCAGCCGGGTCAGGTCGGCGCGGCGGCGGCAGCCGGTCTTGTCGCGGATCCGGTCCAGGTGGGACCCGACCGTGCGGACGCTGATATACAGCTGGGCCGCGATCTGCGCGTCGGTATGGCCCTGCGCGACCAGGGTGACCAGTTCCCGTTCCCGGGCGCTGAGTCCGTCTAGTCCCGGGCCCGGCGCGGCGGCCGACGGAGCCGGGGCGGGGACCGTGAGCATCAGGGCGTACTCGGCCGCGGTGTCCATGCTCATCGCCGCTCCGCGCTCCTGGGCCGCCCGGAACCGGTCGGGCCCCAGCGCCTGCCGGGCCCCCTCGAGCGCTTCCTCCCGCCTGCGCACATCTCCGGGCGTGTCGTCGCTGAGCCCGTGGTGCCGGGCGTGGACGGAGTAGGCCTCCCAGAGCGCGACCCCGTCGGCGTCGCGCCCGGTCGCGGTGCACAGCGCCGCGCAGTACCACAGCCCGTTGAGCACGTCCCACCAGGTGCCGGCCCGCAAGGCGCCCTGAAGCCCTTCCCGCAGGTGCGCGGCCGCGTCCTGGCTCCGGCCGGCCTGTACGTCCAGGTCCGCCATCTCCATCAGCAGGGACGGCAGGCTGTTCACGTCGCCGGCGTCCCGGCACTGCGCCACCGCCGCCGCGCAGGCGCTTTCGGCACCGGCCAGGTCTCCGGCACCCATCAGCGCGAAGATCAATACGGCGCTGGCCCGCCGGGCCATCGAGGCGGGGAGGCCGGCGACGAGCTGCTGCTGCCGGATCAGCCGAACGGCGCTGTCGCAGTCGCCGCTGTACCAGGCCCCGATGCCGAGGATCCTTAGCGCCGCCCCCTCGCCGGCCGGGTAGCCGAGTTCCCTGGACATGGCCAGCGAGCGGCGCCCATCCTCGGTCCCCTCGGTGAGCCGCCCAAGGTTCAGCAGGGTCGACGACCGGCCGGCCAGCGCATCGGCCAGCACCCGCGACGGTGCCTCGTTCCCCCGGTCCCCCGCGGCGTCGAGGACCGCCGTGAAGTGGCCCAGCGCCTCGGCCAGTTCGGCCGCGGACACCGCCGCCCAGCCCAGCCACAGCTCGGCGGCGCACCACCCCTCGCTCCCCGCCTCGGCGCGCGCGGCTATCTCGCGCAGCAGCGGGTACTGGCCGGCCAGCCGACCGCGCAGCCACCACCACGAGCCCAGCGCGCCCGCCAACCGCGCCGCGACGACCGCATCGTGGGCCATGGCCCACGCCAGTACCTGGCGCATGGTGGGTTCCTCGGCGTCGAGCCGCCCGGCCGCGGCCTCCTCCCCCGCGGCGGTCTGCAGGTCCGCCGCCGCCTCCTCCGCCACGCGCAGCGCGTACCCGGCCAGCGCGGCGGCCGCCGCGTCCTGCTCGCCGGCCTCGTCCTGCAGCCTGGCCCCGTAGGCGCGCAGCGTGTCCAGCAGCACGTACCGCGACCGCCCATCCGCGCCGGTGCGCGGCGGGACCAGCAGCGAGCAGTCGACCAGGTGCAGCACCGAGGGTCCGGCGTCCTTTCCGGCGACCGCTTCGGCGGCCTCCAGCGTGAACGGCCCGGGAAACACGCAGACCGCACGGAACACCCGCTGCTGCGTCTTATCGAGCAGCTGGTAGCTCCATTCCACCGTGGCCGCCAGCGAGCGGTGCCGCGATGGCGCCAGCCGGTCGGCGCCCGCCAGCAGGGCAAACCGGTCATCCAGGCGATCCAGCAGCCCGGTCACGCCCAGCGCCTCCACCCGGGCCGCGGCCAGCTCGATGGCCAGCGGCATCCCGTCCAGCCGCGCCACCAGCCGCGCCACCTGCCGGGCCCCCTCGTCCGTCAGCGTGAAACGGATATCGGCGCTGCGGGCCCGGTCGGTGAACAGGGCCACCGCCTCGGCGTTCGCCGCGTTGGCCAGGTCGTCCGGTCCGGGCAGGGCCAGCGGCGCCAGCCGGTACCGCGCCTCCCCGGCTACCCGCAACGGCTCCCGGCTGGTGGCCAGGACCCGCACGTCGTCGGCCGCGAGCAGCAGCCCGGCGCACAGCTCGGCGGCCGCTTCGATCACGTGCTCGCAGTTATCCAGCACCAGCAGCACCTGCTGGCGCGCCAGCACGCGGGCCAGCGTCTCGGTGGCCGGCACCCCTGGCTGCTCACGGATGCCCAGCGCGGCGGCCAGGGCCTGAGGCACCTGCGCCGCGTCGGCCACGGGCGCCAGCTCGATGAGCCACACTCCGTCGGCGAAGCGGTCGGCGACGTGCTTGGCCACTTCGGCGGCCACACGGGTCTTGCCCGCGCCGCCCGGCCCGGTCACCGTCACCAGCCGGTGGCCGTCGAGCAGGCCCGCGATTTCGCGCACCGGTCCGTCCCGGCCGATGAAGCTGGTCAGTTCGGCCGGGAAGCCGTGCAGGCCACCTGACGGGGACTCGCCCACGGCGATAACGTAACCGGGATCCGTCGGCGGCGTACAGGATGAGCCGGGACCGTGACTACGCCGACGGATGCCGCGCGGGCATGCCGAGCAGGACGGGGACCGGGGCGAGCTGAGCGGGGGGCCGGGGGGCTGCCGCCACGGGGGCCGGGGGCGTTGCCGCGGCGGCCCAGGCGTCGCCTGCGCGGGTGCGGCGGAGCAACAGCGGCGGGGCGTCGGACAGCAGGTAATGCGGGGCGGCCTGGGTGACGGTCACGGTGACCACGTCGCCGGGGCGGGGCGGGCCGCCGGGGTGCGGACCGGGGCCGTGCGATCCCGGGCTGTCCGGCCGCGGGCCGTTGGGCGCGAGGCTGTGCGATCCCGGGCTGTGCTGCCTGGGGCCACCCAGCGCGGAGTGCGGGGTGAAGTGGACCAGGCGGTTGTCGCGGGCGCGGCCGGACATGCGGTGGGTGGCGGCGTCCTTGCGGCCCTCGCCCTCGGCCACCAGGACCTCGACCGTGGCGCCGGCGAGCTTGCGGTTCTCCGCGTAGGTGGTTTCCTCGACCAGGGCGGTGAGCCGCTCGAAGCGCTCCTGCACGGTGCGGGCCGGGACCTGGCCGTCCATCGTCGCGGCGGGGGTGCCGGCGCGGATGGAGTACCTGAAGGTGAACGCGCCGGCGAAGCGGGCCTGGCGCACCAGGTCCAGGGTGTCCTCGAAGTCCTGGTCGGTCTCGCCGGGGAATCCGACGATGATGTCGGTCGTGATGGCGGCGTCGGGGATGCTAGCCCGGACCCGGTCCAGGATCGCCAGGTAGCGGTCCCGGCGGTAGGCGCGGCGCATCGCCTTGAGCACGGCGTCCGACCCGGACTGCAGCGGCATGTGCAGGCTGGGCATGACGTTCGGGGTCTCGGCCATCGCGTCGATCACGTCGTCCGTGAAGTCCCGGGGGTGCGGCGAGGTGAACCGGACCCGTTCCAGGCCCTCGATCTGGCCGCAGGCGCGGAGCAGCTTGCCGAACGCCTGCCGGTCGCCGAACTCGGCACCGTAGGAGTTCACGTTCTGGCCGAGCAGCGTGACCTCGATGACGCCGTCGGCGACCAGCGCGCGGATCTCATCGAGGATGTCGCCGGGGCGGCGGTCCCTTTCCCGCCCCCGCAGGCTCGGCACGATGCAGAAGGTGCAGGTGTTGTTGCAGCCGACCGAGATCGCGACCCAGGCGGCGTAGGCGGACTGTCGCCGGGCGGGCAGGAGCGAGGGAAACGTCTCCAGCGTCTCGGCGAACTCGGCCTGGGCCTCGTTCCTGACCCGGGCCCGCTCGAGCAGCGCCGGGAGTGACCCCATGTTGTGCGTGCCGTACACCACGTCCACCCACGGCGCGCGTTCGGTAATCCTGGTCCGCTCCATCTGGGCCAGGCAGCCGCCCACCGCGATCTGCATGCCCTTCTTCTTCTGGGAGTACAGGTGACCCAGGTTCCCGTAGAGCCGGTCGGCCGCGTTCTCCCGGACCGCGCAGGTGTTGAACACCACGACGTCCGGGGTCTCGCCGTCGGCGGCGGGCTGGTATCCCGCCTCGTCCAGCAGACCGGCCAGGCGCTCGGAATCGTGCGCGTTCATCTGGCACCCGTAGGTGCGGATCTGGTAGGTCCGGCCGCCTGCTGCCACACGACCAGGATAGTTGCTGGGTAGGTGGGGAGGTCACGGATCAGGGGCCGGCCGGGCCCGGAAGACCCAGGTGACCTTGGCGACGAGATCAGGCATCATATCTGTATGCAAATGACTACGGAAACGACATGTTACGGCGAATGGCCCTCGCCTATCTCCGGCGCGGACGTCGCCCGCAAGCATGTCAGGCTGGCCTTTCCGACGATCTCGGGTGGGCGCACGTGGTGGGTCGAGACCCGGCCCGCCGAGGGCGGGCGGCTGGCCCTGGTCGCCCAGGGGCCGGACGGAATTCCCCGTGACCTGCTCCCGGTGGCGTACAACGCGAGGACCCGCGTACACGAGTACGGCGGCCAGTCGTACCTGCCGGTGCCCGGTGGCGTGGTCTTCGCGAACTTCGCGGACCAGCGGCTGTACCACTGCGCTTACGGGGACCGGGCGGGGAGGCCAGCGAGGGAGTGCCACGGCCGCTGACCGCGCCGGGCGTCGAGGTCGGGGCGGGTGCCGCCGACCGGTTCGCCGACTTCACGCTCTCCCCCGACGGGCGCGAGGTGTGGTGCGTCAGGGAACGGCACGCCGGCGGGCGGGTCACCCGCGCGATCGTCGCCGTCCCGCTGGACGGCTCGGCCGCGGATGCCCCCGACGCGGTCCGGATCCTGGTCAGCGGGTCGGACTTCTACGCCTACCCGGCTCCCTCGCCGGACGGCACCGCTCTGGCCTGGATCTGCTGGGACCACCCGCGGATGCCCTGGGACGGGACGGAACTGAAGGTGGCCGCGTTGAGCGACTCGGGCGCTGGCCCGGTGGTGGAGGCGGGCGCCGGCCGGGTGATCATGGGCGGCGACACCGAATCGGTGCTGGCCCCGGTCTGGCGGGACGACGGCAGCCTGTACGTGCTCTCGGACCGGTCCGGGTGGTGGAACCTGTACCTGGCCGACGTTCGGGCAGCTGTGGGAGAGCCACGAGCGCTGTGCCCGCGCGAGGAGGAGTTCGGCGCGCCGTTGTGGCAACTCGGCATGTACCCGTACGCGGTGCTCGGCGACGGGCGGATCGCCGTCACGCACGGGGCGGGGGAATCGCGGCTCGGGGTGCTCGACCCGGACACGGGCCAGCTGACCGATCTCGACCTGCCGTACTCGGTGTTCCAGCCCTGGCTCTCGGCTTCCGGCCTGGCCGTGGCCGCGATCGCCGGCGGGCCGGAGGTGCCGCTCAGCGTGGTCCGGGTCGACGTTCCCGCGGCGGCGGGCGGGACCGCAGCGGCGGCAGGCGGGACCGCGGTGGCGGGCGGGACCGCAGTGGCGGCGGGCGGGACCGCGGTGGCGGCGGGCGGGACGGCAGCGGTGGCGGTACTCCGCCGGGAGGCCGACTGGCTTCCCGATTCCGCCTACCTGCCGGTCCCGCGCGCGGTCCAGCTGGCCGGGCCGACCGGCTCGGTCGTGCACGCGCTGGTCTACCCGCCGGCCAACCCCACGGTCACGGCGCCCGACGGCGAGCTGCCGCCCTACATCGTCTGGGTGCACGGCGGCCCCACCGGCCAGGTGCTCCCCCGCCTGGACCTGGAGAAGGCGTTCTTCACCAGCCGGGGCATCGGGATCATCGACGTGAACTACGGCGGGTCGAGCGGCTACGGCCGGGCCTACCGGGAGCGGCTGCGCGGCCAGTGGGGCATCGTGGACGTGGCCGACGTGATGACGGCCGCGCTCGCGCTGGCGCAGGCCGGCGAGGCGGACAGGAAGCGGCTCGGCATCCGCGGCGGGTCGGCCGGCGGGTGGACCGCCCTGGCCGCCGTGACCTCCGGCCTCGGTGTCGCCCCCCTCGAAATCGTCGGCGACGTGCAGGCCGCAGGGCCGCACGGGGTATTCGCCGCGGTGGCGTCGTACTTCGGGGTCAGCGACCTGCGGGGTTTCGTCGAGCAGACCCACGATTTCGAGTCACGGTACCTGGACGGCCTCGTCGGGCCGCTGCCCGAGTGCGAGGCGCTGTATATACAACGAGCACCGATCGGCCACGTGACCGACGCCACCTGTCCCGTCCTGCTCATGCAGGGGCTGGACGACCCCGTCGTGCCGCCGGTCCAGGCCGAGTCCATCGCCGCGGACCTGGCCGCGCACGGGATCCCGTACGCGTACCTGCCCTTCGCTGGCGAGTCGCACGGGTTCCGCAAGGCGGAGACCATCATGGCGAGCCTGGAGGCCGAGCTCTCCTTCTACGGACAGATCATGGGGTTCACGCCGCCGGGCGTACCACCCGTCCCCCTGGAGGGAATCGTGGGAAGCACCAACGCTCGTTCGGGATAATGGGCCGTTGTGTTTTTCCTGGCAACACGGCTAGGCAGTTGTCATGTATCGGGCTAGCTTAGACACTTGTCTTCTAGCAATCGGCACCGGGGATTCGGGGTGGGCGGATGGACCCTCTTAGGCCCGGCGATCCTGCCGCGGTCGGAAGGTACCGGCTGATCGGCAGGCTGGGCGAGGGTGGGATGGGCCTGGTGTTCCTTGGCGTGTCCCCCGGCGGCCGGCAGGTCGCCGTCAAACTGATCCATTCCTCGCACGCCACCGACCGGCAGTTCCGCGAGCGGTTCACCCGGGAGATCGAGGCGGCGCGCAAGGTCGGCGGCTTTCACACGGCCTCGGTGGTCGATGCGGACCCCGCCGCCGATCCGCCCTGGATGGTCACGGCCTACATTCACGGGTCCTCGCTCCAGGAAGCGGTCCGCGAGCGCGGGCCGTTCAGCGTGGACGCCGTATGCGCGCTGGGCGCCGGGCTGGCCGAGGGGCTGGCCGCGATCCACGCCTGCGGGCTGGTCCACCGCGACCTCAAGCCCAGCAACGTGATCCTGGCCGAGGACGGGCCGCGCATCATCGACTTCGGGATCGCCCGCGCGACCGGCGCCAGCCGGATGACCACGGCCGGGATGGTCGTGGGGACCTACTCGTACATGTCGCCGGAGCAGGTGCGCGGCGACATGGCCGGGCCCGCGAGCGACGTGTTCTCGCTGGGCTGCACGCTGGCCTTCGCCGCGACCGCCCAGTCCCCGTTCGGCGATGACTCGATCATCACCGTGGTGTACCGCATCACCAGCGAACCGCCGGACTTGTCGCATGTGCCAGTGGAACGCGGGCTCCGGCAGCTGCTCGGCGAGTGCCTGGCCAAGAACGCCGACGACCGGCCGTCCCTCAACGACATCCTGACCCGCCTGACCCAGACCGGCCCGGCGGTCGGCTTTGTGACCGGGCCCGTGCCCGGGTACGTGTCTACGCCGCAGCCGTCGTATACGCCGGGACCGGCGTTCGGCTCGGTGCCCCCGGCCGGGCGATCTGACGGGTTGCCGTCGGCCGGGCCAGGCCCGAGTGCCCCGGTACCGACGCCGAGCCCCGCCGGGGTCGGGGCCAGCGGCGATCAGGCGTTTCCGCCTGCCGATCTGTATGCACCGACCCACACGATGCGCAGCGGCGAGAACGTAGCCCCGGGGCAAGTAGCGGACCTTCAGCGTTCGGGCCCGGGGTCCGGTCCTGGGTCCGGTCCTGGTTCCGGTTCCGGCGCGGCTGGGGTTATGGCGGCCCGGGCTATGGCGGGCCTGGTGAGCGGGGCTCCGGCGCCCGGGGAGCTGCGGATCGGGCCGGGTGGCTCCGGCGGCCGGGTGGCAGGGCGGATCGGGCGCTCAGCGGCCCGTAGCGGTCCCCGGCGGCTACGGGAGTCCCGGTGGTCTCGGCGGTCAGGGCGATGGTGCCTCGGCGGCGGCTCGGGGCTACGCGGGCGGTGCTGGCGGGGCGGGCAGCGCGCCTGGCGGGGCGGAGCGCGCCTGGCGGCTACAGCGGCGGGCCCGCCGGGTACGGCGGCTCTGGTGAGGCGGTGACCTGGCAGGGCGGTCCGGGAGTGATCTCGGGCGCACCCCCGGACCAGGGAGTGCCCGACTCCCGCCGCGGCCGTCGCGGCCCTGGTCGTGGGGTGCTCATCGGCGTCGGCGTGGCTGTCGTGGCGCTGGTCGGGGTGGTCCTGGGCGTCCTGCTGACCAGCCACCCGAAGACGCACCATCCCACGGCGACCGGAACGCACACCCCCACGCACCCGCCGGTGACGCCCAGCCCGACGCCACCGGGGAGGCCCGAGGCCACCCTGCACGATCCGGGCGGTAAGAACGTCTTCGGCGCGCAGTTCGGCTCGAACACCGTCTTCGCCACCGGCGATAGCAACGGCAAGGCCTACCTGTGGGACCTGACCACGGGCAAGCTGATGGCCACGCTGGCCGACCCGAGCAGCAACGGCGTCAACGGCGTCGGGTACAACCCGAACAGCGACACGTGGGCCACGGCCGACGCGAGCGGCAACATCTACCTGTGGAGTGGGTCCGGGCAGCTGACCGCCACCCTGCAGAACCAGGATTCCGAGGCGAATCAGGGTGACCGGGCCAACGACAGCATCGCGGTCAGCCCGGACGGCGGCTTCGTCGCCGCGGGCAACGAGAACGGCAGCACGTACCTGTGGGATGTGGCCACAGGCAAGCTGAGCACGCAGCCGTCCGGCAGCCTGAAGGACCCGCACGGCAAGAACGTGTACGGCATCGCGTTCAGCCCGGTCGGAAACCTCCTCGCCGCGGGCGACACGAATGGCAGCACGTTCCTGTGGAACGTGGCCACCGGCAAGCTGATCAACACCTTCAAGGACCCGAACAGCAAGGGCCTGTACGACGTCGCGTTCAGCCCGGACGGGAGCCTGATCGCGGTCACCGACACCGACGGTAACGGATACGGTGTCATCTACCTGTGGAGCGTGAGCACGGGCAAGCTCGTCGCGTCGCTGGGGTCCGTAGTCGTCGGCGGCGATTACTCGGACGTCGCGTTCAGCCCGAACGGCAAGTACGTCGTCGCGGCCGCCACCGAGGGCAGCGCCGTCATCTTCAACGTCGCCACCCACCAGTTCGTCGCGAACCTCTCGGATCCGTCCGGCCAGAACCTGATCGGGGCCGCGTTCAGCCCCGACGGTAAGACCCTCGCGGTGACCGACACCACCGGGGACGCGTTCATCTGGGACATGAGCTGGCTTAAGTAAAGGCTGACCCGCCGGGTCAGGGTCAGCGGGCGAACTCCGTGGCGCGGGACTCGCGCACCACGGTGATGCGGATCTGGCCGGGATAGGTGAGCTCGTCCTCGACCCGCTTGGCGATGTCGCGGGCGATCACCTGGGCCTGGATGTCGTCGATCCGGTCGGGCTTGACCATGACCCTGATCTCGCGGCCGGCCTGCATGGCGAAGACCTTCTCCACGCCCTCGTGGGCCGCCGCGATCTGCTCCAGGCGCTCGAGGCGCTTGACGTACATCTCGAGCGACTCGCGGCGGGCGCCCGGCCTGCCGCCGCTGATCCCGTCCGCGGCCTGGGTCAGCACCGCCTCCACCGTGCGCACCTCGACCTCGTTGTGATGCGCCTCGATGGCGTGCACCACGTCCTCCGGACTCGCCGTACCGGCGGGCGATCTCCGCGCCGATCAGCGCGTGGCTGCCCTCGACCTCGTGGGTCAGCGCCTTCCCGATGTCGTGCAGCACCGTGCAGCGCTTGAGCAGGGCCGGGTCGATGCGCAGTTCGCTGGCCATCATCCCGGCGATGTGCGCGGCCTCGACCAGGTGCTTGAGCACGTTCTGCCCGTACGAGGTGCGATACCGCAGGCGGCCGAGGAGGTTGACGAGTTCCGGGTGCATCTCGGTGATGCCGAGCTCGACGAGGGCATCCTCACCGGCCCGCTTGCACAGCTGCTCGATCTCCGCCTTGCCGCGCTCGTAGGCGTCCTCGATCCGCTGCGGGTGGATGCGCCCGTCCAGGATGAGCCGTTCCAGGGTGAGGCGGGCGATCTCGCGCCGCACGGGATCAAAACACGACAGCAGCACCGCCTCGGGGGTGTCGTCGATGATCAGGTTGACGCCGGTCACGGACTCGAAGGCCCTGATGTTGCGGCCCTCGCGGCCGATGATCCGCCCCTTCATCTCGTCCCCGGGCAGGTGCAGTACGGAGACGACCGACTCGCTGGTCTGCTCGGTGGCCACCCGCTGGATGGCGAGCGTGACGATCTTGCGGGCGCGCTGGTCGCCCTCGGACCTCGCCTCTTTCTCGATATCCCTGACGATGAGGACCGCTTCCCGCTTGGCCTGGTTCTCGATGACGCCGACCAGCTCGGACTTGGCCGCCTCGGCGGTGAGGCCGGCGACGCGTTCGAGTTCCTTGAGGCGTTCGGTGTCTTGGCGGTCTAGCTCGGCGGCGCGGCGTTCGAGGTCGTACTTGCGCTGTTCCAGGGCTAGCGCGCGATCCTCGGTCCGCTTGAATTCCTCGTCCAGGCGCTGTTCGCGGTCGGCTAGGCGCAACTCGCGGCGCTCCAGGTCGCCTCGGAGCTCGCGCACCTCGTCCTTGACAGCGCGGATTTCCTCTTCGACTTCCCTGCGGCCCTGGGCGGCCTGCTCGGCCTCCTGCCTGGCTCGCTCGAGGATTCCGGCGGCCTCGTCTTCGGCCCGCGCGCGGATGTGCTCGGCTTCCTGGGTGACCTGGTCCAGCTGGGCGCTCCCGGCGGTCTGACCGGGCGCCACGGCCGGCGGGTTCGCGGTCCTGCGCCACACCACCACGAGCGCGAACACCACTGCGAGCAACCCGATCACCATGAACGCGAGCGACAATCCGCTGCTCACGGTCACCCCTTTCCGTCCATGGCCCCCGGGGCACCCTTGTGTTGTGACTGTTTCGTGATGTCCCGACTCAGGGGTTATGCCCTGAGGTGCGGGACTGCACTCCGCGCTGATGCCATGTCAGCCGTGATTACCGATCGTGTCTGCTCGCTTCTCCTCCGCTAACCTCGCGTGCCGCACGGGACAACACCTCGCTGCCGTGAGGTTAAGGCTTGATAACCTTTTTATCAAGCAAAGACCCTCGGGGTGCCGCAAAGCATGCCTCATGCCGACGAATGGCGCACGGGTCCTGTGCTGCGGTGATTACGGCGCTTTATCCTGCGGGGGAATGGCGCGGGGTCACGAACCGCGGCCGTCGGCCTAGCGGCCGAGCAGGCCGCGATTTTCGTTACGTGGAGTAATCGGCTCCGGGTGCGGATTAGAGTTCCGAGTCAGGTCCTGGGGCGGGTTCGAGGCCGGGTCCGAGGTCTTCGCGGAGGGCGGCGGGATCGTCGGCTGTGTCGTCCGGGTCGCTGTACGGCTCGGTGTCCAGGTCCAGTCCGGCGGTCGCAGCGGGGCCCTCGCGTTCCAGGGTCTCCTTGATCAGCCTGAAGACCAGGCCGGGCGAATAGCCCTTCCTGGCGAGCAGGCCCGCCGCGCGCCTGGCGCGGACCTCGGGCGGCTGCCCGCGGGTGCTCGCCATCTTCTGCTCGACCAGGCGCCTGGCGGTGGCGACTTCCTGCTCGGGGTCGAGGGTGTCGACCGCCTCGCGGATCTCGTCGGTGGCGACTCCGTGCCGGCGAAGCTCGACAGACAGCGTCCGCCGGGACAGCCCGCGGCCGTGGTGGCGGGACTCGACCCAGGCCCGCGCGAACGCCGCGTCGTCGATCAGGCCGACATCGGTGAAGCGGCCCAGGACGGTTTCGGCCGCCTCGGCCGGAACGCCGCCACGGCGCAGCGCCTGGGCCAGCTCGGCCCGGGTCCGTGGCCCGGCCGTCAGCAGCCGCAGGCAGATCAGCCTGGCACGGGCTTCAGGGTCGTCGCTCGTGGGTTCGGTTGGCGACCCTGAAGCCCGCCGTACAGGGGGCATGGCTGGTTACTGGCCTGGCCGTGACACCGGGGGGACGGTGAGGGTCCGTGGCGTGCCGTTCCCGTTGCCTCCGTTGCCTCCGTTGGCGACGGGAGCGGGCTTGCTGGCCGGGCTGACCGCGGCGTCGGCGTCGGCGTCGAGCCGCGGGCCCACGCCGAGCTTCTCCTTGATCCGCTTCTCGATCTCGTCGGCCAGGTCCGGGTTGTCGCGCAGGAAGTTACGGGCGTTCTCCTTGCCCTGGCCGAGCTGGTCGCCCTCATACGTGTACCAGGCGCCGGACTTGCGCACGATGCCCTGCTCCACGCCGAGGTCGATCAGGCTGCCTTCCCGGCTGATCCCGATTCCGTAGAGGATATCGAATTCTGCAGTCTTGAAAGGCGGCGCCATCTTATTCTTGACGACTTTTACCTTTGTCCTGTTGCCGACCGCGTCGGTGCCGTCTTTCAGCGTTTCAATTCGCCGGACGTCCAGGCGAATAGAGGCATAGAATTTAAGCGCCTTTCCGCCGGTGGTGGTCTCTGGCGAGCCGAACATGACACCTACCTTTTCCCGCAGCTGGTTGATGAAGATGGCGGTGGTCTTGGTCTGGCTTAGCGCGCCGGTGATCTTGCGGAGGGCCTGGGACATGAGGCGAGCCTGGAGGCCTACGTGGCTGTCCCCCATCTCGCCCTCGATCTCTGCCTTCGGGACGAGCGCGGCGACCGAGTCGATGACGACGACGTTGATGGCTCCGGAGCGGATGAGCATGTCGACGATCTCGAGCGCTTGCTCGCCGGTGTCCGGCTGGGAAACGAGCAGTTGGTCCGTGTCCACGCCGAGTTTCTGGGCGTAGTCAGGGTCGAGGGCATGCTCGGCGTCGATGAAGGCCGCGATACCGCCCGCCTTTTGGGCGTTCGCCACGGCGTGCAGCGCCACGGTGGTTTTTCCGCTCGATTCAGGTCCGTATATCTCCACGATGCGGCCGCGCGGGAGACCGCCGAGGCCTAGCGCCACGTCCAGCGCGATGGAGCCGGTCGGGATTACCTCCACCGGCACCCGCGTCTCCTCGCCGAGGCGCATGACCGAGCCCTTGCCGAACTGACGCTCGATCTGGAGGAGAGCAGTCTCCAGGGCCTTCTCCCTGTCGCCTGCGCGCTCGGGGCTCGGCCTGCCGTTTGCTGCCATTGCGGACTCCCTGCCGGGGTTAAAGGGCCTGCGGGCACTTTCCCGCACCGCCCAGGTCGCCTGAGTCGTGATCCCGCCGGTCATCCCCGGCGGTTATCGGTGGACACGCTACGCGCCGCCTCTGACATTTCTGCCGTGCGCCGCGCGGGGCTTGTTCACGGAGGTCCCGGTGACCGCGACCCGCGGCGGCACCAGCCGAGGATCACGCTCACGTGCCTACTATAGAGCGAACGTGTATTCGACCACGTGCGACACGCCGAAGACGGCCCGGAATTCTACGAAAACGCCGGTCTCTGGACCCCGGCTTGCCCTAGAGCCTCGGCTTGCCCCAGCGCCTCGGCAGTGGTGCGCGCGAAGCCTACGTCGAGCACCGGCGCGGGGGTCGGCGCGGCGCCTCGGGCGCCGCAGGCTAGCATCGGCAAGGGCCGAGCCCGCCGCGCACCACCGCCGTGCCTACCGATACGAGGAGACTTACCGATGCCGCTCGACGAGGACGTGATCCGGCTAGCCAAGGGCAAGAACCTGGCCACGGTAGTGACCCTGATGCCGAGCGGGCAGCCGCAAGCGCTGCTCACCTGGATCGACACCGACGGCGAGCACGTCCTGGTGAATACCGAACCACAGCGGCAGAAGGCCAGGAACATCGCCCGCGATCCGCGCATCACCGTGCTGATCCACGGCGACAACCCGTATGACTGGGCCGAGATCCGCGGGCACGTGGTCGAGACCGTCGGCGGCGAGCAGGCCCGGCGGCACATTGACGAGCTGTCCCAGAAGTACAACGGCACGGAGTACCGCAACCCCATCGGCCCGCAGGGCCGGATGATCCTCAAGATCGAGGCGGACAAGGTGAACACCCCGCAGAACCAGGGGCGCCGCTAACCGCGCGGACCGGTCAGCGCCGGTTCTCCGGCACGTCGAACGCCTGACAGACCGCCCGCCAGATCACCTTGACGTCTACCCCGTCGGCGAGGGCCCGTTCGATCGTGCGGCCGCCGAGGCTCTCGAACACGTAGTCCTTGGCCAGGCTCTGCGCGTATACCTCGCCGAACTGCGCCCTCATCCGGCTCCAGAACTCCGTCACCCGCACGCCGCCCAGGGTACTGCGGGACGGCCTCCGCCTGGCCGACGTGACGCGGGCCGACCGGCACCCCGCGCCGCTATATCCCCATGTGTGGGTATACGTTCCAGGGGAAGTACTGCATGTAATGGCGCACTTCGCGACGTTGAGCGTGCGCCGTCCGACCAGAAGGCCGGTTTCGGGGACCTGACTTGGCGGACATGGGCGCACGATGGAGGGCGGATGGTCGCGCCTGCGGGGCTGAACGGTGGATCCGTCCCGGAACCAACCGAGTCCGAGCCGCCTGATGATCCGGACCCGGCCGGGGCCGCCGGGGAGGAGAGCGCGCTCGGCGAGGCCGATCCCTGGCCCGAAGAGGCGGCGCCCGCCGCCGGTACCGGGCCGGCCCGCAGGACGAGCCCGCTCGCCGTGGCCGCCGTCATCCTCGGCCTCATCGCGCTGGCCGGCGTCGCCGTGGGAATCCTCGTGCTGACCACCCACGGGTTCCGGGCGAAGTCCGTGGTCCAGTACCGCGCTGGCCGCCGTATTCAGTCTGCGGCCGGGCGATTGCCTCAATTCTTCCCCGAACGGCGTGGATGTGACGCTCCTTTCTTGTTCCACGCCCCACGACGCCGAAGTGTTCGCCACGTTCTCGCTCGCGGGATCGTCTTGGCCCGGTGATGGGACCGTACAGGGCCTGGCGAGCAACGGCTGCCAGAGCAGGATCGCGGGCTACCTGAACCCGCAGCTCGCGAGCGTCGGGCTGGCGCAGGAGTACTTCTACCCGGATCATGCGGCGTGGCGGGCAGGGGTCCGCACCGTCGTGTGCGAGGTCAGCTCGTCGACCGGGCAGCTCACCGGCTCGGTCCGCGCGCCGGGCTGAACCTGGCCCGCTCGTCCTGCGCCTGGGCTGACCCTGGCGTGTTCGTCATCCGCCGGACCGGTCCTGGCCTAGTCGTCCTCCGCGCCGAACCCCGCTAGCCATTGCCCTTGCCGCATCACCCGGTCGAGGCCGAACTCCTCGTCGCACACGACCAAGTCCGCGGCCAGGCCGGGGCGCAGTGCGCCCGTGCGCTCGCCGAGACCGAGCACGCGAGCCGGCGTGGTGCTGGCCGCGGCGGCCGCCTCGGGCACCGGCACGCCCGCCGCGACGGCGTGCCGGACGACGGCGGCCATGGTGGCGGTCGAGCCGGCGATGGCGCCGGGCGCCCCGGTCTCGCCGACCAGGCGCGCCACTCCCCCGGCCACGTCGACCTGCCGGGAACCGAGCCGGTAGCGGCCGTCGCGCATCCCGGCCGCCGCCATCGCGTCGGTGACCAGGACGAGCCGGCCCGATCCGGCGGCCCGGGCCGTCAGGCGAACCGTCATGTCGTGCAGGTGCACGCCGTCGGCGACGATCTCGCAGGTGACCTCGTTCCGGTCGAGCAGGGCCCCGGCCGCGCCCGGCTCGCGGTGATGCCACGGCCGCATCCCGTTGAACAGGTGGGTCGCATGGGTCGCGCCGGCGTCCACGGCGGCCGACGTGGCCTCGGCGGTGGCGTCGGTGTGCCCGACCGCGACCGTCACGCCGGCGCGCACCGCCGCGCGGATCACCTCCGGCCGCCCCGGGTAGCTCGGGGGCCAGGGTGATGACCCGCAGGTGCCCTCGGGCCGCGGCGTGCAACCGCTCGAAGACGGCCACGTCGGGAGCGAGCATGTGCCGCGGGTCCTGGGCGCCGCACCGGGCCGCGGACAGGAACGGCCCCTCCAGGTGCAGGCCGGCGATCACGCCCTCATCGGCCAGGCCGGCCAGCAGGGCGGCGCGGGCTTCGAGCTCGGCGAGCGGCGCGGTGACCAGGCTGGCCAGCAGGCTCGTGCTGCCGTGCGCGCGGTGGAACGCGGCGGCGGCCCTGGCGTCGTCGACGGTCCCCTCGGTGAACGAGGTACCGCCGCCGCCGTGGACGTGCAGGTCGACGAAGCCGGGGAGCACCCACCGCCCGTCCAGGTCGACGACGGGAAGCCCCGGCGCGACCTGCTCGCGCCCGTCGCCGGGACCGACCGCGCCGATCAGGTCGCCAGTCACCAGGATCCAGCCGGGGTCCAGCACGCCGTCCAGCGTCACCACGTGCCCGCCGGCCAGCAGCAGGGAGCCGCCCTGAATCCGGCCGGGAACGACACCCTGTGGCATCAGGCCAGGATGACAGAACGTGACAAGGCCCGGGGCTGGTCCGGGTCGATGCCCTTCCGCTCGGCGAGCGCGACGGCGAGCCGCTGCGCGCCGATCAGCCCGGCGAGCGGGTCGGCCGGCGAGGCGATGACCGTGGCGCCGGTGTGCCGGGCGTCCGCGAGCAGGTCGGGCGGCACGTCGCCGAGCGCCCAGACCACCGTGCCCTGGTCGCTGACGCTGATCGGGCCGTGCCGGTACTCCATCGCCGGGTACGACTCGGCCCAGGTGCGGGACGCCTCGCGCAGCTTGAGCGCGGCCTCATCGGCCACCGCGGCCGCCCAGCCGCAGCCCAGGAAGGTGAATTCGGCGCGTTCGGCCAGGCCGGGCGGCAGCGGGCAGGCTAGCTCGCGGGCGGCCTCGCCCGGCAGCCTGCTCAGGTCGGCGCCCAGGTGCGCGCGGAGCAGCACGATCGAGCTGGTGATGAACCGGCTCGAGACCACCGAACGCTCGTCGGCGAAGTCGAGTAGCACCGCCGTGCCTGCCTCGCGAGGGAGCGGCGAGTCCGGGTCGGCGGCCACCGCGGTCGTCGTCACCCCTGGGGGAACCCGCCGGAGGGCGTCGAGGACCTCGGTGGTGGTGCCGGTCCGGGACACGAACACCATGCGGTCGTAGCGCCGGGTGGCTGGCACCTCCGACGCCGGGAAGGCGTCCGTCTCCCCGTGGCCCGCGGCTTCCCGCAGCCGGGCGTAGCACCGGGCGACGTTGAGCGAGGAGCCGCACCCGATCACCGCGACCCGCTCCCCCGGCGCCGGAAGCGCGGGAGCGGCCAGAGCCGCCATCTCGATCGCCTTCGACCAGCACTCCGGCTGGCTGGCGATCTCCTCCATCAGGTAACTCACGGCGCGCTCCAGCAATCAAGAAAACTGCAACTACTTGCATGAATTTTGCTCTTTTAGAGCATTATAGATCACATGTGACGGCTGTACAGCGAGGGCGGCGGGTACCGCGTCAGGCGGTGACGATGCGGATGCCCCGCTCGCCGAAGGCGGCGAGCATGGCGGGCTCGGCGTCGCGGTCGGTGACGATCACGTCGATCTCGTCCACGGCGCACATCCGGGCGAACGCGCGCTGGCCCAGCTTGGAGTGGTCGGCGACGATCATCACCTGCTCGGCCCTGGTGGCCATCAGGTGGTTGATGCTGGCCTCGCCCTCGTGATGGGCGCTCGCGCCGGTACGCGGGTCCAGCGCGTCGACGCCGAGGATGGCCCAGTCCAGGGTCAGCTCGGCGAGTACGAGCGTGGCGAACGGGCCGATCAGCTCGTAGGACTGGCCGCGGGTGACCCCGCCGGTCACCACGATCTTGACGTGCGGGCGCACGGCGAGCTCGTTGGCGATGTTCATCGCGTTGGTCACCACCGTGATGCCGGTGCCGTCCTGCAGGTCCGGCCGGGTGGCCAGGGCCCGCGCAACCTCGCTGGTGGTCGTGCCGCCGTTCAGTGCCACCGCCGCGCCCGGCGCGACCAGGGCGGCCGCCGCGCGGCCGATGCGCTGCTTCTCCGGCGCGTGCCTAGCGGTCTTGTACCGCAGCGGTAGGTCGTACGAGACGTGCCCGGCGATCACCCCGCCGCGGGTCCGCGTGACCAGCTGCTGCTGGGCCAGCTGGTCCATGTCGCGGCGGATGGTGGCCTGCGAGACGCCGAGCGACTCCGCAGCCTCCGCCACGGTCAGCTGCCCGTCCCCCGGCAGCAGGTCAAGCAGCGCGTTCCACCGCTGGTACCTGGACACGCGGCGCCCCCTCCCGGATCAACCCGGCCCCTCTGCACAATCATGCGCAGTTTAGCCCGTTACTTGCACACCGTATGCGCGATACTGCGCGAACGCTCGGCGGCGCGCTCGCTGCTAGTGCGCATCGTGCCCTCGCTGGTGGGCGGGTGAGTCGCCACCGCCGTTCGGGGGAGAATGGCCCGCCGCTCGGGGGGAGAATGGCCCGCCGTCCTCGGCGGCGGGCGAGAATGTCGGTGGGGCAGGGCAGTATGGGAGTGTGGGAGAAGAGTCGGCGCTGAGTGGGGCTGAGGCCCTCGACGGGTTCTCGCCGGCCACGCGAGCGTGGTTCGAGGGGGCCTTCGCGGAGCCGACGCGCGCGCAGACGGGGGCGTGGCGGGCGATCGGCAAGGGCGAGGACACCCTGGTCGTCGCCCCGACCGGGTCGGGCAAGACGCTGGCCGCGTTCCTGTGGGCGATCGACAAGCTGGCGGCGCTGCCACCGCCCGAGGACCCGAAGCTGCGCTGCCGGGTGCTGTACGTCTCCCCGCTCAAGGCGCTGGCGGTGGACATCGAGCGGAACCTGCGCGCCCCGCTGACCGGGATCAGGCACGCCGCGCACCGGCTCGGACTCCCCGAGCCGGACATCCGCGTCGGGATCCGCACCGGCGACACCGCGGCCGAGGACCGCAGGAAGCTCGTCACCAAGCCACCCGACATCCTTATCACCACGCCTGAGTCGCTGTTCCTGCTGCTCACCTCGCAGGCCAGGGAGACCCTGCGCGGGGTAGAGACGGTCATCGTGGACGAGGTGCACGCCGTCGCGGGGAACAAGCGCGGCGCGCACCTGGCCCTTTCGCTGGAGCGCCTCGATGCGTTGCGAGGGGTGGCGGGGCGCCCCGCGCAGCGCGTGGGGTTGTCGGCGACGGTCCGGCCGGTGGAAGAGGTGGCCACGTTCCTGGGCGGGACCAGGACAGTGACCGTGGTCCAGCCACCCAGCCCCAAGCGGATCGAGCTGAAGGTGGTCGTCCCGGTCGAGGACATGACCGACCTCGAGACCCCGCCCGGCCGGGGCGACGACGGGTCGGAAAACGGCCCGGCGCCCGCGCGATCGATCTGGCCGCATGTGGAGGAACGGGTCCTCGACCTCATCGAGCAGCACAAGTCGACGATCGTCTTCGCGAACTCACGCCGGCTGGCCGAGCGCCTGTGCGGCCGGCTGAACGAGCTGGCCGCCGAGCGCGCCGAGGCCCGGCGGGATGGGAAGCGGGCAGCCTGGCTAAGAGCGGAGGGTTCCGGGAGTCGCCCCCCCGGGCCGGCACGACCGGCCGAGATCATGGCGCAGTCTGGTGCGGCGGCGGGTGTCCCCGCGGAGGTCGCCCGAGCTCATCACGGGTCGGTGTCGCGGCAGGAGCGCGCCGAGATCGAGGAGGCGCTGAAGGCCGGTCGGCTGCCCGCGGTGGTCGCGACCTCCAGTCTGGAGCTCGGCATCGACATGGGCGCGGTGGACCTGGTGGTGCAGGTCGAGTCGCCGCCCTCGGTGGCCAGCGGCCTGCAGCGGGTCGGGCGGGCCGGGCATAACGTGGGCGACGTCTCCCGCGGCATCATCTTCCCCAAGTACCAGGGCGACCTGGTCCAGTCCGCCGTGGTCGCGGAGCGGATGCGGGACGGCCAGATCGAAGAGCTGCGGATCCCGCACAACCCGCTGGACGTGCTGGCGCAGCAGATCGTGGCGATGACGGCGCTGGACGACTGGCCGGTGGACGAGCTGGAACGGATGGTGCGCCGGGCCGCGCCGTTCGGCGGTCTGACCCGGCCGGTGCTCGAGGCCGTGCTCGACATGCTGGCCGGGCGGTACCCGGGCGAGGAATTCGCCGGGCTTCGGCCGCGGATCGTCTGGGACCGGGTGGCCGGGATCATCCGGGCCAGGCCGGGCGCGCAGAAACTCGCCGTCACCAGCGGTGGCACGATCCCCGACCGCGGGCTGTTCGGCGTCTTCCTAGCCACGGACTCGAGCCGGCAGCCGCGGCGCGTCGGGGAACTCGATGAGGAGATGGTGTACGAGTCGCGGGTCGGCGACGTGTTCGTGCTCGGCGCCAGCTCGTGGCGGATCGAGGACATCACGCCCGACCGGGTGCTCGTCACGCCCGCCCCCGGCCAGCCGGGCCGGCTGCCGTTCTGGCACGGCGATACGCCGGGCCGACCCGCCGAGCTGGGCCGGGCCATCGGGGCGGCGTGCCGCGAGCTGGCCGCGGCGACCGAGCCTGCGGCGGCGCGGAAGCTGGAGCAGGCCGGCCTGGACGAGCTGGCGGCCAAGAACCTGCTGCGGTACCTCGCCGACCAGCGCGCCGCCACCGGCTACGTGCCCGACGACCGGACGCTGGTCGTCGAGCGGTTCCGCGATGAGCTGGGCGACTGGCGGGTCGTCCTGCACAGCCCGTACGGGGACCGGGTGCACGCGCCGTGGGCGCTGGCCATCGCGGCCCGGCTGCGCGAGCGGTACGACGGGATGGACGTCCAGGCGCTGCACACCGACGACGGGATCCTCATCCGGGTGCCCGATTCCGACGAACCCCCGCCGACCGGGCTCGCGCTGCTCGACCCCGAGGAGATCGGCGATCTGGTCACCGCCGAGGTGGGCGCCAGCGCGCTGTTCGCGTCCCGGTTCCGCGAGTGCGCCAGCCGGGCCCTGCTCCTGCCCCGGCGGCAGCCGGGGCGCCGGACGCCGCTCTGGCAGCAGCGGCAGCGCTCCGCGCAGCTCCTCGAGATCGCGAGCAGGTACCCGGCGTTCCCGATCGTGCTTGAGACGGTCAGGGAGTGCCTGCAGGACGTGTTCGACGTCCCCGCCCTGACCGCGCTGCTCCGCGACATCGCCGCCCGCCGGATCCGGATCGTCGAGGTGGAGACCGCGACGCCGAGCCCGTTCGGCAAGTCACTGCTCTTCCGCTACGTCGGCGCGTTCATGTACGAAGGCGACGCGCCCCTGGCCGAACGGCGCGCCCAGGCTTTGTCCCTCGACACGGCCCTGCTGGCCGAGTTGCTCGGCCAGGACGGGCTGCGCGAGCTGCTCGACCCGGCGGTCATCGCGGAGGTCGAGCGCGACCTGCAGCACCTGTCGGAGGGCCGCAGGTGCCGCGACCTGGAGGGCGTGGCCGACCTGCTGCGCACCGCCGGGCCGCTGACCCCCGAGGAGGTAGCGGAGCGGTGCGCCGATCCCGCCGCCGGACAGGGCTGGCTGGCGGACCTGTCGACGGCACGCCGCGCCATCGGCGTGCGGATCGCAGGGCAGCCGATGTGGGCCGCCATCGAGGACGCGGGCCGGCTGCGGGACGCGCTCGGGGTTCCGCTCCCGCTCGGGGTCCCCGAGGTATTCACCGAGCCGGTCGCCGACCCGCTCGGCGACCTGGTGACCAGGTACGCACGGACGCACGGCCCGTTCACTGCGGCGACGCTGGCCGCCCGGTACGGGCTGGGCCCCGCGGTGGTGACGATGGCGCTGCGCCGGCTGGCCGCGGCGGGCCGGGTGGTCGAGGGCGAGTTCCTGCCGACCGGGCAGGCGGCGGCCGGCGGCACCGAATGGTGCGACGCCGAGGTCCTGCGGCTGCTGCGGCGGCGCTGCCTGGCCAGGCTGCGCCGGGAGGCCGAGCCGGTCCCGCCGGAGGTGCTGGCCAGGTTCCTGCCCGCCTGGCACGGGATCACCGGGCCGGCGGTCAGCGAGCCCGGTACCGGCCGGGTAGGTCCCGGCAAGCCCGGGAGCGGCGCGTCCGGGGGCCGCGCGTCCGGCGGCGGCGCCTCGGGGAGCGGCGCCTACGGAAGTGGCGCCTCCGGGAATGGTGCGCGCGGGACGAGGCGGCGGGCGGACGCCGGCGCGGTGCTTGAGGTGGTGGAACGGCTGGCCGGGGCGCCGGTGCCCGCGTCCGCGCTGGAAACGCTCGTCCTGCCAGGACGGCTGCCGGGCTACTCCCCCGCCCTCCTGGACGAGCTGACCTCGGCGGGCGAGGTCGTCTGGGCCGGGGCCGGAGCGCTGCCCGGCGGCGACGGCTGGGTGGTGCTCGCGCCCGCCGACAGCGCCCCGCTCATGCTCCCGGAGCCGGGCGAGGTGACCATGACGCCGTTGCATACAGCCCTGCTCGAGGCCCTCGGCGGGGGCGGGGCGCTGTTCTTCCGCATGCTCAGCGACCGGACCACGGCCCTGCTCGGCGGCTCTGGGGTTCAGGCAGCCGGCGCCGCCCTGCCCGACGACCGGGAGGTCGCGGCCGCGCTCTGGGACCTGGTCTGGGCCGGGCTGCTGACCAACGACACGCTGGCCCCGCTGCGTGTCACGCTCGGCAGCCAGCAGCGGCGAGCCGCTCCGGCCGCACCCGCGCCGCGCAGGCCCCGGGCCGGGGCGGTGGGGCGGCGGTACGGGTTCGGCAGGCCGTCGATGCCGACGCGGACCGGCCCTCCGACGGTCAGCGGCAGGTGGTCGCTGCTGCCCGGGCGGGAGCCCGAGGGCGAGGGGCGAGCCAGTCGCGACGGCAGGAACGGGGCCCAGACGCTGCGCGCGCACGCGCTGGCGCTGACGCTGCTGGAGCGGCACGGCGTGCTGACCAGGGGCGCGGTCGCCGCCGAGCGGATACCCGGCGGTTTCGCCGCGGTCTACCCGGTGCTGCGGGCGATGGAAGAGGCCGGCCAGTGCCGGCGGGGGTATTTCGTCGAGGGGCTCGGCGCGGCGCAGTTCGCCCTGCCCGGCGCGGTGGACCGGATGCGGGCTCTGTCCGCGCAGACGGACGCTGCCCTGGGGCTGGCACTGCTGGCGGCGGCGGACCCGGCTCAGCCGTACGGGGCGGCGCTGCCGTGGCCCGAGCGCCCCGGCGAGACGCCGACCTCCCACCGGCCGGGCCGGAAGGCGGGTGCGCTGGTCGTCCTCGCGGACGGATCGCTCGTGCTGTACGTGGAGCGCGGCGGCAAGACCCTGCTGTCCTGGACCGATGACCCGGAATTGCTGCGCCCCAGCGCGGTGGCGCTGGCTTCCGCCGTCCGCGATGGCGCGCTGGGCCGCCTGACCGTCGAACGGGCCGACGGCCTCACGGTCGGCCACCGGGCGGGTGCCGAGGGCTCCCCGCTGGCGCAGGCGCTCGAGGCGGCAGGCTTCCGCCCGACGCCGCGAGGGCTGCGGCTGCGCGCAAGCTGACCGCCGCCGGGCGGGGCCTTCAGGGTTATGGGGAGCGCACCAACGGTCGTTCGGGATAAAAAAGGGCTTAGGGCAGGTCGTGGGCGCGGACGTGCACGCGGGGCAGGGGCTGCCCTGTGCCCAGGAGCTAGATGCTTTCGGATGACTGCTGGCTGAGGCCGTATCGGGCCGCGATCGGGCTCCAGACCTGAGCAAACTCCGCCTTGGCCGCGTTGGCCTGCTGGTCAGCGTTATACGCGGTGGTGTACGCGCCGGATTGTGCACCCGGCGTGCAACCGGCGCTCTGCTGCTGCGCCCACGTGAGGTAGTCCCGGTCGGCGTTCAGCGAGTCACGCAAGGCCGTGATCAGATCGGACTTCACGATCGCGCCACTGGCCAGGTCGGCGGTCGGCAGGGCCGAGGCCTGCTGGTACTGACTGTTGCGCTGGGCCACGACGCGCTGGATCTGGCCGACCGCACCGGACAGGTTGGTGCAAGCACGGACCTCGGTGACCGCGTTTTGCAGCGCCTCGCGGGTGGCTGCGCTCGAATTCAGCAGGTTGCTCACGGCGGTCGCCTGCCGTGACGCCAGGGTCGACGCCGACACCGATGGCGTGGAGGACGCGGCGGGCGAGGATACGGCCGACGTGGCTGGCGCGGCTGATGTGGCGGCCGATGCGGCTGGCGTGGTCGATGCGGCCGGTGCCGACCGGCTCGGGTGGGACGCGAGGACGCCGACGGCCACCGCGACCGCCGTGATGGCTACCGCTGCGACGGCCACGACGAGCCTGACGCGGCCGGGGCGCCGCTGGGGCGCCTGGGGTTCAGGGTCGGCTGGCTCGCTCAGCGGGTCCGGTCCGGCTGCGGGCGGCGCGGGTGGGGACCGCAGCGCTGCGGCCGCGGGCGGCGGGGGCGGCGACCGCAGGACCGCGGCCATGGGCGGAGCCGACGGCGCGGACGGGGAGCGCGGTACCGCGGCCCCGGAGCGAGAGAGCGCCGGGGCTGGCGCTGGCTCGTTCGGGCGGAGCACCCCGGTCCCGGAGGATGAAAGCGTTGGGTCGTGCGGCCGGAGTATCCCGGCTCCCGGTGGGACGCGCGCCAGGGCTGGCGCTGAGTTGCGGGGCTGGGCGGGTCGCTCCTCGCCGTTGGGGCGGGTGGCCGCGGACAGGCCGGCGAGCCGTTGCGAGCGAGAACGCGCAGGACGCAGGCCCAGCGCCCCCTGCAGTTCCTCGGCGAACTGGCCGCACGTCGCGTAGCGGTCGGCCGGGTTCTTGGCCAGCGCCCGGGCCAGCACCACGTCAACGGCCGCGGGCAGGTCGGGGCGCCGGACGGTTGCCGCGGGTGGCGGGACGTACAGCTGGTCGTACATCACGGTCACGCCGTGGTCCTGCGCGAACGGCGGCGTGCCGCACAGGAGCTCGAACCCGGCGCAGGCCAGCGAGTACAGGTCCGCTCGCCCGTCCAGGGCGCGGCCCCGGATCAGCTCGGGTGCGACGTAATCGAGGGTGCCCGCGAACTGGCCCGTCGCGCTGCTCTCGCCCGGCAGCGGGTTCATGCTCATCCCGAAATCGGACAGGTACACGTGGGCGACGTCACCGCGGCCGACCTGGTACGGCGTCCTAGGCTCCGCCTCGCCGCTGGCGTCGACGAGCATGCTGGCGGGTTTGACGTCGCGGTGGATCAGGCCGTGGGCGTGAGCAGCATCTAGCGCCGACGCGACCTGGGCAATGATGCTCCAGGCCTGGGCGGAGTCAAGCGGACCGCGGCGGCTGACCAGCGACCGGACGTTGCCGTCCTGGACGTAGCGCATGGCCAGGTAGACCATCCCGGCCGCCTCGCCGGCCTGGTAGACGGGGATGATGTGCGGGTGGCCCACCACGGTCGCCTCCCGCGACTCGCGGAGGAACCTGGCCCGGAAGGCGTCATCGCGCGCCAGTTCCGGCGCCACGACCTTGAACGCCACCTTGCGGCCGAGCCGCTCGTCCCGCGCAAGGTAGACCGCGCCCGTGCCGCCCTGGCCGATATACCCTTCCAGCAGGTATCCGGCGATGCTGTCGGGCATTCCCCGCAGCACTTGATCTGTCACGAGCCTCCGTCCGCGGTGCGCCAGGTAGGCAACAGCACAACGTACGGCCCGGGATCTAGGGCCCGGCCATCATCCCGAGCCCGGGCCAGTCCCCGCAGCCCGACCCCCAACAATAGCGACATTTCACCAGGCCCGTATGGGCCAATGGGAATTGGGCCGGCTCCGGGCGGTAGGTCAGGAAGCGCCGTAGACGCGCCATCCGCGGGCCAGGCAGGCCTGCCTGACGGCGCGGGTGGAGAACCACCTCAGGTTCATCCACCCGCCGGTGCCCGGGACGACCAGGCGGTCGTACAGGAAGAGCTTGCGGTCGCTGAGCCTGCGGACGATTCGGAGCTCGCCTGACTCCGGGCGCGACAGCACGACGGTCTGCTCCCCGGACCAGCGCACGTACCTGATGGCGTCGTCGGCGACCTCGATATGGCTCCGGTACCGGTTCTTCCAGAACCAGATCCAGACGCACAAAGCGACGAAGGCGCCGAAGAAGGCAACGATGAAAATCCGGGTTCCGAGGGCGTACGGGTTGGTCTCGCTGACCACCGCCCCGAGGACCAGGATCGCGATCATGATGCCGATCGTGACGGTGTAGCGCGGGCGCTGCGCGACGATGGTGACGCCTGCGTCGCGCCTGAGTTCGTTCTGCTGCACGATATGACCCCGTCGTTTGGCTTACACGCTAGCGGCGGTCCATCCCGTGCCATCCCGTTCCATGCATAGGGCGGTTAGCGTCGGCCGGCTGGCCTCAGCCCGGCCAGTAGGAGCAGCGGACTCCGGTGTGCACCGTCTGCCGCAGGTGGTCGCCGAGGGTGGCGTCCGTCTCGGCGATCCGGGCCAGCGCCCGGCGGATGGCCTTGCCCACGGCGACCCGGGCGCGTTCCGGCTGGTCGGGGAAGGACCTGATCCGTCCGCCGAACCCCGCGGCGCCGGCCAGCTGGGCGACGAGCCACTCTCGTTCCTCCTGCGCGATGGCGGCCCGGTCGCCGTCCGGGTCCAGCTGGTCAAGCTCGGCGTCGAGGCGCTGCATGCGGGCCCGGTACTCGCGGATCGCGGCCTCGTCCAGCACCGGGTAGGCCGAGCCGGTGTCGTCGGCGGCACCGAGCGCAGCGAGCCCCGCCGCGAGGTAGGCGGCCAGGATCTCCCGGCGCGGACTGGCGATCAGGACGGCCAGGTGGGCCATCCCGATGCTGTCCTCCACCAGGACGCTGCGGTCCTGCCAGGTCAGGTGCCACTTCCGGCCGACCCGGCGGCACTGGGCGAACGCGCCGGACGGCCTGCGCGCGCGGCTGTCCGGCACGGGGATGCCCAGCGCGGACGCCTCGCTGGCCGCCGCCTCCGCTTCGGCTCGCGCGGCTCCGGCGTCCCCCGGCTGCCCGCGGAGCCGGTACGCCTCCGCCAGCCGCTGCCTGGAGGCGACCGTCGCGGGCCAGTGCGCCAGGGCCAGGTTGTGCTTGATCGCCGCGCGCAGGTGATCGATGGCCCGATCCACGTGTCCCGACGTCAGCGAGGCGACCCCGAGCGCATGATGAGCCGACCCGAAGCAGGTGATCCCGGGGCCGCCCAGCATCGGCAGGCCGGCGTACGGGCGGAGCAGCTCGTAGGCCCGATCGCCGACGTCGGCGCGGTCGAGCAGGTACGCGGCCTCCACGACGCCGTCCATCGTCGCCAGCCAGCTGCTGGAGCGCGGCAGGCCGGCGAGGTCGTCGCCGCACAGGGTCCCCAGCGAGCTAGCCGCCGTCCGCTGGTCCCCGCCCAGGGCCGCGGCGACGGCCAGCGCGGCCAGGGCGGAGTTGTCCACCGCCGACTGGTCCGGGGAGCCTACCTGGTCGCGCAGGGCGGGCAGCAGCTCGGCGAGCCGGCCCTGGTACCAGCGGATCGTCACCAGCTGGGCGCCCGGCCACCACTCGTGGTCCACGTCGCCCGCGGTGGCCCCGCTCGCGGCGCAGAAGCCGACCAGGGATTCCGCCTCCTCGAAGCGCCCCGCGCGGATGGCCAGCATGACGTCGATGGCGCTGACGATGAACGCGACGGCCAGGTGGTCCTGCTGCCGGAGTTGATCACGCAGCTCGCCCAGGTGCCGCCCGGCGCGGTGGTCACCCGCGAAGTAGGAGTCGACCGTCTGCCAGAGCAGGCCCACCAGCAGGTCGCTGCGGCGTTCGGTGCGAAAGCTCGCCTTGATCATCTCGACGGCCAGCCCGCTGCGCCGGGTGACGTCGTCCGGGCCGAGCAGGCAGTGGTGCGCCATGCTCAGGGCCTCCGCCAGCAGTTCGGGGTCCGCGGCGGCCCGGGCCGCGGCCAGCTCGGCCAGGATCGCCTCGTGCCCGCCGCGGAGGTAGTCCGCCTCGCCCGCCAGCCGGGCCCGGATCCGGAGCGCCAGCGAGGAGCGCGGGTCGAGCAGCGAAAGAACGTGCTCAAGCCGTGACTCGAGCAGGACGGCACCGGTGACGGTGCGGCGTTCGGAGACCCAGAGGCCGCCCAGGCCCAGGACAGCCTGGGCCATCGCCTGCACGTCGCCGGCCCGCTCGGCGAGCTGATAGGCCCGCTCGAAGTTCTGGCGGCTAGCCCGCAGATCGCCGTCCGTGTACAGCGCGCGGGCCCCGTCCGCGAGCGCGGCAGCAAGCTCTGCAGCCCGCTCCGCGGGAAGCTCCTTGGCCCGGTCGGGAAGCTCCGTGACCGGGTCAGTGGGATGCTCCGTGACCCGGTCAGCGGGGAGCTCCGTGACCCGCTCAGCGGGCACGTCCAGCCGAGTAGGGGCGGCGGGGCCGGCCTCACTCGTCATAGGCCAAATGTATTGCGGGCCCTATTCACCGTCGAGTGTTCACTGCCGAGGCGGAAAGCGGCTCCACGCCGGGCCTTTAGGTTAGTATCCGCGCATGACCAGCCCCTTCGGCCCGCTCGTGGTCATCGCCAACCCGCGGGCCGGGCGCGGGAAGGTCGGGGCGCACCTGGTCGAGATCGAGCGCATCCTGGCCGACGCGGGGTTGAGCTACCGCATCGTGCGGACCACCCACCCCGGTCACGCCACCGAGGCCGCGCGGGACGCGCTGGACCGGGGTGAGCGCTACCTGGTCGCCGCCGGCGGCGACGGAACCGTCCACGAGGTGCTCAACGGCATGATCGCCGGCGACCGGCCGGTTGCCGGGGACGCCGTGCTCGGGGTGGTCGCGGCTGGTTCGGGGTGTGACTTCGCCCGGTCGTTCGGCCTGCCCGGGGACGCCGTCGAGGCCGCGCGCCACCTGGCCGGGGACGGTGTCCGGCTGATCGACGTCGCCAAGGTCACCTTCAGGCCGGGTCCGGGTCCGGGCTCGGTGCGGCGTGGGCTCGGGCGAGGGCTCGGCCGCGGAGGTGACCAGGTACTTCGCCAACATCGCGGAGGCCGGGCTGGGCGGCGCGGTGGTGGACCGGACCCTGCGGCTCCCGGGGTTCCTCGGGGGCGCCAAGTACTTCTGCGGGTTCTGGCTGACGCTGCCGGGCTTCAGGCCCCGGACCGTCCGGCTTGACGCCGATGGCCAGGAGTTCGCCGGGCGGGCCTTCAACGTCGTGGTGGCGAACTGCCGGTTCTACGGCGGCGGCATGCAGATCTCGCCGAAGTCCGATCCCTGCGACGGGGCGCTCGAGGTGCTCGTGATGATCGGGCCGAAGTCCGACGCGTTCACCACGCTGCCGAAGGTCTACCGCGGGACGCACCTTCCGCACCGCCACATCACCGAGCTGCGGGCCAGCCGGGTCCGGATCGAGGCCGACCCGCCCCTGACAGATCGAGGCGGACGGGGAGATCCTGGGCACCACGCCTGCGACGTTCGAGGTCATTCCCCAGGCGATCCGCGTCAAGGTGTGACCCGGGGCCCTGCCTTACGGAGCCGGCCGGGCCGGCGCGTCACCATCCAGGGCCGCCTTGCGGTCGGACGCGAACATGTGCACGTACTCCTGTCCGGACAACTCCTGGATCGCGCTCATCACCTGGTCGGCGATCAGCCGGCGCGCCTTGCCGGGCGGCTCGCCGGCCAGTTCCGGCGCGATCGGGACCGGCTTGCCAATCGTGACCCCGATGCGCCCGGGCCGCGGGACCATATGACCCGGCGGCAGTACCCGCCTGGTCCCGGACAGCGCGACCGGGATGACCGGCAGGCCTGACTTCAGTGCCAGCCAGCCGACCCCGGGCCGGCCCCGGTACAGCCGCCCGTCCGGCGACCTGGTCCCCTCCGGGTAAATGCCGAACAGCTTCCCCTCGAGCAGCAGCGCCAGCGCCGCCTCCAGGGTGTCCTGCGCGGACCGCGGCCGTTCGGTGTCCATCCGCAGCTGGTTGGTGGCCTTCAGGTACGCGGCCAGCAGCCGGGCCGCGGGGCCGGAGGCGGTGAAGTACTTGGCCGAGGCCGAGAACGTCACCGGCCGGTCAACCATCAGCGGCAGGAAGATCGAGTCGATCACCGACGTGTGGTTGGCGGCCAGGATCGCCCCGCCCGAGGCGGGGATGTTCTCCGCGCCGCTTACCCTCGGCCGCCAGATCGTGTGCAGGAACGGGCCTGCGACGATGCGCGATAGCTGGTACTGCACATGTTCCTTTCTGCCCGGGCTGGAGGACCGCCACCCTCGCGTCCTTTATGGGCACGGATCCGTCGGCCATAATTGGGCTAATCGCCACCGAAGGGCACGAAGCGTTCTGGGGGGTCCCGATGAGCGTCACGGTCGAACGAGACGTGCTCAAGGAGTTCCAACGGTCGACCTGGCGGAGTCCGGTACAGCTGGCGACGACGGTTATCGGGCTGGCGGCCGGCTGGATCCTCACCGACCGGGCGCTGGCCGTGTCCTGGGCGCTCGGCACGGTCGCCTCGCTCGTCATCGCGATCTTCACGGTCCGGGCTTTCATCATCTTCCACGACTGCGGCCATGGGTCATTCACCCGCTCACGCCGGCTCAATACCGTGGTGGGCAGCGTCATCGGGGTTGTCGTCTTTACCCCCTATACCTACTGGACGAGGGCGCACATCAGGCACCACGCCACGACCGGCGACCTCGACCGGAGAGGATCCGGTGACCTCTGGCTGATGACAACCGATGAGTACCGGGTCGCCTCCCCCGGCCAGCGCCTGTATTACCGGATCTACCATCATCCGCTCTTCCTGATGACCGTGGGCCCGGTGATCAAGTTCGTCATAGCCCAGCGGCTCCGCATGGACCCGAGATTGACAGGCCGGCGGCTCAGGATATCGGTTTACCTGACAAATCTGGCGATCGTCTGCTACGCCGTGCTCATGGCGGCCTGGATGGGCCCGTCCAGGTTTATAGCTGTCCAGCTCATGGTCCTGACTTTCGGGGGGATCCCGGCCGTTTACCTTTTCTACGTGCAGCATTTTTTCCCTGGGACCTACTGGCGACGGCACGCCGACTGGGACTACGTGGAAGCGTCGCTGGCGAGCAGTTCCCGGGTCGCGCTGCCCCGGTTCTTCCAGTGGGTTACCGGCAATATCGGTTTCCACCACATCCACCACCTGGCGCCCCGCATCCCGAACTACCTCCTGCCGCAAGCCCAGGCCGCCTGCCCGCAGCTGCAACCGGGCGCTACCCTGACCCTGAGGTCGACCGCCAGGGTTCTGCGGACCAACCTCTGGGATGAGGCGGCGGGGCAATTCGTCACGTTCGCGGAGGCCGGCTTCTGAACCCGAAGGCGAAATCAAGCGAGCGTCTCCTCGCCGGGCTCGGCATTCGCGGCGAGGAGGTTAGCCGTCTCCGGACGGTGCTGGTTAGCTCCTTTATGCTCGGGCTATCCCTCGTCCTGTACTATTCAGCCGCCAACGCCATTTTCCTGACCCGCTCCGGCATACAGAAACTGCCCTACGTATACATCGTCAACGGCTTCCTGGTCATCGTCTTCGGCGTCGGGCTGACCTTCTTGGGGCGCCGCGTCACGTTCCGGACGCAAGCGCTGACCCTGAACGTCGTGCTGGCCGCCACCATCGCGCTCTTGTGGGCCGGAATCAAGACGACCGGGAACCACGTGTTCATTTTCCTGATGATGGCGTGGTTCCGCCTGCTGTTCATTTACACCACGCTCACCCTGTGGGAACTCGTTTCCCGCCTGTTCGATATACGCCAGGGCAAGCGGCTATTGCCTCTGGTCGGGCTCGGGGTGATGCTGGCCTCGGTCGTCGGCGGTCTGCTCATCCCGGTGATCGTGTCCGCCGCCGGCACGGTCAACCTGCTGCTGATGTCTGCCGTGTTCCTCGGCCTGTACGCTCTCTCGCTCGCTCGCATCCTCCGGGACGTCAACGAAACGCGCCAGGAAACGAAGCGGAACCGGCGGGAGGGCCTGAGGCCCCTGGTGCAGGACCGGTACACCCGGGCCATTTTCAGCCTGAAGACCTTCACCGTGCTGACGGCGTACCTGATCGAGTACGTCTTTTACGAGCAGGCCGCCCGGCACTTCCCGACCCAGCAGTCCCTGGCCGGGTTCTTCGGCACCTTCACCGCCGGGATGACGTTCACGATGATCCTGGTCGCCGCCCTGTTGGCCGGGCGGCTGATCGTGAGCCTGGGAGTGCGTGGCACCCTGTTCATCATGCCGTTGGCCATGACGGCCACGTCGTTGGCGGCGACCGTTTACGGCGGCCTGATCGGGGTCGGCACCGCGTTCTTTGTCCTGGTCGCGGTGACCATGTTCGCGAACCAGGTGCTGGACAAGGGGGTGGATACCCCGGCGTTCGTCCTGCTGTTCCAGCCGATGCCCCGAGAGCGCCGCCTGCCCGCGCGCGTGGCCACCGAGGGCTGGCTCGGCTCGGTGGCCTTGATCCTCAGCGGCGCACTCCTGCTGTTGTTGACGTGGCTGCACCCGTCCAACGTCGTACCCTTCGTCGCCCTCCTGGTCGTGGTGTCGGCCGTGTACCTGCTGCTCACCCGGACGGTCACGGCGCAGTACGTGACCGCCCTGCGGCGCGCCACGAACCGCGGCTTCGCCGCCGAAGGGGCACCGGCGGCCAACGGGTCTCCCGACGGGGTCGACGTCCTGCTGAGCCGGCTGGCTCCCGGTGCCTCCTACCTCGACCAGGAGCAGGCGCGGGCGGAGTTGCGCGCCAGCACCCCCTCGCTGGACGACGAGCGGCTCGGCGCGGCCGTGCAGGTCCAGGTCCAAAGCGCCCGCTCGCTGCTGGCCGCCGAGCGCGACCTGTCCGCCACCTGGCCCTTGCTGGCGCAGTGCCTGCACGAAGAGCTGGCCCGGGTCCAGGCCAACCTGTTCTCGCTGCTCTGCTGCTCGCGCGATGCCTCCGGCGCCCCCCAGGCAGACATCCTGCTGGATGCCGAAGCGCGGATCACCAACGGCGTGACCGACGACCGGGCCAACGCCATCGAGTTGCTCGACGTCACGCTGCCGAAGTGGCTGAAACTCCCGGTGGTGGCCCTGGCCGAGGACCACGGGCCGGTCCAGACGCTGCACAAGCTGGGCGCGGACCTCGTGCCCGCCCCCAAGACGGTCGAAGAACGCCTGGCGTTGATGGGAAATGACGCCTCTCTCGGCAGCTGGACGCTGAGCCTGGTTCGCCTCGGCTTGGACGCAGTAAACGGCTCCGCCGAAAGCAACGAGAAGAAAGCGCCCGGCATGTCAGAACTCGGCTCAACCGACACGTACCCGCCCGAGGTCGCCTCCGTCGTGTGGCTGAGGACGATCGACATCTTCGGGCGCGTGCCCTATCAGGTCCTTTCCGAGCTGTCGGACAGGTTGCGACCGTATTCGGTGTCGGCCGGGGTGCGCGTCGTGACCGAGGGCGAAGAGGGCGACGAACTGTATATCGTGCGCGCCGGGGAGGCCGCGGTCCAGCACGGGGATCACATAGTGGCACGGCTGGGTCCGGGCTCGCTATTCGGGGAACTGGCCGTGCTCGACCCCGCGCCGCGCTCGGCCGACGTCGTGGCCACGGTTGATACGGATCTGCTTATCCTCGACCGGACGACCCTGCTCGACTTGATGGCGCGCCGGCCCGAGGTGGCCGCCGACGTCATCACGATGCTCGTACGCCGGCTCAGGACCGGCAGTTACGAGGCCTGAGCCTGGACTTTTTCCCCGACCTTCTCGCCCAGCCGGACCTTAGTTTCGATTTGCTTCAGAGAATGCTCGGTAATATCGGAGTCGATGGCAACGGTACCCGGCTTCAGCAAGATGAGTATGGACGAGCCGCCGAGGCTGAAGTAGCCTTTTTCCTGCCCGCGCCGGCAACTAGTTACGTCATGATTATGGATCTTGCCGACCAGGAGCGCGCCCACCTCGACAGTCACGACGGTGGCGAAGTTGGCGGTCTCGATAACCGAGTACTCGCGGTGGTTCTCGCTGAATGCTTTATAGCGCTTCGAGGAAACGGGCTGCACGGAGTGCAGTACTCCGTTGATGGAGTTCGTCCGGAGCACTTCCCCGTCGTCGGCGAAGCAATAGCGATGGTAATCTTCCGTGCCGAGGCGGAATACCAGGCAGGTGCCTTCGTTGTACGTGGCAGCCAGGTCGCGATCTCTAAGCAGTTCCGTTATCGTGTACGAGCTTTGCTTTACGGCAATACGGCCGTCGCCGGTGACCGAGTACGCGAGCAGCCTGGAATCGGCGACAGCGATCAGGGCATTGGGGTTCTCGGCTATCGGGCGCTTGGCCGGGTCAATCTTACGGGTAATGAAGCTGTCGTAGGATGCATAGCTTTGCTCAGGGTAGTCGCTCATGTCTATACTGAACCGGTCGATGAGCGGCTGGATCTTTCCCGCTGAATACGAGCTTTTATCCCGGATAGCGTTCAGGCTTGAATACCACCGGCGGGCGAAAATAGCCCCGAGCAAAAGCCTGCCGAACGTTGTCTCGTAAAGAAGATGGAGCCTTCTTTCGCCGTACTGCGGTTCGTCGTAGACGACTCCCCGCTTACGGTCGTACACTTGAACACTCATTTGTACTAGTATCCAGCGCGATGAGTAGGAAGGCACTTATTGCGAGTAACTCTATACGGGCTGCGCGCGCGAACCCCTGGGACCTGAGGTGTCCGTCCCCGGGACCGACGCCCCGCAGGCCGCCGCGGCTGAGGCCCTGGCCGCGATCGACGCGAGGGTACGGAAGGTTCTCCACCAACTGCACCAGGCCATCGCCGTCTTCTCGGGCGGCGTGGACGGCGGCGGCCCCGCCGGATCGGCGGACGGCCTGGTTCTGACCGCTCACGACCTCGACCGGGCTATCGATTCCTGGCCGCAGCTCGTGCCGGCCGATCGCGAGATCAGGGCGGCGCTCCTGCACGCGGTGGTGCGGCGCGCTGGGCTGTCGTCTGCCATGTTCCCGGCCGTCGCCGCGGCCCTCGGAGCCGACGATCCGCAGGTGGCCGAGGCGTTCCGCGCCCGGTACGGCACCGGCATCACGCAGGCCATGGCCGAGGTGCCGGTGCTGCCGCCCAGACGCGACTTCGGCCCTCATACGGCGCTGGACGCTCAGCGCTGGCTGGACCTCGAGCGGTCGTTCACCCGGGTCACCGTGGAGGCCGGCGAGGTCCTGTTCCGGGAGGGAGACGTCGGGGACAGCCTGTACGCCATCGTGACCGGGCGGGTGCGGATGCTGGTCGGCGAGCCAGGAGCCGAGCGGGCCATCCGCGACCTGGGCCCGGGCGAGTTGATCGGGGAAATGGCGCTGCTGACCGGCGAACCCCGGACGGCCACCGTGGCCGCCGTGCGCGACACGGAGCTTTACCGGCTCACCGCGCAGAGCGTGGAACGGTACCTGTTCAGCGACGTGTCGGTCATGCGCCGGATCATGACGACGCTGGCCCGCCGTCTGGCCCACGCCCCGTCCGCTGCGGCGGCCGCGCAGCCGTCCGTGAGCAGCGTCGCCCTGGTGGCCGCCGGCGATATCCCGCTGCCCGAGGTCGCCCGCTTCGGTGAGGTCCTCGGGACGTTCTTGTCCGGGCATCTGCGGGTGGCGGTGCTCAACCCTCGTACGGTGGAGGCGGCCGTGGGGACCGGAGCCACCGCCGACGCCGACGGCGCGGCAGCCGCGGGGCTCGCCAGCTGGCTGCGCGACCAGGAGGACCGTCATGACCTCGTGCTGTACGCCCCCGCGCCGCGGCCGGACGCTCGGTCTCCGGACCACGGGGATCCCGGCTTCTGGGACCGGTTGTGCGTGCGGGAGGCGGACGTGGTGCTCCTGGTCGGCCGGGCCGGCGCCAGCCCGCGGCTCGGGCCGGCGGAGCAGCGCCTGCTCGCCGGCAGCACGGCGCGGAAGGCCCGCAGGGAGCTGGTGCTGCTGCACGATGACCTGCGGCCGGGCACCTGGCAGACGGAGCGATGGCTCAGCGAGCGTCAGCTCGGCCGGGCTCATCACGTCGTCCCGGATGACCCCGCCCACCTCGGGCGCCTGGCCCGGTTCCTGCTCGACGTCCCGGTCGGCCTCGTCCTGAGCGGAGGCGGCATCCGGGGCTTCGGTCACGCCGGGGTGCTGAGGGCGCTACGCGAGCACGGCGTCCCGGTCGATGTGATCTGCGGGACCAGCGCCGGCGCCCTGGTCGGCGGCCAGTTCGCCATGGGCTGGACGCCCGGGCAGATCGAGCGGCGTGACGCGAGGCTGTTCGGCGTTCCCCGGCGGCGGCTGATGGACTACACCATCCCCACGACGTCCATCGTCGGTTCTGTCCAGCTCAACCGGGTCCTGAACCTGATCTTCAGGGACCGCCGCATCGAGGACCTGTGGATCCCGTTCCTGTGTACGATCACCGACCTGACGGCGGCCGAACTGGTGGTCCGCGACGCCGGCTCCCTGCGTGATGCGGTGCGGGCCAGTTGCTCGCTCCCGGTCCTGCTCCCTCCGGTGGTGGGGCCGGACGGGCACCTGCTGGCCGATGGCGGCGTGCTCAACAACCTCCCCGTGCTGCCGCTGGTCAGCCGCACGGCGCTCGGCTCGCTCATCCTCGTCAACGTGACGTCGCCCTTCTACACCGCCGACGAACCGTATGACTACTCGGACAGCCTCCCGCTCGGCCGGGTCCTGCGCAGCCGGCTGAACCCGCTGAGCGCCCCGCTCGTGGCCCCCAGCATCGGGCAGGTGCTGCTACGGGTCATGGAAATCGGCTCGAAGAGCCTCGAGTCCGGGCAGATAGCGCGCGCGGACGTGTACATCCGTCCCCAGTTCGATTCGTCGTCCTATACCGACACCACGCAACTCCCGGCGGTCATCCGGGCCGGATACGAAGCGGCCCGCGAGGCCCTATCCGCGTGGGACAGCTCCGGTATCCCGTTCCGATGAGGAGGAACTGGCTGGAGTTCGGGGTCTGGGCCGCCCTCGCCTTCGTGGATCTCTGCCTGGACGTCGGTTTCATCGTCGTGGTCAGTTACCGCGCATCCCGGGGCACGCTCGGGATGTGGGAACCCCCGACCCTCACCATAACGGCGCTGACTTTTCTGCTAGTCGTCGGCGGCTACGCGGTTTACCTCACCAATCCGCGCCGCCGCCCGGCCGCCGGATTTCCGGATACGGCCCAGCAATTCCCGGGCGGTCACCAAGATCAGCATCGTGGAGAAGACCACGAAGGGAGCGGCCCACGGCAGGACCGCGGCAAAGACGAAACCAAGTAGGAAAGCCCGGCCGCGCCACGTCCGGACGATACGTTCCGGGGTGAAGAAGGCACCCTTTTCTACCCGTATCTTCGAGACCATCAGGAACGACAGCAACACCATCAAGGCGAGGACGAGCCACGGGTACGGGTAGTGGTGCCAGACCCGTGAGCTGAGCAAGACGAAGCCGACGAGGATATCGGCCGCCGGCGGTGAGGGCAGCCCGATGAAATAGAGCGGGTCGGTCGCCTCGGTAGCCTGGAAGTACGCGAGCCGGGCCAGCACGGCGGCCGTCCAGCCGGCGGCTATCACGCCACCGAGGGCCCAGCCCTTGAAGTACACGGCGTAAACCAGGACGCCGGGCGCCACCCCGACCGTGACGGCGTCGGACAATGTGTCCAGGTACTTGCCGAAGGCGCTCGTGGCGTGCAATATCCGGGCGGCGAAGCCGTCCACTGTGTCGACGATAGTGGCGAACACGATCAAATAGGCGCTGGCCGCGTACTGCCCCTGGAATGCGTTCTGGACGGCCAGCATGCCCAGGACCAGACTCGCCATGGTTATGGCATTTGGGGCGGCATAGCGCAGCCGGTTCACCGTCGTCACCCTACCAACCGGTTTGGGCGGAACCCTGAAAGCAGGATCGCGCAGTAACCTGGGCTCGTGAAGGCGGCCGGAGCCCTGGTCCTTAACGCGGACCCGCGCGAGTCGGCGAGCCGGGCCGTCCGGGAGGCCCGGGCGGCGCTGGGGGGCTTGTCCCCCTCGTTCGCGGTGCTGTTCGCCTCGGCCCATTTCTTCGGCTCGGCCGAGGCCCTCCTGGCCGCGGTGGCCGAGGAAACCGGCCCGCTCCCGCTCATCGGGTGCGTATCCGAGGGCGTGGCGGGCGGCGCCCGTGAGGTCGAGTCCGGGCCCGCGGTTTCGCTGTGGCTGGCGGCTGGCCTCGGCCCGGTCGAGACCTTCGCCATGGAGTTCGCCCGGACGTCAGACGGGGGCGCCTTCGGCGGCTTCCGGTTCGGGGCTGACCCGGCGGGAACTCACCTGATGATCTGCGACCCGTACACGTTCCCGGCCGATCGGCTGCTGGCCCACCTGAACGAGCACGTACCGGGGACCGAGATCATGGGCGGGATGGCCAGCGGCGGGCTGCGGCAGCAGCAGAGCCGGCTGTTCCTGGACGGCCGCGTCCTCCGGCACGGGGCCGTCGGCGCCCACCTGCCGGAAGCCGAGGTCCATCCGCTGGTGGCGCAGGGATGCCGCCCGGTCGGCGACCCCTTCACCACCACCAGGACCGACGGCAACCTGATCTTCGAGCTCGGCGGCCGCCCGCCCCTGACGCGCCTGCGGGAGCTGGCCGCGACGCTGCCCGTCCGGGAGCGGGAACTGCTCGCCAAGGGCACGCACGTGGGGATCGTCATGGACGAGTACCAGGCCGAGCCGCGCCAGGGTGACTTCCTGATCCGCGGCCTCATCGGCGCCGACCCGGAATCGGGCGCCATCGCGGTGGGAGAGGAGGTGCAGGTGGGCCAGACCGTGCAGTTCCACGTCCGGGACGCCCAGTCGGCCGACGAAGATCTCCGGCGGACCCTGGACCGGGCCCGCGCCGCCCTGGGCGGCCGCCACGCGGCCGGGGCCCTGCTGTTCACCTGCAGCGGCCGCGGCTCGGGCATGTTCGACGAGCCAGATCACGACGCCGGACTGATCGCCGAGATGCTGGGCGAAATCCCGCTGGCCGGGTTCTTCTGCGCCGGAGAACTCGGACCGGTCGGCGGGCAGAACTTCCTGCACACCTTCACCGCCTCGATCGCCCTGTTTCCGGAGACACTGTCCCCGGAAACGCTGTCCCCAGGTGCTACCTGACCACCTGGATCTGCGTGGTCTGGGCGACCAGGCGCTCCTGCGCGTCGTACAGGCTGGTCTGGGCGGTCACCGTGGTCCGGCCACGGTGCACCGGCACCCCCACCGCACGCACTGAACCCCCGCTGACCGGCCGGAACATCTGGCTGGTCGAGGTGATCGTCGCCGTCGTGGCGCCCTCGGGCAGGCCGAGGAACGTCACGAGCGCGCCTACGGTGTCGGCCAGGGACATCAGGACCCCGCCGTGCATGATCCCGCTGGTGGTGCACAGGTGCGGGGCCCAGGCCAGCCGCGCGACCACCCGGTCGGGGCCGGCCTCGTCCAGGACCAGGCCGAGATGCGCGGCGAACGGCATGAGCGCGACCAGGGCCTCCAGGTCAGCAGGCATGACGCTAGACAGCGCTAGCCAGGCTGGGCGGCGAGCTCGCGGACCTGCCGCAGCCCCTTGGCGTTCCGCGACAGCGCCATGGGCGTCCAGATCAGCCCGAACGGGATGCCCCACCAGCCCAGCAGCAGGTTGTGCGTCCGAACGGAGCGGGCGGTGGCCTCGAGCTGCTCAAGAGTTCCGGTATAAACCGTGTGCCGCTGCTGCGTCATGATGATGAAACTGCTCACCTTCGTGAGCTTGACCCGGTACAGCCGCGCGTTCCCCGACGAGGCCGGCGCTTCTGGCGCACCGTAGCCATAACCGTTGCCGTATCCACTACCCCGTGAATCGCTCATGGATCCTCCGCAATGCATGGCCGATTAAGGGAACATCCAATCGCACCCCGGCTCCCGAGGGAAAGGGGTAAACGTCTACCTCTAGTGTTGTTACACTGAGCGACGAAGTGCACACGTTCCGCGAGTTCGGCGCACCGGACCCGTCTGGCTCACCGGGCACAGTGGACCTGCCGAGTACCGCCCGGCACGGGCAATAGTTACCCATAAGCCGCAGAGCGCATGGCCGATTCCCGAATACCACTATTCATCATCTTACGGAAAGCCTGTATTTCACCGTTTCCCGGTAAGTAATCTGGCCCCCAGCGACGTGACTCAATCCCTGGGAGACACGATGACTGATCGATCATTAGGCCAAGACCTGCCCGCCGACTGGCACCGCGCCCGTTCCGCCGCTCGCGACCCGCACTTCTACGGTGCCCACGGCTACTGGGCCACGACCGCCCACGGCACGGCGGCCCCCGCGACCTCTAACGGCACAGTGACCTCCAACGGCACCGCGACCGCCAACGGCGCGGCGAGCGCCAACGGCACGGCCAGGCACCCGGACCGACCCAAGGACGCGGACACCACGGGATTCCTCGGGGCGCTATTCGACTTCGGCTTCACGTCATTCGTGACGCCCAAAATCATAAAGGTGCTCTACGTGCTGGTAATGATCGGCACGGTCGTGAGCAGCCTCGCATTTACCATCGTCGCATTCAAGGCGAGCACGGCATTCGGCATCGTGGCCCTGGTCTTCGGCGACCCGTTGATCATCCTCGTGGTCCTGGCGATAGTCCGCATATTCCTGGAATTCTTCGTCGTCATCTTCCGGGCCGCCGAGGACATCCGGGCCCTGCGGGACGGGGGTCGGGCCGGCTGAGGGCGGGCCCGGATCGGGGCGCCGTAACGCCGTACAGTGTCGTCATGACGACTTGTGGGTTTGTCGCGCCAGAGGGTTGTCGCCCAGATATGTCTGACAGGACTGGACTGCCCCCCACAAGTGTCCTACGGTGCTGTCATGGCGTCGGGTGAGGCAACGATGACTCAGACGGGCCGCGGACGGTGAACGGTCCGGGGGGACCTGACCAGGCCGGTGTCAACCGCCTGTTCGAGCTACGCGCCGATCCGACGCGGGCCCTGGCCGGCCAGGCCGATGCGGTCGCCGCGGCGTGTCACGCCATGGCCGTGCGCTTCCACCGGGGCGGCAAGCTCGTGGTGTTCGGGACCGGCGGGTCGAGCCCGGACGCGCAGCACGTCGCGGTCGAGTTCGTGCACCCGGTGATCGTCGGCAAGCGCGCGCTGCCGGCCATCTCGCTGACCACCGACGTGGCCACGGTCACGGGGATCGCGGAGCGGGACGGCGTGGCCGCCATCTTCGCGCACCAGATCCGCTTCCTGGCCGACCCGGCCGACATCGCGCTCGGGATCTCCGCCGACGGCAACACCGTGAGCGTCCAGGCCGGGCTCGAGGCGGCCGCCGCCCTCGGGCTCCTGACGATCGCCCTGGTCGGCGGGGACGGCGGGCGGATCGCCTCCAGCGGCGCGGTCGATCACCTGCTGCTGGCCCCCTCGACCGATCCCCGGGTGGTCAAGGAGATGCACGTGACCATCTACCACGTCCTATGGGAACTGGTACACGTGTTCTTCGAGCAGCCGGGCGTGCTCGCCCCGGGGGTGGTCGCATGAGCGACAGCATGAGCGAGCCAAACGCCCGCGGCGCGGCCTGGACTGAGGAGCGAGGACGAGCGACGAGGGAAGGACGCGCCTTGAAAGCGGCCGGAGGCGAGCGAATGCGGGGAACACTGCATCACCTGCTCGGACATGGCCGTCGAGGTCAGGGTGCTGCGGCTGCTCGAGGACGAGCTAGCCGTGGTCGACACCGGGGCGGGCGAGGAGACCGTGAGCGTCGCGCTGGTGACCGCCGGCGTCGGCGATACGATCCTGGTGCACGCCAGGGAAGCCATCGCCGTAGTAGGGAGATGAGCCGGGCATGCGGCAGGAGAACCAGGCCGGCGCGGAGGCGATGGAGGCGCTGTACCCGTTCCTGTACTCCGACACCTCCGACCTGCCCGCCGTGCTCGAGCAGGTCCGCAACTCCACGGTGGCCAAGGCCGCGGAGATCCTGGAGCTGCGCCGGGTTATCGCCGCGCGGGACGGCGCCCGGCTGGCCGAGTGCGCCCTCGAAGCCGCGGCCCGGTTCGCCGCGGGCGGGCGGCTCTTCGCCTTCGGCAACGGCGGGAGCGCCACCGACGCCCAGCAGCTCGCCACCTTGTTCCTGAACCCAGGGGGCAGCTACCGCCCGTTGGCGGCGTTCGGGCTGGGAAGTGACACGTCCGTGGTGACCGCCTTGTGCAATGACATCGGCGTTGAGGTGGTGTTCGCCCGGCAGCTCGCGGCCTTCGGCGGCCGGAACGACATCGCGGTCGGGCTGTCGACCAGCGGGAACTCCGACAACCTGCTGCGCGCCTTTGACGAGGCGAGCCGGCGGGGGATGCTCACGATCGGGCTGGCCGGCTACGAGGGCGGGAAGATGGCCGAGCTTGACACGATCGACTACCTGTTCGTCGCGCCCTCGGCGTCCGTGCACCGGATCCAGGAGGCGCAGACCACCATCTACCAGGTGTTCTGGGAACTGACCCTGGCCGCTCTCGGCCCTAAGACTCAGGAAAAAGAGGTGTCACATGTGCCTGGGCATTCCCGGTGAGGTGATCGAGCTCCACCCGGAGCAACCCGACCTGGCCAAGGTGGACGTCAGCGGGGTCCGGCGGCTGATCAACATCGGCCTGCTCGACGACGACCCGCCCGTCCCCGGTGACTGGGTGCTGATCCACGTCGGCTTCGCCCTGTCGAAGATCGACGAACGCGAGGCGGCGGCGGCCATGGAGTTCCTCGAGGGCATCGGGCAGGCCTACGAGGACGAGATCGCGGCGCTGCGCGACTCACTGATCGAGTAAGGAGCGTGGCAGGTATGCGGTACGTCGACGAATTCCGTGACGCCGATAAGGCCCATGCGCTGGCCGCGAAGATCGCGGCGCTGTGTGAGCCCGGCCGTCAGTACAAGCTCATGGAGGTGTGCGGCGGGCACACCCACACGATCTACAAGCACGGCCTCGAGGACTACCTGCCGGAGTCGATCACGCTGGTGCACGGGCCCGGGTGCCCGGTGTGCGTGATCCCGATGGGGCGGGTTGACGACGCCATGCACCTGGCCGCCCAGCCGGACGTGATCATGACCTCGTTCGGCGACATGATGCGGGTCCCGGGCAGCCAGGGGTCGTTCTTCGACGCCAAGGCGCAGGGCACCGACATCCGCATGGTGTACTCGCCGCTGGACTCGCTGAAGATCGCGCGGCAGAACCCGGACAAGCGCGTGGTCTTCATGGCGATCGGGTTCGAGACGACCGCGCCGTCCACCGCGATGACCATGCTCCGTGCGTCTGCGGAAGGCCTGGCTAACTTCTCGGTGTTCGCCAACCACGTCACGATCATCCCGGCCATCAAGGCCATCCTGGACTCCCCCGACCTGCGGCTCGACGGGTTCATCGGCCCCGGGCACGTGTCGACGGTGATCGGGTGCCGGCCGTACGAGTTCATCGCGCAGCCAGTACGGCAAGCCCGTGGTCGTGGCCGGGTTCGAGCCGCTGGACATCCTGCAGTCCATTTACATGCTCATGGTCCAGCTCTCCCAGGGCCGGTCCGAGGTCGAGAACCAGTACTCGCGCGTGGTGCCGTGGGACGGCAACCTGGTCGCGCTCAAGGCGATCGGCGAGACGATGGAACTGCGGCCCTACTTCGAGTGGCGCGGGCTCGGGTTCATCTCGCACTCGGCGCTCAAGGTCCGCGAGAAGTACGCCGCCATGGACGCGGAACTGCTGTTCCAGGTACCCGGGGTGCGCGTCGCCGACCCCAAGGCCTGCCAGTGCGGCGAGGTGCTCAAGGGCGTGCTGAAGCCGTGGGAGTGCAAGGTGTTCGGCACCGCGTGCACCCCGGAGACGCCGATCGGCACCTGCATGGTGTCCCCCGAGGGCGCGTGCGCCGCGTACTACAACTACGGCCGGATGAACCGGACCCGCGTCCCCGAGGCGAGCCGGACATGACTTCCAGCCGCGAGGACCTGGCCAGCGCCGAGGGTCTGGCCGGGACTGAGGATCCGGGCGGCGCCGAGGCTATGGCCAGCACCGAGGGCCTGGCCGGCACCGGGCAGGACGAGCCGGGCTGGATCGGTGAGGCGCTCCGCGAGCACGCCGAACACGAACGGCACGAGGTGGACGCGGGACACCGGCGTCAGTTGCCGCTGGCCGACCGCGAGCAGCAGGTGCTGGACCGGATCGACCGGGCCAGGCGCCGCCGGCCCCGGGTCAGGGAAGAACGTATCACGATGTCGCACGGGGCGGGCGGCAAGGCCACCCAGACCCTGATCGAGGCGATCTTCCTCGACGCGTTCCGCAACCCGCTCCTCGAGCCGCTCGAGGACGCCGCGGTGTTGCGCATCGGCGGATCCCGGATCGCGCTCACCACCGACTCCTACGTCGTCAAGCCGCTGTTCTTCCCTGGCGGCAACATCGGCGACCTGGCCATCAACGGAACGGTCAATGACCTGTCCGTGTCCGGGGCCACGCCGCTGTACCTGTCGGCCGGGTTCATCCTCGAGGAGGGCTTCGGAGTCGCCGACCTGGCCCGGATCACCGAGACCATGCGGGACGCCGCGGCCGCGGCCGGAGTGCACATCGTCACCGGCGACACCAAGGTGGTGGAGAAGGGCAAGGCGGACGGCTGTTATATCAACACCGCGGGCGTGGGCCTCATCTCACGGGACGTTTCGCTAGGTGTCGCGCACGCCCAGCCGGGGGACGCCATCATTGTGTCCGGACCGATCGGCGACCACGGCATCACGATCATGCTGGCCCGGGGCGAGCTGGACCTCGAGGCGGACATCGTGTCCGACACCGCGCCGCTCAACGGCCTGGTGGCCGGGTTGCTGGACGCGGTGCCCGAGGTCCGGGCGCTGCGCGACGCCACCCGGGGCGGCGTGGCGACGATCCTGAACGAGATCGCCAAGGCGGCCGACGTCGGCGTGCTGGTCACCGAGGACGACATCCCGGTGCGCCCCGAGGTCCGGGGCGCCTCGGAGCTGCTCGGGATCGACCCCATGTACGTGGCCTGCGAGGGCCGCCTGGTCGCGGTCGTGCCCGGGCCTGACGCCGACCGCGCCGTCGCCGCGCTGCGCGCCCACCCGCTGGGCGAGCAGGCGATCGTGATCGGCCACGTCCGGGCCGAGCAGCCGGGCATCGTCCAGCTCAAGACCGCGTTCGGCGGCACCAGAATCGTCGACCTGCTCGTCGGCGACCCGCTCCCCCGCATCTGCTAGGGCTGACACCCGGCTCGCCTGACCGCCTGACCCGGCTGGCCCATGGGGGTGGCACCGTACCCATTCTTCTCGTTACGGTGCCACTCTCATCGGCTGACGACCGGTCCGCCATGGTAACGGATGATGCGGTGCGATTCATGTGATGCTAGTGGGGCGGGTAGGCTAGCGGGCGGCGCGGGTCAGCGCGGCGCTTCCAGAGCCAGCCGGTCGCGGGCGCCGGCTACGACGGCCTGGCCGAGGCTGATGCCGCCGTCGTTGCACGGGACGCGGGAGTGGACCAGGACGCGGAAGCCGCGGGCCTCCAGGCGGGCGACCGTGGCGTGCAGCAGGAGGAGGTTCTGAAACACCCCGCCGGACAGCGCGACGGTGGCCAGCCCGTGGCGCTCGCGCAGCAGGAGGCAGCCGGTCTCGATCAGCGCGGCCACCCCGTGATGGAACCGGGCCGCGACGATCTCCCGCGGGATCCCGGCCGCGATATCCTCGGCGGCCGCCCGGACCAGATCACAACCGCTTATCCCGAACGGCGTCTGGTCCTCCACCCGAGCCTGATACGAGCCCCCCTCGCCTGGATCGGCCAGTTGCTCGAGCTCAACGGCGGCCTGGCCCTCGTAGTTGATCACGTCCCGGACGCCGAGCAGGGCGGCCACCGCGTCGAACAGCCGCCCCGCGCTGGAGGTGACCGGTGAGTTGATGCCCCGCCTGGCCATGGCGACCACGGCGCCCCAGTGCGCCTCGTTGCGCTGGACGACGCCCAGGTCGTCCGGCGGTGCGCCGGAATAGGCGGCGTCGAGGTAGGCGGCCGCCATCCGCCACGGCTGCCTGATGGCGGCCGCCCCGCCGGGCATCGGCACCGGCGCGAGGTGACCGCCGCGCTCAAAGGTGGCCAGGTCCGCGACCAGGAACTCGCCGCCCCAGATCGTTCCGTCGGGGCCGTAGCCGGTCCCGTCGAAGGCCACCCCGATGACCGGGCCAGCCGCACGGTTGTCGGCCAGGCAGGAGGCGATGTGGGCGTGGTGGTGCTGCACGCCCTGCAGGTCGACCCCGTCCAGGTCGAGCGCGTACTTGGTCGACAGGTACTCGGGGTGCAGGTCGTGGGCCACGACCTGCGGGTCGATGTCGAACAGGCGGCGGAAGTGCTCGATGCCCTCGGTGAACGAGCGCAGGGTCTCGGCGTTCTCCAGGTCCCCGATGTGGTGAGAGACGAAGGCGTGGCGCCCCTTGGCCAGGCAGAACGTGTTCTTCAGCTCGGCCCCGCAGGCTAGGACGGCGCGGGGGAACTCATCGTCCACGGTGACGGGCTCGGGGACGTACCCGCGAGACCGCCTGATCAGCGTCGGCCTGCCGCGGAAGACCCGGGCCACCGAGTCGTCGGTCCTGATGTGGATGGCCCGGTCGTGGGTGAGGAACGCGTCCGCGATCCCGCCCAGCCTGGCCAGCGCGTCGGCGTCGTCGTAGGCGATCGGCTCGTCGGAGACGTTCCCGCTGGTCAGCACCATCGGCCGGGACAGCGCCCCGATCAGCAGGTGGTGCAGCGGGGTGTAGGGCAGCATGATCCCGAGCTGGCGGTTCCCCGGGGCCGTGGCCTGCGCGACCGCCGCGCCGCCGCGCCGCGGCAGCAGGACGATGGGCCGGCTCGCGCTGGTCAGCAGGTCAGCGGCGGCCTCGTCGACCTCGGCCAGCAGGCGCGCCGCGGCCAAGTCCGCGGCCAGCACGGCGAACGGCTTGTCCTCGCGGTGCTTGCGGGCCCGCAGCGCCGCGACGGCGGTCTCGCAGCCGGCGTCCACCGCGAGGTGATAACCGCCGAGCCCCTTGACGGCGAGCACCCGACCCTGCCGGAGCAGGTCGGCGGCACCGGCCAGGGGCTCGGCGGGTAGCGGATCCCCGGCCTGGTCGACGGGCAGCGGGTTCCCGGCCTGATCGACGCGTAGCGGGTTCCTGGCCTGATCGACGCCTAGGGGGTTCCCGGCCTGGTCGAGGAGCGCGAGCTGGGGGCCGCAGGCCGGGCAGCAGGTCGGCTGGGCGTGGAAGCGGCGGTCGGCGGGGTCGTGGTATTCGGCCGCGCACCGCTCGCACATCGCGAACCCTGCCATCGTGGTCAGCGGCCGGTCGTAGGGCACGTCGCGCACGATGGTGAACCTTGGCCCGCAGTTGGTGCAGTTGATGAACGGGTACCGGTAGCGCCGGTCGGCCGGGTCGGCGAGCTCGCGCAGGCAGTCGGCGCACGGCGCGGTGTCCGCCGAGACCAGGGTCCGGCGCGGCCCGGCGGACCCGCTGGCGGCGATGGCGAACGACGCCGATCCGCTCGGCGGCACGCGCGCGGTGGTGATCCGCTCGATCCTGGCGAGCGGCGGCGCATCGCGCTCCAGCAGCACCAGGAACTCGCTGATCGCCGCGGGTGCCCCCTCGACCTCGACGAACACCCCGTCGGTGTCGTTGCCGACGTGCCCGGCCAGGCCCAGGCCGGTCGCCAGCGTGTACACGAACGGGCGGAAGCCGACGCCCTGGACGATGCCCTCCACCCGGATCGCCGTACGGATCACCGCGGTCACCGGCTGCCTCACCTCCCGTTCGGTGACGATCCTAAGTCAGGCCCCGCTGATCAGGACTTTGGCCAGGGGGAACTTCGAGCGCGGCGGGGGGTGGAGCAACGTCGTTCGGGATAATGGTCCTTCGGGAACCAGGGCCTCCATCCATTCGGCAATGCGCCACTTCCGCACGACACCGTGGAGGACAAATGGGTCTCCGGTGGCGAACTCCTCGGCGGCCTCGCGAGTGGTGAAGACCGCCATGGCTCCGTCGCGCAGGTCGGTGAAGGGACCGATCATCAGCAGCTCGCCACGGGCGTGGCACTGGGCCCAGCGCGCCCGGTGCTCGGGGTTGTGCTCGCGGATTTTGGCCATGACGTCGTCCCCGACCTCGTAGAAGAGCACGTACTTCACGGTTGGCCTACCGCCGCGGCGAAGCGCCCGAGGATGAGCGCCCAGCCCTTCTCGTAGGAGCCGTCCAGGTAACCGCCGGGGAGCACGCAGTCCCGTTCGATCTGCTCCTGGGTCAGCCGCTCCCAGCCGCGGTGCTCGACGGCGACGCGGGTGAGTTCCGGGCCGAGTTCGGTGAACGTGAGCTCGATCTCGGTCGGCACCGGCGTCATGTTCCAGGACATGACGAACCGGGCGGGCGGCTCCCAGGCGAGCACCTCGCCCCAGTCGACCTCGGTGCCGTCCTGCCAGGTCTCGTAGATCCGGCCGCCCGCGCGCCGCTCGAACGTCACGGCCCGGACCCGGTCCTTTCCCGAGGAGAACGGGGTCACCGGCCACCACGTGCCCAGGGTGCGGACGAAGGTGTCGAAGGTGTGCGGCCGGTTGCTGCGGACCATGACCGACTGGCGGACCGGCGGGCGCTTCAGCGCCAGCACCGTCTCCGCTTGCCCCGCCCGTTCCTCGTGCGCCATGCCTGCCGTTTCCCTGTCGTGCCCCGGTCTCCTATCCTCGCAGGGCGCGTAGCTGGTCTGCGTGCGGAGGCAGGTGGTTCTGGCACAGGCCGGCGAGCAGGGACCCGATGGGCCGGGGCGTGTCCACGATGAGCTGGTCCTTGGAGACGATCAGCACCTGCAGGCTGACGTCCCCTTCGCGCTCCGTCAGCCCCGCGGTGACCTCGCAGAGCAGCTCGCCGTACCGGCGGACGAGATCGATCAGGCCGGCCAGGCCGCTCGCCTCGGCGACGATCCGCTGGAGGTTCCACTCATCCAGGCTGACCCGGTTGTCGTAGACCAGGCGCTGACCGGAGGCGATGGCCAGGCCGGCCGCCGCGCCGCTCGCGAGCCCCGACGCGACGTGGGCGAGGTTGTGCTCCGCGTCCCACTCCCCGGCGGGCGGCGGGCCGAATCCGCCGTCTTCGGCGACCGCGAGGAACTCCCCGAGGGATGTGCGCATGCCCGCGACGTCCATGACCCAGCTCCCCACTAACGTTCGTAGTCACTAACGTTAGTGGCTACTATCGCTAGCGGTCAAGTCGGGCTCAGGTCTGGTCGTCTATGGGGCTCAGGCCGCCGCCGCGGGTGAGGATGTCATCGGGGAGCCAGACCAGGGCGGTCAGGCCGCCGAACTCCGCCGGCTGCAACCTGACCCTGATCCCGTGCCGGGCGGCGAGCCTGGCCACCACGAACAGGCCCATCCACTTAGGCACGTTGACGTGCGGCTCCTGCGCGTTCTCCAGTTGCCAGTTCGCGTAGGCCATGTCCTTGGGGGCCATGCCGATACCACGGTCGGTGATCTCGATCAGCGCGCCACCGGTATTCAGCAGCTTGCTCGACACGCCGACCGGCATGTCCCCCGCCGAGAACGACGTCGCGTTCTCGGTGAGCTCGGCGAGGAGGTGAACCAGGTCGTTGACCGCGGGGCCGCGCACGGCGATATCCAGCTGCCCGGTGAGCGACACCCGTTCGTGGTCCTCGATCTCGGACATCGCCGCCCTGATGACGCCGCTAAGCGCCACTGGCTGGTTCCAGCGGTTGGGCAGCTCATGCCCGGCCAGCACGAGCAGGTTCTGCGAGCTGCGGTGCATCCGGACCGCGATGCGATCCATCTTGGACAGGCTGGCCAGGCGCCCGGGATCCTGCTCTCCCTGCTCCATGCCTTCGATGAGCCGGATCTGGCGTTCCACCAGGGACTGACTCCGGTGGGACAAGTTCGTGAACATCGTGCTGAGCGTGGCGCGGACCGAGGCCTCGTTAGCCGCCATCCGTAGCGTCTGGACGCGCATCTCGTCAAAGGCGCGCGCCACCTCGCCCAGTTCGTCCGAGGAGTCCACGTCGACGGGTTTCACGTCGGGCACGCTGCCCTGAGTGCGGCCCTCACTGATGCGGCGGACCACATCGGGCAGCTCGACGGCTCCGGCCCGCAGCCTGCCCAGCGGCCGCAGCACCGACCTGGCGACGGCGACCGCGAACCACGCTGCCAGCGCCAGGACGACGACCAGCGCCACGCCGTACCCGATCGCGGACGTGATCGCCCCGTGCCGGACCGAGCTGACCGGCGAGTCGATCGACGACCCGTGCAGGGCGCCGACGATGCGGACGGCGCAGAACGCGACGACGGCAGCGGCGACGGCCGAGATGCCGACCAGCAGCCACAGTCGGGAGCCGACCCGCCAGTCCTTGAGCGCGCGGCTAGATCCCGGGCGAACCGCCTGCGCGCCGACGCGTGCGGGCTCGCGGCTACTCGTGACGGGGGCGACGCTCTCGGGCGGCCGGGCCGGAGTGGCGTCGCGCGCGGCGGCCAGCATCCCCGGCGCTCCGGGTTCTCGATTGGCCTCAGTGACTCCTGTACCGCGAGACACTCCGGCGAACGCTCGCTCAGCGTCATGCGCCTGCCTAGCGGCCTGCCCGTGCGGGCTTTCGCTCGGTGTCCTCGCCATGTCGACCGCCGTGAGAACGGCGACAGCGAGCACCACGAGCACGAGAAGGATTTCGACGACCACGCTACTCACATCTCGCCGAAGGCCGGACTTCTAGGCTTGCTTCCGGGCAGGTCGTGACGCGGGGACGGACGGGTCCCCGACGAATCGGGGCGCTCGACCCGGAGGCTGCCGGAAACCGGTCCTGCGGCGCGACCAGCATGGCACCCTCCCCCGGCAACCCCAATCGTGCGCGCACTGGTACGGCAGAATCCACGTTACTCTAAGTGTTCGCTGGCGTATGCACACCCCATACGGGGGTAAATGCGGCGGGGGCTGTGAACCTAGTGATGAGCGGCCCGGCACGACAGGGGTACCGATGACCGATCAACCGCTCACCACGATCCCGCGACCCGCCCAGGTCCCCGCCATCCCGGCTCGGCTTGAGCCGGACGCGATCGGGGTCGCCCAGGACACGATCATCGGGCTGGCCTCGTCCGCCCCGGCGGCCACCATGGCGGTCACCCTGGCCGCCCTGGCGGCGACGGCCGCCTACGGCGGCGGGCCCGTCATCGTCTTGTGCGGGGTCCCGATGCTGATCCTGGCCAACACCTACCGCCGGCTGAACCTGTGGAACGCGAACTGCGGTGCCTCCTTCGAGTGGGTCGGCCGGGCCATCAACCCCTACCTCGGCTTCCTGATCGGTTGGCTGATGCTCGCGGGCTGCCTGACCGGGACGATCTCGGTGGTGGTGGTGCTGTCGCCGACGGTCCTGGCCGTCTTCGGCGCCGCCGTCAGCGTCTGGCCGAACATCCTCATCAGTACGGCCGTCATCGTGGTCATGGCCGCGATCGCGGCGATCGGCATCCGCATAACCGCGCGGACGCAAGTCGCCATGGCGGTGATCGAGTACGCGATCCTCATCGGCTTTTCCGTCGTGGCGTTGCTCGCGGTGCTCGGTCACCACCACGGCACGTACCCGATCACCAAAGGGTGGTTTAGCCTGAGCGGGATTAACGGGAAGGGCAATCTCGCGGCGGGGCTCCTCATCGCCGTCTTCATGTACACCGGCTGGGACGCGACGGTCTACGTCAACGAGGAAGTAAAGCACCGGCGCGTCAACCCGGGCCGGGCCGCCGTCTTCGCGGTCGCGCTGCTCGTCCTGCTTTACGCCCTCCCGCAGGTCGGTATGCAGGGGGCGGTGTCGCCGACGCTGCTGCATAAGAACGCATCCTCGGCGCTGGTCTTCATCGCCCAGGTCCTGGCCGGCGGCGGGTGGGCCAAGGTGATGGCCTTCGCGCTGGCCCTGTCGGTGATCGCGTCCACCGGCACCGGCATCGTGATCACCGCCCGGATCGCGTACGGAATGGCTAGTCACCGCGTGCTGCCGCCGATCCTGGGCAACGTGAGCCGCCGCTACGCCACCCCCGCAATCGGCACGATGATCATCGCCGTGATCCTCATCGCGGCCACCTGTGCGTACCTGCTGTCCAGCTCGATCGCCACCGTGTTCAGCGATGTGGTCAGCGTGACCGGCCTGCTGTTCGCCGGCTTCTACACGTTCACTGCGCTGGCCGCGGTCGCGTACTACCGGCGCCGTGTGTTCAGCAACGCCTGGGACGGGCTGATGGCGGGCATCCTGCCCCTGGCCTCCGCCGTGTTCCTGGCCTGGGTGGTGGTCAAGTCGCTGCAGACCGCGCCTGCAACGGAGCGTTGGTCGCTGGTCGGTATCATCGGCGCCGGGGTGCTGCTGATGCTGGCCGCCCGGTTCGTGCTGCGTTCGCCGTTCTTCCGGATCCCGCTCGAAAGCGCGCCCAGGGAACGCTGAGCAGTCGTCAGCGTTCCCCCTGCATCAGGCCAGCCCCAGGTTCAGCAGGCTCCCGTGGACAGCCTGCGTCAGCGGATCCCCTGGCGGCAGGGTCCGATCGCAGCTGATCGCGGTCTGGCGGAGCACCGCCACGGCGTCCCCCACCCGCCCCGCCCCGTAGTACAGGTGAGCCAGGTTGAGCCGCCGGGCCAGCGTGTCGGCATGGTCGGGGCCGAAGACTCGCTCGGAGTCGGCGCAGCACTGCTCGGCCAGGAGCATCGCGTCCGGGATCCGCCCGGCCACCTGGTAGGCGGCGGACAGGTTGGCCCTGGTCGCGATGGTATCCGGGTGATCGCGCCCCAGGACCTCCGCACGGTCGGACAACGCCCGCTTGTACTGTTTGATGGCGTCCTTGATCCGGCCTTCGGCCAGCGAAGTCGCGGCCAGCCGGTCCCTGGTGGCGATGGTCTGCGCGTCGCGCGGTCCGTACAGCGTCTCACGTTCCTTAAGGATCCTCGCCAATAGGCCGCTCGTCGCCGCGACATCGCCCGCCGCCCGGTAAGCGGCGGCGAGCTCATCACGCGCGCTGAGGGTCTCGGGATGGCCGGGGCCGCGGAACTGCTCGCATTCGCTGATCACGCGGAGCATGACGGTCACCGCGTCCTGCGGTGCCCCGGCCATGATGAGGGCCCGGGCCAGGTTGACGCGGATCGCCACGATCGCCGGGTGACCGGGGGCCAGCTCGCGTCCCCGTTCGGCCAGGACCCGCTGGTACCACTGAACGGCCTCCTCCGCCTGGGCCGCCGCTAGGTAGGCGTCGGCCAGCTGGGCGGCTACGACGAGGATGTCCGGATGGCCGGGCGCCAGCTTCGCGTCGCAGCGGGCCGCGAGGTCCCGCCAGTATTCGACGGCCGGCCCGACCAGGCGGGCCTGGTCCAGGCTCCGGCCGACGCGCATGAGCAGCGGATGGCACCCCTCCACCCACAACACGTCGGCGGCCGAGCCGTGCAGGCTGACCGCGTTCGCCCGCAGGCTGGCCGCCGTCCAGGGCTGCGGCTCATCGGCGGGCCAGGCTTCGAGCAGCGCGCTGGCGGCCGCTCGCGCCGCCGGCGCCTGGGCCTGGGCGGGTGCCGCGGTCCTGATCTCCGCGTGGACCGCCGAGTTCATCCGCACGGTCGGGGGCGTGACGTCCCGGTTGACGCTGATCAGCCCGGCTCGCTCGAGAGTCAGCAGCGCGTCCCAGGCCGGCTTCGGGTCGGCGGCCGCAGCGTACGGGACCGCGGCTCCTGTCATGTATCCGGCCACCGCCGCCGTGCCAAAGATGGCCCCGGGAATCCCGTTACCGTCCAGGAGCGCGACGAGGATCACCATGAGCCGGACGGACGCGCCCGGCAGCAGTGATTCCGCCTGGCCCAGGGAGAGCGTCCAGGTCACCGAGGCCGCCGGGGGGACCCCGCTCCCCGCCTCCTCGATCTGCTGGCGCCTGCGGACGAAATAATCACGGTACTCCCGGCAGGCCAGGGCCGAGTTCGCGATGACGGAGGAAGCCTGGGCGAGGGCCATCGGCTCGCGGCCGAGCGCCTCCACCAGGTCGATGGCGCCCAGGCGCTGGGCTGGGTTCGCGGTGAGTCGTTCCGACAGGCCGTTCAGCGCCTCGCGGATGCTGTAGGAACCGACCGGGACCGCCTGCACCCGGCCCGCCACCGCAGCGGGCCAGTTGGTGGTGACCAGCAGCCTGCCCCTCGGCCCGCGGGGCCACAGCCCCTCCAGGTTCGTGGTCTCCAGGAGGTCATCCAATACCACCAGCCATTCCCGGCCGCTCTCGCCGAGCCAGCCGACGAAGCGCACCGCGACCGACTCGGCCGTGCCCGTCGGCGCGATTGCGGTGGCCGCCACCCACGCCTCGACGTACGCGGACAGTATCGACGCCCGGCTGGTGGCCGGAATCCAGATCAGCGCGTCGATCGCGCGTGATCGCCAGAGTGACTCGGCGGTCATCACCGCGATCTGGGTCTTGCCGGATGCGCCCAGCCAGTTCGGCTCGCTCCCGGCGGGTGCCGAACTCGACACGAGCGCCGCCGAGGCGCCGGGGACCAAGGCTTCCATGAGGCCGCCAGCGGAATCCGGACGCTCAGTGAAGCCCTCGGCCAGCGGCGGAACCTCGCCAACCCGGAACCTCGACGTCGGGTCCGCGCGCCCTCGCACAGGGCACCACCCGCCCCCCGCCCCATTGGGTAACGCTAGTTCAGAAACCCACCCAAATAGTTACTAACACGTCGAGGTTCGGGGACGGAGCGATTTGTCCATATTAGTTGTACGCGTAACGGGACAAAAGCGGTCGTTTCGGACATAGCACGCCCGGCCGGGGATCTCGGGCGTCAGGCCTTGGAGATGTTCGCCAGGCTCTGCTGGACGTCCTGGGTCAGCGGGTCCCCGAACGGGAGGACCCGCTCACAGCGGGCGGCGGTGTCGCGGAGCACGGTTTCCGCGTCACCCAGCCGGCCTACGGCGTAGTACAGGTGCGCCAGGTTCGCGCGCCGGGACAGCGTTTCCGCGTGATCGGCTCCGAGGACCCGGTCCGAATCGGCGCACGTCTGCTCGGAGAGCTGCAGGGCCAGCGGCATCCTCCCGGCCGCGTGGTAAGCGGCGGACAGGCTCGCGCGGGTGGCGATCGTCTCCGGGTGGCCGTTCCCGAGGGACCGCTCACGGTCGGACAGGACCCGCTTGTAGTGCGTGATGGCTTCCTTGACCTTCCCCTGGGCCAGGTAGGCCGCGGCCAGCTGACCGCGGGTGGCCAGCGTATGAGCGTCGCCGGGGCCCTGCAGGCGCTCGCGTTCGGCCAGGGTCCTCAAGAGCAGGCGGATCGCCGCGTCGGCCTGGCCCGCGGCCCGCTGCGCGGCGGCCAGCTCGTCCCTGACGGCGAGGGTGTCCGGATGGCCCGCCCCGCGGAACTGCTCGGATTCGGTGATCGCCCGGCGCAAGACGGTCACGGCGTCGCCGGCCTCGCCCGCCATGACGAGGGCATGGGCCAGGTTGACCCGGGCCGCGATGATGCTCGGGTGCCCCGGGGCCAGCTCGCGGCTCCGTTCCGACAGGACCCGCTGGTACCAGGTGACGGCCTCGGCTCCGTACCCGGCGGCCAGGTACGCCGTGGCCAGCTGGGACGCGACGACCAGCGCGTCCGGGTGACCAGGCGCCAGCTTGTTGTCGCAGTGGACGGCCAGCTCGCGCCAGTACTCCACCGCGGGTCCGGCCAGCCGGGCGGCGTCCAGGCTCTGCCCCGCCCGCAACAGGAGCGGATGACAGCCCTCGGCCCACAGCACGTCTGTGGCCGCGGCGTGCAGGCTGGCCGCGTTCGCGCGCAGGATATCGGCCGTCCACGGCTGCGGCTCGTCGGCCGGCCAGGCTTCGAGCATGGCGCTCGCGGCCGCGCGCGCCGCGCGGTCGCGGAAATGGCCCGGCGCCGCCTGCTTGACCGCGGCCTGGACGACCGAGTGCATGATGACCGTCGGCGGCGACGGGGTCCGGTTGATCCTGATCAGGCCGGCCTGCTCGATCGCCAGCAGGGTGTCCCAGGTCGGCTTCGGATCCACCACCGGGGTGAACGTGGGACCGGAGGTGCCCAGGTACGCGCTCACCGATGGCGTGGCGAACAGGGTGCCGGGGACGCCGTGGCCGTCGAGCAGGGCCAGGAGGACCAGCATGAGCCGCACCGACTCGCCCGGCTTCAGGGTCTCGGCCTGGCCCAGGGACAGCGTCCAGGTGACCGACGCGGCCGAGGGAACCTCGCCCGCGCCCACGCCGATCTGCTGTCGCCTGCGGACGAAGTAATCCCGGTAGTCCTTGCAGGCCAGGGCGGAATTGGCCACCACAGACGCGGCCTGGGCCAGCGCCAGCGGCTCGCGGCCGAGGGCCTCGATCAGGTCGATCGCGCCCTGGCGCTGGGCGGGATTGACGCTAAGCCGTTCGGTCACGCAGCCGAGGGCCTCGCGGACGCTGAAGAACCCGACCGGGTACACGTGCGCCCGCCGGCGGCCACCCACCACCGTCGCCTGCGCGCTGGTGATAACGAGCCGGCCGGACGGCCCCTCGGGCCAGAGCCCTTCCAGTTCGGCCGCGTCCGGCAGGTCGTCGAGGACCACCAGCCACGACCGGTTCGTGGTAGAGAGCCAGTTGACGAAGCGCGCCGCGACGGATTCGGCGGTCCCGGTGGGCTCGATGCCGGTCGCCGCCACTGACGCCTCTACGTACCCGGTCAGCACCGACGACCGGCTGGTCGCGGAGATCCAGACCAGGATGTCGATGGCACCAGATCCCCAGAGTGACTCCGCCAAGAGGACCGCGATCTGGGTCTTGCCGCACGCGCCCAGCCAGTTCTGCGGACCTTCGGCGAACGTCGAGCCAGGAACCAGCGCGACGGCGGAACCCGGGACCAACACGTCCACGATCCCGCGGGCGGTATCGGGCCGGTCGGTAAACCCCTCGGCCAGCGGAGGCACCTGGCCCACCCGGAACCGCCGTACTGGCAACCCAGCTGGCCGGTCTCCTGGGGGCACCACCGGAGCTTTACTCCATATCGGGATCTTCGCTGACACCTTCATTATGCACGTGCAGCCACAGCCAGTGCACGTGCATCTTGTGGCCCGTGGCGGGTTCTGTTACAGGCGCTACTGCGGGTCGGCGACCGAGGCGAGCAGGGCCGCCCGGGCCAGCCCCACGGCGGCCAGCATCGCGCCGCGCAGCACCGGCTCGTCTGGGACGCCGGTGGGCACCACGCGCGGGCGGGCGGGGCAGATTCCCGCCACCTCGGCCGCCACCCGGGACGCCAGCGCCTCGCCGCCCGCCCGGCCGACCTCACCGCCGAGCACCACCAGGCCCGGGTCAAGCACCACGCAGACCGAGGCGACGCCCACCGCGACGCGGTGCGCCAGGTCGTCGAGGAACGGCGAGGACGCGGCGGTGGAAGCGCGGGCATCGGGCTGGGGGACACGGGCGTCGGGCTGGGGGGCGTCGGGCTGGGGGGCGCGGGCGTGCGCGACGGCGGCCCGGACCGCCTCGGCGGCGGTCGGCGCGGTGAACCCGTAGCTGGCCGCGAGCGCGCGGACCCCGCTGCCGCCCGCCAGCCACTGGAGGCCGCCGCTGGCCGGGTGCCTGATGTCCGAGGGCAACGGGGCGCCGTGCACGGGCAGGTAGCCGATCTCGCCGGCGGCCCCGGCCGTGCCGCGGTGCAGCTGCCCGCCGAGTATGGTGGCCAGGCCGAGGCCGCCGCCGAGCCAGACCAGGACGAAGTCATCGGCGCCGAGGGCGGCGCCCGCGGCGCGTTCGGCCATCGCCGCCAGGTTCACGTCGTTCTCGATCACGACCGGCTTGTGCAGGACACCCCGGAGCGCGTCCAGCGCGCCCTCGTGCCACTCGGGCAGGTTCACGGCGAGCCTGGGGTCACCGGTCCGCGGGTCGACCACGCCGGGGCTGCCGATCACGAGGGCCCGCAGGGTGGCCACGTCCACCCCCGCGCGAGCGCAGGCCCGCTCGACGACCCCGAGGACGACCTCGACCGGATCCTCGGCGCCGTTGGGATTGACGCTCACGTCCGCGACACGCCGGCCCGTCACGTCGGCCACGGCGGCGCTGACGAGGTCCGCCTCTATGTAGAGGCCAGCCACGTAGGCGCTGGAGGGTACGACCGAGTACAGCGCGGCGTTCGGGCCGCGGTTTCCCGCCTGCTCTCCCACGATCGCCACCAGCCCGCGTTCCTCCAGCCTGGCCAGCATCTGCGCGACCGTAACCCTGGACACCCCGGTGAACTCGCTGATCTGGGACCTGGTCAGCATCTGTCCGCGGAGCAACAGGTCGAGCGCGGCCCGGTCGTTGAGCTCGCGCAGCAGGCTCGGGGTACCCGGCCTGGCGCGTGGCTCCTGGTGAGCCCGCGCTCCCTGTGGCTGCTGCATCGCGGTCCCTTCGTGGTTGCTCCCCGTCTATCACGCCGCGGGAGCAGCTTCCGTCTCGATCCGGCAACAGGGGCTATCTTATAGGAAAGTTTCCTGTTAGTTTCTCTTCACGGCTAGTCATAATTTTTACGCCGACTTCATCACCCGGAAGGAGTGCCAGCAGTGGGACTCAGAAAAACCCCGGCCGCGCTGGTCGCGTTCGGTACCGCGGCTGCGCTCGCGATCGCGGGCTGCAGTTCGAGCAGCTCGTCGACCGGTACGTCGACGTCATCATCATCCTCGTCGGCACCAGCGTCGCTCACGGTCTGGCGGATGGGCGGTTCCGTCTCGTCCGAGGTCACCTGGATGAATGGCGTGGTCACCCAGTTCCACGCCGACTTCCCGCAGTACGCCCACACCAAGGTCAACGTCGTCTGGGTCCCGTGGACCAGCCGCACCACCGACTGGAACGACGCGCTGGCCAGCGGCAAGAACGCTCCTGACATCACCGAGCTCGGCAACACCGACACGCCTACCGAGGCCAGCCTCGGGGTGCTCGCCAACGTGTCCAGCTACGTGGACTCCTGGTCCGGCAAGCCAGGCATCGTGGCCGGCATGCTCGCCAACGATACGCAGAACGGGGTCATCTACGGGGTGCCGTGGTTCGGCGGCGTGCGCGGCGTCTGGTACCGGACCGACCAGTTCAAGGCGGCGGGCATCGCCAGCGCGCCGACCACCTGGACGGAGCTGGTGACCGACGCGCAGAAGCTGATGGCGAAGTTCCCCGGCACCTACGGCATCGACGCCATCACCGACGACTCGAATGCCTTCGCCAGCTTCATCTGGGGCGCCGGCGGCCAGGTCGCCACCGAGAGCAACGGGACCTGGACCGCGGACCTGACCACCCCGGCAGACGAGGCGGCCATCAGGTACTACGTCTCGCTGTACCGCACGTATCACCTGTCGCCGTCGAAGTACATCGGCCAGACCGAGCTCGGCAACACCGGCTCGACCGCGGGCGGCGCCAACACGGACTTCGGACTCGGCAAGCTCGATCTGTACATCGACGGTCCGTGGGCGTCGGCCCAGATGCCCGCCAACTCGGTGGACAAGTCGAACTGGGCCTCGTTCCCGATCCCGAGCGAGAACGGCCCGACCGCGGCGCCGGTCTTCGCCGGCGGCTCCGACCTGGGCATCTTCAAGAGCAGCAAGTACCCGCAGGCCGACTTTGACCTGATCTCGGTCATGGACAACCTGACCAACTCCACCTCGTTCGCGAACCTGCAGGGCTTCTTCCCGCCGTACAGCTCGCAGCTGACCTCCGGCCCCTACACCGCCAACAAGTTCCTGTCCGGCTTCGCGGCGGCCGCCGCGAACAGCCAGATCGCGCCGCTGAACGCCAAGAACTGGCCGACGGCCGACACCGGCAAGTACTTCATCCTCAACGACATGCTCAAGTCGCTCATGAACGGCGCGCCGTTCGCCTCGACCGTGGCCCAGGCCAACACGCAGCTGCAGACGGTCCTGAACTCGGGCACCGAGAGCTAGCGGACTACTCTCCGCATGGTGAGAACCGACTACGGCCAGCCGGGGAGCGTTAGCTCCCCGGCTGGTCCCCCCTCGGGGCACGGCCCGCCGCGGACCTTTCGCCAGCGGGGTTCGGTCTGGATCAGGCGCCACCGGGCGGCCCCGTACCTGCTCCTGCTCCCCTCGCTCGCGCTGATCGCCGCGCTGGTGCTGTGGCCCACGGCGCAGATCGGGATGCTCTCGTTCCAGAACTACGGGCTGCCGCAGCTCGCCGGGGCCGCGCCGTCGACCTGGATCGGTTTCGCCAACTACTCCCAGATCCTGCACGACCCGGAGTTCTGGCTGTCGCTGCGGCTGAGCGTGACCTCCGCCGCGATCATGGTCCCGCTGACGCTCATCGTCGGAACCCTGGTCGGCCTGCTACTCGCGCAACTGGGCCGCAGGATGGCCACGTTCGTCTCCTCGGTGGCGGTCCTCGCCTGGGCCACGCCCACGGTGTCGGCGAGCATTATCTTCGTCTGGCTCGCCACCCCGGACGGCGGGGTCCTCGACTGGCTGTTGAGTAAGCTCCCGCACTGGCTCGGCGGTGGCGCGCACTGGGCCGGGTTTTCGTGGACAAACGCGGCGCTGCCCGCCTACACGCTGGTGACCTTGCTCGTGGTCTGGACCGGGTTCCCGTTCATCGCCGTCACCGTGCTCGCGGGGTTGCGGACCATACCGTCCGAGCTGCACGAGTCGGCCCGGGTGGACGGCGCGGGCGGCTGGCGGATTTTCTGGCAGGTCACCTACCCGCTGCTGCGGCCGATCTTCCAGCTGCTCTTCCTGCTCTCGGTGATCTGGGACTTCGCCGTGTTCACGCAGGTGTACATCATCATCGGGGGACTCGGGCAGCGGGATGAGTACAACCTCGGCATCTACGAGTACGCCACCGCGTTCCAGCTCCCGCCGGCCTACGGCCTGGCCTCCGCGGCGGCCTTCATCCTCACGATCATCCTGCTCATCATCACGGTCGGGTACGTCAGGGCCTCGGTCAAAGAGGGGGCGCTGGCATGACGATCCTGGCCGCCCGCGCCGCACGGCCTTCGGGGCCGCCTTCGGCCAGGTCGCGCAGGCGGTTCTGGACCCGCCGGACCCGCCGGGCCGGGCTGAACCTGCTCGGGCTGCTCGTCGCGCTGATCACCCTGTTCCCGATCTTCTGGATGGTGTCGACGGCGTTCAAGCCGGCCACCGAGTGGTACTCCCTGACCCCGCACCCGCTCCCGGGGCATCCCACCCTGGCCAACTTCCGCACCGTGATCGACGGCAACGTCATCGGGCTGCCGTACTGGAACTTCCTCAAGAACAGCCTGTTCGTGACCCTGGTGGCGGTGGTGGCGTCCTCGCTGATCGCGCTGCTGGCCGCCATCGCGGTGGCCAGGTTCAGGTTCCGGTTCCGTACCACCTACCTGATCATGCTGCTGATCGTCCAGATGCTGCCGCAGCAGGCGCTGGTGATCTCGTTGTTCATCGATTTCCGGTCGCTGAACCTGCTGGACAGCCTGGTCGGGCTGATCCTGGTCTACACGGCGTTCGCGCTGCCGGTCACCATCTGGATGCTGCGGAACTTCGTGGCCGCCGTGCCCCGCGAGCTTGAGGAGGCCGCGGCCCTCGACGGGGCCGGGCCCGTCCGGATCTTCTGGCGGATCCTGCTGCCGCTGGTGGCCCCGGGACTGGTCGCGACCAGCGTGTTCGCGTTCATCTTCGCCTACAACGAGTTCATCTTCGCGCTCACGTTCCTCGGCACCGACTCGGCGAAGTTCACGCTGCCCATCTACGTGCAGTACTTCTACGGCAGGAACGGGGCCCAGTGGGGACCGATCATGGCCGCCTCCACGCTGTTCACCGTCCCGGTCATGGTCTTCTTCCTCTTCGTCCAGCGCCGCCTGGCGGCGGGCCTGGTGGCCGGGGCGGTGAAGGGGTGAGCCACGACACGACGGCGGGGGTGGGGGCGGGCACCGGGGCGGGCACCGGGGCGGGCGCTTGACCCGGGCCTGCTCCGCCTGGCCGACGCGATCCTTATCCCGCCGTTCTCCGGGGCCTCGGCTCCGGGCTGGGTCCTGCGGGCGCTCGAGCACGGCCTGGGCGGTGTCACGCTGTTCGGCCAGAACATCTCCGCCCCCGATCAGGTGCGCGTCCTGACTGCCGCGCTGCGCGCGGCCGCGCCGGACGAACCGGTCATCGCGATCGACGAGGAAGGCGGCGACGTCACCCGGGTCACGTTCTCGCAAGGCAGTTCCTACCCGGGGAACGCCGCGCTCGGCGCCGTGGATGACCTGGCTGTGACCGGCGCGGTGTACCTGGCGATCGGCCGGGACCTGGCGGCGCTGGGCGTGAACCTCAACCTCGCGCCGTGTGCCGATGTGCTCGGTTCCGCGGACAGCCCGGCCGTGGGCACCCGCTCTTTCGGCGCGGACACGGACCTGGTGGCCCGGCACACCGCGGCGGCAGTGGCTGGGCTGCAGGACGCGGGGGTGGCCGCGTGCGCCAAGCACTTTCCCGGCCACGGCCGGACCGGGACGGACACTCACCTGGCCATCGCCACTATCGAGGGCACCCTGGACGACCTGCGGCGGCGCGACCTGCCCCCGTTCGTCGCCGCGATCAAGGCCGGGACGACCGCCATCATGCCCAGCCACCTGCGCGTGCCCGAGCTCACCGGCGACCTGCCCGCCTCGGTGTCCCCCGCCGCGATCACCGGGCTGCTGCGTGGCGAACTCGGCTTCGACGGCGTGGTCATCTCCGACGCGCTCGAGATGCGGGCGACCAGGGACCGGTTCGGCATGCCCGGCGCCGCGGTGCTTGCCGTGGCGGCGGGTACCGACCTGCTGTGCCTGGGGCGGGACGCCGGCGAGGAGGGCTACCTGGCGGTCCGGGACGCGCTGGCCGCCGCCGTCCGCGACGGCACGCTCGCGGGGAGCCGGCTGGAGGAAGCGGCCGATCGGGTCGCGCGCCTGCGCGGGGGCCTGGCGCGCGACCGCCGCTCCCCGAGACTTCTGGGTCCCCTCGGGTCTTCGGGACCTCTGCGGGCCCCGGTGGAGGCAGCACCTGGCGAGACCAGCGGCCGGGCCGACGCGGAGGCGGAGGCGGAAGCGGACGGCGGACGGCTGGGGACGGCGGACGGCCACCAGGTCAGCACCGGCGCGGACGGGAGCGGCATCGGGCTGGTCGCGGCTCGCCGCGCCGTCCGGATGTCCGGGCCTCGTCCGGAACTGACGAGCCCTGTGATCATCGAGATCGAGCCCGGGGAGAACATCGCGGCCGGGCGGTTCGGGTGGGGGTTGGGCCCGTGGGCACCGGCTGGGAGCGTCCGCCGCGTCGACGTCCGCCCCGACGGCCGCCCCGACGCCCTGCGGCCGGACGGGCCGGACCCGGGCGCCCCGGCGGGGATCCTGGAAGCCGCGGCGGGCCGGTCGCTGGTCGTCGTGGTCCGCGACGCGCACCGGGACCCGGCCGTGCGGTCCCTGCTCGGCACCTTGCTCTCGGCGCGGCCCGACGCTGTCCTGGTCGAGATGGGCCTACCGCTCTGGCGGCCGCCGGAAGGCACGAGCTACCTGGTCACCTACGGCGCGTCCCGGTCCAGCGCCCAGGCCGCCGCCGAGTTCCTCGGGCTGGTCCGACGGGTCTGAGGGGCCCGGGAAGACCGCTGGCGAGCGGTCCTCCCGCGGGCTGGGGTGTCGGAAAACGTGTCGCCAGCCGGCAGACGAGCAGCGTCTTGCCCATGGAATCACTCCGTCAGGCCAGCCAGCGCGCCGAGGTCGCCGCGGGCGCCGCCGGTCAGCCTGGTCTCGTCGATGAACGCCCCGTCACGCATGGAGACCATCCGGTCCGCCGTGGCGGCGATACGCGAGTCGTGGGTGACGATGATCAGCGTCTGCCCGGCCGCGTGCAGGCCGTCAAACAGCCGGAGCACCTCCACGGTCGCGGCGCTGTCAAGGTTGCCGGTGGGCTCGTCGGCCAGCACCACGAGCGGCTCGTTGACCAGCGCCCGGGCGATCGCCACCCGCTGGCGCTGGCCCCCGGACAGCGCAGCGGGCAGGAAGGCGGCCCGGTCGGCGAGCCCGATCTGGTCCAGCAGCTCGGTGGCCCGCCGCCGGGCCGCCCGCGGCGAGCGGCCAGCCAGCAGCTCGGGCAGTTCCACGTTCTCCACGGCGGTCAGCTCTTCCATCAGGTGGAAGGCCTGGAAGACGAAGCCGACGGCGGTCCGCCGCAGCCGGGCCAGCGCCTTCTCGCTCATCTGGTCGACCCGGCGCCCCGCCAGCCAGATCTCTCCGCTGGTGGGCCGGTCCAGGCCGCCCAGTAGGTGCAGCAGGGTCGACTTGCCGCAACCGCTCGGCCCCATGATGGCGACCGTCTCCCCGCTGGCCACATCCAGGTCGATCTCGTCCACGGCGCGGACGAGCGCGGCCGCCTTGCCGTAGGTCTTGCTGAGCTCGCGGGTCCGCAGCACGAATGCATCGGGGGTCTCGCTCATCATTGCCCCTTCCGAGCGGTCCAGTGCCGTTCACATGCCTCAAGCCACCGCAGGTCCGCCTGCAGCCGCAGCACCAGGCCTTCGAACAGCAGCCCGGCGTCCGAGTAGTCCGGCTCGGCCATCGCCGCCCGCTGCGCGTCCCGCAGCCGGCGGAACAGCTCGCGGCGCTGCGTGTCCACGATCGCCAGCGGGTCGGCGAGCTTGGCCGCCGCGGCCGCGACGAGCTTGAGGTGGAATTCGGCTGGTGCCGGGCCGGGCCAGCCCACCTCGGCCAGCCAGTCTGCGACGCGTTGCTGGCCGGCCGGGGTCAGCTCGTACACCTTGCGGTCCGGGCGGTCCGGCAGCCCCGGCGATGGCTCGGACGTCACAAGCCCCGCCTTCTCCAGCCGGGTCAGCGTGACATAGACCTGCCCGGCGTTCATGGCGTCGCCGAGCGAGCCGAGAGCCTGCCGCAACCGGGCGCGTAGCTGGTAGCCGTACGACGGTTCCTTCGCCAGCAGCGCCAGTACCACTTCCTGCTGCACGGGACCCCTCTTTCTTATCTAACGGCTAGTTATATAGATAGCCGTTAACTATTAGGCTGTCAAGGTCTTGATAGCGGATGACTGCCGGCCCAGGGCCCCTTCGGCCGGGAGCACACGCAGCGGGAGTACGAGCAGGAGGCGCCCGAAGCCGAGGCGGCGCCCGAAGCCGGGGTCGGCTGACGCGCACGGTACCGCTGTGACGTCGTCTGGGCCTAGGCGATCGGCTTCAGCTGCCCGGGATCTCGCCCTCGCCTGGTGGCCTGTTCGCGCTACGTTCCCAGTCGGTTGCCAGCATCCCGAGAAGTACCTCGTCGGCGAATTTCCCGTTGACCCAGGCCGCCCCGCGGAGCCTGCCCTCGGGCACGAACCCAGCCCGCTCGGCGGCCCGTATCATCGCGGTGTTGCTAGCCAGGGTGTCGACCTGCAACCGGTGCAGTCCGCGGATGGCGAAGCCGTACTGGCACAACGCCAGGACCACATCCGCACCCAGGCCGCGCCCGCGGAACGCGGGCCGCAGCGACACTCCTAGATGGGCCGTTCGGTTATGCAGGTCGATCGCCCACAACAGGGCCTCGCCAGCCAGCTCACCGCTGGCCAGCTCCACGATAGAAAACACGGCATGGTCATCGCGGGGCTCGCCGACCCGGTAGGGCGACGCGGCCGAGCTAGCCGGGATCGGGCGCCACGGGCGCGAGTCGGCCTCCACCCGGGTCGCGATGTCGTCATACAGCTCGGCATGCAAGACCGCGACGTCCGCCTCATCCCGGGCCCGCAGCCCCACCTGTCCAGCGCGCAGCATAGGTACAGTCCTACCCGGCCAGTCTCCGGTGGCCAAACCTGGCGGCGCCACGGCGCACGTTCCGGGTAAGGAGGCCGTCAGGTCGCTCCGAGCCCGATCAGCAGGCCGTCGTCGGCGACGGCGGGCGAGCTGGTCAGGAACATGACGACGCATTCGGCGGGCGCGGTGATGGTCTCGAGTACCTCGGCCCCGTCGAGGGTGGTGACCGTGCCGACCACCTGGCCGTCGGCGAGCACGTCGCCCGGGGCCACGACCGGCTGCCACCAGCCCGCCTGGCGGCAGCGCAGCCACAGGAACCGCTCGAGGTGGGTGGGTGGGCGGACGGGCTGGCGGTCTGCTCCGTCGTCGGTCATGCCCAGCAAGCTCAGCACCGCATTGAGGCCGGCCACGTGCATCGCCACCGCGTGCTCCTCCACCAGGCCGCAGCCCCCCGCCTCGGCGGTGATAGCCGCGATGCCCGCCTCGGCCGCCGCCCCGCTGGAGGTGCCGGACACCGCCCGGCCCGGGCCCTTGTCTTGCCGGATCACGTACGGCAGGCCGTAGGCGGTAGCCAGGTCACGGGCGCGGGCTTCCGCGGGCCCGGCCTCGTAGAGGGCGAAGGGCTGCAGCGCCTCGACCATATCCCCGCAGTGCGCGTCGATATACGCGTCCGAGCCGCTGATCAGCTGGCTGAACGCGTCGTAGGCCAGGCGGTCGCCGAGCGTCCCGTCCGGGTTGCCTGGGAAGCAGCGGTTCAGGTTCTTGCCGTCCTCGGGCACCACGAACGGGGTCCGCGTGGCGAACGCCGTCATGTTCAGCACGGGTACGGCCCGGACCAGGCCGCGCAGCTCCTGCTGCTCCAGGGCGCGCTGCTCCAGGGCGCGCAGCCAGCGGCGGACTCCGGCCATGGAGGCGTACTCACAGCCATGCACGCCGGCGATAACCGTCAGCACCGGGCCATCGCCCGATCCGGTCACCTCGACCAGCGGTACCTCCAGCCCGGCAAGCTTGAGCGTGCGGCGGACCACGGCAGGCGGCATCGGCTACTCCTCTCCCCCGGCGCCTGTCATGGCGCCGCTTGTTTCCCGGCAAGTGTGCGTTCCATCCCGGCGGCGGCCCGCAGGAGCGCCAGGTCAGCCCCGCAGCGGCCAGCCAGTTGCAGTCCGATCGGCAGCCCGGCGGCAGGTACGGGGATCGACACGGCCGGATGGCCGGTCAGGTTGTACGGCCCGGTAAAGCGCCCCTCGCCGTTGTCATCGCCTACCCCGAACGGCGGGTCCTGCTCCGGCGCGCAGTACCCCACGGTCGGGCCGCCCAGCACGTTCACGCCGTCCAGGCTGGCGTCGACCTGCGCTCTCAAGATCTCGCGATCGGCCTGCGCTCGGGCGTGCTGCGCGGGCGTGACCGAGCGCCCGAAGTCAAGGAGCGCCTGGGTGCCCGCGGCGTACTGGCCGGTGTCCTGCCCGCGGTGCACCTGGTAGGCCTCGTGGGCGACGATGGCGGCCAGAGCCCCTTCCCACCTGGGCAGCTCGCTGAGCCAGGGCGGGTGGATCTCGCGCAGTTCCCATCCAGCTGCGGTCAGGGCGTCGAACGCCGCCGTGAGGGCCCGGCGTACCTCGGCGGTCACCGACGGGTCGGCGAGTTGCGCGGCCAGCACGCCAATGGTGCGGGACGGCACGCCGCCGAGGCCGGGCCGCGGCTCCCTAGCCGGCCCCGGCTCCTCAGCCGCCAGCGATGCGATAACGGAGAGCAGCGCGGCGGCACCGGCCACGGTGGCGGTCAGCGTGCCCACGTGGTCGCAACTGGGCGACAGGGGGTATACCCCCTCGACCGGCACGAGCCCGTAGGTCGGCTTGAGCCCGACGACCCCGCAGTAGGCAGCGGGGATCCGGACCGACCCGCCGGTATCGGTTCCGATCGCCAGTTCGCAGACTCCGGCGGCGACCAGGGCGGCTGAGCCGCCAGACGACCCGCCCGAGGTCCGGGATGGATCACGGGGGTTGCGGGTGTCACCGATGGCCGGGTGCGCGAAGCCAGCCGCGAACTCCAGGCACTGCGTCGTGGCGAACACCTCGGCGCCTGCCGCGCGCAGCCTGCTGACCAGCGGGGCGTCAGCCGAAGCCGGGGCCGGGTCGCTCGCGGGGCTGCCGCACCGGGTCGGCAGCCCGGCCACGGCGATGATGTCCTTGACCGCCACCGGCTGGCCGGCCAGCGGCCCGTGCTCGGCGCGCCGGGGAGCCCCCGCCACGGACGCTACGGCGTTCAGCGGCGGGCCGAGCCGGTTTAGCCGCTCATAGCTGGCCAACAGGTCCAGATTCGCGCGGGAGCACGACCGCTCCCCCCGCTCGATCGCCTTGATCAGCTCGGTAATCCGGCGCAGCAAGAACCCGGGCAGCGAGCCGAGGATCGCCTCGACCTCGGTGGGCCGGTGCCGGATGGCCAGGTCGCGGTAGATGCCCGAGTGGGTTTTAGCCGAACGCCGATTGAACTCGGCCATCCGGTCTAGCGAGCCATCGAGGTCCGCGGGGTCAAACCCGTCCAGCGGCAGGGCGCGCACCGGGGCCTGGGCCAGCACCTCGCCCGCAACCGCGGTGAGCAGCCTGCGGTAGGCCGGGTCGGCGAACACGGCGTGGATCTCCAGGTCGCTGACCGCCGTGGCGGCCAACGTCGCGCCATAAGCCTCCTTGGCCCAGATATAACCCAGGATCTCGCTGGTCGCCACCGCGTCGGCGAGGTCAGTGACCAGCGACTGCACGCGGCCGCTGGGCGCCCCGTCCAGCTCGCCGATCAGGAAACTGGCGCGGTTGCCCCGCAGCACTACGCCGGGCTCCAGCACGTCGGCGCCGAAGTTCACCACGGCCCCGACCGTCCGGTCGCGGCCGACAGCGGCGGCCGCCGCCCAGGGCAGGCCGTTCTGCAGCAGGACCACGAACCCATCGCCACGCAGCCGGCCGGCCAGGACCCCAGCCGCCGCGGCGGTCTGATGCGCCTTGACCGCCAGCAGCACCGGGAAGTCGAGCACCGCGGGCAGCGCGTCCGGCACGACCGCGCGCGGGTAGGCGGTGAACTGCTCGACCGGCCCGCAAATCCGCAGCCCGGCCGAATTCACCGCGCTGACGACCGCGGGATCGGAGTCGCTGACCAGCACGTCGTGGCCATCGCGCGCCAGGCCGGCGGCGACGGTGCCGCCGATCGCGCCGCAGCCGAGCACCACGTATCGCACAGCGCGAACGTTACAACACGGTAAAACCTTTGCCTAGACAAACGCGGCTATTGACAACCAAGCGGACCTGCGCGCACGTTAACTTAGACAAAGGTTTGCGTAGTGCACCGATAGGTGCAGGCCCAGGCCAGCGCCGGGGCACCGGGAAAGCTGGCCGATCGTAACTGTCGCCATTGCGGTGGCCGCTGCCGCCGCCGGTTCATACCCCGAATCCTCCGGAGGTGCCCGTGATACACCGAACCGCACTGGCCAAGGTCCTGACGGCCGGCTGCGCTCTCACGCTGCTGGCCGGGTGCGGCGCCAGCGCGTCGTCGTCCTCCAGCAACGCACCGGCGTCCAACAGTGGCCCGGTGTCATGGGGGCAACTTGATCTTCGCCAACCCGCAGGACGCCCAGTCGTTCAACCAGACCAACGTCTTCGACAACAACTCGATCTGGATCCTCGAGCAGATCACCCAGCCGCTGTACACGGTGACCAGTAACGGGAAGAGCGTCATGCCCTGGCTGGCCACCGGGTACACCGAGTCGGCCAACAAGATGTCCTACACCTTCACGCTGCGGTCGGGGGTGAAATTCTCCACCGGGCAGCCGATGACATCGGCGGACGTGAAGTTCACCCTCGAGCAGACCATGGCCGCCGCGGCCGGCTGGGGCTACATCGACGCGGCCATCAAGTCGGTAGACGACCCGAGCCCCTCGACCGTCGTGGTCAACCTGAAGTACCCGTGGGCGCCGCTGCTGGCCGACCTGTCGCTGTTCGCCAACGGGATCGTGCCTAACAACTTCGGCGGCGAGACCGCCACGCAGTTCTGGAACGCGCCGGTAGGCACGGGCCCGTTCAAGTGGGATTACTGGCACAAGGGCCAGGGGGTGAAGCTGGTCCGCAACCCGTTCTACTGGCAGCCGGGCAAGCCCTACCTGAACAGCGTGACCTGGACCGACGTGCCAAGCGACAACACCAGGCAACTGCAGATCCAGGGCGGCCAGGCGCAGATCGACCAGTTCCCCTCCTGGTCTACGGTGTCGTCGCTGAAGACGAGCCCGGGCGTGAGCATGACCCTGTTCCCCTCAACGGAGACCACCTACCTGACCTTCAACGAGCAGGTCAAGCCGTTCCAGGACGTGCATGTGCGCCAGGCGATCTCGCTGGCGCTCAACCGGTCATCCATCATCAGCGCCGTGCTGTTCGGCAACGGCACCCCGGCCAACTCGCTGTTCCCGCCCCAGGTGCCGTACTACGACCCGAGTACCCCCGGGCTCCAGTTCAACCTGACCGCGGCCAAGCAGCAGATGGCGCAGTCGAGCGTGCCGCACGGCTTCACCACGACCCTCCTGCTCCCGTCCGGCAACTCCGACTACGCCACCATCGCGACGATCGCGCAGGCCGACCTCAAGCCGCTGGGCATCACCGTCAACATCCAGACCCTCGACCCGAACACGGCGAACGGGGACTTCCAGTCACTCAAGTACGACATGTTCGTGTCGTTGTGGACGATGGACATCCCCGACCCCGACGAGCTGGCCACGTTCGCGCTGAACCCCGGATCCGGCGCCAAATCGTTCTTCACCACGTACAACAACCCGACCGTGGTGCAGGACGTGAAGCAGGCGGAGATAGAGCAGCAGCCATCAGCACGGCAGGCGCTGTACAACACCATCCAGACCGACGCCGCCAACGGAGCGTTCATGGCGTTCCTGTACTACTCGCCGTACCCCTACGTCACCACGTCGAACGTGCACGGCTTCTTCGTCACGCCACTCGGCAATTACCACATGGAGGACGTGTGGTTGAGTAAGTAGCCAAACCCGCACACGGTGATCCCTACGACCGGACGTGCCGGGCGCGAGCACCGCGCCCGGCACGCTCTCCCTCCGAGGTAAAAGCGAGGCTCTCGTGGGCCGAATGGCGTTCGTGATTCACCGGCTGGCGCTGCTCGTGCCGACCGTGCTGGGCGTGACGATCATCACCTTCTTCATGATCCACCTGATCCCCGGCGATCCCGCCCGGACCATCCTCGGCATTCACGCGACCCCGCGGGCCATCGCGATCCTGCACGCGCAATGGGGCCTGAACCGCCCGCTCGTCGACCAGTACTGGCTGTACATGGACCGACTGGTGCACGGCAACCTAGGCCAGAGCCTGTACTACGGCAGCGGGGTGTCCGGACTGATTACCAGCAGGCTGCCGGTCACGCTGTGGCTGATCATCTACGCCGCCGTCCTGGCCGTGATCATCAGCGTGCCGCTGGCCATCCTGGCGGCGAGCCGCAAGGACGCGATCCGGGACCACGCGGTCCGCGTGATTCCCCTCCTCGGCCTGGGCATGCCGGCGTTCTGGCTGGCGCTGATCCTGCAAAGCCAGCTTTCGGTGCGATACCGGCTGTTCCCGGTCACCGGCTACGGGACCGGGTTCGCCGGCCACCTGCACTCCATGTTCCTGCCCAGCCTGACCGTGGCGATCGCGCTGTGCCCGGTGATCGTCCGCAGCCTGCGAGCCAGCATGCTCGATGTGCTCGGCGCTGACTTCATCACGACTGCTCGGGCTAAGGGCGTACCCGCCAGCCGGCTGTTCATCCGGCACGTGCTGCGCAATGCCATCATCCCCGCCGTGACGGTGCTCGGCATCAACATCGGCTTCCTGATCGGGGGGACCCTGATCGTGGAGCAGGTCTTCGGGCTACCCGGAGTCGGGAGCCTGCTGGTCCAGGCCATCTTCGAACGCGACTTCCCGGTGGTCCAGGCCGTGGCCCTGGTCTTCGGCATCATGGTGGTGCTGGTCAACCTGCTGACCGACGTGGCCTACGCGACCCTCGACCCACGAGTGAGGTTCGACAGGTGAGCGCCATCTCGATCCCCGCCGCGGAGGGCTCGCCGGGCTCAGCACCCCGGGCGGCCGGTGAGCGCGCGCAGAATCGCCGGTCGCGCTGGTACCGGCAGCCGACCCTGATGGCCGGGCTGGTCATCACCGGCCTGATCCTGTTCCTCGTGATCGCGGCGCCGCTGCTGACGTCGTACAACCCGGACACGCAGAACTTCGCCGCGACCCTGCAAGGCCCCAGCGCGCATCACCTGCTCGGCACCGACCAGCTAGGCCGCGACACCTGGAGCCGGCTGCTCTACGGCGGGCGGACCGACCTGAGGATCGCGTTCATCGCCGTGCTGCTGCCGTTCGTGATCGGCACGATCGTCGGCAGCCTGGCCGGCTACTTCGGCGGCTGGGTGGACATCGTCATCATGCGACTGGTCGACATCGTCGTGGCCTTCCCGTTCTTCGTGCTGATCATCGCCCTGGTATTCGTGCTCGGCCCGGGCGAGCGCAGCATCTACATCGCGATCACGCTGGTCGGCTGGGTGTCTTACGCCCGCATCATCCGCGGCCAGATCCTGGTCGCCAAGCGTCAGGAGTACGTGGCCGCCGCACAGTCCGGCGGCCTGTCTGCCGTGCGGATCATGGGCAGGCACCTGCTACCGAACGTGATCTCTCAGGCCATCGTCTACGCGCTGTCCGTGGACATCGAGCAGGACATCCTAGCCATCGTCACGCTCAGCTATCTCGGCCTCGGTATCCAGCCACCGGCGCCGGATTGGGGGACCATGATCTCCGACGGGCAGAATTTCCTGACCACGCACTGGCAGCTGACCACCATCCCCGGCCTGGCCGTGGTGGTCACCGGCCTCGGCCTGTCGCTGCTCGCCGACGGTCTCGCCGACCTGCTGCGGCTAGGCCAGTCGTGACCACCGCAGGTGAGAACCGGTCCTCACTTGAGGTCATCGACCTGCACGTCGAGATAGCCAGCCGACGCGGCATCGTGCGCGCCGTGGATGGGGTCTTCCTCGACGTTCCGGCCGGCCGGGCGGTCGGCGTGGTAGGTGAATCCGGCTCCGGCAAGAGCATGACGCTGCGAGCCATACTCGGCGTGCTCCCGCCGGAGGCCAAGATAACGGCCGGGCAGGTGCTGCTGGACGGCCAGGATCTCACCCACCTCAGCAACACCCAGCTCAACCGGGTCCGCGGGCCGAAGATCGCGATGATCTTCCAGGAGCCGATGAGCGCACTGAACCCGGTGATGCGGGTGGGCGCGCAGATCGCCGAGGGACCACAGGTACACCTTGGCATGAACCGGGCCAAGGCCGGCGAGCGAGCGCTCGAACTGATGCGGCGGGTCGGCATTCCCGACCCGGAACGGCGATACCGGGCCTACCCGCACGAGTTTTCCGGCGGCATGCGCCAGCGCGTCATGATCGCGATCGCGTTGTCCTGCGAACCGTCAGTGGTCCTCTGCGACGAGCCGACGACCGCGCTGGACGTGACGATCCAGGATCAGATCCTGCGGCTGCTCACTCGGCTCTGCCGCGAGTCGGGAACGAGCCTGGTGTTCGTCACCCACGACCTGCCGGTCGTCGCTCAGGTCTGCGATGAGCTCGCGGTCATGTACGCGGGCCAGATCGTGGAACAAGGGACGGTGCGGGAGGTGCTGACCCGGCCGTCTCACCCCTACACGCTCGGGCTGGTGCGGTCGGCTCCCGACGTCGACCACCCGCGGTCATCCCTGGTGGCCATCCCCGGGTCGCCGCCCAGCCTGATCAGCCCGCCGACGGGATGCCGGTTCCACCCGCGGTGCTCGTTCGCCGAGGAGGATTGCGTCACCACGATGCCCACGCTGAACCCGATCGGCGCCGGGCGGGCCACCGCCTGCCTGCACTACGAGCGCTGCCTGGAGGCGCTGGACGCTCAGGGAGCCGACCGATGAGCACCCAGCCTCTGGTGGCCGCCGGGCCGGGGACGCAGGATGACGGAACGCCGCTGCTCGAGGCCACGGGCCTGTCGGTCAGCTTCTCGGTCGGCTCGGCGCTGTCCGCTAGGCTCCGGCACGAGTCGCGCGTGCTGCACGCCGTCGACGGCGTCGACCTGCGGATCGAGCGGGGCGAGGCAGTCGCGCTGGTCGGCGAGTCCGGCTCGGGCAAGTCCACGCTGGCGCGGGCGCTCACCGGCCTGCTCAAACCCGACCTGGGCCAGATCCGCCTGGACGGCAAGGTCCTGCCCGCCCGGCGGTCCCGGGCCGACCAGCGCCGGGTCCAGATCGTCTTCCAGGACCCATACTCCTCGCTGAACCCCCGGCTGACGGTCGGCGGCACGCTGCATGAGCTGCTGCGGGTGCACCACGTCGTGCCCCGCGCGGAGATACCCGCCTACACGCGCGAACTGCTTGGCCTGGTCGGCCTCGGCGAAGAGGCGGTGCACGCGTACCCCCGGCAGTTCTCTGGCGGCCAGCGGCAGCGCGTCGCCATCGCCCGGGCGCTGGCGCTGCGGCCCGAGCTTCTGGTCGCGGACGAGCCGGTCTCGGCCCTGGACGTCAGCGTCCAGGCCACCATCTTGAACCTGCTGCAGGACCTGCGCGCCCAGCTGGGCCTGACGCTGCTGCTCATCTCGCACAACCTGGCCGTGGTCCGGCACCTGTGCGACCGGGTGGCGGTCATGTACCTCGGCCGGATCATTGAGGTGGCGCCTACCGAGGAACTGTTCGCGGCACCGCGCCACCCCTATACGCAGGGCCTGCTCGCGGCGATCCCGCGGATGACCTTCGCCCCTGAGGGCGATGTGCCCGCCGTTCGCGGCGACCCGCCCAGTCCACTGCGGATACCGGCGGGCTGCCGGTTCCGCACCCGCTGCCCGATCGCGGAGCAGATCTGCGCCGAACAGGATCCCGCCTTGCTGTCCCTGACCGGTGCGCCGGCGCACAGCGCCGATGGTGCGCCGGCGCACTGGGCGGCCTGCCATTTCGCGTTCGCTGACACCCCCCAGCCCCGCGAAGGAGCAACCCCATGAAGGTATTCCTCTCCACCGACATGGAGGGAACCGCCGGTGTGGTCGCCTGGGAGCAGTGCGTAGGCGACGGCCCGGAAGCCGCCGCCGGGCGCCGGCTCCTGCTCGGCGAGGTCAACGCGGCGATCGAGGGCGCGGTGGCCGGCGGCGCCACCGAGATCGTGGTCAACGACTCGCACTCGACGATGCGGAACCTCCCGGCGGGCGAGCTGGCGGGCGAGGCCTCCTATATCTCCGGCAGTCACAAGCCCCTGTACATGATGCAGGGACTTGACGACAGCTTCGATGCCGTCATGTTCATCTCCTACCACGGCTCGGTCGGCGCGCCTGCCGGACTGTCGCACACCTACAATCCCCGCGCCGTCGTCGAGGTCCGGCTTGATGGCGCGGTGACCGGGGAGGCTGGCATCAATGCCCTGGTCGCCGCACACTACGGCGTCCCCGTGGCCCTGGTTACCGGCGACCGCTGCGCCTGCGAAGAGACCGCGGCCCTCATCCCCGGCGTGCACCAGGCGGTGGTCAAGGAACACGTGAGCCGGCTGGCGGCCAACAGCATGCACCCGGACCGGGCGTGCGCGCTGATCCGGGAGCGCGCAGCGGCCGCCACGGAAGCGGCGGCGGCCGCGCAGCCTCCGCCGCTCGACCCTGGCGTGCTCGAGGTGTCCGTCCGGACGAGCGACATCGCCGAGGCCGCCGCCTGGGTGCGCGGAGTCGACCAGACCGGGCCGCGGCAACTACGGATACACGGTCCGGACCGGCTGGCTACCTACCGGGCGTTCTGCGCGGCCATCCTGCTGACCCGTTCGATCGCGGAGGCCGTATGACCGACTCGACCGGTGGTACGGCGATGAGCCCCGCCAAGCGTCGAACCCGCACGGCCAGCCGGCCGGCCCGGATCACGAGTACCGAGGTCACGGGGCCGAAGATCCCGGCCGCTCGCATCCCGACGCCAGAGGCCGCCGACCCGCCGACCCCGGGCACCAGGACCGGGCCGGCTCGCGCCGGGCGTCCCGCCTGGTCGATATAGCCGAGGCCGTCGGGGTGCACGTGTCCACGGTGTCGCGAGTCCTGAACGGCGATCCCCGGCTCTCGATCAGGCCGGAGACGCTCGAGCGGATCCTGGATGAGGCGCGGACCCAGGGCTACCGGCCGAACGCGCTCGCGCAGGCGCTCAAGCGCGATCGCACCGGTGCGATCGCCTTCGTGGTCCCGCTGCTGCGCAATCCGATCTGGGTCCGGCTGCAGCGCGGCGCCCTGCAGCGGGCCACCGAGCACGGCTACGCGGTCATGATCATGGAGGAGCCCACCGAGGTAACGAAACCGCCGGAGGCCTACCGGTACCTAGTCGAAGAAAGCCGCGCCGACGGCCTGCTGCTGGCGACCGCCCTGCGCAACAACTCCGGCGATCCAGCCATGCGGGAAGTGCCACACGTCTACGTGAACCGGCGCGGGCCGGACCGCGGGCACGACGTGGTCATGGACGAGGCCGGAGCCGTCGGGCTGTTCGTCGACCACGTCGCCAGCCTGGGTCATCGGAGCGTGGTGCTGATCGACGGGCCGCGCGACGTGGACACCGTGCACCGGCGGGTCGCCGCGGCCCGCCGGCACTGCGCGGCCCGGGGCCTAACCGCCGCGATCCGGCATGCGCCGGCCACCGAGGAGGGCGGCTGGGACAGCACCCAGCGCCTGCTGCGCACCGGCAAGCTACCCACGGCCTTCGGCGTCGGCAGCATCAACCAGTTGTTCGGTGTGCTCGCCGCGCTGCGCGATGCCGGGGCGCCGGTGCCGGGCGAGGTCTCGGTGGTCAGCTTCGACGAGGACGAGTGCCTGGCGTTCCTCGAAGTGCCGGTGACGAGCGTGGCCATGCCGCTGGCTGAGCTCGGTGCCGCCGCGGTTGACGCGCTGATCAGCCGGGTCGACGGAAGGCCGTCGGGATGCGTCCTGGTCCGGGGGCCAATGTCCCTGGTGCAGCGGGCCTCGGTCGGCCGAGCGGCGGGCCCACGGTGACAACCGGACTGGCGGGCCGGGTCGCGGTCGTCACCGGAACCGCCCACGGCATCGGAGCCGGAATCGCCGATGCGCTCGCTAGCGAGGGAGCAAAGGTCCACCGGGTCGACAAGGACACCGTCGACCTGGCCGTGCCCGCCGCCGTGCGAGAGTTCTTCGCCGGCGTGGGCGCGGTGGACATCCTCGTCAACAACGCCGGCGGAGTGTGCGGGCAAACCGGTCACCCGCTGGAAGAGGTCGGCGACGACGATTGGCACGCGGTGGTCAACGCGAACCTGACCACCGCGTTCCTGTGTACGCGGGCCGTCGTGCCAGCGATGAAGCAGCGCCGGTGGGGCCGGATCATCAACATCTCCTCGGCGGCGGGCCTGACCGTGAGCAAGACGGGCATCCAGGCGTACGCGAGCGCGAAAGCCGGCCAGATCGGCTTTACCAGGCAGATGGCGCACGAACTGGGCCCGTTCGGGATCACCGTCAACTGCATCGCCCCCGGCTTCATCCTGTCCAACCCGACTACCCAGCGGCAGTGGGAGAGCTACGGCGCTCGCGGCCAGCGCGACCTCGTCCTCGGCATCGCGATGCGCCGGCTCGGGGACCCGGCAGACATCGCGAACGGAGTGCTGTTCTTCGCCGCTGAACGATCCGGGTGGGTCACCGGCCAGGTCATCGCCATCGACGGTGGCAGCGCCCTGCTATGACGGGGACGACCGCGCCCCGCTTGGAGCTCGCCCCGGCGGACACGACCTACCTAAACGAGCTCAGCGGCTTCGTCGCGGTGCCTAGCATCAGCCGGGACGCCAGCCAGGACACGATGCAGGCCGCCGCGCAGTGGCTGGCCGACCGGCTCGCCTTCGCCGCGGGCCGGGTGGTGCCCACCGAGGGCCATCCGGTGGTGCTGGGCGAGTGGCTTGGCGCGCCAGGGGCACCCACCATCCTCGTCTACGGGCACTACGACGTGCAGCCAATAGGCGACCCGGGCGAGTGGGCTACTCCTCCATTCCAGCTGTGCGTGGACGGCGAGGTCATGCGCGGCCGCGGCGTATCGGACGACAAGGGACCGGTCTACGTCGCGCTCAAGACCGCTCAGGCGTTCATCGAGCAGGAAGGCCGCCTTCCGCTGAACGTCAGGTTCCTGTTCGAGGGCGAGGAGGAGATCGGCAGCCCGCACCTGCCGGATTTCGTCGCCTCGCACGCCAGCCAGCTGGCGGCTGACCTGGTGGTGTCCGCCGACGGCGCGATGTGGCGGCCCGGCGAGCCGTCGCTGGCCCTGGCCTCCAAGGGCCTGGTCAGCCTCGACGTCGTCGTCTCGGGGGCCCGCGCTGACCTGCACTCAGGCCGGTACGGCGGCACCGTCGCGAACCCGCTGCACGTGCTCTGCGACATCGTCGCCAGCCTGCATGCTCACGACGGGAAGGTCGCCGTCGCGGGCTTTTATGACGGCATCGCAGAGCTGGCCCCGTCGCGCCGCCAGCAGATCGCCTCGGTCCCCTTCGACGTCACGGACTACCTCCACGAGCTCGGCGTACCGCAACCACACGGCGAGCCCGGGTACACCACGCTGGAGCGGCTGTGGGAGCGGCCCACTCTCGAGATAAACGGCATCGCCGGCGGCGGGAAGTACACGGTGATCCCCCATCAGGCCACCGCCCACGTTTCGTGCCGTCTTGTCCCCGGCCAGAACCCCGATGCGATCCTCGAGGCGATTGCCGCACACGTGCGCCTGCAGGACGCGCCGGGCGTGAGCGTGACGGTGCGCGCGGATCGGGCGCGAGTGCCGGCCTACACGATCCCAGCGGGTCACCCGGCCATCACGGCGGCGACCGCCGCCCTGGAGGCCGTCTATCCGGGCCAGCCGGTGCTGCTGACCTGCATTGGCGGCACGCTGCCAGCCACCGACCTGTTCGAGCGACTGCTCGGCGCCAAGACGCTGTTCTTCTCATTCTCCACGGCCGACGAGAACCTGCACGCCCCCAACGAGTTCATGCGGATCCGCAGGCTGCGCGAGGGGATACGCGCCTGGGAGGTACTCTGGCGGCTGCTCGCCGCCGGACCGGCCGGCTAGCCTGCCGGCGGCCCGTTGGGCAGTGACGGACTGAAATCCGTGAGCAGGTTGGTGTCATAAACCATGATGAGGTACCGGCCCACGTGGTAGGTCTGGGCCGACGGTCCGAACCGGTCGCGGACCTGCCACATCGCGATCGGGTTCAGCGGAACGGGCGGGTTCGTCAGAACGATGAAGTTCGCATCGTGCGCCTGCGGGTTGTACCAGGACTGGTTGAACTCGTAGGGCCCGGCGCCCACGTCGGCGTTGTACCAGTTCGTCGGGCGCAGGTCGACGGCCCCGCCGCTGGCCAGCGTGGTGGTGTTGGCCAGCCCGTAGCTGCTCAGGCCGTACGTGAGGTGGTGCGCGGTGAGCCAGTCGGCCAGATCCTGGCTGATGGCGGGGACGGACGGCTGCGCGACTGTGTAGCCGAGGGCCGCCACGTAGCAGGCGAGGACGACCGCCATGGCGGGCACCAGCCGGGCCACCCGGAACCGGCCCGCCAGCATCCGGCCCGCCAGCACCGCGCCGGCCGGCAGCACGAACGCGATCTCTCGCGCGCTCCAGTAGGTCGTCGGCGTGGTGCTCAGCAGGTAGGCGACGAGGTTGATGAGGATCCCGAGGGCCAGCACCTGGGCGATGAGGTCATCGCAGCTGAAGAACCGCCGTAGCACTAGCCACAAGGCCCACGCGGCCAGGGCCAGGCCGACCACGTGCAGCCCCGCGATCGCCGCGTTGAGCCCCGGCGACGACATGCCGAACACGTCCGCCCCGTACAGCCCGGTCACGCTCTCGATCATTAGCCAGAGGTGGGAGGACATCTCGCTGACCGGAGCCAGGCCGTTGGCGACGGGGAGCACGGAAAAACTGCCGTGCTCGCTGAGGCGCTTGACCACGATCGAGGAGATCTCCACCGAGACGCCGGCCGCGGCGATCAGCGACAGTTCGAACCAGGCGGATCGCAGCCGCTCGCGCCGCTGCACCACCGCCCGGTAGGCGCGCACCGCGCACACCGCGGCCAGCGGGGCCACGCCGATCAGCACGACCAGCCGGTCGGCGACCTCGACCCAGGCGAGCAACGCCGCGACCACGATAGGGACGTACCACCGCCACTGCCACCGCCGCGGGGCGCGGTCGATCACCAGCCAGGTCGCCAGCAACGGCACCGCCGTGCCGGTGTGATCGGGCTGGAAGATCAGGATGAACGCGCCCGGGCCGAGTTGCGGGGCGACCATGATCCCGGCGGCGATGAGGAACCGCAGGACGCCGTCGCGGCCCTTCGCGCGCCCCCGGGCCAGCAGGCCACCGGTCAGGACGAGCAGCGTGTACGTGACCGCTGCCGAGACGTGCAGCACGTCCGCGTTCAGCCCGCGGATCGCCTCGACGATCATGTACTCGGGCAGTTCGGTCGTGTAGAAGGAGACGTCGGTCAGCGTCCAGCCGTGCAGCAGCAGGTTGCCGTGCAGCATGTCCCAGGCTTGCAGGGCGTTCGACGCGCCGTCCGAGGAGACCGATTCGGTCCTGGAGACGTGCAGGTAGCACACGAACAGGACGACCGCCACCTCGATGAGGCCGATCGGCCACGCCAGCCAGGTCAGCCACCTGACCCACTGTCGCGGGCGGCGTTCGCCAACGTCCGTGGACTCAGGGAGGCCCGGGACGCGCTCGGCGCCCCCGATGGCCCGCCTCTCGGCTACGCCCTGCGTGTCGGTGACCGCGACCAGCGCGGAGACTGACTTGTCCTCAGTTGGCGTGGCCATGATCTCCCATGCCGGTCGGTCACGTTCTCCCAGTGCGGGCCGGGTCGGGTACCCGCGCTACCCGCCCGCGTCGATGCCAGCGGCGGCAAGCCGCCTGGCCATCGTAACGCCCCTGGGCCGCCGCGGGGTTCGGGCCGTGGGAGCGGGCCGTCACGACGGGCGTCACGACAGGACGGCTCGCCAATGCGAGAAAGTCGGTGGGGAACGTGCATAATGACGGACATGCGACTGTCAGCCCGGGCCGACTACGCACTACGCGCCGCCATCGAGCTTGCCGCGGCCGGCGGCGGGCACGTCACCGCAGATCAGCTCGCCCGCGCGCAGCAGATCCCGGGCAAGTTCCTCGAGACGATCCTGACCCAGCTCCGGCGGGCGGGGCTGATCCGCAGCCAGCGCGGACCGGACGGCGGTTTCTGGCTGGCCCGTCCCGCCGCGGACATCTCTCTCGCCGACATCATCCGGGCCATCGACGGCCAGCTGCTCGGGGTGCGGGGCGAGCGCCCGGAGAACGTCACCTATCCAGGGGTAGCCGAACCCCTGCAGCAGGTCTGGATCGCGCTGCGGGCCAACGAGCGAGCCGTCCTCGAGCAGGTCACGCTGGCCGACATCGTGTCAGGGAACCTGCCGGACACGATCCGGCACCTGACGGAGAACCCCCGCGCCTGGGTGTGAGCAAGCCCAGCGTTCAGACGGGCACCATGTCCGTCAGCCCGAATCCGGGCTCTTCCCCCGCGAACTCCAGCGACTCCTGCGCGTCCGGGCTGATCGTGCCGATCGGGATGAAGGTGCGCTCCGCCTTCCTGGGGCCCACGCCGGCTTCGGCGGGCACCCGCAGGCCGGGCTCCCGGGGCATGCCGAGCACGGGCTCGTTCTGCAGCTCGGCGAGGGCGAAGTTGTCGGAGACCTCGCGGAACACCTGCGAGAGCGGAGTGCCGAGGGCGCCGCAGATGGCGGCGAGGAGCTCAGATGAGGCTTCCTTCTGGCCGCGCTCGACCTCGGAGAGGTAGCCAAGGGAAACGCGCGCCGAGGCCGAGACCTCGCGCAGCGTGCGACCTTGCCGCAGGCGGAGCCGACGCAGCACATCACCTAGCAGCTGGCGGAGTAGAACCATAGTCGCACTCCCTTCCCCGAGGCCCAACACCCACACTTCTACCGTACCTGGCATTACGGTAAGTTCGCGAGATCGTGTCCTCCCGTGTTCGCTGCCAACGTAACGCTGTAATCAGCAACTCTCTTCCCTGAGCCTGCCCAGCAGCAACCCCAGCGCGTGCTCTACGGTCAGTCTACGGATGTCGTGCCTGTCTCCCGTGAGCGCAATGGTCCGCACCACCGTGTCGTCTGCGGCGCTGACCGCGATGTGCACCGTGCCCACCGGCTGACCGTCGGCCGGCTCGGGCCGGCCACCCCCGTAGTGGCTACCCCGTAGGTCGCGCCGAGCCGCTCCCGGACGCCCGCCGCCATCGCCGCGGCCACCGGCGCGTAGACCGCGCCGTGCCGGGCGAGCATGTCGGGGTCCACGCCGAGCAGCGCGGCCTTGAGCTCGGTGGCGTAGGTCACCACTCCCCCGCGGAACGACGCCGAGGCCCCCGATATGTCGGTGAGCGCCGCGGCGACCAGGCCGCCCGTCAGCGACTCGGCCACGGCGATCGTATGGCCGCGGGCCCGCAGCCGGGCCAGGATCTGCTCCGCCAGGTCGTGCGCCGCCTCGCCGACGAACGCCTGGGATGCGGCCGGCCCGGCCGAGCCGGGCAACCCGGGCGACCCGCCCGGCCCGGGCGCACCCGTTGACGCGGCCGCCATCAAACCTCCCTGCCGCCTGGTTCCGAACGCCGCAGGCGCATCGCCTGGATCACGTAGTCCACCCCGGTCACCAGGGTGACGACCACCGCCGCGGCCATGACCAGGCCGCGGACCAGGCCCGGCGGGCTCAGGGTGTGCGGCAGCACGTACAGGCAGATCGCGATGACCTGGAGCAGGGTCTTCGCCTTGCCGCCGCGGCTGGCCGCGATCACGCCCCGGCGGATGACCCAGAACCGCAGCGCGGTCACGCCGAGCTCCCTGAACATGATCACCCCGGTGACCCACCAGGGCAGTTCGCCGAGGGCGGACAGGCAGATCAGGGCCGCCCCGGTCAGCGCCTTGTCGGCAACCGGGTCGGCGATCTTGCCGAAGTCGGTCACCAGACCGCGGCTCCGGGCCACCTGCCCGTCGAGCAGGTCGGTCGCCGACGCGACGCAGAACGTGGCCAGCGCCGCCAGCCGCCAGCCCGTGCCGCCCGCAAGCAGGCCGGCGACGAAGACCGGGACCAGGAAGAGGCGGATCACGGTGAGCCCGTTGGCCACGTTCCAGACCCCGGCCTGGGAGGTCACCGCAGGCTCGGCAGGATCACGTCCGCCGTCAGGTCCACTCCGTCCGAACCGGTCACGACCGCGCGCACCATGTCGCCGGCCGCGAGCGGCGCTCTGTCGCCGGCCGCGAGCGGCACTCTGTCACCGGCCGCGAGCGGCGCCCTCGCGCGGACCGTCGTGATGCCGTCCACTTCGGGCGCCTGGTGGGCGGCCCGGCCGGTGAAGCCAAAGTGCCCCTCGCGCGGCTCCGCCTCCTCTTCGATCAGCACGTCGATCGTCTCGCCGAGCCGGTCGGCGGCCCGCTGGGCCATCAGCTCCTCGGCTAGGTCGGCGAAGTCCTCGACCCGGCGGGCGATCTCCGCGTCGTCCAGCTTTCCTGGCAGGGAGGCGGCCGCGGTGCCGTCCTCGTCGGAGTACCCGAAGATCCCGATGGCGTCCAGCCCGGCGGAGCCGAGGAAACGCTCGAGCTCGGCCAGGTCGGCCGCGGTCTCGCCGGGGAAGCCGACGATGAAGTTGGACCTGACCCCGGCGCCGGGACTGGCCTGCCTGATCTGGTCGAGCAGGGCGAGGAAGCGATCGGTATCCCCGAACCGCCGCATGGCCCGCAGCACCGGGCCGCTGGCGTGCTGGAACGAGATGTCGAAGTAATCGGCCACCCCCGGCGTCGAGGTGATGACCTCGATCAGGCCCGGGCGCAGCTCCGCGGGCTGCAGGTAGCTGATCCTGATCCGCTCGATCCCCTCGATCGCGGCGAGCTCGGGCAGCACCTCCTCCAGCAGCCGAAGGTTGCCCAGGTCCTTGCCGTAGGACGTCGAGTTCTCGCTGACCAGGACCAGTTCGCGCACGCCGCCCTCGGCGAGCCACCGCGCCTCGGCCAGGAGCTCGGGGGGCCGGCGGGAGACGAACGCGCCGCGGTAGGACGGGATCGCGCAGAAGGAGCACCGCCGGTCACAGCCCGACGCGATCTTCAGCGGCGCCACGACCCCGCCGGACAGCCGCTGCCGGAACACGCCGGCGGCCGGGCCGGACGCGGCGCCGAGGATCCAGGGGGCCGCGGGAGCGTCCGGCGCAGGCGCGGGCGCGGGCCACGGTGCGGGGTGCGCCTGGCGCTCGACCGGGGTGATCGGCAGCAGCGTACGGCGGTCGCGCGCGGTATGTGCGGGCCGGCGCGGCCGGCCAGCACGTCGTCCAGGCGGGCGCCGATGTCCGGGTAGTCGTCGAAGCTGAGGATCTGCGCCTCGGGCAGCTCGTCGGCCAGTTGGGAACCGTAACGCTCGGCCAGGCACCCGACGGCGGCGACCTTCACGCCGGACTCGGCGGCGGACAGCAGCTCGTCGATGGATTCCTGCTTAGCCGCCTGGATGAAACCGCAGGTGTTGACCAGCACCACGCTGGCCTCTGCAGCGGAGGCCAGTTCCCAGCCCGAGGCGGTCAGCCGCGCGGCGAGCTCCTCGGAGTCAACCTCGTTACGCGCGCAGCCGAGCGTGACCAAGCTGACCGTCCGCGGCGCGGACCCGGTCACTGGAGAAGACCCGGAAGGCGAAGGCACACCGAGAGCCTACGCGACCCGAGAGGAGCCGGGCTCAGCCTGACGGCGTGGAACCGGGCTGGACCGAGCTCGTCCCGGGGCTGAAGCTCAGCGTCACGGGGACCACGCTCTTGAGCGGCTGGCGGTGGCCGTTCACCGTGAGGACGACCGCCGGGGGATTGCCCAGGCGGATGTTCACCGCTTCCTGCTCGGTCCACGTCATCGTGGCGCCCGCCGGGAGGGTTCCCATATAGATCTGCGACCCGTCACTGGCCTTGGTGAGCAGGACCCAGCAGGGCTCCTGCCCAGTGGCGACGTTGATCACCACGTCGGTGAGGGAGGGCGTCGGGGATACCGTGGCCGACTGCGCGACTGACGGCGTCGGGCTGGCCGGGGGTTGGCTGCTGCTGATCGTGTTCGAGGCGCTCGGGTGGTTGTTGTGCTTACCGTGCGTGGAAATCAGGTGGTACGCGCTGTACCCGATGACGGCCAGCAGGACCAGGACCACGAACGAACCCAACCTCGGTGAGCGGCGCCGCTCGCGGATCTTGATCGGCGTGGACGGCTCGAAGACGTCGGCCGCCCGCAGCGAACCCAGCGGCCCGTGCTCGGCGTCGTACTCGCTGATCAGCGGAACCGGGTCGGTGCCCACGACCCCGGCGATGCTGCGGATGTGACCGCGCGCGTAGAAATCGCCGCCGCATGCGGAGAAGTCACCCTGCTCGATGCCTCGGATGATCGCTTCCCTGATCCGGGTCTCCTGGCTGACCTGACTGACGGTGAGGCCGGCCTGGCGTCGCGCTTCGGCCAGGGATTCACCGATGCTCACGCTGCGCCTCCACCTGAATTGTCGGGATGGGCTCGGGTGGCGATGAGGAAACCCGCGAGTGCGGGGACTATCACCAAGTGTAGACAGCAAACAGGCCAGAATCGGTCATGCCCCGATGAGGATCGGCCGCCAGACTACCGCTTACGAAGCGTCGCCCGCGCCCTCATCCACCACGCAGCGAGCTGAGCGTCTGATCGAGGTCATCCGGCCTGACCAGCACGTCGCGGGCCTTGGAGCCCTCGCTCGGCCCGACGATCCCCCGGCTCTCGAGCAGGTCCATCAGCCGCCCGGCCTTGGCGAAGCCGACCCGCAGCTTGCGCTGCAGCATCGAGGTCGATCCGAACTGGGTAGTGATGATCAACTCCGCCGCCTGCATGAGCAGGTCGAGGTCGTCGCCGATGTCGGAGTCGATCTCGCGCGAGCGGTCCGGCGCGGCGGCGACGTCCTCCCGGTAGGTGGGCTCGGCCTGCTTCTTGCAGTGCGCGACGATGTCGCGGATCTCCTTCTCCGACACGAACGCGTTCTGCAGCCGGATCGGCTTGGACGCCCCCATCGGCAAGAACAGTGCGTCGCCCTGCCCGACCAGCTTCTCGGCGCCCGGCTGGTCCAGGATGACCCGGGAGTCCGTCAGGCTGGACGTCGAGAACGCCAGCCGGGACGGGACGTTCGCCTTGATCAGGCCGGTCACGACGTCCACGCTCGGCCGCTGGGTGGCCAGCACCAGGTGGATGCCCGCCGCCCGGGCCAGCTGCGTGATCCGGACCACCGAGTCCTCGACGTCGCGGGGCGCCACCATCATCAGGTCGGCCAGCTCGTCCACAAGCACCAGCAGATACGGATAGGGCAGGTAAACACGCTCGCTGCCCGGCGGCGGGGTCAGCCGCCCGGCCCGCACCGCCTTGTTGAAGTCGTCGATGTGCCGGAACCCGCTGGCGGCCAGGTCGTCGTACCGGCGCTCCATCTCGCCGACCACCCAGTCCAGGGCCTCCGCCGCCTTCTTCGGGCTGGTGATGATCGGCGTGATCAGGTGCGGGATCCCGTCGTAGATGGACAGCTCGACCCGCTTCGGGTCGATCAGGATCATCCGCACCTCGTCCGGCGTGGCCCTGGTCAGGATCGAGGTGATAATGCCATTCAGGCAGACCGACTTGCCGGCTCCCGTCGCCCCGGCGATCAGCACGTGCGGCATCTTAGCGAGGTTGGCGACCAGGACGCGGCCCTCGACGTCCTTGCCGAGGCCCACCACCATCGGGTGGTGGTCGCCGATCGCCTCCTGCGACTTCAGCACGTCGCCGAGGCTGACGATCTCCTTGTCGGCGTTCGGGATCTCGATGCCGATCGCGGACTTGCCCGGGATCGGGGACACGATCCGCACGTCCGCGCTCTTCACCGCGTACGCGATGTTCTTCTGCAGCGCGGTGACGCGCTCCACCTTGACCGCCGGGCCGAGCTCGATCTCGTACCTGGTCACCGTGGGCCCTCGTCTGAAGTCGGTGACCTGCGCGTCCACCTGGAACTGCTCGAGCACCTCGGACAGCGCGGCGACCACGATGTCGTTGGCTTGCGTTCGCTGCTTGTGCGCCGAGCCCGGGCGCAGCAGGGCGGTGGGCGGGAGCGTGTAACCGCCTAGCGCGGCCCCGGTCAGCATCAGCTGCTCGGGGCGCCCCGGCGCGCCCCGACGGGCCGCTCCGGCCTCAGCCGCCTCGGCCCCGCCCGGCCCGGCCACCTGGCCGGCTCCCGCGGGGTCGTGGGAATCAACCGATCCCGGCGATCCGAAGCCGAGCGCCTCGATCAGCCCCTCCATGCCGTCCGAGCCCGCCCGGGCGGGCGCCAGCCCGGCCGGCGCTCCGGCCGACTGCGCGCCGTCGGCCCCGCGGCGCCTGCCGGGCCCGACCAGCGGCGTGTCGTACGGCTTGACGTGCTCGCCGGGCTCGAGGGCCGGGCGGTGCCTGCCCGGCCGGAGGAGTTGGCCGCGCACCCGGCCGGTGCCCGCCTCGTAGTCCTCGTCGATCTCGAGGCCGTCCTCGTCCTCGCTGCGCGGCCGGCCGTGCCCGAACAGTTCGCCCAGAGCGACCAGGCGCTGCGGGATCCGGTGCAGCGGGGTGCCGGTGATGACCAGCACGCCGAACAGGGCCAGCAGCGCGAGCAGCAGCGCGGTCACCCACGGCGACAGCGCGGAGGCCAGCGGGCCCGCCACCGCGTACCCGATGATGCCGCCCGCCTTGTGCAGCGCCGCGGCGCCGTCGGACGGGCGCGGCGTGCCCTTGGCGATGTCGAGCAGCCCGGCCGCGCCGAGCAGTAGCGCCGTCCAGCCGATCGCCGCGCGCATCGTCTGCGAGTTGCGGTCGGGGTGCCGCAGGAACCGCCAGGCGAGCAGCCCGACGAGGACGGGCGCCACCCACCCCAGCGAGCCGAATCCGCCCTGCGCCACCGTCTTGATCTCGCGCCCGGCCGCGTTGTCCATGTGCGCCCACAGCCCGGCGGCCAGCACGATCGCCAGCCCGAGGGTGAGCAGTCCGAGGCCGTCCCGGCGATGATGCGGATCCAGGTCGCGCGCGCCGCGCCCGAACGACCTGGCCACGTACCCAACGGACCCCGCGGCCACCATCCAGGCCCCGGCGATCGCCCGGCCGGTCCAGCCGATCAGGATCACGACGGGATCGTGCGCGTGCGGAGGACGGCTGGCCGCCCCGCGCCTGGTTGTACCGCGCCTGGCCGTGCTCGCCCGGCCCGCCTTGCCGCCCTTGGCCTTACTTCTCTTATATCCCGAACGGCCTGTGGTGCCTCTCCCCGAACCGCCGCTGGCCCGGCGCCGCGACGTCCCGCCAGATCGGCTCGCCGTGGTCCCTGACCGGGAAGCCTTGACGGCAGGGTCGGCTCGCCCGTCACGCTGACGGGCAGATCCGTCGCGGGCGCGGGTCGCCATATTCACAAACGTAGCGAGAACCCGCGGGCACCCCAAACATCGCGCCGGGCGTGTCGCCAGACAGCGCGGTAATGTCGGCCCCATGCGGGTCGCGATCCTCGATGACTACCAGCAGGTCGCCCTAGCCAGCACGGACTGGTCCGCGGTGCGCGAGCTAGCCGAGATTACCGTCTTCCACGAGCACATCGCCAGGACCGAGGCCCTAGTGCGCGTGCTCGAGCCTTTCCACGTCGTGGTGGCCATGCGGGAGCGGACGGCCTTCGACGCCGGGCGGCTCGGTCGGCTGCCGAACCTGCGCCTGCTGGTTACCACGGGCATGGGCAACGCGGCGATCGACCTGGCCGCGGCGGGCGACCGAGGGATCACGGTGTGCGGCACCGGGGGCAGCGCCACCGCGACCGCCGAGCTGACCTGGGGTCTCATCCTCGCCCTGGCCCGGCACATCCCCGAGGAAGACCAGCGGGTGAAGGCCGCCGGGCGGGCCGGCGGGGCCGCGATCGGCGTGGGCGGCGGCTGGCAGCGCACGGTGGGCACCGGCCTGGCCGGGAAGCGGCTCGGCGTCGTGGGCCTCGGCTACCAGGGCCGGATGGTGGCGAAGATCGGCCGCGCGTTCGGCATGGAGCTGCTGGCCTGGAGCCAGCACCTGGACCCGGAGCGGGCCAGGAAGGCCCACGCCCAGGCGGTGAGTAAAGAGGAGCTGTTCTCCTCCTCCGACGTGGTGACCGTGCACTACAAGCTGAGTCCGCGCAGTACCGGGCTGGTTGGCGCGGCGGAACTGGCCCTAATGAAGCCGTCCGCCTTCCTGGTCAACACCTCCCGCGGGCCGATCGTCGACAGCGCGGCCCTGCTCGCCGCCCTGCGCTCCGGCTCGATCGCTGGCGCGGCCCTCGATGTGTTCGACACCGAGCCGCTGCCGCTTTCCGACCCGCTGCGCACCGCGCCCAACGTCATCCTGACCCCGCACCTCGGCTACGTCACCGACGATTCATACCGGGCCTTCTACACCGACGCGGCCGAGGACATCGTGGCCTACGCCGCGGGCGCCCCCGTCCGCGTCCTGTCCGCCTGACGCCGGGCGGGGACTACGGCTCCTCGACGGCCCAGTCGGGCCGCTAGCGGGGCTTCCACTGCGGGTCACGGCCGGACAGGCTCAGCGCCCGGTCCAGGACCGTCGCGCCCTCGTCGTCGGCGGCGAGCGGGACGACCGCGGCGAACCCCTCGTACTGCCGGAACATCTCCCCCTGGGCCTCGACAGTGGCGAGCACGTTAGCGGCGACGGCCTCGTCGCAGGCGTAGTCCTGGCCGGTGGCCCGGGCGATGTCCCAGCCGTGCAGCACCATCTCCGCGATCAGCATGGCGGCCACGTCGGCGGCCGGGGTGCCGCTCCCCATCACGCCCAGCTCGCGTTCCCACGCCGCCGGGTCCGACCAGGCCGCCACCGCCCGGCCGATCTGGGCCGCGTAGTCCTGCGCGAACCCGGGATCGGCGGTGAAGTCCTTGCTCATCAGATCCTCGGCGACGCTCTCGCCGTGGGCGCGGCGTTCCGCTGAGTACGCGGTCCACAAGATCACGTGGTTGACCAGGGTCCGCAGGTCCCAGTCGTCACAGGGCGTCGGCGCGTCCATCGGGTGCCCCGGCACTCCCGCGACCACGCGGGTCGCCTCGGCGGCGGCAGCGGCCATCAGGGCCGGCCCGGAAGGAGCTTCTGAATCCGTGTGCATTGGTTCACGATACCGATGGCACGTCGCGCGGGCCTTGAACAAACGCGACAGCTACATTTGGTCGCGTGCCCGACACCGCCTACCTCGCGGACGCGGTTCCCGCCGCGCTGATGGGACGCGGCGTCCTGCATCCCGGGCTCGCGGCCAGCAGGTTCGCCCTGGCCCGGCACCAGCCTTCGGTCGCGCTCGCGCCGTTTGTCGACTTCTTCTGGATCATCCGGTGGGACCTGCGCGAGCAGCCGGCGCACGAGCAGACGATCCTGCCCCACCCGAACGTGAATCTGGCCTTCGAGGCATCCGGGGCCGGGATCTACGGCGTCGACACCAAGCTGTTCGTCCGCGTCCTGACTGGACAGGGCCAAGCCCTGGGCGTCCGGTTCCGCGCCGGGTGCTTCCGGCCCTTCTGGCAGGCGCCCATCTCCCAGCTCAGCGACCGGGTGATCCCGGCCGCGCGGCTGTTCGGCTCCCGGGCGGAGGGCACGCGGCAGGCGATCATGCGCGCTGGCGCCGACGGGGATGCCGAGATGGTGGCTCACGCCGAGGCGCTGCTCTGCTCCGTCTTGCCCGAACCCGACCCGGCGGCCGAGCAGGCCGCGACGCTGGTGGCCCGGATCACCGACGACCCGGCGCTGCGCCGCGTCGACCAGCTGTCGGCCGCGTCCGGGATCTCCGTCCGCAGCCTGCAGCGGCTATTCGCCGACTACGTCGGGGTCGGCCCCAAATGGGTGATGCGCCGGGCCCGGCTGCACGAGGCGGCGGCCCGGGCCGACAGCGGCGAGCTTATCGACTGGGCCGCGCTCGCCGCCGACCTCGGCTACGCCGACCAGGCCCACCTGACCCGCGACTTCACCGCCACCATCGGCGTCCCGCCGACCCGGTACGCCCACCCCGACCCGACCGGCGGGCCCCCTGATTAGCGGAGTTCCCAACGTAGCCGCATTCTCCGTGAAACCATCTCTCATAACGTACGGCCACGCTGGTTGCGCATATCCACGGCGCCTATCCGGCATGTGCGTCGTAGCGGACAGTAACGAGACGCCCGGGGCCTACGGCCGGGTACCGCCTTTCGACCCCGGAGGCAGCTTCCTTGGTACGGATGGCCGTGCGGGACGCCCCCGTGCAGCCCGGGCCGCGGCTCGCCGCGACGAGGGCCAGGCACCGGTCGAGGCGGCTGTGGGTCTTGCTGCTCGTCGCCGGCTGGCTGTGCCAGACCGGGCTGCGGGTGTGGTTCAGCCGGATGCAGGCCATCCCGCTGGTCGAGCCCGACGAGACCGCGTACCTGGTCGCGGCGCGGGTCCTGGCGGGCGGGCCGGCCACCGCCTTTTCTGGGTCGACGACGTTGTACCAGGGCGGCTATCCGCTGCTGATCACGCCGGTGTTCTGGTTCATCCACAACCCGGTGACCGTGTACCGCGCGGTACTGGTCATCAACGCCGCGGTCAGCGCCACGTTGATGCCGCTGGCCTACATGGCCGGGCGGCGGCTCGGGCTGGACCGCCCGGCCGCCTACGGCGTGGCAGCGGTCACCGCCCTGCTCCCGGCCGGGTTCTTCTACACCGAGTACGCGATGGCGGACGCGATCTTCCCGGTCCTGGTACTGGCCTGGCTGCTGGCCACCCACAGCTGGCTGACCGCCTCGTCCTCGCGGGGACAGTACGCGGCCGCGGTTGGGGCCGCGCTACTCGCCGGGTACGCCTACGCGGTCCACTCCAGGGGCGACGTGATCGTGGCGGGCTACGTGGCCGTGGGCGCGCTGGTCGCCTGGCGCCGTCTGGCGCCGCGCGGCACCGTCGCGGCGGCGGCGCTGGTCCTGGCCGCATCGGTCAGCGGCGGCTGGCTGGTGGACCGCTATCTGTCCTCGGTGCTTTATCAGGAGGGGGCGCGGAGCCTGTCCGCCCAGGCGGAGACCCGGCTGCTCAGCGTGCATGGCATGGTCCACGTATTCGAGATGGCGGCGGGCCAGATGTGGCGGCTCGTCCTCGACAGCTGGGGCCTGGCCGGAGTCGGCCTGATCGCCGCGACCGCCGTGATCGTGCGGCGCGGCACCCGGGCCGACCTGCGGATCATGGGCGCACTCGGGGTCGCGGTCACGCTGGCTATCGCCCTGTATCGCGCCCGCCGCGCTGCCCTCGAGCCAGAGCCAGACGTGGGCGTCCGGGCGCTATCTCGACGGCCTGATCGTCACGTTCTTCCTCGTCGGCGCCGTGGTATTGCTGCGGGCGAGCGCCCGGACGATCCTGCTCGGCGCAGCCGGTACCGCGGGGCTGGCCATCCTGACCGGCATCATCGTGGTCATCTACGCGGGCTCGTCCCTGCGCACGCGGGGGTGGCCGTGGGGGTTTGACTTCGGCGAGCCGGCCGTGCTGACCCAGGACTGGCACCGGGCCGGGGTCTGGATGGCGACGGCGGTGGCGCTGGTCCTGCTCGCGGCGTGGGTGCTGACGGCGCTCGCCGCCCAGCTCTGGCATGACGTGGACCTGGCCGGGAAGGTGCGGGTTCCCGTGCTCATGCGGGGGGCATTGGCGCTCGGGATCGCGGCGGTGAGCCTCGTGGCCCTGGCCCAGATGACGGCCCGTGTCTCGCAGGCCACCGAGCCGACCCGGGCGCCGAGATCGACCGGGTTCATGGCGGCCAGCACGCTCAAACCGGGCGATCAGATCGCCGTGGCCTCGAACGTCGACTACTGGGTGTGGGTGCCGCAGGCGTTCCAGGTGTGGTGGACGCAGCTGGAGTTCTTCCACCCCGGCCAGCCACTGCCCGACGGGACGACCGTCGTCGAGACGGGCTGGCCGACTGGCCAACCCGCACAGGCCAGCTGGCCGCAGGCGCCGGCCGGATGGCAGATCGTGGCCTCGAACCAGACCACCGGCTGGGTCGTTTGGCGAAAGGCCTGACCACCGGCCCGGTTGGGCCACGATGGCGCCTTAATCAATCCTCGACTCGTCGCGTCCCGGGCTCGCGGCCAGCAGGTTCGCCCTGACCCGGCAGCAGCCTTCGGTCGCGCTCGCCCCGTTTGCCGACTTCTTCTGGATCATCCGGTGAAACATGCGCGAGCAGCCGGCGCACGAGCAGACGATCCTGCCCCACCGAACGGCTCGGACAAGGACTCCAGGGACGGTAACCAGTGAGCAGCGGTACGCTCAGCACCGGTCGTCGTGGCCGGGCTGGTTACCCGGGTTCGGGTGGCGGGCTGTGGCTGCGGATGATCTTCCCGCCGGGGCTCTTCACCTCGCTGGTCCCGTCCGGGTGGACGGTGAGCTGCCAGCCCATCTCGTGCAACACCACGTGATGGTGCCACCAGCAGTAGGTCTTCAGGCCCGCCAGGCTGGTGTGCCCGCCGTCCTGGCGGTGCACCACATGATGCGGCTCACACGCGGACGCGGGCTGGTCACAGCCGCCGGGAAACTGGCACGTCTGGTCCCGCAGGGCCACCAGCCGCCGCAGATGGACGGGGATGTCGTCGGTCTGCCCGACGTCCAGCGGGAGCGACGGGCCGTTCAATCCCTTGCCGAGCAGGTTCCGGCGCAGGAACGAGGCGACGCCGCCGGGGCCGGAGACGATCTGCAGGACGGTGGCCAGGATCTGGTGCTCCAGCATGGCCAGCACCTGCGCCGCCCGCCCGGCCTGCTCGCCCTGCCCTGCGTCCTGGCCCGGCCCGGCCGGGGCGCTGTCCCCGGTGCTGTGCCCGGCGTCCCGGCTGGGGTCCTGGCCCGGCCCGGCCGGGGAGCTGGCCCCGGTGCTGTACCCGGCGTCCTGGCTGGATCCTGACCCGGCCTGGCCGGGGAACTGTCCCCGGCATCGCCGCCGCCCGGCGGACGCGGACCCGGCTGTCCGTCCGCGTCCGCCGAGCCGTCGGGTCCGCAGGTGCGGGCCGTTGCCTGGCGGCGGAGGTGGTCGTACTGCACGCACAGGCCGACTAGCTGCTCGACCGCGCCCAGATCCAGATCGCCCATCACCACCGGGACCAGCATCGCGTCGCACGCCACCCGGCGGGCCGCGTCGCCCTCCAGCCAGGCGCCGCCGTCCCCGGTGCTGACCGACGCCGCGGCCCGCTGCCCGGCCCACCGGGCCCGGTACCCGGCGATCCACGCCTCCTGCAGCTTGGAATCCACGTCCAGCTCGCACAGATCGGCGAAGGTCATATGCACGAGGGCCTTGACCGGTTGCCCGGCCCGCTGCGGCAGCAGGCCGGACGCCAGCAGCCGCTTCATCGCCTCGGCCAGCGCGTCGTGGTAGCGCTGCGGCCGGGTCCGCAGGTCCCCGCCGCCGTTCGGGGCGGACAGGGCATCCAGGACCGCCTGCACCATCGCGGCGCACTCGGGGGTCAGGTCGCCGCGCAGGACCCCGGCCCCGTCCAGGGTGGTGTCCAGGAACAGGGCCCGGTCCAGCGCCGGATCGCGGCCGTCCGGGTCCGGCGGGACGGTCCGGGACCGGATCTCCGCGCAGATCTGCGCCAGCGCCCGCAAGCCCGCCCCCGCCCGCGCGGCGGCGACAAGGATCTCCTCGGCCTGGGTCCGGAACTCGGCCGGGATGTCCCGGGTCCACTTGGCCAGCTGCAGCGCGACGGACTTGGTGAGCGCCCGGGCGCGGAGCCCGGCCCGCAGCGGCTCGTGGTCCCGGGGCAGGGCCCGCATCGCCTTGAACTCCGCGGCCTGGCCCCGGGTCACCCGGCCCATGTGCACCAGCCAGGCCCCCAGCGACCGCTGACCATCCGCCAGGTGCCCGTCCTTCACGTCATACGCAGCCAGCATCGAAGCCAGCGCCGCCGCCAGGACCCCGTCCGCCTGGACCAGCTCCCGGATGTACTGCCCGAGCGCCTCGGCCGGCAACTCCGCCGCGTCCACGTCGGCCAGGTAGCCGGCCAAGGTCTGCAGCTTCGCCAGCGCCTCGGGGGCGCTCATCGGATCCGCCATAGTGCACATGCTCTGTCTCACCTCCCCCGAGGATCTATTCAGACAGTCTGTGTGCTGTTTTCCGGCGTTGTGTTCTAATCCAACTCTACCAAGCCGGTCTGACATTTTCGGGTGAGCGACACGCCGAAATATTCGACTTTGGATCGTTGTATAGGGGCTCTTCACAATCGAGGATGTAGTCGGGGTCTGAAGCCGCCGGACTCGAGCAGTGATCTGGCGATGTTGTTGGTGGGGTTGCGGAATCCGGGTGCCGAGCGGCGGAGGTGCTCGAGTCGTCCGTTGATCGTCTCGGTCGGCCCGTTGCTCGTGCCGGGCCGGCCGAAGTAGGCGAGCACGTCGTCACCACGCTGGTTCAGCGTTCGTCCGGGTGTGATCGGCTCGCTGGGCGCAGCCGGGGCGCCGTGGCGGAGGGACTCGGTGAGCTTGGCCATGAGCGCGCGTCCGCGGGTGCGGCCGGGTTCGCGGTAGGCGGCGGTCATCTGCTGGCAGCTGGTCCAGGTCGCCTCGGCCTGGACGTGCTCATCGGCGGCGGACAGGGCGAGCGGGCGGTCCTTCTGCTTGCCGGTAAGCGGGTCGGCACCGGTGTGCAGGGTCCGCCGGGCCCGGTAGAGGGGGTCGTCCTTGCGGCCTGGGTGGCCGTGGATGATCTGCTGGATCCGTCGCCGGCACCGATCCAGGGCGTCGCCGGCCGGGCGGACCACATGGAACGGGTCCATCACGGTGACCGCGTCTGGTAGTTCTTCGGTGGTAACTGGTCTTGACGCCGGTGAACCCGTCCATCGCGACGGCCTCGATACGTCGCGCTGGTCCTTCGGCCGCTGGCTCACACCAGGTCTTGAACGCCTGCGTGGAGCGGCCCTGGACCATGTCGGGCAGCCGTGCCGGACACCCCGGCGGGGACCACACTCGATTGCCAAGAGCCCGGTAACGGCCCTGGAAACCCCCGGACCAGCCTGAGACCCGCTACAATCCCCGCGGTGGACACCCCTGTCGGCCAGCTGATGAACATCGTCGTGGACTGCCCGGACGCCGACATCTCCGCCCGGTTCTGGACGGCCGTCCTCGGCTGGGAGCGGGTGCAGGAGAACCCCGGCTCGGTCGACATCGCGGACGCCTCCGACGGCCGGCGACGCCTGGTGTTCCAGCAGATCGCCGATTACCGCCCGCCCGGCTGGCCGGACCAGGGGCCGCCGCAGCAGCTTCACCTGGATGTGCGGGTCGACGACCTCGAGATCGCCGATCAGCGGGTGCGCGCCTTGGGCGCCCACCCGCTCGGGGAACGTGTCGTGCTCGAGGACGAAACCTACCGGGTCTACGCCGACCCGGCCGGACACCCGTTCTGTCTCGTGCAGCTCGAAACCACCTGAACCGCGGAGCCTTCATCCTTGGGAGACCTCGACCCCCTACCCGGTCACCGACGCGCCGAGCACCTCGACGGGGACCACACCCTCGATTGTGAAGAGCCTGTATAGGGGTACGCGCCTCAGGCGGCCGGGGCCACACTGGCGCCTTGACCAACCCTTGACTCGCCGCGGTTGCCGTAGCGTTCACTGCTGGTCAGGCCGCCAGCTTCTCCGGGCACGTCGGCTGATCGTCCTACGGCTCGCGCAGTACGGACCCCGTCCACCAGCTTGGCAGGCCGGGACCTTGCGAACGCGAGCCCGGGGCGCACAAGCATCCAGTTACCGGGCATTCTTCCAGAATGTGGCGCTACGCATCGCTACGTGCCACGTTACTGCACTATGGCACTGGCCAGGGGCGGACAAGTGCCATTTTCTCGGGAATGGCCTGGTATACGACGCGTCCGCGTCGTTACCTTAGCTTCTTTTAAGGCCATTGACAGTGGGAATGATGGTCGGCGTGAGAGACCTCAAGCCCGTAGCACAAGTGCCCTACCAGGACCGGGGCGAGGTAGTGCCGATGCGCCCAGATGTCCGGTCAGCGGTCGGACCCGCGAATGGGTCGGCGTGGCTGCCCGCGCGGCCAGGCCAGTCCCAGCCCGTGAATGCGGGAATGCTCGCTTTGGGGGCATTGCCCAGTTCGCCGTTCTGGGCACGCCGGTATACCCGCAGGTTCCTGGATTCCTGCCGGGAAATGCCCGAGAGCACCGCGGACGCCGCTGAATTGCTCGTCTCGGAACTCGTCACTAACGCCGTGCGTTTCTCCGGCGATCCTACCCGCCCGCTCCGGTATTCCGAGCGCGCGAGCGCGGGGTTGATATCGCTGTCACTGCGACATTTCCTCGAGGGCTTGCTCATCGAGGTTTTCGATACCGACGCCAGTCCGCCGGTGCTATCTGACCCCGACCTGGAAGCGGAGAACGGCCGGGGCCTCATGCTGGTGGACGCGCTGGCCCGGGACTGGTCGTATTTCTTTCCCCCGGGCGGCGGAAAGGTCGTTTACTGCATCCTGGATATCGTGGGGGCCTTAAGTCTGGATGACGACGGGGATGATCATGGGGCGCCGGCGGTAATTGTCGCTGACCCACTTGCCGACGATGCGGCGGGCGAGCTGGCTGATCTGGTGCGCGTCGCTGATGCCGTCGGCGGCGGCCAGGGCCAGCGCCTCTTCGATCTTCGGTAGCACCTCGCCGAACGCCACCTCGTCGATGCCCGCGCCGCGGGCGTGGATCTCGGGGCCGGCCACCATCTTCCCCGAGCTGGCGTCGACCACGATGATGACGGAGACGAAGCCTTCCTCGCCGAGGATGCGCCGGTCCTTCAGCTGGGCCTCGGTCACCTCGCCGACGGTGAGCCCGTCGACGTAGAGGTAGCCGCACGGGACGGCGCCGGTCACCGAGGCCTGCCCGTCCACCAGGTCCACGACCACGCCGTCCTCGGCGATCACGATGTTGCCGTCCGGCACCCCGGCCAGCGACGCCAGCCGGGCGTGCGCCCGCAGGTGCCGCCACTCGCCGTGCACCGGCACGAAGTTGCGCGGCCGGACCAGGTTCAGCACGTAGAGCAGCTCGCCGGACGGCGCGTGCCCCGACACGTGCACCAGGTCCGAACCCTTGTGCACGACCCGCGCACCGAGCCGGGTCAGCCCGTTGATCACCCGGTACACGGCGGTCTCGTTGCCCGGGATGAGCGACGACGCGAGGATGACGGTATCACCGGCCGCGATCCTGATCGGGTGGTCGCGCCCGGCCATCCGGGTCAGCGCCGACATCGGCTCGCCCTGCGAGCCCGTCGAGATCAGCACCACGTTCCCGGGCGGCATCTCCTCGGCCTCCCGCAGGTCGACCAGGAGCCCGCCGGGTACGCGCAGGTAGCCGAGTTCGCGCGCGACGCCCATGTTCCTGACCATGGACCGGCCGACGAACGCGACCTTCCTGCGGTGCTTGACCGCGGCGTTAAGGACCTGCTGGACCCGGTGCACGTGCGAGGCGAAGCAGGCGACGATGATGCGCTGCGCGGTGCTGTTAAAGATCTCGTCGAGCACCGGCGCGATGTCGCGCTCGGAGGTCACGAAGCCGGGGACCTCGGCGTTGGTCGAGTCGGACATCAGCAGGTCGACGCCCTCGGTGCCGAGCCTGGCGAAGCCGGCCAGGTCGGTGAGCCTGCCGTCCAGCGGGAGCTGGTCCATCTTGAAGTCACCGGTGTGCAGCACGAGGCCCGCGTCGGTGCGGATGGCCACGGCAAGCGCGTCGGGGATCGAGTGGTTTACGGCGAAGAACTCGCAGTCGAACGGCCCGAACGGGTGGTGATCCCCCTCCACCACCTCGAGCGCAACGGGATCTATCCGGTGTTCGGTCAGCTTGCTGCGCACCAGGGCCAGGGTCAGCCTCGAGCCCACCAGCGGGAGGTCCTGGCGCTCCCTGAGCAGATACGGGACCGCGCCGATGTGGTCCTCGTGCGCGTGGGTGAGCACCACCGCCTCGACCCGGTCGAGCTTGTCGTGCAGGTAGGTGAAGTCGGGCAGGATCAGGTCCACGCCGGGCTGGTCGGGATCGGGGAAAAGGACCCCGCAGTCCACGATGAGCAGGCGCCCGCGGTACTCGAAGACCGTCATGTTCCGGCCGATCTCGCCGAGCCCGCCGAGCGCGATGATGCGCAGGCCGTCGGAGGGAAGCGCGGGAGGCTCGGGGAGATCGGGGTGCGGGTAGCTCACGCGGGCGTCCCCGGCAGCTTGACCCCGCCGGCCACCAGGTCCAGCGCCAGCTGGTGGCGTTCGGCCTCGGTGGCGGCGAGCAGGGGGCCGCGCACGGCGCCGCCGGGCTGGCCGAGCATCTCCAGGGCGGCCTTGGTCATGACCGCGCCCTGGTTGCGGAACAGCCCGGTGTACACCGGGAGCAGCTCGTAGTGGATCTGCCGGGCGGCCCCGACGTCACCGGCGCCGAACGCTTCGATCATCTCGTGCAGCCGGTCCCCCGCGACGTGGCCGACGACGCTGACGAACCCGACGGCGCCGAGGGAGAGCCAGGGCAGGTTCAGCATGTCCGTGCCGCAGTAGTAGACCAGGTCCGTCCTGGCCATGACCTGCGAGGCGGCGGCGGGGTCGTCCTTGGCGTCCTTGACGCCGACGATCCGGGGATGGGCGGCCAGCCGGACCAGGGTGTCCGTGGCCACCGCCGCGCCGGTGCGGCCGGGGATGTCGTAGATAAGCACCGGCAGGCCGGTCGCGTCCGCGACCGCGCTGAAGTGCGCCTCGAGGGCGGGCTGCGGGGGCTTGTTGTAATAGGGAGTCACCACGAGCAGGCCGTGCACCCCCGCGCGTTCGGCGGAACGGGCGAGTTCGATGGTGTGCGCGGTGATGTTGGTGCCGACCCCGGCGACCACCCTGGCGCGCGTGCCCACCGCCTCGAGCACCACCCGGAGCAGGCGATCCTTCTCCGCGTCGGTGGTGGTCGGCGCCTCGCCGGTGGTGCCGTTGATCACCAGCCCGTCGTTGCGCATATCGGTGACCAGGTAGTCGGCGAGGCGCGCGGCCCCGTCATAGTCCACTCCCCCGTCGGGGGTCATTGGGGTCACCATGGCGGTGATCATTTGCCCGAACGGCGCGCTCATGGTCGTCATACAGGAAAGGTACTCGCAACCCGGTGTGCCGAGTAGTCGGCTTCCGGCCAGCGCGGCGGGAAATCCCGCCGCGCTCGCCAGGTGGATGAGTGGGGTGAGGTGAGGTGGTGGATGGGTGGGGTGAGGTGATCGGCGGCCCGGACCGTCAGCGGAACGAACCCGCGGTCAGGCCGGAGACGATGCGGCGCTGGGCGAACAGGACCAGCAGGGCGATGGGAATCGAGACGATGACCACCGCCGAGTCGATCAGGTTGTAGAAGGTCTGGTACCCACTCTGGCCGAACGTGGTGATGGCCAGGGGGGCGGTGAAGTGAGATTGGCTGGACAGGAACGAGACCGCGAACGCGAAGTCGTTCCAGGCCAGGATGAAGGCCAGGATCGCGGCGGTGAACACGCCGGGGACTGCGACGGGGATGACCACCTTGCGCAGGGTCTGCAGCCGGGTGGCGCCGTCGGTGAGCGCGGCGTCCTCGAGATCCTTGGGTATCTGCTCGAAGAAGTTCTTCAGCAGCCAGGTGGAGATGGGCAGGGTGTAGACCAGGTAGACGACGATCAGCGGGTAGATGCTGTCCAGCGCGCCGATGGACTTGAGGATCAGGAAAATCGGCCCGATCATGGCCAGCACGGGGAAGAACCCGGCCAGCAGGATGAACGAGAGGACCGCGCCCGCCCCACGGATGTTCAGGCGGGCCAGCGCGTAGCCGGCGCTGGACGCGACGATGATCGTGACCACGGTGGTGGCCAGCGCGACGATGATGCTGTTCACCAGCGGGGTCAGGAATTTCTGCTGGGTGAACACGTTCACGAACGCCTGACCGGACAGGTGCCCGGGGATGATGCCGTTCTTGCCGCCCACCCCGGCGGCGACCTGGCTGTTGGACTCCAGCGCGGTGCGCAGGATCCAGTAGAACGGGAACAACGCGATCAGCACCACGATCACGACCGCGATGTAGAACAGCGTCTCCCTGATGATCTTCCCGGGGGTGACCCGGCGCTTGTACTTGAGTACGGCGGGCGCGGCGCCCGCCTCCGCGACGGCGGCGGTCATGCGGTCACCCTCCTCATGTTGTTGCGTCCGGTCGCAACGCCCGGACGTAGATGGCGGACACGATCAGGGCGATGATGACGAGCAAGATGGACATCGCGCCGCCCACTCCGAAGTCGGTATTGACGATGAACGTCTGGTAGTTCAGGAACGACAGGGTCTCGGTGGAACTGCCCGGGCCGCCGCCCGTCATGATGTAGATCACGTCGAAGACCAGCAGCGCCTGCAGGGTGCGGAAGATCAGCGCCACCGAGATCACCGGCTTGAGCATCGGCAGCGTGATCCGGCGGAACGACTGCCACCAGGTCGCCCCGTCCATCTTGGCCGCCTCGTAAACCTCGTTCGGGATAACTTGAAGCCCGGCCAGCAGGATGATCGCGACGAACGGGATGTTCTTCCACGAGTCGGCGATGAAGATCGCGACCCAGGACCGCCCCACACTGGCGCCCAGCCAGGAGAGGCTGGCCCAGGCGGGGTGGAAGGCGCCCAGGAAGTAGTCGACGAAGCCGGCCCGCGGGTCGAACATCGTCTTCCACAGCGTCGCGGAGACCACCGTCGGCACCGCCCACGGGACCAGGATCGCGGCGCGCAGGAAGCCGCGGCCGCGGAAGGTGCGGTTCATCATCAGCGCCATGGCCAGCGCCACCACGATGTCGAACACGATCGTCACCACGGTGAACACCAGCGTCCGCTCCAGCGCCGACACCCAGCCGGACGACGCGTGGAACAGCGTGCTGAAGTTCGAGAACCCGACCCACTTGTGCGGCAGGCCGCCGTAGGACAAGTTGTCGAAGTGGAACGCGTTCCACAGATTGTAGAGCAGCGGGAACGCGGTGATCGCGAGGAGCAGCACGATGACCGGCGTGACCATGGAGTACCCCAGCCGGCGGTCGGCTCGTTCCCGCGCGCTGCTGTGCGCGGCCGGGCGGCCCGCGCGTGCGGGCCGCCCTTCCGTTACCTTCTCAACTTCTGCAGCCATCGGCTCAATTGCCTTCGCCGCTAGGCCGGGGTCGAATTCGCGGCCGTTTTGACCGTCGCGGCGCCCGACGCCAGCGCCGAGGACGCCGCGTTAGAAGCCGAGTTCGCGAACACCGAGGAGAAGATCGTCTGGATGTCCGCGGAGACGGTCAGGTAATTCGGCGTCACCGGACGGGGCGCCGAGTAGGTGTTCAGCGTCTTGACCGCGGCGAAGTACGGTGCCGCGGAGAGCAGCTGGGAGGTGTAGGCACTGGGCAGCGAGGGCGGGTCACCGGTCGCGATGGCCCGGGCGATCTCCACCGGGACGCTCGTCAGGTACTCGATCAGCTTCCACGCCGCGGCCGCGTGTGCGGTCTTGGCGTTGATGGCCAGCATCTCGCCGCCGAGGGCGGAGCCCGGCGTGCCACCGGGGCCCGCGGGGAACGGGATGTAACCGACGTTGCCCTTTACCGGTGCCGCGGTCGCCAGCGACTCCACGAACGGGTAGTTGATCGCGAACGGCGTGTACCCGGACACGAACTCCTGCTCGACCTGGCCCTCTTCCCAGCCGGTTACCGCGGTGGGGGCGATATGGTACTGGTAGATGGCCGCGTGCAGCCAGTTCAGCGCCGCGACGTTGCCTGGCGTGTTGATGTTGTTCGGGTCCAGCGTCCCGCCGAACGCCGAGTCGACGGTGAGGAACGCGGTGATCGCGCCCTCGTACTTGTTCGCCTCGAACGCGATGCCTTCCTTGAGCGACTTGTCGGCCTTCATCGCCGCCTGCGCGTCGCTCACCACCTGCGCCGGGCTGGTCGGCGGGGTCTTGATCAGGTCGGTCCGGTAGAACAGGCCCTCGGGGTTGTCGAACCACGGGACCGCGTAGGGCGCCGAGTTGAAGGTACCCGCCGCGACCTCGTGCGGGAAGAACTGGGCCATGTTCGGGTTGAGTGAGGATAGGTTCAGCACCCAGCCGGCCTGGGCGAACTTCGCCGGGTAGGTCACGTCGGACTCGAACACGTCCGGCGTCGACGAGCCCGCGATGAAGTCGTGCTCGAGCTGGGACAGGTACGTCGTCGAGTCCGACGACAGGACCTGGATGTTCACCTTGATGTTCGGGTTAGCGGCCTCGAAGGCCGTGATCGCCTTTTGGGTCTGCATACCCTCGGAGCCGAGCCCGGACTCGGCGAACGTGATCGTCTGACTGGTACTGGCCGGAACCGAGCTGCTCGAGCTCGAGCTGCTGCTGCAGGCGGCGGTCAGCGCCGCGAGGCTCGCGGCCACCGCGATGGCACCGGCCCGCCAGCGCACGGATCTGCCCTTGCTGACTCTCTTAGTGGAACCCATCGAGGACTCCTTCCTAGTCTTGGGCACCTTGTGTAGTTCTGATCTGTGACGGAGTAGTGGGGAGCGGGGCTGGCCGACCCCCGTACGGCCAGCCCTGCGAGGGTTATCGGTTCAGCCGTCGCTGATGATCTGGGTCAGCTGCCCAGCCATCTCCGCGAGGGCCGCTTGTGGTTGCTTCTGCTGGGTCAGGGCCTGGTACACCTCGCTGGAGATGGCCAGGCTGGCTTGGTCGTAGTTGGTGATCGCCGGGCGGGGCTGGGCCGAGTTGATGGCCTGCTCCAGCACGGGCAGGTAGCGATAGCTGCGGACCAGGCTCTGGTCCGTGTAGAGCTGGGTCCAGACCGGAGGGAACGATCCCTGCTCGAACATCTCCTTCTCGTTGGCGAGGTCGGTCATGTACTTGATGAAGTTCAGCGCCGTCCGCTGGTGCTGGGAGTAGGCGCTGATCGCGAGGTTGGCACCGCCGAGCGCGCTGGAACCCGTGCCGTCCGGACCCGGCAGTTCCTCGACGCCGAACTTCCCGAACACCTTGTTGCTCGGGCCGGGTACGGACAGGGCGGCGTAGACGTCGGGCCAGTTGTCGAGGAATAGGAACTTGCCTGCCTCGAACGCGGCCTGGGCCGACTCCTCCTCATAGGAAAGGGCGACCTTCGGGATCCAGCCCTGCTGGACCCCGTTCACCAGGAACTCAAGCCCGCGCAGCGCCGCGGGTGAGTCCACGGTGACCTTGGAGCCGTCGGTGGAGAGGATCGTCCCTCCGGCCGACTGCACGGCCGCGGCGAAGTCAACGGTGAGCCCCTCGTACGGGGCGAACGTGCCGGCGTACCCGTACAGCCCGTACTTCGGCGCCACGGTCTTGGCCAGCTCGGCGAGCTGAGCCCAGGTCGCCGGCGGCTTCTTACCCGCCTTGGCCAGGATGTCCTTCCGGTAGTACAGGATATCCGCGTTGCTGTAGTCGGGCACGGCGTACAGGCGGCCCTGGTACATCGCGGTGTCGACGGCCGGCTTGAGGAAGTCCCTCAGCTCGGGGAACTGGCCCGGCGGCAGCGGGATGATCCAGCCGTTCGAGGCGAACTCCGCGGTCCAGATGACGTCCATGTCGATGACGTCGTATTCGTCGCTCTTGGCCTGCAGGTTCGCGACCAGCTGGGCCAGCTGGTCGTTGGCGGCCTCGGGCAGGAGGAGCGGGGTGACCTTCTGGCTGGGGTACGCCTTGTTCCACCGGGCGATCACACCCGTCAGCCAGCCCGAGTCATCCCGGCCGATGGCGAAGGTGATGGGGCCGATGCCGTTGGTGGACGGAGCCGACCCCGCCGGCGAGGCACCACCCGACGTGCACCCCGCGGTCCCCGCGATCAGGAGGAGACCTGCGGCGATGACCACCAAACGAGGCATCGCACGCCGCATGCGGGTCACCACCAACGTCTGTTAGATTAGTGAATGCATGTTATGCACGCCCGTTATCTATATGTCAACCTGATCACGTAACGAGTCGGGTATGTTTCCGGCGCCCCGGTTCGGCGCCCGGCGGGACGAATCCCCGTTCGCGGGGCCTTACATAGTTGTTATGCAAAGCGTAATCTGAGCGCGGGCCGGTTCCAGGCCCGATGGAGGTGACGGGATCGTGCGGCAGCCCCTGTTGGCGCTCCTTGCCAAGGAGCCGGCCCACGGCTACGAGCTGAAGCTGGCTCTGGAGCAGACGTTCGGCCAGGCGTACCCGTCGCCGAACATCGGGCAGATCTACGTCACGCTGAAACGCCTCGAGCAAGATGGCCTGGTCTGCAGCCAGGATGTGGAACAGACCACCCGGCCGAACAAGCGCGTGTACGAGCTCACGCCCGCGGGCCGCGAGGCCCTGCGCGCGTGGGTCGAAGAGCCAAGTGACGGGCCTCGCATCCGCGACGAGTTCTTCATCAAGCTGATCCTCGCCCCGATGGCGGGGCTGGCGGACCGGATCGCGCTCATGAACGCTCAGCGCAGGCACTACCTGAGCCTCATGCGCAAGCTCACCGATCTGCAGGTCGATGCTGATCACGCGGACTCCCCGGCCCGGCTGCTGATCGAGGGCGCCGTCCTGCACCTGCAGGCGGACCTCGACTGGCTGGAACGATGCCAGGAGGAACTCGTGTGAGCCGATCCGAGCCGCGCTGGCCCGGGGGGACCGACACCCCGTGGCTGCTGAGAGCCCGCAAGCTGGTCAAGGTGTACCGCGCCGACGGGGTCGAGGTGGAGGCGGTGCGGGGGATTGACCTCGAACTCGCCATCGGCGAGTTCGTGGCGATCATGGGCCCGTCTGGCTCGGGCAAATCCACGCTGCTGCACGTCCTCGGCGGGCTGGCGCCGGCCACGAGCGGCGAGATCTGGCTGCGGGGGCAGCGCGTGGACGGCTTGTCGACGGCTGGCTGGGCGATCCTGCGCCGCCGGCACATCGGGTTCGTCTTCCAGTTCTTCAACCTGCTGTCCAACATGACCGTCGCGGACAACATCGAGCTGCCCGCGCTGCTGGCAGGCGCGAGCCCGCGGCAGGCCAGGAAGCGCAGGGAAGAGCTGCTGGCCGAGCTGGGCATCGCGGACAAGGCGGCCGCCGCCCCAGCCCGGCTCTCCGGCGGGGAGCAGCAGCGCGTCGCGCTGGCGCGGGCGCTCGCCAACGAGCCGAGCCTGCTGCTGGCCGACGAGCCGACCGGAAACCTGGACAGCTCCAACACCCGTGACGTGCTCCGGCTGCTCCGTCGCGTGCACGCCGGCGGCCAGGCGATCCTGATGGTCACCCACGACGCCCGCGTGGCGAGCCTGGCCGACCGGGTGATCAACCTGTTTGACGGGATGGTGGCCGACGACGCCGCCATCGTGCCCATCCCGCGGAACCTGAACGGGGTCCGCGACGTCCTGGAGCTGAGAGGCTGACGCCCGATGCGAGGGACGCTGCGGTGGGCACGCGCGGATCTGCGCGCCTGCCGCAGCCAGGCCCTGCTCACGATCGGCGTGGTGGCCGGGGTGGTGGCCGCACTCGTCCTGGCCACCATGCTGCTTCAGGGGGCCGTCAACCCCTGGCAGCAGCTGTTCGCGAATACCCACGGGGCGGACGCGCTGATCTACTTCCAGAACGGGACGGACACGAGCGAGCTAAGCTCCGTGCCGGGAGTTCAGCAGGTCGGCCAGCCCTATCAGGCGGCGTCGGCGACGCTTGAGCAGGGCCCGGTGCAGTCGCCGGTCGAACTGCGCGGGATGACCCCCGTTCCGCCCGCGATGTCCACGCCGCTGATCGTCGCGGGCACCTGGCTGCGCTCCTCGGAGCAGGACGGCGCCGTCCTCGAGGCCTCGTTCGCCGCGGTCGTCCACGTGGGCGTCGGGGCCAGGATCCTGGTTAACGGCATCGACGGCACCTCGGTCACGATGCAGGTCATCGGCATCGCCGACACGGCCGACCAGGGCTTCTACCCGCAATGGACACCGGGCCTGATCTGGGTGCAGCACGGGCTGCTGGCCCGGGTCGAGCCGCACCAGAGCGAGACCCAGGAGGTCGTCGGCCTCCGGCTGGACGACGCCTCCGCCGTCGCCACCGGCCAGGTCGTCCAGACCATCTGGAACCTCTACAACGGGCCCACCGAGAATTCGGCGGTCCTGCGCTACTCCACCGGGCAGCAGGTCCGGGACTCGATGGCCAGCAACGACCGGCTGCTCGGCCTGCTGCTCGGCCTGTTCGGGGTCATCGCCCTGGTGGCCGCGCCGTGTGCCATCGCCAACGTCACGGCGGGCCGCGTGCTCATGCAGCGCCAGGACATCGCGATGCTGAAGGCGCTCGGCTTCACGCCCGGCCAGGTGGTGGGGATGCTGCTCGCCGAGCAGACCGCGCTGGGCGCGGTCGGGGCCGGACTCGGCCTGGTCGCGGCCCGGTTCATGACCTCGTCGGTGTTCGTACGGCCGCCCGACGGCACGCCGGTGAGCCTGGCCCCGCTGTCCGGCTCGTGGGCGGCGCTGATCGGCGTCGGCACCGTGCTCACCGTCGCCATCGCCACAATCATCCCGGCCTGGCGGGCGGGCCGGGTCTCCCCGGTCGCCGCCGTCCAGCCGAGCCCGCCCCGCGGCCACCTGTCCCTGATCGCCCGGCTCGGCCTGCTCGTCCACCTGCCGCCCGCGCTCGTGCTCGGGGCCAGGGACTCGCTGACCCGGCGCCTGCCCGCGGCGCTGACCGTCATCGGCCTGGCTATCCCCATGGCGATGGTCACGATCGCGCTCACCGGCTGGGCGACCATCGACGGGTTCACCAGGCATCCGGGGCGGATCGGGCTCGCGGCGGCCATCACGGTCAGCCCGGGCGGCGGCCTGGACGCCGCGAAAACCCTGAACCTGATTAGTCACGACGACCAGGTGCTCGCGACCTACCCGGGCGCCGAGTTCGACACCCTGCTGCCCGGCGACAACGGCACCTTCATCGCCCGGGCCATGGGGTACTCCGCGCGGCCCTACCCCTTCCAGGCGGTCCAGGGGCAGATGTTCGACGCGGCGAACGAGGCGGTCGCGGGTCAGGGCTTCCTGACCCAGATGCACATCGGGGTCGGCGCGTGGATCTCGCCGACGATCGACGGGGTCCCGGTGATCCTGCACATCGTGGGCCGGACCATCGAGCCCGACAACAACGGGGACGTCCTGGATTTCGGGCTCGACGCGCTGCGTGAAGCGGGGGGCGCCGGCCCGCAGCTCATGTACGCCCTGGTGCTGAAGCCGGGAGTATCCCCCGCCGCCGCGCGGGCTACGCTGCTCCGTACGTCGCATAACGAACTCGACGTGCAGGTGATAGCCAATCCGGCCGACGGGCTCGGGGTAGTCAAGGTGGTGATCGCCGTCGCGGTCGTGTTGCTCGCGGTCATGGCGCTGGCGAACCTGCTGACGGCGGCCGCGGTGGGGCTGCGGGACCACCTGCACGAGGTCGGCGTGCTCAAGGCGCTGGGACTCACGCCACGCCAGGTGACGGCGACGCTGGTGGTCAACACGACGATCCTCACCGCGATCGGGGTCACCACCGGGACGGTGGCGGGCCTGGTGATCGCCCCGAGGCTGATCAACATGCAAGGCCGGACGAGCGGCATCGGCGCAGGGATCGCCGCCAGCTTGTCCCCCGCGACGGTCATCGAGATCCTGGCCGCCGCGCTGGCCATCGCCATCGCGGCGGCGTTGTTCCTGGCTCGCCGCACCACGCGGATCTCGGAGTCCGCTCACCTGCGCAGCCCAGCCCGCCCGTCACAACTACGACCGCACGCCTCGTCGTTGCGGAATCCTCAATGAGAACCCCCCGGTAAAGGAGACAGGATGGCCACAGTCGATCTGGAGCAAGTGAACAAGGTCTACGAGAACGGCTTTCACGCGGTCAAGGACCTGAGCCTGGACGTGCGCGAGGGCGAGTTCATGGTGCTCGTGGGCCCCTCCGGCTGCGGCAAGACCACCGCGCTGCGCATGGTCGCCGGGCTGGAGGACATCACCAGCGGAGTCCTGCGGATCGGCGGGAAGGTCGCCAACGACGAGACTCCGAAGGAACGCGACATCGCGATGGTCTTCCAGAACTACGCGCTGTACCCGCACATGACCGTGGCCGACAACATCGGCTTCGCGCTCAAGCTGCGCAAGCTGCCGAAGACCGAGATCCAGGCCAAGGTGGAGAATGCGGCCGAGATCCTCGGGCTGACCGACTGGCTCGGACGCAAGCCCGCCCAGCTGTCCGGCGGCCAGCGGCAGCGGGTGGCCATGGGCCGCGCGATCGTGCGCGAGCCTTCGGTGTTCCTGATGGACGAGCCGTTGAGCAACCTGGACGCCAAGCTGCGGGTGCAGATGCGGGCCGAGGTCCAGCGGATCCAGCGGCGCATCGGGGTGGCCACCATGTACGTCACGCACGACCAGATCGAGGCGATGACGATGGGTGACCGGGTCGCGGTGCTGCGGACCGGGACGCTGCAGCAGGTCGACCACCCGCAGCACCTGTACGACCACCCGGACAACGTGTTCGTCGCGGCGTTCATCGGCTCGCCGTCCATGAACCTGTACGAGGCGACGATGGGCGACGACACCAGGTCGGTCAAGCTCGGGTCCCAGGTGCTACCGGTACCGGACGATGTTCACGCGGCGCGTCCTGGCCTGGTTCGTTACGGCGGCAAGCGGGTCGTCCTGGGCGTGCGCCCCGAGCACTTGCCCGCCGCGCACGACGGCGCCACCGGGCCGACGCTGGTCGGTAACGTCGACCTGATCGAGGCCCTCGGATCGGAGCTCGTGATTCACTTCACCATCGATGCTCCCCGCGTCCAGCCCGAGGGCGCGACCACCGCCGACGAGGACGCCACCGCGAAGGCGGGCGAGGGCGTGGCCCGGGTCGATCCGATGACCAAGGTCAAGGTGGGCGAGCGGATCACGTTCGCCGTCAACACCGAGGGCATGCAGTTCTTCGACATGGAGACGGAGAAGGCGATCTGGGACTAATCAGCTCGAGCGGACCCCCGGGCCTCCCGGTCACCGTCACGGTCATCGGCGAGGCACTCATTGATCTCGTCCCCGGCGAGCAGCCGCACGGTTACTACGCCGTCCCGGGCGGGAGCCCGTACAACGTCGCGGTCGGCCTGGCCCGGCTCGGGCAGCGCGTGTCCTTGATGGCGCGCCTGTCGGAGACGGCGTTCGGCCGACTGCTGCGCTCTCATGCGCAGGCCGAGGGTATCGACCTGGCCGCCTCGCCGCACGCGGCCGAGCCGACCACGCTGGCCGTGGTCGGCCTGGACGCTATGGCCCAGGCCAGCTACGACTTCTACGTCGAGGGCACCGCCGACTGGCAGTGGACGGCCGGGGAGACCGCCCGGGCGCCTGCTTTGAGCGCCGTCTTGCACTTCGGATCGATCGCGTCGTGGACCCCGCCGGGTGACGCCAGGATCCTCGGCCTGGCCCGGGCCGCGCGTTCCCGCGGCGACGTGCTGGTCAGCTATGACCCGAACGTCCGGCCCGGGCTCCTGGGCGATCGCGATGAGGGCGTTGCCGCCATTGAGCGCGCCATCCGGCTGGCGCACCTGGTCAAGGCCAGCGCGGAGGACATCGCCTGGCTGCACCCCGGCGAGGCGCTCGATGACGTGGCCAAGCGGTGGCTCGGGCTGGGCGCGACCGTCGTGGTCATCACCCGCTCGGGCAGCGGGGCCGACGCGTACACCTCGGACGGCTTTTTCGTGCACCGGCCGGCGCGCGACGTGGCTGTGGTGGACACCGTCGGGGCGGGAGACTCCTTCACCGCCGGGCTGATTGCGTCGCTCATCAGGCGGGACCTTTACTCGCCCGCCCGCCTGGCCCGGTGCCCGGCGGACCAGCTGGCCGACGCGCTGGACGACGCGATCCTGGTGGCGTCCGTCAACGTCCAGCGGCGCGGAAACGACCCGCCCACGCTCGCGGACCTCGCCGCGGCCGGCTGAAGGCGGTCGCGGCGCCGCCCGGCCCGGCGTGGCCGACACTGGCCGGCGCAGCCCGGCCGGCGCGGGTGGCGGACCGACACAATGGTGTGCGTGATGGACTGGGTGGCTTGGCACCGCGACTACGAGGACCCGACGTCGTCACTGAGCGCGCGGCTGCGCCGGGTCCGTCACCACCTGTCGCAGGCCCTCGACCGGGCTCCCGCGGGACCTATCTCCGTGGTCAGCCTCTGCGCCGGGCAGGGTCGCGACGTCATCGGGGTGCTGCCTGGCCATCCCCGCCGCGACGACGTGCGCGCCGTCCTGATCGAGGCCGATGCGACCAACGCCGCCGTGGCCCGCCGCGCGGCCGCCGACGCCGGGCTGGCGCAGGTCGACGTCCGCCAGGCGGACGCCAGCCTGGTGACCAGCTTCGCGGACGCGCTTCCCGCAGGCGTGCTGCTGCTGTGCGGGATCTTCGGCAACGTCAGCGACCGCGACATCCAGCACACCACCGAGGCCGCACCGGCCCTGTGCCATCCGGGCGCGACGGTGATCTGGACCCGGCACCGACGGCCGCCTGACCTGACGCCGCGGGTGAGAGGCTGGTTCGCCGCCAGCGGGTTCGAGGAGATCGCCTTCGACGCCCTGGGCACCGACACCATGACCGGTGTGGGCGTCAACCGGCTTCGCCGGGCCCCGGCCGCCGCACCGCCCGACGGGCCGTTGTTCACGTTCCGCTTTCTAGCGGCGGCAGGTAGCTCACGACGCGTCGTGGAAGACCAGCCCGAGCGTGTACCGCTCGCCTGAGCGGATCACGGATACCCCGTGCCGGACCGGGGCCGCTGACCAGCCCCGCGCCGACCGGACCGGCCGGTCGCGGGTGGTGAATACGTAGCCGTGACAGTGCGGCAGCAGGGTGGCGGTGCCGCGGGATTGCGCACGCGGCCGCTGCTCCAGCAGGAGGAACTCCCCGCCGGTATGGTCGGCACCGGGCTCGTTCAGGTTGATGACGACCTGCAGCGGGAACACCAGGTCGCCGTAGAGGTCGCGGTGCAGGGCGTTCCAGTCCCCCTCGCCGTAGCGGAGCAGGATCGCGGTCGACCTGACCTGCCCGGCGGCGTGGCACATCCGCAGCCATTCGTCCAGGGTGTCCGGCCACGGGGCGGGGCGGCCGAGCTTGGCCCACCAGTCCCGCGCGATCGGCAGCAGCCGCGGGTACAGGGCCTGCTTGAGCCGCTCGACGGGCTCGGGGTACGGCGTCTTGAAGTACCGGTACTCTCCTGCCCCGAAACGGTGCTGCCCCATGTTGACCGTGCTCCGGAAGTGCCCGGCCTCCTCGTAGAGCCCGCGTATCTGCTTCGCTTCGGCCGGGGTGAGCAACTCAGGCAGGAGGGCGCCGCCGAGCAGGTTGACCTCGGTCGTGATGGCCTCCCAGTCGCCGGAATCGACCCGGTGCTGCCACGGATCCCCGCCCTCGGCGCTCCGCGCGCGACTGTTCATGCTGCCGCCTCCAGGCTGAGGAGCGCCTGCTTGGCAGCTGGCCCGCCGACGTAGCCGCCGGGCGTCCCGTCGGCCCGCAGCACCCGGTGGCAGGGCACCACGACCGGCAGCGGGTTGGTGGCGCACGCGGTGCCGACGGCCCGGACCGCTCCCGGGTTCCCCACGAGCTCCGCGACCTGCCCGTACGTGCGGGTCTGCCCGTACCCGATCTCCGGCAGGTGCTGCTGCACCAGCTGCCGGAAGCCCCTGGACAAGGACAGGTCAAGCGGGAGGTCGAAGGCCCGGCGCTGCCTGCCGAAGTACTCGCCGAGTTCCCGCGCCGCCGCGTCCAGCCGCCCCGGCGCCCGCAGCACGCGAGGGCTGATCCGTTGCGCCAGCGTGTCAAGCACGCGGTCGTGGCCCTCGACCTCGTAGGCTACGCGCACCAGGCCCTTCGGCGTCGCCGCCAGCAGGAGCGTGCCTACGGGTGAGTCGATCGTCGTGTAAGCGACGTCGAGCAGGCCCTCGGTCTCGGCGGCGAGCCCGAGCCGGTCCCGGAGCCTCGACAGCGTGTCAGCGTCGGACGGGTCCGCGAAGTGGTTGGGTGAGGTGTTCATGAGGACGCTCCTTCCGTGGCCGCGCCGGGGTAGTTCTTCCTCAGGTTCTTGACACCATCGGCCGCGGCCCTGCGGGCCGCATCGGTGGTGCCGCCGAGGATCTCTGCGATCTCGGCGTAGGCGAGGCCCGCGACGTAGTGGTAGGCCACCGCCTGGCGCTGCTTGTCCGGCAGCGCGGCGACCGCCTGCCATAGGTCGCCGTCCGCGGACCCCGGCAGGCCGAGCGCGGTCGGCACCTCCGGTAGCTCCCCGACCGGCGCGGGCTGCCGCTTCCGAGCCCTGAGCACGTCGATCGCCTTGCGGTGCGCGATCGTGACCAGCCACGCCTCGGCATTGGCGTCGTCCGGCAGGTCCGGGTAGGCGCGCATCGCCGCCAGGAAGGTCTCCGACCACGCGTCCTCGGCATCGTGGACGCCGACGATCACCCGGCAGACCCGGAGCACGGTCCCCCCGTGCTCCGCCACGACCTTCTCAAACGGCTGCTTCATGTGTCCTCTGCCCGGTCGGCACGGCCAGCTCCCTTCTCACCAGGAAGACGCTCTGCACTGGCCGAACGTGAGATGGTGAGCCAGCCCGAGGCTGGCCTGCCTGAGGATAGGCCGGCGAAGTACGGCGCATACTGAAACGTGGTCGCCATGTCGCGTTTCGTCGTGCAGCTTCATGATGCGACAACGCTCCATTTCGACTTCCGCCTGCAGTCGGGCGAGGTGCTGCGCTCATGGGCGGTACCTAAAGGACCCTCGCTCGACCCCAGGATCCGGCGGCTAGCCGTGCCGGTCGAAGACCACACGCTGTCGGCAGGAGACTTCGAGGGTGTCCACGACGGGCAGAAGCGCGGCACCGGCGCGGTGATCGTCTGGGATGAGGGAACCGCCGAGATCGTGCGCGACGAGCCCGGGACATCTCTCGTTCGTCTTGCATGGCCGGAAGCTTTCTGGCCGCTTCGCGCTCACGCGGACCGGGGATTCGCGCTGGATCCTCGTCAAGGCCCGCGACGAGGATGCGCGCCCGGGTTCGGACATCGTGGCCGAGCGGCCGGAAAGCGTACGAAGCGGCCGGACCTGGCAGGAACTGGTGCGCCGTCCGCAGATTAGATCTTAGGGTGCGGAGCCTGGGGTCGGTCGGGTGGGACGGCCGCCGCGCAGCAGGGACGCGAAGGCGGCTACCGCTGACAGCGCGGCGGCCGCCACGAATACCACGGCCAGGCCGTGGTGGAACGGCGCCGAGATGAGCTGCGGGAAGTATTCCGGCCCGGTGAGGATCCGCTGGCTGGCGGCCGGGAGGGCCGCTAGCGCGTGGGCTGAGGCGAGCAGGTGCTGGATGGGATTGACCCCTAGCACGGTGGCGAACAGCGACGAGACCGGCGGCAGGGAACCGATCTGGTGGGCGACGGCGGGCGGGACGCCGTACTTCTCCAGGCCCCCGCTCAGCGTGCGGGGCAGGCTGGCCGACAGCCCGGCGATCATCAGGGAGAAGAACACGCCGATCGATAGCGCCGTGCCGGAGTTCTGGAAGGTGGCGCGCATGCCCGAGGCCGCGCCACGGTGCCGGGCCGGGACGCTGCCCATGATGGAGGAGGAGTTGGGCGCGCCGAACATGCCGCTACCGATCCCGTTGACGGCGATGAGCAGCGCGAACGCCCAGTAAGGGAAGCTGACGGGCAGCAGCATCAGGCCGATGAAGCTGCCGCCGAACACCACCGCCCCGGCGGTCGCGATGCCCCGGGAGCCGAACCGGTCCGACAGGATCCCGGCGGTGGGCCCGGACACGAGGAATCCGGCGGTCAGCGGCAGCAGGAAGATGCCCGCCCACAGCGGCGTTTGGCTGAAGCTGTAACCGTGCAGCGGCAGCCAGATCCCCTGCAGCCAGATGATCAGCATGAACTGCTGGCCGCCCCGGGCGATGGCTACCACCAGGCTGGCGATGCTGCCGGCGGTGAAGGCCCTGATCCGGAACAAGCTGAGCTGGAACATCGGCTCGGCGATCCTGCTCTCGATGACGGCGAACCCGAGCAGGAGCAGAACGCCGCCGCCGAGCAGGCCGATGACCGTCGGGCTGGTCCAGCCCATGGCGTGGCCATGGTAGGGCTGGATGCCGACGGTGACGCCGACCAGGACCGCGCCTAGGCCCAGGGCGAAGGTGAGGTTGCCCCACCAGTCCATCCGGGCGCGGTGCCGCTCCCCCATCTCCCTGAGCCGCAGGTAGGCCCATAGCGTGCCGAACACGCCGACGGGCACGTTGATCCAGAACACCGCGCGCCAGTCGATGGCAGCCAGCAGGCCCCCGGCCACCAGGCCGACGAACTGGCCGGCCAGGGCGGCGATCTGGTTGGTGCCCAGGGCGAAGCCACGCCGTTCGGCTGGCCATGCGTCGGTCAGGATCGCGGCCGAGTTCGCTATCAGCATGGACCCGCCGGTGGCCTGCAGCACCCGCCAGCCGATCAGCCACATCGCCCCGCCACCGGCGCGGTACGGGTCGAACGAGAGCAGGATCGAGGCGATGGTGAAGACGACGAAGCCCGCGTTGTAGATCTTCACCCGGCCGTACATGTCGCCGAGCCGGCCGACGCTGACCACCAGCACCGCCTGGACCAGCCGGTATCCCATGATCATCCAAAGCAGGTAGAAGATGCTGCCCGGGGCCAGCGGATCCAGCCCTATGCCGCGGAAGATGGCCGGGAGAGCGATGATGACGATCGAGCCGTCCAGCGTCGACATGAACGTGGAGGCGGTCGTATTCGCCAGCGCCACCCATGGATAGCGATCCCTAACCGCGGCCGGCTGGTTTGCCATTCACTCTCCTCGTGTCCCGCTGGCCGAGCACCTGGCGTGACGCGCCCCGGAGGCCGACCTGCCCTCAGATGCTCTCGGCCAGCCGCTCGATCAGCGGTGCGGCCGCCAGCAGCTGGCCCATCTCCTCGGGGGTGAACCCGGCCGCCAGCGCCCGCGCCAGCTGCGCGATCCGCGCACTGCGCTTGTCGCTGAGCGCGGATCGGCCCGCCTCGGTAACCGACATCACCGCACGCCTGCCGTCGGCCGGGTCGGACTGGCGGTTGACCAGGCCACGCGCTTCCAGCGCGCTCAGCGTCGCGCCCATCGACTGCACGCTGATCTGCTCGGCCCTGGCCAGTGCGGTCACCGTGGCCGGGCCGCCGCGCTCCAGCTTCCGCAGCGCCGAGGATTCCGGCAGCGACAGCTCGCCCGGCACCTGCACCTGCTGAAGGCGCCGCTTGAACAGGCCCACGCTCAGGTACACGGCCGCGGCCACCTCTTCGACTTCCCGCTCCGTGAGCATATATAAAGGCTAGCCTTGCAAGTTCAATATTGCAAGGCTAGACTTTCTAATTGGTCAGCTGGAGAGCTCGAGACCGGCCGTCATCGCAGGCCTGGCCGGGCGAATGGAGTCGATACGGCTCGCGAGGGAGGCTCCGGCGTGACATCACCGCTTGGGCTTAGGGACCCCGGTGTGTCCGGTCTGGCATTGTTAGTTGAGGATTAGCAAGTACCCGGGTCTCAGGTGGGGAGCATGTCCGCCCATGACGGTTAATCCTGACGTGACAGGCGCAGCTGTGCAGGCGGGCCGTGCGCTCGGACCGCGTTACAAGTGGATCGCGCTGTCTAACACCACGCTTGGCATGCTGATGGCGACGATCAACCAGTCGATCGTGCTGATCGCGCTGCCTGACGTCTTCCACGGCATCGGGCTGGATCCGCTGAGTCCCGGGAATACCAGCTACCTGCTGTGGATGTTCATGGGGTTCCTGGTGGTGTCTGCGGTCCTGGTGGTGTCGTTCGGCCGGCTTGGCGACATGTTCGGCCGGGTGCGGATGTACACGCTGGGCTTCGCGATCTTCAGCGTGGCCTCGATCTTCCTGACGGTGACCTGGATGCACGGCGCGGACGGGGCGATGTGGCTGATCGTCTGGCGGGTCGTGCAGGGCATCGGCGGCGCGTTCCTATTCGCGAACGCCGCCGCCATCGTCACCGACGCGTTCCCGGCCGACCAGCGCGGCCGCGCCCTCAGCGTGAACGCGATCGCGGCCATCGCCGGGTCGTTCATCGGCCTCATCCTCGGCGGCGTGCTCGCCCCGGTGAACTGGCATCTGATCTTCCTGGTCTCGGCACCGGTCGGCGTGTTCGGCACCGTGTGGGCGTACTTCATGCTGCACGACATCGGGGTGCGCAAGCACGCGCAGATCGACTGGTGGGGCAACCTGCTGTTCGCCGCCGGCCTGATCGCCATCCTGGTCGGCATCACGTACGGCCTGCTGCCCTACGGCGGGCATCCGATGGGCTGGACCAACCCGTGGGTGCTCACCGCGCTGTTCGGCGGCCTCGCGCTGCTGGTCATCTTCGTGTACGTCGAGACCAGGGTCGCCGAGCCGCTGTTCCGCATCTCGCTGTTCAGGATCCGGGCGTTCGCCGCCGGGAACGTCGCGAGCCTGATGCTGGCGATGGGCCGCGGCGGCATGCAGTTCATGCTGATCATCTGGCTGCAGGGCATCTGGCTGCCGCTACACGGCTACGACTTCAGCCAGACCCCGCTGTGGGCCGGCATCTACCTGGTGCCGTTGACGACCGGCTTCCTGGTGTCCTCGCCGCTGTCCGGGATACTGTCCGACAAGTTCGGCGCTAAGGCGTTCACCGTGGGCGGCGCGCTGCTGACGGGAGCGAGCTTCCTGCTGTTGATATTCGTCCCGGTGAACTTCTCCTACTGGGAGTTCGCGGTCGTCATCGCCCTCAACGGGTTCGGCTCCGGCCTGTTCTTCTCGCCGAACTGGGCGGAGATGATGAACTCGGTTCCGGCCGACCGGCGCGGGGCGGCTGGCGGCATGATCGCCACCTTCCAGAACTCCGCGTTCGTGCTATCGATCGGCATCTTCTTCACCCTGATGGTGGCCGGCCTATCCAGCAAGCTGCCGGCGGCCCTGTCCAGCGGGCTGACCGCGCAGGGCGTCCCGGCGGCCACGGCCGCGCCGATCTCGCACCTGCCCCCGATCGGAGTGCTGTTCGCCTCCTTCCTCGGCTACAACCCGATACAGCAACTGCTCGGCCCGCTGCTGCATCAGCTGTCCCCGGCGCACGCGGCCTACGTGACCGGGCGGGAGTTCTTCCCGCACCTGATCACGGCGCCGTTCCATAGCGGTCTCGGCGTGGCCTTCGGGTTCGCCATTGCGGCCAACGTGATCGCAGCCGTCGCCTCGGCGCTGACGGGCCGGCGCACGCCGGTACCTGCCGTGCGCGAGTCACTGGGTTACGAACTGGCCGCCGTCGCCGCGGAAGGTGGCTTCGAGCCCGCCGAACTCGTCGTTCCCGCCAGCCCGGAACAGAGCGCCGAACCGCCTGACCAGCCCGACTAAGGCCGCTGCAGTCCGCGTTCCCCTCGATCAGACCTACAGGCCCAGGCCGCTGCCGATGATTTACTTCTGGATCACGCCGGAATCGACGACCTACGCCGAGCCCTCGATCGGCGACTACGCCGAGCGCACCAAGCAGACCATCGCCGCCTGGAACGGCATGAACGGCCGCCAGGGCGGCGACCCCGCCAAGCTCGCCGACGCGCTGGTCCAGCTCGCGGGCCAGGGGGAGCCACCGCTGCGCTTCGTGGCCGGCGCTGACGCGATCGCCACTGTCGAGCAGAAGGCCAAGACCCTCCTGGCTCAGGCCGGCGCCTACCGCGAACTGTCCGGCAACCTCGCCTACGACGACGCCTAAGTCACCCACCAGGCGAACCGGATCATGCTCAGGCACTGGCACGGGCACGGACCGAACGCACGCTTGCCTGCGGTGACGCCGCTGCCGCCTCAGGCGCTGGGTGTTTGCTGCGGATCGTGTGACGCGCCTCTCCCGGATGCTGCCCGGGAGTATTTCCCGGCTGATACGGGAAGGCGCCTCTTCTGCCCGGGAACCGTCCGGAGGCATCGTGAGCTCACCACAGATTCCACGGAGGTAAACCATGAAGACCGGTAAGCTCACCGCCCTGACCGTCATCGCCGGGATCCTCGCCCTCGGCGAGTTCGGCAGCGCGATCCAGATCGGGCTGGGCGGGGATGGTCCTGATCGCTCGGGATGGCCCTTTGGCGCCGCGTTCGGCGTGTTCTTCTTGATCGCTGCCGTGGCTGCTGCGCCGCGGGCGGATCACCGGGGGGGCCGTGTTCGCCGGCATCTTGTGCCTGGTCGAGGTCGTCACGTACCCCAGCTGGTACAAGCACAGCGCCCTGAACTGGACGTACGACACCGCCTTCGCCTTGGTGGCACTGGCCGGGCTGATCGGCGCCATCACGGTGCTGGCCGGGCGTCTGCGCCGCCGGGCCGCGGCCTGACGCGCCGCGTGGTCCCAGGCCAGTGGCGCTGGCTGGAGCTGCATGCGTGGTGCACGATGAGCGTATGAAGCGCCTACTGCGGGCGGTGGACCGCGGCCGTTTCACTGCGGCCGCGGTCTTCGCCGCGGTCGTGCTCGCCGTGGCCGGCTCGGCCGTCGGGACGGCCTATGACCGGCCCGGGACCGCCGTGTTCGCCGGCACGCTTTCGTTCGCTTTGGCGATCGCGGTGGTCGCGGTGGTGGGCGCCATCGTCACCCTCGCGGTTCCCGGTAACCGGGTCGGCTGGCTGATGCTGGCCGCCGCCGCCGTCCTGGGCGTCGGCACGGCGTTCACCGAGGCCGGTATCCGCGGCGTGGTGACCGTGCCCGGGTCGGTGCCCGGCGCCGGGTACCTGGCCGCCCTCGGGCCGGGCCTGCAGGCGGCCGGGCTGGTGATCGCCGTGGTGGGCGTGCCGGCGGTGTTTCCCGACGGGCGCCTGCCCGGGCCGGGGTGGCGCTGGCTTGCCTGGCCGGCCGCCGCCGCGGCGGCCTGCCTGTTCCTCGGCAACGTGCTGAGCCCTACCTCGAACGAGAACCGGCTGGCCCACTGGCACAGCCCGCTCGGCCTGACAGGCCGCTACGCACCCGTTGCGGGCGTGCTCAGCGCCGCCGGTGTTCTGCTCGCGGTGGGCGCCGCCGCCGGTGCCGTCGCCGGGCTTGTCACCCGGTGGCGGCGCGGTGGTCCGCTGGTCCGGCAGCAGCTGCTGTTGCTGGCCCTGGCTACCTGGCCGCCCGCGCTGGTCTTTGTCGCCATACTGATTACCAATGGCGTTCCCGGCTGGATTTTCGGCGTGGTGCTGCTGCCGCTGCCGGCCGCGATCGCGGTCGCGATCCTGCACCACGGCCTGTATGATCTGCGCCGCGCGGCCTATCGCACGCTGGTGTGGCTGACCATGTCGGCCGCCGTCGTCGGCATCTACGCGGCGGTGGTGATCACCGTCGCCGCGCTGGTCCCCGATCATCACGCCTGGTGGCCGTCCGCGCTCGCGGCGGCGGTGGCCGCGCTGGCGCTGATCCCGCTGCGCGACAAGCTGCAGCGCGGCGTCACCCGCGTGGTCTACGGCCGCTGGCATGAGCCGTATGAGGTCCTGGCCGGCCTCGGCGAGCGCCTGGAAGCCGCCGCCGACATCGACCGGCTGCTGGACGCCGCGGTCGCCGAGCTCACCACCGGGCTGGACCTGCGCGACGTCAGCGTCCGCGATCTCGACGGGACCGTCGTCACCGGCACCGGGGACGCCCCAGGCACCGCCCGGGCCGCCGTCCCGCGCTCTGCTGCGCCCGTCGTCCCGGGCACGATCGCAGGTGCCGACCCGGGTACGGCCAGCATTCCGCTGCTGGCCTACGGCACCCCGGTCGGTTCCCTGACCTACCGGGCGCCGGATCGCCCGCTGAGCGCGGCCGAGGAACGGCTGCTGCACGACCTGGCCCGGCAGCTCGGCGGCGCGCTGCACGCGCGGCTGCTCCGCGAGGACCTGCAACGCGCACGGGAACGGCTCGTCCTGGCCCGGGAGGAAGAACGGCGCCGCCTGCGCCGGGACCTGCACGACGGCATCGGCCCGGCGCTGGCCGGGCTGACGCTGAAAACTGAGACCGCTCGGGCCCTGCTGCCGCCGGGCAGCGACGGCGCCTCCCGCCACTGCACGGCCTCAGCGAGGAGATACGCCGCACCGTGGTCGATGTCCGGCGCCTGGTCGAAGGGCTACGGCCGCCCGCCCTGGACGAGCTCGGCCTGGCCGGCGCGTGCGCCCAGGCCGTCGAGCGGCTGACCGCCGGGTCTGGCCTGGCGGCCAGCGTGGACGCCTGTGACGACCTGCCCGCGCTGCCGGCCGCCGTCGAGGTCGCCGCCTACCGCATCGTGGTCGAGGCGGTGACCAACACCGTCCGGCACGCCCGCGCCCGCCACTGCCGGGTGTCGATGGCCCGCACCCCGGCCGGGCTGGCCGTCGAGGTCACCGACGACGGCGCCGGGCTCCACGCGTCAGGTCAGACGGCCACGGCCTGGCCATCATGCGGGAGCGGGCCGAGGAAATCGGCGGCACCGTCACGGTCCGGGACGGCTCACCCGGCGTCACCGTCCACGCGCGGCTGCCGGCCGTGACCGCGCCCGCGCAGCGTCCCGGCGTCCCGGCGGTGCCCGCGTGACCCGGGTCCTGATCGTCGATGACCATCCCGTCTTCCGCGACGGCCTCGCCGGGCTGCTCGCGACCCTGCCCGAGGTCGAGGTCACCGGCACAGCCGGCACCGCCGAGCAGGCGCTGGCGGCCATCAAGGAAACCGCACCCGATGTGGTGCTCATGGACATCAACCTGCCCGGCGCCTCCGGCGTCGAGGCGACTCGGCGCGCAGCCCAGATCGCCCCGGGCACCGCCGTGCTCATGGTGACCATGGTCGACGACGACGACACCATCTTCGCCGCCCTGGCGGCGGGTGCACGCGGCTATGTCCTCAAGGGCGCGTCCGCCGGCGAGATCGCCGCCGCGCTGCGCACCGTCGCCGCGGGCGGCGCCGTGTTCGGCGCCGGGGTCGCCACCCGGCTTCTGGCCCACACGCCCGGGCGGTCATCCGGCCCGGCCACCCCGCCCCGGCCAGACGACCTGACCACGCGGGAACGCGAGATCCTCGACCTGCTGGCCGAGGGCGCCAGCAACCAGCAGATCGCCCGCTCCCTCGGCATCTCCCTGAAGACCGTGCAAAACCACGTCTCCCGCATCCTCGACAAGCTCCAGGCCGCCGACCGGACCCAGGCCGCCCTCCGCGCCAGGGGCATCCCACCGCAACCACGGCACTGAGGACACTGCAGACGCTCCCGCAGCTACCGGCGGCGCCGCCTGGATGACGCCGACCCTGGCGGCACGCAGAAGACCATTGCCCCGCCTCAAAAAGCCAGCGGCCGTTACAGACGCCGGGCGCACCGGGAGCAAGGACGCCCTGCACTGCCCGACACGGATTTCCGCGAGAGGGCCGGTTCTAACATTCTGTCTAACTTCGGGTCAGGAGCCGGGAGCACGGGATCTATGAAGTACCTGGTCAGGGCTACAGGCCGAGGCCGCGGCCGATGATTTCCTTCTGGATCTCGGTGGTGCCGCCGAAGATCGACTGGACGCGGCCGTCCGCCCAGGCGCGGCCGACCTGGTACTCGTGCATGTAGCCGTACCCGCCGTGCAGTTGCACGCAGCGGTCGGTGACCCGGTTGCAGAGTTCGGTGTTCCACCACTTGACCATGGCCGCCTCTTCGTTGGTCAGCCGGTCCGCGCAGTGCTCGGTGATCGCGCGGTCGGTGAACGCGCGCGCGATGGCCAGTTCGGTGGCCATCTCGGCCAGCGACGAACTTGAGGTGCTGGAACATCCCGATGGGCTGGCCGAACGCCTGCCGCTGCTTGCAGTAGGCCAGCGTGTCCTCGAAGGCCTTCTCCGCGATGGCCAGCGCGGTGACGCCGATCGTGACGCGCTCGCGCGGCAGGTTCTGCATCAGGGCGACGAACCCGCCGCCCTCGGCGCCCAGCAGGTTCTCGGCCGGCACCCGGACGTCGGTGAAGAACAGCTCCGAGGTGTCCTGCGCGTGCATGCCCAGCTTGTCGAGGTTGCGTCCGCGGTCGAAGCCGGGCATCCCCCGCTCGACCACCAGCAGGCTGATCCCCCGGTGGCCGGCCTCGGGATCGGTGCGGGCCACCACGATCACGATGTCGCCCAGCTGCCCGTTGGAGATGAAGGTCTTCTGGCCGTTCAGCAGGTAGTGGTCGCCTGAGCGGACGGCCGTGCTCCGGATTCCCTGCAGGTCGCTGCCCGCCCCGGGCTCGGTCATCGCGATCGCCGCGATGAGCTCCCCCGAGCAGTAACCGGGGAGCCACCGTTCGCGCTGCTCGGGCGTGCAGAGCCGGTCCAGGTACGGGCCGATCATGTCGTTGTGCAGCTGGAACATCGGCCCGGTCGCGCCGGCCCGCGCCAGCTCCTCGTTCAGGATGACGTAGTACCGGTAGTCGGGGTCGCCCCCGCCGCCGTACTTCTCGTCGATGTGGATGCCGAGCAGCCCGGCCCGGCCCGCGGCCAGCCACACGTCGCGCGAGACCATCCCGTCTCGCTCCCACTGCTCGTGGTAGGGCGCGATCTCCTTCGTGATGAAGGTCCGCACCATGTCGCGGAACGCGTCGTGCTCCGGGGTGAAAATCTCGCGCTGCATCGCATCGGCCTCCGTCAGAATCCTACCCCGCGGCTATTGTGAAACACTTACTTCGAAAGTTATCTTTCACATATGCCGGACGAACCAGGGTCGCTGACCAACCCCATCCCGATGACCGACCCGCAGATGATGCGCGCCCTCGCGCACCAGGCGCGGATCGCCATCTGGCTGCACCTCGGGCTGCACGGCCCGGCGACGGCGACGGAATGCGCGGAGGTGGCCGGGCTCTCCCCGTCGGCGTGCAGCTACCACCTGCGGACGCTGGCCAGGTACGGGTTCGTCGAGGAGGACCGGGCCAGCGCCGCGGACGGGCGCGAGCGCCCCTGGCGGGCCCGCCTGCTCGCCTTCGAGATCCAGGATCGCCCGGACCAACCGGCGGTCACCCAGGTGGCCAGTCAGTTGCTCGTGGAGAACATGCGCGCTTCGGCGGAGGAGGTCCGCGCGCGGTACCTGCAGCGCAAGGCGGAGTTCCCGGCTGACTGGCGGGCCGCGGTGGGCGAGATGTTCAGCGTCGCGCACGTGACGCCCGACGAACTGAACCAGATGCGGGAACGGGTGATGGAGGTCATGGCCTCCTACGTACGGCTGGATCCGGCCGAGCGGTCGCCTGGTGCGCTGCCGGTCCGGGTCATGCTCGACCTGTTCCCGTGGTTCGAGCCCGAGGAAGCCAGGAAGCACGAACACGAGGAGGAGCCGTGAGCACTCTCGCGGCGTGGCGCTCGGGGCCGCTGGCGGTGCGGAGCTTCCGGCTGCTGGCCGGGGGCCAGCTCACGTCCACGATCGGGGACTACTGCTACGCGGTGGCCCTCCCCTGGCTCGTGCTGTCGTCCCACGGTGGCGCGATCCTGCTCGGCACCGTGCTGGCCTGCTACGGCGTGCCGCGGATCGTGCTGATCCCGGTCGGCGGGGTGCTCGCCGACAAGATCGGCCCGCGCACGGTCATGCTCGCGGCCGACGCCGGGCGCTGCGTGCTCGTCGCGGCGCTGGCCGTGCTCGCGACCCGGCACACGGTCTCGCTGGCGACGCTCGGGCCCGTCGCCGCGCTCATCGGCGCCGGCGAGGGCCTGTTCATCCCGGCATCGTTCGCGCTCATGCCGTCGTTGCTCGACGACGATCGGCTCGCGGCGGGCAACGCGATTTCCAACGCCGCCGTGCAGGCCGGGTCGCTGCTCGGGCCGGCCCTCGGCGGTGCCTTGGTCGCCGCGACCCGGGCGTCGACCTGGGCCTTCGTCATCGACGCCGCCTCGTTTGCGGTGTCGGCGCTGACGCTGGCGCTGATCCCGCGGCAGGCGGCGACCGGGTCGGTGACCGCCACGGCGGCCGCGGTGGCCGGGGCGAGCGGGGAGGAGCTGAGGCGGACGCTGGCGCTGACGGGGTAGGCGCTGACGGGCCAGGCGCGGACCGGGTGGGCGCGGACGGGGCGAGCACGGCGGGCGGGAACGGCGGCGGAGACGGGGTGCTGGCGCTGCTGCGGAGGTCGCGGCTGCTGCAGGTCCTCCTGATCGTGGTCGTCGCGGCGAACCTGGCCGGCGGGGGGATGGGCGAGGTGGCGCTGCCCTCGCTCGCGCACGCCCGGTTCGGGGCGGCCGGCTACGGGGCGCTGCTCGCCTGCCTCGCGGCGGGCGGCGTGATCGGCGCGCTCGCGGCGGCCCGCACCAGCGGGCTGCGCACGCCGGCCATCTTCGCCTCGCTGGTGTTCCTGGTCGACGGGGCGGGGATCGCCCTGACCCCGTACCTCGGTGGCGAGGCCGGTGCGGCGGCGGCGCTGTTCGTCGTGGGCGCCACGAACGGGCTCGGCAACGTCACCTTCCTCACCGTGCTGCAGAAGTGGGCGCCCCCCGCGATGCTCGGGCGGATCATGAGCGCCATCATGGTGTGCGCGTTCGGCAGCTTCCCGCTGTCGGTGGTGATCACCGGGGTGCTCGTGCGCCATCTCGGACCCACGGTGTTCTTCCCGGTGGCGGGAGGGCTGGTCGTGGTCACGATGCTGGGCGCGCTGACGCAGCGGGAGTTCCGGGAGTTCGGGGCGGCCGCGAGCGGCGCGACGCTGGTGCGCCCGGGCCGGTCAAGGAGACGGCGACCGTGGGTGCCGACCCTGAGTTAGCTGGCCCGGGTAGGGGCTTTCCGCATGCAGTCTGGACGGGCAGAATGAACCCGTGGACTACTACGGTACGCGGAATGGCTTACCTGTCAGAGAGGGCGACACTATCGTATTGCGGCTGACCCCAGGAGAAGGTGCAGGCCTCTCATGGTGAAATCAGGGTCCCACTCTCTACGGTTACCTCGGTCGAGGTACTCGAGAATCCCATCAAGTCCGTACACGGGCTCAGGATCGGGGAGGTGTTCTCGGGTCCATGCTCGTCGGAACTGTCATTGGCTGGCATACCAAGACGTTCGCTGTCATTCACGCGAACGCTCGCCGAGGGGTGCGGGTAAAGCTCAATGGCGCCAGGTCCGACCAGTTGGTTCTGGGCTGCGACGATCCGGAAACAATGATCAACAGCTTGGCGATACCCAGCTGAGTCATTGTGCATTCTCAGGGTGCCATCGGGCCTGTGGAGGGCTAGCTGGCTGGTCAGCAGCACTTGACCCGCATTACGAGCCGTGTTATGAGTACGTGACAGCGAATAAATACCTGCCTAGGCCCGGGTGAGCACATGTTTAAAGGGAAAGAGCATCATCTGGCCGTCATCATGGTGGCAGGCGGGCTCCTAGCCGGCTGCAGCGCCCATGTCAGCATCGGCGGAACGTCGGCGCTTCCCAAGCACACGGTCGAGACCAAGGTAGCCACCACGCTCGCCCAGCAGTTTAACCAGCCTGCCCCGAAAGTGGTGTGTCCGGGAGACCTCAGCGCCAAGGTCGGCACCGTCATGTACTGCTCGCTGACGGCTCAGGGGTCTACTACCGCCTACCCGGTGAAGGTACAGGTGACCTCGATCAGCGGAACCCAGATTCACTTCAGCATCGTGGTCAGCAAGACGCCGGGCCACTTCACCCCGCCAGGCTGAGACCCGCCGCGATCGCTCCTCGCCCGGGAGGGCTGGTCGTGGTCACGATGCTGGGCGCGCTGACGCAGCGGGAGTTCCGGGAGTTCGGGGCGGCGGCCACGAGCGGCAGCGACGATGGTACACCCGGACTGGTCGGGGAGACGGCGAGCGTGGGTGATGCGGGGTACGCCGGAGAGCGGTGAGGGTCCCTTACGCGACAGCCTGCCGCTGGCGGCGGTAGCGGCGTGCGCTGCGCCGGGCGGCCAGGCGCATGATGGTCGGCGGGGGCTCCAGGCCGAGTTGGCGGAGCATTCCCGGGGCGTCTTCCTGGTGCCAGACCTCGGCGAGTTTGCCGTCGCGCGCGCGGAAGATCTCCTGCCCGGTCATCGTGACCGGCCGCCCGGTGGGCGGGAGCCCGAACAGGTCAAACGTGCCGGTGTTGGTACCGGTCATCGTCCAGCGGCCCACCACGAACTGCCCGTCGCAGACCACGACGTCGGCGGTGAACCGCAGGTCGGGGAACGCCCGGCGGACCATGGCGACGGCCCAGTTATGCCCGTCGAGCCCGGCGGGCTGGCCGGGGTAGGGGTTGTGGTCGATGAGGTCTTCGGCCATCAGTTCCCTGGCCACGTCGGTCCGCCCCTGGCCCCAGACTTCAGCTAGCCAACGCCGGTACAGCGCCTCCAGTTCGGGTGTGTCCATGGCTGCACAATACTCTCATTGAGAGTATTTTCAAGAGGTGCCCGCATTGACCACCACGTCCTACGGCATCCTGGCCCTGCTCGCCCTGCAGCCGTGGACGACCTACCAGCTCGCCACGCAGATGGAGCGGAGCCTGGGGTGGATCTGGCCCCGCGCGGTGTCCCGGCTGTACGAGGAGCCGAAGAAGCTGGTGGCGGCCGGGCTGGCCACCAGCCAGCCCGGGGCGACCGGCCGACGGCCCAGCACCGTGTACAGCATCACCCCGGCCGGCCGCGAGGCGCTGGCCGCATGGCTCGCCGAACCGGGCGCCGGGCCGGTGCTCGAGTGCGAGGCCCTGGTCAAGATCGCCTACGCCGACCAGGGCACCCGCGCGGGCCTGCTGGCCAACCTGACCGCGCTCATCGATGACACCACCGCCAAGCTGCATTTCGGCGAGATGATCGCCGCCAGCTACCTCCAGGGCCGCGGCCCGTTCCAGGAGCGCCTGCCGCACAGCGGCCTGATGTGGCGGTTCCTGTGGGAATACCACGTGACCGTGCTGCGGTGGGCCCGCTGGGCCCGGGACCAGGTCGAAGCCTGGCCCGCGGACCTGTCCGAGCTTGACGCGACCGCCGAATTCGGCCGCATCGTGGCGGCGGCCAGCCGCCCGTTCAGCGACTCGCCTGGACCTGGAGGGTCTCTAGGTTGGTGACGGCCTGCTCGGCGTTGGCGAACATGCGGGTGAGGGCGGTCTGCATGCGCGGATCGGCCAAGTGGTCGCCGATGCCCCGGGCGGCGTTGAGCCGGGCTCGTTCCATCCAGGCCCACACGTCGGCGTCACTGAGCCAGGTGGTCAGCGCACGCTGGGCGGAGCAGGTCGACGGGATCCAGTCGGTGGCCGTGTCGGGGTAGGGGTTCGGCGGGCAGAGCAGGTTCTTCTCGGTCTCGTCGTGGCGCGAGGCTTCCACGTACCCGATGAGGGCGGAGTTGAAGCTCGGCTGGCAGGTCCGGATCTGCTGAATGGTGATCCGGTCGTCGGCGAAGACCGGGCGCGCGGGGGCCCGGCGCAGGCCGTCCGCCGAGCAGTCCACGTACACCTGGCCCGGGTCGGCCGGGACCGAACCGTCTTCCAGCACGATCCGGTCCGCCTCGATGTGCAGGACCCGGCCGAGGCGGACGACGTCCTGGATGCGCCGCAGGCTGGCCAGTTCGTCCTGGCTGACGGTGGCGCACCGGTACATGCTGGGCTCGACCGCCGGGTCGAGCCGGACAAGCTGCCCGCAGGCCTCGAGCCGGGCGAACAGGTCGGTGACGTCCTCGGCCTGCGCCGCGGCCTCGAGGCCGAGCGACACCCCCTCGATCAGCCAGGAGACGAGCCCGAGGGGCTGCTGGTACGCCCGGTCAAGCAGCCAGGCGTCCCGCGGTCTGATCCAGCGGATCACCTCCGGCGGCACGCCGCTTTCGAGCAGCCACACGCACGCGTCCATGGCCGTCTTGCCGGCGCCGATGACCGTGTACCCGCTGGCCGGCCCGGCTAGCCTGACCAGGTCGTTGACCGGGATCAGCCGCACTTTCTGGTCCGCACCGAAGGCCGGGGTGTGGGTCGCCGGAACCGACGCCTCCTGATACCTGGCGTCGACGACCCGGCGCCGCACGCGCACCTCGGTCGCCTCGCCGGTCAGCCGGGACACCAGCCGGCACCCGTCCGGTCCCCCGCGCTCATAGTCGGACATGCCGAGGAACCGGACCTGACCCGACGCGAGCAGGTCCTCCAGCACCCGCTGGTAGTAGTCGCAGATCTCCGCCGCCGTCGCCCGGTGGTAGAAACCGGCGTTCGGGCCGGCGGTGTCGATCGAGTCGCTGCCCAGGACCCGCGAGTTGACGCCGTAGAACGCCGACGGCTGGTGCAGGCGCACGAACGGGTACGCGTCGTTCCAGTGGCCTCCCGGGGCGTGCCGCCGGTCCACCAGCACCACGTCGGCGTCCGACGCTGCGATCAACGCGTCGGCGAACGCCAGCCCCGCCGCCCCGGCCCCGACGATCAGGTAGTCGGTCTCGATCCGCGCCACGTGAACCTCCTTAGACGGACGAACGTACAAGACCCTTATAGACGATCGTTCGTCTAAGATCAAGGGGCGGGGTGAGGGTCCGGGACAAGAGGTGGTGGGTGAGGGTGCGGAACAGGTCGTGGGTGAGGGTGCGGAACAGGTCGTGGGCGAGGGTGCGGAACGGGTCGTGGGCGAGGGTGCGGGAGGGAACGAGGCGATGACAGACCAGGACCAGGCGCAGGCCCGGCAGACCGGGGCGCCGGGCTGGGCAGACTGGGGCGCCAGGGAGGCAGACGCGGGCGCCGGGGCAGCGGTCGCGGGCCCGGATCGTGGAGCAGGCGGCGAGGCTGGCCACGATCGAAGGGCTGGAGGGCTTGTCTATCGGCCGGCTGGCCGAGGCGGCTGGGCTGCCCAAGAGCAGTGTGCACGCCTTGTTCGGCTCCAAGGAACAGCTCCAGCTGGCCACCATCGGCGCGGCTCGGGACAGCTTTATCGCGGAGGTCGTCACGCCTGCGTTCCGCACCAGCGAGCCGGGGCGGGCGCGGCTGCTCGCCCTGTGCGAGGGGTTTCTGTCCTATGTGGAGCGTCGGGTCTTTCCCGGCGGGTGCTTCTTCGTGGCCGCCTCCGCTGAGGTCGGCGCGCAGGCTGGACGCGTGCACGATGAGGTCGCCCGCATCCAGCGGGAGTGGCGGGACCTGCTCGTCGCGGAGGCCCGCGCGGCCGTCGGCCGGGGTGAGCTGCCCGACGGCACCGACGCCGTCCAGCTCGCCTTCGAGCTGGGGGTCATCCTGGCCGGGACCAACCTGGTCAGCGTCCTGCACGACGACCTCCAGGTGATCGGCCTGGCCCGGACCGCCATCCGCGCCCGGCTCGGCGGATAGACCCGGGTGTTCCCCGGCGCGACCGGCCTGCGGGAGGTGGGGGTGATCGGGGGTGATACCAGAGATCGTTCGGGATAAAGGAAAAAGCCGCCTGCGAGGGCGGCGGGAACGGCGGGGTACGGCGGGTACGGGGGGCGGCGCCGGGGTTGGTCAGGCGGCGGCCGGGGTTAACGCGGCAACTGGTCTTAAGGCTGCCACTGGTCTTAAGGCGGCACTGGGCTCACGCAAATAAGCGGCCCACTGGGGGTCGCCGTCGTGCTGAACGCCCACTAGCCTCCAGTGGGCGCCACGTGGTACCGCTGGTGGCACCGCCAAGGTCCAGCCGAGTTCCTCGAGCAGGCGGTCGGCCTTGCGGTGGTTGCAGACCTGGCAGGACGCGACGCAGTTCTCCCAGGCGTGCTGGCCGCCACGGCTCCTCGGCACCACGTGGTCGATGGTCTCGGCCCGGCGGCCGCAATAGGCGCACCGGTAGTTATCCCGGCGCATCAGGGCGGCGCGGGTCAGCGGCACGCGGTTGCGGTACGGGACGCGGACGTAGCGGCTGAGCCTGATCACCGACGGCGTCGCCAGCGCGACCGACGCCGCGTGCAGGATCGCACCCTCCGCATCGTCGTGGACGATCTCGGCCTTGCCGCACAGCACCAGGCACACGGCGCGGCGGAGGCCGACAGTGGTCAGCGGTTCATACGTCACGTTGAGCAGCAGCACTCGCCGCACTGCACCTCCCGCTGGTGCCGTCTAACCGAAGCACGTGCTCCCAGTGTGTCCTCTGGTACACGTATCTGCCACGGGATAAGACTACACAGCCGGCCGGATCGTACAGTGCCTAGCATGAGCGAGTTGCGCTATCCGCAGGCACGAAGGATGAACCTGACCGAGGACGTCCTCGGGTATCAGGTCAGCGACCCGTACCGGTGGCTGGAGGACGCCGAGAGCGCCGAACGGACGGGCTGGCTGGCCGCGCAGGCGGAACTATACGAGGCCCAGCGCGACGGGTGGCCCGGGCGGGATGCGCTGACCGCGCAGGTCAGGGAGCTGCTGGGGGTCGGGTTCGCCGGAACGCCGTACCTGGCGCGGGGAGCGGTCCTTCTACACCAGGCGCGACCCCGGGCAGGAACACGGCGTGCTCTACACGCGGCTGGGTGCGCAGGGCCCGGAAGAGGTGCTCGTCGACCCGATGGCCATCGACCCCTCCGGGGTGACCACGCTGGACGCCTGGCAGCCGGACAAGGAGGGGCGGCTGCTCGCCTACCAGCTGTCAGAAGGCGGCGACGAGGAGTCGCTGCTGCGCGTCCTCGACGTGACCACGGGGTCGCTGGTCGACGGGCCGATCGACCGGTGCCGGTACTCCAACGTGGCCTGGCTGCCCGGTGGCAAGGCGTTCTACTACACGCGCAGGCTGCCGCCGTCGGAGGTCCCGGACGGCGAAAGCCAGTACCACCGGCGGGTCTACCTGCACCAGGTCGGCGCGCCCGCCGACGAGGACGTGCTCATCTTCGGCGCGGGCCGGGACAAGACCGACTACTACTCCGTGACGGTCAGCCTGAACGGCCGGTGGCTCACGATCTCGGCGTCGCGGGGCACCGCGCCGCGGAACGACGTATGGCTCGCCGACCTTTACGAGTCCGACCCAGCGTCGCCTGACCTGCGGGCGTTTGTGGAGGGGATCGACGCGGTGACGTCGGTCCGGGCCGGGCGGGACGGACTGCTTTACGTGTACACGGACCGTGGGGCGCCGCGCGGGCGGATCGCGGTGACGTCGCCGCGGGATCCGGTCGGGTCCGGGGGTCCTGGGTGACCCGGCCGACCCGTTGAGCTGGCGGGAGCTGATCGGCGAGGATCCCGAGGCGGTGCTCCAGGGGTACGCGATCCTGGACGGCCCGGAGCTAGACCAGGCGGTCCTGCTCGCCTGCTGGACCAGGCACGCGCTGAGCGAGATCACCGTGCACGACCTGGCGACCGGGGGTTTTCTCGGCCAGGTCCCGCTCCCGGGGCTCGGGAGCGCAGGCGGGCTGGCCGAGCGGCCCGAGGGCGGGCACGAGGCGTGGTTCGGGTACACCGACAACACGACGCCGCCGCTGGTGCTGAGGTTCGACGCGCGGAGTTCGGCGGTGAGCACGTGGGCGCCGGCGCCGGGCCGCGCGTCGGTCCCAGTCGTGATCACGCGGCAGGTGACGTACTCCTCGGCGGACGGGACGCCGGTGCGGATGCTGCTCATGAGCGGTGACGCATCTGGTCCGGCCGAGCCGCGGCCGGCCATCTTGTACGGGTACGGCGGGTTCGACATCAGCCTCACGCCCGCGTACTCGCCCACCATCCTGGCCTGGGTGGCCGCGGGCGGCGTCTACGCGATCGCCAGCCTGCGCGGCGGGGGCGAGGAGGGCGAGGAATGGCACCGCGCCGGGATGCTGGAGCACAAGCAGAACGTCTTCGACGACTTCCGCTGTGCGGCGCAGTTCCTGATCAGCGAGGGCTGGACGACCCCCGGGCAGCTGGCCATCTCGGGCGGGTCGAACGGCGGGCTGCTGGTCGGCGCCGCCTTGACGCAGGAGCCCTCGCTGTACGCCGCGGTCATCTGTGCCGCCCCGCTGCTCGACATGGTCCGGTACGAGCGGTTCGGGCTGGGGCAGACGTGGAACGTCGAGTACGGCTCCGCGTCGGACCCTGCGCAACTGCAATGGCTGCTGTCCTACTCGCCCTACCATCACGTGGTGCTGGGGACCGCCTACCCGGCCGTGCTGTTCACCGTGTTCACCAGCGACACGCGGGTGGACCCGGTGCACGCGTACAAGATGTGCGCCGCGCTGCAGTACGCCACGGCGTCCGGGCCCGCCCGGCCGGTGCTCCTGCGCGCCGAGGGGCAGGTGGGGCACGGAGCGCGCGCGGTGAGCCGGACCGCCGAGCTGGCCGGGGACACCCTGGCGTTCGCCGCCCGGTACACCGGGCTCGACCTCGGCGGCCTGGAGAACCCGGAGGGCCGGGGGTGACTCGGCGGTAATTCGGCTCGGGTGCGGAAGTAGGCGGCGGGGGTCTGGCCCGTCTCCCGGCGGAACGCGGCGACGAACGCGCTCGGGGTGTCGTAGCCGACGCGCCCCGCGACCCGGCTGACGGGTTCGCCGGCGGCGAGCATGGGCAGCGCGGCCTGCAGCCGCAGCAGGGCCCGCCAGTGGCCGAACGGCACGCCCGCTCCCGCCGCGAACGCCCGGGCCAGGGTCCGCTCGCTCGCCCCGACCTCCCGGCCCCACTCGCGCAGCGTGCGCTGGTCGGCGGGGTTGGCGCGGAGCGCCTCCGCCACCTGCCGGGCGGGCTGGCCCGCGGGCAGGCGGACCTGGATCGTGGTCACCGGCACCGGCTTCAGCAGGTCGGCCAGCACGGACTCGGCGTGCGCGCGCTGCGCCGGGTCCAGGTCGCTGCCGCCCAGGTACCCGATGAGCTCGGCCAGCAGCGGGCTGGCCGCGACGGGGGTGGGCTGGTGGGTCTCGGTCCAGCTGACCGGGAACAGGCCGGGCCTGATGTACAGGGTGCGCATGGTGGCCCGGGTGGCCGAGGCGGTCTCGTGCCGGAGCCCCGCCGGGATCCACAGCGCCCGCGTCGGGGGCAGCACCCAGGTGGCGTCCGCGGTCAGAACCGTGAGCACCCCGCTCGCCGCCCAGGCCAGCTGGTGATCCTCGTGGACGTGCCAGTCGAAGCGCGTGCCGGCGGGCATGGGGAAGGTCGCCACGACAATGGCGGCAGCTCGCTGGTGTTCGTGGTCCTCCGTGTCCTCGTCGTCAGGCCCCGAACAATGTCCGGCTCGCGACACAATATGGCAGCTTACGCGCTATGGCGTCATGGACCCGACCGCCTAGCGTCGGGAGCATGAACGAAAACCACGCCAAGCTCATGCCGAGCCCGGAATGGGCCGCGCACATCCAGGATGAGGTCCTGCCCGCCGCGACCGCCGGGGTGGACCTGAGCGGCGAGCTACTCGAGCTCGGGCCGGGACCGGGGGCGGCCACCGAATGGCTTCGGCACCGAGTGCGCCGGCTGGTCGCGGTCGAGCACGAGCCGGACGCCGCTGCCCTGCTGGCCTCGCGGTTCGCGGGCGTCGGCAGCAACGTCGAGGTCGCCAGCGGTGACGCTTCCGCGCTGGCCTACCCGGACGGGTCCTTCGACACGGTGGCGACCTTCACGATGCTGCACCACGTGCCGACGCGCGCCCTTCAGGACCGGGTGCTGGCCGAGGCGTTCCGGGTGCTGCGCCCGGGCGGCGTGTTCCTCGGCTCGGACAGCCTGGCCAGCGACGGCCTGCACCAGTTCCACGAGGGCGACACCTACAACCCGGTCGAGCCTGCGGCGTTCCTGACCCGGCTCCAGACCACCGGGTTCGGCACGATCACCCTGATCGTCGGCTACAACCTCATCTTCATCGCCCGGAAGGAAGACCCCTGTGAGTGACACGCGTCCGCTGCGCGCCGCCGTGGCCGGCCTGCTGAGCTTCGCCGCCGCGGAGGAACAGGCGCTGCTCTTGGGGGCGACTCAGGGCTCGGAGGAGGGCAGCCCGGACCGCTGGGCCGCTGCACCGCTGGTGGCGCACAATAACCAGTTCAAAACCCAGCAGGCCGAACGACTCATGGCGCTGCGGACCGGGCATATTCCACCAGCCTTCGCGGAGGTGGACCATTCCTCTTCTGAGGTGTACCAGGGCTATTGCGCCGCGGCTTCCGGCGACGTCCTGTTGGAGTGCCGTCGGGTCAGCGCGGAACTCATCGACGGGATGTGGGCGCTGGCCGACGAGGACCTGCTCGACCCGGCGCGCCACCCGTGGCTGAACGGGCGGCTGCTGTGGCTGCAGATCGTCGTGCGCGGGTTCTGGCACCCGACCGGGCACCTCGGCGAGTACTACCTGGGCCACGGCCAGCCGGACCGGGCGGTCGCGCTCGCCGAGCACGGCCTCGCCACGGCCCGGTACCTGGGCGCGCCCGCGCCGGCCGCCGGGATGGCCGGGTACAGCCTGGCCTGCGCGCTGGCCCGGACCGGGCGGCCTTCCGAGGCGGCTGCGGTCCTGGCCGAGGCGATCGGGGCCAACCCGGACCTGCGGGTCAACGCGGGCCGCGACCCCGACCTGGCGGAGTTGCGCGAGGCCGGGCTGGTGGCGGCGCTGCGCTGAAGGCCGGGCCGGTGGCGGCGCTGCGCTGAGGACCGGGCTGGTGGCGGCGCTGCGCTGAGGACCGGGCTGGTGGCGGCGCTGCGCTGAGCGCAGTAGCCTCGCGCGCATGGCACCTGGCGGAATGAGTTCTGTGGTTCATGCGCTATCGGCTCCCCTGGCCGCTGCGGGCACTGTGGCTTCGGTGCCGGGCACGCTGACCGGCAGCTGCGGCGATAACCCGGGGATCGCCTGCCGCCTGGCCTGGGACCTGTCGCACAGCACCACCACGGCGCAGGTGGTCCAGGTCTACCTGGCCGGACCGGTCGGCCGGGCGGGCCGGATCGTGTTCATCATCGTGGTGGCGCTGATCGTCCGGGTCATCTTGCACCGGCTGATCAACAAGATCACCCTGCGCGCCGCCGCATCGGTGGCTCCGGCCCACCCGGCCAGCGCCGTGCACCGGGCCGGGGTCGCGGTGCACCTGGCCGGGACGGAGCGGCGCGAGCAGCGGGCCCTGGCCCTCGGGTCGATCCTGCGCAGCGGGGTCTCGGTCATCGTGTTCGGGATCGCGGCGCTGACCATCCTCGGCGTCCTCGGTTTCGACCTGGCGCCGCTGCTCGCCAGCACCGCGGTGCTGGGCGTGGCGCTGGGGTTCGGCGCGCAGAACCTGGTGCGTGACTACCTGGCGGGCATCTTGATGCTGGTCGAGGATCACTACGGGGTCGGCGACACGATCAAGGTCCCCGCCGCGACCGGGACCGTGGAGGCGATGACGCTGCTCACCACCCGGTTGCGGGACGTCAACGGCATGGTCTGGCACATCAGGAACGGGACGATCGAGGCCGTCGGCAACGAGTCACAGGGCTGGTCCCGGGCGGTCATCGACTACCCGGTCGCCTACAGCGAGGACCTGGCCCGCATCCGGCTGCTGATGGAGCAGGCCGCGGGCGGCCTGTACCGCGACCGTGACTGGCGCAGCCTCATGCTCGAGAAGCCGGAGGTGTGGGGCGCGCAGGAGCTGTCCAGCAAGGAAGTGACCATCCGCATCGTGGCCAAGACCGAGCCCACGCACCAATGGGAGGTGGCCCGCGAACTGCGGGCCCGGGTCAAGTCGACGCTGGACCGGGCCGGGATCGTGCCCGGCCCGGACACGATCCTCATCACGGCGCCCGAGCGGGGCCCCCTGGGGGAAGCGGGGCCCCCAGGGGAAGCGGAGGTGGCGGCTACTGGCGAGACGGCGAGTCCGGGGGCTGCGGTGGATCCGGGGTCGGAGCCGGCGCCCTAGCGCCGCGTTCGGCCGCGTTTGGTCGCGTTTGGCCCCTGCGGCGCTAGGCGGGGGTGGGTGCGGGGCTTGGTCGGGCGAAGCCTTGCGCGAGTAGGACCCGGCAGGTGCTGTACGCCGCGGCGGCCTTCTTGCTGCTGCGGACAAGCCTGGCCAGCGAGGCGAACGTGGTGCTGGTGACCGTGATGCCGTTCTGCTTCATGCAGCTCTTGAAGGCCGCGATGGCAGAGGCGCTGATGGTCCCGCCGGTGCGGAAGCCCGCGGGCGCGTACTTCTGGCACGCCTTGAACGCCGCGGAGTTGGCCCCTCCCGCACCGAAGCCGCCGCCCGGGAAGCCGCTGCGGGCTCCGCTCGGGAACGCGGTCGGGAACGCGGTGCCGGACGGGAACGCGCGGGGCGAGAAGGACGCGCCCGGCGAGAAGGACGCGCGCGGCGTGATCTTCACGCCGTGCTGCTTCAGGCAGGTCTGGAACGCGCTCAGCCCGGCGGACTGGGTGGCGCTGCTGGTGGCCGTGGCGCTGCTGCTGGCCCCGGCGCTGCTGGTCGTGGTGCCGCCACCGCCGCATCCGACCAGGGCCAGGCACGCGACGACGACGGGCAGCGCCCACCGGAGGCGAAGCTGACGGCGGATCGGCGCCAGCCTGGTACGGGCGTTCATGTGATCTCCTTGTTCTGGTGAGGGTCGCGCCGGGCTACCCGCCGCTGCCGCCGCCGATGCTGGTGGCGCCGCCGCCCCCGCCGCCCCCGCCAGCCCCCAGGCTGTTCTGGCTGATGCTGGTGGCGGCGATCGAGCCGTTCGCGTTCTTGGTGCCCTGAACGATGACCGTTTCGCCGGGGAGCAGGTCCTTGACCGGCGCGGAGGAGCTGATCGTGACCTTCGTGGCCGCCGACGTGGAGACCTGGACGATGTCGCCGGTGGCGGTCTGGACGTACACGATGTTCCCGTCGACGAGCTTGATGGTGCCGAACGTCCCGCCGCCGCCGAACAGCCCGTCCGCCCCGCCCGGCGAACCCCGACGATGACGACGTGCCGCTGGCCCCGGCGCTCGGGGCGGCGGCCGCACCCGCGAACCCCCGGAACGCGCTGGCGCCCGAGCCGCCTGAGCTGCCGTAGTGCTTGCCCAGCAGGATGCCGCCGAAGAAGCCGAGGCTGGCCACCGCGACGATCATGAGGATCATCGTCAGCGAGGGCACCTTGAACCGCGGCCGCCGCGCCAACGCCATCGTGAGATCTCCGTCAGAGACGGGAGTGGACAGCAGGTCCATCGGGTCGATCACGGTGGTCAGGGCCTGCGTGCCAACTCCCCCGTGCCGGCCCCTGATCCGCAGGCCCGGCGTGGTGTCCGGGTTTGCGGGGTCCGGGTCTTCGGCCTGACGGCGACGTCCTAGCATGGCTTTTCCGATCATTCGTAACGAAGAGCGTCAACGGGGCGCATGCCCGCGGCCCGGTTGGCCGGGTAGCCGCCGAAGAACAGGCCGATCACGACGCTGACGCCGAACGCCAGCGCGATCGACGCCGGGACGGCGACCGGCTTCACCCCGACGATTTTGAAGTTGGTGCCGACCAGGCCGGCGGCGATGCCGAGGGCCCCGCCTATCACTGACAGCAGGGTGGCCTCGGCGAGGAACTGGGCCAGGATCACGCCTGGTTGCGCGCCGATGGCCTTGCGGATGCCGATCTCACGGGTCCGCTCGGTGACCGTGACCAGCATGATGTTCGTGATGCCGATGCCGCCTACCAGGAGCGAGATCGCCGCGACCGCGCCGAGCAGGACGGTGAAGGTGTGGCTGGTCGAGGTCGACGCGGCCAGCAGGCTGGCCTGGTTGAGGACCTCGAAATTGGCGTTCGACGTACTGGTCACGCCTTCCAGCCGGTCCAGGATCGAGGTGATCTCGGACTGGACGGCGTTGACCGCCGCCGGGGTCTGCGCCTCGACCACGATGTCGTTCAGCGAGCCGTAACCGGTCAGCGTCTCCTGAACCGTGGACAGCGGCGCGATCGCCGAGTTGTCGGCGTTCTGCAGGCCGCTGGCTCCCTTTTCCTTGAGCACCCCCACGACCGTGAAGGGCACCCCCGCCACGTCCACGGTCTGCCCGACCGGGTTCGCGGTGCCGAACAGGTCGGTCGCCGTGGTGGTGCCGAGTACCAGCACCTTCCTGGCGCTGGTGACGTCGTCGTCGGTGATATAGGACCCCTGGCCGATCGGGCTGTTCGTGGCCTGGAAGTAGCTCGGGTAGGTGCCGGTGAGGGACGTGCCGGTGTCGCTGTTGCCGCCGTAGGTCAGCGTCTCGCTGGTGGACACGACCGGCGACGCGCTGGCCACGCCGGAGGCCTGCGACAGGGCCTGGGCATCGGCGACGGTGAGGTTCTGCGTGGACTGCGCGCCCGTGTTACCGCTGGCCGAGCCGAACAGCCCGGCCCCCGTGTGCAGGACCGTCAGCGAGTTGGTGCCGAGGGAGTTGAGGTTGGCCTCGATCGCTTGGGACGAGCCGTTGCCCACCGCGACCAGGAGGATCACCGACCCCACGCCGATCAGGATGCCGAGGGTGGTCAGCGCCGAGCGGAGCTTGTTGGCGAACAGCCCGGCCAGGGCGAAGCGGAGGATCTGGCCCGGGCTCATGCGCGTTCCGCCTCGCGGAGCATGGGCGGGGGATCGGCGGGGCCGACCAGCCGCTGGTCGTTCACGATGAGGCCGTCCTGCACCTGGACCACCCGTTTGGCGTGCGCCGCCACGTCGCGCTCGTGGGTGATCAGGATGATGGTCCGCCCGGCCACGTTCAGGCGGTCGAAGACCCCCATCAGGTCACGCGTCGCCGTGGTGTCGAGGTTGCCCGTGGGCTCGTCCGCGAGGATCAGGCTCGGCGTGGTCACCAGCGCCCGGGCGACCGCGACCCGCTGCTGCTGGCCACCCGAGAGCTGGTTGGGCTGATGGTGCATCCGGTCCTCCAGCCCGACCAGGCGCAGCGCGGCCTCCGCCCGGACGCGTCGTTCGGCGTGTTTGATCCCGGCGTAGGACAGCGGCAACTCGACGTTGGCGAGCGCGCTCATCCGCGGGATGAGGTTGAACGACTGGAACACGAACCCGATCTTGCGGTTGCGCACCAGCGCGAGCTGTCCCTCATCCAGCGACGCCGAATCGATGTCGTCGATGAAGAACCGCCCGGAGGTAGGGACGTCCAGGCAGCCGATGATGTTCATCAGCGTCGACTTGCCCGACCCGGATGCTCCCATGATGGCGACGTAGTCCCGGCTCGCCACCTCGAGGTTGACTCCGCGCAGCGCATGTACCGCCGCATCGCCGGTCCCGTAGGTCTTGGTGACCGACACCAGCCGGACCACCGGCCGCGGGGCACCGGCCTGGGGTACTGGCGGAGCCGGACCACCGGTCGCCTGCCGGGTCATCATCCGCCCGCTCCGCCGCGGCCCCCGCCACCGCCGCCGCCACCGCCACCCAGCCTGACGAAGCCCCCGCCGGGGAAGCCGCCGCCCGGGAAGCCGGTGCTCGTACTGCTGCTCGCCGTCGAGGCGACGACCTTCTCGCCCTCGGTCAGGCCGGACAGGATCTGGTCGTCGGTGGCGCCCTGGACGCCCAGGGTGACGATCACGCGCTGCTCCGCGCCGTTGGCGCCCACCACCTCCACGCTGCTTATCCCGTTGGCCGTCGTCACCGCGGTCGCCGGCACGTAGAGCGCGTTGTTCGCCTCGCCGGTGATCACGCTGACGCTGACCGACTGCCCAGGCCGGAGCCCTTTGGCCTGCTGGCTGAGCGCGAGCGTGACCCCGTACTCGACCACCGAGGAACTCGAGGTGGAGGTCGGGTCGATCTCCGCTACCGTGGCCGACAGGTTGGAGTTCAGGGCGTTCACCGTCACGGTCGCGCCCGCGCCCACCTGGATGTTCGCCGCGTCGGTCTCGTCGAACTCGGCCTCGACCAGCAGGGTGGAGATGTTGGTCAGGACGATGAACCCGCTGACCGAAGAACTCGTGCCTGCCCCCCCGGCGCCGGTTCCAGCCCCCGAGGTACCACCCGCGGCGTTCTCACTCGAACTGGAGGAGGAGCTGCTGCTGGAGCTCCCGGTTGAGCCTGAGCTTGAACTCGAGACCTCTTCGCCGACGTCGCTGCTGATCGAGGCTATGGTCCCGGCGAACGGCGCGGTCAGCATGGTTCCCGCGACCGCGGCCTGGTCCTGCGTGACCGTGATCTCGTCGGCGGTCACCGCGGCCTCGTCCTGCGTGATCGTGGTCTGGTTGGGCGTGGCGGTTGACTTATCGGAGGCGAGGGTTGCGGCGTACGACTTCTTCGCGCTGGTCACGCTCTGCTCGGCCGAGGCGATCGACGCGTTCTCGCTGGCTATCCCGCTGTTCTCGCTGTCGACCGCGGCGTTGTAGCTGTTCTGGTCGTTCGTGACGGTGTTTTCCGCCGCCGTAACCGTCGACTGGGCGGAGGTGACCGCCGACTCGTCGCTCGTCACGGTGGTCTTGTCCGTGGCGACGGTCGCCTCGTCCGTCGTGCAGGGGGTGACGGTCGTGGAGCTAGGCGGCGCACAGTCCTTCTGCTCGGCGGCCTCGTCGCTGGAGAGCTTGGCCTCGGCCGACGACAGCGTGGACTCGGCGGTGCTCAGATTCCCCTCGTCGGTCTGCAGGGCGGACTCGGCCTCGTCGAGCACGTCCTGGGCCGACGTCACCGACTGCTCCAAGGACACCAGATCGGCGGCGACGATCTTCTTCTCCTGGGCCAGTGAGGACTCGGCCGACTGCACCTGGGTGTAGGCGGACGTTGCCGAGGCGCTCTGCGCGGCCCTCGCCTGTGGCGTAATACCCTGTTCGGCCGCCGCCAGCTGGGCCTGCGCCGAACTCAGGCTGGCCTCCGCCATCGTGAGGCTCTGGTTGCTGGCCGTCTGGTCTACCTTGGCGAGCTTCTGCCCCGCGGAGACGTGCTGGCCGACCTTGACGTAGATCTTGGTCAGCTTGCCGCCCGTGGTGAAGTTCAGCCCCAGGTTCCGCGCGGGATCCACCGTGCCCGAGGCGGAGACCGTGGCCAGCACGGTGCCCCGCTGCACCGTGGTCGTGACAACCGACGCACCGCTGCTGCTCGGCTGAATGGCCAGGTAGGACCCGACCCCGGCGCCCGCCAGCACCACCACAAGCCCGCCGTTGATCAGCAGGGTCCTATGCTGCCAGATGTTCACCGGCCAAGCGTCCCGTGAACTTCTTGAGGGTAGCTCACGGTTAGCTGAGAGATTCCTTGAAGGCCGGGCCGCCGTAAGCTGTCAGCCATGAGCCAGCCGACCAGCTTCTACGAGGCCGTGGGCGGGGAAGAGACCTTCCGCCGCCTGGTCCACCGGTTCTACCAAGGCGTAGCCGACGATCCCGTGCTGCGGCCGGTCTACCCGACGCAGGATCTCGGCCCCGCCGAGGAGCACCTCCGGCTGTTCCTCATGCAGTACTGGGGCGGGCCGCGCACCTATGATGAGCTGCGCGGACACCCCAGGCTGAGGATGCGCCACGCCAGGTTCGCCATCGGCGAAGCCGAGCGGGATGCCTGGCTGCACCAGATGAGGGTCGCCCTCGACGAGCTCGGTCTCGACGAGGCGCTTGACGCGCAGCTCTGGGATTACCTGGTGATGGCGGCCAACAGCCTGGTCAACGTCGAGCCCGCGCACGGTCATCATGACCTCGGGCTGACCCCTACGACGAAGGCAGGACAGTGATGGGCGGGCAGGAGCCGGCCGGCGAGCCGACCCGGCTTGACACCAGCGTGCCGCATATCGCCCGGGTGTATGACTACTGGCTGGGCGGCAAGGACAACTTCGCCGCCGACCGGGCGGCTGCCCAGCTGGTCATCGAGACCATGCCGGACATCTTGGTCAGCGTCCGCGCCCAGCGGGCGTTCCTGGGCCGCGCGGTGCATTACCTCGTCACCGAGCTGGGCATCCGGCAGTTCCTGGACGTCGGGACCGGTCTGCCTTCGGCCAATAACACGCACGAGGTCGCCCAGAAGGTCGCGCCAGCATCGCGCATCGTGTACGTGGACAACGACCCGATCGTGCTGCTGCACGCCCGCGCCCTCCTGGCCAGCAGCCCAGAGGGCGCGACCGCCTACATCGACGGTGACCTGCGCGACACGGACAAGATCCTGGGTGAGGCGGCCGGCGTGCTGGATTTCGACCAGCCGGTCGCGATCATGCTGCTGGGCGTCCTGCACTGCATCCCGGACGCAGATGACCCGGCCGCCATCGTCCGCTCGCTGCTCGCCGCCGTGCCTTCGGGCAGTTACCTGGTCATCGCCCACCCCGCGAGTGATATCTCCACCGAGCAGATGTCCCAGTCCATGCGGCAGTACAACGAGCAGGCCCGCAATCCGGTCATGGCGCGCTCCCACGCCCAGGTCAGTAGCTTCTTCGCGGGCACGGACCTGGTCGAGCCCGGCCTGGTGCAGCTGCACCGGTGGCGCGCCGGGACGGGCGACCCGGGCACCGGCCGCGATCTCCCCAACTACGGCGGGGTCGGTCGCAAGCCCTGATCGCCACCGGGCCGGGTGCGGTCGGCTAGTCGGTGCCGACGGCCGCGGCGAAGGCGGCCATCGACGGGAATTCCCAGTCGGGCGTCACCGGCGCGGGCGGCTGGGGGGTAGCTCCCCAGCCTGGCCGGTCGTGCCGGCGGTTGATCCACGCGGTGGGCAGCCCGGCCTGCTTGGCGGGTACGTGGTCGTGGAACAGGCTCTGCGCCACGTGCAGCAGCCCGCCGGGCCCGATGCCGAGCCGCCCCGCCTCGGCGGCGAGCGCGTCGAAGTTGGCCTGAGTCGGCTTGTACGATCCGACGTCCTGCGCGGTGATGACGCTGGCGAAGGTGGCGCCGAGCCAGGTGCTCGACGCGGCGAACGAGGCCCGGTCGACGTTGGACAAGATGATCAGCCGGAAGCGCTCGCCCAGGGCGAGCAGCGCGTCGCGCGAATCGGGGAACGCAGGCCAGTCGGGCACCGAGCCGGCCAGGCGGGCCGCGTCTTCGCTGGTGACCTCGGCGCCCAGCTTGGTCCCGAGCAGCTGCATACTGCGGGCCAGGACGTCTGGGTAGAGGAGCGCTGGGTGTTCGGCCTCGACCGCGGCTTCGATGGAGGCGTACTCGGTCAGGAGCTGCTCGCTGGTCATGCTCAGCCCGCGGTCGCGGGCCCACGGGACGAGCACGGCCGACAGGCCGGCTTCCCAGTCGATCAGGGTCCCGTAGCAGTCGAAGCTCAGCGCTTCGAAGTCGGTGAGTTTCATCGGTCGCGCTCCCGGATGAGGTCGAGGAAGAACTGCTGGGCGATGTCGAGGTGCTCGTGCCAGGCCTGCAGGACCGGGCCGAGCTGACCGCCCTGTAGCACCTGCAGCAGTACGGCGTGCTCGGCGGCGAGCTCGCGGGCCCCGCGGTAGGCCGGCCGCAGCTGCGCGATCAGCAGGCGCAGCTCGGCCGCCACGCCGTTGAACGTGCGCAGCAGCCGCGGTGAGCCCGCCGCGGTGAACATGGCGCGGTGGAAGGCGATGTCGTGATCCGCGACAACATCCCACGAGACGTCGTCCGGCAGGGCCATGAACGCGTCAAGCGCGCCCTGCAGGCCGGTCAGCGGGCGCCGCTGTTCGACGACCAGCCGCAGCGCGGCGGCCTCGATCGGCTCGCGGAGGCGGTAGAGGTCCACCGCGTCGAAGGCGGTAAAGGACCGGACCCGGGCGCTGCGTCCGCGGCCGCGTTCGAGCAGGCCGTCGCCGACCAGCGTCTGCACCGCCGCGCGGACCGTCGGCCGCGCGGCACCGAGCTCGTCGGCCAGCTCGGTGTCACGAAGCTCCTGGCCCGCGCCGTACTCACCGGCCAGCAGCCGGCGGCGCAGCTCGTTCGCGACGGCGTCAGCGACGGATACGACCTCCAACACAGTGTCAAACTGTATAACAGGTTGCCTGTCAAGTCCAACCAGAGGGATGGGTAAGTCTTTCCAGGAGGTCCTGCTGGGCCTTATCAGCGGGAACGGCTGGGTCTTACCAGCCGAGCTCGCGGGTTAACGCTTCGCGCTTAGCCTTCGTGGCTGTTATCAGCGGAACTCGCGGGTCGCGCCTCGGGCTTATCCTTCGTCCCCGCTGAGGCCCCGGTAACGGCCTTCATTCCTGTTGCGGCCCCGGTAATGGCCTTGGCATGGTTGCGGGCAGCCCGGAAGCGCTGCTGGGCACCTTGCTTGGTGAGTCCGTAGCACTCGCCGATGTCAATCCACGTGGCTCCGGCCTTGCGGGCGGCCTCAACCTGGGCGGCCTCCAGCTGCTCTGCCGCTTCGCGCAGGCGCCGGGCGGCTTGGAGCCGGCCGATCGGCCCGTCGGCGACGTCGAGAGCGCCGAGCGCAGCCAGGATCCGCTTGACGGGGCTCTTGGAGGCCACCGTCACAGCGTATTCGACATCTGGTCCCGGTCAATGATACGTTGACGGCTCGGTCAACATTTCGTTGACCTTCCGACGGGGAAGCGAGGTGGTTCACGTGGCCAAGAAGAGCAAGAAGAGCAAGAAGGGCAGCAAGAAGGGGAAGTAGTCCCCAGCCTGCGGACGGCAGCGGTCCGGCGACGTACCGCTGCCGTCCGCGGGAGCGCGCTTTCACCAGCCGAGCTCGCGGAGCCGATTGTCATCGATACCGAAGTGATGGCCGATCTCGTGGATGACCGTCCGGCGGACCCGGTCGGCGACCTCGTCCTCGGTGCTGCAGATCGCGCAGATCGCGCGGCGGTAGATCGTGATGCGGTCGGGCAGGACCCCCGCGTACTGCGAGGTGCGGCTGGTCAGCGGGACACCCTGGTAGAGCCCGAGCAGGCCGGGCGGGCCCGGGCCGTGCTCGACCGTCACTGCGACGTTGGCCATCAGCTTGCCGAGTTCTTCCGGCAGCCCGTCCATCGCCGTGGCGACCATTTCCTCGAAACGGGCAGGTTCGACGTAGATCACTAGCCCATTGTCCGGCGCGGCAATGCGCGCGGAATGCCGCAGCGGGCAAACCGGTTAGTGCGGCATGAGCGTGTTCACCGATCAGGAGATCGAGTATCTGGCCGGGCAGCGGCTGGGGCGGATCGCGACCGTCGGCCCTGACGGCCAGCCGCACGTGGTCCCGACGTCGTTTCGCTACAACGCCGAGCAGGACGCGATCGACGTGGGCGGCATGCGGATGAGCCAGACCAAGAAGCTGCGCGACGTGGAGCGCACGGGCCGTGCGAGCATCGTGGTGGACGACGTGCTCCCGCCCTGGCAGCCGCGGATGATCGAGGTGCGCGGTAGCGCGGAGGTCGTCCCGTCCGGCGGCAAGGCCTTCGGCGAGCGGTTCGAGGACACCATCGTGCGGATCCGGCCCACGCGCATCGTGGCCTTCGGCATCGACTCCGGCGACCTGTCGTCGAACGCGCGGTCGGTAGGCGGGGCCTGAACCCGCTGATCCCGGGCGAGGAGACGCTCATCCGGTAGGGCGACTCGGCTCTCTGCCCGATAATCGAGGCCGTGACGTTTCCCAAGATCGAGCTGCACGTGCACCTAGAGGGCACCGTCCGGGCCGGGACGCTGCTGGAGATCGCCAGGCGCAACGACGTACCGCTGCCCGCCGATTCGGTGGAAGGGCTCGCCGAGCTGTACAGGTTCCGCGACTTCGCGCATTTCCTGCAGGCCTGGCTGGTCACCACCCGCGCGCTGCAGACCGAGCGGGACTTCCGCCAGGTCGTGGTCGACTACGCGGCCGAGGCAGCCAGCCACGGCGCGGTCTACCTCGAGGGCATCTTCACGCCCGCCGAGCCGGTCTCGCGCGGGGCCGGCTGGGACGCGGTCTTCACCGGGTACTGCGACGGCGCCCAGCAGGCCGCCGAGTTGCACGGCGTTCAAGTCCGGCTGACGCCGGACATTCCGCGTGGCTACCCGCTGGAAGCGGCCGAGCTGACCGCACGCTACGCGATCGCCTACCGCGATCGTGGCGTGGTTGGCCTCGGCCTTGGCGGCGCCGAGGCGGAATACCCGCCCGAGCCGTACGCCCCGGCGTTCGCGCTGGCCAGGGACGGCGGCATCGGGTCGGTCCCGCACGCGGGCGAGGTGGCCGGACCGGCGTCGATCCGCGGCGCGCTGGACGCCCTGGCGGCAGACCGGATCCGGCACGGGGTCCGGGCCGTCGAGGATCCCCACCTGGTCGCCGAACTGGCTGACCGCCGCGTGGTGCTCGACGTGTGCCCGATCTCGAACGTGCGCACCGGCGCGGTCACCGCGCTGGCCGAGCACCCGCTGCCGCGGCTAGTGGCGGCCGGGGTGGCCTGCTCGGTGTCCACCGACGACCCGGCGATGTTCGGAACCGACCTGACCGCCGACTACGCGGCGGCGATGAGCCTGGGGGTATCCGCGCGGGATTGCTACCTGGCCGGGCTACGCGGAGCCCTGTGCGACGAGCAGACCAGGGACCGGCTCCGGCAGGCGGGCGAGACCTTCGACTGGGCGGGGCTCACGACGGCCAGGCAGGTCTAGCCGCCGGGGAAGGCACGGGGGCCGTCAGGCAATGATTGGATAATCGAAGCGCACGGCAGTTCTGCCCCTGGGGGGAAGTCATGATGGCCGATTCGGATTCCGCGGTAGCCGTCTACTGGGACTTCGAGAACGTCCACGCCAGCTTGATGGACGACCTGGGCGGCCCGGGTGCCTACCGGGCCGTCTGGTTCCGGCCGCAGGAACCACTGGTCGATATTGATCCGGTCGTCGAATACGCGGCGACGTTCGGGCGCATCGTCGTGCACCGTGCCTACTGCAATTGGCAGTATTACGGTCGCTACCGCGATGAACTACAGGCGCACGCGGTGGATCTGGTTCAGCTCTTCCCGCTGACCGGCTCCAAGAACGGCGCGGATATCCGGCTGGTCCTGGACGTGGCCGAGGATCTGCAACGGCACCCTCATCTTTCGCACGTGGTCCTCGTCGCTTCCGACAGCGACTACACGTCGCTGGCTCAGCGGTGCCGTAGAGACGGCCGCTTCTTCATCGGCATCGGAACGAGCCGCACCGCGAGCAGCTACAAGTTCGCCTGCGATGAGTTCCGCTTCTACCGCGACCTGGCGGCCACCAGCGCCTCGCCCGCCGCGGTTGAGCTGGATGCCACCGCCCAGGAACCGGAACCGCTGGAGGACGCGGCCGACCTGGTGGTCAAGGCGGTGCGCATGCTGGCCGCGGGCCGCGGTGAGTCGTGGGCGCTCAAGGCGGCCGTCCGGCCGCTGGTCAAGCGGCTCGACCCGGCTTTTGACGAGCGGAATTTCGGCTTCGCCACGTTCACCGAATTGCTAAAGGCCCTGGACGGCAGCATCGCCGAGCAGCCGGGAGAATACGATCACGAGCTGGCGGTACGGGCGGATATTGATGGTCAGGCTTACCCGCAAGGCGGTGCGGCTGCGGCAAGTTCCACCCCCACCGTCCTCATAGAGCGCCAGCTCCGCAGGCGGGGACTGCGCCTTCCCGCCGAACGGCAGGCCATGTGGGACGTCCCGGAACTTATCGTGACCGCGTTCGACGGCTCCTCGGCCGTGGTCGAGCCGAATTTCGACAGCCTGCGCCTGAAGATCGAGGCAGGCGCGGCTGCCCGCGGGTTCATTCTCACTGAGGTGGATTTCAACAAGCTCAAGGGAATCCTCTGGCGCGGACACGTATTCGAGGTACACGGGCCTGGGCGAGGGTTCAGCCTGCGTGTCCCCAATCTGGAGCAGCTACGGTACCGGCTGGTATCGGTGTTGCTCGAGCACCTTGCTAATCCCGCGGACGAAGATGCCACGCACCTAGCCGAGGCGTTCTTCGGCCCCAGCGCCACCGCGGAGCAGCAAGGGCTGGTGTCCCATGTTCTGGACGAGCTGCTGGAAGGCAGGAATCAGATCCAGACCGCGGACAGCTGACCAGGCGCTGGCCAGCACGGGATCGTCGCTCCGGCCGAGGTTATGGAGCGGCTACCGGCCGCGGAAACGTGGCTCGCGCTTGTCCACGAAGGCTTGAGCGGCTTCGCGATGATCCTCGGTGAGGCCGGTGTGCACATGATGGGTCACTTCCAGGTCCATGCAGTCATCCAGCTCGCCTGATACGGCCCGGTTCAGGTTCTCCTTCATGTAGCGGTAAGCGATCGACGGCCCTTGCGCCAGCCGGCGAGCCCGTTCCATGACCTCCCGCTCGAAGTCGGCGGGCGGGAAGATCGCGTTGACGATCCCGAGCCGCAGGGCGTCCTCGGCGCTCAGCCGCTCGGAGAAGTAGTACAGCTCCTTGGCCTTGCCGCTGCCCACGAGCCGGGTCAGGAACCAGGTCCCGCCGTAGTCCCCGGCGAACGCGACCTTGGCGAAGGCCGTCGTCAGCACCGCGCTGGGTACCGCGTAGCGCAGGTCGCAGGCCAGCGCCAGCGACAGGCCGGCGCCCGCGGCGGGGCCCGGTATGGCGGCGATCGTCGGCTTGGGCATGCTCCACAGGCGACCGCTGGTGGCGCGCTGGTTCAGCCGCTGACGGTGGATGCGGGCGTCGAGTGACGGGCCGCCCCCGTCTGATGGGGCGGCCATGCTCTTGACGTCGCCCCCGGCGCAGAAGGCGCCGCCCGCCCCGGTGAGCACGACACAGCCCACCGCGTCGTCGGTCTCGACCCGGGCCAGGACCGCCCCTAGGGCAGACACCATGGCCTGGGAGAACGCGTTCCGCCGTTCCGGGCGGTTCATCGTGATGACCGCCACGCCGTCGTCGATCTCGGCCCGCAGGTCCTCGGTTCCCGTGTCGAGCGCAGTCATGTCAGCCTTCCTCGCCGGCGAAGCGGACCCCGCCGATCACCCATGGCCCGCCGTCGGGCAGTCCGGCGACCCTCACCTCGGTGATTCCCTCGCCGCCGCCCCCGAGCGGGCACGAACCGCAGCCGCTGGCCCGCGTCCGGCAGCACTACGACCGTGGTGTCCCCGCCGTCGGCGTCGGAGATCCCGAGCACCGCCGCCCAGCGCCGGGCCGCGGCGGCCGGGTCGTCGACCTCGATGGTCAGCCCGGTCAGGCCGCCGGGGGCGTGTTCGGGCACCCGCGCCGTCCACGACGGACCCGCCCACCGCCACGATTGCTCCGGGTTCGCCCAGTCCAGCGACACGATGGCGCCGGGGACGTCCCGGGGATGCAGGTGGGTCCCGGCCATGTCGGGCAGGTCGGCGGTGGTCCAGATCACCCGTACGCCCAGGCTGGCGACCCGGCGGCGGGCTTCGGCCAGATCCGGGACCTGGAAGATCGCCATGTACCCGCCGTCACCGCCTCGCTTGTCGAGGTACCGGCCGGCGGTCGTGTCCGGCTGCGCGGGAGCAACCACTTCCACGAACGTGTCGCCGACCGCGAACACCGCGTTGGTCAGGCCGAAATGTCCCACTCCCGGATCATGGAAGGGCGCCGGCCAGCCGAAGGCCTGGCTCAGCTCACCAGCCACCTGGCCGCAGTCGCGCGCCACCAGGGCCACTTGCCGCAACCGCGGTCCGCTCAGCACAACCCCAACAATAGGACGCCACGGCCCGCCGCGACATGACCGCGGTCAGGCGCAGCGTCCGCCGGGACGGGCCGCCGCTTTCACGGCGTCGCGGGCCGGATGGTGCGGGCCACGCGGGCGTGCTCGCGCATTGTCTCGGTACCGTCGGCGCCGGGCTGGCGGCCGAAGCCGCAGTACATCGCCACGCCGAAGTCGGACAGGTAGCGCGAGGCCGTGTCGTGCCTGCGCCGCAGCCCGGCGGCCCCGTCGATCGGCAGCACGATGCCCAGGAAGACGCGGGCGTCGCCCGGCTCCAGGTCAGCCAGCGGGCGGAAGAAGCTGCGGTCCTCGCTGCGCAGGTAGCGGGGGCCGGCCAGGTGGAGCCAGTCCACCGGGCGCCCGGAGTTCGCGACCGCGAAGTTCGCCATCCGCACCAGCAGGGCCATGTCGCGCGCCTCGTACATCGGCCATTCCGGGAAGGTCCCGTAGCACAGGTGGTAGCCGACCAGGACATCGGCCGGGATCAGCCGGGTGAGGCGGGTGACCGGCCCGGCGAACCGGTCCCAGGCGCCTTCGCCCGTCCACGCCAGCACCCCTTCCAGGTCCTGCGTCTCGTACGCCAGGTCCCACTGGATGGCCAGGTCGGCGGGCGGCACGGCCGCGGTCAGCCGGTTCAGTTCGCGGGCCACCAGATCCTCGAAGGCCCGCGCCGCGACGGGGTAGTCGGCGGCGAAGTCGGCCTTGAACCCGTTCATCGCGCTGGCCGGGAACGGGAGCCCGACCTGGAACCGCAGGCCGGCGGGGATCACGCCGTCGGCGCGCAGCGCGCTGAACACCTGGTAGCCGGCGATCGCGTCATCGATGCGCGGCCAGGAGTCCCAGTGCAGTTCGGTGACGCCGGGGCGGGGGGCGAATACCGGGGTTTCGTACGCGTGCCGCGGGATCCCGGTCGGCGATTCCGTCTCCTGGACCACGACGACACCGGCGTTCGGCCGCACGAGGCGCTCCCGCTCATAGCCGACCCAGGCCGCCCGCGGACCGGTCTCGCCGTCCGGCAGGGCGAACACCAGGTCACCGAAGAATCCTGCCGCAGCGCGGAGCGCCGAATTGGTCGAGTCCGCCGGCAGGCTCCCTACCAGCAACAGCTCACTGTTTACCCGCCGCGCCATCGCCGCCTCCTGGCCGTATCCTCACCCGCGCCCACTCTCCCCAGACGGTGAAGCTATCGCATGGGTACCCGCGGCTGGCCCTCGTGTCCCGCGGAAAATGCTTAGGCCGTCGGCGGAGGAGGTGCGCATAGTGGGCTCATGCGCATCACGTTCCGGCGGTTTCCCGATCAGTCGAGGGCCTACTCGGTCATCGAGCGAGACGACGGCGTGGTCTACCGGATGCAGGAGTTCACGAGGCCGGGGACCGAGTTGCCGCACGACCTGCGGCACTTCGTGGTGGAGCGTGAGCTCGGCGTCGCCGACGGGATCTGGGGTGGCATCGCTGCGGGCATGGTCTATACGAGCATGGAACACGTCGAGGGCCGGCGACCGCCGCACTCGGCGGAGCGCTCCGACGAGCTGAAGCGGGCGCAGCGTCAGCGGATCATGCGGGCCGAACTGCTCGCCAACCTGGTCGAGGCCATCGCGATGCTCGACGCCCCGTCCGGCGACGACATCCGGCGTATCACCCGCGCGAAGCTGTCCGTGGTCCCCGTCAAGGAACCCGGCGCGGACCCGGCCGATGTCGCCGGCGTGCCGTCGCCCGAGGCGCTGGCCCGCGCAGCGCGAGGGCTGCAGGTGGAGGCGGCGCGCTGGGCCAGGCTCCGGGTCGGGGAGGAACTGGTCTACGAGTGGCCGCTCGCCGCCCCGGCCGCGACCGTCCGCACGCTACGCGGCGTACCCCGGCCGCGGGAGGACGGCGACCGCCGCGGCCCGGGTCGCACCGGCTCGCGCCGCACGGGCCGGCGCGGCCCGCGCTTAAGCGGAGAACGCCAGGGCAGGCCCGCTCAGCGGTATTGACGGGCGTAGTAAGCGGATGAAGCCAGGCGGTTGTCTCGGTCTGGATTGGTCGGGACCGGAACGTTTCGGCGGAAACGTCTTACGCAATTGCGTGGAGCGTTTCCGCAGCAAGCGCGGGCTTTGCCGACGGGATCGGGCCGCCTAGTCGCGGGTGAGCCTGCGGTAGGTGACGCGGTGCGGACGGGCCGCTTCGGCGCCCAGGCGTTCGATCTTGTTCTTCTCGTAGGACTCGAAGTTGCCCTCGAACCAGAACCAGTTCGCGCCGCCCTCCCAGGCCAGGATGTGCGTGGCCACCCGGTCGAGGAACCAGCGGTCGTGGCTGGTGATGACCGCGCAGCCGGGGAACTCCAGCAGCGCGTTCTCCAGCGAGGCCAGCGTCTCCACGTCCAGGTCGTTGGTCGGCTCGTCGAGGAGCAGCAGGTTGCCGCCCTGCTTGAGGGTGAGGGCCAGGTTCATCCGGTTCCGCTCGCCGCCGGACATGATCCCGGACGGCTTCTGCTGGTCCGCGCCCTTGAACCCGAACGCCGCCACGTACGCCCGGCTGGGGAAGTCCACGTTGCCGACCCGGATGTGCGCCTCGCCGTCCGAGATGGCCTCCCACACGTTCTTCTTCGGGTCGATGCGCGCCCGGGCCTGGTCGACGTAGGCGATCCGGACCGTCTCGCCGACGCGGATCGTGCCCTTGTCGGGCTGCTCCTCGCCGATGATCATCTTGAACAGCGTGGTCTTCCCGACGCCGTTCGGCCCGAGGACGCCGACAATGCCGTTGCGCGGCAGGCTGAACGAGAGGTTCTCGAACAGGCACCGTTCGCCGAACCCCTTGACCAGGTTGCCGACCTCGACCACCACGCTGCCCAGGCGCGGGCCCGGCGGGATCTGGATCTCCTCGAAGTCCAGCTTGCGGTTCTTGTCGGCCTCGGCGGCCATCTCCTCGTACCGCTCGAGCCTGGCCCTGCTCTTGGCCTGGCGCGCCCGCGGGCTGGACCGGACCCACTCGAGCTCGTCCTCGAGGCGCTTGCGTTTCTTGACGTCCTTGGCGCCCTCGATCTTCAGCCGGGCCGCTTTGGTCTCCAGGTAGGTGGAGTAGTTGCCCTCGTACGGGTAGGCGTGGCCGCGGTCGAGCTCGAGGATCCACTGGGCCACGTCGTCGAGGAAGTACCGGTCGTGGGTGACCGCGACGACGGTCCCCGGGTACTTCTCCAGGTGCTGCTCCAGCCATTGCACGCTCTCGGCGTCCAGGTGGTTGGTCGGCTCGTCGAGCAGCAGCAGGTCGGGCTGGGACAACAGCAGCCTGCACAAAGCGACCCGCCGCCGTTCCCCGCCGGACAGGCTGGTGACGTCCGCGTCCGGCGGCGGGCAGCGCAGCGCGTCCATGGCCTGCTCGATCTGGCTGTCCAGGTCCCAGGCGTCCTTGTGGTCGAGCTCCTCCTGGAGCTGGCCCATCTGCTCCAGCAGCTTCTCGGAGTAGTCGGTCGCCAGCTTCTCGGCGATCTCGTTGTACTCCGCGAGCAGCCGCATGGTTCCGGCCACGCCGTCCTCGACGTTGCCGAGGACCGTCTTGGTGTCGTCCAGCTCGGGTTCCTGGGCCAGCAACCCGACCGTAAAACCAGGCAGCAGGCGCGCATCGCCGTTGGACGGCTGCTCCACGCCGGCCATCATCCTGAGCAGTGTGGATTTGCCCATGCCGTTCGGGCCTACGACGCCGATCTTCGCGCCGGGCAGGAACGCCAGCGTGACCTCGTCGAGGATGACCTTGTCGCCGTGCGCCTTGCGCACGGCTCTCATCACGTAGATGAACTCCGGCATGTGTCCTAACCTATCAGTTGTCGCAGGTAAACTACCCGCAACGCTCCTCTACGTCAGAGAGAAGTCAGGGAGCCAGCATGGCGCTTGCTGTCAACCGCACGGGCGTGATCTTCAAGAAGTGCGACATGTCCAACCACCGTCCCGAGACGGTCAAGCAGTGCGCCGCTGGCACCTGCCAGCATACGTGCAAGCCCGACACCATCGAGAGATGCAAGCACGCTTGGACATTGCGCTACTGGGTCAACGGCAAGCAGCTTGAGAAGTCATTCAAGGATGAGCTACGCAACGGGCGCGTCAGCTACGGTTCTGGTCGCAAGCTTGCCCAGGACTTCCAGCTCAAGCTCACCGTGGACAAGCGGTCCGGCGACATCACGTTCGCCCACCACGGGCGTACAGGCAAGCAAAACTTCGGTGAAGCTGCCGAGTCGTTCATCTCGCGCCTGCCCATCCTCGAGGCCAGCAAGTACCACTACCGGAGCGTGTACCGAAAGCACGTCCAGCCCGTGTTCGGCGACATGACGGTCGCCCAGGTGGCAAACGACCGTGACGGCGTGATGGAGCTGCTAGCGGTCACGATGAGGCACCTGAGCAACACGCCCCGCCAGCAAGCGCGACATGTCATCGTGGGAACCGTCGAAGAGGCAGTGAAGGCCGGCAAGCTCAGCAAGCATCGTCTTGACGGCATCGAGCTTGCCGACAGTGGCCGGTACTCCCGCAAGAGCTTCGTGTTCCCCACGTACGAGCAAGTCAAGTTCGTGGCGGACGGCGGCATCAACCCGGACACCAAGCGCGCCGTGGGCGGCGCGGGACTGTGCGTGTGGCTCATGCGCGGCTGCGGTCTGCGCATCGAAGAGGCGCTGGCCGTGAGCAGGGAGGACTTCATAGAGGGCGGCACCGTCTTGCGGGTGGCATGGCAGGCGTCGGGGAACGGCGGGAAGCGGGAACCGCTCAAGCACCGCAAGGCAGGCGAGTACCGAGACGTGCCCGTGCCCTCCTGGCTATGGGAGATGGTCCGGGACATGCCCGATGGCCCGCTCATCCCAGGGAACGGCAGGCTGTTTCAGCAGTACGGCACGATCTACTTCCGGTTCATGCACGCTGCCGAGGCAGCCGGCATCGCGGACGGGTTCTCTCCGCACTCGCTGCGCCACGCCTACGCGTCGGCGATGCTCGCGCGAGGCGTCCAGATCACCGAGCTTGCTCACTTCCTCGGCCATCGGGACATCAACGTGACTCACCAGGTGTACGGGCATCTGCTGCCCTCTGCTGCCAAGCGAGCCGTAGCGGCGCTGGATGCCGAGTTTGCTGAGTGGAGCAACAGCTTACGCACAGCGTAGGCTCCGGACTTCCGCTTGCATCGTCGTTTCATCCGTGACTTCAAGCGCGTGGGCACCTGATCGTCACGCCCGAAGACGTTTCGCGCGCTACTGGCTCACGTGAAGGCTGGCCGATTGGACCTGGCCCAGGCGATGGAACCAGTTAGGCATCGTGGGGGCGCTCGGGCTGCGCCACTGACACGAGGCCGGACGCTAGGACGGGCTGAGGGGTCAGGCCATCGCGGTCTGAACCCTTCCGATGCCACCACCCGGCTGACCGCTATGGGCGGTTACGCAACGTATTGATGATGAGGAGGGAAATCGTGATGGTCGCAAAGCACGTACCGCCTCCGCTGAGCATGGCGGCCCCGGGGTGGTGATTGCCGCTCCACGTGATAACCCCAGCAGCCGCACCGACGAACAGGCCGAGCAGCACCGCGACCGCGACCCACAGGCCGATCAGCCTGTTGTTGTCGTTGTTCACCCCTTATCCTCTCCGAGATCTGACTCACGTAGGCCGACTGATCCGGCCCAACCCTTCTGGGGCCAGCCGAATCCGCGGGTTGCCTAACGCGTCGAGTACCGGGAGCAGCGATTGCGCTGGTCCATGATCCGGTCGTGGGTGAGGCTTATGTGCGGTCGGCGGGGCTGACATTTTGTGGCATGCCAGTGCTCCTACCAGGCCGGTCAAGCGTGTTAGGGCGGTCTTGGGCATGCGAATGCCCTGTTAGGGGCGCATGTTGGGCTGCGGATCCGCTGGTAGCGGCTAGGCAGTCTTGGGAGAGGTCCCTCGTCGGCCGCCTTGGGCAAAGGAACTTCCGCGGGGGACCTACCTATCTATCTAGGTCATCGTCCGCCCCCCTTGAAGTGCCGTGTGCGATGCCCCGTTGACTTGCACGGCAGGGACCGGCGCGTCGCCGTCAGGGTGCGAGACGTACCAGAAGTAGTGCGTTATGCCGGATTCGTCGCGTTCAATATGGGGGTCTCGGTCCGCGAGGCGGCGCAGAGAGTGCCGAAGTCTCTGCAGGATGACGTCCATGCTGGTGCCGGCTTCCACCCACCCGTTCGCGTAAAACTTGACCGCGAAGTCTCGTGGGGAAAGCTTGATACCGGGTTGCTCCTTCATGATGTACTTCGAGCGCTCGCTGATGGTTTTGGGCTCTTCAGTGACGGCCTCGGCAAGCTGCTCGAGTCCTTCGGCTTCTACGGGTTGCTCGGACGAAGTTCCCTCGCGGCCCAACGCCTCCAACTCGCGCTCGGCCTGTTCGAGTTCTTCATTCTCGTGCTCGGCCTGTTCGAGTTCTTCATGTCCTTCGTCGATTTTGGCGAGCGCGGCAAGTCGACGATGCCGCACGGCGAGCCGCCTCTCCTGCAAGGCGATCCGCTTCTCCTCATAACGACGCTGCTCGCGGATGCTGCTCGTGCTATATGTACCTACTTCGCCGTCCATCAGGGTGACATCCTCCTCGGGTGCCGAGACTAGCACTTCACCTGACGCGAGGGGGAACGGTTGCGCCGAGTCGGGCGCAATCGGGCGTGACAGGCGTGAGGCCTAGTCCCTATGAGTCGCCTGTAGACGGTTTCACCTGGTCACGGCCTGGCCGGTACGACACGGCCTGGCGCGAGTTCGTGCGCAGGGTGACGAACAAGGGCAGTGCGAAGCTGTTAGCCCTTACGCCCTCTCGGAGGTCCGTGAACTTACGCGGCAGCGGCGTCCACCTTGCGCCCGGCGGGTACGTGAGGGAGGACAGCTCCGCTCCCGGCCAACCCCGGCCTGTTGCTGCGCTTCTCGCCGTGGAGGCCACGGTGAGCACCGCGCTGCAAGCTTTCCGCTGACGGTGGCCTTGTCCGGGTTGACGATGCTCGCAGCGACCAGCCGCCTTGAACGCGTCGCATGTCACGCCCTTGAAGCGCGATGCTCGCCATGCCCTCGGTGAAGATACGCTTCAGGAAGTCCGCGGTGAGATCGAGGATCGAGTTCCGGGGACGCCGATGGAAGCATCGCCAGGCCAAGTTCAATGCGGAGACCAGCTTCGAGGATGTCAAGGCAGTGCTGACGTCAGCGATCGGTGCAAACGTTGCCTGACACGGCAATAGAACTTGAATGGAAACCAACATGTCGGCTATCAATGATGATGAATATAAACAAGTCGCTGACGAGGAACATATCCAAGCTCACTTTTCTTTCGAGGTAGAACGAATCCCTCCACGGCTAGTCGCTAATAAGTATTCGCTAGCGCCAGAAGACGACGACAGCCTGGAAGGCGGCGGATTCTTCTATGAGAATTGTACTGAGATATTCCTCGGAAGGAACGGGTACGGCCCTTTGAGGATTGCCTGGGATACAAATATCCTCATCGACTACGCGGAGTTTGGCGATCTGATCTGGGTCCAGAAGATGATGAGGAATATGAGTTTGATCCTCCCATTTCGGAGACTCAGTATCGTCAAGAGCTGGTGGCGCTGTATACCCTGGTTCAGCTTTGGATGATGCGCGACATTCGTATAAGAGCACCCCAACGTCAGATCAGCGATGCACAGCACGAAATAAATGAGTCTCAGTGGGAGCTACGCGCCACGCAACTTCACCATTTCTTGGCCGCAGTTCAATGCACTCTGCTGGATAAAGAAAGCCTTGAGAACGTTTCTCCGTTTCCCGCGCTTCCCGAAGGGAGCAGTAGCGACCAACGGACGCTCCTTCGGTTTCGGAGGCCATCGCAACAGGCTGCCATGTGTTCTTGACCAGAGATGACCGATTGCAGCACCGCCTCTCTCCGACCGCTCGTGAATCGTTTCTGGTCATCATGCACCCGACCGCCTTGGCGAAGGCTCTGGAGGATGCAGGACTGGCTGGGGAGGCGAAGGCTACATGATGCCGGATAATCACAAGTGGCTGCATTTCATGAAAGCAACTAAACACGGCGAGGAATGGCATCCAAATTACTAACCCACAAGGGTCACCCAGTCTCAGGGGACTGTTCACGAAACTAATGCGGACTGGCGTTCGATCCACGCGTATACGTCGCGCTCTTTCCATCGTAGGTGCTTTCCGATCCTGTAGGCCGGCAGTCCCCATTCTTTCCATTTGTCGCGGACGGTGCGCTCAGGAATGGCGAGGATTGCGGCGACGTCGCGCGACGATAGGAGTCGGTTGGAACCGCCTAGCGTTCCTTTTTGCGGCTCTGTGTGCTGTCCGCCGCGTGGCTGGTTGTCTCCGGTCGCGGGTGCCGGCCGCCCCTCGTGGTCGCTGGGGGTAGCCGGGTATCGGGTGAGTGCAAGTGCAAGTGCAACGACTGTCAGTGCCGCTATACGTGCAGACACGCGCGAGGGTTGCACTTGCACTTTGCACTCCCGGTTACGGAGAGTCATGACGCTGCCCGCCAGTGGCCGCGTACCGTCTGGACTGCCTCACCGCGTTCGGCGAGCTGCTTGAGGCGCCAGAAGACCCATCGTCGGCTCATCCCGGTGATGGCGATCAGTTCGCTTACCGGGATTCCCTCCGGGGGCGCGCTGGAGAGTGCTTCCCAGAGCATCGAGTTCGCGTCTATGCGCTCTTCGGAGATTTCTTCGGTGTCGGCAGGAATGGTGCGCGCATCGTCCGTGTATGTCGTATCTGTTGCTGCGCGCGATATGTCGTCGAGTTGGCGCGGTATCTGCGCGTGGCGCGCTGCGGTGTACGCAACCGCTTCGTCTGTGACGAGGTAGGCGCGGGCGCGACGGGGAATGTCGTGCTCCGGTGCAGAGATCAGGAATTTGCCGGGCGCGTTGAGCTTATGGGCGTTCCAGCCGGCGCTGAGCATTCCCTGGCCCAGGACCAGGTCCACGTCTCGCGGTTCCCGGACGCGGAAGCATATCCGCATGTCCATTTGCGATCGGACGGCACCTTGCCCCATGGCTTTCTGCGTTGGCCGTTGGGTTGCGGCTACCAGTGTCACGGCAAGGGCGCGTCCGAGGCGCGCTATTGAGTCGGTGTCGTCCATTGCGTCGGGTGCCTGCTCGGCTAGCTCGGCGTATTCATCGATGATGATGACTAGCGCGGGCATTTCCGGGGATGGTTCCCAGGTACGCCGACCGTGCTCCGCGAGGTATTCCGCGCGGGCTTGGAGAATCGCGACCGCGTTGCGGAGCAATGCGGCTGCCTGCTCCGGGGTCGTGGCGAGCCGGTCTATGCATTCCTGCCACGGGCCGAGTTCCATTCCCTTTTTGAGGTCGATAGCCCAGATGATGACATCTTGGCAGGCGGTCAGGTTCGCCATGAGCACGTTAAGGCCGCCGCTCTTGCCCGAACCTGTCGTGCCGGCGAACAGCGCATGCCGACGCAGGAAAAGCACGCGGCACGGTGCCGCATCCTCGAATGGCCCTAGCTCGATCGGTTCCGTTATCGACCGGACGGACGGGCCAGGCCACGGAATAGCGTCCGCGTGAGGGTCGGTGTCGAGTACACGCAACTCGAAACGGTTCGCTAGATCGTCAGGCGTGGGGTACACGCGGACGGCACCGCGGAATGTGCCGAGGCCGGATTCGATCGCGGGAATCCGCGCGGTGACATCGGTGATGGTCTGGCCGCGTGCGAGTCGGAACCTCGCGCGCCATCCCCATACATCCACGGTGGCCGACATGACCTCCGAACCGATGAGGCCGATTGCGCGGGCGATGTCCGGCCATGCCGCGAGCTTGCGTTCTACGCGAACCTTCGCGCGTCGGCGTCGGTGCGCCCACCACGGCACGGCCAGAACCATCGTGCCGATTCCCAGGACTTGCGGAAGCGGTGGCGTGAACGGGCCTAGCAGACTCGACATGGCGAGCCAACCGCCGACCGTGAACGCCACCGAGGCGGCATAGGCGCGTTCCGCGATAGGTGCGAGTCCGAACCTCGCGCCGAAGACTGCGATCAGCCATGCGCCCACCGTGGAAGCGATCAGGATGAGTACCCACCACTTCGCCAGCGCGGCATGCGTCCAGCACGCCGCGCTTACCGTCATCGCGGCAACTCCGAACGGCGCCAGCTCCGAGCGGTAGCGCCAAGCGAACCGAGCGAGGATCACGCCCACAGGAGTCGGGAACTGGCTTGAATCGGCGTTGACGAACATCATGGGCTGCATGCCGCTGCGGCGGATCTGGCGAGCTTGCCGACGCATTCGGCGGTAGCTAGTCATCGTCGCCCCCTCCGCGTGCCTCAGAGCGGTTCTGAGGCGCGTTCAGCTCATCGCGGAGGTAGTACAGAGGGTCCGCTTCTCCGTCGCGCTGTGCGCTGATCGTGGCGCGCATCGCGGCAAGCGCGTTCGCGTGCGATAGACGCGCGGTCGCCAGATCGGCGGACAGTCGGGTTACCTCGGTGGCCAAGTCCCGCGCGTCGGCGAGAGCGGTCTCGATGTGCTGCCATGCCACCGCACATGTCGGCGTCGCTGGGCGAATCCGGAGACGATGTTGCGCGCGGCCTGGTTACGACTCATGACCTCTGGAATGTCGATCGCGGAATACGGGTTGCTGTTAGGCATCTCGCATCACCCCTTTCCCGAGGACTGGAGCCACTGCATGATTCCGGCAATAAGGCCCCGGATTTGCGGTGCGGCGCTGGTTGCAGCAAGCAGGAAACCA